>CAWJLP010000001.1:0-164499 GCA_963843745.1 uncultured Actinomycetota bacterium
ATGACCGCCCAGATCACGACCACGCTTGGCAATATCGGCCGACGGTGCCGGGGGCGAATCGGAGGCCGGTCATGCTCGCCGTTCTGCTAGCCCTGGCATCCGCTGCCGGTTACGGGGGCTCCGACTATGCGGGCGGCCTGGCGGCTCGCCGCGGCAGCGTCATCCGCATTACCATCCTGGCGCAGGCTGTCGCCGCTGCCCTGATGATCTTCATCCTGCCGCTGGCAGGTCTGCCGGCGCCCTCTCCTGGTGGCCTCGCCTGGGGAGCGGCCGCCGGAGTGGGCGAAGCAGTGGGGGCGCTTGCGTTGTACGCCGGATTTCGTGACGCTGCGTTCAGCGTGGCTGGGCCGATCAGCGCGGTCGGCTCGGCGGGATTCTCGGTGCTTGCCGGTCTCCTGCTGGGCGAGCGGCCAGGCAGGCTGGCGATGATAGGAATCGGACTCGCGCTGCCGGCCATCATAGGCGTGTCGGTGAGCCCGGGAAGCGCGCGGCCAGGGCGCGGCCGGCCCGGCCACGCCAAGCTGGGGCGCCCCGAGCCAGACCGAGATGAACCGGGTCGGGGAAGCCCCGCCGAATCGCGCCGTGCTGGTTCCGGTCTGCTGTCAGCGGGCGTGATCTGGGGCCTGCTTGCCGGCGCCTGCTTCGCGCTGCTGTTCATCGCGCTGAACCGGGCGGGCGGCGGCAGTGGCCCATGGCCGCTCGTGGCCTCCCAGTTCGCCGCGCTGGCCGTGGTGGTCTGCGTGGGCGCGGCAACCGGAGAGGCGCGCCTGCCTGCGCGGCACGCCGCCGGGCTCGCGGCGCTGACCGGTGTGACGGGCGCGGCCGGGGAGGGCCTGTACTTCTACGCCACCCATGCAGGCCTGCTTGCCGTCACGGCGGTCCTCACCTCGTTGTATCCGGCAGTGACGATCGGTCTCGCCCGCCTCCTCCTGGGCGAGCGGCTCACCGTGACCAGGCTGGCCGGGCTCTGCCTGGCTGCCGCGTCCGTCGGGCTCATCGCCGCGGCCGGGGCCAGTTGACCCCGCAGGCGACGCCAGCCGCCTGCGCTGGCCCTCATTCGCCGCCATCCGGCCATTAGCCAGCTGACTCAATAGATGGGCGCGTCCGCCGCTCATTCCGCCGTTCCGCCAGCCGCGGCCGGACACGAATCCCGGCGGCGAGCTGAGCACATGCAACAGCACACCCCGGCCAGATGCCGCCTTCGACGGGATCGCTGAGGCCGGCTCAGTGACCGTTGACCTGCACGCCCACCGACCAGCGATCCTCCGTGTCGCTGCCGGAACACCAGATCCGCCGGGCACCAGTCGGCTTCCAAGCTTCGCGGTGAGCGTGAGCAGTGCGCGGAACGTGCGTCCCTCACCAAGGTAGGCCGCATAGCGGCGCTGAATTGCTGCCCCGCCGGCAGGCCGCGCGGCGCCGGCCTTCAGGCGAGCGGCGAGGTCATCGCCGCGACTGGTCAGGCCGGGGCGGTGCCGATGACGCGGACCAGCGGCAGCACGGATCCGCACTGCCTTCTCGCCATCGCAGGTATCCCTCCCGGGGAGATGACCGGGCAGCTGGCGGGGCGGCACTTTCGTGCCTGGTGCGGCCGCGGAAGATTCCACCTGCCATGTCCACTTCCGGGTGACGCGCGGCCTGCCGGGCGTTCCTAGCGTGCGAAGGACAGGAACGCACACCGACAGGAGTAAAGAATGACTGCTCACCAGCCCGGCCAGCTCAACACCGGCACCGCCGGGGCCACGGGCACCTGGCCCGTGCCTCAGGCGGCACCTCAGCCGGGGCGGTATGAGATCGACACCACCCGTTCGGCCGTCACGTTCCGGACCCGGCACATGTTCGGGCTGGCGCCGGTTCGCGGTAGCTTCGCGATCCGGGCCGGGACGGTCGACGTCGCCGGGCCGCGCACCGATCCGGGTATCTATGCGGAGATCGAGGCGGCGAGCTTCCGCACCGGCAACGGGCAACGCGACAGCAACGTGCGGTCCGCGCGTCTCCTGGATGCCGGCCAGCACCCCGTCATCACCTTCAGATCCGGGCACGTGGACGGTCCGGTCCTGACCGGGACGCTGACCGTCCGCGATGTCACCCGGCCGGTCAGCTTGTCGATCGAGCAGTCCGCCGTTTCGCCCGGGTCGTTCACCGCCCGCGCGGCCACGCGGATCGACCGGACCGCGTTCGGGGTGACCGCCTACCGCGGGCTGGCCGGACGCTACCTCGACATGACGGTGGAGGTCCGGTGCGTACGCACGTGACCGCGGCGGCGGACATGACCGCCCAGACCGCCATCCCGGCGGGAACACCCTGCTCTAGCGCGGTCGTCGTGGCGGGGCTGCGGAAGAGTTATGGCGCGGTGCAGGCGGTGCGCGGGGTGAGCTTTACCATCTCCCGCGGGGAGATCTTCGCGCTGCTCGGCCCGAACGGCGCCGGCAAGACCACCATCCTGGAGATCTTGGAGGGATTCCGCACCCGAGACGCCGGGCGCGTCGATGTGCTCGGCGCCGATCCCGCCGACCGGTCCGAAGGCCGGGCGCTGCGTGAGCGGATCGGGCTGGTGCTGCAAGACATCGCGGTCGAGCCCTACCTGACAGTCCGCGAGACCATCGCCCGCAACGCCGGCTACTACCCGGCGCCCCGGGATGCGGGCGAGGTAATCGACCTGGTCGGCCTGGCCGGGCAGCAGCGAAAGAAGGTCCGCAACCTGTCCGGCGGCCAGAAGCGGCGCCTGGACCTGGCACTGGGCCTGATCGGCAACCCGGACCTGCTGTTTCTCGACGAGCCGACGACCGGGTTCGACCCGAACGCGCGCCGGGACGCATGGCAAGTCGTGCGCAATCTGCGCGGCGCGGGGACCACCATCCTGCTGACCACCCACTACATGGACGAGGCCCAGGCGCTGGCCGACCGGGTGGCAGTGATCTCCGACGGCCAGATCGTCGCCCAAGGGACACCGGCCACCATCGGCGGACGTGACACCGCCCGGAGCCGCATCCATTTCACCCTGCCGCCTGGGTGGACGGCCGCCGACCTGCCAGTCGAGGCCACGCCGGCCGACGGCCTGGTCACCGTGCAAACCGCGGAGCCGACCCAGACGCTGCATGAACTGACCGGCTGGGCGCTGCGGCATGGCACCGTGCTCGGCCAGCTCACCGTGGACCGGCCCAGCCTGGAAGACATCTACATGCGCCTGACCAGCCGCGGCGCACCCGAACCCAGACCCGAAGGGAGCACACAGTGAGCACCACGGCCGCTCGCCGGGCCCCGCGCCAGGATGTTGCCCTGCTGTGGCACCAGATCCGCTACGAGCAGCTGTCGTTCTGGCGCAACCCGCAAAGCGCGTTCTTCACGTTCATCTTCCCGGTCGTGCTCATCACGATCTTCGGCGCGCTCTTCCACGGCGGTGGCGGGAGCTCGTATTTCTACGGGCTGTCTGCCCTGCAGTACTACGTGCCCACCATCGCCGCGCTCTCGGTGCTGGGCTCCTGCTACAGCCAGCTGGCGATCGTGCTGTCGATGCGGCGCCAGGACGGCATCCTCAAACGAGTCCGGGCCACCCCGCTGCCCGCCTGGGCCTACTTCCTCGGCCTGCTGGCGCACTGCATCATGATCAGCGCCATCGATGTCGCGCTCATCACCGGCATCGGCGCCCTGTTCGGGATGCCGCTGCCCACCCACTGGCCCGCGATCGCGCTGGCACTCGTGCTCGGCGCGGCCAGTTTCTGCGCACTCGGCGTCGCGGTCGCCTCGCTGATCCGCAACGCCGAGGCCGCACCCGCCGTCGTCCAGCTCGTCTTGTTCCCGCTGCTATTCATCTCCGGCACCTACATGCCCATTCACTCCGCCACGCTGAACCGCATTTCGGGCGCCTTGCCGGTGCGGCCGTTCAACCAGGCCCTGCTCGGCCCGTTCGCCCAGCACACCGGGTTCGACTGGAAAAACCTCGCCGTCCTGGCCGCCTGGGGCGCCGCAGGCGCGTTCATCGCCATCGGCCGCTTCCGCTGGAACCCAAGACCCCAATGAACGCCGCACACGCGGCTTCGGAACTATCCGCAACCCCTGCCAGAGGTGCGCAATGTGCCCACATCAGCCCTCATGTCCACCCGCTGACCGACCGGACCGCGACGCCGCCCATACCGTCGCCTTCCACCCCGAGCAAGGCTGGAGCCTGCTCTGTAACGGAGTGATCGTCTTCGACGACATGGGCGAAATCCTGCCCGACGGCCGGACGCTTCCTCCGCGCCACCCGACCCACCACCGGCTGCCTGCCGCCGCGTGAGAACCGAGGAGCACACCATGCATCCAGTGATGCTGCGACAGCTCGCCGCCGAGCGCGTCCGCGAGATGATCGCTGACGCGGACGACGCGCGGCGGGCCCGTCAGGCGCGCCGCGGACGGCGGTCACGAACACCGGCGCCCATGACGCGGCCAGACCCGCCGCCCATGCACGCCGAACTCCAGCCAGCCTCACCAGCCACAGCGGTCGCTGCCCTGCCGGCCCTCGACAGGTCCGGCCCTTCCGCTGACGGCGATCAGGGCCGGCCTGATGAGCTCGCCTTCCACCTACCAGCCGCACGGAGGTAGCGGTTCCATGACTCACATCGATTCCGGTGACGGCGCTGCGGTGCTGGTACGCGTCGCTGACGCCGAGGTGATCGGGTTTCCTCCGCAGACGGTCCGGCTGCTGGCCGATAGCTCCGCAACCGGCGGGCGCCTGAGCAGCCAGCGGGTCACCTTGGCCGGCGGCGCCGATGGCGCCAGTCCCCACCACCACGCGACCTCGGCCGAGCTGTTCTACGTGCTCAGCGGGTCAGCTCAGCTGCTCGCCGGCGATCGCCTCCTCGTTGCCAGCGAAGGAGACCTCGCCCTGGTGCCGCCGGGACTGCCGCACGCGTTCGCGGCCGCCCAGGCGTCAGATGCCGATCTGCTGATCGTGATCACTCCCGGCGTCGAGCGATTCGAGTACTTTCGCCACCTGGCCAGGATCGCCACCGGCCGGCAGGCGCCTGAGAGCCTGCTCGAGGTGCAGGCCCGCTACGACACCTTCTTCGACGACAGCCCCGCCTGGCGGCAAGCCCGTGGCGCCGGCCGACCGGGTTCGTCAGGCCAGCCAGGCCTCACCAACCACGCGCCATCTAAGGGGTTCCGGTGAACGCGTTCGCAACCATCGCCGCTATCACCGGTGTCCTGGCCGCCGGGATCATCTACGGCACCGATGTCTTCTGCGCCCTCGTGCAGCGGCCGGCGCTTGCCCGGCTCGACGACGCCACCATGGCTGCGGCCATGGGCCGCGTGCACCAGTATGGCGACCGGCGGCTGCCCGCCCCGGGAGTCGTCGGCATCCTCGCCGCTGCCGCTGCGACAACGGCCGCGGCGGTCGGCGGATCGCCAGCCACCGCGACCGCGGCAGGCATCGCCCTGATCGCGACGCTCATCTGGCTGGGTCTCTACCTGCGGGTGGCCGCCCCGATCAACCAGGCGCTCACCGCGGCGGCCATCGCCCACGTGACTCCCGGTAACGCCCGGGCCCTGCAATCCCGCTGGGACAGCATCATCACCACCCGTGCGCTGCTGATGGCGGCGGCCGTCGCTGGCCTCGCCGTCAGCGCCGCAACGCACTAACGCTCGCAACTTGACGAGAACTCACAACAAGTTCCTTACGGCGCCGCGCTGTTTCCGGTGCCAGAAGACAGAAGGAAAAGCCATGCTTGCCACAGACATCGGCTACACGCTCGCCGGATTGACCGCCGTAGCCATCATCGTCATCGGCGCACGATTCCTCATCGCACCCACGGTGGCGGCTGCAGGCTTCGGGATCGCCGCCGGGCACGATGGCGGCAACGCCGATCCCTATCTATCCGTCAAGGGCGTCCGCGACATCGCCTCGGGCCTCATTGCCGTCATCCTGCTCACCGCCCGGATGCCCCACGTCCTGGGCTGGTTCGAGCTGGCCGCTAGCACCATCCCCATCGGCGACGCCCTCATCGTGCGGCGCCACGGCGGCCCGAAGGCCACCGCCTACGGCGTGCATGGCGCGACGGCCGCAGTGCTGCTGGCCACCGCCGCGCTCCTCTTCACCTGACCTCAGGCCCGTCCCCGGGACCATCGCTTGACCCGCTCAGCTGTCAAGCGAGGTGCCCCCGTCATGGCTCATTACTGCAAATGAGAACCGTAAGGAACACGAAATGGATCTCTCCCCCATCCATGTGGTGCCTCGCCGTCGCCTGCTGACGGTCACCGGGGTCGCCGGGATCGCCTACACGCTGTCATGGATAGCCGGGCTGGCCGTCGCCGCACCAAGCCCGAAGCTCACCGCATCCGGAGCCCAGATCGCTACCGCGCTCGCCGGGCACCAGACCGCCGTGGCCGTGCAGTTCGCCCTCACCGAGGGGCTGCCCGCCGCCGGGCTGGCCATCATCGCGGTGGCCCTGGCCCGGGCAGCACGCAGGTCCGGAGCGGCGGCGGCCGCCCGGGCCGCCCTCATCGCCGGCGCGGCGGCCGCGCTCATCTCGCTGCTGCAGTTCGTGCTCGGCGCGGTCCTGGCCGGGACGGTATCACCCGGCACCGCGCACCTGCTCTACGACGCGGTGAACCGGCTGGACGGCGTCAAGATGCTCGCCCTGGCCGTCCTCGCCCTGGCCGGCGCCGCCTCGCGGATGCTGCCCCGGTGGCTCTGGTACACCGGGATCGCGCTGGCCATCGCGATCACCGCCTCCGGCATCGCCTACCTGCTCCTCCTGCAAGGCCTGGCCATCCTGGCCATCCCTTCCGGGGTGCTGCTGCTGGTCTTCATCACCGGCATCGGCATCGTGCTCGGCGCTTCGCCCGACAAGCCACGCCGCGACACCCTGCCCGCAACCGCAACGGCCGGCAGTCACTCGCCATGATCGCAGTGTTCCGGCATCGCCGACCAGCTTGTGGAACAAGGTGCAAGTCGTCGCCGAGGCCGCCTCGGTATCGTGCGCGACGCGGAAAAGGGGAATGGAATGTCACAGGAGACGCTGTTCGATTTCGTCGAGGCGACGGCCGCAAAGTTCGGCATTCCCGGCGTCGCCGTCGGTGTGTGGGCGGACGGTCAGGAGATCTACGCCAGCCGCGGCGTGACGAGCATCGACAACCCGCTGCCCGTCGACCAGCACACGTTGTTCCTGGGCTCGGTCACGAAGACCTTCACGGCCACGACGCTGATGCGCCTGGTGGCGGAGGGCAACGTCGATCTGGACGCGCCGGTGCGCCGGTATGTTCCCGAGCTCAAGCTCGCGGACGAGCAGACCACGGCGGAGGTCACCGTGTTGAACCTGCTCAACCACACCGCGGAGCTGGACTGGAGGATCATTACCGACACCGGTGACGGCGACGACGCCCTGGCCGGCCAAGTGGCGAAGATGGCCGAGCTGAAGCTGATCGCGTCGCCTGGCATCCGGGCCTCCTACAGCCAGGAGGGGTTCAACCTGGCCGGGCGGATCGTGGAGAAGGTCACGGGACTGACGTACGAGCGGGCTGTCGCCTCGCTCCTGTTCGAGCCGCTGGGGCTGTCGGACACGACCTACTCGGTCAACGACGTCATGACCCGGCGGTTCGCCGTGGGGCACAACCTCGGCGAGGGCGAAACGCTGTCCATCGCGCGGCAGTGGAAGGACACGCGTGGCAACAACCCCGGCGGGGGCATCGCGTCCTCGGTCGTGGACCAGCTTCGCTGGGCCCGGTTCCACCTCGGTGACGGCCGCGCGGAAAGTGGTGCCCGAGTTCTGCCCGCCGAGGTGCTGCACCGGATGAAGGAGCCCACGGTCGAGCTGCCCTGCACCACGCTCGGCGACGCCATTGGCCTCGGCTGGTTCCTGCGCAAGGTGGATGGCGTCCGCGCCGTCGGCCACGGCGGGTCAGGGAACGGCCAGTTCGCCGAGCTGCTCATCGTGCCCGAACGGGACTTGGCCGTCGTCGCGATGTCCAACGCCAGCCCGGACGGTATCCCTTGCAACCAGGCCGTCGTCCGCTGGACGCTCGAGACATACCTGGGAGTGACGGACCGGGACCCGGAGCCGCTCCCCTATGACGAGGCACGGGCCCGGGAGGTCGCCGGGAGCTACGAGAACGACGCCATGACGTTCACCGTGGCCACGGATGGGGCAGGGCTGAGGCTCGAGGTCGGGATCAAACCGGAGATCCGTGCGGCGGCGGACACCGAACTGCCCGCGGACTACGATCCGTTCGACTTCGGCCTGCTGCCCGGCGACGCGGATGAGTACATCGTCACCAGCGGCGCCCTCAAAGGCCAGCGGGGCTTCTTCACCCGCGACGCGGGCCGCGCGGTCGTGGGAGTCGACCTCGCAGGCCGGTTGTTCAACCGGCTTCCGACGGGCTCTGAGTGAACCGGGGACCCGGAAGATCACAGCCCGGTCGGCGCAGACGCTCAACGCCCGCAACGCGAGCGCGGCCTGATCTCCTACAGCTCCATCTCGATCTCATCGGGTGCTTCCGCCTGCCACTTAGCCTGCGGCTCGGCCTTGGTGTTCCGCTCCATCCGCGCAGTGTGCTTACTGCTGGCGTCCAGTTCTGCTCGCTGCGCCTGAACCCGGGCCGCCGCGTCGTCGGCCCGTGCCTGCAGCTCATCAAGTAGTGTCACGCGCTCGCCGTAACGATCAGGCTCTGGCTTGAGAATCTCCGGCCGTTCAGGCATGGAGTTCCCAGGTTGGGGTGCGCGCCCAGCTTCCAGTTGCGGCTCCGGGTGGCGGACTGGCGGCCACAGCTGACCGGCGTCGCTGGTGGCCTGCTGCTGGCGGGCGAGGGCCCGGTCGGCGGCCTCAATGTTGGCCTGCAACTCCTGCCACCATTCCAGGGTGCTTGGGGCTGCGGCGTTTCGGCGGGGCTGGTTCGTGCCCGCGGCGCTGCAGCTCGGCCTAGGCCTTCCCGGCAGTCTTGCGGGTGCCAGCCGTTTTGGCGATCCGGTCCACGGATCGGCCGCGAATCCTAGTGAAACCGCAGGTGGGGCGGGCGGGGCTCGAACCCGCGACCGGCAGATTATGAGGAGCACGCTCGTTCGCCATGCGTGCTTGACCAGCAGCGATGCCTCACGCGGCATGCCCTGAACGCACACATGACCCTGGAATTCCCCGGGGTGCCGGTCCACGCCCCGGTCCACGCCGAGACCCTTCACCCGGCTATCGCCGTAACGGTGCGTAAGCGCACCGCCTAACGACCAACATCGACCTTCGTACCACGAGATGGTCAAGAGAAGTCCGGCTACCGCGCCGCGGCCGGAGCGCCGTGCGTCTTCGTGCTCGGCACTGCCGACCTGACCTGGATGGGGAGCGGCATATGGCCGTCCCCCGGCCGCTGGACACGCGCATGCGGTGGCAACTGAGGACGGCAGGGCAGGGTGTAAATGGCCGGTCTCGCTCGTGCCTGGTGAGCGCTCGTGCCAGGCGCGTCCGGCGACCGCGCCGAGGATGACCACGACGCCGATGGCAATCAGGTAGGACAGCAGGGCGAAGATGGTCCCAATCGGCCCATAGGTGTGCTCGTCGGAGATCACCATGGCGGAGAAGACCAGCGAGAAGACCGTCTGCATGGCCACGTACAGCACGCCGGTGGCGCAGGCGGCAGGGAATAGGGCCCGCCAGGAGATCCTGCCCGCCAGCAAGATCCGCACGGTGAGCCACCAAAAGCCGGTGGCCCAGACGAGGCCGGCGGCGGCGAGCAGCGCCGGCCCGCCGGCGTGCCGGAGCCAGGGCCCGGCCCAGCCAACCAGCAGGGAGGCGGCGATCAGCACGGCCAGCCAGGCCAGCCGGTGCGGGAGGTCTTTGATCCGCCGGTGCGGCAGGTTGAAGGCTTGCTCGTAGATCTGCTGGAGCGCGGCGGCCGCGGCGATCCCGCCGAACACGAAGAACACCATCGAGGCGGTCCCTGCCACGGCGCTGGTGGTGGCCGCCGGCGAGGCGAACAGATAGCCGATGTCGGCTGCGGCCTGGCTGTTCAGGCCGGTGTACCGGGTCAGCGACTGGGCCGCTGGCCGGCCGGCCAGCGCACTTACCACGATGAGGAACGGGAACAAGCACAGCAGCAGGGTGGCGGCGAACACCACGCCCCGGTTGATGACGTCCATCGCCTCCAGCCGGCGCCACACGTCTGCAGCCAGCGACCCGGCATATGTCTCCTTGCCCCACTGCGCCGCCCGGCGGGCACGCCGGACGCCCGGCCAGCCGACCACCATCCTGCCGGCCAACCTCGTCCCCGGCCGCTGGGCCGGCCCGCTGCCGGGCTGGCGCGACGCCGTCTTATCCGGTGCCGACATGCCTGCATCCTTTCTGCGTCGATCATCCAGATCGGCGATCAGCTTGAACTCTTTCGCGACAGCGGTGACGCCCCGGTCGGGTAGCCGGCGCGTACGCGGGCCTATGGCAGCGCCCGCGTGTTTGCCATGGGCCCACGGATGCCGCGATCCGTGCTTACCTGGGGTCAGGGCCGGCGCGCGTCGTCAGGGCCTGGGCCGGGACTGCCCGGCCGGTGGTTCAGCTGGGTGGCCGGGGACGCCGGTGAGCGCAGGCTCGGGCGCGGCCGCCTCCGCCGCCGGGCTGGCTTCCAGCTGCAGATGCGGGATGACCGGTTCCATCCAGCGGGGCATCCACCGAGCGGACCTTATCTTGCAACACTTCGAGCATGACCCCGCATTCGTCGCAGGACCAGCAGCTGACGATGCGAAGGGCCAGCTGCGGGGGCAGCCGCGCTGCACCAGCCGGGCGATCTGATGCCAGTCGAGGTGGTCGGCGTGGATCTCGGCCAGCAGCGCCGGGATGCCGAGCCGGGTGAGCCGTGCCACTCGCCATGTGTGCACGAGCAGGTCGTCGTGGTCGACGGCCTCGTGGCCGGTGATGGCTGGTTCCATGGTCGTATCCCTTGGTGATGGATGGGGGTGACGGCAGCCGCGGTCGCTTTCTGTTGTGCGAAGGCCGGGTGCTATCACCCCGCCGTGGCGGCGGGGTGATAGCGAGATTTTCTGTCAGCTGTCCTTGGCGTTAACCAGGGGGGAGGGTCCGGACGCGGAGTCCTGGGCCTGGCTGGCCGCAGCCGTGAGCTGGTCGCGGGCCTGGAAGTACTCGGCGCCTTCGATGCTGATGCGGGGGAGGATCCGGCCGAGCCAGCGGGGCAGGTACCAGGTGTGCTTGCCCAGCATGACCATCCGGGCGGGCACGAGCAGGCAGCGCACGACGGTGGCGTCCAGGATGACCGCGACAGCCAGGCCGATGCCGAACTGCTTGACGGTCGGGTCGCCGTTGAGGACGAAGCCGCCGAACACGAACACCATGATCGAGGCGGCAGCGGTGATCACGACGGCGCTGGTGACCAGCCCGGAGATGACCGAGCGGGTGTAGTCCTGGCCCTCGTCGACGTGCTCTTTGATCTGGCTGACCAGGAACACCTCGTAGTCCATCGACAGCCCGAACAAGACCGCGAACATGAATAGCGGCACGTAGGACACGACGGGCACCGCGCTGTCCAGGCCGATCAGGCCGTGCAGCCAGCCCCACTGGAACAGGGCGGTCAGCACGCCGTAGGCGGCGCCGATGGACAGCAGGTTCATCACCGCGGCCTGGACCGGGACCACCACCGTGCGGAACGCGAGCAGCAGCAGCACGAAGCTGAGCGCGATCACGACCAGGATCTGTAGCAGCAGCTTGCTGGCGATGACCGAGGCCAGATCCGCGTAGCCGGCGGTGGTGCCGCCGACGTAGGCAGTCATGTTCGTGCCCTTGTCGGCAGCCGGTATCACGGTGGAGCGCAGCGTGCTGACCAGGTCGGCGGTGGCCTGGTCGGCCGGACCGGTGGTGGCGATCGCGTTGAAGTAGGCGGTAGTCCCGGCCTTGTCGATCTGGACCGGGGTGACCGCCGCGACCCCGTGGGTGGTCGAGACGTCATTTTGCAGCGTCTGCAGCCGCGGGTCGGTGGCGCGGGGGTCGCTGCCCTGGGAACCGGACGACCCGGACGAACTGCTCGAGCTGCTACTGGAAGAGGCTTGCGCGGGCGAGCCCAGCGACACCGCGATGATCAGCGGCCCGTTCACCCCTGGCCCGAAGTTCTGCGAGATCAGGTCATAGGCCCGGCGTTCGGTGGTCGAGGTGGACAGCGCGGCGACATCTTTTTGCCCCAGGTTCAGGGACAGCAGAGGGACCGCCAGCGGGATCAAGATGGCCAGGGCCGCGACCATGGCGATCACCGGGTGCCGGGCGACTCCTCCGGCCCACCGGGCCCACAGACCCTTGTGTGGATGCGCTGGGTCACGGCGGCCGGGGTGGCGGCCGCGGACCCGCAGCGAGTTGATGTGCGGGCCGGTGATTGACAGCATGGCGGGCAGCAGGGTCAGCGCGGCTAGGACCGCGACGATGACCGCGATCGCGGCCATTAGGCCCATGGTGGTCACCAGCGGGATATTGGCCACCGCCAGCGACACCAGCGCGATGGTCACCGTGCTGCCGGCGAATACGACTGCGCCGCCGGAGGTCGCCACCGCCCGGGCGATCGACTCGCGCAGGTCCAGGCCGTCGTTGAGGCCGCGCAAGTGCCGCGTCACGATGAACAGCGCGTAGTCGATCCCGACGCCGAGCCCGATCATGGTGGCCAGCGTCGGCGCGACCGTCGACACGGTGATCGCGTGGCCGAGGATGGTGATGATCGACAGCGTGGAGGCCAGCGCCATGATCGCGGTCAGGATCGGCAGCAGCATCGCCACCACGGTGCCGAAGGTGAGCGTGAGGATCACCATCGCGGCGATGATCCCGATCAGCTCGCTGATCTCGGTGGACGGCGTGGACACCTTCGCCCCGAGCTGGGCGCCGGTCTCCACCTGAATCCCGGCCGTCTCGGCGGGCTTGGCCGCGGCGTCGATGATGGTCTGGGCATCATCCTTCGACAGCTGCCCGGGATTGACCGACAAGGTCACCGACAGATACCCGGTCGCCTGGTCCTTGCTCAGCGCGGAGGCGCCCTGCGAGGTGAGCGGGTTGACCACCGAGGCCACGTCCGGCGCCTTGGCCACGTCGGCCGCTGCCTGGTTGACCGCGCCGGCGTACTTGGAGTCGGTCAGCTTCCCGTTGCTGACATGCAGCACGATCGGGCTGGTCCCGTTGGACTGATCGGGAAATGACTTGGCCAGCGCGTCGGTGGCGTGTTGGCTGCCGGTTCCCGGCAGCGTCAGGTTGTCGTTGGTGTTGTCGCCCAGGCGAT
This sequence comes from uncultured Actinomycetota bacterium, assembly GCA_963843745.1. Lineage (GTDB taxonomy): Bacteria > Actinomycetota > Actinomycetes > Streptosporangiales > Streptosporangiaceae > Trebonia. The sequence continues at coordinate 13,213 of CAWJLP010000001.1, forward strand.
GAGACACCCCGACCAGTGCCACCGCCACCAGCAGCCAGACTGTGAGGATCCAGAAGCGGTGCCGGGCGCAAAATCGCGCCAGCCCGTAAAGTGCACCTGTCATGACCAGCTCTTTCCTGTGCGGTGGGTGAGGCGTTGCTGCGGCTGGCGGCCGACGGCGGTGACCCGCAAGCTCGCGGGCCGGGCCAGGTGGCAGGCGGGCGCGCCGTGCGGGCGGGATTGCGTAGATCGGGTGTTAGCAGGCATGCTCGTGCTCCAGACGGGATAGACGGTTAGATGGCGGCGGGTGAACCGCGGCAGGACCAGGCCGGCCCTGACCTGTTCAGCGGCCGGGGCCGGCCGCGGGGCTGGGTTGGCTGGCTGTGCCTCCTCGTGCCGAGATAGCTGGTGGTGGGCGGTGGTTGCCTGGCCCGCCAGGGGCGGCGGCTGGGCGGATGCGGTGCTTCGGCTGGCCGGTGCGGACCGGCACGGTGCCGTTGGTGCCGACGGCTCGTCCGCGCCGGCCTACCCGGCGGGTCACGGCACCACGACCTGGGCCGTGTGGGCAGTCGGGTCATTGCCAGCGGCGAACGACACCGTGTAGCTGCCTGCCGGGTAGCCGGCGGTGTTGATGGTGAGCTGATAGCAAGGCCACAGGCCCAGGTTCACGGCGGTGAGGATGCCGTGCGGCTCGGTGCCCGGGGAAGGGCTGGGCGACACGCCGGTGACCGTGACCGTGATGCCGGGCCCGGACACGTTGGTGCCCGCTGCGTCCAGCAGCACTACCCTGACCGAGATGGCCGGCCCGCTGGTGCCGGAGGCAGCCGGGCGACCGAGCAGCTGCATCCGGTAGGCCACGTGCTGGGTCAGCGCCGCCGACGTGCTGGCCGCATGGCGGGCATCTCCGGAGTAGGCGGCGGTGATCGCGTACGCGCCCGCGTCGGGGTAGGCGACCTGGCAGGTGGCCGTGCCAGCGTTGTCGACCGGCTGGGCACCGCACCCGGGAACCGGGGTGGCGGCGCCGGTGAATGCCACCGTGCCGCCGTCGGGCGCCGGGCGGACCGTGGCGGCATAGGTCACTAGGCCTCCGGCTGTCGACGGGTTCGCCCGGGAGATGAGCGTGGTGGCCGTGCCCGGCCGGGCGCCGCCAGCAGCCGGCTCGCCGTGCGGGGCGCGGTCCGCCGCGGCGCCGGCGGCCGCCGTGGCCGCAAGCGTGATCATGCCTGCGGCCAGCAGGCCCCCGGCCGCGGCCACCGCCAGGCGTAGCCGTGTCCGGGATGCCCGGCCGCGCCGGCCGGGCCCGGTGAAGGGCGGCATCGTCGCGGCCGGCCCGGTGACGGCGGCACCGTCATCGGGGGAAGGCCGCGTGCGGATCGTTGTCATCGTGCTCGTCTCCTGGAAGCGGGCTTGGAACTGGTCATTGAGTGACCGCGCACGCTTGGTGGCGGCGCGTCCACTGGGCTTTGCGGGGCAGGGGAACGCGGCCATCTGCAAGGTCCGCAGTGTCGCTCCGGGCCGCCGGTTTGCCTGTCATCTGTCGTCCTTCCGGGCCATGGCCGCCTGTTACTGTCTGTCGCTGCCTGTCACTACCTGGCACGGGTCGCTGGTGGCGCCAATCAGCAGGTCGCCCCGGGGTCCGGTGGGGAGGCCGGCCCGCACCCGCCGCGCTGGACCGCTTCTTCGGCGTTGCAGGCCGGCAGGACCCGCAGGCAGCCCGAGCCGGGCAAGAACGCCAGGAAGCGCTCCACCGCCTTCTGGCTGGCGGCCTGCACCACCAGCAGCAGCAGATGTTCTCCGTCGATGAGCGCTTCGGCTTCGATGGTGACGCCGTAACGGGCCGCGGTGGCGGCTGAGACCCGGGACAGCAGCAGTGGTCCGCTGCCTGGGGAAGCGGGACACTGGTCGGGCGGGTGACGGTGCTGGGCGACGAACAAAGCGATGGGAATCTCCTCCATCAGGCCGGCGGGGGTACCGGTCCGGCCCTGGTGTGCGGACAGGCATCAGCCTGCGCATCCCGGGGGCGCGTGTACACGGACAAGCCCGGACAAGCGACCCGGACAACCGCCGGGCCGGGCGCGGTACGCTCAGGACCGGCGCCTGCCTGCAGTACTACTGCTTGCTAGGAGCTTCCTGCGCCGTCCATGAGGAGTTCACGGTGTCCGGCCGGGCGGGTTTTCGCTGGGCGGAGTGTGCGCGATCGTCTGACGGAGCCGGCGGGCGTCGTTGTCCGCCCCCAGGCGTTCGAGGATGGCCAGCGCTTGGGCGAACTTCGCGTGCGCGGCGCCGTGGTCTTGCTGCTGGCGGTCGAGCAGACCATAGGCGTGCAGCAGCCGGGCCTGGCCGTAGGGAAAGGGCATGGCCCGGGCGCGGTCCAGGCTCTCCTGGTAGGCGGCCCGGGCCAGGTCGTGGTGGCCGTCGCGGGCCAGGACCATCCCGTGTACTTCCAGCGCGCGGATGCCTTGGACCCAGGCTCCCATCCGGCGCGCATGGTCGACGGCGCGCCCGGCATACGCCCGAGCGCGGTCCAGGTCGCCCACCTCCAGGTGAGCCTCGGCCAGCACCGACAGGAGCTCGACGGGGGTGTCCCAGGTCAGGTCTTCGACGGGCGGGAGCGGGCGGTCGGCGGTCACTGGGTGCAGGCGGGTGACGGCGTCCTGGGGACGGCCGTCCAGCAGGTCCAGGTCGGCAAGGTGGGCCAGCGCCGTCCACTCGATGCTGACGAGCTGCACGGACCGGGCGGCCTGGAGGGAGCCTTCCAGGTAGGCCCGGGCCTGGTCCCAGGCGCCGTGCCAGATCAGGACCGGGGCCAGCAGTCCGACCCAGCGCACGGCCACGGGCGAGGAACTGGCGGCGAAGCACTCGAGGGCCCGGTCAACCAAGTCGCGGCCGCGGTCCCAGTGTCCGCGCACGTAGCAGACCCCGGCAAGGATCGCGGTGTACATCGCGATGACAAGCTGATCGCCGGCCCGCTCGGCCGCGGCGAGCATCCGCTCGCTCAGCGCGGCACAGTGATCCACCGAGCCCATGGACAGGTAGGCGACGCCGAGCAGTGACGCGGCTTGGACAGCCCGCTCGTCGCCGGGCTGCGGATCCGCCGGCAGGGCCGCTGCCATCAGCGCCGCGCCCTCCGCCAGCCGGCCCAGGTGGATCAGCGCGCCGCCCTCGACCCGGGTACCGATGGCCTGCATCTGGCTGTTGCCGGCCGCGCGCCCGGCCTGAGCCAGCGACCGGCCCAGGGTCAACATCTTGGTGTACGAGCCCTCCGCGTACAGCAGCAGCAGCAGCCCTTCCCACCAGGTCAAGGTGCCGGGTGAGGCCGCGCCGGGTGCCAGGGCCAGGTCGCCCCCGGCCAGGTCGCCGAGGGCATCGTGGCTGGTGCCACGGCGGTAGTGCGCGTTGGCCAGCCTGCCGGTCACCCGGGCTACGCTCTCGGCGTCGCTGGCCGCCCGGTAACCCGCCAGCGCGTCCTCCAGCGCGGTGATCGCCGCATCATAGCGTCCGGCCCGGTGCCAGGCCACTCCCTGCTTCTCGGTGACCGGTGCCACCTCGGCGGGCCGGCCGGCCATCTCGAGCCGGGCGGCCCCGGCGGCGTAGAACTCCGCGGCGGCGGCGTAGGCCACCCGTTGCTGGGCCTGGTCCCCGGCCAGCTCCAGGTAGCCGGCCGCGGTGCCGTCCTCGCCGCTGTGCGAGAAGTGGAACGCCAGCGATTCGGCGGACGCGCCCGGCTCGTGCTCCAGCGCCCGGCCGATGCGGCGGTGCAGCCGCCGCCGGCGGGCGGCCGACAGGCCGTTCTCGACCGTCTCCCGGATCAGGTCGTGGGTGAACCGGTACCGGTCCGGCCCGTCCTCGGCCAGCAGCCGGGCCTCCAGCGCCGTCTCCACCGCCTCCAGCACCTGCTCGTCGTCGCTGCCGGTGACCTGGGCCAGCAGCGTGTGCGGCACTACCCGGCCGGCGACCGCGGCGACTGATAGCAGTTCCTTGGCCGGGCCGGGCAGGGCGGCCACCCGCTGGCCGATGACCTGGGCCACCGTCCACGGCACCGCGAGTAGCGCCCCGCCCTGACCGCCGCCGCTTACCTGCTCGGCATAGCTGACCAGGAAGAACGGCACGCCCCCGGCCCGTCGCACGATCGCCGGCAGTACCGCCGGCATCTGCTCCCCCTGCGGGGCCAGCTGCAGGAGCAGCCGCCCGGCGTCGGCGTCGGTCAGCGGGCCCAGCGGCAGCACCCGCACCAGTGATGCCCGGGCTAGGTCGGCCACGAATTCATCCAGCCGGCCCGGGGTCTCCGAGTCCCGGTAGGCGCCGATGACCCGCAGCGGCGGCGGCCCGGCCGCGGCCAGCAGCGCGGCCAGCAGGTCGACCGCATCCGGGCCCGCCCAGTGCAGGTCATCCAGGACCAGCAGGGTGCCGGCCGGGCCGGCCACCGCGCGCAGCAACCGCCCGGCCGAAGAGACCAGCAGCCGCCGCTGCTGCTCCGGCTGGACTTCCCCGGGCGCCTCGGCCTCGCCGGGGCCAGGGCCGCCGGACAGTGCGAGCTCGGGCAGCAGCAGATCCACCCGGCCTGCCTGCCGCAGCGCCTCCGCGCGCTGACCGGCCGTCAGCCGCTGCAGCGCATCGTCCAGCGCGCCGGACAGCGGAGCGTAGGCATCCTGGGCCCGCCGCAGGCAGCCGCCCCGTGCGACGCCCCACCCGCCGCCCGCGCCACGCGCGGCAGCCTCCTCCAGCAGCCGGGTCTTGCCCATGCCTGGCTCGCCGGCCAGCAGCAGCACGGGTGGCCCGGCCCCGGCGAGGAGCTGGCGGATCTGCGTCATCTCGGCGTCCCGGCCGGCCAGCAGCCGGGCGGACAGCTCGCGCCCGCCCTGGCGGCGTTCGCGTGCCGCTCGCAGCGCGGCCCGGTCCTGGTCGGCCAGGCCCAGCACGGCGGCCAGCCGGTCGGCGGCGGCCGCAGGCAGCTCCCGCTGATCTTGCTCTAGCTTGCCGATGTAATTTGCGCTGTACCCGGCCCGTTCGGCCAGTTCTTCCTGCGTCAGGCCGGCCAGCATCCGGTAGCGCTGCAGCAACTGCCCGCAGGTCGGCGGCGCGTCCTGGGCTTTTCGCCCGCGTCCGGCCCGGCCTGCACCCATCGTCCGGCCCGCCCTCCCCCGGGAAACCGCTCCGGCCCTGACCATGCTAACGCCGCCCAGCCCGGCGCGGCCATACGCGCGGCGGCCCCGGCCGGCATCTTGTCCGGGTCCCTTGTCCGGGCTTGTCCGTGGACCCCGCCGGGAGGACGAGCAGGCTGTCACCCGTCCGCACACCCGCTCCTGCAGCCACAGGAAGTGACAAAAGTGACAGGCGCAGGCATCAGAACACGGCCATGAAACCTAGCAAGGGAGAACAACCGATGACAGGCCACCAGGCATCACCAGCCCACGCCGGGCTCCCCGCCCCCGGCGGCCACGGCCCGCCCGCACGACCCGGCAGGCCACCCCGCGACCGGACGCCGGCCCGCTGACCTCCCGCTGGCGGCGGCGCGGAAGAAGACCGCCCTGTACGTCCCGTTGCTGCTCGGCGCAGCCGCGGCCGCGGTACAGGCTCTGGCCTTGCCGGCCATGGCCAGCCCGGTCACCGGACAGGACGCGACCAGCACCATGTCTATCTCCCCGATCTTGGGAAACGGCGATATCGTCACCGGCGTGCGGGGCACGACGGACGGAGACGTCATCCTGACGGGCTCGCACACTAAGGCAGACGGCACCAACCACACGTTGCCGTTCCTGTACCAGGGCCCTCTCACGAGCCCCGCGGAGGACTCAGGCTTCCACGCGCTGACCCCGCAGTTCGCGGGCTTTGTGACGGGGACGTTCTACGGTCCTGACACCAGCACCTATAACCCGGACACCATCCCGGCACGCCAGGTCCGCGCCGTCGGAAGCTACCGGACCGGTGACGGTGTCATCAACCACGGCATGATCCACCTCGGGCCGGTCAGCGGCGGTGGCACCTGGACACCCATCGATGTGCCTGCCGATGGCAGCAACACAGTCGGCGGCGTGCGGGCCTGCCCGTCCGGCCAGCCCAGATGCATGGTGATGGACACCATCGCGCACAGCACCATGGGCAACCTGGTGGTAGGCAACTACGACCTCAACCTGGGCCACGGGGTGTCCGGCAACGCGTTCATCTACAACATGACCACCCACCAGTGGACGCTCCTGCAACTCGGCGGAAGCCTGTCGAGCCAGACCACGCTGTACGGCATCTGGCAGAACGGCGGCCCCGGCAGCCCCAACTACACCCTGGCCGGCGGCTCCGCCGCGCTCGGCTCCTCACCCAGCGGAGCCCAGCGAGCCTTCCTGATGAACTACAACGAACGCACCGGCCGCTTCGGGAAGCCGAGGTTCTACAGCTATGGCAACGCCCCGGCGCTGGTTACCCACTTCGACGGGATCACCGCCGTGCCGGGCGGGTTCAACCTCGTGGCTATCAGTTCGGCTCAGGCCTCGTCCCTGGCGTTCATCCCGGCCACCGGCAGCAACTGGCCGTTGTTCGGCAAGGCGACGTGGTATCCCATCGATGTCGCGGCAAGCCTGCTGTGCACAGCGCCACCGGCAGCGAGCTGCAACACGGTAACCGGGAACACCGTGTACCAGAACCAGGTGATGGGACTCTACGTGCAGCAGCAGCAGTCTGACTCCGGCTCCGTCTCCGTTCCTGGCACCTACCTCGCCACCGCCCCCACACCCTGACGGCCACCGGGCCCGGTACCCCACGCCACCAGGCCACCTGAACACAGCCGGTGCCACACCTCGCTGACCGACAGCGAGATCCCAGGGCGTGAGCGTTGGTCAGGTCATCGCGATTGCCAGTGATTTTCACCTGGATCGAGAATTACCTGGACTACTGCGGGCACCTGTGCGCGGCGACCGGACGTTACGCCGAGGCGGTCACGGCATGGGCAGCGTTGGCCGTGGTCGTCCCTGCCGGAAAGGACTGCCCGGGGTACGCGCGGCACCGGGAAGAACCGCGGCGCGCGGCCCGGCAGGCGCTGGGACCGGAACGGGCGCGGGTGGCCGAGGAACGCGGCGCGGCGATGAGCCGGGCCGCCGCTGCCAAGTACGCTCTGCTGCTCACCGAGGACCCCGGCCCGCGGCAGCCCGAGGCGCCGCCGGGCCTGGCCAGGCTCAGCGCCGGGAGCGGGAACTGGTCACCCTGGTCGCCCAGGGCGCGCCACCGACCCCCAGATCGCCTCCCGGCTGTACATCAGCGTCCGCACCGTCCGTTCCCACCTGGACCGGATCCGGGACAAGACCGGCTGCCGCCGCCGCGCCGACCTGACCCGCCTGACCCTCGCCGCCGGGCTCATCTAGTTAGAGGAATACGGCAGGGTTCGAATATCGGCTCTTCGCGAACTCGAGCAGCTTGCCGAGCTCGATCTGCGCCTCGACCTCGGTCCTGCGGATCTTCCGGAACCGGAGCTCGCGGCCGGACAGCGGGTCCTTCCCGGCGTATACCTTGGCCCGCCACGACCCGCTCGGCAGTTGCTCTACGTGACCGGAGGACTAACGCGGCAGGCTACACAGCTGCAGTTTCGTCGGTCCACGAACCAGTCACGAATCGACCGGCGAAGGCACTAAAACCGCAGGTGGGGCGGGCGGGGCTCGAACCCGCGACCGGCAGATTATGAGAAGCACGCTCAGCCGCAGCACGCGCCTGGCCAGCAACGATGCCTCACGTGACATGCTACGAACGCACACATGACCCTTGGGATTACCCGGGCGCCGGTCCACACCCCGGTCCACGGCAGAACACTTGATCCGGACTATTGCCGTCACCCTGTGTAGGGGCCTGTCCTAGTGATTACTAGTGATCCGGCTTCCGCCTTGCCCAACTGACAACCTCGACCATGGCTCGCGGCGTCTATCAGGCACCACCGGTTCCTCACCTTCTAGGCTCAGGCGGGACGGTGAACCTGTTCCAGCTCGCCCCGGAGAAGACGTACGTCCCCAGGGCCAACCGGGAGTTCCTCGGCAAGGCGGCGCGCTTCGCGGCGGACCAGGGCATCAGGCAGTTCGTTGACCTCGGTGCCGGCCTGCCCAGCCAGGGCAGCACGCACGAAGTGGCCAGGCAGGTCCAGCCCGGCGCGCGCGTCGTCTACGTCGATTCCGACCCGGTCGTGCTTATCCATGCCAGGCACCGCTGGCCGGGCACGACTTCGGCATCGCGGTCATCGGCGAGGACACCCGGGATACCGGGCGGATCTTCGGCAACCCCCACATGCGACGGCTGATCGACTTCTCGCAGCCTGTGGCCGTCTTGTTCGTGGCCATCTTGCACGGAATCCCGGACGCTGACGGCCCTGCCGGGATCGTCACGGAATGGATCACGCAGGTGTTCGAGCAGGGGCCCCGGACGCGGCCGGCGATGCGCCGTGGGCCGAGCGGCGGTTCACCGCACCATGCCCCCGGCGTGGACCGGGAACCCGGGGACACGCGAGCAGCGCGCCCGGTCCCGTGGGCCTCGGTGACGGAGGCGGTGCGAGGGTGGTGTAACCAGCAGCGGCGTGGTTCGCCTGACCAGCCGTCCACAGCCCGGCCGATGATCATCCCCTGGAGCGCTCAAGCGCGCCCGCGTCATTTGCCCGGTGGATGGACCTCATATCAAACATGCGTTTCCTTTGCCCGGCCGGGCATTCCATACTGACGCTCACGTAGACATGTCCTGGTTGTTTCGCTGGAGTGACCCGCCTTGCCTGATACACGCGTGCACCTGATCGACCACGCCGGCCCATGGGCACTGGCCAGGGCCGACCTGGGCAACGGCAGGCCGGTCCCGGCCCTGGTCTCCCGTGACCGCATCCTGGACCTGTCTGCCTGCCCCGAGACGGCCGGGGCGCGCACGGTCACCGGACTGCTTGAGCGCTGGGAGGCGGTCGCTCCCGTCCTGGCGGCGGCCGCGGCCGACCCGCGGGCGGCGTGGCTGCGGCTGACCGAAGCCAGCCTGCACAGCCCGGTCGAGCCCCGGCAGATCTTCCAGGCCGGCGCCAACTACCGGACGCACGTCATCGACCTCGCCGTGGCGCATCACGACGGCAGCGACGGGCGCAGCCCTGACCAGGTACGCGCCGAGGCGGCCGCGATGATGGACGCCCGGCTGCGGCACCCGCCGTTCGTGTTCACAGGCCTGCCCAGCGCGATCTGCGGTCCCTACGACGACGTCGTGCTGCCCCGCGACAGTGACCAGCCGGACTGGGAACTCGAGCTGGCGGCGGTCATCGGGCGGCCGACCCGCCGGGTAACGCCGGCCGGGGCCCTAAACGCCGTCGCAGGCTGGATGATCGTCAACGACCTGACGCTCCGGGACAGGGTCTTCCGCCCCGATGCCGGTCCGCTCGGCGCCGACTGGCTGGCCGCCAAGAACCCCCCGACGTTCCTGCCGGCCGGCCCGGTGATCGTCCCACGGTCGGCGATCCCCGATCCGGGCGACCTGCGGATCACTCTGCGGCTCAACGGGCAGGTGATGCAGGACGAGTCGACCAAGGACATGATCTTCGACGTGTCGCGGATCATCGCGCACTGCTCCCAGGTGGCCGCGCTGCTTCCGGGCGACCTGGTGCTGACCGGCAGCCCGGCCGGCAACGGCCTCGCCCACGGGCGGGTGCTGCGCCCCGGCGACGTCATGGAATCGGCCATCGCCGGGCTGGGGACCCAGGTCAACCACTGCGTGGCGGAAGCGTGAGCGCCGCCCTGCCAGGCGCCGCGGTGCCGACCGTGGACGTGCACGCCCACCTGGCCGTCCCTGCGGTCGAGGCGCTGCTGGCCGGCGAGCCGGGCCATGCGGAACAGCAGCGGACCGACGCCGCCACGGCCGGCGAGGCCTCGACCGCCTACAACCAGGCTCACTTCGGCCGGCTGATCCCCCGGCTCACCGACCTGGACGTACGGCTGGCGGCGATGGATAAGGCCGGCGTGGACATCCAGGCTGTCACCCCGGTGCCGCAGTCGCACCCATGGGCCGGACGAGCGCTCGCCGAGCGGATCGTGACGGTCACCAACGAGGCTGTCGTCGGGTTCTGCGCCCGCCGGCCCCACCGGCTCCTGCCGGTGGGGACCGTCGCCCTGCAGCACCCGGACCTGGCGGCGGAGCAGCTGCGCTACGCGGTCACCGCGCTGGGCATGCGAGGCGTGCAGATCTCCACCGCGGCCGCGCCTGGCATGGAACTGGACGACCCGCGGCTCGCCAGTTTCTGGGCGGCGGCCGCAGACCTCGGCGCCGCAGTACAGATCCATCCGTGGGGCTGCACACTCGGTACGCGGCTCAATGCCTACTACCTGTTCAACACCGTCGGGAACCCGGCGGAGACCGCGCTCGCGCTGTCCCGGATCATCTTCTCCGGCCTGCTCGAACGGCATCCCGGGCTGAAGATCTGGTCAGCGCACGGCGGCGGCTACCTGCCCAGCTACATCGTGCGCGCCGACCACGCCTGGTCCGTGCGGGACGACGCGCGCATCACCGAGCGGCCGCCCAGCGAACTGCTGCGCCGCACCTTCACCGACTCGCTCGTCTACACCCCCGCCCAACTGCGCCACCTGGTGGAGGTGATGGGGCCAGGCCAGGTGACACTGGGCAGCGACTACCCCTTCGACATGGGCGTCGATGACCCGGTCGGCCGGCTGGCGGCGGCAGGATTCGACGAGGCCACGGTCACCGCGATCCGCGGCGGCAACGCCGGCCGCCTGCTCGGCCCGCTTCCCGGGCGCCGCCCTGCTGGGGAACCTGGGGCCTGATCGCCGTTCGCGGCGGTCACGCGAGGCAGGTCAACGGCCGGCCGCCGTTGTAGGCGACCATATCCGCCAGCGCGGCCGGGGCGTCGAGCGGGCCGCCGCGCTGCTGCGCGGTCCCGGAGAGGTCCGCGTATGCCCGGTGCAGGTTACCGACGATCCGTTCGGGGTCGCTCCACTGCGCGTACCGGCCGAGGCTCAGGCCCCGGGCTGCGTCCAGCGGGGACAGCCCGGCGGCGCGGGCCTGCTCGGCGGCGTCGCGGACGAAGCAGAGGTAGCCGAGCACCTCGTCGATCACCTCAGGGCCGGTGACCGGGCCGTGGCCGGGCACGATGGTCCGCGCCCCGAGCGGCTTCAGGAACCGCTCCAGCACGTCGATGGCCCCGAGCACGGAACCGGACAGCAGGAACGGGGTGCCGCCGTTGAACACCAGGTCGCCCGCGAACAGCACCGAGTGCTCCGGAATCCAGGCCACGATGTCATTGGTGGTGTGCGCGGGCTGGCCGGCGAACAGCAGCTCGCAGCGCAACTCGCCGGCCCAGAGCGTCAGCCGGTCGGCGAACGTCAGAGTGGGCAGGGCCAGCCGCAGGTCGCCGTAGTCGACGTCGGTCCAGATCCCGGTGTTGCGCGGCACCCCCATGGCCCGCATCTCTTCCCTGGCGTTGTCGTGGGCGACGATCGCCGCCCCGGAGAACAGGCCGTTCCCGGCCGTGTGGTCGGGGTGGTGATGGGTGTTGACCAGGGTGCGCACCGGCAGCCGGGTCACCTCCGCGACAGCGTCGAGGAACGCCCGGGTCCGCCGCTCGGTCGAGCAGGCGTCGATGGCCGTGACGCCGTCACCGGCAACCAGGAACCCGGTGTTGTTGATCATCCAGGTTCCGTCGGGCTGGACGTAGGCGAAGACGCCGTCGGCGACTTCCTCCAGCCGGCCGGGCACGGAAACATCAAGGCCTTGGCTAGCGCTCATCGGCTGACCACCTCTTCCGCTCGCGGGACCGGGACTACCCGCGCTTCCTGGCCCTGGGAGCAGAACGGGCTCGTGCTTCGCGCACCGGTGGAAGCGTAACGCCTTCGACGACGCGGTTGCGTACCGTGCCGATGCCTTCGACGGCCAGTTCCACGATGTCCCCGGGGCGCAGCGGCGGCGGGTCGCTCTTCCCGCTGCGGCCCCACAGTTCGGCCAGGCAGCCGCCGTTGCCGCAGGTGCCGGAGCCGAGGACGTCCCCGGTCCGGACCCAGGCGCCGCGGGAGGCGTAGCTGATCAGCTCCTCGAACGGCCAGCCCATGTTGGACAACAGGTCCTGACCGGTCAGCGTCCCGTTCACCGACGCGCGCAGGTCCAGCGCGAGGAACCCCGCAGCGTCCCGGTACGGCTCAAGCTCGTCGGCGGTGACCAGCCAGGGGCCAAGCGTGGTGGCGAAATCCTTGCCCTTGGCCGGGCCGAGGTGAACGTTCATCTCGCGGCGCTGCAGGTCCCTGGCCGACCAGTCGTTCAGCACGGTGTACCCGAAGACGTGCTCTCGTGCCTGCTCCGGCGACAAGGACGCCCCGTCCCTGCCGACCACCACAGCGACCTCAAGCTCGTAGTCGAGTACCTGGCAGCCCGGCGGTATCGCAACGTCGTCGTGCGCCCCGATCAGCGCGTACGGGCTGGTGAAGTAGAACGTGGGGGCCTGGTACCACTCCGCCGCCACGGTCCCGCCGCCACCCGCGGCCATGCCCTCGACGTGCTCCTCGAAGGCGACGAAGTCCCGGACGGTCGGCGCCTCCAGGGGCGGCAGCAGCCGGACCGCGGAGAGCGGTACCGCCGACCCGGCCAGCGCCCGGCTGCCAGTCTCCCGCGCGGCCGGCAGCCCGGCCCGTACCAGGTCAAGCACCGTGACGCCCGAGGGCAGCGGGTGTACGCCCGCATCGCTGACCACGCCGGCCCACGCCGGGTGGCCCTCTTGCGCATAGGTGGCGAATCGCATGCCTCTTCCTCTCAGACCGGAGGCGCGGTGAACAGGCCGCTGTCGCGGTCGTTGAAGGACCTGGCCGCCGTGAACTCGTTGATCGCGTTCGCGGTGCCCCACTGGTCGGCGACCTCGGGCCGCGTGAAGTCGTACAGGTGCGGGTGCCAGGCGTCCTCGTCGACCCGCTCGAGCTCCGTGGTGTACTCGACGGTGTTGCCATGCGGGTCGAGGAAGTAGCTGAAGGTGTTGTTGCCTGCCAGGTGCCGCCCGGGGCCCCAGATCTTCTCCACACCGGCCCGCAGCAGCCGACCGGTGCCGCGCATGTACTCGTCGATGCCGCGCAGTTCGAACGAGGCGTGGTGCAGCGACGGGTGCGGGCAACGGGCGACGGCGAGGCTGTGGTGCCAGGCGTTGATCCGCAGGAACCACATCATCGAGCCGATGGCCGGGTGGGTGAGTGTGTCGGACAGCCGGAAGCCGAGGTGTCGCTCGTACCACGCCACGGTGGCCTCCGGGGCGGCCGAGTTGACGACGACGTGCGACAGCCGGACCGGGATGGACTCCCCCACCTCGATCCTGCGATGCGCACGCACCGCGACCCCGGCGCTGACCTCGATCGTGCGGCCCTCGTTGTCGAAGAACCGGAACCCGTACCCGCCGCCCGGCGTGGCGAGCGCGCCGGGCTCGCTTACCAGCCGAACCCCCTCTGCGGCGAGCCTGGCGGCCAGGGCGTCTACGTCCGCCGAGCTGGCCGCGCCGAATGCGATCAGGTCGATTCGCTTGTCCGGCGCCTGCCGCAACCGGATCACGTACTGCTCGGGCGAGCCCTCGGCGGCCAGGAAGGTCAGCCCGCTGTCGCTGTGCTCGGCGGTCAGCCCCCAGACCCCGCTGAAGAAGTCAAGCTGCTTCCCGTGGTCGGGGATGGCCAGGTCGATATGACGCAGGTGCGTAATGAGCCGTTCGGGCATACCAGTCCTCTCTCGGCCATGACCGCGTCCGGCCATCGCCGGCACCACTATCGGTCCGCCATGGCAATTTTGGAAATCGATTATCGGGATAGACGTCATCCACCGGCTGGATATCATCGTGGCGTGCCCCTCGCCGGACCGCACAGGAACCTCGTCGTCGTCCTGCACGCGCTGCTCCGCGAGCGCAACCTGACTCGCGCCGGTGCTGCTTGACCGGGCCGAGGTCGCCTGCGACCTGCTGGAGCTGGTCTTCGCCAGCCAGCCCCACTTCGATCCAGAGCGAGAAGACCGTGAGTTCGTAATCCTCGCCTCCGACTACGCCGTCACCGTCTTCGGCGCCCCGCTCGCCCGCGAGATCAGCGCCCGGGCGCCGCTCGCGAAGACCGTCTTCCGGCAGCCGTCTCCCGCGCACATGGACGACCCCGCCGCGCACCTGGCCGCAGTCGACGGGCTGCTCATGCCGCACGGGATCGTCACAGGACTGCCGGCGGTCAAGTTGTTCACCGACCGGTGGGTGTGCGTGGTGGCCGAGGACAACCCCGAGGTAGGCGACCCCATCACGCTCAGCCAGCTCGCCACCTTGCCCTGGGTCGCTTACCAGCATGCGCACGCATCCTCGGCGATCCGGCAACTGTCGATGCTCGGCGTCGAGCCGCACGTCCAGGTGGTCGCCGACAGCTTCCACCTGCTGCCCTCCCCTGGTCGGGGGCACCCGCCGGGTCACCATGATCCACGAGCTGCTTGCGGCGCGGCTCGGCCTGGGGCCCGGCAGCGGCGTAGGGCTGCTTAGCTGCCCGTTCGATGCGGTCCCGGTCCAGGAGGCGCTGTGGTGGCACCCGGTGCACACCCATGACGCGGGACACGTGTGGCTACGCGAGGTGGCCAGCGAGGTCGGCGCCAGGGTCGGCACCGACCAGGTCAGCGGTCAGGACAGCCGTCCTCGCGCCTGAGCTGGACGGTTTATCCATGCTGTGGATCAGCTTCATACAGGGAATTGATTTCCCAGATCGTCACGCTAGCCCGCATAGTGAGGCGCAGTGAACTATCAGCCCATCACGGTCACGTAGGGAACCGGATTCAGATGCCAGCCGTCACTAACGTCCTCGTGGCCGGCGCGGGCCTGGCCGGAACGGCGATCGCCACCCACCTCGCGGCCGCAGGCGTCACAGTCGACCTCATCGACGTCAAACCCGCCGTCACGGCCCTCGGCTCGGGCATCTCGATGCAGAGCAACGCGCTGCGCGAACTGCGGGCGCTCGGCGTCCTGGACCAGGTGACCGAGCACGGCTACGCCTTCAGCAGTCTGGGGCTGCGCGCGCCCGACCCGGCCGGGACGCTCCTCGTCGAACTGCCCGACCGCAGCGACGGCGACCTCCCAGGCTCCGTCGGGATCCCCCGGCCCGTCCTCGCGCGGATCGTCCTGGACCGGGCGGCGCAGGCCGGCGCCACGATCCGGCTCGCGACCTCGTGCGCCGGACTGCGCCAGGACACCGACGGCGTCGATGTGACGTTTGCCGACGGTTCGGCCGGCCGCTACGACCTCGTCGTGGCGGCCGACGGCGTCCGGTCACCGACCCGCCGCATGCTGGGCATCGCCACCGAGCCGCGACCGACCGGGATGGGCATCTGGCGCGCGTTCGGGCCGCGGCCGGCCAGCGTTACCCGCACCGACCTGATCTACGGCGGCCCGGCGTACATCGCCGGGTTCTGTCCCACCGGCGCTGAAACGCTGTACGCCTACATCGTCGAGGACGCGCAGGACCGCAGCGCCCTGTCCCCGCGCGAAGCGCTCGCGACCATGCTCGGCATCGCCGCCGCCTACCACGGCCCTTGGGACGACATCCGCCCGGGCCTGACCAACCCCTCCCTGGTCAACTACACCTGGTTCGAGACCCACGTGGTCCCGGCGCCGTGGAACCGCGGCCGGGTCGTGCTGATCGGCGATGCCGCGCACTCATGCCCGCCGACCCTCGCCCAAGGCGGCGCCCAGGCGCTGGAGGACGCGGGCGTCCTAGCGGAACTGCTCTTGGGCGCGGCGGCGGTGGACGAGGACCTGTGGGCGGCGTTTCACCGGCGGCGGTTCGACCGCGTGAAAACGGTTGTCGACGCGTCCAATCAGCTCGCTCAGTGGCTGCTCGACCGCGAGCAGGGCGACGTCCCCGGCTTGTCCGCCCGAATCGCCGCCCTGGTCAGCCAGCCCGCCTGAGCGCGGTCTCGAGGACTCGCGGCACTGGCGGACGAATTCCAGCTCGACGGCGAGTACGCCATGGCCCAGCTCCTGTGGCCGGGCAGCAGGTCCAGCGGACTGCGCGGCAGCGGTCCCGGCAGGGACTGGCCAGGGCCTTCCCTCCGACCGGGCCTGGCCGCGCCACGGCCAGGCCCGCCCCGGGCGGTCTGGAGAACCTGCGCCGACGGCCTTGGCGTCCCCACCTTCGACCGCGGGTCTCGGCTCCGCGGCAATGCCCGCTCCGCCAGCACCGAGTCGGGTTGCCGCCCGGCTCGCGCGAGTCGAGCAGCTTGCCGAGCTCGATCTGCGCCTCGACCTCGGCCCTGCGGGTCTTCCGGAACCGGATCTCGCGGCCGGACAGCGGGTCTTTCCCGGCGTACACCCTGGCACGCCACGATCCGCTCGGCAGTTGCTCTACGTGACCGTACGCGGTAACGCGGCAGACTACAGAGCAGCAGTCTCATCGGTCCACGAACAGTCACGAATCGACCGGTGAAGGCATAAAACCGCAGGTGGGGCGGGCGGGGCTCGAACCCGCGACCGGCAGATTATGAGAAAGCCGACCCGGCTTACGTCGCCGCTGGACGGCGACCTGCTGACCGCATTACTGCTGGTCAGCCGGGATGCGCTGAGACTGGCGGACCTCAGCCGGAACCGGCCGGGACCGGACGGATGTTCTCACAATGTTCTCACACGGAGGCCAGGCAGAGGTTAGCTGACCTGCACCGAACGACTGTTCCGGCACGCTCAGGGGTGCGCGTGGATAACGGCCTTGCCCTTGCGCCGCTCGACTGGGTTGAGCGCGGGGATGGCGCCGTCGAGGGTCGCGACGGTTCCGATGTGCGCGTGAAGATGCCCCGTCGAAGTCGAGCGTGAGGCCGTCGGCCGGGCTTCGGCGCGCCCGTCGGCTGGGTCTTGAGTGTCCGCTACGCAGTTCGACCGGACAGACGGGCTAGGGAGTCTGCGTCCAGATTCGCTTGACCCCCTCGATGCGAACGAGATCCTGCTAGTCGGCTGGTGTCGGCTGCCGTAGCTGGATGACTGGTAATTGCCGTGATATCGAATGCTTCAGTGGGCTCTGGGCCGCCCTGCGTCGGGTGACGGTGGCTCCCCGCCTGGCTCCCCAGCGGCGTCGGAGGGCGTCGCGTCGGGCGGATAGTGGCGTGGGCGGTACCAGGCTGAGCGGCAGAGCCAGGACTGCGGGCCTATGCCGATTTTCTCTTTACCTGCCCGTTCACGGCCGCGCCCGCCGACCCCGGTCCTGACGGGGCCGCGCGAGGGAAACAGGCGCCGAGCGCGGGACCGGCGCTCGGCGCCTATCGGGATGAATATCGAGCCAGTGCCCGTATCAGCTATTACAGCATGTTTCATCCACCTCGAGATGGTCAAGGTGTGCGGCTCGGCATACGCTGGATGCGGGCCTTTGGTGCCGCGCCGGGCCTACCAGCGCGGCCGGGGCTGAGGGGACGGTGAGCCGTGACCGACTAGTTTGCGCTGAAATTCGCCGGGCTGTTTTGGCGGTTACCGTGGTGGCGCGGATCACCCGGGAGGAGCTAATGGCCCTGGCGCGGTGGGAACCGCCTCAGGCCAGTGATACGCGGAGGCGTTGTCGTGGTTAGTGCATCGGCGGACAGGATCTATATCGAAAGCGATGATGACTGGTCCCGCATGCGCGGCCTGGGCCTTACAACTGTGGTAGATCCACTGGTTTTCCGAACAGGTGATGTCTTCCTCCGCGGCCGAAGGCGGATTACTGCCACCGACCCGGAAAAGGACACCGAAGGGGTCTGGAAAGCGCTCAAGGCAAATATCGGCTCCCTGGCCACATTCTTCGATTTGCTCGTACTGCAACCTCAGATGCCGATCTTCGACTACGAGTCGACCTTCCCAGTCTGGAACATGGAGAACTGGCAAGGACGTGCCGAGCTGATCGACATGTGCAACCAGGGCGACGAACCCGTACTGGTCCCAGTCAACGTAGCTCATGACATCTACCTGACCGTCAAGCGGGCCGCAGTGAGTGATCTGGCGATTGCGGCTCCGGCCCTCGGGGATACCAGTGTCCCGCTAGAGTCCCAGGCAGCGACCAGACTTCCCGATCCCGCCAGTGAACTCGGGCAGGCGATCGTGGACGAACTTTCGGCATTCGACTACGAGTGGAGGCCCGAGCTTTCCGGCATCGAGCACGAGGCGCCGGATTCGGCCCGGCGCGCGCTGGCGACGTTCATGTTCGGGGGCTTGCTCTTCGGCGGGTATGCCCAGCTGCTCAGCGGGGACCATGTGCTGCAGCCTGGCCGATCGAAGCTCTTTCTGGCCATGGCTCTCCGCCAGACCCTGCCGCTGAACGAGGATCAGATCTTTGAGCGCGCCTTCCAGGTTGCCAGGGAATCACCTTTTGACCTGGAGCGCGTGACAGAACTTCCGCGGGCTCCGTCTGTCCTGCCGTATCTGCTCGGATTCGGCGACCAGACGCCTGCTCAGCTGCTGAAGCGCGCACTGAACCTCCGGAACCATGATGCCGTCCAGCAGCTGCGTGACCGGCTCGCTCAGATTGGCGAGGAGCGCAGTAAGGGCTTCATTAGTCTGGAGACCGAAAGGGAGCTTGGAGAACTCGAAGCTGCCGCCCGAAAGAGCCTGAGGCCGAGAGGCGATCTGGAAGTCGATCTTGAGCTGAAGCTGGATGCGGCCGTAGTGCCGGCGGTAGGAGTGGGCATGAAGGTCAACCCCGCGCGCCTCTGGGCCTGGACTCTATCCCAGCTGCCGAGCCGCCGGTATCGGAAGCTGCTCGTGCGAATGCTCATCGCCCAGCGATCATACGACGATATCAGCAAGCACATCAGGATGCTCTGGAGTGAGTAAGCCGCGGCTGGTCAGCACTGCCGCGAGGCCACATAACAGCTAGCTGGGCAGACCGGCCGGGATCTGGTCCCGCGCGCGAATCCAGCCAGGCAACTCTGCATTGCCACACAGCCGGTCTCGGGCCATCATGGCACCCGGCAGTCGAGCCGTCGGTGAAGATGCCGCACGCGCGTCGGGTGGCAGACAGATACGTTTTTGGGCTGCAGCGTCCGAAGAAATCGACCGCGACCCGCTGCTTAGAAGGCACCTGCGATGCGTCGCGGTACGTCGCCCGGCATCGCTCTGCAGGGCATTGAGCTGGACGAATTGTCTGGGCGTGTCGCCCTGTGTCGCTCGGTATCTGCCACCGTTGGCTCCCGGAATGGCTCCCCGAGACCGACCGTCGGTGATGGCGGTTCTGTCAGTGGTGCCGGCCATAATCCGGCTATGAAACTGAGGCGGCTGCGAGACGGCGACGTCCTGGAGGACGGCGACGTCGTGCTGGTGCGCGGGGGTGACCTCGACCCGGACATCCTGTCCGAGGACGCGGTGCGCTACCACAGCATCTACGGCGTCTACGGCATTTCGGTGTTCGCCGTTCGGGACGCCACCATCGATGAACTCGCTCAGCAGGCGCCACTGGTCCGCTTCGATCGCCTGAGCCTACTGACGGTCAGGGATGTTCTTGCCGTGGGTATGAGGCTGGAGCCGACCGGCCGCAACCCGCGTCATTTCACTGTGGGATTTGATGACCTGGGGTCCGGTGTGCAGCGACTTGTCAGCTGCGCGCACCGGGTCGTGCCGAACGCCTACCACGACGCGTAACCTGGTTAGTGGAGGAACTGTGATGGACGCGCGCATCGACTTGGCAGCCGACCTCAACGACGAAGACGATGAGGGACTCGGCTGGTCCACGCTGAGCGACGCCAGTGACCCCGCCCGCATCCGTCCCGGGGTGATGGTGGTGGCTGGGAACCGCCAGGCCCAAGCGGTCGTCCGGGTGGTGGCTGTCGATGACGACGGGCAAGTCCATTTCGCCGTCCTGCCCGGGTCCGTGGCGAAGAACAGCCACCTCATCGGCCGCGCCTTGGCCTGACCGCCTGCCAGGTTCCAGCACATCAGCTTGGAAACCGCCTACTGGGCCGGATCCGAATCCTAACCTTCTGCATGCCATGCAGCATGGTTTCGTCTGACGGCGTTGCACTGGGTCCGGTTACCGCACCCATGGGGACCCCCGCTGTCCAGAGCGCATGCTGGTTTGGCCCGGTGACCTGGTCGCGGCCGCGCGAACTGCGACACACATTTGTCTCTCTACTGTCCGACAACGGGATGGCGATCGAGGAGATCAGCCGCCTCATGGGCCACAGTTCATCCAACGTTACTGAGACGGTTTATCGCCACCAGATCCGGCCGGTCATCACCGATGGGGCCGAGGCGATGGACAAGATCTTCGCCAACGAGCATTGATCTCCCGCGCGACAGTACGCGTTCATCGGGGAGTGCAAGTTCTGGCACGGGCCGAAGAAGTTCAGCGAGGCGATCGACCAGCTGCTCGGCTACACCGGCTGGCGCGATACCAAGGCAGCGATCATAGGTGGCCCTCCGATCTCGATCGTCCTCAGGCCGGAGCTGGAGGTTTCGCCGCGGCTGCGCGTGCCTGCTTGCGGCTCGCAAGGAGGTACTTGACGCCTTCCATGGTGAGGAAGGCGGTGACAACGGCGATCAGGATGGGTGCGGTCTGCAGTGCCCCTACCTGGGTCAAGAACGCGGCCATCAGTACCATCGAGAACGGCGCGGGTGCCAGCGCCCCGGGGACGGCGGCGAGCAGGCAGGTGAACGCCAGTCCCAGCGGCACGCCGGGGATCACCTGGTGGACGATGACCCCGGCCGTTCCGCCGATGAACAGCGACGGGAAGATGGGCCCGCCCACAAATCCGCTGCCCTGGCTGACGGCGAAGGTGAGCAGCTTGGCGATGAGCGTGGCGACGAGCAGGCCCAGGCCCAGGGTCCCGGCCTCGCCGAGCACGGTGTTGAGCTGATCGCTGCCCGAGAACATCGTCAGCGAGGATCAGATCTTTGAGCGCGCCTTCTAGGTTGCCAGGGAATCACCTTTTGACCTGGAGCGCGTGACAGAACTTCCGCGGGCTCCGTCTGTCCTGCCGTATCTGCTCGGATTCGGCGACCAGACGCCTGCTCAGCTGCTGAAGCGCGCACTGAACCTCCGGAACCATGATGCCGTCCAGCAGCTGCGTGACCGGCTCGCTCAGATTGGCGAGGAGCGCAGTAAGGGCTTCATTAGTCTGGAGACCGAAAGGGAGGTACCCCCGAGCAGGAAAGCCGCCCAGGCCGCCGCGCAGCACGTGGGTGAGATGCTCGCCTTGGCGAAGACCGACGCCGACCGTCGGCGCATCGGCGACATGCTGAAGGCGACCCGGAACGGCGCTCCACTGCCATCAATCGAGGACGCGCAGCGGCGGCTCGGCCTCGGCCTGGACCCGGCCCAGGAAGGCGTAACGGTCGGACAGTGGCTGGACACCTGGCTGGCGGCCAAGCGCCGGAACAAGCGGGAGAGCACATGCCGCGGCTACGAGATGCACATCCGCACCTGGCTCAAGCCGCAGCTCGCCCACCTGCCACTGGAACGGCTGAGCGCCGGTCACATCGAGGAGCTGTTCGCCACCATCAGCCGGTGACTGGCGAGCAACGCTCTGGCGCGGTGCTCGTGGTCCGGCGGCCGATCATTCAGATAGGCGGCAAGCTCCGTGAGTCCAGGGCCAAGACAAGAGCCGGGGAGCGGAAAGTGTTCATCGACCACGACACGGCGGCCCTCCTGCGCGGACACCGCAAGACCCAGCTCAGGCAGCGGCTGATCGCGGGCGAGGCCTGGGAGGACAACGACCTGATGTTCTGCCAGGGCGACGGGCGCCCGTGGAACCCAGATCACGTGTCGAAGCGGTTCAAGCGGCTCGCGGGCGGCGCGGGCGTCCCGGTGGTCACGTTGCACGAGGGCGGCCGGCACACCGGCAACTCGCTCATGCAGGACGCGGGCGTGGACCAGGAACTGCGGATGCGCGAGGTCGGTCACGCCGACAAGGCGGTCAACGACCGCTACACGCATCCCCTGGAGCAGGCGCACCTGGCCGCCTCAGAACAGACCGCGGCGCTGGTCCGAAAGGCGGCCGAGGCGTCGTGATCCGGACAGGTGTTCTCACATTGTTCTCACACGATGGCGGAGCAACGAAGTCACAGTCTGCCGGAAAGGGTCCCGCCGCAGCTCAGACACGGTGGGGCGGGCGGGGCTCGAACCCGCGACCGGCAGATTATGAGTCCGCTGCTCTGACCAGCTGAGCTACCGCCCCATACCAGCCGCAAGAGTACCGCACTCGCGCCCGCCTCAGCGGCTCGCTCGTGGTGCCGGTCAACAGCAGGCGGAAGCGGCTGACGGAGGGGCGCCCGCCGTGCCGGCCGCGGGGGCGCAGCACGCGGAGTCGGCGGGCTTGTCGAGGACGTCGGCGTCGCCCTTGACGACATAGACCTCCCACGGCTCGTCGCCAGGGCCGGTGACCCAGACCTTGTCCTGGACGGCGTAGCAGCAGGCGGTGTCCTCCTCGGTGGCGGTCGCCAGCCCCTCGGCGGCCAGGCGGCTGGTCGCGGCGGTGACCTCGCCGGTGGTCTCGACTTCCACGCCGAGGTGGTCCATCCGGGTGGGCTCACCGGGGGTGCCCTCGATCAGGACGAGCTTGAGGGGCGGCTCGGCGATCGCGAAGTTGGCGTAGCCGGGGCGGCGCTTGGCGGGCTCGGCGCCGAACAGCTTGGAGTAGAAGGCCACGGAGCCTTCCAGGTCGGCGACGCGGAGCGCGAGCTGGACACGGGACATGGTTCCTCCTCATGGGATGGGTTTCCTGGCGCTGATTAAAGAGATCTCTAATCAGCGCACCCAACCCCAGTTTGCGCCACTGCTTAAAGATGTGTCAAATTAGAAGGGTGGTTAATCAGGAGCTGCTGCCGTTGATCGAGCCCGACACCGTCGAGTGCTGCGCGCCGTTGGCGTGCGAGCCACTGCCGCAGGCGGGGGCCGACGAGCTGGCGCCGCTGTTCAAGGCGCTCGCGGACCCGTTGCGGCTGCGGCTGCTGTCGCTCATCGCTTGTCACGACGGCGGGGAATCGTGCGTGTGCGACCTGCTCGAGGCGTTCGATGTGACGGCGCCGTCGATCAGCTACCACCTGAAGATCCTGCGCGAGGCCGGGCTGATCAGCTCCGAGCGGCGCGGCACCTGGGTGTACTACCGAGTCAACCCTGACGTGATGGCGCGGATGTCAGCGGTGCTCGTCCCGCCCGCTCTTAGCCGGTGAGCGGCTGGCTGCCGGGTCCGGTCACGCGGGCGAGCGTGGCGGCGGCGAGCTGCTGGACGCCGGACGGGAGAGGGACGTAGCCGAGGGCGGCGGCGTAGGACTGGCCGGAGCCGGTGAGCCAGCCGAGGAGGCCGACGAGAGCTTTCCCTGTCGCCCGGCTGGACTGGCTGGCGGAGACCAGGACCCAGCTGTAGCCGCTAATCGGGTAGGCGTCCGCCCCGGGCTCGTCGACGATGGAGAAGTCTTCCGGGGTGATGGCTGGCTTGGCGGCAGCGTCGGCGGTGATCGTGGCGGGAGTGGGGGTGACGTAGTTCCCGTCCCGGTTGGCGATGGCGGCGGAGTTGATCGCGGTGCCGGCGGTGTAGGAGTCCTCGGCGTAGCCGATGGAGTCGGGGATGCGCAGGATGGTGCTGGCGACGCCCTGGTTGCCGTCGGCGCCGTAGCCGACGGGCCAGTGCAGGCTGCGGCCCGCGCCTACTCGCGTAGCCCAGGCCGTGCTGACGTGGGAAAGGTAGTCGCTGAAGATGTAGGTGGTGCCGCTGCCGTCGGCGCGGTGCACGACGGTGATGTACGCGTTGGGCAGCGCGGCGCCGGGGTTGAGGGCGGTGATGGCCGGGTCGTTCCACCGGATGATCTGGCCGAGGAAGATGCGGGCGAGGACCGGGCCGGTCAGCTTCAGCGAGCCGTTGAGGGTCATGACGTTGTAGGCCACCGAGATGCCGCCGAGGTCGACGGGGACCTGGACCGCGGGGCCGCCGTGGGCGCCGGCCAGGTCGGTGCTGCTCGCAGGGACGTCGGTCGCGCCGAAGTTCACCGTCCCGGCGGTGAACCGGGAGATGCCGGCGCTGCTGCCGACCGCGGCGTAGCTGACCGCGACGCCGGGGCGGGCGTGCTGGTAGGCGGCGAACGCCGAGGTGAAGAAAGGCGCGTCGAAGGTGGAGCCGGCGCCGGTGAGCCGCACCGTGGTGGCGCCGCCGGGCGAGGCCTGCAGCGTGCCCGTGCTGGTGGCGGTAGACGTGCACGCCGCGAGCGCGGCGGTCATGGCGAGCGCCGCGGCCCCGAGGGCCGCCGCGGCACGCGGCGGCTTGCTGGTTCCGGTGCGGGGAAGTAGGTGTGGCATCGTTGCCGTCCCGGTGGTGAGGCTTATCTGGAGGTGGCCTGGCGGGTCCAGGCCTGGGCGCCGGCCTGCACGGCGTCCCAGGGGGAGCCGAGCGGCGGGGTGTAGGACAGGTCCAGGTCGCTGACCTGGTCGACGGTCATGCCGTGGAAGATGGCGGTGGCGGCGATGTCGATGCGCTTGGCGATCTCGGCGTGCAGGTGCCCGAACAGCTGGACGCCGAGCAGCCGGCCGGTGCCGCGGTCGCCGGTGAACCGCATGTGGATGCGGTGGCTGCCGGGGTAATAGGCCTTGTGGTCGTCGGCCTCGGAGCCGATCGTGACCGGGTCGTATCCGGCGGCGGTGGCCTCGTGGTCGCGCAGTCCGGTGCGGGCGGCGGCGTGGTCGAAGATCTTGACGACCTGGGTGCCGAGGCTGCCGGCGAACTCGCGGCTGCCGCCGGCCGCGTTCTCCCCCGCGACCCGGCCCTGCTTGTGCGCGGTGGTGCCGAGCGGCAGGTAGGTCTCGCCGAGCAGCCGGTGGTGGGTGACCACGCAGTCGCCGGCCGCGTAGACGCCCGGCAGCCCCGTTCGCATGCCCCGGTCCACAGCGATCGCGCCGCGGGCGCCGAGGCTGGCCCCGGCGCTGACGGCGAGGGCGGTTTCCGGGCGGACCCCGGTCACCACCAGGACCAGCCCGGCGTGCACGGTGACCGGCGCGCCGTCGGCCGCGACCGCCTCGACGCGCAGCGGGGCGGGCTCGCCGGCCACGGCACGGCTGATCTCCCGCACCGCGGTGCCGGTGAGCACGGTCACGCCGTGCGCCTCCAGCTCGGCGCGGACCAGAGCGCCGAGCTGGCCGTCGACGGTAGGCAGCACCTCGGGGAGCTGCTCAAGCTGGGTCACCCGCAGTCCCCGGGTGGTCAGCGCGTCGGCCATCTCCAGGCCGATGTAGCCGGCGCCGACGATGACCGCGCTGTCCGGCGCGGTGTCCTCCAGGGTGCGCATGACGGCGAACGTGTCGTCCATCGAGTGCAGCAGGTGCACCCCGTCGCCGGGCCCGAGCGCGTCCAGGCCGGCGATCGGCGGCCGGGCGGGCACGGCGCCGGTGCCGATGACCAGCTCGTCATAGCCGATGACATCCTCGGCTCCGCCGGGACCGGTGACCGTCAGCTTGCGGCCGGGCACGTCGATGCGGCGGGCGAGGGTGTCCAGCCGCAGCCGCATCCCGGCTGCCTCCAGGTCGGCGATGGTGCGGTGCGCGAGGTTGCGCCAGCGGGTGACCTCGCCGGAGACGTAGTAGGGGATGCCGCAGATGGAGAAGTTCGGGTAGGCGTCGGCTACCACGACCGTGAACTCCGCACCGGGATCGACTTCCCTGGCGCGCAGCGCGGCGCTGATCCCGGCGTCGCTGCCGCCGATCGCAACGATGTGCATGACTGGCTACCTTCCGTCGCTGGCTGCCTGGTGGTCCCGCCCGGCCCGTGCGCCGTCGCCTGCCCCGTGCGGGACGATGACCCCGGCGGCCTGCGCCGGGGTGAGCGCGGGATACAGGACCCTGATGAGGAACACCCCGGCGATGCCGCCGCCGATCTGGGCGGCGATGAACACCGGGGCGGACGACGGCGCGATCCCGGCGAACGTGTCGGAGAACATGCGGCCGATCGTGATCGCGGGGTTGGCGAAGCTGGTGGAGGAGGTGAACCAGTAGGCGGCGCCGATGTAGGCGCCGACCGCCGCCGGGGCGCTGCCGAGCCGGCCGCTCCTGGCCAGCGCGAAGATCACCAGGATCAGCCCGGCGGTGGCGATCACCTCCGACAGCGCGTGCGCCCCGCTGGCCCGGTGCTTGGTGGAGACAGACACCGCCGGCAGGGCGAACATCAGGTTGGCGGCGACCGCGCCGGTGACGCAGCCGGCCACCTGCGCCGGCAGGTAGGCGGCGGCGTCCCGCCACGACAGCCCGCCCAGCGCCGCGTCGGCGAACGAGACGACCGGGTTGAAATGCGCCCCGGACACCGCCCCGAACATCAAGATGATCGCGAACAGCCCGGCCGCGGTCGCCGCCGAGTTGTACAGCAGCTCCAGTCCGGTGTTCCCGGGCGACAGCCGCTGGGCGGCGATGCCCGAGCCGATCACGATCGCGGCGAGGAACGCGCTGCCGAGGAACTCCGCGGCGAGCCGGCGCGGCAGCGGGACGGGTGCGCTGGTCACGCCACCCATCTTGACTGACGCAATTAACTCAGTCAAGATTGAGTCAATGAACAGTGAGGTAACTTCTGAGCTGGGACGGCGGGCCGCGATGCACGCGGCGCTCGCCGACCCGGCGCGGCTGCGGATCATCGACACGCTGGCCGACGGGGACGCCTCCCCTTCCGAGCTGGCCGCGATGGTGACGATGCCGTCGAACCTGCTCGCCCACCACTTGCGGGTGCTGGAAGAGGCGGGCCTGGTGTCCCGGCACCGGTCCGAGGGCGACAAGCGGCGCACCTACCTGCGGCTGGTCCCCGGCGCGCTGGACGTGCTGGCCGGGTCGCCCGGGCGGGCGGCAACGCGGGTGCTGTTCGTCTGCACCGCGAATTCGGCCCGCTCGCATCTGGCCGCCGCGCTGTGGCGGCGGGCCAGCGCGGTCCCGGCGGCATCGGCCGGCACCCACCCGGCGGAATCCATCGACCCGGGCGCGATCGACGCCGCCCGCCGGCACGAGCTTCCGCTCCCCCGGCTGCGGCCCCGGCACCTCACCGACGTCCACCGGGACGGCGACCTGATCGTGACGGTGTGCGACCTGGCGCACGAGGAACTCGGCGGGCTGGCCGCGGTGCACTGGTCGGTCCGCGACCCGGTCCCCGGCCGCGACCCGGCCGGCTTCGACGCGGCGCTGGCCGAGCTGGCCGCCCGGGTCGGGCGGCTGGCCCCCCGGCTGTCCGCCGCCTCCTAACGCGGTCCCGTCAGCCTTGCGCCCGCGGGAGGTGAACCGCCACGACCGCCGAGCGGCCTCCGTGCACGGCGGCCAGCGCGTCCTTCAGCACCGACGGCAGTTCCGCGGGGTCGTCGACCGTCGCGGCGAAGGCGCCGCCAGCGGCGGCCGCGACGCCGGGCAGGTCGGCTTCCGGCTCGAAGGAGACGTTGAAATCGTCGGCGGCGGCGGCGGCCCCTGACGGGTGCACGCCCAGCGTGGACTGCTTCGGCGCCCGCCAGCCGCGGTTGTCGTAGATCACCGTCAGCGTCGGCGCGGCGTACCTGCGCGCCAGCCACTGCACCGAGGACGGCACGCTGAACAGGAAAGTGCCGTCGCCTACGAGTGAAACAACCGTACGTTCCGGAGAAAGGAGCTTGGCACCGACGGCGCCGCCACCTGACCATCCCAGGGAAGCGCCGCCCGACCCCATGAGGGAGCCCGGCTTGTTGACCCGCAGGTGCTCGGCGACGACCTGGAAGTTCGTGACCGCCTCGGTGAGTACGAGCGCGTCCTCGTCCGCCAGCAGCTCGCGCACGCACGCGGTCAGGTACCGCGGCGTGATCACCCCGTCCTCCGGGCGCTCGAGGGCGTCCAGCGCGGCGCGCTGCGCGTCGTGCGCGGCCGTGACCGCCGCGCGGCGCGACTCGACGAGATCAGAATCAAAACCATTCGCCCGAACGGCCGCCGCAATCTGTTCCAGCGCCACCTTCGAGTTCGCGGCGGCACTGCGCCTGGCGGGGACGTGCCACAGCGACATGCCGTACTTGAGCGGGTCGACGTCGACCACGTAGATCGCCGCGCCGGGCGCCGGGCGGCTGTTGCTCGGGATGTACGGGATGTCGCAGTCCAGGACGAGGACCACGTCGGCCTCGGCGAGCAGCGGGTTCTGCTCGGACGTGGTGAACTGCCAGCCGCGGTGCATCGGGTGGTCGGCGGGGAAGTTCATCTTGAACGGGCCGGACTCGATGACCGGGATCGCGAGCAGGCCGGCGAGCTCGACGAGCGTCGGCACCGCCTCCGGGTCGCGGCCCAGGTGGCCGGTGATGATCAGCGGGTTGCGGGCGGTCGCGAGCGCCCTGGCGATCTCGTCCGTCACCTCCGCGGTGAGGGCCGCCGGCTCGACCGGCCGGTAGCCGGCCGGATCGACGGTGTAGGGCTCGAGCGGCTGTTCCATCACCTCGCGCGGGCCGACCAGGTAGACCGGGCCGGCCGGCTCGCTGGCGGCGATCTGCAGCGCGCGGTGCACCAGCTGCTTGACGTTGCTGCCGTAGCGGATCTCGTTGTCGTACTTCACGTAGCCGCGCATGATGCCGCGCTGGTCGTGCACGTCCTGGATCCAGTGGATGAACTCGTTGCGGCCGCCGGGCAGCTCGTTCTCCATCGTGTACGGGGCGGCGCCGGCGAAGACCAGCACCGGGGCGCGGCCGCGCAGGGCGTTGCTGATCGCGCCGCCCATGTTCTGGGTGCCGGCGTCGACGTGCACGATGACCGCCTGCGGCGAGCGGCTGACCAGCGCGGCGGCGTGCGCGGCGCTGAGCGCGACCATCTCGTGCGGGCAGACGATGAGCCGCGGGAGGTCCTTGTCGCTGCCGTCGGCCTTCGCCTGGGCGAGCGCCTCGATCAGGCCGGGATGGTCGCTGCCGAGGTTGGCGAAAATGTACTGCACGCCGGCCTCGGCGAGCGCTTCAAGGAACGCGGTGCTCGTCGTGTAGAAGCGCTCGGTCACGGCTGCGGGCCTCCTGTGTGCTGGTTACCCCATCATTGTGCCGAGCGCTCCCGATGCGTCAACCTCGCGCCGGTGCCCAGGTGCCTAGGCCTCGGCGTAGAACTCATTCCGGCAGGATCCGATGCCCTCTCTGCCCTCGGAGCCTGGCGGACCCGGGGCATGACGGCGAGGGGCCCCCTGCGGCAGCTGACGCCGGGGGCCATTCGATCATCGACGCTCTATTACTCGGGCTTGTAAGGCTTCGTCGGACGGTCATATAGTCGGACCATGACGGGCAGCCAGCATGAGGTGCTGATCGTCCGCTACGGCACCAGGACGACGACCCGCAGCGACGTATTCCTCAACTACCACGCCTACGGCGAGCCGGACGGCCCCATGGAGATGGACTACTTCTTCTGGGTTATCCAGGGCGACGCCGGCCCCGTCGTCGTCGACACCGGGTTCAGCCGTGACGCGGGCCGGGCCCGCGGCCGGACGATGCTGATCGATCCGCGGGACGCCCTGGCCGAGCTCGGCATCGAGCGCGCCGACGCGCCGCGGGTGATCATCACTCACGCGCACTACGATCACATCGGCAACCTGAGTCACTTCAACGAGTCCCAGGTCGTGGTGGCCCGCGCCGAGGCCGAATTCTGGGCCGGCCCGCACGCGCGCCACGCTCTGTTCCGGCACGCCGTTGAGGAGCCGGAGCTTCAGGCGCTGGCCGATGTGATCGGCGAAGGACGGGCGGTCCTGTTCGAGGACCACTATGACGTGGCGCCGGGGATCGAGGTGCTCCGGGTCGGCGGTCACACCCCCGGGCAGTCCGTGGTCGTGGTGCAGACGGCCGCGGGGCCGGTCGTGCTCGCCTCCGACGCCGTGCATTACTACGAGGAGATGCAGCGCGACATGCCCTTCTCGTCCGTCGCCAGCCTCGTCGACATGTACGCGGCGTTCGCTGAGCTGAAGGCGATGCTCTCGGACGGGCGGGCGGCGCAGGTGGTCAGCGGGCATGACCCGGCCACCCTTGATCTCTACCCCCAGGTGCCAGGGCCGGCTGGCGCGAAGATGGCTGTTATCGGGAGGCAGGATTAATGCCGGAAGAGATTGGCTTCATCGGGCTCGGAAACATGGGCGGGCGGATGGCGGTGCGGCTCGCGGAGAAGGGCCGCTCGGTCGTCGGGTACGACGTGGTCCCCGGGCTGGCAGACAAGGCGAGGGCCAGAGTCGCGGCGTCTATCGCCGAAGTGGCGGCGGCCGTGGACGTCATCCTGCTCTCGCTGCCGGACAGCAAGGTCGTCGAGTCGGTGGTGTACGGCGACGGCGGGCTCCTGGCGGCGTCGCGCGAGGGTCAGGTGATAGCCGACCTGAGCACCGCGGCGCCCGCGTCAACGCGTGAGCTGAACACGCAGTTCGCCGCCAAGGGCGTCAGTTTCCTGGACGCGGGGGTCTCCGGCGGTGCCGCCGCGGCGGAGGCGGGCACGCTCACCGTGATGGTGGGCGGCGACGAGGCGATGCTCGAGCGAATACGCCCGGTCCTTGACTGCATCGCGGCCAAGATCTTCTACTGCGGCGCACCGGGCTCGGGGCACACGGCGAAGCTGCTGAATAACTTCCTCAACGCGGTCTGCCTAGCGGCGACTGCGGAGGCGATGGTCGCAGGCAAGAAGGCGGGCCTGGACATGGAGACGCTGCTGAACATCATCAACTCCAGCAGCGGAGTCAATTTCGCGTCCATGAACCGGTTCACCAGGATTATCCACGGCGACTACCTCAAGGGCGGCCTCACCAGCACGCTGATGATGAAGGACGTGATGCTCTACACGGAGCTCATCGCCGATCTCGGCGTGGCCGGCCTCAATGCCACCGGTCCGCTGGCGTCATTCGGGCTGGCGAAATCACTCGGTTACGCGGACCAGATAAGCAACAGGGTCGTGGATGCCATCGGCGATATGTCGGGCGGCGTCAGGATCCAGGCAGAGGAAAACGGTCAGTCATGATAATTGTCCCTGGACGCTCGAATGGCCAGCCGACCAGCCAGCGGGGAGCTACCTTTACCGGCACGGTCTGGGCCGACCCGGTAGTGCCAGCCTCCGACGACATCGTCGTCAACACCGTGTTCTTCCAGCCCGGGGCGCGGACATTCTGGCACCAGCATGAGCGCGGGCAGCTCCTGCACGTGCTGGCCGGGGGCGGCCTGATCTGCACCGCCGGGGAGCCGCCGCGACGGATCCGGCCAGGCGATGTCGTCTGGGTGCCGCCGGGAGAACGGCACTGGCACGGCGCCGCTGGCGAGACGTTCCTGACGCACCTGGCGGTCTCGCTCGGCGCGACCGCCTGGGGGGAAGAAGTCGCCAAGGCGGACTACCTGCAGTCGCCAGATGACTGACCGGTGTCCGTGAACTCGGTGCCGGCCGCGCTGACGCCGCGGCCAGAGGACGTCAAGGCGCGGTTCATCGAGGTGCGCGGCACCTGGAGCGAGGCGTGGGAAGCCGTCGTTCAGCTGGACCCGGATTTCCTCGAGGCTTACCTGCAGTTCCTTACACGACCTCGGCAGGCTGGCCCTTGGTGAGCGCCTCGATCGCGGCACGGCCCGCCGCCTCGACGTGCCGCGAGCATGCCTCGGCGGCTGCGTCGGCGTCGTTCGCCTCCACCGCCGTCAGGATGTCATGCAGCTCCGTGAGGCTCTGCGCCGTGCGGCCCGGCAAGGACAGGGACAGGGATCGCAGCACGCTTATGCGGGCATGCAGGCTGCTCGCAATCAGCCGCAGCGCGTCGTTACCGCCGCCGGCAAACAAAATGTCGTAGAAGTGGTCCTTTGGCTCCAGAATAGAAACGCCAGCGCTTGCCGCTCGCTCGATCTCCTGCATTGCCTTCGCGAGGTCATAACGAGCCTTCGCCGAGGCGTTACGCACGAATATGCGGCCGGCAAGGCCTTCCAGCGCCGACCGCACCTCATAGAGCTGCGCGGCTTCTTTCGCACTGACCGTGGTGACAACGTTGCCCTTATTCGGGACGCTCGTCACCAGGCCTTCGGCCGTCAACTCCCTGAGGGCTTCGCGGATGCTGGTCCGTGAGACGCCTGTCAGTTCCACAAGTTCGCGCTCGATAAGGCGCTGACCTGGAAGGAACCGGCTATCAATAATGGCCTGACGCAAGTTGTCAATAACCTGCGTCCTCACGGGCGCGGGATTTCGCTCAACTCGCAGCGGCCGCGTGCTGTTCTCTGTCACCTCTGAACCCTCGGTAGCGGCGAAATGACCAAATACAGCTTACCGCATCATCGGACAGAACGTGTGACCGTCACACAGACCGACGAAGTTGCCCACAGGGCGCGGACAGCCGCCCTGGACTCGCGGGACAAGATGTACATACCTCGCATACATCGCAGATATCGATAAGCGGGCGCCGACTCGGAGCGCTAGCGCTCCCCCTGAGCCCGCGCCAGAGCGGACTTGACCGAAAGGCTCGCGGTGATCTCGATGTGCCGGACGATCAGGTCCGCGGCGCGGTCGGCGTTGCGGTCGATGATGGCCTTGGCGAGCGCCGCGTGCTCGCCCTCGACGTCCCTGGCCCGGCCGCCGGACAGGCCAGCCATCTGCCGCATCGCCTCCGCCTCGTCGTAGAGGCGCTGCCGCAGCCTGATCAGGCGGGGTGACCCGCATGCCGCGCCGCAGGCGGCATGGAACGCGGCATGAGCGCGGCTCCATTGCTCACTCGCGACGACATCGACCCCGGCGGGAACGCGCGGTGTCAGGCGGAGTTCGTGATGGGTGGCGACCACCGACGCTTCCCACCCGGCGTTTCCCCGCTCGATAGAGAGGCGGACAGCGAGGGATTCGAGCTGCTCGCGCATGAAAGCCAGGTCGTTGATTTCCTCTGGGGTATAAAGCGGGACGAAAAAGCCCTTGTTCGGCTGCGACTGGATCAGCCCCTGCTCGGCGAGACGCGTCAGCGCTTCGCGCACGACGCTTACGCTGACACCGTTCTCCGCGCACAAGTCGGAGAGCTTGAGGCGGTGATTGGGCTGGTAGTAGCCGCTGATCAGTTTGCGCCGCAGATCCAGATAGATGGACTCGGAGCGGGACGACGCCTCTTCGGTTACTGCCACGCTATTTGTGTACCACGCTTCCCAGCGCCGGGACGACAAGCTGTAAAGACACGCCCCTGGCATTCGCGAACCGGGACCTTAGGGAAGGCGTGGCGGCCGCCGCATCACAGGGTTTGCCGGACCTGGGAAGCACCATCGGCCAGGGCGCGGAGCTTGGCGAAGGCTGTCTCCCTTGGCAGGTACTTCATTCCGCAGTCCGGGCCCGGGATCAGCCGGGCGGGCTCAATGAAGCCAAGGGCTTTGCGGATGCGCTGGTCCACATCGTCCGCCGTCTCGGCGGCCGGATCGGCCAGGTTGATCACCCCGAGGATGACCTTCTTGGGGGCGAGGTCGGCCAGTACTCCGAGGTCGAGATCGGGCTGGGCGGATTCGATGGAGATCTGATCCGCCACGCTGTCCGCGAGCTGGGGCAGGAAGGCGTATCCGGCTGGCTTCTCGCCCTTCACCACCGCCGCGTACCCGAAGCAGAGATGGATGACGGTGGTCACGGAAACCCCGTCGAGTGCCCGGTCGATCGCCTTGATGGCGATTCGTTCCGCCGCCGCCGGGTCGAAGCGCAGCCACGGCTCGTCGAGCTGGATGACGTCGGCGCCCGCGGCGACGAGGTCGCGCACCTCCTCGTTGAGCGCAGCCGCGATGTCCATGACCGCCTCGTCCTCATCGCTGTAGAACTCGTTCTTCATCTGCTTCGAGATGGTGAACGGGCCGGGCAGCGTCATCTTGGCCGGCTTGTCCGTGTTGCCGCGCAGGAACTCCATGTCCCTGACCTCGACCGCGTGGCTGCGGCGGATGGGGCCGACGACGAGGGGATACGGGCGCTCCCGCCCGCTGGGGTCCATGACCAGCGCCGGCTCGGGGGCCATCCCGTCCAGCGCGGTGGCGAACCGGTTGGAGTAGCTCTCGCGGCGGATCTCCCCGTCGGTGATGACGTCGATGCCGGCCCGCTCCATATCGCGGATGGCCACGATGGTGGCATCGTCCTGTGCTTCCTCCAGGTACGGTTCCGGCACCCGCCAGAGGGCGGTCATCCGGGCCCTGGGCACCGGAACCGACTTCAACAGTTCCCTGTCCACCAGCCAGTCCGGCTGCGGGTAGCTGCCCACGACGGTTGTCGGAAGCAATTTCTCAGTCATTGGCTACGTCCTCGCGCAATCAGGGATAGAGGATGGTCAGAACGCCACGCGATCCGCGCCCTTGAGACGCAGGTACTCCCGTGCCTCCGCCGGACTGGCCGGAGCCTTGTCGAAAAGGCCAGCCAGCTGGACCGCCTTGACGACGAGCTCGGCGTTGGTCTTCGCGCGCGCGGTACGGCGCACCCGCAGGTTGTCCTCCAGGCCGACCCGGACGTTCCCGCCCAGCATGAGGGCGAGCGCCGCGAGCTCGAACTCGGCCGGGTAGCCGACACCGGCCGCGGACCAGGTGAACGACCCTGCCCCGAAGATGCGCTCCGCGGTCCGCAGCAGGTAGATCAGGTGATCGGGTTCCGACGAGGACCCGCCGAGCACGCCGAGCACGAACTGCAGGCTGAACGGCGGCTCGACGACGCCGTCGTTCACCAGCTGCCGGAGGTTGTAGAGCTGTCCGAGGTCGTAGATCTCGATCTCGGGCCGCGTTTCAGCGTCACGCATCAGGCCGGCCAGGTACGTGATGCCGGCGAACGTGTTACGGAAGACGTAATCGCGGGTCGATTCGAGGTACTCCCGCTCCCAGTCCTGGAACGGCAGGTTACGGGCCGCGATCGGGTACAGCCCGAAGTTCATGCTGCCGGCGTTGAGCGTCGCCATCTCCGGCTTGAAGCGCGGCACGATGGCGCCGCGCTCTTCGACGGTCATGCCCTGACCGCCGCCGGTCGTGGTCTGCAGCACGGCGCCGGTGCGCTGGCTAAGCCCGGACAGCACGCGGCCGAACAGCTCGGGATCCTGCACCGGGCGGCCGGTGGCCTCCTCGCGGACGTGGATGTGCAGCACCGCCGCGCCGGCCTCGGCGGCCTGGACCCCGGCCTCGATGATCTCGTCCAGGGTGACGGGGATCGCCTCGCTCTGGGTCGGCACGGTCATGCCGCCCGTGATCGCGCAGGTGATAATGACTTTGCCGTTATCCATGACGGGCTCCCGGTTCTGGGCTGAGGTGGCGGACGGGGGCTGACCAGCGCGCGCGGGATCGCCAACATCGCTCCCTACGCCGCGGCCAAAAGCGCGCTGCTCGGCGTTATCCGCACGCTCGCGGTCGAATGGGCCCCGTCGGGCACGCGCGTGAACGGGATCGCACCCGGCTACTTCCGCACCGAACTGACCGCTGACCTGTTCGCGGACCGCGACCGGGCCGCGTGGGTGCTCGACCGCATCCCGATGGGCCGGCTCGGCGACCCCGCCGACCTGGCCGGCGCGGTCGTATTCCTGCTCTCCCCTGCGTCCGGCTACATCACCGGGCAGCTGCTGCCGGTGGACGGCGGCTGGCTAGCCGGCTGAACACGGTCCCGGCCATCCGGCTACCTCAGTACCTGCCCGCGGTCTGTATCGACATCGCGTGCTCGACCAGCGTCACCAGGGTGGCCTTGGTCGACTCGCGGTTGCGCGCGTCACAGGGGATCACCGGCACCGTGGACGGGATCGCCAGCGCCTCGCGCACGTCGTTGCTCCGGTGCGGGAACTGTCCGTGGAAGCCGTTGATGCCGATGACGAACGGCAGCCCGCTCGCCTCGAAGTAGTCCACCGCGGGGAACGAGTCGGCGAGCCGACGGGTATCGACAAGTACCACGGCGCCAATGGCGCCCTGGATCAGGTCGTCCCACATGAACCAGAACCGGTGCTGGCCCGGCGTGCCGAACATGTACAGCACCAGGTCCTTCTCGAGCGTGATACGCCCGAAGTCCATGGCGACCGTTGTCGTGTTCTTGTCGGGGACGTGAGAGAGGTCGTCGACGTCGGTGCTCGCCACGGTCATGACCGCCTCGGTGGTCAGTGGCGTGATTTCCGACACCGAACCCACGAAGGTCGTCTTGCCCACACCGAAACCGCCGGCGACGACGATCTTCACCGAAGTCATCGCAGAAACGTCACCCCCGCCATGCGGGCGGGCGACGCTAGATCTTACGGAGTCCACTAAGCACCCTTTCGAGCAGGTTAAGGTCGGGCCGGCCTTCGGAATCATCACGCTGGTGGATGCGGACGAGGCCGTCCGCGCTCATGTCCGCGACCAGGATCCGCGCAACGCCGAGCGGCAGCCGCAGCACCGCGGAGATCTCGGCGACAGACCGCCAGTCCAGGCAGAACTGCAAGATGGCTTGGCACTCGGGTGCCAGCACAGATAGGTCGCGGGGCTCGTACACGGTCGCGGTGACCAAGGCCTCAAGCGCGAGCTTGTACCTCGGCTGGGTCCGGCCACCGGTTACGGTGTACGGGCGTACCAGCCGCGTCGAGCTGCCCTCTTCGTCGGCCGGGTACGGCTGTTCCGCGGGATAGGGGCGCCGCTGCGGCGACGCCTCCTCCCACGCTCCAGTGCTCCGGCCTGGGCCCTGCCATGCTGGCGGGGCACCACGGTCGTCACCGCGGCCGAGACCCGCCACCACGTCCTCCAGAGTTTGAGCGTCCCGCTCCCGTCATCGTCTTCCATCTCCCGGCATAGCACCCTGCATGACACCGCCGCGCGCGGCCGGGGTGAGCACCCGTCCCGCGCGCTCTACCAGCAGCGTCATCTCGTAGGCGACAAGGCCGAGATCGCAGGTGGAGGCCGCGAGCACGGCCAGGCTGGCACCGTTGCTGATGGCCATGATGACCAGCACCCCGCGCTGCATCTCCACCACGGTCTGCACGACCGCGCCGCCTTCGAAGACCCGCGAAGCGCCCTGGGTCAGGCTGGTCAGGCCGGACGTGACCGCGGCGAGCTGGTCAGCGCGCTCCTGCGGGAATCCCGCGGAGAACGCGAGCGGCAGCCCGTCGGACGACACGACGACCGCGTGAGCCACGTCCGGGACCCGCTCCACGAAGTTCGTGATCAGCCAGCTCAGATCCTGGACCGGGCGTCCTGGCGTGCTCACGCGCGCTCCTTTCCCTGCCCATGCATACAGGCTTCTCCTCGTGTTCTCAGAACTCTTGTCGTGGATCTCATCGGTCTATGGCTCCTCGTTCTGGGGTGCGGCCGCCCGCGCCTCGCGCACACCACGCTGGAAACTCGCCATCCGGGTGCGGATCAGGTCCGCAGACCGGGCTGGCGGCGCGACTTCCGTGCCTTCGCCCCCACCGACCGATCCGGGCACGAGATTAGCTCGCGGCACGCGCTTTGGCAGCCCGGCCGTCGTATTTTCTCCCGCTGCGGGCGACACCGCCACGCGCGCCGCCCGCCAGCCCTCGTCCGCCGGCGAACTCCAGCTCTGTTCGGCGGCCGAAGCCGCCGCCGAGCTCAGCGACTTGCCGCTGCGCCGGAACCAGTCCGACTCTAGCGAGTCGAAGATCGGCAGTCGCTGGTCTTGGGCCGGCCCGATCGACGCCGGAATCGTGACCTGGCTGCCGTCGGAGCCGCCTAGGCCGTTCCCGTTCTCGACGTTCGCGCCTGGTCCCGTGGTGCCCGCTGACCCGCCGTCGCCGCCGAGGGCGGGCATCCACGTAGTGCCGGAGTCCGGGCCGCCCGGGGCATCCGGGGTTCCGGAGTCCGGTGCGCCGGGCTGCGGCCCCTTGCCGCCGCCTGGCTGCCTGGTAGGCAGCGGGCCGCCAGGCGCGTCGATCGTGCCGGGCGCGCCGCCGTTGCCGGGCTGGCCGGTAAACGGACCGAACTCGCGGGTGCCGCCGTTAGCGCCGGCGCCCGGGCCATGGCCGGCGCCGCCGAAGGCGTTGAACCCGCTGGCGTCTTCGTCGCCGCCGGGGGCGTTGCGGGCGCCGCCGGAGAACCTCGGTATCCGGGCCGCCGCCGCGGCGGCCGCGGCCGCGGAGCCGAATCCGCCCTGCCCGGGACCGCCAGGGCCGCCTGAGCCGCCACCGGGGCGTTGCGGGGTGCCCGGCAGGCCAAAGGGGGCGCCTGGGGCGCCAGGAGGCGACATCGTGCTGAGGGCGGGAGGAGCGGACAGCGACGGCCCGGGGCCGAAGTCGTCTGCCTCGAACTTGCGCAGCCTGCCGAGCGGCTGCCCCGACTCCGGCGCCGCCACCGACTCGGGCAGCCAGATCAGCGCGGTGAGACCGCCGGACTGCGCGTGCCGCAGCCTGACCCTGACGCCGTGCCTGGCCGCCAGGCGGCCGACCACGAACAGGCCCATGCGGCGGGACACCGCGACGTCGACGACCGGCGGGTTGTCCAGCCGCCAGTTCGCGTGCGCCATCTCCTGCTCGGAGATGCCCACGCCGTTGTCGGTGATGTCGAGGAGCACGCCGCCACTGGTCAGCGGCTGGCCGGTCACGTACACCTGGGTGTCCTCCGGCGAGTACGTCGTGGCGTTCTCGACGATCTCCGCGACGAGGTGCACCACGTCGTTGACCGCCTGGCCGACGACCTGGATGCCGGGCTGGACGTTCAGCACTACCCGCTCGTACTGCTCGATCTCGGAGATCGCCGCGCGGAGCACGTCGACCAGCGGCACCGGCTGGCTCCACCGCCTGCTCGCCTCGTGGCCGGCGAGGACCAGGAGGTTTTCCGAGTTGCGGCGCATCCGGGTCGCCAGGTGGTCGAGCCGGAACAGGCTGCTCAGCCGGTCGGCGTCCTGCTCGCTTTGCTCCAGGTCGTCGATCAGCGCCAGCTGGCGCTCGACCAGCGACTGGCTGCGGCGGGACAGGTTGACGAACATGGCGTTCAGGTTGCCGCGCAGCATGGCTTCGTCGGCCGCCAGCCGGACCGCTTCCATGTGCACCTGGTCGAACGCCCGCGCCACCTCGCCGATCTCGTCGGTGGATGTCACGCCGATCGGCTCGATCTCGACGCTCTCGTCGCCGCCTTCGCTTTCGCTCAGCCGGCGCACCATATCGGGAAGCTTGCTGCCCGCCACCTCGAGCGCGTCGGCGCGCAGCTTGCGCAGCGGCCGGATCATCGACCGGGCCACGAACGTGGTGATCAGCAGGACGAGGATCAGCAGCAGCAGCGTGACCACCGAGGTGATGATCGCGCTGCGCAGCGAGCTCGAGGTCAGCGAGTTGGCCTGCGCGGTGACCTGACCGACCAGCCCGTCACTGACCTGGCGCATGTCCGAGATCTGCACGCCCTGCGTCTGGTACCAGCACTGCGCCTGCGGCGTGTTTCCGCACGTCTGCGCCGTGCCGATCGCGGCGACCGACTGGTTCTTGTTCGTCAGGGCGACCGCGAGCGACTCTTCGCTCTTCGCGGCGTCCACCTGCGGGCCGCTGACCGTGTTGTTGAGGTTCTGCGCCTCGGTCACCGAGGCGTCCCCGGTGAACTGGCTGGTGTCGGCCTGCTGCTGGGTCGCGGCCTGGTTCAGCGCGGTGAGCGCGACCGACGTCAGCCCTGGCGACGGGCTGGCCAGCGCCTGGTACAGGTAGGCGCGCTGCAGGGAGGCGTCATCCTCCATCCGCAGCAGCGCGTTGAGCACCGTGACGTTGGTCTGCATCGAGGCGTTTCCCGTGCCGGCCGCGATGTCGTTGCTGAACGTGTCGAACGGCGCGATCAGCCGCTCGTCGTACGTCTGGATGATCGCGAGCGGCGGGTACTGGGTCTTAAGCGCCGCCTGCCGGATCAGCGTCAGGTCGTTGATGCCAGCCAGCACGCCGTTGTTGAGGTCGAGCACCGTCTGGGCACGGTAGCCGCTGCCGTCGGTGACGGCCGCGGCCTGCGACCTGATCTCGGCGAGGGTGGCATTGGTCGTGGCCTGAGCCTGGTTGACCTGGGCCTGCATCGCGGTGTTCGACTTGCCCGACGCGACAAAGCCCGCGGTGATGTCCCGCTCATCGGCCAGCTGGCCGGCCCCCTTGACCACGAGGGCGTTGAGGTTCGCCAGCGTCTGCACGCGCTTGTCGGACGTGTAGTTCTCCACCGCGGTGGAGATCTGGATCGCGCCGAGGACAAGCGCGGTGAGCGTCGGCACCGCGATGATCGCGATGAGCCGCCAGCGTACTCGCCAGTTGCTCAGTGCCCAGCGTGACCCGCTGTGTACC
Organism: uncultured Actinomycetota bacterium; assembly: GCA_963843745.1. GTDB lineage: Bacteria > Actinomycetota > Actinomycetes > Streptosporangiales > Streptosporangiaceae > Trebonia. The sequence continues at coordinate 53,245 of CAWJLP010000001.1, forward strand.
TGCTGGCCGGCGCCGCCCGCCGGGGACGGGGGGCGCCCGGCGGCGCGGGCCGGGGTAACCGGAACAGGCAGGCCACCTTGTTCTGGGCCGGCGGGGCCGCCAAAGGCTCCCGCGCTGGGGCCGCCTTGACCTGGTCCGACGGCCAGCGGTCCGCCGTTCGGCAGACCACCGTCTCCGTTTGAAGGAGACCCGGAAGCCGGCGGAGCACCGTTTCCGTTGGTCATCGATCGTCTACGCACTGCGCTCGCACCTCGCAGCTTCAAGCGCCACCTGGAAGTCCACCGGGCAGCGAACGGCGGAGCCGCTCATCATCGGCACCTCCCTCTCCCTTCCCTCAGCAACGATCGCTGCTGCACGGGCCGACAGGGCGGCCGAGACCCCTCTTCCAGCTAGCGTCACAAAACGGGTAGGGACATATAATCATCAATTGGGAGGCTCCGACCGGGCATTCACCCGGAATCACCCTGAACTTTGCCAAAGTCGAGTCCACCCTCTAGAACTTCGTCATCGTGTAGGGCCTCGCGAACTCGTGGAATACGGGCACCGAGCTTCCGCCACAGGGCGTGACCGCTGCGAGGGCGGCACGGCATCGTCCCGACCGGGGCGAGCCACCGCGACAGTCCTCGCGCGCTCAGAGGCGTACAAGATGGACGGTCGTCACCAGGCAATTGGCCGGCCTGGGCACGGTTAATCCCGGCTGCGGGCTAGTTCCCGCGCGCAGCGGGCCGGCCGGCGACCGCGGCCCGGAGGTGCGGGCGCCTCGGGCCCGGTTCCGCCCGGATGTCTTACCGCGCGGCCGCGCCCGCCATCCGGACGATCGGCCACGGCAGCGGACAATCGTCCCAAAATCCCTCATCGGTTCCCGCGAGAAGGCTGACGGGTTTTTGCCGAGGCGAATAAGGCTCGCTCTCCGCGACGGTTTAATATGCATAAGGCCGTAATTTCCGGCAGTTAATCGCCGGCCGCCTCCCGGTACCGCTCCCCCGCCGTCCGCGAGCGACTCGCGGCCACTTCGCCCAGCCCAGGCCACGTGCGGTGCGACCGCACGCGACTGCCGCTCGCCGGCACTCGGCCGGAATAGCCGCGAAGACGCGCCGCGAGATTTCGTGGCGAGGAGGGCGGAACTCCGGCGGTAATGGCGGATCCATGGTCTAGCCGGCCAATCCTACGGGCGGGCAGATGCGCCGAGGCGCAATTGCGGAATGCGGCGGGGTGCACTGCACACGATTGCTGCCCCACCCGAATGAGCCCGAATGAGTCGGTGCCGAAGTTTGCTATTTCAAGCGATCCTCATTGCGGGCCGCGGCCGCGCCGTGGCGGCGATCACCCCGGCGGAGTACGCGATACCTAGAGCCAAGACGCTCTCGGGCGGTAAGGTATCTGTGCAACGGCTTACCGCCCCATAGCGAGGAGATGGCGATCCTGACCTGCCCAGACTGCGGCGTCAAGGTGCAGCCGGAGGACCTGATCTGCTTCCGGTGTGGCGCTAACCTGCCGCATACACCGTACGCCGACGACGATATACCGTCGCCGACGGTCTCCCAGCAGTACCTCCGGCCGGGAGACGGCCGGGCCATGTGCCCCAACTGCGGCACGATGGTGCAAGACCCAGCCGATGTGGTGTGCACCAACTGCAGGCAGCCGCTCCCTGGCGGCCGCCGCCGCATCTCTCCGATCGTGCTGCGGATCTCGTTCCCGACAGGAAACGTGGACGTGCCGGCGGGCACGTCCGTCATCCTGGGGCGTGACCCCGCGCAGTCGCTCGTCGCCGCGGCGTTCAACCAGTACGACAACGTGTCACGGCGGCACGCGACGGTCATGGTCGATGACAGCGGCCGCGCCTCGATCCGCGACGAGGGGTCGACCAACGGGACCTTCGTCAACGGCGACCGGGTCCTGCCAGGGTCGGAGGTAAGGCTGGTGGACGGTGACCGCATCCGGCTCGCCGCGGACGTCACTGGTGACGTATCGCTGCCCCGGGCCGAGTCAGACCCGGCGAGCCTGAGCCGCAACGGGTTCGTCTGACCGCTGGGTTCCGTTCCGCTTCTGGCTGGCGGGGCGTACCTGCGATCCCCGCCAGGAGTATGCCGTAGATTTCACGTGCAGCTGTGTGCACGTGCATCCCGGAACGGATTAGTCATGTCGTCAGCGTCAGATCCGCCCGCAGGAAACCGGCCCCCGCCGGAGGCCCCCGGTGCCGCCACCCCTGGCCGCGCGCTGCCCGCGCGACGGCCACGGGCGGCGCTGCCCGCCGCGGGATCCGCCGGGTCGCCGCCTAGCGGGCAGGCCGCGGACCCAGCGAAGGCCAACGGGGCCGACGACAGCTACTCGTACGGACCGGACACCACACCCTGGCAGCCGCCGGCCGGCCGTGGCAGCGAACCAGCGGGAGCTGGCACGGCCGGGGTAGCGGGCGCCGGTTCCGGCGGCGGCGCCTACCAGGGGCCGGTCAACCAGGAACAGGGTTCCTGGTTCACCCCGCGCGGGCGGCAAGGCGACTGGACAGAGGCCCCCAGCGGCGGCACCCGCGACGCGGGACGCGCCGGTGACGGGTACGGCTACGGGGATCAGCGGGGCTACGGGAGCCAACAGGGCTACGGGGACCAACGGGACAGCTACGCGCCCGGCGGCCGCGAGCAAGGCGATCGTGCGCCAGGAGGCTACCCGGGCAGCGACTACCGCTCAGACGGTTACTCCCCCGGCCGCCACTCCGGCAGTCACGCCACGGACAGCGGTTACGGCGCCGATCGCGCTTCTGGCGAGCGTTATCCGGCTAGCGGCGATCAACGGGCCGCCTCCCCGCCGAACGGCAACGGCTTCGCCGCGAACGGCAACGCCGGCAACGACTACGCCGCACGGCCCGGCGGCGTCGGCGGACCATCGCCACGGAGCTTCGCAGGGCAGCAGCCGGGCGGCTTCGGCGCGCAGCAGCCAGGCGGCTTCGCCGACGAGCGGGCCAGGAGCTACGCCGACCAGCAGCCACGGGGCTTCACCGGCCAGCAGGCAGAGAGCCTCGGCGGACAGCAGCCAGGCGGCTTCGGCGCGCAGCAGCCAGGCGGCTTCGCCGACGAGCGGGCCAGGAGCTACGCCGACCAGCAGCCACGGGGCTTCGCCGGCCAGCAGGCAGAGAGCCTCGGCGGGCAGCAGCCAGGCGCCTTCGGCAGTCAGCAGCCATGGACCTCCGGCGGGCAGCAGCCGGAAAGCTTCGGCGGACAGCAGCCAGGCGGCTTCGGCAGTCAGCAGCCGGAAAGCTTCGGCGGGTTCGCTGGTCAGGTCCCTGGCGGATTCGGTTCTGCCGGGCCAGGGTCACCGCAGACGCCTCTCGGGCCGCAAGCGGCTCAGGGAACCCAGAGGCCTTCAGGGCCGCACAAGACTCCAGCGCCGGCGACTCCTCAGGGATCGCCGGGTCAGGAATACCCGGGGCAGCCTGGCGGGTACCCGGGGCAGGCCCCGTTCCGTCTGGACTACGCGGGCTCAGATCAGCAGGCGCCTGGCTACTCGCAGGGCGGCTACGCGTCCGGGCAGCGGCCGGGCGACTTCGGCGGGGCGACCCAGCCGGGCACCTTCCAGGGCACGCAAGCGGGATCCTCCCAGGGGACAACACAGGCGGGACCGTTCCTTGGCGCACCGCAGCCGGGTCAGTTCCCCGACACCGCTCAGCCGGAGCACTTCCCTGGAGCGCAGCAGGCGGGCGCTTCCCCCGGGACATCACAGCAGGCCGCGTTCCCGGGAACATCACAGCAGGCCGCGTTCCCCCGGGACATCACAGCAGGCCGCGTTCCCGGGAACATCGCAGCAGGGCGCTTCCCCGGGGACGCCGCTGCCTGGTTCCTTCGGTTGGGCGTCGCAGCCAGATTCATTCTCCGGGGCCCAGCCAGGTTCGTTCCCTGGGGCACCGCAGCACGGTGCCTTCCCTGGCTCGCCCCAGCCGGGTCCGTTCTCTGGAGCACAGCAGCCGACCGGGTTCCCCGGTACCACTGAGACGGCGACGTTCCGCGGGGCTGCCCAGCCGGGCGGCTTCCGGGACGCGGCTCAGCCCGCGTTCCCCGACACGGCCAATCAGGGCAGCTTCCCAGGCCAGCCAGGCGGCCTCGGCGGGCAGCAGCCCGGCGGCTTCGCTGACCAGCACGAGAACGGCTTCGGCGACCAGCAGCCAGGCGGCTACCCTGGCCGGCCAGGTTCCTTCGGGCAGCAGCCAGGCGGCTTCGCTGATCAGCCGGGCGGCTTCAGCGGCCAGCGACCCGGCGGTTTCTCAGACCAGCAAGGCGGCTTTAGCGGGCAGCAGGCGGGCGGCTTTGGCGGCCAGCAACCCGGCGGTTTTGGTGACCAGCACCAGGCCGGCTTCGGCTGGCAGCAGCCGGGCGGATTCCCTGGCCAGCAAAATGGCTTCGGCGACCAGCAGACGCGGGCCTTTCTCGATCCGGGCCTAAGCACGGGCCTTGACACGGGCTACCCGGGCCAGCAGTCCGGCGGCTACCCTGGCGCCCCCGGAGCCCCCGGCGCTCCGCGCGACACGTACCCCGGTTACCCTCAGCAGGACGCGTATCCGGGCTACCAGCAGGGCGGGTACCCCGGGTTCCAGCAGGCCGCGCCGGGCGAATCCCTAGCCCTGCCAGCCGCGGACGGGCCAGGCAGCGGCCAGGCAAGCACCGGCCAGGCAAGCACCGGCCAGGCAGGCGGCGGCAAGGCAGGCGGCGGGAAGCTCAAGGGCAAGCGCGGCCTGCTCATCGGCGGCGCGGCCGTGATAGCGGTCGCCGCCGTCGCGGGGGTGATCGTCACGCCCAAGCTGCTCGGCTCCAGCGACCCTGGCTGCAAGTCCTACACGGGGACCGCGCTGACCGCGTACAACAACACGATCGACGATCTCAACGCGCAAGCCTCGCAGGCCAAGCTCACCAGCGACATGAACACGGCGATCGCCGAGCTGCAGACCGCGGCCGGCCAGGCGCAGAGCGCCTCCGTCAAGACCGCGCTCAACGGCCTGCTCACGGAGCTGACCGCCGTGCGCACCGACGTGCAGAGCGGCTCGGTGCCCTCCGCGACCGTGAGCCAGCTCAACGCCGCGGCCAACAAGGCCGACAACGCCTGCTAGCCGGAGCCTGGAGCCGGGGCCTGGAGCCGGGGCGCACCGGCGCACCTTGTACACGGCGTGACCAAAATCGGGCCAGAACGTGTCCGAAAACCGCCAGAGAATGGTCACGCTGCATACAAAGTCAGCAGAAGTGGCTGGTGTTACTAGCGAGGACCGCGGTGCACGTTGCCGATATGGCTTGAGCGGCCGATTTAGCTTAAGTGGCAGTCGAACATCGACCTCGCCAAGGCGCCCGCGATTGTATTCAGGCCGGACAGGCGCCTTTCCCATACACAGGTTCACTGTGCGCGCTCCGGGCCGAAGTTGTGACCGGTCATCCGGCCCGCGACGCGGTCATTTCGTGCGCCGGTCCCCGCCGCAGTCCACGCAGGCTGACCTGGGGTTTTGCTGATCGGACAGGGAGCCGCCACGGGCCCGTTCCGAATGTATTGCTTCTTTCAAGAAACGAGCGGAAATTCGCAATCAAACAGCACCCGTGAGACAGGGCGAAAAATGGCAACTGGGACAGCGGCATCGCAGCAGGCACCGGCCGGGCTGCGGCGCGACGCGATCGGGCTGCGCGAGGTGCTCTTCCAGTCGATCACCGACATGGCGCCCGGCGCCGCGATCGCCGCCTCGATCCCCGCGGGGGCCGCGTACGCCGGCGGGTCGCTGCCGCTCGCCGTGGTCTTCGCGCTGATCGCGTGCCTGCTGTCCGCTTCCTCGATCGGGCTGCTCGCGCGCGAGATGCCGGCGGCCGGGTCGCTGGCCACCTACGCCGCCCGGGGCCTGCACCCGTCGCTGGGGTTCCTCACCGCCTGGGGTTACGCGCTAGTCGCGATCCTGATCCCGCCGCTGGTGCTGCTCCAGCTCGGCTTCACCGTGGCGTCGACCATCAACTCCGACTTCGCCGGCTACCCGGCGAACCTGTGGTGGCCGTGGTCGATCGCCGGCGCGGCGATCGTGCTCGCCACGAGCCTCTAGTCTGCCCAGACCGTACCCACGGGGCGGCGCGACCTCATAGTGTGGATGGTGGTCGCTCTCTACCTCCGGACGGACGCATGGAATCAGAACCCTTGCTGGACAGCCTGCGTAGCGCGGTCACCGCGATGCCCGACGACGTCCCGCTGCGGCTGCACCTGGCCGCGCTGCTGCTGCGCGCCGGCCAGCGGGACGAGGCGGTCAGGCACCTGGGCGCCGTGCTCCAGCGCGACCCGGGCAACGGTGAGGCGCTGGCCCTGCTTACCGGCCAGCCTCCGTCCGCGCCGGCTGATCCTGCCGTTTCGTCCGAACGTACGGTGGCTCCGGCCGGCGACTCCGCTTCCTCCCCCGCGGTGGCAGACCCCGCGGACGACGGCGACGCGCCGGCCCCTCCCCCGGCGGCCCCGGCGCAGCCTGCGCCCCCGGCGACCCCGGCGACCCCGGCGCCTCCGGCGGCCCCGGCGACCCCGGCGGCTGGCGCGGGCGAGGACACGGCCAGCTACGACTGGTCGCAGGCCGAAAACGAGCTGCGCGACGTGCTGCCCGCCATGTTCGTGGGCGACGCCGGGTCCACCTCGGCCCTCGACGAGGCCCGCGCGTATGACGCGGAGCCCGCAGGGCTGACCCTCGCCGACGTGGCCGGGCTCACCGAGGTCAAACAGCGCCTGGAGGCGGCGTTCCTCGCGCCGATGCGCAACCCCGAGCTGCGCAAGCTGTACGGCAAGTCGCTGCGTGGCGGCCTGCTGCTGTACGGCCCGCCCGGGTGCGGCAAGACATTCATCGCCCGTGCCGTGGCCGGCGAGCTCGGCGCACGGTTCATCACCGTGTCGTTCGCGGACCTGATCGACATGTTCGTGGGCCGCTCGGAGCGGAACATCCACGAGCTCTTCGAGGTCGCCCGCCGCAACGCGCCGTGCGTGCTGTTCCTCGACGAAGTGGACGCGATCGGCCAGAAGCGCTCGCAGCTGCGGAACACGCCGATGCGATCCGCGGTGAACCAGCTGCTGCTCGAGCTCGACGACGTGGCGTCCGACAACACCGGGGTCTTCCTGCTCGCGGCGACGAACCACCCGTGGGACGTGGACTCAGCCTTGCGGCGGCCGGGGCGCTTTGACCGTACCTTGCTGGTCTTGCCGCCGGACCCGGCGGCGCGGGAGGGCGTGTTCCGCTACCACCTGCGGGAACGGCCGGTGGCCGGGATCGACCTCTCGAAGCTGTCCCGGCTGACCGACGGGTACTCAGGCGCCGACATCGCGCACGTCTGCGAGACCGCCGCGGAACGCGCCCTGCTCGACTCGGTCACCCGCGGCGAGCCCCGGCTGATCGGGCAGGCCGACCTGGAGGCGGCGGTCAGTGAGGTGCGGCCGTCGCTGGGCACCTGGTTCGACACCGCGCGGAACGTGGCGCTGTTCGCCAACGAGGGCGGCGCATACGATGATCTCGTGGCATACCTGCGTAAGCGCCGGCTGATCTGACTCCAGGCTGACGGAACGGGCCGACTTGACGGAACTTCGGGAGGAGCTGGCGCGCGCTGCCACCATGCTCGACCTGGGGCGCTACGACGAGGCCACGTCCCTGCTCGCCCGGCTCGTCGCCGCGGAGCCGGCCTCGTCCCGCGCGTGGTGCTTGTTCGCCCGCGCCCACCTGGGCGCCGACCGGTACGTCGAGGCCGTCGAGACCGCCAACCGGGCGGCGGCGATCGAGCCCGCGGAGGAGTGGCCGCACCGGCTGGCGTCCAACGCCCTGATGCACTTGGGGAACCACGCCGAAGCGCTGCGCGCGGCCTCGGAGTCGCGCCGGCTGGCCCCGTCGTACTGGCAGACCCACGTGTGCGTCGCCCAGGCGGCGCTGGCCGCCGCGCAACCCGGGCTGGCCGCCACGGCCGCGGGGGAGGCCCGCCGCCTCGCCCCGAACGAGCCCGACGTGCACTTCCTGTCCGGCAAGGTGGCGCTGGCCCGGGGGGACCTCGAGGCGGCCCGCGGGCACCAGGAGCGCGCACTGGCGCTTGACCCGGCGCACAGCGGGGCGATGAACGAGCTCGGCAGGATCCGGCTACGCAGGCACGACACCGCGGGCGCGATCAGGCACTTCATCAACGCGGCGCGGACCACGCCAGGCGAGCACATCTACAGCAGGAACATCGACGTGGTCATCTTGCGCACGCTGTCCCGGATGATCTACATCTTCGTCCTGGTCGCCCTGCTCATGCTGTGGGTGCCCGCCGTCATGCACGTGGACAGGTTCCCGTTCGCCGTCGGGTTCGGCGTGCTGGCGGTGGGCACTGTCGCGAGCTTCGGCCTGATGCTGCTGCGGCTGCCGCGGGAAGCCCGCGGCCTGGTCCGGCGCACGCTGCGCACCCGCCGGGTCGCGACGGCGCTGTTCGTCGCCATCGGCGGGGTGGCCGTCGCGTTCGCCGCGGTGGCGTTCGTGCCGCCCAGCGAGCTGCCGCAGACGCTGCCGATCGCCATCCTCATCACGATCGCCGCCAGGATCACCGCCACCGCCAGGCTCCGTTCGCCGGTCAGCAAGAACCAGCGCCCCGGTGACCGCATGACATGATCCCCGCGGGGGGATAGAGGGCTTCATGAGCAGTGACTTCTACGGGATCGAGCAGCTGCTGACCGACGCCGGGCGGGATGCCGTCCGGCGCACCAGGGAGTTCCTGGTCAAAGAGGTCGAGCCGGTGATCAACGGCTACTGGACGCGGGAAGAGTTCCCGCACCACCTGATCCCGGAGATCGCCAGCCTGGGCATCGCGGGAGTCGCCTACGAGGGCTACGGCTGCCCTGGCGGCGGGCCGCTGCTCGACGGGGTGCTCGCGATGGAGCTAGCCAGGTCGGACCCGTCCATGTCCACGTTCATGGGTGTGCACAGCGGGCTGGCGATGGGCTCCATCTACCTGTGCGGCTCCGAAGAGCAGAAGGAACGCTGGCTGCCCGCGATGGCCCGGATGGAGAAGATCGGCGCGTTCGGCCTGACCGAGCCCGACGTCGGCTCGGGCGTGGCCGGCGGGCTGACCACGACGTGCCGCCGGGACGGCGGCGAATGGGTGATCGACGGCCAGAAGAAGTGGATCGGGAACGCGACCTTCGCCGACTACATCATCATCTGGGCGCGGGACGCCGACGACGGCCAGGTGAAGGGCTTCGTCGTGGAGAAGGGGACGGACGGCCTGTCCGCCACCAAGATGAAGGACAAGATCGCGCTGCGCGTCGTGCAGAACGCGTACATCACGCTCGACGGCGTCCGGGTTCCCGAGTCCAGCCGGCTGCAGCGGGCGACGTCCTTCCGGCAGACCGCCGCGGTGCTCAGGCTGACTCGGGCCGGGGTGGCCTGGCAGGCGGTCGGCTGCGCGATGGGCGCCTACGAGCACGCCCTGGCTTACGCGAAGGAGCGGGAGCAGTTCGGCAGGCCGATCGGGGGCTTCCAGCTCGTGCAGGACCTGCTGGTGCGGATGCTCGGCAACATCACCGCGTCGGCGTGCCTGTGCACCAGGCTCGCCCAGCTGCAGGCCGCCGGGGAGGCCGCCGACGAGCACTCCGCCCTGGCGAAGGCGTTCTGCACGGTGCGGATGCGGGAAACGGTCGGCTACGCCCGCGAACTGCTCGGCGGCAACGGCATCCTGCTCGAGCACCAGGTCGGCAGGTTCGTGGCGGACGCCGAGGCGATCTACTCCTACGAAGGCACCAGGGAGATCAACACTCTCGTCGTCGGCCGCGCGATCACGGGCCTCAGCGCCTTCACCTGAGTGACATGATGGTCGGGTGACCTGGACCGCACCTGAGGTAACCCGGGAGGAAGGGCCGCTGGCCGGCGGCGAGCGGCCGATGCTGCAGGCCTTCCTCGACTGGCACCGGGCGACGCTGCTGCACAAGTGCTCGGGACTGACCGGCGCACAGCTGGCGGAGCGGACGGTGCCGCCGTCGGAGCTGTCCCTGCTCGGGCTGGTCCGGCACATGACGCGGGTCGAGCGAACGTGGTTCCGCCAGCGGTTCGCCGACGAGCCCATCGACGACGCCTACGAGCGGGAAGCGGCTTTCAAGGCCACCGACCCCGCCCGGGCGGCCGCGGACTACGCGCGGTACACCGAGGAGTGCCGGCTGGCCGACGCCGCGGCGGACAACGCGCCGCTCGACGCCACGTTCACGCACAACGGGCAGACGATGTCGCTGCGGCTGATCTACCTGCACATGATCGAGGAGTACGCCCGCCACCTCGGCCACGCCGACCTGCTGCGCGAGCGCATCGACGGGGTGGCCGGCGTCTAGCGTCGCCGGCCCGCGACCGCGATCTCACATCGTGAGATGATCATGACTTAGGAGCAGAACGCTACGCTTTTCTTGCTGTTATCAGCCGATTTTGCGTAGTTTCCTGCTCCTAAGTCGCGGGCGCCTGGCCTGGCCGCTAGTACGCGACCGGGTTGGGGGCGTCAGCGGTGCGGGGGGCGGCGACCGACGGGCTTGTTCGCGGGGCTCGCCGCAGCCCGGACACGGACGTGATGTGCAGGGCGAACAGCAGGGGGACCGCGGCTGTCGGGATCAGCGCGAGGGGGAGCTCGCTGATCGGCGCGCCGGACGGGGTGACGTTGACCAGCGCGTAACCGGTGAGGGCGCCGAGGGTCAGGGCCGAGATCAAGTCGGTCATGCCGAACGCGTTGAACCACAGGGCGGCGCGGCGGCCGGTGCCGCGCGCGAGCCTGAGTGCGACCAGCGGCGCGGCGATGCCGGCGGCGATGTCACCCAGGCCCGCGGGCAGCGCGAACAGCGCGGGCAGGTGGCCGCGGGCCATCATGAGGACGAAGGCCGTTCCCCCGAACACCCGGAACGAGTGCGGAAGCTCCAGGCGGCTCATCATGCCCGGCGCCGCGAGGGCGCGCGCCACCGCCGGGATCCGGCGCAGCACCAGCAGCAGGCCGAGGAACCCGGCCACCACGATCGGGAGCCACGGCACCTGGTGGCCGAGCTGTGCGTGGTATCCGCCGTGAGCCGCGATCACCGCGCTGGCGGTGAACCAGCCGCCGAGCACGACGGCCGCGCCGCCGGCGAGCAGGGCCGCACGCGAACGGCCCAGGCCGGCGCGCATCGCGCCGCCGTACAGAACGATGCAGGTCGCGGCCGGGATCGCGACGATCCCGATGATGGTGAGCGCCCACACATAACCAGGCGGGTCGTACATGACATCCTCCTCCAGTTGAGTTGACTATCTCTAAGTTAGTATCTTGTAGATAGTATCTGTCAACTAGTATTATGGAGGACGTGACCAGGAACGTTCGGACCTACGACCACTTCTGCCTGACGGCACGCACCCTGGAACGCGTCGGGGAGCGTTGGAGCCTGCTGGTGATCCGCGACCTCCTCACCGGCCCGAAGAGGTTCACTGACCTGATGGACCGCCTCGGCGGGATCACCCCCAAGACGCTCAGCCAGCGCCTGCGTGAGCTCGAAGACGCCGGAATCCTCACCGCCGACCGGGAGCCGGGCAGGCGGGAGGTCTGGTACAGCCTGACGCCGGCCGGAGCAGACCTCGGACCCGTCGTCGAGGGGCTCAACCGGTGGGGGCTGCGCCACGCCTGGCGCCGGCCGCGGGCCGGCGAGCCGGTGCACGCCGAGCACTTGCTCCGTTCGGCCATCCTGGCCATCGAGCTCACCGACGACGAGCCCGCCCGCTGGCACTTCCGGCTCGACGGCGCCGACTACCTGGCCGAAGGCGACGCCCACGGGTGGTCACTCAGCGCGAAAGCCCCGGCTGCGCCGGCCGACGTCACGATCACCGCGACCGCTCAGGACCTGGCCGCCTTCATCTTCGGACGGCCCGACAGCGGCGTCGAGATCACCGGCGAAGCCGGGCAGGTCGAGAGATTCCGGCGGCTGATCGGTGCCATGGCCGCCGTCGCGGAACCCGCCGCCGACGCCCCAGCGGGGCTGCCGCGGTTACGTCGGGGAGCCGGCGGCGGCGCCGGTCTGCTGGTGGTTGTCCCACCGGCTCAGCGTGCGCTGCCAGTCCAGCGGGACGGTGAAGTCGTCGCCCTGCGCCAGCTCATCCTCCCAGTCCTCGACGGGGACGCGCCACAGCACCTCGAACTCGATGCCGCTCGGGTCCTTGGCGTACAGCGACTTGGACAGCCGGTGGTCGCTCTCCCCCACCAGGGCGCCGGCGTCGAGCAGCTTCTGCCTGGCCTCGACGAGCTCGGCCAGCGTGCCGACCTCCCAGGCCAGGTGGTAGAGCCCCACCTCGGGGCGGCCGGAGGAGTGGCCCGTGCCGATGTCGAACAGGCCGAGGTCGTGGTCGTTCACCGATCCCGGCGACCGCAGGAACGCGGCCCGGCCGGGAACCTCCATCCTGACCTCGAAGCCGAGCGTCGTGGTGTAGAACTCCACCTCGCGCTGCAGCCCGTTCACGTACAGGACGGCGTGGTTCAGGCGGCGGACTGCCATGTGACGCTCCCGATCAGACTCGTGATGACCTTCGGGATAATCGAGCGGTGAAGGTCTTTATTTCCTTTGACATGGAGGGCGTGGCCGGGATCGTCGACTGGTCGCAGTGCCGGCCGCCCGGCCAGCCCTACGAGGAAGGGCGGGCGCTGCTGCTCGGCGAGGTCAACGCGGCGATCGACGGGGCGCTCGCGGGCGGCGCCACCGAGATCGTGTGCAACGACTCGCACGGGACGATGAACAACCTCAACCCGGCGGAGCTGCACGGCCGGGCGCTGTACGTCGCCGGGCGGCACAAGCCGCTGTACATGATGGAGGGCATGGACGCCTCGGTGGACGCGGTGTTCTTCGTGGGCTACCACGGGTCGATCTCCGGGGACAGCTCGGTGCTGTCGCACACGTACAACCCGTCGGTCGTGTCGCGGGCCGAGCTGAACGGCGCCGAATGCGGGGAGAGCGGGATCAACGGGCTGGTCGCGCTGGCCTGCGCGGCGCCGGTCGTGCTGATCACCGGCGACCAGCAGACGGCCGCCGAGGGCGGGCCGTTCTTCAAGGACGCGGAGCGGGTGGTGGTGAAGGAGTCGATCACCAGGTTCGCCGCCGCCCAGCTGCACCCGCTCGACGCCCGCGACAAGATCGCGGGCGGGGCGATGGCGGCGGTGCGGCGGGCGCGCGAGGTGCCGCTGCCGGACATCGCGCTGCCTGCCAGGCTCGACGTGCACATGCAGACCGCGGACATGGCCGGCGTGGCGAGCTGGGTGAAGGGCGTCGAGCGGACCGGCACCCGAACGGTGCGGGTCGAAGGGGACGACCCGCTCGCGGTCTACCGCGCGTTCGTAGGGATTACCTACATCACCCGGGTTGCCGAAGGAAGATAGGCGACCCGCTCGCGGCCGGGCTGGTTTACCGGCCGACCTGGCGCCGACGGATCCCGCGCAGGCGCCGGCGCTGCGACTTGTCCAGCAGCAGGTACCCGCCCACCGGGATCGCCGCGGCGATCACGAATACCAAGGCAACAGCCCAAAATGGGACGCCGACTATCAGCAGGATCAGTGCGAGGACTATCCCGGCGATCCCGATCTTCACGCCTGGTGCCATGATGACTCCATCCATACGGGCTGGGACCCAGCCGCCTTCAGCTTATCTCCGGAGCGAACCGTCAATGCCGATCTCCATGCCCGTCGATGCGGAGGCTAACGAACTCCTGACGCGCAGCCCACTAGCGCTTCTAATCGCGATGCTACTCGATCAGCAGGTCCCGTTGGAACGTGCATTTAGCGCGCCGCGCGACTTGGTCCGGCGGCTCGGCCACGAGCCGACCGCCGAGGAGCTGGCGGACTTCAACCCCGAGCAGCTGGCGGCGGTGTTCGGCGAGCGCCCGGCGCTGCACCGGTTTCCCAAGGCGATGGCGGCGCGGACCCAGGAGCTAGCGAAGCTGATCGTGACGGACTACGGCGGCGATCCGACTGCGATCTGGACGACCGCCTCCTCGGGCGCCGAGTTGCTGAAGCGGGTGGAGGCGCTGCCCGGGTTCGGCGAGCAGAAGGCGAAGATCTTCGTGGCGCTGCTCGGCAAGCAACTCGGCGTCCGGCCGCCGGGCTGGCGAGAGGCGGCCGGGCAGTTCGGCGCGGAGGGGTCGCACCTGTCGGTGGCGGACATCTACGACGCCGAGTCGCTCGGCCAGGTGCGCTCGTACAAAGCGGCGCTGAAGGCCGCCAAGAAATAGCGACTCCGCGATTTGTCCCTGTTTTCTGCTGCCCTGACGACAGAAACCAGGGACAAAGCCCAACGGGCCGAGGGAGTCACCACGGGCCCGTTCCGATAACTTGACTTTTTGATGTAAGAAATAGCGGCGGGTGGGGCGGAGACTGTTAGCGTCGACTGCATGGAGTCCATTGAGACGTTCGTTGCGGAGCTTCCCAAGGTAGAACTTCACGTTCATTTGGTCGGTTCGGCGTCGGCGGAGACCGTCTTGGAGCTGGCGCGGCGGCATCCGGACCGCGGGGTGCCGCGTACCGCCGAGGAGCTGCGGCACTTCTATGAGTTCCGCGACTTCCCGCACTTCATCGAGGTCTACAAGGCCGTCAGCGCGCTGCTCAGCGAGCCCGAGGACATCGCGGACCTCGTGCGCGGCGTCGCCCGCGACCTCGCCGCACAGCAGGTCAGGTACGTCGAGATGCAGTTCGGGCCGTTCGCCTTCCGGCGTATCGGCATGCCGGACGCGGTGATGACCGAGGCGCTCGACGTGAGCGCTCGGGACGCGCTGGCCGAGCACGGGCTCAGGATCGGGTACATCTTCGACTTCCCCGGGCAGACCGCCGACGAGGACGCGGTGCCGACTCTGACGCACGCGCTGGAGCATCCGCCGGAGGCACTGATCGGGTTCGGGATCGGCGGGATCGAGGCGGGGCGCGCTCCGTACCGGGACGTGATCAGGGACGTGTTCGCCGCCGCGGCCGCGGCGGGGCTGCATCGCGTGCCGCACGCGGGCGAGACCACCGGCGCGGAGACCGTGTGGGAGGCGATCGACTTCCTGCACGCGGAGCGGATCGGGCACGGGATCCGGTCGATGGACGACCCGCGGCTGGCCGCGTACCTCGCGGAGCGGCAGCTTCCGGTCGACGTGTCGCCGACCTCGAACGTGCGTACCCGGTGCGTGCCGTCGCTGGCCGCGCACCCGCTGCCGTCGATGCTCGACGCCGGGTTGTTCGTGACGCTGAACAGCGACGATCCGCCGATGTTCGGCACGACGCTGAGCAATGAGTACCTGGTGGCCGGCCGCGAGCTCGGGCTGAGCGCTGCCGGGCTCGCGGGGCTGGCGGCGAACGGAGTGCGCGCGTCGTTCCTCGACGACGCGTCGAAGGACGCACTGCTCAAGGAGATCACGGCGGTGCTGGCCGCGCACGAATAGCGGGGCGTTCTCTCGGCGCTTGGCACATGCCGTCCGCGCGGTGGTGACCGGTAGGGTTTTGCGCAGATAAGACGGAATGCGTACGGGAGCCCGATTTCATGACCGCCAGGCAGCAGCTGGCCCGCCTGCTTCCGCTGGCGCTGCTCGTCGTGCTCGCCATCGTCGGCCTGCGCGGCATCGTGCCCGCGCCGCGGTGGAACGGGCCGCTGCGCGCCGAGGGCGTGGCGATCGGGATCGCGCTCGAGGTCGTGCTCGGCGTGCTGCTCGTCATCACCCTGCGCCGGGACCGCGCCGAGCGGCAGGCGGCGGCCGCGCGGCCCTACAGCGAGGCTGACGACGAGATCGGGGTGCCCGCCGCGCTCCGGTTCGCGCTCAAGTGGCTGCTCGGCGGGGGCATGGTGGCGGTCGCCGCCGTGCTGATCAGCAACCTGCACCTGCACTTCCTGACCAAGCCGCAGCGTCCGCGGCCCGTGACCTTGCCCCAGCGGCCGGCGGTGCTGCCGAAGCTGCACAAAGCCAGCGCTCCGCTGCACATTCCGCTCGGGCCGATCCTCTACGGGCTGCTGGTGCTGGCGCTGGTGGCGGCGGTGGCGATCAGCCTCTGGTGGGCGGCGCGGCTGCGTCACCTGGCGCTGCCGCGCTTGCTCCCCGACGCGGCCGACGCCGAGGAGCTGCGCGAGGCGGTCGAGTCGGGGCGGCTGGCGTTCGCCGAGCTCGACGACGCGCGGGCGGCGATCATCGCCTGCTACCTGGCGATGGAGCGCAGCCTCGGCGACCGGGGCGCGGCGCGCGGCGTCGCGGACACCCCTGACGAGCTGCTGGCGCGCGTCGTATCGGCCGGGATCGTCCGCGGCGCCGCGGCGCGCCGGCTGACCGGCCTGTTCTACGAGGCCCGGTTCTCCACCCACCCGCTCGGCCGCGCCGAGCGGGACGCCGCGAGCGCGGCGCTCGACGAACTGGCCGCCGAGCTCGGGACGAGCGCCGAGGTGGCGACGTGACCGAAGGACCGGACGAGACCGGCGGCGTGAGCCCGTGGCGCGGCACCGGACCCGAACTGACGATCGCCGCGGCCGGGGTCGCGGCGGCCGCGCTGGCCGGCGCCGCCGTCGCCGGCTGGCCCGGCCTGGCGGTGGTGGCGATCGGCGCCGCCGCGGTCAGCATGGTCGTGCTGCGCGCCCTGCTCCCCCGGGCGGCGGCCCACTCGGTCCGGCGCGCCAGGGACAAACAGGTCGCGCGCCCGATCTTCGGCTACGCGCAGCGCAGGTTCGTCGTCGCCTCGAGCCTGTCGGCCGCGGGGGCCTACGAGTCCGACCTGCGGCCGGTGCTCGAGCACCTGCTCGCCGCCCGGCTCGCCGAGAACCACGGCATCAACCTGTACACCGAGCCGGCCGCCGCGCGCCGCGCCTTCTGCCGCACCCGCGGCGACGAAGCCCTGTGGCGCCTGGTCGACCCGGAGCAGACCCCGTTCGACGGCGGAGCGCGACAGGCAGCGGCAGGGCATCTCGCGCCGCACGCTGGCCCGGCTGGTCAACCGATTGGAGCAACTGTGACACCGGAAGAGACCGCGCGGCAGGCGGCGGACATCCTCGACGAGCTCGAGAAGGCCGTGGTCGGCCGCGCGCCGGACCCTGGAACTGGTCCTGATCGGCATCCTGGCCGGCGGCCACGTGCTGCTCGAGGACCTGCCGGGGCTGGGCAAGACGCTGATCGCCCGGTCGTTCGCACGGGTGCTCGGGCTCGACTTCGCGCGCATCCAGTTCACCCCCGACCTGCTGCCGTCCGACGTAATCGGCGCGCCGCTGTACGACCAGCGCAACGGCGAGATGGTGTTCCGTCCCGGCCCGGTGTTCACTCAGCTGCTGCTGGCCGACGAGATCAACAGGACGCCGCCGAAGACGCAGGCCGCGCTGCTCGAGGCGATGGGCGAGAGCCAGGTGAGCGTGGACGGCCAGACCAGGCGGCTGCCGGCGCCGTTCGTCGTGCTGGCGACCGACAACCCGATCGAGTACGAGGGGACCTACGAGCTGCCCGAGGCGCAGCTCGACCGGTTCCTGATGCGGCTGCGGCTCGGCTACCTGTCCGCCGCG
The DNA here is from genome assembly GCA_963843745.1 of uncultured Actinomycetota bacterium. GTDB lineage: Bacteria > Actinomycetota > Actinomycetes > Streptosporangiales > Streptosporangiaceae > Trebonia. Next base: position 70,726 of record CAWJLP010000001.1, read on the forward strand.
GACGAGACGGACATGCTGCGCCGCCGGATAGCGCGGGCCGCCGAGAACGTGACGCTGACCGCCGTCACGACCGCGGCCGGGCTGCTGGAGATGCGCGAGTCGCTGGAGCGGGTGGAGATCAGCGAGGACCTGCTCGACTACGTGGTCGCGATCGTCGCCGCCACCCGCCGGGACCAGCAGGTTCAGGTGGGCGCGTCGCCGCGCGGCGGCCTGGCGCTCATCCAGCTGGCCCGCGGCCAGGCGCTGCTGCACCAGCGTGACTACGTGGTCCCCGACGACATCAAGCAGGTAGCCGTGCCCGCGCTGGCGCACCGGATCACGCTGCGGCCCGAGCTGTGGGTGCGGCGGGTCTCCGCCGACGACGTGGTGGCCCGGCTGCTCGGCGCCGTGCCGACCCCCCGCACCGACCCGGCCGCCCCGGCCGCCCCGGCCCCGGCGGTCACCGGCTGATGGCCGGTCCCGTCCAGGAGGTCGAGGTCCGCTGGCGGCCGTCGCGGCATGCCCGCCGCCTGCTCACGCTGGCGCTCGCCGGCCTGCTGCTCGCCACGCTCACCAGGCGTCCCGAGCTAGTGGGGGTCGCGGCGCCGGCGCTGCTGCTGCTCGGCGCGGCGCTTCCTGGGCGCGCCGGGCGCCCGGGGCGCCCCGCGCGGCTCGCCGTCCGGGTCGGGCTGGCCAGCAGCCGGCTGTACGAGGGAGAACTGGCCGCGGTGGGCCTGGCCGTCGACGACACCAGGTTCGACACCCGGTGGCTGTTCGAGGCCGGCCGCGGCGTGGAACCGGCCAGCGCGACCGCGGTGAACGGCGCGGCGGCCCGCTTCGAGTTCACCGTGCCGCGCTGGGGCAGGCGGCAGCTCGGCTCGGCCGCGCTGGTGCTGCACGACCCCTGGCGGCTGACCGAGGGGCGGGCCCAGCTCGTGCTGCCCGCCGTGGACTGCTACCCGGAGCCCGCGGTCGAGCGCACCCGGGTGGTGCTCAGCAGGCTGCCGAACCGGCTCGGCGAGCACGCGGCGCGGGTCCCTGGCGAGGGAACCGAGTTCGCCGGCGTGCGCGAGTACGTGCCAGGCGACCGGCAGCGCGCGATCAACTGGCCGGCGTCGACCCGCCTCGGCCGCCTCCAGGTGAATACGTTCGCGGCCGAGCGCTCACAGGACATCGTGCTGGTCGTGGACGCGACCTCGGACGTCGGCCCGCCGGGCACTTCGGCCCTCGACCTGGGGCTGCGCGGCGCCGCGGGCGCGGCGCGCGCGTACCTGGACGGCCGGGACCGGGTGGGCGTGATCTGCTACCAGTGGGGCGGCGCGCGCTGGCTCGCCCCGTCGCTCGGCAGGCGGCAGTTCTACAAGATCATCGACACGATGCTGTCGGCGGATGCCGGGTGGGGGCGCGGCGAGACGTTCAGCCGGCTGCCGCGCGCGGCGCTGCCGCCTGGCGCGCTCGTCGTGGTGTTCAGCCCGCTGCTTGACCAGCGGTTCGTCGAGACGCTGCGGGACATGCGCGAGCGCGGTTTCGGCTTGTTCGTCGTCGACGTGCTGAACACCGTCCCGCCTCCCCGGCGCGCGTTCAGCGACGCGATGACCAGGCGGATCTGGCGGATGGAGCAGCAGGCCATCAGGTTCTCGCTGCGCGAGCTCGGCGTCCCCGTGGTGCACTGGGACGGGGCGGCACCGCTCGACCTGCCCCTCGCCCCGTACAGCCGCCGCCCGCTGGTGGTGCACCGGTGAGCGCGCCGAGGGCGCTGGCGGCGGCCGGGCCCCGGCTGGCGGCCGTGCTGCTCGGCGCGGCGTGCGTCGCCTGGACGGCGGTCCCGCCGCGGCACACCGGCCTGGCCGCCCTCGCGCTGGCCGTGTCGATCATCGCGGTCGTCGCGGGCGCGCTGCGGCTGGCGCTCGCCGACGTGCCGCAGCCGGAGGAGGGGTTCTTCCCGACCGCGCCGGTCCGCGCCTGGCTCACGTTCCTCGCGGTGCTCAGGGGACTGCCCTGGGAGGAGATCGCGGTCGTCGCGCTGCTGTGGCTCGAGGTGCAGCACCCGGCCAGGACGTCGTCGCCCTGGCACACCGCCGCGCTCGGCTTCGGCCTGGTCGCGTACCTGCTCGCGGTGCACATCGCCGAGTCGGGCGCGCCCGCGGGGCGGCTGCTGCGCCGCCAGGCAAAGGTGCTGCTGGCGGGCGCCTGCCTGCTCGCGCTCGGCGCGGGTTTCGCGATGCTGCCCGCCGCCGCCCCTGGCGCGGGCTCCGCCCTGCTCCGCGTCCTCGCCGCCGCCGCGGTCGTGGCGGCGGCCGCCCTGGTCCTGCCCGGGCGGGATTAACGGTACGGCTGGAGAGACGCCACGGGCCCGTTCGGGATAATGAAGCACCTACGGGAGCAGGACGATCTTGCCTCGGACGTGCCCCGTGGCCAGCCTCGCGTAGGCCTCGCTGACCTGGTCCAGCGGGTACGTGGCGGCGATCGGCACCTCGAGCTCGCCGGCGGCGACGAGCTGGGCGAGCTCCGCGAGGGTCGCGGCGCTCGCGCCGACGGCGTTGCCCTCCGACTTGACGCCGTACTCCTGCACCGCGTCGAAGCGGACGATCGTGTCGACGCGGGACGGCTCGACGCCGAGCTCGTTGATCGCGAACTCCACGTAGTCCCCGCCGTAGGTGTCGATGAACGCGTCCACCTGCGGCGTGGTGAGCAGGGCGTCGAAGATGCGGCCGACGAGGTCCTCGCCGTACTTCACCGGGATCGCGCCGTGCTCACGGAGCCATTCGAGGTTGTCGTGCCCGGCGATGCCGACCACCGTGGCGCCGGCCCGCCTGGCGAGCTGGACGGTGAGCGAGCCGACGCCGCCCGCCGCGCCGGAGACGGCTACGGTGTCACCGGCCGTGAGGTTCACGGCACGGACGGCGGCCCACGCGGTGAAGCCGGCGACGCCCAGCGCGCCGGCTACCTCCCAGGGCACTTCGGCGGGCTTGGCTGCCAGGTTGTCCGCGTCGACCACGGCGTACTCGGCCTGGGCGGACCGGGTGTCGACCCAGCCGATCACCTCGTCGCCCGCCGCCACGGTCGTGACGCCCGGGCCGAGCCGCTCGACGACGCCGGCCAGGTCGCTGCCCTGCCCGCTCGGGAACGTGGCCGGCCACCGCGCGTGCAGCTGGCCCTCGCGGACCTTCGCCTCTCCCGGGTTGATGCCCGCGGCCCTGACCCGGACCAGCACCTGCCCCGCATCGGGGTCGGGCACCGGCACGTCGGCCACCTTCAGGACATCCACATCGCCGTACTCGTCGAAACGTACCGCCTTCATCGCGCCTCCAGTCGTTTCTCTGCCGATCACCACCAACCCCGTTAGCACTGTCAGTTATGCCCGGCAAGATTCGTACCAATGGACAACGGCGCGGCGGTTACAAACGGGGGCGTCGCGGGGGAAGATCGTGCTGTGCAACGGCAACGACAGCGTAAGTCAGCGTAGACCGGGAGGCTGGAATGCCGGAGATCGTGCGGGCTGGCCTCGTTCAGCAGGCGTGGACCGGGGACAAGGATTCGATGACCGCGGCCGCGGTCGCGCACATCGCCACCGCCGCCTCGGCCGGGGCGCAGGTGGTGTGCCTGCAGGAGCTGTTCTACGGACCGTACTTCTGCCAGGTGCAGGACGCGGACTACTACTCCTATACCGAGGCGATCCCTGACGGGCCCACGACGACCCTGATGCAGGACGTCGCGCGCCAGCACGGGGTCGTGCTCGTGATCCCGATGTACGAGGCGGAACAGGCCGGGGTGTACTACAACACCGCGGCGGTCATCGACGCCGACGGCACGTACCTGGGCAAGTACAGGAAAAACCATATTCCGCAGGTGAAGGGCTTCTGGGAGAAGTTCTACTTCCGGCCCGGCAACCTCGGCTACCCGATATTCGACACGGCGGTCGGCCGGATCGGCGTTTACATCTGCTACGACCGGCACTTCCCCGAAGGGTGGCGGGCGCTCGGCCTGGCCGGCGCGCGGATCGTCTTCAACCCGTCGGCGACGTCCCGGGGACTTTCCTCGTACCTGTGGCGGCTCGAGCAGCCGGCCGCCGCGGTCGCCAACGAGTACTACGTCGGGGCGATCAACCGGGTCGGCGTCGAGCCCCTCGGGGACAACGACTTCTACGGCGGGTCCTACTTCGTCGACCCGCGCGGGCAGCTGGTCGGCGCGGCCGCGACCGACGACGCCGACGAGGTGATCGTCCGCGACCTGGACATGGACAAGCTGACCGAGGTCAGGGACCTCTGGCAGTTCTACAGGGACCGCCGCCCGGACTCGTACGAGAGCCTGGTCAAACCATGAGCATCCTGATCAGGGGCGGGACGGTGGTGACCGCCGGGGGGACGCTGGACGCGGACGTGCTGGTCGTCGGCGAGAAGATCGCGGCGGTGCTCGCCCGCGGCTCGGCGACCGACGCGGCGACGTTCGCGGCCGAGGGCGCGGCGGCTGACGCGGAGCCGGCCGCGGACGTGCTTATCGACGCCATCGGGAAGTACGTGATCCCTGGCGGGATCGACGGGCACACGCACATGGAGATGCCGTTCGGCGGCACGTTCTCCGCCGACACCTTCGAGACCGGCACCAAGGCCGCGGCCTGGGGCGGCACCACCACGATCGTCGACTTCGCCGTGCAGGCGAAGGGCACCAGCCTGCTGGCGACCCTGGACAAGTGGCACGAGAAGGCTGACGGCAACTGCGCCATCGACTACGGCTTCCACATGATCGTCTCCGACGTCAACGACGCGACTCTCAAAGAGATGGAGTCGTGCATCGGCGCCGGGGTGACGAGCTTCAAGATGTTCATGGCCTACCCGGGCGTGTTCTACGCGACCGACGGCGAGATCCTGCTGGCAATGCAGCAGGCGTCCCGCACCGGGGCCACGATCATGATGCACGCGGAGAACGGCATCGCGATCGACCAGCTGGTCGCGCAGGCCATCGCCGCGGGCCACACGGACCCGGTGTACCACGGGCTGACCAGGCCGCCCGAGCTCGAGGGCGAGGCCACCAGCCGGGCGATCACCCTGGCGCGAGTCGCCGACTGCCCGCTGTACATCGTGCACCTGTCCGCGGCCCACGCGCTCGCGGCGGTCGCCGCGGCGCGAGACGCCGGGCAGAACGTCTTCGCCGAGACCTGCCCGCAGTACCTCTACCTGTCGCTCGACGACCTCGCGCGGCCGGACTTCGAGGGCGCGAAGTTCGTCGCCTCGCCGCCGCTGCGGACCCCGGACCATTCCGCCGCCCTGTGGCGCGGGCTGCGCACCAACGACCTGTCGATCGTGTCCACCGACCACTGCCCGTTCTGCTTCAAGGAGCAGAAGGAACTCGGCCGCGGCGACTTCTCCAAGATCCCCAACGGCATGCCGGGCGTCGAGCACCGGATGGACCTGCTGCACCAGGGCGTGGTGGCCGGCGAGATCACCCTGTCGCGCTGGGTGGAGACGTGCGCGACGACGCCGGCCAGGATGTTCGGCCTGTACCCGCGGAAGGGCGTCATCGCGGCGGGGGCGGACGCGGACATCGTGATCTACGATCCCGCCGCGAGGCAGACGCTCTCCGCTGCCACCCACCACATGAACGTGGACTACTCGGCCTACGAGGGGATGGAGATCACCGGCAAGGTGGACGTCACCATCTCCCGCGGCCGCGTGGTCATGGCGGACGGGGAGTTCCGCGGCGCCGCCGGGCAGGGCACCTTCCTGCCCCGCGATCTCAACCAATACCTGCTCTGAACGGTGAGGGGGGACATGGAGTTCGGGGTAGTACTGCAGCCCAATCCGCCCGCTAGCGGGCTGATCGCCATGATGAAGCGCGCCGAGGCTGGCGGCTTCGGCTACGGGTGGACGTTCGATTCCCACGTGCTGTGGCAGGAGACGTTCGTCCTGTATCCGCGCATCCTGGAGTCGACGTCGGCGATGATCGTCGGGCCGATGGTCACCAACCCGGGCACGCGGGACTGGTCGGTGATCGCGTCGATGTTCGCCACGCTGAACGACAGCTTCGGCAACCGCACGATCTGCGGCATCGGCCGCGGCGACTCGGCCCGTCGGTACATCGGGCTGCCGCCGGTGTCGCTGTCCACCTTGTCGACGGCCATGACGGTGATTAAAGGGCTCGCTGAGGGGCGCGAAGTCGAGCACCACGGGCAGCCGCTGCGGATCCCGTGGGTGAAATCCGGCTCGCTGCCCATGTGGATGGCGGCCTACGGCCCGAAGGCGCTGCACCTGGTCGGCGAGCAAGCCGACGGGTTCATCCTGCAGACCGCCGACCCGGACATCGCGCGCTGGACGTTCGGCGCGGTCCGCGCGGCGGCGCTGGACGCCGGGCGTGACCCGGCGTCGATCACGATGTGCGTGGCGGCGCCGGCCTACGTGGGCACGGATCTCGCGCACCAGCGGGACCAGCTGCGCTGGTTCGGCGGGATGGTGGGCAACCACGTCGCCAACCTGGTCGCCCGCTACGGTACCGGAGGACCCGTGCCGCGCGCCCTGACCGAGTACATCGAGGGCAGGTCCGGGTACGACTACAGCCATCACGGGCGGGCAGGGAACCCGTCGACTGAGTTCGTGCCCGATTCGATCATCGACCGGTTCTGCCTGGTGGGGCCGGCGCCGGCGCACATCGAGCGGCTGGCGGAGCTCGCGTCGATCGGGGCGGACCAGTTCGCGCTGTACCTGATGCACGACGACGAGGAGAACACCCTGGACTCCTACGCCGAGGAGATCATCCCGGCGCTGCGCTAGCGCGGCCGGAGACGTTCCCGTGCCGCGGTCACGGCACGGGAACGTTCGGCGATCCCAGGCAGGCGAGCGTGGGCGCGGTCGGCACGGTCCGGTGCTCGGGCAGCGTCCCGGCCAGGGCGTACTGGGTGAGCTGGGTGGTCAGCTGGGCCGTGCCCGGCAAGTTGCTCCCGTCCGACAGCTCGAAGTAATTGCGGCCCGGCGACTGCCGCTGCGGTGCCCCTGGATAGTAGAAGGGGGTGGATCCGGCTTTCCGGTGCGCCGGATTCGCCCAGCCGCAGACGTTGAAGTACAGCGCGTTCGCCGCCTGCTGCCCCACGGCGAGCACCAGCGCCTTGCCGCCGGCCGTGGCGGTCCACGCCTGGCTGAAGGAGCCGGTCACGTCGCTGAGCGGCAGCGCGAGAGCCTGGGCAGTCGCCACCGCGGCGGTCATGCTCGACTTGTCGGCCGCGTACAGCAGGATCGGGTGGGCGGTCGGCAGCGTTCTGCCCGCTGGCACCACGCTGACGAGGACGAACGAGTTGGCGACGGGCTTGCCGCCCGCGGTCACCGTGATCGGCACGCTGTACCGCCCGGCCGCAAGCGACTTAGCTGGCGCCAGGGTCAGCTTGACCGAGTAGTAAGCGACGGGCCAGAGGTCCACGTTGCCGGCGCTCGGCGACACCGTCAGGCCCTTGGGCGCGGTGACCTGCCAGCGGACGGTGACCGGCGTGTTCGGCACGCCCTGCAGGGTCAGCCGCACGCTGGCGGCCTGTCCCGGCGCCACCCGCAGTTCGGTCGGCAGGGCGCTCTCATTGGGTCCGTGCAGCACCGGCACGGCGGGCAGGCCGGCCACCAGCCCGTCGGCCGCGTCGCTGTCTATGTTCACGGTGGCGCCGCCCCACGTCTCGTTGTGCGGGCCCGCGTACTGGTGCAGCCGCTGGTGATTCGCCCAGTCCCCGTTCGGCACGGCGTGGTCGGTCAGCACCGGCTCACTGTTCCAGTCGGCGATCCAGATGTCGTCGGGGTGCGGGTAACTGCCGTTACCGTACTGGTGGGCCAGGTCCGTGATCCCTGAGCTGGCGCTCGAGTACACGCCGGAGACGTAGCCGACCGCGTGCAGCGCGCGCGTCCACCCGCCGAGGAAGTTGAGCACGGCACGGGTGCAGGCGGACTGGCCCGTCTGATAGCCCTCCATGTCGAAGTACACAGGCGTGCCCGGGCCGAATCCGAACGCCCGCGCGGCGGCGACCGCGCTCTTGGCCTCGGACTGGCCTTCCGCGGCGGCCTGCGACGGGTTGATCTTCGCGACGTAAGGAACGTTCGTGCACGGTGCCTGCCTGCCGACCCAGAGCGGCGCGAACCGCCACCCTTCCGCGGCCACCTTGCTCACCCAGGACGTCGTGAAGTTCCCGTAGCTGCAGGCCCAGTTCATCCCGCCGAGGTAGGTGGCGGCGATGCGGTAAGGAGAGGAGAGCCACGCCGTCATCGTCGCGGCGGAGGGGACCGTGCACGTGTCGAACCCGAGCCCGCTCCCGGTCATCCCCGACAGCTTCGCGGCGGTCGCGCTCGCCGCTGCCTGCTGCGCGGGGGCCGCCTGCGCCGAGGCCGCCTGCGCGGTGCCCGCCTGCCCGGTCACCAGTTCCGATCCGCTCGACAGCACTCCCTGGGTGGCGGACGGGCCGCTCACCGAGGCGGTGGTGGACGCGCTGGACCCGGACGCCGTGCCGGTTTGCGTCGCGCCGGCCAGGATCGTGCGGATCTGGGTCTCGTTCGCGCCGTACGCCGCCGTGACGAGGACGCCGGCCGCGGAAACCTCGACCTGGAGCATGTGGCTGACGGCCGCGGCCGCCGTGGCGGCGGCGGGTAGCGCGGCATTCTGCGGCAGGGCGGCGCTCGTGCTGGGCAGCACGACGGCCGACGACGGTGCGCTGGCCGGGCTGACCGCCTGGATGAGCAGCGACTCGGTGTGGCCGAGGGCAGTGGCCGGGCAGTCCTGTGCGCTGCCGGGGGTGCCCAGGTAGACCGCGTGGACGTTGAACAGGACACATTGCGACGGGTCCGTGGCCAGGTTGTAGACGGGCCAGGACCCTGGCACCTGGATCTGGTAGCCGTGGTACTGGACGACGCGCGTGAGGGGGGTCTTGGCCGCGTGCGAGTCCAGCGGCTGCGGAGGCGGGGCATCCGCCGCGGGGTTGCCCGCAAGCGCGGCTTCCGCGGCCGCCTTCGCCTGCGGGTTGCCGGGCACTGGAGTCGCGGCCGAGACGTCCTGCGTCGTCGCGGTCCGCGTGACCGCGGTCCGCGCGGCCGCCTTTTGCGCGCTGGGCGCCGCGGACGAGTGCGGACCTATGGTGACGGCGAGCGCGAGCGTCGCTGCCAGGCCAACGGCAACCGCGAGCGCGAAGTAACGGCGTCGCACGCTAGCGGCGTCGCGGGTACCGGATGGTCCCATGCCCCTCCCCAGAAATTCTGGTAAGCCGCGACAGAAGTTACTAAGAGTGGATCATCAGTCTCAATCACCGCACCCGGCGTTTCGCCGGACAATTTCCTGATTAGCCGGTAGCGCCGGGGATTCCGCCGCCCATACGACCGTTTCTTGCTGTTATCGCTGACATTAATCCAACTAAATCAGTCGTAATTATTGACATATATCGAGGCAAGATGGCAGGCTGAACCTGCGGCCACGGCCGGTTCCCCGGCCGCACCCGAGCTACCCGGAGGTCTGCCCATGCCGAGCGCGCCAGCCGGAGCCGCGGAAGCGGCCACGGGCGGAGACCTCGACGGGCGCCGCCGCGGCGGCGGCGCGGCGGCGGCGCCGCAGACCGCCGAGGAGGCGGTCGCCACGGCGCGAGCGTACGCGGAGTCGATCTCGGACGGCGTGATCGAGCGGGACCGGGCCGGCAACGCGCCGGTGGCCGAGCTCGCGCGGCTGGACGCCAGCGGGCTGCTGGCGATCACCGTGCCGCGTTCCCTGGGCGGACCCGAGCTAGGCGCGCCGGCGCTCGCCGAGGTGATAAGGACGATCGCCGCGGTCGACCCGGCGATCGCGCAGGTACCGCAGGGGCACTTCCTGTTCTGCGATGTGCTCACGGTCTGGGGCACCGCCAGGCAGCAGCGGGCGCTGTTCGGCGAGGTGCTCGCCGGGGCGCGGTTCGGCAACGGGCTGGCCGAGCGCGGCGGGCTGCACGCCCAGGACCTCAGGACGCGGCTGCACGGCTTTCCCGACGGCGGCGGGTCCGGGCCCCGCCTGACCGGGCGCAAGTACTACACGACCGGGTCGCTGACCGCGCGCTGGATCGGAGTGAGCGCGCTCGACGACGTGGGCCGCCTCGTGCTCGCGTTCGTCCGCCGCGACGCTCCCGGCGTGCACGTCGGCGACGACTGGAACGTCATGGGACAGCGCACCACGGTCAGCGGCACCGCCACCTTCGAGGACGTGCCGGCCGATCCGGGGCTGGTGGTCCGCTACGCCCGCGCCTTCGAGGTCCCGCAGCAGCTCGGCGCCCGCGCCCAGCTGGTGCACGCCGCGATCCAGACCGGGATCGCCGGCGGCGCGCTGCGCGACGCGGGCGAGTTCGTCAGGACCAGGGCGCGTCCGTTCTTCGAGGCCGCGACGGCGGGCTGGGCGCATACGGCCAGCGAGGACCCGCACACCATCTACCGGTACGGCCAGCTGGCCACCAGGGTGCGCGCGGCCGAGGCGCTGCTCGCCAGCGCGGCCGCGACGCTGGACGAGATCGGGCGCGTGCCCGCGGACCCCGCCGCGGCCGCTCGCGGGTCGCTGGCCGTCGCGCAGGCCAAGGCGTTCGCCAGCGACGTGGCCGCCGAGGTGACCAGCGACCTGTTCTCGCTCGGCGGCGCCAGCGCGACCGACGAGAAGTACGACCTGAGCAGGCACTGGCGCAACGCGCGCACGCACGCCAGCCACGACCCGGTGGCCTGGAAATACCATCATGTAGGGAACTTCATGCTGAACGACGTGCTCCCGCCGAACCATGGGCAGTTGTGAGCCGATGACCGCTATCGACGAATCCAGGGAGGCGGGCGTGGCGGGGGCGCCGGGAGTTTCCGCAGTGGAGTTCCGCGAGGCCATGGGGCACTTCGCCACCGGAGTCACCGTCGTCACCTCGATCGGCGAGGACGGCGAGCCGGTCGGCACCACCGCCAACGCGGTAACGTCGCTGTCGCTCGACCCGCCGCTGCTGCTGGTCTGCTTCGACCTGAGCAGCGCCACCCTGCAGGCGATCCGGAGCCACGGCGCGTTCGTGGTCAACGTGCTCGGCCACCGGCAGCGCCACCTGTCGGCCAACTTCGCCAGGCGCGGCCTCGCCGCGGCGTGGGACGGGGTACGGCACCGCCGCGGGCCGACCGGCAGCCCGCGGCTCGACGGCGTCATCGCGGTCGTCGAATGCACTGTGGAGCACGCCTTGCCTGGCGGGGATCACGAGATCATCGTCGGCCGCGTCCGGCACGTAGAGACCACCGGCGACGGCGCGGCCCCGCTGGTCTTCTGGCGCGGCGGCTACACGTCCCTCGACGGCGGCCTCCCCGCCTAGCCACCGCTGCTCGGCCGCGCCGCGGCCGTAGCGGCTTCTTGCTGTTATCAGGGGGATACGAGCGGGGCCGGAAGATAGTGGATCGGCAGGGACCCCAGAGGGGCCCCAATGATCCACCATGATGGCGGATGGCCTGCTTCTTGCTGTTATCGGCGGGGGCGGGGCCGGGCGGGGCGGGGCGGGGCGGGGCGCGGCATTGGCGGGACGGGGCGGGGCGTGGGCGGTGGCGCGGCGATTGGCGGGGCGGGGCGCGGCATTGGCGGGGCGGGGCGCGGGTGCGAATCTATTGGCGGTGTGGGACACACCGCCAATAGGGGTTAGCGGACGTGGGCTGTGATGAGCGGGGTGGCCGCGATGGACCACTTCGCGACCGCGGCGTTCAGGTCGGCGAGTTCTGGTTCTGTGACGTAGAGGCCACGGGACGGGACCGTGGCGGCGAGCTCGACGAGCACCGGGCGCAGGTGCACCTCGACCGCGAGCAGGTGACCTGGCCAGCCGCCGGTCATCACCGGGACCGCGACGACGCCCGCGAGGCCGTTGGAGCCATAGCGGTCGAGGAACGCCTTCAGCATGCCGGTGTAGGCGGCCTTGTAGGTGGGCGAGGCGAAGATCGCGACGTCGGCGCCGGCGACCTCCGCGGTCAGCCTGGTCAGGACCGGGTCGGACCAGTCGAAGAGGCTGGCGGCGTGCTCGGCGAGGTCGATCTCCAGACGGCTGATGCCGCCGCCGAGCTCGGCGGCGAGCACGTCGGCGACCGCCTTGGCCACCGCGTGGGTGCGCGACTGGGGCTTGGGGTTGCCCGTGACGACGGCGATCGCTGTCATGAAGCGGCCGCCGGCTCGGAGGCGCTCGTCGGCGCGAACGGCGAGCTGGTCTGCGGCGCCTCGGCGGCGGGCGCCGGGTGCCGCCAGCGGCCGCGTTCCGCGAGGATCGGCAGCACGCCCTCGCCGAACCAGTACGCCTCCTCCAGGTGCGGGTAGCCGGAAAGGATGAACTCGGTGATGCCGAGGCCGGCGTACTCCTCGATGCGGTCCGCGACCTCGGCGTGGCTGCCGACCAGCGCGGTGCCCGCCCCGCCGCGGACCAGGCCCACGCCGGCCCACAGGTTCGGCGCCACGGTCAGGCTGTGCCGGTCGCCCCCGCCGTGCAGCTCGCGCATGCGGCGCTGGCCCTCCGATTCGCTCTGGCTGAGGCCCGACTGGACCTTGCGGATCATCTCGTCGTCGACGCGCTCGATCAGCCGCCCGGCCTGGTGCCATGCCTCGTCGGCGGTGTCCCTGCTGATAACGTGCAGCCGGATGCCGAAGCGCAGCGTCCGGCCGGCCGCCGCGGCCAGCCCTGCCATCCAGCGCAGCTTCTCGTCCACCGCGGCCGGCGGCTCGCCCCAGGTCAGGTAGACGTCGGAATACCGCGCGGCGACCGGCCCGGCGGCCTGCGACGAGCCGCCGAAGTAGACGTCGGGAACCGGGTCAGGCAAGCGGGAGAGCCTGGCCCGGTCGACCTTGAGGTGCGTGCCGTCCCGCGTCACCGTCTCGCCGCGCCACAGGCTCGTCACGATGTCAAGGAACTCCCCGGTCCGCTCGTAACGCTCATCCTTGGACAGGAAGTCGCCGTAGGCGCGCTGTTCGGCGGATTCGCCGCCGGTGACCACGTTCAGCATCAGGCGGCCGCGGGACTGGCGCTGGAAGGTGGACGCCATCTGCGCGGCCAGCGTCGGGCTGATCTGGCCGGGGCGGAACGCGACGAGGAACTTCAGCCGCTCCGTCACCTCGGTGAGCATCGCGCAGGTCAGCCAGGCGTCCTCGCACCAGGCGCCGGTCGGCGTCAGCGCGCCCTCGAAGCCGAGCTGCTCGGCGCTGCGGGCGATCTGGCCCAGGTAGGCGACGGACGGCGGGCGGATAGCGCCCGCCGCGCCGGTCGCGACGCCGTGGCCGCCGCCGACGATGTCGCGGCCGTCGCCGTTGGTCGGCAGGAACCAGTGGAACCGCAGGGACATCGTCCGGTACCTCCGTGAGGTATATCTACTATTCCGATTGATTTACTATACATGCGTAGCGGGGAGCGCCGGGGGCGCGGGCGGCCAGGCGGCCGCGAGGTATCGTCACGTCATGAGAGTGCGTGATATGCGGAACCTCGTGCAACTGCGTCCGGTGTCACTGAATCCCACGGAACGCCGCCTCGCCGCCTGTTACGACGTCTCCGACTTGCGCAAGGCCGCCATGCGGCGGATTCCCCGGCCCGTCTTCGACTACGTCGACGGGGCGGCGGACGAGGAGATCGCCGTCAAGGCGAACGAGGCCGCCTTCCGGGCGTGGCGGTTCCAGCCCCGGGTGCTCGCCGGGGTGGCGGCGGCGGACACGTCCGCGCCGGTGCTCGGCACCCAGTTGCCGGTGCCCATGGTGGTCGGGGCCGCCGGGTACACGCGGATGATGCACCCGGACGGGGAGCTCGGCGCGGCGCGCTCGGCGATCCGGCACGGGCTGCCGTACACCCTGTCCACGATGGCGGCGACCGGGATCGAGGAGCTGCGCGCCGGGGTGGGCGGCGCCTCCCCTAGCTCGCTGTGGTTCCAGCTGTACGTGACCAAGGACCGCGAGCAGGCCCGCGACCTGGTGCGACGGGCGGCGGACAACGGGTTCGGGACGCTCGTGGTGACCGTGGACACGATCGTGGCGGGCAACCGGGTACGGGACCTGCGCAACGGGCTGACCATACCGCCCTCGCTCACCCTGGGCACCGTCGTGCAGGTGGGCCTCAAGCCCGGCTACTGGTGGGGGCTGCTGAGCGGGCCCGCGCTGGACTACGCCAACTTCGCGGGACGCCCGCGGACGACGATACGGAAGACGGCGGACTTCTTCGACGCGGACCTGAACTGGTCCGACATCGAGGACCTGCGGTCCCGGTGGACCGGCAAGCTGCTGATCAAGGGGCCGCTCGGGCCCGCCGACGCGCGACGCGCCGTGGAGCTCGGCGTGGACGGGCTCCAGCTGTCCAACCACGGCGGCCGGCAGCTGGACCGTGCCGTGGCGCCGGCCGACTTGATCGCGCCGGTGCGGGAGGCGGTCGGGCCCTCCTTCACGCTGCTCGTGGATTCGGGCATCAGGCACGGGGCGGACGTCGTCGTGGCGCTGGCGCTCGGCGCGGACGCGGCGGCGCTCGGCCGGGCGTACCTGTACGGGCTGATGGCCGGCGGGACGGCCGGGGTCGACAGGACGCTCGACCTGCTGCACGGCCAGTTCCGGTCGACGATGCAGCTCCTCGGCATCACCTCGGTCGCTGAGCTGCGCAAGCGCGGCCGCGAGCTCATTACCCGGCCGGCGCAATGATCTCATCGGGCCAGCTGCTCGGCTACGCGATCGCGTCGTTCCTCATCATCGTCGTGCCAGGACCCGGGGTGCTGTTCGTGATCGGACGGGCGCTGGCGCACGGCCGGCGGACGGCCATCGCGACCGCCGTGGGGCACGCCGGCGGCAACTACGTGGTGGCCGCCTGCGTCGCCGTCGGCCTCGGCACCTTGCTCGAGCGCTCGGCGCAGGTGTTCGTCGCGGTGAAGCTGGCCGGGGCGCTGTACCTCGTCTGGCTGGGGGTGCAGGCGATCCGGCATCGCCAGGCGCTCGCCGAGGCGATGTCCGGCGCGGTCCCAGCGCGAGCCGGCTGGCTCGCGCTGCGAGACGGGTTCGTGGTCGGCGTGACGAACCCGAAGGCGTACATCCTGTTCGGCGCGATCCTGCCGCAGTTCGTTAACCGCGGCGCCGGGCACGTCCCCGCGCAGATGCTGGTGCTCGCCCTGGTTTCCGTGTCCATCGGGGTGCTGTCCGACTGCACGTGGGGGCTGGCCGCCAGCGGGGTCCGCGCGTGGTTCGCGCGATCGCCGCGGCGGTTCGCGCTCGTCGGCGGCGCCGGCGGTCTCGCGATGATCGGCGTCGGCATCACGGTCGCGCTCACCGGGCGGAAAGACTGAGGCCGCTGGCCGGCTACGGGCGAGGCGGCAGCGGGGGCGGCGCTTGACGGGCCCGCTGGCCGGCGACGGGCGGGGCGGCAGCGGGGGGCGGCGCTTGACGGGCCCGCTGGCCACGTCGGGCAGCGGGGCCGGCGGGTTCTCCGTGAGCAGGTCCAGCGCGCGGTCGACGGCCACCTCGAGCTGGGGGTCGCGGTCCGCGGCCCAGTCGTCCGGGGTGATCAGCACCTCGGTGTCCGGATCCACGCCGTAGTTCTCCACCCCCCAGCCGTAATCGGTGAACCAGAAGGCGGCCCTCGGGACGGTGATGCGCGTACCGTCGACGAGGCTCTGCCACCCGAAGATGCCGACGACTCCGCCCCACGTCCGGGCGCCGATCACCGGGCCGAGACGCAGCAAACGGATGGCCGCGGTCACGATGTCGCCGTCCGAGCCCGCGAACTCGTCGGCCAGCGCGACGACCGGGCCGCGGGGCGCCTCATCCGGGTAGCTCTGCGGGCGCAGCCAGCGGCCGAAGTCCCAGCCGATCACCCGCCTGGCCAGCTTCTCGACGATGAGCTGCGACGTGTGCCCGCCGCGGTTGCCGCGGACGTCCACGATCAGCGCCTCGCGGCCCATCTCGGCGCGCAGGTCGCGGTGCAGGTGCGCCCAGCCCTCCCCCATCATGTCGGGGACGTGCAGGTAGCCGATCCGCCCGTCGGACCTGGCGCGGACGAACTGGCGGCGCCCGGCCACCCAGTCCTGGTACCGCAGCCGCCGCTCGTCGCGCAGCGGCACGACGACCACGCGGCGGGTTTGCGCAGCCTGGTCCGCGCCGCCCGCGTCGGGCGGCGCGGACACCACAGTCGGGTCGTCGGGAGCGGGGCGATCGTCGGAGCTGTCGTGGTCAGCGGAATCAGGGTTGTCAGTGTGATCTTCGGTACTGGTGGGACTGGAGTCGGAGTCGGAGTCGGAGTCGGAGTCGGAGTCAGCGTCAGAGTCAGGCTCCGGGGTCGGCCGCGGAACCAGCGACGGGTCGGCCGGGCGGATCGTCAGCTCCACCGGCTTGCCCGCCGTTCCGGCCAGCGCCGGCCACGGGCCGTACACCGGGTCCACCGGGCGGCCGTCGACCTCGAGGATCTCGTCCCCGGCCAGCACGGCGACCCCGGGCGCGGCGAGCGGCGACCGGGCGCGCGGGTCGGACGACTCGCCTGGCAGCACCCGGTCCACCAGCCAGCGCCCGTCCGGGGCGCGCGAGACGTCGGCGCCGAGCAGCGCGGCGGCCGCGCCGCGGGCCGAGGTGCGCGCGGTGAACTCGGTGGTGTTCATGACGTAGGCGTGCGAGGTGCCGAGTTCGGCGACGACCTCGTAGAGCAGGTCGGCGAACTCCAGCGACGAGCCGATCCGCGACAGCAGGAACCGGTAGGAGTCGAGCACCCCGTCCCAGTCCACCCCCGACATCCCCGGCGTCCAGAAGTCCCGGCGCAGCAGCCGCCCGGCCTCCGCGTACGCGTGCTCCCACAGGGCGGCCGGGTCGGCGAGGAACCGGGCCCTCGACAGGTCCACCGATACCGCGTCGTCCGACGAGCCGTTGTCCGCCTTGCGGTCGCTGGGGACGACGCGCAGTTCCGAGCCGTCCCGCAGCACGAGCCGCGTCCCGTCGCCGCTGACGGCGTACCAGTCGACCTCGCCCGCCAGCGTGCTCTCCTCGCGCTTGCGCAGGTCGAAGCGCTCCAGCACCGGGCGCGGCCGGTCCTCGTCCAGGTCCGCCGCGCCCTCGCCGAGCACGCCGGACAGCCGGGACCGCAGCCAGGCCAGGCCGCCCTTGACCGCGGCAAGGCTGTAGTACCTGGCCTCGTCCACCGGGACCGCGATGACCCGGGACGAGATGTGATCGGTGTCGACAGTCACCGGCGGACGTTCCGGAGAAGAATCTTTTGAATTCTCCCCCGAGCTGACCGGACGGCCGCCAGGCAACGGCCCGAACGGCGACAGCGTGCCGGCCGCCAGCGGCACCAGGTACGGACGGCTGCCGAACGGGAAGGACAGGTCGAACGAGTGCGCGTCGTACACCGGGTCGAACGTGCGCCGGGACAGGAACGCCAGGTACAGTCCGTCGCCGGTGAAGACGGGCTCGCTGTCGGCGAACCGGCCGTCGGTCACGTCCACGGTGAACCGGTCCGCGACCCGAGCCAGCCGGATCCGGCTCAGCGGCTGCGGCCCCGGCTGCGACCAGGCCAGCCACCCCGAGTCCGGCGACCACGCCAGCTCGTCGATGTCGCCGTCGTCGCCGGCCGCGAGCTCGGTGACCTCGCCAGACTCCACGCTGACGAGCAGCAGCCTGCCGTCGTGCGTCCCGACGGCCACCGTGGTCCCGTCCGGGGACGGCGCGATGTTGCTGACGCTGCCGAGCTGGCCGGCGGCGAGGGTCACCGGGGCGGCGATGCGGCCGTCAGCCTCCGCGTCGATCGCCGCGACGACGAGGGCGTCCGCGCCGCCGGGACCGTCGCCTCCCTCGGCGCCGTCCGTCACCCAGACGGCCTTGCCGGTCGTGCCGAGCAGCCGGGGCATCCTGGCCCGGCCGTCCGACTCCGCGGACAGCGCGCGGGCCGGGCCGTCGGTGTGCGTCAGCCAGTGCACGGTGCCGCGCACCTCGACCACGCTGGCCTTGCCGGTCTTGTCGCAGTCGAGGTCGCCGAGGTGGTCGCTCGCGGTGATCAGCTTGGCGGCGCGGGCACCGGGCGGCGAGGTGAGGTCGATGTCCAGCTTGCGCGGTGCGGCGGCGTCCAGGCTGTCCAGGATCCAGATGTCGCCCGCGACGTGGTAGACGATCCGCATCCCGTCCGTCGCCGGGTTGCGGACGTAGAAGCCGTCGTGATCGGTGTGCCGCCGCAGGTCGCTGCCGTCCAGCGCGGACGAGTAGATGTTGCCGGTGCCCTCGTGGTCGGCGAAGAACACCAGCCGGCCGCCGATGAGCATCGGCGCCGCGAGCTGGCCGTCCAGGTCGCTGAGCACGCGCGTGAAGAGCGGATCGTCGCCGGTCGCGACCCAGAGCCTGCCCCTGCTGCCGCCCCGGTAGCGCTTCCAGAACGCGGGCTCGCCGCCCATCCGCCCGGTCAGCAGCGCGGTGCCCGTCTCCTCCACGGCCAGGTCGTTGACCTGGCCGAACGGCAGCCTGCGGGGCGGCGCGTCGAGCGGCACGGCGTACGCCCAGGTGTACTGGGCGCCTGGCTGGCCCGCGGAGGAGACCGCGAGCACCTCACCGTGCCTCGTCCAGCCGCTGACGCGGGTCCGCGGGTCACCCCAGTAGGTGTGCCTGGTCGCGGGGCCGCCGTCCGCGTCGGCCGTGTACACCTCGGGTCCGTCGTCCCGCCAGCTGGTCCACGCGATCTTGCGGCCGTCCCTGGCGAACCGCGGGTTGCTGACCTGCATGCCGTCCGCGGTCAGCCGCCAGGCACGGCCGCCGTCGGCCGGGGCGAGCCAGATGTCGTCTTCGGCGACAAAGGTGAGGAGATCACCGTGAACGTGGGGAAAACGGAGGTACCCAGGCGATGTCACGCGGCCATCCTACGGGCGGGCGGTAGCCCGCGATTCAGAACCAGGTCATAGCCAGCCGCGTTCCTCCGCGACGCGCAGCGCCTCGGTCCTGTTCCGGGCGCCGGTCTTCTGGATGCAGGCGGACAGGTAGTTCCGCACCGTCCCCTCCGACAGGTACAGCGCCGCCGCGATCTCGGCGATCGTGGCGCCGTCCTGGCTCGCCGCGAGGACGTCCCTTTCCCGCGGGGTCAGCGGGCTGGCGCCCTCGGACAGGGCGGCGGCGGCCAGCTCCGGGTCGATGACCCGCTGCCCGCTGAGCACCTGCCTGATCGTCCTGGCGAGCCGGTCCGCCGGGGAGTCCTTGACCACGAACCCCGAAGCGCCGGCCTCCATAGCGCGCCGCAGGTAGCCGGGGCGCCCGAACGTGGTAAGGATGACGATCTTGGTGCCGGGGCTGGCCTGGCTGAGCGCCGCGGCGGCGGTGAGGCCGTCCATGCCGGGCATCTCGATGTCGAGCAGCGCGACGTCCGGCTTGCTGGCCAGCGCGGCGGACGTCACCTCGTCGCCGCGCCCCACCTGCGCCACGACCTCGATGTCGTCCTCGAACGACAGCAGCGCCGCCAGGGCTTCGCGGATCATCGCCTGGTCTTCGGCGAGCAGCACCCGGATGGGAGTCACGTCGTTACGGTAACGCCCGCGGGGGCGGAAACCACGGGAGCCGCCGGCACCGTCGCGACGAGGCAGAAGCCGTGCGCGCCGGGGCGCAGCTCCAGGCCGCCGCCGACCGCGCGCAGCCGCTCGGACATCCCGTGCAGGCCGGTGCCGGTGCCGGCCGGGATCTCGGCCGGACTCCCGGCCGCCCCGGCCTCTCCGGCCGCCCCGGCCGCCCCGGCCGCCCCGGCCTCCCTGGCCGGGTCCGCGGCCTCCGCGGCCTCCCCGGACGCGTTCCCGCCGGGGCATCCCCGGCCGTCGTCGCGGACCTGGAGCGAGAGCGTCTGCGTCTCGTCGTGGCGGATGAGGCGGATGAAGCAGTTCTCCGCGCCTGAGTGGCGGATCACGTTCGTGACCGCCTCGCGCAGGCACCAGGCCAGCGCCGCCTCCGCGTCCGGGTCGAACGTGCCGGACAGCAAGCTGAGCTCCGGATCGTCGTGCGGCGCGATCCCCGCGCTCTCCAGGGCGCTGCGCGCGGTGATGATCTCGACCGCGAACGTGGGGCGCCGGTACCCGCTGAGCGCCTCGCGGATGTCGTGCAGGGTCTGCCGGCTCACGGCCGCGACCTGCTGGATCTCGTCGGCGACCCGGTCTCGGTCGGGACCTTCCTGGAGCCGCTGCAGCAGCCGCGCCGCGAGCTCGGACTTGAGCGTGATCATGGACAGCGACTGGCCGGTCAGGTCGTGCATGTCCCTGGCCAGCCGCAGCCGCTCCTCGCTCGCGGCGTGCTTCGCCACCTCCTCGCGCGCCTGCCGCAGCTCCCACATCAGCTTCATCTGCACCCGGAAGCCGGACATCGTAATGCCGACGAACACCACGGGGATCAGCACGAGCAGCATGTCCGAGATGGTGTCGTGGCCGAGCCAGCCGATGAACAGGTAGCAGGCGGCCACGCCGAACACGGCCCGCACCGCCCGCTGCCTGTCGGGCACCGCCCAGCCGACGGCGGACGATACGTAGATCCACACCACGCCGCCGCCCACGTTCGGGCCGCGGAACATCAGGTTGAAGGCGGCGGCGAGCGCGAACAGCACCCAGAGATTCCACCTGGCCAGCGCCGGACGCTCGTCCCACTGGGTGACCACGACGATGAACACCACGCAGAACGCGACGGTGACGGCGATTGCCGTGGCTTGCCACCCCACGCTGTGGCCGTTGCCGGACAGGGTGGACAGCGGCTGCGCCAGGTAGATCAGCCAGATGGCGGAGAACAGCAGGCGCAGCCACCGCCAGCCCCGGGGCAGGATGCGACCGAGACCCTTGCTCAGCAGGCTTTCATCAGCAATCGCGGTCACGGTGTCATCCACCATCCGTTCCGTGTGACGGGTTTCTTGTCAGACAGTCTCCGCCATCGAGCGCACCGAGAGCGTCGCGAGCGCGGCGAAGACCGCCAGCCAGACGAACAGGCCGAGGATCAGGTAGCCGGGCACCGACACGTTGCCGATGACGTCGGTGGAGATCTTTATCGCCTCGTAGGTGGGCGTGGCCTTGCCGATGTTCCCGAGCGCGCCGGTGAGCGGGAACCAGACGCCGCCGAGGATCGTGAACACGAGGTACACGAACAGCGTGATCGGCTGCGCCTGGTCCGGCGGGTACCGGTAGCCGATCGCGACCGCGAGCGCCGCGAAGATCGTCGAGCCGAGCCAGATGATGACCGCGACCACGACCCACTGCCAGAGCGCCAGGTGCACGCCGCCGTAGAACCGGCCGATCACCATCACGATCACGATCGACACGATCGTCGTCGCCATGGCCGTGAGAATCTTGGCGATCACGTAGCCGCTCGCGGGCAGCGGGGTGAGCCGCAGCTGCCTGATCCAGCCGACCTTGCGCTCCTCGGAGATCCGGATGGCGTTGCCGTTGAGCGCGCCGGCGAACGCGCCGAACGTCGCCATCGCGACCATGTAGTACGCCGCGAAATCGATCCCGTAGGCGGTCTTCCCCGCCTTGGCCCAGAGCAGGTACAGGACCACTGGCAGGCCGACGGTGAAAATCAGGTACCTTCTGTTGCGGCGCAGCCGGCTGATCTCCGTCCGCGTCAGCAGCAAGATGCCGCTCATTTGTTTTCGTCTCCCTCGTGAAGTCAGCGTGCGGACGCGGATTCGGTCTCGCCGGCCCGGTCGTCTTCCGCCGTGATGGCGAGGAACGCCTGCTCGAGGCCGAGGCTGCCGATCTCGACCTCGCTCGGCCGGTAGCCGGCGTCGAGCAGCGCGTACAGCGTCGCGTCTGAGTCGTCGGTCTGCAGCTGCACGAAGTCGTGCCTGGTCTCCAGGCTGACAATCCCCGGCAGGCGGAGCAGGACCGACTCGTCGGCCCCGTCGAGGCGGAACGACATCCGCTTGGCGCCGGCCCTCTTCTTGATGTCGTCCGGCGTGCCGTCGGCGAGCAGCCGTCCCCGGTTGATCACCAGGATGCGGTCGGCGGCCTGGTCGGCCTCCTCCAGGTAGTGGGTCGCGAACAGCAGCGTCTTGCCCTCGGCGACCTCTTCCTTCATCTGCGACCAGAACCGCCGCCTGGTCTCCACGTCCATCGCCGTGGTCGGCTCGTCGAGCACGATCAGGTCGCACTCGCCCGCGATCGCCAGCGAGAACCTGACGCGCTGCGTCTGCCCGCCGGACAGCCGGTCCACGCGCTGGTCGGCGATGTCCGCGATGCCGGCCCTGCGCATCGTGATATCGACGGGAACCGGCCGCGGGTGCAGCCCGGCGACGAGCGTGACCAGTTCGCGGACCGTCACCTCCGGCATCAGCCCGCCGGACTGGAGCATGGCGCCGACGCGGCCGGACTTGACCGCGTGATACGGGTCATTGCCGAACATCTCGATCTTCCCCGCGGTCGGCTTCCGCAGCGCGAGGAGCATGTCCAGCGAGGTGGACTTGCCGGCGCCGTTCGGGCCGAGCAGTGCGACGGTTTCCCCCGCGCGCAGGTCGAGGCTCAGCCCGTCGACCGCTTTCAGCTGACCGTAATGCTTGCTGACGTTCTCGAACGAGACGACCGGTCCCGTTCCGCTGTGGCTCGTCACTGTTCCCCTCGTGGTGGGCTTGGTTTGGGCGCAAGCTATGGCGCGCGCTGTCCCCTGTCAGCGGCGCGCGCCTTCCAAATCCCACCATCCAGCGGGCGGGCGCGGTAGTGCGCTCGCTCAGCGGCCAGCCATGACAAGTGTCATCGGCGCTCTCGGCGTTCCCGGCGCTCTCGGTGTTTCCGGCGCTCTCGGTGTTCCCGGCGTTCTCAGCGTTTCCGGCGTTCTCGGCGTTTCCGGCGTTCTCGGTGTTCCCGGCGCTCTCGGCGTTCTCGGTGTTCCCGGCGGTCAGCGGCCGGCGGCGTAGCCCTGCATGCCGCGGGGGTTGGCGGCGCCGTACAGCATCCCGCCGCGCCGGGCGACGGCGCTGATCCGGCCCAGCGACCACGGCGCGTGCACGTTGACCTCGTGCCCGCGGTCGCCCAGCTCGCCGATCGCTTCCTCCCCCACCCTTTCCTCGACGTCCAGTTCCGCCGGGTACGCCTCCCGCGGGTAGAACGAGGACGGCATGTGCCTGGAATGGAACGCCGGGAAGTCGATCGCCTGCTGCAGGTTCATCCCGAAGTGCACGTGGTTCAGGAAGAACCCGAGCGTCCACTGGTCCTGCTGATCCCCGCCCGGCGTGCCGAACGCCACGTACGGCTCGCCGTCGCGCAGCGCCAGCGTCGGGCTCAGCGTGGTCCGCGGCCGCTTGCCCGGCGCGATCGTGGCGGGCAGCCCGGGGTCGAGAGCGAACATCTGCGCCCGCGTCCCGAGGCAGAACCCGAGCTCGGGGATGACCGGCGAGGATGACAGCCAGCCGCCGCTCGGCGTCGCGGTGACCACGTTGCCCCAGCGGTCCGCGACGTCGATGTGGCAGGTGTCGCCGCGCCGCGCCTGCGCGTGGATCGACCGGTTGAGCGGTTCCCCCGTCGCGGGGTCGATGCCGGGGTCGCCGCTGCCCCGGGCACCGCTCCTGCGGAGGGTGCCGTCTGGTCCTTTTATCCCGAACGGGCCCGTGGCGAATCCCGGCAGCTCCGGTTCTCTCCCCCCGGGCCGGCCGGGCAGCAGCTCCGTGCTCGCGGTGTCGCCGACGAGCTTGCGCCGCTCGTCGTTGTACGCGGCCGACAGCAGCTCGCCGAGTGGCACATCGGTGAAGTCGGGGTCGCCGTACCAGGCCTCGCGGTCCGCGAAGGCGAGCTTGGCGCATTCGGTCACGGTGTGGATGTACTCCGCGCCGCCGGGCTCCATGGCTTCCAGGTCATAGCCCCGCAGCAGTGCCAGCTGCTGCAGGAACACCGGTCCCTGGCCCCACGGGCCGGTCTTGCAGACGGTCAGGCCCTGGTAGTCGTAGGTGACCGGCGCTTCCAGGCGGGCGTGCCAGGACGACAGGTCGTGCGCGGTGAGGAAACCGCGGTGCCGCTCCCCGGTGACGTCCATCACCTCGGTGGCCGCGAACTTGCCGATCGCCTCGGCGACGAACCCGCTGTACCAGGCGCGGCGCGCCGCCTCGAGCTGCGCTTCGCGGTCCGGGCCGGCCGCCTCCGCCGCGGCGAGGACCTTCTTGTACGTCTCGGCTAGCACCGGGTTGGCGAACCTGCTGCCCGGGGCGGGCACTCCCCCGCCGGGCAGGTACACGCGGGCGGAGCTGGTCCAGTGCTCGCGGAACAGGTCGGCCACGCTCGCGATGGACCAGCTGATGCTCGGGATCAGGGCGAACCCGGATTCGGCGTAGCCGATCGCGTAGCCGAGCACGTCGCGCAGCGGGAGGGTGCCGTACTCGCGCAGCAGCAGCAGCCAGCCGCCGAACGCGCCGGGCACGCACGCCGCGAGCAGCCCGCTGCCGGGCACGAGGCCGAGCCCGAGCTCCCGGTAGGCGTCCAGGGTCGCTCCGGCCGGCGCGGTGCCCTGCCCGCACACCACGAACGTCTCGCCGCGCCGGGTGTCGTAGCCGATCACCGGCACCTCGCCGCCGGGGCCGTTCAGGTGCGGCTCGACGACCTGCAGCACGAAGCCGGCGGCGGCCGCGGCGTCGAAGGCGTTGCCGCCCTTCTCCAGCACCGCCATCCCGGCCGCCGAGGCCAGCCAGTGCGTGGACGCCACCATGCCGAACGTGCCCGCGAGCTCTGGCCTGGTCGTGAACTCCGGGATCGTTGCCATGCCAAACACTGTAACGTCTCACCCATGAGCGACCTGGATCCACGGGTGCGCGCGGTCTGCGACCTGAACGTCGCCGAGGCGCGCGAGTACGGCGGGCGGCACGAGTACGACGGCATCCCCCAGGACCTGTCGCCGGCCGGGGTGACGGCCGGGCTCGCCAAGCTGGAGGCGGCGCGGAAGGCCGGCCCCGCGCAGCCCGACCCGCACAACGAGGCGCACTTGCGCGCGGCCGAGGATTATCGCCGGGTGATATTCGCCGACCTCGAGCTGCACCGGCGCAACCCGCTATTCCACCTGGCCGAGCTCGACCTGGCGTGCTACGACAAGGACTATGCGCCCGCCGCCGAACGGGACGCGGCTCGCACCGCGCACCTGGCGGCCTGGCCCCGGGTGATCGACGCGGCGATCTCGTCGCTCGACCAGGTCAGCGCTCCCGTCGCCGAGGCGCTGCTCGGCGGCATCAAGGGACTGGCCGCGGGTATCCCCGCGGACGCCGACCCCGGCGCGCGGGAGGCGGCGCTCGCCGCGCACGCCCGGCTCGTCGCGCACGTGTCGGAGGCGGCGTCGTCGGGCTCGCCGGACGCCGCGCTGGGGTCCGCGGGGCTCACCGCGCTGCTCCGCAGCGCCGAGGCGACCGACGTCGACCTGGGCGAGCTCGCGCGGCGGGCGGACGCGGAACGGGACCGGCTGACCGAGCGGCTCACCGAGTCGTGCGCCGCGGTCGACGCGAGCCTGCCGCCGCTGGACGTGGCCCGCGAGCTCGTGAAGGACCATCCGGACAGCGCCGGGGTGCTCACCGCGGCGCGGGACTGGACGGCGCGGGCCATCGACTTCACCCGCGAGCGGGACCTGATGCCGGTGAACGACGGCGTGTGCCTGGTCGGCGAGGCGCCCGAGTCACGCCGCTGGGCGATGGCGATGATCTCCACCAACGCGCCCGCCGAGCCGGACGCGCCGTCCTGGTACTGGATCACCCCGCCGGATCCGTCCTGGCCGGCGGCGCAGGCCGAGGAATGGCTCGAGGTGTTCAGCGCGACCACGCTGCCGGCCATCACCGTGCACGAGGTGGCGCCGGGGCACTTCTCGCACCACCAGGCGCTGCGCCGCGCGGCCGGCGACGTGCGGCGGACGCTGTTCTCTGACGCGTTCGTGGAGGGCTGGGCGCACTACGCCGAGGAACTGTCGGTCGAGGAGGGGTTCGTCGCCGACGACCCGCGGTTCGCCATCGGGGTGTGGCTGGAGGCCCTCGTCCGGGTGACCCGGCTGGCCTGCGCGCTCGGCGTGCACACCGCCGGGTGGACGGTCGAGGAGGCGGCCGCGCGGTTCGCGGCGGACACCCACCTGACGGGTGAGGCCGCGCTGTCGGAGGCGCGGCGGGCGACGTTCGACCCGACCTACGGCCGGTACACCTGGGGCAAGCTGGAGATCATGCGCAAGCGCGAGCAGGCCCGCGCCGCGTGGGGCGCGGGGTTCACGCTGAAGCGCTTCCACAGCGCGCTGCTGGCGCTCGGCTCGCCCCCGCTCGGCCTGCTCGGCACCGCGATCGAGCGCGGGTAAGGGTCTAGTCTCGCGGTCGCGGCCGTTCCTTGATCCCGGCCGCGAGCAGGTCCATCACCTCCGCGATGCGGACCGCGCGCAGGTCAGGGCGGCGGGTCGTCGCGTTGATCCAGCGGAGATACGCCTTGCGGTAGAACTGCGCCAACGTGTCCCAGAACGTGCTGGCGGCGGGATTGGCAGCTAGCGCGGCGGCGATGTCTTCGGCGAGATCGCCGCGCTGCGGGCCTTCCGGGGCAAGCTCGACGGCCACGTCCGTGTCGGTCGAGATGTCGGCATCGCACATCCACATCGAGGTCAGCGTGAAGACCCAGCCGCGATCGCCCGGCGCGATCGACCCGCGGACCTTCTGGCCGTCGATCGTGCCGCCCACGAGGTGCTCGGACTTGGCGCCCCACGCCTCATCCGGGTCGAACGGGGCAACGATGATCCCGCGGCCGCGGGGCCCCAGGTCCACGCGGGCGGTGAACCGCTGGACGCGCGTCATGCGGGCGACTCCTCCGGTGGCCAGCTCCGGCTGCGCATCGAATCGTCGATCGGGCTCATCAGGCCGACGTCGTTGCCGCTGGGGTCGGCCACGATGGCATACCTGCCGCCCCAGAACGCGTCGAAAGGCGGCTGCCGCCCCTGGTATCCCGCGGCGGTCAGCTCCGCGTAGGCCGCGTCGACCGCCTCCCGTGACGGCAGGGAAAACCCAATGACGACCCTGGCGCCCCGGCCGCTCGCGGGGTCAGCCCGGACTCCCGCGTGCCACAGCCGGGCGGACTCCGTCGTGTCCAGTTCAAGACTGACCCCGCCCGGCAGGCTCAGCTCCGCGTGCGGCCCGCCCTCCTCATCGGCCGTCGCCAGCCCGAGCCGCCGGTAGAAGTCCAGGCTGGCGGCCATGTCCTCGACCAGCAGGTTCAGCTGAGCAAGCTTCGGCGGTTGTCCGCTCATGGCGGCAGTCTCCCACGTGGATCTCTAGGCGTCGTAGACGGTGGGCCGGGTGGTGTAGCTGCGCCCCGATGGCGTGGTCCAGCGCATGACTCCGGGTTCTGGCTGCTCGAGCTTCCAGCCGGGGGCTTGTTTCACGCGGTGGTGGCGTCGGCAGGGCGGGGCGATGTTGCATTCGTCGGTCGGCCCGTCGGGGTAGGCGACGGTGTGGTCGAGGTCGTTGTGGTAGGCGTGCGCGCCGCAGCCGGGCGCGGGGCAGGTGGCGGTGCGGGCCCGGATGAGGTGCCCGAGCTTGCGGCTGGGGACGTAGCGGTCCTCGGCGTTGCGGTGGTCGCAGCTGCCCTTGGCGATCGGGGTGAAGGTGATGTTCAGGCCGTGCAGGAAGTCCGCGAGCGCCGCGGCCTGCTGTTGGTCGGGTCCGTCCCGGTTTCGTGCTGCGCTGGCCGGCGGCGGTATCCAGGGGTGGGGGCCGCGGGCGCAGCCGTGCGCGACCGCGGTGCCGTCGGGCCCGAGGAGGGTGAAGCACCAGCGGGTGCGGGGATGGGCGGAGGCGGCCTGGACCAGGCGGCGGGTGTCGTCGGGGTCGGTCAGTCCCCAGCTGCCGGCCTCGCCGGGGGCGGAGGACCAGCCGAAGATATTGCCTGCGGGAACGGTGAGGTTGATCAGCGCCGGGAACGGCGCGGGCGGCCCGGCCGGGGTGGCGGGAGCATCGTCCGGGTGGTCGTCGTCTTCGGTGGTGCCGCGGCGTTCGTGCTGCCATTCGGGCCTGTCGGGGCAGCCGTCCCAGCTGGCATCATCGCCGTCGCCATCGCCATCGCCATCGCCATCGCCGTCGCCGGCGCCTGTGCCGCGGGGGCCGCCTGTCTGGCCGTCGCCGCTGCCGCCCGCGGTGCGACCGGGCTCGCTCCCGGGCGGCGGGCTCTGGTCGCGGCGGCCGCCGGTGCTGCCGTTAGCTGCGTCCGCGTCGCCGCGGGGCTGCCCGCCACCTTGCGGGCCGGCCCGGCGGCTGTCCGGCGCGGCATCGTCAGCGGGCCCGGGGCCGGCAAGGCGGTCCAGCGGGTGGCGGCCCTGGGTCAGGTCGTTGAACGCCAGCACCCGCAGCTGCTGCAGGGTGCCGGGCAGCCCGCCCTTGCGCAGCGCGACCGCCAGCGCGTCGATGTGCGCCTTTGATGCGAGTGCGTCCTCGATGGCCAGCTCGCGAGCGGACAGGAACGCGTTGCCGGACTCCTCCCGCCCGGCCACCACCCGCTGCCGGTCCCGCCGCGCCTCGTCCTTGCCGCGCTTGAACGCCTCGGGGTCGAGTTTCATCGCTACCGCGGTGGCCTTGTGGGCCAGCTGGTCATAGCGCAGCCCCGGCGCCAGGCCGGCCAGCAGCTCATCGGCGTGGGCGGCGTCGGCAGCAGACAGGCACCGGGTGGGCCGCCAGATGAGCCGGGCCCGGTAGCCGTCGATCAGCCCGGCGCCGAGGGCGGCCCAGGTGCGGGGCAGCCGGGCTGGCAGGTCGAGGGCCATGTCCATCATGTCCTGGGCGGCCCCGGAGGAGGTGACCAGTTCGTAGCCGAGCTCGGCGTCCGGGAACTCGCCGTCCCGGCAGCCGCGCGGCACCCCGCGGGCCTTGGCGTCCGCCAGCTGGGCGTCGCGGCGGCGGGTGAACTCCGCGACCGCGCGCAGCCGCAGGTACTCCGCCCGCGCCGCCAGCCGGCCCGCCGCCGACATCGCGCCGAGCACCTGGTTGTCGGTCAGCCGGCCCAGGTCTCCGGCAGCCTGCTCGGTCAAAGCGGCCAGCACCGGACCGGGCCGCATCGCGTCCGCGGACCGGTCCTGGGCGAACACCTCGCCGCCGAGCCCGTCCGGGCCCACCATCGCCGCCAGCTCGGCAAGGTCCACATCGGCGGCGTCGCCGAGGCCGATCGTCGCGGCCGGTCCCTCGATCTCCCATTCCTCGGGGATCCGGGCCCGGCCCGCGTCCAGGTCCGCGATGTAGGCGGCCATCTCCGCGTCGCCGTCCCAGTCATCCTCCGGCAGCCCGGCCGGCATGCCTGCTACCTCGTCCCGCGCCGGACCGACGGGCGGCGGCTGCTCGCCGTCTGGCCCGGGACCGGGGAACGAGGCTTCGGACACGACGCCACTCCGTTCGAATGAGCTTTTCTTATATGAACACTTTATCGAGAAGGTCTGACATTCGAGGCCTCTCGGCGCGGCTGTCGGCAAGATTTTCCGCGCTGTGATAGTCAGGTGCCGTGCTGACACCGATCCTGGCGACCGATGATCCGTATGAGGCCGCCGCGGTCTTCGTTAAGGCGGGGTGGTCGCTGGTCTTCCAGACGCCGCGGGACTCTGGCGATCCGCTCGCCTGCGTCGCGCGGGCTGGCGCCCAGCTCATGCTCGGCACGTCAGTGCCAGAATTCCTGCCTCCCGAAAGCCGGGCGCATAAGGGCGCCGGGGTGGAGTTCCACGTCACCGTGCCCGACGCGGACATCGGCGCGGTCTACGAGGCGCACCGGCGGCACGCCGACTCGGTCACCGCACTCGCCGACCAGCCATGGGGTGAACGGGCGTTCCACGCGGTTCTGCTTGGCTACCGGTACCTGATTGCCGCGGGAGGCGGAGTTCAGCCTTGGGCGGGAGCTAGGTCCACCCCGAATTCGGGACCTAGAGCCATCGACCCGGGCGGGGGCGGACCGCAAGACTAATGCCCATGGTTGCCGTGGCTGTTGGCCTGGACCAGCCAGCGTCGCCTCCCGCGCCCCCCGGCCTGCTGGGGCGCCTTGAACGTACCGCGTCACCCCGCGCGCGCGTCCTGCTCGTCGCGCTGAACCTCGCGGTCGTCGCGGTCTACGTGCTGTCCGTTACAGGGCACGGGGTTGGCTTCGGCCGGTACCGGATCGACCTCGATGTCTACCGGATCGGCAGCCAGGTGTGGCTGCGGCACGGGAATCTGTACGGGATCTTGCCGCTGACGAGCAGCGGCGTGCGGCTCCCGTTCAGCTACCCCCCGATCGCCGCCGTGGCGCTGTCGCCGCTCTCGCTCATGCCGATGGCCGCCGCGGGGACGTTGCTCACGCTCGCCAGCGTCGCGCTGACCGCGGTGGTGCTGCGGCTGTTCCTCCGGTACGGCGCAGGGGCCGGATCGTGGTGGCTGGTTGGGTGGCTGCTGCCGGTAGCGCTGTTGCTCGAACCGGTGCGGAACACGCTGAACTACGGTCAGGTCAACGTCCTGCTGATGGCGCTGGTCGCGGCGGACTGCCTGCTCCCTGGCACGCGTTGGCCGCGCGGCGCGCTCGTCGGACTCGCCGCCGCGGTGAAGCTGACCCCCGCGGCGTTCGTGTTGTTCTTCCTGTGCCGCGGCGACCGGCGGGCCGCCGGGACGTCCGCTGTCTCGTTCGCGGCCTGCACCGCGGTCGGCTTCGCGCTGAACTGGCACGATTCGGTGCGGTACTGGACGTCTGTCGTCGTCCAGACCGGCAGGCCAGGGAGCCCGCTGTTCTGCGCCAACCAGTCGATCCAGGCTGTCCTCGCCCGCGCCGGGCTCGATCCGCGCACGCCGGGCGGGACGGCCGCCTGGCTGGCTGCCTCCGCCGTGGTCCTCGTCCTGGCCTGGTACGGCATGCGGCGGGCCAGCGCCACGTCCGACGTCGCGTGGGCGCTGTCGCTGAACGCCTTCGCCGCGCTGCTAATATCGCCGATCTCCTGGTCACACCACTGGGTGTGGGCCGCGCCCGCGCTGCTGCTCCTCGCGGTCCGCGGCCTCCAGGACAAGAACCGGGCCCTGCTGGCGGCCGCGCTCGCCGGGCTCGCCGTCTTCGCTGCCGCGCCGCAGTGGTGGTTCCCACACACGGTGAACCGCGAGGCTCACTGGGCCGCATGGGAGCAGGTCATCGGCGGTTCCTACGTGATCCTCGCCGCCGTCATCCTGCTGATCTCGGCGCGCCGTAACCCGGTGGCGCGCCAGCGGTAGCCATGCTCGGGCCTGCCGCCGCTCCCGTACCGCAGCCGGATCTCCACCCGGCCCAGCTCGTGCAGGTGGCTCAGGTAGCGCTGCGCGGTGGCACGGCTCATGCCGGTGCGCTCGGCCACCTCGGCGGCGGACAGGTCGTCGGTGGTCTGGCTGAGCAGTTGTTCCACCGCTTCCAGGGTGTGCACCGAATGGCCCTTCGCGGCCGACAGCTGGTCCGGGGGGCGCAGCGCGCCGAACACCCGGTCGACGTTGCGCTGGTCGGCGTCCCGCAGCGCGCCAAGACGGGTCCGCATCTGGGCGTACGACAGCAGCTTGTCCCGTAGCACCGGGAAGCCGAACGGCTTCAGCAGGTAGTGCAGCGCGCCGCCCTGCATGGCGACCCGGACGGTCTCGGCGTCCTTCGCCGCTGTGATCACGATCACGTCCACCGGCGGGTGTCCCGCGCGGAGCCTGCCGCCGAGCTTCGTCAGCAACGCGCTGGTCACCAAGGCGACGTACATCTCGACCCTGGCCACGGACAAGACCCAGTTCCTGCCGGACGGCATGATGCCGTCCGATGGGCCAGGGATCATCCTCAACATCAGCAAGCTGGCCGGCATCGTCACCGGACCGATTGACCTGGGCACCACGTACACGAACTCGTTCGTGACCGACGCCAACAAGACCCTGGGCTACTCGGGGTGATGCCGTGCTCTTCGCGCGCTATAGCCTTAGGGCGTGCGAAGGCTTACCCGGGCAGCTGGCGCCGCGGGCGCCGCCGTGATGGCGGTACTCGCGGCCGCCGGCTGTTCGGCGGCGCACGCCAGCGGCCCGGCCCTCGCGGTGCCCGCCGCCTACGTCCAGATGCCGTCCAGCGGCAACTCGACCGTCGGCTACCTGGACATCAGGAACAACGGCACCGCCGACCAGCTGGTCTCGGTGCGCACCAGCGTCGGCGGCACGGTGCAGCTGCGTGCCCCGGTGCACCCGGGCGCCAGCCCGGTCGTGTTCCGCACCGTGCCGGACATCCCGGTCGCCGCCAACGCGATGACCCAGCTGGTCCCGGACAGCTACCACCTGCTGATCACCGGCGCGGGGCCGCTGCAGGACGGCAAGGACATCAGGCTGACGCTGACCTTCGCGCACTCCGGGCCGATCACCATCCTCGCGCTCGTCACTAACCCCGAGTCCGGCGGCTCAAGCTACTTCCTCAACTGATTGCTCAGCTGACTCCCCGGCTGGGCCCGGCGCGTCAGCGGAAGGCCGGCCTTGGTGGGCTCGTCGGCTGGCGTGTACACCGTCAGCCGCGCGTCGGGCATGGCCGGGACCTGCAGCTCGGTCGCGGTGAAGGTCAGCGGCCCGGCCGTCGCGTGGATGAAGGTGCGGACGCGCGGCTCGGGGTCGGCCACCTCGTGCCGCGACCACAGGTCGGCGAACTCGCGGCTCATGCCGCACAGCCTGCGGATGTCCTCCTCCCAGTCGGTGTCCCCGACGTGCCGCGCGTAGGCGGCGCGCATCCGGGCGACGAGGTAGCGCACCTCCTGGTCGTACTGCGGGAACTTCTCCCGGGCGGTGGGCTCGGTCACGCAGCACCACAGCGTGTTCTTGTGCACGCACGGCATCGAGTGCCACTCCCAGAACAGGTCCTCGTGCGCCGCGTTCGACACGAGGATGTCGAACCGCCCGTTGGTCAGCGTGGCGGGCAGCGGGTCGAGCGAGCGCACGATCTCGCCGACCTCCGGCGGCACCGGGCCGCGCAGCGCGCCGGTCATCAGCGGCGTCGCCTCGGCCAGCATGTACATGTGCTCGCGCTCGGCACGGTCCAGGCGCAGCGTGCTGGCCACGGCGTCGAGCACCTGGGTGCTCGCGTTGATCTCCCGGCCCTGTTCCAGCCAGGTGTACCAGGTGACGCCGACGCCGGCCAGCAGCGCCACCTCCTCGCGGCGCAGCCCTGGCGTGCGCCGCCGGGGCCCGCCCGGCATGCCGAAGTCCGCGGGCGTCAACTGCGCCCGCCGCGCCTTCAGGAAATTGCCTAGTTCCTCCCGGCGCCGCCCGGCGGCGGGCGCCACTGCCATGGGCTCATAAGCGACCACGAAACCACCCTAACGAGCACCACCGACATTTCCCTAGGTGGTAGTCGCAACACCATGATCCGCCGGCTCTCTCCTGTTACTGGCGGACGGCCGGAGGCTTGGATCATGACTTCGACGTGGGATATCAAGCCGGCGATCGCGCCCGGGCAAGAGGCCGGCGCGTCATGGCTGATGCTGGTGGTGCTGCTGGCGGGGCAATTCATGGCGCTGCTTGACGTGACGATCGTCAACGTCGCGATGCCGACGATCGGCCGGTCGCTGCACGCGTCCGGCGCGGAACTCCAGCTCGTCGTCGCCGGGTACACCGTCAGCTACGCGATGCTGCTGATCACCGGCGCGCGGCTCGGCGACATCGCCGGGCGGCGGCGGATGTTCGTGTTCGGCACCGGCCTGTTCACGCTCGCCTCGCTGACCTGCGGGCTCGCGCCGGACATCGGGGTGCTCATCGCGGCCAGGTTCGTGCAGGGCGCCGGCGCGGCGGCGATGATGCCGCAGATCATGAGCGTCATCCAGGTGCGGTTCAGCGGCGCCGCCCGGGCGCGCGCGCTGAGCGCGTACACGGCCGTGCTGTCCTCGGGGTTCGTCGCCGGGCAGGTGATCGGGGGCGTGCTGGTGTCGGCGGACCTGTTCGGGACGTCGTGGCGGCCCGTGTTCCTTGTCAACGTCCCGATCGGGCTGGCGGTCCTCGCCCTGGTGCCGCGGGTGGTGCCCGCCGACTCTCCCGCCGGGGCGCGGCGGCTCGACCTGGCCGGGCTGGCCGTGGCGGTGCCCGCGGTGTTCCTGATCGTGCTGCCGCTGATGCTCGGTCATCAGGAGAACTGGCCGGCCTGGGTGCTCGCCTGCATAGCGCTCGGCTGCCTGCTGGCCGCCGTCTTCCTTTACACCGAACGTACCGTGGCCTCCCGCGGCGGCGACCCGCTGCTCTCGCTGTCGGTATTCCGGTCACCGGGGCTGCTCGCCGGGCTGCTGGCGGTGTTCGTGCTGATGGCCACCTACGGCGGCTGGCTGTTCAGCTTCGCGATCGACCTGCAGGGCGGGCTCGGCGACAGCGCGATGCGGGCCGGGCTGACGATCGCGCCCGCGGCGGTGGCGTTCGGGCTGTGCGGGTACTTCTGGCGGCGGCTGCCGGCCGCCGCGCATTACCTGCTGCCGCCGCTCGGCTGTCTGGTCGGCGGCCTCGGATACGCCGCGCTCGGCTTCGGCCTGCGGTCCGGCGGGCCCGTCGGGGCGCTGGCCCAGGCGTGCCTGCTGGTGACCGGCGTGGGCCTGGCGCTCGGGTTCAGCCCGCTGGTCACGCACGCCCTGGTCCGGGTGCCGGTGCACAAGGCCGCCGACGCGAGCGGCGTGCTCACCACGGCGCTGCAGCTTGGCCAGGCGGTCGGGGTCGCGGTGCTCGGCAGCGTGTTCCTGACGCTCACCGCGCGCGGCCCGGCCGGGATCGGCTCCGTTTCCTGGGCGCCCACGGCGGCGGCGGTCTCCGGGCACGCGCTCTACGTAACGCTCACGTGGGCGGCGCTGGCGATGGCGCTGGCCGTGGCGGCGGCGGTCCCGCTGGCGCGGACCGTGCTGGCGGCCCGCCGCGCTGGGTGACGCTGATGGGGCGGCGCATGTCACACCTGCTCGCGGCATAACGTCGGTGGTGACGCGTGTCATTACTGGTGACCGACCGTGCCACGAGGAAGGCAAAGCCGTG
The DNA here is from genome assembly GCA_963843745.1 of uncultured Actinomycetota bacterium. Taxonomy (GTDB): domain Bacteria; phylum Actinomycetota; class Actinomycetes; order Streptosporangiales; family Streptosporangiaceae; genus Trebonia. Next base: position 105,554 of record CAWJLP010000001.1, read on the forward strand.
CCGCAGCCACTCACTACTCGCCTGGACACGTTGCAGCGGCGCATCGGCGAGGAGCTTTTCGCTCGGGTCGCCGGGCCCGAGGGTCCGGCTAACCGGGAGCGCTTCCGCAAGTCCGGACCGCGCTGGTTCACGGATGACCGCCCTATCCGCCGCGTGCACGGGGATGCCGCGATGTTCGTCGGCGGCCTCCGGGCGCTGCTGCTTCAGTCGCTGCACCCGCTGGCGATGATCGCCGTCGCGCAGCACTCCGACTACCGCAACGACCCGTGGGGGCGCCTGCAGCGCACCAGCACGTTCCTGGCGGCGACCACCTACGGCACTGTCGAGGACGCGCAGCGCGCCGTGGACCGGGTTCGCCGCGTCCACGAGCATGTCACGGGCATCGCCCCTGACGGGCGGTCCTACCGGGCAGCCGATCCGCACCTGCTGCGCTGGGTGCATGTCGCGGAGACCGACAGCTTCCTGCGCTGCCATCAGCGCTACGGCGCGCGGCCTCTCGATGAGGCCGGCTGCGACGGTTACGTAGCCGACACCGCGCGCATCGCCATCGAACTGGGGGTGCCGGACCCGCCGCGCACGCGCGCTGACCTCGACGCGGCGCTGCGCGCCTACCGGCCCGAGCTTCGCGGCAGCGCGGAAGCCCGCGAGGCCGCCAGGTTCCTGGTGCGGAACCCGCCACTGCCATTGCTGGCCCGCGGTCCCTACGCGCTGCTGGCGGCGGCCGCGGTCGGCGAACTGCCGGCCTGGGCCCGGCGCGAACTGCGACTGCCCGCCATCACCGGGGCCGATTCCCTGCTCGTGCGGCAGGCCGGCCACGCCATCGTGGGGACGGTCCGCTGGGTGATGGGCGCCCGGCGCGCAGGATTATCGTGCGGGATCTGCCGCCCGAATCCGGGGCAGATCCCGCACGATCTCTCAAGAGAGGGTGTGGCGGGCGCGGGCTCTGTGGCGGGACCAGGCGCGGTCGCCTAGCAGGGCCAGGGCGGCCGGGACCAGGATGCCGCGGACGATCGTCGCGTCGATGAGGACCGCGGCGGCCGTGCCGATCCCCAGGATCTTGAGGTCGATCAGCGAGAGCGTGGAGAACATCGAGAACAGCGCCACCATGATCAGCGCGGCGCTGGTCACCACCCCCGCGCTTGACGCGATGCCGCCGACGATCGCCTGCTTCGGCGACGAGCCCTGCGCCCACAGCTCGCGGACCCGGCTGAGGATGAACACGTGGTAGTCCATGCTGATCCCGAACAGGAACACGAACATCATCAGCGGCACCCAGAAGATGATCCCGCCGAACGACGTGTAGTCGAGCGGTCCTTGCAGCCGCCCGTCCTGGAAGATCAGCACCACCAGGCCGTACGCGGCGCCGACCGACAGTAGGTTCAGCGCGATCGACACCAGCGACACGAGGACCGACCGGAACGCCACCAGCAGCAGCACGAAGGCCAGCACCGCGACGAAGCCGAACACCACGGGCAGGCTGGAGTCCTCCGTCTGGATGATGTCGTGCAGTGACGCGGTGTCGCCCGTGACCGCGTAGCTGACCCCGGGGACCTTGCCAATCGTGTCCGGCAGGAGCTGGTGCCGCAGCGTCAGCAACGCGTTGTCCGACACGGTGTCTGCCCCGTTGCCCGCCAACGGCACGGCGACCACGAGCGCGCGCCCGCCACCGATGACGGTGGTGGTCACCGGGTCGTGAATGGCGCCGCCGACCGTGGCATCGGCCCGGAGCGCGTTCACCGCGGCGAGCATCTTCGGGCCGGTGACGTCCGCGCCGGTCACCACGACCTCCGCGGGTGCCGGGGCCTGCGGGAACGCCCGCTGGATGGCGGCCATCGTCTGGACCACGGCCGCGTCCTTAGGTGCGTCCACGGCGGGTTCGCCGAGCCGCAGGCCGAGCACCGGCGCGGCCAGCGCGAGCAGCGCAATCGTGGCGACGCCGCCCCAGACCACCGGCCTGGCGACGACCCGGCGGGCCAGCGCCCCCCAGAGCCGGGACGGCCGGGCGTCGGCCCGCCTGCGGCTGAGGAACGGGATCCGGCCGGCGTCCGCTTTCGGCCCGAGCCACGCCAGCAGCGCGGGCAGCACGGTCAGCGAGCCGATGACCGCGATGCCCACCACGGCGATCGTGCCCAGCGCGAAACCGCTGAACGGGCCGCCGCCGACGAAGAACAGGCCGGACATGGTGGCCATCACGGTCAGGCCGGACACCAGGATCGTGCGGCCCGACGTGCGCCCCGCGATCCGCAGCGCCTCGGGGAACGACCGGCCCTTAGCCCGCTCCTCACGTTCGCGCCGCAGGTAGAACAGCGAGTAGTCGACGCCGACCGCCATCCCGACGACCACCACGACCTCGAACGTGCTGCCGCCGACCGGCAGCACGTGGCTGACCATCGTCACCACCCCGATAGCGGCGGTCAGCGCGGTGAGTGCGAGCAGCACCGGGATGCCGGCCGCGACCAGCGAACCGAACACGGCGAGCATCAGGAGCAGCGTGATCGGCACCGAGGTCACCTCGGCCTTGCCGAAGTTCAGCGAGCTGTTGACCGCCTGCTGGATGCTCGCGTCCCCAGTCTCGGCGACGCGCAGGTCAGGGTGCCTGGCCTGCACTCCGGCGACCGCGTGCTGGAGGGTGGTCGCTGCCTGGTCGATGTCCTTGACGTTGCCGGGGACCTGGAATGTGACCAGGGCGCTGTGCCCGTCCTTCGACACCCGCGGCGCCTCGATGTGCGTCGCATAGGTTGGGTGGGCGGCCAGCACCGCCGCCACCTGCGATGCCGCCTGGCGCATGGCCGAATCGGTGGCGAAGGTGGCGCCGGGCGCCGTGGCCTGGATCAGCACGTTCTCTGTCGACGCGTTGAGCTGCGCCGGCGCGTACTGCTGCAGCACCCGCTCGGCCTGCCCGGCCTGGCCTGAGCTGTAGGCCGGCAGTTGCCTGCTGCCGAGCGCCTGCCCGCCCATGAAGATGGCGGCGATCAGCAGCAGCCAGCCGAAGACGGCGGTCTTGCGGTGCCTGGCGCTCCAGCCGGCCACCCGCTCTGTCACGTTGGGCGGGGGAGGCGGCGGGTCGTGCGCTTCGCCCGGGGGTGAAATAGGCAATACTGAACTCTGCGGCTGGCGCATCGGAGTTTCCTCTCTGTGGGCGCAGTAGGTGCTGGTGAGTTAGCCGCGGCCTGGTCCCCGCCCGTGAGCTGGACCCTCGTGGGCGGGGACAGTCAGCCGCGGCGGGCTAGCGGGCCTGGACGGTCCAGGACTTCCTTTGCCTCGCGCAGCGGGTCGTCGCCCGCGCGCAGCAGCGAGCGGGCGATGGCCGCGTGCAGCCTGGCCGCCGCGACGAGCACGTAGTTGAACAGCAGGAAGAGGATCAGGCAGACGGCGGCGACGAGCAGCGCCTTCGGCAGCGTGTCGACGTAGATGCCCCACGACGGGTGACCGTGCGGGCCGTGCGGGAAGTAGCCGAGCTGGACGCCGTGGGCTGATTCGCTGTTGCCGCTCACGCCGATGGCGAAGGTCTGCTGGGGGTACTGGTACCAGGCGGGCAGGGTGATCCCGGCGAGCAGGATCAGCCAGATCACGATGACCGCGAAGTCCAGCACCAGCAGCGGGGCCATCAGGCCGAACAGGTAGGCGACGTCCCGCCAGAGGGCCGGGTCGGTCCACCGGGTGCGGATCCGCGCCAGGAAACCAGTCTCGGTGACCTCGCGGTACGCACCCTGGACCGGCTCGCCGCCCATGACGCCCAGCCTGGCGCGTTCGAAGCTCGCGAACCCCCTGATCACCGCGGCCGCCGCGAGCAGCACCGGCAGCCCGGCCAGCGTCAGGCTGAGCAGGCCGCCGCCGACGACGAGCGTCACCGCGACCGCGAACAGCACCCAGCCGATGACCAGGTACGCGAGCAGGTACCAGGCGCTGGCCCACAGCGTGCCGGAAAACAGCAGGCCGACCGGGTTACGGCTGACCCTCCTGGCGCTCATCCGACGTCTCGCATCAGCCGCTCAACGGCGTCGACGTGCTCGGCGAGCTTGGTCATCTCGGCACGCATATCGCTCATGTTGGCGACCGCCTCTTCGGCAAGCTTGCGGTAGGACGCCATCGCCACCGCGTCCGCGCGGTGCCGCTGCAGCCGGAAGTAGCTCCAGACGATCACCGCGGCCGCCGCGCAGATCGGCACGAAGATCGCAAGGACCACCCCGATCGGGGTGAGGTTTGTGCCGCTGCTGGCCAGCGTTGTCGTCGCCATAGTCATCGGTGTCATTGCTCGGGCTCCTCCGTATCGAGCGCCTGCGTCCCCGTGCCGTCTCCCTCGTCTTTGGCGAGCGCGCGGACGACCGTCTCGGCCGTGACGCGCACCTCGAAGGGGACCAGCTCGAAGTACTTCATCGCTTTGCCGTCCTCGGACAGCTCAAGCTGCCCGGTCACCAGGCCGGCCTTCTCCAGCCGGTCCAGGTGCATGTACAGCAGCGGCCTGGACATACCCAGCCGGCGTGCCAGCTCGCTGACGTGCACTCGCCCGTCCGCGAGCTCCGCGATGATCCGCAGCCGGAGCGGATGCGCGATCGCGGTCAGCATGGCAAGCAGCTGTTCACTAGTTAGCGTCTCATTCACTCTCTTTCACCTGTAAGACGAAACTTACATGTGACGGGTATAGCTGTCAATGCCATCTTCGCTTGCTCCCCTGTAATACGCGATATATCGTGGCAAGCGGACTATCGGTTCAGGTGCGGAGGGCGCGCGATGGCTGCTGGGAACGAGATGCGGGTCGGGGATGCAGAGCGTGAAGCTGCCGCGGCCGAGCTGCGCGAGCACTACGCGAGCGGGCGGCTCACCCTTGACGAGCTGAACGAGCGGATCGACCAGGCCTTCGCCGCCAAGACCCGCGGTGACCTGAACGTCCTGATGACCGATCTGCCGTCCAGGCGGCCGGCCGGCGAGGCTGCCGGGGCGCCCGGGGCGATCGGGGCCGGCCCCTCCGGGGCCGGCGGGCCATTCGGGACCGGCGGGCCGTTCGGACCGAGCGGGCCGTTCGGGCCCGGCGGGGGCGGCTGGAGCTCGGGTCCGCGGGCAGCGGGGCCGGTGCGGACGGCGGGGTCCGTCTTCGTCACGATGCTGGTGGTCGCCGCGCTGTTCACGTTCGGCATCATTGGCGCGTTCGGATTCGGGCCTAGCCGCCCGATCGGGATTGTGCTGATCCTGGCCGCGTTCGGGCTGCTGCGGCGGCTGTTCTTCCGGCGCCGGGCCGGCGGTTGCGGACCGCGGGGGCGCCGTCGCTGGTAAGCGCACGCCGCTCCGGGTTCCCTCCGCCGCAAGTCGCGACTTATGGTGGAAGAGTACGGAACTTTCCGATCAAGCACGGAGCGCGATGGCGATGCGTTACTACGCTCCCTTCCCCGGGCCCGGCGGTGAGCTGCCTGGCGGCCGAGGCCGTGAGTCATTCCGGCCTGTCGCGCCGCACATGCTGCGCATCGGGGACGCGGAGCGGGACGCCGCGGCGGCGGACCTCGGCGAGCATTACGTGGCCGGACGGCTGACCCTCGACGAGCTGAACCACCGTCTCGGCGCGGTGTTCTCCGCCCGGACGTACGGCCAGCTCACCCGGATCATGGCCGACCTGCCGAGGCTGCGGCGGCCGGACTGGGTGCCGGTGTCCTGGCCGCCGGACGGGTTCCCGCCGCACGAACGGCGGCCCGCAACGCCGTCGGACCGGGCAGGCCGGTTCGCCGCGCTGTCGCTGCTGATCCTGGCCATGGTGATCTGGCTGCTGACCGCCATGCTGTTCGCCAGGCACGGGTTCTACTACCAGATGGGCCCGCCAGGGGGGCACTAGCCGCCCGCTGCTACTGCCTACTGCTGCACGCGCTGGGGCACGACCAGGTACCTGAAGTCGTTTCCCGGGCCGCCCGGCGGCGACTGGGTGATCACCGCGGGCTTGCTGGCGCTGGTGAAGCGCAGCCTGACCCGCCCGTCCTCGGCGCCCGCCGTCGCCGCGACCACCCCGTCGAGCAGGTAGCCGGGGCTGAACGCGATCACCGGTTCCGCGCCGCTGAACTCGGCGGGCACCGTCTCCCTGGCCCGCGCGTGACCCTGGGTGGCCGCGCCCACGGTGACCCGGCCAGGGCCGAACGACAGCTGGACCGGCGTGCCGCGCTCGGCGACGAGCGACACCCGGCGCACCGCCTCGATGAACGCCTCGGCGGGCAGGTCCGCGGTGGAGCCGAACTCGTCGGGGAACCTGGACCGGTACTTGATGAACTCGCCGGCCAGCAGCCGGGTGGTGAGCCGCCTGTCGCCGGCCTCGAAGCCGATCATCGCGTCCGCGCCGTCCGGCGTGTCGCTGGCCCGCAGCATGATCCGCACCGGCTCGCCCGAGGTCATCATGCGGGCCGCGTCGGCCAGCGTCCTGGCCGGCACCAGGACCGTGGCGTCGCCCGTTCCCGGTGACGGCGACCAGGCGAGCTCCCGCACGGCCAGCCGGTACCGGTCCGTCGCGGCGAGCGTCATCGTCTGCCCGGTGAGCTCGAGGTTGACCGCGGTCAGCATCGGCAGCGTGTCGTCGCGGCTGGCCGCCGGGGTGACCTGGCCGATCGCGGCGGCCAGCGGGCCGCCGTCCACAGTGCCGGCTAGATGGGGGAGGTCAGGAAGGTCGGGGTAGTCCGCTGAGGGGAGGGTGGCCAGCGTGAACGCCGCTTCCCCGCACATCATGCTCACGCCGTCGGGATCGTCGGTGAACTCGACGGGGCGGCCGGGCAGGCTCCTGGTGATCTCCACCAGGAGCCTGCCCGGCACCAGGACCGTTCCTGGCTCGGCCACCTCGGCGGCCACGCGCATCCGGGCCGACACCTCATAGTCGAAGCATGACAGGGTCAGCCCGTCGTCGGCGGCGCGCAGCAGCAGCCCGCCGAGCACGGCGACCACCGGGCGGGTGGGCAGCGCCCGCGCCACCCAGGTCACGGCCTCCGCGAGCGCGTCCCGCTCCACGGTGAACTTCATGTCCCCATCCTGGCATGGGGCACTGACATTCGAGCCGGGCCGCGTCAGGCCAGGTACTTGCCGAAGAAGTCGAAGATCTTCTGCCAGCCGTCCATCGCCGCCTCGGGCCGGTAGGCGGGCCGGTTCACCGAGAAGAACGCGTGCCCGGCGCCCTCGTAGCTGTGGAACTCGTACGTCTTGCCCGCTTCCTGCAGCGCCTTCTCCAGCTCGGCGACCTCCTCGGGCGACGGGTGCTGATCGTCCGCGCCGAACAGCCCGAGCAGCGGGCACGACAGCTGGGGCGTCTTGTCCACGATCGGGCCGACCTTGAGCGGCATGCCCTCCGGCGGGGTGCCCACGACGAACGCGCCGTAGCAGTCCACCGCGGCGTCCAGCGGCAGGCTGACCGCCGCGAGGAACGACTGGCGGCCGCCCGAGCAGTAGCCGATCGTGCCGGCCTTGCCGTTGGAGCTGGTCAGCCCCTTCAGGTAGGCGACGGCGCCGGCCACGTCCCCGACCAGCCGGTCGTCAGGCACCCCGCCGGCGGCGCGCGCCGTGGCCGCGGCGTCGTCAGGGCTGGCGCCCGGCGCCTCACGGAAGTACAGGTTCGGCACGACCGCGTTGTAGCCGCGGGTGGCGAAGGTCCTGGCGATCTCCTTGGTCGGCGCGTCGTAGCCGGGCATGTGGTGGATGACCACCACGCCGCCCGCCGGGCCGGGCCGCATCGGGCGGGCCGCGTAGGCCTCGATGGCGTCGCCGCCGTGCCCGGTGATCGTGACGCTCTCGGCGAGTATGGCGTCGTACATGGTGATCCTTCCTGTTTGGCTATTACTCAAGACCAGGGGGGGCGGAGTCGAGGACCGCCTCGATCGCCTTCATCAGGGCGCGCGCCGATTCGGCGCTGAGCTCCACCGCGACCCGCGCCGACGGCCCCTGGGCCGGGGCGAGGAAGTCGATGTTCAGCGTGTGGCCGTAGGGCGCGTGCACCGGGTGGTCGAAGTACACGCTGCCGTCGGTCACCCGGAACCAGCCGGACCCGCCCTTGGCGCTGCCGCTGATCGCGATCTTCTCGGTCAGGTAGGTACACACTTCTCGCAGCTCCTTCCGTCAGGCCGCCAGGTAACGGCCGAACCAGTCCAGGATCTTTCCCCAGGCGTCCACCGCGCTCTGCGGGTGGTAGCGCGCGCTGTCTACCTGCATGAACCCGTGGTTGGCCCCGTCGTAACTGTGAAACTCGTACGTCTTCCCCGCCTCCCGCAGCGCCTGCTCGAGCTCCGCGACGTGCTCAGGCGACGGGAACTTGTCTTCTTTGCCGAACAGCCCGAGCAGCGGGCACGACAGGCTGGGCGTCCTGGTCACGATCGGCTGCCACCCGGCCAGCGGGTGCCCGGCGGGCGGCTCGCCCACCACGAACCCGCCGTAACAGTCCACCGCCGCGTCGAGCGGCAGGCTGACCGCGGCGAGGAACGACTGCCGCCCGCCCGAGCAGTGCCCGATCACGCCGATCTTGCCGTTGGCGTTCGACAGCCCCTTCAGGTAGGCGACCGCGCCCTCGACCTCCGCGACGACCCGCTCGTCGGGGATCGGGATCGCGCCCTGCGACCTGGCGGCCGCCACGGCGTCGTCCGGGTCGGCGCCCGGCGCCTCCCGCGAGTACAGGTTGGGCATCACGGCGTTGAAGCCGCCCACGGCGAGGGACCTGGCGAACTCCTTGGTCTGCCGGTCGTAGCCGGGCAGATGGTGGATGACCACCACGCCGCCCACCGGACCCGGCGTGAGCGGCCTGGCCGAGTACGCCTCGATGGCGTCTCCCTCGTGGCCGGTGATGGTGACGGTCTCCGACAGCACCGCGTCGTACATCGGGCAACCCCTTCCGCTAGCAAGCAATTCTTACCGTTGCGGTCCAGCCGAATCATTCCACCTGGCTCGTTAGCGAGGCGAACGAACGCGGCAGGCCGGCTATAGCTAGCTCCACCCTGGACGGGGGGTCGCGCCTCCGCGCAACTGGGTGCTCAGCACCACTGCGATCCAGCGTGATACTCAGTAGCCTACCCAGCATGATCCCGAGTAGTACCAGGTCATGAGCATCCGCCACGCGCTGCTCGCGCTGCTGAGCGAAGGTCCCAAGTACGGCCTGCAGCTTCGCGAGGAGTTCGAGACGCGCACCGGCGATGTCTGGCCGCTGAACGGGGGTCAGGTGTACACCACGGTGCAGCGGCTGGAGCGTGACGGGCTCGTCGAGTCCGACGGCACCGGCGGGGAAGGCCCGCGGAAGGGCTTCAGGATCACCGCCGAAGGCGAGCGGGAGCTGGCCGTATGGCTGCGCACGCCACCGGACCTGAGCTCGCCGCCACGCGACGAACTCGTGATGAAGATCCTGGTGGCGCTGTACGTGCCGAGCGCCGACGTGCACTCGGTGATCCAGGCGCACCGGCGCTACCTGGTCGAGCTGATGCAGCAGTGGACCCGGATCAAGGAATACGACGCCGGGGGCGACCTGAACATGTCGCTGGCGATCGACGCCGAGCTGTTCCGGCTCGACGGGGTCGCCAGGTGGCTGGACGCCGCAGAAGCCCGCGTCAATCGCGCGGCAACCGAGGGTGCGACGACCTGGGCGGACCAGGCGAGCCCCGGAAACCAGACACGAGCGCCGCTGCCACGGCAATGGCGGGAAATGAGAGCACGGCGATGAGCATGCTGGAGCTGCGCCGGGTGTCCAGGTCCTACGGGCAAGGGGACGCCGAGGTGCACGCCTTGCGCGAGGTAAGCCTGACGGCAGACGAAGGCGAGATGGTCGCGGTGATGGGACCCAGCGGCTCGGGGAAGAGCACGCTGCTGACCATCGCAGGAACGCTGGAGGAGCCGACGTCCGGCGAGGTGCTGATCGCCGGGCAGCCGGTCGGCAAGGCGTCGCGCAGCACCAAGGCGCGGCTGCGGCGGCGCGTCATCGGCTACGTATTCCAGGACTTCAACCTGCTGCCAGGGCTGACCGCGGCGGAAAACGTGTCGCTGCCCCTGGAGCTTGACGGCGTGTCCGCCCGCCGGGCGCGCGTCCCCGGCCTGCGCGGGCTCGAACGACTTGGCCTCCGCGAGCGGGCGGCGCACTACCCCGACCAGCTGTCTGGCGGCGAACGGCAGCGGGTGGCGATCGCGCGCGCGATGGTGGGCGAGCGGAGGCTGCTGCTCGCCGACGAGCCCTCGGGCGCACTGGACTCAGCGAACGCGCAGGCGGTCATGCGGCTGCTGCTCGACGCGTGCAAGGTGGGCGGGATGACCGCGGTGGTCGTGACCCATGACGCCCAGCTCGCGTCCTGGGCGGACCGCGTGGTGTTCCTGAGGGACGGCCAGGTGACGGACCAGACCACCGTGGCGCCAGGTCCCGAGTCCTTCCTCACTCCGGAGCGACACCAGTGAGCGCCACGGCGGTAACGGAACGGCCCGCGCATACCACGCGGAACGGCGGGGTGCCTGCCCGCCGCGCGGTCGTCCGCTGGGCCATCCGGCTGCTGCGCCGCGAGTGGCGGCAGCAGCTGCTGATCCTCACGCTGATCACCGTCGCCGTCGGCGCCACCGTCGTGGCCGCGACCGTCGCGACCAACACGCCCGCCCCGGTAGCCGGGGTGCTCGGCACCGCGCAGGACGCGGCCTCGCTCTCCGGCTCGCCGGCAGCGGTCAACGCCCAGATCAAGAACCTCGAGAACCGCTGGGGCAGGGTCGACGTCATCGAGAATGAGAGCGTCCAGGTCCCCGGCACCCTGAACACCTTCGAGCTGCGGGCGCAGGATCGCCGCGGTCCCTACGGCGGGCCGTTGCTGAGCCTGATCAGCGGCCAGTACCCCGCCACGGCCGGCCAGATCGCCGTGACCAGCGGGGTCGCGGCCGACTTCCACCTGACGGCCGGCCGCGACTGGACCGTCGCCGGCAAGACCTGGAAGGTAACCGGCATCGTCCAGAACCCGCAGAGCCTGCTCGACGAGTTCGCCCTGGTCATCCCCGGCCAGGTCGCGAATCCGGACAACGTGACGGTGCTGTTCGACGCGCCGGGGGCAAGCGCGTCGAGCCTCAGCACCACGACCATGAACGTGACGACCGCGCAGACGGTGGCGAACACCAACGAGGTCAACCCCGAGACGATCTCGATCGCCGCGGCCGTGCTCGGCATGCTGCTGATCGCGCTTGTCGGCGTCGGCGGCTTCACCGTCCTCGCGCAGCGCAGGCTGAGGGCGATCGGCATGCTCGCCGCTCAGGGCGCGACGCAGCGGCACATCCGCCTGGTCGTCAGGGCCAACGGCGCCGCCACCGGCATCGTGGGCGCCATCGCGGGAGCGGCGCTCGGCTTCCTCGCCTGGCTCGCCTACCGCCCGCAGGCCGAGAACAGCGCGCACCACGTCATGGGCGTGTTCCAGCTGCCGTGGACGGTCATCGGCATCTCGATGGCCCTGGCCATCATCGCGACCTACTTCGCCGCCTCCCGGCCGGCGAGGACGATCGCGAAAGTCCCGGTGGTGGCCGCGCTGGCCGGCCGCCCGCCCGCGCCGAAGAAGACCAGGCACCTGGCGATCCCGGTCGGTATCTGCTTCCTGGTCGCCGCGTTCCTGCTGCTCGGCGCCGCCGGCGCCACGACCGGCGGCGGCGGCGGAGGCAAGAGCAACCAGACGCTGGAACTCGTCGTCGGCTTCGTCGCGCTGGCCGTCGCCATCGTCCTGCTCGCCCCGGCGCTCCTGTCGGTGGTCGCCGCCGCCGGCAAGCGGAGCCCGGTCGCGATAAGGCTCGCGCTGCGCGATCTGGCACGGTACCGGGCCCGGTCCGGCCCCGCGCTGGCGGCGATCAGCCTCAGCACGCTGATCGCGGTCATCATCTGCGTGGCAAGCGCCGCCAGGTTCGCCAACGCCCTCGATTACGCCGGCCCGAACCTCAACTCCCATCAGCTCATCGTGTACACGCCGGGCACCGCCAACGTCCGTTCGGCGGGGGTCGCGGACAGCAACCCGACCGCGGCCCAGATCGCGGCCGCGCCGAAGGTCGCGCAGGAGATCGCCGCTGAGCTCGGCACGACCAGCGTGATCACGCTGGAGAACACCAGCGTGAACCTGGACCACGCCGCGGCCGGGCGCTCCTGGTCCGGCCCGATTTACGTGGCGACGCCGCAGCTGCTGAGCGCGTTCGGCATCAAGCAGTCGCAGGTCAACCCCGACGCGGACATCCTGACGATGCGCCCCGGACTGTCAACGATGAGCCTGATGCAGCTCACTTACGGCGACCAGGGCGGCGGCCAGGTCTCCATCGGCCCGGGGGCCCCGGGCGGGACCGGCCCCGGCGGCCAGGACTCGCAGCCCTGCTCGGCGGGAGGCTGCATCGCCAACCCGCCCATCCAGGAGGTCAGCCAGCTCCCCTCTGGCACGTCCGCGCCGAACACGGTGGTCACCGAGCACGCGATCACCACCCTGCACCTGCAAAAGTCCATCGGCGTCGCGGGCTGGCTCATCCAGGTGCCGAACGGCCTCACCGCCACCCAGGTCACCGACGCGCAGCGGATCGCCGCGGTGGCCGGGATGGGCGTGGAGACCCGCAACAGCATCCCGTCGCTAGCGCAGATCATCGACGCGGCCACGCTGTTCGGGATCGTGCTCGCGATCGGCATCCTCGGCCTGAGCGTCGGCCTCGTCCGCAGCGAGGCGGCCCGTGACCTGCGCACGCTGTCCGCGACCGGGGCGGGCGGCGTCACGCGCCGCACGATCACGGCGACGACCGCGGGCGCGCTCGGGTTCACCGGCGCGGTGGTCGGGATCGTCGGCGGGTACCTGGCGGCGATCGGCTTCTTCAGCAGCAATTCGCTCGACGGCCTGTCGTCGCTGACCAGCATCCCCGTGACCAACCTGCTGGTGATCCTGGTGGGCATGCCGCTGGCCGCGACGGTCCTCGGCTGGCTGCTGGCCGGCCGTGACCGGGGGGGCATCGCCCGCCAGCCGCTCGAATAACGCCGAGCGGCAGGGGCAGGAAACCGGCGCGACGGGCAGTGGCAGACTCTTGTTCATGACTTACGTTGCCGCTTCCGACCGGTATGAGCAAATGCCCTACCGCCGCTGCGGGCGCAGCGGCATCCAGCTGCCCGCGGTCTCCCTCGGCCTGTGGCAGAACTTCGGCGACGCCACCCCGATCGACACCCAGCGCGCGATCCTGCGCCGCGCCTTCGACCTGGGGGTCACCCACTTCGACCTCGCGAACAACTACGGACCGAGTTACGGGAGCGCCGAGATCAACTTCGGGCGGCTGATGCGCGAGGACTTCCGGCCGTACCGGGACGAGCTGATCATCTCCACCAAGGCGGGCTATGACATGTGGCCGGGCCCGTACGGCGAATGGGGCTCCCGCAAGTACCTGCTCGCCAGCCTCGACCAGTCGCTGCGGCGGACGGGCCTGGAGTACGTGGATATCTTCTACAGCCACCGCTTCGACCCGGACACGCCGCTGGAAGAGACGATGGGTGCGCTGGATACCGCGGTCAAGCAGGGGAAGGCTTTGTACGCCGGCATCTCGTCCTATTCTCCGGAACGGACTAGTGACGCTGCCAGGATCCTCCGCTCTCTCGGCACCCCGTTGCTGATCCACCAGCCGTCGTACTCCATGCTGAACCGCTGGATCGAGGGCGGGCTGCTCGACGTCCTCGAGGACGAGGGCGTCGGCTGCATCGCGTTCTCCCCGCTGGCGCAGGGCCTGCTCACCACCAAGTACCTGTCCGGCGTGCCGGAGGGCTCGCGGGCCAGCAGGAACGGGTCGCTGTCCAGAGACCAGCTCAGCGACAAGACCATGGCGCACGTCCGGGCGCTCAACGAGATCGCCGCCGCCCGCGGCCAGACCCTCGCCCAGATGGCGATCTCCTGGGTGCTGCGCGACCCGCGGGTCACCTCGGCGCTGGTCGGCGCCAGCAGCGTGCACCAGCTCGAGGAGAACCTGGCCGCGGCCAGCAAGACCACCTTCAGCGCCGACGAGCTCACCGCCATCGACAACAACGCCGTCGAGGCCGGCATCAACATCTGGGCCCGCTCCAGCTCACACTGACCCGCCGGCCTCCGGCCGCGCCCGCGAACGTGGTCGATGTGACATCGACCACCAAAGAGTGTGGTGGATGCGCCACCGACCACCAAAGAGTGTGGTGGATGCGCCATCAACCGCCAAAGAGTGTGGTGGATGCGCCATCGACCGCCAAAGAGCGTGGTGGATGCGCCACCGACCACCAAAGAGTGTGGTGGATGCGCCATCAACCGCCAAAGAGTGTGGTGGATGCGCCATGGGTGTGGCTCTTTTGGAGTGAGTACTGCGGTGGTTGTGGCGTGTTTGCATGTGGGTGAGGCTTCCGTTCCGTAGGGTCCTGAAGTGCGAAATCGGGATCTAGGGAAAGGAAGCCTCTGGTGGAAGAGTACGGGCTGGATGAGCTGGCGGCGAGCGCGGAGGCGGTGCTGGCCGGGCTGGGGCCGCTGGCGGCCGGCCTGGGGCAGCTGGCGGTGCAGGCGGCCGGAGCGGTGACGCTGGATGCGATGGAGCTGCTGGTGATCGAGCAGGGCCGGGAGCTGCTGCGCGGGGTGGTTCAGCTGGCGCTGGATGCCCAGGCCGAGCGTGAGGTCCGGCTGGCGCGGGTGACCGGCGCGGACGGGGTGCCGCGCAGGCGGGCCGAGCGGGGTCATGCCCGGGCGGTGGTGACCAGGGTGGGGAAGGTGATGGTGCGGCGGATCGGCTACCGGTCCGGGGTGAAGGGGGCGGGGTCGCTGTTCCCGCGTGATGCGGTGCTGAACCTGCCGCCGTGCGGGTATTCCTGGGGGTTGCAGCGGCTGGCGGAGATGTTCGCCCGGTCCGGCTCCTACCAGCAGGCGGGCGAGTTCGTGCTGGCTGTCACGGGGGTCAGCATCGGCAAGCGGCAGCTGGAGCAGATCACCGCCGGGGCTGCGGCGGACGCGGAGCGGTTCTGCCAGGATGCGGACCGGTCCGGAGAGCTGATGGCCCTGCCCGGAGCCGGGCAGGATCCCGGAACCGGGCTGCCGCCGCTGGCGATCTCGGCGGACGGCAAGGGCGTGGCCATGCGCCCCGAGGCCCGCCGCCGCCGCGGCCCGACCCCGGTCCCGCGGGTGCGGACCTTCGCCAAACGGACCGGGACCGGGGAGAAGAAGGGCCATAAGCGGATGGCCGAGACCGGCTGCGTGTTCGACGTCCTGCCGCCGGACCTGCCGCGGACCCCGGAGCAGGTCATGCGCCCGGAACCCGGCGGCGCCAAGAACGCGCCGCGGTCGGTGAACCGCTGGTACGCCTGCGACATCACGGCCGGCCGCGACGTTACCATCGGCAAGATCTTCGGCGAGGCCGACCGCCGCGACCCCGGCCACGAGCGGACCTGGATCATGCTGGCCGGCGGGGACATCTACCAGCTCGACCTGATCCAGGACCAGGCCGCGACCCGCGGCGTCACCCCGGTCATCCTGGTCGACTTCATCCACGTGCTGGAATACCTGTGGAAG
This sequence comes from uncultured Actinomycetota bacterium, assembly GCA_963843745.1. Lineage (GTDB taxonomy): Bacteria > Actinomycetota > Actinomycetes > Streptosporangiales > Streptosporangiaceae > Trebonia. Next base: position 121,024 of record CAWJLP010000001.1, read on the forward strand.
GCCGCCTGGTGCTTCCACGCCCCCCGCGACCCGGCCATGGAGGACTGGGTGACCGCCCAGGCGCTGGACATCCTGCACGGCCGCACCGCCAGCGTGATCAACCGGATCCGGCAGCTCACCGAAGACCACCCGCCCCAGGGCAGCGAGCATGCCAAGATCATCCGCAAGACCCTGCACTACCTGGACGCCAAGCAGCCCTACCTCGACTACCCCCACGCGCTGGCCGCCGGCTGGCCGATCGCCACCGGCGTCATCGAAGGCGCCTGCCGCCACCTCGTCCAAGACCGGATGGGCATCACTGGCGCCCGCTGGAGCCTGCCCGGCGCCCAGGCCATCCTCTGGCTGCGCGCCATCCACGCCAGCGGCGACCTCGACGCCTACTGGGACTGGCACATCCGGCAAGAACACCAGCGCAACCACCTCAGCCGCTACCAGGACAGCCTCGCACTCGCCGCCTGACGCTCCCTCCAAAAGAGCCACACCCATGTGACATCGACCACCAAAGAGCGTGGTGGATGCGCCACCGACCGCCAAAGAGTGTGGTGGATGCGCCATCGACCGCCAAGAGCGTGGTGGATGCGCCATCGACCGCCAAAGAGCGTGGTGGATGCGCCACCGACCACCAAAGAGCGTGGTGGATGCGCCATCAACCGCCAAAGAGCGTGGTGGATGCGCCATCGACCGCCAAAGAGCGTGGTGGATGTGCCATCGACCACCTCGGGAAGGTGTCACAAAACGGGCCCTGACCGTGTCCTCTGTGTGACGCCAGAAAATAACCGCCCGGGCGGGAAGAACTTGAGCGACTGAATGGTTCAGTTAGTCAAGGGATTAAGACGGACCTGCCCTTGACAGACCGACGGTCGGTCTGTTTACTGGAGAGGAACAGACGTGAACGGCGGCGCACGGGAGTCAGGAGAGGCGCAGGCGAACGGGCCAGCGCTGAACCGGGAGATCCTCGACGCGTTCGGCGCACTCGTCAAGCAGCTCGCCGGGATCGGCCAGTCGATCGCGGTCAGCTTCCGGGTGGCACCCAGTGACCTGCTCGCGCTGGTCAAACTGGACGGGGTGCTGGCCATGAAGGAACTCGCGCAGCGAATGGGGTGCGACGCGTCATTCGTCACGGCCGTGGCGGACGCGCTCGAACGGGCCGGGCTTGCCAAGCGGGAGCCCAGCCAGCGAGACCGGCGGGTGAAGAACCTGGTGCTCACCGAGGAAGGCATCGCCGCGAAGGAGCGGCTGATGCAGGAGCTCGCCGAACGGATGCCCTGGTGCTACGCGCTCGACGACACGGAACGGGAGTGCTTCCTCGGGCTGCTCAAGAAGATGCTGAGCAGCCAAGGGCCGAGCGCTGATTCCGCTCCTGAGACGGCGTTCTGACAGTAGAGACGCAACCGTACGTTCGGAATAAAAATCACCGAAACCGGGATGAGGGGAACTGTTTTGTCTGCAACCTCACGCCAGGCGGGGGGCGCGCTCGCGGAGGCGACGCCGCCGCGACGGCTCGGACTCGCGCTGGCGGTGATCGCGACCGCCCAGCTGATGGTCGTGCTCGACGCGACCATCGTGAACGTGGCGCTGCCGCATATCCAGCACGCGCTGGGCTTCTCCGGAACCAACCTCGAATGGGTGGTCAACGCCTACGCGCTCGCCTTCGGCGGGCTGCTGCTGCTCGGCGGCCGGTCCGGTGACCTGCTCGGGCGGCGGCGCATCTTCATCTTCGGCATCCTGCTGTTCACCGTCGCCTCGCTGGTCGGCGGGTTCGCCACCACCCAGGCCTGGCTGCTCACCGCCCGGGTCGCGCAGGGCGTCGGCGGCGCGTTCGCCGCGCCGACCTCGCTGTCGCTGATCGCGGTCACGTTCCCCGAGGGCAGGCCGCGGAACCGGGCGATGGGCGTGTACGCGGCGATGTCGATCGCCGGCGGCGCCGTCGGCCTGATCGCGGGCGGCCTGCTCGTCGACTACCTCAACTGGCGCTGGGTGTTCTGGGTCAACGTGCCCATCGGCCTGATCGTCGCGCTGCTCGCGCCGCGGGTGCTCGGCGAGTCCGAGCGGCGGCGCGGCGCCTTCGACCTGCCCGGCGCGATCACCGGGTCCCTGGGCCTGGGGGCGCTGGTCTACGGCCTGTCTTCGGCGGCGACCACGTTCAGCAACGGCCAGGCGGTCTCGCACTGGGGCGACACCAAGGTCATCGTGTCGCTGGTAGCGGCCGTGGTGCTGCTGGTGGCGTTCGTCATCATCGAGGCGCGGTCGCGGTCCGCACTGGTGCCGCCGCGGGTGGTGCGGTCCCGGAACCGCAGCGGGGCGTACCTGATCAGCCTGTGCATCGGGACGGCGCTGTTCGGCATGTTCTTCTTCCTGACGCTCTTCGTGCAGAACGTCTGGGGATACAGCCCGCTGAAGTCCGGGATCGCGTACCTGCCGATGGTCGCCACGATCATGCTGGGCTCCGCCCTCGCGTCGCAGCTCGTCGGCAGGATCGGGGCGCGGCCGCTGATCATCACCGGGTCCGCGCTGGCGTCCGGCGGGATGTTCTGGCTGTCACGGCTGACCGAGACCAGCTCGTACACGGGCGGGCTGCTCGGGCCGATGATGGTGACCGCGCTCGGCATGGGGCTCATCTTCGTGCCGATCTCGCTGGTGTCGCTGTCGAAGGTCTCCAACAACGACGCAGGCGTCGCGTCGTCGCTGCTCAATACCGGACAGCAGGTCGGCGGGGCGCTCGGGCTCGCGGTGCTCGGCACGGTGGCGTGGAGCGCGGTGGCGTCGAGCCTGCGGTCGGCCTCCGCGGCGGCGGCGCACGCGCCGGCGGTGCACCTGAGCAAGGCCCAGCAGGCCGCGGCGCAGCTGGCCACGACCAACCACGCGCTGGCCTACGGGTTCTCGAAGGGGTTCCTGGTGTCGGCGGGGATCATGCTGCTGGGGCTGATCATCGGCCTGGTGCTGGTCCGGGTCAAGCGCGAGGACCTCGAGGGAATCAACCCGATGGCGGCGCCGGCCGACACGGTTCCTGAGTCGGCCGGCGCGATCGCGGCGACGGCCGACTGAGCGCCATCGACTGAGCGCCATCGACTGAGCGCCATCGCGGTCGTCCAGGTGGCCGGTTAGGGTTGCTAAGCATCCTTAACCGGCCACTCTTTTGTTTCGCGAAGGGGGTTCCCCGATGGCACGGCTGGCCTATGTCGCACCGGACGGCGACGTGACGGACCGGATCAGGCAGCGGCGCGGCGGCAAGCTGACCGCGCTCGACGGGGTGCTGCTGCACAGCCCGCCGTTCGCCGACGGGTGGAACGGCATGCTCGGCGCGGTCCGCGGCGCGTCGACGCTGCCCGCGGACATCAGGGAGCTGGCGATCCTCCGGGTCGCGTCCCGCAACGGCGCGGACTACGAGTGGGTCGCGCACGAGCCGCTGGCGCGGCAGGCGGGGCTCGGCGACGAGCAGATCGCGGCGATCCGGGTGAGCGGCGGAGGCGGCGCGGGCGGCGGGCTGAGCCCGGCGCAGTGGGCGGCGCTGGCCTACGCCGACGCGATGACCGTGCACGTGACGGTGCCCGACCAGGTGTTCGACGCGGTGCGGGCGCACTTCGGCGAGCGGGAACTGCTCGAGCTGACCGTCACGGTGGCGGCCTACAACATGGTCTCCCGGGTGCTCGTCGCGCTCCAGGTGTCGCCGGGCGAGGACCCGTTCGGCCCGGCCCTCAGCCCGGCCCTCAGCCCGGGCTGAGGGTTACGATTGCTGATATGGCCGACGGTCTGCTGTTCGTGTACTCCGATCCTGGTCCCGTCCCGGCAGCCGAGTTCAACGACTGGTACGACAACGAGCACGGCCCCGCCCGGCTGACCGTGCCCGGCATCACGTCGGGGTTCCGGTTCCACGCGCTCGACGACGTCGCGCCGCCGTGGCTCGCCTACTACGAGTTCCGGCGGGGCACGCTGGACGGCCCTGAGTACCGGGCGCTCGCGGACAACGCGTCGGCGCGGGAGAAGTCGATCATGTCGTCGGTGGCGACGCTCGACCGTCGGGTGTACGAGCTGATCAGCGACGACTCGGCACCCGGCGGGGATGACCCGCCTGGCGAGCCTGGCGGCCCGCCGCCGGTGGTGCTGGCGGTGTCGCTGTCCGTCCCGCCGTCGGCTGAGGCCGACCTCGGGGCCTGGTACGCCGGCGAGCACATCCCGGCGCTGCTCATGGTGCCCGGCTGGCGGCGGATCAGGCGCTACCGGCTGCTCGCAGGAGGCGCGCCGACGTACCTCGCGCTGTCCGAGGTCGAGTCAGCGGCGGTGTTCGAGGAGCCGGCCTACCAGGCGTCGGTATCGACGCCGCGGCGGAACCGGCTGGTCGAGTTGGCGATCGAGCGGGAACGGCGGGTGTTCGGGCTCCACAAGGCGTTCGGCTAGCCCGTTGCCGTCGCCTTCCATATCGTCGGGCCCTTCGGGAAGCCGTCGCCGGGCTGGGTGAGCGTGAGCAGGCAGCTCGCCGCCGACAGCTCGAACAGCGTGAGCGTGTGGTAGTTCGGCCACAGCTCGCCGAAGTCCTCGATGACCTGGGCGCGGACGACGTCCCAGGTCGCGGTGTCCGTTATCTCCGCCACCGTTCCCGAGACGGCGAAGCCGTCGTCCTCGCGCGGCGGGGCGAACATCTCGGTATGCAGTGAGTAGCGGCCGTCGCGGCGCAGGTCCCCGCGTTTCGGCCCGGGGAGGATGAGGACGTGCAGCCCGGCCGGGCTGATCACCGGGCACACCGGGTGGACCCGCGGCCCGCCGTCCTTGCGCACCGTGGCGAGGAAGCCGAGGCCCATTCCGTGCTGGTAGAACTGGTCGCGGCCGACGCGGGCCAGCGCGGGCTGTTCTTGCTGAAATTCGGTCCAGGTCATCATGGCGGCGACGGTAGCGGGGTATCGCTGACATGTCGTGTCAGCGATGGTCCGTAGGCTGTGCGGTGTGCGCGCCGATCGCCTGGTCTCGCTGGTGCTGCTGCTGCAGGCGCGCGGGCGGCTGCCCGCGCGCGCCCTCGCGGCCGAGCTCGAGGTGTCGGTGCGCACCGTGTACCGGGACATCGCGGCGCTGAACACCGCGGGAGTGCCGGTGGTCACCGAGTCGGGCCCGAACGGCGGCTGCTGGCTGCTCGACGGTTACCGCTTCCCGCTGCGCGGGCTGTCCGCCGACGAGGCTTCGGCGCTGCTATTGCTCGGCGTGCCAGCGGCGGTCGCCGAGCTCGGGCTCGCGGACGCGCTGGCCGCCGCGCAGCGCAAGATCAGCGTCACGTCAGGCGACGGCTCCGGCTCCCCCGGGCCCGCGCTCGTGCACCTCGACATGCCGCGCTGGTTCCACGGCGCTGAGCACGTCCCGCACCTGCCCGCGCTGGCCTCGGCCGTCCGGGAGCGCCGCCAGCTGCGGCTCGGTTACCGGCGCGGCGATGACCGGCCCTCGACCACGCGCGTGGTGCGCCCGCTCGGGCTGGTGAACAAGGCCGGCGTCTGGTACCTCGTGGCATCCGGCGCTGAGCGTGACGGCGACCCGGTGGTCTTCCGCGCCGGGCGAGTTATCTCGGCGCGGACTCTTGCGGACTCTTTCGCGCGGCCGTCGGGCTTCGACCTGGCCGCGTTCTGGGCGGATTGGTCGGCGTTGTTCCTCGACGGTCTCCCGAAGGTCGAAGTGCGGGTGCGCGCGTCGCCGGCCGCGCTCGCCGCGTTCCCCGAGGTCTTCGGCGATCCCGTGCGGCCTGCGCTCGGGGCGGCGGGGCCGGCCGACGCCGCGGGATTCCGTGAGGTCACGCTGACCTTCGAGCACGAGACCGCGGCCGCCACCCGGCTCGCCGGGTTCGGCGGCCAGGTCGAGGTGCTGTCCCCGGCCTCGGTCCGGACCCGCCTGGTCGCGACGGCGCGGGAGCTGCTCGAACTCTACTCTTCTCCCCGGCAAGCGGACTTAGGAGCAGAACGCTACGCTTTTCTTGCTGTTATCGCCCTTCTGGCGTAGTTTGCTGCTCCTAAGTCGAATCGCTACGCGTGTGCCAGGGCGAAGGCGGCCTTGACAGCGCCGAGGAGTTGCACTGTCGCTGTTTGCGGGATGGGGGCTGTGGGGTTCGCGGCCAGGACGCTCACCACGTAGGACTGGCCGGTGCGGGTGGTGGCGAGGTAGTTGAGGGTGACGACGCCCGGTTCTGAGCCGCCCTTGAACCAGGTTGTGCTCCACTGGCGCGGGTCGAGGTTCAGGCTGCCGTTGTTGATTTCCAGGATGCTCGCCACCGGAGCCAGCCCGGGCTGGCGTGATAGCGACGCGAGCGACGCGTAGACCCGGCAGATGTCGGCCGGGGAGGCGAACCACTCGATGGTGCCGATGTCGCGGGGCTGGGTCCACGCCTTCTCGGCCGCGACGGTGACCGCGCTGAGCGGGACGCGGTCGACGGTGCCGGTGAGCATGGCCTGCCGGCCCGCGGCGCCGAGCGCGAGGTAGCGGCTGGCGAGAGCGGGCCAGTCGTCCAGCTTGAGGACGAACAGCTCCCTGGTGGTGAGGAACGGCGTGTCCAGGGCGGGGTCCGCCATGCCCGAGTCGGCCGCGGCCGACTCGACGGCGGTCCGGCCTAGCAGCGTGATCAGCAGGTCGGCGGCGGTGTTGTCGCTGCTCGAGATCATGTCCTGGGCTGCCTGCAGTACCGTCACCTGGGTGCCGGCGGGTTCGGTCGACAGCTCGCCGGACGGCAGGCTCGTCAGCTGGCTGGTGAGCGTGAGCCGCTGGTCCCAGCTGACCGTGCCCTCGGCGATCGCCCGCGCCAGCGCGTCGAGCACGTAGAGCTTGAAGGCCGAGCCGAGCGGGGCCCGGGTCGTGGCGTCCACGGCGTGGACGGTCTGGCAGCCGCCGCCGGTGACCCTGGCGACGAGCAGCCGGGTCTGCGGCGCCGCCTGCTGGACCTGCTTATCCACGCCAGCCCAGGTGGTGGGCACCGGCAGGGCAGGCTGCGACGGTTCCGCGGCCAGCCGCAGGCCGTCGATAAGGCCGTGCGCGTCGACGCTGAGGCTGACGGTCTCCGGCTGCCCGTTGAGCGAGACAGCCAGGACGACGAACTCCGACGTGCTGGCGAGGACCGCGTCCGGCCGCAGGGTGCCGACCCGTGCGAGCGTGGCGGTTAGCTGGGCGGCCGGGATCTTCGTGAGGAAGACCTGATCGAAGTGCGCGGTGATGGCGGCGGCGGGGATCGGCGGATGCGCGATCGCGCCGAGCAGCCACCGTGCCTGAGCGCCGGGCGGGGTGGCGGGCAGCGTCGCCGCCGTGGTTCCGGTGGTGGCGGATGCGGTGGCCGTCGGGCTTGGCGGCTTCTGCGCGCTGCCTGAGCAAGCGGCGGTCGCGCTCAGGATCCCCGCGGCGGCCAGCGCGGCCGCGATGGTCCGGCCTCTGTGCATAATCACTCCCTCAGTGACGGGTCAGGAGGGCGCCGGGCGCAGGAACAGGCCGATGACCTGGCCTTCGCGGTCGAAGGTGACCTGGCCGATGCAGTCACCTGCCTCGAAGGACAGCGGGATCTCGATCACCGTGGCCTCGTTGGCCTGGAAGACGAGCGGCTCGCCCATCCGCTCGTAGCTGCCCACATGGGCGACCGTCTGCGCCCACGCGAGGGCGATCCGGTCCGCGGTGACGGCGTCGAGCATCTTCTCGCCGAAGTCCCTGCGGGCATCCTCCCAGCGGCCCTCGATGATGCAGCCGAGGATCTCGATCGCCTTGTCCTCCGCGCCGGGCAGCGTCTGCCTGGTCATCGGCTTGTTCGTCCGCGGATCGATGGGGCGGCCGAACCGCTGGAACGCCGCCTGCCTCGTGGTCTGCAGGACATCGCCGATCTCCCTCCAGCTGCGCCCGGCCGCCCTGGCGCGGTCGACGGCCGCTTGCAGGGCCGCCGCCGCGGCCGCGGACTGCTCCCGTGCCGCCGCCAGGGCTGCCAGTGGACCGGCTTGCCCGGCGGCGTCCGCGGCCACGCCGTAAACATAGCCATGACGTTCGTCGTCTGTCAATGAATTATTTACATTACGAGCCCGCGCGCGGCGGGCCGCATCCCGGCACCGCGCGTCGCAGTACCGTCGCCGACGGCCTCTACCCTGCTGAGGTGGCAATTCTCGTCGGCAAGCAGCGCAGGTCGCGGATCCGGCAACGTTCGCCACTGAGTCTCCCCCGTATTAATTTCGTGGGCCGGTAACAGCTACACGAAATTGTAAAACATGGCGGCGCTACATACCACGTAATTCTGTGGCGGCCGGGAGGGTCCTCGGCAGCCCGAAGCGGGGCAGCATGCTGTTGTCGGTGAACCGGTCGATCGCGGCGATGCGGCCGCCGTCGTCGATCGTGAGCACGACGAGACCGCACGCGTGGTCGACCGCGGCGGCCGGGTCCCGCAGGTAGCAGCCGAAGGCGGGCTGGCCGTTCGCCCTGGACCGCGTCCCGACCAGGCGGTAACCCGGCGTGCCGCCGGGGAACGCGACCACCGACAGGAAGTGCCTGGCGGCGGCGCGCCCGCGGTAGGCGACCGGCAGCGGGCGCATCCGCAGCCACGCGTCCTGAGCCAGCAGCGCGGCGATGGCGGCGATGTCGCCGCGCTCGAAGGCGCCGGTGAAGCGGTCGACGACCTCGGCCTCCCGGCCGAGGTCGTCGCACTCCCGGGCCGGCACGTCGACCGCCGCCCTGGCGCGCAGCAGCAGGCGGCCGGCCTCGGTGACGTCGCAGTCCAGGATGTCGGCCACCTCGGTGAGGGGGAACTCGAGGACGTCGCTCAGCACCAGGGCGGCCCGCTGGTCCGGCGGCAGCCGCTGCAGCGCGGCCACGAAGGCGATGGACAGCGACCGCTGGGCTCCCGCACCGGGCGCCACCGGGTACGGCTCGAGCCACGCCCAGGGGTCGGCGCCGGCCGGGCTCGGCACGCCGAACCGCGGCAGCCGCCGCGCCGCCCACGCCACAAGCCGACGCCGCCGGTCGCCCACGCCGCGCTCACCTCCCTCACCGGGTACAGACTCCGGGCGCGGGCGAAAATCACCGGCCGACGGCGGCGATGCGCCGCGAGCCGCGGGGATGTAGCGATTCAGTGTCGGGCGGCGGGAGGCATAAGCCAGCCCGCTTACCGCGGCGAGGTGACCGCGATCGCCTCGATCTCGACGAGCTGGTCCGCGTAGCCGAGCAAGGCCACGCCGAGCAGCGTGCTAGGCACGTCATGATCGCCGAAGAAAGCCGCCACCTCATCGAAGGCGGCTGCCAGCTCACCGCGGTCACTGCTCGCGACGTAGACGGTGGTCTTGACCACGTCCTCGATCGCCGCTCCGGAGTCCTCCAGCGCGATCCTGAGGTTGGCCAGCGCCAGGCGCGTCTGCGCGATGAGGTCACCCGGGGCGACAACCTTGCCCTGCTTGTCGAGCGGACAGGCGCCCGCGGTGAAGATGAGATCGCCCGCGCTGGCCTTGGCGGCGTAGGCGTACCCGGTGCCGGCGAAGAGCCGCGCGCTGCGGACAAGGTTCACGGCCATGGCAGGAGTCTGTCACGGCTCCTGAAGCGGGCCGCGTCGTTTAGCGGTAGTCGTACTCGCCGCGGTCGAGCTGCACGACCCGGTCGTCGTAGCCGCGCTGGCTGACCAGCTCGGTGACCATCTTGCGCAGGTGCCGCACGCCGCTCACGCCCGCGACCACGACGGCCCCGATGGCCGCCAGGACCGAGGCGCCGAACAGCGCGAGCCCGACGATGATGTGGCCGAACAGCATCAAGATCACTCCGGCGACAAACGCCACCGGCACGGCCGCCACCAGCAGCACGGCGAGCACCACGGCGGCGATCACCGCCTTCGCCGACCAGCCCATCATCCGGTTCGTGTCCCAGACCGTCATGTCGCGCACCTCTTTACCAGTCCAGCTACTAATCAAGATATGTCGTGTATCGGCAGTACGCAACTGCGGCATACGATGCCCGCATGACAACCACCGACGAGCCCATCTTCGTGGAGGACGTCGAGGGGTCCTCCCGCCCCGCGGCGTACTACCTGGCGGAGTCCCGCGACGGCCTGTACGTGCCCTATGTGCTGCGAACGCCCGCCGACGAGGGGCGATTCCCCTTCGTGTTCCTCGCCTACGGCAACGGTGGCGGCGGGATCGGCTGGCTGCGGGAGTGGACCCGCACCCGCTCGTACATCACGCAGCGCCTCCTCGCGGCCGGCTACGCCTGCGGGTGGGGGCGGTACCGCACGGAGGTGGACCTCGGCTTCAACCGCGGCGGCCCGCTCATGGTCGACGCACGCCAGGGCATGGAGGTCATGAACCGCTCACCCCTGGAGTTCGAGGATGAGCTCGCCATCCTGCAGCACGTCGCCAGGCACCCGCAGGTGGACGCGGGCAATCTCGGGCACGTCGGCGTCAGCCACGCCGGTGAGATGCTGTTCAAGCTGGCCTCCCGGTACCCGGGAATCCTGCGGGCGGGGGTGGCCAGCGAGCCGGCGAATCACGAGTTCCTCGACCTGCGGATGAGCGACGCCGCGCCGGTCAATCCCGAGACAGGCCTGCGGGACATTGAGGAGATGCAGATGCGGGACCCCGCGTGGGTGCGGTCACGCACCAACCTTCCGGTCGCCCGCGAGCGCATCGCGCCGATCGACGTCCCCATCCTCGTCATGGGCCGGGACGGCGACCACCTTCAGGGCATCTTCCGCCTCAGCTATGAGCTCCTGCGGGAAAGCGGCAAGGAGGCCGACTGGGTGACCTGGGATCACCCGCTGCACGGCTACCTCTTCCCGGCGTCGGCCGGCGGGGCCGCCGCCAGCTCGGACCAGGTTCAGGAGGACGCGATCAGCGGGGTCATCGCTTTCCTCGACCGGTACCTCGCGGCGGAGCGTTAATCAGATGTGTAGGATCTGGCCAGCTCGTGGCCATGGAGCGTTCGCCTAGGCGTTGAACAACGCAGCGCCGCGCGTCACCGGGATCCGCTACAAAACGGTTCATGAACACTTTCAGCGTGCGAACGGCGACTCGCCTGGGGGTCGCGGTCGTCGCGGCGGGCCTGCTAGGAACCTCCGGATGCTCCGGATCTAGTTCCAGTTCCAGTTCTAGTTCCGCGCCGGCAAGCGCCAGCGCCACGTCGAGCTCAAGCGGCTCCAGTTCCGCACTTTCGGTGAAGCAGATCGTCCTCGGCACGACGCTCAAGCACAGCTACCAGCCAAACGGCAAGGGCGCCACGAACTCCGAAGCCCTCAGCCAGCCGGACGACATCGTGCCCCTCGGCGGCAACATTTACGTCGGGTTCCAGAACGGAGTCGGCTCGCAGGGAGAAGCAGCCACTTCTGGCAACCTGGACAGCACTCTGGTCGAGTTCACGCCTTCCGGTTCCCTCGTGAAGCAGTGGGACGTGACAGGCAAGATCGACGGGATGGGCGCGGACGCCGCGAGCGGGCAGGTCATCGTGACCGTCAACGAGGACTCGAAGTCCAGCCTGTACACGGTGTCCGGCGGGACGGTCACGCACTACACCTACACCCCGGTGTCCCTGCCGCACATGGGCGGCACCGACGCCGTCTCGGTGCTCAATGGGAAGATCCTGATCAGCGCGTCCGCGCCGGGCACCTCCGGCAAGGCGCCAGCGTCCGCTCCCGCCGTGTTCGTCGTCACGCTGAACTCCGGCGCCAAGACCGCCGCGGTCGCTCCGTTCTTCGCCGACGACGCCACGGCCACCGGGGTCAACGGCAGCAACAGCGGCAAGAAGGTCACGCTCGCGCTGACGGACCCAGACTCGAACACGGTCGTCCCGGCGACATCGCCGAAGTTCAGCGGGGACTTCATGCTGAACTCCCAGGGCGATGAGGAACTGATCTTCTCCCCTGCCAGCGGCACGAGCCTGCAGGTCCTGAAGCTCTCTCAATCGGTCGATGACGTCGCCTGGGCAACCTCGGCCACCGGGACGCTGTACACGACGGACTCCTCGTCTAACACGGTCGACGCCATCACGGGCACGTTCACGCCCGGGACCGTGTTCACCGCGGTGACTCCGTGCAACGCCAACAGCGCCCCATCCACCTGCCCGGCCCCTGGCTACGCGGCCAACTCCCTGGGCACGATCGACCTGACGACCGGCAAGGTCGGCTCGGTCGCCACCGACAGTGGCGTCAACGCCAAGGGCCTGATCTTCGTTCCGTGACGGGCACCCCGGGGTGGTCAGGAGGTCGCGGCCTTCACCAGCTCAGCGACCTTCTTCTCCACCACCGGGGTCCAGTCCGCCAGGGCGTACGACACCGGCCAGATGTCGCCGTCGTCGAGGTTCGCCGTCTCCTGGAAGCCCAGGGTCGAGTAGCGGTACTTGAACTTGCCTGAGTCCTGGAAGAAGACGACGACCTTGCCGTCCGCATTCGCGTAAGCGGGCATTCCGTACCAGGTCTTCGGCATCAGATCGGGGGCGGTCGCGGTCACCGTCATATGTACGCGCTCGGCTAGCGCACGATCCTCCGGTGCCATTCCCGCAATGGCGTCGAGGACCGCCTGCAGGCCGTCGGCCTTCTTGGCACCCTTCTTCCCCTCAGCGCGCAACTCGGCGGCGCGCTTCTTCATCGCGGCACGCTCCTCGGCGCTGAAACCGTCGGACTGGGTCTGGGCATCCTTCGCGGGCATTGTCCGGCTTCCTTTCTTGACACTCAGGGGCTCGGTGTCATCCCCGGCCTCCCACTGAAAGGCTAGGCCCCGGCACCATCGCGGCGCTTCTCGGTTCCTGCTCGAATGCTCCTATGCCGTTGCGGCGGCGGGTTAGCCTCACAACAGCCGGTCGCTATGCCGGGGTCAGGGAGGATGAGATGAGGGCTGCGGTGTTGCACGCCATCGGGGAGCCGCTGCGTGTCGAGGAGGTGCCCACTCCGCGTCCGGGGCCGGGGCAGGTGCTGGTTAAGGTCGCCGCCGCGGGAGTGTGTCACTCCGATTTGCACCAGCAGGACGGGAGTGTGCCGCCGCATCGCATCCCGCTAATCATGGGGCACGAGAACGCCGGGTGGGTCGCCGGGCTCGGGCAGGGCGCCGAGGGCCTGGCCGAGGGCGACCCGGTCGTGGTCTACGGCGGGTGGGGCTGCGGCCATTGCCGCTTCTGCCTGGGCGGCCAGGAGCAACTGTGCGACGGCGCGCGCTGGGCGGGCCTGGGACCGGACGGCGGCTACGCCGACTACCTTCTGGTCCCGGCAACCCGCCATCTGCTGCCGGCAGGCCACCTGGACCTCGTCAAGGCGGCGGGCCTGACGGATGCCGGCCTGAGTTCGTACCGGGCGGTGAAGAAGGCGCTGCCGTACCTGCCCGCGGGCACCACGGCCCTGGTCATCGGGGCCGGCGGCCTGGGCCAGTACGGCGTCCAGTACCTCAAGCTGATGACGAGTGCCACCGTGATCGCGGTGGAGACCTCACCGGTCAGGCGGCAGCTCGCGGTGAGCCTCGGCGCCGATCACGCCATCGACGGGTCCGCCGCAAGCTCGCTGGAGCAGATCCGCGAGCTCAGCGGCGGCGAGGGCCCGGCGGCGGTGCTCGACTTCGTGGGCATCGACGCCACGATGAGACTGGGCCTGGCCGCGCTGGCCCGGCAGGGGCTGTTCGTGCTGGTCGGCCTCGCCGGCGGAAGCGTGCCGATAGGTTTCTTCAGCCAGGCATCCGAGGTCGCCTTCACCACCAGCGTCTGGGGAAGCCGGAACGACCTGGCTGAGGTGATCGCCCTGGCGCAGCAAGGCAAGCTCACCGCGGCAACCGAAACCCACCGGCTTGACGACATCAACCAGGTCCTGGACCGCCTCGAGCACGGCCTCGTCGAGGGACGCGCTGTCGTCGTACCCTGAACCGTCGTGGCGGGAGAACCCCGCGGTCCGGTCCCTTCTGCGCCCGGTTAGCCCCGATTTCGGGGTCGCCCGATCTGGTACGGGGCCAGACCAGAAAGCGATGCGAAGATGGCCGACCTCATGTGCTTCCGGCAACTGTCTATCGGTAGGCATCCCAGGTCTCGGCGCTGAGCGGCTTGATCGTGTATTCGCTCACAGCACGCCTGCCTACTGGTGGGATACCCGTTGCTGCAAAGCGCTAAATGAGGCGGCAGTGTCGCGGCGCATCCGGGGCGCCAGCAGCCGCAGCAGCGGGCCGGACCCGCCCTGCACTTCAGCTCTTTTCACCAGCCGGACGAACCCTGGGCCGGCCGCCTCGAGCAGGTGGCTGAAGGTGACCGTGCCCAGCGGCACCGGGCATTCGGTCACCCAGCGCCGCCCGGGATCGACCACGGTGACGGTGAAGGCCCCGCCCAGGTTGCCGCGCTGCTTGGCCCAGCCGCGTGCGCCCGGTTCGAACGGGCCGTCCAGCTGGGCGACCTCCTTGCTGACGTCCCACTCGGGCCAGCCCGCTACGTCGGTCCACACCTTCCAGACCGTGTCGAGGCCGGCCTCGAAGACCGCCTCGTATTCGAACAGGTACATGATCGTCTCCGCAGGAGCCGGCGCACGCGGTACGGACTGTGACTGCTGGTAATAATTCCGCCGGCGGATTCGCACCGCAACCGAATGAAGCAGAGTAGCCAGATTTAAGTTGCCGGTGGCGAGAATTAGTTTCCTATTGAGCGGAAGCCAGGTGTTCGAGGGCGCCGGCCATGGTCCGGCGGCCGTCGGCGGCCGAGATCGTCCAGGTGACGAACTTCGTCGGTCCCATCAGCGGCTTGAGCGAGGACATGATCTGGAGGTGCGGAGGGGTGCGCATAAACGCGCGGAGCGCGTTCCCGTTCTGCCAGACCGACAGGGTCCAGTAGTCACGGGCCAGCACGTGGGCCCGCAGCGTGTAGCCCATCAGGCCGTCCGCGGTGGCCAGCTGCTTGCGCACAGCCAGGACCGCCCGGAAGAATCGGGCCGTGCCGGTGATCCGGTTAAGCGGCAGATGCGAGGCCATGACCAGGTACTCCGTGCCTGGTCGCATCCCCGCGCGTTGTGTCCACGGCAGGTCGGGCACGACTCTGAGCCTAGCCCAGCCCGGCGGCGATCGAACAGGCTGAGCCGGGCGGGGCGACGTGCCAGGTTTGACACGTTCTAATACCGCTTCTCAGACTGTCTGTCAGTCCAGTCGAGAAGCGGTAAGCGTGCCTGTCAGCATCAGGGAGGTCGCCGCGCACGCCGGCGTCTCCGGCGCCACGGTCTCCAACGTGCTCAACCGGCCCGAAATCATGGCTCAGCGGACCCGCGACCGGGTGAACGCGTCGATCAGGCAGCTTGGGTTCGTCAGGAACGAGTCCGCGCGCCAGCTGCGCGCCGGGCACAGCCGGACGATCGGGCTTGTCGTGCTCGACGTGGCCAACCCGTTCTTGCACGCGGGGTGGAGGACGAGGCCAGCAAGGCCGGGCTGGCGGTCATCTTGTGCAACAGCGACGACCAGGAGCGCAAGGAGAAGCGTTACCTCGAGCTGCTCGAAGCGCACCAGATCGGCAGCACCGCCGCCCGGCTGCTCCTCGACGAGGCCGACGGCGACGGCGGCCACCAGCACCGCCAGGTCATCTTCGAGCCGGAGCTCGTCGTGCGCCAGTCCACCCATCCCGCATCGTGAGACGCGACAGCGACATAGGAGCAGAACGTTACGCTGTTCTTGCTGTTATCACCGCTTTCGCGTAGTTTCCTGCTCCTAAGTCGCGGCGCGCTTGCCCGGGGACGCACTCGTTCACCGGACCGGTGCCGCGGTCCTAGGCCCTGCCGCTGGCGGACGCGTCGCTGCCGACGCCCAGCCGGCGGCGCGCGACCCGGCGGGCCATGTCCAGCACGGCGGTGTTGCCGTGCAGGACGAAGTTGGCGTCGGCGGCCAGGATGATCCCGTTCAGCTCGAAGGAGAGCCCGTCGGGATCCTCGCCGGGCGGAAGTTCATGCTGCTCGATGGCCGTGGCCGCGAAGCCGCGGAGCAGGTCCACGAACGCGGCCTGGAAGGCGGCGACCGCCTCCTTCACCGGGCCGGGACGGGTTCCCATCTCCAGCGCCGCGCCGGCGAAGAAGCACCCGCCGGGAAAGGTACGGCGCTGCAGGTGCTCGAAGAACGCCTCACAGACCGCCAGCAGCTGGCCCAGGCCGGCCGGGGCGGCGAGCGCGGGCTCAACCACTTCGGCGGCGAAGATCCGCCCCGCCTCCGCCACCGTGGCGAGCTGCAGCTCCTGCTTGGAGCCGAAGTGCGCGTACAGGCCGCTCTTGCTCATGCCGAGCGCCGCGGCCAGGTTGCCGATGGACAGCCCCTCCAGGCCGTCCACCGTGGCCAGCGAGGCGGCCTCGCGCAAGATCGCGCTGCGGGTGCGTTCCCCGTCGGCGCGTTTGCGCCGCGGAGAACCGGTCGTGCGGTCGGCGATATCGGTCATGGCGTTGACAACATAGCACGACCGATCGTACATTCCTTGATAGCACGAACGATCGTGCTATCTAATCCCCAGACGAGACAGAGGAGGGGCATCTCATGTCTGGCAAGGCAGTGATCAGTCTCAGCACCGGCCTGGAAGACCCGGAGAAGGTGGCCGTGGCGTTCCTGGTGGCCGTCGGCGCCGCCGAATCCGGGCGGCCGACCCTGATGTTCCAGACGAAGGAAGCGGTCCGGCTCGCGCTGGACGGAGTGGCGACGGGCGTCGCCTGCGATGGCTGCCCGCCGCTTCCCGACCTGCTCGCGAGGTACGACAAAGCCGGAGGGCGGTACATGGTCTGCCCCATCTGCTTCAACGCCAAGCAGCTCGACAAGGGCAGCCTGCTGGCCAACGCCGAGCTCGCGGGCACCGTCCAGTTGTGGGAGTGGATCGGCGACCAAGGGGCGACCACCTTCAGCTACTGAGGCGTGCCTTCGGTGAGCCAGGCGGCGATGCCGGCGACGACCGCCGGGTCCACGTGCTGCGCGGGCTCGTACTCGGCCGGCGAGGAGGGGCCTTCGCCCGGAAAGAACAGGTGGTTGTCCGCCGGGTAGACCTGGATCGTGACGTCCGGCCTGCCGTCCAGGGCGGCCTGCCAGCGGGACAGGTCGTCGGCCACGGTTGCCTGGTAGTCGCGGCCGCCCTGGACAATGAGCAGCGGCTTGCCCAGTGCGGCCGCGGCCGCGGGCGGGTCGTAGCCGCGCAGGTCCAGCCAGTAGGCGGCGGGAACCCCGAACGGCAGGTCGCTGCTCGGGGTCGACTCGGACAGGGCCGGGTCGTCGACCGCTGCCGCTTGCCTGGCGACCGCGTCGAGGTCGGCGGGCGGCGCGGCGCCGTGCGCGGCCGCCAGCGACGCCAGGTAGCGGAACTGCCGCACCATGGCGTGGTGCAGCGGCTGGGCGCCGCCCGCGAGGATGACCAGGCCGGCCACCGGCGCCCGCGCCGCCACCCGCGGCGCCGCGGTACCGCCCTCGCTGTGACCGGCCACGAAGACCCGCGCCGGATCCACGGCCGGGTGGCCGCGCAGCAGCCCGATCGCGGCGACGGCCTGCGGCACGTACTCCTCGGTCAGCGTGAAGTGCGGGTTTCCCGCCACCAGGTCCGGGTGGGCACGAGTCACCTTGTCGAACCGCAGCACGGCGACACCGGCGGTCGCGAGTCCCCAGGCGAGGTCCTTGAGCGGCTTGTTCCGGCCGATGGTCTCGTCCTGGTCATTCGGCCCTGAGCCGGCCAGCAAGACCACGCCGGGGACCGGCACCTGGCCGGCGCGGCGCGGGACGCTCAGCGTTCCGGGCACGGCCAGCGGCCCGTCGCCGACCGTGACGTCGTGCTCGGTGAACGCGTCTGGGTCCGCGTACGGCGGCGGCTCCCAGGGGGCGGCCGGCGCGGCGGCGCTAGCCGGCAGCAGCTGGATGCCGGTGATCCAGGGTCCCTGGTCTCCGCCTTCCTCGCCGGCCTCGCCTTCCTCGCCGGCCTCGCCTTCCTCGCCGGCCAAGCCGACGGCCAGGGTCGCGGTCGCGCGCTCGAATGTCACCGGGACCTTCACTACCACGGTGCCCGGGCCGGCGGCCTCCGTGAGCGGAGCGCCCAGCGCGGACACCTGGCCGTTTCTCGCCACCTCCGCGTCCCAGGCCGCCTGCAGTGCCTCCGGTGGCGCCAGCGCCCGGAGCTGGGGCAGGAACCTGTCGCTGATGCCGGTGAAGTCTCCGCGCCTGGCCATCTCGATGACGGCCAGCGCCGTGTCGGCGAGTGTCATACGTCTCTCCTTGTGAGCACGACCGCGGCGGCGAGCAGGGCGGCCGCCGGCCAGGCGATCAGGACGAGCAGCGACAGCCACGGGGAGAGCAGCCCGGCGGGCGGGTGCGTGGTCACCTCCGCATAGGCGGCGAACGGCAGGGTGAGCCTGCCCAGCCGGAGGTTCCACGGCGCGGGCAGCGCCAGGCACAGCACCGCCAGCAGGATGACGACGGTCATCGCCGCCGCGATGGCGCCCGCGGTGTGCCGGATCACCGCGCCGGCGCCGACGCCGACCAGCGCGCAGGCGGCCAGCACGAAGCCGGCGGCCAGCACGGCCCGCAGCGCGCCCGGGTGCGCCAGCGACAGGCCGCCATGCCGGCCGGACAAGATCGCCTGAGTCAGGAAAAAGCACGCGAAGGCCAGTATCTCGCCGACGACGAGCGCGGCGGCGCCGGTGACCGCCGCCTTGGCGGCGAGCACGGCCTGGCGCCGCGGCACGGCGGTGAACGTGGTGCGGATCAGCCCGCTGCCGTATTCGGAGGTGAACACCAGCACGCTCAGCACGGTGACAGGCAGCACCAGGTACTCGGCGTAGGCGAGGAAACTGGTGGCGAGCCGGTCCATCACGGCGGCATGGTTCCCGCCGGCCGGCGAGGCCGCGAAGGCCTGGGCTACCACCGCGGTCAGCACCAGCGTCACGAGGGCAGCGACGGCCAGCGTCCAGCGGTTCGAGCGAAGCGACCTGAGCTTGGTCCACTCGCTGGCGAGCACGTCGCGGGCGCGGACGAGCCGTGACGGGACGGGTTGCGCTGAGGCGGCCGGGGCGGGCCCCGGGGCCTGGAGCTGCGCGGCGCTCACCGGACGGCCGTTCCCACCGGCGTGCCCGGTGTGCCCGGTGTTCCCGGTGTTCCGGGCCCGCCCGGCGCCTGGCTCACGGCGCGGTACTCGGTGCTGGCGCCGGTGAGGTCGAGGTAGGCCTCTTCGAGGGAAGCGTGCCTGGTGATCAGCTGATGCACGGCGATGCCGTGCGTGGCGGCGAGGTCGCCGATGGCGGCCGCCGCCATGCCGGTCACGGCGAGCCCACCGTCTTCCGGGCTGACGGCCGCCCCGCCGGCGGTGAGCAGACCCGCGAGCTCCGCGGCCCTGGGCGACTGGACCAGCACGTCCTGGCCGGTCCTGGACACGAACTCCGCCGTGGAGGTGTCCGCGAGCAGCCTGCCGCGCCCGATGACGATGAGGTGATCGGCGGTCTGCGCCATCTCGCTCATCAGGTGGCTGGAGACCACGATGGTGCGGCCCTCGGCGGCCATCGCCCTGAGGAGCAGGCGGATCCAGCGGATGCCTTCCGGGTCCAGCCCGTTGACCGGCTCGTCGAGCAGCAGCACCGGCGGATCGGCCAGCAGCGCCGCCGCGATGCCGAGCCGCTGTTTCATGCCAAGCGAGAACTCCCCAGTCCGCCGGGCGGCGACCGATTCGAGCCCGGTCAGCTCCAGCATCTCCCTGACCCGGCGCTCGCCGATGCCGTTGCTCTGCGCGAGGGCGAGCAGGTGGAACCAGGCGGAGCGTCCGGCGGGCAGGGCGGTCGCGTCCAGCAGCGAGCCAACCTGGTGCAGCGGGCGGACGAACTCCTGGTAGCGGCGGCCGCCGACCAGGGCCGTGCCTGACGTGGGCGCCTCAAGACCGAGGAGCACGCGCAAGGTGGTGGTCTTGCCGGCGCCGTTGGGGCCGAGGAACCCGGTTACCGTGCCAGGGCGGACAGTGAAGCTCAGGTCGTCGACGGCGGTGACCGGACCGAAGCGCTTGGTCAGCCGGTCCACTTCGATCAGCATCGGGTCGGCCGGGCGCCGGCGCGGGGCGCGCGGCGCGCCGGGGCCGCCGGGCGCGTCTGGCACCGCTGGCAGCGGCGGGGCGGGGACGGCCGGCCCTGTTCCGTCCCTGCCGAAGATCAGGTAAGCCAGACCGCCCCAGGGGCTCGAGAAGCAGATGACCAGCACCCACCCCCACTTCGGCAGGTGGCGGACCCGGGCCCGCCTCAGGTCGACCAGGCAGAACACGTCGAAGGAGATCGCCGCGGCGGCCACCAGCGCCACCAGGATTGTCGGGGTCACTCGGCATCACCATCCCGGCAAGGAGCGCCCATTCGTGGCCAGTCTAATGCTCTCAGAACTGAGAATGTAAACAATTTTGAGAACATTGATTAAACTGGCTCTGTGGCCTCCGCCGACCTGCTTGCTGCACCCGGTACGGCTCCGCATCGTCAAGGCGTTCCTCGGCGACCGTGCGCTGACCACGAGCCAGCTCGCCGCCGAGCTCGACGACGTGCCCGCCGGCAGCCTCTACCGGCATATCGCCCGGCTCACCAAGGCCGGCGTGCTGCAGGTGGTCGCCGAGCGGCGGGTCCGCGGCGCGGTGGAGCGCACCTACACCCTGCGCTTGTTCGCCGCCCAGATCCAGCCCGGTGAGGCCAGGGCCATGACGCTCGACGAGCACGCGCAGGCCTTCACCGCCTACATCGCCGGCCTGCTCGCCGATTTCGAACGGTACATCGCCAGTGCCCCCGCCGACCCGGTCGGCGATGGCGCCAGCTACCGGGTCGCGGGCATGTGGCTCACCGACGAGGAGTTCGCCAGCCTGGTGCGCGACGTGGTTGAGGTCTTCCAGCCGCGGCTGGCCAATGCCCCGGGCAAAGGGCGCCGCCGCCGCCTGCTCTACACGGTGACGCTGCCCGATCCGCGGGTAACCGGCTGACGGCCACCGCGGCCTTGGTGATCGCGGCGAGCTGATCGGACACCCAGCGGTACACGTCGTAGTCGCGGACGTGCGCGGCCATCGCGGCGATGGCCTCGCGCCTGGTGTCGGCGGTCAGCCCGAGCGCGTACTCGATCCGGTAGGACAGCCCCTCCACGTCGAACGGGTTGCAGTGCACCGCCTGCGGGAGCTCGTCGGCGGCGCCGGTGAACTCGCTGAGCAGCAGCACGCCGCTGCCGCCGCGGGCATTCTGGACGGTCACGTACTCCTTGCAGACGAGGTTCATCCCGTCGATCAGCGGCGTGACGAGCAGCGCGTCGGCGAGCGCGTAGTAGGCGGCGAGCTGCTGCTGGGACAGCCCGCGGTAGAGGTAGTGCACCGGCACGTCGCTGCCCGGCTCGGTGTACAGGCCGTTGATCCGCCCGACGTGCTGCTCTACGGTGCTGCGCAGCTGGCGGTACTCCCGCACGTCGTCCCGGCTGGGCACGGCGATCTGCAGGAAGGAGAGGCTGGTCCGGAGGCCGGGATTCCGCTCGAGCAGCATCTCCACCGCCAGCAGGCGCTCGATGATGCCCTTGGTGTAGTCGAGCCGGTCGACGCCGAGCAGCAGGGTGCGGTCGCGGAACTGTTCGGCCAGCAGGCGGATGTCGTTGTCCGTTTCAGGCTCGATGGCGTGCTGAGTGAACTCCGCCACGTCGATGGAGATGGGCGCGGTGGCGGTGGTCACCGCGCGGCCGTCGGGCAGCACCACGGAGTCGCCGCGCACCTCGATGTCGTCGTCGCGCAGCAGGCGCGCGCACGAGCGGAGGAAGTTGCCCCGGTACTCGTCGGTGTGGAAGGCGACCACGTCGGCGCCGAGCAGGCCGGTCAGGATCTGCTCCCGCCAGGGCAGCCTGGCGAAGATGCCCGGCGACGGCCATGGCACGTGCAAGAAGAACCCGGTCGGCTGCCCGCCTCGGCGCTCCCTGATGAGCTGCGGGACGAGCATCAGTTGGTAGTCGTGCACCCAGGCGATCGCGTCCGGCTGGTCGTCAAGGGCCGCCGCGGCCCGCTCGCCGAAGATCGTGTTGACGTCCCGGTAGGCGTACCACCAGGCTTGCTCGAACCTGGGCTTCTCGATCGCGTTGTGCAGCAACGGCCACAGTGTGGCGTTGGCGAAGCCGTGGTAATAGTTGCGCACCTGCGCGGCCGACAGCCCGATCGGCACCAGCCGGACACCGGAATCCGGCAGCGTCGGCGGGAGTCCCTTGGTGCCCCCGTCCCAGCCCACCCAGGCACCGGGATGCGTGGCCATCACCGGCCGCAGCGCCGTGACCAGGCCGCCGGGCGAGAGCTCCCAGCCATTGTCGCCCTGGTGTACGGGAAGCCGGTTGGCCACGGCGACAACGGGCCGGTCCTGGCCTTCGGTCGGGGTGCCGTTCATGCTCAGCGGGTACCCGCCACGAGCGGTCCGAACCTCACTGTCCCGCGAGGCGGGCGGCGAGCCGCGGGTAGACCCGCCTGGTGTTGAGCTCGTAGATCTTGCCGCGGTCGTCCTCGGTCAGCTTGACGTTGTCGACGTAGCGCTTCGTGTCGTCCCAGGACGCGCCGGTCTCGGGGTTGTCACCGCGCACGGCGCCGAGCATCTCGGAGGCGAACAGAATGTTGTCGGCGCTGATCACGTTCGTCAGCAGGTCGATGCCCGGCTGGTGGTAGACGCAGGTGTCGAAGAACACGTTCTTCATCACGTGCTCGTCGAGCGGCGGCCGGTTCATCCGTACTGTCAGGCCTCGGAAGCGGCCCCAGTGGTAGGGCACCGCGCCGCCGCCGTGCGGGATCACGAACCGCAGCGTGGGGTACCTGCCGAACAGGTCGCCCTCCACCAGCTGCATGAACACCGTGGTGTCCGCGTTGAGGTAGTGCGCGCCGAGCGTGTGCACCGCCGGGTTCCGCGAGGTCGACACGTGGATCATCGCGGGCACGTCGAGCTCGATCATCTTCTCGTAGACAGGGAACCAGTACTCGTCGGTCATCGGCGGCGAGCTCCAGAAACCGCCGGACGGGTCGGGGTTCAGGTTGCACCCGACGAATCCGAGTTCGGTCACGCACCGCTCGAGTTCGGCGACCGAGTCGTCGAGCGAGCCATTCGGGGTCTGCGGCAGCTGGCAGACGCCGGCGAAGTTCTGCGGGAACAGCGTCGTCACCCGGTGCACGAGGTCATTGCTCGCGCGCGCCCAGGCGCGCGCGGTGGTCGCGTCGGTGATGTGCTGATCCATCCAGGACGCCCGCGGCGAGAAGATCGTCATGTCGATGCCGCGCTCGCCCTGCAGCCGCAGCTGGTTCGCCTCGATCGTCTCGCTGATCTCGCCGTCGCTGATGGCGGGGACCGCCGGCACCGGGCCGCCGTCCGCCTCGGCCAGCCGCGCATGCAGCGCGTCGCGGTACTCCCCGAACGCGACTGGAATCGTGGTGTAGTGGCCGTGACAGTCGATGATCATGGCTAGATGGTAGTCCGCGCGACGGTGGCCTAGTCCAGCGCGAGCGTTGACGCCGCCGCCAGCACAATGGCGGCGCAATCCGGGTCCCCGGTGATGTGCAGGTCAAGGCTGCCGGGGGTGGCCCGGTTCGCGGCCAGCCGGCAGAATCCCACCGCATCGGTGACGATCGCGATCGCGTTCGGGGCAGCGGCGGGCGGGCTCTGCCCGATCGGGATGTCCCAGGTGCCGCCGCCGGGCCCGGTCAGCACCAAGTGGACGCTGGCGGGCTCGCGCAGGCCGCCGCGGGCTGCGGCGTGCGGCAGCAGCCGGGCGGAGGCGCGGGTCATCAGGCTCAGCGTGGACGGGTCGGGGACCGATGGCGGCAAGCCGACCGCAGGGCGGATGTCGTTGTCGTGGATCCACAGCTCAAAGGCCCTGGCCACGAGCAGCATGCCCAGCGGCAGCCGCATGCCGTGCATCGCGACCTCGTCACCCGGATCGCGGTCGGCGTGGACGAGGGCAAGGGTGCTGTCAACCGCGTGCCGCCACTCGGCGCGGGTCTGGGCCGGGAGGCGCCCGGCCTGGCGGTCGGCCGCGGCCTGGGTCGATCCGATGTGGCTGGCCTGGGCCACGTCCGGGTCCCCTCGCAGGGCCCGGTGGACGTCTTCCTCGACGCCCGTGAGATGACCGACCAGGCCCTGAACGTCCAGCTCGCGCAGCGCCGGCCGGCGCCAGTCCGCCGCCTGCAGGACGCCGAGCATCCCGTAGAAGGCGTCCGCCGCCCGGCTGAACGCCTGCGCGGGTGAGATCTCCGGCACCGCGGGCTCTGGACGGCCGACTGCGCGCGCCCGTAGCGTCGCGGCCAGCACACGGTCGCGCAGGCCAGCCGGCAGCGCCGGGTGGTGTTCCGCGGCGGTCATGATGACTCCAGTAGCTGAGGGGCCAGCACGGCCAGGCGCGCCGCTAGCAAGTCGCCCGTATCCGACCCGATCCCGGACGGGCCCGGGATCAGGTCATCGACGGGGAACACGCAGCAAGCACCTGCCTCCTTCGCTACGCAGCTTCAACCAGGGATACGTCACCGGGTCCCGGAGCGGATCATCCTTGGTCCTGTGCGAGGACTCAGCCTGGCGCGCCGCCGCCCCAGAAGGCGGCGCGCCAGCACGGATACGTCGCCAGGACCGCTACCGGATCACCGGCCGGGCTAGTTCGCAGGCACCGCCTAGTCAGCGAGGTTGGCGCGGCAGGCGTGCAGGCTGCGGCGCAGCTGGGAGGTCTCGCCGCTGTTCAGGCCCGCGAGCATCCGCTCTTCAAGCGCGGCGACCTGGTCCCGGTAGTCGTCAAGCAGTTCCCGGCCCGCGGACGTCAGTGCGACGACCAGCCGCCTGCGGTCGGTCTGGTCGCGATGCCGCTCGATCAGCCCGCGTCCTTCCAGGGCGGTGATCATGTCGGCCATCGACTGGGCCGTGACGAAGGAGTTGCGGGCGAGCTGGGCCGCCGACATGTCGGGGTGGCGCTCGAGCACGGTGAGCGCCGTGTACTGCAGGGCGGTCAGCCCGGCGGGGCGCAGGAGGTTGTCCAAGTGCGACCTGACGGCCAGCTCGACCTGTTTGACGAGATAGAGGAGCATCGGCTGCGGTGCGGCGGGCGCTACCGCCCTGGCGGCGGCGCCCGCCGGCATGGTGGTCGACATACGCCGAGGCTACCGTGACCGGCTGGCGGGCCAGCCGGTCACGAGCCGACGGACCGCCTGACTACCACCGATAGGGCGTCGGGACCGATCCGGTGAGCTCACCCGGGTGGTAATCGGTGAACCGGGCCGGGCCAAGGTCCAGGGCGGTGGCCGCCTGCTGCAGGCTCGCTGCCGTCGCGACGTTGTCCCAGTGGCCGGTGGTCACCCGTTGCATGACCGCCTGGACGCCGGCGACGAGCTCGGCCGAGCTGAAGTTGCAGTGCCCGAAGCTCTCCGTGTACGCCTGCCGGAGCAGCCCGCCACTGCCGGCCTGGTCTACGAGGTGCCGGTAGTAGTTCTCGTTCTGGACCGGGACGAGGTTGTCGCCGATCGTGTGCAGGTCGAGTTCGGGAACCGCGAGCCGGCCGGTGGGGACGGAGGTGGCGACGAGCGACCGCAGCGCCATCGGGTCCGCCTTGATCGTGGTGTTCGCGGTGAGCGTCGCGAGGTCGGCGTTCAGGTTCAGGCCGGCCTCCTGGTAAAGGGCCTCGACCTCGTTCTTGAAGGGAGAGCCCGCGAGGGTCCTGGCGAAGTTCGTCCCGGCATCCCAGGTCGCGTTGCCGCCGTCGGCCTGGTCGACCGACACCCGGCCGAGCTCGATGAAGTCCATGATGCTGAACCCGCCGCCGAACATCACGTTGTACTGGGCGGCCTCCTGGCCGTTCGGGTCGCTAGCCGGGACGGGCGTGGTGCTCGTGGACAGCCACGGGGTCGTGTTCAGGAACGCGAGCGCCAGGGCCAGCCGTGCCCGCCCGGCCGCGGTCGCCTGCGCCGCGGTGGCATCGGCGGTCAGCGCCGAGGCGGTGGCGAGCGCGGTCGTGTCGTCACCGAACCCGACAAGCTGCGTGCCGGGGTTGCCGAGCAGTTGCGCGATCGCGTACTCGCCGTCGATCTGGTACTCGTTCAGGTTCACGCCGCCGCCGACGATGCCGCAGGTGGTCAGCGCGCCGTTGATCTTGCCCGCGCCCTGCTGCGCCTCGAGGGCGCTGATCAGGCCGCCCATCGAGGTGCCGAACGCGAGCACGTGGGCCGGCCGGGACGGCAGCACGGTGGACTCGACCGCCGCGAGCGTGCCGAACTGGTCGCTGACGGCTGTGTCCAGTGCCCACTCCGAGCCGTTCGGGTCGTAGGAGGAGCCGGCCAGTGCGTAGCCGCGGGCGAGCAGCGCGGCCTGGGTGCCCGGGTCCGGGGCGTCGGCCGCGGTCAGCGGACCGAAGCCGTGGCTGTACAGCAGCAGGGTCCCGTTCCACTGGGCCGGGACATCCGCGATCCAGGTGGTCCCGTTGGCCAGTGTGCCGGTGTAATTGGTGCTCGCCGGCGTGGGGGCAGCGGCCGCCGAGACGGCCGTCGGGACACCCGCCGCGACGGCTACGCCCACCGCGATCGCTGCCGCGCGCAGGGCTGTTCTCCTGGGGATGACCGTCCTGGGCTTCACACCCACCTCCTTGTGGTCGCTGCGTTGCCGCCCACTTGGCGTGAATGCTGTCACAGCCAGCATCAGGTGTACAGGATTCCTGTCGATTATTCGGGCCTTAGGAAGCCAAAACCCAGGCCCGCGAACCGTGTTCCGGCCCGACCGTCCTCCCGGACGGCACAGGTGATGTGCTGGCGGAGCCCGGCCGGCTGTCTGGCATAGTACCTGGCCAGGCATTCCTCGTCGTCTTGGTCCAGCGGGATCTGACGGAATCCAGGCTTGTTCGCCGGCCTTGGGTGTCAACTGCCGTAGGTCACGGCTGCGGCACCCAGACCTGGGCTCACTCGAGGCGAGTGATGCCCAGCCGACCGGGTCTTTGCGAGCATGACAGGGCGGGCTGTCGCGCTGCGGCGCGAGTGCCGCATGGGTGGGTTACGGTCTTCGTCTCCCGGACCACGTTTGGGGCGGGGCCGGTGAACGCCTTTGGGCGGAAGGGGTGCTGAGATGAGCGGGCCGTTCAGGGGCACGATCAATATCGATATCCGCGATTCGGTGCCGGACTGGGCACCGTTCGAGCCGCCGAAGGCCCCCGACGGGGCGCCGAACGTGTCCTCTCGATCGTGCTGATCTTGCAAC
Organism: uncultured Actinomycetota bacterium; assembly: GCA_963843745.1. GTDB lineage: Bacteria > Actinomycetota > Actinomycetes > Streptosporangiales > Streptosporangiaceae > Trebonia. The sequence goes on from CAWJLP010000001.1 coordinate 148,112, forward strand.
AGCCAGGGCTGCCGAGCTGAACCTTGACGAGGAAGTCGATCAGTGCGGCCACCCTCGGCCAGTCCGGGCACGTCGTAACGGTGTTGTACAGCCTATGGGGAAGGCGCTTCGGATGAAGACGCCTGCGACGGCCGCGGCACCGTCAGCTATCGAGCGCTTCCTGCAGCTCGCTGCTGATTTCGGCGGTCGTGGCGTCCACCGAGCGCTTCACCATTTTGGCGGCACCCGGAAACGCATTTTCGAGTCCTTTTTCGATAGTCGGCTCGCCTACCACGATGAGCCCTGCATGGTTAGCAGTGAGCAGCGCAGCCGCCTCCTTGAGCTCCTTGCGAGGCAGCGTCCCGCCGCCGAACATCTCAGGGATGGCACGCATGCGCGAGCGATCCATCCGCTTGACGATGTGGGGCTTGCCGTCCTGCTGATCGATCACGGCAGCGTCGAACTTGCCGATCATCTTGTCCTTGTGCAGCTGCCCGACGGCATCCATATCCGCCAGTGCGGCATCGGCATTCTCATATGCTGCGGCATAAACAAGCATCTGGCTGTTGTCGGCCATGGCATCTCCTCGGTCGGGTTGTCCGATGAACGAGCGCGTCCATCACCAGGTAAGGCTTACCCGCAGGCAGGCGAGGCGGCATCATCCGCCGCGTCGTTCCACCTAGGTGAAATCCGCTAGAGCGATGCCGCCAGGGGCCCGACTGCTGCCAGCAGCGCTCCCAAGACCACAGCCAGCTATCGGCTCAGGGCGACGTCTGGTCATCATCTGCCCCCGTGTCCACTGGCCCGAAGGACACGAGCTCGATGCCCAGCTCCTGGACTCGGTCGAGGAGCCCGTGCAGGTGCGCTTGATCGATCACGGTGCCGGTCAGCACCGTAGTGCCGGCAAGCCGGCTCATCTGCATCCCCTCGAACAGGAAACCGAACGGTTCGCCCAGTTCGCCGCGAAGAACCAGCCGGTACCGTTTGCCTCGTGCCCGGTTGCTGTTCATTACCTGTTCACGCTCACGCTCAGGCAGGTGACCTGTCATCACCTGCCGGCCGTTTCCACCTAGGTGAAGTGCGGGTCGAGCGTCACGGCCTTGGTCACGCCCAGGTACAGGCAGTCAAGAACTCGCATCGGCTGCGGCCGGCAGACCCTCACCGTCCCCGGTTAGGACGCGTGGCTCGCCACCGAAAGCGAACCCGGTCTTCCCGCTTCCTGCCCTGTCCCCGCCTGCGCGAGGAGCCTGAGCTCGCGGGTCCGTTCGAGGGCGTGGGCCCGTGAGGAGACGCCGAGCTTGCGGTAGATCGACCTGACGTGGCTGTGAACCGTGTTATGCGATACGTAAAGCTCCCGGCTGATGTCGCGCTCGGACAGATCGCTGGTCAGCAGCCGCAGGACCCTGAGCTCCCGCTCCGTCAGCGTCTCATCTCCTGACCCGGTGTGCGGCTGCGGGCACGGCCCGGAATCCTTCAGCCGCTGGGTCAGGATCCCCGGATCGGGACAGGATTCGATGATAACTCTCGCCTCGGCGATCGCCGCCTGCGCGCGCCCGCGCTCACCCAGGGCACGCAGTACCGGCACCTGGCGGAGAAGCGCCCCAGCCAGGTCGATGGGCTGGCCCCCGGACCGCAAGACGGCGACGCTGCGATCGATGAGAGGCAGAGCTTCCGCCGGCCTTCCTCGCAGTGCGAATGAGACGCCGAGCGCCAGCGGGACCACCCCGGCCGCTTCCTCGATGCCGCGCTCCCGCACGAGTTCCGTCGCCTGGTCCGCCAGCAGCCGCTGCGCGGCGAGCCGCCCCTGCTCGCCCGCGATGAGCGAGCGGTAGGCCAGCGACGACCCGCCGGCAAGCCACTGCCCGCTGGCCGGCGCGAGCGCTGCTGACTCGGCGAACCACCGGTCGGCCTCGGCGAGGTCAGCCCGCCAGTACAGGCCCATGCCAACTGCCCAGCAGGCCACTGGCCGCCACCGTGACCCGGGGCCTTCGAGCTCAGCCGCACGGCGGCCATGTGACAACTGTGCGCCGACGTCACCCCAGGGGAAGACCGCCCGTAGCATCGTCAGGCTCGCATCAACCGAGCTGAAGCCGTCGGAGAGCGGCCGCTCCCCGTCGAACTCGCCCTGCTCTTCGACGGTGGCGATGGCCCGCGCCGCCTCCTCCCGCCTGGCGGACAGCGAGAGCACCCACGCCGCGACCAGGAGAAGTCGCGGGTCGCCGTTCAGCACCTCGGCCGGGAATCGGCGGATCCAGCCCAGGACGGTGTCGCACTTGCCCGCATTGGCCAAGGTGATCCAGGACGATTCGATCAGCTCGGCGGCCTCGGCGTGCGCGCCTGCTTCGATCGCATGTGAGATAGCCTCGCCGGCTGTCCCGTTATCACGATGCCAGGCGTACGCGCGACGGTGCAGGGCCGGGACCAGACCTGGCTCACGCCGCTCGAGCTCGACCCGCAGCAGCTGCGCGAAGAGGGGATGGAAGCGGTACCATCGGCCCTCGTCGTCGAGGGAGGTAAGGAAGAGGTTGCTGCGCGACAAGACGTCGAGCATCGATTCGGAATCCTGCTGATCCAGCACCGCATCGCACAAGGGTCCGGACAGCCGGTCGAGAATCGAGGAGCGGACCATCAGCGCCTGCATCGGCGGATCATGAGCATTGAGCACCTCTGTCTCCAGGAAATCGATCACATGCCGGCTCGAGGCGCCCAGTTCGCGCACGAAGGCCCGACGGTCGGCAGTCCGCCCTAGGGAAAGCGCCATAAGGTAGAGGCCGGCCGGCCAGCCCTCCGTCCGGTCGACGAGAACATCGATCTCCTCGGGCGTGAGGCCGAGAGCAAGGCGCCCGTTCAGGAATTCGTCCACCTCCCCGGGCGTGAACCGCAGATCGGCGGCGCGAAGCTCGAGCAGATCACCGTGCGCGCGCAGCGCAGCCAGCGGAAGGTCCGGCTCGGTCCTCGTCGAGAGCACGAGCTGGAAAGCGCGCGGTACATGATCGACGAACCAGGCGATGCTGTCGCGCGCCGCCCCGTCCGGAAGCCGGTGGAAGTCATCCAGGATCAGCGTGACCCCATGCTGATCGTTCAGCTCGTTCACGAGACGCGGCAGCACTATGTCGGCAATATGCGCCGCCCCGGCGGCCCGCGGTGATGCCGGCTGGCCGATTGCCGGGCAGACTCCGCGAAGCGCCTCGATCGCGTAAGACCACAGCACCACCGGGTCGTCGTCGCCCTCGTCCAGGGTCAGCCACGCCATAGGCTTGCGCGCCGCCTCAGCCTTGTGCCACGCCGCGAGCAGTGTGGTCTTCCCGAAACCCGCCGGACACGCCACTAGGCTAAGCCTCCGGCCCGCCCCGGCCCGAAGCCGCTCCATGAGGCGCTCGCGCGGAACGATCTGATCGCGCACCGGCGGCGGCCGCAGCTTCGTCGCGACCAAGACTGGCTCCGAGCTGTCCTTCACCCCGTCGCCCATCGCTTCTCCCAGACCAAAGCTCATGCTGCCGGGGTCTAGGGCAACCGTGTGCGGTAGCAGCATAATTCGATCGAGGGTGGATCGCCTCACCCGTACAGGGTGGAGTTTCTCGCTGACCGAAAGGGATTACAGGGCGCGAAAGGGGCTACGTGTTCCTCCCACAGCAGGCCGAGCAGTCCGGCCCGCTCGAGCGGGCCAAGGATCGCGCCGATCAGCGGGAAGAAGCACAGCTGCCTTGAGGTACTCGCGCATCCGGAACAGGCACCCGATCGTGGCGGGGCTACGAGTGCCGGGACAGCAGCCGGGCGACTTCCCGGAACGGCACCACCAGGTAAACGGCTAGACCGAAATAAAGCGCCACCGCCGCTATCGGCAAGGCGAGCCCGATCAGGATCGCGATCATGTACCCGATCACGACGGGTAGGAGTTTTCGTTGCGGGCCCTGCGATTCCTCGCCGTCTTGGTGCGGTGAATAGAGGCGCTCGTGCCGCGCGTACGCGTCCAGAGCGGACCCCAGGACGCGGATGGCCAGGAGCGTGAGCCCGTACAAGGTGACATACACCCGTTCGCCGCTGGTGTTATGCAGGGCCTCTGCGACGAGCCCGGTCGGGAACGGCAGGAAGACCACCACGAGCAGGAGCAGCAAGTTGAGCCGCAGGAAGAGCGGATCGGTCCGGGCGAGGCGATCGGTCAGGGTGGTGTGGGCGAGCCACGCAGCGCCGATGGTCAGGAAGCTGACGACGTAAGCCAGGTAGACGGGCCAGGCATGAAGCACCTGCTGCAGGGGTGTGCCTGGCGGGTGGAGCGCGATGTCCCAGGACGAGCAGCGTGATGGCGAAGCCGAACACGCCATCGCTGAAACCTTCCATCCGGCCCTTGTCGAGCGATCGACGTCCGCGCGGTGCCTCTCCGTCAGTTGGCATGGCACTGTCTCCTTCGCGCCGGTGGCAGGCGGTGGCAGCCTGTGATCCAGGCTGCCCGGCCGGCAGCCGGGCAGCACACGTCAAGATTGCCCGGGCTGCAGTGGTTGTGCCACACGGCAGCGCCAGCCAGGCCAGGTGAGCCCCGGGCACTGTGACCGATGACCTTGGCCTGGCTGACCAAGCCGGGCCGTTTTCCACCTAGGTGAATCCGGCTGGTAGGTGATGCCAGGGCGCCTACGGGAGTCTTAGCGTGCGGTGACAGATCAACGCTGATGGACAGCTCAACGCTGACGGGACAGCGGCCGGGCGGACTGCCCCAAGCCGTCCGGGAAGCCGCGACCGAAGTCGGCTGACCAGCCGGACATGGGCTCTTTTCACCCGCAGCCTGACAATACCGACACCCTGGAGGACAGATGAAACCAGCAGACCGGGCAGGCCCGCGCACATGGCTGCTGCTTCCGGCCGCCGTCCTGGTCCTGTCAGGGCTGGCCGCCGGGTGCAGCAGCAGCACGCCGGCTTACTGCACCGACGCCGCCAATCTCAAGACCTCCGTCAGCAACCTCGGCAATGTCGACGTCGCCAAGAACGGCCTGAGCTCCCTGCAGACCGCGCTCAACAGCGTCAAGACCAACGCAACATCATTCGCCACCGACGCGAAGTCCGCGTACCCATCGCAGACCGCGGCACTGAACACCGCGGTGTCCGGCCTGCAGACCGCGATCACGTCGGCGAAGGGCCAGCCTCCGCTGACCGCGGCCACAACGGTCGCGTCATCGGTATCGCAGGTGAAGAGCTCAGCCAGCACGCTGCAAAGCGCCGTATCAGGCAGCTGCTAGTGACCAGGGGCCGACGGGGTGAACCCCGAGATGAAGGAGTGCCTCGGATGGCGAAGTGGAACCTGGTGGCGATGGGCCAGGTGGGCCTGACCGGCTGGACCAGGGTGGCCGCCCAGCCGGTCGCCCGTGCGGTCGCCCGCAGGACGGGACGGCCGGAGACGCAGATTCTGGCGCTGATCGGTGCGGGGTTCCTGGCGATCGCACTGATCGACTTCCTCCGCGAGGTCGACGCCGTCATCGCGGCGGGCCGGACCGGGCGTTCGCCAGCCGGTGACGTCCCACAAAGGTAAGGAACCAGTGATGAGTGTTCTGACAGCTGGGGCTGCGCCCCAAAGTACACAAGGTACACACCGCTACCAGCTGGAGTCGGGGCTGGACCGGCTGACTCCGGCGGAGCGCGCTGCGCGGGGTAAGGAAGCGCGGGCCGAGGTGCCGCGGGAAAGCCATGCGGTGTTCCACCCGGGTCCAGGCCGGCCCGACCCGATCGACCTGCTGGAGGAGCAGGCCAAGTCGCGGGTGCCGGAGCTAGTGCCGATCCGGCGGGGCCGGATGATGGTCTCCCCGTTCACCTACTACCGCGGCGCGGCGCTGCCGATGGCCAGCGACCTTTCCCGTACTCCGGTGTCGGGGCTGGCGGTGCAGGCGTGCGGGGATGCGCACCTGTCGAACTTCGGCATCTTCGGCTCCGCCGAGCGACGCCTGGTCTTCGACGTCAACGACTTCGATGAGACGACGCCCGGCCCGTGGGAATGGGACGTCAAGCGGCTGGCCACTAGCATGGAGGTAGCCGCCCGCGGCAACGGGTTCGGCGCCAAGGACCGCCGCGAGATCGTCACCGCCACCGTCGCCAGCTACCGGCAGGCGATGCGGACCTTCGCCACGATGACGAACCTGGCTGTCTGGTATGCGCACGCGGACCTGGACCAGATCCGGGCGCAGTTCGACTCGCAGATGAAAGCGCGGCAGCGCAAGATGGTCGACAAGGGCATGGCCAAGGCGCGGACCAGGGACAGCATGCAGGAAGTGGCTAAGCTGACCCGCATGGTCAATGGCCGGCCACAGATCATCGCCGACCCGCCGCTGATCGTCCCGATCACTGACCTGCTGCCCAAGGAGATGGACCAGGAGACCTTCGCGGCGCAGATCAAGGACCTGCTCGGCAAGTACCGGCGGACGCTGGAAACCGACCGCCGGTACCTGCTGGAGCAGTACGAGTACGCCGACATGGCCCGCAAGGTCGTCGGCGTCGGCAGCGTCGGGACACGCTGCTGGATCGTGCTGATGCTCGGCCGCGACGAGTCCGATCCGCTGTTCCTGCAGGTCAAGGAGGCCGAGGCGTCGGTGCTCAGCCGGTTCGTGGGAGCCAGCAAGTACACCAACATGGGCCAGCGGGTGGTCGCCGGGCAGCGGCTGATGCAGGCATCCAGCGACATCTTCCTGGGCTGGCAGCGGGCCGAGGCCGGGCTGGACGGCAGGCAGCGCGACTTCTACGTCCGCCAGCTGCGGGACTGGAAATACTCCATCCTCATCGAGGCCCTAGTGCCGCAAGGCATGCGGATCTACGGCGAGCTGTGCGGGTGGACACTGGCCCGGGCGCACGCCTGCTCCGGCGACCGGATCGCCATCGCCGCCTACCTCGGCGGCTCCGGCGTCTTCGACCAGGCCATCACCCAGTTCGCGGCCGCGTACGCCGACCAGAACGAACGTGACCACGAAGAACTCGTGGACGCCGTCGCCTCAGGACGGCTCACCGCCGAACCCGACCTGTAAGATCCCGGCCGCCCGGCCGGCAGTATCAGGAGCAGAAGGCAATGACGGCTGTCGCGCCTGTGAGCCTGGTCACCGAAGGAGTCCGCAGCCTGGAGGTGCGGTGGATCTTCCCGGGCCGGCTGGAGGCCGCGGTGGCCGGATGGTTCGGGCGGTTCCCGGCCCAGACGGAGTCACGCCAGGACACCTACCTGCTGGATCCGCCGTTGCGCGGGCTGTCGGTGAAGGTCCGCGGGGGCGGGGCACTGGAGGTGAAGGCATACCGCGGGAGCCCGGGGATCCTGGAGGTGCCGGGCCGGGCCCGCGGGCGCATGGAGTCCTGGCAGAAGTGGTCCTTTCCCTGCAGCCCGCTCAGCCAGGACAGCGCCGACCCGGCCGGCTGGAGGCCGGTACGCAAGAGGCGGCGCATCAGCCGGTTCTCGCTGGCCAGCGGGCGGATCGTGGCACGCGCCCCGGGGCCGGGCCAGCAGCCGCGGTGCGAGGTGGAACTCACCGAGGTCCGCACCCGTGGCCAGCACTGGTGGACCCTGGGCTTCGAAGCGACCGGCCCCACCAGCCTGCTGCGCAGCACACTCGAGGCCACCGCCGCGCTCGTGTTCGCCCTCGCCGTGCCCGGAGGCGTGGAACCCGGCCCGGATGAATCCAGGTCCTACGCGCAGTGGCTAGGCCAGCGGCCCGGCGCCGACAGTGGCGTCGGCGCCTGAAGACTGTCCCCCCGCCAACGTTCTGAAAACGGACCAGCCCCATACCCGTGAGGGCTAGTGAGGCATGGGGCCGGATCCCCGCTTCAGCCCAGCGCGGGTAGCCCACGATCGTCGAGATAAACGCAGAGTGCGGTCAGGTGGATGTCCAGGTTGTTCGTCACAAGACAATCTTGGATGCCCTCCGCCTTACTTTCCGGATACCGACACGCACCCAGCCCTAATCGGACGGCGGACTCAATTCATCTAGGTGAATCGGTCCGGTAGGTGATGACCGATCGCCTGCCTAAGTGCGAGCCTGCATACGATGGGCAGCGATCCGGCGCGAGGTAAGACATACCGGCTGGCCTGCTCGTCCTGGAAAAGCGAAATAGGGAAATAGGAGTGTCAATGGTTTCCGGCGAGTCCTCAATGGTTTCCGACGAGTACAGTGCGCCGCCGCCCCCGCCGCCTGGGGTAGTGGCGGGAACGTGGCTGGCGACGTTGTTCCTCGGCGTCCTAACCCTGATCCTCGGCATCATCGTGAGCTTCCACCCGACGGGCTCGCTGAACGTGCTCGCGGTCCTGCTCGGCATCCTCATGATCTTCTCCGGGATCTTCCACCTGATCCGGGTTTTCGATCCGGAGGAAAGCCACCGGGTCTGGCTCGGCATCGCCGGGCTGCTGTTCATCGTCATCGGCGTGGTCCTGATCCGCCACCTGCATCTCACCCTGGCGATCATCGGCCTGGTGATCGGCATCACCTGGATCGTCCAGGGACTGGCCGCGCTGATCGGGGGGATCTCCGGCGGTGCCCGCGAGGGCCGGGCCTGGTGGATCATCTTCGGGGCAGTGAGCCTGATCGCCGGGATCGTGGTCGTGTCGACCCCGACCTCCTCGCTGAACGTCCTGGCTGTGCTGCTCGGTATCTGGTTCATCATCATGGGCATCTTCGAGATCATCGGAGGGTTCATTCTGCGGCACGAACTACGCTCCGCGGAGAAGGCCCACGCCTGAACCCAAGACAGCAACGCATCCCCGCACGGCAAGAGCTGGGCCTGTCACCCGTCAGGGGGTGAGGCACATGGCCAGCAGGCGCGGCAGCGTGCTGTTTGCGCGGCGTTCCGTCGGCCGGCCGCCCTACCGCCCGGGGCGGCTCAATGAGTGAGCAGGCGGCGGGACGGCTTTTAAGCAAAAGGGGGCTAACGGTGAATACGGGCCTGGTGATTGTCGGTCTGACGCTGCTGCTCCTCGCGGCGGTATCCCGGCCTTTGTCGAGCACGCCTATCACGCCCGCGATGGTGGTTGTCGCGATCGGCGTTCTGGTCGGCCCGCTCGTGCTTGACGACCTGACGGTGCCGCCCACGAGCGAGACGGTGCGGACGCTCGCCGAGGCGACGCTCGCGGTGGTGCTGTTCTCCGATTCCTCGCGGGTGAACCTGCGGGCGCTGCGGCGCGAGGCGTCGGTGCCTGTCCGCCTGCTTGGCGTCGGCCTGCCGCTGACGGTCGTGCTGGGAGGGCTGATCGCGGTTGCCCTGTTCGGCTCGTTCTCGCTCAGCGAGGCGTTTATCCTCGGCGTGATCCTGGCTCCGACCGACGCCGGGCTTGGCAGCGCGGTCGTCACGGACACGAGACTTCCGCAAGTTGTGCGGCAGTCGCTGAACGTCGAGAGCGGCCTTAACGACGGGATCTGCGTCCCGCTGCTGTTGATATTGCTGGCGACCGTCTCCGGCGCCGACGGGTCCCACCCGTTGCGGGTGGTCGTCGAGCAGATCGGCTACGGGCTGCTCGGCGGGCTCGCCGCCGGCGCGCTCGCCGCGGCGGTGGTGATCCTGGCCGGCGGACGGCACTTGATCGACGATGCGTGGCGGCAGATCATCCCCGTGGCCGCGACGGTGCTCGGGTACGGGATCGCGAACGCCCTGGGCGGTTCGGGGTTCATCGCCGCCTTCGTGGGCGGCGCGCTGTTCGGCCTGCTCGCTGGCGACAAGACCGCGGGAATGATGCGCTTCACGGAGGAGACCGGTGCCGCGCTGGACAGCGTTACGTTCCTGGTTTTCGGTGCCGTGCTGCTCGGCCCGGCGTTCAAGCACGTGAGCTGGCAGATCGCGCTGTACGCCGTGCTGAGCCTCACGGTCGTGCGGATGGTGCCGGTGGCGATCTCGCTGTGGGGCACTCACGCGCGGGCTCCGACGGTCGCGTTCATGGGCTGGTTCGGCCCGCGCGGGCTTGCGTCGATCGTGTTCGCGGTGATCGTGGAGGACGCGCATCTCCCGCACGCCGCGACGATCGTCGCGGCCACCTACCTGACCGTCGGGCTGTCGGTCCTGGTACACGGGCTCTCGGCGGCGCCGCTGGTAGGCCGCTACGTCACCTGGTACCAGGCCGCCGCGAGCAAGAGCCCTCCGGTGATGGAGAGCCAGCCAGCGCACGAGCACCGGGCGCGGGGATCCGCGTTGGTGGGCAGCTGACCGCTGGACACCCTTAGGATGCGGACCTGGCGCTTCGTCTAGGAGGAGGACCTTGTGCCCTACTGGCCCTCCCCTACGTCCTGGTGGCCGCCCTGTGCTTGCTGATGACCGTCCCAGCCGTCATCCTGATGTGCTCACCCATGGCGCCAACAACCACGTGATCAGCTTCGTCGATGCCGAGGGCAAGCCGTTCGGCCTGGCGCTGTCCGGCCCCAGCCACCCGCTACCGGGCGGCATTTTTGCCGCGTGCATCGCGCTGACCTGCGGGGTCGCGGTCATGGTCTGGGCGCTCGGACGCCGCGCCGACATGTGGCTGATCCGGCGCCGGCAGCCGAAGATCGCCGCCTACCTGGCGGACCCGACGCAGGGCTGAACGCAGGACCGACGGCCGCACCCATCCGCCGCGGGCTGCCGGTGGACGGGACTCAGCTGTGGTTCACCGTGAATCGCAGGACGGCCCGGCAGCACACCTCCACGAAGGAAAGGGGCCGGTCTGTGCTGGCCGCGGCTTCTCATCTAGGGGAATTCGGCCGGCAGGTGATGCCGGGTCATCTACCCGGGTGTGAGCTTGAGAACGTGATGCCGCGGCCGGGTAACGGCTGCGGCGCATCGGCTCAACCGCCTGGCAAAAGATGCCAGCGAAACTGCAGGAGGTCGCCATGTCCGGATCCGGTAGCACGTTCATCCTGGTAGCAACCTACCCCGATGAAGCAACAGCACAAGATGACTACCAGGTCATCAAGGACGCTCACACGGCGGGCCTGGTGGGTTCCTACGATGCGGCCGTCGTCACCAAGGATGCCAACGGCAAGGTCCATGAGAACAAAGACGAGACGGCCACCCGCCATGGTGCCTGGTGGGGCATTGCCGCCGGGGCGGCGATCGGGGTCATCTTCCCGCCGGCGGTGCTGGGCGCGGCCGCGGTCGGCGGCGTGGCCGGCGGGGTCACCGGGCACCTGTCCAAGGGAATGTCGCGCTCGCAGGCCAAGCAGCTGGGGGACTTCATCGACCCGGGGCAGGCCGGGCTCGTGGTGGTCGGCGAAAGCAAGGTCGAGGACGCGATCAAGAACGCGGTGACCAGGGCGCAGAAGGAGACAGCCCAGGAGCTCAACGTGGACCCCAAGGACATCGACAAGACCCTGCAGCAAGCGGTCAACGAGATGTAAAACCCCGCCCAGCGGCCGGGGTTCGGCGAACTCCAGGCCCTCCGCGACGACGGCCGCCGCCTTCCCAGGCTCCAGGTGCCGGGCGACCGAGTCGGCCAGCCGCTGCAGCGCCTCACGGCTCGCGGCGTCCCGGCCGAAGGTGTAGACGACCTGCACCTTCACCTAGGGGAATTCGGCCTGCAGGGGATGCAGGGTCACCTACCCGAGTGCGAGCCTGCTGGGTGGCAGACCTCCGCCCCTAGCGGGAACGGCTGGCCTGCTTGTCGGGTGAGGGATGCCGGGTTGCTCCCGGGGGAAGCTGGCGGCCCTGCCCGGCCGCGGGTGGCTGGGTGGTCCCCGATCGGGTGCCGCCGTCCGGTGCCGCCGCGGGAGGGCTGCTTCGCCGGTTCCGGCCAGGGTGCTGAGAGGTGAGTCATGAGCCAGGTGTCGAAGGTATTCCAGCTCAACCGGCAGGGATTCAACCTGCGCGCAGGCGCCGTCTTCGCGGTCGTGCTGGGGCTGCTGATCATCGTCGGCGTGCTCCCAGCGGAGCGGAGGTACTTCCTCACGGCGATCTTCGGGGTGGTGATCGTGGCCGTGAGCGACCCCGGCGGGAATTACGGCTACCGGCTGCCCCGGCTGGCCGTGGTCGCTGGGGCCGGCGCGCTGCTGACGGCCCTGGGATTCGGCATCGGCGGCGGGGCCTGGGGGTTCGTGGTGCTGGCCGCCTTCGTGGCCACGTTGCTGGGCGGGCTGGCGGTGACATACGGCCTGCACCGATTCGTCGCGGCCTATCTTCTCAACGTCTGGTTCATCATCGCCCTCGGCCTGCCGACTCTCATCTCCTTCCAAGTGCCGGGTCTGTTCAGCTCCGGCCTGATCCACACCGAACCGTGGCAGCAGGCACTGGCCTGGCTGGTCGGGTCGGCGTTGTGGATCGCTTACACCTTCATCATGTGGCTGGTACGGAGGGGGGCCACCGAGCCGCAGCCTATCGCCGAGATCCCCGGCGATATCTCGCCGCGGCCGCTGACCCGTCCGCTCATCCTGTTCGCGGTGATCCGGGCCGCCGCCCTGGCGACCGCCGTCGCGATCTCCTTCGGGCTGCACCTGCCCAACGCCTACTGGATGCCCATCGCCACCATCATTGCCATGAAGCCCGACCTGCAGCAATCCGCCCTCATCGCCGAGCAGCGCATAGCCGGGACGGTCGTGGGCGCCGCGGTGGCCGCCCTCGTCCTGCTGGCGGTCGACAACAGGACCGCACTCGAGGTCATCGTCGTCGTCCTGGTCGCGCTGGGAGCGTCGATCCACGGCGTGAACTACGCCTGGTACACCGCAGCCTTGGCCGGGGCCATCCTGATCGCCGCGGACGTGCCCCACCCGTCCGACCTTGCCGACGAGGGACGCAGGATCCTGTTCACGTTCGCCGGCGTCGGGATCGCCGTCATCGTCATGTTCCTGGCGGACCGGCTGCAAAAGCACGCCGCCAAAGCCGCACCACAGGCAACTGCTCACCCGGCCCCGGCGGGATGAGCGGCCAGGGCGTCGTCGGCCAGACGCCGGGCACGCGACTCCGGCCACGACAAATATGCCAGTACGACCAGGGCGTCAAGGCGCAGGCCGGAACCAGCGGGTTGTTTCCTTGCTGGGACATCCGGCCCTATCGATGGCTTGAGCGTTCGCGAAGAGTGGCCGACAGCCACCAACGATCACGATCGGATAACGCGGCCAAGGCCCAGCCGGGCACGGCAGCGTGAGAGAGGAGCCAACAATGAGTGAAGTTACCGAGCAGCAGCTTGAGGACATGGAGGCATTGTTCGTCCAGACCGCGGCGAGCATGACCAGCGACCGGGAAACCATCACGCTGCACGGCGTGTCGCCGTCGACGCTTTACTTCGCCGACCGTCCCCAGCGCGAGGTCGGGCACATGTCGTCTGGCCAGTTCGTTGCCAACTGGACAGCAGGGGACAACAGCTTCGCGGACACCCCCCCGAATGCCGTCTTGTCGTTCGCGGACCCGGGCGACAGGCCTCCCGAGGACGCGGTCGTGGTAATCCAGGATCCGCGCCTCGACGGAGACGCGCTCACCTACAGCATCAAGGTCCTCGACGGCACCGTACCGGCCGTCACCGGGCCATGTGCGCTGTTCATCGACCCCCTCGGGCGTCCGTTGTCGCCGGTCTCCCTAGCCGGGATGAACCGGCGTGCGCGTCGCCGGGGCCGCTGAGAACCCGACGGCTGGCAGCGGGAGCCCAGGACGGACGGCGGGCCTGGCCTGTGCTGGCCGCGGCTTCTCCCCTAGGGGAATTCGGCCGGCAGGTGATGCAGGGTCACCTGCCCTGGTGTGAGCCTGAAACCGTGACGCAGCAGCCGGGTAACGGCTGCGGCGGATTCGCTGAACCGCCTGGCAAAGGATGCCAGCGGAACTGGAGGAGGGCCTCATGACCGCCAATACACCTGTCCTTGACACACTCGCCGACATCACCGCGGCGTCGATCAAGCACAATTCTCTTGCCCCGCGCGAGCTCATGCTCACGAGGATCGCCGCGCTGATCGCGATGGACGCGCCGCCTGCCTCTTACCTCGCTAACGCCGGGGCCGCCGTTGACAGCGGAGTCACCGCCGACGATCTCCAGGGAGTCATGATCGCGGTTGCCCCGGTGGTGGGCGCGGCTCGGGTGGTCTCGGCAGGCGGGAAGATCCTCCGGGCGCTGGGCATCGCGATCACTGTGGCCGAAGCCGAGATAGCCGACGACAGCGACGCCAGGTAGTAGCAGCAACCAGGCCCAAAGGGGCGAGAAAGCTCTGCGGCAAGCGTCACCGAGGTGTAATCCCGGCCGCCTTATCCCCGGCGGGTGAGGGCCGGCGCAGGCACACGAACTATAAGCGAGGTGCCGGCCGTGGGCTGGCTGATAGGGGTGGCGAGATGAAAACGGTGATCGTGGGAGGAGTTGCGGCCGGCGCTTCGACGGGGGCGCGGCTGCGGCGGCTGGATGAGTCGGCCGAGATCGTAATCCTTGAGCGGGACCACTACGTCTCGTTCGCGAACTGCGGCTTGCCGTATCACATCGGCGGGGTTATCCCGGACCGGGACAGCCTGCTGCTGCAGACGCCCGAGAGCCTGGCCAGGTCCCTGGCACTGGATGTGCGGACCGGGCAGGAAGTGATCCGCATCGACCGTGATGCCAGGGAAGTGGAAGTGCGGGACCTGCCGCAGGGGCGGACGTACCGGGAGTCCTATGACAAGCTGGTGCTGTGCCCGGGGGCCGAGCCGGTTCGGCCGCCGGTCCCGGGGGCGGATGACCCGCGAGTGGATGTGCTGCGCAACATCCCGGACATGGACCGGATTATCACCCAGCTGGACAAGGGCGCGACGAGTGCGGTCATCGTCGGCGGCAGCTACATCGGGCTGGAGCTCGCCGAGGCGTTCCGGGACCGCGGGCTGGCGACGACCGTGGTGGAGCGGACCGAACGGCTGATGCCGTGGCTGGACCCGGAGATGACCCGGATCCTTGACTACCACGTCGTCACCCACGAGGTGGACCTGCGGCTCGGCACGTCCGCCACGGCCGTTCGTCACGGGGAGGACGGCAGGCTCCTAGTCGATCTGTCCGACGGCACGTCAGTGGAGGCTGACGTTGTCGTGATGGCGGCCGGCGCGCGTCCCAACGTGGATCTCGCCCGTGATGCCGGCCTGGAGATCGGGCCGCGCGGCGGCATCGTGGTCGACGGGCAGATGCGCACTTCGGCACCGGACATCCTCGCGGCCGGGGACGCGGTGGAGACGGCTCACTTGCTGACCGGCGAGCCTGTGCTGTCGATGCTGGCCGGCCCGGCGAACCGAGAGGGCCGGATCGCCGCCGACACGATCGCCGGCCGCGAGGATGTCGGCGGCTACCGGGGCACCCAGGGCACCGCCGTGGTCAAGGTGTTCGAGATGACCGCCGGGGGCACCGGCCTGACCGAGACCGAGCTGCGCGAGGCCGGCCTGGACTACCGCAAGGTCTACACCCACCAGAACGGCCACGCCGCCTACTATCCGGGCACCGCACCGCTGTTCCTCAAAGTGCTGTTCGACCCGGCCGGGGGCAAGCTGCTGGGCGCGCAGGTGCTCGGCTGGGACGGTGTCGACAAGCGCATCGACGTCCTTGCGGTCGCGCTGCGCGCCGGGATGACGGTGTTCGACCTGGAGCACCTGGAGCTGGCCTACGCCCCGCCGTACGGGGCGGCGAAGGACCCGGTCAACATGGCCGGCTTCCTGGGCTCGAACCTGCTGCGCGGCGACATCCACCTGTGGTACCCGGAGGATTACCCGGGCTGCGCCGGGCAGGTGACGATCCTGGATGTGCGCACGCCGACCGAATACGAGGCATGGCACATCCCCGGGGCGGTCCTGCTGCCCTACACCGAGCTGCGGCAACGGCTGGATGAGGTGCCCCGGGACAAGCCCGTGTACACCTACTGCCGGTCGGGCTTCCGCAGCTACATCGCCTACTGCGTGCTGAAGCAGAACGGGTGGGACCAGGTGGCGTTCCTGGCCGGCGGGATGATGACCTATCACGGCTACCACATGACGCCGCTCGCCGTCGGCAGCGGCGGCATGCCGATGGTCGCCCATGCCGAGGACCAGCTGGCGCAGCGCCCCAGCGCGCTCGAGCACATTTGACATGCCACGAACAGACCCGCAGCGGCTGTCCCGCGGGCGGGGCTAGCGTCCGTAAGTAAGGGACCTTCGGCCTGTGGACGCAGGAACCCGCGTCAGGCAGCCTGGATGCTATGTGCCCTGTAAAGGAGGCATCCGGCGGCGGGCAGGCACCGAGCCTGTCGCGCCGTCAGGTAGTGCCGCAGGCCCGCCAGGGCACCGCTGAACGGCAGGGCCCGGCCGCCGGCGACAGTGTGCGACGGGGTGCGGGGCAGCCGATCCTGGTCAGCACGAAGCTGCATCCGCCGCCCGTGCGCGAGGAGACGATTACGCGCGAGCGCCTCCTGGAACGTCTTCGCAGCGGGTCGGACCGCAGCCTCACTCTCGTTGCCTGCCCGGCTGGTTTCGGGAAGACTACCCTGCTGGCGGCCTGGCGCGAGTCCGAGGCCGGGCGGAAGCCCGTGGCGTGGCTG
>CAWJLP010000002.1:0-92533 GCA_963843745.1 uncultured Actinomycetota bacterium
TGAGATTGCTGCAATGTTAGTTGCGAGAACTGCCCACACAGGTGCTGTAGTGCCACTACAGCCACGGTCCGATGGTCCTCAAGTCGTATCCTGGCCGGTAACTGCAGAATTTTCGCGCGGCCGGAGGTCTGCGAAGGGGGCGGCATGGCGGTCCATGCCTCAGGGACAGACAGTCCCAGCAAATCCGGGCACGAACCCGACCTCCGGGATGCGCAGATTCTGATGCGGGCACTGCGAGCGTCCGTCATCACCTCACCGGAGGCGTTCGCCAAGTCTCTGGAGGACGTCGAGGAACCTGACCTCGAGTACTGGCGCAAGGACATCGCCAACGCCACCTGGGCCGTAATTGAGCAAGGGGACGAGGTGATTGGCGTCGGCGTCGCCCGTCGGCCCCGCCGCAAGATCGACTGTGGCCTCCACCGGAACAATGCTCGCTTTATCGAGTCGGTTTGGATCGCGCCCGAGTTCCGCCGTCTGCACCGTGGCGAGTGGCTGATGCGGTACCTCATGGAGGCGGAGTACGCCAAGTCGTACGCTAAATCGCCGCGTGTCCGGCACTTTCTCCTCTGGGTCTTTGACAACAACAAGTCAGCTATCTCCCTGTATGAGGCCATAGGGTTCACGTACATCGGCCGCCAAGAGCTCCCTAACTGGCACGGCGATGACCAGCCTAAGTATGAGCTGAACTACGAGTACTGGCTGCAGCCTGGATCCGCTGAGACGCAGGCTGCCGCAGACAAACGGCACCAGGACGCGCTGGAGTATGGCCTTACCTACCGGTTGCTGGGCGAAAACAGGTAATCCAGGCCCAGGTGATCTAGGGCCTGCCCGATCGAGTGCTTATCTAGGCGCGGGAGCTTATCGCCGGTGATGTAGTCGCGCCACTGAGCCAGGTCGGACCGCCACAGCTCGATGAACCGCTGGCACAGGTCGCGCTCAATCCGAGCCAGCTGGCGGCGGGCTGCGCTGACCGAGATCTGAGCGGCGTGGATCTCGGCTTCCTCGCCGTCCTTGAGGTCGCCGGCAGTCAGGCGAGCCGCCAGCAGTCGGGCGACCCCGTCCAGAAAATCCTCACGGGTCTTGATGAACTGAGCCCAGTAGGCTTCATCAACGTCGAAAAGTACAAGATCGTGGTTTGGGCGCGCGTAGCGTCCCTCGGCCAGGTCGTGCTCTAGGAGCGTGTAAAGTCCCTCGGCCAGCAGGTCGCCAAATTCCTCCTTCACCGCTCGCTCCGGGTCCCTGTACGGGTTGTAAGCGATTTGCCGCGACCGGCCGATCATGGCGATCTTGTGGTAGACGGCGTCGGCCGAGAAGAAGAACCAGTCTTCGTTATAGATGTTCGGGAAAAAGCCGAGGTCATCCCGGTCGCAGCGCACCCCCATGCCGCCGGCGCTGGCAAACGTGTCCTGTTCTCCTCCGCCGAGGCGATTAGCGTGACAGACCACAGAATTGTCCGGGAACTCGTCAGGGATAAGCACGCTGACGTTGTGATCGTCGAGGGCGGCGGCGAGGGCGGCCACGTGGCTCTCGGACACGTCCCGGATGTCGTCGTCTAGGAACATGATTCGTTCCCACCGGCAGATCCGGGCCACGATCAGCCCCAGGTTTCGCTTCGCGCTCAGGTCGCGGGTGAGGCCTGAGGTGAACTCGAGGAGTTCCTTGTCCGTGGAAGTATCGAAGGACATCTCTTTGAATGGGTTCACTTTCTCCGGTGGAAAATCCACCGCGTAAACTTCGGCGTTCCACCGCGCGGCCTCCTCGAAGACCTCATGCTTTGTCACGCGCTTACTGCAGGCAACGATCAGCGGAATGCGCATGTCGCTGGTTAGCTTAAGGCTGTCTTTGAGATACTTAACCGGCCGGTTGGTTGGCACGACGATAGCGTCAAACCGCATGCTCTGCGTTGGCTGGACGGTAGACTCCAGCAGCTTGTTGTGCGATGTAATATACTCGGGAACCCAGTTTGGCGCCACGCTTTATTCAATGCTCCGGCCGGTTTATCAAGGTCGCATCACGGTTTCGGGGTGCATGGAGTTCTAGTCCGCGAGGCAGGGTCGTGCGCCCGCATGTGTCCGCCCCTTCTTGCTGCCCGCCGTGCGCCCGGGGCCGGTCGGCGCCAGCACCGCTGTCCCGGGTGCCGGTTTGGCCAACGTTGCCGCTCGCCAAACCGAATCTTGCTGGGATGTTACAGGATGACTCCCAGTGAGGCTATGAGACGCCTCTGCTCACTGGTCCGCCGCAGCCAGTCGCCAGAGTGCCGCAGGCGGTCGCCAGAGTACTGCCTTCCCGTACGACGGTCTCTATGCAGGCACCGGAGGTAAACGGCTCGCTCTGCGACGTCTACCTGACCGGTGCCGCTGAGCTGAGTCAGCTGGCCGGACCCGCCCGCGGACGCCAAACTCACCGACGCGACGGGATGAGCAAGGGTGAGTGGAACCAGATCAAGATCCGCGTCAAGGCTGCCAGTCAGTGGGTTGTCTCACGGCGATAACTAGAGCTCGTGCCGATCTGCGGCAAGGTATTGCCAGCGTAGCCTTCGATGTTCCGATTCCATTTTAGGGCCCAATCGTCTACTCGCGCCGCCGGTTCTCGTTCCCTGTCTGACAGTGGCGGGGACCAGCAATTCGGCCTGCCTTCCCGGCGTGACCTGACACACGCTGCAAGCCCGCTTGCCTGGCGGCGCCGGAAGCCCCGCGATCCAGTCCGACTTGCATCGCCTTAATGAAAACGATTACCATAACGGTGTTCACTTGCAGCTGACCACGGCAACCTGGAGAACCGGGAGTACCTGAGGCCATGCGAACCCGTTCCGTCGCCCGCACCGCCGCGCTGTCGCTTGCGATGGCAGCGGCGACAGCCCTGCTGGCGACCGCCTGCTCCTCCGCCACCGCGGTCGGCAACACAGGCGGCACAGGCGGCACCGACAGCATCCAGGCCATCGGCGCCGAGAACGAGTACGCGAACGTGATCCAGCAGATCGGCGGCAAGTACGTCCAGGTCACGGCCATCATGAGCAATCCGAACACCGACCCGCACACCTTCGAGGCAAGCCCGGCGGTCGCCAGGGAAATCAGTAACGCCAGCCTCATCGTGCAGAACGGAGTCGGCTACGACACCTGGGCCAGCGACATCGAGAAGGCCGTCCCAGCCAGCAGCCGCAAGATCGTCGATGTGCAGCAACTGCTCGGCCTGCCGGACAGCACGCCGAACCCGCACCTGTGGTACAACCCCACGACGATGCCGAAGGTCGCGACCGCCATCGCCAACGACCTCGCCGCGATCCAGCCCGCCCACGCGAGTTACTTCAAGGCCAACGCCGCCATGTTCACCCAGAGCCTGAGCGCCTGGACCCAGGCCATCGCAGCCTTCAAGGCCGCGCACCCCGGCACCCCGGTCGCGACTACTGAGCCGGTGGCCGACTACATGCTGCAAGCCGCGGGCGCCGACAACATGACGCCCTGGGCGTTCCAGGCCGACATCATGAACGGCACCGACCCCTCCCCGCAGAACGTGGCCGCGGAAAAAGCCCTGTTCACCCAGCACAAGGTCAAGGTGTTCCTGTACAACCAGCAGGTCACCGACACCCTGACCGACTCGTTCATCGACCTCGCGCACGCCAACGGCGTGCCGGTCGTCGGCGTGTACGAGACCATGCCGACTCCGGGCTACGACTATCAGACCTGGATGACCGCCGAGGTCAACGCCCTGGACAAGGCCGTGACCGCCAAGGTTTCAACGGAGCACCTGTGACAGACAACGACTTGCTGCGCCTGGAGAACATAAGCGTCAGACTCGGCGGCCGCCAGATCCTCAGCGGCGTCTCGTTCTCGGTGGCGCCCAGCCAGTTCACCGGCCTGATCGGGCCGAACGGCGCCGGCAAGACCACCCTGCTCCGCGTCATCCTCGGCCTCCAGCAGCCAACGGAGGGCCGGGTGCTGCTGAACGGCAGCCCCAAGACGCGGCAGGGCGGAGGCCTGATCGGGTACGTGCCGCAGAAGCTGGCCATCGACCAGGACATGCCGCTGCGCGCCAGGGACGTCGTCGGGCTTGGCATCGACGGGAACAAGCTCGGCTTCCCGCTGCCCTCGGCGAGCCGCAGGCAGAGGATCACCGAGGCGCTCGAGGCGGTCGGCGCGGACAGCTACGCCGACGCGCGGATCGGCGAGCTGTCCGGCGGCGAGCAGCAGCGCGTGCTGATCGCGCACGCGCTGATCGGCCGGCCGAGGCTGCTGCTGCTCGACGAGCCGCTGGCCAACCTTGACCTGAGGAGCGAGCAGGGCATCGTCTCCGTCCTCGCCAGGCTCGCCCATGAACAAGGGATCGCGGTTCTGATCTCCGCGCATGACCTGAACCCGCTGCTGCGGGAGATCGACACCGTCGTCTACGTCGCCGCGGGCCGGGCGGCCGCCGGCCGCACCGACGAGATCATCCAGTCCGACGTCCTCAGCGCCCTGTACGGCAGCCGCGTGGACGTGCTGCACGTGAACGGCCGGGTCCTCGTGATCGCGGGCGAGGAACAGCAAGAGTCCCAGGCGCACCACCCGGCGGAAACCGGCGTCGTCGTGGGCCTGGACAGGACCTAAGAGAACACCTCAATGGGCCACTTCTTCAGCTACATCGTCGAGCCCGGGCTGCTGAGCGACAGCGCGGTCCGGACGGCGTTCCTCGTCGGCACCGTCGTCGCCGTCACCTCCGGCGTGGTCGGGGTGCTCACCGTCATCCGCGGCCAGTCGTTCGCCGGGCACTCGCTCGCCGACGTGGCCACGACCGGTGGCGCCGGCGCGTTCCTCATCGGCGTCAACCAGTTCTGGGGGTTCCTGATCGCGGGCGTCGCCGGCGCGGCGATCATGGAGCTCATCGGCGTGCAGCGCCGCCGCGGGCGTGACGTCGCGACCGGCGTGGTCCTCGGCGCCGCGCTCGGCGCCGCGGCCCTGTTCCTGTACCTAGGCACCCAGACGAGCAGCACGACCGGGGCGTCGTTCACGATCCTGTTCGGCTCGATGTTCGTGATCAGCCCGGACACGGTCCCTGCGCTGATCGCGTCCGGGGTGCTCGCGCTCGCGGTGATCGCGGTGCTGTCCCGGGTGCTGCTGCTCACCTCCATGAGCCCTGAGCTGGCGGCGGCCCGCGGCGTGCCGGTGCGCGCCGTGGGCATCGCGTACCTCGCCGCGCTCGCGGTGGCGGTGTCGCTGTCAGCGGTGGTCATCGGCGCCGTGCTCAGCACGGCGCTGCTGATCGGCCCGGCCGCGACGGCGTTGCGGGTGGCCAAGAGCCCGGGGCGGGCGATGGCGGCCGCCGCGCTGATAGGCACCGCGGTCACCTGGCTGGGCATCCTGCTCGCCTACGACAGCTACTACTGGCCGCCGCACGGGCACGGCTGGCCGGTCAGCTTCTTCATCGTCGCGCTCGTCGTCGTGGCCTACCTGCTCAGCTATGCCTGGCGGCCACGGCGCGACCGCCGTGAAAGGCCTGCGGCCGCCGCAAAGGACCAGAAGGAGCCCGCGTGTTCACCGGCCTGATGCTCAACACCTGGATCGCGGCCTCCATCGTGGCCGTGCTCGCGGGCGTGCTGGGCTTCTTCGCGGTGCTGCGCGGCCAGTCCTTCGCCGCGCACGCCATCCCGAACGGCGCGTTCGCCGGCGCCGCAGGCGCCGGCCTGCTCGGCCTCAACGTCATCTGGGGCCTGGCCGTCTTCGCGGTGGGCGGAGCGCTCGGCATCGGCGCACTCGGCAGGCGGGCGCGGCAGGATGTCGTCACCGCCCTGGTCCTGGTGCTCATGCTGGGCACGGGCGCCCTGTTCCTCAGCCTCAGCACCGAGTACTCCGAGGTGACCTACTCACTGCTGTTCGGCGAGGTGTTCGGGATCGGGTCCAACGTGCTGCTGCCGATCGCGGCGCTCGGCGCGGTCAGCGTCGCGGTGATCGCGCTGCTGTACCGCCCGCTGCTGCTCGCGTCGGCGCTGCCCGAGGTGGCCGACGCGCGCGGTGTGAGCACCCGCCGGATGGAGCTGTGCTTCCTGATCGTGATGGCGCTGGCGACCAGCATGACAGTCCCCGTCGTGGGCGCGCTGCTGATGTTCGCGCTGATGATCGGCCCCGCCGCCGCGGCGCGGTCGTTCACCAGGCGGCCGGGGCAAGCCATCGCGCTGGCCATCGGCATCGCGCTCGCCACGGTCTGGATCGGCATCGCCGCGTCGTACCACACCAACTGGCCGCTCGGCTTTTTCGTCGGTGTCATCGCCGCGGGCTTCTTCCTCGCCGGGCAGGGCTGGTCGGCGGTCCGCCGCCGCTGGTGGGCGCCCCGGCAGGCGCCCGCGGTCGGCTCGGCAGTCTTAGTTATCCAGAACGGGCCCGTGGTTCCTCCCGAGGGCCACCACGGGCCCGTTCCGAATAATGACCTCACCAAGTGCCTGGTGAACCAGTCCCTGGCCAGCGTGGCGGCCGCGGTGAGGGCACCAGGCTCCTCGAACAGGTGGGTCGCGCCGGGCACGACGTCGAGGCGGTTCTCGCAGCGCAGCATGGCCTGGGCCTGGAGGTTCAGGTCCAGCACCGGGTGGTCCTCGCCGCCGACGATGAGCAGTGTCGGCGCGGTCACCTTGGCGAGCCGCTCGCCGACCAGGTCGGGACGCCCGCCGCGGGAGACCACGGCGACGACGCCGGCTCCGGGTTCCGCGGCGGCCCACAGCGCGGCCGCCGCGCCGGTGCTCGCGCCGAAGTAGCCGACCACTCCGCTGGCGACGCCGGGCAGCGGCTGGGCGCGCAGCCAGTCCCGCACGTCGGCGAGGCGGCGGGCGAGCAGGCCGATGTCGAACACGTTGGCCCTGTCGAGGGCTTCCCCGGGAGTGAGCAGGTCGAACAGGAAGGTGCCCAGGCCGGCCGCGTGCAGCACGTCGGCTACGTACCGGTTGCGCGGGCTGTTCCTGCCGCTGCCGCTGCCGTGCGCGAACAGGACGATCCCCGGCGCGCGCGGCGGCACGGTCAGGTATCCGCTCAGCCGGACCTGGCCGATGACCGGGGCAACCTCCCCGGCCCAGCCCGCCTGATCCAGCAGGCAGGCGTTGACCTGCCCATCGGTCGTCTGGGTGAAGTCCTCGTAGAACTGGCCGACGGACGTGAAGTTCTGCGCGACGTGCGCGGAGACCAGCTCGTCCGCGACCCCCGCCAGCCGGTCCGCCCAGCCGGGCGGCGCGACAGGCACGGCGAGAATCACCCGGACGGCGCCGTGCGCCCTGGCCACCTCGCAGGCTGCCCGGGCGGTGGCGCCGGTCGCGATGCCGTCATCGACGACGACCGCGACTCGGCCGTCCAGCGGCTCGCGAGCCCGGCTCGCCCGGTACAGCGCCGCCCGCGCCGCCACCCCCGCTTGCTCGCGTTCCCTGACCGCGGCCACCTCGGCGGCGGACACGCCGGTCTGCCGGACCACCTCGGGGTTGATCACGAACACCCCGTCCTCGCCGACGGCGCCCATCGCCAGTTCCGGCTGGGCCGGCACGCCGAGCTTGCGGACCACGATCACGTCGAGCGGCGCACCGAGGGCCACCGCGACCTCGCGCGCGACGGGCACGCCGCCGCGGGGCAGGCCGAGCACGACCGCTCGTTCGCCCCTCAGGTGCGCGAGCAGCGCGGCGAGCTGCTGCCCCGCGTCGGCGCGGTCAGCGAAGGTGCCTCGCATAGCACCTTTTGTCTGCCCGCTGCGGGCGCTGCCAACCAGCCGGCAACTGCCCCGGATGGTACAGAAGCGGTTCAGCGTTGGCGTGGATGTGCCGAACCTTATGCTCTCCTGGCAAGAGGCAGCCCTGCTCGCGGTCGGGCTCGGCGCGGCGGCCGTCCTGCTCGCGATCGCCGGGCATGCGGCCGGCCTGGCCAGGCACGCGCCTCGCGCGGGCCGGTGGGCGGGGCGGACTGGGCCGTTCGCGCGCGAAACAGGGATCGTGGTGGCGCTCTACGCGCTGTGGCAGCTCGCGGGCAACCTCTCGTCCGGCGGGTACCGGGGCGCGATCGCCCACGCCTGGTGGGTGTGGCACGCGGAGCGCACGCTGCGGCTGCCCAGCGAGCTGGCGGTACAGCGGCTGCTTCTGCCGCATGCGCTGCTGTCCCAGGTGGCCAACCTGTACTACGCGACGATGCACTTCGGAATGCTCATCGCGATGCTGGTCTGGCTGTTCGCCAGGCACCGTGACGGCTACCCGGCCGTGCGCAACGCGGTGGCCGCCAGCACGGCGATCTGCCTGCTCATCTCGCTGGTGCCGGTCGCGCCGCCGCGGATGCTGACGTCGCTCGGTTTCGTGGACCTGGCGGCGCGGTACGGGCAGTCCGTCTACGTGGCGCTCGGCTCCACCGCGGGCGCGGACCAGCTGTCCGCGATGCCGTCGGTGCACGTCGCGTGGGCTGTGCTCGTGGCCTGGGCCGTGATCACGCGCAGCCCGAGCCGGTGGCGCTGGCTGATCCTGCTGCACCCGGCCATCACCGTGTTCGTCGTCGTGGCCACCGGCAATCACTTCTGGGCTGACGGGATCGTCGCGGCCAGCGTCGTCGCGCTCGTGCTCGCGGCGCAGGCCCTGGTGACCCGTCGCGCCGTCTCGCACCGGTCAGCGCCGCTCCCTGCGCTGCGTCAGCGGCACTACGAACCACAAGACAGCGAGCATGCAGGCCAGCACCGCGGTGACCAGGCCCGCGGCAACCGCGCCGGCGACGAAATCCATGACGAGCAGCACCGCGATCAGCACGGCGCCTGCCACCGCGGCTAGGCCGAGGATAGCCAGCATGTTGGCGAACCGGACCAGCTGCTCCTTCATGCCCTGGCGGAAGACCAGCCGGTGGTAAGCGACCGGCCCGATGAGCAGCGTGGTGGCGACGGCGGCGAGCACCAGGCTGGTCAGGTAGAGGCCGCGCTGGACGCTGTCCAGCTTGGTGAACCGCATCGTGAACGGAAGCGACAGCAGGAACCCGAAGAGCACCTGCACGCCGAGGCCCACCACGCGCAGCTCTTGGACCAGTTCGGCGATGTTGCGGTCGGCGCGCTGCGCGACGGACTCGTGTCGCGGATCCTGGGACGCCTCGTCCCGCTCGTCCCGCTCGTCCTGCCCGCCCCGCTCGTCTCCGCGGTCTGGGGGGCTCGCGAACCTCGTCACTGGGACCTCCTGTTCAGAGCGTGGTTACCCAGGGCCGGGAGAGAGAAACGGCGGCGCGAGGTGAGTCGGCGCGAACCCTGGGTAGGGCGCATCGAATGAGTACACAGACCACCCCGGAGAGGGCACAGGCACAAGCAAACGGCTCAACCGTGGCGCTGGCGTCGCCTGACCGCCGCCCGCCCGCTGGGCGCGGGTTCACGCACCGTTCCGCCGCTGGCGACGTGGTGATGGCTTACGTCGGCGCGCAGGCCCGACGGCTCAGGATGCTCGACCCGCTCGTCCGCGGAAACGCCCCGGACTCCGTGCACCAGATGCGCGTGGCGGCCCGGCGGCTGCGCAGCACGCTGCAGGCGTATCCGGCGATTCTGCCCAAGTCCGCGACCCGGCACTTGCGCGCCGAGCTGAAGTGGCTCGGCGAGGTCCTTGGCGAAGCGCGCGACGACGAGGTGCTCAGCGCGTACGTGCTGACCAGGCTAGCCAGCCTGCCCGCGGAGCAGGTGCTCGGCCCCGCCCAGGCGCGGGTGCGGGCGCACTTCGCCCCTCGCGAGGCCAGCGCGCGGGACGCGCTGCTCGAAGCCCTGAACTCGGCCCGCTACTACACGCTCGCCGCCGAACTTGACCGACTGCTCGCCGACCCGCCGCTGACCGCGGCGGCCGCGGAGTCAGCGGACGAGGTGCTGCCGCGGGCGATCGGGCGGGCCTACCGGCGGACCCGGCGCCGGATGCACCAGGCACAGCGGATAGCGCCAGGCGCGGGACGGGACACCGCCCTGCACGAGACGCGGAAGGCGGCGAAGCGTGCCAGGTACGCGGCCGAGGCCGCGCAGCCCGCGCTCGGGAAGAAGACACGCCGGTTCGCGCGGCGCATGAAGGCCGTCCAGTCGGCCCTCGGCGATCATCACGACGCGGTGAACGCGCGTGCGGCGGCCCGCGAGATCGGGGTGCGGGCGCACCTGGCGGGGGAGAACGCGTTCACCTTCGGGCTGCTGAGCGAGCGGGCGGCGCACGACGCCGCCGCCTCCGAGGCGAAGGCCCTGCGGGCGTGGAAGCACGCCAAGCGGCACAAGGTGCGCAGCCAACTCGGGTCCTGACCCAGTCGGCCATCGTCAGCCGCGTAGCAGCCCGGCCCGGCGGTGCCGGCGCGGACCGGGCATTCCGGCCGGCGGTCCGAACCCTAGGGTGACGCTCCCGCCGCCCGAGGCTGACCGGCCGATCGTCATCGTCCCGCCGGAATCCTCCGCGATCCGGCGGGCGATGTCCAGGCCCAGGCCGGTCGACCCGCCGCCGGACAGGCCGCGCCTGACGGGGCCGCCGGGCGGGAAGCCGGGGCCGTCGTCGGTCACGACCAGCCACGCCCCGCCGCCGGCTCGGTGGCTGAGCCTGATGGCCAGCGCCGCGCCTTCTTGAGTATGCGTGAAGACGTTCTCGAACAGAATGTCCGCACATGCAGCGAGGTCGTCGCGGGACACCTGGACATGGGCAGGCCCGGCGGCCATGTCGACGTTCATCAGCCTGTCTTGGTCTTCCGCGAGCGGCAGCCAGAACGCCGCGCGCTCCGCGACGACCGCCACGGCGTCGCACCAGGCCTGCTGAGCCGTGCTGCCCCGATGCCGCCGCGCCTCACGGATGATCTCGCTGACCGTGCGCTCCATCGCGGTCACGTCATCGAGAAGCCGGCCGTCCCGCAGGGATTCGGCATCGATGCGCAGCGCGGTCAGCGGCGTGCGCAGCCGATGCGAGAGATCGGCGACGCCCTCCCGCTCACGCGCGAGCAGATCGCCGATGCGCATCGCGAGCCTGTTCAGGCCGTTGGCCGCGCGCCGGATCTCCGGTGGCCCGGTGACAATAGCCCGCGCCGACAGGTCGCCGCCTGCCAGTCGATCCGCCGCGCGCGCGAGCGCGGTCACCGGACGGACCAGCGACCGGGCGAGCTGATCGGCCACGGTAACGCTGAGCAGCAGCAGAAACGCCCCGACGCCGAGCAGCAGCAGCCATGCCCTGGTGACGCCGTGGCGCAGCACCGCGTCGGGAACGAACGAGCGGATCACCGCGGTGCCGGTGGGGAGTCCTGCCACCGCCACCAGCACCTCGACGCCGCCAGGGGTCGAGGTGCTGAACGACTGGCCGCGGAGCGCGAGCCGGATGCTAGCGGATACCGGCGCCGGCTCGCCCACCACCATCCCGTCCGGCAGGAAGATCGTGACCGGGGTGCTGCTAGCAGCGTTCACCTGTGCCACGGCCAGCTGGAGGCTGCGCGGGCTGAGCGAGGTGACCAGCGGAGCCATGGCCTGTGCCTCGACCGTTGCGGTGGAGACCGCGCGGTCGGCCGCAAGCGTACGCAGCACCAGCGCGAGCGGCACCAGGAACGAGACGAGCACCAGTGAGCTCGTGGCCACCACCAGCGCGACGATCCGCAGTCTCATCCCGGCGCGGTCGCCCGCCCCGCCTGCCCCGGCCAGACCGTGGCCGGGGCAGGCGGGCTGAGTTTGATCCCGACTCCGCGAACCGTGTGCAGGTACCTGGGATCCTGCGCGGTCTCGCCAAGCTTCCTGCGCAGCCACGAAATGTGCACGTCGAGGGTCTTGTCCGCGCCTCCGTAGGGCAGCCGCCACACGTGCGTGAGCAAGTCACGGCGGGTCACCACCTGCCCGGCGTGCTGCGCCAGGTAGTGCAGCAGGTCGAATTCCCTGCGGCTCAAGTCGAGTGCTACGCCGTCAAGCGCCGCCTCGTGCGCATCGGGATCGAGCCGCAGTCCGCCGACGTCCAGCGAGCCAGCGGTCGTGCCCTCTTGATAGTTGCCCCGCCGCAGTACGGCCCTGATCCTGGCCTCGATCTGGCCCACGCCGAACGGTTTGATCACGTAGTCGTCAGCCCCGGCGTCCAGCACCCGGATGATCTCGGACTCGTCGTCGTGCGCGGTGACCACCACGACTGGCACGGCGCTCACCGCGCGCAGCATCTTCAGCGCCTCGTAGCCGCCGAGATCCGGCAGCCCCAGGTCGAGCAGGACGAGGTCGGGCGGCGCCTCGAGGACGTGCCGCAGCGCGGTCATGGCGCTGGCCGTGGAGGTGACCGCATGCCCGTGCTCGGCCAGCACCCGGATCAGCGAGCCGCGAATCGCCGCGTCGTCTTCCACAAGCAGAAGCTGTGCCACGGAAATGAAGGTAGCCCGTTTGCCCGCGACGCCGCGGTTTACCGAGGATTTAGTTATAACCGCCTTAACCCTCTCTTAGGGCAGCGTGTGGGACGTTCTAGCGTGCACCGGCGCATCCTTTTCGGCGTCGTCGCCTGGCTACTGGGGGCGGCGACCGCCACCGCGGGCAGCCTGCTCGCGATTTCGCTTCTCGGCCAGGGAATCACTGGTAACTCGGGTCAGCTGCTGACCCAGGACGCGGTCACCAGGGCCCTGGCGAGTCAGGCCGCTGAGGCCCCGCCATCCACGGCCGCCAGCGAGACCAGCGGCCCGGCGGCTCCTGCCCCGGCCCGGACCGCGCCCGCCGCCTCCGCGACCCCTGCCGCCACGGACCTCCCCGCGCCTGGCCAGGGCGCGGACACCGGCACCGCGTCCCCTTCCGGCGACGGAACGGTGCTCACATCGGCGGGCGGCGAGATAGTCGCCAGCTGTCAGGCGGCCGGCGCTTACCTGGTCTCCTGGTCCCCGCTGCAGGGCTACGAGGTCGACAGCGTGAACCGCGGGCCTGCCGCCACGGCCCGGGTGACCTTCGAGTCCACCACCCAGCGGGTGACCATGGTGGTGTCATGCTCGGCCGGAGTGCCGTCCGCGACGTCGTACTCCGGGGAAGCCGATGACTGACTCTTCGGCTAGCAGCGCCAGCGTCGGGCAGGCCGCCACGGCCCGCTTGGCATGGTCCGCGAGGCCTTCGGGGACCGGCGTGTCGGCCAGCAGCGGGTAGCCCCACGGGTCGAGCGTGATCAGCTCGGGGAGCAGTTCGGCGCACACACCGTGTCCGGCGCAGGCGATCATGTTGACCCGGAGCTTCACTGGTCGTCACCTGGCAGCGGCAGCAGCGGTTCCCTGCGGATGCCATGGCACGGGCCCGCCTCGTCGTGCTGGCGCGCGTCCTCCCCGGCGGCCCGCAGCGCGGTGCGGATCAACTGGGTGACGCCGTCCGGATGCCTGCATGCTCCGCGTCGTTCGACCAGCGGCAGCAGCGTCGCTAGCTGGCCGAGCGCCTGGCCGCGCCCGCCGTGATAGGCGAGGTCAGCCAGGGCGTCCGCCAGCGCGGGCAGGCCGAACACGCACGGCCCGCACTGCCCGGCCCCCTCGTCGGCCAGGTACCTGACCACCCGGGCAGTCTCGGCGAGCAGGCAGGACGATGCGGGAAGCGCGATCACCACGCCCGCGCCGAGGGTTCCTCCGGCTGCCTTCAGCGCCGCGTGGGTCATCGGCAACGGCCACGCCACGCCGGCCGGAAGCCAGGTGCCGAAGTAACCGCCGACGAGCAGCGCCTGGATATGCTCCGCGGGACCGCCAGCCCGCCCGAGCACTTGCCCGATCGGGGTGCCCAGCTCGATCTCGTAGATGCCAGGGCGGCAGACCGCGCCGCTCACCGTCACCAGCATGGACCCCGGCGCGGCCGGCAGCCCGGCAGCCCGGAACCAGCGGTCCCCGTACCGGGCTATCAGTGCCACATGCGCAAGCGTCTCGACATTGCTCACCAGGGTCGGCCGCCCGCGGACGCCACGCTCGTGCGGCCGGGGCGGCGTGTACCTGGGCTTCGCCGGGCCGCCGGTCAGGTACTGGACGAGCGCGGACTGCTCGCTGGCGACGTACCTGCCAGGGACGCCGGTCACGGTCACCCGGACCCGGTCGTCCCGTTCCGCGACCGCGGCCTCCAGCCTCGCGAGCAGCTCGGTGTCGTGCTGGTGCGCGCACACGTAGGCGTCCGCGGCACCGACGGCCACGGCCGCCGCCTCGACGCCGTCGAGGACCAGGTGCGGCAGCCTGGTCAGCAGCAGCCGGTCCTTGCTCGACGCCGGCTCACCCTCACACCCGTTCGCCACCACTACCTTGGCGCCGCGTCCGGACGCGACGCCCCGCATCTTCCGCCCGGCCGGGAAACCCGCCCCGCCGCGGCCGGTCAGGCCTGAGGCGTCCACGACGTCGATGAACCGCCGGCCCACAACGGGCAGCGGGCCGTAGGTCCGCTCGTGGTCCGCCAGGTGCGATGGATGGTCGTACGACAGCCCCGCGAGCAGCCGCGGCAGCCCGCCCCGGGCGAGCGAAATGGTGGTCACCGTACCGCCACGGTGAGGATCCGCCAGGCGACCGCACCACCGACGCAGCCCATGCAGCCGATCGTGAGCGCGATCACCCACGTCGCGGACCTGTCCGTGCCGGTCCCGAGGCCGTGCGCCACGGCCACCGGCCAGCACGCATAGGCCAGCCAGTGCAGCCCGCGCCACAACCGGTACCCCAGCCGCCCCCTGACGAGGCTGGTGACGATCAGCGCGAGGAGCAGGTCGAGCGCGACCGCCCCGAGAGACAGCCAGGGCGGCTTGTAGCCGGACGCGAACGGGACAAAGGCGGCAGTCAGCGGAATGGACGTGTAGGTGTCGAGAACAGTGCTGGCAATGTGCAGCGTGAGGAAGACGACGACGAGCAGGGAGATGTTGCGGTGCAGCCCCTGGGTGAGGAACCGCGGCCATCGGTCGCCGCTGAAACGGCCGGCCGCCAGCAGGCCGAGCAGCACGCTCGCGGTCAGCATCAGCAGCGCGACTAGTCCGGTGGCGCGGGTGACGTACCAGAGCCCTGGTCCCTGCATGTCGAGGCTCACGCGCCACTCCCACGCGGTGCCACGTCGGGCCACCCCGCCACCCGCACGACGCTGCCGTCACGCCGGACGAGCCGTGCGGGCAGCCCGAGCCCCCGCAGCCAGCCGACCGCCTGCTCACCGCGCAGGATCGCGGCCGTGCTCGCGACGTTCGCGTCCACGCAGGTCGCCGCGGCGACGGTGGCAGTGCGCCAGCAGGACCTGGCGGGCTCCCCGGTACGGGGGTCGATGATGTGGTGCAGCCATACGCCGGCGCGCTGCCAGGCGCGCCCGAGCACGCTGGACGTGGCGAGGCCGCCATCCCTGATCGTCACGACCTGCCCGGCCACGACACTCGCCGTCGTGCTGTCGAAGTTCGCGTCGTCGGCGACGCCAACCAGCCAGCCCTCCGCCGGGGCCGGCCCGCCACGCTGATGTCACCGCCGAGGTTGACGAGGACCCCGCACCCCGTCGAGGCGGCGATCTTGGCGGCTGCCCGGTCCGCCGCCAGCGCCTTGGCGGTGGCGCCGAGGTCCACGAGCACGCCGTCGGGGACCGTCACCTCACCTCGGTCGGCGCCGAGTTCGATCTCGCGCCACCTGCCGCCGGGGACGGGAGGGTGCGTGAGAACACCGGTATCCCGCCTGGCGCTGCCGAAATCCTGGTCGTAGCCGAGGTTCGCCAGTGCCTGCCCACAGGTCGGGTCCACGTCTCCGTCGGTGAGGCGGGCCGCGGCCAGTGCCACCGAAAGGGCCTCCGCGAACAGTGGGCTGACGGGAACCGGGCGGCCGCCCGCGGCGCAAGCGCGCCGGAGCTCCGACTCCGGCCGGAACCGCGAGCAGGCGGCGTCTATCGCGGCGAGCTCGGCGTCGAGCAGGCCGCGAGCGTCCTCCAGGGCGGTGGGGTCCTCGACGAGGAGCGTAGCGAACGTGCCGAGGGCCTCCGAAGTGTACGCACCGTAGCAGGTGGCAGGCATCAGCCTCCTCCGTGCGACGCGCTGCTCGTCGTCGGCGCAGGAGCGGCGGTCGTCGGCGCCGGGGCAGGCGGCGTCGTGGGCGGGGCCAGTTGCGTCGTCGCCACTGTTGTGGGCGCGGCCCGCTGGGCGGCGGGTGCCGACAGCTGAGCGACTGCAGGTTTCCGCGTCGGCGAACTGGTGACGTGCGCTCGGGTCACAGCGTGCTGCGACGGCGTGGCCGAGGCGGCCGCCGTAGCCGAGGCGGTCGGCCTGGCCGTCGGGGGGTTCTGGACGGTCGTGGTCTCCGCGGGGGCGTTGCGCGCGAACACGACCGCGAAGCCCACCGCGGCAAGCGTCCCCAGCTGGGTGGCCCGCCAGGTCAGCCTGCCCAGCCGGCGCATGCTGGCGTCGCGCGTCTCTCCGGGTGAGTCCTCGTATCTGTCTCGCATGAGCACCGATCTCACCGGCTCATGCGTTAAGCGGACGTGAAGGGCACCTCAAGAACGGTTAAGGCGTGCCGCCAGACGCGTCACGCGCCGGCAGCACGCCTCAACACGGCATGTCAGGCCAGGTGAGAGCGCCAGCCTTCGTGGTAGTGCTCGCGGGCCTCCTGCGAGTACGGGACAGGCGCAACCGTGGCGCGGACCTCCATCTGGCGGTGCGGCCGCTCCACCGACGCCTTCTTCGAGCCGCCGTCGGGCTCACCCCACACCAGGGTCACTTCGGTGCCCACCTCGATGTCCGGGTCGATGACGCCAAGCGACAGTTCCTTGCGCTCGTTGTGGCTGTAGCCGCTGAACAGCGACAGGCCGACAACCTGGCCGTTGAGCAGCACGCTGTCGTAGTTGGACGCGGCATAGTTGGAGATCGGCACGTCGAGGCCCTTGTACGGGATCTCGTCGGTGAACAGCGAGGCGGCAACCCTGCCGGCGTCCTCGCCGTTCCAGGCGAGCGTCACCTTGCGGCGCTGCGACGGCTTGTCCAGGGCTTCCAGCGCCTCGCGGCCGATGAAGTCGTGGTCGAACCGCACCATGTGGCCGTAGCCGAGCTCGTAGGGCGTCAGGTAGTAGTCCTCGATGTTGTCGGAGACGAAGCTGCCTCCGATCGACCCCGCGAAGCCCTCGTAACCCAGCGCAGGCAGCCACTCGCGGTAGGGCTTGAGCTGGTCGCCGGTGTAGATGGCAGGCAGCGGCGAGGGGATCCAGCCGGACTCCACGGTGTTGGACGCGTAGGCGCGGGAGCCGACCGGCTCGATGCCGAACTCCCTGCCGGCCTCCAGGATCGCGTCGCGGATCTCGAAGTACTCCTCGTACGGGCCGAAGACCTCCAGGCCCGGCTGGCCGGACATGCCGTGCCGCAGCGCGCGGACCCGGCGGCCGTTGATGTTGATGTAGTCCGTACGGAAGAACTTGATGTCAGGGAACGGGCCGCCGTTCAGCTTCTCGATCACCTGCCAGGCGTTCGGTCCCTGGATCTGGAACCGGTACTGGGTGCGGGTGACGGCCTTGCCCATCGGGCGCGACGGCGAGCGGTCGTCGCGGACCAGCTCGACGTCCCAGTCGCCGGTCTCCACGTGGAACTGGATCCAGTTCACGGTCGGCACCCGGCCGACGAACTCGTACTCGTTCTCCTCGAGGTGGAACAGGATCCCGTCGCCGATCACGTGCCCGTCGTAGGTGGTCGGCACGAACTGCTTGGCCATGTTGGTCGGGAAGTTCTTGAACGTGTTAATGCCCAGGTGGGAGATGAGATTGAGCGCGTCCGGGCCCTTGATGTACACGTTCGCCATGTGGTGTGACTGGTCGAACAGGACGCACGTGTTCGCCCACGCGAGCTGCTCGTTCTTCCAGTTGGAGAACTCTGTCGGGACGACCGGGTAAACGTAGGCTCCCTCCTGGGAGCTGCGCAGCAGCTCAACAGGATTGGCTGTCTGCAGCAGATCCTCAAGGCTTCGCTGCGTCATATGTCGTTTCCTGCCTCTCGTGGTTATTCCGCCTGGCACGGGCGCCGGGCAGCCCAGGTAAAGGCTCCTGTTGCCGGTGGCCCGATGACCATCATGTACCCGCGCCGTCACGCTGTCGCTGTTAGATTCCCCCGAATTTGCGCCGTCCCGACTGGGGCGGCACCCGTGGTCAGAGCACGAAAGGAGATCATGACCACAGGACAACCGAAGGGAATCGATTCATGGAAACGTGGGATGCCATCCGCGCCCGGCGCAATGTTCGGAGTTACCGGCCGGATCCGGTCCCTGACGCCGACCTCGAGCGGATCGCCGAAGCGGGCTGGCGTGCTCCGTCAGCGAGCAACCGGCAGCACTGGGACTTCGTCCTCGTGACCGATCGCGAGCAGCTGAAGAAGCTGTCCACCGTCTGGCGCGGCGCCGGCCACATCGCCGGTGCGGCCGCCGCATTCGCGCTGGTCATTCCGCAGCCCGACGACGAGCGCATGCGAGTCATCGACCAGTACGACCTGGGCCAGGCCACGTACGCCATGATGGTCGCCGCGGCCGACCTCGGCATTGGCACCGGCCACTCCTCGGTGGGCGATCAGGAGGCCGCGCGCGAGATCCTCAGCGTGCCGGCCGACCACGACGTCGCCTACCTGATCGGCGTCGGCTACCCCGCGGACCGCCCGCTGCGCCCCATCGTCAAGCCGAACCGCCGCCCCTTCAACGAAGTCCTCCACCGCGGCCACTGGTAGCCGCTCGCTCGATCCCATCCGCCCGGCGACCGTCCAGCGAGATGGTGGATCGGTAGGGCCCCCAGAGGGGCCTTACCGATCCACCATCTTTCGCGCGCGCGAGTTATCCACAGGTTCGGAACTGGGGGATGCGGAGCGGGGCGACGCTTAGGCACGCTTGATGTATGGATGCGAATACACAACGCGACTGGTTTCTTCTCTTGGACGCACAGAGCGGGATCGCTGACCGCGCCCAGGCGCGGCGTGCTGGTTTCTCGAAACGCGCAGTCAGGCACCGGCTGGAGTCGGGAAAGTGGCGGCGTATGCACCACGGGGTCTACATCACTTTCACCGGTAAGGTGCAGCGCGAGCAAAGGCTGTGGGCCGCGCTGCGACGTGCCGGACCGGGTGCGATGCTCAGCCATGAAACCGCTGCCGAGGTGCACGGAATCACCGACAAGCCCTCCGCGCTGATCCACATCACAGTGTCGGCTAGCCGACGTCCCGGACAGCACAGGCCTATCCGGGGTGTCGTGATCCACCGCTCCGACCAGAGCAGGCCCGCACGGCTGCCCGAGTGGGAACTGCCGCGCACCAGGATCGAAGACACTGTGCTCGACCTAGTCGCGGCGGCTGGGACCTTTGATGAGGCTTACGGCTGGATCTCTAGCGCGCTATCAGCGAAACGTGTCACCGTGCAAGGGCTGCGCGAGGCCATGGCTGAGCGCAGCCGGATCCGCTGGCGCACCTGGCTGACCGAGGCGCTCGCCGACGCCGACGAGGGAACTTATTTCCCGCTTGAACGCCGTTACGCGCGCGACATCGAGCGCGCGCACGGACTCCCGCAGGCTCAGCGCCAAGCGCGCCGTACCATCGGCGGGAGGACTCACTACAAGGACAACTGGTACGCCGATTACGGCGTCTGCATTGAACTCGACGGGCTGACCTACCACCAGAACGAACAGGTACGTCAGGACAAGCGCCGCGACAATCTGAACCTCGCCGTCGACGATGCACTGACCTTCCGGTTCAGCCCCGTCGACGTCACCGAACGTGCCTGCGAAAGCGCGGCCATGGTCGCCGCCACCTTGCGCCGCCGCGGCTGGCGGGGCAAGCCGCATCCCTGCCGACGACTCGACTGCAAGGTAGGAAGGGAAGGATAGTGGATCGGCAGAGCCCCTCTGGGGGCCCTGCCGATCCACTATCTCAGGACTGCGGCATCAAGGTCGGCCGGGTTATTCGTAGCCGGGCGGAGTGTGGCTGACGAAGTAGCCGTAGCCCTGGCGGTAGGTGACGTAGCCGAGCTCGCGCAGGCGGCGCAGGGCACGCGACATGGTCCGCGGGTGGACCTCATTCGCGACGGCCAGGCTGACCAGCGTGGGCAGTCGCTCGTCAGGGGAGTACCTGCCGGTCCTTACCGCGTCCGCGAGGTCGCGCGCGGCTGTTACCCAGTGAGAATTCCGTCGTCCCCCTATTTCCGAGTGCAGCCCGTCGTTCACGAGCCCGTCCCTTCTCCTCTTACACCACCCCGTAGCCCAGCATGTGGTGATAGAACCGTGACCGCCCGGACTCGTGTTACTGAGCTGCATAGAGCTACTTTCTCGCGTTCGCGAGAACACAAAGACATGAGTGCTTTATGGTCGTTTCGTGCTGGACGGGGATTTTCCTGATGTGCTGCGCCTGGCAGCCTGCGGGGACGCAGCCGCGTTCGCGAGATTGTGGCGGGACACCCATCCCCCGCTGGTCCGGTACCTGTGGGTGTCGGTGGGGGACACGGCCGAGGATGTAGCGGCTGACGTGTGGCTGGACGTCGCGCGGCGGATCGGGTCGTTCCACGGAGGCGAACAGGAATTCCGCGGCTGGCTCTTCACGATGGCCCGCAGGAAGATGATCGACCGGCACCGGTACGAGGCCAGGCGCCCCGTGTCTCCCACCGCCAATGGGGAGCTGTTCGAACGCCCGGCGCCCGACGACACCGTGGCCGCCGCGCTGGAATACATCTCGACCGAGACGGCGCTGGCCCTGATCGCGACCCTGCCCCGCGACCAAGCCGAAATCGTCGTGCTCCGCGTGGTGGTCGGCCTGGACGCGAACGCGGTCGCACAGATCGTTGGCAAGAGCCCCGGCGCGGTCCGGGTCGCGGCGCACCGCGGCCTGCGAACGCTCCGCGAGCGCGTGGCCGACGCCACCGTTACCTCGCCAGGCCGGGGAGGCGTAACGCTATGAGGGTGTTCACCGCTTCCCTGGCTGAGATGTGGTTCTCTGCTCGCAGGCGTACTCGGCTGTCCCCCGATGAGGCGACCGCCGAGCTCATGCTGGCCAGACGCCGCCTTGGCCAGCATGCCCCGGCCAGCCAGCGAACCCTGGAACTGGTCCTCGCCGCGGCGGCCGGACCGGCCACCGAACGCGAACTGGCCGGGGAGGCGGCCGCGGTGACCGCGTTCCTGGCCGCGCTGCCAGAGCCGGAACCGGCGCGGCGGCGCGGCCCGCGGCGCATCTCGGTGCTAGCCGTAACGTTCATGTTCGTCACGCTCGTCGCGCTGTGCGGGACGGCTGAGGCGGGTGCGCTTCCGGCTCCGCTGCAGCGGC
The DNA here is from genome assembly GCA_963843745.1 of uncultured Actinomycetota bacterium. Lineage (GTDB taxonomy): Bacteria > Actinomycetota > Actinomycetes > Streptosporangiales > Streptosporangiaceae > Trebonia. The sequence continues at coordinate 21,128 of CAWJLP010000002.1, forward strand.
TGGCGCATCAGGCAATCAACGCACCCGCCCCGCCGCCAGCTATGCGCGTTCCGCGGCCCAGCGCGGACGTCACACCCGGTCCCGGTGCTTCAGGAAGTCACCCTGCATCGCCCGGCTCCGGTCCCGGCCAGGAGTCCCGCACCGGGAAGCCGAGCGCCAGCCCGAAGCCGACACACACCAGCGCCAGCCAGGGCGACGGCGACGGCAACGGCCAGCCCTCCGCCAGCGCAAGCTCCCAGCCCAGCGCCTCCACCACTGATGACGGCAAGGGCAACGGAGGCACGCCGGGTCAGGGCGGGGGCAACGGAAACGGAAACGGAAACGGGAACGGGAACGGGAACGGGAACGGCAACGGCAACGGCAACGGGTGAGCCTCAGCCGGCGCGACCCAGCGCGCGCAGGCCGCGGGCGGCCAGCAACGGCACCGCCGGGCCGACCTTCGCGTAGCCCTCCCCGAGGGTCTGCCCGCCGAGGTAGCGGGCGTGCACGCCTTCGCAGATGACGGCCAGCTTCATCCACGCCAGGCCCAGGTAGAACGACAGGTTCCCCAGGTCGCGTCCGGTCCGCGCGGCGTACGCGGCGGCGAGCGACTCGGCGGTCGGGAACCCTGGCTTGTCGGTCAGCCCGGCGGAGACGGGGATCTCCCCCCGCTCCACGTCTCCAGGATCGTGCCAGTACGACAGCGTGGTGGCGAGGTCGGCGATTGGATCGCCGAGCGTGGACAGCTCCCAGTCGAGCACCGCGACGACTCGGGGCGGCTCGTCCGGCGGCAGCGAAACGACCGTGTTATCCAGCCGGAAGTCCCCGTGCACGATCGTGCAGGCGCTGTCTTCTGGCACCAGCTCCGCCAGCCTGGCCAGCAGCGTTTCCATGTCCGGCAGATCCCGCGTCCTCGACCGCTCCCACTGCGCGCCCCAGGTCTTGATCTGCCTGACGCAGTAGCCGCTGCGCCGCCCGTAGTCCCCGAGGCCGACGGCATCCGGCGACACGTCGTGCAGGTCGGCGAGCACGGCGATCAGCGAAGCGGCCAGCTCGCCGCGCACCGCGGGCGACAACGGCTCGCTGTCATCCCCGGTCCGCAGCACCGAGCCAGGCACGTCGCGCATCACGTAGAACGTGGCGCCGAGGACGTCCGGGTCAGAGCAGAGCGCCAGCGGCTCGGGTACCGGCACCGCCGTCCCGAACAGCGCCCGCAGCACCCGGTACTCCCGCCCCATGTCGTGCGCCCGCGGCAGCACGTGGGCGAGCGGCGGACGCCGTAGGATGACCGTCCCGCCGGGCAGCCAGAGCCGGTAGGTGATGTTGGACAGCCCGCCGGAGATCAGCTCCGCGTGCCACGGGCCGCCGTCGGCCAGGTCGGGCAGCGCCTCGCGCAGCCACCGCCCGGCCGCCGCCGCGGGCAGCCCGGGCAGGTCGTCAGCCATCGCCGCGCGCCCGGCGTGCTGCCCGCTTCGCGATCGACATGCGGTGTACCTCGGACGCCCCGTCGTAGATGCGGAAGGCCCGCACGTCGGCGTAGATCCGCCCGACCACCATCTCCTCGGAGGTGCCAAGCCCGCCGCACAGCTGCACGGAGCGGTCCACGATCCGGCCCACCGCCTCGCTGATGAACACCTTCGCCCGTGACGAGGACTCGGTTGACTTGTCGCCCCGCGCGACCTGCCACGCGACCTGCCAGAGCAGCGCGCGGGCCGCCGCCAGCTCGATCTCGTTGTCGGCGATCATCTGCTGGGCCATGCCCTGGTCGGCGAGTACGGCGCCGAAGACCGACCGCGTGACGCTCCTGGCCAGCGCGATCTCGTGCGCTCGCCGGGCCGCGCCGAGCCAGCGCATGCAGTGCGTGAGGCGGGCAGGCGCCAGTCGCACCTGCGCGTACCTGAACCCCTTGCCTGGCTCGCCGAGCACCGCGTCGTCCGGCACGAAAGCGTCCTCGAAACGAACCTGGCAGTGCCCCCCGACCGCCGTCGAGTCGATCGTGCGGGCGTGCCCCGTGATGAGGAACCCAGGGTTGTCCGCGTCGACGAGGAACATGGTGGCCCCGCTGCCGTCCGCGTTGGCCGCCATCGCGATCGCGAACGCGGCCCCCAGCGCGCCCGTGATCAGGTGCTTGTCCCCGGAGATGACCCAGCCGCCGGGCACCTTCGCCGCCGACGTCCGCAGCGCCCCGGGATCGGACCCGGCCCCAGGCGGCGGCTCGGTCATCGCGAAGCACGACCTGACCTCCCCGGCCACCAGCGGCAGCAGGTATTTCTCCCGCTGGGCCGGCGAGCCGGTCATGTGCAGCAGGTGAATGTTGCCCTCGTCCGGCGACGAGCAGTTCAGCGCCAGCGGCCCGAGCAGGCTGCGGCCTGCCTCTTCGAGCAGCACCGCGGCCTCGTCGAACGCGAACCCGCCACCGCCCGCCCGCGCCGGCGCCTGCGGCGCCCATAGCCCGGCGGCCCGCGCCTCCCGCTGCAGGTCCACGCGCAGCGCGTCGTCCACCCCGTCGGCGAACGCCTGCTGCTCACGCGGGATCACCACGTCGTCGACGAACCGGGTGATCCGGTCCCGCCACTCCTCGACGCGCGGCGCGAGGGAAAAATCAAAAGACATACGCCGAACGTACCCGTGGTGACTCGCGGTGCCAATGTCAACGAAGGCGACTCAGTGCCAGCCGGGCGGCGTGGTAGCCGCCCATACCGTGCACCGCGGCGCCGGGCGGCGTGCTCGCCGAGCACAGGTAAACCCCCGGCAGCGGCGTCGCCCACGGGTGCAGCGACAGCGTCGGGCGCTTCACGAACTGCGCGAAGCCCGAGTGGCCGCCGGCTATGTCGCCGCCGACGATGTTCGGGTCATGCTGCTGCATGGCGACGGTGTCGTGCACGGCCCGCGCCAGGATCACGTCCCTGAAGCCCGGCGCGAACCGCTCGATCTGATCCTCGATCGCGGTGGTCATGTCCACGGTCGAGCCGTTCGGCACGTGGCAGTAGGCCCACAGCACGTGCCGGCCCGCGGGCGCCCGCGACGGGTCCGCCGCGCACGGCTGGACGGTGAGGACGTACGGCCGTTCCGGATGCCGGCCCGCGGCCACCTCTGCCTCACCGGCGGCGATCTCCGCGAGCGTGCCGCCCAGGTGCACGGTGGCGGCCCGCGCCACCGCGGGATCCTTCCACGGCACCGGCCCGGACAGCGCCCAGTCCAGCTTGAACACGCCTGGCCCGTACTTGTACCGGCGCAACTGCCGGGCGTACCCGCCGGGCAGCCGGTCACCGGCCACGGCGAGCAGTTGCGCCGGCGTCAGGTCGAGCAGGACCACGCGGGCCTGCGGCAGGTCGGACAGGTCCTTGACCTGCTGTCCGGTCTCCGCCACGCCGCCGAGCGAGACGAACCTGTCGACGAGGGCTCCGGCGAGCCGCGCCGACCCGCCGCGCACCACCGGCCAGCCGACCTGGTGGGCGAGGGCGGCGAGCAGCAGCCCGTAGCCGCCGGTGATCGGGTCGTGCAGGTCGACCATCGAGTGCGCGGCCATCCCGGCCAGCGCCGCGCGCCCGCGTTCCCCGGTGAACAGCATGCGGCCGAGCAGCGTCGCTGGCAGGGCGCCAAGCGCGCCGTACCTGGCCAGCCGCAGCGGCGCGCGCGGCACCGACAGCGGCGAGAGCAGCGAGTCGACCAGTCCGTACCCGTCGTGCGCGGTGGCGCCAACGCTCTGCCGCCAGGCGGCCGCGTCCCGTGCGGACCCGAGGCCCGCCGCGGTCTCCGCGACGTCTCTGTGCACAAGGACGGCGTCCTGCCCGTCCAGTGGATGCGCCGCCTGAACCTGCGGGAACGCCCACTCGACCGGCAGGTCGAGGTTCCGGAACGCGGCGGACACGCGGCCCATCGGCAGCACGGTCGCGCACATGTCGTGAATGAACCCGTCCAGGGTGAGAGCCGCGCTGCGCAGTCCGCCGCCGAACTCCTCGGCGCCTTCGAGCAACAGGACCCTGAGGCCTGCGTCGGCCAGCATGATCGCGCCGATCAGGCCGTTGGGCCCGGACCCCACCACTACCGCGTCAAACCCGTCCGCCGCAGCCAACGACCCTCCTCCTTAGGTTGTGCCGCAGCATTACAGCCGGCAACATCCCCGTGGCGGAAGCGTACTGCCTTCACTCCCTGCGGGTAGCAGCCACCACCGGCATCAACCTCCGCCTGCGCTCTCCAGCCCCTGGCCAGGGATACCGCGGTCACGGCGCGTTGGCGGTGGCCCCTTCAGCCTCGATCTCCTCGCCAGGCACGGTCAGGACGCCAGGCTCTGGCCGCTGGCGCGGGCGAAGGGACACGTAGCTGACCACGACACCCGTCGCCAGCAGGCCGATCGTGACCCACAGGCCGGCGTGGTAGCCGTCGAGGAACGCCTGCGGCGCCGAGGCACCGCCGCGCAGCGAGATTCCCTGCTGTGCCCGCAGCACCGCGCCGATCACCGTGATCCCGAGCAGGCCGGCCACTTCGCGGGAGTTGTTGAGCAGGGCCGAAGCGATGCCAGCATGCTCCGCGGGCAGGCCGTCCAGGATGGCGGTGGTCAGCGGCACGTTCATCAGCCCGATGCCGATGCCGAACACCGCGAATCCTGGGATCAGCGCGGCGAACGAGGCGCCCGCCCCGAGCCGGGCGAACAGCAGCAGGCCGACGACCATGAGCAGCACTCCGGCCGCGACCGTGCGATGGCCGCCGATCAGCGACGTCACGCGCGCCGCGACCGTGGAGGCCAGCACCACGAACAGGGCCATCGGCACGAACGCGAGCCCGGCCTTGGTCGGCGAGAATCCGAGGATGCCCTGGAGGTAGAGCGAGGTGAAGAAGTAGATCCCCAGCACACCGAACGCCCAGATCATCATCACGACGGTCCCGCCGCTGAGCTCACGGGCACGGAATACCGCCGTCTGCACCATGGGCTGCCTGACGCGGCCTTCGATGGCCAGGAACACCGCCGTGGCGGCCGCGGCGAGCCCGAACGCGCCGAGGATCTGCCCTGATGTCCAGCCGCGGTCGTGGCCTTCGATCAGCGCGTAGGTCAGCGAGGTCAGCGCGAGCGAGGAGGTAACAAGCCCGGGGATGTCGAGCCGGCGCGACTCAAGGTCCGCTCGCGACTCGGCGATGGACGGGAGGGCGATCGCGAAGGTGACCACGCCAATCGGGACGTTGATGAGGAAGATCCAGCCCCAGTGGATGTGCTGGCTGATCAAGCCGCCGACCACGGGTCCGAGCGCGAGGCCGAGCGCACCGATCGCGCTCCAGATGCCGATCGCCGCCGTGCGCTCCCTGACGTCGGTGAACGCGTGGCCGATGATCGCCAGCGTGGCCGGCATGAGCAGCGCCGCGCCGAGCCCCTGCACCGCCCGCGCACCGATCAGCAGCCCGCCGCTGCCCGACAACCCGGCGGTGAGCGACGAAAGCGTGAAGATCACCAGGCCGGTCAGGAACACCCGGCGCCTGCCGTACACGTCGGCCAGCCGGCCGCCGACGAGCAGCAATCCGGCGAGAACGAGCAGGTAGCTGCTGACGATCCACTCCAGCCCGGTCACCGACAGGTGCAGGTCTCGCTGGATCGTCGGGATCGCGACGTTGATCACGTTGTTGTCGAGATAGGTCATCAGAGTGGCCAGGCTGACCGCGGCCAGCGCCCACCATCGTCCCTTTGCCGTCACCGCTTCGGTCCTTCCACGAGGATCCCCGTACGCTGTACCTGTATGTCGTACCTGTATGACGTTCTTATACGTTGTATAACTCGTCATTGCCGATGATGACTTGTACGACGTATAGTTGTCAAGTGACTTCCTCCCGGCGATCCGCCGCCCTAGAAGAACAGGCCGGCGCCGAGCGCATCCGGCTGACCAGGGCAGTGGTCGTGGACCGCGCGCTGCAGCTCGCCGACGCCGACGGTCTTGAGGCGCTGACGATCCGCAAGCTCGCCACCGATCTCGGCGTCACGCCGATGGCGCTCTACTGGCATTTCCGGAGCAAGGACGAACTGCTTGAAGGGCTCGCCGAGCGCATCTGGAGCGAGATCGACGTGAAGGTCGACGGTGTGTCGCCGTGGGCGGCGCAGCTTCGCGGACTGCTCGAATCGCTGCTGCGGGTGCTGCGCGCACATCCAGCCGGTTCCGAGGTGCTGCTGCACAGCGAGAAGCAGGGCGAGGCGTGGTCAAACGCCGCCGAGGCCACGCTCGAACTGCTGCGCGGCGCCGGGTTCGACCCGGACATGGCGAGCGCGATAGCCCGCTCCGCGCTGTGGACAGGGATCATGCTCGTGATGAGCGAGCCGGGTGCCGCATGGCTGACGGATGACGAACGGATCGAAGTCCAGCGGAAGAAGCAGGTCGGGCTCGCGTCGCTGCCGCCCGCAAAGTACCCCCGGCTAGTGGAGTGCGCGGTGCCGATGACCGCCTGCGACGATCCGGACCAGCACTACGAGTTCGGAGTGCGGCTGTTCATCGGGGGCGTGGAGGCTATAGCGGCCGACGAGGCCTGCGACCACCGTAGATGACGTAGTCGAGTTCCTTCCAGTACACGTCCACGCCTTCGAAGCCGGCCTCGCGCAGGTAGCCGACCTGCTGGTCGAGCGGGATCATGTACCGGACGTGGTTGTCGTAACGGAACTGTTCCTCCGCCGACCGGTGTGCCCGCTTGTGCGCGGCGGACGGATCCCGCCGGTCACCCGCGCGCAGCCACGCCTCCTCGACCACCGCGTCCGGGGATTGCACAGGGTCGTAGTTAAGGAACCAGCCCCCTGGCGCCAGCTGCCGCAGGATCTCGGCGAACAGCGTCTGCTTGCGCCCGTCGATCAGGTGGTGCACGGCCAGGGAGCTGATCACCGCGTCCACCGGCGCGGGAATGCCCGCGGGCCAGTCGCCCGCCTGTGTCAGGTCGAACTCGACATACGTGTAACGGCCCTGGTAGGGGGCCAGCTCGAGCATGCCCTGGGCCATCATCTGCGGCGAGAAATCGGCCAGGACTGCGTGCGCCAGGGGGAAATGGTCGAGGACGGTCCTGGACGCGGCGCCGGTGCCGGCGCCGAGGTCGGCGAACGTGAACGGCTCGTCAGGGTCGAATGGCAGCAGTTCCGCCATCAGCTCCCGGTGCCCCGCGCGGCGGCGTTCCCTGTCTGCTTCCGTCGATTTCCAGAAGGTCACGCCAACGTCCGTCTTCCACACGGCCGCGTTGGTGTCCTCCGTGGGCTCTTCGATGTCCGGCATGGAGCGATGCTAACGCCGCGTCGCGGTGGCTGGCCCGGGCGGTAGGCCGCCGCTAGCCTTCCAGGTTCTTCCTGATGTTCGGCGCCGCCACCCCGCGGCTTTCCAGCGCCACGCGCTGCCTGGCGCCCTGCGCCATCGCCGGCAGCCAGGTGATGCTCCAGACCTGGGCTTCGCGCCTGGCGGCGTTCCAGATGTCGTAGCCGACCCCGCCCAGGGCCCGCGAAACGCCCCCGAAGATGCCGCCGCCGGCGGCGCCGACCACCGCGATCACCGTCACCAGGGTCCCCCACACCTGGCCCGCGCCGCTGAGGTTGGCGATGACCAGGTAGAGCAGCCCCGCCAGGGCCGCCAGGGCGATCAGGACCACGGGCCAGAACCGGCGGAGGATGACACCGGTCACCATCCGCACTGCCCGCGCCATGGCCGATCCGGCCTGGACCCAGGCGCCCATCGCCGGGTTGAGGCTCACGTCCGGGTCGGCGGTGAGCACCGAATGCCAGACCGTTCCCTGCACCCGCAGGGCGCTGATGACCGTGGTCGCCTGCGCCGTGCCCGCGCCGGCCGCGCGCAGCGTCGCCGCGTTGACGTCGATCCAGTCGGCCCAGTGCCCGAGCGACTGGCCGACGATGGCCCCGGTCGACTGGGGGATCGCGGTACCCGCGCCGTTGAGCCACGTCTGCATGGCGGCGATCTGGTCGCGCCTGAACATCCCGGTCATCGGGTCAAGGCTCTCGGGTCCTGGCAGCCAGCACATGTCGCTGAGCGCGAGGCCAAGCTGATAGGCGTTGAGTTGCTGCTGGTCATCCGCGAGACGGTCGAGGATCGCCAGGTGCAGCGCGTTCACTTCCCTCTCAAAGACGGCCTTGTCGAAGGGTTCCGCGTTTCCTGGCTGCCTCTTCGCGGCCTCGGCCTGCACACGGGCGTCGGAGACGTCGTGGTACGGCCTGAGCAGATCGTGCAGGTCAGTGACCAGGAACTTCAGCAGGTCGGGCTCGTCCAGATCGGCGACGAGGGGCAGCTGGACCGCCTGACTGAACGGCGGCTGGCGCACGTCGAGGATTCTCCTGCGGCGGTCATCGAACAATCCCGCCATCAGCCAGCCCAGCGCGAACGCTGTCCCCGGTGGCGGCGGCGGCAGGGGCACGTGCACTGGCGCATGCGGCGGCACTGGGACATGCGGCGGCGGAGTGCTCTCCGTCGGTGCGGACATAAAATGCTTCTCCACGCTCGGCAGGAAAATGACACTGCATGGAAAATTAGCGGAAATCCATCACCTATCGGGCCAGTTTTGCCTGTCTGGCATTTCCCTGGTCAGCTCGCGGTCGCCGCGCCTGCCGGGCGCCAGCCAATGGCCGGCGCTATGTGCCGGGCGATCGTGTCCAGGATTCTGGCGTTGTATTCGACGCCAAGCTGGTTCGGCACGGTGAACAGCACCGTGTCCGCGGCGAGCACCGCCTCGTCAGCGGCGAGCTCGTCGGCGATCTTGTCAGGTTCCCCGGCGTACGTCCGGCCGAACCGGGACCGCACGCCCTCGAGCAGCCCGATCTGGTCATCCTCACCACGGTCGCCGAAGTACAGCCGGTCGATGTCCTCGGTTATCGGCAACACGCTGCGCGAGACGGAAACCCGCGGCTCCCTGCCCCACCCCTGTTCCGCCCAGGCCTGCCGGTACAGCCGGATCTGCTCGGCCTGCAGCTGGTCGAACGGCACGCCGGTGTCCTCGGTCAGCAGCGTGGAGCTCTGCAGGTTCATGCCCTTGGTCGCCGCCCACTGCGCGGTCGCCCGGGTGCCCGAGCCCCACCAGATCCGGTCGGCGAGGCCGGGAGACTGCGGCTGGATGGCGAGGCCGCCGCTGATGCCGGTCCGCTCCGGGTCGGTCCGCGCGACGGCCGCCCCGTTGATGGCGGCCAGGAAGATCTCCGTCCTGCGCCTGGCGTTGTCGGTGGCCGTCTCCCCGTCGGGGGCCACGTAGCCGAACGCCTCCGCGCCGCGCAGCGCTATCTCCGGTGAGCCCCGGCTGACACCGAGCTGGAGCCGCCCGCCGCTGATAAGGTCCGCCGCCGCGGCCTCTTCCGCCATGTAAAGAGGGTTCTCGTACCGCATGTCGATGACGGCAGTGCCGATCTCGATCCGGCGTGTCCGTGCGCCGATCGCGGCCAGCAGCGGGAATGGCGAGGCCAGCTGCCGTTCGAAGTGGTGCACCCGGACAAACGCCCCGTCGACCCCGATGTCCTCGGCGGCCTGCGCCAGCTCAACGGTCTGCAGCAGCGAGTCCGCCGCGCTGCGCGTCTGCGACCCCGGCACATCCCGCCAGTGCCCAAACGATAGGAACCCGATCTTCTTCACGCCATGGATCAGCGCCAGAGACCCCCGCTCGGATTCCCAGGCCGAGCGCTACCTACAGACCGAGCCCATCGCTCCGCACGCCCGCGACGAAGGCGTTCCACTGGACGGGAGTGAACTTGAGGACAGTACCCCGCAGGTTCTTGCTATCCCTGACATAAATGCGCGCACCGGAGGCGGCCTCAAGACAAGCGCCGCTACCGTAGCTGCGCCAACTGCGTCGCCAGACTCGGCTCAAGTCGTCATCGCCGTCGATAACGTCATCAGCACGGGTCACAGTAGTCATATTAGGCCCCGCCACTCTCGTGGTCCGAATCGGCAATATCTACCCAGAGCCGCTGGTTGGTCTCCAGAATCAGCTCTAGCGAACCACTAATTGATAGCGCCGCGGCAGCGAACGCGCGGAAGAAGAGGCGAAAAGTATATGTATCTGTCTCACCTTCGATATATATATGACTCTCTATTCCTTCCGTAGTGACGACGTCGCCGAGCTTGCTCGTCTCGTGCTCCGGGCTGAACCCGAATACGACGAACGAATCCGCCATCGGTGACGTCTTGCCTTCCAGGGGCAGAATCCGCAGGTCAACGTTCGGCAGTCGTGCCATCTCCGCGAGATGACGCAGTTGCCCGGCCATCACTTCCCGGCTGCCGACCTTGCGTAGCAGCACCGACTGGTCGATCACCACGGACAGCTCAAGGGGCGGATTACGCGTGGTCAGCAACTCCTGACGGATCAGTCTTGCCCGCACCCGCCGCTCGAAGATTCCTGGTGGCATAAGGACGACCTGCTGGTGCGCATTGTGGACCGCGCGGGCGTATTCCTCGGTCTGCAGCAGGCCCGGGACAGCAGTAACTTGCCACTCCAACTCCGTCGCGGCTTCCGCCTCCAGTCCGATGAACTCCATGTACCCAGGTGGCAGGGCATCGGCGTAGTCGTACCACCAGGCGGGTTCGTTCGCCTCGACGGCAAGGGCGAGCAACTGGGCGCGGCGAGGGTCTGTGACGCCGTAGTAGTCGAGGAGCTTCTCTATCTCCTCCAGAGGGAAGGTGCCCTGTCCGAGTTCGTAGCGGCTGACCTTCGCAGGCGACCAGCCGAGGGCCTTGGCCACGGTGGCACCTGTGCGACTGCCACGGAGGCGACGCAGTTCCGCGGCCAGACGGCGCCGCCTGACCGTGGGGCTCGCGGACGAGGTCACGTCAGCCTCCTACGTCGCTCCCTGCTTACATACCGCAGTCTGCCACGTCAGTAACCACCCGCTCCGGAATTTCACCATATGTACAACCAAAAAACACTGCGATTGGATTGATGAGATTCTCATGGGGAATCATGATGAAGATACCAGCTAGGGCATCCTGCGCACCAAGGGGTGGCCATGGAGACCAGGCAAAGAACTCAGCCAGTCTCCAACAGCGTTGTTGGGTCGGCGATAGCGACGGTTCCGCACGCGCTCATGTCGGCGAAGCCGCGAGGTCCGCCTGCGTCAGACGCCATCACCGCAGGCATTCACTTCCCCGGGCTCCGCGCAAAAAGGCGCGGCCGAAGCGCCCACTTCGACCGCGCCACAACGAACACCAGACCCAAGCAGAGTCCATGTCCGAGTTACAGCTCGCAACCCTACTCGTCTAGTGCGAGCTTGCCTAGCCCCTCATCCCGGTCATCCGGACGTTCCAGACAGCCGGGATCATGGTCTCAGCACGGGTCGGTGTGCCTCATCCGCCATGGCAACTGCCAGGAGTGAGACACATGTCCGTGCCAGCCCCTCAGCCACAGGACACAGCGACGATCGTGGCGATCGTCCTCTTCGTGGCCGCCGTTTGCGCCAGGTACTGGCGCACGGTGCTGCTGATGATCATGATCTCCCTGCTCATCTTCACGGTGCTAGGCCTGATCGCGGGCCTGCACGATATGCAGCACCTCGTTCGCTAACACCGGGAGACGTCCGCCGGCTGGCTAGGCCGCAGCCGGCCGGCGGACCGCGGACCTAATGGGTCGCGGTGACCTTGGACAGCCCGGCCGGGGCGTCGGGGTCCAGGCCGCGCAACAGCGCGCTGGCCAGCGCCAGCTGCTGTCCGCGGATGGTCGCCAGGATAGGCGCGGTCACCTCGGACACCCCCGCGGGCAACGGCAGGTCGGCGCCGGGCGCCGAACCGCACACCGCGTACGGGACCCCCTCAGCCGTCAGCCTCGCGGCGAGGGCCGCCTCGTCGGAGGCGAACCGTTTCCCGCCGGATACGACGAGCACGGGCAGCCTGGAGTCGAGCGCGGCGATCGGGCCATGCAGCAGGTCGGCGGACGACAGGCCTTCCGCGTGCACCCGCGCGGACTCCTTGATCTTCAGCGCGGTCTCGAGCGCGGCGGCGTAGGCGAGGCCGCGCCCGGTGACCACGAGCCGGCGCGCATCCGCCCAGCGCGCCGCTACCACGGCGGGCGGGCCGGAACCAGGCTCGCCGCCGATACCGAGGTCCGCGGAGTCGGACAGCAAGGCGGACGCCTCGTCCGGCAGCGCCTCGAGGCCGGCGACCGTGACGAGGGCCGGGTCGTACGCCGCGGCGATCGCGGCGATCGCCAGCATCTGGGCGGTAACCGTCTTGGTGGCGGGGACGGCCAGTTCCGGGCCCGCCTCGGTCAGCAGCGTGAGGTCGCACACGCCCGTCAGCGGGCTGGCTGCCTCGTTGGTGATCCCGACGACCACCGCGCCGGCCCGGTGCATGTGCGCGGCCGTCTCGACGATCTCTGGTGTGGCCCCTGACTGGCTCAGCGCCACCGCCAGGTAGCCGCTGTAGTCCACGTCGGCCTCGTACCTCGTATGCACGCTCGGCGCGGCGAGCCCAGCGGGTCGCCGGGAGGCGAGTTCGACCAGGTACCGGCCGTAGACCGCGACGTTGTCCGACGACCCGCGGGCCAGCAGCACCGTCCCGGCAAGCCTGCCAGGCAGCAGCCGGCCCGGCAGCACGGCCCGCACCTGGTCCCGGTCGGCCACGTGCCTGCTGACCAGGCGTCCGAGGACCTGCGGCTGTTCGGCGAGCTCGGCTGCCATCAGCGATCCGGCGGTCATTGTCGGGCCTCCTGCTTCCAGGTCGCACGAGTCGAAGCGACTGGAGTCGTATCGTATATAAGAATGTCCCTATGGGCAGACCGAGAGGTAAGCCCCTGGGCCCCGTCGCGATTCCCCGAGGAGACTGATGCCCGAGCAGGCCCGCGCGAGTGTCGCCGAGGTTGCCCAGTGACAGAGCTGGCGAGCACGATGACCCCAGCCGAGATCGCCAGCCAGGCCGCGCACGCCATCCGCGTGCTAAACGACCTGACGCATGGCGGGGGCGAGCTCAGCAACTCCGGTGACGTCCGTGCCATCGTCGCCAGCCTCGAGCTCGTCGGGCAGGGCCTGCCGCAGCTGTACGAGCAGCTGGCCAGGTTCCTGGTTATCCAGCACGAAGACGGCCAGCTCGCGCACGAAGACGGCCAGGACCCCGACCACTCGGTGACAGAGGTCATCGAGGCGCTCACGGCCGCCGGGCAGGCGGCCGACATGATGACCGCCGCACTCGGCGAGGCCCGGCGCGCCACGGACGGGCTCACCGTCCCTCGTTAGCCCGCCGCTGCTCCGGCGCGACCATCAGCGAAAACTGGGTAACTCACCGCCAAACCTGGGTAACCGCTGCCGATCCGGCGCCACTGCCCATCCCCGTACGGTCGCTGTACAGGCACAACCCGACCGGGACAGTCCTGGTCACCGTACGAGGAGGGGGATCCTCATGCATATCTCTACGCGTTCACGTCGCATCGCCGGCCTGCTCACCGCGGTCGGCGCGGTGCTGGTCACGTTCGCGTCAACCGCAACCGCCGCGCTGGCGACGATAAATGTCCCGCTGCCGGACGGGAGGGCGGCGCAGGCTTCCCGGTGGGGAACAGAGGCGGCATCTACGACCCCGTGCAGACTTCGCCCGCGGCTCCGGTCGTCACCGTCGTCGGCGGGATGCCTGGCTGGCAGATCGCGCTCATCGCGATCGGCGCCGCGCTCGTCGCGGCCCTCGTCGCGGTGCTGGCCTACCGGGCCTGGACCGCGCGCCGGCAGCCGCTCGCCGCGCCGCGATTCGGCAGCCCGGCTCAGGTCGCGGGAGGTAAGTGACATGCCCCAGTTCATGGACTTCCATGACGATCTCAAGCTGCCCGCCGAGGCCATCGCCCAGATCACGGCCGACACCCACGACAAGCGCGCCGACGAGTTCGGCGTCCGTCAGGTGGAGCTGTACCACAACGACGAGGGCAAGGTGTACTGCCTGCTCGAAGCCCCCGACGAGGAGGCTGTCCGCAAGCACCACGCGGCGCTCGGCGTGGACTGCGGCGCCGTGCACCGGGTGGACGGCATCGCCTGACAGTCAGAACAGCCGAGCCTGGTGCGGCGTATCGCGGCGCCGGGCACGGGGGCCCGCGCCAGCCGCACCCTCGCCTCGGTCGAGCAGCGACGCATCGACCGAGGCGAGGAACGGCGACGGCGCGGTTTTGGTCACTGCGCCGCGGATCGCACGCTCCGCCGCGGTCAGCAGCACCAGCCGCGTCGTTGCCCGCGTCATCCCGACGAACAGCAGCCGGCGCTCCTCCGCGTAGTCGACCTCAGCTCCCGTCCACGGGCGCAGCGGCAGCAGGCCGTCGTCACAGCCGACGACGAACACCACAGGGAACTCAAGGCCCTTGGCCGCGTGCAGGGTCAGCAGCGAGATGCGGTCGGCGCGCGGATCCCAGGTGTCGACCTCAGCGCCGAGCGCGAGCTCGTCGAGGAACCGGTCCAGGTCGCCGCCGCAGCGCGCCGCCAGCGGGGCCAGCACGTCCGCCGCAGCGCGGATCGCCGCGATCGTCCTGGCCCGCTGCTGTTCCGCGTCGCCGCCTGCGACGGCCGCCCCAGAGACGCCGGCCCCCGGCACCGAGCCGAGCGCGACCCGCACCGCCTCGGCTAGCCGCCCGGCGACCGGCGCCGCAGCCGGGTCCGCGTCGAGGACCGGCGCGCGAAGCGCGGCCAGGATCTCCGGGACGCCGGCCATCTCCGCCAGGCTGGTATGCGACCGACGCTGGACGGGGAACCCACGCCTCGCGAGGGCCTCGCCGACCGCAGCCGCCTGCGCCGTCGTGCGGTACAGCACGGCGAAGTCGGCGAACGACAGCTGATGCCTGGCCCGGTCCCGTGCGTCCACCGCACGGCTGTCGAGCGCGTGAAACGACGCCCCGCCGAGCATCCGCTCGACCTCGGCGGCCACGGCCTCGGCCTCGGCCCGTTCGTCCGCGACGGCGAGCATGCCGACCGGGCCGTCGGGGATGTCCGTCCGCGCGGGCACCAGCTCGCGGCCGGGCACCAGCGTGCCCGGCCTGATCAGCTGCATAGCGGCCCGCACGATCGTCGGCGCCGACCGGTAGCTCCGCGACAGCCGCACCGACGTCGCGGCCGGGTAGTCCGCGGCGAACCGCAGGAAGTAGCCCACGTCGCCGCCGCGGAAACCGTAGATCGCCTGATCCGGGTCGCCGATCACGCAGACACGGGAATCGCCGGAGGTCAGCAGCCGCAGCAGCCGGTACTGCTGTTCGTCCACGTCCTGGTACTCGTCGACGAACACGTCGGTCCACCGCGAGCGGTACGCCTCCGTCAGCGCGGCGTCCTCGCCGAGCAGCTCAGACGGCAGCGCGACCAGATCGTCCACGTCGACCAGGCCGCGCTCCCTGAGCGCCGCGTCGTACCGCGCGGTGAGCGCGGCGTCCTCGTCGGCCACGGGCGGCGCGGCGAGGCTGGCGAGACGCGAAGCACGAGCCCGTTTCGAGGAAGAAATACGGGAAGCCAGCGCGGCGGGACCGCTGCCCGCCGACAGCGACCTGAGGACCTCCAGCCGGGTTCGCTCGTCGGCGACCTTCAGGCCCGCGTCGAGACCGAGGCGCTTGCACTGCTCGCGGAGGATGATCAGGCCCAGGCCGTGGAACGTAGCGACGGTGATCCGGTCGGCCGCGCCCTCTGGCAGCCGCGCGGCGAGGCGGTCGCGCAGCTCGTCGCGGGCACGGCGGGTGAAGGTGACCGCCAGGCAGTTCTCTGGCGGCAGGCCTGCCGCGATCCGGTGCGCGATCGCGTGGGTGAGCACCCGCGTCTTGCCCGCGCCAGGGCCGGCCACCACCAGCAGCGGGCCGCCGTCGTGGGTCACGATGGCCTGCTGCTCAGGGTCAAGCCCGTCCGGCGCCGGGCCAGTGGACGGCGCGGGCATATCGGGTTCCGGAGCGACGGCGGTCGCCGCGGCCCGCGCCTTGCGCGTCGCGGGCGGCAGGTCGAACAGCGCCGCGCCCCTCAGCTCGGCCGGGTCGAACAGCCGGATCGTGCCGTACACGCCGTCGTACCCTGCCTCACGGCGCACCTCGCCGCGCCGCAGCCGGGCGATAGCCTCGGCGACGATGGACGGGGCACGCGCCGCGAGCTCGTCGAGCGGCACCTCGCCGAGGATGGAGAGCTCAGGACCGAACCGCTCCACCATGGCGCTGACCTGCGCGGTCACCGACTTCGACTTGGCGCCGACGCCGGCGATCTCGCCGAGGATCTCCGGCAGCTGCACGAACGACGCGAATCCCGCCGCGCCCGGCACCCGGTAGCCGGCGGCCCGGTCGGCCAGCGCGTCCACCCGGTGCTGCACGCCGATGGTCGGCGTCTTGCCGCAGGCCGGGCACTTGCCGCCGGCCGCCCTGGTCTCCTCCGGCGACGTCCGGACGCCGCAGGCGCGGTGCCCGTCGAGGTGATATTTGCCCTCCTCGGGAAAGAACTCGACCGTCCCGCCGAAGCCCTCGCCGGTGCGCAGGGAACGCTCGATCGCGAAATAGTCCACGTCCACGTCGAAGGCCGTGGCCTCGCGGCCGAGCATTGGCGGGGAGTGTGCGTCGGAGTTGGACACCAGCCGGTAATTGTCGAGGCTGGAGACGCGCCAGTTCATTTCGGGGTCGGACGACAGGCCGGTCTCAATCGCGAAGATATGGTCCGCCAGGTCCGCGTAACAGTCGGAGACCCGGTCGAAGCCGGACTGCGAGCCGAGCACCGCGAACCACGGCGTCCACGCGTGTGCGGGCACGAGGTAGCAGCCGTCGCCGCCCGCCAGGGTGATCTCGAGCAGGTCGCGTGAGTCCAGGCCGAGGATCGGCCTGCCGTCGGCGGCGAGGTTCCCTATGCGGGCCAGGCGGCGCGTGATCTCGTCGACCGCCGCGAGCGACGGCGCGTACAGCAGGTGATGCACCTTACGGGTCCGGTCGTCCCGCTTGTAGATGGTCGAGATTTCCGACGACAGCACGAACCGGACCGGCGTGCGGCACGCGGCGGGCAGCCGGCTGTGCACCTCCCGTTCGAGGTCCGGCCGCAGCCGGAACATGCCCGGCTCGGCGGGGACGAGGTTCGCGCCGAGTTCCTCGCGCCACGCCGGATGGGTGAAGTCGCCGGTGCCCACCACGGTGATGCCTTTGCGTCCCGCCCACCACGCGAGGTGTTCCAGGTCACAATCCCGGCTGCAGGCGCGCGAATAGTGCGAGTGAATGTGCAGGTCCGCGTAAAAGGGCACGTTCTCAATAATTACCGAACGTACGGTTGCTTCGCCCTAACCTTCAGGGAAAGCGCCCCACGTGTCGGGCACGAATTCCTTGCCGGTGACCGGGTGCTTGTAATGGAACGGCAGGGTGGTCGTTTCCGGCCACAGCCGAGGCGCGTTTTCGAGCAGCTCATCGGGGCCGTAAGGGTCTTCTGGGTACGTGACCGAGGCGTTCGGCACGTAGTCCGGCGGTGTGTGCGCCCAGCCCTCCTCCATCGTCCCGTGCCAGAACGCCCGGTAGAACAGCTTCTTGATCTTCCAGGTCCCGTCCGTGCTGGTGTAGACGTTCTCGTAGACCCCGCCCTCCATCCACTGCCGGACGGGGGTGTCGGCCGCGGCGGCCAGTTCGTGGGTACCGGCCTGCATCAGCGTCCGGTAGCGCGCGTAGGCGGTGCGCCGGTCGGGCGCCACGTGGATGAGGTCCTGCAGCATCGGGTGGTCGAGCAGGCGGCCGAACTGCGGCCCGTTGTGCCCGTCGGCGAACCGGGACCGGAACCGCCCCGTGTACAGCCGCGCGGCCCCCGCACGGCCCTTGTAGACGCCGCCGATGAAGACGACCTCGCAATCCTCGTCGAACAGGTCGACAACCTCGTCGTAGTAGCACTTGTCCAGGTAGTAGCCGTAGGCGTGCTGCAGCCTGCGGATGGCGAGCTCGTCCTCGACGATCCCGAGCCGGTGCTCGAGCTCGGCGATCCTGTCGTCCGGTGTCATAGTGACCTCCTCGTCATCCGGCACGGTTGGCTAGCTGCTGCGCTGAGACCCAGTTGCCGTGCAGGCCGCCAGGCATCCGGATCGGGATCCGCAGCGTGGCGACCGGCTGGGCGTCGACGTGCTGTGCGTCCAGGATCAGCAGGTCCGTGGTTCCGGTCGCGTGCCGGTCCACGAGCTGCATCACGTACCCCTCGCCGTTGGCCGTGTCAGTGCTCGACGGCGGCACGAAGATGGCCTCCTGGACCGTGCTGTCGCGCCCCGCGAACCGGGTCTTCATCGTGCCCGTGTCCGGGTCGATCTGGCCCAGCCAGCGGAACCCTGGCAGCCCGTCGTCCGGCTTTTCGCCCGGCACGTCGGTCAGGTTGATGACGCCGAACCGGTAGCCCCTGGTCGCCCAGCGGTCATCCGTGCGGGGGAACTCGCCGGAGCAGTCGGTGAGCCGCCGCTGCGCGAACGAGGTCGTCCCGTCACCCCGGTCCGGCGGCGCTGTGGTGTCGATCGTCCACCGGGACAGTTGCGCGCTGGCCTTCTCCGGGTCGAACGGGGCGCCCGTGATGTCGGGGAACCACGGGAAGGCAGACTTCTCGCCGACGGGCGTGTCGATGTGGATGTGCCGCCCGTCATCGAACGCGTTCATGATGTGCGAGGCGAACCTGTTGGTGCCCCGGTACCAGCGGACGGCGGTTCCCTTTCTCGGTACAACGCCGAGGTAGACGTCTTCCGACCCGTCCCAGACGTACAGCGGGCCGCCGGCCTGCAGCCGCTCCAGGCTGGCGGTGAGCGGGATGATCGGGAACACCACGAAGTTCTCCGTCACCGCCCAGTCGTGCACCATCGACGAGTACGGCGCCTCGAACCAGGCCTCGTGCACGATCCGCCCGGACGCGTCTGCCTCGTAGTAGGCGATGTCCCGTGTCGCCTCGCCCTTGGCCATGTAGCCGAAGAACACCAGCTCGCCGGTGCGCGGGTCGATCTTCGGATGCGCGGTCGCCGTCTGCGACGACAGGTCGCCGCCCCAGGCGAACTCCCCGACCGTATCGAGAGTGTCCGGGTCGATCTGGACCGGCGCGCTGTCCTCCTTGGAGGCCAGCAGCCGGCCGCCGTGCCAGTACACGTTCGTGTTCGCGAGCCCGCGGCTGAGGCCGGCCACGGACGGGTCGTCGGTGAACGGGTTCCGGTAGGCGCCGAACAGCGACCGCCGCGCCGCCCGCTCGGCGTCGAACCGGGGCGTGCGCACATACCGCGACCGGAAGTCGCAGTAGCCGTTCTCGAACCGGAACATCGCGACCATGCCGTCGGCGTTGAAGTAGAAGTCGCGGTCGACGAACGGCGGCCAGGCCGGGTCGGCGCCGACCCGGTAGAACGTGCCGCGCAGCGATGCGGGTATCTCGCCCTGGGTCACCTCGACCCCGCGGATATCGCCCTCGAGCCGCACCGGGGCGAACCGGCCCTGGAATCCTGGCTCGTCGGGGAACCGCACTGACATATCGCACCGCCCTTCACCGGGTCCCGGATCGCGCTGAGCGTAACCCCGGGCGGGCAGCGTTTAGAAGGGGCGGGCACGCGGATTCGGCGGGCGCGTTGTTGTGCCCGCGCACAAGTATCAGCGCGGGCGGATGCCCCGGCTGATCACCGCCGCGATGGCCCAGCGCCGCCCCGGGTCGCTGTTCTCCCCGCTCATCTGCACCGGTCCGAGCAGCAGCGCGAACACCAGCGTCTCCAGCGCGTCGGCGAGCGCGTCGGCGGGCAGGTCGTCCCGCAGCGCGCCGGCCTGCTGGTCTTCGGCGACCCGGCGGGTGAGCCGGTCGTGCGCCTCGACGACGGCGGGCAGCGCCATCAGGTCGGCGGTGTGCTCGGGCTCGTTCCCCCCCAGGACCCGCATCGCCAGCGGGTGCAGGGCGAACTGGGCCGCTACCCGTGGCACGAGCCCGTGCTGCGCGGCCGTGCTGTCCAGCGCCAGCGTGCGGCCTGGGCCGCCGCCGCCGTGGAGCGCCTCGAGGACCGGGGTGACGTCGCAGGAGAAGGCCGCGTGGAACAGCTCCTGTTTGGAGCCGAAGTACGCGTGCACCGCCGGGGCGGTGACCCCGGCGTCCCTGGCTACGGCGGCGACCGTCGTGTCACGGAAGCCCTGGCTGGCGAATCGGGCGACGGCGGCGTCCAGGATGCGCTGCCTGGTCGCCGTGCCCTTGGCGAACGGGGTGGATGTGGCGTCGGACCGCATGCTGAGCAGTTTACCTACTTAGTCTTTGACAAAATTCGTCACTTAGTTAATGCTTACATTCGTCACTTCGTCAGAGACGCTTACCCCGCGAAGGAGAACCTCCCATGCGCTCTTCGGTAACCAGGGTCGCCGCGGTCGCGGTCCCGCTCGCGTCGCTGATCTCGCTCACAGCCTGCCGGGGCGTTGTCGTCGCGGCCTCGCCAGGTACCGGGGGGACGGTTACCGCGCTCGCGACAAGCAGCACCGCCGCTTCCACAGTTACCTCAGCGCCCGCGACGGCCGCCACGAGCTCAGGCGGGGCGGCCACCCCGGCGCCCGGCTCGGTCGTCATCTCGATGACAAGCCCCCAGTCGAAGACCTGGACGGCCAATGCGGCTGTCACCTGCGCGCGGACCGCCGTGCTCTACCTGGCCAGCGCCGACGGCAGTGACGACGCGGGCTACAACGAGTCCCTGGCGGTGCGCGTCGCCCCGTACCGTGGCCCGGGCGCCTACCACGCTCTGGTCACGCTGACCGTGACCGGGCCGCACGGCGGAATCGCCTCGGCAAGCGGCATCCCTGCCGAGCCGGTCACGATCACCAGCACCGGAGGCACGTTCACGATCGACCAGACCGGCAACGACGGCAAGACGCTCGACGCCACCGTGACCTGGGCGTGCCCCTGATCCTTACCAGATGTGGTGCGCCAGCTCCGCGACGAGCTCGAGCTTGCGCTCCTGGACGTCCTCGTTCGTCAGGTTGGCACCCGGCAGGGTGGAGGAGAACCCGCACTGGGTCGACACGCCGAGCCGGTCCAGCCCGGTGTACTTGGCCGCCTCGTGCACCCGCCCGGTGAGCTCGGCTAGCGGCTCGAGCGTGGTGGTCTTGCTCGACACCAGGCCGAGGATGATCTGCTTGTCGTCGGGCGCCTTGGCGAGCGGTTCGAACGAACCGGAGCGCTCGTCGTCGTACTCGAGCAGGAAGATGTCGAAGTTGGTGAGCCGGCCGAACACGGCTTCGGCGGTGAAGTCATAGCCGCCGGAGCCGATCCACTGGCTCATGTTGTTGCCCTTGCACACGTGCACGCCGAACGTGACCCCGGGGATGTCCGCCACGCTGTTGAAGATGTCGAGGCCCTCGGTGAGCGTGCGTTCGGTCGGCATGCCCAGGGTCTCGCGCAGCTCGCGGTTCTCCGGATCGACGAGAGTGCCGATGTCGGGGGAGTCGATCTGTATGTAGGTGCAGCCGAGCGCGGCCAGGGCCTCTATCTCGGCCTTGATGATCGCGGCACCGTCGGCGAACAGCTCGTACGGATCCCGGTAGGCCACGGTGGACCGCTCCGGCGACCAGGCGGTATACAGGATCAGCGGGGACGGCAAGGTGACCTTGACGCGCTTGGTGGCCCGGCCCCGGTTGTACGCGAACTCCTCGGTGGTCAGCTTCCGCTTCTGGCTGATCTGGCCGGTCACGGTGAACGGGTTGTGCCAGATCCAGTCCTCGGTCGCGTTCTTGAAGTGGATCGGCGCGGCGTCCATCAGCTCCACTCCGTCCAGCTCGCCGACGAGCTGATCAAGGAACGAGAACCGCCGGAGCTCTCCGTCGGTGATGACGTCGAGCCCGATCCCCTCCTGCATCGCGATCGCCTGATCGACCGCGCGGTCCTCGATCCGCTTGAAGTCGGGCGCCGGAAGCTGGCCCGCCGCGTACGCGTCCCTGGCCTGCTGCAAGTACCTGGGCCGAAGCAGCGAGCCGATGACATCGGAGTGGTGTATCTGCGGCATAGCCAGCCTCCCTGGACGTCCTCGTCAGAAACTGTCGTTACCGGTGAATCTGTCACCGCCGGCCTGTCCGCCGCCAGCCCCTATCCGTAGTTATCTGTGTGGACCCGAATACACAGCGACGCGACTGGTTCCTCACGCTAGATGCGCAAGGCGGCGTCGCCGACCGTTCCCAGGCGCTGCGGGCTGGTTACTCCAGACGGGCAATGGCTCACCGGCTGAAATCTGCGAAGTGGCGGCGAGTGCAGCGAGGCGTGTACGCCACTTTCACCGGCCCGGTGCACCGCGAGGCTCGGCTATGGGCCGCCCTGCGACGCGCCGGACCGGGCGCGATGCTCAGCCATGAAACCGCCGCCGAAGTGCATGGCCTCACGGACAAGCCATCGGCGAAGATCCACATCACCGTGCCGCCTAGCCGGCGCCCCGCGCAGCAAAGGCCCATCCCCGGTCTCGTAATCCACCGCTCGAATCAAAGCCGACCCGCGCGACTGCCAGAGTGGAAGCTGCCACGCACCAGGATCGAAGACACCGTTCTCGATCTAGTCGCAACCGCCCGTACCTTTGATGAGGCTTACAGCTGGATCTCCCGTGCGCTGTCAGAGCGGCTTGTCACTGCGGACATGCTCCGCGAAGCGCTAAGTACGCGTAGCAGGATCCGTTGGCGAGTCTGGCTGACCGTGGCACTGGCAGATGCCGAGGAAGGAGCCCACTTCCCGCTTGAGCGCCGGTACGCTCGCGACGTCGAGCGCGCTCACGGCCTCCCGCAGGCCGAGCGCCAGGCACGGCGGATCATCGACGGCAGGACTCACTACAAGGACAACTGGTATCCCGAATACCGCGTCTGCGTGGAACTCGACGGGCCGACTTACCACCAGAACGAGCGGGTACAGCAGGACAAGCGCCGCGACAATCTCAACCTTGCCCTAGACGCGGCGCAGACCTACCGGTTCGGCCCGGTTGACGTTACCGAGCGCGCCTGTGAGAGCGCTGCCATGGTCGCGGCCACCTTGCGGCGCCGAGGCTGGCAAGGCCGGCCTCGGCGCTGCCGACGACCCGGCTGCAAGGTCGGACGGTAAAGACAGTGGATAGTTAGGCACACGCTGGTGTGCCTAACTATCCACTATCTTCTGGGAGGCTGTTTCCACCACCGCGAAAGATGCGGGCGGCAGGCAGATCGCGCCCGATTTGAGAGAAATGTCCGGTGTGGAGGCGACCAGCAAGGTCACGGCCGGTGCGGCGCCCAGCGGGATCTCCACCGGGTCGGCGCCGAGGTTGGCCGCGATCCGGAGCACTCCCCGGCTAACCAGCAGCCAGCGCGCTGCCTCGTCGCAGGCGGCATGGACCTCATGAAGGCGCGGGTCGGTCAGTTCCGGGCGGGCGCGGCGCAGCGCCAGCAGCGTCCGGTACCAGTCGAGCAGCGAGCGGTACGGCTCGCGGCCTGGCTGGGCCCAGTCGAGCTTGGAGCGCAGGAACGTCTCGGGGTCCTGCGGATCGGGAACATCGGCAGCCCCCCAGCCGTGCTGGGCGAACTCCGCCTTGCGGCCGGTGCTGACCGCTTCCGCGAAGAACGGGTCGGTGTGGTCGCTGAAGAACTGCCAGGGCGTGTCGGCGCCCCACTCCTCGCCCATGAACAGCATGGGCGTGAACGGCGCGGTGAGGACCAGGCCCGCTGCCACGCGCAGCAGCCCGTCCCGCAGCGGATTGCCGGCGAGCGTGGCCGCGATGCGGTCGCCCACGGCGCGGTTGCCAACCTGGTCGTGGTCCTGGATAAAGCAGACGAAGCGGTAGGCGGGCACCTGCAGCGTGTCGACCGGCCGGCCGTGGCTGCGACCGCGGAACGAGGACCAGGTCCCGTCGTGGAAGTACGCCCCGGTCATCGTCTTCGCCACGGCCGCCACCGTGCCGAAGTCGCCGTAGTACCCGTGCCGCTCCCCCGTCACCGCGGAGTGCAGCGCGTGGTGAAAATCGTCGTCCCACTGCGCGGCGAGCCCGTAACCCCCAGCCTCACGCGAGGTGATCAGCCGCGGGTTGTTGAGGTCGGACTCGGCCACCAGGACCGCCGGCCGCCCCGACGCCGCGGCGAACCCGTCCGCCGCGGCGGCCAGTTCCTCCAGGATGTGCAGGGCGCGGTGATCCTCGAGCGCGTGCACCGCGTCGAGCCGCAGCCCGTCGATGTGGTAGTCCCGCAGCCACATCAGCGCGTTGCCCGTGATGAACGCGCGCACCTCGTCCGAGCCGGCCTGGTCCAGGTTCACGGCCGGGCCCCACGGCGTCGTGTACGCCTCGGTGAAGTAGGGCCCGAACGCAGCGAGCTGATTCCCGGGGCCGACGTGGTTGTAGACGACGTCAAGGAAGACGGCCAGGCCGCGCGCGTGCGCGGCGTCGACGAAGCGCTTTAGCGCGTCGGGCCCGCCGTACGGCTCGTGCACCGCCCACAGCCCGATCCCGTCGTACCCCCAGCCGTGGTGGCCCGGATACGCCGCGAGCGGCATCAGCTCCACGGCGGTCACGCCCAGCCCGGCCAGGTAGTCCAGCCGCTCGATGGCCGCGTCCAGCGTCCCCGACGGGGTGAACGTGCCGACGTGGAGTTCGTAGACGACGGCGCCCGCGAGCGGCGCGCCGTGCCAGCGCGAATCCGACCAGGCGTACGCCGAATGGTCGTAGGTCCGGCTCGCGCCGGCGGGCCCGTACGGCTGCCGCGGCGACCTCGGGTCGGGCAGCGGCTCGCCGTCGTCCAGCCGGAAGGCGTAATCGGTCTCCCCCGACACTGGGAGCTCCACCTGCCACCAGCCGGAACGGTCGCCCGGCGCCATCTCGTGACCGCGCCCGGCCACCTCCACAGAGACCCGGCCCGCGGCCGGCGCCCACACGCTGAAAACGGTCACCCAGCCTCCGGATCAAGCGGAACGAGCGGGACGAGCGGGACGAGCAGCGCCACCGGCAGCCGCCGGGTCAGATCCGCGAGCAGCACGCTCTCTCCCCGGTACTCGACGCCTGTGAGCACGTCCACCCAGCCAGCGCCGGCCTCGGGAACAGGCAGCGGCAGCAGCGTGCCGCCCCAGCCGCCCAGCCGCCGGAGGCCGCCAGGCAGCCGGGTGGCCACCGTGAGGGCGTGCCCGCCGCGGGCGAACACCACCGCGTGGCCGGCCGCGTCGCCCGCCGCGGTCAGCGGCTCGTAGCTCCCGGCGAACCAGTCGGGATGGTCGCGGCGCAGCCGCAGCGCGCGGGACGTGACGAGCAGCTTCGCCGCGTCGAGCCGCGCCACGGGGTCCGGGTACGACGCCGCGTCGAGCCGCGCCACGGGGTCCGGGTACGACGCCGCGTCAAGGCGGCCAGCGTCCAGGTCCGCGAGCAGGGATCGCCGCCGGGCGTAGTCCACCGGGCGCCGGTTGTCCGGGTCCACCAGGGACAGCCCGGTCAGCTCGCAGCCCTGGTAGACGTCGGGCACGCCGGGCATGGTGAGCTGGACCAGCTTGACACCGAGCGAGTTGGCGAGCGCGTCGTCAGAGATCGAGGCCACGAATGCCTCGATCGAGCCGCGAAGCGACGCGTCGGACAGCACCCGCGACGCCAGGCCGAGCACCGCCGCCTCGTAGCCGGGGTCGGGGTCGGTCCACGAGGTCCGCCGCTTGGCCTCGCGGATCGCCTTGGTCAGGTACCCGGTGAGCCTTTCCTCGCTGACCGGCCACGCCCCGACCAGGGTCTGCCAGAGCAGGTACTCGGTGTCCGCGTCCACGGCGGGTCCGGCGCCCCCGGCGCCCCCGCCGGTCCCGGACGGCTGCGGCGGCACCGCGCGCTCGTGCCATTCCAGGACCTGCTGGCCCCACTCGGAAGGCATCTCGGCGAGCACGGCGAGCCGGGCCCTGACGTCCTCCTGACGCTTGGTGTCGTGCGTCGACAGCGTGGTCATCGTGCCCGGCCAGGATCTGGCCAGCCGGCCGGCCGTGGCGTGGAACTCCTCGGGCGGCACCCCGAACAGGCCAGGGTCGCCGCCGACCTCGTTCAGCGAGACGAGCCGGAACCAGCGGTAGAACGCGGTGTCCTCGACTCCCTTGGCCTGTACCGGCCCTGACGTCTGCTGGAACCGGACGGTGAACTCGCCCGTCCGGCCGGCGGCGCCGCTCACGGGGCGGTGGGTGCCGAGCGCCGCGGCGCCTACCTCCTCGGCGAGCCTGTGCAGCCAGGCGCGCCAGGCGGCCCCGCGCGGCATCGACCGCGCCTCGCACGACCGCCGTCGTCTCATCCGACGGCAGCTCGCCCGGGTTCACGTACGCCCGGTAGACCGGCAGGCTGACGAGCACCTCGGTGAGCACGGAACGCGCATCGGCCAGCTCGCAGTCGGCGCAGATGTCGCGGACCAGGCGGGCCAGCCGCAGCACGTCAGGGTGCAGCGATCCGGCGATGATCTCGCGCTTAGCGCCCTCGGCCACCTCGATGAACGGCAGCAGGCCGGTGTCGGCGCCCAGCCGGCTGCGCAGCCGCGCGTACTGTACCGCGAGCGGCGAGTCGCCCTCGGGATCGACGAAAAGCCCGTCGGCCAGCCGGAGCGCGTCATACCCAGTGGTGCCGGCACACGCCCAGTCGCCAGGCAGTTCCTCGCCCGCCTCGAGGATCTTCTCCACCACCACCCAGGCGCCGCCAGTCGCCGCCGCGAGACGGCGCAGGTACCCGCGGGGGTCGGCCAGCCCGTCCGGGTGGTCCACCCGCAGGCCGTCCACGAGTCCCTCGGACATCAGCCGCGCGATCACCGCGTGCCCGGCGTCGAACACGGCCGGGTCCTCCATCCGCACGCCGATCAGCGTGTTGATGTCGAAGAACCGCCGCCAGTTCAGCTCGGTCGCGGCGTCTCGCCAGTAGGCGAGCCGGTAGTGCTGGGACTCGAGCAGGCCGCGCATCGGCAGCCGCGCCGTGCCCGGCCGCAGCGGGAGACAGTGGTCGAAGTAGCGCAGTACCGGCTCGCCGTCTGGTCCGCCGTCGGGCTCCACCCGCAGGTCGCCGAGGGAGTCCTGCACAGGCCCGCCCAGAATCGGCAGCAGCATCCGCCCGTCCTGCGCCGCCCAGTCGATGTCGAACCAGGTCGCGTACGGCGAGTCGCGGCCGTCCCTGAGCACCGACCACAGCTGCCTGTTCAGTGGCAGCTGATCAGGGATGGCCATGTGATTCGGCACGATGTCAAGGACGATGCCGAGCCCGTGGGAGCTGAACCGCTTGGCCATCGCGCGGAACCCGTCCTCCCCGCCGAGCTCCTCACGAATCCGCGAGTGGTCGGTGACGTCGTACCCGTGCCGCGAACCGGGCACCGCCTCGAGGACCGGCGAGAGGTAGACGTGGGTGACGCCGAGCGCCGCCAGGTATCCGGCCACCGCGGCCGCCTGGGCGAATCCGAAATCTGGGGTCAGCTGCAACCGGTAAGTCGAGACCGGGACCGCGCCAGCCGCCACATTCCCCCCGTCTGCTCGGTTTCTCTCTCCTGGACTTCCCAGTAATGATTTTCCCGAACGTACGGAGCCGGCTCCAGGCGGCCCCCGCTTCGCCACGTGCGGGCTGGCGCGGCGGCATATTACGACGCCGTGTAGTCTCGTGAGGTGCCCGGCCTCCCGCAGGGCAGAAACGGTTGGTCTTATCCCAGGTGAGCGCGGTCAACGTCCGTTACGAGGCTGCCACTGCACCGCAGCAGCGGCAGCGCCTTCGAGCAAGCGCCACGGTGCGCGCATACGTTGCGCTGTGCAAGCCGCGGATCGTCGAACTGCTGCTGATCACGGCGGTCCCGACGCTCTTCCTCGCCTACCGCGGGCTGCCCTCGCTGCTGGTGACGGTGGTGGTGGTCATCGGCGGCGCGCTGGCCGCCGGCAGCGCCAACGCACTGAACTGCTACATCGACAGGGACATCGACGAGGTGATGCGCCGGACCAGTGGCAGGCCGCTGGTCCAGCACACCGTGGCGCCGCGGTCGGCGCTCGTCTTCGGCACGCTGCTCGGCGTGGTCGCCGTGGCGCTGTTCGCGGCGGCCACGAACCTGCTCGCCGCCGGGCTGACGCTGGCCGCCATCGCGTACTACGTGGTGATCTACACCATGCTGCTCAAGCGGCACACCTCCCAGTCCACGCTGTGGGGCGGGGTGTGCGGCGCGGCGCCGGTGCTCATCGCCTGGGCGGCGGCCACCGGGTCGCTGTCCTGGGCGGCCGCGCTGCTGTTCGCGGTCGTGTTCTTCTGGCAGCCGCCGCATTTCTGGGCGCTGGCCATCAAGTACCGGGAGGACTACCGGCGGGCCGGCATCCCGATGCTGCCGGTGGTCGCGCCGGTCCGCCGGGTGCTCGCCGAGTCGGTGGTGTACAGCTGGCTGATGGTCGCGGCCTCGCTCGCGCTGTGGCACTGGGCCGGGCCGGTCTACGAGGCAGTCGCGGCGGTGGCGGGCGCCGCGTTCCTGGCCGAGGTGCACCGGCTGCACCGCGCGTCGCGGCGGGACGAGGCCGACGGCGGGGAACGGCTCGTCACGATGCGGCTGTTCCATCTGTCGCTGGTGTACCTGACGGTGGTGTTCGCCGCCGTGGCGGCGGGTGCGCTGCTTCGCTAGCACCCTTCGCGAGGCAAAACTGGTTTCGGCAAAACTAGCGGAACCGGGTTGAACCGGTGGGGCCCGCGGTGCGTATAGCAAGTAGAGCAGGCCCGCGGGTAACAGAAATGACGCTCCCAACGTTGCGCCCGCGGGCCGCTCTTACTTCTCCTCTTCCCCTGAGCCCCGATAGACTCCGCGCCGTGATCGTGATCGTGGCCGGCGTGGCCGGCAGCGGCAAGACGACCGTGGGAACGCAGCTCGCCACGCGGCTGGGCTGGCGGTTCGCCGACGCCGACGGTTTCCATTCCGCGGTCAACGTGGCGAAGATGCGGGCCGGCATCCCGCTCACCGACAAGGACAGGGCGCCGTGGCTGCGCGCGATCACCAGCTGGATGGACGACATCGAGGCGGCCGGGGAGTCGGGGGTGATCACCTGCTCCGCGCTCAGGCGCCGCTACCGTGACGAGCTGCTCTCCGGGCGGCCCGCCGCCACGATGGTCTTCCTCGAGGTGAGCAGGGAAGACCTCGTCCAGCGGCTGAGCCACCGGGCGGGGCACTTCTTCCCCGAGAAGCTGCTGGACAGCCAGCTGGCCGCGGTCGAGCCGCCGGCTCCCGACGAGCGCGTGCTGATCCTGCTCGAAGACGGCGGCCCCGCGCATCTGGTGGACGAGATCGTGACCCGGCTCGGGCTGGATCCGCAGCCGACGGCGTAGCCTGGTGACGTGAAGCTGACGCTGGACCTGCACGGCATCTACAACCACGGCGCCGAGATCGACCGCGCGCTCCAGCAGAAGTTCGACGAGGCCGCCGCGAAGAAGGCGCCGCTGCTGGAGATCATCCCCGGCAAGGGCTCCGGCCAGCTGAAAAAGCACGTGCTTCGCTTTCTCGAACGCAAGGACATCAAGCCGCTGTACCACCGGGTGGAGAAGGACTCCAAGAACTTCGGCCGCCTGTTCGTGCACTTCAGATGGTAAGCGGACGGGTACCGATCGAATCGGCGATGCCCACCCTTGGAAATTGCGATTCTCTTAATCACCTAAGGCGGATCGTCTAACTCATTGGGCACGCTGCGCGTCCGCCGGTCAACAAGGCCGGGAACGCGGGCTGGCTGTGTGATGAACGCCATCCGCCGGTAGAGTGGCTCCTTGTGGCGGGACAAACAGTGGTTACGCATGACAAACGGAATCGCTCCTGGGTCGTGCCCGGGTAGCGCGGCCCGACCTTACGGTCACAAGTCTGCAAAGCAGGCAGGTCGCTCACGCGCGGAACGTTACAGATATTTCCGTGGTGGGCATGACCTAGTTCTTAGCAGTTGCTTCTAGGTGACGCTGGGTGGCCGATTCCCCGCTGGGCTACTAGCGAATAAGTACAGATTGCTTCAAGATGCCTATAGCTTGCTTGAAGCGAGTAGCTGGGCGGGAGGACACGAGGGTGGGTCAAGCTTCTGAAATCATTGAGTCGATGCTGCGCGCGGTGCCGGCACGCCAGGAGCGTCTCGACGAGGACCAGATCGGCGCACTTCGCGATCTGACGAGCTCGCTGGTCGCCGCGAAACCGGACGCGGCTGGGGAGTACGCGAGGTTTCTCGGCATTAAGCAACGCGGGCTCTGCCTGCCGGAGGCGGACCTCGCGAACCGGGTGAGCGGTGCGACCGTGCTGGTCACCGGCGGAACGGGATGCATCGGCTCGACGCTGATGGCGCAGCTCGCGGCCAGGGAACCCGGCCGACTGATCAGCGTCAGCCGGGGCGTCACGGCGGGCTGGCCACGACAGGAGCGCGCCGAGTACCGGTACGCCGACGTCAGGGACCGCCGCGCGATCGACGAGCTCATCGCCGCCGTGCGGCCCGACCTCATCTTCCACGTCGCGGCGCAGCGGTCGCCCGCACTCGCCGAGGTGGAGGTGCACCGCACGGTCACGACCAACGTGCTCGGCTCGCGTAACGTGCTCACGGCGGCCGCGGCCGCCGGCGTGCCGCAGGTAGTCGTCGCGTCCACCGGCAAGGCGCTGCGGCCCTACTCGCCGGAGATGTACACGGCCTCCAAGCGAGCCGCGGAGTGGGTGGCGACCACGGTCGCATCCGACAGCGACATGCTCTGTTCGGCATCCAGGTTCACTCACGTGATCGACAACTCGATCGTCTACCAGCGGCTGCAGGGCTGGGCCGAGGACGACGGCCGGGGCGTGGTCCGGCTGCACAGCTCGACAATCGCGTTCTACGTCCAGTCCGCGCTCGAGTCGGCGCAACTGCTGCTGCTCGCGCTGCTCGGCGCCGAGCGCGGCGAGTTCCGGGTGCACGCGATCACCGACCTCGGCTGGCCGGTCAGCCTGATCGACGTCGCGGTCGGGGTGCTGGCGCACAAGGGGTCGCGGTCGCCGATCTACTTCAGCGGCTATGACCCTGGCTATGAGGAAGTGCCGTTCCCCGGCCTCTATGACCCGGCGACCGCGGGCGACGTGAGCCCGCTGCTCAACGCGTTCGAGACGGCGGCCGCGGTCGACTCACCCTGTCCCATGGTCGACGCGTTCCGGCTGGACATGGCGCCGGACCTGGTGGCCCCGAAGCTGCTCACGGCCCTGGAGACCGTGTGCGAGCGGACCGAGGACGCGGACACGGTGCGGCACGCGCTCGACGACCTCAGCTGGTCCGTGCTCGACGCCACCCTCGGCGCCGCGGCCCGGCCCGCGCTCACCCGGTCGGCGAAGCTCGTCGTTCAGCACGAGCACGCGATGACGCCGGTGCACCGCCGGGTGATGGAAGCGATCAAGGGCCACGCGAACGCCGAGCTTAGCGCGGCGGGCGGCAGCCCGTTACAGACCGCCGGCGGATGTGGCCTGGCCGCCGGAGGAACAGTAAGGGCGGTCCGACCGGGCCGCCCTTACAGCTTGAGTCGGGCCGCGATCCCGTCGAGCATGCAGTCGACGCCGAACTCGAACCGCTCGTCCCGCGTCAGCGGCGAGTCGGGATCGACTCCTGACTCGAGGATGCGCACGAGGTGCGGATACTGCCCTGATTCCCTGATCCTGCGGCCGAATTCGGCGATGGACTCGTCGATCTCGCCCTCGGTCATGCCGGCGGTGGTCTCGGCCAGGCTCTCCCCCCAGCGGATCTCCTGGATCTCGCGCAGCGCCGCGCCCACCACATAAGTCCCGAAGGTCGTCAGCACCCGCAGGGCGGTCACGATGTCCAGACCGAGCCCGTCGAGCGTCTCCATCAGCCGTTCGGCGTTACGCGCGTCGTTCGGCCCCGCCGGCGGGCCGGTGCCGAGAAAGTCGATGGCCCACGGGTGCCGCAGGAGCGCGGCGCGCATGATGCGGGCGTACCCGCGCAGGTCCGCCCGCCAGTCCCCGGACGGTTCCGGTGCCAGCGCCTCGGCCTGCACCCGTTCGAGCATCAGCCGGTGCAGTTCTTCCTTGGAGCTGACGTACCAGTAGAGCGACATCGTGCCCACGTCGAGTTCGCGGGCGATCCGCCGCATGCTGACCGCCTCGGGGCCCTCGTCATCGGCGATGGCGATCGCCGCGGCGACGATGTCCGTCACCTCGAGGCCGCGCGCCCGCCGCCCCGGCTGCCGCCCGTGTTCCCTGTGCCTGGTCACGTGCTCGGCGACCTGCCGCTCGCGACGAAGTTCATGCCGGTCGCGGCGGTCGCGGAGGACATCGCCGAAAACCGGCCGCAGTGGCACGAAGAGGTCTTCTTCCGCGTCCTCGTCCACGGTTCGCTCCTTACCGCCGCCGGTAAAAGAAGTTGCTTCTCGTACACCGTACTGCTAGCGTACGGTGTACGAGTATAGTACACCGTACGATCTCACGGGGAAGCGGATCGGAGAAGCAATGAGTGAGACTCCCGCCATCCAGGCGGAAGGACTGGTCAAGCACTACGGGAAGACGAAGGCGCTCGACGGCCTGGACCTGACGGTGGGCCAGCGCACCGTGTACGGGCTGCTCGGACCCAACGGCGCGGGGAAGACCACCGCGGTGCGCGTGCTCGCCACGCTGCTGCGCCCGGACGGCGGCCGGGCCAGGGTCGACGGCCACGACGTGGTGGCGGAGGCGGACGTGGTGCGCCGGATCATTGGGCTCACCGGCCAGTACGCAGCGCTCGACGAATACCTCACCGGGCGGTCCAACCTGGTCATGATCGGCCGGCTGAGCAGGCTGACCACGCGGGCCGCCACGCGGCGCGCCGACGAGCTGCTCGAGCGGTTCGGACTGGCGGAGGCCGCGACGAGGGCGGTCAAGACGTACTCGGGCGGCATGCGGCGGCGCCTCGACCTGGCGGCGAGCCTGATCGGGCACCCGAGCGTGCTGTTCCTTGACGAGCCGACCACCGGCCTCGACCCGACCGCCCGCGCGCTCATGTGGGACATCGTCAGGGAGCTCGTCGCGGACGGCACGACGCTGCTGCTGACCACGCAGTACCTGGACGAGGCCGACCAGCTGGCCGACAGGATCGCGGTCATCGACGGCGGCAAGGTCATCGCGGAGGGCACGCCGACCGAGCTCAAGGCGTCCCTCGGCGGCCAGCGGGTGCTGCTCACGCTGGCCGAGGCGGGCGACGCCGCGGTCGCCGTCAAGACGCTGCAGCCGTTCGCCGCCGGACCCGCCGGGCAGCGCCCGGCACGCGGGGAGTTCCGGGGGGTCGTCCCCCCGGGTCAGCAGAGCCCGAACGGCAGTCTTTCCGGCCACGGGGGCCGGCTTCTCGAGGTTCCCGTCATCGCCACGGACGGGCTGGCCACGGAGGTGCTCCGCGCGCTCGACGCCGCCGGCGTCGGGGTGAGCGACATCGCGGTGCGCAGCGCATCGCTCAACGACGTCTTCCGCACGCTCACCGGCCGCGCGGCGGAGGCGGCGGACGAAGACGACGATAAGGCCGAACTAGCCGAGGAGGCCGCGGTATGACCGCAACGACGCTATCCGCCGCGGACCTGACCACCGGGCGCGGCTCGCTCGCCCAGCTCCTGAACGACGTCTGGGTGCTGACCAAGCGCAGCATCGCGCGGATCCGGCGGGAGCCGGAGACGCTGTCCGAGGTGACGATCCAGCCGGTCATGTTCGTGCTGATGTTCGCCTACGTGTTCGGCGGCGCCATCGCCCTCCCCGGCGGCGGGAACTACCACGAGTACCTGATCGGCGGCATGCTCGGCATGAGCCTGGCGCAGACCGCGCCGGGGACCGCGGTCGCGGTCGTCTCCGACATGTCCACCGGGCTGATCGACAGGTTCAGGTCGCTGCCCATGTCCCGTGCGGCGGTGCTCACCGCGCGCACGATCGCGGACCTGCTGACCCAGATGATAGGCGCCGCGGTGGTGGCCGGCGTCGGGCTCGCCATCGGCTGGCGGGTGCACACCGGCCCCGGCGACGTCATCGAGGCGTTCGCGCTCGCCCTGCTGTTCGGGTACGCGTTCACCTGGGCCGGCGTCTGCCTCGGCATGGTGCTGCGCAGCCCGGAGGCCGCGCAGCAGACCGGATTCATTATCTTCCTGCCGCTGACGTTCATCTCCAGCGCTTTCGTGCCGATCCAGGGCATGCCTGGCTGGCTCCAGCCGATAGCGGAATGGAACCCGATGTCCTCGCTCGCCGCCGCGTGCCGCCAGTTGTTCGGTAACCCGAACCCGGCGGCCCTCGTGGACGCGTGGCCGGCGCAGCACGCCGAACTGGCCGTGGTCTGCTGGTCGCTGGCGATGCTCGTGGTCTTCGCCCCGCTCGCGGTGCACCTCTACCGGAACAAGGGCCGGTAGCCCGGCTCAGTCAGGCGTGGCGCCCGACTGCGGGAGCTTGACGGTGCCGCGCGGCGCGGGGCGGGCCGATGGCGGCGGGACGACCGGGCCGATGTCGCCGTCCGGCGCCTCGTCCAAGTCGGCGATGACCGGCGCGTGGTCGCTTGGCGCGGTGCCCTTGCGCGCTTTGCGGTCCACCCACGCCGCCTTGACCCGGGCGGCCACCGGGGTGCTGGCCAGGATCAGGTCGATGCGCATCCCGAAGTCCTGGTGGAACATGCCGGCCCGGTAGTCCCAGTACGTGAACACCCGGCTCTCCGGCCACCGGTCCCTGACGACGTCGTGCAGGCCGAGCGCCTCAAGATCGGCGAGCGCGGCGCGCTCCGGCGGCGTCACGTGCGTCTGCCCCACGTAGGCGGCCGGGTCGAACACGTCCGCGTCGGCCGGCGCGATGTTCATGTCGCCGCAGACCAGTGCCGCTTCCGGACCCGCCGCCACGGCGTCCCTGAGCGCGGCGAGCCAGGCGAGCTTGTAGTGGTAGTGCTCGGAATCCGGCGTCCTGCCGTTCGGCACGTAGACGGAATGCACACGGATGCCAGCGCACGACGCGGAGACCGCCCTCGCCTCGGGTCCGGGAAAGCCGGGCTCGCCAGGCAGCCCGGTGCGCACATCGTCGAGCCCGGCCCTGGACAGGATCGCGACCCCGTTCCACTGCGGCTGCCCGTGCACGGCGAACTCATAACCCCTGGTCGTGAGCTCGGCGCCGAGCAACTCGGTGAACGCCTCGCGAGTGAGCTTGATCTCCTGCAGGCACACCACGTCGGGCTGTCGTTCGTCGAGCCACGGCAACAGCCGCGGAACCCGCTGCTTGACCGAGTTGACGTTCCAGGTCGCTACCCGCACCCGTCCACAATAGCCAGCGCACCACACTGACGTGTGTGTCGGCGATCTTGAGCGGCTCCCTGGGCGCCAGGGCGACAATAGGTCAGGAATCTTTCAGCGATTGCTCATCCGCTTAACGTGCTAATCCCCACGCCGACGAAGAGAGGCGTAACGAATGCGATTCCACTACTCGCGCGTGCACCGGTTGTACCTGGCTCCGGCTCTTGGCCTGGTGTTCGCCCTTGCGATAGCCGCCTGCTCGAGCGGCGGCTCCAGCTCGAGTTCCACTGCGGCCACCTCCGCCCCCGCCGCCACCACCACGTCGGCAGCGACGGCATCCTCGAGTGCGGCCGCCGGCGGGTCTGCCGTCGCGCAGATCACCGCCAATTGGGAGGCGTTCTTTAACCCCGCGACCCCGAACGCCAAGCGCGTCCTGTTGCTGGAGAACGGCGCACAGTTCGCGTCTGCGATCAGCGCGTTCTCGGCGAGCCCGCTTGCGCAGTCGGTGTCTTCCAAGGTCGATTCCGTTTCGGTGACCTCGGCCACCAAGGCCAACGTGAAGTATGACCTCACGGCGGCCGGCACGTCGGTGGCCACCGGCCAGACCGGCACCTCGGTGCTCCAGAACGGCGTGTGGAAGGTCGGCGACGACGTGTTCTGCGGCCTGCTCAAGCAGGGCGCCTCGCTGCTGAACATCTCGGTCCCCGCGGCATGCAACACAGCAAGCTGAGCCTGCCGAGCGCGGGCGGCAGAGGCGGCGAACGCGACTGGGCCAACTCGGTCGCGCTCGCCGCGCTCTGCACGCTGCTTTTCCTGACGTTCCTCGACAACACGATCGTCTCCGTCGGGCTCGGCAGCCTGCAGACCACCCTGCACGCCAGCGTCGCCGACCTGCAGTGGGTGATCGGCGCCTACGCCCTCACGTTCGCGAGCATCATGCTGGCCTGCGGGATGATCGGCGACGAGCTCGGTCGTAAGAAGGTCATGCTGACCGGCGCCGGCGTGTTCTGCGCCGGCTCTATCCTCTGCGCGCTGGCGCCCAACGCCCAGGTCCTCATCGCCGGGCGGGCGATCATGGGCCTCGGCGCCGCGGCGAGCGAGCCGGGCACCCTTTCCATACTGCGGCACATCTACACCGACGACCGGGCCCGCGCCAGGGCAGTCGGCGTCTGGGCGGCCGTGTCCGGGCTGGCGCTCGCGCTCGGCCCGGTGATCGGCGGCGCCATCATCGGCGCGTGGAACTGGCGCGGCATCTTCTGGTTCAACCTGTTCTTCGGGCTGCTGGCGCTGCTCGTCGCCGCGGTCGTCGTGCCGGAGAGCTCGGACCCGCACGCCGCGCGGGTGGACACGGTGGGCACCGTGCTGGGCGCGGG
Organism: uncultured Actinomycetota bacterium; assembly: GCA_963843745.1. Classification (GTDB taxonomy): domain Bacteria; phylum Actinomycetota; class Actinomycetes; order Streptosporangiales; family Streptosporangiaceae; genus Trebonia. The sequence goes on from CAWJLP010000002.1 coordinate 57,495, forward strand.
GGCGCTGGCCACCCTGGTGTTCGGGATCATCGACGCGGAGACGTCGAGCTTCGCCGCCACCGTGCCGGTGACGCTGTTCTGCGTCGCGGTGGTGCTCGCGGCGGCGTTCGTCTGGTGGGAGGACCGGGCCGGAAACCCGCTGCTCTATCCGGGACTGTTCCGGCTGCGCTGGTTCACGGTGCCGAACATCGTGGCGTTCTGCACGTACTTCTCAACGTTCGCGATCTTCTTCTTCACCGCGCTGTACCTCAACCAGGTCCTCGGCGCCTCGGGATATCGCATCGCGCTTGTCTTCGCGCCGATGACGGTACTGATGATCGCCTCGTCGGTCCTCGCCGGCTACTGGACGGGCAGCGCGGGGCCGCGGTGGCCGATCACCATCGGGTGCGCGCTGTTCGGCGCAGGACTGCTGCTCGCGAACCCGCTGATCAACACGCACCCGAACTACTTCCTGCTCGCTTCGGCCCTCGCGGCGGCCGGCATCGGCATCGGCGTCACGGTCGTGCCGGTTACCACCGCCGTCCTCGACGCGGTGCCGCCCGACCGGTCAGGCATGGCCGCCTCCGCCGCCAACACCAGCCGGGAGATCGGCGCGGTCACCGGCGTCGCCGTCCTCGGTGCTGTCGTCTTCTCCCAGGTCAATGCCAGCCTCACCACCGGCCTGGTGCGGCTCGGCGTGCCCGTCGCCTACAAGACGCTGATCCTGCAGTTCATCGAGACCGGCCAGGTCGTAGGCGTGAACGTCAACAACTACAAGTCGAACCCCATAGTCGGCAAGGTGATCGGGGCGGCCTACGCGGCGTTTGGCGACGGTGTGCACCTCGCGCTCTTCGTGTCGGGCGGCCTGATGCTCTTCGCGGCGCTCCTGTCGCTCGTCATTCTGCGCAAGGCACCTCAGACGCCTTGACAGACCCGTGCGGGTAGGCGTTGCCTGGAGCCGCGGCCGGGGCGTGCCACACGTGCAGTCACCCTTGTCGGGAGGCGCTAGCGCCTGGGCCCGATTTTGACGCACTGAGGTGGCCGCACCGGCCGCTCCCGTTGCTGGCTGGTCATGGTTACTCCAACGGCATTGTCGCCGTGGGATTCATCTAGGTATCAGATTTCGCCCTAAAAATCGGGCAAAACGGACGCTGGAGGGGCCGGAAGTGATACGAAGTCGCTTCGGGGTTAGTTAACTCATGCGGACGGCGGTCGCCCGCGGGTGCGGGGACCGCCGTCGGTGTGGGCGGTAGGTCAGGTGGTGATGTCGGGGTACGGGAGCTTGAAGTGGGAGAGGCGCTGGGCGTACTCGAGCTGGAAGCCCAGGGGCTCGTCGTAGTCGCGCTCGAACATGGCGATGAACAGGGTCAGCGTCAGGAACGGGTGCGCGCCGAGCTCGAACAGCCCGGGGTAGTCGTGCGTCGCCAGGGCCTCCCGCTCTGCGTCGTCGAACTTCAGCCAGGTGCTGCAGTCGTCGCCGTGCACGTTCAGGATCGCGTTGGCCCGCTCGGCCTCCCACCACTCGACGGTCCCGCGCGGGTCTTCCCGGTACCGCTCGACGAGCTCGGGGTCGCGGTCGACGGTGTACAGGAACTTGTCCAGCAGGTACTTGCTCACGCTCCCGCTCCCTCCGGGTACCAGGTGCTGTGTTTCCCGCTCGCCTGGAAACCAAGGCTCGCTCTCACTTGGCACCCTCCGGGTACCAGGTGAAATACGCCTCCATGGTGTGGAAGAGGTCGAGGGTGTCCGCGTAGTCGGCCTTCTCGCCGGCGCCCGCCACCCCCATCATCAGCATGAAGTCCAGGAAGCCGTGCGTGGCGTTGCCCGGCTCCCACAGGTTCTCCAGCGATACCTCGCCGAGCGCCTTCTCGATGTCGCCGTTGGCGATCCACTCCACGGCCTTCCTGTCGAACTCGGGGTCCGGGCCGTGCGGGCCGAACTGGCGGGGACCGCCGAGCTCGAGCGACAGGTGGCCGGTCCCGATGATCGCCACCCGCTGGTCGCTCGGCCACGACTCGACGAGCTCACGGATCGCCTGGCCGAGCTGGACGAACCGCTTCGGCTGCGGGAGCGGCGGCGCGAAGATGTTCGTGTAGACGGGCACGATCGGCAGGTCGGCCTCCGGCCGCAGCGTGATCATCGGGCAGGTGACGCTGTGGTCGATGCGGAGCTCGTTGCTGAACGCGAGGTCGAATCCCGCGTCGAGGCCGTTGCGCAGGATGTGCGTGGACAGGTCCTCGTTCCCGGTGAAGAACATCCGGGGCAGGCCGAACTCGCGCTCCTCGTTGTACCAGTTCGCGTTGTAGAACGGCGCGTTGCCGACGAGGAACTGCGGCATGTTGTCCAGCCAGAGCTGGTGGAAGTGGTCGCTGCCCACCAGGACGAGCACGTCCGGGTTGGCGCGGGTGAGGGTCTCGCGGAAGGCGGTGATCTTCGCGACCCACTCATCGGCGAACGGCGGTCGGTCGTCGCCGGTTGAGGTGCTGGCGCGGTAGTAGAACGGGTGATGCGTCGAGGCGATGACCGCTGCGACAGTTGCCATGGCGGCTCCCGGGTTTACTCGGACTTGGGGGGAATATAAACCGCGTTGCGGTCGACGTGCATGTAGATGTCGTTCGCGATCGGCGTGCGCTGCTCCTCGGCCAGCTGGCCGAGGAGTCCCGCGGCGCGGGCGAGCAAGGCGAAGCCGCGCAGCAGATTGAGCGGCAGGCCGAGGTCGGCGAGTACGGCGCCGCAGGTGCCCGCGCCGTTGAGCGGCAGCGTCCGGCCGAGGACCTGGGGGTGGACCCGGCCAATCGCCTCGAACAGCCGCAGGTGCGGGCCGCGCAGCCCCTCTTCTTCCGCGATCTCGATGAGCGCGGGGGTACGCGGGTCGCGGACCTTGTGCACCGGGTGGCCGAGGCCGGGGACGAACTTCTTCGCCGCCCGCGCCTGCTGGACGGCTGCCAGCGCGAGCTCGTCGTACCCGGCGTCATCGGCGGGAATCTCACCCGCTTCGGCGAGCGCCCCGGCGAGGAACTGGCCGGCGTCCTCGGTGACGCCGAGGAACCGGGAGCCGCCGCCGAGCAGGCCCGCCGCGAGCGCGCCCTGGAGCGAGTCGGGGGCGCTCAGGTAGGTCAGCCGGGCCGCGATCGCCGTCGGCGTGAAGCCGTGGTCGGCGAGGGCGACGAGCACCGATTCGAAGACTCGCACCTCGGACTGGGTTGGGCGGCGCTGGGTGACCATCCACAGCGTCAGCTCACCGAACCCCACCTTGCCCATCAGGTCATCGGCCAGGCTCTGGCCGAGCAGGGTGATCGTGTCGGCGTCCGAGGTGCCGAGCGAGGTCGAGTACTCCTGTGCCATGCCCTTTATCATCCTTCCTCGGTCGCCAGCCAGGCGCGGATCTCGTCGCCTTGCTCGTCAAGGTCCGGCGGCGCGAGCGGATAGCTGGCCGGCGTCTTGGAGAAGGTGACCGGGTGCCGCATCGAGGGCCTGGTGCGGTCTCCCGCGCCCGCGGTGACGATCGGGTCGAGGCCTATCTTCTGCGCGAACTCGACCCCCTTGTCCACGGTGTTGATCGGCCCGCACGGCACGCCGGCGGCCATGAGCACGTCGAACCACTCGCCTGCCGAGCGGGCCGCGAGCTTCTCCGCCAGCAGCGGCTTGAGCTTGTCCCTGTTGGCGGTCCGGCCGGGGTTCGTCGCGAACATGGGGTCATCGGGCAGCTCGGGCGCGCCGATCACGTCGCACAGCTTCCTGAACTGGGCGTCGTTGCCCGCGGTGACGATCAGCTCGCCGTCGCCGGTCGGCAGCGGCTCGTAGGGGAACAGGCTGGGATGCGAGTTGCCCATCCGGAACGGCACGACGCCGGCGGCCGCGAAGGCGCTGGTCTGGTTCACCATGCCGGACATCGCCGACGCCAGCAGGCTCGCCTCGAGGTGCTGGCCCTCGCCCGTCTCGTTCCTGTGGTTGAGCGCGGCGAGGATCGCGATCGTGGTGTGCAGTCCCGCGATCACGTCGAACGCCGAGATACCCGCCCGGTACGGCGGCCCGTCCGGATCCCCGGTGAGCGACATCAGCCCGGACATCGCCTGCACCATAAGGTCATAGCCCGGCAGGTCCTTGCCGCCACCGCTGCCGAACCCGCTGATCGAGGCGTAGATGACGGCCGGGTTGACCGCGCTCACCGAGTCGTAGTCCAGGCCGTACCTGGCCAGGCCGCCAGGCTTGAAGTTCTGCACGAACACGCCGGCGCGGCGGGCGAGCTCTCTGGCCAGGGCCAGGTCGTGGTCGTTCTTCAGGTCGAGCGCCACCGACCGCTTGTTCCTGTTGATGGCGAGGAAGTACGTGGAGACGCCATCGTCGGTGACCGGAGGCATCCAGGAGCGGGTGTCATCACCGGCCGGGCTCTCCACCTTGATCACGTCGGCGCCTAGGTCGGCAAGCAGCATCGTGCAGTACGGGCCGGCCAGCACGCGAGAGAAGTCGGCGATGAGCAGCCCGGATAGCGGACCCGGGCGCCCGGCACGGTCAGGATCGGTCATGCAGTGCCCCTCTGTCTGGCCCTGTTATGGAGATGTGTCCGCATAACGGACAAAGGTCCGCCTGCCGAGTATGGTTATTCCCTCTGATGGCTGTCAAGACACGCTGCCCGCCACCGTGACCTGCGGAGCACCCTGGCAGGCGGCCCAGTCGGCGCTGATCGCGCCCGCTGCCTGGAGCAGCAGCGGCAGGTGGTGACCGGTGAGGACCTCGAGCGGGGTCTCTGCCGCATGCGAGTTGACGTTGAGCGCGGCGATCACCCGGGCGTCGCCGTCCCGCAGCGGCACGGCGACCGACCTGATGCCGGGCGCCAGCTGCTCGTCGGTGAGCGCCCAGCCGCGCGCCCGCACCTCGCGCAGCGCGACGGCGCGCTCACCGGCGTCCGGCTGCCAGCGCGGCATGATGCCCGACCGGCTCGGCTCGGCGAGCACCCGGTCCGCCTCGGCGGGCGGCAGGGCGGCGAGCAGCACCTTGCCGAGCGAGGTCTGCATCGCGGGGAACCTGGTGCCGATCGTCACCGCGAGCGTCACGATCTTCGGCACCGCGACGCGCGCGACGTAGACGATGTTGGAGCCGTCGAGCTGAGCGATCGACGACGACTCCCTGGTGCGCGCGACCAGCGCCTCCATATGCGGCCTGGCTACCTCCCACAGGCCGCGGGAAAGCACATAAGACATCCCCAAATCGAGTACCCGCGGGGTGAGCTCGTAACCGCCGCCTGCCTGCCTGACGTAGCCGAGTTCCTCGAGGGTCTTCAGGATCCTGCGGGCCGTCGGGCGCGGCAGGTGGCTCGCGTTCGCCACCGCGGCCAGCGACATCATGGGCTGTCCGGAACCGAAGGCGCGGATCACGTCGAGGCCGCGGGCGATCGCCTCGATGAAGTCTGGACTGCTGTCCCGACGAGCCACGTCGCCTCCCGGCGCTGGTACCTGTTTCGCACGTCCACCGCACTGTAGCGCCTATGTCCGCATGGCGGACAGGTCAGCGGTCATGCGCACCTGGTGTGGCAGTTCAGCGCCCTTGACACAATGACCGTTAAGGGACAGTGTTCCGATCAGGCTTCTGCCGACCGACTATCGGACGTTCGTCCGCACAATTACCTCACAGTGGAGGCTTCCTCATGACCTCAGCGGGACCGCAGCCGGGTCAGCCGGTGGTGTTCCGGAACGCGACCGTGCTCACCATGGACGACTCGCGCACAGTCCTGACCGGCGCGGATGTGCTCACCGACGGCGAGCGCATCGCCGCGGTCGGCCCGAACCTCGAGGTGCCCGCGGGCACCGCGGAGATCGACGCGACCGGCGGGATCGTCATGCCCGGCATGATCGACACCCACCGGCATATGTGGCAGACGGCCATGCGCGGATACGGGGCCGACTGGACCCTCACCCAGTACTTCGTCTACTACTACCTGACCTGGGGCAAGAAGTTCCGCCCGCAGGACTACTACGCGGGCAACCTGCTGTCGGCCATCGAGGCCATCGACGCCGGCGTGACCACCAGCGTGGACTGGTCGCACGGGCTGCAGACGACCGAGTACGCGGACGCCGCGGTGGATGCCCTGGAAGCGGTGCCGGGCCGGTTCGTGCTCGCCTACGGCAACATCCACCAGGGCGCCTGGGAGTGGGCCACCACGCCGGAGTTCCGCGACTTCTACAACCGCCGGATCGACGGCAAGGGCGACATGCTCGGCTTCCAGATCGCCTTCGACCTGCCCGGCGTCGAGGGCTTCCCCGAGAAGGCCGCCTTCGACGTGGCCCGCGACCTCGGCGTCGCGGTGACCACCCACGCAGGCGTCTTCAACGTCACCAGCGACGTCGGCATCAATCAGATGTACGACGGCGGGTACATGGTCCCCGGCACGATCTACGTGCACGCGGCCACGCTGTCCCCGGACAGCTACTACAAGATCGCCGCCACCGGCGGGTTCGCCTCGATCTCCACCGAGAGCGAGTGCAACGCCGGCCAGGGTTACTCGCCGACCTGGAAGCTGCGCAGGTACGGCATCCCGGTCTCGCTGTCGATGGACACCAGCGTCTGGTGGAGCGGTGACATCTTCAGCGCGATGCGGGCCACGCTCAACGCGGACCGCGCTATGGAGCACTTCGAGGCGCACACCAGCGGCGCCGGCGTCACCAACCACATCCTGCGGGCCGAGGACGTCGTCGACTACGCGACCCGCGGCGGGGCGAAGGCGCTTGGCCTCGACTCGGTGGTGGGCAGCGTCGAGGCGGGCAAGAAGGCCGACCTGGTGCTGATCAAGAACGACAACTCCCCGGTCAGCTTCCCCGTGCTGCACCCGTACGGCCACGTGGTGTTCCAGGCGGGGCGCGGCGACGTGCACACCGTGCTGGTGAACGGCAAGGTCGTGAAGTACGACCACAAGCTCGTCGGCGTGGACCTGGACCACGCCAAATCGGCCATCGAGTCCACGATCGAGTACCTCAAGGCCGAGCACGGCCCGGAGGAATGGGACAAGGGCATGCACCCCGAGATCCCCGAGCACGAGACGCTGGCCAACCCGTACACCTACCGGGAAGACGTCTCGGCCTGGAAAGAGTCCGAGTAGCCGTTTTCGTGAAACACTGCGCCGGGCCAGCGGGGTTCGCTGGCCCGGCGCCGTTCTGGATAGAGCTTTTATTCTCCCCAGACCTCGGCGGCCACCTCGACGATCAGGCGGAGCTTGTCCCACTGCTGGGCCGGGGTGAGGTCGTTGCCTTCCTTGGTGGAGGAGAAGCCGCACTGCGCGGACAGGCAGAGCTGGTCGAGATCGGCGTACTTGGCGGCTTCCTCGATGCGGCGCTTGACGAAGTCGCGGGACTCGAGCTCGCCGCGTTTGCTCGTGACGACGCCGAGCACGACCTTCTTGCCCTTGGGCAGGTAGCGCAGCGGCTCGAAGCCCCCAGAGCGCTCGTCGTCCCACTCGCAGAAGAAGCCGTCGACGTCGAGCTTGTTGAACAGCGTGTCGGCGACGAAGTCGTATCCGCCTTCGGCCGCCCACATGGACTGGTTGTTGCCGCGGCACATGTGGGCGGTGACGGCCAGGTCGGCCGGGCGGTTGGCCAGCGCCTTGTTGATCGCGACGATGTAGGTCTCGTGCTGGCGCAGCGCGTCGCCGCCGATGCTCTTCACGTGCTCCCGCTGGGCGGGGTCGTTCACGTAGGCCAGGCTGGTGTCGTCCAGCTGGAGGTAGCGGCAGCCGAGGCCGTAGAGCTGGCTGACCTCCTGGGCGTAGGCCGCGGCGAGGTCATCCCAGAACTGCTCCAGGCCGGGGTACACCGTCTCGTCGATCGCGGACCGGCCGCCGCGGTAGTGCACCATGCTCGGGGACGGGATCGTGAGCTTGGCGGTCTGGCCGAGCGCGACGTTGTCGCGGACGAACGTGAAGGCGTCGGCGAAGATCGTCTCCGGCAGCGTGATCGGGCCCACGACGTGCGCCGACGGCGGCGCCCACTCGTAGTCCTTGTCCTTGTTGTGGAAGGCGACCTTAATGGTGTCGTCCTGCACCTTCCTGATGCCGCCGAGCTGGTAGATGAAGTCCATGTGCCAGGACTCACGGCGCAGCTCGCCGTCGGTCGCTGACTTCAGCCCGACCTCCGCCTGCATCCGGATGTTCTCGCGGATCGCCTCGTCCTCGGCCTCCTTAAGCGCCTCGGCGGTAAGCCGGCCAGCGGCGACCTCGTCGCGGGCGCGCAGCACCTCCGGCGGGCGCAGCAGGCTGCCTACCTGGTCGGCGCGGAACGGCGGGCGGGCGTCTTCTGCCATGCGACGTTGTCCTCGTTTCTGGTGCGTGTGGCTTCGGTGATGTGCCCGGACACACTAGCGCACGGGTTATAGCGTTCCTGTGTGACCGGCTCTCCCGCTGAGTCCGCCGCGCTGTCGGCGGCGGAGACCAGCGCCGCTGAATCGCTGCTCGCGGCCGCCTGGGGGCGGCCGGTATCGGTGCGTTCCGCCAAGACGAACTGGCGGCGGCGCCACATCATGCGGCTACGCGTGGACGGTACTGACGAGACCGTGGTACTGAAGCGGCGCAGGTCGGAGAACTTCGACGGCCGGGTGCGGGGCTTCGCCGCGGAGCTGGCCGCGCTGGAGTTCCTGAACGCGGAGGAGACCGCCGTCGCGCCGGGGCTCATCGGCGCTTCCGCGGATCTCCTGCTCATGGAAGACCTGGGTTCGGGTTCGTCGCTGGCCCATTCGCTGCTGGCACGCGACCGCGGCCGCGCCGAGGCGGACCTGATCGCGTACGCGCGGGCGCTGGCCACGATGCACGCGTGGAGCATGAGCAGGGCCACCTCGTTCGCCTCGGTGTGGGCGCGCCGCGCGCCGTCGGTGTCCGCCGAGCCCGAGTGGCTGGACCGCGTCACCGAGGGCAAGGAACCGCTGCTCCGGATCGCGGCGCAGCTAGGGCTGCCGGTGGAGGGCGCTGGCGACGAGATCGACTCGCTGACCGCTCTGCTGCACGGCTCTGGGTACACCGGGTTCGTGCACGGCGACCCGTGCCCGGACAACACGCACATCGTGGACGGCAGATGCCGGATCTTCGACTTCGAGACCGCGGGGTGGGGGCCGCTGGCGCTGGACGCCTCCTACCTGCTGGCGCCGTTCCCGAGTTGCTGGTGCTTCGGTTCACTGCCCGCCCCGGCGGCCGGCCCGGCGCTGCGGGCCTACCGCGACGAGATGAGCGGGGCGGGCGTCTCGCTCGATGATTCCTGGGAGGTGGCGCTGACGGCTGCCCTGGCGGGGTGGGTCGTGGCCCGCGGGGCGGGGATCGGCCGGGCGCTGGAGCAAGACAGGGACTGGGGAACGACCACGATCAGGCCGCGGGTGCTGACCTGGCTGGGCAGCTTCATCGACGCGGCGGCACGGGTGGACAAGCTACCGCGGCTGCTCTCGCTCGCTTCGGCCTTGCGCACAGCCCTGCGCGATCGCTGGCCGTCGGCGGTGACGCCGTCCTACCCGGCGCTGGCGAGCCCGGGTGAGCCGCTGACACGGCTGCCCCGTGGGTGGTCGCCGAGCGATTAGGACGCTACGCGGAGTTCGCTCAGCTGGGGCGGCGGCCATAGCCCGACGCCCATCCTGGACATCTGGGCGCCGAAAACGATGGCTTCACCCTGGCCGGGTGGAGCCGCTCCGCTGGCCCGCCGGTCAGGCGCCGACGTAGGCCGCGAGGTGCTCGCCGGTGAGCGTGGGGCGGTCGGCGACGAGATCGGCGGGCGTGCCCTCGAAGACGATCCGGCCGCCGTCGTGGCCGGCGCCGGGGCCGAGGTCGATGATCCAGTCGGCGTGCGCCATGACCGCCTGGTGGTGCTCGATGACGATGACCGACTTGCCGGAGTCGACGAGCCGGTCGAGGAGGCCGAGCAGTTGCTCGACGTCGGCGAGGTGCAGGCCGGCGGTCGGCTCGTCGAGGACGTAGATCCCGCCTTTCTCCGCCATGCGGGTCGCCAGCTTGAGCCGCTGCTGCTCGCCGCCCGACAGAGTAGTGAGAGGCTGGCCGAGGCTCAGGTAGCCGAGCCCGACGTCGGTGAGGCGGCCGAGGATGGCGTGCGCCGCGGCGTTCTTGGCGTCGCCCGCGGCGAAGAACTCCCCGGCTTCGGCTACCGGCATGGCGAGCACCTCGCTGATGTCCCGGCCGCCGAGGTGGTACTCGAGCACGGATGCCTGGAAGCGCTTGCCCTCGCACTCCTCGCAGGTGGTGGCGACGCCTGCCATCATCGCCAGGTCGGTGTAGATGACGCCGACGCCGTTGCAGTTGGGGCAGGCGCCCTCGGAGTTGGCGCTGAACAGCGCCGGCTTCACGCCGTTGGCCTTCGCGAACGCGGCGCGGATCGGGTCGAGCAGCCCGGTGTAGGTGGCGGGGTTGCTCCGCCGCGAGCCGCGGATCGGGGTCTGGTCGACCGACACCACCCCGTCCCGCCCGGACACCGAGCCGTGGATCAGCGAGCTCTTGCCGGAGCCGGCGACGCCGGTCACGACGACCAGCATGCCGAGCGGGATATCGACGTCGACGTCGCGCAGGTTGTGGGTGCTGGCGCCGCGGACCTCGAGCGCGCCCGCCGGTGTCCGCACCTTCTCCTTGAGGGTGGCCCGGTCGTCGAAATGGCGGCCCGTGACGGTGCCGCTGGCCCGCAGCCCCTCGATGGTGCCCTCGAAGCAGACGGTGCCGCCCGCCGTCCCGGCGCCGGGACCGAGGTCGACGACGTGGTTGGCGATCGTGATCGTCTCCGGCTTGTGCTCCACGACCAGCACCGTGTTGCCCTTGTCCCGCAGTCGCAGCAGCAGTTCGTTCATCCGCTGGATGTCGTGGGGATGCAGCCCGATCGTCGGCTCGTCGAAGACGTAGGTGACGTCGGTGAGCGAGGAGCCGAGCTGGCGGATCATCTTCACGCGCTGCGCCTCGCCGCCGGACAGCGTGCTCGCCGCCCGGTCGAGCGAGAGGTAGCCGAGCCCGATTTCCGTGAACGAGTCGAGGGTGTGCTTAAGCGTGGCGAGCAGCGGCGCTACCGACGGCTCGTCGAGCGCCCCGATCCATTCGGCGAGGTCGCGGATCTCCATCGCGCACGCGTCGGCGATATTGAGCCCCTTGATCTTCGACGACCTGGCTGGCTCCGCCAGCCGGGTCCCCCCGCAGTCCGGGCAGGCGCTGAAGGTCACCGCCCGCTCCACGAACGCCCGGATGTGCGGCTGCATCGCGTCCGGGTCCTTCGACAGCATCGACTTCTGGATACGGGGCACGAGGCCCTCGTACGTCATGTTGATCCCGGCGATCTTCATCCGGACCGGCTCGCGGTGCAGGAAGTCGTGCAGTTCCTTCTTGGTGAAGTCGCGGACCGGCTTGTCCGGGTCGAAGAAGCCCGACTCGATGTACAGGCGGGAGTTCCAGCCGCCCCCGGTGTAGCCCGGGGCGGTGATCGCGCCCTCCCTGAGGGACTTGGACGCGTCGAACAGCTGGGTCAGGTCGATGTCGGAGATGGTGCCCCGGCCCTCGCACCGCGGGCACATCCCGCCGGTGATGCTGAAGCTGCGCCGCTCCTTGACGGTCTTCCCGGCGCGCTCCAGGGTGACCGCGCCCGCTCCGCTGATCGAAGGGACGTTAAAGGAGAACGCCTTGGGCGAGCCGATGTGCGGCTGCCCGAGCCGGCTGAACAGGATGCGCAGCATCGCGTTGGCGTCAGTGGCGGTACCGACGGTGGAACGCGGGTCGGCACCCATCCGCTGCTGGTCGACGATGATCGCGGTCGTCAGCCCTTCGAGCACGTCAACCTCGGGCCGCGACAGCGTCGGCATGAAGCCCTGCACGAACGCGCTGTAGGTCTCGTTGATCAGCCGCTGCGACTCCGCCGCGATCGTGCCGAACACCAGTGAGCTCTTGCCCGAGCCGGAGACGCCGGTGAACACCGTGAGCCGGCGCTTCGGGATCTCGATGCTGACGTCCTTGAGATTGTTCTCGCGGGCGCCGTGCACGCGGATCAGATCGTGACTGTCGGCGGCGTGCGGCTCAGGCGACTGCGTCTCCGGCCTCGAGGCCATGCTCATCCTGTCTCCATCTTGCGGGGAGGCGCCGCCGCCTTTGTCAGGCGGCGCCGGCCTCACGTGTCCTGCAGCAGCCCGAGGACGTTGCCGTCGGGGTCGGTGACGGTGGCCACCAGCCGACCGCCGCCGACGTCGCGCACGGGGTCCTTCACGGTGGCACCCGCGGCAGTCACCTCGGCCAGCTTCGCCTCGATGTCCGGCACGTGCCAGTAGGCCACCGGCGAGGTCATGGCCTGCGGGCCGCCGCCCGGCACCAGCCCGATGTGCTGGCCCGCGGCGTCGAAGCCTACATAGTAGGCGGCGTCGGCCGAGGGCTCCACACCGAGCAGGGCGGCGTACACCGGCTTGGCCTTCGCCAGGTCGGACACGGGATGCAGGACGGTCTTGATTCCCTCTGTGGCGGTCATGGTTCGCTCCTGAAGTCGTGGGTCACATCGACAGCCCGATTGCCCCCGAGCTGTCGCTTTCCGTCTCGTCAGCCAGTATGCCGACGGCGCCGCGGCGAATGCTTCTTCGTTCCTGCCCAGTCTCGGCCGGTGTTTGTGACCCGCTTCCCCGGGCATCAATTCGTCCGGCAAGCTCGGGCCTTGGAGGTGCCATGAAGAAGCTGGTGGAGCTCCTGCTCTGTATTCTCCACCCGGTAGCGGTAGTGCTCATGTGGATCAACCTGCTGTCACGAACCGATCTGACCACCGTCGGCAAGCTCGCGTGGGCCATCTTCGGGCTGATTCCGCTCGTTCCCTTCCTGTACGTGCTGACCGGCGGCGATCTCTTCTGATCGCTACGCCGGCCGACGCACGCTAGCTGGTCATCGCGCCCGGGATTCGAACTTCCCCCGCGCCAGGATGTACGCGGCCCAGAAGATCAGCGCCGCTACGGCGAACAGCGCCACTCCCCACCGGTAGCCATGCGAGAGCAGCAGGCTGCCGAGAATCAGGTTCCAGGTGCCGGCGGCGATGCGAACGCCAGTGCGGATGTAGGGGTGACGGTAACCCCATGACGTTGCTGCGTACATTGTGATGTCTCCTTTTGTCAGCGGTGCCCGGCATTACGGGCGCCTATCTCGATGCTCCCTGTGCCGCAAAAGGAGATCCACCGTGTGCCCTCCCGATCTGGGGTACGGCTAGCACGGTCCCCGGCTCGCTCAGCACGGCTACGCTGAGGATCACGAACGGATAATTTCGCGTCGGGCTCGAGGCAGGACATGATGGGAAAGCTAGCCAACGTCCTCAAAGCCATCGGGCGGTTCATTAACCGTGCGATTATCGACATGACTGACGATCGTCCCGGAGGCGGAATGGCCGCCAGACAGGAGTGGGACGAGCGGGAGGAAATCCCGCCTGATTGACCGCGGGCAAGGTCAGGAGCTGACCGGAGGGCGTGCCTGACGCCCGGTGTCCGCATCATCCGGCATGCCTTCTTCGGCGATGCTGTAGGTGCCTAGCCCGAACAGGTATCCATAGCCGGTGATGAGAAGGGTGAGCAGGAACGGCCACCCCCAGGTCCCCTTGACGGCCACCGCGGCGGTCAGGCCGATGAACGAGGTGATGGCGGTCAGGTTGCAGGCCAGGGCCCGGGACCGCAGGCTGACCAGCTGCTGCCGCTCATCGGCCCGGGAGCCGATCCGGTCGCCCTCGTCGGTGTCGGTGCCGCCCACCCGGTACAGCCGCACCGTACCCGCGACGGTGCCGATCAGGGCCGGGATCGAGACCCACCACAGCCGACCGCCCTGCACCAGCCACGCGGCTGAGAAGAGCAGCCCAGCCAGCGCGTAGATCCCGGGCTTGCGCAGCCGCGGCGGAATGAATGTCATCATGCGCCTGCCTCCTCATCATCCGGATCGAACATCTTGTCGACCGTCAGGTCAAAGAACCGCGCGATCGTGAATGCCAGCGGCAGAGAGGGCAGGTAGCGGCCGCTCTCGATTGAGATCACCGTCTGGCGCGACACACCCAGGGCAGCCGCCAGCTCGGCCTGGGACAGGCCCCGCTGCCTCCGCTGTTCCCGGATCCGGTTCCGCATGATGTCAAGGTACCTTTACCTATCTAGTGACGTCAAGGACCCTTTACAAGTGGAGCTCGATCCGACGTATGACCGGGACGTCGTTAGCGCGCAACGATCCCGGCCAGGTGGCTCAGCGAGTGTCCACCAGCCGAACAGGAGTGTCAGGGTCCGGTATCCGGTGACGGCCCAGGACACAATCAAGCTGGCTCGGTACTGGTGCTTGTCGGTGTCTGGTGGCAGGACATCACCGCGCCCGGCAACGCTTATCTCGCACCCACGGGCGTGTAGTCGGTGAGCGACTCCGGCCGCGTCCATGCTCGTCCAAGCCCGCTGTTAGCAAATCCGTTAGCAAGCGCCCTGATATACCAGTAGTAATGGCACGCCGATGGCCCACCGGCCTGCACTGAGCGGCTGGCGGGTCGCCCTCAGTAGCCCCGAGGGAGCAGCGATGTACGCGGCGTACCCAACTTCGGGACCTGCGCAGGAGCCCGAGCAGGTCCAGTCGCCGCGGTCGGTCCTCAACGCCGTAAAGCTGATGTATGCCGGTGCGGCCCTTGAGGTTCTCGCCGTGATCATCGCTGTGGTGACAATTGGCAGCCTCAAGTCGGCCATCCTGGCGAGGCACCCGGGCTACACGACAGCGAGCCTGCACACCGCCGAGGTCGCCCGCACCGTTCCGCTGGTAATCGGCGGCCTGATCGCGATAGGCCTGTGGCTCTGGATGGCCTGGGCAAACGGCACAGGGCGGAGCTGGGCTAGGGTCGTATCGGCGGTGTTCTCCGGCATCAACACCCTGGACCTGCTGATCTCGCTCTTCATGGTGCACGCCGTTGCCGCGCTGATCATCGGTGTGGCTATCTGGCTGGTCGGCCTCGGAGCGATTGCGCTCCTTTACGGCAACGAGTCCGGCCCGTTTTACAAGCAGCAGTCGGCGACCGCCCACCAGTGATCGGGCACGGCCTTCTAATCCGCGGGAATGGGCAACTTGTCTAGGGTTGTCCATTCGACGTCGGCATCGCTGCTGCGTTACTGCTTCACGCCGTGCTGATCACCGAGCCAGTAGATCGTTGGCAATAGGCCGTAACCTGAGAGCAGAACCCGAGAAAGGGGAGTCGCTATGCCCGCGACTACCGACGTCGGATACATAGAGGTACGAATCGCCAAGGTGGTCGGCTTCGGGCCGCCGCTGGCGGAGAGGATCTTCCAGTGTGTCGTCCTGGATGAGGTGTCCGGGGCCAGGCAGGTCGTCATTGACATCGGCGAGGCGGAGGCGTTCTGGCTGGCTGCCACCCTTCAGGACCTGGAATTTGCTCGCCCGATGACGTATCACTTCGCCGCCGCGCTGGTGGGGAGTCTCGGCGGCCGGATCCGAGAGGTGCGGGTCGATCGGCTGATCGAGGGTGCGTACGCCGCGACAGTCGATGTCGATGGTCCGCGGGGAGTGCAGTCTATCGATGCGCGTGCGAGCGATGCCCTGAACCTGGCCGCGATCACTCGTGCGCCGGTCTTCGTCAGCTCCCAAGTGGCGGACGATGCCCACCAGCGTCAGGAGGGCGAATCGGCCGAAGCCCGGTTGTTGCGCCTGGCCCCGGACATCCCGCACATGAGGATTACCAGGGAGAAGCCATAGGTCCACCGGCATCAGCACAACACAGCCATGATGTTGACCCCCGCTAGGCAAGGCATACAGCGAGTCTCAGAAGATCACTTCGATTGACCTGTGCCAGTCCGAGGAATCGACGCGAACATTCGTCGGCACCTGGCTCGTAGAGTCGCGCTGCGTCGCGGTGGCTAGATGTTTGTGGACGGTGGGTGCCCCAGCACCTCCTTCGCGGTCAGGTCACGCCCGCAGCAGCCGCGTGCGGACGGCAGCTCGTGTAACTCTCAGGACACCAGCACCCAGCCCACTATCCGTCACTCAGGCTGAATGCAACAACTCAGGGTGTCTACGCTCTCTGACGGGACTGGGCCGATGTATGACCATAGGTCGAGGAGTCAGTCG
The DNA here is from genome assembly GCA_963843745.1 of uncultured Actinomycetota bacterium. GTDB lineage: Bacteria > Actinomycetota > Actinomycetes > Streptosporangiales > Streptosporangiaceae > Trebonia. The sequence continues at coordinate 73,537 of CAWJLP010000002.1, forward strand.
AAGATCCCAATGCACCCGCGGTAACTATTTCGGAAGTCCTGTAGTCCGGTTGCGTTTGCCCTGGTAGACGCGGTCCAGCTCGGCCCCCTGTCACACGATTTCCGAATACGTACCTCCCACGCCGGGCTTTCTCCGTGTAATCTATTTCTGGGACAGTTCTTGGGGGGCTGAGTACATGGCAACAAAAACTGACGTGATGACGACTCTTTGCAGCGCGTTTGGGGTCTTTAGTGCATTTGGGGTCGCCATTCTGGCGTTCTTCACTGCGGGCGGAGGGCTTCAACGAGTAAGCACGTGGCTTGTGGGGCGTGAGACCACGCGCGGACGCATGCCAGCGTGGAGAGCCGTGCTGCGGGGTAATGCACTCGTCTGGCTGATTGCAGGCGTCGTCGCAGTAGCGGTGATCATCAGTGGTATCGGGCTCTTTACTAGCTTTTTCTGGCTCCTGGCTTCAGCCAGCGGCTCCGGGCATGTGGCGAGTTGGGCTTATACGTTCGCGGACACCATGTTCTACGCGGAAGCAGTGATCATTACGATCATTACTGTGGCCGCCGTGTTCGCAGCAGCATCCGCCGCGCTGCCAGGCGGCCAAGGTGGCGCCGCCTCAAATCAGCCAGCTCGCCCTACTACCGGGCAAACGGTTGAGTTATAGCGCGAGCGCGCCACGCTCAGAGGTCGAAGAGGGACTCGAACTCCAACCTTCTGATTTCTGAGCAACCGAAAGGCTCGCGCGGGCGGCGCGGGCCTTGATTGTGTTTTACGCAAGTCACACAAGGTGTGGCGCGCTCGGAGGGACTCGAACCCCCAACCTTCTGATCCGTAGGAGTAGGCACATCGTCCAGGACCGTCCGTTGCGGTCGGTGTGCTGGGCCGACATTCCAGAGTTGTCCGTACGGGACAGGCGTTGTCCAGCGGCCTGGCAGCAGTATTGGCAGCAGTCACGCGGGACGGCACTGATCCTTGATCGTCTACTTTTCAGGCGTAGCGGCCTACCGGTCGGACGATCAGTTGCAAGCGTGGCTGGAATGCTGTCGTGTCCGTGGCGGGGTTGGCTGCGCCGTTGCTGTCGCCCTCGCGGTCAAGCTCGCTCGTCGCACCTGTAACCAGGCACGTCACCCACACCGGTCGCGATCTGGACAATCCGACCTACGGATTACGAGCCTGTCTCGTGCGTGGCGTACCAAGCGGAGATCGAATATGGGATCAGGTGAGATCGTCGACGCGACGCACGTCGAGGTTACGGAACGTCGGCGGAGTGTCGCAGAGCTTGCCCAGCTTCTCGGCGAACTCCGACGTCTCGGGCAGCTTGGAGTTGTCCATTGCCTCTTCGTAGCCGGGGAACTCGACGATCTGGACGTAGGTGTTAGGCCGGTCGCGGTCGGCGGTGAGAACAGCGCGGTGTGCCTTGCGCCTGCCTTCGGTCTTAGCCACCCACTCGCCTATCACGCCCTGGATCTCTGCCGGATGAGTCGTGGTGATCTCGATGATCTGGATGAAGGTCATCGGTGCTCCTCTATGAGCGGTCGTACTGCCACTTCACGAGTACCTTACGTTACCCGGCATCTGAGGATCGGCCCCGGCTCCTTGCCTTTCTATGGAAGCTCACCCTTCTGATCCGTAGCAAGATTCCGCCCGTCCAGATCAGTCCGTGGTTGCCTCACAGGCCTGCTCGCTGGGTCGCGGACGGCTGCGGGATCCAGTTGCATCCGGCGTTGTCCATATCCGTTGTAGCAAATCCGTTAGCAAGGCCCTTGCCTCGTGGCTCTCCTGTCCGGAACGGGCACCCGCTTACTCTTCCATCCCGATAGATTACCTTGGTTTCCGGAAATCTGTTGCTAGTTTTTTGGGATTAGCGTAACGTGGTCGGCAGGTATCGGGGATCCGCCTCGCGGCGGCAAGCTAGCCCCCGGTCACCGCGGGGATGGTCTGAGATGAATGATCGAAACGCAACCGCAACCCTGACGGAGCAACGGGCGCCGGTGACCGCGACCGCCCACGGCGCGAAGGAAAGACTCTCGCTGCTCTGGATATTCTATATGTTCAACGCTGCCTACATCGATATTACTACGCTGTATTATAGCGTATTCATAAACCATAAGCCGACCGTTCATTACACTCAAGCCTTCTTGCTGGGCGCCGGTTTATTGATTGAGATTTCGATAGCCATGATTCTCCTGTCCCGGGTACTGAACTACCGAGCAAATCGCTGGACGAACATCATCGCAGCCATATTTTGACTATTGTTCAGCTCGTAACGCTATTTGTTAAAACGCCGACTCTGGCTTATATATTCTTCTCAATCATAATGATTGCTACCACGGCGTTTATTGCCTGGTATGCATGGAAATGGCATAACCCAGAGGTTCCGGCATAATCGGATAGTACCGGTCGATGACCGCCCGGTGCTTCCGGGCCTCGATGAGCTGCTTGAGGAAGAGAACGTCCTTCAGGGTGACAGGGGGAAGCATGAAACGACTGGTGAAAGGGGCGCTGCTGGCCGCTGGGACCGCGCTGGCTATCTTCGCTGCGCCTGCCATGTCTGCGGCCGCGGCGACGGGGGGGACCGAGACGCTCAGCGGCACCATCGTGTTCGCGGCCGTGCCGGGTAACAGCCGGACGGTCATCGCCAGCGTGGTGCGCGCCAGGGGGGTGTTCAAAGGCGTCGGCCGGGTCGTCGAGCTCGTGCCTCCCGATCCTGCTGGTGTCAGCCGGGACGATCTGGTCTTCCGCAGTGGCACCATGCACGTGAGGAGCACGGCCGGGACCCTGTTGTCAGGCTCGGTCAACCCGCATAGCTGTGTGTTCACCGGGACGGAGCAGTTTACCTGGGACGTGACCGGCGGCACCGGGCAGTTCGACGACGCGACCGGCAGCTTCACCGGGACGGAGGCCGCCGTGGCGCTTTTGGCCCGCAACCCCGACGGCAGCTGCTCGTTGACGCCATTGCCATTCCCGCGCCTCGAGGTGGACAAGTTCGCGGAGAGCGGGACGCTGTCGTTCTGAAACGAGTTTCGCCGCCCGAGGGCTTGCGCTCGGCACGGGTCATCCGGCTGGGCGAGCAGGAGGCTTTCACAGCTTTCTCACGGACTGACCGGACGGTGCCGGACCATGGCGCCTATTCCGCACCCGGCAGGACGCTGCGCGTGTACGCCCACGTCATCAGCGACCAGCTCAGCGAGGCCGCCGACATCTTCGCCCGCACGGTAGCCGCCACCAACTGAGGCCGCTGTTAGCAACGGCGTTAGCAAAAGGCCCCTTCCGGATCTGGTAAGGGGCCTCTGACCTGGGCGCGCTCGGAGGGACTCGAACCCCCAACCTTCTGATCCGTAGTCAGATGCTCTATCCGTTGAGCTACGAGCGCACGGCTTACGAGTATACGGCAGCAGGCAGGCTCCCGGTGCGCGTAGACGTGACGCGGACCGGGGCTTGCTTGACCTGGGTCCAGGCTAGTCCGCCTGGATCCAGCTGATCAGGTCCTCCCGGCTGACCGTTTCCAGCAGGGCCGGATGGTCGGTGGACAAGTGCCCGCGGATCATCCCGACCACTTGGTCATCGCTATCGCCGCGGGCCACGTACCCGCATTCGCATCGGATCAGCTTCACCATCGCCTCCTAGCTATGGCTGTATGCCCAGCGTAATGCCAGGATGTTGGCGTGACCTTGGCGTCGTCACACCCCGTGCGGATCCAGATCTGCGGGCCGCTGGCCGTCGAGCGCGACGGCCAGCGCCTTGAGTCCGGGTTGCCCGGCCGTCAGGGACGGCTGCTGTTCACCTACCTGGTCGTCAATCGTCATCGGCACATCCCCCGCGACGAGCTGGCTGAAGCGCTCTGGCGCGAACCCGATCCCGCCGCGGTCGACGCACGGCTGAACCCGCTGCTGTCCAAGTTGCGACGGGTCTTCGGCGCCGATGCCGTGGACGGACGCTCCACCCTCCGGCTGTGCCTGCGCGATGCCTGGGTCGACCTGGAAGCGGCCGTCGATGCCATCCACCGGGCCGAATCCGCGGTCGCTCTGCAAGACTGGCCGCGCGCATGGGGGCCGTCGCTCACCGCGCTGTTCGTGGCCGAGCGGGACTTCCTCCCTGGCGAGGATGCACCCTGGATCGATCAGACCCGGCACCAGCTGACGGAATTGCGCCTGCGCGCCCTTGAGTGCTACACGGCAGCCGGACTGGGCGTCGGCGGCACCGAGCTCTCCAGCGCGGTCAGGACCGGCCGGCAGCTCACCCGCCTAGCGCCGCTCCGGGAAAGCGGCTACCGCTACCTCATGCAGGCCCTCGCTGCCCAGGGCAACCTTGCAGAAGCCCTGGGTGTGTACAGCCAGCTCTGTGAATGCCTGCGAGACCAGCTCGGCGTCTCACCCAGCCCGGCCACCCGCGAGCTCTACCAGCGCCTTCTCGCCGCAACCTGAGCCGCGACAATACGAGCCGCTGTAACCCGAGTCGCTGTAACCCGAGTCGCCGCCAAGGTTTCGCCAACCCTGCGACAAGCCTGGGACAACGTTGCGGCAATGGTGCCGTCGTACACCTGTGCCCAGGAGCCCAACGCAGGGAGGTTCACATGAAGACCGCATCACTGAGGGATGAGGACACGCGGCTCGCGGGCACCGGCGACGGAGTGCTGGTGGATCCGGAATGGCTGCACGCTCACCTGTCCGACCCGCGGGTCCGCGTTGTCGAGGTGGACGTCAGCCCCGCCGCCTACAACGACTGGCACATCGACGGCGCGACGCTCTGGAACGTCTACGCCGCCGTGAAGGATGCCGACTACCGCCTGATGGATACCACCGCGCTGGAGCGGCTGTTCAAGAGCTCCGGGATCGAGCCGGACTCCACCGTGGTGTGCTACGGGTACGCGCCCGCCCTGGGCCTGTGGCTGCTGAAGCTCTACGGGCACCGGGACGTGCGCATCCTGAACTGCTCACGCGACACCTGGCGGGCGGGCGGCCACCCGTGGAGCACCGCCGCCAGCGAACCGGCGCCGGGCGGCTGGCGCCTCGCCGACGAGGACTCCCGCATCCGCGCGGACCTGGCAGCGGTGCGGGAGGCCATCGGCCAGCCAGGCATCACGCTGCTCGATGTGCGCTCCGCGGCTGAGTACGCGGGAGAGCGCTTCTGGCCGTCGGGCGGCATGGAACCAGGCGGCCGCGCCGGGCACGTGCCGTCGGCCGTGCACCAGCCCGTCGACGGCATCTACCGCGAAGACGGGTCGTTCCGCCCCGCCGCGGAACTGCGCGACCTGTTCGCGCCGGCGGTCCTCGATGGCAGCGAGGAGCTGATCACCTACTGCACCATCGGCGGGCGCGCCGCCACCGCCTGGTTCGTGCTCACCCACCTGCTCGGCCGCGAGCGGGTCCGCGTCTACGACGGGTCCTGGGCCGAATGGGGCCGTACGTCCGGTACTCCCGTCGAGGCCTCTAAGCCCTGACCAAGAACTCACGACCTGACAGTCGCCACACATCAACCTCAAGGAGGCTCATCATGGCTGTCGACATGGACAAGCTGCAGGAGTTCCTCGGCCGGTTCGTCTCCGACCTAGGCGCTACCTTCGCGGCAGGCAGTGTGGTCACCGGACACCACCTCGGCCTGTACCGGGCGCTGGCCGGCCACCCCGCCACCGCCGACGAACTGGCCGAGCGGACTGGCACCGACTTCCGGTACGTCGCCGAATGGCTGCGCGGCCAGGCGGCCGGCGGGTACGTGGACTACGACCCGGCGACCGACACGTACTCGATGACCGAGGAGCAGGCGTTCGCGCTCGCGAATCCGGACGGCGGCGTGTACGTTCCCGGGGCGTTCGTGCTCGCGCTCGGCATGCTGAAGTCCGAGCCGCGAATCACCGAGGCGTTCCGCACCGGCGGCGGGATGGGCTGGCACGAGCACGACGAGAACGTCTTCATCGGCTGCGAGCAGTTCTTCCGTCCCGGCTACATCGCCAACCTGATCCCGTCCTGGATCCCGGCGCTTGACGACGTGCAGGACAAACTCCAGGCCGGCGCGAGGGTAGCCGACATCGGCTGCGGGCTCGGCGCGTCCACGATCCTGCTGGCCCAGGAATACCCGAACTCCCGGCTCACCGGCTCGGACTACCACGACCAGTCGATCGAGATCGCCCGCAAGCGGGCCGCCGACGCCGGCGTCGCGGACAGGATCAACTTCGAGGTCGCTTCCGCGGCCGGTTTCTCCGGCACCGGCTACGACCTGGCCGCCACGTTCGACTGTCTGCACGACATGGGCGATCCGCTCGCCGCCGCCCGGCACATCCGCCAGGCGCTCAAGCCGGATGGCACCTGGCTGGTCGTGGAGCCGTACGCGGCCGATGAGGTGGCCGGCAACCTCAACCCGGTGGGGCGGATCTACTACAACGCCTCAACGCAGCTGTGCGTGCCGAACGCGCTGTCCCAGCCCGGCGGCTATGCGCTCGGCGCTCAGGCAGGCGAGGCCGCCATCAGGCAGGTCACCGCCGAAGCCGGATTCACCAGGTTCCGCCGGGCCGCCGAGACGCCGTTCAACCTCGTTTACGAGGTCCGCCCGTAGGTACCGTAGGTAACAGCCACGATTCGTTCTGGGGGCGCGACGCCGCGTCCCCAGAACGCATGTGCCACGTCGAGCGGCGGGTAAGACCGCGCACCCCTCCATTTTCAATCTATAGCGGACTGTGGGGCTTGCCGCAAGACCCGGGTCATGCCGCATAATCGCAGGCCGGGGCAGAACGCAGGCAACCTCAGATCGGAGCTGATGACGTGAGTTCGCTGGCTGCCAGCGCGTTTGACCTTCCCGGCAATCTGGCGGCCAAGGCCGACCCGGCGCTGATCGCCGGTGACCAGCAGCACTTCGCGGCGATCGCGGAGACCCTCGAGCAGTCGATCGCCGACCTGACCGGCCGCCTCGACGCCGAGCGGAAGGCGCCGGGCGGCATCGGCCGGCAGGCACTGGACCGGGACATGCAGATCCACCGGCTGACCTCCCGGCTGCGTGCCCTGCGTCGCTTCGGCCTGGACCTGTGCCTCGGACGCATCGTCAGGGCGGACAACCCCGAGCCGGTGTACATCGGACGGCTTGGCCTCACCGACCGTGCCGGCCGCCGGCTGCTGATCGACTGGCGCTCTCCCGCGGCCGAGCCGTTCTTCGGAGCGACCCACGCCAACCCGATGGGCCTGGCGAGCCGCCGCAGGTACCGCTGGGCCCGCGGCCGGATCAGCGACTACTGGGACGAGGTGTTCACGCCGGACGGGCTTGAAGGGCACGCGGCGCTCGACGACCAGTCCGCCTTCATCGCCAGCCTGGGCGGCAGCCGGTCTGCCCGGATGCGGGATGTGCTCGGCACCATCCAGGCCGATCAGGACGCGATCATCCGCGCGGGATCCCGTGGCGCTCTCGTCGTCGACGGTGGTCCGGGCACGGGGAAGACAGTCGTCGCCCTGCACCGGACCGCTTACCTCCTGTACTCCGATCCCCGCCTTGGCCATCGCCGGGGCGGCGTGCTGTTCGTCGGCCCGCACCAGCCCTACCTGGCCTACGTCTCCGATGTGCTGCCCAGCCTCGGCGAGGAGGGCGTGCAGACCTGCACCTTGCGTGACCTCCTCCCTGAGGGCGCCGCCGCAATGGCGGAGGCCGACCCGGACGTGGCCCGCCTGAAGTCGTCCGCGGACATCGTGACGGCGATCGAGGCGGCCGTCAGGTTCTACGAGCAGCCGCCCGCGAAGGGGATGACGGTCGGGACCGACTGGGGCGGCATCTGGCTGAGCGCCGACGACTGGACCGAGGCGTTCGAAGCGCCGGAGTCCGGTACTCCGCACAACGAGGGGCGCTATCAGGTCTGGGACGAACTGCTCCGGATCCTGATGGACTCCCGCGGCGGCGACGTCCCGGCTGACCTGTTCCGCAAGTCGCTGCTGCGGAACCAGGAGCTGCGCACGACCTTCAGCCGGGCGTGGCCGCTGCTCGAGGCCACTGACCTCGTCGCCGACCTGTGGTCGGTGCCCGCCTACCTGCGCAGGTGCGCTCCCTGGCTCGGCTCCGATGAGGTGAGGCGGCTGCAGCGCCCGGACCCCCGGGCCTGGACGGTATCCGACCTGCCGCTCCTGGACGCGGCTCGCCTCCGGCTCGGTGACCCGGAGGCCGCACAGCTCAACCGCCGGCGGGCCGCCGCCGTCGCCGCCGAACGTGAGCAGATGGCCCGCGTCGTGGACAACCTGAGCCAGGTGGCCGACGACGAGTACGGCGTCGGCCTGGTGACGATGCTGCGCGGCGAGGACTTCCACGACGCCCTGGTCGACGAGGCCGCGCTGCCGGGCGCCGACCGGGAGCTGCTCGCTGGCCCGTTCGCGCACATCGTCGTGGACGAGGCGCAGGAACTGACCGACGCGGAGTGGCAGATGCTGCTGCTTCGCTGCCCGTCCCGGAGCTTCACCGTCGTCGGGGACCGCGCCCAGGCCAGGCACGGGTTCACCGAGTCGTGGCGGGAACGGCTCGTGCGAGTCGGATTCGACGAGATCAACCTGGCCTCCCTGACCATCAACTACCGGACACCGGAAGAGGTCATGGCGGAGGCCGAGCCGGTCATCCGGGCCGCGCTCCCCGACGCCAACGTGCCCACCTCAATCCGCAGCACCGGCGTCCCCGTCCTGCACGGATCCGCCACGGACTTGGGTGAGATCCTCGACGACTGGCTCGCTAAGCATGCCGAAGGGGAAGGGATCGCCTGCGTCATCGGCGATCCCGCGTTCCTGGCGACCTCCCGCGTCCGGTCGCTGACCCCGGAGCTGGCGAAGGGGCTTGAGTTCGACCTCGTCGTCCTCGTCGATCCTGACGCGTTCGGCACTGGCATCGAGGGAGCGGTCGACCGCTATGTAGCCATGACAAGGGCGACCCAGCAGCTTGTCATCCTCACCAGCGACGGTCGCGGGAGGCGTCAATGACCGGGCATGCGGTGGTGATCGCCGGGGGCGGCCCGACTGGGCTGATGCTCGCGGGCGAGCTGGCGCTGGCCGGGACCGACGTCGCCATTGTCGAGCGGCGCGCCAGCCAGGAGCTCGACGGCGCCCGCGCCCGTGGCCTGCACTCGCGCACCATCGAGGTTCTCGATCAGCGCGGAATCGCTGACCGGTTCCTTTCTGAGGGGCAGGTGCATCCGGCCGTGGCCTTCGTGATCCGCCTGGACATCAGTGACCTCCCCACCCGCCACCCCTACACGCTCGCGCTCATGCAGAACCAGTTCGAGCGCATACTGGCCGACTGGGTCAGCGAGCTAGGGGTGCCGGTCTACCGCGGGCTTGAGGTGACGGGCTTCACGGAGGACGGCACGGGCGTCGACGTGGAGCTGTCCGACGGCCGGCGCCTGCGGGCGCTGTACCTCGCGGGGTGCGACGGCGGGCGCAGCCTTATCCGCAAGGCCGCCGACATCGAGTTCCCCGGCTGGGACCCGTCAGTCAGCTCGCTGATCGCCGAGGTCGAGATGAGCGAGGAGCCGCGGTTGGGCATCCGCTATGACGACAAGGGCACTCAGGCCATGGGCAGGCTGGAGGACGGCAAGCGGGTGGGGGTGGTGGTGAGTGAGCGGTACGCGGGGCAAGCCGGTGAGCCGACTCTGGCCGACCTCAGCCGCGCGCTCGCCGCCGCGTGGGGAACGGACTTCGGGGTGCACAGCCCGACCTGGATCTCCCGGTTCACCGACATGACCCGGCAGGCGGCGTCCTACCGCAAGGGACGCGTCCTGCTGGCCGGGGACGCCGCCCACGTGCACTACCCGGTCGGCGGGCAGGGCCTTCAGCTCGGCGTGCAGGACGCGGTGAACCTGGGATGGAAGCTGGCCCAGGTGGCCAGCGGGGCATCACCGGAAAGCCTGCTGGACACCTACCATGCCGAGCAGCACCCGGTCGGCGCCCGCGTGCTGCGCGGCACCATGGCGCAGACCGCGCTCACCCGGTCCGGCGCGCGCATCGATGCGCTTCGCGAGACCATGTCCGAACTGCTGAGCATGGACGAACCCAGCAAGCTGTACGGCGCGAGGATGTCAGGACTGGACATTCACTATGACCTCGGCGAAGGGCACCCGCTGCTCGGGCGCCGCATGCCCGATCTCGGCCTGATCACCGCCGGCGGCCCGGTGCGGGTCTTCACCCTGCTGCACGACGCCCGGCCGGTGCTGCTTAACCTCGGCGATCCCGGCAGCATCGAAATCACCGAATGGGCCGACCGGGTCCGGCTGGTCGACGCCACCTACGCCGGCCCATGGGAGCTTCCGGTACTCGGCACGGTCGCCGCTCCCGCTGCCGTGCTGATCCGGCCCGACGGACATGTCGCCTGGACGGGAACGAGGGGATCCGGCCAGCCCGGGGCTCGGCGAGGCGCTGACCACCTGGTTCGGGCCGCCCGCGGTCCTGGCGGATTTACCGGTAGCCGCTCCCCAACGGCGGACCGCCGACCGGGAAGGGCGGGTTCCCGCAGGCATTGACCGCGGGCATCAGGCAGAACGCCTTGGGCCGAGGCAGCAGCGCTGACGAGATCTGCTTGAAGGTCGGCGCGGCGACCGCGCCGAGCGAGACCTTGCGGAACCCGGCCGGGATGGGCACGGTGAGCTTGCCCAGGTTCTGCGCGGTCGGCGGGAGCCCGAGGACTTCACCGTGCCCTCCGAGCAGCCGAGGACCGCCGCCGCCTCGGCACGGCCGTGCGCAGCAGATGGTCGGCGCGCTCAGCGAGGAAGCGCTCGAGTTCCGCTGTGCTCCGGTCGGCTGCCATCCGGGTCTCCTCCCGTTCGCAACCCAAGCACGAAGAACCCGGCGCGAAGGTTCCAGCCGACAGCGAAAATCCCGGCGGCTGAAGCCCGCTCTAGTTCGCCTGGGCGCCTGCCGGTGCCAGCGGCCAGCAGACCTCGGTCCGCCATCGGGTGGTGTCCGGGGTGTCGAGGGGGTCGTCGAGGTACCGCTCTCGCACCGGGCCGGTGCCGTCGCGGCCATGCGCGCCGGCGTAGGTGCCGAGCGCCGCGTAGGTGCGGTCGACGTCGCGGTGCGGGCCGGCGTGCAGCGCGACGGCGAAACGGCCGGCGGGAAGCTCCCAGCGCACACCCGTGCCGTCGAGCGCCGGCGACTCCGTGACGGGCAGGTAGACCCGCGCGTGCCCGGCGTCCTGGGTGAAGAGCTCATCGTCGAACAGGCCGCCCGCCGGTCCGCTCTGCTCGAGCCCGGCCGCGTCGGCGATCGCGCGCAGCCTGGCGAAGGCATCCCGCCACCAGGACGCGACGTTCTCCTTCGTCACGTCCGCGGCGACGGAGATCGCGGGGCTCGCCTCGAACAGCCGCTCTTCGATCGCGGTGGCCGTCTGGCCGCCTTCGAGCATCCGCCGCAATGAATCGACCGCGGCCTCGGTCTGCCGCAGCTGCTCGCGCATCCGGTCGAGGTGACCGGCCAGGATCGCGTCGCGGGCGGTGAGGTCGGATGTGGCCAGGACGGCCTTCACGTCGGCCACCGGCAACCCGAGATCGCGGAACCGCCTGACAAGCTGCGCGGAGTGCGCCTGGCCTGCCCGGTAGTAGCGGTATCCGCTGTCCGGGTCGACCACGGCCGGCTGAAGCAGGCCCACCTCGTGGTAGTAGCGAAGCGTCTTGACGCTCAGGTGGGTAAGGCGGGCGAACGCCCCGATGGTCAGCTGCTGCATACCCAGCAGTCTCAGCCCTCCAGCAAGGGGAGAGTCAAGCGCCTTCGCGGGCCGGGCACAGGCGCCGCAAACGCGTGTTGACTCTCCCGTGGCTGGAGCCCTGAGGGTGGTTCACGACGCACCGGACCCGACCTCGGAGGCCCCTCGTGAACGCTTCTGCACTCCTCCTGACCCGCCCCGTGACCCGTGCTCCCGACGACCAGGACGCCGACGCCGAGCCGGTGCGCGTGAATGTGCTGCTCGCCGTACTCGCGCTTGCCGGGACCGTTTTCGCGATGATGCAGGCGCTGGTCATCCCTGCCCTGCCGCGGATCCAGGTCAGCCTCGGCACCAACGCGGACGGCGCCGCGTGGATCTCGACCGCGTACCTGCTGAGCGCCTGCATCCTCACCCCGGTCATCGGCGGGCTCGGCGAGGTGGCGGGCAAGAAGCGGATGATGCTCGCCAGCCTGGCCACGTTCGCGGCCGGCACGCTGGTCTGCGCGGTCGCGGGCAACCTTGGTGAGCTCGTCGTCGGCCGGGTGATCCAGGGCGCGGCGGGCGGCATCTACCCGCTGGCGTTCGCGATCATCAGGGACCGGCTGCCGCGCGAGCGGGTCCCCGGGGGTATCGGCCTGGTGTCGTCGCTGCTCGGCATCGGCGGCGGTCTCGGTCTCGTGCTGCCAGGGCCGATCATGACCCGGCTCTCCTACCAGTGGCTGTTCTGGCTGTCGCTCATGGTCATCGCCGCCGCGCTCATGCTGGCCGCCCGCTACATCCCCGCCGACGGTCCCGCCGAAGCAGGGGCCCGGGTTCCGTGGCGCTCCTCCTTGCTGATGGCGGCCGGCCTGTCGGCGGTGCTGATCGCGGTGAGCGAGTCGGCCACCTGGCACTGGGCGAACATCAAGACGCAGGGGCTGCTGGTGCTCGGCGCGGCGGCCCTGCTGGCATGGGGCCGCATGGAGGCCCGCAGCAGCAGCCCCCTGGTGGACATGAGCCTGATGCGGCTGCGCGGCGTGTGGACGGCGAACGCGGGGGCACTGCTGGTCGGCGTGGGCATGTACGCCTCGTTCCTGATCATCCCCGAACTCGTCCAGGCACCCGTGCGGCTCGGCTACGGCTTCGGCGCGTCGGTGACGGGAGCGGGCCTGTTCATGTTCCCGACCGCTGCGGTGCAGCTGCTGCTCGGCCCCCTGTCCGGCCGGCTGCACCGCATGGTCAGCCTGCGGACGCAGCTGATCGCGGGCCAGCTGAGCTGCGCGGTGGCCTTCGCGAGCCTCGCCCTCTGGCACGACGCCGCATGGCAGGTCTACGCGGCCACGACGGTGCTCGGCGTCGGATTCTGGCTGTGCCTCGTGGCCTTGCCGAACCAGATCGTCTCCGCGGTGCCCGCCGCTCGCACCGGGTCGGCAACCGCGGTGAACACCGTGGTGCGCAACGCCGGGGGCGCCTTCGGCAGCCAGCTGGCCGCGGCGATCATCGTGGCATCCGCCGCGGCGGGCACCGGCGTCCCGGCCGCGTCAGGCTACATCGGCGCCCTGATCCTGTGCGCCGCGGCCACCTGTGCGGGCGCGTTCGTAGCCTGCGCCACCCCGCGCAGGAACCCGCGCTAACCGCGCCGGAGAAGCCGGCTGAGGTTGCGGAGGAACCACGCGTCCGTTCGGGATAATGATCTTGACTTTTCCGAACGGGCGCGTGGTGACTGCCGCACTTACTCGTCGCCGGGATCCTGGGACGCTCTTGCCAGCTCCCGCAGCCGGTCGAGGGTGTCCCCCGGGCGCCCGGCCAGGACCCGCGCGTTCGGCAGGCGCTCGCGGATCTCCCGGATCTCCCCGCTGGCGAGCCGGACCGCGCCGCTGGTAGCGGACGAGAGGACGATCAGGCTGGCGCCGGTGTCGGCGGCGAGCCTGATGACCTCGGCCACCGGAACGTCCGCGGCCAGATCCTGGACATGCCAGTGATCCTCGCGCAGGCAGGCCGCTGCCATCATGGCGGGCAGCGCATGGCGCTCGCCGGGGGGAGTCGCCGTCACGGCGATGCCACGGGGGCGGCCCTGCGGCTGGTGGACGCGGCCGGCGATAAGCCGCTCGCAGATCGCGGTCGCGCGGTGCTCGGTGGCGATGGACAGCTCCCCGGCGGACCACTCCGTGCCAACCCGTCGGAGCGCCGGGGCGATGACGTGGTCGCACAGCCCGGCCAGCGGCACTCCGGCGGCGAGCCGCCCGAAATCGCGGCGTGCCTGGGTCTCATCTCCGGCTACTAGCGCGGCGTACAACCGGTCCGCCTGTGCCGCCCAGTCCCTGACCTGCACCTCGCGCGGCGGCTCAGCGCCTGCCGCCCGCCTGGCCAGCAAGTCGCGCACGTCGCTTTCGCTCACCTCATAGCCATGCGGCGTCTTCCGCGCGCGAAGCGTGCCCTGGCGCACCCAGCCGTAGGCGGTCTGGTAGTGCACGCCGAGCGTCTCGGCCGCATCGCGTAGCTGCACGGGGTCTCCAAGCTCTCAGTTTTAGTGTAGTTTAGTATTGATTAAATGTCGCGGACCGGAGGAGGCAGCATGGGACTCACGTACTCAAGTGTGGTACTCGCTGAGCCTGAAGAAGTGTTTGCCTGGCATTCCCGGCCGGGGGCCATCACGCGCCTGATGCCACCGTGGCAGCCGGTGCGCGTGGCGCGGGAAGCACCTTCGGTCCGCGACGGGCGGGCGGTTCTCGCCCTGCCTGGCGGCCTGCGCTGGGTGGCCGGCCATGATCCGTCCGGCTACGACCCGCCGAGTCAGTTCACCGACGTCCTGCTGCCCCCGCTCGGGGCGGCGCTCCACTGGCGGCATACCCACCAGTTCACGCCTGCCCCCACGGGCGGCACCATGGTCGTCGACGTCGTCTCCACGCCGGTCCCCGCGAGGGTACTGCGGCCGATGTTCGCCTACCGGCACCGGCAGCTCGCCGCCGACCTGGCCGCGCACGCGCGAGCGCGGGAGGTGTGTCCTCAGCCGCTGACGATCGCGCTCACCGGGGCGAGCGGGCTGATCGGCTCGTCCCTGGCGGCGCTGCTGACTACCGGCGGCCACCGGGTGATCCGGCTGGTCCGCCGCGCGCCACAGCAGGCGGACGAGCGCGAATGGCGGCCGGACGCGCCAGATCCCGGGTTGCTGGCCGGCGTGGACGCGGTCGTGCATCTCGCCGGCGCGCCGATCGGCCGCCGGTTCACCGAGGAAAACAAGCGCGAGATCCTGACCAGCCGGACCGGCCCGACGCGGGCGCTGGCCCTGCTGGCGGCCATGTCCCCCGGCGGGCCGCGGACATTCGTCACCGCGTCCGCGGTCGGCTTTTACGGCGCCGACCGCGGTGACGAGCTCCTGACCGAGACCAGCGAGCGGGGCGACGGGTTCCTCGCCGACGTGGCCGCCGCCTGGGAAGACGCGACCGCTGCCGCCACGGACGCTGGAATCAGGACGGTCCAGGTCCGCACCGGCATTGTGCAGACGCCCCGGGGCGGGATGCTGCGCCTGCTGTACCCGCTGTTCGAAGCCGGCCTGGGCGGCCCGCTCGGCGACGGTACGGGATGGCAGCCCTGGATCGAGATCGACGATCTGCTCGACATCTACCTGCGCGCGGTCACCGATCCCGCGCTCGCCGGGCCCGTCAACGCGGTCGCGCCGGGCGAGGCACGCAACGCCGAGTACGCGCGCACCCTCGGCCGGGTGCTCCGCAGGCCGGCGCTGATCCCGGTCCCGCCATTCGGCCCGCAGCTGCTCCTCGGCGCCGAAGGGGCCAAGGAACTCGCGGCAGCCAGCCAGCGGGTTCGCCCGGCGGCGCTGGCCGCCGCCGGGCACGCGTTCCGGTACCCGCACCTGGAAGGCGGCCTGCGGCACGTCCTTGGCCGTGACCCCTCCCCCGCGGGCCCGCGGCCGGCACCCATCCGGGACACGGCCGCCGCCGAATAGGGCCGTACGCGGATAAGGAGGATCAGGCCAGTGAGCGGACGCAAGATCGCCGTCATCGGCGGCGGCATCAGCGGGCTCACGGCGGCCTACATCCTCGCCCGGACCGACGAGGTGACCGTCTTCGAGGCTGGTGACCGGCTCGGCGGGCACGCGGACACCCATCTGGTCCCGGAACCCGGCGGACCCCCGGTACCGGTGGACACGGGGTTCATCGTCTACAACGAGCGCACGTACCCGCTGCTGACCCGGATGTTCCGCGAGCTCGGCGTCATGACGCAGGCCTCCGAGATGAGCATGTCGGTCAGCTGCTCCGGCTGCGGAGTTCAGTACGCGGGCAAGCGCGGGCTGGCCGGCCTCGCGCCGGCCTGCGGCGCGGCGGGCCCCGGTATCTGCGGATGCTGGCAGAGGTCCCGAGGTTCCACCGGGCCGCCAGGCGACTGCTGGCATCCGGGGAGTCCGGTGAGCTTTCACTCGCCGGTTTCCTGCGAGCCCACGGCTTCTCCGCGTACTTCACGACCCACTTCGCGGTGCCGCTGGTAGGGGCCGTCTGGTCGTGCCCGCCGGGCGAGGCGCTGCGGTACCCGGCCGGCTATCTGTTCGCCTTCCTCGCCAACCACGGGATGCTGTCGGTCTCCGGCTCACCGCAGTGGCGGACCGTGACGGGAGGCTCCCGGTGCTACGTCGAGCGGATAGCGGCCCGGCTGGCAAAGGTACGCCTGGGGGCGCCCGTGCGCTCGGTGCATCGCTATCCGGACGGGGCTGAGCTGCGCGATGCCTCCGGCGAGGTGCTCGGCTTCGACGCCGTGGTGATCGCTACCCACCCCGACCAGGCTTTGCGGCTGCTCGATCCGCCCACCCCGGCGGAGCAGTCGGTACTCGGCGCGTTCAGCTACACGCCCAACGAGGCGGTGCTGCACACCGACACAAGGCTGCTTCCGCCGCGCGCCGCCGTGCGCGCGTCCTGGAACTACTCCCTGGACTGCCACGACAGCGCCGCAGGCTCGGCCCGGACCAGGATGAGCTATTACCTGAACCGGCTCCAAGGGGTGCCGCGGAGCGGCGGCGACTACATCGTCACGCTGGGCGGACGACCGGACGTGGACCCATCCCGCGTCATCGCAGTGATGGACTACGCGCACCCCGCTTACACGCGCGAATCGGTCGCCGCGCAACGCCGCCTGCCGGGCCTGAACACGACTGTCACGGCCTTCGCCGGCGCCTACCACGGCTGGGGATTTCACGAGGACGGATGCCGTTCTGGCGCGGCCGCGGCGCGGGCTCTCGGCGGCGGCTGGTGACCGCGCCACTCGCCGCGGGCGCGGCACTGTACGAGTGCCAGGTCTCGCACGCCAGGCGGGCGCCACTGCGCAACGTGTTCAGCTACCGCACCTACCAGTGGCTCGTCGACGTAGACCACCTGCCGCGTCCCCGGGGCTCGCTGCGGCTGCTGGCCGGCTTCCACGCCAGCGATCACCTGGGCGACCCCGGCCGCACCATCCGGGCCAACGTCGAACAGTTCGTGCGTGCGCACGGCACAGAGCTGGACGGCGGCCGGGTGCTGATGCTGGCCCACGCCCGGGTGCTCGGCTACGTGTTCAACCCGCTGACCGTGTTCTGGTGCCATCGGGCGGACGGGACCCTGGCCTGCGTGATCGCCGAGGTGCACAACACCTACGGGCAGCGCCACGCCTACCTGGTGCGCACCGACGACCGGGGCCGCGCGCGGACGGAGAAGGAGCTCTACGTCTCCCCGTACCACCCGGTCGACGGCTGGTACCAGATGAGCCTGCCGCTCCCCGGTGAGCGGCTGGCGCTCAGCATCACCCTGCACCGCCCGAACGGATACCGGTTCGTCGCGAGCATACGCGGCAGCGCGGTGCCCGCTACCAGGCCGGCGCTGCTGCGGGCGACCGCGCGGCACCCGTGGTCCACCGCCATGGTGTCCGCCCGGATCAGGTGGCAGGGGGTCAAGTTGTACGCGCGCGGACTACGGCCGGTGCCGCGGCCGCGACGCATTCCTCACCAGGGGGTCCAGTGACCAGCACACAGCATGCCACCACGGAGTTGATCGACCCGGGCCGGTGGCCTGACGTCGCGGCGGCACGCGGATCGGCGGTACGCGGGGAGATCGCCCGCGTCCTGTTCCGCGCGGCGGTGTCCCGGCTCCCCGTCCGGGTCCGGCTGCCCGACGGCCGTTGCCTCGGTGCCGGGCCTCTCGGCGCGCCGGTCATGGTGGTCCACAACCCGGCCGCCTTCTTCACCAGGCTTGGCGCCGGCGGCCTCATCGGGTTCGGCGAGTCCTACCAGGCCGGCGACTGGGACTGCGCGGACCTGACCGGCCTGCTGACCGTCTTCGCCATGAACGTCCGCGACCTCGTGCCGCCACCGCTGCAGCAGATGCGCCGGCTGGCGGTCCGCAGGCACCCGGCCACGGACGAACAGACAAGGGACGGCGCGCGCCGCAACATCAGCCGCCACTATGACTTGTCCAACGAGTTCTTCGCCCTGTTCCTCGACGAGACCATGACGTACTCCTCGGCCTTGTTCGAGACCGCCGCCGACGGCACCCCGGTCGCGGCTGACCGGGTCCTCGGCCAGGCGCAGCGGCGCAAGATCGACCGGCTGCTCGACCAGGCGGGAGTGGGACCAGGATCCCGGCTGCTCGAGATCGGCACCGGCTGGGGCGAGCTGGCAATCAGGGCCGGGCAGCGCGGCGCCGATGTCCGCACTGTCATGATCTCCGCCAGGCAGCGGGAACTCGCGGCCCGCCGGGTGGCCAAGGCCGGCCTCGCCGGGCGGGTCAGCGTAGAACTGCGCGATTACCGGGATGTGGACGGCGAGTTCGACGCCATCTGCTCGGTCGAGATGATCGAGGCGGTCGGCGAGCGCTACTGGGACGCCTACTTCGCCCAGCTCGACCGGCTGCTCGCGCCCGGCGGCCGGGTCGCCCTCCAGACGATCACGATGCCGCACGACCGGATGCTGGCCTGCAGGCATACCTACACCTGGATCCAGAAGTACATCTTCCCTGGAGGCCTGATCCCCTCGGTCACGGCGATCGAGGACAGCGTCGCCCGCCGCACCCGGCTACGGGTCGCCGGACGGCATGACTTCGGGCGCACTACGCGCGGACCCTGCGGATCTGGCGGGACCGGTTCCTCGCCCAGGAAAGCGAGGTCGCCGCGCTCGGCTTCGACGAGGTCTTCGTCCGCATGTGGCTCTTTTACCTGTGCTACGCCAAGGCCAGCTTCGCGCCGGCTACCTGAACGTCAGCCAGCTCACCCTGAAGCGATCGTGACGGCGACGGTTGTCCGGCGCCCCGGTACCGCGGGGACGATCGCCTGGGCAGCCAGCCAGGCGGGCGTCGTCCTGCCGGTCAGGGTGGGCGCCTGGGGCGGGAGCGACGCCGGGCCGCCCGCC
>CAWJLP010000003.1:0-334007 GCA_963843745.1 uncultured Actinomycetota bacterium
AGTGGACGGCGGTGCTCGGCCGCACCTTCGGGCTCCCGGTGCCGCCCGTAGTCGTGCTCTGCGTCATCGTGGCGGTGGTCGTCTCGGTGGTTCTCGCCCGGACGCCCGCTGGACGCAAGCTCTACGCCACCGGCGCGAACGAGCGCGCCGCGCGCGGCCTGCTTATCCGCACCGGCTGGGTCTGGACGGGGACCTTTGCCATCGGCGCGGCGATCTCCGGCCTGGTCGGACTGCTGATCGCTGGCTTCTCGGATGGCGCAACCGCGTCCACCGGGGACCCGTACCTGTACTCAGGACTGGCCGCGGTGCTCGTGGGGGGTACCGCGCTCGGCAGCGCCCGCGGTGACTTCGTGCGCACGGTGATCGGCGCGTTCATCCTCACCGAGCTCACGACGATCCTCAGCGGCATGGGGTTCGGTCAGGGCAACACCTACATCCTGTTCGGCGTCGCGATCGTCGTGGTCGTCATGGCCTACGGCAGGCAACGCCGGCTCAATGACCGCGTCTAGAAGGGCGGATAATGACAACCCAGATCGACCACTGACCCCCAGCCGCGCGTCCCTCAATCCGCCTCGTCAGGCGCGCAGCCCTTTCAGGGCGGTGTCGATGAGCAGGCTGGTGAAGTCAGCATCAAGCGGCCCGGACTGGAAAAGTAGCCGGAAGTAGACCGGAGCGTACAGCATGTCGGCCACGATGGCGGGGTCAAGATCGGCGCGCAGGTCGCCCTCGGCCTGCGCGCGCATGATGAGCGCCGTGACCGCTTCAGCCCGTCCCTCCCAGAAGCGGTGCTTGAACTCCGCCAGCGCGTTCGGCTCGTACTGGCACTCCGCGATGAGCTGGGCTACGAGGCGGCCTTCTGGCCCGGCGTACACCACGGCCAGCGAGGCGAGGTGCTCGCGCAGGGCCGCGATCGCGGGCCCGTCCTGGCGGACGGGAGTGCGCGCTACATGGCTGTCGAGGAAGGAATCGATGACGAGTGCGACCTTATCGGGCCACCACCGGTAGATCGTCATCTTGCTCACGCCCGCACGGCGCGCGATGCCCTCGATCGACAGCTTCTGCAGCGACACCGGCCCCGGCGGCTCGTCCCCGAGAAGGTCCATCGTCGCTTGCAGGACTGCCCTGCGGCTGCTCTCACTCCGTACGGCCATGGGAGACATCGTAGACGCATCGTCTCGAATCTCGGAAACTAAACCGTCGGCACCTAGTGACCTGAGAAACCCGCATCACTACAATACGATACGTATCGAATCGCTGGAGGTTTCATGAAATTCGGACGCATCATCGTCGACACGCCCGACGGGCAGCAGGCTCGGACCGTCGCCGCGCAGCCAGAGAACGACCGGGTAATCGATCTCGCCCGGGCCTACGCCCTCGTCCAGAGCCGCCGGGGGGCCACGCCCGAGGCCGCGTCGCGGGTAGCGCGGGCGCTGTTCCCGTCGAGCATGGCGGCGGCACTGGCCGCCGGTCCTGCTCTGCGCGAGGCGGCTGACCTTGCCCTCGGCGCCGCGGATGACGCGTCGGCCCCGATCGGCGCGGTCACCTGGGCTGCCGCCCTCGATCCGCCGGTCATCCGCGACAGCCTGACGTTCCCGCTGCACATGCTCCACTTCGGCGAGAAGGTTGGCGGCAGCCTCCCGAACCCGCAGATCTTCAAAACCCCCCCGTACTTCAAGGGCTCGACTGGCGTGGTGTACGGCCACGACGCGGAAGTCCCGTTCCCGTCCTACACCGGCTTCCTCGACTACGAACTGGAGATCGGCCTCGTCGTCAGCGGAACCGGACGCAACCTGACCCCCGAGCAGGCCGAGGACCGGCTCTTCGGCTACACCATCTTCAACGACTTCTCGGCCCGCGACCTGCAGGCAGCCGAGATGGGCATGGGTATGGGCCCGCAGAAGTGCAAGGACTTCGCCTACGGGATCGGGCCCTGGATCGTGACCAAGGACGAGGTTCCCGACCTCGCCAAGCTCAGCGGTTCCATCAACGTCAACGGCGAGCTGTGGTCAACATGCACGGCAGACGGGGCGATCTACTCCCCGGCTGAGCTGATCGCCTGGGTGTCCCTCGCGGACAACCTGCAGCCCGGCGACCTGATCGGGATGGGCACGCTCGGCAACGGTTCCGGCCTGGAGATCGACCGCAGGCTGAGCCCCGGTGACGTGCTCGAGCTGCAACTGGACGACGTCGGCGTCCTCCGCACCAGAATCGGCGCCGTGGAGACCGCGCCCTGGCGCCCCCAGGAAAAGCCCTACCCGTTCGCCCAGAAGGAGACCGCCCAGTGACGGCTGACCACAACGACGTCGGCGCGGTCCGGCGCGTCGTCACCGGTGTCAACGGAGGCGGCCGCTCCTACGTGGTGAGCGACGGCCTGGCGCCCAACACCTTCCGTTCACCGGATGTCGAAGGCTTCGGGGCGGCCGTCGCCTGGTTCACGCCGCCCGGCCCGGTCTGCAACGAGGGCGCCGACGACGCGGCCGCGGCGGACGCGCAGATCCCGATGTACCCCGCCCTGGGCGGGACCATCTTCCGGATCGCCGACTTCCCCCCGGACTCGGCCTACGGGCAGCAGGGACAGGACGGCCTGTTCTCCAGCATCGGCGACGGCGCTGAGGAAGCCCGCGACGGCGCGACCCACAGCGGCGAAAAACACTTCTGGTTCCACAAGACGGACTCGATCGACTTCGCCGTCGTTCTGGACGGGGAGATCTGGCTGTTGCTCGACGATGACGAGTGCCTGCTCCAGGCCGGGGACGTCGTCGTGCAGCGCGGCACGGCGCACGCGTGGTCCAACCGGTCCAACCGGACCTGCCGGATCGCTTTCCTGCTCCTCGGCGCGCTCCCGGTGGCCACGTCGGCGGACGAGCTCGCGGCACGGCCGACGTGACCAACCGCGTCGGTGACGTCATCTGGCGGCCGTCCCGCGAGCAGCTGCGCGACAGCGCGTACGCGGCGTTCGTCCGCTGGCTGACCGAGACCGGCCGGGCCGCATTCGGCGAGGCACCCGCCTACCGTGACGTCTGGCAGTGGTCGGTCAACGGCGTCGGCCGCTTCTGGCAGGCGTTCGCCGACTACACCGGCGTGGCTGGCGCGGCGAGCGAGCCGGGCGCGCCGGCGGCCATGCCAGGCCGCGGCTGGTTCCCGGAAACCGGCGTTAACTACGCCGCGCGCTGCCTCGGCGGCGACCGCCAGGGCGAGGCGATCGTGGCAATCGACGACGACGGCACCCGCCGGGTGACGACGTGGGAGCAACTACGCAGTCAGGTCGGCGCGCTGGCGGGCTTCCTACGGGACAGCGGCATCGCACCGGGGGACCGCGTGGCCGCCGTGCTGCCGAACCGCACCGAAGCCGTGGTCGGCCTGCTCTCGGCGGCCTCCGTCGGCGCCGTGTGGTCGGTAGTGGCGCCAGAATTCGGCGCGGGAGCCATCGTCTCCCGGCTGGCGCAACTCGAACCGGCCGTGCTCATCGCCGCGAGCGGCTATGACTACGGCGGCCGCCGCATCGACCGGACCGCCGTGCTCGCCGAGGTGCTCGCCGCGCTCCCCGGCCTGCGGCAGCTGGTCTGGGTCGACCAGCCGGAGGGCGTCCTGGAGACCGGGGCGACGGTCTCCCGCTGGGCTGACATCATGGCCGCGGACCGCCCGTGGACGGCGCAGACCGTGCCGTTCGAGCATCCGCTGTGGGTGCTCTTCTCCTCCGGCACGACCGGGGTGCCGAAGGGAATCGTGCACGGCCACGGCGGCGTCATCCTCGAGCACCTCAAGACCCTCACCCTGCACTCGGTGCTCCGGCCAGGCGACCGGTTCCTAGTCGTCGGCAGCACCAGTTGGG
This sequence comes from uncultured Actinomycetota bacterium, assembly GCA_963843745.1. Lineage (GTDB taxonomy): Bacteria > Actinomycetota > Actinomycetes > Streptosporangiales > Streptosporangiaceae > Trebonia. Next base: position 3,833 of record CAWJLP010000003.1, read on the forward strand.
TGGTGTGGAACACCCAGGTCTCCGGCCTGCTGCGGGGCTGCACCATCGTGCTGCTCGATGGCAACCCGGCCTACCCCGGCCTCGGCCGCGTCTGGCGCGCGGCCGCCGAGGAAAAGGTGGCCAAGCTGGGCCTGGGAGCCGCGTACGTCCATGCCAGCATGCGGGCCGGGCTGCACCCCTCGCGCGATCACGACCTCAGCGCCTTGCGGATGCTCCACGTCACCGGGTCACCCCTCTCGCCCGACGCCTACCCGTGGGTCTACGACGAGATCGGCGACGTGTGGCTGGCCTCGGTCAGCGGCGGCACCGACGTGGCGGGCATCTTCCTCGGTGCCGCGCCGGGCGAGCCGGTCCGCGTCGGCCGGCTCCAGCCGCCGGCGCTCGGCGTCGCCGCGCAGGCCTGGGACGCCGCCGGGCGGCCCCTAACCGGGGAGCCTGGCGAACTCGTGATCACCCGCCCGATGCCCTCCATGCCGCTGTACTTCTGGAACGATCCCGAGGGCTCGCGCTACCGGGAAAGCTACTTCTCGACCTATCCCGGCGCATGGCAGCACGGCGACCTCGTCGAATTCGACGCCGACGGCAGCTCCGTCATCGTCGGCCGCTCCGACTCCACGCTCAACCGCAACGGCATCCGGATGGGGCCCGCCGACCTCTACCGCGTGGTCGAGGCGATGCCGGAGGTGCGCGAGGCCCTGGTGGTCGGAATCGAGGAACCGGACGGGTACTACATGCCGCTCTTCGTCCAATTCACGCAGGGCGCCGATCCGGATGGTGCCGCGGCCGCGGTCCGTCAGGCGATCCGGTCGGCGCTCTCGCCCCGTTACGTGCCCGACGAAATCTTCGCGGTGTCAGCGATCCCGCACACCAGGACGGGCAAGAAGCTTGAGGTCCCCGTCAAGCGGCTGCTCATGGGCCAGCCGCTTGAGACGGTCGTCGATCCCGGCGCCGTGGACGACATCGCCGCCCTCGCGGAGATCCGGGACGCCGTCCGCCGCCCCAAGCCGGCGAACCAGCGTTGAACGCCATCGACAACGCGGTCCGCGCGCTGCTTGCCGCCGACGAGAGCCTGGTGCCCCTGGGCTTCGATGTCGTCTTCGCCCAGGCCGGCACGGCGCGGGTGCGGCTGACCCCGCGGCCGTCATCCGTGAACGGCCACGGCATCGTGCACGGCGGTCTCGTCTACGCGCTCGCCGACACCGCGTTCGCCTGCGCGGCCAACAGCGTGCTGCCGGGCACGGTGACCACGAGCGCCTCGATCACCTACCTGACGCCCGCCCGGGCCGGTGAGGAACTTGTCGCCGAAGCAGTCGTGCGCCATGCCCGCGGCCGCCAGTCCCTGGTCGACGTGACGATCAGCACCGGCGACCGGGTGATCGCGGAGTACCGGGGCCATGGGCTGGCGCCCCGGGAGCGCTCAGCTGAGGCGCTCGCGCCGGACGCAACGGGAGGATAAGGACATGGCTCAGCGGAGATTCACCCTCGGGACGTTCGACGACGGGACTGGCCCCTTCCCCGGGCTGGTCGTCGATGAGACTGTCTACGACGCCCGGCAGGTCGTTCCGCACCCGTCTGTCGCCGCGCTGCTCGCCGACTGGGTGGCAGCGCTCCCGGCGCTGACCACGGCGGCGGCTCCGGCTGGTGATGGTGTTCCGGTGTCCAGCCTGCGGGTGCTGCCGCCGGTGACGCCACCAGGACAGCTGTTCGCCGCTGGTGCGAACTACCGGCAGCATGTGATCCAGATGGCGGTCGCGCATAAGCTCGGCGCCGCCGGCGCCGACCCCGGGCAGCTAGCCGCGACGGCGGCGCGCGAGGTCGACGAGCGCAAGAAGCACGGCGAGCCGTACGTCTGGTCCGGGGTGCCGTCGTCGATCAGCGGCGCCTACGATGACGTGATCCTCCCCAGCGGCTGGGACGACCACGACTGGGAACTCGAGCTTGGGGTGGTGATCGGCCGCCGCGCGCGGCACGTCACCGTCGCCGACGCCCTTGATTACGTGGCTGGTTACACCATCTGCAACGACCTGACCACCCGCAGCCTGGTTGCCCGCAAGGACATCCCGATGATGGGCACCGACTGGATGCGGGCGAAGAACTTCCCGACCTTCTTCCCGACCGGCCCTGTCTTGGTTCCCGCGATGTTCATTCCCGACCCGCTTAACCTCGGCATCCGGCTGCGGCTCAACGGCGAGACGATGCAAGACAGCAACACGGGCGACATGATCTTCGGGCCGGCCGAGCTGATCTCCTACATCTCCCGGTTCGCCGAGCTGCGGCCGGGCGACATGGTGATCACCGGGTCGCCGCCGGGCAACGGCTCCCACTGGGGCCGTTACCTGCGCCCGGGAGACGTGATGGAGTGCGAGATCGACGGCCTCGGCGTCCAGCGCACGCGGTGCGTCGCGGAGGCTGGCTGACAGCGGGCAAAGGTCGCGCGGCCCGTAGCACGAAGGGCTCCGCCGCCCCAGAGGCGGAGCAGAGGCACGAAGAGTCCCTTGTCGGGGTCGTTGAACATCTCCCGGATGATCCAGACCTCGTGGCCCGCCATGATGAGCCGGCTTCGAGGCGATGTGCATCGGCGTAGAGCCCAGAGGCTAACTCGACTCCGGGGATCCGCTCGGTGCCAGGGTCGGGACGGAAGGCGTCCCAGTGTTCTCGGAGCAGCCCGTCTCGCACGCGGAAGACGTCGAGGAGCAGTCCGTGGGTCCGTATCTCCTGCCTGACGACGAACTCGCCCTCTGCGATGAGGTTCACGACCACGGTGCCCCGCGAGTCGAGCAGTCTGGCAGCGGGACGAGTCGCTGGAAGAACTGGCGAAGGCCCTCGCGCCCCTCGCCGGCCAGGGGGTTGTGCTGCACGTAGTCCTCGGCGACTACCTCGTCGAGGATCTGCAGGTTGTCGCCCGTGCCGTAGATAACTTCGAACAGGCGTGAAACCAGTTGCTTGTTTGCTTCAGGGTCTGTCAGCGACTGTGCCGTCACCAGCTGCCTCTCTCTTATTTCTTTTTCCCGCTGTTCCATGGCCTTACCGCCGGGCGGGCTGGCCGCTCAACAGGCCGCTGGTCATGCAGCGCCGCTTATCGCCCGCTTGCGGTAGTCTTCGCGGGCGACCCGCGTATACGGTGCCGGGCTGACGGTGGCCCGGATCTCGGCGATGTCCGTGGCCGGCACGACAGCGTCGCCGTAACCGCCGCCGGCCTCGCCCCAGTGGATCACAATCTCATCACCGATCTCGACGGCCGGGTCGACGAGCGCAAGCGACAGGATCGACCGCTCGTTGGGCGTGTATCCGGTGTAGGCGGAGTTGCCTCGGATGTCGCCGCCGGAGGAGATGCGGTCGTAGTGGACCTCCAACTTGTCCGCCAGGGTCGGCAGGTGCAGGGCGCGGACGTCCTTCCCGCCTGGGGTGAGCATCTCTGCCAGCAGCCCGGCCGCGTCATCCCGGCTCCACTGCAGCGTGACCTTGTTCAGCGCGGGCTTGTCCCGGAGCGCGGCGAGCGCTTCCTTGCCGGTGTAGTCGTGCTCGGTGCCCACGAACCGGCCGTAGCCGAGATCGAACGGTGTCCGGTAGTAGTCCTCGACGCGGTCGTGGCGCAGGCTGCCGGCCAGTCGCAGGATGCCTTCCAGGCTGTCGGCGGGCAGCCATTCGCGGAAGCCGGCCAGGCTGGCTCCGGTGTAGATCGCGGGAAGCACCATCTGGTACCAGCCGGACTCGAGGGCGCCGATCAGGTAGCTCATGCCCCCCGCTAGGCGGAGGCCGAACTCTCTGCCTTCGTTGATGATGGTGTCGCGGACGAGGTCGCGCTGGTCCCACGGGCCCCAGATCTCGAGCCCGATCGCGCCCGCCATGCCGTGCCGCAGGGCACGGCAGCGGGCGCCCGCGATGCTGATCTCGGTCATGTGGAAGAACTTCACGTCGCCGAGCGGGCCGCCGTTGAGCTTCTCGATGAGCGCTCCGGCCTGCGGGCCCTGGATCTGGTAGCGGAAGGCCGGCCGCGCGGTGGCATGGCCGTTGGGGTAGACGGTCGAGCGCTCGTCATAGGTCGCCGTGACGTCCCACCCGCCGGTTTCCGCGTGATAGCGCACCCAGTCGAGGGCGAAGGGCACGCCGTAGACGGAGAACAGGTTCTCGTCCAGGTGGAAGACGATGTCATCCCCGATCAGCTGCCCTTCCTCGTTGACGCAGATCAGCTGATGAGCCGAGTTCGGCCTGGACCTTGACAAGTCGTTGCAGGCCAGCGAGGTCAGCAGCCGCTGCGCGTCCGGTCCCTCGAGGAACAGGCCCTGCATGTGGTGGGACTGGTCGAACAGGGCAACCGACTCACGCCAAGCCAGCGCCTCACGCTCCCAGAGCGAAAATTCCTGCGGGATCTGCGGGATTATCTGCGGCGGCGAAAAGACGCCGTTGCTGCCCGCGCGGTCATACGTGTGCGCGCGCAGCAGGTTCAGCGGCCCGCCCGCGTCGCCGATGAGATCTTCAAGGCTCCGTGTCTTCACCGAATCTCCCTTCGATTGTGCTGTCTTGCCTGACCCGTGGGGGACCCCACTTCAGGCCCGTTCATGGCCTGCGGTCGAGTCGCACCGCGTACCTGGCCCGGCCAATCCGCCAGGCCGGGGAAGCGATCTGGTACCTGGTGGTGTCTCGGGACGGCTGGGCTCCGCCGCCTCAGAGGCTGAGCCCTTCGTATCAGCGGAGCGCGCAGGTCACACTGGCGGAGGCACGAAGAGCCCTTTGTCGGGATCGTTGAACATCTCCCGGGTAATCCAGTCCTGATAGGGGTTGGCGGTGCCCCATACGTCCTGGGTGGCCGGCTCGGCCGTGTCGTAGACGTGCGGGTGCCACGCGTCCTCGTCGAGGACTTCCAGTTCGGTGGTGTACTCCATCGTGTTGCCGCTCGGGTCGAGGAAGTAGGAGAAGGTGTTCTCCCCGGCACGGTGCCGGCCGGGACCCCAGATCTTCTTCCAGCCGGCGCGCATCAGGCGGCCGGTGCCCCGCATGTACTCGTCGATGCCGCGCAGTTCGAAGGAGACATGCTGCAGCGAGGCGTGCGGGCCGCGGGCGATCGCCATGCTGTGATGCTGCGGGCTGCAGCGCATGAAGTAGAAGATGTCGCCCATCTGCGGGTGGTTGAGGGTGTCGGAGAGCCGGAACGAGAGATGCTTCTCGTAGAACGCCCGCGTCTTCTCTGGCTCGGGCGAGTTGAGGACGACGTGCGACAGCCGGACGGGGATGTCTTCCTTCTCCTCGATCCTGCGGTGAGCGCGCACCTCGACGTCCGCCGAGACCTCAACCGCCCGTCCGTCGAGGTCGAAGAACCGGAAGCCGTAGCCGCCGCCGGGCGTCTGGAGCGTGTCCGGCTCGGTGACGAGCGCGACGCCCTCGCTCGCCAGCCGCTGGGCCAGCTGGTCAACCGTCTGGCGGTCGGCGGCGCCGTACGACACCAGGTCAAGGCGCTTGTCGCCCGCCCGGCGTACCCGGATGATGTACTGCTCAGGCGAGCCCTCGGCGGCGAAGTAGGTGACGCCAGAGTCGTGCCCGACCTCGGTGAGGCCCCAGTGCTTGGCGTAGAACTCGACTTGAGTGTCGTAATCAGGCACCGCTACGTCGACGTGACGCAGGTGGGTAATGGGACTGTTAAGCAACAGAGTCTCCTTGCTGTCCGGGGGCCGCGCTGTCCGGGGGCCGCGCTCAGGCGGGTTGTGCCGCGGGAAGGTTGAGTGTCGGCACGAGGTTCAGGAGCCCCTCGAGCTCCTGCGCGCTGCCGGCCGTGCCGAGGATGTAGCGGTCGGGGCGCACGACGACGGCCGCGGTGCTGGTGGCGGCGAGCAGGTCGCCGACCTTGCCGGGATCGGTGAGGACGACCGTCTCCGGGTCGGCGTCCAGCGCGGAGCGAGCGGCGTCGCCGACGGCCTGCATGAGGCTGGCTTCCGCCGCGACCAGGAAGCGAGGGCCGACCAAGTCGTCGAGGCGAGAGCCGTCGGCGAGAAGGGGCTGTACCGAGAGCCGCCCGGCCTGCGGGTCCGCCGGGCCGCGGTGCAGGCCGGGACCGAGCGCCGGCGCCTGGGGCACCGACGCCTCGGGGTGCTCGCGGATGTAGGCGTCGCGCCCGGCGGCCACTTGGGGGTCGGTCGTCTGCACGAGGGTGGCCATCGTCGCCGCCTGCTCCACCCAGTAGCGCGCGTGGGCCCGGCGCTCGCTCTCATAGGTGTCAAGTAGGTCGTCGCCGGCCAGGCCCCGGATCACCAGGCGGAGCTTCCAGGTGAGGTTGGCAACATCGCGCATGCCGGCGCACAGGCCCTGGCCGAACAGGGGCGGAGCCTGGTGGGCGGCGTCGCCGGCCAGGAAGATGCGGCCTGCCCGCCACTTCTCCGCGACGCGCGCGCGGAACGTGTAGATGGCGACCCGGTCGGGCTCGAAGTGCGCCTCGGGCAGCAGGCCGTGGCTGATGCGCTCGATGGCGGCGGGTGTCACGATCTCGTCGGGGTCGTCATCCGGCATGACCTTGAACTCCATGCGGACCCGGTTGCCGGTCATCCTCGCCCACAGCGCGGGTCGCGAGTAGTGGCCGAGGAACACCATGTCGGCGGGCAGGCCCGGGCTGTCGTAGAGCAGGCCGTCGACGACAAGCCACGGGTCGTCGGAGCCGATGCGCTCGGCGGGGATGTCGAGCAGGCGGCGCACCGTCGAGGTGGCGCCGTCGCACGCGATCGCCCAGCGGCCGGTGATCACCGAGGTCGCGCCGCTGGCGTCCTCGACGTGGCAGCGGACCCCGTCCTCGTCCTGCTCGATCGCGGTGAGCCGGGTCCCGGTGCGCAACTCCACCGATGGCAGGGACGCGATGTCCGCCCGGAAGAGGGCCTCCATGTCGGGCTGGTGGAACATGAGGTCGTCGTGCCATGCCTGCGCGCCCAGTCGCCCGGTTGGGATGTCAAACAGGACCTCGTGGGCCTCGTTTTCCATCAAGACGCTGGTCATCGGCCTGCACAGCGAGCTCGCGCGCTCGCTGAGCCCGAGCCCCTGCAGGGTCCGGATGGTTTCTCCGTCGAAGTGGACGGCACGCGCCGTCGTCCACTGTGTCAGGTCGCGCTCGACGCCGACGGCGCGGATTCCCGCGTGCCCTAGGAAGGCGAGAGCGGTGGCGCCGGCCGGCCCCGCGCCGATGACCACCACGTCGTAGTCGTGTGACACTCAAGCTCCTGCGGTACTAGACGTATCGTATCGTACGGACTACTGTAAGGCCGGACGGGACGGATCACAATGCCCGCCACCGGTCACATTTCGATTGTGCTCACGGGAAGCGAGCCACCCATGGTAACCATGAGGCAGTCGGTCTTTGTGGTGCCCGCGGTGTCGCGCATCGCGGAGCGCATGGGTTGCTTCGCGAGGGCCGGCCTTGAGGTTGTTACGACCACGGTGCCCTCCTCGCACGCACAGCACGCCGACCTCGCGGAGGACCGGGTCGATGTCGCCATCACCGCCACCGACAACCTCTTTGCCTGGGGCGCGGCGGGATCCGACATCGTCCTCATCGGCCAGATCGAGACGACCACCGACCTCGCCCTGCTGCTCCGGCCGGGCCTGGGGTCGCTGGATGAGCTCGATGCCGTCCGGCTCGCGGTCGATGCCCCGGCGAACGGATTCGCCGTGGTCGCCTACGCCATGATGGCCCGGCTCGGACGTGCTGGCCTGGCGGATGGAGCAGGACAACACGAGGGCACACCGTACGAGGTGGTCGAAGTGGGCGGTGTCACCGAGCGGTTCGAAGCGCTCGCGACTGGTGCCGTGGACGCGACCCTCGTCGCCCCGCCCCTGGACGAAATCGGCCAGCAGCAAGGGATGAGCGTCGCCATGCGCGTCCAGGAGCTCGCGTCGGCCTACCCGGGCCTCGGAATCGTCGCGCGCCGGGCGAAGCTGGACACCGCGGCCGGATCCGTCGCGGCTTATCTTGCCGCACTGGATGACGCCCTGGGCTGGATGCGCAGCGCCGGTCCCGGCGGCGTCGCCGCCGAACTCACCGCCGCGGGCTTCGGCCCGGCCGCGGTGCGCTCTGTGCTCGTCACTATTCCCCGGACTCTGGCCCCGGCCAGCGACGCACTCGCCGCTCTCGTCCGCCTGCGCCAGGAGACCGGTATGACGATCGCGGGTGCCCCGGCGCCAGCCGACCTCATCGACCTGCGACCGCTACGGATCGCGCGCCTGCACGACCCTGCCGTAAGGAGCCATTGATGCCAGAAGCCGTGATCGGCGATCGCGCGCTCGCCGATCGGCCGCGCCTATAAAGGGTCGCTCAGGGACATGCGCCCCGATGATCTCGCGGTTCAGATGGTGAATGCCGTGCTTGCGACGACGCCACAGCTCGATCCCCGCGACATCGAAGACCTGGTGCTCGGCGCCGCCCAGCCGGGCGGGGAGGCTGGCTACAACCTGGCGCGGGTCGTGGCGGTGCTCGCCGGCATGGACCACCTTCCTGGCACGGCCGTCAACCGGTTCTGCGCATCGAGCCTGCAGGCCATCCGCATGGCGGCGCACGCGGTTAAGGAGTGGCTCAACGTCGACGGCGGAGCTATCGCTGTGGGGCACCCGTTCGGCATGACCGGCGCGCGCATCGCAAGCATCCTGATCTACGCCCTACAGGAACGCGATGGCGAACTCGGCCTCGAGACGATGTGCATCGGCGGCGGCCAGGGGATGGCGATGGTGCTGGAGCGCTGCTCCTGAGCGCGTCACAATGAGGGACTCCCGGACCGGGTACAACCCCCGGGCCCGGGGCCCCATGAGGTTCTCGTTACCAGATAACGGGGAGGGTGGTGATTCCGGCCACACCGCCATCACGTCCAAATAGGCTCTGAGCTTGTGAGGTCTTCACGTTTAGCTTTGACCTGCGCGGATGCGATCTTGGTTCAGCTCTGACCACAGGTTAAGCGCGGCCAGCTCACACGTCGGAGACTCTGTACGCAATTGCGCGGGACGTTTCCGCGGAAACGCAGGGATGCATCTTCCCTGGTCCTGGCCTGCGGCCTGCGGCGGTCACGGCGGCACGGCAGGGTTCAAACGTGAACAGCCACCCCGCCGAAACGTGAAGACCTCCTTGTGCGCCCGGCAGGATTCGAACCCGCGACCCGCTGCTTAGAAGGCAGCCGCTCTATCCGACTGAGCTACGGGCGCCCGGTGACCATTGTGCATGGCGAAGATCACGCGTAGGCCACACCCAGGTCGCATTGTGTGGCGACGCGCGTCACTGACCGTAACGGAGCGCGACGGCGTCCGTGAGGAAAAGATCAACCCCATCATACCGAACGTCCCCGGCTTTCTCCCGGCCGCAGCGCCAGCCCGGGCGAGCGGCGCCGGCCCCGTCCTCGCACGCCGGCCCGAGCGGACAGCCGCGTAGCGATAGGGTTTCTCGTATGCCCGACACGGTTCTGTACACCGCGGAGGCGGTGTCGACAGGCGACGGCCGCAACGGCCACGTCACCTCCTCTGACCAGCGGATCGACCTGGATCTGGCGGTGCCGGCGGAGATGGGCGGCACCGGCGCGGGAAGCAATCCCGAGCAGCTGTTCGCGGCGGGCTACGCCGCCTGCTTCCACAGCGCGCTGCGGGTGGTCGCGGGCCGCCAGCACACGGCGCTCGGCGATTCGACGGTGACCGCGCAGGTGGGCATCGGGCCGGAGGGCGACGCGTACGGGCTGGTGGTCACCCTCGTCATCCACGTTCCGGGCCTGGAGCGGGAGAAGGTGCGCGAGTTCGCCGATGAGGCGCATCAGGTGTGCCCGTACTCCCGGGCCACTCGCGGCAACATCAGCGTGGAGTTGCGCGTCCTTTGAAGATCAACGGCATTATCCGGAACGTACGCCGCCGACTCCGCACCCTCCGCTTCAACCCAGCAGAGGGCAGGGCACCGTACCGGGTATGACCGACATTGACTTGGACGCGATAGCCGCGAAGCGCGCCCGCCTGCAGGCCGAGTACATCACCGCGGGCCGGCCGCCCACGTCGGCGCGCGGAATCCACCACACCGCGCTGATGTGCTCCGACGTCGAGCAGACGATCAGGTTCTACCAGGGCGTCCTGGAGTTCCCGCTCACCGATCTCTTCGGGAACCGCGACTACCAGGGGTCCACCCACTTCTTCTTCGACGTCGGCAACGGGAACCTGCTGGCGTTCTTCGACTTCCCCGGCCTTGACCTCGGCCCGTACCAGGAGGTCCTCGGCGGCATCAACCACATCGCCATCTCCGTCACGAAAGAGAAGTGGGACTACCTGCGCGGCAAGCTCGACGCCGAAGGCGTGGCCTACCAGGAGGCGAGCGGCACGTCGCTGTACTTCCGCGACCCGGACGGCGTCCGGCTGGAACTGCTCGCCGACCCGCTCGGCGAGATGTACGGCACGAAGGTCCTGTAACACCCCCGCGTGAGTCTCAGCCCGGGATGAAATGTGACATTTAGATGAATGTGACATTTAGCCGCCTGTAACCGGCTCGCTGTCACATTCATCCGGCGGTGACGGTCTCCGGGGCGGCGGGCACCGCCTCCTGGCGGCGGATGGAGGCCCGGCCGAAGGCGAGCCAGCCGACGAAGGCGATCACCAGCGCCACGATCACGCCGAGGTTCGCGAACGCCCAGGTCCCCGTCTTGCCGCCGAGCCCGAACGGCCCGAGCAGATACCCCTGCCAGGACAGCCAGGAGGCGTAGCTGTTGGTGACCAGGCCCCAGCCGACCACGGTGCCGGCCACCAGCAGGATGGCGGGCACCCAGCGGATGGATCCGTACCGGCCCGACGAGGAGAACAGGTCCGCGTCCGAGTACGCCGAGCGCCGCAGCAGGATGTCGGCGAGCATCACGCCGCACCAGGCCGAGATCGGCACGCCGAGGGTGATCAGGAACCCTTCGAACGGCCCGATGAAGTTGGACGAGAAGAACACCACGTAGATCGTGCCGGCGATCATCAGCGCGCCGTCGATCAGGGCGGCGGACCAGCGGGGCACCCGCAGCCCGGCGGCGAGCAGGGTGAGGCCGGAGGAGTAGATGTCCAGCACCGCGCCGCCGACGAGGCCGAGCACCGCGACGATCACGAACGGGATGAGGTACCAGGTCGGCAGGATCGTGGACAGCGCGCCGATCGGGTCGGTGTTGATCGCGGTCAGCAGGCTCTTGGACGACCCGGCGAGCAGCAGCCCGAACGTCAGCAGGAACAGCGGCGCGATCGACGCGCCGAACGTCGTCCACCAGACCACAGCGCCACCGGACGACCGGCGCGGCAGGTAGCGGGAGTAGTCGGCGCCCACATTGACCCAGCCGAGCCCGAACCCGGTGGCGACGAGCACGGTCACGCCGAGCACCTGCTGCGCGGACCCGCTGGGGATGGCCGACACCGTGGCCCAGTGGATCTTCCCGGCGACCAGGATGAAGTACACGACGGTCAGCACGCCGGTCACCCAGGTGATGACCGTCTGCAGCCGCATGATCGTGTCGAACCCGAGCGCGGCGCTGCCGACGATGAGCACGGTGATGATCAGGAAGGCGATCACCTTGGTGCCGGTGCCTGCGCTCCAGTGCAGCTGCGCGAACACCGTCGCCGTGGCCAGCGTGGCTAGCACGGTGAGCACGATCTCCCAGCCGACATTGAGGATCCACGACACGAGGGCGGGCAGCTTGTTGCCCTGCACGCCGAACGCCGCACGGGACAGCACCAGCGTCGGCGCGGACCCGCGCTTGCCCGCTACCGCGATGAAGCCGACGAGCAGGAACGACACCACGATGCCGATGAACCCGGCCAGGCACGCCTGCCAGAACGAGACCCCGCCTTCCAGCACGTAGGCGCCGTAGGCGAGCCCGAGCACCGAGATATTGGCGGCGAACCACGGCCAGAACAGGTCGCGCGGCGAGCCCTTCCGCTCGTCCTCGCCGATAACGTTGATCCCGTTGGCCTCGTAGCCGAGCGGGCGTTGCTCTGTAGCGGCAGTCACGTCAGGCTCCTTCCTGCTTTGGCAAGCATAAACCCCAGCATAGGGGAGTTTCTTCCTGGGAGGCGAAAACTTCGTGTCCGCAGCGGACCGCGCCAGGGGCGCCCTGTACGGCCTGGCGATCGGCGACGCGCTCGGCATGCCCACCCAGCTGCTGTCCCGGCAGCAGATCACGGCGCGCTGGGGCCCGCTGCTCACGGCCTTCGAGCCCGCCCCGCCCGGCCACCCGATCGCGGCAGGCCTGCCGGCCGGCGCCGTCACCGACGACACGGAACAGGCCGTCCTGCTCGCCCGCATGCTCGTCAAGAACCGCGGCGTGCCCGGCCCCGACGACTGGGCGGCGGCCCTGATCGGCTGGGAACTCGACATGGCCGAGCGCGGCTCCCTCGACCTCCTCGGTCCCTCCACGAAGCGCGCGCTGACCGCGGTGCTGGAAGGAACGCCCCCGGAGGAGGCCGGCCGGCACGGCGACACGAACGGTGCCGCGATGCGGATCACCCCGGTCGGCATCGCGTTCGCGGCGGGGCTGATCGACCGCGTGGTCGAGGCAAGCCTGGTGACGCACAACACGTCGGTCGCACTGGCCGGCGCCGCGGCGGTCGCCGCCGCGGTGAGCGCGGGCGTCGGCGGGGCAAGCGTCGCGGGTGCCACGGAGACCGGCATCGCCGCCGCGCGGCTGGCGTCCCATCGCGGCCACTGGATCGCGGGCGCCGACGTCGCGGCCCGCATCCGCTGGGCCGTCGGCCTGGCCGAAGGCGCGGCGCCTGACCGGGCCGCCGAGCTGATCGGCACCCTGGTCGGCACCAGCCTGGCCACCCAGGAGTCGGTGCCCGCCGCGTTCGCGGTGCTGAGCGCGATCCCCGATGACCCCTGGCGGGCGTGCCTGCTGGCCGCGTCGCTGGGCGGCGACACCGACACGATCGCCGCCATGGCCGGCGCGATCGCCGGCGCCTGCCACGGCCAGTCCGCGTTCCCGCCGCACGCGGTCGCCATCATCGACGCCCACGGCTTCGCCCTCCCGGCCCTCGCCGACGCCCTCCTGGCGCTCCGGTGAACCCGAGGAGGCTCGTTTTCGCGGGCCAGGCCATCATCGACGTCCACGGCTTCGCCCTCCCGGCCCTCGCCGACGCCCTCCTGGCGCTCCGGTGAACCCGCGGAGGCTCGTTTTCGCGGGCCAGGCGATCGTCGACGTCGTGCTGCGCGTCCCCGCCCTCCCGGAACGCGGCGGCGACGTGATCGCCACGTCCGCTGAGATCACGACGGGCGGCGGGTTCAACGTCATGGCCGCCGCCGCGCGCCAGGGCCTGCCGGTGCTGTACGCCGGCGGCCACGGCACCGGCCCGTGGGGCGACCTGGTCCGCGCGACGCTCGCCGCCGAAGGCATCGAGGTCCTCCGGCCGCCCGACCCCGGCCGTGACACCGGCTTCGACGTCGCCCTGGTCGAACCCGACGGCGAGCGCACGTTCGCCACCCACCTCGGCGCGGAGACGCTGGAGAGCTGGCCCGGCATCCCGATGACCCCGGCCGACGTGATCTACCTATCCGGCTACGGCCTGCCGAGAATCTCCCCGCTTCCCTCCGCCGCGCAGGTGTTCATGGACCCGGGGCCGCTCGTCGCCCAGATCCCGGCGGACCTGCTCGACCCGGTGCTGGCCCGCTGTGACTGGCTGAGCTGTAACCGGCGAGAGGCTGGCCTGCTCACCGGCAGCGCCGACCCCTCCGAGGCGGCCCGGCTGCTGCTGGAGCGGACCGGTCACGCCAGCATCATGGTCAGGACCGGGGCCTCGGGGTGCGTCCTCGCCGTGCGCGGAGAGGAGATGACCCGTGTCCCGGCGCCGGTGGTGGAGGCCGTTGACACGACGGGCGCCGGCGACACCCAGGCCGGCGTGTTCATCGCCGGCCTCGCCGACGGGCTGTCTCCGGCGCAGGCCGCTGCCCGCGCCAATGCCGCCGCCGCCTTGTCCGTCACCCGCCCCGGGCCGGCGACGTCGCCGACCCGGGCCGCTCTCGACGCGTGGCTGGCCGAGAGGCGCGAGTAGTCCACGGCTACGTGGTGTCTGCCTGGTGAATCGCGACGCCCGCGATGACGAGCGCGATGCCGGCCAGTTCGCGGGCGGACGGGATCTGGTGGAGCACGACAGCGCCGACGACCACGGCGAACGCCGGGAGCAGGGCGAGCATCAGCGCGAACGTGGCCCTGGGGAGCCTGGCCATCGCGAGCTGGTCGGTGACGTAGGGGATCACCGAGGAGCACACCCCGACGCCGATGCCCCAGGCCAGCCAGGCCGGATGGGTAAAGGCGGGCAGCGCGGCGCCGAGGCCGGCCGGGGTGACGACGACCGCGGCGATCAGCATCGCGGCGCCGAGCTGGTCGATTCCGCCGAAGACGTCGCTCACCTTGGTGTTCGCGACCCGGTGACCCAGCATGACGTAGAGCATGAAGCCGGCGCAGTTGCCGAACGCGAACACCAGGCCAAGCGGGCTGGCCCCGATCTGGATAGCGGTCAGCACCGCGACGCCGCCGACGCACACGGCGAGCGCGGCGACGTTGCGCCGGGTCCTGACGCCGAGCGCGGCCAGCACGACGGTGCCGAGGAACTCGATCGCCCCGACGGTGGCCAGCGGCAGCCGTGCGACCGCGAGGTAGAACAGCGCGTTCATCCCGGCGAGCACGCCGCCGAGGGCGAGCAGCGTGACCAGCTGGCGCCGGTCCAGCCGCCCTGCCAGCCGCCACGGCCGCCGCCACCCGGCGAACACGACCGCGGCGCCGAAGATCCGCAGCCACAGCACGCCGGGCGCCGCGATACGCGCGAACAGCAGCACGGCGAGCGAAGGGCCGAGGTAATGGAAGATCGCCGAGACCACGAAGAAGGACACCGGGGGAAGGCCCGCCGCCGTTCGCGTGAGCCGAGTGCCGGGCGCGATAGTGGCCATACCGCAATGCTGTCAGCTAGATTCGCTAAGCAGAATGGCATGCTATAGCTCTGGAGGCCGACTTGCCTAATAATCGACAGCAGGTGAGGAAATCCGCCTACGATCATGAAGAAGGCCTGCTCGATGATGTCAACCTGCGGATCCTGACCGAGCTGCAGGACAGCCCGCGCCTGCCGATGGCGGAACTGGCCCGCAGGATCGGCATGTCGGCCCCCTCCGTCACCGAACGAGTGCAACGGCTGGAACGGGCCGGCGTCATCGCCGGCTACCGGCTGGACATCGACCCGGCCGCGGTCGGGCTCCCGGTCACCGCATTCGCCAGGATCAGGCCCATGCCGGGCAGCCTGCCCAAGATCGCCGAGCTCGCCGCCGAGCTGCCCGAGGTGACCGAGTGCTACCGGATCACCGGCGAGGACTGCTTCCTCATCAAGCTGCACGCTCCCGCCATCGGGCAGCTGGAAGCCACCCTCGACCGGTTCCTCGCCTACGGCAGCACGACCACCTCCATCGTGGTCTCCACCCCGGTCCCCAGGCGGCCGCCCCCCTTGCCCGCCCCACCGAAATGAAGGCGGGCCAGGGCGTGGCAGTCAGGCCAGCTCGACCAGCACCTTGACCGGGTTGGTCACGACGTCGAAGACCGCCGAGCGCTTCTGCGCCTGGGCCAGCAGTGCCTCCAGTTCGTCCCGGGACGCGTCCGCGTCAACGCTGAACCGGACGGTGATCTCCTCGAAACCGTTGCGGATGCCGGGGTCGGCGCCGAGGATGCCCAGGACGTTCATGTCGCCTTCGATGGCGGCCGTGACCGAGCGGAGCTGGATGCCGCGGTGCTGGGCGACAGAGGCGACGCCGGCGGTCAGGCACCCGACGAGGCCGACCAGGACGAACTCCACCGGGGTGGCGCCGTTGTCCGCGGCCGCGAAGCACTCGGGGTGGTCGACGTCGAACTCATAGGTGACGCGGTGCCGCTGCTCGCCGCCGAGGCCGGTGAACCCGGCCACGGTGGACTGGCTGTGCGTCCCGGTGCGCCAGGTGCAGCTGGCCCGCCAGGTGAACTGGGCGGCTTCCGGCGCGGCGGACAGCGCGTCGCGGGCGTCGAGCAGGGCCTGCACGTTCACGCCGTTGTCGACGGGACGGTCGGTGGCGGTCATGAGTGTCTCCTTGATTTCGATGGGATGGAACTGGGCCCGAGCACGACGGGAAGCGAGGTGAGGCCGCGCAGGACCAGGCCGTCGCCGTGCGTCCACGTGAGCGCGTCACGATCGGCGGCCAGCAGCAGGCCGGGGTGACGGCCGAGCAGGGCCTCGAACGCGACCCGCGCTTCGAGCCGGGCAAGCGGCGCGCCGAGGCAGTAGTGGATGCCGTGGCCGAGCCCGAGGTTCGTCCCGTCGCCGCGGCCGATGTCGAACGCGTGGGGCGCCGGGAAGCGGCCGGGGTCGCGGTTGGCCGAGCCCAGGCACACCAGCACCTGTTCGCGGGCGGGGATCTCCACGCCGCCGACGGTCACCGGCTCGGTCGTTACCCGGAACGTGGCATGGGGGACCGGGGCGGTGAACCTGATGAGCTCATCGATCGCGGCGGGCATCCGCCCGGGATCGGCCAGCAGCGCCTGGAGCTGGCGCGGATAATCGAGCAGGGCCACGACGCCGTTGCCGATGAGGCTGGCCGTGGTGTCATGACCGGCGACCACGAGCTGGAACAGGGTCGACAGCAGCTCTTGCGTGGTGAGCATGTCGTCGTCGACGGCGACCAGGACGCTGACCAGGTCCTCGCCCGGCTGCCGCCGCTTGGCCTCGACGAGCTCGCGAAGATAGGTCACGATGCCGTCGGAGGCCTCGACCGCCGCTGCCGGCGGGTCGCCGGCCCACCCGGTCAGCAGCACCTGGAACCACGCGTGCAGCCGGGGGCGGTCGGCCGCGGGGATGCCCAGCAGCTCGCCGATCACCCCGAACGGCAGTGGATAGGCGTACCCCTGGATGAGGTCGACGGTGGCGCCGGGGCCGGCGGCCGCCAGCTCGTCGAGCAGGCCCCCGGCGATCGCCCTGATGGCCGGCTCGAGCGCCGCGACCCGGCCCGGCGTGAAGGCCCGGGACACGAGCCGTCGCAGCCTGGTGTGGTCGGGCGGGTCGACGTTGAGCATGTGCCGCGAGAACTCCGGCCCTGGCAGGCCCTCGGCCACGACGTCGCCGTTGTCCCGCAGCGCGGCGAGCATGTCCTTGGAGATGCGCGGGTCGTTGAGCGCCTGGCGGGCAGCGTCGTAACCGAGCACGACCCAGGCGGGGTGACCGTCGGCCAGGCGCACCTTCTGCACCGGGCACCGTGACCTGGCCGCGGCGAAGTGACCGAACGGGTCGTCGCGGATCGCCGGCGCCCAGCCGCCCCAGGTGGCCAGGACGTCCGTGGCGTCCGGGACGTCCGTGGCGTCCGTGGCGGCCGTGCTGTCAGCCATTGCCGCCGCCTTCGGGACGGTAGCCGGTGCAGACCAGGTCGAGCCGGGCGATCCGGCCGTCCTCGCCGGCATCGGCGTACGCCTGCTGTTCGACGGTGAACCAGCCGGCGCCGAGCCGCTCGGCCCGCAGCCGCAGCCGCCAGCGCAGTTGCAGGCGGCCGCCGACCTCGCCGAGGGTGGCCTCGACGAGCTCGAAGTCCCCGGTGTCGCCGAACCAGCGCGCGAACTGGCCGGCGATCTCCTGGTCGCCGGTCCACTCCCGCAGGCCCTTCGGCACCAGGGCGCGGAGCCTGGCGTCGGCGGCGAGCGTGCCGACCAGCGCGTCAAAGTCCTGGTCAGCCAGGCCCTGAAGGAACGCCCCGGCCAGGGCGGGCCGCGGCGCGGTAGTCGCGCCGTGGCCGGACGGTGTTGTCGTCATGGATCCGTTGTACGGATCCGCCGCCGGAAGCGAATCGGGTAACTACCCGATGTTTCTGTCAGGTTCCGGAGTCGCCGCCATCCCGAGCAGGCCGTGCCGCATGGCGAACAGGGCGGCCTCGGTCCGGGTCTTCACCCCCAGCTTGGCGTAGATGTGCTCCAGGTGGGAGGACACCGTCTTGCGGCTGACGTGCAGCGCGGCGGCGATCTCGGGGTTGGACCGGCCCTGGCCGAGCAGCACGAGCACCTCGGCCTCGCGGGCCGTCAGCCCCGACGGCAGGCCGGCCCGGCGGCGCACCCGGTGGCCGCCGGCTTCGAGTACCGCCTGCACCGCGTCGCCGTCGAGGCGCCCGGCGCGCACCTCGTCGCGCATCGTCCGTTCGGCCTCGCCGGCCTCGAATGCCGGGCGGTGCGGGCGAGGCTGACGGAGGGCGTTGTAGACGTCGGCGGCCCCGAGGATCCGCGCCGGCAGCGAGATGGCCTCACCGCGCAACCCGTGCGGGTAACCGGAGCCGTCCAGCCGCTCGTGGTGCAGCGACGCGCAGTGCGCGACCTCGGCCAGCCGCGGGGTTCGGGCCAGCATCCGCTCGGTCAGGTACGGGTGGGTCCTGGCCCGCTCGCGCTGGGAGATGCTCCACGGGCCTGGCTCCTCCCAGACGCCGCTGGGAATGCCGATCATGCCGATGTCGTGCACCAGCGCCGCCCGGCGCAGCATGCCGACGTCGGCGGCCGGAAGCCCGAGCGTCGCGCCGGCCTGGGCGGCCAGGCCGGCCACCCCCCGCGAGTGGCCAAGGCGCAGCGGCGACTTCAGGTCGCTGAAGTCGGCGAAGGCGGTGAGCGCCCGGTCGAGCTGGTCGTCGCTCAGCGCCGCACCCAGCCGCGGGTCGAGGCCGATCACCTCCTCCCACGCCGAGATGCCGCCGAGCCCGTCCAGGATCTCGGCGTGCCGCGCGCAGAAGCAGTCGACGAGGGCCGGGTCGAACTGCGTGCCGCGCCGCTCGCGGGCCACCAGCAGCGCGGCCTCGGCGCCGCCGGCGTGGTGGAACGCCTCGACGACGTCGGCCAGGTGGACGAGGCGGATCGCGGGTGCCAGGTCATCGGCGCCCGCCAGCCCGGGCACGCCCCTCCCGTCCCACCGCTCGAAGGCCTGCAGCAGCGGCTCGCACACCGCGGGGCCGAGTTCCAGCCACCCGGCGAGATCGCTCGCCTCCTGGCAATGCGCCGTCATCACCTGCTGCACCGACCGGCCCGCGGTTGCCAGGAACTTCCCGATCATCCCGACGCGGTGGAAGCCCGGCTTGCCCCGGCCGAGATGACGGGCGACGAAAACGGCCAGGCTGATGCCTCCGTAGTCGCCGTCGTGGCTGTCGGCGTACAACTCCGTTTCGTCGCCGAAGAGCGCCGCCACCTCCGCGGTGTCGACGGCGCAGCCCACCCACGTCAGCAGCGACGTGTAGTACGCGGACAGGCAGGCAGCCTGATCCATCCCGGCCGCCGCCCCGAGCCGCATGGCCACCACGGTCTGGCGCAGCACTCGTTCCATCGGCCGGCCCATGCCGAGGTCCGCCACCAGCGACAGTGTCGCCACCAGCTCGGCCAGGGTCACCGGCCGCGAGGAGTCCGAAGCCACCGTCTCATTGTCCACCACCCGCTCCGGCGAGCAGGGATATCGAAACGCCTACGGCCGGGGTTGTTGACTGCGGTGGTGGCTAGTGTTACGCCGGGGGCACGGTTTCACCCCGGCTCAGGCTCAAGGGAGAGCTGCGATGCGCAGGCCACCGACCCGTCCCCTCTTCTTCGCGATCGTCGTTGCCCTCGCCGGGCTCTTGCTGCTGGCGTTCCAGCTCGCGGGGTCCCCGGCGGCGCCAGCGCGGGCGGCGAGCGCCGACACCGCCACCGTCGTCAGCGCGGTGCGTCCCGCCGCCGCGCTCACGCCCGTTGTCAGCTGCGCGAAGCTGGCCGCGATGGACTTCACCCAGATCACCGGCGCGCCCACCGAGATCAGCTCCGCCGCGACGGTCACGATCACCGGCGCGAGCTACTGCGAGGTCAAGGGCGAGCAGCCGCCCCAGCTCCAGTTCGACCTGCGGCTGCCGGTCAGCACCTGGACCGGCCGGTACGTCCAGGAGGGCTGCGGCGGCTACTGCGGCGCCGTCTCTCCTGGGCCGCCGCAGCTGGCGACCAACTGCCCGGCGGTGACCGGCAACGAGCTGGCGCTGGCCACGGACAACGAGGGGCACGTCGGGGCCAACGGCTTCGACGCGCTGTGGGCCGCGGCGGACCCGGCGATGCGCATCTCCTACGCCTACACGTCGGAACACAACCTGGCGCTCGCCGCCAAGGCGATCATCGCGGCCTATTACGGCCACGGGCCGTCCTACTCCTACTTCGACGGCTGTTCCGACGGGGGGCGCGAGGCGCTGGTCGAGGCGGAGCGCTATCCGCGCGATTTCAACGGCATCCTGGCCGGCGCGCCGGAGATCTACGCGTCCGAGCTCAACGGCGAGGTCCAGGCCTGGAACATCCTGACCAACATGGATTCCGCCACCCGCGAGATCCTCACCGCGGAGAAGCTGCCCGCGCTGCACGCCGCGGTGGACAAGGCGTGCGCCGGGCCGGACGGGTACGTCACCGACCCGCGCGGCTGCGACTTCAGCCCGGCGTCCATCCAGTGTCCGGCAGGCACGGACAGCGCCTCCTGCCTGACGCCGGCCCAGGTTGGCGTGGTCACCCGGCTGTACCAGGGGCCGCGCGACACAAGCGGCCAGTCGCTGTACCCGGGCGGCGAGCCGTACGGTTCCGAGCTCGCCTGGACAGGCTGGCTCATCGACCCGGCTGCCGACACGGCGTGGCCGGCCGACACGATCGACTACGGCGCCGCGAACGGCATGCTCAAGTACATCGCGTTCGCGAAAAACCCGCCGGCCTCGTTCACGCTGACCGACTGGAAGTTCACGCTGGCGAACTATGAGCGGCTGACCGCGCTCAACGGGCTGAACGACGCCACCGACCCGGACCTGTCGGCCTTCGCCAGGGCCGGCGGCAAGATCATCATGTGGCAGGGCTGGGCGGACTCAGCCATTAACCCGTTTGGCACCGTCACCTACTACTCGGCGGTAGTGCGGAACGCGGGCGGCTACGGCGCGGCCCAGCAGTTCTCCCGCCTCTACATGATCCCGGCCGGGTACCACTGCCTCGGCGGCGGCGACCCGCAGGTCACCGGCGACCTGCTCACGCCGCTGATGAACTGGGCAGAGCGCGGGACGGGGCCGGGCGCGCAGACCTTCCCGCTGGTCACGCCGACCGCGACGCTGAAGTCCATCACGGTGTCGCCGCTCAACCCCGGCCTGCCCGTCGGCGATGGGAAGGGCCTGAACAGCAGCTACCCGTGGGTCGGCTCGCTGCTGCACGGCAACGAGATCTGGTGCACAGTGGACGGGATGTCCGTCACATGCCGCCGGCAGTAACGGGGCAGCGGGCGGAGCGACGGGCCCGTTCGGATAAGTGGTGTGGATTTTTAACCGGAATCCACAGCTGGACAGTCGTTCCGGCGCCGGGCGCGGACCGCAGCCTGGCCTGGCCGCCGTGCGCGGCCGCGATCGCCTGGACGATGGACAGGCCGAGGCCGCTTCCCGTGGCCTCGGCGCCGTCGTGCCCGAACCGGTGGCCGCCGCTGGCGCCGTCGCCGCGGCCGCCACGGTGGAAGCGGTCGAAGGCCCGCGACGCGTCCTGCTCGGACATGCCGGGACCGTTGTCGCTGACCTCGAGCACCGCGCCGTCACCGTCCGGGTAGAGGCGGACGGTGGCGGGGGTGCCCGGCGGGGTGTGCGCGCGGACGTTGCCGAGCAGGTTCGCGAGCACCTGGCGGATCCGCGACTCGTCGGCGGTGACCACCAGGCTCGGCGGGACCTGCGCCCGCACCTCGCGCTCGGGTTCGACCGCTCGCGCGTCGGCCACCGCGTCCCTGGCCAGCAGGGCGAGGTCGGTCTCGGTCAGGTCGAGGGAGGACATGCGGTCGAGGCGGGCCAGCTCGAGCAGTTCCGCGACGAGCATGCTCATCCGGTCGGCTTCCTGCTCGATGCGCCGCATCGCGTTCGGCAGCTCGGCGGGGCCGAACGCGCCCTGCCGGTACAGCTCGGCGTACCCGCGGATCGTGGTCAGCGGGGTGCGCAGCTCGTGGGAGGCGTCGGCGGCGAACTGGCGCACCTTCTGTTCTGACTGCAGCCGGGCGCCGAAGGCCTGCTGGATGCGGTCGAGCATCGTGTTGATCGCCGCCGCGAGCCTGCCGGTCTCCTGACGGCTGCTCGCCTCCGGCATCCGCGCCGCCAGGTCGCCGTTGCTGGTGATCATGTCGGCGGTGCTCGCCATCCGGTCAAGCGGGGCGAGCCCCCGGCCGATCAGCCAGTTGCCGCAGATGGCGAGCAGGGCGAGCAGCACGCCGCCGGTGATCAGCTCGGCGAGCACGAGGCCGCGCACGTGGCTGCCGATGGCGTTTGGCGAGCGGCCGACGAGTATGACGGCCGCGCCGGCCGGCACCAGGCTGGTGGCCTGGCGGGTGGTGACGACGAGCGGGCGCCACGCGGCGGTCAGCGCCGGGTCGCCGTGCAGCGCGATGCTGAACGGCTCGCCGCGGACGGCGAACTGGTTCAGGTACGCGGAAACCTGCGCGGCGGACTCGCCGGCGACGCCGGCTAGCACCGCCCGCAGTTCCGCCGCGGCGGCCGACGCGGCGGTGAGCTCACCGGTGGCGCCGGTGCTCAGCGACAGGTACGCGGCGGCGAACCCGTCGGTGCCCTGGGCGATCTCCTGGACCGACTGCCGGGCGGCGAGCCGGACTTCCGCGTTGAACTGGTTCTGCTCGAGGGTGCGGAGCACCACGGTGCTGACCGCGCCCATCACCACGAGGAAGGTCGCGGTCAGCGCGATCAGGCCGGCCAGCAGCCGGGTCCGCAGCGAGAGCGACCGCCGCCCCCACGCCGCCGCGGTCACGGCGAGCGCAAGGTGTAACCGACGCCGCGCTGGGTGTGGATCAACGGCGGCCCGAGCGGGTCGAGCTTGCGCCGCAGGTAACTGACGTAGGTCTCGAGAACCTGGGACTGCCCGGCGTACTCCCAGCCCCACACGTTTTCCAGCAGCTGCTTGCGGCTGAGCATCAGGCCCTGATTGCGCATCAGGTAGGCGAGCAGCCGGAACTCCGTCGGCGACAGCTCGACCGGGGTGCCCGCCCGCCGGACTATCCAGTGCTCCTCGTCGAGCTCGAGGTCGCCGACGCGCAGCGTGGGCCCGTCGCCGGCGTCGCCGTCCTCCGTGGCGTCCCGCTTGGCCGCGCGCCGCAGCACGGCCCGCACGCGGGCGACCAGGGCCTCGACGGAGAACGGCTTGGTGATGTAGTCGTCGCCGCCGAGCGTCAGCCCGGTGACGGTGTCCGACGTGGTGTCCCTGGCGGTGAGAAAGATGACCGGCACATCGTTGTCGCTCGCGCGCAGCCGGCGGCACACCTCGAAGCCGTCGATGTCGGGCAGCACGACGTCGAGCACGATCAGGTCCGGGCTGGCGGCCGCGGCGAGCGCCAGCGCGTCCGTGCCGGTCGCGCTGGTCGTCACCGCGCAACCGTGAAACTTGAGGGCGACCTGGACGAGCTCGCGGATGTTCGGCTCGTCGTCGACGACTAGCACTTTCGGGATCGGGTCACCTTCTGTCATGGCGGTCTGGTACGTGCTCTCTCGCATCATTGTGCCCCGTCCCGCCGGCCCCCCGCGTCCGTACTGGTCATGCGCGGAGTATGACCTGGCCACCTGGGACACTTGATAGGAAACCCTGGGAGGAACCTGGGAACTAGCCGGCCGCGTTCGCGACGGACGGCACGAGGGCCCCCGGGGTGCGTCCCGGGAGGCCCTCGTGTTTTCCGCGGCCCTGTCTGATGAGCCCTGGCGGCCCCCGCCGTAACGCCGGCGCACGGCACGCAATTGCGTATGGTACCCCGGGTGGTCACAGTGTGCCAAGGTAACGCGGCCCTGTGCTTTACCGGTGCTTTACCACCGCTAGGGCCGCTGGTCCAGGCTGCCCGCGAGCGACTCGTAAGTGCCCAGCACGACATCCCAGAACTTGTCGGGGTCGATGTCGGTCGCCACGAGCGCGTTCGGCCTGCCCGTCGCCTCGAAGTCGGTCACGGTCATCCCGGAGGTCCACGTTCCCGTGGTCTCCACCTGCACCAGCGCCGGCGTATAGGTGAAGACCGCCGGGTCGGTGACGGACGCGACCGCGCACACGTCGTGCACCGGCGGTTCCCCCGCGGTGTTGTCCGAGTCCGCGTACTGCGACAGCGCCGGCAGCAGCAGCTCCGACCCCAGCTTCCCGAATGACCGCATCCGTTCCTGCACGGCCGCCGTCGCCCGCGCCCGCAGCGTGACGTCCAGGCCGATCATCCGCACCGTCCAGCCCGCGGCGAACACGATGGCGGCCGCCTCGGGGTCGGCCCAGATGTTGTATTCGGCGGCGGGGTTCACGTTGCCGCGCCCGGCCGAGCCGCCCATGATCACGAAGTCCCGCACCCACTCGGGCAGCCGCGGCTCGCGGCGCACCGCCAGCGCGATGTTGGTCAGCGGCCCGGTCGCTACCAGCGTGATCTCACCCGGCGCGGCGGCGAGCGCGCCGATGATGAAGTCGATCGCGTGCCCGTCGCGCGGCCCGTGCGGCGGCGCGGGCAGCACCGCGCCGCCGAGGCCCGACTCGCCGTGCACGTGCCCCGCGCCGAGCGCCGGGCGCAGCAGCGGCGTCGGGCACCCCGCGGTCACCGGCACGTCGGGCGCGCCGGCGAACGACGCCACCGCCAGCGCGTTCGCCGTGGTCTTCGCCAGCCCCACGTTGCCGGCCACCGTGGTGATCCCGCTGAACTCGATCCCCGGGTGCCCGATGGCGAACGCGATCGCCAGCGCGTCGTCGATGCCCGGGTCGCAGTCGAGAATGACTCTGGTGCTCATGGTCCTGATAGCCTCTCACAGACGATGGACGAGGGAGGCCACCCGCCATGCACCAGCCGCCTATCCCGCAGATCGAGGCGACCGACCCGGAGATCGCGGGCCTGATCAACGGCGAGGCGCGCCGCCAGTCAGAGAAGATGCGGCTCATCCCGTCGGAGAACTACGTGTCGCTCGCCGTGCTCGAGGCGTGCGGCACGGTGCTGACCAACAAGTACTCCGAGGGTTACCCGGGCCGGCGGTACTACGAGGGCCAGCAGTTCATCGACCCCATCGAGACGCTCGCGATCGATCGGGCGAAGGCGCTGTTCGCGGTGGACCACGCGAATGTGCAGCCGTACTCGGGGTCGCCGGCGAACCTCGCGGTCTACCTGGCATTCGCGCAACCGGGCGACCCCATCATGGGCATGTCGCTGCCGATGGGCGGTCACCTCACGCACGGGGCCGGGGTGTCGGTCGGCGGCCGCTGGTTCCGGTCAGTGCAGTACGGCGTGCGGCGGGACACCGGCCGGATCGACTTCGATGAGGTGCGCGACCTGGCGCTGCGCGAGCGGCCCAAGGTCATCTTCGCCGGCGGCACCGCGGTGCCGCGCACGATCGACTTCCCGGCGTTCGCCGAGATCGCCGCGGAAGCGGGCGCGGTGCTCGTCGCGGACATCGCCCACATCGCGGGCCTGATCGCGGGCGGCGCGCACCCGTCCCCGGTCGGCTACGCGCCGGTGATCACGACGACCACGCACAAGACGCTGCGCGGCCCGCGCGGCGCGATGATCATGACGGACGCGGAGCATGCGTCGCCGATCGACAAGGCGGTGTTCCCCGGCCTGCAGGGCGGCCCGCACAACCACACCACCGCGGGCATCGCGGTGGCGCTTCGCGAGGCGGCGGCGCCTTCGTTCCGCGCGTACGCAGGCCAGGTGGTCGCCAACGCCGCGGCGCTCGCCGTGGCCCTGCAAGAGCGCGGGTACGACCTGGTGTCCGGCGGCACCGACAACCACCTGCTGCTCGTGGACCTGACCTCGAAGGGGATCGGCGGCAAGCCGGCCGCCAAGGCCCTGGACCGGGCCGGCATCGAGCTGAACTTCAACACGGTCCCGTTCGACCCGCGCCGCCCGTTCGACCCGTCAGGCATCAGGCTGGGCACCCCGGCGATCACCACCAGGGGCCTGACCGAGCAGCACATGCCCCAGCTCGCGGCCTGGATGGACGAGGCGATCACCGCCGCCGCCAAGGACGACGAGGGCCCCCTCGAGCGCGTCGCCGCCGAGATCCGCGACCTCCTCACGGCCTTCCCGGCCCCTGGCTGGTCCTCCCAGCCCTAGCGGCCCCCCTCGCCTGCTCGCCTGCCCGCAGCGAACACCGCGCCTCCCGCGACCGCGATTCCCGCCCGGCCCGCGACGGCCGTGCCCATTCTCCAAAAGCCGCCGAGCCGGTTACGGTATGAAATCGAGTAACAGCAGCATCTTAAGATATATTTGACCTCGTGTTCGATTGAACTTATATTCGAACTCGTGGTTCGGGTGTACGGGGAACCGGTCGAGGTGCAGGCGAGAGATGACGGTCGCCCGGCCCGGTTCGTATGGCGGGGCAGGCTCTACGCGGTGCGCTCGATCACCGGGCACTGGGTGGTCAACAGGGAGTGGTGGCGGGAGCGCGACGTGCCCGCGCGGCCAGAACTGGAGTTCTGGCGGGTGGAGGCGTCCGCGGGGCAGGGGACGTCGGCGGGCACCTACGAGCTGCGCCGCGACGTGGCGGCCGGCGCCTGGACGCTGTCGCGGGTCGCGGATTGACCGCGACCGGCCCGGTCACCGGGTTCGCGCACCTGCACGTCGCGTCGTCGTACTCGCTGCGCTACGGCACGGCGAGCCCGGCGAAGCTGGCCGCGCGGGCGGCCCAGCTCGGCATGCCGTCGCTCGCGCTGACCGACCGCGACGGCCTGTACGGCGCGTTCAAGCACGTCAAGGCCTGCGCCGACGCCGGCATCAAGCCGCTCCTCGGCGCTGACCTGGCGCTGCGCGGCGGGGGCGCCGGGGGCGCCGGGGGCGCCGGACCGGTGACGGGGCGGGTGACGCTGCTCGCGACCGGCCGTCAGGGCTGGGCCTCCCTCTGCCGCCTGGTCAGCGCCGCGCACGCGGCGTCCGCCGAGCCCGGCGACGACCGCGACGACGCCCCGGCCGTGACACAAGACCTGATCATCGAGCACGCGGCCGGGCTCGTCGTCCTCCTCGGCCCGGGCAGCGACGTGGGCCGGGCGGTCGCCGCCCGCCGCCGGGACGAGGCCGGCCGGGCGCTGGCCCGCTGGCGCCGGCACGCTGAGGTGGCCGTCGAGATCGTGGACCACCTGGAGCCGCACAGCACGTTCCGCGCGGCGCGGCTGGCGGAGCTCGCCGCCGCCGCCGGTGTGCCCGCCGTGCTGACCAACGCCGTCAGGTACCTGGAACCGGTCGACAGCCTCGCCGCCCAGATCCTCGACGCGGCGCGGCGCCTGGTCCCGCTCGGCTCGCCGCGGCTGGTCCCGCACAACGGCCGCGCCTACCTGGCCGGCCCCGCCGACATGGCGGTCACCGCCGAACGCGTGGCCGCCGCCATGAGCGCCCCGCGCGCCAGGAGCACCGCCATCAGCCTCCTGCAGGCGACCGCCGGCCTGGCGGCGCGTTGCGCCCTCGACCCGGGCACGGACCTGGGCATCGGTGATCAGCACCTGCCGGAGACCGCGGGCAGCGCGGCCGAGCAGCAGCAGGAGCTCCGCGCCCGCTGCGAGGACGCGGTCCTGTGCGGCCGGTACCGGTCGCACAGCCACCGCCCGCGGGGGACCAGCCGCAGGCAGGCCGCCAAGACGGCCAGGGAACGCCTCGAGCACGAGCTGAACATCATCGCGCAAACCCGCATGGCCCCTTACTTCCTCACCGTGGCCGACGTCGCGGACCGCATCAGGGCCCGCGGCATCCGCTGCGCCGTCCGCGGCTCCGGCGCGGGCAGTTTCGTCAACCACCTGCTCGGCATCAGCGCGATCGACCCGATCGAGCACGACCTGCTCATGGAGCGGTTCCTGTCCCCGGTGCGGGTGACGATGCCGGACATCGACCTGGACGTGGAATCGGCGCGGCGGCTCGAGGCGTACCGGATCATCATCGACGCGTACGGGGCGGCGCGGACCGCCTGCGTCTGCATGATGGAGACGTACCGGGCGAGGAGCGCCATCAGGGACGTGGCTGCCGCGATGTCCCTGCCCCCCGACGAGATCGGCGCCATCGCCAAGGCCTTCCCGCACATCCGCGCCAGTCACATCACCGCCGCGCTCGGCGAGCTCCCCGAGCTGCGCCGCTCCCGGCTGGCCGCGGCGCAGCTCGCCACCGTCTTCCAGCTCGCACAGCAGCTCGACGGCCTGCCGCGGCACGTCGCCATGCACCCGTGCGGCGTGCTGCTGTCCGACAGGACGCTGCTCGACCGCACGGCGGTGCAGCGCAGTGCCGAGGGGTTCCCCCTCAGCCAGCTGGACAAGGATGACGCGGAGATCGCCGGCGTGATCAAGCTCGACGTGCTCGGCGTGCGGATGCAGTCCGCGATGGCCTACACGCTGACCGAGATCAGGCGGACCGCGGGCGATTCGATCGACCTCGACGAGATCCAGCGGGACGACACGGACACCTACGCGATGATCCAGCGGTCCCGCACGATCGGCTGCTTCCAGATCGAGTCGCCAGGCCAGCGTGAGCTGGTGAAGAAGCTCGCCCCGCGCGACATCGACGACCTCATCGTGGACATCTCGCTGTTCCGCCCCGGCCCGGTCAACTCGGACATGATCAGCCCGTTCCTGCGTGTCAGGCACGGGCTGGCCACACCAAGCTTCCCGCACTCGGAGCTGCGCGACGCGCTGGAGGAGACCGGGGGAGTGGTGGTCTTCCACGAGCAGGTGCTGCGGATCATCGACGCGATGACCGGCTGCGGCCTGTCCGACGCGGACCTGGTCCGCAGGCACCTGTCGACGGAGGACGGGCCGCGGCGGACCGAGCCGTGGTTCCGCACGCGGGCGCTCGCCCGCGGCTTCGACCCGGTGACAGTGGCGCGGGTGTGGGAGGTGGTGGCGGCGTTCGGCGGCTTCGGCTTCTGCAAGGCGCACGCCGCCGCGTTCGCGATCCCGGTGTACCAGTCGGCGTGGCTGAAACAGCACTACCCGGCCGCGTTCTACGCCGGGGTGCTCACCCACGACCCGGGCATGTACCCCAAGCGCGTCATCGTCCAGGATGCCCGGCTGGCCGGCGTCGAGGTGCTCGGCTTGGACGTCAACGAGTCCGCCAGGGAGTGGCGCGTGGACGACCGGCGTGGCCAGGACATCCGGGTTTCCCTCCGCGAGGTGAAGGGCATCAGCGACGCCGAGATAGACCGGATCGTCTCCGGCCAGCCGTACACCTGCCTGCGCGACTTCTGGGAGCGTGCGCGAGTCTCCCGCCCGGTCGCCGAGCGCCTGGTCCTGACCGGCGCCTTCGACTCCCTCTACGCCTTCGCCTCCGAGCGCCCGACCCGGCGGGACCTGCTCGCCAGGGTCGGCGTGCTCGCCAGGCAGGACTCTCCCGCGCGGCTGGCTCCCACCCTCGACCTTTTCGGCGACGCGGAGGCGGCCGACGGCATGGCCGGCCTGGTGCCCGCGGGCCAGCTGCGCGAGCTCGGGCCCGACGAACGCGTCGCCGCCGAACTCGAGATCCTCGGCTTCGACATCAGCAGGCACGTGCTCGACTTCTACACGGACCTGCTTGCCGGGCTCGGCGTGGTCCGCTCCACAGAGCTGGACGACCACGAGAACGGCGAAACGGTCCTGGTCGCCGGCGTGAAAGTCGCGACGCAAACCCCGGCGGTCCGGTCCGGGCAGCGGATCATCTTCGCGTCGCTTGACGACGCGGCCGGGCTGGTGGACCTGGCGTTCTTCGAGTCGGTGCAGGACCGGTGCGCGGCGCGGCTGTTCGGCTCCTGGCTGCTGCTCGTCCGCGGCCGGGTCCGCCGCGCGGGCGCGGGCCCGATGGCCGTCACGGTCAATGCGACCGAGTGCTGGGACATCCCGGCCCTCGAGGAGATCCGCCTGGCCAGCGGCCTGGCCGCGGTCCGCGGCGCGATGGCCACCGGCGACGTAGGCCCCGGCGCGTCGCCATCAGGCGACGCCGGTGCCGGCGCACCACCCACCCCGGACTCAGACTGGCCGGGCATGCCCTTCTCCGACGCGGACGACCCGGCCGGCGGC
The DNA here is from genome assembly GCA_963843745.1 of uncultured Actinomycetota bacterium. Lineage (GTDB taxonomy): Bacteria > Actinomycetota > Actinomycetes > Streptosporangiales > Streptosporangiaceae > Trebonia. The sequence goes on from CAWJLP010000003.1 coordinate 33,802, forward strand.
CGGACGGCCGCGGCACGGCCGGTGGTCTTCGCCAACGGATTCACGTTGTCCCCGTACGCGGAGACCGGTTCACCCGGCGGCAGCCCCAAGAGCCCGCCGCGCACCCTCTGGCACGCCAGCCCCGGCAGCACAAACACCCCCAACTAACCCGACCCGCCCGCCCCCAGCACCTCCCCGCCGCCAGCGCCGCCCGCCGCCCGCCGCCGCGACCGCCCGCCGCCGACCCGCCCGCCGCCGCCTCGACCGCCCGCCGCCTGCCGCCAGCGCCTCCCGCCGCCAGCGCCTCCCGCCGCCGCCCGCCCGCCGCCAGCGCCTCCCCGCCGCCAGCGCCCCCCGCCGCCCCGACCGCCGCCCGCCACCCGCCGCCCCGACCCGGCCCCCACTAGCCCGACCCACCCGGCACCCGGCACCCGGCACCCGGCACCCGGCACCCGGCACCCGGCACCCGACCCACCCGGCACCCGGCCCGCCTCGTCATCTTCGTATCACTTATGGCCCCTAAAATCCGACAAATCGGGCACAAAAGGGGCTCAAAGTGATACGAAGATGAAAGTTAGGGCCAAAAGTGATACGAAGTCGCATTCCCGCCATGGGTTTGCCATCATTAGAGTGTGGCTAAAAGTAACGGACCGGATGCTCTCAGTAAGAGCAGGGTTATGGCGGCACACGAGTGGCGGGCGGCTGGTGTCTCGCCCAAGATGCTGCGCACACTAACGCGGTCCGGCGACTTGGTCCGGATCAGGCAGGGGGCCTACGCGACCAGGAGGGCAGCGGACTGGGCCAAGGACGATCCGGTGCGCGGCCACGTCCTCCACGTCATGGCTGTCCGGACGTGGGCTGGCCGTGATGCTGTCGCGAGCTACCACTCGGCTGCCACACTTCACCGGCTGGACCTATTGGAATCGCTGCCTGACGGGACCGTGACGGTAACCCTTCCGGCGAATAGGCAGTGGAAAAGGCCCGCGGATGCCGGGGTTGTTTTCCACTCCGCGGACCTGCCACCGGTGCATGTGACCAGGCTGTACAACCTGCCGGTGACGACCGCCGCGCGGACTGTTGTTGATCTCGCGCGGACGTTGCCGTTCATGGACGCGGTCGTGGCGGCGGACTCGGCGTTGCACGCGGAGAAGGCGGCCAAGCCGGAGCTGTGTCAGATCCTGGACTCGTGCACGTGCTGGCCAGGCGTAAAGCAGGCCCGGCGGGTGGTCTCGTTCGCCGATGAGCGTGCCGGGTCGGCGCTGGAGTCGGCGGCACGAGTCGTCTTCGACGAGTCCGGGCTTGATCCGCCGGAGCTCCAGGTCACCATCCACCTGCCGGCGCATGCCTTCCTCGTCGACTTCTTCTGGCGCGCGCACCGGGTGATCGTCGAAGCCGACGGGCTGGCTAAGTACGCCGCCGACAAGGACCTGATCGCGCAGTTCCAGCGGGACCGGCTGCTGCGCGACGCGGGCTACAAGGTCGTCCATTTCACCTGGCGCGAGCTCTTCAAGGCACCAGAACTCGTGATCGCCCGCATCCGGCAGGCATTCGCTTCCCCCGGGGTCTATTAGCTGTCGATTTCGGCGCTAGTCGTCCGTCGTCAAGATGAACGGGCCAGCCGGACCGCGGCGGCCTACGAGACGACGAGATGACGAGATGACAAGGAGAGCGCCATGCTGTACTTCCCGACTCACACCCTGGCCGCTATCGAGAACGACCGGCTGCGGACCGCGGAACGCCACCGGCTGCTGGCGAAGGTGCGCCGCGAGCAGACCGCGCTCGGCAACAGGCGCCGCCGCCCGCGGTGGCAGGTGTTCCGGGTCAGCTCGATGACGGGGAGCGCCAGTTGACGGTGGGGCGGAGCGCTTCCGGGCGGACCCGGTGCGCGTACCGCTTGGTGATCTCGAACAGCGACTCGATGAGCGTGTCGGACAGCAGGTGCGGGTCGAGGCCGAGGTCGACGAGCTTGGTGTGCGCGACCTTGTAATAGTGCTCGGGCGCTTCGACCCGCGGGTTGTCCAGCTCCTCGATCGTGACCTCGCCCGGGTAGGCCCTCGCCACCGTGTCGGCGATCTCCCGGACCGACAGCGACTCGGTCATCTGGTTGAAGACCCGGAACTCGCCCTTGTTGGCCGGGTTCTCGCAGGCGAGCTGGATGCACCGCACCGTGTCCCTGATGTCGATCAGGCCGCGGGTCTGGCCGCCGGTGCCGTAGACGGTGAGCGGGTGGCCGATGACCGCCTCGATCACGAACCTGTTCAGCACCGTGCCGAACACCGCGTCGTAGTCGAACCTGGTCGCCAGCCGGTCGTCGCGGGCGGTCTCCGGCGTCTGCTGGCCGTAGACCACGCCCTGGTTCAGGTCGGTGGCGCGCAGGTCCCAGATCCGGCAGGCGAACTCGATGTTGTGCGCGTCGTGCACCTTGGACAGGTGGTAGAACGAGCCGGGGCGCTTGGGGAACATGACCCGGTCCCTGCGCCCGTTGTACTCGATGTCCAGCCAGCCTTCCTCGATGTCGATGTTCGGCGTGCCGTACACGCCGATCGAGCCGAGCTTGACCAGGTGGATGCGGGGATCGATTTCGGCGATGGCGTACAGCAGCGTGAGGGTGCCGAGCACGTTATTCGACTGGGTGTAGACCGCGTGACCGCGGTCGATCATCGAGTACGGCGCGGCGCGCTGCTCGGCGTAGTGCACCACCGTGTCTGGGCGGAAGTCAGTGATCATCCGGTAGGCGAACACCGGGTCGCAGAGGTCGCCGACGTAGCAGCCGATGTCCTTGCCGGTGATTTCCTTCCAGGCGGCGATGCGGACCCGGAGCGGCTCGATCGGGACCAGGCTCTCCACGCCGAGCTCGTCGTCGTAGTGCCGCCGCGCGAAGTTGTCGGCGACAGCCACCTCGTGACCGTGCTCCGACAGATGCAGCGCCGTTGGCCAGCCCAGGTACCCGTCTCCGCCTAGTACCAGGATCTTCATCCCGTCACCTCCCGTTACAGGGTAACGTGCTATAGGTACGCGTGACCGAAGCATTGCCGCCGGCGCCGGTCAGCTCGTCAGGCCTGGCGGGGTGCGTCGAAGGGCCTGCGGTTTCCGTGCTGCTTTCCTGGGTAATCGTCGGTTCCCAAACACGAGGAAGTCCATGGCACTCGCGCATAATCGGCTCCATGCGGCACGGGCGAAGGTCCGCTCCAAGGTAGGCGTGCGTTTCACGCGATTCGTCGTCGTGGCGGCCGCCGCGCTGACCGCGACCGAAATCGCGCTGACCCTGTGCAACGGCGTGTTCCACATGACGTCGACGCCGGCCGCGCTGGTGAGCTGGTTCTGCGGCGCGGTGGTCAGCTACGTGCTGAGCCGGTGGGCGTGGGAGCGCAAGGGCAGGCCGGACGTGCTCAGGGAGACCGTGCCGTTCTGGGTGATCTCCGCCGTGGTGATCGTGATCCTCACGCTGGCCGCGAAGTTCGCCTACCACTCGGCTGCGTGGCTGGGCCTGACCGGCGTCAAGCACGTGCTGTGGGTCGACTTCATCTGGCTGCTGGCTAACTGCTTCACGTTCCTGCTGCGGTTCTTGATCTTCCACTACGTGCTGTTCGCCGAGCGCACGACGGCCGCCAGGGCGGCGGCCACCGGCCCGGACTCGGTGCCCCCCGGCACCCGGAAGGCGCCGAGCCCCGCGGCCGCGCCGCACACCGCGGCCCGCGCCGCCACCGCGGAAGCGGAAGCCGGGACCGGCAAGAGCGCGGCGAAGGCGGACGGCGCGAGCGCGAAGCAGGCCGCGCCCGCCGAGCGGTCGGCGGCTCCGCAGGCCACCCCGGCCGACTAGCGCGGGCCGGGCGCCAAGGGCGCTGCCACAGCGAAAGGAACGCCGTCGCCGCTACGAGCGGCGGTAGCGTTGCTACGAGCGGCGGCGGCGTTCGCGCCACCAGGTGCCGAGCACCACGCGGGTGAACCTGGCGCCGTAGAAGAGGTTGTTCACGCCCGGGATGTGCAGGCTGTACAGCGGGTTCTGCCCCTTCTTGCTCTCGCCGACCGTCCGCCTGTGGATGGTGGCGGGCACTTCCAGCACCCGGTACCCGTGCGTGATGACGCCGATCAGCAGCTCGGACGCCTGGTACTGCGGCTGTTCGAGCTGGACGGCGCCGGTCACCTCGGCGCGCATCGCGCGCAGGCCGAACGTGGTGTCGCTGATCCGCTGCCCGGTGAGCAGGCTGACGAGCGAGGCGAAGAACCGCACGCCGGCCCGGCGGACCGGGTCCTTGGTCTCCTCGCTGCCCATCCGGCGCGACCCGGTGACGAAGTCGGCCTTGCCCTCGATGACCGGGGCAAGCAGGGACTCGATCTCCAGCGGGTTGTACTGACCGTCGGCGTCGGTGGTGACGATGTACTCGGCGCCGCCTTCCCTGGCGATCCGGTAGCCGAGGCGCAGCGCGGCGCCCTGGCCGCGGTTGACCGGTACGTCGCAGACCAGGGCGCCGGCCGCGTCGGCCTCCTTGGCGGTGGCGTCCGCGCAGCCGTCGGCGACCACGATGACCTCGGCGGCCAGCCCGCACACCGTCTTCGGCAGCTTCTCCACGACCGGGCCGACGGCGCCTTCCTCGTTGTAGGCGGCGATCACCATCGCGATCGGCGGCAGCTTCGTGGCGCGGTCCCCGTAAATGCCGGCAAGCGTCTGCAGTGCGTCGGCGTCGATCCCCGCGTCCGCCGGGTTGGAGTAGAACACGCTTATGCCTCTTTCCCGGAGTCCGCGCCGCACACCGGTCTGGCGGCTGCCGGGTCGGCGTCGAGGTCGTATCGGTCCCTCGCCATGCACGCTCCGTTCGCTCCTGCGGACCACCGGTCCACGCGCCTTGTGTGCGGTTGCCCGCGGGAGGCTACCGGGCCCGGCTGATAGTTAGGTGAAGACCGTCCCGAGGCCGACGGCGCGCGATCGGGCTAAGCCCGCGCGCCCGCCAGTGTATCGGCCTCTTGTTACGCATGTTTGCAATCTGCGATGGACCGACACGCCGGCTGGCCGCGATAGTTGTCTCTGCGCTGCGGGGATGGTTGTGTCGGCAGACATGGTCGTCGATGATTCCGTGCTGGCGGAGTCGTACCGTGTGCTGCGGTCCCGGCTCGATCTCAGCGAGCTGCCGCCGCTTACCCGCGCGGTCACCGAGGCGGTCGTGTGCGCCACCGGCGACCTTGATTTCGTTACCGATCTGATGTGCGACGAGGCCATCCTGGCGGCGGGGGTGCGGGCCATCGCGGCCGGGGTGCCGGTACTGGCCGACGCGCCCATGGTGGCCGCGGGAATCACGGACTGCCCGGTCATTTGCAAGGCCGCCGAGCCGCTGGCCGTCAGGCTGGCCAGGACCACGGGCATCACGGTGCCGGCCGCCGGAGTCCGGCTCGGCTTCGGCGAGGCGGGGCCTGGCTCGGTCTGGGTGGCCGGCGACGCGCCGGACGCGCTCCGGGAGATCCTCCGCCGGGTGACGGAGCCGGCGCTCGTGATCGGGGTGCCCGCCGGTTTCTCCGGCGCGGCGGAGGCGAAGGACGAACTGCGGGCCAGCGGCGTCCCCGCGCTGACCACGCTGTCCGAGAAGGGCGGCCCGGTGGTGGCGGTCGCGGCCTTCGGCGCGCTGCTGCGGGCGGCCCGCGGCGAGCCTGCCCCCTAACCGTCGGGTACGTTCGGTGCGTGACAGGACGACAGGCCGCGGATGAGGCGTACCTGCTCGGCCTGCGGCTGCGCGGCAGGCGCGTGGTCGTGATCGGCGCGGGCGCGGTGGCCGCCCGCCGGGTGCCGCGGCTGCTCGCGGTCGGCGCGGACGTGCTGCTCATCTCGCCGGAGGCCACGCCCGCTCTCGAGGAGCTCGCCGCCGCCGGCCGCGTCGACTGGCGCAAGCGCGAGTACCAAGACGGCGACTGTGACGGCGCCTGGCTGGCCTGTGCCTGCGCGGGCCCGGCACACGTCAACGCCCGGGTCGCCGACGAGGCGGAAAGGAACCGCATCTGGTGCGTCCGGGCGGACGACGCCAGTGAATCCACGGCCTGGACGCCCGCCACCGGCGCCGCGGATGACATCAGCGTCGGGGTGCTGAGCGGCGATCCGCGGCGCAGCGCGGCGATCCGCGACGCCGTTACGACCGGGCTGCAGTCCGGTGCGATCACCGCCAGGCACTACCGGCGGCGCGCCAGCGGGGTGGCGCTGGTCGGCGGCGGTCCCGGCGACCCCGGCCTGATCACCGTCAAAGGCAGGCAGCTGCTGGCCGAGGCCGACGTCGTGGTCACCGACCGGCTGGCGCCCCGCGAGCTGCTCGCCGAACTGCCGCCTGACGTGACGGTCATCGACGCGGGCAAGGTCCCGTACAAGCGGGCCATGTCGCAGGACGAGATCAACGACGCGCTGGTCACGAACGCGCTGCAGGGCCGTTTCGTGGTGCGGCTCAAAGGCGGGGACCCGTTCGTGTTCGGCCGCGGCGGTGAGGAGATGCTGGCCTGCCTGCGGGCGGGCGTGCCGGTGACGGTGGTGCCCGGGGTCAGCAGCGCGGTCGGGGTGCCGACCGCGGCGGGCGTGCCGGTGACGCACCGGGGCACCGCGCAGGATTTTCACGTGATATCCGTCCACGTTCCGCCCGGGGATGAGCGGTCTACGGTGGACTGGGCAGGACTCGCGAAAACCGATGGAACATTGGTGCTGCTGATGGCCCTGGAACGCCTTGGAGACGTGGCGCGGACGCTCATCAGGCACGGACGGCCGGGAAACTGCCCGGTTTCGGTAATCGCGGACGGTACCATGCCCACGCAGCGCACAATTTACTCAACGCTTGATCAAGTCGAAAGGCATGTCGCGGACGAGGAGATCCGGCCTCCGGCCGTAGTGGTTATCGGCGGCGTGGTAACCATCGCGACCGAACTCGCCGGCCTCGCGCGGCGGCTAACCGGCCGCGGCCAGGCAACAACTCGCCGGTTACGGCCGGGTGACGTCTCTTCGCTGGTGCTCCGCTGGCGATGGAAAATTAACGAGCGCAAAAGCAGGCGGGACGAATGGAAGGAAAGGGCGAGACGGCGGAACAATCGCCGTCGCCTGGAATAGCGTGGCGCGCATCTGAAGCAGAGCACGACCAGCAGCCAGACCAGGCCCAGCAAGCCCACCAACTAGGTCAGCCACAACCGGCACAGCAGGCAGATCTGTCAAACCAGCCACGCGACGCGGATATCGTCAATTCCATGGCGGCACCGGACGACGAAATGGGCGAAAACCAGGCGCCCGGTGGGGAATTGGTGCCACAAGGTGGTGGCCAGCCCGCATCGGCCGGGTATCAGCCAGGCGTGACCGGCTCCTGGCGTGAGTCGCGGGTCCGGGTGGACGCGCGTCTGCTCGAGGCTACCCTGCTCAACCTCAGGAAGCGGATCTCCGCTATTCCGCTGGTCTTTGACCTCCCGGGTGCCACCGAGGTGGAGGCGGAACGGGCCAAGCTGCTCAGCCAGATCGACGACTACCTGCTGCCGCGGGTCCGCCAGAGCGCGGCGCCGATCCTGGTCGCCCTCGTCGGCTCGACGGGCGCCGGCAAGTCCACGCTGGTGAACAGCATCGTCGGCACGCAGGTGAGCCTTACCGGCATCAGGCGCCCCACCACTAACTCCCCGGTGCTCGCCTGCCACCCCGACGACATCGGCTGGTTCGCGGAGAACATGTTCCTGCCCACGCTGCCGCGCGTCCGCCAGGAGGGGCTGGCCAGGCCGGGCCGCGACGGGCTGCTCGTGCTCGCCGCCAGCGAGGGCATGACCAAGGGCGTCGCGCTGCTCGACACGCCCGACATCGACTCCGTGGTGCGGGCGCACTACGACTTCGCCTACCAGTTCCTCGACGCGTCCGACCTGTGGCTGTTCATGACCAGCGCCAGCCGCTACGCGGACGCGCCGGTGTGGGAGATCCTGCAGCACGCTAGGGAGCGCGGCGCCGCCCTCGGCGTCATCCTGTCCCGCGTGCCGCCCGCCCACCGCCCCGAGCTTGTCGCCCACTTCGACGCCATGCTCGCCGCGAACGGCATCGCCCCCGGCAGGCGGTTCGTGATCCCGGAGACCGGCATCGTGGACGGCATGCTGCCCGTCGACATTCTGCAGCCGGTCAAGGACTGGCTGACCGAGACCGCGCAGTACTCCGACCGGCGGGTCGCGGTGCTTACCCAGACGATGGCCGGTGTCCTCGACACGTTCAAATTCCGGGTGCCGCGGCTCGCGGCCCACGTCGACGCCCAGGTGAGCCTGCGCACCAGGCTCCGCTACGAGGCCGAGGCCGCCTACGGCACCGCGCTCAAGGAGTTCGACGAGGCCGCGAGGAGCGCCCAGCTACTGCGCGGCGAGGTGCTCGCCCGCTGGCAGGACTACGCGGACAGCGGCGAGCTCGGCGCCGCGCTGCGCGGCAAGCGCACCGCACACGGCGGCAGGCGGGCGCGCAAGGGCACGGGCGTCTCCCGGTCCGCGGCGCTCGACACGGCGCTGCGGGCGGCGCTGCAGGCCCTCGTGGTCTCGGTCGCGGACCGCGCCGCGGAACAGGTCACCCGCACCTGGCGTGCCGATCCGGCGGCCACCGCGCTGCTGGCCGCGGCCGAAGCGAGCACGACCCGCGGCGAGTACGCGCAGCGCGAGTTCGAGTCGGCGTTCGGCGCCGACGCGGCCGGCGCCGCCGGCGGCCCGCCCAGGCCGCCGTCGCTGGACCGCTCCTCGCCCGACCTCCCGCTGCGTGTCACGAGGGCGGTGAGCGCCTGGCAAGATCACCTCATGCGGCTCATCCAGGGAGAGACCACGTCACGCCGGGCCAGCACCACGAGCCGCGCCAGCGAGCGCATGGGGCCGCTCAGCCTGGTGACGCTGGTCGCCATGCTCGGCGAGCCGGCGATCGCGGTGGGCCAGAAGACTCCCCAGGCAAGAGCCGGCGGAACCGGCCCTGCCGAGGCAGAGGAGCCGGGCGAGATCGCCACCGTGCCGAGGGAGCTGCTGGTGTCCGCCGTCGGCACCGTGGCGGCCAGCGAGCTGACCGGTCAGGTCCGCAGGGACCTCACCGACCGGGTGCGGCTGCTGCTCGACGAGGAGCTGCTGCGCTTCCTCGAGGTCCTCGACGACGCCGGACAGGTCGATCCGGTCGCCGCCGTCCGGCTGTACCAGGCCGAATACTCGCTCGAGGCGGTGCGGTGACCGTGCTGCCCTGGATCGGCCCGCCGCAGATGGCGGAACAGAATCTGTCACACCGGCTGGACGCGCTCGCCGGGCTCGTCAAGATCGGCCGCCAGCACGAAGAGACGAAGACGGCCGCCGGGTTCAGCAGGTCGCTGCTCGACAACTCGGAGTCGGTGCTGCGCCGGGCCGGGGAGCGGCTGCGGCTGAGCGGCAACCACACCGTGGTCGCGCTCGCCGGCGGCACGGGCAGCGGGAAGTCCACGCTGTTCAACGCGCTGGCGGGGGCCACGTTCTCGCCGCCTGGCGTGACCCGGCCGACCACCAGGCACGTGCACGCGTGCGTCTGGGGGATGCAGGGCGCCGCCCCGCTGCTCGACTGGCTGGGCGTGCAGCGCCGCCACCGGTACGCGCGGGCGAGCGCGCTCGACTCCGGCGAGTCCGTGCTCGACGGCCTGCTGCTGCTCGACCTGCCCGACCACGACTCGGTAGTGACCGCGTCGATGGCCGCGGTGGACCGGCTGAGCAAGCTGGCGGACATGCTGATCTGGGTGCTCGACCCGCAGAAGTACGCCGACGCCTCGGTGCACAACCGCTACCTGATCCCGCTGGCCGGCCACGCGGGCGTGTTCACCGTGGTGCTCAACCAGATCGACCTCCTCCCCGAAGACCAGGTCAAGGACTGCGAGAACGACCTGCGGCGGCTGCTCGACGCCGAGGGCCTGGCCGACACCCCGGTACTGCCCGTGTCCGCGCGCACCGGCGCGGGCCTTGAGGAGCTCCGCGAGCTGCTCACCGAGGCGGTGAGCGCGAACCGCGCGGCGAGCGACCGGATCTCGGCCGACATCGACTCGGTGGCCGGCGGGTTCGACGTCTACGCCGGCCCGCAGGTCGCGCCGGACGCGGCGCTCGCGAGCCTGACCGCCGCGAGCGGGTACGGGCTGTCCGCCCCGGTGCCTGAGGACGCCGGGTCGGCCAGGCCGCCCTGGGAGCTGTCCGAGGACGACGCGCAGGCCGAGCCGGGCAGGCCGCCGTGGGAAGACGCCACGCCGGACGGCGCCGCGCGCAACTCCGTCGACCCGGTGATCGCCGTCCCCGAGGCGCCGGCCGCCGACCTCACCGAGGCGTTCGCCGCCGCGGCCGGGCTGACGGCGGTGGCGGAGTCCGCGGCGGGCGCCCGCCAGGCGGTGGCGGCCAGGTTCACCGGCTGGCCGCCGGCGTTGCTGGCGCGCCGCGGGTCCGGCCCGGTCCGCTCGCCGCGCGGCCGCACCGCCGAGCCGGCCGCCGGCGCCGCCGGGCAGGCGTCGCAGTCCGAGGTGGACAACGCGGTCAACGCGTTCGCCGACAAGGTCACCGCCGGCCTGCCGGAACCGTGGTCCACCTCGCTGCGGGCCGCGGCGAGGAGCAAGGCCGGCCAGGTGCCGCGGGCGCTCGCCGGCGCGGTGCGCGAAGCCGTCCCCGGCGGCGCCGCGGTGCCCGTGTGGTGGCGGCTGATCACCGTCTGGCAGTGGCTGCTGACGGTGCTCGCGGTGGGCGGCGTGGTCTGGGCCGTGGTGATCGCCGTCGCGCACGGCGGCCGGGAAAAGTCAACGCTGCTCGGCGACGTCTCGCTGATCCCGTGGCTGCTCGTCATGGCGGCGGCGCTGCTGCTGCTGGGCTTCCTGACCGCCTCCGGCTGCCGCAACATGGCCGTGGCCGCCGCCGAGCGCGAGCGGCAGCACGCGGAGGAGGCGATGCGCGCGCGGATCGCCGTGGCGACGCGCAACACGGTGCTCACCCCCGCCGGCCAGGAGATCGCGCAGTACGAGCGCTTCAGGAAAGACCTCGCGGTGGCGGAGGCTTCCTAGGGGGATATGGGGGGCGGGGAGCCCCCCATGCGAGGGATCAGAACGTGACGGTCCGCGCCGGCCGGTCTTCCCGTTCATCCCGAACGGACTCGTGGTGCCACGGGCCCGTTCGGGCTGAACCTTCGCAGCGGCTACTTGAACAGAGTCGCTGAGCCGTCGGAGTTGATGGTTTCCATGGCGGCCAGCACCGAGCTGTAGCTCTCGTAGTTGGACGGGGTCCTGGTCCACAGGATGCCCAGCGTGTTGATGTCCAGGTGCTGGAGCTTCTGCATGATCGTGGTCTCGTCCAGGTTGCCTGCCTGCTGGATCGCCCACTGGACCTCCAGCCCGGCGTCCCAGCCTTCCTGGCTGTTGTCGATGGCGTTGTCGTTGCCCAGTCCGGCCGCCTGCATGCCGGCCATGTACTGCTCGAGCCCGGTGGCGGTCGCCTTCTCCTGCGCCGACGTGCCCTGCTTGGCGGCGGTCAGCCAATCTTGCATGGAGCCGAGCACGTAGATGTTCTGCATCACCGCGGGGCCGCCGGCCGCCGAGATGAAGCTGGGCAGCTCACAGGCGGAGCACTCGCTGATCGGGATCGCCGGGTCCTGCGCGCGGATCGCGCGGATCGCGGTGATCGAGTCGGTTCCCGGCACCAGGCCGAACAGGATGATCTGCGGCTTGGCGGCGAGCATGGCGAGCACCTGCGGGGTGACGTCGGTGGCGCCTACCTGGTCGATCTGGGTGGACACGAGCTGGAAGCCGTCCTGCTTCGCCAGCGCCTGCACGGTGCCCTGGTTGGCCAGGCAGACCGAGCCGCAGTTGTCCTCGAGCAGCGCGACCTTGGTGTAGTGCCGCGGCACGATCAGGTTCTGCACCGAGGCGATCTGGTCCTCGGCGAAGACGTCGTAGAAGCCGGGGAAGCCCCAGGAGTTCAGCTCGCTGGCCGGGTAGCCGTTGCTCTGCCAGCCGGAGGAGAGGCTGATCAGGATCGTGTGGTTGGCGATCGCGATCGGCAGCGCCGACTCGGTGTCAGCGCCGGACTCAGGGCCGATGATGAACTGCGCGTGGTACGTCTGGATGCACTTGCGCGCGTTCAGTTCGGACTGCGCGGCGTTGGACTGGTTGTTCAGCGTGACGTAGGTGACCTTGTGGCCGAGGATGCCGCCGTGGGCGTCGACGGACTTGAAGAACGCCTGGGCGCCCCAGTTGTCCGTCTCGCCGATCTGCGCGTACGGCCCGGCGAGCGCCAGGTCGCCGCAGGCGACGATGGGGGTGTTGCTGCTGCTGGCGGAGGTGCCGCCGCCTGAGCTGCACGCGGCGATGCCGCCGACCATAAGGACCGCCGCGGCGGCGGCCGTCAGGGCGGCGAACGGGATTCGTCTTCGAGACATATTTACCAATCTCCTTTGTTCTTTTGTCAAAGCCCGACGAGGAGCGAGTTCACGACGGGCGAGGCCCGGAAGTCCGCGGGGCCGCCGTCGAAGACGAGCCGCCCGCTGGAGAGCACGAAGATCCGCTCGCTGACCTGCGCGACCAGATCGAGGTCGTGCTCGACGAGCAGCACGCAGGTGCGTTCGCCGAACGCGGTCAGCAGCTCGGCGAGGCGGTGGCGCTGCTCTTCTGACAGCCCGGAGGCGGGCTCGTCGAGCAGCAGCAGCCGCGGGTTCGGGGCGAGCGCCCTGGCGAGCTCGACCATCCGCTGGCTCTCCAGCGTCAGGCTGGAGACCTCGCGGTCCTGGATGCCGTGCATGCCGAGGTCGCTGAGGGTCCGCGCGGCCTTGTCCCGCGCGTCGTCGAGCTTGCTGCGCGCGACGCGGGTGACGATCGACGACGTGTGCGAGGCCAGGCAGGCGACCGCCACGTTGTCGAGCACGGTGCGGCCCTTGATCAGGTGGACGGCCTGGAAGGTGCGGCTGATGCCCAGGTGGAAGCGCTCGTCCGGCGGCCGTCTGGTGATGTCCGCGCCGTCGAGGATGACCGTGCCCCGGCCCGGCGGCACGCTGCCGCCGATGACGTTGAGCAGGGTGGTCTTGCCCGCTCCGTTCGGACCGCAGAGCCCGAACAGGCCGCGCTCGGGGAGCTTGATCGTGACATCGTCCAGCACGGTGAGCCCGCCGTACTCTTTCCCGATGCCCCGGCATTCGAGCAGGGCTACCCCGGCGCCCGCGGGGCCGGCCGCGCTCTCGCCCGCGCCCGCCAGGGCCGCGCCGGCCGCACCCCCGTGGCCGGTGGCCCATTGACCGCCTGCTGTGGCGGGCGATGGCGCATCGCCCGCCACAGCGTCGTCGCTCGCGCCTGGGCCCGCGGCCGCGCCCGCCGCGCCGCGCCGCCGCTGCCGCAGCCACGCCATCCCGGCGTTCACGATCCCGGCCAGCCCCTCCGGGTCCACCAGCAGCACCACGGTGAGCAGCACTCCCTCGACGACCAGGATGTTCACGCTCACCCAGTTGCTGGCGCCCTGCAGATACTGGATCACCAGCGCGCCGATGACCGCGCCGATGATGGACCGCCGGCCGCCGATGAACAGCATGATCAGCAGCGCGAGCTCGGACGTCGGGTCGACGAGCGTCTCGGGGACGAACTGCTGGGTGCCCGCGTAGGCCGCGCCGCCGAGCGCGGCGAACACGCAGCCGAGCACGAACAGCTCCAGCTTGCGGCGCGGGGTGCGCACCCCCATCGCGGCGGCGGTGCGCTCGTCCACGCCGAGCACGAACAGCTCGAGCCCGATGTCGGACGTCAGGATCCGCGACGCGATGAACACGGCGATGGCCAGGAAGACCACGACGATCAGGCCGTCGGCGACCGCGATCACCGTCGTGGAGGACGACGATGACGACGGCCACAGCGTTCCGGTGAGCGGCGCGCCGACGACACCGCCGAGGTACCCCGCCGAGCTCACGTAGCCGGCCGCGATCAGCGGCAGCATCAGCGTGGCCACCGCGAGCGCGAGCCCGGAGGCGCGGGTGACGACCGAGCCGAGCAGCAGCGCGACCAGCCCGGCGCCGACGAGCACGATCGGCGTGGCCACCAGCACGGGCATCGCGAAGTGCGTATTCAGCATGGCGACGCCGTAGGCGCCGACGCCCATGAACACGGACTGGCTGAACGCGATCTGCTGGCTGAACCCGATCTGCACCGCCATGCCGGCGGTGACGATCGCGTAGCAGGCCGCCAGCACGAACACCGACCCGGCGTACTGCTGCCCGTAGACCAGCACGATCACCGCGCCGGCGACGAGGACCACGGCCGTCGGCGTCAGCGACCGCGGCAGCCGCGACGACACCCCGGTGAGCCCGTCAAGCCCGGCCAGCCCGGTGCGCTCGGTGCGCCGGGCGAACCCGCCCAGCCCGGTCACTGGGTCACCGCCGATTCGAAGCCGAGCCCGCGCGGCCAGGCGAGCACCAGCGCGGCGAGGATCGCGTACAGCACCGTGTCGCCGTACTCGGCGCTGACGTAGCCGCCGAGCAGCGCCTCGAGCACGCCGATGGCCAGCCCGGCGACCAGCGCCCGGCCCGGCTTGCGGAACCCGCCGTAGGCGGCGGCGAGGAACCCGGTCAGGCTGATCGTCGCGCCGGACAGGTACGTGTACCCGGTGATCGGCGACTCCACGATGCCGAAGATCGCGGCGATCACCGCCGTCCCCACGAAGATCAGCCGCCGGTAGCGCCGGGTGTCGATGCCCGCGATCCGCGCCCCGATGGCGTTCTCGCCGCTGGCTTCCATAGCTTTACCGCCGAGCGTGTACCTGATGTACACCCAGAAAGCGCCGCCGATGATCACGGCGCAGGCGAGCACGAGCAGTCCGGCACGCTCCAGGTGCAGGCTGGCCCAGCTCAGCGACGGGCCGTTCCAGAGCGCGGGCGCCGCGTGCACGTCGGTGCCGAACAGCATCTTCGCCACCCCGTCGATGAAGAACGACAGCGCGAAGGTGAAGAAGAACGTGACGACGATGCCCTCCATCTGCCGCCGCCCGTCCAGCGCGATGCGGAGCACCACCTGGTCGTACAGGTAGGAGAAGGCCCCGACGACGGCCAGCGTCGTGACGATCGCCGCCCACAGCGGCAGCCCCTTGACCCGGTACAGGTTGTCGACGCCGAGCGCGCCGACCATCGCGAAGTCGCCGACGGCGAGGTTGAGGATGTTCGACACCCGGTACCAGACGGCGACGCACACGGCGAACACGGCATAGATCGACCCGGTGACGAGGCCGGCGATGACGAGGTTCCCGAACTTCATGCTGCACCCGCCACGCCGCTCGCGACCCCGTTGCGCACTTCGACCCGCCGGTTGCACAAGGTCAGCGCCCGCTTGGGCGCCTCCTCCACGACGATGAGCGTGGTGCCGCTGTCGTGGATGCTCGCCAGCACGTCGTACACCCGCCTGGCGACCGTCTCGGCGAGGCCGAGGCACGGCTCGTCGACCGCGAGGATCTTCGGGTCGGCGGCCAGCCCGCGCGCGATCGCGACCATCTGCTGCTGCCCGCCGGAGAGAGTGCCGGCCGCCTGCTTCAGGTGCGGCTTGAGCTCGGGGAAGAGATCAACAGCCCGCCCGAACGAATCGGACCTTCTCGCCTTCCCCATGCTCCTCGTCCAGGAGTAGCAGCCGAGGATGATGTTGTCGCTCGCGGACAGGTCCGGGTACAGCTGGCGGCGTTCCGGCACCAGGGTGAGGCCGTTGCGCGCGGCCCACCGCACGTCGCCGTTCGGCGCCGGGGCGCCGAAGATCTCCACCGAGCCGCGACGGCGCACCATGCCGGTGACGCCCATCAGGATGGAGGATTTGCCGTTCCCGTTCGGCCCGGTGATCGCGCACGCGTCCCCCTCCGCGACCCGGAACGTCGCGTCGTGCACCGCCACCACGTTCCCGTACGACACCGACAGCCCGCTGACCGCCAGCGCGACTCGGCCGCGACCGTCACCCTCCTCGGCGCTCGCGCCGGTCACGGCGCCGTCCCCCTCGGCCGCAGCACCGCGCCTTCCGGGAGCGGGCGGACCAGCCGCTGGTAGACCGACAGCCAGCCGACCTCCCGGGCCTGCGGGCGGGCCCGCAGGCCCGCCTTCCTGCGGGCCAGCTCGGCGTCAGGGACGTCCAGGTCGGCGGTCCGGCCGGGGACGTCGATCCGGATCGTGTCGCCGTCCTCGACCAGCGCCAGCGGGCCGCCCGCGGCCGCCTCGGGGGATACCTCGCCGACCACGATGCCCTTGTTGACCAGCCCGGACAGCTGCCCGTCGGTGACGACCGCGACCTCGCCGGTCAGCCCGGCGCCGTCCAGCGCGAACACCAGCTGCGAGGCCATGCCCATGCCAGGGGAGCCGGTGACGCCCTGGCCGCGCAGCACCACGACCTGCCCGGGGCGGACCTTTCCCGCGCGCACCCCGTCGAGCGCCTCAGGTGGCGACTCGAAGACGAGGGCCGGGCCGGTGAACTCGAGCCGCCGGTCGTCGGCGACCGCCAGCTTGACGATCCCGCCGTCCGGGCACAGGCTGCCGCGGATCAGCACGATCGTGGGCCGCCGGCCGAGCGCCTGCTCCGGCGGCCTGATCACCTCGTCGTCGGCGACCGCGACGCCGGCCAGGTTCTCCGCGACGGTCTTCCCCGAGACCGTGCGGGCGCCGGTGTCGAGGAGCCCTGCCAGCTGCTTCATCAGCGCGCGGGTGCCGCCCGCGTCCTCGAACTCCTCGATGGGGGTCTCGCCGTTGGGCCTGATCGCGCTCAGCAGCGGCACGCCGTCGGCGAGCGTCTCGAACAGCCGGTACACGTCGGCGTCCGCCTCGGCCTCGGCCGCCACCGCCTGCAGGTGCTTGACCGAGTTGATCGAGCCGCTGACCGACAAGATGGTCGTGACCGCGTTACGGAACGCCGCCGGGGTCATGATGTCGCGCGGCTTGAGGTCCTCGTGGACCAGCTCGACGATCCGCGCCCCGGCCTCGTCGACCGCCCGCCACATCCGCTCGCTGTTCGCCCGCACCGGAGTCGAGCCGGGCAGCGCCATGCCGAGCGCCTCGCACGCCAGGTGCATCGTGTTCGCGGTGCCGAAGCCCGCGCACACGCCGGGGCTGAGCACCGCGTTCTGGCTCATCTCGGTGAGCTCTTCGACACTGACCCTGCCGTTCGCGACGTGTCCCGCGGCGAGGAACACGTCCTCGATGTCGCAGTGCCTGCCCCGGTAGCTCCCGCTCGCCTGGTACCCGCAGGCGACGATGATCGTCGGGATGTTCAGCCGGGCGGCGGCCATCAGCTGGCCCGGCGCGGTCTTGTCGCACGAGGCCAGGCAGATCATCCCGTCCAGCTGCGCGCCCTCCACCTGGACCTCGATGTCGTTCGGGATCAGGTCGCGGGCGGACAGGATGTACCCGCCGCGGTGCCCGGCGCTGGTGATGAAGTCGCTCGGCGCCGCGGTGCGGACCTCGAACCCGACGCCGCCGGCCAGCTCGATCGCCCGCTTGACGCGGCGGGCAACCTCGTCCAGGTGGCTGAAGCAGATCGCGAGCTGGGACGAGGAGTTCACGATCGCGATCTTGGGCTTGACCATGTCCTCATCGGACAGCCCGAGCGCCAGCCACATCGCCCGGCGGGTCGCCCACCGGGAGGTGCCGGGCTCGTAGTTGGACCGCAGCGTCATCGCTTGGTGACCTCCACTGTCGAGTTGTCAAGAAGCAGCCAGTCGCCGGTGTCGATGACCTCGCACGGGTCGGCGTCCAGGTCGGTGATCGCGGGGACCCGGGTGACCACCGCCCCGAGCGCGGACTTGGCGGAGATGCGGCCGATGACCATCCCGATCGGGGCGGTGCCGGTCAGCCGTGTCGTCTGGAAGAACCCGGCCCAGCCTGAGGACCCTTTGGCGCTGGGGAAGACGAGGATCTTCCCGGTGAAGCACACCCCGTACAGCTCGTGCCGTCGTTCGATGATCACGCCGCGCGCCGGGTCGATCCCGCCCCACCCGGAGATCGGCTCGTGCGATACCAGTGCCTCGCCCTCGGCAACCCCGGGGACGACAGTTCTGCCATGCAGGATGACGGCACTCATCCGTCGCTGCCCATACCGTAATCGAACCTACTAGCGAATGTCAAGCCGAACAATTGCATCAGCTCAATTCTCCGTTCCAACGTCCGGTAACGGCGGCGTCGACGCACTCTTCGAGCGTGCCGAACCAGGCCTCGATGCCGAGGATCGCGGGCAGGTAGTGCGCCTGCTTGGCCGAGTCGGTGGCGAACACCTTCGTCCCGCGCGGAGCGGCCCGCGACATCGCCGGGCAGGAGTCGGCGAGCACCCGGCCGCCTGCCCGCTGGATCACCTCGGTGTAGCCGCTGCGGTCCGCGACGTCCTTGAGCGCGCGCGGCGCCATGATCCACAGCTCCGTCGACGGGGACAGCCGCCTGCCGTCGAGCGCGGCGGCGGCGCGCCGCATCTGGTCGACCGAGGCGTGCGGGCAGCCGAGCAGCACGAAGTCCACGTCCGCGGAGGTGCCGATCTCGTTGAGGGTCTCGTACACCGCCCGCCGCTCCGCCGGCCCGTAGACGGCGGGCGCCGGCGCCCCCCGCCCGCCGAACGCCGCCTCGACCGTGGGCATCTCCGGCGTTATCCCGGGGATGTGGTAGAGCTCCACCCCGCCTGACGTGGCCGCCGCGGCGCCGAAGTGCTTGAGATCGGTCAGGTCCGGCTGCCCGATGGAACCGGTGATCACCGGGTGGTCCTCGCCCGCTACCCCGCCGGCGAAGTAGCCGAGCATGCCCCAGTCCTGGAAGTTATCGACCCGGAACCGGACGTCGACGAGATGCGTCCCGTACCGGTTCGCGTCCAGGTGGTTCCCCCAGCAGGGAATCTTCCCGGTGAGTGACGCGGCGCCGGTCGAGGCGATCCCCTCGCAGTTGGTCCGCGCGCCGAGCACCGAGTTGGCGTAGATCACCGCGGAGGACTCCATCCACGCGCAGTGCTCGCCGCGCACCGGCAGGTTGCCCACCTGGTACGGCGTGCAGGTGGCGAGGATGTTCACCCCGTGCCTGCCGTAGAAGGCCTCGCCGCTGGCCTGAAGCTCGATGTTCTCCTTCGGGTAGGGCACGATACCGAGCGCGTCGGCGCCGAACCCGTGCTGCAGCTGGCACGTCGGCACCGCCATCGGCGGCACCTCGAAGTCGCCGTCGCTGTCCAGGTTGATGACCGCGAACGCCTTGTCCCAGCCGCCCTCGGCAACGAGGCGCGCCTTGACCGGCGACGGCTGGGTCATCGTCCCGGCGACGTTGCGGATGTCGCACAGCCGCGAGGCGTCGAGCGCCGCGCCGTACCGGAGCAGCAGGTCCATCGCGGCCGCGACGGCGGGCCCCTCGGCGCCGTCGCGCATGGCCTTCTCAGCGTCGGTGAGGAACATCAGCCGTCTCCCAGGTTCGCTGCCAGCCGCGAACGCAGCCGCTCGAGGTCAACGTCGTGCACGCTGCCGTCCGGGCCCGCGGCCGCCGCCAGATCCAAAACATGGGCGGCCGCCGCACCCATCGCCGAACACGGCCCCATCACCCGCACGCTGGACAGCGCGGCCGCGTCGCCGTCCACGCAGCGCCCGGCCGCGACGAGGTTCGCGACGGACGGCGGGGTCATCGACCGCAGCGGGACATAGTGCACGTGCGAGGCGGAAAACATCTCCCAGACGTAGCCGTCCGACCGGTCGTGCAGCTCGATCGGCCACGCCGTCCGGGCCACGGCGTCAGGAAACCGGGCGCCAGAACGGACCTCCTCCACAGACAGCTGGTGCACCCCGCGGATCCACCGGGTCTGCCGCCGCCCGGGGAACCCGTAGGCCCGCACCCGCGCCTCGCCGAACGCCTTCGGGAACTCCGCCCGCAGCAGCGCAAGAGCGCGGTCCGCCTGGTCGCGCCCCTCGAACATCGCCCGCGAGGCGTCCAGGGGATCCAGCGGCGCGTCGATGTGCGTCACGTTCAGCACCGCGGTGCCGCGGCCGGGGAAGAAGAACGCGAGCCCGCCCCTGCGCAGCAGCCCGGACTCCTCACCGCGGGCCGCGAACAGCGCGTCCACCTCGCCGGGCTCCGGCTTGTGCTCCTCGGACAGGTTCTCCACGATGACCTGCTGGCTGCCGTAGATGGGCCGCTCTGGCACCCAGCACGGCAGGCCCGCCTGCCACGTCAAGGCGGCGTCCCCGCTCGCGTCCACGAAGCCGTCGGCGCGGACCCGGAGGTTCCCGTAGCGGGTCGCCAGGCCGGCGCTGAAAACCCGCCCGTCGTGCACCACCACGTCCTGCAGCACCGCGCCGGTCACCACCTGGATCCCGAGGTCCCGCACGGTCTTCTCCAGCCAGCGGCCGAGTGCCACCTCGTTGTAGAAGACCGTCGTGGTGTGACCGCGCGAGAAGTAAAGGTCACCAGATGGGCCCAGCGCGCGGAATATGTCGTCGAAAACGCCGTGCGTCAGCTGCCGGTATTCCGGAGCGTTGCCGAATATCCCGCAGAAAAGCCCGATCAGTGAATGGACCATCTGCCCGCCGATAAGCGGCAGCGAGTCCACGAGCACCACATCGCGCCCGAGCCGCGCCGACTCGATCGCCGCGGTCGAGCCGGCGATCCCGGCCCCCACGACGCACACGTCGGCGCGGACTGCCTGCTCCGAGTCGCCGGACGGCCTGGTAACCGCCTCCAGCTTCAGTTCGGTAAGCGCATGCGGCATAACCAGGACGGTAGATTCGCGGCCGCCGTGAAACAAACAAAAGATCGTGCTGAACCGCATAAACGCGGTTTATGCGATTACCGCCAGGCCGATGTCAGAGACGGCGGGCGGTTTCCACGATCAGCCGCCGCAGCCAGGCGTGCGCCGTGTCGTCCTCGTACTGGCGGTGCCACCACAGCGCCTCGACGATCGGCTCGTGGTCGCCGGGGCATTCGAGCACCCTCAGGTCCGCCTGGGCGGCGAGCCGGGTGGCGAGCCGCTCCTGCATCAGCGCCACCCGGTCGGTGCCCGCGACAAAGTACGGCACCGCGAGGTAGCTCTCGACCCGGACCGCGACCCGCGGCTGGATGTCGAGCAGCGCCAGCTGCCGCATCACCGGCACCGACGGCGGCTGCCGCTGGTTGCTCCGGTAGTACGGCGCGACCCACGGCAGCCGCGCCATGTCCCGCAGCCGCAGCGTGCCGGCGTCGAGCGCCGGGTTGTTCGCGTCCACCAGGCACACCCAGCGGTCCCTGAACAGTTCCGCGGACCGGGTGTCGGGCAGCGTGAAGCCGTTGGTCGGCGGGGCGACCATCCCGTCGACGAACCGGATCGTGTCCGCGTACTCCGTGCTCATCGACTCGCGCACCAGCCGGATGTGCAGCCGGGCACGCGGCGCGGCGGCGCCGAGCGCCTGGGACAGCGCCTCGCCCATCACCATGATGGTGTAGTCGGCCATCACGAGGGTGAACTCGCGTTCCGACGTGGCGGGGTCGAAGTCCGTGCTGGCCGCGAACAGCCGCTCCGCGGCGGCGCACACCACCTCGACCTGCTCGGCGAGCTGCTCGCCGAGCGCGGTCAGGACGTACTCGCCGTGCTCGCGGACGAGCAGGTCGTCGCCGAAGTGCCTGCGCAGCCTGGACAGCGCGGCGCTCGCCGCGGGCTGGGTCACGCCGAGCCGCTGCGCCGCGCGCGTGACGCTACGCTCCCGGACCAGTTCCCGCAGCGCGACGAGCAGGTTCAGGTCGAGATTAGCCAGGTGAGCGACAGGGCGCGGCATGGTTCCCTTATCCAACGCCCCCGGTGGCCGGCTGGCAACACTCCGCCCGCACATCGAACGACGATCGTTACCGACGGCCTACCGGTCGAGCCTGGCCGCGGCCGTGACGTACGCCGCGAGCCGTGCCCGCCCGGCCTCGTCCGGCTGGATACTCCACGAGAGCAGCGCCATCCAGGCGCAGTAAAGGACCCCGAGCCGGCCGACCTCATCGGGCCCGCCGGCCGGCCGCCCCTGCTGCGCCCGGATCGCGGCCATTTCGGCCACCAGCCCGGAACCGCCGCACACGACCTCGAAATAGGCCGGCTCGAACGGCCACGGCTGGCGCCGCGGAATCGGGTCGAACAGCAGCGCCGTCAGCCCGGGCGGCGGCGCGCGGAACACCGCGTTGCCAAAATGCAGGTCCCCGAACATCACCTCCGGCGGCGCCACCCCGGTCACCCACGCCCAGTCCGCGTCGAGGCGCCGGACCAGAACCCCGGCGTCCGCGCACAGCTCGCGCCCGCCGGCCGCCCAGTACCGGATCGTGCCGGCGCCCTCCTCGTAGACCAGCGGCGTGTCTACGCCAGCAGCGAAAACCTGGAACCGCGCCGCGGCCGCCAGCAGCGCGGAGAACCCGGCCGCGCCCCACGCCGGGTCGTAGGCGGAGGGCAGCCGCTCAAGGACGAGCCAGGCGACGTCGAGATCGCCTAGACCGCCGTCACTGGCCAGCACCCGCGGAACGAGGCCGGTGGTCGCCGCCGACGCGGTCGCCATCCAGAACCGCTCCCGGGGCGTGACGTTGATCTTGACGAGCACTTCGGTGCCGTCCGGGACCCAGCTGCCCTCGAACCAGGTCGAGTGCGACGGGTGCGGCGTGGGCGCGCGATAGGCCCGAAGGCCGGCGAGGCGGCCCGCGGTCGCCGGGTGACGGCCGAGCTCGGCGAGCAGCACCGCGCGGACGCCGGGATCGTCGCGCAGCCGCCGGCGCAGCTGCGACCACGAAGGCGGCGGGGTCTCGTCCCACAGCGACAGGACCGGCACGCGGCCAGCTTCGCCGGCTGGCGCACGGTGGTGCAAAGGGTTATCGCGTCCGACGGTGCCGCGCTCTTCTTTTATCCCGAACGGGCCCGTGGTGACCCTGGTCCCGCTCATGCCCGGGCTCCCGCCCGGCCCGTCCGCGCCGGGCGTGAGCCCGCCCCGTCCATCGCCCGCCCCGTCCATCGCCCGCCCCGTCCATCGCCCGCCCCGTCCATCGCCCGCCCCGTCCATCGCCCGCCCCGGCCACCGCCCGCCCCGAACGTGGTCGATGTGACATCGTCCACCATAGAAGGTGGTCGATGGGCCATCCACGACGTTGGAGCAGCGGCGCGCAGCGCCGTCCCGGAGTCAGCCGCGTACGTTCGGGCAAGACTTGATTTTTTGCTCTGTAATGATGTAATCGATGTATGGCAGAAATTGAACCCCTCGACGCCTACTCCCAGATCGTGACGGGCGTCGCGGAGCAGCTCACGCCGAAGGTGGCGAGCCTGCGGGTGCCCCGGCGCGGGTCGGGGGGACGCGGGGAGAGCCTCGGCTCGGCGGTCGTGTTCACCGCGGACGGCTTCCTGCTCACGAACGCGCACGTCGTCGGCCAGGCGACCGGCGGAACCGCCGCGTTCTGGGACGGGACCACCGCGCCGTTCACCGTTGTCGGCGCGGATCCGCTGTCCGACCTCGCGGTGGTGCGCGCGACCGGCGCCACGCCCCCGCCCGCCGTCCTCGGCGAGGCCGACAGCCTCGTCGTCGGGCAGCTGGTCGTGGCGGTCGGCAACCCGCTCGGGCTGGCCGGGTCGGTCACCGCGGGCGTGGTCAGCGCCCTCGGCCGGTCGATGCCGGCCGGACAGCAGCGGATTATCGAGGACGTGATCCAGACCGACGCCGCGCTCAACCCCGGTAACTCCGGCGGCGCGCTCGCCGACTCCCGCGCCCGGGTGGTCGGCATCAACACCGCGGTGGCCGGCGTCGGCCTCGGGCTCGCGGTCCCGATCAACACCACCACCAGGCGGATCGTGTCGGCGCTGATGCACGACGGGCGGGTGCGGCGCGCCTACCTCGGCATCGCGGTGGCGCCCGCGCCGGTCGCGCCGGTGTGGCGATCGCGCCTCGGCGGCCGCTCCACCGGCCTGCGGGTGGCGTCGGTGGTGACCGGCG
Source organism: uncultured Actinomycetota bacterium (assembly GCA_963843745.1). Lineage (GTDB taxonomy): Bacteria > Actinomycetota > Actinomycetes > Streptosporangiales > Streptosporangiaceae > Trebonia. The sequence continues at coordinate 57,634 of CAWJLP010000003.1, forward strand.
GACCCGGCGACCGGGCCGGGCTGCGGACGGGCGACCTGCTGCTGACCGCCGACGGGCACGAGGTGGCGACGGCGCAGGACCTGCAGCGGCTGATGTTCGCCGACGCGATCGGGCGGCGGCTGGGCATCACGGTGATGCGCAACGGCGCGCTCGTCGACGTCATCGCCGAGCCTTCGGAACTCGTCGCGGCCTGACCTCGGCCGCGCCGGCCTCGGACCGCGCCTCGGCGAGGAAGCGGGCGACGTCGCGGCGGCTGGTCAGCCTGATGAAGCGCAGGTGCGCGCTCGCCGGATCGGCCGCCGCGGCGGCGTACCTGGCGCGGTCAGGCGCGTGCTTGTGCCACGCCCAGGAGATGACGGACTGCTCGGGGTTCCAGGTGAAGAAGTTCCGCCAGCGCTCGCGGTTGCCGTTCCACAGTTCCCTGCGCAGCGCGACCCGGCGCAGCGTCCGCCAGACGACCTGGCGCATCACGGTGCGCTTCGGCAGGTCGAGCCAGACGACAGTGTCCGCGCGGGCCCAGAACCAGGTCCCTGACCCTGCCGTAGTTGCCGTCGATCACCCAGCCGCCGGCGGCCGCGCGTGCCGCGACGATCCGGCGGAACTCATCCGTCGGCACCGGTTCCCAGCCCGGCTGGTGGTGCACGGCGTCCAGTTCCAGGTGCGGCACGCCCAGGATGTCCGCCAGCTGCCTCGCCAGCGTCGACTTGCCGGACCCGGAGGTGCCGACCACTGACACCCGTCGCACGATCGCGGAACGTAACACGGCGAGGCCCTCGGATTCCACTCGTTATTCGTGGGCGGGCAGTGTGCCGTATCGGCGGCAAGATCGCAAGTCGCTGTCCACAGGGTGTGGACAAATCGGACATGATATCCACAGGCGGGCAAATCGCTCTTACCTGGGCTTCGGCTGGCGGGCACGGTGGTAGTGCACGCCCGGCAGCGAGTGCCGGGCACGGCTAAGAGGAGCGTGGAGATGAGCCAGGACAACACGATCACCGTGCGGGGGTACGTGACGGCGGAGCCGAAGATGTGGCAGCGGACCCCGGAGCAGGCGCCGGTCGCCACCATCCGGGTGGGCTCGACGCCCCGCAAGCTGAACCGGGAGACGGGGGAGTGGCAGGACGGCGAGACGTCGTACTTCACAGTGAAGTGCTGGCGGAGGCTCGCCGAGAACGTGCACGGCTCGCTGCGCAAGGGGGACATGGTCATCGTCCGTGGCAAGGTCTCCACCCGGAGCTGGCTGGACGACCAGCAGCGGGTCCGGATGGAGGTGGAGATCGAGGCGGACTCGGTGGGGCATGACCTGGCGTTCGGCTGGTCGCGCTTCAACAGGGGACTGCACACGCCGCCCAGCGTCCTTGAGGGCCTCGCGAACGGGGAAGCGGTTCGCCAAGGTATGGCGCCGGACCCGGACCTGCCCGACGACGCTCAGTTCGCGGAGGGCCAGTTCGCGGAGGATCAGTTCGCGGAGGACGAGCAGTCCCGCGACGACGGAGCCGGCGACCCGCGGTCGGCGCAGGACGACCAGGCGTTCGCCGCGCTGACGAGCGACCTCGATCAGCCAGCGGAAGCCGCTGCGCCGTTCTAACCGGGTACCCGGGTATCAGCCTGGCCGCGCCCGTCACAAGCCACTGACCGCGAGCCTCTAGGCTGGATGGCATGCCGGAGTTTGTCTAGCCTTCAGCCGCAACCCACCGCAAAACGGTTGAATACGTCATAACTGCCGATCAGATGTGCAAGTCGAACATATTGGCGTTATTGAATCGGCGCGGGTTTTGTCCCGTTTGGGCGGTTGCGGCTGCTAGGGACCCTGACTTTCACATGACTGGCGGGGAAGGGGCGGACCGTCCGCATGTGCGTGATCTTCCTGGGTCTCAACGTTCCCGTTGAGACCCAGGAAGCCTGAGCCGGTGTGGCCCGATCTTTGGCATCACCATAGCGATGGGGCAGCCAAGCGACTGCAGGCCCGTCCCCACCCGGCGGGATGCGAATGATTCAGAAAGCCAGGGAAAACGAGAAAGCCGACGGCCGAGGCCAGAAAACGAGTTGAGGCGCTTCGCACCGGGGCAAGCCGGAAAGACTGGCTTCCGTTCTTAGCCGTTCGATAGCGTAACGAGTCGACACCTCATGTGCATGATAATACGATGCCAACTCGCTACACTCGTTAAACCCATGCGATCCCGGCAGGCTCAGGTGACCGAGCTGACGCATCGGAAGGCGACGACGCTTGCACTGCCGACCCAGACGGGTCGGTAATGAGATAGCGGTTTACGGTAGCGCGCAATTGGGTGGCGTACTGATAAATGTCTTCGGGTGATTCGATTGGCAGGCGCGTCTCTACCTTGTCATCGCCAAAGATGCTGAGGTACTTTTGCTTTCGGTTGAACCACAAGCGAGCGATCGATTTCCGATTGTTGTTATCAAGGATGACGGCAAAGTATGTTTTACTGTCCCGGCCAATGACACGGTTGGCGGAGACTTCGCTGCAGACGATTGCGCGTACGATACGGTAGCCTTCAAGTTCTTCGTCTGTAGTATGGATGTCCTCTTGAAGATCATCCTCAGCGGCAGAGTCCAGCGGCGACATTTGGGCAGGACCTTTAACGTCGTCTTTGACTGTTTTATCATCATCGTCTAGGGCGGTCTTCAGCCTTTCTCTGACCTGCTCGTTCAGGAACTGAGTGGTGGCCTTGATCACAAGACGTGAGAGTTCTTCACGGATACGTTGGGTAAAAGGCCTGCCGGGATAGATGTTGGCAGCAAAAAGCCGGAGGAGTTCATCGGACGGCTCTTTGAATTGGGTAGTCAACAAGCGCTTTATCTGGCCGATGATTTTTAGCTCGCCAGCAGCGTTGACAACTGAATCGAGATCGAACGACTCCTTCGTCAGCTTCGCGACTTCAGGTAGCAGCGTCTCGTCAATGGCCGTAAGGTCAAGGACGAGGTAGGGCTTGCTGTCCATCCGATTTGGGGCGTCGAGATCTGTATAGAATTCGTAGGTTTCACCATTAGTAAGGATCGCGACCCGTGCGTTGGTGACTGCGAAGTAGCGAAAGAGTTGGGAAGCGTAGCGCACATCTAGAGGTTCGGTAGCTTTTTTAACTTCTATCAGGATCTGAACTTCGCCGTTGTGCACAAGAGCGTAGTCAATTTTTTCTCCCTTTTTGATCCCCACGTCAGCTATGAACTCCGGGATTACCTCTGATGGATTAAATACATCGTAGCCCAGCACAGTACTAATAAAGGGCATCACGAACGCGTTCTTAGTACCTTCCTCGGTCGCAATGCTTGCCTTCTGCGCGCGAACCTTAGCGCCCATCTCTTGAATTCTGTCCGTGATTTCCATCTCGTCACCCCTTCTTCGGAAGCTCAGCTACGCTGCTTGCTCGTGGATACTACTGGTTTTCGACGTGACGAACAGCCTGTCGCATCGACTCATAGCACTGACGTGTGAGCGGGTGTCCTGGAGTACACGGAGACGGGCTTTCATGCTCCGAACTCCGCCTGTACCCGACTACGCGGCGATACCCAGCCACACCAGGGGACACGTCGCATGCTTTGCTCGATAACAGCTGTTCTTAGGTGAGCGTCGGCAGGGAGATCGAAACAAAGGAGTTGCTTCTCGCGAACTCTTGGAGACCCCAAGCCGTTAGCACCGTTGAGGTTGGAGGGACCAGCCCGGACAATGCGCGGCGTTCCGGCCCGGTCACTGTGACATAGCCGATGGTTTCGGGCCATCGGCACGCAGCTAGTGCCACGACCGGTAACATATGCCCTGCTAGCCTCAATCGTTCAGCGCTCCTGAGGCCCGGTTACTGGTTGTGCTCGGCAGGACGACGGAACGGGCCAGGACCGGCCTCGATGCGGGGCTGCTACAAGGTCGGTGCTGAGCACACCTCTATTCACGGCAGACGGCAAGGGCCATACGCAGTTGCGAGGTGCCTCGCCTCCTGCGAGACTGCACCCCGTGAAGGCTCCGGCATACACGGTCAAAGCTCTTGACGAGACGACGTGGCAGGCTTTCGCGGCGCTCGTGGAGCGCAACAACGGAATCTTCGGCGGCTGCTGGTGCATGGGTTTCCATCCCAAAGATGCCGGCCAGGGTCCCGCCACGGCAGCCCCCAACCGAGAGCGCAAACTGAACCGCGTCCGCGCGGGAACCGCACATGCGGCGCTCGTCTTTGACGGAGACGATTGCGTTGGCTGGTGCCAGTTCGGCGACCCGGATGAGGTACCGCGGATCAAGAACCGCGCCGCAGCCGAGAAGGGACAGGCCAGGCCGTCGGACTGGCGGATCGCGTGCTGCTACGCGGGCAAGGGACACCGGCGGCAGGGTGTACACGCGGCAGCCCTGGCTGGCGCGCTCGACCTGATCGCTGGTCTGGGCGGGGGCAGGGTTGAGGGCTACCCAGAGGACGCCGGTTCGGTGCCGGCTGGCTTTCTCTACCACGGGGCACTATCGACATACGAGAAGCAGGGATTCGCCCGGGATCGCAAGATCGGCAAGCACCGCTGGGTCGTCACCAAGATGGTGGAAGCCTCGTCATAGACGTCCGCGCAGGCCCAGAGCTGCCATCACAAGACAGGAGCGCAGAGATGGCCGAGGTGGTGCTCTTCCACCACGCGCGGGGACTGACTCCCGACGTTATCGCCTTCGCCGACGAGCTACGCCGGGCCGGGCATACGGTACACACGCCCGACCTCTTCGAGGGTCGTACATTCGGCACGATCGAGGAGGGGATGGCCCATGCCGGGGAGATGGGCTTTCCTGACGGGGTGATCGAGCGCGGCACGCAGGCGATTGAGGGGCTACCGGCCGGACTGGTGTACGCCGGCTTCTCGCTGGGCGTGCTGCCTGCCCAGAAGCTGGCGCAGACGCGGCCAAGAGCGCGGGGGGCGCTGCTGTTCTACGCCTGTGTCCCGGTCTCGATGTTCGGCTCCGGCTGGCCTAAGGGCGTACCGGTGCAGGTGCATGGGATGGACGCTGATCCGATCTTCGTCGGCGAGGGCGATATCGACGCTGCCCGGGAGCTTGTGCAGCAGGCGGAGGACGGGGAACTGTTCCTCTATCCCGGCGATCAGCACTATTTCGCTGACAGCTCGCTGCCGTCCTACGACCCGGACGCCACCGCCTTGTTGGTCCAGCGGGTGCTCGGCTTCCTCAGCACGCGGTAGGCAAGGTCCGGTGAGACAGCTCAGCGGACAACCGACCGGGCGAGGACCAGCGCAAGATCGAGCAGCCGGGGAGAACGAGATGCAGCCGCTAACACCCTGGCAAGGACGGCCGCTTCGCGGGCGTCCGCCGTTCCCGCCCAGATCGCCCCGCACCCATAAGGTGCACGCGTGCTCGGCCCGCCACGGCGCGAAACCCCAGCTCACAGCGACAGGAAATCCGCCGAACCGCTCAACTACCAATCAGCCCTGAATAGCGGAGGCTGGATCAAGGCGGCGCCGCTGCGCGCCGCCGCAGCCCGGCGCCAGCGCCCGGCCTCTGGCCTTGGCGGCCCCGGCCGGGCGCGCGCCGGGCCCCGACGGTCCCTAGGCCACCACTGACCAACCAGGCCACCGGCAATGCCGCAGATCGAGCACGACTCATTGGTGCATCAGGCAGCGCAGCCCCACAGCGGTCAGCGCACCAGGTCACCAGAGGGACTCACCCGGATCGACATCGTATTCCGCCGTCCGCTCCGGTCAAGCAGCGGCTAACCGCATGATCCTTTGGCCTGGCCCCTCCACACAGCCCGAACTCTACGGGCTACCCCTTGGCCCGCGCGGAGCCTCTGCCAGTCCAAAGCATCAAGCAGCCGCAACTTGACCTCCACTCCCGGCTCCACAACCCCGGCACCTATCGGGTGAAGGCCCTGGGCCGACATCGCTGCCCGCCTCGGCGTCACCCGCCAGGCAGTACAACAGCGCTGGGGGAGGTGACGACGAGCTTCTAGCGGTAGTCGGCATATCGCTGCTCCCAACATTGGTCGAGCGCACTCGCGGGCCTGATCAAAGGTTCCCGAACCCAGGCTCCGCCAACTCCCCGACGCGATGTATCGTGTTGACCACCAGGCGCAGCCTGGACGAGGCTGAGAAGGGCGGCGCGCAGCATGTTCGAGAGATTTACCGACCGGGCGCGGCGGGTTATCGTGCTGGCTGAAGAAGAGGCCAGGGTGCTTAACCACAACTACGTCGGCACCGAGCACCTCCTGCTCGGCCTCATCCACGAGGGCGAGGGCGTGGCAGCCAAGGCACTCGAATCGCTGGGGATCAGCCTGGAGGCTGTCCGCCAGCAAGTTGAGGAGATCATCGGCGAGGGCCAGCAGGCGCCATCTAAGCGCATCCCCTACACGCCGGGGGCCAAGAAGGCGCTGGAGCTGTCGCTGCGCGAGGCGCTGCAGCTCGGTCACCACTACATCGGCACGGAACACATCTTGCTCGGCCTGATCCGCGAGGGCGAGGGCCCCGCCGCCCAGGTGCTCGTGAACCTCGGCGGTGATCTGAACCGGGTCCGCCAGCAGGTCATCCGGCTGCTTCATGGCTACCAGGACGAGAATGATCCAGGTCGCGTGCGCGCTGCACTGCGCACCGGCAAGACTGGCCGCGGGAAGCGCAAGCTGCTGTCTCAGATCCTCGGCCATCTCGACTCGGTCGAGTCGCGCCTGTCGGCCATCGAGCGCCGCGTCGGCACCGGACCGGACGTCCGCGACCTCGACCAGGAGATCGCGCAGGTCATCCACGACAAAGAATCCGCGATAGACATACAGGACTTCGAGAGTGCCGCGGTGCTGCGCGACAAGGAAAGGCAGTTGCTCGGCCAAAGGGCCTCCCGTCAGCAGGAGTGGGCAACCGCGCACACGGATCTCCCGTCCCTGACCGAGGAGGTCGAACGTCTTCGTGATCTGCTCCGTCAGCACGGCATCGAACCGCGGGAAGGCGCCGCGTAGTGAGCCTTCTGTGGCCACGGTGCGGGCGGTCACCAGGCGAACTCCAGGGGCAGCCGGGCAAAGGCGTCCCGACCGGGGCTGACAGCAACGGTGACAGCAACAGCAGCAACCTGCGGCAAGCACCAGCGACCGGCGACCGCGCATAACTCTCGCACGATCCGCGCCAGCTGGGGATATGTCCGGCCTGAAAAACGGAAGGTCGGCCCTGACGATACCGGTTCTTTTTTGCCTCCGGCGGGGCCTCCGGCTCAAGGATGGACCGGGAAATGCAAGAGCTGCCACTATCAGTGTCTGGCTGAGGTAGGGGTTCATCCTCTCGCCGTCGGCCAGGACAGGTCCTAGCAGACTTGGCCCCGCGGGCGAAGGTCGTTCAGACGGTGGGGTGCTCCACCTTCACCCGCGGGGCCAAGCCCGCTACCCGGAGGGTGGCCGACGGCGAGAGGATGAACCCCCAGGGAAGGGTGGCGCGTTCCCGCCAATACCAAGGAGACGTCGAGCACCAGGACGACGACCACCCGGGAAACGTCCGGGCCAACGACCGTGCCATTAGCGTGCCATTAGCCCCGGTGACGAGCGGTCTCTCACGGTCACGCGCGGGGACCTCCCGCCGCAGGTCGAGCCGGTACGAAGCTCGCATCGTTCAGCTTCCCAAGCTGATACTCCGGTGCGGTGCGGACTATCCGGTTGGTGCGGGCTCGAAGAAGCGAATCCGGTAGAAGCAGGGTCGATAAGCTGCATTTCCCTGCCGTTCGCGGGGCCTGGGCCAATGCCCGGATTGAAGAACGGGTATCCGCGCTGGTGGAGTTCGGCGTGCAGTGCGTCGATGTTGCGCACCACGACAAGCACCGCCGTCCCGGGCGTTCCATCGTCGTGATGCGAGGACAGATGGAATTCCATGCCGTCGCGCGAGACTCCCAGGTACACCGGCCGGTCGCCTGCACCGTCCTGGTGGTCCAGCGAACATCCGAGGTAGTCGACATAGAAGCGGATGGTCGCGGCAACGTCATACATACGCAGGATTGGAACCACAGAGACGACCTGGACGTCGCCCGGGGCAGCAGTCGATGGGCTAGACATGGCGCGAGCCTACTATCGAGGGTCCGCACATCCCCCCACGTCGACCGCGTTACCGACCTTCCGGCCTGGCGAGCGCGGCGTGCGATCCACGTGCGATAGCGTGCGGCGCACAACAGTCACTAATGGTCTACAACGGTTACTGGCGTCACCAGCAAGGAGAGAGGATTCCCCGCGTTTCCGCTGGTCAGATCGATAGTGGGGTGGTGGTCAGGGGCGGGGTCGAACCGCCGACCTTCCGCTTTTCAGGCTGGCAGCCGACCTCGGCCTGACCATCCGAAGCATAGTGCTTGAACCGCATCGCCAGGGCACATCCAGGGCAACCTTTAGCAGCGAGTCGCAGCCCAGGCGTGGCGCTAGCCCTTGCTCCACTCGGCAAACTCAGCGTCCAGCGCAGCTACGGCACGCTTCGCCGCAGACGGCAGCAGATGCCCATACACCTGGTGCGTGACGTTGATGTCCCGATGCCCGAGGAAGTGAGCAAGTTCGGTGATCTGAACCCCCCGCGCGAGCATTGCGGAAGCGTAGGCATGCCGTAGCGAGTGTGGCGTGAACCCCTCAGCGATGCCGGCCACCTCGGCAGCGCGCATGAACCGGAAATAGATCGAGCCGTACCGCTGGAACAGCTTCCCGTTCCCCGGAATGAGCGGACCATCGGGCATTTCTCCAACCATCTCCCAGAGCCAAGCGGGCCCGGGTACGTCTCGGTACTCGCCCGCCTTGCGGTGCTTGAGGGGGTCCCGCTTCGTGCCGTCCCCCGACGCCTGCCACGCCACCCGCAAGACGGTGCCGTCCTCTATGAAGTCCTCCTTGCACACGGCAAGCGCCTCTTCGATACGCAGGCCACAGCCGCGCATAAGCCACACGCACAGTCCTGCACCGCCGACGGCGCGCTTCGTGTCCGGGTTGATTCCGCCGTCCGCCACGAACTTGACTTGCGCGTACGTTGGGAACACGAAGCTCTTGCGGGAGTACCTGCCGGTGTCGGCAAGCTCGATGCCGTCAAGACGATGCATGCTGAGCCGCCCCGCCTTAACTGCCTCTTCAACGGTGCCCACGATGATGTATCGCGCTTGCTGGCGCGGTGTGTTGCTCAGATGCTTCATCTCGACCACGAGCAGATCCATCACGCCGTCACGGTCGTTTGCCACCTGAAAGAGCGTCATGTCGCCGAACACGGGCTTGACGTGCTTGCCGTACACGCTCCGGTAGTGGCGCTTGCTGCTGTCGGCGATGGGCAGACGCGAGATGAACGACTCGGCAGCCTCCCCGAAACTCTGCTTACCGCTTCGCCCATGGTCAGCGAAGGTGATGTCACCTGACCGCTTGTCTACGGTGAGCTTGAGCTGGAAGTCTTGGGCGAGCTTGCGACCCGAACCGTAGACAACCCGCCCGTTGCGGATCACATCCCTGAACGACTTCTCGGCCTGCCTGCCGTTGACCCAATAGCGCAGCGTCCAAGCGTGCTTGCACTTCTCGATGGTGTCGGGCTTGCACGTATGCTGGCAGGTGCCAGCAGCGCACAGCCTGACGGTCTCGGGACGATGATTGGACATATCGCACTTCTTGAGGATCACGCCCGTGCGGTTGACAGCTAGCGCCATGCGAGGCTCCCTGACTTTGCCCTGACTTGTAGGAGCGTTGCGGGTAGCATACCTGCGACAACAGCTAGGATAGGAAGAATGCCGGAGTTCATTTACACCCTGCGCGGTGTCCGCAAGGCGCACGGTGACAAGGTCATCCTTGACAACGTCACGCTCAGCTTCCTGCCAGGGGCGAAGATCGGTGTCGTTGGCCCGAACGGCACCGGCAAATCCACCCTGCTGCGAATCATGGCCGGGCTCGAGCCGGTATCCAACGGCGAAGCCAGGCTGATGCCCGGGTACACCGTCGGCATCCTCCAGCAGGAACCGCAGCTCGACGAGACCAAGACCGTCCTCGGCAACGTGGAGGAAGGCGTCGCCGAGACGAAGAAACTGCTCGACGAGTACAACGCGATCGCCGAGAAGATGGCGACGGAGTACTCTGACGAGCTCCTCGAGCAGATGGGCAAGCTGCAGGAGCAGCTCGAGCACAAGAACGCCTGGGACCTGGACAGCCAGCTGGAGCAGGCCATGGATGCCCTGCGCTGCCCGCCGCCCGACGCGGACGTCAAGAGCCTGTCCGGTGGCGAGAAGCGCCGGGTGGCGCTCTGCAAGCTGCTGCTCCAGCAGCCTGACCTGCTGCTGCTCGACGAGCCGACCAACCACCTGGACGCGGAGTCCGTGCTCTGGCTCGAGCAGCACCTGGAGAAGTACCCGGGCACGGTCATCGCGGTCACCCACGACAGGTACTTCCTCGAGAACGTGGCGCAGTGGATCCTCGAGCTCGACCGCGGGCACGCCTACCCCTACGAGGGCAACTACACCACCTACCTGGAGACCAAGGCCTCCCGCATCAAGGTCGAGGGCGCCAAGGACGCCAAGATGCGCAAGCGCCTCGACGACGAACTCGAGTGGGTTAGGTCCAGCCCGCGCGCCCGGCAGGCGAAGTCCCGCGCCCGCCTCGACCGGTACGAGCAGATGGCGACCGAGGCGGACAAGAACCGCAAGCTGGACTTCGAGGAGATCCAGATCCCGCCGGGCCCGCGGCTCGGCAACCTGGTGGTCGAGGTCGCCAGCCTGAGCAAGGGCTTCGGCGACCGGATGCTGTTCGAGGACCTCAGCTTCAGCCTGCCCCGCAACGGCATCGTGGGCGTCCTCGGCCCGAACGGCGTCGGTAAGACAACGCTGTTCAAGATGATCGTCGGCGAGGAACTGCCCGACGACGGAACGATCGTGATCGGGGACACGGTCAGGATCGCCTACGTGGACCAGAACCGCGCCCGCATCGACCCGCGCAAGAACGTCTGGGAGGCCATCTCCGACGGCGAGACGTTCATCCACGTCGGCAACGTGGAGATCCCGAGCCGGGCGTACGTCGCGGCGTTCGGCTTCAAGGGCGCCGACCAGCAGAAGCCGGCGGGCGTCATGTCCGGCGGCGAGCGGAACCGGATGAACCTCGCGCTCACCCTGAAGCAGGGCGGCAACCTGTTGCTGCTCGACGAGCCGACCAACGACCTGGACGTGGAGACGCTGGCGAGCCTGGAGAACGCGCTGCTGGAGTTCCCCGGCTGCGCCGTGATCACCAGCCACGACCGGTGGTTCCTCGACCGGGTGGCGACCCACATCCTGGCGTGGGAAGGCGGCGCGAACTGGTTCTGGTTCGAAGGCAACTTCGAGGCCTACGAGAAGAACAAGATCGAGCGCCTGGGCGCCGAAGCCGCCCGCCCGCACCGCGTCACCTACCGCAGGCTCACGCGCGGCTGACCCGCCCCGTTCGACAGGACAAAACAGCGCAGATCGGTCAGTCGGGTCGAGACGTTGAAATGTTTACCGTTCCCGGTGCCGTGGTCCTGTCGCATACTGGTCCGGTGGAAGCGGCAGTTGCCTCCGTCGGGGGGCGGATCCAGCCTCCCGCGGAACGCCGCTGGCAGGCCCTCCGTGCGCGGGTCGCGGGGCCATCCGACCAGGCCCTGCACTGGCTGGCCGGCTGGTACGCGATCGCCCTGCGCCTCGGCGGCGCGGTCTTGTTCACCGCGGTGGCCGTGCTGGCCGCGACGGAGCAGATCTCCGGCTGGTGGCTGGCCGTGCCGCTCACCGCGCTGTGCGTGTGGTCGGCCTTCTTCGCCTGGCGGGTCCGGCGGTCCGGGCTGACGCCGGCCATGGTCCTCGCCGACGCCGCGGTTATCTCGGCGCTGGCGCTGGAGCAGCAGCACCTGGTCCCGGCCGCGCTGATCGAGGGCAACACCACCTGGATGCTCCCGCTGGCCTGCACGTCGGTGTACATCCTGCAGATCGCGCTGCGGCCGCGGCTCAGCCTGCCCGCGGCCGCGATCGTGGTCATCGCCTACGGGCTCGGCGCCGGTGACCTGACCGACGCCTGGCTGCTGGTGGTGGAGACGATCGTCGCCGCCGGCCTGGTGGCGGTGATCCGCGGCGGCGCCCGGCAAGCGGACGCGATCGTCGCCGACGGCCTGGAGACCGAGCGGCGGATCAGGGCCGAGGAGGCGCGGCGCGCTGACGAGCGGGAGCAGCACCGCCAGCTGCACGACACCGTGCTGTCGACCCTGACGATGGTCGCGGCCGGCGCCTTCGCCGGACCGTCCCCGGCGCTGACCGCGCAGGCGGACCGGGACCTGCGCGTGCTGCAAGGCCTCGCGAGCGCCCCGGGCGCCCCCGACGCCCCCAACGCCCCCAACGCCCCCGACGCCCCGCCCGCGCCCGCCGCCGCCCCTGCCGCGCCGGGCGGGCTGGCGCCGCTGGCTGACCTGGGACCGAAGCTGGAGCAGGCCACGGCCAGCACCGATGACCTGGCCGTGCGGCTGAGGCTCGTCCCTGTCACGCTGCCGTCTCCCGTCGCCGATCAGCTCGCCGCCTGCGTCAGCGAGGCGCTGCGCAACGTCGAGCGGCACGCCGGAACCGGCCAGGCGGAGGTGACCGTCACGGGTGGTACGGGCTGGGCGGTCGTCGAGATCATTGACCGCGGTCGCGGGTTCGACCCGGCCACCACTCCGCCATCCCGCCGGGGCATCCGCGAGTCGATCACCGGGCGGATGCTGGCGGCCGGCGGCCGGGCCGCGATCGCGAGCCGTCCCGGCGCGGGCACGACCGTCACCGTGAGCTGGCCCGCATGACCGCCGTGCAGCCGACCGCGATGATGTCCGGCCGCTATCAGCGGGCCTTCACCGTCGCTGTCGTCTTCCTGGTCGCGGGCTGGCATCTCGCCGGAGCGGGCGGTCAGCTGCTGCATAACCGGGCCGCCTACGGCTCGTTCGCGTTCCAGGTCGCCATGTGGCTGGTCATGGCGCTGGCGATCACCGCCGGGTCGGTCCTGGTGCTGCGCGGATCGCCCGGCTGGCGCCCGGCCTGGACGGTGGCCGTGATCGCGCTGGCCGCCAGCACGGCAGCGGCGGCGGCCAGCCCGGCCGCCCAGATGCTGGCGGTCAACTGGGCGTGGGGGAGTGCCGGCTGGATCGGCGTGCTCGTGCTGTTCCGCCGCCGGTTCTCCGAGCTCGCGTGGTTCCTCGCCGCCGAGGCCCTCGCCATCCTGAGCGTGCTGGCGTGGGACGGGCTGAACCGCGCCGACCTGGCCGGGTTCCTGGCCGTGCTGGCCTGGTCGACCGGCGCCCAGGTGGCGGTCGCCGCCGGGGTCAAGGCGCTGGATATCGCCGCGGACCACGCCGCCGTGGCGGTGCGGAGCGAGGCCGCCGCGCGCGAGCGGGCCGCCACCGCGGAGATCATCGCGGCCGCCCGGCACGCCCGCTGGCTGACGTTGCAGGAAAGCGCCGCCCCGCTGATCGCCGAGCTGGCGGCGGGGACGGCTGACCCGGGCGACGCTCAGGTGCGCATCAGGTGCGCCGTCCAGGCGGCCCGGCTGCGCCGGCTGATGGCCGAGGGCGACGAGGTGCCCGGATCGCTGGTGCACGAACTGCACGCCAGTGCCGATGTGGCCGAGCGGCGGGGGATCGCCGTCGAGATCGAGACGGCCGGGCCGCTGCCGCAGGTGCCCGGCCCGGCCCGGCGGGTCATCACCGACGCTGCCATCACGATCCTGACCGCCGCGCGCAGCCAGGCACGGATCACGCTGGCGGCGGTGGCCGCGGGCATCGCCGTCAGCTTCGTCACCGATAGCGCCGCGGTCGTCCACCTGCCCGCGGCAGGCGAGGGGGTCGCCATTCAGCAGCAGCAAGACGGCGGCATGCTCTGGGCGGAGGCACGATGGAACAGCCTGTGACGGTGGCGATCGTCGAAGACCATCCGGTCGTTGCCGAGGGGGTGGCGTCCTGGATCCGGTCCGATCCCGGCCAGCGGGTGCGGCTGGTGCAGACCGCGCGCGACCTGACCGGGCTCAGCGGCGTGCCTGGGCCGTCGGCCGATGTGGTCATCCTTGACCTGGAGCTATCCGGCGAGCTGGTCACCGCGCAGATCCCCGGGCTGGTGGCAGCCGGATACCGGGTGGTGGCCTTCTCCGGGCACACCGATCCGGCGATCGTGATGGAGACGCTCGACAACGGCGCGCACGCCTACGTGTCCAAGGAGGAGGGGAGCGACCATCTGGTTGAGGCCGTGCTGGCGGCTGCCGCCGACCGGCCGTACGTGACCCGGTCGCAGGCCAGGGCGATGCTCGCCGACCAGCGTCCGGCCCGGCCGGCGCTGTCGGAGCAGGAACGGCAGGCGCTGCTGCTGTGGTTCCAGGGCATGTCGAAAGCATCGGTCGGGCGGCGCATGTCGATCAGCGAGAACACGGTCCGGCAGTACATCAGCCGCGCACGCGCGAAGTACGCGGCCACCGGACGGCCAGCGCCGAGCAAGGACGCGCTGCTCACTCGCGCGATCGAAGACGGCGTAATCAAGCCGGGCGAGATCACGCCGTACAGGTCATTCGCCCGCGCCACGGCCGGCCCCAGCCTGAGTGCCCCGGGCCAGTAACTGGTCCGGGGCACCCTCCCCCCCACTGGAGCTCCCCCCAGGTCCCCCGGGTCCCAGGCGAATCAGCCGGCTGCAAAGCCGGGCGCCATGCGGCGTGGCGCATAAGTCAGCATTCCCGATCAAGGTGGCAATGTCATGACGCCCGATCGGGTGACACCACGGCCGGCCGGCTAGCCAGCGAGGGAATGCCGGCTAAGCCTCGGCCACGGGTTTCCGCGCGCGGAACAGCAGCCGCTCGCCAACCATGAGCGTGATCTCGCCGAAGCCGATCGTCTGCAGCCGGGTGAGGAACGCCGCCGGCTCGACCGGGTTGTACGTGTCGCCCTCGTGGAACCGGTGCAGCCGGTCACTCGCCAGGCTGTCCGAGCCGATCAGCGTGCCGCCCGGCCGCAGCGCGCGCAGCGCCCCGGCGAGGATGGCGTCCTGCAGTCCGCGGGTGGGGACGTGGTGCAGCATGGTGAACATGCCGACCGTGTCGAAGGATTCGTCGGTGTAGGCGAGGGCCGTGGCGTCGCCGGCCACGGCCTCGACGTTGGTCCCGGCGAACCGCGCGCCGAGCAAGACGGCAGCCTCCGGCTCCAGTTCGACAGCGACGAGGCGGCGAACCCGGTGCCGCAGCCACTCGGTCGCCGCGCCCGGTCCCGGGCCGATCTCCAGCAGGTCGTCGCCCAGGTCAACGCCCTGCGTGACGACGGACAGGATCTCCTCGTGCAGGAACGCGGCCCATTCGGCCGTGCCGAGCAGTTCAGCGTGCCTCTTGTTCACGTGACGGTACGTTACGACCCACGGCGACGACGGGCATAGCGCGTAGGCTGCCATGCTGTGTCGCGATTCAGCCAGCCTCGGATCGGCGCGGCCGATGGCTTCTTCGTCGTCACCTTCCCGATGTCGCCGAGCACCCTGTTCGACTGGCACGTTCACGAGGACCATCAGCTGGCCTGGGCGTCGGCCGGCGTGCTCACCGTGCTCACCGGCGGAACGACCTGGGTGCTGCCGCCGAGCCGCGCGCTGTGGATCCCGGCCGGGCTGCCGCACGAGACGGGCGCGTCGGGGCGGGCGACCATGCGCAGCGTCTACGTGCCGCCAGCAATGTCGCCGGTGACCTGGGACGCGCCGACCGTGGTCGCGGCGAGCCCGCTGCTCGCCGAGGTGATCGGCTACCTGAGCGGCGAGCTGACCGCCGCCCGGCGCGAGCACGCGGAAGCGCTGCTGTCCGACCTGCTGATGCCGCTTCCGGTAACCACGCTGAACGTCCCGTTCCCCGCTGACCCCATCGCCGGCGCGGTGGCCCGCCAGCTGAGCGGCAACCCCGCCGACCAGCGGACCCTCGCGCAGTGGGGCCGTGCCGTCGGCGCGAGCGAGCGTACCCTGGCCCGCGCGTTCGTGACCGCGACCGGACTGCCCTTCGGCCGCTGGCGGACGCTGCTCAGGCTCCAGTCGGCGCTGCCGCTGCTCGCCAGCGGCGAGGTTGTCGGCCGGATAGCGGCAAGAGTGGGATACGAGACGCCGAGCGCGTTCATCGCCGCCTTCCGCCGGGAGACCGGCACGACCCCGGCCGCGTACTTCGGCCGGACCTGACGGCCAAAAGGCCAAAAGGCCAAAAGGCCAAAAGGCCAAAAGGCCAAAAGGCCAAAAGGCCAAAAGGCCAGAAAGCCAAAAGGCCAAAAAGCTACGCCGGCGTGATCCCCAGGTCGCCGCGCCCCGAAGGGCCCGGCAGGTTCTCAGGGACGACGTTCACCAGCGAATGCGCGGCCATCACCAGGTAGTCCCACAGCTGCGCGTCGAGCGTTGGGTCAAGCTCCACCGAGTCGAGCGCCGTCCGCATGTGCGCAAGCCACAAGTCGCGTTCGGTCTCGCCGATGTGGAATCGCGCGTGCCGCATCCGCAGCCGCGGATGCCCGCGCAGCTCGTTGTACGTCGGCGGCCCGCCCCAGTACTGGATGAGGAACAACCGCAGGTGCTCCTCAGCCGGCCCCAGGTCTTGCGCCGGGTAGACCGCCCGCAGCACCGGGTCGGCGGCCACCTCTTCGTAGAACCGGTGCACCAGCCGGGTAAACGTCTCCTCGCCGCCGACAGCCTCGTAAAAGGTCAGCGGCGGCCGCGTGCTCTCCTCGCTCATGACGCTGCCAACCCTACCGGGTGGCGGCGCGCTCGCCGTTGCGCCGCGGACTCACTGGACCGGCGGGAGCGCGGGCTGCCGCACCTGTCTGAGCAGGTTCTTGTGATAGATCAAGATCTCCCAGTTCGCCGAGCGGTGAATAGCAGCCGGCTGGCCGAAGGCCCGGGTGACCTGCGCGGCGGTCAGCGTGGGGTCACTTTGCTGGAGAACCACGAACGTGGCATCGTACCGGGACGGGTCATACCAGGCGAACTTCGCGTTCCAGGCGTCTATCAAGGCGTCGTGGCCGCGGAAGCCGAAGATGGTGCGCAGCGCGACCTTGTTCCCGGTCTGCAGGGTGATCGCCGAACTGTTCCAGTAGCTGGCCAGGCCGTAGCTGAGGTGGTGCGCCTCGAGCCAGGGGACCAGGGTGTCCGCGAGCCCGTTCGTGTTCCCGAACCCGGTCGCCGGGGCCACGGTGGCGGCGGCCGCCAGCGGCAGCAGCGCCGCCACGCCGGCCGCCGCCGCCGCGATCCGCCCGCGCCGC
This sequence comes from uncultured Actinomycetota bacterium, assembly GCA_963843745.1. Taxonomy (GTDB): domain Bacteria; phylum Actinomycetota; class Actinomycetes; order Streptosporangiales; family Streptosporangiaceae; genus Trebonia. Next base: position 74,797 of record CAWJLP010000003.1, read on the forward strand.
AGCCCGGAAATCGTCGCGGGCACCAGGGCCCGCGACGCGAGCACCGCCCCGCACGGAAGCACCGCGGACATCTCGTACGCGCTGAAGATCCGCGGAATCGTGGTGATCTGGTACGCAGCGATGTTCACGATGATCACCGTGCACAGGAACTGCTCGGCCCGGCTGGCGGAACGCCACGTCACGATCACCTTGACCAGGCCGGCCAGCGCCGCGAGCAAGCAGACGGACCCGAAGGCCGTCCCCGCAACGCCCAGCGGATCCCCCGGGGTGACCACGGCGCCGAAAAGCTGGCGTACCGCGTGCAAGGTCAGCGTCGCGTTGTGCGGCCACTGCCTGAGCGGCGCGAGGTGGGTCGGGGGCGCGACCACCAGGAACGAGCCGGAATGCCGCATCACCGCGCGGACAAGGTATTCCAGCGGAACGCTCGCGATGGCGGCCAGGGCGAGCGCCGTGTCGGCGACCCGGATTTTCCGAGCGGCCAGCACGCGGTAGGCGCACACGGCGACGATCGCCGGAACGGCGACGAAGCGGACGGTGGAATCGCTGAGCTGGCCCGCGCACAGGATCACGCACAGCAGCGGCGCCGTGTAGCGCTTGCCGGGCGCACGGTCGATCAGCAGGCAGGAGAGTAGCAAAAATACCGGGGTCCCCATGTGATCGGGCGGTCCGAGCGTGATTCGCACATTGGCCCAGACGAGGAGGGGGACCGCCAGCATGGCGATCGCGACCCCGCACCGGGCCAGCCTGGCGGGTCCGCGGCTGTCCGTCATGGCCAGGGCCACCGCGCTGACGGCCACGATGCCGTAGCACAGCGCTGAGGCGATATGGCTCGCGAGATTGTTCAGTCCGGCCAGCAGCTCACTGAACGCGATCACCGGCAGCTCGAAGGTGTAGAAGGACACGTCGGTGAGGACCCAGCTGTGCAGCAGCGGGTTGCCGTGCAGGAGATCCCACGCCTGCAGGGCATTGTTGGCGCCATCCGAATTAGTCGCCGAGCTTAGTGAGATGCGAAGAAAGAAAGCGAAAAGCGCGGCGCAGCCCGCGATCCACGCCAGCGCCGTCCACAGCCGGCGGGACGTGCCGGCTGGCGCTCCGTCAGAACTACCGGACCGGGCTGACTCGTCTCCACGCTGCCGGGTAGCAGTCAGGTCGGCGAAGGCCGATGGTCGCTCTCCGGCATGCATGCCGAAACCCTACTATGCTGCCAGAATCGGCACAGGCCAATGCGGGTTCGCCTGCCCGGCGCGACACTAGCCCGCTAGTCCGCCTAGCTCGCGACAGGGGACGGGGGCCTGATCCCGGCGGCGTCGAGGGCGGCCTTGACCCTGGCGCGCATCTCCCGCTCCACCTCCCACTGCCGCAGCGGCGCGGTCTTCACCACGACCCGCATGGTGACCGTCGGCGGCGGCGTCATGTCGACCTGCTGCGCGCCCCACACCTCCGGCTTCTCGATCATCACGGTGCGCCAGACCGGCTCGTTCCACATGCCCTCCGCGGCATCCGCGAGCAGCGCCCGGATCGTGGCCAGGTCGGCGGTGTACGGCACCGGGAAGTCGAGCACCGCGCGCGCCCACCCCTGGGACTCGTTGCCCACCTTCTCGATGGCGCCGTTGCGGATGTGCCAGACGATGCCATTCACGGAACGCAGCCGCGTGATCCGCAGCGTCACCGTCTCCACGGTCCCGGTGGCGTCGCCCACCGTGATCACGTCCCCGACCCCGTACTGGTCCTCGACCAGCATGAAGACCCCGGACAGGTAGTCGCGGACCAGGTTCTGCGCCCCGAACCCGATCGCGATGCCAACCACGCCGGCGCTGGCGAGCAGCGGGGCGAGGTTGATCCCGAGGTCGCCGAGGATGGTGAGCCCGGCGATGGAGAAGATCGTGACCGACGCGGCGCTGCGCAGCACCGAGCCGAGCGCGCGCACCCGCTGCTTGCGCCGTTCGTCGGTCAGGGTGCGCTCGGCCTGTGCCGCGGCCGCCGCTATCTCCGGCGGGCTGTCCACGCCGTTCCGGGTGCCGCCGCGGCCGCCCGCCGCCTCGCGCTCTTCCGCCGGCACCGAGCTGTTGGCCTCCGCGACGGCCGCCGCCTCGGCCGCCGTGACCTGCCCGCCGGCGGCCGCCGCGTCCCGCCGCCGGGTCGCTCCGTTCCTGAACTGCGGCAGCAGGGTCCTGGTGGCCCGCTCGGTCAGCCGGTTGATCAGCCGGTACGCCACGAACCGGATGAGCAGCGCGAGCAGCACCACGAAGAGCACCCGCAACAGCAGGTGCACCGGCCCGGCGACGAACTGGCTGGTCACCTGGGCGGCCCGGCCGTCGTGTGACAGGTCCCACACCAGGCGACAGGCGAAGCCGGGGTTGTCGCCGCAGCTTCCGGCCAGCGTCGTCGGCGCCTGATCCGCGCCGAGGACCGCCACCTGGGCAAGGGACAACACGTGAACCTCCCGGCAAAGGAACGTGACCGCTGCTGGCGAGGCTAACCGGTCAGCCCCCGGGAGACGGGTCAATTCCCCAGCCCGGTCTCCTTCGCCGCGAACGCCAGGCAGTCGCCGGCCAGCTCGGCGGCTAGCGACACCGCCCGCTGCCCGTGTCCCACCTGCCCCTCCGCGCGCAGCAGCACCGGCCGCGAGGACGACGTCGCGTGCTGCAGGGCGGCGCACATCTTGTACGCGTGCAGCGGGTGCACTCGCGTGTCGTTGGTGAACACGGTGAACAGCACCGCGGGGTACGCCACCCCGTCAGCAACCCGGTGATACGGCGAATACGCCAGTAGCCACGGCAGCTCCTCGGCAGAGGACGCGGTCCCGTACTCCGTGTTCCACGTCTCCCCGAGCCCGAACCGCTCGTACCGCACCATGTCGAGCAGCGGCGCCGAGCAGACGACCGCGGAAAACAGCGACGGCCACTGCGTCAGCGCCGCCCCGACCAGCAGCCCGCCGTTCGACCCGCCCCACGCCGCCAGCCGCTCCGCCGACGTCACGCCCGACGAGATCAGGTACGCGGCGGCCGCGTGGAAGTCGTCGAACACGCTCTGCTTGCGGTCGAGCATCCCCGCCCGGTGCCACTCCTCGCCCTCCTCGCTGCCGCCGCGCAGCGCCGCGACCGCGTACACGCCCCCCGCTTCGACCCAGGCGAGGATGCTGGGGGAGTAGCCGGGGGTCATGCTGATGTCAAAGCCCCCGTATCCGTACAGAACTGTAGATCTTTGTCCGGAACGTACGGTTCCTTCGCCTCCCGGCTCCAGCAGCACCATCCGGACGTCCGTGCCGTCAGCGGACTGGAACGTTACCTGCGACGCCCGGACCGCGGGCGGGTCGGCGACCGACCCCGGCGACGTCGCCCAGGTGTCCACCGCGCCGGTCGTCGCGTCGTAGCGCAGCACCACCGGCGGCGTCGTGTAGTCCGTGTACCCGAACCAGGCTTCGTGCCCGCCCTCGGGCCGTTCGGCGATCCCGCCGACCGAGCCGATCCCCGGCAGGCCGAGCGTCGCCAGCTGCGAGCCGGTGGCCAGGTCGTGCACGGTGACCTCGCTCACCGCGTGCCTGGTCCTGGACACGACGAGCACCGGCCGGGTCAGCTCGTCGTCGTTGTCGAGGATCGCGAACCCTCGCAGCACAGCCGAAGGATCCTCGGGAATCAGGTCCCGCCACCCCTCGGGCCCCGGCGCGGCCGGGTCCGCGACGCAGATCCGCCCGCGCGGCGCGTCCAGGTCGGTGAACACGTACAGCCGGCCGTCCCGGCCGGCCCACAGCGAGGTCTGCGCGTCGAGCCCCACGGTGACCGGCGTGAACGCCGGCTCGGCGGGGTCGGACGCGGACAGGTCGGCCAGCCACACGTCCTCGCGCGGCGCGGTGCCGATCGACGCCCACAGCGTCAGCCAGCGCCCGTCCCTGCTGACGCTCGCCCCGTAGTAGGTGGTCTTGTCCCTGCCCTCGCCGAACACCAGCACGTCCGTCTCCGGCGCCGTCCCCACCACGTGCAGGTACAGCCGCCGGTGATACTGGCTCTCGCCGTCGGGCACCTCCTCGGGCGGCAGCCGGCGCACGTAGTAGAAGGCCTTGCCGCCGGGCAGCCACGCCACTCCCGAGTACCGGCACCGGTCGATCGGCCCGTCCACGAGCTCGCCGGAGGCCACGTCCATCACCCGGAGCAGCGATTCCTCGTTGCCGCCCGACGACAGCTGGTAGGCGAGCAGCCGTCCCTCCTTGTCCGGCTGCCACGCGTCCAGCGTCGTCCGCCCGGACGGGTCGATGGCGACGGGATCGATGAGCACCCGTTCGCCCGCGTCGTCGGCGACGTAGAGCACGCCGTGCTCCTGGCCGGGGTCGCGCCGGATGGAGAACCGCATCGTGCCGCGCCAGGCGGGCACGCCCACGGTGCCGACCTGCATCAGCTCGTTTACCCGCGCGGCGAACCTGTCGCGGTCCGGCAGCTGCGCCCGGTAGGCGGCCCACAGCTCTTCCTCGGCGGCGAGCCACTGGCTGGTCTCCGCCGAGCCGGCGTCCTCGAGCCACCGGTAGGGGTCCGCGACGCGGTGCCCGAAGAGGTCCTCGGTCAGATCCAGGCGCGGCGCGGGCGGGTACTGGGGGGTGAAAGAAGCCATGTGCGCACCCTAACGCCAGCTCGTTACGCTCCATTAACCGATAACACACCGGGGGCCTAGTACTCTATTGGTGTTAGCGGAGGCACGTGGCTTCGGTCACGCCAGGGCGAGGGTCCTGGTGATGCGAGCGGCGCCTCACGACGGTGCCTGCGGAGGTGCCAGTTGCGACGCGTGCTGCTGCTCAACGTGACGTACGAACCGCTGACCACAGTAGGGCTCAAGCGGGCGGTTTGCCTGGTGCTCTGCGACAAGGCGGAGATCGTGCATCACGACAGCGGCGGCCAGTTGATGCACTCCGCGACCGTCGCGATCGCCACGCCATCGGTAATCAGGCTCCAAAGATACGTACGGATCCCGCAACGCAACCGAGTGCCGCTCACTAGAGCGGCACTTATGCGCAGGGACAATTACAAGTGCGCGTACTGCGGCCGGCACGCCGAGACGATCGACCACGTGCTCCCGCGCAGCCGCGGCGGCCAGCACGCCTGGGAGAACTGCGTCGCGTCCTGCACGATGTGCAACCACCGCAAGGCGGACCGGCTGCTCGAGGAACTCGGCTGGAGCCTGCCCGTCGCGCCCGCCGTCCCGCGCGGCGCGCACTGGCGCCTCATCGGCGCCCAGTACGACGGCGACCCGCAGTGGGAGACCTACCTGGGCGCCACCAGCGCCGCCTGACGCCCGCCGCGCCCGCGAGATCACTCGGCGCGCAGCAGCTGGCTGGTGTGCGCGCGAGCGGCTGTCCGGGCCGGGAGGATGGCGATGCCCAGCGACGCCAGCAGGAAGCCGCCCGCGATCGCGGCCAGCAGCCAGCCCGGGTAGACAGTGAACGGCACCACCCCCAGATTGCCCGCAAACAGCCGCCAGAGCGCCCGGCCGAGCACCACCCCGAGCGGGACACCGGCCGCGATGCCGGCCAGGGCCACCGTCGCCGCCTGCCAGAACACGGTGGCGGCGAGCTGCGGGCGGACGAACCCGAGGGCCTTGAGCAGGCCGCTCTCCTGGCGCCGCCGGGCCACGCTCACCGCCAGCAGGTGAGCCAGCGCCGCGATGCCGGCCACCGCCACCACGATCGCGACGATCAGCGGGAAGTTGGCCGACTCGCCGAAGCTGGCCAGCGAGCTGGGAACGCTGGGCAGCGTGAGGTTGCCCTGGGCCTTGCCTTCGAGCCGGGCCAGCGCGGCGTCCCCGGCGGCCCCGGGGACGGTGTGCAGCAGCACGATGTCGTCCTGGCTCTCGCGGCACTGCTGAACCCGAGCCGGGCCGAGCGCCGCCGGGCACTGGATGCCCAGGTAGAGGTCGTTCATCAGGACCGCGCCGTCGCCGATGCCACCGGTTCCGAAGTCGGCCGGGAGCGGCAGCGTGCCGACCACGCGCAGCGGCACGGTCCGCGGCTTCCCGTCCGGGCCAGCGAACGTCACCGGGACGCTGCCGCCGATATGCGTGCCCAGCTTGCGCAAGGTGGCCGAGCCGAGCGCAACTTCGTCGTCGCGGGCGGGCAGCCGCCCGTCCGACATCGACAGCAGAGTGGCTCCTTTCGTCGGCGTGGTGGCCAGCGCCTGCACGTTGAGCGAGCCGATCCGGACCGGCGGCCCGCTCAGCTCCGTGATCCGGTCGACCGCCGGTTCCTGCTTCAGCGCGTTGACCACGATCTGGGCGGCTGGCGCCCCGGTGCCGTTTACGTTGACGTAGGCCGTGAACGGGTCACCGTACAGCTCGGGCGAAGCTAGCAGGTGCGACAGGCTGGCGCCGAACACCGCGATCGCGCACAGCGCGGTCACCGCCGCGACTGCGCCGGCCAGCCCGGCCCGCACCGGAGCGGCGCTGGCACCCCGGCCCCGGTGCATTGCCTGCCGGATCCCGAGGACCGCCGTCGCGGGCAGTCCTGCCGTGGCCGCCGCCCGGGTGACCAGGGACTGCCGAGTTCCCGGGGTATCCCGGCGGATGTGGTGCCGTTTGGAGCGCAATGCGGGCGGCAGCCCGAGCAGTGCGGCGGCTGCCAGCGCGGCGGCGCCGCCCGCCAGGGCGACCGGCCAGTCGAACAGGAGCCCGGGCGTGGGGGTGAGGAGCCGTGCCTCGCCGGCCGGGGTGAACCCGGACAGCGCGGTGGCCACCCCGATCCCGGCCAGCGTTCCGGTGACCGCGACGGCCGCCACCCGTAGCATGGCCAGCGCGATGAACTGGCCCGAGCGCAGCCCGAGGGCGGCCAGCACTGGGCCGTCGGCGTCCTCCGCCGCGCTCTGCCGGGCCAGCGCCTGCCCGGTGACGACCAGGAACGTCACCGCGGCGAGGGCGGCCACCACCCACCAGGCGACCGCCTGCGGGTGGACGGCGGCGGTGACGGCGGCCGCGATCGTGTTAAGGTCCTCCACCCCGGCGCCGTACTTGCCGGTGACGGTCGCCTCGAAACGAGCGAAGTCCGCCTCGCCGTGCCGCAGCCGCACGTGGTAGAAGGGGAAGGCGGGGACCCCCTTGGTGGCAGCGACGAAGGCCGCGCTCGGGAAGAGGTCGTAGCTGGTCCCGTTTCCGGCCAGCAGCTCGCGCTCAGTGGCGACCACGCCGGTCACCCGCAGCGTGATGACCGGCCCGTCGAACTGGCCCGACGGCGGCTGGCCAGTCTCTATTGCCTGCATAATCTGCTTCAGCTGGTCGGCGCCCGCCATCGGCAGCCGGATCAGCGTGCCTGGGCCGATCCCGTAGTCGCGCTGCATGGTAAACGACACCAGCGTCTCCAGCTTGGACTGGTCCGGCATCCGCCCTTCGGCCAGCTTGACCATCCGCGGCAGGGACGCCGGCGGTACCTCGAAGACCGCGAAGGCGTTCTGGTCGATCTGCTTGCCGCACGAGCACTCGGGCTGGCCTCGGAAGGGGGAGTACGTCTGGACCGCCTCGGTCACGTTCGGCAGCGATGCGATCGGCAGTGGCTTCTCGGCGTAGACGACGGCGTCGTACCCGTGCGCGGCGACGAAGGCCGGGACCGCCGTGTCGGCCCGGCGGCCAGCAGTGACGGCGGCCAGCACGACCGCGGTGCCGAGCCCGACCAGCACGGCAAGCAGCAGCCAGGCCCGCCAGAACCGGCGGGCCCTGGCCGCCAGGATGACCCGGATGGCCCCCACGGCACCCTCCCTCGCGCCCAGTCTCGCGCCGCCAGGGAACGCCCCGGAAGGATGCCACCCGTCCGCGCCCGCACCTGCTAGCACGACTACGCCGGGCCCCTCCTGCCGATGCGTGATCCGGCATCGCAGCCTTATGCTGCCGGGTGGGCATCGATCCACGCGTGCACGGCGCGCTCCCGCCGGCGGATAGCCCGGCCCATCGGTAGGCCTGCCGCCCCCTCACGCTTCCATTCCGCCCCTGACGGTGCGCTCCGGTCAGCCGAGCATCTCGCCGACTTCGGCCGAGTCGGCGGGGCGTAAGCTGTAACCGCGACTGCATCCCGCTGCCGGGACCGCCGCCACGACGGCCAGCACACCAGCCCCGCCATGCCGCGCACACGGCCAGACGGCAGCGGAGAGGAGCACGCAGATGACAGACGATCAGCTTTCCGTGGCACTCGGCCAGGTCGGCCAGGAGGCAACCCCGCTACGCTGCCCCGAGATGGCCCGCACCGATCGAGGGTGGGAACGGTGCCACCGCGACGAGCACGCCGCGGACGCCCGGCATCACGTACGGGACCGGTCGTGGTCGACGGCAGCGAACACGCCGCTGCTACGGCTCGGTCAGCCATGCACGGGCGCCTGCCGGTGGCCGGATCAAGTGCAGCCCTACCGGGGGACGGGGAAGGTAAGGCACTACTGATCAACCGGGTACCTGGATCACGGTGAGCGTCGCACGATCAGCCCAGCACGGGTTGAACGCCGGGGTCGGCCGCCGAGCTGGACGCGCTGCAGGCCAAGGTGCCGGGAGTACCGTTGACTATATGACCGCGCTGGCTTACCGCGAGTTCCTGCTGGGATGGGACGGCGAGATAACGCGCGTGGTCACGGTCGGGGACGAGCTGGTCCCGGTGCCGGCGGAGCGCATGCGGCCAGGGGTAGCCCCGCGGAAGAAGATCGACGTCGCACCGTTCGCGCCTGACGTTACCGCGAGCGCGCCGGACTGCGGCCTGTGCACGTGGGCGTACCGGGATGGCCGCTGGGCGCTGAAGTACGTGCATCGGGGCTGCCGCGCGCATGCTGCGTGACTTCAGCTCCTCGTCAGAAACGATAAAGCGCGGCTGCCCAAGGTCACGCCAGCCAGGGTCTCGCCGTCTATCACGTACCGCACCTTGGCCCAGATTTCTCACTTAGGGCGCGATCGTCCCATTTTATGTCCTTTTTGTCCTATTTCATCGGTGCCTTTTGCGCCCTAGGTGGATGCCGGCCGGCCAAGCGCGGCCCGACCGCGGCTGCCGACTGCGCAATCGACCCGCTCTATCGGTGTCGATTGCGCAATCGACAGGTTCACCGCACCGCCCTAGGCCTGATAACAGCAAGAAGCGGGGCTGCCAGGCACGCGGCGCCGAGAGGCGCCCCGCCAATCGGCAGGTTCACCCGCGCTGCCGCCGCAGTCCCGCCGGAGGCCGCCCCGATACGCTGGCCGCGGCAGGGGGGAGAGCCGGTGAGCGAGCAGGAACTGTTCACGCTGGCGGTGGCGATCGCCATCGTGGTCATTCTTGGCCGGGGCCTCGCCAACCGGCTCGAGATTCCGGAAGCCATCGTGCTCGTCGTGCTCGGCGTGCTCGCCAGCCTGATCCCGCAGGTCCCGAACATCACCCTGTCGCCCGACATCGTCCTGCTGGTGTTCGTCCCGCCGCTGATCTACAACGCCGCGTTCCTCAGCGCGCCACGGGAGACCAGGGAGAACGCGGTGCCGATCACCGCGCTGGCGATCGGCGCGACCGGGGTGACGATCATCGGCGTGGGCTGGGTCAGCCGGCTTGTCCTGCCCGGCCTGGGCTGGGCGCCCGCGCTGGCGTTCGCCGCGGCGGTCGCGCCCACCGACGCCGTCGCGGCCACGTCGGTGCTGTCCCGGCTGGGCGCGCCGCACCGCGTGGTGACGATCCTGGAAGGCGAGAGCCTGATCAACGACGCGGTCGCGCTGACCGCGTTCGGGCTGGCCGTCGAGGCGATGGCGCACCCGTTCACGATCGGCCACGGTTTGGTGCGGCTCGTCGAGGTCGTCGTGGGCGGGATCGCCTACGGGCTCGTCGTCGGGCTGGTGATCGGCCGCGTGCGGCGCTGGGTCAGCGATCCCTCGCTGCAGATCCTGGTCTCGCTGATCACGCCGTTCGTCGCCTACATCCCGGCCGAGCAGTTCCACGTGTCCGGCGTGCTGGCCGCCGCGACGACCGGGGTCTACCTGGGGACCAGGACCGAAGGCCTCCTCCAGCCGGCGTCGCGGGTCAGCGGCACGATGTTCTGGCGGACGCTGATCTTCCTGCTCGAGTCGGCGCTGTTCGTCCTGCTCGGCCTGGAGCTGCGGTCGGTTGTGGACCACCTGTCCACCACGATCTCGGTCGCCCGGCTGGCGGGCGCTTCCGCCGCGCTGGTGGCCGCCGTTATCGGCATCCGGCTGGCCTGGGAGCTGATCGTGTCGCCGCTGCTGCGATTGCTGCCCGGCAGGCACTCCTCCTACGTCCAGAACCCGTGGCGGCAGCGGCTCATCATCGGCTGGGGCGGCATGCGCGGCGCGATCACGCTGGCGATCGCGCTGAGCCTGCCGGAGCTGCTGCACGGAGAGCCGTTCACCCAGCGGTCCACGCTGATCTTCCTGGCCGCGGTCATCGTGGTGGCCACGCTGATCGGCGAGGGCCTGACGCTCGCACCGCTGCTGCGCGCGCTCGGGATGGCCCAAAGCGACCTGCACCGCCGGGCAGAGGCCAGGGCGCGGGCGCGGGTCACCGAGGCCGGGCTGGCCAGGCTGGACGAGCTCGCCGAGGACGGTGAGGTGGACGAGGACACCGCCAACCTGTACCGGCAGCTATTCGAGATGCGGCTGGACCGGGTCCGCGCGGTGCTCGACGACACCGGCGACGGCGCGGGCGACGGCGCAGGCGACGGCACGGGCGACGGCGCGGCCGCGGACGGCGCCGCCAGCCACCGCGACCTCCGCGCCGAGCTGCTGCGCGCGCAGCGGGACAAGCTCGCCGACCTGTACGCCAACGGGAAGATCACCGACGACGTCCGCCGCTCGATCTCCCGCACCCTCGACCTGCAGGAACCGCGCCCCTTCCAGTGAACGGGAATGAACCGCCCGCCCCGGGGAGATGACACTGACATGACGGCAGCGGAACTGCGGCAGCGCCTGCGGCGGCTGGGCATCTGGATGCCGCCGCCAGAACGAGCGGGCATCGACCCGGCAAAGACTGCGGCGGCCATCGAGGGAGCGGGGTTCACGTCGGTCTGGGTCGGCGGCGGGAACGCCACCCCGGACGCGCTGGACCGGCTGCGGCCGCTGCTCGCGGGCAGCGAGAACCTGATCGTGGCGACCGGGATCGCCAACGTCTGGGCGTGGGATCCCGCGCGGCTGCGCGCCGCGGCGGCCGCCCTGGCCGCGGACTTCCCCGACCGGTTCATCCTGGGGCTGGGCGTCAGCCACGAGCCGGCGGTGACCGCGCTCGGCCACCCGTACCAGCGCCCGCTGCGGAAGATGGAGAAGTTCCTCGACGAGCTCGACCACCCGGCGGAGCACGGGGCTGACTGCGACCTGCCGCCGCTCGTGCTCGCCGCGCTCGGGCCGAAGATGCTCGAGCTGTCCCGCGCCCAGACCGCCGGCGCGCACCCGTACTTCACCACGCCCGAGCACACGGCGTTCGCCCGGTCGGTGCTCGGCACCGAGCCGCTGCTGGTGCCGGAGCAGGCGGTCTCGCTCGCCAGCGACCAGGCGGCCGGGCTGGCCGCGGGCCGCGCGTACGCGGCGCGTTACCTGCGGCTGCCGAACTACACCCGCAACCTGGAGCGGTTCGGCTTCACGCCGGCCGACTTCACGGATGGCGGCAGCGAGCGGCTGATCTCGGCGGTCATCCCGTCCGGGCCGCAGGCGGCGCTCGACACGGTGCGCGCGCACCTGGAGGCGGGCGCCGACCACGTGGTGATCCAGCCGCTCGACGACGGCGGCGGGTTCGCGCCGGCCGCTCTCGGCGACCTGGCATCGGTCGTCACGGAGCTGATGGAGTTAGGTTTTCCCGAACGGGCCCGTGGCGTCTCACCCGGCCAGGTACCGTACCCCGGTCACGTCGTACAGGTGATGCACCGGATCGTGAACGAGGTAGCGGCCGAACGACTCGACGGTGAACACCGCTCCGTCACTGCGCCGCCCTGGCCGGCGCCACTGGTCGCCACTGACGGCGGCGAACCGGCCGGCCAGCGTGTCCGCGGCGGCGCGGAGCTGCCGCGCGACCTCCGCCGGGTCCTGCTCACCGTACCGTTCGGCGACCGCGGTCTCGTCCTGGTCCCAGTTCGGGTACAGCGGGTCGTCCTCGGTCAGCATCAGCCCGAGGCGGTAGTGGTACAGCCGGAACACGTCCCTGACGTGGCAGCCGTACTCGAGCGGCGACCACTTGCCGGGCAGCGGCCGCCGCGCGGCGTCCGGCATGGCGAGCGGTTCCTGCCAGGCGGCGGCGTTCGCCCTGATCATCGCGGGGATGTCTGCCCTGGTGACGGAGCTGGTATCGAGGCCGCATTCGGGACACGGGCGGCGCAGCACCCACGTCCAGTCCTTGGTGTCGGGAATGATCGTCACACCGGCTAACGCTACAGTCCGGCATCGCGCCACCCGCGATCGCGCCCTGAGCCTCGTACTCTGTGGGTCAAGGATCGTGCCAACGATGGGAGCGGCCATGCCCGCCGCGCGACTCATGCCAACCGGAGAGTCCGCCGAACTGATCGAGCTGACGCGCAGCATCGCCGACAAGGAGCTGCGCCCGGCGGTGAACGAGGCCGAGCGTGCACACGCGTTTCCCCGCGAGGCGTTCAGGACGCTCGGCCGGGCAGGACTGCTGAGCCTGCCCTATCCAGAAGAGTACGGCGGCGGCCGTCAGTCCTATGAGGTTTACCTGCAGGTGCTCGAAGAGATCGCCGCGGCCTGGGCGGCCGTCGGCGTCGGTGTCAGCGTGCACGCGCTGAGCTGCTTCGGGCTCTTCCACGCAGGCACTGAGGAGCAGAAGCGGCGGTGGCTGCCTGACATGCTCGGCGGTGAGCTTCTCGGGGCCTACTGCCTGTCCGAGGCGCACGCCGGCTCCGACCCGGCCGCGATGCGCACCCGCGCGGTCCGCGACGGAGAGGACTACGTCATCACCGGGTCGAAGGCCTGGACCACGCACGGCGGGGTCGCGGACTTCTACAAGGTGATGGCCCGCACGAGTGACGATGGCGGGCGGGGGATCTCTTGCTTCCTGGTGCCCGCCAGTTCTGCCGGCCTGTCCGCCGATACGCCGGAGGACAAGATGGGACTGATGAGCTCTGTTACCGCGACGATGCTCTTCGACGGCGTCCGGATCCCCGCCGAGCGGCGACTGGGCGAGGAGGGCCAGGGCCTGCCGATCGCGCTGGCCGGCCTGGACTCCGGCCGCCTGGGTATCGCGGCGGTAGCGACCGGCGTCGCCCAGGCCGCCCTCGATGTGGCGGTGACCTACGCAAAAGAGCGCGAGACCTTCGGCAAGCCGGTCATCGACCACCAGGGGCTGGCGTTCCTGCTCGCCGACATGGCGGCCGCCACCGAATCCGCACGGGCGACCTACCTGTACGCCGCGCGGCTGCGCGACGCCGGGCGCCCCTTCTCCCGGCAGGCCTCGATCGCGAAGATGATCGCCACCGACAACGCGATGAAGGTGACCACCGACGCGGTTCAGGTGCTCGGCGGCGCCGGCTACACCAGGGACTTCCCCGTGGAGCGCTACATGCGCGAGACCAAGGTGATGCAGATCTTCGAGGGCACCAACCAGATCCAGCGGATGGTGATCAGCCGCGACCTGGCCCGCTCGTGAGCGACTGCGGCCGCGCCCAGTGGCGGGCGCAGCCGGTCAGCCGGCGGCGCGGGCAGGGTGGCGAGCGCTGGCCAGCCGTAGGGCCGGGAGCAGCGCGCTAGCCGCTAACCACGCCACCGGCAGCCGGCTTGATCAGCAGCGTGACCTTGTGGCGGGCGCGGGCGGCCAGGCCGCGGGCGATCTGCCGCAGCACGGCGGGCACGCAGGACCCGTTGTAGATGGCGAAGTCGCCGAACTTGTGCACGCCCGGCTTGTCCCGCACCTGGCGGGCGGCGTCCCGCACGGCCAGCAGCCGGCCGAGGCTGAGCTGCAGCGGCGGCTCGTCCGGCTGGTACCGGCAGCCGATCGGGTAGTCGCGGTCCGGCCGGGTCGTCATCTCGATGTGGCAGCCGAGCACGTGGCTGACCCGCCGGGCGGCGGTGAACTCGGCGAGCCGGTCCAGGCTGGCGGTGAACGCCGCCATGTCCCGCACGTACAGTCGCCCCGGGTACACGGTGTCCCCGGTGAGCAGGAAGCCGGTGCGCTCGTCGTAGACCGTGATCGCCGCGTCCTGGTGGCCAGGCGAGCCGGTGATCTCCAGCCGGCGGCCGCCGAGATCGAAGGCCAGCACCTGGGCGGGCCAGCCGGTGAAGCCGAAGTACGCCTGTACATCGCTCAGCTCTCGGCCGACGACCGTGGTGTCCGGCAGGCCGGCGAAGTCGCCGTCGCCGGCCACGTGATCGCCGTGCCCGTGGGTGTGCGCCACCACCAGCTGGTAGCCGGGGGTGTCCCGTTCCCTGTCGCTGAGCAGGGAGTCCACCGCCTCCCGCACGCCGCCGCCGGCCACCGCCCCGGTATCGAGCAGGATCGCCCGCTCGGCGCCGCACAGCAGGTACAGGAACGGCGCCTCGTAGTTCAGGTCCTTGCTCTGCCGCATGATGAACGTGTCGTCATCGACGCGCACCACCTGAACCTTCGGGTCGGCAGACCCGCCAGGCGGCGATCCGTGAATCCACCGCACGCCGGCCAGCGGATCGCTCTCGGTGGTTTCCGCGTCTCTTACCCCGCCCGCCATGACGTCAGCTTAAGTCGCGCCGTTATCGGGGGCATCGCCGCCGAGTAAACGTGACATCGCGTGGAAGGTGACGGGGATGACAACGATCGCCCGGTTCCGGCTTTTCGCGGCCATCGCGCTGGCGGCGGCAACTGTAGCAGCCACAACGGCATCAGCGGCCGCGTCCGCTAGCTCAGGGCCGCCGTACCCGTGCGCCGCCACCGGCGGCCCGAACGCCGACGCTTCCGCGATCGGCTGGCTGGGCAACGCGCAGGGTGCGACGGCGTGCCTCGGCGGCAGCTTTTACATCCCGAACGGCATCAACACGACCTACGGATTCGGCGTCTACAACTACGCGCGGACGAGCTGGACGAATGCCGACGGCTACCTGCCCGCCCTCGTCACCAGCTTCGCGTCGGGCGGCGCGCAGGTGTCCATCACGAACTTCGGCGACCGGGTGGTGCTGGGCGGCCACCCCTACGTGCTGATCTACAGCCGCGTCGCGGTGCACAACCCGACCAGCCAGAGTGTCACCGTCGATCCGCAGCCGACGCCGGGCCTGGTCCCGCTGAACGCCGCTTCCGGCCAGGTGGCCCCCGGCGGGACGGCCGACCACGACTACGTGGTGGCGGAGGACAGGTTCGGCGGAACCTACGCCTGGCCGTCCACGGCGCAGCTCCAGAGCGCGGGCGGCTACGACGCGCACTTCGCGCACATGCGGGCCTTCTGGGACGGTCAGCTCAGCCAGACCGCCCAGCTCACGCTGCCGGACAGTCAGCTGGCCGACGCGTGGAAGGCGGGCTTCATCTACACGCAGATCGACCGGAGCGGCAACGCCCTGGACACCGGCACCAACGGCTACCACCAGGAGTACGAGCACGACGTCGTGGGCATCCTCGGCTATCTCTTCGACGAGGGCTACTTCACCGGCGCGCACGCGCTGCTCGACGAGACCGACCGGGTGGTCGGGACGAACACGCAGTACGCGGACGGCACCTGGGTCTACCCGTGGCTGTGGGCCGTCTACGTCGAGAAGACCGGCGACACGAAGTTCCTCGCCGCCCGCTTCAGCTCCCCGGGCCCGCTGGGCGCGAAGGCCGAGCCGAGCATCGAGACGGCCGCGCACGACATCGCCGCGGCCCGCACGGGTCCCGGCGGGATCATCGGCAAGACCGACGACATCGACGCCAACGGGTACTGGACGAGCGACAACTACGAGGCCCTGCTCGGCCTGGCCGGCTACGAGTACCTCGCGAAGGCGGCCGGCGACAAGGCCGAGGCGAGCTGGGCGGCCGCGCAGTACAGCAGCCTGCTGAAGGCGGTGAACTCCACGCTGTCGGCCACGATCTCAGCGGGCAACCTCGGCTACATCCCCTGCTCGATGGTGGAGCCGAACACCGCCAACCGGTGCACCAACCCGGAGGACGCCAACTGGGCCGCCCCCGGCGTCTACTTCAACTGGGCGTGGAACGGCTACCTGCTCGGGGCCACGGTGACCCCGCCGGGCGCGGGAACCATGGCCGACTGGATCGACAAGACCCTGTCCTACGGGTTCGGCCGGGTCACCGGCATGCTGCCGCCCGGCACGTTCGGCGGCTACCCGGGCGAGGGCTTCTACTCGACCGCGTACAACGCCGCCTACGGCGCCTGGGGCCTCGGCAGCAACAACTACCGGGACCAGGCGATCCTCTCCTACGAGTTCCTGATCGCCCACGACCAGAGCGGGCCGTACGCCTGGTGGGAGGGCTCCACCTCACCCAGCACGACGACGCCGTGGACCGGCGACCACCCGTCAGGCGGCGGCGGATCCTCGCCGCACTCCTGGGGCATCGCCATGGGCGGCCTCGGCCTGCTTGACTCGCTGGCCGCCCAGCGGGCCGACGGAACGCTCATCGTCGGCCGCGGCGTCCCCGGTAGCTGGCTAACCTCAGGGCACCCGATCGCGGTCAGCAACTTCCCGGCCGCTAACGGCCGCAGGATTGGCGTGACGATCACCGGCGACGGGGACGCGGTCACCCTCCGGCTGACCGGCGCCCCCTCGGGACAGGTGATCTTCGAGCTCCCGGCGTTCGTCAACAACATCGCGTCCGCCTCGACGGGCACGATCAGCGAGTCAGCCGGATCAGTCACCATCCCGGTCAGCACTCATTCGGTCACGGTCACGCTCACTCACGCCCCAGCCGCGTGAGGACGAACACCGGGATCTGTCGTGCGGTCGTGGCCTGGTACGTGCCAACGGCAGGGAACCTCGCGACCAGCTTCGGCCAGAGCTCGGCGCGGGCTGAGCCGTCCAGTTCCTCCGCGACGACCGTGAGCGTCCGGGCGCCGACCTCGGCCGTGATCACGGGGTTGGCCTTGAGGTTGTGATACCAGGCCGGATGGGACGGTGACCCGCCGTTGGAGGCGACGACCGCGAAGCGGTCGTCGCCCACCGGGAGATAGCCAAGCGGCGTGACGCGCTCGGTCCCTGACCTGGCGCCGATGTGGTGGATGAGGATCATCGGGGTGCCCGCCCAGTCCCCGCCGGGGTGTCCGCCCGTCGCGCGGAACTCCCCGATGATCGCCGCGTTGTAGTCGCTGGCCATGGTGCGCTCCATGCCTCACGCGTACTCGTCGTGGCGGCGGATCCAGGTCTGGAACGCGTCGCCCTCGTCGCGGCCCTTCGGCACCCGGTCGAGGACCGGGTAATAGGGCATCAGGAACTCGACCCCGCGGGCCGCGGCACCGTAGGTCTGGTAGACGGCGCCGTCCTGCAGCGTGAAGACACTGACCGTCGGCGACTCGGTGAGGTAGCCGTTGACGTCGGTTCCCGTCGCGGCCGCGTTGACCGCCACGATCGGCGGCAGGCTGTCCGCGCTGAGCCCCCAGCCGCGCACCTCCTCCGCAGGGTAGGAAGCGCCGAAGTCGTAGTTGAAGCCGGTGTTCGCCGCCGAGACCCACGGCGTGCGCCAGCCCATCCGCCGCCGGTACGCCTGGAGCTTCGACAGCGGCGCCTGCGAGACGAGCAGCAAGGTCACGTCGCGGGCGTGCAAGTGGGGGAGCAGGCCGTCGAGGGCATCGGCCATCGACGAGTTCACCGGGCAGCCTGCCTCATACGCCGGGCCGAACATGAAGTGGTACACCATCAGCTGCGACCGGCCGTCGAAGAGCCCGGCCAGCGGCCGGGGGCCGTCGTCGGTGTCGAACACGTACTCCGCGTCGACCGCCACCCAGGGCAGCTCGCGGCGCTGGCGCGCCAGCTCGTCGCCCATCCGGGTGTGCTCCTTCTCCCGCCGCAGCAGCTCGTCCCTGGCGGCCTGCCAGTCTTCGCGGCTGACAACCTTGTGGTCCGTCATGTCGTTCTCCTTCGCTGGTCCGCCGGATGCTTTTCTGGCGGCTGCCGATATAGACCAGCTCGATGCCGGAGAATCGCCGCGCCGGCTCATGCCAGGATCAAAAACATGGGCCTGGGCCGCTAACCGCGGAGCGCACCCGCGATGCTCCGCGTCCCCAGACGCGCAGCCTCCGCCGAATTACCGTGGGGAGTTTGACGTCGAAAACAGGGTCAAAATACCCACGATAATCTAGGCAGCCGTGCCGTGCAGCGCCTCTGAGGCCAGCGTGACGACTGGGACGGCGGCGCGGTGGAGCTCGGCCGTCAGGCGGGGTGACGCGCCAACCAGGAGCAGGCAGCGGCCCGCCTGGTCGAACCTGCGGGCGGGCGCCAGCAGGTGCCTGGCGAGACCGCGCGGATCGCGCACGTCGGCGGCGCTCAGGTCGACGACCACCATGTCGCTGCTCGGCTCGAGCGCGCCGAGCGTTTCGCTCAGCCGGGCGAGCGCCTCGTGGTCCAGCGGCCCGGCGGGGCGCACGGTCGTGGTGAACCAGCCGTCCTGCCCGGATGCCCGTGCCCCGGACATCATGACCCGCCCGAGGTGGCCTGGGCCGACCCGGAGGTCGCCGACGGGGTAGACGAAGACGGCGCGGACGAGGAAGACGACGACGTGCTGCTCGCGGGGGTGCTCGCGGCGGAACTTGCCGTGCCGGTCGCCGTCGCGGTGCTGCGCTGCGCGGAGGCCGGCAGGGCCACGGCGATCGCCGCCGCGGCCGCCGCGCTCGCCACGCCGGCGCCGGCCGTGACGGCGGCGAGCCTGGTCCTGCCCTTGCGCCGCCGCTGCCTGGCCCTGGTCAGCTCGGCGTCCGCTGGTTCGCGTTCCGGCGTCATGAAGCCCTCCAGTCGATGACGAGATCGGTATGCACTCACTGTCGCGCGCCCGCCTCAGCGGGCCGTGCCGATAACCTCAGCCGCTCCGCTGAGCCGTCAGAGGGATGGACCGATCAGAGCAAACGCAGATTCTGAAGAGAGCAGCCTTCAAGCGGTACCATCCGGGACGACACCCAACAGGCAAGGGGGCCCCAAGGTGCGGTACTGCACGTTCAGGCTGGGCGACGAGACGGCGCCAGGCCGGGTCGAAGGCGGCGAAGTCATACGCCTCCAGGCGCCCACCCTCATCGACGTCCTCACGGCGAAGACGGACAGCGAGCCCCAACAGGGCCAGCGCTACCCCCTCGACCAGGTCACGCTCCTCGCCCCCATCCCGGTGCCGCCGTCGATCAGGGACTTCTTCGCCTTCGAGCAGCACGTGGCCACCGCCCGCAGGAACCGCGGATCGGAGGTGCCGAAGGAGTGGTACGAGTTCCCCGTCTTCTACTTCACCAACCCGGCCGCGGTGTACGGCCCCGGCGACGACATCCGCTACCCGGAGGGCACGAGCGAGCTGGACTACGAGCTGGAAGTGGCGGCGGTCATCGGGAAAGACGAAGAGATCGCCGGGTTCATGGTCATGAACGACTTCTCCGCCCGCGACATCCAGCGCAAGGAGATGCGCGTCGGCCTCGGTCCCGCGAAGGCCAAGGACTTCGCGACGAGCTTCGGCCCGGTCCTCGTCACTCCTGACGAGTTCGACGGAACGAGCGGCGTGATGACCGCCAGGGTCAACGGCGAGGAGCGGTCAAGGGGCGACCTCGCCGACATGCATTACTCCTGGCGGCAGATCCTCGACCGGGCGTCCCGCAACACGCACCTGAGACCAGGGGACGTGATCGGCTCGGGGACGGTGGGCTCCGGCAGCATCCTGGAGCACGACGACGGCCGCTGGCTCACCCGCGGTGACGTGGTCGAGCTGGAGATCGAGGGGCTCGGCACGCTTCGCAACCGCATTGTCTGAAGCATTGCCTGAAGCGGCGATACGGAGTACCCGGTGATGGCTCTGGCGCGGTAGCGTTCGGTTATGACCAACACCACGGCTCCCTTCGGCCGGCTGTTGACAGCCATGATCACACCGATGACTCCTGACGGCGCCGTCGACTACGACGGCGCGGCCCGGCTCGCCACCTACCTCGTTAACGACATGCGCAACGAGGGGCTGGTGGTCAACGGCACCACCGGCGAGGCGCCGACCACCACTGACGAGGAGAAATCGCGGCTGATCAAGGTGGTGCTCGAGGCCGTCGGTGACCGCGCCAAGGTGGTGGCCGGGGTCGGCACCAACATCACCGCGCACACCGTCGAGCTCGCCCGCCAGGCCGAGCGAGCCGGGGCGAACGGCCTGCTGGTGGTGACCCCGTACTACAGCAAGCCCGCGCAGGACGCGCTCGTCGCCCACTTCACCACGGTGGCCGACAGCACGCAGCTCCCGATGCTGATCTATGACATCCCCGGCCGGACGGCCGTCGCGCTGGCCACGGAGACCCTGGTCAAGCTGAGCGGTCACCCGCGGATCGCCGGCGTCAAGGACGCCAAGGGCGACCTGGCGGCCACGTCGCAGGTGCTGTCCCGCACCGGCCTCGCGTACTACTCAGGCGACGACCCGGTGAACCTGCCGCTGTGGTCGATCGGCGGGGTCGGCTGCGTCAGCGTCACCGGCCACGTCGTCGGGGACCGGATCTTCGAGATGCTCGAGGCGTTCACCGACGGCCATAACGCGCAGGCGGCGAAGCTGCACCTGTCCATGCTCCCGGTCAACGTCGGGCTGTTCCGCAACCAGGCGGCGGTCATGACCAAGGCGGCCATGGACATGCTCGGCCTGCCGGGCGGCGGCGTCCGCGGCCCGCTCCTCCCGGCCAGCGATGCCGAGCGGCAGAAGCTGCGCGAAGACCTTACCGCAGGCGGCGTCAACATCCCGGCCGAGGCACCCGAGGCACCCGAGGCGCACCGTTGAGCTACCCGCATCCCGAACTGACCCCCCCGGCCCCCCTCGACCACAACGGATTGCGGGTTGTCCCGCTCGGCGGTCTCGGCGAGATCGGCCGGAACATGACCGTCTTCGAGTACGGCGGACGGCTGCTGATCGTCGACTGCGGCGTGCTGTTCCCCGAGCCCGACCAGCCGGGCGTGGACCTCATCCTGCCCGACTTCGGCTACCTCGAGGGCCGTCTGGACCAGGTCGAGGCGCTGGTGCTGACGCACGCCCACGAGGACCACATCGGCGCGGTGCCCTACCTGCTCCGCAACCGTGCGGACCTGCTGCTCGTCGGGTCGAAGCTGACGCTTGCCCTGGTGCGGTCCAAGCTCACCGAGCACCGCCTCACCCCGGAGACGGAGGAGGTGCAAGAGGGAACCACGCGTACGTTCGGACCATTCGAACTTGAGTTTTTCGCAGTCAACCACTCGATTCCAGACGCCCTGGCCGTCGCGATCAAGACCCCGGCCGGCGTGGTGCTGCACACCGGTGACTTCAAGATGGACCAGCTGCCGCTCGACGGGCGGCTGACCGACCTGGCCGGGTTCGCGCGGCTCGGCGGCGAGGGCGTCGACCTGCTGCTGTCCGACTCGACCAACGCCGAGGTGCCGGGCATCGTGCGGTCCGAGCGGGACATCGCGCCGGTGCTCGACGAGGTGTTCGCGAACGCCGCGCAGCGGATCATCGTGGCCTGCTTCGCGTCGCACGTGCACCGGGTGCAGCAGGTGCTGGACACCGCGGTCAAGCACCGGCGGAAGGTCGCGTTCGTCGGGCGCAGCATGGTCCGCAACATGGGCGTCGCCCGTGACCTCGGCTACCTGCACGTGCCCGGCGGGCTGCTCGTTGACCTGCGGGAGGCGGAGGAGATGCCGCCTGGCGAGGTCGTGCTGATCTCCACCGGGTCGCAGGGCGAGCCGATGTCGGCGCTGTCCCGGATGGCGGGCCGGGACCACCCGATCAGGATCGCGGCCGGCGACACGGTGATCCTGGCCTCCAGCCTGATCCCCGGCAACGAGACCGCCGTGTACCGGGTGATCAACGGGCTGACCAGGCTCGGCGCGCGCGTGGTGCACAAGGAATCAAGCCTGGTGCACGTGAGCGGGCACGCCCCGGCCGGAGAGCTGCTGTACCTGCTCAACCTGGTCAAGCCGCGCAACTTCATGCCGGTGCACGGCGAATGGCGGCACCTGCGGGCGCACGCGCGGCTGGCGTCGCTGACCGGCGTGCCTGACGACCACATCGTCATCGCCGAAGACGGCGTGGTCGTCGACCTGGTCGACGGCCAGGCGTCGATCGCCGGCGCGGTGCCGTGCGGGTACGTCTACGTCGACGGGCTCACCGTCGGCGAGGTGACCGAATCCCAGCTCAAGGACCGGCGCATCCTCGGCGACGAGGGCTTCATCTCGGTCGTCATGGTGGTCGATTCGAACACCGGCAAGATCGTCGGCGGCCCGGAGATCCACGCGCGCGGCTCGGGCATCGACGAAGGGGCGTTCAGCGAGGTGCTGCCGAAGCTCCAGGAGGCGCTGGAGCGCGCCGCCGCCGAAGGGATCTCCGACACGCACGCGCTGCGCCAGCTCGCCCGCCGGGTGATCGGCAAGTGGGTCAGCGACAACTTCCGCCGCCGCCCGATGATCATCCCGGTGGTCGTCGAGGTCTAGCCGCTAGCCGCTAGCCGCTAGCCCGCGCTCAGAGGCCGATGACGTCCTCCTCGTTCCTGATGCCTTCCCGCGCCGCCAGCGCCGCGCCGAGCTTGCGCGCCGTGCCCGGCGCCAGCAGCACGCCGATGACCGCGACGGCCAGCCAGGCGCCGGCCACGATCGGGAACCAGTGGCCGTCGCCGGTCGGGTACGGGTAGACGTTCCGGTACAGCGTGTACCCGAGGACGATGATCCCCGCGATCGGGATCACGACCTGCCACATCGGCACCGAAGGCATCCGGCGCCGGACGAACACCAGCAGCGTCATGCCGATGGTCGCCAGCAGGTAGGCGACGAGCAGGATCAGCGTGCCGATCGTGCCCGACCACAGGAACGCGTTCTGGGCGAGCGAGGACGCGTGGGCGGACACCGCGATGTAGACCGCGAAGATCACGACCGCGAGCACCGTGACGATCCCCGTCGCAATGGCGGGCGTGCCCCACCGGGACGTCCTGCTCGCGCCGCGCCCTTCGCCGAACGAGTCTCGCGACATCGCGTAGAACAGCCGCGCCGCGCCGACCGTGCACGCCAGGCAGCAGCCGAACGCGGACACCGTCGTCCCCGCCGTGATCACGTTGCCGACCCAGGAGCCGACGTAGGAGGTGCCGAGGTCGCCGAGCAGCGACGGCGACGCGGTGAAGGCCGCGACCCCCTTAGCCGACGTGCCGAACCCCATCATCTCCGCCGCCGTGACGACCACGTAGTAGATGCCGCCGAACACGGCCACGCCCAGGATCGCCCGCGGGATGTCCTTCGACGGGTTGTGCGCCTCCTCGCCCAGCGTGGACGACGCCTCGAACCCCGCGAACGACAGGAAGCCGAACACCACGCCCAGGAACAGCCCGGACGCGCCGATCCCCGGCTGCGGGGTGAACACGCTCCAGGTGAAGTGCGAACCGCCCGGCGCGTCCCCCTTCAGCAGCCGGACGAACACGACCACGGTGACGATGATGATCAGCGTGACCGTGCACACCTCCACGATGAGCAGCACGTTGGTGCCGCCGCGCGCGGGCAGCGCGGCGAGCAGCAGCGCGAGCGCGAGCACGATGCCGACGATCAGCATCGGCGCCCAGGCCGGCTGGTTCTTCCAGATGCCGAGGGAGTTGAGCAGTCCCGCGCCGAAGATGCCCGCCGCCGCCGCGGTGGTCACCGCGTAGAACACGTAGGTGCCTGCCAGCCCCCAGCCCGCGATCACGCCCGCCCGCGGCCCGAGCGTCGCCCCGACGAACGCGTACACCGACCCGGAGTGCCGGTAGTACTGGCAGAGCCGCACGAACGTGTAGGCCACGAACAGCACGCCGACCGCGGCGATGAGGAACGCCAGCGGCACCGCGCGCCCCGCCGCCAGCGCCGCGCCCTGCGGGTTGATGTTCGCGGCCATGGACGGCGCCATCAGCGCCAGCGACAGGCCGACCGCCTGCCATACGGACAGAGATCGTTTCAGCCCAGGCTCGGCAGCCGTCTTCTGGGCCGGAGTCGTCGCCATCGCCACCTCACAGGAGCATGATCGTTTTGCCGCTAGTGTGACGGATGTCCCCCGCTTGCGGAAGAGGGCGTAACCCCTGTAAATGTGGAACAATTAAACGAGATAGATCTCGAATACGCGTAAGCGTTACGATGGCGGCGTGAACACGACGGCGGAGACGGTGCGGGTTGGCGTCCTCGGCCCGCTCGCGGTGACCGACGCGGCCGGCCGCCCGGTCCGGGTCGGCGGGCAGCGCGTTCGTGCGCTGCTCGCCGTGCTGGCGCTGGCCGCGGGCCGCCCGGTGCCCGCCCACGTGCTGATCGACCGGCTCTGGCCGGAGCCGGACGACCGCCCCGTGGACGCGGTCAACGCCCTCCAGTCGCTGGTGTCCCGGCTGCGCGCCGCGCTCCGCCAGGCCGGCGTCGCCGACTCCGTGCTCGAGTCGTCCCCGGCGGGCTACCGGCTCGCGGTCCCGCCGGAGGCGGTGGACGCTGCTGTCTTTGAGGCCGCCGCCCGGGCCGGGGGCCGCGCGCTGGCCGCCGGTGACGCGGCGACGGCCGCGCGGCTGCTCCGCGAGGCCCTCGGCACGTGGCGCGGCCCCGCCCTCGCCGACGTGGCGGACGAGGAGTTCGCGGCCGCGCCCGCCGCCAGGCTCGAGGAGCTGCGGTCCGCCGCGGTGCTCGACAGGATCGAGGCCGACCTGGCGCTGGGCGAGGCGGTCGCGGTGACCGGCGAGCTCCGCGAGCTGACCGCCGCCGACCCGCTCGCCGAACGACCGCGGGCGCTGCTCATGCGTGCCCTCGCCGCCGCCGGCCGCCAGGCCGACGCCCTCGCGGTGTACGCCGAGGGCAGGGAGCTGCTCGCCGACCGGCTCGGGGTGGACCCGTCGCCGCGGCTGGAAGAGGCCCACCTCGCGGTGCTGCGGCAGGAGATCCCGCTGGCCGTTCCCGCCGGTACCGCCGCCCATAGTCATCCAGAACGTACGCAGCCTTCTCCGGGACCTTCCGCCGCTCTCCCCGGTGGCCAGCGCCTGTCCGCCGCGCAGCGCCCGCCGACCAGCTTCATCGGCAGGGACGACGACGTCGCCGGCGTGCTCAAGAAGCTGGCGGAAGAGCGGCTCGTCACGCTCACCGGCCCCGGCGGCGTCGGCAAGACCAGGCTCGCCACAGAAGTTGCCTCCCGGCTAGCCGGGTCAGCCGCGTCGGCCGCGTTGGCCGGCCCGGCCCGGCTAGCCGCGTCGGCCGGCCCGGCCTACCTGGCCGGCCTGGCGTCAGTCAGCGACCCGTCCGAGGTGCCGTACGCAGTCCTCGACGCGCTCGGCCTGCGCGAGCGGGTGATCGCCAGGCACGGCGCGGACCAGGCGCACGCGGACCCGGCCGACCGGCTCTGCGCCGCGCTCGGGGACCGGCAGGCGGTGCTGATCCTGGACAACTGCGAGCACCTGATCGAGGCGGCGGCCAGCCTCGCGGACCGGCTGCTCACGGACTGTCCCAGGACCCGGATCATCGCGACGAGCCGCGAGCCGTTGCGCATCCCCGGCGAGACCCTGTGGGTGGTGGCTCCTCTCCAGGTCCCGCCAGTTTCCGGAATGGCGGGCGCGGAAAGCGCGCCCGCCATTCCGGAAATTTCAACATATGCAGCGGTTCGCCTGTTTTGTGACAGGGCTGCCGCGGTTCTGCCCGGCTTCGGGCTCGACGACAGCAACGTGCCCGCCGTGATGCGCATCTGCCAGGCGCTCGACGGCATGCCGCTGGCCATCGAACTGGCCGCCCCCTGGCTGCGCACCCTGCCCCCAGCCCAGCTCGCCGAACGCCTCGACGACCGGTTCGCGCTGCTCACCGGCGGCAGCCGCACGGCGCTGCCCAGGCACCAGACGCTGCGCGCCGTCATCGACTGGAGCTGGAACCTGCTGTCAGAGCCGGAACGGGTGCTCGCCCGCCGCCTCGCGGTCTTCCCCGGCGGCGCGACGCTGGCCGCGGCGGAACAGGTGTGCCCTGGCGGCCCGGGCGCCGGGCTGGCCCGCGGCAGCGTGCTGCCCGCGCTGTCCGGCCTGGTCGCCAAGTCGATCCTCAGCGCGGCGGACGGCGCGGGAGACCGCGGCCCGCGGTACCGGATGCTGGAGACGGTGCGCGCCTACGGCCTGGAGCGGCTGGCCGAAGCGGGGGAGGAGACCGCGGTCAGGGACGCGATGGCCGCGTACTACCTGGACTTCGCCGAGACCGCCGACCCGCTGCTGCGCACCGCGCAGCAGCGGACCTGGCACCGCGCGCTGACCGCGGAGCAGGACAACATCAACGCCGCGCTGCGGTGGGCGATCGCGCGGCGGGACGCGGCCACCGCGCTGCGCTTCGTGCGGGCGCTCGGCTTCTACTGGACGCAGCGCGGCAGGGGCGAAGGCGACGCGCTGGCGCGCGAGGTCCTCGCGCTGGAGCCGCCGGACGAGTCGCTGCTGATGACCGAGGCGCGGGTGGCGTGCGCGGTGATGACGGTCAGCGCGACCCTGAACCTGACAGAGGTCCGCGAGCCGCTGACCGCCGCGATCCAGAGCCTGACCAGGTTCGCCGACGCCGGGCAGCCCATCCATCCCATGGCCGCGGCCGCCGTGCCGCTGGTGGCCATGTTCGACCGGGACCCCGACACCGCGATCGCCGCGATCGACCGGTACGCCAAGTCGTCGGACGACCCCTGGATGCGGGCCACCGGGCGGATGTACCGCTCCACGTACGCCGCCAACGCGGGCCGCCTGGACGGGGCCGAGGCCGACTGCGCGGCGGCCCTCGACCAGTTCCGCGCGATCGGCGACCCGTGGGGAATCGCGGTGTGCCTCTACCAGATGGCCGAGTTCGCCGCGCTCCGCGCGGATCACGCGCAGGCGGTGGCCGCACTGGCGGAGGCGGAGCAGATCGGCCTCGAAATCGACGCCTGGGGCGACATGGCGTACATCATCGGCTCGCTGGCGGTGGCGCGGGCGCGGGCCGGCGACATCGACGGCGCCCGCGCCGACCTGGGCCGGGCCGAGCGCGCCGCCGCGGCCCGCGCCCAGGACAACGCCGACGAGTGGCTGGTGCTCAGCGCCGCCGAGGTGGAGTGGCGGGCCGGGGACCTCGCCGCGGCGGCCCGCCGCTGCGAGGCCGCGCTAGCGGGGGTGGCAAAGAGGGACAAGGACACGGCGTGGTGGGTCTCGGTGCGCGCGCAGGCCCAGGCCCGGCTCGCCATGATCACGCTGGAGGCCGGCGGGGACGCCGGCCGCTGCCGTGACCTGCTGGCCGATGCGCTGCCAGCCGCCGCCGGCTGGGTGGAGAACCCGCCGCTCGCGGCCGTCGTCGACTCGGTCGCGGCCGCCGTGGTCACGCGGGACGGAGCCGCGGACGTCGCCGCCACGCTGCTCGGCGCCGCGCACACCGTGCGCGGCGCCTTCGACGAGAGCAGCCCGGTCGCCCCCCGGGCGCGGGAGACGGCCAGGCGTGCGCTCGGCGACGCGGCGTTCGACGGTGCCTACTCGCGCGGCCGCGGGCTTGACCGCCAAGCGGCCTTGGCACTGGCGGGACGGGCCCTAGCCGCCATCTAGGGCCCGTTCATCTAGGGCCCGTTCATCTAGGGCCCGTTCTTACGCGCGGCGGCGGTAGGCGCGGACCGCGAGCGGGGCGAACACCGCGAAGATGCCGAGCGCCCAGAGCAGCGAGCGGATCACGGCGGTCGCCGCGGGCCCGCCGACGAGCAGCGCGCGCTCCGCCTCGGTCAGGTAGGTGACGGGGTTGACCTTCACGAACGCCTGCAGCCAGCCCGGCATCTTCGCCTCATCGGTGAGGATGTTGCTGCCGAAGATCAGCGGGAACATGACCAGGAAGCCCCACCACTGCACCGCTTGCGCCGACTTCACCACCATGCCGATGAAGGCGGACACCCAGCACATGGCGAGCGCGAACACGAGCAGCAGCAGGCAGGCCATGACGGCGGCCAGCGGGCTGGTCAGGATGCGGAACCCGAGGACGAACCCGAAACCGAGCGTCACGGCGATCGAGATCAGGTAGCGCACGTTGTCGCCGAGGATCGCGCCGGCCAGCGGCGCCGAGCGGGCGATCGGCAGGGCGCGGAACCGGTCGAACACGCCAGTGGCGACGTCCTGGCTCAGCATCATGCCGGTGCCGAGGGTGGCGAACGTCACCGACAGCACCATGATGCCCGGCAGCGAGTACTCCAGGTACTGGTGCGTGCTGCCGGCGAGCTGCCCGCCGAACACGTAGGTGAACAGCACCAGGTACATGATCGGCTGCAGCAGCAGCCCGAACATGTCCTCCGGGTTCGTCCGGATCTTCAGCACGCTCCGCCAGGTCAGCGTGAGCGAGTTCCGCAGGCCGGTCACCGGGCTGAGCCGCCGGGCGGGCTCCAAAGGAAAACTAGTCATTGCGCACTCCTGCTCAGTTTCTTCTGCCGGCGGCCCGCCGGGGCGTCCGTCTCCGCGGGCGTGGTCTCTTCGGCCCGGTGACCGGTCAGGGCCAGGAACACCTCGTCGAGGCTGGCCCTGCGCAGCGCGAACTCGGCGAGCTCGATGCCCCTGTCGTCGAGCTCGCGGACGATCTCAGGCAGCTGCCTGCCGTCGTCGACCTGGGCGGTGACGCGTCCGGACTCGGGGCTGACCACGGGCTCGCCGCTCAGCCGCGCCGATAGCAGCGCCGTGACCGCCGCGACGTCCGCCCGGCTGGCCGGGGTGACCTCGAGCACCTGCCGCCCGGCCCCCGCCTTGAGCTGGTCAGGCGTGCCGGTCGCGATGACCCGCCCCTGGTCGATGACCACGATGTCGTGCGCGAGCTGGTCGGCCTCGTCCAGGTACTGGGTGGTGAGCAGGACGGCCGTGCCGTCGGTGACCAGCTCCCTGATCATCGCCCACACCTCGTTCCTGCTGTACGGGTCGAGGCCGGTCGTCGGCTCGTCCAGGTACAGCACCCGGGGCCGGCCGACGAGGCTGGCGGCCAGGTCGAGGCGCCGCCGCATCCCGCCGGAGTACGTCTTCGCCGGGCGCCCGGCCGCGTCGGTGAGCTCGAACCTGGCGAGCAGCTCGGCCGCGCGAGCCCGCGACTCGGCGCGGGACATGCCCAGCAGCCGGCCGATCATGACGAGGTTGTTGGTTCCGGACAGGCCCTCGTCCACGGACGCGTACTGGCCGGTGAGCCCGGTCAGCTGGCGCACCTGGTAAGCGTCGCGCACGACGTCGTACCCGCAGACGCGGGCCTCGCCCTCGTCGGGGCGCAGCAGCGTGGCGAGTATCCGGACCGCTGTGGTCTTGCCCGCGCCGTTGGGGCCGAGCAGGCCGAGCACGCTGCCCGCGCGGGCCGTCAGGTCCACGCCGGCCAGCGCGGTGGTCTTGCCGAAGCGTTTGGCCAGCCCGTGGGCTTCGATCGCGTTGAGGTCTTCTCGCATGCTGACATCGTGGCTCAGGCCGCTGCCAACCCCCGCACGGATGACTGTCAGCCCGCACAGGTGCCTGACAGCTACAATGCGGCGCAGCGATTCATTCGGATCGCGGTAGTCCCAGGAGGTCGTGCGGTGGCGGATGGCAATATGGCCTGGGCCAGGCTGGACCCCGCCCACGTGCCGCCGGAGATCGACACGACCAAGCCCAGCGTGGCGCGTGTCTACGACGCCATCCTCGGCGGCAAGGACAACTTCGCCGTGGATCGCGCGGTCGCCGACCTGTCGGTCAAGGCGATGGGGGACGGCGGCAGCGGCGCGCGGCTCAACCGGGCGATGCTCGGCCGCTCCGTCCGGTTCATGGCCGCCCAGGGCATCAGCCAGTTCCTCGACCTGGGCTCCGGCCTGCCGACCGTGCAGAACACGCACCAGATCGCCCTGGGCGTCAACCCGGCGGCGCGCGTGGTGTACGTGGACAACGACCCCAGCGTGTCACTGCACGGCCAGGCGCTGCTCGCGGGCGACGCCGCGACCGCCGTGGTCCTCGCGGACGTCAGGGAGCCGGACAAGCTGCTGGGCCTGCCGGAGGTCACCGGCCTGATCGATTTCACCGAGCCGGTCGGCTTGATCATGAACGCCGTGATCCACCACATGCTTGACGAGGAAGATCCCTATGGCGTCGTCGCCGCGTACCAGGACGCGGTGGTCCCCGCCAGCTACCTGCAGATCACCCACTTCTGCGACGCCGCCCCCGAGGCCGCGGCCAGCGTGCGGGTGCTGCGGGAGAACCTCGGGCGCGGGCAGATCCGCAGCCGCGAGGAGATCAAGCGGTTCTTCGACGGCTGGGAGATCGTCGCGCCGGGGCTCGTCTTCCTGTCGGAGTGGCGGCCCGACGAGCCGGTGACGCTGCCGCTCGACGTGGGCAGCCTCCTCATGCTGGCGGGCGTGGCCCGTAAGCCCTAGCGTCCCTCGGCGGCATACCGGGACGGCGGCATCCCCAGGGTGGCGGTGAAGTCCCTGGTCAGATGGGCCTGGTCGGCGTAGCCGAGGTCGGTGGCCAGCGTGGCCCAGTCGACGTCGCCGCCCGCGTCGGCAAACCGCGCGGCCTCGTGCAGCCGGGCGCGCCGCATCACCCACTTGGGCGAGACGCCGACGTACTCGGCGAACAGCCGCTGCAGCCTGCGTTCCGGCAAGCCGAACACGTCCGCGAGCGACGCCACCCGGCGCAGTCCCTGGTCGGCGGTGATCCGGTCCACGATGGCGGCCACCTGGTCGATGACCGGATCGGGCCGCGGCCCGGCGGCGCGCAGCAGGCCGGACCCCGCCGCGATCATGGCCTCGTCGGACGAAGCGGCGAGCACCGCGGCACAGGCCCGGTCCGCCGCGGGTCCGAAGATGTCGCCGGCTGGCACCACGAGGTCGTTCAGGGCAGAGATTTTTCCGGCGGAGTAAAAGGGCCGGAAGCCGCCTGGCCGGAAGCGGATGCCCAGGACAGCGCCGGCCCCGGAGATTTTCCGGGTGAAAACGCGCCGGTCAACGCCGTACACGGCCGGCCCCGCGGGCTCGAACGCGAGGTTCACGTTCGGGTGCGGCAGGATCGCCTGTTCGTGCGCGGGCTCGCCGCGCAGGTCCCAGCGGACCACCCAGCAGAAGTCGACGAACGGTGCCAGGTCCTCCGGTGGCCGGTGCCTGTTCAGGCTGAACCGGGTCGCGGCGGTCTCCGGGTGCAGCACCCCGGCGCCGAGCGAACGGGCGGAAGCGGTCACGAGCCCCAGCGTAGCTGTCGCGTTTCTTCAAGACGGCCGGGCACGTCTGCGGCTAGCGTCGTGACTTATGAACCTGCATCCTGAGCTCACCGACGCGGCCGACGCGGGGGCCCGCGTCGTCGCCGGCGTTCGGCCCGGCCAGTTCGGCGACCCTACCCCGGACACCGAATGGGACGTGCGGACGCTGCTCAACCACCTCCTGCTGTGGACCGCGTACAACTTCGAGCGGCGCGCGCACGGCGAGATGGTGCCCGAAGAGATGATGACCCGCGACTTCGCCGCCGAACCTGACTTCGCCGCCGCGTACCGCGCGCAGCTCGACCGCGCGCTCGACGCCTGGGCGGACCCGGCGGTCTGGGAGAAGGACCTGAACGTGATGGGGTCGGCGACCCCGGCCGCCGACGTCGGCGCGATGATGCTCGCCGAACTGGTGCTGCACGGCTGGGACCTGGCGGCTGCGACGGGACAGTCCTACACCGTCTCCGACCGCGCCGCCGCGGCGGCGCTGGCTGCGGTCGAGGCGAACGCGGAGATGTTCCGGCAGTACAAGGGGTTCGCTGAGCCGGTTTCCCTGCCGGACGACGCGGCGGCGCTCGACCGCGCGCTCGCGCTGTCCGGGCGCGACCCGGGCTGGTCGCCGTCCCGGTAGCGGTTCGCTTCGGGGCTAGAGCGCGGCGACGGCCGGCGCGCATCCGATCTGGGCCGTGAGGCTGAGCACCCGCCTGGCGCCCTCGCTGACCTCGTTGCGCATGGTGAAGACGCTGATGAGGTGCTGTCCGCCGAGGTCGGGCGCTGGCTCGCGAACGAGCGGCCACGGGTGGGTGATCTCGGCGATCTTGGCCTTCATCGCGTCGAGCCGCAGCCCGGCCTCGGCGACCGGCCACGTATCGAGCGGATGCGCCGGGCGCGCTGCGTCGGCGACCCCGGCGGCCTCGGCGACCGCCTCGTTGAACGCCCGGCGGGCGTCGGAGTACTCGACGCTGGCCAGGATTGAGTGACCCCAGCCGACCGCGCTGGTGGTGAAGACGTCCCCTGGCGCGCCGGCGGGCTGCACCCGGGCCACCCGGAACGCGGGCGTACATCGCGAGCCCCGGCCGGCGAACGCGAGTACGGCGTCGGGCCCCGCGGCAGCCATGCTGCCCTTGACGGAATCCCGCGCCCCCGCCACGGGCGCCGGGTTCGCCACGGGCGCCGGGTTCGCCACGGGCGCGGGATTCACCGCGTGCACCGCGACCCAGTCCCAGGCCGGCGTCATCGAGGACAGCACCGTGGTGTCGCGGAACCGGTACCCGCTCTCGCCGGCCGGCTCGCACCGCGACCGTGGGTCGGCGAACCGCAGGTCGCCGCCCGCCGTGCCGTGGCCGGCGGCGAACAGCGCGCCGCGCGCGGCCTCGAGCAGGATCCAGCGTGCCGAGTCGTCCCCGGCTCGGTACGCGTCCGCCGCGGCGCCGGTCCAGTACAGGTGCGCGCTGACCGCGAGCGCCGTGAGCGGCGCCCGCCTGGCGAGCCGCCGCTGCCCGCAGGCGGCCTGGCGCAGCGTGCAGCCGAGGCCGCCGAACTCCGGCGGCAGCGCGACCGTCAGGTAGCCGGCGTCGCCGAGCTTGCCGATATCCCGCTGCAGCGTCGCGGCGACGTCCCCGCCGCCTTGCGCCTCCGGCTCCGCCCTGGTCCCGCCAAGCCGCGCGAGCAGGGTCTCGGTGAGCAGGTCACGTGGCCTGATCGCTGCCATGAACCGGCCCCCTTCCTGCTGCTCGCTTCGTCAAGGACATCACACCGACGGCCGGATAGTCAACTTAATTGGTAGGAAAGGTATGCTTTTATGGGGTCACTCAGGCGTGAGGATCCGTACCGGACGTCCCGCGGCGAACGCGGCGATGTCCGCGACGGCGTCCCCGTAGAACTTCCGGTACCCGTCATCGGTCACATATCCAAGGTGCGGGGTCAAGACTGTGCGCGGAGCCGACCGGAGCGGATGTCCCGCCGGCAACGGTTCCTCATCATAAACGTCCAGCGCGGCGCCCGCGATAGCTCCGGAGTGCAGCGCTGCGAGCAGAGCGTCGGCGTCCACGATCGGCCCGCGCGACGTGTTCACAAGGAACGCGGTGGGCTGCATCAGCCCCAGCTCTCGCGCGCCCACCAGGCCCACCGATCGCTTGCCGAGCTTGTAGTGCACCGTGATCACGTCGGAGGAGGCGAAAAGGTCGTCCTTGCTCACCGCGACGGCGCCCGCGTCGGCAGCAGCCGTCGCCGAAAGATGCTGGCTCCACGCGAGCACCTCCATGCCGAACGCCCGGCCGATCGACGCCACCCGCCGTCCGATGTTCCCCAGCCCCACGACGCCCAGCGTCCGGCCCTGCAGCCCGAAGCCGATCGTGTGCTGCCAGCCGCCCTCGCGCATCCGGCGGTCCTCCGCCGGCACGTGCCGGACGAGGGCGAGGATCAGCGCCCAGGTCAGCTCAGGGGTGGCCGCGCCGCTGCCGCCGGTGCCGCACACCGTGACGCCGGCCGCGACGGCGGCCGCCACGTCGATCGACGCGTTGCGCATCCCGGTGGTGACGAGCAGCCGCAGGTCCGGCAGCAGCCGGAGCCGCTCAGCGGTGAACGGCGTCCGCTCGCGCATCGCGACGACCACGTCGAACGGCCGCAACTCGGCCGCCAGGTCCGCGGTGTCGGCGATGTGCCCGTGGAACGGCACGACGTCGGTCGCGCCCAGTGACGCCCAGTCGGCACTCTGCAGGGCGACCCGCTGATAGTCATCAAGGATTGCGATGCGCACGCGGCCGACTCTAGCCGCCCTGGTACGGTTCTGACCCATGACCTGGCTTGACGACCTCGCAGACAAGGCAGTGAACGGCGAACTCCCGGCGCGGGAGGAGGCCCTGGCGGTCCTCGCCAGCGGCGACGACGAGCTGCTCGACGTGGTGGCCGCCGCGTTCCGCGTCCGCCGCCGCTTCTTCGGCCGCAAGGTCAAGCTGAACTACCTGGTCAACATCAAGAGCGGGCTGTGCCCCGAGGACTGCTTCTACTGCAGCCAGCGGGTCGGCTCGGCGGCCGAGGTGCTCAAGTACACCTGGCTCAAGACCGACGAGATCGTCGCCAGCGCGTCCGCCGGCGTGGCCGGGGGCGCCAGGCGCGTGTGCCTGGTCGCCAGCGGCCGCGGCCCGACCGACCGGGACGTCGACCGGGTGTGCGAATCAATCGAGGCGTTCAAGTCCCAGCACCCCGACGTCGAGGTGTGCGCCTGCCTGGGCCTGCTCTCCGCCGGCCAGGCGGACCGGCTGGCCGCGGCCGGGACGACGGCCTATAACCACAACCTGAACACGTCCGGCGGCCATTACGCCGACATCTGCTCCACGCACGAGTACGCGGACCGCGTGTCCACCGTCACCGCCGCGAAGGAGGCGGGCCTGTCGCCGTGCTCCGGCCTGATCGCGGGCATGGGGGAGACCGACGAGGACCTGGTGGACGTCGCGTTCGCGCTGCGCGCCCTGTCGCCAGACTCGGTGCCCGTCAACTTCCTGATCCCGTTCGATGGCACGCCCCTGGCGGGCAAGTGGGAGCTTACCCCGCAGCGCTGCCTGCGCATCCTGGCGATGGTCCGCTTCGTGAACCCCGACGCGGAAGTCCGCCTGGCCGGCGGCCGCGAGATCCACCTGCGCTCCCTGCAGCCCTTGGCCCTGCACGTGGTCAACTCGATCTTCCTCGGTGACTACCTCACCAGCGAAGGCCAGCCAGGCGCCGCCGACCTAGCGATGATCGCCGACGCGGGCTTCGAGGTAGCAGGCGCCCCCTCGGCGGCCGACCCTCCCGCACCGTCCACCCCCCACCCAGGCCTAGTCCACATCCGCCACCGCGGCCCCGGCACCACCCTCCCCGCGAACGCCTAACCACCCGCGTCCACCCACCCCGGCTCAGCCCCCCTCCCGCGGCCACGCCGCCCGGCAAGCACCACCCTCTTCTGCGCACCACCCATCCCACGGCCACCTCGCCCGGCAGCACCACCCTCTTCTGCGCACCACCCCTCCCGCGGCCACCTCGCCCGGCAAACACCACCACCCCACCCGTGCCCACGCGCCCCACGAGTCACTTCGTCCCGTAACACCACCCCACCCGTCCCACCCGCCCCACGGCCACTTCGTCCCGCGAGCACCACCAACCTCTCCTGCTCACTTTGCAGCCTGGGTGACCACTTTTGGCGCCTGTTCAGACCGATTTCTGGTCACCGCGTATGCAAAGTGTCGGGAAGGCTGCAAAGTCAGCCGTCTAAAAGCTGGTCGGAGCCGCGAACGCGGCGCGGACCCGGGCGATCACGCGCTCGGGCGTCCCGAACAATTCGCTCCACGTGAAGTGGACGACCTTGTACCCAGCGTCCCGCAGCCTTATGTCACGCATGATCTGCGCCCTGGCGCGGCTGGGATCGTCGTACTTGGCCATGCCGTCCGCTTCGGCGATCACCCGGTACGCGGGCCAGCAGAAATCGACCCGCGCGATGAACTCGGCGCCGGCATTGGCGATGGCGGCTTGTAGTACAGGCGTGGGCAAGCCTGCCTCGGCAAACACCACCCGGGCACAGGACTCGAGAGCGGAACCGGCATCCTCGCTGCTGAAATCGGTCACCCGTCTCGCGCGGTCGGATCCCGGCCACCGCGCGCACGAGCGGAGTATCTCCCCGAGGCCGGCCTCCGTGGTTTTCCCTAGGCGCAGCGCGGAGTCCGCGGAAACCACGCCTTCCATGAAGGGCATCGATCGCGCCAGATCCAGCACTGTCCTGGTGACTGTCGTGACGCGCACGCCGTAGAGCGTCATCACATGTTGCCCGGGAAGTCGGGCGGAGTGGAGGTGAATGCCCTCTAGGCGGAGTCCGCTGTACTGGCCGGGCGGTCGGGTGAGCCAGACCACCCCGTCAATAGGGTTCCGCAGCAGGTCGATGCCGTGCAGCACGGCGGCGGACTGGTGACTAGCGACGGCGTCTCGCCCGACGCAAGCCCTGGCCGCTGCGACGCGAAGCGCGTGGGCCTGGCGCGGATCGCTACTCGCGGACTCGACGGCGGACCGGGTCGCGTACACGCCGTGGCGCACCCGCACCAGGTCGCCCGCCCGCGTCAGCGACCGGAACCGCGCCGGCGTGATCCCGGCCGCCCGCCACTCACCCACCGTGCCTACCGTCTTCTTACGCACCGCAGTAGGAACGTCGCTTAACGTCACAATCGTGAGCATATGCCATCATGGCGCGAGTGGAGTCGATCACCGAGCTGGAGCACATAGCCGCGCGGCACTGGCGGGGGACGGAGGAGGACCGGCTCGGCGGCTGGCTGCTGCGCGCCGCCGACGGCTTCACCGGCCGCGCCAACTCGGCGCTGCCGCTCGGCGACCCGGGCATGCCGCTCGACGACGCGCTCACCGCCGTCACCCGCTGGTACCGCGCCCGGGCCCTGCCGCCGATGATCGTGATCCCCGTGCCGCTGGAGGGTGACTCGCCCTGCCATCAGCTTGACAATCTTTTGTCCGAACGGACCTGGCTGACTCGTCCAGGTCCCGCCTTCGTCATGGTGGCCGACCTGGCCACGGTGCCGCCCGCCGGCCATCTGCCGGCGGCCGGAGAGTTCCGCGTCGACGCCGAGCCGGACGGCGCGTGGCTGACTACGTATCACTACCGTGGCCAGGACCGGCAGCCGCCGGTCATGCGCACCGTGCTGATGTCCGCTCCAGAGCAGGCGTTCGCCAGCATTCGCGGCGACGCCGGTGAGGTGATCGCCATCGGCAGGCTGTCGATCGCGGACGGCTGGGCGGGGATCACGGCCGTCGAGGTGAAGCGGGCGCGACGGGGCGCCGGACTCGGCATGGCGCTGACGCGCGCGATCTGCGCTGAAGCAGCAGCACGCGGCGCCCGCCGGGCCTTCCTGCAAGTCGAGACCGACAACATCCCGGCCAGAACCCTCTACGAACGCTGCGGCTTCCGCTACTCCCATCGCTACCACTACCGCGTCGCTCCCTGATCCCCCGCTCCTCGGCGACACGCCGAGGAGCGGGGTGCTTCATCTAGGGCCAGGTGCTCGCTACGTTTGTAATCATGGCTACCCGTGCGTCCAGGGGCTCGGCTCGTTCGCGAAGCGGGCAGGCGGGCGCTGATCGCGACGAGTTCTACAGCGATGAGCCGGTCGAGGTCATCCTGCCTAACGTGCCGCCTGGCGGCGGGCGCCCCGCGCCGAAAAGGGGCAGCGGGAGCGGGGGAGGCGGCTCGCGGGGGAGCGGGAGCTCCGGCCGCGGCAGCGGCTCAGGAAGCGGGCGCGGTTCGGCATCGGGAACCGGGCGCTCCCGGGCGGGCGAGTCATCCCGGTCTGCCGGCGGACGGGGCGGAGGCCGAAAGCGGAGCACTCCGCAAAAGCGGAGCGCTCCGCAGAAGCGGAGGGCTCCGCAGAAGCGGAAGCCCAAGCCGACTAAGGACCCGGTAGTCATCCTCACCCGGTGGCTATTCAGCGCGGTGGTGGCGGGCTGGAAGCTGATCGCGGGCACGGTCGGATTCGCGGTGCGGCGGGCGGGGCGCGGCGCGCGGGAGCTGCATCCGGACCACCAGCGCGACGGGATCGGGCTGCTGTGCCTCGGGCTGGCGATCGTCTTCGCGGCCGGGGTCTGGGTGCGGATGGGCAACCCAGTCGGGGTATTCGTCTACGACCTGACCAGCGGCTTCCTCGGCGATGGCGCGTTCTTGGTCCCGGTGCTGCTCGCGCTGCTCGGCTGGCGGTTCATGCGCCACCCGGAGCTGAACGCGGAAACCTCGCGCGCGGCGATCGGCTGGGTGGCCCTGCTCATCGGTGTGCTCGGGCTGTTCAGCATCGCCAAGGGCACGCCGAGCCCTTCGCACGGCGCGCCGGCGATCAGGGGGGCGGGCGGCCTTATCGGCTACGCGGTCTCCGCGCCGCTGGTGGCCGGGCTCACCCCGTGGGTGGCGACGCCGCTGCTCGGCCTGGTGGCCTGTTTCGGGCTGCTCGTGATTACCGGCACGCCGGTGCGGCACGTGCCGGCCCGGCTGCGTGAGCTGAGCGTGCTGTTCGGCTACCCGAGCCCTGGGCGGGAGGACCTGGACGGCAAGGAGGGCCAGGACGCCGGCGGACGGGTGATCGGCCGGAGCGTGCGCGGTGAGATCGCCAGGGCGATCCGGCTGCGGCCGCCGTCCATCGAGGCGGGCGACCACGTCAAGCCCTACGACACGCCGGTGCTCGGGCCCGGCGGCAAGCGCGCGGGCGCCCCGGGCGCCGTCGGCGCCGGGACGCCCGCGTCGGCGGGGACGCCAGGGGCGGCGCCCGAGGCCCGGATCGCCGAGGGCCTAATCGAGGAGCTGGGCTTCAGCGGACCGCCGTCGGCCGACGCGGCCGACGGCGGTCGTCCGGCGGAGGATGCGGCGGGCGAGATCACCGCCGGCGTCGTCGCCGGCCCCTTCGGCACCACGCCACGCGGCGCGGATCACATACCAGTGAGACCGGGCGAGCAGCTCACGCTCAGCGGGGCGGCGGCCGGCGTCTACACGCTGCCGCCGGCGACGCTGCTGCGCCCTGGCAGCCCTCCGAAGGCCCGCACCAAGGCCAACGACATCGTGGTCGCCGCGCTGTCTGAGGTGCTCGAGCAGTTCAACGTGGATGCGCAGGTGTCCGGGTTCAGCCGCGGGCCGACGGTTACCAGGTACGAGATCGAGCTGGGACCGGCGGTCAAGGTGGAGCGCGTCACCGCGCTGTCGAAGAATATCGCCTACGCGGTCAAGAGCGCCGACGTGAGGATCCTGCCGGTGATCCCCGGCAAGTCGGCGATCGGCGTCGAGATCCCGAACGCGGACAAGGAGATCGTCAGCCTCGGCGACATCCTCCGCTCGCCCCCGGCGGTCGCCGAGCATCACCCGATGGTCGTCGGGCTCGGCAAGGATGTGGAGGGCCACACGGTCCTGGCGAACCTGGCGAAGATGCCGCACGTGCTGGTGGCCGGCGCCACCGGGTCCGGCAAGTCGGTGTGCCTGAACGGGCTCATCACGAGCATCCTCACGAGGGCGACGCCGGATCAGGTGCGGCTGATCCTCATCGACCCCAAGCGGGTCGAACTGTCGATTTACGAGGGAATCCCGCACCTGATCACGCCGATCATCACCAGCCCGAAGAAGGCCGCCGAGGCCCTGGAGTGGGTGGTCGGCGAGATGGAGCGGC
Source organism: uncultured Actinomycetota bacterium (assembly GCA_963843745.1). GTDB lineage: Bacteria > Actinomycetota > Actinomycetes > Streptosporangiales > Streptosporangiaceae > Trebonia. Next base: position 114,144 of record CAWJLP010000003.1, read on the forward strand.
GCTACGACGACCTGGCCGCGTCCGGGTTCCGGCACGTGGACGACTTCAACAAGGCGGTGCGGGCCGGGAAGCTGACCGCGCCGCCGGGGTCCGAGCGCACCTACGAGCCTTACCCGTACCTGGTGACGATCGTGGACGAGCTCGCCGACCTGATGATGGTGGCGCCGCGGGACGTGGAGGACAGCGTCGTACGGATCACCCAGCTGGCCCGGGCGGCCGGCATCCACCTGGTGCTCGCCACCCAGCGGCCGTCGGTGGACGTGGTGACCGGCCTGATCAAAGCCAACGTGCCGTCCCGGCTGGCGTTCTCGACGTCGAGCCTGGCCGACTCCCGGGTCATCCTCGACCAGCCGGGCGCGGAAAAGTTGGTCGGGCAGGGCGACGCGCTGTTCCTGCCGATGGGCGCGTCGAAGCCGATCCGGTTGCAGAACGCGTTCGTCTCGGAGAAGGAGATCCGGGACATCGTCGCGCACTGCAAGAAACAGGCCGAGCCGACCTACCGGGAAGACGTCCAGGCGGTGCCGGACAAGACCAGGGAGATCGACTCCGACATCGGCGACGACCTCGACTTGCTGCTGCAGGCGGCGGAGCTGGTGGTCTCGACGCAATTCGGGTCGACGTCCATGCTCCAGCGCAAGCTCCGGGTGGGCTTCGCAAAGGCCGGCTGATGGACTTGCTGGAAAGCAGGGGTATTGTCGGGCCCAGTGAAGGTTCCAAAGCACGAGACGTACTGATCAGGCCGGATGACCTCGATGAGGTGCTCACATCGTTGCGGGGCGGATAGCAGGGGGATCTACTGGCGTGCCCTGGGTGCTGCCCAGGCTGTCGCCTCGTGCCGGACGAAAGCGGGTGGCACCGCCGTCCGCTTAAGTTCCTGACGCTAGGTGACTGATAACGTGCGCCGGGTACAAGGATTTCACATCGAGATACCTGGAGGCGCGGTGTGAGCATTGGTGACACCCTGGCGGAGGCGCGACGTCAGAGGGGTCTCACGATTACGCAGGTGAGCCAGCAGACGCGGATCAGGGAAACGATCATCAGGGGAATCGAGCAGGGCGATTTCTCGTCGTGCGGCGGGGACTTCTACGCTCGGGGGCACATCCGCTCGATCGCTACCGTGGTCGGGGTCGACCCGGTGCCGCTGATCAGGGAGTACGACGAGGAACACGGCCCGCCGGGCAGCATGCGCGCGGCGGAGATCTTCGAGCCTGCCACGCCGATCAAGATCCGCGAGCCGCGGCCGTTCGGGCTGGGCAAGATCCTGATCGTCGTGCTGCTCGCGGTGATCGGCTTCGCCGCCTACCACCTGGTATCGACGCACGGTACGCACTCGTCGGCCAGTCAGGCGGCGAACCTGCGGCCGGTGGTGAAGCCTAAGCCCACACCGGCCGTCGCGCCCACCGTCAGGCCGACAACCGTGACGAATACCGGGCCGCCGGTCGCGGTCATCAAGCTGACCGCGACCCAGGATTGCTGGGTCGGGCTGACGAACGCGGCAGGCCAGCAGATATACCAGGGCATCATCCCGGCCGGGCAAAGCATGACCTGGCGGGAACGGGACCCGGTGAGCATGGTCGTCGGCAACCCGCCGGGGATCTCGCTGACCGTGAACGGCCAGCCCGAGCTGCAGAACACCCAGTCGGTGGGGTACCTCAGCATCAACCCGTCGCAGCACAACCCCGTCACGAGCGGCTCATCCGCGAGCGGCTCATCCGCGGGCGGCTCACCCACGGGCGGCTGACCCGCGGCCGGCGAGCCGCGACCGGTGCCCGGTGAGCGAAGCGCGGTGCCCGATCACGTACCCTCTCGGTGTGTCTAGTTCCCGTACAGTCAGCCTCGTCACCCTCGGCTGCGCGCGCAACGAGGTCGACTCGGAGGAGCTCGCCGCCCGGCTGGCGGCGGGTGGCTGGGCGCTGCGGGGCGAAGGGGAGGACGCGGACGTCGTCCTGGTCAACACCTGCGGGTTCATCCAGGCGGCCAAGCAGGAGTCCATCGACGAGCTGCTCGCGGCCGCGGACTCGGGCGCTAAGGTCGCCGCGGTCGGCTGCCTCGCCGAACGGTACGGCACGGAACTCGCGGGCGAGCTGCCCGAGGCCCAGGTTCTCAGTTTCGACGACTACACGGACATCGCCGCGCGGCTGGACGACGTGCTGGCCGGCCGCAAGCGGCCCGCGCACGTCGCGAGGGACCGGCGCTCGCTGCTGCCGGTCAGCCCGGTCGAGCGGCAGGTGACCCCGAAGGCTGACCTCACCGACCTCCCGCCAGGGATCGCCCCCGCGTCAGGTCCGCGGCCCATGAGGCGGCGGCTGTCCGGCGGCGTCACCGCGCCGCTGAAGATCGCGTCAGGCTGCGACCGCAGGTGCTCGTTCTGCGCGATCCCGTCGTTCCGCGGCGCGTTCGTCTCCCGCCGCCCGCCCGAGCTGCTGGCCGAGGCCGGCTGGCTGGCCGCCGACGGGGTCCGCGAGCTGCTGCTGGTCAGCGAGAACTCCACGTCTTACGGCAAGGACCTTGGCGACCTCCGGCTGCTCGAGACGATGCTGCCCGAGCTGGCCAAGGTCGACGGCATCGCCCGAGTGCGGGTCAGCTACCTGCAGCCCGCCGAGGTCCGCCCCGGCCTGATCGACGTGCTGACGTCAACGCCGGGCGTGGCCCCCTACTTCGACCTGTCGTTCCAGCACGCCAGCGGCCCCGTGCTGCGGAAGATGCGCAGGTTCGGCGACCGGGCGCGGTTCACCGACCTGATCGAGCGGATCAGGGACGCGTGCCCGGACGCCGGCGTCAGGTCGAACTTCATCGTCGGCTTCCCCGGGGAGACCGCGGACGACCTGCGCGAGCTCGAGCTGTTCCTGAGCGAGGCGCGGCTGGACGCGATCGGCGTCTTCGGCTACTCCGACGAGGACGGCACCGAGGCCGCGACCTTCCCCACGACGGGCAAGGTGGACGAGGACGAGATCGCCCGCCGGGTCGGCGAGTTCGCCGGCCTCGCCGAGGAGGTCATGGCGCAGCGCGCCGCGGACCGGGTCGGCGAGACGGTCGAGGTGCTGGTCGAGGAGGTCCTCGGCGACGGCAGGTACGAGGGCCGCGCCGCGCACCAGGCCCCGGACGTGGACGGGTCGACCACCCTGGAAGCGGACCGCCCGCTGGCGCCTGGCGACCTGGTGTTCGCCCGCGTGACCGAGTCCGCGGGAGCCGACCTCATCGCGAGCGCCTGACACGGCCGTGAGCGCCATGCCCGCCGACACCCCCGGCCAGGGCAGTCCCCCACCTGGGGGGACCAGTCCCCCCAGTCCCCCCCTGCCCCCACCTGGGGGGGCCAGTCCCCCCCTGCCCCCAGCCCGGGGGGCCAGTCCCCCCAGTCCCCCAGCTGGGGCGACCAGTCCTCCTCCGCCCGGACTGGTGAACATCGCCAACGTGCTGACGGTGGTGCGCATCCTCCTGGTGCCGGTGTTCGTCGTCTGCCTGTTCGCCGGCGGCACCGGGTGGCGGCTCGCGGCGCTCGCAGCGTTCGTGGTGGCATCGGTGACCGACCTGCTCGACGGGCGGCTGGCGCGCAGCCGGGGGCTGGTCACCGACTTCGGAAAGATCGCCGACCCGATCGCGGACAAGGCGCTCACCGGCGCGGCGCTGATCAGCCTGTCGGTGCTCGGCGAGCTGCCCTGGTGGGTCACGGCGCTGATCCTGATCCGCGAAGTCGGCGTGACCGTGCTGCGGTTCGTGGTGATCAAGCGCGGCGTGATCGCCGCGAGCCAGGGCGGCAAGCTGAAGACGCTGCTGCAGGTCGCGGCGATCTGCCTGTACATACTGCCCGCCTCGCTGAGCCCGCCAGCCTGGGTGCGGGAGGTTGTCATGGCCGTCGCTGTCGTGGTAACGCTGGTGACGGGCGCGGATTACGTAGTGCGCGCGGTGCGCCTGTACCGCGGCCCAGCCGGTCCGCGGACAGCCGCGAACGGCACGAGCGCGAGCGGCGGCAACGGCGGGAACGGCGGAGGAGCAGATGGCTAACGGGGTGGCCGGCGGCGACGCGCGAGAGCTGGCTACCGAGGTCCTCCGGCTGCTGACAGAAAACGGCGAGACGCTGGCCGCGGCCGAGTCGCTCACCGGCGGGCTGGTCGCCGCGGCGCTGACCGACGTGCCGGGATCGTCGAAGGCGTTCCGCGGCGGGGTGGTGGCGTACGCCACCGAGCTCAAGGCGGAGCTGCTCGGCGTCGACAGCGACATGCTGGACGATCACGGCCCCGTCTACGCGCCGGTCGCGGCGGCGATGGCCGACGGCGTAAGGAAGCGGCTGGGGGCGACGGTCGGCGTGGCCACCACCGGAGTCGCGGGGCCCGACCCGGCCGATGGCTTCCCGCCAGGCACCGTGCACATCGCGGTGAGCCTCGCCGAAGACACGGTGGTACGAACGATGGCATTGAACGGAAACCGGGACGACGTACGTAGACTGACAGTGGAGCGTGTCCTTGGTTTGCTACTAGGCAGGCTCCGGGAAGAGAAGATGTGATTACAGCGTTACAGCATGAGCGAAGTCACGGAGTAGTGGTCTCGCGGGCTGGCCGCACGGACAAGGTACCGTGGATATAGCGGCGGTCGGCCTCCGGGTACTCCGCGAGGAGCTCGGTGGGCGATTAGCCTGAGGAAGGGAGTGTGCGATGGTACTGCTTCGCCAATTGCTAGGCGACGTGCTGCGTCGCCTGCGCATCAGGCAGGGTCGCACTCTCCGCGAGGTGTCCGCGTCCGCCCGCGTGTCGCTCGGCTACCTCTCCGAGGTGGAGCGCGGCCGCAAGGAAGCTTCGTCTGAGCTGCTGGCCGCCATCTGCGCCGCTCTCGACACGCCGCTGTCGCAGGTTTTCCGCGAGGTCTCCGACAACTTCGCGCTAGCCGAACTGCAGAACGAGCCGGCGCTCGGCGCCCTGCGCGAGCCCGGCCTGCGGGTTCCTGTCAAGGTGCCGGACGCGGCCGGTCCGGTGGACGGCGACATCCGCAAGGCGGTCGGCGACGTCACCGACATGGTGCCGGTCTAACCGCACCGGTCCCCGGTAAGAAAAGCGTTAGATCCAGGCCTGCGGGCTGTCGGTGAGCAGCTGAATGGCTTCAGGCAGCTTGCCCGACACGATGTCCTGCAGCGTGACGGTTTCCAGCACCGCGCGCTCGTTGGCGCGCAGCGCGATCCACACGCGCTGCAGCGGCTCGGCCGCGCCCGGGTAGGTGACGTTCTCCGGTCGCTCGCCGCGCACGCCGAGAAGCTGCCCGTCGATCGCCCTGATGATGTCCGCGAGCGAGATCTCGTTCGCGGGCCTGGCCAGCCAGAAACCCCCGTCCGGGCCGCGCTGGCTGCGCACCAGGCCACTGCGCCGCAAGTGCGTCAGGATCGTCTCGAGGAACTTGCCGGGAATGTGCTGTGCCTGGGCGAGCTGCTCGGCGGTGACATGGCCGTCTTGCGCGGCGGCGAGCTCGATGGCCGCGCGCAGTGCGTAGTCGGCACGTGCGGAGAGTCGCATGAACGTAATTATGCAGCTTCCCGACCGGTTTTCTGACATCGGATCGCCCGGGACTAAGCTGCAATCGATCCCGCTGCACGAGAAGCAACACGGGACGCCGCCCGCTACCGGAGGGAACTGGACTGGATGGCTGGCTCACGGGACGTGACGGTCGAGGTCACGGTCAACGGCACGCCCCATACCGCTGAGGTCCCGGCCCGCACCCTGCTCGTGCACTTCCTCCGCGACCGGCTCCGGCTCACCGGCACCCACGTCGGCTGCGACACCACGCAGTGCGGTGCCTGCACGGTCGCCATGGACGGCGTCGCGGTGAAGTCCTGCACGGTGCTCGCGGCCCAGGCCAGCGGCCACGAGATCACCACGATCGAAGGCCTGGCCGGCGACGACCGCGGCGACGGCCTGCACCCCGTCCAGCGGGCCTTCCAGGAGGAGCACGGCCTGCAGTGCGGCTACTGCACGCCGGGCATGGTGATGGCGATCCGCCAGCTGCTCGCCGACAACCCGGACCCCACCGAGGCCGAGGTCAGGCAGGGCCTCAACGGCAACATCTGCCGCTGCACCGGTTATCAGAACATCGTCGCCGCCGCCCTCGCCGCCGCCGCGCACCTGCGGGAGGCGTGACCGCGATGTTCCCCGCTGACTTCGGCTACGGCCGTGCGCGCTCCCTCGACGAGGCCCTCGACCTGCTCGCCGCGGCGCAGGCCGACGGCGAGGAGGCCAAGCTGCTGGCCGGCGGCCAGTCCCTGCTGCCGATGATGAAGCTGCGGCTCGCCACGCCGCAGACGCTGGTCGACATCGCCGGCCTCACCGAGCTCACCGGCGTCAGCAACGGCGACGGCATCACGATCGGCGCGCTCACCACCTACCGGGCCCTTGCCCGCGACCCGCTGGTCGCCGGCCGGCTGCCGGCGATGACCGACGCGCTCGCCGTGCTCGCCGACCCGCAGGTCCGCGCCCGCGGGACGATCGGCGGCGCGGTCGCGCACGGCGACCCGGCGGCCGACCTGCCCGCGGTGCTGCTCGCCCTTGATGCCCAGGTCCGGATAACAGCAAGAGGTGGCAGCCGCGTCACCCCGCTCGACGACTTCCTGCAAGGCGTCTTCGCCACCGACCTCGCCGAGGACGAGATCGTCACCGCGATCACGCTGCCGCCCGGCGCGGCGACGGGCTCGGCCTACGAGAAGTTCGAGCAGCCCGCCAGCCACCTGCCGCTGGCCGGGGTCTGCGTCGCGGTGACGGCGGAAAACGAGGTCATCACCTCGGCTAAGGTCGCCGTCACGGGTGTCGCGGGCCGCCCCTTCCGCGCCCGTCATTCGGAACGGGCCCTCGTCTCCGCCCCGGCCGCCCCCGACTCGCTGGCCGTGGCGGCCGCGAGCGTGGCCGAAGGCGTCCGCCCGCTATCGGACCAGCACGCGAGCGGCCCGTTCCGCCTGCACCTGGCGGAGGTACTCACCCGCCGCGCGCTGGCGCGCGCGCTCGCCCGCGCGAGGAGGTCCCAGTGACCGTCCAGCAACAGCCGTCGGGCCTGATCGGGCGCGCGATCGTGCGCCGCGAGGATCCGGCATTGCTGACCGGACGCGGCAGTTACACCGACGACGTGACGCCGCCGGGCACGCTGCACGCGTTCGTGGTCCGCTCGCCGCTCGCGCACGCCAGGATCGTCTCCGTCGACGTGACCGAGGCCCGCGAGGCGCCCGGCGTCGTCGCTGTCTACACCGCGGCGGACCTGGCTGAGCTGGGGGTCGGCCCGCTGCCCGGCGCGGAGGGCCTGCCGCCCGGCTCGCTCAACCCGCAGTTCCCGGTCCTCGCCTCCGGCAAGGTCCTGTGGGCGGGGCAGCCGGTCGTGCTCGTCGTCGCGGAGACCAGCGAGCAGGCCGCCGACGCGGCGGAGCTGGTCATGGCCGACTACGACGAGCTGCCCGTCGTCATCGGCCCGCTGGACGCGGCCGCCGACGGCGCCCCGGTGCTGCACGATGGCGCGGACAGCAACATCGCCGTCCGCAAGCGGATCACCACCGGGGACGCGGCGGCGGCGTTCGAGTCCGCCGCCTACCGGGTCGGCCAGCGGATGGTCAGCCAGCGGATCGCGCCGGTCGCGCTCGAGCCGCGCGGCGTGCTCGCCAGCGTGGCCGCTGACGGCCGTCTCGAGGTGCGGCTGCCGACCCAGCGCCCGCATGGCTCGCGGAACTGGCTGTCGAAGATCCTCGGGCTGCCGACCGGCCAGATCCACGTGACCGCGGGCGACGTGGGCGGCGGGTTCGGCGCGAAGGGCGCGATGTACCCCGACCAGGTGGCGGTGATCGCCGCCGCGCGCGCTCTCGGCCGCCCGGTGAAGTGGATCGAGGAGCGCAGCGAGTCGTTCCTCGCCACCTCGCACGGCCGGGACCAGGTCGCCGACCTGGAGGTGGCGGTGGACGACGGCGGCCGGATCACCGCGATGCGCGGCACCGTGCACGCCAGCTTCGGCGCCTACTTCACCCCGAACGCCCCCGGCTCCCTCCTCGGCCGCCTCGGCCCGATGCTCCCGCAGGGCTACCAGATCGGGCACTTCGACGTCGAGCTGACCGGGGTGTTCGCGAACACCACCCCGATCGGCCCGTACCGCGGCGCGGGCCGCCCGGAGGGCGCCTACTTCTGCGAGCGCCTCGTCGACCTGGTGGCCCTGGAGACGGGCATCGACCCGGCGGAAGTCCGCCGCCGGAACTTCATTCCGCCGGCGGACTTCCCGTACACCTCCTGCACGGGCCTGACCTATGACAGCGGCGACTACCAGGCGGGCCTGGACCTGCTGCTGGAAAAGCTCGCCGCGGCTCCGGTGACGGCCCCCGACGGCCAGCTCCCCGGCACCGGCATCGCCTCGTTCGTGGAGCCCGGCGGCATCACGCCCCCGATACCCGGCCCCGACGGCACGGTCGGCGACCAGGCGACGGTGACCATCGCGCCGGACGGCAAGGTCACGGTCGCGGTCGGCACCAGCGCCCACGGCCAGGGCCACGAGACGGCGTTCGCCCAGCTCGCGGCCGAGCTGCTCGGCGTGCCGTACGAGGACGTGACGGTGGTGTTCGGCGACTCGGACACGGCCCCGTTCGGCTACGGCACGTTCGGCTCGCGCAGCGCGGTGGCGGGCGGCAGCGCCATCCACTACGCCTGCCAGGCCGCGCTGGAGGCGGCCCGCCGGGTGGACGCGCCGATGTCGGTCACCGAGGCCGCCGCGCGCCTCGGCGGCATCACCGCGACCGCGGGCTCAGGCGCTCCGCCGGAGACCTACGCCTCGGGCTCGTACGCGTGCGAGGTGGCTGTCGACCCGGACACCGGCCGGGTCACGCTGCTGCGGATCGTCGCGGTCGACGACTGCGGCGTGGTGATCAACCCGCTGCTCGTCGAGGGCCAGGTGCACGGCGCCATCGCCCAGGGCCTCGGCCAGGCCCTGCTGGAGGAAGTGGCGTACGACGACGCCGGCCAGCCGATGGCCGCCTCGCTGATGGACTACGCGGTCCCGTTCGCCGCCTCGCTGCCCCCGATCGAGTCCTACCTGGTGTGCACGCCGTCCCCGGTGAACCCGCTCGGCGTCAAGGGCATGGGCGAAAGCGGCACGATCGGCGTCACCCCCGCCCTGGTCAACGCCGTGATGAACGCCCTGCGCCCCTACGGAGTGCGCCACCTGGACATGCCGCTCACCCCGGAGAAAATCTGGACCGCGATCCACGAGTCCCGGGACTCTTGACCATTCTCCCAGCAGCGCGTCATCATCGTGGCAAATAGCTGTCCCGGGATCGAGCCCCTGTGTTCGGGCCCTTTAACCCTGGCGGATACCTTGGCATATTCACTGCCCAGTATGCTTAAATGTACTGGTCTGGTTGAGGAGTTTACTCCTGGAAGACCACCAAGGGGGGCGTCACGTGCTAACAATGGCTGGAAAGACCCTATTCGGGCTATTCAAGAGCAACGGCGGGAAAATCCGCAAAGCATGGATCACCGTACTGCCGACCTCATTCGCAGTGGTATTTGCGTTGCCCGCAGCGGCGCAGGCCTCAGTTACCGGACCATTTACGTACGGCAGCTTCACCGACGTTTGCGCCGCCTATCACGGCTTCGAGGGCAATCCGGCCGGCGCGGACTGCAACGCGACGCAATCCGCGGCCCAGTTCACCTCAACGTTCAACCCGTCGCAGGTCAGCGAGAGCGGCAGTCCGACGGTCGTCAACCTCGCGATGAACTCTGCGGCAACCGTTTCCGGGGCGGTCAGTACCGAATATCACTTGATTCCTCCGCTGACCCTCAGCGCGCAGGTCAACCTGCCCTGTAACGCGTCAAACGACATCTACAACTGGCCGGCGGTCTGGCTGGAGAGTGCTGGTGACGCGCAAGAGATCGACATCGCCGAAGGCGACGTAAGCGGCGGCGCTGGCCTGACCTGGACCTACTGGTGGACCGACCCGGCCAAAGGAATGGAGAGGGCATACGGACACCCCTCGGGTAATTGGTGTGGGACGCACACCTACTCAATCAACTGGAGCAGCTCGGCCGTCACGATCACCTGGGACAGCACGCAAGTCGCTGACGTCACGACCGCGCAAACTGGCGGCGACCCCCTCGATCAGGGACCGATGTGGCTCAACATTGACTACGCCGACGGGAAGCACGGTCTCACGCAAGGTGGCGAGACCATGGCCATCGATAGCCTGACCTGCACGGCGGGTACAGGCGGTTCATGCAACACCGGAAGCTGAAGCTTCTTACCCGTTGAGGCCTGCGAGCCGGTCGCGGCTGCGCGGGGCTGGCTGTTATCGATGTGCTGCAACGCGTTTTAGCTGGCACCCTCTGGAGGTATGAGCCATCCGCATCCGCACGCCGCGAGCCATGGCTCGCATGACCGCGGCCCGCATGACCACAGCCGCGAAGGGCACGAGCATGCCACCGGGCGAGCCGGGGCCGTATCGCGGGTGGCGCACGCGCTGCGCCCGCACTCGCACGAGCCCGCGGGCCAGGTAGACGCGGCGCTGGAGGCCAGCGCCGAGGGGATGCGGGTGCTGTGGGTGTCGCTGGCCATCCTGGCGGGCACCGCGGCCGTGCAGGCGGCGGTCGCGGCGGCGTCGGGGTCGGTGGCGCTGCTGGGGGACACGCTGCACAACGCCGCCGACGCGCTGACCGCCGTGCCGCTGGCGGTGGCGTTCATCGTGGGCAGGCGCCCGCCGGACCGCCGGTACACCTACGGGTACGGGCGGGCCGAGGACCTGGCCGGAGTCGTGATCGTCGTGCTGATCGCGGCGTCGTGCGTGCTGGCGGCGTCCGTGGCGGTGTCCCGGCTGCTGCACCCGCACCGGGTCTCTGACCTGGCCGCGGTGGCGGCAGCCGCGCTGGCCGGGTTCGCGGGCAACGAGCTGGCCGCCCGCTACCGGATCAGGGCCGGGCGCCAGATCGGGTCGGCGGCGCTGGTGGCGGACGGGCTGCACGCCCGCGCCGACGGGCTCGCCTCGCTGGGGGTGCTGGCCGGGGCGGGTGGCGTGGCGCTGGGCTGGAACTGGGCCGACCCGGTTGTCGGCCTGGTGATCACCGCGGTGCTGCTGTCCGTGCTGTGGCGGGCGGCCCGCGAGATTTACCGGCGGCTGATGGACGCCGTCGACCCCGAGCTGGTCGATCAGGCCGAGTGCGCGCTGCGCGGCACCCCCGGCGTGCTGGGCACCGGGCAGGTCCGGCTTCGCTGGATCGGCCACCGGCTGCATGCCGAGGCCGAGATCACCGTCAGCGGCGAGGTCACCGCGATCGAGGCGCACCAGGTCGCGGTCAGCGCCGAGCATCACCTGCTGCACGCCCTGCCCCGCCTATCGGCGGCCCTGGTGCACGCCGACCCTGAGCCCCGCCGCGGCGTCGATGACCACGCGGTGCTGACTTCGCACCGCCAGGCGAGCTAAGCGGCTGTCCGGGATCAAGCCCCGCGGGCGCGGATCACTCGCGCCACCTGCCTGCCAGGCATCACCTGTCTGCCAGTGCCCGTACCGTAACGATCCCGGAACGGCGGCGCAGCAGACTGTCCCCCAGTAGCAGTCTCGGCGACATGGGGGAAAGTATGACGACCAAGAGCAGTGACGTTCCTATCACCGGGCAGCGGCGGGCCGGTGCCCGGCAGGCGGTGGACGTGGCGTACGGCTACCTCGCCGCCTTCTTCGTGCTCGGGGTCCTGTTCCAGGTGTACCTGGCGGGAATCGGCATCTTCGGCATCAACTCTGCCAAGGTCGCCAACGCCACCAGCCTGAACCCGCACCGGGCATGGGGCACGGTCTTGATGGTGCTCTCGCTCATCCTGCTCATCCTGGCCCTGATCGCGTGGGCATCCCGCGCCACGGTGGTCGGTACCTTCGTGCTGGCCCTGCTTGTCATCGTCGCTCAGACCGCGCTCGCGGCAGCGGGCGATAACAGCAAGTGGATCGGCGGGCTGCACGCCCTGGACGGGATGGTCATCTTGCTGCTGTCGCTGTGGCTGGCGATCACCGCTAGGCGGCGCCAGACGGCCGCAAGGCGCGCCAGGTTAAATCAGGCATTTCGTGAAGTTGGCCACCTCGCAGGCTGCTCGCGCGGCCAGTCGTCCAGAGTTGGCTGAGCGGCATGATCTGGACCCAGCCGTCGTTCCGGTATGCGTACTCGCCGGTGTAGAGGACGACGGCTTCTTCCAGGCGGGGGCCCAGCCGGTCCTTCAGCAGGCGGAGACCGCGCAGGTCGTCGCCGCTGACGCGGGTGCCTGCCTTGATCTCGAAGGCGATCACCTGGCCGTCGTCGCGCTCCAGCACGAGGTCCACCTCGTCGCCGGACTCGGTCCGGAAGTAGCCCGCCGCGACTGGGGCATCGGACCAGCTGACCTGCTTAAGGATCTCACCGACCGCGAACGTCTCAAGGAGGTGGCCGTACTCGGTGAGAGTGGAAGGTGCCGCCTGGGCGATCTTCTGGGGGGTGAGATTCAGCAGCCAGGCCATCACGCCGGAATCGACCACGTGCACCTTGGGGTGCTTGACGACCCGGGAGCCGAGGGTCGTGCCCCAGGCCGGAAGCCGGTGAATGAGGAAGACGGCCTCGAGGAGCTTGATGTAGTTCTCGGCCGTGGACCGTTCCAGGCCGATTGCCCCGGCGACCGGGGCGATGTTGAGCACCTGCCCTGACCGGGCAGCGAGCTGGCCCAGCAGCCGGGGCAGCATCTCACGCTGCCGGACCCGCGAGATGTCCATCACGTCCTTGTCCACGACCAGGTCGACGTAGTTGGCGAACCAGCGGGAACGCGACCGCCCTGGCGGACGGCGCAGGGCCACCGGCATCCCTCCTGACGTCGACCGCCGAGCGTACTCGTCCCTGGTGGCAGCCGCCGTCTCCGGCGGCGGCCCGGCAACGCCATCGCCATCGAGGAGCCTGGCTACGAAAGTCTCCCGGATCCCGTCGATCTCGCCCTGGGTGAGCGGAAGAACGGGAATGATGTCGACCCGGCCGGTCAGCGCCTCGGCCGCCGCCGGGATCGCGGCATACCGCGTCGACCCGGCCAGGACATACCGGCCGGGGCGAAGATCCCGGTTGAGCTGAGCCTTGATGGCGTCGAGGAGCTCGGGAACATGCTGGTACTCGTCAATAAGGACCGGCTCGGCCGACTCCACGAACCGGCCGGGATCGGCACGCACCGCTGACCGCGTGGCCGGGTCGTCGCAGTCGATCACCGGGCGGCCGAGACGGGCGGCGAGCTGTCCAAGGAGCGTGCTCTTCCCCACCGTCCGCGGACCGTTGAGGACGAGCACCGGCTCCTCTGCGAAACGAGCCGCAGCCACATCGACCAGGCGTCGCTCTGCCAGGCCGGTCAGAACCTCACGCATGCTCTCATGCTATCTGTTATTTTCCCGGATTCCGGGCTATTTTTTCCGCGTTTCCGGTCCAGAGATTCCCATTTTACAACTACTAGATGCCGTAAATCCGGCGCCATCCGCCGCCCGGCTGGCGCCTAAGGCGGCTGCTATCGAGGCGTCCCGGTGAGGCCGGGCAGTTCGGCGGCGGCCTGGGGCGTTCGCTGCCCCCGATCGCTATCGCGCGGGCCGGTAGCCGGCGGCCTGCGCCTTGCGCAGGGATTCCACCCACTCCTGGCCGTTCAGCAGGCGGGTGATGCTGACCGAGTCGACCCCGCCGGCGGCGGCGACCGCCAGCGCGAAGCCTGCCGCCGTGGTGTCATCGGGAACGTCGACCACGACGAGCACGTTGCGTTCCCCGAACGGATAGCCATGGGCCACGATCGTGCCGCCGATGGCCTCGAACGCCGGCTGCACGGCCTCGAGCCTGTCCTGCGGCTGGCTTATCTGGGCCGCCAGCGACTCGGCCGTATAGGTGCCCTGGTAGACATACAACGGCATGGCACCACCCCCTTGACGTATGACCCGAAGCTGTCGCCTCCATCGCCGCACGCGGCGCCGGTTATGGCAATCAGGAAGGCCACACCAGCCGTGCTCGTGCTTCCCCCACCCGTGGCTGCTGGCGGGCGGCGGCCACAGGCCAGGCCCGCAGTGCCTGCGCCTAACGAGCGAAGACAGGTGACGCGGGCACCGTGCCGGAGGCGGCCTTATCCGTTCGCGAAGATAGTGGATAGAAAGGGCCCTCAGAGGGGCCCTGAGGATCCACTATCTTCGCCAGCCGGCCTGGATGCCGCAGCGGCCAGCGCGGAAGGGGCGACAGGGATGGAAGACCGGCCTGTCCTGCCGGGCCGGGCGCGGGAGCCCATCTCCGCCAGGCTGACCACTGCTGGCTAAGCGGCATTGCGTTATAGCCACGGAAACGCCATGGATTTATCTGGGTGCCCCGGTAAGGCCGAGCAGTTCGGCGGCGGCCCGGGCGTTGGCGCGGGAGGCGCCGTAGGTGGCCAGGTAGGCCTGGTACGCCCCGGCCGGCGGCTGCCAGTAGGGCAGCCCCATCTCCACCAGGATCGTGTCCGGGCGCTCGGCGAGCACCGCCGTCACCAGGCTCCGGGTGGCGGGGGAGCGGTGCGCGTCACGAACCACCAGGATCAGCGACCGCCCGGTGGCGGCCTTGAGCGCTCTGGACGCCGCGGCCCCCGGGTCGGGGGCCGCGGCGACCCGGCGCAGGCTGCCCGCGGGCACCCAGGCGTCCAGGCCCCACCGGGCTTCTCCCGCCGCCATGTTGACCAGCGGTTCCACCTCGACCACGACCGGATCGCGCGGCTCAGGCAGAACACCGGTCAGCCGCAGCGCGCGCCGCGCCGCCGCCAGCCCGATGCCGCCGACGGCGCCGGTTTCGGGTCGGCGCTGCGCGGCCAGCCAGGCCCGCAGCCCGGCGACGCGCGCGGCCGCCTCCGCCAGCCGCGACTCAGGCAGCTCCCCGGCGCCCACCGCGTGCACGAGGGCGCCACGGACCGCCAGGTAGCCGTCTTCCGGCACGTCGCGGCCGAGGCAGAGCAGGTCGTTGCCCGCCGCCACCGCGCGCACCGCCGCGCCGGGGATGCCGAACGGGTCCCGCACCGCCCGCATCTCCAGCGCGTCGGTGACCACGACCCCGTCGAAGCCGAGCGAGGACCGCAGCAGCGCGACGGCCGCGGCGGACAACGACGCGGGCAGCGAGCCGGTGAGCCCGGCGACGCGCAGGTGGCCCGGCATGACCGCGAGCACGCCCGCCGCCACGGCCGCCCGGAACGGCGGCAGGTCGCGGCCGGTGACCACGGCCAGCCCGTCCGGCACGACGGCGACCTCGGCGTGCGAGTCGAGCAGCGTGGCGCCGTGCCCGGGGAAGTGCTTGGCGCACGCCGCGATCCCGGCGGACTGCAGCCCGCGCACCGCCGCGGCCCCGTGCCGCGCCACCAGCTCGGGAGAAACCCCGAAAGACCTGGTGCCGACCACCGGGTTTTCCGGCGCGGCCAGCACGTCCAGGCACGGTGCCAGGTCCAGGTTGATGCCGAGCGCCGCGAGGTCGGCGCCGATCGCGGCGTGCACCCGCTGGGTCAGCGCCACGTCGTCCACCGCGCCGAGCGCGGCGTTGCCCGGGTACGGGCTGCCGGTGTGGTACCAGACCCGGGTGACGTCGCCGCCCTCCTCGTCGGCCGCGACCAGCAGGTCCGGCGAGGCTCCGCGCAGCGTCCTGGTGAGCGCCGTCAGAGCGTCGGGCCCGGCCGCCATGTTGGGCGCGAAGAGCGTCACCCCGGCCAGCCCGCGCCACAGCGCGTCGAGCACCCACCGCGGGGCGACCGCGCCCGAGAAGGGCGGGATGAGAATGGCGTCGGCGAGCCGCTCAAGCGCGGTATCCCCTGCGCTCAACCCTTCACCGCCCCGGCGAGCAGCCCCGCGCGCAGCCGCCGCTGCCGTGATGAGGAAGAAGATCATGACGGGCAGCGTGAACAGCACGGACGCGGCCATGATGGCGCCCCAGTCGACGCTGCCCTTGCTGAAGAAGTACGTCACGTAGATCGGGAGCGTGAACTTGGCCGTGTCGGTGCCGAGGAACGTGAGGGCGAACACGAACTCGTTCCAGGCGAAGATGAACGCGAACACGCTGGTCGTCACCAGGCCGGGCGCGACGAGCGGCAGCAGCACGCGGAAAAACACCCGGAAAGGCCCGGCGCCGTCGATGGCGGCGGCCTCCTCGAGTTCCCGCGGCACCGCGGCGACGAAGTTGCGCAGCATCCAGATCGTGACCGGCAGCGAGAACGCGATGTAGAGCAGCGTGAGGCCGACCAGGCTGTCCAGCAGGTTGGCCGCGCGGAAGTCAAGGAACAGCGCGATGACCAGCGCCTGCTGCGGCAGCATCTGCACGATCAGCAGCATGATCAGGTAGCTGGTGCGGAACCGGAACCGGAACCTGGCCACGGCGACGGCCGCGAGCAGGGCCATCGCCGAGGAGACCACGACCGACGAGAGCGTGACGACCAGGCTGTTGCGCAGGAACGTCCAGTACGGCATGCCGATCACGGAGCCGTTGATCACGTTGGCGAAGTTCGACCACGTTGGGTGCGCGGGCAGCGGGTGCGGGGTGAGCGAGTAGATCTCGGTGGCCGGCTTGAACGCGGTGGAGATCATCCAGAAGATCGGGAACAGCGTCACCAGCGCGACGACGAGAGCGACGCCGTTGCGGGTGATCGCGCGGAGCCGCTTCGTGCGCTTCATGCGACCGCCCCCTGCTTGATGTTGGCCCGGACGTAGCCGGCCGTGATGATGAGCAGGATCACCGTGAGGACCATGCCGAGCGCGGAGGCCACGCCGTAGGCGGGCGGCATGGTGAACGCCTTGTCGTAGGCGAGGATGCCGAGGTTGAACTCGTCCCGGTTGCCCAGCTCGCCGGTCACGATGTAGGCCTGCGTGAAGATGCCGAAGTCCCAGATGACCGACAGCAGCAACAGCACGAGGAAGATCGGCTTGAGCAGCGGGTAGGTCACCTTCCAGAAGACCCGCCACGGCCCGGCGCCGTCCACCCGCGCGGCCTCGTGCAGCTCCGCGGGGATCGTCTTCAGCCCGGCCAGCACGGAGACCGCGATGAACGGGAACGCCTGCCACAGCACGACCAGCGTGATCACCGTGTAGGCGGGCAGCGGGGCGTTGGTCCAGCTGAACTGCGACCAGTGCGCGCCGCCGCCGAGCCAGGACGGCAGCTTCTGGAGCAGGTAGTCGGCGAGGCCGCCGTCCGGATCGAACAGCCAGACGAAGATGACCGACGCCGACACCGCCGGCATCGCCCAGGCGAGCAGGGCGGCGGTGGAGACGAAGGCGGCCATCTTCCGGCCGAGCCGGTTCAGCAGCAGCCCGACGAGGGTGCCCACGATCAGCGTCAGCGGCACCACGACGACCGCGAACAGCACGCTGATCCGCAGCGCCGACCAGAACTCGGGGTCCGACAGCACCAGCCGGTAGTTCCCGAAGCCGACCCAGGACGTGGGCGCCGCGCCGGTCACCTGCGGCAGCCCGTAGTCCTGGAAGGAGTAGACCGCCAGCTGGATGGCCGGCCAGGCCAGCAGCAGGCCGATCGCCGCCGCGGAGGGGAGTATCAGCAGGTAGGGCACGAGCCGCCGTCGCGTCCGCCCCGGCCCCAGAAGGTGCCGAACGGGCGGCGGGAGGGGCCACCGCCCGTTCGGACGATCTGAATCGGAAGCGACGGTAACGCCGGCTCTGGACGGAGAGCTCAGCATGCCGGAACCGTCAACTCGCTTCCTGTCCGGTGTTCAGGACGTTCTGCAGCTGGGTGTTGGCCTGCGCCACCGCGGACTGGAAGTTAGCCCCTCGGTCGAGGGCCTTCATCATGGTCGGGATGATCGCGTCGGTCGCGTCGGCGGTCGACCAGTTCTTCGCGTTGAGCGGGGAGATCTGGGTGATGGTGGCCGCCTTGGCGAAACCGGACATGAGCTGGCTGCTCGAGTAGGCGCCGCCGGTCAGCTTGGACGTGAACGGCGGGAAGAAGCCCTGCAGGTTCGCGAAGCTGGTGGCGTTGGTCTCGCTGTCCATCAGCTGGAGCAGGTCCCAGGCCGCGGTCTTGTTCTTGCTGCCCGACCAGACGGCCAGGTCAGAGCCGCCCGCGAAGGCGGGCGCCGGGGACGGGCCGTTCTCCGACGGGATCGGGAAGGACGCCCAGTTGGACTTGTCGGTCGCGTTCGCGGGGAACTCAGCCGAGGCCCACGGGCCGTCGATGTACATGTCGAGCTTGCCGAGCGCGAAGTCCTCGTTGGACCCGCCTGAGGTCGCGCCGGGGTTGCCGAGCTCGGTCTGGCCGACGTACTTGGACGGCGAGACCTTGTCGCTGAGCAGCAGGCCGGAGTAGAACTTGATGCCCGCCTCGCTGGCCGGCGAGGTCAGGTCCGCGGTCCACTTGCCGTCGGTCTCCGTCGCCACCTGGCCGCCGGCGCCCCAGATGAAGCTGACGATCGCGTTGGTGTAGTTGGAGGGGGCGCCGATGCCGTAGGTGCCGGGGTACTTCTGCATCAGCTTCTGCGCGTCGGAGACGAGCTCTGCCCACGTGGCCGGGGTGGACGTGATGCCGGCGGCCGCGAACTGGTCCTTGCGGTACCAGATGCCGCGCACGCCGCCGAACCACGGCACGCCGTAGACGCTGCCGTTCTGGGTGTCGTTGGCGAGCATGCCGGAGACCAGGTCAGACTTGGTGGACCAGTCCGACAGGTCGCTGGAGATGTTGGCGAGGGCGCCGAGCGAGGCCTCGGTCGGGGTGTCGGTGTTGCCGAGCTCGGTGATGTCCGGCGCGTTCTTGCCGCTGGTCAGGGCGTTGGTCCAGTCGGTGGTCCTGTTGGCCCAGGGCACCCAGACCACGTTGACCTTGGTGTTCTTGTACTGCGGGTAGTCCTTGTGGAATTCGGCGACGACGCCGTTCATCCAGGTCACCTGGGACGCGGCGGACGGGCCCATACGCCACACCGTGAGCTCGCTGGGAGCTGCTGAGCTGGAAGACGAGCTGCCGCTGCCCGAGCTCGATCCTGAACTGCAGCCTGCGATCGCGAGCGCGGCTGCCGCACAGGCCGCGACGGCGGTTATCTTGTGTCGCACTGCTGGTGTCCTCCTTGCACGGCTTCAGTTGGTCTGTACCGGAGAAACTAATAGGAAACTTTCCTATAAGCTAGAGGCCGGCCCGGGCTGTTGCCGGATTGAGACACTCGTAGCGCGCAACGATACGTGGGAGGGGTGCGTGGTCATGGCAAGTCAGAACCGAGTCGTCCGGGGAGCCCGCTTCGAACACGGTCCGGGCGGCCGGCCGGGCGCCGGCCCGGCCTGGCACGCCCAGCCTGCTGCGCGAACTCAACGACCGCGCGGCGTTGGCGCTGCTGCTCGACGGCAAGTCGCTGACCCGCGCGCAGCTGTCGGAACTGACCGGCGTGTCCAAGGTCACGGTCGCCCAGATGCTCGCCAGGCTCGAGGAACGCGGGCTGGTGACCGCGGTCGGCTCCAACAGCGGCGGCCGCGGGCCGAACGCCGCCCTGTACTCGGTAGTGCCGTCCAGCGCGTACGTCGCGGCGCTCTACGTCGAGCAGGGCCTGGTCAGCACCGCGGTCGCCGACGTCACCGGGCGGGTGATCGCGGAGGTCCGCGAGGACCCCTCGAGCGGCGCGGGCGACCCGGTGGAGCTGATCCGCTCGGCGGTCGACCGGGCCTGCCAGCGGGCCGGGGTCTCCGTCAGCATGCTGAGCGCGTTCGTGATCGGCAGCCCCGGCGTCGTCGACCCGGTGACCGGCGACCCGCGGCTGGCCATCAACCTGCCCGCGTGGCACGAGGGCGTGCTCGGCGGGCTGCGCGGCGCGCTGCACAAGAACGTGCTGATCGAGAACGACGTGAACCTCGCCGCCATGGCCGAGCACGCGGTCGGCGCCGCCGCCGGCACCAGCGACTTCGTGCTGCTCTGGCTGGACGTCGGCGTCGGCCTGGCGACCGTGCTCGGCGGCCGGCTGCACCGCGGCGTGACCGGCGCGGCCGGCGAGATCGGCTGGCTGGCGGTGCCCGGCGCGCCGGTCACTTCGGACGTCAGGCGCCCGGCGGGCGGCGGCATGCAGTGGCTGGCCGGCGCGGACGCGGTCCGCGAGCTGGCCGCGGAGCACGGCTTCGCCGCCGCCGGGGCCGGCGCGGGTGACGTGGTGCGCGCCGCCGTCACGGCGGCCGGGGCCCCGGACCGGGACGCCGCGGCGCGGCCGGACCGGGCGCACGAGTTCCTCGGCGAGCTCGCCCGCCGGGTGGCCCTCGGCGCGGTCGCGGTGTGCACGGTCATCGACCCCGGCCTGGTGGTGCTCGGCGGCGAGGTCGGGCTGGCCGGCGGCCAGGCGCTCGCCAGCCGGGTGGCGGCGGCGGTCGCCGCGATCTGCCCGGTGCGCCCGCGGGTGGTCCCCACCGCGGTCGCCAGCGAACCGGTGCTGCGCGGCGCCCTGCTGACGGCGGTCAACCAGGCCCGCGCGGACCTGCTGGCTTCCGTCGGAGGGTGAAATTCACAATCGTCATCCGTAACGGTCTCGTGGCAACTCCCCGCCCCACTAACTCAGCCCATCAGGACAAAGCCAAAAACAGCCCGCATCCTCGGCAAATAGTTAATTTCCTGCAAAGACCCGCATTTCGGACCAGGCATTACCCGCCGCCGTCCCGCCGCCTTGTAGCCTTTATCGTTTGTACCGGGACCCGGCGCCGAGCGCACTACCGAGGAGTGCCATGCGAGCCACCACGACCGCCGCTGCCGAACCCCGGCAGGGTCGTGCCGCGAGCGTGCGCGGCGTGCTGCCCGGCCGGTGGGGCTGGCCCGCCGCGTTCACGGCCGCGGCCGCGGCGCTCTTCTTCGCCGTCCTGCGGCTGGCCGGCACGCAGCCGGTCAAGGCTGACGCCGCGAGCAACGCGCTGCAAGCCTGGCAGATGCTGCACGGCAACCCGCTGCTGCACGGCTGGTGGCTGACCGACGTGTCGTTCTACACCACGGAACTGCCGCAGTTCATGCTCGTGGAGCTGGTGGCCGGGCTCCGCCCCGAGGTGGCGCACATCTGCGCCGCGCTCACCTACACGCTGCTCGTGGTGCTCGCGGCGTTCGTGGCCCGCGGCAGGTCGCGGGGCGCCGAGGGAACGGTCCGCGCGCTGCTCGCCGCCGGCATCATGCTCGCGCCGGTACCTGGCGAGACCGCCTGGGCGCTGCTGCTGACCCCTAATCACACCGGCACCGGGGTGCCGGTGCTGCTGCTCCTGCTGCTGCTCGACCTGGCGCCGCGACGCTGGTACACCGCGGTCGCGGCCGGCGTGCTGCTCGCCTGGGCGCTGGTCGGCGACCCGCTGATCCTGGTCGTCGGCGTGCTGCCGGTGGTCGTGGTGTGCCTGGCGCGAGCCATCCTGGCGCTGGTCCACCGGCGGGTGCTCTGGTACGAGATCGCGCTGGCCTGCGCCGCCGCCCTCGCGGTGCCCGCCGCGGACGCGGCGAACCGCTTCATCGTCGCGCTCGGCGGGTTCACGATCAGCAAGAACCCCGCGACGCTCGTCAAGCCGTCGGTGCTGCCGAAGAACGTCCCGATGACGATCCGCAGCGTCCTGTCCCTGTTCGGCGCCGACGTCGCGGGCGCGCGCGGCACGCTGAACGAGGCCTTCGCCCTCATCCACCTCGCCGGGGCCGTGCTGGTGCTGGCGGCCCTGGTACTGGGCATCTGGCGGCTGGTCCGCACGCTCGGCTGGCGCGGACCGTCCGCCGCGGATCGCGCCAACCTGGTCGCCGACGTGCTGGTGGTCGCGATCGTGGCCAACATCGCCGCGTACTTCCTCTTCTACCAGATCAGGAACGTCGACCAGGCGCACGAGATAGCCCCGGTCCTCTCGCTGGGCGCGGCGCTCGCCGGGCGGCTGCTCGGCGGCCCGCTGCTGCGGGCCAGGCTGGTCCCGGCCCTCGCGGCCGGACTGGCCTGCTACGCGGTCATGCTGGGTTTCGCCGCGGCGGGCCGGCAAGCGCCGCCGGACAACGCGGCGGTGGCCGTCTGGCTGCAGCAGCACCGCCTGCGCAGCGGACTCGCCCCCTACTGGGAAGCGAACAGCGTTACGCTCGACTCCGGCGGGACGATCACCATGGGATCGGTGAAGCTGACGGGCAGGGGGCTGTCGCCGTGGCACTGGAACGAGGACATGCGGATCTTCCGTGCGTCCGACCACAGCGCCAACTTCTTCATCACCGTCCCCGGAGAACAGGTGACTCCCGCGAGGGCCCGCGCGGCGTTCGGGCCGCCGGCCCGCGTGTACCACTTCAGGGACTACACGATCATGGTGTGGAACAAGAACCTGCTCCGCCAGCTGGGCCATCCCGTTGGGTGAACTCGATGGTCCCGATAGCGCCGCGGACGGTACGATTCGCCAGTCCGAGAGGCAGGAGCGAGGCAGGCTTGTGACACCCGGGGAACCACGTGAGGTCGGCCTGGACCCGCGCGCGTCCGTGGATGCGATCGAGCCGGTCGAGCCGGCGCCCGCGGCGACGCGCCAGGGGTCGCCGCCCGCGGCGACGCGGCGCGAGCGCCGCTTCAGGGCAGCGTGGCCCTGGTTGGTGGTGGGCTGCTACCTCCTCGCCGCGCTGGCGGTGACAGCGCATCTGTGGCGTGATCCGGCTGGCCGCATGCAGGCCGGCGACCGCGGCGACGTGGACCTGTTCGCGTGGTTCGTGCAGTACGCGGCGACGGCTGTCTCGCACGGGCAGCTGCCCGCGCTGTTCACGACCGCGATGAACGCGCCGGTGGGCGTCAACCTGATGTGGAACACGTCGTTCCTGCTGCCGGGGGTGCTGCTGTCGCCGGTGACGCTGCTGTGGGGCCCGCAGGTCAGCCTCACCGTGGCGCTGACGCTGGGCTTCGCGGGGTCGGCGGCCGCCCTGTTCTGGGTGCTGCGGCGGTGGGGAGCGAGCCTCGGCGCGGCCGCGCTCGGCGGGGCGGTCTACGGGTTCTCCCCGGCGCTCGTGACCGCGGGCCTCGGGCATTACCATCTGCAGTTCGCGGTCCTGCCGCCGCTGATCGTCGATGCCGTCGCCCGCCTGGTCACCGGCCGCGGGCGCGGCGTCAGGACCGGCCTCTGGCTCGGGCTGCTCTGCGCCGCGCAGCTGTTCATCGGGGAAGAGCTCCTCGTCTACACGGCGGTCGCGAGCCTGATCCTGGTGGTGGCGCTCGCGCTGAGCCGCCCGAGGGAAGTGCCGCGGCGCGCCCGCGAGGCGCTGCCCGGGCTGGCCGTCGCGGCGGTGCTGGTCCTGCTCCTCGACGGGTACGCGCTGTGGACGCAGTTCGCGGGGCCGCTGGCCGAGCACAGCAAGCTGCGGGCCACGCTGACCGGCAATCTCAGCTGGTTCGTCGTGCCGGATGCTTCGCTGCTGTTCCACACTCCCGCCAGCGCGGCCGAGGCCGCCGTGACCCTGCAACTGCCCGCCGAGTACATGGACTACCTGGGCTGGCCGCTGATCCTCGTCCTGGTGATCGCCGCGGTGGTGTTCTGGCGGGACATACGCGTCAGGACCGCGGCGGTGATGTGGGCGGTACTGGAACTGTGCGCGCTCGGCGGCGGCAGCCTGCCCATCGGCGGCGGCGTCAGGTGGCCGGGGCGGCTGCTGCCGTGGCACTCGGTCCAGGGCCTGCCCGGCCTGGCCCAGGTGCTGCCGTGGCGGTTCGCGATCCTCGCCGACGGCGCGGCCGCCGCGCTGCTGGTGTTCGCGCTGGACCGGGCGCTGGCGGCGGTGCCGCGCGCCGAAGGCCGACAGGGCTGGCCGGGCTGGCGCGGCTGGCCGGGGGCGCGCGGCTGGACCCGCGGCGCGCTCGGCGCGGTCGCGGTGCTCGCCGTCCTGCCGCTGGTACCGCTGCCCTACAAGGTAACCCCGGTCGCGCAGGTCCCGGCCGGCTGGCAGGCGACCTTCAGCACGCTGCGGCTGCCGTCGGACGCGCCGGTGCTCATCGTGCCGTTCCCCTCCGGCGGCCAGTCGCAAGTGCTGCGCTGGCAGGCAGACACCGGCCAGCCAGGCGCGATGATCGGCGGCTACTTCATCGGGCCTACCGCGACGGGGCAGGCCTCGTTCTTCTTCCAGGCCAACAGCCAGCCGAGCGATGTCGCCAGGTACCTGAACAGCGTCTATCTGGGACAGCATCCCCGTGGCCTGCCCGACGCGGAGATCCGCGCCGTCATCGGATCCTGGCACACGGCCGCGATCGTCGCGGTCACCGGCGCGCGGTCACCGGTCGCGCGGCTGCTGACCCGGCTCTACGGCAGCCCGGCCACGCACATCGGCGGAGTGCTCAGCTGGCGGCTAGGTTCCTGAGGTTCGCGGACCGCCCCACGGTGCGTACCGTCCACCCCGCGGACTCCCAGGCCGGTACGTCGAGCACGCACCTGGCGTCGATCACGCGGCGCTGCGCGACCACCTCGGCGAGCGCGGACGGCTCGATGGACCGGTACTCGGTCCATTCGGTCAGGTGCAGGACCAGGTCCGCGCCTTCCGCCGCTTCGAGCACGGACTTCGCGTAACGCAGGTCAGGGCGGAGCCTGGACGCGTTCTCCAGCGCCACGGGATCGTGCGCCGACACGATCGCGCCCTCGGCGGCGAGCCGCCCGCAGACGTCCAGGCTGGGCGAGTCACGGACGTCGTCGCTGTTCGGCTTGAACGCCAGGCCGAGCGCCGCGACGCGCTTGCCCGCCAGCGAGCCGCCGACCGCGTCGCGCGCCATGTCGACCACCCGTGACCGGCGGCTCTTGTTGATCTCGTCGACGTCGCCGAGCAGGCTGACCATGGAGTCGGCCCCCAGGCTCGCGGCCGTGGCGCGGAACGCGCGGATGTCCTTGGGCAGGCAGCCGCCGCCGAAGCCGAGACCTGGGGACATGGCCCGCCCGCCGATCCGCTCGTCATGGGCCAGCGCCGCGGCGAGCTGCGTCACGTCCGCTCCCGCGGCTTCGCAGGCGTCGGCCACCGCGTTGATGAACGAGATCTTGGTGGCCAGGAACGCGTTGGCCGACACCTTGACGAGCTCGGCGGTTTCGAGGCCCATGGTCAGCGCCGGGGTCCCGTCGGCCAGCGGCTGCTCGTAGACCCGGCGCAGCAGCGCTTCGGCCCGCTGCGACGTGACGCCGAAGACGAAGCGGTCAGGGCGCAGCGTGTCCTGGACGGCGTTCCCCTCGCGCAGGAACTCCGGATTCCACGCGAGGTCCACCTCGGCGCCGGCCGGTGCCGCCGCGCGGATCCTGGCCAGCAGCTTCCTGGCCGTCCCGGCCGGGACCGTGGACTTCCCCGCGATCAGGCACCCCGGCCGCAGGTGCGGGGCGAGCGCGTCCGCGGCTTGCGTCACGTAGCTGAGGTCCGCGGCGCCGTCAGCTCCCTGCGGCGTTCCGACGCACAGGAAATGGACGTCACCGAACTCGCCGATGTCCTTGTAGACGGTGGTGAACCGCAGCCTGCCCGTCTCCAGGCCCTTCCGCAGCAGCGATTCGAGCCCGGGCTCGAAGAATGGCATCTCGCCGGCGGATATCCGCGCGACGCGCTCGTGATCGGTGTCGATCGCCAGCACGTCGTGCCCGAGGTCCGCCATGCAGGCGGCGTGCGTCAGGCCGAGGTATCCGACTCCGATCACCGTCAGTCGCATCCGCTGTTCCCTCCGTCGTGCGTCGTGCTCAGGCATATTACCGTCCGTAACACCCATCGTTTCGCTGCTCCCCAGACACCGCAACTAACTAAGGCGGATGCTAACCATTGAGCACGCCGCGGAAGTAGTCGACGGTCCGCGCGAGCCCCTCGCTGAGCGGCACGGCCGGCTCCCAGCCCAGCACGTCCCGCGCGCGGCTGATGTCTGGCTTGCGGCGTACCGGATCGTCGGCGGGCAGCGGCAGGTGCTGCAGCTCGCAGTCGCTGTCGGTCAGGGCCATGACCTGCTTCGCGAGCTCGATCATCGTGAACTCGCCGGGATTGCCGAGGTTGATCGGCCCGGTCACCTCTCGCGGCGAGTTCATGAGGCTGATCAGGCCGTCCACCATGTCGTCGATGTAGCAGAACGACCTGGTCTGCGAGCCGTCGCCGAAGACGGTGAGCGGTTCGCCCTTGAGGGCCTGCACGATGAAGTTCGATACCACCCGGCCGTCGTCTGGCTGCATCTTCGGCCCGTAGGTGTTGAAGATCCGCGCGACCTTGATCGGCAGGCCGTGCTGCCGGTGATAGTCGAAGAACAGCGTCTCCGCGGCCCGCTTGCCCTCGTCGTAGCAGGACCGGATCCCGATCGGGTTGACGTTGCCCCAGTACGACTCCGACTGCGGGTGCACGGCCGGGTCGCCGTACACCTCGGACGTCGAGGTGAGCAGGATCCGCGCGCCCAGCCGCTTGGCGAGGCCGAGCATGTTGATGGAGCCGTGCACGCACGTCTTGGTCGTCTGGACCGGGTCCCGCTGGTAGTACACCGGCGACGCCGGGCAGGCGAGGTGATAGATCTCGTCGACCTCGACGTAGAGCGGGAACGTCACGTCGTGGCGCATGAGCTCGAAGCGCGGGTTCCGCAGCAGCTCTTGCACGTTGTGCCGGTCGCTGGAGTAGAAATTGTCCGCGGCGAGCACGTCGTGGCCCATGTCGAGCAGGCGCTGGCACAGGTGGGACCCGATAAAACCCGAGCCGCCGGTGACGAGAGTCCGTTTGCGATCCATGAGGCCGCAATCTACCAACTAATTCTTCAGAACATGCTAAGGAACTCTTCATCATAAGACGCTATGCAGTAGCCTCACCTGCGTGAAGCTTTCGATCCTGATGCCTGTCTACAACGAGTTCACGACCCTCACCTCCGCGATGAAGGAGGTCCTCGGCGTCGACTTCCCTTGCGAGATCGAGCTCGTCGTGGTGGACGACGGAAGCACCGACGGTACCAGGGACCTGTACCACTCCTTCGAGAGCGATCCCCGGGTAAGCATCCATCTGCACGAGCGTAACCAGGGCAAAGGCGCCGCGATCCGCACCGCGGCCGCCGTCGCGACCGGCGACTACGTGATCATGTGCGACGCCGACCTGGAGTACTCGCCGGCCCAGATCCCCTCGCTTCTCACGCCGGTCCTCACCGGGGATGCCGAGGTCGTCTACGGCACCAGGACCTTTGGCAGTCACAATTCCTATTCGTATCTCTATGTCCTCGGTAACAAGGCAGTAACCACTTTCGCTAATGTTCTGTTCAACTGCTACATCAGCGACCTGGAGACCTGTTTCAAGCTGATACCCGCACCGTTGTACCGGGAGCTGCGCGTCAGGGAGACCGGGTTCGGCATGGAAGCCGAGGTCACCGGGAAGCTGCTGCGCCGCGGTATCCGGCCCTTCGAGGTGCCGATCAGCTACAAGGCGCGTAGCCGCGAGGCCGGCAAGAAGCTCACCTGGCGCGACGGTGTCGAGGCGATGTGGATCCTGCTCAGGGAGCGGTTCATCACGCGCCATGGGTAACAGCGTGCGCTACGTGGTGTTCTACGACAGCGGCGACCTCTCGCTGGCGGCGGAGAACTTCCCGGCACACCGGGCCTGGTACGGGCAGTTCATGGCCAGGGGCGTGCTGCTGTCGCTCGGCCCGTTCACCGACCGCGCCGGCTCTATGGCCATCTTCACCACCCTCGAGGCCGCCGAGGAGTTCGCCGCGGGCGACCCGTTCGTCCGCGCCGGCGTGGTGCGCGGCTACCACGTCCGCGAATGGCACGAGGCCACCCCCGACCCCGGCTAGGCCGTTGGGTCGGAGGTGGCCGCCTGCCGCTCAGGCCAGGATCTTGGCCTTCTGGCGTTCGAACTCCTCGTTGGTGATCACGCCCCGGTCGCGCAGCTCAGCGAGCTTGGTTAGCTGGTCCGCCGGACTTTGCGAACCCGCGGCATCCTGAACGTAATCGCGGAATTGGTCATCCTGTTGCTGCGCCTGCTGCACCATCCGCTCATGCATCTTGCCGCCGCGGACGATCAGGTACACCAGGACACCGATCAGCGGGATGATCAGCACGAACAAGAACCACAGTGCCTTGCCCCAGCCGGACAGGTCATGGCTGCGGAAGATGTCGATGAACACCGTGATCAGGACCCAGAACCAGAGCACCCACAGGAAGATCTCGATGATCGTCCAGAATGCGCCTAGCAGCGGATAAGAATACGAACTATTAGCGAGCACCATGGCCTCTCCCTTGCCTCGCGGTGCACCGGCAACCAACCCGGGCCACATGGGACCCGGTAGTAGCACCACGATCATGATCGTAGTGGGATCTGCGCTAAGAGTCACGCCTGGATATGGGGCGGCATAGACCTGGACTTCCGCCGCCGCACCGGTTTCCGCGCAGCAGTACGCCGCCGCTGGCATCCCCGCGGCGGGGCGCTCTGCCGGTCAGCCGCGCAGCCGGAGGCCGCGGGGGGTGGGGCGGAAGCCCGCCGACGCCAGGGCCGTAGCCAACGGCGAGTCGTACACGGTTTCGCCGTCGGCCTTCTCGACGGTGATCCGGCCGAGCGCGCCGTCCCTGACGGTGGCGGCCAGCGCCGCGGCGCACGGCTCGAGCACCGCCTGGTCGTCGCTCCAGGACAGCAGGGTCTTGCCGCCGCGCTCGACGTACAGCACCAGCTCGCCGCCGCTCAGCACCACGACCGCGCCCGCCTTGCGGCCTGGCCGGTGCGAGGTCGCGGTCTCGCCGGGGCGAGCGGGCCACGGCAGCGCCGCCCCGTACGGCTGCGCGGGATCGGCCGCTGCGAGGACCACCGTACGTTCCGAAGGATCGGGGGCGGCATCCGACGCCCACGGGTCAGCGGGGCGGGGGTCCCCGGCCAGCGCCCGCATCCGGTCCACCGCGCCGGGCAGCGCGAACTGGGCCGCGCCGAGGCCCGCCACGAAGTAGCCGCGGCGGCACTGGCCGGTCTCCTCCATCGCGCGCAGCACCGGGTACACCGCGCCGAACCCGCCGGGCACCCGCTCGGCGGCCACCGCCCCCCTGGTCAGCACGCCGTGCCGTTCCAGCAGGGTCAGCGCCTGCGCGTGCGCGCGCATCGTCGCGGCGGCGCCGTCGGCGCCGCCTGCCCGGTCCGGCAGCAGCGACCACCGTCCGGTCACGGTCGGCGGCCCGGTGCGCGACGGCATCGCCAGGCGGCGCGTACCGCCGCCCCCGCCGCCGTAACGCCGCGGCGCGGGCCGCGGGTTGAACACACCGCCCGTAGGCGGGGTGCGCGGCGGGATCGCCAGCCGCGCGGCGGGTGCGGCGCGGCGCGGCGCGGCCGGGGCGCCGGAACGGCGGACGGCCCCGCCGCCGCTGGTCACCACCCGCAGCGGGGCGAGGGTGTCGTTGGTCAGCAGCCCGGCCCACACGAGATCCCAGACGGCGGTGACGAGGTCGGCGTCCAGCGGCGGGTGCCCGTCAAGGACCGCCGTGACCCGGTCGCCGAGCATCCGGAAGAACAGCGCGCCGCCCCCGGCCAGCGCCGTCAGCACCGCGCCGTGCAGCGGCGTCATCGTCGGCTCGGCGGGCTCGGGCAGCAGCAGCGGCGCGCTCTCCGCGGGGGCGAGCACCAGCCAGCCGTCGCCGCTGCCCACGGTCCCCGCGCCCGCCCAGACCACCTCGCCCGCCGCGGTGAGCTCGTCAAGCATCGCGGGGGAGTAGCCGGGCACCCGGCTCGGCAGGATCAGCGTCTCCAGCGCCGAGGCGGGCACCGGCGCGCCGGCGAGCCGCTCGACCGCCTCCAGGACCACGCCGGCGTCCGCCCGCCGCCGGACCGGCGGCGCGCCGGCCGGCTGGATCCCGTGCCACGTCGGCAGGAACCGGCCGAGGACGGCGGGCTCCACCGGCTCCGCTTCCTTGCGCAGCCGCGCCAGGCACCGCCGCCGCAGCAGCCGCAGCACCTCGCTGTCGCACCATTCGGTGCCCCGGCGGCCCGCCAGGAACTCACCCTCGGCCATCCGGCCCGCGGCCGCCAGCCGGCGCAGCGCCGTCGCGACGACGGCGACGCCCAGCCCGTAGCGCGTCGCGACCGCGCTCGCCGCGAACGGCCCGTGCGTCCGCGCGTACCGCGCGACGAGGTCGCCCAGCGGGTCGGGCAGCGGCTGGGTGAACGCCTCGGGGATGCCGACGGGCAGTGCCACGCCTAGCGCGTCGCGCAGCCGCCCCGCGTCCTCGATCGCGGCCCACATCGGCTGCCCGGCCACCCGCAGCTCGATGATGCGCCTGGCCGCCGACAAGCCGGCGAGCCAGCCGTCCGCCGCGCCCGGTTCCGTGCACCGTTCGGCTACCTCGGCGGCGGTCAGCGGCCCGCTGGTGCGCAGCAGGTCGGCGACGGCCTCCGCGTCCCGGCAGCGCCAGGCTCTCCGACAGGTGCTGCAGGTCACGCTCGGTCTCCTCGACCACGCCCGCGTCGAGCAGCTCGCGCAGCCCGTCGGTGCCGAGCAGCTCCGCGAGCAGCGCCGGGTCGAGCGCGAGCGCCTGCGCGCGCCGCTCGGCGAGCGGCGCGTCGCCCTCGTACATGAAGGCGCCGACGTAGCGGAAGAGCAGAGATTTCCCGAACGGGCTCGGGGTGGCCGTCTCGACCTCTACCATCCTGATCCGGCGGGCGGCCAGGTCGCTGAGCAGCTCCATCAGGGCGGGCACGTCGAAGACGTCCTGGAGGCACTCCCTGACGGTCTCCAGCGTGATCGGGAAGCCCGGGTACTGGCTGGCGATCTCGAGCAGCTGCGCGCTGCGCTGCCGCTGCTGCCACAGCGGAGTGCGGCGGCCCGGCTGCCGCTTCGGCAGCAGCAGCGCCCGGCTGGCGCATTCCCTGAACCGGGAGGCGAACAGCGCGCTGCCGCCGACCTCGGCGGTGATGATGTCGGCGACCTCGTCCGGGTCGAGCAGCGCGATCCCCGCGGGCGGCGGCTCGTCGCTGTCCGGCACCCTGATGATGATCCCGTCATCGGTGTGCAGCGCCTGGACGTCCATCCCGCCGTACCGCTCGCGCAGCCGTGCCGTGATGGCCAGCGCCCACGGCGCGTGCACCCGGTCCCCGTAGGGGCTGTGCAGCACGACGCGCCAGTCGCCGAGCTCGTCGCGGAACCGCTCCACGACCAGCGTCCTGTCGTCGGGCACGTGGCCGGTCGCCTGCCGCTGGTCGGCGAGGTACTTGACCATGTTCCGCGCGGCGAGCGGGTCCAGCCCCGCTTCCTGGAGCTGCATAACGGCCTGCTCGTCGGGCAGCTTCGACAGTTCGCGGATCTTCGCGCCGATCGCCTTGCCGAGCTCGGCGGGCCTGCCCGGCGTGTCGCCGTGCCAGAACGGCAGCTTGCCCGGCTGGCCGGGGGCGGGCAGCACCAGCACGCGGTCCGGCGTGATGTCCTCGATCCGCCACGAGCTGGCGCCGAGCACGAACACGTCGCCGACCCGCGACTCGTACACCATCTCTTCGTCGAGCTCGCCGACCCGTCGCGGCTGCTTGCTCTCCGCGGCCGGCAGGAACACCCCGAACAGCCCCCGGTCCGGGATCGTGCCGCCGCTGGTCACCGCCAGCTTCTGCGCCCCTGGCCTGCCGTGGATCACGCCGGCCAGCCGGTCCCAGACGACCCGCGGCCGCAGGCCGGCGAACTCCTCGCCCGGGTACCGCCCGGCGAGCATGTCGAGCACCGCCTCGAGCACCGGCCTGGTCAGCCCGCTGAACGGCGCCGCGCGCCGCACCACGGCCTCGAGGTCATCCACCGGCCAGTCGTCGAGCGCCGCCATCGCGACGATCTGCTGGGCGAGCACGTCCAGCGGGTTGCGCGGGATCCGCAGCTCCTCGATCGCGCCGTCGTGCATCCGGCCCGCGACGACGGCGGCCTGCACCAGGTCACCGGTGTACTTGGGGAAGATGACCCCCCGGGAGATGTCGCCGACGTTGTGCCCGGCCCGGCCGACCCGCTGCAGCCCGCTGGCCACCGACGGCGGCGACTCGACCTGGATGACCAGGTCGACCGCGCCCATGTCGATGCCGAGCTCGAGGCTGGACGTGGCGACCACGGCGGGCAGCCGCCCGGCCTTGAGCGCCTCCTCGATCTCGGTCCGCTCCTGCCTGGAGACCGAGCCGTGGTGCGCCCGCGCGATCGTGACCGGCTGATCGGGGTCGCCGGACCGTTCGGCGGCGAGCTCGTTGAGCCGTCCGCAGAGCCGCTCGGCCAGCCGGCGGGAGTTGGCGAACACGATCGTGGACCGGTGCTGCTCGATGAGGTCGAGCACCCGCTCCTCGACGTGGGGCCAGATCGACCGGCGCCTTACCGGGTCGTCCCTGCCGTCTTCATCGGGCAGCCCCTGCGCGGTCTCCAGGTCGGTCATGTCCTCCACAGGGACGACCACCTCGAGCTCGATGCGCTTCGCGCTGGCCGGCTGCACGACCGTGACCTGGCGCGCGCCGCCAAGGAACGTGGCGACCTCCTCGGGCGGCCGGACCGTCGCCGACAGCCCGATCCGCTGCGCCCGGCCGCCGTCGTCCCCGGTGCGCAGCGCGTCGAGCCGTTCGAGCGACAGTGCCAGGTGCGCGCCCCGCTTGTTGCCCGCCACCGCGTGCACCTCGTCGACGATCACCGTCTCGACCCCGCGCAGTATCTCCCTGGCCTGGGAGGTGAGCAGCAGGAACAGCGACTCCGGCGTGGTGATCAGGATGTCCGGCGGGCGGCTCGCGATCTTGCGCCGCTCGTCGGCCGCGGTGTCCCCGGTGCGGATCGCGACGCCGATGTCGGGCTCGGGCAGCCCCAGCCGGTGCGACGCCTGCCTGATCCCGGTCAGCGGGGAGCGCAGGTTCCGCTCGATGTCCACCGCGAGCGCCTTCAGCGGCGAGACGTACAGCACCCGGCAGCGCCGCTTCCTGTCGGCGGGCGGCGGCGTCGCGGCGAGCCTGTCGATCGCCCACAGGAACGCGGCGAGCGTCTTCCCCGACCCGGTAGGCGCGACCACCAGCGTGTCATTCTTTTCCCCGGCAGGTCCCTCCCATCCGATCGCACGCCACGCCTGCGCCTGCGCCTGCGTGGGCACGGCGAAAGCGCCCTCGAACCACGCCCGCGTCGCGGGCGAGAACTCGTCGAGGGCCTCGGCGCTGCTCACCGGTGGTTGTCCTGCCATCCTTCTATACTGCCTCCACCCGCCGACTTTTCTGTCCATCGGCGATGAGTTCGGGGCGCGGGAGCGGTCTGTAGGACGACGCAGCGAAACTCACTGGGAGGCCCGATGACCAGCAAGCCGTTCACCACCTGCCTGTGGTTCGACAACCAGGGCGAAGAGGCGGCGCACTACTACATGGGCATCTTCAAGGACTCCAGGCTCGGCCGGGTGCAGCGGTACACGAGCGCGGGGCCGGGCGCGGAAGGCACCGTCGCCACGGTGGAGTTCGAGCTCAACGGCCAGCAGTTCCTGGCGCTCAACGGCGGCCCGCTGTACCAGTTCAACGCCGCCGTGTCGATCGTCGTCGAGTGCGCCGACCAGGCCGAGGTCGACTACTACTGGGACCGGCTGACCGATGGCGGCCAGGAAGTCGCCTGCGGCTGGCTCGTCGACAAGTACGGCCTCTCCTGGCAGGTCGTCCCGACCAGGTTCCTCAACATGGTCACCGGCGGCGACCAGGAGAAGGCGGCACGCGCGACGGCGGCGATGCTCACCATGAAGAAGTTCGACATCGCCGCCCTGGAGCGCGCCTACGCGGGGACCGCGTAGATGCGGTTCGCGCCGGCGAGGTTACGGCCGGCGAACAGATACCGGAAGTCCAGCCAGTCGTCGAACCCGACGGTGACGGGGGCCGAGACGTTGCCCGGGTTTCCGTCGTCACCGTAGGACAGCAGCTGGCCGTTCTGGCTTTGGTTCACCGCGTAGATGCGGTTCTGGTCCTGGGCGTTCTGCCCGGCGAACAGGAACGTGAACTGCTGCCAGCCGCCGAACCCGACGGTCACCGGGTCGGAGACGTTGCCCGGGCTGCCGTTGTCGCCGTAGGACAGCAGCTCGCCGCTTGAGTTCACGGCGTAGATGCGGTTCTCGCCCAGGGCGTTCTGCCCGGCGAACAGGAACGTGAACTGGAGCCAGCCGCCGAACCCGACGGTCACCGGGTCGGAGACGTTGCCCGGGCTGCTGTCGTCGCCGTAGGACAGCAGCTCGCCGCTGGAATTGACCGCGTAGATGCGGTTCTCTCCGGCGGCGTTCTTGCCGGCGAACAGGAACTTGAACGGGAGCCAGCCGCCGAACCCGACGGTCACCGGGTCGGAGACGTTGCCCTGGGCCCCGTCGTCCCCGTAGGACAAGAGCTGGCCGTCCTGGTTGACGGCGTAGATGCGGCTCATGCCGGCGGCGTTCTGCCCGGCGAACAGGAACTTGAACGGGAGCCAGCCGCCGAACCCGACCAGAATCGGGGCGGAGACGTTGCCCGGGCTGGCATCGTCCGCGTAGGACAGCAGCTCGCCGGCCACGAACGGAGGCGGATAGACGCATCCGCTCTCCTTGTCGGCGGCCACGGCGATGCAGCTATCCGAATTCACGGACACGGCCCCGGACACGATCGGGTTGATGAAGAACGTGTAACCGGGAGCCGAGGCCGGGTCGGCAGTTCCGCCCATGTAGACCCCGTTGCTGTCGAACAGGGTGAACCAGATGTTGTTGCAGTTCCCCGCGCAGGCGTCGCACACCTCGGGGTTGCTGTCGTCGGCCTTGGGGTCGACGGTCATCTCGGCGATCTCGTGGCTGAGCTTGTCCGCGTAGAAATGTCCCGGGTCGGCGATGGTCAGGTTCTCGGTGAACACGAGGCTGTAGCAGAATGGCGTGCCATTCCCCGTCATTCCGTGGAACGAGTTTCGTTCGCCCGTGAATTGCGCGCTGTTCGGCAGCTGCCTGTTGTGCGGTATCACGACGCAGGGATTGCTCACGTTGTTGGCGCGCGCGGTCTGGGCGATCTGGTCCACCCAGGTCTCGAACTGTCCCAGGGTGAAGCTGGCGCTTGTCAGGTTCGCGGTGAACGGCATGACGTCGGGCCAGACGCCGACGCTGCTCATCCCGTACTGGGACACGTACCGCTGGATGGGAATGACCGCCAGGGCCGCGTAGTCGCGCGTGGTCTGCATGTCCGTCATCGTTATGGCGGACGGTAGCTGGCCGGCGACCTGGAAGGTGACCTGGGCGAAGACCAGCGTGCCTTCGAAGAGGGGGCCGGAGGCCCTCGCTCGCGGAGCGGGGACCGGATTGGCGGCGAGCCAGTCCCGCAGCTGCTCGTCCTTGGTCACCTCGTCCCAGTCCGACGTGGTGTGCAGGTGCGCCAGGACGCCTGACGGCAGCTCTTCGAGTTCGTCCACGCTCGACCGAGGTATGGTCGCGGGAACCTCGCGGCGCAGGTACTTAAGAACCTTGACCGCTCTTGTCGCGCACGTTGATTCCATGAATGCCCCCCGTTTTCCAGCCGACATCCCCGTGTGTGGCTGGCAATCTGGGCGAATTTTACATCGCTATCTGGCAGGCGTCTATTGCCGTGACGGTAAGTTCGCGATAGCGGACGCATATCGGCCTAATAGGGGCCTCTGCGGGCAAATGAGGCGCGTGAATTCTCCGGCCGGGGCCCGGCGAGCGGTAACGTTCCCGGAACGATCCGGCCGTACGCTGCCATCATGCACAGCAAGGGCTGGTCCGTGGTGCTCGGCAGTGTCGCCGCGGCGTCGCTGGCGGCCATGATTCCGCTGTCGGTGTTCGCGCATCTGGTGGGCGACGGAGTCGTGGCGCTGGTCATCGGCGTGCCGTGCACGGCGATCGGGTTCCTGATCGCCAGGCGCCAGCCGCGCAACCCGCTCGGCTGGCTCTTCCTGGTCATCGCCATCTTCCTCTTCGTCCCTACCGTCGGCGGGGACTACGCCTATCTCGACTACCACTTGGGGCACCACCTGCCGTTCGCCGCTGCTGGGCTAGCCGTCGATGGGCTGTGGTTGGAGGGCCTGGCGCTGTTCATCGTGGCGATCCTGCTGTTCCCCGACGGCAAGCTGCCGTCCCGGTTCTGGCGCGGGGCGCTGCGGGTCTGGTGCGCGGCGTTCGCGGTCCTGCTCGTCGCACTCGCGGTGGCCACCGGCTCCGCTCTCGCTGCCCACCCGGTCCGCGTCGACGGCACTGGTGGATTGACCACCGTCGACAACCCCACTGGGTGGTTCGCGGTCAGCGACCACGGCTCCCTGCTCGTCCTCCTCGCGCTGTCGGTGGCCTTCATCGGCCGCCAGGTGCTGAGCTGGCGGCGCTCGTCAGGCGAGCGGCGGCAACAGCTCAAGTGGCTCGCCAGCGGCGCCGCCGTCAGCATCGTCGGCCTGGTGCTCGCCGTGGTCTTCAGCTCGTCGTCGAGTTCTGTCTCGACCGTCGATCAGTGGATAGATAACATCGCGTGGTTCGGACTCGCCGCGCTGCCGGTGTCCATCGGCGTGGCGATCCTCCGCTACCGGCTGTACGACATCGACAGGATCATCTCGAGGACGCTGGCGTACGCCCTGGTCACCGGCATGCTGGTCGGCGTGTTCGCGGGGCTCGTGCTGCTGACCACCGACGTGCTGTCCCTGTCGTCCCCGGTGGCGGTCGCCGCCTCGACGCTGGCGGCGGCGGCGCTGTTCAACCCGCTGCGGCAGCGAGTCCAGCGGGTCGTGGACCGCCGGTTCAACCGGACGCGGTACAACGCGGACCGCACGGTCGCCGCGTTCGCCGCGGGCCTCAAGGACGCCGTGGACGTGACCGCGGTCCGCGACGACCTGACCAGCGTCGTGCAGCAGACGCTGGAGCCCGCGCACATCTCCCTGTGGATCAGCCCGCCCGCGTGACCCTCCGGCCCGGTCCCTCCTCCGTCCCGCATCGTGAGACGATCATGACTTAGGAGCAGGAAACTACGCTAATGCGGTGATAACAGCAAGAAGAGCGTAGGGTTCTGCTCCTAAGTCCCGAGAACGGGCGCCCGCGGCCGGGGCTCTCTCGGGTCAGAGCTTGAGGATGATGCCGGCGAGCTCGGCCGGCATCGACAGGAACGGGGAGTGCGAGGACTCCAGCGTGTGCACGCTGGTGGGATTGCCAGGGAAGGCGGCGTCGGCGAGCTCGATGAACCTGCGCTGCATGGGCGGCTGCAGCGCCCGGTCCCGCGTGCACACGACGTACGTGCGCGGGACCGAACCCCAGCCGTCGGCGGTGAGCGTGGTCGCCCCGGCGGCGATGCCGGCGGGGGCGTCCGGAGTGAGCAGCCCGATCGCGGCGTCGGCGACATCGGTGCCGACGTCGCCGAAGAAGGCGTCGCGCAGCAGCTGGTGATACGCCGGATCGGGCGAGGCGGTGTCGAGGCGCAGCCCGCCGATCGCCGCCGGGTCGGCCACCATCGCCACCTGGACCAGGTCGCCCTCGTTCTCCGGCGCGAAGATGTAGGCGGCGGCAGGAACGCCGGAGGCCGGCATGAACGCGGTCACGTAGACGGCGTGCGCGAACAGGCCTGGCGCGTCCTGGACGGCCCTGGTCAGCACGTTGCCGCCCATGCTGTGCGCGACCGCGGTCACCGGCGCTCCGCCGCCCAGCGCCCGCGCCTGCGCGACGAACAGCGCGGCGGCCTCGTCCAGGTCCGCGATCGCCGGGGACGGCTCGGCGGCCAGCGCGGCGGGATCGAAGGGCCGGGCCGTGGGCGTGCCGGGACGCCGGGCGCGCAGCCCGTGCCCGGCCATGTCGACCGCCAGCGCCCGTGTGCCGGCGGCGGTGAGCCTGCCGAGCACCTCCGACCAGCACCAGGCCCCGTGCCAGAAGCCGTGCAGCAGCAGGACAGGCGTTTCCCGCGTCGTCATCGGCGTTCTCCCTCGGGGCCGGGCTAGAAGTCCAAGGGTAGGGCCGCGCGTCCGCCGGGCGGAAGGACGGGACCTGGGGTAATTTGCATGCTGTGACACCGCGGGACAGAGCGGTCCGGAGCCTGAAGCGCGCGCCGGTGCCGGCCGCGCTGCTGGTCGCCGGCCTCGTCGCGCTCGCTGCCTGCAGCAGCGGCACCGGCAGCAGCGGCACCGGCAGCAGCGGCACCGGCGGCAGCAGCGGCACCGGGCAAGCCGCCGCCAGCCCGTCCGCGCGATCCCAGCGGGCCGCCGCGAGGAGCGCCGACCCCGCGGCCGGGCCTGGCGACGGCGTACCGCACGCCGCCCGCAGCGGCGGGCCCCCGCTCGAGCCCCTGCCGCCGCCGCCGAGCGCGCTGCCGGTCGCGCCGGGCGCGGGAAGCCTCCATCAGACCGCCGCGTTCCCGAGCACCGCCTCGACCCCGTTCCATAACGCCATGTACGACCTGTGGCTCGCCGTGACCACGGGCAAAGCCAGCCTCGCGCTTCCCGCGTTCTTCCCCGAGGCCGCGTACACCCAGGTCAAGGCCATCGCCGGCCCGGTGTCCGACTGGGAGAACCGGCTCTGGTACGACTTCACGCTCGACGTGGCGGCGGCCCACGCCGAGGTCGGCCACGGCGCCACGTTCGTCCGGGTCATCGCCCCGTCGGAGCTCGCCGTGTGGGTGTCTCCCGGCGCCTGCTACAACAGCGCCGGCTACTGGCACCTGCCCGGCCCGCGAGTCGTCTACGAGCAGGGCGGAGAAACGAGATCGTTCGGGATAGCTTCTCTTATTTCCTGGCGCGGAGACTGGTACGTGGTGCACTTCGGCGCGGTGCTGCGCAGTGGCGCGTACGGAGAAGTCGACGACCCGGAAACGGGGGAGGGCGAGCCAGGGCCGCCCGGCGGCTGCTGACAACCGGTCAGGCAGACAACCGGTCAGGCAGACAACCGGTCAGGCAGACAACCGATCAGGCAGGCGGCGGTCCGCCAGGCAACCGTCAGGCAGGCAGCACCGGCAGCTTCACCAGCGCCAGGAAGAAGTCGTCGATCTGCCGGATCGCGTCGATGAAGTGCTCGAAGTCGACCGGCTTGCTGATGTAGGCGTTGGCGTGCAGCTCGTAGCTGCGCAGGATGTCCTCTTCGGCCTGCGAGGTGGTCAGCATGACCACGGGGATGAGCAGCAGCTCGGGATCCCGTTTCAGCTCGGCGAGCACCTCGAGGCCGGAAAGCCGCGGCAGGTTGACGTCGAGCAGGATCAGCCCGGGGCGCGGCGCGTCCGCGAACGGCCCGGCCCGGCGCACGAACTGCAGCGCCTGCTCACCGTCACTGACGACGTGCAGCCTGTTGCGAATCTTGTAGTACTCGAAGGCTTCCTTGGTCATCAGGACGTCGCCTTCGTCGTCCTCGACAAGCAGCACGTCGATCGGTTCCGCGCGATCGCTGTCAGCCATGACTCTCCTGTACCTGTGCCTGTACCTGTACCTGTGGCAACTCGGGCTGCGAGCGCAGCGACGGATATTCGGGCAGCACCGGGAGCGTGAACCGGAACACGGCCCCCGCACCCTCCACGGCACCGGCGCCGGCGTCGGTGTCCAGCCATATCCGGCCGCCGAAGTACTCGATGATCTTCCGGCACATGGCCAGCCCGATGCCCGTGCCCGGATACGTCGCCCGGTCATGCAGCCGCTGGAAGATCACGAAGATCCGCTCCGCGTATTCTGCACTGATCCCGATGCCGTTGTCCGACACAGAGAAAAGCCAGGACCTCCCGTCGCGGGCGGCGGTCACGCTGATCCGCGGCGGCTCGCTCGCCGCGGAACTTGATCGCGTTGCCGAGCAGGTTCTGGAAGACCGCGGTCATGAGCGGAAGCTGTGCCGAGACCACCGGCAGCGGGCCCGCGGTCACCGTCGCGCCCGCCTGCGTCAGCTGGTTCTCCAGGTTCGCCTGTGCCGCCGCGAGCGCGGCCGCACAGGAGACCGGGCCGGCCTCGCCGGCGGCGGAACGGCCCACCCGGCTGAACGCCAGCAGGTCGTTGATCAGCACCTGCATCCGCTTCGCGCCGTCCACGGCGAACTCGATGTACTGGTCGGCCCGCTCGTCGAGCTGGCCGGCGTACCGGCGCTGCAGCAGCTGGCAGAAGGAGGTGACCTTCCGCAGCGGCTCCTGGAGGTCGTGCGACGCGACGTAGGCGAACTGCTCGAGCTCGGCGTTGGACCGCTGCAGGTCGGTCGCGTGCGCCGTCAGCGCCTCGTTGGCCTCGTGCAGCGCGGTCAGCTCCGCCAGGATGCGCTCTCGCATCCGGTTCACGTCGGCCGCCAGCTGGTCGACCTCGCGCGGTCCCGACGCGACGACCTCGTGGCCGAAGTCGCCGTCCGCCACCCGCCGGGCCGCCCCCGCGAGCAGGTACAGCGGCCGGATCGCGCTGCGGCGCAGGGCAATCGCGAGCAGCACCACGATGGCCGCCAGGACGACCGCGATGACGATCAGCACCGTGTCGAGCGTGTCGGAGGCGGCGTTCAGCTCGTGCAGGGTCTGTGCCCGGGCGGCGGAGACGTCCGCCTGGAATGCGGCCAGCCGGGCCCGCAGCGCGTCGAAGGACGCCTTGCCCGCCAGGATGTCCGGGCTGACCACGGGCTTGCCGCTGGCCGCGACCTGCTTGATCAGCGGCTCCGCGTACCTGGTGCGCCACGTGTGCGCCTGCTGGATGACCGTCTCGAGGTTCGCCGTGCTCGGCGCGGGGAGCGCGGTCACCAGCGTGCGCAGGGTCATGATCGTGCTGGTCTCCGCGGCAAGCCCCTCGGTGTACGGCGCCAGGAAGTCCTGCTGGCCGCTGAGCGCGTAACCGCGCAGGCCTGTTTCCTGGTTCAGCAGCGCGCTGTCAAGCGCCTGAGCGTCGAGGGCGGCGGGGTCGATGGTGT
This sequence comes from uncultured Actinomycetota bacterium, assembly GCA_963843745.1. GTDB lineage: Bacteria > Actinomycetota > Actinomycetes > Streptosporangiales > Streptosporangiaceae > Trebonia. Next base: position 154,786 of record CAWJLP010000003.1, read on the forward strand.
TCTCGATCCGTGCCTGCTGCTGGTTCACCCGTGCCAGGGCGAGCCCGCCGCCGACCATGGCCGCCACGGAGAACAGCGCGATGACCAGCACCGCGACGCCGATGATCCGGCTGAGCGGCCAGCGGCGGGAGTCGAGAGCGGCAGGACGGGGCGGCGTGGTCATGAGTAACCGAGCGCGAGGATCGCGATGTCGTCGTTCAGTTCGCCGAAATTGAGCTTGCGCACCTGTTCCATCAGCCGCCGCAGCAGCTGTTCCTCGCTGGCCTGCCCGGGATCGTACGGCAGCGGCCCGAGGGCGTCGCGGACCAGGTCGATAAGGCCGTCGGTGTCGAGCCGGTACGGCCCCTGGCTGATCCGCCCCTCGATCAGCCCGTCGGTGTACATCAGCAGCGACCAGTTGTCGCCGAGCGCCACCTCGTGTCCTGGCCACCGCCGCGCCGTGTTGAGGCCGACCGGCGGGGACGCCGGGGCGGTGAGCTCGGTGATCCCGTCCGGCGTGACGAGCAGCGGGGCCGGGTGGCCGGCCAGCCGCAGGATCCCGCTGCGCCGGTCCGGCGCCACCGACAGCATGCACACGGTGGCGAACATGGCCTCTTCCTGCTGCTCGTGCTCGAGAACCTGCTGGACGGTGGCCAGCACCTCTTCCGCCGGGTGCCCCGCGAGCACCAGGGTCCGCCAGGCGACTCGCAGGCAGACGCCGAGCGCGGCCTCGCCAGGGCCGTGCCCGCAGACGTCGCCGATCAGCGCGTGCACCCAGCCGTCGGCGGCTTCGACCATGTCGTAGAAGTCGCCGCCGAGCAGCCGCTGCTTGCCGCCGGCCCAGCAGCGGGCCGACACCCGCAGCCGCGGGTCGCGCACCACCGGCTGCGGCAGCAGCCCGTGCTCGAGGCGGGCGTTCTCGCGCGCGTTGATTCGCGCGGTGTGCAGCTGCCGCTGGGTCTCGTCCCAGTAGCGGCGCTCCATCGCGTACCGGATGACCCGCTGCAGCGTCGCGCCGGAGACCTCGCCTTTGACCAGGTAGTCCTGCGCGCCGGCGCGCACGGCCTGCTCGCCGAGGTGCTCGTCGGACAGCCCGGTCAGCACCACGGTCGCCGACTCCGGATAGTGCTGCAGCAGCCATTGCAGGGCCTGCAGGCCGCGAGCGTCGGGCAGGCCGAGGTCGAGCAGCACGCACGCCGCGCCGGGGATCAGCCGCCGCGCGTCAGCCAGCGAGCGCGCCCGCTCCATCACCATGTCGGCGCCCGCCTCAGCGAGCAGTTCCTGCACGAGGAACGCGTCGCCGTCGTCGTCCTCGATCAGCAGCACCCGCAGCGGCACGGCATGCTGCGGGGAGCCGGCGCCGCCCGGTGCGGGGTTAGCCACCACGGTTACCTACGCGAAAGGCGTCATCAGGGTGAAGTCGGTCGTCCATAGAGGGCAGCCAGCATAGTAGCCGCCATCCTCGGGGAGAACATGACAGCTGCCGATAACAGATAATGAGGCGCCGCGGACGGATTGGGTCAGCTGGCCGCTGACCGCCTGCACCTCGCAGATCACGGTTCTGGTCCCGCCGGTCCAGGCGACTTTGTTGGGGAACACGTACGACTGCGTCAGGCTGATGGCGAGCTGCGGGTTCAGGTACCCCGTGAGCCGGCTGGCACAGCCGGAGCTGGCCGCGTTCTGCACCACGGTCGTCCCCGGCCACACCGAAGGCGGCAGCGCGAACGTGGCGAACACCTCCGCCTTGTGCGGGGTGGTGCAGGGCAGCACGGAGACGACCTGCCCGTTCGGGGCGCTGACGCAGTCTCCCGTCTGCAGCGTGAAGACGGCGGACTCGTGATACTTGATCGTGACGGGTTTCTTGAACCCGTGGGTGAGCGCGCCGACGGTGCCGATCGCGCCGCCGACGATCGCCAGCGCGGCGACGGCGAATCCGGCCGCGAGCAGCAGGCTGCGGCGGCGGTGCCCGGGCCCGAGCGCCTCGGCCTCGTCGACCGGCTCGGCCACGCCGACCAGCTCGGTCGGTTCGACTTCCTCGGGAAGCTCTACGGGGTCCAGCTCAACACGAGGATCGGGGACAGTGTGCTCGGTGGTTTCCGGCAGCTCAGCGTGCTCGGTGGTTTCCGGCAGCTCAGCGGGCTCGCCCTCCGCGGCTTCCAACGACATGCTGCTCCTGCTTCGCGGTGCCGGACGCTCGCTTGCCGCGTCCCTTAATCTTCAACTTCCCCATCTGCGGCGGTGGCATTCCGTTCAGCGTGCCCCAGTTGCCTGTGGGTTCCTTGAGAGCAGGCGGCCGGTAGCCTGATGCCGTGCGGCTGACGGAATTCTGGGCGCGGATGAGAGAGCAGTTCGGTGACGTGTACGCCGAGAGCCTCGCGAAAGATTACGTTCTGTCGAACCTTGATGGGCGTACCGTGAACGAGGCGCTGGCCGACGGAGTGGATGCGAAGGTCATCTGGCGCGCCGTGTGCGACACGTTCAACGTCCCCGACGCCCTCCGTTAGCCCCGTTATCCCGAACGGGCCCGTGGTTCCCGTCGTCCCTCAATCGAACAAGCCGGCGCGTCTTGCCTGCGCTCGAATAACCGTTCCCCTATAGTGGACATGTCGGGGCCGTTGTATGCGGTCCGGAGCGCGTTTTCGCTGGTCCGTGCGGTGCTGCCCGGAAATGTCAGTGGTGGCGCGTAGCGTAGGCGACCTGAACCTAACTACAACCCGGCAGGGAGTCCTCATGGCACCAAGCGGCAAGCCGGCCCCGGAAAGGGCCGGTGACAGGGATAAGGCTCTGGAGGCCGCACTCGTCCAGATCGAGCGGCAGTTCGGCAAGGGCTCGGTCATGCGGCTCGGCGAGCAGGCGCGGGTACCCGTCGACGTGATCCCCACGGGGTCGATCGCCCTCGACGTGGCGCTGGGCCTCGGCGGGCTGCCGCGCGGCCGGATCGTTGAGGTATACGGCCCGGAGAGCAGCGGTAAGACCACCGTGGCGCTGCACGCCCTGGCGAACGCGCAGAAGGCCGGCGGCATCGCCGCGTTCATCGACGCCGAGCACGCGCTCGACCCGAGCTACGCGCAGAAGCTCGGCGTGGACACCGATGCGCTGCTCGTCTCGCAGCCGGACACCGGCGAGCAGGCGCTGGAGATCATGGACATGCTGATCCGCTCGGGCGCGATCGACGTCGTGGTCATCAACTCGGTCGCCGCGCTGGTGCCCAAGGCCGAAATCGAGGGCGAGATGGGCGACAGTCACGTCGGCCTGCAGGCGCGGCTCATGTCCCAGGCGCTCCGCAAGATCACCGGCGCGCTGAGCCAGACCAAGACCACCGCCATCTTCATCAACCAGCTGCGGGAGAAGGTCGGCGTCATGTTCGGCTCCCCGGAGACCACGAGCGGCGGCAAGGCGCTGAAGTTCTACGCCTCGGTCCGCCTCGACATCCGCAGGATCGAGACGCTCAAGGACGGCACGGAGTCGGTCGGCAACAGGACCCGCGTCAAGGTCGTCAAGAACAAGCTCGCCCCGCCGTTCCGCACCGCGGAGTTCGACATCCTGTACGGCGTCGGGATCAGCCGGGAGGGCAGCCTCATCGACCTCGGCGTCGAGCAGGGGATCGTGCGCAAGGCAGGCGCCTGGTACACCTACGAGGGCGACCAGCTCGGCCAGGGCAAGGAGAACGCGCGGAGCTTCCTGCACGATAACGAGGACATCGCCAACGAGATCGAGAAGAAGATCAAGGAGAAGCTCGGCGTCGGCCCGCGCCTGGACGCGGACGCCAACGCGCCCGCGGGTGGCCCCGCAGGCCCCGCACCGGGGCCCGTAGGCCCCGCTGGTCCGGCGTCCGGACCAGCGGGGAGCTGACGGGCGTGAGTCCCTGTGGCCAGCCGCAAGGGTCGCACGAGCCCGACGCCCCGCGCGGAGCGGCCGGGGCGTCCGGCCACTGACGTCCGTGGCGTCCCGGGCGCCACGGACCGCGATGACACCGCTGATCCGGAGGCGCGGGCGCGGCAGATCTGCCTGCGACTGCTGACGCTCGCGCCCCGGACGAGGGCGCAGCTCGCCAGCGCGCTCCGTGACCGCGGCGTTCCCGATGACGCCGCGCACACCGTCCTCGACAGGTTCGCCGACGTGGGGCTGATCGACGACGCCGCGTTCGCCCGGGCGTGGGTGGAGTCCAGGCACTACAGCCGGGGGCTGGCGGGCCGTGCCCTGCGCGCCGAGCTCAGGCAGCGCGGCGTCGGCGACGACCAGATCAAGGACGCCATCGAGGATCTCGGCCCGGATGCTGAGGTAGCCACCGCGCGGCGGCTTGTCGAGCGGAAGCTCGCGAGCACCCGCGGCCTGCCGTCCGAGGCGCGGATCCGGCGGCTCGCCGGGACGCTCGCACGCAAGGGGTATCCGCCGGGTCTCGCGTTCCGTGTGGTCCAGGAGGCCCTGGAAACAGAAGGTGCGGAAATAGAGGAATCCTGCTTCGACGAGCTCGGTACTTATACGGAATGAAGCTGAATTATTACTTTCAGTGAACTTCCGTTCCCACAATGAGCCATTGCTTGCTCAAACCGTTATCAACGCTTAACCTCAGCGCAGTGAGGCGTTACCTAGCGCTGGACGGGTGATCGGCTCGGACAAACCGAACACGACGGCTACTAGCCGCAGCCGGACGGCGTGCGGGACCCCTCGCGCCAGGGCGTGATCCAGGGGCAGCGACCCCGAGGACATGGCCCTGGGTACCGCCCTGGCCAACAGGGTTCCGGGAGCACGGACGAAAGGGGTACCTGTGAGCGGCGGAGTCGCGTTCATGGTGATCGGACTGGCCGCTCTGGTCCTGGCGTTCAGCGCGTTCGCTGTCGTGCTGCGCCGGTCCGCGCTCAGAACATCGCCGCCTGCGGACTCCACGCGGCTCACGGAAGCCACCGGGCTTGGCGTCGCCACCGGCGCCGCGGAACGGGACGCCGGCCAGCTCCGCGATCGCGCCGAAGCCGACGCCGAGCAGCTCAGGAACCGCGCGCAAGCCGACGCGGACCAGCTCAGGGACCGCGCGCAAGCGGACGCCGAGCAGCTGAGGACCCGGGCCGAGGCCGAGGCCGAGGGGATCGTCAAGCGTGCCGCCGAGGGGGCCGAGCAGGCGGCGCTGGACCGCCGCGAGGTCGAGGACGAGATCAGGGCGGTCAAGGACGAGATGCGCGAGCTCCGCAGCGACCTGGAGCGCCGCGAGCTGCGGCTCAGCGAGCGGGAACAGCGCCTCGACGCGGAGATCCGCCGCATGGAGGAGCGCAGGCAGGCGCTCGAGCGCCGCAGGCAGGACCTCGACGAGCGGGCCAGGGCCCTCGACGACGCGGCCGCGTCGACCAGGCAGGAGCTTGAGCGGGTCGCGGGCCTGACCGCGGACGATGCCAGGAACGAGCTCGTCGCGACCATGGAGAACCAGGCCAAGCGCGAGGCCGCGGTCACGATCAGGAACCTCGAGAACGAGGCGAAGGCCGAGGCAGACAAGCGGGCCCGCAAGATCATCACCCTCGCCATCCAGCGGGTGGCCGTGGAACAGACCAGCGAGTCCGTGGTCTCCGTGATGCACCTGCCCGGCGACGAGATGAAGGGCCGGATCATCGGCCGCGAGGGCCGCAACATCCGCGCCTTCGAGTCGATCACCGGCGTCAACCTGATCATCGACGACACGCCGGAGGCGGTGCTGCTCTCCTGTTTCGACCCGGTGCGCCGCGAGGTCGCCCGCCTTACCCTCGAGCGCCTCGTCCAGGACGGCCGGATCCACCCGCAGCGGATCGAGGAGGCTTACGACCGCGGCAAGGCCGAGATCGAACTGCTCTGCCAGCGGTCCGGCGAGGACGCCATGACCGAGCTCGGCATCACGGACATGCACCCCGAGCTGATCGCCCTGCTGGGCAGGCTCCGCTACCGCACTTCGTACGGCCAGAACGTCCTGGCGCACCTCATCGAGAGCGCGCACATCGCCGGCATGATGGCCAGCGAGCTGCGGATGGACCCGCTGCTGCTCAAGCGGTGCGCGGTGCTGCACGACATCGGCAAGGCGCTCACCCACGAGGTCGAGGGCAGCCACGCGCTGATCGGCGCGGAGATCGCCCGCAAGTACGGCGAGTCCGACGACGTGGTGCACGCGATCGAGGCGCACCACAACGAGGTCGAGGTCCGCACCGTCGAGGCCGTGCTCACGCAAGCGGCCGACGCGATGAGCGGCGGCCGCCCCGGCGCGCGCCGCGAGTCGCTGGAAATGTACGTCAAGCGGCTGGAGCGCCTCGAGCAGATCGCCTCGGACAAGGAAGGCGTCGAGAAGGTCTTCGCCATGCAGGCGGGCCGCGAGATCCGGGTCATGGTCAAGCCGGACAAGGTCGACGACATCCAGGCGCAGGTGATCGCCCGCGACATCGCCAAGCAGGTGGAAGAGGAACTCACCTACCCGGGCCAGATCCGCGTCACGGTCGTCCGCGAGTCCCGCGCGACCGAGTTCGCCCGCTGACCTCCATCCCCAGTCGCGTGTAGCAGCCCAAGGTCTTCGTGATCATGGTCAAGGACGGTGCCGGGTGGCTGCGGCCGGTCAGGGTTCTCGCGGACTTCGACGTCAGCGGCTGACGCCGCTGGCGCGGTCGCGACGCCGTTCCAGGTACTCGCGTTCCGCGGTGTCGTGGGTCAGGCTGATCGCGCTCTCATAGGCGGCGACGGCCTCTTCTGTCCGCCCGAGCCGGTCCAGCAGGTTCGCGCGGGTGGCCCTGGCCGGCTGGAAGAGCCGGGCGCGCTGGCCGGCCTCCAAGAGCAGCGCGTCGAGTGCGGCCAGACCCGCCGCGGGCCCGTCGACCTCGGCGGTGACCGCGGCGAGGGCGACGCCGCTGCCGAGGGAGGGCGCGATCGCCTGCAAGAGGCGGTGCAGGGTGAGCAGCGTCGGCCAGTCCGTCGCGCCGTCGGGACCGCGCCCCCGGGCGCAGTGCACGGCCTGGATCGCGGCCTCGAGCTGGAACCGTCCCAGCTGTCCCCGCGCGTGCGCGACCCGCAGGTGCTCGTGCGCCCGGCTGATCAGCTCCTGGTTCCACAGCGCGGGGTCCTGGCCGGCGAGCGGCACGAAGCGCCCGTCCGCGTCGACGCGGGCCGGCGCGCGCGCCGCCGACAGCTCGATCAGCGCCGCGAGTCCCAGCGCCTCCGGATCGCCGGGGACGAGGGTGGTGAGCACCTCGGCGAGGTGCAGCGCCTCGGAAGGCACCTGGCGGGCCTGCGGTCCGGTGGCCCAGTCGATGACGTAGGCGCCGTAGACCGCCTCGAGGACCGAGGCCATCCGCGCCGGGAGGTCCGCCAGGTCCGGAATGCGGAACGGAATCCCGGCGGCCTTGATGCGCTTCTTCACCCGGACCAGGCGCGTCGCCATCGTGGGGGCCGGCACCGAGAAGGCCCGCCCGACCTGCTCGGCGGTGAAACCCAGCACCGTATTGAGCATGAGGGGGGTGTGCATGGCACGGTCGATGGCCGGGTGCGCGCACACGAGCATCAGCTCGAGCCGCCGGTCGGGGATCGCGTCGACGTCAACGTCATCGATGTGCGCCAGCGTGTCCGGGGCGGCATCGAGCGGGACCGCTCGCTGCACCCGCGCGGACTTCCATTCGTCGCGCAGCCGGTTGCGGGCGACGGTCAGCAGCCACGCGTCGGGGTTGCCAGGCACTCCCTGCGACGGCCACGTCCGCAGCGCCCGCTCGAACGCGTCGGCGAGCGCGTCCTCCGCCCCGGCGAGGTCGCTCGTGGCGGCCGCCAGCAGGGCGAGCAGCCGGCCGTAGCTGTCCCTCGCCGCCACGTCGGCGGAGCGGAGCGCCGGCCCCGGCCCCGGCCCGCGCGCACCGGGACCAGGGCCGGCTTCCGGCCCGCCGCCACCGGACGTCAGCGTGTCCACGCGCCGTCGATGAAGGCGGTCGCGGTCGGGCGCACCTCGACCACGCCCCACTGGGCGCCAGGGCACTTCTCGGCCCAGCCGATGGCCGCGTCAAGGTCGGGCACCTCGACCATGAAGATCCCGGCCAGCGCCTCCTTCGTCTCCGCGAAGGGCCCGTCCTGCACCTGCAGCCCGCCTTCCCTGCAGGTCACGCTCGTCGTCCCGGAGGTGGGCTGGAGCACGTCGGCCGACAGCAGCACGCCAGCGGACTCCAGCGCACGGCCGTAGGCGCCGAACGCCTCCTTGGCCGCCTCGATGGCCTCCTCGCTGATCTCTCCCTCGCCGGGCTCCCGGTAGTGCATGAGCAGTGCGTAACGCATGATCGTTGCCTCCCATCTCAGTGTCGCGCCGATCGCGACAGCTGCACCGGGATGACGATCGAACAACGCCCGGATCGTCACCGGGGCGGCGGAGGGGCCGGCCGTGACCAGCCAGGGCAGGACGGGATGCTAGGAGTGTTGCGTGCCGCTCTGCTTGATGGCGTCGGATGCGGCCTGGTCGGCGGCGTCTTCCCCGAAGCCGACGCCGATCACCTGGTCGTCTCTGCGTTGTTCCGCGTGGACGAGGGAGGCCAGCACCTGGAGGTCGGCGTCGGTCGGCTCGCCGCCCAACGGCAGGGCGCGCGGGTAGAGGCGACGGGCCAGGACCGGGTTCAGCTCTGCGCCGTACATGCTCAGCTTGGCGAGGATCAACAGCAGCGCCACGATGCCGATGACGGTGCCGAACGTGCCGTAGGTCGCCGACGCGTTCTTGAGCTGGTGCGTCATGAGGCCGGTGCCGAGGGTGATCAGCGCGGTGAAGGCGATCGCGCCGAGGATCGCCCCGGGGAGCAGCCCGCGCGGGCCTATCACCTTCGCGGTGAGGACGGTGAAGGAGACGAAATACAGCCCGACGTTGATGACCAGCAGGCCCGCCAGGACCAGGATCCGGATCGCAGGGCTTGTCGCGCCGGCGGTGGCGTAGCCGGTCACGAAGGCGTTCACAAGGAACGCGCCCCCGATGGTGATCAGGCCGGCCAGGCTGCGGCCAAGGCGCGGGAGGAAGCCGGTGCGCTGGGTCTGGGGGATATTCCACACCGCGGCCATCGCCTGCTGCGCGGTCTGGGTTACCCCTTGCGCTCCGTACACCAGGCCGATCAGGCCGACGACCAGTCCGAGCGTGCTGCCGTGCAGCGCTTCAGGGTGTGCCGGGTTGAAGAAGCTGCCGATGACCGGGAACTCATGCAGCGTCTTGATGATGCCGTTCCCGACGGATGCCGCGCCGATGAACCCGAACACGGTCACCACGACCAGCAGCAGCGGGAAGATCGCGGTAAATCCGTACCAGGCCAGCGCGACGACCAGCAGGTTGGCGTTGTCGTCGCCGAATTTCTTCATCACCGCGTAGGGCACTCCCGCCCACGGGACCCGCCGCTGCCAGCGGTCTACGGCGCCCATCACCTTGCGCAGCGGCGCAGCCGCGTTCACTGGGCGGTCCACTCGATGAGCGTGGCCCCGTTACTGGCGGCAACGAGCTTCAGGTCCATTCCCTGGTGGTACCCGTTGCCGTCAGAACAAACTTCGCAGCAATGGGCTTGGGGTGGTTACTTGGCTAGGCAGCCTCCGTCGGTGACCAGCGTCTGGCCGGTCATGTAGTCGGATGCGGCGGAGGCGAGGAAGAGCGCGGGCCCTTTGATCTCGGCGGCCTCGGCGATCCGGCCCATGGGGATGAAGGCAGTGATCGTGTCACGGACTTGCGGGTCGTCGATCGCGCCGCGGCTGAGGTTGGTCTGGTAGAAGCCCGGGCAGAGCGCGTTGACCTGGATTCCCTGTCTGGCGTACTCCAGCCCGAGCTCGCGGGTCAGGTTGACCACGGCGCCCTTGGCGGCGTTGTAGGCCAGCGCGGGGAACAGGCTGGACGAGCCGGCCAGGCCCCATATCGACGCGATGTTGATGATCTTGCCGGACTGCTGGGCGACCATGACCTTGAGCGCTTCCCGTGCGCAGAAGAACACGCCGTCCAGGTCCACGTCCAGCACGGCTCGCCAGTTAGCGGTCGGGTACTCGTGCAGCGGCAGAGCCTGCGGGTCGGCGATCCCGGCATTGTTGAACAAGACGTCCAGCCTGCCCAGAACCTCCGCGGTGCGGGTCACCATCGCCGCAACCTGGGCCTCCACGGTGACGTCACAGCCGATCGCTATCCCTTGCCTGCCCAGGCCCGCGACTGCCGCCGCCGTCGCCTTGGCTGACTCCTCATCGATGTCCGCGCAGGCGACGTCCGCGCCCGCCTCCGCCATCACCTCGCAGAACTGCCTGCCCAGGCCGCTGCCGGCCCCGGTGACGAGCGCAACCTTGCCGTCCAGGCTGAACAGATCCATCGGATTACCCTCGGCTCCCTCGCGACCACGCCTACCCCTTGCCTACTCGCCGCCGCGCAGCCGTGGAAGAGGCAATTTCCGGCGCTGGCGACAACCACAACCACGATGATCGACCGCACCGCGCGAACCACAAGCCGGCCGTTGACGGGGCCGGTATAGCAGCTATCATATTGATATCAGATTTATGCCCGTAGGCCGGCCTGGTCAAGGGGAGTGTGCGATGGGAACCAGGAAGATCGCGTGGCTTGGCCTGATCCTCGCTGTCGGTGTGGTCCTGGCGGGCTGCGGCAGCACCGGCACGCCGGCCGGGACCACGGTGACGAATCCCCAGGCGGCCAGGCCGGCTCGTGGCTGTATCCGAACGGCGATCCTGAGAACACGCGGGATGCGGCGGGCGCCACGATCTCATCCGCTAACGTTGCCGGCCTGCAGCAGGCATGGGCCTTCAGGCTGCCCTCGTCATTGGTGACGTCAGGACCGGGCTTCGGCTCGCTGGCTGCGACGCCGATCGTGGCCAACGGCGTCGTCTACCTGCAGGACCTCGGTGACAACGTGTACGCGCTGGCTCTCGCCACCGGGAAGCTGCAGTGGGAGTACCAGGTCAGCCCGAAGATAGTCCAGGGCGGGCCGAACGGCGTCACGCTCGCGGGCGGTGTCGTGTACGGGGACACCACGAGCACTGTGTTCGCGCTCAGCGCCGCCACTGGCAAAACGATCTGGGTCGACCAGGATCTGCTCGGCAACGGCCAGGGCACGTTCGGCATCCAGCCGCTGGTCGCCAACGGCCGCGTCTACCTGGCCAGCTCCATCGGAACCGTGCCCACCGGCGGGATCCTGCTGGCCCTGAACGCCTCCACCGGCAAGCTGGTCTGGACATTCAACACGATCGCGCCCGCCAGCAATGGCGCAGCGGCGACCCCTTACGGCTCAGGCGGCGCATGGGAGACCCCGCTGGCCAGCAGCGACGGTTCGGTGACCTTCGGCACCGGCAACGCCTATCAGTCGGCCGCCGAGGCGATCGCCCACCCTTCGCCATGGCTGTACACCGATAGCGAGGTGAACCTCGATGCCGCCACGGGCAAGTTGCGCTGGTACTACCAGGGCGTGACCAACGACTTCATGGACCACGATATGCAGACCTCGCCGATTGCCGCGACCGTCGACGGACAGCCTGCGGTCATCGGCTCGGGCAAGATGGGCGTGGTCTACGCGATGAACGCCGGCACCGGCAAGCTGATCTGGAAGACCCCGGTTGGCGAGCACAGCGAATCGGACGACTACCCGCTCGAGGCAATGGAGCACACGCTCACCCTGACGGCCCCCTACACGATCCTTCCCGGCTCCCTGGGCGGCGTCCTGTCCAACCTGGCCCTGGCCGGCGACACCGTGTACGTGGCCACGGTCGACCAGCCGTTCACTCTCGCCAAGATGAGCTATCCGCTGGGCGCCCAGGACGGCAAGGGCAGCGGCGAGATAGTGGCCCTCAACCTCACCACCGGCAAGGTCGAGTGGGACACCAAGGTGCCGGCCTACCCGCTGGGTGCCGCCACGGTCTCCGACGACCTCGTCTTCACCACCCTGTACACCGGCGTCCTGATCGCGCTCGACCGCACCACCGGTGCCATCGTCTACCAGCGCAAGCTGCCCACTTCCGCCAACGCCCCCATCGCCATCGCCGGAAACTCTGTCCTCGTCCCCGCGGGCGGGCCTAGCGTCTTCGGGCCGAAGGGTGGCTCACCTCAGCTGGTGGTCTACACGGTCCGCTGACCGGCCGCCTCGATAAGAATGTGTCCATGCTCTACATGGTGACCGAGCGGTATCTGTCCGGACCGCGGCCGGTTTACGAGCGCGCCGCCGCACGCGGGCGGATGCTCCCCGATGGGCTGGTGTACGTCAACAGCTGGGTGGTGGACGATGGCGGCATGGACCGGTGCTTCCAGCTCATGGAGACCAGCGACCCGGCCCTGTTCGATCTCTGGTTCGCGCGCTGGAGTGACCTGGTGAGCTTTGAGGTGCACCCCGTGATCACGTCCGCCGAGGCGGCAGAACGGCACTCGTAGCCCTCGGGCTCGTGCGGCCTCACAGCTGGGATCTCAGCACGTCGAACTCGCAGCCTGGCGAGGACGGGTCGAAGCCGTGCTCGATCAGCCAGCGGGCCGCCTGCAGGCTTCGCAACGACCACCACGCGCGGATCACCTCGAGGTCGACGTCGGTGCCGTAGCCGGCGACGACGTCGCCGAGGTGCTCCTCGTGCCCGAGCGTCAGGATGGCGAGGTCGTACAGGGCATCGCCCCGGCTCGCTTCGGACCAGTCGACCACGCCGGTGATCTCGTCACCGTCGACGAACACGTGGGTGATCTGCAGGTCGCCGTGCGTGAACACCGGTGTCCACGGCCGGAGCGCAGCCCCGGCAGCCTGGCGGTTGCGCGCGACCAGGTCGGCGGGAAGGACGTCGTTCGTGACGAGCCACTCGCATTCGCCGTCGAGCTCGGACGCGATCTCGTCGAGGCTCCTGCCCGGCCAGGGCGGCAGCGGGGCTTCGTGCAGCGTCCGTGCGGCGGCACCCGCCGCGGCCCACGCCGCCGCCGACGCGGTCGACGGCTCACCGAGGCGGCCGAGTGCCGTCCCTGGGAGGGCGGCGAGCGCGAGCACGGGCGGCTTCCGCCACAGGACCTCCGGAGTCGGGATCGGCGCCATGGCCATCGCCTCGACCTCGACGTCGGTGCGCGTCTGATCAGCGTCGATCTTCAGGAACACGTCACCGACGCGCAGGGTCGCGCGCTCATTATGAGCGACGACGACCTCGACCTCCTCCACGCCGGCCATTATCACTGGATGACCACCGAAGTCGCCAGCGGTTTATCGCGCGCCACTGTGCGGCCGGCCGCATCCCGCCGACGGGCCGGCTCGGTCGGCTGGCTGGGCTACGCGAGTGAGTCGGCCGGGAGGCCTGCTGGTGCGTATCTGACCAGCGCGCGGAAGGACTCGATCTCTGTCAGCACCGAGCTGACCCATCCCGGTCAGGTCCGCGGAGCGTACTCGATCGAATCAAAAGGCCAGTCGCGTTCCACCCACGCGAGGACCGCGTCGTGGAGGACCGGGTCGAGCGCGGCGCAGTCGGCGCGTACCCAGGATTGGACGGACGCGTGCCGCCTGCCAGGTTCATGGCCGCTGGCCGGGTAGATGTACACGCAACCGATAACGTCCCCGGTGCCGGTGCTGAGCACCGTGTAGGTGAACCCGCGGCGCCCGGCGAAGTCTTGTGCGTGCCGCTCCAGGTCGCGGAGATTGTCATTCAGGGACATCTCGTGCGGCCAGTTGCCGTCAGGGAAACCCGGGGTCGCCCGGATATGGTCAATGCTTGCCATCCAGGCGGCGTAATCGGCCTCGTTGTGCTGCGGCCCGAGCGGGGCCAGCCGGAATTCCCCGGCCATGAGCCCGCCGGGTACCGCGAAGTCGTCCGGAACGAACAGCTCATCGCTCATCCGGCGATAGTAACCCGCCTGCAATTCTGGATCTCGCTCGATGGCTACAGCGGTGACGAACGCACCGAGCCTCACCGGGTGATCCGGGAGATGCCCGATGACGAGCAGTGGGATGAATACTTCGTCAGCCGGCTGCGGCAGGCCGGCACCCACATCATGGGCCGGGTTACCTACGAGGGCTGGGCTGGGTTCGGCCTTCTGGAACTGGTCTACTCGGCCAGCTGGGTCGCGCGTCATGAGATGCTGACACCGTGTCCGCCGCCCAGACCGTTAAGGCCGTGATGTTCGACGTGTTCGGCACTGTGGTCGACTGGCGGACCGGGGTCGCCGCGGCCGTCCGGCGCTTCGTCGGCGAGCACGGCCTCGACCTTGACGCCGGCGCGTTCGCCGATGCGTGGCGGTCGCGGTACGGGCCGGCGATGCGGCGGGTCAGTACCGGAGAGCGGCCGTTTGTCGTGCTGGATGTGCTGCACCGCGAGAACCTCGACGACGTGCTCGAGGATCTCGGCCTCGATCCGGGGCGCTTCGGCCCGGCCGCGCTTGACGAGCTCAACCGCGCCTGGCATTTCCTGCCGCCCTGGCCGGACAGCGTCCCGGGGATCACCGCGCTGAAACGCGATTACATTGTCGGACCGCTGTCGAACGGGAACACGTCCCTGCTCCTCGACATGGCCAAGGCGGCCGGGCTGCCCTGGGACCTGATCCTCGGCTCGGACGTGACGAAAGCCTACAAGCCGGCCATGGAGGCGTACCTGCGGCCGGCCGCCATGCTCGGGCTTGAGCCACGGGAAATCATGCTGGCCGCGGCGCACGAGGCCGACCTCGCCGCCGCCCGCGAGGCGGGCCTGGCTACGGCGTTCATCTCCAGGCCGCTGGAGCGAGGGCCCGGCATTCCCCGGGCCGGCATCGCCACCAAACCGTGGGACCTGTCCGTGTCGTCCATCACCGAACTCGCCGACCTGATGTGACCCATGCCGGGCCGACGGCGCAGATCCGCCGCCCTGTGCGTTCAGGAAATCGGGCACATCCGGCGGCTGTCCACCACCGTCTGGGGCCGGGCTGGGATGAAGCTTACGCGGGGCCGCCCCCGCGCTGGCTGCTACCGCTCAGGGTGTTCCTGCCGGCGGCTCCTAGGCGAGCGTGCTGAACATCTCGGCGTCGTAGGCGGCCTCGGGCTTGGCGCGCACCGCGCTGTCGATCTTCTTGGCGTCCTCGCCGATGAGGATCCGCCAGGCCCCGGACCTGACTCCGTCCAGGATGATGGTCGCCGCCTCCGCCGCGCTGACCGGCGCCTTGTCCCGGAAGCCGGCGTTCGCCTCCGCGAGCAGGTGGCGCAGCTCATCGGCTGACGTGCCCTCGGCCAGCACGCCGGCGCGGATCAGGTGGGCCTGCGTGTCGCGGGGGATCAGCTCCTCCACCTGGGCGTCGCTCATCTCCTCCGGTGCCGGGAAGCCACGGGCCCGCAGGCTGTTGGCGACGATGTCGGTGCCCACGTGCCCTGGCATCACGAGGGCGATCCGGACCTGCGGCGCGTTGGCGCGCAGGTCTACCATGAGCGCCTCGGTGAAGCCCTTCACGGCGAACTTGGCCGTGCTGTAGGCCGAGTTCGGAATGCCCGGGCCCAGTGCCGCCCAGAAGCCGTTCACGCTGCTGGTGTTGACCAGGACGCCGTCGCCGCTGGCGATCAGCAGCGGCAAGAACACGCGGGCGCAGTAATACACGCCCCACCAGTCCACGGCGAACGTGCGCTCCCACACCTCCCGGGGGCTGCTGATGAAGCTTTCGCCGCCGCCGATACCCGCGTTGCTGAAGACCAGGTCGACGTGATCGCTGGCGTGCTGCTCGAGCAACTCATCGCGGAATCGCTGGACCTGCACCTCGTCGGAGACGTCACAGGCATGACCGGTGACCGTGACGCCGGGCGGGGCGGCTGCCCACGCCGTGGCCGCGGTCACCGCGACGGTGTCGGGATTCAGGTCGCACGCCGCGACCGAGCAGCCCTGCGCCGCCAGCTGGCGGACAAGCTCGCGGCCCATGCCCGAGCCGCCGCCGGTCACCACCGCGAGCTTGCCGGTGAACGAGTCCATGCCCATGATCGTTACCTGCGGTGCCACTGCTCGTCAACGATCCACGGCGCCTGGACCTCGACGGCCCGCCGGGCTCCGTAATTCATGTCCTGAAGGGCGAGGTGGATCCGGTGGCACGCTTCCCGGAGCCGCCCGCGGCGGGCCGGGGTGGCCTGCTCTGTCGTCCGGGCCTGAGTTCCCTCGTGGGTAAGTTGTGCGGTCATTGTCTTGTCCTATCTGCTAGGAGCTGGCCGGTTTTCCGGCCTTCAGCCATAGGTTCGCCCACGCAGCCAGGTCCGCGGCAGGGGTGGGTTGACCCCTCTTGGCGCGCGGGCATGGCCGGGGTGGAATGACCCACACCGCCGCGTGGCGGGCGGCTGCCAGGCCAGGCAGGCTGGCGAACGGCAGGCTGCGTTAGACCAGGCCGGCGCTGAGGGCGAGGCGGGTGAGGTCGGCGCGGCGCCGGCACCCGGTCTTGTCCCGGATGCGGTCCAGATGCGAGCTGACCGTGCGCACGCTGATGGTCAGCCGGCCGGCGATCTGGGCATCGGTATGCCCCTGGGCGACCAGGGTGACCAGCTCCCGTTCCCGGGGGCTGAGCGCTTCCAGGCCCAGCGCCTCTGCTGGCGGCTGCGGGCCCGCGGCGGTGAGCATCAGAACGTACTCGGCTGCGGTGGCCAGGCTCATCGCCTTGCCGCGTTCCTCGGCCGCCTGCGTCTCAGCCGGCCCGAGCGCCTGCCGGGCTTCGCGCAGCGGTTCCTGCCGCTGGAACCAGCCCTCGGGCAGATCCGGATGCAACGGGGCCGAGAACCCCCCGGCTCCCAGCGCGAGCACCGCGGCCCATACCGTGACGGCCTCGGCGCAGCGCCCGGTCCCGGCGCACAGGTACCCGCAGCAGTCCAGGTCCTCGAGCACCTTCCTGCGGACGCCGGTCCGCAGCGCGGTCTGCAGGGCTTCCCGCAAGTGCAAGGCGGCATCCGCGTAACGGCCCGAGATCAGGTCGAGAACCACCATCTTCTCCAGCAGGTTCCCCAGGCTCCACAGGTCGCCCGCGTCCCGGGCGCCCGCCAGCCCAGCCGCGCACGTCCGCTCGGCAGCGGCCAGGTCGCCGACCTCGATCAGCACGCTCGTCAGGGTGTGGCCGCACACCCGGGCCGCCTGGCCGTGCAGGCCGGCCGAGATGCGCTCGGCCTGCCTGGCCAGCTGCACCGCGCCAACGCGGTCGCCGCCGACACAGGCGACCAGGCTGAGGACGGAAAGGGCCAGCGCCTCGGCAACCGGGTAATCACCCTCCCGGGCCAGGGCCACCGACCGGCGGGCATCGCCGGCCGCCTCGGCGATCCGGCCCATGCCGAGCAACGTCGCCGACCGGGCGCTCAGGCACCTGGCCAGCAGCGGGACCGGCCCGCGGTCCCCGATGGCGTCGCGGGCCGCGGTGAAGTGGCGCAGCGCCCCGGCCGGATCGGCCGAATCCAGCGACGCCTGGCCGAGCCAGGTGTGCCCGGCGCACCACGCGACGCTGCCCGCGGCCGCGCGGTCGACGGCTTCCCGCAGCAGCGGCACCTGAGCCGCGAGCCGGCCCCGGATCTGCCACCACCACGCCAGCGCGACCGCCAGCCGCAGTGCCACGGCCGCGTCGTGCTGCATGGCCCAGTCCAGCGCCCGGCGCATGGTGGCGTCCTCGGCATCCAGCCACCGGGCGGCGGCTACCTCGCCGTCACCGGCCGCCAGCCCCGTCATGGCCTCCTCGGCTACCCGCAGCGCGTACGCGGCCAGCGCGGCCGCAACGGCGTCACCCTCTCCGGCCTCGGCCAGCAGCCCCGCCCCGTAGGCCCGCAGCGTCTCCAGCATCACATACCGGGACCGGCCGTCCGGGCCGGGACGCGGCGGAACCAGCAGCGAGCAGTCGACCAGGTGCAGCACGGCCGGCCCGGCGCCCGTCCCCGCGACCGCCTCGGCCCCCTCCAGCGTGAACGGCCCCGGGAACACCGACACCGCGCGGAACACCCGCCGCCCGTGTTCATCCAGCAGCCGGTAACTCCACTCCACGGTGGCCGCCAGCGACCGGTGCCGGGCCGCCGCGAGCCGGTCCCCCGCTTCCAGCAGGGTGAACCGGTCATCGATCCGGTCCACGAGCTGCGCCACGCCCAGCGCCTCGACCCGCGCCGCCGCCAGCTCGATCGCCAGCGGCATCCCGTCCAGCCGTGCCACCAGCCGCGCCACGATCGGCGTGGTTTCACCGTCCAGCGCGAAGCTCGCGTCAGCCCGGCGGGCCCGGTCCGCGAACAGCGCCACCGCCTCCGACCCGTCACGATCCGCCGGATCGTCGGGGTCGGGCAGCGTCAGCGGCGCCAGCCGGTACCGCACCTCCCCGGCTATCCGCAGCGGCTCCCGGCTGGTGGCGAGCACCCGCACATCGTCGGCGCCGAGCAGCAGCCGGCCGCACAGCTCCGCCGCCGCGTCGATCACCTGCTCGCAGTTATCGAGCACCAGCAGCAACTGCCGCCGGGCCAGCGCACTCGCCAGCGCATCGGCTGCCGCCGCCGACGGCAGGTCGCGGATCCCCAGCGCCGCCGCCACCGCGGCGGCCACCTGCGCCGGGTCGCGCACCGCCGCCAGCTCCGCCAGCCACACCCCGTCAGCGAACCGGCCCGCCACCTGCCTGGCTACCTCGCCGGCCAGCCGCGTCTTCCCGGCACCTCCCGGCCCGGTCACCGTCACCAGCCGGTCCCGGCCAAGCTGGCCGGCGATCTCGTCCACCACCCCGGCCCGGCCCACGAAACTGGTCAGCACGGCCGGAAAGCCGTGCACGCTTCCCAACGCGCCGGTCACCGCAGACCGCTCCACAGCGGTAACCATAACCGCGCCCCACCGCTGAGGTACAGCTATTAGCCGCCGCTCAGGATGTCCATAACGGCGACGCTCAGCCCCGGGCACTCACAGTGACCTGATCTGAACGGACACCACTGTCAACCGCGAGAGCGCCAGGCGGGTACAGATCGGCAGCCAGCGGTCGCGTTACATGCGATCGGGCACGCCGGCGCTAGACCGGCAGCCGCTCACAAGGGACGAACGCCTGACAGGAAGACAGGGGCAGGGCAGGACAACGGCGCCCTGCCAGAGGACCGCTAGTAGGCGTATGGTCGGCCTGTGCCTGAGAAGCGAGCGGACACCTTACTGAAAACGATGCGGGTCATCGAGCACTTCACGCTCCAGCGTGCCTGGCACGGTCTCAGCGACGACGAGCTGTTGTGGGAGCCAATCGCCGGGTCATGGGGTGTTCGCAGGCGCGCCGAGTGCCGGACCCCGACGCCTTTCGGCGATGGTGACTGGGTGGTCGACTTCGACACCGACCTGGTGGTGGCAGCCATCCAGGGCAATGCGGTCGAGCCCCTGACCACGATCGGCTGGCTGATGTGGCACATCGGGTCAATGCCCGAGCGCCTTGCTCAGCTCGATTTCCTCGGCGGATCCAAGACCACTGACTCTGGTTGGACCTCGCCGTACCTAACCGCCCACCGTGTGTTCACGAACGCGTCGGATGCCGTGGACTCAATGCGGGCTGGGTGGCGGGTTCTCGAACGTTCGCTAGAGGCAGCCACCGACGACGAGCTAGAGCAACCCGCCCGCGGATACTCCTACAGCGATGAGCCGGGTCCACCCACATGTGGCGCGGCGGTCATCGCGGCGACCCTGAACGAGATCAGCCATCACGGCTCTCAGATATGCACGCTGCGCGACCTCTACCGCGTTACGAAAGGCCGCGTGCTCTCGACCGAGCGATGAATTCGGGCCCGCAGATCCAAGATCAGGAAGATAGGCTGACCAACGTCACCAACCCTGTCCGTCGGAGCGGGCAACCCCAAGTCAGGACGACGATCTCTCGTGATTCGGCTGGCGACCATAGCCGCTCTCATGCCACAGACAGGGCGAGCATTCTGGTGCAGTGGTCTCGGCCCGGGCAGGTGCCGGCGCGCGGATGGTAGAACCGCCGTATGAAACACACTGGGATGCCGGGCTCCCGGCTGAGGCTGGGTGCGCTGTTGACGGTGCGAGGCGCGGGATGAGAGTGCTGCGGACGGCCGAGGAGCGTTTTGCAGGCTTGCCGGACTTCGGCTATGAGCCGCGGTACGCCGACGTCGGCGGGCTGCGGCTGGCCTACGTCGAGGCCGGTCCGCCGGGCGGGGAGCCCGTACTGCTGCTGCACGGGGAGCCGAGCTGGTCGTTCCTGTACCGGAAGGTCATCCCGGTGCTGGCCGCAGCCGGGCTGCGCGTCATCGCGGCCGACCTCATCGGCTTCGGGCGGTCAGACAAGCCCGCCCAGATCGCTGACCACAGCTATGCCAGGCACGTGGAGTGGATCCGCGTGTTCGCGTTCGACGCGCTCGGCCTGCGCGACGTGACGCTGGTCGGACAGGACTGGGGCGGCCTGATCGGGTTGCGGCTGGTGGCCGAGCATCCGGACAGGTTCGCCCGGGTGGTGGCCGCGAACACCGGGCTGCCGACCGGTGACCAGCCGATGCCACAGGTGTGGCTGCGGTTCCGCGAGGTGGTCCGCACCGCGGCCGAGCTGAGCGTGTCCCGGCTCGTGCAATCGGGCTGCCAGGCCGCGCTGCCGCCGGCCGTCCTGGCCGCCTACGACGCGCCGTTCCCGGACTCGTCCTACGCCGCGGCGGTCCGGGCGATGCCCGGTCTTGTCCCGGCTGCGCCCGATGATCCCGCGTCCGCGGCCAACCGTGCGGCCTGGCGGCAGCTCGCCGCGTGGGACAAGCCCTTCCTGGTGGCCTTCAGCGATTGCGACCCCATTACCGGGCCGATGGCGCCGGTACTCAAGCGGATCATGCCGGGCGCGGCCGACAGGCACCATCCGGTGCTCGAAGGAGCCGGCCACTTCCTGCAGGAGGATGCGGGAGAAGAACTCGGCGCGATCATCGCGGACTTCATCCGGGCGACCTGATACTGCCCGCGGGTTCGCGGGAATGTCCCCCGCGGACCCCAGTGGCGGCTCTCACTCCGACGAACTCGTCTATGTGCAGTTCACCGAAAGCGCAAGGTCCAGGCACTAGGACGCGAGATATCGCATTCGATCTGCGCGTTTGCGGTTCTGTTCGTTCAGCTCCTGGGCGGCGCGCCGGGCGCGCTGATCTGAGTCCCTGCGTGGACGTTCTTTTCTCGTCCACCCCGATATGGCACAAATACCGCCAGTGGTGACAGTGGTTGAAGGCCTTTTACCTACAATGGCGCGGATCGCATGTCCCAGCGCGCTGACCTGCGCCGTCATGAGATTGATCCCCAATTTCCTCGCCTGGCGGCATGGTGCCGGCGATGACAGCCAACCGACGACCCTGCCTGGTGGAGGAATCGTGAGCGCGGACGTCCCCGAGGAGCCCAGTGGAGCACTAGCGGGCTTCGGGCCCGGCTCACGCATCGCCGGTTACGTCCTGGAGGAACAGGTCGGCGCGGGCGGAATGGCTGTCGTGTTCCGTGCGCATGATGAACGCCTCGATCGCCAGGTTGCGCTGAAAATCCTGGCGCCGGCCTTCGCCGCGGACCAGGCCTTCCGGCTGCGGTTCATCCGCGAGTCCCGGGCTGCGGCCGCCGTGGATGATCCGCACATCATCCCGGTCTTCGAGGCCGGCGACGCAGGCGGCGTGCTGTTCATCGCAATGCGCTATGTCAGGGGCGGGGACGTGCGGTCGCTGCTCGCGACGTCCGGACCATTGCCGCCGGCCCGCGTTGCTGAGATAGTCTCGCAGGTTTCCTCAGCGCTGGATGCCGCCCATGAGCGGGAGCTGGTACACCGGGACGTCAAGCCGGCCAACATGCTGCTGGACTCGCGTCCTGGCAGCGGCAGGCCCGACCATGTTTACCTATCGGACTTCGGCCTCAGCAAGGGCACTCTCGCGACGACCGGTCTGACCAGTACCGGGACGTTCCTCGGCACCGTCGACTACATCTCGCCGGAGCAGATCGAGGGCAAGCCGGTGGACGGGCGCGCGGACCAGTATGCGCTGGCATGTGCCGCCTTCGAGCTGCTGACAGGAGCGCCGCCATTCCGGCGTGACGAACTCATGGCGGTGATGTACGCGCAGTTGTCACAGCCGGCACCAACGGTGACCAGTCGTCGGCCTGATCTCCCGTCAGCAGTAGACGCGGTATTCGCCCGGGCCCTGGCCAAGGCCCCTGGTGATCGATGGGCGCGCTGTGCGGAGTTCGCCGAGGCGCTGCGGTCATCCCTGGAGATCACGTCATATGACGCTGGCGAGCAGGCAGCCCGGGGGACTACTGCGCTGACGGCCGGGCCGCCGACGCAGGTTGTCGCTGACCGCGGATCTAGCCCGCACGAGGCTTCCGGTCCGCTCGAGACGAAGAGCATGTCGGTCGATCCGGCGGAACTGGGCTCCGCGCTGACTGAGGCACAACCAGCAAATGCCACTGAAGTCTGGCCCGACGCCATCCCCAGACGTCGCCGGTCGGCGCGGCGTTCCCCGGCTGTGCTCGGTGGAGCCCTCGTAGTGCTGCTTGCTGTCGGCGGTGGCGGTGCGTACCTGGCCCAGAGGCCGGCCGCGAAGAAAACCACGCCGTCCGCCGCATTCCTCACCCCGCTCGCCCCGCCCGGCTGCACTACGGCTGCGGCAAGGGGAAAGGCGCTGACAACGACCACCAGCACGCTGAAGCTCCGCTACGGCAACCCGTACGACGTCGCGGTGAGCCGGGACGGCAAGTACGTCTTCGCTACGAACCCGGACACGCTCAGTGTGCTGGCCATGCAGCCGGACCAGACTGCCGCGACTCAATACCACTACTACGTGGCGTCATCAGGCGAGACGGCCAAGGGCCTGGCCCTGACCAGCGACGGCAAATACGCCGCAGTCGCCGTCGGCAACCAGGTCAACACGCAGGGCACGGCGCTGGCAGAACAGGACGCCAGCACCGCCAACACCGCGAACCTGATCGTTCCCGGCGTGCGGCCGGTCACCGATGCTAGCGAGGTTGCGCTCTCACCCGACGATCGATTCGCCTTCGTCACGTTGAGTAATTCCGGCAAACTCGCCGTCTTCAACATGGCGAAGGCGCTCGCCAAGGGACAGACGCAGCCGGGTGTCTTCGTCGGAACGGTCACGCTGGGCATCCAGCCCACCGGACTGGCGGTCTCGCCAGACGGCCTGTGGCTGTACGTCGTCAGCGCCGCGAAGAGTCGCACGACGGCGTTTGGCCCGAGCGAAGGTCTCGTCAGCGTCCTGAGCGTGCAGCAGCTAGAGACGAACCCGAGTTCGGCGCTGGCCGGTCAGGCGACGGCCGGCTGCGGCCCGGCTGGGGTGACCGTCTCGCCGGACGGGAAGATGGTCTGGGTAACGGCACAGGCGAGCAACGAACTGCTGGGTTTCTCGGCTGCCAAGCTGCGCACCGATCCAGAACATGCGCTGGCGGCGCAGGTCCGGGTGGGTCAGACGCCGACGGGAGTGATCCTGGTGGACGGCGGGAGAAAGATTGTTGTCGCTGACACTAACCTGAACGGGTTGCCGAGCTCGGACAATCTCGCCGTTGTTGACGTCGCGGCCGCCATTGCCCGCAAGCCCGCCCTGATCGGCTACATCCCGAGCGGGCGATCGCCGCTCCACTTCGCACTGTCTGCTTTCGGCCAGTACTTGTACGTCTCGGATAGCGGCGCCGCGCAGATTCAAGTCGTCAACGTCAGCACGCTGCCACCCCTGACCGGCTAGTGAACCGTCTGGGCGGCTCAGCGAAAGAGCCGGTTCATACGGCTTCCGCCGTGACTAGCCAGGCCGCGCCGGGCATGGTCACGCCATCGGGCGATGCGTACGCCATCAGGCGGTCGCGGACCAGTCTGGTCAGCTCGTCGGCTTGTGCCGGGCTGAGCCCGGTCAGGATCTCGGTGGCGGTCGGGGAGGTGCGCTCGTAGTCAAGCACGTCGTCGACGTCGCGCCCGATGAGCATCGGCTCGTCCGCCTTGACGAACTCGATGCCGCCGAACCCCGCACCGCTCAGCAACGCGCGCGCCCGGCCGGTGCTGGCAAGGGAGAAGGCGGCACCCGGCGCAGGCATCTCGCGCAGGCCGAGAACCGCCGCGGCCCCGTCGAACCCAGTGGTAAAGACGGGGTTCTCAGCGCGGGTGCGCCAGCAGACGAACGCCAGCCTCCCGCCGGGCCGCAATGCCTTCCGCAGGTTGCCGAATGCCGCCGCCGGGTCATCGAAGAACATCACGCCGAAGCTGCTCAGCGCCACGTCGAAGGCCCCGGCCGCGAACGGGTGCACCTGGGCGTCGGCGACCTCGAACCTGGCATTAGCGACGCCAGCAGCAGCGGCGAGCCGGCGCGCCTCGGCCACCTGGATCCGGGAAAAGTCCGCGCCCAGAGCATGCCCGCTGCCGGCCGCGCGCGCCGCCAGGATAGTCGTCTCACCGCAGCCGCACCCGACGTCGAGAACGTAGTCCCCGTCCTGAATGGCCGCGGCAGCCAGCAACCGCGCCCTCAGCCCGCCCAGCACCCCCTCATGCCGCTCACGCTGCTCGATGAACTCCCGCCCGCTGGCTCCGTTCCAGTCCTCGGCCTGCTCCACATTCACCGCCACGAACGCCACCCTACATCGCTCCGCAAAGCGCCATCCGGTACGTTCCTGCCGACGGGACGTCGGCCACACGGGCGTCGCTGGCCGCGGTCAGGGATGATCCTGATGCCTTTCAGGGTGGGTGCTAGGGTGCGAACCGGGGCTGATCCCGATCGACGGCGGCCATCGCCGGCGGCAGCCTTGAACCATGAACGCAACTACCGCGGACGCCAGGTCCGCCACCTTCACTGACCAGCCCGGAACCGGCCAGCTGCGCCGCTCCGGTGACGACAGGATGCTGGCCGGCGTGGCCGGCGGCATCGCCCGCTACCTCGGCGCCGACGTCACGCTCGTGCGCGTCATCATCGCGGCGCTGGCCCTGTTCACCGGCGCCGGCGCGGCCCTCTACCTCGCCGCCTGGCTGCTCATCCCCGCCGACGGCGACGAGGAGTCGATCGCCGCGGCGTGGATCGCCCGCCGCCAGGACCGCTCCCGCGAGACACCTGAACCGCACATGGCCTGACCCGAACGCAGACCGGTCGGCATGCCCGCCATCATCGCCGTTGCTCCGCGCGTCCACGGCACTCATGTCACCCCTGGCCGGGCGCCGGTGAGTTTCAGTCGCGGCAATGGTCTCAGTCTTGAATCGACTGGGAGGAGGATCCGGGTGGACCTGTACAGCGTCGTGTGCGTGCGTGACCGGGCGACATCGCAGGAGTGGTTCGAGGTGTTCTTCGGGCGGCCAGCGGACGAGGTCATCGGCGAGGAGTACCTGTGGCAGGTCGGTGCGAACGCGTGGGTCGTTATCGACGACCGGTCCGTGCGGGCCGCACGGGTAGGCGGTGCGATGATCACGCTCGGCGTGACAGGCCTCAACGACATCCTGGCCCGGCTGGCCGCGCACGGCATCGAGCACGAGCCCGTGGAAACCTACGGCAACGGCGTGCGCCACGTGGAAGTCCTCGACCCGGACGGCAACAGCCTGTCGCTCGCGGAGGTGCCCGCCCGGTAATCCGAGCTCGGCAGTCACCCGGGCAGCAGACCACGTCACCGCGAGCTCGTTGCCAGGCCTGCTTTAGGACCAAGCGCCGAGCTCGCCCAGGAGCGGGGTCCAGTATGCCCGGCGCGGACCCGCTCACGGTGAGTCACTAGACATCATTAGACATCCGCGCGCAGTCCCGCCGTAGTAATAGGACAACGCGCTAGAGGCCGTTGTTCAGCGGGGGTGTGGTTGATACAGGAACGTCCTCCTGGTGCGGTAGTACGGGCTTGGTGTCCCAAACGCAGCGAGGAGGACGTTCTGTGGGTAAGGGTAGCGGTGGCAGCGGGATGACGCGGGGTGACCGGCGGAGGAACGCGCGGCGGGAGCGGCTGCGCGAGATGCTGCCGCGTGATGGCGCGGTGATCGGGATCGATCTGGGGGATGAGAAGCAGGCGATCGCGGTGGTTGATCATGATGTGCGGGTGCTGGCGCGTAAGACGGTGCGGGTGAAGGCGTTCCGGCTGGGTGAGGCGCTGGACTGGGCGGTGGGGCAGGCGCGGGCGAAGGGGTTCACGGCGGTGGCGGTGGCGTGCGAGCCGACCGGGGCGCGGTGGCTGCAGGTGCAGCGGCTGTGCGCGGAGCGGGAGCTGCCGCTGGTGTGCATCCAGCCGCTGGTCAGCCATATCGCCCGCCAGCAGCAGGATTACACGACGCATAAGAGTGATGAGTCTGACTGCGTGATGATCGCCCGGCTGGCGATCGAGCTGCACTGTTATGTCCCGGAGGAGCTGGATGAGGCGTGGGCGCAGCTGCGGCACCTGGGGCGGCGGCGCGCCCAGCTGATCACGTCGGGGACCGCGTCGGTGCAGCGGGTCCGGGATTTCCTGTCGGTGGCCTGGCCGGTGGCGCCGGAGGCGTGCGCGCACCCGTTTGAGTCGGTGACCTGGCTGGCGGCGATGCAGGTGGTGACGTCGCGGTGCGGCGGGCAGCCGGAAAAGCTGGCCGCCACCGGGCTGGCGGAATTCACCGCCCTGGTCCGCCAGGCCGTGGCCGGGTGGGGCGGCCAGCGGCCCGCCGGCGTGGTGTGCCGGGCCGTGTTCGCCGCGCTGGCCAGCACCGAGGGGGTGGTGGTATCCCGCCGGCGGGCGCTGCTGCGGCGGTGCGCCGATGAGCTGGGTGACCTGCAGCGCACCCGCGCCCAGCTGCGGGCCGTGGAGGCCGACATGGCCGCCGTGCTGGGCGAGCTCGGCCTGTGCCGGCTGGCGGACGTCCCCGGGCTGACCGCTGTCGGCGCGGCGGCGATCTTGGCCGAGACCGGTGACCCCCGCCGGTATGACAGCTCATCATCGCTGGTCAAGCATGCCGGGCTGTCCCCGTCCGGTAACGCCTCAGGCGCTTTTGAGGGCCAGGCGCACATCTCCCGCCGCGGCCGGCCCGGCCTGCGGCTGACCGTGTGGCGCGCGATCTGGCCGCTGCTCATCCACAACTCCGTGATGGCCGCGAAATACGCGGCGATGATCGCGGCCGCCGACGCCGCCGCGGCGCAGGCCGCGCAAGCGCAGCCCGGGACCGGTTCACGGCAGGCCAGCGCGGCGGCCGCCGCCCAGGCGCGGCGCGCCAAGGCCCGGGTCGCGTGCGCCGCCTCGCTGCTGCGCTGGATCTACTCCATGGTCGTCCACGACACCGGCTGGGATCCTGACGTCGCCTCCGGCACCGCCAGCTGCCAGCACGCCGCCCGGCTGCCAGGCGGAGGCCGCCTGAGCAGCGCTTCGCGGCCCGCCCCCGCACCGGTGCCCTAGACCTTCTCCCCGATGAGGGGAGAGCGAGCCCGCATCCGCCCCGAGGATCACCTCGCAGATAACCCTGGGCAGCTCTCCCCTGGTCGCCCGGACCTTCTCACCAGCCCGGTTGAACGCTGTAGGAGCAGGCCCGCCCGCACCCGCGGGCGGGCCGAGCCCGCTTGCACTACGTAGGGCGAGAAGACCCGGGTGACGGGCACCGCAACCGCGCCGCTAAACGGCCACCGGCCCGGCGCGGAATTCCCCGTGCCCGCACCCGGCGAACCTCCGCCCCGCCAGGGGCCAGCGTAGTAAAACCCCAGATCAGAGCTTATTCGCCAAGACCACCAGAAACACTCCGGAACCACTTGACGCACCGCTTCTTACGCTGGTTATCTGGAGTCGCAATCAGGGTGTCTTCGCTGTAAACGCCGCGGGTGTTTTGTGTGCTTTTACCCGCGTGATGGACGCATTACCTGCACAGTGTCTCCGCCGCAGAGCCCGCGCTAATGCCCTCTTCGTTGATGTTTTTAGAACTAAGAGGCTACTATGCGAACGCTGTGCAGCTACATGTCAACGCCGCAGACGCCCTGGTCAGGCCCGGCAAGGACAGGTAGGACTCCAGATAACCGCCTACTTGCGCGGCAGTTGCTGCATGACGGCTCGGTCGGTGGTCCGCGCAGAGCTGGGCGATCTGCGCGGATGAGGCCGGCCGCGGACGCCCTCTTCTAGCCGATGAGTGGATGCATGTATCACCCAGCCGAGCGCATAGGCGTCCGCGACGTTAGGATCCGGGGCAGCTCCATTCGTGGTCTGGAAGTTGCTAAGGGACGTGGTGGAGTGGGCGGGCCGGTCTCATACTCAGCCCGGAGCGGTGACACCGCAGAGGTTGGCGAGCACCTGGCCAGCCGCGTGCACGGGGATGGCCCAGGTCTGAAGGCCGACCACGCCGTCCGCAGGGATATGGGCCAGTTGCTGCGTGCCCCGGACGGCTGCGGCGGTGTGCTCGCCGTAGATGCCGTCGACGGCGAGCACCGGGTCAGACCCCGGTGCGAAGTCACCCCGGCCCTCGTTCAGCGCAGTCTGCAGCTTCTCGACCACAGGTCCCTGCGATCCCTGGGCCAGCGTCGGCGGCTGCGGGCGGCCGCCGCCGAGCGCGCCCCAGGTGGCCGGGCCGACCACACCGTCGACAGTTAGGTGGCTGTCGCGCTGGAACTGCTCGACCGCGGTCTTGGTCCCCGCGCCGAAGATGCCATCGATCTGGTTGTAGCTCAAGGTCCGGCGGACCAGAAGGTACTGGGCCCACCTGACCGTGGGTCCGGTTGCGCCTTCGGCGATTGTCGGGGGATTAGCCATGGCCGTCTCCGATCGTAAAGGACAGGTCACCGGGGCTGCTGGTCATGCTACATACTGCGGCCTGTCGCATGAATTACGAAGTCGAGCCCTCGCTGCACCCAGCTGGCAAGCGCATCATCGGTCGCATAGCCTTCCGGCTCGATACATATAAATCCCGTCAAAGCCCGGCCCGCGAACAGCATCGGCCGCGCGTGTGGTTCACGGAGTGCCTGCTCACGGCCTTCAGCGCCCACCCGGACCATCAGCGCCCTACCGGTGATGCCGCAGCACATATTGCCGTTGACCAGAAAAGACAGGCCGCCTACCATCTTCTTTTCGACCACATCGCTCCGGCCGGACAGCAATTGCCGCACCCGCTCGGCAGCCGCGGGATCGTAGCTCAACGTCCGGTTCCCCTGTTCGTCATCCGCCATGCTCGTCATGACCAGGATGCGCCATTCGCCGTGCAGGTCAACCCTGGCCAGACGGTGCCGGCTCACCCCGATTGGGCAAACCCTTCACCGGCTTGCCGAGCTCAGCCGACATCGCGTTCGATCGGCAGGCATCGCGACGCCCGCACATGCCGAATAGCGGATGTTGCATCTGCGCATACTTTTGCGTCAGTCTGCATATCACTACGGTGACCACGATCATCAATTCAGCCTTGTTGTCGTTCGTATAGAGGACGCCGAACGCCAACTCTGTCCCCTCTAACAGCCGCGCCGATGAACCGTGTGCCCCGCACAGAAGATCCAATTCAGGCTCGCGCTGTCGGCCCGTTGCGCCTCATTGCGGCTATGTGGGATGTCTACCAGGCCGCTGCCAGGTGCGAGCTCGCCTGGCAGGCTCGCGTCATCTGCCGCACGCTGGAGGAATGATCCGGCTCGGAGCATCTGCCGACCTGGCCGCCGCGAGCAGCGTCTACCGTCGCCGTCGAACGCGGGCGATCGCGACAACCTGCTCGCTCATCCCGAATACCTGATCCTGGGGCCAGAAGGGCCAGCCGAAGGCCGCACTCATGTCGCGGATCAGGACGGCTCGGTGGTTGGCTTCGCCACCTGGGTCGGCAGCGCCGGCACCATCGAACTGGAAGACCTGTTCGCAGGCCCCCGACTATAGGCGATGCGGAGTCGCCGCCGAGCTCGTTAGCGCAACGCCGAGGTCGTGAGGGCGCAAGGCGCCAAGCGCCTAGAGGCCACCGCCAATCCTCGCGCGCTGGAGTTCTACCGCGCCGTCGGATTCATCGACTGCGGCATCGCCGAAACGGACTTCGGCGCCGCGCCCCGCATGGTCCTCGTGCTCTCCTGCTAGCAACGGCACCATCAGGTAGCGAAGGTTTGCACGTAGCCGAGTGCGGCAGCGATCGCGACGCGCAACGGAGTTGCGTCTTTGCGCGTTTGGCTGAGGAGCTGGCCGCCCTCGAGGGCAGCCAGGAGTGCCGTCGCGAGCACGGCTGGATCAGCGTCGGAGCGCAGGTTACCGCCCTGGCGTAGGCGGGTGAACAGGTCCGCGAAGAGTTCCTGCCATGCAGCGAACGCTGTCTCGACCTGCCGCTGCGCGCCCTCGTGCCGGCCCGCGACCTCGGACGCGATCCTCCCGAGCGGGCAGCCGGCCAGGCTCTGCTCGTAAATGACGACGAAGCCGTCAAGACGCCGCTGGAGCTCGGCAAGTGAGTCCAGCCCTGCAAACAGGCGCGTCAGCGCCTCCTGCACCTGTGTACAGCGGCGGGCGATCGCCTCTTCAACCAGGGCGTCACGGTCGGCGAAGTAGTGGTAGAGCTGACTTTTGCTTACGCCAGCGGCGGCAAGGACATCGTCGAGGCCGGTGTGCTCGACGCCGCGCTCGGCGATGAGCTCCGCAGCGCATTCCACGATCCGGTCGCGGCTCTCGCGTCCGCGACGTGTCTTCGGCTCGGTCTGCACGAGTCGATGATAACCGCGCAACTGGACTAGGCAGTCCAAAATCTGCTAGCGTACTTACTGGACCCTTTAGTCCAGAAAGGAGTTGCTGCCTCAATGCACGTCCAGCGAGGCGGAAGTCCCCCCAGTCAAGGTAAGTAAGGAGATCCGATGAAGTTCTTGCTCCAGGTCCGCTTCAACGGCGCCGGCAACGTGATCGGCGAACTCCCCGCCGACGAGCAACTGAAAGTGACCGGCGAATTCGAAGCGATCCGCCAGTCTTCGGGCGTGCTCGACGGCAACCAGCTCCAGGCGGCTGAGACGGCTGCGACGGTCCGCGTGGATGGCGGACAGACACGGGTTACCAAGGGCCCGGGTGCCAAGGCGGGAAGCGAGCTCGATGGATATTACATATACAACGCGTCAGACCTCGATGCGGCGATTGCGTTCGCGGCACGGATCCCGGTCGCCCGCTTCGGCGGGACCGTCGAGGTGCGCCCGATGCTGGAGCGCTCGTGATGGGCGAGTTCCGGGCACCCACCCAGGGAATCGTCCTCACGCACTTCATCGTCGCTTCCGACGTCAACCGGACGCGGCGCTTCTACGCCGACGTGCTCGGCGGCGAGGTGCTGCGGGAAGGGGAGCCGTCGCTTGTCGCGCTCGCGAACAGCTGGATCATCATCAACCTTGGCGGGCCACCCACCGAGGACAAGCCGACGGTGACGCTCGAGACACCGCGCGGTCCCGAATGATCGTGGTACCGTGACCGCGTCGGCTGCGTCGCGGCACGTCTTGCCTGGTGGGGCTCATTTCCGGCGGCTCGGCCGCGTCGGGCCCGGCGGTGATTCCGGTGCCTGCGCGCCGGGTTTTGTGCGCAGGGCGAGCCGCCGGTACTCGCCCAGCGCGTACTTGACGAGCTCGGCCTCATCCATCGCGGCGCCCCGGGCGAGCGCAGTGTTGTAGGCGGCCTCGCCGAGCGCGTGGCGGGCAAGGGACTGGGCTTCCTCGATCCCCATCGTCACGTCTTGGTGAACGGCAGAGATTCCCGGCGGGAAATGCGCCGAGAAGGCTCCGGACAGCACCACCGCCGGTTCGGCTTCGCCGAGCCGCGCCAGCACCACGGCGGCGATCTGGAGCGTCATGTTGAGCAGCAGCCGGTTGCCGTCGGCGTGCTGCTGCGCCATCGCCTCTTGCAGCGCGGCCAGCGCTCCGGGCAGGTCACCGTTGTGGGCTCGGATGAAGCCGGCCCATGTCAGGGCGGTGTCGAGAGCGGGATCGAAGGCTCCAGCGCGGGTCAGGGCCAGGCTGTCCTCGATGAGCGTCAGCGCGGTCTGCGGTTCCCCGGGCCAGATCGCGCCCGCGGCCGTACAGAAGACCCACGCCGACAGGCCCGGGTTCTGGACTCTTCGGGCCACCTCGACCGCCTCCATCGCCGGCGGCCGCGCCGCCGCGTAGTCTCCGGCGGCAGTCCAGGCCATCGCTTCCGCGGCAAGGAAGTATCCGACGAAGATCTCGATGCCCAGTTCCGCGACCTCCTGGCGGCCTTCCCGGGCGATGCTGGCCCCGCGTTCTGGCTGCCCGGTCAGCGGGTAGCTCTGGGAAAGCAGCAATCGCAGCATCGCGAGGCTGATCGGATCGCCGGCTGCCGGGCCGTGCAGGGCGTCTTCGGCCCGCTCTCGCGCCAGCGAAAGGTCGCCGGCGAAGAACGCGCTCCAGGCCGCCGCGGCGATGACCATTCCGCGCAACTCGGGCGGGCACGCATCGATCTGGGCGGCGCAGGCCTCGGCCCAGCCGCCGACTGCACCGGGCGATGTGACGGCGAAGCCGGCCAGGGCGGCGACGACCCGGAAGGCCAGCGGGCGCGCCTGGTCGTCGCCGGCCAGGGCCCAGGCGACAGCGGCCTGCAAGTTGTCGAGCTCGATCCGGATCCGCCGCTGCCACTCCAGCTGTGCCAGGCCGAGCAGTTCCAGTCCGGCCCGTTCGGCGAACGCCACGTAGTGCCCGGCATGGCGGTGCCGCAGCCGGGCCAGCTCGCCGGCGGCCAGTTGCTGCCGGGCGTAGGCCCGCATCGTCTCCAGCAGCCGGTACCGACTGGTCTGATCCGGTCCTTCCTCCTCGGCGACCAGGGACTTGCCCACCAGGGAAGCCAGGCTGTCCAGGACGTCCCACCGCTGCAGGCCGTCGGCACCGGCCACAGCGACCGCCGCCTCGGCGTCGAAGCTGGCCGGGAATACCCCCAGGTCGTCAAAGACGCGGCGCTCATTCTCGCCGAGCAGCGCGTAGGACCACTCGACGGTGGCCTGCAGCGTCTGCTGGCGGGCCGGGGCATCGGCCCGGCCGCGGGTCAGCAGCCGGAACCGCTCATCTAGCAGCGCGGCGATCTCGGCCGGGCGCAGCGCCGCTACCCGCGCGGCGGCCAGCTCGATCGCCAGCGGGATCCCGTCCAGCCGCCGGCAGACCTCGCCCACGGCGGCCACGTTCGCCGGGGTCAGCGCGAAGTCACGGCGCGCGGCCGTGGCCCGCCGGGAGAACAAGACAACCGCGTCGCTGGCGGCGGCCGCCACGCCCGCCTCCGGGGGCGGCAGCGACAGCGGCCGCAGCCCGAACACCTGCTCCCCGCCCACGCCCAGCGGCTGCTGGCTGGTCGCCAGGACGCGCACCCCCCGGCAGCTCCGCACGATGTCCGCGGCCAGCGCCGCCGCGGCCGCCAAGTGCTCGCAGTTATCCAGCACCAGCAGCAGCGCGGTCCTGGTCCGCAAGAACTCCACTACGCTGCCCGTCGTGGACAGGCCCGGCCGCGGACGCGCCCGCAGTGCAGCCAGCACGGCCTGCGCCATCATCTCCCCGTCCTGGGCCACAGCCAGCTCGCACAGCCACGCGCCATCGGAGAAGGACGCAAGCTGGTCGGCCGCGGCCTGCAGCGCCAGCCGGGTCTTGCCGACCCCGCCCGGCCCGGTCACAGTCACCAGCGCGGACCCCGCCATCGCTGCGGCCAGCTGGCCGAGCTCGGCCGCGCGGCCGACGAACGAGCTCAGCTGCACCGGCAGGTTCCCAGCGAACGCCTCCAGCGTCCGCAGCGGCGGGAATTCGCCGCTCAGCCCCGGCCCGGTCAGCTGGAAGATCTGCACCGGCCAGGCCAGATCCCGTAGCCTGTGCTCACCCAGGTCCACCAGCCCGCAATCGTCCGGCAGGTCCTCGCGCACCAGCAGCTCGGTCGTCGCCGACACCAGCACCTGCCCGCCATGCCCGGCGGCCATCAGCCGGGCGCACCGGTTCAGCGGCTGGTTCAGGTAGTGCTCCCCGCCCAGCACCCCCTCACCGGTCCACAGCCCCATCCGGGCCGCCAGCGGCCCGGTCACCTCCCCCCACTCCTCGCCGCCCAGCCCCTGCTGCGCAGCCAGCACCGCCCGGACCGCCTCCCGGGCCGAGGCGAACACCGCGGCCATCCCGTCGCCCATGGTGGAGAAAACCACGCCGTGATGTGATTCGATCGCCCCCCGCACGATCGCATCATGGCGGGCCAGCGCGTCACGCATCTGTTGCGGATGCTCTTCCCACCGGCGGGTCGACCCCTCCAGGTCGGTAAACAAGAACGTCACCGTTCCCTGCGGCAGCCCCATCACAGGCCCCCTTCGTCCAGACGCAAGCGACCAGGCCCGCACGTAATACGGAAGGAAGTGCCCGTGGCCCGGCCTCGCACCCGCTTGACCGGATCAAGCCGAGCCTAACACCGCGTGACCCCGCCGACCAGGCTCCCAACGGCACCAAGACCCGGCCGCGATGGACCTGATCCGCCTCCCATCACCGCCCCGCACCTCCACCCAGAGCACATAGACGACGTGAAAGAGGTCGTCCCACGGTCGCCTACCGGGCTTTGCGACCTGCCCGACATGCGAACGGCAGCGACACCGATCCATCGCACCGGCCCTTTCCATCGACGACCGCCCTCCTGACTGGCTCCACGCGACAGATCAGACAGATCTGCGCCATCCCCGGCAACTTCGTAGTCCCGCCGACGGTCGCGCCGAACGGCGGATACTTGCACTCGTCATCAAAAGGACTCCGGCCCCGTCGGCAACGGAGGGGCAGGACCCATGTGCATGTTTATGCGCTACCCGCAGGGCCGAGAACGCACGCACATGCCGCTGGTGGGATGCCGTTGGCCTGTCGTTATGTTGCTTCGGCCAGGACGAGAGTGTGCCCGCTGTTTCCTTCCGGGATGTAGCGGTTCCAGATGGGTGTCAGCTGCGACTCCTGCAGCCAGCGCAGATAGGTGGCGGTGTCGGCGTGGTCCCAGAACATGTCGGCACCCAGGTATGGCTCGGTGCCGGTCCACCGTCCGGCTCCGACGATGGCCAGGAAATACCCGCCCGGGCGCAGCCAGTCGCGAATACGCGGGAACAATGCCTGCTGGTCCGCCAGCGGAACATGGATCAGGGAATAGAAAGCCACCACGGCATCTGCGCCTGCCGGCCTCAACTGCAGCGCGGCCATGTCGGCCTGCACGAAGCGGGCGCCGGGGACAAGGCGCTGTGCCCGGCCAAGCTGGACAGCGGAGAAATCAACACCGAGCACCTGCAGCCCGTAGCCGGCCAGCTCACGGGTTGCCGGTATCCCGGCCCCGCAACCGAGGTCAACAACACGGGCAGCGGGCAGCAGCAGGCCAGCCAGTTCCGCCACCCAGCCGGCGTAGCGGCTGACGTCCTCTGCGGAGGAGGCGGCCGCATCGCCGTCATCACTGCGATAGGCCAGCGAAATCGCGTCATAACCGCGGCGGACAAGAGCGCGCTGACGCGCCCGCTCAGCCACGTGATCGTGTTCCATCACGGCCATCTTGCCACTCGCCCGCATCATCGCCACCACAGGCGCTAACGCACTCATTTGGCTGATATGCCTGTGATCGTGAGGCACCAGGATCGAGGCGCGCTGCGCCTCGATCACAGGCATGATCAGGCATTATGCCGCCGAAGGGTAGTGATCTGATCTTTGATCACCGGCATAATGCCGCAAACAGGGTCTTGTGCGGTCTCAGTGCCGAACCTTAGCGAATGAGCGTTTCCTTCGGCCGTACGGCGCGGAAGCCTTTTCTCCGGTTCGGCAAAGGGCCGGCGTGGACCGTATGCGGGCAGTGCATCATTCTGCAGGCAGTGTTCCTGCCAGCGCCGCCGAACGGCGGCGCCATCTGATGGCGCACCGCCAGCGACAAGGCGGCCTGGGGTCGCCGGTCAGTCCTCCCGCTCGTCCAGCCGGTCGAGCAGCTCGCCCGCCACCTTCTCGATCTGCTCGTGGTCGTTCTGCGATGCACGCTGTTTGGCGTGGATAAGAGCGGACCGGTTGACCTTCTTAAAGTCCCCGTAAGGGAACCCGTAGCGGTCCTTGGTCTCCTCCGACGCCTCGGTGTCGATGCCCAGATGCCAGCGGCCGTAGCCGTCATAGCCCTCGCGCTCGATCTCCTTGTTGCCCTCGGCCGCAGCCGGCGCGGCCTCACCCCATCCGGTCTCGGTGTCCACGGCGCCCTCGTCGATCAGTCGCCGGGCCTGCTTAACCGCCGCCTCGTTCACCTTGTACGTAGTCATGCCGCCGGCCTACCCGCAGGCGGCCATCTCGAACCTCGCAGGCAAAGACGGGCATCACCACGCTGCCAGGTCCGAAGGCGGGAATGCCGGCGAATATTCATGCATCGCCCGCTTGACGGTGAACGTCCGCATCTGCCGCATATCGCGCGTCAGCTCGGGCATGATGTGCCCGTGCCGCCGCTGGATGCTG
Source organism: uncultured Actinomycetota bacterium (assembly GCA_963843745.1). Classification (GTDB taxonomy): domain Bacteria; phylum Actinomycetota; class Actinomycetes; order Streptosporangiales; family Streptosporangiaceae; genus Trebonia. The sequence goes on from CAWJLP010000003.1 coordinate 190,935, forward strand.
CCTCGGCAAGGGCCTGGGCCTGCGGCCCATGTGCCTCAAGCTAAGGAGTCCAGCCGGCGCTGGCTCGAAGACCGGCCCCGTCCTGCCCGGCGAAGCGCCTGGGGACTGCCGGGGATAGGAATCGGGGTTGCCGGGATGACCGAGAGCCCGGCCCCGGCCGCGGCTTGTGGTCTAATTCAGCTGGGTGAGGTGACGTGAGGCGGCCGCCGCCGTGATGTGGATGCGCGTTCGGGGAACTGACGGTGGCCGCGCAGCGGATCCCTGCCCCTGGGTCCGGGCAGCCTGCGCGAGGATCCGGACCGGTACCGGGCAGTGCGGCAAGGGCACTGTGGCTGGCGGGCCGCCAGATCGGCTGGAGGAGAGCAGGAATGACCGCACCATTGCAGCTGATTGCGCTGACCTTTCGGCTCGAGGCTGATGCTGAGAGCCGTCTGCTGGCGGAGGTCGACCGGATCAGGGGCCGCGGCGTGCTGCGCGTGCTTGACATGGTCGTGGTGGCCAAGGGCCGGGACGGCACGGTAGAGGCGCTGGCGGTCGGTGATGATGAGGATTTCGGCTCACTGCTGGCCGGCATCGCGCCCTTCGGGGCGGGGAAGGCAGGCCGGCAGGCGGCTGGCGATGGGGTGGCCGGCGAACCGGCGGGCTCCGGCGTGGATGCCCTGGTGAACTCTGTTGAGCCGGGGAATGCGGTTGCTTTCCTGCTGGTCGAGCACCTGTGGGCCAGTCCGCTTGTCGATGCCGTGTCTGCCGCGGGTGGCGCGTTGATCAGTGACGGCTTCCTGGCCGGAGACATCAGCAGGGCCATCGGCGCCGAGGTCGCTGCGGTGGAGGAGGCCTCCGCGGTGATCGCGCAGGCGCAGGCCGCCGAGGCGGCCGCAGTGCTCCGCGCCGTCGCAGCCGGCGCCGCGGCGGCCCAGGCGGAGGCTGCCTCCGAACGGATCCAGGAAGCAGCGGCCGCGGACGCGGTCAGCGCGCTGATCGCGGCCGGGCTGATCGAGGAGGCGGCTGCACACGAGGCGGTCACCGCACTGACCGCCGCCGGGCTGATTACCGACGCGGCAGCCCAGGCGTCCGGCGAGGCCCTTGCCGGCGCTGCGGCCACCATCGCGCTGGCGAACCAGGCCACCGACCAAGCCGTCACCGAGGACCTTGCGCTGATAGGCGCCGCCGACGAGGTGGCTGCCGAGGCCACGAAAGAGGCCCAGGCCAGGACGCGGGCCGCGTCGATCACCAGATCGGAGGCCCAGATTCTGCGTTACCTCCCGCAGCCGGTGCCGTTCTCCGTCATCGCCGACAAGCTGGGCATCTCCCGGTCCGCGGCCAAGGAGCGAGCAGAGCGCCTGTACCAGCGACTCGGCGTGCACAGCCGGGACGAAGCGGTCAGCCGCGCTCGCGCCCTCGGGCTGCTCTCCCGGTAAGACATCCCCCAGGAGGGGCATCGCCGATGCGCGGCAGCAAAGGACGGCCGCCGCAGTCCCGCCGTCGGCGATGACGCAGAACTGGCCGATCTGCGCGATGCGACTCGGCGTCTTCCGCATGAGTTGACGCACCCGTAATCGGCAGGGAACTACGGACTTGGCGTGTGATCTGACGCTGTGTGATCGCCTCTTGTTTTTGCTTGGCGGGGATGAACCTGTGCCGGGGGATTGCCCGCGGGTCGCACCGATGTGTTTGGCTGGACGTGTCCGTGAAGATCTGGCCCGCGGACATGGGAGCGGCCCGCGCATGCGGCGGGCCAAGGACAAGACGGCGTCGTCCGGGGCGGCATCCTCGGCACCGGCGGCGTGCGTAACGCTTGCCGCTGGCCGGGCCAATGAGCGGACGGGCGGTACGGGGGGAGGCGATGAGAGCCGCCCCGAGCCTTGATGCCATGTCTTGGCACGGCCGGATCATCAGGTCGCTGCGGACCAGTGAGCGACCGTCAGCGGCACAGCCTGGAGCGTGAGCTGCAGCCCACGGCAGGACACAGGGCCTGCCGGGCATGAGCCGGGAAGAGCAGGCGGGCCCGGTCCATGCGAGATACGCGGCCGCGGAAGCGCGGATCAACTCAGGCGAGCGTCGTTGTTGACGGGAGCCGGGCCGGGGGCCAGACTGCCACCGACGATCAAGGCAGCGTGGCAGGGGGTGCCGGGATGGATCAGTCCAGGGTCGAGGCGCTTGCCGCCGCCGAGAGGAAATGGTTCCGGGACGGCCGCCCTCGTTCGATGGAAGCGACCTCTCGCGCCACCGGGACGATGCCGCGTGGAGTTCCGATGTCGTGGATGGATGAGCTGTACGATCATCCGCCGCTGTGGGTGTCGCACGGGGCAGGGTCTCGGTTCTGGGACCTTGACGGCCACGAGTACGTGGATATGTACGTCGCGGACATGAGCGCCTTCTGCGGGCACGCCGCCGCGCCGGTCGTGCGTGCCGTCTGCGAGCGGGCCGCGGCAGGGAGCCAGTTCCTCCTGCCCTCCGAAGACGCGCTGGTCGTGGCCGAGGCGCTGGCGCGGCGGTATGGGATGGCCAAGTGGCAGTTCACGTTGTCGGCGACCCAAGCCAACGCCGAGGTTGTGCGGATCGCGCGGGTCCGGACCGGCCGTGAGAAGGTCGTCGTGTTCGACGGCAAGTACCACGGCCACCTCGAACCGACGCTGGGCATCATCGAAGACGGCAGGGTCCTGCCGGAGTACACCGGCCTGCCGGCCGAGGTCACGGCCAATCTTCGGATCGTGCCGTTCAATGATCTGGATGCGGTCGAGCGTGCGCTGGCGCCCGGCGACGTGGCGCTGCTGCTGACAGAGCCGGCGATGACCAACGCCGGGTTCCTCCTGCCTGACGCCGGATTCCACGACGGACTGCGCGAGCTGACCCGCCGCCACGGGACGCTGCTGGCCATTGACGAGACTCACACGCTGGTGACCGCGCACGGCGGGCTGAGTTCGGAGTGGGGTCTGGAACCGGACTTGCTGACGGTCGGCAAGTCGATCGCCGGCGGGGTGCCGCTGGGTGCGTACGGGATGACGGACGAGGTGGCTGAGGTGCTGCGTCCGCCCGCAGGCGGGGCGGCCGTATCCGGGATCGCCTATGACGAGGTGGCCACCGGGGGCACGCTATTCGCCAACGCGCTGTCCATGGCCGCCGCCCGCGCCGCCCTCACCGAGGTGCTGACACCCGAGGCGTTCATCACCACGGCGAGGTTGGGCCACCAGCTCGCGGCAGGGCTGCGGACCCACATCGACCGGGCGGGCCTGCCCTGGTCGGTCAACGTCCACGGCTCACACGCCTTCTACTTCTTCAGCCCGGAGCCTCCGCGCGATGCACGCGGCGCCCGGGACACCGACGACCCCGGCCTGCGTGCGCTCATCCGGTTGTTCCTCGCCAACCGCGGCGTATGGGAGTCGGGCTGGTGGCTCGGGCCGACGGTCTCGGTCGCGCACACGCCACAGGACGTGGAGGCGTACCTCGACGCGATCGGGGAATTCACCGAAGCCATCGCGTGAGGTCGCCGTACCGATGCCATGACCGCAGACCGCTGCTCCCGCGCCAGCGCCCTGCCACGCCGCAATGGCCTTCGTCAGCACCAACCCTGGCTGCCTGCCCCCGCGCGGTACGCCGAGCCATGCCGCCCCGCCGGAACCAGATCCAAGCGGGCCGACCACAAAATGTGATCGCAACACCTCGACAGGCCGCGCGCCCACCCGCCGATCGGCGCGCCGGCAGGTGCTCACCGCCGTAACGACCGTGGCGCTCAGATCTGGGTGTTCTGCGCGTTCGGCGTGGGCGCGTCCCTTGACGCCAGTGAGGTGGTGCCCGGCAGGGTGCGCTCGTGTACCTCCCGAGGTCCGCTCGCCAGGTGCAGGGCGGTCGGAGCGAACCCTCAACACGAGTAGCCCATGTGCTGTAGCCAAGCGTTGCTGATTCACAATCGATGCGTGGATAACCGACCGCCGCGGGCCGCCGTTGATCCTGGCGCTGCGCTGTGGATCGCGCCGCGTCTGAGCGGCCAGTTCGGCGCGGTTACCCGCACCGTCCCGGCTAGATTCGCGGCCTACGCCCGCATCTTTCATCCGGCCGACCCAGGCACGGCAGTGCACCGCCGGTGGTCGGAAGTGGCCGCGGCCAACGGGCGGATCATGCATCCGGTGGCCCAGTATGCGCGCATCTCCACTCCGGCATCCGGCCGCACGGAACCGGCTCCGCTGGCCGGCATTCAGGCACCGGCAACCGGCGACCTTGAACCCGCCTGCCTCCGGTCGGTGTGCGAGATCCTGGCACGTCACACACCAGCCCCGGTTACAGTGCTGGTTTGCCGTGTGGGAGGGATGGGGCGATCTGCGCGGAAGCGGGCACGTTGCCTCCTTCGGCCTAGGCGGCCTTCCGCCGCAGGTACGACGGGCGCCGGCGGCATGGCAACTCGACCTTCGCGCGCCGAAGTTCGCGCTTCCCCACCGCGTCTACTACCCGTTCACCGGACCTCTAGGCGATGCAGTCAAGATCGGCACGTGGGTGAACCGCGACTAGTTCTTGCCCCGGTCCCCGAACATTTTCTGGCCCGGCGGCAGAAGCTGGTGCATCGCCAGCGAGATCGACTTCGACTCCACCATCGTGGGCGGTACGACGGACCTCATCGCCGATGTCCTTCACCGCGACGACCTCGAGGCGTGGCCCGGCGCACCGGACGATTCCCTGGCCTGGGACGGCGACACCATCAACCAGCCGTGACCGGTGACACGCCCGGTCCCGCCGCGACGGCGGTCATCCGCCAGCCGGTCACCGATCGCGATCGCAGGCCGCTGGCATGACCGCGCGCAATCCCGCCGTTCTGCTCGGCCGCGCCATTTGTGATCTCGCCTGGTGGCTGCGTACAGATCAAGTCGATCTGGGATGCCGTGATCTCCAAGGTGTCCAGGAGACGTCTGAAGATTCCGACGAGCGGATAGGAGTATTTCGTTCGCTCGGTCGTCATGCGTCCGCTGCCTAGTGGGGCACAATGGGTAAGCGGGTGGGGACCATCTGGTTCTCCTCCGACGCAGAACCCGTGGGGGAACCATGGCATCCGGAGACTGGATAGCTCTTGGAGCCGCTATCGCCGCGATCGTTGCCTGTATGGTTGCAATCATCGCTTACCGGCTTCAGCGACGTACTCAAGCGATGAGCGACGAGAACCAGCTAAACGAGCTCATCGAGAAGATCCAGGGCGGTCTCGCTAACCTCGACAAGCTCAGTAGCGCTATTACGATTGAGGACTTCGCAGCTAGCGGGGTGGCGCTCACTGGCCTGCGGGGTCAGGCGCTGGAGGCCAAAAAACTGATTGAGCGGGCGGACATCACGCCTGACTGGTTTCAGAACATGATCCTGGGCTACGCCTTCACTCAGGCCTGGGACCCCAAAGCTGCCTTCACGTATTGGGATGCTGCCGTCTCGGCCACGTCGGGTGGCGACGCCCACCAGGCGTATGTCAGCAGCCTGGAAGCGCGCGCCAATTTTTTTTACGCCCGTGGCCTAAATGATGACTGGGAAAAAGCCCACAAGGATTTCGATGACGCACGGGGCGAGCTGCTCAAAGATCCGGAGGGGCAGGGACGCGACCTGGCATTGGAGCAGATCGCACTCACGTTCCTCCGTCAGGCTTCATTGGAGCTAAAGGCCGAAGGTGAGACGGCGGCAGCGGCCCTTGCTGCGAACGCATTCCTTAAAGCCAACTCCATTGGCACGCAATGGCGCAAGCGGCATGCCCTCAAAGTCATCGGAAACCTCGTGCTCGAACTCCAGCAGAAGGAGGCGGTTCCGGGGCTGCTCGGAAAGGTAGCCGCTAAGCTGTCACAGCTGGGCGTAGGGCTCGATAAGTTCCCGGAAGACACAGCGGCGCTTTTGTCGCTGCCCCCGGACGGGAGCCTTTCGCTGCCCCTGGACGGGAGCTTGCCGCTGCCCCCGGACGGGAGCCTTTCGCTGCCTCCGGACGGGAGCCCATTCGCGAGCACAGATCTGCCTACCGGGCCCGACGGTGAGGAACAATAGCGTTGATTCACTAGCTGAGTTGCCCGAGCATCTGGGTCAGCATCGGCGGTTCGGAGAGCCCGGCTGTCCTGACCTGTGACCGGGCCTGACCCAGCAGGTCGCGCGCTGCTACCAGGTCACCTCGCTGCATAGCCGCACCGCCCAGCTGCACTAGGGCGTTTGTCATCGCAGCTGGGCCCCCCAGCTGATTAGCGGCCGCCACCGCCTGGCTGATGCACTGCGCCGCTTCGGTCTCTTGGCCGACGAGAGCGTACAGGTTCGCGAGACCGATCGTCGCCTGGATGATCAGCGGTTGTGCACCGGTCATCTGCAGCCGGGCCATCGCCTGCTTTCCAATGATGAGAGCGTCGCGTGGCCGCTGGATCGCCGCCATCGCGTCGGACACGGCTGCTAGACCCATCCCGCCCGCTATCCCGTCGGACATTGCCTGAGCAACCTGGACGTCTTCGGTTAGGAGATTGAACGCCTCTACCGCATTCCCGCACTGGAAGACCGCCATGGCGAGGTAAGCGCGCAGCTGGACCTGCGCGGTGGCGTCCGGAAGCCGGGTGGCCACCGCAAGGCCCACGCGGAACTCATCAGCGGCGGCTGCGGCGTACCGCGTGCTAAGAAGCAACTGGCCAGCTGCGAGGTGCACTTCGGCAATGAGCTGGTTATCCCCAATCTGGCTGGCGCTGACGAGACAGCTGCGCACCAGCCCGCGAGCCACGTCGAACTGGCCCGCCGCCGCCTGCAGTGAAGCAACCTGTATCAGAGCGCGGATCTGGCTAGCCCGGTCGCCGGCCTGGCTGAAGAGTTCCGCTGCTCCTTGCATGGTTACCATCGCGTCGCCGGCCTGACCTGCTGCGGCCTGCACTGTAGCGAGTGCTACCATCACCTGGGCACTCAGCCCCGGGCCACCGGCCTGTGCGCTGTCTCTCGCCTGCTGGAGTGTGGCCAGTGCCTGCGCGACCTGACCGTGGGACTGCTGTGAATCGGCTGTCGCTAGCAGACCCTCGACCTCGCGTCGTACCAGCCCTGGCTGCATGACCATTCCGCCCCTTTTCAGTCACCAGCTATCTGGTCACCGTCGGCGACCGCCTCCACGCTGCCAGAATGACAGGGAGCGGACTGGTTGTCATGTGTGCTATTTCTACCCGACAGTCCTCGCGTGCCGATTCGGCTCGGTTCGCTCATGCTCTGGAACGGCGGTCGCGCTGCGTGATCATCGCTGGCGACGGTCGTGGCGTGATATCCGCCGTTATCTGCGCTCTGCTGACGGTGCTGGCCAGCAATCCACTGGGCGCATAACGGGGTGATCTGTGCGCGCCCCAGCGCGGCCAGGTGTGGCCAACGCAGCTGACTGATGCCCGAATTGAGAGCGTTGCCCATATGCATGGCTGATGCGCCGGCGGCATGCTCATTCGCGGCTCAGGCCGGCGACAGGCGCGCAGTCCTGGGACCCGCAATTCAGGCCGGCGCGATGTTGGGGTTCATCCGGAATAGGTTCGTGGGGTCGTACTGGGTTTTCAGCTGTCGGAGACGTTCGTGGTTAGATCCGTAGGAGGCGCGGACCTTTTCCGGAGGGTCATCTGCAGCGATGTGGTTGATGTAGCCGCGGTCTTCCATCAGGGGCGTCATCTTGTCCCACGTCGCCCGCACCCAGCCGATATGGCGATCCGATTCAGCCGGGTTGTCCCACTGGCCGATAACGTCGATATCCCACAGCGCGCGACGCGCCGAGAAGGCGGTATCGGCGGCGGGAACGCGGGTGGCCGCCCCATGCATGTAGAAGAACACCATGGCGCTCAGCGGAGACGTGAAGCTCGACGCGGCCTCGACCGCAACGTCGACGAACTGACCGGAGAGCTGCCCGGCAAAGGCCGACCGCCAATAGCGGTGCAGTCCGTTCCTGGTGTTGGGCTCGTCCAGCAGGGTCTGGCGCACGGCATACGGCATCGGGCCCACCAGGTCGGCCACCGGCCGGCCGAATTGCCGGGCCGGGGCCAGGACCTTCTCGCCCTCATCGATGGGGCCGTTGTAGCCGAGGATCATGGCGACGACCGGCACGCCGGCCTGGGGTTCGGTGATGAACGCCAGGTAGGCCTCCGCCTCGTCCGGCAGGGCAGGACACAGGTCGCGATAGAAGCGGGCGACGTCTGCGGCTTGGTCCAAGGGGTACACGACCAGGCCGCCCAGAATCTGCCCGACTGGATGCAGGCGGTACTCGAAGGACGTCACCACACCGAAGTTGCCGCACCCGCCCCGCAGCGCCCAGAACAGGTCCGGTTCCCGTTCCGCGCTCACCGGGTGAAACTCGGCGTCGGCGGTCACCACGTCGGCTGAGAGCAGATTGTCCACCGTCAGGCCGTGCTTGCCCATCAGCCAGCCCAGGCCCCCGCCCAGCGTGAGCCCTCCGATCCCGGTGTTCGACACCGTCCCGCCGGTGGTGGCCAGCCCGAAGGCTTGCGTCTCGCGGTCAAGCTCCCGCCACAGCACGCCGCCCTCGGCCCGTGCGATGCGAGCGCCGGGGTCGACACGGATCCCCTTCATCGCCGACAGGTCAATGACCAAGCCGCCATCGTTGGTCCCGTAACCGGGGGCGCTATGGCCCCCGCCGCGCACCGACACCAGCAGGCCCTCCGCGCGCGCGAAGCTGACTGCCTGCCGCACATCAGCAACCCCATGGCAGCGCGCCACCAGCGCGGGACGCCGGTCGATGTTGCCGTTCCAGACCCGCCGGGCGGCGTCGTAACCGGGATCGGCGGCGCCGACCAGCTCACCCCGGAACACCTCGCGCAAGCCGCCCACCGCTTCGGGGCTCACCTGCCGGATCGGATCTCCTTGCTGCGTACTGATTGCAGTCACGTCCGCTCCTTCGCCTCGCCTGCTCTCCGCGGGGGCTTGACCACCAAAGCCATCCCATGCCGGCTACACGCCAGCCGATCCTTCCCGGGCGCAAGCCACGCGGGTTGGCTGAAGCGATGGAAACTTGCCACTGCTGCGGATCTGCATACGCCGCACCCCCCGGTGAGCTGACGCCCACGCTACGCCCAGCCCAGGGAGACTGTCCAGGTCCAGGCGAAGCTGCACGGTCGGACCGGGCCAGCGACAGCGATCGTGCTGACGAGCGCTGATCAAGCTGACCGCGAACACCCAGTCAGCGCTTATATGCGCGTATATGCGCACGTAACCCGGTGATCTCGGCTTGACATAACCAGCATTCTGCGCGCAGCGAAGAATCCACCAGTCGGCATTGTCATGCATGGCGCCCGCCCACAAGGAGCATCTGCCGCAATGAGGGCACATCGCAGACCACCAGGCTCGTTAATGCACTTCGGCTACCAGGAGCGCGGTTCCAAGCTTTAGCTCGCACAGCGTGGTCAACCAGCTGGCGGCAGCCGCTCGTGTAACCGCCGTTCGGTGCGCTACGGACGATGGCCATCCGACTGGTTGCGGACATCCAGAACCGGCTGTTCTGGCGCTCTGGCACTGGCGGGGGTTCTGAGTGCTGCGTCGCCTCTACGGAATGGAACCAGGCATCCCGAGATAGGCAACGATTGTGCTGGCATATGTTGAGCCGACGATTTTACAGACCCTTCCCCATAAGGCCGTACCAGCGCGAACGCCGCTGGTTCCCCTGGGTTGCGCGCGCATTCGGCACACGGCGAGTCCCGGCATCATCCAGTATCCGGCCCCCTATCAGGGCCATCCGCGAACGCGCGTTAAGGGATCTCAGCACACGCTGGCTAGCGCAAACGCGAGATGTCCGCGCCCCTGGCTCCCGCGAGGTTCCAGCGCGCACACTTGGAGCATGACCGGCACGGCCGGCGGATCGGGCAATCCGGGCGGCCCAGACCCGAAGCGGCCGCGTTGGCCAACAGGAAGCCCTGAAAACCAGGGGATAAAAACGGAGGATATTCATGAGCAGCGCCTACCAGCCGTACCCGCAGGACCCGTCAGGCGGTTACGGGCAGCCGCCGCAAGGCGGCCGGGACCCCAGCCAGCGGGGCTACCTGCAAGGCGGGCCCGTCGGCTTCGGGGAGGCGATCTCCGAAGGTTTCAAGAACATCGTCACCTTCCACGGCCGCGCCTCACGATCCGCGTTCTGGTGGGTCTTCATCGGCGCCATCATCATCGACGCGATAGGCGGCATCATCGCGACCGCGACCCATGCCGTCGCCGTCCAGTACATCATCTATGCGCTCGTCGCCATCGGGACCGTCAGCCTGGCGGTCCGGCGGCTGCACGACTCCGGCAAGAGCGGGTTCTGGTGGCTCATCGGCTTCATCCCGGTCATCGGCACCATCACGCTCATCGTGTTCTACTGCCTTCCCGGGACGCCCGGGCCGAACAAGTACGACCCATAGCGGGACAGTGACCGGGTGCCGTAACCGGTGCCCGGGGCCATCGGCTCGCCTGAGCCGGAGGCGCGAACGGCCCGGCGGGCCGCCTTGAAGGGAGCGCAGAAGTTCCCACCAGGGTTGACCTCTGGGCTTTGGCAGGCGACCTGCCCGCAGCATCCTCCAACTCAACCCCTGATGGCGACGGTCTTGCGGACCGCTCCTTTACATGGTCCATACGACTGAACGGCCAGCCAAGCCGCCTGAAGCGTTCTGCGGGTAACCGCGGCACGCCGAATTAGACGATCTGTACGCGTCCGCAAGCCACCGACAGCAAGCCATCGTCCCGCGCGGAATCGGCGATCGGGTCGCATCATGGGCCGTCCTCGTTTGCAGGGTGTTACCGGTGCCGGACCTGGACTGGCGCGGTTGCGGCGTCGGGTGCGTCCCGGGACGTGCTTGCCGTGGCGTAGCGCTGGACAAACTGATGCAAGATGGCGGGCGGGCAGGTGACATTGGTGCGGTGGGCCTGCGCCTTGAGTTCGTCGGCTTGCCCGGGATCGAAATAGCCAGCATGCCTGTAGACGTCGATCCGGGTACACAGGCCGGCCGCGTCCAGTTCGGGATGGAACTGGGTTGCGTACACATGGGAGCCGACCCGGAACGCCTGCACCGGGCAAGCCGGGGACCTGGCGAGCAGGACGGCGTGGCCCGGCAGCATGCTGATGGCCTCTTTGTGGCCGGTGAACGCGTCAAAGGTCGCGGGCAGCCCGCCCAGCAGCGGGTCTTGGCGGCCTTCGCGGGTGAGGGTGACCGCAACGACCCCGACCGGTTCGGCGTACCGCCGGCCCACCGCTGCCCCCTGATGGCTGCCGAGCGTTCCGATGCCGTAGCAGGCTCCCAGAAACGGGAAATCCGCGCCGGTTACCTCGTCCAGCAGTGCGCGCAGATCTGCCTCGACCCGCCGCTGCACCGGCGACTTCAGCTCCTCGCGGTCGCTGCAGCTGAACGGCCCGCCGCCAAGGAAGATCCCCGACCAGTCCCGCAGGTCCAGGCTGCCCAGCGCCCGCTGCTCCAGCCGGTGCCGGCGCAGGTCACGTTCGCCTAGCCCCGTGCAAGCCAGAAACGACTCGTACTCGTTATCCGCTGCGGCATCCTCAGCGCGGGTGGCCAGCAGCAGGAACGGCTTCACACCATCACCCTAGCGAGTTCAGGGCCCCGGCCGAGCCGGTAAGCCAGGCCCGGCACACCCCCGATTCCCGCCGGCTCACCGCGATGGCACTAGAGGTACGGCCGCAGGCCGCAATGCGTCACTGAACGCGGCCGACTCGCCGACGCTAGCCGCCCGGGATCCGCCGTTCGGGGCGGCGGGCTGGCGTAGGATTGTGCCAGCTTGATCAGCGCAGATCCGGGTGATCTGTGCGGCACGTGCATGGTCGGCTGACTGGTGCCCGATCCTTCGGCGCTGGAGCGGACAGGCCGGGCCAGCCCATCAGGCGCGGTCGAGAGCAGGCCATTGGCAGGTCTGTGCCGCACCGGTGCCTTGTGAACCGCCTCGTCGGCACGCCTGTTGTAGCAGGCATGAAGAAGTTCCTGAGCACCGCCGCGCTCGCGGCGACTGCGCTGTCGCTGGCGGCTGCCATTTCGCTGGCCCAGGCCGGACTGACCGCGGTAGCCAGCCCCGATGTGAAGCAGTCGGATTTCAGCCAGCTTGACGGCGTTGCCCTGGCTGGTGCCGGCAGCGCTGGGCGGCCGGCTTTGCCCGGCACGCGCAACCGAATTGCTGCGCCCCGTTCCGGGCGCTGCTCGAGCGCTGAAACGGGACCGCCTGGTCGATAGCGCCCGCGGCGTCCCCTGCCGAGCGGCGACGGCACCAGGCTGCATGCGGTGACGGTGATTTCCCCCGCCAACGTATGGGCGGGGATTTCCTGAACGCGGTGGCCGGCGGTGGCGCGACAGTCGCTGCGGGCCGTAGGCGACTGTAACGGCGGCAATCCGATAACCGCCACGCTGATCGAGACCACCGTCGGCTGGCCGTCCGGGCGGCAGGGTGATGCCTTCTCGGTGCGGTATCACGGGGAGTTTGCTTCGCCGCGCCCGGGTGGGCATGACTGCCAGCGCATGGAAAGGTTGCCTCCACGTGCCAGCCGTCCTCGACCGGCCGGGTGGCGGCTGTCCCGACCGCGCACTCTATGATTGATATACTTAGCATATGCTTGCTATATGCACCGGGGTCTGGGCGGCATCCGCCGCCGAGCCGGGCGGTGCCGATGGGCTCATCGCCGCCTGCGGCCCGCTGACACGCGGCGAGAACCCGGGATGAGCCGGACCCGCTATGCCCGCAGCGGGGCGCTCGACATCGCCTACGAGCTGCGCGGAACCCTGCACCGGCGGCGCCCCTGGCTGGTCATGATCCAGGGCATGGGTTTCGACCGTCTCGGGTGGCAGCCGGTGCTGGGGACACTGGGCCGCCACTTCCGGCTGGTACTGGTGGACAACCGGGGGTTCGGCAGCAGCAGCCAGCGGCCGGCTCATTTTCCGTGGCCGACATGGCCGGCGATGTCGTCGCGGTGCTCGATGCCGCCGGCATCCGCCAGGCCCACGTCATAGGGGCGAGCCTGGGCGGCATGGTGGCCCAGGAGCTGGCCATCGACCACCCGGAGCGAGTCGACGGCCTGATCCTGGCCTGCACGGCACCGGGCTGGCCGTCCGCCTACCCCATGCCGGCCGCCTCAGTGCGGATGCTCGCGGCGACCGCCGGCCTGACGGCCGAGGCGGCGCTGCGCCGGCACACCGAAAATGCGCTGTCCGCGCGCACGGTCCGTGATCATCCGGAACTGGTCAGCCGCCTGGTTGAGATCCAACGTTCCCGGCCAGCGGATACCGCAGTCCTGTCGGCCCAGGCGGGCGCGGGAGCCAGGTACGCCGGGCGTCTGAGGCAGCTGCGCATCCGGGCCCGCACGCTGGTCCTGCAGGGTGGCGCCGACACCGTGGTCGACTGGCGCAACGCGCGGCTGCTCGCGGACCGCATCCCGGGCGCCGAGCTGGTGATCTTCCCCGAGCTGGGTCACCTGCTGTTCTGGGAGGACCCGGACGGCTTCGCCGACGCGACGGCATCGTTCCTGCTAGCCCGCACGCGGGCCCGCAGACCCGTTGCCGCCTGAGCAGGTCTGGATGTCTGATCCGCGGTGCCGCGGCCGGTCAGGAATGACACGCCGGACGCGGCATAGCCGTTCGTGCCCGCGTGCCCCTGGGCACGATCGCGGCACGGCCATCCCTGGCCTACGGCTGCGCAGGACCGCTACTGGGTGACAAGCCCGCCCCAAGCCGCCGCAGGTCATCCAGGCGACGAAGACGGAAACTCCTCCACTGCGCGGCAACGCGGGCTCGGGCTCGCATCTAAGCGCCGCACGACGCCGTCGACACCAGCACTCGTATGTGCCGCGAATTCCGCGCGAGGCACACACCGCCGCCGTTCTGGACAGTTCTCAGGGGGCGGGCTCTCGCCGATCCTGAGCACCCATAATCGGCAGGCACTGACGAAGGCCGCGAGTCGCCTACCCTCGTGTCGCGCACCGTGATCAGCGTGCCCGCTTGTCGAAGCCGGCGGTGCCCGGCCCTCGGGCTGGCCGCGAGCGGGGTGGGCTGGGCCAGGAGGACCTGGCATGCGCAAGACGTGCCCGCGGCGCCGGCAGCTGGCGGACGGGCGGTCAGTAACTGGTGATGATCGTCGTGACCGGCAATCCGAACCGGCGCTCTGCCTGATGGGGCAAGTCGGCCCTGAGCCAGCGGGAGACGTGCTGAGGCAGGGTGGTCACGATGATCTCGTCGAACCGGCGATCGGCGCACAGCTTCTCGACGGCCTCCAGCGGGTCGCAGCTGCCCAGATCGCCCTCCACCGGCACGCCCAGCACAGCAACGCCGTCCAGCATCACGCTGAGCCGCTGCCGGGCCTGCGCAGTCGCCTCCTCGTCGGTGGCAGGGCGAGCGTAGTACCTCGCCCACCACCACATGCCGGGCTGGGGCAGCACACCGCCGGCCGCCACGGGGTCATACTGTGCAGCCTTGGTATCCGGCACGATCACGAAGAACGAACAAGGCCCTGCACTGATCCGCTTGCGCAGCTCATCCCGCAACTCTGCCGCCTGCAGGGTCTGGTTCGCGACAACAAGATACCTGCGCATGACACCACCCCGCTTTCAAGTATCCCGCAGAACCGCCCCAGGGAACCAGGCGGCGGCTTTCCGCCACATCCGGCACCCTGCGCCGGGTGTCCGGCGATGCCGCGGGCACGCCGAGCGGCTGAGCGTCACGCTTTATAACAGGCTCTTTCGCCATTTGCCGACCTATATCCGCCTGATCTGTACGCTCTGCGGCTGGTCGTATTGCCCCGCCCGTGGGTGGCCGCCGGCGGCGGCAGGGCTGGCCGCGCAGGCAGTGGTGGCCGTGAACATGCGGGCGAGGATGCTGCACGCTCCCGCCCGCGGCCCGTCCTGGTGCGTGTAAAGAAGCCGGGCTGGCTCCATTTGCCGAGCTGGAGGGGCATGTTGCGGAGCATGGATTTCAGCGGCAGGACGCGTTCGTGACCGCTCAACGGCCCCGGGCATCTTGTCGTGGCCGGCGGGGGCGCCCTGGCGCCGCTGGCGGGTGCGTCATGGCAGCCGGCGCAGGTAGGCGTCGGCGGGCTCAGCGGCCTGGATGCGGATCCGGGCGTCGACGGCCTGGACGCCGTCGGGGCGGGCGATGACGGGGCTCAGCTCGAGCTCGGCGATCTGCGGCAGGTCATCGGCCATCCGGGAGACCCGCAGCAGCATCTCCCGGAGCGCGGCGAGGTCGGCGGCCGGAACCCCGCGGCGCCCGAGCAGCAGGGGGGCGGCCCGTGTCGACCGGATCAGGTCCTCGGCGTCAGATTCGGTCAGAGGAGCGAGCCGGGCGGCCCGGTCGGCCAGCACATCGCCGTCGGCGCCGCCGAGCCCGAACAGTACCAGTGGGCCGGCCACCTGCTCGTGCAGCACGCTGATCCTCACCTCGACGCCGCCGGTGACCACCGGCTGGACAATGACGCCGGCCAGCCGCCTGCCGAAGACCTCCTTCAGCGAACCGAATCCGCGGCGGACCTGATCCGCGCCGTGCAGGCCGGTCAGCACGTCGCCGGCGTCGCTGGTGCGCAGCAGGCCGGGCACGTCCGCCCGGAGCGCGACGGGCCCGCCGAACTGTGCCGCCGCCGCGATCGCGGCGTCCTCGGTGATAACCCCGATGCTGTCGGCCAGCGGCACGCCGTAGCAGCCGAGCAGCTCCACGGTAGGGTCCAGGGCCAGCCACCCGCCCCGGGGCGGGTCGGCGAGGACGCCGGCGACCAGTTCCCTGGCCCGGTCCTGGCGCAGGCCCTCCAGGTCAGGCATCCGTCCCGGCGGGGTAGCCCGCCAGGTGCCGTAGCGCGCGGCGTGGCCGAGGGCGCGGGCGGCGGACTCGGCGTAGGCATAGGCTGGGACGGGAGGGGAGTCCCCGCCGGGGCCCCGCAGCAGCCGGACCACTTCGACCTGGTCCAGCACGGCCGCGGCGATCGGCACCGGCAGCCGCGCGGCGCCCACCTCGGGAACCAGGTCGCCGCCCGCGGTGGTGGTGGTCAGCGCCAGCACCGCGTCCACGCCCGGGTCGGCGCCGACAAGCTCCAGGCACTGGCGGAAGCGGCCGGGGGTGACCAGCACGGTGGTATCGACCGGCCCGGCCACCAGGGCCTGGCGGCCGAGCATGTCCCGCAGCGCCCGCTGGGTGTCCGCGGCCAGGCCGGCGACCTGCAGGCCGGCGTCGCCGCACGCGTCGGCGGCGAGCACCGCGGCGCCGCGGGTGTTGGACACCACGCCGACCCTGCCTCCGGCGGGTACCGGCTGGGAGGCCAGCAGCGCAGTGGCATCGAGCAGCTCGCCGAGGTTAGCGGCGGCGATTATGCCGGCCTGCTCGAACAGGGCCTGCCTGGTGACCAGCGGGGTAGCCGCCTTCGCGGAGCGGGCCCCGGCCAGGCGCCCGCCCGCCGCGGACCGGCCCACGGCCACGGTCAGCACCGGCATGGTGCGGCCGACGCGGCGGGCGGTGCGGGCGAACTTGGGCGGGTTCCCGATCGATTCCATGTACAGCAGGGCCAGCTTGGTCGCCTCGTCGGACTCCCACCACTGCAGCATGTCGGTGCCGGACACGTCGTCTTTGTCGCCGAGCGAGACCAGGGTGGAGATCCCCACGCCCAGCCGGGACAGGTGCTCCACCAGCACGAAGCCGGTGCCGCCGGTGGATTGCAGGGCCAGGCCGACCATTCCCGCCGCGGGATGGCGGGCCGCGAACGTGGCGTCCAGGCCGATGCCGGGGTTGGCCACGCCGAAGCTGGCCGGCCCGACCATTCGCATGCCATGGCGGCGGCAGATGCCCAGCAGTTCGGCACGGGCCGGCCCGCTGAGCCCGGCCGCGATCACCACCAGCGCCCCGACGCCCCGCTGTCCGCAGTCCTCGGCGACACCGAGCACCGCCGGCGCCGGGACGGCGATAACCGCCAGGTCGACGTGGTCGGGCAGCGCGGCCGCTGACGGCAGGCAGCCGATGCCGTCCAGCTCGGCCGCGCCCGGGTTGACCGGGTAGACCAGGCCCGGGAAGCCGCCGTCGATGAGGTTCTGCAAGATGACCCGGCCGACTGAGCCGGGGCGCCGGCTCGCGCCGATGACCGCGATCGAGGCCGGCATCAGCGCGTGCCGCATGCTCGCCACGTCCGCGGACCGCTCCCGTACCGCGACCGTATCGCGGTAGGTGCCCAGGGCCGCGTCGGCCTCGTCGGCGGGCAGCGGGAACGTCAGGTCATACACGCCGTCTACCAGGGAGCGCTGCGCCTGCAGCCCGGCGTCGGCGAATACCCGCAGCATGGCCGCGTTCTCGCTCAGCGTCTCCGCGGTAAAGGCGCGGAACCCCCGGCCGCGGGCCAGCGAGACCAGGTGCTCCAGCAGCAGCATGCCGATGCCGCGGTTCTGCAGGTCATCGGCGACCGTGAAGGCGACCTCCGCGGACCGGGACCCAGTACCGGCCCGCTCGTAGGTGCCGCAGCCGACTACCTCGCCGTCCAGCACCGCCAGCAGCGCCGCGTGGTCCGGCCCGGGCTCGCGGCATATCCGGCGCGCCTCCCGCTCGGCCGCGAGCGGGCTCATGCTGAAAAAACGCAGGTACAGGTTGTCCGGGGACATCTTGGCGTGCACGTCCCGCACCGCGTCGAAGTCATCGGGCCGCACGGCCCGGATCTCGATCGTGGCACCGTCGCTCAGCAGCGCGTAAGCGCTGTCCTCCGGGTGGATGCTCATGCCGCCCTCCCCGTCCTGCCGCCGGCTTGCGACGGGATCCCGTCCGCATTATCGGTCACGGCGGCAAGCGCGGCTCCGGCTACTGAATAAGATCCGGCACGCCAGGAGGCCGGGCCGGAACAATCAGGGGAATGCAGTGATGGGCGTCAAGACCGGCTCGAGCTCGCAGACGGGCGGCTGCCTGGCCTTCGCCGCCCGCTGGAGGCCGAGGATTCCGCCAGGCTGGCTCCCGTGCCCACCGCTGCCGCCCAGCATCGAACGCGAGCACCACGGCAGGGAGAAGGACGAAGCTGACATGGACCACACCCGGCGACAGCCACCGGCTTGGCAGCGGACCCAACCCCTGCTTCCACCCGCACTCACTGTCGCTCCCACGGGAAATCGACACTCACCCATGCACGCTCCGCACTGGACCCAACGCATTCTCGCGATGCCACGGCTCCCGGTGCTGCGTGAGTTCCCAGGAGCACGCCGGAATGGCTGATCTGCGTCCTGCGCAGCGCTAACGTCCAAGCGGGCAGAGCCGCACAAATTCGGCAGGCGCCCTCGCTGCGTAAAAGCCGACCGGCCTGTGGTCACTCTCGGTGACAGCCATCATGATGTTCCTGCATGAGCTGACGGGCTAGCCGCAGTCGGCCGGTCGCGGTGAGCGCGATCCGGCGATCGGCAGCCAACCGCGGCGCACCTGCTCCGAGCCTTCCAGAGCCATGGCTTCCCGCACGGATGCGTCCTCACAGATTCCTCACAAGTCCGAGATCGCCGCGATGGTCCCCACAGAAACCCCACGGACAAAAACGGCAGGGTGGAAGCGTCCGCGGCACGACCGTCGATATGGAATGCGAGCCTCGCCGGGGGGCTTCCGTGCCGAGGCATGCCGCAGCAGCGGTGGCGTTGCAGGTCAGGGCGGGTTCGCGGCAGGTCTGTGAAACCGCCATGTCCTGACCAGATTGACCAGGCATCACCGGCGGCGGGCGCTGCCGCTCAAGGGACCGGCCGGCAGTCACGCCACCACCACCCTGCTTCCTGCGCAGCATGTGCCGTCCGTCTGCGCGCAGCCCCGCTGGTGACCGGAGGGCGGGAATGTGCTCTGCTTGTGAGGTGAGCAGCGAATCCTTCTCCGAGTTCAACGCGCTGCCGGACGACTGGGCCTCCGATCCGGTCCTCATCGCCGGCCTGACCGTTGACGACGACGACGAGCACGACGACCCGGTGCTGCGCTGGCCGGACGGCCGCGTGGTCGACACCTGGCGGGAGGACTACCCGTATTCCGAGAAAATGCCGCGGCAGGAGTACGAGTACCGGAAACGGCCGCTGCAGGTAGAGCTGGTCAAGATGCAGAACTGGGTCAAGTCCGCCGGGGGGCGCATCATCATCGTGTTCGAGGGCCGTGACGCGGCGGGCAAGGGGGGCACGATCAAGCGCTTCACCGAGCACCTGAACCCCCGCGGCGCTACGGTGGTGGCGCTGACCAAGCCGAGCGAGCGGGAACGGACCCAGTGGTACTTCCAGCGTTACGTGCCGCACCTGCCCGCGGCGGGCGAGATCGTCATGTTCGACCGCTCCTGGTACAACCGGGCGGGCGTGGAGCGGGTGATGGGCTTCACGACGGAGCCGGACTACTGGGAATTCATGCGGGAGGCGCCGGAGTTCGAGCACATGCTGATCCACTCCGGCCTGCACCTGACCAAGTTCTGGTTCTCGGTGACCCAGGCCGAGCAGCGCACGCGCTTCATCATCCGCCGGGTCGACCCGGTGCGGCAGTGGAAGCTGAGCCCGATGGACATCGAGTCCCTGGACAAGTGGGACGAGTACACCGGGGCCAAGGAGGCGATGTTCCACTACACGGACACGCGCGAGGCGCCCTGGACGGTGGTCAAGAGCAACGACAAGAAGCGGGCCCGGCTCGAAGCGATCAAGCACGTGCTGAGGAAGTTCGACTACGAGGGCAAGGACGAGTCGGCCATCGGGGAGCCGGACAAGCTCCTCATCGGGCCGCCGTCGGTGCTGTCCGAACACGACCCGGATCGCATTTACCCCAAGCTGTGAGCCGGGCGGCGCAAGGTTCTTATCCGGCGAACGGTGAGCAAGCCACGCCGACCGTCCCCAGACCCGGGCAGCGTTCCGGCCCGCCCGTCCCTGGCCGAGGCGGCGGCCCGCCCCGGATCATCCGGGGCTCCGTACGCGCTGGCTGTCGCAGGCTATCTTATTGAATCGCCGCTGACCTGGGATGGCTCAGTTCGAGTGGCAGCGGATGGTCCTCCCCGCAGGTGCTCGCCCGCTACGGTGCCAGCGCCCGCAGCGCCCAGGGCACGCCGCACCTACGACCGCATCATGACCGGCAGCCCGTAACCCTGCCCACGATCGAGGAACCCGAGTTACCGGCGAGCCCGGTCATCCATCGCCCGGAGGCGGTGCTGGCGGCATCCGACCCGGACGGGCCGGGCATGTTCCGGTGCGCTGCCCCGGGATATGTCAGTGCCCTGTACGAGGCCGCGGGGCTGCACGACGCTGCCGCGTGGGACGTCGGCATCGAACTCGTGACGCGATCACCCGCGCAGTACTGGGAGATGATCAGCGAGCATGTCTCGGTCGCAGTCGCGGCGCTTCAGCAGGCCGGCGAACCGGCGCGGGAGTGGATCTCGAAGCCGTCATCGCCAAGGTCAGCACCTACGAAGAAGACGGCAGGGTAAGGATCCCGGGCGTGGCCCGCTGCATCGCCGGCACGAAGCAGGCAGGCCCGAACTGGGTAATCTGCGCGGCAGGACCTCGACACAATCTCCCCACTTGACATGCGGCGCGCGGGCGTCGGCTGCTGGCGGGGATACCGCGATCGTGGTATTACGGGCTGACCAGATGGCTCGCGGTGATCCGCTGGCGACCTGTCGGGCTGTGAGCTGGCCGGATCACACGGTCAGGTGCGAGCAAGCGATCAGAGAGGATTGCGGTGCCGCCCACCAGCGTTCATTTCAACGGGTCGGTCAACTTGCCAGACGCCGAGACCGTGATGCGGGAGATCAGCTCCCGTATCCCGGTCGGGGTCCGCCGGATGACCGACGGGGAGACCGGTGAGCGGGGCTACTGGATCTTGTTCCAGATCCAGAAGTTCCTGCGGATGCCGGAGTTCGAATCGGTGACCGTCGGTCAGGCCTACGAGACATCGCCGGATGCGCCGCAGATGCCCCAGCTCCGCTTCGCCGAGGGCGCCTCCGCGGACAGGATCGAGTGGCCCGATCTCGGCTATGCCGACGCTTACGCCGAGTCGTTCGGGATCTTCGACCGGCTGCAGGGAGGCGGGACGATCCCGGCCGGTGTGCGCTTTCAGGTGCAGTACCCCACACCGCTGGCCTCGACGGCAGGCACGATCGTGCCCGATGACCTGCCGGCCGTCGCCGCCTCCTACGAGAGGGCGCTGTTCGCTGACCTTGACACGCTCCTGGAAAGGCTGCCCCACGACCGGTGCGCCGTGCAGTGGGACGTCGCCGTCGAGTTCGGGCTGCTGGAGGGCGCGATGGGACCCGGCTCGGCGATGCCGATCGATCAGGTCACCCCCGCCCTGGTCCGCTGTGTGGACCGGGTGCCCGCAGACGTCCCGGTCGGGCTGCATCTGTGCTACGGCGACTACGGCCATCAGCACTTCAAGCAGCCCGAATCGATCCAGTTGCAGGTCAACCTGGTCAACGCGGTCGCCGCCGCCGCGCAGCGACCGGTCAACTGGGCGTCGTTCACCGTCCCGCAGGCCCGCAACGATGCCGGCTACTTCGCCCCGCTGCGCGACTTGACAGCTG
Source organism: uncultured Actinomycetota bacterium (assembly GCA_963843745.1). Classification (GTDB taxonomy): domain Bacteria; phylum Actinomycetota; class Actinomycetes; order Streptosporangiales; family Streptosporangiaceae; genus Trebonia. Next base: position 212,376 of record CAWJLP010000003.1, read on the forward strand.
GCCAGGAAACCGAGCTGTACTTCGCGCTTGTGCCCTACCACCCCGATGACCAGCCCGACGGCACCGCCGCTGATCATGCTCGGCACATCGACGCTGCGCTGGGGCGGTCGGCAGCCGGACAACGCGAATGGGGCATCTGCACCGAATGCGGGATGGGACGCGTGGAACGCGGCGACGTGCCCAAGCTGCTCGATCTGCACCGTGAGATCCTCACAGGCTGAGCCGCGCTCAGCGCAAAGCCGCCCACGTGACCCGAACAGCCACTAAGCGCGCGGATCTGGCATGCGGAACCGTCCGGAGCGATCGCGCAGCCTTCGGCGCCTGGCCAGCTGCGGCACGCGGGCGGTCTGGAGCGCCGCGATCTGCTGCGGCCGTCCTCTCCCGCCGAGACGAGCGCGCGTTGTCACACCGCGCATACCTGGATGATCTGTGTGCAGGCTCATGTGCGCATGCCAGCGCTGCTGCCGCGCGCGGAATCGGCGATACGGAACACGCGCTCAGCTGCAGTTTGCGATCCGTTTCCGTTCGGGGTGACGGGGCGTGCTGGCAGGTAGTCGCTGGCGGTGAATGGGCCGGGGCTCCCTGGCGGGTGGCTGGCTCAGACCTTGCCGGGATGGCGGTGCTCGCGGGCCGGGCTTTGACGGCGGCCACGGGGCTGGAGGATGATGACGGCGCGGCTTCCCGAGTTTGCGTCGCGGCCGCTTGCGACTGTCTGCGGGTTAGCCGGCGCGCTGGCCTTCAATGGGGAGGGAACGGCTGTGGCGGACGTACATGGCACGTGCCGGAGGCGGTTCGAGGCGGTGCGCAGCGCGCTGGCGCGGAACCTGGACTCAGGTGAGGAACTGGGCGCGTCGCTGGTGGTGGACATTGACGGTGAGATCGCCGTCGACTTGTGGGGCGGTTTTTGCGACCAGGCCCGGACGGTCCCGTGGTCAGAGCACACCATCACCAATGTCTGGTCGTCCACCAAGACGGTGACCAGCCTGGCCGCGCTGATGCTCGCCGATCGCGGTGAGCTGGACGTGGACGCTCCGGTCGCGGCGTACTGGCCGGAGTTCGCCGCCAGCGGCAAGCAGGGTGTCCTGGTGCGCCACCTGATGTCGCACTCCTCCGGCGTTTCCGGGCTGGACCAGCCTGCCGTGGTCGAGGATCTGTACGACTGGCACAAGGCGACGTCCCGGATGGCGGCCCAGGCGCCGTGGTGGGAGCCGGGCACTGCGTCGGGCTACCACGCGCTCAATTACGGGCACCTGGTCGGCGAGCTGGTGCGGCGCATCAGCGGCAAGCCGCTCAGGCAGTTCGTCGCCGAGGAGATCGCCGGGCCGCTCGGCGCCGACTTCCAGATCGGTGCCGCCGAAGGCGACTGGGCGCGGATCGCCGGCGTGGTTCCGCCGCCGCCGCTGCCCTTCGACCTGCAGGCGCTCGGCCCCGACAGCCCGGCCGTCAGGACGCTCACCGGCCCGGCCGCCGAAGCGGAGGCCGCCAACACACCCGGCTGGCGGCTGGCCGACATCGGCGCCGCGAACGGGCACGGGAACGCCCGTTCGGTGGCCCGGGTCATGTCGGTGGTCTCGCGCGGCGGCGAGGTTGACGGAGTTCGCCTGCTCCGCCCGGAAACCATCGACCTGATCTTCCGCGAGCAGCTCAACGGCACCGACCTGGTGCTCGGCGTCCCGCTGCGGTGGGGCATCGGCTACGGGCTGCCGATGCCGGAGCTGCTGCCCTGGATCCCCGACGAGAGGATCTGCTTCTGGGGAGGCTGGGGCGGCTCCATGATCATCATGGACACCGGCCGCCGCATGACGATCTCCTACATGATGAACAAGATGGCACCGGGAATCATCGGCTCCGACCGGAGCGCCACCTACGGGCAGGCCATCTACGAAGCCGTCAGCCGGTAGCAGTATTACCAGCGGACGTTCCCGAACAAGCCAAGAACCGCCTGATATGCGCGGGGCCCTGGTCGCCGTGACGGCCGGCTCGCGCCACGCCGAACTAGATGTTCTGCGACCCGTCAGTGGCGCAGGCCAACGGCCCCTGTCAACGTCCGGACCTAGCCGATGTGCGCGCGCTCGGACGGCTCGTGGCCCGCGTATGCGCGATGACTCTCGCGGTCGCCGCGCGTCGTATCTAGCAGACGCTGTTAGCCAGGATGTCCGCTGGACACGAGGAGGAATGCCTTATGGACATCACCAATCTGGGCAAGGCGGACGGGCTGCCGCCGGTGGACTGGGCCGCAGTTGCAGCCAAGCTCGATGCGGGGTCGGCGCCAGCTCCGGACGCGCTGAACTCCCGCACGACCTGGCTGTCCACGATCAACGAAGACGGCAGCCCGCATGTCACTGCGGTCGGTGCCCTGTGGATGGACGGCACGTTCTGGTTCCAGACGGGCGCGGGCACGCGGAAGGGGCGCAACGTCGCGCGCGATCCGCGGTGCTCGGTCGCGGTGTCGGTCCGCGACGCGGACGTCGTAATCGAGGGTGACGCTGCGCGAGTGACCGAGCCGGGCGCACTGGCGCGCATTGCGAAGGCGTGGGCGGACAACGGCTGGCCGGCCGAACCCGACGAGAGCGGGCCGGGCATCACTGCCCCGTTCAACGCACCGTCGCAAGGACCACCGCCGTGGAACGTGTATCGCATTGAGCCGCGCTCGGCGATCGTAACCTTGGGGACGGAGCCGGGCGGCCTGACTCGCTTCCGGTTCTGACGCTGCTGATCGGCTGGGTCGCCCTGATCTAGCCGCGAAGCGCGCGCAACGCGCCGTGTCAGCGTGAGCCTGAACAGGGTGTTCTGCGCACAGAGGCCGGTCGGCCGTCGCGCTTCGTGATGGGGACAGAGTCGGCGGTATGGAGCGCGTCCGACCGGCAACGATGGCCGCCGTCAGCGCCTTGGCCTGCTCCCCGTGCAGGTAGGCCGGCCGTGACGGACCGTCCGGATCGCCGAACTTCAGGGTTGTATCCTGGTGATGTTGCTCCAGACCCTGGCAGCTGCGTCCGCGGAGTTCGTGGATGTCGCAAGGTCCTGGAGCCTCATTTTTCCTCACGTGCCGCATTCCGGTACGGGCGGTCGGGGCGTGTGCCAGGCCCGGACACGCGTGGAGGTGAGATGGCCGTTACCGCACCCTGCGGCGGCCGGTGTCGTCATCTGGCGTTGTTTTACCACGGACACGGCGAGTACCTGGCGGCGCTCGGCGGCCTCATCCGGGCTAGCCGGGCGCGCGGTGACGCGGTACTTGTCGCGGTCCCCGGGCACAAGGCCGAGTTGGTGCGCCGGGAGCTGGCTGACGACTCAGCGCAGGTGACCATGGTTGACATGACGGATCTGGGCCGCAATCCGGCTCGGATTATCCCGGCGGTCCTCACATACGCCAGTCAGCAGCGAGGCCGGCACATTTACTGCATCGGCGAGCCGATCTGGCCCGGCCGCCGGGCCGCTGAGATGCAAGAGGCAACGAGGCATGAGGCGCTCGTCAACCTGGCTTTCCGCGACCGCCAGTTTACTTTTGTGTGCCCGTACGACAGCGCCGGGCTTCCGGGATCGGTCATTGCCGATGCGGCAAGCACGCACCCGGCCGTCATCAAGGGCGGTGAGGAGACGGCTAGTGTCAGGTACCTGCGGCCGCCGAAGGTTCCGCCGCGATGTAACCGGGCGCTGCCCCGGCCGCCCGCGCGCGCCGAGGCGCTGGGTTACCGTGACGACCTCCGCCCGGTTCGCGGCTTCGTCGCCAGCAAGGCCGAGTGTGCCGGGCTCACTCCGGCGCGCATCCCTGACTTGGTGCTCGCTACCAGCGAACTTGCCGCCAACACCCTGCGCCACACTGGCGGCGGCGGAACGGTGCAGGTCTGGCGGACCAGAGAAGAGATCATCTGCCAGGTGGCCGACACCGGCCAGATCGCTGATCCGCTTGCCAGGTACCGGGCCCCCTCCGCTGAGCTGCTGGGCGTGGGCGGTCACGGCCTTTGGCTGGTCAACCAGGTCTGTGATCTTGTCCAGGCCAGAACCGGCCCGGCAGGCACCACCACCCGGCTGCACATGCGCCTGCACCGGGCCTTAGGGCGACGCGCGTCGCGAGTGTTCAAGCCGGACGAACAGGCGCTGCGCATCGAGCGGCTTCCGGTAGCGCGCAGCGCGGCGGTCCTTGAGCGCCGGAGAATCTGCAACCGCTTACTGGGGTGCCAAGAACCAGTCCTCTCACGTTCAGCTGGAGCCCTTGATCCTCTGGTTACCTGCTGTGTGCTGCAGGGCGGGCTCATGCTTCCAGGCCCGGGGTGGGAGGGGCGTCATGTACGCACCGTCATCTCGCTTAGCGAGCGGGGCGGCTTACGGTGCGGTTTCTCGTTCCTTTGCTGGGGCCCGCGCTCCCGGTCCTCAGCCGTTCCAGGAGGTGTCACCTGCCGGATGTCCGCGCCGGGCTTGCCTGTGACGCAATCCCGTCGGGCCGCTGGGAACTGTCCTTTGGGCCTATCGCCGTAACTGCCTGCCAGTTGCCTGGAGCGTTGTTGGCCGCGCTGCCGTGGTTGCCTGCGTCCCGTGCGGTCTGCCGCAAGGCGAGCGCGATGACAAGCGGAAACAGGGCCTGAACCCCCGACGTCAGCCGCTCGACCATGCCCAGGTCACTGCCGCCGTCTCGTGCTGCGATCAGGAGCCAGCAAGACAATCCGGCGAAGATCACGGTCACCGTCGCGCAGCCGTAGACACTGACGATCCACGGTTGCGCTGGTGCGCGCCTGGCGACAAGGAGGGGCCAGGCCGCCGTCGTGACGGCGCAGCTCACCGCGAAGGCAAGATGGTGGGACGTCGGGCCGGTGGCCGGTTCCGGGGTGGCGGCGATGCCGAGAGTAGAAAGCCCGGTCAGGATCAGCAGGATGCGCGCAGGGATGCGCACGGCAGTCAGGCCCGCGCCGGTCGCGATCTGGCAGCTGCCCACCAGCAGCAGGGCCGCGGTCATTACCCACCGGTCGGTTCCCGAGTGACCAGCCAGCACGCTCATCGTCTGCCGCATCGGGCTGTAAGAGGCCGGCTGAAGCGCGCCGGCAATCAGCCAGCCCCCCACGAGGACAACAGGCGCCAGCAAGGCCGTGCCTACCGCCCAGCCAGGGACTGGCCGGCCAGCCCGCAGAGCCCCCGGGCGGTCGGCTGGCAGCAGTTCAGAATTGGCTGGAGCAGGGCCAGGGCGTACGTGATCTCGTCCTGATCGGCTGCGCGCGGGGTCTGGACGCGCAAGCTGAGTCATGGCGCCTCCAGGGCCACATCGACTCGGGCTGCCAGAAAGAGGCGCAGTTCGTCCCTGAGCGGGCGGCCTGCCCAAGATCACGAGCAGACAGCGCGTAAAGGCCCGGTAGGTGGTGCCTTGCGGCCTCGCTTTGGCAGCAAGCCAGCCCTGGGCACAGCACGACACGGGTCCGGGCTATTCCCTGTGCCGGCCGTTCCTTGCGCTAGCGTGGCGCGCGCAATCCCCGGCCTTGACATCCTCCGGCCGCAGCCGGCCGACCGTTACCGCGCTTACCGGGCGGGCAGCCTTGTGGAAGGACAAGAACATCCGGCCTGGCCCAGTCCGGCCCAGTGATCGCCGGCCAATTCCCCAGCTGGCCGCACCCCGACATACCCGAATGGTTAATCTGCGCCCCGCACCGATGCTGTCAAAGACGGTGACCGAGCACACCGATTCGGCAGGTTTGCCGGTGTGCGGAGATGCCGTTTCATTCTGTTACGAATGCTGGTCGCGTCTCGGCGCGCTTGGGCCTGATCTGCGCAGGACTTGATCGCTAGTCTGAGCCGGTCAGTCCGCAGCCGCGAAGGCCGTTTCAGATGCGGGTCGACGGCCGCGGACTGGCCGGCGTCACTGCTGATTGGCGCAGACCTGGAAGTTCTGCGCGTCGGGCGGAGCTCGGCGGCGACGGTGCGCGACGCGCGATCCGCCGCCAGCTTCATTCGCCGAGTATCTCGCCGTCCGGAACGTGCCGCGGGCCGGCGACCAGCACATCGCCTACCGCCACGACGTCCGCGCCGAAGGTCACGTCGCCTTCGACCTCGAACCGGCGGCAGCGGCGCAGCGACGGCGGGCCGGCAGGGAACCGCTGCTCGAAGTCGGGCAGCAGCTTGTAATAGTCCTCGTCCAGCGTGACGACGGGCTCCTGCCCGTCCCAGCTGGGCCTCATCTCGCCGTCGCCGGTGAGCTCGTAGGCGTCGGAGCGGACGACGAGCAGGTCGTTGGTGGTCTTCACCGGGGCGAACCGCGAGCGGGGAACATGGACCGCCCGAGCGCCGGGGATCGACCCGATCGCGGCGCCCATCGCCGACTCGAGCTGGATCACCGGGGTGCTGTCCGGGTCACGCGGATCGACGGTCTTGCGATTGACGATCAGCGGCAGGTCTGGCGCCGCCGGATCGGCGGCTTGCAAGTCCTTGAGCGCGCGCAGGTCGATCCAGATGTTGTTGGTGTTGTACCAGCGCCAGCGTTCGACGTCGGTGAACGAGTCGTCGCCGTCGGGCACCTGCGCCGTCTCCCGCAGTACCAGCTGGCCCTCATAGCAGGCGAGGTGACCGCCCTTGCGGTCGGCCGCCGTGCCGCGCACCGCCTCCAGCGCGAACGGCACCTGCTCCGCGGCCAGCCATGCGGCGATCCGGACGTCGGCGCGCGCCCCGAGGTTGTCGGAGTTGGAGACGAAGGCGTACCGCAGCCCGGCGTCGAGCAGGGCGTCCAGCGTGCCGGACGACGCCAGCGCGGGGTAGATGTCACCGTGCCCGGGCGGGCACCACTCCAGCTCCGGGTCGGCGGGCCACTGCACCGGCTCGAAGTCACTGGCACGGATCTTGGGCTCGCGGCCCTGCAGAAAGTCCCGTGGCACGCCCGGTACGCTCAGGTCGCCGTCATGGTCCAGTACCTTCAGTGACGGGTCGCGGGTGATCGCGGAATTCATCAGCACGAGCGGCAGCCGGGCACTGTGCCGCTCACGCAGCGCCAGCACCTGCCTGGCGAGGACATCGAGGAAGTTCGCGCCCGGCTTGACCTCCAGCGTCGACTTCGGGCCCTCCAGGCCCATGCTCGTTCCCAGCCCGCCGTTGAGCTTGACGATCACCAGCCGGTCCAGCACGTCACGGGCCTGGCCAGGTGACGGGCTGGGCAGCTCGTCCAGGCGCGGCAGGTCCGCGAGCGGCTCGAGGTCCTTGCCGGGCAGGAGTCCGGCCTGCTGCTCGCTGAGCTGCCGCAGTCGCCTGCGCAGGGCGGCTAGCTCGGTGCCGTGCACGCCGCCGGCCTCAGCCTTGGCCACGACGGCTGCGCTGTAGCCGGGCGTATTCATGCTCTGATCCTCCGATCGGCTCCCGGGCTCGGGTCACACGTCAAACTGCCCGCCTGCGCGCAAGTATGCGCCCACAGCCACGCGCCCGCCCCGCCGGGGCGTCAGGAGCGGGGCGGCGACGGGTGCCGGGGCTCGTAGATGGGCAGCTCAGACCCGTCGGGCAGCCGGATCGCCGCGAGCCGCCCCCAGCCCTGGTCGGAGACGTCCCGCGCGATTTCAGCGCCCTTATCCCGCAGTGCGGCGAGGGTGGCCTCGATGTCGTCGCACATGAGGTAGAGCTCGTGGCGGGTCGCGCCGTCGGCCGGGTGCACCGCGAGCTCGGCCGGGGGCAGCGCGAAGATGAGCCAGCCGCCTCCCGCGTCCGCCGACGGCATGCCGAGGACGTCGGCGAAGAACGTGCGGACCTGCTCGGCTTGCGGGGAGAACACGATGGCGTGCATTCCGGTGATCACGCCGGGATCATACGCTGTTTCCATGGCGAACTCCGCGACCGCGAAAAGCGCGCCGGGAACAGGGTCAGTCACCGACGAACGGCTGCTCGCGGCCCAGCTGTTCAACGAGACCTGGCGGCTCATGGAGCAGGAGCACCGGACCATCGAGGACGACGACCGCATGATCCACGCGGCGCACGCCTCCCGGTACCACTGGGGCCTGGCTCCCGAGGCGACTCCGGCGAACCTCGCGCGCGGCGAATGGCAGATCTCGCGCGTCTACGCGGTCCTCAAGATGCCCGAGTCCGCCCGGTACCACGCGCAGCGGGTCCTGGACATCTGCCAGGACAACGGCATCGCCGACTGGGACCTCGCGTTCGCCTTCGAGGCCCTCGCCCGCGCCCACGCGGTGGCCGGGGAAGCCGGCAAGGCGCGGCACTACACGGACCGGGCCCTCGCTGCCGTGGAGAGCATCACCGCCGAGGAAGACCGCGCCCTGGTGCTCGCGGACCTGGAGACCATTCCGGGCCAGTCGCGCTACTGGTAGCCATCCGCGGTGACCAGCTCGCCGAACAGCCCGAGCACGGCCTCCGGGTTCTCCAGCTGCGGCAGGTGGCCGGCCGCCGGCGCCATCCGGAACACCGCACCAGGAATCGCCGCGGCGTACTCCTTGCCGTAGCCGGGGGTGACGATCCGGTCGGCCTCGCCCCAGATCACGAGCGTCGGCACGGTGATGCCGCCGAGCCGCGCGGCCAGCGCTGGATCGGCCATCGAGCGTCCGCCATAGGCCAGCAGGGCCTCCCGGTTGCCGAGCAGGATCGCCCGCTGCGCCTCGGGCATCGCCGCCGGGTCGATGCGGTGGCCTTCCGGGTTGGCCCAGCTGAGGTCCGCGAGCTGATCGGGCGTCAGCGAGAAGAAGTCCGCGATGGGATGGTCGGCGCTCTCCAGGCCCGCGGGGTCGATCAGCACGAGCCGCCCGACGCGCTCCGGCGCGGTCAGTGCCAGTTCGGCGGCTACCCAGCCGCCGATCGAGCTGCCGGCCACGATCACGCCGGTCAGGTCCAGGTCCTCGAGCAGGCCGCCGAGGACCCCGGCGAGCTTGCCGATGGAATCGAGCCAGCCGGGGCGCGCGGTGCCGGAGAACCCCGGATAGACCGGGCTCAGCACCCGGAACGGGAACCGCCCGGCGAGCGCGTCGCCGAACCCGGTGACCGAATCGGGCCCGGCGCCGCCGTGCAGCAGCAGGACGGGGCGGTCGCCGGCGCCGCTCTCGGTCACCGTGACAGGGACGTCGCCGTGCGGCGTGGATACCGTGTACAAACGCGAAGACATGGGGCTCTCCTACTCGGCCGCGTAGTCGTCGGCCACTTCGGTGGCGTACCGGCTCATGACCCGCGCGGTCGCCTCGGGCGTCGGTGCCTCGTCGGCGGCGACCATCTGCCGCAGGTCACGGAAGTACTGCACATACAGGTCCGGCGTGAAGGTGTTCACCATCACCAGCGGCTCGTCGCCGGGGTTGGCGAAGGTGTGCGGCGCGCCCGGCGGGATCATCGCGAGCGTCCCGGCCGGGGCGTCGTACGTGTCGGCGCCGATCGTGAACCTGGCGGTCCCTGACACCACGTAGAAGCCCTCGTCGTGCCGGGCGTGCCGGTGCTGCGGCGGCCCCGCGGACCTGGGCGCGACGGTGATCTCGCCGATGCCGAGGCGATGGCTGGTCGTGCTGCCGTCCTCGATGATCCGCACGGTGGCGGGGCCGAGGCGGATGACGTCACCGCCGCCGGGGCCGACGATCGATTCCTTAGCCATGGAGCTACTCCCTAGCGCAACTATTTATGAGAGTTAACTCTCACGACGATAGCTTGCTATCGCGACCGATGCAAGTAAACTCTCATGAAGAGAGAGCACCTCCATAAAGGAGCGGGCATGACGGCGACGGTGGCTGATAACAGCAAGAAGCCGCCCGGCGAGGGCGGCCGGGTGAGGCAGAAGGAGCGTACGCGGCGGGCCATCGTCGACGCGGCCCGCGAGCTCACCCGCTCCGGCGCCGAGGTGACCATGCCGCGCGTTGCCGAACAGGCCATGGTCTCCGAGGCCACCATGTACCGCTACTTTCCCGACCTGACCTCCCTGATCCAGGAAACCCTGGCCGGGCTGTGGCCGGACCCGGCGGCGGCCCTCGCCCCGGTCGAGACGTCCGACGATCCGGCGGAGCGGGTGGCCTTCGCCTGCGAGCACCTGCTGCGCGGCGTGCACGCGTACGAGGGCTCGGTGCGCGCCGCGATCTCCCACACGATCACCGCGCCGGACACCGCGAACGCCCGCCCCGGCCTCCGCTTCGGCCTGATCGACCACGCCCTCGCGCCGTTCGCGGCGAGCCTCGCGCCCGCCGCCATGACGCGGCTCAAGCTGGGCCTGGCCGTCGTGGTCAGCGCCGAGGCGTTCTTCACCCTCACCGACCTGTGCGGCCTCGCGCCGGACGACGCGATCGCGAGCGCCGTCCGCACCGCGACGACTCTCACCCGTGCCGCCTTCGATTTATATCCAGAACGGGCCCGCGTCTCCGCCCCCCGCCTATGACAGCTTGATCGGCGCGACGCCCGGCGGCGTGAACCCGAACACCTGCCCGTAGAACGCCAGCTCCGCCTCCAGGGCGGCGATGTTCGTCTCCGCCTTGCGGAACCCGTGCGACTCCCCCTCGAACGCGATGTAGGCGTACGGGATGCCGTGCGCGGCCAGGTCACGGGCGATCGCCTCGGACTGCGACGGCGGCACGATCGGGTCGTCAAGCCCCTGCAGCAGCAGCACCGGGCAGGTCAGCGGCGTCACGTGCCCGACGGGCGCCCGCTCCTCGTATAGCGCTTCCGCCGCGGGCAGCGGCCCGATCAGCCCGTCCAGGTACCGGGACTCGAAGTCGTGCGTGTCCGTCACGAACGGCCGCAGGTCCGACACGCCGAAATACGATGTCGCCGCGGAGAACACCCCCTCGGACGCGTCCCGCAGCCCGCTGGTGATCGCGGCCAGCGCCGTCCAGCCGCCCGCGGAACCGCCCCGGATGGCGAGCATGGCGCGGTCCGCCTCGCCCGACTCCGCGAGCGCCAGCGCCGCGTGCATGGCGTCGGCCACGTCCACCACCCCCCACTCGCCGCGCAGCCGCTCCCGGTACGCTCGCCCGTACCCGGTGGAACCGCCGTAGTTCACGTCGATCACCCCGATGCCCCGGCTGGTGAAGAACGCCTTGTCCATGTGGAGCACCGGCACCGAGTTCGAGGTCGGGCCGCCGTGCACGTGCACGATGAACGGCGGGAGTTCCCCGGCCGGCCCGGCTACCTCCGGGTTGGCAGGAGGGTAGACCAGGGCATGGACCACGGGCCCGTTCTGGCCAGCGGAAAGCTGTACCGGGCGCGCGTCCGGCAGGTAGGCAGGGTCGGGTGCGCCGACCGCGTGCTGCCTGATGGTCTCGACCGCGCCGCCGGGGGAGACCCGCAGCACCGACCAGGGGGTGCGCGGGCCGCCGGCCACGAGCGCGACCGCGTCTCCGGAGACAGCGAGCTGCGCGTACGCCGTCCGGTAACCGGGCAGGTCGACGTCGGCCAGCTCGCCCGACGCCGGGTCGAGGATGGCGAGGTGCAGCTCGCCGAGGCCGTGCAGCACCGCGAGCCGCCCGTCGCCGAGCAGCTCGAACGGCCGGCCGCCGAGCTGCCAGAGCGGCGCGGCGAACTCCTCATCGGCCGGGTGCAGCGGGCGCGGCGCGCCGCCGGCCGCGGGCACCTCGTACAGGTTCCACCAGCCCGAGGCGTCGGAGATCGCGTACAGCGTCTCGTCATCGCGCCAGCGCGGCGCGAGCACCGACTCCTCGGGGCCGCCCATGACAAGGGTCGAGTCCGCCACGGTCACGGCGCCGCCGGTGACGGCGCCGGTCCGCAGCTCGGTGCCGTCCCACGGCATCCGGGGGTGGTCCCAGTTGATCCAGGCCAGCCTCGTGCCGTCCGGTGACGCGGTGGGGAACGCGAAGAACTGCGCGCCGGTGACCAGGACCCGGATGGCGGCGGGGTCCGACGCGGCGGACCCGTCGAGCGGCACCGCCACGATCGCGCGGCTCACCTTCATGCCGCCGCCCGTGTGGAACCCGGGCTCGGGCTCGCCGTCGTCAGGGAGGCTTATCTCCCGCACGCACCAGATCTCCCGGCCGTCGGGGGAGAGGGTCAGGTCGGCGAACCTGAACCCGGCGCCGTCCGGGGTCAGCGGCGCGGGCGCGCCGCCGGCCGCGCCCGACCGGTACAGCCGCTGGTCGGCGAAGTTCGCGAAGACGAGATCGAAGCGCGGGCCCCTCCGGCACCGGCAGGAACGACTGGCCGCCGTACTCGTGCACCCGGTTGCGCGCGTACCACGGGGCCGGCAGCAGCTCCCGCGGCGGCGCGTCGCCGGCGGCCGCCGCCATGATCGTGACGCGGCCGCCCTCGGCGGGGCGGCTCTCCTGCCACCAGACTTCGTCCCCCGCGACGGCGGGGAACGAGACGGCGACCGCCCCCCTGGCCACGTCCGCGGCGCTGATCGGTGACGTCCAGGTCCCGTAGGGCGCGATCTCAGTCATGGACCTATGCAGTATCACGACGGCCCGCGTGGCACGCGCCCGGCCCTATCCTGGTCAGGTGGGAGAAGGAAGGACCTACGAGATCCGCACCTACGGGTGCCAGATGAACGCGCACGACTCCGAGCGCGTCGCCGGGCTGCTCGAAGACGCCGGGTACGCGAAAGCGACCGAGGGCGAGACCCCCGACCTGGTGGTGTTCAACACCTGCGCGGTCAGGGAAAACGCGGCCGACCGGCTGTACGGCAACCTCGGTCACCTGTTCCCGGTCAAGAAGTCGCACGCGGGCATGCAGATCGCCGTCGGCGGCTGCCTGGCGCAGATGGAGCGCGCGCAGATCATCCAGCGTGCCCCCTGGGTGGACGTCGTCTACGGCACCCACAACATCGGGGCGCTGCCCCGCCTGCTCGAGCAGGCGCGGCAGCGGCAGGAGGCGCAGGCCGAATTCGAAGAGACCCTCGCCACCTTCCCGAGCCTGCTGCCGGCCCGCCGCCAGTCCCCGTACTCGGCGTGGGTGTCGATCTCGGTCGGCTGCAACAACACCTGCACGTTCTGCATCGTCCCGTCGCTGCGCGGGCGGGAGAAGGACCGCCGCCCCGGCGACATCCTCGAGGAGATCACCGCGCTGGTCAGCAACGGGGTCATCGAGGTCACCCTGCTCGGGCAGAACGTGAACTCCTACGGCGTGGAGTTCGGCGACCGGCAGGCGTTCGGCAAGCTGCTGCGCGCCTGCGGCCAGGTCGAGGGGCTGGAGCGGGTCCGGTTCACCTCGCCGCACCCGCGGGACTTCACCGACGACGTGATCGAGGCGATGGCGGAGACGCCCACCGTGATGCCGAGCCTGCACATGCCGCTGCAGTCCGGCTCGGACACCGTGCTGAAGGCGATGCGCCGCGCCTACCGCCGCGACCGCTACCTGGCGATCCTGGACAACGTGCGGCGCGCGATCCCGCACGCGGCCATCACCACCGACATCATCGTGGGTTTCCCCGGAGAGACGGAGGCTGACTTCGCCGACACCCTCGAGGTGGTCCGGCAGGCCAGGTTCGCGTCCGCGTTCACGTTCCGCTACTCGATTCGTCCCGGCACGCCGGCCGCGACCATGGACGGCCAGGTGCCGGCGGACGTCGTGCAGGACCGGTACGACCGGCTCGTCGCGCTGGTCGAGGAGGTCGCCACGGCGGAGAACGCGCGCTTCGACGGCACGACCGTGGAGGTCCTGGTGGCCGAGGGGGAGGGCCGCAAGGACGCCGCGACGCACCGCATGTCGGGCCGGGCGCGGGACAACCGCCTCGTGCACTTCGCCCCCGATGGGACTGGGCCGCGGCCCGGCGACGTGGTCACCACCACGGTGACGAGCACCGCGCCGCACTATCTGATCGCGGACGGCTCGCCGCTGGCCGTGCGCCGCACCCGGGCGGGCGATGCCTGGGAGGCCGCCTCGGCGGCCGACGCGGCCGCCGAGGCGCCGGCACTCGCACCGGTACTGCTCGGCATGCCTACCCGCCGCTAACGCCGGCCCGCAGCGTCATGCTCGTCGCCGTCATCGGCGCCACCGCCACCGGCAAGTCGGACCTGGCGGTGGACCTCGCGCTCGCCCTCGGCGGGGAGGTGGTCAACGCCGACTCCATGCAGCTCTACCGGGGCATGGACATCGGCACCGCCAAGCTCTCGATGGCCGAGCGCCGCGGGATCCCGCACCACTTGCTCGACGTCTGGGACGTCACCACGACCGCGAGCGTCGCCGAGTACCAGGTGCTCGCGGACGAGGTCATCGCCGGCATCGAGGCGCGCGGCAAGGTCCCGGTGCTGGCCGGCGGCTCCGGCCTGTACGTACGCGCGGCGCTCGGCGACCTGGACTTCCCTGGCACCGACGAGCGGATCAGGGCCGGGCTGGAGGCCGAGCTCGCCGCCGCCGGGCCAGGGCCGCTCCATGCGCGCCTGATGGCCCTGGATCCGGGCGCCGCCGCCGCGATCCTGCCCTCCAACGGCCGCAGGATCGTGCGCGCCCTAGAGGTCATCGAGCTGTCCGGCCGCCCGTTCAGCGCCACCCTCCCCGGCTACGACGGCGGCCACGCCGCCGTCCAGATCGGCCTGGCGCTGCCGCGCCAGGAACTCGACCGCCGCATCGAGGCCCGGGTGGACCGCATGTGGGCGGCCGGCTTCGAGGCCGAGGTGCGCGAGCTCCGCGATCGCGAAGGACTGCTCGGCGGCAAGACGGCGAGCCGCGCGCTCGGCTACCAGCAGATGCTGCGCTATCTCGACGGGGAGTGCACGCTGGACCAGGCGCGGGAGGAAACGGTGCGCGCGACGCGCCGTTTCGCCCGCCGCCAGGAGTCATGGTTCCGCCGCGACCCGCGCGTCACATGGTTGCCAGCCGATGAGCAGAACGTGACCGACCGCGCCCTGGCCCTTCTCGGGCCGCTGTCCCCGGCACGGCGTCACCCGCCTTCATGATGGGCCGTTAGGCACACTAGAGGGTGCCTTTTGGCCCATTATCTTGCCGGCGGCCCGCTCACGCGCTCCCGGCGGGGAGCCCGTAGGCGCGCTGTGCGTTCTCCGTCGCGATCATCCGGGTGACGCGCTCGGCGTCGGCGTAGGACATGTCGTCGACGACCAGCCGGGCCTGGAGGAACCGCGACAGCGCCTGCCGGAACAGCAGCGTGCCCAGGTAGTAGAGCTCCGGGAGCCCGAAGGCGTCGGAGGAGAACAGGAACTTGCGCAGCGGCGCCATCTCGAGGGCCTCCGCGAGCACCGCGGGCGCCCGGCTGCCGACGTTGTGGGTCGCCAGGCCGAGATCCGCGTACACGTGCGGGAAGACCTGGGCCAGATAACCGGCCTCCCGGTGGTATGGGTAGTTGTGCAGCAGCATGACAGGGACGCCCGCCGGGTCGAGCGCCCGCAGCAGGTCCGTGAGCAGCAGCGGGTTGCACTTGTGCAGGTCGATGTCGCGGTCGCCGTACCCGACGTGGAACTGGATCGGCAGCCCGAGGTCGGCGCCGCACCAGATGAAGAACCGGTGCAGCGTCTCGTCCGCCAGCCGCGGCGGCGCCCCGGCGCCCCCGCCGGGCAGCCGCGGCGGCACCCCGGCGCCCCCGCCGGTCTCACCCGCGCCGAGCCAGCGCCCGGCCGCGGCGGCCACCTCCGCGTCGGCTGGCCGCCGCCCGTCCAGGGCGAGCCCGACCCGGTACGCGGCGATGGACTTGACCCCGACGACGGGCACCCCGGACGCCGGGGACGCGACTCGCTCCGCCAGCGCGGCGCGGTAGGCGTCCGCGAACCCGGCGGGGCCGGCCCCGCCGCCGCCAGCGTCTCGGCGACCTGCTCGAGCCGGACGATCTCGAACGCCGCCGCGCCGGCGAGCCCGGCCGTCTCGGCGGGGGACAGGAGGCCGCCGGGCGCGTAGCCGGTGTCCATGCACAGCGCCCCGAGACCGCACTCGCCGAGGAACCGCCGTGCGACTTCCGCCGCGCCAAGCGCGTCGCGGCGCGCCTGGTAGTCCTCGGCCGTCGCGTGCGCGGGCAGGTCGAGCAGCGGCGGGCACCACCGCCGGAACGCGAGCCCGGCCAGCGAGTCGAACGCGAGCCCGCCGCCAGCGGCGGCGGCGTCGGCCTCGTTGAGCAGGGCCTCGACGTCACCGCCGGACCGCAGCACACCGTGGCAGTGATGGTCGGTCAGCGGCTGGGCGGCGACGAAGGGAAGCAGCGGCGGGACCATACGTTCGGTGACCAATTGAACCGATCCTTCCGTCCGTACGTCACTCATCGTAGAGATACGTACCGACAGCACCACGAGGGCGGGGGGTGATCGAAATGACGGCAGCTTATCCGCTGCCCGCACCGACGGCAGGCTCCGGTCCGGCGCGCCGCGCGCGCAGCTTCCCCGGCGAACCCCGGCAAGTAGCCAGGGCTCGCGCGTTCGTGGCGGCCGCCCTGGCCTGCTGCCCGGCCCGCGAGGCACTGCTGACCTGTGTTTCCGAGCTCGCCGCCAACGCCGTCGTGCACACCGCGTCCGGCGCGGGCGGGGCGTTCACCGTCGAGGTGATCCGGCCCGCGGACGGCGTGGCGCTGGTCGCCGTCACCGACGAGGGCGGCCAGGGCCGGCCATCTGCGCCAGCGAGCGGTTCGCCGAGTGCGGCCGCGGTCTCGAACTGGTCGAGGCCTGCAGCAGCCGCTGGGGTTACCGTGACGCGGGCGCGGCCGGCGGCCGCACCGTCTGGGCGGAGGCGACGTGGCCAGTGGCCGTCCGCCGCGCCGGTGCCGCCTGACCCCGTCAGCTAGGCCCCGTCCGCATCGGCTAGGCCCCGTCCGCGTCGGCTAAGCCCTCACCGCGGCGGCTAAACACTACCCCGCCTGCTAGGCCCGTCCGCGCCGGCTGAGGCCCCCCACCGCGCCGGCTAGGCCCCGTCCGCGTCAGCTAAGCCCCACCGCGGCGCCTAGGCCCCACACCCACCGCGCGGCAATCTCGTATTTGAGATATCGTTTTCAGTATGGACGACCTCCCGGTCATGCCCGGGTTCCGCGAGATGGCGCTGCGCCGGATGGCGGCGCAGCGCGCCGGCCTGGTCCGCGACCTGGTCGCGCAGCGCCAGGCGGCGGGCCTGTCGCAGACCGAGGTGGCCGCGCGCATGGGCACATCCCAGTCCGCCGTCGCCCGGCTCGAGTCCGGCGCGACCGACGCCCGCGCGTCCACCCTCGAACGGTACGCGGCCGCCATTGGCGGCGAGATCACCTGGAGATTGAATGACTGATCGCGCGTCGAGCCCGGCGGGCCCGGAGTTCCCGTGGCCAGGCCAGCCGTCACCGGGGACACCGCCGTCACCGGGCAGGCCGAAGCAGGATCCCGGCCCGGTGCCGCCCGCCCGGGTGTGGCTCGACCCGCACGCCGGATGGCAGGACACGCTCTACGAGCGGCTCTTCCAGCAGCGGATCGTGTTCGCGTCCGGCGTTCTCGACGACGCGGCGGCGACGCGGCTGTCCGCGCAGCTGCTCACCCTCGACGCCGAAGGCACGGGCCCGATCCGCCTCGAGCTGCAGAACCTCCAGGCGGAACTGCCGGCCGCGCTCACCCTGATGGGCGTGCTGGACGTGATACGGGCGGAGATCCAGGCGTTCGCCAGCGGCGAGACCGGCGGCGCCGCGCTCGGCGTGCTGGCCTCCTGCCCGCGCCGCGCCGCGTACCCCAACGCGTCGTTCACGCTGTCGGAGCCGAAACTGCAGTTCGGCGGCACGGTGACGGCCGTGACCGCGCGGGAGCAGCAGGCCCGCCGGATGGTCGACTCGCTGTTCTACCGCATCGCCGAGGCCGCCGGCCGCGATGCCGAGGAGATCCGCGAGGACGCCAGGCGCGGTCGCACCTTGACAGCCGCAGAAGCGATCGGCTACGGCCTCATCCAGGACCGGGTCACGAAGCGCCCCGCCTAGCATTCCCGCCTACCGGAGCGGGACGTGTACGATCTCCACAGCTTGCTGGACGGAGACCGATGAAAGAACTCGAATCGCTGGACGCTGCCTTCGTCATCGACACTTTCCTGCTGCTGCTGATCGGGATCGGGCCCAAGATCGCGCTGGTGCCATTCCTGGACGCGACCGGGGGCATGCCCGAGGCCGTCAAGCGCCGCGTCCTGCGCAAGATGCTGACCACCGCCGCCATCGTCGCCGCGCTCTTGCTGGTCCTCGGCGGGCTGCTGACCAGGCTGCTGCACTTCTCGCCGGGTGCGCTGGGCGTCTCCAGCGGCATAATCCTGCTGGTCATCGCGGTCTCCATGGTGCTCGGCCATGAGTCAGGCAACGGCGGCGATCATCCGGTCGAGGGCCGCGACCCGATGCAGGTGGCCGTCTTCCCGCTCGCCGTGCCCTACCTGCTCAACCCGGCCGGGATCGTCGTCCTGGTCACCCTGTCGGCCGAGGCCAGCTCCATCGCCGTCCTCGCTGTCGCCGTGGGCGTCCTCGTCGCGGTGCTGGTGTTGGACGTCGTCGTCTTCCGCTGGGCGGTGCAAGTCAGCGGCAAGCTGGACGCTAGCCGGATGCTGGTCACCGAGAAGGTATTCGGTTTCCTGCTGGCCGCGCTCGGGGTCCAGCTGGTGCTCAACGGCCTGTCCGATGTCGGCGTGATCCACCTGACGACCGGCCACTGAACCCACGGCCGCGCCCGGCCCATGATCACGAAAGAAAAGTATGCGTATAGGAAAATTTTCTTTCGTGATCATGACCGCTCGGAGACTCCCGCGTTCTGTGTTATTTCTGATGACGCTGTTGTAATCGCGAATAATTGCGACGTTATGCGCAACATGAATCACATGAGGCCTTCATTTCACCTGCGGCTGCGAACTCTCTAGTCGCTTCTTACGTTCAGTAATCATCATTCAACTATTTGTGATTTTTTTGGTCCCTAGCTATAGGGATTTCGAGCTTCCCTCGTTACCATCGAGTTGCGGGCCAGGAAAACCGAAGTTCCGGACAAACAGGTCACGCCCCGGATAGCTACAGAGAGTAACAGTACGAGGACTCGGAGTTATTCTATGACCGGCGACACTCCCCAGGAGAGCGGCCACACGTCGGGTGCCGAGTCGGCGGAGATACAAAACCCTGACCCTGATGACTTGTCCGGATATGGCACTGCGGGGGAAGAAAAGACCGTAGTGGCGGATTCCGGCACAGCCAGCGTCTGGCCTTCGTGGCTTGGCGCTGCACGTCCGGCGGGCTGGTTCCTGTCGGTCTCCGGGGAAGCGGCCCCCCCGGAGATGCCCGGCACGGAACCAGCCCGCGCGGATGCCGCCCAGTCGGCCGGCCCCAGCCCAGACGACCCCAGCCCAGCCGACCACCCCGGACGGGCAGGGACATCTGAGCGGGCAGAGGTCAACGCGCCGACTGGGCCGTCCACGCTAACGGGCGTCCCCGGAGGGGGCGAGCCTGACCCGGACGAGCGGGCCGGGCAGCCGTCCGCGGACGGCCGGGCGGAGTATCCACCGGCCCGGGACGAGCGGGCCGGGCAGCCGTCCGCGGACGGCCGGGCGGAGTATCCACCGGCCCGGGACGAGCGGGCCGGGCAGCCGTCCGCGGACGGCCGGGCGGAGTATCCACCGGCCCGGGACGAGCGGGCCGGGCAGCCGTCCGCGGACGGCCGGGCGGAGTATCCACCGGCCCCGGACGAGCGGGCCGGGCAGCCGTCCGCGGAAGGCCGGGCAGAGTATTCACCGGCCCAGGACGAGCCTGTCCCAGCCGGGCGGCCCGGCCGGGACGAGGCGGCTGCGCCGTACGCGGTGGCCGACTCCGGGCCCGACGACGGCTGGTACGAGGACCCGCAGCCAACGTCGGTCCACCAGATCCCGCAGCGCTGGTCACGGCAGCCCGAGCCGCTGTCAGAAGCCTGGCAGGACGCGTCCCGGACCGCGCCGCCCCAGGCCGGCGACTGGTATGAGCCGGGCTACGACGGCCGCCCGGACGCGCCAGGGACCGCGCCTCCCCAGGCCGGCGACTGGTATGAGCCGGGCTACGACGGCCGCCCGGACGCGCCAGGGACCGCGCCTCCCCAGGCCGGCGACTGGTATGAGCCGGGCTACGAAGCCCGGCAGGACGCGCAGGTATACGAGCCGCAGCGCGCCGGGACGTGGCAGGAGACGTGGCAAGGAGACCCGGCCGGCGAGTGGTGGGGCCCCGCGGTCGGGCAGCCGCGAGGATACAGGACGCCGCCGCGGGAACCGCGGTTCGTTCCTGTGGTCGGCCCGACGGCGGCGCTGCGCGGCCGGGCGGGGGGACCAGGGTTTGTCGTGCCGTCGGGGGCGGTGCCCGGGCTCTACGACCCGGCGCGGCGGTCCGGGTGGCAGCTCGCGGCGGGCGTGTGGGACGAGTCGGGAGTCAGCTGGGAGCCGCCCGTGGCGGCGCCGCTGCCGGGACCCGGCTGGAGCGAGTACGGGCGTGGCGGGGGACCGCACAGTCAGTCTCCGGCGGCCGATGACTACGGCCAGGACGACGAGCCGGTGCACAGCGGCCCCACCTTCGCGGGAGCGCCGGCCTTCTCCGCCGCGCCCGCCTTCGCGGGAGCGCCGGCCTTCTCCGCCGCGCCCGCCTTCGCGGGAGCGCCTGCTTTCTCCGCCGCGCCCGCCTTCGCGGGCGCGGCCAACTTCGCCGGAGCGCCCACCTTCGCCGACGCGCCCGCGGCGGCGCGGACCGGCGCTCCTCCGCTGCCCGATCAGTGGCGGGACGGCGAGTCCGGCGACGGCCCCGGTGAGCTGGACGAGCTGTACCGGGCCTGGCAGGGCTCGGTCCGCCAGGCGGCCAGGGCGCCGGGGCCGCGGATGACGGCGGCGGGGCGCCGCCGGGCGTGGCAGGTGGTCCGGGTGGGCGTGCCGGTCGCGGTCCTGGTGACCGTCGGCGCAGGCGCGATCATGATGCTGACCGGCAAGACCAACGAGATGCTCGCCAGCCGTGGCAGCCAGTCGAGCCCGGATGCCAGCGGCAGCCCCGCGGCGTTCGCCGGGTACCCCGGCCAGCACGGGACGGTGACGGTCAACTCGATCGCGGTCGCCGGCGGCATCCGGCTCGCGGTCGGCGCCGCCGACGGCCATCCCGCCATCTGGCGGCGCGCCGCCGACGGCTCCTGGACGCTGATCTCGGCGTCGTCGCCCGCCGTCTCCCAGCGGCCGGGCACCGACAGCCTGCTCAGCGTGGCGCACGGCCCGGCGGGCTGGATCGCGGTCGGCGCCGCGGACTCCCAGGGCAGCCAGCAGCCTGTCGTCCTCACCTCCGCCGATGGTGCCACCTGGCAGGCGGTCAACAGTGCCGCCTTCACCGCGCCGGGCATCTCCGTCATGGGGGTGACGGCCGGCCGCAGCGGCTATGTCGTCGTCGGCAAGCAGATGAGCAACGGCCGGACGTTCGCGGCCATGTGGTGGTCCGGCGACCTGCGGAACTGGACGGGCGGCAGCAACGGCGGCCTCGACGGGCGGCTGGAGTCCAGCGCGGTGTACGCCGTCGGCGCCACCGCCACGGGTTTCGTCGCGGCGGGCACGCACGGCGGCTGCCACACGATCTGGACCTCCGCGGACGGCAAGAACTGGAGCGTCTACGACGTGCCCAAGCCGCCTGGCGCGACCGACGCCCTGCTCCAGCAGGTCGCGGTCAACGGCACTCGCGTCGTCACGGCCGGCTACGTGGTCGACAAGGCGGGCGACGCCCCCGTCGTGGTCGTGTCGGCGGACGGCGGCAAAACCTGGCGGCAGATCCTGCTGTCCGCCCCCGGCGGGGTGGGCGCGGTCAGCACGCTGACCGCGGCAGGGAACGGTTTCGTCGCGGCGGGCATGGCCGGCCCCGCGGGCGCCCAGCACGCCGTCACCTGGAGCTCGCCTGACGGGATCACGTGGGCGGCGGCCTCGCCGGTAAGCGCGGGCCAGATCACCGCGCTGTCCGCGCTGGGCACTACAGTCTCCGGCACCGCGCAGCGCGGCGCCGAGCCGTCCGTCGTCACCTTCGCCGCGCCCTGACGGCAGAGACGGCAGGGACGGCAGAGACGGCAGGGACGGCAGAGACGGCGAAGACGGCAGAGACGGCAGAGACTCAGGGGCGAAGCCGGACGCCGCGGATCGAGGCGTCGAGCACCTCAGCGACGTGCGCGGTGGCGATCGTCTGGCCGCGGCTGGCGAGCTCCGCCGAGATCTGCAGCGTGCACCCGGGATTCGCGGAGATCACCAGCGCCGCGCCCGAGTCGAGTACCGCGTCCGCCTTCCGCACGCCGAGGGCGCGCGCCGCGTCCGGCTGGAGCAGGTTGTACACGCCGGCCGAACCGCAGCAGGTGCCCGCGTCCGGCAGCTCCACCAGTTCCAGGTCCGGGATGTCGCGGAGCAATGCGCGCGGCTCGCGGGTGATCCGCTGTGCGTGCCCGAGGTGGCAGGCGTCGTGGTAGGCCGCCCGCACCGGCACCGGATGCCGCGGCGCGACCGGGCCGAGCTCGGCGAGGAACTCCGTCAGGTCGCGGACCCGCGCGGACAGCGCCGCCGCCCTGGCCGTCATCGACGGATCGCCGAGGTGGCCGAACAGCCGCTCGTACTCCTTCATCGCCGACCCGCACCCGGCGGAGTTGACGACGATCGCGTCCACCTCCGCCCCCTCGAACGCCTCGATCGTCCGCGCGGCGAACCGCGCCGCCTCCGCCGTCCGCCCCGAATGCAGCGACAGCGCCCCGCAGCAGCCCTGCTCGCGCGGGATCACGACGTCGCACCCCTCGGCCGCCAGCACCCGCGCGGTCGCCGCGTTGACCTGCGGGAAGAACACCGACTGCACGCAGCCGGTGAGCATCCCGACCACCGCGCGGCGCTGCCCGCGCGCCGCCACCCGCGCGGGGAACCGGCCAGGCGGCAGCGGCCGGGAGCGCGGCGGCGCGAGCCGCAGCGCCGACGCGGCGGCGGGCGACAGCCGGCCCAGCGCCCCGAGCACCCCGCCGCGGGTCAGCAGCCGGTCCGCGCCGGTCCGCTGCGCCGCGCGCAGCGGCGCGATGGCCGCCCGCAGCCGCCGCGGGTACGGGAACAGGGCGAAGATCGCCTCCCGCGTGGCGCGGTCCCTGCGGGACCGCGGAGCCGGCGGCACGGCGGGCCCGGTCCCCTCGGGAGCCGGCCTGCCGCCCTCTTCCGTCCAGTCCCTGGCCGCCTCGATGATCTGGTCGTATTGCACCCCCGACGGGCACGCGGTCATGCACGCCATGCAGCCGAGGCACCGGTCGAAGTGCCCGGCGGCGGCCTCCGTCAGCGGCGCGCCGTCCAGCAGCTGGCTCACCAGGTGGATCCGGCCGCGCGGGGAGTCCATTTCCTCGCCCCACAGCTGGTACGTGGGGCAGGCCGGCAAGCAGAACCCGCAGTGCACGCAGTCGTTCACCGCGGAACGGACGCCGTCCTCCGCCCCGTTCGCCTGGTGGCTCACCAGCGGCTCCACCGCGTCGCTACTCATCAGATCACCTCAGGGAACCGGCCGGGCGACATCCGGTGGCCGGGGTCGAACTGGTCCTTGACCGCCCGCATCAGGCTCAGCGCCGGGACGCTCCCGGCCATCCCGCCGCGGCCGGCGAGGGCCGCGCGCACCTCGCCGGGCGCCGCCAGCACGGCGACGCCGCCGCGCGCGTGGTCGAGCGCGCCGCGCAGCGCCCCGGTGAACCTGGCGCAGGCCCCGGGCTCGCCGGGCGGGCAGCTGACATAGAGGACACCCGCGCCGGCGGAGCCGGCGACCGACGGCGCGATCCCGGCCTCGGCCGCCGCCGTGTCGATCGCGCCGAGCACCTGGCCGAGCGCCGACACCCAGAACGACACCCGCACGAGGGTGTCGCCGGCCTCGGCGCCCGGCGGCCCGGGCCACCACGGCGGCGCGGTCTCCGACACCTTGGCCCGGGAGGCCCCCGAACGCCCGAGCAGCTCAGCCATTGCCGCCGCACGCGCCGCCACGCCGTCCGCCGACCCCTCGAGCAGGACGCTCACCAGCAGCGGCCCGCTAGCGGACGGCCGGCTCAGTTCCACGGCCAACGCGGTCAGCGACGAGTTCGCGGCCGCGGCGACCGCGTCGCACGCCGCGGGCAGCGCGCCGGCGGCGAACTCCGCCGCCACGAACGCCCGCGCCGCGGGCAGCGGGTGCAGCCGGAACGTCACCTCGGTGATCAGCCCGAGCGTGCCCGCCGATCCGGCGATGAGCTTGCCGAGGTCGTAGCCGGCGACGTTCTTGACGACCTTCCCGCCGGACCGCGCCACGGTGCCGTTCGCCAGCACGATCGTGATCCCGATCAGCAGGTCGCGCGGCGACCCGTAGCGCAGCCGCCGCGGGCCGGCGAGCCCCGACGCCACGACGCCGCCCGCCGTCGCGCCGGCCGGCACGTCGAGCGCGATCTCCTGACCGGCGGCGGCGAGCGCCGCCGCGACGTCACCCATCCGGGCGCCCGCCTGCAGGCGGGCCACCAGGTCACCGGCCGCGTGCTCGAGCACCGCGTCCATCCGCGACATGTCGACGAGCACGTCGCACCGCGACGGCGGCGCGCCCCAGCCCAGCCGGCTCCCGCCGCCGCGCGGCACGACAGCCAGCTCATGCTCGGCCGCGACGCGCAGCACGGCCGCCGCCTCGGCGGTACTCGCGGGCAGCGCCACGAACGCGGGCACCGCCCCGGCGTCCCCGGCGCCCTCGTCAATCGCGTCCGACGCAGCGCCGTCGCGCACGTCCGCGCACGCCTCGGCAAGCGCCTTGGCTACGGAGTCGGCTGCGTACGTTCCGGATGAATGCATTAAAAGATCTCCACACCCGCGACAGCGGCAGGGTGGGCACCGCGGCGCGGGCCCGGGACCTCGCCGCACAGCCGCGGGGTCGGGAAGATCTTGCCAGGGTTGCACAGGTTCGCCGGGTCGAAGGCGCACCGGACCAGCTGCATCGTGTCCAGGTCGTCAGGGCTGAACATCTTCGGCATGTACTTCGACTTGTCGACCCCCACGCCGTGCTCGCCGGTGATCGACCCGCCGTATTCGATGCACGTGTCGAGGATCGCGCCGGACAGCACCTCGGCGGCCTCCGTCTCGGCCGCCGAAGCGTCGTTGTACAGCACCAGCGGGTGCAGGTTGCCGTCCCCGGCGTGGAACACGTTCGCCACCCGGATGCCGGCCTCCTGCGACAGCGACCAGATGCGGGCCAGCACGTCGCCGAGCGCGGTCCGCGGCACCACGCCGTCCTGCACGATGTAGGCGGGGGACAGCCGCCCGACGGCCGCGAACGCGGACTTGCGGCCGGCCCAGATGCCGGCCCGCTGCACGGGGTCGTCGGCCGACCTGATCTCGCGGGCGCCCGCCTTCTCGCACAGCGACAGGACGGTGGCCAGCTCGGCCTCTACTTCCGCGGCGGGCCCGTCGAGCTCGACGAGGAGCACCGCGGCGGCCCCCTCCGGGTACCCGCAGTGCACCGCGGCCTCCGCCGCCTCGATGGACAGCGCGTCCATCATCTCGATCGCGGCGGGCACGATCCCGGCGCCGATGATGTCCGTGACCGCCCGGCCGCCCGCCTCCAGCGAGTCGTAGGCGGCGAGCACCAGGTGCACCGCCTCGGGCGACGGCGTCAGCTTGACGATGATCTTGGTGGCGATGCCGAGCGTGCCCTCAGAGCCGGTGAACGCGCCGAGCAGGTCGTAGCCGCTGGCGACGCCGGTGCCGTCGCCGAGCCAGGTCAGCTCGCCTGACGGCGTGACGATCTCGAGCCCGAGCACGTGGTTGACGGTGAACCCGTGCTTGAGGCAGTGGGCGCCGCCGGAGTTCTCCGCGACGTTCCCGCCGACCGAGCAGACGACCTGCGACGACGGGTCGGGCGCGTAGAACAGGCCGAGGTCCCGCACCGCCTCGGTGACCTTCAGGTTCGTCACGCCCGGCTCGACGACCGCCCGGCGGGCGACCGGGTCGACCTCGAGGACGCGGCGCATCCGGGACATGACGATCAGCACGCCCTCGGAATGCGGCACCGCGCCGCCGGACAGGCCGGTGCCGCTGCCGCGCGCCACGAACGGGACCCCGTGCTCCGCGCACGCGCGGACCACGCCGGCCACCTCCTCGGCGGTGCTCGGCAGCACCACCAGGGCGGGTGTGGTGCGGTGCGAGGTCAGCCCGTCGCACTCGTAGGTGCGCAGCTCCAAGGGGTCGGTGATCACGTTCGGGGCGCCGCAGATGTCCGTCATCCGCGGGGTCAGCGCTCTGGCATCGGCCACAGCAGCACCTCTTCCCTACGGCATCCGTTCGTACGCGGGGAGCGTGAGGAAATCGCTGAACGAGTCGGCGAGCGCGACCTCGGTGAACAGCGCGACCGCCTGACCGTACCTGTCCGCGTCGAAGCTGCCCCCCGCCAGCTCCTGGATCTTCACGAGCTCCTCATCGATCATGCGCTCGACCACGTCCTTTGTCACGAGGGGGCCGTCGTCGAGGATGACGTCGTTGTGGATCCACTGCCAGACCTGGGAGCGGGAGATCTCCGCGGTGGCGGCGTCCTCCATCAGGTTGAAGATGGCGACCGCGCCGTTGCCGCCCAGCCAGGTGGCGAGGTACTGGAGGCCGACGCTGATGTTGTTCCGCAGGCCTGCCTCGGTGATGCCGCCGGGCGTTTTGGACACCGAGAGCAGGTCCTCGGCGTTCACAGCGACCTCGGGGCGCTGGCGGTCGAGCTGGTTGGGCTTGTCGCCGAGCTTGGCGTCGAAGATCTCCTTGCAGACCGGCACCAGGTCGGGGTGGGCGACCCAGGAGCCGTCGAAGCCGTCGTTCGACTCGCGCGTCTTGTCGTCCCGCACCTTCGCCAGCGCCACCTTGTTGACCTCGGGGTCGCGGCGGGACGGGATGAACGCGGCCATGCCGCCCATGGCGTGCGCGCCCCGCTTGTGGCAGGTCTGCACGAGCAGTTCGGTGTAGGCGCGCATGAACGGGGCGGTCATGGTGACCGCGTTGCGCTCGGGGAGCACGAAGTCGCGGCCGCGGGTGCGGAACTTCTTGATGATGCTGAACAGGTAGTCCCAGCGGCCCGCGTTCAGGCCGGCGCTGTG
This sequence comes from uncultured Actinomycetota bacterium, assembly GCA_963843745.1. Taxonomy (GTDB): domain Bacteria; phylum Actinomycetota; class Actinomycetes; order Streptosporangiales; family Streptosporangiaceae; genus Trebonia. The sequence goes on from CAWJLP010000003.1 coordinate 239,225, forward strand.
GTCGCGCAGCTCGTACAGGATCTCGTCCATCTCGAACGCGGCCGGGATCGTCTCGATCAGCACGGTGGCGCGGATGGTGCCGCGCGGGATGCCGAGGAAGTCCTGGGCGATGGTGAACGCGTCGTTCCACAGCTGGGCCTCGTGGTGCGATTCCGTCTTCGCCAGGTAGAAGTAAGGGCCCTTGCCCTTGTCGAGCTGCTTCTGCGCGGACGCGACCATGTAGAGCGCGAAGTCGGTGAGGCTGCCGGACGCGCGTTCGCCGTCGATGAGGATGTGCTTCTCCGGCAGGTGCCAGCCGCGCGGCCTGACGACGATCGTGGCGAGCTCGCCGTCGGGCCGCAGCGCGTACGACTTGCCCTCCTCGCTGGTGAAGTCGATGGTCCTGTCGAGGGCGTCCTTGAGGTTGAGCTGGCCCTCGATCATGTTCGACCACAGCGGCGTGTTGGCGTCCTCAAAGTCGGCCAGCCAGACGTTGGCGCCGGAGTTGAGCGCGTTGATCGTCATCTTCTTGTCGGTCGGCCCGGTGATCTCCACCCGCCTGTCGACCAGGCCGGCCGCGGGCGGCGCGACCCGCCAGGTCGTGTCCTCGCGGATGTGCGCGGTGTCCGGCAGGAAGTCGAGCATTGCCCCGCTGCTCAGCTCCGCCTGCCGCCGGCGGCGCGCGGCGAGCAGCTCCGCCCGGCGGACGCCGAGCGCGTCGTGCAGTGCCACCAGCAGTTCCAGGGCCTTCGGGGTCAGGATCTCGTCGTAACGGTCTCCGGCGGGCCCGGTGATCTCCACGCGCTCAGGCATTCTCAGCTCCTCCTCGCTATTGCTGTCCATCCTAGGCAGCCGGCCGGGGCCCGCCCAGGCCGGCTGCACGAGCTGCCTGCGCAGGAGCCTGACTTCTTGAAATTCGTGGCGCTTCTGTCGTAATAGTCACGGGACGCCACGAATTTATTCAGAGGTATTATGCGATGTTTTCCCGCTCTAAGTTCCGGATTCGCAGGCGCATTTCCTGCTGACACGAGCGCCGCGCCCCAGCCGCCTTGCTCAGACGCTGGCTCCACCCGCGCGGCCAGCTTGTGTTAAGCTAGACAATCTCTGCGCAGTAGAAAGAATGGCCAAATAACGCCGGCACAAGGAGTATAACAAGAAAAATGGCATTTCGTCAAACGCAAAGCGATGCCGGCGAAGCCAAAAGCGTCAGCGACGGCGATGCCGGTATCGACGGTAGAGAAGGCGCAAACGGTCATTCCCGTGATGTGCCCTACGTTGCGGACGGGGCGGAGGCGGCGGACGCGGCGGACGCCGCGGGCACTCGCCCCTCCCCGGTCCAGGCAGAGCAGGCCTACGTCACCATGCTCTACGCGCTGCTCGACGAGGCGCGCGAGCGCAGCGAGCGGGCGCTGGGGGAGGTCCGCGCGCAAGGCGCCCCCGGCGGCACGCACCAGGCGCGGCTGGAGCGCGACGTCTCCGCCGCCGAACACGAGCGGCGCCTCATCCAGCTCACCAACACCGAACGCGGGCTGTGCTTCGGCCGCACCGACGACGAGAACCAGGCCACGCTGTACATCGGCCGCATCGGCCTGCGCGACGACGACTACGAGCTCAAGCTGATCGACTGGCGCGCCCCCGCGGCGCGCCCCTTCTACGCCGCCACGCCGCGCAACCCGGAAGGCCTGGTCCGCCGCCGCCACATCTACACCAGGCGCCGCACGGTCACCGGCCTCGACGACGAGGTGTTCAACCTCGACAAGCTCTCCGACACCGACAGGCTGAACCTGTCCGGCGAGGCAGCCCTGATCGCCGCGGTCAGCAGCGCCCGCACCGGCCGGATGGCCGACGTGGTGGCCACCATCCAGGCCGAGCAGGACCGCGTGATCAGGTCGGACCTGGCCGGCGTGCTCGTCGTCCAGGGCGGCCCCGGCACCGGAAAGACGGTCGCCGCCCTGCACCGCGCCGCCTACCTGCTCTACACGCACCGCCGCACGCTCGAGCGCCGCGGCGTCCTCGTCATCGGCCCGAACGCCACGTTCCTCCGCTACATCAGCCAGGTCCTGCCCAGCCTCGGCGAGACCGACGTGGTGCTGCACACCCTCGGCGACCTGTTTCCCGGCGTGCACGCGACGGACACCAGGGACCCCGCCGCGGTCGTCAAGGGCGACGAGCGGATGATCGGGGTCCTGCGCCAGGCGGTCCGCGACCGGCAGCGGGTGCCTAAGCGGGACGTGACCGTCGACGCCGACGGCGCCGGCATTCCGCTGCGCCGCGCCGCGATCCTGCGCGCCCGCGACCGCGCCAGGTCGCTGCGCAAGCCGCACAACGTGGCCCGCAAGCTGTTCGTCACCGAGCTGCTCACCGAGCTGGCCTGGTCCGAGGCCCGGGTGCTCGACCGCCCGTTCGACGAGGAGGACGTGCCCTACGCCCGCGAACGGCTGTGGGACGAGCCAGGGGTCCGCGCCGCGCTGGACAGGCTGTGGCCGCTGCTGACACCGCAGGAGCTGGTCGCCGGCTTGCTGGGGTCCGCGCAGGCGATCAGGTCCGCCGCCGGTTCCGCGCTCTCTGATCCAGAACGTATGGTGCTTGCACGCCAGGCCTCCCCCGCTGCCTGGACGGTGGCGGACGTGCCGCTGCTCGACGAGGCCGCGGAGCTGCTCGGCGTCGACGACTCGGAGCAGCGGGCGGCGCGGCGCGCGCTGGAACGGGCGCAGCGCCTCGAGGCGAAGTACGCCGCGGAGGTGCTTGAGATCACGGACATCGCCGACCTCGGCATGGTCGACGCGGAAACGCTCGCGGCGTGGAACAGGGACAACGGCCCCGCGCTGGCCACCGCCGAGCGCGCCGCGGCCGACCGGTCCTGGGCCTACGGCCACGTGATCGTCGACGAGGCGCAGGAGCTGTCCGCGATGGCCTGGCGGATGGTGCTGCGCCGCAACCCGGCCCGGTCGCTGACCGTGGTCGGCGACGTCGCGCAGACCGGCTCGCCGGCCGGCGCGACGTCGTGGCGGCAGATGCTCGACCCGCTGCTGCGCGGCCGCTGGCGCGAAGAGCGGCTGACCGTCAACTACCGGACGCCGACGGAGATCATGGCGGTCGCGGCGGACGTGCTCGCCTCGGTCGCGCCGGACGAGCGGCCGCCCGACTCGGTCCGTTCCGAGGGCGTCCCGCCGCGCGCCGTCCGCGTTTCGCCCGATGGCCTCGCCGCCCAGGTGGCCGGGATCGCCAGGGACGATCTCGCCGACATCGGCGGCCCCGACGCCGGACGCCTGGCCGTGATCGTCTCCGATGCCCGCATCGCCGAAGTCGCCGCCGCCGTCCCCGAGGCCGTGCCCGGCGACCAGCCCGAGTCGCTGGACGCGCCGGCTGCCCTGCTCACAGTCACGCAGGCGAAGGGCCTCGAGTTCGACCGCGTGGTGCTCGCCGACCCGGCCGGCATCATCGCCCAGTCCCCGAACGGCGGCCACGACCTGTACGTCGCGATCACCCGCGCCACCCACCGCCTCACGGTCGTCTACGACGGCGAACTGCCCAACTCGCTCCGCGCCCTGGAACCGGCCGAAGCCCCGGCGAGCTAACGCCCCGTGAGCGAGCCCCGCTCCCGCCCGGCCCCTGCCACGCCGGGTCCTAACCACCGTCCGCAGCCAACAGCCCCGCAAGCCCCAACCGCGGTCCCCAAGCGACGAGCCGACCGTCCCAACCCCGCACCCTGACTGACTAACCGAGCGTCCCAACCCCGTACCCCAGCTAGCTAACCGACCGTCCCAACCCCGCACCCCAGCTAGCTAACCGAGCGTCCCGCCCCCGCACCGCAGCTAACTAACCGACCGTCCCGCCCCCGCACCCCAGCTAGCTAACCGAGCGTCCCAACCCCGTACCTCAACTGACTAACCGAGCGTCCCAACCCCGCACCCCAGCTAACTAACCGACCGTCCCAACTCTGCACCAAACAAACTAACCGACCGGTCGGTCTTATTTATGGTACGCTGGCCGCATGGCGGACGGGAGAGTCGCGCGCGGCGCGCGGACGCGGCTGGCGGTGCTCGACACGGCGGTGGCGCTGTCCTCGGTTTACGGCCTGGACGCGATGTCGCTGGCCAGGCTGGCCGACGAGACAGGGGTCAGCAAGTCGGGCCTGTTCACGCACTGGCCTGACAAGGAAATCCTGCAGCTCGCGATCGTCGAGCACGCGGTGCGGCAATGGACGGACGAGATCGTCACGCCGGCGCTCGCTCTGCCGCGCGGCGTGCGGCGGCTGTGGGCGCTGCACGAGGGCCGGCTGGCCTACTACACGTCTCGCGCGCTGCCCGGCGGCTGCTTCTTCGTGGCGAGCCGGGCCGAATTCGACGACCGCCCCGGCCCGGTCCGTGACGCGCTGACGACCGCCATCGACGCCTGGTGGGATTTCCTCCAGCGCGCGGCGGAACAGGCGGTCGAGCTCGGCGAGCTCCGCCCGGACACGGACGCGGCGCAGCTCGCCTTCGAGATCGACGCGCTCGGCGAAGGCGCCGTCACGTCCGCTCGCCTGCACAGCCTCGAGCAGGGCGCGGTGTTCGCGCGCCGCGCGGTGCTCGACCGGCTGCGTGCCCTGTCACCAACGCCGCACCTGCTACCCGGGGAGTAACCGATGGAAGGCGTCATCGAGCCGGTCATGGTCCACTTCGAGGACCTGGACGCGATGGGGGTCGTGCACAACGGCCGGTACGTCCTGCTGCTCGAGCGCGCGCTCGCGGCGTACTGGACCCGGGCAGGCTGGGCCTTCGACCCGGCGTCACCCGGCTTCAAGGACGTGTTCTTCGTCGTCAGGGAGTTCGCGATCACCTACCACGTGCCGATCACCCGGGTCGGCCCCGTGCACGTCCAGCTCTGGATCGATCACCTGGGCAACACCAGCGCCGTCTACGGTTTCCGGGTGCTCTCCGCGGACGAGACGGTGACGCACGCGGAAGGACGCCGGGTGCAGGTCCGGCTCGACCCCAGCACGCTCCGCCCGGCGGTGATCGGCCCCGAGCTACGGGAGGCGTGCGCACCGCTGGTGCGGGCAACGGCTAGCGTAGGACTCGATGCGCGCGCCGGCTGACAAAGAGACGACTGACGTCCTGCGGGTACTCCGCGAGCGGCTGCGCGCGGGCAGCACACCCGGAAGCCGCACCGACCGGCTGCGCGTGGCGCTGTCCATCGAAGGCGGCGGGATGCGCGGCGCGGTCACGGCGGGCATGGCGCTGGCGCTGCACGAGCTTGGCCTGGTGCCGGCCTTCGACGCGGTGTACGGCGCGTCGGCCGGCGCGATCACCGGCGCGTGGCTGCTCAGCTCCCGTCCCGAGGGCCTGCTCGGCTGGGCCGAGCCGGACTACGCCAAGGAACTGATCCGCTGGCGATCGCTGCTGCGCGGCCGCCCGGTGGTGGACATCCGCGCGCTGATCGAGGAGGTGTACCAGACCCGCTGGCCCATGGACTTCGAGTCGGTGCTCGCCAGCGAGGTCGAATACCGCCCGCTGGCGACGGACGCGGTGACCGGTGCCTCTACCGATCTGCGGCCGCTGATCGGTGATCCCGCGGAGCTGCGGCTGGCGCTGCGGGCGAGCGCCTCGCTGCCGTTCCTGGCGGGCGCGCCAGTGCGGCTGCGCGACCGGCGGTTCTACGACGCCGGGGTCGCCGAGTCGATCCCGTTCCGCACGCCGCTCGCCCAGGGCGCCACGCACATCCTCGTGCTCCGCTCCCGCCTCCCGCTCACCGTGGCCGCGAGAGCGGACGGCGTCCCGGTGCCCAGCCCGCCGCGCTCGATCCGGCTGCTCGCCCGCACCACGCTGCGCAAGGAGTCGCCGGAGCTGCGCGCGGCACTGCTGACCCGCGGCCGGCGCACGGCCGATGACGTAGCGCGCATCGCCGAGCTGGAAGGCGGCGGCCGGGCGCTGACCATCCGCCCGTCCGCGTCGACGCCGCCGGTCAGCCGCCTGACCACCGACGGCACCCTGCTGGCCGCCGCCCTCGAAGCCGGCCGTCAGGCCGCCCACGAGGCGCTCAGCTGACGACCGTCAACTTTGTATCATTTTCGGCCCCTCTCCTGCCCGTTTTGTCCTAGTTCTAGGGGCGAAAAGTGATACCAAGATGGCTGGCCCCGGGCCTAGCGGCAACTCTCCATCAGTTGTGACCGCTTTTCCGCCAGATTTGTCCGATTTATCCCCACGGGACCGATGGGAAGTTCCTGGCCCGGTCCAGATCCCGCCCCTCCCATCAGTTTCGGCCCATTCCTTTGTCCGTTTTGCCCGTTTTCAGGGGCGGAAAGTGATGGGAAGTTGGCTCCACCGACCCGGGCGAAGCCGCCTGGCGCGCCGCGGTGGTGCGGATCAAGGCTGACGAGGCGGGTCTTAGCGTGCCGGGCACATTCCGCCGCTGCCCGGTGTTATTAAGGTGACTAGTCTTCACGGCGGTGGCACCATCGGGGAGACGGCAGAAGCTTGGAGGACGATGACGACAGCTTTCAGCGGGTGGACCGAGATGTCCGCCGCTACGGGGGAGCTTGACCTGGAAGACCGGCACGCGCTGCGGCGCGTCGCGGGGCTCTCCACTGAACTCACCGATGTAACCGAAGTCGAGTACCGCACCCTGCGCCTGGAGCGTGTGGTGCTGATCGGGGTCTGGTCCGACGGCACGCTGACCAGCGCGGAGAACTCGCTGCGCGAGCTGAGCCGGCTCGCGGAGACCGCCGGGTCCGTAGTGCTCGACGGCCTCATCCAGCGGCGCGGCCGGGTCGACCCGGCCACCTACGTCGGCTCAGGCAAGGCCGTGGAGCTGGCCGGGATCGTGGCGGCGACCGGCGCCGACACGGTCATCTGCGACGGCGAGCTGAGCCCGAGCCAGCTGCGCAGGCTTGAGGGCGTGGTCAAGGTCAAGGTGATCGACAGGACCGCGCTGATCCTGGACATCTTCGCCCAGCACGCCAAGAGCCGCGAGGGCAAGGCCCAGGTGGAGCTCGCGCAGCTGCAGTACATGCTGCCGCGGCTGCGCGGCTGGGGCGAGTCGCTGTCCCGGCAGGCCGGCGGCCGGGTGGCTGGTGGCGGCGGGATCGGCACCCGTGGCCCCGGCGAGACCAAGATCGAGACCGACCGGCGCCGGATCAGGACGCGGATCTCGAAGCTGCGCGGCGAGATCTCCGGGTTCAAGACCGGGCGTGAGGTGCAGCGCGGCCGGCGGCGGCGCAACGCGGTGCCGTCGGTGGTGATCGCCGGGTACACCAACGCCGGGAAGTCGAGCCTGCTGAACGTGCTGACCGGCGCCGGGGTGCTGGTGGAGGACGCGCTGTTCGCCACCCTGGACCCGACCGTGCGCCGGGCTGAGACGCCGGCCGGGCGCCCGTTCACGCTCACCGACACGGTGGGCTTCGTCCGGCACCTGCCGCACCAGCTGGTGGACGCGTTCAGGTCCACGCTCGAGGAGGCCGCCGAGGCGGACCTGGTGCTGCACGTGGTGGACGGCTCGGACGCCGATCCGCAGGCGCAGCTCGCGGCGGTCCGCGGCGTGCTGGCGGAGGTCGGCGCGGGGAACGTGCCTGAGCTCGTCGTGATCAACAAGATCGACGAAGCCGATCCGGTGACGCTCAAGGCGCTGCAGCTGCGCGAGCGCGGCGCCGTCACCGTGTCCGCGAAGACCGGTGAGGGGCTCGGCGAACTGCGCGCCGCGATCGAGCAGGCACTGCCCGAGCGCGACCGCCCGGTCCGGGTCAGCGTGCCCTACAGCCGGGGCGACCTGGTGGCGCGGGCGCACGCCGCGGGTGAGGTCACTCGCGTCGAGCACGGCCCCGACGGGACCCTGCTCGAGGCTCGCGTGCCGCCCGAGCTGGCAGCGGAACTCGAGCGATTCCCCGCTCTCGGCACGCCTAGCCCGGAGTTAGCTGAGCATTTGTAAGAGGGGCTTGTCTCCGACCCCCCGGGTGCAATACCGTAACTGAACCGATATCGGAGACGGTCGCGCAAAGCGTTGCCAAGAACGCGAGCGCGCCGTTCGCATTACCAGGTAAGCATGGGACAGTACGGTCAGCGCCGACGTCTACAAAGCATGGCAGGTGGCCGATCATGATGGCTGGAACCCACCCTTGCGGTTCCCGGCACGCTAGGACACGCCGATGACAGCCCGGTTGCTGACCAACATCGGTCGGCTGTGGACGGGGTTCTGAGATCCTCAGCAACGCCGCCATCGTGACCAGCGACGACCGCATCGCCTGGGTCGGCCCCTCCGCTGAACTTCCGCGCAGCGTCCCCGGCGTCGTCGACGACATCGTCGACGTGGACCTGGTGGAGAACCTGGGCGGCGGCCTGGTCACGCCCGGCCTGATCGACGCGCACACCCACCCGGTCTACGCCGGCAACAGGTACGCCGAGCTGGCCATGCGGTCCAGCGGGCTGTCCGACTCCGAGATCACCGCGGCGGGCGGCGGCATCTCGTCCACAGTGACCGTGACCAGGGGCACCGACCCCTGGACGCTGTGCAACAACGTCCGCGAGCGGCTGGCCCTCTGGCTGCAGTCCGGCACCACGACGATCGAGGCGAAGACCGGCTACCACCTCACCAGGGACGGCGAACTGGCCGACGTGCGGATGCTCCGCTCGCTCGAGGAAGAGCCGGGCATGCCCCGGGTGCACGTGACGTTCATGGCCGCGCACGCGGTGCCGCCGGAGTTCTTCGGCCGCCGCAGCGACTACATCGACGCGGTGTGCGCCTGGTGCGCGGACGCCGCCGCCGTGGGCGCGGACAGCGTGGACGTCGACTGCGAGGAAGGCCGGTTCGACGAGGACGAGGCCCGCTGGATCCTCAACGCGGGCCGCCGGTCCGGGCTGCTGCCGCGGCTGCACGCCTGCGGCCACACCCGCACCGGCGCCGCACGGGTCGCGGCGGAGATGGGATGCGCCTCGGCCGACCTGCTGAACACGGCGACCGACGACGACGTCGCCGCGCTTAGCAGGGCCGGGGTTTCCGCCGTGATCTGCCCCGGGTCGGCGTTGCAGCAGGGCGCCAGGCCGCCGGTGCGGTCGCTGCTCGACAAGGGCGTCGCGGTCGCGCTCGGCTCCGACCACACGCCGGGTGGCGTTGGCATCACGTCGATGCCGCTGGTCATCGCGATGGCCGTGTCCTACCTCGGAATGGGCGTCACCGAAGCGCTGCGGGCGGCCACCCTGGGCGGCGCGCACGCGCTGCGCGCACCGGACCGCGGCGCGATGGTCCGCGGCAGGCTGGCCGACATCGTGCTCTGGGACGCCGACCACGAAGGCGCCTTCGCCTGGAACTACGGCCTTCAGCCGCGCCGCGTCTGGCGCGGCGGGGAACCCGCCACCGCCTGACCGCTAGCCCATATCCCGGGAACGGCCCAACCCCCGGGGCGCCAGCCCCGCCCCCGGAACGTTGTCGATGTGACATCGTCCGCCAAAGAGTGTCGTCGATGCGGCACCGACAACGTTCGTGAGGCTGCGGCCGGATGACTTAGGGCGCGAAACGCCCGCGAAAATCAGACATATCAGACAAATTTTGATACTTTCGCGCCCTAAGTCCACGGGCGCCACCAGTTCAGGCTGATAACAGCAAGAAGCGGCCTGCGGGCCGCCGAATCTGCTAGCGCGGGTCAACTCAGGCGCGTGCGCGGCAGCCGCCCGGGCGTGGCATGCTTCCTGGCATGGCTTCACGCACGCAGGCACCGGCACAGCAACAGGCGCCGGCCGCGGTCACGCTGGTCGTCGGCGAGGAGGAGTTTCTCGTCGACCGGGCGGTGCGGGAGCGGATCGCGGCGGCCCGGGCCGCGAACAGGGCGGGGGATGACGACGGTGACCTGCACGACGTCGAGGCGAGCGCGCTCGCGCCCGGGGAGCTGACCACGCTGACCTCGCCGAGCCTGTTCGGCGGCGGCGCGGTCGTGATCGTCAGGAACGCGCAGAACGCCGGCAAAGAGCTCGCCGCCGACCTCGCCAAGTACACCACGAGCCCCGCGCCCGACGCGGCGGTCGTCATCACCCACGCCGGCGGCGCGAAGGGCAAGGCGCTGGTCGGCGACCTGACCAAGGCGGGCGCCAGCGTGACCGAGTGCCCGAAGCTGACCCGGCCGTCGGAGCGGGCGGAGTTCGTCAGAAACGAGTTCCGCCGGGCCGGCCGGCAGGCCGACGAGGGCGCGATGCGGGCGCTGCTCGACGCGGTGGGCACCGATCTCAGGGAGCTGGCGTCGGCGGTCGGCCAGCTCGCGTCCGACACCGAGGGAAGGATCACCGCGAGCGTCGTGGCCACGTACTACCGGGGACGGGCGGAGGCGACGGGGTTCAGCGTGGCCGACCACGCGGTCGAGGGACGGCTGAACGAGGCGCTGGAACAGCTCCGCTGGGCGCTGGCGACCGGCACTGCCCCGGTCCTGATCAACAGCGCGCTCGCCCAGGGGCTGCGGCTGCTAGGCCGGGTCGGCGCCGCGGGCAGGGGCGCGAGCGCCGCGGCGCTCGCCGCCGAGGTAGGCGCGCCGCCGTGGAAGATCGACCGGGTGCGGCAGCAGCTGCGCGGCTGGCACCCGGACGGGGTGGCGCGCGCGCTGCAGGCGGTCGCCGAGGCGGATGCTCAGGTCAAGGGCGACAGCGTGAGCGCGGACTACGCGCTGGAGCGCGCCGTCAGGCGGATCGTCGCCTACCGTGCGGGAGCGGGCCGCTGAACCCCAGCAGCCCGCCCAGCGCCGTACAGCGCCCTCAGGCGTCCTGCAGCTCCGACAGCCGCCTGGCGATCGCGGACTTGCGGTTCGCGGCCTGGTTCCTGTGGATGACGCCCTTGCTCACTGCCTTGTCAAGCTTGCGCGAGGCGGCCCGCATCGCCGCGGTCGCCTCCTCGGCGTTCCCCGCTTCAGCAGCCTCGCGGAACTTCCGCACGTATGTGCGCAGCTCAGACTTGACCGCCTTGTTGCGCTGGTGCGCCTTCTCGTTCTGCTTGTTCCGCTTGATCTGCGACTTGATGTTCGCCACGCGTAAAGGTCCTCACAGCTTGTCCGTTAAAGTCTTTGGGGAGCGTCACCGGCCGCGGTCGGTGCCCAGACGGCGACCGGCGGGAAAACGACGGCGCGCTGACGAAGGATATCCGAGCTATCGGCTGTTCCTCAAACCATAGTGGGAAGCAAGGTTTCAATGAGCGTTCCGGCCAGGCCGGTACCTGCGCCTGCCCGTACGGACCAGGCCGTGATCCGTAATTTCTGCATCATCGCGCACATCGATCACGGCAAGTCCACGCTGGCCGACCGCATGCTGCAGCTGACCGGCGTCGTCGAGGGGCGGCAGATGCGCGCCCAGTACCTGGACCGGATGGACATCGAGCGCGAGCGCGGCATCACGATCAAGAGCCAGGCCGTCCGGCTGCCCTGGACAAACCAGGGCCAGGACTACGTGCTCAACCTCATCGACACGCCAGGCCACGTCGACTTCAGCTACGAGGTATCGAGGAGCCTCGCCGCCTGCGAGGGTGCCGTCCTGCTGGTGGACGCCGCCCAGGGCATCGAGGCGCAGACGCTCGCCAACCTCTACCTGGCGCTCGACGCCGACCTGAAGATCATCCCGGTGCTGAACAAGATCGACCTGCCCGCGGCGCAGCCGGAACGCTACGCCCAAGAGATCGCCGCGATCATCGGCATCGACCCGGCCGAGGTCATGAGGGTGTCCGCCAAGACGGGCGAGGGCGTCAGGGAGCTGCTCGACACGATCGTCGAGCAGGTCCCGCCGCCGCACGGCGACCCCGACGCCCCGGCGAGAGCGCTGATCTTCGACTCGGTCTACGACACCTACCGCGGCGTCGTCACCTACCTGCGGGTCGTGGACGGCCGCCTGAGCAGGCGCGAGCGGGTGCTCATGATGTCCACCCAGGCCGTGCACGAGACCCTCGAGCTCGGGGTCATCTCCCCGGAGCCGCTCCCCGCCGACGGCCTCGGCGCCGGCGAGGTCGGCTACCTCATCACCGGCGTGAAGGACGTCCGCCAGGCCCGGGTCGGCGACACGATCACCAGCGCCAGCAAGCCGGCCGCGGCAGCCCTCGCGGGCTACGACAACCCCAAGCCGATGGTGTTCTCCGGCCTGTACCCGGTCGACGGCGACGAGTACCCGGAGCTGCGAGACGCCCTCGACAAGCTCAGGCTCAACGACGCCGCGCTCGTCTATGAGCCGGAGACGAGCACCGCGCTCGGCTTCGGGTTCCGCTGCGGGTTCCTCGGCCTGCTGCACATGGAAATCGTCAGGGAGCGGCTGGAGCGCGAATGGGACCTGTCGCTCATCTCCACCGCCCCGAACGTCGTCTACCGCGTCGTCATGGAAAGCGGCCGCGAGATCCAGGTGACCAACCCGAGCGACTTCCCCGGCGGCATCGACGGCTACTCCGCCGCGGGCCAGAACCCGAAGGGCAACACCGGCGGCAAGATCCAGGCGGTCTACGAGCCCGTGGTCAGGGCCACGATCATCTCCCCGAGCGATTACATCGGCACGATCATGGAGCTGTGCCAGAGCCGCCGCGGCGTGCTGCTGGGCATGGACTACCTGTCCACCGACCGGGTGGAGATCCGGTACACGATGCCGCTCGCGGAGATCATCTTCGACTTCTTCGACCAGCTCAAGTCGAGGACCCGGGGTTACGCGAGCCTGGACTACGAGCCGGCCGGCGAGCAGGAGGCCAACCTCGTCAAGGTCGACATCCTGCTGCAGGGCCAGCCGGTGGACGCGTTCAGCCAGATCGTGCACGCCGACAAGGCCCGCGAGTACGGCCTGGCGATGACCGCCAAGCTCAAGGAGCTGATCCCGCGCCAGCAGTACGAGGTGCCGATCCAAGCCGCAGTCGGGTCCCGCATTATCGCCCGGGAAAACATTCGCGCCCTAAGAAAGGATGTCCTCGCCAAGTGCTACGGCGGTGACATCACCCGCAAGCGGAAGCTGCTCGAGAAGCAGAAGGAAGGCAAGAAGCGGATGAAGACGATCGGCCGCGTCGAAGTCCCGCAGGAAGCCTTCGTCGCCGCCCTGTCCTCCACGCAGCAGGACAGCGCCGGCCGGCGGTAACGCCGCCGGAAGCCCCCGTAGCGGTCAGCGCTGGCTGGACGCGGCCAGCAGCACGACGAGGAACAGCGCCCAGCAGGCGATCCCCAGGTAGCCGAGGACGAGCCCGGCGATGGCCAGCCCGTCGCCGCGCTCCCCGGTCCGCTTGATGTTCGCGCGCGCCACGTGGCCGAGGATGACCGCGGGCACGGCGGCGATGCCGAGCGTGAAGAACTCAGCGATCCCGCAGATCAGCGACGCGACGGCCACCCCGCTGGTCGGCGGCTGCGGCGCCGGGTAGTAGCCCGGGTGATAGGGCGCCACCGCGCTGAACGGCCCGGCCGGCAGGTCGCCGACCACGGCGGCCAGGTCGGCGTAGGTCTTCGCCGACAGCACGCGCGCGCACCGCGCGTCGAACTCCTCCTTGGTCAGCCGCCCTTCGCCGTACGCGGCGGTCAGCACGTCGATCGTCCGGTCCCGGTCGGCCGACGCGGCGCGCATCCCCGGCTGGGCGAATCCCGGCGGCCCGGGCGTCCGCAGATGCGCGTACGGCGCGTGCGTGTACGGTACCGGCGGCCCGTACGGGGGCGGCCCGTACGAGGGCGGCCCGTAGCCGGGCATCGGCGGCGGGTACGGAACGGGCGGCCTCGCCGGCTGCCCGACCGGGACAGTCGGCTGCCCGTCGCCGGGCTCCGCGCCGCCGGGCGAGCGGCCATTGCCCGCTGGCTGGCCGTTGCCGGGTGGCGGAAACCCGCCTCCACCAGGTGCCGGGTCTGAAGTCACCAGTACCTCCCGCCCCGAGTTCTCTGTACTACAGCTTATCCTCGGCAGCGTGCCTGGAACCCTCCCTGACGGCGAGCCTGTTCCCGCCGACGGGAGCCTGCCGCCGAGCGCGGCCGCGCGATACGGCCAGCAGCCGTTCGGCGTGTACGTGCACGTCCCGTTCTGCCGGACCCGCTGCGGCTATTGCGACTTCAACACCTACACCGCGACCGAACTCGGCGGCGGCGCCTCACAGGACGCCTACCCGGACCTGATAGCACGCGAGATCGCCCTCGCCGCCGGCGTTCTCCCAGCGAACAAAGCCCCGGTGAGCACGGTGTTCTTCGGCGGCGGCACCCCGACGCTGCTCGCCCCGGCGCGGCTCGGCGGCATCCTCGCCGGGATCGGCGAGGCCTTCGGCCTGGCCGGTGACGCGGAAGTCACGGTCGAGGCGAACCCGGAAACCGTCGACGCCGCCTCCCTCGGGGAACTGCGGGCGCAGGGAGTCACCAGAGTCTCGTTCGGGATGCAAAGCGCGGTACCGCACGTGCTGCGCACGCTTGACCGCCAGCACCAGCCCGGGAGACCCGAACAATGCGTGCGATGGGCGCGCGCGGCCGGGTTCGACCACATCAGCCTGGACCTGATCTACGGCACGCCGGGGGAGAGCGACGACGACTGGCGGCGGTCGCTGGAGGCGGCGATCGGCGCCGGGCCCGATCACGTCTCCGCTTACGCGCTGATCGTCGAGGACGGCACCCGGCTGGCCGCCAGGGTGCGCCGCGGCGAGATCGCCGCGCCGGACGACGACGCGCTGGCCGACCGGTACCTGATCGCCGACGACCTGCTCGGGCAGGCGGGCTTCACCTGGTACGAGATCTCGAACTGGGCGAAAACCGGCGACGCGCGCTGCCGGCACAACCTGCTGTACTGGACCGGCGGCGACTGGTGGGGGTTCGGCCCCGGCGCGCACAGTCACCTCGGCGGCACCCGCTGGTGGAACGTGCGGCACCCGGCGGCCTACGCGGCGCGGCTGGCGGCGGGCGAGTCACCGGCCGCGGGCCGCGAGGTGCTGACCCCCGCCGAGCAGCGGATGGAAGACATCATGCTCCGCGCCCGGCTCGCCGAGGGCCTGCCGCTGACCGCCCTCACCACTGCCGCTTTCCGTTATTCGGAACGTGCGGTCGCTACTCGCCTAGCCGACCCGTCCGCCTTCGCGGACGGCAGGCTCGTGCTGACCCGGCAGGGCCGGCTGCTCGCGGACGCCGTGATCCGCGACCTCACGTGACGTTATCTGACGGGCAGCCGCCGGCCGCCTACTTGATAAGCACCGAGCAGACCCAGGCCGGAATCTGGCGGAAGCCGCCCTGGCTGGCGGCGGTCGCGGCCAGCACCAGGTACGTCACCATGATCAGCCAGCCGATGACCGCGAGCGGGATCATCACGAGCAGCGCGGCGCGCGCCGTCGGGAAGGAGAGCAGCGCGCCGATGATGGCGCCGGAGACCGCGTACAGCAGCCACGTCAGCGCGACGTTCAGCGCCTGGGCGGCGTGCTGCCTGACGAACGGCGAGCCGTGCCGCGTGCTCAGGTAGACGACCAGCGGCACGACCGGCCCGAGGACGATCACCCCGGCGTAGCTCAGCGCGCCGGCCAGCTCGTCGGTCCCCTTCATCCCTGCTCCGGCGCGGTGACGAAGTCGATGAGCTCCTCGACCCTGCCGAGCAGTTCCGGCTCGAGGTCGGCGTAGCTGGTCACCGCCCGCAGGATCCGCCGCCAGGCGGCCGCGACGTCCTGCGGGGTGCCCGCGGGCCAGCCGATCCGGCGCAGCACGCCTTCCTTCCACGGCTGGCCGCGCGGGACGTCCGGCCAGGCCGCCAGGCCGAGCCGGGCGGGCTTGACCGCGGCCCAGACGTCGATGTACGGGTGGCCCACGACGAGGACGTGCGGGTCGCGGCCGGCCGCGGCGGCGATCCGGCTCTCCTTGGAGCCGTCGATGAGGTGGTCGACGAGCACGCCGAGCCGTCGGCCGGGGCCCGGCTGGAAGTCCTTCACGATCGCGGGCAGGTCGTCGACGCCCTCCAGGTACTCGACCACGACGCCGACGTCGCGCAGGTCGTCGCCCCAGATCTTCTCCACGAGCTCGGCGTCGTGCTTGCCCTCGACGTAGATCCGGCTCGCGCGGGCGACCTTGGCCCGCTGCTGGGGGGCCGCGATCGACCCCGAGGCGGTCTTTGCCGGGGCGCCGGACGCCGGCCGCTGCGCGGCCGGCCGCACCAGCGTCACCCGTTCCCCTTCTAGCAGAAACGCGCCGGGCAGCGGGAACGCGCGGCGGTTGCCGTGCCGGTCCTCCAGCGTCACGGCGTCCTTCTCGAAGGCGACGACCGCGCCGCAGAACTTTCCCTCGAAGTCTTCCACGACGAGCCCGAGTTCGGCCTCGACCTGAGGGACAGGCCGCTGGCCGGGGCGCGGCCGCCGGTTCCCGGCGGCGAGCACGTCGTGCCCGTACTGTCTGCTGCGCACCGCACCTCCCTCGCCATGGACCCGACAACGAAGGGTAGCGACCAGTAGGTCATCTTGTCGTCCGGCCAGTGTCACGGTGCAATAGCAATAGACTTAGCACTCGGAGATACTGAGTGCTAGGGGAGGTGAACACGGTGCTTGATGAGCGTAAGCTCGCTGTTCTCCGCGCAATCGTCGAGGACTACGTGTCCACCACCGAGCCAGTAGGGTCGAAGTCGCTCGTCGACCGGCACGGCCTCGACGTGTCGCCCGCCACGATCCGCAACGACATGGCGGTTCTCGAAGAGCAGGGGTTCATCGCCCAGCCGCACACCTCCGCGGGGCGCATCCCCACGGACAAGGGGTACCGGCTGTTCGTCGACCGGCTGACGAGCATCAAGCCGATGTCGGCCGCGGAACGCCGGGCCATCGAGACGTTCCTCGGCGGTGCCTACAGCCTCGACGACATCGTGTTGCGGACGGTGCGGCTGCTCGCCCAGCTCACCCGGCAGGTCGCGGTCGTGCAGTACCCGTCGCTGTCCCGGTCCTCCGTCCGGCACATCGAGCTGGTCTCGCTCGCCCCGCAGCGGGTGCTGCTCGTGCTCATCACGGACACCGGCCGGGTGGAGCAGGCCACCGTAGACCTGCCCGACGTCGCGGAGCCTGAGTCGATCACGCACCTGCGCGCCGTGCTCAACGCCTGCCTTGACGGGCACCAGCTGGCCGCCGCGGCCGCGACGGTGGGCGGCCTGGCGGATCGTATCCCCGTCGCCGAACGCCCGAACGCGACTGCCGTCTTCTCCGCGCTGCTCGACAGCCTCGGCGAGCGGCACGAGGAACGGCTGGTCTTCGCCGGCACCGCGAACCTCGCGGCGCCGGACTTCGGCAAGGGGCTGCGCGAGGTGCTCGAAGCCCTGGAGGAACAAGTGGTGCTGATGCGGCTTCTCGGCGAGGCCGCGAGCCCGTCCGTGACGGTCCTGATCGGCGCGGAAACCGGCCTGCAGGGCGCGTCCGTTGTCTCCGCCGGGTACAAGGCCGGCGGGCAGGCAGTCGCGAAGCTCGGCGTGCTCGGGCCGACGCGGATGGATTACCCGAGCACGATGGGAGCGGTTCGCGCCGTGGCCCGTTACGTTGGCCAGATCCTCGGAGAGTCATAGTGGCTGAAGATTTCTACGCCATGCTCGGCGTCCGGCGTGATGCCTCGTCGGACGAGATCAAGCGGGCCTACCGGCGGCTTGCTCGCGAGCTGCACCCGGACGTCAACCCCGATCCGGAGACGCAGGAGAAGTTCAAGGAGATCAGCCAGGCCTACGACGTCCTGTCCGACCCGGAAAAGCGCCAGATGTACGACCTGGGCGGCGACCCGTTCGCGGCGGCCGGAGCCGGCGGGGCGCCCGGGTTCGGCGGGTTCGGCGCGGCCGGGTTCCCGTTCAGCGAGTTCGTGGACGCGGTCTTCGGCGCCGCGGGCGGCGGCACGACCCGCGGCCCGCGCAGCCGGGCGCGGCGCGGCAGGAACGCGACGATCCGCATCGAGCTGGACCTGTCGGAGTGCGCGTTCGGCGCCACCAGGGAGCTCACGGTGGACACCGCCGTGGTCTGCCCGACGTGTTCCGGTGAGGGAACCGCGCCGGGCACCCACCCGGTGACCTGCGAGGTCTGCGCTGGCCGCGGCGAGATCAGCCAGGTCAGGCGGTCCTTCCTCGGCCAGATGATGACCACGCAGCCCTGCCCGGCGTGCAGCGGGTTCGGCACCGTGCTGCCGCGGCCCTGCCCGGAGTGCGACGGTGACGGGCGGGTGCGCACCCGGCGGACGATGAAGGTCCGGATCCCGGCCGGCGTCGAGGATGGCACGCACATCCAGCTGGCGGGCGAGGGCGAGACCGGCCCCGGCGGCGGCCCGCCCGGCGACCTCTTCCTCGAGGTGGTGCAGCAGCCGCACCCGATCTTCGAGCGGCAGGGCGACGACCTGCACTGCACGCTGACGATCCCGATGGCCGCGGCTGCCCTGGGCGCCACGGTCTCCGTGGAGTCCCTGGACGGCCCCAGCGACGTGGACATCCGCCCGGGCATGCAGTCCGGCCAGGTCATCCCCCTGTACGGGCTCGGGGTCAAGCACCTGAGCGGCACCGGCCGCGGCGACCTGGTCATCCACGTGACCGTGGAAACGCCGACCCGGCTCGACGCGGAGCAGGAGAAGCTGCTGCGCGACCTGGCCAAGCTCCGCGGCGAGGAGTCCCCGCCCGGCAAGTTCCAACCGGGCCAGCAGGGTTTCTTCTCGAGATTGCGCGACGCCTTCAACGGCCGCTAACCCCGGTCCCGCTGTCGGTTGCGACCCCGCTCCAGCCCCAGCCAGATCCGGTGGGGTCGCCCCGGGCTCAACCCACTCGCCTGCCCCACCAGCAACAGCTCCCTCACGAGCCCCATCCCCGCCCGTCACACCAACCTCTTGCGTTCACTTTGCAGCCGGGGCGACCACTTTTGGCCTCCACTGAGGCCGGATTCTGGTCATGGGGGCTGCAAAGTGCCGGGAAGGCTGCAAAGTCGCCGCCTCTTCAGCCCTCCTCACGTCCCACCAGGCCCAACCTCGCCCGTCACGCCAGCCTCTCCTGCTTACCTTGCGCACGAAGTGACAACTTTCCGGGGTGCCGGACCCCTGACTGTGGTCATCTGGTGCGCAAAGTGGCGGGCAGTGCGCAAAGTCGCCAACGTCGACGGTTACCAGCGGGATGTGCGGGTCAGGAGGACCGCGGCGGCTGCCGCGCCCGCGGTTGACGTGCGGAGCACCGTTGGGCCCAGCCGGGCCTCGACGGCGCCCGCTTCGGCGAGGGCGGCGCGCTCGACAGGGGTGATGCCACCTTCGGGTCCTACGACCAGAAGGATCTCGCCTTGCTCCGGAAGGGGCAGCGCGGACAGTGCCGACTCCGCGTCCGCTTCCAGGACCACCGCGCATGCCGCGTCCGACGCTCGCTTCGCGACGTCGGCTAGCGAGGCCAGGGCCGGGACCTCGGGGAGCCAGGCGCGGCGGGATTGCTTGGCGGCCCCGCGGGCCGCGCTCCGCCACTTAGCGAGCGCGCGCTCGCCGCGGTCGCCCTGCCAGCGGACGACGCAGCGCTGCGCGGCCCACGGGATGATGGCGTCGACGCCGATCTCGGTCATCAGCTCGACCGCGAGCTCGCCGCGGTCGCCCTTAGGCAGCGCCTGGACGACGGTGATCCGCGGCTCGGGAGCGGGCACCGTACGGACCGACCGCACGGACAGCGTGACCGAATCCCTGGCGACAGACCGCACGGCGCACTCCGCGAGTGTCCCAGCGCCGTCGCTGACGTCCGCGCGTTCGCCGGGGCGCAGCCGCCGGACCGCGGCCGCGTGATGCCCCTCAGGCCCGGAGAGCGTGACGGTCTCCGCGTCAAGAGAGCCTGGCGGCACCAGGAAGACCGGCGGCCCCGCCACCGAGGCTAGCCACTCCATGCAGGCCAGGTTAGCCGTGCGGCCAGCCGTGACCGGTGCGCGCTCCCAAAGTCCCGCCGCCGACCGTCGTGCTCCCTGAGGTGGCGGTGTCCGAAGGCGACGCCGTGGGGCTGCCCGTGCCGCTGTCGGTCGGTGTCGGGCTGCCGGTCCCGGTGTCGGTCGGTGTCGGGCTGCCGGTCCCGGTGTCGGTCGGTGTCGGGCTGCCGGTCCCGGTGTCGGTCGGTGTCGGGCTGCCGGTCCCGGTGGCGGTCGGTGTCGGGCTGCCGGTCGCGGTGGGCGTCGGGGAGACGCACGCCGTCGTCGGCGCAACGGGCAGGGCAGACGAGACGGCCGCCGCGATCTGCTCGCTCGATCCGGTTGGCGTCGTGCTGACCGCGGCCGGCTGGCACTGCGACGCGGCCTTCCAACCGGGGGACGCGGTGCTCCGCGGACCGATCGGGTTGGCGCCCGCCGTGTTGCGCGCGCCATTGGTCAGCGTCCCGCCGCTGCCTCCGTTCGGCGTGCCGTGGCCGTCGGTGCCCGCACCGCCGGACGTCTGGCCGCCGGTCAGCACGTTAGAGGTGACGTGACCGATCGCCTGGCGCAGCGGCGGCACCGCCAGCGCGACGATCGCGATGAATGCGACGCCGGCCAGTACGGCAACCGGCCGCAGCCAGTCGGCGGCCGTCGCCCGCCTGGCGCGTGCCGCCCACCGAGCGCTAGCGCCCGGCCAACTGACCGCGCCGGGCCGTGGCAGTGACTCAGGCCAGGCCCAGTGCCCGTGCCAGACCCAGTACCGCGCCTTGCTGACGGCGCCGCTGACGACAGTGAGCAGCCACGGCTGGGGCGGCCGCCGCGCGGTCCTCGCGCGGATCCGCTCGAGCGCGTCGGGCGCGGGCTCGACGCCGTCCACCGCGGCGGTCAGCTCCCGCCGCAGCGTGGTTTCCAGGTCTCCGTGGGGGACGGTCATGCCGCCACCACCGTGCCCGTCGAGCATCCGCCCGCTCGCCGAGTCATGAGGTCTCCAGCTCCAGTATCGACTTCAGCGCCGCCATCGCCCGCGCGGTGTGGCTCTTCACGGCGCCCCTGCTGATCCCCATCGTCGCGGCGATGTCGGCTTCGGACAGGTCGGCGTAGTACCTCAGCACGACGGCCTCACGCTGCCGGTCCGGCAGCGTGCGCAGCGCGGCGATCACCGCCGAGCGCTCGATGAGCGCGAGCGCGCCGTGTTCCGCGCTCGGCTCGTCCGGAGCCGGCTTGGGCGCGTTCCTGTCCACCACCGTGCGATGCCGCAGCACCGACCGCGACCTGTTGACGACCGCCTGCCGGAGATAGGAAAGCGCCTTCTCCTTCTCCCGCAGCCGCCGCCAGGCGGTGTGCATCGCCTCGAAGGCGTCCTGCACCACTTCCTCTGCGGTCGGCACGTCGTGCACGAGGAGCACGGCAAGCCGCACAAGCGACTTGTACTCACCGTGGTAGATCTCGGTGACAAGGCGGTCGGCATCCCATGCGGAGGCCGCCGGCCGCACGTCGGGGACGAGCGCACTCGCCGCGAGCGTTTCTGTCACCTCTGTTGGACGCGCGACCTTATCCGAAGGTTCACCTTCGGCGTCGAGGTTCGCGCTGGCGTCCTCGCCGACCGGGGCCGTCGCGGTGGCGGCGCCGGGACCGGCATCGGTGCCGGCATCGGCCGTATCGGCCAGGTCAGCCGCGTCGGTTGCCCTGTCGGCACCGGCAACGGTGCCGACAGCACCGTTGCCGGTGCCGTTAGCGCCGTTGACCGCGGCGCCGGCAACGGGAGCCGCGGCGTGCGCGTGAAGGACGGTGTCCGCGACCGGGGCGTCCAGCGCGGCCGTAGCCTGCGCGGACTGGCCATGGACGATGGCGTTCACGGGGTCATTGCCCACGCGGGTGCCACTCTCTCGCGACTGCGCGCGGCACGGTGCGGCGTGCCGCGGCGGTCCTGCACTGCCCAACCCACATTCGGTAACTCCACCCCAGAAACCGCCGGAGGATTGCGGAAAGACAAGAATATCCACCGCGGTTGCGCCGTCGAGCGCAGTTACCGGAATCAACCGGAACACGGCGATCTGCGGTGACCTGTCTACCGATGAGTAATGCGTAACTCCTGCGTTAATTCATTTCGGTTTCAAGGAAGCTTCCCCCAAAGGACCGAGGCTGCGCCCGCGGCCAAGCCGAGCGCAAGGTCCTGGACCCGCCACCGCCGTCCGGCCGTTATGATCGTAGTGTGCCAGAGTGCTTGTTCTGCGGTATCACGGCCGGGGAGATCCCGGCCACGGTGGTGCTTGACGGTAAGCGCGTCATCGCTTTCCGGGACGTCAACCCGCAGGCGTCCACGCACGTCCTGGTGATCCCGCGCGACCATTACCCGAACGTCGCCGCCCTGGCCAGCGCCGGTGACGGCCTGCTCGACGAGCTCATCACCGAGGCGCAGCAGGTCGCCGTCGCCGAGGGCATCGCCGACAGCGGGTACCGGATCGTGTTCAACACCGGTCCAGAAGCCGGGCAGACGGTCGGGCATGTGCACGCCCATGTGCTCGGCGGCAGGCCCATGACATGGCCGCCTGGCTGAGAGAAGCGAATTGACCGATACCCGCAGCGACCTGCCAGGCTCCCAGATACGGATCGTCATTCCCGATGACCATTCAATGGTCGCCTTGCTCGGCACCGGCGACGAGTTGCTGCACGTCATCGAGCGGGAGTTTGCCGCCGATATTCACGTGCGCGGCAACGAGATCACCGTATCGGGCCCGCCGTCGGAAACGGAGCTCGTGGCCAGGCTGTTCGACGAGCTGCTCGAGTCGCAGCGCAGGGGCGCCGACCTCTCGCCTGACGCGGTAGAGCGCGTCGCCGCCATGCTCAGGGCCGAGCACACCGTGCGCCCTGCCGACGTGCTGACGCAGGGCATCCTCTCCGCTCGGGGCCGCACGATCCGGCCGAAGACGCTGAACCAGAAGAACTACGCCGACGCGATCGACAAGCACACGATCGTGTTCGCTATCGGCCCGGCCGGCACCGGCAAGACCTACCTCGCGATGGCCAAGGCGGTGAAGGCGCTGCAGGCCAAGGAGGTCAACAGGATCATCCTGACCAGGCCCGCGGTCGAGGCCGGAGAGCGGCTTGGCTTCCTGCCAGGCACCCTCTACGAGAAGATCGACCCGTACCTGCGCCCGCTGTACGACGCGCTGCACGACATGGTCGATCCCGAGTCCATCCCGAAGCTGACCGCGGCGGGCACGATCGAGATCGCCCCGCTCGCCTTCATGCGCGGCAGGAGCCTCAACGACTCGTTCATCATCCTGGACGAGGCGCAGAACACCACGCCCGAGCAGATGAAGATGTTCCTCACCCGCCTGGGCTTCGGTTCTAAGATCGTGGTGACCGGCGACGTGACGCAGGTTGACCTGCCGACCGGGCAGGTGAGCGGGCTGCGCGTGGTCCAGGACATCCTCGACGGCATCCCCGACATCCACTTCGCGAAGCTGACCAGCCAGGACGTGGTCCGGCACAAGCTGGTGGGGAAGATCGTGGACGCCTATGAACGTTACGACGCCAAGGCCGAAGCGCGCGGCAAGGGCCAGGCGGCCAGCAGACCGCCGCGGCACCGCGGCAGCCGTTAGGTCAGCCGCAGGGAGCACGGAAACGGGGACGTCAGGTGACCATCGAAATCGCCAACGAGTCGGGGGTGGCGGTCGACGAGGTGGCGCTCGCCTCGGTGGCGCGTTTCGCGCTTGACCAGCTGCGGATCCACCCCCTGGCGGAGCTGTCCGTGCTGCTCGTCGACGAAGGCCCCATGACCGACCTGCACGTGAAGTGGATGGACGAGCCGGGCCCGACGGACGTGCTGTCGTTCCCGATGGACGAGCTGCGCCCGCCGGGGATGGGCGGCGCGCGGACCGCTGGCGACGACGCTGGCCGTGAGCCGGGCTTGCTCGGCGACGTGGTGCTGTGCCCGCAAGTCGCCGCCGTCCAGGCGAAACAGGCGGGCCACTCCACGCAGGAGGAACTCGAGCTGCTCTGCGTCCACGGCATCTTGCACCTGCTCGGCTACGACCACGCCGACCCGGACGAAGAGGCCGAGATGTTCGGGTTGCAGGGTGAGCTGCTGCGCGCCTGGCGCGCCGCGGCGGACGGTCAGGAGGGTCCTGGCTGATGCCGCCTGCCGGGTGGCTTCTGATAGCGGCGACCGCGCTGATCCTCGTCGCGAGCTGGTGCGCGGCCGCGCACGACGCGATGGTCAGGGCCGACCCTGACGGATTCGAAACCTACGGCGGCCTGCTGACCCTGATCCGGGTCTCCGCCGAGGTGTCCGCCGCGGTCCTGGTGACGCTGGCGTTCGCCCACTGGCTCGGCGGCGGCTGGCAGGTGTTCCTGCCCGCGACGGGCGCGCTGCTCATCGCCACGTACGTCCTGATCGGCGTCACCCCGCGGCCCCTGGGCAGGCAGCGTGCCGAGAAGACGGCCGCCACGGCCGCCCGGCTGCTCCGCCCGCTGCGCCGGGCACTCGGGCCGCTGCCGGTGCTGCTCGACAAGCTCACCGGCGTGCTGCCGCTTGGCGCACGCGGCGCCGATCCCGAATTCGGCGGGCGGCCAGAAGTGCGCAGCCTCGTCGACTACATCGAGGGCCAGGCCGAGATCGAGCCCGGCGAGCGCGACATGGTGCGGTCGGTGTTCGAGCTCGGCGACACGATCGTCCGCGAGGTCATGGTGCCGCGCACCGACATGGTGTTCATCGAGCGGGACAAGACCCTCGATCAGGCGCTGTCGCTGGCGCTGCGCAGCGGGTTCTCCCGCATCCCCGTCGTCGGCGACAGCATTGACGACGTGGTCGGGATCGCCTACCTGAAGGACATCGTCGCCTGGGAGCAAGAGCACCCGGACGCCGACAATACGCTGGCCGAGCGGATCGAGAAGGTCATGCGCCCGGCGACCTACGTGCCGGACAGCAAGCCGGTGGACGAGCTGCTGCGGCAGATGCAGAGCATGCGGATCCACGTGGCGATCGTCATCGACGAGTACGGCGGCACCGCCGGCCTGGTCACGATCGAGGACATCCTCGAGGAGATCGTGGGGGAGATCGCCGACGAGTACGACACCGAGCGCGCGCCGGTGGAGTGGCTCGGGCCGGACACCGCCCGGGTCACGGCGCGGCTGCCGGTGACCGAGCTCGAGGAGCTGTTCGGGGTCACGGTGGACGCGGAGGACGTGGAAACCGTCGGCGGCCTGCTTGCCCACGAGCTAGGCCGGGTGCCGATCGCAGGCGCCGAAGCCACCGTGGCCGGCCTCCGCCTCACCGCCGAGAACCTGGCGGGCCGCCGCAACAAGCTGGGCACGGTGCTTGTCCAGCGTGTCGATGCGGAATCAGAATTATCCCGAACGGGCCCGTGTCTTCGCCCCTCCCGCCCTCACTACACTCATCCGGGTGAGCGAAGCGCCGCTTGGTCCCGAGGACGAGAAGATCATCACGCTGGCCCGGTCGACCCGGGCCAGAACCGGGTCGGCCGAGGGCGCGGCGGTCCGCGACGAGACCGGGCGGACCTACACCGCGGCGTCGGTCGCGCTGCCGTCGCTGCGGCTGTCCGCGCTGCGCCTCGCGGTGGCGATGGCCGCCTCCAGCGGCGCGGAACGGCTCGAGGCCGCCGCCCTGGTCAGCGACTCCGACCCGGACCCCGCCGACCTGGCCGCGGTCCGCGACCTTGGCCCGGACGCCCCGGTCTTCCGCGCCGCCCCCGACGGCACCCTCCGCGCCATCGAGTAACACCCGCGGCGCGACGGCCCCTCCGCGCCATCGAGTAAGGCCCGCGGCGCGACGGCCCCTCCGCGCCATCGAGTAAGGCCCGCGGCCCGACGGCCCCCTCCGCGCCGCCTCATCCACCTACGCCCCCCGCGCCGCCTCATCCACCTACGCCCCCCGCGCCGCCTCATCCACCTACGCCCCCCGCGCCGCTCGCCAGAAGATCGTGCGGGATAACGCGCCGGAATCCGCCACGAATCCCGCACGATAACCCCAGCCCCCACCTTTCCCTGATAACAGCAAGAAATGGCTTGTCGCAGAAGATCGTGGGGACTTTGACCCTGTTTTCGACGCCAAACTCCCCACGATATTCGGCGAGTATCTGATAACAGCAAGAAGCGGGCCGCGGCGCGGCCCGCTTACGGGGAATCCGGGGTCCATGGGAGACGCACCGGGCGACTGGGGATGTCGCCGCGCAGCAGCCTGTCAATCAGGTCGGCCAGCCCCCACGGGTAAACCTGGCCGTCCGCGTGCCGCAGCTCGCCCACCGTCCACCAGCGATGCCCGGTGATGACCAGGCGCTCGTAGTCCTCCATCCCGTCCCCGACCACGTCCGCAAGCGGTACCCGCAGGAAGAAGTAGGAGTCGGCGGCGAAGTAAGGCCGTCCCCCGTCGTCCGGCGGCGCCCAGGTGCCCGCGCACGTGGCGACGACCGGGCCGAGGTCGGCTTCCGCGCTGACGTAGCCGGTCTCCTCGGCCAGCTCCCTGACGGCGGCGGCCGCCAGGGTCTCGTCCCGCTGCACGCCGCCGCCCGGCGTGAACCACCAGGTGGCGCCCTTCGGATCCACCGAGCTGAACAGGAGCAGCCGGCCGTCGGGGTCGACCGCGAGAACCCGGGCGGTGGGCCGCCAGATGGGGGTTGGGCTCATGCCGATGACGGTAGTGGTGGCCCGGATGCGTGACAATCAAGGGATGAGCCCGCCGCACGTGACCACGACAGCGACCGGACGCGCGCCGACCGGCAGCGCGTTCCGCTCCGGGTTCGCGTGCCTGGTCGGCCGGCCGAACGTCGGCAAGTCGACGCTGACCAACGCCCTGGTCGGCGCCAAGGTGGCGATCACCAGCGACCGGCCGCAGACCACGCGGCGGGTGATCCGCGGCATCGTGCACCGGCCGGACGCGCAGCTCATCCTGGTGGACACGCCCGGCCTGCACCGGCCGCGCACGCTGCTCGGCGAGCGGCTGGACAGCCTGGTGCGCTCGACTCTCACCGAGGTGGACGTGATCGGGTTCTGCGTCCCCGCGACCGACCCGGTCGGGCCTGGCGACAAGTACCTGACCCGCGAGCTGGCCGGGCTGCCTGACACGCCGGTCGTCGCGATAGTGACCAAGACCGACCAGGCGACACCCGACCAGGTCGCGCGGCAGCTCGTGGCGGTCAGCGAGCTCGGCGACTGGGCGGACGTGGTGCCGGTGTCCGCGGTGACCGGGTACCAGCTCGACGTGCTCGCCGACGTCCTCGTCTCGCACCTGCCCGAGGGGCCGCCGCTGTACCCGGACGGCGAGCTGACCGACGAGCCAGAGCAGATCATGGTGGCCGAGCTGATCCGGGAGGCGGCGCTGGATGGCGTACGGGACGAGCTGCCGCACTCGATCGCCGTGGTCGTCGAGGAGATGGCGCCCCGGGCGGACCGGCCGGACCTCACCGACGTGTACGCCGAGCTCTACGTGGAGCGGCCCAGCCAGAAGGCGATCGTCATCGGCACGAAGGGCGCCAGGCTAAAGGAGGTCGGCTCCCGCGCCAGGCAGCAGATCGAGGCGCTCCTCGGCACGAAGATCTACCTGGACCTGCGCGTCAAGGTCGCCAAGGACTGGCAGCGCAACCCGAAGCAGCTGCGGCGGCTAGGCTTCTACGACTGACGAGACGGGCAGTTCGGCCGCTTTGTAGGGCTGGCCCCACACTTCGTAGCCCATCTCCTCGTTGACCGCGATCATGTACCGGTTGGACGCGGCGTTCCAGGTCATGACCCGCCGCATCGCGGGCTCGGCCTCGGCCAGCGAGTCCATCATCGCCGCCTTGGTCAGCATGCCGAGCCGGTGGCCGCGGTGCGGCCGGATCACCGCGGTGATCAGCTGATTGCCCCAGTCGGGGACGGCGGGGTCGACCGCCACCACGGTGAGCGCCGCCATCTCGCCGCTGGCGTCATGCACCGCCGCCAGCGAGTAGCGCCGGGACGGGGACCGCGCTATCCGCGCGTCAATGCGGTCACGGACCCGCCGCGCGGTCCACGTCATAGCCTCGATGCCGGCGTTCATCGGCGCGTCGTTCAGCGCATTGTGCAGGGACGCGACCTGGTCGAGCCGGTCGTCCGGGGTGACTCCTGTCCACCGCACCAGCGAGTAGCCGGCCGCCGCCCGCGCGGCGGATTCCCGCAGCCGCGTGATCGAACCCGCGGGAACCTTCGCCAGGTCGAGGACGCGCCGCACGTCGGCGGTGGTCCCGAACGTGGCGCCGGCCCGCCGGGCGAAGGCCTCGCCGGCGGACCCTTCCTGCACCCCGGCGTCCAGGATCTCGCGCCCCGCGGCAGAAGCCCGCCCGGCGGCGTGCCGCAGCAGCGCGGTGCCGAGCCCGGCGCGCCGCCGCACCGGGTGCACGGTCAGGGTGAGCCACACCCGGTCGCGGTTCTCCGGGTCGGGGTACTCGGCCTGGTACCAGGCCGCCGCGCCGTCCCCCTCGTCCGGCACGTACCAGCCCTCGCGGGGCGAGTCGGCGGGTCCCGTCCGCACCCGCGCCGTGAATCTATCCAGTGACAGCGGCGGCTCGAACGGGTCGTCCGCGGTCATCGCGGCCAGGTAGGTTTCGTAGCAGGCGCGGAGGACCCCGGCGTCGGCCGGGTCCAGTGGCTGCACGGCGTCGCTCACTGGCGCTACCGGACCCCGGTGACGGCCAGCTCGCAGTGCCGGTAGCCGGGCTCGACCACCTCGTACCCGAGCGCCTCGTTGACCGCGATCATGTGCTCGTTGCTCGCCGCGTTGCCCGTCGCGACCCGCTCGACCCTCGGCTCGGCCGAAGCCAGCCATTCCAGCATCGCGGTCTTGACCAGCAGCCCGAGCCGGTGCCCGCGATGTGCCCGGGTCACGGCCGTGAGCTGCTGGAACGCCCAGTCGGGGTGCTCGGGGTTGATCGCGATCTCGGTGATCGCCGCCATCTCGCCGGTCGCGTCCGCGATCGCCGCGACCGCGTAGCCGCGCAGGTACCCGGCTTGCAGCAGGACGCCGGCGCGTTCCCTGATCCGGTCGGCGTCCCAGACCGAGGCTTCGCGGCCTTCGCCGCGGGGCGCGTCGCGGAACGCGTTGTACACCTCAGCGACCTGGCCGAGGTACTCATCAGGCACCGGCCCGGTCCAGGTCACCAGCGAGTAGCCGGCCGCCGCCCGCGCGGCCGTCTCGCGCAGCGAGGCGAACACCGCGTAGCATGCCGTCGCCGTCGCCGTGTCGCCCGGGTCCCAACGCTCGACGCGCATTCTCTCAGCCAACCGCATCCGCCCGGGGAACGCGAGCAGTTTTCCGCCCGTCGATAACCGGATGGTCACGGATGCCGTCACCCTGCCGCCCGCGCCCGCCCGCCCGCGACATAATCGGTGGTCCTGCCCGCGACACAAGGGGGATGAGCATGCTGATCATCTGGGGTCTGCGTGTCGTTTACCACACGATCGCCCAGGGCGTGTTCTTCTGTCGCAAGTGCGGCGGGGACCGGAGCTACCAGAAGCGGGCCGGCCGCCGGTACATCACGCTGTTCTTCATCCCCGTCGTCCCGCTGAACAAGACCAGCGTGCACGTGCGGTGCGTGACCTGCAAGACCCGGTACGTCACCGAGGTACTCAACCTCCCCACCGCCGCGCAGATGCAGGCCGCGCTGCCCGCCGGAGCCCGCGCCCTGGTCTCCGTGATGCTGCGGGCCGGCGACCCGGGATGCCCCGCCGCGCGGCGCCGCGCGATCGAGATGGCGGCCGCCGCGGGCGCTCAGGGCTATGACGACGCCGCGCTGGACGCCGACCTGGCCGCGCCGGACGCCGCCGCCCAGCCGCCGATCGCGGCGCTCGGCGGTCAGCTCAAGCCCGAGGCGCGCGAGTGGTACCTGGCCGAACTCGTCAGGATCGCGCTGGCTGACGGCCCGCTGACCGGCGCCGAGCGCGCGGCCGCGGAAGCGATCGCCGCGGACCTCGGCATGACCCGGGCGCAGGCGTACGGGGTCATCATGATGACCGAGCAGGCGGCTAACCAGGACTGACCGCGAGCTGGAAGGACTGTTCGTCCGGCTTGACCAGCTCGTAGCCGAGCGCCTCGTTGACCGCGATCATGTACTTGTTCACCGCGGCGTTGTCTGTCGCGATCCGCTCCAGCTTCGGCTCTTCCGTTGCCAGCCATTCCAGCATCGCGGCCTTGATCAGCAGGCCGAGCCGGTGCCCGCGGTGCTGGCGGATCACCGCGGTGAGCCCCTGGTGCCCCCATTCGGGGTACTCAGGATCGACGAAAACCTGGGTGAGCCCTGCCATCTCGCCGGTTGCCTCCGCGATCGCCGCGACCGAATAGCCGCGCAGGCAGCCTTCCCTGAGCGCGGCGTCGGCGCGGTCGCGGACCCGCTGGGCGTCCCAGATGTCGTCCTCGCGGTCCGGCGAGTGCGGCGCGTCGTTCATCGCGTTGAACCCGGCGGCGACCCGGGCGAGGTGTTCCTCCGGGGTCGGTCCCGTCCACGACACCAGCGTGTAGCCGGCCGCCGCCCCCGCCGCCGTCTCGCGCAGCGAGGCGACCAGGCCCGGCGGGATCTTGCGCAGATCCTGCACGCGCCGCGCGTCGACCAGGCTCGCCTCCGCCCCGGCCTGCCGGGCGAAGGCGTCTCCCGCCGAGCCGGCCAGGGCGCTGCCGCGCAGCACGGTCCGCCTGTTGGCCCTGGCGCGCTCCACCTCATGCCGCAGCAGCGCGCTGCCCACTCCGCGGCGCCGGGACGCGGGACGCACCGTGAGGCTGCCAAACGAGCGGTGCCTGTTCTCCAGGTCGGGGAGCTCGATGCGGTACCAGCCGAGGGTCTCCCCGGTCGCCTCGTCCACCGCGGCCCAGGTCTCCGACGGTTCGGACTCCCAGCCTCGCGTCAGCCAGTGGCGGAACACCGGCAGCGACAGCGGCGGGGAATGCGGGTCGTCGGCCGCGAGCGCCGCGAGCCATACGTCGTGGCAGCCGCGGACGCCGTCGTGATCGGCGTGGTCAAGTCGCGTGATGCGCATCCTTCAAGCCAACCTCAGTCAGCGGCAAGACGCGAACGATTTTCCGCCTGATATGCTGGCACGGTCATGCTGCGCGAGCTGCTCCTCCTTAGCGGCCGCGGCGGGGGCCTGTAAAGGCTGGCTCCCTCGTCGCGGGTTTCAGGCATGT
Organism: uncultured Actinomycetota bacterium; assembly: GCA_963843745.1. GTDB lineage: Bacteria > Actinomycetota > Actinomycetes > Streptosporangiales > Streptosporangiaceae > Trebonia. The sequence goes on from CAWJLP010000003.1 coordinate 270,117, forward strand.
CCGCTGGCCGCCATCTACGCCACAAGCAGACAAACCGCGAAGGAAGCAGCAAAACGATGCAGCACAATCCGTCTTACCGGCCGGTCGCTCCTGTCTATCAGCAGCCGAGCGGCATGCCGTGCCACCGGTACACCCCGTTCAAACCGGTCGACCTGCCTGACCGCGCCTGGCCCGCCAGGACCGTCACGAAGGCGCCGCGCTGGCTCACCACCGACCTGCGGGACGGCAACCAGGCGCTGATCGACCCGATGTCGCCGAACCGCAAGCGCGCCATGTTCGACCTGCTCGTCACGATGGGCTACAAGGAGATCGAGGTCGGCTTCCCGTCGGCGAGCCAGACCGACTTCGACTTCATCCGCGGGCTGATCGAGGCCGACCGCATCCCGGCCGACGTCCGGATCTCGGTGCTCACGCAGGCGCGCGAGGACCTGATCGAGCGCACGGTGCAGAGCCTGGAAGGTGCCCAGCTGGCGACCGTGCACCTGTACAACGCGACCGCGCCGACGTTTCGCAAGGTGGTGTTCCGCATCGGCCGCGAGGAGTGCAAGGCGCTCGCGGTCGAGGGCACCCGCCATGTCATGGAGTACGCGGACAAGATCCTCGGCGACGGCACCGACTTCGGTTACGAGTACTCGCCGGAGATCTTCATGGACACCGAGCTGGACTTCGCCCTGGAGACCTGCGAGGCGGTCATGGACGTCTGGCAGCCAGGGCCCGGCCGCGAGATCATCCTCAACCTGCCGTGCACCGTCGAGCGGTCCACGCCGAACGTGTACGCGGACCAGATCGAGTGGATGAGCCGCAACCTGTCCCGCCGCGAGCACGTATGCCTGTCGGTGCACACCCACAACGACCGCGGCACCGCCGTCGCGGACGCCGAGCTGGCCGTGCTGGCCGGCGCGGACCGGGTGGAGGGCTGCCTGTTCGGCAACGGCGAGCGGACCGGCAACGTCTGCCTGGTCACGCTCGGCCTGAACCTGTTCAGCCAGGGCATCGACCCGATGATCGACTTCTCGAACATCGACGAGATCCGCCGCACCACCGAGTACTGCAACCAGCTGCCGGTGCACCCGCGGCACCCGTACGCGGGCGAGCTCGTCTACACCGCGTTCTCCGGCTCGCACCAGGACGGGATCAAGAAGGGCTTCGAGGCCCTGGAGGCCGAGGCCGCGGCGGCGGGCATCCCGTTCAGCGACTACGCCTGGAACGTGCCTTACCTGCCGATCGACCCGCACGACGTGGGCCGCTCCTACGAGGCGGTCATCCGGGTCAACAGCCAGTCCGGCAAGGGCGGCGTGGCCTACGTGATGAAGAGCGGCCACCACCTCGACCTGCCGCGGCGGCTGCAGATCGAGTTCTCGAGGGTGGTCCAGGTTCGCACCGATGAAGAGGGCGGCGAGGTCACCCCGAACGAGATCTGGGACAGCTTCACCGCCGAGTACCTGACGGAGGGCCCGGTGGCGCTGCTCGACCACCAGTCTTCCTCGGTGATCGAGGGCAAGCACGTGCTCTCGGCGGAGATCTCGGTCGACGGCGCCGTGCAGGAGATCGAGGGCGCCGGCAACGGCCCGATCTCCGCGTTCTGCGCCGCGCTCGCCTCGGTCGGCATCGACGTCCGCGTGCTGGACTACGCCGAGCACGCGCTCACCGAGGGCACCGACGCGCAGGCGGCCTCCTACGTGGAGGTCGAGCACGGCGGCCGGGTGCTGTGGGGCGTCGCCATCGACACCAACACCGCGACGGCCTCGATGCGCGCGATCGTCTCGGCGGTCAACCGCTCCCGCCGCGGCTGAGCTTTCTTCATTCCAAGCTGAGTTTCTTCATTCGGAACGGACGCGTGGTGTCTCTCCGGCACCGCGCGTCCGTTTCTGTCGGTCCGCGCACTGCGGGAGAATAGAACCGTGCAGGGGTACCGGGACAACGGGGTCGTGCTGCGGACGCAGAAGCTGGGCGAGGCGGACCGCATCATTACCCTGCTCACCCGGCAGAACGGCCGCGTCCGCGCCGTCGCCAAGGGCGTGCGCCGGACCAAGTCGAGGTTCGGCGCCAGGCTCGAGCCGTTCACCCACGTCGATGTGATGCTGCACCCAGGCAGGTCGCTGGACGTGATCACGCAGGCGGAGGTCATCCGGCCGTACGGCGCGCCGCTGGCGGAGGACTATCCCAGGTACACCGCGGGCACCGCGATGCTGGAGACCGCCGAGCGGCTCACGCCCATGGAGAAGGAGCCCGCGCTGCGGCAGTTCCTGCTGCTGGTCGGCGGGCTGCGCACGCTCAGCGAGACCGGCGAGGACGCGCGCGAGCCGCGCCTGGTGCTCGACGCGTACCTGCTGCGCTCGCTCGCCGTCGCCGGCTACGCCCCGGCGCTCGAAGAGTGCGCCCATTGCGGCGCCCGGAGCGGGTCAAGCCCCGAGGGCAAGCATCTCGGCGCGTTCGCCGTCGCCACCGGCGGGATGGTGTGCGCCGATTGCCGGCCGCCCGGCGCCGCGTCGCCGGCCCCGCAGACCGTCGCGCTGATGCTCGCGCTGCTGCGCGGCGACTGGGACGGCGCGATGCGGAGCGAGCGCAGGCACCGGGTAGAGTGCAGTGGCCTGGTAGCCGCGTATCTGCAGTGGCACCTGGAGCACTCGATCAGGTCATTGCGTCATGTGGAGCGTGCTTGAGGAAGAGTCCCCGGGATCAGCGCCCGGTGCAGCCGCCATTCCCGCATCCGAGCGGCGTCCGTCCGCCGGACATCCCGGCTGACCTGGTGCCCCGCCACGTCGCCCTGGTGATGGACGGCGACGGCCGGTGGGCCAAGCAGCGCGGGCTGCCCCGCACCGAGGGGCACAAGGAAGGCGAGTCCTCGCTGCTCGACGTGATCATGGGCGCCATCGAGCTCGGCATCCCCTACCTGTCCGCGTACGCGTTCTCGACGGAGAACTGGCGCCGGCACCCCGACGAGGTGCGGTTCCTGATGGGCTTCAACCGTGACGTGATCCACCGTCGCCGGGACCTGCTGAACTCCATGGGCGTCCGCATCCGGTGGGCCGGCCGCCGCCCGAAGCTCTGGCGCAGCGTGATCAAGGAGCTGGAATACGCCGAGCAGCTGAGCGCCGGCAATACGGTGCTGACCCTGCAGTTCTGCGTTAATTACGGCGGCCGCTCGGAAATCGTGGACGCCGCCGCCGCGATCGCCGCCGAAGTCGCGGCCGGGAAAATCCGCCCGGATAAGATCGACGAGCGGCTTTTCTCGCGCTACCTATACGAACCGGATATCCCCGCGGTGGACCTGTTCGTGCGGTCATCGGGGGAGCAGCGGCTGTCGAACTTCCTGCTCTGGCAGTCCGCCTACGCGGAACTGGTATTCCTCGACACGCTGTGGCCCGACTTCGACCGGCGCCACCTGTGGCAGGCGTGCGAGATATACGCCGCGCGCGACCGGCGTTTCGGCGGCGCCATCCCGAATGCCGTCAGCTCCGCCGCGGACGGTGACCTGGCCGGCGGTCCGCTGGCACGCTGACCGGGCGCCGGCCAGGCGGTCCCGATTTCGGTTCGCGCGACGGGGCGCCGGCCCATAAGCTCAGGTGACATGGCCCTACGCAGTGACCGCCTTGACGCCATCGTCAACCTGAGCAAGCGGCGCGGTTTCGTGTACCCCTCCAGCGAGATCTACGGCGGCCTGCGCGCGGCCTGGGACTACGGCCCGCTCGGCGTGGAGCTGAAGAACAACATCAAGCGCCAGTGGTGGCGGTCGATGGTGCAGGAGCGCGAGGACATCGTGGGCCTGGACTCGAGCGTGATCCTCGCCCGCGAGGTGTGGGAGGCGAGCGGGCACGTCACCAACTTCACCGACCCGCTCACCGAGTGCCAGGTCTGTCACAAGCGGTACCGCGCCGACCACCTGCTCGAGGCGTACGAGGAGAAGCACGGCCACCCGCCGGAGCACGGCCTGGCGGACATCACCTGCCCGAACTGCGGCACCCGCGGCGCGTTCGACGAGCCGCGCCAGTTCAACACCATGCTGCGGACCTACCTCGGCGCGGTCGAGGACACCTCGGGCCTGGCGTACCTGCGGCCGGAGACCGCGCAGGGCATCTTCATCAACTACAAGAACGTGCTCACCACCTCGCGGCGCAAGATCCCGTTCGGTATCGGCCAGATCGGCAAGTCGTTCCGCAACGAGATCACCCCGGGCAACTTCATCTTCAGGACCAGGGAGTTCGAGCAGATGGAGATGGAGTTCTTCGTCCGCCCCGGCAGCGATGAGGACTGGCACGACTACTGGATCGCGGCCCGGCTCGCCTGGTACACGGAGCTCGGGATCAAGCAGGAAAACCTGCGCCTCTACGAGCACCCGAAGGAAAAGCTGAGCCACTACTCCAAGCGCACGGTGGACATCGAGTACCGCTTCGACTTCGTCGGCTCTGAGTGGGGCGAGCTCGAGGGCATCGCGAACCGTACGGACTACGACCTGTCCACCCACCAGGAGCGGTCCAAGGTGGACATGATGTACCTGGACCAGGAGAGCGGCGAGCGGTTCATCCCGTACGTCATCGAGCCCGCGGCCGGCGTGGACCGCGGCATGCTGACGTTCCTCATGGACGCTTACGCTGAGGACGAGGCCCCCGACGCCAAGGGCAAGCTGGAGAAGCGCACCGTGCTGCGGCTCGACCCGCGGCTCGCGCCGGTCAAGGTCGCGGTGCTGCCGCTGTCCCGCAACGCCGACCTGTCGCCGAAGGCCCGCGATGTCGCGGCCCTGCTGCGCAAGCGCTGGAACACCGAGTTCGACGACGCCAGCGCGATCGGCCGCAGGTACCGTCGCCAGGACGAGATCGGCACCCCGTTCTGCGTGACCGTCGACTTCGACTCGCTGGACGACCAGGCCGTCACCGTCCGGGACCGTGACACAATGACCCAGGACCGCGTCGGCATCGACGCCCTCGCCGACTACCTGGCCGGCCGTCTTCCCATCTGGTAGCTAGGTCCGCCTAGGTCAGCGCCGATAGGACCGTGTCCACGTCGGCACCCGACGCCACGCCCGCGCCCGGTTCGTCGGCCTGCGCTGCCCGGTCGAAGATCTCGGCGGCGGCCTGATGGAACCCCTGCGGCAGCCCGGCGGCGGCCATCGACGCGGCGATCTCCTCCATCTCAGCCACCCACCGCCAGCCCTTCGCCGCCGCCGCGTCGGCGGACCGCTCTGACTGCGCCCGCAGCGCGGGCTGGGACAGGCGCCACTCCTCGAGCAGCGTCGCCTCCACGCCCTCGGCGCGGGCCAGCGCGCGGCAGGCGAGCAGCAGCGCCCCGGTGCCCTTGGTCCACGCCGCGTAGGCCATCTTCACCGCCGAGGCCGCGTACGGCTCTCCGTGGGCGCCTTCGGCAATCCGCGCGTCGAGCGCCGACCGCGTGAACAGCGCGAGCACCTCGGCGGCCCGCTCGCCGCACAGGTACAGCCGGGTGCGCCCGGTGTTCTCCGGCGGCGGCCCGATGATGCCGCCGTCCACGTACACGGCGCCGGCCGCGGTCACGGCCGACGCCACCTGGGCGGCGGTGGCCACCGAGATCGCGTTCGCGTCCACGTACACGCCGTCGAAGCCGGCCGCGGCGACGTGCCGCGCCACGTCGAGCGCCGCGTGCGGCGGGCACACGGAAAAGATCACCGAGCTGCGCGATACCACCGAATCCAGGCTGGTGCCCGTCAGCTCCGCCGCGAGCGCGCGGCCGGTGGTGGCGCGGCTGCGCCCGGCCGGGTCCCACAGTACGGTGTGCCCGGCCGTGACCAGGCAGCCGCCCACGGCGGCGCCCATCTCACCGGGATGCAGCAGCCCGACGGTAGCCATGCGTTTCCTCCAGGCCGATGGGCGGTGTTCTGCCCACCATTGTGCCGGTTCCGCGGGCTACCAGGCGACCTGGTACAGCAGGCTGCCGCCGTCCCACTGGTACCAGTTGCCGGGCACCGGGATCGGCAGCGGCCGGAACGACCCGTCGCTGAACACGCCGAACTTGCCGGGGACCGAGTTGGCGAAGTGCATCCAGCCGATGACCTCGCTGCCCGTGGCGTTGACCCACAGGGGGTAGGCCACGACCGCGAGGCTGTTGCACGTCGTCCGGTAGCCGATGTACCTGGCCGGGCCTCCGGCGAAGGAGTACTCACCGAATGCCAGCGTGTTCCAGGCACTCCCTTGGGCGCAGAGCGATTCCGGCAGGCTGGCGCCCGTCGTGCCGGTTCCACCGCAGACGAACGATTTCCCGTCACCCGTGACAAGGATGTTGAACCGGAAGTTCAGGCCGCAGCCGAACGGGGCGGGGGCAGCGGGGTCCGGTAGCGCGACGGGCATCGTGATGGTCGGCCGGCTGCTGCCGAGCAGGTCGCCATCAGGATGGGAGACGTCCAGGGTCATCATCTGCATGCGGAACGCGGGGCTGCCCGCGGCCCGGACGCCCCTCAAGAAGGCGAGCGTACGGTTGCTCGTCCACGACAGCGAGGAGTTAGGGTCCCCGCCGTAGCCGCCCGCGCCCTCGATTACTTCCTCACCGGGCGGTGTCGTCCAGGTCCTGAGCACCGCCCCGGTGGCGACCGAGTACACCCGTAGCGTTTGCCGCACGTTGGTAGCCGTGGTCAACGGCGTGGTTCCGACCGCGAGCTTCGTACCGTCGGGAGACAGCGCGATCCCGAGGACCTCGGCGCCGACCTGGGTGGCCGGGATCGGCAGCTTGGTCATCGTCAGCGACGCCCCGGAACCGGTGCCCGCCACGCGCACCAGGTACCAGGTCCGGGACCGCGCCATCGAGCCAGTCACGCCGTACGGCTCTCGGTGGGCGTCGGCCACGAACGTGCGGTCGTCAGCCGCGCCGGTGATCCCGGCGAAGCTGAGGCCGCGCGGCGGCTGGAGCGCGGCCAGCGTCTTCCCGGTGAGCGTCGAGCGCAGCTCGAGCCCGACCGGTTTGGTGGTGTCCCCCGCGGGCTGGTTGAACGTCAGGTAGTAGTCGGGGAAGCTGACGGCCGCACCAGCCGGGCTGACGGCCGGCACCAGCTTGTAACCGCCTGGGGTTCCCCTGACGGCGACGAGCGAGACCGCGAGTGCGATCACCGCCGCCGCGGCAGCCAACGGCGCCAGCCAGGCCCCCCAGGGGCGTCGCGGCGCCAGCGCGCGCCAGCGGCGGCGGGACCCCGGTGGCGCCCAGGCGAGCGGCGGGGGCAGCGGCAGCGGCGGCGCGCTGTCCACCTGGCTGGTGACCGCGTCCATGGCCGCGCGGGTCCTCTCTGCCACGGTGCTCATGACTCCTCCTTGAGCATCCGGCCGAGCGCGGCGAGCGCGCGGGACGTCGACGACTTGACGGTGCCGCGGCTGATCCCCATGGCCCGCGCGGTCTCTTCCTCGGACACGCCGAGGTAGAACCGGAGCACCAGCGCCTCGCGCTGCCGGTCAGGCAGCCTGCGCACCGCCGCGAGCACCTCCCGGTGTTCTTCGCCGAGCAGCACCGCCGACTCGGCTGACTCGGCCGTCGCCGCGTCGGCGGCGATCGAGCGATCCCTGCGATCGCGCCTGATCCGCTGCCGCAGCGCGGCCCGGCAGCCGTTGAGCACGCTGGCGCGCGCGTAGGCCAGGGCGTTGTCCGGGTCCGACAGGCGGCCCCAGTTCCGGTACAGGCCGAAGAACGCGTCCTGCACGACGTCCTCGGCGGCTGTCCTGTCACCGAGCATGATGACGCCGAGCTTGATCAGCCCGACCGCGTGCGCCTGGTACAGCTCGGTCACGCCGACGCTGGCGCCGGGCAGGCCTGCCCGCTGCGCTCGCGTGTCTATGTCCACACCACTACAGATTGCCGCCGCACGGGTCAGGTTGCTCCGGTAGCCGGATTTTCCCGGCCCGGGCGACGCTACCAGGCAGGGCCCGGGACATGCGGGAACGAGGGCACCGAAGGCAGCGGGGTGAACGTGCCGTGGCTGACCACGCCGAGCTGCCCTGGCGGCTCCGTGTTCGCTGTGCCCGCGTATCAGGAACGCCCGGGCGCCACGAAGGTTGCCTGGCGCCCGGGCATTCTTTCGGCGCGGCTACCAGCCGATGGCGTCCGGCACCGTCGTCGTCGTGGGCGGGGCGGGCAGCGGCGTGAACGTGCCGCCGGTGAAGATGCCGAACCGCATGACGGACGTCCTGGTGAACGGCGGCTGGCCGTACTGGATGTAGCCGATGAGCGTGCGACCCGACGCGCTTGCCCAGAGCACCCCGCTGCCGCCGGGGACGCAGCTGGAGTCCGTCCGGTAGACCGTCCTGAGCAGTGTGCCGGCGGCCGCGGAGTACTCGAGGAAGCCCGCGGAGTTCCACGGCGGGATGGCCGGGCACACCGGGCCGCCGAGGGTCTGCTTGACGGCGCGGAACACGCCGGCGCCGTCGCAGACCACCGTCCCGTCCGCGGTGACCGTCACCTGGATGTCGACGGCGCAGGTCAACGGGTAGCTGCTCGGGACGTTCAGGTAGCCCTTGACCGACCAGGTCAGCCGGCTGTCCGCCACCAGGTCGTGCCCCGGCTGGGTCACGTCGACGGTGCGGACGCCCAGGTACTGTGCGGACTTCGCGTACCACGGGTAGCCAATCGCGAGCTGGCGGCCGCCGCCCGTCCAGGCAAGCGTTGTGTAGGCGTCCCACGCCACGTTCAGCGGACCCGTCCAGGCGCGCAGCAGCCGTCCGGTGGCCACCGAGTAGACGCGCAGGAACTCCAGGTACGACTGTTTGGGCGCTGGCTGGGTGCCGAGCACGGCCAGTTTCCTGCCGTCAGGGGACAGCGCCGTCGTGTCGGCCCGGCCGCCCGGCGGCGGCGCGGGGACGCGCAGCTTGCGCACGGTGGCCGTCGCCTGGCTGCGGCTTGGCCGCACGCGCACCAGGTACCAGGTCGTCGCCGACGGGACAGCGGGCGGCTCAAGGCCGGGCGCCGCGCCGAGGACGAACGTCCGGTCGTCGGCCGCCGCCGACACGGTGACAAACTTGTCCTTCCCGGACGGTCGCACGGTGAGCAGCTTCTTGCCAGTGAACGTGTCGGCGAGCACGGCGGTCGGCGCGCCCGGCACGTTCGCGAAGTTGTCCGCCCCGGGCAGCGCCATGTAGTAGCGCGGCACCGCGGGCGCGGGGACGCGCCGTCCGGTAGCGCCTGCGCGGGCGTCCGGGCTGCTCGCTGCTAGCGCGAGCGAGGTCGTGAGCGCAAGTGCCGCCGTGGTGGCCGCAACCGCGAGTAGCCGTTTCCTCCGCACTAGAGCCTCCTCGTTGCCAGGTGACATCTATTAGGAGTCGGGAGGCGCGCGAAGGTTGCTCGCCGCCGGAATTACCACGCGATGACTTCCGGGAGTACCCGATCAGCCGGCAGGGCCGGCAGCCGCGTGAACGACGGTTGCTTCCGCGATTTGCTGAAGTCAGGACTCCGAAGTCAGGACCTAGGTCCGTTGTGGCGGTCTATACCAACGGTCTAAACCGGAGATAGGGCAATCCGTGACGGTCGCGTCACGGGACCAGACTGGAGCGGAGTAGGCTCCGGAGAAAACGAGTCTGCCTGCGCGAGGAGCGTTCAGTGCCGAAGTTCGTCTATGACTTCACAGAAGGAAACAAGGACCTCAAGGATCTGCTCGGGGGGAAGGGCGCGAACCTCGCCGAGATGACCAACATCGGCCTGCCGGTGCCGCCGGGGTTCACGATCACCACCGACGCATGCCGCTACTTCCTGGCCAACGGCACGACCCCCGAGGGTCTTGACGACGAGGTAGCCGCGCACCTGGAGGCGCTCGAGCAGGCCATGGGCCGCAAGCTCGGCGACCCCGGCGACCCGCTGCTGGTCAGCGTCAGGTCAGGGGCCAAGTTCTCCATGCCGGGCATGATGGACACCGTCCTCAACATCGGGCTGTCCGACGAGTCGGTGCTCGGCCTGGCCAAGCAGTCGGGCAACGAGCGGTTCGCCTGGGACGCCTACCGGCGGCTGATCCAGATGTTCGGCAAGACCGTACTCGGCGTGGACGGGGAGTACTTCGAGCACGCGCTCGAGGCCGCGAAGCACGCCAAGGGCGTGGCCAGCGACACTCAGCTGACCGCCGAGGACCTCATGACCCTGACGAACGTCTTCAAGGACATCGTCGTCGAGCACGCCAAGCGCGACTTCCCGCAGGACCCGCGCGAGCAGATGGACCTGGCCATCAAGGCGGTGTTCGAGTCGTGGAACTCCGACCGCGCGATCCTGTACCGCCGCCAGGAGCGCATCCCCGCGGACCTCGGCACGGCCGTGAACGTGGTGGCGATGGTGTTCGGGAACCTGGACAACGACTCGGGCACCGGCGTGGCGTTCACCCGCGACCCGGGCACCGGCGCGCAGGGCGTCTACGGCGACTACCTGCAGAACGCGCAGGGCGAGGACGTGGTGGCCGGCATCCGCAACACGGTGCCGCTGCAGGACCTGGAGCGGATCGACAAGGCCTCTTACGACCAGCTCATGCAGATCATGCGGACGCTGGAGAACCACTACAAGGACCTGTGCGACATTGAGTTCACGATCGAGCGCCGCAAGCTGTGGATGCTGCAGACCCGGGTCGGCAAGCGTACCGCGGCGGCGGCGTTCCGCATCGCGACGCAGCTCGTGGACCAGGGCCTGATCGACATGGACGAGGCCGTGAGCCGGGTGTCGGGCGACGAGCTGGCCAGGCTGATGTTCCCGCGGTTCGACACCTCGGGTGACGTCACGCAGATCACCAAGGCGATCAGCGCCTCGCCTGGCGCGGCCGTCGGCGAGGTGGTCTTCGACTCGGCGACCGCGGTGGCGGGGGCCGAGCGCGGCGAGCACGTGATCCTCGTCCGCCGCGAGACCAACCCCGACGACCTGCCCGGCATGATCGCCGCCCAGGGCGTGCTCACCAGCCGCGGCGGCAAGACCAGCCACGCCGCGGTGGTCGCCCGCGGCATGGGCAAGACCTGCGTCTGCGGCGCGGAAGAGCTGAACGTCGACACCCGCGGCAAGAAGTTCACCGCGCCAGGCGGCGTCGTGGTCAGCGAGGGCGACGTGATCTCCATCGACGGCACCTCGGGCGCGGTGTACCTGGGCGAGATCCCGGTAGTCGCGTCCAACGTGGTGCAGTACTTCGAGGGCACGCTGGCGCCCGACAACGACGAACTCGTCGCCGCCGTGCACCGGATCATGACCCACGCGGACGAGGGCCGCCGCCTCGGCGTGCACGCCAACGCGGACAACGGCCCGGACTGCGCGCGGGCCCGCCGGTTCGGCGCGACTGGCGTCGGCCTGGTCCGCACCGAGCACATGTTCCTCGGCGAGCGCCGCCAGCTCGTCGAGCGGCTGATCCTGGCCGAGACCGGCGAGGAGCGGCAGGCCGCCCTGGACGCGCTCGAACCGCTGCAGCGCGGCGACTTCGTCGAGATCCTCGAGGCGATGGACGGGTACCCGGTGACGATCCGGCTGATCGACCCGCCGCTGCACGAGTTCCTGCCCGACCTCACGGACCTGTCGGTCAAGGTCGCGCTGGCCGGCGGCGACGCCACCGAGCACGACCGCCACCTCCTCGAGGCGGTCCGCAGGCTGCACGAGCAGAACCCGATGCTCGGCCTGCGCGGCGTGCGGCTCGTGCTGGTCATCCCCGGCCTGCTCGACATGCAGGTCCGCGCGATCGCCTCCGCCTCCGCCGAGCTCACCAAGGCGGGCCGCGACCCCAGGCCGGAGATCATGATCCCGCTGACCGCGACCGTGCAGGAGATGGAGATCAGCAGGGAGCGCGCCGAGAAGGTGCTCCAGGCGGTGGCGGCGGAGACCGGCGTCCACGCGGAGATCCCGATCGGCACGATGATCGAGGTGCCGCGGGCCGCCCTCACCGCCGGCGAGATCGCCAGGTCCGCGGAGTTCTTCTCCTTCGGGACCAACGACCTGACGCAGATGACCTGGGGCTTCTCCAGGGACGACGTGGAAGGGGCGTTCTTCAGCCCGTACATCGAGATGGGCATCTTCGGCGTGTCGCCGTTCGAGACGATCGACGCCGACGGCGTGGGCAGGCTCGTGCGGATCGCCACCGAAGAGGGCCGGGCCACCCGGGCCGACCTGCACATCGGCGTCTGCGGTGAGCACGGCGGCGACCCGGCGTCGGTCTGGTTCTTCAACGAGGTCGGCCTCGACTACGTGTCCTGCTCGCCGTTCCGCGTCCCGATCGCGCGGCTGGAGGCGGGCCGGGCCGCGATTGTCAGTGCCGGCAGCGACACTAGGTGAGTGGCCTACAGCTCACATGACACCGAGCGCTGGGCGGCCGAGCCGCCCAAGCGCCCGGGCCGAACGGATTTCCAGCGTGATCGCGCGCGGGTCCTGCACAGCTCCGCGCTGCGCAGGCTCGCCGCGAAAACGCAGGTAGTACAGGTCGGGGCCAGCGACTTCCCGCGCACCAGGCTGACCCATTCGCTGGAGTGCGCGCAGATCGGCAGGGAACTCGGCGCCGCGCTCGGCTGCGACCCCGACCTGGTGGACGCGGCGTGCCTGGCGCACGACATCGGCCACCCGCCGTTCGGGCACAACGGGGAGACGGCGCTGGCGTCCCTCGCCGACACGGGCGGCGCGCTGGCCTGCGGCGGCTTCGAGGGCAACGCCCAGTCGCTCCGGCTGCTGACCCGGCTGGAGCCGAAGGTCCCCGGCGCCGGCCTCAACCTCACCCGCGCCACCCTCGACGCGGCACTCAAGTACCCTCATCCCGGCTCGGGTACCGGCAAGTACGGCGCCTACCAGTCGGACATCGCCGTGTTCGAATGGGTCAGGTCCGGCGCCCCGTCCGGCCGCCCGTGCCTGGAGGCGCAGGTCATGGACTGGGCCGACGACGTGGCGTATTCGGTGCACGACGTGGAGGACGGCCTGCACGCCGGGCTGGTGACCCTGAAGAACCTTCAGGATCCTTCCGAACGTACGGTTGTTTCACGCGTCGCCCGCACCGCCTACTGCCCCGCGCGATGGGACGTCTCGGCGGCGGAGCTCGAGACGGTGTTCGCCGAGTTCATGGAGCTGCCCTGCTGGCGGTTCAGCTTCGACGGCGGGCCCGCGTCGCTCGCCGCGGCCAAGAACCTCACCAGCGAGCTCGTCGGCCGCTTCTGCCAGGCGGCCGAGGAGGCGACGCTCGCCGGCAGCCTGCCGGTACTGAGCCGCTACTCGGCGGACCTGGCCGTGCCGCGCCGCCAGCTGCTCGAGTGCGCGCTGCTCAAGGCGGTCGCCGCGCACTACGTGATGACGCGGGAGGGGGTGGCAGCGCGGCAGGCACGCGAACGGGAGCTGATCACCGAGCTCGCGCTGGCCATCGAGCGCGGCGCGCCGTCCACGCTGGACGCGGTGTTCCGGCCGTCCTGGAACGACGCCGCGAGCGACGAGGCGCGCCGGCGTGTCATCATCGACCAGGTCGCCTCGCTCACCGACACCTCGGCTATGGTCTGGCATCAGCGGCTGGCGTTATCCACGGGAGGCTCGCATGACGACATTCGTGATCGTGGGCGGCGGCCTGGCCGGCGCCAAGGCGGCAGAGACGCTGCGGGCGGAGGGCTTCACCGGCGAGATCGTGCTGTTCGGCGACGAGTCCGAGGTGCCCTACGAGCGGCCGCCGCTGTCCAAGGACTACCTGCTCGGCAAGAAGCCGCGGGAGTCGGCCTACGTGCACCCCGCCGAGTGGTACGCGGAGAACTCGGTCGACCTGCGCACCGGCGTGAGCGTCGCGGCGATCGAGCGGCCGACGCACACGGTGATCGTCGAGGGCGGCACGCAGCACTACGACAAGCTGCTGCTCGCCACCGGTGCCGCGCCCCGGCATCTCGACATCCCCGGCGAGGCCCTTGACGGCGTCCGCACCCTGCGCAAGCTGCCGGATTCCGACGCGCTGCGCGAGGAATTCACCCGCGGCCGGCGGGTCGTGATCGTCGGCTCCGGCTGGATCGGCCTGGAGACGGCGGCGGCGGCCAGCATCGCGGGCTGCCACGTGACGGTCGTCGAGCCGCAGCCCACCCCGCTCTACTACGCGATCGGCCCGGAGCTCGGCGGCGTCTTCACGGCGCTGCACCAGGCGAACGGCGTGGAGTTCCGCTTCGGCGAGACGGCGGCGGAGTTCCACGGCGACGCGGCGGGCCACGTCGGATCCGTGCTGACCTCATCGGGGACGGTCCTGCCCGCCGACGTGGTGATCGTCGCCATCGGCGCCGGGCCGAACGACGGTCTCGCCAGGGGCGCCGGGCTCGAGATGTCGAACGGCGTGGTCACCGACTCCGCGCTGCGCACCTCCGACCCGGACATCTACGCCGCGGGCGACGTCGCGTGCTCGTTCCTGCCGCTGCTCGGCACCCACGTGCGGGTCGAGCACTGGTCGAACGCGCTGAACGGCGGCCCCGCCGCCGCCAGGTCCATGCTCGGCCAGGAGGTCGAGTACAACCACGTGCCGTACTTCTACACCGACCAGTACGACCTCGGCATGGAGTGCTCAGGCCTGCCGTCGCCCGGCGCCTACGACGAGGTCGTCTACCGCGGCGACCGGTCCACCCTCGAGTTCATCGCGTTCTGGCTCAAGGGCGGCCGCCTGATCGCGGGCATGAACGTCAACGTCTGGGACGTCACCGACGACATCCAGTCCCTCATCCGCTCAAACCGCACCCTCGACCCGGCCCGCCTGGCGGACCCGGCAATCCCCCTCGCTGACGTCTGAGCGCCGCGCCGCCGGGGCTTGGTGGTGTTCACCGCGTCCAGTCGGCGCCCGAGGGGCACCGAACGACGCGGCGTCACCCCCACCGGCGCCCCCGCGGCCTCCCTGAAGAGCCCCGCTCCCCCACCTTGGGTCGGCCATAATGCGCGCGCCGGCCGACGACCGTCACAGAAACCCCACCCCAGGCCGCCGGGAGGCGGCGCCCGCTATCATCACCAGAGAAGTCCCCGCCCGCCTCGCCCCAATACCCGCGTCGGACACGATTGCCACAGAAACCCCACCCCGGCGCTGACCGAATTCCGGGTCAATCATGATCACGAAAGAAAAATCTCCTATACGCATACTTTTCTTTCGTGATCATGAAAATCCGGGATTGTCGGTGCCCGGCGGCATACTCGGCGGCATGAGCAACGAAATTCCGTCGGGGCTGGGCGACGCGGTGCGTTTCCAGGCTGGTGTGGTGAGCCGTCGGCAGGCGCTGACCTCCGGCATGTCGCACAGCGCGATCGCCTCAAAGGTCAAGCGCGGTAGGTGGCGGCAGATTTACCCGGGCGTATACGCGACCTTTAGCGGACCGGTGGGGCGGGATGCGCAATTGTGGGCTGCTGTGCTTTATGCGGGAAAAGGGGCTCAGCTTAGCCACGAGACAGCCGCCGAGGTGAACGGGCTTTCCGACCGTCAGTCTCGGCTGGTTCACGTGACAATCCCGGCTGGACGCCGGGTGAAGCAGCCGCCTGGCGTGAAAATACACCTGTCCGCGCACCTCGACGTTAAGGCGCGGTTTCCGCGCGGAATGGTGCCGCACACGCTTGTCGAAGAGACCGTGATCGACCTGGTCGAAACCGCGGACAGTTTCGATGAGGCGTGCGGGTGGGTGACTGCCGCGTTCGGGCGGCGGCTGGCGGGGGAGGGGCCGCTGCGGGCGACGCTGAGCGCGCGCAGGAAGCTTCGCTGGCGGGGGCAGCTCGACGAGATGATCATCGCGGCGGCCGGGGGAGCGCACTCGCTGCTTGAGTTCCGTTACGACCGCGACGTCGAGCGGGCGCACGGGCTGCCCAGGGCAAGCCGGCAGGTGCCGTTCACCAAGCCCGACGGCAGCCGCGGCTTCCGCGACCGGTACTACGGCACATACGGGCTGGTCGTCGAGCTAGACGGCAGGCAGGCGCATCCGGCGGAACGGCGCGGCCAGGACCGCAGCCGCGACAACGACGCCACGGCCGGCGGCGGCTCGACGCTGCGCTACGACTGGGACGACGTCACCCGCCGAGCCTGCCGCACGGCGGCGCAGGTCGCCCGCTCGCTCGCCAGCCGCGGCTGGAAAGGGCAACCACGGCCCTGCTCCGCGGCCTGCCGCGCCACGCAGCCGGATCCCCGGGCGGCGTAACCGCCACAGCAGCGCCTCCACCACCAGCCGCGTGTCCGACAGGTCGGACAGCACCACGTCCGGGCCGGCCGCGCGCAGCTCGGCGACGGAAAACGGGCCGGTCGCCACCCCCACGGCCCGCGCGCCCGCGGCGAGCGCCGCGGCGATGTCCAGCGGCGTGTCACCGATCACGACCGTGCCAGGCCCCCTGAACCCGGCCACACCGGAGCGCTCGTGCACGGCGGCGGCGCGCCGCCGCGCCACGTGCACCAGCTCCGCCCGGTCCTCGTGGTCGTCGCCGTAAGCGCCGATGCACAGGTCCAGCGGATCGCGCAGTCCCAGCGCGGCGAGCTTGACCTCGGCCACCGCGCGGACGTTGCCGGTGAGCACCGACTGGTGCACCCGCCCCGACGCGAGCGCCGCCAGCGCGGCGGCCGCGCCGGGCAGCGCGCGCCCGCGCGCCGCGACCGAGGTTCGCACGGCCGGCGCCTGCGCGGCCAGTCCCGCGATGAACGGGTCCACGTGCCGCCGCGGCTCAGGCACCCCCGCCAGCGTCAGGGTCTCCAGGATGATCGCCCGGTCGGTGCGCCCCGCCATCGGCGCCGTCGTCTCCAGCGGCCGCCCGAACAGCTGCAGGAACACCGCCGAGTACAGGTCGCCCCCGACCCCGCCGGCGTTCAGCAGAGTGCCGTCGACATCCCAGAGCACAAGAAGATCCCGGGACGCATCACCGGACGTATCCCCCACGAGGCACAATCGTAAATCCGCGGGATCATGGGTGCGCACCTTCCCATTCGAAGACACGTGTCCGCCATCCGCGACCTAACCAGCGCGCGCCGCCCCACGGCATAGACTCCCCCTATGCCGGGTCGGATTCGCCAGGAAGACATCGCCGCGGTCCGTGAGCGGTCGCCCATCGCCGACGTGGTGGGGGAGTATCTGCAGCTGCGCCCGGCGGGCGGCGGCTCGCTCAAGGGACTGTGCCCGTTCCACGACGAGAAGACGCCGTCCTTCAATGTGACGCCAGGGAAAGAGCTCTACTACTGCTTCTCCTGCACCGCGGGCGGCGACGTCATCAAGTTCGTCCAGGAGATCGAGCACCTGTCGTTCGCGGAGGCGATCGAGCGGCTGGCGGCGCGCGCGGGCGTGGAGCTGCGCTACGAACAGGGCGGCTACGTGCCCGGCCAGGAGACGAGCCAGCGCCGCCGGCTGATCGATGCGCACCGGGCCGCTGTTGATTTTTATTCCGAACGGATCCGTGGTGACTCCGCCTCCGCCGCCCGGGCCTTCCTGGCTGAGCGTGGCTTCGAGCTGTCCGACGCTGAGCGGTTCGGTGTCGGGTACTCCCCGGCGGCGTGGGACGAGCTCACCAGGCACCTGCGCGGCCGCGGGTTCACCGACGAGGAGCTGCTCAAGGCGGGGCTGGCCAGGCAGGGCAGGCGAGGCCTGATCGACATGTTCCACGGCCGGCTGATGTGGCCGGTGCGGGACCTGACGGGGGAGACGATCGCGTTCGGCGCCCGCAAGCTCGACCCGGATGACGACGGCCCCAAGTACCTGAACACGCCGGAGACCGCGCTGTTCAAGAAGGGCCACGTGCTGTACGGGGCGGACCTGGCGAAGCGGGAGATCGCGCACCGGCGGCAGGCGGTGATCGTCGAGGGGTACACCGACGTGATGGCCTGCCACCTGTCCGGGGTGCCCACCGCGGTGGCGACCTGCGGCACCAGCTTCGGCGAGGACCACGTGAAGGTCCTGCGCCGGCTGATCATGGACACCGACGGCAGCGACGGCGAGGTGATCTTCACCTTCGACGGTGACGCGGCCGGGCAGAAGGCGGCGCTGCGGGCGTTCGGCCTTGAGGAGAAGTTCGTCACCCAGACGTTCGTCGCCGTGCAGCCGGACGGCCTCGACCCCTGCGACCTGCGGCTCAAGCACGGCGAGGGCGCGGTGCGCGACCTCATCGCCAGGCGCGTTCCGCTGTTCGAGTTCGCCATCAAGAGCGCGCTCGCCAAGCACGACCTGGACAGCACCGAGGGCCAGCTCGCCGCGCTCGACGAGGCCGCGCCGATCGTCGCGCGGATCAAGGACCCCGGGCGCCGGGCCAGGTACGCGGTGAACCTGGACCGCTGGCTCGGGCTGATGGACGAGCGGTTCGTGCTGGCCAGGGTCCGCCAGCACGCGGGAGGCAGCCGGGGCGCGGGACGAGACGGCCGGGACCGTTCTGGTGCCCCGTTGACGGCACGTGGCGGGGACGGCCAGCGGGGCGCGGACGGGCAGCAGGGCAGACCGTACGACCGGTCGGACCCGGTGCTGCGGGTGGAGCGGGAGGCGCTCAAGCTGGCGGTCCAGTGGCCGGCGCTGTGCGGCCCCGAGTTCGACGCGCTGAGCGCGGCGGCATTCACCGTTCCGGTGCACGGCGCGGTGGCCGGGCTGATCGCCGGCTGCGGCGGCGTGGTCAGCGCCGGCCGGGCCAGAGACTGGGTGGCCGCGCTGATCGAGGCGGCCCCGGACGACCGGGCCCGCGCGTTCGTCACCGAGCTGGCGGTCGAGCGGCTTCAGGTGGCCGGCGAGCCGGACGAGAAGTATGCCGACATGGTGCTCGCCACGGTCGGGGAACTGGCGGGCCGCCGGGAGATCGCCGCCATCAAGGCGAAGCTGCAGCGGACGAACCCGGAGGACGATCAGCCCGCGTACAACAAGATGTTCGGCGACCTGGTCGCGCTAGAACAGCGCCGGAAGTGGCTGCTGGGGCGGGCGACCGGTGGTTGAGAGAAGTAAATAGGAGTTCTACCGCAGATTGCTACCAGGTTAAACATCTGGTCAAAGCCGCAAAATTGGGTCCCCCGGAACCGGTGCTCCGTGCCGCAGACTGTTGCCGTGAGCCTGACCATAGTTACGAGCGCAGCATCGCTGACCCAGCAGTTGACCGACCTCGTGGCGCTTGGGCGCTCACGGGGATTCGTGACGATGGGGGACGTCACTACCGCGATCGACCGGGCCGACCTGTCCGCGGACACGCTGGACGCGGTCGTCCGGGTGCTCGCGGACGAGGGCATCGAAGTGACCGAGTCGGCCGCCGAAGAGGAGCCTGACACCAGGCTCCCTGACTTCGACACGGAAAGCGCGCGCCGGGCCGGCACCAGCGACCTGGTCCGCATCTACCTTCGCGAGATCGGGCGGGTGCCCCTGCTCACCGCGGAAGACGAGGTGGAGCTGGCCAAGGCCATCGAGGCGGGCCTGTACGCCGAAGAGAAGCTGAACGGCGGATATCCGCTGCTCGGCGAGGAACGGGCGGACCTGGAGTGGCTGGCCGCCGACGGGGTGCGCGGCAAGCAGCGGCTGATCGAGGCGAACCTGCGGCTGGTGGTGTCGATCGCCAAGCGGTACATCGGCCGCGGGCTGGTCTTCCTCGACCTGATCCAGGAGGGCAACCTCGGGCTGATCCGCGCGGTGGAGAAGTTCGACTACACCCGCGGGTACAAGTTCTCCACCTACGCGACCTGGTGGATCCGCCAGGCCATCACCCGGGCGATCGCCGACCAGGCGCGGACCATCCGGGTGCCGGTGCACATGGTGGAGACGATCAACAAGCTGGCCCGGGTGCAGCGCCAGCTGCACCAGGAGCTCGGCCGCGAGGCGACGGTCGACGAGATCGCCGCCGAGATGGGGGTCGAGCCGGAGCGGGTCGCGGAGATCCAGCGGATCGCCCAGGAGCCGGTGTCGCTACAGTCGCCGATCGGCGAGGAGGAGTCCGACCTCGGCGACTTCATCGAGGACGCGGACGCCGTGGTGCCGATCGAGGCCGCCGCGTTCATCATGCTGCAGGACCAGCTCGAGCGCGTGCTGTGCGAGCTGTCGGACCGGGAGCAGCGGATCATCCAGCTGCGGTTCGGGCTGACCGACGGGCATCCGCGGACGCTAGAGGAGGTGGGCAGGGAGTTCGGTGTGACCCGGGAGCGGATCAGGCAGATCGAGTCGAAGACCCTCGCCAAGCTCCGCCACCCGAGCCGCGCGCTGCTCCTGCGCGAATACCTCGACTAAGACAGGCGTGCCCGGCGCCGCACCGGCGCCGGGCACGTAACCGTCAGGAGCCGTCGGTGGTGTAGTGCACGCCGTTGACTGACGCCTGGCCGTTGTCGATGGGGGAACCGGCCTCCCCGTCCGACGTGTCCGCCGCGTCGCTCTTGCCGCCGAACGGGAGCCGGTCGCCGGCCTTCTGCCTGGCCGTGGCGGCCATCTTCGGCACCTGCTCGCTCACGGTCGCGGCCGCCGTCTTGGCGAATTCAGGTGCCTTGGCTGCGGCGGTCTTTCCCAGTTCGGTGGCTTTCGTGGTGACGGTGTTCGTGGCCTTCTGGACCGCGGGATGCCCCGCGACCTGCTTGCTGTACTTCACGATCTGGTCGTACCGCTCCCGGCCGGCTGCGCGCCGGCGATGTAACCGACGACGAAGCCTGCGACGAACGTGGCCCTGTAGCGCATCTGGCACCCCTTCCGGTGCGTGGCATGGTGAGTTGTCACCTTCCCCGGCACCCGGTGCCTCACTCATCCCGGGCCGCCGCCGCTCCCCATCGTGGCAACCGTTCAAGCGTAACGTGCCATGCGGCGGGCACCCCTTCCGGTGCGCTACTCTTATCCGCGACGGTCCCGCGTAGCTCAATCGGCAGAGCGTCCGGCTGTTAACCGGCAGGTTATAGGTTCGAGTCCTATCGCGGGAGCCACGAAAGCTGCAAGCGTCAGCCCTCCTGCCTGCGGAGACGCAGGAAGAGAGGGAACCGGCATGACGCAGGCATCACCTGCCATCTTCAAGATCCCCACAAAATCCCCACAACCGGGCCCCAAGGCTCCCCGCCCCGCCGGGCGGGCGAAGGCCGGCCAGTCGGCGGCCCGGGCGCGTCCTCGCGAACGGCACCGGACGCGCCGCCACCCGTGGCGGCGGCGAGGTCATCGAGCTGGACTACGGCATCACCGTGTACCCGGCCCGCGAGGAACCCGGCCGCTGGCGGGCGGTCTGGCACGAGCACGGCAAGCGGCAGCAGTGCGAGGCTTCCAGCGAGGAGAAACTTGCCGCCAGGCTGGCGAAGGTCACCGAGCGGCTGGAAGCCGACGCGCCGAACATGACGCGCCCCGGCGCGGACCTGATCGCCTGGTACCTCGACCCCGACCGCCTCCCGGTCGCCGACCAGTGGTCGCGCAAGCACGCGCACACCCAGCGCCGGCTGTGCGAGCGGTTCGCCGCCCCCGTCATCGACGCGGTCACCTGCCAGGACATCAAGACCGGCCACATGCAGGAGATCGTCAACGCCGCCCCCACGCCAGGGGAAGGCAACCGGGTCCAGGGGATGATCTCGGCCCTGGTCAGCGCCGGCCTGGACGGCGGGTTCCTGGCAAACCCGCGGCTGGCCAAGAGTGCACTGGCAGGCCGGGGACCGCCAGCTGCCCGCGCCCCGGGTGACGATGGCGGGGGAATCGGCGACTGTGGGTCGACCCCGGCGAGATCCCGGCCGACAGCGACATCGGCAAGCTCGGCCGGGCGCTGGCTGCAGGACTGCACGGCGAGCGCGATGAGCTGATGGCCAGCCGTCGCCGCCTACAGCGGGCTGCGCTGGGGCGAGCTGACCGCGCTCACCATCGGCCAAGATCGACCAGGCTGCCCGGGTGATCACCGTGGACCGCAAGGTGGTCGAGGTCGCCGGGCACCTGTACGTCGAGGCGCCGAAGAACCGCAAGTTCCGCCGTACGATTTACTCCCGCCGCACGCCTGCCGGGTACCCGCTCGCCGAGCGGCTCGGCGCCCGAATCGAGGCCGTCCGCGCCGAGCAGGAGGCCGGCACCAACCCGCTCGGGCTGATCTTCCCCTCGCCGACAGGCAAGCACTGGCGATCCTCCAACTTCAACCGCAACGTCCTCCGGCGCGCCTACGCCGCGGCCGGGTGGCGTGACGACAACGGCAACGGCGGGTGGACCTGGCACAGCCTGCGGCACGTGTTCTGCACCACCGCCCTGTTCACCTGGAAGCTCGACCCCACCGACGTGTCCCGCATGGCCGGGCACGCCAACGTCCGCATCACGCTCGACATGTACGTCGGCACCACCGCCGGCGTCCTCGACCGCGCCCGCCGGCCACCGAGTAACCAAGCCCGGCCGCGATGAGGGACCGGGCACGGTTCACGCAGGCCGTGACCTGCCCGGTTCCTCCTCGCCTTCCTGGGAGGAACAGCATGCCTGAGACTGATCTCCATCAGCCCGGCCGCGGCCCGCTGCGCTCGGTAGCCGAGGCCGCAGAACTCGCGCAGGCAGTATCCGGGCTGGTCACCGCTGACGGGTACCGCCTCGACGGCAGCGACCCGCTGGCGCCGCTGGCCCACGCTATCGCCCGCTCGCTGACCGAGGCGGGCCTGCCCCTGCGCCGCTGCTGCCCGGCATGACCCGCGGCTACCGGCTCGGCGGGGTGTGCCTGCTGCCGGTCCCGGCAGGACCGGCTGACCGCCGCAGCGGGATCGCGGTGTCGTGGACCACGCACAGCCTGCTCCGCTGGACTGGGACAGGTACGGCACCTACACCGGCACCCAGCAGGCTACGAACACGGCCATCGGCGGCATCCTGCGCGCCTTCGGGTACCCGGCCGAGCCGTTCGGCTCCGGCGGCGCATGGCTGGTCACCGGCCACCTCGGCCAGGACCCGGGAGTGGACGCGGTGACCGCGCTCGCCGCCCCGGCCAGCGGCAGCCGGCAGCTGCCCGCCGTCAGCGGCGGCGTGGACCGCGCGATCCGCGTCTCCACGGCGGCCGTCGTGCTCGCCGTGGCGAGCATCGCGGCGTACATCTCCTACTGGCACGCCTACGCCGTCGTCCGCGAGTACGGCGAGACCGGCGTGACCGCCCTGCTGGAACCTGCCACGATCGACGGCCTGGTGTACGCGTCCAGCATGGTCATCCTGTACGCCGCACGGCACCGCCTCCCGGTCCCCGGGCTGGCCCGCTGGATGCTCGCGCTCGGCATCCTCGCCTCGCTCGCCGTGAACGTGGCCCAGGGCTGGTCCCACGGCCTGGTCGGCGCGGTCGTCGCGGCCTGGCCCGCGGTCGCCTGGTGGGATCAGTATGAGCTGCTCACGTGGATCATCCGGACCGCGGCAACCGGCGGACCGGACCACGTACCAGCAGCGGACCGCCACCGTACCGATGGCGGACCAAGCCCGGACCAGCCCGTGGCCCGCGCCCGGACCGGCGACCGATGCCGGGCCAGTGAGCCGGTACGGGCAGGTATCGGCCTCGCACCCGCCACCGGAGACAACCCCCAGTTCCCGGTTTCCGCAGCGGTCGCCGACCCGCGGACCAGAGCAGACGGGACGCACCGGACCAGCCGGTCCAGGCGGCGGACCACACGGACGCACGCGGACCACGCGGCGGACCATGCGGACCAGGTTCCCGGCTCGCCGCCTGCGGCTGGTACCAGCGGCGGGGAGATCGAGACCGACGCCGCCGCCGTGGCCGCCTACCGTGCCAGCGTCCGGGACGGCCAGCCGATATCCGAGCGCAAGCTCGCGGAGATGTTCGGCAAGACCTCCCGCCGCTGGGCGCGCAGCCGGATGGCCGAAGCCCGGCAGAGCCCGGCACCGGTCTGAGCAGGAACCATCGAAGGCGGACCCCGGTCGCGGACACCACGGACAGCCGGGGTCCCGCTCCTTTCCTGCCTGTTCAGGGCCGAGTACCGGGCGATTCGCCTTGGCTAGTGCGTTAGCCAAGGCGGAACGGGCCTCTCATCCGCGGGTTGACCACGATGAGCGGCAACGGCGTTACCACCCCGCCCACGCGCGCCGGGCAAAACGGCGGGTTCGCAAGCAGTAGCTTGGAGAGGGGCCGGACCTGTAGTAGCGGGATCGGCGGCAGACCTGTCGGTTAGCTCAGGGGGTAGTCGTGCCATCGCCTGTCGAAGCTGAAAAGTACATTCGGTTCCAGCTCGAACACCTGACGGCACAGAACGAGCACCACACCTTTGAGGAGATCTGCTACCGGATTGCCAAGCGGAGGCTTAGCAGCAACATACTGCCGGCAACCGGCCCAGTGAGTGCGGGCGGTGACCAGGGCCGGGATGCGGAAACGTACTACACGCGGCTGCCGGAGGAACTACCGAGCACGGCAGGGTTCGTTGGCCGTGCAACGACCGAGCCGCTGGTGATGGCCTGCTCGGTGCAGAAGGACCGCTTGGAGGAAAAGGTCCGGGGGGACCTGAACTCGATCTGCGGGAAAGGCGGCAAAGTAAACGCGGTCGCGTTCTTCGCGGTACAGGAGATCCCGGTGGCCGCCAGGCACCGCTTGCAGGAACAGGCGCGCGAGACGCACGGCGTGACGCTGGAGATCTTCGACGGGCACGCCATATCGCACATGCTCGCCGAGGCGGATCTGGTGTGGGTCGCCGAGCGGTACCTCGATCTGCCATCCCACCTGGTGCCGGACTCGCCGGACGAACCGCAGCCGGGATGGTATGCGCACACGCTCGCGGCGCTGCGGCAGCGAGCCGCTGTGCGGCTGACACCGGGGGCGTTTTCAGAGGTACGCGACGGGCTGCGTCACGCGACGTTCGATGATGCGGCCCGTGCGGACCTGCCGGAGTGGCTGGATTACATGCGTGAGTTCACCACGGCCGAAAGCGACGCGGTACTGGCGATCCGCGGCAGATACGAATGCACGGTCGCGACCCTGCGCGGCCTCAACACGCTCGAAGGCGCCGAGGGCGATATCCGTGCCGTGCTCGACTATGCGATCGGGTCCGACTCACCAGCGCTCCTAGAGGACGCAAGCGTCTTGCTCATGTACTGGGGCGGTGCATGGGTACGGCGCATCGTGACAGTGGCCGCCCAGGAACTCCGCGAGCGGAACCTGGCGCTCCGCGTACGAGTGCGCGAGCTGATCACCGCGACCGACGAGTCCAAGCATCCCAACCGCATGGCACGGCTGCTGGCTGTCGGCGCGGACCTGTGCCTGCATCCTCGCTGGCCGGAAGTGCTCCAGCCCTCGGCCGGAACGCTCGCGCCGCCCCGCGAAGTCACCTTGCTCCGTCTCGCACTGGAGGAAGAAGGCGAAAGCATCGTCTTGGACCCGGACGTGCCGCTCGACGTCGCTGAGGGACTGGAGTACCTTGACCGGCTGGTCGAACTGCTCCCGCGGGCACGCGCATTCCCGATCGGAACCATCAGCGAGACGTTCCAGATGCTCGCCCCCGCGCTGACCGGAGATCCGCGGTACGCAAAGGTACGAGATCGGCTCGACGCGGCGGTCGCGGCTGTCAGCGGCGATAGCGCAGTGGCCGAGAGATGCCGGACCCGCGCCTTGGCGTTCCGCCGCGCCGGGCGGCTGCTAGATGCCCTCCGGGAGCTTCACGAGACGAAGATCAACTGGTGGAACGGCGACACTCTGCGCGGTTCGCTGCTGGCTATGAGGCTCATCGGCCAGATCTACAACGAGCTGCGGCTGCCGCACGCCGCCAAGCAGTACGCGCTGGCCGCAGCAGGCATCGCTATAACCTCCGAGGAAACACAGCTCCAGGACATCGGACCCGACGCGCTGACCGACGCGATGCACTATAGCCATGCCGCAGGCGCGTGGGGTGACGCGCTCGCTCTGGGTAACCTCGCTGTGATCGCTCATGGCTCCCTCGCGGAGGACGCCTACGACCCGGAGGCCCACCCGGACCTTCAGCGACTCGATTTCCACACGATGATCGTGCTGCTGGCCGCTGAACGATTCCGTCCTGACATCCTGCCTGCCCTGCGCGCTGCGCTCGGCGACACCAGCTATATGCAGGACTTGCTCGTCAACGGGCTGGATATGGTGCGGCCAGCATTCACCTTCACTGAGGAGGCATTCACCGAGCACGCCGACCAGCAACTGGCCGGCAGGCCGTTCTCTGACCTGAGACCGCGGCGGACCATCACCTTCGCCGCTCTCGGCACCACGTGGCGAATCACCTGTGCCAACGACCGCCGCAACGTGCTGGCGGCGGAACGCTTCGCGGCAGCCGCGCAGATCGTGCTCGTCGAACTCGCCCCTCGCGACCCGGTTTTCCTGCCGCAAGAAGTTCACGTCGAACTGCTGACCGGAACGCGGCTCGCCGGTTGTGACCCGGTCAGGTTCAAGCCGGGCAACGAACGCACCGAGTGCTCCGTCGTCCTCCAGCCGTTCACTGCCAACACCGACGAGGAAAAACTGAGACTTGACCTGTCAGCAACACTCGTCTACCTGCTCGCCCGTCTCAGCGCACGGCCAGATAACGAGTTCATGCTCATGGTGGAGCACGCCTTCCAGGAAGGGCTAACCCACAAGCTTCACGTCGCCAGGCCTTATGACGACGTTGCCAACCTCCTCAGTGACGCTCATTACGACGCGTTCGCGGCCGTGAGCGTGCAGCCGTTCCCAGGCGTGCATGCCCCAGTACCCGGCGGCGAACTCCGGCTCCCGGCCATGGTCGGCCCCGGCTACGACCGCGACGCTTCGCTGGAAAATATCCGTGAGAACTACGAGTTCCTCCCCGAGCTGCTGAGCCAGACGCTGCCGCGGGCGCTGTCTGACCCCGATACCGCCGCAGGTCTCCAGCGGCTCCGCGGGGACGGATGGCTCGACTGGCACATCCTGATCGCCATGACGAACGTGGCGCTTAACATCCGTGCCGACGCCGCAGGGCTGCTCGACCGTCCGCTGGCCACCCAGCGGGAACAGCAGGCGCTCGCGCGCACGCCAGAGACCGCCGACTCCGAACCCATTCCCCTGGCCGCGCTCACGCCGGAGTCGCTGAGCTACACCGCGCAGGTCGCGATGCTCGCAATCGCCAGGCGCCGCTGGCGGCTCCTGTCACCGACACAGACGCCCAACCTGACCGCTTTCCGAACGCTTCTCGCCACGCGGTACGGGTGGAATGACGACGTTCCGCACCGCGACCTCCTGGCTGATGCCCTCACAGAGGATGGAACCCTGCGGCAACTGGTCGAAGGCTGACGCCTGCTCCCGCCGCGAAAGCGGCCAGCAGGCGCCGGGCCGCGTGGCCTATTCGGTTGCTTTGCGGGCGCGATCGAGGACGCCGGCGGTGGTGCCGACGTACATCAGGAGGGTGGTGCGGACGTTGGCGTGGCCGGCCATGGGGGACACGTCGGTGGCGTCGAGCTTCCAGGTGAACAGGGCGGTGGTGCAGAACACGTGCCGCAGGCTGTGCCAGGTCCACCGGCCGTTGCCGTCGCCGTCGCGCCATCCGGCTGCCAGGTAGGCGGGTTTGAGAACGGTCCGGTTGAAGTTGGAGGACCGCAGGAACTTGCCCTTGGGGGAGGGGAAGATTAGCCCCAGCGGGTTAGTGCCGGCTTCCTGCTCGGCGCGGGCCTGTGCGATGCGGTCCGCCAGCTTGTCGGCCAGCCGATATCCGCCCGGAGTGGTCCGCGGATAGATCGTCTGCCGAAGCTTCCGGTTCTTCGGCGCCTCTATATAGAGGTGCCCGGCGACCTCGACTACCTTGCGGTCCACCGCGATCACCCTGCTGTAGGTGTCGACCTGGGGGATGGTGAGCGCGGTTAGCTCGCCCCACCGCATCCCGCTGTAGGCGGCGATGTTGGCCATCAGTTCGGCCTGCTCCCCGTGCCGCCCGCTCGCCAGCGCCTGCTCGAGCTTGCTGACGTCGTCATCGGCAGGGATCTCGGCGGGCTTGACCCAAAGCACCGATTCCCCCGCGACCGTCACTTGCGGCGCGGGCAGTGGCCTGTCCCCGGCCTGCCAGTGCACGGTGGCCAGCCGTGAGTTGGCGAGATAGCCGCCTGCGATCCCGGCAGCGACGAGTGCTTTGATCATCCCGCGGAACCGGTCGCCCTCCCCTGCGGTCGGGGCCGCGTTGACGATCTTCTGCATGTGGTAGGTCTTGATGTCCTGGCAGGTGACCGCGTCGATGACGGGTCTGGCGAACCGCTCGCACAGTCGGCGCTGGGTGTCGGCGTGCTTGCGGGACCAGCGCTTATCGACGGGGATGCGGTCAGGGTCCAGGTAGTGCTTTATCAGGTCCGCGCCGGGTCGCTTCATGTTCGGCGCGTCGGCTGCCAGACGCAGTTTGACCTTCTCCAGCTTGGCGGCGAGCTTGGCCTCCTTCACCGATTCGCACTGCTGGCGTTCGCCGTTCTCGTGCCAGACCGCCCGCCACCGGTCTCCGTCGAACCGGGCCGGGTACACCGTGATCCCGAAGTCCAGCTCGATCACCGGGCGGCCGGACCCGGCCTGGCCGGTCACGACGCTTCCCTCCGAACTCGCGCAGTGCGTACCTTCCCGATGATCTGGGTCTGTGGCGCTACCGGGTCGGGCTCGGGTAGCGAGGGCTTCTTTGCTGGCTGCGTGTTAGCCGGGGCCGGTTCCCGGCGCAGGGCGGCGGCGAACCCGGCCACCTCACTGGCCCACCACCGGTAGCAGCGCGGGGAGATCGGTACGGGGTCGGGGAATTCTGGGCGGTGCGTCAGCTCGTAGGCGGCGGTACGGCCGAGTTTGAAGATTCTGCGGATTTCCGTGATCCCGATCAGGCTGTCGTGGATCCACCGTGGCGGCTCGACGGGTTGCGGCCTGGACATGGTCGGCTCCTGCGGGCAGCTCATGACCTGCTCCGCATCGTCGGCGGGCCGGGCGGTGCCGCGACGCCGTCTGCCGCGTTCCCGGGCACCTGCGCCCGGAGGGGAGCGGCGTGCTCCCGGCCGGCACCGACGTCTGTGGCCGACGTATCGCTGCTGCTGAGAACATCCAGGACGGACTGGACGGCGACGCGGTACCGGTTGCCGATCTTGAGGATGCGGATGCCGGCCTGCTCCCATTCCCCGGTGTGCGCCATCTGGTACGACCGCCACCGGCCCAGGCCGAAGATGGAGCCGAGGGTGGGCAGGTCGGTGGTGGCGCCGAGGGCACGGATCGCCTCAGGGGTCCACTGGCTGGACATCGGATTGTCTCCTTGCGGTGTGTTGCCTTTTCGCTGGTTGCGGTCATCGTGTGCGCCGCCGTGGGCGGTGCTCAGGGCCAGCGCGCTGGCTTGCCTGTGCCTGGCTGGCCGCATCCGGGGACGCGGGCGCTCCGGCCTGTGGGGATGGAAGGTGCTGCCGGGGGAAGTCGCGGGCTGCGTTGCGGGCGGGGGGGGGAGGTGGCGACCCCCTGGTTAGTGGCAACCAGCTCGAATGGCGGGGAGGCGGCGGGCGACAGCGTCGTAGCGCGAGGCTGTGCGGGATCAAGACCGGTCTCGAAGGGGCCTTCCGCGCTCAGGCGCTGCCGGGCGTATGCGCGGAGCCCGTCGGCCATTGCCGCGCTGAAACCGACGTCCTGCTGGTCGGCGTAGTGCCGCAAGCTGGTGATCAGCCCGGCGGTGAGGCGTGCGGCTGCTGGCTCCAGGCCGATGCCGCGGCTGGCTGCATAGCTGTTGAGGGCCGCGAGAGTATCCGGAGGCCAGAAGGCCCTGCCGTGTCGCCGGGTGGGGGCGCGGAGGCTGCGCTCATAGATGTCGATCGCGTGCGAGGCCGCGGTCGGCTCGGTGGCAGCGGCCGGCCGGATCGAGCGTGCCCAGTCGTAGAGTTCGTTCGCGGTGCTGAGCACGTCATGGAAGCGGAGTCCGCTGAACTGGTCGGTGAAGTGCCGTATTCCGCAGAGCATCCCGGCCAGGCGCTCGAGGTCCCGCTCCGGGTTCGTCCTGGCGGGGAGGGGACTGGTCTGCCAGGAGCGTGTCTGGGCGAAGAAGCCGACTGCTTCGAACGCGGCGATAGCGCGCCGCATGTTGGCGCGGAAGCTGGCGTCACGGTCGTCGTTCACTTGGTCACTCCGGCGCGTATCGGGTGGATGCCGGGCATCGGGTCACTCGCGGGCTCCCGGGTAATCCGGTGCTGGTCCCGCCCGGTGTCCGGGCGCCGTATCGTCGGCGGTTTCAGGGATGGCCGCCGACAGGTCCGCGGTGGCCTCGGCGAGGCTGGAGAGCGCAGCCTGGAGGTCGATGGCGTGGGGGCGCGGCGCGTAGGTGGCAAGGCCGAGCGTCGCGGCGGACAGGAACCCGGTCGCGGTGATGAAGCGCCGGATGGTGGCATCGCGGTCGGCGCTGGTGCCCGACGGCTGCCGCCAGGCCGGGATGACGTTGCGTGCCGCGTGGCACAAGGCGGCGCCGGGCTCGTCGGGATCGGGCAGCGGGCCGAACCCCTCGAAGGCCTGCACACCGTCGAGGCAGTTCCACGCGTCGAAGAGCCGACTGGCTGCCGCGGTCACATGCCGGGCGAACTCCCTTGGCACCAGCCCGGATGGCACGCCGGATACCTGCCAGGCGGCCAGGCCGCGGGCGGCGATGCCGAGGTCGCGCAGAACCGAGTCGAGCTGGCTGACCGCCCGCTGGTGCCGGGCTGAGTCCAGAGGTTGTCGCCCAGGCGCGGGCGGCGGCCTGGGCGGCGTCGGTGAGCGCCTGGGCGGCTGCCGCGGGCGGCTGCGGCTGCGGCAGGGGCGGGACTGGATGCGTGCTGGTCATGGGGATGCCTCCGGGCGGGTGGTCATGGCTTGGTTGCGAGGGCGACGGGACGGGTGGCGACGACGACGCTGGCCAGGTCGACGGGGTCGATCTGCACGTCCTGGCCGGTCTGCGGGGCCTGGATGACCTGGCCGCCGCCGAGGTACATCACGACGTGGCCAGGATTGGCCGGGCGTGCCGTCGGAGCCCGCGCAGAACAGCAGGTCGCCGGGCTGGATCTGGGATAGCGGGATGACGGGGCCGTCTTGCTGCCACTGATAGGTGGTGCGGGCGACGTGGATGCCGGCGGCGGCGTAGGCGGCGTAGACCAGGCCGGAGCAGTCATACGCATCAGGGCCGGCCGCGCCCCACTGGTAGGGCTTGCCGATCTGTGCTTTCGCGAACGCGATGGCGGTGGCGACAACGGTGCTGCTGCCCTGGGCGGCGTATTTCGCGGCCCAGGACATGACTTCGCTGACGTACCACTGCGCGTGGTTGTAAGCGAAGACGGCCTGCTCGATGCCGGACGCGCCGCCGCCGCGGGCGCCGCTGGCGCACAGCATCGCGGCGGCGGCGTAGATGGCGTCGGCCGGGTCGTACGGGGACAGCGGCTGGTCGGGGCCGGCAGCGTACTCGGCGAAGGTAGCGGGCTCGAACTGCATCGGGCCTTCGGCGCCGGCGAAGTTGGCGCCGTTGTGCACGCCGGTCGCGGTGGACTGGCCGTTGCCGGACTCGACGGTGCCGATGCCGGCCAGCACCGACCACGGCAGCCCGGGGCAGGTCCGGGCGGCGTCCATGTACCAGATCAGGTAGTCCGGCGGGATGTTCTGCCTGGCCAGTGCCGTGGCGGTGCCGGACAGCCCGGTCGGGGCGGGTGCCTTCGCGGCGCTGGGGACGGGGCTGGCGGTGACGAGCAGGATGATCAGCAGCGGCATCAGGACAGCTGCGCTGCCGGCCGCGGCGATGACCTTGATCACGGCGGGCTCCCCGGCTAGCAGAACAGGACGGCGCTGACCAGCCAGCGCCCGCCAGAGCTGGTCAGCCGGAGCGTGATGCCGTCGCTGCCCGTCGTGCGCCCGCTCGTGGTGACGGTGACCCGGGTGGCGTAGACGCGCAGGTACGTGACCGACGAGGTGGAGGCGGGCGCCCCGTCCGGGCGGGTGACGGCGCGCTACCCGGACGAGGCTGACCAGCCGACCGCGGCGCATCGACTGCCAGGCGGCTGTCGCGGGCTGGCTGGCGGTCAGCTGCCGTTCGAGGGACAGGGTGGCCAGCGGGGCGCAGCGGGCCGCATAGGCGTCCGGCCGGTCGTGGATCGCGTCCACGCTGGCCCAGGCGATGTAAAAGGCCGAGGCGACCGACGCGGGATCGGCGTAGTCCGGGCGCGGGACCCGGACCAGCGACACGGACGGCGCGGATGCCGGGGCCGCCTGGTCCGGCGCGGGATGCCGGGCGGCGGGACGCCCGCCAGCGCACCCGGCCACGAGCACGGCAGCGATCAGGACGCCGCAGCAGGCAGCCCGCCGCGTGGCCTGGAACGCGCTGACCCGGCACCGGGCACTGACGGGAGGCGGGACGTGCGCGCCGCCGACCTCCGGCTCACGGGCTTTGATTTTGATCATCACCTGGTTCGCAACCTTCGTTCTGAGTTGACAACCCGTCTGGTAGTACGCATATCCTGTTGCCAAGGTTCAATTTTGATCGTCAATCTGAGATCAATCATCATTCTGAAATAATGATCCTGGGTGATGGCAAGGATGGCGCGTCCCGCGCGGAGCGCCGGGCCGCACCAGGGCAGCGAGGAGATAGCGCGTGTACCCGATCACGGACTGGCCACGGCCGCGCGGCGTGCCGCCCTGGACGGCGGGGCACTGGCCGCCGGACGGGATCGTCCTGGCCGGGGCGCACGGCGGGGCCGGGACCTCGACTCTGGCTGCGCTGCTTGCACCGGCCTGGGACATGGGAACGGTGGGCGGGACGGCTCCCGGCGGCGGGCTGCGGCCCGGCGGGCGGCCGGTTGTGCTGGCCGTCCGTAACACGGTGCCGGCGGCCGGCCGGGCGGTTGCCGCGGCCAGTGTGCTCGCCGGGGCCGGCATCCGCGTGGCGGTCCTGGTGGTGGTCAGTGACGGGCTGCCCGAGCCGGCCGAGGCCAGGTACCGGTTCCGGGTCCTGGAGGGCCGCGTGGCCGCGGTGATCCGCATGCCGTTCGTCCCGGCCTTCCGCGTGGCCGCGCACCCGACCCTGGTGGACCTGCCGCGGCGGGCGCGCCAGGCGCTGGCCGAGATCCAGGCGCTCACGCAACAGCAGGCGCCACGCCCGGCGTCGGCAACCCGAGTTCAAGGGAGATTCTGATGCAAGCGATCCTTCTTCATGCCCTGGCGGCGCACGCTGCCGCCGCCGCAGGCGGGGGCGTCCCGAACCCGGCACCGCAGGCCCCGCCGGGGCTGGCCGGCGATGCGAACACGATCCTCGGCTGGGGCAAGTGGGGCGTGCTGATCTGCGGCGTCGCGGGCCTGCTCATCTCCGGCGGGAAAATGGCGATCGGCCACCGCAACCGCAGCACGCTGGCGGCCGACGGGGCCACCGGCATCCCGTGGGTGATCGGCGGGCTGAGCCTGGTCGCCGCCTCGGCCGCCATCGTGGCGGTGTTCCTGTGAGCCCCGCCCGCCGGGCACCGCGGCGCCTGCTCCCGGCCGCGGCCGCCGTCATCGCCGTGGCCGGCGCCGGGCTGGCCGTGCTGCTCGCCCGGGGCGGCGTGCCCGGCGCCGGCAGCCCCGCGCCGGGCCGCCGGCCGGCCGCGCCTGCCGCCAGCAGCGGCCCCCAGATCCCGCAGGTCAGCCTGGCGGGGCTGCGGTGGACCGGCTATCACGGCGTGGAGCTGCCGTCCTCGCCCGCCGCGGGACCGCGCGACACCAGCGGCGGCCTGGCCTCGGGGTTCGCCGACACGCCGCTTGGCGCCCTGCTCGCCGCGCTGAACATCGCGGTCCGCGCCAACGCGCAATGGGGGCCAGGAATCTACGGCCCCACCATCCGCGACCAGGTGACCGGACCCGACGCCGCCGCCCTGCTGGCGAGCTGCCAGGCGGACTACGCCCAGGCCAGCCAGGCCGCGCACATCACCGATGGCGCGCCGCTCGGCAACGCGTACGTGTCCGAGGAGGCGTTCCGCTGGGTCGCCTACACCCCCGGGGACGCGACGGTGGACCTGGTCAGCGCCGGGCCGGGCAGCCAGGGCGTCACGGTCCGGGCGGCCACCCGCGTCGAGGTCGTCTGGTACGGCGGCGACTGGCGGGTGGTCGCCCCGCCCGGCGGCGACTGGGGAAACGCCGCCGCCCGGCTGTCCTCGCTGTCCGGCTACACCGTCTTTCCCGGTCAGGGGTGAGCACTGATGTCATGTCCGGTACTCCTCGAACCCGCTTGCCTGGCCGGCAAGGTGATCGGCTCGGCCGCGGGTGCCGCCGCAGGCACCGCCGCCAGCGACGCGCTGAGCGGCATCGCCGGCGCCATCCAGTCCGGCGTCGCCTGGATCACCGCCAACAGCGTGAGCTGGTGGGTGAAGGTCCCGTCCCCGGACCTGGCGGCCGAGCCCGCCGTCGCCAGGCTCCAGCAGTGGATGCTGCCGCTCGCGGCGATCGTCGCCGTCTTCGGCGTGATCGTGGCCGGCGGGAAGATGGCGCTGACCCGCAAGGCGAACCCGCTGATCGACGCCGGGTCAGGGCTGGTCACCATCGCCGCCACCTCCGCGGTCGGCGTCCTGCTGCCCACGCTGCTGCTGCAGGCAGGTGACGCCTGGAGCAACTGGGTGCTCAACGCCTCGACCGGCGGGCAGTTCGGCGCGCGGCTCACCAGCCTGCTGTCCATGACCGGGCTCGCCGCCCCGGCCGTGGTCGTCGTCCTGGGCATCGTCGCGATCATCATCAGCGCCCTGCAGGCGATGCTGATGCTGTTCCGCCAGGGCGCGCTGGTCGTGCTGGCCGGGACGCTGCCGCTGGCCGCTGCCGGGACACTGACCCCGGCGACCCGCCCGTGGTTCAAGAAGGTGACCGGCTGGATGCTGGCACTGATCTTCTACAAGCCCGCCGCCGCCGCCGTCTACGCCGCCGCGTTCACCATGATCGGCACCGGCAAGGACGTGCGCACCATCCTGGCCGGCTTCGCGATGGTGCTGATGAGCCTGCTGGCGCTGCCCGTTCTCATGCGGTTCTTCACCTGGACGGCCGGCCAGGTCACCGACGCGTCCTCCGGCGGCGGGTTCATGCAGGCCGCGCTGTCCGGCGCGGTCGCGGTCGGCGCCCTGCGCGGCTTTTCCGGCGGGCTGGGCGGGGCCAGCGCCGCCGACCAGGCCCGCCAGCAATCACAGCGGCTCGGCCCGGCCGGCGGCGCGCCGAGCGGCGCCCGGGCAGCAGGCGCCGGGGTCCGGCAGTCAGCCGCCGCGCCCGCACCGGGCGCCAGTCCGGCTGCTGGCGCCGCCAGCGCGGGTGCCGGGCCGGGTGGCGCCGCTGCGGCGGGCGGCCCGGCCGGGCTCGCGGCAGCAGGGCTGGCGGCCGGAGCACGCAGCGCCGGCCGCACGGCAACCGAGGCCATGCAGCCTCCCGGTGACCAGGCAGGCGGGCAGTGATGAGCGACGACCAGGCGCAGGCGCCACGGGACTACGGCGGCTGGCGGCTGCGCCGCGGCATCGGCCTGTTCGGCTTGGGGATGGGCGGGACAATCGCGATGCTGGCCGCCTTGCTGGTGCTGATCATCACCGCCGCCGCGAGCCCGGCTGCGCTGCTGTACGTGGCGCCGCCGCTGCTGGCCGGCGGCGGGATCGGCCTGGCCCGGGCGGGCGGCGAGCCGCTGGCCCTGGCCGCGCTGCGGCGGGCACGCTGGCGGTACGCCTCCTCCCGGGACTGGACCCGGTACCGGGTCCAGGTGGTCGCCGAGCATTCCCCGGCCTGGCGGCTGCCCGGGGTGCTGGCCCCGCTGGCGCTGCTGGACGCCGAGGACGGCTACGGAGGCCGGTACGCGCTGGTGCTGGACCGCCGCACCGGGATGATGACCGCGACGCTGCGGGTCATCCCGGCTTCCACCTGGCTGGCCGACCGCGCCGACGCCGACACCTGGGTGGCGAACTGGGGCGGCTGGCTCGCCAGCCTGGGTTACCTGCCCGCGGTGCGGTGGGTGACGGTCACTATCGACACCGCCCCCGAACCGGGCTCGACGCTGGCGGACTCGGTGGCCGGCGCGCTCGACCCGGCCGCGCCGCTGACCGCCCGGCAGATCATGGGCCAGCTCGTGGACGCCGCCCCGGCCGCCGCCGCCGACGTGGACACCCGGGTCAGCATCACCTTCGACCCGGCCGCCGCACCATCGGCGCCCGCCGGGCTGACCGGTTCCGCCGCCGAGGTCGGCCGGACGCTGCACGGGCTGGAGTCGGCGCTGGGCACCTGCGGAGTCACCGTGCTGGGCCGGGCCACCCCGGCCGAGATCGCCGGCGTGGTCCGCACCGCCTATGACCCCGCAGCCCGGGGCGAGGTCAACCGGCTGCTCGCCCAGGCTGGCGACGGCCGCCCGGTCCCGGGCCTGAGCTGGGGCGAAGCCGGGCCGGTCGGCGCGGAAGAAGAACCGGGCTGCTACCGGCACGATTCCGGGATCAGCATCTCCTGGTGCTGGAGCGAGGCGCCCCGGCAGAACGTGACCGCCGACGTGCTCGCCCGGCTGGTCGCGCCCGGCCGCTACCCCAAGCGGGTCAGCCTCCAGTACCGCCCGTTCAGCGCCGCGGAGGCCACCCGGGTCCTGGAAGCCGAGGTCAACGCCGCCCAGTTCAGGTCCGTCTACAAGCGGCGCACCGGGCGGGATGAGACCGCGCGGGACAGTCACGACCAGGCCCGCGCCCGGCAGGCCGCCGCCGAGGAGGCCGCCGGCGCCGGGGTCTGCCTGGTCTCGATGTACGTCACCGTGACCGTCGCCGACGCCGGCGAGCTGCCGCGCGCCGCCGCCGAGACCGAGGCCGCCGCCGAGTCCTCCCGCATCCGGCTGCGCCGGATGGCCTACAGCCAGGCCGCCGGGTGGGCCGCCACCCTCCCGGTCGGCATCTGCCCGGCCGAGCTGGCCCGCCGGATGCCGCACTAGCCACAGGAGCCCGTCACCATGACCACGCTGCACAACGGCCGGCCGCCCCGCCCCGCCCGGCACCGCGCCGGGCAGGCGATGGGGCAGCCGCCCGGCACCCGCCCCGCCGCCCGCCGCCCTGTCCTGCCGCCGGCGCAGGTGCCGCCCGCCTGGGGCTGGAAGATCCCCTTCGCCGGCCGCGCCGCGCACGTGACGGCGGCACCGGAATACCAGGCCACCACGACCCAGGCCTGCGGCCTGTACCCGTACGTCGCCGGGTCCGGAACCCCGGCCGTCGGCACGCCGGTCGGCCGGCACCAGCTCTGGGGCGAGGTGGTCTGCCTCGACCCGCTGGCCTGGCTGCGTGCCGGGCTGGTCACCAACCCCGGCGAGTTCGTCCTCGGCCAGCCGGGCGTAGGCAAATCAACCCTGGTCAAGCGGCAGATCACCGGGGCCGTGGCGACCGGGACCCGGGTCCTGATCCTGGGTGACACCAAACCCGACTACACCATGCTGACCGAGCACCTCGGCGGGCAGGTGATCCGGATCGGCCGCGGCCTCGACACCATCAACCCGCTGGACGCCGGGCCGCTGGGGGCGGCGCTGAGCCGCATGTCCGGCCCGGACGCCCAGGCGCTGCGCTGGGAAGTCCGGTCCCGGCGGCTGTCGCTGCTGATGGCCCTGTGCACCCTGGTCCGGGGAACCAGCCTCACCAACGCCGAGGAAGTCATCCTCGGCCGGGCGATCGACCTCCTAGTCGAACGATCCCCGTCAGCACAGCCGACCGTCACCGACGTCCTCGACGTCCTGGAGAAAGGCCCGGACACCGTGCGCGCCGCCGCACGGACCGACACCCCCGCCGCGTTCCAGGACCAGGCCGCCGGCTTGATCTTCACCCTCGACCTGCTGTGCACCGGCAGCCTGGCGGGGGTGTTCGACGGCCCCACCACCCGGCCGATCGACCTGGACGCCCCCGCGGTCTCCGTTGACATCTCCCGGGTCGGCGCGGCCGGCGACAAGCTGCTGACCGCCGCGATGCTGTGCACCTGGGCGTACGGCTTCGGCGTGGTCGACGCCGCTGCCGCGCTCGCCGACCAGCAGATCGCCCCCCGCCGCTCCTACATGGGCGTGATGGACGAGCTGTGGCGAGCGCTGCGCGGCGCGCCCGGCCTGGTCGAGTACGCCGACAGCCTCACCCGGCTGAACCGGGCCAAGGGCATGTCCAGCGTGATGATCACCCACTCACTGGCCGACCTGGACGCGCTGGCCACCGAGGAGGACCGGGCCAAGGCCCGCGGGTTCATCGAGCGGTCCGCGATCACCGTGATGGGCGGCCTGCCGCCCCGCGAGCTCGCCCGCGTGCACGAGATCACCCCGCTGACCGGGCCGGAGATGGAACTGGTCACCTCCTGGTCCGCGCCGGATTCCTGGCAGCCCGGCGCCCGCCACCCCGGCCGCGGAAAATATCTCATCAAGGCGGGGGAGAGGCTAGGCATCCCGGTCGAACTCAGCCTCGTCGGCGCGGAATACGCCTTGTACGACACAGACCAGGCCATCCGCGCCGACTGGCCGCGGAGGCCGCGATGAGCCGGGCGCTAGGGCCGCGGCCCCCGCTGGCCGTCGGCAACGCCGCGCATCGCCTGGACGCTGATCATGATCTTCTGGGGACTGGCCGGCCTGGCCTGGCTGGCGTGGGCCGCCGCCCGGCTCGC
Organism: uncultured Actinomycetota bacterium; assembly: GCA_963843745.1. GTDB lineage: Bacteria > Actinomycetota > Actinomycetes > Streptosporangiales > Streptosporangiaceae > Trebonia. The sequence goes on from CAWJLP010000003.1 coordinate 308,436, forward strand.
CGCCGCCGTGGCTGGCGCCCGCATCCCGCCGTTCGGCACCCGCTGGGTGTCGGCCCTGCTGCACGGCCGCACCGGGCAGGCCTGGCCCGGTACCCCGACACCCCTGGTCGCCGCGGCCGGCGCCCTCCTGGCCGCGGTCCTGGCGGCCATCATGGTCATCGCGTGGCGGATCACCGCCCGCCGCGTCACCCGGCCCGGCAACCCGGTCGCCGCGCTCAGCCGGGACCGGTCCGTTCGCCAGCTCGCCCGCGGCCATGCTGCCGGGCAGGGCATCCGGCTGCGGCCCTCGCTGGCCGGCGCCCGGCCCGGCCGGCTTGCCCCTGCCGACATCGGGCTGGTGCTCGGCCGTCTCAAGCAGCCGGGCGGGAACGGCCCGGACCTGTATGCCTCCTGGGAAGACACGCTGGTCGCGTTCATGGGTCCGCGCAGCGGCAAGACCACCTCCCTCGGCATCCCGTACGTGCTGTCAGCCCCCGGAGCCGTCATCGCGACCAGCAACAAGTCTGACCTATGGGCAGCCACCGCCGAACTGCGCGCCGCCTCGGGCTCGCGCGTGTGGGTGTTCGACCCGCAGCGCATCACCGCCGCCGGACAGCGCTGGTGGTGGAACCCGCTGGCCGCGCTGACCAGCGTCGAGGCCGCCCACCGGCTCGCCAGCCACTTCGTCCTCACGATCGATGACGACAGCAAGCGCGACATCTGGGGGCCGGCCGCCCAGGAGCTGCTGACCAGTCTGCTGCTGGCCGCCGCGGCCTCCGGGCGCACGCTGCGGGAGGTGTCCCGCTGGCTGGACGACCCGGGCTCGCCGACTCCCGCCGGGCTGCTGGAAGACGCCGGATACCCGGCGCTGGGATCGGCACTTCACGGCACGCAGCATGGCGCCCCCGAGACCCGCGACGGCATCTACCAGACGGCCAGGACCGCGGCCAAGTGCCTGCACGATGAGGAGATCATGGCCTGGGTCACCCCGCCTCGCGGCCGTCGGCTGCCGGTGTTCGACCCGTCCCGGTTCCCGGTCACCCGCGACACTCTGTATCTCCTCACCGAATCCCGGTCGGCGGCCTCCCCGCTGATCGCAGGGCTCACCGACACCACGTTGCGTGCTGGGCGGCGCCGCGCCGAGCAGGTCGGCGGGCGCCTGGACCCACCCATGGTCGCGATGCTGGACGAGGCCGCGAACATCTGCCGCATCGCCGACCTGCCCGACCTGTACTCCCACCTCGGCAGCCGCGGCATGGTGCCGGTCACCATCCTGCAAAGCTACGAGCAGGGCGAGACGGTCTGGGGCGCCAAGGGCATGGCCGCCTTGTGGGGCGCGTCGACCAGGAAGCTCATCGGCGCCAGCGTCCACTCACCCCGGCTCGCCCGCGATGTCGCCGTTCTTGTCGGCCACCACGATGTGCCGGTCCGGTCCGTCAGCGTCGGCGACGGCCGCGCCAGCGAGCAGATCTCCTGGCAGCGGCGGCTGATCCTCGAAGCCGCCGACATCGCGGCCATCGAACGCGGAACCGCGCTGCTGCTGTCAGCCGGCAACCGCCCCGCCCTGCTCGACCTGCGGCCCTGGTACGCCAGCCCCGGCGCCAATCAGATCGACGCGGCCCGGCTGCGCGCAGAGGCAGCGATCCAGCGTGCTGCCCAGGGCGACGTCCTCGCCGGCGGCCTGCCCGCATCCGGCGACGGGGCATCCCCGGCAGGGAGAGCCTCGTGACCGCCGATCCCGCGCTGCCCCCGCCGGCCGCTGACGACGAGCCGCCCGACCCGGTGTACGCCAGCGTCCAGGACTGGGTCACCGCCCACTTCCTGCCCATGTACCGCCGGCCCCTCGGCGGCGAGTACCGCTGGTGCCCGCAGTGGTGGCGGCACGCCGAGGCGATCACCCGGCTCACCGCCCTGTGGCAGTCCTGGGAAGCCATGCGGCTCCAGCCCGGCACCGGAACCGCCAACTGGCTCCGCGACCACCTCGACCACCAGCTCCCCATCCTGCTCGGCCGCAGCGGCCCGTTCGCCCAGTGCTCCCCAGACGAGCACATCGAGCCCCGCCCCGCCACCGCCCAGCCGCCGCCACCCGGCTGGTGGGACACCGCGGACAGCCCTCATGACGGCGACGGCGCCCCGCCCCTGGCGCTGCCCGTGCCCAGCCCGCACGCCCGGTCAGAGCCCGGGGCCGCGGGCACACAGCACGACGGCCCGGCCTGGTACCGGCCATGACAGCGCCTGACCGCCGCCCCGCCCGGCACAGCGAACCCGGCTGGCGCAGGTCGCCGGCCACCGCACCCCGCGAACCCCTTAGAAGAAAGCAGGCCAGATCATGACCACACCCAGCAGCCAGGCGGGCACCCGTCCCGTGCAGAGCACGCCCGGCGCATCAGGGCAGCCCCGCACGCCCGCCGAAGCGCTGCGCGCCGCAGCCGATTTCATCGAGTCCAGCGGCCAGCGCAGCGGAGTGATCGTCGCATGCAGTGCCGGGGGTGTCCGCATCCGTGTCTCAGAGCCGTACGGGGACGCTGCCGCCCGGCGCGCGATCGTCGCCAGGCTGGCCGCGCTCATCGGCGGCGCCGTCCGGCAGGAAGACGAACGTGACTTCGCGACGGCGGACCTGCGGGCCGACGGCGCCATCGGCGGCCTGCGCGCGGTAGTCGCGACCGGCGTGGACGTGCGGCGGACCAGGCCGCGCACCGGAGACGGCCGGCCGCTCGCCGAGGCGCCCGGCGGTCAGATCACCGCGGTGCCCGGCAAGCTCCCCGACGGCTGGCGCTGGGTCACCGAACTCGACCCGGAACCCAGGCGCGCAACGCCCCGGAAGCAGCGCAGGGCAGACGCCGCGCTGCCCGCAGCCGAAGCCCCCGCGCTCGCGGTCCGCGACTGCCCGCCGCTGACCGGTGCCGCCCTCCAGGCGGCTGCCCGTCAGGAGCAGGCCACGGCCGCGCAGCCTGCCCGGCCCAGCAGCCCGGCCCGTCGAGCGCCGGCACAGCCGCCGTGGTAGCGGGCAACGGGGAGGTCTCGGCTTCATGCCTGTCCAGGATTCTCTATGGGACGGAGTAGATGATGACAAGGGAGGTGACAGGGAGTGAACAGCTACGGCGCCAAAGCCCTCAGCCACTGGCGCAGGTACCTGCCGGGCCAGCTAGCGCAGATCCCGGACCCGGAGGCGTTCTTCACGCTGCTGGGCGAGACAGCAGCGACGGAGATCGACCAGATCGCGGACGCGCTGGCGCAGACGCAACCGCCGGGCGAGGGGTACCTGGAGGAACTGGCGCGGCTGGAGACCGCGCGGAAGACGGCCGAAATGCAAGTCACCCGGGAGATGATCCTGATCGACCCGGAGGACCAGGAGAGAATCGCCCAGCTCATGGGCTGACGGTCTTCACGCCCGGCAGCCACGCTGACCTCGCTCCCTCGGGGGTGGTGGCGCGGCTGGAGGCGAACCTGGCGGCCATCAAGGTCGTCAAGGCGCTGCAAGCCGAGACCCGGGCGGCCACTCCCGCCGAGCAGGAGATCCTGGCCCGCTGGTCGGGGTGGGGAGCCGTCCCGGCAGTCTTCGAGGGGAAGCCTGACGAGAGCCGCGCGCTCACCCAGGGACGTCAGCAGCTCACAACCCTGCTGACGGACAAGGAGTACGCGGCAGCGCGCCGGAACACCATCAACGCCCATTACACCGGGACGGCGCTCGCCCAGGCGATGTGGGACGGGCTCGCCGCGTTCGGGTTCGCGGGCGGGCGGGTCCTGGAGCCGGGATGCGGGGCCGGGACGTTCATCGGGCTGGCGCCGCTGGGAACGGCGATGGTCGGCATCGAGCTGGACCCGGTGACCGCACATGTGGCCGCGGCGCTGTACCCGCACGCGCAGATCCGCAACGAAGACTTCGCGGACACCACGCTGCGAGAAGGGTCGTTCGACGCGGCAGTCGGAAACGTGCCGTTCGGAAACATTCATATGAAGGACCCGCGGCACAACCCCGACCGCAAGTACCCGATCCACACCCATTTCCTGCTCAAATCCGCTGCCCTGGTCCGGCCCGGCGGCTGGCTCGCGCTGATCACCTCCCGCTACACCCTCGACGGGACCGGCGAGGACGCCATCGAGGCCCGCCGCAAGCTGGCCGGGCTCGGCGAGCTGGCCGCAGCGGTCCGGCTGCCCGCCACCGCGCACCGCCGCGCCGCCGGCACGGATGTCGTGACCGATGTGGTGGTGATCCGGCGGTTCGAGGACGGCGAGCAGCCTCCGCCCGGTGAGCCCGGCTGGATACAGACGGTCCCGGTGGACGTCGGCGGGGTGCAGATCCCGGTGAACCGGTACTTCGCCGACCATCCCGGCATGGTGCTGGGAGACCTGGCCGCGGGCGGGGCCAGGCGCGCCGAAGACCTGCGGGTGGTCGCGCAGGCAGGCGCCGATGTCGCCGGCGGTCTCGCGCAGGCGCTGACCAGAGCCGCCGCCGCACGCGCCGCCGCGGTCCCGCGCCCGGCAGCCGCCGCGGCCGCCATGGACCATCCGCCGGAAGGGTTCCAGCAAGCCCGGCCGGACGGCACGTTCGCCCGGATCACCGACGGCTTCTTCGAGCCGTTCGACCCGCCAGGCGGGACGGCCGGGCGGGCGGAACTGCGGGCACTGCTGGGCCTGCGGGACACGGCACTGGCCTTGCTGGACGCCGAGCTGGCCACCAGCGAGGACACCGGGCCGGTCGATGAGCTGCGCGCGGACCTCAACGCCCGCTACGACGCCTATGTCGCGGAATACGGGCCGGTCAACCGGCACACCCGGCAGGCCAGGTTCCGCGACACCCGCGCCGGCCGGGCACTGCGCGAGCGGCTGCTGGCCGACGGCCAGGCCCGGATGACCGGCGGCAGGGTGGAGATCAGCGATCCGGCGGTCCGGGACCGGCTGGCCGAGGCCGGGCACGCCACCGTCACCGAGACAGGGGAGCTGCGCTTCGGGCGGACCGCCGCCGCCCGCGCTGAGCGGCAGCGGCTGCTGGATGCGGGGCAGGCCCGGATGCAGGGCGGCACCGTGACCCTCACCGAGGCGGGCCGCGACTGGGTGCTGGAGAACGCCGCGGAACTGGGCGGTGCGGTCACGATCAGCCGGGTGCGTCCCTCCCAGGGCGGGTTCCGGAACGACCCGTTCGCCGTCCGCGTGCTGGCACTGGAAAAGTACGACCCGGAAACCGGGACCGCCCGCAAGAACGACATCATGCGGCACCGGGTCCTGCTGCCCCGCCCGGTTGTCGAGCATGCCGATGACCCCGAGGACGCGCTCGCGATCTGCATGGACCGGCACGCCCAGGTGCGCCTGGACGTGATCGCGGAGCTGCTCGGCGCCGGCTCGGAGCAGGAAGCCCGGGACCGGCTCGGCACGCTGGTCTTCCGCGACCCCGCCGAGGGACGGCTGGTGCCCGCCCCCGACTACCTGTCTGGGGATGTCCGCGCGAAGCTGCGCCAGGCCGCCGAGGCTGCCGCGGACGACCCTGCTTACCAGGTCAACGTCGAGGCTCTGACCGAGGTCATCCCCCCGGACCTGGGACCGGCGGAAATCGAGGCGCGGCTGGGGGCAGTGTTCATCACCCCCGCCGAGGTGCAGCAGTTCCTGCGGGAAACACTCGCCGATCAGGCGGTCACCGTGACCCTCGCCGCGGACGGCACATGGTCGGTGACGGGCGGGGACCGGCACAGCGTGGCGGCCACCCTCACCTGGGGCACCAAGGACCGGGACGCGCTGTCCCTCGCCGCGCACATCCTCAACCGCAAAGGGCCGGTCGAGGTCACCCGCAAGAGCGCCGACGGGACAGTCTGGACGGACGAGGAGGCCACCGCGGCAGCCCGGGAAAAGCAGGCCGAGCTGTCGGACCGGTTCGCGGGCTGGGTGTGGGAGGACCTGGACCGGGCGAGCGAGATCTGCCGCCGCTACAACGACGCGTTCAACGCGATCGTCTTGCGCTCCTACGACGACGTGCAGCTGTCCCTGCCCGGCGTGAACCGGGACATCAAGCTGTTCTGGTGGCAGAAAGCGGCCATCGCCCGAATGATCTACGAGCCCACGGCGGGCCTGTTCCACGACATGGGCGCCGGGAAGACCCTCGAGCAGATCATCGGGGTGATGGAGCAGAAGCGGCTCGGCCTGATCCGCAAGCCGGTCATCTGCGTCAAGAACCACCTGCTCGACCAGTTCCGCGACGAGTTCCTGTGGGCCTACCCGCAGGCGCGGATCTTGTGCGCCGGCACCGACGACCTGGACGGGGAGGGACGGCGGCAGTTCATCGCCCGCTGCGCGGCGGAGAACCCGGACGCGATCATCATGACCCGCGGGGCGTTCGAATCGATCCCGCTGACCCCCGAGGGCCACGAAGCCTACCTGGACTACATGAAGCAGATGTTCGCCGTCCACGCCGAGGCCGTCACCGACACGGTCAAGGACGAGGAGACGCTGCTGGCCGAGTTCGAGCAGCGGCTGCGCGCCTACTTCGATCCCGATGCCCAGCAGGACGACGAGGAGGAGGGCGAGCCGGACCGCAAGCGGGGCAAGCGCAAGGTCGAGCAGGACCCCGCGGTGTGCTGGGAGCAGATGGGCGCCGACTACATCTGCGTGGATGAATCGCAGGACTTCAACAACCTGTGGGTCCCCTCCGACGAGCCGGGCATGGCGATCAACTTCGTCCACCGGTCCATCGACCTGGAAATGAAACTGCACGCCACCCGCGCGCAGGTACGGCAGCCGGGTCTGCACCATGGCCACGGGAACCCCGGTCACCAACAAGATCCCGCAGTTCTACGTCCTCCAGCGGTACCTGCGGCCCGAACGGCTCCAGAAGGCCGGGTTCGCCGGGTACGCGCCGTGGGCCGCGACCTACACCGAACCCGAGCAGCGGCTGGAGATGAAAGCCGACGGCGGGTTCGGCCTGGTCACCCGGATGCGGCTGATCAACTTCCCGGAACTGCTGCTGGACCTGCACTACTTCGGGGACTTCAAGGACGCCGACGACATCGGCATGCAGCGGCCGGCGATCCGCGGCGGCAAACCCGAGATCCGCGGTGTCCCCGCCGTCCCGGAACTGACGGAGTACCAGGCCACCCTCCCCGAGCGGTACAACAAGGCCAAGGGCGGGAAGAAGCGCAAGGGCGACGACACCGTGGTGTCCGTCATCGGGGACGGGTTCCGCGCCGCGCAGGACCTGCGGCTGGTCAAGGGCAGGCACGGCGTCCCGCCCCGGATGACCGACGAGCCGCAGAAGATCGACCGCATCGCCGATGACGTCTACGCCGAGTGGCTCGCGCACCGCGATGACGCCTACCCCGGCGAGGACGGGCAGCCCGATCCGGTCACCGGCGGCCTTCAGCTGGTGTTCTGCAACGAAGGCGTCCCCAAGGCCGAGGACTGGAACCTGTATGACGAGCTGCGGAACCTGCTCATCGAGCGGGGCATGCCCCGCTCGGCGATCCGCTTCATCCACGACGCCGCCAGTGCCCGCAAGAAAGCAGAGCTGTTCGCCGCCTGCAACGCCGGCCACGTCGCCGTCCTCATGGGATCAACGGAGAAGATGGGCGTCGGCACCAACGTGCAGCGCCGCTGCATCGGCGTCCACCACGTGCACCCGCACTGGCGCCCGGACTACGACGCGCAAGAAGACGCCCGCGCCCGCCGCCCCGGCAACCTCAACCCCGAGGTCTTCATCAAGAAGTGGATCACCGAAGGGTCCTTCGACACGATCCGCGCGCAAGCCTGCGAGCGCAAGTCCGTGTGGCTGCGGATCATCAAGCACCGCGACACCTCCGTCCGGTCGATCGAGGCACCCGATGACGACACGCACAGCTACGCGGAAGTCGCCGCGGTCGGCGCCGGCGAGCCCCGGCTGATCCAGAAGGCCCAGCTGGAAAGCGAACTCCAGCAGCTCGCCCGCGCCCAGCGCCGGCACGCCAACAACCAGAACGCGCTGAAGGTCGCCGCCCAGCAGGCCCGCACCGCGATCACCGCCGCCGAGCAGACTATCCGCGACATCGACGCGGCGGCCGGCCGCGTCGTCCCCACCTCCGGTGATGCGTTCAGCATGACGGTCGACGGCGCCGCGTTCACCTCCCGGCGCGAGGCAGGCGACCACCTCATCACGCACCTCCGCGGCGCCCGCGCACGCGTTCCGGCCGGAACCTGCCAGACCAGGACCGTCGGGACGATCGGCGGTTTCCAGCTCGCCGCCGACCTGGCCCATGACGGGCGCGAGGACGATATCGTCCTGCGGCTGGAGCAGCTGCCCGGCGGGGTCGTCCGGCTGGACCACCGCAAGCTCCCCAGCGGCATCGGACTGGTGACCCGGCTCGAGAACCGGCTCAGCGGACTGGACAAGCTCCGCGCCGAACAGCAGGCCGTCATCGAGCGTCAGCGCCAGGAGATCACCCGGGCGCAGTCCGCGATCGGCACCCCGTTCCCGCAGCAAGACGCACTGCTGGACGCGAAGAACGCCCTGGACGCGCTCGTCGCCGAGCTCCAGGACAAGGACGGCAGGACGGCCGGTCCCGTCCCGGTATCCGCATCGGCCAGCGCCCGGCGCGATGACCACGGCGACCGGACGCCCATCCGGGATGCCAATCGCCGGGACGCCGCCCCGCCGGCACCCGCCGGGGAAAGCGCGGCATCGTCCGCGGCACGCGCCCCGTCGCCCGCACCATCCCGCCCTGCCCAGCCCGCAGCCGCGGCGCAGACCGCGGGCCATCCGGTGCCGGGTGAGCCCGCCAGCTCCGGCAGCCCGGAGCCTGAACCGTCCCCGCTGACCAGCAGCGATCTCGCCGCCGGTCTGCGCCGCCTGTCCGGCATCGCGCGGTTCCTCAGCCGGACCGGGCTGCCCGCCGCCGAGACGAGCATGGACGCGCCGCGCCCCGGCGAGCCCGACTCCGGTGCCCGCCGCGTAGTGGCCTGCGATGCCCGCGGCATCGAGATCACGGCCAGCGGACCCGGTTTCACCCGGTACGGGCTGGTGACCTGGCCGCAGGCCGCCAGCTGGATCGACGCGGGGGTGACCCCGGCCCGGCTCGGGATCATCATCCTCGCCGACCGCCTCAGTGCCTTCTGCCGCGCCCACCGCGATCAGCTCACCGCCGCGGGCACCTGCGACCCGGGCACCGCCATCACCGAACTCGACCAGATCCGCGACACCACCATCGCGATGGTCATCGACGCGGCCCTGCGCGCCCGCGGAGCCGCCGCGCCTGTCCCGGCGGCCCGCCCTGGTGAACCCGCCTACTACACCGCCGCCATGATCACCCGTCCAGGCCGGGGCGCCGGCAAGGCGGAGAATACGGCCCTGGAACGACTCACCCAGCTGCGGACGATCATCCGGGAACCGCAGCCGCTCACCACAGCCGAGATCCCGGACCGCGATCCGGCGGTGGATCGGTTATGACCTGCCGGGCTATGTCCGCGCCCTGGGCAACCCCGGCGCCATGCGCGCATGGATCAGCGGCCAGGCGAGCCGCCCGGCCGAGGGCAGCTACGACAGCTCCGGTGAACGCTGGTACGGCGCGTCCCCGGACGGCCTGCTCACCGACCGGCGCGGAGACGACCGCGCCCCTGCGCTCATCCGGTGGGAGGAAATCTCCGCCTGGATACAGCCAGGCATCACCAGCAGCCTGCGTGACCGGCTGATCACCGCAGACGACGCCCGCAGTGCCGTCTTCGGCCGCATGATCACCGCCGCAGCCCACCCGCACGCCAGCCTCGGCGCCCCCGGCGACGAGGAAGACAAGCAAAGCGCCCAGCGGCGCCGCGAAGCCATCGACGCGGCCTGGGCCGCCATCGACGCGGCGCCACCTCCCGCACCCGCCCAGCTGGAATACGCCCGCCGCGTCTACCGCGACACGAGCCCTGTCGAGCAGACGCTATTCGACGCCCCGCAACAGGACAGCACACGAGTTAAGCCATCCCGCCCGCCGCAGCCAGCACCCTCCGGCCCCGGCACGCGGACCGGCGCCCCGCCCCGCATGGCGAAGGCCTCCATTCCAGAGACAGAACGGGCCCGTCACCAAGACCCGGCCAGTCAGCCTGCCGTCAGCTCCGCGCAACCTGGCCCAGTTCCCGCACCCGCCGACGTGCGCCACCCGGATGCAGAACTTCGTGACCAGCACGTCCGCGCGGGAGATCCGCAAGCCGGCACCGGCGTGGCCAGCCCGGCCACGGCACCCGGGCTGGACGCCGGGGCCACCGCACGCAGCGGAGCCGAACCGGCCCGGGAGCGGCACGGCACGCCCGCTCCCGCCCAGGCGGGACCACGGCGGCAGCCCGCTGCGGCACCCGCGGCTCAGCCGCAGCCCGGCATCACCAGCACTCCGCTGACGGCCGATGACATCTTCCTCGGCCTGGGCCGGCTCCCCGTCTTCGTGTTCGCTGACCTGTTCTCCGCCATTGACGCCGGCCAGCCCCTGGACGCGGTATCCCGCCTGCTCGCTCCGGACGCCCGGACCCGGGTGGCCGGCGAGCCCGACGCTGGAGCCCGCGAGACCGTCACCCCAGAGCCCGCAGGCGTCCGCATCCAGGTGGCCACCGCGAACGGCACCCGCGCAGGCCTGCTCAGCTGGGCCGAGGTCGCCGACCGGGTCCAGCCGGGACTGACGCCGGGCCGCCGCCAGACCATTGTGCAGGCATGCCGGACCGAGTTGCGGTTCGCCGCGGCGGGTGCCTCCTTCCGCGCTATCGGCGAAGGCAGCCTGGCAGTCGGAACGGAACGGGAACTGCGCAACCTGGCCAAGGCCGCCGTCACCACGATGCTCGATGTGGCCCGGACGGGAGCACGCCGTAGCGGTGGCCAACCCCCACGACAGCCGGCCGATGACGAGGCAGCGGCACTGCAACGGATCACCGACCTCGCCAACGCCCTGCCCGCCCAGCCGCCCCGGCCACGCACGCCGGTCTCCCAGGTCACGGCCGGGGACATCATCGGGCACCCCGGCTACAAACTCCAGCCATTCCGGGTCTCCGCCCCGCCCCGGCACCACGGCACCCAGGTGGAGATCACCGGAAGCCTCACCGAGCCATCCGGCGACGAGCCTGCCGGGGAGATCACCGTCACCCTGTCCGCCGACAGGCACCCCGACCCCGTCGTCTCCGTGATCCCGGTCCCGGCCCGCTCGCTCCGCACCCTGCTCCCGGCCGCGGGCACTCTGGAGGACACCGGACGGCGGCGGACCGCAGGGCATGGCACCGCTGCCATCCCGGATGCGCAACCGGCCGCTCGAACCGGTCTCGCACAGCCGGCGCGCCCATCGCGACATCAGCAGGCCGGAATGCCAGAGACGACCACTCCGATCAGCGTTCCAGGCACGAACACGCCGAACACCACGAACAGCGGCATCGCTCCCGCTGCCGGAACGACAGGCGCCAGCCAGCCGACGGCCGAAGCACCCAGCCAGGAGGAGATCATGGCAGAAGAACCAGCAGCGACTTCACAAGCAGATGGACCGCAGCCACCGGCAGTCTCACCCGCCCCGGCCCCGGCTACGCCTCCAGTCGCCGGGGAGGCGCCACGCCAGCCCCGCAGCAGCAGCGGCGGCAGGCCTGCCGCTGACCCGCTGACCCGGGCCGGTGACGGCTCCGACCTCATGGCCGAGCTCGACCGCGTGCTGGACGCGATCATCGAGCGCAGGCGCGACGGCAGCCAGGCAGGAAACCGCCCCCGACGACTTCGCCGATATCCGCACGGCGTTCACTCTCCTGCGCAACGCCCTCGACCAGCCCAGCCCAGGCACCAGGAGCAGCCCGCGCCTCGCCGCCCCGTCCCGTACCGGGCCGAACCCGGTCCCAGCGTGCCGTCAGCGGCCAGTGACGGGCACGCCGCCAGTAACGGCCACGTCGCCCACGACGGCGGCTTCGATGACATCCGCGCGGCTTTCGCCGACCTCCGGTACGTCCTGGACCTGCCCCCGCAGGGCCGGCACGCCCGCGGCAGCGCAACCCCGGACCCGGCCGCAAGCCGCCTGCTGGACCAGGCTGCCGCCGAGGCCCAAGCCTGTGCCCGCTGGTACCGCGACACGCCGGAATGGCAGCGCATCACCAGGATCGGCTGCGCCGCCCGGGAGCTGATCCGCGCCATCCGCGAAGCAGCCGGTGACTACTGGGCAGAGATCCGCCAGGACATCCGCGTCCGCGGCTTCGCCCGCACCCTGGCCGCCCGGGTCAGCCTGGCGGTCTCCGGGACCGCCCACGTCCTGGCTACCCGGCTGGAACGCGCTGGGCACCGCAACACCCGGATCTGGCGGGCAGCGTGGGGCCTGCACCAGGCCACCGCGACCTTCGCCGACCGGATCATGAATTACGTGCCCCCTCGTTCTCCCGGCCGGATGGACGAAGCCCGGCGCATCATCAGCGATCTCGGCGTCCGCCAGTGCGGTCCGGCAGATTCTGCGGGCTTTGCCGGCAACGGAGCCAGCCGCCAGCCAGTCGGCGCGCCGAGCCCGGTAACGCTCGCCCGGACCAGCTTCCCTGTCCCGGTCTCGCGGACCGCCGCCGTGCCGCCCCCTGAGCCCGCCCGTCCCGCAGCGGCCTCGCCCGGACGCCACCGCAGCCCGGCCTGTCGGCCGTAGAACGGCAGGCAGCATGCCCGTATCACGGCAATCGAGCTGCATCAGGTGCCCGGGACCGTTACGGCTAGATGCCCAGATTCCGCTGGAAGCAAGCGGCCCAGGACAGCCAGGTCACGCCGTCGCTCAGGTCCGCCCGTACGGCGAGCAACCGGCCTGACCACTTAACCCAGCACGGCGTTGGCGCGCGCTAGCGGCAGCGGCCGACTGGCCTGCGGAACCTGGGTGTCTGCGTGCATGACGACGCGGTCGCGGCCGCTGCCCTTGGCCTGGTAGAGGGCGTGGTCGGCGGCGGCTAGGAGGTCATCGAGGGTGCGACAGGCCTGGCTGGGGACGGCGACGCCGATCGAGATGGTGACCTGTATTGCCGCGGCGCCGTCCCGGGGGATTGCGAGCCGGGAGATCCCCTGGCGGATCCGCTCGGTGATCTCAAGGGCCTGGGCGGCTGTGGTGCGGGGGAGCAGCAAGGAGAATTCCTCGCCGCCGAACCGGCCGCACAGGTCGCAGTCGCGCAGCAGATCTCGCATGGCGGTGGAGACCGCGGCGAGCACGGCGTCCCCGGCGAGGTGGCCGTAGGTGTCGTTGACGGCTTTGAAGTGGTCGATGTCGGCGATGGCGACCGCCAGCGGAGTCTGCGCCCGGGCGGCCCGGGTGACCTCCACGGTGGCCTCGCGCTGCCAGGCGCCGGCGTTCAGCAGCCCGGTCTTGGCGTCGGTCCGGGCCGCGGCGGCCAGCGAGGCGTGACGCAGCGATCGCTGCAGCACGACCACCAAGGGCAACGCCACAACCAAGGCGACGGCGCTATGCGCGGTCGCGAACGCGGTCAGCACTGCCAGGCACAGCTCTGTGACCTGGTTGCCGACCGCCTCCTGGCCGAGGGCCAGGCTGCGCAGCCGCGTGCCGGGAGCCGCGGTGGCCTTGACCGGCGGCAGGATCAGGCAGGCCTGGATGGCCATGCTCACCAGCCCGCACCCGGCAGCGAGCGTGATCCAGGCCAGGGCATGGCCGCCCGATCCCGCGCCACCGCCGCGCAGGGCGGGCATGGCAGACCTGAAGACCACCGAGGCCGCCGCATAGGCCAGGCAGGGAGCCGCGGTGCTGTAGGCCCTGCGGTGCAGCAGGGTACGGCGGATGCGCCACTCGGTGAGCAGCGCGCGCGGGAGGGGGATCACCAGCGCGTACAGCGGCGGCAGCAGCACCGCGACCGGCAGGTCCCAGATCGCGTACACATCCCGCGCCAGGCCTTCCCGCTCCCCGGCCCGGCGCGTCAGCTCCACGGAAGCCGCGCCACAGCCGACGAACACGGCGCACAGCCGCAGATCGCCGGGCCGCACCGGCTCGGATGCCAGCGCCCAGGCGACCGCGGCGGCGTAGGCCGCGATCACAGCAGTCACGCACGCGGCGAGCCACCGGGGCAGCTGCCACACCGGCCAGCCCCGCAACGATGACCTCAAGGCCATGACGCCCCTTTCGCCGGAATGGGTCGTTTTCGGCCGCTACTACCTGTTTACGGAGGATCACGACCCCGGGTTCGGCGAAGTTCTTACAAACAGGTGAAATGCCCCCGGTTTCCCTGCGGGCGGAGGAACATGGCCGGTGAGGCGGACATGCCTGGGTATACGCCGGGGGCACGGCGTCGGCGAAGGGAGAGGGCGATGGCGTTCCGCAACACTACCTGGGTGTAAGCAGGGCGAGAGCGTGCGCTGTCCCGGCGGCGCACGCTCTCACTGTCGTGACTGTGCCCAGGGCAAGCAGCCAGGCCGTACTTTGGCACATCTCAACGGCCATCGAGAAACCAGGTGGATGTGTCATACGTTCGCTCGTCGTGAGCCTTCTGCGACATCGATCGTGAGCACCGCCCATGGCCCCTCCTAGCCGCCGCGACACTGTGGGCATGCGACTTTGCCCGTGCACTGCCGTGGCCGCGTGCCTGGTCGCCCACCGCTACCGTGGGTGACCCCGCCGGGATGCCACGGACCGGGCAGGGCGCGCGGCCGAATCTGGCGTGCCTGTCGGGCTCTCGGCGGATCGGCGTGTAGGCGTGCAGATTTACCATTTCTGGCGGCAGACTAGGCACTATCAGTTGACAGACCCCTCAAACGGTCTCGCACGGTGATTTATACGGACTGTGATCGGTGACATACAGCGGAATGGCCGGGCAGTGAATTACCGGGATCTGTGTGTCGCGACGTCGGGATTCGGTCATTTAACTTGGCACGGTGAGGTTGTGTTCGCTGCCGGTCAGGGTGCCGTTGGCGATGAGCCTGGCGATGAGCGTGTCTAGGCGGGTCTTGATGTCGGGGCCGCGCCGGGTCCAGCCGTACAGGCGGGCGATGCGAGTGGTGAGTTCGCTGTGCGTGATCCCGCCTGCGTCGCGGACGAGATTAGCGAGAGCGAGCGTGAGTTCGTGGTCGTGGACGTGTTCGACCTCGCGGCGGCAGGCGTCGGTGGGCGTGCGGACGGTGGCTAGCGGGGCGCTTGTGAGGGTGAGGAATTCGCCGTCACGCAGGACGCCGGCGACCCTGATCGCGGCATCGATGTTGTCGCGGATGCGCGCGCCGATGCGGCCGATGTCCCAGGCGTCCCGGAGCCGCTGCTGCAGGACGGCGATGTGGACTGGTGCTTCGGTCATGACGACATCGCGGATTCCGCCGGCCATGCTGGTGTAACTGCCGGGCTGGCTGGGATCGATCCAATGCGGTAGGCGCGGAACCTGCGCGGTGATGTAGGGCGCCGCCCATGACGGGGCCTGGTCGAACGTGGCGGCTTCAGTGCGGATCACCGGGCGTGTGCCTTCGGGTGGCTGGGTGAGGCCGGTGAGCAGCCCGTGGACTGGTGCTGTGACGGCATGTTCGATGGCGGCGCGGAGCTTGTGTTCCTCGCCGTTGCGGTCCCGGTACCAGGCGGTGCCCCAGATGCGGTGGAGGTTCCAGCCGAGGCCGCGGAGGACTTGCTCGCGGAGCCGGTCCCGGTCACGGGCGACTTTGGAGGAGTGGTACTGGTAGCCGTCGCATTCGACGCCGAGGGCGTAGACGCCGGGGTGATCGGGGTGCCGGACGCCGATGTCGATGCGGTATCCGGCGGTGCCGACTTGCGGGGTCAGCTCGTATCCCCAGGACCGGATCACGTTGATGACTGATTCTTCGAAGGGGGACTCGGCGTCACCCCCGGCACTGGTGTCCAGAGCGAGGGCAGGCATGCCGCGTGCGGCGTAGTCGAGGTAGCGGCGCAGGTGCCGGAGACCTTCAGTGGTAACCGATTCGGTGATGTCGCTGGCCCGGATGCTGGTGACGATTTCGTTGCGGTAGCGGGCGCGGGTGATGGCGACGTTGAGGCGCCGCCATCCGCCTTGCTTGTTGAGCGGGCCGAAGTTCATGGTGATCTTCTGGTTCTCGTCCGGCCCGTAGCCGATGGAGAAGATCATCACGTCACGCTCGTCGCCTTGCACGGATTCAAGGCTCTTGACGAAGAACCCTTTCAGCCGGTCGTTGGTGAAGAACCGGTCCAGGTCAGGGCGGTCCTGCCGGGCCCGGCTGACCGCCAGGTCGACCGCGTCGGCTTGCGCCTCGCTGAAGGTGACCACGCCCAGACTGAGGGCAGGCCGGGTGTCGTAATGGTGGATTACCCGCCGGGCAACCACGGCGGCCTCCTCGGGGTTATCCCTGGAGGTTCCCCGCCGGTAAGTCCCGTCCACCAGGAACAGTTCCACGCCGACGTCGGGGCCTTCCTGGTGCCTGGCGGGGAAGGTGATGAGCCGTCCCTCGTAGAACGAGGCGTTGGAGAACGCGATGAGGGCCTCGTGCATGGACCGGTAGTGCCAGCGCAGTGTCAGGCTCTGGTAGGCGCCGGAGGCCTTGGCCAGGTCGAGGACGGACTCGAACTCAGTGGTGTCGTCGGAGTCTTCGGACCATTCCTCTTCATCGTCGGCGGTGTTGCCGGCGAAGAAATTAGTCGGCGGCAGCTGCTTTTGGTCTCCGGCGAGGATCAGGGCCGAGCCGCGGTAGATGCAGTTGATGGCGTCGCCGGGGCTGACCTGGCTGGCCTCGTCGAAGATCACGACGTCGAAGCGCAGGTCCGCGGGCAGGTACTGGCTGACCGCCAGCGGGGACATCATGAAACACGGTTTGATGGCCTGCGTGACGTGGCGGCTCCGGTCGATCAGGGTCCGGACCGGCATGTGCTTTCTCTTCTTCTCCGCCTCATGGCGGATGACGGCGGCCTCGCCGACGTCGCTGCGGGGACGCCGCGCGTTGCAGGCGCGGATGATGCTGCTCGTGGCCGCTGCGATGAGGGCGCGGTCGAGTTCCCGGTATTCGCGGACCAGCGCGTCCCGGTCTGCCGCGCGTACCGCGGACAGGTCCGGGTCGGTCCTGAGCTGGTGCTCGGCCCACTCCTGCAGCAGCGCCCGCTCGATCACGCGGGGCACCTGCCGGGATGGCACGCGCTCGGAAATGCAGAAGTCGATGGCCATCCCCAGGCCGTGGCGGTCCAGGGCCGTCCGGCACGACCGGTAGACGTGCCATTCGTCCTGTCCGCCGGTGTCCTCGCGAAGAGCGCTGATCAGATCACGTGCGTTGCCGTAATCGTCGAGTTCGGCAGCCAGATCCGGCCGCCGGCTGGTGTCGAACGCCCCTGCCAGTGCTTGGCTGGCACGCTGCCATGTTTCAGCCGCGGCGGCTAGCTGGCCCGCCGGGACCGCGCTGTCGGATTCCTTGACCTGGGCTGCGGTCAGCGGCGCGTCGGTGCCGGTGATCATGACGCGCAGGGACCGGGCCCACTCCAGCGCAGACCTGACCGCTGCGATGTCGGTCTGGGCACCTGAGTACAGGTCACCGAAAGCGTCGCTGAACAGGGCATCTTGTCCGCCCAGGCGTACGTGTGCGGCATCTGCCGCATCCCGCAACCCGACCAGGCGGCGGGCCTCACGGACAGCGAGCTCATGGCCCACAGCCTGGCTGACCTCATAGGTGAAGACCGCAGCAGAGTGCAACGGCCCCAGGTGCACGCGCAGCCAGCCGATCGCGTCGCCGATCGTGCCGTGCAGCAGTTCCGGGCGCGCAGCCGCCCGCCCCGTTGCGAGGACCGCATGCCAGGTCTTCAGATCGTGGGCAGTGTCATCCGCGACACGGGCGATGGCCAGGTCGCGAACCGCGTCACGCCCGATGAGACCGGCAGCGCGGCTCAGATCCTGGCCGCGGGCAGCGCGGACAACAGCGGTCGCACAGGCGAGCGCGCCGCTGAGCCGGTTCCAGTCCGTCGGCCTGCCCGCGTAATAGGCTCCCAGGATCGCCGCGTGTGCCCTCTCAGCGGCCCACAGCGCGGCCGCGGCTTGCTTCCACGCAACGGCGAGCCGCAGGTGCCGGCACGCGTCGTCCCTGGCCACCCCTTCCCTGGTGAAGGAGGCAACGGTCTTCTTGTCCGCCCGGTAGTCCCCCGAGAGCTTGCCCAGACGGTGATGATCAGTGCCGAAACGGGCCGCTAGGCCCTCCGCATCTTCACCCAGCACTGCCGGGGTGAAATACCCGCTGGCGTCCGCCTCGGCCCGGATCGCGGCCTGCCAGGCGTCATGAAGGACACGTGCCGCATGACCGGCTGCCTCCAGCCCCGCGGCCGATAGCCACGCCCGCTCAGGCCGGTCCGGCTGCTGCGCCGCTCCGGCGAGCGTGAGCAGGTCCCGGGCATCCTGGAACGTCTGCGGGGCAGCAATGCCCAGCACGGCCGCCAGCCCGTTAAGGGATCTGAGACGTTCATGCAGCATGTCCGCATCCGCCGCGAACCTCCTGGACAACTCGGTGAGGTCCGCTACGGACAGGCTGTCAGTCTCGGCGGGCGGGACGAGCGAGGCAAGAGCGATGCCTTCGACGGCAGGCAGCGAAGCAGAGCCCGGCACCGCCTGCCAGGGAACCCCTGCCGCCACGGCGACCGCCTGTTCGCATGCCGCGATATCGGCTAGGCAAGCGGCGAGGTCGGCGGCAGCCCCGCTGACATCATCGAGCGTGTCCGCTGTCAGCCAGTTTTCTGGCAGCCCGGGTGGCCTGCACGACAGATGATCAAGCAGCCAGGCGAGAGCGGGGGCGCTGGAGGGCCGGGTCAGCCCGGCGGCGTCGGCGAGCGCCGCGTTGATTCCGGTCATGCCGCGCAGCGTGTCCAGCGCCGATGCCGCCTGGTACAGGCGCGAGTCCAGTGACCCTTGCTCGGTCACCCCGCGCCAGGTGAACGTCTCTCCTTGCGCAGCCGGGCGCCATGCCCCCGACAGCCTCTGCGCGATGCCCCGGATCTCGCCGAATGCCTCGACCGTCAGGTCCGCAGAGGCGGCGATGCCGGCCGCCGGAGCGGCCGGAACATCCTGCAGCTGAGCAATCATGCCCAGCACGTCGTGCAGCGAATAGCCGAGCGGGCCGCGCTTGCGGTTCATCGCATCGGCATAGGCATTCAGCTGCTCACGGCGCTTACGCGCCATGTCCGCATCCATCACCGACATTGGCGGCGGCGGTACCGGCACGATATCGAGCGCGGTTCCCAGCGCCATCGCGACCTGCTTGCGGGTTGCCTTGTGCGAATGCAGTTCCAGCAGGTAAGCGCGCAGCCCCGCCTCGTCAAGCCGGTCGCGCACCACGTCCAGCGCCGCGGCCTTCTCCGAGACAAACAGCACAGTCTTCCCTGCGTGCAGCAAGACGCCAATCATGTTGGCGATGGTCTGGCTCTTGCCGGTGCCCGGCGGCCCGTCCATCACGAACGACCGGCCGTTCACCGCGGCGGCGATGCTCGCCCGCTGCGAGGAATCCGCGTCCAGGATCACCGGCGTACTTTCCGGGGCGGCGCGCCGGTCAACCTCGTCGTCGGGAATCTCATCGAAGAAGAACCCCGAAGATGCCTCGCCGCGCCCCCCGGCAGCAAGTGCCGCTACCGCAGGATGGGCGGATATCTGCTCTTCATGCTCGAGCAGATCCCGGTACATCGCCTCCTTAGCGAAGGAGAAATACGACAGCGTCAGGCTGTCCCTGACCTGCCACCCGTCCCGGTGGGCGACCGCAGCGCGCACATCGGCCAGAACCCCGGACAGGGAGATGTCCTCCAGGTCATCCACGCGGGGCAGATCAATCCCGTACCGGGACAGCTTCAGCGCAAGCGCTGGGTTGATAACCGGTTCTTCTGGCGCTGTCTTCAATTCCGGGCCCTGCGCGGCTCCCATGCCCTCAAGCTGCACCGGGATCAGCAGCAGCGGGCTGGCGTACCGGCTGTGGTCCTCATCGGCCCAGGTCAAAACGCCGAATGCAAGATAAAGCACCCACACGCCCCGGTCCAGGTAATCCTGATTCGAGCGCCGGTACAGCGCCCGCAACGCGGCCGCGAGATCCTCCAGAGACTTGTCCGAATCCAGCATGTCCACCGCGGGCGGCGGAACCGGCGATCTCCCGCCGGGCCCACCGTCGTCACCCCCGCTGTCTGCGCCGGGCACAGCCGGCTTAGGCTGCAGCGACCGGAAACGGTAGGCCCCGCCTCGCGCGAGGCGGAACAAGACGTCCTCCGCCGACGGGCGAACCAGCCCGATCATACCGGTCCTGCTCGGCTTGAAATTGAGCAGCCGGTTTGACCCGGTCAGATTAATCAGGCCATCCCGCCACATCCGGACAGCCGAGCGAACCAGCATCCCACGGTCCGATGAAGACCAACCGAAGCCATCGTCAGGCACCAGCCCCTCCCTTCACGGCGCCGCTAGTACCTGGGCAAGGCAGCCCACAAATCCCCGTGCTTTGCGGCACTCCCCTCCCGCGCGCATTCACCTGGCCGGATCGCTCCCGACACATAGACGCGCACGGGGCAGCCAGATGCCCTGCCGTCGCGGCAGTACCGCCAAGACCAAGGCCACTAATCCTCTCGCAGGCCACCGTCCGGCGTCAGCGAAACCACGCAGAGCCACAGAACACAACGCCCTTTTCTCACTGGCTTGTTATCCGCTGGGGCTTGCTCGTACGAGGCGCTCGCCTGGAGACGCCCCTCTTGCGCCGGGCCATGCCCGTATCGCCGCGGACAGATAGACACATTCAGCGCCACTTCGATGGTCACCGCTACGGAGCGGCACACCATAGCGACCGGCGGCTCGTTGCACGGGCGTGCGAAGACTCAAATTGCTCTCCGTGTCGGGCCCGCCCGTCAGCCTCCGTCCTCGGCCGGCACAGTTCCGCGGCCGCCGACAGGCCACCAGGGCATGGCCAACGCCCCCCGCCATGTCCGTGGCGGTGACCCTGTCCGCGGCAGAAGCGGACGGCAACCCCGGGCGACGGCGATGCATGAACATACAGCCTGACCGACTGCTGCCAGCGGTTTATGTCCGGGACTGCGATTTAGCCCAACGGCCGGCGCAGCTGTTGTCAGCCGCGCCGGCCTGCTGATCGGCGCGAATGTTGATGCAGAGATCAAGGCAAGCGAATGTAAGTGCATACGCCGATGCTCTGAGCAGGAAGGCGGTAGGATCCTCCGTCATATCGAACGGAGCACTTGAGACGATTGCCTCATCGAGGCTAAGGGCTGGACAATCGATGGAACCATGGCAGTTTCTTCCGCGCGGCTACGAGCCACCACTTCGCGGAGAGCAGTTCAACATCACCTGGCGAAGCGACATCGGACCAAATGTGTCGGTCGGCGGGGTTGGCGCCTACCTGCAAGCGTTCCAAACCCTACTTGATCTGGGAGAGCGCTGGGGACTCGTCATGGCGGAGGAGGCGGCCGCTCGCTCCCTCGTCGCTGAGCTGTTCGTTTACAGTGACCAGAGGGATGACAAAGACGTCGATCTCACTCCTGTGCGTGATGTGATGTCCCCGGAGGACGGCAAGCGCCTCTACTTCATAGTGCGTCGCCTGCTCGACCAAAGGACCGGAGAGCATCCAGAGACGATAGTTGACGTACCTAGCGCGATTCGCGAGCTTGCATCCCTTTCGGTGCCAGACCTGATGGGCCCACCTCTTCGCAATGAGGCGATCACCTATCGAAACCCGATTGAGCTCATCATCTTTGCGGGTGCATTCGTCGCTTTCGGCACGGTCCAGGTTCTACGCCTTGTGAGGGACTGGGGCGCACGCCGGCGCATGACTAACGCCGCAGCGGAAATCGCTGAAGCTGAAGCCCGCCAAGCCAAAACACGGGCAGACGTGATCGAGTATCTCGGGAAAGAGGTGACTGCCGGTCGGCTGCACGTGCCCCCGTCGGAACTCGCCAAGCTCGTCACTAGTACAGACCTCGAAGCCATTGCGCGGCTCGCAGGCACGGAGCCAACTCTGGAGCTACCAGAAGGTGTGTCTGAGATCTTCCACGAATCACCGCGTGACCATTAGTTGCCCGAACGCACGTCACCAGATCTGGTCGGTTATCGCCATTATGGAAAGGAATGATGAAGCCGCCTTGTACGGTTCAAGTGCCTAGAGTCGAACCGACCACGGATCGAAGTTTACTGGGAGCCTCCTTGCTCCCGATGATGCGGAATCGGCGGCCCTCGGTGAAGGACCGATACTCGTCATCCAGGCCAGCAGGGATCGTGAACCAACTGATTTGCCAACGCTCACATAGTTAGGTGAGAATCGGCAACTCCCTGCCCCGGGCCTGGCGATTACGCGAAACGCGAGGGCCCGGGCTCGCTCTGTCCGCGGCATGTCCGGACGTGTCTTGGACTCGTCTGTTGCTGGCTACCGGAGACTTGCCCAGCGTGCGTCCACCGTGTGGGGCCCGCGGCCATCACCAGAGCGGCAGCGGGTGCACCAGGTGCGGATCGAAGCCGTAGTCCTCCAGCAGCTGGGCCAGCCAGCCCCAGCCGAACGCGGCCTCGAATGCCACCGGCGTCCCTGAGGGCAGGTCTTCGATCAGCCGCAGCATCGGCTCTGATCCGTTGACCACGTTCCTGTTCACCTGCACCTGGCCGTCCTCGGTGACCACCGCCACCTCGGACCGCTTGCGGTGCACGTCGATGCCGACGTAGACAGACATTGCCGGGTCTCCTCTCCCGAGCTCGGAACTTCTTACCCGGAGCGTCCTGCTACCGGGCTGAGCTGGAAAGGGGCCCGGCCCTCATAGGGTCATGTGAGCAACCGATAGTTCGTGCACCGATACCCTTGTCTAAACGTATGACGTCCTAATCGATGGTCGATGGACCAGGCTTTGTGAGGTAGTGGTGGCCGCGGGGGAGGCAGCGGGCGGGACACGCAACGAGATCGCTGGTGGCGTGTTCGTGAGCGCGGTGATTCAGGGCCGCGATATTTCGGTGAGACTACCCCCTGCTGTGACTCCCGCGCTGGGTGGCCTGCCTGCCCCCTCGAGTACGTTCGCAGGCCGTGATGAGGATGTTCAAGCATTGCTGTCCACCCTAGACCCAGAGCGCGCTGACGCGACCGCTGTGCTTGTGTGGTCTGTGGCTGGCTTCGCTGGGATTGGCAAAACCGAGCTAGCCCTGCAGGTGGCGGATCGTGCGGTTCGCGGGGAGGGCTGGTTCCCAGGAGGCGTCTTGTTCGCCGACATGTTCGGCTATGACGATGGTCTCCGCGTTTCTCCCGAAGAGGCCCTAGACGGACTGCTGCGCGCGCTGGGCATGCCAGGCGAGCACATCCCTCCAGGCTTGCAGGACCGCTCCCGCCTGTATGCGTCCATCCTGACGGCATTCGCTGTGCAGGGCCAGCGCATCCTGGTTGTCATCGACAACGTCTCTGCTGCTGAGCAGGCCAAACCGCTGTTGCCCACAGACGGGATCAACAGGGCGCTTGTGACCTCACGCCACACGTTGGCTGGTCTTGGTGCCCGCTTGCACGATTTGGACGTTCTCGATTCGGAAGCCGCAGTTGACTTGCTGCGCCAGGTACTGCAACAGGCCCGCGGTGATATCGACACCAGGGTCGCAGACGACCCGAAGAACGCCGCGGCTATCAGTAAGCTGTGCGGTTACTTGCCCTTGGCCCTCCAGATTGTCTCAGCCCTCCTCGCCGATCAGCCCTTCCGGCCGCTTGCCTCGCTCGCAGCGGACTTGGCCGATGCTCAGACCCGGCTGGATGAACTCCAACGCGAGAACTTGGCGGTCAGGGCAGCTTTCGATCTGTCCTATCGCCGCTTGACAAGCGCTCAAGCCCGGGCCTTCCGGCTCATGTCGTTGCTCAGCGGCGCTGACGTCTCTACCGAAACCGTCGCTGTCTTGCTTGGCCAGCCAAGACCAATAGCCCGGCGCCTGCTTGGCGATCTTGCCCGGGCACACCTCATCGACGCCCGCCCCGACGAGCGGTGGGGTCTGCACGACCTGATTCGCTTGTACGCAGACGAGCACGGACACTCTCAGGTGATCGAAGACGGGCGCGCGGCTGCCCTTGACCGCGTCCTAGAACATTTCGTAGCCACTACGACGATGGCTACTCGGCATCTTCAACCGTCGTGGGACTCTCCCCCCGGCAACCGGTTTGCAGGCCGGGCAGCCGCTTTGGCGTGGCTGGATGCAGAACATGAGAACCTAGTCGCCGCGGTGGAAGCTGCTTACCATGAGCGTCGTTACGTAGCAGCATGGCGCCTACCGCTCATCTTGAGCCGGTACATGCAATGGCGGCAGCACCTGCAGGACTGGCTCACGATCGCACGTACCGCTGTCCGGGCAGCACCTGAACTCGGCACCGCCGACAGCAATGCGCAGGCACTGTCGAATCTAGGGGCAGCGCGGAGGGCCCGATTCGAGCGCAGTGGACACCTGGTAGACCTGGAACGTGCCATCGAGGCCAGCCGCGAGGCAGTGGACCGTAGTACCCCAGATGACCCTAACCGCCATGGGTATCTGTCGGGCCTAGGCGTTGCGCTACGGGCCCGGTTCGAACGCACAGGGAACCAGGCAGACCTTGCCGAAGCCCTACAGGTGAGCCGGATATCGGTGCAAGAAACTCCCGCCGACCATCCTTATCATGCCGAGTACCTGTCGAACCTGGGCGCCGCCTTGAGGGCCTGGTTCAGGCGAGCCGGAGGTCGGGCAGACCTGGACGAGGCCATCCACGCAACAAAGATTGCCGTGGAAGAAACCCCAGACGGTCATCCTGATCGCGCCGGGTACCTGTCGAATCTGGGCGCCGCCTACCTGGCGCGGTTCGAACGCACCGGTGACCAGGCCGACCTGGACGTAGCTATCGAAGCGTGCCAGGCCGCAGTGGACGCTAGCCCAGACGATCATCCTGATCGCGCCGGGTACCTGTCGAACCTGGGCGCCGCCTACCGGGCGCGGTTCGAACGCACCGGTGACCAGGCCGACCTGGACGTAGCTATCGAAGCGTGCCAGGCCGCAGTGGACGCTAGCCCAGACGATCATCCTGATCGCGCCGGGTACCTGTCGAACCTGGGCGCCGCCTACCGGGCGCGGTTCGAACGCACCGGTGACCAGGCCGACCTGGACGTAGCTATCGAAGCGTGCCAGGCCGCAGTGGCGGCGACCCCTGCCGACTTCCCGGTGTTGGCATCGCGCAAGTCCAACCTAAGTGCCGCTCTGCGCACGCGGTTTGACCACACGGGAGACCGAGCCGTCCTTAATGCAGCTATCGAAACATGCCAGGCCGCAGTAGACGTGAGCCCGGATGACCACCCTGACCGCGCCAGATACCTATCGAACCTAGGCGCCGCTTACCTGGCCAGGTATGAGCGCAGATGGACCATGGCGACAGGCCTGACAGACTTGGACAAGGCTATCGAGGCGGCCGCAGCCGCGGTGAAAGCCACGCCCAGCGACCACTACGACCGAGCCACATACCTAAGCAACCTCGGGAACGCCCTTAGGGTCCTGGGCCACGACACAGGAAATACCGATCGCCTCGTACAGGCGTCGGACTGCTTCGCAGAGGCAGCCCATCAGGAGCAGGCTCCGGCCTGGTTGCGGATCGAGGCCCTTCGCTCTCTGGCAGAGCTTTCCTTGCCTGCGGGCAAATCGCCCGAGGTTGCCCTTGCTGCGGTGGAAGGTGCAGTGAGCCTGCTTCCCCAGGTGACCTCCCGCGCATTGCCCCGGACCACGCGAGAATACCGC
>CAWJLP010000004.1:0-169042 GCA_963843745.1 uncultured Actinomycetota bacterium
GGCGGCGGACGAGCTGTCGCCGCTGCGGCAATGCTGTCTTGCTGCAAGGCGGGTCCTGGCCAGCGATTCAAGAGCACTTCGCCGCGAGCGGAACTTACGTCCCTGAGCCCGCGTCAATCGCATGCCATAGAACAACTCGCGTCAGCCTTGCGCTCCGCTGGCAGGTCTCTATCGGGTAATCCCTACTCCGGTGCCCGGATCGGCTCATGGTGAACGTCTAGCCGGGGAAGTACTCTCCCAGGACCTGGCCGATGGCAGCGATCCGCGCGGGGTCATCCGGGCAGGCGACGATCATGCCGTCCGCGCCCGCGGCCGCCATTGCCCGCGCCGATGAGGCCAGCGCGCCGAGGTCCCTGGCGTCGAACTCAGCCACGGTCCTGGTGATCTCCGCCGGGTCCCGCCCGGCCCGCTCGCAGTGCCGGTCGAGCACCTCGAACTTGCGCCGGACCTCCGCAGGGTCGCCGAACACATTGCACGCGTCCCCGTAGCGCGCGGCCAAGTCCAGCGTGCGCTTCTCGCCGTTCCCGGCCACGAGCACCGGGATGGAGCCCCGCACCGGCCGGGGCGAGTTGTAGGCATCCCGCACCGCGTAGAACTTCCCGGTGAAGGTCGCCTGCTCATCCCGGAACAGGGCACGGCAGATGCCCAGTTCCTCCTCAAGCCGGTCAAACCGCTCGCCGACCCCGGGAAACTCGATCCCGTACGCCTCGTGCTCGGCGACATCCCAGCCCACGCCGACGCTGAGCACGGCCCGGCCGCCCGAGATGACGTCGAGCGTCGTCACCGCCTTGGCGAGCAGCCCCGGTTCGCGCAATGTAACCGGGCTGGCCAGCGTGAGCAGCGTCGCCGACGAGGTGACCGCCGCCAGCGCCCCCAGGACGGTGTACGCCTCGAACATGGGGGAGGCCGGCCCGCCGGGGTCGTAGATGTGGTCCGGCACGGAGATCGCGTCGAACCCGGCGTTCTCCGCCGCCCGCGCCGCCTCCGCCAGCCGCCCGAACACCGCCGCCCCGTCATCGGCGCCGTGCGTGTCGAGGTGAATGCCCCGCCGAATGAGTGCCACTTCCCGGCCTCCACGTCACCACGTACTCTTGCCGTTCTTTCTTTACCTGCACTACATGGCGTCGGCCGGCCGCTGACCTCGCTCGGGAGTGGCTAGAAAGGCGCCCGCCCGCCAGTCAGCCGGCTGGCGGGCGTGTCGTGAGCTTACTAGGCAGGTATGCCGGGCAAGCGCCAGGCGACTACAGGGTCGTGTCCGGGGTCGAATACTTCGATCTGACCGGGGTGGTGACGTCGCCGAGGTAGTGCCGCCAGTCGGTGCCGTAGCGCAGGAAGATGCCGATGTCGGCGCCACACTCGGCGCAAAACGGCTCGGGTTCCTGGCAGGGGTCCTCGTCGTCGACGGCATCGAATTCGGTTTTGTCCAGCATGGCGTCGCAGACGGCGGGGAAGTTCATCGCCAGCCACAGCAGGCCCGCGACGGTGTCTTCCGGGCCAAGGGCGGCGAGTCGGCTGATCCGGTCCAGCTGGCTGATCTCGGGGATGGGCGCGGCAGGAGCTGTGCTCGCCGGGAGCAGGGCTGGGAGGGAGAGGGGCGCGATGTCCCCAGGCTGATAGAAGATGGAGTCCATGGTCATTCCGTCCGGGTATGGGATGGGGTGATCTAGGGCCGCCGCCAGTGGTGGCACACCGCGGCGGCCCGCCTCTTCTGGCGGTCCAGAAGAAGTACTTGGCGGCGGGTTATCCCGCTTCACCAGGTGGCGGGCCGTGGCTGCGGATGACTTCTCCGTGCGGGGAGATGGCCTCGGAGGTGCCATCGGGATGCATGATCACCTTCCAGCCGCGACGGTGAATCATCACCAGATGATGGAATTTACAATACATTTTCAGGTCATCAAGGCTGGTTTTGCCGCCCTCCGACCACTGTTGGAGGTGGTGGATGTCGCTCCCGGCTGGGCCCACGTCGCAGCCGCCGGGCCAGCCGCAGTGCTTGTCGCGCAGGATGACCGCGCGGCGGATGTGGTCCGGGATGTCCCGGGCGCGGCCCACGTCCAGCGGCAGGCTCGCGCTGTTGTACGGGGCGCCCAGCAGGCGGGAGCGCAGGTAGGCGGCCAGCCCGGTCGGGCCGGACATCGCGTCGGCGGCCATCGCCAGCAGGGTGCGCCGCAGCCGCGCCTTCGCCTCGGCGTCCAGCGGGGCGGGGGGCTGGCAGGTGCAGCCGCCGCAGCGTGCAGCCGCACGGCTCGCGGCCGCGGTCCAGGCCGTGCGCGTCGATCCACACCTGGGTCATCGTCATCGACGGCCTGCCAGTCCACGGTGCCGGTGACGATCGGCACGATCGTCGCGTCGCAGGCGGCGGCCTCGGCGCCGATGCCGGTCAGCCAGCCGGGCTGCCCGGCGTTGCCGGCCATCCACTGCTCCTCGGCAGACGACGCGCCGTGCAGGCCGCGCAGCGCGGGGAACGGGATGATCACCTGGGCGAGGGTGTCGGTGCCGGCCGACTGCGGCAGCAGCCCGGACTTGATCAGCCGCGACAGCGCCTCATCGAGGGCGTCGTGCTGCCGCTGCTCGATGCTGCGCCAGTCATCAGGCGCCACGGTGCTTGCCGAGCGCGTCGAAGATCGCCTGCAGCTTGGCCGCGCACCCGGCGGCCAGGTCGCCGGTCAGTTTCCCGGCGCCGCCGAAGGTGACACCCAGCCGCAGCCGCCGGTCCTCGAACCCGTCCTCGTCGCCTGGCTCCCCGTTGCCGTCGTCGGGGTCGGGGTGCTGCGCCTTCCACGTCTCCCAGATCGACCGGGCCAGCACCCGCAGGTCTTCCAGCGGCACCCCGGCCGCCGCGGCTTCCAGCAGGATCTCGTCGGCCTGGTCACGCTCGAGCGGTGGCAGCGGGTCGGTCCAGGTGGCGATGTCCTTACCCCAGGACTCTGAGATCTTCCGGGTGGCCATCGCGGCGGCGATGACGCCGTGCCGGGCCAGCCGCCGCTGCCAGCCGATCGCGCCGGCCGCCGCGCCGCGGGACATCTTCGTGCGGTTGACCAGCCAGGCCATCGCCGACCGGTGCCCGTCCGGCTCATACCCCGACTGCGCGGTGAACGCCGCGAGCACCGCGGCGTTCACCGCGGTCAGCTGCGCCTGCGCCCGCTGCAGCTGGGCGAGCATCTCCCCGTGCGCCTGGGTGCCCAGCGACGCCCAGTCGGTCGCGGCCAGGTAATCCAGCGATGCGTCGAGCATGCCGGCCGCTGCTGCCGCGCTGCCGAATCCCGTTTCTGGCACCTGGATCACCTCCGCCCCGGCGCTAGGGAGAATCTGTCATGCTTCGATTATACAGATATCAATGTGGAAATCAAATCGTAGTACATGATTTTGTGTTCGATTAATGATGCAGACATGTATTGCTGTGATTGTTTTGGTCCACGACATCGCGTCGGCTAGGCGCTACTTCTACCTCCACGACATCCGCGCCGGCTGAGCCCGGAGACTGCTGGCGTTGCCTGGTCAGTGGCTCGTCCAGCCGCCGTCGACGGGAAGGACGGTACCGGTGATGTAAGTGGATTGCGGGTCGGTGAGCAGCAATGCTGCTCCGGTGAGTTCTTCGGGGGCGGCCCAGCGGCGCATCGGGACCTCGGCGTTGAGGAAGCGCCGGACGTGCGGGTCATCATCGATCCCGTTGTTGAGCGGCGTGCGGAACGGCCCGGGAGCGAGCGCGTTCACCGTGATGCCGGTTCCGGCGAGCTCAGCAGCGAGGCTGCGTGTGAGCTGGACGACAGCGCCCTTGCTGGCCGCGTACCCGGCGCGGCCTGCGCTGCCGACGAGCCCGAGTGCGCTGGCAAGAGTGAGGATGCGGCCGTACCCGGCCTCGCGCATGGGCCCGGCGGCCGCGCGGCAGGCGAGCCAGGTTCCCACCACGTTGACCTCCAGGCATGCGCGCAGGTCGGCGGCGGACAGCTCATCGATGGTCCCCCGTGCCTGCACGCCTGCGCTGGTCACCATCACGTCCAGTCGGCCGAACGCGGACAGTACGCGATCGGCCAGGGCGGCAACGGCATCCTCGTCGGTGACGTCGCATGCGTGGCCCAGCGCGGGACGGCCGGTCTGGGCTGTCAGGTGCCGGGCTGCCTGCTCGCAGCGCGCCGCTGAACGGCTGGCGAGCACCACAGCCGACCCGGCTCGCGCGAGGGCGCCGGCTATCGCCAGCCCAAGACCGGCCGAGCCGCCCGTGACGACCGATACCTGCCCGGTCCGCGGAGAAGCCGCAGGCCGGCCTGCAGGGGAAGGGCTCAGGGATTCCTCAGTCATCCGGGAATGCTCGCAGAACCGCCTGCTCCGCGCCGCTCAATTTCCTAGCGCCGGATTGCCGCTTAGCGCGCCAAAGGCGTCAGCCGCCGAGGCGGCGGGTGAACCCAGGCGGTATCACCAGGTCCTCGGGCGACAGCTCGGAAATCGACGAGCGCCCCAGCCCGAGCAGGCAGGCGTCGATCCCTGACCGCAGCAGGTCGAGCACGTTCTCCACGCCCGCCTGCCCGTTGGCCGCCAGCCCCCACAGGTAGGCGCGCCCGATCAGCACGGCCCGCGCGCCGAGCGCCAGCGCCTTGACCACGTCCCCGCCGCGCCGCACCCCGCCGTCCATCAGCACCTCGGCCTGGTCACCGACGGCGTGCGCGATGTCCGGCAGCAGCCGGATCGTGGCGGGCGTCCCGTCCAGGTTGTTGCCGCCGTGGTTGGACACCGAGATGGCGGTGACGCCCGCGTCTACGGCCCGCTTGGCGTCGTCGACCCGGGTGACGCCCTTGAGCATGAACGGCCCGCCCCACTGCTCGCGCAGCCACGCGACGTCGTCCCAGGACGGCGGCGGGGTCTGCATCCACTGCCCGTAGGCGCCGAAGAACGTGGGCGCCGGCGCCCCGCCGACGGGCATGTTGGGCACGGTCAGGCCCGGGATCGCGCCGGTCCGCAGCCACTCGGCCAGCCAGGACGGCCGCGACAGCGCCTCCGGCGCCTGCCGGATCATTTCCCGCAGCGTCATCTTCTCCGGGATGTGCGGCGACCCCCAGTCCCGCCCGAACGAGAACGACCAGTCCAGCGTCGCGATCAGCCCCACGGCCCCGGCCGCCCGCGCGCGCTCCATCCTGGCGGCCATCTCGTCCCTGCCGCCCACCCAGTACATCTGGAAGAACGTCCGCGGATTAGCCGCCAGCACCTCCTCGACCGGCTTGGAGGCGAACGACGACAGGCTCATGACCGTGCCGCGGGCGGCCGCGGCCCGCGCGACGGCGACCTCGCCGTCCGGGTGCACCGCCTGCACGCCGGTCGGCGAGATCAGCACCGGCAGCGAGATCTCCTGGCCCATCACCGTGGTGGCCATCTCCCGCGTCGCGGGCAGCCCGGCCACGTGCGGGGCGAACCCGAGCTCGGAGAACGCCGCCACGTTGTCCCTGACGGTCACGCCCGCCTCGGCGCCGGCGACCAGCGCGCCGTATACCGACGGGGGCAGCCGCCGCTTCGCGCGCCGCTGCGCGACCGCGACCGTCTCGAACCACTTGTTAGCCATGGTGTCTCGCGCCCGCTACAACGCGCCCTTGACGGGGGAGCCAGCCGGGTGCGGGGTGAGCACCTGCACGTCCATGGGCGCGGACAGCTTCCCGCCCAGCGCCTCCCGCAGCGCGGCCAGCCCGGCGCCCGCCCGGTGCGCGGCCACGGCCTCGTCCGACGCGTACTTCTCGATCATGACCAGCCGGCCATCCGGTCCCTCATGCAGGGCGTAGAGCTCGCAGCCGTCCTCTTCGGCGTGCACCTTCCCGATGGCTTCCTCGAAGGCGGCGATCACTTCCTCGCGGTACTCGGGGGCGGGATACGCGGTCGCGACGATGATGACGGCCATGCGGACTCCTGATGATCGGGCGTGCGGCGAGCGGGGAATGGGGGTGGTATACGCAGTCTGACAGCAGCAGTACCCTCGCGTCACGCGCCGGAATCCGTCACCGGATCGTGCAGCCCGCGTCGACGGTGAACTCGAGGCCCGTCACGTACCGGGCCTCGTCGGAGGCGAGGAACAGCACCGCGTTGCTGACGTCGCGCGGCTCGATAGGGTCGACAGCCAGCGTGTTCATGTAGATCGGACCGAGGTTCGGATCCTTGGCCAGCAGTGGGTGCAGCGCGCCGAGGCCGGTGCCCATCGGGGTGTTCACGCCGGTCGGGTGGACGGTATTGACCCTGATGTTGTGCCTGGAGAGCTCGTTGGCCATCGACTTGGCGAGGCCGACGACGCCGTGCTTGGCCGCCACGTACGGCGCGAAGAACGGCAGGCCCTTGATCCCCGCGGTGGAGCTGATGCAGATGATCGATCCGCCGCCATTGCCGATCAGGTGCGGGACGGCGGCGGCCATCGTGTGCCAGACGCCGGTCAGGTTGGTGTCGATCGTGTCCTGGAGGACGTCGACGGCGATGATGTCGGCGCCCTCTTCGGCCAGCCGGATCGCGTGACTGCGGCCCTGGCCGCGGGCGGCGCCGGTGACGAAGGCGACCTTGCCTGCTACTCGTCCTGCCATGGTGTTCGCTGTCCTCTCTGGGAAATCGTGTTCGCGTCCTCCTGGGAAATTGCGCCGAGCGGCGCTCGGCATGGTAGTCATTGGGCAATGCATGGGACTCGCCCTCGCCGACTTTCGCGCTGCGTCTGCGGTCATGACCGCCAGGCGCATCGTCACTACCGGCCGGGTAGCGACTGTGCCCTGTGCTCCTGCCCCCGCTGGCGACGGCCGCTCTTCCGGTGGTTCCGCCGTGGTCCGAATAGGTTATTAATTCGCCTGCGTTCGCGTGGCGCGTTGCCCGCGGCCATCGAGGCTACCTACTTCCCAGTAATCAAGCTGCTTCCCGGTAATCGAGTTAACAGGTCGGGAACATCAGGCCAAAACCCCTCTCGTTAGGGATTCCTGGGATAGATTGTTGGAAATTCGGACGCTTCAGAACCATTAGACAACTGAAAGATCGTCCGCAGCAGTTCTTGCCATGGGTCACACGGGGGGTCCGTGTGCGACCCGCCCGCTGCCGCCGCACGCGGCGCGGTACATGTGGACCTTGGGGGATGAGCGGGATGGCACTGACGCCTGGGGACGGCCAGAACAGGAATCCCGTCCAGCGCAATGATCAGCGAGCTCCCGACGTATACGTGAACGGCCGAGGGTCGCGCACGCTGGTGCCATCGCGTCCGGTAAGCCCCGGGCAGCAAGGGCAGCAGCAGCCTGGCCAGTATCCGGGACAGCCTCCTGGGCAGCGCCCCGGTCAGGGACAGGGACCCGGCAACGGGTACGGTGACGGCCGGGACCCCTACGGGCAGGGCGGCTACGGCGACCAGGGCTACGGCGGCCAGAACGGCTACGACGGGCGTAACGGCTGGGACGGCCCCAACGGCTACGACGGGCGGAACGGGCAGCCCGGGCAGCAGACCAGGAACGGCTCTCGCCGGGATCGCGACGACGCCCCGAAGCAGAAGAAGAAGCAGCAGTCGTCGGCCAAGCGCCGCAAGCAGCTGGGCAGCGACCGGCGCACCAAGGCGCTGCCGATGGTGCCCAAGCCGGTCAGCGACGGCCGGGTCGCGATGGGCCGGCTCGCCATCATCGTCACCGTGTCCGCGTGGATCGCCTACACCGTCAACTGGTTCTTCGCCGACTTCTTCCACCCCGGCAACGAGAGCGCGATAGCCAGGACCGAAGAGGTCCTGTACCTGCTGATCGTCACGCTGCTGACCGCGTCCGCGATGGCGTACCTGCTGAGCCGGCTCGGGTTCTTCTACCGGACGCGCACGCACCACCGGGCCACCCGCGGCAGCCTGGACCAGTACTTCGACACCAAGCGCCCGACGCTGACCACGATCATCCCCTCCTACCAGGAGGAAGAGCGGGTCATCATGACCACGCTGCTGTCGGCCGCGCTCCAGGAGTACCCCGACAAGTCGGTCGTGCTGCTCATCGACGACCCGTACGTGCCCAAGAACGCCAAGGCCCGCGAGCAGCTCGAGAACGCCAGGGCGCTGCCCGCCAAGGTCGAGCGGATCCTCGCCGAGCCGGCCCGCAGGTTCCTCAGCGGGATGACGTCGCTGGAGATAGCGCTGCGCCGTGGCGAGATCCCCGGCCACACCGCGATGCTGGCGGTGGCCAGCGCCTACGCCGACGCCATCCAGTGGCTCGAGGACTTCGCCGCTGAGCAGGAGATCGTCGACCACGCCGACACGTTCTTCGTCAACGAGATCCTGCTCAAGCTGGCGGAGTCGTTCCGCGAGGTGCGGACGGCGCTGCTTGACTCGGCCGGCGAGGGCGTCGTGCTGCACCCGCAGATGTTCCTGCGGCTGTACCGGCGGCTCGTGTGGACGTTCACCGTCCGGGTCACGAGCTTCGAGCGCAAGAAGTACGTGTCGCTGTCCCATGAGCCCAACAAGGCGATGAACCTCAACAGCTACATCGGGCTGATGGGCGGCCACTTCCGCGAGGCGCAGGTGCCTGGCGGC
Organism: uncultured Actinomycetota bacterium; assembly: GCA_963843745.1. Classification (GTDB taxonomy): domain Bacteria; phylum Actinomycetota; class Actinomycetes; order Streptosporangiales; family Streptosporangiaceae; genus Trebonia. The sequence goes on from CAWJLP010000004.1 coordinate 8,498, forward strand.
ACGGCGCTGGTGCGCACCAAGCCCGGTACCGGGGCGTACATCCCCGACCCGGATTACGTGGTGACGCTGGACGCCGACAGCGTGCTGCTGCCCGAGTACTGCCTGCGGCTGGTGCACGTGCTCGAGCAGCACGAGTACCAGGACATCTCCATCACGCAGACGCCGTACAGCTCGTTCCCCGGCTCCGCCACCCGGCTGGAGCGGATCGCCGGCGCGACCACCGACCTGCAGCACATCGTGCACCAGGGCCTGACCTACTACGACGCCACGTTCTGGGTCGGCGCGAACGCGGTCATCCGCAAGAAGGCGCTCGACCAGATCGCCGAGTCGTCCTACATCGGCGACTACGAGATCAAGCAGTACATCAAGGACCGCACGGCCATCGAGGACACCGAGTCCACGATCGACATGGGGCTGTACGGCTGGCGGCTGCACAACTACCCGGAGCGGCTCAGCTACAGCGCCACCCCGCCGGACTTCGGCTCGCTGTGCATCCAGCGGCGCCGCTGGGCCAACGGCGGCCTGCTGATCCTCGCCAAGCTGCACCGGGTGGCGCGGCTGCGCAAGCAAAAGGGCAACCGGGTCAGGTTCGCCGAGCTGTTCCTGCGGTGGAACTACATGGCCTCCATCTGCTGGAGCTCAACCAGCCTGCTGATCCTGCTCGCGTTCCCGTTCAGCGCCGCGCTGATCAGCCCGCTGCTCGGCCTCGTCGCGCTGCCCTACTTCATGGCTCAGGCCAGCGACCTGCGCTACTGCGGCTACAAGCGGATCGACGTGCTGCGCATCTACGGCTTCAACCTGATCCTGCTCGGGGTCAACCTGGCCGGCACGTTCTCGTCGATCGTGCAGGGCATCACGGCGTCCAAGGCGACGTTCGCGCGCACGCCCAAGGTCAAGGACCGCACGGTCGTGCCGCCGTTCCTGCTGCTGGCGCCCTACGTGCTGATCGGGCTGGCCGGCTACACGCTGTACCGCGCGTACGTCCACCACCTGACGGAGAACTTCGTCTACGCGGCGCTCAATGTCATCCTGGCCTGCTACGCGGTCAAGGCGTTCATCGGCCTGCGCAACACCGTCGTGGACACGTGGATCCACGGCACGTCGCTGCTGTACAAGAAACCGGGCAAGCGCACCTGGCTGGGCTCGATCTTCCGTCGCCAGGTGGAACAGCCCAAGCCGACCGACTGGCGGGACGTGCTGCAGCCGGGCATCTCCGAGTACCAGTACCAGTCGCTGGCGGGCCTGCCGATGAGTGCGCCGCCCGCCCCGCCCGCGCAGCTTGAGGCGGGGTCGCCGAAGCGCCGGCTGTCGCTCCTCCGGGTGCTCGTGGCCCTCGTGGTCATCGCAGGCGTCGGTTACGGCGGCTACTACGCCGTCGTCAAGCAGAAGCTGCTGACCCCGGTCGCAGCCACCACCCGCCAGACGTGGTTCGCGCCGTACGTCGACGTCACGCTGACCCCGACGTTCCAGTTCCAGAGCTCCACCGCCAACCCGGCGCGGCAGAGCGTCCTCGGCTTCGTGGTCGCCACGTCGAGCACGCAGTGCACCCCGAGCTGGGGCGGCGTCTACTCGCTGGACCAGGCCAGCCAGGTGCTGGCGATAGGCCCGCGGATCGCGCAGCTCCAGCAGGAGGGCCAGCAGGCCATCGTGTCGTTCGGCGGCAAGGCGAACACCAGCCTGGACGTCGCCTGCCCGACCGCCGACGCGCTCACCGCCGCCTACCAGTCCGTGATCAGCGCCTACAACGTGAACACGATCGACCTGGACATCGAAGGGGCGGCGCTGGACAACTTCGGCGCTGAGACGCGGCGCGCGCAGGCCATCGCCAGCCTGGAGCACGCCAACCCCAAGCTGAACGTCTGGCTGACCTTCCCTGTCGAGACGAACGGGCTGCAGAGCAACGCCATGTCGGTGCTCGCGTCGATGCTCCACGACCATGTCACGCTGGCCGGCATCAACATCATGACCATGGACTACACCTCGCTGCCCACCGGGACCAGCATGGGACAGGCGGCCGAGGACGCGCTGAACGCCACCGCCAAGCAGCTCGCCACCATGTACCCGCAGTACGGCATCAAGCTGAGCACGCGGCAGATCTGGCAGCGGCTCGGCGCGACGGTGATGATCGGCCAGAACGACCAGCAGGGCCAGAACTTCAGCGTGGCCGACGCGCAGTCGCTGGTCAGCTTCGCCAACGCGAGCCACCTGGGCCGGCTCTCGATGTGGGACATCAACAGGGACGCCCAGTGCGGCTCGACCTATCCGGAGATCGGGCTGCACTCCAACACGTGCAGCGGCACGACCCAGACCGGCCTGCAGTTCACCCAGACCTTCGCCGCGCTGAAGGGCGCCGCGGTGATCCTGCCGTCCTCTGGCAACGTGCAGCCGGTCGCGCCGGACACCAACCCCGCGGACGCGCCGTACCCGCTGTGGTCGGCGGGCGCGAGCTACCCGTTCGGCTACAAGGTCGTGGAGAACGGCGAGATCTACCAGGCCAAGTGGTACAACACCGGCGACGACCCCTCGGCGCAGGTGCAGTTCGCCTGGCAGTCGCCCTGGGAGCTGCTCGGCCCGGTGGTGCCTGGCGAGGGCCAGTCGGCCGTCTTCAAGCTGCCGCCAGGCAGCTACCCGGCCTGGGCACAGGGCACGGCGTACCAGAAGGGGGACAAGGTCCTCTACCAGGGGTTGCCGTACGAAGCCAGGTGGGCCAACCAGGGAGTCTCCCCGGCGTCAGAGGCGTCCGACCCGTCGGGGTCGCCGTGGAAGGCGCTCTACACGATCCCCGGCGAGCCGACCAACTCGCCGGCTATCGGCGTGTCCGCGTCCGCGTCCGCGTCGCCAAGCTCGGCGGTGCCGACGACATCGCCGTCGGCGACGGCGTCGACAGGGGCGGGATAACGTCACAGCGGATGGCCGGTCGCGTGCCACACGGCCGCGAACAGCGCCACCACCAGCAGCGGGAAGACCACCCAGTTCTCCCCCATCTTGGCGGTGGTGATCTGCAGCGGGCGCGGCACTAGGTGGAACTCGTGCCCGCTGACCGGCCAGAAGATCGGGCAGCCGCCGTGGGTCAGCTCGTCGCCGGCGATGTGCGCGGCGCAGCCGAGCGCGACGGCCAGCGCGAGCAGCGGCACGTGCCAGTGCCAGAGCGGGATCAGCACCAGGTCCCAGCGGGTGTAGCAGGTGATCACCGCGCCGCCGATGCCGAGCAGGTCGCCGTGGTGCCCGCCGATGTGCAGCGCGCGCAGCGCGGCCGAGTACAGCAGCGCCAGGTACAGCGCCGCGGGCACCAGGTGCCAGGAGAACACCGTGTGCCCGCTCAGGCGCGCGCTCAGCTGGTACGAGCCGGCGGCGAGCGCGCCTGCGGAGAACACCGCGATGCCGACCAGGCTGTGGGTGCCGTGCCGGTGGCCGCCGGACAGCCGGTCCACCAGCCAGGCGAAGGCCTGGGTCAGGAAGCCGAACTCGCGCGAGATCGTGCTGTCCGGGTGGTCGATGTCCGGCAGCGTGCCGGCCCCGGCGGTGAGCAGCACCCCCGCTGCCAGGTGCGAGCCTGTGACGTGCAGCGACGGCCCGAGAGCGGCGAACGCCAGCGCGCCGCTCAGCGCATGATCCCTGCCCAGCATCGCCGGATCGTTCCCCCGGATGGCGTCGAACGGTAGCTTGCGGCGACAAGCCTGGCACACGGCGGCACCGCTTCCGGGGAGGCGCGCGGAGGGTAAAGGACGCGCCGCCGGACATTGCGTAACCGTCTGGTGAAACGCCCCGAACGCGGCCCCGCGACTCAGTACGGTTAGCGGCGGAAAGCCCAGATACTGAGCAAAAGGAGCCACATGGCTACGCTGCAGGAGATGCTGCTTCGCCCCGACGTCCAGCCCAGGGTCGTCTCCGACACCCTCGCCCTGGTCGACAGCGAGCTGGCGAGCAAGTCCGGGTTGTCCGGGACCGCGGTCAAGGTCGCCTTCAAGGCGATTACCGCGTTCGCGCCCGGCTACTACCAGGAGACGGTCGCCGGCATGGTTCCGGACATGGTGAATCAGCTGGCCCCGTTCTGGGCGGACTTCCAGGTGTCCGGCGGCGGCGACTTCGGCGACTACCTGTCCAAGCGCAGCGACGAGGTGTGCCCGGCGCTGCTCGTGGTGACCGACGCCATGCGGGACCGGTCCGGCCGGGCCGCGGTCGTCAAGGCGTACGGCGCGGTGCGCGGCGGCGCCAGCAAGCACATGGAGGCAGCGCTGCCGAACCTCGGCGCGATGATCCAGAAGTACGCCTGACCGGACGTCACGCGCGGCCCGGCGACAAGCGCCCGCGGCAGCCCCTGGTGAAGGGGGCGCCGCGGGCGCTGGCGTTCCCGCTGTTCAGTAGACGACGTAGCCGACGGGGAACGTGCCCGAGTCCGTCCGGATCACCGAGACCACTCCGGTCTTCGCCGGGTTGGGGAACGGCCAGACACGCAGCCCCTTGGTCCCGTCGACCGACACGTTATTCGTCACGTGCCAGCCCGGTCCCGAGTCGTAGATCGCTATCCGCAGGAAGGCCGACGGCTGCCCTTCAACGGCATTGTCGCAGCCGAAGGCGATCTGGTGCGCCGTCCCCGGCGCGACGGCGATATTCGTCGGTGCGTTCTTGCCCGTGTTGAGCTGGCCTGATTGCAATTCCGCCTCCGCGATAGGGCCGTGGGTGGGAGAAACAGTGAAGAAGTTCGATTGCAGCTCGGACTGGTCGAGGACCAGGCCGTGTGCGCTGGACGTCCACTGCGTGCCGTCGGCCTCGATGCTCAGCGCGCCGCAGCTATTGGGACCGCAGATATGCTCGCCGAGCCCGTAGTGCGCGCTCCACAGCCGCACGCTGGACCGGGCGATCTTTGCCTCGGACAGCACCGGCAGGACGTTGCCCTGCATCGTGGAGGCGTTCGCGTAAATACACGGCCGCTGGATGCCGCGCGACCGTTGCCGCGTGCACCAGGCCGGGATCTCGTCAGGGGTGGCCGCGCCCGCTTCGACGTCGAGCGCGTCCGCGTTGTTGCTGGAGAAGAGCGCGATGCTCAGATGCTGCGCTTTGGGGAACGTGTTGACGATGTAGGCGTAGTTCGGCTGGTCCCCGAGGCCGCCGTCGACATAGGCCGCGTACGCCTGCGCGTTAGCCGGGAACTGGTTGTTGTAGATGGTGTCGTACATGGTGATGTTCGCCACGACACGACCGTAATGCCTCGGGCGGCGCCGGGGGCAGCAGGGGAGCGAAAAGATCGCCGTGGGCGTCCACGCGGGCGAGGACGTCGGGCGCGGTGAAGAAGAGGTCGTCGGTCTTCCGGCAGGCGGCCACTTCGTCCCACGTGACCGGGGCCGACACGGTGGGGTGGGTCCTGGCGCGCAGCGAGTAGGGGGCGATGGTGGTCTTGGAGCCGTTGTTCTGGCTCCAGTCGATGAGCACCTTGCCCTCGCGCAGCAACCTGGTCATCCGGGACACCACCTGACCGGGGTGCTCCTCTTCCATCCGCTCGGCCAGCGCCTTCGCCCGCGCGCTGGCCTGTTCGGCCGTCAGGCCGCTGATCGGCGCGTACAGCTGCAGGCCCTTGCCGCCCGAGGTCTTGGGCAGCGGCCGCAGGCCCTCCTCTTCGAGCAGCGGGCGGAGTTCCTCGGCCACCCGGCAGCAGTCCACCACCGTGGCGGGCAGCCCAGGGTCGAGGTCGAAGACGAGCAGGTCCGGTTCCCTGCCGGGAAACCGCCACATCGGGACGTGCAGCTCGAGGCCGGCCAGGTTGGCCGCCCAGATCAGCGCGGCCAGGTCATCGATGACCAGGTAGGTGACCGTGCCGCCCGGCTCACGGGACCGCGAGCTGCGCGACTCCACGTCCTCGGTGCGGATCCAGTCCGGCCGGTGGCCGGGCGCGTGCTTGGCGAAGAACGACTCGGCGTCGACGCCTTCCGGATAGCGCTTGAGCGTCATCGGCCGGCCCGCGATGTGCGGCAGCAGCACGGCGGAGATCTGCTGGTAGTAGTCGAGCACCTCGGCCTTGGTGAACCCGTCCGCCGGGTACAGCACCTTCGTCAGGTTGCTCAGCGTCAGGCTGTGGCCGTCGATCTGGACCGGAACCTTGTCCACTAGGTCTCCCTGACGACGTCGGCGGGATCCTTGTCGTCCCGCAGCCCGTGATAGACGGGGGCGCGCAAGCGCCCCTCCCGCGTCCAGCGGTCGAACGCCACCTCGGCCACCAGCCGGGGCTCCACCCAGACGGTGTTCCTGGCGTCCTCGGCGGGCACCGGCTTGCCGAACGGGCTGTCCTTGCGGCGCAGCGACTCCAGCTTGCGGCTCAGCATGCGCAGTGTGACATCGGTGAAGCCGGTGCCGACGTGCCCGCAGTAAATCAGGTCCCCGTCGTCGTCATGCACGCCGACGAGCAGCGAGCCGATCAGCCCGGTCCTGTTGCCCTTGCCCGGCTTCCAGCCCGCCACGACGACTTCCTGGCGGAGCTGGTTCTTGACCTTCAGCCAGCTGCCCGTCCTGGCGCCCGGCTCGTACCTGGAGTCGAGCCGCTTCGCCACCACGCCTTCCAGGCCGTTCGCCGCGGAGGCGCTGAGCACGTCGTCCAGGTCCTCGCCGGGGAAATTGGGCGGGGAGAGCCAGTTGCTCCCGTTCGGGAAAAAGGAATTGAGCAGCGCATGCCGCTCTGAGTAAGGGAGCCCGGTGAGCGACCGCCCGTCCAGTTGCAGCACGTCGAACGCGAGATACGTGACGGGCGTGAGCTGCGCCAGCCGGACAGCCTGCGCTGGCGAGGAGACGTGCATCCGCGGCTGCAGCGCCTCGAAGTCGGGCCGGCCGTCGCTGAAGGCGACGATCTCGCCGTCGATCATTGCCTGCTTATGGCCGGTCGCGCGGGCCATCCCGGCCAGTTCCGGGTAGGTGGCGGTGATGTCCTTGCCGGTCCGCGAGCCGAGCCGGAGCCGGCCGTTCTCGATGAACGCGATCGCGCGGACACCGTCCCACTTCATCTCCACCGCCCACTCCTCCAGGCCGCGGGCGGGCGGCTTGCCGATCGTGGCGAGCATCGGCGACAGGCTGGCGGGCAGCGGGAGCCGCTCGCGGTGGATCATCCAGTTCTTGTCGTCCTTGCCGCCGGTCGCGAACAGCACGTAGCCGCCGTGCAGCCGCTCGCCGTGCAGGAAGACCTTGACCTCGCGGTCGGTCCACTTCAGCACCTCGTAGGTGCCGTGATCCCAGATGGTGACGGAGCCGCCGCCGTACTCGCCGCGCGGGATCTCGCCGTGGAAGGTCGCGTACTCCAGCGGGTGGTCCTCGGTGTGCACGGCCAGGTGGTTCTGCTCAGGGTTGTCGGGGACCCCCTTCGGCAGGGCCCACGAGACGAGCACCCCGCCGCGTTCCAGCCGGAAGTCCCAGTGCAGCCGGCGTGCGTGGTGCTCTTGCACCACGAAGATGCCCGCCTGGTCGCCTGTCCCGTCGGGTTCCCCCTCAGGGACAGGCTCAGGCGTGCGCGCCGGGTCACGCTTGCCCCGGTATTCCGCCAGCCGGTCCACTCCTGGTGGGTACCCCGGCAGGAGGCGGATCTACCAGGTCTACCAGCGATGGTGCGTGGCGTACGAGGAGTTCTGGATGGTATCGGTGTTCTCGGGCCGCGCGTACACCGACTGGACCGCGACGCGGCCAGGGCCGGTGAGCCGGACCCAGATGTTCCGGTAGCTCCAGCGCGGGTGCCAGAACGCGAAACCCATGTTGCGCGGGTACTCCAGGTGCAGGTGCACCCCCACCGACACGTCCCGGTACAGCAGCGAGCTGGGCTGGATCAGCAGCGACTCGCCCGGCCGCAGGTCGCGGATGAACGTGTTGCCAGGGGAGTGCAGCAGCAGCAGGCCCGGACGGTCGGTGGCGGTGAAGATGTCGCCGTACTGGCCCATCGGGTAGTGGGTTTCCTTGTCGTCCCCGGTGCCCGTCACGTACCAGATGTGGGTCTGGTCCCAGTCGTAGCGGATGTTCCCCGTCGCGCACAGGAACCCGTGCTCGCGGACCCACATCTGCTGGCCGTGCTGCAGCGGCAGCGCGATGACCTCGCCGGCGGCGTTGTCCGACAGCGCCATGTGCCCTGGGCCGTGGGCCTCCATCATGATCAGCGGCAGCCCCGCCTTCATGCGCTTCCAGCCGCCGCGCATCGACATGTTGGCGAGGCGCGTGCCGGGGTCGGTCCACAGCAGCGCGTGGTGCGAGAAGTAGATCATGTCCTGCTGCGCCAGGGTGAAGTCGGCGACCGGGACCGTGGTGCCCTCGATCTGGCAGTGCGACTGCCCGAACTGGATCCTGGCCATGTCCCTGATCGGCGGCTGCTCGATCCACCCCGAGTCGCTGACGACGTCCCTGATGTCGACGGGCGCGCCGCACAGCGGGCAGGTCGGCGAGTTCGGGTCGCTTGGCTGCCGGCAGAAGCGGCAGACGTACTGGTTCATCGGTCCGGCCCGCTATTCCGAGGCGTGGTGGTGGACGTACATGGACTGGATGCCGACCCGGCCGGGGCCGGTCATCTCGGCCAGGTACATGGCGTGCCGCCCCATGAGCCCGGTCCGCAGCGGCAGCTGCACGGCCTGCATCTGCACGGTGGAATCCTTGTAGAGGAAGCCGCCCGGCTCCACCAGGATCTTCTCGCCGGGGCGGAGCGTGCGCTCCAGGACGTTGCCGTTGCCGTGCAGCAGCAGCAGGCCCGGGTACTGGGCCGTGACGAACCGGTCCATGAACATGCCGCTGCCGCCGTGCAGCACGTTCGCCAGCCCCTTGATCCGGACGAACGAGTACTCGATGCTGTGCGAGGCCAGCAGGAAGGCGTGCTCGCGGACGTCGAGCTCCATCCCCGGGTGCAGCGGCAGCACGACCAGCTCGCCAGGCGCGTCCCTGGAGAACGCGACCCGGCCTGGCCCGCTCGCCACCGTGATGATGTGCGGCATGCCGCCGAGCGAGCGCTTCATCCCGCCCTGCGTCTTCAGCGAGGAGAGCGGCGACGACTCGTCTTTCCACAGCAGCACGTGGTGCTCGAAGTAAACGGCGTCCTGCGGGGAGAGGTTGATCTCCGCGACGGGTACCAGTTCGCCTTCCACCTGGCAGGTGCTGCCGGAAAAACGGAACTCGGTCATGTCCCGCAGCCGGGGAGCCTCGCGCCAGCCGGAATCGCTGACCTTGTCCTTAACGTCGAGCGGCGCGCCGCATGTCATACACGTGGTGGTTCCTGGCTGATTTTGTGCGTGGCACCACCCGCACTGGATTGCTTCCACGCGAAGGAAGATAGCAGTTCAAGGAGGGTTTCTGCCGGACATGTGCGGCGAAGTTCTTTGGCTGTATTGTTGCGCCATGGCACTGTTCTCGCGGGAATTTATCGCGGTACCTGACGATCGCAAGCACCAGATCGTCTTCAAGTGGCCGGACATCACAATCCGTCGATTCACGCACGCGATCGTGAACGCTGACGAAGTAGCGATGTTCGTCAATACCGGCCAGATCGTGCAGACAATGGGGCCGGGGCGGCACGAGATCAACGCCGACGAGCTACCGGGCCTCGGCGCGGTCATCGACTTCGCGACCGGCGGGAACGCGTACCGGGCCGAGCTGTACTTCTGCGGCACCCGCGAGTACACCGGGTTCAGGTTCGGCGGCCGGATCGACGACGTGCAGGACCCGCGCAGCGGGCTGATCGTGACGTTGCGGGTCTTCGGGGACTACGCGCTGCGCGTCATGGACCCGGCGAAGCTGATCACCAACCTGACCGCGACGGTTGACGTGACCGACAACGAGCGGATCGCCGGGTGGGTGAGCGACCAGCTGCTCAAGGTGCTGCGCACCAACGTCACCACCCAGGTCGTCGCCCAGGGCTGGCCGATCCTCGGCCTGTCCGTGCACTCTCCGGAGATCGAACAGGCCGCGATCACCTCGGCCAACGGCCAGCTCGAGGCCTACGGGATCGCGCTGACCCGGATGGGCAACTTCGACATCAACCTGTCGCCTGAAGACGCGACCCAGCTCAAGCAGCTCGCGAAGGACGTCTCGTACTCGCAGCTCGCCGGCGGGTTCGGGCAGTACGCGGCCGGCGAGATGGCGCTTGGCGCCGGACAGGGCATGGCCCAGGGCGGCGGCTCGACCGAGGGCGCCTTCCTGGCGGCCGGGCTCGGGCTTGGCGGCGGGCTGGCTGGGCTCGGCGCCCAGCAAGCCGCGCCACCGCCTGCTCCCGCTCCCGCTCCCGCTCCTGCTCCTGCTCCTGCTCCTGCTCCTGCTGCTGCTGCTCCCGCGGCGGCGGCTGAGGCGGCGTGCGCCAATTGCTCGACGGCGAACCCGGGCGGCGCGAAGTTCTGCATGGGCTGCGGCCAGCCGCTGGCCCCCGCGGTCAAGCACTGCACGGAGTGCGGCACTGAGTTGCCTGGTGCCGCGAAGTTCTGCGCCAACTGCGGGCACCCGGCGGGCTGACGGGCTTTTCCGGCGCCGCGTCGGCTGCTACGCGCCCGCGATCGCCGGGGCGGCGCCACTGGCTACATGGCCGGCCAGCGAGCCGTGCCACGGCGCGTTGTAGCTGCCCACGCCGCCGTTGGACTTGAGGATCCAGTAGCCGCCGGTGGCGGCGTCCACGGCCAGCCCGACTGCCTTGAGGCTGCCCAGCGTCCCGCTGGCCGACCCGTACCACGCGGCGTCGAAGCTGTGCACGCCGCCGTTCGAGGTGAGCACGAGGTAGCCGCCTTGCGGGCTGGCCGCGATCGCCGGGGCGGTGCCGTTGGCTATCTGGCCGGCCAGCGAGCCGTGCCACGGCGCGTTGTAGCTGCCCACGCCGCCGTTGGACTTGAGGATCCAGTAGCCGCCGGTGGCGGCGTCCACGGCCAGGCCGACGGCCGTGCTGGTGCCGAGCGTTCCCTTCGCGGAGCCGAAGGTCGGCGCGCCGAAGCCGTGCACCGCGCCGTCGGAGGTCAGGATCAGGTAGCCGCCGCGGCTCGCCGCGATGGCCGTCACCTTCACGCCGGCGCCGAGCTTGCCGGCCAGCGAGCCGCGCCAGGGTGCGTTGTAGTTGGCGACGCCGCCGTTGGACTTGAGGATCCAGTAGCCGCCGGTGTCGGGGTCGACGGCCAGCCCGACCGCCTTGAGGCTGCCGAGCATCCCGCCGGCCGACCCGTACCACGTGGCGCCGAAGTTGTGCACGCCGCCGTTGGAGGTGAGCACCTGGTAGCCGTTGCCCGTGCTGCCTGCCAGGTTCACGAACGTGTAGCCGCGGCTGGCGAAGTAGCGGATGATCGTCGGCAGCGCCAGCACGGTCGCCGGGTCGCCCGACGGCGCGTTGTGCATCAGGATGACCGGGTGCGTCTGCCTGCCGCCCTCAGACTCGGCAAGGCGGATGATCCGGTTGACCCAGTAGGACGAGGACGAGCCGTCGGCCTCCCAGTCCTCGGTGTCCACCGACCACAGCCACACCTTCATCCCGCGCTGCCGCGCGAGGCTGAGCGTCGTCGAGTTGTAGCTCCCGTAGGGCGGCCGGAACGCGCACGGCCCCCACCCGATCAGGATCTCCTGCTCCGCTGCCGCCTCGTTCAGTTGCGCGGCTTGCGCGGATGAGGACAGGGTGGTCATGTTCGGGTGGTTCCAGGTGTGGTTCCCGACCAGGTAGCCGTCCGTAGCCTCGGTGCGGACCAGCGCCGGGTAGGCGGCCGCATTCTGACCGATGTTGAAGAACGTCGCGGGGACGCCGTAGCGGCGGAGCACCGAGATGATCCCCTGCGTGCTGGGTCCGGGGCCGTCATCGAACGTCAGCGCCACGGTCTTCGCGCTGCCGAACGGCGGCGCGAAGAAGTTGGCCCCGTACGGAGCCGCCGCGCACCCGGCCGCTGACGCCGCGGCGGCCGGGGTCTCGGCGTTCGGCAGGGACGGCGGCGCGGCGGCGCTGCCGCCCGGCAGCAGCGGGGGCGGCCCGGCAGGGCCCTCGTTGTGCGAGACCGGCGGTCCGCCCGATCCCGGCGGCGCCGTGCTGGCGACGGCTGGGGCCGCCGTGACGAACCCGCTGAGCGCGGCAGCGATGCTGAGCACGCCGATCGCGCGGAATAGCCGTGATGCCGGCATGCCCCGCCCCCACTCATGTGCAGACAAGTAAAGAAGTACTCGATTCAGCTCGCTTGCGCTAGAGGGCATTTAGCCTCAGGGCGCGGGGCTTTCTCGCGCGCTTTAGGAGACGGTCAGGTCGCCGCGACGTTCGGCGAGGAGAAGCAGGGTGTAGGCGGCGAGCGTGGAGTCGTCGACGATCTGGCGTTCCTGCACCATCTTCTCGAACTGCTCGCGCGGCACCCACTCGTGCCTGATGCCGTACTCCTCCGGCTCGGGATCCGCCTCGCCCGGCGTCAGGCCGGTGGCGAGAAAGTAGACGCCGTACTGGTTGGTCATGCCGTGTCCCGCGGTCAGCCTGCCCAGGTGGTCCATGCGCTGGGCGCGCAGCCCGGTCTCCTGGGCGAGTTCCAGCCTGGCGAGCTCTTCCGGCGTGCCGCTCTCGCCGTGCGGGAAGCCGCCCTGCGGGAACGACCAGCTGCGCCGGCCGACCGGGTAGCGGTACTCCTCGACGAGGTGGAACCCGCCGCGTTCGGCGGGAATGACCACGGCGAAGTCGCGTCGCTCTATGACGGCGTAGGTGCCCCTGGACCCGTCACGGCGCTCGATCTCGTCTCTGCGGAGCCGGATCCAGTTGTCGGTGTAGACAACGCTGCTGGTGAGGGTCCTGATCTCGGGCTCGTCCTGGTCGTTGTGCACCGACTCATTGTGCCTCCGCCGGCTGACCGGCGGGTTACGGCAAGCCGAAGGAAGCCGGTGGCGCCGAGCGCGCCGGCCAGCGGCAGCGTGACGAGCAGCGGAAGCTGGTAACGCCAGGAGAACTCGTACAGGTCGGCGCCTACTGCTGCGGTCAGGGCGAGCCCGGTGGCGAGCAGTGCGCCGCGTGCCAGGGCCGGGTGGCGCCGGCGGCTCGCCACGTAACCGCCTGCTCCGGCGATGAGGAAGGCCAGCAGCAGCGGGCCCGGCGTGTACCCGCCGTGCAGCTGGTAGCCGCGGAGCGCGCTGGCCAGTGGCTTGGTTGCCCGCGGTCCGTCGTTCCCGCCGAGTACCGATTTGTCCGCCGCCCGGTAGACGGGGTAGGCCTCCTGGAACTGCCAGCGGGCTATGGGCGGGTCGCCGGGGCCGGTGTCCCTGGTGAGCGCGAAGACCTTGATCGCGTCGCCGGCGATGCCTTTGGCGACGCGGAGCGGCTGCTGGGTGAGCACCGCCTGGTCGAAGCTTCTCGTGGCCGCGCCCCGGCTGACCCCCTCTGGGGGCCGGTAGCTGAAGACCGCCGACGCCGGGTCGGTGGACAGGCCGTCGACGCCCAGCTTTGCGGCGATGGCGGGCGCCGGGCACAGCGGGCGGGCGTAACCGGGCACCTTGAGCGTGGCGCAGTCCGCCGCGGACGCGAGCCGGCCGTACAGGTACGCGTCGTTCATGTTCGACAGCCGGAACCCGGTGCCGAGCGCCCCCGCGGAGAACGCCATGTAGCCGATCACGGGCACCGCGAACAGCGCAAGCGCAGCGAGGGCTCTTATGGCGCGGTTTCGCCACGCTTTCGACGGCCAGCCGGGCCCGGCGGTCAGCATGTAAGCCACCAACGGCACCACGAACAGCACGCCGACCTGCCGCACCGTGGCCGACACCCCTAGCAGCAACGCCCCGCACGCTACCCGCGCCAGACCCGCGCGCGGGGAACTGTCCTCGCCGGGCGCGACGGATGGCCGAGGCCAGAGCAGCAGGGTCATCGCGCCGACGATCAGGGTCTCGAACAGGACGTCTGGCATGATCGTCTGCTCGGCCTGGACCTGGTAGGCGTCGAGCAGGACCGGCGCGGCGGCGAGCGCCGCCAGCCAGCGGCCGGTGCCATACCGGATCGCCAGCGCGTACAGGGCAGCCGCCATCGCCAGGCCGAGCGCGTGCTGGGCGACCGCCACCCCGGTCAGGCCGCCGCCGGCCCCGAGCACTGGGCGAAGCAGCAGGTAGGTATAGCCGAGCGGATCGAGACCGCCTTGGTCGCCGCCCAGGTAGCGAGGTGTGTCGATGTAGATGAGGGCCGGCCGGTAGGCGACGGTGGCGGCGGCGCGCAGCACCACCCCTGTGGCGAGCAGGATTGCGAACGGCCAGTGCCGCCGCACCATCGCCCGCCAGGTCACGAGGGCATCGTAGATCCGGCCTGTCCCGCCACGCACCTCCCGCATCCACCTGGGACCGGCGACCGGCCGATCGAGCAGGCCGTAATTCGGTTGCCCCGCCCATTGCGCGGCAGTAGCGTCCGCTGACGTGGAGGTCGCCTCATCCATGGCGGACGACTGGCTGCGGCTCAACCGGGCATGGTGGGACGAGCGGGCAGCGGTGCACGCCGCTAGCGGGTTCTACGACGTCCCCGGGTTCCTGGCCGGCAAGGACTCGCTGCGCGCGTTCGAGCCGGGGGAGGTCGGCGACGTGCGCGGGAAGCGCCTGCTGCACCTGATGTGCCACATCGGCCTGGACACCCTGTCCTGGGCGAGGCGCGGAGCCGTCGTCACCGGACTGGACTTCTCCCAGGTCGCCCTGGACACCGCGGTCAGCCTCGCCGGGCGGGCTGGGATAGGCTCCGTGCGGTTCGTCGCCGCCGAGATCGGCGATGCGAACAGGGCGCTGGCCGGAGAGACCTTCAACATCGTCTACACCGGAGCTGGCGTCTCGCAGTGGATCCCGGACATCGATTCCTGGGCCCGCACGGTGGCCGCCCTGGTCGCGCCGGGCGGCTTCTTCTACATCGCCGACTACCACCCGTTCCCTGACTGCTTCGACATCGTCGACGGCGAGATCCGCCGCTTGCGCCACGGGTACCTCGACCACGGGCCATGGGTCGAGCGGGCGGCCGGCAGCTACACCGGCCCCGCGCAGATCAGTGCCAACACCTTCATCAAGTGGAACCACCACATCGGCAGCGTCGTCAACGCGCTGGCCACCGCCGGCCTGCGCATCGAGTTCCTGCACGAATACGACTTCACCGACGCCCCGTTCCGAGGCCTCGAATGCGGCGAAGATGGCCTGTGGCGTATGCCCGCGGACCGGTTCCAGATTCCCCTGATGTTCTCACTGCGTGCCGCCAAGGACCCCTAATACTACAGCCGCACTTCGTAACCTGGGCGGCCCGTGGCTGGGGGCGAGCCCGTCTGGCAATGTCACATCCGGCAGGGCTGATGCCGCTGTACTGGCGGAAGCTTCGGTTCAGTTGCGGCGGCTGACCCACACCGACACGTGCGCAGGTTCCAGCGCCTGGTGTACGGCACCGGCCAGGTCATGCTGGATGGAGTCAAGGTCAACGGCGTCTTTCAGCCGGACCGCGAAAGCCGCCACGGTCTGGTCCGCGTCGTACCTGGCCCGGTTGAACCGCCGGTCCACCATCCGCTGCACCCGTTGCCGCAGAGGGTTGAACAGCGCCGCGGCAGTCAGGGTGGCTGCGGCTACCGCGACCGGCGAGGAAATAGGCACTACCCGGGTGGCCAGCAGGACCAGTCCCGTGTACACCCCCGAGCCATTTCGAGGATGCGGGCACCCAGTGAATAGGCAAACCACCAGCAGCCCGGTGACGATCGTGTAGGCCAGCGTCCGGGAGATAATCCGGTCGATGTCATAAAGCCGGTACCTCAGGATGCCTACGCCGATGGACACCGGCAGCACCGCGAACCCGAACCAGCCGAGGAAGTGGCCAAGGAAGGAGCCAGCGGCCGTAAGGACCGCCCCGGTGATCGCGGCCGCGGAACCGAGCGCTAGCCACTTGAGCTGCTGACGCCGGTCACCACGCGCACTCCGCCAGTTCAGCGCCTGGCGGACGGCAGCGCCTCCCCACAGCGCCACGGCCGGGATGAGGGTGGCCGTCTGGGCAGACCCCGAACCAGCCGGAGACGCTCGCGTGTATCGGTGGCGGCTCAGCCCACATACGATCCGGCTGGAACCGCTGGAATTCCACGGCATGGAAGTGCATCCCACAGGATGGTGGCCGGCAAGTGCGCTGATGCCGCGGTCGCCAGCACGAGCGCAGAAGCTCGTAGATAGGCGCATGAGTGGAGATGAAAGGCCGGGTTATCGTGGAGGCCCGCAGCGCCCGGACGCCAGAGCTGCGACTGCCAGCCTGCCCATCGGGACGAACTGGAGGATGACTACGCGTCGCTGAGGTCGCAGTATGAGGATCTTGGTGACAGGCGGCGCTGGCTTCCTTGGGTCTCATCTTTGCCGGGCACTGCTGGCCCGAGGAGAAGAGGTTGTCGCCGTAGACAACTTGCAACGAGCAACAGGAAGTGGTCGCGCCTCATGGAACCCAGGTTTAGCTCATAAAGCAAGAGCGTACCGCTCGCCTAACGGTGGAAGGCCGATTCGATGCGATCGCCCACCTGGCCTGTCCCGCATCGCCCGACGAGTATCTGCGGCTCCCACTTGAAACATTGGCCGTGGGTAGCCACGGAAGCGAGTTCGTTCTCGGCCTGGCGAGAAATAACGGCTGTCGCGTCCTACTCGCCTCCACAAGCGAAGTCTACGGTGATCCGCTTCAGCGACCCCAGCGGGAGGAGTACTGGGGAAACGGAACCCCATCGGGCGCGAAGCGTCTACGACGAATCCAAAAGGTATGCCGAGGCGCTGTACATGGCACACCGGCGAGCCAGAGGCGTCAATACCGGCATCGTACGGATCTACAATACCTACGGTCCGGGGCTCCGCCCTAATGATGGTCGTGTCGTGTCTAACTTCGTCGCGCAGGCAATTAACGGGGAGCCTCTGACCATCTACGGAGATGGGCGACAGACGCGCAGCTTTTGCTACATTAGCGATCTTGTCGAAGGGCTCCTCCGCATGCTCATGTCGGACCAGGCCTGCCCGGTAAACCTGGGCAATCCAACGAGATCTAGATCATCGAACTGGCGCGAATCATTCTCAGCCTAACCGGTTCGGCTTCAGCCCTGAATTCCTGCCTGCGCCGCAGGATGACCCAACGACTCGCCGACTCGACATCGCCAGGGCGATGGCGCTTTTTGGCTGGGCTCCGAAGGTGCCGCTCGCAGTAGGCCTAATGCAACGATTTCCTGGCAGCAAAGCCTCTCGCCGGCTGGCCAAATCAGCACGGACTGAAGTCCAAGAGAAAGTAAGGCAGCCATGTCAAACGATATCGTCCTGGTGACCGGCGGTGCGGGTTTCATCGGCTCACACGTCGTCGAACTGCTTCTGAACAGGGCATTCGGGTGCGGGAGGTGGATTCACTGGCCGAGCAAGTGCACCGCGGCGTCGGCCCGCGCCATAATCCCCGCCGACGCGGAGTTCGTCCACGGCGATGTCCGTGACCGTGAGACTTGAGCAAGGCTCTACGGGGTGTAGACCGCATTATCCATCTCGCCGCTGAGGTCGGTGTCGGCCAGTCAATGTACGAGGTGTCACGATACGTGGATGCTAATAGCGGAGGCACCGCCATACTGCTCGATGTCATTGTCAATGCTAAGGCTGACGTACACCGAATAGTCGTAGCATCATCGATGTCCATCTACGGCGAGGGTGCTTATAACTGCTCCGAGCATGGCCAGGTAGGCACACAGGCTGCGCACCGAAGCGCAACTGAGACCCACTGTGGGATCCGCAGTGCCCGGCTTGCGGCGTCCCTGCGCCAGTCCGACATCAGAAGACAAGACGCTACAGCCGACGTCGGTTTATGCCATCTCCAAGATGAACAGGAGTTGCTATGCCTGTCTGTCGGGGCTGCATACGGCATCGGCGCTGTCGCCTTGCGCTACTTCAACGCGTACGGGCCCCGTCAAGCGCTATCCAACCCATACACCGGCGTGGCCGCCATATACTGCGGAAGGCTCCTTAACGGCCGACCGCCGTTGGTATTCGAAGATGGTAAGCAGCTGCGGGACCTCGTGCACGCCGCGACGTGGCCCGGGCAACCGTACTAGCTCTTCACAGCGAAGAGGCGACGGGTCAGGCCATCAATGTTGGTGTCGGCTCGCCAATGACGATCGTCCAAGTTGCACAGCTCCTGGCTAAACAGATGGGTGCCGATATCCGGCCCGAACTCACCAGCAAATACCGAGTTGGCGACATACGCCATTGCTGGGCTGATCCGGCCCGTGCCGAGAAACTTCTAGGGTTTACCGCGGAAATACCGCTAGAGGCTGGTGTCGCTGAACTCGTCGACTGGGTATCTACGCAGGAGGCGAATGATCGCGTGGACAAGGCATATGCGGAGCTCGGACGACGCGGGCTTGCCATTTTATGGATGGGCTCGCATTGATCGATGACGCCCGCATCGCGCTCGTTTGGGTGTTCGCGGTTACTCAGATTCTCTACTAGCGGCAATGCTAGTGGTTGCCTTCTTTAACACCAGGCCGGTCGACATAGAGAAGCCCAACCCTCTACCGCCGGATCAGTCGACGTACCCGCCGGTGCTCTTGCTGTACCCGGTTCTTCGGGAGCTCGAAGAGACCATGCGCACGACGTTCTATGCGCTCGACAAAATTGACTACCCGCGCAACCGATACTGAATCGTCGCCATCCCCAACCACGACGACCATGCCAACATCGCCGCACTTGAACACCTGAAGGCTTCCTTCCCTTGGCTTGAGATCTGTGCTGTGCGCGCGACATCGCATGCATCCTGGGACACGTCGGGAAACAGCAGGATGATAAGCCGAAAGCAACAGGAGGCACACCGGGAAGCGCGCCGGAGAGCGTGATTAGCCCCAAAGAAGAGCGGGCAGCTCATCTACGCCTGCGAGAAGTGCTGTCCAGCCGGCGCTAGGCCACACTGACACTAATCCACGCCGACAGCGCGCCGTCGCCGAACTATTTCCTCTCGGAGCTGCAGGCGTCTCCGCCTATGACGTGGTTCAGCTCACGAACGTCGCCGGAAATATCCTCGACTCTAGGGCGACTTCGTTGCATGCCTACGACCACATGTGCTGGGACGCCTCGATGTACATGCACATGACGGCCCGCGGCAAGCACCCGTTCTACGTTCTCGGCAAGGGATTGTTCTACCGATCACCGACCTGTATGCCTTCGGCGGCTCCACCCCTGGCTGACCATCGAGGATCCCGAAGTCGGAACGCGGCTATGCACCAACGGTCGGCGACTAGGGGTCGTCGCCGAACCGCTAGTCGAGGAAGTCACTCGGACAATCCGCCGCGGAGTAACGCAACGTAAGCGGTGGGTTTGTGGCTTTTTCCAATCGCTAAGCAGCGCGATCAAGCAGATGGGGATGACTGCACCGCAACGATTCCGCGCACGATTGAACCTGATCCCGTGCATATCTGTCCGAGTCAACCCGATTGGAATTGCGGCTGCCGAGCTCAGATGGCCGGCCGCGATGGCCAGGAAGAGCCAGCCGAGCGGGTTACCTGGCTGCCGGCGGGCGACGACCGTCCCGACGCCCGCTGACGGCACGCCGATCGCCAGCGCGATGACCCCATTGCCGGGCTGCCTGGCCAAAACCGACAGCCACACTAGCGCGGCTGTAAGCGGCGCAGGCTACCCCGCTGCCGGCTCAGGCCGGCCTCAGCCAGCGGCGCCGGGCCAACCACGGCCTCCCCCGTCTCCTGGACCTGCGCGGCCGCTGGCTGGACCTTCTCCACAAAGGAGACAGTAAGCCCGGATCGTCCGGAGAACGTTACGGCTCAGGCGGGCTATTAATGCTTACCAGACTATAAATGTGGCTGCTTACAATAATTCGGTTATCGGCAATGCGGACTAAGATCCTCAGCCAGGGGCACCGACTAGCAGCCGGATGCTGTACTTGTATTTCCAACGTAATTTGTCCGTTGAATACACCGAACAGCGCCGATCGGGAATCAAGGTATCGCAATAATGTTATACTGGGTGGCACCCAGCCTGTACCCCCCGAGAATTTTGACCTCCGGAATAAAGGACTTCGTTATTTCGTGGGTCCGATCACGCCAAGGGTCTTGATAACCGGCAGCGCCAGTCTTTCACCGTTCACCCCGTCCTAAGCCTTATCTGATATCCGTTCGCCTGGCCGGGGAATGACGCTGCTGGCACGTTTGTCGGTGTGAAGGATGCCGAGTTGCTACTGCTGAGTCTGATCACCTGAACTGGCCCCGGTTTAGCCTTGTTTCGTTGTGAATTTTGGCCCCGCTTGGGTGGTGATCTCGCCTGACGGGTGGGTCGGCGTGTCGTCGCGAATTTGGCCCTAGTACTGTCGCACGCGTCCTCGACATCCGCGATGACCAGTGCAGACAACCCTGAGGACACACAGCCCCAGAAGCTCTGTTACGTCAATCATGACAGCCGTAGCGGCAAAGCGCCACGATGGAAGCTCCCGTCGTGATCACCAACGGCTGCTGTCCCGGGATTGTCGGTGGGGATGCTTAGCATCAGGGGCATGTATTGCCGGACCTGCCGGGGGCCGGTGCAGGCCGGATTCGCCCGCTGCTATCAATGCGACCTTGCGCACGCGCGGTGCGGCGGGCTGCTCGCGGATGTCGTCGCACCCGTCGCGTACGCGGTCAAGGGCGGGCGGCTGGCGGGGGACCTGTGGCGGTACAAGTCGGGTGCGGCTGGGGCCACGGAAGCTGGCGCGCGGCTGACAGCAATGCTCGCCCGGTTCCTGCGCGAGCACAGCGACCAGGTATGGCGGGCCGCGGGCATGGCCGTCGGTCCAGAGCTGGCCGCCATCGTGCCGAGCGGGCAAGGCCGCCCTGGGCCGCATCCGCTGCTCGAGATCGTGGCGTCCTGCGTTGACGTGCCGATCGTCCCGCTGACCGTCGCGCCTGGCGCGGCGGCCCGGGCTCGTGGCCTTGCCGACGGCGTGGCCATCGGCTGGCTGACGGTCGGCGGCGCGGTCGCCGGGGCGGACGTGCTGCTGGTTGACGACACCTGGGTGTCCGGAGCGAGTGCCCAGTCGGCCGCGGCGGCACTGAAGGCGGCCGGGGCGCGGCGGGTCGCCCTGGTAGCGCTCGGGCGGCACGTGGACCCGGCGGACCCGCGGTCGGCCGAATTCCTGCGTGCGCTCCGCGCTAAGACTCGTGCAGGATGACGCCGCGGATGATCTTCCCGTCGTCCAGGTCCTGGTAGCCCTGGTTGACCTCGTCGAGCCGGTACCGCCTGGTGATGAGCTCGTCCAGCTTCAGCTGGCCGGACTGATACAGCCGCAGCAGCCGGGGGATGTCGTACAGCGGGTTGCACATCCCGAAGACGTGACCCTGGATCCTGCGCTGCCAGCCGACCACGCTGCCGTTCGCGGCGAGCTGGATCTGCTTCTCCGCGCTCTTCCCCACCGAGGTGACGGTGACCTGGCTGCCCTTGCCGACGATGGCCGCGGCCTGGTCAACGACCTCGGCGGACAGCACCCCGATCGTGATGATCGCGTGGTCGGCGAGCTGGCCCCAGGTCATCTCCACCACGGCTTCCTGCGCCTCGGCGGCCGAGGCGAAGACGTGCGTCGCCCCGAACTCCAGTGCCTTCGACCGCTTGAACTCCACCGGATCCACCACGATCACGTGCGCCGCCCCGGCGTAGCGCGCGCCCTGGATCGCGTTGCTGCCGACGCCGCCCGCGCCGAAGATCACCACCGTCTGCCCAGGCCGCACCCCGGCCGCGTACACCGAGGTGCCCCAGCCAGTCGGCACGCCACAGCCGGTCAGCGCCGCTACCTCGAACGGGATGTGCGGGTCAATCGGGACGCAGGAGTTCTGCGAGACCACCGCGTGCTCGGCGAAGGTCCCGAGCATGCAGAACCCGCCTAGGTCAGCTCCGTCGTCGTCGTGGAACCTGAAGGTCCCGTCGGCCAGCATCCCCGTCATCATCTGCGCGCCCCAGTCGCACAGGTTCTGCCGGCCGGTGGAACAGTACCGGCACGTCCCGCAGGCCGGGATGAACGAGCACACCACGTGGTCCCCGGCCTTCACCCTGGTCACGCCCGGCCCGACGGCCTCGATCACCCCTGCGCCCTCGTGGCCGCCGACCATCGGCAGCCGCCCGGTGCTGTCGCCGGTCTGGATGTGCTCGTCGGAGTGGCACAGCCCTGATGCCTTGAAGGCGATCCGCACCTCGCCCGGCCGGGGCTCGTCAAGCGCGAGTTCGGTGACTTCCCACGGCTTGCCCGGTTCCCTGATGATCGCTGCCCTGGTACGCATACTTACCAGTGCTATACCGCTGGCTTGACGGCGACAAGGCGCTCGACCCACCCCAATCGGGACCGTTCGCTGTGGCTGACCACGAACCCCTGCGCCTCGACGAGCGGCAGCGGCCGCCTGGTCTGGTAGTCGCCGTTCGTCCGCCTGGTCACCTGCTCGAGCAGCCACTGCCCGACGCGCAGCCAGGCGCGGTCGCTGGCCACGTGGTCAAGCAGCACTAGCCGGCCGCCGGGCTTGAGCACGCGGTACATCTCCTTGATGGCGGCCCGGTCGTCGGGGATGTTGCACAGCGAGATCGTGCACACCACCGTGTCGAACGTCGCGTCGCCGAACTCCAGCGCCTCCGCGTTCCCGGTGCGCAGGTCCGCGTAGATGCCGAGCGCCAGGGCACGCTGGCGGGCCACCGCGAGCATGCCGGGGCTGAGGTCGATCCCGGTCAGCGACTGCACCCGCCGGTAGTAAGGCAGGTTCCGCCCGGTGCCGACGGCGACCTCGAGCACGTTACCGTCCGCCTGAGCGCAGGCCCACTCCCTGCCGCCGGGGAACAGCATCCGCTCGGTGTGCTCGATCCGCTGGTCGTAACGCCCCGCGAACCGGTCCCAGAACCGCCTGGTTCTGTCCAACTGCGCGTCTGTCACCGCAGCCTCCTTAGCCACAGGCCACTACGCCGGGGAACGTGCTCGATGTCCCATCGACCACGCTCTTTGGTGGACGATGTCACATCGACCACGTTGAGGGGGGCTCCAAATAGCGTTTGGGGGTGCTCTAAATAGATTGCCCGTGGCGCTGGCGAAGGCTACCGTCGCCCCGTGGGTTGCTGCATGATGATGGTCCGCCGTGTCCGCCGCGGGGCGGTCACGCCGGGCGTGGGGCTGGCACCGGCTCGACGATGACTGGGCCGGCCGCGTCGTCGCGGCGGCCCGGGTGCGGCCGGGTGAGCTGGTGCTCGACGTCGGGGCCGGCGAGGGCGCGCTGACCGCGCACCTGGTGCGTGCCGGGGCGCGGGTGATCGCCGTCGAGCTCAACGCGGGACGGGCGCGCGTGCTGCGGGAGCGCTTTCCCGGTGTGACAGTGCTGTGCGCGGACGCCGCGGAACTGCGGTTGCCGGGGCGGCCGTTCCGGGTGGTGGCCAGCCCGCCGTTCTCGATCACGGCTGAGCTGCTCCGGCGGTTGCTAGCGCGGGACAGCAAGCTGACCGCGGCCGACCTCGTACTGCAGCGGGCCGTGGTGCGCAAGTACGTCTCTGGCGGCGCTCCCGCCAGGCGGTTCGTCCCGGCCGCAGGCCTCGCGGTCCCGCGGCACGCGTTCCGGCCGCGGCCGCGGGTGGACTGCGCCGTGCTGACCTTGCGCCGCCGCCATTAGCCCGGTAATACGCTAAGCCCATGCCGGTCAAGACCCCTGAGACGCACACCGCGCTGGTGCGTCGCGCGCGCAAGATCAACCGGGTGCTCGCGGAGATCTACCCGGACGTGCACACCGAACTGGACTTCGCGAATCCCTTCCAGTTGCTCGTGGCCACCGTGCTGTCGGCGCAGACGACCGACAAGCGGGTGAACCTGACCACGCCGGCGCTGTTCGCCAAGTACCCCACGCCAGAGGACCTGGCCGCCGCCAACCCCGAGGACGTGGAAGAGATCCTCAAGCCGACCGGGTTCTTCCGGGCGAAGACGAAGTCGGTCATGGGCCTGTCCGCGGAGCTGCGGGACCGGTTCTGCGGTCAGGTGCCGCGGACTCTGGACGAGATGGTCACGCTGCCCGGCGTCGGGCGCAAGACGGCGAACGTGGTCCTCGGCAACGCATATGGCATCCCCGGCATCACCGTGGACACTCACTTCGGGCGGCTGTCCCGCCGGTTCGGCTGGACGACGAGCGACGACCCGGTCAAGGTGGAGGCGGAAGTCGGCGCGCTCTTCCCGCGCTCGGAATGGGTCATGCTGTCGCACCGGCTGATCTGGCACGGCCGGCGGATCTGCCACGCCCGCAAGCCAGCCTGCGGAGTGTGCCCGGTGGCGGACTGGTGCCCGTCGTTCGGGCTCGGGCCGACGGACGCGGCGACCGCCGCGAAGCTCGTGAAGGACGGCCCGTTCTCGTGACCCAGGCACCGCAGTGGCTGCGAGACCTCGCCGCCGCCGCGGCTCGCATGGACGTGCCGGAGATCGTGCGGCCGCCCGTGTCGGGCGGCAGGCGGTCCGCCGTGCTCGTCCTCTTCGGCGACGGGCCAGAGGGACCCGATCTGCTGTTCATCCAGCGCAGCGAGGGGCTGCGGCGGCACGCCGGGCAGCCCGCCTTCCCCGGCGGGGCGATCGAGGACTCCGACGACGGGCCGGTCGCTGCCGCGCTCCGCGAGGCGGCCGAGGAGACCGGCCTCGACCCGGCCGGCGTGGACGTGCTCGGCACGCTGCCCGAGCTGTTCATCGAGCCGAGCCAGTTCCGCGTGGTCCCGGTGCTGGCCTGGTGGCGTGAGCCGTCCGCCGTGCGGCCGGCCGACATCGGGGAGGTGGCCGCCGTCGAGCGGATCCCGCTGGCCGACCTGGCCGACCCGGCCCACCGGTTCATGTTCCGGCACCCGAGCGGACGCACGGGCCCCGCGTTCCACATCGGCTCGATGCTGATCTGGGGCTTCACCGCGCTGCTGGTAGACCGGCTCCTCGCCCTCGGCGGCTGGGAGCGCCCGTGGGACCCGCGTGACATCCGCGCCCTCCCAGAAGGCGCCGCCTAACGCGGCCATGCCGGAGATGTGAGGGCCGGCCGGCTAACGGCAGCACGAGGTGGACGTCGCCGAACTCGTGCCAGAGGTAGCCGTGCGACACCGCGGCCTCGTAGCACTCGGCGAGCAGGCCTGAGTCGTGGAACGCGGCCAGCAGGCGCAGGTGCGAAGAGCGCGGCTCGTGCAGGCCGGTGAGCAGTCCGTCCACCGCCCGCAGCCCCGTTTCCGCGGTCACCACCAGGGACGTCCAGCCCGCTTGCGGGCCGCGGGCCGCGGATTCCAGCGCGCGGACCACCGTCGTGCCCGCGGCGATGACCCGGCCACCGGATCGCCTTGTCAGGTCGACCAGGCGGGCGGTGGCGGGCGGCACGTCATACTGCTCCGGGTACGGGTCCTCGTCCGCCTCCAGTGAGGAAACGCCGCAGTGCAGCGTGATCGGGGCGATCGTCACCCCGCGCGTGACAAGCTCCGTCACCACCTCAGGGCTGAACGGCCTGGCGGCGCTCGGCATCTCGGCACTGCCATACTGGCGCCCGAAAATCGTCTGGTACGCCTCGAGCGGCCACGGCCGCGCCGCGTACGAGTACCTGATCGGCTGGCCGTACCGCAGCAGGTACGGCAGCACGGCGACCGAGAGCTTCGCGCGCCACAGCCGGGCCGTGGCGCGGCCGAGGAGCTCGAGTTCCGCGCCGCCGGGCAGCGGGATGATCCTGGGCGGAGACACGAGATCGTTCGGGATAGTGGATTTGCCTTGCGGGATCCGCGGCTCTATCAGCCAGGTGCCGTCCGGCAGGGCGGTGCCGAAGTGCACCGTCAGGCCCGGGCCGGCCGGGACCGCCGCCGGCATGGTCCTTGACGTGTTGACGACGAGCAGGTCGCCAGGGAGCAGCAGCCGCGGCAGGTCAGTGAATCGGTGATCGGTGACCGTCCCGCTGGCGGCGCGGCTGACCAGCATCCGGACCCCGTCGCGCGGCAGGCCGCGGGACTCTGGCGGGCCCTGGGCCTCGAGCTCGGCGGGCAGCGCGAAGTCGACGGTCGCGGTCATGCTGGTACCAGCTCGGCGGCCGCGTAACGGCCGCTCGGCAGCCGCTCTTCGGCGAGCCGCACCAGGGCGGGCACCACCGACGACGGCAGCGGCCGGTCGGAGATGTCCTGCCCGGGGAACGCCGCCTGGTGCATGTCGGTGCGGAGGTCGCCGGGATCGACCCACCAGACCCGGATCGCGGGCTCTTCGGCGGCGAGCACGTTCGAGGCCTGCTCCAGAGCCGCCTTCGCCGCGCCGTACCCGCCCCAGCCTGAGTACGGTTCGACCGCCGCGTCCGAAGTGATGTTGAGTACCGCACCGCCGCGCTCGCGCAGCGCCGGCAGGAATAGCTGGATCAGCGCGACCGGTGCGAGCACGTTTGTCTCGAACGCGGTGCGCAGCTCGCCGAGCGGGTAATCGGCCAGCGCGGGCAGCGGCGCGGCGCCGAGCGTGCTGGCGTTGTTCACCAGCAGGTCGAGCTGGCCGGCGGCCGCGCGGAGCGCGGACCGGTGCGCGGGGTCCGTGACGTCTCCCGGCACCGCGATGACCTCGGCGCCCGGCGCGCCGGCCCGGATCGCGTCGGCAGCCGCGTCAAGCGCTCCGGCGTCCCTGGCGTCGATGACGAGCGAGTAGCCCGCCGTCGCCAGGCCGTCAGCGAGCGCCCGGCCAAGGCCACGGGAAGCTCCCGTGATCAGCGCTTTTCTTGCGGGCGGGTCTTGGGGGCCAGGGGGAACGGGGGGCTGGTGCCCCCCGTGCGGGAAGTCTGCCCCCCCGAGGGTGTCTGCCTTCATGGCTTCGACGCTAGGCGGCAACCCGCGGCACCGCATCGGCCGGCGGCCTCGGCGGGCACCGTCCGATGGTCTTAGGACCAGCGCCGGATCCCGGCTCGCGCCGGCCAGGATACCGTCGGAAGGGTGGGAAGCTACCTCGCGGAACTGCGCTCGGTCAGCGAGGCCGTGCTGGCGGTGAGCGGCACGCTGGGCACGCGGGACGCGCTCGCGGCGATCGTGCGATCCGCGCGGACCCTGGTGGACGCGCGGTACGCCGCGCTCGGCGTGCCCGGCGACCGGGGATCGTTCGCTGAGTTCGTGACCGACGGGATTTCCCAGGCCAGGCAGCGCGCGATCGGCCCGCTGCCACGGCAGCACGGGATGCTGGCCGCGCTGCTGAAGTCCGGCGCGCCGGAACGGCTGACGGACATCAGGGCGGACCCCAGGTTCGAGGGCTGGCCACCCGCGCACCCCGAGATGACCGGGTTCCTCGGCGTGCCGGTGCGGCGCGGCACGGAGGTGCTCGGCATCATCTTCGTGGCGAACAAGCGGTCGGGGGAGTTCACCGACCGCGACGAGGAACTGCTCACGCTCTTCGCCGCGCACGCCGCGATCGCCCTGTCCAACGAGCGGCTGTACGAACGGAGCCGGGAGGCGTCGGTGCTCGAAGAGCGGGCCAGGCTGGCGCGCGAACTGCATGACGCGGTGTCCCAGCGGCTGTTCTCCATCCGGGCGCACACCCGGGCCGCCGAGATGCTGGTGGGGAAGGATCCCGCGCTCGTGTCGGCCGAACTCGCCGCGATCGCTGATATCGGCGCGCAGGCACACGCGGAACTGCGCGCGGTCATCGACGGCCTCGCGCCGCCGGAACTGGACGGGCTCGCCGAGTCGCTGCGCCGGTACGCGCAGCTCGCCGCGCGGGCGTACGGCGTCGAGGTCCAGGTGACGGCGCCCGAACTGCCGGAACTGGAGCCGCGGGTGCAGGCGGCGGCGTTCCGGGTCGGCCAGGAGGCGCTGAACAACGCGCTGCGCCACGCGGCCGCCACGAAGATCTCCGTGCGGCTGACGCGGACCTCCCGGCGGGTGGTGCTCGAGGTGTCGGACGACGGGACCGGGTTCGATCAGGCGCTCGCCGCCGCCGGGGCGTCCGGCGGGCTCGGGCTCGCGTCGATGCGGGAGCGGGCGGCCGCGGTCGGCGGAACGCTCAGGATCGCCTCGGAACCCGGCGCCGGCACCAAGGTCAGGCTGGCGGTGCCGGCGTGATCAGCGTGCTCATCGTGGACGACCACCCAGTGGTGCGGCAGGGCCTGCGGGCGCTGCTCGAGGTGCAGGACGACATGACGGTGGCGGGCGAGGCCGGCGACGGTCCCGCCGCGATTTCGCTGGCCGAATCGCTGCGCCCGGACGTCGTGCTGCTCGACCTGAAGCTGCCCGGCATGGACGGCGTCGCCGTGCTGCGGCCGCTGCGCGCCGCGGGCCTGCGGGTGCTGGTGCTGACCAGCGCGACCGAGCCGAGCGCGGCCGCGGCAGCGGTGCGGGCCGGGCGCCGCCGGCGTGGTGTACAAGGACATCGACCCCGCCGCGCTGGTCCGCGCCATCCGCTCGGTGCACGACGGCAACGTGCTGCTCGCCCCGGAGGCGATTGGCTCGCTGATCCGCGGATCGCGGGCGGACACGCTGACCCCGCGCGAGCGGGAGGTGCTCGCCGGGATCGCCGACGGCAAGTCCAACAGGGAGATCGCGCGGCTGCTGCGGGTCTCGGAGAAGACGGTAAAAGCGCACGTGAGCGCGGTCCTCGCCAAGCTCGGCGTGCAGGACAGGACCCAGGCGGCCGTGTACGCGGTGCGGCACGGCACGGCGTAGCTCGGCGGACCGTTAAGGCGGACAGTTAAGGGAGTCTTCACCCGTGGCGATGCCGCTTCGACTGGAGGCAACACCGGATACCTTGAATTCGTGCGCGGTGATCTGCTCGACCTAGCCCTGCTCGTTATCGCCGCCGCGTTCGCGGTCTCCGGTTACCGGCAGGGTTTCATCGTCGGCTCGCTGAGCTTCATCGGCTTCGTCGGCGGCGCGGTGCTTGGCGCGGAATTCGGCCCGTCCATCGCGCATGCCATCGTCGGCGGCCAGACCCAGCAGGACGTGGTGGCGGTGATCCTGCTGGTCAGCTTCGCGATCATCGGGCAGTTCATCGCCTCGTCGGTCGGCGCCGCGATGCGGCAGACGATGACCGGCCGGGGGTCGACCACCATCGACGCGATCGGCGGGTCCGGGGTCAGCGTGCTGTCGATGCTGCTGATCGCCTGGGCGATCGGGTCGGTGCTGATCTCGTCCCCGTTCCCCGTCGTCGATCAGCAGGTGAACAACTCCGCCGTGCTCGGCACCCTGGACAAGGTCATGCCGTCACCGGCCAAGACCATGTTCTCCGAGTTCAGGCGGATGCTCGCCAGCGGTCCGTTCCCGCAGGTGTTCAGCGACATCGGCGCGGCCCACCTGTTCCCCGTGCAGGCGCCCGACCCCGCCGTGCTGAACAGCCCCGGGTACAAGGCGGCCAGCAGCCGGGTCGTCAAGGTGCAGGGCACCGCGCCGAGCTGCGACCGCAGCATCGAGGGCTCCGGGTTCGTCTACGCCCCCAACCACGTGCTGACCAACGCGCACGTGGTGGCCGGCGTGACGCAGGGACCCGTGGTGACCACCCCCGACGGCGCCACCTACCACGCGTCGGTCGTCTTCTACGACCCGCAGGTCGACATCGCCGTGCTCTACGTGCCCGGCCTGAACATCACCCCGCTGCAGTTCGCCGGCCAGGCGCAGAACGGGGCCAACGCGGTCGTCGCCGGCTACCCGCTCGACCGCCCGTTCACCGCCGTGGCCGCGCGGATCGGCGGCATGCAGAGTGCCGTCGGCCCCGACATCTACCAGACCGGCCAGGTCACCAGGCAGATCTACGAGATCAAGGCCGTGGTGGAGCCGGGCAACTCCGGCGGCCCGCTGCTCAGCCCAGACGGGACCGTCTACGGCGTGGTCTTCGCTGCCGCTGTCGGCACGCCGGACACGGGGTTCGCGCTGACCGCCGCGGAGGTGGCCAGCGACGCGGACGCCGGGGCGAAGCAGACCTTCCCCGTCTCGACCCAGAGCTGCGACTAGTCGCCAGGGACGCCAGGGCGGAGCGGGAACAGCAGGCTGGCCGCGGGCACGGCCGCCAGGCCGTCGTGCTCGATCCGGTTCGCGATGTCGTCCGCGCTCGCGGCCACGAAACCAGGATCGATGCCGGGCGGGCCGCCCGCGTAGCCGCGCACCCCGGCGGCGCCGCGGCGGAGCAGGGTCACCGCGCCCCTGGCGTTCCCGCGGCGCGCGTGGGTGAGGCCGACCGCGATCTGGGCCAGGCCGCGCCAGAACTCACGGTCCTCGTCCGGGGCCGATTTCCAGGCGGCCTCGAAGACCTCGTGGGCGTGGAACGGGCGGCCTTCGGCCAGCAGGCTGCCGCCAAGCACCGCCGCCTCGGCGGGGGTGACCACCAGGTCGTCGGGGACGCGCACCGCGCCGTCGGCCGCGGACCACGCCCGCGGCAGCGGCCTGCCAAGTTCGTCCCGCGGCCGCGCGTTGCGCGGCCGCCCCGCCGGGTCCCTGTCGCGCGGAACGCTCACCGGTCGGGTTCTGGGTCGGCCAGCCAGCCGAGCAGTTCGGCGTCGAAGAGCTCAGGGCGCTCTTCGTGCGGGAAGTGGCCCGCGCCGTCGATGATCTTCCACCGGTAGGGCGCCTCGACGTACCGGCCCGCGCCGCGCGCCGTCTGCGGCAGTACGCACGGGTCGAGCGTGCCCTGCAGGTGCAGGGTCGGCGTGGCGATCGGGGACCGCATGTGCCGGGCGTAGCGCAGGCCGTCGGGCCGGAAGGCACTGCGCACGAACCACCGCGGGTACTCCAGCGAGGTGTGCGCGACCGGCGGGATCCGCATGGCCCGCTGGTAGACCCGCGCGGTTTCCTCGTCCGGCCAGCCGGGCGCCGACCAGGACGACAGGATCGACCCGACCAGGGCGGCGCTGTCGCGCACCAGCCGCCGTTCAGGGAGCATCGGCAGCTGGAAGGCCAGCGGGTAGCCGCCGCGCTTCGGAGCGCCGGATGGCGGCGCGCCCGACAGCGACCTGGAGATCCGCAGCGGGCTGCCGGCCAGTGCGGTGCGCAGCTGGAGCGGATGGGCCATGGACACGACCGCGAGCCGCCGCACCGACTTGGGGAAGTAGGACGCGAGCGTCCACGCGACCAGCCCGCCCCAATCGTGCCCGACGACGACCGCGTTAGCCTCGCCGAGCGCGCGGATCAGGCCGGCGGCGTCCGCGGCGGCCGTGATCAGGTCGTACCCCCTGGGGGGCTTGTCGCTGCCCCCGTAGCCGCGCAGGTCGGCCGCGACGGCCCGGTAGCCGGCCGCCGCCAGCGTCACCAGCTGCGTCCGCCACGTCCACCAGAACTCGGGGAATCCGTGCAGCAGCAAGACGAGCGGCCCGTCCCCGATGCTCGCCACGTGGAAGCGCGTGCCGTTCGCGCTGACAGTGCGATGCGTCCACGGGCCGCTGATCGCGATGGCTGGTTCTGGTGCCATAGCCAGGAACCCCTGGTTATCCGCGGGCGGGTATCTCGGCCGTCGCGCCCGCGCCGCCAGCCGTGATACGCGGGTTCGGCACCGCGGCGTCCTGCCCGTCTGGGCTCCCCTCGCCGCGGCGGAGCATGCCCAGGTCGTCGGTGACGGTCTTCCTCGTCATGGCCATGCCGGTGACCTTCCTGATGAAGTACCGGGCGACGACGACGGCGATCGCCGCGAGGACAATGAACGTGAGACCCGCGAAACCGAACGCGCCGGCCAGGCCCCCTGGTGCCCCGGCCCAGTACAGGAAGTAGGCGTAGGCGAAGCACAGCAGCATGATGCCGGGGGTGGCGATCATCAGGCCGCCCACGACAAGTCCCGCCGCCGTTCCCAGGCGCGTCCCGTCGATCTTCAGCTCGCGTTTCGCCAGGGCGATCTCATACCTGATCAGCGATGAGACGTCCTTAAGGGCCAGTGCGACGAGATCACCGATCGACTGCTGGTCGCTAGCGCTGTCCGGTTTCCCGCTGCCGGCCATGGCGTGCTCCCCTCCGTGCGGGCGCCTCAGGGAACGGACAGGCGACCCGTCTTGTCTTCAAGTGAACCAAGGCTATCGTCCGCGACGGTAGACCTCGGTGACATCCCCCTGTGTGGCGAGTCTGGGTGCCGAGTGCGGACATGCGAACGGCGCCCCGCTCGGGGGCGCCGCCGCCGTTAGCACGTCAGTCTGGCTACCATGCGTGCACCTAATCAATTTGTCAGACAGGCCGTTCCTGGCCTGGCTGGACACGCCTCCCGCGGCTGGTCGCGCGTGGGTACCTGGCTGCCGTGCCCGGACGTTCCACCAGTCCGTAGCACCTTTCTACGACGAATCCCGGTCGCAAGGAAGCCCTGGACGTGATCAATTCGTGATCTCGATCAGTGGCCACGTTTACATTCCGTTAACCGGTACTAGCCGCCGCCGGGCCGGAGCCGCCGCCAGCGTCGCGGCCGTCGTCCAAAAAATATTCGCTTCGGCCGAACATTACGGCGGAACGACTGTTCATGATCAGGCGTATATGTTGTAATTCGGATGCACGGGTTCTTGGTTGCCATCCGGTGGCTGTGCGGAGTCGCAAAAAACGGATAGGCTTCCTCTAGAACGGTGCCGGCTCACCCCCCAGGGCCGGACCGTGCGCGGCCCCCGCTCTCCCCCCCGGCGGGGGCCGCCCCCTTTCCTTGCTCAACTGGCCTTCGGCCAGTTTTCGCCGTGGGTCGCAGTATCTGCCCGGGGGGAGACCCCCCGGAGCCCCCCAATCGTGGGGGGATGCTCCCCCCACACCCCCCTGAGCTGCCGCGGGTTGCACGCCATAGCCCCTGGTTGCAACGCCATAGCCCCTGGCATAGGCGTGCTTACTCCTCAGTCTTACCCCCAACGCCTCTGCGCTTTCGGGGGGTTAGTCCGCTTTCGTCAGGAGAATGTCTAGGAGGGTTACTGCGCCCTCTTTTGAGAGGGGGTTGTTGCCGTTGCCGCATTTGGGGGATTGGATGCAGGAGGGGCAGCCCGTTTCGCACGGGCAGGACGCGATGGCTTCCCTGGTGGCCTGGAGCCAGGCCGGCGCTACCGCGAAGGCGCGTTCCGCGAAGCCCGCGCCGCCTTGGTGGCCGTCGTAGACGAAGACCGTCAGCTGGCCCGTGGCCGGGTGCCATTCGGTGGACAGGCCGCCGACGTCCCAGCGGTCGCAGGTGGCGAACAGCGGCAGCATGCCGATCGAAGCGTGCTCGGCCGCGTGGGCCGCGCCGCCGAGATGGCTGGCTGCGAGGGGAACCACGAGGTCGTTCGGGATAGTCCACCAGACAGCGGCCGTGACCAGGGTCCGCTCCGGCAGCTCGAGCGCCACCTCCGCTTCCCTTCTTTTCGATTCGGAACGGACGCGTGTGTACCCCACCACCTGCCGTGTCACTCGCACCTCGCCGAACACGACGTCCGCTTCGCCCCAGCGCGCGTGACGATGCTGGGCGATCACGTCGACGTCGGTGACATCGCGCGCCTGGGTGCTGTACCCGGGGTCGCGGCACTCCACCAGCGCCACCCGGTCGTCAAGGTCCAGCTTGCCCACCAGGTAGCTCTCGCCCTGGTGCAGGTAGACGGCGCCGTCGTGAACGAACCGGTGCGCGGACGGCTCGTCCATCGTCCCCACGAGGCGGCCCGTCTCCTCCTCGACCACCCGCACCGGCCGCCCCGGCCCGCCGCGCAGGCTGATTCGCCTGGCGGGGTTGTCCCGGCGGGCGGGATGCCAGCCGGACTGCCGCTTCCTGAGCTCGCCCGCCTCGGTCAGGCCGGTGACGGCCGCCGCGGCGCCGGGGCCGAACAGGTCAAGGTCCGGCTCGGTCAGCGGAAGCTCGGCGGCGGCCGCGGCCAGGTGCGGCGCCAGCACGTACGGGTTGGCCGGGTCGAGCACGGCCGGCTCGAGCGGATGGTGCAGCAGCGTGTCCGGGTGGTGGATCAGGTACGTGTCGAGCGGGTCGTCGCGGGCGATGAAGACCGCGGTGGCGGGCCGTCCGGCGCGGCCGGCCCGGCCGGCCTGCTGCCACAGTGACGACCAGGTGCCCGGCCAGCCGGCGATGAGCACCGCGTCGAGGGCGGGGATGTTGACGCCGAGTTCGAGCGCCGTGGTGGCGGCCATGCCGGTGATCCGCCCGTTGCGCAGCCCGGCCTCCAGGTCGCGGCGGTCGTCGGCCAGGTAGCCGGACCGGTACGCCGCGACCACGTCGCCTTGGTCTTCGCCGAGGGCGGTGCGCGCGGTGAGCGCGACGGTTTCCGCGCCGCGCCGGGACCTGATGAAGGCCAGCGCTGGCACCTCCGACCTGACCAGCGCGGCCAGCAGGTCCGCCGCCTCCCCGGTGGCCGCGCGGCGGGACCTGACGTCGCCTCGTGTGTACATCAGCGGCGGTTCCCACAGCGCGAACGTGAGCGGGACGCGGGGCGAGCCGTCCTCGGTGACCGCCACCACGTCCAGGCCCGTCAGCAGCCTGGCCCCCGCGGCGGGTTCGGCGATCGTCGCGGAGGCGAGCACGAAGACCGGCGCCATCTGGCCGTCGTCCGGCTTGTGCTGCGCGGCGACCCGGCGCAGCCTGCGCAGCACCTGTGCGACGTGTGAGCCGAACACCCCCCGGTAGTTGTGGCACTCGTCGATGATCACCACGCGCAGCCGCTTGAAGAAGCCGCGCCAGCGGGTGTGGTTCGGCAGCAGCGCGCTGTGCAGCATGTCGGGGTTGGTCAGCAGGTAGTTGGCGTGGGCCTGGGCCCAGGCCCGGTCGGCGAAGGTCGAGTCGCCGTCGTAACAGGTGGCGCGCACCCCTGGCACGCCGAGGGCGCGAACCGACTGCAACTGGTCGGCGGCGAGCGCCTTGGTCGGCGCGATGTACAGCACGGTGCCGCCGTCGAGCACCTCCGACAGCGCCGCCGCGAGATACCCGGCGGACTTGCCCGAGGCGGCCCGGGTGGCGATGATCACGTTCTGGCCCGCGCGGGTGAGCCCCGCGGCCTGCGCCTGGTGCGTCCACGGGGCTTCGATGCCGCTAGCGGCGAGCGCCTCGGTCACCTCGGAACGGATCGATTGCGGCCAGGAGGTGGTTTGCCCCGCCCGGCCGGGTATGTGCTCTAGGTGCACGAGTTCGCCCGCATGCTGCGCGGCCCGCAGGACCGAGAGCGCGGGGACAGGCGTGACCGTGGACACGGTCTAAAGTGTGACATCCTCGAGGCGGGTGCCGGACACTCTGATTTCGTATAGACATGTACCCGGAGCGTGGTTGAATGCCGGGCAGGGGCCGGCCGCCACGACGCAAGAGATGACGCCTTCACGGCGCTGGAGGATTTTGTGGATCTGAAGCTTGGGCACAGCAACAAGGACGGTATCGAGGTCGTCGACGTTGAGGGTGAGATCGACGTCTACACCGCGCCGCGCCTGCGCGAGCTGCTCATCGAGCTTGTCAACAAGAAGAACTACCAGCTGGTAGTGAACATGGAGAAGGTCGAGTTCCTCGACTCCACGGGCCTCGGGGTCCTGGTCGGCGGGCTCAAGCGGGTCCGCGCCCACGACGGGTCGCTCGACCTGGTCTGCACGCAGGAGCGCATCCTGAAGATCTTCCGCATCACCGGTCTCACCAAGGTCTTCGGGATCTACGAATCGGTGGACCAGGCGATCGCCACCCGGAAGGCCGAGAAGTAGCCACCGCTTCCCATGGCCACCGTCGAAGTCACCTTCCCGCCGCTGCCCGCGCATGTCCGGACGGCGAGGCTCGTCGCCACCGCGGTAGCCCGCCGGAGCGGCATTGACGAGTCGCTCCTTGACGAAGTACGCCTCGCGGTCGGCGAGGCCTGCTCCCGCGCGGTCGAGGCGCACCGCAAGCACTGCCCAGGGCAGCCGATCCGGGTAGCGCTGAACGATGACGGCGAGCGGTTCGAGGTGGTAGTGACCGACGCGGCCCCAGCGGACGCGGACGGCGAAGCTCCCGTGGCCGCGGCACCGCGGGGCGGTAACGGTACCGCTCGCGGCGCTGCCGCCGGGGACGGCGGTACCGCAGCCGGCGACGGGGCTTCTGTCGCCGGCAGCGGTGCTACCGCCGGGGTGGACGGCGCGATCCTGCAGCTTCCCGCGGACGTGGGCCTGGCGGTCATCACCGGGCTGGCCGATGACGTGCACATTTCGCCCGCCGGCGACGGCACCAGCGTCGCCATGAGCTGGAAGCGCCGCTCCGCGACCGCCTGAAATTTTGCCGCGCCGGTAATTTGGGCGGTTCTCCGCGCTTGGCACTTATCGCCATGAACCGGACACTTCGGGCGCGCGTCATGATCATGTAGCTTTGGTCGTGCGCGACCACTAACATCAAGTTTCGGTAACGAAAATGTTAGGAAGTTACGGCGCTTCAGGATCATGGGCAAGCATTGTAGACTCCCGCCCACGCCTGCATTCCTGGCGTACGGGGCAGGTTGAGACGGGCTTTGTTGGTCACACGTCTGCCTTAGCGGCGCTTATCAGACGTCCAAGGAGATCGAATGTCTGAGCACTACCTCGCCCTTGCGGCGGGTGGATCGGCTACCCCGGTCAGTGTTAGCGGCAGCAACCTCACCTGGGTTGTGATCGTCGCGGTCGTAGCCCTGGCAGCCCTTGGGGTCGCGGGCTTGCTGGTGCGTGAGGTCCTGGCCGCTAGCCAGGGGACCGCGAAGATGCAGGAGATCGCCAAGGCGGTGCAGGAGGGCGCCGCGGCGTACCTGCGACGGCAGTTCAGGACGCTGGGCGTCTTCGTCTTCATTATCTTCTGGATATTGCTTCTGCTGCCGGCCGATACGGCCGGCGTCCGCTGGGGACGGAGCGCCTTCTTCCTGGTCGGCGCCCTGTTCTCCGGGCTGACCGGGTTCACGGGCATGTCGCTGTGCGTCCGGGGCAACGTCCGGGTCGCGGCGGCCGCCCGGGACGGCGGCGAGCAGCGGGCGATGAAGATTGCCTTCCGGACCGGCGGTGTGGCGGGCATGTTCACGGTAGGCCTCGGCCTGTTCGGCGCCGCCTTGGTCGTGCTGATCTACAAGGGGAACGCGCCCGACGTCCTGGAGGGCTTCGGCTTCGGCGCGGCCCTGCTCGCGATGTTCATGCGTGTCGGCGGCGGCATCTACACCAAGGCCGCGGACGTGGGCGCGGACCTGGTCGGCAAGGTCGAGCAGGGCATCCCGGAGGACGACCCGCGCAACGCGGCGACGATCGCCGACAACGTGGGCGACAACGTCGGCGACTGCGCCGGCATGGCGGCCGACCTGTTCGAGTCGTACGCGGTCATGCTGGTCGCCGCGCTGATCCTGGGCAAGGCGGCGTTCGGCAACTACGGGCTGATCTTCCCGCTGATCGTCCCGATGATCGGCGTGATCACGGCGGTGATCGGCATCTTCGTCGTCCGCCCGCGGCGAGGTGACCGCAGCGGGATGAGCGCGATCAACCGCGGGTTCTTCGTCTCCGCCGTGATCTCCGCCATCTTGGTGGCGATCGCCTGCTTCACGTACCTGCCTTCGCACTTCAGCCAGCTCACCGGCGCCACGGACACCAGTGTCCTCCTCCACAGCGGCAGCCCGCAGTGGCTGGCGATCGGCGCGGTGCTGATCGGCCTGGTGCTGGCCAGCACCATCCAGCTGCTCACCGGGTACTTCACCGAGACCAACCGGCGGCCAGTGAAGGACGTCGCGGCGAGCTCGCAGACCGGCGCGGCCACCGTCATCCTGTCCGGCATCGCGTACGGCATGGAATCCGCCGTCTACGCGGCGCTGCTGATCGGCGCGGCGGTGTACGGCGCGTTCCTGCTCGGCACTGGCAACGCGACGCTCGCGCTGTTCGCGGTGGCACTGGCCGGCACCGGCCTGCTGACCACGGTCGGCGTGATCGTGTCGATGGACTCCTTCGGCCCGGTCACCGACAACGCCCAGGGCATCGCCGAGATGTCCGGCGACGTCGAGGGCGAGGGCGCGCAGGCGCTCACCCATCTGGACGCGATCGGCAACACCACCAAGGCGATCACCAAGGGCATCGCGATCGCGACCGCGGTGCTGGCGGCGACCGCGCTGTTCGGCTCGTTCCGCACGACGGTCGTGCAGCAGCTCGGCAAGACCAGCGGGACGTTCAGCCTGTCGATTGACCACCCGAACGTGCTGGTCGGCCTCATCGTCGGCGGCTCGGTCGTGTTCCTGTTCGCCAGCCTGCTGATCTCGGCGGTCGGCCGTGCCGCCCAGCGCGTGGTCCTCGAGGTACGCAACCAGTTCCGCACCCATCCCGGGATCATGAACTACACCGAGAAGCCCGACTACTCGCGGGTTGTGGACATCGTCACAGCGGACTCGCTGCGCGAGCTGGCCACCCCGGGCATCCTCGCCGTGCTGACGCCGATCGCGGTCGGCTTCGCGTTGGGCTATGCCCCGCTCGGCTCGTACCTGGCCGGGACGATCACGGTCGGCGTGCTGATGGCGGTCTTCCTGGCCAACTCCGGCGGCGCCTGGGACAACGCCAAGAAGCTGGTCGAGGACGGGCACTACGGCGGCAAGGGCTCCGAGGCGCACGCCGCCACGGTCACCGGCGACACCGTCGGCGACCCGTTCAAGGACACCGCGGGCCCCGCGATCAACCCGCTGATCAAGGTCATGAACCTGGTCTCGCTGCTGATCGCCACCTCGGTGGTGAAGTACAGCTCCAGCACCGGCCTGCGGGTCGGGGTGGCGCTCGGGGCGGTGGTCATCATCGTCGCGGCGGTCGTCATCTCCAAGCGGCGGGCGCACGGCATGGGCGAGGAGGAGCCGGCCAGCCTGGACAGCGACACTGCCGTCGCGATGGAGGCCGTCGCGCCGGGGCCGGAAGACGCCACCGTGGTCGCGGCGCACGGGACCGACGGCCAGTCGGCGAACGGGCACCAGCCGTCGGGTAACCCGGCCGGCACCCAGAAATCCGACGCCGACCCCGGCGACTGACTGAGTTAACCGGACGCACGCGTCCCCGGGCCTGCTACAGGCCCGGGGACGCGTCGTTTTCCGCGGCTGTCACGGCGTCCCTCGAGATGCCCAGCAGGTACAGGACCGTGTCCAGGTAGGGCACGCTGAGCGCCGTGTCGGCGGCGTCCCGCACCATTGGCTTGGCGTTGAACGCGACACCGAGCCCGGCGGCGGCGATCATGCCGAGGTCGTTGGCGCCGTCGCCGACCGCCACCGTCTGCGAGAGCGGCACCCCCGCCGCGCGCGCGAACCTGCGCAGCGCCTCGGTCTTGGCTTCGCGGTCGATGATCGGCTCAAGGACGCGCCCGGTCAGCTTGCCGTCCGCCACCTCGAGCGTGTTCGCCGCCACGTAGTCGATGCCCAGTGCAGCGGCGAGCGGCTCGATCACCGCGGTGAACCCGCCGCTGACGATCCCGCACTTGTATCCGAGGCGCTTCAGCGTCCTGATCAGGGTCCGCGCCCCCGGGGTCAGCCGCAGGCTGGCGCGCACCGCGTCGAGGATCGACGCGTCGAGCCCGGCGAGCA
Organism: uncultured Actinomycetota bacterium; assembly: GCA_963843745.1. Lineage (GTDB taxonomy): Bacteria > Actinomycetota > Actinomycetes > Streptosporangiales > Streptosporangiaceae > Trebonia. The sequence goes on from CAWJLP010000004.1 coordinate 47,779, forward strand.
GCGCGGCGCGCTCGCGCAGCGAGGCGGCGAAGTCGAGCTCACCCCGCATCGCGGACTCCGTGATCTTCGCCACCTCGTCGGCGCACCCGGCGCGCGCCGCCAGCAGGTCGATGACCTCCTCCTGGATCAGCGTCGAGTCCACATCCATCACGATCAGCCGCATCGCCCGCCGGTGCAGGCCGCCCCGCTGCACCGCGACGTCCACGCCGCTGTCCGCGGCCACCTGCGCCAGCGCGGCCCGCAGCGGGCCGGGCTCTGCCCCGGACACGTCCAGTTCTATGCAGGTGACCGGATCGCTGGCCAGCCGGGTGATGCGGTCGATGTTGGCGCCGCTGGCGGCGATCCGCCCGGCGACGGCGGCGACCGCGTTGGGCTGCAGCGGGTGGCCGAGCACGGTGACGTGCAACCGCTCCGCGGCCGAGCCGGAGCCGGCGCCGCCCTGCCCCGGCTCAGCCGACCCGGTGGTAATCTCCGCGTCGAGGCCGAGGCCCTCCGCCATGCTGGTGACCGAGCGGTGGATGGCGGTCAGGTCAGGCGGCTCGTCGCAGGAGGTGAGGACGCCGAGCACCAGCCTGCCCCTGATCACCACCTGCTCGATGTCGACCACGCTGAGTGGAAACCGCGCGAGGACGCTGAACAGGCGCGACGTCACACCCGGCCGGTCCCGGCCAGTCAGGGTGATCAGCAGCGTGGTCCGTGGTTCATTCATGGCGAGCCCACGCTACTCTCTGAGGAGCGGAGGAGGGGCAGAGGGCTGTGTCTGACGAGGTGCTCAAGCTGCGTGGCGTGTCGGTACGGCGCGAGTCGTCGCTGCTATTGCGGAATATCAACTGGACCGCGCACGACAGCGAGCGCTGGATCGTCATCGGCCCGAACGGTGCGGGGAAGACCACCCTGCTCCAGGTCGCGGCGACCTTGCTGTTCCCCACCGAGGGCACCGTGGAGGTGCTCGGCGAGCGGCTCGGCGAAGTGGACGTGTTCGACCTGCGGCCGCGGATCGGCATGACCAGCGCATCGCTGGCGGAGCGGGTCCCCGCCGGGGAAAAGGTCATCGACCTCGTGCTGACCGCGTCCTACGCGATCCTGGGACGCTGGAAGGAAGAGTACGAGTCCTCCGACGTGACCAGGGCGGTAGACCTGCTCGACGCGCTCGGCTGCGCGCACCTGATCAGGCGCCGGTTCTCGACGCTGTCCGAGGGAGAGCGCAAGCGGGTGCAGATCGCCCGCGCGCTGATGCCCGATCCGGAGATGCTGCTGCTCGACGAGCCGGCGGCGGGACTGGACCTGGGCGGCCGGGAGGACCTGCTGCGGCGGCTGTCGCAGCTGGCCCGCGACCCGAAGGCGCCGATGATCGTCCTCGTCACGCACCATGTGGAGGAAGTGCCCGACGGCTTCACCCACGCCATGCTGCTGCGCCGCGGCTCGGTCCTCGCGGCCGGGCCCATCAACGATGTGTTCACGGCACGTAATTTGTCCCGCTGCTTCGGTGTCCCGCTGGAGATCGAATACCGCCGTTCGCGCTGGTCAGCGTGGGCGGCCCGGTGAGCTGACCACGCACAGCGACCGACCTGGCACATGCCGCGGTACGGAGGTAGCGTGAGGTTACGAAATCGCCAACTACGTGGCCGCGGTGGAGCAGCTCACGGTCACCACGCTGCGGAACGTCGTCGGCGGGATGGACCTGGACACCACGCTGACCTCCCGGGACAACATCAACAGTGAGCTGCGCAAGGAACTCGACGACGCGACGGGCAAGTGGGGCCTCCGCGTCAGCCGGGTGGAGCTGACGGCGATCGAGCCGCCGACGTCCATCCAGGACTCCATGGAAAAGCAGATGCGCGCGGACCGGGACAAGCGCGCGGCGATCCTGTCGGCCGAAGGGGCCAAGCAGTCGGCGATCCTCACCGCGGAGGGCGAGAAGCAGGCCGCGGTGCTGCGGGCGGCCGGAGAGGCCGAGGCCACCGTGGTCCGCGCCGAGGCGGACGCGACCGCCCAGGCGGCCAAGGCGCGCGGCCAGGCCCAGGCCATCTCCACGGTGTTCCGCGCCATCCACGAGGGGAACCCGGACCAGCGGCTGCTCGCCTACCAGTACCTGCAGATGCTCCCGCAGATCGCGCAGGGGGACGCGAACAAGCTGTGGATCGTGCCCAGCGAGCTGGGCAAGGCGCTGGAGGGCATGGGGAGCTTCTTCGGCAACGCGCGCGACGAGGAAAGACCGCGGCGCCCCGACGACCCGGACCAGCTGCTGCCTGGCCCTGGCCCGGACGGCCCGGGAAGCATCACGCGGCTGCCTCGCGCTTAGCCTTCCCGAGGGGCCGGACCTGCACCCAGCCCGACTCGGTGACCTGCGATTCGAACGCGGGCTGGCGTGCGGTCGCCGGGCCGTGCATCACCGCGCCGTCGCTGACCCGGAACGTCGAGCCGTGCCACGGGCAGGTGACGCATGTCGCGTCCCGCACGGTCACCACCCGGCCCTGGTGCAGCGGGCCGCCCAGGTGCGCGCAGTGGTCCGACAGCACGTAGACGGCGTCACCCGAGCGCAGCGTCAGCAGGCTCAGGTAGCCGAGCTGGCGCCGGGTGAGATGCCCGTCGGGGAGTTCGCTCAGCGGGCAGAGGTCGTGCCAGCCCAGGCCGGCGAGGTGGTCGATCGGCTCGGCGTGGCTGGCGCCGGCGCCGAGGCGCAGCGCCAGGTGCCCGCCAAGGTAGGCGCCAACGGTGGCGAGCGCGAGCCCGCCCGCCGACAGGACCTTTCCGTTCCCTGACCGCCCGGTGGCCCTGGCCAGCAGCGAGGCACCGAACAGGGTGGTGGCGCCGGCCTGCGATATCGCGTGCACCAGCCCGACCCGCTGCTGGTGGCGGTGCAGCGCGGACCAGTCGGCGAGCCCAGTGGCCGCGGACGGGAGCGCGGCGGCGAGTCCGGCGGCGACGAGAGTGCCGGAGGCCCGTTCCGAGCCGCGGAACAGGTCGAGCAGCACGGCCGAGGTCCAGCACCCGAGCGGCATCCGGACTAGCGCCGGATGCGCGGGCTGGCCGAACGGCACGCCGTGCAACGCGTCGGTCCTAGTGCCCGGGGGGAGAGCACGCACCACGGCGTCGGACAGCGCCTGCACCGGGCGGTCCAGGGCGGGCGTGCGTTCAATGCGTTCCGCAAGGGCCACCGGTCGGGAGGCCGACAATGCGGGGCGTCTCTTCATGGGGACGAGGGATAGCCTCACATATTCTTGCCTACCCATGCCCGGGGCCCATTACCCCGAGTGCCCCTGGCCGCCGCGGAGTTCGACGAGGCGGTCGCGCATGATCCGCTCCAGCTGTTCCTGGAAGCCGAGGATGAGCCTGAGCTCGTCGTCGGTGTACTGCGCCGCGACGGCGCGCCAGGCCGCGATGACCGGCGCGAATACCGGGGCCACGTCGCGCATCCCCCGGCCGGCGTTGAGGCGGACGATCACCCGCCGGCGATCGCCTGGGTCCCGCTCCCTGCGGACGAATCCGGCTTCTTCCAGGCGATCCAGCACCCCGGTGATCGACGCCGTGGTCAGTCCTGTCTGCTTAGCCAGTTCGCCCGCGGTCAGGTGCCCGCCGAGGGCCAGGATGTTCAGGCAGTTCAGGTCGGTGACGTTGATGCCGATCTTGTCGGCGGACGCCGCGCCGAGCAGTTGCAGCACCGACCCGGCGCGCCGGACGGCGAGCAGGAACTCGCTTTCCAGCCGCCGCCGCGCTCGCTCCGGTGAGCCGTCCTGCTCCGCTTCCCAGCCGTGCTCGTTCCCGGCTTCCTCCATAATCGTTCGGCTCCTTATTATCTAGCAAAACTAGACATTAGTTTACCTAGAAGGTAACGTTCCAAGTGTTCAGCCATCCACAAAGGTCTAGCACATGCGAAGGAACGAGACGATGACAGAAACGCGAACCGAGGACGGTCCCGCCATCCCGGTCGGCATGGCGATCGGCCAGGTCGTCGGCCAGGCCGAGACGGTGCTGACGAAGCTGCTGGCGGGAGTGCTCGCCGAGGCCGGCGCCACGCGCGAGACGTACCTCGCCATGCAGCGACTGCTGGTCCGTGGTGACGAAGCCGACCGTGACGCGTACGTCCGCGATCTCGGCGACTGGCTCGACCTCGACCTGTGGTCCGCGGGCGAGCTCGCTAACTCCCTGGTCGCCGAGGGCCTGTTCAGGCTCGACCACGAGACCATCAGGCTCGCCCCGTCCGGCGCGGAGTTGCGCGAGCGCATCCGCCGCGGCATCGGGGACCTCATGGCGCCGGTATGGGAGCAGCTCGATCCCGCCGACGTCGAGACCACGGTCCGGACGCTGCGACAGGTCACCACGCTGGCGCGGGACCTGCGCCCGGCCGCGGACGGAGCACGCTGATGGCCACCAGCAACCTGCCTGGCACCGACGCCGCGCGGCACGGTACGGGCGACGCCGACCTGACGATCATGCTCGCCGCCCACGCGGCCTTCCGCCGCGACCTACTACACCTGGCCCATAGCGCGACCGCACACCAGCCCGACCCGACGCGCCGTGCGGCTATCCAAGCGGGCTGGGAAACCTTCAAGCGCCAGCTCCACCTGCACCACACCGCCGAAGACACGATCATCTGGCCCGCGCTCCGTCAGCACCTGGACCACAGCGACCACGCCCAGTCCGTCCTCGACGCCATGGAGGAAGAGCACCAGCTGATAGACCCCCTGCTGGCAGCGGTCGACGCAGCATTCGCCGAGCCCGACGGGAGCAGTCTCGGCGATGCGACAGCCGCCCTCACCAGCCAGCTCACCGCCCACCTAACCCACGAAGAACGCGACGGCCTCCCGCTAATCGGCGTGGCCCTGACGGCTGCAGAGTGGCGCGCGGCAGGCTTCAAGATCGCCCGCAGCAGCGGCCTGTCCGACGCAGGCGAAATGTTCGCCTGGCTAGCCGACGGCGCCGACAAGGACACCGCGCAGGCGACAATCGCCACATTGCCCCCACCCGTAAGAGTGCTCTACCGCGCAATCTGGAAACCCCGCTACCAGCGCACCCCACGCTGGCGAGCAACCATGATCACGTAAGAAAAGCACGCGTATAGGATATTTTTCCTTCGTGATCATGATCGACACGGGTTTCGCGCGGCGTGGGCGGGCGCTTCTGTGTTCGGGCTGTGACTGCCGGGAAAGCAGGGCGCCGGTGGTGTGACGCCGCGTCGTTCGGTGCCCGCCCCGGGCGCCGACTGACGCGGTGAACACCACCAAGCCCAGCGCCCTAACCCGTCACGAGTCGCCGGAGGCGATTGCCGCGTCTACCTCTACCTTGCGCGCGGCGAGCTCGGCGGCGTGCTCCCGCTCCATGCGCTCGGCGATCTCCTCGTCGTCCCGCATCAGCGCGTCAAGGTCGCTGTTCGCGGCGTCGATCACGCCCAGGTCCACGTAAGCGTGCTGTACCTTGGGCCCCCAGATCCCGATGTCCTTGACGCAGGGCACGATCCGGCTGAACAGGAACTGGCGGAACGCCTGCTGTACGGGGGACCGCACGGTGAACTCGACGCACTCGTCGACGTCGAAACCCAGCCGTTCCCATACTTCCCTGGCGATGAAGCGGTTCCGCATCAGGTAGCAGCCCTCGACCACGAACTCCTCGCGGTCGGCGAGCTCGGCCGACGTGAGCTGAGCGTAGTAGTCGCGCAGGGCCAGCCTGCCGAACGCCACGTGCCGTGCCTCGTCCTGCATCACGTACGCGAGCAGCTGCTTGACCAGCGGGTTGTTCGCTATGTCCCGGTGCACGCCGAACGCGGCCAGCGCCAGCCCCTCGATCAGCACCTGCATGCCGAGGTAGGGCATGTCCCAGCGTGAGTCGCTCAGCGCGTCGGCGAGCAGCTTGGCCAGGTCGGGATTGACCGGGTAGAACAGGCCGATCTTGTCCTTGAGGAACCTCGAGAACAGCTCCACGTGCCTGGCCTCGTCCATCGTCTGGGTGGCGGCGTAGAACTTGGAGTCCATGTCGGGCACGGACTCAACGATCCGCGCCGCCACCGTCAAGGCGCCTTGCTCGCCGTGCAGGAACTGGCTGAACAGCCACGACGACAGGTGATGGCTCACCTCGTCGCGTTCGGCCTCGTTCAGCTTCTCCCACTGCCGTGATCCGTAGATCGGGCAGATCTCGTCCCCGGCCTCCATCACGTTCGTCTCGACGACGGGCTGGTCCCAGTCGATCCGCTTCGCGGCGTCCCACTGCTTGTCCTTGCCCCGCTGGTACAGGTCGAGCAGCCGCTGCCGGCCGTCGTCGTACTCCCAGGAGAACCGGGCCGCCCCGGCCGCGGGCACGTCCCAGGTGTCCCTGGGTACGGGTGACGTGTACAGGTCGTAGGTGCTCAACACGTGCCTCCACTCGGCCTCGGCGGCGTCCCGCGTCCCTCTTATTACTAGCGAGTAATCAAGCGGGGCGCAATAGCCGGCTACGTGCCGGGGATCTCGTGGATGGCAGCGTTTTCGGCGGGCACGTCATCTGGCACTTCCGGCTTGGTGGCGGCGCTGGGATGCCGGGCAGCCCAGTCCTCGGCATCTTCCGCGTCGCTGTCGTCGTCTTCGCTGATTACCAGGTCGTCGGGCGGGTCCTCGATGTACTGCTCGTACTCGGAGACCTCGAACTCCTGCTCATCGTCGCCCATGTCGTCGGGCCCGTGCCCGACCCTCGCGTCAGTGTCCACGGCTGCGGGCCTTCCCTGTGTCCCGGGTGTTCATGCTTGGAAACGGTAGCCCATCCCTGGCTCGGTCAGCAGGTAGCGGGGGTGGGATGGCTCCGGCTCCAGCTTGCGGCGCAGCTGCGCGACATACACGCGCAGGTAGTTGCTTTCCGACTCGTACGCCGGGCCCCACACCTCCTGGAGCAGCTGCCGCTGGGTCACCAGCCGGCCCCGGTTCCTGACGAGGATCTCGAGCAGCTGCCACTCGGTCGGCGTCAGCCTGACGTCCCCGCCTCCGTCTGAGTCCCTGCGCACCCGCTTGGCCGCGAGGTCCACGGTGAAGTCGGGGGTCTTCACCACTGGCTCGTCCGGCGCGGGCGACGCCCGGCGGACCGCGGCGCGCAGCCGGGCGAGCAGCTCGTCCATGCCGAACGGCTTCGTGACGTAGTCGTCGGCGCCGGCGTCGAGCGCGGCTACCTTCTGGTGCTCCTGGCCCCATACCGACAGCACGATGATCGGCGTCGAGGTCCAGCCGCGGACGCCGTGAATCACGTCGGTGCCGTCCATGTCCGGCAGCCCGAGGTCCAGGATCAGCACGTCAGGCCGGTCCCGCGACACCGCCGCGAGGCCGGAGGCCCCGTCGCTCGCGGTGCTCACCTCGTAGTTGCGCGCCGTCAGGTTGATGCGCAGCGCCCGCAGGATCGACGGCTCGTCGTCGATGACAAGGACCCGGGTCACCGGCGGCCCGCCAGGCTGTTCACTGGCCCGCCCCGAGCACCGCGCGGTCACCGCTGGCCACGGCGGGCAGCGTCACCCGCATGGTGAGCCCGCCGCCCGCGGTGTCCACCGCGGCGATCGCGCCGCCCATCGCCTCCGCGAAGCCCTTCGCGACCGCGAGCCCCAGGCCCACGCCGGGCGACCGCTCCTCCAGCCGGAGGAATGGCTCGAAGATCCGCTCCTTGAGGTCGCCAGGCACGCCGGCGCCGTGGTCCACCACCTCGAGCACCACGCGGTCGCCGTCCTCGCGCGCCAGCAGCGCGGGCGGGCTGTCCGGCGGCGAATGCCGCAGCGCGTTGGAGAAAAGGTTGGCGAGCACCCGCTCGAGCAGCCCCGGGTCGGCCCGCACCAGCGGAAGATCGTCGGGCACCACGATCTGCAGCGCGTCCCCGCCGTCAAGGCCGCGCAGCGCCACGGGAGCCACCTCGTCCACGGCGATGGCGCGCAGGAACGGCGCGAGCGAGCCCGTCTGCAGGCGGCTCATGTCGAGCAGATTGCCGACAAGCGCGTCAAGCCGGTCGGCGTTCTGCTCGATGTTCGCGAGCAGGTCGGCCTCGTCTTCCTCGGTCCAGTGCACGTCGGTCTGCCGCAGGCTGCTGACGCTGGCCTTGATGGACGCCAGCGGGGTGCGCAGGTCGTGGCTCACGGCGGCGAGCAGCGCGGTGCGCATCCGGTTTCCCTCGGCGAGCGCCTCCGCCTGGGCGGCCTGGGTGCGCAGCCGGGCCCGGTCCAGGGCCGCGACCGCCTGGGCGGTGTACCCGGCGAGCAGGGAGGCGGTCGCGCTGGCCGCCTGCCCGCGCACCTCCAGGGCCAGGTCGGGCCGGACCTCGAACCTGATCACGTTCGCGTCCTGGGCGGCCGCGCCGCTCGAGGCGACCCGGACCCAGCGGCCCGCGACGCGCTCGAGCAGCTCGGCGCGGCCGCCGTGGCTGGCGGTGAGGTGGTCGAGCACGTCGGCGGGCGTGTCGGCGCCGCCGAGCACGGTCTGCGCCAGGGCAAGCAGGGACGCGGTCTCCTTGGCGCTGCGGGCCGCGTCCGCTTCACGTCGCGCGGCGAGGTGGACCACGCTGCTGACCGCGACGGCGACCGTGACGAACAGCACGAGCGCGAGCAGGTTTTTCGGCTCGGCGATCGTGAAGGTGTGCAGCGGCGCGGTGAAGTACCAGTTCAGCAGCAGGCTGGCGGCCACGGCGGCGAATACCGCGGGCCAGAACCCGCCGACGACCGTGACCGCGACCACCGCGACGAGGTAGATCAGCAGGTCGTCGGACAGGTTCAGGTGCCCGCGCCACGCGACGAGCAGCGCGGTCAGCGCGGGCAGCCCGGCCACGGCGAGTGCCGCGCCGGCCAGCTGCCTGCGCAGGTCTATGCCGCGTTCCTTCTGCCGGTCCACGCTTTCTAGTGTGACCTGTGCTTGCCAGTACCGGAACATCCAGCCCGCGACGGCGCCGGCCAGCGCGCAGGCGGCCATCGTGATCGCGGCGTCCGCCGCGAGGGCGCCGGTCGGCCGCAGGTCCGCGTACGGCGGCCGGGAGAACCCGATGACGGTCAGCCAGCCGATGACGGCGAGCGGCACGGCGGCGTTCACCTCGGAGACCGCGGAGATGACCGTCACGATGACCGCGCTCACGACCAGCACCCCGATGGCGGGCAGCCGGCCGTTCAGCGCCGCCGCGATCGTGCCCAGCGCGAACAGCGCCGCGAACCCCGCAGGCAGCGCGTACGGCGCCGACAGGCCCTGTCGGCGCGCCAGGCGCCGCGCTGCCTGACGGCCCAATCGCAGCGTGTCGTCGCGGCGTCTACCAGTCATCGCGCCAGTCATTGCGATTGCCATTCCACCGCCCGCCAGGCCGCAGATTGGCGATCTTGATACATCCTTAACGGCCAGTTCAGCACGCTTAACGCGGCACTTACGGCCATCTATCTACGCAGCGCTTAGCGTGAAGGCCGCGATGAGAAATCACCTACCGCAGGCGCCGCAGGGCACCCAGCTCGCCGATGGCGTCCACGCCGACGAACTCACCGGCGCCGACGCTCCCGGCGTGCTGGCCGAGACCTTCGGGTACAAGATCAAGCGCAAGCTCCTCGGACCGCCGCTGGTCAACGAGCAGATGTCCGAGCAGAAGCTGTCCAAGCCGCTGGCGCTCGGCGTGCTCTCCTCCGATGGCATCTCCTCGGCCGCGTATGGCACCGAGGAGATGCTGATCGAGCTCGTGCCCATCGTCGGCATCGCGGCGTTCACGCTGATCTTGCCGGTGACCCTCGTCATCCTGGCCGGCGTCGCCCTCGTCGTGCTGTCCTACCGGGAGGTTGTCTCCGTCTACACCCGGGCGGGCGGGTCTTACGTGGTGGCGCGCGAGAACTTCGGGCCACGGGTGGCGCAGGTCGCGGCGGTGGCGCTGCTCATCGACTACACCGTCACGGTCGCAGTGCAGGTCGCGGCCGGCAGCGCGGCGATCGTCTCCGCGTTCCCGCAGCTGGCGACTGCCCCAGTCATCGGCCCGTACATCCTCATCGTGATCTCGGTGATCGCGGTCGCCATCATGTGTTACGGCAACCTGCGCGGTATCCGGGAAGCCGGGCGGGCATTCGCGCTGCCGACCTACCTCTTCTCCGTCTCGGTGGGGCTGACGATCATCATCGGGCTCATCCGCGAGGCGACCGTCGGCCTGCCACCCGTCACCGTCCAGGCCGGCGCGTACCAGCTCGGGCACAGCACGGCCGGGCTGTTCAGCTTCGCGATGATCTACATGCTGGCGAGGTCCTTCGCCAACGGCGGCTCCTCGCTGACCGGTATCGAGGCAGTGTCCAACGCGGTCAGCGCGCTGCGGCCGCCGGAGGGGCGCAACGCCCGGCAGATCCTGGTCATCCAGGGCTCGATCGTCGCCTTCCTGATCGGCGGCATCTCCTGGCTGTCGCACGTCACGCACGCGATACCGTACACAGCGGGCTACCCGACGGTGCTCGCGCAGGAGGCTAACGTCGTCTTCGGCAGCTCAGCTCATTTCATGTACTTCGTGGTCCAGGCGGCGACCGCGCTGATCCTGTTTACCGGCGGTAACACCAGCTTCAGCGGGTTCCCGTTCCTGGCCAGCTTCGTCGCCGGCGACTCGTTCCTGCCCCGCTGGCTGACCAAGCGCGGCCACCGGCTGGCGCTGTCCAACGGCATCATCGTGCTCACCGTGGTGTCGCTGATCTTGCTGGTTGCCACGCGGGCCCAGGTCAACGGCCTTGTTCCGTTTTACGCGATCGGCGTGTTCACCGGGTTCTCGATAGCCGGCTTCGGCATGGCCAAGTACCACAAGCGGGTAAAGGAGAGCGGCTGGCGGCGGCGGCTCGTCATCAACAGGACGGCCGCGATCTACACCGCGATCGTGGTGGTGATCTTCGCCGTCGTGAAGTTCACCGAGGGCGCCTGGGTGATCGTGATCGTCTTCCCGACCCTGGTGTTCCTGCTCATCCGGCTGAACAGGGAGTACCGGATGGAAGCCGAGGTGCTGGAGAACATCGGCGACCGCCGGGCGGCGGGCATCCCGGCGCGGCAGCCGAACTACAGCCGCCGGGTCGTGCTCATCTTCGTGGACAGCGTGGACCTCGCGACGTTCGCCGCGATCAGGTACGCGCGCGGCCTGCGGCCCACCGCGATGCGCGCCGTCCACTTCGTCATCGACAGCGCCCAGGCCGAGACGCTGCGGGCGGACTGGGTGCGGTTCGGGCAGGACATCCCGCTCGAGATGATCGACACCCCGGACCGCAGGCTGCTGCGCGCAGCGGTGGAGCTCGTCAGCCACGAGGCCTCGCAGAAGGGAACGAACGTCACCGTCGATGCTGCCGCGGCGCAGCTACTCGCCGCTGCTCGGCCGCCTGCTGCACGACCGCACCGCGGACAAGATAGCCGCGGTAGTGAGCCAGGTGCCGAACTCCGCCGCCACGATCATCCCCTTCGACGTGCCCAGCCGCGTCCAGGTGCTGCACGCGCGGCAGGCCGCCCGCGTCGCGGCGGACGGTGACGGCGGGGAGAGGGCCGGGTCCGTTCGGACAAAGGAAAAGAGCGCGACCACCGCTGCCGCCGCGGTGCGGCAGGACGGAAACGGGGCGCCACCCCCCGCCCCGCCCGCCGGGGTCACGCCCATCGGCGCGCTGACCGCGCCGGGGACGGCGATCATCGAGGGCCGGGTGCGGTCGGTCGAGATCCGCCCCGTCGAGCAGAACTGCGTCTTCGAGTGCACGGTCGCCGACGCCACCGGAGAGCTGACGGCCATGTTCTACGGCCGCACCCACATCCCCGGTGTCGAGCCTGGCGCGCGGCTGCGGCTCAAGGGCAAGGTGTCGATCAGGGAAGACGGCCCGGTCATGATCAACCCGGCGTACCAGCTAGTGGCGAAGGACTCGGCGGAGTGAGCGCTAGTCCTCCTCGACGGCGGAGGAAACCAGTTCATACCTGGGGTTGATCATCACCGGCTGGCCGTCGCGAATGCCCGCCGATCCCTGCAGCCTGACGCGGGAACCGCAGATCAGGCCGGGGATGTGCGAGCGGCCGTAGAACATCGCGGTCAGGTTGCCCGTCGGGTCGTGGATCTCCACCGCGAGCACCGAGTTGTGCTCCACCGGCCGGATCTCGATGACGCGGACCTTGCCTTCCACCGTGACCTTGCGCGGCGTGGTGACCGACCCGATCGGGGTGGCGCCCTTGGACGGGCCGCGCTGGCCCTGCTGCCTGCGCGGCTTCCCGTCGGGCAGGGCGTGCTGGGCTACGACGTCTGACTGGCGCCCGAGCTCGGCGGCGATGGCCGCCTGGCCGTCGAGCGATTTGACCGATTCCGCCGGCCGGGGCGCCTCGACCGACGTCGCTACCTTGCCTGCCTTCGCCGCCTTCACCGCTGCCTGGCGGCTCTGCAGCACCGCCACCCGGCTCGGCACGTCGTAAGGCACGATCGTGGCGGCCGAACGCGGGACGCGGCTGACCACCGCGGCGATCTTGTCCGCGGTGCGGTCGTGCAGCAGGCGGCCGAGCAGCGGCGAGTAGCTGCGCCGCGGCAAGATCACCGTGACGTGCGTGCCCGGGTCCTGGACCTCGCGCTCCACCAGGTCGCTCGCCGCCTTGATCAGCCTGCGGTCCGGGCAGTCGATGAAGTCAAGCGCCACGCCGCGGTCCGCCCTGGTCCACTTCTCCCGCAGTCGCTCGGCCCGCAGGCTGTCGATGACGAAGTGCACGGCGCGGATCGAGGTCGGCCGCAGCGACCGGGCGTACCGCAGCGCGGCGAGCGTGGCGAGGTCGAAGCTGTCCACGAAGACGAAGACGACCCGCCGGGAGTAGTGCGGAGGCGGCGGCGGCTGCTCGCCGGTGACCGTCTCGAGCACCTCGGCCTCCGCGCGGTACTCGGTGTTCAGCCGGATCAGCGCGGGGACCAGGATGGCGAACAGCACGAGCACCACCCAGGCGCCCTCGGTGAACTTAACGACCGCGAAGATGATCACGACGATCAGGCTCAGCGCGCCTGCCGAGAAGTTGATCGCGAACTTGTAGCGCCAGCCCTGTTCGCGGCGCGTGTGATGGTACTTGGCCATGCCGAAGCCGGCCATCGTGAACGCGGTGAACACGCCGATCGCGTACAGCGGCACCAGGTTGTTGACGTCCGCGTCCTTGATGATCAGCAGCGCCACCGAGGTGATCGTCAGCAGGATGATCGCGTTGGAGAACACCAGCCGGTGGCCGCGCTTGAGCAGCCAGCGGGGCAGGAACGAGTCGCCGGCCACGTAGCTGGTCAGGAACGGGAAGCCGTTGAAGCTGGTGTTGCCGCCGGTGTAGAGGATCAGCATCGTGGCGGCCTGCACCAGGTAGAACAGCGACTGGCCGATGAAGGTGGAGCCGAAGACCTTCTGCGCCTCCAGGGCCAGCACCGTCGGGTAGCCCGCCGTGTACGGCGTCGCGTGCGTGACGTGCGCGAGCCAGCCGATGCCGGCGACCAGGGTGCCGAGGATGATGCCCTCGGCGACCAGCACCCGGCGGGCGTTGATTCCCTCCGGCGGGCGGAACGCGCCAACCGCGTCGCTCACCGCCTCGATGCCGGTGAGCGACGCGCCGCCGTTGGCGAACGCGCGCAGCAGCGTGAAGATCATGACCACGCTGATGATCCCTGAGGTGCTCGAGCCGAGCATGTAGGTGCCGTGCATGGTGCTCGGGTCATACGGGTGGAGCTGGCCGAGGGCCTCGCGGATCAGGCCGACCACGATCATCAAGATGACCGAGCCCGCGAACAAGTAGGTGGGGATCGCGAAGGACCGGCCCGCCTCCTTGAGGCCGCGCAGGTTGCCGTAGCACATCAGGAGCACGACGCCGACGCAGATCTCCAGCTTGTACGGGCCGACAGCAGGGAAGGCGGACGCGACGGCAGCGGTGCCGGCCGCGATCTGGACGGCGACCGTCACCACGTAGTCGATCAGCAGCGCCACCGCGCAGACCTGGGCTATCCGCGGACCGAAGTTCTCCCGCGCGACGACATAGGAGCCGCCTGGCCTGATGTACACCATGACGACCTCGCGGTAGGACAGCACCACGAGCGTCATCACGAACAGAATGACCAGCGTCAGCGGCAGGATCAGGGTGAACGCCGCCAGGCCCACCATCGGTACCAGCGCGATCAGGATCTCTTCCGTGCCGTAGGCCGACGACGAGATCCCGTCCGGCGACAGAACGCCAAGCGCGAGAGGCTTGGACAGCCGCTGGTCGGCGAGCTGCTCGTTCACGAGCGGCGGGCCGAGAAGCCGCGTCTTCGCGGTGTACCAGAGCCCCTCGGGCTGGCTGCCGCTCTTCTCGAGCAAGCCGGCAGACTTGGGCATGGTCACTATCTGGGCCTTTCTCCAACCAAAAAACGTGCCGGTGACTTCTTACCACCGTTAGCGGACCGTTAGGGACGCGTGAGGAACCCGAAAGGAGATACCCCGCCACCCATCGTTCACCCGCGCGGTGATTGCCTGGCGATAGGCGATAGGCGATGCTGCCATCGCGGGCCTGCGGGCCACCCCCGGGAACCCTTGGAGGCTGCCGAATGACTTCCCTGTCCGGGCCCGACGCGCGGCGCTACGGGACGGTCTTTGACGAGGTGGCGGACGAGTATGACCGCACCAGGCCGAGGTACCCCGACGCGCTCGTCGACCGGGCCTGCGAGGTCGCGGGCCTCGGGCACGGCGACCCGGTGCTCGAGATCGGGTGCGGCAGCGGGCAGCTGACGCGCAGCCTCATCGCCCGGGGCCTGCGGGTCACCGCGGTCGAGCCCGGCGGAAACCTCATCAGGCTGGCCGGGCAGAATCTGGCGGGAACGGGCACGGGCTCGGTGGAGCTCGTTAACGCGCGGTTCGAGGACGCGGCGCTCCCCAGCGGATACTTCCGGGCCGTCTTCTCGGCGTCCGCGCTGCACTGGGTCGACCCTGCGGTGGGCTGGCGGAAAATCGCCGGCGCGCTCGCGGCCGACGGGACACTCGCGCTGCTGTCGTACTTCGGCGTCGACGAGCCGCGCAGCGCCGGCGACCAGGTCGCGATGCTCGCCGCCATCGCGAAGGTCGCCCCGGACATCGCCGCCAGCTGGCCGGTCTACCGGGACATCGACGGCACGCTCGCGGGAGTAGAGGGGCGCCGCGGCAACGTCTCCGAGGTCTGGGCCTGGCTTGGCAGCTACGACATGGCGCAGGACGACGCCGCCCGCCTGTTCGGCGATGTGCAGGTGGCGCTAGTGCCGAAGCTCGTCGAGCAGACGGCCAGCGAGCTCAACGCCACCTTCCGCACGATGTCCTACTACGCGCGCCTCTCCCCGCCACAGCGCGAGGCGCTTGCGCAGGAGTGCGAGGCGCTTTACGCCCGCCTCGGCCGCCCGGTCCGCGCCAGCGTGGTCACGGCCCTCGTCACGGCCCGCCGCACCTGAACGGGCATGGCACGGCGCGGGACTGAGATACCCGTCTACCGGGCGTTCATGCGCACATGAAATCGTGAAGGACAGCAGGAGTAGCACCTGATCAGCTCTGCGAGGCAAGAGGGGCCACACGATGACGAGTACGTCGCCTGCCTCAGCGTCACCCGCGGCGGACCGCGAGCAGACGCTACGCCTATCCAACCTGCTAAAGCGGCCAGTAGCGGACAGCAGTGGCGAGTTGCTCGGACGTCTTTCCGATGTGATCGTCCGGCTTCGCGGCTCGGACTACCCGCTGGTCACCGGCCTGGTCGTCGCGATCGGCGGACGGCAGGTCTTCGTCCCGATGGATAAGGTCAGCTCGTTCGACGGGGATGTGCTGAAGCTCACCACGGCGAAGCTGGACCTGCGGCAGTTCGAGCGGCGCGACGGCGAAGTGCTGCTCAGGGCCGACGTGCTCGGGCACCGGCTGATCGACGTGGAGAACGCCCGGCTCGTTCGGGCGGCGGACCTGCAGCTTTACCGAGACGATGGCGAGTGGGTGCTGTCGGGGGTGGACACTAGGCCGCGGGCGCGGCGGCTGTTCGGCCTGCTCGGCCCCGGCCAGCCCGCGGACGAGGGAGGGGGAGGCTTCCGTGACTGGCACGACTTCGAGTGGCTGATCGGCCACACGGGCAGCGAGCTGCACCGCGGGCCGTTCGCCCGGGTGCGCAGGCTCAAGCCCGCGCAGATCGCCGACCTGCTCGAAGAGGCGTCGAAGAACGAGGAAACCGAGATCCTCGACCGGGTGCACGCTGACCCGGAGCTCGAGGCGGACGTCTTCGAGGAGCTCGACGAGGACCTGGCGACCCGGCTGCTCGGCGCCCGCACCGACGAAGAGATCGCCGGCGTGCTCAGCAGGATGCGGGCCGACGACGCCGCGGACACCATCGCGGAACTGCCGCAGCGCCGCCGGCAGCCCGTGCTCGACCTGCTGCCGCCGCCGCAGCGGGCCAAGGTGCTCACGCTGCTCGGCTTCAACCAGACCAGCGCAGGCGGCCTGATGGGGGTCGACTACGTGGCGCTGCCGGGCAGGACAACGGTAAGCGCCGCGCTGGAGCAGATCCGCGTGTCGATCACGCTCCAGCCGGAGGCCCTGACCAGCGTGCACGCCGTGGACTCCGAGGGCGCCCTGCTGGGTGTCGCCCATCTGGTCACGCTCCTGCAGTCCGATCGGGACCGGACCCTGATCGACGTGTGCGACACCGACCCGGTCCGGGTGGGCACGGACACCGACATCATGGACGTGGCCGTGCTGATGACCGACTACAACCTGATCACGATCCCCGTGGTGGACGACGAGCGCCACCTGCTCGGCGTCATCACGGTCGACGATGTGCTCGAGGTCACGCTGCCCGACGACTGGCGCCGCCGCGAGGCGGCGGAGCCGCCGGACGCCAGGCACGGAGACCATCGGTGACGACGCGCGAGGACCCGGGGCAGCCGCGGCGTCCGGTGCCGGAGGCGCCTGGCGCGCCGCGGGCCACTCCTGGCGCGGCGACGTCGGCGGAGGCGCCTGACCCGGCGACGTCGGCGGATGACGCGAGGCCGACGGCGCGGCCCGCGGGACCGGGGCCACCGGAGCCGCAGCGGCCGCAGCAGCCGGAGCCGCCGCGGCGCCCTGCTTCGGCGCCGACGCTCGCGAAGCCGGCGACCGCGGTGCTCGACGACGCTCACCTCGGCGACATCGAGGGCGCGTTCGGCCACATCCGGATGGACGACGAGCGGCGCTCCGGGCTGCGCCGCCGCCTGATCACCTTCCTGGCCATCATCGGTCCCGGGATCATCGTGATGGTCGGCGACAACGACGCCGGCGGCGTGTCCACCTACGCGCAGGCGGGCCAGGATTACGGGTACACCCTGCTGTGGACGCTGCTTCTGCTCATCCCGGTGCTGATCGTCAACCAGGAGATGGTCGTCCGGCTCGGCGCGGTCACCGGCGTGGGGCACGCGCGGCTGATCAACGAACGGTTCGGCCGGTTCTGGGGCTGGTTCAGCGTCGGCGACCTGTTCATCCTGAACTTCCTGACGATCGTCACCGAATTCATCGGCGTCTCGCTCGCGCTGCGCTTCTTCGGCGTGAGCCCGTACATCTCCGTTCCGGTCACCGCCGTGGTGCTAGTCGCGATCACGGCAAGCGGCAGCTTCCGGCGCTGGGAACAGGCAATGTTCCTGTTCATCGCGGTGAGCCTGATCCAGATTCCGCTCGCCCTGCTGTCCGAGCCGCACTGGGGTTCGATCGGATACCACTTCGTGGTGCCCGGCGTGCAGGGCGGTGTCACCTCGGACGCGGTGCTTTTGATCATCGCGATCGTCGGCACGACCGTCGCCCCGTGGCAGCTGTTCTTCCAGCAGTCCAACGTCATCGACAAGCGGATCACGCCCCGTTTCATCCCCTACGAGCGGGCGGACACGACACTTGGCGCGTTCGTCGTCGTCATCGGGGCGACGGCGATCCTTATCACCGGCGTGTACGCGGCGGTCGGGACCGGCGCCGCCGGGCATTTCACCAACGCGCTGGACACGGCCCTCGCGCTGGCGAAGCACGGGCAGGTGTACGGCGCGCTGTTCTCGATCGTGCTGCTCGACGCCAGCATCATCGGCGCGGCGGCGGTCACCCTGTCGACCAGCTACGCGTTCGGCGACGTGTTCGGCATCAGTCACTCGCTGCACCGCTCGTTCAAGGACGCCAAGCCGTTCTACGCGAGCTACAGCGCGATGATCGCGGTGGCCGCTGGCATCGTGCTGATCCCCGGCGCGCCGCTCGGCCTGTTCACCACCTCGGTGCAGGCGCTCGCCGGAATCCTGCTGCCCAGCGCGTCCTGCTTCCTGCTGCTGCTCTGCAACGACCGTGAGGTGCTCGGCCCGTGGATCAACCCCCGCTGGCTGAACATCGTGGCCGCGATCATCGTCGGGGTGCTTGTCGACCTGTCCGGCACGCTGGTGATCACAACCCTCTTCTCGCACCTAAGCGCGACCCTCGTCGCGCTGTGGCTCGGCGCCGGGCTGGTGGCCGGCGCGCTCCTTTACGCGGGCTGGCTACGGGTCACGAGATCCCGCAGGCCGCCGCGCGAGCCGCACCCGCGGACGACGATGTCGGAAACCGACCGGCTCAACTGGCGGATGCCGCCCCTCGCCCTGCTCAAGCCGGTGCAGTGGTCGGCAGGCACCAAGCTCGGCATGGGGATGCTGCGCGGCTACCTAGTCGTCTCGGTGGTCCTGCTCATCGTCAAGGCCATCCAGCTCGGCACCGGCGTCGGCGGCTAAGCCAGACCGGGCGGGCAGGGGCCGGCGGAGGATGCGAGATTCGAACTCGCGAGGCGTTGCCACCAACACGCTTTCCAAGCGTGCGCCCTAGGCCACTAGGCGAATCCTCCGTCGGGTAGCTTACCGGAGCGCGGGTACCCGAACCACCCGCTCGTGTCCGATGCGCCGGCAAGCGAGGGCCGAGTCGGACTGCGGATCGTCTCCGGTCGGTGCGGGCGCCGATGACATAGGGCGCGAAAGTGACCGGAGAACTACCACAAAACGGACAGAAAACGTGAATTTTTCGCCCTATGTGCCGACCCGGCATCCGGCCGTGCCCGATATAGGCTATTTGTTCCTGACGGGAGCCGGCGCCTGGCGCGAGCGGTGCCCGGGGTGACTAGACTTACCGAACGACCCCCCGTGCGGCGTTTACCTCGCCAACCCCCCCAGGGCCGGAAGGCAGCAAGGGTACGTGGGCTCTGACGGGTGCGCGGGGGGTCCCTTACTTCCTTCCGGAGGACCAGTTCCCCCGGACCCCCCTGTTCCCGAGGGACCAGTCCCCCGGGCCCCCTGTCTCAATCGCGGGGTGGCGACGGGCTTGGCCTGCGAGGATAACGTCATGGCGGAAGACTCCGAGGAAACCGGCCGCACGCGGCAGAACCTGGCCCTGTACCGCAAGTACCGCCCCGCCACCTTCGCCGAAGTCCGCGGCCAGGATCACGTCACGCAGCCGCTCCGCCAGGCGCTGAGCAGCGGCCGGATCAACCACGCTTATCTGTTCAGCGGCCCGCGCGGCTGCGGCAAGACGTCCAGCGCCCGCATCCTGGCCCGCTCCCTCAACTGCGTGAACGGCCCGACCCCTGACCCGTGCGGGGTCTGCGACTCGTGCGTGGCGCTCGCCCCGTCCGGGCCTGGCTCGATTGACGTCATCGAGATCGACGCCGCCAGCCACGGCGGCGTTGACGACGCCCGCGACCTGCGCGAGCGGGCTTTCTACGCCCCGGTCGCCGGCCGGTTCAAGATCTACATCATCGACGAGGCGCACATGGTGACCCAGCAGGGCTTCAACGCCCTGCTCAAGCTCGTCGAAGAGCCGCCGCCGCACCTGAAGTTCATCTTCGCGACCACCGAGCCTGAAAAGGTCATCGCGACGATCAGGTCCAGGACGCACCACTACCCGTTCCGGCTCATGGCGCCGTCGGTGATGCGCGAGCTTACCGAGGAGATCCTCAACTCCGAAGGGGTCAAGTTCGACCCCGCGGTGCTGCCGCTCGTGGTGCGGGCCGGCGCCGGCTCCGCGCGTGACACGCTGTCCATCCTCGACCAGCTGCTCGCCGGCTCTGACGACAGCGGCATCAGGTACGACCGCGCGGTCTCGCTGCTCGGCTACACCGACGCCACCCTGCTCGACGAGATCGTGGACGCGTTCGCGGCGGGCGACGGCGCGGCGGTGTTCCGGGCGGTGAACCGGGTGATCGAAGGCGGCCACGAGCCGCGCCGGTTCGCGACCGACATGCTGGACAGGTTCCGCGACCTGATCGTGCTCGCCTCGGTGCCTGACGCGATCACCTCCGGCCTGCTCGACGTGCCGCCTGACCGCGCGGGGGCGCTGACCGCGCAGGCCAGCCGCTCCGGCCTGGCGGCGCTGACCCGCGCCGCCGAGATCATCAGCGCGGGCCTCGACCAGATGCGCGGCGCCACCTCACCGCGGCTGCTGCTCGAGCTGATGTGCGCGCAGGTGCTCCTCCCGGCGGCGGCGACCGATGAGCGTTCCGTCCTGGCCAGGCTCGAGCGACTCGAATCGGGTGCGGTAAATCAGTCTTATCCGGAACGTACGCGGCCGGCTCCGGAGCCTTCCGTTACTCCCGAGCCGGGCCGGCCTGTCAGCGCGGCGCCTTCCCAGCCCGCCGCCGAGTCCGAGCCTGGCCGGCCTGTCGGCACGGCTCCCGCCCGGTCTGCCGCCGCGCCTCAGGTCGCCCGGCCCGTCGAGGATCCGCCCGCCCGCCCGGCCGCCGCCGCGCCTCAGGTCGCCCGGCCCGTCGAGGATCCGCCCGCCCGCCCGGCCGCCGCCGCGCCTCAGGTCGCCCGGCCCGTCGAGGATCCGCCGGCCCGCCCGGCCGCCGCCGCGCCTCAGGTCGCCCGGCCCGTCGAGGATCCGCCCGCCCGGCCGGCCGCCGCCGCGCCTCCCGCGCCTGGCGCTCAGGTGCCCGCCGACTCGGCGCGGCCGTCGGAGGACCCGTCGCGCTCGCAGGCGGCCCGCCAGGCGTCCGCCGGTGCCGGCGTTCCCGCCGCCTCCGGCGCCGCAGAGTCGTCGCGTCCCGGCGCTCCTCCGCCCGCTGGCCCGCGCGGAGCGGCCACGGCGGAGACGCTCCGGCAGGGGTGGGACGGCGTGCTCGAGGCCCTGAAGGCCAAGCGGCGGGTCGCCTGGATGCTGCTCAGCAACGCCAGTGTCGTCTCGCTCGACGAAGGGGTGCTCACCCTCAGGTTCCCCAGGCAGGGCGACGTCAAGGGCTTCCAGAGCAGCGGGTACGAGAATCTGCTCAAGCAGGTGCTGCAGGCGCGGTTCGGGGTGAACGTCGTGGTCCGGGCCGTCTCCGGGGGAGACTCGCCGCCCGGCGAGCGGCGTCGCCAGGGACCAGGGCCGGTACCGCCGCCGCCCGCGCCGCCCGCGGGCCAGCCCGCGGGCGCCCGTCCCGGGGAGGCGCCCGCCGCGGCGGATCCGTCCTCGGACCCGCCGCCCGTGGCGCCTAGGCCGGCCGCGGCCGAGCCGCCGTCGGCGGCTGCCCCGCCTGCGGACGGAGCGGGGCGCCGGGGCGGAGGCACGGGCCCGTTCGGGATATCTGATCTTCCCCCGCCGCCGGATGCGGAGTTCGATCCTGACGACGAGGACATGGCGGTGCCCGTGGCGGCCGATCTGACCGGCATGGCGCTGGTGCAGCGCGAACTGGGTGCCCAGGTCATCGCCGAATACGAGGACTAGCGGCGGGTTCGTGGGCTTAGCAGAAGCTGCGCGGAAGTAGGCTTCCGGTTATGGAACCTGGCGGTTTTGACATGCAGCAGATTTTCGCTGCCGCGCAGCAGATGCAGGCGCAGCTGGCGAACGCTCAGCAGGCGCTCGCCGACAGCGAAGTGACCGGGACGGCGGGCGGCGGCGCCGTGCGCGCCGTCGTGAGCGGGGCCGGCGAGCTGCTCGATCTGACCATCGATCCTGGCGTGATCGACACGTCGGACCCGGTGGAGACCGCGACGACGGTCGCCGACCTCGTGCTCGCGGCCGTGCGTGACGCGGCCCGCGCCGCGGCTGACCTTCAGCAGCGGCAGCTCGACGTGATCAGCGGCGGGGTACCCGGACTCAACCTGTCCGGCCTCGGCATCGGCGGCGCCGGCGCGGAGGCGGTCGGCGAGGCTTACTACGACGACGATGAAGACGACGAAGAAGATGAAGACGAAGAAGACGACGAAGACGACGACGAAGAAAGCTGACGGCAGGGCATGTACGAAGGCGTCATTCAGGGCCTTATCGATGAGCTGGGGCGGCTGCCCGGAGTTGGGCCGAAAGGCGCGCAACGCATCGCCTTTTACCTGGTCGCCGCCGACCCGGAGGACGTCAGGCGGCTGGCGGCGGCGCTGGTCGAGGTGACAGAGCGGATCAGGTTCTGCAAGACCTGCGGCAACGTCGCCGAGGCCGAGGAGTGCCGGATCTGCCTCGACACCCGGCGCGACCCGTCGGTGATCTGCGTCGTGGAGGAGCCCAAGGATGTCGCGGCGGTGGAGAAGATCCGCGAGTTCCGCGGCAGGTATCACGTGCTGGGCGGCGCGATTAGCCCCATCGACGGGGTCGGTCCCGACGACCTGCGGATTCGCGAGCTGATGGCCAGGCTGGCGGATGGCTCCGTCACCGAGCTGATCCTGGCGACCGACCCGAACCTCGAGGGCGAGGCGACCGCGACCTATCTCGCCCGGCTGGTCAAGCCGCTGGGGCTGCTGGTCACCAGGCCCGCCAGCGGGCTGCCGGTCGGCGGCGACCTGGAGTACGCCGACGAGGTCACGCTGGGCCGGGCCTTCGAGGGCCGGCGGCTGCTTGACGTGTGACAAATTAGATTGGGCGTAGCCTCCGGCTGCCAGCTACACTCTGGCCACGTGGCCCTTGTCGTGCAGAAATACGGTGGTTCCTCAGTAGCTGACGCGGAGGGCATCAAGCGCGTAGCCCGGCGCATCGTCGCCACCCGCGAGGCCGGCGACCAGGTGGTCGTGGTGGTCTCGGCGATGGGGGACTCGACCGACGAGCTGATTGACCTCGCCAACCGGGTCAGCCCGGTGCCGCCGGCCCGCGAGCTCGACATGCTGCTCACCGCGGGGGAGCGGATCTCGATGGCGCTGCTCGCGATGGCGATCGCCAGCCTGGGCATGGAGGCGCGGTCGTTCACCGGGTCGCAGGCGGGCGTGATCACCGATGCGGTGCACGGCAGGGCGCGGATCATCGACGTCACGCCCGGGCGCATCTCCAGCGCCCTGACGGCGGGCGCGATCCCGATCGTGGCGGGCTTCCAGGGCGTCTCGCAGACCACCAAGGACATCACCACGCTGGGCCGCGGCGGCTCTGACACCACGGCCGTCGCGCTCGCCGCGGCGCTGCGCGCCGACGTGTGCGAGATCTACACCGACGTGGACGGCGTGTTCACCGAGGACCCGCGGCTGGTGCCCGGCGCCCGCCGGATCCCGCGGATCAGTTACGAGGAAATGCTTGAGCTGGCCGCGTGCGGCGCCAAGGTGCTGATGCCCCGGTGCGTCGAGTACGCGCGGCGGTACGGACTGCCGATTCACGTCAGGTCGTCGTTCAGCGACAAGACGGGTACCTGGGTCATGGGGCACGCAACGGACGAGTCGGAGGAAGCCGGAATGGAGCAGGCCATTATCTCCGGGGTGGCGCATGACCGGAGCGAGGCGAAGATCACCGTGGTGGGAGTGCCGGACCGGGTGGGCGAGGCGGCGCGGATCTTCGGCATCGTCGCCGCGGCCGGCATCAACATCGACATGATCGTGCAGAACGTCTCCGCGATCGCCACCGGCCGCACCGACATCTCGTTTACCCTGCCGGTCGCCGACGGGCAGCAGGCCCTCGCGCTGCTGCGCGCCGCCCAGGACACGGTCGGCTTCCAGGAAGTGCTCTACGACGACCGGATCGGCAAGGTCTCGCTGATCGGCGCAGGCATGCGATCTCACCCAGGGGTGAGCGCCAAGTTCTTCGCCGCTCTCGCGGAGGCGGGCGTGAACATCCAGATGATCTCCACTTCGGAGATCCGGATCTCGGTGGTGGTGAGCCAGAGCGACGTGGACGTCGCGGTGAACGCGACGCACAAGGCGTTCGACCTGGAAGCCGAAGAGGTCGAGGCCGTGGTGTACGGGGGGACCGGCCGATGAGCTCACGTCCCACGCTGGCCGTGGTCGGCGCGACCGGCGCGGTCGGCACCGTCATGCTCGACCTGCTGTCCACCAGGGAGAACGTCTGGGGAGAGATCAGGCTGATCGCGTCGGCGCGGTCGGCGGGCCGGCGGCTGCCGCTGCGCGGCGGTGAGGCCGAGGTCATCGCGCTGTCCGAGGATGCCTTCGACGGCGTGGACGTGGCCATGTTCGACGTGCCTGACGAGGTGTCCGCCGCCTGGGTGCCGGTGGCCGCTGCGCGCGGCGCCGTGTGCGTGGACAACTCGGGGGCGTTCCGGATGGACCCGGAGGTGCCGCTCGTGGTGCCGGAGGTGAACCCGGCCGACGCCGCGCGGCGGCCTAAGGGGGTCATCGCGAACCCGAACTGCACCACGCTGTCGCTGATCGTCGCCGTGGGCGCGCTGCACCGCGCTTTCGGCCTGGAAGAGCTGGTCGTCGCCTCCTACCAGGCTGCGTCCGGCGCGGGACAGGCCGGCATCGACACGCTCTACGGGCAGCTGGACAAGCTGGCCGGCACCAGGTCGCTCGGCCAGCGGGCCGGCGACCTGCGCGGCACCGTCGGCGACCTCGGCCCGTTCCCCGCGCCGCTGGCACTGAACGTGGTGCCGTGGGCCGGCTCGCTGCGCGACGAGGGATGGACCTCGGAGGAGCTCAAGATCCGCAACGAGTCGCGGAAGATCCTCGGCCTGCCGTCGCTGCGCGTCAACGCGACCTGCGTCCGGGTGCCGGTCGTGACGACTCACTCGGTCGCGGTGCACGCCCGCTTCTCGCGGCCCGTCGGCCGGGCGGCCGCCTGGGACACGCTGCGGGCCGCGCCCGGCGTGGTGCTGTGCGACGAGCCGTCCCGCGGCGAGTTCCCGACGCCCGCTGACGTGGTCGGCACCGACCCGACGTGGGTCGGGCGGGTCCGTGAATCCCTCGACGACCCGAACGGGATCGAGTTCTTCGTCTGCGGCGACAACCTGCGCAAGGGCGCGGCGCTCAACACCGCTCAGATCGCGGAGCTGGTCGCCGCCGAGCTCTCGTGATCGGGTTTCGCGATTGACGCCCGGTTCTGCGTTGTTACATTTTCGTCCGCAATTTGACAGGCATCGCTTTGTGTATCGCGGTATAAAGGTTGCTGCACGCTCCGCGGGGGTCCTTGCGCGGGGTGCGTAGCTGGTGACGCCTCGAAATCGATGTATCTATCTAGCAGGTGTGCTGGATATATATCGATTTGTGTCCTAACGGTTATCCGCGCTGCTATAGTCAGACCGCTCGTGTTACGGATGACCGACGCTGTTGCGGGCACGCGCCGGAGTTACGCACTACGCACAGAATTGCTTGCAGTGACTGTCGAGGAGGTAACCCCGTGGCAACGACTCGCAGCCGTCCCCGCGGCCGTGAGAGCGCTCGCCCGTCCACTGGCGGGGTGGTCGCCGAGCACGCGACGAAGATCTACTCGGTCGCGGTCAGCGCCGTCGTGGTCATCATCGCGTTCCTGGCGCTGACCGGTACCGGCCACGTCATCGACGCGGCCACCCAGGACTTCATGCTCTACTACGCGGGCGTCTTCACGCTGATCGCGCTCTGCACGTCGGTGGTGCTCGGCCTGGTGGCGACGGACCGCATGATCCTGAACCCGGGCCACCGCATCTGGGTGCAGTCGGCGCATCGCGCCGCGTCCTTCGGTGCCCTGACGTTCCTGGTCATCCATATCGTCACCGAGATCCTCGCGCAGCGCGTGCACGTGCTCGACGCGTTCGTGCCGTTCCTGTCACCGTTCCGCACCTTCTACATCGGCCTGGGGACGATTGCCTCCGATCTCATCCTGCTACTCGTCATTACGGGCATCCTGCGCAAGCGGTTCACCGCGAACGGAAATGCGTGGCGCTGGCGGGCGATTCACTACGCGTCGTACCTCGCGTTCGTCTTCGGCGTCTGGCATGGCCTGCTCGGCGGGCGGCCAGGCAAGCCCTACGTGGACTGGAGTTACGGGTTCGTGGTCGCGTTCGTCGCGCTCGGCCTGGCGGTGCGGATCCTGGCCAACTCGATGCGGCCCAAGGAGAACCTGAGCGGGCCGCCGGTGCCTGACTCGGCGGGTTCCGGGTCCGCCCCGATGCGCGCGGCATCCATGTTCGCCCAGCTCAGCCTGGCGCGCGCCGCCGCTTCGCAGACGGCGCTTAACGCCCGCTCCGGACCGCAGCCGATGCTGACCGCCCCGGTCGGCGACTGGAACGAGCGGCCGGCCACGGGACCGCGTGCCGCCGTGGCCGCGCTGCCCGCCGCCGGTCCCGGGTCCGATGGACGGCCGCCGCTCTACGAGCCCGGGTACGAGGGACCGCCGCGCTACATGGGCGCCCCGCGCAGCGGCACTACCGGCCCGCAGCCGCGGCTGGCAACCGGCCCGCAGCCTCGCCTGGCGACAGGCCCGCAGCCGCGGGCGGCCACGGGGCCGATGCCGCGCGCGACGGGGTCGTATCCGACGGGGTCGCATCCGACGGCGTCGTACCCGGCAGGGGCGTACCCGGCAGGGGCGTACCGCGGGCCACGGGCCGATGCCGCGGGCCACGACCGGGCCGATGCCGCGGGCGGCCACGGGGCCGATGCCACGCGCGAACACCGGGCCCATGCCGCAGGCCGGGAATGCCGCGCGGGGTGGCGGCGCCAGGGGCGCCACGGGCCCGCGGCCGAGGCCAGCCACCGGGCCGATGCCACGGGCCGCGAGTCCGGCGACCGGACCGGGCACCGGGCCGATGCCGCGCGCCGCGACGGGCCCGCTGCCGCGGGCGGCGAGCGGTCCGCACCCACGGCCGGCGACCGGTCCGATGCCGCGGCCGGGAACCGGGCCGATGCCCCGGGCGGCGACCGGTCCGATGCCGCGCGCCGCGACAGGCCCCATGCCCCGGGCCGCGACAGGCTCCATGCCCCGGGCCGCGACCGGACCAAGGCCCCGGCCACGCGCGGGCGGCCCGTCGGGCGAGTGGGAGACCCCAGCGCCCCAAGCGCCTCGGGCACCCCGGGCACCCCGGGCGTCTGCGGCGCCGCGTGCGCCCCGGGCGAACGGCCGGAACCGGGATGGTCGCCAGCAGGACGGCGACCGCCAGCCTCAGTGGCAGGCGCCGCGCGACACGGCGGACTGGACAGAGCGTGACCGCGGCAACGTCGAGTGGAACTACGACCTGCCGCCGTGGGACGGCGGCGCGCCCGAGCCCGATCCGGGCTTCAGGTACCGCGAGCCCGGGCCCGGCATGCCCGGCTACCGTGGCTCCCGCAATCCGTATCGTGGTGGTGACAACCTCCGATGAACCCGAGTTCCGCGACAGAACTCGACGTGCCGCCGATCATGCGGATCGGGGCTGCCCGGATGACGGCCGGCCTGGACCGGATGACGCGGCTTGACCTCGAGGCGCACACCGAGATCTTCGGCCCGCTGCCGCGGATGTCGGCCGACGAGCTGATCACGATGGCCCAGCAGGTCGACCTGCGCGGCCAGGGCGGCGCGGCCTTCCCGTTCGCGCGCAAGCTCAAGGCGGTGGTCGACGCGTCGAAGAAGACCGGCCAGCCGACGATCGTCGTGGTCAACGCGACCGAAGGCGAACCGGGCTCGTTCAAGGACAAGATGCTCATGATCAGGTCGCCGTACCTGATCCTGAGCGGTGCGGTTCTGGTCGCCGAGGCCCTCGAAGCCGAGGAGGTCATCATCGGCGTGACGGGCAACGAGCTCGCGAACCGGTCGATCGAGGCGGCGATCGCGGCCGAGCCAGGGCTGCGCAGGATGGTCCGGGTTGTCGAGCAGCCGGAACGGTTTATCTCCGGGGAGTCTGGCGCGCTGGTCCGGGGCATCAACGGCAAGAAGCCGGTGCCGCCCGGACGCAAGACGCTCGCCTCCGACCGGGGCGTGGACGACCTGCCTACCCTGCTCTCCAACGCTTCGACGTTCGCGCAGGTATCGGTGCTCGCGCTCCTCGGCGCGACGAGGTTCGCCTCGGTCGGCCTGCCCGAGGAACCGGGCACGGTACTGCTCAGCGTCAGCGGATCGGCGAAGAACCCGGCCGTCGTGGAGGCCCCCACCGGCATCCCGCTGGGCGCGGTGCTGGACATCTGCCAGGCGCCCGCGGGTGACGGCGTGCTGATCGGCGGCTACCACGGCATGTGGCTGGACGCCGAGACCGCCTACCAGGTTCCGATCGGCCGGGAGGGGCTGGCCGCCGCCGGCGGCACCTTCGGGTCGGGCATCGTGCTCCCGCTCGGCGACGGCACCTGCCCGCTTGGCGAGGTCTCCAGGATCGCGAACTACCTGGCCGGCGAGTCCGCCGGGCAATGCGGTCCGTGCAAGCTCGGGCTGCCCTCCATCGCCAGGGCGCTCGCGGCGATCGTCGACGGGTCGGGCGGGATCGAGGCGCTCGACGTGGCCCGGCGCGCGGCGGCCACGGTCAACGGCCGCGGCGCCTGCTCCCATCCCGATGGCACCACGCGGTTCGTGCTCTCCGCGCTCGAGGTCTTCACCGAGGACCTGGCGGCGCACGTCTTCCATTCCTCCTGCGGCCGCCCGGTCCGCGGCGTGCTGCCGCTTCCCGACGGCCCGGAGACGGCGGATGCCAAGCAGCTCATCGTCGACTGGGTGCGGTGCGAGGGGCACGGCCTGTGCGCGCACCTGGTGCCAGAGCTGATCCACCTGGACAAGACCGGCTTCCCCGTCATCTTGCCGATCCCGGTGCCGCCGTGGCTGGAGAAGGACGCCCGGCAGGCCGTGGAGATGTGCCCGGCGCTGGCGCTGCGGATCGCCGCCGACCCGAAGAAGCGCGGCGCCGGCGGCCAGCCTGCCACGCCGCTGCCGATCCCCGCTCCCACGCTGCGCTCCAACCTGCTCAGCGGCCGCGTCACGGGCCAGAAGTCCATCACCGCTGGCTAACTCAGGCGGCTAGCGTCGGCGCCTGAACGCTACACCCCGTGCCCCGCACGCCGCACCCCGTACGAACGTGCTCGGTGCAACATCGTCCACGTAAGAGGGTGGACGATGTCACATCGGCTCCCTTCGGGGGCGACGTCGGGAAGGGGGCGGCAACCGTCCAGCCCGCTGCCCGCCACCGTGTCGGGTCGACGGCCTGGCACGCGTCGATGAGCAGGCGGTCGCGGACCGCGGCAGTAGTCTCGGCCGGATCGAGCGCCGCGAACTCCGGCCACGCGGTGACCACGAGCACGGCGTCCGCCTGGCGCGCGGCCGCCGCCGCGCTGTCCGCGTAGCCGAGGTGCGGGAACGCCACCAGGGCGTTGCCTGCGGCCTGCGGGTCGTACACCACAACCTCCGCGCCGAGGCGGCAGAGCCGGTCGGCGACATCGAGGCCAGGCGAGTCGCGCACGTCGTCGGTCCCCGGCTTGAACGCCGCGCCCCACAGCGCGATTCGCTTGCCGGGCAGCTCGCCGAGCAGGGTCTGTGCGAGGCCCACGACCTGCTGGCGGCGGGCGGAGTTGATCTCGTCGAGCACCGTGAGCAGCCTGACGGCGCCGGCGCCCCGAGCCCCGGTGCCGGCGGCGAAGGCGCGCAGCCCGCGGACGTCCTTTGGCAGGCAGCCGCCGCCGTAGCCGAGGCCAGCGGTGAGGAAGGCGCGCCCGATGCGGGCGTCCATGCCCAGCGCGTCGGCCAGCGTGGCCACGTCCGCCCCGGTGGCGGCGCAGATGTCGGACATCGCGTTGATGAACGACACCTTGGCGGCGAGGAACGCGTTGGCCGCGCCCTTGACCAGTTCCGCCGTCACCGCGTCGGTCACGATCAGCGGCACGCCCGCATCGGTGAGCGGCCGGTAAATCTCGCGCGTGGTCACCTCGGCCATCGGGCTCCGCACCCCGGCGACGATCCGGTCCGGGCGCAGCGTGTCGGCCACCGCGTGCCCCTCGCGGAGGAACTCCGGGTTCCACGCGACCTCGATCGCGTCCGCGGCGGGCGCGGTCTTGCTGAGTTCCGCGGCCAGCCGACTGGCGGTGCCCGGCGGGACCGTGGACTTGCCGATGATGAGCGCGGGACCGGTCAGGTGCGGCGCGAGCGCGCCCGCCGCGCCGAACACCTGAGACAGGTCGTAGCCTCCGCCCGCTGGGAGGTCCGGCGTGCCCACGCCGAGGAAGTGCACGGTGCCGAACCTGGCCGCCTCCGCGAAGCTGGTGGTGAAGCGCAGCCTGCCTGCTTGCGTGTGGCGGGCGAGCATCTCGTCGAGCCCGGGCTCGAAGAACCAGGCCCGGCCGGTGTTCAGCAGGCCGACCTTGTCTTCGTCGATGTCCACGCCGAGCACGTCATGACCGATCTCAGCCATGCACGCGGCATGCGTGGCGCCGAGGTGCCCGCATCCGATCACGGTCAGCCTCATGGGCGGGTCCTCCCGTTCCTGGCGCTCGTCGCTGGCGGTGGCCCATCGCGAGAGCGCCTGGTGGCGTGCGGCGCGGTACGCGCCGCTTCGGAAAATACGCTCCGTGAGTGACCTGCCGGTTGCCCCTCCCTGAACGGCACCCGGCGTGACGTTGACGGGGTAATGAGGTTAGCGGCCGGGAGGTGCGGGATCCTGGGGGAACTTGTCCCTCGCCGCCGGGGCGGCGTAGCTCCGTTCCTTGAGGATGAGCGCGAGCTCGCGGTCGAATTCGGCGAAGGCGGCGCGCAAGGTGCCCTCAAGCCACGGATCGGGGCGGATGCGGAGATAGCCGGAAACGCCATGGGCCGTCCGGGCGGACAGCTCCCTGATGCTGTAGCCGGCGCGGAGGAGCCAGAAGGTGAAGACGCCTATGCCGAGCATCACCACGACCGCTGCGTACTGGATGCCCACCGAATGCCCCAACGCTGCGACTGCCTCCTTCTTATCTCCGCCGGACGGTCCGCCACGTGCGGCGATGCACCTGTTCGGGCACCATCGAGGTCTCGTTTCCCTACTAAAAGGGACGCATGATCGTTAACTTCGGTGTACGTCCTTTACCAGTTCTTAACTTTTTAACATGATGCGCAAGATCACTCCGGCATATCGATGATCTTCTTGGGGCAGAAGTGGACATCGTCAGGTACTCAACATATGCGGCGACGAGTAGCAAGCGTCCTGGCACGCGCCCCCGCGCAACCGCCGGCCCGGTACGGCAAACCGTTCCTGGGCGGCGTCCGTACATTCTGACGGGAGACTCGTCAGGGAGCGGCGTCATGATGACTTGGCTGGCAATCGCGGGATCGCTGGCCAGCTGGCTCATTCTCGTCCGGATCGCCACTGGCGGGCCGCGGCTCGGCCGCGCCGTGTCCCGTCCCGGTGCCGTCCCGCGGCCACCCGCCGAACCGCCAGCGGTGGTGGGCCTGGTGGCTGGCCGCCCGGATGCCGACCTGTTCACGGTGACGTTGCTCGACCTGGCGGCCCGCGGCTGGTTCAGGCTCAGCAGGAGCCTGCCTGATCCGCGGGCACCTGTCCCGGCCATGTGCGTGCTGCCAGCGGAAACTCCCGTCGAAGAGCTGACGCCCTACGAGCGGCGGGCGGTCGCCCATTTGTCCCGTCGGGCCGGGCCGCTGCCAGAAATACCCGCCGCGGCGCTGGCCGACGGCTTCGAAGGCGGCGAGGGCCCGTTCCGGCAGGCGTTTCGCGGCAACGTGGTCGCGGCCGCCCGCCGTCTCGGCCTGACACGCCCCACGCTCAGCACGGCCCGCAAGGCCGTGCTGTGCCTGTTCGCGCTCGTCCCGGCGGGCGTGGCGCTTGGCGCCGCCTACTCATACCAGCACAACGGCCAGCTCCTGGTGTTCTGCGCTTTCTACTACGCGATCCTGTGCACCTCCGTCGCGAGGGTCAGCAGCGAGCGGCTCACTGCGAAGGGGCAGCAGGCCCTTGCCGGACTGGCGCGCGCACAGCACCATCGTCGGGCCGGCAGCGAACGGCACCCGCGACGAGGCGCGTGCCGCGGCGCTCGGCGCGAACCCGGAAGCCCTCGCGCAGTTCACCGCGCCGGGAGACGACACCGCCTGGTCCGGCTACGGCGCGGGCTGGCGGCTGGTCACCATCGGCGATCCCGGCACGCGCACCTGGCCGGGGCTGTCCGCGGGGGCGCTCGCCGCCTTCTGCCTGCTGACCACGCCAGGCATACCGCTGCTCGCCTTCCTCGGGTACGAGGTCGCCGGCGGCTCACGCGGCATCGGGCTCGGCATCCTCACCGGCGTGGCGCTGGATGCTCTGGTGGTAACCCGTGGCGTCTCCCGCTGGGCGCACCTGCCGCGCTTTGCCGAGTTCGACGGCATGGTGCTCCGGCAGTGGGAAGTGGAATCCAGCGATGAGGGAACCTCGTACTACGTCGCGGTCGACGATGGCTTCGGTCCGGAGGCGTGGGCATTCGAGGTCCGGCCCGCGGACTACCGTCGGCTGGCGCCCGGCACGCTCGCCCACGTCCGGATCAACGCACGGCTCAACAAGCTGATCGACATCGAGGCGACCCGGCCGCCAGCCATGTCACCGGGGATCGCGGACTCAGCGCCGCCGGCCGATCCGCCCTGATCCGTTTCCCTGCCGCGTCACCGGCCCGGTGCCAGCCACCGGGCGTCGATCCGGGCGTGCCGCGCCCGTCCTGTCAGGCGGACGTGCAGGGTCTCCGGTGCGCTGTCGACCGCGTCCCCGCTGATCGCCAGCTTGGTATACCGCACCGACAGTTCGTTGGCGTCCACCACCATGCCCGGCGCGAGGACCAGCTCCACGTTGCCGCCGCGTACCTGCATCTCGATGATCAGCTCGGGTCCGCTGCGCACCGCCCTGGTCAGGTCCAGCGTCACGTCACTCCACGCGGTGTGCAGTCCCAGCCTGTGCGGCAGTGTCCACCGGCCCTCGCGGCGCACCGAGCCATGCCGTTCGCGGATGGTGAGCAGCTCGGCGGCCGGCTCGGCGGGTGTCCGGGCGAGCGGCAGCGCGAGCGCGCCATCGCTGCCTGGCGCCGCGACCAGGTCGGCGGTGAGCGGGGTAAGCGCCTCGATGGTGCGGGCGGCCAGCGCCGCGTCCAGCCGCTCATCGAACTCCGCCTGGTCGAGCCGCCCGTCGGCGACGGCGGCGCGCAGCAGTTCGATAACCCGGTCGCGGTCCGCGTCGGATGCGCGCAGTGCGGGTGACCTGGGCGGATCTGCCGGCATCCGGCCTCCTCGGCGGCGATATGGTGGCGCCGCGCCACCGGCTTTCTACGTTATAGCGCAGGTCGGCGGCCATCAACGAGATAGACGCCAGGCTGCCACAGCTAGCCGAAGTGACCCCAGTGGACGGCGATGATGAGGAGCAGACCGCCGGCGGCGAGCGCGGCGCCCGCGACTATCTTCCGGGCTCTGGCCATCTTGAACATCGGGATTTCGGATGCGACGAACCAGATTCCGGCAATGAGCATAAGCAGGAAGCCGACTTCGGCGATGACCACGCCGGTGTGCTGATCCATGCGTGGCATGGTTCCGTCCAGGCGTACCGCGTGTCAACGGAGGTTCTGACATGACCAGTAAGTTCACCGAGCTCGCGATCGACTGTGCCGATCCCAACGGTCTCGCGCGGTTCTGGTGCTCGGTCCTTGGCTATGAGGTGGAAGACGAAGACGACGGAATAGTCACGATCGGCTCTCCCATGGTGCCCGAAGGCAAGAACCGCCTCGGCCCAGTGCCGCCGACGTTGACGTTCGCGCACGTGCCCGAGGGTAAGACCGTCAAGAACAGGCTCCACCTCGACGTCAACCCGACCGACAGGGAGCAAGACGAAGAGGTCCGTCGCCTGCTCGGCCTGGGTGCCCGGCACGCCGACGTCGGCCAAGGCGATGAGAGCTGGGTGGTGCTTGCCGACCCGGAGGGGAACGAGTTCTGCGTCCTCGCGGACCGCCGCCCCTGATCACCCTTTTGGGATGATCCGGTGCGGTATGCCGCGTGGTGTGCTGCGTGCGTGTGTGGGAGGGTCTCGCCTCATGGGTTTTTGGCGTGCGGGCTGCGGTGAAAGGGGACGTTCAGGATGGCTGACCGGGCAGGGCTGCCCTTCGAGGACACTGCTGACTTCGAGGACGCTGAGCGTGGTCTTATCGATGCCGGAGAACCGGTGATCCGGAACGAGGCGGGCGAGGTGGTGTGGGACAACGGGTCCTACAGCAGCTTCCTCACAGGGGATGCGCCAGACAGCGTTCACCCGAGCTTGTGGCGCCAGTCGACGCTAGTGGCCAAGCAGGGCCTGTTCGAGGTGACGGACGGGATTTACCAGGTCCGCGGTTATGACCTGTCCAACATGAGCGTCATCGAGGGCGACACCGGGATCATCGTCATCGACCCGCTGATATCAGCCGAGACCGCGGCCGCCGCGCTGGCGCTGTACCGCAAGCACCGCGGTGACCGGCCGGTCGTGGCGGTCATCCACACTCACAGCCATGCCGATCACTTCGGCGGGGTCAAGGGGGTCGTGTCCCAGGACGATGTCGACGCGGGCAGGGTCCAGATCATCGCGCCAGAAGGTTTCGTGGAGCACGCGATCTCGGAGAACGTCTATGCCGGGACGGCAATGGCGCGGCGCGCGGGCTACATGTACGGCGCCGCGCTGGCCCGCGGCCCGCGCGGCGGGGTGGGAGCGGGCCTGGGCCAGACCACCTCGACTGGCACCATCACGCTGATCAACCCGACCGTGACCATCACCACCACCGGCCAGGAGCTGACCGTGGACGGGGTGCGGATGGTCTTCCAGATGGCTCCCGGCACCGAGGCGCCGGCGGAAATGCACTTCTACTTCCCGGACCAGCGGGCGCTGTGCATGGCTGAGAACGCCACCCATACCCTGCACAACCTGCTGACCCTGCGCGGCGCCCTAGTCCGCGACCCGCACATCTGGGCGCACTACCTCACCGAGGCCATGGAGATGTTCGCCGGCCGCTCCAACGTGGTCTTCGCCTCCCACCACTGGCCGACCTGGGGCACGGCGAACATCATCGAGTTCCTCAGCGCGCAGCGTGACCTGTACGCCTACCTGCACGACCAGACCCTGCGGCTGCTCAACCAGGGTTACACCGGCCCGGAGATCGCGGAGATGATCGAGCTGCCCCCGGCCCTGGAGCAGACCTGGTCCACGCGCGGCTACTACGGGTCAGTGAGCCACAACGTCAAGGCGATCTACCAGCGGTACATGGGCTGGTATGACGGCAACCCGGCTCGGCTGTGGCAGCACCCGCCGCAGGAGAAGGCCAAGCGGTACGTGGAGTTCATGGGCGGCGC
This sequence comes from uncultured Actinomycetota bacterium, assembly GCA_963843745.1. Classification (GTDB taxonomy): domain Bacteria; phylum Actinomycetota; class Actinomycetes; order Streptosporangiales; family Streptosporangiaceae; genus Trebonia. Next base: position 83,033 of record CAWJLP010000004.1, read on the forward strand.
GGACGAGGTGGTGGCCAAGGCCCGCCGCTCCTTCGAGGAGGGTGACCTGCGCTGGGCGGCGGAGGTTCTCAACCACGTCGTGTTCGCCGACCCGGGCCATGCCGCGGCCAAGAGCCTGCTGGCTGACGTGTTCACTCAGCTCGGCTACGGTTCGGAGAACGGGACCTGGCGATGTGAGTTCCTGGCCGGCGCGATGGAGCTGCGGACCGGCAACTTCGGCACGCCCACCGCTACCGTATCCGCCAACATCGTCGCCAACCTTAGCCCGGAGATGCTGTTCGACGCCCTCGCCATCCAGGTAAATGGCCCAGAGGCGTGGGACCTGGACCTGGCTATCCGCTGGGATCTGCCCGATCACGGCACGTCGTACCGGACCACCGTGCATAACGGCGTCCTGACCTATGTCAAGGACAGCGACAAGCCGGTCCGCCTCACCCTGACCGTCCCGGCCGCCGCCGTGATCGCGCTCGCCACCGGCAACCTGGACGCGGCCCGGAGCAACGGCCTGACCGCCGAAGGCGACGAAAGCCAGCTAACGTCACTGTTCAGCGTCCTGCAACCCGGTAACCGCGGCTTCAATATCGTCGAACCCTGACAAGTCCCGCCGTGGGGAGTGGACGAGTGCCTGAATTAAGGGCGGTCAGAGGGAATCACCGGGCGGGGCGCCTTCGCGTTCGCCGCCGCATCCAGAAGGCGCCTAGGAGGAAGGCGACGAGGAGCACGCCAATGCCGGTGAACAGCAGGTAAAACAGGCCCTTCACGACGACGCCCAGGATGCCCAGGATCATCGCCGCGATCACCAGCAGCAGAAAGAAGACAATCATCCGATCCTCCGCTCAGCTGAGCCGCTCAGCGGCGGACCAACCGCCGCTCACCAACAGCGCCCGGCTCGCGTCGGACCCTGATGTGCTCAAGTCTGATGGCCAGACGCGTCTCTGGACAGATGCAAGGTCGGAGGCGTTATCCGAACGGAACCAACTTCCTCCCAGAACACGTGCAACTCACGGCTCCTCATGGGACTCGTTCAACCGGCGAGTCGTGGAATGGAACTAACACGGTGAGAGATACTGGTCTGCATGGATCCGTTTGCGCCGCTGCGTAGCCGACTAGCCCCACAGGCGGAGGCGCTGGCCCAGGCCATCGCCGAGCGCGTGGTCGGCTTGGTGGTTGGGGCGCTCGATCTGAACGCGCTGCTTGCCGAGATCGACCTGAACGCGCTGCTGGCCGAGATCGATCTGAACGCCGTCCTGGCACAGGTCGATCTTGGGCCGGTGCTGGACCGGATAGACATCAACCAGGTACTGGACCGGGTGGACGTGAACCGTCTGCTGGCCACAGTGGACCTGAACCAGATGCTGGCCACGGTGGACCTGAACCAGCTGCTGAGCACCGTCGACGTCACGGCTTTGATAGGCCGGGTCGATATGGACCAGGTCCTCCAGCAGGTCGACGTGAACGAGGTGATCGGGAAGGTCGACCTGGACGCCGTAATCGACCGGGTGGACATGAACGCCATTGTCCAGCGGATCGACCTCGAAGCACTCGTCGAGCAGACCGATCTCGGCTCAATCATCGCCAAATCCTCCGGCGGGATGGCGAGCGATCTGGTCAACGCGGTCCGCAGCCGTACCGTCGGGGTCGACGAGTCCATCGCCCGTTGGGTAGCTCGTCTTCGCCGCCGCCCTTACCCCGGCCCGCCCGGCCCGCCTGCCGGGCTGCGGGCCGCATCATGACCGCGCGCACGGGCGAGGTCAGGCCCTTCGAGCCCCCGCCCGCCGCCCGTGAAAGCCTGCAGGGGCGCTACGCGGGGTTCGCCTCGCGGTTCGCCGCCTTCGCTGTGGACCTAGTCGTGCTCACCGGGATCTTCCTTCTCATCCTGGCCGCCATCAATTTCGCGGCCAGCGTCCTTACCGGAAACAGCGTCCACTTCAACCGCGGCAATACCTGGGTGGTCGTCGCATATGCGCTGTGGGCGTTCATCTACTTCGCCCATTTCTGGGGCCTGAACGGCAAAACCGCAGGCGGGGCGTTGTTCGGCGTGCAGGTCGTGACGAACGACGGCGCCGACGTGAGCGGGCGCCGAGCGATCGGCCGCGCGCTGGCGTTCCCGCTGAGCTTCCTGATCCTCTGCCTGGGCTTCCTGGGCATACTCCTCGGCGACCAGCGCCGCGCCCTGCACGACGTCATCGCCGGGACGACCGTGATCTACTGCTGGGACGCGCGGGCGGCGCGGCTGCGGATGCTGTCACGGCCCCGGTACTCCACTCCGCGCACTCCGCCCGAACCGCACAGCCTGCCCGAATCACCCAGCCAGGCCGACCAGCCCGCCGACCTGGATCAGGCTGGTTAGTTGCAACGGGTGGCCTCTCCACGAGCGTCCATCGATGGTCACCACCTTGGCCTTCGTTCCGGAGGTGTCGTCGGCTATCGCTTGCCGTGCGCTGCCTTGGCAGCAGTCCACGAGCTGACCGGCGATCGTGTTTGGTTCGAGCTGGCCGGGGCAGTTGCCAAACCGGTGTAGTAGGCCCCGGTGAGGTGATCACAGTGTGGTGGCAGTACATCGTCGGCGTCCTCGCGGCAGCGGCATTCATCTCCTGCTTCGTAGTGCTTGTCCGTTTCATGTCGCAACAGATGACCCGCAAAACCGAGCGCAGAGCTGAGGACATGTACGACGAGTTCAGCTCAGACCGCAAAGACAAAGACAGGTATCCCATTTAACGGGTTACTCGCGGCGGCCTACCTAGCTCGGGTCGCGGCCGTCCGGATCGGTTCAACCTGGACTGGCGTCGGTGGCTGGTCCTCATTGAACGGTTCTGCACGGTGGTGAACTGCAACCTGGGCCTACGCACTATGAGCGGGTCATGCGCCCTCGCCCTCAGCGCCCGGGCGGTCCGGTTCCGCTTCCGAGCCCGGCTCGTCAGCCTTACGCGCAACGAGCGGCTGGCTGCTGCGGGCACCGCCGCCGCCGGGGCCGAGCTCCGGCTCCTCCGGCCACAAGACCACCGCCCGCGCGGCGGCCGCGCGGATCGCCGTCCCGTCCAGCCGCGCCTGGGTCTCTGCCGCCCCGTATTCAGGCCAGGATGCTACGAAGGTCACCGGGCCGTCCGGCGGCAGCGGGTGCACCCAGAAGTTGCCGTCCCACCGCCGCGCAGTCCCCCCGCTGCTGCCATGCTCCAAGACCAGGCGCCCGGGATCGTCATCCTTGTCAGGCCGCCAGTGACCGCCGGTGGTCGCGCCGCGGCGGCCGTCGGCGTACAGCAGACCCAGCCGCAAGACATCGCCGGGTTGTTGCCTGCCGCGCCGCCCGTGGCGGTCGAACGGGTCGTGCCAGCCCGGCTCGTTCTCGTCCTCGCCGTGCATGCGCACGTGAGCGGTGAACTCGAACCCGTTCGGGTAAGCGCGGATGCTGCCGATCGCCACCGCCACCTGCCCGGTGCGGATCAGCATCAGCTCGCCGGGCACCGATCCGGGAATCACCTCATCCGGCTGCATCCAGGCCGGACGAGGCCGTCGCAGCGGCTCCGGAGGAGGTGGCGGCTGGGGGATCGAGTCAAAGAAGCTCATGCCTTTCAGCCTGGCACCGTTCCCGGCCATCTGCGACTGCCGCCCGTCCAATGGTGATATTCGGGACTGGCTGCGCTTCACTTCTTGGCCGGTGATTCCATCCGCATCCAAGCTCGTCCAAGACTGTTGTTAGCACCGGCGTTAGCAAGGTGGTTGTTCTCGACCTTCCGCTTTTCACGTGTAGCGGATGCCCAGCTGAGGCCGGATATGCGAGAGTACGTGGCTGTTCACGGCTGCGTAAGGGCGCTGACGGCTGCCGTCGTGGTTACCTTCAGAGGTACCGGCCGACCTTCCGCTCCCGGAGCGGGGAGTCAGGTCGCGCGCTCACTCTCTTAGGCGTCATCTGACTGCCGTACAGGACGCCGGTCGTTGTGTGCTCAGGTATGGAGCCGGGCAATAAGCTCGATCTCGACGGCGATGCCGACCGGCAGCTCGGCCATACCGACCGCTGCGCGGGTATGGCGTCCGGCATCACCGAAGACCTCGACCAGCAGGTCTGAGCAGCCGTCCAGGACCGCGGGGGTCTGGTCGAAGCCAGGGGCCACGTTGACCATCCCGAAGACCTTGATGATCTGCCGGATCCGGTCGAGATCGCCGAGTTCGGCCTGGAGGGTGGCGAGGATCGACAGTGCCGTCATCCGCGCTGCCTCGCGGCCCTGCTCCAGGGTCAGGTCACTGCCGACCTTGCCGCGTATCATCTGCTCACCCGCGACCGGGCCATGCCCGCCTACATATACCAGTCCTCCGTCGATGACGCAGCTGAGGTAGTTACCGGCCGGCGGGAACGGCGGAGGAAGCTCGATCCCCAAGGATGCGAGCCGGTCAGCGATCGTCATGGCCAGAGTGTATCGGCCTGCCTTCAGATACGAGGGCCACGTCCAGCCCGCGCCGATCCCACCCATCAACTGGCTGTAGGAGCGCGTCGCTGACCGTCCATCCGGGTCTGTTGCCTGGCGCGGGGCCGACCTGAGCATCTGTTCCGTAGGAATCTTCACGCCCCGCCGGGACCAGCGCGCATGCAGCCTTAACTGCGAAGAATTGCTCAACGTCTTGCGTCGTTTGTCGTTGTTGAGCGGCCCCGCAACGCCGAAATAAGGCCACTCGAACCTGCGAGCATCCCGCTAAGAAGCCGAATTGTCGACGATCTCGGCGATCTCCACGAACTCGATGGCTGGCGCGACGCCATACAGGCCGGTCACTCGCTCACGCAACTCCTCGGAGAAGAACCGCTCTGCCGCCTCTTCGGAGTCCCAGACGTAGAAGTTGACCGCTCGCTGCTGCTTTTCATCGAAGGTAAAGAACTTAAACCGCAGGCCCGGCATGCCCTCGAACATCCCCCGGGCGTTCTCGGCCACCTTAGTTACCCGTGAGCGATCGAAGTCGCCGGTGTAGGAGAAAGTGACGGTGACGCCGATCATGGGTGCCCCCTCTACCGATGGGCAAGATCGCCTTGCCTCGCCTTGCCTCGCCTTGAGACGCTACGCCCTTGCGCCACAAACGGCCAGCCGCGCCAGCTCGGTCTCCACTCACATGCTGACCAAAGACCGCCGCGATGGCCTCAGGAACGCAGGTGGCACAGGCGGACCATCAGCTTGGGAACTGGATTGTCACGCCTCGCTGAGCATCGTGCCGCAGGTCAGGCACCATCTGAGGTTGTCCGTAGGTAACCGTCAGGTACCGTTCCTGACTCTCTCGTCGGGCACGCAACGGGCACGCTGACACGGTTGACGCAACCATCAGGTTGCCATAGTATAGCAACCGATCAGTTGCCATGGTGCGGCAGCGCAGGCACGGCTCGTCACGAGGCGCGGGCCCAGGAAGGATGATGATGGATCAGGTAGCGGCCAACGCGGCAGTCGATCAGCTCGTGGGGGAGATAGCCGAGGCCTGGAACGCAGGTGACGCGCCAGCCTACGGGGCTCGCTATTGTCCGGATGGGACCTTTACCAACACCGACGGCACTCTCGATCTGGGCCGCGATGAGGTCGTCCGTACCGCCGAGGAGGCTTTCCAGGGGGTTCTAGCGGGAACAAAGTTTTCGACGGCGGTGCGTAAGGTCCGCCTGGTCCGCCCGGATGTCGCCGTTGTCGACCTCGACACTCGCGTCTCCGGCATGCCAGGCGGGGAGGTGCGGATCTCGCAGATGCTGGTTCTCGTGGAGGAAGACGACCGCTGGTGGATCACCGCCCAGCACAACGTCATGCAATCGGCAGGCCATTAGCACGGCGATGACCTCTTCCGTGTCAGGGAATTCTTCGGATCGCTCATGGTTTCGCATCCCGATCATGAGCTGCTGCGAGTGATCCGCTAACGTCCACTGGCGTCCGTCGTTGTCAGCGTCGATCGTTACTCAGTTGGTTACTCGCCTTCGGGCTCGCTGCGCTTCATGGCCTCATCAGGGGATGGCGGCCTGCGTAGGCAGGCAAGGGCAGCATCTAGGTTCTCGTTGAGAAGGACCGTAAACCTCCGGTCGGAGCACCTGATCGCCAGGAGTCCGACTCGCCCGCCAGCAGCCTTCAGCGCCGAGAAGAATCCTGACCACCCGTAGCGTCTGACCCTGAATGCTTCGATCGACTGATAACGGTATCGGTATATATCCAGCAGGTCGGCGGCCAAAGGAAACCCGACCTCGGCCAGGCCCGCTCCCGGGCCGCCGCCCGGGCGGCGCGGATCGCCTTCAGCGCCCGCGGGCGTCAGCGGCCAGGGCCGTGACCAGTCGGGAGACCACCGGATCCGACGCGACCGACCCGGCCAGTCCAGGCTGCTCGCGCAGCACTGCGATACCAGCAAGGCAGTCGCCGCCGAGCGTGACCGACGCCGCGAGGTCCGCGATGATCTTCCCCGGATCGTGAACTGCGCGCGGCGCCCGCCACCGCTCCAGGGCTGCTGACAGGCCACGGCCCAGCCCGGTCACCCGCAGCGTCTCCCATAGCAGGACAGCCCCGGCCTGGGACACCAGGCCCCGGCCGTCAGCGGAGACGGTGATCTTGGAGCTGCGTGCGTTATTCTTCACCTGGAAAGTGCCTTCGGCTCGGTGCGGACAGGACCCTAGATAAGCCCTATCCTCCCAGGCCGAAGGCACTTTTTCATGAACAAACGCCGGGCTAGGCGGCGTCGACGCTTGCGGTGAAGCTGAGAAGAGCCTTCGCCAGCTCGTCGGGGGCCTCCATCGCGGCGTAGTGGCCCACGCCGTCGAGTGACACTGAGCTGATTTCGGCCGGCGTGGCCTGGGACATGGTGCCGGCCGTGAAGGGGCCTCCGCCTGCGCCGACCGCGAGGACGGGCGCGGTTAGCCCGGGCGTCTTGGCGAGAGCCCTGATTTCGGGGCCCTCCCGTAGCATCGACTGGTAGAGGCCGGCCGCCCCCCGCCAGCCGCCGGGGCGCGAGTAAGTGCGGGCGAACTCGTCGATGTCGGCGCCGGTGATCGCTCCCGGGGTCGCGCTCATCGCCGGGAACGCGAATTGTCCCAGGAACTCGCGCTCGCGGCCGGCGAGCAGCATTTCCGGGATGCCAGGCGCGGCGAGGACGCCGATGTACCAGGTGCCCCCGTGGGTGACGTCGGCCAGCATCTCCAGGCCGAACCCGGGCAGGCCCATCTCGATGGCGGTGAGACTGAGCACGTCTTCCGGATGCGCGGCCGCCAGGCGGAAGACCGTCGCCCCGCTGATGTCCTGCCCGGTGAGGTGGACCGGTCCGACGCCGAGCTGCCTGATGAGAAGGTGCAGGTCTTCGGCTGACGTCGTGCTGTCGTACTCGCCCGGCTCGTTGCCGGAGTCGCCGAAACCGCGCAGGTCGACGGCGAAGACCCGGTGGCTCGCCGCGAGCAGCGGGATGAGCTTGCTGAAGGCCCACCAGGTCTCGGGAAACCCGTGGACCAGCAGCACCGGGGATCCGCTGGTTCCCGCCGCGACGTAGTGCAGCCTGGTCCCGTTGACCCTCGCGTGGTGGTGCGTGATCCCCGGCAGCGCGGGACCAGCTGGCGTGACTTCCATTTCTTCTCCCTGCTTTGACAACCTGGGTGTCATTGACTCTAGCCAACCTGGTTGTCACTGTCCAGTCGCTCCCGTAGGCTTCTGCCATGTCCCGCTCTGGCGCCGACCTCGCCCTGCTGCTGCTCGGAGGCTTCCGCTCGCTGGTGGACGGCGCGACAGCCGAGCTGGCCCGCCGCGGCTACGAGGATGTGCGTCCCGTCCATGACTTCGCGATGCGGGCCATCGCCGCCGGCGCCGGCAACGCCTCAGAACTCGGCCGCCGCCTGTCAGTCTCCAGGCAGGCAGCGGCGAAAACTATCGCGGTGCTGCAGGAGCGCGGATACGTGACACGCGACGCAGACCCCCGCCACGCCCGCCGCATGCTCCTTCAGGTCACCCCGCTCGGCTTCGAGGTGCTGCGCCAAGGCGAGGCGACCTTCGACGAGCTGCGCGATCAGTGGGAGCGGCAGATCGGACCGGCCCAGCTCGAGAGTCTTGAGACGCACCTGGCAGCGCTGGCCGGCGATCCGGCCGTGCGCTTCGACACACCCGGCTGGATGTCGCGAGACCTCGGCGAGCCGTTCTAGGATCTTCCCGTATCATGCACGGCCCGCGGGGCGCACCACCGGGCCAGCCCAGCGGACATGACCGCTCCCAGCCCGGCTGACTCGGCCGCTTCCAGCACCCGGCCGGGGACACGGCCCCACGGCCATCAGCGGACACGGTGATCTTGGGGCGGCGCGGTATTCTTCACCCGGAAGTGCCTTCGGCTCGACGCGGACAGGACCTTCGACCAGCCCTGTCCCCCAGGCCAAAGGCATTCTTACGTGTAAACGAGCAAGGCTGGCCGATCACCGGCGAAAGGCCGAGGTTAGCCGCTCGGCCCGTAGGTGTATGCCGGTCTCTTCGAGAAGATCGCGTGCTGCGCCATCATGCGGAGATTCGTCGAGTTCTAGCGCGCCGCCGGGCGGCACCCGCCGACCGTCGTCGCACCGCTGGACGGCGAGCACGCGGCGATGCGCAACCCGTACCCGGTAGGCCTGTACGGCGATGACCGCCGCGACAAGCGCGGCGCCGATCGTGATCAGCGCGATCTGCCAGCCGGGCATGCCGCCCGCGACGACGGTGACGACCGGAGCGGCCTGCGAAGTCTGCACCGGGTCGTAGATCCCGCCCCTGTTCGGTGACGGGAATCCGGTCGCGAGCGCCGCGGTCGCGGTGGCGGCTCCGAGCGAAGGAACACTGCCCGATCCGGACGCCGGGGCGAGATTTTCACCGTGCAGCAGCGCTTCCCGGACGTAGGCGGCCGACATGGCCCCGTCGCCGGGAGACCCGGGGACCTGGGCGAACGCGGCAGAGGCAGTGATTGCCAGGCCCAGGCAGGCGCAGGGCAGCCCGGCCAGGGCCGCGGCGATACGGAGGCGCGGAATGCGGCTCATGATGATCTCCTTCGGCGCGCGGTGCGATCCGTCCACTGCGAGTGTGTGCGGGCCCGCTGCCGGTCCGGTATCCGATGTTCTGCGGATATCCAGGCCGGTACCGCCGGGCGTACCGTGAGATCAGCATGAGCAAAGGGGGCCCGCGATGAGTACCCCGATCAGGGCCAGCGACCGGGATCTGCGCGCCCTGACAGCCATCGTCAGCCAGGACCGTTCATGACGCTAGCTTGTCGCCGGTCTTTTGGGCGCATTACTGGGGCTGTCCGCCGTGCAGCTATCCCGAGCGCAGCGGCGACTTCAAGTCCGTGACAAAGACCTCGGATTTTTACTCCCAACGGCAGTGGCACAGCGCGCCGATGTACTGCGACGTCCTGCGTCAATACGGCGTGGAGGACGAAATTGTCGCCTGCCTGCCTGCCCCGCCCGGAACATCCCAGCGCCTGCTCCTGCGCCGCGACAGCGGTAGCTTCAGCGACCGGGATAAGGTTCTAATCGCGCTGCTGCGCCCCCATCTGCATGCGGTTTACCAGGACTCCCTGCGACGTCGAACCGGCACCCCCAGACTCACTGCGCGTCAACGGGAACTGCTCCGGCTGGTGGCGGCCGGGCACACCAACGCCCAGATCGCCCGTCGGCTCGGCATCTCTGAAGGAACCGTGCGCACGCACCTAGAGAACATCTACCGACGGCTCAGCGTCTCCAGCCGCACCGCCGCCGTCACCCGCGCCTTCCCCGACCAGGTCGGCACGTAGGGGGCACCTGTCCGGGTGGGGTTGGAGTGTCCTGGGCTTTCCCGTTTTCGCTTGCAGGCGCGATATCCCCTGACGAGTGAACGTAGGACTCAGTTCGGCGAAGCTGATCGCATGCGACGGAGGGGGACCTGGGCATGGTGGCCGTGCGCGGGACACTGAAGCGCGAGTAAGGCGGATACTAGTAGGACTAGGCCGTGATAGCAGATGAGCCATCCGATCAGCGGACCGTGAGCGTGCCTGGCCCGGCGTGCGCCGGGCGGGCCGCTCAACGGCAGAGCCCGGCGCTGACGCGGGCCAGCGACAAGGTAAAGCGAAACGTGGCGTTGCTGTGCGATATCCCGCAAGGCCGCCGCGGTCGCCCGTCGAAGTCACTCACTCTGGACCAGGCGGAAGCGCTCCTAGCCGCTGCGGAGAACACGTCGCTACATGCTTACATCGTCGTTTCACTGTTCACCGGTGCACGGACCGAGGAACTACGTCCGCTCACCTGGTCACACGTTGACCTGAACGCCGATCCGCCTCACATCATGGTGTGGCGCTCAGTTCGTGCTGGCGGCGAGACCAAGACCAAGAAATCCCGCCGCACTTTGAAGCTCTCGCAACGCTGCGTTGACGTACTCCGCGACCACCGCGAACAGCAAGAGATCATCAGGAAGCAAGCGGGTGACAAGTGGCAAGACAACGATCTAGTGTTCCCCTCACGAGTGGGGACATCTGCCGACGCCTAGCACGTCCGCCGAGCGTTCCGCAAGGTCACCGGGGCTGCGGGCCTCAATCCGGCTGACTGGTCGCCGCACGAGCTGCGCCACAGCTTCGTCTCGCTGCTGTCGGACGCCGGTGTCCCTAGCGAGCAGATTTCACGGCTGGTCGGCCACAGCGGGACCACTACCACTGAGACCATCTACCGCAAGCAGATCCGCCCGGTGATCACCGGCGGCGCTGAGATATGGACCGTCTGTTCCCCAGGGATTCCCCAGATGCTGAGCCGGAAGCCCCAGATGCTTAGTTACTCAGTTGGTTACTCAATAAGGAAAGGCCATGACTCCGGCTGGTGCGTCATGGCCTGTGAGCTGGGTCGAGGTAGCCGGATTTGAACCGGCGGCCTCTTCGTCCCGAACTAGCGGCACCGCTGGGCGTTTGGCCGTCGTCCCAGCTAGCTCCATGTGCTGCCGGTCGTGGCCGCTGGCGGCTGTACGGGGACGTTGCTGTACTTCCGTGCTGTACCGTGCGCCGCATTAGCAGCTCGCGGCGCCGTGGTTCAGACTCGTTCCTGCTGGACCGACGTACTCGATCGGTCCTCCGTGTACCACATCGGACGGCGTTGAACTGCAACCTTCAGATCCGTAGGAGTGGGCGCATCCCCCAGGGCCGTCCACTGCGGTCTGTGCGCTGGGCCGATATTCCACGATCGTCCATCCCTGGCAACCGTTGTCCGGCGTCTTGGCAGCAGTATTGGCAGCAGTCACGGTGGAAGAGCGGTGGTACGGGCGCGAGCGATGGAAACTCCCGGCGCAAGAAAAGTGTGTGACGCTCAGCGGCCTTGCTGGCTTACTGTCCAGTCATGGACGATTCCGCTCCGCCCCTGCTTCTGTTCGTTGTCGGGCCGCCAGCGGTCGGCAAGATGTCCGTCGGGCAGGCACTCGCGGAGCGCACCGGCCTGCGCCTGTTTCATAACCACATCTCCATCGAGATCGCGCTACGCTACTTCGACTATGGCACCCCGGGGTTCCGGCGCATCAGCGGTGCGATCCGCCGCCGGATCATTGAGGAGGTCGCCGCCAGCGACTTGCCAGGCCTAATCTTTACCTTTGTCTGGGCGTTCGACGTGCCCGAAGAACAGGAGTTCGTTGACGCATGCGCGCTGCCGTTCCGTGAACGCGGCGCGCGGGTGCTGTTCGTCGAGCTTGAGGCGTCTCAGGTGGAACGGCTGAAGCGTAATGAGTGCGTATCACGGCTGATCGAGAAGCCCTCCAAGCGTGACCTTGAGGCGTCCCGGCGGCGCCTGCTTGAAGACGACGCACAGTACCAGCTCAACTCCGGCGGCAAGTTCGACAAGCGCCCGGACTACCTCCGTATCAACAACACGTTCTTGACTCCTGGCGAGGTCGCCGAGAGCGTGATCGATTGCTTCGGACTTCCGCGCTTGACTGGGCCAAACCCGAAGTGATGCCGCACTAGGCGCCGGTCGTCGCTGGGTTATGAGGCATCAGGCATCGGCCTCCGGCGTCTCGGCCGGTCTCCGTTGCGCCACTTGACCTCGGCAATTGTCTAGGAAGTCGTCGTCTACGGTGGCCTGCATCTCCCGCGTTTCAGCTGCTCCCTCCGCGTCTCGTTTACAGATTGGTTTACTGGGGTGCGGGGTTCTCCCGCGCTGGTGCAGGGAAGATCGTGCCGCGTGCCGCGTAGGCAGTGAGGGGTTGAAACAGCGGGGGCAACAGCCCATACGCCGCGGGGTCCGGGGCAGCAGCCCCGCCTTGCAGCTGCGCGCCCTTCTGATCCGTAGGGGTGGGCACACCGTTCAAGACCGTCCATCGCCAGCCGTGTACTGGATCAATGTTCCGCAGCTGTCCGCATCTGTCGCCTATCATCCGTCGGCTTGGCCGCAGTGTGGCCACAGTTGGTAGGGATGTTCAGAGCCCTGCTGTGAGCAGAACTGATTTTCAGCCGGTATCCCGGATGGAATGGTTGCAGCATGAAGCGTGATTTCGGCGGTGAGGCAGCAGGCTTTTATCACCGGTACCGGCGTGGATACCCCGGCGAGGTCATCGACGTTCTAGTGGGCGCCTTCGGGCTGGCGGGCCAGGACGTGACGGTGGATCTTGGCTGCGGGACTGGTCAGCTGGCGCTGCCGATAGCCCGGCGGGTGCGCGCAGTGATCGGCGTGGACGTTGAACCGGACATGCTAGAGCGCGCCCAGCAGGCTGCCCGCGATGCGGACGTGCGCAATGTGATGTGGATGCTGGGCGCCGACACCGATATTCCGGCGCTGCGCCGCCTTCTGGGAGACAGGTCGGTTGGCGCGGTGACGATCGCTCAAGCCCTGCACTGGATGGATCACCGGGACTTGTTCCGGGCCGTCGTCCCGCTGGTGCGGCCGGGCGGCGGTGTCGCGGTGGTGACTAACGGGACGCCGTGGTGGCTGCAGGAAACTGACTGGTCCCGGGCTCTGCGTGATTTCCTTGAGCACTGGCTGGGCGCCACGCTGACTTATGCGTGCGGCACGGACGAGCAGAGCCAGCGACGGTACCGGGAAGACCTTGCTGCGGCAGGGTTCGATGTGTTCACCACTGCCGTCGATTACGTTGCCAGCCTAGATATCGACCAGCTGGTCGGCAGCGTCTACTCGGCGATAGGCAGCCGGATTCCTGCTGCGGACCAACGGCCCGCTTTCGCCGAACAGGTCCGCAGGGCCCTCGCCCCGCACGATCATTTCAGCGAGCACGTCCATGTCGCGATATTGGCCGGTACCCGCTAAGCACAGCTGTCCGATAATGCGGGTGATATCTCGGGGACGCGCTTCACCTGCTTGGCGACGATCGCCAGGACCGCGCCCTAGTGCTCGCTCTCGCTTGGGTACCACCTCGCGTACTGTCAGCTTGGGAAGCTGAACGATCCGGGCTTCTATACGGCCTGACCTGCCTGGCGAGGTGCCTGGAGGTGACCGTGGCGAACCGCTGGTCACCGGGTCTAATGGCACGCTAATGGCACGACCTCGGGGCGCGGGGTTCCCCGCGCTGGTGCAGGGAAAATCCTGCCACGTGCCGCGCAGGCAGTAAGGGGTTGAAACAGCGGGGGCGACAGCCCATACGCCGCGGGGTCCGGGGCGGCAGCCCCGCCTTGTCGCTCGGTGCCCTTCTGATCCGTAGAGCTACAGTCTCATTTTGTTGCCTGGGCATCTTGCTGCTGAGCTGCTGAAATGACGCTCATTGATGCGCAAAACATGGCAGCGTTGAGCGCTGCTGTGCGGCCGAGATGCGGCCAGCGTGGCCGAGTAACCAAGCTCATTCGATCGGCGATCGACTGTCAAGGGTGTGTTGACACTAACTCGGCTCGCGACCCGCTACCGGCTGGTGCAAGCCGAACGGCACGCCCTGGTCGTCACGGCAAGAACTGGCGTATTTCCCAGCTGGCCCTTCCGACCCGCGGGGGTCAACTTCACCGCCAAGCTATGCACGCGCCGAACCGCAGCTTCAAGATCAGGGACACTGAAGAAGACCACGAGCCCGGGCTCGGCGGCTTCGTGCACTCCGCCCGGGACGCCTGCCGTCTCGATCGCCGCGCTGTTGCGGCCACCTTCGTTAAACTTCCAGCCGAGCAGCTCGCTGTAAAAAATCTGCGCCCGTCGCGGGTCTGGCACCCCGATCTCGAAATGCGAGGGTTCTCCCATACCATCGACCCCAGCTCTGCTTGACAGCATCGTCTCATTGCGACCTCTGTTATGAGCAGCCTGTCATGGTGGCGTCCACCTCTCAACACCGGCCACGCTGGCCGTCTCTGTCCAGGGCAAGAACGCTGACGAGCTGGTGTTCACGGTCGCCCTGGTGCTCGACGTCTCCCCGTATCGGCGCGAACGCGCCACCACCTCAGCCAGACACTGACAGCGCACCGTTCGTGATGCCTGGACGATCTTGTGCAGCGCGCTTACGAACGCTGTAACGGAAGAACCGATCCCCAAGAACGTGGCGGCACTGCACCATATGGCCAAGCCGCGCAAGAGAAAGGTCAAGCCCTGGACCGCTGATGAGGCGCGGCGCTTCCTGGAGTCGGCAAAGCGGGATCGTGATCCGCTGTACGCCGCGTACGTGCTGATCCTGGTTCTCGGGCTCCGTAAGGGTGAGGTGATCGGACTGCCGTGGAGCGCCGTCGACCTTGATCATGCCGAATTGGACATCAGCTGGCAGCTACAGCGCGTTCGTGGGCAGCTGCTTCATCGTGCTACCAAGACCGAAGCCTCCGACGCCACGCTTCCCCTGCCGGGCATCTGTGTGACGGCCTTGCGCATGCGGCAGAAAGATCAGGGCGCGGCCCGGGTGGCCGCCGACCAGTGGTCTGAGACCGGGCTGGTGTTCACGACCTTGGCGGGGACGGCGTACGAGCCGCGCAACTTCAACCGGCGCTTCGAGACTCGCTGTGCCCGGGCCGGGGTCCGTCGTATCACCGTCCACGACACCCGGCATACGTGCGCCACCCTGCTCGCCGCGCTCGACGTTCATCCCCGGGTGGCCATGCGGATACTCCGTCACGCTCAGATTGACGTGACGATGAATGTCTACACCGAGGTGTCCGATGCCAAGACGTTGCGGGCGCTCAAGCGGCTCGGCAAACAGCTAGGGGAGTAGGCCGTTGCTGTACTTTGCTGCTGTACGGTCCTTGAATCGGCCTTCTCCCGTGTCCCGGGAGGGCCTGTGAGCTGGGTCGGGGTGGCCGGATTTGAACCGGCGGCCTCTTCGTCCCGAACGAAGCGCGCTGCCAAGCTGCGCTACACCCCGGCGCCCCGGGCAGACTGCCCCCGGGCGAACCTTCGCTAGTCTAGCGGATAACCAGACCCCCTCGGAGCGCTCATTGTGTCCTCCTTCAGGAGGCTGTGCGCGGAACCAGGGTCAGGAGGGTCGCCTCCGGCCGGCAGGCGAACCTCGCGGGGGCCCACGGGGACGTCCCTAGGCCGCCGGAGACGTACAGCCACGCGGTCTTGCCGTCCGGCCGGGCAATCTGCGGGTGCATGCTCAGCCCGCGCACGCGGGCGCGGTCTATGCCGCAGTTCGTGACCAGCGCGCCGTAGCCGGGGATACAGAGCTGGCCGCCGTGCGTGTGCCCGGCGAGCAGCAGATCGTAGCCGTCGGCCGTGAACTGGTCGAGCACTCGCGGTTCCGGGGAGTGCAGCACGCCGACCCGCAGGGCGGCGGCCGGGTCGGCCTGTCCGGCGATCTGGTCATAGCGGTCACGGGCGCTGTGCGAGTCGTGCACGCCGCCGAACGCGATGTCCAGCCCGTTGACTGTGAGCCGCGCGCGCCTGTTGCTGAGGTCCAGCCAGCCCGCCGCGGTGAACTCCTCGCCCAGCTTCTCCCATGGCAGGTCGGGGTCGTCGCGCTCGTGCTCGTTCGCGCTGGTCCGCCACAGGTATCGCGCGGGGTTCTTGGGCTTGGGGGAGTAGAGGTCGTTGGAACCGTACACGAATACCCCGGGCCGGTCGAGCAACGGTCCGAGCGAGTCGAGGAGCGGGCCGATCGCGTCCGGCGCGGCGATCGAGTCGCCAGTGTTGACCACCAGGTCCGGCTCGAGCCCGGCCAGTGACCTGACGAACGCCATCAGCCGGTGCCGGCCGGGGGTCAGGTGCAGGTCTGAGATGTGCAGCAGCCGTACCGGGTCGGCGCCAGCGGGCAGGACGGGCACGTCCTGCTGCCGGAGCATGAACCAGTTGCGCTCGACGACGGTGGCATAGCCGACTGCCGCGGCGCCGGCGGCGGCCGCGATGGACGTTAGTGTTCGTGCTCGCACCCACCTATGGTGCCATGTGAGTGGCGATGCGCTGTGCGTGATGGTTACGGTCGGGCAGGATAAGGGGGTGAACGAACTCAAGGAACGGCTGCGCACCGACCTCACCGACGCGATGCGCGCGCGGGACCAGGTGCGGCTCCGCACGTTGCGGATGGCGCTCACCTCGATCACGAACGAGGAGGTGTCCGGCGACAGCGCGCGGGAGCTTTCCGACGACGAGGTCGTCAAGGTGCTGACCCGCGAGGCGAAGAAGCGCCGGGAGGCGGCCGACGCGTTCGAGAAGGCCGGCCGCGCCGAGCAGGCCGCGGCCGAACGGGCAGAGGGGGAGGTTCTCGCGGACTACCTGCCGGCGCAGCTTACCGACGATGAGCTGACCAGCGTGGTGTCGGCGGCCATCGCCGAGACTGGAGCGGCCGGCATGCCGGGGATGGGCAAGGTCATGAAGGCCGTGACCCCGCAGGTGGCCGGGCGGGCCGACGGCGCCCGGGTCGCCGCCGAGGTTCGCCGCCAGCTCGGGGCCGGCACGTGACCACGGTTCACCTGTCCCCTGACTGACCCGGCGGTGTTAGAACGCCGATATGCCGGGGACATTTCGCATTGAGGCTCGCCAAAGCCGGCGGCCAGAGTTTGGGGGAGTCAACCATGAGCGGCAAGTTCGTTCTGAAAAAGGGTTCCAGCGGCAAGTTCCACTTCAACCTGGTCGCCGGGAACGGGCAGGTCATCGCGACCAGCGAGACCTATGAGAGCAAGGAATCGGCTCTGAACGGCATCAAGTCGGTCCAGACCAACGCGCCCGGCGCGACGATCGTCGACGAGACCAAGTAACAACTCGCCCGGTAGCGCCCGTCAGGGCGCGCACTGCTTGTAACAACTGTGGCGTGTCCCGAGGCAGCTCGGGACACGCCACAGTTGTTGTCACCCAGTTGTGGGCGGGTTGCCGCCGCCGTTGCCTCCGCCGCCGTTGCCGCCGCCGCCGTTGCCGCCGCCGCCGTTGCCGCCGCCGCCGCCGCCGCCGCCGCCGTTGCCGCCGCCGCCGTTGCCGCCGCCGCCGTTGCCGCCGCCGCCGCCGCCGTTGCCGCCCTTCTTCGGCGGCTGCTTGACAACTGTGCCGTCGCCCTGGCTCCACAGCGAGCTGGAGGGCGAGACCTGCGCGAAGGCCTGTGACCCGGACAGGTTGGCGTTGTCGAACGTCATATGCCAGGTGGACGCCGGAGCGTTAGCGCCGAACATCTCGCCGGGGCAATTAAGCCCTCCCCAGCCCGGTTCCTGGTCATAACAGGCGCTGTAGCCGGTCATCGTGTACTTGACCGGCGAGATCGGGTTGAACACCGAGACGTAGCCGACCAGGTTCGTCGTGTACCCCGCGAACGCGGCGAACGGCGTGCCGTTCCCGCTCTGCACGTTCGAGGTGCCCGTCTTGCCGGCCGCCTGGTAGTTGGCCAGCCCCATCCCCGCGGCCGTGCCGCTGGTGAGGACGCCCTGCAGGATGTAGTTCACCGCGGCGGCCACGTCCGTTGACATCACCCGGTGGCAGCCCGCTGACGGCACCGGCAGCGACTGGCCCGCGGCGTTAACGACCTTGGTAAGCACGATCGGCTGGCAGTAGACGCCGCCGGAGGCCGGCGTCGCGTACGCCGCGGCCATGGACATCGGCGACACGTTGACGGCGCCGAGCGTGAAGGTCGGCAGGTCGTCGGCCGGCGGCTGAGAGTACTGGGTCTTCCCGCTCTTGTCCTTGTACGCCCCGTCCCAGGCGAGCAGCGAGTTGCCGTCCGCGCGCGTCATCCCGAGGGCGACGGCAGTGTGCACGACGTTGCACAGTCCGACCTTCGACTCCAGGTGGGCGTAGAAGACGTTGATCGACTGCGTGGTGCCCGTGTAAAGCGAGTACGCGCCCTTGCCGGGGCCTTCGGCGTTCACCACGGGGAAGACGCCGATCTGGCCGGTCTGCGGGTCGACGCCGACCGGCTGCCCCTGGCAGTTGGTGAATCCTGGCACGTCCTCCTGGCCGTTCACGGTGAGCTGGAAGCCGAAAGGCACGCCCTGCTCAAGCGCGGTGATCAGGGTGAACAGCTTGGACGAGGATCCGGTCTGCACACCGTCCTGGCCGCCGTACTGGCTGTTGACCGCGTAGTCGACCTCGGTCTCGCCGTTGCCGGTGCCGTACGGCCGGTCTTCGGCTATCGCCGTGACCTTCCCGGTCCCCGGCTGTATCAGCACCTCGGTATCGGCGTTCTGCGCCGGGTTGTACGTGCCGCTGTGTGCCGGGAGGACGTGGTTGACGGCGTCGGTGGCCGCGCCCTGGTCCTGCGGGGCGAGCGTGGTGTAGATGCGCAGCCCGCCGGTGGCGAGCACCCTGGCCCTGGCTTGCGTGGTAGCGCCGAACTGGCTGTCCAGCAGGACAACGTGCTCCACGTAGTCGCAGAAGAAGGCGGCGTTCCCCACGGTGTTCGCCGAGCAGCCGCTCTGCACGGCGCCCAGGTGGAGCCCCAGCTTCTGCTTCATGGCCGCGTCGGCGGCGGCCGTCGTCAGCCGCGGGGCCGTCGGGGCGGGCGCGACGGGGTGCGTCTGCGCGATCCGCGCGAGCACGGTGTTGCGCCGCTCCAGCGACGTCGCCGGGTTGTGGATCGGGTCGTACTCGGTCGGGTTCTCCACGATGCCCGCCAGCGTGGCGGCCTGGAGCAGGGTCAGCTTCGCGGCCGTGGTACTGAAGTACGTCTCGGCCGCCGCCTCGATGCCCCACGCCCCGTTGCCGTAGAAGGCGTCGTTCAGGTACCCGGCCAGGATGTCCTGCTTGGACAGCTCGTGCTCGGCCTGGACCGCCATCCGCAGCTCGGTCACCTTGCGGCTCAGGTTCCCCGCGATGGCCGCCTGCTCGGCCGCCTTGTTGCCGTACGCCTGGAGCACGAGGATGCCCTTGACGTACTGCTGGGCGATCGTCGACCCGCCCTGGACCGGCTGGTGGCGCAGGTCGTTCACCAGCGCCCGCAGGGTCCCCTTGACGTCGAGCGCGCCGTGCGTCCAGTACCTGTCGTCCTCGATCGACGTGATCGCCTGGACCATGTACGGGGAGATCTGGTTGTAGGTCACCGGCTGCCTGTCGATGCCGGTAAACGACATCCCCTTGCCGAGGTCCACGCCGTACACGGAGGTGATCAGGTTCCCCTCGCGGTCGAAGATCTCAGACCGCTGCGGCAGGGCGGACGCGTCCATTGACAGCGTCGTGAATTTGTCGGAGGTGTTCCGCACGAGGATCCCGGTCGCGGCCACGACCGGGAGCGCTATCGCCGCCGCGAGCACGCCGCCCAGCCCAGACAGCAGAAGCAGGCGTCCGACAGTGCTTGACTTGTTGGCTGTCCAGTCCAAGAGCTGCACGGGTCATAGAGTACGCGGTCAGCGACCCGTTGCAGACGCCATAGGCAGACCTATGAGGACATTCTTCCACTTCAAGTAACGGAAAGGCCCCGCTCGCAACCGAACCGTGACTAGGCGCTCACGTGTATATAGCCCATCAGGACTATCTGCGAAATGGCCACGCCGGGGTCTTGGCAGCAATGGCCCGACTTCCGTAAGTTGCTTTGTCACGAAGAGGTAACCGTGACCGGGTGGCCGCACACCCTCACGGCAAGCAATCCGTCAACGCAGACCGCCCGGGCACACGTGTGCCCGGCGATCAAGAGGAGTTGGGCACATGTGGATCACCGACTGGACCACACGCGCCGCCTGCAAGGGAACCGACCCTGACGAGCTCTTCGTCCAGGGTGCAGCCCAGAACCGGGCCAAGCTCATCTGCCGGGGTTGCCCGGTCCGTACCGAGTGCCTTGCGGACGCGCTCGACAACGGCATCGAGTTTGGTGTCTGGGGCGGAATGACCGAACGCGAGCGGCGTGCGCTTCTCCGCCGCAGGCCCGACGTCACGTCGTGGCGTGAGCTGCTCGAGCGGGCCCGTGACCGCTACGAGCGCCAGGGCATCGACGAGCTGGTCGCCAGCTGATCCGGCTGCCTAGCTCCGCTGCCCTCCGGCGTCCGCGAGCGACTCGCCGATCTGGCGCAGTCCCTCAAGATCGTGCACGTCCACCGGCAGTGCAGGTACTTCCACGACGGGAACGGCGGGGTACGCCGACGTGAAAGCGCGGGCCACCCGCCGTTCCCGCTCGGCGAGGCTCATCCGCTCGGCATGCAGCCTGAGCGCCGCCGCCGCCACGGAGTAACCGGCGGCCGGGGCGGAAGCCACGGGCTCGTTCTGGACTGTGCTATCCCGGGGGGGCGACCCCCCGGAACCCCCCGTGAGTCCATCCAGTGTCTCAGCGGCGGCGAGCGATCGCGCCGCGCTCAGCCCGGCACTACCCGCCGCGTGCACGCGGTTCAGGATCAGCCCGGCGAGCGGCATCCGCTCCTCGTCAAGCCGCTCCACGAAGTACGATGCCTCGCGCAGCGCGTCCGGCTCGGGCGCGGCGACCACCAGGAACGACGTGCCGGGCGCCTGCAGTAGCCGGTAGGTGGCGTCCGCCCGCTCGCGGAACCCGCCGAACATCGTGTCGAACGCCGTCACGAACGTCTGCGCGTCGCGCAGCACCTGCCCGCCGAGCAGCTTCGTCATCGCGCCGGTCATTACCGACAACCCGGCGTTGAGCACCCGGCCGATCGGGCGCCCCGCCTTGACCGGCGCGGTCAGCACCCGGATCAGCCGGCCGTCCAGGAACCTGCCAAGGCGTTCCGGCGCGTCGAGGAAGTCCAGCGCCGACCGGCTCGGCGGCGTGTCGACCACGATCAGGTCCCACTCGTTCGAACGGCGCAGCTGGCCGAGCTTCTCCATGGCCATGTACTCCTGCGTGCCGGCGAAGCTCGACGACAGCGACTGGTAGAACGGGTTGGCCAGGATCTGCGCCGCGCGCGCCGGATCGGCGTGCGCCTCGACGATCTCGTCGAACGTGCGCTTCATGTCCAGCATCATCGCGTGCAGGCTGCCGTCCGCCTTGCCTTCGACGCCCTCGACGATGCGCGGTGTGTTGTCGAGCGAGGTCAGGCCCATCGACTGGGCGAGCCTGCGGGCGGGGTCGACGGTGAGCACGCAGACTTCCCTGCCGCGTTCGGCGGCGCGCAGCCCGGTCGCGGCCGCCACGGTGGTCTTCCCGACACCGCCGGAACCGCAGCAGACGATGATCCGGGTGCGCCGGTCGTCGATGAGCCGGTCCATATCAAGCAGCGGGTTCTCGGTCACGCCGCCCCCTGGTCACGCAGCTCGGCGGCCAGCCGGTGCAGGCCGGACAGGTCGACGCCCTCGGTGATCATCGGCAGCTCGTAGACCGGCGGGCCTGCCGCCTCGAGCTCGGCGCGCTCCCGGTCCTGGAGCTCGACGTGACGCGCGTGCTCGGTGAGCTCGTCAGCCAGCGCGGCGGCGAGGTCGCCTGTCTCGCGCAGCCCGGCATCCGTGAGCGCCGCCGCCATCGCCGGCACGTCGGGCGCGGCCTTCAGCTCCTCCGCCGGCAGCACCGCGGGGCGGGCCATGTTGATCACGATGCCGCCGACCTGCATGCCCGGTATGGAGCGCAGCTCCGCGATGCCGTCCAGGGTTTCCTGCACGGGCATTTCCTCCAGCGTGGAAACGAAGTGCACCGCGGTCTGCGGCGACTTGATCACGTTCGCGACCGCGTCCGCGTGGGTGCGGACCGGGCCTACCTTCGCCAGGCCCGACACTTCGGCCGTGACGTTGAGGAACCGGCCGATCCGCCCGGTGGGCGGGGCGTCCATCACCACGGCGTCATATAGGTACCCGCCGCCTGGGGGCCCCGGCCGCTTGCGGCGCGCCGCCTCGGTCGCCTTGCCGGTGACCAGCACGTCGGACAGCCCCGGCGCGATCGTCGTCGCGAAGTCCACCAGGCCGAGCCTGTTCAGCGCGATCCCCGCGCTGCGCATGTTGTAGAACATCTGCAGGTAGTCGAGGAGCGCGCCTTCCGGGTCGACAGCCAGCGCGTAGACGTCGCCGCCGTGGTCGCGGCCGTCGTCCGCCTCGCCGGGCCCGATGGCGATCTTGCGCTCCTTGTATGGCAGCGGCGGCTGGTCGAACAGCCGGGCGATGCCCTGCCGCCCCTCCGTCTCCATCAGCAGCACCTTGCGGCCGCCGTGCGCGAGGGCGAGGGCGAGAGCCGCGGCGACGGTCGTCTTGCCGGTGCCGCCCTTGCCCGTCACGACGTGCAGCCGCACGCCGTCCCAGTCGGTGTCCCTCGTTGTCATGCCCGCGTCGCTCCTTTTTCTTTCCTCTCTTATGGGAGGCTATCGCCGGCTGGAGACCGGAACGTGCTGCTCCGTGCGGCCCTCGCGTGGTTCTGCTTGAAAATTCAGTTATCCAGAACGGGCGCGGCCGGCTCCCCTGGCGACCGGTTCCTCCGTACCGGTTGCGGAGCGGACTACGCTGATAGTTAAGCCCTTGCAGTGCGAGAAGGAGGCGGTCCTCAGATGGCAGGTCTCATCGTTGGGCTAGTGATCGTTGTGCTGGGCATCCTGATCGGCCTGGGGCGGTCGTTCAAGATCGTCCAGCAGTACGAGAAAGGCATCGTCTATCGCTTCGGGAAGGTGCTGCCCGAGGTGCGCGGCCCCGGGCTGGCCCGGATCCGCCCTATCGGCGACCGCATGCAGAAGGTGAACATGCAGATCGTCGCCATGGCGGTGCCCGCCCAGGATGGCATCACCAGGGATAACGTGACTGTCCGGGTGGACGCCGTGGTGTACTTCCGCGTGGTCGACCCGATCAAGGCCACGGTCAACGTGCAGAACTACATGTTCGCCATCTCCCAGCAGGCGCAGACCTCGCTGCGGTCGATCATCGGCCAGTCCGAGATGGACCAGCTGCTCGCCGAGCGGGAAGCCGTGAACAGGGAGCTGCGGCGGAACATCGATGAGCCGACCGAGGAGCCGTGGGGCATCCGGGTCGAGCGCGTGGAGATCAAGGACGTGTCGCTGCCCGAGGGCATGAAGCGCTCCATGTCCAGGCAGGCCGAGGCGGAGCGGGAACGCCGCGCGCGGATCATCACCGCCGACGGTGAATACCAGGCGTCCAAGCGGCTTGCCGCCGCGGCGGCGGTCATGGCGAAGGACCCGGCGGCGTTGCAGCTGCGGCTGCTGCAGACCGTGGTCGAGGTGGCGGGCGAGAAGAACAGCACGCTCGTCATGCCGGTCCCCGTCGAGCTGCTCCGGTTCTTCGAGAAGATGGCGCCCGGGCCAGAGGCGCCGACGGGGTCGACCGCGCTGGCCGACGCGGAGGCACTCGACCTGGGCGACGCCGAGGTGGCCGCCGCCGAGGCGGCGATCGCGCACACGGGCACGCCGCAGCTTGGCGCGGCGGCCGTGCCCGAGGTGCCGGAGGTACCCGAGGTACCCGAAGTTCCCGAGGTCGAAGCTGCCGCTGCCGACGGCACGCCGGAGCTCCCTGCCGGGGAGGGTGTCGGCGCGGGCGAAAGCCTGCCGAGCGAGGCCGCCGAGGGCGAAAGCCTGCCAAGCAAGGAAAGCGTGCCTGTCAAAAAGGTGAGGACTGCCAGGCGCTAGGGTGAGCGCCATGACCAAGTGGGAGTACCAAACCGTGCCGCTGCTGGTGCACGCGACCAAGCAGATCCTCGACAACAATGGCGACGAGGGCTGGGAGCTCGTCGCCGTGGTGCCCGGCCCGACCGGCGAGCAGCTCATCGCCTACATGAAACGGGAAAAGCAGTGAGCGAGGGGTCGGCCTCGCAGCGGCTGGCCGCGCTCGGGCTGACGCTGCCGCCAGTGGCGGCGCCGGTGGCCGCGTACGTGCCGGCGGTGCGCACCGGCTCCTACATCTACGTCTCTGGTCAGCTCCCGCTGGTGGACGGCAAGCTGCAGGCCACCGGGAAGGTGGGGGCGTCGGTCAGCGTGGAGGAGGCCGCCGCGCTGGCGCGGATCTGCGCGCTGAACGGGCTCGCGGCGGCGGCTGGTGCAGCCGGGGGCCTCGACGCCATCACGCGGATCGTCAAGGTCACCTGCTTCGTCGCGAGCGATCCGTCGTTCACCGGCCAGGCGCAGGTCGCCAACGGCGCGAGCGAGTTCCTGATCGAGGTGCTCGGTGAGGCCGGCAGGCACGCGCGGAGCGCGGTCGGGATGGCGGTGCTGCCGCTCGACACGCCGGTCGAGGTGGAGCTGATCGCCGAAGTGGCGGCGTGAGGATACAGCTGAACTCGGCGTCGGAACTCGGCGACCGGCTGGCGCAGCGGGTCGCCGACATGGCCGCGGGACGGACCGCTGTGGCGGCGCCAAGGAACGCGGCGACCGTGATGCTGCTGCGTCCTTGCCCGCCGGACGGTGTCGAGGTGCTGATGCTCCGCCGGACGGCGGCGATGAAGTTCGCGCCTGGCGCGTACGTCTTCCCCGGCGGGTCGGTGGACGAGGCCGACTTTTCCGCGGAGATCGGGTGGCACGGGCCGTCGCCCGCGGACTTCGGGGCACGGCTTGGCTGTTCCGCCGAGCTGGCCGGCGCGCTGGTCTGCGCGGCGGTGCGCGAGACGTTCGAAGAGTCGGGAGTGCTGCTGGCGGGCACGCCGGACGGCTTGGCCGCTGGGTTGGCTGACCCGTCCTGGGAAGCGGACCGGATGGCGCTGACCGCCGGGACGCTGACTCTTCCCGGCCTGCTGGCCAAGCGCGGCCTGGCGGTGCGCGCCGATCTGCTGGTCCCGTGGACCCGCTGGATCACGCCCGAGGCCGAGCCGCGCCGGTTCGACACGTGGTTCTTCGCGGCGGCACTGCCGGCCGGCCAGGAGGCGACCGGTCACCTGGCGGAGGCCGACAAGACGGCGTGGCTGCGCCCCGCGGACGCGATCTCCGCCGCACGGGGAGGCGCCATCTCGCTGCTGCCGCCCACGGCGGCGACGCTGAACGAGTTCACCAAGTGCGGTGACCTCGCCGACATCCTCGGCCGGCGGCGGACGGTGGCGCCGGTCCAGCCGCGCATGGTGGTCGAGGACGGCGAGGCCTGGCTGCTGATCCCCGACGAGGTGGCGTACCCGCTGTGACTGATGCTCCGACTGGCATCGACGGTTCAGGGACGGCTCGCGCGCGGTGCGTGCTCGCGCCCAACCCGTCGCCGATGACCCTGGACGGCACGAACACCTGGGTGATCGCCGAACCGGGCTCGACCGCCGTGCTGGTGGTCGACCCTGGTCCCTCCGACGAGGGTCACCTGCGGCGGGTCCTGTCGGTGGCGCGCGCGGGAGACCGGCGGGTCGCGCAGATCGTGCTGACGCACGGGCATCCCGACCACGCGGCAGGCGCGGCGCGGTTCGCGGAGCTTTCCGGCGCGCCGGTTGGCGCGCTTGACCCGGCGCTGCGGCTCGGCGACGACGGCATCGCCGCCGGTTCGGTGATCACCGCCGCCGGCTGCGCGGTGCGCGTCGTGGGCACCCCCGGGCACTCGGCTGATTCGCTGAGCCTGCTGCTCGAGGCCGACGGCGCCCTGCTGACCGGCGACACGGTGCTCGGCCGCGGCACAACCGTCATCGCCGGCGACGGGTCGCTTGGCGACTACCTGCGGACGCTCGACGAGTTGCGGTCGCTGGCCGACGCCGCCGCGTTGCGCGCGCTGCTGCCAGGCCACGGCCCGCTGCTCGACGACCCGGCTGGTGTCCTTGACTACTACATCGCGCACCGTCGCGAGCGGCTTGACCAGGTGCGCGCGGCGCTCGCCGCCGGTGCGCGCACCCCGGCCAAGATCGTCGAGATCGTGTACGCGGACACCGACCCGGCCGTCCGCGGCGCCGCGGAGTGGTCGGTCCGCGCCCAGCTGGACTACCTGAACAGCCTCTAGTCATCGGGTGCGACCTCGGTGAGCCATCTTCGTATCACTTCCGGTCCTTCTGAAACGATTCAAGTGGCTCGAAAAGGGCCGAAACCGATACCAAGTTGCGGTGCGAAGGTCCTAAGCGCCGGGTTTCGAGATGCCGCAGACCAGCACGGGGCACGGGGCCGCGTGCAAGAGGTCAGTGAGCGTCTTGCCTGGTCCGAGCCTGGTCAGCCGGCGGTGTTCGTGCATGCCGACCACTAGGGCTGCCGCGTCGTGCTCGCGGGCCAGCTTGACCAGCGCGTCCGCCACCGTCGTGTCGTGGGGCACGGCCAGGGCATCGGCCTGCAGCCCGGCCTTACTCGCGAGCTCGGCGCCCTGTTCCGCGGTCTGCTGGGCTTGCTCGGACGCCGCTCTTTCCACCTCGAAGGCGTTGCCGAGGTCCAGGACGCCTCCCGGCTCCTCAAGCGCCCCCGTCTCGGGGAGGGTGGCTTCCTCGAAACTCCGTCCGGCTGCCCAGACGAACACAACGAGCGCGGGCTTCGGCGCGAGAAGGGCGCCAGCCTCCTGCACGGCCTGCACGGAGGCGGGCGCGCCGTCAAAACCGATGATCACGGGACCTGTATGCACAAGCTGAAGAATAACGCCCGCGAGTCCGCACGACTTCTCATTGAGGGCTTCGCCTGCGGCCGCTGGGCGGATGCCCGAGACGCCCCTACCTGTGTCATCGCGGGGCATATTGACCCGGAATGGCACACCTAACGAACGTCAGCCCGAGATGGCCTTGCCAGGGCGGCCAGTAGAGGCTGGGAACTTCGCCTAGTGGGCGCGTCGGCGAAGGCGCTCGGCGTCGAGGATCAGCACGGAACGGGCGGAGATCTGCAGCCAGCCGCGGGCGGCGAAGTCCGCGAGCGCCTTGTTGACGGTCTCCCGCGACGCGCCGACGAGCTGGGCCAGTTCCTCCTGGGTGAGGTCGTGATGCACGTGCAGTCCGTCGGGCTCCTGCTGACCGAAGCGGTCGGCGAGGTCGAGCAGGTTCTTGGCGACGCGGCCTGGGACGTCGGTGAAGACCAGATCGGCGGTCACGTCGTTAGCCCGGCGCAGCCGCTGGGCCAGCGCGCGGAGCATGTGCATCGACACGTCGGGCCGCTCGCTCAGCCAGGGGATCAGCGCCTCGTGCTTGAGCGACGCGAGCACCGCGTCGGTCACCGCGCTGGCGGAGGAGGTCCGCGGCCGCGGGTCGAACAGCGAAAGCTCACCGAACATCTCGCCGGGGCCGATCACGCTCAGCAGGTTCTCGCGCCCGTCCGCCGCGGCGCGGGTGAGCTTCATCTTGCCGTCAATCACCACGTACAGCGAGTCCCCGTCGTCCCCCTCCATGAAGAGGTGCTCACCGCGCGACAGCTTCACTTCCGCCATCTGGCGCCGCAGCGCGCGAGCGTCCTCCTCGTCGAGTGCGTCAAACAGGGGCGCCCGTCTCAGCACTCCTTCGGTGTTCTCCACCGGTCCTCCTTGTTGCGTGCCTTGCACTACTAAGTGTGGATCATGGGACGGCATGCTCCGTGCCTGGCAACCCTAGTATTCCCGCGCGCGGGGCTTACTGCGCGGTTCTGCCTTGGATTCCGGAACGCGATAACGAGATGTATCGCGTTTTGCCCGGCTGGCCGCTACGATGCTGTGCCGCCCGCTTCAGCAAGGTGATCCGCTCCGGGCGCTGGGTGGCCGGCCGGCACACCCGGCTGACCGCGCGCTTCGGCGCGCTGATCGTCAACCTGACCGACGCGGTGCTCCCCGGCCGCGAGATCACGCTCGAGATCGACGCCTTCTGCGGCAAGCTGATAGTGATCGTGCCGGAGGGCGCGCACGTCATCGATGAGGGCGGCGCGCTGTTCGCCAAGCGGGCCATCTACGGCCGCGCAGATCCCGCGGATGCCGGCGGACCGCTGATCAGGATCGTCGGAGACGCCCGGTTTGCCAAGGTCGCCGTGCATCGCGGGCGCTTCGATCCGACCGCCCCATGGCAGCACTGGGTCCAGCCCGGAGCCGCTGCGCGTTGACCCCCGGCCACCTGATGTTCCAGCGATGTTCGATCTCGCGTTCTCGTCTGTCCCTTGTGATACGCGTAACATGACCAGATGGCGGAGAGCAGGCAGTGCGCGCGCTGCGGCACGACATTCGAGCCGAAACGCGAGCACGCCAGGTTCTGTTCGGCACGCTGCCGGGTGGCGTGGAACAGGGAGAACTGGAATCGCGAGAACCGGCAGCAGCCCAGGTGGGGCACCGAGAACTGGGCACAGGGGAGCGCTGTCGGCCAGGGGAGCCCCGAGAGCGCGCTCGGCTGGGCGATCATCGCCATGCGCGACGTCACCGAACGGCTGGGCAGGGTCAGGGCCAGCGACCACCCGCAGGCATTCGCGGTGATCGGCGAGGCCGTCTGGTGGGTGACGATCGTCGACGCGACCCTCGTCAGATACCACCCGGACGCATACGAGCAGACACTGGCCGGGATGCCGGGCCCCCGGCGGCGGCTGACCGAGGGCACGTTCGCTGGGCTGCGGTTCGTGCGGAACCGGATGGGCTACTACGCCGACCACAGCGACTTCATCAGGCCGGAACCCAGCGACGAGGAACGCGGTGACGCCCCGATTGCCGAGTGGACCTGGAAGCCGCTGCCCGTTCCCGAGGTGGAAACCCTGCCGCCGCGCGGGCAGGAGTGGGAGCTGAGCCGGTACCGGGACTATCAGGACCGGCTCGCCCACCAGACCATCGGCGAGACTTTCGACCTGGCCGCCGCCTTCCTGACGGTGGCGGCCTCGGCGGCCGGCGCCGTGGCCGACGATGAGATAACCGCGTCCGGTCACTAATCGCGACCGGAAAAGGCCGATATTTCCCGAATTTTGCCAGGCAAATAGTCTCGCTGCGTGTATTGCCTGCTACGGGCTGTTATGCGACGATCTTGATATGGGCCCGCGCAGGACGTCAGGGCGGAAGGCATCGCGGCTGGGCACGCTCGAACGACGGTACGACTTTCACCTCGGCGAGGCGATCCGCGCCGCGCTGGAGGGCAGCCACGACAAGGCGGCCACGCACTCGAGCACAGCGCTGTCGATCAGCAGGGAACTGTACGCGGCCGGCCCCGATCCCGCGCGGCATCAGCCTGAGCTCGCCGCCGCGCTGTGCAACCACGCGCGCTACGGCGACACCCCGCTGCACGTCGTCGCCCTGCTGATGGAGTCGGCCGGACATTACGCCGCGCTGGCGCAGGCCGATCCCGCGGCCTACGAGGTGCCGAGGATCGACGTGCTCGCCAGGATCGCGCTCACGGCCGACGAGGCGGGCAACACCGCCGACGCGATCAGCCTGCTTCGTGAGGTCGTGCGGATGTACGACAGGGCGCCCGCGACGGACCAGGCGGAGCTGGGCATCGGGCTGGCCAGGGCGCGCTTCCACCTGGGGCGCTGCCTGCTGAAGACCGGCGCGTCCGCCGAGGGCCTTGCCGAGATCGACGCGGGCCTTGAGACCGCCGCCGACGCGCTCGGCCGGCTGCGCGTCCCGGCGCGCGTCACCGGATGGCTCGGCACGGCCCCCCGGTACGTCCAGCTCGCCGCGCCGGACTGGGCGGCGGCCGCGGTCCGCGCCATGACGCTGCACGCGGCGGCCGGCCGGTGGGAGAGTGCCGCTGCCGCCGCCAGCGCCGCCGTCCTGATGTCCGGGGGCCTCGCCGAACTCGGCGGTGACCGCCTGCGCGCGGCGCATGAGACCGTCCGCGCCCGGGCGGACGCGGTCTGCGCCCGCGCTGAGTGCGCCAGGCGGATCGCCGGCTTAGTGCTCCTCGGCCTCGATGAAGCGCTTCCGTGAGCGCTCGATCTCGGCCTCGGCGGCCGCCCGGTCGGCCCAGTGGGAACCCTCGACGGACTTGCCGGGCTCCAGGTCCTTGTAGACCTCGAAAAAGTGCTGGATCTCCAGCCGGTCAAACTCCGGGACGTGATGAATGTCACGCAGGTGCTCGGCACGAGGATCGTGCGCGGGGACGCACAGGACCTTGTCATCCGGCCCGTTCTCGTCGGTCATCCGGAACATGCCGATGACCCGCGCGGTGACCAGGCAGCCGGGAAAGGTCGGCTCTTCGAGCAGCACCAGGGCGTCAAGCGGGTCGCCGTCGCCGCCGAGCGTATCCTCGATGAACCCGTAGTCGGCCGGGTACCTGGTCGAGGTGAACAGCATGCGGTCGAGGCGGATCTTGCCGGTCTCATGGTCGACTTCGTACTTGTTCCGCTGCCCCTTGGGGATCTCGATGACTACCTCGACGTCCATGATCTCCACCCTGTTAGCGCACCTGTCAGCCGCTCGCCTGCCTCCATTGTCGCCGGTGGCGGCAGGCGGCGGTACGGCGGGTTCACGACCCGCCGGCGCGGAGCCCGCCCTGCCCCTAAGCTATGCACACCGCAACCCGCGAAAGGTAGTTTCGGTGCGCCGCACCCGCCGCCCCCGCCGTACCCGGATCACGGCCCTGGCCACGCTCGCGATGCTGAACCTGTTCACGCTCGCGGCCGGGGTTGCCGTGGCACGCATGCTGCCGCCGAGGCTCGCGGCGCTGCGAATCCCGGTCGCCGCCGCGCGCCCCGTGCTGCGGCCAGGGACGGTGCTGTCGCCGGTGGCCGCGGGCACCGCTGGCAGCAGTTCAGGCGCGAATTCCGGCTCGCTGCCGACCGCTGCCGGGCTGGCCGCCATGCTGGGTTCCACGCTGCCCGCGGGCGAGACCGGCCCGCTAGTCGGCGTGGAGGTCGCGGACGCGCGGACCGGCAAGGTGCTGTACGCGGAGAACGGCTCGACGCTCGCCACCCCGGCGTCCACCACCAAGGTGGCGACCGCGGTCGCCGCGCTCGCGGTGCTCGGGCCGGACGCCCGCTTCACCACCAGCGTGCGCAAGGTGAGCGGCGGCATCGTGCTCGTCGGCGGCGGCGATCCCACCCTCGCCGTCAACAGCTATCCCTCCTCGGATTACCCGCAGCCCGCCACGCTGGCCGCGCTCGCGGCCAGCACGGCCCGGGCGCTCAAGGCTGACGGCGACACTCACGTGCAGCTCGGCTACGACACTTCCCGCTACACCGGCCCGGACATGGCGCCGGGATGGACTGACGCCCTCATCACCACCGGCAACGTCACGCCGATCGTGTCGCTCGAGGCCGACCAGGGCCGCCTCACCCCGGCCGGCGCGCTCGAAGACTCCGACAACGCGGTCAACTTCACGCCCCGCACGACCGACCCGGCCGGCCTGACGGCGGCGGCGTTCGCGAACCTGCTCCAGCAGGACGGCATCACGGTCAGCGGCGGCCCGGCAGAAACGACCGCGCCGTCCGGCGCGCCCCTGCTGGCGAGCGTGAGCTCGCCGCCGCTGTCGCAGGTGGCTGAGCAGATGCTGCGCGAGAGCAACAACGTCATCGCGGAGAACATGGCACGGCAGCTAGCGATCGCCATGGGCCTGCCCGCGACGTTCAGCGGCGCGGCGGACGCGGTCATGACCGAACTGCGGCGGCTCGGGGTGACGACGCCGATCAGCCTGGTGGACGGCAGCGGGCTGTCGCCGCAAGACGGCATCGCGCCTGAGACGCTCGTGCGGGTGCTCGAGGTCGCCAGCGCGGGCCGGTCGCGGCTGCGAGGCGCGATCACCGGCCTGCCGGTCGCCGGGTTCAGCGGAACGCTGTCGGCGGGCGGCAGCGTGTTCGGCGGGATCGACGGCGCGGCGCGCGGCGTGGTGCGGGCCAAGACCGGCAACCTGGGCACCGTCGCCACGCTCGCCGGGCTGGTCTACGACCACAGCGGCGCGCTGCTGATCTTCGCGATCATGGCGCCGCAGGTGCCGGATGCCGGCCTGCTGACAGCCGCGGCGGGGGCGATCGACAGTGCCGCGGCCGGGCTGGCGGCCTGCGGCTGCCGGTGACTCAGGCGAGCTCAGGCCCGCTCAGGTGACCTCGGGTGACCCGGTGCGCCGCCGCGATCGCCTCGCTAGTCGTGGTCTGGTCTGCCACCAGGTCCGGCCAGCACGTACGGTAGGAGGGTGAGCAGCGCACAGATGATCGATTGGGACCTGGCGATCACGACCGGTGTCCGGTTCGCCAGGCAGGGGCCGCAGGTCAGCCTCGCAGACGCCCGCGCCGTGGTAGCCGAACTGCGCGGCCTGACCGCCGTGGTGCAGCAGCCAGTCCGTGACGTGACCGGGCTGACCAGCCAGGGCTCGGCGGGCCCGGTCGCGGTGGTGGACCGGCCCGGATGGATCAGGGCGAACGTGGGCGGGTTCCGCGTCGTCCTCGAGCCGCTGGCGGAAAAGCTCGCCGAGCGGAGCAACGTGGTGCCGGCGGCGGGATCCGTCGTCGGCGCGGTCGGCTCGCGGCTCACCGGCGTGCAGGCCGGGCTGATCCTGGCGTACCTGTCCTCGCGGGTGCTCGGCCAGTACGAGCTGTTCCTGCCGCCTGGCGATGGCGCCGTCGCGGGCGGGAACGGCTCGTCGTCGAATGGCGCGGGCATGGCCGCGCCTGGTGTCGGCCGGCTCACCCTCGTCGCCCCGAACATCGTCATGGTCGAGCGTGAGCTCGGCGTCGAACCGCACGACTTCCGCCGCTGGGTGTGCCTGCACGAGGAGACGCACCGGGTGCAGTTCACCTCGGTCCCGTGGCTGCGTGACTACGTGCAGAGCATGATGTCGGAGTTCCTGCTGGCCTCTGACCTCGACCCGGGCGCGATCGTTGAGCGGCTGCGGGCCGCGGCGGGCGCGGTGGCCGGCGCGGTGCGCGGCAGCGACGGCGACTCGCTGGTGGAGGCCATGCAGACCCCGGCGCAGCGCGAGCTTCTCGACAAGCTGACCGCGGTGATGACCCTGGTGGAAGGCCACGGTGACTACGTCATGGACGCCGTCGGCCCGCAGGTCGTGCCCTCAGTGGCCGACATCAGGGAGAAGTTCAACTCGCGGCGCGGCTCTGCGGGCCGGATGGAGCAGATCCTGCGCCGCATCCTCGGCATCGACCTCAAGATGAAGCAGTACGCGGAGGGCTCGCGGTTCGTTCGCACCGTGGTGGAAGAAGTGGGGATGACCGGGTTCAACCGGGTCTGGACGTCGCCGGAGACGCTGCCCACTCGCGCCGAGATCTCGCACCCTGCCGACTGGCTCGCCCGGGTCGGCTGACGTGGGTCCGGCGCCGGCCGTCGCTTCGGTCCGCAACGCGGTTCGCGCATGCGTCACCGACCTTGCCCCTGGCGACCTGGTGCTCGCCGCCTGTTCTGGCGGGGCGGACTCGCTGGCGCTCGCCGCCGCACTCGCGTTCGTGGCGCCGCGCGCCGGGCTGCGCGCGGGCGCGGTGACCGTCGACCACGGGCTGCAGGAAGGTTCGGCCGCCCGCGCGGCGTCCGTCGCCGCCGTGCTGGCCGCGCTCGGGCTTGATCCGGTGCGGACCGCGTCCGTTTCCGTCGACGTCGGCACCGGCCACGCGGGCGGCCCGGAGGCGGCCGCGCGGACCGCGCGGTACGCGGCGCTGTCCCGGGTCGCGGCCGGGGACGGCGCGGCCGCGGTGCTGCTCGGGCACACGCTTGACGACCAGGCGGAGACGGTGCTGCTCGGGCTTGCCCGCGGGTCGGGCGCGCGGTCGCTGGCGGGCATGCCGCCGCGCCGCGGCGTGTTCCGCCGGCCGCTGCTCGGGCTGCGCAGGCCGGTGACCGCCGAGGCCTGCGCGGCGCTTGGCCTGGACCCCTGGCAGGACCCGCACAACGCCGACCGGCGGTTCGCCAGGGTCCGCGTCAGGCTGGACGCGCTGCCGGCGCTGGAGGCCGCGCTCGGGCCCGGGGTGGCCGAGGCGCTCGCCCGCACCGCCGGTCAGCTGCGCGCCGACGCGGAGGTGCTGGAAAAGATTTCCTCTGAACGGACCGATGGTGACTCACCGCTCTCCGCCTCCTCCCTGGCGGAGCTGCCCGGCGCGGTGCGCACCCGCGTGCTCCGGTCGGCGGCACTGGCGGCGGGCTGCCCGCCGGGCGCGCTGACCGCCGGGCACGTGGCCCGCATCGAGGAGCTTGTCACCGGCTGGCACGGCCAGCGCTGGATCGACCTGCCAGGCGGTGTCCGCGCGTCGCGCCGGGCCGGCCAGCTGTGTTTCGAGAACTAAAGGAGCAGGTCTATGGACGCCGGGGACATGGGGCCATCGCTGAAAGAGGTGCTCATCACCTCCGACCAGCTCAGCAAGCGGACCGCCGAGCTAGCGGCGCGGATCGACGCCGATTACGCCGGCCGCGACTTGCTGCTCGTCGGGGTGCTGAAGGGCGCGGTGATGGTGATGGCGGACCTCGCCCGCGCCATGCACCTGCCCGTCCAGATGGACTGGATGGCGGTCTCGTCCTACGGCTCGGGCACGAAGTCGTCCGGCGTGGTGCGCATCCTGAAGGACCTCGACACCGACATCAGCGGCAGGCACGTGCTGATCGTGGAGGACATCATCGACTCCGGGCTCACGCTGTCGTGGCTTGTCGGCAACCTGCGGTCGCGCGACCCCGCCTCGGTGGCGGTGTGCGCGATGCTGCGCAAGCCGTCGTCGGCGCAGATGGACGTTGACGTGGCCTACACGGGTTTCGACGTGCCCGACGAGTTCGTGGTGGGGTACGGCCTCGACTACGCCGAGCGGTACCGCAACCTCCCATTCATCGGCACTCTGGCGCCGGAGGTATACGGGGGAGGGAACACATCTCGCAGGGGGTAGCGTTGATGTACCGTCAGGTAAATCCTTGAGTGTTGTCCTAGGCTGGTCAGGAGGGAACGGCCCCGGGTCAAGGGGTCGCTCGCAATGGAATTGAAGCGCTATTTCCGCGGCCCGCTGCTGCTAGTGCTGCTAGCAGTGCTGGTCATAACGATCACGCTTGGCTGGGCGAACTCCGGCAGCACTTACCAGACCAAGGACACCTCCACCGTCGTGCAGATGATCGAGCGCGGCCAGGTTCGTTCTGCGGTGCTTACCGACAAGAACCAGACGATCCAGATCACCACCAAGAGCGGACAGCAGTACCAGGCGGACTTCATCACGGGACAGGGCCAGAACCTCCAGCAGACGCTGCAGAAGGAGTACGACGCGGGCAACCTGCCGGGCGGTTACGACGTGCAGATCCCCAAGTCGAGCACGCTGATCACCCTGCTTGAGACGTTCATCCCCTACGTGCTCTTCGCGCTGTTCTTCTTCTTCCTGCTGACCCAGATGCAGGGCGGCGGCTCGCGGGTGATGAACTTCGGCAAGTCGCGCGCCAAGCTGATCACCAAGGACACGCCGAAGACCACGTTCGCCGACGTGGCCGGCGCCGACGAGGCCATCGAGGAACTCCAGGAGATCAAGGAGTTCCTGCAGAGTCCCGCGAAGTTCCAGGCGATCGGCGCCAAGATCCCCAAGGGCGTGCTGCTCTACGGTCCGCCGGGCACCGGCAAGACGCTGCTCGCCAGGGCGGTCGCCGGCGAGGCCGGCGTGCCGTTCTACTCCATCTCCGGCTCTGACTTCGTGGAGATGTTCGTCGGCGTCGGCGCTTCCCGGGTGCGTGACCTGTTCGAGCAGGCGAAGGCGAATGCCCCGGCCATCGTGTTCGTCGACGAGATCGACGCGGTCGGGCGGCACCGCGGGGCCGGCCTCGGCGGCGGCCACGACGAGCGCGAGCAGACACTGAACCAGATGCTCGTCGAGCTCGACGGTTTCGACACCAAGGGCGGCGTGATCGTGATCGCCGCCACCAACCGGCCGGACATCCTCGACCCGGCACTGCTGCGCCCCGGCCGGTTCGACCGGCAGATCGTGGTGGCGCAGCCCGACCTGACTGGCCGCAAGGGCATCCTGAAGGTGCACGCCCGCGGCAAGCCGATCGCAGCCGACGCCGACCTGGACATCATCGCCCGGCGGACCCCCGGCTTCACCGGCGCGGACCTGGCGAACGTGATCAACGAGGCGGCGCTGCTGACCGCGCGCCACAACGGCAAGCAGATCACGATGGCCTCGCTCGAGGAGGCCATCGACCGCGTGATGGCCGGCCCGGAGCGCAAGAGCGTGCTGCTGTCGGAGTCGGAGCGGAAGCTGATCGCCTACCACGAGGGCGGCCACGCCCTGGTCGGGCACGCGATGGCGAACGCCGACCCGGTGCACAAGGTGACGATCATCCCGCGCGGACGCGCGCTCGGCTACACCCAGGCGCTGCCCACCGAGGACAAGTTCCTTACCACCCGCGCCGAGATGCAGGACCAGCTCGCCATGCTGCTCGGCGGCCGCACCGCGGAGGAGCTGATCTTCCACGAGCCGACCAGCGGTGCCGCCAACGACATCGACAAGGCCACCCAGATCGCCCGCAGCATGGTCACCGAGTACGGCATGAGCGAGCGGCTCGGCGCGCGGAAGCTCGGCAGCGGCGACGCCGAGCCGTTCCTCGGCATGGACAGGTCGCACAGCCGCGACTACTCGGAGGAGATCGCGTCGGCGATCGACGAGGAGATCAAGCGGCTGATCGAGTCGGCGCACGACGAGGCGTGGGAGGTGCTCGTCGAGTACAGGGACGTCCTCGACGCGCTCGTGCTGCGGCTTCTTGACAAGGAGACCGTGGCGCGCAAGGAGGTCCTCGAGCTCTTCGCCACCGTGCAGAAGCGCCCGGCTCGCGGCACGTACACCGGGTACGGCAAACGGCTGCCATCCGACCGTCCGCCGGTGCTGTCCCCGAAGGAACTCGCGCTCGCGGCGAGTTCCGGGCTCGGTGACGGAGGGACGCCGTCCAACGGCCAGGCGATCGGCTACGGCGGCACGCCGGCTGGCGACGCCGACTGAGGGGCCGCGCCGATGATCGATCAGCCGGCGGCCGACGAGTTCACTCCAGAAGTGCCGCCGGTTGACCAGGAGCGCATTGAGCGCGCCGTCCGCGAGATACTGCTCGCCATCGGCGAGGACCCGGAGCGCGACGGGCTGCTCGGCACCCCGGCCCGGGTGGCACGGATGTACGCCGAGCAGTTCGCGGGCCTGCGGCAGCAGCCCGAGGATGTGCTGACCACCGTCTTCGACGCCGAGCACGACGAGATCGTGCTGGTGCGGGACATCGACATGTACAGCATGTGCGAGCATCACCTGGTGCCGTTCTTCGGCAAGGCGCACATCGGCTACATCCCGAACGGGAAGGGCGAGATCACCGGCCTGTCCAAGCTCGCCAGGCTCGTCGACGTGTACGCGCGGCGGCCGCAGGTGCAGGAGCGGATGACCTGCCAGATAGCCGACGCGCTGGTGCGGATCCTGGAGCCGCGCGGTGTGATCGTGGTGCTCGAGGCCGAGCACTTGTGCATGTCCATGCGCGGCGTGCGCAAGCCGGGGGCGAAGACCGTCACCTCGGCGGTCCGCGGGATCTTCCGCAAGGATGCGCGCACCCGCTCCGAGGCCATGAGCATGCTGTTCGCCCACCGCTGAACCGGCGCCACCGCTCGCACGTATCCATCGGTAGACGGGCGGGGGCCGGCGCGAGGATTTGTGGTTTTAGGTCCCATTGTGCGGGTAGCCGAAATTGGCGAAATTACACCCAACGAAAACGGCAACCTGCACGTCTAAGTAATAGCGGCTCATCTTTACGAGTCGTTGGTCTTTCGCGGACGGTTGGAGGTACCGTGTCTATGGGACAAGCGGTGTTGGCGGGGAGCCGCCGCGGCGTCCGTGAAGGTTACCGCCAGCCGGCGGGTATGAAAATCTTCAGCAGATCACGAAACCGGCAGGTCGTGAGCCTGTCATGAGTACGCTGCTGTTTCGTGATCCGGGGCCTGACAAGAGAGTTGAGATGAGCGACAACTCTGCCGATCTTCTGGACCAGGGGGAAAAGACTGGTCCGCCTCAGCCCACGGGCGGCAGGCGCCGGGCCTGGGTCCCGGGTATCGCCGCATTGCTGACCCTGCTCATCGGCCTGTCCGATATTCTCGCGATCTTCAAGCCGGACTGGCACGCGCGACTGCACAACGTCAACGCGTTCGTGCCGGGCACGCTGACCTACGCGGCGCGCAGCGCCGAAGTGATCATCGGGCTGATGCTGGTGCTGCTCGCGCACGGACTGCGGCGGCGGAAGCGGCGCGCCTGGCAGGCGGTGCTGGCGCTTCTAGCCTTCAACATCGTCATTCACTTCGTCCACTTCGCTCACTTCCCGCACGATGCGCCCCCCTACTCGGCATTCGTGGGGGTCGTGGTGCTGGCAGCGCTGCTGTACTTCCACGACGACTTCTACGCGGTGGGGGACCCGCGCACCAGGTGGAACGCGCTTGGCGTCTTCATCGGCCTGGTCGCCGCCGACCTGGCGATCGGCCTTGGTTACCTCGCCGTCGGGCCGCTGGCGGACAACTACTCGCTGACCACGCGGGTCCAGGACGTGGTGTACGAACTGGTGGGCGTCTACGGGCCGATCGCATGGGAATCGGAAGCCCGCGGCGACCTGTATCACCTGCTCACCACCGTGCTCGGCCTGTTCACGCTCGTGGTGACCATGTACCTGTTCCTGCGCCCGGCGCGGCAGCGGGCCCGGCTCAGCCAGGGCGACATGGCCGCGATCCGGAGCCTGCTCGCCAAGCACGGTGACCGGGACTCGCTCGGCTATTTCGCGCTCCGCAATGACAAGAACGTGATCTGGTCGCCATCCGGCAAGGCGTGCGTGTGCTACCGCGTGCTGTCCGGGGTGATGCTCGCGTCCGGCGACCCGATCGGCGACCCGGAGGCGTGGCCAGGCGCCATCGCCGAATTCCTCACCGAGGCGGCACGGCACGCCTGGCGCCCGGCCGTCATGGGGTGCAGTGAGCTTGGCGCCGAGGTGTGGTGCCGGGAAGGCGACTTGACCGCGCTCGAGCTTGGCGACGAGGCGATCGTCAACGTCGCGGACTTCAGCCTGGCCGGGCGTTCGATGCGCAACGTCAGGCAGATGGTCAACAGGGTCGCCAAGGGCGGGTACGCCGCGGAAATCCGCCGGGTAGGCGACATCCCGCGCGCGGAGCTCGACCGGGTCGTCAACGTCGCGGACACCTGGCGGGGTAGCCACACCGAGCGCGGCTTCTCGATGGCGCTCGGCCGCATCGGCGGTCTGGGCGACGGCGACTGCGTGCTGGTGACCGCCACCGAGAACGGCGTACTCCGCGCCATCCTGCACTTCGTGCCCTGGGGCACCGACGGGCTGTCGCTCGACCTGATGCGGCGCGACAGGACCGCCCAGCCAGGGCTGAACGACTTCCTGATCACGGAGGCGATCAAGGCCGCCCCCGGGCTTGGCGTCAAGCGCATCTCGCTGAACTTCGCGATGTTCCGCGCGGCGCTCGAGCGGGGCGAGCGAATCGGGCCGGCCCGGTGCTACGGGCCTGGCGGGGGCTGCTGGTGTTCGCCTCCCGCTGGTTCCAGATCGAGTCGCTGTACAAGTTCAACGCCAAGTTCTGCCCGGTCTGGGAGCCGCGGTTCTTCGTGTACCCCGGCACCCGCGACACGCCCAGGATCGCGATGGCCGCGCTCGAGGCGGAGGCGTTCCTGGTCTGGCCGAAGCTCGAGGTCAAGCGGTACGCCAGGCGGCTCGCCCGGGCGCTGGGACTCGGCAAGCTGCAGGCGCGCGTCGCCGCGCGGCGGGAGCCGCCCCGCGTCACGCCCGGCTAGGTAAGCTAGGCAAGATGCCGAACGTGTCGGGGATTCCAGGGCTCCCGGGTCTGCCCGGCGCGCCAGCCGCCGACCGGTGCCTGGTCATGGGCGTGGTCAACGTGACGCCCGACTCGTTCTCCGACGGGGGCCAGTGGTACGGCGCCGCGGCCGCGATCCAGCACGGCCTTGACCTCGTAGCGCAGGGCGCCGACATCGTGGACGTCGGCGGTGAGTCCACCCGGCCGGGAGCGCAGCGCGTCTCGGCGGGCGAAGAGCTGCGCCGGGTCATGCCGGTCATCACCGAACTGGTCAAGGCCGGGGTAGTGGTCAGCGTGGACACGATGCGCGCCCAGGTGGCCGAGGCGGCCCTGGAGGCCGGGGTGAGCCTGGTCAATGACGTGAGCGGCGGGCTCGCCGACCCGTACATGCCCCGGCTGGTAGCGGAGACCGGTGTGCCCTACGTCGTCGTGCACTGGCGCGGGCACAGCCACGACATGAACTCGCGCGCCATCTACGAGGACGTGGTCCGGGAGGTCAGGGACGAGCTCGCCAAGCGGATCTGGACGGTGACCGCCGAGGGCGTCGACCCGTCGCTTATCGTGCTGGACCCCGGTCTCGGTTTCAGCAAGCAGCCAGGCTGGCAGGGCCCGGACGCGCACAACTGGGAGCTGCTGACCAGGCTGCCGGAGGTCGCGCACATCGGCGGCCATGACTTCCCCGTGCTCGTCGGCGCGTCCCGCAAGCGGCACCTCGGCCGCCTGCTCGCCGCGCCGGACGGCACTCCCCGGCCGTTCGCTGAGACCGACGACGCCACCGTCGCGGTGACCGCGCTCGTCGCGGCCGAGGGCGCCTGGTGCGTGCGGGTCCACCGCGTCCCCGCCAACGCGGACGCGGTGCGCGTGGCCGCCGCCTGGCGCGCCGCCGCGGCCCGGTCATGACGGCGGCGGCAAGGTCTGTCGTACTAGCGCTCGGCAGTAACCTCGGGGAGAGGCGCGACATCCTGCAGGGGGCTGTCGACGCCATCGCCGCGCTACCGGAGGTGCAGGTCATGGCGGTGTCGCCGGTCTACGAGACGGTGCCTGTCGGCGGTCCGCCGCAGCCGGATTACCTGAACGTCGTGCTGCTGGCCCGTACCGCGCTGCCGTCACGGGCGCTGCTCGGCCGGCTGCATGAGATCGAGGCCGCGTTCGACCGGGAGCGCTCCGAGCGCTGGGGCCCGCGCACGCTGGACATCGACGTCATCACCGTCGCCGGCGAGGTCAGCGCGGACCCGGACCTGACGCTGCCACACCCCAGGGCGCACGAGCGCGCGTTCGTGCTCGCCCCGTGGCACGACGTGGACCAGGACGCGGAGCTCCCCGGCTACGGCCCGGTCGCCGCCCTGCTAGCCGCGGCCGACCGCTCCGGCATCCGCAGGAACGGCACGGTGCGCGCATGAAGCCGACCAGGGCGCGGAGCCTGCTGCTCACCGGTGTGCTCGCCGCGGCGGTGTGGTGGGCGCTGCTGACCGTCATCTACAGCAAGCTGCCGCCGCTTACCTGGACGGGCATCCCCGCCCTGGTGCTCGCGGCGGCGGTAGAGGCGTGGACCGGCCGCGACCTGCGCGCGCGCATCATGGGCAACAACCCGGGCACCAAGCCTCTGTCGCCGCTGTTCGTCGCCAGAATGGTGGTCCTCGCGAAGGCCAGCTCGCAGGTGGGCGCGCTGCTCGCCGGGGTATCCGTCGGCTTCATCGGCTACCTCTCCGACAAGACCGACGCGGCGACACCGCGCAGCGACCTGATCACGGCGAGCATCTCGTTCGGGTCCTGCCTGATCCTCATCGCCGCGGCCCTGTTCCTGGAGTACTGCTGCCGCGTCCCTGGGGACCCCCAGGGGGACCAAGACGACGAACCCGCGCCGCCCCGCCAGTCCCCCTTCCACAACTAGCCACAGCCCACGCACCCCAGAAGGCGGTCGATGGCCCATCGACCGCCTTCTTTAGGGGACGATGGCCCATCGACCGCCACAGGCGACTCACCCCCTGAGTGTGGTCGATGTCCCATCGACCACACTCTTTGGTAGACGATGTCACATCGACCA
Source organism: uncultured Actinomycetota bacterium (assembly GCA_963843745.1). Taxonomy (GTDB): domain Bacteria; phylum Actinomycetota; class Actinomycetes; order Streptosporangiales; family Streptosporangiaceae; genus Trebonia. The sequence continues at coordinate 124,751 of CAWJLP010000004.1, forward strand.
CGTTCGGCGGGGCGGTATCCACGTTTGGGCGGGGCGCGGACCGCGTTGGGCGGGGACGTTGGGCGGGGCAGTCGCGGGGGTGGCTATCCTTGTCAGCGCGATTCGCCAGCGAAGGGGGCTGTCCGGTACCGGTGGAGACTGGAACAAGCGAGCATCCGGCGCGGCTGCGGGTCGGCGTCATCGGGCCTGGCCGGGCGGGCACGGCTCTCGCCCGGGCGCTTGCGCGCGCCGGGCACGTGATCACCGCGGCGTCGGCGGTGTCCGCGGCGTCCAAGCAGCGGGCGCACGAGAACTTCCCTGACGCGAAGCTCGGGGAACCCGCGCAGGTCATCGAGGACGCTGACCTCGTGCTGCTGACCGTGCCCGACGACGTGCTGCCCGGGCTGGTCGAGGGCCTGGCCAGGACCGGGGCGCCGTATCAGGGACGGCTGCTCGCGCACGCGAGCGGCGCGCATGGCATCCGGGTGCTCGACCCCGCTACCGCGGCCGGAGCGCTGCCGCTGGCGATCCACCCGGTCATGACGTTCACCGGGCGTGACGACGACGTGGACAGGATCAAGGGCGTTTCCTTCGGGGTGACGGCGCCCGAGCAGCTCAGGCCGGCCGCCGAGGCGCTGGTCATCGAGATGGGCGGGGAACCGGTGTTCATCGCGGAGGAGAACAGGCACCTGTACCACGCCGCGCTCGCCTTCGCGGCGAATCACCTGGTCACCCTCGTCGCCGAGGCGGCCGACATGCTTGGCAAGGCCGGCGCCGACAACCCGGGCAGGATGCTCGGCCCGCTGCTCGGCGCCGCGCTGGACAACGCGCTGCGGTTCGGCGACGCAGGCCTCACCGGTCCGGTCGCGCGCGGCGACGACGGTACCGTGGCCGCCCACCTGGCGGCCATCAGGGAGGCAGACCCCGGCGCGCTGCCCGCCTACCTCGCGCTGGCGCGGCTGACCGCCGTCCGGGCGCTAGCGACCGGGCTGCTCAAGCCGAACGACGCGGAACGGCTGCTCGGCGTCCTGGGAGACCGATGATCGTCGCCACCACGCGCGCGGAGCTCAAAGCGGCCCGCGACAAAGTACCCGGTCCCGTGGTCCTCGTGCCCACGATGGGCGCGCTGCACGACGGGCACCGCGCCCTGCTGCGGCGGGCGCGCGAGATCGCGGGCCCCGCGGGGACGGTCGCGGTGTCGATCTTCGTCAACCCGCTCCAGTTCGGGCCGGATGAGGACCTCGACAGGTACCCGCGGGCGTTGCGCGAAGACCTGGAAACGTGCGCGGCCGAGCACGTTGACCTCGTGTTCGCGCCCAGCGTCAGCGAGATGTACCCGCGGCGGCAGCTCGTGACCGTCGATCCTGGCCCGGCGGGCGAGATCCTCGAGGGCGAGTTCCGCCCAGGGTTCTTCCACGGCGTGCTGACCGTGGTGCTCAAGCTGTTCAGCCTGGTCCGCCCGGACATCGCCGTGTTCGGCCAGAAGGACGCGCAGCAGCTCGCGCTGGTGCGCCAGATGGCCGCCGACTTCGCGCTCGGCATCGAGATCGAGGGCGTGCCGACGGTGCGCGCCGCGGACGGGCTCGCGCTGTCCAGCAGGAACAAGTACCTGTCTTCATCGGAACGTACGGTGGCGACTGTCCTGCACAAAGCCCTTGCCGCCGGCGGGGCGGCCGCCGGGCGCGGTCCCCGCGCGGTGCTCGACGATGCCCGGCAGGTGCTCGCCGAGGCCGGGCCAGGGGGATATGGGGGGCGCCAGGGGGAATGGGGGGCGGGAGCCCCCCATTCCGGAGGGCAGCCCCCCATGCACGAGGTCTCCCTGAATGTGGATTACCTGGCTCTTGTTTCGGCGGGAACTTACGAGCCCGTTCTGGACGACGATTTTTCGGGGACGGCCACCCTCGCCATCGCCGCCCGGCTCGGCACCACGCGGCTGATCGACAACGTGACGATCCAGGTCGGGACGGGACGCGATGCTGCTGACGATTGACATCGGGAACACCAACATCGTGCTCGGGGTGTTCGACGGGGACACGCTCGTCGAGCACTGGCGGATCGCGACCGTGCCGGACCGGACCGCGGACGAGATCGCGGCCCTGCTGCACGGGCTGCTCGCGCGGTCGGGGACGGTCAAGGAGTCCGACCTGGACGGGATAGCGCTGTGCTCCACGGTGCCCTCGGTGCTGCACGAGATGCGCGAGCTGTGCGGCAGGTACTACGCGGACGTGCCGGCCGTGATCGTCGAGCCTGGGGTGAAGACCGGCGTGCCGATCCGGATGGACAACCCCAAGGAGGTCGGCAGCGACCGGATCATGAACGCGCTCGCCGCCGTTCACCTGTACGGCGGGCCTGCCATTGTGGTCGACTTCGGCACCTCGACCAACTTCAACGCGGTCAGCGCGCGCGGCGAGTTCGTCGGCGGCGCCCTCGCGCCGGGCATCGAGATCTCGGTGGACGCGCTGTCCCGGCGCGCGGCGCAGCTGCTCAAAGTGGAGCTGACCAGGCCGCCGCGGGTGGTCGGGAAGAACACCGTGGAGGCGCTGCAGTCCGGGATCGTGTACGGCTTCGCCGGGCAGGTGGAGGGGATCGCGCGCCGGATGGCGGCGGAACTGTCCCCGCAGGACCCCGACGCGGTGACGGTGATCGCGACGGGCGGCCTGGCGCCGCTGGTCATCGGCGAGGTGCCGCTCATCGACGCGCACGAGCCGTGGCTCACGCTCATCGGCCTGCGCCTGGTGTGGGAACGCAACATCGCCAGGGAAACTAATGTGCCGCCGGGCGGCGATCGCCGGTAACCTTCGGGCGTGGCTGACGACAACGTTCCGGAGCAGGTACGCGTCCGGCTGGAGAAGCGCGCGCGGATGCTCGCGTCGGGTGTGGACCCCTATCCCGTGGGGTACCCGCGGACGACGACCGCGGCGGCGCTGCGGGAAAGGTACCCGGACCTGCCGAAGGACGCGGCAACCGGCGAGATCGTGGGCGTGGCCGGGCGCGTCATGCTGTCCAGGATCGGCGGCAAGATCTGCTTCGCGACGCTGCGCGACGGCACCGGCGACATCCAGGTCATGATCCGCCTCGACGAGGTCGGCGCCGAGCGGCTGGCCGACTGGAAGCGGGACGTCGACCTGGGGGACCACGTCGGGGTGACCGGCGAGGTGATCACGTCACGGTCCGGCGAGCTTTCCGTGCTGGCCCACTCGTTCGCGATCACCGCCAAGTCGCTGCGCCCGCTGCCGGAGAAGCACGCCGGCCTGACCGACCCCGAGGCGCGGGTGCGGCAGCGGTACCTGGACCTGATCGTGAACCCCGCGTCCAGGCGGCTGGCGGAAATGCGCTCGGCGGTCACGCAATCGGTGCGGTCGTCGCTGCTGGCGCGCGGCTACCTCGAGGTCGAGACCCCGATCCTGACGCCGTTGCACGGCGGGGCCAACGCCCGGCCGTTCACCACGCACTACAACGCCTACGACGTGGACGTGTACCTGCGGATCGCGCTCGAACTGTACCTGAAGCGGCTCGCCGTCGGCGGGATCGAGAAGGTCTTCGAGATCGGCAGGAATTTCAGGAACGAGGGCGTGGACAGCACCCATAACCCCGAGTTCACGATGCTCGAGGCCTACGAGGCGTACGGGGATTACAACACGATCGGCGAGCTGACGCAGTCGCTGGCGCAGGGCGCGGCGGTGGCGGCGTTCGGGTCGACCGTGATCAGGCGGGCCGACGGGACCGAGCACGACATCGGCGGGTCCTGGCCCTCGATCCCCGTGCACGAGGCCATCTCCGCGGCGCTCGGCGAGTCCGTCACGCCTGACACCGAGCTGCCGGTGCTGATTGAGCTGTGCGCGAAGGCGGAAGTGCCGCTGCAGCCTGCCTGGAACCGGGGCCAGGTCATCCTCGAGATGTACGAGCGCCTCGTGGAGAAGCAGACCGTGGCGCCGACGTTCTACCGCGACTTCCCCGTCGAGGTATCCCCGCTGACGCGCCAGCACCGCGTCGATCCGCGGCTGGCGGAACGGTGGGACCTGGTGGCGTTCGGCGCGGAGCTGGGGACCGGGTACTCGGAGCTCGTCGACCCGGTGGAGGAGCGGTCCAGGCTGACGGCCCAGTCGCTGCTCGCCGCCGGGGGCGACCCGGAGGCGATGCAGCTCGACGAGGATTTCCTGCTGGCCCTGGAGTACGGCATGCCGCCTTCCGGCGGCATGGGGATGGGGCTGGACCGCCTGATGATCATGCTGACCGGCGAGAACATCAGGGAGACGATCCTGTTCCCCTTCGTCAGGCCCGGCGCCTAGGTTCCAGGCCGCTAGGCGATGCGCACCGCGCCTACGTAGGCGTTCCAGAACACGGCCTGGACCTGCACGTCCTGCCCGGCGCTCGGCGCGTCCACCATCAGCCCGTTGCCGATGTAGATGCCAACGTGGCTGATGTCGGCGAAGAAGAACACCAGGTCGCCTGGCTCGAGCTGGTCGCGGGACACGTGCATGCCGGAATTCCACAGCGATCCTGTGTAGTGCGGCAGCGAGATGCCTTCCTGGGCGAAGGCCCAGACGACCAGCCCCGAGCAGTCGTAAGCGTCCGGGCCCGCCGCGCCCCATACATAGGGCTTGCCGCGCTGGGTCAGCGCGGCACGCAGCGCCGTCGTGCCCACCGTGGTGGCCTCGGGCAGTATCACGTCCGGGTAGGAACCGGTCTGGTCGAAGATCGCCATCGCCTGAGCCATCGCCGAGCTGTTCAGGATGTCGAGCTTGGACTGGATGGCCTTGACCTTGCCGTTGATCTGACCCTGCAGCTGGTTGACGGTAGCGATCTCTTCCTGAGCGGTCGCCTGTGCCCGCTGCGAGGCGATCTGCATCTTCTGCAGGTTGTTCAGCCGCATCCCGGCCTGATTGTTGATCTCGAGGACGGTCGAGGCCTGGTTCAGGAACAGCCCCGGGTCCCCGCTGGTCAGCATCTGCAGCGTGGGATCGAACCCCTGGTTCATGTAGCCCATGGCGGCGAGCTGGCTGACCGCCAGCTGGCTGCCTGCCATCGCCTTTTGCGCGCGGGCGGCGGCGAGCTTGGCGAGCCGCTCCTGCGTCTTCGCGTTGGCGATCTGGATCTGCAGGCCGTCGTACTGCTGGCTCAGCGAGTCAACCTGATTGGAAAGCTGTCTCGCCTCCGCGACAAGCGAGCTGAGAGATGGCTGCGGCAGCGCCGTCTCGGCATCGCTAGCGCCTGGCTGGAGCAGCAGGGCAACCGCAACCGCGGTCGCCGCCAGCGGCGCAACCCTCCTTATCGTGCGCACATCGATGCACGATATCGGATCGCCAAGCCGCTGCCATCCGACTCGCTAGAAGTTTTGTCTTTCTATCGGCCGCGCTGTTCTGCCTTCACCGATTCTCAGGATGTGGTATGGCGGCGCGCCGTTGACGCCGGATCGTGATGAACCGATCGCGTGCCGAAGCGGTCATGGCAACTTCGTCTACTGGCCCATTCAATTCTGGCGCTACAGTAGTCCCCGCGATGGGGTACATAGTCAGGCAAGCACGCACCGGGGACGTTCCCGTAATCCGCGCGCTGATCGACGAGAACGTAGGATCGCGACGGTTGCTGGACAAGCACACCGTGAATCTCTACGAGGACATCCAGGAGTTCTGCGTCGCCGAGAGTTCCGCTGACGGCACCGTTGCCGGATGCGGGGCACTGCACGTTATGTGGGAGGATCTGGCCGAGATCCGTACGCTCGCGGTAGACGAGAGCAGACGCGGTTCCGGCATCGGCCACATCATCGTGGACGAGTTGCTCGACCGCGCCAGGCAGCTTGGTGTAGCGCGCGTTTTCGTGCTGACCTTCGCCGTGCCCTTCTTCGAGCGACACGGATTCAGCGAAATCAGCGGAACCCCAGTGGCCCCTGAGGTCTACGCGGAGTTGCTCCGTTCTTATGATGACGGGGTCGCGGAGTTCCTCGACCTGGATCGCGTCAAGCCAAACACCCTGGGCAACACGCGCATGCTGCTCCGGTTGTGAGCCCGGCCGCCGAATTCCGCGGGCACGGGCAATGACCTGGTAAATTCTGTGTTTCCTCAGCCGCAAGGGAACGGCCGGGCGGCGTCAGCCGGCTCCGCGCCCCCGGCGCCCCCGGCGGCCCCGGCGCGCCGGGCCGAAGGTAGAGTGCCAAGTGCGGGCGGCGTGCCGTTCGCCCGCCGCTTGACCACGGGCGGAGGTGACCTTCATGGCGCAGGACCTTGCCGCACTCGCGCCGCCGGCGATTGTCTGCGTGGCTTTTCTAATCGGCGGATGGATGCTGTTGCGCCGCGAGTTGGCGCCCAAGCGCCGCAACCGGGCGGCGGCCGAAGGCCACCAGAGCAGTGAACGGTCACATGAACCGGGCGAGCGAAGCGAAAGCTGATATTTCGTACGACGGCGGTTTATCTGACTTTGCGATCACGGCGGTAATGCTAACTGTGCATCTAAGGCCTGATTACTGAGAGTTACCGGCGAGTCTTGTCATGAGAGTGTGCCGCGGATGTCCCCAAGAGAAAGTGCGCTCTTGTCAATTGTAATGTGCCTACCGAAGGGTATATCTTTAGCATCCGAAATGGTTTGCTCCGCAGAAGGGCTGAATCCATGGCACAGAAGGTGCAGGTGCTTCTCGTCGATGATCTCGATGGGAGCGAAGCGACTGAGACCGTGTCCTTTGGACTGGACGGTGTCTCCTATGAGATCGACCTGAGTTCCGGCAACGCGGGCGAGCTACGCAATGAGCTAGCCCACTATGTCGACCACGCCAGGAAGTCGAACGCGCCCGCACGCCGCCGCCGCGCACGCAGCGGAGCAGGCCGGGAGCAGAGCGCGCGAATCCGCGAGTGGGCGAAGTCGCGCGGCTTCAAGGTCAATGAGCGCGGTCGCATTCCCGCCAACATCGTGGCCGAGTACGAGGCCGCACACTAGCGTCACCAGTTCGCCCGCCCGGGCGTACCGCAGACCCGGGCGGCTGTCGTTCCCCCGCGTTACCTCTCCCGCGTCCCGACCTCTCCCGCGTCCCGGTTACCCGCTCTCCCGCGTCCCGGTTACCCGCTCCCCGCGTTCCGGTCTTACATCCGCCTTACGTCCGCGTCATGCCCGCCTCACACCGCCGGGCCTCCGCTTGCCGGAGTGCGCTGGTCACGCGGCGCGTTCGCTTCCGGCGTACTTGGAACTACCCTGCGACTTTGCGCTGTTGGATGGGGTGAAGGCGCGGTGTCCGGGGAAAGTTCTCCTGTAGTTGGCGCATAATCGCGTTAAGGACAGGATCGGGCACGCGGCTACCATGCGGAGCAGCAGGCACGCCGGACCTGCCGGTTCCCCGCTGTGAGGAGAGCGACGATATGTTCGAGAGGTTTACCGACCGGGCGCGGCGGGTTGTCGTCCTGGCGCAAGAAGAAGCCAGGATGCTCAATCACAACTACATTGGCACGGAGCACATCCTGCTTGGCCTCATCCATGAGGGCGAGGGTGTGGCGGCCAAGGCGCTCGAGTCGCTTGGCATCAGCCTGGAGGCGGTCCGCCAGCAGGTCGAGGAGATCATCGGCCAGGGTCAGCAGGCGCCGTCGGGACACATCCCGTTTACTCCGCGTGCCAAGAAGGTCCTTGAGCTATCGCTGCGCGAGGCGCTGCAGCTCGGTCACAACTACATAGGCACGGAGCACATCCTGCTTGGCCTGATCCGCGAGGGCGACGGCGTGGCGGCCCAGGTCCTTGTCAAGCTTGGCGCGGACCTGAACCGCGTGCGCCAGCAGGTCATCCAGTTGCTGCACGGATACCAGGGCAAGGAGCCCGCCGGATCGGCGACGAGCGGGAGCACGGAATCGGCGCCGTCTACCTCGCTCGTGCTCGACCAGTTCGGCCGGAACCTGACCCAGGGCGCCCGCGAAGGCAAGCTGGACCCGGTGATCGGCCGGGAGAAGGAAATCGAGCGGGTCATGCAGGTGCTGTCCCGGCGAACCAAGAACAACCCGGTCCTGGTGGGCGCCCCCGGCGTCGGCAAGACCGCGGTGGTCGAGGGCCTGGCGCAGAAGATCGTCAAGGGCGAGGTGCCGGAGACGATCAAGGACAAGCAGCTCTACACGCTGGACCTCGGCGCGCTCGTCGCCGGGTCGCGGTACCGCGGTGACTTCGAAGAGCGGCTCAAGAAGGTGCTCAAGGAGATCCGCACCCGCGGCGACATCATCCTGTTCATCGACGAGATCCACACGCTCGTCGGCGCGGGCGCGGCAGAGGGCGCAATCGACGCGGCGTCGATCCTGAAGCCCATGCTCGCCCGTGGCGAACTGCAGACGATCGGCGCGACCACCCTGGACGAGTACCGCAAGTACCTGGAGAAGGACGCTGCTCTCGAGCGCCGGTTCCAGCCCATCCAGGTCGCCGAGCCGACGATCTCGCACACCATCGAGATCCTCAAGGGCCTGCGCGACAGGTACGAGGCGCACCACCGGGTGTCCATCACCGACGGCGCACTCGTCGCGTCGGCGCAGCTCGCGGACCGCTACATCAGCGACAGGTTCCTGCCGGACAAGGCGATCGACCTGATCGACGAGGCCGGTTCGCGGATGCGGATCCGCCGTATGACGGCGCCGCCGGACCTGCGCGAGTACGACGAGAAGATCGCCCAGGTGCGCAAGGAGAAGGAGTCGGCGATCGACTCCCAGGACTTCGAGAAGGCAGCCGCGCTGCGGGACACCGAGAAGCAGCTGCTCGGCAAGAAGGCCGCCAGGGAGAAGGAGTGGAAGGCCGGCGACATGGACGTGGTCGCCGAGGTCAACGAGGAGCTCATCGCCGAGGTCCTCGCCACCGCGACCGGCATCCCCGTCTTCAAGCTCACCGAGGAAGAGTCGCAGCGCCTGCTGCGCATGGAAGACGAGCTGCACAAGCGCGTGATCGGTCAGAACGACGCGATCAGGGCGCTGTCGCAGGCCATCCGGCGGACCCGGGCCGGCCTGAAGGACCCGAAGCGGCCCGGTGGCTCGTTCATCTTCGCGGGGCCGTCCGGCGTCGGCAAGACGGAGCTGTCCAAGACGCTGGCGGAGTTCCTGTTCGGCGACGAGGACTCGCTGATCCAGCTCGACATGTCCGAGTACATGGAGAAGCACACGGTGTCCCGGCTGTTCGGCTCGCCGCCCGGTTACGTGGGCTACGAGGAGGGCGGCCAGCTCACCGAGAAGGTGCGCCGCCGGCCGTTCTCCGTGGTCCTGTTCGACGAGATCGAGAAGGCCCACCCGGACATCTTCAACTCGCTGCTCCAGATCCTGGAAGACGGGCGCCTCACCGACGCCCAGGGTCGCATGGTGGACTTCAAGAACACCGTGATCATCATGACCACGAACCTGGGGACGAAGGACATCTCCAAGGGCGTGTCCGTCGGGTTCGCCAAGCAGGGCGAGTCCAAGGGCTCGTACGACCGGATGAAGTCGAAGGTCGGCGAGGAGCTCAAGCAGCACTTCCGGCCCGAGTTCCTCAACCGCGTCGACGACATCATCGTGTTCCACCAGCTGGAGCGGGAGGAGATCTTCCAGATCGTGGACCTGATGGTCGCCAAGGTCGACGACCGGCTGAAGGACCGCGACATGGGCATCGAGGTCCGGGAGCCCGCCAAGGAGCTGCTCTCCAAGCGCGGTTACGACCCGGTGCTCGGGGCCCGTCCGCTGCGCCGCACGATCCAGCGGGAGATCGAGGACACACTGTCCGAGAAGATCCTGTTCGGTGAGCTGCGGCCAGGCCAGATCGTGATCGTGGACACCGAGGGCGAGGGCAGCGGCGACGAGGTGAAGTTCACCTTCACCGGCGTCCCGAAGCCCGAGTCCGTGCCTGAAGAGGCGACGGTCGCGGCCGTGGCGGCCAGCGAGCCGGCTACCGGGGCCGCCAACACCGGTGGCGGCTCGGCAGCCAGCGAAGGGCCGGGTACGGCTCAGGCGCTCGGCTAGGTCGGTTTTACCCGCAAGCCCCGCGTGGCCGGTTGGTCGCGCGGGGCTTGCGGTTATTTCGGCGCGTTCAGTCGGGCCCTAAGGCGGCCCGAACAACGCGTCTCAACACCACTGCGCCCCGCGCTCTCCCGGGACGAGTCACAGCCCCTCGGGTGATTCCACCGCCTAGCCAGGGCCCACAAGGCCTCTGGCGCGGGCCGCGTCCTCCCGGGCATTCCAAGGAGGGGACCCATTAGCCGGGCTCGCTCAGCCTGCCTCTGGCATCCCTGTTTCCCAGGCGCCTTACCACCGACCACAACAGTCTCCCCTGCTGACTTTGCAGCCGTGGTGACCACTTCCGGCCTTGAGTGACCGGTCACAAGTGGTCATCCCGTGTGCAAAGTGCGCTCGCGTATGCAAAGTCGTGGCCTTGGTCGCCCATGCTAGATCACATCAGTCACTTCCGTTGGCTTTGTAGACGTGGTGACCACTTCCGGTATCGAGTGAACGGTCACAAGTGGTCACGGTGTCTACAAAGTGCCCCTAGATGTCGGGCGGCATAACGCCGGGAGGGCGAAGGTGCCGTTGGGGAGGGGGTCTACCAGGCCGTCGGATACCAGGCCGTCCAGTGCGCGGGCTCGCTGGGGAGTGTCTGGCCATACGAGGTCGAAGCGGTCGGGCGGGACCGGTTGCGCCGAGTCCCGCAGCAACCCGAGCAGGCGGCCGCGGCATTGGCGGTCGGTGCCCTCGTAGCGCTGGCCCGCTGGCCTGGTCGCGGCTGGCGGGCTGCCGTTCGCCAGCCACTTGCAGTGCGTTGATACCGGGCAGGTGGCGCATTTGGGGCGGGCGGCCGTGCAGGTCAGGGCGCCTAGTTCCATCACCGCTACCGACCAGCGGGCGGCGGTGGCCGGATCTTCGGGGAGCAGCGACTCGGCCAGCCGGTATTCGGCGGTGGAGGGCTGCCGGCCGGGGAATTCCTCGCCGGAGGCCAGCCTCGCGAGGACTCGCCGGACGTTCGTGTCGAGAACCGCGTGACGATGGCCGAAAGCGAAGACGGCTACCGCCGCGGCCGTGTAGCGCCCGATGCCCGGAAGGGCCAGCAGGGCCTCGTAGGCGGACGGGACTTCCCCGGCGTGGTCACGGGTGATGATCGTGGCGGCTTCGTGGAGGCGGAGGGCGCGGCGGGGATAGCCCAGGCGGCCCCACTGGCGGACCGCCTCGCCGGCGGGGTCGGCGGCCAGCGCGGACGGGGACGGCCATCTGGCCAGCCAGGCCCGGTGGGCGGGCAGGACACGGCTCACCGGGGTCTGCTGCAGCATGATCTCGCTGACCAGCACCGACCACGGGCTCGCGTCCGGCGCCCGCCACGGCAGGTCGCGGGCGTGCGCCGAATACCAGGCGAGAACCGGCTCGGCGTGCGGCGACGTCATGAGGAGCATTATCCCCGGCGCGGCAACCGGACCGTCCGCGGCACACGCTGCATACTCTTCGCATGCGATGGAACGCGAATCGTCGTTCAGGCCGGCCGACGGACCCGCGCGCCTACTGGCGGCGCCGGTTCTTCATCCTCGGCGGCGGCCTCACGGTGCTGGCGGTGCTCGCATGGCAGTTCACCGGCAAGGGGCCGTCGGCTGAGTCGCCGGCGGCTGACGGCGCGTCCATGGCCGCGCTCCAGGCCGGAGAGACGCTCCCGTCGGCGGCGTACGGCAGCCCGGCGGCCGTGCCCTCGCTTACCACCCCAGCCGAGATTCCGCCGACCACCGCGCCGCCAGTTACCCCAAGCGCGACACAGTCCAGCGCCAAGCCGAAACCGTCGGCTAGCGCCTCCTCGACGGCCGCAGGACCGAGCTGCGCGCCCGGCGACATCGTGCTCACCCTGGTCACGAGCCAGGCCAGCTACGGGCGGACAGCGCAGCCTGAGTTCCATGTGTACGCGGTGTCGACCGCCAGCAGCCCGTGCCAGCTCGCGTACGGCGCCGGATCCGTGCGGGTGGTCGTCACCATGCACGGTCAGGTGGTGTGGGATTCATCGGCGTGCAAGGCCGCCGCCGCCAAGCCGGTCCAGTTCCAGCTCGGCGTCCCGCAGCTGCTGACGGTCTCGTGGAACCGGCAGGCGACAGGCCCGCCCGGCTGCGCCGGATCGCTTCCCGCCGGCGCCACGGGCACCTTCGACGCGGTTGCGCAGACGGCCGGCCAGTCCAGCCAGGTCCGGACCTTCAAGCTAGTCAGCTAATCCCGCAGCGCCGCCCGCATCGCTTCGCGCACGTCCTCCACCTCAACGACCTCCATGCCGGACGACGGCGCAGCCGAAGAGGCCGCATCCGAGCCGACCGGGACGATGGCGCGGCGGAAACCCATCCGCTCGGCCTCCGCGACCCGGCGCGGCACGCCCGCCACGTTCCGCACCTCGCCGGCCAGGCCTACCTCGCCGACCGCGATCACGCCCTGCGGGACAGACAAGTTCGCCACCGAGCTGGCCAGCGCGAGCGCGACCGCCAGGTCCACCGACGGCTCGGTCAGCCGCACTCCGCCAACGGTCGCCGCGTACACGTCCTGCTTGCCTATCTTGACCTCGGCGCGGCGCTGCAGCACCGCGAGCACCATGCCCACCCGGGAGGCGTCGAGTCCGGAGGTGACGCGGCGCGGCATCTCCAGCGCGGACTGGCACACGAGGGCCTGCACCTCTGCGACCAGCGGCCTGCGTCCCTCCAGCGTGACCGTGACGCACGTGCCCGGCACCGGCTCGCGGTGCCGGGAGAGGAACAGGCCGCTCGGGTCGGGGAGGCCGATCATGCCGTACTCGCCGAGGTCGAAGCAGCCGACCTCGTCGGTGGGCCCGTACCGGTTCTTGACCGCCCGGACCATGCGCAGCCGCGAGTGCCTTTCGCCGTCGAAGTGCAGCACCACGTCGACGAGGTGCTCGAGCGTGCGCGGGCCCGCGACCGAGCCGTCCTTGGTCACGTGCCCGACGAGGATCGTCGCCATCGCCCGTTCCTTGGCCACCGCGGTCAGTGCCGCGGCGACCTCGCGCACCTGGGTGACGCCGCCGGGCACGCCGTCCACGTCGGCGGCCGCGATCGTCTGCACCGAGTCGACGATCAGCAGCCTTGGCTGGACGCACTCCACGTGTGACACGATCGCGTCCAGGTCGGTCTCCGCCGCCAGGAAGAGGTTCTCGCTTACCCCGCCGATCCGGTCGGCACGGAGCCTGACCTGCGCGGCGGACTCCTCACCGGTGATGTAGAGCACCGGTCCGTCCGCCGCTACCATCGCGCCCGCCTCGAGCAGCAGGGTCGACTTGCCCACGCCTGGCTCGCCGGCGAGCAGCAGCACCGCGCCGGGAACCAGGCCGCCGCCGAGCACCCGGTCCAGCTCGTCCATGCCCGTGGGCCTGGCAGCGGCGTGCGCGGCGTCCACCTTCCCGATCGGCATCGCCGCCGTGCTCACCGGTCCGCCGCCCAGGCGCCCGGCGCGCGAAACACCGGAACCGCCGTAGGCCGCCGCCCGGATCCCGGCGCGCACCAGCCGCGACGGCACCGCCGTCTCCTCGACCGTGCCCCACGCCTGGCACTCACCGCACCGCCCGACCCACTTGGGCGTCTGCCAGCCGCACTCGCTGCAGCGGAACCCAGCCGTCGACTTCGCCATGGTCGCACCATAGCGACGCGGTTCTGACATTCGACCGCGCGGCGCGCATAAGCTGAAGGGAGCCGCACCACGGGAGGGAGAGCGTTGACCGGGCTATCTGCGACTCCCGTCGTGCTGTCCACGTCGTCCGTCTATCCGGAACGGACCACTGACGCCTTCGAGGCCGCCGCGCGCCTTGGCTATGACGGGCTCGAGGTGATGGTCTATACGGACCCGGTGAGCCAGTCAGCCGACGCGCTCGCCGGCCTGATCGACTACCACCAGGTCCCCGTGCTCGCCGTGCACACCCCCAGCCTGCTGCTTACCCAGCTCGTCTGGGGCCGGGAACCATGGGCCAAGCTGCTGCGGGCCAAGGAACTGGCCGAGCGGGTAGGCGCGAAGGTGGTCGTGCTGCACCCGCCGTTCCGCTGGCAGCGCGACTACGTGCGCGGGTTCGAGCAGGGCGTGGCCAAGATGGCAGAAGAGACCGACGTCATCTTTGCCGTTGAGAACATGTTCCCGATCCGGGCAGGCGCCACCGAGCTGTCCGGGTACGCGCCGCACTGGGACCCCACCATCCTTGACCTGCCGAACGTGACCCTGGACCTGTCGCACACCGCCGCCTCCGCTTCCGACGCGATCGCGATGGCGAACGAGCTTGGCCCGCGGCTTGCGCACGTCCACCTGGCCGACGGCACCGGTGTCACGAATGGTCCCGTGCCCGACGAGCACCTGGTGCCGGGCCGCGGCCGGCAGCCGTGCGCCGAGCTGCTGCGCGGCATCGCAGCGACCGGTTACCGGGGGATGGTGGTCGCCGAGGTCAAGACCACGCGCGCGGCGACGAGGGAGGACCGGCTCGCGGACCTGGCCGAGACGCTGGCCTTCGCCAGGAACCACCTGGCCCCGGTCCCGGCCGCCTGAGACCCGGCGGTCATGTGCACTGCGACCCGGTGATGGGCGTGCCAGGGCCGCCGGTCACCGGCAACGATGAGCTAGTGCGGCGCGCCGCCCAGGCGGCCGAGATCGCGCAGCGCCCCGCGATGACCCCGCCGAGGCCCGCTCGTTCCTCGCATACCCTCCTGAGCTGCGCTTGCTTGGTGTTCGCAATTGCAAGCAGTCGGGTAGACTGCGGGTATGGCGACAATCGGTGATTACATTCGGCAGCAGCGCGAGCAGGCGAAGATCTCGCTGCGCCAGCTGGCCGACCAGGCAGGCGTCTCGAACCCGTACCTCAGCCAGATCGAGCGGGGGCTGCGCAAGCCCAGCGCGGACATCCTGCAGCAGATCGCCAAGGGGCTGCGGATCTCGGCGGAGGCGCTCTACGTGCAGGCCGGCATCCTGGAGGACCGGCCGGGAGACTCGGGCGTGCGCTCCGCGCTCCTTACCGACCCGCAGCTCACCGAGCGGCAGAAGCAGGTCCTGATCGAGATTTACGAGTCGTTCCGCAAGGAAAGCGAGCCGACCGCGACTAAGGCGGAAGTGATCGCGGTCACTCGCACGCCCGACGAGCCGGATGACTCCGCGGACCAGTCCTAGAACACCCCGGACAAGGTAGCGTGGACTCGTGGCCTCAATAACCGGCAGCGGGATGGGCCCGCTCAACTACTTCTTCGTAGCGCTCGCGGTGGCGGCGTTTGTGGTGGAAGCCTGGGCCTTCATCGACGCCATCATCAGGCCCGCGCAGGCGTTCCGCGCCGTCGGCAAGCTGAGCAAGCCGATCTGGCTGATCATCCTCGGCGTCGCCTTCGTGCTCGGGCTCTATGCCGCCGCCTACGGCGGCATAACCGGCATCCTCTCGGTGGCCGCGTTCGTCGCCGCGGCCATCTACCTAGCCGACATGCGGCCGAAGCTGAAGGAGTTCGGCCGCGGCAGCAGCAGGAGCAACTCAGGTCCGTACGGTCCCTGGTAGCGGGCTTGCCCGGGGAGTCACCACGGGTCCGTTCCGGATAATCGGTTCTTAAGCGATCGCCAGCAGCAGCAGCGGCGTCAGGACAAGCGCGGCGGCGGTCAGCACGACCAAGGCCTGGGCGGCGCGGGACAGCGGCGGCGGCGGCGCGAGCAGCCGGTTGACCCGCGCCGTGAGCTCGCCCTCCGCGGCGGACAGCGCTCCCGCGGGACACTGCGCGCCGGCGGTGCCGAACCGCAGCAGCGCGGTGGCCAGTTCCCTGGCGAACAGGCCGCGGACCCGCAGCGCGCGATCGTCGGCCATCATCTCGACGAGCAGCGCGACCGTGCGGTACCCCTGCGTGATTACCCGGGACCGGGGGAACGTGCGGCGCAGCGAAGTGAACGGGATCAGCACCAGGTCATGCCTGGCGCGCAGGTGAGCGCGTTCGTGCGCGAGCACCGCGGCCAGCTCGGCGGGGGCAAGCAGTTCCAGGGTGCCTGCACTCACGACGATCTGGGACCTGATGCCCGGCAGGCAGTACGCGGCGGCGGCCGGGTAGTCGATGACGAGCGCTCCCGGCGCCTTCGGGTCGCCGCGCGCGAGCAGTGCGAGCAGTTCCCGTTGGCGGCGCCTGGCGGTGATCGCGTCGGCGAACGCGATCACCAGCATCCACGACAGCACCGAAAGCAGCGCGAACCCGGCGGCGAGCATCGCGAGCCGCAGGGTGGCGATCAGCGGCGGCTGGTGCGGCTGGAGCAACTGGCCCGACGCGAGCCTGCCCAGGCCGCCGAACACCCCGGCGAACCGCGTCTGCTGGCCGTCAACGCCTACCGTGAGCAGCGCGCCGATCGCGGCGAGACCGCCCGCGAGGCCAAGGGCCTGCCACAGCAAAATCGCGGTCGCCGGGGACCTGCACGGCCAAGCGGCGCGCGTCAGCGCGCGCGCACTTCGCGCGCTCCCCACGGCGACCACGGCGAGAAGCGCCGCGACGGCCAGTCCCCCCATAATCCGATCCCGCTGTCTCCCTCTGACCGCTGCCCGTCCTGCTCTCGATCGAGCCGGGACAGCGCGTCGAGCAGCACGACGGCCTCCGCGCCTGACACGCTCTGCGCGAACCTGGCGAGCGCTGCGTCACGGTCGCCGGTCTGCTCAAGCGCGGTCAGCATCAGTTCCGCCACGTAGGCCTCCCGGGTCGCGGCGGGCCGGTACCGCCAGGCGCGGCCGTCCCGTTCCCTGCGCGCGAACCCCTTCTTCGCCAGCCGGTCGAGCACGGTCATCACTGTGGTATGAGCTAGATTGCGCTGGGTGAGCCCGTTGCTGACCTGTCTGACGGTCAATGACGACTCGGTTTGCCAGAGGACTTCCATGATGGCCCGCTCTAGGTCGCCCAGCCTGTTCACGTCGTTACTGTACCGTCGAAGGCGCTTCTGTGACCAGTGGTGCGGCCTCGGACGCCAGTGGTGACTTGGCGATCTGCACGCACCCGTAGATGATCGCCCCGAGCGCGATGAACTGCGGCACCAGCCACCATCCGTCACGTAGCACCTCGCCGAACAGGGTGACGCCGTAGGCAATGCTGATCAGGGCGTCGCCGACGGTGAGCATCGGCTGCGAGGCGACCAGGCTGCCCGCCTGCAGGGCGTTCTGCAGCAGGAAGAGCGAGCCCACGCCAGCCAGCGCGACCGCGTAGATGTGCCAGCTGGTGAAGAACTCGGCCACCCCCTGGTTCAGGTCGGCCATCGCGTTCTTCAGCAGCGCCGCGGTCAGCGCGTACCCGCAGGCGGCGGCGAGTCCGAGCAGCGCGGCCCGCGGCTCGCCTCGCAGGCCAACCGCCGTGCTGATCAGCACGGCCTCGAAGGCGGCCGTGACGATCAGCGCGATCATCCAGCTCGTATCCCGCGCGGAATCGATGGCGCCACTCGGCTGCGCGGCGGCCAGCCCGCCGCCGAGGGCGACGGTGGTGATGATGATCGCGCGCCAGGGGAGCAGGTGGAGCGAATCGCGGCCCCTGAACAGCAGGGTGGAGAGCATGAGCGTGAGCGGCAGCTCGATGATGAAGATCGGCTGGACCAAGGCGATCGGGCCGAAGGCAAGGGCGGTCGCCTGGGCTACCGCGGCGACGATCACCATGGCGATCCCGGCCAGCCACACCCGGCGGTGCATCAGGTCGGCGATCAGGGAGACGTGCATGGACCGTTCCAGCGGCACCTGCGCGGCCGCCTTGCGCTGCAGGACCGCCGCGACGGCGTTGCTCGCCGCGGTGAGCAGGGCGAAGATGACGCAGAGCAGCTCGTCGACGGTTACGTGGACGTGCACCTGGTGCACGCTCACGTCGAAGGGTAGCTGCTGCACGCTCACGGCAGGTCCGCCTGATTGTCGCCCTTGATGAGCGCGGCGAAGGGAAGCAAGTTGGCCAGGCTTTCGCCGCGCTTTTCCCGCCACGCCCATTCCCGCCTGATGGCGGAGCCGAAACCAAGCTTAAGCGCCTCGTTGAACGACTCGTCCGAGTACGTGAGCACGCAGCCGAGCAGCCGGTCGATCTCGTCGTCGGTGATCGCCGCCAGCGGGAGCCGGCCCGTCAGGTAGACGTCGCCCGTGCGGTCCACCGCGAAGTGCACGCCGAACAGCCGCCCGTTGCGCTCGAGCAGGAAGCGGTAGAAGGCAGCGTGGTTCTCGTCGGGCTGACGGCAGAAGAACGCCTCCACTTGGAGGCTGTGCTCGCCGGCGATCAGCCAGGTCATCGTGGCGAGCTTGTGCTCGCCAGCCAGGCGGACCAGGTAGGCACCGGGCTCGGGCTGGGTGTACTCCAGGCCGAGCCTGCCGAGCACCTCCCCCAGGGTGTCGCGCGGTGCCATGTCCGTTACGCCCTGACCTGTGCCGCTGTCTCGTCCATGGCACCGGTATACACCGTGGCCAGCCGGTCTACGGTCGCGGACCAGCCGAAGGTGGACGCGTGTCGGAGCGCGCCCTTCGAAAGGGCGTGCAGCCGCCGCGGCGTCCGTACCAGCCGCCTGATCGCCTGCGCCCAGTCCGCCGGGTCGTGGCTGTGCACCAGGACACCCGAGTAATCGTCCCTGACGACGGTGCGCAGCCCGCCCACGCTGGCCGCCACCACGGGTGTGCCGCACGCCTGCGCCTCGAGTGCGACAAGCCCGAACGACTCCGAGTGCGACGGGGTCAGCACGACCGTGGCCGCGCGATACCAGTCAGCGAGTTCGGCCTGCGGGCAAGGCGGCTCGAACCGGACGATATCGGTGATCCCGAGCTTGGCCGCCAGCTCACGCATCCGGTCGGGATCGGCGCGCTCCGATCGCCCGCTCGGGCCGCCGACCAGCACCACCAGCAGCCGCTTGGCGAGTTCCGGCTCGGCCTCGATCAGCCGGGCCGCGGCCTTGAGCACGACGTCGGGCCCCTTGAGGGGCTGCACCCGGCCGGCGAACATCAGCACCACAGCGTCCGCCGCGATGCCGAGCTTGCGCCGTATCGCGGCCTTGGCGCCATGCCCGCCGGGGGTGAAGACGCTCAGGTCCGCGCCAGGGCTGACGGTCCTGACCTTGGCCGGGTCAGCGCCGTAAAGCTCGGTGAGCTGGCGCGCCTCTTCCGTCGTGTTGGCGATCAGCCGGTCGGCCGTGGCCACCACGTCGAGTTCGCCGCGGATCCTGTCGTCGGGCTCGGCGGCGTCGCCGGCCGCCAGCGCCGCGTTCTTCACCTTGCCCAGCGTGTGCATGGACTGCACCAGGGGCACGCCCCAGCGCTCCTTCGCTACCGACCCGACCTTGCCGGACAGCCAGTAGTGCGCGTGCACCAGGTCGTACCTGCCGGGGTCGGCCTCCGCCTCGGCGCGCAGCACCTCGAGGGTGAACTCGCAGACCTGGGCGGGCAGGTCGGTCTTGTCGAGCTCCTCGAACGGGCCGGCGACGACGCTGCGGACCAGGACACCGGGGGCGATCTCGGTCAGCGGCGGGGTGTCCCGGCAGACCGCCCTGGTGAAGATGTCGACTTCGATGCCGCGGGCCGCGAGCCGTTTGGCCACCTCGACGACGTACACGTTCAGGCCGCCCGCGTCACCGGTGCCCGGCTGGTCGAGTGGTGACGTGTGGACGCTGAGAGTGGCGATCCTTCGGGGGACCTTCGGGATATTCAGGACGCGCCTAGGCACCGTTGACACAGTTGTAACCAACTCCACCCGCCCGATTCGTGTTCCCTTACTGTTCCTGGCTTCACAACATGGTCTACCTGACCGAAGTCCCCGCGCGCGGGTTGTGTTCCCATGCCGTCAGCTAGGCTGACCGGCATGGGAACCCTCGTGCTGCTGCGCCACGGTGAAAGTGAGTGGAATACCAAGGGCCTGTTCACCGGCTGGGTCGACGTAGGCCTCTCGCCCAAGGGCGCGCAGGAAGCAGCGACCGGGGGGCGGATGGTCGCCGACGCCGGGCTCCGCCCCGACGTCGTGCACACGTCGGTGCTCACCCGCGCGATCCAGACCGCGAACGTCGCGCTCGAAGCCGCCGGGCTGAGCTGGCTGCCCGTGCTGCGCTCGTGGCGGCTGAACGAGCGCCACTACGGCGCTCTGCAGGGCAAGGACAAGGCGCAGACCCGCGAGGAGTTCGGCGACGAGCAGTTCATGATCTGGCGCCGGTCATACGATGTTCCGCCGCCGCCGATCCCTGACGACGACCCGCTGTCCCAGGCGGGCGACCCCAGGTACGCGACGTTGCCGCCTGAGCTGATGCCGCGGACCGAATGCCTTCGCGATGTCGTAGCCCGGATGCTGCCGTACTGGTACGACGCCATCGTGCCGGACCTGTGTGCTGGCCGAACGGTCCTGGTAGTGGCCCACGGCAACTCGCTGCGCGCGCTGGTCAAGCACCTGGACGGGATCAGCGACGCGGCGATCGCCGAACTCAACATTCCCACCGGGATCCCGCTGCTCTACGAGCTCGACGCGTCGTCCCGCCCGCTGCCGCCTGGCGGCCGCTACCTTGACCCGGAGGCGGCGGTAGCCGCGGCCGAGGCGGTCAAGAACCAGGGCCGCTGACCCGCCAGTCTTTCGCGGAGGTTGCTCTTGTCTGTACGACACCTGGCTGAAGCGGGTCTGCCAGGTGAACATCCGGAAAAGAGTGAAATTTCCCGCAACCTCCCGATTGTCGGCGACCCGCCCCGTCCGCATACCATCAGATACGTGAGTGTGGACTGGTCACACCGGTGTGCGTCGGCGCGGCCGACCGCATCATCGCTGGTCCGGAACATAACGTGGCGCTGAGGACACGGAATGGCGCCGGAGTAAGGCAGCCGCGAAGCGCACGCCTGCGTGCGGCCCAGCAGCCGGCGAGGCTGCCGCCAGGTATTGCCTCCGTCCTGTCCGTGCTCTCCTCGTCCGCTGTCGTCGTGGACAGCGAAGACCGCGTCCTGCGCGCCAGCGCCGCGGCCCGCGCGTTCGGCATCGTCAAGGGTGACCGGCTGATGGTAAGCGAGCTGCTGGCCCTGGCGCGCCAGGTCCGCCGCGACGGAGAGATCCGGGAGGGCGAGTTCGAGGTCCCGGTGCCCAGGTTCGGCGGGCGGACCACCAGCTTCGCGGTACGCGTCGCCCCGTTGTCGGGGACGGTCGGCGGCGGCGGCCTTGTCCTGCTGCTCGCCGAAGACCAGACGGAGAGCCGCCGGGTCGAAGAGGTCCGCAGGGACTTCGTCGCGAACGTCAGCCACGAGCTCAAGACCCCGGTTGGCGCCCTCGCCCTGCTCGCCGAGACGATCGAAGACGCCGCCGATGACGCCGACGCGGTCCGCAGGTTCGCGGGCAGGATGCGCCAGGAGGCGGCCAGGCTGACCTTCCTCGTGCAGGACCTCATCACACTGTCCCGCATCCAGGCGGCGGAGCCGGTCCCCGACCCGCACCCGGTCGAGGTGGACGCGGTGGTCGCCGAGGCGATCGACCGGTGCCGGATGAAGGCGAACGCGCGCGGGATCACGCTCGCCTCCATCGGAGTCCGCGGGCTGAGCGTCCTCGGCGAAGAGGACCTGCTGGTGACCGCCCTGCGGAATCTGCTGGAAAACGCCGTGGTCTACAGCCCGGAACGCACGCGGGTAGTGGTATGCGTGAAGAAGCCTGGCGACGGCGGCGTCGAGATCAGCGTGACCGACCAGGGCATCGGCATCCCGGAACGTGATCTGGAACGAATATTTGAACGCTTCTACCGCGTCGACCCGGCCCGTTCACGGGCCACCGGCGGCACCGGGCTCGGGCTCGCCATCGTGAAGCACGTAACGGCCGCCCACGGCGGCCGCGTTACTGTGCGGAGCGTGGAGGGCGCGGGCTCAACCTTCACCCTGTGGCTACCCTTGCGGAGCGAGCATGATGGCACGAGCGCCGATCGGGTCCGCGCCTAGTACTTCCGCCCTTATCCCGTCAGGAGGGACTTTCGTGACACGCGTGCTCGTGGTCGAGGACGAGGAGTCGTTCAGCGACGCGATCTCGTACATGCTCCGCAAGGAGGGGTTCGAGGTGGCCGTCTGCGCGACCGGTCCCGATGCGCTCGAGACCTTCGACCGCACCGGCGCCGACCTCGTGCTGCTCGACCTGATGCTGCCTGGCCTGCCCGGTAGTGAGGTGTGCCGGTCGCTGCGCGAACGGTCCAGCGTGCCAGTCATCATGCTGACCGCGAAGGACAGCGAGATCGACAAGGTGGTCGGCCTGGAGCTTGGCGCCGACGACTACGTGACCAAGCCCTTCTCCTCCCGCGAGCTCGTCGCCAGGATGCGCGCGGTGCTGCGCCGCCGCGGCGATGTCGAGGAGGTGGCCGAGGCGACGCTCGAGGCGGGCCCGGTCCGGATGGACGTGGAGCGGCACGTGGTCAGCGTCCGCGGCGCCCCCGTCCAGCTTCCGCTCAAGGAGTTCGAACTGCTCCAGGTGCTGCTGCGCAACGCCGACCGGGTGCTCACCAGGATGCAGCTCATCGACCGGGTGTGGGGCGCGGACTACGTGGGCGACACCAAAACCCTGGACGTCCACATCAAGCGGCTCCGCGCCAAGGTCGAGACCGACCCGGCCAAGCCGCGGCACATCGTCACCGTCCGCGGGCTCGGCTACAAGTTCGAGTCGGTTGGCTGAGCCGTCTGTTCCTGCCTGAGGCTCCGGCGCCCGGCTCCGGCCGGGACGCCGGCTACGGCGTAGCCGTGCCGCTAGCTCGTGGGCGTAGGCGTGGGCGTAGCTGTGGCCGTCCCGCTGGCCGTAGGCGTCGGCGTGGCCGTGGCCGTGGCGCTGGGCACGACGACCGGCGGCGGGGAGTAACTCGAGAAGTAGTACGCCTGCGCCTCCACCGGGACGTCCAGCGTCACCGAGCCCGCGTGCGCGAAGTCAAGGGTGAGCGGGATGGCCTCGCCGCCGGACAGCGGCTTGGCCAGGTCGCTGAGCACGAGCTGCGGTTCCGGGCCGGTCAGGTTGACCTCGGATTGCACCGGGAGGCTCACCGTGCCGCCGGTCACCTGGACGCTGGAGGCCCAGCCCGACGCGTGGACGCCCGTCAGCTCGTCGTCACCCGTCCCGCCGTTGTAGAGCGAGAGGAACAGGCTGGCGGACGAGCCGGTCGGCAATGTCGCGCCGAGCGGCGCGCCGAGCACGAAGACGTCGCTGATCGAGATCTCGTTAACGGTGGCGGTCGCGCCAACCGAGGCCGGGTGGAACTCAAGCGTCGGCGCGTTGTTCCCGGCCTCGCACCCGGCGATGCCCGAGATCAGCAGGGCCACGGCGCCGATCAGCAGCCCTTTGGCGACGGTTTTCCCGGAACTGCGGACCACGGCGGATGCCTCCTCGGTAACGGTGACGGGATTGGCGGATTCGCTCCCGTTACGACCACCTGGCCTGCCAGTCAACTACAGGCCGTAGAAATGCTAGCAGTACCGTTTCCGCGCCCCTGGGGGTGGCGTTATTGTTTCCGCGCTCTTCTCCGCGGGGACGTGAATCACCGGCCGGGCTGGCTCAATTCGCGCAGCGCCGAGGTGAGCTGGAAGTCCGCGGGCAGGTTAGTCCGGGCCTGCGCGGTGGCGTCGCTGTAGACGAGCAGCACGGTGAGGGCGGCCGGGTGATACGCCGCGCCAAGCAGGTTGCCCGCGTCGTAGACAGAAAGCGCGGCGCCCTCGCCGTACTGTGCGGTCAGGTCGGCCAGCTGCGGCATCGCCGCGCCGGACGCGACGAAATAGAGGCTCACCTGCGCCTCGGTCGCCTGGTCGGCCAGGCGGCGCAGCGCCGGCCCGCAGTCGCAGCCGGCCGGGATCAGCGCCAGCGCCGAGCTCACCAGGTTCCGCGCCGGCACGGCTTCGCCGTCAATCCGGACGTTTCCCGCGGGCAGCTCGGTCAGCCCCGGTGGCGTGCTGGCCGCGGCCTGCGGATTGCTCACGGTCGGCGCCTTCGCGGGACTGATGGTCATCACCGAGAGCATCGCGCCCGCGAGCATCGACAGCGCGACGCAGGTCGCGATCAGCGGCAGGATCGCGGCCTGCCCGCCGATCCCGCGCCGGCGCAGCGGGCCGAACAGGCGCATGGTCCGCTGCCGCCGGCGCTTGGCGCGCAGCTCGCGACGATAGGCGAGCACATCGCGGTCCAGGTCCCTGGCGTCGTCAGGGATCACGATGTTCACCGGGGGCAGGCTTCCGTCGTCCCGCCCCGGGCCGCTGGCGAAGCTCACTGGCACCTCTTCCGGCTGCGGCCGCAGGCTACGGACCCTCTCTCCAGTATGGGCTAGCCGGGGACCGCCTGCCGACCCGCGGGACCCGATTTCCAGATCGAGGCTAGATCGTCGGGTAGACTGGATATCTGTCGCAACTGCGACGAACGATAACCGTGGTACTGGCGGCCAGCCTCCGGGCATGCCGTGCCCGGCTGGCTAAGGTGCCTACCGAGCACTGGTATGCTCGAAATTTGCGCATTGACCTGCGTATTCGCCACTCAGGGCGTTTTATCGGTGAGCCGGTTCGTGGTAAGATAGCCTTCAGCGGAAGGGGTACTTGCCAGATGTCTTTTAAGGTCGGCGATACCGTCGTTTATCCCCACCATGGGGCAGCTCGCATCGAAGCCGTCGAGACTCGCACGATCAAGGGCGAGGATAGAACCTATCTGGTCCTGAAGGTCGACAAGGGTGACCTGACCGTACGGGTACCTGCGGACAACGCGGAACTTGTCGGTGTGCGGGACGTGGTGGGACAGGAAGGGCTAGAGCGGGTGTTCGAGGTGCTCCGTGCGCCGCACACCGAGGAGCCCACGAACTGGTCGCGGCGGTACAAGGCCAACCTGGAAAAGCTCGCCTCCGGTGACGTGAACAAGGTCGCCGAGGTGGTCAGGGACCTGTGGCGCAGGGACAAGGAGCGCGGGCTGTCCGCTGGAGAGAAGCGGATGCTCGCGAAGGCTCGCCAGATCCTGGTCAGTGAGCTGGCGCTCGCAGAGAAGACCAACGAGGACAAGGCCGAGGCCCTCCTCGATGAAGTCCTAACCAGCTAGGTTCGTCGCTCTTCGGAGCTAACCGTGGTCGACGGGCGATAGCCCGTCGACCACATTCGTTTGGTGCCACGGCTCGTGCCGGTAGCCTGCTGCGGTGGACAGAATGCCGCGGGTTGGGCTTGGGGTCGATGTGCACCCGTTCGAGGCTGGGCGGACGTTGTACCTGGCCGGGCTCGAGTGGCCCGGCGAGACCGGGCTGGCAGGTCATTCCGACGGCGACGCGGCAGCGCACGCGGCCTGTGACGCGCTGCTGTCGGCGGCCGGGCTCGGCGACCTTGGCGCCCACTTCGGCACCTCCCGTCCCGAGTGGGCGGGCGCGCCAGGTGTCGCGCTGCTGCGGGAGACCGCGCGGCTGGTCGCCGCGGCGGGATTCACCACGGGAAACCTTGCCATCTGCGTGATCGGTAACCGGCCCAGGATCGGGCCGAGGCGCGCCGAGGCGATCGCGGTACTGAGCGAGGCGTTGTCCGGCGCGCCAGTGAGCCTCTCGGCCACCACGACCGACGGACTGGGGCTGACCGGTCGCGGCGAGGGCATCGCGGCGATGGCTACCGCCCTGGTCCTCTCGGCCTCATGACCTCGGCCGCATGACTTCGGCGGCGTGACGAGCTTTCGGTCACTCCTCCTCGTCATCCCCTTCTGGCGGCATCGGGGAGGAACGGACGCGGTTGAACCGCGGTACCGCCGCGAACGGCGCTGTGGCGAACGGCGGCGCGTCATCATCGATGACCTCGCCAGGCAAGGTGGGTACGCGGTCCGGCTCGTGGTATCCGCTGTCCGCGCCGCTGTCCCAGTAGTTGTACGGCGTGGTCGGAGCGGCGGCTTCCTGGTAGGCGGCGTAGGCTGGCGCGCCCTCGCCGTTGCGCGCCGCGACAGGCTCTGCGGCCGGTTCAGGCTCCGCGGCCGGTTCAGGCTCCAACGGAGGCGCCTCGTCCGCCGCGGCCGCCATGACCGGCTCCTCCGCGACGGGCTCAGCCGGACCGGCGTCACCGGCGGCGTCCACGTCCGCGGCGGCGGCCCTGGCATCGGGGTCGGCATCCGTTTCCTGCGCGACGGGTACGTCCGTGGTGCCGGGCTCGGGTGCATGGACGCCGACCTCGGCGGCCGGCTCTGCCTGCTGGGCGGTCTGGTCCTCCGGCACGTCCTCGTGCTGTGGCACGTCCTCGTCGTGCGGCGCCGGGACGTCTTCCTGTGCATGGACGTCTTCTGGTCCATGGAGGTCGTAAGGTTCCGGCTCGTCCTGCGGTAGCCAGACGCCGACCGGCAGGGCGTGCGTTTCCGGCTCCGGTGCGGCCTCGGGCAGTTCCGCCAGGCCGGGGGCCAGGTAGGCAGGCTCGGCCGATGCCGATGCCGATGCCGGTGCCGGTGCCGATGCCGATGCCGATGCCTGGGCCTGCTGGACGCGGGACTGCCTGAGCATGGTGAGCATCAGGCTGAAGCCGAGCAGCAGGAGCACCCAGGGGGCCGCGGCCACGACTCCCTCAATCGTCCGGTGCCGCAGCGTGATGTTCATCGCGTACACGACGTCGGCCGCGCCCACGACGAGCACCATCAGGATGATGACCAGCCACGCATACAGCAAGGCCCACCACCGGGCGTCCCGCAGCATGACTGCCGCGACGCACGCGATGAGGAATACCGCGTCGAACAGTCCGGGGTAGATCCTGGCAAGCCGCGGCGACACCCCGGCCTGCAAGACGATCGCGTGCACTCCGGAGTACGACAGCACGAACGTGGCCGCCGCCATGGCCAGGACCACGATTAGGACCGCCAGGTTCAGGAGCAGGCTGGGCCAGTTGCGGCGCGGTGCTGAGAAAGGGACATTCATCGGGATGCCGGTCCAGACTTTGCCAGAGGGACAGTTCGGGGGAGTAAATGCGTATTCTCCCGGCTAATCGTGGCCCACGGTATCGGGGTTAGTCACTGAATGGAACGATTTCGGGTTCTAGCCAGGTGTGTCGCCGCGCGCGCCGCGGTGTGAGACGGCAACTATGCTCTCCCCCATGAGCGGGCGGAAAAAGGGCGGCAGCGACGGCCGGGCGCCGGGCGGTGGCGGCTACGCGAAATCCGGTAAGCCGCGCCCGGGAACCGGCGGTAACCGCAGGGACCGCCTCGAGGGCAAGGGGCCAACGCCGCCCGCGTACATGCGCACCGGCCATCCCGCGCAGCGGGCCGCCGCGGCCAGGGCTGCCGCCGACGGCCGGCCACCCAGGAAGGCGGAGGAGAGACGCGGGGGAGGCGGCCGGGACCGTTCGGAAAACTGGAATGAGGGCCACGCAGCACGCGGCAGCGGCGACGGAGCGGAAGTGGTCGCGGGCCGGAACTCCGTAGTCGAGTCGCTGCGGTCGGCGGTGCCGGCGGTGGCGCTGTACGTGACCGCGCGGGCGCAGCAGGACGAGCGGGTGGCGGAGGCGGTGCAGCTCGCGGCGGACGCGGGCGTCGCGGTGCTCGAGGCCGGGATGCCCGAGCTCGACCGGCTCACGGACGGTGCCGTGCACCAGGGCGTGGCGCTGCGGGTGCGCCCCTATGACTACGCTCATCCGGACGATTTTTCCGAACGTACCGGGCCGACTCCGCCACTGATCGTGGCTCTGGACGGCGTGACCGACCCCCGCAATCTCGGTGCGGTGGTGCGGTCAGCCGCCGCGTTCGGGGCGACGGGTGTCGTGGTGCCCGCGCGGCGCAGCGCCGGCGTGACCGCCGGCGCGTGGAAGGCGTCGGCCGGGGCGCTGGCGCGGCTTCCGGTAGCACGGGCGGTGAACCTGACACGGACGCTCCGCGCGTACCAGGAGGCCGGGTTCTTCGTGGCCGGGCTGGACACGGCTGGCGACACCGAGGTGCGCGACATGCCGGTCGCGGACGGGCCGCTGGTCCTGGTCGTGGGATCGGAAGGGCGCGGGCTGTCGCGGGTGGTGGCCGCGGCCTGCGACCTGCTCGTCCGGATCCCGATGGCGTCAGGCACGGAGTCGCTGAACGCCGGCGTTGCCGCGTCGATCGCCCTGTACGAGATCGCCACGGCGCGGTCTCGGCTAGCATGACTAGCAGCCGGCCGGTGTAGCTCAGCAGGCAGAGCGTCCGCCTTGTAAGCGGCAGGTCAGCGGTTCGAATCCGCTCACCGGCTCCCAGGTCAGAGGCGCTGTCGGACGATTTGCCCTCCTCGCCGGGAAAGCC
Organism: uncultured Actinomycetota bacterium; assembly: GCA_963843745.1. Lineage (GTDB taxonomy): Bacteria > Actinomycetota > Actinomycetes > Streptosporangiales > Streptosporangiaceae > Trebonia. The sequence goes on from CAWJLP010000004.1 coordinate 152,817, forward strand.
ATCACCATGGTCGCCCACGCGCTTCTGGTCAACCATCTGGCACGTCCTGGCCACCGGCAGCCCTACGACGAACTCGGCGCCGACTACTTCACCCGCCGCCAGGACCCTGAAAGGGAAACCCGTCGCCTGATCGCCAGGCTCGAAGCCCTCGGCCATCAAGTCAGCCTCCAGCCAGCCGCCTGACCACCACCCCACCCTGCGAACCCGGCTCCGCTAGCGCTCCGCCGGGTGCTGCCGCGCGCCCACTTGGGGACCATTCACGTACCAGGTTAAGCCGACATCAACACTAGGCTATCGGGTGAAGCTGTCTGTGATCTCCATTAAGCTGGGCGTTCGTGAGCCCTGAGGAGCACGGCACTCTGGCAGCCGAAGCTAGGGCGCGTAAGAGGATCGACGAGAAACTGGTAGAGGCCGGCTGGAAAGTCCAGGACCGAGCCAAGGCCAATCTTTACGCCGGTCAGGGGGTGGCGCTGCGCGAGTTTATACATGGGGAGGGCCACGGACGCAGCGACTGCGCGCTCTATGTCGACCGCCAGCTGGTTGGAGTCCTTGAGGCGAAGCCGGACGGGACGACGCTCACCGGGATGGAGCGGCAGACCCGTAAGTACATCGAGGAGGTTCCCGACGCCATCCCCGCTCCGGTTACCCCGCCGCCCTTCGGATATGAGGCAACGGGAACCGAGTCGCGCTTCACCTGCTCCCCGGACCCGGAGCCGCGCAGTCGCCGTATGTTCGGCGGATACATCCACCGCCCCGAGACCTGCCGTTCGGGCGGGATCTTCGACTCATGCCGCGGCTGCATGGCGGCCAAGTTCTTCACCGGCCTGCCGCTGGACGGACCTGACCCGGAATGCGTGCGGGGTCACGGCGAGGCCGCGCTCGCGGCAGTCCGGAAGGTCGGCGCTGCGACCCTTCCTCGTCCGTCACCCGACCATTCGCACCGCCGGGTCATGGTGACCATCGGCCGTCGGCCACCGCCGCAAAGCTGTGACGAGAACCCGCTGGCCGGGTTCGTCACCCAGTAGACCGTGGCGTACCAGCGCCGAGCCTCGGGTCCCCTTGGCCTAGGGCCAGCAGATGAGCTCGCTCCCGCGGGACTCTGCCTGTGCCCGGACCCGGGCTCGCGCATGCTGGCGGGCGGAACGGTGCTGGTGGGCGGTTCCCCCATCCGGGTGCTCCGGCTCACGCCGTCCGGCGCTCGTCAGGTTGCCGGCTGGTGGTCCGGAACGCCAGTACCAGATAGCCCCCGGATCGCGTCCGAAGCGGGAGCGCGCGTCCTGCGGCGGCCGGAAAATGGCGGGCCCGGCGCGGCCCGGAACACCGGCCTCGCGGCGGCGGACACGCCGCTTGTCGCGTTTCTCGACTCGGATTGTGTGCCTGGGCCCGGATGGCTCGACGCACTTTTGCCGCACTTCGCGGACCCGGCAGTGGGCGCGGTAGCACCGCGCATCGTCCCGGATGCGCCCGGGCGGACCTGGCTGGCCCGGTACGAGGGGGCTAGTTCCACCCTCGACATGGGTGCGCGCGCCAGCATTGTCCGGCCGGGCTCGCGCGTCCCCTACGTGCCGGGAGCGGCTCTGGTGGTGAGGAGGACCGCGGTCGGGCCGGGTTTCGTCGAGAAGATGTGGGTGGGAGAGGACGTCAACTTCGTCTGGCGGCTCGCCGCGTCCGGCTGGCGGGTACGCTACGAGCCGGCTGCCACCATGCGGCATCAGCACCGGGTACGGATGCGCGCCTGGTTCGCCCGGCGGAAGGATTACGGCACATCGGCCGCGATCTTGGAACTGCGCCATCCCGGCGCGGTACGGCCGCTGTACGTATCCAGCTGGACCGCCCTGGCCTGGCTGGCCGCGGCATCCGGCCGCCCGGCTGCTGGCGCCGCTGTCACCGGCGCTAGCATCGCCCTGCTGGCCCGGCGCCTGGCCCAGGTCACTGGTGAGGAATGGCTCCGTCCGTCGGGCCGGACCGCCTGGCGGCTGGCGGTTCAGCTGGCCGGCGGCGGGACGCTTACGGCGGGCAGGCCCCTGGGCAGCGCCATTTCCCGGACCTGGTGGCCGGTGGTCCTGCCTGCGGCAGTCGCGGCGCGGCGGCTCCGGCTTCCGCTGGCCGTGCTGGTCCTCGCCCCGCCGCTGCTGGACTGGCTGGACCGGCGGCCGCCGCTTGACCCCGGGCGTTACGTCACCGCGCGGCTGCTCGACGACCTCGCGTACAGCCTGGGGGTCTGGCAAGGCTGCGCCCAATTGCGGACCGCTCGGCCGCTGCTACCGCTGGTGGCTACCAGGAAGCCCCCCCGCCTGCCCTTACCCCTGCCCCGCCGTTCTAGGAGGCCGTCAGTTGGACATTCCGCGGGAGAAATCCCCGGGACGATGATGTCCTCTCCGGACAGGTCGCGACGGCGATGGCGCCGACGTCGATGCAGCGGCGCGCGTCGTCGGCCCGCATGACGCCCTTGACCATGAACGGGGCGCCCTACTGCTCGCGCAGCCAGGCGATGTCGGCCCAGCTGGCCGGTGGGGTCTGCATCCACTCGCCGTAGACGCCGAAGAACGTCGGAGCGGGCTCGCCGACTCACCCAGTGGCATGACTGGGCCGACGGAGACGCCCTGGTCAGATCAGGGTTGGCGGCTCGCCGCAGCTGTAGGAGTCCCAGGCCGCGACGAGGGTTGCTTAAGTCCCTGCTCAGGGTGCTGCGCGCCCACCCGTCGCCACCCCAGCTGCTGCTCGAGCACGAGAAATGGAACGAGGCGCGCTGCGCGCAACCGATATAACTCTCGAGATGAGCACGGGTATGCGCTGCCAGCGTCGTTTGGCCGGCTGGCGGGCAACGAGTTCATCGGAGTCATCCGGGGGTCGGCGATCCGTCTTGCGGCGCGGGCGGTGGCGGGGCTGGCTCGCCCGGGATCTCGGCGGGCGGCGGCCCGTCCGGCATGCTCGCGTAGTACTTGCGGTAGATGATCTTGTACAGCGGGATCCACCGGGGCACGCGGTTGATGCCCGGGATCCACGGCGCGAACATCGGCAGCAGGAACCCGAACAAGATCATGAGCAGGCCGACGTCCAGGTCGAGGTTGGAGTTGTTCGAGGCCAGCGCGGGAATCTGGTACATCCCCGAATACAGCCACAGCCAGACCTGGCCGGGGAAGTTCCACAGCTCGTTCATGACGCCCCACTGCGAGCCGGCCACGCCCTGGGCCTGCGCGATGGTGAACCACAGCGTGCTGTCGCTGAAGAACATCGTCGCCATGGTGGTGTTCGTGCTCAGCTGCTGCTGGCTGCCCTGCAGGTAGCCGTCCAGGCTTCCGTTGTTCGCGATGGCCAGCTCGGCCGCGATGATGACCGGGACCGGCCCGTAGTTGCCCGCCTTCACCGTGATCGAGGTGGGGGTGACCTTCGCGCTGCTGGCCGACAGCGCCGTGGCGTAGTTGTTCAGCCAGGTCAGCTGCCGAGACGATGCCACCTGGTCGCCCGGCGCGCCGGGCGACAGGTCGCCGCCGGCCGCCTTGTACAGGCTGACCGCGGCCGCGACGGCCGGACTGAAGGGCGCGGCGAGCTGGGAGACCGGGGTCAGGACGAAGTCGTTCGCGGTGTTGACCGGCAGGGTCAGGCCGAAGATAGCCTTGGCGATCTCGGCCGGCTTGATCCCGATGAACTCCTGCGACGCTCCGGTGGTCTGGTTGAACGGCGGGCCGTACCCGGCCGTCGCGGTCCCGCCGGCCAGCTCCTGCACCGCCGTCTGGGCCAGGTCCGACGGGGCATTGACATCCCAGTACCTGGCGCTGAACGCCTGCCCGGCCGGGGACTTGGGGGCGCCCGGGTAGGTCAGGCCGCCGTCCGGGGACCCCCACAGGCTCGCGGCCAGGATGCACAGCAGGGCCACGATGATGACCGCGATCGTGCCCTCGGCGATCAGGTCGTACGGGCGTTCCGGGCCCCGCCAGGTGCGCAGCGGGTGCCGCTTGGTGCGCCGGGCCATTTCCGCCTCCTCAGCTGACATCCGCCGGGTGGCCCGGCTCGTCGGGGACCTCTAGTGCCTCCGCGCCCGGCGGCGGGGCCACGCCCCGGCGCCGGATCAGGGCGACGTGAACGGACACGACGAACAGCAGCAGGGCCGTCGTGAAGACCACGTGCATGGTGAACTGCTGGCCCGCGTTCATCACGTTCCAGATCGCGCCGATGCCCAGCGCGCTGAACGCGTCCTTGGCCTGCTGCCCGACCCACTGGCTGTCCCAGTTGGTCATCATCAGGAAACCGGTAAAGGAGGTCAGGATGGACAAGATGAACGCGAGCACGCCGGTGATCCAGGTCCAGCCGCGCCCGCCGCGCCAGCCCATGGTGAAGAAATTGGTGATGAAATGCACGGCCATGAACAAGAACATGGCCTGCACACTCCAGAAATGAATGCTGTTCATGAACGCGCCGAAGGAGTTCGTGTGCCAGAACGAAACCCCGCCCAGCGCGATGATCGCGCCGCTGATGACCGCGACAATGAGCGCCGCGAGCGTCAGCACCCCCATCGTGTACAGCACCGAGGACACATAGGCAGGCTCGCGGTCCGGGAGCAGCTTGCGCAACGGGTAGTTTCGCAGCAGGTAGCTACGCAGCCACGGGCTGGGCCGCGTCAGCGAGAACGGCTCGGGGCCGGTGGCGTCGGGGACCCGCTCCGGTTCCCGCGGCAGTGGAGCCGAGCCCTGGGCACTCACCGGACGCCCCGTACGGCCAGGGTCCGTGACGCGTCTGCCGGGCCGGTCATCGCTGGTGCCTTCCTGTCTCGGCCTTCCCGCCCGGCAGGTTGATGAACATCCCGGCGACGAAGATCAGCACCACCAGGATCATCTCGATGACGTTGCCGTACTTGAGGGTGAACCAGCTGAAGGTGAAAGCCTTGAAACCACCGTCGCCGACTAGATCGAATACCGGACCCCACAACTGAACGATCATCCTGCACGCCCTTCCGATCGCCCGACCCAGAGCAGCCCGCACCGTTTTACCGCGTGGTGACCGTGCTCATCGGTCACTCCGAAGACGTTCGCCATCATCCAATCTGGTTGATTTTCACCGAAACGAAACATGCCGGGGCCGTGTCGGCAGCAAACTTCTCGACGGCCTCATCGCTGTGCCAGTAGCCGGCTGCCACGTCCGCGCCCTCGTCAGCCAGGCTGCGGCAGATGGCGGCGCCGATGCCCCGGGTGCCACCCGTGACCAGGGCTACCCGTCCCTGGACGTGGCCTGGGCGCAGCCGCTGTGTTTGCTCTTGCCTGTCGTGCTGGGACCGTGCAGTAGTCATCGCGTGATTCCCGCCTCGTGTAGGGCTGCTGGTTTCCTTCGTCCGTGGCCCGACATCTGGCCTGCGCTTGCCGACAGCGCGGGCGACGGTGCCGACGATCCGGTGTGAAGCCTCAGGTGAGGTAGCCCTCGTCCTTGAGGCGCGCAGTGCCCGATACGCGGGTGCCTGATCACGGCGGGTCACCTGCAGCGAGAAAGCCATGGCGGCGCAGATACTCGAGCAGTTCATCGGCGCCCTGGCCAGGGGATAGCGGGCCAAGCACGGTGGGCGGGGTGCGTTCCACGAGCGCTCCGGTCAGCTCCAGCATCCGGTGTAGCGCCGAACCGGACGGACCCGCGAGCTCGCGCGGCCGGGGCCGGTAGGGATGGGCGCCCATGACCCGGACCCGCTGCGCGGCGCTGGCCGCCGGCGTTCGAACCACCGGAATGGCGGCGTGCCCGCTGGCCAGCGTGGCGGGCAGCCCGGCCCGGCGGAGACGTACTCCGGCCGCCTCGACGGACACCACGGCGGGTCGCCGCACCAGCAGGACCTCGCGGCGGCCACCGTCCAGGCGGCGGTGCACCCGCAGCACGCCGTCGTCCTCGGGTTCCATCCGCACGACCCCCAGGACCTGCGACGCGTCGAGCGCCGCGGCGAGGAATGCGGGAAACGAGCCAGTACCCCGGTCGGCCGAACGGTCGCCGCACAACACCAGGTCCGGCGTTCCGTAGCGCTGGCGCAAGGCCACGGCGAGCGCGGCAGCGGATTCCGGTCCGCCGCCGACCAGATCGGCTGGACGCGGGCCTGCTGCCCGACCAGGCGGCTCGACCCGGAGTGCCTCCGCCGCGCCGGCCGCCAGGGCGTCCCGCAGCATCGCGTCGGCTTCGGCGGGGCCGACCGTGGCCGCGACCACCCGGGTATCCCACCGCTGCGCCAGGCGCAGCGCATGCTCCAGGGCGGCGAGCTCCGACAGGCTCGGCCCGCGGTCGTGGCGGTCGGCCCTGACCGCCCCGGTGAGCGGGTCGACCTCGCCCTGCTGCCAGGACCAGCCCAGGGCCGCCACGACCGTCATGATCCCTCATCCCTTCCGGAACACGACGCCGTCGCCGCCAGCGGGGTAGGTCCAGGTGATGGCGCCCTCACCGTTGCACACCTGATAGCAGGTCCCGCATTCGAAACACTGCTCGTAGTTGAACAGGATGCCGCCGTCGGCGGTGGGCACGAACAGGCCGGCCGGGCAGGCGTGCACGCAGTCCTTGGTCGTGCAGGAGCGGCAGACATCAGAGTCCACGGTGATGTGCGCCCGTTCCCCGACCCGGAACTCCACAGTGGACATCCGCTCATCGAACGACACCGCCGGGTAACTCATCGATTTCGCCTCCTCATCGGAATGCCCGCAGCGCCTGCCAGCCGTCGCGGGCCAGATGACGCAGCCGGACCTCATTAAGGCGGACCGCGCGGAAGAACTCCCTGGTCATCCCTAGCTTGGGGTTCGGGTTGGTGACGGTGAAGATCTGCTCGACGAAATCGCAGGCCAGGCCGGGGTATTCCTGCTGCATCCGGTCGGCGAGTACGATGTCCGCCGCGTTGCGCAGCCGCTTGTGGTCGGCGAGCACGAAACTTGCCTCCAGCCGGCGCCGGTAGCCCGCCAGCGCGTGAGCGGAGGTGTCGCCGGCCGCGATCGCCTCGGCGGCGGTCTGCCCGGCCGCCAGCCCCGCGCCGATCGCGAAATTGACTCCCTCCAGCCATAGCCCGGCCGCCAGGCACATGGACGCGGCGTCCCCCGCTACGAGCATGCCGTCGATGGACAGCCGCGGCATGGCGCGGTACCCGCCTTCGGGGATCAGGTGCGCGGAGTACTCCTTCAGCTCAGCGCCCCGCAAGTACGGTGCGATCGCCGGATGCGCCTTGACGGCGGCGACGAGCTCCTCAGGTCGTACCTTGGCCTTGGCCAGCCCGGTAACCCCGACCACCACGCCCACGCTGACCGTGTCGAGGTTGGTGTACAGGAAACCGCCGCCAGGGATCCCGCTCGTACAGCCGACCATCTCGATGTCCAGGCCCTGGTCGCCCACCAGTCCGAACCGCTCGTCTATCACCTCGCGCGGCAGCGCGAGGGTTTCCTTGACGCCCAGGGTGGTGTGGGCCGGGGAAGTGCGCGGGAGCAGTCCGGCCTCCTTGGCCAGGAACGAGTTCACGCCGTCGCAGGCGATCACGACTCTGGCGCGGATGTCGCCGTCGGGCCGGTCGGTCCGCACGCCGGCGATCCGGCCCGAGGAGTCACGCAGCAAGCTCGTGGCCACCGTCGAGGTGACCAGCCGGGCGCCGGCCGCGACCGCCTTTCCGGCCAGCCAGGAGTCGAAGTCGGCGCGGTAGGTGGTCATCCCGTTGTAGGGCGGGCGGTCCCAGGAGCTGGTGCGGTAGTCCACCGTCAGCGCCTGGGTCGGCGTCATCAGCATGGTGGACCGGCGGGTCACCCAGCGCTGTACCGGTACCTCAGTCCACCACTGCGGCACGACCTCGTCGAGGATCCGGCCGTACACCACGCCGCCGTAGACGTTTTTCGCGCCGGGAAAGGCCCCGCGCTCCAACAGGACCACATCGCGGCCGGCCCGGGCCAGCTCAAGCGCCGCCGCCGAGCCCGCGGGACCGGCGCCGACGACGACCGCGTCAACGGTCATGATGTCATCAGCCATGGCTCGCCCCCGTCGGCAGGACCGCTGGTTCCGGCGCAGCCGGGTGAGCCGCGGACACGCCTAGCCGCTCCGCCAGCTCGGCAAGCACTGCCGGGGCGTCGGCGACGATCCCGAGATCGGCCATCAGGGTCATCGGGCAGGACGGGTCGGTGTTCACGCTCACCACGTGCTCCGGCGCGCCGAGCCCGCCGACGTGCTGCGCAGCACCGGAAATACCGAACGCCACGTACAGCTCGGGGCTGACGGCCACGCCGGTGGTGCCGATCTGCCGGTCATAGCTCATCCAGCCCGCGTCAGTAACGATCCGGGTGGCACCGGCGCTCGCGCCGAGCGCGTCCGCCACCTGCGCCAGCAGCCGCATCACGGCCGCACCGTCCGCGCCGGCCGGGACCAGCCCGGCGCCGCCACCCAGGATCCGGCGGGCCTCAGCCAGGTCCACCGTGCTTGGCTCTGGCTGCAGTACCTCGATGCTCTCGGCGTCGTACACGGTACTGTCCTCCGGCACCTTCAGCACGGTTACCTGGGCCGGCGTGACCTGCTCAGGCCTGCCCCTGAATCCCGGCCGCAGGGTCACCACCACCGGCCCGTCCACCGCCACCCGCAACGACAGGCGATCATCGAGCCTGGTCAGCTCAACCTCGTCCGGCGCGCACCGGACGGCGCCCGCGAGCAGTAGGCGGCCCAGCGCCACGGCAAGTCGCGGCGCCAGATCACGGCCATCGGGTGAGCCGGGCAGCAGCACCATCGGAACGCCCGACAGGACAGGCGCCAGCGCGGCGGCCACCGCACCAGGGACGACGGAGGTTCGCTCGAGCAGCCACACCCGGCTGGCCGCGTCCAGCAGGCCGGCCGCTTGGCGGGTGCCCGATCCCAACACCAGAGCGGCACCGCCCGCCTCGGCTACTGTCTCGTCTGCTCCTGCGGGCAGCTCGCCATCCCTCGCCACGATGACGGCCAGGGCGGGGATGTTGGCTGGCATGGTCATAGCGCCACCGCCACCCGGTGTCCCTCGATCACGGCGGCGTGCGCCCGCCGCGGCGTGACGCAGTCGCCGACCCGGTGCACCTCGAACGGCGCGGCGCGCAGCTGCTGCCACAGGGTCTCGTCCGGTGCCTGATGGACGGCGCACACTACCCAGTCGCAGTGCCGCTCCGCGGTCTCGCCGGTGGGGTGGTGCAGCAGCGTCAGCACCACCCCTGCGGAATCCTGACCTGAGCCGGGCCCGGGCTCGCCGTCGGCGCCGGCCGCGCCGAGCACCACCAGGTCGGTAGCCTGCCTGATGCCCTTGGCGTGGGCGCGCACGTTGAATGTCTCCATGTCCAGAGTGATACCGAGGTCCTGGCCGACGACCATGCCGGCGGTGATGATCTCCACGGCACAGCCGCGGTCAGCGAGCAGCTCGGCGACGCTGGTGGCCTGGTGGAAGCCGAGGTCATCGACCACGATCACCTGTCCGGCGGGCGCCGCGCGGCCTTCGAGAACGTCGCGAACGTCCACCACGTGTGGATGACCGCCGGCCCAGTACGGCGGCTGCGGAGTGGCTCCGGTGGCCAGCACCACGGCGTCCGGCGAATCGGCGCGCACCGACTCGGCCGTGGCCTCCACGCCGGTCTTGATCTGCACGCCGTAGCGCTGGCACTCGGCCGCCAGGTTGCGCACCACGTCGAGGAACTCGGCGCGGGACGGCACCGAGGCGGCGGCTGCGACCTGCCCGCCGGTGCGCGGCTGGCGCTCGTACAAGGTGACCTGGTGGCCGCGCTTCGCTGCCGTGGCGGCGGCCTGCAGACCCGCCGGGCCGCCGCCGACGACGATCACCCTCCGGCCCCGCCGGCGCGGCTCGGGGAGCCTGACCGACTCCCGGCCGGTGCGAGGATTCTCGATGCAGCCCAGCCACCGGTTCAGGCCCATCCGGCCGACGCATTCCTGGTTGCAGGACAGGCAGGTGCGGATATGCGTGGCGTACCCCGCGCGGGCCTTGGCCGCGAAGTCCGGGTCGGCGATCTGGCCGCGCACCACACCCACCAGGTCGCAGTGTCCCTCGGCCAGCGCCCGCTCGGCCTGCACCGGGTCCTTGATCCGGCCCACCCCGATCACCGGAAGCCTGACCGCCCGCCGCAGCGCGTTGGCGATGTACAGGGCATATCCAGGCGGGATGGCCATCGACGCCTCGATCATGAACAGCGTCGCGGTGGCCACTCCGATCGAGGTGTTGATGTAGTCGACCTGGCCGGTCGCCTCCACGATCTTGGCCACCTCAACGGCCTCGTCAAGCGTGCTCCCGCCCTCGATCAGCTCATCGCCGCAGATCCGCACGCCCAGCGCGCGGTCGGGCCCGATGGCCTCGCGCACGGCGTCAATGATCTCCAGCAGGATCCGGGCCCGGCCCTGCATGGTGCCGCCGTAGGCATCGGTGCGCTTGTTCGTGGCCGTCGACAGGAAGCCGCGGACGATGGAGGAGTGCGAGCACTGCAGCTCGATGCCGTCGAACCCGCCCTCCGCGCAGTGCCCGGCAACGGTGCCGTCGCCGGCCACGATCTCGGCGATCTCGTGCCGTTCCACGGCCTTGGGCACCTCGCGGAACATCGGGTCAGGAACGGGGCTGGGCGCCCACACGGGCAGCCGGGAGAACATCGACGACGCCTGGCCGCCGTTGTGGTTGAGCTGGGCGAAGATCGGTACGTCGTGGGCGTGCACCGCTGCGGTGATGTTCCGGTAGCCGGGAATGACCGCCCGGTGGAAGCCGTGGATCAGCTTCTCGTAGGGCCAGTCGGTGGGATGAGTGGAGTGTTCCTCGGTGATGATGAGCCCGACGCCGCCCGCCGCGCGGGCGGCGTAGTAGTCGGCGTGCTGCTGGCTGGGCAGGCCGTCCTCGGCGAAATTAGTCAGGTGCGCGGAGAACACGATGCGGTTGCGGACCACCACCGGGCCGACCCGCAGCGGCGAGAACAAGTACCGGTACCGGCTCGTCGCGCTCATCGGCCACCTCCGGTCGCGGTAAGGACGGGCTGGCCGGCGGCCGGGTCGGCGTGCTCCCCGGCCGCGCCGACGGCGAGCGCCACCCGGCGCGCTTCCAGCACCGCCTCGAGTACCGTTCTGGGCGCCACGCAGTCGCCGGCCCGCGGGGTGCCTGGCCGGTGCAGGTACAGAGCCTGCTCCGGCAGCCGGTGCCCGCAGTGCACCACGAACGCGCAGTCCACCGTGCGCTGCTCGCCGGTCCACCGGTCCTCGAGCAGCACATTGTCACCGGTAACCGTCCGCAGCAGGCTGCGCAGCTCGCGGGCTACGCCTGCGCGCTGCAACCGCGAGTTAGCCTCGGCCAGGTCGCCGGTAAGCGCCAGCTGAGTGCCGGCGATCTGGTCCTGGGTGACGATCGACGTGGATCGGCCGTTCGCGGCGAGCATCTCGGCCACGCCAACCCCGATCGGCCCGCCGATCGGGTCGAATACCACGGCCCGGCCGGTCGGCCAGCGGTCCAGCGCGCCGGAGTTCACCAGGCCGACCAGGTCGGCGGCCTCCACCACATGTGCACCGGCGGCGACGTGGTACTCACGTGGGCCGGGAACTGAGCCCGTGGCCAGTACCACGCGGACTCCGCTGGCCAGCGCGTCGTCCAACTCGGCTGCGGTGACTGCATGCCCCAGTGATACCGCCACGTCCAGGCGCCGCAGTTCCCGCTGCCACCAGTCAATCGCCACGCCTAGCCGCTGCCGTCCATGTACCAGCGCGGCCGAGGCCAGCATGCCGCCCAGCGCCGGCCCGCGCTCCGCCAGCCGCACGAGGTTGCCGCGCAGCGCCAGCACGCGGGCAGCTTCCATTCCGGCCGGGCCGCCCCCGACGACCAGCACCGAGTGCCGCGGCTGGTCCGCGCCCGCGGTGTCGGCGTCGTCGAGCTCGTGGCCGCTGCGCGGCTCGACGATGCAGGTGATCACCGGGTTCCGGTTGTCCCTGACCATGCAGGCCTGGTTGCACAGCACACAGGGGCGGACTCGCTCTGCTTCCCCGCTGCGGCACCGGGTGACGAGGTCCGGATCGGTGATCTGTGCCCTGGTCATCTCCGCCAGGTCGGCGACACCATCGTCCAGCGCCCATTGTGCCTGCGCAGGGTCTACCACGCTGCCTTGCAGCACCACCGGCACGGCGCCGTCCACCGCGGTCCGGATCTGCCGGCACAGTTCCGCTCCGGAGCCTGGTGCCGTATGCAGGTCAGGCCGGGTGGCGGGCACCGAGTAGATCGAGCCGCGCACCACGACGAGGTAGTCCGCCAACCCGGCCAGCCGCGCGGCGTGCTCCGCGGCAACTTCCGGAGTCACCCCGGCCCACGGGGCAAACTCGTCGCAGCACAGCCGCAGCCCGAGTACCCGGCCGTCGCCGACCGCGCCGCGCGCCGCGCGCAGCACCCGCTCGGTCAGGAGCAGCCGGTCCTGACCGTAGTCGTCCCCGCGCTGGTTGGTCAGACCGGAGTGGAACTGACGTAGCAGTGAGTACTGGCCCGCATTGATCTCGACGCCATCCAGATCGGCTCCGGCGGCTAGGGCAGCCGCGGCGGCGAATCCGGCGACCACCGCGTCGATCTCGATGCTGGCCATCTCCATGGGCAGCTCGCGCGAGCTGGCGTCCGGCACCCGCGACGGCGCCCACAGCGCGGACTGCGAGAACGCCGATGAGCCCTGCATTCCGGCGTGGCCCAGGCCGGCCAGCACAAGGGCGCCGTGCGGTCGGCAGGCCGTGACGACCTGCGCCCAGCCCGGCCCGCAGTCCGCGGCCAGCGGTGCGCGCTCGTACGGCCAGTCCGACGGGTGCACGCTCGCCGTCTCGGTCACGATGACACCGCAGCCTCCAGCGGCCCGCCGCGCGTAATAGGCGACGTGCCGCGCCGAGAGCCCCCGGTCCTGGCTGAGGTTGGTTTCATGCGGCCCGAACATGACCCGGCAGGGCGCGCGGCGCGGCCCGAGGTCGACTCGATCGGTCAGGGACGTGCTCACGACATGCCCGCCAGCGGGCTCAAGTCGCACAGCTTCGCCGGGACGCGCACCGACGGCATGCCCAGCGGCACTTCTCGGCTGCGGTGGGAGTGATCCGTCCCCGCCCGGGGCAGCCCGCCGCCGACGGCGGCCAGCGCGGCCGCGCCGTGTCCCTTGACGCATTCAGGATCGGGCCCGTCCAGCGGCAGGCCGGTGAAGAACTTCGCCGCCATGCAGCCGCCCTGGCAGGCACTGTACTCTGAGCAGGAGCGGCACGCTCCGCCCGAGGTCTCGGTGCGCAGCTCGGCGAACAGCGGCGCCGAGCGCCATACCTGCGCGAAACCGCCCGGTGCGCGCACCGTGCCCGCCTTGAAAGAATCGTGGATCGCGAACGGGCAGGCGTAGACATCCCCGACCGGATCGATCAGGCAGACCACCCGGCCGGCCCCGCAGAGGTTCAGCCCGGGCAGCGGGCTGCCGCCAAGCGCGTTGAGGTGGAAGAACGAATCACCGGTCAATACCCGGTCGCCGTGGTCGGTCAGCCATGAGTAGATCTCTCGCTGCTGCTGGTCGGTGGGGTGCAGCTCGGGCCAGATGTCAGCTCCACGGCCGGACGGGCGGAGCCGGGTGATCCGCAGCTGAGCGCCGAACCGGTCGGCTATGGCCGCGAAGTCGTCTAGCTGTGGCACGTTGTGCCTGGTCATCACCACGGAAATCTTGAAGTTCGCGAAGCCCGCGTCGGCCAGATTTTCCATCGCGCGCAGCGCCATGGAATAGGAGCCGTCGCCGCGGACCGCATCATTGACCTCCCGGCTCGCACCGTCCAGCGAGACCTGCACGTCCACGTAGTCCGTGGCGGCTAGCCGCCGCGCGCGCTCGGCGTCGAGCCGCAGCCCGTTGGTAGAGAACTTCACGCCCACCTGGTTCGCCACCGCGTAGTCCAGCAGCTCCCAGAAGTCCGGCCGCACGGTCGGCTCGCCGCCGCCGACGTTGACGTAGAACACCTGCATGGCCCGGAGCTCGTCGATCACCGATCGCATCTCTGAGGTGGTGAGCTCGCCGGGATCGCGGCGGCCCGATGACGACAGGCAGTGCGTGCACGACAGGTTGCAGGCATACGTCCACTCCCAGGTCAGGCAGATCGGTGCGGCCAGGCCGCCCTTGAACTGCTCCACCAGGGCGGGTATACGCTCGCCCGGCGCGGTGTGGCAGCTGGCGGTGGTCACGCTGCCTCGCTCCCGGCCGTCTGGGGAACGATCATGTCCGCCGCGGCCAGCGAGGTAAGCGCCCGAAGGTAGGCATCGCGCCGGGCCTCGGGAAAGGTAGCCAGAGCATCGGATACGCAGCGGTGGGACCCGAGTCCGCGTACGAGCTCGACGAGCTCCGGCGTCTTCAGGAAGGAGAGCCGGCGGTTGCCGAAGTGATACGCGAGCGCCCCGAACGGCTCGGGGCGAAGCGCCACCGCCGGGTTGAGCTCGTAGCCGCGGCCCGGCTCGAATGGTGCGGTCATCGCGGTGGCTCCGGCCTTAGTAGACGCCGCACATTCCATCGATCGAGACTTCCTCTACCAGCAGTTCCTCGGTGATCCCCGGGTCACCGATCTCCGGCTCCTGGCCGACGCCGGGGTCGTGGCCGACATGGGTGGCGCGCGACGGTGCTCCGGCGGGCGAGGTGTCGGCTCGGGTGTCCTGCTGCATGAGAAGCCTCCTGGGTCGGCCGCGGCGGGATCGGATGACGGTCCGCCCGTCGTCGCCTGATGCTGGTGACGGTATGGGGTTGTGCGGGCAGTGTCACCATGCTTCTGGCCGTCATTACCCCATCCGGATGGGTAGGTACCGGGCCGCGCGGACCGTGCCTGTCGACGCGGCCACGTGACCGTGCGGATCAGCCGTGCGGGACTGGCCTGCCCAGCGGGAGCGGCTGGCCGCCGGCGGCCGCCGACAGGGCGCCGAAGTAGAGGTACATCCCGACCAGGGCGAACGCGAACACCGCGTAGCCGCCCGCCTTCACCAGGCTGGTATTCGCGTCGGCCGTTTTCGCAGCCGTGGTCAGGTAATGACCGGCCTGCCCAGCGGGTAGGGCCGTCCGCCGGTGGCGACGCTGAGCGAGCCGGCGAATACGTAGGCTCCCACCGCGGCGAAAGCGAATACGGCGATTCCGGCCGCCTTGTTCAGACCCGGCGACCCGTTCAGGGTAGCCGCCAGGACCAGGATCAGGGCCAGGTCAATCAGCGCGAAGATCAGCGTGAAGGCCGACGGCAGACGCAGGCTGCCCAGCGTGAGCACCCCGATGATGACCAGCCAGCTGATCAGGAAGGCGGCCACCGTGTGGACGGTGGCGGCTGGGGTTACCCCCCACCAGCCATGAGCCAGCCCGAGCAGCAGGGCCGCATAGCTGAGCCAGAAACCGCTGAAGATGCCGAAGATGGCGGCCACGGCCGACTGGCCGAGCGCGGCGGCCCAGAGTGTGGCCACCAGCTGGCCGATACCCGTTGCCAGGATGATGATCGGCAGGGCTCCGCCTGCGGCGGGGGCATAGTTGATCAGCGCCAGCCCGAGCATCACCGATCCGACGACGAAGGTGGGCACGCCGACGATGGCGGGGTCACCCGTCAGCGGCCCTACGGTTGCCTGCTCGGCGACCGGTGCCTCAACGTCCTGGGCAACTCCCTCGGGCGCTCCGGCAGATTCGGTAGTAGTCATGTATCCTCCCTGATCTGACGTTCATCGGGCGGCTGTGCGGGGCGGACTTGGTCCTTACCAGTGCTTGCCGGCCGCGGCGTTCTGCTGTAGCTGGGTCAGTACCGATGCGTCGCACAGGGTGGTGACGTCACCGGGCTCGCGGTTTTCCGCGATGTCGTGCAGGAGCCTGCGCAGGGAGTTGAATTGAGCGCGGTCATTATTGCCCCTCTCGCCGTCTCCCGGTGATGATGCGCGCCGATGCGCCGCATACGGGTGTCCCGGCTTGGCTGTCCTGCATGGTTATCCTCCTCGCGGGCGGCGGCGGGGCCTGGGTAGTGGATCCGGCAGGCGGCGCCCGATGCTCGTGACCGTACGACGCGACGTTGGCTCGGTCACCATGCTTCTGGCCGTCACGGCCCCGTCCAGTTGGGCAGGTACCTGCCGCCGCCCCTCCGTTCGGGCAGGCGCGGTGCTGTACGTCAGGGCGCAAGGCGGTCGCGGTCGGGCGGAATCGGCACGCGCGGGTTCCGGGTCGCCGCTCCGCTGCTTAGCCTCGCCCCAACGGTGCTCCCGCGAGGGTGTCCGGCCGGCTGAAGCGGTCCTGGCACGTTGTGCGCGGGATGCA
>CAWJLP010000005.1:0-347180 GCA_963843745.1 uncultured Actinomycetota bacterium
TCAGGGCAGCAGAAAACAGGGACAAAGCGGCCGGAACGGGGTTAGGCCGGGTCGGGGCCGGTGGCTATCGGGTGGGCGGGGTCGGTGATCCATTCGGACCAGGAGCCGGTGTAGAGGGCCGCGGGGATGCCCGCGAGGGTGAGGGCCAGGACCTCGTGGGCGGCGGTGACGCCGGAGCCGCAGTATGCGCCGACGGCGGTCCCGTCGGCGGCGCCGAGCGCGGCGAAGCGGCGGGCGAGGTCGGCGGGGGGCAGGAAGGTCCCGTCCTTGTGCACGTTCTCCGCGGTCGGGGCGCTGACCGCGCCGGGGATGTGGCCGGCCACCGGGTCGACAGACTCGGTCTCGCCGCGGTACCTCGCCCCCGCCCTCGCGTCGAGCAGCACGCCCGTGCGGGCCAGCGCCGCGGTGCCGTCCGCGTCGAGGAGGGGCAGGTGCCCGGGGGACGCGGTGAAATCACCGGCGGCGGGGGCGGACGCCGGCAGGCCCGTCTCCACCGGGTGACCAGCCGCCGTCCAGGCCGCGAAGCCGCCGTCGAGCACCCGCACCTGCCGGTGGCCGAAGTACCGCAGCAGCCACCACGCGCGGGCCGCCGCCGTGGAGTCGGCGTCGTCGTACACCACGACCGGCTGGCTGTCCCGGACGCCGGCCCGGCGCATCGCGGCCTCGAAGTCCGCCGTGGCGGGCATCGGGTGCCTGCCGCCGGGACCCGGCGGGGCCGCGAGGTCGCGGTCCAGGTCGGTGAACACCGCGCCCGGGATGTGCCCGGCCCGGTACAGGTCGATGCCCGGCGGGCCGCCCAGCCGCCAGCGGACGTCGAGCAGCGTCGGCGGCGCCGGCATCGCCGCCAGCTCGGCGACGGTGATGAGGGCGCCGCCGTCGGGCGTGCCGCTCACGGCGCCGCGTACGTGAGCATCGGGACCAGCTGCTCGGCCGAGGTCAGCGAGCCGTGCTGGCCGATGAACCCGCTCTCGTGCGGCTCGGCGTGCGAGGCGACGATCGCGGTCGTGCCCGCGGCCGCCGCGACCACGTCGCCGATCCTGTCGATCACCGAATAGTCAGGCGGCCCGAACCAGCCGTAGCCGATCGCCTCTTCCCGCGACGCCACCCAGGCGTGCTCGCCGAGGACCTCCCGCCAGATGGCCAGCACGTCGTCGGCCGCGCCTGGCCTGGCGTACACGTGCCGGGCCCGCGGCTCGCCGCCGAGCAGCGCGACGCCCGCCCGCAGCTCCGGCACGAGGTCCGCGTCCACCTTGTCCTCAGGGGCGACGTTCACCATCCCATGGTCGGCCGTCACGTACAGCACGGCCCCGAACGGCAGCGCCTGGGCGATCTGCTCCGCCAGCCGGTCCACGTGCGCGAGCTGGTACGTCCACGCGGGCGAGGACACGCCGAACCCGTGGCCTACGGCGTCCAGGTCGCCGTGATACGCGGTGACCAGCACGCGTTCGGAGCTTTCCAGGGCAGCCACCGACTCGGCGGCCAGCGCCCCCATCGTGCTCGCCGCGCGGTACTCCGCCCCGCGCAGCACGGCGCGCGTCAGCCCGCTGTCGGCGTAGGCGCCCGGCGCGATGTGGACGGCGGCGACGCCGGCCGCGCCGGCCCGCTCGAACAGCGTCGGCTTGGGCTGCCAGGCCAGCGGGTCGATGTCCTTCGGCCAGTGCAGCGCGTTGAGCAGCCTGTTCGTGCCGGGGACCGCCACCTGGTAGCCGAGCACGCCGTGCGCGGCGGGCGGCAGGGCGGTGCCGATCGAGCCGAGGCTGGTCGCGGTCGTGGAGGGGAAGCCGGCGGTCAGCGGCCTGGAGTTGAACGCCAGCTCGGAAAGGAACGGCGCGGCGGCCTGGTGCCCGCGCAGCAGCTCCCAGCCGAGCCCGTCCACGACCAGCAGGCAGACGCGGCCCGACCCTGGCAGGCCGAGCACGTTGCGGGCCTGGTCACCGGTCATCGAGGCGAGGATGGAGGCGGACAGGTCGGCGAGGCTGCTCTCGCCGTACGACGGCACGATCGGGCTGGTTCTGGGCTCGCGTGGCGTCATAAGCGTCAGCTGCCGCTCAGGGCGGTGGCGTCGGACAGCGCGGCGGCGAAGGAGAGCAGCTGGCGCACGGCCTCCTCGCCGTCGGCCGCCTCGCTGACGCGCAGCGTCAGGTCGTCGGCGGTGATCGTGCCGAGGTACCCGTGGTCGGCCTCGCAGCTCTCGTCGCCGCAGTGCGCAGGCTCGAGCTCCAGGTGCGACAGCACGTTCCAGCCGATCGTCAGCATCACCTCGGACGGCATCGTCACCCCCGGCACGTACGAGGCCGGATCGGGCACCACCCGGGTCAGCGACACCGACGACACCCGGGAGAACCTGACCGCCTCGGTGCTCGTCTCGGCGCGCGGCCGCCCGTCGGGCTCCTCGGCCGGATGCTCATCGGTGTGCGAGTAGACCAGCCTGGTCGGGGTGAGCGCCAGCACCGTCATGTGCCTGCGAACCTCCATCCCAGGATCGAAGATCGCGTCGTGGTGCACGAAGAAGGCGGTGACCGGTTCCAGGCCCAGGGCGGAAGCGACCGCGTCAGCCACCAGACCGGGATAGTACCCGCTGCGCTCGACGGCGGCCCGCAGATCCTCGGTCATGACTCGGGTTTCCCTCATCCCTCCATCCTGCACCGTCCGCGGGCGTGGTTCACCCCCGGCGGGGGTAAAGCCGCGCTTGTTTGGCCGGCCTAACCGTCCGACGCCGCCACGTCACGCCACGCCGGCTCGCTCCGGTCCGGCAGGATCCGCGACGGATCCAGCGGATCCGGGGCGATGCGCTCCGGGTCGGCGCCCGGATCGCGCGGCTCGCGCAGGAGCTCGTCGATCGCCTGGCGGCGCCGCCGCATGATCCGCGGGCGCTCCCGCGGCTCCTCCAGCTCGAGGGCCGCCGCGCCGGGCGCGGGCTTCGGCTTGCGCGGCTGTGGCGAGCCCGCCGCGCCGCCCCTGCCGCGGTAGATGAGCAGGCCGTTGTCCGGGTCGGGCACGCCGTCGAGCGCCGCGCGGACCGCGGGCAGCGCGCGGAACGCTTCCCACTGCTCATCGGCGGAGAACAGCACCTCGAAGATCACGCCGTGCTGCGTGTCGTGCCATTCGTAGTAGAGCGCGCCGTGCGTGATCGCCGCTTCGGTGAGCTCGTCCTCGTAGGCGTACCGCCACCCGCTCGCCGGGAGCTTGTCGCCGGAGAAAACTTCGATCGACCACCATTCAGCCATGCCGGGCCACCCGTCTGTGCCGCCTTCGGTCGCGTAAACACGATAGTACGTCTTTGCCGACCGTTTTGCGCGGGTCCGCGAACGCCGATACGTTCTCGGCATGGCAGCAGACGGACGGCGGCACGTGCTGGCGATCGGCGGCGGCATGCTGATGCCGCGCGACTCGGCCCCGCTGCAGGTGAAGTACGCGATGGAACTGACCGGACGGCCCCGGCCGAAGCTGTGCGTGCTGAACACCGCCGTCGGCGACGACCCGGGCGCCTACCTGCGCGTCTACGACCGGCTCGCGGAGACCCAGGCCCGGGTCAGGCACCTGGCGCTGTTCCCGATGCCGAACGTCGCCGACCCCGAGGACCTGCTGATGTCGCAGGACATCATCTTCGTCGGCGGCGGCAGCGTGGCGAACATGGTCGCGGTCTGGCGGGTGCACAGGATCGACGAGATCCTGCGCAAGGCCTGGCAGGCGGGCATCGTGCTGGCCGGCTCGTCCGCGGGCGGAATCTGCTGGTTCGAGGGGGGAACCACGGACTCGTTCGGGATAAAACTGCGCGCCTTCACCGACGGGCTCGCGATGCTGCCGGGAAGCTTCTGCCCGCACTACCACTCCGAGGCGGAGCGGCGGCCGCTGTACCAGCGGCTCGTCGCGGACGGCGCGCTGCCCGGCGGGATCGCCTGCGACGACGGCACCGCGGCGCACTTCACCGACGAGACGCTCGCGGAGCAGGTCTCCGACCGGCCGGTGGCGAACGCCTACCGGGTCGCGCACGACGGCGCGGGCGGCGCCACGGAAACTCCGCTCCCGGTGCGCTTCCTCGGCGCATAGCGGGTCCGCCTCCAGGCGTAGCCGGGCGGTTCGCGCCGCTGCTGCCCGCCGGGACGGAGCGGGCCGCGCCCGCCGCCGCCGGCCTCGCCGAGCTCACCGACCGGGAACGGGAAGTCCTCGTCCAGGTCGCGGCCGGCCTGTCCAACGCGGAGATCGCCACGCGGCTGTTCGTCTCCGAGGCCACGGTGAAGACGCACGTCGGGCGGATCCTCGCCAAGCTGGGGCTGCGGGACCGGGTGCAGGCGGTGGTGCTCGCCTACGAGACCGGCCTGGTCCGCGCCCGCTCGCGGTAGCGAACGTGGCCGATGTGACATCGTCCGCCAAAGAGTGTGGTCGATGTGCCATCGACCACCATCACTTGCGGGCGGCCGTCGCCCGGAGCAGCGACCAGCCCAGGGCGGCGAAGGCGACCAGCGGGAGCAGCCACCACGCGTTGACGCCGGCCACGTGGGTGAGGATCGCGGTGAGCCCGAGGCCCGCGACGATGAGCGCGGCGACGTGCCAGTCGTCGCCGATCACGAAGTCGTACCAGAACGCGCCGAACGCCTTGATGCGGTTCATGAGCTGACTACCTCCGATTGCCTGGCCGGGGCGCCGACGGCCGCCTTGCGAGAGCGCAGCCAGAAGACGTAGCCCGCCGAGACGAGGGCCGCGACCGGGACGAGCACGAGCAGGGCGGCGTCGTTGCCCGGCCAGGCGACGCCCGCGCCCTCGGCGCCCCAGAACGTGCCGAAGCTGGTGAGCATGATGCCGACCACGAACTTCATCCAGTTCTCCGGGACCTTGGTCAGCGGCGCCCGGACCGCGATGCCGGTGACGGTGACCACGATGATGGCGGCCGCCGCGCCGATCACGGCGGCACCGATGTTCTTCTGGTTGGCGCCGAAGGTGATGACGATGAACACGACCTCCAGGCCTTCGAGCAGCACGCCCTTGAAGGCGAGGGTGAACGCGTACCAGTCGCTGACGCCGCGCCTGGACTCCCTGGCGGCGGCCTCGGCCGCGGTGACCTCCCTGAGGTAGGCGCTCGCCTCGTCGTGCAGAGCCTTGTAGCCGGTGGCGCGCAGCACCGCCTTGCGCAGCCACTGGAGCCCGAAGATCGCCAGCAGCGCGCCGATGACCAGCCGGAGCGGCGTCAGCGGCAGGTAGGCGATCGCCGGGCCGACCACGGCGGTGATCGCGGCCAGCACCACGAGGGCCACGGCCATGCCCTGGAACGTGGACTTCCACTCGCGGGTGATGCCCGCGGCCAGCACTATCGTGAGAGCCTCGATCGCCTCGACCACGCAGGCGACGAAGACGGTGAGGATAAGCGGGAGCGCATTCAATGAGCCGCCTCAGCTTTCGGGGAGAATACGGGAGTGACTGATCGACGTGACAAGGCGGACGCTGGCAGCGAGGAAGCCGGCGGCTGGCTGCTGCTGATCTACCGGGTCCCGCCGGAACCGACCAGGCTGCGGTCCACGGTCTGGCGCCGCATCAAGAGCCTGGGCGCTATCTACCTGCAGAATTCGGTCGCCGCGCTGCCCGCGGGCCCCGCCGCTGAGCGGTCGCTGCGCAAGCTGCGCCGGGAGATCCTCGACATGTCCGGCACGGCGGTGCTGCTGTCGTGCGCCGTGCTGGCCGGCGAGACCGAGGTGCGCAACGCGTTCCAGACGGCCCGCGACGACGAGTACGAGGAAATCGTCGACAAGTGCGAGGACTTCCTTCGCCAGGTGCAGAAGGAATGGGACGAGAACCACTTCACCTACGCGGAGCTCGAGGAGAACGAGGTCGACCTGGTCAAGCTGCGGAACTGGTTCGCGAAGGTGACCGAGCGCGACGTCTTCGGCGCGGACGGCCGGGCGGCGACCGAGCAGGCCCTTGATGCGTGCGAGCAGTCGCTCGAGGCGTACGCCGCCCGCGTCTACGCCGAGGAAGGGGAAGGAGAGTGACGGGCCGATGGCCATCTCGCTCATCAGTCCGCACCTCCTGTCCCGCATGCCGTGGGCCGGTCCCCGGTAAACCTGCCCCGTCAGGGCGCCACCATTCTATGTTAACCATCGTTAGGTCTAATACGTAACCTTCGTTATTACCAGGTTGTGACCATCGATTCACCATCTGGCTAACTGTCGGCTTGCGGCTCGAACCAGACGGCTGCCACCTGTTCCCCGCCGACGACAGCGGCACCAGCGCGGTCAGGGAATACGCGAGCGCCTAACCGGGGCCGGCCCCGGTCACCAGCCCAGGCGAGGACATGGCCGGGGCCGGAGAGTGCTGTGCCCGCGGTGCCTGCGTCTCCTCGGCTTGATCCCCGCCTTCCTCGAAGAGGAAGAACGCGATGAGGATCACGACCGCGCCGGCCACCTGCGCCCAGGTGATCCGCTCGCCAAGGAAGGCGATCGCGGCGGCCACGCCGAAGACGGGAAGCGTGTTGAGGATCATCCCGGCCGTGGTGACGGGAACCCGGACGATCGCGTAGTTGTAGAGCAGGAACCCGGCCGCCAGCGCTATCCCTGAGGCCACCGCCACCGCCACCGCCACCGCCCAGTCCGCCGGGCGTGCCGCCGGGCCGCCGGTCACCCCGCCGGCCGTCCACTGCCAGGCGAGCAGCGGGAGAGTGCACAGCGCCGCGAATCCCATCTGGTGCGCGGTCATCGTGAGCGGATCGACGTCATCGCCGAGCACGCGGTCGGTGAGCACGTTGCAGAGACCCGCGCAGGCCACGCCGGCGAGCACGACCAGATTCCACGGGCCTATCCCGAGCACGGAATGGGTGCCGCCCAGCACGGCCACTCCGGCGGCTGACAGCAGCACGCCGATGACGGCGCGCGACCCGGGCGAGCGGCGGGCGATGAGCGCGCAGAAGGCGACGACGAAGCAGGCCTCGGTGCCGTCCAGCATCGCCGAGACCGTAGCCTCAACGTGCCTGAGCCCGACGCCGATCAGTACATAGCCGATGGCGGGATCGATCATGCCCATGACCGCGACCCGCCTGAGCTGGCCGCGCGTGAGCCGTTGCCGGCCCTTGACAAGGGCGCAGCACCAGAGCGCCGCGGCCGCGGTGAGCAGCATGACGGAGAGCACCGTCATGACCGGCAGGCCATCAACGGCGTACTTGTACGCCGCGTTCCACAAGGCGAAAACCACCGAAGCGGCGATCAGGGGGACTACGCCGCCCCGGTGCCTGATTATGTCCCGCATGTCTCGCCGCCCCCGCGTGTCCCCCGCTGCTGGCTCCACCATGACGCCGCCGCATTAAGCCCGGACTGACCGCGGATTGAGGAGGACGCGCGGACGCAGCCTCCTGGGTGATCTCTGAAGACTTGCTGAGACTTGACTCGATAGTTACTGGAATTTCACTTTGAGTTTTGTTGGAGTATGTCTGAGACAAGGAGGTTGTGCGCTAGGACGCTTCGCTCAGAGAAAGCGTTGAATGAGGGAGTTGTACTTATGCGACGATCTCCGCTCATCGCGACGGCCGGCGCGCTGGTCCTCGCGGTCTCAGCCACCCTGCCCGCTATCGCCTCGGCCGCGGCCCCGGCTTCGGCCGCGACGCTGCGGCCGGCCGGGCTCGGCTCCACCACCACGCCGATCAAGCACGTGGTCGTGATCATCGGCGAGAACCACACCTTCGACAACGTGTTCGCGACCTACCAGCCCTCCAGGACACAGCACGTCGACAACCTGCTGTCCGAGGGGATCGTGACCGCCAGCGGCGGCCTCGGGCCGCACGCGAAGAAGGCGGAACAGCTCAAGGCTTCCGTCACCAAGACGTACACGCTCAGCCCGACGATCACGGGCGCCTACACCACCCTGCCGCAGCCCAATACGACCTACGTCGCCACGGGATGTGACGGCCAGGCCGCGAACACCCCGGACAAGCGCTTCCCCGCCGACTTGCCGAACGCGCCGTTCCAGATCACCAAGTACGTGCCGTACGACGACAGCCACCTGGAGTACACCGGCGGCTGCGAGTTCTACGGCGCCTTCGTCGGCGACCCGTTGCACCGCTTCTACCAGATGTGGCAGCAGACCGCCGACGACAACAAGCTCTTCACCTGGACGGCCAACACCGCGGGCGACGACAACGGCGCCGTGCCGCCGGCCCCGATCTACCAGGGCGCCGTCCAGATGGGCTACTACAACATGGCCGAGGGCGACGCGCCCATCCTGAAGGACCTGGCCGAGAAGTACGCGATCAGCGACAACTACCATCAGGCGGTCCAGGGCGGCACGGGCGCGAACCATATCGCGCTCGGCACCGGGTTCGCCGCCTCGTACCAGAACGCGGCGGGCGTGGCCACGCCGCCGCCGGCCGGCGAGATCGAGAACCCCAACCCCAAGCCGGGCACCAACAACAACTACACGCAGGACGGGTACGGCAGCAGCACCACGCCCAACACCGGCGGCAGCTACTCCGAGTGCGCCGACCGCTCCCAGCCGGGCGTCGGGGCCGTCTTCGACTACCTGGACACCCTGCCGTACCAGGTACTCAACAACTGCCAGCCCGGCCGGTACTACCTGCTCAACAACTACAACCCGGGCTACACCGTGACCGGCGCGGTGCAGACCGCGCCGTACACCGTCCCGCCGCAGGAGTCGGATTACATCACGATCGGCCAGGCGCTGTCGGCCAAGAACGTCAGCTGGGGCTACTTCGGCGAGGGCTACAACAACGGCAAGCCGACCTCGGGCTACTGCGGCATCTGCGACCCGATGCAGTACTCCTCGGCGATCATGACCAACCCGGCGCTGCGGAAGAACACGCAGCTCGATTCCTCCAACTTCATCAGCCAGGCCGAGGCGGGCACGCTGCCCGCGGTGAGCTTCCTCAAGCCGGCCGACGACGACGGCCACCCCGGCTACTCCTCGCTCTACGCGTTCGAGAACTTCGTCGCGCGGGCGGTCGCCGCGGTCCAGTCCAACACGGCGGAGTGGAAGTCCACCGCGATCTTCGTGACGATGGACGAGGGCGGCGGCTACTACGACTCGGGTTACATCCAGCCGGTCAGCTTCTTCGGCGACGGGCCCCGGGTGCCGCTCATCCTGGTCTCCCCCTACGCCAGGCACGGCGCGGTCGACCACACCTACAACGACCACGTGTCGATCCTCAAGTTCATCGAGGCGAACTGGGGTCTCTCGCCGCTGACCAGCTACAGCGAGGACAACCTGCCCAACCCGACGCCGGAGGCCTACGTGCCGCAGGACCGGCCGGCCATCGGCGACCTGATGACCATGTTCAACTTCCGCCATCCGGACTACGCGAAGGCGCAGCTCCCCTGACGGGTTAAGCCGCACAGGCGGGCGGCGGGGCTCCCGGAGTCCTGCCGCCCGCCGGCCTGTGCGTGCCTGCGTTCGAGCACGTCGACGGGGACAAACGGCACGCAGCTCGCCCGGCCGAGCGGGCCGTGCTGCAGCAGCGTCTCGCCTGAGGGTCACGTCCGGACGTACAGCCCTGGCCGCGGAACGTCCCGCCACGGAACCGGCTGGCCCGCGAGTCCGATCAGCCGGAAATGCCGGCGGAAGTATCCGTACAGACCGCTGTTCCACGGGACCTGCGCGACGGTGTCGCCGGTGAGCCAGACATAGGCCGCCTGCTCCAGCGTCGCATGCCACAGCGCGACCACCGGCGCCAGCACCACCGCGCTGGAGTGGCGCTCGTTCCCGCCGGTCATTGCGAAAAACGTCCCGAACGGATCGACCATCGCCGGGCAGCCGGGGCGACTGGAGAAGAACCGGTCAGCGGCCACGGTGAAGGGGGCATCGTTGGTCACCACGCAGGCGCCCGGCGGGATCAGCCGGTCCGCCTCGGCGGTGACCTGAATGCCCCGCATCCCGGATTCAGCCCGGAACTGCCCGACCCCCATCGCCACGAGCACGGTCACGAGCACGGCAGCCACGACGGCGGGAAGCGCCGCTTCCTTCGCTCGCCCGGCGTCCGGACGGGCGGTCAGCAGGCCGGCGGGCAGCGCGACCGCGAGCGCGAGGAACGGGCCTTCGAAGGCCCCGTAGTGCGAGTAGTACAGCCGGGGCCAGAGCAGCATTGCGGTCACCGCCACGGCGCCGAGCAGCGCGTACGCGTCGAGCACCCGCGGGCGCCGTTCCCTGGCGAGGTATCCGGCGGCGAGGCCGACGACCACTGCGCCGATGAGGAGCAGCAGCAGCAGGGGTTGCGGGTACCCGGCGGGCAGCAATCGCAAGCCGGACACGTCGGCGAGACGGCCGCTCAGGTCCCTGCTGCCGTTGGCGTTCCTGACCAGCTGGCTCACCAGCACGTCGCGCAAGAGCGCGCCCGGTGCCAGCACCGCGAACGGCAGCAGCGGCACGCCAAGGCCGATCGCGGCACCCGCAGCCAGCGCACCCACCGGCCTCCTCCGGCGCGCGGTGACCGCGAGCAGCAGTCCAGCAAGGGCGAGCGGGAGCAGCGCCCAGATCTTCACCGTGACCGCGAACCCGAAGGCCACGCCGCCCAGCACCAGACGCCGGGTATCCGCCGCGGTCCGCGCCGCGCGCGGGCCATGAGCAGGGCGCGGCGCGGTCCCGGCCATCCGGTCGCCGTCGAAGATCAGCACCGCGCCGGCCAGGCAGCACAGGTTCAGCCACGGCTCGAGGAGGAAGGTGTGCGCAGCGATCAGCGCGTCCGGGTAAACGGCGTACAGGCCGCACGCGACGCCGACCGTGAACGCGCCCCGGTGCCGGACGAGGACGCCAAGCAAGATGACGTTCGCCGTATCGGCGCACACGGTAAGGACACGGGCGATCGCGAGACCCCACGCCGTCCCCGTCACCTTGGCCAGCAGCGCCACCGGGGTCATGAGCAGCACGCTGCCCGGCGGCTGCACCACGGCGAAGTCGCGGTACGGGACCGCCCCGCTAACAAGGCGCAGAGCGTTGCCGAAGAGCACGCCGTCGTCGTATTCGGTCACGCCGAGCAGGTCGCCGGGCCTGCTGAGCTCGTAGAGGCGCAGGAGCAAGGCCGCCGCCGCGCACACGGCTACCGTCAGCGCTACCGTCGGCTCGGCTCGGCGGAGGAGAGAGCTGACGGGAACGCTCCCAGGCCTGCCGTACAGGCGAGCACCGTACACAGGAGCAGACTGTATGGCTGGGAAGATGCGCGAGTCGTGCGT
The DNA here is from genome assembly GCA_963843745.1 of uncultured Actinomycetota bacterium. Classification (GTDB taxonomy): domain Bacteria; phylum Actinomycetota; class Actinomycetes; order Streptosporangiales; family Streptosporangiaceae; genus Trebonia. Next base: position 11,160 of record CAWJLP010000005.1, read on the forward strand.
TACCGTCTCCCGTCAGAAATCCGTATGAAGTGTGCGGTCGGTCACGGCTGGGACTGGCGTCGCCGGGCGGCGGGCCGGGTGCAATAAGCTCGGCAGGGTGACAGTCTCCCTTTCCACCAGCGAATCGGCACCGGCGAACGCGGAGGCCGATGTCCTTGTCATCGGGGTAATCCAGGCTCCCGACGGCCCCAGCGCCGCACCCGGCGCGGAGGGGGTCGACGACGCGATCGGCGGTACCCTCGCCGACGCGTTCACCGCGCTCGGCGCGACCGGCGAACTCGAGGAGATCAGCAAGATCCCCGGCGGCGGGAAGCTGCCCGCCGCACTGATCGTGGCCGTCGGGCTCGGCGCGCCGCCCGCGGACGGCGCGCCATTCGACGCGGAGAAGCTCCGCCGCGCCGCCGGGACGGCGCTGCGTGACCTGGCCGCCGGGGCGAAGAAACCGCCCGTTCGGGATAAGGACGGGGCCAAGGCTGTCGCGGTCGCCCTTCCCGCACGGACGGCGGAGGAAGCGGAGGCCGTCACCACCGGAGCGCTGCTGGGCGGCTACAGCTTCCGCAGGTACCGGTCAGGGCCCCCGCGCGACCTGGCGGTCACGATGCTGACCGGCGACGGCAACGCCGCCGCGGTCAAGCGCGGCGAGGTGATCGCCGGGGCGGTCAACCTCGTCAGGGACCTGGTCAATACCGCGCCGCGCGATCTGTCGCCGGAGACGTTCGCCGAGGAGGCCGTGCACGTCGCCTCCGGCCGGGGGATCGCGGTGGAGGTGCTCGACGAGAACGAGCTGCGCGAGGGCGGGTACGGCGGCCTCACCGGCGTCGGCCAGGGATCGACGCGGCCGCCGCGGCTGGTCCGGCTCTCCTACACCCACCCGGAGGCCGGGAAGACCGTCGCGTTCGTCGGCAAGGGCATCACGTTCGACTCCGGCGGGCTGTCGCTCAAGCCGCCGAAGTCCATGGAGACGATGAAGTCCGACATGGGCGGCGCGGCGGCCACGCTCGCCGCCACCGCCGCGATCGCCGAGCTGGGCCTCCCCGTGAACGTGGTCGGCTACATGTGCCTCGCGGAGAACATGCCGGGCGGCGCCGCGCAGCGGCCGTCGGACATCATCACCATCTACGGCGGCAAGACCGTCGAGGTGCTGAACACCGACGCCGAGGGCCGGCTGGTGATGGCGGACGCGCTGGCCAGGTCCGGTGCCGACAACCCCGACCTGGTCGTCGACATCGCCACGCTCACCGGCGCCGCGTCGGTGGCGCTCGGCCGCCGCACCGCGGGCGTGATGGGCAGCACCGAGGCCGTCGCCGGCGAGGTGGCCGCGGTCATGCGGGAAGCGGGCGAGCCGGCGTGGGCGATGCCGCTGCCCGAGGAACTGCGCAAGGGGCTCGACTCCCCCGTCGCCGACCTGGCCAACGTCTCTGGTGACCGTAACGGCGGCATGCTGGTGGCCGGGCTGTTCCTGCGCGAGTTCGTGCCGGACGGAGTCGCCTGGGCGCACCTGGACATCGCCGGCCCGGCGTTCAACGAGACCTCGCCGTACGGCTACACGCCGAAGGGCGGCACCGGCGCGGCGGTGCGGGCGCTGGTGGCGATCGCGGCGGAGACGGCAGCCGGCCGACTACCGGGCGCGTAAACGCTGCCTGGTGACATGATGAGACAGACCGTAAGTGGAATGAGGGAGTAACAGTGGCAGAGGGCGGCCATTACGACATCGTCGTGCTGGGCGGCGGCAGCGGCGGGTACGCCTGCGCGCTGCGCGCGGCCGAGCTCGGCAAGCGCGTGGCCCTGATCGAAAGGGACAAGGTCGGGGGGACCTGCCTGCACCGCGGGTGCATCCCCACCAAGGCGCTGCTGCACGCGGCTGAGGTCGCCGACTCCTCGCGGGAGAGCGAGAAGTTCGGCATCAGGACCTCGTTCGAGGGCATCGACATGCCCGCTGTGCTGTCCTACCAGCAGTCGGTCGTCGACCGGCTGTGGAAGGGCCTGCAGTCCACGATCGCGAGCCGGAAGATCGACACGATCATCGGCGACGGGCGGCTGCTCTCGCCGACGTCGGTGTCGGTCGGGGACGCGGTCTACACCGGCGACCACATCGTGCTGGCCACCGGTTCCGTGCCCAAGTCGCTGCCCGGCCTGACGATCGACGGCGACCGGATCATCTCCTCCGACGACGCGCTGCGGCTCGACCGCGTGCCCAAGTCCGCGATCATCCTCGGCGGCGGCGTGATCGGGGTGGAGTTCGCGTCGGTGTGGCGCTCGTTCGGCGCCGACGTGATGATCGTCGAGATGCTCCCGCAGCTCCTCCCGCTCGAGGATGAGGCGAGCGCGAAGGTGCTGCAGCGGGCGTTCCGCCGCCGGGGCATCGGGTTCCAGCTCGGCGAGCGGTTCCAGTCGGTCTCCTACACCGACGACGGCGTGTCCGTGACGCTGGAGAACGGCAAGTCGGCGTCCGCCGAGGTCCTGCTCGTCGCCGTCGGCCGCGGACCGGTCTCCGCGGGCCTGGGCTATGAGGAGAACGGCGTGGCCATGACGCGCGGCTACGTCGAGGTGGACCCGCTGTGCCGGACCTCGGTGCCGACGATCTCCGCGGTCGGCGACCTGATCGCCACGCCGCAGCTCGCGCACGTCGGGTTCGCGGAGGGCATCAGTGTCGCCGAGCGAGTCGCCGGGCTCGACGTCCGGCCGATCGACTACGACGGCGTGCCGCGGATCACCTACAGCGACCCCGAGGTCGCCTCGGTCGGCATCACGTCGGCGCAGGCCGCGCAGCGCGGCATCCCGGTGACCGAGGTGAACTATCCTCTCGGCGGCAACGGCAGGAGCGTCATCCTGCAGACGCAGGGGCAGGCGAAGGTCATCGCCGAGGCGCCGTCACACCCCGACGGCCAGCCAGGCCGGGTGCTCGGCATCCACCTGGTCGGCAGCCGGGTCGGCGAGCTGATCGCCGAGGGGCAGCTCATCTACAACTGGGACGCGGAGCCCGCCGACGTCGCCGCGCTGATCCACCCGCACCCCACTCAGTCCGAGATCATTGGCGAGGCGCACCTGGCCCTTGCCGGCAAGCCACTGCACTTCCACGCCTAAGGAGCGCGCTCTACCATGTCGGTCTCCGTAACCATGCCTCAGCTCGGCGAGAGCGTCACCGAGGGCACTGTCACGCGCTGGCTGAAGAAGGAAGGCGAGCACGTCACGGCAGACGAGCCGCTGCTCGAGGTCTCGACCGACAAGGTGGACACCGAGATCCCGTCGCCCGCCACCGGCGTGCTGCGGGGCATCGTGGTCGACGAGGACGAGACCGTGGCCGTCGGGGCCGAGCTCGCGGTGATCGAGGACGCGGGCGCGGAGGCCGGCGGGGGCGGCGCTCCCGCGGCCGCGCCGGCCGCGGAGGCGGCGCCGGCCGCCGCTCCCGCACCCCCCGAGCCCCCGCAGGAGCAGGCGCCTCAGGCGCCCGAGCCGGAGCCCGAGCCGGAGCCGGAGCCGGAGCCCGCTGTCGCGCAGGCCCAGGCCGCCGCGCCGGTGAACGGCGCGGCACCCGCCGCCACCCAGGCGTGGACCGCGCCGGCCTACGAGCCCGCGCCCCCCGCGCAGGCCGCGCAGGCCGCGCCCGCCGCCCAGGCGGCGCCCGCCGAGGCCGCCGAGCCCGCCGAGGCGGCCGAGGCTGAGCCGGCGGGCAGCTACCCCGAGCCCACCCCGCTGCCGTCGGGCGAGTCCCCCTACGTCACGCCGCTGGTGCGCAAGCTCGCCGTCGAGCACTCGGTTCCGCTGGAGTCGGTCACCGGCACCGGCGTCGGCGGCCGCGTCCGCAAGCAGGACGTGCTCGACGCCGCCCGCCAGCAGCGTGCCGCGGAAGCGGCCGCCGCGGAGGCAGCGGCCGCGCAGGCCGCGGCGCAGCCCGCGCCGGCCGCGCCGACCGCGCCGGCTGCCGCGCCTGGCGTGCCCGGGGCGCCCGCGGCACCGAGCCGGCCCGCGGTCGCCGCCTCCGCGCTGCGCGGCACCACCCAGCGGATGTCCAGGCCCCGCCAGGTCATCGCCAAGCGGATGGTGGAGTCGCTGCAGGTCTCCGCGCAGCTCACCACCGTGGTGGAGGCGGACGTCACGAAGATCGCCCGGCTGCGCGAGCGCGCCAAGCGCGACTTCGAGGCGCGCGAGGGCGTCAAGCTGACGTTCCTGCCGTTCTTCGCGCAGGCCACCGTCGAGGCGCTCAAGGTGCACCCGCAGCTCAACGCGGTCATCAACGCGGAAACCTCGGAGGTCACCTACCACGACGCCGAGCACCTCGGCATCGCCGTGGACACCCAGCGCGGGCTGATCGTGCCGGTCATCCACAACGCGGGCGACCTGAACATTGGCGGCCTGGCCCGCAAGATCAGCGACATCGCCGGTCGCGCCAGGTCAGGCCAGGCCACCCTCGAAGACCTGGCCGGCGGCACGTTCACGCTGACCAACACCGGCAGCCGCGGCGCGCTGTTCGACACGCCGATCATCAACCAGCCGCAGGTCGGCATCCTCGGCATCGGCACCGTGGTCAAGCGCCCTGTCGTGGTCGAGGATCCCGCGCTCGGCGAGGTGATCGCGGTCCGCTCCATGGTGTACCTGGCGCTGACCTACGACCACCGGCTGGTCGACGGCGCCGACGCGGCGCGGTTCCTCGGCACGGTGAAGAACCGCCTCGAGGAGGGCGCGTTCGAGGCGGAACTCGGGCTGTAGGGCCGCATGAAGGTAGCGGTCACCGGCTCGACCGGGCTGATCGGCACCGCGCTGACGGCGAGCCTGCGGGCGGACGGCCACGAGGTCGTCCGCCTGGTCAGGCGGCCGCCGCGGGGCAGCGACGAGGTCCGCTGGGACCCGCGCGCCGCCGACGCGGGCGACCCGTCGCTGGACGGCGTCGACGCGTGCGTGCACCTATCCGGCGTCCCGGTCGCCGGCCACCGCTGGACGCGGCGCTATAAGACGGAGATCCGCGCCAGCCGGGTGCTCGCTACCCGTGCGCTGGCGACCGCGCTTGCCGCGGCGCACCCGCTGCCCAAGGTCCTCATCAGTGCCTCGGCGATCGGCTGGTACGGCGACACCGGCGGCAGGGAGGTCACCGAGGACGCCCCGGCGGGACAGGGCTTCCTGCCCCGCGTCGTGCACGACTGGGAGGCCGCCGCCGAGCCCGCGCGGCAGGCAGGCATCCGGGTAGCGCATGCCCGCAGCGGGCTGGTGCTCAGCGCCGACGGCGGGGTGCTGGCCCGGCTGGCCGGCCCGGCCAGGTTCGGCCTGCTGCCGAGGTTCGGCAACGGGCACCAGGTAATGAGCTGGATCTCGCTGACCGACGAGATCCGCGCGATCCGCTTCCTGCTCGACCCGGACGCCACCGACCGCAGCGGCCCCTACAACCTCACCGCCCCGAATCCGGTGACGGACGCCGAGCTGACCGCGGCGTTGCACGCGGCCCTCAAGCGTCCCGACTTCCGCTGGGTGCGAGTCCCGGAGAGCATGCTCCGCCTGGGGCTCGGCGAGATGTCGTCGGAACTGCTGAACAACGCCCGCGTGCTGCCGAGACGGCTGCTCGCGGCGGGCTTCCAGTTCGAGTACCCGACGATCGCGACCGCGCTAGCGGCCGCACTGCACACCGGCCCGCCGGTGGATGCGACAGCGAGCCGCTCCGGGACGCGGACCACATAGACGCGGACCACACAGGGGCACTTCGCACCGCACAACAGGCGCACTAAGCCCGCGCTCGTCATCAAGAGAATGACGAAATACTAATAACTGGTTAATGACCATTTGCCATCTAGCGGACATGCCAGGCATAGCTGCACAATAGGCGTCCCGGGTCGCCTGGGACCCCTCAGTGGAGCGGCACATGGTCAGCGGAACAGCACTGAATACCAGTGGAGCGGTCGGTACGGTAAGCGACGCCGCATCCGCCTCATCCCGGCGCTTCCGGATGGACGTGTCGACGACTCCCGACAGGCTGCGCCTGCTGCTGTTGGTGGTGGTCCTGCTGAGCCTGGCCTGGGGCGGGCTCGCGGCCTTCACCGTGAACCAGTACTCGTCGGCGGCGTCCGGCGTGGTGGCCGTCCGGGAACCACTGAGCCTCGACGCGCAGCAGATCTACCGTCACCTGTCCGACGCGGATAACACTGCCGCGACCGCCTTCCTGGCCGGCGGCCTAGAGCCGCCCGCGGCGCGGCAACGGTACCTGACGGACATTCAGGCCGCCGGGACGGAGATCGACAACGCCACGGCCCAAGGGGGCGGCACGCTCGGCGGTGCCGCCAAGGACCTCGCGGCGCTGTCCGAAGACCTGCCCATTTACGCCGGTGAGATCGAGACGGCGCGCGCTGACAACAGGCAGGGCTTTCCCCTCGGGGCCGCGTACCTCAGGGAAGCCTCGGGGCTCATGCGAGGCACCCTGCTGCCCGCGGCCGACGACATGTACACCACGGAGAACGCGAGCCTGAGCGCGACAAGCGCTCAGGCGACCGGCCTGCCGTTCGTCATCGTCACGTTGGCGGCCGGGCTCGGCATCGTCATCGTCTTGTACCTGGCGTCGCGCTGGCTGGGCAGGCGCACGCACCGGGTGCTCAACCCGGGCCTGCTGCTCGCAGCGGCCGCCGCCGTCATCGCGCTGGCCTGGCTGGCCGTCGCGTACACGGGCGCCCGTGGTGACCTGCTGGCCGCGCGGTCACGGGGCTCGGCACCGGTGGAGGCGCTCGCCCGTGCGGATATCGCCGCGTTGCAGGCGCACGCCGATGAGAGCCTCACCCTGATCGACAACGGCAGCGACAACGGCACCTACCAGGCCGCCTACCTGCGCCAGCAGCGCGCCCTGGGACCTGGGCCCGGGACGCTGCTCACGCTGGCCGAGACAGCGGCCGGGGGAAGCCAGGCAACGGGCGGGGCGACGGCCGCCGTCGGCGACGCGCAAGCGTGGTACGCGGCGCACGCCCGGCTCCGCGCGCTTGACGACAACGCCAACCACGCCGCCGCGGTGCGATCGGCTCTCGGCGGGGGCCGCAGCGACGCCGGCACCGCGTTCGCGAAGCTGTCGGCAGACTTCGCCACCGGGATGGCGGCAGGCCAGGCCACCTTCGCCGCGAGCTCCAGCGCTGGCGCGGACGCCTTCACCGGCCTTGAGCCGGCTGTCATCGCGGCGGCGCTCGTGATGGCGGCCGGCTGCGCCTGGGGACTGAGCCGCAGGCTCGCGGAATACCGATGACGACGGGGGCACGACGCGTGAGCGGAAAAGGCAAGCGGTCCGCGGCGGTACGGGCCGCGGCGATACTAACGGGTACTGTCCTGCTGGCCGGGGCGGCCGGCTGCGCCGCGGCGCGCCCGCAGAGCGCCACCGTGGCGCAGGCGCGTAACGCGAGCGGCCGCGGCACCGTCAGCTCCACCACGGATCACGCGGCTAGTCGCACCGCTGCCCAGGCGCACGACACCGCCGCCTGTAACGCGGCGGCGTCCAGCCTGCGCCCGGCGCCAGGCCCGCCGCAGGTCACGCCCGGCTCGTTCATGGCCAAGATCCTCGCGCGCGGTTATCTCATCGCCGGAGTGAGCCAGAGCACCTACAATTTCGGCTACTTCAACCCGCTCACCGGGCAGACCCAGGGCTTCGACATCGACATGATCCATGCCGTGGCCCAGGCGATCTTCGGCAACCCGAACAAGGTTGAGTTCAGGGGGATCACCGACGACCAGCGGGAACCGGACATCCGCAACGGCAGCGTCAACATCGTCGCGGAGACGATGACGATCCTCTGCAGCCGACTCAAGAAGGTCGACTTCTCCAGCGTCTACTTCGAGGCCAACACGCGGGTGCTCGTGCTGAAGAACTCGACCGCGACCGGCCTGGCGAGCCTGGGCGGGCAGAAGGTGTGCGCGACCGCCGGATCCGACTCGGCCCCCATCATCTCCAGCTATCCAGTGACCCCGCGCCTGGTCCTCGTCACCGCGCCGCAGTTCACCGACTGCCTCGTCCTGCTCCAGCAGGGACAGGTCGCGGCGGTCTCCACCGACGACGCGATCCTCGCCGGGCTCCATGCCCAGGATCCGTTCACCAAGGTAGTGGGGCGGCCCCTGGCCCCCCAGCCGTACGGGCTCGCGATCTCGCAGCAGCATCCGGACTTCGTGCGGTTCGTGAACGCGGTCCTTGCGCAAGACGAGGCCGACGGCGGCTGGGCGGCCAGCTACGCCCGCTGGGTCGGCACCCCGGTGCCGTCCCCGCCGACCGCGCAGTACGCGGACTGACCGGCCATGACAAGCGTGCTGGGGTTCGCCATCGACGTCGACCAGAACCCGTACCTGCCGACGGGCGGACGCGACGTGAGCGTGATCGTCACCGTAACAGCGGACCAGACTGGGGACGAGCCAGGCCCGGCCGGGGACAGCGCGGAGATCATCATCATTGACCGCTCAATTTCGATGGGCATGCCGATAAGCAAGGTCGTACAGGCGTGCGCGGCCACGGCGGCCGCGGTGGACGTGATCAGGGACGGCGCCTGGTTCGCGATCATCGGCGGCGCTCGCAACGCGCAGCGTGTCTACCCGGCGGACGGGACAATGGCTCTCGCTGACGAGCGAACGCGGGAAGAGGCTAAGCAGGCCGTCCGCAAGCTGGGGCTGCGCGGCGGAACGGCGATGAGCGCCTGGCTGCGGCTGGCGTACCAGATGTTTCAGTCGTGCCCGGCGACGCTGCGGCACGCGATCCTGCTCACCGGCGGGCCGAACATCGAGCGGCGCAATCGACGACTTGACGCGGCGATCGAGCAGTGCGCGGGCGCGTACCGCTGCGACTGCCGGGGCGTCGGCACCGGCTGGCAGGTGAGCGAACTGCGCAAGATCTCCACCGCGCTGCTCGGCACGGTCGACATCGTGCCCGACCCGGCCGGGCTCGCCGCGGACTTCGAGGAGATGATGCGCGGCGCGATGAGCAAGCAACTGCCCGACGTCCTGTTCCGGGTGCGGGTCGCGTACTACGCGGGGCAAGAAGAGCCCGCCGACGCGATCCAGGAGGGCCTGGAGGCGAGCAGGCGAGGCGATAGGGAGACCGCGACCGCCGAGCTGGGCCGGGCGGTGGCGCTGGCCCATCGGGCCGGGAATGAGGACACGGCGCGGTTGCTGTCCAAGGTCGTCGACGTGCTGGACGAGGCGACCGGGACGGTGCGGCTGAAGCAGAAGGTGGAAACGGCTGACGAGATGGCGCTGGATATCAGGTCCACGAAGACAGTAAGGGTCAAGTTGCCATGACCGCCGAGCAGGCGGCGGAGCAGCGGGCCGCCGGCGTGCTCGCCGAGCGGAACGCCATCCAGGCGAACCTCCTCGAACTGGACGGCAGCTACACAAGGCGGCTGCTCGACGGCGCGCCGCTGACCGGGCGGACACGGGAGCGCTGGGACAAAGCGTCGGCGACGCTGGCCAGCCTGTGGGAGACCTACGTGGCGTACTCGGCCGTCGTAGACCGGGTGGACGAGCTCGGTGTCAGCGGTCGTCCGGTGCAGTACAGGGATCTTCCGGAGCTGACCGGACTGCTCACGGGCACCTCGGTCCGGCTGACCCGCGCCCGCGCGCCGCTGGCGCGCCGGGACCTCGCCGACACGGGCTGGCAGGAGCTCACACTCGAGGCCTCGGTCGCCGCGATGCGCCGGGCCTTCACGGAGGTAGCCGAGGTGACCTCGGCCGTCGAGGCGGTCTGGGCCGAGGTGCGCAGCCGGCTGGACGCGGTGACGGAGGAGCTGACACGCGTCCGGCCGCTGGTCGCCGGCCTCGGCGACGACACCGGCACCGCATTCCGCGATGCGGAGGCCAGCCTGGACTCGCAACGCGCCGCGGTGAACGCCGATCCGCTCGCGCTCTGGCATGACGGCCGGGCCGACACGTTCGCCGCAGACCAGCTGACAAACCAGGTGGCGGACCTCACCGCGCGGATAGCCGAGGTCGGCCGGCTGCGGGCGCAGACGCAGCGCACGATCGACGAGCTCACGACCGCGACCGCCGCGGCGCGGGCGGCACGCGAGGACGCCGTCGCGGCGTGGCGCCACGCCGCCGAGCGGATCACCGGCCTACCGCCGCTGCCACCGGAGATCACCGAGCCGCCGATTGCCAGCCTGGCCAAGCTCGCGGCCGCGGGCCGGTGGACCCGGCTGCAGGCCGAGCTGGACAGGTGCCACCGCGATCTGGCCGCGGCCGCCGCCGCGACAGAAGATTCGCGGCGAAGCGCGGCGACTGCCCTCGGCCGCCGGGACGAACTGCGCGGTCTTCTCGGGGCGTACAAGTCCAAGGCCGGCCGTCTGGGGGCGGCCGAGGACGGCGACCTGGCCGCGCGCTATGACCAGGCGTACGAGCTGCTGTGGACGGCGCCCTGCGACCTGGCGGCGGCCACGGCGGCGGTAACCGCATACCAGCAAGCGATCCTCGCGGCGGAAAGGCGGCGGCGGTGACGGCTGTGGCATGCACCCAGCCAGGGTGCGGCGGAATGATCGAGGACGGATACTGCGTCGTCTGCGGCCTGGCGCCAGCGCTCACGGCGCCGGCGCCCGCCCTCGCCGGGCCTGCCGGCGCCACCGGGTCGGCGCACGCCGCGGTATCCGGCGCCGCGCCAGTCGCGGCGACCACCGCGTCGGGCAACGGCCCAGGGCCGGCGCACTGGTCCGCGGGCACTGGCAGCGGCGGCGGCGCGGGCAGCGGGCGCGGCATCCGGTCCTCGCGAAGTAGCGGCGGCAGGTCCTCCCGCGGCATGCTCGGCGCCGGGCTCGTTGAGGTGCCGCCGGTCCCTGCCCGCGATCCGGTGACCGCGATCCTCCCCGACCCGACGGTCCCCGAGAACCGGCGGTTCTGCGGGAACTGCGGGCAGCTCGTCGGCCAGTCGCGCGATGGCCGTCCCGGCCTCGCCGACGGGTTCTGCAGGCACTGCGGCGCCCGCTTCTCGTTCACCCCCAAGCTCGAGGCCGGTGAGCTCGTCGCCGGGCAGTACGAGGTCCTCGGGTGCCTCGCGCACGGCGGCCTCGGCTGGATCTACCTGGCCAGGGACCGCAACGTCAGCGACCGGTGGGTGGTGCTCAAGGGACTGCTCAACACCGGCGACGCGGACGCGCTGGCCGCCGCGGTCGCGGAGCGGCAGTTCCTCGCGCAGGTCGAGCACCCGAGCATCGTCCGGATCTACAACTTCGTCCCGCACGCCAGCCGGCGCGACGGTGAGAGCGCCGGCTACATCGTGATGGAATACGTCGGCGGCGAGTCGCTCAAGGAGATCCGCGTGAAGGCCCGGCAGCGCGGCGCGGTGGTGCCCCTCCCCCACGCGCTCGCCTTCGCGATCGAGATCTTGCCCGCGCTCGGCTACCTGCATGACCGGGGGCTCGTCTACTGCGACTTCAAGCCGGACAACGTGATCCAGACCGAGGAGCAGCTCAAGCTCATCGACATGGGCGGCGTCCGGCAGATCGACGGTGACGGCCCCATCTACGGAACGGTCGGCTACCAGGCCCCGGAAATCGAGACGGACGGTCCCTCGCCAAGCTCGGACCTGTTCACGGTCGGACGGGCGCTTGCCGTGCTCACCTTTGAGTTCGCCGGGTACCAGGGGGACTACAAGTACCGGCTGCCCGATTCTGTGCCGTTGCTGGCCGAGCAGGAATCGTTCGCCAGGCTGCTGCGCCGCGCCACGCACGCCCAGCCGGCTCGCCGTTTCCAGTCGGCGGGCGAGATGGCCGAGCAGATCACCGGAGTGCTGCGTGAGGTACTCTCGCGCGCCGACGGCAAGGCGCGGCCGGCGTTCTCCCGGGTGTTCAGCCCCGAACTGCGGGCAGTGGGCACCAGCCTGACACCGGTGCCCGCGCCGAACGGCAGCGCGGGCGTCCTGGTCAGCCCGCCACCGGCGGCCGAGGTGATCGCCGGGCTGCCCGCGCCGCTCGCGGACGGCACGGACCCGGCCGCAGGGTACCTGGCGACGCTGGGCGGGCTGGAGCCGGAGCATCAGGTCTCGTCGCTGGTCGCCGCCATCGCGGGCGACGGGGGTGCCCCGCCGGCGGTGGCCGCGTCGCCGGAGACCCGCCTAGCGCTGGTCCGCGCCCTGATCGTGGACGGTGATCCGGCGGCGGCAGGGCGCCACCTGGCCACGATGGCCGCGGCTGATCCAACCGACTGGCGGATCGCCTGGTACTACGGGCTGTGCGCGCTCGCCGACGGGCAGCCCGCGACAGCGCGGGCGGCGTTCAGCGCCGTCTACGACGACCTGCCCGGCGAGCTCGCCCCCAAGCTCGCACTCGGCTTCGCCGCCGAGGCGGCCGGCGATATGGGCGCCGCACGGAGCTACTACCAGCTCGTCTGGACGACCGACCGGTCCTACATCAGCGCCGCGTTCGGCGCGGCCCGGGCCTGCCTGGCGGCCGGTGACCGCCCCGCCGCCATCGCCGCGGTCGCCGCCGTCCCCGAGACGTCCAGCCACCACGCGGCCGCACAGGTCGCCGCGGTCCGGCTGCTTGTCGCCGCCGGGGACAAGACATCGGGCTCCGACGTCCACGAGGCCGGCGAGCGCCTGGTGAAGCTGCCCCTTGACGACCTGCGCCGGGAGCAGCTCACCCTGGAGATCCTGCATGCGGCGCTGAGCTTGGTAACCGGACCCGCGGCGGGCGGCACCCCGCAGTCGGGCGCACCCACGGGCTACGCCCGCATCCTCGGCTGCGAGCCGAACGAGCGCGCGCTGCGGTTCGGTCTCGAGCGCGGCTACCGGGCGCTGGCCAGCCTCACAACGGATCCCGCGCGCAGGGTGGAACTGGTGGACATGGCCAACCACGTCAGGCCGAGGACCTGGACATGACCTACCGTTGCCCCTCCTGCGGCCAGCCGTTCGACGCCGCTGACGGATTCTGTGAAGCGTGCGGCGCGCCCCTGGTCCCGGCCGCGGTCAGTCCTGGCGCGGAGGCCGGCGTGCTCGAGTGCCTGGTCTGCTCCGCCGACGGCTCGGCCGCGCCGGCCGGGGTCAGCGCGGAAGGCTACTGCGAATCCTGCGGGCGCAAGGTGCCGACCGTCAGGGACCACGTGGAGCTCGACGTCGGGGTGGCGGCAGGCGTGACCGACCGCGGCCTGCGGCACAGCCGCAACGAAGACGCGATGGCGCTGGCCGGCGTTGTGGGCTCCGGCGGGCCAGCCGCGGTGGCGGTGGTGTGCGACGGCGTTTCGTCGGCGCCCCGCGCCGACGAGGCGTCCCTGGTGGCGGTCCGGGCAGCGGTACGAGTGCTGCTTGCCGCGGTGCGCTCGGGTGACGACCCGGCGGCCGCGTCCGCCGCGGCCGCGCTGGCCGGCTGGCGGGCAGTGGCTGACCTGGCCGGGCCGGCGGGCGCGCCCGCCGCGACGTACGCGTCGGCGGTGGTGGACGGCGCCGCTGTGACAGTGTGCTGGCTCGGTGACAGCCGCGTTTACTGGCTAGCCGCCGACGGCCCGGGTTCGCGGATGCTCACCAGGGACGACTCGCTCGCCGAGGAGCTGGTCGCGTCCCGCCTCGCCAGCGTGACGGAGGCGATGGCCTCGCCGCAGGCGCACGTCATCACCCAGTGGCTTGGCGCGGACCTGCCCGACCCGGAGCCGCACGTGGCGCGATTCGAGCTGGCGGGTCCCGGTGTGGTGCTCGTCTGCTCGGACGGACTGTGGAATTACCGGCCGGAGCCGGCCGGCCTCGCCGCCATGGCACTGCCGGCCGCACAGGCCGACCCGCTCGCTGCCGCCGTGGCGCTGGTGAAGTTCGCGGTAGACGCGGGCGGCGCCGACAACATAACCGCGGTGCTCGCACCGTTCCCGCCCGTGTGGCCCGAGTCCTTATCGAGGAGATAGCGATGCCCAGCCTGCCCCGTTTCACCGTGGACATCGACCAGAATCCGTACCTGCCGGTAGGCGGGCGCGACGTCAGCGCGGTCGTCACCGTGACCGCGGACGCGTCGGGAGAGATGCCGTCGCCATCGCCTGGCGCCCCGGATGGCGTCTCCGGAGGTAGCGCGGAAATCATCATCGTCGATTGCTCAGGGTCGATGGACCATCCGAAGTCCAAGATCATCGAGGCGCGCGCGGCCACGGCGGCGGCGGTGGACGTGCTCACGGACGAGACCTGGTTCGCGGTCGTCGCGGGCGCCACCGAGGCCTGGCCCGTCTACCCGCCCGACGGGACCATGGCGATCGCGGATGACTTCACGAGAACCGAGGCCAAGCGCGCCCTGCGCGGGATGCGGGCCAATGGCGGGACCGCGATCGGCCAGTGGCTGCGGCTGGCGTACCGGATCTTCCAGTCCTGCCCGGCGACGCTGCGGCACGCGATCCTGCTCACCGACGGGAAGAACCAGCACGAGACGCCCGAGCAGCTCGCCGCGGCGATCGAGCTGTGTGAGGGCGTGTTCCGCTGTGACTGTCGTGGCGTGGGCACTGACTGGGAGGTCAGCGAGATGCGCAAGATCTCCACCGCGCTGCTCGGCACCGTCGACATCGTGCCGGATCCGGCGGGGCTGGCGGCGGACTTCGAGGAGATGACGCGCGGCGCGATGAGCAAGCAGCTGCCCGACGTGCTGCTGCGGGTGTGGACGCCGCAGCAGGTGACGGTGCGGTTCGTCAAGCAGGTCGCGCCGGCCATCGACGACCTGACAGACCGGCGAGTGGGGTCCGGCGCGCAGGCCGGCGACTACCCGACCGGCGCGTGGGCGCCGGGCGAAAGCCGGGACTACCACGTCGGCGTGCAGGTGAACGCCGCCAGCGTCGGAGCGGAGATGCTCGCGGCCCGGGTCAGCCTGGTGGCCTCCTCGGCTGACGGGCAGCAGGTGCTCGGGCAAGGGCTGATCAAGGCGACCTGGACCGAAGATGAGGCGCTGTCGACCAGGATCAGCCCCGGAGTCGCGCACTACACCGGGCAGGCCGAGCTGGCCGACGCGATCCAGGAGGGACTCGAAGCGCGGCAGCAGGGCGATGAGGACAGGGCCACCGCCAAACTGGGCCGGGCAGTGGCGCTGGCACACCAGGCGGGCAACCAGGACACCGCCCGGCTGCTGGCCAAGGTGGTCGACGTGGTGGACGAGGCCACCGGCACCGTGCGGCTGAAGAAGAAGGTCGAAGCCGCCGACGAGATGGCCCTCGAAACCAGGTCCACCAAGACGGTCCGGGTCACGAAGGGATAGCGATGGCGACCTGCCCGTCCGGCCACGCCTCGGTGAGCGACGACTTCTGCGACGTGTGCGGCATCCGCATCGGCGCCGTGGCGCAATTCCCGCCGTCCCCGGCGGTGGCGCCGCCGGATGGCGGTGCCACCAACACCATGCCCGCGCCCGCCGAAGCCTGCCCGCAGTGCGGTGCCGCGCGCACCGGTCAGTTCTGCGAGTCCTGCGGCCACGACTTCACCCAGGCGGCCCCTGACTCCCTGGGGAGCCCGTCCGGGCTGTCCCCGGAGGCGCCCTCAACCGCCGCGACACCCCCGGTCACGGCCACCTGGACGGCAGTGGTGACCGCCGACCGCGTGTACTTCGACCGGGTCGTCACGACCGTCGGCGCCGACGCGCCCGAGCTCAGTTTCCCCGCCTACTGCCCGGAACGGCGGTTCCGGCTGTCCGGAGCCGAGGTCCGCGTCGGGCGGCGCAGCGTCTCCCGTGGCATCGACCCGGAGATCGACCTGACGGGCCCGCCCGCCGACCCCGGCGTGTCGAGGCTGCACGCGCTGCTCGTCGCCGAACCGGACGGGACCTGGTCCGTCGTGGACCCCGGGTCAGAGAACGGCACGCTCCTGAACGGCAACACGATCCCGGCCAATCAGGCCGTGGCGCTGCATGACGGCGACCGGATTCACCTCGGCGCCTGGACCGCGCTCACGATCACCCGCGACCCGGAAGTCATCGGGGGTTAGTTACGACCCGGGCTGCATGATGATCTCGAAGTCCGCGCGCCTGAACGGCACCGTGCCGACCTTCCACTCCTCCGCCAGCGCCGGGTCCGTGACCTCCTCGAAGTCGACGACCAGCGACTTCTTTACGGCGAACACCGTGTCGGACTCGATGTACTTACTGCCGGCCACGAACATGTGCGTGGTCAGCGGCCGGTGCCCGGGGGCCTCCACGATGAAGTGAATGTGCGCCGGGCGGAAGGCGTGCCGGCCCGTCGCGATCAGCAGCCCGCCCACCGGGCCGTCGGTCGGAATCGGGTAGTGGCTCGGCACGACCGTGCGGAACCAGAACTCGCCGTTGGCGTCGGCGGTGAACAGCCCGCGGCCGTTCGCACGCGGCTGCACGTCCGGCTGCTGCACGTCATAGAAGCCCTGGTCGTTGGCCTGCCACACGTCGATCGTGGCGCCGGGGAGCCGCGACCCGTCCACCGAGACCACGCGGCCCGTGATCACGCACGGGGTGCCGGTGCCCACCATGTCGATGTTGTCGCCGAGCGAGCGAACCGGCGACTCCACCACGTGGAACGGCCCGAGCACCGTCGACTCGGTGGCGACGCCGAACTTCCTGTTGCTGATCGTCTCGGTCAGCATCGACAGCCCGAGCACGTCCGACAGCAGGATGAACTCCTGGCGCTCGTCGTCGCACTTCTGCCCGACCCGGGTGAGGAAGCCGATCCCCCGCTCCCATTCGGGAATGGTCAGCTCCACCTCCCGCGCGAACGCGTGCAGGTGCCGCACCAGGCTGGTCAGGATCTCGCGCAGCCGCGGGTCGGTGTCCGGGCCGAAGCTCTCGACGACGGCGTCGGCCGCGGTTTCCTCGGTGAAATCGGTAGCCATGGCGACAGGCTAGGTCCAGGCACAGGCGCGGGTCTACAGCCGCCGCTGTGATTTTGCCCGAACGGGCCCGTGGCTACTCCGCGGCGCGCGCCCGGTCCCCGACCAGGGCCGTGCGCCACAGGGACGGGGGCGGCTCGCCCTCCCCCGACCGGCTCGCCGCCACCACCGCGGACAGGCGGAGCAGCCGCCGGGCCGCGGCGAACATCAGGAACGCGATCGGCAGCTCGACCACCAGCGCGGACGCGATGCTCAGCCACTGCCCGCTCGTGCCGAGGTCGAGCATCACGTCGAACCAGGCGTCGCAGCACAACAGCGTCGCGGTGACGAGCAGGCAGGCGATGACGATCTGGCGGCCCCGCCAGAACGCCCAGCCGGTCGCCGCGAAGCCGAACAGCAGCACGATGTCGAAGCCGACCCAGGCCAGCCGCCAGTAGTGCGCGTGGAAGGACCTGTGCAGCGTGAACAGCAGCACGATGATCCAGCCGACGAGCACGGTGCAGGCGACGATCGAGAACAGCGCGCCGAGCTTGCGGCCCCTGGCCAGGCTGACCTCGAGCAATGGGTGCGGGTAGTCGATGGCGGCCAGTGCGCGGGCCAGCTGGCGTCGCTGGGCCGCGCTGAGCTCGCGCAGATCGGCCTCATTGATCACTTTTGTGTTGTTCCCAGCCGACGCGCCGGTCCCACATGCGACGTAATCTCGATTACGTGACCGACGAACTCGTGTACGCGCACGCTGGCTTCGGAGACCGCGCGGTGGACTACATGGCGGGGTGGGACCTGCAGCGGGCGGTGCACAGCCGGCGGGTCCAGGACGTGCTCCCGGACTGCTGCCTGCTGCTGGAGCACCGGCCGGTGTACACGGCGGGCAAACGGACCGCCGCGGGCGACCGGCCATTCGGCGACCCCGGCGCGCCGGTGATCGACGTCGACAGGGGCGGCAAGATCACCTGGCACGGACCCGGCCAGCTGACCGCCTACCCGATCGTCAAGCTGCGCCAGCCGGTGGACGTGGTGGCTTACGTCCGGGCGCTGGAGGAGGCGATGACCGGGGTCTGCGCCGAGTTCGGGCTGCGGGCCGTCCGCGTCGAGGGGCGCAGCGGCACGTGGATCCCCGGCTCCGACGGCGTGCCCGACCGCAAGGTCGGGGCGATCGGCGCCCGGGTGGCCCGCGGGGTCACCATGCACGGGCTGGCGCTGAACTGCGACTGCGACCTGTCCTGGTACGACCGGATCGTGCCGTGCGGCATCCGGGACGCGGGCACCACCTCGCTGACGGCGGAGACCGGCATCCGGGTCTCGGTGGCGGATGTCACCCCGCTGCTCGAGCGGCACCTGGCCGCGGCGCTCGGCTACCGCACCTGGCGGCGCATGCACACGGTCGAGCCGCTCCTCGCGGCGGTTCCCGAGTCCGCGACCGCATAGGCTAGAGACATAATGAGCACCTCGGAACTGGCCCCGGAAGGGCGGCGGCTGCTGCGCCTCGAGGCCCGCAACAGCCAGACCCCGATCGAGCGGAAGCCGCCGTGGATCAAGACCCGGGTGCGGACCGGGCCGCAGTACACAGAGCTGCAGAACCTGGTCAAGGCTGAGGGCCTGCACACGGTGTGCCAGGAGGCCGGCTGCCCGAACATCTTCGAGTGCTGGGAAGACCGCGAGGCGACCTTCCTCATCGGCGGCGACCAGTGCACCCGGCGCTGCGACTTCTGCCAGATCGACACCGGCAAGCCGCTGCCGCTGGACAGGGACGAGCCGCGGCGCGTCGCCGAGTCGGTGGCCGCGATGGGGCTGCGGTACGCCACGGTCACTGGGGTGGCCCGCGACGACCAGCCCGACGGCGCGGCCTGGCTGTACGCGCAGACCGCGCGGGAGATCCACGCGGCGGTGCCCGGCTGCGGGGTCGAGCTGCTCGTGCCGGACTTCAACGCCGAGCCCGCTCAGCTCGCCGAGGTGTTCAGCGCCGCGCCTGAGGTGTTCGCGCACAACCTGGAGACGGTGCCGCGGGTCTTCCGCCGCATCCGGCCGGGCTTCAGGTACGAGCGGTCGCTGTCGGTGCTGCGGACGGCGCACGAGGCCGGGCTGGTCACCAAGTCGAACCTGATCCTCGGGCTCGGGGAGACCCGCGGCGAGATCGCGCCCGCGATGGCCGACCTGCGGTCGGCGGGCTGCGATCTGCTGACGATCACCCAGTACCTGCGGCCGTCGCTGCGGCACCACCCGGTGGAGCGGTGGGTGAAGCCAGAGGAGTTCGTTGAGCTGCGCGAGGAAGCGCTCGCGATGGGCTTCGCCGGCGTCATGTCCGGGCCGCTGGTCCGTTCCTCATACCGGGCGGGGCGGCTGTACGCGCAGGCGATCGAGCAGCGCGCGACGGCGTTACCCGCGCTGGAGAGCCGGCCGGGCGGACCCGGAGTAAGCCGCGTACGTTCGGGAAACTCGGCCAAACCCGGCGGGGGACGATGATCCCCACGGAACCCCCCGATGCCGGGCTTCGCCCGGCTTTGGTTACGTCCAGGCGCGGTGGAATCATATGCTCTGAGTGTTGGTGCGCGCGATTGAAGGAAGGCTGAGCCGGTGGTTGACAAGAACAGCGCTGAGGACCTGCAGAATGCCGGGCGGCTGAAGCAGATACGCATGGTCGCTGGCCTGATCAACCAGCAGAACCGCAAGGCGATGCCGATCATCATCGGCAGCGCGGTAGGCATCATCGTCGTGTTCGTGCTGGTCGGGCTGTTCACCAAGCTCGCCGCGTTCCTGATCCCGCTGGGCGTGCTGCTCGGCCTGCTGGTGGCGATGATCTTGTTCGGGCGGTTCGCGCAGCGCGCGCAGTACTCCGTGATCGAGGGCCAGCCGGGGGCCGCCGCCGCGGTGCTGCAGGGCATGCGCGGCAACTGGACGGTCACCCCGGCCGTCACCGCCAACCGGAACCTGGACGTCGTGCACCGGGCGGTCGGCCGGCCCGGCGTCGTGCTGGTCGGCGAGGGCGCGCCGTCGCGGCTGAGCGGGCTGATGGCGGCCGAGAAGAAGAAGACCGCGCGCGTCGCGCACGACGTGCCGATCTTCGAGTTCCAGGTCGGCAACGAGGAAGGCCAGATCCCGGTCAGCCGGCTGCAGCGGAAGATCATGCGGCTGCCGCGCAACCTGCGCCCGGCCGCGGTCAGCGACCTCAACTACCGGCTGAAGGCGCTCCAGCCGAGCATGCAGATGCCGAAGGGCCCGCTGCCGAAGGGCGCCCGCCAGCCGCGGATGCCGCGGCCGAAGGTCCGCTGACCCCCTGGGCTAGCAGGGCTACATCCTGACGACGATCGTGTCCGTCGCGCGGTCGTGCAGGCCGCGCAGGTCGCGGTCGGACAGCAGCGGCGGCACCACGAAGAACAGCAGCACCGTGCGCAGCAGCGCCCAGCCGAAGCCGGGGCGGCTGCCGTCGGTCCTGATGACCCGGATGCCGAGCAGGCGCTTGCCGACGGTGATCCCGCTGATCGCGGTCAGCAGCCAGACCTCGAGGCCGAACACGAGCAGCGTCCAGTACATCGTGGTGAAGTAGTGCGCGTCTTGCGTGCCGCTGAAGATCGAGTGCCGCGTCACGGCCGAGACGATCAACTCGACGAGCACCCAGTCGAGGACGAGCGCCGCCGCCCGCCTGCCCATGGGCGCCACCGACATCGGCCCGTCCTTGGGCAAGCCGAAGCGCTTGCCTGGGTAATCAGGCGTATCATCAACCGCGACGGCATCAGGTGCGGTTGCCACGCGTGCCGCGCTCGCCCGCTGCCGGTCCGGGGTTTTTCCAGCCACAGGACTACGGTATCCGCAGCCGGCTAGCCGGCGTGCGGCCGCTCCCTGGCGACACGGATCGGGGCAGGTCGGGCGGGGCTGTGTGGCATGCGTAACACCGGTGAAACATCGCGGATACTGCGCGGAAATTGCGGACAGCTAGCCTCCGAAGCTGGGTCCGACTCCGACGAACATATCGAGATTTCCTAACTATGCGCGCCCTGTTCTCTGGGAGGGTTGATGTTCAGCAGTGCTGAAGAGGTCCTCAGCTTCATCGATGAGGAGAAGGTGGAGTTCATCGACGTCAGGTTCTGCGACCTGCCGGGTCAGATGCAGCACTTCACCGTTCCGGCCGAGTCGTTCGACGCGGACGTGTTCACCGAGGGCCGGATGTTCGACGGGTCATCCATCCGCGGGTTCCAGCAGATCCACGAGTCGGACATGCTGCTGCTGCCCGACCCGGCCACCGCGGTCCTCGACCCGTTCCGCCAGCACAAGACGCTCAACCTCACGTTCTTCGTCCACGACCCCCTGACCGGCGCGCCGTACACCCGCGACCCGCGCAACATCGCGCGCAAGGCGCAGGACTACCTGGTTGGCTCCGGGATCGCGGACACCTCGTACTTCGGCCCCGAGGCCGAGTTCTACATCTTCGACTCCGCCCGGTTCGCCACCGGCCCGAACGAGGGCTACTACTACCTCGACTCGATCGAGGGCGCGTGGAACACCGGCCGCGACGAGAACGGCGCCAACCTCGCGTACAAGCCCGCGTACAAGGGCGGGTACTTCCCCGTGCCGCCGATGGACCACTACACCGACCTGCGGTCGCAGATGGTCAGGAACCTCATCGCGTGCGGTATCGAGACCGAGATGCAGCACCACGAGGTGGGCACGGCGGGCCAGGCCGAGATCGACATCAAGTTCAGCCCGCTGCTGATGATGGCCGACAAGCTGATGCTGTACAAGTACATCATCAAGTCCACCGCACGGGCGGCCGGCAAGACCGTGACGTTCATGCCGAAGCCGCTGTTCGGCGACAACGGCAACGGCATGCACTGCCACCAGTCGCTGTGGAAGGACGGCGCGCCGCTGTTCTACGACGAGGTCGGCTACGGCGGCCTGTCGGACGTCGGCCGGTGGTACGTCGGCGGCCTGCTGAAGCACGCCCCGTCGCTGCTCGCCTTCACCAACCCGACGGTGAACTCCTACCACCGCCTGGTGCCGGGCTTCGAGGCGCCGGTCAACCTCGTGTACTCGCAGCGCAACAGGTCCGCGTGCTGCCGCATCCCGATCACCGGGGCGAACCCGAAGGCGAAGCGCATCGAGTTCCGGGTGCCTGACCCGTCGTGCAACCCGTACCTCGCGTTCTCCGCGATGCTGATGGCGGGCCTGGACGGCGTCAAGAACAAGATCGAGCCGCCGGAGCCGGTGGACAAGGACCTGTACGAGCTGCCGCCGGACGAGGCCGCCTCGATCCCGCAGGTTCCCGGCTCGCTGGAGGCCGTGCTCAACACCCTCGAGGCTGACCACTCCTACCTCACCGACGGCGGCGTGTTCACCGAGGACCTGATCGAGACCTGGATCGAGTACAAGCGGACTCAGGAACTCGACGCGGTGCGGCTGCGCCCGACCCCGCACGAGTTCGAGCTGTACTTCGACGTCTGACCTTCGCTTGCCTGCTCGCTGGGAGGCCCGCGGGACCTGATTGGTCTCGCGGGCCTTTCGCTGCCCTCCGGGGCCACCCGCTGCGGGTGATGCGCGGTAGCCGGCACGGGCGATGAGATGTTTGGCGTATGCGGGAGGACAGCAGCCGCGCCGTCGCGCGGCAAGCGCCGCATCAGTCGCCGCAGCAGACCAGGAGGTCCCCGTGCCGGATAACAATGAAACGCCCGTCCTTGACACTCTTACCGACATGATCGGCGCATCGGTCGACCACAACACGCTGTCCCCGCGGGAGTTCATGCTCGTACGGCTGGCCGCGCTGATCGCGGTAGAGGCGCCGCCTGCCTCCTACCTCTTCAATGCAGAGGCCGCCGCGGAGCTGGGGGTCACCTCGGAGGACATTCAGGGAGTCATGATCGGGGTCGCCCCCGTGGTGGGCGCGCCGCGCGTGGTCGCCGCCGCCGGAAACATCATGCGGGCTCTCGGCTTGGCTATCGCGGTGACCGAGGCCGAACTGGACGAAATCTCGGACGGGTCGTAGCAGCGGCCTAGTCGCCGGCCGGATGGATGTGACATTCAGCCGCCTATTACCGGCTTGATGTCACATTCATCCCCGGCCGGGATCATTACTTCCCGCCCTTTCCCTCTTGAAGGGGACTCTCCGTAACGCTCCAGCCACAAGCGGAAACCAGCACGGTCACGAGCGTGCTCCATCCTCTTATCCAGCGCGTCCCTCAGTTAGGAAAGCGCAGCGCGCGCTTCCCCGACGTTTCGGCAGGGGGACCTGAAATGACGGATGGCCAGAATTGGGGCTGGCAGCCGGAGCAGGGATACGGGCGGCAATACGGGCAGGGCCAGCCGTGGCAGGGGCAGCCGTGGCAGGGGCAGCCGTGGCAGGGCCAGCCGTGGCAGGGCCAGCCGTGGCAGGCGGCACAGGACGGCTCCGGTGCCCAGCAGCGGCCGCCTACGCGGCGCGGCCGCCCTACCCGGCGCAGCCGCCCTACCCGGCGCAGCCGCCCTACCCGCCGCAGCCGCCCTACC
This sequence comes from uncultured Actinomycetota bacterium, assembly GCA_963843745.1. Lineage (GTDB taxonomy): Bacteria > Actinomycetota > Actinomycetes > Streptosporangiales > Streptosporangiaceae > Trebonia. The sequence continues at coordinate 34,357 of CAWJLP010000005.1, forward strand.
CGCCTCCGGACCCGCCGACGCAGGTACTGTACGGACCGCCTGGCGGTCCGCATGGCCGCAAGCCCTGGCCAGCCAGGCACAAGGCGCTCACCGCCTTGCTGGGGTTCTGCGGGCTCGCGTTCATCATCGGCATCGCGGCGGCGGCCGGTTCTTCGTCGTCGTCCACGCCGGCCGCGACGAGCAGCCTGATCGCGAAGGCGCCCGCGGTCACGGCGAGCCCGACCGTCACGAAGACCGCGACCGCCACACAGACGGTGACAACGGCACCGCCCGCGACCTCTGCGCCGCCGGCTACGCCGGCCCAGACAGCGGCCGCAGTTCAGCGGACAGCGCCGTCCACGCCAGCCCAGACGACGCCTGCGGCACCGCCCGCGCCGCCTGCGTCTACAGCGCCGGCTAGCTGCTATCCCCTCAGTAACGAGGGCCATTGCTACGAGCCGGGTGAGTTCTGCCGCGCCAGCGATCACGGCGCGTCCGGCGTGGCGGGCGACGGCAAGGCGATTAAGTGCGAAGACAATGACGGCTGGCGCTGGGAGCCTGTCTGAGCTTCGGCTGCTCCCGCCCGTCCTGTCGATTGCGCAATTGACCCGCTCTATTAGTGTCGATTGCGCAATCGACAGGGAGCTGAGGGGCGGATGGCCGGCGACGACGATGACGAGCGGTGGATGCGGGTGGCTGTTGAGCTTGCCTGGCTGTGCCCGCCGTCGGCTACCGCGTACTCCGTGGGCGCCGTGATCGTGGGGGCCGACGGTAACGAGGTGTCCCGGGGGTACTCGCGGGAAGGCGGCGACCCGCTCGTGCACGCCGAGGAGTCGGCGCTGGGGAAGCTCGCGGCCGGTGATCCGCGGCTGGCGGGAGCGACCATCTACAGCACGCTTGAGCCCTGTTCGCAGCGCAAGTCGCGGCCGCGGACCTGCACCCAGCTGATCATCGCCTCCGGCATCCGGCGGGTGGTCATCGCCTGGCGCGAGCCCGGCTTGTTCGTCGCCGACTGCCAGGGGGCGGAGCTGCTCACTCAGGCGGGGCTCGACGTGACGGAGATGCCGTCCTTCGCGGCGCAGGCCGCGGCTCCCAACCGTCACCTTAAAGTTACATAGTGCTACATTAGGCGCTTGAAAACGATCGCGCCACGCCACCTGCTACTGACGGGTAGATTTATGCCTAATCATCGCGCAACCGGGGGGAACCGAGTGGCCGCTCGATGACTTGGTGATAAAGGGGCATTGATGGAGACGACGACGTTCACCGCGCTGTGCGAGCGGGCAGGCCGCTGGTGGACCATCCAGATTCCGCAGCTCGAGGGGCTGACCGCGCAGGCGCGCAGCCTCGATCAGGTCGAGATGATGGCCCGCCAGGTCATCGCCAGGCACCTCGGCCTCCCGCCGGAGTCGATCACGGTCGACGTCATCCCCGACGCTCCGCAGCCGGTCGGGCATGCGCTGCAGGCCCGGCACGCCGCCCGGCTGGCCGTCGAGGCGGCCGCCCTGGCGACCCGCGCCGCGCTTGAGGCACTGGCCGCCGAGGGCGTCAGCTTCCACGATGCGGTGATCATGCTCAGCCTGACGCCTGCCGAGATCGACGTGTTCGCACCGATGACCGGGAACGCTCCCACCATGCAGAGCAACGCCGGACCACTGCAGGTGACCGACCGGTAAAGCCGTTGGCGGCCCGCGCTCGCGCCAATAAGGTAAGTACTGTTGTGAGCGATTACGAGGTAATCGAACGGATAGACGCGTTTTGCGATGCCGTGCCCAGGCAGCGTGCCCGTGCCGAGGTGATCGGCCCGCTCGTGCTGTTCGTCCCCGTCGGGCCTGGATGGCCGTACTACGCCCGGCCGCGGCTGGATGAGCAGCTGCCGATCGCGGCCGCCGACGTGCGTTCGGTGCGGGCCAGGCAGCGGGAACTGCTGATCCCCCAGTCGTTCGAGTGGATCGCGCAGAGGGCGCCGGGCATGGCCGCCGCGGCGCTCGATGCGGGCCTCCGGGTGCACGCCCATCCGCTGCTCGTGCTCGACGCTCTCACCGCGGTTCCTGAGGTACCGCCGCGGGTCTCCGTCCGCCTCGTCGCCCCGTCCGACCCGGAACTTGACCTGGTGTGGGCGGTGCCCGGCGTGGCGTTCGCGCACCCGGGGACGGACATCGGCGAGGCCGGCGTCACCGAGCGGGACAAGATCGCCGCCGGGCACGACGGCGGCACCATCGAGATGCTCCGCGACCGGCTGCGGTCCGGGCGGTCGGTGCTCGCCACCGCGTCCGGGCCGAACGGGCCGCTCGCCGCGGGAAGCTACCAGCTCGCCCACGGCATCGCGGAGATCACCGGGGTCGGCGTGCTGCCGGCCAGCCGGCGCCGCGGCCTCGGCGCGGCGGTCACGCACGCCCTCGCCTACGACGCGCTGCGGCGCGGCGCGCGCACCATCTTCCTGTCGGCGACCGACCCGACGGTGGCGCGCATCTACGCTCGGCTGGGCTTCCGCGAGATCGGCACCGCCATGATCGCCGAGCCGCCCGACGCCTGAGCGCGGACCCGGGCCAGGGCCGTCGGGGTCAGGCCGGACAGGGCCGAGCATTCGCGGGTGAGGTGGGCCTGGTCGGCGTCGCCGGCCTGGACCGCGGCGGTGGCCAGGTCCGGCGGCTCGACGGCGGCGTCGAGCATGCGGACGAAGCGCCGGAAGCGGAGCACGCGCTGCAGCGTCTTCGGGCCGTAGCCCGCCGCGGCGTGCACTCGCCTGCGGAGCTGGCGTTCGCTGAGGCCCACCTGCCCGGCGATGTCTTCGGTGCGCGCGGCGGGGTCGCGCAGCAGGGCCGCGGCCCGCCGAGACCGCGTCGTCGGGAGCGGCGCCGGCGATGAGCAGGCCGGCGACGTCCACCGCCCGCGCGGCCGCCTCGGCAGGAGACAGGCTGGCGGGCAGCCGCCTGGCGGCCGCCGGCAGCAGGTCGGCGAGCGCGACGCGCTGGTCGCGGACCTCGCTGAGCGGCAGGCCGAGGGCGGTTCCGCCCGCGGACGGGCGGAACCGCACGCCGACGATGACCGTCCCGGCCTTCGTCACGGTGCGGACCGGCCCGGTGTCCGGGCCGGCCACGTAACCGCCGACGCCCTGCTCCCAGAACGAGGTCACTGCACGCGTCGGGCAGCACCAGGGTCGTGCGGTCGGCGCCGTCGGGCACCACGCTGGCCCACAGGCACGCCACCACGCCGCGCAGGGCGGCGGGCGGCGCCCACTCCGCGTACCCAGGAGCGAGCCACGCGCCACCCGGCACCCACTCCGGTTCGCGTGCGGCCATGAAACCAGGATGTCACGGAGCTGTCCGTTTCGTTCAATACGACGCCGGGCACCCAATGCTGGGATAGCCCCATGAAGAAGACTCCAGACTTCGACGCGGCCGCCGAGTTCATGGCCGCCCGCGCCCGGGTGCTCGACCGCCGGGTATTCCAGCGCCTGTTCCAGGGCGGCGCCCCTGAGCCGGTCCGGGACGCGATAGCGGCCTACCGGAACGACGACGGCGGCTTCGGCCAGGCCCTGGAGCCAGACCTGAGGACGGCGGCCAGCCAGCCGGCCGCCGTCGAGATGGCGCTCCGAATCATGGACGCGGCCGACGCCTGGGACGAGCACCTCGTCCGCGGCGCCATCGACTGGCTGACACGCATCGCCCCATCCGAAGGCGGCGCGACGTTCGTCCTGCCGACGCTGTCGCAGGGACCGCACGCCCCATGGTGGGTGCCCGCCGAGGGCAACCCCGTCTCGCTGATCCAGACCGGCGAGATCGCGGGCGTTCTCTACGCCCGTGACTTCGCCCACCCCTGGCGAGACGGCGCGACCGAGGCAATGTGGCGCGGCATCGACCAGCTCACGGAGCCGATGGCCTACGAGATGTTCGGCGTCCTGGCCTTCCTCCAGCACGTCCCCGACCGCTCCCGCGCCAACGACGCACTCAAGCGCGTCGGGCGGTTGCTGTTCGACCGCGGCCTCGTCGCGCTCGACCCGAACGCCGAGGGCGAGACGCACTCCCCCCTGGACTTCGCCCCGCTCCCCGACTCGATCGCGCGCAGCCTCTTCGACGACGCCACGATCGAGGCCCACCTGAACCACCTGGCAGGCGCTCAGCTCGAGGACGGCGGCTGGACCTTCAACTGGCCCGCCTGGTCGCCAGCCGCCGAGTCCGACTGGCGAGGCTTCCTCACAGTCGACGCCCTCCGCGTCCTCCGCGCGAACGGCCGCGCGTAAAGCGCTAGCCGTAGAACAGCCGGTCCATCACCCCGCGTGCGCGTCGAGCCGCCCGCCGGTAATCCTGCTCCAGCGCCTGGGCCGGGTCCAAGGTGTCGCTCCAGCCGCCCACACCGTTGCCAGGGATAAAAGGCTTGTACCCGAGCAGGCGGGCGACCGCGGTGGCTTCGTCGTGCTTGGCGGGCAGTGTGTCGCCCGGCCGGCCGCGGACCAGCATGATCGCGTTCCTGATCCGGGCGGCGAACTCCCAGGCCGCGCGCAGCGCGGCCGCGTCCTCGGGCTCGACGAGCCCGGCCGCGACCGCCGCGTCCAGCGCCTCGAGCGTCCGCGTGGTGCGCAGCCCCGCGACCGCGTGGGCGTGCCCGAGCTGCAGCAGCTGGACCGTCCACTCCACGTCCGACAGCCCGCCAGGGCCGAGCTTGACGTGCAGCGCCCGGTCCGCGCCGCGCGGGATGCGTTCGGACTCCACCCGCGCCTTGATCCGGCGGATCTCGCGCACCGCCTGCTCGCTGAGCCCGCCCGCCGGGTACCGGTGCCGGTCCGCGACCGCGATGAACTCCGCGCCCAGCGACGCGTCACCGACCGCGAACTCCGCGCGCAGCAGCGCCTGCCACTCCCACGGCGCGGCGCGCCGCTCGTAGTACGCCCGGCAGGCCGCCAGGCTGCGGACCAGCGGACCCTGGCGGCCTTCAGGCCGCAGGTCGGCGTCCACCAGCAGCGGCGGGTCCGGGGCCGGGAGCTGCAGCAGCCGGCGCAGTTCCGTGCCCACCGCCTGCGCGGCCTCCGAGGCGCGCCGGTCACCGTCCGCGTCCAGGCCGGGCAGCGGGTCGTGCACGAAGATCACGTCGGCGTCGCTGCCGAAGCCGATCTCGTGCCCGCCGTACCGCCCCATCGCGATCACCGCGAACCGGGTCGGCAGCGGGCCGCGCTGCTCGATTTCGATCTTCGCGATCGTCGCCGCCAGCACCGCTTCCAGCGATGCGGTGGTGATCGCGGTCAGCGCCGCTTCCGTCTCGACCAGGCCGGTCAGCCCGAGCACCCGCGCCGCCGCGACCCGCAGCAGCTCCCGGCGGCGCAGCGACCGCACCGCGACCGCCGCCTGTTCGGCATCTGCTTCGTGCCGCCCGGCCGCTGCCAGCATTTCGGAACGTAGGGTGGCGACTCCCCTGGGCACCAGCTCCGCGTCGTCGGCGAAGATCGCGACCGCTTCCGGCGCCCGCAACAGCAGGCCGGTCGCGTACCGGCTGGACGCCAGCACGTGCGCGATCCGCTCGGCCGCCTTCGTCTCGTCCCGCAGCAGCCGAAGGAACCACGGCGTCTCCCCCAGCGCCTCGCTGACCTGCCGGAAGCCGAGCAGCCCCGCGTCCGGCTCCGCCGCGTCGGCGAACCAGCCCAGCAGCACGGGCAGCAGCGTCCGCTGGATCGCCGCCCGGCGGCGCACCCCCGTGGTCAGCGCCTCGATGTGGCGCAGCGCACCCGCCGGGTCGCGGTAGCCGAGCGCCTCGAGCCGGGCCCGCGCCGCCTCCGGAGTCAGCCGCACCGTGTCGCCGGGCAGCCGCGCCACGGCGTCGAGCAGCGGCCGGTAGAACAGCTTCTCGTGCAGGCGGCGCACCCGCAGGGCGTGCCTGCGCCAGGCCTCGGTGAAGGCTTCCTCGGGCGAAGTCACGGGCCCGTTCTGGCTGATTGAATTTCTCATCGCCCGAGCGAGTCGCCTGAGCACCTCGGGATCCGTCGGCAGCGTGTGCGTCCGGCGCAGCTGGAACAGCTGCAGCAGGTGCTCGGTGCGGCGCAGGAACCGGTACGCGCCGGCCAGGTCGTCGGCATCGGCGCGGCCGACGTAGCCGCCATCCGCCAGCGCCTTGAGCGCGGGCAGCGTGGCCGGGGCGCGCAGCCGCTCGTCGGCGCGGCCGTGCACCAGCTGCAGCAGCTGAACGGCGAACTCGATGTCACGCAGGCCGCCGGGGCCGAGCTTGAGCTCGCGGCCCGCCATGTTCTTCGGCAGCGTGGCCTCCACGCGGCGGCGCATCGCCTGCACGTCCTCGACGAAGTTCTCCCGCTGCGACGCCCGCCAGACCAGCGGGCTGACCTTGGCGACGTAGCGCTCGCCGAGGTCCAGGTCGCCGGCGGCCGCGCGCGCCTTGAGCAGCGCCTGGAACTCCCAGGTCTTGGCCCACCGGTCGTAGTACGCCAGGTGGCTCGCCAGCGTGCGCACGAGCGGGCCCTGGCGGCCTTCCGGGCGCAGGTTCGGGTCGACGGGGAAGATGCTGCCTTCAGGGGTCGACCGCTCGCAGACCTGGATCACGCCCGCGGCCAGCTTCGTGGCCGTCTTGAGGGCGGCTTCCTCTGTACTGTCGGGCGCCGGCTCGGCCACGAAGATCACGTCGACGTCGCTGGCGTAGTTGAGCTCGCGGGCGCCGCACTTGCCCATCGCGATGATCGCGAGCCGGGCCGGCGCGGCGTCGTCAGGAAGCTCGGCGCGGGCGATGGCCAGCGCCGCCTCGAGGACGGCGTCGGCGATGCCGGCGAGTTCCTGGCCAACCTCGTCCACCGATGCCTGACCGGTGAGGTCGCGGGCGGCCAGGTGCAGCACGCGGCGGCGGTAGGCGGCGGCGAGCCGGGCCGCCGGATCGCCAGAATCGGGCTGGGCGGCTTCGGCCACGGCGGTCAGCAGCCCGGCGCGGATCGCGGCCTGGTCCTGGCGGCGGTCGGCGTCCTGGCCGCGCAGCACGATGGTGTCTTCCGGATGCCTGGCGAGATGGTCGGCCAGCGCCTTGCTGACGCCGAGCACCGCGATGAGGCGGGCACGGAACGCGGCGTCGCTGGTGAGCTGCTCAGTGAGGCCGGCGTCGCGTTCGGCGATCCGCGCCAGGCCGGCCAGCGCCAGGCCGGGATCGGCTGCCTGGGCGAGGGCGGTGAGCAGCGGGTGGCCGCCGGCGGCGATGCCGAGGGCGGCGAGCTCACGTTCTGCGCGGGGAACGTCGGTGAAGCCCATCCGGGCCAGCCAGCCCGCCAGGGAGGTCCGCGTGCCGCTCACGCTAGGAGCGTATAACGGATGGCCGCGCTGAGCTGCAGTCCCCTATTTGCCGTGGATCGAGTGCTCCGCGGCTTGTGATAGGCATTGGGCATGGTCGATCTCATCCCGCGCAGCGTCTTGTTCGGCAACCCGGAGCGGACCAGCCCCCGGATCTCCCACGACGGGTCCCGGCTCGGCTGGATAGCGCCGAAGGACGGCGTCCTGAACGTGTGGGTCGCGCCTATCGACGAGTCCGACGGCGTCGACTGGGCGGCCGCGCGGGCGGTCACCGACGACACGGACCGCGGGATCAGGATGTTCGGCTGGGCGTGGGACGGACGGCACCTGCTGTACGTGCAGGACGTCGGCGGTGACGAGAACTGGCGGCTCTACGACGTCAACCTGGTCACCGGGGAACGCAGGGACCTGACGCCGTTCGAGAAGATCCACGCGCAGATCATCGGGTCGAGCAAGCGGCGCCCGACCGAGGTGCTCGTCGGGATGAACGCGGACAACCCGCAGCTGCACGACGTGTACCGGCTGGACCTGGAGACCGGGAACCTGGTCAAGGAGATCGAGAACCCGGGGTACGCCGGCTGGCTGGCCGACGAGGACCTCGTGGTGCGCTGCGCGCTCGCGCCGCTGCCCGACGGGTCCCTGGACGTGCTGGTCCGGGATTCGGCGTCGGCGGACTGGCGGACGCTGCTGACCATCCCCGCCGAGGACGTGACGTCCAGCGACGTGGTGTCGTTCAGCGGAGACGGCAGGTCGCTGGTGATGATCAGCGCGGCCGGGGCCGACACCGGGCGGCTGACGCGGGTCGACCTCGCGACCGGCGCGACCACGGTGCTCGCCGAGGACCCCGAGGCAGACGTCGCCGGGGCCGTGCTGGACCCGGACACCCGCGACCCCCAAATCGTCATGATTCTCAAGGACCGGATGACCTACGTGGTGCTCGACCCGTCGGTCGAAGACGACCTGAAGGCGATTCGCGGGCTGCACCCCGGCGACCCGATGTTCCTCGGACGGGACGAGGCCGACCAGACGTGGCTGGTCGGTTTCACCGTCGACGCCGGGTCGCTCACCTTCTACATGTACGACCGTCCCTCGAAGTCCGGCCGGCTGCTGTTCGAGGCGCGGCCCGCGCTGTCGTCGTACCCGCTGGCGGCCATGGAGCCGTTCTCGTTCACGGCCAGGGACGGGCTGGAGATCCACGGCTACGTGACGTTCCCGCCCGGGCAGGGCCGGTCGTCCCTGCCGGCCGTGCTGGACGTGCACGGCGGGCCGCAGGTGCGGGACAGCTGGGGGTACAACCCGGAGGCGCAGTGGTTCGCCAACCGGGGCTACCTGTGCGTCCAGGTCAACTACCGCGGCTCCACGGGATACGGGAAGGCGTTCGTCGCCGCCGGGGACCGGGAGTGGGGCGGCAAGATGCACGACGACCTGATCGACGCGGTGTCGCACGTGGTCGCTTCGGGGTGGGCGGACCCGTCCCGGGTGGCCATCTACGGCGGCTCCTACGGCGGGTACGCGGCACTGGTGGGTGCCGCGTTCACGCCCGACGTCTTCCGCTGCGCGGTGGACATCGTCGGGCCGTCCAACCTGAAGACGCTGCTCGAGACCATCCCGCCCTACTGGGCGCCGATGATCGCGCAGCTGTACCGCCGGGTGGGAAACCCGGAGACGGACGCCGAGTTCCTGTGGTCGCGGTCGCCGCTGTCCAGGGCGCGCGACATCAGGATCCCGCTGCTGATCGCGCAGGGCGCCAACGACCCGCGGGTCAAGCAGGCCGAATCGGAGCAGATCGTCGCCGCCCTGACGGAAGCCGGGATCGAGCACGAGTACCTGCTGTTCCCCGACGAGGGGCACGGGTTCGCTAAGCCGGAGAACCGGATCAGGTTCTACACGGCCGCCGAACGGTTCCTCGCCAGGTACCTCGGCGGGCGCTACGAGGAGTAGGCGCGGTGATTGCGGCCGCGCCGCGGAACGAGAAGAATCTCCGGCATGCGGGACGGTTCGCGGTTCGCGGCGGTTAGCGGCACGTGCTGCGCCGCCGCCGCCCTGCTGCTGACGGGCTGCCATCCGCTGCCCCAGCTCGGCGCGACGCACAACCCGCCCGCGCACGTCTACACGGTCACCGCGCGCGTGACGACGGTGGTCATCAAGGGCGGCTCGGGCAGCATCGACGTCACGGGCGGCAACCGCGGCACGATCGGCGTGTCCGAGGCCGCGTCGTACGGCAAGACGCCGCCGGCGGTGACGCACGTGATCTCAGGGACCACGCTGACGCTCTCCTACAGCTGCCCGTCGGAATTCGTGTGCGGCGTGTCCTACGACGTCCAGGTGCCGCGCGGCGTGGCGGTCCAGGTGTCGACCGCCGCGGGGCCCATCACGCTGACGTCGCTGGCCGGGCCGGTCAGCGCGCAGACCAGCGCCGGGCTGATCACCGCGATCAGCCTCAGCTCGCCGACCGCCACGCTGAAGTCGAACGCGGGCGGCATCGACGCGACGTTCTCCGCCGCGCCGTCGTCCGTGCACGCGTCGACGAACGTCGGTCCGATCACGCTGGCCGTGCCCGGCTCCGCGGCGTACCAGATCGACACGCACGCCTACGTCGGCTCGAGCACCGTCACCGTGCCCAAGAACGCGGCCTCGCCGCACGTCATCTCCGCCAGCTCCGACCTCGGCAGCATCACGATCAGCCCGTCGTGACGCCGGGCCACGGGACGGCCGCCGCGGCCTGAGGAGCCGGCCCCGGCGGACCTAACGCTTCCCGCGGCCACGGCCGGCGGCCCACTCGCAGCGGGTGAACCTACCGCGTCGTGGCGCGCTTGCTGTCGCGTTTGGCCTGCTGCCGCGCACCCGTGGCGAGCGTTCCCGCGCGGTCCCGCTCACTGGCCGGGTTGCGCATCGCGCGGTCCCCGGTGCGGCCGGCCGGGACGGTGGAGGCCCCGGCGCCGGGACCGCGCTGGCCGGGCACCATCTCCCCGGCTCCCGGCCAGTCACGCTGCTTCGCGTCCCTGGCCAGCGCCAGCCGCTCTGCGCGCAGCTCCGCGGCGGATTGCGCCGATAGAACAGCGACCCGCCGGCTGACCACGGAAAGGGCGCGTTCGAACGCCTCCGCCTTCTGCGCGGCATGCGCGTTCTCCGGCCGCGCCCTGCCACGGCCGCCGTGCTCGGCCACCCGCGCGCTCGCGCCCCGCCGGTACTGGCTGACGTACTTGCCGCGGGCCCGCCTTATCCGGGTTTCGAGCTCGATGGCGGCGTCTTCGTCAAGTGCCGCGAGCGCCTCGCGGCTGGTTTCCTCGATGAGCAGCGTCTCGGCCTCGTTGAGCACCGCTCGCGTGGCTGCGTCCATCTCGCCCCCTTGCCCTACGGTGACAGCCTACTCGCGAGGGGCTATCCCGCCAGGCCGACGAGGGCCGGCGTACGCGCTATGGCAGCGCCTTGAAGTAGCGGACGAGCGGGACGGGGGTGAACCCCGCTCTCTCGTAGAGCCGCCGGGCCGGTGCGTGGCCGGGATCGCCGCCGGTGCCGATCTCGGCGAGCGGGATGCCCAGTTCGGTGATCCGGTCGACCGCGAAGTCGACCAGCGCATGGCCGATGCCCTGCTGCTGGTAGTCGGGGTCGACCGCGGATGCTGACGGTCACGGCAGGCCGTTGCCGCTAGAGCATCGGGAGGTACCGGTCTAGTTCGTACCTCGTGACCTGGCGGCGGTATTCCTGCCATTCTTCGCGCTTGTTGCGCAGGAAGAAGTCGAAGACGTGCTCGCCCAGGGTTTCGGCGACCAGTTCGCTGTTCTCCATGACCTTGATGGCCTCGTTGAGGTCGGCCGGGAGGGGCTTGATGCCCATGGCGCGACGCTCGGCGCTGGTCAGGGCCCACACGTCGTCCTCGGCGCCCGGCGGGAGCTCGTAGTCCTGCTCGATGCCCTTCAGGCCCGCGGCGAGAATGACCGCGAACGCCAGGTACGGGTTGCACGCCGCGTCCACCGAGCGGAACTCGACCCGGGTCGAGTTGCCCTTCTGCGGCTTGTACATGGGGACGCGGACCAGCGCGGAGCGGTTGTTGTGGCCCCAGCAGACGTAGGCGGGCGCCTCTCCCCCGGCGCCGGCGGTCGCCTCCGCGCCGCCCCAGAGGCGCTTGTAGGAGTTCACCCACTGGTTGCACACCGCGGTGATCTCAGGGGCGTGCCTGAGCAGGCCGGCGATGAACGCGCGGGCCGTCTTCGAGAGCTGGTACTCGGCGCCTGCCTCGTAGAAGGCGTTCTGGTCGCCCTCGAACAGGGAAACGTGGGTATGCATGCCCGAGCCGGGGTGCTCGGTGAAGGGCTTGGGCATGAACGTGGCCCAGACGCCCTGCTCGATCGCGACTTCCTTCATCACCAGGCGGAAGCTCATGATGTTGTCCGCCGTGGTCAGCGCGTCGGCGTAGCGCAGGTCGATCTCCTGCTGGCCGGGCGCGCCCTCGTGGTGGCTGTATTCCACCGAGATGCCCATCGCCTCGAGCATCGTGATCGAGGTGCGGCGGAAGTCGTGCGCGATGCTGTGCGGGGTGTGGTCGTAGTAGCCGCCGGAATCGATCGGCACCGGGACTATGCCAGGATCGGGCTTGTCGCGCAGCAGGAAGAACTCGATCTCCGGGTGCGTGTAGAAGGTGAAGCCCATCTCCGACGCCTTGCTGAGGTTGCGCTTGAGCACCCAGCGGGGGTCGGCGTAGGACGGCGAGCCGTCCGGCATCAGGATGTCGCAGAACATCCTGGCCACGCCCGGGTACTCACCCCGCCACGGGAGCAGCTGGAACGTCGACGGATCGGGCCTGGCGATCATGTCCGCCTCGTGCACCCGGGCGAAACCCTCGATCGCGGACCCGTCGAAGCCGATGCCGTCGGCGAACGCGCCCTCGAGTTCGGCCGGCGCGACGGCGACGGACTTGAGCGCGCCCAGCACGTCGGTGAACCAGAGCCGGACGAAACGGATATCCCGCTCTTCGAGCGTGCGCAGCACGAATTCTTCCTGCCTATCCACGGCTATCACCTTAGACGTTTCTCGCAAACAGTTCACCGGCGGATCGTCGGGTCACGCTACCAGCGGATATACCCGGCACGCGTTTCCGCCCGGTTACGTTCCGGTGATCGCCGCGCTGACCCCGCTCCCGCCGCTACGGCCGTGACCTCGTAGGGTCCTGGCGGCGTCCGGCAGCCGGGCTCGGCCACGCCGCGGGGGCGCGGACCAGCAGCAGCGCGGCGTCGTCCTCAAGGGGCGCGCCCGAGTGCCGCAGCAGGTCGTCGCGGACCGCCTCGAGGAGGTCGAGGCCGGTGCCGTTGTCCTTGGCCTTGGCCTGCAGCACGTGCAGCCGCTCATCGAGCGGGTAGAAGCTGCGCCGCCGGTCCCGCGCCTCGGTGACGCCGTCGGTGTAGAGGAGCAGCTGATCGTTCGGCTTGAAGGCGAGGGTCCTGGCGGCCCCGGAGCTGTCGCCCAGGGTGAGCAGGCCGAGCGGCGGCGCCGGAGCGGGGACTTCCAGCACGGTGACGCCGTCCGCCGAGATCAGGATGGGCGGCGGGTGCCCGCAGTTGAAGATGCTGAGCCGGCCGACCTCGGGATCGATCTCGACGAACAGCGCGGTGACGAACTCCTCGTGCTCGCCCCAGCGGCGCGACAGTCCCGCGTCCAGCCTGCGGGCGAGCTCCCCCAGGGTATGCACGTCGTGCGCCACCTCGCGGTACATGCCGAGCACGTCCGCGGCGACCTCCACCGCGCCCAGTCCCTTGCCGCGCACGTCGCCCATGACCAGCCGGATGCCGTACTCGGTCGTGGTGACGTCATAGAGGTCACCGCCGACCTTCGCATCCGCGGCGGCGGCGAGGTAGATCACGCCCAGCTGGACCGGGCCGAGCTGGCTGGGCAGCGGCTTGAGCACCGCCCGCTGAGCGGTCTCGGCGACCGAGATGACGTTGGCGATCTGCTCGGTCCGGCCGCCGCTGAAGGCGGTCGCGGCGGCGCTGATGGCGGTCATCACGACGATCGCCACGATCGTCGCCACCGGCACCTCGTGCGTGTCGCCGCTGGCGGTGGCCGCGATGATGACGGCCGCGACCAGGCTGACCGCGCCGTAGGCGAGCGGCCGCAGGTAACTGGACGCGCCGACGCCGGCCAGCGCGGGCGGGACCGCGAGCAAGGGCGCGAGCAGCAGCGGCGCCGTCCATGCGTGGGAAATGCAGACGATCACGATCACGATCACGGCGACCGCCGTGGTCAGCTCAAGCCACCGTGCTTTCCGCGCGTCCCAGGCCTGCCGGGCTTTCCAGGTCACCGTCTCCCGCCTACACGTACAGACGCCGCACAGAGGGTCCCATCCGCATGCATCCCGTCATATCGCATAATCCACCGCGAAAACGATACGTCACGGGTCACGGTCTAGCGGCGGTTCCCGCGCCACGGCAGGGACCTGCGCTCGGCCCGGCAACTTCGTATCACTTTTCGTCTTGGTATCAGATTCGGCCCTTTTCTCGTCCTTTTTGTCCGTTTTTCGGGACCGGAAGTGATACGAAGATGAGCCCGGGCCGTCCGGCCGACGACTTCCCATTCGACGGGATGGCCGACTAGTGAGACGCTGAGGCCGTGGCACATATTGAGCTTGGAAATGACATTCCGGGGATTGTCGGGCTGCTCACTTACCGGCCGGAGACCGCCGGGCCGCTCGGCGAGCTCGCCGAGGTCCTGCTGCGCGGCGACAGCACGCTGCCGCGGGGCGAGCGCGAGCTTATTGCCGCTTATGTGTCGCGCCGCAATGAGTGCGAGTACTGCTCTAATTCGCACGCGGCGACCGCCGCGGCGCAGCTGCCCGGCGGCGCGGGCCTGGTCGGGCAGGTGCTAGCCGACCCCGGCACCGCACCCCTTTCCGCCAAGCTCAGGGCGCTGCTCGACATCGCCAACCTGGTCCGGGTGGACGGGCGGCTGGTGTCGGCGGACGCCGTGGCGAAGGCGCGCGCCGCCGGCGCCACCGACCTGGAGATCCATGACACCGTGCTCATCGCGGCGGCGTTCTGCATGTACAACCGGTACGTGGACGGGCTGGGGACGGCCGTGCCGGATGACCCCGCCCAGTACGCCGCCGGCGCTCAGGCCCTCGTCGAGCACGGTTACCGCGCGCCTGGGTGAGCCCGCCTAAGCTGGAAGCGTGCCTAACTTGCGGATCGCCCTTGCTCAACTGAACGCTACCGTCGGGGACCTGACCGGCAACGCTGAGCTGGTCGTGGAGTGGACGCGGCGCGCGGCCGAGCGCGGGGCGCGGGTCGTGGTGTTCCCCGAGATGTTCCTCACCGGGTATCCCGTGGAGGACCTCGCGCTGCGGGCGTCGTTCGTGGAGGCGTCGATCGCGGCGACCCACGAGGTCGCCCAGCGGCTGGACGCCGAGGGGCTCGGCGGCGTCGCGGTGGTCACCGGGTACCTGGACCGGCGACCGGACCTCGCGCCGCGCACCGGGCTGCCGGCGGGCGCGCCGCTCGACGCGGCGGCGGTGCTGCACGGCGGGCGGGTCGTGGCGACCAGCGCCAAGCACCACCTGCCGAACTACGGCGTCTTCGACGAGTACCGGTACTTCGTGCCGGGGAACAGCCTGCCGGTGTTCCGGGTGCCGCTGGGAGACGGCGAGGCGGTGGACGTCGCCATCGCGATCTGCGAGGACCTGTGGCAGGACGGCGGGCCGGTGGCGGTGTGCCGGCGCGCGGGGGCCGGCCTGCTCGTGGTGCCGAACGCCTCGCCCTACGAGCGCGGCAAGGACGACGTGCGGCTCGAGCTGGTCACCCGGCGGGCGCGCGAGGCCGGCGCGGTGCTGGCTTACTGCAACCTCGTCGGCGGGCAGGACGAGCTGGTCTTCGACGGGGACTCGATCGTGGTGACCGCGTCCGGCGAGGTGCTGGCCCGCGGCCCGCAGTTCGAGGAGGAGCTGGTCGTCCTCGACGTCGAGCTGCCCGGGGCGGAGGGCGGCGACGCGCCGGACGGGCCGGTCGACGCCGAGGACGGGACCGAGATCACGATCGAGCGGCTGACCCTGCCCGACCTGCCGTGCTTCTCCGGCCAACCGGCCCCGACCGACCTCCCGTGCTTCCCCGGCCAACCGGCCCCGACCGACCTCCCGTGTTTCCCCGGCCAACCGGCCCCGACCGACCTCCCGGGCCCGGCGGTGATGGCCGGGGAGGATGAGCACGGGCCGTTCTGGCCGCGGCTGGACGACCGGGCCGAGGTGTACGCGGCGCTGGTCGCCGGGACGCGGGACTACGTGCGGAAGAACGGGTTCCGCTCGGTCATCCTCGCGCTGTCCGGCGGCATCGACTCGGCGCTGACCGCGACGATCGCCGCCGACGCGATCGGGCCGGAGAACGTCTACGTGGTGCTGATGCCGAGCCGGTACTCCTCGGAAGGCTCCGTCACGGACGCCGAGGACCTGGTGAAGCGGCAGGGCATACACGGGCGGACGGTGCCGATCCAGGCCATCGTGGACGCGTTCCGCGACGAGCTCGGCGACTTCCCTGCCGACGGGCTGCCCGCGGAGAACCTGCAGTCCCGGGTGCGCGGCGTGATCAACATGGCACTGTCCAACGCGGGCAATCACCTCGTGCTCACCACCGGCAACAAGAGCGAGCTGGCGACCGGGTACTCGACGCTCTACGGTGACTCGGCGGGCGGCTTCGGCCCGATCAAGGACGTCTTCAAGACGCTTGTCTGGGACCTGTCCAGGTGGCGTAATGAATATGCGGAACGTACCGGGGCTACTCCTCCCATCCCCGTTAACTCCATCGAGAAGGCGCCGTCGGCGGAGCTTGCTCCCGGGCAGCTCGACACCGACTCGCTGCCGGCGTACGACGAGCTGGACGCGCTGCTCGACGACTACGTGGAAAAGGACATGGGGTCGGCGGAACTGATCGCGGCCGGCCACGACCCGAGGCTCGTCGAGCGGGTGATCAGGCTCGTCGACCTCGCCGAGTTCAAGCGTCGCCAGTACCCGCCGGGGCCGAAGATCAGCCCGAAGAACTTCGGCCGCGGGCGGCGGCTGCCGATCACCAGCGCGTGGCGCGAGCCGCTGCCGCGCTAGCAATTCACCCGCGCCGGGTGGCCTGCCGGCGGCCCAGTTCCGCGCACCCTTGAAGGGGTCTTCCCCTGTGCGCGGAAGGAGCTGCCGCAGATGCTAAGGAAATACGCCGGGCTCGTCGGCCTGATCGTCTTCATCGTGCTGCCGCTGGCGGCGTGCGGAGCGGCCGGCAGCAGCGTCAGTTCGGCGGTGAGCAGCGTCGCCGCCAGCGTCACCGCGACACGGACCGGCGGGACCGGGCAGCCGACGACCGCGCCACCGACCACGACAGCACCGCCCACGACAGCACCGCCGACAACGGCACCGCCCACGACGGCACCGCCGACAACGGCACCGCCCACGACGGCACCCCCGACGACGGCACCGCCGACAACGGCACCGCCGACAACCGCCGCGCCCACGACCGCGGGGGCCGCCACAACGCCGGCCGCGACTGGCAGCTCCGGGTCCCCCTGGGTGTGGGTCTGGGTGGCCGTGGGAATCGTGGTGGTCGCCGGCCTGGTGATCTGGGCCCTCGTCGCGCACCGGCGGCGGTCCGCCGCGGCGACCGACTGGCGGGGCCGCGTCATCGACGCGTACGCGAAGGGGTCGGCGCTGCACGACGCGATGGCGGCGGCCGAGACGCCGGGCGCGCTGACTGGCCCGGATGCCGGGTACCGGTGGTCGGACCTGCAGCGCAGGGCCGACGACTACAGTCAGCTGCTCTACGCCATGCAGCAGCAGGCGCCTGGCGAGATAGAACGGATCCAGGTGGCTGATGTCATCGCCTCGCTGCAGGCGGCCAGGTCGGCCATGGCCGCCGAGCGGTCGACGGGAGTGCCCGACGACGGGCTCGCGGGGATCGCGCGCGACCGGATCGCGTTCTTCGGCAGTTCGGTGAACTCGCTGCGCGAGCCGAACGTCCGGCCCGCCTGAGCAGGCGTCTCACCCGTTCCTGATGACTCCGATCGCGTCTTTGATCAGGCGGCGCGCCCGGACAACCGCCGTCCGGCCGGCGAGAAGTTCGCCCGGGCTCTCTCCCGACAGCCACCTGAGCCGGAGCCTGAGACGCTCGGGGCCGACCAGGCCTGCCCAGACGCCCTCCTCACCGCCCCGGTACCAGTACCGCATGGAGAACTCCAGGCACTCACTTCGCAGCGGACACGTGTTGCACAGCGCGATGGCCGGCGCGGCCTGGACGCGGGCGGTGTCAGCGTCGCCGCTGGACGGGAACCACGCGGCGGTATCAAGGCCGGAATCGGCGCAACTGGCCCGGTCGCTGAACAGGAGCCGGGCGAGTTCGGCGTCGGTCAGGCTGCGCGGCGTGCGGGCCACCCCGGCCACGGGCACGTGCCTTGCCATCGGCAGCCGGCCGCGCTGGCCTGCTGCGTGCGTTCCCTCGGCCATGTCGACTCCCAGCTGCCAGTGGCCCGATTCAGGCTCATTACTCATCCAAGTAATGCGGGCCCCTGAAGGCATCACCCGCCCGGGAGGACCCGGCGCCGGCAGCGGCGGCCACCACTCGGCCCGGATCGCGGCCGCGCCTCACCCGCCGCGAGGGATGCGGCGGCCGCCTTTGTGATGGAGAATGCTGTCCACATCACTTGGAGCAATCTCGTGGGAATTCTCAGTCACGTGCAGGCGGCCCCGTCGGGAACATCCCTGACCATCTCAGGTCAGGTCGACGGCAGTTCCGCCGCTGTCTTCGAGGAGCTGCTGCTCCGGGTCAGCCGGATGCACCGCCCGCCGCTGCTGCTTGACATGTCCCGGATCGACTCCATAGACGGCGCCGGACTCGCGGCGCTCCTGACGATCAGGAATCTCACGGCTGCCAGGGACCGCAGGCTTCGCATCATCGCGGCCTCCACGCCGGTCCGCACGCTGCTCTGCCTGACCGGCGCCCAGCACATCCTCGAGGAGGCGCCGCGCGCCGTGCGTACTCCGGCGTATCCGGCGTAAGAGCGCCTGGGTCAGCGGGCGCCGATGCCCCGCAGCAGCTCGTCGACGACCCGCGTGGCGAAGCGCGGCTCCGCGGGCGTGCGGTCGTGCTTGCCGCGGGCCATCACCGCTCCGGTGAGCGTGAGCATGGCGATCTCGATGTCGGTGTCCGCGCGGAGCTCGCCGGTGGCGACGCCGCGGCGGAGCACCGACCTGATCAGCTCGCGGCGCGGCTCCACCACCTGCTCCTTGTAGCGCTTGACCAGCCGCGGGTAGCGCTCACCCTCGCCGTGCAGCAGCGCGAACTGGCGCGCGTACCGGGGATCGTCGGCGTCGCTCGCCATCACGTCGAGCATCGCGATCAGGTCCTCGCGCGCCGACTCGCCGCGCGGCTCGGGCAGCGGGCTCTTCAGCGAGGCGAACGCCGCGATCAGCAGGTCCTCCTTGCCCGGCCAGCGCCGGTACAGGGTCGCCTTGCCGACCCCGGCCCGGGCCGCGACGTCCTCGCAGCCCACACCGTCCACGCCGCGCTCGGCGATCGCCTCGAGCGTGGCGTCGAGGATCGCCTGCTCGGCCCGCTCACTGCGCGGCCGGCCAGGGCGCCGCACGGCGCCGGTCCCGGCGTCGGCGGCGGCATCCTGGGCGGTCACTGCCGCACTGGCCGCCACGTCGGAGCCGGCGTGGTCAGCTTGCGTGCGCATCGTTAGTTACCTCTTTACCTTTCGGATAGCTCGCGTTCGGCCGCGAGCTCCCGCTCGGCCGCCGCCACTTCCGCGGCGACCAGTTCTTCGATGTTAGGCCGCTGACGGCCCGGCATCCAGCGCATCACCACGAGCCCGCCTAGCACGATGATGCCGGTCGCGACCAGCGTGGTGATCCGCATCGCGTCGACGAACGCGACGTTCGCCGGGTCAAGCAGGAACTGGCCCGCGTGGCCGAGGTGCCCGGCCACCGCCTGGGTGGCGGAGATGGACTGGCCGGCGGTGTCCCGCGCGCCCGCCGGCAGCCTGTCCAGCGTCGGGGACATCGTGCTGCGGTAGGACTGGGCGAGGATCGAGCCGAGCACGGCGACGCCGAGCGCCACCGCGACCTGCCGCGCCGTGTTGGTCAGCGCGGACCCCGCGCCGGCCCGCTCCCTGGGCAGCACGTCCATGACCGCCGCGGTCGCGGCCGGCATGGCCACGCCGACGCCAGCGCCCTGGATGCCGAACAGCACGGCGAGGATCCAGATCGGCGAGGCGGTGCCGAGCGTCGCGTAGCCGGCGATCGCCACCGCGTTGAGCGCCATCCCGCCGACGCCGACGGCGCGCGCGCCGTACCTGGTGACCAGGCTCGCGCTGCGCGGCGCCGCGATGAACTGGCCGACGGCGAACGGGACGGTCAGCAGGCCGGCGGCCAGCGGGGTGTACCCGCGGACGTTCTGCATGTAGAAGCTGGTGAAGAAGTACACGCCGCCGAAGCTGAAGAACAGCAGCGAGATCGCCCCGACGGAGGCCGACAGCCGCCGGTCGCGGAACAGCCGGACGTCCAGCGAGGGGTGGTCGATGCGGCTCTCGTACCAGGCGAACAGGCCGAGCACGGCGAGGCCGCCAAGGGCCGGGCCGAGGACGCCGGCGCTGGTCCAGGACGCGCCGTCGCCGCCCTGCACGATCCCGTACACCAGCAGCACCAGGCCCACGATGGAGCCGAGCACGCCGAGATAGTCGATCTTGCCGGGGGCGGGGTTGCGCGACTCGGGGACGAGGGCGATCACCGCCAGCACGCCGAGCACGGTCACCGGGACGTTGATCAGGAAGACCGAGCCCCACCAGAAGTGGGCGAGCAGCAGGCCGCCGAGCACCGGCCCGATGGCCACGCCGATGCCGACCGCGGAGGCCCAGATGCCGATGGCGCGCGCCCGCTCCTGCGGCTCGAAGACGTTGGAGATGATGGACAGGGTCTGCGGCATGACCGCGGCGCCGCCGAGGCCCATCGCCGCGCGGGCCGCGATGAGCTGGTCCGGCGAACGCGAGTAGGCGGAGAGCAGCGAGCCGATGCCGAACAGCACGAGCCCCGCGATGAGCATGCGCTTGCGGCCGATCCGGTCGCCGAGCACGCCGAATGTGAACAGGAGCCCGGCGAACACGAGGGTGTAGGAGTTGATCGCCCACTCAAGTTCGCTCTGGCTGGCGCCAAGGCCCCCGACCGGGTTCGCGATCGTCTTCAGCGCCACGTTCAGGACGGTGTTGTCGATGACGATAGCGAGCAGTCCGACCACGAGCACGCCGAGAATGACCCAGCGCCTGCGTTGAATCGTCGATGCGTCCATGAGTCCCTTCAAGGACATGGGAAAGCTTTGGAGGCGGGCAGATCGTCCGCGCTATCGATACGGAACAGGTCCGTATCGGAATCTATTCCAGGCCTTTTGGGGGACTTTCAGGTTTTTACAACGCCACGTCGGCCTGGCGAATTTCGCCGGTGCCGGGGTCGACGAGCAGGGACAGCACGACCGTGGCGTGCTCGCCGGCCAGCTCAACGGCGACCGAGGCGGCGCCGTCGCCGGCCCGGTACGCGCCGGTCCCGCACTCCCCTGCCCAGGCGGCGGCCATGAGCAGGCGGCGGCGCAGCAGCCCTTCATCCGTACCCGGGGCCACCCTGACGGTGCCCGGCCATTGCGCGGCACCGCTGTTCAGCCAGGTGACGAGGTCCCCGAGGACCGTCGCGAGGACCGAGTCGCTGGCGGGCGGGACGGCGACGGCCAGCGACTGGACACGCGGCGGCCGCTCCGGGTTGAGCAGGATCTGCGCCTGCACGGTGCCCCGCGGCCCGGTCAGCCACCACCGGCGGTGCGCCGGGGTGTCCGACTCCGGCGCCCTCGTGTCGTCGGCGCGGAAGTCACCGATCCGCTGCCTGATCAGGTCAAGGGCGCGCCGTCGCTCCTGGTACGGGGCGTCGAGCGCGACGTTTTCGCTGAACAGCGCGTCCGCGGCCGTGTCGTCCCAGCTCGCCAGGAGCCGGTTGACCTCGCTCGCGGCCGCCAGCGTCTCCGGCCAGGGCGCCCCGGGTGCCGGGGCTGCCGGCAGCGGTGTCGCGGACGGCGTGGACGGCGAGTCGGGGTCCGCCGGGGACAGCGCCACGTGGTAGGAGGCGGGCCGCGGTAGCAGGGCTTCCAGGACCATGCCGGCCAGCACCGACATCGGCGCGTACGTGCCGTTGCCCAGCGCGATCACGCCGAGGCCGGTGGCCGGATGCCAGCGCATGTTGCTGCCGAACCCCGGGTAGCCGCCGCTGTGGCTGACCACCCGGCCCAGCACCGGATCCTCGTCCACAAACAGCCCGAACCCGTAGTACGCGGGCGATCCCGGCGGTCCGCCGGGGAGCCGGTCCGGCGAGCGCCAGTCGGTCACCGCCTGCGGCTGCTGCATCTCCCGCCGCGACGCCCTGCGCAGCGGGTGCGTCTTGTCCGCGTCCGAGCCGCCGCCGGGCGGGAACGCCGCCGCGAAGCCGGCCACCCACCGCGCCAGGTCGCTGACCGACGAGAACACCCCGCCCATCGGCGCGAACGCGCCGTACTGGTCGAACGGGAGCTCCGCCCAGCCAGCGGGCCCGCGCCGGTAGCCGGTCGCGAGCTCACCGGGGTCGAACCCGGCCGCGTCGTACCCGGTGCGGGTCATGCCGAGCGGCTTGAGCAGCCTGGTCTCGATGAAATCGGCGTACTCCGCCTGCCCCGCCGCCGCCACGATCCTGCCGAGGATCGCGTAGCCAAGGTTGGAGTACTCGAACCGGGTGCCTGGCGCCCAGTTGAACCGCATGCCGCCGGCCAGCAGCGCGCCGAACTCGTCGAGCGGCAGCCCCTGCTGCCGGTCGCCCCACGGGTCGTCGGTCGGGAACCCCGCGGTCATCGTCAGCAGGTGCCTGATCGTCACCCGGTCGGAGTCCGGCGTCACCGGCGGCCAGCCGGCCAGCTCGGGCACGTACTTCTCGGCCGGGTCGTCGAGCGCCAGCCGCCCCTCGTCGCGCAGCAGCAGGACGGCCGACGCGGTGAAGCTCTTCGACATCGACGCGATCCGGAACACCGTGTCCGCGTCCGGCGCCGGCCTGCCGTCGCCGCGCGCGCCGAACCCGGCAAAGTGCACCAGGACGCCGCCGGAGACGACGCCATAGGAGATCGCGGGCTGGGCGCCGCGGTCGAAGTAGTGGCTGACGATGGCGTCGACCGCGGCAAAGTCACTGCGCACCCGTTCAGTCTCGCACGCCTCTGACGTACGATTATCAACGTGTCCGGGTACGCCGCTGGGGCGACTCGAGACTGTGGAGGTTGTGCCATGCCGTCTCAAGAGACTGAGCCGCTGTATGGCGGCCGTCGCCCGGGCCGGGTCACGGTCAGGGACATCGCCGCCGCGAAGACGCGCGGCGAGAAATGGCCGATGCTCACCGCCTACGACGCGCTGACCGCGGGGATCTTTGACGAGGCCGGGATCCCGGTGCTGCTGGTCGGGGATTCGGCGGGGAACGTGGTGTTCGGCTATGACACCACGATCCCGGTCACCATCGACGACCTGATCCCGCTGACCGCCGCCGTGGTGCGCGGGACGAAGCGGTCGATGGTGGTGGCGGACCTGCCGTTCGGCTCCTACCAGGCGTCACCGGCCGCCGCGCTGGAGGCCGCTGTCCGGTTCATGAAGGAGGCGGGCGCGCACGCCGTGAAGCTGGAAGGCGGCATGCGGGTCGCGCACCACGTGGAGGAGCTCGTCGCCGCCGGCATCCCGGTGATGGGGCACCTCGGGCTCACCCCGCAGTCCGTGCACGCGTTCGGCGGCTTCCGGGTGCAGGGCCGCGGCGAGGCCGGCGACCGGCTGCTGCACGACGCGAAGGCCCTGGAGGCGGCCGGCGCGTTCGCCGTGGTGCTCGAGGGCATCCCGTCAGCGCTCGGCGCGCGGATCACCGAGGCGCTGCACGTCCCGACCATCGGCATCGGCGCCGGCCCGGACTGCGACGCTCAGGTGCTGGTCTGGCAGGACATGGCCGGGCTGTCACCGCGCTCTCCTAAGTTCGCCAAGCGGTACGCGGACATCGCCGCGGTGCTGCGCACCGCGGCGAGCGAGTTCGCCGCGGACGTCGCCTCCGGTGCCTTCCCGACGGAGGAGTACTCCTACCGCTAGCCGGCCGCCGCCGCGCGCAGCTGCGGCAGGACCTCCTTGCCGATCATCTCGATCGCGGCCATCGGGTCGGGGGACATCACCTGGATGGAGACGACGTCCGCGCCGACGTCCGTGACCAGCGGGTGGTAGGCCTCGATGAGGCCGGCCGCGTCGGGGACGACGGCGTAGCTGGACAGCACCTCCTGCGGGTCCATCTCGTCCGCCCTGATCCGCAGCTCGGCGGGGTCGGTCGCCTCGAGGCGGCCGGGGGCGCGCAGGCCGCGCAGGGACGACAGCGCCTCCCACGCCTCGGACGGGCCGTCCGCGAGGACGGTCCACCGGGTGGCGAGCACCAGGTGCGGCCTGCCCGCTTCGCTGGCGGCGCGCCGGTACGGCGCGATGACCTTGGCCACCGTGTCCGCGGAGTCCTTGACGCTCGTGATCAGGCCGTCCGCGTAGGTGCCCGCGAACTGCGCTGATTTGGGGCCGCCCGCGGCCATCAGGATCGGGACGTCGCCGGCCGGCGGCGAGTAGAGCTTCGCGGTCTCGGTCGTGTAGTACTCGCCGTGGAAGGTCACCTTCTCGCCGGCGAGCAGCCGGTGCATGATCTCCAGCGCTTCCTGCATACGCGCCTGGCGTTCCGCGTAGCCGGGGAACGGGAAGCCCAGCGGGCGCTCGTTCAGCGCCTCGCCGGTGCCGACGCCGAGCAGCAGCCGGCCGCCGGACAGCCGGTCGGTCGTCGCGGCCATCTGCGCGACGAGGCCGGGGTGGTAGTGGAACAGCGGGCAGGTGACGGAGGTGCCCAGCTGCACGTTCGAGGTCTGAGCCGCCACCGCGCCCAGCCAGGACCAGACGAACCCGGCCGCGGACGTGTCGTCCACCCAGGGGTGGAAGTGGTCGCTGCCCAGCACCACGTCGAAGCCGGCCTGCTCGGCGGCCACGGCCTGACTCACCAGGTCTTCGGGCTGGTAGGACTCGTGACTGCACAGCCAGGCGAATTTCATCCACGTCTCCCGTTGGTTGTCGTCCGCATCGATCTTCTCATTCGTGGGGTCGCGGTCGGCGAGGGGTGTGTCCGGTCATCGGGGATGCGTGCGAAGTAACGTCTGGGCGGGCATGCTTGATACGTGGATGCCGACCAGGTCGCTACGCTCCGTGCGTTGCTTGCCGGGTCGCCTTGGCTGGAGCAGGCCCGGGCGTTCGGGCGAGCGCTGCGGCGCTCGCCTAGGTCGGCGGGAGGGTTGCTTGTCGTGGGCACGCCCACCTACGAGCCGTGGCACGTTACGGCGCATCTGGATGATGAGGCTCGGTTTGCCGGGATTCCTGAGCTGGCGCCTACGTTGGTGCGGTGGGCGCCGCCGCCTGGGGCGCCGCCCCACCTTTCCGTGGGGCTGGCTCGGTTGGAGGCGGCGCAGCGGGGGGAGACGCTGTTCGTGGTCGCCGAGGACACCGCTCCGGTGCCGTTGCTGGAGAGGGTTAATGACGCGCGGCGGGTGGGCGCCACCATCCTGGCTCTCGACGAAGGCGACCCAGAACTAGACGCCCTCGCTCACGAGGCCCTCGCGGTTCCGGAGTCATTGTCGTTCGACGCGGGCCAGCACCTAGTTTCTGCCGCCGCGGGCGAGCGCGACGCGGCGCGGGCGGCGGGGGCGCGAGGCCTGCGGGCGCGGCTGGCACGCCTGCTGGACACGGTAAGCGGCCCGAACGCCTAGCGAGCTCTCACTCGTCGACTCCGAGGAAGCTCCAGACCTGCGGGAAGTGGCCGATGCCCAGCTTCCGGCAGATCTTCTGCGCGGCCATGCTGACGCCCTCGGTAAACGTGGGATAGGCGAACTGAAGTTCCGCGACTTGCTCAACCGTCATCCCGGCGGCCATGCAGGCCAGGTCCTTCTTGTCACGGGCGTACTGGGCCACCCGCTCGTTGTCGGCGAGGACCGCGGGCAGGTTGGGCACCGGCGGGGGACCCTCGAGGCCGAAGGTGGCCCACGACGACCAGTCGCGCGCCAGGCGGGCGGCGCGCGCCAGCGTCCGCCAGGGCTAAGAGTCGAGGGACAGCACCATCGTCGGGCGCTCGATGACGTGGTCCTCGCGCAGCGGCCGCACGGCCGTGCCGATCGCGAAGAACTCTGTCGTGTGCGAGCCCCACGTGTGGCTGTGCTGCCGCAGCTGGACGCCGACGATGCCCTCGGCGTGCAGCGCCTCGGCTTCGGCTTGCATGCGCGACATGGCCAGCTCGCGCGCGTCGTACAGCGCCTGGGTGAACTGCTCGATCTCGACGTTGCGCCCGATGTTGCCGATCTTGGCGCCCATCCGCTGGTGCGCGATGTGGTAGACGCACGAGCCCATCACCATGCCGAGCGGGGCGTAGCCCGCCCGGATCAGCGTCCAGAAGTCCTGGCCGGACAGGTCGGAGGTGAACGGCTGCTTCTTGTTGTTCCGCCAGTTGCTCACGCCGCCGCCGCCCGCGTCCGGCTCGGCCTTCACCGCGGTGCCCACCGCGATGAACTCCGCGATGTCCGCGCCGAACTCCTTCATCTCCACGTCCAGCCGGACGCCGACGATGCCGTCGGCCTTCAGCGCGTCCGCCTCGGCCTCCATCCGGGACATCGCCAGCTCCCGCGCGTGGTACATCGCCTGCGACAGCACGTCCAGCTCCTGGTTGCGGCCCCAGCGGCCGATCTGCAGGCCCACGTGGTAGATCGACGAGCCGAGCACCAGGCCGAGCGGCCGGAACCCGGCCTCGCGCACCAGCAGGAACTCGTTCACCGACAGGTCGGAGGTGAAGATCGACCCGGCCTTGCCCGGCTGCAGTTCCGCGAGCCGCTTGATGGCGTCCTGCGGGACGCCCGCCACGCCAAGGTCAGAGGTCTGCTGGTCGGTCATGACGTCCTCAACTTCCGTTAGGCGTTTCTGTTCGCGCCGATGTCGACCCGCGCCGCCTGGCGCCGCTGCGGGTCGAGAGACATGATGGCCAGCGGAGAAGGCCCCTTACGTTCCGCATTATCTGAAAAGCGGACGATCGCGGTACCGACGTTGATCGCCTCGACCACATGATCGCGGCCGCCCTCCTGAGCCGGGCACTCGCGCTCGCGCACGTGGAAGTTCATGTCCGCGACTACCACGCCCTGCGCGCCGAGCCGCGTGACGTCGGCGGCGAGCTGCGTCCTGGCGTCGTGCCGGGCGTCGTTGACCAGCTCCGTGAAGCCGTTGACCTCGGCGTTCCCCGCGCCCCAGCGGGTCTGGCCGCGGGTCAGCCAGTCGTCGTGCCGCGCCGCGATCGAGATGCCGAGCACCAGCCCGGCGGGCATCCAGCCCTTGTGCACCAGCTTGGCGAAGTCCTGGCCGGACAGGTCGGAGGTGAACGGGTGGCGGAGCGGCGGAGCGCCGGGCGCGCGCACCGCGGTGCCGATCGCCTTGAACTCCAGCCCGCCGGACGGGAAGGGCCCGATCGTGAGCCGGACGCCGACGACGCCGTGGCCGCCGAGTTCCTGGCACTCTTCCACCATTCGCTTGATGGCGGTGCGCCGTGCCTCGTACATCGTCTGCACCAGCGGGCCGAACGACGCGTAGCCGCCCGCGCTCGACACCTGGGTCCGCGCGCCCATGGGAGACGAGCCCCAGGAGTACCCGTAGCTGCCCCACGCGCCCGGGCAGCCGTAGCCGCCGGCGTAGCCGATGTTGTAGACGGCCGCGCCGAGCACCTGGCCGGCCGCCTCGAAGCCGACGGACCTTATCGCGGCGAACTCGTCGGCCGTGAGCGCCGAACCCCAGGTGCCACTGCGCCTGATCTCGGCCAGCCGCGCTTCCGCAGCGGGCGGCAAGTCTTTGCTCACGAGGTCTAGCCTACTTCCGGGCGGACGCGGAAAGAGACGCCGCCGATCCGGCCGGTCCCGCCATTCCGGCTACTCCTGCGCGTCCCACTCCTCGTTGCGCTCTTTCACCTTCTCCAGGGCGTGCGCGGCCTCTTCCCTGGTCGCATACGGGCCGAGCAGGTCCTTGCCAGGACAGTCGGTGTCCGGCCCCTCGACCGTGTTGTGCCTCGTGCAGAACCACCATTGCTCCTGTGAGGAAGTCATGCACATTAGACTCCCAGAACATGGCCACTTTGCTCCACCCGGGCCGGCTCTCCCCGACCCGGCAGGTCCCCTCGAACATCGTCCGCCCCGAGTACGTCGGCAAGAAGCAGCCTACGCTCGGCGAGCCCGACGTCAAGGACGCCGACACGATCGCGCGGATGCGGGTGGCCGGCCGGCTCGCCGCGCAGGCGCTGCAGGAGGTGGGCCGCAACGTCCGGCCCGGCGTCACGACCGACTACCTGGATCAGGTCGGGCACGACTTCCTCATCAGTCGCGGGGCGTACCCGTCCACGCTGGGCTACCGCGGCTACCCCAAGTCGCTGTGCACCTCGCTGAACGAGGTCATCTGCCACGGCATCCCGGATGACACGATCATCAAAGATGGCGACATCGTCAATGTCGACATAACGGCTTTCATCGACGGCGTGCACGGGGACACCAACGCGACGTTCCTGGCCGGCGACGTGTCCGAGGAATCCCGGTTGCTGGTGGAGCGGACGCACGAGGCCATGATGCGCGGCATCCGCGCCGTCGCCCCCGGCCGGCCGCTGAACGCCGTCGGCCGCGTCATCGAGTCCTACGCGCGCCGCTTCGGGTACGGCGTGGTCCGCGACTTCACCGGGCACGGCATCGGCACCACGTTCCACTCCGGGCTGGTCGTGCCGCACTACGACGACCCGGACAACGACGTGATCATGGAAACGGGCATGACGTTCACCATCGAGCCCATGCTCACCCTCGGCACGATCAAGTACGACATCTGGCCAGACGGGTGGACCGCGGTCACGCGGGACCGGAAGCGGACCGCCCAGTTCGAGCACACCGTCCTGGTCACCGAGGACGGCCACGAGATCCTGACGCTGCCTTAAGTGGGCGAGTTCGAGTTCGACGCGGACACCCGGCTGTCCGGGGACGGCCCCGACTTCGATGCGAGCCTCCCGGAGGACTGGGGAGGCATGCCCGGCGTCAACGGCGGCTTCATGCTGGCGCTGTGCACCCGCGCGCTGGCGCGCGTGCTGCCGTTTCCCGACCCGCTCGTCGTCTCCGGCTTCTTCCTGCGGCCCGGCTCGCCGGGCGCGGCCCGGGTGAGCACCGAGGTGATCAGGGCCGGCAAGACGACTGCCGTCGGCGAGGCCGCCCTGTGGCGGGACGGCAAGCAGGTGCTCCGCGCCACTGCCGCGTTCACCGACCTCGAGCAGGCCGCCGAGCGGCCGGGATCGCCCGGTCTCGCGTTCTCGGCCGGCGCCGCGCCGCACCTGCCGCCTCCCGAGGAGTGCTTCGGGTTCGAGCCTGGCGCGGTGCGCGGCGTCTCGATCGCCAGCCACTTCGACTACCGGATCCCGTCCGCGCCCGGCTGGCTGACCGGGCAGCCGAGCGGGAATCCGCGGTATGAATTCTGGATGCGGTTCCGTGACGGCCGCCCCGCGGACCTGCTGGCCCTGCCGCTGATCGTCGACGCGGCACCCCCCGCGGCGCTCGAGCTTGGCATCGCGTCCACCACGGTCGAGCTCACCGTGCACCTGCGCGCCCGCCCGGCGTCCGGCTGGCTGGCCTGCCGGGCGTGGACGAGCTACCTCGGCGGCGGCTATCACGAGGAAGATTTCGAAGTCTGGGACTCGGCTGGCACGCTGGTTGCCCAGGCTCGCCAGCTCGCGCTCATCCTCGGCTGAGGTCTTATCTTTATCCCGAACGGGCCCGTGGTGTCTCTTCGAGGAGGCGGCGTTGATCGAGGCGGTCGTGTTCGACCTGGACGGGGTGCTCGTCGACTCCGAGCCGGTGTGGGAAGAGGTCCGCCGGGAGGTCGTCGTCGCCCACGGCGGGCACTGGCCGCCGGACGCGCAGGACCGGATGATGGGGATGAGCACCGCCGAGTGGTCGGCCTATCTGGTGACGGACCTCGGGGTGCGGCTGTCGCCCTCTCGGGTCGCGGAGGTGGTCGTCTCGGCGATGGCCGAGCGGTACCGGTCGCACCTGCCGCTGCTGCCCGGCGCGGTGGACGCCGTTCGGCTGATGGGCTCGCGGTTCACGCTGGGACTGGCGAGTTCCTCGCCCCGGTCGCTGATCGCCGTGGTGCTCGACGCGTCGGGGCTGCGGCCGTCGTTCGCGGCGGTGCGGTCCACCGAAGAGGAGGCGCGCGGCAAGCCCGCGCCGGACGTGTACCTGACGGTGGCTCGGCTGCTGGGCGTGCCGCCGGTTTCCTGCGCGGCGGTGGAAGACTCCTCCAACGGGCTGCGCTCGGCCGCGGCGGCGGGGCTCGCGGTGATCGCGGTGCCGCGGCCGGAGTACCCGCCGGCGCCGGACGCGCTCGCCGTGGCGCGGCTGGAGCTGGCCAGCCTCACGGAGCTGACCGTGGCGGCGGTTACGGCGCTGGGGTGAGGACGGTAATGAAGTCTCGCGTCCAGCCGGTGAGGTACTGGCCGGCGGGGCGGTGCTGGCCGGGTACCCCGGGGCTGAGCGGGCCGCCCGGCCGGGACGCGGTGTCCAGCTGCACCCACTCGGGGTTGATGTCGAGTTCCATGGCGGTCCGCGCGCCGCTGCCGGTCAGCGCCTCGGCCAGGTCGGCCGGCGTGGTGGACATGCTCGCCGCGTACATGAGCTCGCCGGCCGCGTTCTCGCCGAGCGCGGAGCGCGCCACGGACTCGGCGTGCCCGAGCGTGCCGCCCCAGCGCCACCACTTGGCCGACTCCGAGGTGGGCTTGCCGCCCGCGACGAGCGCCCAGAGGTTCTGCCTGACGCTGTAGACGGCCTCGCCCTTGACCGGCACGCCGTGGCCCCAGACGCCGACCGTCGCCTGGCCCGACGTGTCGATCACCAGGCTGGCCAGGCCGCCGCGGAGGGCCCGGACCACGTGGCCTTCCTGCTCGTAGCCGCCGGCCAGCGCGTCCAGCTTGAACCCGCTGTTGAACGCGGCGAGCAGCCTTGATCGCTCCGTTCCGGTGATCGTCGGGCCGGCCTTGACCGGGCCGGCCAGCGGTCCCGGGTCATCGCTGCCGTTGTGCAGCGCGTACTGCACCGGGCCGCGGAACGTGGCGATGGTGATCAGCGATCCGTCCTTCATGGTCACCTGGGAGAAGATCACCCCGACCGGCCCGCCGCGCGGGACCGCGCGCCCGGCGGCCGCGGCCGTGGCCCAGCCGGTGCTCGTGTGCCCGGCGGGGACCGTCACCGTCTGTGCGGGGCGCGCCACCAGGGCCGTGCCGCATCCGGTCACAGCGGCGACGGCGGCGACGGCGGTGACGGCGGTCAGGAGCGGCAGCGGGCCAGCGGTCAGGCGGATCCGGGTCACTGGTACATCCTGGCGGAAAAAATTCTGCCGATCGCGCGATCCAGCCTCTCTGTAAGGTATGGATCGCGCGATCGGCAGGCCCCCGGAAAGGGGTTAGGCGTCGCGCTTGCGGAACAGGTACGCGCCGACCGTCAGGAACACGGCGGCGTAGATCAGCGTCACCCCGAACTGCGGCCAGGCCGACCACAGGTGCTGGTTGGTCTGGCCGATGGTCACCGAGAGCACCCGGCCCGCGGCGTCGGGGAAGAACCGCATGATGTCCCAGCGCCAGTTGTCGGGCAGGATCTGGATGATGATCGGCAGCACGAACATCAGGCCGATGACCGAGGTGATCGCGCCGGCGGTGTGCCGGATGATCGCGCCGAGGCCGAACGCGATCATCGCGACGACCGTCACGAACAGCGCGGTGCCGACGATCGCGGTGAGCACGGTGCCCGGAGAGATCACGATCGTGCCGATGAAGTGATAGATCGGCGGCGCGTTGCTGTTGGGCCCGCCGGGGGGCGGGCTCATGTTGACGTCCCGCGGGATCGTGACGGAGTGGAACAGCGAGGCGGCGACCCCGGAGCCCGACATGGCCGCCTGGCCGACGAAGAACGAGACGAACGAGGTGATCAGCGAGACGATCAGCGTCACCGTGCCGAACACGATCAGCTTCGCGGCGTAGACCGTGCCGCGCCGCGGCATCGCGGTCAGCGACGTGCGGATCATCCCCGTGGAGTACTCGGACGTGATCACCATCGCGCCGAGCACCGCGATGATCAGCTGGCCGAGCTCGAAGAAGGCGATCAGCGACGCCTGCGCGGCGTCCGTCCCGGCCGCGTTCCACGGTTGGTTATGGATGTTGGACGCGATGCCGAAGCCGGCGATGGCGGCGATGCCGACGCTGACGATGAACATCGCCGCGATCGTCCAGTAGGTGGAGCGGACCGAGCGGAGCTTGGTGAACTCCGAGCGGATCGCGCCGGGCAGCCCGGCGCGGCCGGTCGCCGGCGGCAGCGCCGACAGCCGCAGTGCCGGGGCAGAGCCTGGTGCAGTAGTGGTAGCCATTGGTCAGACCCCGCTTCCGATCGTAGCGGCACCGGTGCGCGCCTCGGCGTGGTACTCCACGGCGTCCGCGGTCACTTCCATGTACGCCTCTTCCAGCGAGGCGCGCATGACGCTCAGCTCGTGCAGCCGGATGCCCTGCTCGAAGGCGATGTCGCCGACCATGTCGGCGAGCATCCCGCGGACCAGCAGCGAGCCGTCGTTCTCCACGGTGGCGGTGCCGCCCTTAGCCGCCACGGCGAGCAGCAGCTGGTCAGGGGAGGGTGTCCGCACCCGCACCGCCGCACCGGACGAGCGGGCGATGAACTCGGCCATCGTGCAGTCGGCGATGAGCTTGCCCCTGCCGATCACGATCAGGTGGTCGGCGGTGTTCTCCATTTCCGACATCAGGTGGCTGGACACGAAGACCGTGCGGCCCTCGGCGGCCAGCGCCTTCATGAGGTTCCTGATCCACAGGATGCCCTCGGGGTCGAGCCCGTTCACCGGCTCGTCGAACATGAGCATGTGCGGGTCGCCGAGCATGGTCGCCGCGATGCCGAGCCGCTGGCTCATGCCGAGCGAGAAGCCCTTGGACCGCTTGCGCGCCACGTCGGAAAGCCCGACCAGCTCGAGCACCTCGCCGACACGCGACGTCGGCAGGTTGTTGGTCTGTGCCAGGCACAGCAGGTGGTTGTAGGCGCTGCGGCCCCCGTGCACCGCCTTCGCGTCCAGCAGGGCGCCGACCTCGCGCATGGGGTACGCCAGGTCCTGGTACTGCCTGCCGTCAACGGTGACCGTCCCCGCGTCCGCGTAGTCGAGCCCGAGAATCAGCCGCATGGTGGTGGTCTTGCCTGCGCCGTTCGGGCCGAGGAAACCGGTCACCTTGCCCGGCTCGATGCCGAAAGAAAGATCGCTGACGGCGACTTTATCGCCGTATCGCTTCGTGAGGCCCCGTACCTCGATCATGGGAGATTTATCCTCTCTGCTTAGAGACGACTCCAGTGTTGCCGGCGCGGGGTAGGTAGGGCGTCGGTCCTAGTGATGATTCCGGTCTACTCCCCCGGGGTGATACCGGGCGATCCGGGCCGCGCGGCGTAGTGCAGGCTCACCGAGTACCCGTGACCCGCGCCGAGCAGCCGGTGCGGGGCGCCGTCGCCGTGCACCCGGACCCGGCCCGCGCGCAGCGGGCGGCCCGCCTCGGCGGCTTCCCCGGCGAGCAGCGTGGCGTACCCGCAGCCGCAGTCGGTGACCGCGCCGGGAGGCAGCACGACCAGCCACGCGCCGGCCGTTCCCGGCACCGGGACGCGCACCGGGGCGCCCGGATCGAAGCGGACCAGGTCCCACCAGCGCTGCGGGGCGGCGGCGAGCTCGCTGAGCTGGCCCGCCCGGCGGCCGTCGGTGTGCGGCGCGGCGCTTTCACGAGACGACGGCAGCGGCGCGAACGGGGCCGCGAGCTGGGCGATCTCAGGAGCAACCGAAAGGTCGGCGTTCAACGAGAGGTTCCTTCACGTGTTGGCTGGACTGACTCCTGGGTGCGAGGTCAGCGACAACACGCGGGAACGCGGCAGCACAGCATGGCGACTCGGGTGCTCATGCGTGCTGGCATGGGCACTAGGAGACCGTAAACACGGTGTGTTGTCAAGTCGGCAGGCCAGCGGCGGCGAGCTCCTTGAGGGCGGCTTTGATGTCGTCTGTTTTGATGTCGTCTGTTTTGATGTCGTCTGTTTTGATGTCGTCCGCGGTGCGACCGTCGCCTGCCTGCCACGCGGCGGCGGCGAGCGCGCGCAGGCCGTCGATGGCGCTGCCCGAGCCGTTCAGGGCAAACCCGGTGCCCTGACCGCCCTGGGCCCGCAGCGCCGTCCAGCCGCCGCACGTCGCGCCGTCATCCGTAAGAGTGACATCCGGGTACGGCTGGAGCAGGGCGTCGAGTGTTTCGCCGATGTAGGTAGGGCGCTGCGACGGCGGCGCGAGCACGACGTCGGCGGGGCGGGAGACCCCGGTGAGCACCAGCAGGCTGTCGGCGCCGGCGCGGTGCGCGGCCTCGATATCGGTGTCCAGCCGGTCGCCGACGACGAGCGGGTTCTTCGCGTTCGTGCGGATCACCGACTCGCGGTGCAGCGGCGGTTCCGGCTTGCCCGCGATGACCGGCGCGGTGCCGGTCGCGTAAGCGATGACCTGGAGCAGCGACCCGTTGCCCGGCTGGATGCCGCGCGGGCCGGGCAGGGTGCTGTCCGCGTTGGTGCCGACGAACAGCGCCCCCGCCCGCACGGCGAGGCCGCCCTCGGCGAGAGTCGCGTACATGATGCCGGGGCCGTAGCCCTGGACGACCGCCTTCGGCTGGTCGATGGCGGTGGACACCGGCGTGAGGCCGCGTTCCCTGACGGCGAGCCGCAGCGCGGTCGCACCGATGACGAGGACCTTGGCGCCCGGCGGCAGCCTGTCGGCGAGCAGCCGGGCCGCGGCCTGAGCGGAGGTGACGACGTCGGCCTCATCGGCGGGGACGTTCATGCCCGCCAGCAGGCCCGCGATGGCCGCCGGGGTGCGGGAGGCGTTGTTGGTGACGTAGGCGAGGCGCATGCCGCCGCGCTTGGCCCGCTGGAGGGCCTCGGGAGCGCCCGGTATCGGGACGCCGCCGATGTACACCACGCCGTCCAGGTCGAGCAGCGCCACGTCGTAGGCGGCGCCGAGGGGCCGGGAACCTGCCGTCATCACTCCGCCATCCGCTTGCGGGCCTCGAGGGTCGCGCGCACCTGGCGGAGTGCGTCGGTATACGGCTTGCGGTCCGGCCGCATCGCGGCCGCCAGGGCGAGGTACTCCGCGGCGGCCTCGGGGTCGCCGGTGCGGGCGAGCGCCAGCCCCAGCCCGAAGTGCGCGTAGTCGTCGCTCGGGCTCGCCTCCACGATCACGCGGAAGTTGTCCGCCGCCTCCGCGTACCGCCCGGCGTCGAACTGAGCGCGGGCGAGGGCCTCGCGCACGCTGCGCGACTGCGGCTCGGCCGCCGCCGCGCGCTGCAGCACCTGGGCCGCGGCGGCCGGGCTGCCCTTGCCGAGCAGTTCCATCCCGGTGGTGTACCAGGCGTGCACGTCGTCCGTTTCTGGGTTGTTTTCCTGAAACGGGGAATCCCAGCCGCCGCTTGGTCCTTCAGACATGATGTGCAGACCCACTCTCCGTCCAGCCCTGGTTCGGGTGTCGTACTGGCGCCGTTCCGCGGCGTCCGCTACGACCCGGTCCGGGTGAGCGGGCTCGCCGACGTCACTTCACCACCGTACGACGTGATCGGCCCTGGCACGCTAGACGCGTTGCTCGCGGCCTCGCCGTACAACGTCGTCCGGCTCATTCTGCCCGCCATTCAGCTCGACGCGCACGCCGCGGGCGCGGTGGCCGCGGAGCGGCTGGGGTCGTGGCTGTCGGCGGGCGTGCTGGCGCCCGACCCTGAGCCCGCGCTGTACGTCTACGAGCAGCGCGGTCCCGGCTTCACGCAGCGTGGCCTCATCGGGCTCGTCGGCGTGGGCACCGACGGCATCCTGCCACACGAAGGGGTGATGCCCGCCATCGTGTCGGGCCGGCGCGAGCTCATGATGGCGACGCGAGCCAACCTCGAGCCGATCTTGCTCGTCTATAACGGCGGGGAGTCCGGCGCCGATTCACTCGACGCGCTGGACGGACCGGGTGCCGCGGGTTCCAGCGGGCACGGGGGCCCCGCCGGCCCGGCATCCCGGCTCGTCGACCTCGTGGCGGACGAGCGGCTGCCGCTGGTATCCGCGGTCACCAGCGACGGGATCACGCACCGGCTGTGGCGGCTGACCGACCCGGACGAGCACGCCGCCATCGCCGCCGACCTGGCCGGACGGACCGCGCTGATCGCCGACGGGCACCACCGGTACGCCGCTTACCGGGAGCTGCGCAGCCTGATGGACGACGCGGGACCGTGGGATTACGGGCTGGCGTTCCTTGTCGACGCGGACGCCTACCCGCCCAGGCTCGGCGCGATCCACCGGGTGATCCCGCACTTGGCGCCCGAGGAGGCGGCACGGCTGGCCGCGGAGGCGTTCACCGTCGAGAAGCTGGCGGACGTGCCGCCCGGCGACGTTTCGGCCGCCGTGGACCGGCTGGCGGCCGCGGGACGGGACGGTACCGCGTTCCTGCTGGTGGGACGGCCTGGCTGCTGGCTGCTGACCCAGCCGGACGAGGACCAGCTGGCGGCCGCGATGCCAGCCGAGGCGTCGCCGCGCTGGCGGGCACTCGACGCCTCCGTCATGCAGGAACTGCTGCTGGCCCGGCTGTGGCTGATCAAGGACAACGAGCGCGACGTGCTGATCTCGCACGACGCGGGCGAGGCGGTGCGGATGGCGCTGGACGCCGGCGGCACCGCCGTCATCTGCAACCCGATGCCGCTGGCCGCGGTCAAGGACGTGGCCGCGCACGGCGAGCGGGTGCCGCGCAAGTCCACGTCGTTCGGCCCCAAGCCGCGGACGGGGCTGGTGCTCAGGACGTTCGAGCCGTGAGGGCGCCGCTGGACGGCCGGCTAGTCCGCGGAATCGCCTGTCTCGTCGGCGACGGCGAGGTGGATGTCCGGCTTGTCGTGGCTGGCCAGGGCCTCGTCCACTGAATCGTAGATATTGAAGACCCGGCTCAGCCCGGTGATACGGAAGATCCTGAGGATGCGGCCCTGGGTGCAGACGAGGTCGATGACGCCGTCGTGCGCGCGCACCCGCTTGAGGCCCCCGACGAGGACGCCGAGCCCGGTGGAGTCGAGGAACTCGACGCCCTCCATGTCCACGATCAAGCGGTAGTTCCCCGCGTCTGTCAGGCTGACGATCGCCTCCCTGAGCCGGGGCGCCGTGTAAACGTCGATCTCTCCGCTCACCGCTATGACGGTGGTACCCGGAGCGGCGGAGTACTCACTGAGCATGAGGTCCATGGGCTGTTCCCTTTCCTTAGTCTGGGACAATAGTCGGGTGGGTGACGACATTGCTAGGAGCGACGGAAAATATTCAGATAGTGACATCACCGACCTCGGCAGCGATGTCTTCCAGATCGACACCCGGATGGCCGGGTACGCAGGGATAACCGCCGGATACCTCATCAGGGGCAGCAGGCCGTGCCTCGTGGAAACGGGCACGTCGGCGTCCGCGCCGGTAGTTCGGGCCGCGCTCACCGCCCTGGGGGTCGGAGCGACGGACCTGGCCACGGTCGTGGTCACGCACATCCACCTCGACCACGCGGGCGGCACCGGTGACATCGCGGCCATGTACCCGGACGCGCAGGTCGCGGTGCACGTCAAGGGCGCGCGGCACCTCGCCAACCCGAGCCGCCTGATGGCCGGCGCCCGCGTGGTGTACGGATCCGCGCTTGACAGGCTTTTCGGGGAGCTGGCGCCGGTCCCCGCGGACCGGATCGTCGCGCTGGACGACGTGGGCAGCATCGACCTCGGGGACGGGCGGCGGCTGGACAGCCACTACTCCCCCGGGCACGCCAAGCATCACGTCGGGCTGATCGACTCGGCCAGCGGCGACTTGTACGTGGGCGACGCGGCAGGCGTCTACATCCCGGAGACCGGCGACCTGCGGCCAGCCACCCCGCCGCCCGACTTCGACCAGGAGACGGCGCTGGCCTCGCTGCGCCGCTTCGCCGCGCTGCGGCCCTCCCGGCTGCTGTTCAGCCACTACGGGCCGGTGACCGACGTGGACGCGACCCTCGCCCGCTCCGCGGAGGAGATCGACGTGTGGGTGTCGCGCACCCGCGAGGCCCGCGCCGCGGGCATGGACCTCGACCACGCGGTCGCCATGGTGCGCTCCCGCACGCTGTCCCGGTACGCCGTGCTCAGCCCTGACGCCGACCCGGCGCTCGCCGCCAGGTTCGAGCGGATGACCGGCCCGGCCCTGAACGTCCAGGGCATCTGGGGCTGGCTAGACAAGCTGGAAACGCCCGTCGGCTGAGCGTCGCGGCGCTCGTGTCCTCAGGTCGCAAGCTCACACCAGTCACGCCAGCCCCGATCGGCACACTGGAAAGCCGTCAGAAAAGATCGTGCGGGATTAGCCCCCGGAATCCGGGGCTAATCCCGCACGATAAGTCGTCTATCAGGTTGTCGTCCTGACCGGCGACATCATTTCTTGTCGCCGTCCGCCTCGGCTGCGAGGTCTCCTTCGTCGTCGGCGTCGCCCTTGTCGTCCTCCGCCTGGTCGGTGAGATCGTCCTTATCGTCGAGGTCCTCGCCGTCCTCGGCCTCGTCCGTCAGGTCGTCCTCATCGTCGTCGAAGTCATCGTCTTCGTCCTCGACGTCATCCTCGTCCTCAAGGTCTGCTTCGTCGTCGAGGTCGTTCTCGTCGGCCTCGTCCGTCAGGTCGTCGTTCTCGGCCTCGTCTTCGTCGTCCTCGTCGGCCTCGTCCGTCAGGTCGTCGTCCTCGGCCTCGTCTTCGTCGTCCTCGTCGGCCTCGTCCGTCAGGTCGTCGTCCTCGGCCTCGTCTTCGTCGTCCTCGTCGGCCTCGTCCGTCAGGTCGTCGTCCTCGGCCTCGTCTTCATCGTTCTCGTCGGCCTCGTCCGTCAGGTCGTCGTCCTCGGCCTCGTCTTCGTCGTCCTCGTCAACCTCGTCTGTGAGGCCGTCCTCGTCGTCGAGGTCGTCTTCGTCTTCGTAGTCCTCGAGGTCTTCGAGGGTGACGCCGTCGAGTTCGTCGAGGCGGGACAGGGCGTCTGTTTCCTCCTCCCCGTCCGCGACGACGGCGCGCGAGAAGGCTTCCCTGGCCGCCTCGGGGCGGCCCGCGGCGAGCAGGGCGTCGCCGTAGGCGTAGAACAGCCTCGCCGACCAGGGGCGCAGCCGGCCGTCGGTCAGCTCGGGAACCTGCAGCACTAGGACCGCCGCGTCGGCGAGGCCCTGGTCCCTGCGGATGCCTGACTCCACGATGCGCAGTTCGATCTGCGCCGCTCGCGGCAGGCGCCTGGCGTCGTCGCTGTGCACGAGCTCAAGCGCGGCGTCCAGCCTGCCGAGGGCGCGTTCTGAGTCCGCCATCAGCGGAAGGTACTCGTCGCGCCCGGTCAGCCGGCGCGCGGCGCGCAGCTCCGCGAGCGCCTCCGCCCAGCGTCCCGTCTGGTAGGCGGTGATGCCGTTGACCTCGCGCACGACGCCGATCCTGGCGGCGATCTTGCGTGCGGCCTGCGCGTACCGGTACGCCTGCTCCGGATCGCCGGCCAGTTCGGCGGCGACCAGGTACCGGCCGACGGTGGCGGCCAGGTCCGCGGGCAGCCCGCGCAGTTCCGCCTTGACGTCGCGGGACAGGTCGTCTTCCGTGATGCTGTCCGGGATCCTGGGAGCGGCGCCGCTGTCCCTGTCGCTCCTGCGCGCGGCCCGGCGATCCCTGTCGTCCGCCTGTCGCGGGCGGAAGCCTGCGCCAGACCCTTCGGCCGAACGATCCGGCCGTCCGCCCCTGCCAGCGCCTCCCGGCCGAGCCGGGCGCTGCTGACGCGGATCGCGGCCGCCTGGCCGCCGGTCGCGACCGTACCCGCCGCGCTCGGCCCGCTCCTGGGGGAACGAACCGCCGATCCGGTCGGACATGTCCCTGCTAAAGCCCCGGCTGTGCGGCGGGCGGCCGGAGTCAGCGGACCCGTATGAGCGTGGCCTGTCCGAGCGCCCGGCGCCGTCTCGCTCCTCGCGGCCCGCGCCGGACGGGCGCCCGGCACCGTACCGCGGCGGGCGGCGCTCCGCGCCGTCCTGCTGGTAGCCACCGCGGTCGCCTGACCGGCCACCGCGACGCTCCGCGTCGCCGCCATACCCTGGCCGGCCCGTGCGCCCCGTACCGGCCCGGTCCGATCCGCCCGCGCGCGGCCGGCGATCGTAACCGCGTTCGCCGTCGCGATCCGAGTCGCGGCGCGGTCCGCCGCGGCTCGCGGGACGGTCACCGCCATCACGGTCCCAGTCACGCCGGGGGCCGCCGCGATCCCCGGCACGATTACCAGCGTCCCGGTCCCAGTCACGGCGCGGACCGCCGCGGCCTGCATCGCGGTCGCTGCCTGCGCGATCCGAGTCACGGCGCGGTCCACCGTGGCCCGCGGGACGGTTACCACCGTCACGGTCCCAGTCACGACGGGGCCCGCCGCGATCCCCGGCACGATTACCAGCGTCCCGGTCCCAGTCACGGCGCGGACCGCCGCGATCCCCGGGACGGTCACCGCCGTCCCGGTCCCAGTCCCGGCGCGGCCCGCCGCGATCCCCGGCACGGTTACCAGCGTCCCGGTCCCAGTCCCGGCGCGGACCGCCGCGGCCTGCAGCGCGGTCGCTGCCTGCGCGATCCGAGTCACGGCGCGGTCCACCGTGGCCCGCGGGACGGTTACCACCGTCACGGTCCCAGTCACGACGGGGCCCGCCGCGATCCCCGGCACGATTACCACCGTCCCGGTCCCAGTCACGGCGCGGACCGCCGCGACCCACGGGACGCTCCCCACCGTCACGACCCCTGTCGCCGCGATTCCCGGCACGGTCACTGCCGTCGCGGTCCCAGTCACGACGAGGACCGCCGCGGCCCGCATCGCGGTCGCCGCCCTCGCGGTCCCAGTCACGGCGCGGACCGCCGGGACTCGCGCCCCGGTATCCGCCATCGCGGGTGCCGCGGTAGCCCTGGGACGAGCCCCGGTTCCCGCCGGAGCGGTAGCCCGCGGGGCGGCCGGTGTCGTCGCGGCGGACTGGCCGGTCCGATCCCCTGCCGTTCCCGCCGCGGGAGTAACCAGATGAGCCTGAGGGGGGCGACGATGCCCGGCGGTCGTCGCCGTGCTCGCGGTCGGAGTCGCGGCCGGACCCGCGCTCACGGTCGCGGTCGCCTTCCTGCGGCCGCCGCCCGTGGCTGTCCGTGCGGGGCCGGCTCCAGGTCTCGCCACCGGCGCCGCGCGATGGCCTGTCCCGGTGGCCGCCAGAAGCCCCGCGGCCGGTTCCCGTTCCGCGAGTACCGCTGCCCGTGCGCCGAGGTCCGCCACCGGCGCCAGTGCCACGACCGGCGCCGCGGTCATTGCCGCGGCCGTACCCGGCGCCCTTAGCGCCCCGGCCGCCTGAGCCGCGGCCGCCGCTGTTACCGCCTGGACGGCCGCGCCCGTCACCCGCACCGTCGCGCTGCGACGAGCTGTCATCTCCGGCCACTGTCACCGACCTCCTGAACGGTCTATACACACAAAAATAAGAGGGCCGCTCCCCGGCACTGGGGGCGGCCCTCTAATGGTGCGCGGCGGTGTCCTACTCTCCCACGAGGCCTCCCTCGCAGTACCATCGGCGCTGGAGGGCTTAACTTCCGGGTTCGGAATGGGTCCGGGTGTTTCCCCTTCGCTGTGGCCGCCGCAACGCTGTGGAGTTGTGTGGCCGTGGTGGTGGCCGTGTCTCCAGAACCGCACAGTGGACGCGTAGCATGCTTGCTTGTTTGCAGTGGGTGGTGGTGCCAAGCCCTCGGCCGGTTAGTACCGGTCAGCTGCACCCCTTGCGGGGCTTCCACTTCCGGCCTATCAACCCAGTCGTCTGGCTGGGGGCCTTACCCACTCGTGGTGGTGGGAGGCCTGGTCTTGAGGGGGGCTTCCCGCTTAGATGCTTTCAGCGGTTATCCCTTCCGGACGTAGCAAACCAGCCGTGCCCCTGGCGGGACAACTGGCACACCAGAGGTCCGTCCGTCCCGGTCCTCTCGTACTAGGGACAGCTCCTCGCAAGCCTCCTGCGCGCGCAGCGGATAGGGACCGAACTGTCTCACGACGTTCTAAACCCAGCTCGCGTACCGCTTTAATGGGCGAACAGCCCAACCCTTGGGACCTGCTCCAGCCCCAGGATGCGACGAGCCGACATCGAGGTGCCAAACCATGCCGTCGATATGGACTCTTGGGCAAGATCAGCCTGTTATCCCCGGGGTACCTTTTAGCCGTTGAGCGACGCCGCTTCCACTAGCCGGCGCCGGATCACTAGTCCCAGCTTTCGCTTCTGCCTGGCATGTCTGCCTCACAGTCAAGCACCCTTGTGCACTTGCACTCGGCACCCGGTTACCGACCGGGCTGAGGGTACCTTTGGGCGCCTCCGTTACCTTTTGGGAGGCAACCGCCCCAGTTAAACTACCCGCCAGGCACTGTCCCTGACCCGGATCACGGGCCCAGGTTAGACACTCAAGATGATCAGAGCGGTATTTCACCATTGACTCCACGCGGACTAGCGTCCGCGCTTCCCGGTCTCCCGCCTATCCTACACAAACCATCCCGAGCACCAATGCCAAGCTGCAGTAAAGGTCCCGGGGTCTTTCCGTCCTGCTGCGCGTAACGAGCATCTTTACTCGTAGTGCAATTTCGCCGGGCCCGCGGTTGAGACAGCGGGGAAGTCGTTACGCCATTCGTGCAGGTCGGAACTTACCCGACAAGGAATTTCGCTACCTTAGGATGGTTATAGTTACCACCGCCGTTTACCGGCGCTTAAGTTCTCAGCTTCGCCTCCGGAGAGGCTGACCGGTCCCCTTAACGTTCCGGCACCGGGCAGGCGTCAGTCCGTATACATCGCCTTACGGCTTCGCACGGACCTGT
Organism: uncultured Actinomycetota bacterium; assembly: GCA_963843745.1. Lineage (GTDB taxonomy): Bacteria > Actinomycetota > Actinomycetes > Streptosporangiales > Streptosporangiaceae > Trebonia. Next base: position 76,635 of record CAWJLP010000005.1, read on the forward strand.
GTTTTTAGTAAACAGTCGCTTCCCCCTGGCCTCTGCGCCCCCCTCCGGCCCGTCACGCATGGTGCGTCACCGGAAAGGGGTCCCCTTCTCCCGAAGTTACGGGGACAATTTGCCTAGTTCCTTAACCACGGTTCACCCGATCGCCTTGGTATTCTCTACCTGACCACCTGCGTCGGTTTAGGGTACGGGCCGCGCGCGTCCTCGCCGCGAAGATTTTCTCGGCAGCACGGGATCACTCACTTCGCCTGTAACGGCTCGGCATCAGGTCTCAGGCTTCATGGCACGCGGATTTGCCTGCGTGCCGCCCTACACCCTTACTCCAGGACAACCACCGCCTGGTAGAGCTACCCTCCTGCGTCTCTCCTTCGGCTTGCCTACTGCCGGCTCGGGCCGCCCTTCCCCCCGGCCGCCCCCGAAAGGGCAGCGGGCTTCAGGGCTTAGCATCGCCAGGTTCGGCATGGACGGCCGCGCGCGGGTACGGGAATATCAACCCGTTGTCCATCGACTACGCCTGTCGGCCTCGCCTTAGGTCCCGACTTACCCTGGGCGGATTAGCCTGCCCCAGGAACCCTTGGTCATTCGGCGGAGGAGCTTCTCACTCCTCTTTCGCTACTCATGCCTGCATTCTCACTCGTGCAGCGTCCACAGCTAGATTCCTCTGCTGCTTCACCCGCTGCACGACGCTCCCCTACCCATCCCCGCATGACGCGGGAATGCCGCGGCTTCGGCGGCGTGCTTGAGCCCCGTTACATTGTCGGCGCGGAATCACTTGACCAGTGAGCTATTACGCACTCTTTCAAGGGTGGCTGCTTCTAAGCCAACCTCCTGGTTGTCCCTGCGACTCCACATCCTTTCCCACTTAGCACGCGCTTGGGGGCCTTAGCCGGCGATCTGGGCTGTTTCCCTCTCGACCACGAACCTTATCGCCCGCAGTCTCACTGCCACGCTGCGCTTGACCGGCATTCGGAGTTCGGCTGACTTCAGTAAGCTTTCAGGCCCCCTAGGCCAACCGGTAGCTCTACCTCCGGCAAGCAACACGCGACGCTGCACCTAAATGCATTTCGGGGAGAACCAGCTATCACGGAGTCTGATTGGCCTTTCACCCCTACACACAGGTCATCCCCCAGGTTTTCAACCCTGGTGGGTTCGGGCCTCCACGCGGTCTTACCCGCGCTTCACCCTGCCCATGCGTAGATCACTCCGCTTCGGGTCTACAGCATGCGACTCTGACGCCCTGTTCAGGCTCGCTTTCACTACGGCTACCCGTCACCGGTTAACCTAGCCACACACCGTAACTCGCAGGCTCATTCTTCAAAAGGCACGCAGTCACACCACACACCCGAAGGTGTTACGCTCCTGCGGCTTGTAAGCACACGGTTTCAGGTACTATTTCACGACCCCTCACCGGGGTGCTTTTCACCTTTCCCTCACGGTACTAGTCCACTATCGGTCACCAGGGAGTATTCAGGCTTAGGAGGTGGTCCTCCCAGATTCACACGAAATTTCACGGGCTCCGTGCTACTTGGGAACACGCCCGGGAGTCACGCGGCTGTCGCGTACGGGACTGTCACCCGCTATGGCGGAATTTTCCAAGACCTTCCGCTAGCCACGCGATTTATCACTCCCCGCCAGCGCGGCAGCACTGACCGGGCGGTCCCGCTACCCTCGCCACGCAACGCCTGCCGGCTATCACACGTGACAAGTTTGGCCTCTTCCCCTTTCGCTCACCACTACTCAGGGAATCGCGGTTGCTTTCTCTTCCTGCGGGTACTGAGATGTTTCACTTCCCCGCGTTACCACCCGCTGCCCTATGCATTCAGGCAGGGGCGACGGCCCATGACGGCCGCCGGGTTTCCCCATTCGGAAACCCCCGGATCACAGCCTGGCTGCCGGCTCCCCGGGGAATATCGCAGGCTCCAACGTCCTTCTTCGGCTCCTGGTACCAAGGCATCCACCGTGTGCCCTTAAAAACTTGGCTACACACTACAACTGCAAAAAACAAATACGCAGAGGAACCCCCGCCCCCGAAGGGAAAGGGAGCTCCAGGTATTAGATGCTCGCGTCCACTGTGCAGTTCTCAAGAAACGGACAGCACCACAGGCCCCCCTCCGCACCCGCGGAAGACGGCCCGTAGCCTGTACTGAAGACCCGGGCAAAAGCCCGCTCCCTCAGGACCCAACAGCGTGCCCACCCGGAACCCGTCCCGCCCCCCCGTTCCGGACCCCGAAGGGACCGTACTAGCCGGGAGAAAGAAAAAGACCCAGGTGAATAGCCAGTGCTCCACTAGAAAGCACGGGCGCCCGGTCAGTCATTCGCTGACCTAAAGCGCCTCTGCTCCTTAGAAAGGAGGTGATCCAGCCGCACCTTCCGGTACGGCTACCTTGTTACGACTTCGTCCCAATCGCCGACCCCACCTTCGACAGCTCCCTCCCCATACGGGGTTAGGCCGCCGGCTTCGGGTGTTGCCAACTTTCGTGACGTGACGGGCGGTGTGTACAAGGCCCGGGAACGTATTCACCGCGGCGTTGCTGATCCGCGATTACTAGCGACTCCGGCTTCACGGGGCCGGGTTGCAGACCCCGATCCGAACTGAGACCGGCTTTATGCGATTCGCTTCATCTCACGATGTCGCAGCGCTTTGTACCGGCCATTGTAGCATGTTTGCAGCCCAAGACATAAGGGGCATGATGACTTGACGTCATCCCCACCTTCCTCCGAGTTGACCCCGGCAGTCTCCCATGAGTCCCCAACTGAATGCTGGCAACATGGGACGAGGGTTGCGCTCGTTGCGGGACTTAACCCAACATCTCACGACACGAGCTGACGACAGCCATGCACCACCTGTGACCGGCCCCGAAGGACCCCGCATCTCTGCGAGTTTTCCGGCCATGTCAAACCTTGGTAAGGTTCTTCGCGTTGCGTCGAATTAAGCAACATGCTCCGCCGCTTGTGCGGGCCCCCGTCAATTCCTTTGAGTTTTAGCCTTGCGGCCGTACTCCCCAGGCGGGGCGCTTAATGCGTTAGCTGCGGCACAGACCCCGTGGAAGGGACCCACACCTAGCGCCCAACGTTTACGGCGTGGACTACCAGGGTATCTAATCCTGTTCGCTCCCCACGCTTTCGCTCCTCAGCGTCAGTACAGGCCCAGAGAACCGCCTTCGCCACCGGTGTTCCTCCCGATATCTGCGCATTTCACCGCTACACCGGGAATTCCATTCTCCCCTGCCTGCCTCCAGCCGGCCCGTATCCACTGCACGCCCGGGGTTAAGCCCCGGGATTTCACAGCAGACGCAACCGGCCGCCTACGAGCTCTTTACGCCCAATAATTCCGGACAACGCTCGCGCCCTACGTATTACCGCGGCTGCTGGCACGTAGTTAGCCGGCGCTTCTTCCCCAGGTACCGTCACTCTCGCTTCGTCCCTGGTGAAAGCGGTTTACAACCCGAAGGCCTTCATCCCGCACGCGGCGTCGCTGCGTCAGGGTTTCCCCCATTGCGCAATATTCCCCACTGCTGCCTCCCGTAGGAGTCTGGGCCGTGTCTCAGTCCCAGTGTGGCCGGTCGCCCTCTCAGGCCGGCTACCCGTCGTCGCCTTGGTGGGCCGTCACCCCCCCAACAAGCTGATAGGCCGCGAGCCCCACCCTGGCCGAAAAACTTTCCACCCGCCGCCATGCGGCAGCAGGTCATGTCCGGTATTAATCCCCGTTTCCGGAGGCTATCCCAGAGCCAGGGGCAGGTTGCTCACGTGTTACTCACCCGTTCGCCGCTCGAGTACCCCGAAGGGCCTTTCCGCTCGACTTGCATGTGTTAAGCACGCCGCCAGCGTTCGTCCTGAGCCAGGATCAAACTCTCCGTTGAATGACCAGCACCCAGACCCCAAAAGGACCCGGGAAACCAGAAACCCAACCATGAGCTCAAGTCATGGCTGAAATCCGTAACGGGACAACCCCTAAGAACCATCCCGCGACGGGGGTTTAGTACATATAATGCACTGGCTTTTAACACGCTGTTGAGTTCTCAAGAAACGGACACACACCATCGAGGAGCTTCAGCTCCTACTCCGGGGCAACCCTCATACTCTACTCCGCAGCACCTTCGGTGTCAACCGCGTTTCCTGGAATTTTCCAGGATGTTACGGACACACGAAGCTCCCGTAGGAGGCTGCTCGGTGGTTCCCCAGGGCCTGTCTCGCCTCGCGGCGTCCAGTCCCCCTCGGGGCATGTGAACTCTACGACCACGGGGAACCTTCGTCAAATCGGGCGGTCTGGCCGCCGCCGTGGCACCCACGGCCGGTACACGGACACCGAAGGCTCCCCGTCCAGCCAGAATCGCCACGGCACGATGGCTGCCGCGCTCACCCCGACTCTCGGGCCGGTGCAGATCGCGTTCTCTTCTACCGGACCGATCCTGGTCCTGAGCCGCACCGGCGAGGCTGGATCACAGAAGTCGGCGCCGTTGAGGGCCCGGTCGATCCCGAGCGCCTGACAGAGCCGCGCCGGGCCCCGCGCGAGATCCCTTGGCGGTCCCTTGACGGGCCGCCTGCGGCGGGCGAGGTCCTCCCCCGCGATCACCGCGCCGGCCCGCATCAGCACCGCCGACGCGGTGCCTGGCGTCATGCAGACGACGTTCACGCAGAAATGCATGCCGTAGGTGAAGTACACGTAGGCGTGCCCTGGCGGCCCGTACATCACCGCGTTCCGCGCCGTCCGTCCCTTGGCCGCGTGCGACGCGGCGTCACCCTCGCCGTTGTAGGCCTCCACCTCGGTCAGCCTGACCGCGACGAGCCCCTCGGCGGATTCGTGCTCGAGCACGCAGCCGAGCAGGCCGGGCGCGACCTCAGGAGCGGGCCGGTTCAGGAACTCCCTCGGCAGCAGGCCGGCCTGGTCAGGCACCGCCGGCCGTGGCCCATGCCGCGGCGTCGTTCACCGTGGTGCGCAGCGCCACGAGCTGTTCGGCGACGCGGTCCGGCGCCGTGCCGCCGAACCCCTTGCGGGCGGCGAGCGCGCCGTCCACCGTGAGCACGGCGCGGACGTCCGGGGTCAGGTGCGGGGAAACCCGCGCGAGGTCCTCGTCGCTCACCTCGTCGAGACCGACGTCGTGGACCTGGCACCACACCACCAGGTGCCCGACGATCTCGTGCGCCTCGCGGAACGCGACACCGCGCCGCACCAGGTACTCGGCCAGGTCCGTGGCCAGGGTGTAGCCCGCGGGGGCGCCGGCGCGCAGCCGCTGCGCGTTGATCCTGAGGGTCGCGACGAGGCCGGCCATGGCCGGCAGCACGAGCAGCAGCGTGTCGACCGCGTCGAACACCGGCTCCTTGTCTTCCTGCAGGTCCCTGTTGTAGGTGAGCGGGAGCCCCTTGAGGGTGGTGAGCAGGCCGGTGAGGCCGCCGATGAGCCGGCCGGCCTTGCCCCTGGCGAGCTCGGCGACGTCCGGGTTCTTCTTCTGCGGCATGATCGACGAGCCGGTGGCGTACGCGTCGTCGATCTCGATCCAGCCGAACTCCTGCGAGGACCACAGCACGATCTCTTCGCCGAGCCTGGACAGGTGCACGCCGGTCAGCGCGGCCGCGAAGCAGAACTCGGCGGCGAAGTCGCGGTCGGCGACCGCGTCCATGGAGTTCGGCGCGGCGCTGTCGAAGCCGAGCTCGGTCGCGAGCTGCCGCGGGTCGACGGGCAGCGACGACCCGGCGAGCGCGCCGGCGCCGAGCGGGCTGACCGCAGCGCGCCTGTCCCAGTCGCGCAGCCGGCTCACGTCCCGCGCGAACGCCTGCACGTGGGCGAGCAGCTGGTGCGCGAAGAGCACCGGCTGGGCGTGCTGGAGGTGCGTCATGCCGGGGGCGGGCGTGTCGCCGCAGGCTTCCGCCTGGGCGATCAGCGCGGTCTGCAGCTCGGCCAGCCTGCTGACGATCAGCCGCGCGTGATCGCGCAGGTACAGCCGCAGGTCGGTGGCGACCTGGTCGTTGCGGCTGCGGCCGGCCCGCAGCTTGCCGCCGAGGGCGCCGAGCCGCTCGAGCAGCCCCCGCTCGAGCGCGGTATGCACGTCCTCGTCGGCGAGCGTCGGGCGGAAGGTGCCGTCCTCCACCGCCCGGTCCAGGTCGTCGAGCGCCTTGAGCATCGAGTCGGCCTCGCCGTCGGTCAGCAGCCCGGCCCGGTGCAGCATCCGCGCGTGCGCACGGGACGCCAGCAGGTCGTAGCGCGCCAGCCGCCAGTCGAACTGGACGCTCAGCGACAGCCGCGCCAGCGCGTCCGCGGGTCCGCCCTCGAACCGGCCGCCCCACAGCCGTGTGGGCGATCCACCCGAAGACGACGACTGCTCGTCCGATCCCATCAATCCCACCTATCCCCAGTCGTAACGCATCGGCCCCGCACTCCAGCCTATTGGGTCCACGGCGAACGCGGTCGGTGTCACATCGACCACGTAAGAGGGTGGACGATGTCACATCGACCACCTTGGGGTGGGGGGCGGAGGTCATGTGGGGGTGGCGGCGGAGGTCATGGGGGTGGTGGCGGGGGTCATGGGGGGTGGCGGCGGGGGTCATGTGGGGGGTGGCGGCGGAGGTCGTGGGGGTGGTGGCGGGGGTCATGTGGGGGGGTGGCGGCGGGAGGTTATGGGTGGCGGAGCGGCCAGGGTTATCGGCGGCGTTCGGCCAGGGTTATCGGCGGCGTTCGGCCAGGCGGCGGAAGTCGGCGGCGAGAGCGTCGCCGCCGGACGGGTCCCTGGCGATCACGAGGACCGTGTCGTCGCCGGCCACCGTGCCCAGGATCGCGGGCCAGGCGGCGTGGTCGATGACCGAGGCGAGGAACTGCGCGGCGCCGGCCGGGGTGCGCAGCACCACCAGGTTCGCGCTCGACTCGGCCGACGTCAGGAGCTCCTTCAGGTACTTGCCCAGCCGCCCGGACGGCCGGCGGCTCGGGATGATCCGTGACGGGCGCCGCCGGGTCGCTGGCCGCCTCAGCCGCGGGCGGAGCGGGCGGGGTGAGAGACGGCTGCGTACGTTCGGGAAAATCAAGACCGATACCGGCGCGGGACCCGGGCCCTCCCGGCTCGCCGGGCAGCGCGTAGACCAGCGAGCCGTCCGCCGCCCGCAGCCGGACGACGCCGAGCTCGTCCAGGTCCCTGGACAGGGTGGCCTGGGCGACGTGCATGCCCGCGTACCTGTCGAGCAGCACGGCCAGCTGTTCCTGCGAGTGCACCTGCTCCATGGCCAGGATCGCGGCGATCCGCGCCTGCCTGGCGGCCTTCGTCGCCGGGGCCGACGGGGTCGCCATCAGGACTGCTCCAGCAGCCAGGCCAGCAGCGCCTTCTGCGCGTGCAGCCGGTTTTCCGCCTGGTCCCACACCGCGCTGGCCGGGCCGTCGATCACCCCGGCGGTGATCTCCTCACCGCGGTGCGCCGGCAGGCAGTGCAGCACGATCGCGCCGTCGGCGGCCAGCGCCAGCAGCTCGCCGCTGACCTGGAACGGGGCGAGCGCCTCCCGGCGGGCCGGCGCGTCCTGCTGGCCCATCGAGACCCAGACGTCGGTGGCGAGCACGTCCGCGCCCTTGACCGCGAGAGCCGGGTCGTCGACGACGGCGGCCGACCCGCCGGTCTCCGCGGCGATCCGCTGGGCGGCGGCGACGATCCCCGGGTCGGGCTGGTAGCCGGGCGGGGCGGCGACCCTCACGTGCATCCCGGCGGTGGCGCCGCCGAGCAGGTAGGAGTGCGCCATGTTGTTCGCCCCGTCGCCGAGGTAGGCGAGGGCGCGGCCGGGGAGCGGGCCGAGTCGCTGCGTCACGGTCTGCAGGTCGGCGAGGATCTGGCAGGGGTGGAACTCGTCGGTCAGCGCGTTGATCACGGGGACGGTGCTCGCCGCGGCCAGTTCCTCGATGCGGTCCTGGCCGAACGTGCGCCACACGATCGCCGCCGTCTGGCGGGTGAGCACCCTGGCGATGTCGCCGATCGTCTCGCCGCGGCCGATGTGCGTGGTCTGCGTGTCGATGACGAGGGGCAGGCCGCCGAGTTCCGCGACGCCGACGGTGAAGGACACCCGGGTGCGCAGGCTCGGCTTGTCGAAGAGGACGGCGACGGCCTTCGGGCCCTCGAGAGGGCGGCGGGCGAACCGGTCCTTCTTCATGGCGCGTGCCAGGTCGAGGACCTCGGCCTGCTGGGCGGGGGTGAGGTCGTCGTCGCGCAGGAAGTGCTTGGGCATGGGGTCTACGTCTCGGTGGGGTTACGCCTCGTGGGCCTGGGCCAGGATAGCGGGCAGCGCGGCGGTGAACTCGCCGGCCTCGGCCTCGGTGAGGATCAGCGGCGGGGCGAGCCGCACCGCGTCGGGCTGCACCGCGTTGACGAGGAAGCCCTTGTCCTGCGCGGCCTGGTAGACCGCCGGCGCCTTGTCCTCGGTGAGCACCGCCGCCAGCCACAGCCCGCTGCCGCGCACGCCCTTGAGCAGGGGGTGGCCGGTCGCCTCGATGCCGCTCGCCAGGGCGTCGCCCACGGTCTTGACGTTGCCGAGGATGTTCTGCTGCTCGATGGTGTCGAGCACCGCGAGGGCGGCGGCGCAGGCGACCGGGTTGGCGCCGAACGTGGAGCCGTGGTCCCCCTTGCGCAGCGCGGTGCCCGCCTCGCCGAAGCCGATGCAGGCGCCGATCGGCAGGCCGCCGCCGAGGCCCTTGGCGAGCGTGAGCACGTCGGGGAGGACGCCCGCCGCCTGGTGGGCGAACCAGTCGCCGGTGCGGCCGATCCCGCTTTGGATCTCGTCGAGCACCAGCAGCGCCCCGGCCTGGTCGCAGGCCTGGCGGACGGCGCGGAGGTATCCGTCCGGCGGCGGGACGACGCCGCCCTCACCCAGCGTCGGCTCGAGGAAGACCGCCGCGACTTCCGCGTCGATGGCGCCGGCCAGGGCCGCCTCATCGCCGTACGGGATCCAGCGCACGTCGACCCCGAACGGGCCGAACGGCGTCCTGATCGACTCCTTGCCGGTGATGCTGAGCGAGCCCATCGTCCGGCCGTGGAAGCTGCCGATCGCCGCGACGAACGGCTTGTCCGTGCCGCGGGCGCGGCGGACCAGCTTGATGGCGGCCTCGTTGGCCTCCGCACCCGAGTTGCAGAAGAACACGCGGGCCTGCCCGTCGGCGTTGAGCAGGCCGAGCAGCCGCTCGGCGAGCCGCACGCCGGGCTCGTGCACGAACAGGTTCGAGGTGTGCGCGAGGTTTTTGACCTGGACGGACACCGCCTCGACGATGGCGGGGTGGGCGTGACCGAGCGCGCTGACCGCGATGCCGGCGATCAGGTCCAGGTACTGGTTGCCGTCGGCGTCCCAGACCCGGCAGCCTTCGCCGCGGGCGAGCGCCAGCGGCGGGGTGCCGTAGTTCGGCATCATGGCCGCCTCGAAGCGCTCGCGCAGGGCCTCGCTCTCGCTCATGGCGTATCTCCTTCTCGGAGGGCTCCGGGGGCCAGGGGGGACGGGGGGCGGGAGCCTCCCGTGCGGGAAGTCAGTCCCCCCGGGTCAGCAGAGACCATCGTGCCGATGCCGGAGTCGGTGAAGATCTCCAGCAGGATCGCGTGCTCCAGCCGGCCGTCCAGCACGTGCGCCTCCGGGACGCCGCCGCGCACCGCCGTCAGGCAGGCCTCCATCTTCGGGATCATGCCGGCCGACAGCGCCGGCAGCAGCTCTTCCAGGTCGCCGGCGCCGAGCTGGCTGATCACCTCGGTGGAGGCGGGCCAGTCCCTGTAGAGGCCCGCCACGTCGGTGAGCACGACCAGCTTGATGGCGCCGAGCGCGACCGCGAGCGCGGCGGCCGCGGTGTCGGCGTTGACGTTGTAGACCACGCCGTCGCCGTCCGCGCCGCGCGCGACGCTGGACAGCACCGGGATCCTGCCATCGGCGATGAGGCCCTTGACCAGGCCCGGGTCGGTCGCCACGATGTCGCCGACCAGGCCGATGTCCACCCACTCGCCGTCCACCTCGGCGGCCTTGCGGCGGGCGCTGAACAGGTTCGCGTCCTCGCCTGACAGGCCCACCGCGAGCGGGCCGTACCGGTTGATCAGCCCCACCAGGTCCTTGTTGACCTTGCCGTTGAGCACCATCCGGACGACGTCGATCGTCTCTTCCGTGGTCACCCGCAGCCCGGCGGCGAAGACCGACTCGATGCCGAGCCGGTCCAGGTGCTCGGTGACCTGCGGCCCGCCGCCGTGCACCACGACCGGGCGCAGCCCCGCGTGCCGGAGGAACACCAGGTCCTGGGCGAACCCGGCGCGCAGGTGCTCGTCGGTCATCGCGTGGCCGCCGTACTTGATCACGACGGTCTCGCCGTGGAAGCGGTCGAGCCAGGGCAGCGCCTCGATCAGGGTGCCGGCCTTGGCGGTCGCTGCGGCCCGGCGCTCTTCGTCGGCCTTGTCGTCGTTGACCACGATCGTCATGTCGAGTACGCCGCGTTCTCGTGCACGTAGGCCTCGGTGAGGTCGGTGGTGAGGATCAGCGCGGCGTTCGGGCCGGCGGACAGGTCCACGGTGATCGTGACGTCGCGGCTCTTCAGGTCGACCTTGGACCGCTCGTCGCCTGGTGCGCCGCCGCGGCACACCCAGACGCCGTTGATCGCGACGTTCAGCCGGTCCGGGTCGAACACCGCGTCCGTGGTGCCGACCGCCGACAGCACCCGGCCCCAGTTCGGGTCCTCGCCGGCGATGGCGCACTTGAGCAGGTTGTTCCTGGCCACCGCGCGGCCGACGGTCACCGCGTCGCCGTCGCTCGCCGCGCCGACGACCTCGATCGTGATCATCTTCGACGCGCCCTCGGCGTCGAGCTGGAGCTGACGGGCCAGGTCGGCGCAGACTTCGGTCAGGGCGCGGGTGAAGTCCTGCTTGCCGGGCTTGACCCCGGACGCGCCGCTGGCCATCAGCAGCACGGTGTCGTTGGTGGACATGCAGCCGTCGGTGTCCAGCCGGTCGAAGGTGACGGCGGTGGCCGAGCGGAGCGCACTGTCGAGCTCCTCGGCGTTGAGGTCCGCGTCCGTGGTGACCACGCACAGCATGGTCGCGAGCGCCGGGGCGATCATGCCCGCGCCCTTGGCCATGCCTCCGATGGAGTAGCCGTCGGGCCTTCTAAATGCGATCTTCACCACCGTGTCCGTGGTACGAATCGCATCGGCGGCGTGCACCCCGCCCGACCTATCAGCTTCCGCGACCGCCGCGTCGACGGCGGGCAGCAGCTTGTCCATCGGCAGCCGCTCGCCGATCAGGCCGGTCGAGCAGACCGCAATCTCGCCGGCGGAGTCACCGATCGCCTGGGCGAGACGCTCGGCGGTGGCGTGGGTGTCCTGGAAGCCGAGCGGTCCGGTGCACGCGTTCGCGCCGCCGGAATTCAGCACGACGGCGCGCACTCGGCCGCCGCTAACCACCTGCCGCGTCCACTTCACCGGGGCTGCCTGCACCCGGTTGGCGGTGAACACCGCAGCCGCGGCGCGGGACGGGCCGTCGTTGATTACCACTGCAACGTCCCGGTCGCCGGACTGCTTCAGGCCGCCAGCAACGCCCGCGGCGCGGAAGCCCTGCGGTGCAGTCACGCTCATTAGCATCGCGGCGCGTAAGTCCCATCGTTCAGCTCAGGGACGAACACCCGCTTCCTCCCTTCCGGAGATGATATGATCGAATCTGTCAGCGATAATCAAGCTGACACATGTACTACCTAGCACAAATCTGCGGAAGGGCATGCCGTGGCTGCGCGGGGAGGCGACGGGTTGGCCCGGCCTACGAACCGCGAACCTAAAGCGCAACGTGAGCTGCGTCTGGAATCCCCTGGTTCCAGCCCGGGTGGAGGATGTCAAGGGGTTACTCCGTGGGTCGTCAGGCCGGCCGACTCTGGCAGGCCGAGCATGAGGTTGGCGATCTGCACGGCCTGGCCGGCCGCGCCCTTCCCGAGGTTGTCGGTGGCGGCGACCACGACCGCGCGCCCGGCGTGCTGGTCGGCGGTCACCTGAACGTGCGCCCCGTTCGACCCGGCCACCGCGCCGGTGACCGGCCACTGGCCTGCCGGGAGCAGGTGCACGAACGGCTCGCCGGCGTACGCGTCGGCGAACGCGCCGCGCAGCGCGCTGTCCGGGTCCGGGCTGTCGGTGGCGACCGGCGTCAGCCGGGCGGTGCAGGTGGCGAGGATGCCGCGCGGCATCGGGGCGAGCACCGGCGTGAAGGAGATCGTGACGGGCGGGGAGTCACCACGGGCCCGTTCGGGATAAAAATTGAGGACGTCGGCGAGGGCCTGCTCGATCTCCGGGGTGTGCCGGTGCCTGCCGCCGACCTTGTACGCGGACATGCTGCCCATGACCTCGCTCGCGAGCAGGTCGGGGCGGGGCGAGCGGCCGGCGCCCGAGGTGCCGGAGGCGGCGACGATGACAATGTCGTCGGGCTGCGCGAGGCCCGCCACCAACAGCGGGCCGAGCGCGAGGATCGACGTGGTGGCGTAGCAGCCGGGCGCGGCGACCGTGCGGGCGGCCCTGATCGCGTCCCTGGCGCCGGGCAGCTCCGGGAGGCCGTAGGCCCAGCGGCCGGCGTAGCGGACGTCGGCTCCGTAGAAGCGGTGCCAGGCGGACTCGTCGCCGAGCCTGAAGTCGGCCGACAGGTCGACGATCCGCGCGTCGGGCAGCTGCTCGGCGAGCGCGGCTGACTCGCCGTGCGGGAGGGCCATGAAGATGAGTTCGGCGGCCGACAGCGTGCTCGCGTCGGTGGGCTGGAAGTCGCGGCCGTCGAAGGCCGGGTGGCCGGTGAGGTTCGGGTGGACTTCCGTGACCGGCTTGCCGGCGCTGCTCGCTCCGGTGACCGCGCCGATCTCGAGGTCGGGGTGCCCGGCGAGCAGCCGCAGCAGCTCGCCGCCCGCGTAGCCGCTGGCGCCCGCCACCGCGACCCGTATGCCCATGATTCAGCCTCCTCGCTTCCTGAAGAAGTATGCATCCCATTGCATGAATATGCAACACGGGCGCTCGTGGCGGTCTCGGGTGCGGGGTGCGGACAACTGGTGCGCTGCGATCGTTCTTGTGCGGTACGGCTCTAGGGTGGACGGGTGGGTGGATGGCGTAGGAGCGGACGCCGGAAGCACCAGAGGGCGGCGCTTGCCGCACTGTGCTGGCTAGGCGGGGCCGTGGGCGTGCTCGGGGCGGTCCTGACGGGCTGCTCGCCGGGACCGCCCGCGCCGGGACCGCCCGCGCCGGGCGCGACCGGGACGTCCTGCGGAACCACCCGCACCGGGGCGGGCGTGCCGGTGCGGGTCAAGGTGGAGAAGGGGACGGTGGACTGCGCCACCGTGCTGAGCGTCGAACGCGACTACGCGGCGATGATCGCCGGCGGCCGGGTGCAAGGCAACGGCGGCGGGGCGCCGGTGACGGTGGACGGCTGGACCTGCCAGGGGTACGCCACGCCGACGACGCTGCGGACCGGCGTCGCCTCCGAGTGTCACACCGCGAGCGCTGAGGTGCTGGCGGTGCTGTCGTCGCCGGCGGCGTCCGCGGGCCCCGCGCCGTCCGGCAGCTGACCGCCGTCCGGCTCGATGCCTTCGACGGGCAGCTGCGCGCCCCGCGGGAAAGCGGCGGTGGCGGCCATCTCGTCCGCCGGCGGCCGGACCGCGCTCAGGCCCCGGCTCGTGCTGATCATCTGCACCTGGTCCCGGCCGGAGGCCTTGGCCCGGTAGAGGGCGGCGTCAGCGGCGGCGAGCAGTTCTGTCAGCTCGCGCCGGGAGCCGTTATCGAGCGCCGCGACGCCGATCGACACGGTGACCGGCACCCGCTCGGACCCTGGCGCCCCTGGCGCCCCCGGCGCCTCCGGCGTCCCGGGGGCTCCGGCAGGGCCGTCCGCGTAGATCGCCAGGTTCGCGATGTGCGCGCGGACCCGTTCGGCGATCCTGAAGGCGTCGACCGCGCGGGTCTGCGGCAGGAGCATCACGAACTCCTCGCCGCCGAACCGGCCTGCCAGGTCGTAGTCGCGCAGCACCTGGGTCATCGTGGCGGCGATCTGGCGCAGCACCTCATCGCCGAGCAGGTGGCCGTAGGTGTCGTTGATCTGCTTGAACCTGTCCAGGTCGAGCAGCGCCACGGCGAGCGGTGACTGGGTGCGGACCGCGCGGGCGACCTCCGCGCTCGCCTCGCGCTCCCAGGTCGCCGCGTTGAGCAGCCCGGTCTTGGCGTCCGCGCGGGCCTCGCTGAGCAGCTGCGGGTGCCGGAACGACCGCTGCAGCAGCGTGGCGAGCGGCAGCGCGATGATCAGCGTCAGGTAGCTGACGGTCATGCCGAGCGCCACCAGCACGGCCGCGCAGAGCTCCGTCGCGTCGTTGTGCAGTTCTTCCCTGCCGAGCACGGTGGCCTTGATCCTGGTGGTCGGGTCCGCCAGCCGGATCGCGCTCAGCACCAGGCCCTGGTTAACCGCCCACTGCGTGAGGCCGCAGGCCCCGGCCGCCACCAGCCACATCGCGGGATGGCGCCACAGGTAGCCGCGCGGGTCCCCGGCGGCGGGCAGGATCCCGTGGTAGACCAGCGACGCGCTGCCGTAGGCGAGGCCGATCGCCGCGGCGGTGAACACCCGGCGGTACGGCGGCGCCCGCTTGACCCGCCACTGCGTCAGCGCCAGCCGGATCGCCGGGATGATCAGCGCGTACAGCACGGGGAGCAGGATCACCACGGGGAGCTCCCAGACCGCGTACACGTCCTTCACGACGCCGGCCGGCTCACCGGCCCGCCTGGTCAGCTCCACCGTGACGGCGCCGCAGGCCAGCAGCGCGGCGAACAGTGCGAGCTGGCCGGCGGAGAACCGGAACGCCGCCGCGGCCACGGCTGTGCAGGCCAGGTCCGCGCAGATCACGAGCACAACGAACGCGCGCAGCCGGGCCGGCAGCGACCAGACGGGCCAGTCGCGGACGCGCGGCATGCCATGGCCGGGCAGGCGGCCGGGCACGCTGCTGCGCGCGAAACGCATCGAACCCTCCCCTTGACGCTGAGTACGCCGGACAGCACAAGGTGTGGCGTTAACCCCAGATTGGCACACATGTCACGTGCGCACTGTCAGAACGCGGCTACTGACCGACAGGATCCCCGTGACGGTCTCTGTACGGACGAGCCGGACACGGACCCGGCAATCCCGGCCTTGCAAGCGTTTGCAGGCCACACGGTCGGTGCGCGGATCGAACCTCCGTTACCAAAACGTTACCTCTGAGCATTTTCTCATGGGTTGACCGGGGATGGCGGCCTATTCAAGCATCAAGAGGAGACGCTGAACTAGCGCACAGTCGCTACACAGTTACTTACGGCTATGCGGCTGGCCGCGGACGCGCGAGAGGAGCGGTGGATGGGCACCACTGGCTGGGCGAAGTAACCTCCGCGGCCCGGATCGGTCCAGCACTACGCCCGCGGCACGGCGCCGGTGCGCCAGGCCTCGGCGACCGCGGCATCTCGCGCGGCGGTCACCTCGGCGGCGGTCAGCGTGCGGTCCGGCGCGCGGAAGCGCAGCGTATACGCCAGCGACTTGCGGCCGTCGCCGAGCTGGGCGCCGGTGTACACGTCGAACAGCCGCACGTCCTCGAGCAGGTCGCCCGCGCCGTCGAGCAAGGCGGCGGTGACGTCCGCTGCGGGTACCTCCGCGGCGACCACGAGGGCCACGTCCTGAGTGGCCGGCGGGTACGGGGACAGCGAAGGCCCGCGTACGACGGCCGCGGCCGATGCGGTGGCCAGCACGGCAAAGTCCAGCTCGAACGCGCAGGTCCGCGGCGGCAGGCCGTAGGCCTCGATCACCCGGGGGTGCAGCTCGCCCGCGTGCCCGGCCAGCCACTGGTGCTCCTGCCCGGTGCCGTCAGCAGTGACCGCACGCACGTACAGCGCCGCGCACCGGCCGGGGTGCCACGGCGGTTCCTGCGCGGCGCGCACCTCGAACGTCAGGTGGCCCACCGCGCCGGCCTGGCGCGCCGCCTCGATCGCGTCCGCCCATGTCGCGGCCCGTCCCCGACCCCACCAGCCGGGCAGCTCGCGGTCGCCGGCCAGCACGCCCGCGACGAGCACCGGCTGATCGGGCAGCGCCGCCTCCAGGGCGGCCAGCTCCCCGACCGTGGGACCGCGGTCGGTGGCCAGGATCGGCGCGGCGCCCGGCGCGCCGGGGCGCGGCCGGAACACCACGCCCGTCTCGAAGAGCGCGGTGTCGGGGAACCCGCGGCCGATGTTCCGCAGCAGGACGCGGAAGAGACCGGGCAGCAGGGTGGTGCGCAGGTTCGGCTGGTCGTCGCTGAGCGGGTTCGCGACCCGCACCGCGGGCCGCCGCGGGTCTTCGGGCGGCAGCAACAGGCTGTCGGCCTCCGTGGCGGGCGCGAACGGCTCGGCGTTCACCTCCACGAAACCGGCGTCGGCGAGCGTGCGGCCGATCGCCCGGATCAGCCGCTGGCGCTCGGTCAGGCCGTGGCCGGCCAGCGCGCGCGGCATCCGGACCGGCACGTTGGCGTAGCCCTCGAGGCGGATGACCTCCTCGGCGAGGTCCGCCGGGTCGGTCAG
This sequence comes from uncultured Actinomycetota bacterium, assembly GCA_963843745.1. Lineage (GTDB taxonomy): Bacteria > Actinomycetota > Actinomycetes > Streptosporangiales > Streptosporangiaceae > Trebonia. The sequence goes on from CAWJLP010000005.1 coordinate 93,130, forward strand.
GTCCGATCGCCAGGACGGCGGGACGACCCGCAGCACCGGGTAGAGCCGCTCGCGGGCCCCTGGCTCTGCCGCCTCGTCCTCAGGCGCGGCGTCGTGGCTGGCGCCCCCCCGACGCCACGGCGCGATCGTCGGCAGCGCGGCGGCGAACCCGCTGCGCACCTCGCAGCCGACCTGCGTCAGCCGCCGGACCACCGTGTCCAGGCCGTACACGACGCCGGCCACGCGGTCCGGGTAGTCGGCCGCCATCTCGATGACCACCGGCTCGACGGGGACCGCCGCCTCGGTGTACCCGGGCACGATGACGCCGCCGCCGAGGGCGGCCAGCAGCGCGGCCGCGCGGGCCGTCGCGCGCGGCGGCAGCTCCCGGTCGACGCCCCGCTCGAACCGGTAGGACGCCTCGGAATGCAGCCGGTGCCTGCGGCTCATCTTCGCGGTGCCAACGGCGTCGAAGTGCGCGCCCTCGATCACGATGTCGGTGGAGTCGTCGTCGATCTCGGTGGCCAGGCCGCCCATGGTGCCCGCCATCGAGATCGGGCCTGACCCGTCGGTGATGAGGATGTCCTCGGGGTACAGGGCGCGGTTGACGTGGTCCAGCGTCTCCAGCTTCTCGCCGGGCCGCGCGCGCCGCACCACGATCTCACCGTGCAGCTTGGACCGGTCGAACGCGTGCAGCGGCTGCCCGAGCTCGAGCATCAGGTAGTTGGTCACGTCGACGGCGAGCGACACGCCGCGCACTCCGCAGCGCGCCAGCCGGACCCGCATCCACAGCGGCGACGGCGCGTGCGGGTTGAAGCCGCGGACCTCGCGCAGCACGAACCGGTCGCAGGCGGTGGGGTCGGCGATGCTGGCCGGCCACACCTCATCGCTGGGACCATCGGCCGACAGGTCCAGAGCCTCCGCCGGGTCGGTGAACGGCACGCCGTACGCGGTGGCCAGCTCGCGCGCCACGCCGCGGATGCTGACCGCGTAGCCGCGGTCCGGCGTCACGGTGATCTCGAGCACGTCGTCCCGCAGGCCCGCGTACGCGACGAAATCGGCGCCGAGCGGCGCGTCCGGCGGCAGCACCAGGATCCCGGTGTGGTCTTCGCCGATCGCCAGCTCCTTCGCCGAGCAGATCATGCCCTCGGAGATGCGGCCGTAGGTCTTGCGCGCGCCGATCTCGAACCCGCCGGGCAGCACCGCGCCCGGCCGCGCGTACGCGATCCTGTCCCCGGCCGCGAAGTTAACCGCGCCGCAGATGACGCCGGCGGCCTTCTCCGGCGGGCCGGCGAGCTCTTCCTCGCTGACCGCCACCCGGCAGTACCTGATCGGCTTCTTGAACTCCGTCAGCTCCTCGACGGTCAGCACCTGGCCGATGACGACGCCGCGGATGTCGTGGCCGGCCTGCTCGACCGTCTCGACCTCGAGGCCGGCGGCGGTGAGCCGCCGGGCCACGTCGGCCGCGTCGACGGGCTCAGGGACCGGCGCGTACTCGCGCAGCCAGGAAAGTGGCACTCGCATCGCTAGATCTCCATCCCGAACGCCCTGCTGAACCGCACGTCACCGTCCACGGTGTCCCTGATCTCGTTGACGCCGTGCGCCAGCATCAGGGCCCGCTCGATGCCGAGCCCGAACGCGAAGCCGCTGTACCTGTCCGGGTCGACGCCGCAGGCCACTAGCACGCGCGGGTTGACCATGCCGCAGCCGGCGATCTCGATCCAGCCCATCGACCGGCAGGTGCGGCACGGGTCCGCGCCCGGCTTGACCGACTCGCCCCGGCACACGTGGCACTCCATGGACACGTCGCCTGACGGCTCGGTGAACGGGAAGTAGTCGGGCCGCAGCCGCGTCCGCAGCCCCGCTCCGAACAGCGCGTCGACGAACGCCTGGATCGCCCCGCGCAGGTCCGCCATGGTGAGCCCCTCGTCCACGGCGAGGCCCTCGATCTGGTAGAAGACCGGCAGGTGGGTGGCGTCCAGCGCCTCGTTGCGGTACACCTTGCCCGGGCTGACCACGTACAGCGGCAGCGGCCTGGTGAGCAGGCTGCGGATCTGCACGGGTGAGGTGTGCGTGCGCAGCACCATGCCGGACGGGCCCGGCTCGCCATCGGGCCGCGCCACGAACAGGGTGTCCTGCATCTCTCGCGCCGGGTGGTCCGGCGGGATGTTGAGGGCGTCGAAGTTGTACCACTCGGCCTCGACCTCGGGGCCCTCGGCGACCTCGTAGCCCATCGCGACGAACACGTCGGCGAGCCGCTCGGCGGTCATCGTGACCGGGTGCCTGGCCCCCTCAGGGGTGCGGTCGAACGGCAGCGTCACGTCGACCCGCTCGGTGACAAGCACCTGCTCGTCGCGGTCGCGCTCGAGCTGCGCCTGGCGCTGCCCGATCGCTTCCCTGATCCGGTTCATGGCGGCGCCCACCCGGCGGCCCGCGTCGGCCTTCGCCTCCGGCGGCAGCGCGCCGATCTCCGCGCGGGCCAGCCGCAGCGGCGCCTTGTCCCCGTCGTGCGCGAGCCGCGCTTCCTTCAGCTCGTCGAGCGTGCTCGCCGCTTCGATCGCGGCCAGCGCCGCCTCGAGCGCGCGGTCCACCTCGGCGGCGGACAGCGCGGTCACCGCGACCGGGTCGTAGTTCTTGTTAGGTGCGGACATCGTGCTTCCCCAGGGTGAAGGTGGTCAGGCAGCTGGCAGGCCCGCGGCGGGTTGCGGTCGAACATTATCCGGAACGTACGGTGGCGACTGTATGTCCGCCACTACGCGACAGGCGCCCCCGCGGGCACGGTAAATCGGAATTCGGCACCGCCGCCGGGCGCGCGGCCCACGGTGATGTCACCGCCGAGCGCCTCGACCAGGCCCTTGACGATGTACAGGCCGAGACCGGTGCCGCCACGGCGCTTGCCACGCCAGAACTGGCGGAACACCCGGTGCGCCATCTCCGGGGGGATTCCCTCCCCCTGGTCGCGCACCGAGACGGCGACCGCCTGGTCGCCGCCGATCCGCGCGCGCTCTACCACGATCGTTACGATACCAGCCCCGTGCCTGACGGCGTTTTCCACGAGGTTGCCGAGGATCTGGTCCACCTTGTCGGCGTCCAGCCAGGTATCCGGGAGGTCGCTGGCGACCTCGAGGCGGTACCGGTCCTCCCGCTCGCCGGCCGCCACCCGGCCCGCGATGAGCCTGCGCGCCCGCTCGGGGACGTCGACCAGCTCCCGGTGCACTTCCATCCGGCCCGACTCGATGCGGGACACGTCGAGCAGCTCGGTGATCAGCCGCGTGACCCGGTCCGCGTCCGCGTTGACCGTCTCGAGCATGACCAGCTTCTGGTTGTCGGTGAACCGGGGCCACTTGGCCAGCAGCGTGGCGGTGAACCCCTTGACCGAGGTCAGCGGGGACCGCAGCTCATGCGCGACGGTGGAGACCAGCTCAGCGCGGCTGCGCTCGAGCCTGGCCCGCTGCTGCGCCCCGCGCAGGGTGATCACGAGGCGGCGGACCGCGCCGCCGCGCCCGTCGCGGACGTAGCCGGCGGAGACGAGGAGCTCGGTCCCGTCGGTGAGGTACAGGCTGCGCTCGGGGTGCCTGGTACGGGTGGCCAGGCCGTGGTACGGGTCGACGCACACCCACCAGTCGCGGCCGTCGTGGTCGCGGAACGGCAGCACGTCGGACACGAACTTGCCGACGGCCTCCTCGGCCGCGACGCTCGTCAGCCGGGCGGCGGCCTGGTTGAAGATGATCACGCGGCCCGCGTCGTCGGCCACGACCAGCCCGTCGGGGAGCTCGTCGGCCATCAGGGACTCGGCGGCGGGCACGCTCTGGGCAGCAAGCGAGGCACGGGCCGCTGAGGGAGGGTCCGCGGCCAGCGGGGACTGCTCAGGCGCGGGCGGGCCGTCGGCATGCCCGGGCCCGCCAGGGGCGGAGCCCCGGCCCGCTGTGTTGTCCTCCACGACTGCGTTGCCTCCGTCCGGCAAGGGCCGCGTGGTAACGGCCCGTGCTGGCTCGTTTCACGATTGCGAGTGACGGAATGTGATCAGACTCTAGCGCGGGAAACCGCCTCAATGACAGTCCCGGACCCGGGATTTCTCTCCGTCGTAACGCAAATACAATAAGCCACTTTCGATTCTTTTTTGCTAGGCGTTCGCCACTAAATGGCCCATTCAGCGGTTATAGGGGCGGTGCTATCGGGCGCATTCAGCGCTGGGCCGCCGCGGACGCGTACAGGCACACAGCGGCGGCCGCGGCGAGGTTCAGGCTCTCCGCCCGGCCGTAGATCGGCACCGCCACGGACTGGTCCGCGAGCGCGAGCAGCTCGGGCGGCAGCCCCCACGCCTCGTTGCCGAACAGCCACGCGGTCGGGGCCTTGAGCGCCGCGCGCGTCTCCGGGTCGTCCAGCGGAACGCCTGACCTGCCGTCGGCCGCGACGATCCGCAGCCCGGCACGCTTGAGCCCGCCAATCGCGTCGGTGAGCCGTACCCCGGCCACCACTGGCAGGTGAAACAGGCTGCCCGCACTGGCCCGCACGCACTTGCCGTTGTACGGGTCGACCGAGGCGTCCGCGAACACCACCGCGTCCGCGCCGGCCGCGTCCGCCGTCCGCAGCACGGTGCCGGCGTTGCCGGGATCCCGGACGTTCGCCAGGACGGCGGCCAGCCGCATCTTGCTGTTATCAAGCTGGTCGAGCGGCACGTCGACGAACTCGCAGATCGCTAGCAGCCCCTGCGGGGTGACGGTCTGCGCGAGCTCGCTCATCACCTCGCCGCTGACCACCTGGACCTCGACACCGGCCGTGGCGGCGGCCGCCACCAGGCTGGCGTGCCGCGTCCGCGCGTCCGCGGTGACGAACAGGCCCGTGACGCGGGCACCGCTCGCCAGTGCCTCGGAAACAGCTTGCGGGCCCTCCGCCAGGAAGGCCCGCTCACGCTGCCGCAGCGCCCGCTTGGTCAGCCGCCGGGCGGCGCGCAGCCGCGCCGGGCTGACACCGCGGTAGTCGCTGTTCGTCAGGCCGCCGCGGTCTCGGGCAGCGCCTGCCTGGCCACCTCGACGAGCGCGGCGAACGCGGCCTCGTCGGTGACCGCGAGGTCGGCGAGGACCTTCCTGTCCACCTCGATGCCGGCCGCCTTGAGGCCCTGCACGAACCGGTTGTAGGTCATCCCGTTCGCCCGCGCCGCGGCGTTGATCCGCTGGATCCACAGCCGGCGGAAGTTGCCCTTGCGGTCCTTGCGGTCGCGGTAGGCGTAGGTCATCGAGTGGAGGACCTGCTCCTTGGCCTTGCGGTACAGCCGTGACCGCTGGCCCCGGTAGCCGCTCGCGCGCTCGAGGATTACCCGGCGCTTCTTCTTGGCGTTAAGCGATCGCTTGACGCGTGCCATTGTCGTGTCTCCCTAGATATGGGCCGCGGCTACCTGCCGAGGAGCCTCTTGATCGCGCGGACGTCCGCGGGCGCGACCGGTACCTCGTTGTAGAGCCGACGGGTGACGCGGGACGACTTGTGCTCGTTGTAGTGCGCGCGGTTGGCACGCCGCCGCATGATCTTGCCGCTGCCGGTTACCCTGAACCGCTTAGCGGTGCCGGTGTGCGTCTTCATCTTCGGCATGGTCGCCGTCGTCCTCCTCATTGGGCCGCCCCCGTGAAAGGGGCAGCGTTAACCCTGGCGGTGCGGGCTCTGCGCGGAGCCCGCACCGCACCGTCTGTCCCGCGACCGCGGGGTAAACCTTTACACGTCGGTCGGCGCCGGGGCAGCCTCGCTGCGCGGGCTGGGAACCTGCTGCTGCTGGGCGGCTGCCTGTGCCTCGCGATCGGCCTTCGCCTCGGCCTTGGCCTCGGTCTTCTTCCGGTGCGGGCCGATCACCATGATCATGTTCCGCCCGTCCTGCTTCGGCTGGGACTCGACGAAGCCAAGCTCGTTGACGTCGTCGGCCAGCTTCTGCAGCAGGCGGAATCCGAGTTCCGGCCGGGACTGCTCACGTCCCCGGAACATGATCGTCACCTTGACCTTGTCCCCTGCCTTCAGGAACCGCTCGACGTGGCCCTTCTTGGTGCCGTAGTCGTGCGGGTCGATCTTCGGGCGGAGCTTGATCTCCTTGACGATCGTCTGGGTCTGGTTCTTGCGGGATTCCCTCGCCTTGACCGCGGACTCGTACTTGAACTTTCCGTAGTCCATGAGCTTTGCGACCGGGGGCCGCGCGGTCGGGGCAACCTCGACCAGATCGAGGTCGGCCTCCTGTGCGAGCCGGAGCGCCTCGTTAATGGAGACGATCCCGATCTGCTCGCCCTTCGAGCCGACAAGCCGGACCTCCGGAGCGCGGATGCGCTCGTTGACACGCGTTTCGGCGCTGATGTGACCTCCACAGGCTCTTGTGTCGCCGCCGGCCTTTCCGGCGGCTTCTGCCGCGACCACTGGCCCGGAAGGAAAAAGCCCCGCCAGGCGCAGTGCGCCGCGGGGCTACCACAACAACGGCGTCGCGAGCGACGCCGTACCGTTAGCCTGTTACCGCAGGTCACGCACTATGTGCGTACCTGCCTAACCGGCCACGGCCAGACCCGCCGCCCCGAAGGCCGGCTAGGTGGGAGGTGGTCCTCCGCTTGCGCGCCCGGCACTCGCCTGAGTGCCGGACTGGTCAGCGACCAACAATAACAGCACTTGGCGGCTTTGTGGTATTCCTCTCGCGGTCAGTCATGCGTTCCGCCGCGGGTCAGTTGACCACCCGGTTGCGGAAGGTGCGGACCCCAAGGTAGCCGAACACCGCCGTGCCGCCGACCAGGGCGAGCATGATCGCCCAGAGGGGCATGTGGCCGATGCTGGGCGTCAGCGCCGCCCGCAGCCCCTCGGTCATGTAGACCATCGGGTTGATCAGCACGAGGATCTGCAGCCAGCGGATCACGTGCAGCGCCGACCACGGGTAGTACACGCAGCCGAGCATGGTCAGTGGCAGCAGCACGACCGCGAAGACCATCTGCATCTTGCGCGGGTCGACCACCGTGCCCAGCCACAGGCCCATCGACGCGGTCAGCGTCGAGGAGAACACCATGACCGCCGCGAGCAGGAACCAGCTGGTCACCTCGATGTGCGGGCCCTGCCCGGGAGCGTGCACCCAGTACACGACCGGGAAGACGATCGCCGCGCCGATGAACGCCTGGATCGCGCCCGCGGTGATCTTCTGGATGGCGAGCACCCGGATCGGGACCGGCGCCAGCGCCCGGTCCTCGATGGTGCGCTGCCAGGAGAACTCCATCACCAGCGGCATGGTGGTGCCGAACATGCCCTGCATGAGGAACATCGAGCCCATCAGGCCGGGCACCAGGATGGTGGAGAAGGTCAGGCCGGACGCGGCCGCCGCCCCGGTCCCGAAGCCGCTGCCGATCTTGGGCAGCACGTAGGCGAAGACGAACGCGAACAGCAGCGGCTGCATGACCGCGCGGATGAAGGTGGACGGCGCGTTCCTGCCGAGCACCCGGAACTCGCGTGCCATCATGGCCCCGAACGTCTTCAGCAGCGTGGGCTGCGGCACCGGCGCGTCGGTGATCAGCCGGGCGATGGACGACGCGACCTGGGCGCCGTCGCCGGACGCGGCTCCGATGCCGGCCGGCTGAGTGGTGATGGCCATCGGTTCTACTCCCGGTACTCGCGGCCGGTCAGGGCAAGGAAGGCGGTTTCCAGGCTCGGCTTGGCCTGGGTGGCGTCGCGGACGTGCAGGCCGTTGGCGGCGCCGATGTTCATCAGGTCGCCGAGCAGGCCCTCGGGGTCGCCGCTGAACACGCGGAGCAGGTCACCGTCGGCCTCGACCTTGGTGACGCCGGGGCGGCCGGCCAGCCCGGCCCGCTCGGCCAGGCCGTCAGGCACTGGCTCCTCGTAGCGGACGGTCACGACCGTTTCCGCGCCCGCGTCGGCCAGCAGGTCGTCCAGCGTTCCCTCGGCGAGGATCTTGCCGTGGTCGACCACCGCGATCCGGTCGCAGAGCGCCTCCGCCTCTTCCATGTAGTGGGTGGTCAGCAAGATCGTCTGGCCCTCGGCGTGCAGCACGTTGAGGATGTCCCACAGGTTCACCCGGGTCTGCGGGTCGAGGCCCGCTGTCGGCTCGTCGAGGAACAGCACGTCGGGCCGGTGTACCAGGGCCCTGGCGATCATCAGGCGGCGGGCCTGGCCGCCGGACAGCTGGTCGGCCATCGCGTTCTTCCGGTCGCCGAGGCCGAAGGCGTCGATGAGCTGGGTCGCGCGCTTGGCCGCGACCGCCTTGGAAAGGCCGAAGAACCGGCTGCGGAACTCCAGGTTCTCCGCCACCGTGAGCTGCATGTCCAGCGTGTTGTTCTGGGTGACGACGCCGATCCGGCGCTTGACCGCCACCGGCTTCCTGGTGACGTCGTGGCCGGCCACCCAGGCCCGGCCGCCGGTGGGGTGCACCAGCGTGGTGAGCATGCCGATGGTGGTGGACTTGCCGGCGCCGTTCGGGCCGAGGAGGCCGAAGAACTCGCCTTGCGGGATGTCCAGGTCGATGCCGCGCACCGCCTCGACGTCGCCGCGGGAACTCTTGTAGGTCTTGCGCAGGTCCTCGGTCCTGATCGCCGCGGTCCGCGGCGGCTCTGGCGGCGGCGTCATGTTCCTGGTGTTCGCGGTGGCGGTGGTCACCGGCCGCGCTCCTCTCGCATCAAGCGGCCGAGGTGGCCGATCATCTGGACGAAGAACCTCCGCACGACAGCCTCGTCGGCCTCGTCGGCGAAGTCGAATGCTTTTCGCCACCGGGGGGCGGCCTGGGTCACGTAGTAGGTGATGACGGCCCGGCCCTGGTCGGTGAGGTACAGCCGGACGATGCGGCGGTCGGCCTCGTCGGGCTTGCGCTCGACGAAGCCGTCCCTGGCGAGGGTGTTGACCACGGCGGTCACCGTGCCGGGGCTGGACCAGGCGCGGTCCGCGACCTCGCTGGACTTCAGGCCGTCCTCGTCCATGAGCACCCGCAGCACGCCGAGCCCCGCCAGGCTGACCTTGAGCCCGGCGGCCTGAACGGTGCACTGGCCGTAGGCGCCCATGAGCTTGGTGGCGGTGAGCAGCAGCGCTTGCAGCGGGGCGTCCTCGGGAAACCGCTCGACATCCGTGGGCCAGTCCCATTGCACGGCGTCCGGGTTGAGCGGCCCGCAAGGGGCGCCGTCGGCTGGCGGCGCCTGCTCTGACTGGTCGCCGCCTGACAGGTCGAGATCCCCGGAAGGCACGGGCTCAGTATGCCCGGCATGACATTTGAGGTCAAATATTTTGAGTACGAACTTACATATTTGACTACCACATATTGGTAGGTGCAGACTAATCTGCTATGAATCTAAGTCGGCTCATGATCCTCGGCTTGCTAGCCGAGCGCGGACCGATGCACGGCCACCAGATCCGCCGGGCCGGCGAACTGGCCAACGCCGAGGTATGGGGCGGGATAACCGGCGGAGCGCTGTACGCGGAGCTGCGGAAACTATCTGGGGAAGCGCTGATCCGCGCGGTTCGCGAGGAGCAGGTAGGCCGGCGGCCGGCGCGGACCGTGTACGCGATCACGGAAGAAGGCCACCTGGAGCTGGCGATCCAGCGCGACGCCGCCCTTGACGTCGTCTTCGGCTCGGCCGACCCGGTCTCGGTCGTCCTGCTGTTCGCGGCAGGCGGAAACGTCGCTGACCTGCGTGAACGGCTCGCGGCCCGCAGCCGGCGGGTCGCGGTCCAGCTCGACGCGATGGCGTCAGAACGGGAGCGGCTGACTGCCCGGGAGCTGCTGTCGCCACTTGCGATCGCCGCGTTCCGCCGCGGGGAGCTCCGTCTGGAAGCCGAGCTGCGCTGGCACGAGGAGTTCGACTCCAAGCTCGCGGCGGACACGGACAGGCCGGGCGCGTGATGGTGGGCCAGGTGGTGCCCGAATGACCCGGCAACTGGCGGTCAACATGGGCGCCTGCGCCTTGCTCCTCGTCCAGTACCTGCTGGGCATGGTCGTGAACGTGTACATCGTCCTGCCCGGCCGCCATCCCGGGGCCGGCGCCGGCGACTATTTCTCCGGCGCCGCCGCCGGCCTGGCGTGGGTGGTCGCCGACGGTCCCGCCTGGGCAGCGGCCCACGCCGCCTTCGGCATGGCGCTCGCCGCCTTGGCGCTCGCCGCGGTCGCGATCGCCTGGCGGCGAGGCGGCACGGGGGGCAGGGCGGCTTCGGTCATCGGCGCCCTCGCGATCATCGGGGCGGGGTTCAACGGGGCCAGCTTCGTCAACTACGGGCACGCCTTCAGCTCGATGATCATGGCGGGGCTATGGGCACTGGCGCTAGCCTGCTACCTCGCCGGGGCGATACTCGCCCTACGGCGGTCGTGAGGACGCACGGGGACCGATCGGGCCGTGCCCCGGCCCGCATCGCATACCGTATACAGAGCATCACTCCAGCGAACCCCCAATTCGCGCTGTTCTCCTCAGATTAGGCAATAACGTACAGCGAGGAGGCACACACGTTGCAGACCAAGCTGGGCCGGATCGTCATCACCGCGGCGGTCGGAGCGGTAGCGCTGGGAGCCGGGCTGGGCGGCAGCCTCGCCGTGGCCAGCGCCGCGACATCGCACGCTGCGCCGGCGTCATCGACGACGGCGAGAACGAGTTCGGCTGATTCCGGCAATGCCGCGGCGGCGACCCCCGCGCCGTCGGCTACGCACTCCACCCACAACTGCCCGCATATGAACGGGCGGCCGGCCACCGGCTAAGGAGGGCGGAGCGGGGGAGTCAGCCGCGTACGTTCGGGATAATGCGAGGCGAGTGACTTCGACCGTCACCTCCATGTCGCTGTCCGGCGGGCCGTGGTAGAGGCCCTTGAGCGGGGGGACGTCGGTGTAGTCGCGGCCGCGGGCGACCACCACGTGCCGCTCCCCCACCTCGGCCCCGCTCGTCGGGTCGAGCGGGATCCACGAGCCCGCCCAGTACTCCACCCAGGCGTGGCTCTGCCCGACCGCGGTGCGGCCAGGCTCGGCGTGGACGTCGGGATGCAGGTAGCCGGACACGTAACGGGCGGGCAGCCCCGCGGCGCGCAGCAGCGCCACGGTCAGCTGCGCCATGTCCTGGCACACTCCCTGGCCCTTGTCCCAGGCCTCCTGGGCGTTGGTGCGCACCCCGGTCGCGCCGGGCATGTACGTGACGTGCTCGCGGACGCGGGCGGAGATCGCCGCCGCGGCCTCGTCCGGGTCCAGGCCGCTGACGCCGGTCATGGCCGCGTGCTGGATCTCCGCCGTCACCGTGGTCAGCGGGGTGGGCAGCAGGAACTCGAGCAGCCTCCCCCTCGGAGCCCGGTCGCGCAGCCCCGCCCAGCCCGAGCGCTCTCGCGAAGCGGGGATGCCGGGAAACGGCTCGGTCTCCACCATCGCGGTCGCCCGGATCAGCAGCCCGTCGTGCGCCTCGGGCAGGTCGAACACGCTGACGTAGCTGCCCCAGTAGTCGTTGTAGGTCCACACCGGCGCGCCGGGCCCCGCGGTCACCCGCGCGTCCATCGTCGTCTGCGTCGGCAGCGTCAGCGGCGTCATCCGCGCCTCGTTGAACGACGTCAGCACGGGCCCTGAGTACGTGACCTGGGTAGTGTGCTCGATCCGCAGTCGCCAGCCCACCGCTCAGCCGCCCCGTTCCCAGGCGACCGGCGACTGGTACTGGAAGTATCGCTTGGCGATCGCCTCGCTCGCTCGCACGCAGGTCTCCTGCAAGGTGGACAGCAGCTCGGGCAGCTGGGCCGGGAGCTGCTTCGGGTCAGCGTACTCAAGCCGGTTCCGCAGCCGCCCGACCGGCCGCCGCGCCGGGTCGTCGAGGCCTGCCCGCACCGGGCCAGGGGACAGGTCGGCCAGGCACTCCTCCGCGGTGGCCAGCGCGTGGACGACGCTGCGCGGGAAGAGCCTGTCGAGCATCAGGAACTCCGCGACCCGCGCGGACTCCGCGGCCCAGCCGTGGGTGCGGATGAAGCTCTCGTGCGCGCCGCAGGCTCGCAGCAGGACCGGCCAGCCGAGCTCGTCGGGGGCGGACATCCTCGCCAGCAGCAGCCGTGCGGTCATGTCGGCGCGCTCCAGGCTGCGGCCGAGCACCAGGAACCGCCAGGCGTCGTCGTGGCTCATCGTCGAGTCGGCGAGGCCGAAGAACAGCGCGGCCCGCTCCCTGATGAAGCGCAGGTAGACGTGCGGGCCGAGGCGTTCGGCGGCGCGTTTCTGGCCGGGCAGCGTGAGCGCGGTGACGTTCAGGCACTCCCACATCTCGCTGGAGATGACCTCGCGGATGCCGCGCACCCCGGCCCGCGCGCCGAGCACGGCCCCGGCGATCGCGCTGGGACTGTGCGTGTCGTAGACCAGGCGGAACAGCACCGCGCCGACGTCGAGCGCGGCGTCGGCGTCGGCTTCCACGCCGAGGATGCCGAACAGCGCGCGGCACTCCGCGTCCGAGCCGCCGCCCGCCGCGCCGAGCATCCGGTGCACGTACGCGTCGATCAGCCGCGCGGTGTCGTCGGCGCGCTCCACGTAGCGCCCGGTCCAGTACAGCGTCTCGGCGATCCGGCTGAGCAGCTCGCTGTTCACTGTTCCGGACCGCTCTGCCTCCCGATGGCCGTGACCTCGGGTCCGCTGCTTCTTGCTGTTATCACAACTGGCTGGGGCAGATTCTGCTGGATTTGCCCTGAACGAGCGCTGGCTATCACCCAGGTGTCCTTGGATCCGCCGCCCTGGCTGGAGTTCACGACCAGTTCTCCCTCGGGGAGGGCCACTCGAGTCAGTCCGCCGGGCAGCACCCATACGTCGCTGCCGTCGTTCACCGCGAACGGCCGCAGGTCGATGTGCCGCGGCGCCAGCTTCTCCCCGACGAGCACCGGCGAGGTGGACAGTGCCACCGGGCGCTGCGCCAGCCAGCCGCGCGGGTTGGCCTGGACCCTGGCCTTGAGCATGGCGAGCTCTTCTGCCGTGGCGCGCGGGCCGATCACGATGCCGGCGCCGCCCGCGCCGTCGACCGGCTTGAGCACCAGCTGGTCCAGGTTGCCGAGGACCCAGCCGAGCACGTCCGGGTCGTCGAGGCGGTGCGACTCCACGTTGTCGAGCAGCGGCTCTTCGCCGAGGTAGTACCGGATCAGGTCGGGCAGGTAGGTGTAGATCAGCTTGTCGTCGGCGACCCCGTTGCCGATGCCGTTGGCGATCGTCACGTTGCCCGACCGCGCGGCGTTGAGCAGGCCGGGGCAGCCGAGCACGGAATCGGGGCGGAAATGCAGCGGGTCGAGCCAGTCGTCATCCACCCTTCTGTAGATGACGTCCACTGGCCGCCTGCCGTGGGTGGTGTGGACGTAGACCCTGTTGCGGTAGCAGAACAGGTCGCGGCCCTCGACGAGTTCCACGCCCATCAGCCGTGCCAGCAGGGTGTGCTCGAAGTACGCTGCGTTGTACACGCCGGGGGTGAGCACTACCACGAAGGGGTCGACGGCGCCGTGCGGCGCGGCGGCCCGCAGCGCGCCGAGCAGCCGTGACGGGTACTCGTCGACCTGGTGGACGCGCTGCTCGGCGAACAGGGCGGGGAAGGTCCTGGTCATGGCCAGCCGGTTCTCGATCACGTAGCTCACCCCGGACGGGACGCGCACGTTGTCCTCGAGAACCCGGAACCGGCCGGCCTCGTCCCTGACGAGATCGATGCCGGCGACGTGGACGCGCACTCCGTTCGGCGGGACGACCCCGATGACCTCGCGGCGGAACTTCTCGCTCGTGAAGACGAGCCGCCACGGGACCACGCCGTCGTCGAACGCGCGGCCTTGCCCGTAGACATCCGCGAGGAACGCCTCGAGCGCCTTGACCCGCTGCCTGACCCCGCTGGCGACGAGATCCCACTCGACGGCGTCGATGACCCGCGGTATGAGGTCGAGCGGGAACGGCCGTTCCTCCCCGGCGTAGTCGTAGGTGACCCCGCGGTCGGTGAACACCCGGGCGAGCTGGTCCGCGCGGAACCTCAGCTCGCCAGGATCCATCGGCTGCAGCACCGCCACGAGCGCGTCGTAGGCCGCGCGCGGCTTGCCGGGCGCGGCGAACATCTCGTCCCAGGCCTCGGCGAGCCGGTAACCGTCGAAAATGTCCGCCACACCCTCCAGCGTAGACATCTGCTGTTCCACGTCCATTTCACCAGGTGACCCAGATGTTTCGGACTATTTCCCCGCTATGACCAACCAGCCGCGCGTCGGGTTGGCGACTGCGCCGCTTCTTGCTGTTATCAGGGTCGGCGGGATGATCGCGGGGAGTTTGACGCCGAAAACAGGGACAAAGTCCCCACGATCTTTGGCGGCCCGCTCCTTCTTGCTGTTATCAGCGTGGTGGAGTTATCGTGCGGGATCCAGCGCCGAAAACCGGGCCAAATCCCGCACGATCGTCGAACGCCGGCAAGCGTCGGCTCGCTTCTTGCTGTTATCAGGTTCAGGCGGAGCGGTCGTGGCGGGTGGCGCCGGACGCTGATCACATGTGTCACTGCTGTTCACTTTGCAGACCTGGTGACCACTTTTCGAGGTGAGTTACCGGTCACAAGTGGTCATTTCGGCTGCAAAGTGAGACTAGGTATAGGGCGGAGCTCGTCAGCGGTGGCTGGTGGTACTCGTGGGGTGGCAACGGGGCCGGCGGCTGGGAGCGTGGGCCGGGCGGCAGCTGGGAGGGGCGGGGCCGGCGGCTGGGGCCGGGCGGCGGCTGGGAGGGTGGGCCGAGCTGGCGGCTGGAAGGTGGGACCGGGAGGCAGCTGGGAGCGTGGGGCCGGGAGGCAGCTGAAGGGACGGGCCGGGCGGCGGCTGGGAGGGTGGGGCTGGGCGGCTGGGCGGCTGGGAGGGTGGGGCCGGGCGGCGGCTGGGAGGGGTGGGGGCGGGCGGCGGCTAGCCTGGTGGGGAGAGAGGTGGCGATATGTACATTCCAGCCCATTTCGCGCCGGATGAGGCGACGGTCGGTGAGCTGTTGCGCCATCATGGCGCGGCCGATCTGGTGACGGTGACGGCGGAGGGGCTGGTGGCGACCATGCTGCCGTTCATCTACGTGCCGGAGGAGGGTGAGCACGGGGCGTTGCACGGGCACCTGGCGCGGAACAACCCGCAGTGGAAGCTGCCGGCCAGCGGGGACTCGCTCGTGATCGTCCGGGGGCCTGACGCGTACATCACGCCCGGCTGGTACGCGTCCAAGATCGAGCACGGCCGGGTGGTGCCGACCTGGAACTACGTCACCGCGCACGTGTACGGCCAGTTCGTGGTGCACGACGACCCGGTGTGGACAGAAGACCTCGTCCGCCGCCTCACCGCCAAGCACGAGGCGTACCGGGAGCATCCCTGGTCGCCCGACGACGCACCGCGCGCGTTCATCGAGGGGCAGCTGCGCGCCATCGTCGGCGTGGAGCTGGTGATCAGCCGGATCGAGGCGAAGGCCAAGCTCAGCCAGAACCGGCCGGCCGCCGACGTCGAGGGGGTCATCGCCGGGCTGCGCGAGCGGGGCGACGAGGCGATGGCCGACGCCGTCGAGCAGGCCCGCGACGGGCACACCGCTAACGGGCACACCGCTAGCAGAGCCGCCGGCGGCTAGCGAACGGCCGTTCTGCGGGCCAGCTCGGCTTCGCCGGCGGCGCGCATCGCCTCGAGGGGGGCGGGCTTGCCGGTCATGAGCTCGACCTGGGCCGCGGCCTGGTGCAGCAGCATCGCGAAGCCGTTCGCGACGACCGCGCCCGCGGCGGTCGCGGCCTCCGCGAGCGGAGTGGGCCACGGGTCGTACACCACGTCGAGGACGGCCGCGGGCGCGCGGCCGGTCACCCGGATTCGCCCGGCGTACCAGTCGGCCGCGCCCGCCGGGACGGTGGAGATCAGCAGCCCAGGGGCGTCGCCGGTCGGGGCCGTGAGCGGGAGCAGCCCAGGGGCGTCGCCGGTCGGGGCCGTGAGCGGGAGCAGCCCAGGGGCGTCGCCGGTCAGGGCCGTGAGCGGGAGCAGCCCAGGGGCGTCGTCCGTCAGGGCCGTGAGCGGGAGCAGCCGGACGGCGACGTGCAGCCGCTCGGCGGCCGCCAGCAGGTCAGCCGCCCGCGACGGGTCCCTGACCACGACGTCCGCGGCGGGGGCGCCGAGCTCGGCGAGCGCGGCGAGCGCCGAGCAGGCCGTCGCGCCGGCGCCGATGATCGTGACGCTGCCGGGCGCCGCGGCCCCGGCCTCGGTCAGCGCGTCGACGATGCCCTGCACGTCGGTGTTGTAGCCGTACCGGCCGTCCGGGCGGAACACCACCGTGTTCGCCCCGCCGGCGATCACCGCCAGCGGGTCGACGTGGTCCAGCAGCGGCAGCACGGTCCGCTTCAGCGGCATCGTCAGCGACAGGCCAGCCCAGTCCGGGCCGCGGGAGGTGACGAAGGCCGCGAGGGCGGCCTCGTCGCACTCGACCGTCTCGTACGTCCAGTCGTCCAGGCCCAGCCCGGCGTAGGCCGCGCGGTGCAGCGCGGGCGACAGCGAGTGGGCGATGGGCGACCCGAGAACGGCGGCCTTCATCCGCCGGTCACTGCCCCGCGAGCGGGGTGGTGGAGAACTCCGACGCGCCACCCGGCTTGGTCAGGAAGTACAGCCAGTTGCCTGACGCCGGATGCAGGACGGCCTGGATCGCCGCGTTACCCGGGTTGCAGATCGGCCCCGCCGGCAGGCCCGCGTTGAGGTACGTGTTGTACGGCCCTGGGGTTCTGGTCTCCGCGATCGTGGCGCTGACGGCGTACTTGCCGAGCCCGTAGAGCACCGTGCTGTCGAACTGCAGGTGCATGCCGATCGCGAGGCGGTTGGTGATGACGCGGGCGATTTTCGGGTAGTCGGCGACTGAGCCGCCCTCGGCCTGCGCGAGGCTGGCCTCGATGATCACCTGCGAGGCCGAGAGGTGCACCGCGTGCGCGGCGGAGGAGATGTTGATCGCCTGCGCCTCGATGTCGTACCGCTGCACCATGGCCTTCAGGATCTGCGCGGCCGTCTCGTTGGGCTGGATCGTGTACGTGGCGGGGAACAGGTAGCCCTCCACCTTGCCGTTGGCGTAGGACGGCAAGCCGAGCTGGGCCGGGTTGTTGATGACCGCCTGGAATTGCGACGCCGGGATCGACGTCTCCTTGGCGAGGATCAGGATGACCTGCGAGGCGCGCTTGCCCTCCGGGATCGTCACGGTCAGCTGGACCCGGTTCTTCGTGTTGAGCAGCGCGGCCCACGCCAGGCTGGCCTGCATGTGCATGTGCAGCTTGTAGAAGCCCGCCTCGAGGCCAGCCGGGGTACCCGTGGTCGTGCTGGTGGTCGAAGGGGTTTGCTCGGCGGCCAGCTCGAACGCGCGGGCGCTCGCCACCACGCCGAGCGACTGCAGCCGCGGCCCGAGGCTGAACGCGGTGTCCCCGCTGTTGACCTGGACGGTCACCGAGCCGGTGCCCGGGCCCGCGTAGTCCGCCGGGTGGTACTTGTTCTCGTAGATGTGGTAGATGTACAGGCCGCCGATCAGGAGCGGGGTGAGGATCACCAGCAGCGCGATCCACGGGGCCAGGCGGCGGATCGTGCTGCGGCGCCGGGGGGTGCCGCCGTCGTCGTCCCAGCCGCCGCCGCCGCCCCTGCCGCCGCCGGGGCCGTCGCCGCGGCCGCGCCGGCCGCGACGAGGACGGTCGTCAGCGTCCTCGTACCCGGGGTAGCCGCCGTCCTGGCCCTGGCCGAAGCCGGGCAGGAAGCCCGAGTCGCTGCCGGGGTCGCCGCCGCCCCAGCCCTGCTGACCGCCAGGGGCGCCCGGGGCGCCAGGGGCACCCGAAGCACCCGGGGCGCCCTGACCGTACCCGGTGTCGCCGCGGCCCTGGTAGCCGCCGCCGGGGTACGCGTCACCCGGGTAGCCCTCGCCCGGATAGCCGTCAGACGCACGGCTGGGCGTCGCGTCGCGCGGGTCGCGAGGGTCGTACCCGCCCTGCTGCTGCCACGCCGGGTCCGCGCCGGGCCGCGGCCGGCGCTGGCCGGCGCCGTACGCCTGCTGCTGACTGCCGCCCGGCCAGGCCTGCTCCGCGTCGGCGTCGCGCCGCGCGTGCCGCCGCGGGGCGCGCGGCTGAGGCTGTTCCTGGGGCGCTCCCCACGGATCCTGCTGGCCATAGCCCTGGTCACGCCCTTGCGGTGACTCGTATCCCTGGCCGGGTGCTTGCGGCTGGCCGTAGCCCCGCGGGTCGTAGTCCTGGCCGTAGCCCTGCGATCCGTATCCCTGGTCGCGCGGCTGCTGCTGGCCGGGACCTGGGCCTTGACCCTGGGCGCGGCCGGAGCCGCCACCCTGGCCCGCATAGCCGCGAGGCTGGCCGGGCCGGCGCCGGCCGCGCGCGTCGTAACCCAGCTCGTCGTAGCCCTGTTCGTCGTAGCCCTGCTCGTCGTAGCCCTGCTCGTCGTAGCCCTGGCCGCCGTAGCCCTGCCCGTCGTCGGCGCCGCGGCCGCCGTAGCCGCTCACTGCGCGGTCCCGGCCCGGCCGGGCGCGGGGGATACCAGTTCGCCGGGCGCCCGGCCCGTGCGCCGTTCGGACTCCAGCGCCGCCTCGAGCAGCACCGCGGCCGCGGCGGCGTCAACGGTTTGCCGCCGCGCGCGTGAGTCGTGACCGCCCGCGCGCAGCGCGTCGTGCGCCGTGGCGGTGGTGAACCGCTCGTCGACGAGACGCACCGGCAGCGGCGCGACGCGGGCCGCGAGGTCGGCGGCGAACTGCTTCGCGCCGGCCGCGGCAGGCCCTTCACGGCCGGACAGTGACCTGGGAAGGCCCACCAAGATCTCCATTGCTTCTTCGGCCGCCGCCAGCCCGGCGAGCGCGTCCAGGGCGCGCTTGCCTTGCCGTACGACGGTCAACGGGGTAGCGAGCACACCGCCGGGGTCGCTGCGTGCCACGCCAATGCGGACGGAACCAGGATCGACGGCCAGGCGTACCCCTGACCTCACTGGATTTGCCGGCCGCGAGAGCATGGCATCACGTTACCTGGCGGTTATCCCGCTGTCCCGCAATGCGCCACGAACGGCCTCGAACGCAGCGCTTATCGAAGCGGCCGCGGCGTCCCCGGTGCTCGGCGCGCCGCCGCCCTGCGCGATGTCCGGCTTGCCGCCGCCGCCGCCGCCGAGCGCCCTCGCCGCGCCGCCGACCAGCGCGCCCGCCGCGAGCCCCGCTGACCGGCCCGCGTCGTTGACCGCGATCACCACGACCGGCCGGTCCGCGGGCACGCCGGCGATCATCACCACGGCGGGCCGCGCGGCCGCGATCCTGCCCCGCACGTCCAGCGCGAGCCTGCGCATCGCGTCGGCGTCGGTGCCGTCCGGCACCCGGTGCGCCACGAACGCGATGCCGCCGATGTCCTCCGCCGCGGCCGCGATCTCGCCCGCGGATTCGAGCAGCGCCGCCGAGCGGAGCTTGGTCAGCTCGCGCTCCGCCTCGCGGAGCCTGCTCATCACGCCGGAGATGCGCTCTGGCAGCTCCTCAGGGCGCGCCTTCAGCTGCTCGCTGAGCTGGCTGACCAGCACGCTCTCGCGGGCGAGGAAGCGGAACGCGTCGATGCCGACCAGCGCCTCGATCCGGCGCACGCCGGACCCGATCGACGACTCGCCGAGCAGCTTCACCAGGCCAAGCTGCCCCGAGCGGGCCACGTGGGTGCCGCCGCACAGCTCACGGGAGTACTCGCCGACCTCGACGATGCGGACCTCGCTGCCGTACTTCTCGCCGAACAGGGCCAGCGCGCCCATCGAGCGCGCCTCGTCGAGCGAGGTGTGGAACGCCCGCACGGTCAGGTCGTTGATGAGGACCCTGTTGACCTCGTCCTCCACCTCGCGCAGCACCGACACCGGCACCGCGCCCGTCGCGGTGAAGTCGAACCGCAGCCGGCCAGGCGCGTTCTCCGATCCGGCCTGTGCCGCCGACTCGCCGAGCGCGCCGCGCAGCGAGCGGTGCACCAGGTGGGTGGCGGTGTGCGAGCGGGAGGTCGCCCGGCGCCGTTCGATCTCGATCTCCGCGTGCGCCGGCGAGCCCACGGTCACCTCACCGAAGCGGACCACGCCGCGGTGCACGATCAAGCCGGGCAGCGGCGCCTGCACGTCCGTCACTTCGATCTCGGCCGGGCCGCTCGGGCCGTCGGTCCTGATCACGCCCTGGTCGGCGAGCTGACCGCCGCCTTCGGCGTAGAACGGGGTGCGGTCCAGCACCACGGAGACGCCGTCGCCCTGCACCGCGGCCCGCACCGGCACGCCACCGGACAGCAGCCCGACCACGGTCGCCTCGCCCGCGGTCAGGTCGTAGCCGGTGAACGTGACCTTGCCCGCCTGCTCGAGCAGCGACGCGTACACCGAGATGTCGGCGTTGCCGGTCTTCTTTTCCGTCGCGTCCTTCCTGGCGCGCGCCCGCTGCTCGTCCATCAGCCGGCGGAACCCGTCCTCGTCCACGGAAAGGCCCTGCTCCGCCGCCATCTCCAGGGTCAGGTCGATCGGGAAGCCGTAGGTGTCGTGCAGCTGGAACGCCTGCTCGCCGGACAGCACGGACGACTTCTTGCGGCGCGTCTCCTCCACCGTCACGTCGAAGATCGCGGTGCCGGTGCGCAGCGTGCTCGCGAACGCCGCCTCTTCCGCGTCGACGACCGCGTGGATGTGCGCGGCGTCCGCGTGCAGCTCGGGGAACTGCTCGCCCATGGCGTCGATCGCGACCGAGGTCAGCTCGTGCATGAAGCCGGTGCCCGTCGGCGCGCCGCCGCCGCGCTGGCCGCCCGCGAGCAGCCGCAGGTTGCGGATCGAGCGGCGCAGCAGCCGCCGCAGCACGTAGCCGGCGCCCTCGTTGCCCGGCAGCACGCCGTCCTCGATGAGCATCACCGAGCTGCGCACGTGGTCCGCGACCACGCGCAGCGCGACGTCGCTTTGGTGGTCCGCGCCGTAGTCCTGCTCGGTGAGCTCCGCCGCCTTGGCGAGGATCTTGTACATGGTGTCGATCTCGTAGATGTTGTCCACGCCCTGCAGCAGCGCGGCCATCCGCTCCAGGCCCATGCCGGTGTCGACGTTCTTGAACGGCAGCGGGCCCTCGACGTCGAAGTCGTCCTTCGCGCGCACCGCGCTCAGCTGGTCCTGCATGAAGACCAGGTTCCACACCTCGAGGAACCGGTCCTCGTCGGCCTCGGGGCCGCCGTCCCGCCCGTACTCGGGCCCGCGGTCGTAGTAGATCTCCGAGCACGGGCCGCCGGGTCCCGGCACGCCCATGTGCCAGTAGTTGTCCTTCAGGCCGCGGCGCTGGATGCGGCTCTCCGGCAGGCCGATCTCGTCCCGCCAGATCGCGTACGCCTCGTCGTCGCCGTGCAGCACGGTCGCCCACAGCTTGTCCTCGGGGAAGCCGAAGCCGCCGTCCCGTTCGGACTTGGTCAGCAGCTCCCAGGCGAACGGGATGGCGCCTTCCTTGAAGTAGTCGCCGAACGACCAGTTGCCGAGCATCTGGAAGAACGTCGCGTGCCGCGTCGTCTTGCCGACCTCTTCGATGTCCAGCGTCCGCACGCACTTCTGCACGTCCGCCACCCGCTTCCACGGCGGCGTCTGCTGGCCGAGCAGGTACGGCTTGAACGGCTGCATTCCGGCGACCACGAACAGCAGCGTCGGGTCGTCGGCGACCAGGGTGGCCGAGGGCACGATGGCGTGTCCCTTCGCCTCGAAGTACGCCAGGAACCGGCGGGCGATCTCAGCCGACTGCATCGTGGTCATCCTTTTCATCGTCTGGGTTTGCTCCGAGGGTAGGGCCAACCCGCCCCGGATGCCGAGCCAAATACTGGTCCATGCCCGCGCGCACGTCGCGGGTGAAGCGGATCGTCTCGCGGGCCCAGCCCCGTTCCGCCACCTGGGCGGCGCGCCGGTAGGCCATGATCCCGCCGACCGCGCCGACGGTGAGCCAGAAACCCCTGCGGATCATCTCACCACCTCGCCCGGGAGCGCGCGCCGCGCGCCGCGGCGCAGCCCGACAGCGTGCCATACGCCGTAGCCGACCGCGGCGGCCCGGCCCACGGGGCCGCCGACCACCGTGCCCGCGAGGGTGCGGCCGAAACCGGCCAGCGCGTTCACCTGGCCGGCCAGCTCGGTCATGCCCGCGCCCAGCTCGTCCATGCTGGCGGCGACCACCTCGGCGCGGTCGAGCTGCGCGCTGGCCCGGTCCACCGCCGCGTTGGCGCGGATCACCAGCACCTGCTGGTCCGCGCGCGTCTCGCGCACCAGCGTGGCCGCGTCACCGAGCACCCGGTTCAGCCGGACGGTCAGGTACACCCCGGCGCACACGAGCACGGCGAAGCTCACCGCCGCGATCAGCGCCGCGACACCGGTCAGGCTCATCTGCTGTTCCCCTCGTCAGAGTCCGCAGGAGCACCCTCGTCACGCTCGCCGCCCTCGCGCCCAGGGCGCAGGATGTCGCGTATCACACGGGCCCGTTCGGAAAAACGGTTTTCCATGCCGTGATTCGTGGGCTCGTAGTACGTGCGGGCAGCCACCACGTCGGGGGCGTACTGCTGCGCCACGATGCCTTCCGGCCGGTCGTGCGGGTACACATAACCGTCGCCGTGGCCCAGGCGCTTGGCACCAGCGTAGTGCGCGTCGCGCAGGTGCGCGGGCACAGCCCCGATAAGTCCCGCCTGGACGTCCGCCTGGGCGGCGCCGATCGCCTTGATGACGGCGTTGGACTTGGGCGCGAGCGCCAGGTGGATCACCGCCTGCGCCAGGTTGATCCGCGCCTCGGGCAGCCCGACGAACTCGACCGCCTGCGCGGCGGCGACCGCGGTCTGCAGCGCGGTCGGGTCGGCCATGCCGACGTCCTCGCTCGCGTGCACGATCAGCCGGCGCGCGATGAACCGCGGGTCTTCCCCCGCCTCGATCATCCGCGCGAGGTAGTGCAGCGCGGCGTCCGCGTCGCTGCCCCTGATCGACTTGATGAACGCGCTGATCACGTCGTAGTGCTGGTCGCCGTCGCGGTCGTACCGCACCGCGGCCCGGTCCACCGCGCGCTCGAGCGTCGCCGTGTCGATATGGGTCGTGCCCAGCGCGGCGGCCTCCAGGTAGGTCAGCGCGCGCCGCCCGTCGCCGCCCGCCAGCCGCACCAGGTGGTCCAGCGCGTCGGGGTCGAGCGTCACGCGGCCGCCGAGCCCGCGCTCGTCGGCGAGGGCGCGCTCCACCAGCACGCGGATGTCGTCGTCGTCCAGCGGCTGCAGCGTGAGCAGCAGGGAGCGCGACATCAGCGGCGAGACCACGGAAAACGACGGGTTCTCCGTGGTCGCGCCGATGAAGGAGACCCAGCGGTTCTCCACCGCCGGCAGCAGCGCGTCCTGCTGCGTCTTGCTGAACCTGTGCACCTCGTCGATGAACAGCACGGTCTGGCGGCCGGACATGCCCAGCTCGCGGCGCGCGGCGTCCACGGCGGCGCGCACGTCCTTGACGCCCGCGGTCACCGCGGAGAGCTCGGTGAACCTCCGGCTGGTGACCTGGCTGACGACGTACGCCAGGGTGGTCTTGCCGGTGCCCGGCGGCCCCCACAGCAGCAGCGACATCGGGGCGTCGTTGTCGATGAGCTTGCGGAACGGCGTGCCGGCCGCGGTGAGGTGCCGCTGGCCGACCACCTCGTCCAGCGTCCGCGGCCGCATCCGCACGGCGAGCGGCGCGGCCTTCTCGGCCGCCCGCTCCTCCGCCTCATCGAACAAACTCTCCACGCCATCGAGCCTACTGCGCGTGACAACCAGTAAGCGCCGGCGTTTCAGGCCTCCGGCGAGGGCGGCGGCGCCGCGGGGGTGGCAGGGGCGGCGGGCGTGGCGTCGATGCCCGCCTCCTTGCGCTGCGCGGCGGTGATCGGGGTGGGCGCGCCGGTCAGCGGGTCGGACCCGGAGGCCGTCTTCGGGAAGGCGATCACGTCGCGGATCGTTTCCGCGCCCGCGAGCAGCATGATCACCCGGTCCCAGCCGAAGGCGATGCCGCCGTGCGGCGGCGGCCCGAACCTGAACGCGTCGAGCAGGAAGCCGAACTGGGCCTTCGCCTCCTCGGCGGACAGCCCGATCACGTCGAACACCGCTTGCTGCATGGCCGACCGGTGGATACGGATCGACCCGCCGCCGATCTCGTACCCGTTGCACACGATGTCGTAGGCGTCCGCCAGCGCCTCGGCCGGGTCAGCCGCGAACCGGCCGTCCCATTCGGGCAGCGGCGCGGTGAACGGGTGGTGCACCGAGGTCCAGCCGCCCTCGCCGTCCTCCTCGAACATCGGGGCGTCCACCACCCACAGGAACGACCACGCCGATTCGTCAATGAGCCCGCAGCGGCGGCCGATCTCCAGGCGGGCCGCGCCGAGCAGCTCCTGGGACGCCCGGGCAGCGCCCGCCGCGAAGAACACGCAGTCTCCCGGCTCAGCCTGAACTGCCGCAGAGAGCCCCGTACGTTCCGGATCAGAAAGGTTTTTCGCCACCGGACCGGAGATCTCGCGGTCGGGCCCGATCAGCGCGTACGCCAGCCCGCGCGCGCCACGCGACTTGGCCCAGTCCTGCCAGGCGTCGAGCTCGCGCCGGGTCTGCGACGCTCCGCCGGGCATCACGACCGCGCCGACATACGGCGCCTGGAACACCCGGAACTCGGTGCCGGCGAAGTACTTCGTCAGGTCGGTCAGCTCGACCCCGAACCGCAGGTCGGGCTTGTCCGACCCGTACCGGGCCATCGCGTCCGCGTAGGTCATCCGCTGGATCGGCCGCGGCACCTGGTAGCCGGTGATCGTGCCCCACAGCGTGGCCACGATGTCCTCGGCGACCGCGATCACGTCCTCGCGGGTGACGAACGACATCTCCAGGTCGATCTGGGTGAACTCGGGCTGCCGGTCGCTGCGCAGGTCCTCGTCGCGGAAGCAGCGGGCGAGCTGGTAGTAACGCTCCAGGCCGCCGACCATCAGCAGCTGCTTGAACAGCTGCGGGGACTGCGGCAGCGCGTACCAGTTGCCCGGGCGCAGCCGGACCGGGACGAGGAAATCGCGCGCGCCTTCCGGCGTGGAGCGGGTCAGGTACGGCGTCTCGACGTTCACGAACCTGTGGTCACGCATCACGTCGTTCAGCAGGTACGCGGCCTGCGACCTGATGCGCAGGTCACGGGCCATCTCCGCGCGCCTGATGTCGAGGTAGCGGTACTTGATCCTGATGTCCTCGCTGACGTCGGCGGCGCCCTCGATGGGGAACGGCAGCGGGTCGGCCTCGCTGAGCACCTCGACCGACTCGGCGACGACCTCGATCGCGCCGGTGGGCAGCTCGGGGTTCTCGTTGCCCAGCGGCCGCTGGCGCACCTCGCCGGTCACCGTGACGCAGTATTCGGCCCGCAGCTCGTGGGCCACCGCCTCCTCGCCGCGCCACACCACCTGCACGACGCCGCTCGCGTCCCGCAGGTCGATGAACACGACGCCGCCGTGGTCGCGCCGCCGCGCCACCCAGCCGGCGAGAACTACCCGCTCCCCCGCGTGTTCCGCACGCAGGGTCCCGGCCTCGTGCGTCCTTATCACTGCGTCCCTAGCCTCTCTATCAGCCAGTCCGCGGCTTGCGTCGCCGCCACGTCCTGCTGGTCACCAGTCTTGAGATCTTTTATCGAAACGGTCCCGGCGCGTCTCTCCTCCGCCCCGATGAGCACCGCGAAGGCAGCGCCCGACCGGTCCGCCGCGCGCAGCGCGCCCTTCAGCCCGCGGGCGCCGAAGGCCATGTCCGCGTTGACGCCCCGCCTCCGCAGGTTTGTCATCAGGGTCAGCACGTCCGCGTGCGCCTCGGCGCCGAGCGGCACGCCGAACACCTGGCAGGCGCTGGCGGCGGCCGGCTCGCCAGCAGCGGCGCGTTCGGCCTCCATGGCCAGCACGATCCTGTCGAGGCCGACCGCGAATCCGATGCCGGGCAGCGGCGGCCCGCCGATGTCCTCGGAGAGGCCGTCGTACCGGCCGCCGCCGCCGATGCCCGACTGGGCGCCGAGCAGCGCGTGGTCGAACTCGTACGTCGTGCGCGTGTAGTAGTCGAGGCCGCGGACCAGCCGCGGCGCGTCGGTGAACGGGATGCCGAGGTCGTCGAGCAGGCCGCGGACCGTGTCATAGTGCGCCTTGCACTCGGCGCACAGGTAGTCGGTCATGACCGGCGCGTTTTCCAGCTGCGCGCGGACCTCGGGGCGCTTGTCGTCGAGCACCCGCAGCGGGTTGATCTCGATCCGCTGCCTGGTCTCCTCGTCCAGGTCCAGCGCGCGGAGGAACTTCTGCAGCGCCTCGCGGTAGACGGGGCGGCAGGTCCTGTCGCCGAGGGAGTTCAGCAGCAGCGTGTACTGCCTGAGGCCGAGCGACTGGTAGGCGTCCCACGCGACGGCGATCGTCTCGGCGTCGACCGCGGGGTCCTCGGTGCCGATCGCCTCCAGGTCGAACTGGTAGAACTGCCGGTACCGGCCGGCCTGGGGGCGCTCGTACCTGAAGGCGGGGCCGCTGGTCCACACCTTCACCGGCAGCGCGCCCTTGTGCAGGTTGTGCTCGAGCAGCGCGCGCAGCACGCCGGCGGTGAACTCGGGGCGCAGCGTGATCTCGCGGCCGCCGCGGTCGTGGAAGGAGTACATCTCCTTGCGCACCACGTCGCTGGATTCGCCGACGCCGCGGACGAACAGCGCGGTGTCCTCGAAGACCGCGGTCTCGACGGCGCCGTAGCAGGCGCGGCGGGCGGACGCGGCGAACGCCTCGCGGGCTTCCTCGAACAGCGCGCTGCGCGGCGGTAGGTATTCTGAGACCCCCTTGGGGGCCTGAAAGGCCATGGTGTTACAGCCCCCTTTGGGCTGGCTCGAGTCCGGTCAGGAACGGGTTGGTCCTGCGCTCGGCGCCGACGGTGGTCTGCGGGCCGTGGCCGGGCAGCACGACCGTCTCGTCGGGCAGGGTCAGCGTGCGGGCGAGCGACTTCAGCATCGTGGCGTGGTCGCCGCCGGGCAGGTCGGTGCGGCCGATCGAGCCGGCGAACAGCAGGTCCCCGCTGAACAGCGCGTCCAGGTCGTCCGCGCCGCCGCGGAAGGTCACCGAACCCGGCGTGTGACCGGGGACATGGCCCGCGGTGAGCTCCACGCCCGCCAGCTCCAGCGTCGCGCCGTCGGTGAGCTCGCGCACGTCGTCAGGCTCGGTGAACGTGATCCCGCCGAAGAGCTCCTGGCCCACGTTGAGCGCCAGCCCGCTGGCCGGGTCGGCGAGCAGGCCGCGGTCCGCCGGATGGATCCAGGCCGGGATGCCCTTGGCGCCGCACACCGGCCCGACCGACCACACGTGGTCGATGTGACCGTGCGTGAGCAGCACAGCGACAGGCTTCAGGCGGTAGCGGGCGAGGAGCTCCTCGATCCCGCGCTCCGCGTCCTGGCCGGGGTCGATGATCACGCACTCCTCGCCGGGCGCGGGCGCCACGATATAGCAGTTGGCGGCGAACGCGCCCGCGGGAAAACCGGTGACTAGCACGCAGACAGGCTACCGACTCGGTGCGCTGCGCAGCGAACCGATAACAGTATGGCCAAGTGCGCCGCGAACAGGGCGGCGAAGTGCAGCGAACCGATAACGACGGTACCGCTGCGCGCTGCCGGCGGGTACGATGCGCGAACGATCGTGCGCTAACGCCGCCATCGCGGACGTTACCGGCGGACAGGAAAGCAGGAGGTCAGGGAGCCTTGGCGGGCAGTAAAGAGCGTCAGCGACAGCGTGCGCGCGAACGCCACGAGCGGCAGCGGGAGGAGCGCCGTCAGCGGCAGCAGCAGCTCCGCAAGCGGCTGAGCATCGGCGCCGTTGTCGTCCTGGTCCTCGGGCTGGCCGCGGGCCTGTCGCTGGTGTTCGTCGGCGGGTCGACGCCGGCCGCGAAGAGCAAGCCCAAGGCGACCGCCTCGGCGCCGGCTACCAGTTCCGCGTCCGCGGTCGCCGAGCCCGCGCACCACTGCACCTATACGACCACGGGCAGCGGTAAGCCGAGCATGCCGACGGCTTCGCCGGATTACAACGCCAGCTATACGGCGACGATCAACACCAACCTCGGCAAGATCGGTATCACCCTGCTTAACTCGAAGGCGACCTGCACGGTGAACTCGTTCGCCCACCTGGCCGAGACGAATTTCTTCAATAACACCCAGTGCTGGCGGGTGTCCAACAGCGGTGGCCTTTACCTGCTCCAGTGCGGCGACCCGACGGCCACCGCGAACGCTAAGCTGTCCTGCTCATCCAGCACGCTCGGATCCGGCGGCCCCGGGTACCAATTCGCCGACGAAAACCTGAAGGGCGCGACATATCCCGCGGGGACCGTCGCCATGGCCACTGGTGGCGCGAACACAAACGGCAGCCAGTTCTTCCTTGTGTTCAAGAACACAACTCTGCCGGCTAGCTACACGCCGTTCGGGAAAATTACGTCAGGTCTAGATATTCTCCAGAATGTGGCTAAAGCTGGTACTTCCTGCACTATTCAGGCCGGCGGGGGCGTACCCAAGGAGAAGGTCATCATCAACAGCGTGACGGTCAAGCAGAGCTGAGCAACACATGGCGCCCTGAAGGACGGGCGCACACAAGAACCACAGGAGGTTCGCCGTGACCACCGCCAACGATCCGTGGGGCCGGGTAGACGACGACGGGACGGTCTACGTGCGTACGGCCGATGGCGAGCGGGTGATCGGCTCGTGGGCGGCGGGGAGCCCGGAAGAGGCGCTCGTGTTCTTCCGGCGGAAGTACCAGTCGATCGAAACCGAGGTCGCGCTCATCGAGCAGCGGATGTCCGCCACCGAGATCGCGCCCGCGCAGGCCCAGGCGACCGTGCAGCGGCTGCTGCAGACCGTGGCGGAGGCCAACTGCATCGGTGACCTGGACAGCCTGCGGGTGCGCCTCGAGGGGCTGACGACCGCGGTGGACCAGCGCCGCGAGGAAGTCAAGGCGGCCCGCGAGCACCAGCGCCAGGAGGCGCGCGAAATCAAGGAGCGGATCGTCGCCGAGGCCGAGCAGATCGCCGCCGAGGCCACGCACTGGAAGGCGAGCGGCGAGCGGATGGCCGAGCTGCTCGAGGAGTGGAAGGCCGCGCCGCACGCCGACCGGGCGGTCGAGGCCCTGCTGTGGAAGCGGCTGTCCGCGGCGCGCAACGCCTTCACCAAGCGGCGCAAGTCCTACTTCGCGTCCCTGGAAGCCGAGCGGGAGTCGGTCAGGATCCGCAAGGAGAAGCTGGTCGAAGAGGCCGAGGCCCTGCAGGACTCGACCGACTGGGGCCCCACCACGTCGGCCTACCGCGAGCTGATGCGGCAGTGGAAGGAGGCCGGCCGGGCCGGCCGGGATTCGGAGGCGGAACTGTGGAAGCGGTTCCGCGACGCCCAGGACAAGTTCTTCGCCGCCAGGACCGAGGTGTTCGCGGCCAAGGAAACCGAGCTCCGCTCGCACGCCGCGGTCAAGGAGCAGCTCCTCGCCGAGGCGCAGGCCCTCCTGCCGGTCACCGACGTGCGTACGGCCCGCACGACGCTGCGCTCGATCCAGGAACGCTGGGAGCAAGCCGGGTCGGTGCCCCGTGACTCCCGCGAGCAGCTCGAATCCGGCCTGCGCCGTGTGGAAGAGGCGGTCCGCCGCGCGGAAGAAAACCAGTGGCGCAAGTCGAACCCCGAGGCCCTGGCCCGCGCCGAAGGCACGGTCAACCAGCTCCGCGCGGCGATCACGTCCCTGGAAGCCCAGCTAGCCCGCGCCCGCGAGCGCGGTGATCAGTCCGCCATCAGCAAGGCAGAAGAAGCCCTCGAGGCGCGCCGCTCCTGGCTAGAGGAAGCCGAGCGCACGCTGGCGGAGTTCAGCAGCTAGCCCCACATTGGCGGTCGATGGGCCATCGCCCCCCCTCTTAGGGGTCGATGGCCCATCGACCCCCTTCGGGCGCTGCGGCGGTGTGATACGCGGTGCCTGAGGGAAGCGTGGGGGGCTCCCTGTCCACCGCACCTGTCGATTGCCCAATCCACCCGGTCTATCGGTACGTGCCAATGCCCAACACGCCGCCGCCTCACGATCGGGGCGGCGTACGGCCTTTGAGCCTTACGGCATCGCGTATCCGGGCGGGCCTGCCCCGGCCGCAGGCGTTCCGCGACGATGGTGGATCGAAAAGGCCCGCCCAGGGCACCTAACGATCCACCATCGTCCCGGCCGGCCCTGGGCCGCGCCCGGCGCTGCCCCGTCAATCCCGCAGTCCCCAGCCGCACCACGATCGAATAAACGTTGAACACCCGGCCGGCAGACAGCGCGGGCAGGTCTTTCAGCGCTACCGCAGAGCAGCCCCGGCCGCGAGGCAGTGTCGTTCGGTGCCCGGCGACGGGCGCCGATGTGACGCGGTGACCACCACCAAGCCCACGCGCGGTGCCGGTGGAGGGGTAGTGATGGCGGCGCGGCGCTGGGGAGGTCAGTTCTGCATGCGGTAGACGTCGTAGACGCCGTCGACGCCGCGGACCGCCCGGAGGACGTCGCCTAGGTGCTTCGGGTCGCCCATTTCGAAGCTGAAGCGGCTGATCGCTACCCGGTCTCTCGTGGTGGTCACCGACGCGGACAGGATGTTCACGTGCTGGTCGGACAGCACTCGCGTGACGTCAGAGAGCAGGCGGGTGCGGTCGAGCGCCTCGACCTGGATCGCGACGAGGAACACCGAGGCGTCGGACGGCGCCCAGTGCACCGTGACCATGCGCTCGCGCTGGGTCTGGGTGAGATGCTGCAGGTTCACGCAGTCCACGCGGTGCACGGAGACCCCGTGGCCGTGCGTGACGAAGCCCTGGATCTCGTCGCCGGGCACCGGTGTGCAGCACTTGGACAGCCGCACCCACACGTCGGTCGCGCCCTCGACTTCCACGCCCGAGTCGGTCGCCGTGTGTGTCGGCTGGCGGAGCACCTGCGGGATCGGTGTCGCCTCGGCCAGGTCGTCCTGCTCGCCGGCGCCGCCGACCGCGCGGACCAGCTTGGCGACGACCGACTGGGCGCTGATCCGGCCCTCGCCGACCGCGGCGTAGAGCCCGGACAGGTCGTTGTAGTGCAGGTCCCTGGCGATCTCGCGCAGCATGTCCGCGCTCGTCAGCCGCTGCAGCGGCAGGGCCTGCTTGCGCATCACCTTGGCGATCTGGTCCTTGCCGGCCTCGACGGCCGCTTCCCTGCGCTCCTTGGAGAACCACTGCCTGATCTTGTTCCTGGCCCTGGCGCTCTTGACGAAGTTGAGCCAGTCCCTGTTCGGGCCGGCCTCCTGCGCCTTGGAGGTGAAGATCTCCACGGTGTCGCCGTTGTCGAGCGTGGACTCCAGCGCCACCAGGCGGCCGTTCACCCGGGCGCCGATCGTGCGGTGCCCGATCTCGGTGTGGATGGCGTACGCGAAGTCGACAGGGGTCGCGTCCTGCGGGAGTGCGATCACCTCGCCGCGCGGGGTGAACACGTAGACTTCGGCGCCGGCGAGGGCGAAGCGCAGCGAGTCGAGGAACTCCGCCGGGTCTTCGGTCTCCCGCTGCCAGTCCACGAGCTGGCGCAGCCAGTCCATCTCGTTGGCGTCGGCTTTCCCCGACCCGTTCTTGGCGTCGCGCGTCACGGCCGGGCCGTACGCGACCATGTCTTCCTTGTACTTCCAGTGCGCGGCGACGCCGTACTCGGCGCGCTTGTGCATGCCCCAGGTGCGGATCTGCAGCTCGACCGGCTTGCCGCCGGGGCCGATGACCGTCGTGTGCAGCGACTGGTACATGTTGAACTTCGGCATCGCGATGTAGTCCTTGAACCGGCCGGGGACCGGGTTCCACCGCGCGTGGATCGTGCCGAGCGCCGCGTAGCAGTCCCGCACCGAGTCGACGAGGACCCTGATGCCGACCAGGTCGTAGATGTCGTCGAAGCCGACGTTGCGGGCGATCATCTTCTGGTATACGGAGTAGTAGTGCTTCGGGCGGCCGGTCACGGTGCCCTTGATCTTCGCCTCGCGCAGGTCGCCCTGCAGGTCCGCGACGACCTCCTGGAGGAACACGTCGCGGCGCGGGGCGCGCTGCGCGACCAGCCGCGCGATCTCGTCGTAGCGCTTGGGGTACATCGTCGCGAACGCGAGGTCCTCGAGCTCCCACTTGACCGTGTTCATGCCGAGCCGGTGCGCGAGCGGGGCGAAGATCTCCAGCGTCTCGCGGGACTTGCGCACCTGCTTCTCCCGTGACAGGTAGCGCAGCGTCCGCATGTTGTGCAGCCGGTCGGCGAGCTTGATCACGAGCACCCGGATGTCCCGCGACATCGCGACGACCATCTTGCGGACCGTCTCCGCCTCGGCCGACTCGCCGTACTTGACCTTGTCCAGCTTGGTCACGCCGTCCACCAGCGCGGCCACGTCCTCGCCGAACTCACCGCGCAGTTCGACCAGCGTGTAGGGCGTGTCCTCCACGGTGTCGTGCAGCAGCGCGGCGCAGATCGTCTCGGTGTTCATGCCGAGCTCGGCGAGGATCGTCGCGACCGCCAGCGGATGCGTGATGTACGGGTCGCCGCTCTTGCGCTTCTGGTCGCGATGCCAGTGGGCGGCGACCTCGTAGGCGCGCTCCACCGTCCGCACGTCGGCCTTCGGGTGGGTGGCGCGGATGGTCTTCATGAGGGGTTCGAGTACAGGGTTCACACCGGGCCCCCGCTGGGCTCCGAGCCTCGCGAGGCGACGGCGCACGCCGACTCCTGGCGGGGCGGCCGACGGCTGGGCCGCCGACCCATTTTCCTGGCGTTCCGGGCCTTGCGGGCGCGCTGGCGCCTGGGCGCGCTCAGGCGCGCCGTCACGCGGCGCGGTCGCCGTTGCCTGGTCCGTGTCTCCGGGAGCTTGCCCGGCAAGCTCCACCGTGTCCTCGATCCGGGCAGTGTCGGCGCCGGCCGTGGTGGTCGTCATCACATCACCGGCCACAAGCGCTCCTCGCATCTGCCGAGGTATCAGTCTACTTACCGTTGTTAACTTCCGGGGAGACTCTCCGCATTCCGCAGGGCCGCCGGCGTGTCAGACGGTGAGCAGGGCCCGCACGTCGAGGCCGGACAGCGCCGAGCGCCCGCCGAGGAACGACAGCTCCATCAGCACCACGATCCCCGCCACTTCGGCGCCAGATCGCTCGACGAGGGTGGCCGTGGCCCGCGCGGTGCCGCCGGTGGCGAGCACGTCGTCCACGATGAGCACCTGGTCGCCCGGCTCGAACGCGTCCTGGTGAACCTCCAGGGTGGCGGTGCCGTACTCAAGCTTGTACTCCTGCGCGAACGTGGCGGACGGGAGCTTGCCCTGCTTCCGCACCGGCACGAACCCGGCGCCATTCCGGTAGGCCACCGGCGCCGCGAGGATGAACCCGCGCGCCTCGATGCCCGCGACCTTGTCAACGGGTCCGAACGTGGCGGCGAGCGCGTCGACGACCGCGGTGAACGCCTCCGGCTCGGCGAGCAGCGGCGTGATGTCCTTGAACATCACGCCGGCCTGCGGGTAATCGGCGACGTCGCGGAGGCGCGAAGTGATCAGCTGGGCCACGACGGCCGCTTGTGCTTCCGCTTCCTGGCTGGCCGCTTCCTGGCTGGCCGCTTCCTGGCTGGCCTCGGTCACCGCCGGGTTACCGCCTCTTCTTCCTCGGGCCGGTGCGGCGCTGCGCGCTGCCGCCGCGGCGGGGCTGCTGCCGGCTGACCGGCCTGGCGCCGTCCGTGCCGCGGCGCGCCGGCGTGCCCGCCGACTGGGCGGCGGGGACGGTGACCTCGTCGTCGCCGGTGTCCGGCGCCTCGTCCTGCTGAGCCTCGTCGGCCAGGCCGGTGTCGGCGGTGCCGGCGTCGGCCCTGACCGGGGGGGCCGTCGCTGTCGTGGCAGCGGTCGTGCCGCCGCCCGGCGTGGCCACGGTCGCTGCGGCGGCGCGCTGCGCCGCCCGGCCGCCGGCGGTCCGCCGCTTGACCCGCGTGGCCAGCTCCTTGTACTGCGGCTCGCGCTCCTTGAGGTCGGCGAGCACCGGGGTGGCGATGAAGATCGAGGAGTACGTGCCGGACAGCATGCCGACGAACAGCACGAGCGACAGGTCGTTGAGCGTTCCGGTGCCGAGCAGCGCACCGCCGATGAACAGGATCGACGCGACCGGCAGCAATGCGGTCAGCGAGGTGTTGATCGACCGGACCAGCGTCTGGTTCAGCGCGAGGTTCGCGGCTTCGCTATAGGTACTTCGTCCCGTGGTGAGCAGGCCGGCGGTATTCTCCCGGACCTTGTCGAAGACGACCACGGTGTCGTACAGCGAGTAGCCGAGGATGGTCAGCAGGCCGATCACGGTCGCCGGGGCCACCGGGAACCCGACCAGCGCGTACACGCCGACCGTGATGACGATGTCGTGCAGCAGCGCGACGAACGCGGCGATGGCCATCTTCCACTCGAACGCGATCGTCAGGTAGATCACGATCACGACGAGGAAGATGATCAGGGCCTCGATGGCCTTGGAGCTGATCTGGCTGCCCCAGGTCGCGCCGACGAACGAGATGCTGATCTGGTTGACCGGGATGTGGAACGCCGACGAGATCGCGCTGGCGACCTCCGTGGTCACCGTGGGCATCAGCGACTTGGTCTGGACCACCCACTGCGAGGTGCGCCCGGTGAGGTGCTGCACGGTCGCCTGGCCGCCGCTTGCCGAGTTCACCACCTGGGCGATCGCGCCCTGGCTCGTGGACGAGTTCGCCGGGAACTGGAAGCTGGATCCGCCCTTGAAGTCCTCGCTGAAGTTGAGCCCGCGGGTCAGGAGCGCGACGACGCTGATCAGGAGGATGAGACCAGAGATCGTGTACCACAGCCGCTGGCGGCCGACGAAGTTGAAGGAGACTTCGCCGCGGTAGAGCCGGCCGCCGAGGTCGCCAACGCGTGACATCAGTCCTCCTCCTCCTGCGAGGTGGCCGAAGACTCCTGCGAGGTGGCCGAAGAGCTAAGCGAGGTTCTTGACCCGGTGCCTGTGCCCGGACGCTGGGTGCGCACCGTTCGCCGGGCCCCGGAGCGCCACGGCGCCTTGGCACCGAGCCGCGCCGGGTCGAGTCCGGACCAGCGGTGCCCGCCGCCGTAGAACTTCGTCTCGGCGAGCAGGGTGACCATGGGCTTGGTGAACAGGAACACCACGAGCACGTCGATCAGCGTGGTCAGGCCGAGCGTGTAGGCGAAGCCCTGCACGTCACTGACCGCGAAGTGGTACAGCAGGACCGCGGCGAGGAACGACACCGTGTCGGACACCAGGATCGTGCGCCTGGCGCGTTTCCAGCCGCTCTCCACCGCCGGGCGCAGCGTCTTGCCGTCCCGCACCTCGTCGCGGAGCCGTTCGAAGAACACGATGAACGAATCCGCGGTGATGCCGATCGCGACCACGAGGCCGGCGATGCCGGACAGCTCCAGGGTGTAGTGCTGGTAGCGGCTCAGCAGCACCACTGACAGGTAGGCGAGCAGCCCCGCGATCAGCAGGCTGGACACCGAGACAAGCCCGAGGCCGCGGTAGTAGATGAACATGTAGATCACCACGAGCACCAGCCCGAGGATCCCGGCGGCCAGCCCCGCCTCCAGCGAGCTGTGGCCGAGCTGCGCGGAGACCGAGTTGACCGTCAGCGGCGTGAAGCTGAGCGGCAGCGAGCCGAACTTGAGGATGTCGGCCAGCTGGTTCGCCTCGGCCTGGGTGAAGCCGTTGGGCGCCGGGCCGGTGATCTGCACGTTACCCGCGGTGATCGGCGAGCTGGTCTCCGGGGCGGTCTGCACGTCGCCGTCGAGCACCAGCGCGGTCTGGTCCAGGTACTGGTCGTTCAGGTTGCCGGACTGCGCGCCCGCGTAGTAACTGTTGTACTGGTTGGTGGTCAGCGTGCCGAACGCCGCGGCGGCCTTGCCGTTCAGCGTGAGGTCCACGACCCACTGCGTGGTGTTCTGCAGGATGCCGGTGTTCACCGAGGTCACGTCCGGACCCTCGAAGACCGCCGGGCCGAGCGCGTACTTCATGCCGCTGGGGTCACACGACACGATCTGGCTGCTGGTGTCGTCGTACTGGTCCGCGTTCAGGGTGTACCCGACGGAAGACTTCCAGCCGTCGTTCACCGTCGTCGAGTTGGGGCCGGGCTTGCACACCAGCTGGTTGAACAGCTTCAGCGTGGCGGCGTTGACCAGAGAAGCGTTACCGTACGTGGTCGGCGCCGAGGCCGTCGAGCTCGGCGACGCGCTGGCGCTCGCTGACGTGCTGGCCTTGGGCGTGGCGGACGTGCTGGCCGTCGGCGTCGCGGTCGCGGTCGGGCTGGCGAGCCGCTCCGACTGCGCGTTGGTGGACGCCTTCGGGCTGGCGCTCGTACTCGGCGTGGCCGTCGAGCTGGGCCTGGCCACCGGGTTGGGCGCGGCGGCGCCGGTGTACGGCTGCACGAGGTACACCGGCCGGAAGGCCATCTTGGCGGTGGTGCTCACCAGCTTGAGGACGTTTTCCGGCGGCTGCCCGGGGATCGTCACGTTGATCAGGTCAGCGCCCTGCTGCTGGACCTGGGCGCCGGAGTTGCCGGTGCCGTTCACCCGGGACAGCAGCACGCTGATCGCCTGGTTCATGGCGCCCTGCGACGGCGCGCCCTGGGAGGTGTGCGCCTGCAGCACGACCTCGGTGCCGCCTGCCAGGTCGAGCCCGAGGCCGACCTTGAACTGCTGCTGCCACTTGCCGGGGTTGAAGGTCTCCTTGCCGGTGATCGAGATCAGCATGACCAGGATCACCACGCCCAGCAAAGCGAGCGCGCGCACGGGCCGCGGGCCGCGTCTCCTCGGTGGTGCCACTATCGCCTCTGCCTGTCGGAACTCGCCGAGCGCACGCGCCCGTTAGTCGTTTTTGGTGCTGCCGGTATGAGCGGTCTCTTCCTCCGACTCGGCCGGGTCGGGCTCGCCGTCTTCGGCGTGCTCGTCCTCGCTGTCCGAGTAGGAGTCATCCGGGGTCTCTTCGCCCGGGCTGACCACGTCCATGACGGCGCGCCGCATGTAGCGCACCTCGACGCCAGGCGCCACTTCGAGCACCACGTCATCGCCGTCAACGTCTACGACGGTGGCGTACATTCCCGCGGTGGTGCGCACCCGGGCGCCGGGATGCAGGGTGTTCTGCTGCTTCTGAGCCTGCTGCTGGCGGCGCCGCTGCGGCCTGATCATCAGCATGTAGACGCCGACGATGACGACCAGGATGAGGATCAGGGACGTCGGGTTGAAGTGCGAACCAGACGACGAGGCTGCCAGGTAATAAGTTAGGGCTACGTTCCCCATTATCGGGGTTTCCTTCCGGTTGATTTCCGCTGGCCGGCAGGGGGCCGCTCACGACGGTCACGTGCCAACCTGCGCAGTGTAGCGGCGGTATGTACAACGCATAACCACCATATTGGGTTTCCGCCGTGATCGTTACAGTTGGCTAGCCGCTCAGTCAGTCGAACAGCGTGGGCATCTCGCTGGCGGCGGGCGGCGTCAAGCCGAGATGCTCCCAGCCTGCCCGCGTCGCGACCCGGCCGCGCGGGGTGCGGGCCAGCAGGCCGTGCCTGACCAGGAACGGCTCGGCGACAACCTCCACGGTCTCGGCCTCCTCCCCCACCGCGACCGCGAGCGTGGACAGCCCCACCGGGCCGCCGCCGAAGCGGCGGACCAGCGCGTCGAGCACGCCGCGGTCCAGCCGGTCCAGCCCCATCTCGTCCACCTCGTACAGCTCGAGGGCGGTGCGGGTGATGTCGCGCGTAACCACGCCGTCGGCACGGACCTCCGCGTAATCCCGCACCCGGCGAAGCAGCCGATTCGCGATCCGCGGCGTGCCGCGCGACCGCGACGCGAGCTCTTCGATGGCCGCGTCCTCGATCCGCACGCCGAGCAGCCCGGCGGACCTGCGGACGATCACGCCGAGCTCGTCGGGCTGGTAGAAGTCCAGGCGAGCGGTGAACCCGAACCTGTCGCGCAGCGGCGCGGGCAGCAGGCCTGCCCTGGTGGTGGCGCCGACCAGCGTGAACGGCGCGATGTCCAGCGGGATCGCGGTCGCGCCGGGTCCCTTGCCGACCACGATGTCGACCCGGAAGTCCTCCATGGCGAGGTACAGCATCTCTTCCGCGGGGCGGGCCAGCCGGTGGATCTCGTCGATGAACACGACCTCGCCCTCTTGCAGGGTCGACAGCACCGCCGCCAGGTCGCCGGACCGCTCGATCGCCGGTCCCGACGTGATCCGCAGCGGCGCGCCCAGCTCGGCCGCGATGATCATCGCGATCGTCGTCTTGCCGAGGCCTGGCGGCCCGGACAGCAGCACGTGGTCCGGCGGCCGGCCGCGCCGCAGCGCGCTGTGCAGCAGCAGCGTGAGCTGCTCGCGCACCCGGGACTGGCCAACGAAGTCATCGAGGCGCTTGGGCCGCAGCGCGCCCTCGATCGCCCGCTCGTCGCTGTCCGCGAGCGGCGAGACAACGCTGTCCCCGCGGCTGTCCGTGCGGTGCCGCGACAGCTCCGCTTCTTCGGCCCTGGTCAGCGCGTCGCCTGGGTCGGTCACTGCTTGCTCAGCTTCCGCAGCGCGGCGCGCAGCGCGCTGGCAACGTCAGGCGTGGGGCCGCCGTCCGCCTCGGCCTCGACCGCGGCGAGTGCCGCATCGGCGTCGCGGACGGACCAGCCGAGGTTCATCAGGCCGGACTGGACCTGATCCCGCCACGACGGCTCCGTCGTCCTGATCGCGCGGCCGGTGCCGGCGGCACCGTAATCGCCCGGCGCGCCGAGCCGGTCCCTGAGCTCGAGGACGATCCGCTCAGCGCCCTTCTTGCCGATGCCGGGGACCATGGTGAGCGCGTTCAGGTCTTCCGCCGCCACCGCCCGGCGCAGCGCGTCGGGCGAGTGGACCGCCAGCATCGCCAGCGCCAGCCGCGGCCCGACACCGCTCGCCGTCTGGAGCAGTTCGAAGACGTTCCGCTCGTCCTCGCTGCCGAACCCGAACAGGGTCAGCGAGTCCTCCCTGACGACCAGCGACGTGGCCACCCGGGCACGCTCGCCCTGCTTGAGCGACGCGAGGGTGTCCGGCGTGCACTGCACCCGCAGGCCCACGCCGCCGACGTCGATGACCGCCCCGTCCGGGCTGATCCCGGCCACGGTGCCGTTCAGGTGCGCGATCACTGTCCGCCGCCTCCGCTCGTGCTGGGTTGCCTGGTCCTGATGGCCGGGGTGCGCCACAGGTGGCAGATGGCCAGCGCGAGCGCGTCAGCGGCGTCCGGCGGCCGCGGCCGCTCAGGCATCCGCAGCAGCCGCATCACCATGGTCGTCACCTGATCCTTGCCGGCCCGGCCGTTCCCCGTCACCGCCGCCTTGACCTCGCTCGGCGTGTGCAGCGCCACCGGCAGCCCGCGCCGGGCGGCGCACACGATCGCCACGGCGCCCGCCTGCGCGGTGCCCATCACGGTCCGCACGTTGTGCTGGCTGAACACCCGCTCCACCGCCACGGTGTCCGGCTGGTACTTCGTTAGCCAGCGTTCGATCTCCGTCTCGATGGCCAGCAGCCGGGTGGCGACGTCGTCGCCGGCCGCGGTGCGGACCACGTCGACCGCCACCAGGGTGGGCGGCCGGCCGGGGACGCCTTCGACGACGCCGAGCCCGCACCTGGTCAGGCCGGGGTCGATGCCGAGCACGCGGGCGGGCGGCCGGGGAGCGTAGCTCGTCATCGCGCCCTACCATCCGATCGTCCGCAGCGAACACCTGTTCGCCAGAACCCTACCGTGCGCCCGGCCCGGTGTCCCGCACTCGGCCAGCGTGTTGGGCTATATCGGTCAGGGTTTCCCGGCCACGCCCGCCCAGAGGACACCGGGGACGGCGGACTCTTCAGCACTGTCCGGGCGCCACTCGTGGGTGAGCACCACGCCGGGGTCCACCAGCCGCAGGCCGTCGAAGAAGCGGTGACTTCCGCCCTGGACCGGGGCCGATGATACCGAGCGAGCGGCGCTAGAACTCGTCGACCATGAACGGCGTCGCCGCGAAGGCGGCG
The DNA here is from genome assembly GCA_963843745.1 of uncultured Actinomycetota bacterium. Lineage (GTDB taxonomy): Bacteria > Actinomycetota > Actinomycetes > Streptosporangiales > Streptosporangiaceae > Trebonia. Next base: position 133,006 of record CAWJLP010000005.1, read on the forward strand.
TCCAGGGATGCGTCGGCGTCCGGGGCGCCGCCGGCGGCCAGGCCGGCCAGCTTGAGGGTGCTGACCGGGGTGCCGGCGTAGAGGGCCGACAGCCCGCGGGCGCCGAGGGTGAGCGCTTCCGGGGCGGGAGGAACCACGGGACCGTTCGGGATAAGGATGCCCTTGCCGCCGCTGACGGACAGCTGCCAGCGGCCGGAGTTGGCGGGGCGGGTGCGGTCGGTGATGACCAGCGGCAGCGACAGCGAGACGGCGGGCGGGAAGCCGCGGGCGGCGATGGCGGCCGGCGCGTCGACGACGCGCAGCATCCACATGGAGCGCTTGACGATCGTGGCGTCGCGCTCCCTGGTGAGCCACCAGAACGGGTCGTTCGGTGCGGTGTACAGGCTGACGGTCGAGGCTGTCGAGGAATGCGAGGCGATCACCGACCAGAGCGCGCGGAGGCTTTCCGGTGACGCGGCGTGCAGGTGCTCCACGAACAGGGCGTCGTCGCCGGCGCCGTGCCAGCGGTACGCGGCGTAGCCGTCGGCGGTGCGGTAGGTGTACATGTCCGCGCGGCCCAGCCACCGCTCGGCGAGCGGGACGTCCCAGGTGATCGGGCCGCAGTCGCGGGCCGCCGCGTGCGCGGCGCCGATGATGCCGACGATTTCGGCGGCCGCGGCGCCCTCGGCGCGGCGCACGGCAGGCTCTTTGCCCGCGCGAGCGGCGACGGCCGCGTCGGGCGCGAGCAGGTCGCGCAGCGAGCGGGCTGGGATCGTCGCTCGGTACCTGCCGCCGGCCAGCTCCCAGCCGAGCGACCGGTAGATCGGCATGGTCGCCGGGTACAGCGCCGCCAGCGGGTACCCGCGCGCCGCGATCGCGGCGAGCAGCTCGGTCATGAGGCGGCGGCCGGCGCCCTGGCCGCGGTATTCGGGAGCGACCTTGACGGAGGCCACGCCCGCGCAGGGGACGGCGCGGCCGGCCCACCACTGGCGCAGGTCGTGGAAGATCGCCGCGCCGGCGGCCTGGTCGCCGGCGAACGCGCCGAGGAACATCCCCTGCCGCGCCCGGAGGCGGGCGGCGTACAGCCAGCTCGCCCGCTGCGCCGCGGAGTAGATACCGAACGCCCGCTGGCCCAGGTCGAGCTGGGCGTCGAAGTCATCCTCCGGCGTGACCGGCCGGATCACCAGGTCCGGCACGGTCAGCTCTCGAGCTTCTCCATGACGTCGTCGGCGACGTTGTAGTTGGCGTACACGTCCTGCACGTCGTCGGAGTCCTCGATCGCGTCGATCATCTTGAACACGCGCTTGGCCCGGTCCTCGTCGAGGTCGATCTCGACGCTGGGCAGGAACGCGGCGTCCGCCGACTCGTAGTCGATGCCGGCGTCCTGCAGCGCGGTGCGGACCGCGACCATGTCGTGCGGCTCCGAGATGATCTCGAACGAGTCACCGAGGTCGTTGACCTCTTCGGCGCCCGCGTCGAGGACCGCGGTGAGCACGTCGTCTTCCGTCAGGCTGCTGGTCTTGTTGACGATGACCACGCCCTTGCGGCTGAACAGGTACGACACCGAACCCGGGTCGGCCATCGAGCCGCCGTTGCGGGTGAACGCGACGCGGACGTCGGACGCGGCGCGGTTGCGGTTGTCGGTCAGGCACTGCACCAGGACGGCCACGCCGCCGGGGCCGTAGCCCTCGTAGGTGATCGTCTCGTACTGGGCGCCGCCCGCCTCCTGGCCCGAGCCGCGGCGCACCGCACGGTCGATGTTGTCGTTCGGCACCGAGCTCTTCTTCGCCTTCTGGATGGCGTCATAAAGCGTGGGGTTGCCGGCCGGGTCACCGCCGCCGGTACGCGCGGCCACCTCGACGTTCTTGATCAGCTTGGCGAACAGCTTGCCGCGCTTGGCGTCGACCACCGCCTTCTTGTGCTTGGTGGTGGCCCACTTTGAGTGGCCGCTCATGAACTTCCCTTCACGATCTGGGTAAAAAGCTTGTGAATGCGCCGGTCCGGGGTGAGTTCCGGATGGAACGCGGTGGCGAGTAGCGCACCTTGCCGAACGGCGATGATCCTACCGTTGTCCTCGGCGAGCACGTCGACGTCGGGCCCGGCCCGCTCGACCCACGGGGCGCGGATGAACACCGCGTGGAACGGCTCGTTGTGCTCGTCGTCTCGGAGCGTGATGTCTCGCTCGAAGGAGTCGACTTGCCGCCCGAACGCGTTCCGGCGCACGGTCATGTCGATGCCACCGAACGTCTGCTGACCTTGGACGCCATCCTGGAGCTGGTCGGCGAGCATGATCATTCCGGCACACGACCCGAACGCGGGCATTCCGTCCGCGATGAGCTTGGTCAGCGGGTCCATCAGCTCGAACGCGGTGGCTAGCTTCCACAGCGTCGTCGACTCCCCGCCGGGAATCACCAGCCCGTCGACGGCCTCGATCTCGGCGAGGCGCCGCACGGGCCTGGCGTCCGCGCCGCTCTCATCGAGCGCGCGGACATGCTCGCGGACGTCACCCTGCAGAGCGAGTACACCGATGACTGGCAAAGCCGTGATTCCTCCCTTAGGCCCCATTCTGCCCGGCAGCGGGCACACGTCACCGCCGCTGGATTCAGAGGATCAATGGGTGAAACACGATAACGGAGGCTCTTCTTCCCGTGCCTGCCTCTGCTGCGGCCCGGTTCATGATCACGAAGGGTTTGGGCTGCTACGACGACCAAAAGTCTTCGTGATCATGAAACATGCGCTGGTGGAAGGTCTGCCGATGCGACGCCTGGTGCCGAGGGGAAGCGGAGGCGTGGGTGGTACTGGCGCCGCGTGAGCAGTGCCCGTCCCGGAGAGTGGTTGCTGCTCCGGTCCATGATCACGTAAGAAAAGTATGCGTATAGGAGATTTTTCCTTCGTGATCATGGTCGGCGGGGGCGTGGGGCTGCGCGGCGCGGGGTTCCTGTGGCTGGGGGGAAGCGGGGCGCCGGTGGTGTGACGGCGCGTCGTTCGGGGCCGCTGCAAGGCCCCGATGTGATGCGGTGAACATCACCAAGCCCATGCGCGCCGCGCTGGGGAGCCATGGGTGTCCCCGGCGCCCCGGTTACCAGCCGCGGGAGGCGTAGTGCTGGTCGGACGGGAGCGTGTCGATGTTGATGCCGACCATCGGCTCGCCCAGGCCGCGAGAGACCTTCGCGATGACGTCCGGGTCGTCGTAGAACGTGGTCGCCTTGACGATCGCGGCGGCGCGCCTGGCCGGGTCGCCGGACTTGAAGATGCCGGAGCCGACGAACACGCCCTCGGCGCCGAGCTGCATCATCATCGCGGCGTCGGCGGGCGTCGCGAGGCCGCCGGCGGTGAACAGCACGACGGGCAGCTTGCCCGCCTTCGCCACCTCGGCCACCAGATCATACGGCGCCTGGAGGTCCTTGGCCGCGGTGTACAGCTCGTCGGCCGGGAGGCTGGCCAGCCGGCTGATCTCGTCGCGCATGCGCCGCATGTGCCGGGTGGCTTCCACCACGTTGCCGGTGCCCGCCTCGCCCTTGGACCTGATCATCGCGGCGCCTTCGGCGATCCGGCGCAGCGCCTCGCCCAGATTCGTCGCCCCGCACACGAACGGCACGGTGAACTTCCACTTGTCCACGTGGTGCGCCTCGTCGGCCGGCGTCAGCACCTCCGACTCGTCGATGTAGTCGACGCCGAGCGCCTGCAGCACCTGGGCCTCGGCGAAGTGGCCGATGCGGCACTTGGCCATCACCGGGATCGACACCGCGCTGATGATGCCGTCGATCATGTCCGGATCGCTCATCCGGGCGACGCCGCCCTGCGCGCGGATGTCCGCGGGCACCCGCTCGAGGGCCATCACGGCGACCGCGCCGGCGTCCTCGGCGATCTTGGCCTGCTCCGGCGTCACCACGTCCATGATCACGCCGCCCTTGAGCATCTCCGCCATGCCGCGCTTCACCCGCGCGGTGCCGGTCTCTTTCCCCGCGGGAACGACGTTTTCGCTGGCCACTGTCAAAACCTCCTGGTACGGGCGTGCCTGGATACATCCTATGCGAGCCGCCAGGAGCCCGATCGGGCTCAGCCGGGGCCGTCGCCGTCGGGCAGCGCGTCATCCATCTCGAAGAACCTCGGCGGCGGGGCGCTCCCGGCCAGCCGGAAGATCCTGGCAAGCGGCCGCCTCCTGGCGTCCGACGTCCTGGCGGCCAGATCGTTGTAGAACTTGCGGGCGATGAACACCTGCTGGGCGGCCGCCTCCACCTCGGCGATCAGCTCGGCGCCGCCGTCCATGTCCTCGAGCTCCTTGCGGAAGCCCGGCTGGCTGAAGACGGCGCGCAGGGCCTGCGTCAGGTCGCTTTCCGCGAGGTCGCGCTCGGCCTGGCCGGCGTCCCTGGCGCGGCGCACCGCGTCGGCGAGCAGGAGGCTGGTCGCCGGGTCGAGCAGCCCGGAGGAGGCCAGCTCGTAGGCCGCGGAGCCGCGCCGCACGATCGCCAGGTCCAGCGCGGTGCGGGCCGCCTCGAGCCGGTTGTGCAGCCGGTCCAGCCGGCTGGCCCGCCACGAGATGTAGAAGCCCCACAGCACCATGGCGAGGACGACGAGGACGACGTACGTCCACATCACTGTGCAGCCCTCATTGCGCAACCTCGACCGTCGCGCGGCCAAGCACCACGGTCTCGTAGACGCTCAGCACTTCCCTGGCGACGACCTCCCAGTCGTACTCGGCCACCGCGGCGAGCGCGGCCACCGTCAGCTCGGCACGCCGCGCCGGGTCGTCGAGCAGCCGCCCGGCCGCAAGCGCCAGGTCGGCGGGGTCGCCGTTGGCGAACAGCTCGCCCGCCTTGCCGTTTCTCAGTACCTGGCGGAAGGCCTCGATGTCGCTGGCGACGACCGGCACCCCGGCCGCCATCGCCTCCGCGGTGACGATGCCGAAGGACTCGCCGCCGGTGTTCGGCGAGCAGAACACGTCGACGGAGTGCAGCACGCGCACCTTCTCCTCCTCGTCGACCTCGCCGAGGAAGACGGCCCGCTCGCGCAGCGGCTCGGGCAACTTGTGCAGCTGCGCGGCGGTGTCGCCAGGGCCGGCGACGAGCAGCCGCAGGCCGGGCCGCTCCGCCGCCAGGATCTCGAAGGCCTTCAGCAGCACGGCCAGCCCCTTGCGCGGCTCCTCCATCCGGCCGAGGAAGCCGATCGCGCCGCCCGGTCCTGGCCAGCCGTCGAACGGGACCGCGTGCCGGTACCGCCGGGTCGCCACTCCGTTCGGGATGAGCACGGCGTCGCCGCCGAGGTGCTCGACCAGCGTCGTGCGCGCCGCCTCAGAGACCGCGATCCGCCCGTCGATCTTCTCCAGCGCGCTGCGCATCACCGGCTGGGTCGCCAGCAGCACGCGCGAGCGCCGCATCGCGGTGTGCACGGTCGCCACGATCGGGCCCGAGGCCACCCAGCAGGCCAGCAACGGCAGGGACGGCACGGTCGGCTCGTGCACGTGCAGCACGTCGAAGGCGCCGTCCTTGAGCCAGCGGCGGACCCGGTTCGCGGACAGCGGCCCGAACGCCAGCCGGGCCACCGACCCGTTGTACGGCACCGGCACCGCCTTACCCGCCGGGACGACATAGCCCGGCAGCGGCTGCTCGTCGTCGGCCGGGGTGATCACCGACACCTCGTGGCCGAGCCCGATCAGCGCCTCGGCCAGGTCCCTGATGTGCTGTTGCACTCCCCCGGGCACGGCCCAGGAGTACGGGCAGGCGATCCCGATTCTCACGGCTCCGCCGATTTCTTGCTGTTATCACTCGTGACGGGGGGCGAGGCGGGCGAAGAGGTGGCGGGGGGCGAGGCGGGAGGCGGGGCGGCGGGGGGCGAGGCGGGAGGCGGGGCGGCGGGGGGCGAGGCGGGCGAAGAGGTGGCGGGGGGCGAGGCGGGCGAAGAGGTGGCGGGAGGCGGGGCGGGCGACGGGGCGGCGGGGGGCGGGGCGGGTGACGGGGTGACTGGAGGGGCGCCGTTGCCGTTGCCGTTGCCGTTGCGGGCGCGGCTCTTCGCGAGGCGCTCGGGGTCGAGATCGGCGACGAACAGCTTCTGCAGCATGTGCCAGTCCTCCGGGTGCTCCCTGATGCCCTGCTCGAATGCCGTCGCCATCTGCTGGGTCATCGCGGCGACCTTCTGCTTGCGGTCGCCGTCGGCCGGCACGGGGATCTCGTCGCCTATGTGGGCGCCCCAGCCGGTGTCGCCCTCGAACCAGCACGACACGGGCATCAGCGCCGCCCCGGTCTGCACGGCCAGCGCGGCCGGGCCAGCCGGCAGCAGTGCCTTCTCGCCGAAGAAGTCGACCTCGACGCCGGTGTCGGACAGATCCCTGTCGGCCACAATGCACACCAGCTTGCCAGCGCGCAGCCGCTGCGCCATCACCCCGAACGGATGGGGGCCGCCGGTCGTCGGCAGCACCTCCATGCCGAGGCTCCGCCGGAACGCGAGGAAGCGATCGAAGACCGCCTCGGGTTCGAGGCGTTCCGCGACGGTGGTGAACGAGCCGGCGCCGACCAGGATTATCCAGCGGCCCGCCTGCTCGAAGTCGCCCATATGCGGCAGCGCGTAGATGACGCCGCGGCCGTTCTTGAGATGCTCCAGGGTCAGGTCGAGGTTCTGCTGGTTGACGTGCATCTCGTCCACGATCCGCTCGTCGGGTATCACCTGCAGGCGGAACGTCTCCAGGTAATAGCGCGCGTACGAGCGGAGGACCGCACGGGACAAGGTGCGCAACTCCTTGCCGTCGATATCGGCGGGACCAGAGCCGGCTGCTTCCGTTCTGAGGACCCGGACGAGGTTCCCCTCGAGAACCTGCACGCCGGGACCCTGCCTTCGCCAGGCGATGTCCGCTCCGAACTCGAACAGGGCGCGCGCCCAGGACTCGGGCAGCCGGCACACCAGGGACCAGCCCGCGCTGAACGCGACGCTGTTCACCCGCTCCCGCAGCTTCACCAGCTCAGCCTTTCTTGCTCTTGCTCTTCGCGTCCTTGTGCACCGCCACCATCCGCTGCACCAGCGTGATCGCGCTGCCCGCCGCGAGCGCCCACATCCCGATCGGCAGCACGTACGGCACGCCGAGCCCGGACAGGCCGATGCTCGTCAGGCTGATCAGGATCCGCTCCGGGCGCTCGATCAGGCCGACGTCCGCGTTCAGGCCCAGCGACTGGGCGCGGGCCTTGACGTAGGAGACGCACATACCGCAGGCCAGGCAGAACAGGCTTACCACGGCGAGCACGTGGTCGGCGGGATTGCGGATGAACCAGATCGTGATGCCGCCGAACACCGCCGCGTCCGCGAACCTGTCCATGGTCGAGTCGAGGAACGCGCCATACGGGCCCGAGCTGCCCTTCATCCGCGCGAGCTGGCCGTCGAGCATGTCGAGGAAGACGAAGAACGTGGCGATCGCCGCACCAGGGAACAGCCAGCCGATCGGGAACAGGGCGAGCGTGCTCGCGCACACGCCGACAGTGCCCGCGACAGTAATCATGTTCGGCGTGATCGGCGTGCGGGCCAGCGCCTGTCCTATCGGGTTGAACAGGCGGGCAAAGAAGGGACGCAGAAAGTTCAGCATGACCGTGATGATCTTACTGGGAGTCCTGCCGGGAGGAAGTGCCGCGGATCCCCGGTCACCTGTTCGCTACCTGGCGGATTCTCGCCAGGGGTCTTGTGGTAACGCGGCCGCCGGGTTCACGCTGTGAGGACGGCAGCTCATCGAGCGCAAGGAGGCGACGGGAGTGACGGAGACAACGGGTGCAGCCGGGCTCCGCCGGCGGCAGGGTACCGGCGGCCGGCCAGCCAGGAAGCATGCGCAACGTCGTGCTGGTCGGCCACTCGGGAAGCGGGAAAACGACGCTGGTCGAGGCCCTGCTTTCGCACACGGGAACCATTCAGCGACCGGGCCGGATCGAGGACGGCGGCACGGTCAGCGACTTCGACGAGGTGGAGATCCGCCAGCAGCGGTCGGTGAACCTGACGCTGGCGCCGTTCACGTACGAGGGCATCACGGTCAACCTGCTTGACACCCCTGGCTACGCCGACTTCACCGGTGACCTGCGAGCGGGACTGCGGGCGGCTGACTCCGCGCTGTTCGTCGTCTCGGCGACCGACGGCGTGGACGGGGTCACGCAGATGCTGTGGGAGGAGTGCGCCGCGGTCGGCATGCCGCGCGCGGTCGTCATCACCAAGATCGATCACCAGCGCGCGGACTACGCGGCGGCGCTCGAGGCGTGCCGCGCGGCGTTCGGCGAGGGTGTCGCGCCGCTGTACCTGCCGGTGGGCGGGGGCCCGTCCGGGGGCGGCGGGCTCACCGGGCTGATCGGGCTGCTGTCGGAGACGCTGTACGACTACTCGTCAGGGTCGCGGGCCACCGGGTCGCCAGAGGGCGCGGACGCGGACCGGATGGCGGAAGAACGGGACTCGCTGATCGAGGGCATCATCACCGAGAGCGAAGACGAGTCCCTGATGGACCGTTACCTCGGCGGCGAGACGATCGAGACCTCGGTGCTGATCCAGGACCTGGAGAAGGCGGTGTGCCAGGGCAACTTCTACCCGGTGCTCGCCGTCGCCTCGCCGCTTGGCATCGGCATGGACGAGCTGCTCGAGATCGTCACCCAGGCGTTCCCCTCTCCGCTGGAGCACCCGCTGCCTCCGGTGACGACGCCGGAGGGCAAGCCGGTCTCCGGGCTGTCCTGCGACCCCGACGGGCCACTGCTCGCCGAGGTCGTGAAGACGACGTCCGATCCCTACGTCGGCCGGATCTCGCTGGTGCGCGTGTTTTCCGGCACGCTGCGGCCGGACATGACCGTCCACGTCTCCGGGCACGGGCGCACGGAGCGCGGGCACCCGGACCACGACGACGACGAGCGCATCGGCGCGCTGACCTCGCCGCTGGGCAAGCAGCAACGGCCGCTGACGGCGTGCCCCGCGGGGAACATCTGCGCCGTCGCGAAGCTGGGCACCGCGGAGACCGGGGACACGCTGTCGTCGAAGGAACAGCCGCTGCTCATGGAGCCGTGGTCGATGCCTGACCCGCTGCTGCCCGTCGCGATCGTCGCCAAGTCCAAGACTGACGAGGACAAGCTGTCGGCCGCGCTGGCCCGGCTCATCGCCGAGGACCCCACCATGCGGCTCGAGAACAACGCCGAGACCCACCAGCTCGTGCTGTGGTGCATGGGTGAGGCGCACTCCGACGTGCTGCTCGACCGGCTCTCGTCGCGTTACGGCGTCTCGGTGGGCACCGTGTCGCTGCGGGTGCCGCTGCGCGAGACGGTTTCCACGTCGGCGCGCGGGCTCGGCCGGAACGTCAAGCAGACCGGCGGGCACGGCGAGTTCGGGATCTGCCAGATCGAGGTGGAGCCGCTGCCGAACAGCGCCGGCTTCGAGTTCGTCGACAAGGTAGTGGGCGGCGTCGTCCCACGGCAGTACATTCCCTCGGTGGAGAAGGGCGTCCGGGCGCAGCTCGAGCAGGGCGTGCTGGCCGGCTACCCGATGACCGGCGTCCGGGTGACGCTGTTCGACGGCAAGGCGCACTCGGTGGACTCCTCCGACATGGCGTTCCAGAAGGCGGGCCGGGCCGCCTTGCGGGACGCCGCGGAGAAGGCGACGCCGATGCTGCTCGAGCCGGTGGACGAGGTGTCGATCCTGGTGCCTGACGACTACGTCGGGGCGGTCATGTCCGACCTGTCGGGCAGGCGCGGGCGGGTCATCGGGTCTGAGCCGGTGGGCGTCGGGCGGACGCTGATCCGCGCCGAGGTGCCTGAGCTGGAGATCACCCGGTACTCGATCGACCTGCGTTCGGTCTCGCACGGGACCGGGTCCTTCACCCGCGGCTACCTGCGCCACGAGCCGCTGCCCTCGCACCTGGCCGCGAAGGTCGCCGCCGACTCCCGCCCGGAGTAGGCGGCGTCCCTGCGCCGCGCGCGCTCGGCACCGCGCCGGCGCGGCCGCATGACGGCTGCCGATTGCGCAACTGGTACGGCTGAGAACGGGCCGGTTGCGCAATCGGCAGGTCCCCTCGGTTTTCTGGGCCCTTGGGGCCATAGCCAGGTCTCCAACCGAAGATGCCCGGACAGCGTCTTCAATGCCGTGATGACTTACCTGAATCCGGTCACGGGACTATCCGGTCCCGGTGGCTGGCGGCGTTGTGGGGACCACATGAGAATTGCATCGCGACCTCGGCCGTCAGGGGCCGCGGTTCTCTTTGGCGCGCTGGCGACCGCGCTGGCGCTGGCCGGCTGCGGGACGCAGCACTCCGGCGGGGCGGGCAGCGGCAGCGGCACCACGCCGGCCGCGGCCACGACGTCGGCGCCGGCGGCGCCGACCAGCTCAGCGACCGCCACCGGGCAGGGCTCGGGCGGCACCGCGACACCGGCCGGCGGGCCGGTGCCCACTGGGATGGCGGCGACTTCGGTCACGTTCGTCTCGCCCGACGAGGCGTTCGTGCTCGGCACCGCGCCGTGCTCGCACGCGCCGTGCACGTCGATCGTCCGTACGCTGAACCGGGGCACCAGCTGGCGCGGGCTGCCCGCGCCAGTGGTGCCGCTCGGCCAGCCCGGGAACGGCCCGGCGTCGGCCGTGTGGGGCATCAGGTTCGCCACGCCGTCGCACGGCTTCGTGTTCGGCACCGGGCTGTGGGAGACCACCGACGGCGGCGAGCAGTGGGCCAAGGCTTCTTCTCCCACGGGATCGATCCTGTCGCTTGAGGTCATCGACGGCCAGGTCCTGGCGCTGACCGCGTCCTGCTCCTCCCAGAGCGGGTGCGGGACCGCGACCCTGATGCGCCGGCCGGCGGGCGGCGGCGCGTGGCAGCCGGTCACCCGGCTGCACGTCAGCGGCTCGGCGGGGGACCTGATCGCCACGCAGGCCCGCGTCGCCGCGATCCTGGACGGCACCTCCGTGATCGTGACCGCCAACGGCGGCCTCAGCACCCTGGAGCACGCCACGCCGTGCACCACCCAGGCGGTCGCGTACGCGACGTCGGTGGCGGTGACCGGCCCTGACTCGCTGGCGCTGTTGTGCTCCGGCGGTGCGGCCATGGGCTCGGTCGTCAAGACCATCTACGTCAGCAGCGATCTCGGCCAGCACTGGACGAAGGCCGGCGCACCGCCGCGGGGCGGCGACCCGATCTCGCTCGCGGGCGCGACGCCGGGCCAGCTGGTGGTGTCGGCGGCCAGCGGCGCGAGCTGGCTGTACTACTCGGGCGACGGCGCCGCGCAGTGGGGCAGCGCGTACGAGGTCGGCGACGGCGGCATGGGGTTCAGCGACCTCGGGTTCACCACGACCAGCGACGGCGTGGTGGTGTACGGGCCCGCCCTCACCGACGGGAACGGCGAAGGCCGGCCGGGCCGCTTGCTGCTCACCAGCAACGGCGGCGCGAGCTGGCAGGCGGTGAGCTTCTAGCGCGGGGGCGCCGGGGCGCCGGGGCGCCGGGGCCCCCGGGCCCCGGCGCTAGGCGGGCCAGGCGTCGGCGAGCACCTTGCGGGTGTCAGCCAGCAGCTGCGGCAGCACCCGGGTGCGGCCGACGACCGGCATGAAGTTCGTGTCGCCGCCCCACCGGGGCACCACGTGCTGGTGCAGGTGGGCGGCGATGCCGGCGCCGGCCACCGAGCCGAGGTTCATCCCGATGTTGAACCCGTGCGGTCCGGACGCCTCCCGCAGCGCCCGGATCGCGCGGATCGTGAAGTCGCCGAGCTCGGCGCTCTCCGCCGCGGACAGCTCCGTGTAGTCGGCCACGTGCCGGTACGGGCAGACCAGCACGTGACCGCTGTTGTACGGGTACAGGTTGAGGATCGCGTACACCAGCTCGCCGCGGGCGACGATCAGCGCCTCTTCGTCGGTCAGCGTCGGCGCGACGCAGAACGGGCAGCCCTCGTGCGCGCCGGGCCCGGTCGGCTTGCCGGCCCCCTGGATGTAGGCGAGCCGGTGCGGCGTCCACAGCCGCCCGAACGCGTCGGGCACCCCCGCGCCTGGCAGTGCCGGTTCTTCCCCGGCAGGGGAATCGGGAGGGGGCGGCGCGGTCATACCTGGATGCGGTCGCGGACGGCCGTCACGATCTCGGCGACCGCCTCGGCGACCGGGACGCCGTTCTTCTGCGAGCCGTCCCGGTAGCGGAACGACACCGCTTCCGCGGCCACGTCCGCGTCCCCGGCGATCAGCATGTACGGCACCTTCTGCTGCTGCGCGGTCCTGATCTTCTTCTGCATCCGGTCGTCGGAGTCGTCCACGGTGACCCGGATGCCCTGCTCGCGCAGCATGTCGGCCACCTTCTGCAGGTACGGCACGTGCGCGTCCGAGATCGGGATGCCGGTCACCTGCACCGGCGCCAGCCAGGGCGGGAACGCGCCCGCGTAGTGCTCGAGCAGGATGCCGAAGAACCGCTCGATCGACCCGAACAGCGCCCGGTGGATCATGTACGGCCGCTGCCTCGTCCCGTCGGCCGCCTGGTACTCGATCCCGAACCGGCCCGGCTCCTGGAAGTCCACCTGCAGCGTGGACAGCTGCCAGCGCCGCCCGATGGCGTCCTTCACGTGCACGTCGATCTTGGGCGCGTAGAACGCGCCCTCACCCTCCGCGACCGTGTACGGCAGCCCTGAGGCGTCAAGCGCGTGCTGCAGCGCCTCCTCCGCCGCGACCCACTCCTCGATCGTGCCGACGTACTTGTCCGGCCGGGTCGACAGCTCGGCCTCGAACTCGGTCAGCCCGAAGTCCCGCAGCAGCCCCACCACGAAGTCGAGCAGCGAGGCGAGCTCGCCGGGGAGCTGTTCGGGGGTGCAGAAGATGTGCGAGTCGTCCTGGGTGAACCCGCGCGCCCTGGTGAGGCCGTGCACCACGCCCGACTTCTCGAACCGGTACACGGTGCCGAACTCGAACAGCCGCAGCGGCAGCTCCCGGTACGACCGCCCGCGCGACCGGTAAATCAGCACGTGCATCGGGCAGTTCATGGGCTTGGCGTAGTACTCGGCACCCTCCAGCTCCATCGGCGGGAACATGCTTTCCTTGTAAAAGCCCAGGTGACCGGAGGTCTCGAACAGCTCGGCCTTGGTCAGGTGCGGGGTGTTGACGAACTCGTAGCCGGCCTCCTCGTGCCGCCGCCGCGAGTAGTCCTCCATCACCCGGCGGATGATGCCGCCCTTGGGATGGAACACCGGCAGCCCCGACCCGATCTCGTTCGGGAAGGAGAACAGGTCGAGCTCCGCCCCCAGCCGCCGGTGGTCGCGCCGCTCCGCCTCGGCCAGCATGGTCAGGTACTCGTCCTGCGCGGCGCGGGTCTCCCAGGCGGTGCCGTAGATCCGCTGCAGCTGCGGGTTCTTCTCGCTCCCCCGCCAGTACGCGCCACCGGTGCGCATCAGCTTGAAGGCCGGGATCGACCTGGTCGACGGCACGTGCGGCCCGCGGCACAGGTCCTTCCAGACCACGGCGCCGGTCTTCGGGTCCAGGTTGTCGTAGATGGTCAGCTCGGGGCCGCCGATCTCGACCGACTCCTCGGCGTCTTCCGCGGGCGAGCCCTTGAGCCCGATGAGCTCCAGCTTGTACGGCTCGTTCCTGAGCTCATCGCGCGCCTCGGCGTCGGTCACGACCCGCCGGGAGAACAGCTGGCCCTGCCTGACGATCTCCCGCATCCGCGCCTCGATCGCCTTCAGGTCATCGGGCGAGAACGGCGTGGACACGTCGAAGTCGTAGTAGAACCCGTTCTCGACGGGCGGGCCGATGCCCAGGCGGGCGCCGGGGAACCGGTCCTGCAGGTCCTGCACCGCCTGCGCCATCACGTGCGCGGTGGAGTGCCGCAAGATGGCGTGGCCCTCGTCGGAGGAGATGACGATGGGCTCGACCACGTCGCCGTCGGCGAGCACGTACGCGAGGTCGCGCGGCACCTCGTTGACCCGCGCCGCGATGACCTGGGGACCCCCGTCGAGGGCGGCACCCGCCGTCGTCCCGGCCTCGGTCACATGCTCGCGGCCGGCGAGGGTGATCCGAAGCTGCTGGCTGGACACGGTGGGGCTCCTTTGACGTCGGGACAAGGCCGTTACCCGATGCTATCGGTGCGCGGAAGTGAACGCGCGCGAGTATCCGGCCTGCCTGCCCGCGCCGGAGCCCCGTTCGGCGCTAGGCCAGAGCGTAGGTCAGCACCAGCACGCCGTCCGGCCCGACCGGCTGGCTGCCCGCGAGGGTGAACCGGGTCAGCGGCGCGCCATCGAACAGCCGCTGCCCGCTGCCCAGCACGATGGGGAACACCATCAGCCGCACCTCGTCCACGAGCTTGCGCTCGAGCAGCCCTCGCACCAGGGCGCCGCTGCCCGCGACCAGCAAGATCCCCTCGTGGGAGTCCCGCACGCGGGCCACGTCGTCGATGCCGATGACCGTGGAGTTGTTCCACTCCGCCTTCTCCAGCGTGGCGGAGACCACGTACTTCGGCATCGAGTTCATCCGGTCGGCGAACCCCACATCGTCGGTCACCGACGGCCACGCCGCGGCGAACCCCTCGTACGTCACCCGGCCGAGCAGCTGGGCCTCGGCGGCCATGTGCTCGTCGAACTTGAACGTGTCCCCGTCCGCGCCGCGATTGAACCTGAACGTCCACCCGGCGTGCTCGAAGTCCCCTGCCGGCCCTGGCGACTCGAACACGCCGTCCAGCGAGACGAACTCGGTTACCACGATCCTGCCCATGTGCCGCCTCCACGATGAGTCCCGCCGGGCGGAGCCCGGCAGCGGGGGGTCCGTGGGGACCATCGTCCCCCCCGGGCTAGCAGAGCATCGAGATCATCCCGAACGGGCCCGTGGTGACTACTGACCAGGATTGGCGTAGACGCGCTCCGGGTGCACGAAGACGGCGGTGCGCCGCTCCTCGCGCATCACCCGGTCGTAGGTGTCGAAGTCGTCGTGCGTTCCGCCCGCGGCGGTGAAGATCTCCCTGAGCAGCAGCCGCAGCCGTTCGGCGCCGATGCCGTCCATAGGATCGTCCGGCCCGGCGAGCTCGGTGCGGCCCTCAGCCGCGGCCCACAGCCAGCCGGACCGCACCACGACGTTCGCGTACGGCCGTTTGCGCAGGTGGCCGAGCTTGCGGATGCCACCCCTGAACACCATCCCGACCACGGTCTCGCCGGTCAGCGGGTGCGGCAGCACCCCCGCGTTCACCACCGACGAGGCGATCGTCCCGTTATCCCGCAGCGTGGAGACCACGACAAGCCCATGGTCCCCCGCGGTCAGCCGCCGAAAGTCCTCGATATCCGCCACAGCCCTTATTCAACCCCAGCGGGCTTCTGCCCCGGCGGGCGGGCCAGCCCGCCCGCTTCTTGCTGTTATCGGCGCGGCCGGGGGCAGGCCTCCCCCGGCCGCAGCCTCCCCAGACGGTCAAGGGCCTCTCGGTGTGCATTTCCGGGGCGATACGCCCCGGAAATGCACAGCTAACAGGCGGCGAGGCGCGCGGCACGCTCCTGAGACGCCAGCAGAAGCCCGCCTCCGGCTTTGTTCCTGATTTCTGCTGTCAGGACGCAATGCCGCTTAGCTTGAGTTGATCTTTCTGCGGCTGGTTCGGTGCCTTTGCGAGCGGAGACAGGTGACGCGGGCACCGTGCCGGAGGTGGCCTTATCCGTTCGCGAAGATAGTGGATACAAAGGGCCCCCAGAGGGGCCCTAAGGATCCACTATCTTTGCCAGCCGGCCTGGATGCCGCAGCGGCCAGCGCGGAAGGGGCGAAAGGGATGGAAGACCGGCCCGTCTTACCGGGCCCGGCGCGGGAGCCCATCGCCGCCAGGCTGACCACTGCTGGCTAAGCGGCATTGTGCCAGGACGACAAAACAGGGACAAAGCCGCGACTCGCTGATCCACTATCTTGGCAGCACAGCCGCTTCTTGCTGTTATCAGCTATGGGTGGGTATGCCTCATTGGCGGTGTGGCCTACAGGCGCAGATCTATTGGCGCTGTGGGCCACACCGCCAAACCGAGACGCGACATGGGGCGCGAAAGTACCCGGGGGTTATCCCGCACGATCTTCGTTAGTCGCTCGCGCTTAGGGGCGGTCGTCGCGGCGGTGAGGCTTGTCCGCTTCGGGCTTGGCCTTGGCGGCGCCTGACTCGTCGAGGAGGCC
This sequence comes from uncultured Actinomycetota bacterium, assembly GCA_963843745.1. Taxonomy (GTDB): domain Bacteria; phylum Actinomycetota; class Actinomycetes; order Streptosporangiales; family Streptosporangiaceae; genus Trebonia. The sequence goes on from CAWJLP010000005.1 coordinate 149,062, forward strand.
GGCCCGGCGGAGGGCCTCGGCCATCGCGCCGCTGGCCGGGGGGGCAGCGCCGCCGCGCCGGTCGTCGGGGCGCGGGCCGCCACGGCGGTCGTCACCGGCCGGGGCTCCGCCGCGGTCGTCGGGGCGCGGGGCGCCGCGGCGGTCGTTGCCTGGGCCGCGGCCCTCGCCGCCCTGTCGTGTGCCTTGGCGGTCGGCGCCTGGACCGCTGCGGCGGTCGTTGCCTGGGCCGCGGTCCTCCCCGCCGGGGCGCGGGGGCTTGGGGGCGCCACCCGGGGCGCCGCGGCGGTCATCACCCCGTGGGGCGCCGGGTCGTGCGCCCTGACGGCCGGCAGGCGGGGTGCCGCGGCGGTCGGGGGCGGGGCGGGAGGAGGGGGCGGGTCTGGAGTCGGGGGCTTCCGTTCTGGATGATGAGGGGCGGGGGCCACGGGGGGAGCCGCCGGATCTTGCAGCACCGTCGTCCAGGCGCATCGTCAGGGAGATGCGCTGGCGGGCGGTGTCGACCGACAGGACCTTCACGCGGACGACGTCGCCGGGCTTGGCGACCGAGCGGGGGTCGGAGACGAAGCCGGCGGACATCGCGGACACGTGCACCAGGCCGTCCTGATGGACGCCGACGTCGACGAACGCGCCGAACGCGGCGACGTTGGTCACCACGCCCTCGAGCACCATGCCGGGCTCCAGGTCGTCCAGGGTGTGCACGCCCTCGGCGAACGTCGCCGTGCGGAACTCGGGGCGCGGGTCGCGGCCGGGTTTCTCCAGTTCCTTCAGGATGTCGCTGACCGTGGGCAGGCCGAACGCTTCGTCCGTGAACTCCGCCGGGCTCAGCGCGCGGAGCGTTGTCGTGTCACCGATGAGGGCGGCCACGCCGGTGCCGGTCTTCGCCAGGATGCGGCGGACCACCGGGTAGGACTCCGGGTGCACGCCGGACGCGTCGAGCGGGTCGTCACCGCCGCGGATGCGCAGGAAGCCCGCGCACTGCTCGAACGCCTTCGGGCCCAGCCGCGGCACGGTCATGAGCTGCTGGCGGGCGGTGAACGCGCCCGAGGCGTCGCGGTGCGCGACGATCGCGGCGGCCAGGCCGTCGGTGATGCCTGAGACGCGGGAGAGGAGCGGGCGGGACGCGGTATTGACGTCCACCCCGACCGCGTTCACGCAGTCCTCGACAACCGCGTCCAGGGAGCGTTCCAGCTTGGAGCCGGTGACGTCGTGCTGGTACTGGCCGACGCCGATGGACTTGGGGTCGATCTTGACCAGTTCGGCCAGGGGGTCCTGGAGCCTGCGCGCGATGGATACCGCGCCACGGAGTGAGACGTCCAGTTCCGGGAGCTCGCTGCTGGCGTACGCGCTGGCGGAGTAGACGCTCGCGCCGGCCTCGGAGACGACGATCTTGGTGAGGTTCAGGCCGGGGTTGGCCGCGATCAGGTCCATCGCCAGCTTGTCGGTCTCCCGCGAGGCGGTGCCGTTGCCGATCGCGATCAGCTCGACGTGGTGCTCCGTGGCGAGGTGGGCGAGGACCGCCAGCGACTCGTCCCACTGGTGCTGCGGGACGTGCGGGTAGATCGTGTGCGTGGCGGTGACCTTGCCCGTCTGGTCGATCACGGCGACCTTGACGCCGGTGCGGAAGCCGGGGTCGAGGCCCATCGTGGCGCGCTGCCCGGCTGGCGCGGCGAGCAGCAGGTCCCTGAGGTTGGCGGCGAAGACGTCGACGGCCTCGGCCTCCGCCGCCTGCCACAGCCGCATCCGCAGGTCGATGCCGAGGTGGACGAGGACCCGGGTGCGCCATGCCCACGTGACGGAGTCCAGCAGCCAGCGGTCGGCGGGGCGACCCCGGTCGCGGACGCCGAAGCGCTCGGCGATGGGCTGCTCGTAGCTCTGGCCGCCGGCATCGGCGTTCGGGTCCAGCGTGAGGTCGAGGATCTCTTCCTTCTCCGCGCGGAACATGGCCAGCACGCGGTGCGCCTTCAGCCTGCCGAACGGCTCGGCGAAGTCGAAGTAGTCCGAGTACTTCCTGCCCTCGTCCTCCTTGCCCTCCCGCACCTGGGCCCGCAGCACGCCCTGGGACCACATCCGCTCGCGGAGGGCGCCGATGAGGTCGGCGTCTTCGGCGAAGCGCTCGACGAGGATCGCGCGGGCGCCGTCCAGGGCCGCCTGAACGTCGGGGACGGTGTCGCTGAGGTAGTCGTTCGCCGCCGTAGCCGGGTCGTTGCCTGGAGCGGTGAGCAGCAGGTCCGCGAGGGGCTCCAGGCCGTTCTCGCGGGCGATCTGCGCCTTGGTCCTGCGCTTGGGCTTGTACGGCAAGTACAGGTCCTCGAGGCGGGCCTTGGTGTCGGCGGCGTTGATCCGTTCCGCGAGCTCGGCGGTGAGCTTTCCCTGCTCCGTGATCGACGCCAGGATCGCGGCGCGCCGCTCCTCGAGCTCGCGCAGGTAACGCAGGCGCTCCTCCAGCGTTCTGAGCTGGGCGTCGTCCAGCGTGCCGGTGGCTTCCTTGCGGTACCGCGCGATGAAAGGAACGGTGGCGCCGCCGTCGAGCAGCTGGACGGCAGAGGCGACCTGGCCGTCGCGGACGCCCAGTTCCGCGGCGATCCGCCCGATCACAGTGGTCTCAGTCACGGCTGCGAGCCTAGCGGGCGCGGTAAGCCCGGGGCGGAAGAGAAGGTTGTCAGCCGGACCCAGACGTGGAATGTTGTTCGGTAGTGCGCGTAAGCGCAACAATCTGAGGGGGGCGCTAGGGACGGGAGGCGGCGTGATGACGAAGGGCAAACTAGCCGCGATGGGTGCGGCCGCGCTCGCGGCGCTGATCGCGCTGCCGGCGGCGTGGGGGCCGTCCGCGAACGCGGGCAGCGCGCAGCCCGCGGCGGACGCCAGCTGCCCGTGGGTGACCTCCACGGCGCCCATCAGCCAGCGCGTCGCCCAGCTCATGGGTCAGATGACGCTGGCGGACAAGATCACCATGGTGGAGGGACACGGCACCACCAACCCGTACGTCTTCTACACTCCCGCGATCGCGTCCCTGTGCATCCCCGCTGTCGGCCTCGAGGATGGCCCGGCCGGGGTCGCCGACGGTCTCACCGGCGTCACCCAGCTGCCCGCCGGGGTCGCGCTGGCCGCCAGCTGGGACCCGTCGCTGGCCCAGCAGTACGGCGCTGTGATCGGCGCCGAGGAGTACGGCAAGGGTGCCAGCGCCAACCTCGGCCCGACGGTCAACATCGACCGCGACCCGCGCTGGGGCCGGTCGTTCGAGGCCCTGTCTGAAGACCCGTACCTCAACTCGGTTCTCGACGTTCCCGAGATCGGCGGCATCCAGCGCCAGGACGTGGAAGACCAGGTCAAGCACTACGACGCCTACAACCAGGAGACGTATCGCAACACGCCGGCCGACGACGTGATCGTCAGCGACAGGGCGCTGCACGAGATCTACATGCCGTCGTTCTACAGCGCCGTCACCGGGGCGAACGCCGCCTCCGTGATGTGCGCATACTCGTACGTGAACGGCAACGCGAGCTGCAACAACTCCTACCTGGAGACGACCGTCCTGCGGGACCAGTGGGACTTCCCCGGATTCGTGATGTCGGACTACGGCGCGCTGCACTCCACCCAGGGCGCGGTCCAGGGAACCGACCAGGAACAGCCGTTCAACACGTACTACGGCGCTCCGTTGCAGACCGCCGTCAGCAACGGCACGATCCCGGTCAGCGCGCTCAACACGATGGTGCAGCGGGTGCTCACCGTGATGTTCCAGTACGGGCTGTTCACTCACCCGCGCACCGGGTCGCCCGGCGCCACGGTCACGACGCCGGCCCACCAGTCGCTGGCGGCCCAGGTCGCCGAGGCGGGCACGACGCTACTGAAGAACGACTCCGGGACGCTGCCGCTGCCGAACTCGGCGTCGGTGGCGGTGATCGGCCCCGCAGCCTCGGTCTCGCCAACGTACGCCGGCGGCGGCAGCGCGTACGTGATCCCGTCCTCGACGGTCACCCCGCTGGACGGCATCAGGGCCACCGACCCCGGCGCGACCTACACGCAGGGCCTGCCGGCGGACACCTCGCTGGCCGCCATCCCGGCGTCGTCGCTGTCGCCCGCGTACCCGTCCGGCGGCACCGCGTTCGGCGGCAGCTACAGCGGGACGCTGACCGCGCCGGCGGCCGGTACCTACGTGCTGGGCATCACCAACCCCTGCGGCTGCTACACGTCCACTTACCTCACCGTGGACGGCAAGCAGGTGATCGACGACCCGAGCACGCCGCCGGTGCACACCTACTCGGCGGCGGTTCAGCTGACCGCGGGCACGCATTCGCTGTCGATCAGCGGCGCCTCCTCGCAGCTGCTGTGGGCGACGCCGGCCGACCTGGCGCCGGGCTTCGCCGCGGCGGCCGCCGCGGCGAAGGCGGCGTCCACCGCGGTCGTGGTCGTCTCCGACGACACCGAGTCCGAGGCCACGGACCGGCCCGGCCTGTCGCTGCCGTCTGCCCAGGACGAGCTGATCTCCGCTGTCGCCGCGGCCAACCCGCACACCGTCGTCGTCATCGACGCGGGCGCGCCTGTCGCGATGCCGTGGCTGCCCAAGGTCGCGGCGGTGGTGGACGCCTGGTACCCGGGGCAGGCCAGCGGCACGGCACTGGCCAGCGTGCTGTTCGGGCAGACCGATCCCGGCGGCCACCTACCGGTGACGTTCCCCGCGTCGCTGAGCCAGGTGCCCGCGTCGACCACCGCCCAGTTCCCCGGTAATGGCTCGGAGGTGCTGTATTCCGAGGGCGTGAACGTCGGCTACCGGTGGTACGACACGAAGGGCTCGACGCCGCTGTTCCCGTTCGGGTACGGGCTGTCCTACACGACGTTCTCGTTCAGCGGCCTGCGTCTCAGCCGCGCTTCGGTGACCGGCACCGACGACGTGCGGGTCTCGGCCACGATCACCAACACGGGATCGCGGACGGGCAGCGACGTCGCGCAGCTGTACGTCGGCGATCCCGCGCGGACCGGCGAGCCGCCGCGGCAGCTGGCCGGGTTCGACCGGGTCACGCTGGCACCAGGGCAGTCGGCGCCGGTGTCGTTCACCCTCACGCCGCAGCAGCTGTCCTGGTGGAGCGACAGCGGAGGCGGCTGGACAGAGAGCCCGGGTCTCTACCGCCTCTACGTCGGCGACTCCTCGGGGCTGGCGAACCTGCCGCTGCGCGGCGCGTTCGCGGTGACCGCGACGCCGGGTCCGCGACAGGTCGTGGTGACCGCGCCCTCGACGGTGACGGCGGGCAAGCCGTTCACCGCGCGGGTGACGCTGACCGCTGGCGGGAACCAGGTGCTTCCCGTCGTGCGGCTGGCGCTCCAGCTGCCGCCGGGCTGGACGGCGGTGCCGTTGGGCCGGACTATATTCGGCGGCGTCCGCCCAGGTCAGCCGATCGCGGCGACGTTCAGGGTGACACCACCCGCCTACTCCCCCGCCGCCAGCGCCGTGGTGCACGCCACCGCGACCATGGGCACGGCGCAGCGGGAGAACGGAGTCAGCGTCACCGTGACCTGAGGCGCGGCAGCGGGCCGGTGGGCAGCCGCGGTATCGAGCCGGTGGCCGGGCTGAAGCGCAGCACGGCCCGCTCGCCGATCAGCTCGTAGCCGAGCTGCGCGGCCTGCCGGTGCGGCCTGTTGCTGTCGGTGATCAGCACCACCTCGCTCGCCCGGCGGGCGAGTTCCGCGTGGCTGACCGCGAGCGTGACCGCGACGGCGTAGCCGTTGTGCCGGTGTTCCGGCGGGGTGTACATCATCGTGATGCGCACCGTGCGCATCACCGGCCGGGTCACGGTCGCCATGGCGACCGGCTGGCCGCCCGCCTCCCAGAAGACCGCGCCGCCGTAGCCGAGCAGTTCATCGGCGCTGGCCTCCGGGACGCCGGTGAGCTCCCCCACTTCGGCGGAGAAGGCCGTCAGCCACGCCACGAGCAGGGGCCGGTCCGCCTCGGTGGCGGTGCGCAGCTGGCCCGTCGGGCCGGGGGCTGGCCGGGGCGCTCGATGCGTCTCGGGCGCCCCGGCCAGCCGGTAGACCAGGGTGTGCCGGTGCACCCGGGTGGCGACTCCGGCCCGCTGGCTCCACGCCGCCGCGAACGCGTCGGCGGCCTCGGCTGACGCGTCCACGCCGCACACCGACCGCCCGGCCCTGGCCAGCGCCGCGGCGAGGGAGGCGGCGGTCTCCGGCGCCCGGCCCGCGATCAGCAGCGGCTCGGCGGGGTCATGCAGGAAGGCACCGCGCGTCCCGCCGCCGTCCGGCGGCTCCCACCAGCCGAACAGCGGTCCTGGAACGGTGGCCTCGGCCTCGCGGTCGTCCGGCTGCCCGGCGGGCGCGCCGACCGGGCGCGCGTCCTGGTGGGCGTCGCCGACCGACTGCGCCGCCGCCAGCAGAAGCATGTTCTCGGCCGCTCGTGAACTGAGGTAGCCGCCTGCCTCCGTCAGGAAACGGTCCAGGTCATGCGTGGTGCACCAGCCCATACGGTCAAGATCCCCGTCGTACGCTCATGCCGGGGGCCCCTCGGTCCGCCGACGTTCCGGGCAGAACAGAAATGTGAGGAAAAGTAACATAATGCCATCAAGTATCGGGGCGGGTGGGAGAGAACCGTAAAGTTACTGACGAGTAGCCGCCGACTCGGCGCTCCGGACTGCTCCGCGCCCGCCGCGGCGCGTGCCGCGATGGACCCGGTCCCGCCGTCGGCTATCCGCCATGTCATGCCGCCATGCTGCCACGCAGGGGCCGCCCAGCGCATCCGGATCACACCGCGAATTCCCCCTGAAACGGCAATTCTCAGGCCCGCGAAACCACCGCAATAGGGCTGATTCCGTTTTGACGTAAGAAAAGTATGCGCATAGGAGATTTTTCTTTCGTGATCATGAAAGCCAGGGGTTAATGCGGCGGGCCGGGGCCGCGGCGCGGCGGTCGCCGCGAGGCGGTCGCGGCGCGCCCCGCGCCCGCGGCGCGGGACGGGGCGGGACGGCTGTGGGGGGCCACAGCCGGGTTCGGGGTGTGTCCGTGGGCTGCCACACATCATGCGACCTGGGCCGACGGATTGTTGACAATGAAAGCGCGGGTTACGTAGCCTCCGGGCATGCCCAGACCTACGCCGGGCGGCCCTCAGGCTGGGGAGCCCGCACGGACGCACGCGCTTGCCGCTCTCCGGCAGGCAATCTTGAGCGGGGACGTCGCCCCTGGTCAGCGCCTTGTCGAAGAAGAGCTCGCCGCGATGCTCGGGGTAACGCGGCAGAGCCTGCGGGCCGCGCTGCTCGACCTTACCGCTGAAGGCCTCGTCGAGCGCATCCCCAACAGGGGCGCCCGCGTCCGCGTGGTCAGCACCGCCGAGGCGGTCGCCATCACCGAATGCCGGATGGCGCTCGAGGCGCTGTGCGCGGTCAAGGCGGCGGAGCGCATCACCGACGAGGAGGCCGTCATGCTCCGCGAGCTCGGCGAACAGCTCAAGCGCGCGGTCGCCGACGCCAACCCGCTGAAGTACTCCGAGCTCAACAGGGAGCTGCACCGCCGGGTCGGTGCCCTCTCCGGCCAGGCCACCGCGGTCGGCCTGCTCGACCGGCTGCACGCCCAGCTCGTCAGGCACCAGTTCCAGCTCGCACAGCGGCCCGGCCGCCCTGGCCAGTCGCTGCCCGAGCACCTGGCCATCATCGACGCGGTCGCCGGCCGCCGGCCCGACGACGCGGACGAGGCCGTCCGGCGGCACCTGAACAGCGTCATCAAGACCCTGCGGGCCGCCGGCGACGGAATGCCGGGCGCGAGGCCCGGCATTCCGTAGGCGAACCCGAACCGAAGGCCTGCACGCTCCGTAATAGACAGTGACTGAGAGGAACCGAGGCTCCGAGACATGCTGAACGTCATCGTCACCGACCCGCCGCGCGCCGACCTCGGCCAGGTAGACAAGCTGGCCGAATACGGCGTCGCCACCGTCCACGAGGCGATCGGCCGCACCGGCTACCTCGGCCCGGCCATCCGGCCGAACCAGCAGGGCACGCGCATCGCGGGCACCGCGCTGACCGTGCTGTGCTGGCCCGGCGACAACCTGATGATCCATGCCGCTGTCGAGTACGCCAGGCCCGGCGACATCGTGGTGATCACGACGGCATCACCGAACAGCGACGGCGCGTTCGGCGAGCTGCTCGCGACGTCGCTGCGCGCCCACGGCGTGCGCGGCCTCGTGATGGCCGCCGGGCTGCGCGACACCCAGGAGCTGCGGGAGATGGGCTTCCCGGCCTGGACCGCCCACGTCTCCGCGCAGGGCACGGTCAAGGAGACCCCCGGCTCTGTCAACGTCCCCGTCACCATCGGCGGCCAGCTCATCAGGCCCGGTGACGCGATCGTCGCCGACGACGACGGCGTGTGCGTCGTGCCGCGCCCGGACGTGGACAAGGCCGTCACCGCCTCCGCCGCCCGGGTCGCCAAGGAGGACAAGAACCGCAAGCAGCTCGCCGAGGGCGTCCTCGGCGTGGACATGTACAACCTGCGGCCCAAGCTCGAGAAGGCCGAGCGGATCAGCTACGCCGAGTACGTCAAGCGGGCCGGCGAGGGAAGCTAGCGGGGAGGCGGGAAACCATGAGCGACGGCATCCGCTGCATGCAGATGCGGGGCGGCACCTCGAAGGGCGCGTACTTCCTCGCCAGCGACCTGCCGGCCGGCACCGCCCAGCGCGACGACCTGCTGCTGCGGGTCATGGGCAGCCCGGACCCGCGGCAGATCGACGGCATCGGCGGCGCGCACCCGCTCACCTCCAAGGTCGCGGTGGTCTCCCCGAGCGCCACGGACGGCGTCGACGTCGACTACCTGTTCCTGCAGGTCGTCGTCGACCAGCCGGTCGTCACCGACAAGCAGAACTGCGGCAACATCCTGGCCGGCATCGGCCCGTTCGCCGTCGAGCGCGGCCTGGTCGCCGCGCAGCCGGAGCAGACCAGCGTCCGGATCCGGATGGTGAACACCGACAGCATCGTGACCGCGACGTTCCCGACCCCGGACGGCATGCCGCGGTACAGCGGGGACACCGCGATCGACGGCGTGCCGGGCACCGCCGCGCCGATCGTGCTCAACTTCGAAGACGACGGGTCGGGCACGAACGTGCTGCCCACGGGCAATGTCACCGACACGTTCAACGGCATCACCGTGACCTGCGTGGACAACGGGATGCCCGTCGTCGTGGTCGCCGCGAGCAGCCTCGGCAAGACCGGCTACGAGTCCATCAAGGAGCTCGAGGCCGACGAGGAGCTCAACAGGAAGGTCCAGGAACTGCGCCTGGAAGCGGGCAAGGCGATGGGCCTCGGCGACGTGAGCGGCACCACCGTCCCGAAGATCTCGCTGGTGGCCGCGCCGCGAGGGAAGGGGGGAGGGCCAGGGGGGACGGGGGGCGGGAGCCCCCCGTGCGGGGAAGAGGCGGGTGCGGGAACGATCAGCACCCGCACCTTCATCCCGGTCCGGGTGCACGAGTCGATCGGGGTGCTCGGCGCGGTCAGCGTCGGCACCGCGGTGATGCTCCCTGGCGCGGTCGGCAGCGACCTGGCCGTCATGCCGCCGGAGGGCAGCCACCGGCTGAGCATCGAGCACCCCAGCGGGGCGCTCCAGGTCGAGGTCGAGCTCGACACCACGACGACACCGCCGAAGGTGCTGCGCTCCGGCGTGGTGCGGACAGCGCGCAAGCTCTTCGACGGCACCGTCTTCCCGAGATAGCCGAGTTAGCGAAGCCTGGAGAAAAGAACCATGTCACGACCCCCGCTGCACGATGTAGCCCACCTGGCATACCTAGAGCTGCTCACACCCGAATTCGACAAGTCGGTGTGGTTCTTCACCGAGGTGCTCGGCCTCACCGTCGTCAGCAGCGAGGGCAGCTCCGTCTACCTGCGCACCTGGGACGACTACGAGCGGCACACGATCAAGCTGACCGGGCACCACACGTCGGGCATCGCGCGGGTCGGCATGCGCGCCGAGAGCGCCGAGGCGCTCGACCGGCGGGTCAAGGCGATCGAGGCGAGCGGGCTCGGGATCGGCTGGAAGGACGGCGACCCCGGCATCGGGCCGACCTACGCCTTCTACGACCCGGACGGGCACGAGATGGACCTTTACTACGAGACCGAGTGGTACGCGAGCGTGCGGCCGGCGGAGCTGGCGCCGGCGCTGAAGAACCAGGCGCAGGCCTACCCGGGGCGCGGGGTCAGCGTCCGGTACCTGGACCACGTCAACTACCTGGCGGTCGACTCCGCGGCCTGCGGCGACTTCATGGTGGACCAGCTCGGCGCCAGGATCACCGAGCGGATCCAGCTCGACGACGGCACCTACTCCGCGGTGTGGACGCACTTCGCGCAGAAGACCTACGACATGGTGTACACCAACGACCGGACCGGCACGCGCGGGCGGCTGCACCACATCGCGTTCCGCACCGACACGCGCGAGGACATCCTGCGCGCGGCGGACATCGCCCTGGATAAGGGCGTGTTCATCGAGACCGGGCCGCACAAGCACGCGATCCAGCAGACGTTCTTCCTGTACCTGTACGAGCCGGGCGGGAACCGGATCGAGCTGTGCAACGCGGTCGGGCGGCTGGTCTTCGCGCCGGACTGGGAGACGGTGACCTGGACGCAGGCCGAACGTGCCAAGGGCCAGGCCTGGGGCCTGAAGACGATCGAGTCGTTCCACACCCACGGGACGCCGCCCGTCGCGGGCGGGTAGGCGCGTCAGGCGGTCACTCGCCGCCCGGCGGGATCGAGATCAGGCTGAACATCGCGCCCTGGTTGTCGGTCACGGTCGCGAGCCGGCCGTAGGGGCTGTCTTCCGCCGGCCGGATCACGCTGCCGCCGTTGTTCGTCACGGCGGCGACCTGGCTGTCGGTGTCCGCGGTGCCGAAGTACGTGCTCCAGGCCGCCGGGGTGCCCGCTGGCGTGCCGTCCGGGTAGGCGCCGATGCCGCCGACCTCGTGCCCGCCCAGCAGCAGCGTGGCGTAGCTGAACCCGTCGGCGCTCATGTCCCCGTACTCGTAGCCGAACACCGCCGCGTAGAACGCCTTGGCCCCCTCGAAGTCACGGCTGAAGTGCTCGTTCCAGGTGAGCGCGCCGGGCGCGTTCGCCAGCCCGACGCCGGTGTGCGCGCGAGCCTGCCAGATCCCGAAGGCGGCGCCGGTGATGTCGGCCGCGATCGCCATCCGGCCGGCGTCCATGACCTCCATCGGGTCCATCAGCAGGTGGCCGCCCGCGCCCTTGATCTTGGCGGCGGTCGCGTCCGCGTCGTCAGTGGCGAGGTACATCGTCCAGACGGTCGGCGTGTCGGGCGGCCCCATCTTCGGCCCGATCCCGGCGACGGTCCTGCCGTCGAGGTGCGCGATCGCGTAACCGCCGGTTTCCTCGCCGCCCTGGATGACTTCCCAGCCGAAGACGCCGCTGTAGAAGCCGATGGCCAGGGGAATGTCGCCGACGCCGAGGTCGACCCAGCACGGGGTCCCCTCCGGCCATGCGGTATCACGTGTAATCACAACCGTCACCTCCGTCTCGATCGCGATACGCTCCATCGCGACGCGCCATGGGCAGACGGTAACACCCGCACTTCTGAGTCTTACGGCGCACTCGCGTGGTGACGGGTAACTCCTACAATGGGGCGATGGTGTACAGCAAGACCAGGCTCGGCGCGGACCAGCTGTCCGGCGGCCCGAGGCTGTCTCGGCGCGGGAAGATAATCGTCTTCTCGCTGGTCGGCGTCGTGCTCGCCGCGGCGATCTCGCTGGGCATCTGGAGCGCGGTCGGCTCCGATCAGTACGGCAAGTCGGCGAACGGCTGCGTGAACTTCAACATCCCCAACACCATGGGCGGCGCCCTGATCCACTACTGCGGATCGCAGGCGGTGGACTACTGCCGCTCAGCGTACGCGTCGTCGGACAAGCTGTCGCTGCTCAGCCGCCCGCAGTGCGAGCAGGCCGGGCTGACCAGGGCTAAGGTCGCCGCGGGCTGAGGTTTTTCTCCTTATCCCGAACGGGCCCGTTTCTTCGCGTCACAGCTCCAGGATGAGCGTGACCGGGCCGTCGTTGACGAGCGCGACCTTCATGTCGGCGCCGAACTTCCCCGTCTCGACGCGCGCGCCCAGGTTCCTGAGCGCGCCGATGACCGCGTCGACCAGCGGTTCCGCGACCGGACCGGGCGCGGCCGCCTGCCAGGTGGGGCGGCGGCCCTTATTCGTGTCGCCATACAGGGTGAACTGGCTGACCACCAGCAGCGGGGCGCCGAGGTCTTCGCAGGACTTCTCGCCGTCGAGAATGCGCAGGCCCCAGAGCTTCCTCGCGAGCTTGCCCGCTACGTCCGCGGTGTCGTCGTGGGTGACGCCGACGAGCACGAGCAGCCCCGGTTCGTCGATCGCGCCGGTGACCTGACCGTCGACGGTGACGCTGGCCTGGGTCACCCGCTGCACGACTGCTCGCATGAAATGCCAGCCTAACGGGCGACACGCACCATAATGGTGCGGTGACCCTCGAACAGTTGTCCCCGGCCGACGTGGCCGTGAACCCTGTGCTCGCCGAGGTCGTCCGGTCCGGCTTCGTAGAGTCCCGGCACCGCGGCGCCGTGGCGGCGCTCGCCGCCGACGGCACGTTCGCGTTCACCGCTGGCAGCGCCAACACGCCCGTCTTCCCGCGGTCGGCGAACAAGCCGCTGCAGGCGGCCGCGATGCTGCGCGCCGGGCTGCCGCTGGACGGCGAGCTGCTCGCGCTGGCCGCCGCCAGCCACTCCGGCGAGAACTTCCACGCGCGCGGCGTGCACGACATCCTCGACCTGGCCGGCCTCACCGCCGACGACCTGGGCTGCCCGGCCGCGCTACCGTTCGACGAGCCGACCGCGCGGCGGCTGATCAAGGAGAGCGACTCTCCGGAGTCCCGGGTGCGAAACAACTGCTCGGGCAAGCACGCCGCGATGCTCGTCACCTGCATCGCCAACGAGTGGCCGACGGACACCTACCTGGACCCGGCGCACCCGCTGCAGCGGCACCTCAGGAAGACCGTGGAGGAACTGGCCAGGGAGCCCGTGCCGGCGACCGGCGTCGACGGCTGCGGCGCGCCGCTGTTCGCGCTGACGCTCGGCGGCCTGGCCCGCGCGTTCCGCGCGCTGGTGCTCGCCGAGCCGGGCACCCCGGAACGCCTGGTCGCCGACGCGATGCGCAAGTTCCCCGCCTGGACGAGCGGCACCACGCGGGACGAGAACCGGCTGATGGCCGAGGTCCCCGGGCTGCTGCTCAAGGGCGGCGCCGAGGGCGTCGACGCCTTCGCGCTGCCGGACGGCAGCGCCGCCGCGCTGAAGATCGAGGACGGCAGCGCGCGCGCCCGCACGCCGGTCACGGTGGCCATCCTCGCCAGGCTCGGCGCCCAGCCGCCCGCCAAGCTCACCACCGCCGCCGTCAACGGCGGCGGCGGCCCGGTCGGCGAAATCCGCCCCGCCTGGCTCAGCTAACGCCGCTCGCCGAACGTAGTCGATGTCACATCGACTACCAAAGAGCGTGGACGATGTCACATCGACCACGTTCCTGGCTGGGGTGTGCGTTGCTGGCGGGGTGGCTGTTCCTGGCGAGGGTGTGCGTTCCTGGGGGTGCGTTCCTGGGGGGTGCGTTCCTGGGGGGTGCGTTCCTGGCGAGGGGGTGCGTTCCTGGGGGGTGGGTGCGTTGCTGGCGGGCTAGGACAGGTGGCTGGCTAGGGTGAAGCGCTCGTCGGGCGGGGGTCGCCGGCGGACAGGGCGACGATGATCTCACCGAGCAGCGGGGCGAACTTGGCGCCGTGGCCCGAGCAGGCCGAGGCGACGACGAACGGGCCGTGCCTGTCGAGGATGAAGTCCTTGTTCGCGGTCGACGTGTACAGGCAGGTCACCTCGTTGACCGGGGTACTCGCGAGGCCGGGCAGCCGGCGGATGACGAACCCGGTCGCGGCGTCGCGCGCGGCGGGGTCGACGGCGAAGTCGCGGGTCGCGGCGGTGGTGAGCTTGTCCCGGTCATCGCTGCCCAGCTTGATCGCGCCGGGCAGCTCGCCGTCCCGGCCGCCGGGCAGGGCGTAGAAGTTGTCCGCCTCGTGCTGGCAGATGACGATCGGCCACGGCTGCGTGGCCGCCTGCCGCGGCGCGAAGTGGAAGACCTGCTGCTGGGTCACCGTCAGCGGCGGCAGCGGCACCAGGCCGCCGATCAGCGGCGGCAGCCAGGCGCCGGCCGCGACCGCCACGACCGGCGCGGCGAACGCGCCGCTGTCGGTGTGCGCGACCGCGCCGTCGCCGCCCGGCGCCGCTTCGAGGCGCGTCACCGGCGTGCCGAACCTGACGACGGCGCCGCGCGCGGCGGCCAGCCGGAGCATCGCGGCCATCGCGTGGTCGGGGTCGAGCACGCCGGCTTCTTCGTGGTACATGACCTGGCCGGCGCCGGTGAAGTCGACATACGGCCAGCGTTCCGCGGCCGCCGCGGGTTCCAGCAGCTCGGCGGGCACGTCATTCTTGGTGAGCACCCGGTGCAGCTCCTCAGGGTCCCGGCGGGCGCCGAAGTCCAGCCCGCCGGTCTGCTGCAGCAGCGACTCCCCGGCCTTGGCTTCCAGCAGCCGCCACAGGCGGCCCGCCTGCCCGGTCAGCCGCACGTACAACGGGTCCGGGTACGCCCGGCGGAAGATCCGGGCGCTGCCGTGCGAGCTGCCGTTCCTGTGCCCCGGCGGGAACGCCTCGAGCACCACGACGTCCATCCCGCGCTCGGCCGCCGCCCAGGCGGCGGCCGAGCCCGCGAGGCCGGCCCCGACGACGATGAGATCGGCACGCGTGGCGGCCATGAGGCACCCTCCGGGGTCAGGAAAGCCTGTCGATTGTGCACCCGACACTAGTGGAGCGCGACGGAGCAGGGCGCCAGGAACGGCCTCGGCGGCGGCGCCGCCCGCTCATTGCAAGTGCATTGTCCTGTGCGCGCCGATTGACTGTGCACGCAGATTCATAGCCTGCGCTTTTCTGGTGTGCCGACGGAGATGGCGGCGCGCATTGTCGCGATTATTCACTTGGAATTGGCAATGCTTTGCGAGTCGCAATAAGCTTTGGGCTGCCTGGCTCTGACGCCGGAACGCGAGTGCCGGGCCATCGGCATCGGAGCGGTGATGAATACTGTGGCACCGGACGGCGAGCAGCCGTTTTCCGGTCTGGACGACCCGCCGGTCGAGGCGACGGTCCTGCGCATGATGCTCGGCGGCCAGCTTCGCCGGCTCCGGGAAGGCGCCGGGATCACGCCCGAGCGGGCCGGCTTGGAGATCCGGGCGTCGCGGTCCAAGATCAGCCGGCTGGAGACGGGCCGGGTCGGGCTCAAGGGCCGTGACGTCAAAGACCTGCTCACCCTGTACGGCGTAACCGACGAGGCGGTGGAGGACTTCCTCGCGCTCGTCAGGCAGTCCAATACACCGGGCTGGTGGGCCAAGTTCAACGACATCCTGCCCGGCTGGTTCGAGCCCTATCTCGGGCTGGAGTCCGCCGCGTCGACCATCCGCAGCTTCGAGATCCAGTTCGTGCACGGCTTGTTCCAGACCGAGGACTACGCGCGGGCGGTCACCAGGCCCGGGCGCAAGGGCGCACCCGCCGACGAAATCGAGGACTGGGTCCGGCTGCGCCTCAGCCGCCAGGCCCTGCACGCCAGGCAGAAGCCGCCGAGGATCTGGTCGGTCATGGACGAGGCGGTGCTGCGGCGGCCCGTAGGCGGGGCCGCGGTGATGCGCGCGCAGCTGAGGCACCTCATCAAGGCGGCGGCGATGCCGCACGTGACGCTGCAGGTGGTCCCGTTCTCCCGTGGCCGTCACGCCGCGGAGAGCGGGTCGTTCACCGTGCTGCGCTTCGAGGAGCGCGACCTGCCCGACGTGGTGTACATCGAGCTGCTCACCGGCGCCATCTACCTGGACCAGCGGTCGGACGTCGAGCAGTACCTGGAGGTCGTCGACGAGCTCAGCGGCGAGGCGCTGACGCCGGACGCCACGACACGCTTCATCGAGCAGGTCGCCAGGGAGACATGACCAGAACCGAGAAAGGCGCTCCGATGACCGCGGACGAGGCGCCGCCTGCGGACGGCGGCGCCGGCAGGGCCGGGCCACCGGGATTCGACACCAGCGTGGCGAACCAGGCCAGGATGTACGACTACCTGCTCGGCGGCAAGGACAACTACGCCGCCGACCGGGCGGCCATCGACGCGCAGCTCACGATCTACCCGGACGTGGCATTCGCCGCCCGGGCCAACCGGGCCTTCCTCGAGCGCGCCGTCCGCTACCTCGCCGCGGAAGCCGGGATACGGCAGTTCCTCGACATCGGCACCGGCATCCCGACGGCGGGCAACACCCACCAGGTCGCCCAGGAGATCGCGCCGCAGAGCCGGGTCGTCTACGTCGACTACGACCCGATCGTGCTCGCCCATGCCCGCGCCTTGCTGATCAGCCACGAGGCGGGCGCGACCGACTACATCCACGCCGACCTGCGCGACACCGACGCGATTCTCGATCAGGCCAGCGAGCTGCTCGACTTCGGCACGCCGGTCGCGGTCACGCTGATCGCGATCCTGCACGCGATACCGGAGTCCGACGACCCGCACGGAATAGTCGGCAGGCTGATGGACGCCGTTCCGTCCGGCAGCCACCTCGCCGTCTCCCATATGGGGACGGGTCTCCTTGACAGCAAGACGCAACACGGCCTCGAGGACCACTCTGGCCGGGCGATGCAGCAACGGCTCACGGCCCGCAGCCGCGAGGAGGTAGCGCGGTTCTTCGCGGGCATGGACCTCGTGCCGCCCGGGGTGGTGCGGGTCGAAGACTGGCGCCCGGAACCCGGCGCCGGCGCCGGCCAGTCGGTCCTCTGGGGCGCGGTGGGCCGCAAACGCTGACGCTCGGCTCTCGTGAGAGGCTGAGACCGGAGGTAACCGACGATGAAGATCGGCTTGCAGATTCCGGACTTCAGCACCCCGCGCGGGCCCGAGCGGCTGGGTGCCGAGCTGGCCACGGTGGCCAGGACCGCGGACGACGCGGGGTTCGAGTACATCGCCGTCATGGATCACTTCTTCCAGATCCCTGCCGTCGGCCCGGCCGAGAGGGAGATGCTCGAGGCGTACACGACGCTGGGCTACCTGGCCGCCTGCACGTCGCGGGCCGCGCTGCTCACGGTGATCACGGGCACCGTGTACCGGGAACCTGGCATCCTGGCGAAGATCGTCACCACGCTTGACGTGCTGTCGAAGGGGCGGGCGTGGCTGGGCATCGGCGCGGCCTGGAACGAGCAGGAGTCCCGCGGCCTCGGCATTCCGTTCCCGCCGGTCGCCGAGCGCTTCGAGCGCCTCGAGGAGACCCTGCAGATCTGCCTGCAGATGTGGCATGGCGACGAGGCGCCGTACCACGGCAAGCACTACCAGCTCGAGCGGCCGCTCAACTCGCCGCAGGCGCTGTCCAGGCCGCACCCGCCGATCATGATCGGCGGCGGCGGGGAGAAGAAGACGCTGCGGCTCGTCGCCAGGTACGCCGACGCGTGCAACGTGTTCGCCGGCCGGGACGAGGCCCGCAAGCTGGACGTGCTGCGGCAGCACTGCGAGGCCGTCGGCCGTGACTACGACACGATCTACAAGACGGTCTACTACGCGTTCAACACGTCCCTGGGCGCGCAGCGGATCATCGATGACCTCGCGACGCTCGCCGGGCTCGGCTTCGACGCGGCGATCGGGGGCGTGGTGAACGTATGGGACGTCAGCCCGGTGGAGTTCATCGGCAGCGAGATCATCCCCGTCGTGGCGGATTTCTAGGGTTCGCGGGGAGGGTCACCACGGGCCCGTTCGGGATAATGCTCTTGCTTTTTGTCCTCGGGCAAGTCTTTCTCATCCGCGGGCAAGGAACTCTTCGATGGTGACGGCGAGGGCGACCGGGGTCTCGAACATCGGGTAGTGGCCGGTGCCGCGCATGACCTCGAGCTCGGAGTTCGGGTACACCTGCAGCCAGGTCTGCTCCATGAACTCGGCAGGCTGGGTGGGGTCGTACTCGCCGGTGATGACCTTAACCGGCAGCTCGGCGCCCTTGACCTGGGCGGTGATGTCGGCGCGCGCCCAGGTCGGCAGGTAGCCGGCGAAGGCCTCGGCATCGGAATTGTCCAGCGAGTGCCGCACGATGGCGTCGACGAAGGCCGGGGGAGCCGGCTCCCGGTGGCGAAGTTGATGATCACCGCCCGGTTTTCCCTGCTGACGGCGGCGCCGCTGAACAGCGCCCATTCGTGCTCGCCGAGCGGCAGGCCGCTGGCCGGGACGGGCGCCACGCCGATGAGCCGGCGGATCCGGTGCGGCGCCTGCAGCAGCACGTGCTGGATCGCGACGCCGCTCATCGAGTGCCCGACCACCGAAAACCGGTCCCAGCCGAGGTCGTCGGCCAGGGCGATCGCGTCGGCGGCGGCCTCGGCCATGGTGTACGCGCCCGGCTCCCCGCGGCGCGACCCGTAGCCGCGCAGATCGGGGAACACATAGGTGAAATCGGCCGTGTTCAGGTACTCGGGGAGGTAGCCCCAGCCGCGCGCGGAGCCGAACCAGCCGTGCAGGGCGAGGACGTGATGGTCCCCGGATCCGACCGTGACGTGCGAGCCACCCATGGCACGAACCTAGCGGAAATTTCGCGACAATCCAGACCACACGTCGTCGTAATCCCGCTGCCGGTGGCCGGCCCGCATGGCCTGCAGCGTCGGGATGATCGTCCAGCGGCTTTCGAACATGAACGCGAGGGTCTCGTCGAGCTTCTGCGGCGTGAGCTCCTGGGTCGAGGCGCGCGCGTAGGTCTCGGCGTCCGGGCCGTGGCTCGCGAACGTGTTGTGCAGGCTGCCGCCGCCCGGTTCGAAGCCCTCTGCCTTGGCGTCGTAGGTGCCCCTGACCAGGCCCATGAACTCGGACATGATGTTGCGGTGGAACCACGGCGGGCGGAACGTGTCCTCGCCGACCAGCCAGCGCGGCGGGAAGATCACGAAGTCCACGTTGGCGAGGCCCTCGGTATCGCTGTGGCTGGTCAGCACGGTGAAGATCGACGGGTCGGGGTGGTCGAAGCTGATCGTGCCGATGACCATGAAGGCGCCCAGGTCGTACTTGTACGGCACGTAGTCGCCGTGCCAGGCGACCACGTCCAGCGGCGAGTGGTCGTAGTCGGCGGCCCAGAGGTTGCCGCCGAACTTCTGCACGACCGTGGCGCCCTGGCGTTCTTCGAACGTGGCGTGCGGGGTCAGGAAGTCCCGCTCGCTGGCCAGGCCGTTGGCGCCGATCGGGCCGCGTTCCGGCAGCGTGAAGGCGGCGCCGAAGTTCTCGCACAGGTAGCCGCGGGCGGGCTTGTCCGGCAGCTCGACGCGGAACCTGATGCCGCGCGGGATCACGGCGATCTCGCCGGGGCTGACGCGCAGCGGGCCGAGCTCGGTGTGCAGGTCGACCGTGTTCAGCTCGGGGACGAACAGTAGCTCGCCGTCCGCGTCGGTGAAGTAGCGGTCGCGCATGTCCTTGTTCGCGGCGTACAGGTGCACGGCCATGCCGCCGCGGGTTCTGCTGTCGCCGTTGCCGCCGACGGTGTACAGGCCGTCGATGAAGTCGTGCGGGTGGTCCTCCGTCGGCAGCGGCAGGGCGTTCCAGCGCAGCCGGTTCGGGTCGGGCTCGACCTCGTCGAACGGCGTGGACTTGAGGGTCCCGTTGGGGATCCTGCGGAAGGCCGGGTGCTTCGCGCTCGGCAGGATCCGGTACACCCAGGTTCTCCTGTTGACGGCGCGGGGCTGAGTGAACGCGGTGCCGCTGATCTGCTCGGCGTACAGGCCCATGGGCGCCCGCTGCGGCGAGTTGCGGTGCCGCGGCAGGGCGCCGTCAACGGCCTCGGTGGCGAACTCGTTGCCGAACCCGCTGAGGTAGCGGAACTCGTCATCGGCCATGCCGAAAGCCTCCTCGCCCCGGGCCGCGCGGTCGCGGGGCTGCGTCCGCGCCGGTGTTTGTAACGACCATCCCAGCTTTAGACGTTTCGCAGGTCAAGAGCTGTTAACACAATTGCCTATTTGGAGGTTTGGGAGATGGCCGGCGACAGGTGGCTCACCTTCGACTGCTACGGCACGATCGCTGACTGGAACACGTGCATGCGGCAGGCCCTCGAACCGGTCGCCGGCGACCACGCGCCTGTGCTGCTGACCGCCTATCATCAGGCGGAACTGATCTTCGAGGCCGGGCCGTGGCGGCCGTACCGCGACGTGCTCACCGACGGGCTGGCGCTGGCCGCGCGCCGGGCCGGGGTCTCGCTGCCCGGCCCGGGGGCCGGCGCCTTCGCAGCGGCGTGGCCGAGGATGACCGTGTTCGACGACGCGGGTCCCGCGCTGACCGCCCTGGTGGAGGCGGGCTGGCGGCTCGCGATCCTGACCAACTGCGACGACGACCTGTTCGCGACGACGGCACCGCGGCTGCCTGCTTCGTTCGACGTGGTGGTGACCGCGGAGCAGGTGCGGTCGTACAAGCCCGACCTCGGGCATTTCCGGCGGTTCGCGGAGCTCACGGGGGCGACCCAGGATAACTGGATTCACGTCGCGAACAGCTGGGTGCACGACATCCTGCCCGCCGCCCGGATGGGCGTGCGCTCGATCTGGGTGGACCGCGACCTCACCGGGCATCCGGCCAAGCTCGCCGAGCGGCGCATCACCGCGATGCGGCGGCTGCCGGACGCGGTCGCCGACGTGAGCGTGCTGCCGGCCTGGCCGTCGTAACGCTTTTCTGGCCTCTCTGGCCTCTCTGGCCTCTCGGGCCGCTCGGGCCGCTCGGGCCGCTACCTGGCGAAATCCAGCGCCTCCGTCGCCAGGCCCGGCCAGGGCAGCGGGCAGTCGGGCGCCACGGTGAACCACTCCCGCATCGGCGTGCCCTTGTTCGCGTCGAACCGCGCGCCGTGGCCCGCCGCGATCAGCTCGTCGACCCGCTGGCCGGGCAGCTTGACCACGAGGGCGCCGCGCACGAACATGGCGAAGATCTTGCCGCGGTACCGCAGCGCGCTGCGGCCGAAACCGCTGCCGCCGTGCGGCAGTGTCACGCCGTCGATGTCGCTGAATTCGCCGAGGAGGTCCTCGAAGCGCATCTCCGGCGAGAGGTCTGCCGTCATGCGGACAGGGTAAGCCTTCAGCTATGACAAGTGCGGGCCTGATCACCGACGCGTTCGGGCGGATCAGGGAAACGGTCACCGATACGCTGTACGGCCTGACCGCGGAGCAGCTCACCTACCGGATCGACGCGGACGCGAACCCGATCACGTGGCTGATCTGGCACCTCACCAGGATCCAGGACGACCACGTGTCGGCCGCGTTCGGGGTGCCGCAGGTATGGTCGGACGGCGGCTGGGCGGCGCGGTTCGGCCTGCCGCCCGACTCGTCGGACACCGGGTACGGGCACAACAGGGTCCAGGTCGGCGCCGTCAGTGAAGCGTGCGCCGCGTCGGCGCTGCTCGCGGACTACCACGAGGCGGTCTACGAGCAGACGGTCAAGCTCGTCTCCGGCATCACCGACGCGGACCTCGACCGCGTGGTCGACCGGTCGTGGCGGCCGCCGGTGACGCTCGGCGTGCGGCTGGTCAGCGTGCTCAACGACGATGCGCAGCACGCCGGGCAGGCGGCGTTCGTCCGGGGCATCGTGCTGCGCGCGGGCTAGCCGGCCGGGGTGGGGGTGCCGGGGTCGGTGCAGATCAGGCCCCAGGGCTTGTCGTTGACGCGGGTGAGGACGACCGTGGCGCGGTGCGGGCCGCTGAGCTTAAGGCGGCGGCGGATCTGGTCGACGTCGCCAGCGAGGCCGCGGCGGCGGATGTCCGCCGCGCCGACGCCGAGCTCGCGCAGCCGGGTGGCGAACCGCTTCTCGTTCCACGGGGCGGACTCGACGACGCGCAGCGTCCGCGCGAAGGGCGTTGCTATCTGCTGGTCGGCCGTCAGGAAGGCGATCCGCGGGTCGATCTTCCGCGCGCCGAGCAGCCGGGCGAGATCCTCCACGAGCCCGGCCCTGGTGACCGCGGGGCTGGGATCGAGCAGGTACGCCCCCGGCTCGCTCACGTCGACGGGATCGGCCCCGGTGCCGACCCCGGTGCCGGGCTTGGCGAGTGCGCGGGTCAGCGTGTCGCCGGCCGGCAGGATCGTGGCGCGCCGCTGGGCGGTGGCGAACGCCGGCGACCACAGCACGGCTTCCTTGAGGTCACGGCCGTCGGCGATGAACTCGGCCTCCCAGCCCGGCGGGATCAGCTCGGCGGGCAGGCCGGGCGCGGCCTTGACGCAGACGGCGGGGACCTGGCCGACGAGGGCGAGGCACCAGTCGAGCGGCGGCTGCGACACCCCGGCGGGGAACCGGCGCGTCCCGGCCCGGCGGGCCGGGTCGATGAAGACCGCGTCGACGCCGTCCAGTGCGATGTCGCGCACGTCCGCGACGCAGGCGCGGACCCGGCCGGCTTCCCCGTAGACGCCGGCGTTGTGGATGGCGAGCCGGGCATGGATCTCGTCGCGGTCGACGGCGAGCACGATCTCCGGTGATTCCGGCTCCGGTGATTCCGGCTCCGCGGCCGGCCGCGGCGCCGCGAGCGCGATCAGGTCGCCGCCGATGCCGCAGCACAGGTCGGCCACCCGCCGCGCGCCGCCGAAGCGTGCCGCCCGGTGCCGCGCGATCGTTTCCGACGACGACTGCTGATAGCCGGCCCGCGTGAACAGCATCTCCATCGCGCGGCTGAACTTCTCCCTGGCCACCAGCCGCAGCTCGTGCTGGGCGACGGCCGCGGCCGCGAGGCTCGCCGGGTATTCGCGCCGCAAGGCCGCGGCGACCGCCAGCTCGGATCCTGGCGCGTCGCCCAGCAGCGTGGCGGCCCGCGTGAGGGCCTCGCGTCCCAGTGGTGACAGCAGCACGGCGGGGTTCTCGTTCATGACCTGAACGAGTCAACCACCGTCCGCCGCCGGGCAGGACCTCAGTGCGGGCTTGTTACGAACTCACGAGGACGTGCCGGCGGCGCTCGGCGCTGGCCGGCCGGTGATAGTAGCGCGTCGCCGCCCCCGGGACCGGCCGCCCGTCCATGCGAGCCGGCCAGACCGCCCGCGTTCCGTGCGGCAGCAGCAGCGTGTGCCACATGAGTCCGTTGTAGTAGGTCTTCGTGACCCTGCTCGTCGCCATGGTGATCCCCCATTGCTCACGGCGCGCCCCTGTGGCGCGTCCTGCATCCAGGGTCGGTGGCGAGGGTTAAGCGACGGCCAAGCCGTGATTGAGCGCCAGTTATCGAGTATTCAGTTCGAACGGGCCCGTGGTGACTGCCCCAGCGCGCCGCTATGGCGCAAGATGGTGCCATGGCGGACCAGTCACCGGACAGCGCGCGGCGGAAGCTCGGCGCGGCACCGGGGCTGTGCGGTACCTGCGTGCACGCGAAGCTCAACGAAACCCACCGGGGCACCGCCTACCTGCGCTGCACGCGCGCCGCATGGGACGCCCGGCTGCCCCGCTACCCGCGCCTGCCGGTCACCACGTGCCCAGGGTTCGAGGCCCCAGGACTCGAGGC
Organism: uncultured Actinomycetota bacterium; assembly: GCA_963843745.1. Classification (GTDB taxonomy): domain Bacteria; phylum Actinomycetota; class Actinomycetes; order Streptosporangiales; family Streptosporangiaceae; genus Trebonia. The sequence goes on from CAWJLP010000005.1 coordinate 172,571, forward strand.
CCCAGGACTCGAGGCCTTGGGTCTCGAGGACGGGGACGCCTGATCGCGCCATTCTCGGATCCGCACCGGCGGGGCAATGCCAGCGAGGCTGACGGGCGGTATGCAATGCTCAGACTTCTGTTGTTGACTCGACTCATCGAACCGCCGCCGTGAGGAACACTGCTGTGAGCACCGAATTGACCGAGGGCAGCGAGCGCGCTGCGCCCGGGCTGGGGGATGCCGGACGCGCGGGTCCGCTGCGGCGGTTCTGGCTATGGTGCGGACGGCACCCGCGAGCCGTCTGGGCGGCGGCCCTGGCGCTCGCCGCGCTGGTGCTGTTCCTGCTCTACTTTCGCGACGCGCAGACGATCGGACAGAGCAGCGACTCGGGCGGGATAGCCCTGCAGGCCTGGGATCTGTGGCATGGCAACCCGATACTGCGCGGCTGGTGGCTCAGCGACGAGTGCTTCTACGCGATCGACCTGCCGATGAACGCAGTGATCCAGATGGTCGTCGGGCTGCGGCCGGTGACGGTCCACATCTACGCGGCGGTGGACTATGTGGTGGTCCTGCTGCTCGCCGGGCTGCTCGCCAGGGGACGGGCCCGCGGGCGGCCGGGCATTGTCCGGATGCTGCTGACCGTCGGCATCATGCTCGCGCCGTCGACGCTGCTGGGCTCGCGGATCCTGCTGCAGGGGCCAGACCACGTGGGCACGCAGATCGCCGTGCTGGCGACGTTCCTTGTGATCGACCGCGCGGCGGAGCGCTGGTGGGTTCCGGTGGCCGTGGGCGTCCTGCTCACCGTAGCGCAGGTCAACGACGTGCAGGCGACGTTCTCCGCCGCGGCGGCCGTCGGGGCGGCCTGTGGCGTGCGAGCCTGCTCGGAGGTCGCCCGCTGGCAGCGCCCGCCGCGGGAACGCTGGTACGACGCGTCGCTCGTGCTGGCGGCGGTGGTCTCCTTCGCCCTGGCGCACCTGATCGTGGCGGGAATCCACGCGGCGGGCGGCTTCTACCTGCCCGGACCGAAAAACGGGCTTGGCTTCGCCCCCATCTCCGCGATACCCGTCCAGGCGTGGGACACCGTCTACAACATCCTTATCTTGTTCGGCGCCGACTTCATCGGGCAGCCGATGGGGATCAGCGCCATCTTCGCGCTGCTGCATCTGGTCGGGGTGGCGCTGGGCTTCGGGGCGCTGTGGATAGCAGCGCGCGGGTTCTTCACCCGGATGGACCGGGTCAACCAGATGCTCGTGGCAGGCACGGTCTTCATCCTGATAGCAGGCGCGTTCGGCCTCTACTCCGGGGCGGTCATCGGCGCGCACGACATCATCCCCGTGCTGCCGTTCTGCGCGGTGCTCGCCGGGCGGTTGTTCGGCGAGCGGCTAGCCGCCCTGCGGCTCGAACCGGTGCTGGCCGCCGGGCTCGTCGTCATGCTCGCCGCGCTCGGTTATAACGACATCCAGCCGAAGGCGGTCCCGCCGAGCACGCAGCTCGCCGCCTGGCTGCAGGCCCACCACCTGACCATGGGCCTGGGCGGCTACTGGGAATCGAACATCACCACGCTCGACACCGGCGGCCGGGTACGGATGGTGTCAACGGTGGGGAACGGCACGACCGCCCAGGAGTACGAGTCCAGTGCCGAGTGGTTCAACCCGGCGAAATACGAGGCGAACTTCATCGTGGCGGATTCCGCTTCCACCGACCCCTCGCCGGTGAAGCCGTCCGTCGTGCGGGCGTGGTACGGGCCGCCGTCGCACGTCTACCACTTCGAGGACTACACGATCATGGTGTACGACTACAACCTGCTGACCCGGGTGACCGTGCCGGCCCTGCCTTAGCTGAAAAAGGCCGATTCCAGAGATTGGAACCGGCCTTTGCGCTCGGTGGGCGATACTGGGATCGAACCAGTGACCTCCTCGGTGTGAACTAGTGGCAGGAAGGTCAATAGAGGTCATCCGGGCTGGCCACAGCGCTCTTGACGGTCGATCGCGGGCATCCGAGGGCAATGTAGCTGCTGCCGTTTGCTGCTGCCACTCGGGGTTGCTGCGGGTGGCGAGGTTTCTACGATACGCACGCCGTCACCCTCAACGGCCGACTGGATCCGCTCTTGTGCGACAACTGCTATGCCGACCTCAGCCCGGATATCACAGTTAGGTATCACCTACTTCGTCTGTCAATACCCGGCAGCGAGCTGTTCGGCGTTATCCGCCGACGTGCACGCAGCGATGAGAAGTATCCCCGACCTGGCGCGGATCATCCCCTGGGACCTACGCTAGCGATAGACGAGCATCCAGCTCGTAAGTGCGAATCTAATCTCTCACACGCCGGTTCTAGCCTAGCCGAAGCGCTCCACCTTCCTTGGGTTGAGACAGCCTATCGGGTGTAGGTGATGTAGTAGAGTTCAGTGAGGAAACTTAGCGAAGGAGGGGCGGTGGCGATCGATCCTGCAGCTACCGGGAATGCGGTGCCGCCTGGCGGGCAGTTTATTCTTGAGACTCGTAACACTCTAGATATGCCCGTTGAGGACCTTGCGCAGCTTGGGTCTCAGATCAAAGAGGTTATGGCTGCAAATGACCTAGACAGTATAGCGGTGGCCGTCAAAGGGAACGAGCCTTTCGGTGGTGCCGCCAACCCTTGGATAGATATTCTGCATGTAATTCTCCCTAATGCGGAGGCCATTAAGGAAGATGTATTCAACGGTGTTATTGCTTTGTGTGTAGCGTACATGCGAACGCGGTTCAAGCGGAAGCATGAGAGTACGCGACCGCGACAGATTAGAGTTAGAACTCCCGACGGACACCCAGTCTTGGAAATTAGTATTGACGGTCCTGATGATGAGGCTAAGTTCTCGACTCCGAACTCATGAATGATTCTAACAGGACCGAAGGCGAGTGGAACTTTATTCCATCTCGCCCGTCATTGCATGTTTATAACTCGACCCAACAGATAGCGACTCTTGCCCAACAACTTTGCGGGTTTCCCACACTGTCTGCAGGATTGCCTGACCTATTTACTCACCCCCTTTTTACTAAACGAGCCGATTTGTTTAATATGCAGCGGGTCTATGTAGAGGGGGAGAACGCCTCGGTGTACTGCGGGCTCTATGAACGGCTTCGTTCATTCGACGAGCTAATCACCGCTATGCACCTGGAAGCTGCGCTGATAGCGCGCGGCGTAGAGTTTGGCCGCAGACCGCTACAGGAGCTGATAGTTCAGATCTTTCCGAGTATGTATGACGCTCCGGGCGGTACAGTCCCTCTTCCAGACCCGGATGAACGCTCGATCGGAAACCATGCGGTTGTTGCTCGATATATAGGAGACGAACGGCTATTCTTCTGGCATACTTGGGGTTCGCGATGGGGGGATAATGGGATCGGCAGTTTTTCATTTGAGTACCTGAAACGTTTTCAACGAGAAGCCTGGTCCGTGCGCTTGCTTCCCGGTCCAGTGCCAGAAAACCTAGTATCGAGAGATCCGAGCGTATATGAGCAGCGTGCCGCCCAACTCTTGTCTTACCCATGGAAAGGTCAGGGAGACACGGGCGGTTGGGATTTGGTGCGCCGAGGGTCAGCTGTTGACTTCATAGGACGGTGGCTCACTGCAGTTGGCGACGGAAGTCCCTTGCTTCAGTGTGTTGCCGTCTTGCGCGAAGCCGAGGGCGGCCCATTGATGGTAGGATGGATGCACATCCGCGAAACGCAGAGAGGTGCGGAAGTCGAGGAACTATTCGTCTGGCCTCGCTACCGGGGACGCGGCATCGGTACGGCCCTCGCAGGTCAAACCCTGTTTCACGAAGGCGTGGTATTCATGCAGCGGAGGGATCTCATTTGGCACCAGCTGGAAAGTGATGTTCTGGTCACGAAGAAGGCACCATTGAAGGCTCATGTTCCCCGTTGGTTGAGGAATCTGCCTTGGGCTGGCAGTCCACGGGTGGCAGTTCTTCCTTACGAAGAGCGTGTGAAATTGCTGGGGCGGCTAGCACGGTTGAAAGCCCCTGACGGGCTACGCATGCGGCGCCACTTGTGGGAATCAAATATAATAGGGACTGTTTCCCAGGGTGGGCCCTATCCAATTGGGAAGCCCACAGGTTTCATTGAAGTTGCTCCTGTTCCTGATCTTTCTTATAGCGAATTTCCCGGAATCGGGTCGGATAGCCTATAGGCGGCACCAGAACACGCGAAGTTTCACCATGCCAAGCAACTGGGCATCTGTCCTGGGCTTACTGGGACTGTCCAGGCAGCACGTCCGAACTTCATGGTCGATGAGTACAACGCGAACGGCACCATGGACTTCAACGGGATCTCGGTCAATGAACTGGGTACCGGGCGCGGGCCGGTAGCCACCTACGCCTACGGAGATGCCGACACAACCTTTCGGTGAACACCGAAGGCTGTAGCTGGTCGCTTGTGCCCGTCACCGGCTGATGAGCGATACCGGAAGGGCGTCCGTTGGCCTGCGCCACTGCGCTGATTCGCTTGAACACGGTTGACGTTCTGGTTGCAAACTAGTGACAGGAAGGTCTATAGAGGTCATTCGCGCAGGCTAGGCGGCCATGCATGGGCTTCTGAGGTCTGTGCCGGACGATGCGGTTGCTGCACTTTGCTGCTGCACCATGGCGGGCTACAGGTTGCGGCGAGAATGTCGTCCTCGAAGCTGTCGGCTGTGACGGCACGTCTGCTTGTTAGGTGCTTGCGCGGACGGGGATCACCTGATCTAGCGCGGACAGCTGGAGAATCCGGGCCACTGCCCGGGTTGGGCCAGTGAGCGCTAGCAGGCAACCGTCGGCACGGAGTTTCCGGTGCGCTTGCACGATTTCATAGAGGGCGGCGGAGTCGATGAACGTGAGTCCGGAGATGTCCACCAGGAGCAGGCGGGGCTTTTTGGCGGTTTCGGTGGCCAGGATTTCCGCCAGTGCCGGGGTGGTGACGTCGGCCTCGCCGACGAGCCGCACTACGGTGCGGGAACCGCCTTCGCAGTTTTCCACGCTGACGGACACCGACAGTTCAGTCACACCGGTAATCATGTCACCTCGTGGTTAGCCGGGGAAATGACCGGGCAAGTGCTGCGGGCCGCCCGGGTTACGTCGCTTGTGGACCCAGGTGGCCAAGACCCGGCCCGGCCCGCCATCCGAACGTAGCGGTGACCTGGGAGCCGTGCGGGCCATACGACGCGGTGACCTCGTCGGCGACCGCGCGCACGAGCCACAGGCCGTGCCCCTGCCGCACTGGCCAGGGCCCCGTGCCCGGGCCGGCATCGCTGACCTGGCAGTGCAGCGCGCCGGCTATCGCGCGCATCAGCAGCCTGCCCGCCCCTGCGCCGTGCGTGACCGCGTTCGCTGCCAGCTCGTGCACCGCGAGAATCACATCCACCACCCGGTCTTCCGGCACGCCCGCAACGGCCGCGCAAGCCGCAACCCGTTCCCGCATCAGGTGCAGCGTGGAAGCATCGAAGCGCTCGTCGAATACGACCAGCCCCACTTCAGAGTCACCGTCACCGCCGGTCACCCGCACGCGGCTACCCGCAGACGGGAAGGTCATTCGGACATGCTCCCGCTAGCTCAGATCACCGTCGCGCGCCACAGCGCACGGGGACTCGCCGGCCGCGCGCCCGTGGGACGGGGCAATTGTTCCGCAAGGTACGCGAGAGTAACTTGGAGCCGTGACTATCCCCGTTGCCGATGATCCGGGCGCCAAGGGGATGGCCGCTGACCGGTTGCGCGACATCGAATCGCTGACGGATACCGCGCTGTCCAGGCTCGACGAGCAGGGACTGCTCAATGCTCTGGTCGAGCGGGTGAAGAAAGTGCTCCAGGCCGACACCGCCGCCGTGCTGCTGCTGGATGAGCGTGACGAGCAGCTGGTCGCCACCGCTGCGAGCGGCATCGAGGAAGAGGTCCGGCAGGGCGTGCGCATCCCGCTGGGGACTGGTTTCGCCGGCCGGGTCGCGGCGTCCCGCGAGCCGGTCATCCTCACCACGGTGGACCACACCACGGTACGGAACCCGCTCCTGATCGACCGTGGCATCAGGTCCCTGCTCGGCGTGCCCCTGCTCGTCGGCGGCAAAGTCATCGGCGTGCTGCACGTCGGCTCGCTGAGCGGCCGGCCGTTCGGGCAGCAGGATGTCGAGTTGCTGCAGCTGGCCGCCGACCGGGCAGCGCTCGCCCTGCGCTCCCTGATGTCGCAGGACGACGCGCTGGCCGCGGTAGCGCTGCAGCGCAGCCTGCTGCCGACGGCGCTGCCCGCCGTGCCGGGTCTCGGCCTGGCCGCGCGGTACGTCGCCGGCTCCGGTGCCGTCGGCGGGGACTGGTACGACGTCTTTGTCCTGCCGGACGGGAGACTCGCCATCGTGGTGGGAGACGTGGCGGGATCAGGGCTGGAGGCCGCGGTCATCATGGGCCGGATGCGCAGCGCGCTGCGCGCCTACATACTGCAGACCGCAGACCCCGCCACCGCGCTGCGCATGCTGGACCGCAAGATCCAGTACTTCGAGCCGAACGCGATGGCCACCGTGCTTTACGGCCTGTACACCCCGCCGACCGGCGAGTTCACCGTTTCCTCAGCCGGTCACCTCCCGCCCGTACTGGCCGTGCCAGGCGGACAGTCCGGCCTGCTTCCCGTCCACCCCGACCCGCCGATCGGCACCGCCGACGACCCGCAACGGCAGTCCGCCACCATCCTCATCCCGCCGGGCGCGCTCCTGTGCTGCTTTACCGACGGCCTGGTCGAACGACGCGGCCAGGTGCTCGACCAGGGCATGGACAGACTCGCCGCCGTCCTGGCCACGGTGATCGCCGCAGGCCCCGATGGCATGACCAAGCCGGTGGAAGAGGACGCGTGCGCCGAGATCATGCGCGCACTGGTAGGAAATACTCCTGCCCAGGACGACATCGCCGTCCTCGTGCTCAGCCGGCCTCCTAGCACCCTGGCGCCGTAAGTGCGGTCCCGATTTCCGCTACTTCGGGCGGAAAGACGGACCGCTCGCCGGTGCACGGGCTGGTCGTAAACGGGAAACCCCCTCGGTGTGAACGAGGCGCACCGAGGTCTATGCGGGTCATCCTGGCTGGTCAGCAGGCTGGACTAGATTCATGAGGGTCGTACTGGGTCAACGCGGTTGCTGCACTGTCAGCGAGCCTGACGCTTAAGCGTCAACGTACGGAAGCGACCCCTCGAAGATCGTGAAGAGATCATCTGCGCACGTAAGAAGGCCGATGTGTGGTGATGGCGGTCACTTGTGGACGGTACGAGCTAGCTGTCACGTAGGGTCCAACGCACTGAGCCACGCTTCGCTATCTTGGCGCTTCGGTCTTCAAGCTTGACTAGATCAGGATCGTCTCGAAGTCGTACGTACAACGCAGCTTTCATCGTGGCCGCAGGAGTCTTGCCGCGTGGCGTGATCAAGCCACCCTTTATAGCCCGATCTGTGATTTCTTGGACCGTGAGTGGGCGCTTGGCGACTTTCAAGACTTCGATCGCAGCCTCGTGGTATCTCATGCCCTCACCTGCTTGCTGTGGCTTGCCCCTGGCTGAACCTGCCGACTTATCAGAGAGTCACTTAGCCTCGATCCACCGCCCATACCGTGGGCCAGCGCTGATGCCGTTTGGTGTTTATGGCCGTGAAAATGGGTGTGGCCGCCTTGCCGCTCACCGGTTCTGCGGCCGGTCCTATGTCTGGTTCGCCGGGCTGGTTTTGTGTGGCCATCTGGCCGTGCGGGTGCGGTGACCTGGTCGGGGCGGGTCAGGCCGCGGTGTCGGGCGGGCCGCAGGCGGCAGCGAACAGGTTCAGCCATTCGTGCTCGCGGTGCCAGCCCTCGGGCAGGTGCAGCGTGATGTGCCCGCGGCCGTGCCGGGCGGTGCGGGCGGCGACGTCGATCAGGTCGCGGCGGATGGTGGCGCCGCGCGCCTTGGCGTAGGCCAGGCTGGCCAGGGAACCGGCGGCGCGCAGCAGGTTATGCGCGATCGCGGCGCAGGCCAGCCAGGCCGCATTGGCCGGGAAGAATCCGGATGGCAGGTGCGCCAGCGGCCCGTCGGTCCAGTCGGCGAAGACCTGCTCGATGATCGCGTGGTCACGGTGCTGCTCTTCGGCCTGGACCAGCCCGGCCGGGGAATCAGTGAACACCGCGTGGTAGCGCCAGGCGGGGAACAGCTCGTCCTGCCCGGCGGGAGCCTGCCTGTTCAGGTCCCGGACCCGGCGCACGATCAGCCGGGCGGTGATCGCCTGGCCCTTCTTCGCGGAGGTGAAGGCGGTGTATTCCACCTCGGCGACCTGGGCGTCAGAGACCCAGCACCCGAGCTGGTCATCCCAGATCGCGCGCGGGTAGCGGACGGGGTCCAGGCGTCCTGGCTGATCGCGGCGATAGCCGCGGTGACCTTGGAGTCCATGTTCACCGTGACCGAGAACCGGGCGCCGGCCCGGCGGACGGCGCCGCAGAACGCGGCGGAGTAATACGAGGAATCCGCCCGCGCGATGACCAGGCCGCTGCATCCGGTCTCCCGGGCCGTCCTGATCGCCTCGGCCGCGAACCCGGCCGCGCCGCGGGCGGAGTTCGCGTTACCGCCGCGCAGCCGGACCGCGGCGATCACCGGCGCGCCCAGCGGGGCGGAGATCGTGGCGGCCAGCGCGTTCAGCCCGCGGGCCAGCAAGCTCTTGCCCTGGATCTTGGTGTGCCCGAACGCGGCACCCTGCTTGCGCCGCCCGTAGACCCGCTTTTGCATCGCGTCGATATCCGCGAACGCCAGTGTGTCCCGGCCCGGCAGCAGCGGCGCCCGCCGGGCCAGCTCGCCCAGCAGCAGCCGGTTCACCGCCTCCAGCTGCCGGACATTTCCCCAGGTGCATGACCGAAGATGCGAGCCCAGCGTCGAGGGCGCCCTGGTCCCGCCGGACAAGTCCGGCATCGCGCCGTGCCGCAGCAGGTTCATGTCATCGATGCTGTCCGCGCCGGCCGCCATGCCCGCGACCAGGCACGGGATCTTCAGGTGCGCGTTGACCCCGCACGGGCCGCCCGGCCGGACGTGCTCAGTGAGCAGATCAGCCAGGCCGGCCCGCTGTGCCACGGCCATTACCGGGACCAGCCCGGCCCGCGACACGAGATTCGGGTCATCAAACGATGCGTGCGTCCTCGCCAGGCCATGCAACAATTGCACTTGCAAGGTGTCCTCTCGAACCGGGTGCTGGAAGCTTTAGACACTCCCATCGTCCCAGTTCAGAGGGCACCTTTCACGTTGACGCGCTCAGAAGCAGCCCTTTTTGATCGGTGGATTGAGGCTCAGATGTTCCGAAGCTTGCTGAGTTCCTCGCTTACTGGCTGAACGAAATCGTAGAACCAAATTTGGCCCCGAAGACGTTCGATAAATACGAGATGTTCAGCCGCCTTCACATCATTCCGTACCTTGGCGGTAGGCGGCTTGATAATCTCCAGGTGAAGGATATCCGGCAATGGCTTAACAAGCTTGCCGTTACATGCCAGTGCTGCGCGCAGGGAAAAGACGTCGCACGGCCAGAGGACAAAAGGCGATGCTGCGCCATCGGGAAATGCTGTCAGGAAATACTTTCCATCCGGAGTCGGGCCGATGCTCGTGACACGCTCCGCGCGGCGCTTTCTTGCGCGGTCGATGACGAGACGATCGCCCGTAACCCCGTCAAGTCGGTGAAGACGACCAGGCGCCGGACGGCGAAGCCTCGCCGCAAACGGCAGGCCTGGACCGTCGACGATGCCCGCTGGTTCCTCGAATCGGCCTGGCACAAGGCCGAGACTCTCTATGCCGCCTTCGTCCTGGTCCTCGTCCTTGGCCTGCGCAGAGGTGAGGTTCTCGGCCTGGCGTGGGAACATGTCGACCTTGACACCGCTGAACTGTACGTTGGCCAGCAACTTCAGCGGGTCCGCGGCAAGCTCCTGCTCCGTGAGGTCAAGACTGAAGCGTCCGAAGCTCCGCTTCCGCTGCCCGTCTTGTGCGTGACAGCGCTGAGAATACGCAAGACGCAGCAGGATACGGACAGGGCCAGGGCCGGAGACACCTGGGTTGAGACCGGCTTGGTCTTCACCACCAAGCACGGTACCCCGATCGATCCGCAGAACTTCAACCGCAGCTTCGACCGCTGTATCACCGCGGCCCGGGTTCCCAGGATCACCGTGCACGGCACTCGGAGGACCTGCGCCACGCTGCTGGCCGCCCTCGACGTCCATCCCCGTGTGGCGATGCGCATCCTGCGGCATAGCAAGATTGCCGTCACGATGGAGATCTATACCGAGGCGCCGTCCGAGGCCACCTGCGAAGCGCTTCGCAAGCTGAGCGAGCAGCTGGTCGCATGACGGCCGTTGCTGCCGTTTGCTGCTGCCGGGAGATCAAGAAGGCCGGTTCCGCGATTCGGAACCGGCCTGTGGGCTCGGTGGGCGATACTGGGATCGAACCAGTGACCTCCTCGGTGTGAACGAGGCGCTCTCCCGCTGAGCCAATCGCCCGTGCCATGGGTCAGCGTAGCGCATGTTGAGGTGTGGCGCGGCAACGGTCACGCTACGCAGTCAGCGATTGGGCGGTCCCGGCCGCTCGACGTGCACAGATCTACTGGCAAGTAGGGTAAGTGCTCGCTACTCTAAGCGATGCAATCGATAGCATCAGATAACGATCATATCGCAAGGTGTTACTAGCCGCCTACCCTGGGTAGACGTATTTATAGCAGCTTGGTTGCGATGAAGGTCACAACCTGTGCAAACGATAGGCAGGAACAAGAACGTGGGCTAGGGTCGTTCCTAACACATGGCAGCTGCACATGCAGATGCAGTGGCGGATGCCCGTGCAGCCGGAGCGCGAAAAGTTCAAACGGAAGCAATCGGGCAAGACGACCCGTAACGCTCCGTATATGTACATCTCGCGAGCCGGCTGTGACACTCCGACAGACCCCGGGACACCGGGAACCGGCGAATAGGTTGACCAGATAATGAACAGCAGCAGCACGGTATCAGCGGAACTCGGACTACGCCTCGTTGTGCCTCAGCAGACGATCGTGCCGCTGATGGCTAGCCTCTTTTACTCCCGCGAGGACCCCTACGCCATCCGCATCGCGTTCCACGTTGGCCTTGACGAGCCAGTCGAGTGGATCTTCGCGCGCGATTTGCTGGCCATGGGCATCGAGGGCCGCGAGGGTCAGGGTGACGTCCAGGTGTGGCCGTCGGCCGGCACCGAGGGCGGCGAGCCGGGCAGCGTGCTGAACCTCGAGCTGTCCTCGCCGTTCGGCCAGGCGCACTTCGAGGCGCCGGTCAAGGAGATCGCGGACTTCCTGCGCAAGACCTACGCGATCGTGGAGGCCGGCAAGGAGAGCGACCACGTCGACGTCGAGGCCGAGATCACCGACCTGCTTCGCCAGGCGTCGTAACACCAAGGAAAACTATGCTCCCGGCCCGTTCCCCCGTAACGGGCCGGGTTTTCCTTTGCCCGAACGGGCCCGTGGTGCCTCTGTCCCCGCGCCCCGCCACCACTTAGGGCGAGAACGTTACCTAAATATCGCCACAAATCGGACATTAGGCGTTCATTTCTCGCCCTATGTCATTGGCGCTTGGCTGATGCATTATTAATTGTGACTTCTCGTGATTTTGTCGACACCTTGAGTAAGGTGGACGTCGGCACGCTCGCGACCTGGCGGGCCGCGGGTATCTCTACGAGACAGCTGCACTCGCTGGTTAGCGCCGGACAGCTCGTGAAGGTACGGCACGGCGCTTACGCCACCAGAGGCGTGCTGACCCGGGCCGAGACGGATCCCGGGCTGCGGCATGCGGTCGATGTGGCCGCGACCATGGCCACCAGGAGGCAGAGCGGTACCGCTAGCCACCACTCCGCCGCGCAGTTGCACGGGCTGAGACTGCTGAAGCAGCCACCCGGCGGGACAGTCACGCTGACAGTTCCGCCAGGAACCCGGGCGGGACGGTACCGACAGGATGTCGGCGTCATCTGCCATGCGGCCGAACTGCCGGCCCAGCAGGTGACGAAGCGCTACGGGGTTGCGGTGACTACCGCGGCCCGGACGGTTGCCGACATCGCGCGCACCACCACCTTCATGGAGGGCGTTGTCGTCGCGGATGCCGCGCTGTACGAGCGGCACGCGTCGAAGAGCGAGCTCCGGCGAGTGCTGGCCGGCTGCGAGCGGTGGCCGGGGACCAGCCGGGCCCGGCAGGTGATCGACTTCGCGGACGGGCTCGCCGAGTCGGTGCTCGAGTCCTGCGCGCGGGTGCTCTTCCGCGACCATGGCCTGCCGCCGCCGGAGCTTCAGGTGCACATCACCGGGCGCGACCGCACCATGATCGCGCGGGTGGACTTCTTCTGGCGGCGCTACGGTGTCGTCGCCGAGACGGACGGCCTGCTGAAGTACGACAGCGGCGAGCGGGCCATCGCCGAGCGCCGCCGGGACCGGCTGCTGCTGGAGGCGGGCTTCGAAGTTGTCCACGTCACCTGGCAGGAACTGTTCAGCGACGCGGCGCGGGTCGCTGGGCGTATCCGGGAGGCTTTCAGGCGTGCCGAGCGCCTCAGGTTTGCCCGGTGAGACAGGAGTGGCGGGATTTTCGGCCGAACCCGAGGGGTCCGAGTTGGTGTACTCGCCAGGATCGGCTACAGTTCTCTACGCGCGCCGGAGAGATCTGGTGCGAGTGCGGACGTGGCTCAGCTGGTAGAGCATCACCTTGCCAAGGTGAGGGTCGCGGGTTCGAATCCCGTCGTCCGCTCGGAGGCGCGGCTATGCGGCTCTGGTTAGCCGCCGGCGAAGCTCGCTCCTGCGGCGGAGTGGCCGAGTGGCTTAGGCAAGGGCCTGCAAAGCCCTGTACACGGGTTCGATTCCCGTCTCCGCCTCTTATCCGGTCTCTGACCAGGGAATCTCTCGCTGCGCGTGGCGGCCGGATCCCCGCAGTTCGCCGCTGTCGGGCCGCGTGCGGCCCCGGGGGTGTGTCACATATTCCTCATCGCTATACACAGCCGCACGTCCGGCAGCGACCTGACCACCATCACCCCGAGCGCAGCTGCCATGGTGATTGCCGCGACGTATCCGAGTGCCCTCATTACTTTTCTCCTGCTCTTCAGCCGATCCGCGACCCGCGGCATTGATGTCCCCGTTCCGCGGCCGGTGGCACGGCAGGCCCTCCTACCTGACCGCCGTCCTCGACCACGGCGCCCGATGAGGTTCCCAGCCTCAGCAGGGCCATGCGCAACAAGACCGCCATGTCACGCGGACAGATCTCCAGCACCCTGCTCGCCCGGACGTACCCGAGACCGCCGATCAGCACCGGCCCGAGCGCTCCCCGCTCCGTTTCGCTCAGGAGCCTGCCAGGATCTACGCAGTCGGCAACGTCGCCGGAAAGCGGCTGGGCGGGGCGGCAGCCGCGCCCGGCCGGGTCGCCGGCCAGCTGCTGACAGCGCCGGAAAACTGACTCCGCCAGACGGTAACGCGTGTCGTCTTCGCCTTGCCCGACCACCCGGGCCAGCGCGCACTCATCGACGATGACCTCACGGGTAACGTGCTTGGCCAACGCCGGGTCACCGAGAGTCAGAAACGCCTGCCGGTACAGCCCGGTGGCATAACGCTGATAAACGTCTCTGCTGCGAGCCGAGCTGGCGCTGGCAAAGACGCCAACCGTGGCGTTCTTACCCAATCCCAGCATGGAAGACTCCGCGCATCTCGGCGGCGCCGCGGCTAAGCAAGCGCTGTCAGCCACCGAGGTCCGGAGCGGTACCTGAAGAGTAACACGGCAAGGGTCACAAACGCGGTGGACCGGGCCGCCGCGGCAGGGCGCGGTCGTTCACCAGCTCGTGCCCCGACGCGCCGCATTCTCGTCGGAGGGGCCGCAAACGCAGGCGGCGCTGGCAGCCAGGCCGACCGTCTCCAGTCCGGCGTGGCGCGAACGGCGACATCGGCTCGCTGGCGCGGGCCCGCGAGATCTCAAGCAGACCGGCAGGAGCGTCGACCGACATCGGATACCCGCGGCACGCAGTTAGCTTCTCCCTGACGGAGGGGCCCGCGGCGGATGTAGACCAGCAGCGCCGGAACCGGTCGCGCAGGCTGGTGAAGCTGCCGCCGGGGCTGGCCGGGGTGCGGCTGGTCCCGAGCATCATCGACTAGCACAGTGCAGGCGGTGCAGGACCCGGCGCTCGCCCTCGTCGCGGCCGCCCCAGATTCCGTATTCCTGGTGGGTATCCAGCGCGAAGGCCAGGCAGCGCTGCCGGACCGGGCAGCGGGCGCAGATCGCCTTGGCCCGCTGGGCCTGCACGAGGGCCGGCCCGGAGTTGCCGATCGGGAAGAACAGCTCGGGATCGCAGCAGCGGCAGGCCGCCAACTCACGCCAGGACGTGCCATGGTCGCTGGCGGCCGGCGCGGTCACCGGAGCCGCCCTATGGCCGCGGCGGCGGTAACCGGGTCGCCGTCGGGCAGCCGGGCCCCGACAGCCGCGGCGAGCTCTGGGGTGGCGCCGGCCGCCTGCCCGGCCGGCTCGTCGAAGGCATCCAGGGCCTCTCGCAGCGCCCTGGTCAGCTCGCCCGCGGTCGCGGTCAGGCGGGCCGGCCCGCCCGCCCCGCTGGGACCGGCGTTGTCGGCCAGCACGGCCCGGGCCGCCTCGGCGGCCGACAGGCCGCGGGCGAGGTGGGCCTGCATCTGGCCGATGCGCCACTCGTCCGCCTCGGTGTACAGCCGGAAGCCGCCCGCGGAGCGCACCGGCCGCAGCAGCCCGTAGCGCCTTTCCCAGGCTCGCAGCACGTGATCGCTGACGCCGAGCCGTCGGCTCAGCTCGCCGATGCGCCGGCTAGCCGTGCGTTCGGGGATCTCCACAGCAATACTGTACAGTATCTAGTCAAACCTTTGACAAATATTAGACAAAGAAGTTACGATTGCCTCTTAGCCAGCGCTCAAGGGGTGCCATGAGACTGCGGAAGACTGTTGTCACCGACAAACCGCTCGCGAGGGTCTTCGACTACCTCAGCGACTTCACCACGACGACCGACTGGGATCCCGGCACTGTGGCCACGGTAAGGCAGCAAGGCGACGGCGGGGTCGGCACGACATATCTCAATACCTCCGAGTTCCTGGGCCGCAGGACCGAGCTGCGCTACGTCGTGCAGGAACTCGTGCCTGGTGAGCGGATACGGCTCCGCGGCGAGAACGAGGCTGTCAGCTCCGTCGATACCATGACTTTCCGCAAGGTCCCGGTCGGCACCGAGGTGACCTATACCGCCGAGTTCGGTTTCAAGGGAGCGGCCCGGTACCTCGCGCCGCTCTTCCGCCCCGCCCTGGTCCGGCTCGGGAACAGGGCGGAAGCCGGCCTGAGCCATGCGCTGAGCAGGCTCTGAGGCCCATCTGCTGGCTCCGGAGCACGGCCAGTTTCCGGCCCCGCCTCGTATCGAGGTGTGCAGCCACGGCTCGCCCAGGCGGGGTCTGGTCCGGGGTCTCCGGCGGCGTGCACGATGACGTTGTGCCGCTTGGGCAGTTGTGCCTGCAAAGCCCCTGTATACGGGTTCGATTCCCGTCTCCGCCTCCATTTCAGACCTTCTCCTGCACCCTCGTATCGTGGCGCTATGACCATGAGCAGAGTCCGGCAGTTGCGGGTCGTCGTCACGGCCGACGACTTCGACGAGGCGGTCGCGTTTTACCGCGACGTCCTCGGGCTCACCGAGCGGGCCGCGTTCCAAGGCGACGGAGACGCGCGGGTGGTGATCCTGGACGCCGGGCACGCGACCCTCGAACTGGCCAACCCGGCCCAGGCGGCCATGATCGACCGCGTGGAGGCCGGGCAGCGGGTCGGCCCGCACATCAGGCTCGCGTTCGAGGTCGATGACGCCCGGGCGGCCACCGCAGGGCTCTCCGCCGCGGGTGCCGAGGTTATCAGCGGGCCTGACGTCACGCCGTGGAATTCCCTCAACTCCCGGCTGCGGGCGCCAGCGGGCGTCCAGCTCACCCTGTTCGAGGAACTCGGCGGCTAGATGAGCGCCAGCTTGACGGCGATCAGCAGCATCGTCACGGCGATGAGCAGGTCAAGGACCTGCCAGGCGCGCGGGGTGGCGAGCAGCGGGGCGAGCAGCCGGGCGCCGTATCCCAGGCCGGTGAACCACAGCGCGCTCGCCAGGCCGGCGCCGGCGGCGAACCACCAGCGGCCCGACGGGCCGTGCGCGTTCGCGATCGAGCCGATGAGCACCACGGTGTCGAGGTAGACGTTCGGGTTGAGCCAGGTGAACGCCAGCGTCTGGCGCACCACCGCGTGCCGGGACCGCGGGTCGTCCGGCGCCGCCCTCAGCGAGTCCCCGCGCCGGGCGCGCCATGCCGAGGACAGCCCGTACCACGCGAGGAACGCGACCCCGAACCACCGCACGACCACCAGTGCCCACCCCGCGTGCTGCACCACGGCGCCGATCCCGCTCACCCCGGCGGCGATGAGCGCGAGGTCGGACAGTGTGCAGATCGCCACGATCACGCCGACGCGCATCCGGCGCAGTCCCTGGCGCAGCAGGTAGGCGTTCTGCGCGCCGATCACGACGATCAGGGACAGTCCGGTCAGCAGCCCGTCAAGAGAAGCGTTGGTCACGGCTTCGACGCTAGGCGGCTGACGCTGTGAAGGCAAACGAATGTTTCTACTGATCAATTAGCTGTGCTTAACTTGTCGCCGTGGACCTCAACCCGGGCCAGCTGGACGCGCTGGTGGCCATCGCCGAGCACGGAAGCTTCGAGGCGGCCGCCAGGGAGCTGCACATCACCCCGAGCGCGGTCAGCCAGCGGATCCGCGCGCTGGAGGCGATGGCGGGCCAGGTGCTGGTCAGCCGGGGCGCGCCCTGCCGGCCGACACCGCACGGCGAGCGGCTGGTGCGCCTCGGCAGGCAGACGCGGCTGCTGTACGACGAGGCGAGCGCGGCGCTCGGCGCGGTGGCCACCGTCGAGCTGCCGGTGGCGGTCAACGCCGACTCCCTGACCACCTGGTTCCGCGACGTGCTCGCGACGGCGGCGGGGTGGGATGGCACCGCCATCAGGCTGCAGGTGGAGGACCAGGCCTACTCGCAGCGGTTGCTGCGCAGCGGCGACGTGCTCGCCGCGGTGACGAGCGATCCAGAGGCGGTGCAGGGGTGCTCCGCCGAGCCGCTTGGCGCGCTGCACTACGTGCCCGCGGCCGCCGCGGCGTTCGCCGGCCGCTGGCGGCGCGAGCGCGCGCCTGACTGGGCCGCGATGCCGACCGTGGTCTTCGGCGCCAAGGACGACTTGCAGCGGGACATGCTGCGCCGCCGCGGCGTGCCGCAGCTGCCGCCTGTCGTCCACCAGGTCCCGACCTCGGCCGACTTCCTCGAGGCCGTCCGCATCGGTCTCGGCTGGGGCATGCTTCCCGAGCCGCAGGCACGCGCTGGCCTCGCGTCCGGCCAGCTCGTGCGGCTGTCCGGTGATGTGCTCGACGTGCCGCTGTTCTGGCAGCGCTGGCGGCTCGACTCCGCGCGGCTCACGACCCTCACCGACGCGGTGCGGGAGGCCGCGGGCCGGCACCTGCGGCGCGGCTGACGGCAATCGGGAGCGGTACGGGCCGGTGACGCGGGCGTCACGGCGTCCGGCTGGGGCCGGTTGGCACTGTGGTGCGGTGAATCTGTGCTCGCGGCCGATTGTCACCCCGCGCGCCTCGCAACATAATCGGCAAGGTCCGGCCAGACGATGCGAGGAATGGAGCTACTCACGGTGGAGATCTCACTCGAAGGCAAGGTCGCGCTCGTCACCGGATGCGGTCCGAACATCGGCAGCGGCATCGCGCTAGCGCTCGCCAGGTACGGCGCGAAGGTCGCCGTCAACGACGTGTCGAAGGAGTCGATCGACGCCTGCATCGCCAGGATCGAGCGGAACGGCGGCGAGGCGATGCCCGCGCCCGGCGACGTGACGGACGAGACATCGGTTCAGGGGTACATCGGCAGCGTGCTGGAGCGGTGGGGCCGGATCGACATCCTGGTGAACAACGCCGCGCTGCTCGGCGGCCGCGGCGTGCTCGACGAGACGGCGGAGGCCTTCCAGCGGGCGGTGCTGGTCTCCGCGATGGGCAACTTCCTCAACACCAAGCACGTCGGACGGGCGATGGCCCAGCGCGGCATCAAGGGCTCGATCGTCTGCATCTCCTCGTCCAACGGCTGGAACGGCAGCGCGGGCGTCTGCGCGTACGCGTTCCACAAGGGCGGCGTGAACAACTTCGTCCGGGCCGTTGCGATGGACCTCGCTCCCTACGGGATCCGGGTCAACAGCTTCACGCCCACCGCCCCGAACCCGGACAACCCCGAGCTCCTCGCCCAGTGGCAGCGGGAGGGCCGGACCCCGTTCGGGCTGCGCCCCGGCTCGTCCGGCGGCCTCGGCGCTCCCGAGGGCACCGATGAATGGCGCAAGCCCGCGCGGTTCGAGGGTCCCCGCAACCCGATGGTGCCGATGGGCACCACGGGCACGCCGACCGACATCGGGCACGCGGTGGCCTGGCTGTGCTCCGACTACGCCCGGCTGATCACCGGCATCGACCTGGTGGTCGACGGCGGCGCCCGGGCGAAGAACTTCGCCTACACGCCAGCCGCGCCGGATCTGCTGGCCGGCCCGCTGCCGCTGATCGTGCTGGACGAGACCCCCACGGCGTAATCGCGGGAGTACAGTCGGTCGGTGTGGACGACCCCTTCGACTTCCGTGAGCTCCGGATCCGGCAGCCCGGCAGGCTGATCCCCGGCAAGGCGAAGTACGAGATCTTCGACACTGGGCGGCACCTGCTGGCCATCGCGTCGGAGGAAGCGGGCCGGTCGCGGATGCAGACCCTCACCCGGGAGCTACCCGGCACGCGGGCGCTGGGAGTGCGCACGGCGGCCGGCGAGCCGGTCCTGACGCTGGTCAAGCGGAACAGCGACTGGGCCGCGGACCTCACCGACCCGGACGGCAAGCCCGTCGGCCGGATCCGCATCGGCGACACCAGGCGGCAGTACACCCTGGTCGACGGCAGCGGCGAGGTGGTCGGTGAGGCTGTCGGGGACCTGGCGGTCAAGAACTTCGCCGTCACCGGCGCCGAAGGCGCGCCGATCGCCAGCGTGCGCAAGACGTGGGCCGGCCTGAAGGAAGTGCTGACGTCGGCCGACAACTACACGGTGAAATTCGCCGACCCGGTGCCTGACCCGGCCCGCGTCCTGACCGTCATGATGACCATCGTCCTCGACCTGGCCAGGTACGGACCGGATTAGCCGCCCGAGTAGTTGCTCAGGAACGCGGCCGCCTCAGGGCCGGCGAACTGGGCGCCGTACCCGGCGTTGACGACCAGGGTGCCGACCGCGACGTCCTTGGACGGGTCGAAGGCGACCAGCCAGCTGTTGGGCTGGTCCTGGCCCTGGATGTCGGCCGTGCCCGTCTTGGCGTAGACGTCCGGCCCGAAACCCAGGCCCGCGGCGGTCCCGCTGGTCACCACGTCCCGCATCATCTCCTTGAGCTGCGAGTCGGTGCTGACGGGCAGCGGCGTGGCGGTGACCTGCTTGATCCCGTCGACCAGGATCGGCTGCTTGAACGTCCCGTTGTCAACGGTGGCGGCCACCGACGCCATCGCGATCGGCGAGGCGATCAGCTGGCCCTCGCCGAACGCCTCCTGGGCCAGCTCAGAGCCGGTGGCGCTCGCCGGGGCGTTGAAGTAGCTGGCCGACAGGTCGCCGAGGCCGATGTTCCACTTCTGGTTGAGGCCGTAGTACTTCTGCGCGGTGGCGGCCAGCGAGGCGCCGCCGGTCAGGTGCGGCCACTGCGTGCTGAACGCGTTGTTGCAGGACTGCGCGAAGTCGGTGCTGAACGGCGTGCCCGGCGGCTCGGACTCGTGCTGGTCGTTGTGATAGGTGATGCCCGTGACGGTGTAGGCCGCCGGGCAGGCGACGGGGCTGTTCGCGCTGAGGGCCCCGGAGCTGAGCAGCGCCGTCGAGGTGATCACCTTCATCGTCGACCCCGGCGCCACCGCGGCGGTGAGCGCGAAGTCGTTCTGCCCCGCGTTGTTGGCGATGGCGAGGATCTTGCCGGTGGACGGCTGGATGACGACCATGGCGCTCTTCGGGTGCATCGCGACCGCGTTGCGCGCGGCGTTCTCCGCCTGCTGGCTGATCGTGGTCGACAGGTCCGCGATGTTCTGCGGCGCGACGACTACCGCCTGGCTGTTCGCCACCGGCTGGCCCTTTACGGTCTCGATCTGGACGTTCAGGCCCGGCTTGCCTTGCCCAGGCGGCGCGCCCTTCTCAAGCAGGCCGGTGATCTTGGTCAGCCCGGCGTCGTTGTAGGTGGTGAGAGCGTTACCGCTGGCGTCGGTGACGGAGACCACCTGCGGGGGCGCGACGGCCGCCGCCAGGTGGGTGGTCGCGGTGAGGTTCGGCGCGATCACGTCCGGCTTCCAGGCGACGAACCAGACGTTCGAGTTCGCCTTCTGGTAGGCGGTGAGCGTCGAGTGGTAGCTCCAGGTGCCCTGCAGGGCCCCTGCCCCGGTGCCCTGCGATACCACGTCGTTGACGCCGAACGTGACCGCCTGGGGCGTCGTCGCCGTCGCCGACGCCGTCGCGGCGGTGACGTTGCCGGCTGAGCCGGTCATCTTCTTGAGGTTCAGGTACCTCGTGTTCGCGGTAAGCGCGGCCTGCGCGGCGGCCGGATGGTCGGTGTAGTTGGCCGCCTTCGCGTAGTCGCCGGTCTCCCACGCCTGGAGGAACGCGGTGGTGATCTGCGCGGCGTCCTGCGCGGGCGTGCTGCCCGACGGGACGAAGCCGGTGGCGGGCGCGCCGGGTCCGGCGACCACCTTGTAGACGACCACGGCGGCCACCACGACGACCGCGACCGCTCCCGCGATCAGCGCGATCATGGTGCGCTTGCGCCGCCGGCCGCCACCGCCGCCGTGCTTGGCCCGGCCATCGTTCCCGGCCGGCGGCTGGTGCCCGGGCGGCGCGTAGTCCCCGGAGCCGTAGTCCCGCGGCCCGTACACGGCCGACTGGTGCGGGCCTGGCTGCTGGCCGTACCCCTGCTGCCCGTGCCCTTGCTGCCCGGGCTGCTCCCCGAAGCCCAGCTGCCCGAGGCTGCCCTGCTGACCCTGGCCGTAGCCCTGCTGCCCGTACCCGGCCGTGCCGGACGCGGGTTGCTGGCCATGCCACGGCGGCTGCCCGTTGCCAGGCTGATCCTGCCCCTGCTGCTCGTAGCCGGGCTGCTGACTGTAGCGAGGGTCCTGGCCGTAGCCCTGCTGCTGATCGTACCCCGGCGGCTGCCCGTTGCCAGGCTGATCCTGCCCCTGCTGCTCGTAGCCGGGCTGCTGACTGTAGCGAGGGTCCTGGCCGTAGCCCTGCTGCTGCCCGTACCCCGGCGGCTGCCCGTACCCAGGCTGATCCTGCCCCTGCTGCTCGTAGCCGGGCTGCTGACTGTAGCGAGGGTCCTGGCCGTAGCCCTGCTGCTGCCCGTACCCCGGCGGCTGCCCGTACCCAGGCTGGTCCTGCCCCTGCTGCTCGTAGCCGGGCTGCTGACTGTACCGAGGGTCCTGGCCATAGCCCGGTGGCTGCCCGTACCCCGGCGGCTGCCCGTACCCCTCCGTCTGGCCGTAGCGCTGGTCCTGGCCGTAGCCGCCTTGCTGGCCGTAATCCGTCTCCTGGCCGTAGCCGGGCTGCTGGCCGTAACCCGTCTCCTGGCCGTGGCCGGGCTGCTGGCCATAGCCTGGTTCCTGTCCGTACCCGTTCCGCGGGCCGGGGGCGGGCTCGAACGACGGCTGCGGGCCGTGTCCCTGCTGCCCGTAGCTCTGCTGCCCCGCGCCTTGCTGCCCGTAGCTCTGCTGCCCCGCGCCTTCCTGCCCGTATCCCTGCTGCCCCGCGCCTTGCTGCCCGTATCCCTGCTGCCCCGCGCCTTCCTGCCCGTATCCCTGTTGGCCCTGCCCATAGCCGGGGTCGCCGTACCCGAGTTGCTGGCCATGCCATGGCGGCTGCCCGTGCGGGGGCTCGTCGTGCCCCTGCTGACCCTGCGATGGCGGCTGCCCGTACGGGGGCTCGTCGTGCCCCTGCTGACCCAGCCATGGTGGCTGCCCGTACCCGGGCTGGTCCTGCCCCTGCTGGCCGTAGCCGGTCTGGCCCTGTTCCGCCTGGCCCTGCCCTGGCTGGCCCTGGCCTGACTGCTCGTTGTCCGGTTGGCCGGACGGCTGCGCCTGCGGCACGGTACCGTCGTCCGACGGGAAGAACGGACCGGACGCCCGGTGGCGGGGGGGCTCGCTATTCACTCTTGCGAGGCTACCCTGGCGGCGTGACCCACATCTTCCGTTACCTAACACCCATCGACGATGGACCAATGGTCGGTGTCCGCGACGACGCGGGCCTGTACCCGCTGGACGTGCCCTCGCTCGGCACCCTGCTGGCCAGTCCCGCCGGCGACATCAGGGCCGCCGTCGAGGATGCCGTGAAGGCCGCGCCAATCACGGAACAGCCGGTCCTGCTGCCGCCCGCCGACGGCCGGATGGAGATATGGGCGGCCGGCGTCACCTACACCCGGTCCAGGGAAGCGCGTCTCGAGGAGAGCGGCGGCGCCGATTTCTACCAGCGGGTCTACGAAGCGGACCGGCCCGAGCTGTTCTTCAAGTCGGTGCCCTGGCGCGTGGTCACCGACGCCGAGCCGATCGCGATCCGGCGTGACTCGGCGCTGAACGTGCCAGAGGCTGAGCTGGCCATCGTCGTCAACTCCGCCGCCGAGATCGTCGGCTACACGGTCAGCGATGACGTCTCCTCGCGCGCCATCGAGGGCGAGAACCCGCTTTACCTGCCGCAGGCGAAGATCTACGCCGGGGCGTGCGCGCTCGCGGCTGGCATCCGCCCGGCGTGGGAGGTCGACGCGAGCGACCTCGCCGTCACCGTCCGCGTCATCAGGGGCGACGCAGTCGCCTGGGAAGGCGGCACCCGCACCAGCCAGCTGCACCGGCCGCTGCCGAGCCTGGTCGACTGCCTGTTCGCCGAGGAGAACTTCCCCGACGGCGTCATCATCTCCACCGGGACGGGCATCGTGCCGGACATGGACTTCACGCTGCAGCCCGCCGACCTGGTCACCATCGAGATCGAGCAGGTCGGCACGCTGACAAACCCGGTCGTGGCCGGCAAGACTGACCTGGGATGGCTGAGCTCGGGAGCCGGCCGGGGACGTTACGAATAACTTCAGGTGGTAGCCGAGAAGGTGGCGGTAGCGAGCACCGTACCGTTCGCGGTGACCAGCCGCGCCCCGACCGGAGGGCCATTGTCGGTCCAGGCGGGACTCCCCCACGAGCCGTAACCGTCGGCCAGCCGGAACGACCCGACGGTCGTGATATGCCCGTCCGGGCCTACCAGCTGGCAGATCACGGTGTTGTTGCCGGACTCCAGGTCAACGGTCATGTACATCCACCGCGACTCACCGTTGTACGCGAAGACGTGGCCCACGGTGTCGTGGTCGCTGGCGGCAACCAGCGTGCCCTCCCTCAGCGTCGAGCTCGCCGCCGGCGCGGTCGACGTGTGCAGGCCCCAGCCGCCCAGGGCGGCGCCTAGCAGGGCGACCACGACCGCGGCGGCCGCCAGCACCCGGCGGGGGCTGAACCCGTGACCCCACGCCGGCCGGCGCCTGCGGTGGCGGAGCGGCTGGGGGGCGGGCGCCGCCAGGCCGATCCGGTCCATGACCCGGGTCTCGAATCCCGCCGGCGGTTCCGCGGTGGGCAGCAGGCCGAGCATTTGCTCGCCGGTCATCGTCAGCTGGCGGACGTGCTCGCGGCACGCCTCGCAGTGGTCCAGGTGCGCGAGCGCCTCCGCGCGCTCGCGGCCGGTGAGCACGCCGAGCGCGAGCTCCGCGGCCGAGTCGTGGAACTCAGCGCAGCTCATGCTGTCCAGCTCACTCATCGTCTACATCCTCTGGGATGAGCGCTGCCCGCAATTTCAGCATTCCGTCCCTGATCCTTGTTTTCGCGGTGCCGAGCGGGATGCCTTCCGTCACCGCGACCTGCCGTGCCGTCATGCCGTAGATACCCGCCATCGCCACGGCCCGAGCCTGCGTGCCCGGCAGCTGGGCGAGAGCGCGGCGCAGCCCGGCGGCGCTGTCGCGGGCGACCGCCAGCCGCTCCGGGGTGTCGGTGACCGCGGTGAGCATCGCGGGCAGCTCCGCCGGGTCCACCGGCGCCGAGGTCCGGGCCCGGAGGACGTCGATCGCCAGGTTGTGGGCAATCGTCGTCAGCCAGGCCCGGACCGATCCCCGCCGCGAGTCATATACCTGGGCGTGCCGCCAGGCTTGTTCGAACGCCTGCTGGGCGACGTCTTCCGCGGTGACAGGATCGCGCGTGACGGTCAGCGCGACGCCGTACACCACCCGCTGAAAACGGCGCACGAACGCGACCGCCAAGTCGGCGTCACCCGCGCCGAGACCAGCGAGCAACGTCTCGTCCGGCAGCCGGTCGGCGTGACTCCCCATCGTCTGCACAGTAAGCGATACGGACGAGCGGCCCATAGAGATTGCTCCTAGGTCAGGCGATTTCGGCGCGCATCAGTAACCGCCGCCGCCGGACGACGAAGCCGGCGCGCTGGCCGATCCGGAGATGGTCACCGCGGTGGTGATGCTCGAACCGGACGGTGCGACCAGGTACCACAGGGCGCCGAAGCCGTTGAGGCCCTGCCCTTTGTCCGTGCCTGGCCCGGTGTCGCCCTGGAAGTAGTACAGCGGGTGGCCATCGTAGGTGACCTGCTTGGTGCCGTCGGACCTGGTGATCGTGCCGAGGTCGCTCGCCTGCGCGCCGCCTGTCGCGGTCGGCTGGCCGGCCGCGATCACCGGCGGCCAGGCCGCGGCGCACGCGCCGT
The DNA here is from genome assembly GCA_963843745.1 of uncultured Actinomycetota bacterium. Taxonomy (GTDB): domain Bacteria; phylum Actinomycetota; class Actinomycetes; order Streptosporangiales; family Streptosporangiaceae; genus Trebonia. Next base: position 197,341 of record CAWJLP010000005.1, read on the forward strand.
CGCAGGTGGACTTGCCCGAGCTGTCGGCCATGAACAGGTAGACGGCGCGGCCCGCGCTGTTGGTCAGGAACGAACCGCCCGAACTGGTCTTGGTCGTGATCACGGTCGATGACGCCGAGCTTCCGGACCCGGCGGCGGACGGCGAGGTGCTGCCGCTGCCGCTGCTACTTCCGCTGCTGCACGCCGCCGCCGCCAGCAGCGCCACAGCCAGTGGCGCGGCGAGCTTGACCGGTACTGGCACCCGGGCCAGCAAGGAGGCGCTCATTGTCATCATTCCTCTCGTGCGACGCTGGGCTGTTTGCCGCTGCCGCTCGGTTCGGTTGCCATGTGCGAACTAAGTACGGCCGGAAACGGCACCGCGGCTTGGATTGTGCTGCGTGACCTACGTCACATTCGACGCCTTTGCGCACGCCATGGCAACTTTTCGGTCGGTTTAGTTCCAGTTAAGAAGCGGCGCGAGGGCGGAAGGCGGCGAAGGGGTTGGTGACCACCAGCTCACGGGCGGCGAACCGGTAGACGGTGGCCGGGCGGCCGCCGCTCGCGGCCGGGCGGGAGATGTCCGCGGTCGGCTCGATGACTCCGCGGCGGGTCAGGATGCGCTGCAGGTTGGTGGCGGACACTGGGTGGCCGAGGGCCGCGGCGTAGGTGTCGCGCAGCCGCGAGATCGTGAACGTCTCCGGCGCGATCGCGAAGCCGATGTTGGTATAGGACAGCTTCGCGCGCAGCCGCTCCCTGGCCGAGCCGATGATCGATGCGTGGTCGAACGCGCAGTCCGGCAGCTGGTCCACCGGGTGCCACGCCGTGTCGGCGGGCAGCCGCGGTCCGGCTTCCGGCGCGACCAGCGCAAGGTAGGCGGTCGCGAGGACGCGCTCCCGCGGATCGCGCGCGGGGTCGCTGCGGGTCTCCAGCTGCTCCAGGTGCGAGATCTCGGGGATGTCCACCTTGGCGGCAAGGTGCCGGCTGGCGGACGCGCCCAGCCGCTCGCCGGCCCGCAGCGTGCCGCCGGGCAGCGCCCACGCGCCTTCGAACGGGGGTTCCGCGCGCTGCCAGAGCAGCACCTCGAGCCGCTTGTCCCGGACCTGGAACACGACCCCGAGCGCCTCGTGACGAAAGCAGTCAGCTGGCACGCACTCATGGTAACGAAGTTTTCAATCACGGGTGGAAAACAGCCTGGCCGCGAAGTACTCAATCGGCGTACGGTGCGAACTTCTGGTAGTCTCTCCGCGAGGCGCAGAGCTGGCCGTTGTAGTCGGCTTAGCGCACGTCCCGGGCCGTTGGCGCAGCGGGAGCGCGCTTCCCTGACACGGAAGAGGTCACTGGTTCAAATCCAGTACGGCCCACCAGATCAGAGGCCATGACGGCCGAACCGGAGTCATGGCCTTTCGTTATCGCGTGATTGCGTCCAGGGTCTCCTGGAGCCCCGTCCAGGACACGAGCGTGTCCGCCGTCCGCTGGTGCGGACCGCGGATCTCGGACAGGAATTCCGATATGTCGTTCAGGCCCCAGCGCAGCCGGTACAGCGCCACCGCGTCCTGGTTGACCGTCCGCCCGGTCCGCCACGAGTACCGCGCGGCGTCCTGGTCGCCTGAGATCACCCACCACAGGTCTCGCTCTGGCCGGGCCAGCGCGGTCGTGTCCCAGTCGACCAGGCACAGTCCGGCCCGCGTGCGCAGCAGATTGCCGGGGTGCGGCTCGCCGTGCGTGATGACAGAGGGCCCGGCAGCCTCCCGGACCCGGTCGAGCAGGCCGTCGAATCGCGCGAAGGCCTGCCGCAGCGGCCGTTCGTACCGGGCCAGAAGATCACGGCCCGGCTCCGCGTACGGACCGCCATTCCAGGGGACGCCCAAGCTGGCCAGGGCCTGGTCGATGGCCTGGCGGGCGGCCAGCAGCTGCAGTGGCTGGCCGGGCACCTGGATGCCCTGAGGGATCGCGGTATGCAGCCTGGCCAGCATGTCGATGATCGCGGCCCGGTCGCCGTCGTCAACCGGGTCCTCGAAACGACGAGGCGCGGCGTCGAGGTACGGAAACAGCGTCAGCGCATGCGGGCTGTCCAGAGTGCCGACGACCTGACCAGCCCTCGTCGGCACCGGGGCGACGACGAACTCGAGCCCGGCTTCCGTTGCGAGCCAGGCCGCTGTCTGCATCGCCGCCGGCAGGTCGGGCACCCACGACGCGGCCAGATCGCTGACGGTCACGAACCATCGCGAACCCGTCTGGTCGACCGCGAGCCAGTGGTACCCGCCGAACCCGACGGGCAGGTAGGACATGTCCTGCACCGTGAGCGCCCACTGGCGAGCCAGCGCAGCGGCGACATCGCTGTCGCGTATATCCGCCGGGCGCTCGCGCACAGGCCGAGGCTAGGCCGCCGGGCGGGCTGGCAGCAACGAGTTAGCGCGCCCTAGTGATACGCCTCACCCTGCCGTGGGTGAAAGGCACTCCCCTTATCCGAGGGTGGCAACGAGAACGGCTTTGATCGTGTGCAGGCGGTTCTCGGCCTGGTCGAAGACGACAGCGGCGGGTGAGCGGAACACCTCATCGGTCACTTCGAGGCCGTCGGTCATCCCGGTGTGCTCCATGATCTCGCGCCCCACCACGGTATTCTTGTCGTGGTAAGCGGGCAGGCAGTGCATGAACTTGACTGCGGGATTCCGCGCCTTGCCCAGCAGGTCGGAATTGACCTGATAGGGGGCAAGCACCCGGACCCGTTCGGTCCAGACGTCCTTGGCCTCCCCCATCGAGACCCACACGTCGGTGTGGATGAAGTCGACGCCGGCTACGGCCTGCGCGGGGTCCTCGGTGATCGTGATCCGGGCGCCGGTGCGGCCGGCGATGTCCTTGGCCAGGTCGGCGACGTCCTTGGGCGGATGGAGCTCGGCGGGGCCGCTCAGGCGGACGTCGCTGCCCATCAGCGCGCCCATGACCAGCAGGGACCGGCCCATGTTGAAACGGCAGTCCCCGACGAACGCGTAGACCAGCTTGTCGTAGGGCTTGTGGCTGGACTCGTGCATGGTCAAGAAGTCGGCGAGCATCTGGGTGGGATGCCATTCGTCGGTCAGCCCGTTGTACACCGGCACCCCGGCGTGCGCGGCCAGCTCCTCCACGTCGGATTGGCTGTTGCCGCGGAACTCGATGCCGTCGTACATCCGGCCCAGCACCGCGGCGGTGTCGGCGATGGACTCCTTGTGGCCCAGCTGGGAGCCCGAGGGGTCCAGGTAGGTGACGTGCGCGCCTTGATCGTAGGCGCCGACCTCGAACGCGGACCGGGTCCGGGTCGAGGTCTTGGCGAAGATCAGCGCGATCTCCTTGCCCGCCAGGTGCCGGGTTTCGGTGCCGGCGTATTTGGCGGTCTTCAGCGACTCGGCCAGCCGCAGCAGGTAGCGCAGCTCAGCCGGGGTGAAGTCGATCTCCTTCAGGAACGAGCGGTTGTGCAGGTTATACGACATGGCCTGTCCTCTCCGGTTCAGAAGGCGGGGTCGCGGTCGATGGGGCAGGTCATGCAGTGGCCGCCGCCGCGGCCCTTGCCCAGCTCGAACCCGGCGACGGTGATTACCTCGATGCCCTGTTTGCGCAGCGCGGTGTTCGTGCCGGTGTTCCGCTCGTAGGCGACGACCACGCCGGGCTCCAGGGCGACCACGTTGTTGCCGTCGTCCCACTGCTCCCGCTCGGCCTCGAAGGAGTCCCCGCCGGTCTCCACCACCCGCATCTTGCCCACACCCAGCGCCTTGGCCATCAGCTCGGGCAGCGTGCCGTCCTGCTCCTCGGTCACTAGGTCCTCTGCCGACTCGCCGGGCCGGATCGCCCAGGTCCGCGCCCCGTAGACCACCTGAGGGAACAGCGTGACCAGGTCCCGATCGCACATGGTGATGACCGTGTCCAGGTGCATGTAGGACCGCGACGCGGGCAGGTGCACGGCCAGCACCTGCTTCGCCGATCCGGCCTGGAACAGCGACCGGGCGATCCACAGCACCGCTTGCGGCGTGGTCCGCTCGCCCATGCCGATCATCACCGTGCCGTTCCCGATCGGCTGCACGTCTCCGCCCTCGACATGGCAGCGGCCCCAGTTCTCCTCGGTCCCGCCCAGCCAGATGGGGAACTCCTCGGCCGTGAACATCGGGTGGAACCGGTAGATCGCCTCCATGATCATGGTCTCCGGCTGCCGGGCCGGCTTGGTCATCGGGTTGATCGTCACCCCGTTGAAGATCCAGCACGAGCAGTCGCGCTGGAACAAGAAGTTCGGCAGCGGCGGCAGCAGCATCGACGTCGGATCGGCCATCTCCCAGGCCAGCCCCGCATCCTGCGCCACATCGGCCCGGGTGATCCCGCCGATCAAGAACTCGGCCACCACCGCTGGCTCGGCCGACCCGACCCACTGCCGGGCCACCTTCGAGGCGTTGACCCCCACCTGCCGCTCACTCAGGATGTGCCCGCACACCCACTCCCGGGCCTCGGGCTGGGCCAGCGCCTCGGCCAGCAGCGTCTCGGCCTCGAACACCTCCACCCCGCGGTCGCGCATCGCCTCGGCGAACATGTCATGCTCGGCCTTGGCCCGCGCCACCCACAGCACGTCATCGAACAGCAGCTCCTCCGCGTTCGATGGGGTCAGCCGCGTGTGCTCCAGCCCAGGCCGGTGCACCATCACCCGGCGCAGCCTGCCCACCTCCGAATACACCCCGAACGGCATATCGATCACCTCGTTTCTTTCTGGCCGGATGCGGTATGTCGCCGCACGGCCTTGCGTATCTCGGCGGCGACGACGATGGACAGCGCCACGGCCAGGCAGATCAGCCACTGCCGGATGTCGAGGCTGGTGGTCTTGAGGAAGGACTGGAGCGGGCTGAAGACGGTGGTCAGCAGCAGGGTGACGACGCCCATGGTGTGCGCGATCTCCCGCGTGTGCGCCTGCTCGGCCCAGCTGATGACACCGAGCGTGCCTATCCCCATCACTTCGCCCGGTGCCAGAACGGGCACGGGCGCTCCAGCAGGAACGGTCACCTGTCCTCCCCGGGGCATCAGCGGTAAGCCGGCACCGGGCCGGGCGGGCTCATGTGGCGGCGCTGGGACAGGTAGACAGGGATGCCGAGGACCAGCGCGCCGGCGGCCAGGAAGTACGGGGCCCAGTAGACCCAGAAACTGTTGCCGGTGTTGCGCGAGTAGACGATGAACAAGACGGAGAACACCAGCGCTAGCACGGCGACGATCATGTCCCGAACGAAGCGTGGCGTATGCATGGCCCGGTGATCCATCCAGCGCCATTTCAGCTGCGCGAGCGCGGAGAACCCGTAGGGGATGGCAGAGGTGATGCCGGTCATCAGGACCAGAGTGGTGAACACGGTGGCGCCAGAGGAGCCCACGTAGTTGATGACGATCGCCACCGAGGCCAGCGCGGTGGAGGCGATGATGCCGAAGACGGGCACCTGGCGCTTGGACATGCGCTTGAACCGTTCAGGGAACAGGCCGTCCTTCGCGGCCGCCAGCGGCATCTCGGCGCAGATCATGGTCCAGCCGGTCAGCGCGCCGAACCCGGAGATGATGACGGCCACCGCCATCACGTTGCCGGCCCAGGTGCCGCCGAAGATGGCGTTAGCCGCGTCGGAGAACGGCGCGTTCGCCTTAGCCAGGCTGGCGGTGGGCACGATGCCGAAGATCACGGTGAGCGAGAGCATGTAAACCACGGCGGTCGCGATCGTGCCCAAGATGGTGGCCCTGGGGACGTTGCGGTCGGGGTTGCGCACCTTGGCGGCGGCCACCGCAGCGCACTCGACGCCCAGGTAGCTGAACAAGGCGATCGCCATCCCGCCGCCGATCGCGTTGATTGTCGATTCGCCGCTGACGTTCCACGGGGTGAAGTTGGCGGACTTGATGTAGAACAGGCCCACCACCGAGATGAACGCCAGCGCGGCAAACTTGATGATCGTGGTGATGACCTGGACCGAGCCCATGTTCTTGACCCCGGACAGGTTGACCGCCGCCGGGATCCACAGCCCGACCAGCACCAACAGCACCGTGATCCACTTGGTGTGGCCCTTGTTGATGAAGTGCTCGACATACAGCACCCAGCCGACCGCGATCGCGGCGTTGCCGGCCCACGCGGTGATCCAGTACGACCAGGCATTAATGAACCCGAGCGGATTGCCGAACCCGGCCCGCGCGTAGGCGTACGGTCCGCCGTCGGCGGGCAGTCGCCGCGACAGCGCGGCAAACAGCAGCGCCAGCGCCAGCGCGCCGACGGTGGTCAGTGCCATCGAGACCAGCGTGATCGGGCCGTAGCCGGCCAGCGAGGTCGGCAGGTTGAAGATCCCAACCCCGATGATGCTGCCCACAATCAGCGCCATCGCCGCGGTCAGCCCGAACTGCGGAGCGCCTTCCCCGCCGGACGGCTCACTGGCCGGACGCGGCGCCTCCTGGGGAGTGTGAACCTGATCGGCCATATCTGAACCCCTAGTGGCGCGCGGTCGTCTCCGTGCCCCTGTTCGCCGGGGACCGGCCGCGTCTAGATCGTGCCCGGACTTGCCCGCCGCTTTCCTCACCCATTCGCGGGTGAATGAATTCCCATCCCCGGATTGACGGCGGTAACGGCATCCCGTAGTTCGGGTGCAAGACATCTTTTATTTGCCATTTGTTCATGAAAACAGGGCCCTGACAATTACAGCGGAAACGGGGGTAGATGTTCACGATGACGGGCCATCCTGGGCGATGGCCTTGCGCTGCCGGGAGAGTTGGATGTACTTGTCCGCCGCGACGACCGCGGGTGCGATGAGCGACAGGGCGAGCACGACGACCCATTGCCGGCCGTCGAGCGAGGTGGTGTCGAGCAGGCGCTGGAGCATGCCGAGTTCCACGGCGGCCCAGGTAAGGATCCAGCCCAGGATGATCCAGCCCAGGTAGGGGAACACCGGCGAGGCCCACGGCCCCTGGCGTTCCCGCCGCATGACCAGGCCGATGTTGACCGCGCTGAACGAGACGATGGCGAAGGCCATGGTCATGTTGACCGACGGGGCGGTGGTGCTCGGCTTGCCGGGCCCCCACTCGAGCACCGACAGAGCGGTGGCGGCGACCACGAACCCGAAGATAAACCAGCGGATGACCCACGGCCTGGTGACGATCTTGGTGCCGGGCGTGCGCGGCGGCCGCTGCATGACCCCCGGGTCGGGGGCGTCGACGATGAACCCGATGACCACCGTGATGACCACGAAGAACTTGCAGAACAGCAACTGGAGGGGGAACAGGGCAACGCCGCCGTTGATGTTCAGGATGGTGGCGTAGACCATCAGCTGCAGCACCGAGGACAAGATGGTCAGCTGCAGCCTGATGTAGGTGGAGATCCGCCGGTAGATATCCCGGCCCAGGTCCACGGCCCGGACCAGGGTGGCGAAGTTGTCGTCGGTCAGGACGATCTTGGCGGCCTGCTTGGTGACTTCTGAGCCGCTGCCCATCGCCACGCCGACGTCGGCCTGCTTGAGGGCGGCGGCGTCGTTGACCGCGTCGCCGGTCATCGCGACCACGTCGCCGGATTGCTGCATGAGCTTGGCCAGCCGCAGCTTGTCTTCGGGGGCGACCCGGCCGAACACGTGCAGCTGGGGGAGCTGCTCGATCACCTGGTCATCGGTCAGGTGCTGCAGCTCGGTGCCGGTGATGACGCCGGGCCCGAGGCCGAGTTCGTCGGCGATGGCGCGGGCGGTGATGGTGTGGTCGCCGGTGATCATCCGGACGTCGACCCCGGCGCCGAGCGCGGCGTGGACCGCGTCCCTGGCCTCGGTCCGCAGCGGGTCCACGATCCCCACCAGTGCGACGAAGACTAGGCCGGTGACGGCGGCCATCGGGTCTGCGAGCGCCGCGGTCATCGTCGCGTCATCCAAGTCCTTGGCGGCGAACGCGAGGACCCGCAGCCCGCGCTCGGACAGCTTGCGGTTGGCGGCCAGGAGCTCATCCCGGACGGTGCCGATCGGCACCTGCTGGCCATGCCACAGGGCCCGGTCGCAGCGGTCCAGGACCACATCCGGGGCGCCTTTGACGGTGACCAGGTGCGGTTGCTGGACGACCGGGCCGGCCAGCCAGTCCGGGCGGTCGTGGAAGGTGGCCATGAACTTGTACTCGGAATCGAAGGGCACCTCGGCGCGGCGGGGCAGGGCTTGGCGGGTCTCCCCGGCGTCCACGCCCATCTTCGCGGCCAGTACCACGAACGCCGCCTCGGTCGGGTCGCCGATGACCGACCCGTCGTCGCCGACGGTGGCGTCGGTGCACAGCACCAGGCCCAGCGCCAGGTTGCGGAAGTCGGGCAGCGGCCCCCCGGCCACGCCCAGGATCGCGCCGGTCTTGGCGTAGCCGGGGCCTTCGATCTTGAACCAGTCGCCGCCGCCCAGCATCTGCGTCGCGGTCATCGCGTTCATCGTCAGGGTGCCGGTCTTGTCGCTGTTGATGACGGTGGTGCCGCCCAGGGTCTCCACGTCGCTCAGCGACTTGACCACCGCCTTGTGCTCGGCCAGCCGCCGCGCCCCCGACGACAGCATGGCCTGCACAAAGGTGGGCAGCCCGGTCGGGATGGAGGCGATCGCGGTCGAGATGCACAGCAGCACCAGCGTGGTGGTGTCCTGGCCGCGGACCAGGCCGAAGATGGCGATTATCAGCACGGCCGCGAAAGCGATCGTGCCGAACACCTTGGTCATGCCGTCGAGCTCGCGCTGCAGCGGCGACTGGGTGCGCTGGGTGGCGGTGACCATCCCGGCGATCTTGCCCATCTCGGTCGCGCTGCCGGTGGCGGTCACCACGATCGTCGCGGTGCCCCGGGTGACCTGGGTGTTCTGGAACACCAGGTTGGTCCGGTCGCCCAGGGCGACCTCGCCGCCGGGCAGCGTGCCCGCGTCCTTGGGTATCGGCGCGCTCTCCCCGGTGAGCGCGGCCTCTTGCACCTCCAGCGTGGCCGAGGACTCGATCCGCCCGTCCGCCGGGACCACGTCCCCGGCCTCCAGCAGCACGATGTCACCCGGCACCAGCCCGGTCGATTCGATCTGCTCGACCTGGCCGGAGCGCCGCACCCGGGCGTGCGGCACCTGCAGCTTGGCCAGCGCGTCCACGCTGGCCCGGGCCTTCAGTTCCTGGCTGGTGCCCATCACCACGTTGAACGTCACCAGCCCCAGCACGACCAGGGCGGTCGGGATCTGGACGATCGCGAAGCTCGCCGCGACCACGAGCAGCAGCATGATGTTCATCGGGTTGACCAGCTGGCCCCGGCCCACGACCCACACGCTCGGCGGCGGCTCGGTGGCCAGTTCGTTCGGCCCGTATTCAGCCAGTCGCCGCTCCGCTTCCCCGGCGTCCAGCCCCTGATCCGGGTGAACACCCATCTGCCCCGCCGCGGCTTCCGGCGACAGGGCGTACCAGGCCAGGTTCTCGGCGGGTTGCTGCACGGTGGTCATCTGAGCTCCTCGGGACGGTTGCGGCTTACCCGCGCCGCAGCGGCTGGCCTAGTGCACGAGCTGGACATTTTTCGTCCTGGTGCCGCGGAAGTGTTTCCATCCGTAATCCAGGGCCACGCTCAGCAGCAAGATGCCCGCCAGGGTGGCGATCGAGGCGGGCTCGTGGATCAAAGTGGTGAACACGAACGTCACGAAGACCGCGCCAGCCGCCACGATCGCCAGGACGAGCATCAGGAGGTTCGCACCGGTCTCGGAGCGGATCCGCAGGTGCGCCGCGGTGATCATGGTGAAGATCACCAGGGCCACCGCGCTGCCGATCGACGCGATCGAGTCCAGGTTGAACACCACGGCCAGGACCAGGCACACCGCCGCCTGGATCAGCAGCCCGTTCGAGGCCCGCCCGCCGGCCTTGCGCGCCATCAGCGGCGGGAACTGCCCTGTCTCCGCGAGCCGCTCCGACAGCCCCTGGGCCGGGTACAGGCCGGCGTTGGTGGCCCCGGCGGTAGCGAACAGCGCGGTGACGGTCATCAGCCAGTAGCCCGCCCGGCCCAGCGTCGGCTCGGCGGCCACCGCGATCGCGGTCCCCCCGGAGGAGATCACCTTGTCCACCGTCAGCGTGCCGAACACGCCCAGCGCGATGGCCACGTAGATGACCGTCGCGATTCCCAGCGCCAGGAACATCGCCTTGGGCAGCTGGCGGGCCGCTTGGCCAGGTCCTTGGCGGTGAAGGTGATGATGCCGAAGCCCAGGAAGGCGAAGAAGGTCAGCGCCACCGACGAGATGATGTCCTGCGCCGACGGGTACCCCGAGAACGCCAGCAGCGAGGGGTGAATGTTTACCAGCGTAACCACCGAGAAAAAGGTCAGGATCCCCAGCACCACGTAGACGATCACGGTCTGCGCCCTGGCGACCAGCCCGGACCCGGCGATGTTCACCGCGGTCATCACCACGATGATCAGCGCCGCGAAGACCTTGATCCAGGCGGCGTTCTCCCCGGCGAACGTCGAGGTGGCGTAGCTCCCGAACGAGACCGCCACCATCGCCGTCACGATCGCGTTGGCCATGTAGGTCAGCCACGCGGTGACCCCGGTGAAGTGGCCGTTGCCGGTCGATTTCGCCACGTACTCCAGCAGCCCCCCGGCCGACGGGTACCGGGCACCCAGCTTCGCGAACGAGTACCCCTGCAGTCCCGCGACGACCCCGGCGAGCAGGAACGACAGCCACACCGCCGCCCCGGCAACCTCCCCGGCCGCGCCCAGCAGCGCGAAGATCCCCGCGCCCACCATCGCCCCAACGCCGATGAACGCGGCCTGGCGCACCGTCAAGTACTTCTTCTCCTGCGCTTCACCTGATGACGGTTCGGCTGCCTCGGTCGTGTCCATCGACGCTGTGCCTCCTCAACTGCCGGCCGAGGATCTGGATCTGGCCGCGTCAGGCGCCTTCCGCATGATGACGTTCGTGCCGGCGGTGCCCGCCACGATCCCGGTAATGTCCCCGAGCGAGCCGATCGCCGCGCGCTTGCCGGTCTTGGCCGCGAACCGGGCCGCGGCCTCGACCTTCGGGCCCATAGACCCGGCCGCGAACTGGTGACCGGCCAGTTCCTCCGGCGTCGCCTGGTCCAGCCGCCGTTGCTCCGGGGTACCCCAGCCCAGGTAGACGCCGTCCACGTCGGTGGCCATGAGGAAGAGGTCGGCGTTCACGTCCTCGGCCAGCAGTTCGCCGGCCAGGTCTTTGTCGATGACGGCTTCGACGCCCACCAGGTCGCCAGGACCCGACGACGGGTACATGGTGGGGATGCCGCCGCCGCCAGCACAGATGACCACGGCCCCCCGGTCAAGCAGCCAGCTGATCGGCTCGATCTCCAGGATCTTCCTGGGCTCCGGCGAGGGCACCACCCGGCGCCACGAGGATCCGTCCGGCTTGAATGTCCAGCCCTTGGTGGCCGCCAGCTTGTCGCCGGCCTCCTGGGAGTAAACCGGGCCGACGAACTTCGACGGATGGGAGAAGGCCGGATCCTGCGGGTCCACCACGATCATGGTGAGCAGGGTGGCCACCTGCTGCTGTGGCGGCAGGAGACTCCGCAGTTCCTGCTGGATGAGATAGCCGATCATGCCCTGAGTGCCCGCGTCCAGGACGTCCAGCGGGTACGGCTCCGCGTCGGCGTACGACTCGGCCTGCAGCGACAGCAGGCCCACCTGCGGCCCGTTGCCGTGCACGACCACGATGCTGTGCCCGGCGGCCAGCGGCGCGATCGCCTTGGCCGCGACCATGATGTTCCGCCGCTGCACCTCGGTGGTCATCGGCTCACCGCGCCGCAGCAGCGCATTGCCACCCAGCGCGATCACGATCCGCATCTCCGCGCCTCCTCACTCGGCGACTTGGCTCGATACTGTCCGGGGCATCCGCGTGCGGTCGTCACCCAATCAAGGGTGATTGTCCATTTCGCCGACGCGCGCTCTACGCGATCATGACCCGAGTGTCTTGTGGGGGGTCCGCCGGGCATGAGTGTCAGTGAGATGTTCGAGCGGGATGGGCGCGCTAGGCGCGCGACCAGATCGCTGTCATGCAGATAGATCAACGCGGCCCGCGGCCTGCTATGGCCTATCCGGTCCATCAGCTCGCGCAGCGACGCCGCGTGATTGGCGGACGACACGAGACGTTGCCAGCTCCCCGAAAGTCTCGCCATCGACCATCCGCGCATACGCGGCCCGCGGCCAGATGCCTACCGCCGACCGCAGGATAGGCCGCGAACCGGTCTGGCGCCCCGCGACAATCCGCAAATGGCGAAGTCGGCGGCCCCGTCGCATCAACAACGCTGAGTCAACCGCATAGGCAAGCCCAGGTCCGGCAATCACCGCGGGCCGTCGGAAGTTACACCGTTGAAATTACATTTCCGCGATTCTATGAATGCCGCAGGTCGTCATTCGGCTTTGTGCGACTGTACGGGATGCATGTTGCAGAATGGTCACGACTTGCTGATCCTCGCCTGGACCGGAGCGTCAAGTGCAAATGTTCTGTTCATGGGAGGGTTAATTCTAGCGACTGCAAGCCAACAGGCCCCGGTAGTGGGGTCGGCGGGCACTAGCCACGCGTTCTGGGTCGGGGTCCTGGTCGCTCTCTTGGTTGCTAGGTTCTTGCCTGCGTGGGCTGGGATCGCCCTGCTTATCATCGCTCTGCTCTCGTTGCATATATTCCAGTGGATCACCGACCACGCTCATTCCACTTCCCCCTCCACTTCCTCCACTGTGCTCCTGCTCTTCATCGTGGTTGGCGTTATTGCCCTTATAGTCGGCCTCGTTCTTGGGGCGAAGCCGAGGGTTCAGGCAGCTGGGCGAAGCCGAATTCCGGACGCGCCTTCGTAATGCTCGGGGAGTGAGCCGTTGGTAGTTGGCGTCAACAAGACTCATGGACCATCTGGGTTCAAGATTAAGTCGCAAGCAGCGGCCGTCTGGCTGGACCAGGACCACGGGGCAGCACATGCCAGCCACGAGATCCGCACAGTCACCGTGCTTGTGATCCGAAACAGATGTGCGATGCGGTCTGCCAGTTGATGTGCGACGGATCGGCTCCCCTTGATATGCAACAGACCACAGGTTCTTCAGTCCTGCGTCCCCATCGGGATACAGCCGGCACCGGGCAGCCACTGGGTAGGTGAGCGGCGATCGTCCGGCCGCCAGCGACGCCTCACCCGCGATGGATGATGCCCTATTTCCCCTTTCGCTGACGCGCGCCTGACTTGACCTGGTCTGAGGCTCTAGGCGATCATGACCAGGTGTCTTGTGGGGGGGTCTGCTTGGCATGAGTGTCAGCGGGATATTCGAGCGGGATGGGCGGGCAAGGCGCGCGCCCAGGCCGCGGTTCGACCTGATCGTGTCGAAGCTTCGCCGTCCGCCACCGCGGCCGGGGATCGTTGATCGTCGGGTGCTGCTCAGGCGGCTGGCCCGGGACGATTACCGGCCGGTCGTGTCGGTGGTCGCGCCGCCGGGCTACGGGAAGTCGACGGCGTTGTCGCAGTGGGCTGAGCGCAGCAGGCGGGCGTTCGCGTGGGTGACGGTGGAGGAGCCGGACAACGACCCGAAGGTGCTGCTGGCCTATGTCGCGGCGGCACTGGACGAGATCGAGCCGATCGATGAGCGGGTATTCGATGCGCTTGCCTCGTCCGGCAGTTCGGTGCCCGGCTCGGTCGTGCCCAGGCTCGGGTCGGCTTTCGCGGCAATGTCCGCGCCGGTGGTGCTGGTGCTGGACGACGTGCACGTACTGCGTGACCGGGAATGCCGCTCCGCGCTGTCGGTCCTGGCCGATCATGTCCCGGCCGGTTCGCAGCTGGTCCTGGCGGGGCGGGCCGACCCGCCGCTGCGCGTCGCGCGGCTGCGTGCCGAGGGCCGGATCCTGGAGATCGGCCCCAGCGATTTGTCGCTGACCGCCGGGGAGGCGGCGGCGCTGCTGGACCACGCTGGCGTCATCCTCGGCGCGGACGAGGCCGCCGAGCTGCACGGGCGGACCGAGGGATGGGCGGCCGGCCTGCACATCGCCGCGCTGGCCATCAAGGCGGGCAGCCGGCACGGCGAGACCGCTCCCACGTTCAGCGGGGACGACATCTTCATGCGCGACTACCTGCGGTCTGAGGTCCTGGACCGGCTTCCCGAGGTGGACGCGTTGTTCTTGACCCGCACCGCCGCCCTGGAACGCATGTCCGGTCCGCTGTGCGACGCGGTGCTCGGGCTGCAAGGCTCGGCCGCGACGCTGGCCGGGCTGGCCCAGTCGAACCTGCTCGTGGTGCCGCTGGACCGGCGGGGACAGTGGTACCGCTATCACCACCTGTTCCGCGACCTGCTCCTAGCGGAGCTGGACCGCCTGGAGCCCGGCCTGGTCCCGGTCCTGCGGCGGCGGGCGGCCCAGTGGCATGAAGGCAACGGGCGCCCCGATGAGGCACTGGAGTACTGGATGCAGGCCGGCGACGCCGATTCGGTGGCCCGGCTGGCGACCGTGCTGACGTTTCCCGCGTACCAGCGCGGCATGGTCGCGACGGCCGAACGGTGGTTCAGGTGGCTCCAGGATCACGCGGACGCGGAAGACTACCCGGCGGCCGCCATGCTGGCCGCCCTGCTCGCCGCGCTCACCGGGAAGCCGGACGACGCCGAACGGTGGGCCCGGGCCGCTGAGCGGGGAGCCGCAGTCACCAGCCTGCCCGACGGAAGCCCGTCGCTACAGCCATGGCTGGCGTTGCTCAGGGCGCTGCTGTGCCGGGACGGCGCAGCTCAGATGCGCGCTGATGCGGAACTGGCCGCCGCGACCATGGCCGGGGGGAGTTTCTGGCGGACCTCGGCGATCCTGTACCTGGGGATGGCGCATTTGATGGCCGGCGATCCGGACAAGGCCGATGTCCTCTTCGCGGACGCGATCGCGGAGGGCCAGCCGGGCGGGGTGACGGTCGGACCCTGCGTCGCGCTGGCCGAACGGTCGCTGCTGGCGAGTGCCGGCGGCGAGTGGGATTCGGCCGAGCGGTACCTGCGCCAGGCCAGGACGCTGGCGCGCGACGCCAATGTGGACGACCACCCGCCGATCACCATCGTGTACGCCGCCGCCGCGCGGATCGCGCTGCATCAGGGCGACAGGCAGCGAGCCCGCGAGGAACTGGCCGTGGCGCAGCGTCTTCGCCCTGCTCTGACCCACGCCGTGCCGCACCTGGCCGTGCAGGCCAGGCTGGAGCTGGCCGCGTGCTACCTCACGCTGGCCGACCCGGCCGGGGCACGGACCCTGCTGCGCGAGATCGAGCAGATCCTCCTCCAGCGCCCCGACTTGGGCGTGCTGGTCGGCCAGACCGAGGAGTTGCGGGTGCGGCTCACGAAGATGCGCGGCTCAAGCGGCCCCGGCGCGTCGGCGCTGACCGCCGCCGAGCTGCGACTGCTGCCGTTGCTCGGCACGCATCTGTCGTTCCCCGAGATCGGCGAGGAAATGTTCCTGTCCCCCAATACCGTCAAGTCACAGGCCATCTCGATCTACCGCAAGCTGGGGGTCTCCAACCGTAGTCAGGCGGTCACGCAATCCCGCGAGCGAGGCCTCCTGGAGGCGTGACGGCCAGGTGACGGCGCCTCAGGTAACGACCAGGTAGATGCTGTTGCCGATGAGCCAGAAGCCCAGGAGCAGGCTCCCTACGATGATCACCTGGTCGGTGTGGGTGTCAATCCAGGTCCGGAACCTGGCCAGCAGCGCCCGGCTATGGTCGGGGCGAAGCACCATGTAGATCTCCAGGGCCAGGTAGGACGCCGAGCCCAGCACGCAAAACACGAACAGCGCGATATAGCTCTCCCAGCTGGACAGCTTGGCGTCGACGACCGTAGCGGCGCCGGCGCCGATCATGACCCAGGGCTGCAGCGCCGGGGCCAGGCCCAGGGCGAACCAGGGTGACATGCCGTCCACGTGTTCCTGCCACTTCGGTGGCTTCTTCGGCGGCTTGGGCCGCTGCCTCAATCGGATGTGCCGGACGGCGATCACCACCAGGACCGCGCCGATCGCGATCTTCACGGCGAGCCCCGCCAGCGAGGGGGCCGTGCTCGGCTTGGGGGGGCTGTTGCCGGTGGCGAGCACGGTAACGGTGACCACGATGGCCAGGGACGCCAGCCACCCGAACACGAACGCCGCGCCTTTTCGCACGCCTCCCTTGGAGGGCAGGATGACCATGAACGCGGTCAGCGGCAACGGGTCCAGCGCTACCGCGATGCCGATCAGGACAAGGTTGAGAACCATGGCCGTCCCCCCTCGCCTTGACCTGCCCGAAGGCACCCTCATGCGGTGCCGTTGAGGTCATGATGCGCTGCGCATGCGACGGCCTTCACCATCCGGAATGGATGAAACCGACCCGGCTGCCGACGTCGTTCGCGAGATCCTCAGGCCATGCCGGGCGCAGTGTGGGCGGCCGAGCGAAGGCGGAACGCGGCCGCCATCTCCATCACGCCGAAGATCAGCAGCCAGATGCCGAGGATGATCGCCAGGCCATACAGCGAGAGGCCAGGGTAGGCCAGCACGATGATGCCCGCGAGGATGCTGAGCACCCCCATGGCAACGGTCCAGCCCCGCTGCGGCATCTCGCGGTGCGACAGGGCGGTGAAGATCTCGATCACGCCGTTGATGACCCAGAAGATGCCGAGGAACACGATGAGCGCCAGCAGCGTCAGCAGCACGTGGCGGACCGCCCACAGGCCGACGATGATCGACAGCACGCCCAGCAGCGCCAGCAGGACGCGCGTGCCGCCGGTCAGGTCGTCGGTGGCAAACGCCCCGACCAACCGGAAAATGCCGGAGATGATCAGCTGAATGCCGAACAGCACCGCCAGGACGAGCAGCGTCTCGCTGGGCCAGGCCAGCACCGCGATGCCTGCTATCAGGGTGAGAAGGCCGTAAGCGAACAGCCAGCCCCAGTGCCGGCCGAGGCGGCCGACCATGTCCGCGGGTTCCTGCGCCGTCTGGGTCACAGCGATCTCCCACTCGTCACTGCCGGAAGGTGGCGTCTCACGCAGACTTTATCGTCACCATGCCTGGTCTTTAAACCTTCTTGACCTTTAGTGGCGGCGCCACTGCCCGCGCGGTACTTTGTCGTAGACGTGAGGGGGTAAGGAAGATGCCCGTTTTCATGGTGGAACGCCGGTTCGCTGAAGATCTGGAGGCCTCGGCGGAACAGGCCGACCAGATCAACAGGATCAACGAGTCAGAAGGGGTGCGCTGGCTGTACTCGTTCCTGTCGGCGGACAAGCGCAAGACGTACTGCCTGTACGAGGCGCCGTTCGCCGACGCGATCAAGCGGGCGGCGGAGCGCGCGGGACTGCCCGCCGACTCGATCGTCGAGGTCACCGGCGTGGTGCTGCCCGACGGCTCGCGGGGCCGCATTCCCGAAGAGGTGTCCGCCGACTAGCGCGACGGGGCGGAAACCGGATCGGAGATCCAGCCCCTGGTCACGGCCAGCGTGGCGGCCTGGGTCCGGTTAGCGGCGCCGGTCTTGAGGAGGATGCTGCGCACGTGGTTGGCGGCGGTGTTCTCGGCGATCTTGAGGCGGGAGGCGATCTCCCTGTTGCTGCTTCCCGCGGCGAGCAGCCGGAGCACCGCGATCTCCCGCGGCGTCAGCCCGGCCGCGCCCGGGCCATCCTGGCCGCCGCGTTCGTCTGTCCCGGCACCCGGTGCGGCGTCCAGCTGGTCGAGCAGCCGCAGCACCCGCTCCTGCCCGGTGCTGGCCGCCATCCGACGTGCCTCCGCCCGCATCTCGGTCATCCGCGTCCGCGCATCAGCGTCCCCGGCGGCGGCGCCAAGATGGGCCGCCCACGCGGTGAGCGTCGAGGCCCGGTGGATCAGCGCGCCGAAGCCGGTCGCCTGCGCCAGCGCCGCCGCGAACAGCCTGTCCGCCGAGTCGCGGTCGCCAAGCAGCGAGTCGAGCGCGGCGAGATACGCGTCGGCCGGGCCGAACACCGCGACGAACTGCCCGGCAATCAACTGCTTCCCCGAATAGGGGGCGAGCAGCGGTCGAAGCCGCCGCGCCGCGGAGACGTCACCAAGCGCCAGCGCCGCCTCCACGAGAAACACGAGCACCGCGGTCCACTGAGCCCACGGCGTCTGCCTGGCCGCCGCTTCGTCAATGCGGTCAAGCAACTGCCATAGCAGGTCGCGGGCATCGTCGGCGAGCCCGAGTTCCGTGTACAGCGCGAGCAGTCCAGGCTCCCACGTGCCCGATGACTGGCGGATGGCGCCGAGCAGCGGCCGGACCTGCTCCAGGCCGCCGGTTTCCCGGCGGATCATGTACATCTGCAGCCCGTAGGTGCCCTCGGTGTCGTCAGGTCCGAACGACCGCCCGAGTTCCAGCAGGTCCTCCGCTATCCGCCCGGCGGCGGCGAAGTCGCCGGCGAGGAACGCGTGCGCGTAGTCGCCGGAGCGGAGCATGAAGGTGATGAACGGCTGCCCGCTGCCGCGCACCGACAGCTCCAGGTCCGCGGCCGCCTCCGTCCAGGCGGCCCGGTCGGCGTGAATGTAGGCGATCGCGCAGCGGAACACCGCCGCCGTGCCGAGCGCGAACCAGTCCTGGGCTTCTCTGGCGAGCGGCGTGAGCTCGGTGGCCAGCTTCAGGTGCCCGCCGACAGAGTCCGGCCTGGCGCGCTGCCACATCATCGTCCCCAGCGCGTGCCGCAGCAGCTGGCGGTCCCCCAGCCGGCGTGCCGCCCCGAGAGCAAGGTCGGCCAGGCGCCGGGAGCGCTCGGCGTCGCCGGTGAACGAGGTGGCGCGCCCGAGGCTGGCCAGCGCCCACACGTACCGCGGGTCGTCGAGGTCCTCGGGAACGCCCTCGAGCGCGTGGGCCAGCAGGGCGCGGGCCTGGGTGCCCGGCAGCCCAGGGCGCCAGGCCGCGTTCTCGTAGCCGATGGCGGCGCGGAGCCGCAGCCGGGGGTCGTGGGAGCCGGTCAGCCGCAGGTACTCGGTCCGCGCGCTGGCGAAGTCGCCAGCCCGGACGTAGGCGTCCGCGGCGTCGAACCACAGCTCCTCGCGATTGGGGTCCGATCCCCCTGCCAAGTCGGCCGCCTGCGTGTACCAGGCGGCCGCGTCTTCGAACGCCAGGCTCCGCTCGGCCTCTCTGGCCGCGAGCCGCAGGTAGCCCGCCGCGGTGTCGCCGTGGCCAAGGGCCGCGGCCCGCGCGAAATGGTGGGCGAGCTGCCTGATCACCATTGGCGACCCGGATCCTGAGGCCTGCAGCACCTCCCCCACCCGCGCGTGCAGCCCCGCCAGACGGGAAGGATCGATCAGGTCGAGCACCGCCTGCCTGGTCAGCGTGTGCGGGAAGGCGATCCGGCCGCGGCCAAGCTCCCCGCCGTCCAGCAGCCCGAACCGCACGGCGGCGTCGAGCGCCGCCAGCACCGTCGCCGCGTCCACGGCGCACGCCCGGATCAGGACGCGCACCTCACCGCCGTCGCCGAGGACCGCCGCGGTCTCCGCCACGGCGCGCTCGGATGCCGCCAGCCGGGACAGCCGCCGCTGCAGCGTGTCCCGGACCGAGACCGGCGCCCTGGCGCCGAGGGCTCGCGTCGGCGGCCCGCCGGCACCCGCGCCGGTGAACGCGTCCGAGCCCGCCAGGTCCCGCCACAGCTCGCGCAGGAAGAACGGGTTCCCGCCGGTCTGGTCGCGCAGCACGGTGGCGTACTCCCGCGCCCGGCGCTCGCTCAGCCTGCCCTCCGTCGCCAGGTACTGGGCGACCTCCTCGACGCTGAGCCCGGCCAGGTCGAGCCGGCGCACGCCGTCCAGCCGGTACAGGTCCGCGATCGCGAAGGTGAGGTCGTCGCTGCGGTCCGGCGCGGTCGTGCGGTGCGTGCACAGCACCAGCAGCCGCGTCGCGGTCCTGGCGGACCGCTGCGCCACGTGGTCGAGCAGCTGCAGGGTGGGCTGCCCGGCCCAGTGCAGGTCGTCGAGGACGCACACCACGGGCCGGTCCTCGCCGACGGCGTGCAGCAGCGCCGTGATCGCGTCGAACAGTTCCCGCCGGTGGTCCCCGCCGTCCACGGCGGGCGCGAGCAGCTCCGGCCGGTGCCGCCAGACCAGCGGCGTCAGCCGCAGCAGCTCCGCCGCCGAGTCAGGCAGGCAGTGGGCGAGCGCCCCGGACTGGGTGCCGCCGAGCAGCTGCTCGAGGCACTCGGCGAACGGCTGGTAGGGACCGCCAGGCTCGGGCGAGCAGGTCCCGAGCAGCACGACGGCGCCCTGGCGGTACACCGCCGAGGCGATCTCCGCCGCCAGCCGCGACTTGCCCGCGCCGGGCTCGCCGCCGATAAAGATGACCTGCCGCCCCCCGGCACGGACCGCCGCCCATGCCTCCTCCGCGGCGGACGTCTCGGCGGCGCGCCCCACGAACGCGGGAATCGCCGCCCCGGCTGCGCGGATCGGATACGGCGGCGCATCCCAAGCCGCCATGCGCTCAATGTAACCGCGCAGGCCACAGCGGTCGATAGCCAGAATTGGCTACCCGGCCCCTGGCACGCGGTACCAGGACTGGTCATGACGCGGACCGGCGCCCGTCCTTAGCGTGAGCCCAAGTCACGGAAAGCATGACAAAGGGGGAACCTCTCATGTCCACCACCGCACTGCGGAAGCTCGTCACCGGACCCGTCATCGGACCAGAAGACGCCGAGTACGAGGACGCCCGCCACGTGTACAACTTCATGATCGACGCCAGGCCGGACGCCATCGTCGGCTGCGCCACCGCCGAGGACGTGCAGGCCGCCGTGTCGCACGCCGTCGCCACCGGCCGTGCCGTCGCGGTCCGCGGCGGCGGGCACAGCGTGCCCGGGTTCGGCACCGCCGACGACGCGATCGTGGTCGACCTGTCCGGCCTGACCCGCATCGAGGTCGACCCCGCGAGCCACACCGCGCGGGTGGGCGGCGGTGCCACCTGGGGCATGATGAACGACGCCACCATGGCTCACGGGCTGGCCACCACCGGGGGCATCGTCGCGAGCACCGGCGTCGGCGGCCTCACCCTCGGCGGCGGCATCGGCTACCTGACCCGGGCGCACGGCCTGTCCTGCGACAACCTAGTCTCCGCGCAGGTCGTGCTGGCCGACGGCAGGATCGTCACCGCCAGCGAGCGCGAGCACCCCGACCTGTTCTGGGCACTGCGCGGCGGCGGCGGCAACTTCGGCGTCGTCACCGAGTTCACCTTCCGGCTGCACCCGGTGCCTGAGAACATCTACGGCGGGCTGATCCTCTTCGAGCGGGAGGCGGCGGGCGACCTGTTCCGCTACTTCGACCGGTTCATCGACGACGCGCCCCGCGAGTACGGCGGCTACCCGGCCTGGCACCTGGCGCCGCCGCTGCCGTTCATCCCCGAGGACCGGGTCGGCGAGCCGTTCCCCGTCCTGGTCTCCTGCTGGACCGGCGACCACGACGAGGGCGCGAAGGTGCTGCAGGGCTTCCGCGAGGTGGGCCCGGTCATGGCCGAGCACGTCGGCGCGATCCCCTACACCGTGCTGAACTCGCTGCTCGATCCGCTGCTGCCGCGCGGCCTGCAGCACTACTGGAAGGCGGTCTTCACCGGCGACCTCACCGACGAGGTGATCGCCGTGCACGCCGAGCACGCGCAGCGGATGCCGGCCGTCAACTGCGCGGTGCACCTGTACCCGGTCAACGGCGCCGTCCACGACGTGGCCCCCGACGCGACCGCGTGGGGGCACCGGGACGCGAAATACGCCACCGTGCTCGCCGGGATGTGGCCCGACCCGGCGGACAACGCGGCGAACATCGCCTGGGTGAAGGACTACTACGCGGCGCTCGCGCCGCACTCGCTGGCCGGGGGCTACGTCAACTTCGCCTCAGGCGACGACCAGGCGAGGGTCCGCGACAACTTCGGCGCCGGCTACGAGCAGCTCGCGCTGGTCAAGCGGGCCTATGACCCCGGCAACGTATTCCACCTCAACCAGAACATCATCCCCGCCTGACCTGGGCCGCGGCCTGCTCTCCTGACGTCAGGCGAGCAGGCCGCGGCCGTACCTCGCCGGCGATGTGACCGAGGCCACGTCGAGCGCGGTTCACTGGCTGAGAGACTCGTCCCACCAGGCCTGATGCGCCATCGACTGGTCGGCCGCCGGGCCAAGCCCGGTGAGCGCCTTGGCGTACCGCTCGTCGGTCAGCGCGATCACCGGCACGTCGGCGCCCGCCGCGGCGGCGACGCTCGCGGCGATGTGGACGTCCTTGGCCAGCAGCCCGAGCGCGAACCCGGTCCCGTAGCGGCCGGTCAGCACCTCCGTGTCGAAGATCCCGCTGACGAAGGACCGGCCGGTCGAGGCGTTGACGATATCGATCATGGTCCTGGGGTCCAGGCCGAACCGCTTGCCGACGACGAGGGCCTCGGCGGTCACGCAGGTCGTGGCGGCGGCGATGACGTTGTTCAGCGCCTTCATCGCGTGCCCGCTGCCCAGCCGGCCGGTCGCGAACTGCCTGGCCGGGTCGCCGAGAACGCGCAGCACGTACTGAGCCGCGGCCACGTCGGCCGGCGCGCCGCCGACCATGACGGCCAGCTCGCCGGTGACCGCCCGCGGCACGCCACCGGACACCGGCGCGTCCACCATCCGCACGCCGAGCGGTCCGAGGCCCGTGGCGAGCAACAGCGTGTCGGACGGGTCGGATGAGCTCATCTCGACCAGCAGCGCGCCGTCCGGCAGGGCGGCGGCGATCCCCCAGCCGAGCATCGCGTCCCGCACGATCGCGCCGTTGGGCAGCATCGTTATCACGAGGCCCGCGGGCGCGAACGCGTCAGGGGAGGCGGCGGCGACGGCGCCGGGATGCTCAGCGGCGAACCGGTCCTGCTTCGCGGCCTCGATGTCGCGGACGACCAGCCGGAAGCCGGCCGCGTGCAGGTTCCCCGCCATCGGCCAGCCCATGTTGCCCAGGCCCACGAAGCCCACGGTCACCTGCTGTTCCGGAACGCTCATCGCTACCGCCGTTCTCTTCCTTTTGCCGGTCTTTCGCCTCGATTGTGATCGCCGGCCGCGGGGTTGGCCAGCTACCGGAGATGGCTCACCCGAGGAATGACTCCACGTGGGAGACGAACGCCGCCTGGTCCTGGAACAGGAAGGCGTGCCCGGCGCCGGGGAACAGGGTGAGCCGCGCGCCGGGGATCAGTCCGGCGAGGGTGCGGCTGCTGACGGCGGGATCGAGCTGGTCCGCCGCGCCGTCGGCGATGAGCGTGGGAGCGGTGATCAGCGCGCTGGCCTGGTTCGCCATGGCGTCGACGCCGGCCAGCGCCGGCAGCGCCGCCGTTCCGCCGAGGCCGGCGTTGTCGAAGATCACCACGCGATACCGCTGAGCCAGGCGTCGACCAGCCGCGGGTCCCAGGTCTCCATGGTGCCGCCGTAGCCCATGACCAGGACCAGCGGCAGTCCGCTGCCGACGGCGCGGTAGGCGACGGTGATCCCACGTCGGCGTGCGTGAGGTCACCCGCGTTCCGGTACGGCTAGCCCGGTACGGCTCGCACGAAATTCCTGATAAGCGCCGCGCCGTGCGTGGTGAGGATCGACTCCGGGTGGAACTGGACGCCCTCGACCGGGGCGCTGACGTGCCGCAGCCCCATTGGCAGGCCGTCGCTTCTTGCTGTTATCACAAGGTCGGCGGGCAGCGTGTGCTCGTCGACGATGAGCGAGTGGTAGCGGGTGGCCTGGAAGGGGCTGGGCAGGCCCGCCAGCACGCCCGCGCCGTCGTGGGTGACCGCGAAGGCCTGGCCGTGCACCGGGCGGGGCGCCTTGACGATGTCCGCGCCGAACGCCGCCGCTATCGCCTGGTGCCCCAGGCAGATGCCGAGCAGCGGGACCACCCCGGCGCAGCTTCGGACCACGTCGATGCTGATCCCGGCCTCGGCGGGGGCGCAGGGGCCCGGCGAGATCACCACGCCCGCCGGGGCCGCCCCGGCGACCTGGGCGGCGGTCACCTCGTCGTTGCGGACGACCTCGACCAGGCAGCCCGCGCTGTCCAGCAGGTGGGCGAGGTTCCAGGTGAACGAGTCGTAGTTGTCGATGAGGATCACGAGCGGGCCCGCGGGCCGCTTCTTGCTGTTATCACCAGTCCGGATGGCGGCGCTATTGGCGGTGTGGCCCACAGCGCCAATAGATTCGCGGTTGTGGGCCACACCGCTAATCCGGTGTGGCGCTGGCGGCGACGGGGGCGTGGCTGGCGGGCCCATTGGTGCCGGCGGGGCGAACGGCGGGTCGAAGGGGCGGGCGGCGAGGGTGGCGGCCAGACGGCGGGCCACCGGGCCGGGGGCCCAGGACATGGCGCCGTGGTCGACGGCCGGGATTCGTCCGGCGGCGACGGGCAGGGCGTCGGTGACCGGGAGGACGGCGGCGACGGGCAGGGCGTCGGCGACCGGGAGGACGGCGGTGACCGGGAGGACGGCGGTGACCGGGAGGACGGCGGCGACCGGGAGGACGGCGGTGACCGGGAGGACGGCGGCGACCGCGTTGGTCACGAAGACCTCGCTGGCCGCCTGGAGCTGGTCGAGGGTCAGCGGCTTGAAGCCGACCTTGATCCCGCTGTCGTGCGCGGCCTGGATAATCGCGGCCCTCGTGGTGCCGGGCAGCAGGCGGCCGTCCGCTGGCGGGGTGAGCAGCACGCCGTCGGCGACCGCGAAGAGGTTCGCCCGGTCGGTTTCGAGCAGCTCGCCGGTGTCGTCGGTGAGCAGCAGCTGCTCGCCGGGGGCCAGGCGCGCCTGGCGGGTGAGCTCGGCGAGCAGCCGGCGGTCCCGGTACTTGTGCGCGCCGATGCCGCCTGAGACGGTCACCGGGCGCAGCGCAACCGCGTCCGGCGGCGGGGCGAGCGGGACGACCTCGACGGTGGCCTGCAGCGGGCCGCCGACCGGGCGGACGGTGATCCGCAGCCGGCCCGTCGGCCGCGCGGCCAGGCACCGGGCCAGGCCGGCGGGCAGCGAGACCGGCAGGTCCTTCGCGTACAGCCGCGCGACGCTGGCGGCCAGCCGGTCCAGGTGGGCGGCGAGCCCGCGGGTCCGGCCGTCGGTAACCACGAGCGAAGTGAACACGCCGGCGGTGGGGCGCGGCGCGAGGTCGGCGGCCGGTCCCGCGGCTTCGGTGTCCAAACGGGCGCCGAGCGCGGTGAGCAGCGGGGTGGCCTTGGTGAGGCACTCGGCGTATTCGGCCGCGTCGTCGGAGTCGGCGACGATGCCGCCGCCGGCGCCGAGCCAGACCCGGCCGGCCGCGAACTCGAAGGTGCGGATCGCGACGTTGAGCTCAAGGCCCGCGACCGGCGAGCGGTAACCGATCGCGCCGGTGTAGACCTCGCGCGGCGTGGCCTCCAGTTCGTCGACGACCTCGAGGGCGCGCACCTTCGGGGCGCCGGTGACCGAGCCGGGCGGGAAGGCCGCCCGGATCAGGTCGCCGTCGGTGGCGCCGGAGCGGAGCGTGCCGCGGACCGTGGAGACGAGGTGCCAGACGCCGGGGTGCGGCTCGGCGCCGAGCAGGCTGGGCACGGTGACGCTGCCCGGGACGCAGACCCGGCTGAGGTCGTTGCGCACCAGGTCGACGATCATCACGTTCTCCGCGCGGTTCTTCGCCGAGCGCTCCAGGGCGGCCCGCTGCGCTTCGGCCTGGGCGCGGTCGGCCTGGTCGCGGGGCGCCGTGCCCTTGATGGGCTTGGACTCGACGGCCGTGCCGGCGCGGCGCAGGAACAGCTCGGGAGAAAGGCTCGCGACCGCGCCGCCGGCCGCGGCGAGGAACGCTGCGTACGGGGGCGCCAGGGCGGCCGCCGCCTGGCAGAACGCGTCGAGCGGGTCACCGCGGAAGCTCGCCTCCGCGCGCAGGCAGATGTTGGCCTGGAAGATGTCTCCCTGCCCGATGTACTCGACCGCCGCGCGGACCGCCGCGCGGTGCCGCGCGGGGGACGGGACCAGCCGGAAGTCGCCGCACTCGAAGGCGCCGGGGTCGGCGGACGGTTCCGCGGCCCGCCGCGACAGATCCTCGAACCGCCGCTCCATGGCCTCGCCATCGGTGCACAGCGCCTCGAAGAACCACTCCCCCGTCGCCCGGTCCCGGCGCAGCACGTGGTCGTACCAGCCGAACCACCACGCGGGCAGCCGCCGCGCGCCGGCCGGCGGCAGCGCCTCGCCCGCGGCGCTGTATCCCAGGTAGCCGATCCACCCGCCGCCGAACGCCGGGTCCGCGCCGGCACCCCGGTCCAGCGTCGGCGTCGCGGGGAGCGCCTCGTCGAGGACGTCGTCCAGCGGCCCGCTCGCGCTGCTGCGCACCAGCCGCGGCCGGGAACCGACGATGTCGCAGCCGCCTGCCCACGCGCCGAACAAGGCCACGGGATGCGGATCCGCCCGGACCAGGCGCAGCACCTGCACGGGCGTGAGATCCCAGTTGAGCGGCCTGCGGACCAGGCGGATGTCCGGCATGCGTAGACGATAACCGGCCCGGTCCACTGCCAGCCTTGGCCCGCAGGACAAAAAGCCAGATAGGGGGCGGCTGCCCACACACAACGCGGGCGGCCCGGCCGCCACCGGCCACAAGGTAATCGCCGCGCCCGTCGTGGCAGCCACAAGGGCACGGCGGGAGCCCGAGTCAGCGACGGCGCCGGAGCGTACCATTAAGGTCACGCAGGCGGAGCCGAAGCACCGGAGGCTGCGATGGGACTGCGAGCGCGGCGGCGGACCGTTGTGGTGTGGCGCTCGTCCCGGGGCCCGGCCGGCAGGTACGGCCTGACGGCGCTCCCGCGGCCCGCGAGCACCCGGCGGCTGCACAGGCTCCTTCGCGTCAGCGGCCTGCTCACGGCCATCGGGCTGGTCCGGCTGGGACACGCGCTGCGCTTGCGCTGGCGCCCCCTGCTGGCGGGCGGGGCGCTGACCGTGACCGGCGCCGTGCTGAACGACGGACCGGGCGCCCTGGCCTTCCTCGCCGGGTTCCTGTTCCTTTTTGCCGCGCTGATCATGCATGTCAGCCCGCCCGCGGACCGCCAGCGGCGGCTGGAGCTGGAGCGCGAGCTCGCGGACTACTCGACCCCTGCCGAGCGGCGCGACCTCGAAGCGATTTTCGACCGGTACTCGGACGGCGACACGAGCGAGCTGCGTGACATCCTCACCCGGCAAGCCGCGGCCACCGATGACAACGGGGTGCCGGGCATCGGACGGCTCCCGGTCAACCTCCGGTGACCCGGCGGCCTGCCGGTATGGCAGCAGAGACCGGCGCGCCCAGCGTGACCGGACGGCACGCGACCTGCTGCGCGAGGGACTCGAGGACCGGCAGCGCGGCCTCGAGAGCGGCGAGGTCGTCAGGGCCGAGCGAGGCGACGCACGTCGCGAGCCGGGTGGCGCCGCCTTGCCGGACGGCGTCCAGCAGCGCCGAGCCCGCGCTGGTGATCGCGATGACGCAGGCCCGGTGGTCGGCCTCGTCGGGGCGGCGCTCCAGCCAGCCGGAGGCGGCCATGATGTCCACGATCCGCGACATGGTGGACACCTGCACCCCGAGCCTGGACGCGAAGCCGCCGAGCCGCATCGGGCCCGCGTCGGCCAGCACGGCGAGGGCGGTGAGCCGGGTGGGCGTCAGCTCGCCTCGTCCGCCGCCCGCTTTCCCCGCGTCCCTGCCCGCCTGCTTCCCGGCATGGGCCAGCAGCTGCACCGCCACGCCGAGGCGGCCGGGCAGGTCTGGCGTTGCGTCCGCGTCACTCATCGCTACCGTCCAATATTTGCGTTACACAAACTAAACTTATCCGCGCCGCGCTGTGTTCCATAGTCAGCCGGCGGATAACTCTGAAAAGCCGGATATCACACGGTTGTCCCGCATAGCATGCCGGATGGCGGAGAGCGATCGACCTACTGGCGTTCCCGAATTAGGAGGCCGGCCATGAGCAGGCGCCGGCGAATGGCCCTGCGAGTCGGCTTGCCAGCCGTCGCCGTGGTCGTCGCGTTCACGATCTCGCTGGTTGTCGCGCTGTCCAGTTCGGCCGCGCCAGTGAGCCCGTCCGCGCGCCCCACGATCCCCCTGCACCCGCAGCCGGCGCCCACCCGGGTCGTCTCGACTCAACTGTACTCCCCGTTCACCGGCGAGCCGGTCCGCGCGCTCGAGCCGGTGCTGGCGGTGAAGATCGACAACATCGTGACCGCGCGGCCGCAGACCGGGCTCCAGTCCGCCAACATCGTCTACGTCGAACCGGTCGAGGGCGGCCTCACCCGGTTCATGGCGGTGTTCTCCTCCCGCGTCCCGACGACGGTCGGCCCGGTGCGCAGCGCCCGCGAGAGCGACCTGTACCTGCTGCCGCAGTTCGGCCGCCCCGCGTTCGCCTGGTCCGGCGCGACCCCGCACCTGGTGCCGTTCATCGAGCGGGCGCATATCGCCGACCTGTACGCGCTCCAGGTGAACGGGTACTACCGGATCTCCTCCCGGGCCGCGCCTGAGAACCTGTACGCCAACCCGCGGACCTTGCTGACGGAGGCGCCGAAGGCCAGCAAGGCCCGCGACATCGGGTTCCGGTTCGGCGCGCAGCCGGCCGGCGGGCGGGCGGCCGGGTCGTATTCGGTGAAGTACCCGGCGGCGAGCTACACCTTCCGCTGGTCGGCGAAGGCGAAGCGGTGGCTGACCTGGATCGACGGCGCGCCGGCCATGGCCACCGAGGGCGGCCAGCTCGGCGGCGCGACCGTGATCATCCAGTACGTGTATATCGGCGAGTCGCGGTTCGAGGAGTACGGCGGCCTGCCGCCGCTGGCGCGGTCGATCGGCTCAGGCACCGCGGTCATCCTGCGCAACGGCCGGGCGTACACCGTGCACTGGTCGCGGCCCAGCCTGAACAGCGGCACGACGTACACGCTGCCGGGCGGCAAGCGGATGCAGTTCGCTCCCGGCCAGGTCTGGGTCGTGCTCGCGCCGGAGAGCCACGCCAGCTACGTAAACGCCGCGCGGGTCTGAGCGGGACGGCCGGGAGCCGCCACCTTACGTTCGGACAAAAAAGTTATATTGAACGCGATGGAAGTTCATATGGCGCGCGGATGAGCCCGCCCCGCTCCCGGTGGCTGACCAGGCACATTCTCCTCGACCTCACGCCGCTGCGCCGCTCGGCGGACTTCCGTGCGCTGATAGCCGGGCTCGGGGTGTCCACCTTCGGCACCCAGCTGACCGCCGTCGCGGTGCCCTACCAGGTGTACGGGCTCACGCGCTCGTCGCTGTACGTGGGGCTGGTGTCGCTCGCGCAGCTGTTCCCGCTGATCCTCGGGTCGCTGTTCGGCGGGTCGCTCGTCGACGCGGTGGACCGGCGGCGGATGCTGCTCGTGGTCGAGGCGCTTGGCGCGGTGTCGAGTGCCGGGCTGGCGCTGAACGCGGACTTCGGTCCCGTGCTGTGGCCGCTGTTCCTGTTCCCGGCCGTGACCGCGGCGCTGAGCGGGATGGACAGCTCGGCGCGCAACGCGATGGTGCCCGGCATGGTCGGGCTGGCGGCGGTTCCGGCGGCCAACGCGATGTTCCAGGCGCTGTTCCAGACCGGCGGGATCGTCGGGCCCGCGCTGGCCGGGCTGCTGCTCGCGGGGCCGGCGTGCGGGCGGTGTACTGGATTGACGTCTGTAGTTACCTGGTGGCCCTGGTGGCCGTGCTGGCGATTTCCCCGCAGCCGCCGGCCCGGGGCGCGGCGGGCGCGGCGCCCGTGCGGCCCGGGTGGCGGTCGACGATGGAGGGGCTGCGGTTCGTCCGGCGGTCCCAGCCTGTGCAGGGCGCTTACCTGATCGACTTGAACGCGATGGTGTTCGGGATGCCACGGGCGCTTTTCCCCGCGCTCGCGGCGAACGTGTTCGGGGGCGGCGCGACCACCGTCGGGCTGCTGTACGCGGCGCCCGGGACCGGCGCGCTGCTCGGCGCGCTGACCAGCGGCTGGGTCGGGCGGGTGCGCCGTCAGGGGCTCGCGGTGATCTGCGCGGTCATCGTGTGGGGGCTGGCGATCGCCGGCTTCGGGCTGGTGCGGTTCCTGCCGTTGGCACTGCTGCTGCTCGCCGTCGCGGGCCTCGCGGACGTCGTGTCCGCGGTATTCCGCAATACGATCATCCAGTTCGCCGCGCCCGACGCGATGCGCGGGCGGCTGCAGGGCGTGCAGATGGCGGTGGTAGCCGGCGGGCCGCGGCTTGGCGACCTAGAGGCCGGCGTGGTGGCGACGGCGTTCGGCGACACGGTGTCCGTGGTGTCCGGAGGGCTGGCCTGCGTGGCCGGCGCGCTGGTCGTGGCGCGGCTGCTGCCGGGGTTCAGGCACGAGCGTTCGGCTGTGGGTACCGTGGGGCATGATGGGGTCCTCGCTGCCGCTGGCGAGGCTGTTGTGGCGGCTGGGCCTGTTGCGCCGGTTGAGTTGTGGCTGATGCGGTTGAGTCGGCTGATGCGGTTGAGTCGGCTGATGCGGTTGATAGTGCGGAGCAGGAGGCGTAACCGGCGTCCTTGCGGTGTTTGCCTGGGGCGTTAGCCCACGCCGCGCGGGGCGGCGACCAGCGTGGCCAGCTCCTCGTCGGTGAAGGTCAAGCCGAAGACATCACTGAGCGAGGTGGCGAATTCCTCGTCGGTCAGCGTGCGGCGGTTCTTGACGTGGCCGGGCGTGGTGATGGTGTACATCCGGCCGACCAGGGCATGGACGGCGTCCGGGTAGCGACGGGCCACGATCGGCTGCCAGGTGAACCACGACTCCGGGTAGGTCGCCGTGAAGTGGTTCGACAGCACCACGTCCGCCGGGTACACCGGGCGGTCCTCGTACCTGTAGAGCGTGACCCACTCGCCGGCCTGCAGCTCGCGGACCTTCCAGGTTTCTTCGGCGTCGTCGGGGGCTATCTCGTAGGTCCAGCCGTCTAGTTCCTGCGGGTCGCTAAGGTTTCTGGCGCGTAGCGCCAGCGGGCCTGGGGGCGAGTTGCCGAAGCCGACGTCGGCGAGCCAGGTCCCGCCGTCCGCCTCGACGCGCAAGGTCAGGTGCGTACGCGGGCGCACCGGCTCGCCGTCCGGGCCGACCCGCGCGAGCAGCCGGTCCACCCGGTAGCCGAGACGTTCCAGGACCGCGCCGAACAGCTGGCCTTGCTCGTAGCAGTAGCCGCCCCGGTTCGCGTAGACGAGTTTGGCTTGGATCGAGTCGAAGTCCACGCGGACGCCGCGGCCGAGCATCAGGTCCAGGTTCTCGAACGGGATGGCCGCCAGGTGCGCGCGGTGCAGCGCCGCGAGGGTGGCGGGCGACGGGTCGAGCGCGCCGTCGTACCCGATGCGCCGCAGGTAGGCGTCGAGGTCAAGGTTACGGACGGACCACTCGTCGGGCGCCGTCGCCTCGTCGGGTGTGGTTGGCCCGGTGGCCGCCATCAGGTGGCGGGCTCGGCTGGCGTGGGTGGGGCGGCCTCGTCGGCGGCGGGGGCGGGCTCGGCGGCCTCGTCGGCGGCAGGCGGGACGGCGGTGACCATCCTGGCGATCAGCGCCCCGGCGAGCGCGCCGCCGGCGAGCGCGCCGACCGTGGTCAGCTTGGGGTGCAGCGACGGGCCGATCTTGTACTTGCCCGGGCCGATCGCGGCGAGGGTGAGCGCCAGCGTGACGTAGCTGACCGGAAGCTCGATGCCGCCGCGCGCCGCCATCAGGCCGCCCTTCCTGTTGTGCGCCGCGGCGACCGACATCGCGCCGGCCACGGCGAGCGGGCCAGCCGGGTACGCGATCCCGGTGATCGTCAGCAGGCCGCCGGTGATCTCCGTGGCCGCGGCGCTCGCGGCCATCTGCTTGCCAGGCGCGAGGCCGTTCTTCTCAAACAGCGCGCCGGCGCCTTCAAGGCCCGGCCCGTGGAACTTCCCGAGTAGCTTCTGCGAGGCGTGGATCAGCATGTACCCGCCGAGCAGCATCCTGGCGCCGAGCAGCGCAACGTCGCGCATGATGTCCTCCGAGTCGATGGCCACGTGATATCCGTACTTTTATACCCACGAGGTCGCCAGTTGCCAGTGGGGTGCCCGCCTGCCGGTAAGCCGGGTTCGCTGACCGCTCTCGGTCGCGGGTCCAGCGGTGATCGGCGTCGCCGCCCAGGACGCCAAGGGCGGCCCGGGCGGTGATCTTGACCCACCTTCTCTGCGACCTCGCCAGCCTCGTTGGCCAGGCCAAGCATCGGATAGACGATGGGTGATCGAGGGCCGCGGAATTGACAAAAAATCTTGAGGACAGCTGTCCTTGGAGGCCTCGATTGTCGGACCTGCTCGATACGGTGTTCCTATAGAAAAGAATTGATGGAAGATCATCCGAACGGAGTAACGTAAGTGTCTGAGATCTCGTTCCCCGGTCCCGGGTCAGACGGCGAGCAGCCGCCGCCCGTCGGTCCGGCGCGGGACGAGGCCGCGGGCATGCCGGCCGGGGTGCCGGAGGATGACTGGGACGGCGACGCGGAGATGGCCGCCTATATCGCGGACCTGGACGCGGGCCGGGCCCGGATCCCCGAAGAATGGGAAATCGAGGGCCCGGCCGCGACCATCGGCCTCGGCGACGCCGCCGACGTCGACCTTGTAGAGCTGGCTGCCATGCTGGGGCCGGACGGGCTGGGCGGGGAGGTGTTCGCCCGGGACCGGTCCGCGGACGCGATGCGGCCCGGGCCGGTGCTGGCCGCGCTGACCGAGCAGGCGACCGGGGACCTGGGCCGGCTGACCGATAACCAGGTCATCGGCGCGATGTCGGCGGCGCGGCGGCTGGCGGCCCGCGCCGCCTGGCTGGAACTGGCCGCGGTCGCGGAGTTCACCCGCCGCCGCGAGGCCCAGCTGGCTGACGCGACGGCGCGCGGGGTGCCGCGCGGCTGCCGGGACGGGGAGTTCCCCGACGCCGAGCTGGCATGGAGCTGGTCACCTCGCCGGGCGCCGCCCGCGACCAGATGGATCTGGCCACCGACCTGGAAACGCGGCTGCCGCGCACCTGGGCCGCGCTGGGCGCCGGGCTGATCGATGAGTACCGGGCCCGGCTGATCTGGCGGCCCACCCGGCACCTGACCGACGCCGACGCCGCCTACGCCGATGAGATCCTCGCCGCGCTGGCGCCCGGGCTGCGCTATGACCGGCTGGCCCGCAAGGCGGTCGCGGTGGCGATGAAACTCGACCCCGAGCGCGTTCCAGCGCGGCAAGGACCAGCAGCGGCGCGACCGGCAGCGGGTGGTGGCCGGGCGGGAAGAATCCGGCAACGCCTACCTGTCCGGCCGCGAGCTGGCCATCGAGGACGCGCTGGCGTCCAAGGCGCACATCGACGCGCTGGCGGTCGCGCTGCGCAAGGGCGGGCTGCCCGGCACCCTGCAGCAGCTGCGGGTGCTGGCGTTCAACGACCTGACCCAGGGCCGCGACCCCCGCGACCGGCTCACCAGCCCCGGGCCCGCTGACGAGGCCCGGCAGGACAGCACCGCAGCAGGCGGTACACCCGGCGACGGCGACGGCGATGGCGACGGCGATGATGCCAGCTGGGACGGCTGCCCCGACCTGCCCGAATGGCAGCACGAACGCCGCGGCACCACCGAAGACGACGACCACCCGGACGATGCTCCCGGCGCCCCGGCCGGGCCGCCCGCGCCGTTCCCGGCGCTGATCAACCTCACCGTTCCCGCAGGCAATATCTTCGGCTGGTCCTCCGCCCCCGGCGAGGCCGGCAGCTGGGGACTGACCGACCCCGACGACACCCGCCGCCTGGTCCAGGCCGCCTCCGCCCATCCCCGCACCCGCTGGTGCTTCACCCTCCTCGGGCCCGACGGCACCGCGGTCGCGCACGGCTGCGCCCGCGGCCCCCACCCCTGGATACCCCCGCCGGCCAGCGCAGCACGAAACCGCGACGGACCCGACCAACAGCAGGCCGCGGCGCTCGCAGACTTCCTGCGCGGCCTCAACGTCACCTTCACCCCCATCGCCAGCGGGACCTGCGACCACGCCGGCCGCGAAGACCGCTACACCCCCAGCAGGAAACTCCAGCACCTGGTCCGGGCCCGCACCGCCCGGTGCACCGCGCCCGGCTGCGGCGCCCAGGCCGTGCACTGCGACCTGGACCACACCCTCGCCTACCCCGCCGGGATCACCTGCCAGTGCGACCTGGCCCCCGCCTGCCGACGGCACCACCGCGTCAAGCAAGCACCCGGCTGGACACTCACCCAGCCCCAGCCCGGCGTCATGACCTGGACCACGCCCGCCGGACGCAGCTACACCACCCGGCCCACCGTCTACGAGCAATGAAGATCCTGCGTGCGCTTGCCTGCTAGCGGGAGCGCTTGCGGCATCGGGCTCGGGTCCTGGCCACGAGCCACGCGGCTGCCGCCATGACCAGTGAGAGCAGTGCGGCGAGCGCTGGGTGCTCCAGTACGGGCGCGAGGCCCGGACCGAGCGAGCGGCGGGACTTTGGGCCGGGGTGTGCCGGGCGCTCGTCGGGAGGCGTGTGCCGCTCGGTCGCGCGGCGGTCCGCTTCGGCCTGGGAAAGCAGGCCCACATGAACCCGGGCGCGGTCTTCCGCGTCCGCGGCAAGATTGGTCGCCTGCCGGAGGGCGTCCAGCATCCGCTGTGCCTCCGCCAGGGCCTCGGCGTCCCCCACGTCTACGCTCTCCAGCAACCTGGCCCGGGCGACTTCAGCGATCTTCCAGGCCTGCTGGACCTCCGGATCGCGCCGGACGGCCTCTTCCTGCTCGCCCATCACCACGTCCTCGGCTAGCAACGAACGCTGTAAGCCTGTCGGCTCCAGTCTTATTAAGAGACAAACCTTCGCAATCATAAGGACTCATACGGTCGGGTGGGTCGTGATGAGCCATCGCCATAGAACAGGAAACGCCCGTGTGACATCCCCTCTGTAAGGGGGTGCCGGGGAACGTGGTGGCTACGGTGGCCGTGATGAAGCTGACACTGAAGTCAGAGGGAACCCTGAGCAGTGCGCATCACCTGGAACTGCGCGCTCTACTAGCCTGGCCGCATGCTCAATAGGGTCATGTCGCTCGTCCACCTCGACTTCGCGCCGAACCACGAGCAGCCGCAGGCGGGACGGGTTGCGCTGGCGACCATCGTGTCGCTCGTCGGCTCGCTTCTGGCCGACGCCGTCCTCGTAGTCATCGCGCAGGCCCTGATCCCCAGCACCAAGGGGTACGCGCACTTCCAGTTCGGCGATTACGCCAAGCTGACCGTGATCGGCGTGCTCATCGCGTGCGCTGCCTGGCCGGTCACGACCAGGATCACGTCACAGCCGCGGTGGATGTTCTTCCGGATGGCGGTCCTCGTCACGCTCGTCCTGTGGCTGCCGGACGTCTACATCCTCATGAAGGGACAGCCGGGGAAGGCGGTCGCCGTCCTGTTTGTTATGCATCTGGCGATCGCGGTCGTTACCTACAACGCGCTCGTGCGCCTCGCGCCGGTCCGCACGCGGGTACACCAGCCCCGGCACGCGCAGCCGGTTACCCGGTGAGGGTAGACTTACGCAACAGTAGGTCGCTCGGTGAGCGAATCGGTTTCCACGGACGTGGCGCCACAGTCAACGTGACCGGACGAACGGTCAACGTGACCACCTGAGTTAATGCGGCCACCCCCGAGTCCTGGAGACGATTTCTTTTGACTGCCATGCCAGCAGAGAACTCTGCCGTGCGCCAAACCACCTTCGCGTCCCTCGGGGTACCAGCCTCGCTGGTTGCCGTGCTCGACGACGAGGGCATCACTACCCCGTTCCCGATCCAGGAGGCGACGCTCCCCGACGCTCTCGCCGGACGCGACATCCTGGGCCGGGCGCAGACCGGCTCAGGCAAGACGCTGGGCTTCGCGCTCCCGCTCGTCGCGCGGCTCGCCGGCGGCCGGACCGCGGCCGGGCGGCCGCGCGGGCTGATACTCGTGCCGACGCGTGAGCTCGCGACCCAGGTACACGGGGTGCTCAAGCCACTGACCAAGGCAATGCGCCTGTGGGTGACGACCATCTACGGCGGGGTCTCGCAAGGCCCGCAGGTCAACGCACTGCAGCGGCGGACGGACATCATCGTCGCCACCCCAGGCCGGCTCGCCGACCTGATCGGGCAGGGGCACTGCGACCTGTCGGACGTCGAGATCACCGTCATCGACGAGGCGGACCAGATGGCCGACCTGGGGTTCCTCCCCGTTGTCCGGCGGCTGCTCGAGGCCACGCCGTCCGACGGGCAGCGGCTGCTGTTTTCCGCGACGCTCGACAGTGCCATCGACGTGCTCGCCCGCCGGTTCCTCACCGACCCGGCGCGCCACTCGGTCGACGAGAACTCCTCCCCCGCCGAGATCGAGCACCACGTGATCACCGTCGCCCACGGAAACCGGGTGGAGGTCATCGCGGCGCTGGCCGGCGGTGACAAGCGATCGCTGGTCTTCACTCGCACGAAGCACGGCGCGGAGCGGCTTGCCCGGCAGCTCACCGCCGCCGGGATCCCCGCGGCCGAACTGCACGGCAACCTGAGGCAGGGCGCCAGGTCGCGGAACCTCGCCGCGTTCGGATCCGGGGCGGTGCGGGTCATGGTCGCTACCGACATCGCCGCCCGCGGCATCCACGTCGACGGGATCAACCTGGTCATCCACGCCGATCCGCCCGCTGAGCACAAGGCCTACCTGCACCGCTCTGGCCGCACCGCGCGGGCTGGCGCCGACGGCGTGGTGGTAACCATGCAGACAGCCGCACAGGCCCGCGAAGTGCGCGACCTGATGCGGAAGGCAGGCGTGACCCCGCAGGTTGCCGACGCCGACCCGGATTCCGCGGTGGTGCGCGAGATCGCCGGCCCGCCCGCCCAGCGGGTAACGCTGCTCAACCGGGTGACCGACCTGGTGCAGCCCGAGGACCGGCTGTCCGAACAGCCCGGCGCGCGGCAGCCCGGTGCCGGCCGGCCCGGCAGGGGCAAGCCACGGCAGCGCCCCGCCCGTGCCAATGGCGCGGGGCGATCGTCACGTGCGCAATACGGGCCGCCGGACCGCGCGGCCCGGCAGTCCGGGGGCGAGCCGCGGTATGGCCAGCGTGACCGTGCCGACCAGGGGTCCGGCGACCGCGGCGAGCAGACCGTCCGGCAGTTCAGCGACCGCGGTGACCGGCCTGGACGTCGGTTCGACGACCGCGGCGACCGGCCCGCCCGGCAGTTCGAGGACCGCAATGACCGGCCTGCCCGGCAGTTCAATGACCGTGGTGAGCGGACCGCGCAGCGGTCCGACGATTCGGGTCAGCGCGGGCAGTGGGGCGGTCGCGAGCGCGGTGAGTGGGCGCCTGCGGGGCGTTCCTCTGGCGCTGCCGGCGGACGGTCGTGGCGCGGCAACGGAGCGGGCCCTGAGTCGGGGTCGCGCCGGGGCGGAGCAGGGGACCGTTCTGGGTATGCGGGGCGGCGGAGCGCGGGCGGCGACCGGCGGAACTCGGGGCAGGGACGGCATCCCTGACCTGCAGTCGCGCAGTCGCGGCACCTTTCCGGTCTAGGACGCCGTTTGTTGCCGCCAGATAGGGTAGATTGGCGTTGGCTGTTGGCGGACTTAGTGATCGCACATACAACTGCCGTTTAGCAGCGGGTATACCGCGCTGATCCGCGCGAAGTGCACGGATCTAGGCTCATCTCGAAGGACACGTAGGAAAAATGGCTCAGGGGACCGTAAAGTGGTTCAACGCGGACAAGGGCTATGGTTTCATCGCCCCCGATGACGGTAGCGCGGACGTCTTCGTCCACTTCTCCGCGATCGAGGCGAATGGATACCGCAGCCTCGAAGAAAACCAGAAGGTCGAGTACAGCGTGACCCAGGGCCCCAAGGGCCCGCAGGCCGCGCAGGTCCGCGCCGTCTGACGGGCGCTCGTCCGGTCGCCTAGGCGACCATTTCAGTTCACTTGACAGGTGGCGGGTTAGCGCCAAGCGCGAAGCCCGCCACCTGTATTATTTCCGGTCGCGCCTTATGCGATAGCATGTTCGCATGACCGTCGTTACCGTGCAGGAGTCGCTGCTCGACTTGGCGGACGATCCGGCACCGGGTCCGCTGCGACCAGAGCGTGTACCGCTCGCGCACGGGGCTTGGGTGGACGTGCAGCGGGGGTGGCTGGCCGGATCCGGCGCGCTTTTCGCGGGGCTCGCGGAGCGGGTGCCGTGGCGGGCCGAGCGGCGCCGGATGTACGACCGCACGGTCGACGTGCCCCGGCTGCTGTGCTTCTACGGGGAAGACGCGGAACTGCCCGATCCCGTCCTTGCCGCGTGCCGCGACCGGCTCAGCGAGCACTATCGTGCCGAGCTGGGCGAGCCGTTCCGCACGGCGGGGCTGTGCCTGTACCGGGACGGGCGGGACAGCGTCGCGTGGCACGGCGACACCATCGGACGCGGCAGCACCGAGGACACGATGGTCGCGATCGTGTCGCTGGGCACCGCGCGCCCGCTGCTGCTCCGGCCGCGCGCCGACGGCGGCGCCGGCATCGGCACCGGCACCGGCACCGGCACCGGCGGCAATGACGGCACACTGCGGTACAGCCTCGGGCACGGCGACCTGATCGTCATGGGCGGCAGCTGCCAGCGCACCTGGGAGCACGCCGTGCCCAAGTCCGCGCGGACGACGGGGCCACGGATCAGCATCCAGTTCCGCCCGCGCGGCGTCCGCTGACCCACGGCCCGTCAGGGCGCCCGCCGCCATTAGGCTCTAGGCATTGTGAACGCGTTCCCGTTGCTGGTGGCTAGCGACCTGGACGGGACCATTGTCCGCAGCGACGGGACGATCTCGGCGCGCACCGTGGCGGCGTTCGCGCGGGTGGAGGCGGCGGGGGCACGGTTCGCGCTGGTCACCGGGCGGCCGCCACGGGTGATGCGGGGAATCGCGGAGACGTTCGGGCAGCGAGGGACGGCGATCTGCTCCAACGGGGCGGTCGAGTACGACATGCGCACCGGCACGGTCACCGCACGGCACCTGATCCAGCCGGAGCAGCTCGCCGCGGCGGCGCGGGCGCTGCGGGCCGCGATCCCCGGCATCGGGCTCGCCGTCGAGCGCCCGGACGGGCGCGCGGCCGACGACCTGTACCAGGCGGTCAGCTGGGACGCCAACGCGACCATCCCGCGCCCCGGTGACCGGGCGCTGTTCGGCGAGCCAGCCGCCAAGCTGCTCGCCAGGCACCTCGGCTACAGCCCTGACGAACTGCTCGCGCTGGCCCTGCCGGTGCTCGACGGACTGGTCAGCGTCACGCACTCCAACGGCACGGGGCTCATCGAGGCCGCCGCCGCCGGGGTCAGCAAGGCCAGCGCGATCGCCGAGCTCGCGGCCGCCCGCGGCATCAGCGCGGCGCAGGTCATCGCGTTCGGCGACATGCCGAACGACCTGCCGCTGCTCACCTGGGCAGGCGTCTCCTGCGCGGTCGCCAACGCGCACCCGGCGGTGCTCGCCGCCGCGACCCGCGTCATCGGCGGCCACGACGACGACGGGGTGGCCGAGCACCTGGAGGGGTTGTACCCGTAACTGATTCATCAGATCATCGGGCGGGCGGCGCGGGGTGCTCGCCGCGGTGGCCGCGCGGCCGAACTGCAGCAGCATCTGCGGGTCGCCCGGCAGCCTCAGCTGATCGCAGATCAGCTCCCTGGTGAGCGGGTTCTCCAGCGGCTGGGTGTACAGGCTGGCGAACACCCACGCGCTCGCCGCGTGCAGCAGCAGGCGCTGCAGCGCCTGCCCGGCGCGCAGCCAGTCGGCGCGGTGGTCGCCGGCCGTCAGCAGGACCGCGGTCGCCGCCGGGGGCGCTCCGCCGCCAGGCAGCAGGCCCAGGTCCCTGCCGAGGTCGAAATCACGCTGCGGCAGCCGTCCGGGCTCCGCCGCGGCCGTCCCGGCGACCAGGGCGGTCGCGGGAAGGCCGTCCGCCGCCGGATTCCGCTGGCTTCTCGTCCACCGCCGTATCCCGGCGCGCTCGCCGGGATCCAGGTCCGCGCGGCGGGCGGCGGCGGCCAGCCTGGCCAGCCGGTCGGCGGGCAGGCCGTCGCCGACGAGCGCGAGCGTCGCGCCTTCGGTCAGCGCGTCGTTCTGCAGCCCCGCGAGCAGCCCTGGCGGCAGCGGCTCCGCCAGGAAGGGGCCGCGATGGGTGTGCCGGTGCGGCACGGCGGCGAGCATGCGCCGTTCCAGCTCGTTCAGCGCGATGGCACGCGCGCCCGTCGCGACCCGCACCCGGGCCAGCAGCCTCAGCTGGGACGGATCCGGCAGCAGGTCGGTCACGGGCAGGTGCCCGAGAGACCGGACCGCCAGCCGCAGCCCGAACAGCGCCGCACCGCAGCTGATCAGCACCTCCCGGCCGATCGCGTCGTCCCGCGTCTTGCGGGCGGGATCGGCCCACAGCTCGACCGCGTCCGCGTCCACCCGGAACCGCCACGGCTGACTGTTATGGATCGACGGCGCCCGGGCCGCCGTGGCGATCAGGTAGCGGGCGTTGCTGGCCAGAAGCCGCGCTTGTTCCGCCGCGGCCGCCGGGGCCAGGCTGGGTTGCCGGTAGCTCATTCCCTGACGATCACGCGGCTCCCGGGACGGCGCCAGGGTCGTTGGCCGCGCGGCGGCGGGACGAAGGTCCCCGGCGGCTAGCTGGTGGGACCGAAGCGCTCGGTCTTGACCGCCGCGGGGTCGTGGCCGGCGGCCACCAGCAGGTTGGCGGCGGCCTCCACGAAACCGGTCGGGCCGCAGACGAAGACGGCCGGCTTGCTGTCCGGCGGCCAGCCCGCCGCGGCGAGGATGTCCGTGTTGATGCGGCCGACGGGCATGCCCGCGGGCGCGGCCCGGGTGTACAGGTAGGTGAGGGTGAGGGGTGAAACACGGGCCCGTTCTGACAACTCGGGACCGTACAGGATGTCGGCGGGAGAGCGGACCGAATAGATCAGCCGGACGGGAACCTTGTTCGTGTTCGCGCGGATCATGGCCATCAGCGGGACCACGCCGCTGCCGCCGGCCACCAGCAGGACCGGCGCCGGCGAGGACGGGTCCCAGACGAACCAGCCGCCGATCGGGCCGCGCAGCTCCAGCTTGTCGCCGGGCTGCAGATCCTCGGTCAGGTACGGGGAGACCTCGCCGTCGCCGATGCGCTGCACGGTGAGCTCGAGGCGGGTCCCGTCAGCCGCGGAGGCGACCGAGTACGAGCGCTCCACGGAGTAGCCGTCCTCGGCGGTCAGCTTCACGTCCACGTGCTGGCCGGCCAGGTGACCGGGCCAGCCGGGCACGTCGAGCACGAGGGTGCGCGCGGTCGCGGTCTCGTCTTTGGTCGCGTCGACGGTGGCGACGCGCCAGATCAGTCGCCCTGGTACCGCTGCTCGCGCCACGGATCGCCGTAGTCGTTGTAGCCGAGCTGCTCCCAGAAGCCCTGCTGGTCGTGGAGCATCAGGGTTATGCCGTTGACCCACTTCGCGGACTTCCAGAAGTACAGGTGCGGCACCAGCATGCGGATCGGCCCGCCGTGCTCCGGGTGCAGCGGCTCGCCCTCGTACTCGTAGACCACCCACGCCTTCCCGTCGCGTATGTCGGGCAGCGGCAGGTTCGTGGTGTAGCCGCCGTAGGAGTGGGCCATCACGTAGCCGGCGTTCGTCTGGACGCCGTCGAGCAGTGTGTCGAGCGAGACACCGCGCCAGTGCGTGTCCAGCTTGGACCACTTCGTCACGCAGTGGATGTCGGTGGTGACGTCCACCTGCGGCAGGGCCATGAGCTGCTGCCAGTTCCAGCTGGCGGCCTTGTCACCGGTCTCGGTGGTGATCGTGAACTGCCACGTGTCGGTGCTCACACGGGGCGTCGGGCCGGCGGACAGCACCGGGTAGCCGCGCTCCAGGTACTGGCCGGGAGGCAGCCGCACGTCGCCGCCCCTGCGGCCGTGGAAGCCGCGGGAGATAATGCTCATGGGTTGAGCTTAGCCCGCCAGTCCCGCGGCACCCGGCCGGCCGGGCCGGGGACCGGCTGGTCCATCGGGTGGTGCTCCGGCGGGGCGAGCGCCGGGCCGGATTCGTAGAAGTCCTCGTCCGGGTAGGACCAGAACCAGACCTCGCCAGGCTCAAAGCTGCGGATCACCGGGTGACCGGTCTCCTTCGCGTGGTTGGTCGCGTGCTGGGACGGCGAGTTGTCGCAGCAGCCGATGTGGCCGCACTGCGCGCACCGGCGCAGGTGCAGCCACCAGCCTTGAGCCGCTTCGCACTCGACGCAGCCGGTGCCGCTCGGCGGCACGGACGGGTCGACGCCCTGCATCTCGGTCATCGGTTACGCCTCCTGCGGTTGCTGTTGCGGCTGTTCCGGCTGTTCTTGCTCGATGGGGAGCCGGACCTGGAAGCGGGTGTCGCCGGGCCGCGACTCGACCCGCAGGTCGCCGTGGTGCTTTTTCACCACGATCCGCCAGGCGATGTCCAGGCCGAGCCCGGTGCCCTCGCCGACCGGCTTGGTGGTGAAGAACGGCTCGAAGATCCGGTCCTTGATGTCGTCAGGGATGCCGGGGCCGTTATCGCCCACCTCGACGAGCACGTTGCCGTCGTCGCGCGCCGTGCGGATGGTCAGCGTGCCCGCCCCGCCCATCGCCTGCACCGCGTTCTCGATCAGGTTCGTCCACACCTGGTTGAGCTCGGCGGCGTAGGCCGGGATCGGCGGCAGCGAGCGGTCGTAGTCCTTGACGATGTGCACTCCCTTGCCGATCTTCGCTGCCATCATCAGCAGGGTGCTGTCCAGCAGGTCGTGCACGTCGATGACCTGGAACGGCGCCCGGTCCAGCTGCGAGTACTGCTTGGCGGCGCCGACCAGGGTGGAGACCCGCGTCGTCGCGTCCTCGATCTC
Organism: uncultured Actinomycetota bacterium; assembly: GCA_963843745.1. Classification (GTDB taxonomy): domain Bacteria; phylum Actinomycetota; class Actinomycetes; order Streptosporangiales; family Streptosporangiaceae; genus Trebonia. The sequence goes on from CAWJLP010000005.1 coordinate 239,959, forward strand.
GTTCATCAGCAGTTCGGTCTCGATGGTGTAGTTCAGCCAGCGCAGCGCGGGCTCGAGCATGCCGTCACCAACCGTGTCCCGCACCTCGTCCAGCCACTGGGCGTCCAGGCCCGCCTGGACGAACGTGGGGGCGATCTGCCAGCCGTCGTGGCAGCCGTGGTCCTCCAGCCAGTCGCTGAGCTCGTCTTCCGCGTCGGACGTCTCGAGCGGGCTGAGCTTCGGCGCCTTGGAGACCTTCTCCACCGCCCGCGTCTGCAGGTCGATGATGGATTCCAGGCTCGCGCGCTCGAACTTGCCCGCCGCTATCATCCGCAGCTTGCCGCGCATCCCCGAGACCCGCTCGCGCAGGCTGGCGGTCGCCCGCACCGCCGCGGCGGCGGGGTTGTTGAGCTCGTGGGTCAGGCCCGCGGTCAGCGAGCCGAGCGCGAGCAGCCGCTCCCGCTGGCCGACCGCCTCGCGGGTCCGCTGGCCGCCGAAGAACAGCCCCTCGAGCAGGTGCACCGCCATCGGGAACCACTCGGACATGATCTGCGCGAAGCACTGCGCGCCGAGGACGTAGAACGTGGACGGCTCGGTGACCCGCAGCGAGTTGGGGTAGACCTGCGGCACCCGGTCCCCGAGGTAGGCCTGGAACGAGCCGGCGTAGACGCCCCGCTGGCTGGTCCTGCTGATCTCAACGTCGTCCCCGCCGACGTTCCGCGACAGCACCACGGTGCCCTCGATGAGCACGTACAGGCACTCGGCGGGGTCGCCCTCGCGGAACACCTGGCCGGGCTCGATGATCTCCACGTGGCCTTCGGCGCAGAGCCGTTGCAGCTGCTCGTCCGTGAGCTTCTCGAACAGGAACAGCGTGCGCAGTTCCGCCGGGTTGCACTGGGTGATCGTGACGCGGGGGGCGTCGGGGACGCCGGTGGCTTCGGTGGCGGTCATTTTGGCTCCAGGTACCTGTGCACGAACATCACTGCCATGGCTCCCTCTCCCACGGCGGACGCGACCCGCTTGGCGGACTCGGCCCGCACGTCACCCACGGCGAAGACCCCGGGGACGTTTGTCTCCAGGTGGAACGGCTGCCGGTCCAGCGGCCATTCGGCGAGGTGATCCTCGGTCAGGTCCAGCCCGGCCAGGACGAACCCGCGCTCGTCGCGGGCCACCACGCCGTCGAGCCAGCCGGTCCTCGGCGCCGCTCCGATGAATATGAACAACTGTCCGGCGTCGACTGTTTCCAGGCTCCCGGTGTTCAGGTCGCGCAGCTCGAGCCGTTCCAGGTGGCCGTCGCCCTGCACCTCGGCGACCTCGGTGCAGGTGCGGACGGTGATCTGGTCGATGTCCGCGATCTGCTGGATGAGGTAGTACGACATCGACTGCTCGAGCGAGCCCGCGCGCACCAGCATCGTCACCGACCTCGCGTACCTGGCCAGGTAGACGGCGGCCTGCCCGGCCGAGTTCGCGCCGCCGACCACGTACACGTCCTGGTCCTTGCAGCCCTCGGCCTCGGTGAGCGCCGCGCCGTAGAAGACGCCGGCGTTCTGCATCTGGTCGCAGCCCGGCGCGTTCAGCTGCCGGTAGGAGACGCCGGTGGCCAGGATGATCGACTTCGCGTCGACCGCGGACCCGTCGTTGAGCCGCACGGTCCTGGCCGGGCCGTTGATCTCCAGCCCGGTCGCCTCGCGGGTGGTCAGCAGCTCGGCGCCGAACTTGACGGCCTGCCGCCGAGCCCGGTCGGTGAGCTGGCCGCCGGACACCCCTTCAGGGAAGCCGAGGTAGTTCTCGATCCGCGAGCTCTGCCCCGCCTGCCCGCCGGTCGCGAACTTCTCGACGAGCAGCGTGCGCAGCCCCTCGGAGGCGCCGTAGACGGCGGCGCCGAGCCCGCCGGGCCCGCCGCCGACCACGACCAGGTCGTAGAAGTCGCGCTCCGGGGTGGTCGCCAGCCCCACCTTCGCCGCGACCTCGGCGCTGCTCGGCATGATGAGGGCCTCACCGTCGACCGTGATCAGCACCGGCAGGTGGTGGCCGTCCGTGCCGGCGGCATCGAGCAGGCGCTGTCCTTCCGGCTCGTCGCTCGAGAACCAGTGGTAAGGCACCTGGTTGCGGGCCAGGAAGTCGCGCAGCTGCGACGACGGCGCCGACCAGCGGTGCCCGACCAGCTTGGCCTCCCTGACCGGCTTCCTTTCCTCCCGGCGCCAGGCGCCGAGCAGTTCGTCCACCGGCGGGTAGAGCTTCTCCTCCGGCGGGTCCCAGGGCTTGAGCAGGTAGTAGTCGAGGTCGACGATGTTGATCGCGTCGATCGCCGCGTTGGTGTCCGCGTACGCGGTCAGCAGCACCCGTTTGGCGAACGGGTAGACGTCCATCGCCCGCTCGAGGAACTCGATGCCGTTCATGCCCGGCATCCGGTAGTCCGCCAGGATGACCGCGACCTGGTCGCCGCGGAGCTTCATCTGCCTCAGCGCGTCGAGGGCGTCCTGGCCCGACTCGGCGCGCACGATCCTGTTGTTCTCCCCGTACCGCCGCCGCAGGTCGCGCGCGACCGCGCGGGACACCTGCGGATCGTCGTCCACGGTCACGATGACCGGGCGTGTCTCCTGGCTTGGCTGGCTGGGGGCCTGGGCGGCCGCGTCCGCCGCGGTCGTCGGTTCCGTGACCATGCCCCCCATCGTAAGCCGGGGTACAGCTAATATCCCCGGGGGCCGATGACGTTCCGCAGCGGTTCGCCAGCGGCGTAGCGGGCCAGCTGCTCCCTGACGACCGCGTAGGCGCGGTCGCGCGCCCCGGTGATGGCGCCGCCGACGTGCGGGGTGAGCAGCAAGCCGGGCGCCTGCCACAGCGGGTGGCCCGGCGGCAGCGGCTCGGGGTCCGTGACGTCGAGCGCGGCCGTGATGCGCTGGGCGGTGAGCTCCTTCAGCAGCGCGTCGGTGTCCACGATCGGGCCGCGGGCCGCGTTCACCAGCAGCGCGCCGTCCTTCATGCTGCGCAGGAACTTCGCGTCGACGAGGTGCCTGGTCTCGTCGGTGACCGGGAGGAGTATGACGACGACGTCCGCCTGCTCGAGCGCCTCGTGCAGTTCCGTGATGGGCCGCACGCCTTCCCTGGCGTGCCGCGCGATCCGCTCGATCGTCACCTCCCAGCCGGCCAGCCGCCGCTCGACCGCGGCGCCGATCGAGCCGTAGCCGACGATCAGCACGCGCTTGCCGGCCACGGATTCGCTGACCGCGAAATCCCACTCCCCGGCTTCCTGCGCCCTGACGAAGCGAGGGAAGTTCCTGATGCTGGCCACGATGAGGCCCACCGTCAACTCCGCGGTCGCCGTGTCGTGCGCGCCGCGCGCGTTGCAGAGGGTGATGCCCGCGGGGATGTGGCCGACGATCTGCTCGGCGCCGGCGGACAAGAGCTGGATGACCTTCAGCTTGGGCAGGCCGGTGACCGCCGACAGCAGGGCCGGCCGCGAGCCCATGGGCAGGACGATGAACTCGACCTCGTCCTTGCTGCCCGGCAGCGGCTCACCGCCGGCCCAGACGTCGGCTTCGATGCCGTCGGGCAGGGGTTGCAGGGATGCTACGGTCTCCGGTGGATCGGGCAGCCATACCCGCGTCACGTCGCCTCCGCCTGATAGCTCGCTAGGCCCGTTGTTTGCCGGCTGCCAGTTTAGAGGCCGAACTCGGCCCGCCTGCCGTCCGGTACCAGGTCCGCGTATTCGGGGTGCTTGCGGATCCAGGAACGGATGTACGGGCAGGAGGGCAGCACGGCCAGGTCCCGCTTCCTGGCGTCGTCGAGGCTGAACCTGGCCAGGTGCGTGGCCAGCCCGGCGCCCTGGAACCGGGGATCGATCTCCGTGTGGATCAGGGTGATCTGCTGGCCGCGCAGGTGGTACCTGACGAAACCCGCGAGTTCGCCGCCAAGGTGCAGCTCGTACCTGGACTCCGCGGGGTTGTCGGTGGCAACCGGGGCGCTGTCCGCCGCGTCCCCGGCGGCGTCCGCTACCGCCACGCGCCCGCGGGAACGCGCGCTCCGGCGCCGACCGGGAGCGCCTCCTGCGCGACGCTGATCACGACCACCGGGCACGGGGCGCGGCGCAGGCACGCGCGGATCACCGGGCCAGGCGACCATCCCGCGCCCGGCATGTCGCCAGCGGTCCCGAGGACCAGCATGTCCGCCCCCGCGCAGCTCTCGAGCAGCACGCGCGCGGTGAGCCCGTCGGCTACCTCGGTGCGGACCAGCACGCCCGCCGCGAGCTCAGGGAGCACTGACTTCCACATCATGTCCGCGTCCACGTCGCCCGGGTAACCCTGGCCGGGCATCGCGTAGCTGGCCATGCTGTAATACGGCGCCTCCCGGACATAGATCGCGTGCACTTCCGCGCGGCGCAGCGCTGCCTCACGGCAAGCCCAGCGGAGCGCGGCGGCGGATTCAGCAGAGCCGTCAACTCCGACCACAATGCGCCGCACCGCAGAAACCGACATGCCGGAACCCCTCCTGCCGATAGCCGCCTGACGCTGCCTGTCCGCTGTCCCCACCGCGGTTAGTCAGGGGTTTCGTTCGTTTTTGTAGCCTCCCAAGGACCGATGGTAAACCGGGGACCGGGATAGCACGAGACCCCCCCGGGGTTATTTTCCCAGGTGGCCACCGGGCAATCGAGCGCTATGTAACGACTCCATGCACATTGCGTTAAATATGATTTCGGTCTCCTGAACGGGCCCGTGGCGTCTCCCGGCCGCCATGGTTCGCCCGCGGCGGATGTCCCCGGTTAGCCCGCTGCTAGCCCGCGGTGACCGTGACGTGGCTGCCGTGGTGGCCCTTGCGGACGTGCACCTGGGCGGGGATGCGCTGGCGGAGTTCGGCGACGTGGCTGACGATGCCCACGATCCGGCCGCCGGCCCGCAGGCCGTCGAGGACGTTCATCACCTCGTCGAGCGTGTCCTCGTCCAGGGTGCCGAAGCCCTCGTCCACGAACAGCGCCTCCATCGGGGTGCCCGCCGCCTCGGCGGTCACCACGTCGGCAAGGCCGAGCGCGAGCGCGAGGCTGGCCAGGAACGTCTCGCCGCCGGACAGCGTGCTCGTGTCGCGGTCGACTCCGGTCCACGCGTCGCAGGCCAGCAGCCCGAGCCCCGCCTTGCCGCCGCCGCGGCGGGTGTCGGTGTGCACCAGGGTGAAACGGCCCGCGGTCATGGTCCGCAGGCGCTCGCTCGCGGCCTTGGCGACCTCCTCGAGGCGTGCGGCGAGGACGAAGCTGGACAGGGTCATGCGGTACTGGTTGGCGCCGAGGCCGGCGGCGAGGTCGGCCAGCTGGCGCGCCTCCTCGGCGCGCTCGCGGAGCGGCGCGAGGGCGGCGAGCGCGTCCTCGAGCTGCGGCTTGAGCCCGGCGAGTTGCACGGCGGTGTGGCTGGCGGTGCCGTGCGCGCTGTTGGCGGCGTCGTGCTCCCGCTGCGCCTGGCCGGCCGCTTCCGTCGTCTCGGCGACGGGCGCGGGCGGGTCGAGCTCGACGTCAAGTGCGGGGTCGGCGAGCAGCACGGCGACGGCCTCGGCTTCCGCCTCGTGCCGGGCGACGCGGTCGGCCGCGTCGCGGCGCCACGCGGCGTCCTTGAACGCGGCCCTGGCGGCGTCGGGTGCGCCGAAACCCGCCTCGGCCGTGGCCTTGACCGCGCGTTCGGCCGCCTCGTGCGCCTCGGCGGCGGCGCGCGCGGCCTCGTCGGCCGCGTCGGCGGCCGCGGCGAGCGACTCGGCGAGCAGGCGGGTGCTCCGTACGGCCGCGTCCAGGTCGGGGGCGGCGCCGAGCTGGGCGCGGATCTTGGCCCGGTGCTCCCCGGCGCGGGCGGCCGCGCCCGCGGCCTCCGCATGGGCGGCGGCGTGCTTCTCGGTCAGCTCGGCCAGCCTGGCGTTACCGGCAGCGATGGCGGCGTCGAGGGCCTCCAGCTCGCGCTGGCGGACAGGGTGGGTCCCGGCATGCGCTGCGAGGGCGGCGGCGTCCGTTTCGAGCCGGCCAGCGTCGGCCGCCGCCTGGCGGGCGGCGGCGGCGAGGGCCGCGGAGCCGGCGACCTGGGCGGCCTCCGCCGAGAACGGGCCAGCCGGCAGCAGGGCGAGCGCGCCGTCGTCGGTGGCGAGCGAGCCGGGAAAGCCCGCGTCCGCCAGGCGCTGCGCGAGGTCGCCGATCCGCGCGTCGGCCGCTGCCACGTGCCTGCCGAGCTCGTCGGCCTCGGCCGACGCCGCTTCCGCGCGCACGGTGGCGGCGTCCTCCTGGTCGCGGCTGACCGGCTCGAAGGTGGGCTCGACCGGGTCCGGGTGATCGAGCGAGCCGCACACCGGGCACGGCGAGCCGTCGGTCATCGTCGCTGCCAGTTCGGCGCGCATGCCATCGATGCGCGCCTCCCGCACGGCGCTGGCCTCCTCGCGGCGGGTCACGGCCCGCTCGCGGGCGCCCAGGTGCGCCTCGTGCACCCGGTCCCTGTCGGCACGCTCGGCCGCCAGGGCGGCCGAGTCGGCCGCGACGCGGCGGGCGGTATCGGCCGCGGCCTGCGCGGCCGGCAGCGCGGCAACCGCTTGGTCGGCGTCGTCGCGGGCCTGGGCCGCCGCCGGGCGGGCGGCCCGGTGGCCGGCCGCCGCGGCCTGCGCCGCGGATAGCGCCAGCTCGAACTCGGCCACGTTGTCGAGCGCCGCCGCCGCGTTCTCCTCTTCGTCCGCGGCCTGGCTGGCGTCGGCGCGCAGGCCGTCCAGCATGCCGAGCCGGGACTGCTGCTCCTGTCCCGCGGCCCGCAGCGCCCCCGGGCCGGCGTCCGGCGCCGCGGGGCTGTCGTCAGGGATCGCCGCGCGAGCCTGCTCCTCGGCGCGGCATGCCGCCGCGGCCGCGGCCGCGGCACGGCCGGCCTCGGCGAGCACCGGGGCGACCTCGGCGGCGCGCGAAGCGGCGTCGGCCGCGGCGCGCAGCAGGTCGGTCTCACCGGCGGCGGCTTCGAGTTCCGCTTGCCGGTGGAGGGTGTCCCGGCGGCGGCGCTGGCGCTCGGCGAGCTGCTCGGCCAGGCTCTTGGCGGCCAGTGCCGTGTCGAGCTGGGCCTTGGCCGCCGCGACGACCGTCGCGGCGGCGTCCCGTTCGGCGGCGGCGGAGACCGCCAGGTCCGCCACCCACACCGCCTGCCACGGGTCAGGCGCGCCGGCCGGCGCGTCCATCGTCTCGGGGACCGCGACGCCGGCGGCCTGGGCGACCTGGGCCACCAGGAGATTCACCCGGTCGGCGGCGACCGTCACCTCGGCGGTCGTGGCGCGGCGGCGCTCTGCCAGCCAGTCTTCGACGGCGCGGAACCTGTCGGTGCCGAACAGCTTCTGCAGCAGCCGCGCCCTGGCCTCGGCGTCGGCGTGCAGGAACTGCGCGAACTGGCCCTGCGGGAGGAGCACTACCTGGAAGAACTGCTCGGCGGACATGCCCATCAGGTCCGCGATCTCGGTGTCGGCCTCGCCGATGCGGGTGGATTTGACCTCCCAGTCCCCGGCCGGGGTCAGCTCGGCGAGCAGCACCGACGCCTGCTCCTTGGTCACGCCGGTGCCCGACTTCTTCGGGCGCTCCTGTTCCGGCTTGCGGGTGATCCGCAGTCGCCGGCCGCCGATCGTGGCCTCGAGCTCCACCTCGGTACGGACGCCGGCCGGCGCGTGGTCGGACCTGAGCCTGCGCGTCTTGCCGCGCTCCCCGGGCACCCGGCCGTAGAGCGCGAACGCGATCGCGTCGAGCAGCGTCGTCTTCCCCGCGCCCGTCTCGCCGTGCAGGAGGAACAGGCCCTCGAGGTCGTCGAAGCTGACCTCTTCGGTGGCGGCGAACGCGCCGAAGGCCTGGACGCGGAGCCGGTGCGGGCGCATTCAGCACGCTCCTTCGCGGACGGACTCGAACGCGGCGGTCAGCAGCTCGTTCTCGGCCTCGCTGGCCGGAGCGTTCCGCACGTGCTTGACGAACTCGGCGGCGATCGCAAGGTCGTCCCGGCCCTTGACCCGCTCGCCGTAGCTGCGGGTGTCGCCGGTCACCCCCTCGGGCTTGAACTCCAGCGTAAGGATGTGCGGGAACCGCTTCCTGAGCCGGTCCATCGCGGCCTCGGGGCGGGCCGTGTCGGTGATCGTGACGGCGACGAAGTCGCCTTCGCGGTCGGTGAATTCTGGTGCGGTGAGGAGATCCTCGATATGGCCGCGGAGCACGGTGAGCTTCCTGTAGACCGGCGCGGGTACCCGTTCGGCGCGCGTCGTGCCGTCGGCGCCGACCTCGACCAGCCAGCTGCCCTTCTTGTGATGCGCCTCGGAGAACGAGTACGGCAGCGGCGAGCCGCTGTAGCGCATGTGCTCCGCGATCGTCTGCTGGCCGTGCAGGTGGCCGAGCGCCACGTAGCTGAATCCGTCGAACAGGCTCGCCGGGACGTAGCCGACGCCGCCGACCGAGATGTCCCGCTCGGAGTCGCTGGCCCCTCCCCCGGCCACCCAGGCGTGCGCCGTCACGACCGTGCGCCGCACGCCGCGCGACGCGGCGTCGGCCCGGATACGCGCCGCCGCCTCGCCGAGGACGGCCGAGTGAGCGCGCGGCCCGTCGAAGCCGGGCAGGCCGACCGCCGGCTCCAGGTACGGCACGCCGTAGACGGCCACCGGGCCGTGATCGTCGCGCAGCATGACCGGCTCGGCGAGCGTCGCGGGCCGGGTGCGCAGGTGCACGCCGGAGGCGTCGATGAGCGCGCTGCTGAACCCGAGGCGGCGCGCGGAGTCGTGGTTGCCGCTGATCACGACCACGCGGGCGCCGGTGTCGCGCAGCCGCACGAGCGCCTGCTCGCAGAGAGCCACCGCGTCCACCGGCGGCACCGCGCGGTCGTAGACGTCGCCCGCGATGAGCACCGCGTCCACTCGCTCCCGGCGCGCCGTCTCCACGAGGTCATCGAGGAACCGCTCCTGCGCCTCGCGCAGGTCGGCCTTATGCAGTGAGCGCCCGAGATGCCAGTCGGACGTGTGCAGGAGCCTCATGGCACGGACCATAGCGAACCCCCCCGACATTCGAGCGGATGTCGCCAAGTCCCGGCCCGGCGGTCCTGGCGGGTGAGGCCCTGTGGATCATCTCGTGACAGGCAGCTTCGGTTAATGGCATCGGGCCATGATCACGGAAAGGAAGCACGCGTATAGGGTGCGGAACTTCCGTGATCATGAAAAACCGAGCGTGGGCGTTGCCAATGGCAATGAGGTGCGACTTTGCCAGGGTTCAGGCGGTCTTCGATAGCAATTAAATGCCATTGCGGCCACCCGGCGTCTTCCCCGCTGGAATGTCGGTGGGTGGTGCTAGCTTGCGGATGAATATTCATTGGGCGGGCGGCGACGCCAGCCATACGGTGGGAGTGCGGAGATGGCTCGCGCGTCGCCAGGGACCTGCGGGTGCGGTGTGATGCCGCGGGGAGCAAGGCTACGGTGGTCGACTGCTGACGGTGGGGGACGACGCCCCCGCCCGTGCCCGCACCAGGGGCGCGGGCACGGGCGGGGGTAGGCCTATTGGCGTAGGTCGTTAGTTTGGGAAATGAAAATTCGTGGTTGGTTGTTGCAGGTCTTGGTTATGGGGCGTCTATACGGTCGGGGATGGATGAAGGACAACGGCAGCCAGCAGAGCAATGAGGCTCGCTGGATCAGGAGACTGGCCGGCTACTCCTGGCGGTTCCGGCGGGACGTTCTTATCGCGCTGGCGGGGTCGGTGCTTTATGTCGCGGCGACGCTGACGATTCCGCTGCTGCAGCGGGGCATCATCGACAACGTCATCGTCACGTCCAAGGAGTCGGTCTGGCCGCTGGCGATCGGGCTGCTCATCGCCGCGGCGGCCAACTTCATCGGCATCTACCTGCGGCGGTACCGCGGCGGCAAGATGGCGCTCGACGTGCAGCACGCCATGCGGACCGAGCTGTTCGGCTCGCTGTCCCGGCTGGACGGCACCCGGCAGGACGAGATCCACACCGGCCAGCTCGTCGGCCGGTCGATCTCCGACCTCAACATGGTGCAGGGCCTGATCCAGTGGATGCCGCTGACCCTGGGCAGCCTCATGCTGTTCGTCTTCTCGCTGGTCATCATGATCGCGCTGTCGCCGCTGCTCTCGCTGGTGGCGGTCGCGGTCGCGCCGGCGCTCTGGCTGATCTCCACGGCGGCGCGCAAGAAGCTGTTCCCGGCCAGCTGGCACGCGCAGCAGCAGGTTGGCGAGGTCGCCGGGATCGTCGACGAGGCGATCGGCGGGGTCCGCGTCGTCAAGGGGTTCGGCCAGGAAGAGCAGGAGATGGAGCGGATGGAGGCCGCGAGCGAGGACCTGTACGGGTCCCGGCTGCGGATGCTCCGGTTCACCGCCAGGTACAACCCCGCGCTCACCGCGATCCCGTCGCTCGGGCTCGTCGGCGTGCTCTTGCTGGGCGGCTGGCTGGCGATCCACGGCCAGGTCACGCTCGGCACCTTCCTCGCGTTCTCCAGCTACCTGGCGCAGCTGACCGGCCCGGTGCGGGTGCTTACCAGCCTCGTGACGATCGGCCAGGAGGCCCGCGCCAGCGTCATCAGGGTCTTCGAGGTCATCGACTCGCGGCCGACGATCACCGACAAGCCGGACGCGATCGAGCTGCCCGCGGACGCGAACGGGATCACGTTCGACGACGTGCAGTTCGGCTACGTGCCGTCGCAGCCGGTGCTGCGCGGGCTGTCGCTCGAGGTCAGGGCCGGCGAGACCGTCGCGGTCATCGGGCCATCAGGATCCGGCAAGTCCACGCTCAGCCTGCTGCTCCCCCGGTTCTACGACGTGCGCGGCGGCGCGGTACGGGTCGGCGGGTACGACGTGCGCGACGTGACGCAGCAGTCGCTGCGGTCCGCCATGGGCATGGTGATGGAAGAGAGCTTCCTGTTCTCTGACTCGGTGCGCGCCAACATCGCCTACGGGCGGCCGGACGCGACGTTCGAGCAGGTCGTGGCCGCCGCGCGGGCCGCGGAGGCCGACGAGTTCATCCGCGACCTGCCGGACGGGTACGACACGGTGATCGGCGAGCAGGGGCTCACGCTGTCCGGCGGGCAGCGCCAGCGCGTCGCGCTCGCCCGCGCGCTGATCACCGACCCGCGGCTGCTGCTGCTCGACGACGCGACGTCCGCGGTCGACCCGCGCATCGAGGCCGAGATCCACGCCACCCTGCACCGGGTGATGGCCGGCCGGACCACGCTGCTGATCGCGCACCGCCGGTCCACGCTGAACCTGGCCGACCGGATCGCGGTGATGACCGCCGAGGGCCGGCTCGCCGACATCGGCACCCAGGCGGAGCTTCAGGAGCGGTCGGAACTGTACCGGCTGCTCATCTCCGGGCCAGGCGACGACGCCGAGGGCACCGACGCGGGGGAGCTGCCCGCCCCAGCGGACGCTGTGGCGGGCGGTGCGGCGGGCGGGGCGGCGGGCACCGGTAACGGCCATGAGGCGGCTGGGGCGGAGACACGGGCCCGTTCCGGAAACTCGGGACGGGGAGCGGGGGCGGCCCGCACGGGGGCAGCCCGCGCCACCCACATGGACGGGATGATCGGCAGCGTGCCGCCGAGCCCTGAGCTGATTGCCAAGGTCGAGGCGCTGCCGCCGATCAAGGACGAGCCGAAGGTGGACGCGGCGCAGGCGCGGGCCGCGGACACGCACTTCACGCTGCGCAAGCTGCTGCGGCCGATCGCGGTCGCGCTGATCGCCGGGCTCGTGCTCGACGGACTCGACGCCGCCGCCAACCTGGCGCTGCCCGCGCTGGTGCGCGGCGGGATCGACTCCGGCGTGGAGGCGCAGGCGTTCGGCACGGTGGCGCTGCTGGCGCTGGCCGGGCTGGCGATCGTGTTCGGCGACTGGCTGGTGAACATCGCCGAGACGATGGTCGTCGGGCGCAACGGCGAGCGGCTGCTGTACACGCTGCGGGTGAAGATCTTCGCGCAGCTGCAGCGGCTCGGCCTCGACTTCTACGAGCGCGAGCTGTCCGGGCGGATCATGACCCGCATGACGACCGACGTGGACGCGCTGTCCACGTTCCTGCAGACGGGGCTGGTCACGATGATCAGCTCGGTGCTCACGTTCGTCGGGGTGCTCGCCGCGATGCTCATCATCAACGTGCGGCTGGGGCTGCTCGTGCTGGCGATCATGCCGTTCCTGATCGCGGCGACCGTGGTGTTCCGGATGAAGTCGTCGCAGGCCTACACCGAGGCGCGGGAGCGGGTCAGCGTGGTCAACGCCGACCTGGCGGAGAACGTGGCGGGGCTGCGGGTCACCCAGGCGTTCCGGCGGGAGGGCGAGAACCGGGCGCGGTTCGCCGGCCGCTCGTTCGCCTACCGGCAGTCCCGGCTCCGGGCGCAGCGGTACATCGCGCTGTACTTCCCGTTCGTGCAGACGCTGTCCACCGTGGCGTCCGCCCTGGTGCTCGTGGTCGCGGTGGGCCAGGTGCACTCCGGCGCGCTGAGCGTCGGCGCGCTGATCGCGTACCTGCTCTACATCGACATGGTGTTCTCGCCCATCCAGCAGCTGTCCCAGGTGTTCGACGGGTACCAGCAGGCGGCGGTCGGCGTGTCGCGGATCAAGGACCTGATGCGGATCCAGACCTCGGTGCCGGAGCCGAAGTCGCCGCTGCCGGTGCCCGCGGCCGGGCTCGACGGCCTGATCGAGCTGCGCGACGTGCGGTTCAGCTACGGGGCCGGGCCATCGCTGTCGGGTCCTGCCGACGCCGCCGAGGCGCCGCCGAAGGCCGGCGAGGCGATCGCCGGGGTGTCGTTCACGGTAACGCCGGGCGAGACCGTCGCCCTGGTGGGGCAGACCGGCGCGGGCAAGTCCACCGTCGTCAAGCTGATCGCGCGGTTCTACGACGTCACGTCCGGGTCGGTGCTCGTGGACGGGGTCGACGTGCGGGACTACGACCTCACCGAGTTCAGGCACCGGCTGGGCGTGGTGCCGCAGGAGGCGTACCTGTTCAGCGGCACGGTCGCGGAGGCGATCGCGTACGCGCGGCCGTCCGCCTCCGACGCGGAGATCGAGGCGGCGGCGCGGGCCGTGGGCGCGCACGAGATGATCATCCGGCTGCCTGACGGGTACTCGCAGCAGGTGGGTGAGCGCGGGCGCAGCCTGTCGGCCGGGCAGCGCCAGCTCATCGCGCTGGCGCGGGCGGAACTGGCCGATCCCGACATCCTGCTGCTCGACGAGGCCACCGCCGCGCTGGACCTGGCGTCCGAGGCCGCGGTGACGCGGGCGACGCGGTCGCTGGCGGCCTCGCGGACCACGATCGTGGTGGCGCACCGGCTGACCACCGCGGCGCGCGCGGACCGGATCGTGGTCCTCGACCACGGGCGGGTCGCCGAGATCGGGTCGCACGAGGAGCTGCTCGAGCGCGGCGGCGTGTACGCCGGGCTGTGGGACGCGTTCGTCGGGGAGACCGAGTACGCGGCCTAGGGCCACGGTCCTAACGGCTCAGCGGCCCGAGCCTGTCCCGGCGCTGCGGCCCGGCCGGCGTGCTCGTGCCGCGGCGCCCCGGCGTCGCCATGCTCGCGAGCACGAGCACGGCCAGGATGGTGACGATGCCCTCGGTGAACAGCGCCGCCACGCCGAGCGGCTCCAGCCAGTTGCCGCGGTCGCCCGTGTCGCCGGGCACCGGGACGCTGCGGGTGAGGATGTACCCCGCCGCGGCGAGGAAGCAGACCAGCCCGCTGAACCCCCAGGCGGCCGAGGACGGCCGGGCCAGCAGCCACAAGCCGGCGACCGGCGCGCAGGCAGCGAGCAGGACGAATCCCGCCGTCAGCCAGGCGGCGCCGCTGAGCTGGCCCTGGATCTCCAGGACGTGGATGATGCCGACCGTGATGAGCCCGATCGCGGCTGAGGCGCGCACCGCGGGATCAAGCGGCAGGGCCGGCCGCTGGAGTTCGGCGGTCAGGCGTGCGGGAACCCTGGGCAGCGTGAGGCCAGGCATGCGCTAACTCCCTTTCGGTACTGGCGGGTGACGTGCACCGCTCTCGCGCACCTCGGGGAGCGCGCGGCTGACTTGCTCCTGACCAGGTCTACGGCCGGCGGCGGCAAAGGGATTGATGATCGCCAATGCTCTTGCGGTCGCGGTCCTGGCCGGCACCGACGCACCGCCATCTCACATCGTGAGATGATCACGTCTTAGGAGCAGAACCCTGCGCTTTTCTTGCTGTTATCAGCGTTTTGGCGTAGTTTTCTGCTCCTAAGTGGCGGGGCCAGAGCGCGCTCCGGGGGCCACCACGCCCCTGGCAAGATGGCGGCATGGAACGTGTGCTTGGAGTTGGCGGGTACTTCATGCGGGCCGCCGACCCGGTGGCCCTGGGGGCGTGGTACCGCGATTGCCTGGGTCTGGACGCTGACGAGAACGGCGTGTGGCATCAGGAAGCCGGGGTGACAGTGTTCGCGACTTTCGAGTCCGGGACCGAGTACTTCGGCTCCCGCGCTCAGCAGACGATGCTCAACTTCCGTGTCCGCGACCTGGACGCGATGCTCGCGCAGTTGCGCGCCAAGGGAGCGGACGTGGCCGAGGAGACTCAGGACATGGAGGGCGTCGGCCGGTTCGGCTGGGTCACCGATCCTGAGGGCAACCGCGTCGAGCTGTGGCAGCCTGGCTGACAGTACAGGCCGGCCCGGGCCATGGCGATGGCGTATGGCGGCGGCGTCAGTCATGCTGGGCGTCATGATCACCACGCTCGAGGAGCTGTACCGCGGGTTCGAGAAGGAACAGCTGGTGCCGCTGTGGACCGAGATCGGCGACCTGATGCCCGTCAGCCCCCGGTCGGCGGCCGTCCCCCACCTGTGGCGGTGGGAGCAGCTGCGGGTGCTGGCCGCGCAGGCCGGCGAGCTCGTTCCCGTCGGCCGCGGCGGGGAGCGCCGCGCTATCGCGCTGGCCAACCCGGGGCTCGGCGGCAGGCCGTTCGCGACGCCGACGCTGTGGGCCGCGATCCAGTACCTGATGCCCGGCGAAGACGCCCCGGAGCACCGGCACACGCAGCACGCGTTCCGGTTCGTGGTCGAGGGCGAAGGCGTGTGGACCGTGGTCAACGGCGATCCGGTGGCGATGCGGCGCGGCGACTTCCTGCCGCAGGCGGGCTGGAACTGGCATGCCCACCACAACGCGACGGCCGAGCCGATGGCGTGGCTCGACGGACTGGATATCCCGTTCCAGTACCTGACCGAGGCGCAGTTCTTCGAGCCGGGACGGGATCAGGTCGGCGAGGCCGAGCGGGGCACGCCCGACCGGTCACGCGCGGAGCGCCTCTGGGGGCACCCGGGGCTGCGGCCGGTGGCGGCCGGCGGGCAGCCGGGCGCGCCGGGCTCGCCGTTGCTGGCGTACCGGTGGGAGCACACGGACCGGGCGCTGGCCGACCAGCTCGCCATCGAGGCCGAGGGCTACGGCGGCACGGTCGAGCCCGGGCACGCGGCCGTCCGGTTCACCAGCCCCGCCACCGGCGGCGACGTGCTGCCGACCATCCGCGCCGAGATGCACCGGATCGCGCGCGGGGCGCGGACCGCGCCGGCCCGTGAGACGGGATCGTCGGTCTACCTGGTCTTCGACGGCTCGGGTACGGTCACCGTCGGGGACAGGTCGTGGGCGGTGACGCGGGGCGACCTGTTCGTGGTGCCGTCGTGGCAGGCGTTCGCGGCGCGTTCGGAAGCGGGCGCCAGCGACTCGGACTCCGGTGCCCTTGACTTGTTCCGGTTCAGTGACGCGCCGGTCTTCGAAGCCCTCCGGCTCAACCGCGCTCAGGTGGAGAGGGCGCCCTGATGCCCGCCGATCTCACCGACGCGCGCCGGTGGACGCGGGACGGAACGACGCTCTTCCTCGCGGAGGCGAACCTCGACGAGGCGGCGCTCGGCGCGCCGAGCGCGCTGCCCGGCTGGACGCGCAGGCACTTGCTCGCGCACGTCGCGGCGAACGCCGGGGCGCTGGGCAACCTCGTGCACTGGGCCGCCACCGGAGAGCCGACGCCGATGTACTCCTCGCCAGGCGCCCGTGCGGCCGGCATCGAGGGCGGCGCTCAGCTGCCTGACGCCGAGCTCGGCGCGTGGGTGCGCCGGGCCGCGCGGGCGCTGGATGACGCCATGGCGGCGCTGAGTGACGAGCAGTGGCAGGCGCCGGTGCAGACCGCCCAGGGCCGGACGGTGCCCGCGACCGAGGTGCCGTGGCTGCGGGCACGCGAGGTGTACGTGCACGCCGTGGACCTGGCGACCGGGCTTTCTTTCGCGGAGCTGCCGGCCGGCTTCTGCGCCGCGCTGTGCGCTGACGTCGTCGCGAAACGCGCTTCCGCTCAGCCCTCCGGCCCGGCGCTGGCCCTGGAGGCTCTTGACACGGGCGGGCGCTGGGAGCTGCCGGGCGACAGTGAGCCAGTCGCGCTGTCCGGCCCGCTGGCCGAGATCACCGCGTACCTGACCGGGCGCGCGCACAAGCTCACCACCGCCGGCGGGGAGCCGGCGCCTGTCCTGGGGCCGTGGCTATGAGAAACCGGGACGTGATCGTCGTCGGCGGAGGGATCGGCGGCCTGTCCGCCGCGCTCGCGCTGGCCCGCCAGGGGCTGCGGGTGCGCGTGCTGGAACGCGCCAGGGAGTTCGGCGAGGTCGGGGCGGGAATCCAGATCGCGCCGAACTGCACCCGGCTGCTGCACGAGTACGGCCTGCTGACCGAGGCCACGGCGCTCGGCGTGCTGCCGGACAGCATTGTCATGCGGGACGCGCTCGACGGCAGCGAGCTGACCCGCCTGGACCTGGCCGGCCTGCGGCGCCGGTACGGCTTCCCTTACATGGTCATCCACCGCAGCGACCTGCACGGCATCTTCCTGCGCGCCTGCGCCGCGGAAGGCGCGGAGCTGCTCACCAGCCAGCTCGTGACGTCCTACGAGAACACGGGCACTGGCGCCCGGGTCGTCCTCGCGGACGGCGGCAGCCAGGACGCGGACCTGGTCATCGCCGCCGACGGCTTGCACTCGGTGGCGCGCCAGCAGCTCATCGGCGACGCCACGGTCAACTCCGCCTACGTCGCCTACCGGGCGGCGCTGCCGATCGACCAGGTCCTCGGCAACGGGATCGCGCGCACCAACGTCGTCGTCTACATCGGGCCGCGCTGCCACTTCGTGCAGTATCCGCTGCGCGGCGGCCAGATGCTCAACCAGGTCGCCGTGTTCCAGTCGCCCAAGGCGCGCGACGGCCGCGAGGACTGGGGCACCCCTGACGAGCTCGACGCGGCCTTCGAGACCACGTGCGAGAACGTACGCAAGGGCATCCCGCTGATGTGGCGGGACCGCTGGTGGCGAATGTTCGACAGGGACCCCATCGACAACTGGGTGCACGGCCGCGTCGCGCTGCTGGGGGACGCGGCGCATCCGCCGCTGCAGTACATGGCGCAGGGCGCGATCATGGCGATCGAGGACGGCTGGGTGCTGGCCACGCACGTCTCGCGCGGCGACGACTGGGACGCGGCGCTGGCCGCGTATCAGGCGGTGCGCGCCGAGCACTGCCGGCGGGTGGTGCTCACCTCGCGCAAGTGGGGCGACCTGTGGCACCACGACGGGACCAGGCGGCTGCAGCGGAACGCCATCCTGCGGGCGCGGGACACCGACGACTACAGCTTCACCGACTGGATCTACGGGCCGACCGCGCTGACGCCGGACCAGGAGCCGCCGCTGTACCCCGACATCCCGCTCGATTCGGTCGACGCGCAGGGCCCGGGAGTCAGCCGCGTACGTTCGGGATAAAAAAGACTGCTCAGCCGGCGGGCGGGAGCGACGGGCCCTGCAGCAGCGCGCCGCCGTCGATCGGGTAGACGCCGCCGGTCATGAAGCTCCCGGCCGGGGATGCCAGCAGCAGCGCCAGGCCGCGGATCTCTGACGGGTCGCCCATCCGGCCGAGCGGGATCACCGAATTCCAGCGCGCCTCGGCCTCCGGCGGCATCGGGCCGCCGCCGCCCAGGTTCGTCTTGAACGGGCCCGGCGCGATCGCGTTCACCCGGACGTTCCACCGCGCCAGGTCGTGCGCGGCCTGCTTGGTGAAGTTGACGACGCCGGCCTTCGCGATCGCGTAGGAGTACGGGGTGAACGGGTCGTTGCGCAGGCCCGCCGTTGACGCCGTCGTGATGATCGAGCCCGACCGCTGCCGCTTCATGTGCCTCGCCGCCGCCTGTACGGTGTAGACGACACCGTGCAGGTTGACGTCGATGAGCGCGCTGTAGTCGGTCATCGACATGTCGTCCAGCCACCCTTCGGGCAGCAGCGGCGGGCGGCCGCGCGCCACGCCCGCGTTGGCGAAGGCGATGTCGATGCTCTTGTACTCGGCGACGATCGAGTCCACGCACGCGCGGACCGCCGGCGCGTCGGTGACGTCTAGCGGATAGCCGACGACGCGGCCGTGGGAGGACAGGCCCCGCAGTTCCTTCTCCAGCCGCTCGCCGTTCCAGTCGGCGACCACGACGGTCGCGCCGGCGTCAGCGAGGATCGAGGCGAACGCGTAGCCGAGGCCTGACGCTCCCCCGGTGACCAGGGCCACCTGGTCGCTGACGTCAAACAGGTCGTCAACGACGCTCATCAGGCGGCCCGCCGCCTCTTGAAGATGCGCTCGCGGTTCACCTTCGGGATCGTGATGGCCACGACCAGTGCGGCGCCGTAGAAGATCTGCTGGATATAGCTCTGCGCGCCCAGCAGTTCGAGTCCCGCCGTACCCGTCGCGAGGAAGTAGACCGCGACCAGGGCGCCGAGCGCGTTGATGCGGCCTGGCTTGATGGCGGTCGCCCCGAGGAAGACCGCCGCGTAGGCCGGGAGGATCAGAGCGCTGCCCGCCGTCGGGTCGACCGTGCCGTTGGTCGCCGCGTACGCGATCCCCGCGATGCCGGCGATGGCCGCGCCGATGATGAAGGCCCAGGAGCGCTGGCGGTTGACCCGCACGCCGGTCAGCCGCGCCACCTCGCGCGACTGGCCGATCACGAGCGCCTTCTGCCCGACCGGCGTGAAGCTGAGCACGTACCAGACGACGAGGAAGATGGCCAGGCCGTAGTAGAACTCGAGCGGAATCGACAGGAACTCGTTCGAGAAGACCCAGTTCGACAGGCTCGTCGAGACGATGCCGACGCTGTTGTTCCCTGAGACGATGTAGATGATGCCCTGCACGATCGTCATCGTGCCGAGCGTCACGATGAACGGGTCGTTGTCGAAATACACGACGAAGAACACGTTGAACAGGCCAACGATGACCGCCGCGGCGATTCCCGCCAGGCAGGCGAGCAGCACGTTCGTATGGTGCTGCACGTTGAGCACGGCCAGGACCATCGCGGACAGGCCCAGCGAGGAGCCCAGCGAAAGGTCGACGAAGTCGCCCATGATCGTCGGCAGCAGCACCGCCATCACGAGGATGAACAGCACCGCCTGGGAACCGAGGATGTTGGAGAGGTTGCCGATCGAGAGGAAGGTCGACGGTATGTCCACCCCGAACGCCACGATCATGGCGACGAGCACGATCACGATCGCGTAGCGCTCGAGTCCCAGGCGCCGGATCGCCGACGGCCGGTCCCGCTCCGCGGGCCTCTCGTCGCGGCCGCCGGTTTCCACGGGAGCGGGTGCTCCCGGTGAGGCGCTCATCTGACCTCCCTGATCTGCCGCAGCGCGGCTGCGGTGATTGCGTCGTCGCTTAGTTCTTCGCCGGCCAGCGTGTCGGTCGTCCGGCCTTCCGACAGGATGATCACCCGGTCGCAGACCTCGGCGAGCTCACCGAAGTCCGTCGTCACCCACAGCACCGACGTCTGATTCAGGGTGGCGGCTGATCTCACGAACCGGTAGATGTCCCGCCTGGCGCCGACGTCGACACCCTGCGTCGGCTCGTGCAGCAGCAGCAGCCGCGGCCCGGCGATCAGCCACTTCGCGAGCAGCGCCTTCTGCTGGTTGCCGCCGGAGAACGTCGCGGTGACGGCGTGCGTCTGCGGCGGCCGGATCTCGAACCGCTGGACGGCTTCGCGGGCGAGCTCCACGAGCTCGCCGCGGTGGAAGACACCGCCCCGGTAGTGCTCGTCTTCCACGAGCATGACGATGTTCTCCCACAGGGTGAGTCGTTCGGCCAGCCCCAGCAGCTGGCGGTCCGCGGGGACGAGGGCGATGCGCTGCCGCACGCTGCGCTGCGGGCTGAGCGCGGCGATGTCGAGTTTCTCTGACCCGAGGCGCAGCGTGCCGCTGAGGGCCGGGTGCGCACCGAACAGCAGGTACGGCAGGTCCTCGGCGCCCGAGCCGATGAGGCCGGCCACCCCGAGGATCTCCCCGGCGCCGATCTCGAACGACAGGTCCTTCAGCCGCCCGTCGCTCAGGTGCTCGACCGCGACGTGCTGGCCGGGCCCGGGCCCCGGCGCGTCTTCCGCGCCCGCGGGCCCGGCGGGGGCCAGCGTCACCTCGACGGGACGCGCCTCATCCGCGGCGGCGCTCCCGCCCTCCCGCGCCGACGTGCCGACGATGAGGTCGACCAGCGCCTGTTCCTCGATCTCGCCCGCGGGCACCTCGGCGACGACCCGCCCGTCCCTGAGCACGACGACGCGGTCGGCGATGGAGCGGACCGCGACCAGGTCGTGCGAGATGAACAGCACGGCCGCGCCCTCGGCCTTGACGGTCCGGATGAGGTCGAAAAGCTGCTCGACGTCCTCTTCCGGCAAGAACACGGTCGGCTCGTCGAGGACGAGCACCGAGTGCTTGTAGCCGCTGCGCGTGCGGTACCTGTTGAGGTCTTCGGCGGCGCGGACGATCGCGAGCCGCGCCTGATCGACCGGCGGCAGCTCGCCGGTGCGCTGGTCGAGGTTGAGCCGGACGCCGTACCTGGCAAGCACGGCCGCGCCCCTCCGCTTCTCGCCGAGCCAGTTGATCGGCGCCCACGCCGCCCGCGCGCCGGCGGCGACTCGCTGACCGAGGGTCAGGTTCTCCAGGACGGTCAGACCTGGCGCCAGCGCCAGGTTCTGGTAGACGAAGCTGAGCCCGATCTGGCTCGCCTGGCCGGGCGCCAAGGGCAGCGGCACCTCCTCACCGCTCACGAAAAGGCGGCCGCCTGGCTCCGGCACGTGGACCCCGGACAGGATCTTGACCAGCGTCGACTTGCCCGAGCCGTTCTGCCCGACGAGCCCCACCACCTCGCCGTGGCCGATGGTGAGGTCCACGTGGTCCAGCGCCCGGTTGCTGCCGAAGTCCTTGGAGATGTCGCGCAGCTCGACCGCTGGGGGAGCCGGTGCCTCCACCTACGCCTCCTTTTCCGCTCGTTGGCTTCCGCTCGTTGACGATGTCCGTGGAGCAGGGCAGCAGCCCGGTGCGGAATCACCCGCCCGGGCTACTGCCCGCTCGCATAACCGGCGTATCAGCGTCAGGGCTGGCCGGTCATCGCGCCGTTCAGCGTTGACGCGGCGTGCAGCGCGCTGCCCGACAGGGCCGGCAGCCCCAGCAGTTCGCGGAAGCCGTTGACCCACTGATCTCCGAAGCCGCCGGTGGCGAGGACGCTGTCGGCGTTATCCGGGGTGATCATCAGGTCCGGGCCGATGGCCTGGTTGTACGGGATGGGAGCCAGCTTCTCCAGCCCGCGGGCGGCCTGCAGGAACAGCAGGTAGCCCGTCCACGGCGGGGACTCGCTGACATCGCTCTGGATGATGTCCTTGCCCGGGCTGACGGTTTGCAGCTGCACGAACGGCGTGCCGCCGCCGAAGGCCAGGTACGTCTTCACGCCGGTGCGGTGCGCGGCCTGGATGCCCGCGAGCACGTAGGTCAGCTCGCCCGCGTAGTCGGGGAACAGGACGCTGACGTTCGGGTGCTGCAGCAGCTGGGAAGTCACGGTGCTGGCGACCTGCGTCTGCCACTGGGGCACCTCGACGTTCACCGCGGTCAGCGTGCACTTCGGGCAGTCCTTCGCCAGCTCGGCCTGGATCGCGTCCTCCTCGATCACCGTGGCAGGCCCGGTCGCGGTCGACGTGATCGCGATGGCGTTGAACGGCTGGCCGTTGTGCTGCTCGATCGCCTGCTCGGTCGCCAGCTTCGCGTCCTGCGCGTAGGGGTCATCGGTGTTGTAGGTGGTGTTGGCCCGCTGGTCCATGTCCGGGGTTCCGCCGTAGACGCCCACCACGATGCCGGCCTTCTGGGCCTGGGAGATCGCGGGCGCGCTGGTCGACGGATCCATCGCGCACCCCATGATGATCGCCGCATACCCCTGATGGATCGCGTCCTCGATCGCGGTGTTGTGCTCGGCCGTCGTGCCCGTGTTGTTGAAGATCGTCGGCACCATGCCAGAGGCCTTGGCGATGTTGGAGGCGGCCTGCGCGATCTCCTCGCACGCGGCCAGCGCGCTGACGCCCGGGATGATCATGATCTTCTTCCCGGCCAGGTTCGCGATGCTGGGGATCTTGCCGCCGTAGGTGCTCCCGTAGTCGCTGAAGCTCGGCGTCGCCGCGGCCTTGGCGACGTCGGCCTGCAGCGCGGCGACGTTCGCGCTGCTCGAGCTGCCGGATGATGACGATCCCGCGCTCGACGTGCCGGAACTTGAACTGGAGCCGCTGGACGAGCAGCCCGCCAGGGCGAGGCCGCCGACTACGAGCACCGGGATCACATTCAGGCGCAGGAATCTAGCTGTGCGCACCATCTCCCCCTCTCGCATCCATCTCTATGGTCATGTTTGCTCACTTCTGTGATGCGCCAAGGGATGCACGTGCACCGCATGCGCACGCTCAAAAATCACCGTGCCCAGCGGCAATGTCAACAGCGTGGTCATCGAGTTCGCGTATCGCTTCAGTTACTATCGCCAGACCAGTAGTGGCGACCACGGAAAATTGTCGTCGCAGCACATAGCCTGGGCGCGTCGGTCGAATGTGGATTCAAAGACCGCCAATATTCATGGGTTTTATGCACGAAATAAGTGATTCCTATTAAATCGGCAGGTTACCCGCCGGTATGCCGCCTGGTCCGATGCCGGCGCTTGTGCGCGAGCACAGCGCTGCCCCGTCGACGCTGATCATCGCGCATATTGTCAACAAGTTAGGCCGAATTTAGGCTGGCCTCATGCCAGAAGACATCACCCTGGAGCGCGGGCGGCCGGCTTCCGATACCGAGCTCGCCAGGCGGGCGGACTGGATCCGGCTGCAGACGATCGACCTGATCGCGCAGGCCGGGCTCGGCCACTATTCCTCCACCTTCTCCTGCGCGGAGATCGTCGCGACGCTGTATTACCACGCGCTGCGGCTGCGGCCGGGCGAGCCGCGCTGGGCCGACCGGGACAGGTTCCTGCTCGGCAAGGGCCACGCGGCGACCGGGCTCTGGCCCGTCCTCGCCGACCTCGGCTTCTACGACAAGACGCTGCTCAAGCAGTTCGGCAAGGTCGGCTCGCCGCTCAACGACCACCCGAACATGAAGCTCGCTCCCGGCATCGACTTCTCCTCCGGCTCCCTCGGGCACAACCTCAGCGTCGGCACCGGGATGGCGCTGGCCGGGCGGCTGTCCGGCCGGGACTACCGGACGTTCGTGCTGACCGGCGACGGCGAGCTGCAGGAAGGGCAGGTCTGGGAGGCCGCGATGGCGGCGTCGCACTACAAGCTGGGCAACCTGGTCGCCATCGTGGACGCCAACGGGTTCTCGGGATCCGGCCCGACCTCGCTGGCGATGAACATCGAGCCGCTCGGCAAGCGGTTCGAGGCCTTCGGCTGGCGGGTCCAGGAGATCGACGGGCACGACATCGCCACGCTCAAGACGACGTTCGACGAGCTGCCTGACGCCGCGGCAAGCGAGCAGCCGACGGCGGTCATCGCCAGGACGCGCAAGGGGCACGGCGTCGAGTTCATGGAGAAGCAGCCGCAGGCCTGGCACCTCGGCCTGCTCAACCCCGAGCAGTACGCCAACGTGGTCGCCGAGATCACCGCCCGGATGGAACTCGAAGGGAGCGCGCGGTGAGCCAGTCGCCCGAGCCGGCCGAGCGGAAGATGGTCGACGTCTTCTCCGACATCGACAGGGACACCGCGCTCAAGGCCAACCCGTCCGGCTACGCGGTCACCGAGATCGCCGCCACCGACGACCGCGTGCTGACCATGACCGCGGACCTGTCCAATACGCTGGCCGAGTTCCGCGAGGCGTTCCCTGACAGGTACATCGAGCTCGGCATCGCGGAGACCAACTCGGTCTCGGTCGCCGCCGGCCTCGCGGCCTGCGGGTACGTGCCGTACATCTTCTCCATGTCGCCGTTCGGCATGCTGAAGACGGCCGAGCAGTGGCGCACCGACGCCGACTACAACCACCTGCCGGTCCGCCTCGTCGGGCGGCTGTCCGGCCTGGCCATGGGCTACTTCGGCACGAGCCACTACGCCGTCGAGGACATCGCGATCGCGCGGACATTCGCCAACACCACGGTGGTCTCCCCCGCCGACCAGAACGCGGTGCTCGCGCTGATGCGGTCCACGGCGGACTGCGAGGGCCCGGTCTACATCAGGATCGCCGAGGCGGTCGACCCGGTCTACGACACGGTGCCGGACATCACGCGCGGCATGTGGCCGCGGCTGCGGGAGGGCGGCGACCTCACGCTCGCCGCGCACGGCATGGGCGTCGGCCTCGCCGTGCAGGCCGCGGAGGTCCTGGCGTCCGAGCACGGCATCAGCGCCGACGTCTACGACGGCGGCTACCTCAAGCCGTTCGACGAGGCCGCGATCACCGGCACCGCCGCCAGGACGGGCAAGGTGCTCACGATCGAGGACCACACCGTGAACGGCGGCATCGGCGCCATCGTCGCGGAGACCGTCGCCCGGCACAAGATCGTCGCGGACCTCGCGCAGTGCGCGCTGCCGGACGTGGACCTCGAGGTGGGCGTGCCCGCCGAGCTGTATGAGTACTACGGGCTGACGGTGGCGGGCGTGGTCGCCAGGGCCCTGGACCTCGTGAAGGGATAACCGCATGCCAGAACCGCTACTCGACCCCACCGGCGACAGCGACCGCAGCACCAACACGACGCTGGCGCCGCGGCCCCAGATGCTGAAGGGCCTGGTCGTCGGCCTGCTCGACAACACCAAGCCGAACGGCGCCGTCATCCTCCGGGCCGTCGGCCGCGAACTGCAGGAGAAGTACGGCGTCCGGGAGATCCGGATGTTCCAGAAGGGCTACTTCGGCACGCCCGTCGAGGAGTCCGTCGTCCAGCAGATGCTGCACAACTGCGATTTCGCGGTCGCCGCGATCGGTGATTGAGGCTCGTGCAGCGCGGCCAGTTTGGCCGATGGGATCGTGCTGGAGCGGGCCGGCATCCCCGCTGTCAGCCTGTGCACGGATGCCTTCAGGATCACCGCCGAGGCGATGGCGAACCAGATGGGGTTCCCCGGCTACCAGTACGTGGCCGTGCCGCACCCGGTCGCCAGCCGCACAGAAAAGGAGATCGACGAGATGGCGCGCGACGCGCTGCCTGACGTCATCAAGGTGCTTGGCGCCGGGCTGACCTACCTGGCGGTGACACGAGCGTGACAGACATCGACGCCGCTGAGGCACGCCGGGCGATCGACTATTACTACTCCCGCGGCTGGACCGACGGGCTGCCCGTCGTCCCGGTCACCGAGTCCTACCTCGCGGAGTTCCTGGCCACGACCGGCCGCGACCCTGACGAGGTGCTCATCCCCATGCCGCACCTCAACAAGAACCTCACCGTCCGGCTGGCCGCGATCAACGCGGCGCTCGCCGGCTGCCTGCCGGAGTACTTCCCCGTCGTGCTGGCCGCGTGGGACTCGTTCCTGCGCGACGGCATGGTCACCAGGTCGATCTGGCAGTCCACGACAGGGACCGCCCCGTTCGTCGTGGTCTACGGGCCGGCCAGGCAGCGGCTCGGGCTGAACTCCCGCGGCAACGTGTGGGGATCGGGGTTCCGCGCCAACGCGACGATCGGCCGGGCGATCAGGCTCGGCGCGATCAACGGCCTCGGCCTCAAGCCGCACGTGTTCGACCAGGCCACCCAGGGCACGCCCGCCAAGTACTCCTGCTGCATCGCGGAGAACGAGGAGGACTCCCCCTGGCCAAGCCTGGCCACGGACAACGACATCGGCCCTGACGACAGCGCCGTCTCCGCGACCGTTATCCGCTCGGTGCTGCACATCGAGGCCAGGCACACCACGGCTCCCGAGCAGCTCGCGGCGGACTTCGCCGACTCGCTGTGCCGCACCGGCGCGCTGGTGCGGGCCAGGGCCAGCGGCTACGTCGTGCTGAACCCGGAACACGCCCGGCTCTTCGACAAGCACGGCTGGTCCAAGGCCGACGTGCGCGCCGCCATCGCGGAGCAGGGCTGGCGCACCTACCGGGACCTCGCGAGCGCGGGCAAGGAGGCCGTCGCGGGCGGCACCGGCTGGCGGCTGCCCGCCGACCACCCGGACGCCGTGCCGCAGGAAGCGCCTGACGATCCGGATACCCCGGTCCAGCTGATCACGTCCGTCGACGCGGTGCAGATCGTGGTGGCCGGCGCCCCCAACGCCGGCGTGTCCTCGATCGTCGAGACGTTCGGCCCGTCCGACCGCGGGCCGGCGATCACGAAGGTCGAGGAGAAACAGCTCCCGAGCTAGGCATGCCCGGGCATCGGGTACTCGCCGGCGTTGAGCACCCATCCCGGTTGCCGGGAGAAGTCGGTGCGCGGCGGCGAGAAGATGTCGATGAGCTGGTTGACGCCGCTTCCCATCGCCTGTGACGTGTGAATAGCGGGAGGCGGGATGACAGTCAGTGAAGGGCTGCCGCACGCCTGATGATCGTCGGCGCGCCAGGTGCGCCGGTTGGTGGTCCACGGCCACCGGATGTGGTGGACGTACGAGCCTTGCAGGGCCAGGGATCCCTGCTCGAAATCGGCGTGGGAATGCGGGGAGAGCCTGGTCTCGTCGCGCGGCCCGTCCTGCGGATAGAGGACGTTAAGCATCAGGGTCGAACAGCGAAAGATGCGCCCGAACCTGCCTTCCCGCGGGGCGATGTCCAGGCTGTAGACGCGCACCCGAGGGCCGTCCGCCGCCGTCGGCCAGGCGGCCAGCGGGGCGACGTTGAGATGGTCCTCGAGGTACGAATCGGCGTTAACCGCCTGGGCACACAGATCGGCGGCGTTCCGGCTGAAGACGCGGACGGCCTGCCCGCTCCCGGCAAGGGTGATCTCGCTATCGCCTGGCGGAATCACGGCGAGGGTGCGGCCGGGGATCTTCGTCGTCTGGCCGGCGGAAGTGACGCGCGCGCTGACGTCCTTGCCAGGCAGCAGCAGCATCCACTCGTCCGGCTGCGCCGTTCTGCCGAACGTGACCGACCCGTCGCAATCGGAATAGCCCACGACGAAGTTCTGGGCCCGCGCGTACCAGTGCCGGCCGCTGTCGTCCTGCTGTGCGGGCGGGCATTGCCTGAAGACGATGTAGTCAGCGGGGTAGCTCACCGGACTCGGCACGGCGCTGGCCGCCGCGGCCGGGCCCAGCGCGGTGCGTGGATCAGTGCGGTCGTACATGCTCTCCTCCGGTGTCCGCAAGCTAGCGTTTGCCTTAGAACATCGTCAAGAGATCGGATGCACCCATGGCTGACGAGCCCGCCGATGAGCCGCTTGTCGACGACGCGCGGCTCGTCACCTGGGCGGGCCCGGCGTTCATCCTGTTCTCCATCGTGCTGATCCCGTGGACCGTTTACCTGGGCCTCGACCTGCCGGACAGGCAGGAGTCCTCGCACTACAACATCGCCTGGGTCGGGTTCGACGTCATGCTCCTCATGGTGCTGGCCGCCACCGGGTTCTTCGCGCTGCGCCGGTCCCGCTTCCTGGCCGTGGGCGCCACCGCGGCCGCGACCCTGCTCGTGGTCGACGCCTGGTTCGACGTGATGACCTCGCCGCCGGGCAGCCAGTTCCTCCAGTCGCTCGCCTCCGCCATCCTCATCGAGCTGCCGCTGGCGGCCGTCTGCGGCTGGCTGGCCTACCACACCGAGCACCTCGAACAGGAGCGGGTCATCCTGCTGCTCAGGCGGGACTCCTGGCGGCGACGGCTGACCCCACGGGGCAGCCGATGACGACGGTGCGGGCCCGCCGGGTGTACGAGGCGCCGGATGTGGCGGACGGCAGGCGGGTCCTCGTCGACCGGCTGTGGCCGCGCGGGCTGGCCAAGGCCGCCGCGCAGATCGACGAGTGGCTCAAGGCGGTCGCGCCGTCCGACGAGCTGCGCCGCTGGTACGGCCACGACCCGGCCAAGTTCGAGGAGTTCCGCCGCCGCTACGGCGACGAGCTGCGCGATCCTGAGCGCGCCGCGGCGCTCGCGCACCTGCGCGAGCTGGCCGCCGCGGGACCGGTCACGCTGCTGACCGCGACCAGGGACCTGGAGCACAGCCAGGCGGCGGACCTGGCGGAGCGACTGCGGGAGAATTAGGGCGCGCGGCAGACTGCCGGCGCGTAAGGCTGTCCCCTGCCCCCTTGCCCTGGCACGAGAAGCTGGCTCAAGCTCGGTACGTGAGCAGCGCAACGATTATCGAGCCGGGCAGGCAGACACCGGTGTACGGGGAGTTCGATGTCGTCGTGGTCGGCGGCGGACCGGCCGGCATCATGACGGCGACGGCGGCGGCGCGGACCGGGTGCTCGACGCTGCTGATCGAGCGGTACGGGTTCCTCGGCGGGGCCGGCACGGCCGGCGGGCTGTCCACGTTCTGCGGGCTGCACGCACGGACCCACGGCGAGGACGTGCGGATCATCAGGGGACTCGCCGACGAGCTGCTTGACCGGCTGGTCAAGCTGGACGGGCTGAACACGCCGCACCTGACGATCGCCGACGGGATCGCGGCGCAGGCATTCGACATCTCCGCCTACAAGATCGCCGCGGACGAGCTCGTCACTGGCGCCGGCGCGCGGATCTTGTTTCACGCGATGGCGGTCGGCGTGGTCATGACCGGCGAGCACGCGATCGACGCCGTACTGATCGAGTCCAAGTCCGGCAGGCACGCGGTCCGTGGCCGGTTCTTCATCGACGCGTCGGGCGACGGCGACCTCGCCGCCTGGGCCGGGGTGCCGTGGGAGAAGGCACCGCCGGTCAACGGGCTGATGTACCC
Organism: uncultured Actinomycetota bacterium; assembly: GCA_963843745.1. GTDB lineage: Bacteria > Actinomycetota > Actinomycetes > Streptosporangiales > Streptosporangiaceae > Trebonia. The sequence goes on from CAWJLP010000005.1 coordinate 268,963, forward strand.
GTCGCTCATGTTCCGCATCAACGGCGTGGACGTCGCCAAGGCGGGCCCGGCTCCGTGGCGCACCGTCGAGCGCCTGATGGACGAGGCGGAGCGGGCGGGCACCCACACGTTCCCGCGCAAGAAGCCGATCGTGCGCCCGCAGCGCAACCCCCTGGAATGGCGGGCCAACCTGACGCAGCTGCGCACCGAAGACGGCGGCGCCATCGACGGCACCAGCGTGGACGAGCTGACCCGCGGCGAGCTCATCGGCCGCCAGCAGGTGCTGGACGCGTTCACGTTCATCAGGGACCGCACGCCGGGCTTCGAGGACTCCTACATCGTAGACATCGCCCCGCAGATCGGCATCCGCGAGACCCGCAGGATCGTCGGCGCCTACCAGCTCACTGAGGACGATGTGCTCGGCTGCGCTGACTTCGGCGACACCATCGGGGTCAACGGCTGGCCGGTCGAGGCGCACGTGGCGGGCACCGTGGAGTTCCGCTGGCAGACGAAGCCGCGCGGGTTCAACCAGCTCCCGTTCCGGATGATCCTGCCAGGCACCGTCGACAACCTGTACGTCACCGGCCGGTGCGCGTCGATGACCCACGGCGCGCAGTCCGCCGCCCGGGTCACCGGACCCTGCTTCGCCATGGGCGAGGCGGCCGGCACGGCCGCCGGCATGGCCCTGGGCGCGGGGCTGGCCGGCGACAGGATCGACGTCACCGAGCTGCAGCGCCGCCTGGAAGACCAGGGCGCCTACCTCGGCCGCACCACACCCGAGGTGATCCTCTGAGGCAAGTTGCAACGCTATGGTGCGAGTACGCCGACGAAAACCTCGTCTGCTATCCCAGATGAGTCATGAGGTCATCCGCGCTCCAGCCAGCCTGGCGCAGTATCGATCGGAGAGTGCCTACAGCGAGGCTCCGGTGGAGCGGGACGATGACCGTGCGATCGTTGCTGCGGTACTTAGCATGGCTGCCTCGCGTCGAGACGTGCGCAAATCCCGCGCGCTCCAGAGCCTTGGCGACCTCCGCGCCCGACAGGCCCGAAGGCAGCGCCGGGCTCACGCGACTAGGACCTCGATAGGGGCCGTGATGACGTCGGTGACCTCGGGAGCGGGGGCATCCTCGAAATACAGCTCAAGGGCCTCGCGAAGGTTATCGAGGGCTTCCTCGATTGTTTCACCTTGGCTAGTGACCTCAACCTGGAGACACCTGGCCACATACCACTCGCCCTCGTGCGTGACGGCGGCGGTCAGATGCAGTGCGTGCGTCATAGCTCCAGTTTGGCATGCCGACGCTGATCCGTGGCGGGCCACAACGGGGCGGCGGGTTTTGGCGGGTCACACCCTCTTGCCCGTACGCCACCGGCGTATCAGGCTCTGGGGTGTGGCAGATCGCAAGCTCCGGTCTAACTTCACCCCGGGAACGACGCCGTGGGCGATGCGCCGCGCGCAGTGGTCCGCGCTCGGGCTGACCGACGAGGACCTGGAGAAGCCCAAGATCGCGATCGTCAACTCCTCGTCGCAGCTGGCGTCCTGCTTCAGTCACCTGGACGAGATCGTCGCCCCGCTCAAGGCGGCCATCGAAGCGGCCGGTGGCGTCGCATTCGAGGTGCGTACCGCCGCCCCGTCCGACGCGATCACCAGCGCCGGCGCGGCCGGGCAGTACATCCTGCCGAGCCGCGACCTCATCGCCAGCGACATCGAGGTCGCCGTCGAGGGCGCGCTGCTCGACGGCATGGTCTGCCTGGCGTCGTGCGACAAGACCACGCCCGGCCAGCTCATGGCCGCGGGCCGGCTCAACATCCCGACGATCATCGTGGCCTGCGGCTACCAGCCGTCCGGCGTCTACAAGGGCGAGTCCGTCGACTTCGAGGACATCTTCAGGTTCGCCGGGCACGTGAACGCCGGCCGGATGACCGTCGACGAGCTCGCGGAGATGTCACGCTGCGCGGTCACGGGGCCCGGCGTCTGCGCCGGGATGGGCACGGCGAACTCCATGCACCTGGCCGCCGAGGCGCTCGGCATGGCGCTGCCAGGCACCACCCCGGTGCTCGCTCGCGGGCGGCGGATGTGGGACGCGGTGGCGCAGGCCGGCGCTCGCATCGTGGCGCTGGTCGACGAAGACATCCGCCCTCGGTCGGTCCTGACGAGCGCGGCCTTCGCCAACGCCGTCACCGCGATCCTGGCGGTCAGCGGGTCCGTGAACTGCCTCAAGCACCTGCAGGCCATCGCCGTCGAGGCCGGCTGCGACGCGGACGTGTACCGGCTGTTCGAGGACCTCGCGCCGAAGGTGCCGCTGCTCACCGACGTCAAGCCCAACGGCGACACCCAGATCACCCAGTTCGACGCGGCGGGCGGCACCCGCGCGCTGCTGCGGCAGCTCGCCCCGCTGCTCGACCTGTCGGCCAGGACCGTCGCCGGGGTCACGCTCGGCGAGGCGATCGCCGCGGCGCCGGCCGACGGCGCGGTGATCAGGCCGCTGACGGCGCCGCTCGCCACGCACCCCGCCATCGTGGTGATGCGCGGCTCGCTGGCGCCCGACGGGGCCGTGCTGAAGCGGACGGTCGCCGACGACGCGCCGCTCACGTTCCGCGGGCCCGCCAAGGTCGTGCACTCCCGGGAGGAAGGCGTCGCGGCGGCGCGGGCCGGCCGCTTCACGGCCGGCGACGTCGTGGTGCTCACCGGGCTCGGGCTGCGCGGCTCCCCCGGCATGGGGCTGACGTCGGCGCTGATGTTCGCCATCGACGGGGCCGGGCTGTCGACATCGGTCGCGGTGATCACCGACGGGCAGATGTCCGGGCTCGTCAACGGCGGCCTGGTGGTCGCCGAGGTGGCGCCTGAGGGCGCGGCGGGCGGCCCGCTCGGCCTGGTCCGCGACGGCGACATGATCTCCATCGACGTGAACGCCAGGACGATCGACCTCGAGGCCGATCCCGGCGAGCTGGACCGGCGGCGGGCGGCTCTGCCGCCGCTGGCGGCGCCGGCCGGGTGCGGCTGGCTGTCGGTCTACGCGCGGACCGTCGCGCCGCTCGGCCGCGGCGCGACCCTCAGTGGTATTGCCTCAACGAAGAGCTAATGAAAGGGCGGGAGCCACGTGCGGGCCGTTCTGTATATCGATAAAGAAGAGGGGACGGCCGTCAGCGACGTGCCGGACCCCAGCCCGGGACCCGATGATGTCGTCGTCTCCGTCGACGCGTGCGGGCTGTGCGGCTCGGACGTGCACTCCGTGCAGAACGGGCAGTGCGCGCCCGGGCAGATCCTCGGGCACGAGTTCAGCGGGCGGATCGTGGCGCTCGGCGGCAACGTGACCGGCTGGTCCGAGGGGCAGGCGGTGGCCGCCTCCCCGCTCGGGTCGTGCGGCAAGTGCAGGATCTGCGCGCGGGGCCTCGCGTTCCGCTGCCCGGTCGCGCCGAACATCGGGATCACCGCCCAGGGCGCGTACGCGCAGTACGTCTCGGTCCCCGCCAGGCAGCTGGTGGCGCTGCCGCCGGAGCTGCCGCTGGAGATGGGGTCGCACGCCGAGCCGCTGTCGGTCGGGTCGCAGGCGGTCAAGCTGTCGGGGGCCGGGCCCGGCGACCCGGTACTCGTCTACGGGGCCGGGCCGATCGGGCTGTACTCGATCATGGCGCTGCGGCTGGCCGGGGCCGGGCCGATCGTCGCGGCCGGGCGGTCGGCGGGGCGGCGTGAGGCGGCGGCCGACGTCGGGGCCGACGTGGTCATCGACACTCGCGAGATCTCGGTCGAGGAGTACGCCATGCAGTCGGGCACGCGGTTCGCGGCCGTGCTCGAGTGCTCGGCCGCGCCCGGCGCGTTCACCGAAGGGCTCGCGGTGCTCGAGCCTGGCGGCACCTGCGTCGAGGTGGCGCTGACGCCTGAGGTGGCGTCGCTGCCGCTGTTCGGGATGCTGAGCGAGGGACTGCACATCGCCGGCGCCTGCGCGTTCTCCGACGAGACGTACCGGGAGTCGGTGGCGCACCTCGCGGCGGGGCGGGTCCCGGTGGAACGACTGGTGTCGGAGCGGGTGACGCTGGATGACACGCCGTCCGCGCTGAAACGGCTGCAGACGCCAGGCTCGCTGGTGCGGATCCTGTCCAGGCCCTGGGGCTGACGAGCAAAGGAGCTTTGTGCATGGAAGAGTTCGCGGGCAAGACCGCCGTCATCACCGGGGCGGGCAGCGGCATGGGCAAGGCCTTCGCGACGCGCTGGGGCGCGGAGGGCATGAACATCGTGATCGGCGACATCCAGCAGGACGCGCTGGATGCGACGGTCGCTGAGCTGTCGGCGGCCGGGGTCCCCGTGCTCGGGCTGCGCACCGACGTGTCGAAGCTGCCCGACATCGAGGCGCTGGCCGACGCGGCCGAGGCGCGGTTCGGGAAGATCCACCTCGTGCACAACAACGCCGGCGTCGAGGGCTACCTGGACGGGCCGATCTGGGCGGCAACCGCCAAGGACTGGGACTGGACGCTGTTGGTCAACCTGATGTCGGTGGTCTACGGAATCAGGACGTTCGTGCCGCGGATGCTCGCGCACGGCGAGGACGGGCACGTGGTCAACACCTGCTCGATGACCTCGGTGATCGCGGCGGCCAACATGTACGGGATCTGCAAGCACGCGATCCTCGCCATGACCGAGGTGCTCGCCGCGGACCTGGAGGCGGCGGACGCCAACATCGCGGCGACCGGGATCTGCCCGGGGATCATCGCGACCAACCTGTTCCACGGGTCACGGAACCGGCCGGCCGCGCTGGCCAACGACGGCGGCATGTCGTCGTCCGGCGCGTCGCTGCGCGACCACATGCACTCCGTGCTGTCCAAGGGCATGCCGCCGTCCGAGGTCGCGGACAAGGTGGTCACGGCGGTGCGGGAGAAGAAGCTGTACCTGCTCACCGACCACGAGTGGGACAGCAGGATCGTCGCCAGGCACGAGGCCATCATGGCCGGGGCGGTCGGCCCGGCCGCAACCGGGATGCTAGACGCGGAGGGTGTCCGATGAGCGTGCGGTACGGGCTGGATGGACAGGTCGCGGTCATCACCGGCGCGGCCAACGGGTTCGGGCTGGCGGTCGCACAGCGGCTGGCGGACGAGGGCGCTCGCCTGGTGCTGGTAGACAGGGACGCCGACGGACTCCGGGCGGCCGCGGAGAAGCTCGGCGGGCTGGCGGTCGTCGCGGACGTCTCGCAGGAGTCCGATGTGGACGGGTACGTGCAGGAGGCGGTCAACGCGCACGGGCGGATCGACCTGTTCTTCAACAACGCGGGCATCGAGGGCCGGATGGCGCCGATGACCGAGCTGTCGGTCGAGGACTTCGACCGGGTCTGGCGGGTCAACGGACGCGGCGTGTTCATGGGACTGCGCGCGGTGCTGAAGGTCATGAAGCCGCAGGGGTCGGGCGTGATCGTCAACACCGCGTCGATGGCGGCGATCAAGGGCGCGGCGACGTTCTCCCCGTACATCGCCTCCAAGCACGCGGTGCTCGGGCTGACGAAATCGGCGGCGCTGGAAGCGGCGCCGTACGGCATCCGGATCAACTGCGTGGCGCCCGGGCACTTCGACACCCGGATGGGCCGCGACCTTACTCACCAGATCAACCCGGACGATCCCGACGGGGTGTTCCGTGCGGTGTCCGAGTCGGTGCCCTACGGCAAGCGCTACGGCACGGCCGCCGAGGTCGCGAACGTCGTGCTGTGGCTGTTTTCCGATGAGTCGGAGTACGTCTCCGGCGCGCTGCACCTGATCGACGGGGCACTCAACGCGGGCTGAGCGGTCCCCGCCTGAGTAGGCTCTCTGCACGTGGGAGGCGTGTACCAGGCGGTGTACCGCGTCGTGCTGCGGCGGCTGCCGCCGGAGGCGGCGCACGCCGCGGGGTTCTGGCTGATCAGGGCGGCGGCCGCCGTTCCTGGTGGCGTCTGGGTGCTGCGGCGTTTTCTCGCGCCGCGGGACCCCGTTCTGCGGGTGCGGGCGCTCGGGCTGGACTTTCCCGGGCCGCTCGGGCTGGCGGCGGGGTTCGACAAGGACGGGCACGGCGTGGCCGGGCTGGCGGCGCTCGGGTTCGGTTTCGTCGAGGTCGGCACGGTGACCGCGCGGCCGCAGCCGGGCAACGCGAAGCCGCGGATGTTCCGGTTCCCTGCCGAACGTGCCCTGGTCAACCGGATGGGCTTCAACAACGCCGGGGCGGCGGCGCTCGCGGCGCGGCTGCGCGCGCTGCGCGGCGCGCCGGGGCCGCGGCCGGTCGTCGGCGTCAACATCGGCAAGACCAAGGCGGCGGCTGACGACGCGGCGATCGCCGACTACGTGAGCAGCGCCCGCCTGGTCGCGGACGTCGCCGACTACGTGGTCGTCAACGTCAGCTCCCCCAACACGCCTGGCCTGCGCGACCTGCAGGCGGCGGACAAACTGAAGCCACTGCTTGGCGCGGTGCGCTCGGCGCTGGACGAGGCGTCCCCTAGGCGCCGGGTGCCGCTGCTGGTGAAGATCGCCCCGGACCTGGCCGACGCTGACATCGACGCGGTGGCCGATCTCGCGCTCGGCCTAGGGCTCGACGGCATCATCGCCACGAACACCACGATCTCCCGCGCTGGGCTGCGCGATAGCGCAGCTGTCGCCGACGCGGGCCCTGGCGGCATGTCCGGCGTGCCGTTGCGCGGGCGCGCCCTCGAGGTGCTGCGCCGCCTGCACGCCCGCACCGGCGGCCGCCTGGTCCTCATCGCGGCGGGCGGCATCGAGAGCGCCGACGACGCGTATGAGCGGCTCGCGGCGGGCGCGACGCTGCTGCAGGCCTACACGGCATTCATCTACGAGGGCCCGCTATGGCCGCATCGCGTCCAGGCGGCGCTGGCCGGCCGTCTCCGCGCAGCGTCGCTGGCGGTGAAAGGCGGGTTATCGTATGTTTACGGCTGACTGGCCCGGCAAGCTGGGACATGATGTTGGGGGGGCGAAGGGGGAGAACAGGCGGTGGAGCGTTCGGCAGGTGCCGAGCCAGCGTCGGGCCGGCCGGGTTGTTCGCCGCTGATGCGGAGATCGGCCGTGATCTGGCCGCGGTGGACTGGGCCGCCACCCCGCTCGGGCTGCCGATGTCATGGCCCCAGAGCCTGCAGACCGCGGTGGACATCCTGCTGTCGTCCCGCTTCTCGATGTGGATGGCCTGGGGGCCGCGGCTGACGTTCTTCTGCAACGCCGCCTACCGGCGCGACAGCCGCCCCCTCAGGGATGCGGCGGCCCGGCCCGCAGGCGCCGCTACCAGGTCTGCTCGGCGGCGCGGACGAGCATCTCGTTGACCGCCACCCGGCGGTCCCTGGTCACGATGTAGGCCACCGTGTCGGCGATGTCGTCCGGCCGTAGCGGTTCGATCGAGGCCGTCTGGCTCCGCGCCGCCTCCCGGATGTCCTCGCGGAGGTGGGTGGCGAGCTCGGTGTCCACCGTGCCGGGCTCGATCACGCTCACCCGCACCCGGCGGCTGATCAACTCCTGGCGGAGCGCCTCGCTGAACGCCGCCGCGCCGAACTTGGTCAGGTTGTACACGGCGCTGCCCGGCCGGGCCACCCGCCCGGCGGTGGAGGTGATGGTGACCAGGTCCGCCACCTGACGGGGCGAGTCCGCCGCGGCGCGGACCAGATGCGGCAGCGCCGCGTGGGTGACATACAGCATGCCTTGCACGTTCAGGGCCACCATCTGGTCCCACTCGCCGATCGGGGCGTCCAGGGCTGGCCCCAGGAGCATGATCCCGGCGTTGTTGACCACGGTGTCCAGCCGGCCCAGCTCGGCGACGGTCGTCTCGACCGCGCCCGCGGCTTCCCGCTGGCTGGTTACGTCCGCTTGCACGACGAGCGCTATCCCGCCGTCCGCCCGGATCGCGGCGGCGAGGCCGTCCAGCCGGTCCCGGCGCCGCGCCACCAGGGCGACGGCGGCGCCCTCGGCGGCCAGCCGCCGGGCCGTCGCCGCGCCGATCCCGCTGCTCGAACCGGTAACCAGGGCGACCGTGTTCTTCAGGTGACTCGTCATGCGGTAATCATCGCGCGCTGATCTCTAGACCGTGATCAGGGCGGGGTCTACTACGGGACGCTGCTGCGGTGCGAGCCGCGGCCGCACCGCGCCCCGCTTGACCTGGCCGCGGCCGCCCGGGTTATGTCAGGTCTTCCGCTCGACCGCGACGCGGTCCGCGCGGTGCTCGACGCCGCCGGCGCGCCGACGGCCGCCCTGCCCGCGCTCCCGGCTGGCCTGACCGAACGGGAACTCGAGATCCTGCGGCTGCTCGCCGCGGGCAGCACGAAACGTCAGATCGCCGCCGATCTGGTGATCTCGCAGTCGACTGTGCACACGCACACCGTGCACATCTACGCCAAGTGCGGCGTCTCGACCCGGGCGGGCCTGGCGATGTTCGCGATGCGGCACGGTCTCGCGGCCAGGGCCGGGGCGGCCGCCGCCAATATCGACTGAACAGTCGATAGCCCGGGCCTGCGCCGCGGCCTACGGTTCCAGCAGGCAGCCAGCGAAGGAGCCGGCATGACCGTGAGCACGAGGAGCAGAGCATGAGCGCAGAGCAGAACATCGAGACGGCCAGGCAGCTGTACCAGGCGTTCGGCAGCGGAGACGTCCAGGCCATCCTGGACCGGGTCACCGACGACGTTGACTGGTCCACCGACGCGGCGATCGAGTCCGCGCCGTGGTACGGCCCCAGGCACGGGAAAGACGGAGTGGCCGACTTCTTCGAGGCCATCGGGAAGACGGGCCCGGTCACGGAATTCACCCCGCTGGCCTTCGCGGGCAACGACGACGGGGACGTCATGGTATTCATCCGCTATGCCTTCACGGTCAGCGCGACCGGCAAGCAGGTCACGATGAACATGCACCACTACTGGAGGTTCCGCGACGGCAGGGTTTACTTCGTCCGCAGCTCCGAGGACACCGCACAGGTCGCCGCCGCGCTGACGCCCTGACCGGATGTCCTCACTTCCTGGCTTTCGCGTCGACGATGGTGGTCACCAGGCCGGTGCCGACGTCGTAGACGTGCCCGGAGACGTGGACATTCTGCGGGATTTCCTCCGCCCACAGGACCCGCTCGACGTCGGTCCGCACAGTGCGGGCCGGGTCAAGGACGGGCGTGTCGGCCAGCGTCCGCTCGTCCGCGCCGATGCGCTGGGCGAACCCGTGGCGCAACTCGTCGTCGGCGAGCAGGGTTGAGCCGCAGTCGGTGTGGTGGATGATCGCGACCTCGAAGTACGGGCCCTCCGGGGCCTTGCTGTCGACCAGGTAGCCGGCCCAGGCGATGTCGCGGATGACGGCCGGGGTGATGCGGCCGCCGATGTTGCGCTGCACGAGGGCCTCGCCGAGCTTGACCCGGAGGATCTGCGCCGGGTCGACCCGGCAGTCGATGCAGGTGACGATGTACAGGTTCAGGTTCGGGATGAACGGGAGCCTGGGCATGCCCTGGCGTACGCCGGGATCGCTGGCGAACGCCCGGTTTCGGTCCAGGAGCGGGGCGATGTTCGACAAGGCTCAGCCCTCCGCGGTCGGGATGTACTCGCCCATGGTCAGGCGCACGGAGGGACGGCGGCCAGTGGCAGGACTGCCGGATGTGGTCAGGATCCTGCCTCGCGGGCGTCCGGCGGGCGGCCCTGGTACGCGGCGCGGTAGGCGGTGGGAGTGGCGCCGGCGTCGCGGGCCAGGTGCAGTCGCAGGTTGGCGGCGGTGCCCAGGCCGCAGCGGGCGGCGATCACCTCGACGGGCAGGTCGGTGGCTTCCAGCAGCCGCCTGGCCTCGCGGATGCGGGCGGCGGTGAGCCACTGCATGGGCGCCATGCCGGTCTCGGCGGCGAAGCGCCTGGCGAGGGTGCGCGGCGCCCAGCCCGCGTGCCTGGCCAGGTCGGCGACGGTCAGCCGGTCGGCCAGGTGCTCGAGCGCCCACTGGCAGGTGGCCGCCGGGCCCTCACCCGGCGCGGGCAGCGGACGCTCGAGCCACTGGGCCTGGCCGCCGTCGCGGTGCGGGGCCACGACCATCCGCCTGGCCACGCTGACCGCCGCCTCGCTGCCGTGATCGGCGCGCACCAGCTGCACGCACAGGTCGATCCCGGCGGCCAGCCCGGCGCTGGTCAGCACCGCTCCCTCATCCACCCACAGCACGTCAGGGTCGACTTTCACCGCCGGGTACCTGGCGGCGAGCTGGCCAGCGTACTGCCAGTGCGTGGTGGCCCTGCGGTGATCAAGCAGTCCCGCCGCAGCCAGGGCGAAGGCACCCGTGCAGACCGAGACCATCCGCACGCCCCTGGCGGCGGCCTGGCGCAGGGCCGAGCACACCCGCTCACCGGGATCGTCCAGCGGCAGGTAGCCCGGCACGACGACCGTGTCCGCGGCGGCCAGCGCGTCCAGGCCGTGCTCAGCCTGGACGGAGAATCCGGCCGTTGACCGCACCAGCCCGGCCGCGGGCGCGCAGACCGTGAACTCGTACCGCCGGGGCAGGCCGGGATCGGCGAAGACCTGAGCCGGGATCGCCAGGTCGAAGGCCTCCACGGCGGGCAGTGCCAGCGCCACCACGGCATGCATAGGCAGAATCCTAGGAGATATGCGGAATCCTGCCATCCGCCGCCTGATCGCGCTGAGTGGACCCGGCCGGCGTGGCCGCGGGTGCCGTGGCGCTCCCCACGACGACCGGGCGCACGAACTTCGGTGCCTTCGGCAGCTCGGTGTGGTCGAACTCGGTGACCGTGAAGCCGGCCTGGCGGACGGAATCGAGCGTGGGCCGGTTGCAGTCACAGCAGACCACGAGCCGGTTGAGCCAGTTCATCCGGTCCTGCAGGCGAGCCCAGGCGGGGTCCTCTGAGCGCAGGTGCTCGAGGAACAGGAGCCGCCCGCCGGGGCGCAGCACGCGGCGCAGCTCGCGCAGGGCCCGGGGCTGGTCATCGACCCCGCACAGGACCAGCGTCGAAACCGCCACGTCGAAGGAGTGGTCCTCGAACGGGAGGTCCTCGGCCGGGGCGCGCAGCACCGTCGCGGACGGGCGCTGCTCATGGACCCGCCGTTCCAGGCGCCGCAGCATCGGGGCTCGGGCTCGGTGATCGTCAGGGACCGGACCTCGGCGCCGTAGCAGGGCAGGTTGAGTCCGGTGCCGCCGCCGATCTCGACGACGTCGCCGCTCGCGCCGGCCAGCAGGCGCTCCCGCATGGCATGCAGCCCGGCCTGCTCGGCCTTGGCTATCTGGCGGTCGTACGTCAGGGCGAAGAACTTGCTCCGCAGGCTCATGGTGTCCTCTTTCCGTCGCGTGAACGCTGATAGCGCGAACGTAACGACGCGGCCCCGGAGCGGCGCATGAGGCGAACGCCCCATCTTCTCCGAGCCTGTCGCGCTGGGCGGCGGAAGGTTACTCTTGGCTGGTGGGAGGGGTTGCCGGTGACCGGCGCGCCCGGCTGGCCGAACTGGTCGCGGCGCTATCGCTCGGCGTGGACCTGGGATTCGGCCAGCCGATGGAGCACGTGCTGCGGCAGTGCATTATCTCCCTGCGGCTGGCCGACTGCGCGGGGCTGGGCGAGCAGGACCGGGTGGCGGTCTACTACACCGCCCTGCTGGTCAACGTCGGCTGCCACGCTGACGCGCACGAGCAGGCGAAATGGTTCGGCGACGACATCACGCTCAAGTCCGGCAAGTACGCGTACGAGTTCCGCAGCGTGCGCGGCGCGCTGGCGTCCATGCGGCTGGTCGGCGCCGGCAACCCGCCGCTGCACCGGTTCCGGGTGGGTCTCGAGTTCGCCTTCTCCGGGCATCGCGAGCTGGACGGGATGATCGCCCAGCACGCGAGGCTGGCCAGGACGCTGGCCGAGCAGCTCGGCCTGCCTGACACCGTGCGCGAAGGGGTCGGCACGGCCTATGAGCAGTGGGACGGGCGCGGCTGGCCTGGCGACCTGAAGAGCGACGCGATCCCGATCGCGGCCAGGATCGCCCAGCTCGCGGAGTTCATGGAGGTGGCGCACCGCGTCGGCGGCGTGCCGGCGGCGACTACGCTGGCCCGCAGGCGGGCGGGCAGGCAGTTCGACCCGGACCTGGCCGAGCTGCTGTGCGCCAGGGCCAGCGAGGTATTCGGCGGTCTCGACACGGTGCCCGCCTGGCAGACCGTGATCGCGGCCGAGCCCGCGCTCGCCGTGGAGCTGTCGGAGGAGGAGCTCGACAGCGCCCTGGCGGCCATCGCGAACTTCGTGGACCTGAAGTCGCCGTACACCCTCGGGCATTCGGTGGCGGTCGCCGGGCTGGCGGAGGAAGCCGGCCGCAGGCTCGGCGCTGCCGCCGGAGCAAGTGCTGCTGCTGCGCCGAGCCGGGTCTCGTGCTCGGGTTCGGGCGGCTCGGCGTGTCGAACTCGATCTGGGACCGGCCAGGCCCGCTGAGCGCGGGCGAGTGGGAACGCGTCCGGATGTATCCCTACCTGACCGAGCGCATGCTGCACCAGTCCGCGGCGCTCGCGCCGCTCGGCGAGATCGCGGTGCAGCATCGCGAGCGGCTCGACGGCAGCGGCTACCCGCGCGGGCTCGCTGGCGGCGCGATCTCCAGGCTGGCCCGGGTGCTGGCGGCCGCCGACGTGTATCGTCTCGATGCGCGAGCCGCGGCCGCACCGGCCCGCGCGGCCGGCCGGGAGGCGGTCGCGGAGATGCGCGCCGAAGTCCGGGCCGGGCGGCTGGACGGCGCGGCCGTCGGTGCCGTGCTCGAGGCGGCCGGTCACCGGCAGCCGCGCCGCCGGCAGGCGATCGCCGGCCTGACCGCCCGCGAGGTCGAGGTACTCATCCTGCTCGCCCGGGGCATGTCCAACAAGCAGATCGCCGAGCGATCTCGTGGTCACGCCGAAGACGGCGGGCAACCACGTGGAGCACATCTACGCCAAGATCGGCGCCTCGAGCCGGACCGCCGCCGCGATGTTCGCGGTGCAGCACGGCCTGCTGCCTGGTCCGCTAGCAGGCGACGGCGGTGTCGCCGATCCGCTCCTGACCTGATCCGGCAGCCGTTCGCGCTGCCACCAAGCCCCGCGCCGTCCGCTTAGGGCGGGGCCACAAGGCGGGCATCGGCCGGCGGGAGGTGCTTGTGTGCGGCGGGCCGAGGTATCAGGCTCGTTACTGTGGCAGAGCAGACTGTTTCCCGACCGGCGGAGTTCCCGGCACCAGAACCGGGGCTGACGCCGGAGACAATAATCGCCCGCGCCAAGGCGCTGATCCCCGAGGTCCGCGCGCAGGCGGACGAGGCCGAACGGATCGGCAAGCACACCGCCGAGCTGGACGCCAAGTTCACCGAGGCCGGCTTCTACCGGATGCTGCAGCCGAAGCGGTTCGGCGGCTACGCCTTCGACATGCTGACCTTCTGGAAGGTCATCATGGCCATGGCCGAAGGCGACGCGGGGACCGCCTGGGGACTGTGCCTCGGCGCGCACCACGCGCAGGGCATCGGCTCGTGGTTCCCCGAGCAGGGGCAGCTCGAGCTCCTCGGGCCGACGGGGAACTTCAAGTGCCCGCACCGGGCCGCCCCGATGGGCACCTCGACCCCGGTCGACGGCGGGTACATCGTCAACGGCCAGTGGGACTACTGCTCGGGCGTCGGGCACGCCACCCACTTCATGTGCAACACGCTCGTGCCCGGCCGGGAGTCCGAGGGGCTGCTCACGATCTGCACCCCGATCGAGAACGTCACCGTGCTCGACGACTGGGGCAACGGCAACATCATCGGGATGAACTCCAGCGGCTCCAACAGCGTCCGGGTGGAGAACGTGTTCGTGCCCGAGCACTGCACCTGCTCTGGCGACTGGACGCACAACACCGAGAAGGCCGCGCCGGGCATGTACCTGCACGACGACCCGATGTTCTGCGGCCGGATCTACGCGATGTACCACGCGGGCCTGGTGATCCCGGTGATCGGCGCGGCCAAGGGCGCGATGCACGAGTACGAGCACACGCTGCGGACCAAGAAGACCTACTTCGCGCCGCAGGTGCCCAGGTACACGGTCGAGGAGTACCAGCGGCACTACGGGCAGGCGCGGGCGCTGATCGACTGCGCGGAGGCCATCATCTTCCAGTGCGGTGAGCGGTACAACGAGCTGGCCGAGCGCTGGTACCGGACCGGGGAGCCGTTCACCCGCGAGGACGACGCCGCGATGTACTCGATGATCCAGGTCGCCTCCCGGATGGCGGTGGAGGCGACGAACGAGCTGTTCGGCGCCGCCTCCTCCTCGGCGGCCAAGCGGGGCGCCCCGATGCAGCGCCACTTCCGGGACGCCGCCATCTACCTCGGGCACATCTCGGCCAGGCACAACGTCGTCGCCGCCGAGGTCGCGCGGATGCACTTCGGGCTGCCGGACAACCTGTTCTAAGGAGACATGACCCAATGGCACGACGCGCCACACCGCCGTTCCGCGCCGACCACGTCGGGTCCCTGCTGCGGCCGGCCGCGCTGCACGAGGCGCGGGCGGCGTTCGCGGCGGGCCGGATCGACGCCGCCGAGCTCACCGCCGCCGAGGATCAGGCGATCACCGACGCCGTCAAGCTGCAGGAGGACGCGGGGCTCGAGTCGGCGACCGACGGGGAGTTCCGCCGCGAGCAGTGGCACTCCGACTTCCTGTACGCGATCCCCGGGATCAGGAAGGGCGCGCTCGGCGCGCCGCTGCCCGTCTACCGCAAGGACGGCACGATCAGCTGGACGCCGAACGTCACGGAGATCACCGGGAAGGTGCACCTGGAGCAGCCGATCTTCGGCGACCACTTCGCCTTCCTCGCCCAGACCGTCACGACCGCGACCCCGAAGCTGACCGTCCCGTCCCCCAGCATGGCGCACTTCAGGGCCGACCTGTCGAAGTCCCCGTACGCCGACGCGGAGGAGTTCCGCGCGGACGTCGCCGCGACCTACGCGGCGGAGGTCGCGGCGCTGTACGAGCTCGGCTGCCGGTACCTCCAGTTCGACGACACGATCTTCGCGTTCCTCAACGACCCGGCCTGGCGCGCGAACGCGAGCGCGACCGGCCTGGACCCCGACCGCCAGCACGAGATCAACGTGGCCGTCATCAACGCGGCGCTGGCGGCCAAGCCCGCCGACATGGCGGTCACCGTGCACATGTGCCGCGGCAACTACCGGTCGGCGTGGTTCTCCTCCGGCGGCTACAACTTCGTCGCCGAGGGCGTGTTCGGCGGGCTCAAGGTCGACGGGCTGTTCCTCGAGTACGACGACGAGCGGTCCGGGACGTTCGAGCCGCTGCGGTTCGTGCCCGACGACCAGATCGTGGTGCTCGGGGTCATGACCACGAAGACGCCGGAGCTGGAGTCGGCGGACGCGCTCAAGCGGCGCGTCGAAGAGGCCGCCAAGTACGTGGACATCGACCGGCTGTGCATCTCGCCGCAGTGCGGGTTCGCCTCCACGGTGGAAGGCAACTCCCTCACGATCGGCGAGGAGCGCGCCAAGCTCGAGCTGCTGGTCGCCACCGCCCGGGAGATCTGGGGATAACGGCGTCATGGAACCGCTGGTCATCGCCGAGCAAGGGCACTTCTTCACCGGGCTGCGGACGCACACCGGGCCGGCCGGCACCAGCGTGGCCGGAACGCATGTGCAGTATCAGTCACCACCGTCCGTTCGGGATAATTTGATCCTCGTGCACGGCGGCGGCGGGCAGGCGCTCGACATGCTCACCACCCCTGACGGGCGCGCGGGATGGTCGACCATCTTCCTGCGGGACGGGTTCGCGGTGTACACCGTCGACCGGCCGGGGCTCGGGCGGTCGCCGTACCACCCGGACATCTACGGGCCGATCGGGCCGCCGGCGGCGTACGAGGGCTTCGTCGCCACGTTCGCGGCGCCGTCGCCGCCCGGGCTGCCCGAGCACACCCAGTGGCCGGGCGGCGGCGACCGGGACGACCCGGCGCTCGCGACGTTCCTGGCCTGGCAGGAGCCGTTCCCGCCGGACCTCGTGCGGGCGCACGAGGACATGCGGGACGGCGCGGTCGGGCTGCTGGACAGGATCGGGCCGTCGGTGCTGCTGACCCACTCGTTCGGCGGCGCGTTCGGGTGGTTCGCGCTGTCCGAGCGGCCGCACCTGGTCAAGGCCCTGGTGGCGATCGAGACGTCAGGGCCGCCGTTCATGAAGCACCCGGTGCTCGGGGACTTCACGTACGGGCTGACCGCGGTGCCCGTGTCGTACGGGCCGGGCTCTGGCGACGCGAAGCTGGGCGGCATTCCCGTCGCGGTGGTGTCGTCGCCGTGCTCGGGGTTCGAGCCGTCCTGCCACGCCACCGCGGACTACCTGCGCGAATGCGGGGCATCCGTCGACGAGCTGCGCCTGGCTGACCTGGGCCTGCAGGGCAACGGGCACGCGATGATGCTGGAGAAGAACAACGCGGAGGTCGCCGCGGTGCTCACCGACTGGATCGTCAAGCACACTTAGAACGGGAGGGTCCGTTGAGCAAGGTGATGGCGTCGGCCGCCGAGGCCATCGCCGACATCGAGGACGGGGCAAGCGTCGGCATCGCCGGGTTCGGCCTGTCGCACCGGTATCCGTCCACGCTCATCTCGGCGCTGGCCGAGAAGGGAACCAGGGGGCTGACCGTCTACTGCAACGGGCTCGGCCAGCCCGGGTTCCCGACCGGTCACGTGCTCGCGGAAAACCATCAGATCGCCCACCTGGTCACCTGCTTCTCCGCCCGGCCAGGGGTGGTCTCCGAGGCCGAGAAGCAGATCGACGCCGGGGAGATGACGCTGGAGATGGTCCCGCAGGGGACGCTGGTCGAGCGGATGCGGGCCGGCGGCGCGGGACTCGCCGCGATCTACACGCCGACCGGCTTCGGCTCCGAGATCGCCGAGGGCAAGGACATCAGGTACTTCGACGGGCGCCCTTACGTGCTCGAGCGGGCCATCACCACAGACTTCGCCCTGATCCGGGCGCAGCGGGCGGACCACTTCGGGAACGTGGTGTTCCGCGGCGGATCGCAGAATTTCAACGTGTCGTTCGCGAAGGCGGCGCGGGTCACGATCGTCGAGGCCGAGGAGATCGTCGAGACCGGGACGATCGCGCCGGAGGACGTGGACCTGCCGGGCGTGTTCGTCACCCGGGTGGTGCCGATCACCGTGCGGATGGACATCAGGAACCTGCCGAAGCGGGTCAACCGGCCGGCCTCGTCCGCGAAGGAGTACCTCGGCAAGCCCGCGCTGACGCGGGAGCAGATCGGGCGGCGCGCGGCTGCGCTGCTGCCGGACAACTCCGTGGTGAACCTCGGCGCCGGGCTGCCGGTGCAGGTCGCGAACTGGGTACGGGACCGGCCGGTCGTCTTGCACGCGGAGAACGGCCTGCTCAATTACGGCGGGTTCGCGACCGATGAGGAGCTCGACCCCGACCTGCATGACGCGGGGGGCATGTTCGTGACAACCCGCGCCGGGACATCGTTCTTCGACTCGGTGACGTCGTTCGAGATCGCGCGCGGCGGGCGGCTGTACGCGGTCATCCTCGGCACGTACCAGGTCGGCGGCAACGGCGACCTGGCCAACTGGTCGGCGCCGGGCATGATCGGCGGCGGCATCGGCGGGGCGATGGACCTCGCGGCCGGGGCGCAGCACGTGTTCACCACGCTGGAGCACTGCGACTCGAAGGGCCGGCCCAAGCTGGTCGAGAGGTGCGAGTTCCCGCTGACCATGCCGAACTGCGTGGACGCCATCATCACGGACGTGGCGCTGCTGCGCCGGCCATCGCGGGGCGACCGGTTCACGCTCGAGGAGATCGCGGCCGGGTTCACGGTCGATGAGGTGCTGTCGCTGACCGGCATGAGCGTCGATGTGGCCGATGAGGTGCGCGTGATGCAGGAGGCGTGGCTTTAGGAATACCCGACCAGTTGGGTTAGTTGACGCGTCAGGTACCGTTTTGGTACTTGTTATCTGCGAACTAACTTCTCCGGAGGTCACGCGTGGCCAAGCCCGTCTTGCGGATCATCATCGGCAGCACCCGCCCCGGCCGGGTGGCACCCGCCGTCGCCGACTGGATCGCCGAGCGCGCCAGGGAGCACGGCGGCTTCGACGTCCAGGTGACGGACCTGGCCGAGCTGAACCTGCCGATCCTCGACGAGCCGAACCACCCGCGGCTGCACCAGTACGTCCACCAGCACACCAAGGACTGGAGCGCCCTCGCCGAGGGCTCGGACGCGTTCATCTTCGTGACCCCGGAATACAACTACGGGTTCAACGCGGCCCTGAAGAACGCCATCGACTACCTGCACAGCGAGTGGCAGCACAAGCCCGCCGGGATCGTCAGCTACGGCGGGGTCGCGGCCGGGACGCGGGCCGCGCAGATGCTGAAGCAGGTCCTCACCGCGCTGAAGATGATGCCGATGCTGGAGGCGGTGAACATCCCGTTCGTCCACTCGCATCTGGACGAGGACGGCCGGCTCAAGCCGACCGAGGCGATGGAGGCCTCGGCCACCGCGATGCTGGACGAACTCCTGCGGTGGACGGAGTCCATGCGCTCGCTGCGGGCCTAGCCCCAGGTGTTGTCCCCGCGCTGGGCGCGGGCGGAGTTACTGGTCCAGGTGTCCGCCGCGCCGTTCCGCCGGTGGACCGGGTTGCTTGTTGTCATATGCGTTCTCCGAGAGACGATGATCCGGCATATCATTTCCGTGACCATATAGCTCCGTAGCGTAACTTGGACGCTGAGCGACCGTCAAATCACCATAAGTCACCCAAGCATGACCGGCGTGAGGCCTCACTGGCGGCCGAGGCACACAAGAGGGTGCACAGCGACCCATCATGTCCGCCTGCGCGGCACTTCTTGCTGTTATCGGCGCGGACTACGTGAGCCCGAAAGAAGTGGATCGCCGGGGCCCCTCTGGGGGCTCTAACGATCCATCGTCTTCGCAACGCGGCCGCTTCTTGCTGAGCTGGCGATATCGGACCCCCGCTGCGCGAGCTGGCCGCCGCAGCCGTCGCCCACGCTGCCAGCCTTGCCACGAAGTAGCCGCCCAGAAACCCCAAGCCCGTGGACCGGGGCCTCGCGTCAGAGTCTCCGGAAACGGGGCGTTTCAGTAGGCCCCGACATTGGCGGTGTGGGCCACAGGTGCGGATCTGTTGGCGCTGTGGGCCACACCGCCAATCCACGGCAGAGGAGAATCCTGGGGTGGGCAAGCGGCGAGCCGTACTGGGTATCGACCTGGGGACCAGTCAGGTCAAGGCGCTCGTGATGACGCCTGGCGGGGAGATCCTTGGACGGGGGCGGGCCGGGTACCGGGTTGTTTCGCCTGGTGAGGGGCTCGCCGAGACCGATCCGGCGGAGTGGTGGCGGGCCACCACTGCCGCGGTGCGTGAGGCGCTCGCGGACGCGAGCGCCGATGTCGAGGTTGCGGCCGTCGGGGTCGACGGGCAGATGCACGGGGTGGTGCTCGCCGGGGACGACGGGAACGCTGTCAGGCCGGCGATTCTGTGGCTCGACCGGCGCGCCGAGGCGGAGGCCGCGCGGTACGGGGAGTTGCCCGCCGAGCTGACCTGGCCGCTGGGGAATCAGGCGTCGGCGGGGATGGCCGGGCCCATGCTGGGCTGGCTAGCCGCGCACGAGCCGGACGTCCTGCGCCAGGCCCGGTGGGCGTTGCAGCCGAAGGACTGGCTGCGGATGCGGTTCACCGGCCTGGCCGCCACCGATCCGACCGACGCTTCGGGGACGCTCCTGTTCGACCTGGCGCGTGGCGTCTGGGCGGACGGGGTGATCGCGGCGCTCGGGCTGCCGGCCGAGAAACTGCCGCCTGTCCTGAGGGCGACCGAGGTCGCCGGCCAGTTGCTGCCTGGGCCGGCCAGCGAGCTGGGGCTTACGCCGGGCATTCCGGTCGCGACCGGCGCGGCCGACACGGCCGCGGCGCTGTACGCCGCGGACCTGGACGCTGGGCCGGGCTCGGCGGACGCGCGCGGCGGGACGGCCGAATCGGCGGGGTCCGGCCGTGGCCGTGAGGGGGCGGGCCGTGAGGGGGCGGGCCGTGAGGGGGCGGGCCGTGAGGGGGCGGGTCGTGAGGGGGCGGGTCGTGAGGGGGCGGGTCGTGAGGGGCGGGCGCTGCTGACGGTGGGGACCGGCGCGCAGTGGATGGTGCCCGAAGGCGAGTTCCGGCCAGCGCGGAACACGAACCGGTCGGTGGACGCGGGGGCGGCGGGGAGAGCGCGGTGGACGCGGGGGCGGCGGGCGAGAGCGCGGTGGACGCGGGGGCGGCGGGCGAGAGCGCGGTGGACGCGGGGTTTTACCGGCTGGCGCCGGTGCAGAACGCGGGGGTCGCGCTGGACTGGGTCCGGGGCGCGCTCGGGGTGACCTGGCAGCAGCTGTACGACACGGCCGGGCGGCCGTGGCGGGCGGACACGCCGGTGTTCCTGCCGTACCTGGCGCGCGAGCGGTGGGATCCGGCAACGGCCGGCGCCTGGGAGGGGCTCACGCTCGGCCACGACAGGGACGACCTCGTGCGCGGCGCGCTCGAAGGGGTCGCCTTCCTGCTCCGGCGGCGGCTCAATGACCTGCGCGCGGCCGGCCACCACCCGGAAGCCGTGCTCCTCGGCGGCGGCGGCGCGACCCATCCCGCGTGGCGGCAGCTGCTCGCCGACGTGCTCGCGCTGCCGCTGTACCCCGCGGACACGAGCTGGCTCAGCGCGGCCGGCGCCGCACGGCTCGCCGCCGCCGCGGCGGGAATGGAAGGGACCGGAGAGAGCCGGGGACGTTCCGGATATTGGAATACCACGGCGATCGTACCGGGAGAGCGAAACTTGGCGAGCGCTGGCTACGAACGTTTTACCCACAAACTGACGGCGTCATAAATTGGCGTGATCACGTCATGACGAAGTGAAAAGGCGACGGGATAATCGCGGCCATGGACGTGGAAAACCTGGTCGCGATCGATGTGCACACCCATGTGCACAGGTCCGTGAACGCTCCCCCGGCGAGCGCGGACGAGAACGAGCACCTCGCCGCGATGGCGAAGTACTTCAAGACGGCGGCGGCGGCCTTCACCGTCGATGACCTGGCCGCTTACTACCGCGAGCGGAACATGGCGGCCGTCACGTTCACGATCGACAACGCCGGCGCGCCGGACGACCCGTCGCGGGCGACCCCTGAAGAGATCGCCGAGCGGGCCCGCGACCACGCCGACATCCTGATCCCGTTCGGCAGCGTGGACCCGGCGCGCGGCGCCGAGGGCGTCGCGATGGCCAGGCGGCAGATCGAGGAATTCGGCGTCAGGGGATTCAAGTTCCACCCGAGCTCGCAGGGGTTCTATCCGAACGACCGGGCCGCTTACCCGCTGTACGAGGTCATCGAGGCGGCGGGGCTGCCCGCGCTGTTCCATACCGGGCAGACCGGCGCCGGGGCCGGCACCAGGGGCGGCGGCGGGATCAGGCTCGCCTACTCCAACCCCATGTACCTGGACGACGTGGCGGTGGACTTCCCCGACATGCCGATCATCCTGGCGCACCCCTCGTTCCCCTGGCAGGAGGAGGCGCTGTCGGTCGCCACCCACAAGCCGCAGGTCTACATCGACCTGTCCGGGTGGTCGCCGAAGTACTTCCCGCCCATCCTCGTGCAGTACGCGAACACGCTGCTGAAGGACAAGGTGCTGTTCGGCACCGACTTCCCGGTGCTCACCCCTGAGCGCTGGATGGCGGACCTGGAGAGGACCGCGATCAGGGACGAGGTCAAGCCGGGCATCTTCAAGGACAACGCGGTGCGGCTGCTCGGCCTTGGCAAGCCGGCCGAGTAGTCCCGGCCCGCTCAGAACGTGAGAACCGGCTTGATGGTGGCTCCCGACAGGGAGTCCGCCATCGCCGTGTTCACCTCCGCGAACGGGTAGTTCTTCACCAGCCGGTCGACGGGGAAGCGGCCGCGCGCGTGCAAGTCGAGCAGTCGCGGGATGAAGACGGTCGGGTTGATGTGGCCGCCCATCGTGCCGCGCAGCGTGCGGCCCGTCAGCAGCAGCGCGCCCGGCGGGATCGTGACGTCCTGGCCGCTGCTGGTGATGACGGAGATCGTGCCGTGTTTCGCCGCCGAGTTGACGGCCGCCAGGATCACCTGCGGGTTCCCCGTGGTGTCGAGGATGGCGTCGGCGCCGCCGTGGCCCGCGGCTCGCACGACCTGCGCGGTCACGTCGGCCAGTTCCTGGCCGGTCGTGTCGACGGCCTGCGTCGCGCCCAGTTCGAGCGCCAGGTCGAGGCGGTGCCGCACCCGGTCGACCGCCACGATCTCGCGCGCGCCTGACGCGCGAGCGGCCATCACCGCCGCGAGGCCGACCGCGCCGGTGCCGAACACCGCCACGGTCTGGTGCGGCGCTACCCCGATCGCGTTGAGCATCACGCCGGCACCGGTCTGCACGCCGCAGGTGAAGCCCGCCATGTAGTGCAGCGGGGCGTCACGCGGGACGGGCACGATGTTGCGCTCGGTGACCAGGGAGTGGGTCGCAAACGAGGACTGGCCGAAGAACGAGGCGCGGACCGGCCTGCCGCCGGCCGCGTGCGCCCGCGGCGAGCCGTCGGAACGCGTGCCGGTGAACGTCACGGGGATGACACGCTCGCAGTAGGGCGTGTAGCCGAGGACGCACTGCTCGCACGTGCCGCAGTAGTCGGGCGTGAACAGCACCTTGTCGCCGGGCTTGACCCGGGTGACGTCCTGGCCGGCCGCCTCGACGGTCCCTGACCCCTCGTGACCGAGGATGATCGGGTAGACCACGGGGAGCAGGCCGAGCCGGGACGATTCGTCGGTGTGGCAGACGCCGGTGGCCTCGATCCTGACGAGGATCTCGTCGTCGCGCGGGTCGTCGAGGTCGAACTCCTCGATCGACAGCTTCGCGCCCGCCTCCCAGGCGACGGCGGCCCGGATCCGCACGCTCATCTAGAGGAGAGCGCCGGCCGGAGCGCTGATCCTCGCGCGCTCCTCCCCCACCCACGGCACGTCGTCGCCCATCCACTTGACGATCCGCACCGACTTGAACAGCCACTCGCCGCTGGCCTTGGTGCAGACGTTGTCCCAGCTCGCGAGCCCGAACACGAAGTTGCGCCGGTAGTCGAGGTTGTGCTGCAAGATCGAGGAGTACGCCTTGACGTGCATCTCCTGCTCGCCGAGCGGCGTCATGACGAAGTGAGTGGCCAGGTGCTGGCGGCCGATGAACCAGCCGGGCTTGTCGTACCACAGGTGGCTGAGCAGCACCCGGAGCTGGTCGTGGCCGCGGAAGATGCCCTGCGGCAGGTGCTCGAACTCGCAGTCGTCGGTGAAGCAGGCGATGACCTCGTCGGCGTCGCCCGTGTTCAGGCCCCATGCGTAGTAGGCGAACAGCTCCTGGATCTCCAGGCGGTCCTCGACGGGGATCTTGGGGCGGGGCATCGGCGTTACTCGCCTCCCTTGGGCAGGCCGAAGACGTCCTCGGCGATGGTCTGGTAGAACTGCTTCTTCTCCGCGACGGTCAGCGGCAGGTCGTCCTGCCAGCGCACCTCGTCGACCTGGTACTCGTACGGGTAGTCCATCGCGTACATCACCCGGTCGGCACCGAGGACCTCGCGGCAGAACATGATCGCGGGCGCCCAGGCCATCCCGCTGGTGGTGACCCAGATGTTGCGTCGCATGTACTCGGACGGCTTCAGCTGGACGGGTTTCATCGCCTCATATCGTCCGGAACGTACGGTGGCTCCGTGCATATAGTCCAGGCGGTACAGCCAGAAGGGCAGGGCCTCCCCCAGGTGTCCCACGACCATCTTCAGGTTCGGGAACCGGTCGAAGACGCCCTTGGTGATCAGCCGTAGCAGGTGCGTGCCCGTCTCGACGGCGAAACCCCAGATCGCGCCGTCGAGCCCGGCGTCGAGCATCGGCTGGATGAAGTTCTTCGGCGCGGTGTTGGGGTGCAGGTAGATCGGGGTGTCGTTCGCCTCGGCGGCCTCGAGGATCGGGAAGAACTTCGGGTCGTCCAGGTACTCGCCCTGGGTGTGGCTGTTGATGATCACGCCGTTGAAGCCGAGGCTCTTGCCGCGCTCGATCTCTTTCGCTGAGTACTCGGGGTCCTGGGGGGCGACCGCGGTGAGGCCGGAGAACCTGCCGGGGTGCTTCTTGATCGCCTCCGCGAGGCGGTCGTTCGCCAGCGTCGCCTGTTCCCTGGCGACATCTTTCTTGAGCGGCTGGGCGCCTGGGGAGGTCAGCGACAGGATCGCCCGGTCGATGCCGGCGTCGTCCATGGCCTTGAGGCGCTTGTCGCCGAGGTCCTGCAGGTGCTCGAGGACGAAGCGGGGGCGTTCGGCGGTCGCCGTGCCGTAGAACGACCAGAGGCTGCGGAACCCGGGATCGTCGAAGCTCGGGTCGTCGAGCAGGCCGAGCCACAGCTTGATGATCTCGGGGGTGGCGAAGGCCTCTTCGGTGGCGATCCTCAGATAGCCCTGTGCTCCGCCGGTCTTCGGGGCGGGGGTGCCGGTCGGCGGGAAGGTGGGCAGCGGCTCGGTCACTGGGCGGTCTCCTTGGTCCTCGTGTGCCGGTCGGCGAACCGCGCGAGCGCGGTGCCGAGCGCCGCCTCGTCGACGGTGAGGCTGCCGATGGTGGACATGTGGTTGTGGCCCTCCACCCAGAACCAGGTCCGGCACGGTGCCGTGCCGGGCGAGCCAGGCGCTGACCACGCCGGCGGCTTCCTGCTGGAAGCGGGCCGGGTCGCGTTCGGCGACGCTGAACAGCAGCGGGACCGTCGTGTCGAGCAGGCCGGGCAGCGACGAGACCTCCGGCCCCGGGTTCGGGCCGTAGTAGACGTGCTCGGGCTCGCCTGGCTGGGGCGCGCCTATCACGTAGATGCCGGACAGCATCGCCGCGGCCGCGACGGTCGTGGGGTCGGCGCCGCCCTGGCCGGCGACGAATGAGGCGACGTGCACCGCGCCGGCGGAGCTGCCGGCGACGACGATCTTGTCCGGGTCGCCGCCGTAGCCGGCGATGTTCTGCTTCAGCCACCGGACCGCTCCGGCGACGTCCTGCGGGCCGGAGGGCCAGGTGTGCTCGGGGGCGAGCCGGTAGGTCATCGTGACGCCGACGTAGCCGTGCCGGACCGCCCAGTCGCCGACCAGGTCGTACTGCGGGCTGCCCGGGATGTGCTTGTCGCCGCGGACGAAGCCGCCGCCGTGCACGTACACGAGGACCGGTTTGCCGGTGTCGCCGTCGCCGGCGGTGTGCACGTCGAGGCGGTGCCGCGGGTCGTCGCCGTAGGCCAGGTCCCTGTCGATCTGCGGCGCGGTGTAGCCGGCCTTCTCGTGGAACGGCGTCAGCAGCGCCCACGAGGCCTGCGCGAGCTGCGGCGTGATCTCCGGGTCCAGGGCCGCCAGCTGCGCGATCACGTCCGGCGGCAGTTGGTCCGTCACCGTCCGAGTGCCTTTCGCTGCTCCGCTAGTTCGGAATCGGGAACCCAGTTGCCGTGGAAGCCGATCGGCACCCGGTGCGGGATGTGGATCGTCGCGACCGGGCCCGCCTTGAGGTCCTGGGCGTGCAGGATGACCACGTCGGCGGTGCGGGTGGTCATGTCGGTGACGAAGGTCATCAGCCAGCCGTCGTCTTCCGCGGAGTCGGGGGTGCGCGGGACGAACACGGCCTCCATGCCGAACCGGCCAGCGCTGTAGGCGTAGCTCTCCTTGGTCTTCGCGTCCAGGTCCTGCTTGATCAGCGTGGACAAGCCCTGGTCCCGGCTGCTGAAGTAGCCGTACCTGAACTTGTCTCCGGTTAGCCGGTCATCGAGCCGCGGCATCTCCTGCGGCTGCTCGTCGAGGATCTTGACCTCGGTCTTCCCGGTGGCCGGATCGATCAGGTAGAGGTTCAGGCTGCCGGGCACCTCGCCGGGGCCGGTGTGGTCGGTGACGAACATCCGGGAGTTGCTCGGGCCGATCAGCGCGACGCGGCCGTCCGGCAGGTCGTAGGCGCCGAGGATGTGGAACACCGCCCACCGCTCGACCTCGGCCGAGATGACGTCGCCGGGGACGCCGTCTCTGGGGATGAGGACCCAGCGGGTCGGGTACTCGAAGCCCCAAAGGAACGGGAAGGCGTACCCCTTCTTGAGCATGTCGTCGGAGTAGGCGACCGGCCCGTCGAGGAAGACCGCGTACCGCTCGGTGAGCGCGCAGTCGTGCACGACCGGGCGGCCGTGGACCGGGACGTCGACCGTGCGGCGGACTTTGCCCGCCGTGTCGATCACCTGGTAGCTGACGTGCTCCCAGCCGTGGTAGTAGCTCATCCCGTGCAGTTCCCCGGTGGCCGGGTCACGGTGCGGGTGGCCGGTCCACGAGCCGTTCAGGCTGCCGCCGAAGTCGGACTTCGCCAGGCACTCCAGCTCGTAGGACAGCTCGACGGGCAGCACGCCCGCCTCCGCGAACGCCCAGGTCTTGCCGGCCTGCGGGAAGATGTGCGTGTTCACCACGTTGTCGGCGACGTAGCGGGCGCCGCCGCCGAGCTGCTGCGGGCCGGGCAGCGGCGGCAGGCCCTGACTGCGCGCGACGTGATCGTCGCGGACGAAGCGGTTCCGGTACCACTCGGCCTTGCCGTCGCGGATGCGGACCCCGTGCACCATCCCGTTGCCGGTGAACCAGTTGTAGGTCACCGGGTTCTCCGGGTCGATCGGGTTCGGCCCCACGCGCAGCAGGCGGCCGTCCAGGTCCTTAGGGATGGATCCGGTCACCTTCAGGTCGTAGACCGTAACTTCCTGATCGACGGGTGCGAATGGGCCCTCGAGCCAGCTATTGCGGAACTCCGCCTGCGTCTCAGGTCTCGCATGCGTCTCGGTCATGGGTCCTCCTTGGCCATCGCTCAAGTGGCCGGATCACGGGTCAGTCGAAGAACGCGATCGTGCGGAATTCCACGCTCTCCCTGGGGTAGGCGCCCGTGGCGCCCGCGTCGTGGAACGCGGTGTGCGGCGCCCGCCAGGCGACCGAATGGTCGCTGTCGTGCAGCTTGATCAGCACCGCCTCGGCGGCGTTCATGTCGGGGAAGTACCACCAGCGGTGTTCCGGGCGGTAAGTGAAGATGGACCCCGCCGGGCTGGCGTCCGGGTCGGGGATGTCGGGCACGTTGTCGGGGTCGGGCAGCGTGTCGACGAACAGCAGCAGGTTCGGCTGGCCCTCGGTGTCCGCGACGCTGCGGTAGTCGAGGATCGCCAGCGGCCAGTCCTGCGGCGGCGGGCTGAACGCGCGCCACAGGCTCGTCATGATCGCCCGCCGGAACGGCCGCCCGCCCGGCGCGGCCGCCTTGAACCGGTCATCGGCCCTGCCGGGGTACACGTCGACGTGCACGTCGGGGGCGGGCGGCTGGGCGCCGCGCCTGTCGTCCGCCGCGCGGCGGATCACCCAGCCGATCGTGACGACCTCGTCGGCGCCTGTCGCGCTCTGGACCAGGTCGATCACCTCGCCGGTGTACACCCCGTCGAGCTGGGCGGCGTCGCCGAAGTCGGTGATCGCGCTCTCGTGGTCGAGCAGCGTGAACCCGCTGCGGTCGAGGCCGAAGTCGTCGCGGTGCGGCCGCCCGTCGGCGATCAGCACGGTCTGCGGCGCGTACTGCGTGGTGGTCATGTGCGCGTCGGGGCCGACGTACAGCCGGTTGCGCTGTGACCACGGCGCCACGTAGTTGAGCGTCGCCGGGACGCCGGCGCGGGCGTCGGCTGTGACACCATCCATAAATTTCACTATGCTCCCGCGCAGCCCGTATTGCACTGTGCCAGGTAACAACTCCCCGGGCGCCGCGTTACTCCTTGTTCCGCGCCCTGGTGACGTTCGGCTCGCAGTCACAACTGACCGCGTCCTCATGATCACGAAGAAAAAGTTTCCTATGCGCACTATTTTCTTTCGTGATCATGGAAATGCGGGTGGCGGGCGCGAGCCCTAAGCGGGGCTGAGCAGCTTGTAGACGTCGGTGCGGCGTTTGGCCGGGTCGTCGTCCCAGTCGCCGTAGACTTCCCAGTTCACTCCCGCCGGGCGGCGGTCGTTGGCGGCGCACCACTGGTCCAGGGCCGCGTAGGCGCCGCCCATCTCGGAGTACTCGCCGAAGTGCGCCACCGCGGCTACCTCCCCGGCCGGGGTAGTCATGCGCCGGACGGGGCCGCGCTCTTCGAAGTCGCCGAAGACCTCGACCCCGGCGTCGATGGTGAGCAGGCCGGCCTCGCCGGGGTGGTAGATCACCACGTTGTGCTCGGTGCGGGCGCCCTGTTCGCGCAGCATCGGCCAGACCTGGTCGAGCGCCCGGATGAGGTCGGTACCCAGCTGCTGGGGTGTCGTGACCGCGCGGACGGCCGCCAGCACCCTGGGGCCGGCCTGCTCGACGCGCACCTGATACGGCACGTGACGACGCTATCATCACTGTGTTCGGTAGCCGCGCCTGGCGAGTGTTTGAATGAGGCATGACCGAACCTGGGTGGCCGGACGACTGGGCCGACCGGATGGCGGGCAAGGGCTGCCCGATGTGTGCCACGCTCGGCAAGGGCGACAACGACTTCTCAGTCGAGGTGTTCACCGGCGATGTCGCCGACGTGTACCTGGAGCGGCGCAGCCTCCTGCCGGGATACTGCATCGTGATCTGGAAGCACGGGCACGTCGCCGAGCCGGCGGACCTGCCCGCTGAGCAGGCGAGCCGGTACTGGGCCGAGGTGCTGGCGACCGGACGGGCGGTGCGGGCACGGTTCAGCCCGGTCAAGCTGAACTACTTCACCCTCGGCAACCATGTCCCGCACCTGCACACTCACGTCCTGCCGCGGTACCTCGACGACCCCGCGCCGGGCGGCCCGATCGCATGGCAGGACATCTTCTGTCCCGACCCGGTGCCCGACGCGGAGCTGCACGCCCAGGCCGCGGACCTCCGCGGCCTCCTGGGTCAGGCGATACGGCCCGCGTAACGGCGGCGGAAGCCGTCAGCCGTCGACGCCGGTGGCACCGTCGGTCTGATCGCGCAGGATGTCGGCGTGCCCGACGTGCCGCGCGGTCTCCTCGGTCATGTGGTCGTAGATCCACGTAGCGACACCTGGTCCAGCCGCCGCTGCGGCACGGTGTCGTCGAGAGCGAACCGCGCGGCGGTCTGCCGCGACTCTTCGCAGGCACGCCGGTACTCCGCCACCAGCGACGCGACCGTCTCGTCGTCGGCCAGCTCCGAGCTGTCGCTCGCCGCGGCCGCCGTTGGGACCGGTCGCGGCCTGGGCCGTCCGGCCAGCACCGGCTGGAAGCAGCCACGCTCCACCCTGGTCATGCTGCTTACCAGGCCGGCCAGCGTCGTCTTCGACGGCACGCGACGGTGCCGGGCTTCCTGCTCGGAGACGCCGGATACCTTGCGGACAAGCTCCTCGCAGGTGGAAGTCGACCAGCGCTGCGACACCTCCCGCTCGGTGCCGGCGGCGAACAGCGCGGCGGTTGCCAAGAGGCGGGTCCGGCTGCGGAGTCGTCACGGCGTCTCCCGGCCTGCGGACCGCCATGCCAGGATGGAAAGGCGCGACACCGCGGACAGGATCGAGCCGGCGCTCGCGAACGAGCCGACCGAGCAAATGCAGGCGAACGAGGCGACCGAGCCGATCGACAGGACCGACCCCGCGGAACCGATGCTCAGGATCGAGCCGGAGGAGCCGATCGACAGGATCGACCCGCTGGACCCGATGCTCAGGATCGAGCCAGCGGAACCACCCGACCGCCCTGACTTACCTTTGATCCCCATGCCGGGATTCTCGCATCCGATTCGGCGGTGTCCATCTCGGGGATTCCGTTCGTCGTCCGAGTGGACGAGCCGAAAGGGCGGCTCGAGAACGTTCACCGGATGGAGAAGCAATGGTTTACCCACTGTCGTATCAGCAGTACAAGTACGAGCGCGGCCTTACCGCCGCCGAGCAGCGGGCCGCGGACGTGCGCGCGGGTGAGACTGCCGCCGCACTGAGGGACCTGCGGGCCTGCCTCGGGCGCAGCTTCCGGCTGAGGCACCGCGTGCGGCCGGCCCGCGGGGCGGCGGACACGGTTACGGCTCCGGTACGGTTCCTGTCAAGTGCCCGGTAGAGGAGGGGCAATGCGTTACATGCTGATCCACGCTGCTGACCCGGAGCTGGCCTCGAAGTGGGATGACGAGGCCCAGGCCTCGTTCACCTCGTGGATCGAGGAGACGATCCGCTCCGGGGTCAACCTACAGGGGAGCCGCCTGCGGCCGACGACGGATGCCACCACTGTCAAGATCCGGGACGGCGAGCTCATCATCACCGACGGGCCGTTCGCGGAGACCAAGGAGCAGGTGGCCGGCTACGACCTGCTCGAGTGCGCCAGCGTGGACGAGGCGGTGCGGTGGGCCGGCAGGCACCCCAGCTCCTGGGTGGGTGCGATCGAGGTGCGCGCGCTGCCGGAGCGCGCTCCGGCAGCGCCGCTGCCAGAGCCGGGTGAGGGCAAGATCCAGTACCTGATGCTCGTCTGCACCGACCCCGCGGTCGACGCCAGGGAGTTTGAGCGCATTGAACCGGTCGATCCCTGGGTAGCCGACACGGACGGCCGGGGCATACGCCTGTATGGCAGCGAACTGGAGCCGCCGGGCAGCGCCCGAACGGTCCGGGTGAGGGACTCCCGCGCCATCGTGACCGACGGCCCGTTCGCCGAGACAAAGGAGCAGATCGCCGGGTTCGACGTGCTCGAATGCGCGGACCTCGACGAAGCCATCGAGATCGCGCGCAGGCACCCAATGGCCCGCCTCGGCGTCCTGGAGGTGAGGCCGTTCTGGCCGTTCGAGGAGGACTAGCCGGACCCGACGGCCGGCCCACGGAACCGGCAGGCGGCGCCGAGGCACCGGCCGCGGCCACCGCGACCAGCGTCGTGGGGACGGTCGTGGCCGATGCCTTCCGGCAGGAATGGGGCCGCATCACCGCGGCCCTGATCCACCAGACGGGTGACTGGGACCTGGCCGAGGAATGCGCCCAGGACGCCTTTGCCCAGGCGCTGCGCCGCTGGCCGCGCGACGGCGTGCCGAACCGGCCGGGGGCGTGGCTGATGACGGTGGCCCGCAACGGGGCCATCGACCGCCTGCGGCGCAGCAGCACCTACCGGGCTAAGGTCGAGGAGCTGGCCGTGATGGCAACCAGAGAGACGGGAACGGACAGCCGGGCGCCGGACGCCGGCGACGGCGCCGTCCCGGATGAACGGCTCCGGCTGATCTTCACCTGCTGCCATCCCGCGCTGGCGATGGAAGCGCGGGTCGCGCTGACGCTCCGCACCCTGACCGGGCTGAGCACCGCCGAGATCGGCCGTGCCTTCCTGGTGCCGGAGGCCACGATGGCCAAGCGGCTCGTACGGGCCAAGCACAAGATCGCTAACGCGCGTATCCCCTACCGGGTGCCGCCGGCCGACGCCCTGCCGGAACGGGTGCCGGGCGTCCTGGCGGTGCTCTACCTGGTTTTCAACGAGGGGTATTCGGCCAGTGCCGGAGAAGACCTCATCCGGCGAGACCTCTGCGATCAGGCCGTTGCCCTGGCTCAGGTCCTGGCTGAGCTCCTGCCGGGGGAACCGGAGCCCAAGGGACTGCTCGCCCTCATGCTGTTCCAGCGCTCACGGCAGACGGCGCGGGTGAATGATCGCGGGGACCTGGTCACCCTCGAGGACCAGGACCGCGCCCGCTGGGACCAGGTCCAGATAGGCCTCGCCCGCCGGCATCTCGAGGAGGCTCTCGCCGCCCGGCGGCCCGGCCAGTACCAGCTCCAGGCGGCCATCGCCGGCTGCCACGCC
Source organism: uncultured Actinomycetota bacterium (assembly GCA_963843745.1). Classification (GTDB taxonomy): domain Bacteria; phylum Actinomycetota; class Actinomycetes; order Streptosporangiales; family Streptosporangiaceae; genus Trebonia. Next base: position 300,609 of record CAWJLP010000005.1, read on the forward strand.
GCCGCCCCGACGGCGCAGGCCACCGACTGGCCGAGGATCGCCCGGCTCTACCAGTACCTGGCCGACATGACCGGCTCGCCGGTGATCGAACTGAACCGCGCGGTCGCGGTGGCCATGGCCGACGGCCCCGCCGAGGGACTGGCGATACTGCGGCGCCTGGAGGCCGACGACGCCCTCGCCGGCTACTACCTGCTGCCCGCGACCAGGGCCGACTTCCTGCGCCGCCTTGGCAGGAACGAAGAAGCCGCCAGCGCCTACGAGGAGGCGGCAGCCCTCGCCGGCACCGGCCCCGAGCGGCGGTTCCTGAACGCACGGCTGGCAGAAGTCAGATCGCAGGGACAGCAGGGCGGGTGAATCGCGGTACTGATCAGTCCCCGGCGTTCTCCAGCGGCGGGAACGCAAGGGTGAACGCCGACCCTGCTGGCCCGGTCCGCACCTCGACGGTGCCTTCGTTCGCCTGCGCGACGCTCCCGACGATGGCCAGCCCTAGCCCCGCGCCCGGCATTCCCCGCGCGTCGGGCGCCCGGTAGAAGCGCTCGAAGATGTGCGGGAGATCCTCGTCCGCGATGCCCGGCCCGCGATCGCTGACCACGACCCTGCCGTCCTCGACGACGACGCGGATCGCGGCGCCTGGCGGACTCCACTTGATGGCGTTGTCGATCAGGTTGCCGACGGCGTGATCGACCGCGGCGGGGTCGACGTACACCAGGCACGGGCTCAGCTCGGCCTCGATGACCGCGTGCGGGCCTCGCTGGCCCAGGCGGTGCACCGCCTGGGCGGTGAGCAGGTCCAGCCGCACGGTCTCGCGATGCGGTGCGGACTCGTGGTAGCGGGCGAGGTCGAGCAGGTCGGTGATCAGCTGGTCGAGCTCGCCGGCCTGCTCCCGTGCCGCCCGCACCAGGGCGGGCGCCTGCGGGTCGGCCAGGCCTGCGCCGTCCTCGAGCAGGTCCAGGTTCGTCGTCAGGCTGGTCAGCGGGGTGCGCAGTTCGTGCGACGCGTCGGCGACGAGCTGCCGCTGCGCGGTGACCGAATCATGCAGCGCGGCCAGCATGGTGCCGAAGGACGAGCTGAGCCGGCCCACCTCATCGCTGGTCCCGTCACCGTTGGTCCCGGTGAAACGGAGCCGGGCGGTGAGGTCACGGGTCTGGGTGATCTGCTCGGCGGTCGCGGTGAGCTCGGCGATAGGCCGCAGAATGCGGCCCGCGGTCAGCCGCGCCGCCCCGTAGGTGACGCCCGCGGCCCCGACGGTGAGCGCGGCCAGCAGCAGGGCCGCGTCGCGCAGCGTGCCGTCGTCGGCGTCCGTGGCGCGGCTGGCGCGGACCAGCCCGGCGTCTGACCCGCCGGGCATGGCCGTGGTGTAGACCCGGAACAGACGTCCGCCGTCGTCCAAATTGGCGAAGTACGGTGGCTGCGCGCCCTCGGCTACCGCGACGTCCTGGCTGTCGAGAGGCCCGAACTGGGTAGGCTGACCCACGGCCACCGGACCATTGGACAGCTGCAGTTCTACACTGCCGACCGTGACCGGCCTCTCGAAGTCGGGGATAGATCCGCCAGTGCCCGCGGCCGACTGCTTGATTTGCTGGGCGACGCTAGAGGCTTGCTGGGCAGCATCGATAAGGGTCGCGTCGACGCGGGAATGCACGCTCGCGGCGTAGACGAAGTACAGCACGGCGCTGACCGCCGCGACGACGATCAGCACGCCGAGTGCCGCCGCCGCCGAGACCCGGTTCCGCAGGGTCATGGCGGGTCACGCAGGACGTAGCCGAGCCCGCGCACCGTGTGCAGGATGCGCGGCTCGCCGACAGCCTCGAGCTTGGCACGGAGGTAGCTCATGTACACCCACAGGTTGTGCGAGCGCAGGCCGAAGTCATAGCCCCAGACCGCCTGGAAGATCTGTGAGTGGCTCAGCACCCGGCCCGGGTTGCGCAGGAACAGTTCGAGGAGCAGGTACTCGGTGCGGGTGACGAGAACCTCGCGCCCGCCCCGCGTCACCCGCGCCGCCGCCAGGTCGAGCACCAGGTCGCCGTAGCTGAGCTGTTCGGCGCTGGCCGCGTTGCGGCGCAGCAGCGCGCGCAGCCGGGCGCGCAGCTCGGCGAGCGCGAACGGCTTGGCGAGGTAGTCGTCCGCGCCCGCGTCCAGGCCAGCGACGCGGTCGTCGACCAGGTCGCGGGCCGTGAGCATCAAGATCGGCGTCCGGTCGCCGCGGGAGCGAAGCCGACGGCACACCTCGAGGCCGTTCGGCTCGCGCATGGCGACGTCGAGCACGATCGCGTCGACGCTCATCGCCGCCATGTGCGCGAGCGCGGCTCCGCCGCTGTCGGCGGCCAGCACCTCATACCCGTCACGCCCCAGCGCGGTGGAGAGCGATTGGCGCACAGCCGCGTCGTCATCGACAACGAGGACCCGCACGTGATCCATTATGCGCGGGCCCTCGCCGACGTCGGCACTTCTTAATGGCCGGCCACGCTGCGCCCGGCCGCTTGCTTGGCCGCGTCCAGCGCGGCGGCCAGCCGGGCCGGGGTCACGCCGAGCTGGTGAGCGATCGCGGCGAACGCCGGGCTGGCGGGATCCACGCCGTTCCTGTCGCTCAGCGCGTTGATCTCATTGAGCGCGCGCTGGGCGGCGCTGTCGCTGGCGCCGAGCTGGCTGGCGAGTGCGGTCGCCATCGCCTGCGCGGCCTGCCTCTCAAGCGTCCCGGACTGCCGCGCCGCGGCCTTCATCGCCGCCGCCGCGGACGGGTTCGGCCCCGGGGACTTGGACGCCGGGAGGGACGTGTTCGGCGCTGGCGACTTAACCGCCGGGGTGGAGCTGCTCGCCGTCGCGGACGGCCCCGGCTTGCCGGACGACGTGGAACCGGACGCGAACGCGGCGGCCGGCAGAGCGATCACCGCGGCGGCGATGACTCCCGCGACGGCGAGACGACGGCTGGGGACTGGCATGACACGCTCCTTCATGGATCGGATACGTGCCAGTTCAGCGGCCCCGCCGAAAACGGACCGTCCGGTGACCTTAAAGGAACCTAAGAGGTGCGGCGTCCTTACGCGCCAGGGGCGTAGAGCTCGGCGAGTTCCCTGGTCGCGGCCGGCTGACTCATCGGCGTACCTAAAATTGGGCAGGTGACGACTACCCGCGAATTGCTGCTGGCGGAGCGCGCGCGCGCCCGCACCCGGGCCGCGGCCCTGGACCGGGAGTTCACGGGGATCGCCGCAGCCGCGAGCGAGGCGGGTACCGACGACGAGCACGACCCGGAAGGCGCGACCCTGGCGTTCGAGCGGCAGCACACCGCCGCGCTACTCGCGCAGGCCCTGGAACAGATCGCGGAGATCGACGCCGCCATCGGCAGGCTCGACGAGGGCACCTATGGCATCTGTGTCCGGTGCGGCCAGCCCGTCGGGCAGGGTCGGCTGGCGGCACGTCCGGCGGCCGCCACCTGTGTCCGGTGCGCCCAGCACAAGTGAGCATCGTCGCATCAGTTATGACCCCTACCCGTCCGATTCGTCCGATTTATCCCCATCTCGACTCGTTCGGGGACGTGATCAGCAACGGGCACACGGGCGGCGCGCTGGCCGCGGCCGAGATGCTGGGGCTGCTGAGCATCGCGGCGATCTGGCTGTCGTTCGTGGCGCACCAGGCGCTGAGCTGGCGGCGCGCCACGGGCGAGCGGCGCCAGCAGCTCAAGTGGCTAGCCAGTGCTGCCGCGATCACGCTTGTGCTGCTCGCGATATCGTTCGGGGTCAGCTCCACGAGCGGCGCGGGCGAGATTCTCTCATTCGGTCTTGCCGCCCTCCCAGTGGGCATCGGCGTGGGGATCCTCAAATACCGCCTCTACGACATCGACCGGATTATCAGCCGCACCCTCGCGTACGCGATCGTGACCGGGCTGCTGATCGGGATCTACGCAGGCCTGGTGCTGTTGACCACCGACGTTCTGTCGTTCCATGCGCCGGTCGCGGTGGCCGTCTCCACGCTGGCCGCCGCCGCGCTGTTCAATCCGCTGCGGCGGCGCGTACAGCACATAGTTGACCGGCGGTTCAACCGGGCCAGGTATGACGCCGACCAGACGGTGACCGCGTTCTCGGCCCGGCTGAACGACGTGGTGGACCTCGATTCGGTCCGCGACGACCTGGCGAGTGTCGTGCAGCGGACCCTGGAACCCAGTCACCTCTCGGTATGGGTCACCGGGCTGGCTCACGCTGACCGCGACCACCCTTGCAACGCGTTATATCGTGATGTAACCTGCTGCTAGTTGGCAGCGCATTCCTGCCCGCTTCCGAGCTTCCAGCGGCCCGCGCCGCCGGTGGCGACGAGGACAAGGGTCCACGACTCGGGTGCCTTCACTTAGTCATGGCTCTGCACCGTGGCGAGCAGACGCGGGCAGACTCGCCAGGAAGAAGAGCGATCATGACTGCGGACAAAGCCAGGAAAAGCGCCACGCGGCAGCGGATGGCGGAGACCGGCGAGCCGTACAGCGTCGCCAGGCATGCCGTGCAGGACGAGCAGGACGACGTAGAGCACGAGCCCGACGAAGAGCTTTCCGCGGAAGAGCAGGCCGCAGCGGAAGCGCAGTACGCCGCGGAAGCGGAGTGGGCCGCCGAAGAGCAGGCCGCCGCTGAAGAGCAGGCCCGGCGGGCTCGTGAGCTTGCCGAGCGCGCGCGGGAGGCGGCGGAGGAAGCCGAGATCCGGGCCGAGCGCGCGGATGAGGCCGCGAGCGCGGCGGAGAGCGCCGCGGACCTGACCCAGGAAGCGGCCGACCTGACCAGGGAATGGGGCTCCGACGAGGAGATCGCCAGGGCCCAGCAGCGGGCCGACGAGGCCCGCGCCGCCGCTGAGCAGGCCCGGCGGCGGTCCGAGCAGGCCATCGAGCTGGCCGGCAAGGCGGCCGAGGCGGCCGAGCAGGCGGAGGAAGCCGCCGACGCGGCCGGGGAACTGGCCGGCGACATCGGCGAGGACGAAGGCCCGGGCGGCTGGCCCGATCGCGAAGGCCCGGGCGGCCGGCACGATCGCGAAGGCCCGGGAGGCTGGCACGACCGCGAAGGCCCGGGCGGCCGGCACGACCGCGAAGGCCCGGGAGGCCGGCACGACTGGTCGTCCCCGCCAAGCCCTCCGCACCCACCGCACCCGCCGCACCCACCGCGTGCGCCGCACCACGGTCAGCACGGGCCGGGCGATCACCGGGAGTGGCGGGATCCCGCCGAGCGGCTGCAGGACCGGGTCGAGCAGGTCATCGAGCGGTTCGAGATGATGCGGGACCGGGCCGACCAGCTGATCCGCGTGGCGGAGCGGATCTTCCCGGCGGGCCGTGCCGAGACGGTGCACAAGGAATCCGGCCCCGGCACCCCGGCCGACTCCGCCTGAGCCGGGGCTTTCCGCGGCCGTCAGTGGCCGCGGAAGGCTTCGGCCAGCCACCACGACGGTTCGCCGCGGGTCACCTTCGCGTCCACGACCAGCGGGCGGTCGCGCGGGCCGGCCAGCCAGGCCGCGACCGCGTCCAGGTCGGCCGGGGCGCGGACGGTGACCGCGGCGCAGCCGAAGCCGCGGCCGATGCCGGCGATGTCGGCCGGCGGGAACGTGACGTGGTCGAGCGGGTAGCCGTCCGGGCCGAAGTGGTGCACTTCCGCGCCGTAGGCCTCGTCGTCGTAGACGACGACGAGGAGGTCGAGGCCGAGGCGGACCGCGGTCTCCAGGTCGGCGACGCTCATCAGCAGGCCGCCGTCGCCGAGCGCGGCCACGGTCAGCCGGCCGGGGCGGGCGACGGCGGCGCCGATCGCGGTCGCGAGGCCCAGGCCGATCGACTGGAAGGCCTGGGTGAAGACGAAGCCGTCGGCGTCGGGGACGTCGAGGTACATGGCCGGGTAGCCCATGAAGTTGCCCGAGTCGACCGCGACCGTCCGCTGCGGGGGCAGCATGCCGTCGAGTGCGATGGACAGCGTGCGCGGGTCGATACGGCCTTGTTCTCGCGCCTCTTCGTAGGGCACATCGCGCCAGTGGCCCTCGCGGGCAAGGCGGCCGGCGACTTCGGCGGAGCGGTAGCCCCGTGGCCACTCCCCCGGCGGCGGCGGCCCGCCGGCGCGCCGGTCCAGCTCCTCGCGGACCGCCCTGGCCGTCGCCGCCGCGTCGCCGGTGACGCCGAGGTCGATCCGCTGGTGCGCGCCGAGCGCGCCGGTGTCGAGGTCGACCTGGACCACGGTCGTGTTGTCGCCGACGAGCGTGCCGTGCCGCAGCGTCCACATGTTCAGCGCGCAGCCCCAGCCGACCAGCAGGTCGGCGTCCTTGATCAGTTCGGCCGCGACCGGGGTGGCGAAGCCGCCGCTGACGTCGAGATTGAACGGCGCGTCGCGGAACAACCCGCGAGAGACGGCTGACGTGGCAAGAAGAGCCCCCGTACGTTCGGACAAATGCTTTATTTCTTTTCCCGCATTTCTAGCGCCCCGGCCGGCGAGAAAGACCGGCCTGCGGGCGGCGGTCAGGGCGTCGGCCAGCGCACCGACCGCCTCCTTGGCGGGCGCGGGGACCTGGGCTGGCGGCACGGCGGGCAGGGTGAACGGCGACGCGGGCGCGGCCTGCACGTCGAGCGGCATGCTGAGCAGCACGGTGCGCCGCTCGGTGACGGCGATGCGGCAGGCGCGGGCCAGGTCCGCGGCGGCGGTGGCCGCGGAGCCGAGCCGCGCGGGGACCGCGCCGACCGCGGTGGCCAGCGCGGCGTCGTCGAGGTAGAAGTTCGATCGCGGGCTGGTCGCCGCGGGGGCCAGGATCAGCAGCGGAGTCCGGCTCCTGGCCGCCTCGGTGATACCGGTCAGCGCGTTGGTCAGGCCCGGGCCCTGGTGCACCGACAGCACGCCGAGCTCGCCGGACACGCGCGCGTAGGCGTCGGCCATCACGGCGGCGCCGCCCTCGTGCCGCGCGGCGACGAAGCGGGCGCCGCCCGCGGTCAGCGCGTTCGTGACGTGGAAGTTGCCGCTGCCGACGACGCCGAACACGGTCCTGACACCCGCCTGCGCCAGCGCGGCGCCGACCGCGTCGGCGACCGTGGTCATTTCTCTACGAGCGCGAGCACGCGGGCCGGCGAGCCTGACCCGGTGACGATCGGCAGCGGGGCGGCGATCACGACCGCGCCCGTCACCGGGAGCCTGTCGAGGTTGCGGAGCTGGGTGAGTCCGTACTTGCCCGCGCCGAGCACCTCCTGATGGCACGGGAACGCGGGGTTGAAGCCGTAGGCCTGGCCCGCGTCGGTGCCGACCGTCTCCACGCCCACTCCCAGCAGGCCGCTCGCGGCGAGGTAGCTGGCGGCGGCGTGCGTCATGCCCGGGGTGTGCGCGCCCTTGTCGTCGGCGTTGGCGAACCGCCGCGGGTCGTCGCCGCGAGCGGACCAGCCGGTGCGGAAGAGCAGCCAGCCGCGGTCCGGCAGCGGGCCGTGCTGCTGCTGCCAGTCGTCGAGGTCCCCGGCGTCGAGGAGGTAGTCGGGATCCCGCGTCGTCTCAGCGACGCGATCGATGACGACCGCGGGGCCGATCAGCCGGCCCGGCGGGATCTGGGACACGTCCTCGAGATCCTTGCCGGTGACCCAGTGGTTCGGTGCGTCCAGGTGCGTGCCGGTGTGCTCGCCGGTGCGGATGTTGTTCCAGTACCAGGCGGGGCCCCGGTCGTCGTAGCGGCTGATCTCCTCGAGCTGGAAGGTGTTCGTCTGGCCCCACTGGGGCGGCAGCTGGAGGATGGGCGTCCCCGCGTGCAGCGGCGACGTGAGGTCGATGACCTCGATCGAGCCGTCGACAATCCGCGCTGCGAGCGAGCCGAGATCGGTCATGTGCCGGCACGGTAGCGGCGGCGGCCGGTTCCGTCAATAGGGTGGCCGCGCGTTCTTCGCGGGGGACTGCACGGTTGACCAAGCTGATTTCACGCATCTATCATTGTGATATCACTTTAAGTGGGGTGAATCGGATGACCGCGAGCTTGTTTTCACACCGTCGTATCTACGCTGGCCTGGGTGCCGCGTCGGCCCTGGCCCTGCTCGCCACGGGCTGCTCCTCCGCGAGCTCTGCCCAGCCCGCTCCGGTGACCAGCACGTTCGCCGACGCGGCCGCGCCGTCAGGGTCCTGGCAGTACCCGAACGGCGACCAGGCCAACACCCGGGTCGCCACGGGCTCGACGATCACGTCGGCCAACGTGTCACAGCTCAAGGAGGCGTGGGCGTTCAAGCTCACCGGCCAGGGAGCGGCGAACCTGCACGGCGCCGGCTCGCTGGCCGCTAACCCGGTCGTGGCGGACGGCGTCGTGTACATGCAGGATCTGTACTGCAACGTCTACGCGATATCCCTCGCCACCGGCAAGCTGAAGTGGGAGTACCAGGTGAACACCCCGGTGCAGACCGGTCCTGGGCCTAATGGGGTGGCGGTGGCGGACGGCCGGGTGTACGGGCAGACGGCAACCGCGGCATTCGCGCTCAACGCCGCGACGGGGAAGCCAGCCTGGACAGACAGCAGCCTGCTGGCCAGCGGCCAGGGGACGTTCGAGATGCAGCCGCAGGTTTCCGGCGGGCGGGTTTACCTGTCCACCGCCTACGGGTCAGGATCCGGCGGCGGGGTGCTGATGGCGCTCAACGCGTCGAACGGCGCGCTGCTGTGGAAGTTCAACACGCTGACCGGACCGGCGCCTGGCGTCCAGGCGCTGGGCCTCGGGGCGGGCGGCGCCTGGGAGACGCCGCTCGTCGGAGGCGACGGAACGGTGACGTTCGGGACAGGAAACCCGTACCAGTCACTCGGGTCAGCTATCTCGCACCCGGCCCGGCTGCTCTACACCGACAGCGAGGTGAACCTGGACGCGGCGACGGGGAAGCTGCGCTGGTACTACCAGGCGGTGCCGAACGACTTCAAGGACTGGGACATGCAGGCCTCGCCGATCGCGGCGACGGTGGGCGGGGTGCCGGCGGTCATCGGCGGCGGCAAGATGGGCGACGTCTACGCGATGAACGCCCAGACAGGGGCGCTGCTGTGGAAGACGCCGGTCGGCGAGCACAACGGTCACGACGACGACTCGCTGCTGCTGCTCGAGCACAAGATCACCCTGAAGCCGCCCTACGTGATCGCGCCGGGATCGTACGGCGGCGTGCTGGCCAACATGGCGCTGGCGGACGGCACCGTGTACCTGGAGACCATTAACCTGCCGCTCACGATCAGCAGCCTGCAGAGCGTCACCGCCGACGCCTCGGCCGGCGTCGGCGTCAGCGGGGAAGTGGAAGCGCTCAGCCTGGCCACCGGCAAGGTGGAATGGGCCACGAAGGTGGCGAGCTTCCCGCTCGGCGGGGCCACCGTGGTCAACAACCTGGTGGTCACCACGCTGCTCACCGGCGAGCTGATCGCGCTGGACCGGAGCACCGGCGCGATCGTGTACCAGCAGAAGCTGCCCGCTGAGACGAACGCGCCGATCGCGGTGGCCGGCAACGCGGTGATCGTCGCCGCGGGCGCTCCCGACAAGACCGCGACCACCAGGGGCGGGCTCCCGCAGGTGGTGGCGTACACGGTGCCGTGACGACGGGGTCCGGTTTGCGGGTCAGGTGAAGACCGGCCGCGCTGGGTCGAGCTGTTCTATCGCGGCCTCGAGCGCGGCGGTGAGGAGTCTCGCGGCTGCGCCCGTTGTACACCGGGCCGGTGGCGTCGGTCAGCAGGACGGTCGCCATCGCCACGCCGCGCGCCCCGACCGGCAGCGGCGCGGCGAGGCGTTCCGCCAGCTCGCTGATGACCGGCCCGGCCGCGGCGATCTGGCTGGCGCGGACGCGGCGCACCTGGCCGGGCTTCCCGCCTCGCGCGACGCGCAGCAGGTGCTCCCAGTCGCGCGCCAGGGCCTGGCGGCGGGGCAGCGTAACGATGTCCCTGGCCCGCGTGGCCAGCAGCCGCGACGACTCCGGGGGCACGCCGGCCGCCAGCGCCGCGTCCAGCGACGCGCCGGATACCCGCGCGCGCACCCGGTCGGCCGGGCGGGCCGGCCGCAGGCCGAGCGGGTCGCCGAGCAGGAGATCGTCCGGGCCCTGCACTGAGGAAGAGGAGCGATGATCGCTGTGGATGCCTCTCATGCTGCTAGCCTCCACCTGGCCGCGCCGCGCCGACAGTGGCATTATTGACAGGGTGCAGGACAAAACTGCCACTGCGCCGCATCGCGTCGCGGCGCTGGCTTGCGACGGTGTCACGCTGTTCGAACTCGCGGTGGCGAACGACGTCTTCGGCACGATCATCACCACCGCGGCCGGCGATCCGCTGTATTCGCTGTCGGTCTGCGGTCCCGCGCCGTCGGTGATGACCGACGGCGGGTTCCGCGTGGAGGTCCCGCACGGCCTGGACGCGCTGGCCGTCGCGGAGACCGTCGTCGTACTGCCATTGGTGGATCCCGGCTCGGTTCCCGTTCCGGTGCTCGACGCCCTGCGGCTGGCCAGGTCGCGGGGCCAGCGCATCGTCTCGCTGTGCACCGGCGCGTTCGTGCTGGCGGCCGCGGGGCTGCTCGACGGGCATACGGCGACGACGCACTGGTCGGAGTGCGCGGATCTCGCGCGCCGTTATCCGCGGGTGTCGGTGGACCCGAAGGTGCTGTACACCGACGAAGGCGACCTGCTCACCTCCGCCGGGAGCGCCGCCAGCCTCGATCTCTGCCTGCACCTGGTGCAGCGCGACCACGGGACCGAGATCGCCGCCAAGGTGGCACGCGACCTCGTCGTCCCGCTGCACAGGCCAGGCGGCCAGGCGCAGTACATCGAGACGCCGATGCCGCCGCTCGACGACGGCGACCTGTTCGCCGACACGATCGGCTGGCTGCGGGGGCACCTCGACGAGCAGGTCACGGTGGCCGACCTCGCCGCGCGGGCGGCGATGAGCCCGCGCACGTTCGCCCGGCGGTTCCTGGCGAGCACCGGGACCACACCGCTGTCGTGGATCGTGCGGGAACGGATCGGTCTCGCCCAGCGACTGCTCGAGACCAGCGACCTGCCCGTGGACGTGCTCGCCCGGGAGAGCGGCTTCGGCAGCCCGGACAACCTGCGCAAGCACTTCGGCCGCGCGCTGCGGACGACGCCGCAGGCCTACCGGCGGGCGTTCCGCACCACCACGGCGACCGTGCCGGCGCGCTGACGCTCCTCCGGGCGGCCCGGATCCGCCGGACCCTTCATTGCCTGCCGGGCGGCCCATGACCGACACTGGATGTCATGGGGCTGCTTGAGCGCGAAGAGCCGCTGGCCTCCCTGGCCGCCTGCGCCGACGAGGCGCGACGTGGCCAGGGACGGCTGGTGCTTGTCTCGGGCGAGGCCGGGGTGGGCAAGTCCGCGCTCGTCGAGCGGTTCACCGCCGGCCTAACGGGCACGCGGTGTTACCTGGGGGCGTGCGACGGGCTGTTCACGCCGCGGCCGCTCGGGGCCTTCCTCGACATCGCCGGCCAGATCGGCGGGGAAGTGGCGGAGCTGGCCGGGCGCTTCGACGCGTCGGCCGAGCGGGAGGAACTGTTCGGCCTGCTGCTCGGCGAGCTCGCGAAGTCGGACCGGCTGAGCGCCGTCGTCGTCGAGGACATCCACTGGGCCGACGAGGCGACGCTCGACTTGCTGCGGTTCCTCTCCCGGCGGATCGGCTCGCTGCCGGTGCTGTTCATCGCGACGTACCGGGACGATGAGCTCGCGGCCAGCTATCCGCTGCGGACGGCGCTCGGGGACCTCGCGGTGCAGCGGTGCACGCGGCGGGTGGACCTGGCGCCGCTGTCCGCGGCGGCTGTCGCGGCGCTGTCGGCCGGCAGCGGGCTGGACGCCGCCGAGCTGTACCGGGTCACCGGCGGCAACTCCTTCTACGTGACGGAGACGCTGCGCACCGGGCTGGACCAGGTGCCCAGGTCGGCCGTTGACGCGGTGCTCGCGCGCGTCGCGGGGCTCGGGCCAGGCGCACGCGACGTGCTGCACGCCGCCGCGCTGATCGGGTCCGTCGTCGAGCCGTGGCTGCTGGAGCAGGCCGCCGACTGCCCGCCGTCAGTGGTGGACGAGCTCGTCGACCGTGGCCTGCTCACCGCCGACGGCGCCGTGCTGCGGTTCCGGCACGAGATCGCCCGCCGCGCGGTGGCGCAGGACATCCCCGCGCACCGCCAGCCGGCCATCCACGCCCGGCTGCTGACCGCGCTGCTGGCGGCGGGCGGCACGGACCACGCCAGGCTCGCCTTCCACGCCGAGGCGGCCGGCGACGCCCCGGCCACGCTAGAGCACGCCACGCTCGCCGGGCGGCACGCCGCCGGGCTCGGATCGCACCGGGAGGCGGCCGCGCAATTCGAGCGGGCGCTGCGCGTCGCCGACGGCGAGCGGCCCGCGGTCCTGGCCGGCCGTTACGAGGCACTGGCCGACGAGCTGTCGGTGATCGACAGCTGGGACGTAGCCGCGGCCGCCTACGAGCGAGCCCTGTCGCTGTGGCGCACGACGGGCGACCCGCTGCGCGAAGGCGATATCCTGCGCAAGCTGTCCACCACGCTGTGGCGGCTATGCAGGGGCAAGGAGGCGGGCGAGGCCTCCGCGGCGGCGGTGCGGGCGCTCGAGCCGCTCGGCCCGTCGGTGGAGCTGGCCAGGGCCTATGCCAGCGTCGCCGCCGACTACGGCGGTCAGGCGCGGTGGGCCGAGATGATGACGGTTGCCGGGCGGGCGGAAACTCTCGCCGCCTCGCTTGGCGCGTTCGGCCTGCAGGCGTACACGCTCAACCTGCAGGCATGGGCGGTCCTTGCGCTCGGCGGTGACGGGGTGCCCCCGCTGCAGCGGGCTCTTGACATCGCCCTGTCACACAGCGCCGCCCGCGAAGCGGGGCATACCTACACCAACCTGCATGAAATGAACTGCGCGGAGCGCCGGTTCGCCGCATCGGAGCCCTACTACCTCGCCGGGGTCGCCTACTGCGAGGAACAGGACCTTGGCGTCTACCTGACCTGCCTGCAAGGTGTGCGGACGACCGCGCTCGACCGGCTCGGACGGTGGGACGAAGCGGTCGACCTCGCCGAGGTCGTGCTGGCCCGGACCGTCTCTTCGCCGGTCAACCGGATGTTCCCGCAAGGGACGCTCGGCCGGATCCTAGCCCGCCGCGGCGCGGCGGGGGCGTGGCAGTATCTCGACGCGGCCATGGCGGCAGCCGATGGCACCGGCGATCCGCAGTACGTCGTGCCGATGCGGCTGAGCCAGGCGGAGGCGCACTGGCTGGCGGGCGACACGGCCGCCGCGCACCGGGACGCCCTCATCGCGGGCCTGGCGGCGGACGGCGCCTCCCCCTGGCTGCGCGGCGAGGCGGCGGCCTGGATCCGCCGCACCGGCACGTCACCGATCCCGGCCGGGGAGATCGCGGCCCCGTACCGGATGGAACTCGACGGGGACTGGCGCGGCGCGGCCAAGGCGCACGACGACCTCGGGTGCCCGTACGACGCGGCGCTGGCGCTGCTCGACTCCGGCGAGGAAGAAGCGCTGCGGCAGGCCCTGGACATCTGCCAGGACCTCGGCGCGACCGCCACCGCCCGGCTCGTCCGCCGGACCATGCGGCGGCTCGGCATCCGGTCGATCCCGGTGGGGCAGCGGGCCGCCACGCGCCGCGACCCGGCCGGCCTGACCCGGCGCGAGCGCGAGGTGCTCGCCCTGGTCTGCGCCGGGCGCACCGACGCCGAGATCGCCGCGGAGCTGTTCATCTCCGCCAAGACGGCCAGCCACCACGTCTCGGCCGTGCTCGGGAAACTCGGCGTGTCCAACCGCCGGGCCGCCGCGGACCAAGCCGCCAGGCTCGGCCTGACCGGCGACCTGACCAGCGCATAGCCGCAGCTCAGCGGAGGCTCACGAGCGAGGCGGGTGGGGCCCGAATCCACGTTATCCAGCGACCGGTTCGAATACCGCCACGACCACGTGATCCAGCGCGGGATCCCTGCCCTGACCCGCCGTCCCGGACCCCTGACCTTTCGAGACGGGGCGCGTTGCTGGCCCGTAACCCGCCGCGGTCGCACCCGGTCTGCTGGTTCACCGGCGGCAAATGTAGCCAGTTGTGCCGCCGTACGAACCATCCGCCAAGGGTGAGTTGCGGTGACCGGACACGCCCGTTTACGTAGCCATGGCGCGTTCGTCCCGCCCGGGCCGACTCCGCCACATATGTCCTGTGCAGGGCATACGTGTTATCGTCGGGTGTAAGCCACACCGCTGCTCAGGACCCCGGTGGCGTCAGGTTCCCCTACCGCCTGGCGGTGAGTTGAGTGAGCAGTCGCAGCGATGACACCGTGGCTGATACCGGACCTGCCGTCCGCGGGGCCGCATGACATCCCCCCTCCCTGGCCAGCCCGCCCGGGAGGGGCCTGGCGGCCTGTCACGAGCATTTCGGGCTGGCCTGGCCGGCCAGGCCAGGGCTGCGAGCCCTTCTGAGGGCAGGGTGGGGCATGGGCGACAGCGAACCGCGTGAGCACGAGGCCCGGTGGCACCCCGCGCGCGGCCCGGTGTTCGATCTCGTCACGTCGAAGCTCCGCCGTCCTCTCGTGCGGCAGGGGACGGTGCCTCGTTCGTCACTGATCGAACGGCTAGCGCACGGTGATGGGCGTCCGGTCGTGTCGGTGGTGGCGCCGCCGGGCTACGGCAAGACGACGTTCTTGTCGCAATGGGCCGAGCGTAACGGCCAGTCGTTCGCCTGGGTGTCGGTCGATGAACGGGACAACGATCCGAAGGTCCTGCTCACCTATGTCGCGGAGGCGCTCAATGCGATCGAGCCGATCGACGAGCGGGTCTTCGATGTGCTCGCCTCGCCGGGGAGCTCGGTGCCCGGCTCGGTCGTCCCGCGGCTCGGGTCGGCGCTCTCCTCGGTGACCACGCCGGTCGTGCTGATCCTGGACGACGTGCACACGCTCCGCAACCGGGAATGCCAGGCGGCGCTGTCGGCGCTGGCCGATCATGTCCCGGGCGGCTCCCGGCTGGCGATGGCCGGGCGCTCCCAGCCTCCGCTGCGCGTGGCTCGGCTGCGGGCCGAGGGAAGGATTCTGGAGATCGGCCCAAGCGACTTGTCG
Source organism: uncultured Actinomycetota bacterium (assembly GCA_963843745.1). GTDB lineage: Bacteria > Actinomycetota > Actinomycetes > Streptosporangiales > Streptosporangiaceae > Trebonia. Next base: position 315,624 of record CAWJLP010000005.1, read on the forward strand.
CTTGACCGCGACGAGGCGTCGTTGCTGCTGCGCGGCGCGGACGTCGTGGTCGGCGAGGACGATGTGACGGAACTTCACCGGCGAACCGAGGGATGGCCGGCCGGTTTGTACCTGGCGGCGCTGTACCTGCGGGAGGGTGGCCTGCTAGCGGGCGCGGCGGCGTCTTTCGGCGGAGATGACCGGCTGGTGAGTGAGTACGTGGAGGCGGAGCTCCTGGCCCGGATCTCCCACCGGCACCGGGTGTTCCTCACCCGGACCGCGGTTCTGGAGCGGATGTGCGGGCCACTGTGCGATGCAGTGCTCGAGGCACCCGGGTCCGCCCGAGTCCTGGCCGGGCTGGAGCGGTCGAACTCGCTGCTGGTGCCCCTGGACCGGCGAGGGCAGTGGTACCGCTACCATCACCTGTTCCGCGACGTGCTCCTGGCGGAGTTGCACCGCCTCGAGCCCGCCTTGATCCCCGTCCTGCAGCGGCGGGCTGCGCGGTGGCACGAGCGCAACGGGGAACCGGTCGAGGCACTGGGGTACTGGATGAAGGCCGGCGACGAGGGTGCGGCCGGCCGCCTGGTCGGCACGCTGGCGTTTGCCGCCTACCAGGAGGGCCGGGTCGCTACCGCCGAGCGGTGGTTCGGGTGGCTCAAAGAGCACGGGGATGCCGCGAATCAGCCGACGGCCGCCGTCTTGGCCGCGATGATCTCCGCCTTGACCGGGAAGCCGGGTGAGGCCGAACGCTGGGCCGAGGCCGCCGAGCGGGCAGCCGCCGTGGCCAGCTTGCCGGACGGGAGCGCCTCGATCGAGCCGTGGCTGGCGCTGATGCGGGCGCTGATGTGCCGCGACGGCGCAGAGCAGATGCGGACCGACGCGGAACTCGCTGCCGGGACGATGGCCGCGGGCAGTTTCTGGCGGAACTCGGCGACGTTGTACCTGGGGATGGCGTATCTGATGGCCGGTGACAGCGGCCGGGCCGATGTCCTCTTCGAGGACGTTGCCGCCGGAGGTCATCCTGGCGGCCCAGCCGTCGGTGTCTGCGTGGCGCTGGCGCAACGGTCGCTGCTGGCGATCGCCCGGGGGGATTGGGAGGCAGCCGAGCGGCACCTGTCCCAGGCCCGGTCGCTGGCCCGTGAGGCCAACTTGGCGGACTACCCTCCCATTACGATCGTGCATGCCGCAGCCGCCCGGATAGCACTGCACGAGGCCGACCGGCCGCGTGCGGTGGCGGAACTGACCAGGGCGCAGCGCCTTCGGCCGGCCCTGACCTACGCTGTGCCGCACCTCGCCGTCCAGGCCAGGATCGAGCTCGCCAGGTGCCACCAGGCGCTGTCCGACATCGCCGCGGCGCGGATCCTCCTGCAGGAGGTGACCGAGGTCCTCACCCGCCGCCCGGGCCTGGGTGTCTTCGCCAGGCAGGCCGCCGATCTCCGGGCGGATCTGTCCCATGTCGGCAGTTCGTCCGCCCTGGGCGCCTCGGCCCTGACGGCCGCAGAGCTACGCCTGCTGCCGATGCTGCCGACCCACCTATCGTTCCGGGAGATCGCTGAGGAAATGTTCCTGTCCCGTCACACCGTCAAGTCCGAGGCGATGTCTCTCTACCGGAAGCTGGGCGCCTCGTCACGTAACCAGGCGGTCACCCGGTCCCGCGAGCTGGGACTGCTAGACGCGTAAGGGCCGCCCTTCCGCAAGCTCTCCGAGGTCGCGAACGATGTCGTTGACCGGAAGATCCGAGCGCCGTACTGGGCCGGCGACCCGGCCAGTAATGCTGGGCTCCCACCGCTTCTACTCTCGGGCGAGCATGGCTTGGGCCTCGCGCTCGAGGTCGACGTACGGATCACCGCTGACGTCGACGGCGACCCGCTTGATCGTGCCGCCGGTGAAGCGGTGCGGCGACCCGTTCGGGTAGTCGTCTGTGACGGCCTCGCCGCTGTCGCGTCCGACGCACAGGCCCTCGCCGGCGAACATGAACTGTCCAGGCTGGGTCTTGATCCGGCCCTCGCCGACCTTCTTGTCCCCGTGATACAGGGACAGGATCCCGGTCGAGACGTGCGGCGGGTCCTCGCCGTCCTTGTCGAAGGATGCCGACAGGATCAGGTTCTGCCCGGTGGGCACGTCCTGGGTGCCGTCGATTTTCTGCTCGATCATGCCGACGAAGTTGTTGACGTAGTGCAGCCGGTTGTCCTTCACGTACAGGGCGTGGCCGCCGAACCGGGAGCCGTGCGCGAACAGGACCCCTTCCGCGCCGGGGGCGGGAATATCGACCAGCGCCCCGATCGTGAAGGACCGGTTGCGGATGTTCACCGCCTGCGCCTCGGGCACCTCGGCGGTGTCGGGGAAGTAGGTGTAGCGGTCGCGGGGGGAGGCCAGCTGCGGCCGCGGCGTCAGGATGATCTCCAGCGGGGACCGGTCATCGAGCGGGAAGGCATCGTTCTGGCCGGCCTCGGCGAACCACAGGTTGACCAGCTCCCTGACCTTCTCCGGGTGTTCGGCGGCCAGGTCGTGCAGCTCGGCCCGGTCGGTATCGGTGTGATAGAGCTCCCAGGTGTCGTCGTTGAAGTTGCTCCAGCCGCTGATCGTCGGGTGGTTGGTAACCGCCTTCCAGCCCTCGTGCCAGATCCCGCGCGAGCCGAGCATCGAGTAGAACTGGGTCTTGCGGGCCGACGGCGCCGACGGGTCAGCCACGCTGTAGCGCATGCTCACCCCGTCGAACCGGCTCTGCACATGACCCTTGATCGTTTCCGGGGCCTCGACGCCGAGGGTGTCCAGGATGGTGGGCACGATGTCGATGGCGTGGTGGTACTGGTGGCGCATCTCGCCGCGACCGGGGGCACCGTCGGCGGCGGAGGGCCAGGAGATGATGCACGGGTCGGCGGTGCCGCCGTTGAACTCGTACCGCTTCCACATCTTGAACGGCGTGTTGAACGCCATCGCCCAGCCGTTTGGGTAATGGTTGTAGGTCCGGGTCCCGCCGAGCTCGTCGATCATCGCCAGGTTGGACTGGATATTGTCGGGGATGCCGTTGGCGAACAGCATCTCGTTGACCGACCCGTCGGGGCCGCCCTCGCCGCTGGCCCCGTTGTCCGACACCAGGATCACCATCGTGTTGTCGCGTTGCCCGGACTCCTCCAGGTAGTCGAGCAGCCGGCCGATGTGGTGGTCGGCGTGGGCCAGGAACCCCGCGTACACCTCGGCCATCCGCGCGAAGAGCCGCTTCTCGTCGGCGGACAGCGAATCCCACGGCCTGGTGACGTCCAGCGGCGGGAACGGCTGGCCCTTGGGCCCCGTGCGGGTCTCGGGCGTGCCGATCGGGTTGATGGGCGGCAGTTCGGTGTCGGCCGGGACGATGCCCATCTGCTTCTGCCGGGCCAGCGTCTGCTCCCGCATCGCCTCGTACCCCATGTCGAAGCGGCCCTTGAATTTATCGGCCCACTCCTTCGAGACGTGGTGCGGCGCATGCGCGGCGCCGGGCGCGTAGTACAGGAAGAACGGCTTGTCCGGCGCGACCGTCTTGGCGTCCTTGATGAACTCGAGCGCCTTGTCGGTTAGGTCCTCGGTCAGGTGGTAGCCCTCGGCCGGTGACTTCGGCTGGTCCACCGGGTGGTTGTCGTAGACCAGGTCCGGGTACCACTGGTTGGTCTCCGCGCCCAGGAACCCGTACCAGCGCTCGAACCCGCGGCCGGACGGCCAGTTCCGCCGGGTCGAGGCGACGTTCATCTCCACGGTCGGGCACAGGTGCCACTTGCCCGTCATGTAGGTGTTCCAGCCCTGTTCGCCCAGGATCTCGGGCAGCATGCCGTTTTCCGGCGGGATGGTGCCGCTGGCGTTCGGGAACCCGATCGCGGCCTCGGTGATGCAGGCCATCGAGTTGCGGGTGTGGTTGCGGCCGGTGAGCAGGCACGACCGGGTGGGCGAGCACAGCGCCGTGGTGTGCCACTGCGTGTAGCGGGTCCCGTCGTTCGCGATCCGGTCGATGTTCGGCGTCTCGATCGGGCCCCCATAGCAGCTCATGGCCGAGAAGCCGACATCATCCAGCACGATGTACACCACGCTGGGCGCGCCGTCCGGCGCCTTCGGCGGCTCGAACGGCGCCCAGTCCGGCACCGAATCCCGGATATCGACATTGATCGTGCCCCTGAACGGCTGGTTCACTTCAGCACTCCTTCTGCCCGAAGGCGTTTCACTAGCCCCAACCGGGACGTCATCGTCCGAGAGAGGAACGCCGAAGCCATCCGCGCGCACATTCCCCGATCATCGTCCCAACCACCCGTCCCGCCGGTCATGGCCCGACTCTCGATCAATGGATCGAGGTCAAATCCGCCGGCGACCCACCCTCCGCGGGGTGACGGCGGCGGCTACCACGGCGGTCCTCGCGACCGGCGCGGGACCAGGTTCTGACGGCGGAGGCCACGACGGCGGTCTTCGCGACCGGCGCGCGGATGACGCCGACCCTGCCCACGCGTGCTGGTCTCAGTGGCATTGTCAGTCTCCTGCGGTCGTAGTTACTTGCTCGGCCTCGATCGAGGCGATAATCGCCTGAATGGGAATCCGCCCGTTGGCGATCAGCTGGCCGCCCGAACGCCGCACCGCTGATGCGAAGGGGGTCGCCCACAGGTTCTCCCAGATGAGCACCCCAGCCGTGCTCCCCGGCTCCATCGCCGCGGCGAGGTTGTCGACATCCTCCGCCGCCAGGAGTTCTGCCAGCTCGGCCTCGATCGCCTGCAATTCTCCGAGCTCGGGGATATCAGAGAGTTCTGCCGCCTCGACCGTACCGTCCGCATCCTTGGTGAGGATCAGGACATCGATCACGCGGATGGTGCCGGAGTCGGCCAGCGCCACCAGCTCTGCCGCCATCTCGCCGGTGAAGCTGCTCGCTCCCGCCGGGAACTCGACGACGATGTAGTCAACGGGACCTAGCTCATCTAGGGGTACCTCGGTCATTATCATTCCGTTCGTTCGGCCCGGGCTGAGGTGTCGCGACGCGCAAGTCTTGCGGGCCTTCCCGACCTTAGAACGACCGCGGTCCCTGCCACGTCACCCCCAGCGGGTGAGCCTCCCGGAACGGCACCGGGAGGAGCAGGTGGAGGCACAGGAACAGCTGATCGACCCCGGCGAGCTGATCGGTCAAGGCGGGGCGGACCTGCGTCGGGTGCTAGATCTCGGTGGCGGCTTCGGCTCTGCCCTCCTTCACGGCGGTCTGGAACGCGGCGTAGTCGCGTTCGTTCTGGTCGGCGTAGGTTTCGGCGAAGTCGGCGATGGCCTGGTCGAACGTGTCCGAGCCGCCGAGGTAGGCGGCCAGCGCGATGCGGTCCCCAGAGCGAGCGTGCGCCCGGGCCAGGGTCGCCCCGCACAGCCGGGCGTACAGCGTCATGCCCTGCGGGATCATCTGCTCGATCGGCACGGAGAACTTCCAGTCCTTCAGCTGGCGAACGTAGAAGTCGCGGTCTATCCCGTCCAGGGGGTTGGAGACGCGGGTCCAGCCGAGGAAGATGTCACTTTCGGCCTGCATCAGGTGCTGTCCGGCGACCACGCGCTCACCCTGGTTGCTGTACTGGCTGCGCCCGGCATATTCGGCCAGGACCGACGTTTGGGCCTCCTTGGCCTGCAGGAACAGCGGCTCGACGCCGTCCATGGCATCCATCAGCACGATCCAGGCGCGGGTGCCGACGCTGCCGACCCCCACCACCTTGCGGGCCACCTGCACCATGTCGAACTGCTTGAGCAGGTGCCGCCGGTCGGACTGCAGGGTGCGCCGGTACTTGCCCAGCACGGTGCGGATCAGTTCGTAGATCGCGTCGGCCTGCACGTCGGCGAAGATCTCCTCGACCGGGACGATCAGCGGGGGCTGGCTGATGATCCGCCGCTGCCCGTCGACCACGGTGGTCAGCTTGCCCACGGCCTTCATGGTGTCGCTGGTGTGCGCCTTGCCCAGCATCTTCTGGGCTTCCTTGTACCGTTTCGCCTTCATCTGGGACTGGAACTCGGCCAGGGCCGACTGGATGTCCACGTGGGTGTACCACACGTCCATGAAGGTCTGGTCCGCGAACCCGCGCATCGCGGTGCGGTAGCCTTCTCCCGCCGCCAGGGTGATCTTGCGGCAGTCCTTGGCGGAGAACCCGTTGTCCCGTCCCGCCACCGTCAGGCTCGCCGCCAGCCGCTTGATATCCCACTCGAACGGCCCGGGCAGGGTTTCGTCGAAGTCGTTGACGTCGAAGACCAGGTTGCGCTCCGGCGAGGCGAACGCGCCGAAATTCGCCAGGTGGGCATCCCCGCACAGCTGCACCCGCAGCCCCGACGCGGGAGTGGTGGCCAGGTCGGCCGCCATCGGCAGCGCCGCGCCCCGGTAGAACGTGAACGGGGACACCAGCATCCGCCCGTGGCGTACCGGCACCAGTTCCGGCACCCGCGTCTTGGCCTGCTCCAGGAGCAGCCCCACCGGATCCCGCTTCCGTGCCGGGACGAACTCCGCCTGCGACTCCAGCGGAGCCACCGCGCGGGCGTCCTTGCCCCGGGCCACCCGGTCCGCCCGGCTCAGATGCTCCACCGTCCCGGCCCGCACTGGACCTTTACCGGATGACCGCGCGGCACTCGCCGACGCGCTACCTTCAGTCTTCACAGCCATGACCACTCCTTCTCCTTCCGCCTAGCCCGGAGTTACCGGTAATCGTCCGGTTCCTCGAGCGCGGCGCGTCCTGGATCGCGCCCGCCGCCAGCGCCCGGCTGATGCTCCATTCCAGGCACACAGCCGCTGACCCGACGGCCGCCGACACCGCCACGTGCAGCGGTGCCGCGCTCGTGGGATCCAGGGCTGGCCGCATCCCCGGCGAAGCCTTCCCCGATCATCGCCAGCCTGCGCAACGTCTCCTGGAATCCCGCCGCCTAGTCCACATCCCTCCGCTTGCCGCCAGTACCATTCCATTCCACCTTGCGGCTGAGCCAGTTCCATCACCCCGATGGGGTGAAGTGACCCGGTGGGCCAACGGCCAGCTCCGGGTGGCACTCCCCGAGCACGGGGCTTATCGGTCGCAGGCGCGCGAGGTGATCTGCGCGTTCCGCCAGGCTGGCGCGCAGTGTCGATCGGCCCGCAACGCCGGGACCTATTGCTCTAAGTGGGTTGCTCTAAGTGGGCAGGTCGCGCCGGGTGATGGTGAAGGCGAGGCCATGGGCCCACGTTCGGTGTTCACACCCCGCCTGCCCAGGCGGAGCGGAAAGAGGGCACCGGCGGCTGAGGGCCCGGCGATTCTCACCTAGGAGGTCACTATGACTTCGCTGACAACCAGGCCGCAGAGCGGGGCGGGCGGGCGCCATGCGGAAGGCCGCGGCTACGGGATGGTCCTGTTCGCGTCCATCCTGCTGCTGATCATCGGCTTCTTCAACATGCTCTACGGCATCGCCGCGATCGCCAACTCGCACGTCTTCGTCGCCAACGCGCACTACGTGATCGGCGACCTGCGGGCCTGGGGCTGGGTCACCCTTATCCTCTCCGTCTGCAGCTGATCGCGGCGGGCGGCGTCTTGCTGGGCAACCACCTGGCCCGCTGGTTCGCGGTGGCCGTAGTCGGCCTCAACGCCATCGACATGATGTTCCTCGTCCCGGCCTACCCGTTCTGGGCGCTGGTCATCATCGCCGCAGACGTGGTCGCGCTGTGGGGGCTGTGCGCTTACGGCAGCCGTGAGAACCTGGACGCCGCTTAGCACCAACAGGCTCCGTCCTTCGGAAGGAACCGGGAAGCCCGATACGGGGCCGGTGAGCAGTGCTGGAACCTAGTTCTGTCCCTCATCGGCCTGGGCCGGGCTTCCCCGGTCCGGCCAGGCTATCCGGATCGGCGGGAGATCAACCGAATGCGGCCTCACCATGACGACTACCGGATGCGGGCTCCGCGCCGCCTGACATGCCGACGGGCTGCACGAGGATCAGTACTTCTAATCGGGTGATGACGGCATGGGTCAGGCCAGGCCAGTATCGGGGTCAGGGAGCAGGCGACGCTTCGAGGTTGGTATCGGGCCGGGGTGATCGCCGGCGCTGAGTGGCGCTCGATCAAGGAGAGATGCTGACCATGGCACTGCACGACCGCGATTCCATCCGTGACCAGTCCGAAGACTGCCTGTTCGCCGCGCGTGACATGAACAGGCCGGTCCCGAAGTACAAGTTCCCCCGGGAGGAGACCCTGCCGAGGGAGGCGTACCAGCTGGTGGCGGATGAGCTGATGATGGACGGCAACGCCCGCCAGAACCTGGCCACGTTCTGCCAGACGTGGGAGGAACCCGAGGTCCTGGGCCTGATGGCGCTGTCGATCAACAAGAACATGATCGACAGGGACGAGTACCCGCAGACCGCCGAGATCGAGCGGCGCTGCGTGCACATGATGGCGGACCTGTGGAACGCACCCGACGCGGCCAACACCGTCGGTACCTCGGCCATCGGCTCCTCGGAGGCCTGCATGCTGGCGGGCATGGCGGCCAAGTGGCGGTGGCGGGCCCGGCGGCGGGCCGAGGGCAAGTCGACCGACAACCCGAACTTCGTCTGCGGCCCGGTGCAGGTGGTGTGGCACAAGTTCGCCCGCTACTGGGATGTCGAGATTCGCGAGGTCCCGATGGCACCGGGCCGCTACATGATGGACCCCGAGTCGGTGCTGGAGCGGGTGGACGAGAACACGATCATGGTCGTGCCGACCCTCGGCGTCACCTACACCGGCTCGTACGAGCCGGTGGAGGCCATCTCCCAGGCGCTGGACAAGTTGCAGGCCGACACCGGCCTGGACGTCGACATCCACGTGGACGGCGCCAGCGGCGGCTTCCTGGCCCCGTTCTGCGCGCCCGAGGTCGCCTTCGACTTCCGGCTGCCCCGGGTCAAGTCGATCTCCGCGTCGGGGCACAAGTTCGGGCTGGCTCCGCTGGGGGCCGGCTGGGTCGTTTTCAGGGACGTCGCCGAGCTCCCCGACGACCTCATCTTCCACGTCAACTACCTGGGCGGCGATATGCCGGTATTCCAGATCAACTTCTCCCGCCCGGCTGGCCAGATCGTCGCCAGCTACTACAACTTCCTGCGGCTTGGTTACGAGGGCTACCGGAAGATCCACATGGCGTCGTATGGGATCGGGCAGTACCTCGCCTCCGAAATCGTCAAGCTCGGTCCGTTCGAGCTGCTGTGCGACAGCGACCCCGCCACCGGCATCCCGACGGTCTGCTGGCGGATCCGCGAAGGCGAGGATCCCGGGTACACCCTGTTCGACCTGGCCGACCGGCTGCGTAACCGCGGCTGGCAGGTGCCCGCCTACACCCTGACCGGAGCGGTGTCTGACATCGCCGTGCAGCGCATCCTGGTCCGGCTGGGCGTCAGCCGCGACATGGCCTCCATGCTGCTCGACGACTTCCGCGAATCCGTGGCCCACTTCGATAGGCACCCGGTCACGGCGCCCATGACCAAGGAGGAATCGGGCGGGTTCAGCCACCTCTGACGTGACGTGCCATCGGACCGATCACGGGCCGACGCCAGCGTCGGCAGCGGGCGTCATCACCTGACCGCTGACCGGCTGGGTGCGTTCGGGGAGCAGCAGGACAGCGCCGATGAGGAAGCACACCGCGCCGATCAGGGTCTGCGTGTCGGCTCGCCCGGCGTTGTATACCTGGCCGGTCACCGGGTTGATGTAGCCGGCCACGGCGGAGATGCCGAAGGCGATCGACCCGACCAGGTTGAGCAGCGTGATCCACCAGGAATAGGACCGGGGGCGCCAAGCGGCCCAGCCGTGGCAGATCTCGTACCAGGCCAGTGCGCTAGACACCAGGAAGCAGACCGAGCCGATAGCATCCGGCCGCCACACGTGCTGGTGAGCCGTCTGCGCGGATAGGTCGGTCACCATGGCCACGCCGGTGCTGACGTTGAAGTACAGGGTCCCGACGAGTTGCACCCCGGTGGCCCACCAGTCGATCCGCCTCGGCTGGTAGACGAAAAAGCGCCGGTGCGCGGGGTTCAGCGTGCCTGGGGCGGCGTCGACCGCTTCCCGGTAGCTCAGGAATGAGGCCGTGGTGAAAAACAGTGAGCCGACAAAGTAGGTAACCGTATCCCCGACGGCCCCGGCAGCGCTGGCGTATCCCGGCACCGAACCGAGCGCGAACAGCAGCGATCCGATGGCGAACAGGATCGCGATCCACCATCCGCGGGCTTTGGGCGCCCACCACGTCGAGCCGACAGCTGGCTTCTGGTGCTTGCGGTGGTGGCGGGATTCCCACCGGACTATCACGCCGTCCGGGCGCACGCGGTCCACGAACGTCGCGGGAGCCTCGATGACGACGTAGCGTCCCTCAGGGTTCCGCGTAGCCATGAACGCCCCCTCCATACACCTCACCCGCGATCACGGAATCATCGCACATCATGCCGGGGCGAGTTTCAGCTGGAATCGACCAGGAGGCGCGCGCCGGTCGTGCCGTCGCCCGGGCCGGCGCACAATCGCTGACCTGGCTTTCCCGACTGGAGTCGATCTGGTGACCAGGACGGACGACAACGACGACGGCAACTTCCGCGAGATCGAAAGACAAGTCTCGAACTGGGGCCGATGGGGCGCTGACGACGAGCGGGGCACGCTGGATGCCCGGAGCCGTCCGCAACGGCATCGATCACACGCTGCCCGGTGTGGTCGGCCGTGGCGTGTTGCTGGACATTGCCCGCCTGCGCGGTGTCGAGCGGATCCTGGCCGACGACGATCCGATTACCTCCGCGGACCTCGACGCCGCGGCGGAGCGGCAGGCGGTCGAGGTACCCACCGGCGACGCACTGCTCGTCCGCACCGGCTTGAGGCACTCGCCGAGGATTGTGCCGCCGATGGCCAGTGGGACTTCTTCTTCTCCGCGCCGCCGCTGCGGGTGACCGGTGCCGTCGGCTCGACGGCGAGCCCGATCGCCGTTAAGTGAGCCCGAAACGAATTCCTCTTCCTCGCCGCGCCTGGCTCCTACAGCCGAACACCAGCTGGAAGCATCAGGTCCGCGTCGCCGGTTCACGTCCCGGTCCGCACGAAACCCTCACCAGGAGCCAAGACGGTTACTCGGCGAGGATTTCACGGCGCTTGCGTCAGCGTCTGCAGCGCCGTGGGCTTAGTGGCGGGTGAACACGGCGTGGACGGTGATGGTGTTGTTCAGCGAGGCCATGCGCAGCGGGCTGTAGGCCAGGCCGAAGTCCGCCCGGTTGACCGGTATCTCGGCGTCCAGCTGGACCTCGCCTTTGGCGGCGGAGACCTTCGCGTCGAAGGAGAGCGGACGGGTGCGGCCGCGGACGGTCAGGCTGCCGGTCACCTGAACGCCCCCGTTGGCGGGCTGCATGCCATTGACGGTGCAGGTGATGTCCGGGTGGCTGGCGATGTCGAAGAGCTTGGCCGATCGCAGGTCCTTGTCGCGCATCTTGTTCTTCGTGTCGATCGACCCGGCAGCGACGGTGAGGGTGCCGGTAACCTGGCCGGCTGCTGTCACCGCGCCGTTGCCGGTGACCTGGCGGAAGACGCCGTGGACCGGACGCAGTCCCCAGGTGTGCCGGCTCTCCAGCCGGACCTCGGACCTGGCCGGGTCCAGGGTCCAGGACCCGGTGAGCGTGCCGTCCTCGATCAGTGCCTGGAGCGCTGAGGCGGTCAGCTGTCCCTGCGGCGTCATGCCGTCCTCCGCAAATTTGGTTCCTGAATCAGAATAGTTTTGATAGCGAAAGCATATATACTTGGCAGGCAGACAGTCAAGGCGGGACGGCGCACCACGGGAGCAGGGCCATGGCGGACCAGACGGGCAGCTCCGAGCACTCCGCGCTGTGCCTGCGCCTGATGCAGCTGTTTCCCCGCGTGACCAGGGGAATGCGGCGCTGGCAGGACCGCGCCTCGCCCGCGTCCGTGCCCTCCGCGCTGAGCCCGCGGCATGTCGCCGCGCTTGAGCAGATCCGCGGCGGCCCGCTCACCGTCGGTGAACTGGCCTCCCGGCTGGACCTGACCCTCCCCACGGTCAGCGGCGTGCTCGCAGACCTCGACCGCGCAGGCTTGGTCGAGCGGCGCCCCGACCCGGCCGACCGGCGGCGCACGATCGTCCAGGTCATCCCCGGCCAGGCAACCATGATCAGCCACTGGCTCGACGGCGCCGCCAAACCGCTGTCCCGCGTCCTGGACAAGCTCACCCCCGCCGAGCAGGAAGCCTTCCTCAAGGCCATGAACCTGCTCGAAACCGAACTGCGCCGGCAGGACATCGACAGCTGAACCATCGGCCCGCTGGCCCGGCTGCCCTCGCCGCGCAGGGCCGACCAGTCCTGGCCGACATTCGCAACCATGCCGCATAAGCCGCCCGGCAGACCGGCCCGGCGCCGGGGATGGTGACGGCCGCAGGCTCCTGGCCTGATCATTCCAGTCGGCCGGCGAATTCCTTGAGCAGCCAGAGCAACTGCTCTGGCCAGGGGGCAAGCTCCGGCCTTCCCAGCCGGGCGGCGAGCGCTGCCGCGTGCTCATCGCCGCGTTCCATGGCGGCGACCGGGAGCGCGGCCAGCGCCCACGGCCCAGCTAGCTCGACGGCGCTGACCTGGGCATGACCGGTGCGGCGGGCGATGGGCGTCGCGGCTCACCCACTCCAGCACCGGGGCCGGCAGCGGCGGCGCGCCGTGATCGGCCAGCAGCCGCAGGCTGCCCAGCAGCCGCAGGCTGCCCAGCAGCCGCAGGCTGCCCAGCAGCCGCAGGCTGCCCAGCAGCCCGGCGCCGGGTAGCCGGGTTCCGTTCCCCGCCCCCGCTAGGTGCTCTCTGACGTCCTGCCTGGTGATCGCATACCAGGGATAGCTGCGGCGCAGGCCAAGCGCGGCAATGTGGAACCGCCCGGACACAGTGCCGGGCAGCGCGTCTCCCCGGGAACCGCAGTCGGTGTGCAGGTGAAGGTCGCAGACGATCGCCGGACGACCATCCCGGTCTCCAGCCAGCTCCCCGCCGATCTTGTGGCGGTGGCCGCCGTGGACGATGCGGGAGGGCAACGCCTCCGCCTGGCCGCCGCCAGGCGGCACTTCACCCGGCCCGCCCCCTGCCGGCCACACCCGTCGGCTCCGCAAGGCCGGGAAGCGCATACTCGCGCTGCGGCGAAGCGGATGTTACGCCAACAGGCCGGCGAGCGTGTCCTGCACGTTGCCGCCTTTCCACTGGCTGGTCACCAGCTTGGCGGGGTTGTCCTGGTCTCGGGAGAAAAGGTGCAGCCGGCCCTGGTGACGGGCGAGCACCAGGTCGGTGCTGGCGCCGGCGATCTCGGCTGACCCCTGTGTGGAGTAGTGCGTGAGGGTGATCAGCGCGGAACGCTCAGCTGAGGCGAGCACGCTGTCGGGGTCCATGGCCGGATCAGGAGCTGCCTGTGACCCCTTGGGCAGCCACGCGGTGAGCTGCCTGAGGGATTCGTCGAGCTTGTACAGTCCGATCTGGTGAACGCCGAAAGTATCGATGCGGTAGACCAGGCAGATCTGTTCAGGCTGCGGGAGCAGCAGTATCCGCCACGGCTCACCCGGACCTGTCCCGGTCGCGCGGGCGTCCATGACCATCCGGGCCCGCTGCTCGAACGCCACCGCGATGCCGAGGTCGCCCCGTACTTGCACCTGCTCCCCGGGAGGCCCGGCCACGATGAGCTGGCGGGCCACCAGTGACCGGATGGCCTCGGTGAGCACCTCGTCCGATGGTCGGGCCTCCAGGAAGTCCACGACGGCGTCAACCGCCGTCAACTCTGCGATGGTGTACGCCCCGAGCAGCACCGGACCGGTACCGACCAGGTTCACCACGGCCGCGACGAGCCCTTCGGGCACGGACGCCTGGCTAGGGCCAGGGGCGGGCTCGCTTGGGTGAGTGTCAGTCATGCCGTTCTCGCTCCTGCCCGCCATGCTTCCGATGCCGACTCGGTGCGGAGCTCACCCAGGATCGAGGCGGTCCTGCGCACCGGCGTCTCGGTAACCCATACCTTGGAGCTGCCGAACAGGCCCCTCCCGGCCCGGCCGGACAGCGCCTGGCCAAGCTCATTCGCCGGGTTCGCCTGCCCGGGCGGCCGGAACCGGCCCGCCAGATCGCGCGACACCGCGGTGGTGTCGTCGGCGACCGAGATCCGGCGCAGCGCCGAGGTCAGCGACTCCGCCACCGCCGGCGGCAGCGACATGGGGACAGCGAGGTCAGGCGACAGGTACATCGGCCGCCGCTCGGTCATCGCCGACAGGCCCCAGGGGCCGACGTTGCTGCGGGTCAGCCGGTACATCACGTAGTCCATGAGGTGCCGGATGTCGTCCAAGCTGGGCAGCTTGCGCTTGCCGAAGGCCGCCGGGGTCTTCTCCAGCTGCACCCAGGTGCCTTGTGCCGTCCGCCCGTGCAGCTTCTCCCTGACCACCTGGCCGCGCATCCCGATGTCGGGGTAGCGCGACTTATCGATGTCACGGTGATGGCTGGAGATACGCAAATGGCTGACGTCAGTGAACCGCCAGTCCTCGTACAACCGCGGGTCGTCGATCAGTACATGGCCGCCGCACAGCACATCGTGCAGCTGTGACACCTGCAGCCCGTTCCGCTCCAGATCGGAAATGATCGCTGTTTCCTCTGGGCTGAGGTGCTCAGCGGCGGCCAGCAGTCCCCTACGGTATGCGCCTTCCCGGGCCGTAATCTCGATCATCAGCCGCACCCTGTCCCGCACCACCTCGGTCTGCCCGGTGCTCAGCGCACCTGACACCGGCCCGCCGGGGCGCTCAGCAGGCGCGATACCCGTGACCACAGGCTTACGACGCACGTTCCCAGTAAAACACAGCCGTCACGGATCAACCCCTGCTTGCCAATCCGCACGGAGAGGCTGCGGTGAGGTCACAGTTGCTGGGGGCTCACTGGCGGGGCCGGGCCTGCGCGGAGCTGCCATGACGGGCGGCGTCGGGCAGGTCGGTGGCAATGCTATGAGTCTGCGCCCGGAGATGCCCGCGGTCGCCGCGATCTCGCACAGGCGTAACCCCGGAGGTCGTGGGCGGTGCACAGCAAGGCCCGCGCGTATGTGGTCAAGGAAGCCCGGCACCCCCGGGAATAGTGGATGAATATTTCTAGAATGAATTTGCTTGTTTTTGATTACCGACATAGCTTGTGAGCAGGTTCCGGAGCATCGCTGGATCGACCAGCCGGTCCCGGACAGCCGATGAGGGGTTTACCCATGGCAGTAACAGCAGTGGTCCAGCACCACGTCGCCGACTACCAGGCGTGGCGCAAGGCCTACGACGGGTTCGGCGACGTCCAGAAGGCGGGCGGCGTGACCCGCCAGAGCGTCTACCGCGCGGCCGACGACCCCAACAACGTGCTGATCATGCACGGTTTCGCCACCACGGCCGACGCCGAAAAATTCCTCGCTGGCGCCGAGCTGCGCGATGCGATGCAGCGGGCGGGTGTCCAGGGTCAGCCACGAGTTGAGATCTACCAGGACGCCTAGCCTCCCCCGACAGCCCGGCAGCCCACCGTCACCGGTACGGCTGACGGGCTTGCCCGGCTGCGCGTCCGGGTGTCAGCCACTCAACCACGCCGAGGAGTGACGCAACTCAACCGCAGCAGAAAAGCCAGGCAGGAATCGTCCTCTTCGCACGCAGCAGCGGTCGACTTCGGCCCGTAACCCCGGTCGTCGATACGCCGGGATGACCCAGCTGCGCCGGGGTCCACTCAGGATCACCTATCCGGCACCTCGCGAAACACCACATCCGCGGTCAACCCGACCTCGGACAGCAAGACCACCAAGGAGACACCATGCCCACCGTAATCGGCCACCACGACGTCAAAGACACCCAGCACTGGCTCGCCTCGCCGAAACGCGAGGAGTTCTTCGGGCCGCTCGGTGTCACCAACATCCGCACCTTCACCGACCCGCAGAATCCCACGCGGGTGGCGGTGCTCATGGACGTCGCCGACCTCGACGCCACGCTCGCCGCCCTGCAGACTGCCGCGGCATCGGAAGTGATGGACCACGACGGGGTACTGGCCGACACCCTGGTGCTCCTCGTGGAAACAAGCAAGTAGGGGCCTGGGTGACCGCGCGGCAACACATCCGCTGCGGATAGACGCCGCCGGTCACCCGCTCCGAGTCCCTCGGCCACGACGTCAACGCCCGCCGCACACGGCGCGATCCGTCAGGCCGAGGCCCACCACGAACCGGGACTGTAATTTTAACGGCTCTGTCGCACTTTCGATGGTGACGGTGGGTCTGTCAAGTTAACGGCTCTGTCGCACTTCCGGTGGTAGCTGGGTGTGCGACAGAGCCAAATCTTTTGTGTGAGCTGGGGCAGTTGTTGTCCTTTTGTTACTTAATATGAGTAGTTTCCGGTGCCGGGTCAGACGGGGACGCGGTCGCCGAATGCGACGGCGAATGCGTTCATGGCTGCTTTCCAGCCGTAAGTACCCGTTCCGCGTTCTCCTCGTTCGCGGACCAGCCCGTCGCCGTCGATATGACGGCCGGTGATATTCCTGATCCCGAGGTAAAGCAGTTTGATCGCGGCGTCGTCGCCGGGGAAATGGCCGCGGTTCTTGATGATCTTCCTCAGCTGGTAGTTAACTGACTCGATGGCGTTAGTCGTGTAGATGACCTTCCGGATGGCGGAGTCGAATTCAAGGAACGGGATGAACTGGTCCCCAGGCCCGGTCCCACGCGGCGATCAGGCCGGGGCTCTTCTTCCCGAAGTCGCGGCGCAGGTTCTCCAGCGCCGTTTCCGCGGCGGCCTCATTCAGCGCGGTGTAAATGGGCCGCATCGCCGCGGCGGCCTTCTTCCGGTCTTTCCAGGACACGTATCTGATTGATGCCCGGATGAGGTGGATAACGCACGTCTGCACTTTCGCCTTGCTCCAGGTCGCCTCGATCGCGCCGGGCAGGCCGTTGAGTCCGTCGCAGCAGACGAACAGGACGTCCTTGATGCCGCGGTTGCGGAGCTCGGCGAGCACGCCCGCCCAGAACCGCGATCCCTCGGCCGTGCCCAGCCAGATGCCGAGCACGTGCTTGAACCCGTCCGCATCGACGCCGGTGACCAGGTAGGCGGCCTTGTTGTCCACCGCGCCGCCGTCCCGGACCTTGACCACCAGGGCGTCAATGTAAAGAATGGCGTAAAAGGCGTCCAGCGGCCTGTTCTGCCATTCGGTGATCTCGTCAGTGACCACGTCGGTCACCGCCGATACCAGCGCGGGAGAAACCTCCACCCTGTAGATTTCCGCCAGGTGCGCGTGGATGTCCCGCGTGGTCATCCCGCGGGCGTAAAGTGACAGGATCATTTCATCGACCTGGCCGACGCGCCGCTGCCCTTTCACCACGATCTGCGGCTCGAATGCAGATTTCCGGTCCCGGGGAACTGTGATCCGCACCGGTCCCGACGTCGTGGTGAGCGTATTCCCGTAAGAGCCGTTCCGGGAATTCCCCGACCCGTTTCCCGCCGGGTCGCCTTTCACGTAACCCAGGTGATCGTCCATTTCCGCGCCCAGCGCCCGCTCGATAACCCGGGCCGTCAGCTGCCCGATCAGCCCGCCCGGCCCGTCCAGCAGCGAAACGCCGGCGTCCTGCGCGTCGGCGATCATCCGGTCGATCGCCGCGTCGCTGACGAAATCCGCCAGCCTTTTCGCCGCGGCTTCCTCAGCGGGGAGCACCATTTCCTGCAGGCCCTCACCCGCCACGCCCTCGGCGACGATTTCCTGCACTTTTTCGGTCTCTTCCGTGCTCACTCAGAGTGTCCTCTCCGCCAGCGCAACATTCGTCACACTGGGATCATCTGCACCCTCTCACACAGATGATTGAACAGGCTCCAAGGCCAGGAGGAACTACACCGCGACCAGCCCGATCACCCGTGCCTCCGGGAAGCGGAAAGTAGTGGCCGCCCGGTTCGTGCACAACGACCGGCTCGTCGACGCGCTCAACGCCCAGGCCTTCACCGCCCTGACCGCCTCGCCCGGCGCACGCGCCTGCTACGACGGGCTCCGCGACCGCGGAATCAGCCACAACGACGCCCTCCGGAGAATAGCCAACCGGCTCGTCGGCATCCTCCACGGATGCCTCAAGACCCGCACCCTCTACGACGAGGCCACCGCCTGGGGCCACCGCCAAAATCACCCCCAATCCACCACAGCCGCTTGACACTTAAGCCCCTGGGATGTCTAAGCGGTAGGCCCCGCGTTCGAGTCGCGTTCGGGGCGCAGGTCATTTACCAGCCTCGGCGCCCGACGGATGAACCTCCAGGGCAGGGTGGCGCGTTCGCGCCGATACGGAGAGACGACGAGCACCAGGGCGACGAGCACTTGGAGAACAGTCCACGCGGGGGCTCGCGCCTCGTGCCCCCCTTGTATGGCTCCGGTCGCCCGCTTTTTTCACCCCCTACCGTCCTACGCGGACGCGGCAGGATCTTCCCTGCACCCCCTGATGGGTGAAGTCACGGGTCGGTTCGCCGGTTGGAGCAGGAGACCCAGACATGCGACCTTCATCGGACGATGGTATGCCGGTCGCTCGTAATGTGGTGATTTCGCCGTAGCACTGGCAGAATGTTGAGTAGTTTGGTATGGAATACGTTATAACGTGATCGAGGATCCAATGGATGATCTGACGTATCTAGCTACCAGCCTGCCAGGGACTGTCAGAGTGGATGTCGTCGACACATGGCCAGTCTGGATCCAGGCAGGTGCGGCTGCAGTTACGGCAATTGGACTGGTTACTGCAGGACTCTGGGCGCTAATCAGGTTCAAGCGCGGCCGGACGTTCATGGAACGTTGTTCAATTGATCTAGGTTGCACTGTGACTAGCGTCCGCGGCAAAATGGCTGTACTTGTGAATGTCAACGTAAAAAACTGTGGTGATTCGCGGGTCATCTTCGAAACGACTGATCCGGCAGGTGTAGAGGTATCTTCGATCAGCACTGAGGACTGGCGTGCCCTGCAAGATAGCCGTTGGGTACAATGGGGAAAAGAAGAAAACTTGGGCGATGAGGTTAAGGTCTGGGAGAGCGAAGATTGGCGGATGAGAGAAGATTTGCTGGAGGATTGTGGAGGGCGGTTTGAGCCGGTGTCGCTAGAACCTGGCCAAGACTTGAGCCGATCTTGCCTATTTATAATGCCTGAGGAATGGGTCGCTGCTCGGGTTCGTTGTGTCTTGGCTCCAAGGACTAGTGATTCCAATGGCCCGAGATGGCTTGCTACGCGAGTTGTCACCAGACCATGCCTTGATCAAACGGTGCGCGTTCCGCAGATGGGGCGAGTTCTTAAAGATAGAGGATGGCGCAAATGACATATGGAAGGTCTTTCCTCCCTGGTCGTCCTGACGATTCATCACGTCTTGTGGTTGAGTGTCCAACATGTGGGATGCTTGTCCGAATAAGTCAGCTGGAAATAACCGAAGGGGAGTCAAAATGTCCGAAGTGCGGCACTTCTTTGGACTTGGGCGAAACTGGGGAAGTCTTGAAGTGTCCACGCGACGGCAGTCCGCTTGTCAAGCTTCAGGATGGTGGTTATAGCTGTCAGAAGAAGGGTCATTTCTTCAAGCACCCACACGCAGGCAAGTAGTTTTGGGGCTCTTGTAGTTGTCCACATATGAGAAACAGCTTCATACGGATTCCTCATTCAGTTTACCTTGATTATTTTGATTTTCAGGGTGAGCTCAGTGCGATGTCAGGGCAATAGCGTCGTCCCTTGCCTGAGATCTTGCACGCAGGGAGGATTCGCTAAGTGGCATTGTGTCATGAGACACCTTTGGTATCGCGATAGTTACGGCCGGTGCATGAGGATCGCCGAGCCGAGGACCGGCTCGGCGTCCCGGCGAAGTGGGCTATGATCGCGCTCATGAGGCTCGTCGGGATCGTCGTATTTGCGTCCATGATCCATTAAGGAGCTACACGCGCATTGACGCTTACGTGTCAACCGTCCTGGCCACTCGCGTCCATGCTTCCGATCGGTGCTATCTCCTTGGCAGGGCAGGTTCAGTCAAGGTCGTCTTCGCGTATACGTTCACCAGGCAGTTCGACGGGTGCGGTTGGCCTGCGGTCACAGACGGCCTTGACGGGTTCTGACCGGCCTTGGACAATTCCGCAGCGGGAGCATGGACACCCCACGGCTAAGTTCCCGGGTAACGGCTGTCGGTCAAGGGTGGCCAGAAGTCTCTCGCCCTTCGCGCCAGCCGACCGGCGTTGGCGCCGCCGTAGCGGGAGCGAAGGCGAGCGCGCAGAGTCGGCGGCGCGAGCGGCCCCCTCTGGACCGCCTTGAACCTGTACAGGAAGTTCTCACAGAACACGGTCGGCCGCAGCTGTGCTGTCCCGCTTGATGCTTTACACGTCAAGGATCAAGTGAGGCTAGACAACGGTCGGCCGCAGCTGTCTTCCGTCGGTAGATGCGCGACAGTCGTCCGCCAGCGGATCTGCGACACGTGGAGCGCGGAATGTGCCATGAAGGTGCGTTCGTAACGCGCGCTGAGCCGCCGTCCGGCGGCATCAGTCAAGCTGCGCAGAACTGGATTGATCTGGCCGCCGTTGAGCATGCCTACTGGCGCCCGGCGACTATCCCCTTCTGCAGCCCGTTCCGCTCCACAGCGCTCGTCCGCGAAATTGATATATGACCATGTAATCCACCGGACACGGCTGCTCGTCATAACAGACGATGACCTCACTGCCTGCTCCCAGGCTCACAACCACAGATGGCAGCCTTGAACGCAACCCAGATCCTGAGACGTCTAAGAAGTTCCACCCCTGTCGCCCTGATGCTGTCGCCCATCGGGCTGCTCATTGTCTCGGCCGCACGGCTACTGATCATCGCGGACTACAACCCGGCGACCGCCTTGGGCATCCTGTCGTCGCAGAGCTACGTGAACGCGCTGCTCGGCACGATCGTCCCGCTTGTCCCGCTCTTCATGCCCTACGCCGCCCTCCTGTTCCTTGTCGCCAACCGTGTCGTGGCCGGCTTCCTGGCGCTGCTGGCCACTGCGCTGATCTCACCGACGAACCGGTCGGAGGCGGCGCACATGCTGAGCGCGCAATGGCATTCGACGCTCGGTGGCGGCTTGTTTTGGCATGCCCTGCTTTTCGTAATGGCCCTGGTGTTCGCAATCCTCCTGCTTGTCGAACTCGCTGGAGTGAGCCCGGCCAGCTTCGCCGGAAGTGTCGGCGTCGTCGGCAGCATCGTCTTGCTGCCACTTGTCGTGGCGGTCTATTCCGTGCCGATCGGCAATAGCGCTTACGTTGACCTGATCAGGCAGCCCTGGCTGCCCGCCGAGGCGATAACCCTGACCTCGAATCAGGAATTCATCGGGTACGCCCTGTCGAGTGACGGCTATTGGCTGGAAGTGCTAACCGCCAATAGCCGGACCATAAAGTACTACCGGGTAAGCGACATCCGGGACCGGCAGATATGCCAGCCTGCCCAGACAGTGCAGGGGCGGCCGCTTATTGCGCTGACCTCCGCGCAGGCCCCGGTTCCCCTGTGCCCGTCGCCGCAGCCCGCACCGGAACGGGTGCCGGTTTGGGTGTTCCACCGTGGCACTGGCGTCGCGAAGGCATGCATCGGCGCGGGGCCGATCTGTCGGTCGGCCAGTTTGGAGGCGGGCCAGTGAGCGGCATCCCATTGGTACCCAATGAGTCGACGCCGGACGCCGTCCGCCAGTACCTGCTTCCGTCTGAAAGACAGGTAATCACGGTACGGCGGCATCCAGCCGCTCTCATCCCGTCCGCATCCAGAGCGGTGGGTGGGCTGCTGGCGGCCGTCGCGGTGACACGTGCCGGCGATAGCCGCAACGTGGTAGAGATCGTTGTGTGGCTAGCGGCGGGCGGCTTGCTCGTGCAGTTCGGCGCGGCTATCTACGGCTGGCACGTCGGATATATGGCCTTTACCCACCGCCGATTTATCTTCGTAACGGCGGGCATTCTCGGCAACCGTGCCGAACAGTTTCCCGTCGAGCAAGCCAAGAAAATGGACTACAAGCGTTCAGTTGGCGGCCGCTTGCTTGATTACGGGTCGTTCGTCTTCGAGTTCGATGGGTCTCCCGAGCGGATCGTCGAGTACATGCCGTATCCGAAGCTGCTGTACATAGAGATGCAGGGGCTCGTCCTCTCCCCGGATACTGAGCGTGACGACGAATGAACAACAACGTTCAATCGAGAATCTGACCGGTGCTGAGGCCCGCGCATTCCTCAAGACGACCGCCAAGCGCCGCAATGGCACGCGCTGGTCAATAGCGCTCGCGCTCGGGCTACGGCAAGCGAAGCGCTCGGTTTGCGGTGGAAGTACGTCGATCTCGACAAGGGCGTCATCTACGTCCACTGGCAGATCACGCACGCTCGCTACAAGCACGGCTGCCAAGACGCGCACGCTTGCGGCGGGCAGTGGCATAGGTACCCGTGCCCCGCGGACTGCCCCAAGGCAATGCGAACGTCGGGCCGCAAGCACACGTGCGCGACACCATGCCCGCCCAATTGTGCCGAGCACAACGGCGAGTGCCCGAAGTTCTGCCAGCCAGATTGCACAAGACACGCGAAAGCCTGTCCGAAGCGCATCGGCGGAATCAAGTTCACAGGCCCCAAGGGAAAGCGAACGCGCGCCATTCCGCTACCCGCGCCGCTCGTCACCGCACTGCACGCGCATCTCGAAGCACAGCGAGCCGAGCGCGACGCTGCTGGTGACACCTGGCAAGACTGGGATTTGGTTTGGTGCCAGCCGACCGGTTCCCCGATCGACACGGACGTCGATTGGGAGGAATGGAAGGAAATCCTCGGCCAAGCCGAAATCAAGGACGTGCGGTTGCACGACGCTCGCCACACGGCCGGAACGCTGCTCGGCGAGCTGCACGTAGACATCCACGTGATTCAGCGCATCCTTGGGCACGCCCAGGTGACCACGACGCGCATTTATACCGACCCAACCGACCCGCTGACCGGCACGAGTCCGACGAACTCATCGGTGAACTGCTCTGGCCCGAGGAATTACCCGAATCGCCGGAGTGAGTTGCAAATCGACCGGGCGAAGAATCTTCTGCAAGAGACGCCGGAGCGACACGCGCTGAGCACCCGAAATCGGCGGAACTGCAACGGCGTTTGCAACCGAGTGGTGAGCTGGGGACGGCTGGGCCGAACAAAGCCGCTGGTTAATATGGTGGGGCGGGCGGGGCTCGAACCCGCGACCGGCAGATTATGAGAAGTACGGCCACGTGCACTGAGTGTTCTACCTGCACAGATGACACGGAACATCGCACTGACGGCACTCACCGCACTGGGATTATCCGGCGCGCCGGTCCACGAACCGGTCCACGGCCGCAGCGCCTATATCCCCTCGTCCTGCTACTGTGCGTAACACCGCCAAGAGTGCATGGTCTACGTCCGCGCGAGCGCCGCGGGAGATCGGCCGGGCGCTGCTAGGCGATCAGGCCCAGCTCTCGCGCCCGGGCGACGGCCTCCGTGCGGTTGGCCGTACCAAGCTTGTCCAGGATATGGCTGACATGTTTTTTGACGGTGTCGATGGTAACGACAAGCTCCGTCGCGACAGCCTGGTTTGACCGGCCCGCCGCCAGCATCCCCAGCACCTCAAGCTCTCGTTCGGTCAGCGCCTCGACCAGGCCAGGCACCACCCCGATGGCCAACCGCCTGGGGACCGGCATGGGGGGCCCGGAGTCGAATGCGCGCCGGAGCCGGGCCAGGCAGCCCAGCGGGGCCTCCATGGCGGCCTGCCCGGCCCGCTGGGCCGTGATCAGCCGACCCAGCAGCGCGGCCATCGGCTTCCCCTCGTCGACGAAGATCCGGACGTAGCCCTGCGGGCAGGCCAGGGTGAGCGCATCGGCCAGGGCGGCCACCGCTCGGGATTCTTCGCCGCTGGCCGCCAGTGCCAGCGCCCGAAGCGCCCCGGCCTCGATAACGCTGCCGATCCGGTCCTGGGCGGCCGCGGCCGCGTGCAGCCGGTCCAGCAGCGCGAGCGCCTGGCCGGGCAGCTCCTGGGCGAGCAGCACCCGGGCCAGCAGCAGCTGTCCCGGCTCCCGGCCGTAGTCCGGTTCGTCGTCCGCATCGAGGCCGCACTCTTTCGTCCAGTGGGCGGCTGCGGCGAGGTCGCCCTGGGCCAGCAGCAGCCGCGCCCGCTGCGCCGGGACGGGGTTGAACAAGCCGGGGGGTCCGGGCGGAACCCGCACGGCCTCGCCGATCGCGTCTAGGGCGCCAGCCGGATCACCCGCAGCCTGCCGGATCCACGCCAGCGTCACCAGGCCCGCCGCCAGCTGCGTGGTATAGACCCACTGCCGGCACAGCGCGATGCCCTCGGTGACATGCTGGAGGGCAACATCGATCTCGTTTCGCTCGTAGGCGACCTCGCCCAGGACGACATAGGCGGGCCCTGCGGCCGCCTGAGGCGGCCGACCGGGCACCACGGTGACCTCCAGAGCCTGCTGGCAGGCCTGAACGGCCGCGTCCAGGCGCCCCCGGGCCCGCTGGACCTGGCAGAGTTCATACACGCTCGATGCGGCCACAGCCAGCAGGCCGGCCGCATGCCACCCCGCGATGCCGTCCACCAAGGCGCGCTCGGCCTCTGCAAGCCGGCCGCCGAGCCACGCTGCTATGGCCAGTTGCCACCGGGCGACCGATTCCAGCAGCCGTTCACCCTCGCCGATCACGGCCAGGGCCTGTGCGGCGAACGCAGCCGTACCCTCGGCGTCACCGCGGAGCTGGGCGAGATAGCTGCGATCGACTGCAATATAGGCGGGGACATTCACCAGCATGCTAGCGGCCCTGCCGACGGTGGGCTCGAACGGCTCATCGACCACGCCCGCGCGTTCGGCCGCGTCCAGTAGCGCATCCACCGCGTCAAGACGGCCGCTGGTGGTCATCAGAAGCGCCTGCACCAGCAGCAGCCGGGGGCGGGACTGGACCAGGTCAGCGGGGAGCGCCGAAAACCACCGCTGAATCGTCACCCCTTCGCCACGCACGTTGTAGACCATGTCAAAGTCCTGTTCGATCAGGCGGGCGGCCCAGGTCATCTCACCGGCGGCCACCGCGTGCCGGATCGCATCATCGGCCAGCCCACGCTCCGCGTACCAGGCTGCCGCGCTACGGTGCAGACGCGCGGCCAGGCCCGGCTGTTCCTCCTGCAGTCGGACCCGGAGCAGGTCGGCGAACAGGTGGTGGTACCGCCACCAGCCGCGGACCTCATCCAGCGGCACCAGGAACAGCCCGGCCCGCTCCACGTGTTCCAGCAGCTCCTGGCCGCCGGGGCGGCCGGTCACGGCGTCGCACAGCGGGCCGCTGAGCCGCTCGAGCACCGAGGTCTCCAGCAGGAACGTGCGTACCTGCTCACTCTGGTGCTCGAGCACCTCTTCGGTGAGGAAGTCCAGGACGTAGCGGTGGCTGCCGGTGAACTCTGCTACGAACCTGGCGGCATCGGGCTGCCCGAGCAGTGACAAGGCCGCGAGCTGCAGTCCGGCGGCCCAGCCCTCGGTTCGGGCGGCCAGCGCCGCCACGGCCGTATCCGGCAGGGCCGCTCCGGGCCCGGCTGCCGTCTGCCGCAGCAGCGCCGCCGACTCGTCCGCGGTGAACCGCAGCTCCGCGGCGCGCAGCTCGGCCAGCTGCCCACGGCCCCGCAGCCGGGCCAGCGCCAGCGGCGGGTCGCTGCGGCCGGCCAGCACCAGGCGCAGCCCCGGCGGCCGGTGCTCGAGCAAAAACCCGAGCGAGGCGTGCACCGCCTCGGAGTCAATCAGGTGGTAGTCGTCGAGCACCAGCAGCGCCTGGTCCGCATCCGGCTCGGCGGCCAGTTCGTTGATCAGCGCGGTCACCAGTCCCTCGTACGACGAAGGCGCGGGCGGGCCGAGCAGCGGGCCCACCCGTCCGGCGAGCCCCGGCCTGGCCTGGTCCAGCGCGGCCACGCCATGGCGCCAGAACCGCGCCGGGTCGTTGTCGCCGGCGTCCAGCGACAGCCACGCCACCGGCTGCTGGCCGCGCCGCGCCCAGTCGGCCAGCAGGACCGTCTTGCCGTACCCCGCCGGGGCGCAGACCAGCATCAGCCCTAGCGCCATGCCCTCGTCGAGCCGTTCGGCCAGCCGCGGGCGCGGTACCAGGTCCGGGCGCGGCCTGGGCACATGCAGCTTAGTGGCCAGCAAGACATCCCGCTCGGAGGCCGCCTCCGATGGGGCCGCGGAGGGCGGCTCAACCATAATCCCCACCCTGCCCGGTATTCCCTCCGGTAACCGCGCCGCGACGAGCGCGAATACGGGCGGCACTTTCGTGCCCTCGCCGCCGCGGAAGATTCCACCCGGCATGTCCACTTTCGGGCGACGCCCCGCGTGCCGTGGCTTCGTTACCTTCGGCTCACAGACCTGCCCAGCGTCGATGACATCAGCGCCAGCGGCAAGTCCTACCCAAAAGTGAGGCCGGACATGAAGCAGATCCAGAAGGCCAAGCGCCAGCGCGGCACGGCCGGCGGGCGGCAAGAGCCGCTGGCCGTGGACCCGCGCGACCCGGACATCGTGCACGCCCACCGGATCGCCCGCCGCTGCAGCCGTCCCGGTGCCAGCCGGGTGCGGTCCGGCAGCCACAGCCCCGCCGCGCCGGTCCCCGGGCGGTAGCGCGTCATGGCCAGCTCCCTGGCCCTGCAGACCACGCAGGCAAAGGCACTGGATGACCCGCTGCCGTGCCGCCGCGAGAACCCGCAGCTGTGGTTCTCAGACCTGCCTGCCGACCTACAGCTCGCCAAGGCATACTGCCGGCCCTGCCCGATGCGACGCGCCTGCCTGGCAGGCGCGGTCGAACGCCACGAACCGCACGGGGTCTGGGGCGGCGAGATCTTCACCCGCGGCGCGATCATCACGGAGAAAAGGCCGCGCGGCCGGCCGCCCAGCACGCTAAGGCCCGTTATCGGAGTTGACGCGCGCGCGATCGTCTCACCCCTGGGGTGAGCCACGAGACACCGCTGAGCAGGCAGCCAAGGCGAGTAGGGCGAAGCGGGTCGCTGCGGCTGGAAAGCAACAGGGCAGGCCCGCCGGCCGGTGTTCCAGCAGGTATCCGAGGGAGGCGTGCACCGGCTGGGAGCTGATCAGGTGATAGTCGTCCAGGACCAGCAGCATGACCTCGTCTGCGTCAGGCTGGCGGCTACCTCGTTGACCAGGGCCGCCACCAGCGGCTCGAATGAGGGTGGCGCGGGGGCCCCCGAACAGCGGGCCAACCCGCTCGCTGATTCCCGGCCGCACCCGGTCGAGGGCGGCCACCGCATGCGGCCAGAACCTGGCCGGGTCGTTGTCGCCGACGTCCAGCGACAGCCAGGCCACTGGATGCCGGCCGCGCCCGACCCACTCGGCCAGCAGGACCGTCTTGACGTACCCGGCCGGCGCGCAGACGAGGACGAGCCCTTCTCCCAGGCCCTCGTCGAGCCTCTCCGCCAGCCGCGGGCGCGGCACCAGATCCGGCCGCAACCGGGGCACGTTCAGCTTGGTGACCAGCAGGACATCGCGCTCCGATGCGGCCGCTTCGGCTGCGGCCGGCTCACCAATCGGGAACCTGCACATCGGCGCCTCCAGCGATCCTGCGTCACTGCCCGAACTGTCCATTTAGTAGTCAGCCGCCCGGCCTGAACTCGGGGCAGTCGTCCGGGCGGCACTATCGTGCCGACGCCGTCGCGGAAAGATTCCACCCGTATGGGACACCTTCGGGTGACGCCGATCCCCGTCGCGCGTTCGTAGCGTGCAGATCACACGGACCTAAACCGAAGGGCGGTACATATGCCTGCACTCAGGCTCGGAGCCCGCACGACCGGCGCGCCGGCTTCTGTGAGCCGACGACCCGGAGGCGTGCGAGCGTGAGCAGCACAGGATTGAACTCGCGCTATGAGATCCGGGTCAAGGGCATCCTCGACGCGCGGTGGACCGCCTGGTTCGAGGGCCTCCAGGTCAGCAGCGACGGGGAGGAAACCGTCATCGCAGGCCCGGTCGCCGATCAGGCCGCCCTGCACGGGTTGCTGACCAAGGTGCGCGACCTCGGGCTGTTCCTGATCTCGGTACGCCACCTCGGTCCTGATTGACCATCGGGCGCGGCCGACCGCCCGGCCGTCCGCGCAGGAAACACCAGGAGGAGATCATGCATCCGGCCATCATGCAACAGCTCGCCGACGACCACATCCGGGAGATACACGCCAAAGCAGAGGACGAGCGCCGGGCCCGGCGTCGCGCACCGTCCACGCGACTAAGGCTGCCGGCCGGCGGGACGCTCAGCTACGACGATCCCCGCCTGGACACAGGCCGGCGGTCGGCCATGACCGGGCAGCGGAGCGCGCCGCCACTGCCGGTGATGGTGGCGTCGCCGCCAGATAGCGGCGACGCCACCATGCGACGCGGGGCGCTGGACCATTGCCACTGATCAAAGAGGCCGCGGGAGGCTCAGCCGGAGGGCCGGCCGGCAAGAATGCGCTGCCGGGCGATCTCGTACAGGACGGCGGTGGCCGCATTCGCCACGTTCAGTGAGCTCGCGCCCGGTCATGGGGATCCTGACCATGTGGTGGCAGAGTTCAGGTTGGCGATGTACTTTCGGCTGCGCGCCCGGGCCGAACTCGCCGGTGGACACCCACGGACCGGAGGCGGCATCCGGCACCGAGCTGACCGCAGCCAGCGTTTGCGGCTGCCCGCCGGGGGAAGGGAGGGACCCGAATGGCTTACGACGGTCCTTCCGCCGTGATAGGGGAGATCTCCGGAGACGCAGAGCGTGCAGGTGAGCGATGGTTGAGCCGCCCGCGGCGGCCTCATCCGGGGTTGCCGTGCTGGAGCGCAATGTCCTGCTGGCGACCAAACTGCACATGCCCGCGCCGCAGCCGGGCCTGCTGCCGCGGCCGCGGCTGACCGAACGGCTCAATGAGGGCCTGGCGCGCGGGCTGGTCCTGGTCTGCGGGCCGGCCGGGTACGGCAAGACGGTCCTGCTGGCTGATTGGGCCCGGCACAGCGAGCTCCCGGCCGCGTGGCTGTCGCTGGACGCGGGCGATAACGACCCGGCCCGGTTCTGGCGCCACGCCGTCGCCGCGCTGGACCGGGCCCGGCCCGGGATCGGCGCCCGGGTGGCCCCGCTGCTCGGCCCGCCCGCGCCGTCGTCGTTCCAGGGCCTGGTGACGGCCCTGATCAATGAGCTGGCCGCCCAGCCGGATGAGGCACTGCTCGTCCTTGATGACTATCACGTGATCGGCGCCCGGCCCGTGCACGAGTCGCTCGCGTTCTTGGCCGAGCACCGGCCGGCGGGGCTGCACCTGGCGCTGGCCAGCCGGAGCGATCCGCCGCTGGCGCTGGCGCGGTTGCGGGCCCGCGGGCAGCTGGCTGAGCTGCGAGCTGCCGAGCTGCGGTTCACATCCGGCGAGGCGGCGGCGCTGCTGCGGCACGTCGCAGCACGGTCCGGCCTGGCCTTGCCCGATGCGGTCGCGGCGGCTCTGGCGGCCAGGACCGAGGGGTGGGCGGCGGGGCTGCAGCTGGCCGGGCTATCGCTGCGCGGGCAAGACGATGTGACCGGGTTCGTTGCGGCCTTCACCGGCAGCCATCGCTACGTTCTTGACTATCTGGCTGAGGAGGTGCTCGAGCGGCAGGACGAGCAGGTGCGGATCTTCTTGCTCGAGACGTCGGTGCTCGACCGGCTCAGCGGCCCGTTGTGCGATGCTGTCACCGGCCGCGAGGGCAGCCAGGCGCTGCTCGAGGAGGCGGAGCGGGCCGGCCTCTTCCTGATCCCGCTGGATGAGGTGCGCGGCTGGTGGCGCTACCATCACCTGTTCGCCGACCTGCTCCGCGCCCGTTTGCAGGAAGAGCAGCCCGGCCGCGTGCCGGATCTGCACCGCAACGCGGCAGCCTGGTACGAGCACCACGGGCTGGCCGATGACGCCATCGGCCACGCGGCCGCCGCCGGGGAGATGCTCTGGGCGGCGCGGATCATCGAGCAGCACTTCGATATGGTCTACGATCGCGGCGAGGCTGCTACCATCCACCGATGGCTGTTGGTCCTCCCTGCTGAGGTGGTCAGGTCCCGCCCCCGGCTGTTGCTGGCGCAGGCCCTAATGGCCGCCACCAGCGGCCACCTCGAGGTGGTGGAACCGCTCCTGGACGCTGTTGACTGCGCGCCCCCCGACTGGGCCGATGAGCCGTTCGAGCCGACGGCCGGCGTGGCAGCCAGCCACCTGATCAATGTCCCGGCCCTGACCACGCTGCACCGCGGCTATCTTGCCCAGTTCCGCGGCGACGCCGAGGCCACCGCCGCGTTCGCCACACAGACCCTGGCCGAGATCAAACCCGGAGAACGGCTGCCGAGCGCCGTCGCACACGGATTCCTGGCCGTGGCCGAATGGCTGCGCGGCCGGCTCACCGAGGCCGAACGTGCCTTCGCGGCCAGCGTCACCGGCTGGCGCGAGATCGGGCAGCTCACCATAACCGCGTGGGGATACTACTCGCTGGCTCTGCTCCGGCACGCCCAGGGCCGCCTGGACGCGGCCGCGCTGACCTGCGAGCAGGCCCTGGAAGCCCTGGGCACGTCCGGCCGGCCGCCGCCGGCCGCAGGTCCGAGCTATGCGGTCCTGGCGGAGATCGCCTACCAGCGGGACGAACTCGACGTCGCCCTGCGACACGCCACCGAGGGCATCGCGCTGTGCCGCCAATTCGTCTATACCACCCCGCTAGCCAGCGGCCTGGCCACCCTGGCCATGATCCGGCAGGCCACCGGCGATCCGGCCGGCGCGCTGCAGGCGATCACCGAGGCCGGACAGGCCGCACCAGGCCCGGCGGGCCTGCTCAACCCGGTTCCGGCCCGGCGCGCCCGGCTGCTGCTGGCCCAGGGCGACCTGGCCGCCGCGGCCCGTTTCCCGCCGGAGACCGGCCTCGGCCCGGACGATGAGCCAGATTATGCGCGTGAGCCCGGGTACCTGGTGCTGGCCCGGATCCTGCTCGCCCAGGGCCGGCCTGGGCGGGCGCTCGCGCTGCTCAGCCGGCTGCACGCCGCGGCGGTTGCCCAGGCCCGCGCCGGCAGCCTCATCGAGACCGGCGCACTGCGGGCGCTGGCGCTGGCGGCCACCGGCGACGAGGCAGGCGCGGTCACGGCACTGGCCGAGGCGCTTCTGCTCGCCCGCCCGCAAGGCTACGTACGGGTCTTCACCGACGAGGGCCCGCCGATGGCCGCGCTGCTCGGCCGGCTCATCGCCGCCCAGCGCGCCGGCCAGGCGGCCGACGTCCCACTCGGCTACCTGACCCGGCTGCAGCGGGCCTTCGGCACCGGGCCTGCCGTACCGGGACCGGGCCCAGACACCACCGCGGTGCCCGGCTTCGTCGACCCGCTGACCAGCCGCGAGCTGGAAGTGCTGAAGATGCTGGCGGCCGGTCGGTCGAACCAGGCCATCGCCAGCGAGTTTGTCGTAACCCTCGACACCGTCAAGAAGCACGTCAGCCACGTCATGGACAAGCTCGGCGCGGCCAACCGCACCGAGGCCGTGGCCCGCGCGCGGGAGCTCGGCCTGATCCCCTGACGGCGCGCCCCGTAGCTGGTCCCGCGGCACCTTCGTGCCGCCGGCCTTCGGCGGAAGATTCCACCCTGCCTGTCCACTTCCGGGTGACGCCTGCCGCAGCGCCAGGTCGTAGCGTCCCCGCAAGACCGGTGATACGAAGGAGA
>CAWJLP010000006.1:0-599360 GCA_963843745.1 uncultured Actinomycetota bacterium
ACACAGCTCGGCAAGGTTCCTGGGCCGCCAGGAGCGCCAGGCAATGCCAACGGCACGGTGTGCTCCCCTCCCGCTGGCTCAGGTACCCCCACAACGGCGGGTGACCGCGCCGGGATGCCACGGACCGGGCAGGGCGCGCGGATCGCCGATTCCGCGCGGCTGACTACTGTCGCATTGATGCGGGTCAGCGCGCGCATAACAAGCGGATGTGAGCGTCCCTGAGCGGCGTGGCTTGACCTTTGTTGTTGGTGCCTGGGTGTCGGGTGTTTGCGCTGGTTTCGGCTCTGGGGGTTATTTTAGGCCGAGGTTGGCGTAGTCGTAGCCGCCGTAGGCCTGCTGTACGTAGACGTTGGTCAGGTGCGGGTTGCGGTAGAGCAGGGCCCTGCCGTAGACGCCGGGCACGATGACCGCGTCGGCCATGACCTGCCTGTCGATCTGGGGCCAGATGGCGTTTCGTGCGGCAGCGTTGCCGGTGGCCAGGGCCTTGGCGAACAGGCCGTTCACCACCGGGTCGTTGAGTTCTTCGATGTTGCTGTTCCCTGCGGGCTGGATGGCGGAGCCAGCGGTCAGGTTGTACAGGAAGCCGAATCCGTCTGGCCAGTCGGCCGCCCAGCCGTTGATGGCGAGCCCGAGGTCGTGCTGGTGCACGTATGCCGGCGTCTCGACGAGGTCACCGAAGGTGCTCGCCGAGTACCCCTGCAGGGCCAGTGTGATCCCGGCCCGGGACAGGGCCTGCTGTTCGGCGGTCGCCGCAGCGGTCTGGTTCGGGCTGTCGGCGCGGTAGGCCAGGGTGGTGGTGAAGCCGTCCGGCTGGCCGCAGGCTGCCAGTTCCTGCCTGGCCTTGGCCAGGTCACCGTGCGGTTGGGTGAGCGCGTGGTACAGGTCGAACCTGTGAAAGCCAGTCAGGGTCGGCGGTAGCACGGTGCTTGCGATGTCCCCGCCGGCGATGGGGCCTCCGAAGGCGGTCTGGAAGGCGGTCTTGTCGGCCGCGTACTCCACCGCGCGCCGGCAGTGCACGTTGTCCAGCGGCTTGACCTCGGTGTTGATGGAGGCGAACCACAAGAACCCAGTGATCGGGTTGTCGGCGTTGTCCTTCAGCTGCGGGCTGGCCAGGATCTGCGCCCGCGCGGCCGCCTGCACACCGAACCCGCCCTGATCCACTTGAGCGTAATTGTGAATGAGGTTGGCGTCGATCATGTCGGGGCGGACGTTGAGGTTGAACACCATCGTGTCGGCGAGCTGTTTGCGGCTGGGGTCGGTGGCCGGGTCCCAGCGCGGGTTTTTCACCAGCGTGAGCTGCTTGCCGGGCTGGTAGCTGGCGAACATGTACGGGCCGGTGGACACCGGGTGCCGCTGGTAGTTCGCGCCGGTGTCCTTGGCCGGCGGCACCGGCACCGTCTGCGGCAACGCCGCCACATAGTCGAAATCGGCGAACGGCCGTTGCAGGTGGAACACGATCGTGGCCGCATCCGGCGTGGTGAGCGAGGTCAGGCCCATTTTGCCGGGCGTGTTGTCCTTGTACGCGCCGGGATAGGCAGGGTCGTTGAGCAGCAGGGTGAAGTAGGACGGCCCGCCGGGCAGCACGTCCCTGGCGTAGCTCCGCTCGACGGCGTACTTGACGTCCTGGCTGGTGACCACGGTGCCGTCTTCGAACCTGATGCCGGGCCTGAGATGGTAGGTCCAGGCCAGGCCGTGGTCACTGACTTTTCCCAAGCCGGTCGCCAGGTCGGGCACCAGCTGCAGGCCTGCCGCGCCGGGCGCGGACTCGTAGGTCACCAGCGTCCGCCCGTACAGCCGGGCGGTGTTCCAGGTGTACGCGTAGTAGGTGTTGCCCGGATCGGTGGAGTCGGGGGCGGTGCTGTTGTCGAAGATGATCGTCCCGCCCCGGCGGGCGGACGGGTTGACCACCGCGTTCAGCGCAGCGTCATAGCCCGCTGAGGTGCGCTGCGGGCTTGGCTGGCCGCCGACGCTGCAGGCGGGAACGGCCAGGGAGGCCGCGAGCCCCGCCGCTGCCAGCGGGCCCATGCGATGCCGCTTCACCGAAACCCCCCTCCGGCACGCGCAGTGCCTGCATGCAGCTCGCCTCCGGCCGGGCTACCGGACTTCTGCAGCCCGGTACCCCGATCCTGATGCGGGCCGCTAGCGGCGCGGTTTCCGGACGGGCCCGGGCCATGGCGATGACAGTCATCTTCGTCCTATCACCCGGCCGCCGCCATCGCTGCCGGTGCGCCTCCTGCCGGCAGCGCGTTTTGCCCAGCTCAGGTTAGCGGCGAGCCGCGCAGATCAGGTTGAACGCGGATTCGGCGGTGAAGCCGGCATCGGCGGCCAGTTGCCTTATCGTGGCTCGCCGGCTTGCGCGCCGAGGGTGTAACCGCCGGCCCGGGAGATGGCATCGGGCAGGCACAGCAGGGCGGAGCCAGAGTCCTACGCTGTCGCCCGGCGGAACAACAGCCGGGCGATGCGTCTTGCCGGGGCGGCGGAGCGCGCACGCTGGCGGCGTGTTGTCCGGGCCCGCCGCACCTCAAGGAGCAGGCGGTCCCGCTCGCCAGCCCGCTTCGCGTCGTCCTGGCTGGCTTTCATGAGGTACTGGTGGATGGTCATGGCCCGCTCCTTGCGACGGCTCAGTGTGAAGGCGACCTGCCGCTGATCGGGCTGCGCCGCTACTCTGGACCGTGCCCGGGCCCGTTCCTGATCAGGACCGCTGGTCCCGGCGGCGCCAGCTCGCAGATCGCGTCCAGCACCTGCCAGTGTGGGCACACCCGCGTGGCACCCGCTATCCGTCGTTCTGCGGATACCCAGACCTGCCGCTGACGGAGTACCGTCGGGCTGGGGAGGCCTGATGACAGCCCGGGTAACGGTCAGCGAGCGTGACCTGCGCACGCTGCTGGGAATCGTCAGCGACGAGCGCAGCGACCTGCCGCCGGCGGGACTGCCGCTATCCCTGCTGGCCGAGCTGAAGGACCAGATCCCCTGCGATGAGGTTGATTTCGACGGGCATGACGCGGGCCAGCAGACCTACCGGTTCGGCCAGGCCGTCCCGCCCGACGACGGCAGCGGGTTCGACTCGCAGCTGTACTGGCAGCTCTACTGGGATTCCGTCTGCTCCTACCCCGACCGCACCGGCGATGTGCGCAGCGTGACGAAACCATCGGACTTCTACTCGGTGCGGCAATGGCATAGCACCGCCGTGTACACAGAATTGTTCCGCCCCGCGGGGCTGGAGCACGACCTGCTGGTGTGCCTGCCCGCCGGGCACTTGCGCACCCTGCGCCTGGTCTTTCATCGCGGGCCGGGCCCCGACTTCTCCGAACGCGACCGCGCGCTGCTGGGGCTACTGCGCCCCCACCTCCAGCAGGCCTGCCTGGACGCCGAACGCCGCCGCCACCCAGCCCCCCAGCTCACTGCCCGGCAGCGGGAGCTATTGCGCCTGGTCGCTGCCGGGCACACCAACCGCCAGCTCGCCCGGCGGCTCGCCATCTCCGAGGGAACCGTGCGCACCCACCTGGAGAACATCTACGCCAGGCTCCAGGTATCCAGCCGCACCGCCGCAGTCACCCGCGCCTTCCCCGACCGGGCAGCCGGGTCGCAGACGCCCTGAAGGCAAGGCTGGCGGATCACCGTCGGCGACAGGCACACCAAAGGCCCGGACAAGCCGCAGAACCTCCAGATCTGAGTGAAACTGCTCGCCCAGCAGGCGGCACCCAATTGCGCTCAGAACGGCGGGAATGCGCGCGGCGGTCATCGGCCGGTTGACCACTCTCCACGATCAGCACTGGGCACGGATGCGCGCGGCTATCACCCGCCAGTGACCGCGTTGTGCGGCCAGCGGCGGAGCACGGATGTACAGGCGCGCCAGCATCGCGACCGTCCGCCGCGACCTGCCTGACCGCCCGGACTAACGGCTACCCGCAGGAAAGCCAGCTGGAGCTGGCCGGGCCCGCAACCGGTGACAACCCCCGGCCGCTCGGCAGGCCTGGTCTCAGCGGACCGGCTCTGGCGGGTCGATGATGTCGGCTACCTGCCGTAGCACGCGGGCTATCCGCTCCCGCGGACTCGCTTTCTGCAGCTCTTCCGTCAGCTCGGAGACCAGCTCGCGCAACGGCGTCATGTCAAGCACTCCTGGCTCGCCGCCCGTGTTCGCCACCCTCCTGGCCCTGGCGGCCTGGGTTGTGCGGTGTATCTGGTCAGCCAGGCGGCCGGCGACCAGGCCGCTCAGGCGCCTTCCCTCAGCCGACGTGACGTCCTGGCCGGGGCTGACCGGCGTATCAGGGACAGCACCTGGCTGCGTATCAGGGGTAGCATCAGCCTGCGGATCCTCAGACATCGCAATCACCTCACTCCGCGATCCTGGACGGCCTGGCGTGTATGACGGGCAGCAACGCTTCCCGCCCGGCTCCTGTCTCCACTGCGATCACCTCTAACTCGTGGTCCCGATTGTCCTGGCGACGCACTGCTCCCATTGTCACCGGTCATCGTGTGCTGCACCCGGTGATGGCCGCTTCCGCCAGTGTTCGCGGGGCAGTTCACGGTGCCCATCACCGTTGCAGCGCACAGATGACCCAGATCAGCTGACCCAGATCAGCGCCCACCATGGCCGACATCGTCTGGCCCGACGGCTGCGCCATAACGGCGGATACGCGAGCAGCCATGACTGCCGAGTCAACTGCGGTTTGCGATCAGCAGACCGCGGAGGGCCGGCGCTCTCGGGGAGCGCAGCGTCCGGGGCGCGCGACTGACAGACGGCCGTTGCCGCCGGGAAGCTGGTGGACGACTATGCGCAGTTCGCGCAGACCTGCCAGGACTCTGCCAGCGGCACCGAAGATGCGTGCGGCCCCAAATCCCCGGACTTTCACCGGGTGGTCTGGGGCCTCACCTCACGTCCTCCGGTTCCCCTGCGGGCTTTCCTCCGGTTTCCCGTTTGCCCGCCGGACTCTTCCCCTTCGCCCGCCGTCCCCTGGTTTCCCATCGTCCGGCGTTCTCCGGTTCGTTCC
Source organism: uncultured Actinomycetota bacterium (assembly GCA_963843745.1). Taxonomy (GTDB): domain Bacteria; phylum Actinomycetota; class Actinomycetes; order Streptosporangiales; family Streptosporangiaceae; genus Trebonia. The sequence goes on from CAWJLP010000006.1 coordinate 4,992, forward strand.
CTTCGGCCGTTGCCCAGGTTCCGGTTCCCCCGCCGGTTTCCCTCCGGGTTCCCTTTCCCTTGAGCAATCTCCACGTTAGCGCCGCCGCGAGGCGGTTCTGCAGGCGTGGGTCCCTGGCGGCAGGGACTAAGGTCACCAGTTCTGCCGCGACCACCTCGCCTGGATCGCGCGATCCGCCCGCACTACAGATGGCAGCGGCTGGGCACGATGGGATGCCGCCACAGAATCGCCTGATATGCGCCGGGGCGCGGGCTATGCCTTCCCGCCTCGGGCCTCGTGCAGAACAATTAGGCGGATCCGGCGTTCCTGGAACGGTGTTTTCCCGGAGGGAAGCGACGCTCGGTGATAGGCGGCTTGCCGCCGGCAAGATCGACGATGTAGACGCCTGGCCATGACCAGTCGATGGGTGTGAGGTACCGGCCATGCCCGGAGGAAGGCCGTCTGGTCCGGCCGCCCGGCCGGCCGGCTGTTGGCTTGCGATGGGGACTGCCAGCGCGCTGTGGCAGGTGCCTGCTGGCGTATTCGGGCATGCTAGCGGGATGGCCGGCGGCGGCCCGCTGGTGGGCGCGCCCGGATTTCCGCCGGGCTCACATCCGGGAGTGCGGGAATGTGGCGGAGCGCCGCTGGAACGAAAGAATCTTGGGATTGCGGATCACGCCGTCGCGGATCTCGATCGCCCGGCCGATGGTCTGGTCGCGGTCCCAGGCACCAGGCCCGTCCATCACAGTACGCAGGTGCGGGATCAGCGCCTCACTGATCTCCCAGGTGGCGGAGTTCCACAGGTAGGACGGGCTGTGGTCGACCCCGTAATAGTGCATTGCCTCGCCCACCGCGAACATTGGCTCGGCGAACGAGGTGGGCCGCGCCCATTCAAAGCCCATGCCCTGGTCGCAGGAAACATCGACGAACAGGCTGCCGGGCGCGAACAGCCGCAGCTCGTCACGGGTGACGAACATCAGGGGCGCGTCGGTGTCTTGCAGCACGCAGTTGACGACGATGTCGTGGCGGGCGAGGAACTCCGCGATCGGCACCCGGCCGCCTGGGGTCAGCACCAAGATCCGTGCCGGGTCGTCAGCGGCGGCCTCAAAATGGGCCATCCGGACCGACGGGATGGGCGAGGCGACGGCAGCCACGTTACGGTGGGTCAGCACGGTCACATCGACGATCCCGGCCGCCGTCAGCGCGGTGACCGCCCCGCGGGCGGTCGCGCCGAAGCTGATCACAGCGGCCCGGACGCGCCGCCCGTACGCCCCGGTGGTGCCCAGCAGCTGCAGGGAATGCAGCACCGAGCAGTAGCCTGCAAGTTCGTTGTTCATATGGAAAACGTGCACGCCGAAGCTGCCGTCGGCCGTCCAGTAGTTCATTGCCTCCCAGGCGATCAGGGTCAGCCGGCGGTCGATGGCCATCTGGGTGACGGCGTAGTCCTGGACGCAGTGCGGCCAGCCCCACAGCACCTGGCCCTCCCGCAGTTCGGCAATGTCGTGTTCGGTGGGCTTGGGCAGCACGATCACCTCGCATTCCGCGATGAGCTGGTGCCGCGGGCGTACGCCGGCCACCAGCGGGGCGAGCTGCGCGTCAGCCATGCCGAATCGCTCGCCGTAACCGTGCTCGAGGAAGATCCGCGCTCGCAGGCCCGCTTCGATCCGCTCTAGGTGCAGCGGATGGATCGCCAGCCGGTGCTCGTTCTCCTTGCGGGAGGTCCCGCATACGCCGAGGTTTAGTTGTTCTGTCTGCACTCCCGGATCCTCCGCTGGGCACAACCGGTATCTGACCACGATGCCGCAGCACCCAGGGCAGTGGCTACCAGCATTCGCCGGAGCCTGGCCGCCTTTTGCGGAGGCGGCTCTGGCGGCTGTGCCCTCGACGGGGTCCCCGCCGAATGCTGCGCGCGCCGGCTCACCGGCCAGGTCCCGGACCCTGACCAGGGGTGAACGTCCCAATCGAGAATGACACCTCGGCGTTCAAGCGGAAGGTGATCGCGCTTCCGGATGGCCGCCGGGAGCTGCGCACGGCGCGGCCGGGATTCCGGCAGGCGCTGGCATGCACGCGGACGGCCGCGCGGACGCGCTGATGGCCTGCGACCCGGACCGCGCCTTCCATGATCCGCGGGACCTGGAAGACACGACCGGCATAGCGGCATCGCCGGGCACCTGGCGCAGGTCCCGGATGTGGCGGGGAGCCGCCGCCCGGTCCCCGAGGGACGGCTCTGCGGCATACTTGACTGCAGGGTGGTTGTCATGCGCAGGTACCTTGTTGTCGCGAACCAGACCCTGCAGGCCGCAGGGCTGCGGGATGAGCTGCGCAAGCGGATCAGTGCAGGGCCTTGCTCGTTCTTCGTGATCGTGCCGGACACCAAAGCCGCACAGCATGACCCCGTGGCGGCCGGCGGCGTGCTGCCCCAGCCCGGCATGTGGTGGTGGGCGACGTACTACGCTCGCCCTGCCACCGACCAGGAGGCGACCGCGCAGGCCCGGCAGCGGCTCAGCGTGATGCTGGACGGCCTGGCCGCGCTGGGCGTGCCGGTGGAGGGCGACCTGGGCAGCTGCGACCCGCTGGAGGCCGTCGAGAAGGTGCGCGCCGGCCGCCAGTTCGACGAGATCATCGTGACCACCCTGCCTCAGCACGTCTCCCGCTGGCTCAGGGCCGACCTGCCCCATCAGGCAGAGCGCCGGTTCGGATTGCCGGTCACGACTATCACCACCAGTTACTGACCGCCCGCTGCCGACGCCGCGAGCACGTCCTGCGCATGCCAGGTCCTGCCGGCCCAGTCCAGCCCCGCTCGCGGCCAGCCCGAGGGTCGGGCACCACCGGCTCCGGCACGCGGGCACGCTGATCACATTGCGTGACATGAGGTGGACGAGTCGCGGCATTCATCAGCGCCGGATCGCCGAATCGGCGTGGTTGGAGGCAGTGCTGGGGCATGCACGCTGCGACACGCATATCAGCCAGTTCTGGACCGCGTGCCGGGCTGCATACCTGCCCGGCAAAGGCTGGATTCCGGTCAGATCATGGTGGCTGACACGTCACGCAGACCGGGTGCATACACAGCCGTCTTCCTTCGGTCCCGTTGGGGCCCGGCAGCGGGTACGGCCGGGCTGGTCATGGGCTCAGTGCGGGATCGGCCCGATGACCCCGACCGAGGCCAGGCCGTCGAGTACCAGTTGCACGGCGATCGCGGCGATCAGGAACCCGAAGACCTTCTCGGTGACCAGCATGCGGCCTTCGTCGAGCTTCTCGCTGACCCGGTTCGCCCAGCGGAACACCAGCACGTCGATGAGCAGGACGAGCACCAGGATGCCGAACTCCACGGCGAACACGCTCAGTGACTTGGCCTCGGCGGAGATGGTCATCAGGCCGACGATGCCGACCGGGTTGAGCAGGTAGGGCACGGCCAGCGGGAACTGCGCCAGCTGCATCGGGTCTTTACCTTCGGTGCGGTGGCTGCTGCTGGCGGCTGGCCCGAGCACCATCCACACCGCTACCACGAGCAAGATCACGCCGCCGGCGATGGACAGCGACCCGATCGTGAAGTGCAGCAGCGCCCGCAGCAGCTCGCCCAGCACCATCAGCACGACGGCCACGGTTGCGGCGGTGGTCAGCATCGTGCGCAGCACCCGCTGCTTGGCGGCCGGGTCAAGGGGCGCCGTGATTTCCAGGAACGGGACGAGCGCGATCTTCGGCCCGATACCGATCAGCAGCACCAGGAACGTGTCGATCGTGCCGGCAGCGGTGATCGATGTCTGATCCATCTTCCCAGGATGGCTGAGGCCCCGGCAGGCCTGGGATCATCCGGCCGGGGTGATGTTCGGCCCGTCCGCTGCGTGTGATGGTTGCCCCTGGTTTCCTTCGCCGGGATGGGGCTGGCTGCATGGATGTGAGCCGCGAGGCTGTGGCGGGCAGCGCCGCTGGGCGCGCGCATACGGCGGGCGGGATCGTGCTGCTGACGCTGGCCTCGGCGCAGTTCCTGATGACGCTGGACAGTTCGGTCATGAACGTGTCGATCGCCACCGTGGCCAAGGACACCGGCACGACGGTGACCGGGATCCAGACCGCGATCACCTTCTACGCGCTGGTGATGGCGTCGCTGATGATCACCGGCGGCAAGCTCGGCCAGATCCTCGGCCGCAAGCGGGCCTTCGCGATCGGGTGCGTGATCTACGGGTGCGGGTCGCTGACCACCGCGCTCGCGGGGAACCTTCCCGTGCTGATCGTGGGATGGTCGGTCCTGGAAGGCGCCGGGGCCGCGCTGATCTTGCCGGCCATCGTCGCGCTGGTCGCGTCGAACTTCGCGCGTGATCAGCGCCCGCGCGCGTACGGGCTCGTCGCGTCGGCTGGCGCGATCGCGGTGGCGGCGGGACCGCTGATCGGCGGCCTGGTTACCACGTACCTGTCCTGGCGGTGGGTGTTCGTCGGGGAAGTCCTCATCGTGCTCATCATCTTGGGGCTCGCCCGCCGGATGGCCGATACCCCGGCCGAGGAGGGCGCCCGGCTCGATGTCGTGGGGACCGTGCTGTCCGCGCTCGGCCTCGGCCTGGTCGTGTACGGCATCTTGCGCTCCGGGACGTGGGGCTTCGTCCTGCCTAAGCCCAGCCAGCCTGCGTGGCTGGGGCTGTCGCCGGTGATCTGGCTGATCCTGGCGGGCGGGGTCGTGCTCTTGCTCTTCTTCTGGTGGGAGAATCACCGTCTCGCGCGCGGCCGCGCCGTGCTGCTCGATCCGGCGCTGCTGCGGAACCGGGCGCTGCGCGGCGGGCTGACGGCGTTCTTCTTCCAGTACTTCCTGCAAGCGGGCCTGTTCTTCGCGGTGCCGTTGTTCTTGTCGGTGGCGCTCGGGCTGTCCGCGGTCGCGACCGGCGTCCGGCTGCTGCCGCTGTCCCTCACGCTGCTGCTGGCCGCCGCGGGGGTTCCCCGCGTCTTCCCGCACGCCTCCCCGCGCCGCGTGGTACAGATCGGGTTCCTCTGCCTGTTCGCTGGCATCGTAGTCATGCTGGCCGCGCTCGACGCAGGCGCCGGGCCGGAGATCGTGACCTGGCCGATGCTGCTCGCGGGCCTCGGTGTCGGCGCGCTGGCCTCGCAGCTGGGGGCCGTAACCGTGTCCTCGGTGCCCGATGAGCAAAGCGGTGAAGTCGGCGGCGTGCAGAACACCGTCACCAACCTCGGCGCGTCCATCGGGACAGCACTATCGGGCGCGGTGCTCATCTCGGCACTGACCGCGTCCTTCCTTACCGGCGTGCAGAACAACCCCGCCGTCCCCAAAGATGTTGCCTCGCAGGCGCAGGTCCAGCTGGCCGGAGGTGCCCCGTTCATCTCCGACCAGGACCTGAAGACCCAGCTCGACAAGGCCGGCGTGCCCCCGCAGACGGCCGACGCGATCGTCCAGGAGAACACAACCGCCCGCATCGACGGGCTGCGCGCGGCACTGGCGGTGCTCGCGGTCATCGCGCTTCTCGCGGTGCCCTTCAGCCGCCGGATCCCGGCCCGGCAGCCGTCCGAACAACCCCTGAGCGAGCCTGCCGACTGATCACAGGCACCGGCGTCCACACACCTATTACCTTGAGTAACAACGCTGAGAGCGTTCACCCCGGGCTGGGAGGTCTTCGACCCCGGCTGCTCGCGGCTCCGGAACCGTTCATCCAGCCGGCCGGCGCGGCTCGCGGCGGGGCCAGCGGATACCGCCCCCGCCCGCACCTGGGACGGCCAGCCTCAGTCGCTAGGGTGGGGTCATGCGCGCCATCACCGTGATCCCCGGGCAGCCAGGCTCCGTCGCGCTCACCGACATGCCGGAGCCACCGCCGGACAACGGGCCCGTCCTGGTCCAGACCCAGGCGATCGGCATCTGCGGCACCGACCTGGAGATCATCAACGGCGAGTACGGGTGGGCGCCGCCGGGCCAGGACCGGCTCATCATCGGGCACGAATCGCTGGGCCGGGTGGCCGAGGCCGCCCCCGGCACCGGATTCGCCCCAGGAGACCTGGTTGTCGGCATCGTGCGCCTGCCCGACCCCGTTCCCTGCCCGGCCTGCGCGGCCGGCGACTGGGACATGTGCACCAACGGCCAGTACACCGAGCGGGGCATCAAGGCCCGGCACGGCTACGCCTCCGAGCGCTACCGCATCCACCCCGACTACCTGGTCGCGGTGGACCCCGCCCTCGGCACCCTCGGCGTGCTGCTCGAACCGGCCACCGTCGTGGCCAAGGCCTGGGACCACATCGAGAAGATCGGCCGCAGGTCCACCTGGGCCCCCGCCCGGGTCCTGATTACCGGCGCCGGGCCCATCGGGCTGCTCGCCGCCCTGCTGTCGGTTCAGCGCGGCTACGACACCTACGTCCTGGACCTGGTCACCGAGGGCCGCAAGCCGGAGATGGCCCGCCTGCGGGGCCACCTACTTCCACCGCGGCGACCTAAGCGAAGCCGCCGCCGAAGCCGACATCGTCATCGAGTGCACCGGCTACATGCAGATGCTGCTCGAGGCAGGCCCGCAGCACGTCCGGCAGCGGATCGCCTGCCTGACCGGCGTCTCCGCCGCGGGACAGGAGTCCAGCGTCGACCCCGGAGTCCTGAACCGCAACATGGTCCTGCAGAACTCCGTCTTGTTCGGCTCCGTCAACGCCAACCGCAGCCACTACGAACTCGCCGCCAAGGCCCTGGCCGAGGCCGACCCGGACTGGCTCGCCGGCCTCATCACCCGCCAGGTGCCCATCGGCCGGTGGGCCGATGCCTACACCCGACAGCCCGACGATATCAAGACCGTCTTGACCTTCCCGGACGGACCACCCTAGCCGCGGCCACCGAGTTTCAGCGCGCCACAGCCGCGATGACCCCCGCCGATGCCCAGCCGTCCAGGACAAGCTGCACGGCAGCGCGGCGATGAGGAAGGTGAAGGACCTTCTCGGTGCCCAGCATCTGGTGACATCCAGAGGTGACGTCCAGAACAGCCGGTTCGGGATGTCCGCAACCAGCCGGACAGTCATCGTCCACGGCGTACTGAACGGCGGGTATTCGCTGGCGGCGACCCGGAGCGCTGGTCACGGCTGGTGATCAGCCCCGCGCGCATGAGGCGTGTGCCGTCGGCTGGCTGTGTTCGGCCAGTACACCGCCGCGCAGCAGGCCGGCCCTAACCGGATGGGGTTGATCGCCAGCATGCCGCAGGCCAGCCCTCGCGCAGGCACCGGCCGGTGCGGACCCGGCCAGGTTCCGCGCTCGCTGAATGGCAGGTCGCGACCCACTGGCCGCACCCAGGCACCTTGCCGGGGACGGACCTGGACTGCCGCCGGCACCGGCCATACGATCCCGGTGCAGGGAAGGAGCGTCATCATGCGATTCACCGGCTACTCCTTCGGTTCGATACAGGTCGACGGCGTGACCTACACCCACGACCTCATCATCGACCGCGGCAAGATCCGCAAGCGCAAGAAGGCCGCGTCGCGGAAGTTCCGCGACGGATACGGGCACACCCCGCTTTCGATCGCGGAGGACATCCCGTGGCGATGCCGCCGGATGGTCATCGGCACCGGCGCGGATGGCGCGCTGCCGGTGATGCAGGAGGTCTGCGACGAGGCTCGCCGCCGCGAGATCGACCTTGTCGTCCTGCCCACGCCGGAGGCGGTCGGCGCGCTGACCAAGGCCGCAGCCGACACCAACGCCATCTTGCACCTGACCTGCTGAATCGGTCGGCGGTACTCCCGGCAGTTCACCTCTTTTACCACGCAAGGTAACGGAGCAGATGTTCTGCCTCCGCGCCGGATCGCCGATTCGGCGCGGCTTGCAGATGCGTTGGATGCGCGGGTGACGGCACGCAGATCATCTCGTTCGGGCGCGGCAACGAGACCCGCCTGGCGACCCAGCTTGCCGACCAGATAACGGCGGATATTCGCGGACCAGCCGCAGTCGCTGAGCGTGGTCGGAATACTGGCCCGCTGAATTCCTTATCGGCTCGGTGTTGAAGGTCTGTCCGGGTGCAACTGTCGTTCGTGGGCCTATATCAGCCATTCTGGTGTGTCCTGGGGAACGGGTGGTCGCCGGTACGGGGAGGAGCATCGAGGGCTGAGCCGTAACGTTCCCGGAACGGTCCGGACTTACCGTTGCGTTTGCAGGAGGATGCGCAGCGGGCCGGCGGGCCGGTGGCGGTAATGATGCAGATCGTGCGGCGCGTGAGGCTGCGAAGGTCCTGCGGGGGTATCGAGCGGATGGAGCCGCGGATGAGGATCCTGATAGCGGGGTGGGACAGCGGCGGGGGTGTGGAGGCCGTCCAGACGGTGGTGCAGCGGGCGGTGGGGCGCGGCCACCACGTGCGGGTGCTGGGGACCGAGGGGCTACGGAGCCGGTTCGAATCGGCTGGTGCGGGCTTCCGGGTGTACCGGCACGCTCCGGACAATGACTTGCGGCGGGCCGAGACGGACCTGGTCAAGGACTGGGAAGCGCGGACCCCGCTGGGGATGTTCGCCCGGGTCCGCGACCGGGTGATGTTCGGGCCGGCCCGGCAGTTCTGCAGTGACGTGGTGGAGGAGCTGGACCGGGAGCCGGCCGACGTGGTGGTCGTCGACACGCTGATTCCGGCCGCGCTGTCGGGTGCGGAGGCGGCCGGGGTGCCCTCGGTGTTGCTGATGCACGGGACGTACCTGCTGCCCCGGGCCGGGGCTCCGCCGTTCGGGATGGGCTTCTTGCCCGCGCGCGGGAGCCTGGGACGGCTGCGGGACCAGGCCGCGTGGTCGCTGACGATGGCGCTGTTCCGCACCGGGATGCCCGCCCTCAACCAGGCCCGCGCCGAGCTCGGCCTGACTCCCCTGCGTAACCCGGATGAGCTGGCCGCGACCGCCGACCGGATCCTGGTGTGCACCAGCCCGAGCTTTGATTTCGCCGCCGACGCTGTGGCCGGCAACGTCCGCTACGTCGGGCCCCAGCTCGACGACGCCGGCGGCGGGGCGTGGGAAGATCCCTGGCCCGGTACGGCGGATCGCCCGCTGGTCCTGGTCGGCTTGAGCAGCACCGTGATGCGCCAGGAGGACCTGCTGCAGCGAGCCGCCGACGCCCTCGGACAGCTCCCGGTTCACGCGCTGATGACCACCGGCCCCGCGGTCGACCCCGGGATGATCCGCGCCCCGCAGAACGTGGCGGTCCGGCGGTGGGCCCGCCACGCCGACGTGCTGCCGGGCTGCTCGGCCGTGATCACCCACGGCGGCCACGGCACGGTGATCAAGGCGCTGGCCGCCGGAGTTCCGCTTGTCGTAGCGCCGCTGGGCCGCGATCAGCCCGATATCGCCGCCCGGGTCGTCCACGCCGGGGCAGGCCTGCGGGTCCGCAAGAACGCGAGCACCGCGGCCCTGCAGGCGGCGATCGGCCGGGTCCTGGACGATGACCGCTACCGGGCCGGTGCCCGGCGCATGGCGGCGGTCCTGGCCGCCGAGCGCGACGACGGCCTGGCCGTCGGCGAACTCGAGCGCGTCGCCACTCGCACGCGCCCAGCCGCTCATTCCCCTACGGACGCGCCCAGCCACTCAAATCAGACAACCGGCACGAAGCCAGCCATCGGGTAGACACCAGCCGACCAGCCGCACAGGAGACCGAGCCGGCTTGGACAGACACTGGCTGCTAACCCGAGCCCGCCCCGAACCAGGCACCGACCTCCGTAACAAGGCCTGATCACAGCAAATCCATATCCCCAGTTATGGCCATGCTGCCGCCGGGCGGCCTGGTTGATCACGCCAATGCAGAACGGCGGTTCCCGTACGTTGCGCGGCCCGTAAGGCAACGACGCAGCGTGGCGAGCGGACGGCGCCATTGTGCTGCACTGGCTAGCGGCGCCGGCTTGCCGCGCGGGCTGGCGCGCCCGGCCTGGGACGCGCCCACGTCAATCCAGCGTGCGAAGTAGTTCGGCCACGTTGATGAGCACGACCACGTTGCCGTTGCTGGGCCGCTCGCGCGCGGTCGGTGTCAATCGGAAGAAGCGCCGCGCGACGGTGTTGTCCGCCTGGATCTCGGCGCGGAACCGTTCGATTCCCGCGTTCCGGGCCCTTTGTGCCAGAGGCCGCAGCAGCTGGCGCGCAAGGCCGCGATGCTGCCATTCGTCGGCCACCAGGATCGCAACCTCGGCGCTGACGGGGTCCAGGTCGTCGCGCGCGAATCGGGCCACGCCGGCGATGCCGCGGTCATCCACGGCAGCGATGGCTTCCCGCTGGCCCTCGACGAGGTCCAGCAGGAGGTTCAGGGTCTTGTCCGAGAGCATGGTGACCGATCCGTGGAACCGGAAGATGGCACTTGCGGCCGAGATCCGGTCCGGGAAGTCCGCCAGCGCCGCGCGGTCGGCCGGCGTCATCGGGCGGATCAGCGGGCCTGTGCCAGTCATTGGCTGCTCCTCGGCTGCGGTGAACCACGCGGTCACCCTGTCCGCCAGCCTCGGGGCCCGGCGCGCCCCGGAACCCGGCTGAAGCCGGTGAAGTCACAGTACGCCACAGCCCGCCCGGTGAGCGGGCGAGGACGACAGCCGGAGATACGTCCGTCCCTGCCGAATCGGCGCTGCGCATCGGTTTGCGTGTTCACTGCGATCGAGTGGTGCAGAACGGCCAGTTCTGCGTCTCCTTGACGGTCAAAATATCGGCGTGTCCGATGTTGCTCACCACCGCGGGGATGCACCCGCTGACCCGGTACCTGGAGGGCCTGCCCGACCCGCAGGACCGGCGGCTGACCGGTGTGCAGCACTGCCTGTGCACGACCGATCTTGACGAGGTTGGCGATGACCGGCATCTGACCGTGTTCCAGATGCTCGGCTCCTGGTCGCTGGACGATTATGAGGGACCGCAGAGTCTGCGCTGGGGCTACCAGCTGCTTGTCGACGGCCTGGGTATCGGCCGGGACCGTCTGCATGCACCGTGTTCGGCGGTGACGAACAGGCGGGCCCTGATATCGGTTCGCTGCGGACCTGGACCGTACTTGGCGTGCCGGTCGAGCTGACCGGACACGATAACTGCTGGTCCAACGGCCCCGTCGGCCCGTGCGGCCCCGACTCGGAGTTCTTCGTCTGGACCGGTGACGGCGTACTACGGGGCACCCCGGCACCGACGAGCGCTGGGTGCACGCCAGCGCCGTAATCATCGGTGACGGCGTCCGGCCGTCCAACGCCGGCCGTGGTTACGTGCTGCGGCGGCTGCTGCGGCGCGCTCACCGTGCTATGGCGCGGCGATAGCACCAGGACGCTGGGTGACCTGCCGGCCTGGCTGCTCGAGCACACGCTGGCGCAGTTCGGGCAGGACACTGGCAGCGGACCCGTCGGCGAAGTTCTCCGCGGCGAGGAGCAGCGTTTCGCCGCGCTGTGCACCCGCGGGCGGAAGGTGCTGTCACGGTTCGGCTCAGGCCGGCCGCTGAGTGAGGCCGACCTCACATACCTGGACCAGACGCATGGCCTGCCACCCGAACTGGTGACCGAGCTGCTGGCCTAGCCGCCGCCGCCCGGCAGCGGCCTCACGCGCACGGCGAGCCCTGGCCGGAGGGATGGTTGAAGGCGTTGACTGCGTCATTGACGTTGGGTGTGAGCGCGTGGCAGGCGGACGCGCAGCACGGTCTGGCCAGGCCGCGAATCGATCGTGATCTGGCCGTGATGCTCAACGATGATGCGGCGTGAAATGTCGAGGCCGAGGCCAGTGCCTTTGCCAACGTCTTTGGTGGTGTAGAACGGCTCGAACGCGCGGCCCTGTACGTCCAGAGGCATCCCGTGGCCGGTGTCGCCGATCTCGACGGCGACATCCTCGGGGTCGGCTCGTGTGGAGAGCCGGAGCGTTCCGCTTCCGTCCATCGCGTCGATGGCATTGTCGATGAGGTTGGTCCATACCTGGTTGAGTTCGCCCGGGTTCGCCTCGATGCGCGGCAGGTCGGTGGCGTAATCGCGAACGACGGTGATCCCGCCGTGTAGCTTGTGCCCGAGCATCACCAGGGTGCTGTCGATGCCTTCTGTGACGTCGATGAGCTGCAGCGAGGACCGGTCGAGCTGTGAATATGACTTCACCGCTGCCACGAGTGCTGAGACGCGCCGCGTCGAGTCCTTCATCTCGGAGAGCAGGCTCGCGGTCGCGAGTGTGCTTGCCACCCATTCCAGGCCGGGTTCGAGCGTGCCATCACTGAGGATCTGGGCGGCGCGCTCGCACCAGGCGATGTCGGCACCCGCCGCCGCGAGCGCGGGAGCGATGCGCCAGGCGGCATCGACCCCGTGCGCGTCGAGCCAGCCAGAGAGCGCTTCCTCGCGGTCCGCGGCTGCCAGGGGGCCGGGGGTCATCGTCGGGGCGCCGATCTGGCGTCGCAGCGCATCGATGGCGACAAACTGCCCGGCCGACAAAGATCGCTCGGCGAGGCGGACGAGCGACGACAGCAGCAGGTCGCAGGTGTCTTGCAGCGCCTCGACTGCGCGCACCGCGGCGGACGCCGGGTTGTTGATCTCGTGCGCGAGGCCTGCCGCGAGGGTGCCGAGCGCAACGAGTGCTTCATGCTCGCGCGACAGGGCTTCAAAGTTGCGTACCGTCTGGAAGCAGCCCTCAATCATGTGAACGCTGAAAGGGAACCAGGCGCGCGCCCAGTCCCCGAGTGCCCCGGCTGAGATTCGGAGGATCCGTCCCGGGCCGGCGCCGCGGCCGGTAGCGAGGTAGCCGAGGTTGTCGGCCCATGCCTGGAATCCGCCCGCCCAGAGCCCTGGCCGGTCCATCGCGGCGACAACGGATTCTTCCCGTCCGGAGCGGCGCAGCAGCTCGACCCGCCCGTCGAGCAGCACCCACCAGAAGTCGGCGGCGTCGCCCTCGCGGAAGAGCACATCGCCGTCCGCGAAAGCCACCTCATCGCCGGCAGCGATCAGTTCGAGCAGTTGCTCGTCGCTAAGCCCGTCGAACAAGAAGATGGCGCGCAGGTCGTCGATGTGCATCAGATCGTGGCCAGGTAACGATGCACGAGGTATACGGACATGGCTCCCTCGCCGACCGCGGACGCGACGCGTTTCATCGAGTCGAGCCGCACGTCGCCGGCCGCGAATACGCCAGGCACGCTGGTTTCCAGCGCGAACGGAGCCCGCGGGAAGGGCCAGCGCGGGCCGTGTTCGCGGGTCAGCAGATCCTGGCCGGTGATGACGAAGCCTTTCTCGTCCCGGGCAACATCGCCGCCGAGCCAGTCGGTGCGCGGCTCCGCGCCGATGAAGACGAAGACCCAGCTGGCCGGTACGTCCTCCTTGGTGTCGGCCGCCCGATCGGCGATCGTGATGGCCTGCAGGTGATGGTCGCCGTACCCGGCGACGATCTCGGCGTGGAGCCGTACCTCGATGTTTTCCGTGGCGTGGATGCGCTCAGCGAGGTATTGCGACATCGATGTCTCCAGCGCGTCGGATCGCGTGAGGAGCACCACACGCCGCGCGAAGCGGGCAATGTTCAAGGCCGCTTGGCCTGCCGAGTTGGCCGCCCCGACGACATACACGTCATCACCGGCACATGCCTGGGCTTCGCTGGCGGTGGCGCCGTAGTACACGCCGCGACCCGTGAGCTCCTCGAGCCCGGGCGTCTCGAGCAGCCGGTACGACATGCCGGTCGCGACGAGCACGGCTCGCGCCTCGATCTCGGAGTTGTCGCCGAAGCGGACGGCGCGCACCGGCCCGCGCGTCTCAAGACCCACGACTTCGCGCGCGAGCACCATTTCCGCGCCAAAGCGCCGCGCCTGCGCAACGGCGCGGTGGGTGAGGTCCGCGCCGGACAGGCCCTTGGGGAACCCGAGGTAGTTCTCGATTGCGGCGCTCTGACCCGCTTGCCCGCCGGGGGCCTCGCGTTCGATCAGGACGGTCTGCAATCCCTCCGATGCTCCGTAGACTGCCGCGGCGAGTCCGGCCGGCCCGCCGCCGACGATGCACAGGTCGTACAGCGGCTGCTCAGCGCTGGTGCGCAGGCCGAGCGCGCCCGCGAGATCAAGGGTCGACGGCGCCCGCAGCGTCTCACCGTCCGGAACCAGGACGAGCGGAAGATCGGCCGTGCCCGCGCGCGCGAGATCTACCAGTCGGCGGGCTTCCTCGTCGCGCTCGAGGTCAAGCCAGCGGTACGGCACGTAGTTGCGCGTGAGGAAGGTCTTGATCTCGTGGCTCCGCTGCGACCAGCGGTCCCCGACGACGCGCACTCCGCCGGTGTCCCCGGGATGCCCTTCCTGCCAGTCGCTCAGCAGGTCATCGAGGACGGGATACAACCGCTCCCCGGGAGGATCCCACGGCTTGAGCAGGTAGTAATCGAGACCGATATCGTTGATGGCCCTGATCGCCACGTCCGTATCGGCGTACGCCGTGAGCAGCACGAGCTTGGTGTCGGGCGCATGCCGGCGCGCACGAGCGAGGAACTCGGCGCCGGTCATCTCCGGCATCCGCTGATCGGCTGCGATCAACGCGACCGGCCGGTCGCGCAGAGCGAACCCGCTCAGCATGGTGAGCGCCTCGGCGCCCGAGGTCGCACGGACGATCTGGTACTCGGTGCCATACTGACGGCGCAGATCGCGCGTAATCGCCTGCGAGACCGCAAGATCGTCATCGACGGTCAGAATCATCGGCTTAGCCACCGCGGGTGCCTTCCGTAGCTCGGGTTGGGGTGTCTGGTGTGCGTTGAGCTGCACACAGAACGGTAGATCGATCGCGGGTGCGGTTTCGTGGGGTGTTTGCCCTATCTTTGCGCCGCGCGCAGTTCGCCGAGCAGGCCTTGCTGCATCGCGTACAGGCTCGCCTCGGCGCGGCTGGAGCAGCCGATCTTGATGTAGATGTGCTCGATGTGGTTGCCGGCCGTCTTGGGAGAGATGACCAGCCGCTCGGCGATCTCCTTGTTGGAGTGCCCCTGGGCCGCGAGAGCGAGCACCTCGACCTCGCGAGCGGTCAACCCCGCGGGCCACTCGCGTCGCCGGGCCACGCGATGCCCGGCGGCACCAAGCACGGCGTGGGCTGCGTCGCCGTCGAGCCGGCCTGCCCGGACCTCCGCCCCGAGCACGTGCGCGGCGTCGGCGGGCGAGTACTCTGGGCGGTACGCGCGCGGCTCGAGCAGCGCCTGATATACGTCCGCGGCCGCGAGCAGGCGCACCGCGGGCGAGAGCGCTGCGCCGCTGAGCCCGCGCGGATAGCCCGAGCCGTCCAGGCGCTCGAGATGCTGGCCGGCGACCTCCGCCAGTGGCGCCAGCCGCGCGGACCGGGAGAACATCCGCTGTGTGAAGTACGGATATATCCGCACCCGCTCGAACTCGGCCTCTGACAGCGGTCCGGGCTTGTCCCAGATCGCGCTCGATACTCCCAGCCGGCCGAGGTCGTGCAGCTGGGCCGCGCTGCGGAGCTCGGCTGCCTGCCCGGCAGAGAACCCGCAGCGCCCGGCCGCGGCGCTCACGAGCTCCGCGACGCCGCGCGAATGACCCGTTGTATACGGGGACTTCAGGTCCGCCAGATCGGCGATCGCCTCGAGCGCCTGCTGCAGCTGCTCTTCGGACATCACCGGCCGTAGCGCCGGCTCCGCATCGATCAGCTCATCCCAGCTGGCGGCGGCCTCCAGCCCGGACAGCATCCGGCCGGGCTCGAGGCACAGGCGATCCACGAGCGCGGGATCGAACTGCGTGCCGCGGCGGCGGCGGGCCACCTCGACCGCCGCGTCGATCCCACCCTCGCGCCGATGCCGCTCCACCACCCCGGCGAGCTGCACGATCCGCGCCGGCAGCGCGATCTGTTCACCCCGCAGCCCTTCAGGGCGTCCCTTCCCATCCCACCGCTCGAATACATGATGAAGCGCGTCCCGCACGCCAGTGCCCAGTCCCAACCCGACGGCGACCTCTCCAGCCAGCCGGCAGTGGGTGCCCTCGAACGCGCCCGCGACCTTCCCGCGCGACGCGATCAGCGGCGGAAGCATCCGCGCCCGGCGCCACGGCGAACCGCCCGCGCCCACATGGCGCAGCACGAAGCTCGCTCCCGCTCGCCCGGCCATATCCACCTCGTAGCGATCGGCCTTCATCGCAATCTCATCCCCGAACCACGCCGCCTGCTCGTGAGACTCCGCATGGCAGCCGACCCAGCCCAGCAACGCAACGTAGTAGACAACCGCCCGCTCGTCGTCCGACAGCCCGGCGCTCTCGGCCAGGCGCAGCCCCAGCTGGCACGAACGCAGCAGATGCCCCATCGGCTGCCCCAAACCAAGATCGCTCGCCAACGACACCGCCGCGACCAGCTCCGCCAACCGCAACCCAGAACGATCAACACCACTACCCACGGCGCGACTCTGCGATCGCCGACGAGCAGGACACGGCGGCGGCGCAGCCAGCCCCAGCGTAAGAGGCTGGTATCTTTCGAGACAGGCGCAACCTGGTCCTCGCGAATCCGCGTGCTCGGGTATCAAATCAGTATGGCCGGCCCCCAGGAACAAGACCAGCGATCCCCGTTCGACCAGCTCGTGCGCGCACACAATGCCCAAATCTGGACGGCTCTTGTCTTGATCGGCATCGAGCTGGCGCCCGTGCAGAACGGCGGATATCGCGTGTCAAGCCGCAGCGGCTCATGACAGAGCGTGATATCGCGGGTAGTGACTCCTGGCGAGGGGAACGGACTCGCAGGACGCCGCCGGGCCGCTGTCATCCACGGCCTGCAGCCGCAGCCCGCTGGCGCGCCAGGACCCGCGACCGCCCAGCACTGATGCGTGGGCGCACGGCATGGCCTACGACCAGGAACTCGCCAAGCGTATGTGGCGGCTCATCGGCAGCGATCCGATCTGACCGAGAAGAAGATGTCCGGCGAGCTCGCCTTCCTGATCCGCGGCAACATGGCCATCGCCGCCAGCAGTCAGGGCGGCGCCGTGGTCCGTGTCGATCCGCGGCAGTCCGCTGCCCTGATCGCGGGCCTGCAGCCAGAGTTACGAAGATGCGGCCGGCCAATTCCGGGCCGACTGCATGTCAGCTCCGATGACCTGGGAAGCGACGACGATCTCGCCGCCTGGGCGGACAGGGGCATCGGGTACGCGCGGTCGCTGCCGCCAAAGCGGTTGCTGCGGTTCTGGGAGGCCGAGCGCGAGACCACCACATCACGCACGACCCGAACGCGCCCTATGCGGCATGAGCGGGCGGCTCGCGTCGCGCCGACCGGGGCGCGCTTGGTCCGGAAATAGGGTGGCATGACGTGGTGTAACGCCTTACACTCTTGCAGCAGGCGGGCCGGAGACTGTCGGTTATCTCCCTTTTAGGCAGGGGTGAGATCCTGCCCTCGGCTCGGCGGTCAAACGCCGGATCGGGTTTCCGGTGGTCACAACCACGTCCGCCTGCCTCAACTGAATAGCAGCAGCGACGGGCCGGAGAGCTTCGGTTACCTTCAAAATGTCCCCGGACTCGCAAACATGTCCGTCGCCTTACTTCGCCGGCCGCGCGGGCCGGAGACGGTCGGTTACCACTTTGGATGGGGATGTCGCAGGTTCGAATCCTGCCGCCAGTCTCGACTGGCGTAGCTCAGGGGCAGAGCGCCTTCCGGCGGTCACAAACATGCCCGCGCGGCCTGCCAGCCAGCCGGGGAGGAACCGTGCCGGACGCGTTGAACGCGATCAACCTGCGGGACACGCCGCAGTCGCAGCCTGCTGATCCGCGTCAGGTGCAGAACAGCGCGGGCGGTTACACGTTCACCGTCGCGCCGCTGGAACGGCTGCGTCGTTTCCTGGTGCTGGGAATCGATGGCGGCACCTACTACGCCAGCGAGCGGGAGCTGACCAAGGCGAACGCCGAGGTCGTGCTGGCGTGGGCGCGGGACCGGTCGGGCGAGCTGGTGGACGAGGTCGTGTCGATCTCGATGTCGGGGCGTGCCCCGCGGAACAACGCGGCCTTGTTCGCGCTCGCGGCCGCTGCGGCGTTGGGCGACGCTGAAGGCCGTAAGGCTGCTCTCGCGGCTCTGCCCAAGGTCGCCCGGACCGGTACTCACCTGTTCGTGTTCGCTGGGTACGTCGAGCAGTTCCGGGGCTGGGGGCGCGGGCTTCGCCGTGCCGTGGCCGACTGGTACCTGTCGAAGCCTGTTGATGCGGTCGCGTACCAGGCGGTGAAGTACCGGCAGCGGGAGGGCTGGTCGCACCGGGACCTTCTTCGCCTCGCGCACCCCGCAACGGACGAGGCCGACCGCAAGCAGCTGTTCGACTGGATCTGCGGTCGCAGCGAGGAGGGCCCGGCGCTGGTCGAGGGGTTCCGGCAGGCGCAGTCCGCGACGACAGCGCGCGAGTGGGTGGCGATCCTGGACCGGTATCCCTCGTTGTCGTGGGAGATGCTGCCTGACGCGGCCCTGGGCGAGGCGGACGTGTGGTCCAAGCTGATCGGCAACGGCATGCCGCAGACGGCGCTGATGCGCCAGCTGCCGCGGCTGACACGGCTCGGCTTGCTCGCGCCGATGTCGGGCACGCTCGAGGTGGTCGTCCGCCAGCTCACCGACCGGGACCGGCTGGTGAAGGCGCGGGTGCACCCGGTCAACGTCCTAGTGGCAGCGCGCACGTACGCATCCGGCGCGTCGGCGCGGGGCCAGTCGTCGTGGGAACCGGTGAGCCGCGTGGTCGACGCGCTGGATGCGGCGTTCTACACCGCGTTCGGTTCGGTGCAGCCCGCGAACATGCGCACCTTGCTAGCGCTGGATGTCTCGGGCTCGATGACGGTTGCGGTATCGGGCCTGCCGGTCACTGCCCGCGAGGTGTCGGCGGCGCTGGCGCTGGTAACGGCGGCAACCGAGCCGAAGACCTCGACGGTCGGCTTCACGGCGTCGGGTGCTGGCGCTCGCTACGGCCTGTTCCGGCGCAGCGCCGGTGTCGACGGGATCGCACAATTGCCGATCTCGCCGCGGCAGCGCCTGGATGATGTCCTGAAGACCATCTCGGGCTTGCCTTTCAGCCGGACCGACTGCGCGTTGCCGATGCTGTGGGCAACCGCGAACAAGGTGGAGGTCGACACGTTCGTCGTCTACACCGACAACGAGACGTGGGCCGGGAGCGTCCACCCGCACCAGGCGCTACGCAAGTACCGCGATTGGTCGGATATCGATGCGCGGCTCGTCGTTGCCGGCTTGACGGCGACGGACTTCACCATCGCGGACCCGGCCGATCCGGGCATGCTCGATATCGCCGGGTTCGACTCGGCCCTTCCCACCCTGCTGACCGACTTCTCGGCTCGTGCCGTCTGATCCGGCGATCCAGCAGGCCCGCGAGCATCACCGCCGCGCGGCCGAGGCGCTCGCACTCGCGGAGCGTCACCGGCAGCAGCGAGACGCGCTCATCCGCCGGGCCCGGGAGGACGATCCCGGCCGGTGGTCCTACGGCGCTCTCGCTGCTGCCGTCGGCTGCAGCAAAGAACTGATCGCCGCGATCGTCAAAGGCCGCGCCTAGCCACGAGGTGACCGACATCGCACGGCACAAGAGATCAAGAATCGCTCGCTCATCGGCATGTGCGCGTGTTGTCGCCGCGCATCGACCTGTGGTCCTGTGATGCCGGGTTGACCTGGCCTGCGCGCCTGATCTGGTCAGCGTCACGGGTCACGCGGCCACGCGGGCGGCTATGTGCGCTGGCTGGTAAGGCCCGGCGGTCACGTGAATGAGGTCCTCGGGCGCGGGTTACGGGGTGCCGGTCATGATGCGGTCGTAGGCGCGCCGGGCACGGGCGCTGCGGGCGCTGGCGCCGTAGCGGGCGAGCATCTGCGGGGAGGCCCAGCCGTTGAGCTCCATCAGGTCGCCCTCCGGCCCGCCGCGGTCCAGCCAGGTGTAGCTGAAGTGGTGCCGGAACCGGTGCGGCCAGACCTGCACCCCGCACTGCCGGCCGCGGCGGGCGACCGCCTGGTAGATCCCGCTGGCCGTCAGCGGCCCCCGGCTCCCGGCGCCGAGCCACAGCCACGGCTGCCAGGCCTGCGGGTGGCGGGCGCGGGCGCGCAGGTACCGGTCGACGGCCCGGGCCGCGTCGTAGCTGATCTTCACGATGCGGGGCTTGCCGCCCTTGCCGTGCACGGTGATCTCCCGCTGCCCCAGGTCCAGGTCGCTGTGCCGCGGATCATCGGGGCGGCAGCGGATGCCGGCCAGCTCCGACAGCCGGATGCCGGACGCCGTGAGCACCGCGATGATGGCCGCGTCGCGCCGCTCGGCGAACCCGCGGCCCGCGCACGCGGCCTGCAGGCGGGCCAGCTCGGCGGCGGGTAAGACCGGGACCAGCTTGCCGGCGACCTTCGGCGGGTGCAGCCCGGCCATCGGGTCGGGCAGGTCTTCCTCGGCCGCCAGCCACTTGAAGAACTGCTGCAGCGCCCGGTACTGGTTGCTGGCGTAGGCGTCGCTGTAGCGGTCCAGCAGCCAGGCCATCCACTCCTGCACGTCCCGTCGGCCTGCCTGCTGCCAGCCGGTCTTGCCGTCGCCGAGCAGGCGGGCGGCGGCGAACCAGGCCACCGCCTCGGTATACAGGCCGATCGTCTTGGTTGCCTTGCCCTCAGCGGCCAGGTGCAGCCGGAACGAGCCGATGCCCGCCCCGAGCACCCCGGCGTCCATCTGCCGGGGCTGCCGGGCACGCGTTCGCGGTGAGGCCATCGCCATCTCCTCCTTGATCACGGCGCACCACCCCGCATCCGGGCGTTCCCTCAGTCCAGGGAGCCGGCACGAGCCACCCCCGGGCACGACCGGGCACGACCGGGCGACGGTGCCGCCCGGTCAGGGGAGGCCGCCCATGACGCGGTCGTAGCTGCGGCGGGCGCGGGCACCGCGGGCGCTGGCCCCGTAGCGGGTCAGCATCTGCGGGGAGACCCAGCCATTCAGCTCCATCAAGTCACCCTCCGCGCCGCCGCGCTCCAGCCAGGCATGACTGAAATGATGCCGGAACCGGTGCGGGTACAGCCGCACCCCGCACTCCTGGCCGCGCCGCACCACCAGCTGGTAGATCCCGCTGCGGTCCAGCGGGCCGCGGTTGCCGGCCCCCAGCCACAGCTCGGGCCGGTACGCCAGCTCATGCCGGGACCTGGCCCGCAGGTACCGGTCCAGCCGCCGGGCGGCCTCGTGGCTGATCTTCACGATCCGGTCCCGGCCGCCCTTGCCCCGGACCCTGATCTCGCGGGCCTCCAGGTCCACGTCGGCGCGACCCGGGTCGTCGCGGCAGTAACGGATCGCGGCCAGCTCCGACACCCGGATGCCCGTCGCCAGGAACACCGCCAGGACCGCCGCATCCCGCCGGTCCTCGAACGAGTTCCCCCGGCAGCACCGGCCCAGCTTCGAAAGTTCAACGCTGGAGAAAAACGGCACCGGCTTGCCCGCCACCTTCGGCGGCCGCAGCCTCGCCATCGGACTCGGCACGTCCTCCTCGACGGCCAGCCACCGGAAGAACTGCTGCAGGGAACGGTAATGCTGGTAGGCGTACGCCTCGCTGTACCGGCCGAGCAGCCACCCCACCCACCGGCGGACATCCGCCGCGCCCACCTGCCCCCACCGCGTCTTACCCGTCTCGGCGAGCAGGTGCGAGGCGGCGAACCAGCGCACGGAGTCGGTGTAGATCCTGATCGTTCCCGCAGCCTTGTTCTCAGCCGCCAGGTGCAGCCGGAACGACGCGATGTCCGCCGCGAACGGCCCCGCGTCCAGCTGCCCCGCACGCCGCAGCCGCCGCGACCCCGACACCGAAGTTTTACTCTCTTCCCCGGGATCTGGCACCAGCCGAGGAGCAGCGCCCGAGTCTCTGCATCGACCAGAACGTGTCGATCTCGTTTTTGACATTTTCCCTCATCCTGCGTTCCCGCAGGCAGGAGGGCTAACGACGGAAACTCCGGGGGCGCCCCGACCGCGACTCGAACGCGGGACCTACCGCTTAGGAGGCGGTCGCTCTATCCACTGAGCTATCGGGGCCTGCCAGGACCCTTAGCTTACCTGGGATGGCAGACGGCCGCGGTTTCAGTCCTGGTACTGGGGGGCTAGCAGGACGGCCCAGACGCGCTTGCCCTTCCAGCCCGGGACGCTTTCCCAGCCCCAGTCCTCGGAAAGCGCGTCGATCATCTCCAGGCCGCGGCCGGATTCCTCGTCCGGGCCCGGATGCCGGACCACTGGCGTGCCGAGCGCCGGGGGGAGGTTGTCCCAGACCTCCACCATGATCCGGAAGTGGTCGGAAAGCAGGCGCACCCACAGCAGTGGCAGCTTCCCCTCGTTGTCATAGCGGGGGTTTCCGTCGGGTCCCGTCGACGCCCTGACGACGTTGGCGGTGAGCTCGCTGACAAGCAGCTCGGTGACGTCGGCAAGCCCGGTCAGCCCCCATGCTGTGAGGACCACGCCGATGAACCCGCGAGCGAGGCGTGGCGCGGTAGGCAGCGCGCCAAGCGGTCCGAGGTCGGAGGTCAACGGCCAGTCAGCCACGCGTGGCTCGTCGTTTCAGACACGATCGGCACCGACGTTCGAGCGGGGCCCACGGGACAGCGCAAGTCCCGGCCCACGGGGCCAGGCCGGGACTTCGCGCGAGGATAAGGCCTCATACGCCGAAACGCCGCCCCCCGCCGGGTCGTTACACCGCACCGCGAACGTGCGCCTCACCGCAGCACACCCGCGTCGAACGGCGCGCCGTGCCCCGGGATGATCACGCTCGCGAATGACAGCAGGACCTCGCGGCTCTTGTTCAGGGCCGCGGGGTCCGTGGCGAGCGGGTCGTTCTCCGGTCCGTCCACGCTCCACCAGGCATGGGTACATACGTATACCCCGTCGGCCGTTGCGGCGACCGTCGAGATGTCCTCCGCGGTGTGCCCGGGAGTGCGCAGCAGCCGGACCGACGGGCTGAGCAGCACGCCGTCGGCGTCCCTGTCCGTCCAGCGGTCTCCTTCGTACACCGCCCAGTGGTCGTGGATCCGCGCGGCGGGAAACAACGCCGCGTTGACCGTGTGATCCGGGTGATGGTGACTGAACACCACGTCCGTCACGCCGGAGGGCTCGAAGCCGTACGACCCCAGGGCTGCCAGCAGCCCGGAACGCGACGCGACCATTCCAGGATCGACCACGATCACCGCGGGTGAATCCACGATCAGGGTGACCGTTCCGCTGACCCGTCCGTCGTCGCCATCGAGCCCCACGTACCCGTCGTGGAGCACATGGAGTTCGGCCGAACCGGTGGCCGGGATCTCGTGCACAGTCACACCCCCGACATTACAGACATGTCCGGCCGAGCGGAAACGCAACTCACGTAACAAGCACACCGCTCACGCGGCGTATCGCCAGCGCCGATTAAGAGATCACTTAATCCCGGCTCGTCCCGGCCGGCGCTCCGGAGTTACAGTCGCGTATACGCTTTCGGGTAAAGGCAGGAGGGATGTCCGTCATGGGCGCAGAGCGCGCGGAGGCGCTAGAGGTCCTCAGGGACATATGGCGCGGTCAGGCGCAGACCGCCGCCGACCTCGACGACGATTGCGAGACGCACTGCAAGCGGATGACCGACGCAGGCGTGGGCTTCGACGAATACGGCGGCGGCGACGAAACCGACCGCGGCACCGCGTGGCGCGCCAGGCTCGAGCGCGAAGGCAAGCTCAGTCCCGTCGGCACCCTGCGCGACCTGATCCTGCGAGACAGCCAGAACGCCGCCGGCTGAGACCCGCCCAGTGGAGTACCCGAGAACCGTAACCGAGCTCACTGAAAGCCTGCGGCAGGGCGGTTACCTCGCCGACCGCGGGCTGTCCACGACCCTGCTCGTGTCGCTTTCGCTGCGCAGGCCCGTGCTGCTCGAAGGCGAGGTCGGCGTCGGCAAGACAGAGGTCGCCAAGGTCCTCGCGGCGGTCTTCGGCCGCCAGCTCATCAGGCTGCAGTGCTACGAGGGCATCACCACCAGCCAGGCACTGTACGAGTGGGACTACGCCAGGCAGATGCTGCAGATAAGGGCCCTGTCGCAGGCCGAGGCCACCGACGAGCAGTCCGTCGACAAGCTGTTCGGGCCCAAGTTCCTGCTGGAACGGCCGCTGCTCGAGGCCGTCAGGCAGGGTGACAGAGCGGTGCTGCTCATCGACGAGATCGACCGGGCCGACGACGAGTTCGAGGCGTTCCTGCTCGAGGTCCTGTCTGACTTCCAGATCAGCATCCCCGAACTCGGGACCATCAAGTCCGATTCCAGCCCGGTCGTGATCCTGACCTCGAACAGGACCAGAGAACTGCACGACGCGCTGCGCAGGCGCTGCCTGTACCACTGGATCGGCTATCCGACCGCTGCGCGCGAGGCGGAGATCGTCGCGATCCGCGAGCCCGCCGCGGCCAGGCAGCTGACCAGCAAGGTCGTCGCGGCGGTGCACCGGCTGCGGGAAATGGACCTGGCCAAGCCGCCGGGTGTCGCCGAGACCATCGACTGGGTGCGCACGCTCGGCGTGCTCGGCGAGACCGAGCTGACGCCGGACGCCGCGAACGACACCATCGGCGCGGTCATCAAGGACCGCGATGACCTCGACCTGGTGCGCGAGAACCTGGCGGAGATCATCCCCGGTGCCTGAACCCGGCGATCCGTTCACGAGCGTGCTGGTGGGGTTCGCCGCCGAACTGCGCGCCGCGGGGCTGACGGCCGGCACCGATGACGTGCTCACCTACTTCGCGGCCATGGTGCCGCTCGACCCGACCGACCTGGTCGACCTCTACTGGGCCGGGCGGGCCACCCTCGTCAGCCGCCATGAGGACCAGGGCGTTTACGACCAGGTGTTCAGAAGATACTTCCTCGGCGCGGACGCGCCGGCGAAAAGCCAGCTGGTGCTGCGCGCCCAGTCGGTGGCCGAAGCCGAGGCGGAACTCGTGATGCCCGCCGCGGAGCCCGGTCCCGAGGAGGACCAGGAGCAGCCGCACCTCGGCTGGATGGCGTCCGGCGTGGACGCCCTCAAGCACCGGTCGTTCACCGCGTGCACGCCTGCCGAGCTCGCCGCGCTGCGCCGGATCATGACGCGGATGCGGCTCACCCCGCCGCGCCGCCGCACCAGGCGGACCAGGCCGGCCACCGCCGGCAGCGAGCTGGACATGCGGGCCACCATCAGGGAGTCGATGCGCATGCACGGGGAACCGCCGGGGCGGCTGTTCTTCCGGCAGCGCAAGACCAAGCTGCGGCCGCTGATCCTCATCCTCGACGTGTCAGGATCGATGGCCGACTACTCCAGGCACCTGCTCCAGTTCGCGCACACCGCCAGGCACTCGGCGGCGCGGGTGGAGGTGTTCTGCTTCGGCACCAGGCTCAGCCGCATCACGAAAGAGCTGGCGCACCAGCGGGTCGATGTCGCCCTCGAGGAGGCGGCCAGGACCGTGGTGGACTGGGACGGCGGTACGCGGATCGGCGCGTCGCTCGACAAGTTCGTCAGGAAATGGGGCCGCGGCGGGCTGTGCCGCGGCGGCGTGGTGGTCATCTGCTCTGACGGGCTGGACCGCGGGGATCCCGAGGTGCTGGCGAACGCGATGGAGCGCCTGGCCCGGCTGTGTCACCGTATTGTGTGGCTGAACCCGCACAAGGGCGACGACCGCGATTTCCGGCCGAGCACGCTGGGCATGATGGTGGCGGCGCCGCACATCGACGTGCTGCTCTCCGGGCACGACCTCGCCAGCCTGGAAGAGCTCGCCGGACTGCTGCCGGCGCTGAACTAAGCGAAAAGGGAGGGACCGGCCGTGCGGTGGAGTGTCGGCATCGAGGCCGAAGGCGATCGTATCTTCAGCCGTGAGGAGATAGTCGAGCTCGCCGACGCGGTCGCGGACAGCCACGGCGTCGCCACCGGGATCGGCACTGACAGGTACGGCGCGCAGCTGCTCGTCGTGGCGGACAGCCGCGACGACGCCATCGCCGTGGCGACCGGCGTCTTCCGCGCCGCGGCCGAGAAGGCCGGGCTGCCGGCCGCTCCCATCGTCAGGACCGAGGCGATCAGCGAGGCGGAGGAAGAACAGGAAGCCGGCGAGCCGCGGTGATCCGGCTCGGCTCACTGGCCGGCTACCCGTTCGACGGCCCGCGGCTGCTCGGCGGCTGGACGCCGCCGCCGGTCGCGGCGGTGTACGCGATCATGTACAAGCCCGAGCCGGACAAGGAGAACTACGCGGTCATCTACGTCGGCCACGCCGATGACCTGTCCGCCGAGCGCTTCCCGTTCAAGCACCCGCGGGCCGCGTGCTGGATCCAGCGGGCCGGCTCGAAGTGGAAGGTCTACGTCTGCAGCTACGAGGTGCCGGGCGGGACGCGCGCGCACCGCGAGCAGATAGCCCGCGAGCTGATCGCCGTCTACCGGCCGAGCTGCAACGAGCAGCAGTACGACCACGCCTGGAAGGACGAGTGGATCGGCGAGTACTCCGCCGCGCCGACCACGGCTCCGGTCACGCGCCGTGGCCCCGACCAGCGCCCCGGCTAAGCCTCTGGTCCTGGTGGCGCCGCGAGCCTACACTTCTGGCATAGCCAGGTACTTTGACGTTCATCCGGCCAACCCGCAGCCTCGGGCGATCGCCCAGGTCGCCGAGATCGTGCGCGCGGGAGGCGTGATCGCCTACCCGACCGACTCCTGCTACGCGCTCGGGTGCCAGCTCGGCAACAGCGACGGCATCGCGAGGATCAGGGCTATCCGCCAGCTCGACGGCCGGCATCACCTCACGCTGGTGTGCCAGGACTTCGCCCAGCTCGGCCAGTTCTCGTACGTTCCCAACCGGGTGTTCCGGGCGATCAAGACAGCGACCCCCGGCAGTTACACGTTCATCCTTCCGGCGACCAAGGAGGTACCGCGCAGGCTCCAGCATCCGGGGAAGAAGACGGTCGGGGTGCGGATCCCTGACCACGTGGCGGCTCAGGCGCTGCTCGCCGAACTTGGCGAGCCGCTGGTCTCCAGCACGCTGCTGCTGCCCGGCGAGGACGAGCCGATGACCCAGGGCTGGGAGATCTCCGAACAACTCGGCCAGGCCGTGGACGCGGTGATCGACTCCGGCGACTGCGGGACCGAGCCGACGACGGTCATCGACTTCTCCAAGCCCGAGCCCGAGATCGTCCGCCGCGGCGCGGGCGATCCGTCCGTTTTCGAGTGAAGAGTCAGGCGCTTACGTTCCGGATGACTCTGGCTCGTAGCCGACGCCTGCCAGCAGCCGGGAACGGCGGGTACCGGACGCCGGCCTCGCCACTGCCGGGACCTCGGGCGGCGGCGCCGTCGGCGTGACGCCGGCGACGATGCCCTCGGCCATGCCGTACAGCAGCGGCAGCGCGCCCGCCACCACCCCGCCGGTCTCGTTGATGTGCTCGACACCGGGCCCGATGAGCTCCGCGTCGGCGACGATACCGCGGACGATGTCCGCGGCCCCCTCAAGCTTGCCGCCGATGCGGTCGAGCAGCGTGCCGGCCCAGTAGAGGTAGACGGCCAGGCCTGCGATGAGCGCGGCGATGACGATGACCGTCAGGACGACCAGCACTGTCATGACTTGACCTTTCCGAGTACCCGGCCGAGGAACAGGTGGTGCTGCAGGCCCTCGGCGAGGACCGCGTCCACGCCGGTGGCGACCTGCGGGATCAGCACCGTCTCCGCGGTGTTGGCCTTCGCCGCGGTGAGCGTCGCGCCGATCGTGTCCACCCGGCCGTCGATGCGCTTGATCAGGTAGATGAGCAGGCTGAGCAACGCCGCGACGGCCACGACGACGACGAAGCCGACGATGATGACGGATACCCAGAGAGTGTGCTCGGTGGGGTTCACCGCTAGCCTCCTAGCCGGTGCCGGCCGCGCTCAAGGCCGGCGATGATCGTGGTGGCGTACTCGATCGTGGTGCTGAGCGCGCCGAGCGGCGCCGTGTTGCGGACGGCGCCTTCGAGCGCGGCGTTGATCTTCGGCGCCTCGTCGCCGATCTGCTTGGCGAGCACCAGGATCCACGTCACGAGGACGACGACGGCGAGCAGGATCACGCCGCCGATGACGTAGCCGATGGTCCAGTCTGTCGTCATCGCTACACCGTTTCGCAGAAGTCGCTGACGGGCTTGAGGTTGGCGTTGACCGAGGTCAGCCGTGCGGGCACGGTGGACGTCAGCTGGTCGACGGCCTGCACGCCGCCGGTGAGGGTGACGAGCGTGCCGCGGATCGCGCGCAGGTGGAACACGATCCTGATCAGGCCGACCGCGGTGAACACGATGATCAGGCCCGCGACGGCGATGGTCATCCAGGCTGCTGCTGGCATTGGGTTTCCGCTCCTCTCCGGCTAGCCGAGTAGTTTCGCTACGGAGCCGGCGTAGCGGACCGCGCCGACCTTGACCGCCTCGATGGTCTGGTCAGTAACGGCCAGCCCGTCGGGGACGCCCTGCAGCTCGCCGATCAGCGCGACGCCGCCGGCGAGGATGTCGTCGCTCGCGGCGCGGATCCGTTCCAAGGCCGCGAGCACCCGGTTGAGCAGGTAGATCACGACCGGCAGGATCACTACGAGCAGGATCACGTTGCCGATCCACCACAAGACCATGACTTGGCCTCTCCTTTCGGTCAGCTCGCCGCGGGCTGATAGGGCAGGAAGAACCGGCGGAAGACGCGGGTCAGCGCCATCCGCGCGGCGCGGAAGGCGAGGCCGAGGCCGCTGGCGGAGCTGGCGCCGCTGGCGGCGGCGATCTGTTCCGCCGACTCGCCGCGTTCGATCCGCTCGATCCGGTCTTGCATGTTCGCGGAGAAGTCGCGCATCAGCACGGCCGAGACGTCGGAGATCATGCCCCTGCCGTACTGCGCGGCCGCCCCGGCCAGCTGGAGGTCCTGCGTGACGTCGACCTTGGTGCCGCGGCCCCGCGGCGTCAGGGTGGCGCTGACCACCATGGCGGCCTGGCCGCGGCCCTTCACGTCGGCGCCCGCCGCGTGGACCACGATCTTCTTGGCGGCCTCGTCGCGTTCGGTGATGTCGGCGGTGCCGTTGAACTGGAGCCGGACCGGGCCCATCCGGATGGCCACCCGGCCCTCGTACTTGTCGTCGCCGAGATCCTTGGTCAGTTCCGCGCCGGGCAGGCAGGACGCCACCTGCGGGATGTTGCCGAAGAACTGCCACACCTTCTCGACCGGCTCGGCGACCTCGAAGTCGCTGGTGATGATCACCTCAGCACCGCCTTGATGTAGGCATCAGGATTCTCCTCGAATGTCCGGCGGCAGCCGGCACAGCAGAAGTAATAGGTGACCCCGTCGCGGGTGAGGGGCCGTGCGGACGCGTCCGCCGTGACGGTCATCCCGCAGACCGGGTTTAGCGCTTCGACGGCCTCAGCGAACTTCAGCTCCGCGCGTGCCTCGTTCTTGCCCTGCGCGGGCAGGGCGCCCGGGTCCGCGAAGGCGCCGGACGCGCGCAGCTGCACCAGCTCCGCGAGGACCGCGACGGCGATCTCCTCGTGACTCGTCTTGCCGAGGTCCAGGCCGGCCGGCGCGTGCACCTTGCCGAGCTGGTCCGCAGGCACGCCGCGGTCGGCGAGGTAGCCGAGCACCGCTTCTGCGCGGCGGTGCGACGCGACCAGGCCCAGGTAGGCCGGGTGCGCCGCGATCGCGTGCTCCATCATGTCCTCGTCGCCGTGCCCCTGGGTGGCGACGACGACCATCGACCGCTCGGCCGCGTGCCCCGGCGTGAACTCGGTGCCGCTGACCAGGTCCACGGACCAGCCGAGCGCCCTGGCCAGCTCGGCGAGCGTCTGTGACATGGGCGAGCTGCCCACGATCACCAGGTGCGGCACGGGGAACACCGGCTCGATGTAGATCTCGAGAGCGCCCTCGCTCTGGCAGGAGATCGGCACCACGGTCATTCCCTCCGGTACGGCCGCGCCGAACTGGTCCGGGGTGCCGAGCAGCAGCAGCCGGGCGTTGCCGTCCGCCATGACCTGCCTCGCCTCGCGGATCACCACCGGCTCCGCGCAGGCGCCGCCAATCCAGCCGCGGACCTGCCCGTCCGCGGTGATGATCGCGCGCGAGCCCTGCTTGCCCGACGACGGTCCCTGGCGCCAGACCACCGTCGCGAGGGCGAACGTCTGCCCGCTGCGGGCCAGCTCGCCGACCTGCTCCAGCACTCCCAAACCGCTCATGACCTACCTCCCGGGCTCTTACCCGTCCTGGCGCACTGGCGGCGCGCCGGACACGTCCCGACGGTACGTGATCGCTTCCCACACCCGGTCCGGAAGGACCGGCATGTCGATGTTCCGCACCCCTGTCCCGGCAAGCGCGTCGATGACCGCGTTGACGAAGGCAGCGGGGCCGCCGACCGCGGCGCACTCGCCGATGCCCTTGGCGCCGATCGGGTGGTGCGGGCACGGCGTGACGACCTCGCTGTGCAGCTCGTAGCCGGGGGTCTCCCACGCGGTGGGCAGCAGGTAGTCCATGTAGTTCGAGCCGACGCAGTTGCCGTCGGCGTCGAACGTGATGAACTGCATGCTGGACATGGCGTACGCCTCGGTCAGCCCGCCCATGATCTGGCCCTCGACGATCATCGGGTTGATCCGCACCCCGCAATCGTCGACGGCGACCATCTTCAGCACGTCCCAGACACCGGTCTCGGGATCGACCTCGACCGTGACGATGTAAACGGCGAACGGCCAGGTGAGGTTCGGCGGGTCGTAGTACGCGGTGTTCTCAAGGCCCGGCTCCATGCCGTCCGGCATGTTGCTGTACGCGGCCATCGCGCATTCCTGGATGGTCACGCCCCGGCCTGGCGAGCTGCGCACGTAGAACCGGCCGAGCTCCCACTCGACGTCTTCCTCAGACACCTCGAGCAGGTGCGCCGCCAGCTTGCGGGCCTTGGCCCGGATCTTGCGGGACACCATGGCGACGGCCGCCCCGGCGACCGGCGTGGACCTGGACGCGTAGGTGCCCATCCCGAACGGCGCGGTGTCGGTGTCGCCTTCCTCGACGACCACGTCGTCGGCCGGGATGCCCAGCTCGTGCGCGACGATCTGCGCCCAGGTCGTCTCGTGGCCCTGCCCCTGGGTCTTGGCTCCGGTGCGGAGGATCGCCTTGCCCGTCATGTGCACCTTGAGGTCGGCGGAGTCGAACATCTTGATGCCGAGGATGTCGTACTCGCGGCTGTTGCCCGCGCCGAGCGGCTCGGTCATCGTGGAGATGCCGAGGCCGAGCAGCCGGCCGCGCTGGCGGGCCGCCGCCTGCTCTGCCCTGAAATTCTCGTAGTCGATCGCCTTGAGGCCGACGTCCAGGCACTTGGCGTACTGGCCGGAGTCGGTGAGGAAGCCGAACGGCGTCCGGTGCGGGAAGTCGTCGTCCCGCACGAAGTTCATCCGGCGGAACGCCGCCTGGTCCATCGCCAGGTCGTCGGCCGCCGCCTGGACCATGCGCTCCTGGAAGAACATCGCCTCGGTGACCCGGAACGAGCACCGGTACGCCACGCCGCCCGGCGCCTTGTTCGTGTACACGCCGCGCGCCGTCAGGTGCGCGGCGGGGATGTCGTAGGCGGCGAACGCCGAGTGCATCAGGCCGATCTTGAACTTGCTCGGCTGCGCGTCGGAGAAGAAGGCGCCGTGATCGGCGTCGGTGTGCATCCGGACGCCGAGGATCTTTCCGTCACGGCGCAGCGCCATCTCGCCCTTGAGGTAAACGTCCCGCGCGAAACCGGTGGAGATGAGGTTGCCCGTCTTGTCCTCGATCCACTTCACCGGGCGCTCAAGCAGGATCGAGGCCAGGATCGAGCAGACATACCCCGGATAGACGGGCACCTTGTTGCCGAAGCCGCCGCCGATGTCGGGCGAGATGATCCGGATCATGTGCTCGGGGAGTTCGGCCACCATCGCGACCGCGGCGCGGATGATGTGCGGCGCCTGGGTGGTCATGTAGACGGTGAGCTTCGAGGTAGCCCGGTTGAAGTCCGCGATGGACCCGCAGCACTCGATCGGCGACGGGTGGCTCCGCGGGTAGTGCAGCTCGAGCTTGGAGATCACGTCGGCTTGCTCGAAGGCGCGGTCGGTGCCCGCCTTGTCGCCGACCTCCCAGTTGTAGACGACGTTGTCGCCCTGGTTCACCTTGTCGTCGCGGATGACCGGCGCGCCGT
Source organism: uncultured Actinomycetota bacterium (assembly GCA_963843745.1). Classification (GTDB taxonomy): domain Bacteria; phylum Actinomycetota; class Actinomycetes; order Streptosporangiales; family Streptosporangiaceae; genus Trebonia. The sequence goes on from CAWJLP010000006.1 coordinate 36,918, forward strand.
CGGCCATCGCCTGCCACGGGTTGACGATGACCGGCAGCGGCTCGTAGTCGACCTCGATCGCCTCGCACGCGTCCTTGGCGATGTACGGGTCGTCAGCGATGACGCAGGCCACCTCCTGGCCCTGGAAGCGCACCTTGTCGGTGGCCAGCACCGCCTGCGTGTCATAGGACAGCGTCGGCATCCAGGCGAGGTTCCGCGTCGCCATCATGTCCCCGGTGAGGACCAGGTGGACGCCCGGGATCTCCCATGCCCTGCTGGCGTCGATCGACTTGATGCGCGCGTGCGGCAGCGGGCTGCGCAGGATCTCCATGTGCAGCATGCCGGGCAGCACGACGTCGTCGGTGTAGTTGCCCTTGCCGCGGATGAACCGGTCGTCCTCGACGCGCTTGCGGCTGGAGCCGAGCCCGCCGATCTTGATCTCGTCTAGCGCCTGGCTAGTCACCTCATGCCTCCGCTCTCAGCTTCTCGGCCGCCCAGAGCACCGACTTCACGATGTTCTGGTAGCCGGTGCAGCGGCACAAGTTGCCGGATAGCGCCCACCGCACGTCTTCTTCCGTCGGGTCCGGGTTGCGGTCGAGCAGGGCCTTGGTGGCCATCATCATGCCCGGGGTGCAGAACCCGCACTGGAGACCGTGCTCCTCCTTGAACCCCTCCTGGATCGGGTGCAGCTCGCTCTGCGACGCCAGCCCCTCCACGGTCTCAACCTCGCGGCCGTCGACCTGGACCGCCAGCATCGTGCAGGACTTGATCGCCTTGCCGTCGACCAGCACCGTGCACGCGCCGCAGTTGGTCGTGTCACAGCCCCGGTGCGTGCCGGTGAGCGCGAGACCGCGCCGGATCAGGTCGGCGAGCAGCAGCCGCGGCTCGATCTCGGCCACCTTCTTCTTGCCATTGATGGTGAACCTGATCTTGCGGACCGGGACCTCGCTCGCTGCCTCGTCACCGAGGTCGTCGTAGACGATCGTCATGGTCAGGCCGCCCTTTCCGTGCTCGTGCCGGCTGCCGTGCCGTTCCCCGCGCCGAGGATGCGCGTGACGAAGACGTTTACCATGTGCCGCTTGTACTCCGCGCTGCCCCGGTGGTCGGTCTTCGGCTGCGCGGCGGTGGCCGCGAGTTCGGCCGCCGCGGCGATCGTCTCGGCCGTGAGCGGCTTGCCGGTCAGCGCGGCGGCCGCCTCGGTGGCGCCGATGGTGGACCCGCCGACGCCGGTGAGCGCGATGCCCGCCCGGACCACGGTGTCCGCGCTGGTTTCGATGGCCACCGCGACGCCGACGGTCGCGAAGTCGCCGACCCGGCGCTCGAGCTTCAGGTACCCGCCGGCCCGCGTCCCCTTGGCCGGCGGCACGACGGCCTCAATCGCGATCTCATCGGGTTCGAGGACGTTCTGGAACGGGCCGGTCACGAACTCGGCGAGCGGGATGGCGCGCTTGCCTCGCGGGCCCTGCGCGATGACCGTCCCGCCGAGCGCGGTCATCACCGAGGCCCAGTCGCCCTGAGGGTCAGCGTGGCACAGCGAGCCGACGAGCGTGCCCCTGTTTCGCACCAGCGGGTCGGCGATCTTCGGCGCCGCCGATGCCATCGTCGGCTGAGTGTCCTTGAGCAGGTCAGAGTGCTCCAGGTCGGCGTGCCGGCAGAGCGCCCCGACGTGCAGGCTGCCGTCGGCATCCGTCCGGTGGTAGTCCAGGCCCGGCACGTTGTTGATGTCGACAAGCATCTCCGGGGAGGCGAAGCGCAGTTTCATCATCGGCACCAGGCTCTGGCCGCCGGCCAGCACCTTGACGTAGTCACCGCCGTCGCGCAGCAGGCTGATCGCCTCGTCCAGGGAGTGCGGCGCCTCGTAGCGGAACCGCGATGGAAACATCACTGCCTCCGGTCTTCTGCCGAGTGGGGGTCGGCCACCGCCTGCGGCCCGGACTCGTAGTCGGGGTCGGGGCGCGGCTCCTGATGCGGCGGCCATGGACCGGAGACCGGCTGACCAGCGATCTTGAGGTAATCGACGAGCTCGGGCCAGGCCCACACGGTGGGGCTCTTGCCTTCCTTGGGCGCGTTCTCTATCAGCTCGAACAGCCGCGGATTGCCCTTGCTGTGTCCGTCGGACTCGATACGCATGCGACGATCTCCCGCCGTCCGGGGACGGGCACCGCGCTGGTACCCGTGTTAACGAGAATTACCCGTATGGTCTCGCCCGCTTAACACGGCTGCAACAGCGAAATAAGCTGTTGCTTAATTGGCCAGGTGACCTAGGTGGAAATGACGGGCAAATCGGCGCTGCCAGCGCCAGGAGCAGCGCCATCAGCTCCAGATGGTGACGTAGACCGGCGGCTTGAACCGGGACGGCGGCACGCCGGCGGCGGGCGAGCGCATCAGCTGCATCGCCTCCGGGGTGCCGAGGAACCGGCGCAGCGCGCTCGCGGCGACGCCGCGCCGCTCCCGCTCGAGCAGGGTCGCGTACCAGCACTCCTCCACCGGCAGTCCCGGCATGTCGACGAGCGACAGCTCGCCGCGCCGCAGCTGGTGAGACACCAGGTGCTCGATCGCCGGCGCCACCCCCGCGCCATCGGCCGCGGCCGCCCAGGCGGCGGTCTGGCTCTGGAAGACCCCGATGTTGGCGTCGGAAACATCGAGCCGCTGCAGCAGCCTGGCCGTCTCGCTGCCAGGGTCCGTGCCGGATGGGTCCACCAGCCAGCGCCATTGCCTGGCAGTCCCGCGCGGCAGCCTGTTCCCGGCGGCGACCACCACGACCCGGTACTTGAAGATGGGCTCGCTGACGATCGGCATCTCGTGCTCGTCGGCCGGGCCAGGCCCGAAGGCCACGTCGGCGAGCCGGTTCCCGATCAGCACGGCCTGCTCGCCGGAGGCGGCGACCCCGGTCGTGACCTCGACGGATCCGGCGAACCGCCGCCGGAACGCCTCCATGAGCGGCCCCGCCACGAACTCGGCGAACGTCGAGGTAGCGACGATCCGCAGCTGCTCTGGCGCGCCCTGCGCAGCGCGGACGGCGGCGTGCGCCTCGGCACCGAGCACGACGATCTGCGACGCGGTGCCGAGCAGCCGCGTCCCGCCGGGCGTCAGCGTCATGCCGGCCTGGCTCCTGGTGATCAGCTGATCGCCGAGGTCCTGCCTGAGCGCGGTGATGGCCTGCGACACGGCGGACTCGCTGACGCCGAGCGCGCTGGCGGCCGCTCGCACCGACCCGAGCCTGGCCACCAGGACGAACGCGTTCAGCTGCGTCAGTGTCACACTCATGAACGTACGACATCGCAGGAACGCGCGCACACTACGACTTGGGAGGTCTGAGTGCAGGTCCCCGCGCAAGTCGAGTACGAGAAGGCCACCAGCGTCGAACAGGCCCTCGCGCTGCTCGCCAGGTACGCCCCGGGCGCCCGGATCCTGGCCGGCGGCCACAGCCTGATACCCATGATGAAACTGCGGCTGGCGCAGCCTGAAGTACTTATCGATATCAACGCGATCACCGGACTGCGCTACATCGAGCCGACCACCGGTGAGCTGCGCATCGGCGCGCTGGCCAGGCACGCGGACCTGCTGGCCGCGCCCGTGGCGAGCGAGCACTTCGCGATCCTGCGCGACGCCGAGCGGGTCATCGCCGATCCCGTCGTGCGGCAGTGGGGCACGATCGGCGGGTCGCTCTGCCAGGCCGACCCGTCAGAAGACCTGTCCGCCGCGTTCGCCGCGCTGAAGGGCTCCATGATCATCCACGGCCCCGACGGCAGCCGAGAAGTGTCCGCGCGGGCGTTCCACACCGGCCCCTACCAGACCGTCGTCGGCCCCGACGAGATGCTCACCGAGATCAGGCTGCCCATCCGGCTCGATGGCGGCAGCGCGTACATGAAGGTGGCCCGGCGGATCGGCGACTGGCCGATCGGCGCTGCCGGGGCGGCGGTCTGGCTGGCGGGCGACGGGGATCGTATCGCCGACGTTGGCATCGGGCTGACCGCGGTCGGCGCCACGCATTTCGTCGCGGCGGAGGCTGAGGAGTTCCTGCGCGGCCAGCCGGCCAACGAGAAGACCCTGGCGCGGGCCGGCGAGATCGCTGCGGAGCACTGCCGTCCCGGCTCCGACCAGCGCGGCCCCGCCGACTACAAGCGGCACCTCGTGCGGGAGCTCACCGCGCGGGTGCTGCGCCTCGCCATCAGCCGGGCCCGCGGGCAGGCATCGTGAAGATCACCGTCACCGTCAACGGAACCGATTACGCGCGGGTCGTCGAGCCCCGGCTGCTGCTCATCCACTTCCTGCGCGACGAGCTGCGGCTGACCGGCTCGCACTGGGGCTGCGACACGTCCAACTGCGGCGCCTGCGTGGTGTGGCTCGACGAGACGCCAGTGAAGTCGTGCACGGTGCTCGCCGTCATGGCGGACGGGCGGCGGGTCACCACCATCGAGGGCCTGCCGAGGAATGGCGCCCTCGACCCGGTGCAGGAGGCCTTCGCCGCCTGCCACGGCCTGCAGTGCGGCTTCTGCACGCCGGGCATGATCATGACCGCGCGCTGGCTGCTCGACCAGAACCCCGATCCGTCGGCGGAAGAGATCCGCGAGGCGATCTCGGGCCAGGTTTGCCGCTGCACGGGATACGAGAACATCGTCAGGTCCGTGCGGTGGGCCGCCAAGAACGACGGCCGGGCCGAAGGCGGCGCAGCATGACCGGTGCGTACGGGCCGCTCGCGCGCAAGGAAGACGCCAGGTTCATCAGGGGGCAGGGCACCTTCATCGACGACATCGCGGTGCCCGGCATGCTGCACGGCGCGATCCTGCGCAGCCCGCTCGCGCACGCCCGGATCGTCTCCGTCGACGTCACCGCCGCCCTCGCCCACCCGGCGGTCGTGGCCGTGCTCACCGGCGACGACCTGGCCGAACGCGGCATGGCATGGATGCCGACCGTGTTCGGGGACGTGCAGGCGGTACTGGCCACCGACAAGGTGCGCTTTCAGGGCCAGGAGGTCGCGTTCGTGGTGGCGACGGACCGGTACGCGGCGCGAGACGCGCTCGAGCTGATCGCCGTCGACTACGAGCCGCTGCCGCCACTGATGGACGCGCTCACCGCGCTCGACCCCGATGCGCCGGTGGTCCGCGAGGACATGCCAGGCGGCAACCGCATCTTCGACTGGTCAGCCGGGGACAAGGCGGCCACCGACGCGGCGTTCGCCGCGGCCGACGTGGTGGTCGGGTGCGACATGATGTACCCGCGGTCGCACCCGGCGCCGCTGGAGACCTGCGGCGCGATCGCCGACTACGAGGCCGTCGGCGGCAGGCTGACCCTGACGGTGACCAGCCAGGCCCCGCACGCCCACCGCACGCTCTACGCGGCCATCACCGGGCTGCCCGAGCACAAGATCCGGGTCGTGTCGCCCGACCTGGGCGGCGGCTTCGGCGCCAAGGTGCCCGTCTACCCGGGCTACCTGTGCGCGATCGCCGCCTCGATGACGACCGGCCGGCCAGTGAAGTGGGTGGAGGACAGGTCGGAGAACCTGATGTCCACCACGTTCGCGCGCGACTACCACATGCACGGCGAGATCGCCGCGACCGCGGACGGCGAGATCCTCGCCCTGCGCGCCAAGGTGCTCGCCGACCACGGCGCGTTCAACGCGGCCGCGCAGCCGTCCAAGTTCCCCGCGGGCTTCTTCCACATCTTCACCGGCTCCTACCAGATGCGCGCGGCGTACTGCGAGGTCACCGGCGTGTTCACGAACAAGGCGCCGGGCGGTGTCGCCTACTCGTGCTCGTTCCGCATCACCGAGGCCGTGTACCTGGTCGAACGGCTGACCGACATGCTGGCCCGCGAGCTCGGCATGGACCCGGCGGAGCTGCGGATGCGCAACCTGCTGCGGCCCGAGCAGTTCCCTTACACCACCCCGGCCGGCTGGCAGTACGACTCGGGCGACTACCCGCGGGCGCTGCGGCTGGCCCTGGACATGGCCGGCTACGACGAGCTGCGCCGCGAGCAGGCCGAGCGGCGGGCCCGCGGCGAGTACATGGGCATCGGGCTGAGCTTCTTCACCGAGGGCGTCGGCGCAGGCCCGCGCAGCCAGATGGACATCCTGGGCCTCGCTATGGCCGACGGCGCCGACCTCCGGGTGCACCCGACGGGCAAGGTCGTGCTCGCCGTCTCCGTGCAGACCCAGGGCCAGGGACACGAGACGACGTTCGCCCAGCTCGTGGCCAACGAGCTGGGCATGTCGCCTGACGACGTGGACGTGGTGCACGGCGACACCGACCGGACACCGTTCGGCCTCGGCACCTACGGCTCGCGCTCCACCCCGGTGTCCGGGGCCGCGGCCGTCGTCGCCGCCACCCGGGTGCGCGATCGCGCCCGGGTGGTGGCCGCGGCCATGCTCGAGGTCGCCGCGGACGACCTGGAGTGGCTGGACGGCCAGTGGCGGGTGCGCGGCGACCCCGACCTGGGCTTCGGCATCGCGGAGATCGCGCGGGCCGCGCACTCGACGCTCGAGCTGCCTGCCGGGGTCGAAGGCCACCTGGACGCGTCGGCCGTGTACAACCCGCCGAACCTGACGTTCCCCTTCGGCGCCTACATCTGCGTCACCGACGTCGATCCCGGCACCGGCGAGGTGCGAGTGCGCCGCTTCATCGCGGTCGATGACTGCGGCGTCCGGATCAACCCCATGATCGTCGAGGGGCAGGTGCACCGCGGGCTGGCCGACGGCATCGGCATCGCGCTGATGCAGTCCATCGTGTTCGACGAGACGGGCAACTGCCTCAGCGGCTCCTTCATGGACTACCTGCTGCCCACGGCGCTCGAATGCCCATCGCCAGAACTCGGCGAGACCGTCACCCCGTCGCCGCATCACCCTGTCGGCGCCAAGGGCATCGGCGAGTCGGCCACCGTCGGTTCGCCGGCCGCCGTGGTCAACTCGGTCGTGGACGCGCTCGCCCCGTTCGGCGTGGTGCACGCCGACATGCCGCTGACCCCCGGCAACGTGTGGCGGGCCATCCAGGGCCGACCGGTCCGCACGGACCTGTCGCTCGGCTGACCGCGCTAGGGGAGCTCGACCGGGAGGCGGATGCCGTCGAGGGCATGGGCGCAGATGTCGTCCTCGCGCTCCGCGGGGGACGAGCCGATGATCTTCGCCACCAGCTCGCGCAGCCGCGACATGTTCGCGGCGAACACCTCGAACACCTCTTCCTGGGTCACCCCGTCACCCTCTTCGACGCCGGCGTCGGTGTCCGTGACGAGCGCCAGCGTCGTGTAGCACAAGGCCAGCTCGCGGGCCAGCACGGCCTCCGGGTGACCGGTCATCCCGACCAGCGTCCAGCCCTGCGCGGCGTACCACTTCGACTCGGCGCGGGTGGAGAACCGCGGCCCGGGGATGACCACCAGCGTGCCCGACCCGGCCGGCACCCAGCCGAACTGCCGCGCCGCGGCGATCGCCCGCGCCCGTCCCGACGGGCAGTACGGGTCAGCGAACGGGACGTGCACCGCGTACTCGTCGTAGAACGTCTGCACCCGTCCCCCGGTGCGGTCCACCAGCTGGTCGGGAACGACCAGCGTGCCAGGGCCGTACGACGGGGTGAGCGAGCCGACCGCGCTGGGCGCCAGGATGCGGCGGACGCCGAGCGACCGCAGCGCCCACATGTTGGCGCGGTACGGGATCTTGTGCGGCGGGAAGCGGTGGTCGCGGCCGTGCCGCGGCAGGAAGGCCACCCGGCGGCCGGCTACCTCGCCGACGAGCACTGCCTCACTGGGCTCGCCGTACGGGGTGTCGACCTTCACCTCGTCGGCGTCAGTCAGAAACTCGTAGAAACCAGAACCCCCGATGACCCCGATGTCGGCGACCGCGGCCATGGCCGTCAGGCGACCTTCTCGCCGGAAGAGCCCGAGGAACTGCCCGAGGAAGAGGAACCCGAGGAAGAGGAAGACGAAGTGGACGACGATGACGACGATGACTTCTCGCCGGCCTTCTTGTCGCCGTCACCAGACTTCTTGTCGCCACCGGAGCTCGAGGAGTCGCCGGACGACGAGGACGACGCCGGCGTCGAGGCCGACGATCCCTTACGGCTGTCGGTCCGGTAGAAGCCCGACCCCTTGAACACGATGCCCACCGGCGAGAAGACCTTGCGCAGCCTGCCGCCGCAGGCGTCGTGCACGCTCAGCGGGTCGTCGGTGAACTTCTGCACCGCCTCGACCTGATCACCGCACTCGGTGCAAACGTACTGGTAAGTGGGCACGGATCCTCCCGGGGGAGCCAACTCGGTTCGCTAGATTAGCACTCTCGCTAGCAGACTGCTAAGGATAACCGTGCACAGGGTCCGCTGATTCCTCAGGGCTTCCTCAGGCGGGCAGCCACGTAATCCCCTGCTCAGGCCTCGCCACCGCGCGAACCGCCTGGTCATGTTCTTCCGCGGGCACCGAAGGCAGCAGCTCGGAGTCATACAGCAGCGCGATCGTCGGCACCTGGGGCCCCACCCGGGCCAGCGCCCTGTCGTACGACCCGCCGCCCCGGCCGAGCCGGCGGCCGCGCACGTCCACGGCCAGCGCCGGCACCAGGACGACGTCCGCCCGCGCGACCGTGCCGGTCCCGCGCGCCGGCTCCACCGGCTGCGGCACGCCGCGCGGCCCAGGCGCCAGCGACCCGGGTCCCTCGTACGACGCCCAGTCCAGGTCGCCGTCCGGCAGCAGCACCGGCAGGACCACGTAACTGCCCCGTTTCCACAGCGCGAAGATCAGCCCGCGGGTGTCCGGCTCGGTGCCGACAGAATAGTAGGCGGCGATCGTTCCCGCCGAGGTCACTTGAGGAATTTCGAGCACGTGATCCCTGATGAGGCGGCCGCTTTCGTTACGAATCGAATCTGGCATCGCAGTGCGGGCAGCCACCTGCCGCCGGCGCAGGGTGCCCTTGTCGATGTCGTGCACGTTGCTCCCGAGAAGTCACTAGGCTTGACGCATGGTCGGTACCGGCAATGCCAGGACGCCAGCAGTCACCAAAGCCGTGGTGCCAGCCGCCGGGCTGGGCACGCGGTTCCTGCCGGCGACGAAGGCTACGCCCAAGGAAATGCTGCCTGTCGTCGACAAGCCTGCGATTCAGTATGTCGTGGAGGAAGCCGTCTCGGCAGGCCTCAACGACGTCTTGCTCATCACAGGGCGGAGCAAGCGCTCGATCGAGGACCATTTCGACCGCGCCTACGAGCTGGAGGAGGCGCTCGCGGCCAAGGAGGACTGGGACAAGCTCGCCCTGGTCCGCGAGTCCAGCGACCTCGCGACCATGCACTATGTCCGGCAGGGGGACCCGAGGGGCCTTGGCCACGCCGTGCTGTGCTCGGCGCAGCACGTCGGCAACGAGCCGTTCGCCGTGCTGCTCGGCGACGACCTCATCGACGCGCGCGACCCGCTGCTGACGCGGATGATCGACGTGCGCAACCGCTTCGGCGGCAGCGTCGTGGCGCTGATGGAGGTCGACCCCGAGGAGGTCTCCCTCTACGGCTGCGCCGCGATCACGCCGACGGGCGAAGACGACGTGGCCATGATCACGGACCTCGTGGAAAAGCCGGTCCCCGGGTCGGCGCCGAGCCGGTGGATCGTGATCGGCCGGTACGTCTGCGACCCCGTGGTGTTCGACATCCTGCGCGAGACGCCGCCGGGCCGCGGCGGGGAGATCCAGCTCACCGACGCGCTCAAGGTGCTGGCCGGCAAGGGCGAGCTGCGCGGGGTGCTGTTCAAAGGGCGGCGTTACGACACAGGAAACAAGCTGGACTACCTGCGCACCATGGTGATGTTCGCCGCCGAGCGGGCCGACCTGGCCAGCGAGTTCATCCCGTGGCTGCGCAAGTACCTCGAAGGGCTGCAGTGACCGCCGGTCACGCACACGACGGGCCGCTCATCCCCGTCGAGCAGTACCGGTCGGCCATCCTGGCCGCCATCACCCCGCTGCCCCCGTCGAGCGTGGCGCTCGCCGACGCGGAGGGTTGCGTGCTCGCTGAGGACGTGACAGCGGCGATCTCCCTGCCGTCTTTTGATAACTCGGGCATGGACGGCTACGCCGTACAAGCGAAAGACACCATCAGCTCTTCAGAACGGGCGCCCACGACTCTCCAGGTCACCAGCGAGATCGCGGCGGGCGACACCGGCGCCCACCAGATTTCACCCGGGACCGCCAGCAAGATCATGACCGGCGCCCGGATGCCGGACGGCGCGGACGCCGTCGTGCAGGTGGAGTGGACCGACGGCGGCACTGACCAGGTGCGGGTCTACCACCCGGTCCAGCCGGGCAACGCGGTACGGTACGCGGGCGGCGACGCCGTCGAAGGTGAGACGCTGCTGCCCGCCGGGGTGCGGATGCGGCCGATGCAGATCGCGGTGGCCGCGTCGGCGGGGCGCCGGGCGGTCCAGGTACGGCCCAGGCCGCGGGTCGTCGTGCTGTCGACGGGCAACGAGCTGACCGAGCCGGGTACGCCGCTGGTCCCCGGCCAGATCTGGGACTCCAACAGCTACATGCTCGCGGCCGCCGCCCGTGAGGCGGGGGCGCTCGCCCTCCGGCGCTCCGGCGTGCCCGACGACCCGGCGGGCATGCTGCCCGCCCTCGAAGAGCAGCTTGACGGTGCCGACCTGCTGATCACCACCGGCGGGGTCAGCATGGGCGGCGAGCACGACGTGGTGAAGGCGGCGCTGCAGGAGCTGGGCACCGTGGCCTTCAGGAAGGTGGCGATGCAGCCGGGGATGCCGCAGGGGTTCGGCACGATCGGCGAGAAGCGGGTGCCGATCTTCACGCTGCCCGGCAACCCGGTGAGCGCCTACGTGTCGTTCCAGCTGTTCGTCCGCCCGGCCATCGCGGCCCTGCAAGGCGCCGCCGACCTGGCGCTGCCATCCACGCGGGCGACGCTGACCGCGGGGGTGCGGTCGCCCGCCGGACGGCGTTCGTACCTGCGCGGCGTGCTTGACGGCGATCAGGTGACCCCGCTGTCCGGGCAGGGCTCTCACCAGATAGCCGCGCTCGGCCGGGCCAACGCGCTGATCGTCGTGCCCGAGGCGGAAACCCGGCTGCCTGAAGGCAACCAGGTCGAGGTCCTCGTCCTTCCCTGAGCCGTTCCGGTCCGGCGCATACTCAGGCGGCATGGAGTCGGCCGCGCCCGTTCCGTATGAGTTCCGTCTTTTATCTATGGACTGCAGTCGCTTGCGTCACGCGTAGTCTTCTCCCATGAGCGATGCTGCTCCCGCGACGCGGCTCACCCACCTGGACGAGGCCGGACGCGCCCGCATGGTTGACGTGTCGGCCAAGGACGTCACGGTCCGCACCGCGCGGGCGTCGGGACGGGTGCTGCTGACGCCCGCGGCGGTGGCGGCGCTGCGCGACGGCCGGGTGCCGAAGGGAGACGCTCTCGCGGTCGCGCGGATCGCCGGCATCCAGGGCGCGAAACGGACCCCCGACCTGATCCCGCTGTGCCACCCCCTCGGGCTGCATGGCGTCACCGTCGACCTGGCCGTCGAGGACGCGGGCGTCTCGATCACCGCCGACGTGCGGACCGCCGACCGGACCGGGGTCGAGATGGAGGCGCTGACCGCGGTGAGCGTCGCCGCGCTGACGCTGATCGACATGATCAAGTCGGTTGACAAGGGCGCGGTGATCACCGACGTCCGGCTGGAAGCCAAGGACGGCGGCAAGTCCGGACCCTGGCGGCGCTCATGATCCGGGCGCTGGCGATCACCGTGTCGAACCGGGCGGCCGCGGGGGTATACGAGGACCGTTCCGGGCCGGTGCTGGTGGAACTGCTGCGGTCGGCGGGATGCGACGTGGTGGACGGGCCGCTGGTGATACCGGACGGCGACGCGGTGGAGCAGGTGCTGCGGGACTCGGTCACCGCGGGGTACGACGTGGCGATCACCACCGGGGGGACCGGGCTGACGCCCACCGACCAGACGCCGGAGATGACGCGGCGGGTGCTCGACTGGGAGATCCCCGGCATCGCGGAGGCGCTGCGGTCGGGCGGGGCCGCGGCCGGGGTGCCGTCGGCGATCCTGTCCCGCGGGCTGGCCGGGGTCGCGTCGAGCACGCTGATCGTCAACCTGCCCGGCTCGTCGGGCGGTGTGCGAGACGGCATGAACGTACTGCGGCCGATACTCCTGCACGCGGTGGACCAGATCCGCGGCGGTGATCACGCACGCGCCGATCCGCCGCCGGATGGGGATGCGGAGAGTTCCGCGGAAATTGCGTAGGGTCAGGCGCCTACGCTTAGATCACATGCAATTAAGTGTCGCTCAGGGGAATGATAGACAACCGTGGGACGAATCCGTGGGTGGCCGGCCACCCTCACCGAGCCTGACTTGCTCGAGGCGCCGGTCGTGCTGCGGCCAGTGCGGGTTTCCGACGCCCGCACCTGGCGCGAGATCCGGGTCCGTAACGCCTCGTGGCTCCGTCCCTGGGAGCCGTCCAACCCCGAGACGCCGCTGCACCGCTCGTCCATCGGGCCGTACGTCGGCATGGTGCGGACCATGCGGCACGAGGCGCGCCAGGGGCAGGCGCTGCCCTGGGTAGTGACCTACGGAGGTCAGTTCGCCGGCCAGCTCACCGTCGGCTCGATCGTCTGGGGGTCGTCGCGGTCCGGGCAGATCGGCTACTGGATCGACGAGGCGTACGCCGGCCGCGGGATCATCCCCACGGCCCTGGCGATGGCCGTGGATCACTGCTTCCGCGTGGTCGGCATCCACCGCCTCGAAGCGTCGATCCGGCCGGAGAACACCGCGTCGCGGCGGGTCGTCGAGAAGCTCGGCTTCCGCGAGGAAGGGATCCGCGTCCGGCAGCTGCACATCAACGGCGCGTGGCGCGACCACATCTGCTATGCGATCACCGCTGAGGAAGTGCCGACCGGGATGCTGCCGCGCTGGCGCGACTCGCTGTCCCACTCGTCACGGTCGGGGCATAACGGCTGATTGCCGTTGATCTTCGCGACACGCCGCGCGAATCCTCGTTATCCAACGTCAGTGCGTTTACGCTGCGTCACGTACGCAACCTAGTTGCCGTGGCGAAAGAGGGGAGGCACGAACCGGTGAGCAGCGCGATCCTTTACGTTGCGATCGTCGCGATCTGGGCCTGCGTGCTCATCCCCCGATGGCTGCGCCGCGATTCGGCGCGCGGCGCCGGCGGCACCGCGGACACTCCGGTACCCGGTGACGGGGTGCCCGGTGACGTGGTGCCCGGCGATGTCGTCCCGGCCGAGGACGCCGCCGACGACGACCTGGCCAGGACGGCCGAGCGGGCGAGCGCCGTCCGGGTCCGTTACACGGAGACGTTCCGTGCCGATGTCACCGTCGAAGCCGAGGCTGACCTGGCACTGGATGAAGTTCCCGCGCCGGACGCCGGACGCCGCGTCCTGCCGCCGCTCCCGCCCGAGGAATCACGGCGGCGCATGCTGGCTGCGCGCCGCCGCCTGCTCGGCATGCTCACGAGTCTCGAGATCGCCGCGGGCGTGCTCGCGGTGCTCAAACTCGCCGCCCTCTGGGTTCTCATCCCGCCGTCGATCATGCTGATCGGATACGTGCTGCTGCTGCGCGAGGCGTCGCACGCCGACGCGGAGCGCGCCCAGCGCGAGGAGGGGGCGGCGCGAGCCAGGGTCAGGGCGCAGGAACGCGCCCGCGAGCGGGCCGCGCAGCGGGCCGCCGCGGCTCCTGCTCCCCCGGTCGCTCCGACCGTCCCGGCCGCTCCGCCGGCGCCCGCCGCGCGCTACGAAGACTCGGGCCGCGACTTCGCGCCCGGCCTCGCGGGGAAGTACACCACCTCCAACGCGGAGGTCACCGGCCTCTCCGGCGAATCCGGCGAGGACTACCGCGACGAGTACCCGCCGCAAAGGCTCCGCGCCGTCGGCGACTAACGGCCGTGGCACGAGCAGGCGGCAAAGTTTGCTACGCTAGCTCAGGTTCTCGGGGCTGTAGCGCAGTCCGGTAGCGCACCTCGTTCGCATCGAGGGGGTCAGGGGTTCAAATCCCCTCAGCTCCACCCAGGAACAGCCATCAGTGCAGGCGACAGGCTAGGATCTCCTGCTTTGATCACGTAACGTGAGCAACCGCGTGAACAGCGGGCGATCAAGTAACCGCCTGTATCGTCGGCGATCGTAATCGACTGACGGCTGAGAGCACGCAGACCCAGCCGTCAGGCGCAGCCAGCGGGGTCTGATAGTGCCGCCCGTGGCGGCGAGCCGCGTTCGTCTTCCGGTCACGCCCGTCTCGTCTGCGTGCCGAACGTGGTCGTCGCACCGGTGAGGATCGCCATCGCATACTCGATCTGGCCGGATGTGTTGTACAGATGTGGTGAGAGGCGGATGTTGCCCGCGCGGAGGGCGGCGTCGATGCCGGCGTCTGTCAGGCGCTGGCAGATCGCCTCGTTATCCTTGGGGTCAGCGGCGCTGACGACTACGATCGCCGCCCGCTGGCCGGCGTCGGTGGGGCTGATGAAGCGGTAGTCGCTGCCCTCGAGCAACCCGGTCAGCTGCTCGACGAGCGCCTGGTCATGGGCGGCGATTGCCTCGATGCCTTGCGCTAGGAGGTATTCGAGCGCGGCGGCCCAGGGGATGAAGTTGAGGAAGTTAGCGGTGCCGAAGACGTCGTAGGCACGGGCGCCGAGATCGCCGCGCAGGCGATGCTCGCCCTCCCGGTTGAGGTCGAGCCCGGCACCGTCGGGCAGGGCGAGCCAGTAGGCCTGGACCGGGTGCATCGTGTGCAGGACGTCGGGGCGGATCCAGGCGAAGCCGGTGGCGTAGGGGCCGCACAGCCACTTGAACCCTGAGCAGGAGATCGCGGCTACCGGCAGGCGCCGGACGTCGAACGGCAGCGCGCCCAGGCCCTGGGTCACGTTGAGGACCAGGTGCACGCCGGAGCGTTCGCACACCTCGTGCAGGCCGGCAATGTCGACGACGTGGCCGCTCAGGGAGCGGACCCAGTTGACGGCGACGACACGGGTCCGCGGTGACAGTTCCTGCTGCAGGCGCTCAGGCTGAAGGACCGGCTCGCCGAGCCTGAGCTGGCGTACCCTCACGCCGCGGCGTTCGGTGACCAGCCAGGGGAACACGGTCGCAGGGAACTCGTCGGCCAATACGAGGACCTCGTCGCCCTGCCGCCAAGGCAGGCCGTTGGCCAGCACCTGCAGCCCCCATGAGGCGCTGTTGCCGAGGATGATCTCCTCCGCTGACGTGCCGATCAGGCGGCCCAGGAGCTCGCGTAGCCGGCGTGGGACCTCGATGAACGCCTCGTCGCTGATCCGGTGCGGCGCCAGCTTCGCCGCCAGCGCCTCCCCGGCGGCCTCAGCGGCCAGCCGTGGCAGCGGACCCTGGTGCGCCGCGTTCAGCCAGATGCGGCCATCGAAGTCGCCGAAGGCGCCGGCGTAACTGCCTGAAGACTCCACGGCCGGTGTCTTGCTCCCATTCACGCGCGGTCCCTCACTTGCCCACGAACAAACTCCTGCGCCGTGGGCGGGCGTCATCGTGTATATGTAATGCATGCATGCAACTGTCCGTGAGCGGCGTACCCAAACGTCACCGGTGGCAAAGCGACGCTGACAACCGCGGCGGTTGCGCGTTTGCCGTCCGGGTGGCGGGATAGATACCTAGCGCATGCATACGTCTCGCCGCGCCGCCCGTGAAGCAAACCTCCTCGGGGCGCTTGCTATCGCCATCGTCGACCGGCTCCAAGAAACAAGAGCCGACGATGACGGCCGCGGCCTGACGGCGACCGCTGCCCTCAGCCACCTCCGCCTGCGGCCAGGGCAGAACATTGACTTCCTGGCCCGGCTGCTGCACATCTCGCATCCAGCCGCCGTCCGCCTAGTCGACCGGCTCGAGGCTGAAGGCCTGGTCGAGCGGCGGCCGGACGAGGATGACGCCAGATCCCGGGCCCTGGTTCTCACCCCGGCCGGCCAGCGGGCCGCGGTGGCCGCAGCCAGGAAGCGGCTTGAGGTCCTCAATCAGGTGCTCTCCGCGTTGACGGCAGCCGAACGGCACCAGCTGGAGCCGGTGATCGAGAAGCTGCTCGGTGCCCTGACCAGTGACCGCTGGGATGCCCGCCACATCTGCCGGCTGTGCGAGATCCCGACCTGCCAGATGCCCGCCTGTCCCGTCGACCAGGCAGTTCCCGAGCCAGGCCTGCCTATTCACGCCGCCGCGGTCGCCCCGCGTGAGCGTTAGGGAATGCCGCTCCGGAGCATGGTGAACGCAACCGTGACCTGTGACCCGGCAGGGCCGCAGTTCACGCTGATATGGTCGGCGATCTGGCGGACGAGCCACAGTCCGTGGCCGGGCTCATAAGGCCACGGCGATATCCGGGCAGCGGCGCCCGGGCGCGGGCTGCCTAGTGTGCCGTTATGAGGGAGGCCGGAGCTGGCCGGTCCCTGGTCGCTGACCTGGCAGATCAGTTCCCGATTGCTGACACTCATCCGCAGGCGCCCGGTTCCGCCCCCGTGTTCGACCGCGTTGGCGGCCAGCTCGTGAACCGCGAGCATCACGTCGAGCGCGCGGCCTTCTGGCATGCCTGCGGCGGTTGCGTGCGCGAGCACTGTCTCACGAAGGACACGCAGCGTGGTCTCACCGAACTCTTGGTACAGCGTGCGGCTACGACCCACTACCCCTCCTGCATCCGCGCCCCGGCTGTTCCGGAGTCCGGCTGCGACCGTACGGTAAGTACCTGGTCAATGCCCAGTAGCACCAGGATCCTGGCCACGTTCGGCTGGGGATTTACCAGTTCCAGGGAGCTGCCCCGGGCCTTGAGTGCCAGATGCGCGTCCGTCAGCGCCCGGATGGAACTGGAATCGGCGAACCGCAGCCCGGACAGGTCGATGGTCAGCTGCCGAGCGCCGCCAGAAATCTGACCATCGAGCGCATCCCTCAGCTGCCCGACGGTCGATAGATCCGCTTCGCCGGACAGGCGTATCACAACACCGAATTGCTGGGATTCCACGGCAATGCCGAGCAGGCTCACAGGCGGAGCGTACTCCAGCCCACAAGCGACCAAGAGCGAGCAGTCAATTCTCAGCGCGGGACGGCGCCGTAGCCGACCTCGTTGCCGTCCGGGTCGATGTAGGTGATCTTGCGCACGCCATTGTCGTACGCCTCCCGCTTGGCCGGCTGCAGCCCGCGCTCCGCAGTTCCGGCCTCCACGGTGTCGAGGTCGTCGACGATGATGGTGTGCATGGCATGGCCGGCGTGTTCCGGCCGTTGGACGACGTACACGAGCCGGTGCTCAGCGAGCTCCCACACCGCCTCCGTGTCATGGGGAAACGACGAGGGCGGGGCACCGAACAGCCTCTGGTACCAGTCAACCGCCACGGTGAAATCGCGCACTGGTATCCCTGCGAACAGGAAGATGGCCATGCCGGCATGCTAGCTGGCTTCCCCTCCTTGCCGGGAAAGTGAGCAGCTCGCGAATACACTCTTCGGCCAGGCCGAACAAACGGTGGTGACCGGCCAGGACTCTGGGCTGCCGCGGCTTCACGCGGTACCGTCAGGTGTGGAATTGCGCAGCTTGAAGCGTTCGTGGCGGTGGCCACCGAGCTTCATTTCGGCCGGGCCGCAGAGCGGCTGCACATGGCCGCTCCCACAATGAGCGAGCTGATCCGGCGTCTCGAGCGCGAGCTGGGCACGCCCCTGTTCACCCGCACCACCCGCCGGGTCGCGCTGACCAGCGCCGGAGCCGAGCTGCTAACCCGCTCGAAAGGCATCCTCGATGAGATCGCCGCCGCCGACGCCGCGGTCCGCCGGGTAGCCGGCGGGGAGGCGGGCACGGTGCGGCTCGGCATCACCCCTCCGGTGGCGCCAGTGCTGGCCCCGCACCTCATCAGCCGTTTCACGCCCGGTGCGCCGCAGGTGACCGTGGACGTGCAGCGGATGTGGCTGCCCGCGCTGGCCGACGCCCTGACCTCAGGGCGCGTCGATGTAGTCATCACCTGCGGCCTGATCCCGGCACCCGACGGCATCGCGAACGAGGTGTTCTGCGCGGAGCCGCTCCTGGTGGGGCTGCGGCCAGAGCACCGCCTGGCCGCCCAGCCCGCGGTAGCGCTCACTGACCTGGCTCACGACGTCCTCGGCACCACCCCGGCGGACCTGTTCCCCGGCTGGGCACTGAGCCAGCGGCAAGCGCTGGAGCAGGCGGGCATCAGCCCGCCGACCATCGACCTGGCAGACACCGACCTGACCGCCACCCGCTGGGCGGAACAGCAGGACATCGACTGGATCCTGCTCATTCCGTCCCTGGCGGCCGCGCACACCACGACCGTGATCCGGCCGACCTCCCCGGCACAACTGGTGCCGTTCACCTTGCAATGGAACCCCAACCGCACACACCATGGCCGTCGCCCGGTTCGTCCACACCGCGCTCAGCGCCGAGCTGCCTCCAGGCTGGCACACCCAGCCGGATCATCTGCACCATGACCCCGGCCTGGCGCCGTAGCGCCCGGTAGCGGCCCGGGTGCTCCCCGGAGGCGAAGGGGCTTTCCAGGCGCGACCGTGGGCGTTTCCGCGGAAACGCGCGTTCGGCGGAATGTCATACCTGTTCCGTAAAATCGAATACATGAGCGTAGCAACAACGTCCGGTCCATCAGAGCTGCCAATGGAGCGGCTGGAAGCGCGGATCTGCGAACTAGCCGGGCACCTGACGGCGGCGACCTGCCAGTTCCTGCTGCTGGTTGCCGATTTCGACGCCCGCAACGGCTGGGCGGACTGGGACATGCCGTCCTGCGCGGCGTGGCTGTCGTGGAAGTGCCAGATCGCCTCTGGCACTGCCCGCGAGCAGGTCCGCGTCGCCCGCTCGCTGGGAGCGCTGCCCGCCATCACCGCCGAGTTCGCCGCAGGGCGGTTGTCCTACGCGAAGGTCCGGGCGCTCACCAGGATCGCCACTGCGGAGACCGAACAGGACCTCCTTGAGATGGCGACCCCGATGACAGCCAACCAGATGGAACGGTTCGCCCAGGCGCACCGCCGGGTCGCCGAAGCTGACCGCGGCCAGACGCGGCCCGCGCGCCAGCTGACCTGGAACAGCGTCAAGGACCTGGATTACGTGTTCCGCGCCATCCTCCCCGCCGAAGATGCCGCCGTCGTGCTGCAGGCCCTGCGTGCCGCCCGCAACGACCTAGAGCACCCGCATGATCAGCATGACGGCGTTTCCGCGGATACGCGGATCGAAGAGCTCAGCCGCGAAGACCAGGCCAACGGGATCAGCTTCAGCTCCGGCGAGCCGCCGCAATCACGGATGGAGTCGGCCGGGGATCTCGCCGCCGCTCTCGTCCAGGTCTGCGCGGACTACCTCAACGCCAAGGCGGCTACAGCAGAGAACCCCGATACGTATCAGGTAGTCATTCACGCCGGCGCCCAGGCCATCAGCGCCGACCCGGCGACGGAGGGCGTTTCCGCGGCTACGCCCGAAGGTGCGGCCGACTCCCTGCCCGTCTCGCACCCGGCCCACCCGATGCGCTGCCATATCCAGGACGGCCTGGCTCTCAGCCTCAGCACCCTGGCGCTCATCAGCTGCAACGCCACCATCAGCACCATGATCCACGACACCGCCGGCGCCATCCTCGACGTCGGACGCCGCACCCGCAAACCCCCGGCCGCGCTCCGCCGGGCCATCCGCGAACGCGACGGCTACCGCTGCCAGTTCCCCGGCTGCCGCTCACGCCGCACGGACGCTCACCACATCGTCCACTGGGCCAGCGGCGGCGAGACCAAGCTCGGCAACCTCATCAGCCTCTGCAAGAGACACCACGCCCTTGTCCACGACAAGGGCTGCTTCATAGCCAGCACACCGGGTGGCTTCGCCTTCTACAGCCCTCAGGGCACCCCGCTGCCGGCCTGCCCGGAACTACGCGCCGGTCCCGGCGGCATCGGCGCGACCCACGATGCCGTCATCACCCCCGCCACCATCATCCCCCCCGGCTCCGGCGGCCGCCTCGACCTCAATCTCGCCATCTGGATCACCTTCGCCAACGCCCGGGTCAAAGCCGCCGAGCGCCGGGAACGCGAACAGGCAAGCGCAGCGGCATGATCGTGAACGTCAGGCGTTGCGCGGGTCGTCTTCCGGGTCCAGGTATTCGAGCCCGAGCGGCCCGATCGCTGTTACCTGCGTGACGTACTCACCGGATTTGGCCCAGTGGAAGTGCGGGGTGCCGCCAGGCAGGACGACGACAGCACCCGGCGGGTGCGCCTCGAGCTTGTCGTCGTCGAATTGTTCGCCTACCCCGATGTAGAAGACACCGGAAATGACGGTGTAGACGCGATCCTCCGGGTGCCGGTGCGGCATCAGCTTGACGCCGGAGGGCACCTTCACCCTGATCACGTAGGGGCCGGGCTCGGTGGGCTTGCCGACCACGATGGCGAGGCGGGCCGGCGGCGGGAACGCGGGGAACGGCTGCCAGTCGATGTCCTCGGGGTGGACCGACCTGAAGATGTCCTGGCCTGGCTGGTGAGCAGGCATCATTAGTGAACCTCCGGACCCCTTAGCGCGGTTATCACGAGCCCGCCGACCGCCGCCATCCCGGCCGCGGTCGGGTGGTACGGCGCTCCCCCGCGCAGGGACAGGTGGAAGCGCCGCGTCCACGGCTCCGCCGACCAGGCATGGTGATCGGCGGACGCGGCCGAGGCCGCGATGTATGTCCAGCCGGCGGTACCGCAGCGGCCAGAGCAGGCTGGCCAGCGTGAGCCGGGGCGCGAAGCCGACGTCGTTGCCGCCCGCGGTGATGGTGACCAGGCTGGTTTCTGGCGTTACGGCGTCGAGTTGCGCGGTCGTGCCTGACGCGGACGGGCCAAGGAGATCGCTGGTCGTGGCACCGGAAAAGGTGACGTCGTGCAGGTCGAGACCGAGCTCGCCGGCGACGAGGTGCGCGTAGTTGCCCGTCGACCGGCCGGCCCGGCGCGGGCTCCCGGGGACGCGCAAGGGGAGGCCGGGTCCCGCCGCGAACGAGCTGCCCATCGCGACGTAACGGCTCCCGGCGGGAATCGGCATACGTTCTTCTCTCCCTCCGCCGGCCCTCGCTAGTGCTTCCCCGGTGGCTTGAGCCATACACCGGAAAGGCCAGGGACCGCGCCAGGGTGTCCCACGGGGATTGCGGCGGCTCGATCGGGGTGAGCATGGCTGTATAGGACAAGAAGGTGGCGAAGGGAAGTGACCTCGTGACCGACAACGACGCTAACGAACCGAAGATCCTGGACATCCCGATCGGACTAGACGCCACCGGGATGCGGCGGGAATTCGACAGCCTCGGCGACGTCGAGGTGCCCGCCAACCGGTACTGGGGCGCGCAGACCCAGCGCAGCCTGGAGCACTTCAACATCGGCCATGACCGGATGCGAAGGAGGTCTATCACGCTTACGGCTATGTGAAGAAGGCCGCCGCCATCGTCAACACCGCCGCCGGGCGGCTGCCGGCCTGGAAGGGCCAGCTGGGCCAGTCGTCCAACGACACGTTCCCGACCGCGATGCACGTCGCCGCCTACACCATGGCCACGCAGCAGACGATCCCGGCGCTGACGCGGCTGCGCGACGCCATTGACGCCAAATCGAAGCAGTGGGCGGATGTGGTCAAGATCGGCCGCACCCACCTGGAGAACGCGGTGCCGCTGACCGTCGGGCAGGAATGGTCAGGCTACGCCGGCGCCCTGGATGACGCCATCGCCGAGGCCGAGCACGCCACGAGCGGGCTGCTGGTGCTGGCGATGGGCGGCACCGCGGTCGGCACCGGGCTGAACGCCCCGGCCGGGTTCGGTGAGCAGGTCGCGGCGCAGATCGCGAAGATGACCGGCGCGGCCTACGTGACCGCGGCGAACAAGTTCACCGCGCAGGGCACGCTGGACCGGATGGTCCGCGCGCACGGCGGGCTCAAGGCGGCTGCGGTGAGCTTGTTCAAGATCGACAACGACCTGCGCTGGCTAGGCTCCAGGCCGCGGACCGGGCTGGGTGAGCTGATCTTCCCGGCCAACGAGCCCGGCTCCTCGATCATGCCGGGCAAGGTCAACCCGACCCAGGCCGAGGCGATGCTGATGGTCGCGATCGAGGTCATCGCCTCCGACGTCGCGGTGACCATGGGCGGGAACGAGGGCAACTTCGAGCTGAACGCGTTCCGCCCCATCCTGATCAGCAACTACCTGCACTCCGCGCTGATCATGGCCGACATGTGCGACCACCTCCGCGAGTTCATGATCGAGGGCACCAAGCTCAACGACAAGAAGCTGACCGAGAACATCGACAACTCGGTGATGATGGTCACCGCGCTGTCCCCGGTGATCGGCTACGACAAGGCCGCCGCCATGCCCAAGCCCGGCGAGTCCTGGCAAGCGGCCCCTACGAGGGCGCGTCGATGAACCCCGCCAGGAGCTTCGGACCCGATGTTGCCATCGGGAACCTGTCCACCTGGTGGGTCTACCTGGTCGGACCGGTCGCCGGCGCCATCATCGCGGTCGGCGTCGCGTACGTGCTACGCGGCCCCGCCAGGGCGCAGGAGGCCGCCGCGTCCGAGGGCACACCGCTGAACCGCGGCGTATAACCAAGCCTGGCCGCAGGTCAGGCCCTTTCGTAATGTATTCGTTAGGTTTCCGAGAACCGCTTGAGACCCATCCACAAGTGTCACTACGGTTGGTGCAGCCTTTCGCTGGACCATCAGAATGGAGTGACACCTACGTGGGCTCACACGCCGCCAGGACAGCCACTACGAGAACCCGCCTGCGCCGCGGTGCCGTGCTCACGGCGCTGCTCGCTGTCGCGAGCGGGGTCGCCGTCTACAGCGGAACGGCCGGCGCGGCCCCACAGCCGACCATCGGCCAGGTCCAGGCACAGGTGAACAGCCTGCAGGCCAAGGTGGACAACATCGGCGAGCAGTACGACCAGGCCAGCCAGCAGCTGTCGGCCGCGAAGACCCGGCTGGCGCAGGTGAACAAGGAGGCCACGCGGGCGCAGGCGCACTTCAACACGGCTCGCGCCCAGCTCGTGCAGGTCGCGGTGGCGAACTACATGGACTCCGGCCAGACGTCGGTGCTCGGGCTGCTCACCTCCGGCAACCCGTCCGCCGTGCTCAACCAGGCGTCGCTCGTCGAGCAGGTGGCCGGAATGCACAACCTGCAGGCGACCCAGTTCCTCGGCTACGCGCAGCAGCTCTCCTCCGTCGTCAGCCAGCGGCAGCGGACCGAAGAGGGCATGGCGGCCGTCCAGTCCCAGCTCGCCGGGCAGAAGAACTCGATCGCCAAGCTGCTCGCCAGCAAGCAGGCCACGCTCGACAGCCTCACCGCGGAACAGCAGGCACAGGTCGTCGCGACCACCGTCGGCGCCTCAGGCACCACCCAGGCGAGCTACAGCGGCCCGACCAACACGCAGGCCGGCCAGGCGGTGGCGTTCGCTTACGCCCAGCTCGGCAAGCCATACGTGTGGGGCGCCACCGGCCCGGACTCCTACGACTGCTCCGGGCTGGTGCAGGCCGCCTGGGCGGCGGCCGGCGTGTCCATCCCGCGGGTCACCTACGACCAGTGGGCCGCGCTGCCGCACATCTCGTCCTCCTCCCTCGAGCCCGGTGACCTGCTGTACTACGCGGGTGAGAGCCACGTCGCCATGTACATCGGCGGCGGCTACATCATCGACGCGCCGCAGACCGGGCTGGACGTGGAGAAGATCCCGCAGAACACCGACTGGTACGCCGCCAACTTCGACGGCGCGGTCCGGCCGTAAGCGCCGATCCCCGCAGCGCGGTCGCCGCGACCGCCGCGAGGAGCAAGGCGGCGCCCGCCATGCCCGGCAGGTTCAGCCTGTCGCCGAGGAGCAGCGCGGCGAGCAACGTGGCGGTGAGCGGCTCGAGGAGCGCGAGCAGCGCCGCCGTGCCGGCCGGCGCGCCGCGCAGGCCGCGGAAATACAGCGTGTACGCCGCCGCGGTCGGGCCGGTCCCCAGTGCGATCAGCAGCCCGATCGCGGCCGGCCCCGGCCGGAAGGCCAGCCCGGAAACGGCGGCGAACGGCAGCAGCACGAGGCCGCCGAAGGTGAAGCCGAACCCGGTCACGGTCAGGTCGTCCAGCCCGGGAACGGGAGACGCTCCGATCAGCGTCAGCGTCGCGAAGCCCGCGGCGGCGAGCAGCGCGAAGCCCGCGCTGGCCAGCACCGCGCCGTACCCCGGGCCGCCGGACGGCAGCCCTACCAGCAAGCCGAGCCCGCAGAGTGCCAGGACCGTGGCCCCGGCCGACCCCCGGCCGCGTCCGCGGACACGCTCGGCGACCTGGACGATCACGGGCGAGCCGCCGATGGTGACGAGGGTGGCCAGGCTGACCGAGGTCAGCGACACGGCCGTGAAGTAGCAGCCCTGGAACGCGGCGGCGAGCAGCCCGGTCACCGCGATCCGGGTCCAGGCGGCTCGGGCGCCCGACCCGGCGGGCCACCGCCGACCGGGACCGCGGGCAGGGCCCGCGGTCCCGGTCGCGATCCTGAAGATGACGATGAGCCCGCCACCCGCAAGCAGGCGGTAGGCGGCGACCGCGAGCGCGGACAGCCCGGTTATGCGGCCGAATTCGGTGCCTGTGAGGCCCCCGGTGCCCCACAGCAGCCCGGACATGACGAGGTAAACGGAAGCAGACATGACAGATCGCTCCTGCGACGAGAGAAGGAAAACAGGTCGCGGAAGCGGGGCGCGCTAGGCAGCCCTAAGAAAGGAAGACGGCTACAACGCCCCGCTCAGGAGCGCGGTGGCGGGGTGATCGGGAAGAGCCGGTGCACCCGGCCATGCTAGCGCCGACCGAAGACAGCACACGACTGCTTTACGGCCAGCCGGCGCCGGGCACCTCGACCGATGTCATGACGACCTGACCGCTGCCGGGCGCCACCATCTCCGCGTGGCTCATGCCGCGCCATTCGGCGGCGGTGACGAAGAGCGTGGTCCGGCCGGGGCCGCCGAGGGCGCAGGCGAAGCCGCCGCGGTCCAGCTCGACAACCTGCCGGACCTCGCCGCCTTCCGCGACCCGCGCACACCGCTTGTTCGGCACGTCCGCGTACCAGACGGCGTTCTCCGCGTCGACCGCGATGCCGTCCGGGGTGCCCTCGCCAAGGTCGGCCCACACCCGCCGGCCGGACAGGCCGCCGCCGGCCGCGATGTCGAAGGCGACCAGGCAGTGCCGGTAGGAGTCCGCGACAATCAGGGTGGAGTTGTCGGCGGTCACCGCCATCCCGTTCGGGAATGCGATATCCCAGGCCACCTCGCGCACCGCCCCGTCCGGCGTGACAAGCGACACCGAACCAGGCTTCGGCGCCCCGCCGGCCGTCGGGTCGAAGCCCGCCCCGTTGACGTAGGCGTTGCCGCGGCCGTCGATCACGATGTCGTTCCAGGTGCCGCGGCTGCCGAGGTCGGCGTGGGTGACCAGGGATCCGCCTGGTTCCAGGCGCAGCAGCTTGCCGTCGGCGGACGAGACGATGAGCAGCCGGCCATCGGGCAGCCAGGCGGCGCACAGCGGCAGCGATCGCACCCGCGCGATCACCTCGCTGCGGCCGTCGAGCCCGACGGCCAGCACCTCGCCAGCGGACCAGTCGGAGAAATACAGCCGCCCGTCGTGCCAGCGCGGCGACTCGACCAGCCCCCGCCCGGTTAGCAGCGTCGTCGTGCTCATGTTCATTGAGACGTCTCCCGGCCGCTCAACTCATCACCCGTAACTAGTCGCTAAAGATTGTGGATCGTCCCGCCGCTGCGTTACCTTCCCAATTGTGGGGGGGACCGATGCCCTGCTGGCAGCGCGGCTGGCGGCAGGGGACGATCACGCGCTGGCCGAGGTGTTCGACCGCTTCGGGGCCGCGGTATACGGCGCGGCCGCGTACGTCGTCGGAACCGGCGGCGGCGCGCAGGACGTTGCACAGGACGTGTTCGTGGAGCTGTGGTGTCACCCGAACCGGTATGACCCGGATTCCGGGTCGCTGCGCGGGTACCTGACGCTGCTCGCGCGGCACCGCGCGGTGGACGCCATGCGCAGCGAACTGCGCCGGATCGCCAGGCAGGAGCGGCACTACCGGCTGACGATCGACGAGGGGCCGCCGTCACCAGGCGAGCAGGTGCTCAGCGCGGACCTGGCCAGCGAGGTGCGGGCGGCCATTCAGCGGCTGCCCGCCGCCCAGCGCCAGGTGATCGAGCTCGCCTACTTCGAGGGAATGACCTGCCGGGAAGTGGCAAGTGCGGTCGGCATTCCCGAGGGAACCGTGAAGTCGCGGCTCCGGCTGGCGCTCGCCAAGCTGGAAGCCGTGCTTGACCGGCAGCTTCTGGAGGCACTGTGACAGCGGCTCAGCCTGCCGTGCCCCCGGACCTGCGGGCCCGGGTGCTTGACGCGTCATGGCGCGCCAGGGCGGCCGGCGAACCGGTCCCCGCGGTCCCCGCGATCTCGCCGGCCGAGGGTTTCAGCCGGGCCGCCGACGCGCTGTACCGCACGCTGAGCGCGCTGAACACCGCGGCCTGGTCGCGTCGCGCTGCACGGCATGCAGCTGCCGCTGCGCGCGCTGCTCGTCGTCCGGGCGTAACTCTCCCCTCCCGCCGGGTGATCTGTCTCGCGGCCCGGCGGCGTACATATCGCAGAAGCGCCGGGGGGGCGCGAAACTCACGAGAGGGGCCTGGAAACATGAGCGTGCTCGTCATCGCCAAGATCGCAGGGGACACCGCGAAGTTCCGCCAGTCGCTGACCGACCGGGCGGCTGAGTACGAGAAGATCTCCGCCGACGCCCGCACCAAGGGCGGAATCCACCACCGCTTCGGGCTCGGGGACGGCTACGTCGTGATCGTCGACGAGTGGGAGACTGCCGACCAGTTCGCGCAGTTCTTCTCCGCCCCCGAACTCCAGGCCTTCGTCGCGTCGGTCGGCGGCGACACCAGCAGCCCGCCGGACATCACCGTGTCCGAGGCTGTTCCCTCATCCAGCGACTACTAGCGCCACGCCGGACGGCGGCGCGGCTGCTTACGCTGGTGTCCATGCCAGCAGAAGAAGCCGCGCCGCTCGCCGGCCTGCGTGTCCTGGAGATCTCCTCGTTCGTGGCAGCGCCGCTCGGCGGCATGACGCTCGCCCAGCTCGGCGCCGACGTGATCAGGATCGACCCCATCGGGGGCGCCGCGGACGTCACCAGGTGGCCGCTGGCCCCCAACGGCAAGTCCCTGTACTGGGCCGGGCTGAACAAGGGCAAGCGCTCGGTCACCCTCGACTTCCGCGACCCACGGGGTCGCGAGACGCTCACGGAGCTGGTGGCGGGCTCCGGCCCGGACGGCGGGATCGTGCTCACCAACGCGGGCTTCCCCTGGCTGTCCTACGCGGAGCTCAGCAAGCACCGCCCCGACCTGATCCACCTCCGGATCACCGGCAGGCCCGACGGCGGCGCCGCGGTGGACTACACGGTCAACGCCGCCATCGGCTTCCCGCTGGCGACCGGCCCCGCCGGGCTGCGCGACCCGGTGAACCATGTGCTGCCCGCCTGGGACGTGGCCTGCGGCCTGTACGCGGCGGTCGGCCTGCTCGCCGCGGAGCGGCACCGCCGCCGCACCGGGCAGGGCCGGGCGATCACCCTGCCGCTGGCGGACGTGGCGCTCGCCGTCACCGGCCACCTCGGCTTCCTCGCCGAGGCATGGCTGACCGGCGACAGCCGTCCGCGCATCGCCAACCATCTCTACGGCGGTTTCGCGAGGGATTTCAGAACGTACGGTGGCGACTCCGTGATGGTCGTGACCCTCACCGCGCGGCACTTCGCGGACCTGGCCCGGGTCACCGGGCTCACCGAGACGTTCGGCAGGCTGGAAGAGCCGCTCGACGCGGACTTCGCCGACGAAGGCGACCGCTACCGGCACCGGGAGGTGATCGCCGCGCTGCTCACGCCGTGGTTCGCCAGGCACACCCTGGCCAAGATCGCGGAGGCCTTCGCCGGCACGTCGGTGCTGTGGGAGCGCTACCGCACGTTCGCCGAGCTGGCCGAGGACCCTGCCCTGCTGGCCAGTCCCGTCGTCCGGCTGATCAGCCAGCCAGGCATCGGCGAGGTGCCCGCGACGGGGACCCCGCTCGCCCAGCCGGGAGTCGGCGACATCGCCGCCGCGCCGGTGCTGGGTGCCGACACCGCTGCGGTCCTCCGCGAACTGCGGGGAGAATGACCGCAGGCGACGGCTCACCGATACCGACGGGCTCACCGAATTCCAGCGTGACATCCTGCGCACCGTCCGCGAGTTCGTGGATGCCGAGGTGCTTCCTGTCGCCTCAGAACTCGACCACGCGGACGCCTACCCAGCCTGGTCGCGCTGCGGCTACTCGACCGAGCACGAGATCGAGCGGCTGTACAGGGACGCGCCGATGCTGCTGATAGGGGAGGGCACAGCCGAAATCCAGAAGATGATCACAGGCCGTCGGCTTGTGCGCGATTACCCGGCAGGCGCATAGGAAAAGTTGCGGATCAGTTAATATTTGTGGCCATTCTGGCGTCATCGGCTCGATACGTCTATAACCGGCATAGCTGACCTTGTTTCTCCGCGACGGAAGGTTCTGCATGCCCAAGATCCCTCGCCCGCTCCGGCTCGGGAGCGTAGCCCTGCTCGGGTTCGCGACGATCGCCCTCACCGGCTCGCTCACCGGCGCCAACGCGGCGACTGCGGCTCCACCACCGGCCGCATCCTCGCTTTCCACCCTCCGCAACAGCTTGCCGGCCACGACTGACCCGCAGACCGGGAGCTACTCCGCACCCAGCATGACCGTCGAGGTCGCGCTGGCACCGCAGAACCAGGCCGGACTGAACAGCGCACTGCAGGCCATCTACACCGAAGGCAGCAGCCAGTACCATCAGTTCCTGTCCGCCGGGCAATTCGACGCGCAGTACGCACCGAGCGCCGCCGAGCGCGCTTCGGTCGCCTCGTACCTGGCGGGCAAGGGCCTGACGGTCGCCTCGACCAACTCGCCGTTCCTGCTCAGCGTCGCCGGGTCGAGCGCGAAGATCACGGCCGCCTTCCACACGAGCCTCAGCAACTACGTCGACCCGCGCGGCATCCGCTACTTCCAGAACTCGCGGACGCTGCAGGTGCCGACGTCGATCGTGAGCGACATCCAGGGCGTGGTCGGCCTGACCAACACGGTGCGCGAGCACTCGGGAGTCGTCAAGCCGCTCACCGGGAAGCGGCGGCCAGCTCCGCCGCCGCGTCGGCCAGCTGCGAGACCGGCTACCCGACCAAGGCCCAGCTGTTCGCCGCCTACGTCAACAACAAGCCGTTGCCGTTCGGTTACGGCGGCGGCCCCGGCTGCAGCGGCCTCACCCCGTCGCAGACCAACTCCATCTACGGCGCGCCCGCCGCCAGCCCGGCGACCCAGGGCGCTGGCGTCAACGCCGCGGTCTTCGAGCTGTCCGCCTACCAGGCGTCGGACATTAAGACCTGGGCGAAGACGTTCTACGGCGCCGGCTACACGCCGAGGCTGAGCAACGTCGCCATCGACGGCGGCCCGCTCGCGCCGGTCTGCCCGGCTGGCGACAGCTGCCCGCCCCAGTACGAGGGGTACTCAGGCGACATCGAGGTGGTGGCCGACATCGAGAACACGCTGGCCGTCGCCAAGGACTCCCACGTGATCGTGTACAACGCGCCGAACGATTTCACCGGCCAGACCGAGCTCGACGAGTACTCGGCGATCGCCAACCAGGACACGGCGGACACGGTCAGCTCCAGCTGGAGCGTGTGCGAGAACGACCAGACCGCTAGCTACGTCCAGGCGGAGAACACCATTTTCGAGCAGATGGCGTTCCAGGGCCAGAGCATGTTCGGCGCCTCGGGCGACACCGGGGCGTTCGGCTGCATCCGCAGCGACACCACGACGATCGTGAACGTGGACGACCCGCCGTCCCAGCCGTGGGTGACCAGCGTCGGCGGCACCTCGCTGGAAAGCGACAACCCGGGCACCAACCCGCATCCCGGGCCGCCGGCCAGGGGCACCGAGACCGTCTGGAACGTCCGCAACCTGTGCAGTGACGCGCCGGCCGCGCCGAGCAACGGCAACCAGGGCGGTTACTTCTGGTGCGGCGCCACGGGCGCCGCCGGCGGCGGATCCAGCCAGTACTGGGCCGGCCGTTCTACCAGCAGGGGCGGGGCGTGAACAACTCGTACGTGACGTACGGCAACGGCACGACCAACTGCTCGCTCGCCGCGACGGGGACCCCGTGCCGCCAGGTGCCTGACGTCTCCGCCAACGCCGACGAGTTCACTCCGTACGCCGAGTACTGCACCGGCAGCGCGGCCACGCCCTACAGCGTGTGCGCCACGATCGGCGGCGGCTGGTTCGGGATCGGCGGCACCAGCCTGTCCTCGCCACTGTGGGCCGCGGTGACCGCGGACAGGGACAGCTACCAGGGGCACCGGACCGGGAACATCAACCCGCTCGTCTACTGGTGGCTGAACACCAACCCGTCGAAGTACTTCACCGACATCACCGGGCGAGGCCGCCTGCAGCGGGCCGCCACCAACAACGGCCTGTTCCCGACCACACCAGGTTACGACGAGGCGACCGGCATCGGCTCGCCGAAGTTCGCCGCGATCATCACCGGCTGATCGCAGCGCCGTAGAAACGGCGCGGGGTGGAAAATCCGCCTCGCGCCGTTTCTACGTTTGGCACTAGGCGGCAGCGGCCTGGGGGGCGTCCAGGTACCTGACGTCCCTGGCGGCCCCGGCCAGGGCCCTCGACAGGCTGTCCCTGCGGCTCACCACGGTGACCCAGACGTCGCGCGCAGCCAGGCTCGCCGCGGCCTGGCTGAACAGGCCGTCGCCCGACCCGATCACCACGTGCGTGAACCGCGCGGCGACGTCCTCGTGCAGCAGGACGTCGAGGAGTTCCAGGTCGGCGCCGTTCGGGCCGGACCTGACCCGGTACCTGGCGCTCGGCCAGCCGAGCGCCGCGTTCATGAAGGCCAGATGGCTGGTGGCCATCACCACCTGATCGTCGGCGCCGAAGGTGAGGCGGGCCACGTACAGCCCTTGCACCTCGGTGACCTGGTCCCGGCTGGGCAGTGCGGCACCCGCGAGGTTTTCGATGTCGACAAGGTGCAGCGTGCGCGCGGGGTACCACTGTCTGGGGCGCCTAACCGCTCGCACACCAACACCTCCCTCGTCATCACGGCACAGATTGAGAGATACCCATGTTGTCCATGGGGCAACCGCATGGCTTCCATGCTTTATGGCCATGGTCTCCGGGTACAGTCCGTCACGTGAGCGTGCCTGTCGTCCGGGATGAGCTGGTTGCGACCCTGGAGGAAAGCCTGCGCGTCGCGCGCCAGCTGGCGGCCGACGCCCGCGACGACGACGTGCCGGTCGCGGAGCTTGTCGCGCAGGCCACCATGCTCGGCCGGCTTGACGAGCGCAGGGAAGAGCTGATCGACCAGCTGCGCCGCACGGCGAGCGCGGGGATGCGGGCGACCCAGCCGGGGCCGCCGATCCGCGAGGTCGTCCTCGCCTCGCTCGACGAACTCGGCTGGCCGCAGAACGCCGGGTTCCTCGAGGAGTACCTGTGGGCCAAGTGCCAGCTACAGCTGGACAGCCGGGCGTTCGCGTCGCTGCGCAGGGACGAACGGCGGGCATGGCAGCGCACCCCGGGCGGCCGCATCGCTTACATCGTCCCCGCCCTCAACCCGGACGGCACAGCCAATCCGCGCTGGCTCAGCAGCTCCGCGTGGGACCTGGACCGGCGCGTGATCGCCTCACCGCAAACCGAGCGCCTGCTGAACCTGGAGAAGATCGCCGCGCTGCGCGTCCGCGGCTCCCGCGGCCCGCTGGGCACGCTGCTCGAACGGTACGCCCAGGAGATCCTGGAGATCGACCCGCCGCCGGTCTCCGCGACCACCGCGAAGACAGCCGCGTGGCGCGCCCACGTCCGGGCGCACACGACCGCGCTGATCTGGCAGATCCGCGAGCAGGACGACCTGGACCGGCAGCGGGTCGCCCG
Source organism: uncultured Actinomycetota bacterium (assembly GCA_963843745.1). GTDB lineage: Bacteria > Actinomycetota > Actinomycetes > Streptosporangiales > Streptosporangiaceae > Trebonia. The sequence goes on from CAWJLP010000006.1 coordinate 68,794, forward strand.
GCGGCTGGCGCGGCTGCCCGACCACGATCAGCTCTGGGGCCAGGAGTGGGCGCAGCGGCAGGAGTGACCAGTGGGCTGCCGGGCAGGTCAGCCAGCGTTAGCCGGAATGACGGGTCAGGAACGCCAGCGCCTTCGCCTTGAACTCCTCGATGTTCTCGTAGATGGGCGCGTGCGCGAACTCCGCGACGTCGGCGGCGAACAGCTCGGTCGTCGATGTTGTTGGCCTGCACGACCGGCATCGTCGCCTCCGGGATAAGGGCCGGGATAAGTATTACGTGAGCCGGCGCTCCGCGGCCCAGCGGGTGAGCTGGTGCCGAGAGGAGAGCTGAAGCTTGCGCAGCACCGACGAGACGTGGCTTTCCACCGTCTTGACGGAGATGTACAGCTCGCGGGCGATCTCCTTATAGGTGTAGCCCTGGGCGATCAGCCGGAGCACCTCGCGTTCGCGGCTGGTCAGCTGGTCGAGTTCGGGGTCGAAGGACGGTTTCACGTCCGCGGCTGACGGCGCGGCGGCGAACGCGTCGAGCACGAACCCGGCCAGCCGGTGCGAGAACACGGCGTCGCCGTCGGCGACCCGCTGGATGGCGTCGGCCAGGTCGGCGGTGCTGATCGTCTTCGTGACGTATCCGCGAGCCCCTGCCCTGATCACCCCGATCACGTCTTCCGGCGCGTCCGAGGCGGACAGCGCGAGGAAGCGCACCTCGGGGTGCACCTTCTTGACCGCGGTGATGACCGCCTGGCCGCCGCCGCCTGGCAGGTGGACGTCGAGCAGCACCACGTCGGGCAGGAGCTGGTCGATCACCTCGATCGCCGGGCCCACGTCATCCGCCTCGCCCACCACCTCTACCTGGCGGCCGATCTCGGCGCGGACCCCCGAGCGGAACAGGCCGTGATCATCGACGAGCACGACACGCGGCAGCGTCCTGGCCTGAGTATTCATCGCCTGCTTCCTCCCCTCGCCTCAGCGGACGCGGCGGACCGCGGCATCGTCAAGGTCACCTTCGTCCCTTCTCCCACGGCGGACTGCACTGTCGCCGAGCCGCCGTGGCGGCTCATCCGGCCGTGGACCGACTGAGCCAGGCCCTTGCGGTCGCCGGGTACGGCGTCCGGGTCGAAGCCCTTGCCACGGTCTCTGACCGCCACCTCCACCTGCTTGGGCTCGACCTCGGCATAGACCGAGATCACGCCGGCGCCGGACCACTTCGCGGCGTTGACAGTCGCCTCGCGAGCCGCCGCGAGCAGCGCATTCAGGTCGTCGTCGAGCGCGCAGTCGCCGACCGTGACCACCTCGACAGGCACCCCGTGCCTGGCCTCGACGTCCCGCTGGATCTGCCTGACCCCCTCGCCGACCGTTGTCGCGTCCCCGTCGCCGAGAGTGCGTCCCTCGAACAGCCAGGAGCGCAGCTCCCGCTCCTGCGCCCTGGCGAGCTGGACGACCTGCTGGGGATCGTCGGCGCGGCGCTGGATGAGCGCGAGCGTCTGCAGCACCGAGTCGTGCACGCGGGCGGAGATGTCGGCCCGCTCCTCCGCTCTGGCCCTCGCCGACCGTTCCAGCACCAGGTCCCTGGCGATGCGCAGCCACCACGGCCCGAGCAGCACCACGATCCCGGCGGCCACGAGGATCACGCCGGCGAGCGGCCGCAGCAGGGCGACGCTCTCGTGCGACGTCAGCAGCCAGCCGAACCCGGCCCCCAGCAACGCGACCGCCGCGACGAGCCGCCACCCCAGGCCGCGCCGCATGCCCTGGCCGCCACCGAGGCTTTCCAGCGGTTCGACCAGGTGCCGCATCACCGCTTGCTCGCTATCGGACGCGTTCCGCCAGATGAGTACCAGCAAGACCACGCTGGGGACCTGCTGCCAGCCGTAGGTGTTGATCAGCCCGGCGTTGAGCACGCTGGCCAGGCCCAGCACGACGCACATCAGCGAGGCCAGCGCGATGGCCAGGGCGATGCCGCGGGAATCGTGCCGCGCCCTGCTCCCGATGCTGGCATCCGCGCCCCTGGCCGGGATCAGCAGCCAGCCGCCGAGGTAGAACGGGATTGTCCAGCCTTGCGAGACCAGTGTTATGACCACGAACACGATGCGCACGGTGGTCGGGCTGAAACCGCGCCAGGCGGCGATGCCGCCCGCAACCCCGCCCGCGAGGCGGTCTTCTGGGTCGCGCCGCAATGGCTCGCCATTACCGCGGTTCCGCCACCGCTCCGCCCGCCTGTGCCAGTGCGGAGGGCCGCGGAACCCGTTCGGCGGCCACGCCTGCTCGGTCGGTTCGGTCTGCTGGTGCACACCACCATCATCGCCCGTTTTCCCGCATCCCGGGCATCGGGTCTTTCCCTGATATGCCCCTAGGCTGGCTGGGGTGGCTCAGGGTTGAGCCAGGGCTGTTCCGGATACCGCGCCGACGGCGAGGGAGGCACTCTTGAGGCATGGATACTTCAACGGCTAACACCGACTCAGAGCCGACGGTCCCCGCCGGCCGCCCGCCACTACGCCGCGCCTACCACGGGCGCATGCTTGCCGGCGTTGCCGCCGGCATCGCCGACTACCTCAACGTGGACGTCACGATCGTGCGCGTGGCCTTCGTCGTCTCCACCTTCTTCGGCGGCGCCGGCATCGCGGCCTACCTGGCCTGCCTGCTGCTCATCCCCGAGGAAGGCACCGACGAGTCAATCGCGAGCTCGCTGCTCGACTCCATTCAGCACGGATCGCGCTAGGAGGGCCGCGACATGTCTCCCACCTCCAGCCAGCAGTGGTCGCGCCGCATCCGCTACTCCGACCAGCACCTGCGGGTCTCCGACGCCGAGCGCAACGCCGTCGCCGAGCAGCTCGGGACGCACTACAGCGACGGCAGGCTCGACCAGGCCGAGTTCGACGAGCGCGTCAGCAGGGCGATGGCGGCGAAGACCCGCGGCGACCTTGACGGCTTGTTCGACGACCTGCCGGACTCTGAGCCCGCCGGGGGCTCAAGGAACGCCAGGTCAGGCGACCCAGCGGTCCCGTACCGACGCCGCCGCCGGACCGGATTCGGCCGGATGCTCCTGCTGGTCGTGCTGGTCATCGCGGCGCTGTCCGTCGTCTCGCACGTCCTGACCGCATTCGCCTTCTACGTCCCGTGGTTCTGGATCGCGGCGCTCGTCGCGGTCGTCCTGCTGGTCAATAGGTCCGCCCACCACCGGCACGACCGCTGAGCCATGCGGGCTTGCTATTCGACGGAGGTCCCGATCGGGGTGCTGGCCGCCAGGCCGAGGTCGCGCATGGCCTTGCGGTAGGCGACGGCGACCGCGTCGAAGCGCAGGTGAAGCTCGGCGGCCAGGTCGAACGGCACGCGCTCGGGTCGCTGCGACTCGACGACAACCTGGTCCTGGCCGAAGATGGTGTCTTCGAATTCGCGGATCACCCGGTCCGGCTGGCCGGTGTTGTAGTTGCGGCCGATGACCACGTAGCCGGCGCAGCGGTCGGCGGCAGCCGGCTGCGAGGCGAAGAAATAGACCATGCCGCGTTCTCCGCCCCAGCCCAGCCGCAGCACGATCGTGTAGGGCAGGTGCAGCTCGTAACGGCTGCGCCGTTCCGGCGCCCCGGCCTGCTCGTTGCCGAATACCGGGAAGTCGTCGCTGTTGGGTGCCTCGGGACGGACGATCTCATACCGCAGCACGTGGCCGTCAGCGCGCACCTGGTGCGAGGGGACCACCGGCCGTTCCGGGTCGCCGAGCAGCCCCGGGTGCACCCAGGGGAAGTGCCCGAAGTCGGTGAAGTTCTCCACCTGCCGTGCCGCGTCGCAGCGCCACCGGTACGGCCCGGCAGGAACAACTGTCCACTCGCCGTTTTCCAGTTCCGGGACCTCGGGCAGCGGCCACCGCGGCTCGGCTAGCGCTACCCAGATCAGGCCGTACCGCTCCCGCGCGCGGAATGCCTGGATCCGGGCCTTGGCCGGGACCGCCGCCGGGTCCTCTTTCTGCGGGATAGCCACGCACCGGCCGTCAGCGCCGTACCGCCAGCCGTGGTAGGCGCAAACCAGCTCGTCGCCCCGCACCCAGCCCAATGACAACGCGGTACCGCGATGCACGCACAGATCAGACATCGCCCGCAGCGCGCCGCCGGCCCCGCGCCAGACCACCAGCGGCTCACCGAGCAGGTCGGCGTGCACGGGACGGTCAGCGACCTCGCCGGCGAACGCGACGGGATGCCAGCACGCGCGCTGGGCGGCCAGATCCGCGAACACTCCCGGTGAACTCATCCCCACCCCCGACAGTATTTCAGGTGAGGGAGCCGAGGCCGCGGAATTTCAGGCGAGAGAGCCGAGCCGAGGCCGGACCCTGGCGGCCTGGCCGATTCGGGCGCGCCACAGCCGCCGCAGCAGCGCGCTAGGTCTCATCGTCATCGTCCTCGCGGGGCAGCCGCAGGCTGTAGCCGACGGCGCGCTGGGTGTGGATCAGGTCCGGACCTGCGATCGCGAGCTTGCGCCGCAAGTAGGCCACGTAAGTGGACACCACCGTGCTGGAGCCGCCGAAGTCGTAATCCCACACGTGCTCGAGGAGCTGGACCCTGCTCAGCACCCGGCCCGGGTAGAGCATGAAGTAGCGCAGCAGCCGGAACTCCGTCGGGGACAGCTCGATGAGCCGGCTGCCGCGGCGCACCTCGTAGGTGTCCTGGTCGAGCGTGAGGTCCGCGAACTCGAGGACAGCGCCGACGGGCGCCGGGCGGGTGCGGCGCAGCACGGTGCGAACCCGGGCAGCGAGCTCTTCGAGCCCGAACGGCTTGGTCATGTAGTCGTCGCCGCCGATGGTCAGCCCGGTGACCTTGTCGTCCTTGGCGTCCCTAGCGGTCAGGAAGATTATCGGGACCCGGTTGCCGTCCCTGCGCAGCCGGCGGACGATCTCGAACCCGTCCAGGTCCGGCAGCATCACGTCCAGGATCACCAGGTCGAAGCGCTGACCGCGGGCGAGGCGCAGCGCGTCCGTTCCGTTCTCCGCGGCGGTCACCCCGAAGCCAAGGAAGCGCAGAGACGCCGCCACGGCGTCCCGCAGGAACGGCTCGTCGTCGACCACGAGCAGATCCGCGGCGTCGTCGGATGTCATCGCGCCAGCCCAGCATGGCCAAGTGAACAGAGTGTGGGAGAGACCTCCAAGTTCTATGTGAACCGCCAGGGAGCCAGAGCGAGAGCAGCACGGCGAGGGCGGAGAATCCTGTTCCTCCCCCTCGTCGCCGCCTACCGCGGCACCGTACGATCGGGCGCATGATCGTACCGCTCGCCGCCCGGTGGGTCGCGGCGGTGTGCGGCATATTGCTGCTGTTCACCGCCTGGAGCAGCGTGATCGGCACGCTGATAGTGCCCAGGCCGGTCGGCTCCTGGCTGACCCGCGGGGTGGACCGGGTGGTCGTCGCCACCTACCGGCTCGTAAAACGGCACTTCCGCAACTACCAGAGCAGGGACCGGCTCCTCGCCACCCAGGCGGCGGCCATCCTGATAACGCAGCTCCTGGGCTGGCTGGCGCTCATCTTCGTCGGCTACACGCTCCTGCTGTGGCCGATGACCAGCCGCGGCATCGCTTCTGCTTTCATCGACGCGGGCTCGTCAATCTTCACGCTCGGCTTCGCCGAGCCGCAGGGTGCGGCGCCGGCCGTGATCGTCTTCCTCGCCGCCGGCTCCGGGCTGGTCATCGTGGCGCTCCAGATCGGCTACCTGCCGGCGCTGTACAACGCGTTCAACCGGCGGGAGACCGAGGTCACGCTGCTCAACGCGCGAGGCGGCTTTCCCGCCTGGGGACCGGAACTGCTCGCGCGCACCCACTACGCGCTCGGTACGGGCGTTTCGACGATCAACACGCTGCCCGAGCTGTACATGAACTGGGAACGCTGGGCCGCGGACGTCGCGGAAAGCCACAGCACGTACCTGCCGCTCGTCAGGTTCCGTTCGCCGCTCGGTCTCTCCTCCTGGGTAACCTCCCTGCTCTCGGTGCTCGACTCCGCGGCGCTCATCCTCTCGCTCGCCCCGGAAGAAGCGCCGACCGTGCAGGCCAGGCTCTGCCTGCGCGGCGGGTTCCAGTGCTTCCGCCGCATCGCGCGGGCGATGGGCTTCGACGTGCCTGACGAGGCCGACCCGGACGCGGGGATCACGCTGACCTTCGAGGAATTCCTTGACGCAGTGGCGCGGTTGAACGACGTCGGCTTCAAGATAAGCCGCGACCCAGCCGACGCATGGCCAGACTTCGTGGGCTGGCGGGTCAACTACGAGCAGCAGGCCTACCAGATAGCGGAGGCCATCGACGCGGTGCCCGCGCTGTGGTCGGGACCTCGCCACCACACGGTGAAACCGATTCCGCCGGTCCGGCCGCCCCTCGGCAGGCCGCGCGGCTCGACTCCCCAGAGCACGTAAATGACTTGTCATTAATTCCCTGGCTATGCTGGGGCGCATGACCGGTCTGTGGCTCACCGCGGACGAACAGCGGGCGTGGCGCACCTACCTGCGACTGAACTCGCTGCTGCTGGCCCGGCTTAACCGCCAGCTGCAGCAGGACTCCGGGCTCACCCTGCCGGAGTACGAGGTACTCGTGCAGCTCAGCGAGGCGCAGCAGCAGCGGCGCCGTCCGTTCCAGATCTGCGAGGCGCTGAACTGGGAGCAAAGCCGTCTGTCCCATCAGCTCACCCGCATGGAGCACCGCGGGCTTGTCGCCAGGGAAGAGTGCGAGGCTGACGGCAGGGGCGCGTTCGTGGTGCTGACGGCGGCCGGGGCCGACGCCATCCGGTCGGCCGCCCCCGGGCACGTGGCGGCCGTCCGGCAGCTAGTCTTCGACCGCCTGGGCGACGATCAGCGCGCCGCGTTCGAGCAGGCCTGCGCCGCCATCATCGGCGCGTTGGCGGAGTTAGGGGTTCGAGCCGCCGCCGGGGGGATCGCCCGGGCCATTGGTGGCCGGGCCGCTGCTGGCCTGGCCATTGGTAGCCTGGCCATTGCCGGCCTGGCCGTTACTGACGGTGCCACTGCCTGAGCCGTTGCCGGCCTGACCGCTGCTGGCCTGGCCGTTACTGACGGTGCTACTGCCTGGGCCGTTCCGGCTGTTCGCGGGGGCGCCGGCCCGCTGCCCGACGTCACCGTTGTGCTGGCTTTCCTGTCCCGGGTACACGGGCGGCTGGTTCTGGGCCGCCGCCGGGATCCTGCCAGGGAAAAGGTCTTTCACGTATGGGACGCAGTCCTGGTACACCTTGAGCCAGTCGCGGGTGCCGACCAGCTTGGTGAGCTGTTCCCACAGCGATAGCTCCGTTACCCAGGATGACAGCCCCTCCGGGTGCTGGTAGTAGGAGTAGTAAGCGCGGCAGCTATTGCTGAGCACTGACTGCACCAACGCGGTCGACTGGGCGACCGACGGGGCTGTCGTCGGTTCCAGGCCGGCCGACGTCGCCTCCACCCGCGGCGCCGCGGAGTGCCCCGTGGAACCCTTCGGGAACGAGGCACCCGCCGACGGGCTGGCCATGTGCGCGATAGCCCGGAGCGGGCCGGCGAAGTTGCCCGTGACCAGCACGGCGACCACGAGCACGGCGGCCGCCGCGACAGCGGACAGCACCGCCGGCCGCAGGACCGCACGCCGCAGGAGATGCCGCCGGGCCGGGCGCACCCGGTGCCGCGCCGGCGGCCGCCCCGGCCGGGCTCGCGACCCGTCGGGCAGCGCCTCGAGCAGCATGGTCGCCCCCGGGCGGCCGGCCTGGCCCAGCCCGAGCGCGCGGAACTCCGCCATCGCGTTCGCCTCGCCGTACAGCTCGGCGGCCACGGGGCCCGCGCGAAGCGCGGCAAGGGCGTCCGCTACCGGACGCAGCGCGACCGGGACGTCGGCCGTCTTCCCGGCCAGCACGGCGTCGAGGTCTCGCTCGTCGAACGGCGCGGGACCCCAGCCGGATGGCGGGAGGCTGTCTGGCATATCACCGTCTGGAACGCCGAACCTCGTCAAAGCGTTACACCCGCCCGTGACACCAGGGTCGCCAGCTTCTTCAGCCCGCGATGCGCCGCCACCCGGACCGCCCCGGGAGACCGGCCGAGTATCTCCGCCACCGCCTCGGTATCCAGCCCGGCGACGACCCGGAGGAAGACCACCTCCGCCTGCTGTTCCGGCAGCCTGGAGAGCAGCGCCATCGCCAACTCGGTCGCCATGTGGTCCATCGCGACCTGCTCCGCGTCGGCCGTGCGCGGGATGTCCATGGGGCTTATCTCGTCCAGCGGCTCGGACGGGTGGCGCTTGCGCAGCCTGACCTGGTCGAGCAGCCGCCGGCGCGCGGTTGTGAACAGCCATGCCCGCCAGGCGGTCTCGTCGCCGGTGAACCTCGGCAGTCCCCTGACCACCTGGACCCAGGTCTCCGCCGCCACGTCTTCGGCGTGTTCCGACGCGACCACCCGCAGGTAGCGGAGCAGAGCAGGATTCACGTCCCGCCACAGGACCGAGAACGCCTGCTCGCTGCCCCGCTGGGCGGCCGCCAACAGCGCCGCGAAGTCCTCGCCCACCACATGCCGAGTATCGGCAAACAGCGGACCCTCGCGCAGCTAAATCCGCATCAATATCGCAACCAGTCACACAGGGAACAGGACTCAACGATCAGCCGCGCCGCCCCGCGCTCGTTACCTGCTGCCCTGGATCAGCGCGGCGAGGAGGGTCTTCGTGGCGGCGGTCAGCTGGCGATCGGCGCTCACAGCCGCCGACAGGTTCCACCGCATGGCCGGGTCGTCGAACGGGATCGCGCGCAGGCCCTCCCCCCGCTCGCCCGCCACGGCCGACGCCGGCACGAGAGTGGTACCGAACCCCGCGCGCGCGAGCCTCATCATCAGCGTGTAATCGATGATCTCGAACGCCGACTGCGTGTCGCCAAGGGCGCTGTCGACGATGGCCCGGACGCCCCAGCCCGGCGGGAAGCGCAAGATCATCTCTTCCCGTAGATCGGCGACGCCGACCCGGTCCCGGCCGGCGAGCGCGTGGTCCGAGCGGCACACGAACACCATCGGCTCGCTCCACAGGTCGTAGCGGACGACGCCGCGCGACAAGTCGCTGACGTGGCCGTTGCCGCCGCTGGCGCACAGTGCGATGTCCGCCGAGCCGTCGCGGACCGATCGCAGGTTGCCCGCGGAGCCCGATGAGGACTGGCGCAGCTTGACGATGACGCCGGGATGCCGGTCCCTGACGCGCTCGAGCATCTCGGCGAGGTCAAGCGTCCCCGTGTTGAGCGTGCAGGCCAGCGTGACCGTGCCGCGGACCTGGCCGGAGACGGCCGCCACGTCGTCCCTGGCCGCCTGGACGGCCTCGAGGATCCGCTGGGCGCCGGCCTGGAGCGCGGCCCCGTGCTCGGTCAGCACGATCGGCGTGACGCTGCGGTCGAACAGCGGCACCCCGAGCTCCCGCTCCAGGCGGGCGATGGCGCTGGACATGGCCGACTGGACGATGTGAGCGTGCCTGGCGGCGGCGGTGAAGCTGCCGGTCTCGCAGCACGCCAGGAAGTAGTCCAGGTCGCGGAGGTCCACGCCGCCATGCTAGGACCCATCGATGCGATCGATTGCCGGCATCGAAAACAACCGTTGTGCAAGTTCTGGTACACGTCCCGACGGTCGTTCCTGAGCTTGTATTTTCAGTTCCAGAGCAATGCCGCTTGATGTTCTTCGGTTGCCGGAGCAGTGACGGGGTGTTGCAGGTGACGCTGCACGGATCTGATGAAGCGGCCGGGGCGACGCAAGCTGCAGGGGAGCTAGGGATTGAGGAGGCGCTGGGGGGCGTCTCCTGGGCGGTCCTGCCCACTCCGTTGCGGCAGTTCAGCCTCGGCCGGTACGACGTGTCCGTCCGGTACTTTCCGGCGCACACAGAAAGCCACGTCGGCGGGGACTGGTACGACGCGCGCCTCGGGGCCGACGGCAGCGCGGTCGTCGCGGTCGGCGACGTCGCGGGCCACGGTGTCGCCGCGGCGGCGGGGATGGCCAGGATCGGGAACGCGCTGTCCGGCCTGTCCGTGACCGGCCAGCCCGCCAGCACGCTGCTCGGCTGGCTTAACCGGCTCGTCTGCGCGGACGAGGTCCCTGAACGGGTTGCCTCGGCGGTGGTCTGCGTACTGGATCAGGCACGTCCGGCGCTGCGCTGGGCCCAGGCCGGGCATCTGCCGCCGGTGCTCGTCTCCGGTGGCGAGGCGCGGCCGCTGCCCCGGCCGTTCGGCGTGCTGCTCGGCAGCGCGCCGAACGCGGAGTACGGCCTGGCGTACGAGCCGCTCGTGCCGGGCGACGTCCTGTTCTGCTACACCGACGGGCTGATCGAGCGGCGGGGCAGGGACATCGACGAAGGGCTCGCCGGCCTGCTCGCCGCAGCCGCCTGCTGCCAGCGCGAGACCGCGGACGACGCCGTCGTAGCGCTGTTCGGCCACCTGGAGCCGCCCGCAGCCGACGACGACGTATGCGTGCTGGCGGTCGTGGTCCGCTAGCTTGCGGGCGTGACGACGAACTGGCGGAGAGACAGGTCACGGAACGTCACCGGGCCGCGCGGGCCGGGAACGGCGTCGATGTTGATCCCGGTCTCCGGGACCTGGAGCAGCTTAAACCCGTCGAGCAGCCGGGTCGTCGCATTCCAGAAGGCGCCGGTGCCCGCGTAGCCGCCGAGGAACGCGGCCGCCGCTTCCGCGTCGGTGGCGGCGATCCCCGCGGCGAGGCCCGAGGTCTCGTCGTTGGCGATCGCGGCCGCCTCCGCAGGGCCGCCGGCTGGGGCGATGGTGACGGTCGCCTCGCGTGCGGAGTCGAGCGCCCACTCATAGCCGAGCGGGTGGTCGTGCGGCGGCAGCGACGCGGCGATGCCGAGCGCGCCGAGCCGGGCCGTGATGTCCGGCAGCCAGGCGTCCCACCGCTCCCGGTCCAGGAGCAGCAGGTTCAGCCTGTTGCACACGCCGAGCCGGTCCAGGCTGTCGGCTATCAGGGCGAAGGCACTGGACCGTTCAGCGGAAGAATGAATGTACAGCACCCCGCCGCCGTCAGCGTGCGCCAGCGTCCGCACCCCGTGCGCCGCCCCCTCCGCGGCCAGCGCCCTCGTGCTGTCACCGCTGCCGCGCAGGATCACCAGCGGAATCAGCTTCGGCTCGCGCACCAGCGCGTACGCGGCGGCCTGCCCTGGCACCCGGACCAGCTGGATCGCCGCCGGGTCGAGGCCGGCCGCGGCGAGCGCGGGCGCGATCACCTCGTCGGCCAGCGCGATCGCCGACCGCAGTGCCGCGCTTCCCGTGCGCAGCACGCCAGCGTTGCGTGACTTGATGAACTGCGAGGCGATGTCCACCACGACGTTCGGCCTGGCCTCGAAGTTCGCGCCGATCACGCCGACAGGACGGCGCCGCTCGGTGAGCACCAGACCGCCAGGCAGGTCGCGGATAGTGCGGCTCGCGGGCTCCGGCTCGACGTCGGCGAGGATCTTCAGCTGGGCCGCGATCGCCGCTAGCCGCTGCTCGTCAAGCCGCAGCCGGTCGCGGACCCCGGTCGGCAGGCCCTGGTCAGCGGCGGCCCGCATGTCCTGCTCGTTCGCCGCGAGGACGGCGGGCGCGGCGGCGTCGAGCGCGCGGGCCATGGCGCCAAGCGCGGCGTCGATCGCGCCATCGGAAGCGCTGGCCAGGGCCGCCGTCGCGGCGCGGGCCGCGCGCGCGGCGGTCCGCACGGCCGCGGTCGCCTCCTGGCCCTCGGGCGTCACGCCACCGCCGGCTGGCGCGGGTTGCGTCGTCATAACCATTCCCTCCGGTCTTAGCTAGGACGGGTGCGCAGCGGCGGCGCGTCGAGCCCGCAGTGCAGGCACTCGAGCGAGTCGCTGTCCGCGGGCGGTCGTTGCGGCGGCACGGCGGCACGGCGCGGATTGCGGATAGTCGCGAAGGCGAGCACGCCGCCAGCCGCCGACACCGCGGCCGCGATCAGCACCGCTTTGTGGAACCCGCTGGTCAGCTCCTCCGGGTGCAGGTAGCTGTCGCCGGTGATGCCGGCGAGCACCGGGAGGATGGCCACCGCGATCAGGCTCCCCGTCCGCGCCACGTCGTTGTTGACCGCCGAGGCGATGCCGGCGTGCTCGGCCGGCGCCGCGGCCAGCGCGGTCGCGGTGAGCGGCGCCACGTTGATCGCCAGCCCGACACCGAACACGAGAACCGCGGGCAGCACCTGGGTCAGGTAATCCCCGTTGCCCTCCACCCTCGTGAACAGGGCCAAGCCGGCGGCGATCACCAGCGGCCCGACAGTCATCTGCAGCCGCGGGCCGATCCTCGCGGAAAGCGCGGCGGACCTGGCCGAGAAGGCGAGCATGATGGCCGTGATCGGCAGCAGCGCCGTCCCCGCCTCGAGCGCGCTGTACCCGCAGACCTCCTGGAGCACGACAGGCACCAGGAACAACGCGCCGCCGAGGGCGCCGTAGACCACGAAGGTGACCGCGTTGGCGGCGGAGAACTGCCGCGACCTGAACACCGACAGCGGCAGCATGGCGTTGGGGTGACCGGCCTCGACGCGGAGGAACACCACGAACAGCACCACCCCCGCCAGCAGGCTCGTCAGCACCGGCGGGGATGTCCAGCCGCTTCCCGACGCCTCGATCAGGCCGTAGGTGATCCCGGCCAGGGCCAGGCTGATCGTAATCGCGCCCATCACGTCGAGGGGCTTGCGGGGGCCGGGGGCGCGCGACTCGGGAACGTGCCGCAGCGAGATGGCGATGACCGCCGCCGCCAGCGGCAGGTTGATGTAGAACACCAGCCGCCAGGAGACGGCGCTGATCAGATAGCCGCCGAGGAACGGCCCGATCGCGGTGGCGACGCCGCCGAGCCCGGACCAGGCGCCGATAGCCCTCGGGCGGTCATCAGGGCGGAACGACGCCTGGAGGATCGCCAGGCTGCCCGGGGTGAGCAGCGCCCCGCCCACGCCCTGCAGCGCGCGGGCGGCGATCAGGATCCCGGTGCCGGGCGCCAGGCCGCAGATGAGCGAGGCGACCGCGAACCAGACCGTGCCGATCACGAAGACTTTCCGGCGGCCGTACGAGTCGCCGAGCGCGCCGCCGAGCAGCAGCATCCCGGCCAGGGTGAGCGTGTAGCCGTCCACGACCCACTGCATGCTGGAGACCGGCGCGTGGAAATCCTTGCCGATCGCGGGCAGCGCGATGCCGACGACGGTCGCGTCGAGCGCGGCGATGCCAGAGCCGAGGACCGTGGCCGCCAGCACCCAGCGCCCGGTGGCGCTCTTGTACGCCAGGCCGGGAGCGGCATCCGGCGCCGCGCTGGCGGACAGGGACCGCTCTGGCGGTCCCTGGGCCGCGCTCAATCGCGTGGACCGGTCAGCGGCGGCTTGCCGACCACCTCAGCCCGCACGACGGGACCGCGCCGCAGGTCCGCAACGATGTCCCGGCCCAGCCTCCTCATCTCCCGCCGGTTCAGCATCGCGCCGGCTATCGCGCCGGTGAACAGCGGGGCCAGGGAGAACGTTGACCGGCGAACCCGGGCGAAGAGCCGCCGCCGCAGCTGCCTGGCCAGCGGCGACCCGGCTGCGAGCAGCAGTCCGCCGGGGACCATGTCGAAGCCGCGCCGGTGCGCCCAGGCCGCCAGGTACGCGCGCGCCCGCTCGGCGGCGTTGCCGGTGGCCGGCGCGCCGTACGCCTCGTGCAGCTCGGCGACGAGCTTGAGCTCGATCCCCACCACCGCCAGCGTCTCGGCCGCCACCTCCGCGGGGAACGCGGGCAGCACCGGCAGCGCCGCCCAGGCGCCGGTGGCCCCGCCGACCGCCATCGCGGCGCGCGCCGCGTGATCGATGAGCAGCTCGCCGATCTCCTCGTCCGAGCGGCCGGGAAACTGGGCGCGCAGCGTGGCCTGGTCCCTGATCCGCAGCCGGGGTCCCATGGCGATGACCTGCGTGGTCAGCCAGTTGAGCAGCGACGCCGCGCCGCGGCCAGCCGTCCCCGCGCCCCGCCGTGCACTGCCCGCGACCCGGGTAGCCGAGCGGGCCACGCCGCGCAGCGCCCTGACCAGCCGGCGCGGGTCCGGCGGCTGTTCCTGCTCCGACAACTCGACGGCGACCTCGGCCGCCTGCCGGGCCGCATCCGTGTCCTGCACGTCCCCACTTTCCCATCTGGCCATATACGGCACCTACCCGAAGAGACGACTTATGACCCAGGGTCCCAGGATGGCAGATGGCCGAAAGCGCACAGCGAGCACCCGGTGACAGATTATTAGAATAAGCACAACTTGTATCAAAGAGATCGCCTATAGTGACGCTCAGATCGATCGCAGCCTGATCCCGGGTCACCCAGGAGCGCACCTATGGCCGAGACGGCGCTGAACGAGACGCGGCACTACCCCCACCTCGCGGTCCCGCTCGCACCGCAGCCACCTGGACCGCGCGTTTCCGTCGCGGCGCGGGTCTCCGGGCCGATTCCCGCTCCGGCGCCGCCGCCAGAGGCGCAGCTCGCCCGCATGTGGCTAGCCGCGCTCGCCGTCGCCGGGGACGAGCCGGCCGGCGCGGGCACCGACATTCCCATGGACATGCCGGCCGCGCGGAGCTTTCTCACCAGGCAGTCGGCCGCGCTCGTTTCGATCCTGCTCGGCTCGCCGTTCCGGCCACGGCAGGCCGCCGCCGTCGGGCATGCCCTTGTCAAGGCGGATTTCGTCGGTGCCGACGTGCTCGGGCGCAGCCTCCGCGTGCTGATCTTGCGGCTGCCGGCGCTGCTCGCCGCGGCCGCGCGGGCCGGCGCGACACGCGCCGGGGAAGAAGACATGGAACAGCGCGTCGCGGCGGTCACCGAGGCCCTCGCGAACGGGTATGTGCGCGCGCTGCGCGACCGGACCCTTGAGGAGCAGGAGTCGATCAGGCGCGCCGAGCTCGACGCCCAGCGGATCATCAGCGACCAGCTCAGGCACCAGGCGATGCACGACCCGCTCACCGGCCTGCCGAACCGCGCGGCCGCGTTCGACCGGCTGTCAGCGACGCTCACTGACGGCAGCAGCGGCCGGATCGGCCTGTGCTATCTGGACCTCGACGGCTTCAAAGCGGTCAACGACCGGTACGGCCATGACGCCGGCGACGAGCTGCTCGTGGCCGTGGCCGACCGGATCGCCACCGTGGCGCGTGACGCCGACGCGCTCGCCGCGCGCATCGGCGGTGACGAGTTCATCGTGCTCGCCGACCCCTCGCCGGGCGAACGCGGCATGGTCGCACTCGCCGCCGCCATCCTTGCCGAGCTGCGCAGGCCGGTCTCGCTGCGCATCGGCTGGGTCGGCATCTCGGCGTGCGCGGGCGTCGTCGAGTGCGCCGCGGGATCGCCCGCGGCGGCGACCATGGTCGCCGATGCCGACGCCGCCCTGTACCTGGCTAAGTCTCGGGGGCCGGGGCGGTGGGCTGTGTTTGAGTCCGCTCGTCAGCCGGGGCGCCGATTCGCGCCGGGCCGCGGGTGGCCAGCACCGATCCGGCAAGGATAAGCGCGAACGCCACGCCGATAGCCGGCGTAAGCTGCTCGCCCAGGACCCCGGCGCCGAGCGCGACCGCCACCGCCGGGTTGAGGTACGTGACGACCGTGGCGCGCGCCGCGCCGATCTCCGCGATGAGCATGAAGTAGCCGACCAGCCCGGCCGCCGTGCACACCGCGCCGAGCGCTGCCAGCGCGGCGAGCACCCGCGCCGAGGGAACCGTGTGCGGCCAGGTGAGCACCGCCGCGGGTGTGTACACGACGGCGGCGATGACCAGGCAGGTCGCGTTGGCCGCGATGCTCGGCACGCCGACCAGCTTGCGGTTGGCGATCAGCGGCCCCGCGGCGTAACAGATCGCGGTGAGCAGCACCTCGGCGTCGGCCAGCAAGTCGCCTCGCCCGGCGTTGGGGGCAGCGAGCAGCGCCACGCCGGCGAACCCGAGCGCGAGCCCGCCCGCCCGGATCCTGCTGAGCCGCTCGCCGCCGAAGAACCAGGCGAGCAGCGCCCCGATAGCGGGCACGGAGGCGATCAGCAGGCCGCTCGTTGAGCTGGACAGCCGGTGTTCCGCGGTGGACAGCAGCGCCCACGGCGCGATGATCTCGATGACGGCGTAGGACAAGACCCACGGCCAGTAACGGCGCAGCAGCGCGCGTCCCTCGGGCCGCCAGGCGCCCTGCGCCAGGGCCACCGGCACCAGGATGACAGCCCCGACGGTGACCCTCGTCCAGACGAGTACGGGCACGGACACCCCGCTGTCCGCGACCTTGATCAGCAGGTACGGGATGCCCCAGATGACACCCATCGCCGCGAACAAGATCGCGCCACGCCTGCTCAACCGCCACCTGCCGTCCGCCGGGAAGTTTCCGACAAGGCCAAGGGCGGCGGCCACCGCGAATATTCCGGGCTGAGAGGCCGAGGCACGCGTAGCAGCCGCCGGGCTTCGCACGGCGTCGCCATCCCGGTTACCCTGCGGAGGTGATCCCAGCTCAGGCCGACGCCGGCGCAGGCACCGCGCCGGACGCCGCGCGGCAGGCGAGCCCGCCGCTACGGCTGCGCTGGGCGCTCGCGGCCGGGCTGGCCGGCGGCCTGGCGCTCGCCGCGGCGTTCCCGCCGGGCGGTATATGGCCGCTTGCCGCGGCCGGGCCCGCGCTGCTCGCGATCGCGCTGTCCGGCCGGTCGCTGCGCGCCTCGTTCGCCGTCGGGCTGGTCTTCGGCATCGCCTTCTTCTTCCCGTTGCTGGCGTGGGTGCTCAACGTCGCCTGGTACGCCTGGGTCGCGCTCGCCGCCGCCTCGGCGGTCATCCTCGCGGTGCTGGCGATCGCCCAGCGCGTGCTGCTGAACCTGCCGGGCTGGCCGGTGGCGGTCGCGGGCTGGTGGGTCGCGCTCGAGGCGTTCAGGGACCGCTGGCCGTGGGGCGGGTTCCCGTGGGGCAGGATCGCGATGAGCCAGGCCACCGCCCCCACCAGGGGCTGGGCTGCGATCGGCGGCGCCCCGCTGCTGACGTTCGCCGTGGCGCTCTTCGGCGCCACCCTCGCCTGGGCGGTCCTCACCCTGTGGCCAGGGCTCCCGGCGAGCGCCGCGCCGCGACGGCGGACCGCGCTGGCAGCACTGGCGCTGGCCGCGACCGCGGGCCTCGCCGTGCTGCCCGCCGTGCTCCCCCTCGACCCGGTGCCGGCCGGCGCGGCGACCGCCGTGGTCGCCGCCATCCAGGGCAACGTCCCGCGGTCGCGGGCAAGCCTGGCCGATCAGCTCAGCGAATACCAGACGGTCACGCAGAACCACGTAGCCGCCACGGACAAGCTGGCCCAGGAGGTCAAGGCCGGCAAGCTGCCGAAACCCGATCTCGTGATCTGGCCGGAGAACTCCACCGAGATCGACCCCACCGTCTACCCGCCGGTCTACGACCAGATCGCCAGCGCGGCGGAGACCATCGGCACGCCGATCCTGGTCGGCGCGAACCTGCAGAACCCCCAGCGCAACGCCGGACTGCTCTGGCTGCCCGGCACCGGGCCTGAGCCGCACTACTACGTCAAGCGCCAGCTCGTTCCGTTCGGCGAGTACATCCCGTTCCGGAGCATCATCAGCAAGATCACGTCGCTGACCCAGCTCCAGCCGGTCAACTACACGCCGGGCCATTCCAATTACGTGTTCCGCCTCGGCCAGATCCGGCTCGGCGACGCTATCTGCTACGAGATCGGCTTCGACGGCCTCGTGCGCTCCGACGTGCACGACGGCGCCAACCTGCTGACCATGCAGACCAACGACGCCACCTTCGAGCGCGACGGGCAGACCGGGGAGACCGGCCAGCAGCTCGCCATGGCGCGGATCCGCGCCGTAGAGCACGACCGCGCCGTGGTCGTCGCGTCCACCACCGGGTACAGCGCGATCATCGCGCCCGACGGGCACCTGATCACCAGCAGCGGCACCTGGCAGCAGGCGGAGCTCGAGGCGCGGGTGCCGCTGATCAGCTACACGACGCCGGCCGACCGGGTAGGCCCGTGGCCGGAGTACGTGATCGTCGGGCTCACCATCGCCGCCTTCGCGTACGCCGCGATTCGGCAACAGGCCGGACGGCGCAGGACAACGCCGGTAAACTGACCATCCCCTCAGGAGTCACCTCGAGAGAGGATGGACCCAGCGTGAGACGGCGCCTCCCTGCAACGGCGCTCGCCGCAGCCGTCTGCCTGCTCGCCGCGGCGTGCCAGGGCAGCACCCCTGCAGCGGTCCAGCTCAACCCCACCTCGGTCGGCGGCCAGTCGGCACAGACGGTCGCGAAATACCTCGCGATCACGCCAGCGCCCGGCACGAAGGACGCGAACCCAGCGGACGGCATCACGGTCAGCGCGCGGAACGGCGGCAAGCTCGGCAACGTCAGCGTGCACACCAGCGGCGACGCGGTCACTGGCTCGCTGAGCGACGGCGGGAACAGCTGGCACAGCACGTGGACGCTGGGCACCGGCCAGTCCTATACGGTGACCGCCACCGGCACCGACGCGCAGGGTCACCCGGTCACCTCCACCAGCACGTTCACCACGCTGACCCCGTCCGCCGCCTTCCACACTTCGATCTACGAGGGCCAGGGCGCCACCTACGGCGTGGGCATGCCGATCATCCTGACGTTCGACCACCCGATCACCAATAAGGCCGCCGTCGAGCGGTCGCTGCAGGTCACGAGCTCCAAGCCCGTCATCGGCGCGTGGTACTGGGACGGCAGCCAGCAACTGTACTTCCGGCCGCGCGACTACTGGCCGGCCTACACGACGGTCAGCTTCACCGGCCACCTCAACGGCGTCGAGGGCGCCCCGGACGTGTACGGCGTGCATGACCTGACGCAGACGTTCAGCATCGGGCAGTCGGTGATCGCCGTGGCCAGCACCACGGATCACCACACGCTGATCTACGTCGGCGGCCAGGTCCAGTACGACTGGCCGATCAGCACCGGCCGGGCCACGATGCCGACCCCTGACGGCACGTACCTGACCGTGGACAAGGGCAACCCGGTGCGGATGATCGGCGGCACGAAGGGCACCCCTGGCTACTACAACGAGCTGGTCAACTGGGCGGTGCGGTTCACCTACAGCGGCGACTACTACCATTCGGCCCCCTGGTCGGTCGTCGACCAGGGCACCACGAACGTGAGCCACGGCTGCGTGAACCTGCCGCCAGAGGATGCCCAGGCCTACTACAACATGGCGATCCCCGGCGACCCGATCACGATCACCAACAGCCCGAAGGGCGGCAACTGGGACGACGGCTGGACCCAGTGGTTCTTTGGCTGGAGCCAGTTCCTGCAGGGCAGCGCCACGCACATGGCGGTCGAGGCGGGCCCGTCAGGCAGCAAGTTCGTCAGCCCGTCGTCGCTTCCCGCGGATACGGCCACGGCTCCGGTAGGCACCTCCGCCGCGGGGAACTACTTCGCCGGCTAAGGGAGTCACCACGGGCCCGTTCTGAATAATTCAGAACGTAAGCGGGCGGCTCTACGGACGCGGCGTGCTCGTAACGGTGCCGGACGTCGTCTGCTGGTTGACATGCGCGGTCGGCGTACCGGAAGAGACGGCCAGGATGACTCCGAGGGTGAGCGCCAGCGCGATCGGGATGAGCAGCGGAGCGGCGGCGCGTGCTGTCCTACGGCGCCGGGTGCGGCGCCGAGCGTCGCTCGTCCGGTTGCCGAAGCCCCCCTCGATCAGCGTCACGCTGCCCACCTCCGTTCGGCCAGGTGCCTGAGCAGTCAGACTAACGCCGTTATGCAACGGTTATCTACCGTATAGCGAAACTTGTCGAAATGGCCGTCAGGGAGCTTCCCAGAGGGTCGCGATGCCCTGGCCGACGCCGATGCACATGGCGGCGGCGCCCCGCACCGCCTCGCGGCGGCGCATCTCATGCAGCAGCGTGGTGATGATCCGCGCGCCGGAGCAGCCGAGCGGGTGCCCGATCGCGATCGCGCCGCCGTTCACGTTGACCTTCTCCGGGTCGAGCTTGAGCTCGTCGACGCAGGCGACCGACTGGGCGGCGAACGCCTCATTGAGCTCGACGAGCTCCAGGTCCTCGATCCGCCAGCCGACCCGGCTGAGCGCGCGGTTCACCGCGGGCACCGGCCCGATGCCCATGTAGTCCGGGTGCACGCCCGCCGCGGCGGCGCCGGCGTAGCGGGCGATCGGGGTGAGCCCGGCGCGGTCGACGGCCTCCTCGGACATGAGCAGCAGCGCGGCGCCGCCGTCGTTCAGCGGGGAAGAGTTCCCGCCGGTCACCGTGCCGCCCTTGCGGAACACGGGCTTCTTGGCGGCGAGTTCCTCGAGCGTGATGTCCGCCTTGATGCCCTCGTCGGCGGTGACCTCGCCCTTGCTGGTGGTGACCGGGACTAGCTCGCCGCCGAACCGGCCCTCGTCCCGGGCCGCGGCGGCGCGGTGATGGCTGCGCAGCGCCCACTCGTCCTGCCGCTCGCGGGTGATGCCGTACTTGTCCGCCACGTTCTCCGCGGTCTCGCCGAGGGTGATCGGCGGGTACATCTCCTGCATCTTCGGGCTGACGAGGCGCCAGCCCAGCCTCGTGTCGGCGAGGTCGAGAGACCTCGGGTACGGGTCGGCGGTCCGCGCGATCACGAACGGCGCGCGGGTCATCGACTCGGTGCCGCCCGCCACGCAGATGTCGGCGTCGCCCGCCGCGATCGCCCGCGCGGCGTCGGCCACCGCCTCCATCCCTGAGCCGCACAGCCGGTTCACCGTGGCACCGGGGACCTCCACCGGCAGCCCGGCGAGCAGCACGGCCATCCGCGCGACGTTCCTGTTGTCCTCGCCGGCCTGGTTCGCCGCACCCCAGTAGACGTCGTCGATGGCGCCCGGGTCGACGGCGGGGTTGCGGTCGAGCAGGGCCCTCAGGACGCCGGCCGCCAGGTGGTCGGGACGGACCTCGGCCAGCGATCCCTTCACCTTGCCGACGGGCGTACGGCAGGCATCCACTACGAACACCGAGCTCACGCTGACCTCCCGGGCGCCGCTTCAGGCTTCGCTACCACGATACCCAGGACAGCACCGGGCCGGGCCGCTGGCATGCGGCCCGGCCCCGGCACTTACCTTTGCGGGACTTGCGTGCGCTGTTACATGTGGAAGCGGCTGCCCGGCATGAAGAGCCGCGGGTTCATATGCCGGTGGGTTCCGGTGCTGGCCGTCGGCGACGGTGACGCGCTCGCCGGGGCACAAGCCGACGGGGACGCGCTCGCTACGGCGGAGGCCGACGGGGACGCGCTCGCCGCAGCCGAAGCCGACGGGGACGCGCTCGCCGCAGCCGAAGCCGTCGCGGGCGCGCTCGCCGCAGCCGAAGCCGACGGGGACGCGCTCGCCGCAGCGGAAGCAGACGGGCAGGTGCTCGCCGCGGCCGACGGGGACGCGCTCGCCGCGGCGCCGCCGTTGGCGTTCGCGGTCTGCGTGGTGGTGGTGTAGGTCGCGCCGATCGCCACGCCGTTGCCGCCAACCGTCAGCGTCACGGGGTTGGTGAGCCCGAAGTTCTGGCAGTTCAGGTTCGTGAACGACGCGTTCTCCCTGGCCGCCAGGAAGTTGGCCAGGGTGTTGCCCAGCGCAGGGACCGGAGACGTGCCCTGCTCCAAGGGCGCGTCCAGCTTCAGCACGGGCGTCTGGAGGTTGACCATGTTCTGGCAGTAGGTCGCCGCGGTCTGCGCGGTGCTGGTGTTGGCCGGCAACAGCGGCTGGTCCGTCTCGGCGCGGTAGACGTTCGTCTTCGCGATGCTGAAGTTGCCGCCGACAAGTAGCTGCGGGTCGTTGACCGGCAGCAGCGCGGGCGTGGCCGACTGGTTCTGCCGGGCGCTCAGCACGTTCAGCGCCTGCGAGGACGACGTGCCGGCCGCGGCCGTGGTGTTCGTCGCGGTGAACGGGGTGCAGCCCAGCGCCGGGTCCACGAACGCGTCCAGCAGCCCGTCGTCGCTGCCGTTGTTCTCACTCGTGGCGCCCGCCATGCTCGCGACGTTGGCCGCGGTGTTCTGCGCGGTCTGCCCGGTGTTCGGGTTGAACAAGTACGACGCGTCCACGTTGTCGCTCTGGTCCTGGTCGATCAGCGGGAAGCTCGTTGTGGTCTCGCAGGGCTGGCCGTCTTTGCCAGTGCCAGTCGGCGGGACGGTCAGCGTGCCGTTCGCGATCTCCTGGTTGGCCAGCTGGTAGAACGCGGCCGCGTTGCACTGCGGGGTCTGGTTGATGATCGAGTTGCCGAGCGCGTCGATGCACTTGCCCTGCGTCGCGCCCGCGCCCGTCAGGGCGAGCGCGTTGCCGTTGAAGCCCGCGCTGATGATCACCTGCGAGCCCGCGGCGATCGTGGGCGCCGTCGGCGCCACGGCCGCCGTGGTGCCCTGGTTCACCACCAGCGGGTCGTATACCTGGATCTGACCGTTCGGCGCCAGGATCGTCGCCTCGACGAAGGCACCCTCGGTGCCCCCGTTAGCCCACGAGCACCCGTCGCCGAGCTGCCACGGCGTCGCCAGACCCTGGGCGGTCAGCGGGTTGGCCGGCACGGTGAGCGTGCAGTCCATCGTGTTGAGCGCCTGCGCCGCGGTCTGGTTAAAGCTGAACGGGTTGCCCGCGGCGTCCTGCGCGTTGGGGCCCGCCGCCAGGTCACCCCGGGTGAACCCGCCGAACCTGTTCCGGAATGCCGACTGGTTGACGGTCGTCGAACCTGAATGACTGGAGACCGCGATGACGACCCCCAGAGTTAGGGCCAACGCCACTGGTATGGCGATGGGAACCGCAATGCGCGCAGCGCGACTACGTTCGTGTGCGCCGGCGCATTACTGGTCGATGGCCGGTGAGCATTCAATCCACCTCCGTGTCCGCTGTCACGCTCCCGACGGATTACGTTAGACCAGCTAGACCGGCGCGAACTGTGGAATGTGGAAGTTTTTCTTGGAGCTCTTTCTCACTTATTTCTGAGAAAACTATTGCCAACTTATAACGTGCCTGATAGGTGCGTTAAGGTTCTTTGATATAGCCCCGTTATAGACTTGGCCTGCCCCTCCGGGTGGCGACGCCGTAAGAAATTCTCACGATCTGTCCCCGGCCGGCAGCGGACCGTGACTTACTTGTTGCGAGGGTGTTACGCGTTCACTGAATACTTTTCCCCGTCTTCCAGGGGCCGGATCGGCCCCGGGCCGGCCCGGCCCGCGCCCGCGAAGATTGCGGCGGAACGTGGCAACTTTTTCGCCGCTACCGGCGTCTTCTAGTTTGGTGAGCCGTGATGGAAGTTTCCCGTTTTGATTGTTGTTGCGCCTAGACTCTGACCGGGGACTCTGATCGGGCACCAACGAACTAAACAGCGATGCGATCTACATCCCGTGAGCGCGTCGCACGCGCCGCGTGGCCATTGGCCTGAAAACTGTCGAGGAGACCGTAACTGTGTCGTTCTTGGGGAGCGTGGGCCAGGGCAGCGTGGCGCTGTTCCGGCACCGGGGAATAGCAGCGACCGCGGGCGCGGCCGTGCTGGTCCTGATCGCCGGCGGGACGTTCGCCGCTGTCTCTTCTCAGGGGGTCAGTCACGACACGCTGGCCAACGCCGGCAACAGCAAGCAGCTGACCCAGACGTCGAGTGAGCATGGCAAGGCCGCGGCGCCGCCCGCCGCGCCGCTCCGGGTCGTCTCCGTGACCCCGGCCGACGGCACGCACGGCGCCAATGGCGCGGCACCGGTCACGGTGACGTTCTCGTCGGCGCTCGCGCCGAACTCCCCGCTCCCCACGCTCTCACCGAAGATCTCCGGGAGCTGGCAGGTGGCCGGCGACGCGGCGACGTTCACTCCCTCCTACGGCTTCCTGCCGGGGACGAACGTGACCGTGCGCATCCCCGGCGGCAACGGCGGCGTGCAGGGAGCGGCCGCCTCGGCCGGGACGCTGAAGACGTCGCAGAGCGTCAGCTTCACCACCGGCTCGTTCTCCACGCTCCGGCTGCAGCAGGTGCTGGCGCAGCTCGGCTACCTGCCGCTTGACTGGGCGCCGGACGGAAGCACCGCGTCGCCGGCGGTGCCCGCCGGGGACCTGAACGCGCAGCTGTCGGCCGCCTACGTGCCGCCGTCCGGCACGTTCAGCTTCCGGCCGGGATACCCGAGCCAGCTGACCGGCCAGTGGCGGACGGGTTCCGACAACATGCTCGACCAGGGCGCGATCAGGGCATTCCAGTACGACCAGGGGCTCACGATGGACGGGGTGGCTGGCCCGCAGTTCTGGTCCTACCTGCTCAAGGCGGCGGCACACGATCAGCACAACCCCAACGGCTACAGCTACGCGCTCGCCACGCAGGGTTCCTCCGACGAGTCCCTGCAGGTCTGGCACAACGGCAACCGGATCCTGAACACCCCCGCCAACACCGGGATCCCGGCGTCCCCGACCGCCGACGGGACGTTCCCCGTCTACGAGCGCCTGCAGTTCCAGATCATGAAGGGCACGAACCCGGACGGGTCGAAGTACGCCGATCCCGTGAGCTGGATCGCCTACTTCAACGGCGGCGACGCGGTGCACGGCTTCTACCGGTACAGCTACGGCTGGTACCAGAGCCTCGGCTGCGTGGAGCTGCCGCCGACCACGGCGCAGTACATCTGGCCGTACCTGACCTACGGCACGCTGGTGACCGTCCGGGGACCGGTGGCGTAAGCGGCTGGTCACGCTGGCCTGGCGCCGGCCGGCGCCAGGCCAACCGTCACAAGGTCGAACGCCGCGGCGAAGAAGGAGCCGGGGATCGCGACGGCGACCTGCTCGGCTTCCCTGACGGTGTCCACGTCGGTCAGCTCTGGCATGATCGCCACCCGCAGGCCGGCCGACGTCAGCCTGTCAAGCTGATGCCTGCCGGTGTCCGGGCGGGACATCGGCACGCCGGCCAGCAGTGACCGGTCCGGCCTGCGCAGGCCCAGCAGCCAGAACCCGCCGTCGGCCGCCGGGCCGAACACCGCGTCCGCCTCGCCGCCGACCAGCGCCTGCGCGGCGTCCGTGAGCAGGCCCGGCGTGACTTGCGGGGTGTCCATGCCGATCAGCACCATGGGCAGCGGAAGGCTGGCGTGGGTGTCCGCGAACGCGGCCGCCAGCCGCTCATCGAGCCCGCCGCCGCGCTGCCCGACGACGTCGAACCCGGCGGGGAGCCAGTCCCCCGGAGCCCCGGCGAGCGCGAGCACCCGGCGGGTGAGCGGCGCGGCCGCGGCGGCGGCCAGGCTGTCGCTGAGCGCCGCCTTCGCCAGCAGCGCCGCGTCCTGAGGGGTGAACGGCGGCGTCAGCCTGGTCTTGACCTGGCCGGGCACGGGCTCCTTCGCGATGACGATGACCTGAGCGGCGAGCGCGTCCGGGTGCGCGCCGCGCGGCCCCGCGGCATCGAACCAGCTCATGCGGCGTACGCGGCCAGCACTCGCCGCATGTCGCGGATGGCCTTGACGGTCCCGCCGACCGTGCCGGTCACCTTGGACTTCCCGGTGCGCGGGTAGTACGGCACCGGCGCCTCGCCGATCCGCCAGCCAGCCGCCGCAGCGCGCATCACCATCTCGAGCGGGTAGCCGAACCGCCGGTCGGTCAGGTCAAGCGCCAGCAGATCCTGGCGGCGGGCGGCGCGCATCGGGCCGAGGTCGTGCAGCCGGACCCCGGCGCGCCGCCGGAGCTCGGCCGACAGCACTATGTTGCCGAGCCGCGCGTGCGCGGGCCACGCGCTCAGCGCCTGCGGCGCCCGCCGCCCGAGCATCAGGTCGGCTGTCCCGTTCCTGACCGGGCCGCTGACGATCTCCAGGTCTTGCGGGTCGAACGACCCGTCCGCGTCCATGACGCACACGAGGTCGCTAGTGGCGGCCAGCAGCCCGGCGTGGCACGCGGCGCCGAAACCGCGCTGCGGGACGTCCACCACCGTGGCACCGTGCTCGGCCGCAATCCGCGCCGAACCGTCCGTGGAGCCGTTGTCGGCCACGATCGGCCGGTATCCGGCGGGCATCCTGGTGAGCAGCCACGGCAGGGCGCCTGCTTCATTGAGGCACGGCAGCACCACGTCAATGGGTCGCGTAGCGGTTTCCATGGCGCCGACGCTAGCGGCGGCGGCCTCGTTTGGGCTGGAAACGGGCCTTACGGATCTGTGACGGCTGACCACGGACGGTCGTCCGCGCCCTGGCCGCATGCTTGGCTCACAGCTATGCGAGTACTAGTGACCGGGGCGGCGGGGTTCATCGGATCCCATGTGATGGAGGCCATGGCGGCGGCCGGATACGAGGTCCGCGGCCTTGACTCGCTCAGCCCGGCTGTGCACGACGGAAAGCCGTCCTATATCCCTGACGATCTGGAGCTCCGCGTGGCGGACGTCCGTGACCCCGGCGCCGTGGACGACGCGCTCGACGGCGTCGACGCGGTGTGCCACCTGGCGGCCATGGTCGGGCTCGGCGTCTCGCTCGCCGACCTTCCGCTGTACTCGGACGTCAACGTGACCGGCACCGCCGTCCTGCTCGACGCGATGGGCCGCCGCGGCGTGCCGCGGCTGGTGCTGTCCTCGTCGATGGTGGTGTACGGGGAGGGCGCGTACGAATGCCCGCTGCACGGCAGCGTGCGGCCGCTTCCCCGGGCCGCAGTGGACCTGGACGCGGGTTCGTTCGAGCCGCGCTGTCCCGGCTGCGACTCCGCGCTGTCCTGGGCCACGGTGGCCGAGGACGCGGTGCTCGACCCGCGCAATGCCTACGCGACGAGCAAGCTGGCGCAGGAGCACCTGGCGGCGAACTGGGCTCGGCTGACCGGCGGCACCGCCGTGGCGCTCCGCTACCACAACGTGTACGGCCCCCGGATGCCCCGCGACACCCCGTACTCGGGGGTGGCCGCGATCTTCCGCTCCTGCCTGGAGAACGGCGTACCGCCGCGGGTCTTCGAGGACGGCGGCCAGCGCCGCGACTTCGTGCACGTCCGCGACGTGGCGGAGTGCAACGTGCTCTCCCTGGCCGCGACCGCCGCGCTCGCACCGGGCACCGTGCGCGCCTACAACGTCGCCAGCGGAACCCCGCACACGGTCGGCGAGATGGCCGCGGAACTCGCGGTCTCGTTCGGCGGCGGCGCGGTGGAACCCAAGATCACCGGCGAGTACCGGCTCGGCGACGTCCGCCACGTGGTGGCCTCGCCGGAGGCCGCGGCCCGCGAGCTTGGCTTCCGCGCCCAGACCGGCTTCGCCGAGGGCGTCGCCGAGTTCGCGCACGCCCCGCTCCGCGCCCCCGCCGCCGCCGCCGCGACGCGCTAACGCGTGGCGCAGCGCTCCAGTGGACAGCCCAGGCCGGCCCATCCGCCGTCACGATGGCCGACGTTCCTCACATGGGGCGTGATCGTCCCCGCTTTATGACCGTTTTGTCCTAGTTCAGAGGTGACGTTCGCGCCCAATATGCCCGCGGCTGAGGCCGGGCGCTCTGCCCGCCGTCTGCCAATTGCGCAATCGACCCGCTCTATTGGTGTCGATCGCGCAATCGACAGGTTCGCTGGGTGATCGGGACATCCCGGAGGCCCCTTGCAGCAGCACGGCCGCGACCGGCGTGAGCGCTGACGGGCCGCTAGGGCTTGGTGAGGTGGAAGACGTCGATCGGGCGCTCGCACCACTGGTCCCACGGGTCGTCCGCGGCTACCTGGAAAATCCGCTCCGCGGAAGCCTCGAAGGCTTCCTTTGACTCCCACATCGCCAGGCCGACGAGGCGGTCGCTGTTCTCGTCGCGCCAGGCACCCATTTGAATGAGGCCGGGGATACCCTCGGCGGCTGTGTCGACGCGGTGCATGGAGGCGAGCACGTCGTCGACGTACTCGGGCCTGGGGTAGTGGATAGCGAGATGGACGAACATCAGCCCTCCTCCGCTGCCTCGGCGTAAAAGCCGAGCAGCTCTTGCCAGCCGTGACTGTAGCCGTCGGTCATGCCGGGGTCCGCGGCCGGGACCCGGTCCCAGCCGCTGTGCTCGACGGTTACCCGGGTGCCGCTGGCGGCGGCCTCGAAGCGGACTTCGACCTCACTGAACTCCGATGCCGCCCAGTCATCCTGCCGCCAGGTGAACACCAGGCGCTTCCCTGGCTCCCAGGCAAGCACGCGGCCGATCTCGAATCCCTCGCCCGTTCCCGCGTCGTATACCTCGAGCAGGCGACCGCCAACGTGCGGCTCCAAGCGCAGTTCCACGGCCCTGGCGGAATCGTTCCAGTAACGGGTACCGCGTTTCCACCAAGTGCCGATGTCACCGGTGAAGATGTCAAAGGCCGTGCCAGGGTCGCAGGGCACGTCGACGGCCGCTGTGGCGGTGCTCATCGCTGGTCAGCTGTTCCCTTGCTGATGTTCTCCACGTGTTCCCTGAACGCGCCGAGCTGACCGGTCCAGAAGGCCTGCACTTGATCGAGCCATGCCTGGAGGGCGGTGAAGGGTTCCTGGCGCAGCTCGTAGACGCGCAGCCGGGCATCGTCGTCCACCCCGTGATCGGTCACCAGCCCGCTGCGGCGCAGCACTTTCAGGTGACGGCTGACCGCCGGCGCGCTCACGTCGAACGCGGCCACCAGTTCGCCTGCCCGCTGCGGCCGGACGTGCAGCAATTCCACGATCCGGCGCCGGGTCGGGTCGGCCAGGGCCGACAGCGTCGCGTCGATATCCTTAACCATACGGCTAATAATTAACGCGACGCGAACTTACTGTCAATCCCAGGGCTTAACCGCTCAGGGCGCGGCGTGGACCTTGCGGGCTGTCGGAGCTGGGCGGGAGACGGCCGGCGCGGCCGGGCGGGCGAGCGGCAGCTTGATGCGGAACTGGCAGCCCGGACCGGTGTTGCGGACGCTGATCTGGCCCGAGTGGGCCTCGACGATGCCGCGCGCGATCGACAGCCCGAGCCCCGCGCCGCCGGTCGGGTCCGGGGTGCGCGCGCTCTCGCCGCGGAACGCGATGTCGAACACCCGCGGCAGGTCCTCAGGCGGAATGCCGCCGCATTGGTCGGCGACGCTCACGCACGCCATCCCGGCCTGGATCTCGCCGAGCACCTCGATCGTCCCGTCGAGGGGCGTGTGCCTGATCGCGTTGGTCACCAGGTTCCTGACGGCGCGCCCCATCTCCGCGGTGTCGATGAGGACGGGCATGCCGCGGACGGCGGACCCGGTGAGCCGGATTCCCTTCGCCCTGGCCACCGGGTCGGCGCTCGCGACCACCTCGGCGACGAGGTCCTCGAGGGCGACCAGCCGCGGCGACAGGCGCAGCGTGCCCGCGTGGATCTTGGACAGCTCGAAGAGGTCGTCGATCATCGCGGACAGCCGGTCGGTCTCACGACGGATCTGGGAGTGGTAGTGGCCGACCTCGCGCGGGTCGGTCACCACCTGGTCTTCGAGCGCCTCGGCCATCGCCCGCAGCCCGGCCAGCGGAGTGCGCAGGTCGTGGCTGACCCAGGCGACGAGCTCGCGACGGCTGGCCTCGAGGGCCTGCTCACGGGCTCGTGCCTGGCCGAGCTTGTCGTGGGCCTCGGCCAGGCCCTTGGACAGCCCGGCCAGTTCGGCGGGCAGCTGGACAGCCGGCGGCGTGTAGATGCCGCTGTCGCCCACCTCCCGCACCGCGCCGAGCAGCTTCCTGCTCGCCTTGGTGAGCCTTCGGCCGATGACCAGCGCGACCGCGAGGCCTGCCAGGCCCGCGATGCCCATCAGCTCGAGCATTACCTTGCGGTCGCCGACAGAGAGCATCAGGAAGGCGATATCCCCGATCGAGAGCAGCAAGGCGACGACGGTCACCAGCGAGACCATCGCGATCTGGATGCCGACCGAGCGCTGGGCGAGCAGCCGCAGGACGATCAGCCCGATGATGGTGCTAATGACGGCGGCGCCGACCGCCCCCTCCGTCACGTGAAGCAGGTCGGTGGACGCGACCCCCGACATGACGTCCGCGAGCGGCGCCGTCATGCCGACTCCGGCTCGTACCGGTACCCGACGCCCCAGACGGTCACGATGCGCTTGGGCAGCGTCGGGTCGGCCTCGAGCTTCTCGCGCAGCCGCCGTACGTGCACGGTGACCGTGGACGTGTCACCGAACGTCCAGCTCCACACCTCGTTGAGCAGCTGCTCCCTGGTGAACGCCTTCCTCGGGTTGCGCATCAGGAAGACCAGCAGGTCGTATTCGCGCGACGTGAGCTGGATCAGCCTGCCAGCCGCGCGCACCTCGTGCGCCGCCAGGTTGACGGTCAGCTCGCGGTCGGTGATGACGCCCATGTCCGGCTTGTCCGGCAGGCCGCTGCCACGGGCGCGGCGCAGCACCGAGCGCACCCGCATCGCCAGCTCGCGCGGGCTGAACGGCTTGGTCACATAGTCGTCGGCGCCGATCTCGAAGCCGGCCAGGCGGTCGGTCTCGTCACCAAGCGCGGTCAGCATAACCACGGGGATCGGCCACCGCTCACGCAGCCGCTTGCAGACCTCAAGGCCGTCGATCCCCGGCAGCATCAAGTCGAGCACCACGAGGTCCGGGGGCTGGTCCGCGATGCGCCGCAGCGCCTCGTAGCCATCGTGCACGCATTCCACGGTGTGCCCGTCGCGGACCAGGTAACGCCCAACGACGTCAGCGACAGTGGGGTCGTCGTCGACGACGACGATCCGGCCAGGCGGGTCCGGGTTGTTAGCCATGGCGCTCCCAGCCGTGTGACGGCACGACAAATCCAGGGTTGGTCACGGTTACAAGGTAAGTCGATGCGCGACGGCGCGACCAGGAAACAGAGCGAATACGTCACCACTCCGTAAGGTCCATGACGATTCCGTAAGGCCGCCCGAATCCATGCGTCAGCGAGTGTCCGCCTGGTGAACACTGGTCTGCGTCCGGCTGCCTGCCTGGGGAGGAGACCCGCGTGATCGGCGAACTCTACGAAACTGCCCTCGCCGGGCGCGCACGGCCGGCGATAGAGCATGCCGACGGAACTACATCGCCGCTCCAGGTGGACCACTGGATGCATGTCCGGCCGGGCGACGTCTCCATCGTGGATCGCTGCAATGGCCCGACGCTTGACGTGGGGTCAGGCCCCGGACGCCTGACCGTCGCGCTGGCCGAACGCGGCATCCCCGCCCTCGGTATCGACGTCACGCCCTACGCCGTGAACATCTCCCGGGCGGCGGGCGCGCTGACCCTGCTGCGCGATGTCTTCGGCCGCGTGCCGGGGACCGGCCGCTGGATGACCGTTCTGCTGGCCGACGGGAACATCGGGATCGGCGGGGACCCGATCGCCTTGCTGCGCCGGGTGCGCGAGCTGCTGACGCCGCTCGGGCAGGCACTGGTCGAGGTGCAGCCGCCGGGGACCGCGCAGCGCAGCGAGCAGGTCAGGCTCCGGCACGGCGGCCAGACCAGCGCCTGGTTCCCCTGGGCATACGTGGGCGCGGACCAGATCGCCGAGGTAGCCGTCGAGGCCGGCCTGTCCGCGGCCGAAACGTGGTCCGCGCACGGCCGCTGGTTCAGCGTGCTGCGGCCGCTCAGAGATTGACAGGCGCGCAGGCGGCGGGTGCCGAGGTATCCGAGGTTTCGATGCGGGCGAACCGCGCCCAGAGCTCCACAGTTGATGACCCCGAGGGCCATCGCTGGTACTTCAGTGAGCCGCTTGAGAACGGTCGGCCCTCGTAAATCCGTTGTCGGACGGCAGCCCCGTCGCCGATGATGGCCGCCATGGGCACGAGCCGGCGAGCCGACATGTTCACCGCGGACGGCAAGCCCTCTGACGACGACCCCCGTGAGCACAGGGCGAGGCTGCGCGACGAGCGCGTCACGCTGACCGAGCCCTGCGCTGCCAGCGCCTCACGCTGGAGATGAAGTGCGCAGGCCTTGACGCGGAGGCCATGGCGCGGCGTCCCGTCGAGCCGCCGACGATTCCCTGAACCAGCATGGCAGCGGCGGCGGGCCGATGTCGCTGCGCGAGGCGCTGGTGGGAATGATCGAGGAGTACGCCCGCCACATGGGTCACGCCGGCCTGCTGCGCGAGAGGATCGACGGACGCACCGCCAGTAGCAAGGCCTTAAAGATTGGTTACGGTCTCCGCCGCCGTCAGCCCAAACGCGCAGCGTGGTGGCACCCTCGGCGCATGAGCGCAAAACTCCGGGTCGCCGCGATCATCTCGTTGCTGCTCGTCCTCGGGAGCATGGTCCTGCTGGTCGCGCAGCCTGGGCTCGACCCGGCGCGGCTCTTGCCGCTGGCCCTGGTCGTCGGCGCATGGATCGCGTTCGGCTGCGCGGCGTGGCTGCTGCGGAAGGTCACGCTGAAGCTCGCGGTCGGGCTGATCCTCGTCGGCGGCATCGCGCTCCAGGTGGTCGCGATGACCGGGCCGCCGCGAAACAGCACCGACTCGTACCGGTATATCTGGGACGGCCGGGTGCAGGCGGCGGGCATCGACCCCTACCTGTACGCGCCCGTGGACCAAGGCGTCGCCAGGCTGCGCAATGACTTCCTGTGGTCAAGCACCGGGCCACGGCACTACGTGGACTGCGCGAAAACGAACCAGATCAGCACCACCCACCCGGCGGACAGCGTGGTAGCCGGCTGCTCGAAGCTGAACAGGATCAAGGCGCCCACGGTGTACCCGCCGGTGGCCGAGGCCTACTTCCTCGCCGTGCAGCTCGTCGCGCCCGCGGACGACTCAGCGATCCCCATCCAGGCCGCAGCGGCCAGCTTCGCCGTGCTCGTCACGGTGATCCTGCTGTTCGGACTGCGCAGGCTCGGCAAGGACCCCAGGCTCGCCGCGCTCTGGGCCTGGTGTCCCACCGTCATCCTCGAGTGCGGGCAGAACGCGCACGTCGACGTAGTCGCGGTCGCGTTGACCCTGGTCGCGTTGCTTCTGCTGGCGAGAGCCAAGACCGAGGGCAGAACCGTGCTCGGCGGTGTCCTGCTCGGCCTGGCGATCGCCACCAAGGTGACACCCGTCCTCGTGGTGCCGGCCGTGCTGCGCCGCGGCTGGCTGCTGATCTCCGCGTCCGTCGCCGCGGCGATCTCACTGGTCTACGCGCCTCACGTGCTGGCGGTGGGGAGCAAGATCATCGGCTTCTTCCCCGGCTACCTGCACCAGGAGGGGTACTCGACGGGAGGCGGCTTCAGCGTCATCGGGCTGTTCGTGCACGGCAAGGCGGCCACCCTGGCGGCCGTCCTGATCCTGGCCGCGATCGCGGTAGCGATCTACCGGTTCTGCGACCCAGACCAGCCGTGGCGCGGCGGCGTGCTGATGACCTCCGCTGCCCTCGCCGTGTGCACGCCGGACTTCCAGTGGTACGCGATCCTGCTTGTGATGCTCGTCGCGCTCGACGGCCGCCCGGAGTGGCTGGCGATCGCGGCGGGTGGCTATTTCACGAACAGCGGCAACCTGTATCTCGCCGGCGCCGCCATCCACCAGACCCGGCTGTGGGGATACGGCGGCGGCGCCGCCGTCGCGTGTGCCTGCGCCCTGGTCCGGTATGCGCTCGAGCGGCGCGCCGCGGGCCGCGTCCCGGCCGTCCTCGCCGGGGCGCCCGAGTGGCCCCAGTCGGCTGAGGCGGCCCGCGCCGAGATGGCCGGCAGTGAGACCACCTCCGTGCGCACGGCGGCCGACCGGGTGATCGAGCCGGCGGCGGTATACGTCAAGCCCGCCGTCTCGGTGTCCATCGGCGCCGACGGCGTGCCCGCATTCGCGGCAGAGAACGCGGGCGCGGCAGAGCCCGCCGCGGACCTGGCGGGCTCATAGCCGATGCCACGCGCGGTTCTTACCGCGTGCTTACCGTGAGCGCGATCTCCGAACGCGGCGGCGGCCGAGCACCGTCAATAGGGGTATGAGTTACCAGGACCCGCCGCGTCACCGGCACTCGTCGCGTTACCCGACGCTCGCCCAGTACGAGGACAGCCATCCGCCGTACCAGGACTCGCAGCGTTACCAGTCCTATCGGGATGCGTCGTACCAGGACACGCCTTACCAGGACACGCAGGCCGACTACCGGGGCGGGAACGGCTACGCCGGCGGATCCCGTGGCTTCGCGGGCCTGACAACGGGCGCCCCAGAGCAGCGTCCGCCCTGGGATAACCAGTGGGAGCGGCCTACTGAGCGGCAGCAGCCCACCGAGTGGCAGCAAGCGCCGCGACGCACGTCCGGCCCGTTCTTCGCGGCCAGCGACGATGACTACGACGACTACACGGTGCCGCGGGACGACGACGACTACCGCCGGCCGCGCCGGGCCGCCGCCCGCGGTCAGCGGCGCGGCTGGGGACTGCTGGCCGGCGGCCTCGCCGGGTTCCTCGCCGCGGCGGTCGCCATCGGCGTGGCGAACCTGGTCGCCGCCTTTGTGCGGCCGCAGGCCTCGCCCATCATCGCCGTCGGCGGCGCGTTCATCGACCGCACTCCCCCGGCGCTGAAAAACTTCGCCGTCCAGAAGTTCGGCGAGAACGACAAGACCATGCTGCTGCTCGGCATGTACGTCACGATCGCGCTCCTCGCGGTCGTGATCGGCATGATCGCATGGCGGCGGGTGGGGATCGGGGTGGCCGGGACCGGCCTGTTCGGGCTGTTCGGGGCGTTCGTCGCCATCACCAGGCCGGAAAGCCATGTCACCGACGTGATCCCGTCGGTCGTTGGCGGCATCGTGGGGATCGTCGCCCTCGTCTGGCTGGTCCGCATG
The DNA here is from genome assembly GCA_963843745.1 of uncultured Actinomycetota bacterium. Classification (GTDB taxonomy): domain Bacteria; phylum Actinomycetota; class Actinomycetes; order Streptosporangiales; family Streptosporangiaceae; genus Trebonia. The sequence goes on from CAWJLP010000006.1 coordinate 103,286, forward strand.
GGGATGCCAAGCAGTCGCCGGTATCGAACCGGATGGGCAGGAGGGAACTCGTAGTGGACCGGCGCAAGTTCCTGGCGGCTGGCGGGGCGGCGGCCGCGGTCGCCGCGGTGTCTGGTTTCGGCGGCCAGTACCTGCAGAACAAGCGGTTCAGCGTGAACACGTCCTCCGTGAAGCTGGGGCGCCCGTCGGCGAAGGCTGAGCCCCTGCCGAAGGGCGCGGAGATCACCGACATCCCTGGCCTGTCGTCGTTCTACACGCCGAACAGCCAGTTCTACCGGGTGGACACGGCCCTGGTGGTCCCGCAGGTTTCCCCCCAGACGTGGCAGCTGCGGATTCACGGCATGGTCAGCAATCCCATGACGATCAACTTCGACGACCTGATGAAGCGCCCCATGTACGACCACGACATCACCCTGACGTGCGTTTCTGAGAACGTCGGCGGCGGCTACATCGGCAACGCCCGCTGGCAGGGAGCGCTGCTCGCCGACCTGCTCAAGGAGGCGGGGATTCAGCCCGGCGCCACGCAGATCGTCATGCGCGACGCGAACGGCATGAACCTCGGCGTCGCCACAGAACCCGTGATGGACGGCCGGGCGTCGCTGCTCGCGGTGGGGATGAACGGGCAGCCGCTGCCGCAGGAGCACGGTTTCCCTGTTCGCGTCGTCGTGCCCGGCTTGTACGGCTACGTATCGGCCTGCAAGTGGGTGGTGGACATGCAGCTCACCACGTTCGGAGCGTTCGACGCGTACTGGACGCAGCGCGGCTGGTCGCAGCAGGCGCCGATCAAGACCGAGTCCCGCATCGACACGCCGAAGGGCGGGACCGTCAACGCGGGCACGGTGATGATCGCCGGGGTCGCGTGGGCGCAGCACCGCGGCATCGAAGCCGTGGAGGTCGGGATCGATGGCACCTGGCATCAGGCGCAGCTGGCCGTTCAGGACACGATCGACACCTGGCGGCAGTGGTACTACCCGTGGCAGGCGACGGCGGGCAAGCACACGCTCCAGGTGCGGGCCACCGACAAGACCGGCTACGCGCAGACATCCGTCTACCACCTGCCAGAGCCGAACGGCGCGACCGGCTACCACACCGTGCACGTCACGGTGGCCTGACCGGCAGGCACGCGACAGACGAAGCGATGTAGCGTCGGGGCCATGTCGATGTCCCGGCCAGAGACGGCAGCGACCACCGCGAGGTACCGGGCCTGGCGGCACTGCACACGCTCATCACCAGGCGGCGCGACGAGCTCGCCGGGACCATGCTCCAACGGCGCACCCAGACCAACGAGCCGGCCAGGTGCGGCACGCTGCTGCCCGCCCTGGCGCTTCTTCCCGGGCCGCTAGCGCTGATCGAGGTCGGCGCGAGCGCGGGGCTCACCCTCCTCGTGGACCGGTACTCCTACGACTACGCCGGCCACCGGGTCACCGGAACCGACCCGCAGGCGCCGGTGCTGACCTGCGAGCCGCGCGGCCCGGTTCCGCTTCCCGGCCGTGTTCCTGAGGTCGCCTGGCGAGCCGGCCTGGATCTCAACCCGCTGGATGTAACCTCCGCGGACGACGTCCGCTGGCTGCAGTGCCTGCTATGGCCGGGCGAGACCGGCCGTCAGGAGCGGCTGGCCGCGGCCATCGACGCGGCGCGGCGCGACCCGCCCCGCGTGTACCGCGGGGACCTGCTCACCGACCTCCCCGGCCTCGCCAGCCAGGCACCGCCAGGTGCGACCCTCGTCATCTACCACTCGGCCGTGCTGGCGTACGTCGCGCCGGGGCAGCGCGAGGAGTTCGCCGAGCTTGTCAGGGCGCTCGGCGCCGTCTGGCTGTCGAACGAGGCCCCCGAGGTCCTGCCAGGCACCGCCGCGGACCGCGAGGAGGGGCATTTCACGCTGGCCGAGAACGGCACGCGAGCGATCGCCCACACGGACCCGCACGGCATCTGGCTGCGCTGGCTGTCCTAGCGGTGGCGGCCCGAGGGCACCTGCGTGTCCGTCTCCGGCCCGGGCGGCTCAACCTGTGCGCCCGGCTGCGGGTCCGTCCCGGCCGGCTCGCCGACATCGGTGCCGGCCCGGCGGCGGCGGAAGTACAGGACCACCGCGACCGCCAGCGCGACCACGACGATGCCCGCGATGGCGTAGGTGGGGCCGTGGAAGTCGTTGGCGATGTGCTGCCAGTTAGTGCCCAGGGCGTAGCCGGCGATGCCGAGGGCCGCCGTCCAGGGGATGCAGCCGAGCGTGGTGAACAGGCCGAACCGGCCCGCGGGCATGTCCGCGAACCCGGCAGGCAGCGAGATGAAGGTACGCACCACGGGCACCATGCGGCCGAACAGCACCGCGGACGAGCCGTGCCGGTCGAACCAGGCGACGGCGCGGTCGATGTCGTGGCCGCGCACTCCGAACCTGCGTCCCCAGCGCCGGGCCGCGGGCTGCCCGGCGTACCGGCCCACACCCCAGGCGATGTAGCTCCCGGCCACGTTGCCGAGTACTCCGGCGAGCACGATGCCCGCCAGCGAGGGATGAGCCCCGGGGTAGGCACCGGCGGCGAGCGCGCCGCCGAACAGCATGATGACTTCCGACGGGATCGGGATACAGGCCGACTCGGCCATCATCAGCAGGAACACCGCGGCGTACGTGTACTGGGTGATCAAGTGCTGCACAAGGCTGTTCCCTCCAGTAGCTATCTTCTACATAATTGTAGTAGATAATCGCCGCATCATCGTCATCGTCCGGCGGGCAACCGCCCGGACCGCGCCGGGCCTGCGGTGGACGACGAGCAGCGCCGTCAGGACGACACCGCTGGCCACCAGGCCGGCGATGCCGGCAACGTGACCGATCCGCGCCAGCGAATGAGCGGCCAGGGTGCCCGCGGTCAGCGCCGCCGCCAGCCACGGCACGCGCATCACGAGGATCCGGGCGGCAAAGGACGGGTAGCGCATCCCGGTACCGCCGGCTACCGACGGCATCGACGCCGTGAGCCAGGCCGCGGTCCGGCCGCGCCTGGCGGGCTGCTCCTGCTCCGCCCGCCCGGGACGGCGGCGGCGCCACCACCCGGTCACCGCGGCACCGCTGAAGAACGCCAGCTGATCGCCCGCGACGACCGCGGCGACAACAGGGACCGCGACGGCGAGCGCAGGGCGCCCGGCGCCGATCAGCGCGCCAGCCAGCAGGGTCACGGTCCCGCCCGGCAGCAAGACGGCCGGGACCAGCACGATCTCCACGACGACGGCCACGCACAGGGTGGCGACGGCCGCGGCGGTCGGCAGCGCGTTCAGCGCGGGAAGGAACGCAGGGGCGGCCGCCACGACAGGCATCACCGGCACACTATAACTACGACATCTATGTAGAACCTATGTTTTCCGGACAAGTCCCGGTCACGGCCTCGCAGACCAGCGCCTGGACAGCGATCCGGTGATCGGCAGCGACATCGGAGGCGGGCCAGACGCGGGCGCCGCCGGCGCAACCGGCACCGGCACCGGCTCGGCCGGCACGATCCGCGGCCGCCGCACCGCCGGGGCGCGAAGCGCCGCGAGCAGCTCGTCGAGCGCCTCGAAGTTGTGCGCGCTGACCACGGCGTCGCAGTACGGCCAGGCGGCCGCCATGCCGCCGACCTCGGGGCGGTACCTCGAGCTCTGCGTTCGCGGGTTCGCCCACACGATCCGGTAGGCGATCCGGTGCAGCCGCGCCATCTGCCCGCCGAGCACGGCGGGGTCCCCGGTCTCCCAGCCGTCTGAGATGATCAGCACGACGGCGCCGCGTGCCATGCCGCGGACCCCGTAGCGGTCGTTGAACTCGCGCAGCGTGGCGCCGATCCTGGTGCCGCCGGCCCAGTCGGGCGCCGCCTCGCCTGCCTTGGCGAGCATCGTCTCCGGGCTCGCCGCGGACAAGAACGGCGTCAGCCTGGTCAGCCGGGTGGCAAACGTGAACACCTCGGTGCGGGGCCGGCTCGCGTCACCCGGCAAGGCGGCCCCGGCGCCAGCGGAGCCGGCCCCGCCGCGGGCGGCGACGTACATGAGCTGGAGCAGCGCCCGCGCGTACGGCTCCATCGACCCGGAGATGTCGCAGAGCACGATCAGCCGCCGCGGCCTGACCCGGACCGCGCGCCTGGCGATGGTCACCGGCTCACCCGCGGTGCGGGTAGCCAGCCGCATCGTGCGGCGCATGTCCAGCCGCGCGCCCTCTTTGCGCGGCCGGTACCTGCGGGTCTTGCGTGGCGGCACCGCGATCGTGAGCTCGCGCATCAGCACCGCGAGGCGGTTCAGCTCATCCGGCGACAGCTGCGCGAAATCCTGTTCCATCAGGCGCTCGGTATCGGACGCGACCCGCCTGATGGCCGGGATCTCAGGCGCGTCCTCGTCCGCGGAGTCGGACGAGGACGAGGACGAGGAGGCGGCCGACGCGGTCAGCTCGCGCAGCACCGGCGGCAGCTCCCCCGAGCCGTCCTCAGTCCGCGCGCCCGGTGGCGCATCCGGGTCCGCGGGCTCCATCGTCATCCCCCGCTGCGGCGCGGTCACCCCCCGGCCGCCTGGCGGCGCGGCGGCGAACATCTCGGCGAAGATCCGCTCGAACGTTTCTACCTGGCTGGGATCGGAGACCATCGTGGCCAGCGCGCACGCATGCAGTTCCGCGATCGTCGAGGCGTCCATCACGGTGACCGCCCGCGCCAGCCGCTCGCAGCGCTGCGGCCCGGCGGGCAGGCCCGCGGACCGCAAAGCGACGCCGAGCGCGGCGGCCAGCGTCGCCACGTCGGTCAGCGGCAGCTCGTGACCGTCAGGCTCGGGCTGGGCGCCCCCGCCAACCCGGCTGCCGTCAGTCATGCCCCACGACGGCGGCCAGTCCCGCCTCTCGCACGCTCTGCTCGTCCTCCGGGTACTTGACCACTACGCTCATCGTCCGCTCCGCCGCCGCGGCGGACAGCGACGAGGCGCCGAACACGGACAGCGCGCCCGCCCAGGTGATCGCCTCGGAAATTCCCGGCGGCTTGGTCAGCTCCAGCGCCCGCAGGCGGCTCACGGCGGCCGCCACCTCGCCCGCGAGCGCCGAGCTCGCGGCGGGCACCCGCCGCCGGATGATCTGCGCGACCCGGGCCGCGTCCGGGTACCCGATCCAGTGGTACAGGCACCGCCGCTTCAGCGCGTCGTGCAGGTCACGGGTCCTGTTGGAGGTGAGGATCGTGATCGGGGGAACCTTCGCGCGCCGCGTGCCGAGCTCGGGGATCGTGACAGAAGACTCCGCCAGCATCTCGAACAGGAACGCCTCGAACTCGTCGTCGGCCCGGTCCACCTCGTCGATGAGCAGCACGGCGGGCCGCGGTCCCGGATGGTCGAGCGCGGTGAGCAGGGGCCGGGCGAGCAAGAACTCCTCCCGGAACAGGTCGGTCTCCCGCATCTGCTCGTGCGTGGCCTCGGCGAGCCTGATCGCGAGCAGCTGCTTCGGGTAGTTCCACTCGTAGAGCGCCTCGGCGGCCGCGATGCCCTCGTAGCACTGCAGCCGGACGAGCGCGGTGTCGAGCGCGGCGGCCAGGGACTTGGCCGCCTCGGTCTTGCCGACACCCGGTTCGCCCTCGAGCAGGATCGGCTGGCCCATCCGCACGGCGAGGAACAACGCCGCGGCAAGCTGGTCGCCGGCCAGGTAGCCGGTCTCGTCGAGGGCGCCGGCCAGCGCCGCCACATCGGGGAACCGCTTGCCGAGCTCGCTGGAAACTACGCTGCTCACAACGTGCGAGTTTATCCCCCAGGGCCGGCTGCCCACGCATCCAGGACAATTCGGGCGGCCATCGGGCGAGGTCAGCGCCCTCCGATGTCCTCGCTCCACACCTCCGGGTAGCGGGTCTGGAACTCTTCCATCGCGGCGACGCAGCCTGGGTCGTCAAGCAGCACGACCGATACTCCGCGGGAGCGCAGGAAGTCCAGGTCGCCCGCGAAGGTGCGGGCTTCGCCCACCACGACGCGCGGGATCTGGAACAGCAGGATCGCCCCGGTGCACATCTGGCACGGAGACAGCGTTGTGTACAGCGTCGTGCCCGCGTAGGACGGCCGCCGCCCGGCATTGCGCAGGCACGCGATCTCGCCGTGGGCCACCGGGTCGCCGCGCTGCACGCGCTCGTTGTGCCCGGCGGCGATCACCTCCCGGTCCGCCGCGAGCACCGCGCCGACCGGCACTCCGCCGGCGTCAAGGCTGGTCCGCGCCTGCTGGAGGGCCAGCGCCATCAGGTCTGAGTCCAGATCGCCCATGACCGGATACGTTACAGGGAAGCCCCGCCGAGCCACTGCGCACGGGTCACTTCCCACACCACGCCGATCCCGGTCCCCGCGAGCGGCTTGTGATCGAGCGGGCGGCGCTCGATCACGGTGAAGCCCAGCTTGCGCGGGATGCCGCCGCTCGCCTCGTTGAGCTCGTCGTGCACGATCTGCACCCGATCGATGCCTGGCAGGGCAAACGCCTGGTCGGTCAGGGCCTCCGCGGACGCGGTCGCCACCCCGCGGCGGGTATACGCCGGGTGCACCCAGTAGCCGATCTCCAGGCCGCCCGGCCCGATCCTGGCCATCAGCCCCGCCGATCCGGCGATCGCGCCGCCGGTGAGGATGGCGTAGTTGAACCCCACGCCCGCGTTCCAGTCGCGCTCGGAGCCGACGAGGAACTCGGCCTGTGCCGCGCGGCTGAAGTCCAGCGCCCACGGCATCCACGGGCGCAGGTGCTCGAGCGACGCGAACACCGCCGCGCAGGAGGCATCCAGGTCGTCGGGGCGCCAGCGGCGCAGCACGACCGGGCCGGCGTCGATGACCTCCGCGGGCGCCGGTGCAACGTGTCGCATGACCCCACCATGTCGCGCACCGCGCAGCGGCACAAGCCGATTAGCGGCGCGGACCCGGCCGCCCGGACCGGCCACGGCCCCCCAGCCGGCCCCCAGCCGGCGCCGCGGGTCTCGCCGGTCGCTCGGGTCCCGGGGACGCGGCACGTGGTGCGTAACCGGCAGCGCCCACTCGTACCGGAGTTCCTCACCGGGCCGCAGCCTGGCCCAGCGCGCCGCCTCGACCTGCAGCGCCCGCGCTGCCGCCGCGAAGGCCTGCGGCGACGGCGGCTCTGCCATCCGCAGCACCGACAGCTTCGACCCGGTCAGCCGCCTGATCTCGTCCGCCGACGGGTCGTCGAGCGCCGCGATGGCCTCGACGAGGTTCCCGAGCAGTTCGGCCCGCAGGATCCGGTCCCGGTACGTCCGCTTGAGCAGCGCTGAACGCTCCGTGACATGCGGCGGCCGCCGCCCGCGCACATGGCGCATGCTGCCGAACACCATGCCCGCCGCGATGCCGCCCCATATCCCGTCGGTGACGCCAAGCTCGCGTTCCACGACAAGATGCATGATGTCGTGCGGCAGCGCGGTCCCGGCGCGGCCGCCGAGCAGCTGGTAGACGACCCCGTCGTCCCGTTCGACCACCGAGTAGCCGACCTCGTGGTCCGGCAGCCGCGGAAACGTAACGTGCATACGCCCACTATGCGGACATCACAGGCGGGCGGCATAACGATTTTTCCGCTGCCCGCCGTGGGCGCTAGGGTGACGGTTCGTGGCTGGACGCGGCACGACGGCGACGCTCGCACTCGAACGGGCGAAGGTGACGTTCACGCTGCACGACTACGCGCACGACCCGCGGCACGACTCCTACGGCCTGGAGGCCAGCGAGGCGCTCGGCGTCCCGCCGGAGCGCGTGTTCAAGACGCTGGTCGCCGCGGTGGACGGGTCGCTGGCCGTGGGCGTCGTCCCGGTGCACCGCCAGCTCGACCTGAAGGCGCTCGCCGCCGCTGTCGGCGGGAAGAAGGCGGTGCTAGCGGAGGTCGCCGCGGCCGAGCGCGCCACCGGGTACGTCGCTGGCGGCATCTCCCCCGTCGGGCAGAAACGGCGGCTGCCGGTGGTAATCGACGCCTCGGCCCTCGCGCTGGCCACGATGTTCTGCAGCGCGGGCCGCCGCGGGCTGGAAATCGAGATCGCCCCCGCCAACCTGGTCAAGGCGGCCGGTGCGACGGTGGCCCCGATCGCCACCCGGTGACGTGACCCGCTGGTACCTCGCGTTCGCCGCGTTCGCGGCGGCACTCGCGGTGGCCAGCGGCCAGCCGATCGAGCGCTGCTGGGGCACCTGGGCCGCGATCGGTTATGCGACCGCGGCGGCGATCACGGTGGCGGTGCCGCGGCGGCGGGAGCACCAGGCGGCGGCAGTCGCGCTCGGCTGCGCGGCTGGCTGCGCGACCGTCGCGCCGCTTGCCTGGCAGGCCTTCGCCGGCCTGCCGAGCCGCGCCGGCCAGGGCTCGCTGAGCGTCATCGCGCAGGCGGGCGGTCAGCTGCTCCGCCACGGCACCCCGTACCTGCCCGTCGCCGGCCTGACCCACGTGCTCGCCTACGACCCGTACGAGCCGCTGATGGCCGTCTTCGGGCTGCCGAACGCCGCTGGCCTCACCGGCTGGCCAGCCAACCCCCGGCTGTGGCTGGCCCTGGCCGGCACGGCGGGGGCCTACCTGGCGTTCCGCATTCCCGGCGTGCCGCCGCGGCAGGCGCTGCGGAGCACGGCGCTCGCGCTGGCCTCGCCGGTGCTGGCGCTGCCGCTGGCGACCGGCGGCAGCGACCTGCCCGTGATCGCGTCGCTGTGCGTGGCGCTCGCGCTGGCGGATCGCGCCCCGCGACGCGCCGCCGCCCTCGCGGCCGGCCTCGCCGCCGGTATGGCGTGCGCGCTGAAGGCCATCGCCTGGCCGGCCGTGCCGGTCATCGCCGCGCTGGCTGCCGCACGGGGCACCCGCGTCCGCTGGCGGTTCACGGTGACAGCAGCGGTCACGGCCGTCGCGGCGATGGCGGCGGCCGCCCCGGCCGCGCTGTCCGACCCGGGCGCCACAGTCCAGAACGCGATCCTGTTCCCGCTCGGCCTCACCAGCCACCGCAGCCCCGCCACTAGCCCGCTGCCCGGGCGCCTGCTCGCCAGCGAAGCCCCCGCGGGGAAATGCGGGGCGCTCGCCCTGCTGGCGGTGGCCGTCGCCGTGTTCGCCTGGTGGCTGGCGCGCCGGCCGCCGCGCACCGCCCGGTCGGCGGCGGTCCTGCTGGCGGCCGGGCTCACCGCCGCGGTCACGCTCGCGCCCGTCGCACGCTGGGGTTACTACGCTTACCCGCTGGCGCTGCTCGGCTGGCTCAGGCTTTCCCGCCCCGCCTGGCCCTGTTCCTATTCTTCGGAACGTGCGCTGGCTACTCCCTCGGCCTCCGCCGTTGCCTCGCCGGGGGGCGCCCCGACGGGAGCCGACGCGGTGCCGGCGTCCGGCTGACCCGGATCCGGGCGCACCACCACCGGCCGGTCAGGACGGCGCTGCGCGAAGCCGAACCAGATCAGGCCGCCCACCGTGCCGATGATCGCGATGTACATGTTGAACCGCAAGCCGAGGAAGTACTCCGAGGAGTCGATCCGCACCGATTCCTCGAAGATGCGGAACGCGGAGTAGCCGGCCACGTAGAGCGCGAACAGCCCCCAGGGCTTGATCTTGGCGTGGTGCCCGAGCCAGACCAGGAAGGCGGCGAGCGCCAGGTCCCAGATGAGCTCGTAGAGGAACGTCGGCTGGAACGTCGCGAAGTGCAGGTCCTGTGGCGGGATACCGCCGGAGACGCGGTAGGGGTAGGGAATCTCGAGGCCCCAGGGCAGCGTGGTCGGCTTGCCGAAGAGCTCCTTGTTGAAGTAGTTGCCGATCCGCCCTACCGCCTGGGCCACGAGCAGCGCGGGCGCGACCGCGTTGGCGAACGGGCCGACCGTGATGCCCAGCCGCCGCAGCCGCCAGGCGCCCACGATGGCCGCGAGGGCGACGCCGCCCCAGATGCCGAGGCCGCCGGTCCACACGGCGAACACCCCGTACCACACGTGCGGGATGTCGTTAGGCGTGGTGAGGTCGAAGTAGATCCGGCCGCCGATGATCCCGGCAGGCACCACCCACAGCGCGATGTCGTTCACGACGTCGGGGTCGCCGCCGAGCGCGCGCCACCGCCGCCTGGTGATCAGGATCGCCAGCGTGATCCCGATGATGTAGCCGAGCGCGTAGAAGTGAATGTCCAGCGGGCCGATGTGGAAACTGTCGATCGGCGGGCTGGGAAGGTACGCCGGCAGGGCGGTGAGCTGCACCATGTAGCTGAGCATACCGGCCACGAAATGTGACGGTAATCGCTCGTCACGGCCCGGTTGCAGAACCGCCAGCGCTGGTGACGTCGTCCGCCGGGTGCGGGGCCATCACGGCCGGCGGCGCCGCCGGGCTGGTGCTGGCTGACTTGTCCGGCTGGCCGGCCAGCCGGTAGACGTCGGACCCGTCGACGGTCTCCTTCTCCATTAGCAGGTCGACCAGCGCGTCCAGCTCAGGCCGGTGGGTCCTGAGCAGGTCCACCGCGCGCTCCTCCGCCTCCCTGAGCAGCTTGGACACCTCGCGGTCGATCTCGGCCTGCGTCGCCTCCGCGTACGGCCGGCTCGACATGGCCGGTCCGCCGCCGCCGAGGAACACGGATCCCCCTTCGGGGTACCCGACCGGGCCGAGCACCGTCGACATGCCGAACTCCCTGACCATCTTGGTCGCCAGGTCGGTCGCCCCGGCCAGGTCGTTGCCCGCGCCGGTGGATCCCTGGCCGAGGACGACGAGCTCGGCGGCGCGGCCGCCGAGCCGCACGGCAAGCGAGTCGTGCAGGTAGTCCTCGGTGTACATGTGCCGTTCCACCAGCGGAAGCTGCTCGGTGACGCCGAGTGTCTGCCCGGCCGGCAGGATCGTCACCTTGGCCACCGGGTCGGCGTGCTCGGACAGCGCGGCCACCATCGCGTGCCCGGACTCGTGCACGGCCACCGCGTGCTTCTCCTCGGGGAGCAGCACGTTGGACCCTTCCCTGCGGCCCAGGATGATCCGGTCCCGCGCGGAGTAGAAGTCGTCGGCCGTGACGACGTCCCGGCCCTCCCTGACCGCGAAGATGGCCGCCTCGTTCGCCAGGTTCGCCAGGTCGGCGCCGGAGAACCCCGGCGTGGCCCTGGCCACCACCGAGAGGTCCACGTCGGGCGCCAGCTTCTTCCCGCGGACGTGCACGCGCAGGATCGCTTCCCGCTCGCTGACGTTGGGCAGCGGGATCGTCACCTGCCGGTCGAACCGCCCGGGGCGCAGCAGCGCCGGGTCCAGCACCTCGGGCCGGTTGGTCGCGCCCAGCACCACGATGCCCGTCTCCATGTCGAAGCCGTCCATCTCCGACAGCAGCTGGTTGAGCGTCTGCTCCCGCTCGTCGTTGGACACGGCCACGCCCGCTCCGGCCCGCCGCTGGCCGATCGCGTCTATCTCGTCGATGAAGATGATCGCGGGCGCCCTCTTGCGCGCCTCCGCGAACAGGTCACGCACCCGCGACGCGCCCACCCCGACGAACAGCTCCACGAAGCTGGATCCGGCCACGGAGAAGAACGGCACCCGCGCCTCGCCGGCGACGGCCCTGGCGAGCAGCGTCTTGCCGGTGCCTGGCGGGCCGACCATGAGCACGCCGCGCGGTACGACGGCGCCCACCCGCGCGTACTTGTCGGGGTTGCGCAGGAAGTCGACGACCTCGCTGATCTCCGACTTCGCGCCCTCGTAGCCCGCCACGTCGGCGAACGTGGTGGACGGGCGCTCCTCGTCGAACACCTTCGCCCGCGACCGGCCGACGCCGAGGATGCCCTGCTGCAGGCCGCCCGCGCCACGGGACAGCCGTCGCCAGAACCAGAAGAACAGCAGGAACGGCCCCAGGATGAGGATCCAGGTCAGCAGCTCGGTGCCGAACCCCGGCGACGACGTGGTGGACGTGATCTGCACGCCATCGGCCTGCAGCTGGTCCAGCAGCGCCTGACTGGCCTGCGGCGGGATGACCACGGTGTAGTCCGTGCCATTCGTCAGGGTCCCGGTGCTCGTGCCGCCGGGCTGCGCGATGGTCACCGTCTTGACCTTGTGCGCCGACACGTCGGTGAGGAACTGGGAGTATGTGAGGCTGGTCTGCGGTGCCTGGTGCACGGCAGGCAGGAATATCCAGAGGAAGAGCGCGACGACGATGCCGATCGGCAGCAGCCAGTGCCGCCAGGCCGGGGGCGGGGGCGGCGCGTTCCCCCCCGGCTTTGGCTTGTCGCCGGGCGGCGGAGGTGTCGCTTGCTTGCTCATCAGGACCTGACCTTCCCGCCAGGCGAACGACCTTGTAGCAGCCTAACGCTTACCTCAACGCGCCGGGATAAGGCCCTCTTCCTCGGCCACGCTCACCCTCAGCGAACTGTGAGCTAGCCGCCTACGCCCGGGACGCCAGACTTGCGGCTTACTTCGAGCAACGCCGCCGCGCCGCGGACCACGCAGCGCAGCGGATCCTCGGCCACGGTCACGCCGATTTCCGCCATCGCCTCGACACGTTCCGGCAGGCCGGGCAGCAGCGCGCCGCCGCCCGCCAGCCTGATCTTGCCGCGCACCACGTCCTCGGCGATTCCTGACGGGATGTCGGAGAGCACCTCCTGCACCGCCCTGGCGATCGCGGCGACAACCGGCTCGAGCGCCGCCGCCACCATTTCGCCGGAGACCCGCTCCACGCGCGGCGTGCGGCGGGCGGCGTCGATGCCGACCGTCTCCGCCCAGCCCTCGGGCCCGCCGGTCAGGCCGAGCGTCGTCTTCAGCTGGCGCGCGGCCCGCGAGCTGAGGATCAGGCCAAGCTCGCCCCGCGCCGCGTTCACGATGGCGTCGTCCATCGCGTTGCCCGCCATCCGCAGGCTCTGCGCGCGCACGACACGCCAGCCGGCCACGGCGGCGACCTCGGTCGTCCCGCCCCCGACGTCGACGACGAATCCCCCGGCCCCGGCGGACAGGTCGAAGCCGGCCCCGGCGGCGGCCGCGACCGGCTCGTCGATGAGCTGCACCGAGTACCTCGGCCGCCGCGCGTCGAGCGCGGCGGCGACGGACCGCCGCTCCACCCAGGTGGCGCCGCTCGGCACGCAGACCAGCGCGCGCGGCCGCAGCAGCCCGTTGCGCGGCCGGGCCCTGCGCAGGAAGCCGTGCAGCATCGCCGCCGTCGCCTCCAGGTCGGCGATCACGCCGTCGCGCAGCGGGTGGAGAACCTTGATGTCTTGCGGCTCTTTGTCGGACAGCACATCGGCCGCGGTGCCGATTGCCGTCACCGACCCAGTGGTCGAATCGATAGCGATCGCGGACGGTTCCTCGAGCACCAGCCCGCGGCCCTCGACCCAGACGAGCGTGTTGACCGTGCCAAGGTCGATCGCCACGCTGCCCCGGATGCGCATCCTTGCTCACCCCTTGTCCCGTCCAGGCGCACAACACCCCAGTTGCGCAGGAATACCAGTATGCCGGGAGAGTGCCCGTTGCTGTGACCGGGAGTGCCCAGTGGTTCACCTAGGGAATTAGCTGTCGAAAGAGAGAACCATTCCGGCGGTTCAGACGTATTACTCAGTAACTAGCGGGGCCGCCGTCAGCTTCGCGTCCTTCACTGGTGGTGTGGGCACATCCCAGGCGCCGGGAGATGTGTCACGGTGTGACGAAATTCTACGACGTTGGTGTATCGGGGAGCTGGCTTCTACTAGCATGTAGGAGGGGAAATTTGATGATCCGCGCGAGCCGTGTCGAGGAGGACCGTGCTGCGCTTGACCGGGGGAGTAACGAGAAGGTGCCGGCAACCATCGACATTGCAGACGCCATGCAACTAGAGCTTGCCCACGAAGTGACCACCGACGGCAAGGCGACCGTTCAGCTACGGGGTGAGCTGGACATCGCGACCGCGGACCTGGCGTTCGCCTACCTCTGCGACGTCGTGGACAGCCAGCAGGGCCCGGTCACCGTGGACCTGGCCGACCTGACCTTCTGCGACGCGGCCGGGCTCGGCGTGCTTGCCCGCGTGGCGGGGCACGCCCGGCGCTCCGGCCATTCCGTCGAGCTCGCCGCCGCCCGTCCGTCACTGCTGCGGATCATGCACATCACCGGAATGGAAGAAACCTTTCCCGAGGTCGGCACTCCGGCACTCACGATGATCGCCTGGCCACGCCAGGCCACCGTTAGCCCCGGCTGACGGTCGTAAACGATCAAGTCTCCCCCGCTCCCGTGGTGGCGGGCGCTACCGCGCGTTAAATTGGTCTTGCGCCCAACATGACAAGTGGCAACGCCGCCAGGCGAGGGATGCGAGGGACATTACAGATGGCTGACGATCTGAACGACGTGACTGACGACGAGACGAACGAATCCTCCGAGGCACAGATCGCGGTGCACTGGCGCGAGGAAAAATATTACGAGCCGCCGGCCGCGCTCACCGCGCAGGCGAACGCCTCCGATCCCGCCATCCGTGACCAGTTCACCGAAGACAAGTTCCCGGACTGCTTCACCGCCTATGCTGACCTTCTGACCTGGTACAAGCCCTGGGACACGGTCCTCGACACGTCCACCGCGCCGTTCTGGAAGTGGTTCGTCGGCGGGGAACTGAACGCCTCGTACAACTGCGTCGACCGGCACATGGAGACCCATCCGAACAAGGCGGCCCTCATCTGGCTCCCCGAGCCAGAGAGCGAGGCGCACCAGGCGATCACCTACCGGGAGCTGTACGTCCGGGTCAACGAGTTCGCCGCCGTGCTCAAGGAACTGGGGCTGAAGGCGGGCGACCGGATCACGTTCCACATGCCGATGGTGCCGGAACTGCCGGTCGCGATGCTGGCCGCGGCCCGGCTCGGCGTCGTTCACTCGCAGGTCTTCGCCGGATTCTCCGGCGCGGCGGCCGGGCACCGGATCGCCGACTCCGGCTCCACCGTGCTCGTCACGATGGACGGCTACTACCGCAGCGGTGACCTGCTCGACCACAAGGTCAAGGCCGACGAGGCGGTCGAGGCCGCGGCCAAGGAAGGCCAGCACGTCGACAAGGTCCTCGTCTTCCGCCGCTACCCCGGCCAGTACTCGGCCAAGACCCCGATGGTCGAGGGGCGGGACGTCTTCGTTGACGATCTGCTGGCCGCGCACAAGGGCGAGCTCGTCGAGCCGGCCCGGCTGTCGGCGACGGACCCGCTGTTCCTGATGTACACGTCCGGCACGACGGGCCGCCCGAAGGGCTGCCAGCACTCCATCGGCGGTTACCTGTCGTACGTGGCCGGGACGTCGAAGTACTACCAGGACATCCACCCGGACGACACCTACTGGTGCATGGCGGACATCGGCTGGATCACCGGGCACTCCTACATCGTCTACGGGCCGCTCGCCCTCGGCACCACGAGCGTCATGTACGAAGGCACCCCGAACTACCCGGACGCCGGCCGGCCGTGGCGTATCGCCCAGCAGCTCGGGGTGAACATCTTCCACACCTCGCCCACCGCGATCCGGATGCTGCGGAAGGTGGGACCGGACGAGCCCGCCAAGTACAACTACCACTTCAAGACCATGACGACGGTCGGCGAGCCGATCGAGCCCGAGGTGTGGCGCTGGTTCTACGAGACCGTCGGCAGGGGCCAAGCGGCCATCACCGACACCTGGTGGCAGACCGAGACCGGCGGCTTCCTCGGCTCGACGCTGCCCGGCATCGACAAGATGAAGCCGGGCAGCTGCGGGCCCGCGGCGCTCGGCGTCTATCCCGTCATCCTCGACGAGAACAGTAACGAGGTGCCGAAGGGCAGCGGCAAGGCGGGCAACATCTGCATCCGCGCCCCGTGGCCGGGCGTGTTCCAGACGATCTGGGGCCAGCCGGAGCGGTTCGTCTCGACGTACTACGCCAAGTACAACCGGGACCCGGAGTCCAAAGACTGGCACGACTGGCCGTACTTCGCCGGCGACGGCGCGCTCGAGGCGGCCGACGGCTACTTCCGGATCCTCGGCCGCGTCGACGACGTGATCAACGTGGCCGGGCACCGGCTCGGCACCAAGGAGCTCGAGTCCGCGGCGCTTACCGTCCCCGAGGTCGCCGAGGCCGCCGCGGTCCCGGTCGTCGACGACATCCGCGGCCGGGTGGTCGAGATGTACATATCGCTCAAGCCCGGGGTCGAGGCCTCGGCCGACGTCGAGAACAAGGTCAAGGTCGCGATCGAGACCGATATCGGCAAGATCGCCAGGCCGAAGAACATCTGGATCGTCCCCGACATGCCGAAGACCAGGTCCGGCAAGATCATGCGCCGCGTGATCGCCGCGACCTCCAACTTCACCGACACCGGCGACATCACCACGCTCGCCAACCCGGAGATCGTGGACAAGATCCGCGAGCAGGTCCAGTCCGCCAAGCGCGCGAGGGGCGAGGTCCCCCGCGAGCTGAGCGAGACCGAGAAACACGAGATCAAGTCCTTCGGCCAGGAGTAGCAGTACCCGGTGAGGGGGGCCGTCGCTGCGCGACGGCCCCCCTCACCATGAAGTCATGACATTTGGAATATTGCCTGGCGCCCGCTGGTGCGCTGAGCTAGTCCCGTGTCTGATGAACTCGCGGTCCGGGTGCGCGGACTGGTCAAGTCATACGGCTCGGTGCAGGCGGTCCGCGGGATCGACCTGGACATCAGGCACGGTGAGATCTTCGCCCTGCTGGGGCCCAACGGCGCGGGCAAGACCAGCACGGTCGAAATCCTCGAAGGCTACCGGCGGCGGAACGGCGGCGAGGTGGCCGTGCTCGGGTGCGACCCGGGGCGCGACCGGGCGAAGATGCTGCCGCACGTCGGGATCGTGCTGCAGAAGACCGGTGTCGACCGGTACCTGACCGTCATCGAGACCGTCCGGCTCTACGCCAGCTACTACCCAAGGCCGCGATCACCGGACGAGGTCGTCGACCTCGCCGGCCTGACCGAGAAGCGGGACAGCCGGGTCACCAAGCTGTCCGGCGGCCAGACGCGCAGGCTGGACATGGCGGTCGCGCTGGCAGGCGACCCCGACCTGCTGTTCCTCGACGAGCCGACCACTGGATTCGACCCGTCGGCCAGGCGGGACGCGTGGGAGGTAGTCAAGAACCTCGCCTCGCTCGGCAAGACGGTGCTGCTGACCACGCACTACATGGACGAGGCACAGTACCTGGCGGACCGGGTGGCCGTGATCGCCGCCGGGCGGATCGTCGCCGAAGGCACACCCGCGACGCTGGGCGACCGGAACCTGGCCCGGGCGCACATCAGGTACCGGCTGCCCGCCGGCGCGACACCACCGGACACGGTGCCTGGGGCGCCGGACGCGGACGGCTTCACGGTGATCACGTCCGCTGACGTGGTCCGCGACCTGCACCTGCTCACCGGCTGGGCCATCGACAACGGGATCGCGCTGGACGGACTCGAGGTGACCAGGCCGTCGCTCGAGGACGTCTACCTGGCGCTGACCGGCGAACGCGAGGCGGCGTCATGACCACGCTCCGGCTGACCGGCGTCCAGCTCCGCTACGTCAACAAGGCGTTCTGGCGCAACCCTGCCTCGGCGTTCTTCACGTTCGCGTTCCCGCTGATGTTCCTGGTGATCTTCACGGCGCTGTTCGGCCACTCCACCGTCCAGCTCGACGGCAGGACCGTCAACACCTCCACCTATTACGTAGCGTCCATGGCCTGCTTCTCGGTGATCACCGCGTGCTTCAACAACATCGCGGCGGCGGTCACCTTCCAGCGCGAGGACGGCATACTCAAGCGGGCGCACGGCACCCCGCTGCCCAGCGCGTCCTTCATCGGCGCCAGGATCCTCCACGCGGTACTGGTGGCGGTGCTGCTCGTGATCATCACCGCCGTATTCGGCCGGGTCGTATACAGCGCCGACATTCCCACCGGGCTGAGCCTGCTGCAGTTCATCGTGGCGCTACTCGTCGGCGCGGCCGCGTTCTGCGCCCTCGGGCTCGCGGCCACCGCGGTCATCCCGAACTCCGACGCGGCGGCCCCGGTCATCAACGCCATCATCCTCCCGCTCGAGTTCCTGTCCGGCATCTTCATCCCGTTCGGCAGGAACACCCCGGCCTGGATCCTGTGGGTAGCCAAGGTGTTCCCCGTCAGGCACTTCGTGCTGAGCATGGAGGCCGGCTTCCTCGGTACCGCGTTCAACTGGACGGACGTGCTCTTCGTCGCGGTCTGGGGCATCGCCGGCATGCTGCTCGCCATCAGGTTCTTCAGCTGGGAACCCCGCCAGGGCTGAGCGAAAGTGGTGACCTTCGGCCCCTAGCGGCCGGGTTGCCTGCTGAGTTAGCTGAACAGTGACGGGAGGGACCCGTTGAGACGCGGAGTAACGGGCGGAGCTGCGAACCGGCCCGCGCACCGCGCAATCGGAATCCGCGAGAAGCGGAGTACGAGCCCCTCCCGTCCACGGGGTCTTTAGTCCCGGTTCGTGCGGGCTTTAGGCGGTGGGCGGCAAGGCCCCGGAGCGGTGGACTTAGGTCAGGAGCGATGCCGAGGAAGGGCGATTGCGATGAACGCCACCGTTAAAGACGTGATGACGACGCACGTGGTCGCCGTCCGGGAGAACGCGTCATTCAAGGACATGGCGGCCAGGCTGCGGGAACAGCGGGTAAGCGCGTTCCCCGTGCTTGACGAGGACAACAAGGTCGTCGGCGTGGTGTCCGAGGCCGACCTGCTGGCCAAGGAGGCCCTGGACAGCGCGGCGCCGCACCGGGTCGGCGGCATCCTGCACCACAGGGAGCAGGCCAAGGCGGCCGGCACCACCGCGGCGGACCTGATGACAAAGCCGGCGGTGACCGTTGGTGCTCGCCAGTTCGTCACGCGGGCAGCCCGGCTGATGTACGAGCGCAAGGTCAAGCGGCTCCCGGTCGTCGACGACGACGGCCGCCTGATCGGGATCGTCTCCCGCGCCGACGTCCTCAGCGTGTACAGCCGGCCCGACCGGGACATCAGCCACGAGATCACCGAGGGCATCATCCTCGGCACCCTGCTCCGCGACCCGGCCAAGTTCACCGTCACGGTCAAGGACGGCATCGTGACCGTGGAGGGCATGCCGGAAACGGTCGCCGCCGGCCACGAGCTGATCGAGGAGATCCGGCACGTGGACGGCGTCGTCGCGGTGCGCGACCGGCTGAGTTACCCGCCGGACGAGCGGTCGATCCCCGGCCCCGGCCCGCTGTTCTGAGGGGCGGCCGTCATGTTCTACGCCTCGGCGTACCCGAACTCGGACATCTCCGCCGGCGCGATGACCGCCATCGCGGTCGTCGCCGTCGCCGCGCTCGCCTGCTGGCTCGTCATGGTCTACGTGGCCGCCCGCGAACCGCGCAAGCCCCGGCTAACCGGACAGCCGCCCGAGCCCGGCGGTGTCCCCGCGGGGGCGGCGCCCGACGACCTGGCGGAAGGTGAGCACGAGGATGAGCACAAGGGAACGGTCCTAAAGGTCTGAGGAGGGACCGATGAGCCACCTGGTAGCGGCGACCGCCGGCGTGTACGCGTTGCTCGCGGACGGATCGACGGTCCAGATCAGGCCCGCCGCGGCCGGCGACTTCGCCGCCGTCAAGGCGATGCACCAAGCAATGTCTCGGGACAACGCCTATCTGCGTTTCTTCAGCATCAGCCGGACGGCGGCCGAGCGAGAGGCACGGCGGGTCACCCGCGAGCCAGGACCTGACCACGCCGCCCTGCTCGCGCTGTACGGCGCCGAGGTCGTCGGCGTCGCCAGCTACGAGGTGGTCCAGGGCAGCGGAGGGAAAACCGCCGAGGTCGCGTTCGCCGTCGCGGACACCATGCACCACCGCGGCATCGCGACGCTGCTGCTCGAACACCTGGTGTCGCTCGCGCGGGCGCGGCGGATCGAGTCGTTCACCGCGGAGACGCTTAGCGAGAACATCGGCATGCTGCACGTCTTCTCCGACGCGGGGCTGCCGGCGCGGAGCGCCCGCGCCGACGGGGTGGTCACGATCACCATCCCGCTGCCTGCCGACGACACCGGCAAGCAGCTGGAGGACTACCTGGACACCGTGGCGCTCAGGGAACGGTCTGCCGACGTGGCCAGCCTCCGGCCTGTGTTCTCACCGCGATGCGTCGCGGTGATCGGGGCGAGCCGGCGGCCGGGCACGGTCGGCCGGTCCGCCCTCGACAACATCAGGACCGGCGGCTACCAGGGCAGCCTGTACGCGGTCAACCCGAACGCCAGGCACGGGATCGGCGGCGTCCCGTGCTTCCCCGACGTGGCCAGCCTGCCGGAAACGCCTGACCTCGCGCTGATCGCGGTGCCGCCGGCCGCGGTCACCGACGTAGCGGAGGCCTGCGGCGCCCGCGGCGTCCGCGGGCTCGTGGTGTTCACCGCGGGCATCGGTACCGCGGAGAGCGCCGACCTGCTCGCAGTCTGCCGCAGGCACGGCATGCGGCTGATCGGCCCGAACTGCTTCGGCATCGCGGCGCCGGGCATCGGGCTCGACGCGACGTTCGCCGCGATGCACCCGGCGGCGGGCACCGCCGGCCTGGTCATGCAGTCCGGCGGCCTCGGCTTCGCGATGGTCGACCACCTGTCCAGGCTGGGCATCGGGATCTCATCGTTCGCGTCGGTCGGCAACAAGCTCGACGTGTCGAGCAACGACATGCTGATGTGGTGGGAACAGGACGGGCAGACGAAGCTCGCCGTGCTGTACATCGAGTCCTTCGGCAACCCGCGCAAGTTCGCGCGCACCGCGCGCCGGGTCGGCGCCCAGATGCCGGTGCTCACCGTGCACGCCGGGCGCAGCGAGGCGGGCCAGCAGGCGGCCGCGTCGCACACCGCCGCCATCGCCACGCCGCTGGTCAGCCGCGAGGCGCTATTCGAGCAGGCCGGGATCATCGCCACGCCGAGCTTCGGTGAGCTCCTGGAGGCCACCGCCCTGCTGGCGGCGCAGCCGCCGCCAGCAGGGCGCACCGTCGCGATCGTGTCCAACGTCGGTGGCGCCGGCGTACTGGCCGCCGACGCGTGCACCGACCTCGGGCTTGCCGTGCACCATCCGCGCGGCCAGCTCAAGCGGCAACTGCACGCGCTGGTGCCCGGCGGCGGCGCGGTGACCGGGCCGGTGGACGCCACCGCAACCGTCTCCCGTGACGACTTCCGGCAGGTCCTCGAGCTGATCACCGCGGACGAAGACGTGGACGCCATGATCGCCCTGGTGCTGCCGACAGGCGCCACCGGAGACCTGGTGGCGGCCATCACGGACGCCGACGTCCGGGTCCCGCTCGCCGCCGTTGTCCTCGGCCAGGCGGAGGCGGTCCGGCTGCTCGACGTGCGAAACGGCAAGATCCCCGCCTACGGCTACCCGGAGGCGGCGGCAGGCGCGCTGGCCCGCGCTGCCAGGTACGGGGAATGGCGGTCGGCGCCGCACACGCCGATACCCGGCTTCAGTGACGTGCACGCCGCCGAGGCCCGCGTGCTGATCCGCGGGTTCCTGACGCGGGCGCCCGACGGCGGCTGGCTGCCGCCCGCCGACGTCACCGCCCTGCTGCGGCTGTACGGGATACCGCTGGTGGCGGTGACCGAGGCCCGGACCGAGGACGGCGCGGCGGCCGCCGCCACCGCCGCCGGGTACCCGGTGGTGGTCAAGGCGGACGTTCCCGGTCTCGTGCACAAGACCGACGCCGGCGCGGTGCTGCTCGACCTGCGGACCGAAGACGACGTGCGGGCCGCCTACCGCCAGCTGGCCGGGCAGTTCGACGCGCGGCTGACCGGTGTCCTCGTCGAGCCGATGATCACCGGCGGGACGGAAGTGATCATCGGGGTGCGGGACGACCAGATGTTCGGGCCGCTCGTGGTGTTCGGGCTGGGCGGTGTCGCGACCGAGGTGCTGGCCGATCACGCGGCCAGGCTCGCGCCGCTGACCGAGACCGACGCGGACACGCTGATCAACTCGATCCGGTCCGCGCCGCTGCTGCACGGCCACCGGGGCTCGCCCGCCGCCGACATCGCCGCGCTGCGCGACGTGCTGATGCGGGTATCGCGGCTCGCCGATGACCTGCCCGAGGTCACCGAGCTCGACCTCAACCCCGTCATCGCCCGTCAGCTCGGAGCGGTCGCGGTCGACGCCCGGGTCAAGATCACGCCCCAGGTTCCGCAAGATCCATTCCTTCGTCGCCTGCGGTTAACCTGCCGACCCCGGTCCCGCCCGGACGAGGTGGGATGATGCTGCCGACAGGAACCGCGCGTACGTTCGGGATGACGAGGGGACCCGCATGACAGCGACGGACGCTGGGCCGCTCACGGCCAGCGAACTCGAACTCATCAACGCCTGGTGGCGGGCAGCCAACTACCTGTCCGTCGGCCAGATCTACCTGATGGACAATCCGCTGCTGACCGAGGAACTGAAGCCAGAGCACGTGAAGCCCCGGCTGCTCGGGCACTGGGGCACCACGCCGGGCCTCAACCTGATCTACGCGCACCTGAACCGGGTGATCAAGAACTGGGACCTGGACGTCATCTACATCACCGGGCCAGGGCACGGCGGCCCGGGGATCGTGGCGAACACCTACCTGGAGGGCACCTATAGCGAGCTGTACCCGTCCGTCAGCCAGGACGAGGCCGGGATGGGACGGCTCTTCAGGCAGTTCTCCTTCCCCGGCGGCATACCGTCGCACGTGGCGCCGGAGACGCCCGGATCCATCCACGAGGGCGGCGAGCTCGGTTACTCGCTGGCGCACGCCTACGGGGCGGCGTTCGATAACCCGGAGCTCATCGTCGCCTGCGTGATCGGGGACGGCGAGTCGGAGACCGGGCCGCTCGCGGGCAGCTGGCACGCCAACAAGTTCCTCAACCCGGCGACGGACGGCGCGGTGCTGCCGATCCTGCACCTCAACGGGTACAAGATCGCCAACCCGACGGTCCCGGCCCGGATTCCGGCCGACGAACTTGAATCGCTGCTCACCGGGTACGGGTACAAGGTCTACACGGTCGAAGGCGACGACCCGAAGCTGGTGCACCAGGAGATGGCCGCCACCCTCGACTCGATCGTGACCGAGATCCACGACATCCGGCGGCGAGCCCGCGAAGACGGTGAAACCGGGCGGCCGCGCTGGCCGGTGCTCGTGCTGCGCACGCCCAAGGGCTGGACCGGGCCGAAGTTCGTCGACGGGCTGCCGGTGGAAGGAACCTGGCGGGCGCACCAGGTGCCGATCTCCGCGGCGCGGACCAACCCGGAGCACCTGCGGCAGCTCGAGGAGTGGATGCGCACCTACCGCCCGGCCGAGTTGTTCGACCCCAGCGGCACGCTGGTACCAGACATCGGCAGGCTGGCGCCGGCGGACTACCGGCGGATGAGCGCCAACCCGCACGCCAACGGCGGTCTGCTGCTGCACGACCTGGACATGCCCGACTTCAGGGACTACGCGGTCACGGTCCCGTCGCCCGGCGGCGCGCAGGCGGAGAACACCCGCGTGCTCGGCACCTTCCTGCGGGACATCATCGCGCGGAACCCCAGGACCTTCCGGCTGTGGGGACCGGACGAGACGTCCTCGAACCGGCTTGACGCGGTGTTCGATGTGACCGGCCGGGCCTTCGACGGGGAGATCATCCCGGGCGATAACAAGCTGACCCCGGACGGCCGGGTGATGGAGGTGCTGTCGGAGCACCTGTGCCAGGGCTGGCTCGAGGGTTACCTGCTGACCGGGCGGCACGGGCTGTTCAACTGCTACGAGGCGTTCATCCACATCATCGACTCGATGTTCAACCAGCACGCCAAATGGCTGAAGGTCACCCGCGGCATCCCGTGGCGGCGGCCCATCGCGTCGCTGAACTACCTGCTGTCCTCGCTGGTGTGGCGGCAGGACCACAACGGCTTCTCGCATCAGGACCCGGGTTTCATCGACCACGTGGTCAACAAGAAGGCGGAGGTCATCCGCGTCTACCTGCCGCCGGACGCGAACTGCCTGCTGTCGGTGGGCGACCACTGCCTGCGGTCCAGGAACTACGTGAACGTGATCGTGGCGGGCAAGCAGCCGCAGGCGCAGTGGCTGTCGATGGACGAGGCGATCATCCACTGCACGCGCGGCGCGGGGATCTGGGAGTGGGCGTCGTCGGACAACGACCCGTCGGTCCCGCCGGACGTCGTGATGGCGTGCTGTGGCGACACCCCGACGCTAGAGACGCTAGCCGCGGTGTCGCTGCTGCGCGAGCACCTGCCGTCGCTGAAGATCCGCGTGGTCAACGTGGTGGACCTGATGCGGCTGCAGCCGGAATCGGAGCACCCGCATGGCATGTCGGACGCCGAGTTCGACGCGCTGTTCACCACGACCGCGCCGGTGATCTTCGGCTACCACGGCTACCCGTGGCTGATCCACCGGCTGATCTACCGGCGGCACGGTCACCCGAACTTCCACGTGCGCGGGTACAAGGAGAACGGCACCACCACCACGCCGTTCGACATGGTGATGCTCAACGACCTGGACCGGTTCCACCTGGTGATGGACGTGATCGACCGGGTGCCCGGGCTGGCAGGAACGGCCGGGCACGTGCGGCAGATGATGGATGACAAGCGGATCGCGTGCCGTGCATACACCAGGGAGTTCGGCGAGGACGCGCCAGAGATCAGGGACTGGACGTGGCGCGCCTAAACACCCATGTGCTCGTCGTCAACGCCGGGTCGAGCAGCCTCAAGCTGCGCGTCCTGTCGCCTGACGACGAGGTGACGGCCGGCGCCGACCTGCCCGCGCCGCGCGGCGCGGCCGACAGCGCCGAGATCAAGGCGGCGATCGAGTCGTTCGGCCAGGTGGACGCGGTCGGGCACCGGGTGGTGCACGGCGGGACGCTGTACACCGCGCCGGTGCTCGTCGACGCCGAGGTGCGGCGGCGGCTGGAGTCGCTCACCGACCTCGCGCCGCTGCACCAGCCCAAGTCGCTGGCCGCGCTCGACGCGGTTTCCGCGGTGCTGCCCGACGCGCCCGCCGTGGCCTGCTTCGACACCGCGTTCCACGCGACCATCGGGGACGCGGCGGCGACGTACGCGCTGCCCGCGGAGTGGCGCGCCCGGTGGACACTGCGCAGGTACGGGTTCCACGGCCTGTCCCACGCCTACGCCTCGCGGCGGGTCGCGGAACTGCTCGGCCTGCCGCCGGACGCGCCGGACGGGCTGCGGGTCGTCACCTGCCACCTGGGCGCCGGCGCGTCACTCGCCGCCGTGCTTTCCGGCCGCTCGGTAGACACGACCATGGGGTTCACGCCGCTGGAGGGCCTGGTCATGGCGACCAGGTCCGGATCGGTGGACCCGGGCCTGGTGCTGTGGCTCGAGGAGCACGCGGGCACGCCGCCAGCGGAGCTGGCGGCCACGCTGGAGTACCGGTCCGGCCTGGCCGGGCTGGCGGGCACCAGCGACATGCGAGAGGTGCTGTCCAGGGCCGCGGCCGGCGATCCGCGTGCGGTGCTCGGCCGCGACGTCTACCTGCACCGGCTGCGCGCGCTGATCGGGGCGATGGCGGCCGCGATGGACGGGCTCGATGCCATCGTGTTCACCGGCGGCGTCGGCGAGAACTCCGCCGAGATCCGCAGCCGCGCCGCGGACGGCCTCGAGTTCCTCGGCGTACGCGTCGACGAGTCACGCAACGCGCGGAACGGCGCCGACGACTACGACATCGGCGCGGACGGCGCGCGGGTGCGCGCCTTCGTGGTCGCCGCCCGCGAGGACAAGCAGATCGCCGGCGAGGTCCGGTCCGTGCTGGCGCGATAAGCGCATGTCAGCGGGCACCGCGAAGGAGAGCAGCCGGGCCTCGCCAGGGCCGGCGTCCGCCCAGGTGCCCGGCAGCCCGAGCACCGCGATCGCCGCGGTCGGGAACGCCGACGGCGGGTCAGGCGGCGGGGCCGTCAGTCCGACGGTGAGTTCGGCCATGCCGGGGTTGTGCCCGACGATCATCGCGGTCTGCCAGCCGTCGGGGAACTCGCGCACCAGCATCAGCAGCCCGAGCACGGTCGCCTCGTATACCCGCGGCTCGTACCGCACCGTCGGGGCCGCGCCCGGGACGGCGGCGGCCAGGCCCTCCGCCGCCAGCTCCCAGGTCTCTCGCGCCCGGCGCGCGGTCGAGCAGACCACCGCGTCGGGCGCGTAACCCGACCGGCCCAGCCAGCCGCCAGCGACCGGAGCGTCACGCCGGCCGCGCTTGGCCAGCGGACGATCCTGGTCGGGGACGTCCGGCCAGTCGGACTTGGCGTGCCTGAGCAGCACGAGCCGCCGTTTCGTTTCCGGCTTCGTTTCCCGTCCGCTCACGGCACCACGGTAACGGGCCATTTCCCCGCGCGCACCAGGCGGACGGCAAGCGACCCGACGAAACGGTGACCGGCCTGCTTGGAGGCGCCGACCACGATCGCATCGGCCCGCGTCTCGTCCGCGATGCGCTTGATCTCGCGGTAGGGGTCGCCGTGCGCCACGACGAAAGTACCGTCTATGCCGCGGTCCGTTACCCCTTCCTCGAACCGGGCACGCAGTTCCGCGGCGATCTGGTCGTGCGCCTCTGCCTCCGCGACGAGTACCGCGGCCCCGGCCGATCCGACGACGGCCGAGGTGGACGAGACGTAGACCGCGACAAGCCTGGCGCGCTGCCTCCGCGCCAGGCCGGCCGCGTAGGCAGCGGCCCGCAGGGACGTGACCGTGTCGTCGACGCCGACCAGGATCATGGCGGGTCCGTCGGTGCCGAGCTCGAACTCGCCGGACCCGACATTCCAGTGGTCGCGCTCATCACGCTCGCCGTACGCTGGCTCGCCGTGGGACACGGCAGCAGTTTATGTCTGGCGCGTCCGGGGCGCAGCAGCCCCCGGGAGCAGTTAGGCTCAACTGGTGCAACGGGTCGTGCTGCGTGACGTGGACCTTGCCTCGTTCCGCAACGTGGTCGGTCCGGCAGGCTGCGCCGACGGGACGGAAGCCGTCCGCCGCGGCGCGGTCGTGCAGATGGCGTGGGAGGCATCCCAGCAGCTGCTCACCGGCACCGTCAGGGACGGCGGCGGCGACCTGCGGACGGTGTCGGCCTCGTTCCGCGCGTCCACGAGTTTCCCGCTGCGGTACCGGGCCGGCCACTGCAGCTGCGCCGTCGGCGTCAACTGCGCGCACGTGGCCGCGCTGGTCATCGCGGCGACGGACGAGACGCTGCAGCCCGAGCGCGGGTCCGGCGCCCCGGTGGCCCGGCGGTCCTCGCTGCCGTGGGAGCAGTCGCTTGACTCGCTGCTCGGCACGCCCCGGCCGGCCGGCACGGCGGACGACGCGGACGCCGGCCCCGGTGAGACGGGCGCCCCGCTGGCGATCGAGCTGTCCCTGGTGCCGAATACCCCGGAGCCTGCCACCCGGTACGCCGCCTACTACACGCGGCAGGAACCCGACGAGGGCACCAGCCGGCTCAGGCTGCAGGCCCGGCTGGTGACGCGCGGCCGCAGCGGCGCCTGGGTGGCCGGCAACCTGACCTGGTCCCGGCTTGACTACCTGCTGCTGCGCGACGAGTACCCGGTCGCGCACGTCCGCCTGCTGCACGAGCTGTACGCCCTGTACCGGGCGAGCGCCACCGTGAAGTCCTCCTACTACGGATACGGCTACGCGTACGGCGGCGACCAGCGGTACCTTGAGCTGTCCGGCTGCGAGTCCCGCCAGCTCTGGCCGGTCCTCGAGCAGGCGCACGCGGCCGGCCTGCCGCTCGTCTACCCGCGAAAGCAGGGGCTGGTGCCGCCGCCAGGCACCGCGGAGCTGCGCCTCGACGTCACCAGCGACGTCACGGACGAGGGGACCGCACTGCTGATCGCCCCGGTCATCAAGACCCCCGGCGACGATGACGCGGTGCCGCTGTGCTTCATCGGCACCGAGGGTCACGGGGTGGTGCTCGCCGATCGCGCGCAGGCGCGTCAGTCCCGCCAGCCCGGTCACGCCAGGTTCCGGCTGGCCCGCCTCGCCGCTCCGGTCCCCCGCCAGCTCCAGCAGCTTGCCCTCGCCGACGAACGGCTCGTGGTGCCGTCGGCCGGGCAGGCCGCGTTCCTGTCCAGGTACTACCCGAGGCTGCGCCGGATGGCCCCGGTGATCTCGTCGGACGGCTCGTTCACCCCGCCGCGGATTTCCGAACCCCGGCTGGTGCTCAGCGTCAGGTATTCCGGCGCCCACGACGTGGACCTCCGCTGGGAGTGGGCGTACCAGGTCGGCGACGCGGAGCTGCGGGCCGCGGTCGGCTCCCGGCCCGCCGAGTTCCGCGATCCCGCCGCGGAAGCGCGGGTGCTGGCCGGTGTCGATCCCGATCTCCCAGAACGAGCCCGTTTCTCCGCCGCCACCCTGCACGGCCTCGACACGATGGTGTTCAGCACCGAGGTGCTGCCGCTGCTGTCCGGCCGCGACGACGTGCGGGTGGAGGTGTCCGGCCGGGTGCCGGACTACCGGGAGGCGGGGGACTCGCTGCGGATCGGCGTGTCCGCGGCCGAGCTCGACGGCGAGCAGGACTGGTTCGACCTCGGCATCACCGTCACCGTGGAAGGCCGCGAGGTTCCGTTCGCCGAGCTGTTCGTGGCGCTGGCCAGCGGCCAGTCGCACCTGCTGCTGCCCGACGGCGCCTACTTCTCGCTCGACAAGCCGGAGCTGGTGGCGCTCGCCCGCCTGATCGAGGAGGCCCGCGCGCTGACGGACCAGCCTGCCGCCCTGGACGGCCCGCTGCGCATCAGCAGGTTCCAGGCCGGCCTGTGGGACGAGCTGGCCGGCCTCGGCGTGGTCCGCCATCAGGCCGCGGCGTGGCAGCGCCAGGTGCAGGGCCTGCTCTCGCTGTCCTCTGTCGAGCACGCCGCGCCGCCTGCGGCGCTTGACTCGCTGTTGCGCCCGTATCAGCGCGCCGGGTTCCAGTGGCTCGCGTTCCTGTGGCGGCACGGGCTCGGCGGCATCCTCGCGGACGACATGGGGCTGGGCAAGACGTTGCAGACGCTGGCGCTGCTCGCCCACGCCAAAGCCATGCGGGCCGCGGAGTCATGCGCTTACGTGCCCTCCCAACACCGGGGGGACGACCCCCCGGAACCCCCCGACCACCCCTTCCTCATCGTCGCGCCGACGAGCGTCCTGGCCAACTGGGCGGCGGAGGCGCGCAGGTTCACCCCGGACCTGAGGGTGGTGACGATCGGGGACACGCTGGCCCGGCGCGGTGTGGCGCTCGAGTCGGTGATCGCGGGGGCGGACGCGGTGGTGACGTCGTACACCTTGCTGCGGCTGGATTTCGAGTCGTACGGGGCGCTCCCCTGGGCGGGGCTGGTGCTCGACGAGGCGCAGTACGTGAAGAACTACCACTCCAAGGCGCACGCGTGCGCGCGGAAGGTCGCCGCACCGTTCAAGGTGGCGATCACCGGCACGCCGATGGAGAACAACCTGATGGAGCTGTGGTCGCTGCTGTCGATCACCGCGCCGGGGCTGTTCCCGAACCCGGAGCGGTTCAAGGAGTACTACGCGCGCCCGATCGAGCGGGGCGCGAACACCGAGCTGCTCGGCCAGCTACGGCGCAGGATCCGGCCGCTCATCATGCGCCGCACCAAGGAGCAGGTCGCCGCCGACCTGCCCGAGAAGCAGGAGCAGATACTCGAGGTCGACCTGCACCCACGGCACCGCAGGCTGTACCAGACGCACCTGCAGCGCGAACGGCAGAAGGTCCTCGGCCTGCTCGGCGACGTCAACCACAACCGGTTCACGATCCTGCGGTCCCTGACGCTGCTGCGCCAGCTCGCGCTGCACGCCGCCCTGGTGGACGACGAGCACGGCGACGTGCCGTCCGCGAAGATCGACGCGCTGCTCGAGCAGATCGAAGACGTGGTGGGCGGCGGCCACCGGGCGCTGGTCTTCAGCCAGTTCACCCGGTTCCTGCGGATGGTGCGCGGCCGCCTCGAGGCGGCCGGGGTGCCGTGCTGCTATCTCGACGGCAGCACGGTGAACCGCCCGGCGGTGATCTCGGGGTTCAAGGAGGGAACCGCACCGGTGTTCCTGATCAGCCTCAAGGCCGGCGGCTTCGGGCTGAACCTCACCGAGGCCGACTACTGCTTCCTGCTCGATCCCTGGTGGAACCCGGCGACCGAGGCACAGGCCGTCGACAGGACGCACCGCATCGGCCAGACCCGCAACGTGATGGTGTACCGGCTGATCGCTTCCGGCACGATCGAGGAGAAGGTCATGGCGCTCAAGGCCCGCAAGGCCGAGCTGTTCTCCTCCGTGATCGACAGCGGCGGTGCCTTCTCGTCAGCGCTATCCGCCGACGACATCCGCGCCTTGTTCGGGTAGGGCCGGCGTCAACGCTTGGTTGACGCCAGGTACGGGGTCAACGTAGGGCTGACCGCATGAGCGAGTTTCCTGTTCCGCTGGACAACCTGATCGCGTATGTCAAGACCCTCCACCCGGACGGCGCGCCGCTGGAGAACGTCACGGACGCGTTCGCCGTCTCCGCCCGGCTCGATGAGCAGTCCGACGCCCTGATCGGCTACTTCGTGGACCAGGCGCGGCGCTCCGGCGCCTCCTGGAGCCAGATCGGCGGCGCGATGGGCGTCACCAAGCAGGCCGCGCAGAAGCGCTTCGTGCCAAGCAAGGCCGGAGACCTTATGGAAGGGAACCCGCAGCCGTTCTCCCGGTTCACCCCACGCGCCGCCCGCGCGATGGTGGCGGCCGGCCAGCTGGCCGCACCAGAGCCGCTCGGCGCTGGGCACTTGGCGGCGGCGGCGCTTTCCGACCCTGAAGGGCTGGCGGCCAAGGCGATCGCGGCGGCCGGGCTGACCCCCGAACAGGTGTACGCCGCGCTAGGCACCGGCCCGGCGCCCCGAGTGGAGACCCCCGACTCGGCGGGGCTGCTCGAGCTGTCCTTCGACCAGGCCGCCAAGGAGGCGCTCAAGGGCGCGCTGAAGTCGGCGCTGCGCCTTAGCCACAACTACATCGGCACTGAGCACTTGCTGACCGGCGTCCTGGCCACGGATGGACCGGTAACGGAGGCGTTCGCCGCACTCGGCCTGCCCCGGCAACGCGCCGAAGAGCTGATCACCGCCGAGATCGCCGCCTTCCAGGCCCGCAAGGCAGGCTGACGCGCGGCTTTCATCTTCCGGCCCGCTCCTCGGCGGCCAGTCCCCGAAGTATCTCGATATCGCCGACGTCCTTCTGTCGCCATGGCCGGCCGTTGCGGAGGTGCGGGAACTGCTCCTTCATGGCGAGCATGCCGGAGACGCTCATGGCCGGAACCGGCCTGCCATCGAGCGTCCCTGGCTCGTCGCCGAAGGATCCCGGCGGGAACAGCCAATCGGACCATCGCCCCAGGAGCTGAACGGACGATCCGTCTGGCTGCCGGTCAAAGTACGCGGTGCTGAACAGGACATCGTCCCACGTGAACTCGCAGGCTTCCTCCGGCGGCTGAGTTGCCAGCGCCGTGGCACCAGCTTCCACGAGCACTGCCTTCGACCGCTCCGCGTGAATGCGCTCCACCCAGAACTCGACGTCGCCGTGCTCGCGCGTGATCCGGCCGATCCTGGCATCGAGGCCCCAGCCCCCGAACAGCCACACCGGGATATCGGCGGACTGCGTCACCGCGATGACCTTGCGGATAACGCGCAGCTGCCCTTCGGTGCTCTGGTCCATGCTCAGGTTGGGGCCGCCGCGGAGCGATCGATGGTGAGGTACCAGTAGCCGCCCCCGAGATTCAGCGCCCCGATAGCCAGGAAGAAGGCGGCCCATCCGTAGACGCGGTACGAGAGGCACACCACGCCGGCGGCGCCCGCGGCACTGCCGCCGAAAATCCGCGTGACCCCGAAGGCGCGGAGGTGGCGGTACTCCCACGGGTTGATGAAGCGCTGCATGCCGGGTCGCGGAGGCGATGCCCACCATTCGCGCAGTGCTTTCGCGGCGGCGTTGTCGTCAGGTGCGTTCATGTGGGTGCCCCTCTTCGTCAATGGTCATTGTGCCAGGGCACAACGGGAGGGCGCGGCTGCGGTCGGGACCAAACAGGGCTGATTCCTCCGGTTTGACCATGAGATACCGCGCAAGACAGGATCGAGACGGAAGATCACCTGTCGGGGGAAGCATCCAAGGCCTCAGAGGAGTTATGACGGCGTGAGCATACTTGGCACCCGGGTCCTGCGGACCGAAGATCCCGGCTTCCTCACCACGGGAGCTATCTACACGGAAGACGTCCAGGACGAACGGCTCGCCGGTGCCTGCTACGTGCATTTCGTTCGCTCGGCGGTCGCGCACGCGAGCATCCTCGGCATCGACCCCAGCGCGGCGCGGGATGCTGACGGGGTAGTCGCCGTGTACACGGGCGAGGACCTCGCCGAGGCGGGAATCGCCCCTGTCAAGCCGATGATGCCGAACATGAACCAGAAGATGGTCCAGCCGCTGCTCGCCACCGACATGGTGCGGTTCGTGGGCGAGCCTGTCGCCGCCGTGGTCACCGAGGAGATGTACCAGGGCGAGGACGCCATCGAGCTGGTGGACGTCGACTACGGGATCCTGCCCGCGGTCGCCACCATGCGCCAGGCGCTGAGCGGCGAGCGAGGCCTGCTCTTCCCTGACGCCGAGACGAACGTCGTGGTCAGGTTCGGCGACGAGAGCGAAAGCAACCGCGACCTGTTCGAGGGGTGCGAGGTCGTCGTCTCGGAGGTCATCCAGAACCAGCGGGTCGCTCCCGCGCCGATGGAGAGCCGGTCCGGCGCGGCCGTCTGGGGTGAGGACGGCCGGCTGACCGCCTGGATCCCGAACCAGGGCGCGCAGGGCACCAAGGGCGCGCTGGTGGGCATCCTCGGCCTCAAGCCGGAGGATGTGCGGGTCATCACCCCCGACGTGGGCGGCGCGTTCGGCGCCAAGTTCGGCGCGGACTCCGAGCACGCGGTCATCTGCTGGATCGCGAAGCAGCTCGGCCGCCCGGTGCGCTGGTCGGAGACCAGGAACGAGAACCTGCTCGTGATGCCCCACGGGCGCGCGCAGGAGCAGAAGATCACGATCGGCGGCATGCGGGACGGCACCGTCCTGGCGTACCGGCTCGAGGTGCTGCAGGACTGCGGCGCCTACCCGAAGGCCGGCGCGTTCCTGCCCATGCTGACAAGGCTGATGACCCCCGGCCCGTACGAGATCCCGCGTGCCGAGGCGTTCACCACGTCGGTGGTGACCAACACCACGCCGGTCGGCGCCTACCGGGGCGCGGGCCGTCCTGAGGCCGCCGCCGCGATCGACAGGGCCATGGACCTGTTCGCCGACGCGTCCGGGGTCGACCCGGCCGAGGTGCGGCGCAAGAACCTGCTGCCGAAGTTCACCGAGCCGCACAAGACCGCCTTCGGCGCCGTGTACGACTCTGGCGACTACGTGACCGCGCTGGAAAAGGCCCTCGCGGCCGCCGGCTACGACGAGCTGCGGGCCGAGCAGGCGCGGCGGCGCGCGGCAGGCGATACGCTCCAGCTCGGCATCGGCCTGTCCTCCTACGTGGAGATCACCGGCCCGGGCGGCGAAGCCGGCGGCCCCAACGAGAACAGCACCGTCGAGGTGCACCCGGACGGCACCGCCACGATCCTCACCGGGACCTCCCCGCACGGCCAGGGCCACCAGACCGTGTGGGCGATGCTCGCCAGCGAGGAGCTCGGCATCCCGATCGACAAGATCACCGTCAAGTGGGGCGACACCGACCTGGTGCCGCGCGGCGGCGGCACCGGCGGCTCCCGCTCACTGCAGCTCGGCGGCGCGGCGGTCCAGCAGGCGTCCCGCGAACTGCTCGACGTGGCGCGCGAGCGCGCCGCGGCGACGCTGGAGGCCAGCCCATCGGACCTGGTCTTCGACACCGAGGCCAGTGCGTTCACCGTCAAGGGCGACCCGGACATCTCGGTGCCGCTGAGCAGCCTGGCCGAGGCGGAACGACTGTTCGTGCACACCGTGTTCACCTCGCCGGGCCCGACGTTCCCGTTCGGCTCGCACGTAGCCGTCGTCGACGTCGACACCGAGACCGGCAAGGTGTTCCTGCGCCGGGTCGTGACCGTCGACGACGCGGGCACGGTGATGAACCCGCTGCTCGCCGAGGGCCAGCGGCACGGCGGCATCGCGCAGGGCGCCGCGCAGGCGTTTCTCGAGGAGGTCGTCTACGACGATGACGGCAACCCGCTGACCGCGACGTTCGCGGACTACCCGTTCCTGTCCGCCACCGAGGTGCCGAGCTTCGATCTAGTGGACATGGAGACGCCGACGTCGTACAACCCGCTCGGCGCCAAGGGCATCGGCGAGGCCGGGTCGATCGGGTCGACGCCCGCCGTGCAGAACGCGGTGATCGACGCGGTGTCGCACCTCGGCGTCAGGCATATCGACATGCCGACGTCCCCGCAGCGGGTGTGGCGTGCCATCCAAGCAGCCAATGGTTCGAAGGAGGCCTGATCCAGGCATGCAGATCAAGCTCACGGTCAAC
This sequence comes from uncultured Actinomycetota bacterium, assembly GCA_963843745.1. Taxonomy (GTDB): domain Bacteria; phylum Actinomycetota; class Actinomycetes; order Streptosporangiales; family Streptosporangiaceae; genus Trebonia. The sequence continues at coordinate 137,518 of CAWJLP010000006.1, forward strand.
GAGACCGCCCGCAGCGACGAGGTCGAGCCACGGCTGCTGCTCGTCCACTACCTGCGTGAGGTGTGCGGCCTGCGTGCCGCGAACGTCGGATGCGACACGACGTCCTGCGGGGCGTGCACCGTGCTGCTCGACGGCGAGTCGGTGAAGTCCTGCACGGTGCTGGCCGTGCAGGCCAACGGCCGGTCGGTGACCACCGCCGAGGGCCTCGTCGCCGAGGACGGCACGATGAGCGCCGTCCAGCAGGCGTTCCGCGAGAACCACGGCCTGCAGTGCGGGTTCTGTACGCCTGGCATGGTGATGGCGGCCACCAGCCTGCTCGCGGAGAACCCTGACCCCACCGAGCAGCAGGTGCGGGAGGGGCTTGAAGGGAACTTCTGCCGCTGCACCGGATACCACAACATCGTCCGCTCAGTGCTCGCCGCGGCACGCAAGCTGTCAGGACCCGAGGGCGCCGGGGCTCCTTCCGAGGTGAGCGCATGATCCCGGCCACGTTCGACTACGAGGTCGCCGACTCCGCGGCGCACGCGCTGTCGCTGCTCGCCGAGCACGGCGAGGACGCGAAGCTGCTGGCTGGCGGGCACTCGCTGCTGCCGATGATGAAGGTGCGCCTGGCCCAGCCCGCGGTGCTCGTCGACATCGCGCGGGTCGGTGAGCTGTCCGGCATCCGGAGCGAGGGGGATGACCTGGTCATCGGGGCGACCACGCGGCACGCGGATGTCGCGGGCTCGCACCTGGTACGGGCCGAGGTGCCGCTGCTCGCGTACGCCGCCGCCCAGGTCGGCGACCCGCAGATCAGGCACCGCGGCACCATCGGGGGCTCGCTCGCGCACGCCGACCCGTCGGCGGACCTGCCGATGACGCTGCTCGCGCTCGGCGGGTCGGTCGAGATCACCGGGCCGGCCGGCGTGCGGACGGTGGCCGCCGACGACTTCTTCGTCGGGCCGTTCGAGACGGCGCTGTCGCCCGATGAGCTGCTGTCGGCGGTCCGGGTGCCCCGCGGCGGCGACGTGCCGTGGGGCTACCAGAAGTTCGTCCGCCGGGCCAACGACTGGGCCATCGTCGGGGTCGCCGCCTACGACGGCCGGGTGGCGCTGGCCAACATGGGCGGTACCCCGCTGCGCGCGCTCGCCGTCGAGGAAGCGCTGCGGGGCGGCGCGTCCGCCGCGGAGGCGGCCGCGCACGCCGCCGACGGCACCTCGCCCGGCTACGACTTCCACGCCGACACGGAGTACCGCAAGCACCTGGCGCGCGTTCTCACCAAGCGCGCCCTGCACGGGGAAACGGGCTGAGCAGGACTTTCCTGAACCGCCAGCGGAGCCGGCCCAGGCTGGATCCGCCGCTGCGGCGGTTGGTGGCGTTCACCTGCGCGATTGTCGGGGTGGACACGGTCTTCTTCTCCGCCCTCACGCCGCTGCTGCCGCACTACGCGGCGGTGGCGGGGCTGTCCAAGGCCGGCGCGGGCGTCCTCATCGGCGCTTACCCGGCAGGGACGCTCATCGGGTCGCTGCCCAGCGGAGCGCTGGTCGCCAGGTTCGGTGACCGCTCGGTGGCGCTGCTCGGCCTGGGCCTGATGAGCCTGTCGACGCTGGCGTTCGGCTGGCTGACCGCCGCCCCCGTGCTTGACACCGCGCGGTTCGTGCAGGGCATCGCAGGCGCGTGCACCTGGACCGCGGCACTGTCCTGGCTCGCGACGGCCGCGCCGCGAGAAAGGCGCGGTGAGCTGCTCGGTTACGCCCTCGGGGCGGCGGTAGTCGGCGCGCTGTTCGGGCCTGTCGTGGGCGCCGTGGCGAACGCCGTGGGCCCGGGGCCCGCGTTCTCGGCCGCCTCGGTTGCCGCGGGCCTCCTCATAGCGATCGCGTTCACTGTTCCGGCGCCGCGCCCGGAAGCCCCGCAGCGCCTGCGGGCGGCGCTGCCCGCGCTCCGCGACCGCCAGGTTGTGATGGGCATGTGGCTGATGGCCCTGGCGGGCATCGCCTTCGGCGTCATCGACGTCCTGGCGCCGCTGCGGCTCTCGCAACTCGGCTCGTCGGGGACGGTCATCGCGGCCACGTTCCTGTGCGCGGCGCTGGCCGAGTCGGCGCTGTCCCCGTTGGCCGGCCGGATGTCCGACCGGTTCGGGCCGGCCAGGCCGCTCACCATCGCTCTCATCGCCGGCATTGCGTGCAGCATCGTCGTCCCGCTGACGCCCACCGCCCCGTGGCTGATCGCCGTCCTGATCGTGGGCACGCCGTTCTTCGGCACGCTGTTCACCCCGGCTTCGGCACTCGTCAGCGAGGGATCAGCGGGCCTGGGACTGCACCAGGGCCTCGGCTTCGCGCTATCCAACCTCACCTGGGCGGCTGGCCAGGCGACCGCCGCGTCGGCGAGCGGAGCGCTGGCCCAGGCAACGTCGGACCTGGTCCCCTACCTCCTGCTCGCGTTCGCCTGCCTGGGCACGCTCGTCGTCATACTGCGCGAGCGGAGTTAGCCGCGCGGGCCGGCGTTCGCGTTGCGGCCCTCCAGGTAGGAGCGGGCCGCGGGCACCATGACAGGGGCTGCGGCCGCGATCGCCGCGAAAAGCCCGATAAAGGCGGCCCAGCCCCAGCCCATGCCCAGGTTCCCGTAGGGGATGTCAGCGAACGCGATCAGGATCAGCAGCAGCTGCACGCCTGTCCCGATGATCAGCAGCGGCGCGTGCGCGATGGGCAGGTTGAGCTTGGATTCCGGGAAGCCCGCGCGCAGCACCACGTAGCCGATCAGCAGCAGCGCCACCACGAACTCGAGCCACAGCCAGCCGTGCAGGCTCGTGCCGCTGAAGCTCGCGCTGCCCTGCGACTCGAAAGCGTCGGAGCCCCGGGTGACGGAGTACCACGGGAGCCAGATCGAGATCATCGCGATCAGGCTCGCGCCGGCGACGATCCGGTCCACCTGGGTGAGGCGCCGCAGGTCCAGCTGGAACGCCGGCCCGGCGGCGGCAGGCCGCGGCATGGCGTAACCACCTTGCATGCCGTAACCACCGGGCGCGTTGTAGCCGCCGGGCGCGTTGTAGCCGCCGGGCGTGGTGTAACCGCCTGGCGTGGTGTAACCGCCTGGCGCTCCGGGCGCCCCGGGTGCCCCCGCGGCCTGGAAAGGCCCGCGCGGCGGGGCAGCGCCTGCGGGCTTGAAGGGGCCGGCGGGCTGCGGGTAGGCGGCCCATGGTGGGGCACTTGCGGCTGACGGCTCCTTGAAAGGGGCATCCTGGAGAGCCGCCGGCAGGTCGTCGAAAGCGGCCGGCGCTGCCTGGAAAGAGTTTTGGAAAAAGGACGAGGAATCCTGGAAAGGAGACTGCGCCTCAGGAAATGGCGGTGCGGCCTCGAAAGGCGGGAGGGCGGCCGGGCCCGATGCCACGAGCGGAGTTCCCATTCCGTAAACCGGTGACATTCCGTTAGCCGGAGACGGGCCGCCGCCAACCGGTGTTCCGCAGGTACGGCAGAACCGCGCGTCTGGCGCGTTCTCGTGGCCTTGCGGGCATAGCTGCCGAGTGCTGACACCGCAGATACCGCAGAAAGCTGCTCCAGCGGGCAGCCGATGACCATTAACGCAAGTCGGCACCGCGCCCTCCCCCACAATCAGATGCCGTCCGGGCTGATCGTAGGGGAAGAGACTCGCACCAAAATGTTTGATTCGTAAAGGTCGGCTAAACCGTTACCGTTCGGTATGCACGCGGGTGCGCACCTGGAGCAGAATACGTCATTCGCGGTGAGCGCGCTGCCGCAATTGACACAGGCGGAGCGCGCCCTCGCCGGCGCCGCCTCGGGCTGGACCGGTTTGATGGGGGTTCCGCATTTCGTGCAGAACCGATCGCCAGGCAACGCCTCCTTGCCGCACGCGGCGCAGGTCCAGCCGGCCAGGCCGAGGTCGTAACGCTGCCGGTTTTCCTGGCCGGAAAGCAGGTCGCGCTTGATCAGCCGGATCGTGTCGCGCAGCCGCTGCGAGCGCTCGGGCGCGGTCACCGCCAGCGCCGCCGTCTGCCAGCTCAGCCGCTCGGCGGCGTGGTCAGCGACCCTTCGGCGTTCGGCAGGACGACGGGCAGCCCCGCGCTGTTGACCTGCGCGACCACCGACATCGTGGTGCCGAGGTCGATGCCGAACGCGGTTTTGTCATCCAGCGGCTCAGCCACGGCCCGAATGTTATCCCAGGGCGGGCGGAACGGTCGTGGTCGGCAACGGAGTCGGCAGCACCACCGGCGCCGGGGACAGCGACGGCATCGCCTGTTCGTCCGCCAGCGCGATCGCCAGTTCCCCCGCCGCGTTCGGGTGCAGCGGCGCGGGGTCGCCAGGTCCCTGGACGTACGGGTCGGATGTGCACAGCTCATGCCCGGCGAACTGCGGCGACGCGACGCCGAACCCGAACAGTCCCGCGCCCTGCGCCAGCACCTTGTTCAGCTGCCCGAGCCGGGACAGCAGCACCTTCTCCTTGGCCGGGGTCATCCCGAACCCGCGCAGGCAGCCGATCGACGACCCGAACGGCACGTAGTACTGGTTGATGAGCACCGCCGGCTGCCCTGGCAGCCGGTCCAGGTCGCTGAGCAGGTCGTAGTAGTTCCTGGTGAAGTTGTCGAGGAGCTGATTGAAGTAGGCGGTGGACACCTTGTCGTTGCACACGGCGGTGGCCGCGCACAGCCGGGTCATCACCGACCAGGACAGGTCGTCCGCCCCGACGCTGACGATGATCAGCTTGGCATGCGTGGCCGCCTCGGCACGCGGCAGCTGCGGCGCGGCGACCTGGCCGTTGTACAGCACCTCGGGCCCGAGCAGCCCGTCCATGATCGTCGCGCTGCCACAGGCCAGGTTCAGCACGTTCCAGTCGTTCGCCGTCGCCAGGTCACTGGCGTAGGCGTCGGGGGAACGGCCGCAGGCCTTGTCCTCGTCGGTCGGATTCGGTCCCCAGGGCAGGCCCCAGCCGGCCGCGGTCGAGTCGCCGATGATGACCGCCTGCACGCCGGGCTGCGGCTTGCCGACGGCCGCGGGCTCGACGAGCGGGTCCGCGCCCACCAGGTCGTCGAGCGTCCTGACGCTGCGCAGCACCTTCGGCGTGCCGGACGCGGTCAGCAGGATGCCGCCGATGTTCACCACGCAGAGGACCGTGAGGCCGCCGGCCAGCATCTTCCAGACCTTCGGCCGTTTGCGAACCGCGGCCACCGCGATCAGCGGCACCGTGGCGAACCCGGCCGCGATCAGCGTCTCCCACAGGAAGTACCGCTCCCAGCCGGACGCCAGCTGCTGGCTAAGCGTCAGCTCGACCTTCTGCGGCCCGTCGCTGCGCAGCATCTGCACGACCTGCGGGTCGATCGTGATGTGGTCGAGCGCCAGCCGCGGCCTGATCGGGCCGGTGAACTGCGGTTTGGTCGCCATCACCTGGCCGAACAGGTCGAGTTCGCCGGAGCCCTGCACGCTCGCGTTCGGCAGGGTGGCGCCGACCTGGGCCGTCTGCCCGGCGGCCGAGACCGTCTGCAGCGGGGTGATGCGCAGCGCGAGCCAGATGGCTCCCGCGGTGATGATGAGGAATGTGAGTACGTAGAAGGAGACTGTTCTGATTCTTCGCAAAACTATAGAAATCGTTCCATTGGGCATGTCGCCTTGAATGTACCCAAGGGTGCGGCGGCCTACCCCAGGGCCGGGTTTGTGGCTCGGCGCGCGTTCTTGCGCGGGGCCGCTGTGCGCTGCACCGATTCCGCCAGCGCGGCGGCCGGCCGATGATGGACGCATGGAGACTGCCACGCTGCCTGAGGCGCACAAGACGGGCGGGCTGATCGGCGCGGAGATCCGCGGGCTTGACCTGACCCGGGAGTACCCGGACGAGACGTACGAGGCGGTCCGGCAGGCGTGGGCAGAACACGGCGTCATCTTCTTCCGCGACCAGCACCTGAACGAAGAGCAGCGCGAGCGGTTCGCGACCAAGCTCGGCACGATCCGGGTGAAGCAGGAGCTGCGCAAAGAACCCGAGCAGACCCGCGCTATCGGCGAGGGCTGGCACACGGACATGACCTGCTTCGACGAGCCGCCGGTGGCCACGATGCTGTTCGCGGAGGAGATCCCGCCGTGGGGCGGTGACACCCAGTGGGCGGGGATGGGCCCGGCGTTCGAGGCGCTGTCTTCCGGCTTGCGGGCCACCTTGCTCGGGCTGCGGGCGATCCACTCCAACGTGCGCAAGCTCGGGCTGAGCTACGCGCAGACCGACCCCCCGGAGCCGTCGATCGCGGAGTACGACGCGGCGGAGGGGCCGGTGCACCCGGTCGTCAGGCTGATCCCCGAGACCGGGCGGCGCGTGCTGTACGTGAACCCCGAGTTCACGATGCGGTTCGAGGGCTGGACCCGGCGGGAGTCGCTGCCGCTGCTGCGGTACCTGTTCGAGTTCGGCATCCGGCCGGAGTTCGTGACCAGGTTCCACTGGGCGGCCGGGTCGATCGCGATGTGGGACAACAGGCAGACGTGGCACTTCGCGGTGAACGACTACCAGGGCCAGCGCCGGGTGATGCACCGCATCCTGCTGGCCGGCACCAAGCCGATCCCCGCGGCCTAGCCCGCCTTGCCTCGCCGCGCGATGACCCAAATGTTCGTGTTCTGATCCACGATGGTGGACCAGGCTACGGACATCTCCGCACGCCAGAGCCCTAGGCACCGCTTGGGCATGCTAGTGGTGCTCGGCGGCCTTTCCGCGTTCGGGCCGCTCGCCATGGACATGTACCTGCCGGCCACGCCGACGATCGCGGCGGCGCTGCACGCCGGGCAGTCGCTAGTGCAGCTCACGCTGTCCGGGTGCCTGGCCGGGCTGGCGGTCGGCCAGCTGGTAGCCGGGCCGGTCAGCGACGGAATCGGGCGCCGGAGGCCGCTGCTCACCGGCCTCGTCGCCTTCGTGGTGCTGTCCGTGGCGTGCGCGGCGGCGCCGGACATCTGGTCGCTGATCGTGTTCCGGTTCCTGCAGGGCATGGCCGGGGCGGTCGGCGTGGTGCTCAGCCTCACGATCGTCCGCGACCTGTACGAGGGGACCGAGCTGGCCCGCGTGCTCAGCTCGCTGATGCTGGTCTTCGGGCTGGCGCCGGTGCTCGCGCCGGTGATCGGCGGTCAGGTGCTGCGGGTCACGAGCTGGCGCGGCGTGTTCGGAGTGCTGGCCGCGGTCGGCCTGGTGCTGCTGGTCGCCGGCTGGTTCCTGCCCGAGACGCTGCCGCCCGGGCGTCGCGCGCCGCCCAGGTTCCGCCAGCTTCTGTCCGACTCGCGGACGCTGATGCGGGACCGGCAGTACGCGGGCAACGCGCTGGCGGTCACGTTCGGCACCGCGGCGCTGATCACGTACATCTCCGCGCTGCCCTTCATCGTCGAGGACGGGTACAACCAGTCGCCGCAGGTATTCAGCCTCTTCTTCGCCATCAACTCGGTAGGGCTGGTCGCGATGGCGCAGCTCGGCAACCGGCTGATCCGTCGTCTGCCGGTGGTGCGGGTCGTCCGCGCGTCGCTGCTCGTCATGACCGCTGGCGCGGTCGCCTTCCTGGCTGCGGCGCTGACGGGGCATCCGCCGCTGGCGGTCCTGCTCGTCCCGCTCTTCGTTTTCGTGTCTTCGTTCGGAATGGCACGTCCGAACGGGACCGCACTTGCCCTGGCAGATCAGGGCTCGATCGCGGGCACGGCATCGGCCTGGCTGGGCGCGCTGCCGTTCCTGCTCGGCGCGGCGCTCTCCCCGCTGGCCGGCCTCGGCGGCCAGGGCGGCGCCACCCTGGCGGGCGTGCTGCTCGGGGTGCTCTGCGTGGCGGCACTGGCCAGCCAAGTGCTGATCGCCAGGAAATAGGACGTTCCCGTGCCTGCCCTTTATCAGGAACCGGAGACCTCGCGAAGCTGGAGACGTTCCCCGCGCTGGTGGGCTGGTCGAGCGCGGAGTGCTCGACGTGCCGGTCGTCGGTGTGGCCAAGAGCGGCTGGAGCCTTGATCAGTTCTGCGACTACGCGGTCGCCTCCCTGAAGCTCAATATGGACCCGGGCACGCCCGCCGCCAAGCGCATGCTCGTCCTGCTGCACTGCGTGGACGGGGACCTAGGCGATCCGGCGACCTACCAGGCGATGTCGGACACTCTCGGACAGTCGGTGCAGCGGGTACTGTTCTACCTCGAAGTGCCGCCGCCCCTGTTCGCGCGGATCGCCGAGGGCATCTCAACCGTCGGGCGTGCCGCCGGGGACCGGGTCATGGTCGAGAAGCCGCTCGGCAACGACCTTCCCAGCGCCTGCAAGCTGAACGACACGATGCACCAGTTCTTCCCCGAGGACGCTATTTACCGGGTGGACCACTGGCTGGGCCTCGACCCAGTGGAGTCGCTGATGTTCGCGCGGTTCGCGAACTCGATCATCGAGCCGATCCTCAACAGGAACTACGTGCAGTCCGTCCAGATCACAATGGCCGAGGCCTTCGACGTCGCGGACCGCGGCAGCTTGCGCTGGCTGCAGACGCTGAGCATCGGCAACCTGGCGATCAGCGTGTTCCGCCGTAATGACGCGTTCCGCGATCGCCTGCCACAGCTGGAGGTCCTGTACCGGCCTCCGTCAGCGGACACTCATGCGGATGCCGTGTCGGGGATCGCGACCACCCCGCAGCTACGCCGGGGCGGCCAGGATCAGGCCTTCCGTCTGCGGGGTCCGGCCCAGACGTTGAACTCTTCGGGATGGTCGCGCCGGGCAAGTGACTCGGCCATCAAGGCGTCGCCCTCGGCGGGCGAACGCCTGCTCTTGACGTGTCCCAGGTGACTTTTTCCGCCCAGATAGCTCGCGACTTTGGGAGGCGGGTCGAGCGGGTCGGTCCCGGCGGGCTCCGAGCAGACCCGGCATTCCCACTGCGGGGGTAGCGTCGCGTTCCCGATGAACGGGACCGTCGTCCTGTGCCCGTTCGCGCAGTGATAAAGCACGACGACTTTGGCGACGGCCAATCCACGGCCATAAGGCTCACCGACAGGACCGGCTCCTACCCTCGTCCCCCGCATTGCGCCGTGGTTTGCAGTCCGCATAATGCCTCCGTCAGTCCTCACTCTACAGGTACGTTCTGGGTGGTTTTGACCGTAACGCCGGTCGGGACACCCAGAACGAGAAACAACTGGGATCCGACTGTCCCTGGACAGCGCTCCCCTGATATTCCGGGAGCTGCCGAATTATCTAACTGAGCTAATTCGGACGACCAGGACGTACGTTCCTGAGCCAGTCGAATAATCCAGCCAGAGCTGCCGAATAACGGCCAGATAACACCCTCGGCTGCTCGTTTAATTACGCCCTAATAAGCCCCAGTGAGGAATTCGATAATCCTGGATGGCGGCGGAGCTGTGGAAACGCCACTGCCAGCGGGCTTTTGGCCAATTCATATCGGAGTGGCCAGGCGTGAGGGGGATGATGGGAGTAGGTAGTGACTTGAGCGATGGGGATGGAGGACTTGGGTAGTAACTGACATGAGCGACCGGACGACGACCGCCGGGGGTCTGGGGGGCGGCCACATGATGGAGTCCGACCCAGGCGCGGACCCGGACTTCGCATGGACTGCAACTCAGATTGCAACTACCCCCGACTGAAGGACGGGCGAGCCGACTCATAGGCCGCCGTTCTTGACATCTGCGGCGACCGCCAATGCTGTCGTTCGACTATAAATTCGAATTATTCCTCGATCGTCGCTAATTCGTCAGATGATGATACTCTGCGAGTAACTATGACTTGAGATGAGATGAACGCCATGCCCTTCAGGTCAGCGTCGACACGAAGAGCGTCCAGCGCGACACAATCCGAAATCGCCATCGGCCGCGTGCTCGCTGACATGGGAAGCGCCGACCAGCTCGCTCACGCCGATCCCGCCCTCCGAGTCGCCTGCCCCGTCTGCGAAGCACTCAGCCATCAGCGATGCCTGGAGCGCAACCCAAAGCAATACGTCACCCCGCACGCCGAGCGTGCCGCGCTCGTAACCAGTACCGCCGACCACGCCGCCGACCGGCTCATCGTGTTCTCGGCACCCAGCCCGGCCAGCATCAACCTGACCGCGATACAGGAAGCCGCCGACCGCACCACGCTCATCCCGGCCAACCGGGCCACCCCGCCGCTCGCCGACGAGTTGCAGCGGATCGCGGACTCTGAGGGCGGACGACGAACGACCGCGCCTCGCGTGATCCAATCCGCCGGGCGCACCCAGGCGTTCGCTGCCGGCGGCGAACCGGGAAAGATGCGAGCCGGCGACGCGGACCGCGACCGCGTGGTGGAACGCCTCAACATCGCCTACAGCGAAGGCCGACTGTCCAAGGACGAGCACGACGGCCGCCTGGAGAACGCCTTGTCTGCGCGCACCTACGCCGACCTGGACCGGCTCGTGACCGACCTGCCTGCCGCGCGGGCAACCGCGGTGACATCGGTGGCCAAGACCAACGGGCTCGCGCTAGCGAGCCTCATCTGCGGGCTCGCACCGTTCATCTTCGGGCCGCCGGCGGCCCTCCCGGCGATCGTATTCGGCCACGTGGCCCGGCACCAGATCAAGCGCACCGGAGAACAGGGGGCTGGCCTGGCGCTCGCTGGCTTGATACTCGGCTGGGTGACGGTGATCCTGGTCATCGTCCTCATCGTCGCCATGTCCGTCGGGAGGCACGGCACCACGCACCCGAACTGAGCATCCGAGCCTCCGGCACTGTCGCGGCACTGACCTGAAGATCCTCCCCAAGCTCCGCTGCTGCCCGTGGCGCGCCGGGAAACTCGCCAAGGCCATCCACGTTTTGCAGGTCCGCGAGGCACAACCAGGATGGAAAAGGTTCAGTGGCGCTGCAGCACAAATCCAGCGAGCCGCGCTAAGTTCGCGGGAGTACGGCAAGGCGTGGCTGAGCAGGGCGGCGGTGCAGGGTCGCGGGCGATGGCCGGCCTCGGGCGACGGCGAACGAGAACAAGCCCATGAGGCCGGCTACCACCGCGCTGGCCGCGAAGATCTCGGGTACGCGGACCCCCGCACTGACCAGCGGGCCAACGCCGAACGCGGCGACACCGTACCCGCCCTGGTAGCACGCGATGACCCCACCGGCCACCGCGGTCTCGTAGCTGGCCAGCTTCTCCTGGCCGAAGCTGATCGTGAGCGGGAGCAGCGCGGAGCAGCCGAGCCCGGCGAGGCAGAAGGCGGCCACAGCCGCGCCTGGTGCGTTATGCGGCAGCGCCGCGATGAGCGCGAAGGCGGCCGCGAGCAGGAACGGCAGGCCATGGTAGGCGGCCCGGCTGGGCAGCCAGCGCTGGATCGCGGCGATCAGCACCCGGCCGATGGTCACCATGGCCCAGAAGCCGGTCAGCGCGAGCGACGCGGTCGCTGGCTTGACGCCGAGCGACGCGAGGTCGAGCTGGGACCAGTTGCCGTTCATCGTCTCGCATATCCCGTACAAGAAGGCGAACAGGCCGAACACCCAGAACGCAACCGGCAGTCCCGTACGCGCCTGCGCGTGCCGCTGCGCCTGCCCGGGCGTCCCGGGCGCGCCGGCTGGCCTGAGCGGCAGCCGGACGCTGACCGCGATGAGGCCGGCCAGCAGGACGGCGGCCAGGACCGGCAGCCCCACCCAGAAGCCGATGCCGTTGAACACCGCGACGAATGCGGGCGCGAGCGCGGTGCCGAGGCCGAGCAGCGCGTTGAGCACCAGGACGGACCTGTCCTCCGCGTCCGGGTTCAGCGCCGCCGTCAGCGTGTTCAGCGACGGCACCGTGAAACCGAAGCCCGCGCCGAGGCACGCGGTCGCGGCCAGCAGCAGCCCGTAGGCCGCGGCGTGCTGGTGCGCGACGCCCCAGCTCGCCACCAGCAGCACCATCGCGGCGAGGTCGGCGACCAGGCCCGCCAGGTAGGTGCCCTTCTCGCTGACGCGGGCGGTGAACCTTGGCCACAGCAGGCCGGCGCCAAGCAGCGAGGTCACGATCGCCGTGACCACCTGCGGCGCGAACATCAGCCCGTACTGGCTGCTGGTCAGGTCGTAACCGGTGCGGGAAGTGAAGATCCCGCTCGCGGCGGGAAAGGTGACGAGGGCGATGCCCTGCACGAGCCCGGCCGCCTGGACCGTGAGGCTCTCCGCCCGGTGATCGCTCACGGTTCCATCGTGTCACCCGTTAGCCTGGCGGACGTGGCTACCTGGATCTGCACGGACTCTCAGCCCGGTTCCGGCCCGCGGGTGGCGGTGAAGGACCTCATCGACATGGCCGGCCTGCCGACGACCGCGGGCTCGCGCGCGATCGCCGAGCGCGCGGCGCCGGCCACGCACGACGCTCCGTGCCTCGCCGGGCTGCGCGAGGCACAGCGGCGGGGCGCCGCACGGTTTGTCGGCAAGACGAACCTCCACGAGCTCGCCTTCGGAGTCACGGGGATTAACCCCGCGTTCGGCACGCCCGTCAACCCGCTCGACCCGCGCCGGGTGCCTGGCGGCTCCTCGAGCGGCTCGGCTGTGGCGGTGGCCGCCGGGGAAGCGGACGTCGCGTTCGGGACCGATACCGGCGGGTCGGTCCGCATCCCGGCCGCGTGCTGCGGGATAGCCGGGCTGAAGACCACCTGGGGACGCGTCGCGCTCGAAGATGTCCACCCGCTCGCGCCCGCCTTGGACACGATAGGCCCGATGGCCAGGGACATCAGCGGCCTGGTCACCGGGATGGCGCTGCTCGAACCCGGCTTCACGATCGCCGCCGAGGCGCCGCGCACCGTCGGCCGGCTGGCGATCGACGCCGACCCGAAGATCGACGCGGCGATCGACGGCGCGCTGCGCGCGGCCGGGTTCGACGTCAAGCCGGTATACGTCCCGGATGTCAACGCGGTCATCGCGGCGTCGCAGACTGTCCTCGGCGCAGCGGCGTGGGCGACGAACGCGGACCTGGTGCGGACCTCGGCGGACCTGATCGGCGCCGAGGTGCTAGACCGGCTCCGCAAGTCCAGCACGATCACCGAAACGGACCTGACGGCCGCCCGGGTCACGATCGCCGGATGGCGGGCCGCGCTCGACGACCTCTGGCTTCAGGTCGACGTCCTCGCGGCACCCGCGCTGCTCGGCTTCCCTGCGCTCCTCGAGGACGCGGCGACCATGATGACGCTCCGCGGCCTGACCGCGCCGGTGAACGCCGCAGGCGTCCCCTCGCTCGCCATGCCTGTTCCTGCCGACGGGCCGCTGCCGGCGAGCGTCCAGCTCATAGGGCCCGCGAACAGCGAGGACCGGCTGCTCGCAGCCGGTGCCATCCTTGAAGAGGCGCTGCGCGGTTAATCCGGGGACGCGGTTCTGGGCACCCCGCTGCAGACGTGCGAGGCTGGTCTAAAGCACGCCTCAACGTGGCGGGAGGTAGTGGCATGGAAGCGGTCATCGGAGACAAAATCTGCATCCACGGCAACGTCGTCGGGCACGCGGACCGGCACGGCGAGATCATCGAGGTACACGGGGACAAGGGGGAACCGCCGTACGTGGTGCGGTTCGAGGACGGTCACACCGGCCTGGTGTATCCCGGTCCAGACGCGGTGATCATGCCAGCGCAGTGACGGCCGAAGCGCCGGTGAGCCCGCGGCCGCTGCTGTGGGCAGATCTGCCGACGGCAGCGCGGCGCACCGATCCGGCCGGTCTTCGCGCACGCTGGTTGCATGGCTCAGGATGAAAAGACTCCAGTCTTCACAGAACGGACCCGGATTTCTCTGCTCCAGCGACGCATTCTCGTCCTGGACGGGGTTCTCGACGACGACAACGGGACCCTGCTCGCGACGCAGCTGCTGACGCTCGCCGATGAAGATGCGGACGCGGACGTCGCGCTGTGGATCAACTCCCCGGGCGGGTCGGTCCCGTCGATGCTCGCGATCCGGGACATCATGCGGCTCGTCCCGTGCGACGTGTCGACCCTCGCGCTCGGCATCGCCTGCAGTGCCGGACAGTTCCTGCTCTCGGCCGGCACCAAGGGCAAGCGGTTCGCGCTCCCGCACGCCCGCATCCTCATGCACCAGGGCTCGGCCGGCATCGGCGGCTCGGCCGTGGAGGTCGAACTCCAGGCAGCCGACCTGCGGCAGACCCGCGACACGGTGCTCGGCCTCACCGCGGAAGACACCGGGCAGCCCGTGGATCAGGTCTTCGAGGATTCCAGGCACGACCACTGGTACAGCGCCGACGAGGCCCGCGACTACGGGTTCGTCGACGGGATCGCGGAGTCGTTCGGCCAGGTGATGCCCACCAAGAAGCGGCCGTTCGGGCTGCGGGACAGGAGCGGGTCGTGAACACGTACACCATCCCCAACGTCATCGGCGAGGACCCGCGCGGCGACCGGATCATGGACGTCTACTCGCACCTGCTCACCGAGCGGATCGTCTACCTCGGCACCGTCATCGACCCTGGCGTGGCCAACGCGCTCACCGCGCAGCTGATCTACCTGGAGGCGCGCAGCCCCGACCAGGAGATCAACCTGTACATCAACTGCGAGGGCGGCGACATGACCTCGATGCTCGCCGTGTACGACACCATGCGGTTCATCCAGGCCCCGGTCTACACGACGTGCGTCGGGCAGGCGATCGCGGCCGGCGCCGTCCTGCTCGCGGCGGGCGCGCCAGGGCACCGCCTGATGCTGCCGCACGCCCGCGTCGTGCTGCACCAGCCGGCGGCCCGCGGCCAGGGCACGATTCCCGACCTGATCCTGCAGGCCGACGAGGTAGTGCGGCTGCGCGCCGATATGGAGGCGGTGCTGTCGCTGCATACCGGCCAGTCGGTTCAGACGCTTCGCGCCGACACCGACAGGGACCGGGTGTTCACGGCCCGCCAGGCACTGGAATACGGCCTTATCGACCAGGTCATCTCGGACCGGGTGGATTGAGCGGGGGGTTCTAGGCCGCCATGGCGAGCGCGACCGGTGCGCCCGGGGCAACCGGCGACCGCGCCGGCCGCTCTCGCAGGTCCTCGGTGACCTGGGTGGTCAGGTCCGCCAGCGTGGTGTCCAGCGCGCCGGCGAGGGCAGCGATCATCTCGCTGGACGGTTCCTTGCGCCCGCGCTCGACCTCGGAGAGGTACTGCGGCGAGATTCCGGCCCGCTCCGCCGTCTCGGCGAGCGTCTCAGCGCGCTCGGCCCGCAGCGCCCGCAGCCGGGCGCCGAGCACTTCGCGCCACAGTGGTTCCGGCTGCTGCCTCTTCAGCGGGTAAACGCGCGCGACCTCGGCCATGGCACCACTGTAGAGACGCGGCGGGGGAAGCGAAATCGGCGTTCACCGTGGGCGGATAACTGAACTGGCCCGCACCGGCGCGGTCTGGGATTCTGGGGGTATGAGCGACCGGATCACAGCAGTTGAGGCGTACCAGAACGCCATCGTCAAGGGCGAGGACGACGGCGTTGCCGGCTACCTGGCCGACAACGTGGTCGTGGAGAGCCAATTCGGGCGGGCCGAGGGCGTCGAAGGGGCGCTCGCGTTGCTGCACGAGCCTCGCATCGCCGGACTGCTCGCGGCCGGACCGCACTGGACGGAGCCAGCGGAAAATGGCGACACGATCACGGTCACCGCCCGGCTCCCGGCCACGGCACCGTTTGGCGGCGTGGAGTTCGTGTTCACGTTCAGCGGCGCGAAGATCAGCCGGGTCGAGCAGCAGACCCTCCCCGGCGCGCCAGTGCCGGCCGCCGAACTGCGGCTCACCGACGAGATCAAGAACGCGGTCAACGGCGCCTTCGACAACCAGACGCCGATGATGATCGCGTACAGCGACGGTGACGGCGAGATCCACCTGTCGTTCCGCGGCACGATCCAGGCCTACTCCGACGACCAGCTGGCCGTATGGGCGCGCGACCCGGAAGGCGGCCTGCCGCGGCACATCCCTGCCCGGCCCAAGGTCACGCTCTTCTACCACGACCCGAAGACCAGGACCACTTACACCTTCTACGGCCGGGCCAGGATCGCGGACGACCAGGACACCAGGAGCGCCGTCTTCGATAACTCGCCGGCCCGCGAGCGGCAGATGGATTTCCGCCACGGCGGCGTCGCCATCATCGTCGACCTGGACAAGGTCGAGGGCCGCGGCCCCGCGGGCCGTATCCTCATGCTCCGCTCGTTAGGCGATGTTCACCGCCGAAGACCGGGGCGGATACCGATCTGGTGCTTGCCGTCTGCGGTGATGGACGGCGAGTCAGGCGAGTTCAGCGCTGCCTCGTCGAGGCAGTCGTTGCCGCTGGCCGTGGAACACGTCCAGATGCAGACACCGTGCGCGGGCGGCGGTCCGGCCAGGTTGGCAGCGTTATACGTCGACTAGCCTTGACGGGCCGGGTTTACCCGGCGCGGAGGGTGGGCGGTGAGTGGCTGTGCAGCACCTGCCCGTCCGGTCCGTAGGCGGTGGTGGTGCCGTCGGGGTGGAGCACGAGCCGCCAGCCGCGGCGGTGGATGCACACGTCGTGGTGGAACTGGCACAGCAGCACGCAGTTGCTCACGGAAGTCTTCCCGCCGTCGGCCTTGTGCTGAAGGTGATGCACGTCGCACCAGGCGGCGGGTCTGCCGCAGCGGGGCCAGGCGCAGCCGCGGTCGCGGAGCTGGACGGCGCGGCGGATGCTGGCCGGGATGGAGTCGGAGTAGCCGACGTCCAGCGGCACCGACGGGGTGCTGTAGGGCGGCGCGAGGAGGGTGGTGCGCAGCCAGGCGGCGAGGCCGGCCGGGCCGGAGACGAAGTCGATGGCGAGCCGGGCGATGGCGTACCGCAGTGCCTGCATCGCGTCGGGGGTGAACCGCTCCCGGGCGCGGCTGCGGGCGCGGGACGCGGCCCGGGCGGCGTCGGCTCCGCGGGGATGACCGCCGGTGCCCCAGGACCGGCCGCCGTCACCGGCGTCGCTGTCCGGGCCGGCGTCGTCATGGTCGCTGTCGTCCGGCCCGCTGGCCTCAGTGTGGTCATCGCCGTCGCTGGCCTGGCGGCGCCGTCGAGGGTGATGCCGGCCGCGGCCAGCGCGAGGGCGATGATCGTGTCGACCACCCGCATGTCGGCGTGCCCGGTGACCACCGGCTCGGCGACCGCGTCGCAGGCGGCCGCCTCCGCGTCCTTCCCGGTCAGGTAGCCCGGCTCGCCGGCCGTGCCGCGCAGCCACACCTCTTCGGCCGCCGGCGCGCCGGGACGCTGCCGCAGCTCCGGGAACGCGATGTGCACCGCCACGTGGGTGTCCGCGCCCGCCCGGTCCGGCACCATCTTCGCGCCGATCAGCAGCTCACAGCCCGCCTGCAGGGCGTCGTGGAACCGCTGCCCCTCGGTCCGGGTGTCCTCCGGGCCGGCCTTCTTGCCGAGGGCCTCCAAGACGGCCTGCACGGCGGCGGCGCATTCCGGGGTGAGGTTCCCGCGGATGACGCCGGCGCCGCCGAACGTGGTGCCGGCCTGCACGTACCGGTCGTCGAACCCGTCCTCATCGCCGTCGGGCCGCGAGGCGCGCCACCGCTGCTCCGCCACCGCCGCGATCATCCGCAGGTCATCCAGCGACGCGCCCGCCTGCGCGGCCTCGACCAGGATCCTGATCGTCTCCGCGCGCAGCTCCGCGGGAAGCTTCTTCGTCCATTCCACGATCGCCAGCGCCTGCGATGTGGAGATATCCGCGCCGGCGAGCGCGCCGGCCATCGCGGGATGGTCGCGCAGCAGCCGCATCCGCCGCACCTTGGCCTTAGCGTCCGGCCGGGTCATATCGGTCATCGCCATCAGCCACGCGGCGGAGGTGCCGTACCCGTCACCGTCGTGGGCGTCGGCGGCGTCGAACCGGGCCAGCACCGCGGCGTGCGCCGCGGTGAACGTCGCCTCGATCTCGCCCAGCGACCGCAGCACCGGCCCGCACGCGGCGGCATCCAGCTCCCCGGCACCCGGGCCGTTCAGGTAGTCCAGCCCGGCGCGCGTCATCCGCAGCGCCTCCGCGACACTGCCCAGACCCTGGCCGCCTGCGGTGCACATCCTGAACCACCTCCCCGGGTAACGCCGTGACCGATCGCCTGCCTCTCATCGCTCGCGCCACTCTTGTGGCCTGCCGCCAGGATAGCACAGGTGTTCGACATAATGCAATTCATGAGATGAATATCTTTTATCAGTTCGCATGACACTGGCAGCAGCTAACCAGGGACCTGTCTAAAGCACGGTCGGACCGGGCAGGTAATCCGAGCCGGCCCCGCAGACGGCCAGCAGCGGAGGATAGTCATGAGCCAGAACACGACAAGGCATGACTCGCATGCGAAGTCCCGAGACGAAGACGACGCCGACATGGGGCCCCGCCAGTCAGAACACAGGCAAGGCCACCGACCACGCCAGCCCGTCGGCCAGCCGGCCGGCGACGGCGCCGTGAGTCCGGATGAGCCGGACGATGACGAGTTCGAGCTGATCGGCGACAACGACCTGGGCGCCGCTGACCTCGGCCCGCTCGGCCCGAATGCTCCCGATCCGGACGCCGACTCCGGACGGATCAGGAAAATAGCCCAGGAGGGCGGGCGCGACACCGGGAGGTGACAGCGAGCATCAGCAACTCCCAGGGGTAACTTCACTTTTGCGTCGTGGCTCGGGTCACTCGGTCAAGGTTCAGTTGGGCCGGCCGGAGTCGCATCAGTGGTCGTGACCATGCCGGCCGAGGGTCTCCGCAGGAGTCGCGCCCGGGCGGGTCCACTGCGGGGCGGGGCGGCTGGTCGGACCCCAGGTAGCGTTCCCGGCCGCGTCCGAGCGCCAGTACCAGCACGGACCGTGCCCCTCGGGCCAGCCGTCCGGGCTGGCCTGCCACGCCTCGCCCCGGCCGTAAGGCGTCATGTCCAGCAGTGCGAAGGACCCGCTGGCCGGCTCGGTGCCGCGGCCCGTCGTGGAGTAAGTGAGGAACGTACGGTCGCCGTCGCGCAGGAAGCAGCTGACGTGCCCCATTTCCCCGCCGATCGGCTCGTCCGCGTCACGCACCGAGTACCAGGGCTGGGTGTAGCCCATGAACTCGGTAAAGGAGGCCACCTCGTCCCAGCGGCCCGGGGTCAGGATGGCGAACGAAACGCCGCGGGCATTGAGGTACACCGCGTCCTTCACGTGCCAGGCCGTGACGGTGCAGCCCTCGCACTGCCCCTGGTGCGGCGCGCCATCCCACCACATGTGCTTGTAGACCACGAGCTCGTCGCGGCCCTGGAACAAATCCAGGAACGGGACCGGACCGCGGGCGCCGGTGACCTCCACCTTGCCGTCGAACTCCACCATCGGCATCCGGCGACGAGCCGCGGCGATGGCGTCACCCTCGCGGGTGTGAGCCTTCTCGCGGACCAGAAGCTCGTCACGAGCAGCCTGCCAGGTGGCCGGGTCAACCACGGGAGGGCGACCGGGCAGCGCGGCGAGAGGGTCATTCGTCATGGCGTCCTCCGTGGTAGCTCGCGTGGGTAGCCCGTGCGACGTCCTGAGACGGTCATCAGGGCAGACGCGCAGCCCCGTCGGAAGTCATCGCGGCAGGATGCTGGGTAACTGGCTTTGATTTCTTGAGCAGTCGCCGGCGCTGCGGTTCGATCGTCTCCGCCGGGTCGCGAGCCGAAGCGCGGCCGGCCTCGAAAATGCCGAAACGAGTCAGCGCGGAGGAGGCGAGCAGCGCGAGCCCGGATAGCGCGGCCGTCGTCCGGTCGCGGCTGGCGAGCACCGCGCCGGCCAGGCCCGCTGCCGTCAGCACCTCGCCGGCTTCGAGCAGCTTTCCGGCCCTGCCCTGCTGATACGGCTTGGCGCCCTCGCCCAGCCGATTCAGCAGCAGGCTCTTGGCGGTGAGTTCGGTCAGCGCGCCGAGCACGGCGAACCTGACCGCCGGCCCCGCGTGCCGCGGCGCCACCGCGATCATGCCGAGGCCGCCGGCCGCGGTGGCCGCCGACCCGGCGAACAGGTAGGGCATCTCGCGGTGGCCGTCGTGCCAGGCGGGCACGGCGGTGTCGCAGATCAGCGCGGCGGTGTAGGTGCTGATCCCGGCACCGAGCGCGGCCGCGCCGGCGGTCGCCGCGGCGCCGGCCTTCGGCAGCTTGCCCGTCAGCGCGCTCGCCGCGGCCGCGGCCGCGAGCGGTCCGTAGCTCGTGATCAGCCAGGTGCCGACGCTCATGGGCGAGGTCACCTTGACCACCCGGAGCATGTTGAGGAACCGCTCCGGGCGGCCGAGGTCCTTCACCAGCGCCCCGGCGGACAGCGCGATGGCGCCCGTGGCCGCGGTCTTCGACACGCGTGCCAGCTCGTGATCGCCCGCGGCGTGCGCGAAGCCCGCGAGCATCGACGAGGCGCCGGCCAGCCCGCCGAGGAACAGGTAGCCGGGGACCTCAGGGCTGCCCCAGATCGTCTCCTTGATGACCGGCCTGCCGTAGTAAGACCTGCTCATCGGCTCGTCCCCTTCCAGCGCAGGGTCGCGAGCAGTGCCCCCGCCGCCAGCGCGGCGCCTGCGGTGGCTACGTGCCGCCACATCCGGGGCAGGTCGCGGGTGGTGACGACCGGGTCGGGCGGCAGCCCGTACACCTCAGGCTCGTCGAGCAGCAGGAAGAACGCGCCCGCGCCGCCGATGCCGTCCGCGGGGTTTTCCAGGTACAGCCGCGCCTCGTCCTTACCCTGGTCATGAAGCTCGCTGACCCGGGCGTTCGCGCGTTCCCGCAGCTCGTCAAGCGGACCGAACTGGATCGACTGGGTCGGGCAGGCCTTCGCGCAGGCGGGCATCTGCCCGTCGGTCAGCCGGTCGTAGCACAGCGTGCACTTGTGCGCGCCGCCGTCGGTCTCCCGGCGCGCGATGACGCCGAACGGGCAGGCGGACACGCAGTACCCGCAGCCGTTGCACACGTCGTCCTGGACCACCACGGTGCCGAACTCGGTGCGGAACAGCGCCCCGGTCGGGCAGACGTCCAGGCAGGCCGCCTCCGTGCAGTGCTTGCACACGTCGCTCGACATCAGCCAGCGGCTGTCTCCCGGCGGGCTCGTCGCGTCGCCGGGACGGCCGATCTGCTCGATGAAGGCGACGTGCCGCCACGTGGAGGCGCTCAGGCCAACCGTGTTGTCGAACGACATCCCGGTGAGCTCCAGCCCGTCCTCGGGCACGGAGTTCCACTCCTTGCAGGCCACCTCGCAGGCCTTGCAGCCGATGCACACCGAGGTGTCGGTGAAGAATCCCATGCGTGGCGGGTGGGCGTCGTACCCGGCCAGTGCCGCCGGGTCGCTCGCTGCCGTCGTCAGCTCAGGCAACTCAGGCAACTTAGGCAACTTAGGCCTCCGTCCCGGTCTTTTCCGTGATCCCGGCGCGGTCCTGATAGGCGTGGACCAGGGCGCGCAGCGCCCGGCCCCGGGGCCGCCGTCCCGGCTGGATGTCCACGGCCAGCGCCTTGTCCTCCTGGATGTGCACGTTCGGGTCGAGCGACAGGTGCGCCAGCTCGTTCGCCGCGTCGCCGGTGGTCAGCCCGTTCTGCCCCCAGTGGTACGGCAGGCCGATCTGATGCAGCGTCCTGCCGCCCACCGTGAGCGGCGTCATCCGCCTGGTGACGAGCACCCGGGCCTCGATCGCGTTCCGCGCGGTGACGATCGTGGCCCAGCCGAGGTGCTCGAGGCCGCGCTCGGCGGCGAGTTCCGGCGAGACCTCACAGAACATCGCGGGCTGAAGTTCGGCCAGGTAGGGCAGGAAGCGCGACATCCCGCCGGCGGTGTGATGCTCGGTCAGCCGGTACGTGGTCGCCACGAAGGGGAAGACCTCCGCGCCGGCCTCGTTACCACTCGGCTGCAGCCGGTTTTCCTTGCTCTTGACGATCTGCCGCACGGGGTTGCGCTGCTGGCCGTACAGCGGGTTCTGCAGGGGCGACTCCTGGGGCTCGTAGTGCGCCGGCAGCGGGCCGTCCACCAGGCCGGCCGGGGCGAACAGCCACGCCTTGCCGTCGGCCTGCATGATGAACGGGTCGATTCCGGAGATCGCCGCGACGCCGGTGGCGTCCTCGGGCGGCCGGTAGTCCGGCGGCCGGTCCGGGATGAAGTCGGGCACGTCGTGCCCGGTCCACTTCTTCTGTTCCGGGTCCCACCAGACGTACGCCTTGCGCTCGCTCCACGGCTTGCCGTCCGGGTCGGCGGACGCCCGGTTGTAGATGATGCGCCGGTTGGCGGGCCATGCCCAGCCCCATTCCGGGGCGACCCAGCTCTGGTCCTGGCCTGGCTTGCGCCGCGCCGCCTGGTTAACACCGCCGGCCCGGACGCCGCAGTAGATCCAGCAGCCGCAGGCGGTCGATCCGTCGGCTTTGAGCTGGGTGTACGCGGACAGCGGCTTGCCGTCGCCGTCCCAGCCGTTGACTTCGGCGAGCACGGCATCGGCGTCGGGTTCGGCCAGCTCGCCCTTCACCGGGTAGTCCCAGGTCAGGTCGAGCAGTGGCCGGTCCATCTCGCTGCCGGACGCGGCCAGCTTCTCCCGCAGCCGGCGGCCCAGGTGGTACATGAACCACAGGTCGCTGCGGGCGTCACCGGCGGGTTCGACGGCCGTGTGGTGCCACTGCAGCATCCGCTGGGTGTTCGTGAAGCTGCCGTCCTTTTCCGTGTGCGCCGCGGCGGGCAGGAAGAACACCTCGGTGCCGATGTCCTCGGTGCGCATCTCGCCGGTCTCGATTTCCGGCCCGTTCTGCCAGAAGGTGGCGCTCTCGATCAGCACCATGTCCCGCACCACCAGCCAGTCCAGGTTCGCCAGGCCGAACCGCTGCATGCGCGTGTCGGCCGAGCCGACGGCCGGGTTCTGGCCGAACAGGAAGTAGCCCTTGCAGGTCCCCTCGATCTGCGCACGGACGGTCTCGTACGTGCTGTGGCTGCCGGTGAGCCGCGGCAGGTAGTCGTAGCAGAAGTCGTTGTCCGCGGTCGCCGCGTCGCCCCACCACGCCTTGAGCAGGCTCACCGTGTAGTCGCGCATGTTGGCCCAGAAGCCCTTCACCACCGTTTCGGCCCGCACGTAGCTGTCCAGGTCGGCGCCGGAGGTGGCGAACGGCATGGGCAGGTAGCCGGGCAGCAGGTCGAACAGCGTCGGGATGTCGGTGGACCCCTGGATGGACGCGTGCCCTCGCAGCGCGAGGATCCCGCCACCTGGCCGACCCATGTTGCCGAGGAGCGCCTGCAGGATCGACGCGGTGCGGATGTACTGGACGCCGACCGTGTGCTGCGTCCACCCCACGCTGTAGACGAACGCCGTGGTCTTGTCTCGCCCGGAGTTCTCGGTGATCAGCTCGCAGACTTTCTGGAAGACGTCCTCTGGCACCCCGGCGATCAGCGCCACCATCTCCGGCGTATAGCGCGCGAAGTGCCGCTTGAGCACCTGGAAGACGCAGCGCGGGTGCTGGAGCGTCTCGTCGGTCTCCGGCTGGTGGCTTGCAGCCGCGCCGCCTGATCCGTGCGCCTCGCCGCGTGACGCTTCCTGGACCCGGGGCTCCTCTTCCTCACCTTCCTCGCCGCGAGCACCGCTGGCCGGTTCCGCTTCGAATCCCTCGTACCGCCAGGTGTTATGGTCGTAGACCTTGTGCTCCCTGTCCAGGCCGGAAAAGACGCCGTCCAGGTCCTCGGTGTCGGCGTAATCCTCGGACAGGATCACGGCGGCGTTCGTGTAGTTGAGGACGTACTCATGGAAGTACTTCTCGTGGGTCAGCACGTAGTTGACCAGGCCGCCGACGAAGGCGATGTCCGCGCCCGCCCGCACCGGCACGAACATGTCGGCCATCGCGCTGGTCCTGCTGAACCGCGGATCGATGTGGATGACCTTGGCGCCGCGAGCCTTCGCTTCCATGACCCACTGGAACCCGACCGGGTGCGCCTCGGCCATGTTCGAGCCTTCGATGACGATGCAGTCGGAGTTCTGCAGGTCCTGCTGGAAGGTGGTGGCGCCGCCGCGCCCGAAGCTAGTCCCCAGACCGGGAACGGTGGAAGAGTGTCAAATCCTCGCCTGATTCTCGATCTGTATCGCGCCGAGGGCGGTGAACAGCTTCTTGATCAGGTAGTTCTCTTCGTTGTCGAGCGTCGCGCCGCCCAGGCTCGCGAACCCCATGGTGCGCCGGGTGCGGTGGCCGCCCTGCTCCCACTGCCACCCCTCGTTGCGCGCCTTGATGACCCGGTCCGCGATCATGTCCATCGCGGTGTCCAGGTCCAGCCGCTCCCATTCGGTGCCGTGCGGGCGGCGGTAGAGGACCTCGTACTGCCTGGCGTCCCCGGTCGTGAGCTGGAGGCTGGCCGAGCCCTTAGGGCACAGCCGCCCCCGGCTCACCGGCGAGTCGGGGTCGCCCTCGATCTGGACGACCCTTTCTCTGGGGGGACCCATCCCCCCAGACCCCCCTCGGCCTTTAGCGACGTAAACGTTCTGGCCGCAGCCGACCGCGCAGTAGGGGCACACGGACTTGACGACCTTGTCCGCCGTCTTGGTCCGCGGGGTGATCCGCTGGGTCTTCGCGCTCATCGCCGCCGCACCGAGCCCGAGCCGGTCCTTGCCCGTCGCCTGCCGGTAGGCAGGCCACCGCTGCACCCAGTTCCACGGCGTCATGGTTTCCCCTCGGCCCTTATGTCGCGGCACGACAACGCTGAGTCCTGCTACTTACCTTACGAGGGCGGACTAAACGCGCCTTCCGGGGGTGGGGTAAACGGGGCCACCGTCACGGTAACGTCGGTGCCGTGGTCCGCTACCGGGTATTCGTCTCCGGCCGCGTCCAGGGGGTGTTCTTCCGCGACGCGTGCCGCCAGATCGCCGAGGAGCACGGCGTGAGCGGCTGGATCAGGAACCTGCCCGACGGCCGGGTCGAGGCCGTCTTCGAGGGAACCCAGGACGACGTGCAGAAGCTCGTGGACTGGACCAGGCACGGTCCACGGCGGGCCGCGGTGGCGGACGTATGGGTGCGGCAGGAACAACCGGAGGGACTGGGCGCCTTCCAGGTCAGGTGACCGTGGCCAGCCGCCGGGCGGCCAGGTCGACGACCCCGGGGAGGGCGAGCAGCTGCCCGGCCGTCCACCGTGCTGCTCCGTCGCGGAGAGCGACGCGGTCGGTGTAGACGCCGCCGGCAGCCAGAACTTATCCGTGCTCATCCGCTCGGTCACCACGATCCTCGCGCCGGCCCATCCGGCGGCGCGTCCGTCCTGCCCGGGCACCCAGTACACGCATCCGGGCCGGCGTGCGGCCAGCGCCGTGAGGTCCGCGAGGTGGCCCCGCTCCAGGTACTGCCACAGCCGCCCGCCGTCCAGCGGACTGTCGGTGAGCGGCGGCCAGTCGGCGGGCTGGCTGCCGGCGAACGGCATCACCAGCACCCCGGGGACCGCGGCCGGGTCGTCCCACGGCTCGGTCAGCCGGCCGTACACCGCGATCATCGCCTGTACCTTGTAGCCGTCCATCCAGCCGAGCAGCGTGCCGTCGCGCGGGACAGGGACTGCCGACTCGATCGCATCACGCACGTCGTCAGGGACGGGTTCGCCGCGCCTGATCGCCACCCGCCCGCCGTCGCGCCGATCCCACGGCCTGATGACGAACAGGTCGTCCCGCTCCATGATGAGGACGAAGAACCTGGCCCGGCCGGCGCCACGGTTCATCAGGACGAGCGAACCGTACCGGTGCTCGGCGTAATGCCGCCGGATCGCCAGCGGGTGGCGCGAGAAAAGCCGCAGGCACGCCGCGAAGACCGAGTCGCCGGATCGGGCATCAGCTGGCACGGCTCAACTCCCCTCCCCTGAGATGAGATAGCCGAGGATGCCGCAGCGGATCCAGCCGAAACATCGGCCAGCTGACGGATAAAAAGGCATTTATTCGGAACGGGCCCGTGGTGACTCCCGGAGCGACGCAGGCGCCGACCCCGCGCTACCAGTTGCCGTGGTGGTCGGGCACCAGTGCGACCAGTGGCAGCATGGCCACGAGCAGGGCCGCGAAGATGAGGAACACGCGTGCCTGGACCACGCCAGGGTCAGCGCTGCGCGCGATGACCGCCGTGGTCACCGAGACCGCGGTGATCGCCCCGGACTGGCGGAACATGCCGCGCAGCCCTGCGATGGCGGCCACCTGGTCGGGGGCGAGCTGCAGGCTCGCGTTGTTGGCGGCCGGGACCGACAGCCCCATGCCGCAGCCGGTGATGGCGGCCGCGATGGCCAGCCACGTGTAGGGCGACAGGGATGGCGTGGCCGCCATCATCACCAGGCCGCCGGCCACTATCACGAAACCGCCGATCATCGGCAGCCGGTAGCCGGTCCGTCGCAGCGCCATCGTCGCCGCGCCCGCGACCGCGATCATGCCGACCGCTCGCGCCGTGAGCAGCGTGCCCGCGCCAAGCGGCGCGATGTGGTACCGCTCCTGCGCGTAGAGCGGGACGAGGGCGCCGAAGCCGAGCGCGGCCGCCCCGTATACGTAGTTGATCAGGTTCATGACGCCGAAGCCGCGCCCGCGCAGCAGCCGGTAGGGGACGAACGGCGCGGAGTCTCGCCGGGAGTGCCTGAGGAACAGGTACACGGTCCCGGCCGCGACCGCCTCGCAGCCGAGGAAGACCGGACTGTACAGCGGCACCTGCCCGCTGCCCAGGTAGGTGATGCCGAACATGGCGGTCGCGATCGAGACGGCAAGCAGCAGGATCCCGTGGATGTCGATGCGGCTGGCGGGTCGGGTGGCGGAGGCGGGGATGAACTTCGCCGTCAGCGCTATCAGGACCAGGCCGATCGGCACGTTGACCAGGAAGATGCCGCGCCACGACCAGTAGGTGACGAACAGGCCGCCGAGCACCGGGCCGATCATGCCGCCGATCGGGAAGATGGACGTGAACATGCCCGTCGCGCGATCCCGTTCCGCGCCGAAATGATCGGCCACGATGCCGGTGGCCGACGGCATGAACGCGCCGCCGCCGAGCGCCTGGATGAACCGCGCCAGCAGCAGGAAAGCCATGCTGCCCGCGAAGCCGCAGCACAGCGAGGACAGGGTGAAGATGACCGCGGAGATCATGAAGACCTTCTTGCGGCCGTACATGTCGCTGATCTTCCCGGCCATCGGCATGGCGATGACCTGGCCAAGCGCGTAGATCGAGATCGTCCACCCGCTCCAGTTGAGGGTGGCGTGCAGTTCGCGTTCGATGGCGGGCAGCGCGGTGGCGACAATGGTCTGGTCGATCGAGGACATGAACAAGCCGATGGAGACGATGGCGAAGACGAGCTTGCGCCGTCCAAGCGGTTCCGCCCCGAGCGCTGCGACCCGGCCCGTTTGCGCGATCTCTCCTGCAGCGCTCATGTATCGTAACATTACTTGCTTGCCAGCAAGCATTCAAACAAAATCCGGAGAACGTCATGGATGCCGAACTCGTGGTCCGGTTGCGCGGGGTCATCCCCAGGCTTGCCCGGCAGTTCAACGAGACGTCCACGGGCGCGGACCTGACGCCTACGCAGTACTCCGTCCTGGCACTGGTCCGCGTCCGCGGCCCGCTGGGCCTGGCTGAGCTGACGGAGCTCGAGGGGCTGAACCCGACGATGCTGTCGCGGATCGTCAAGGTGCTCGACGAGCGCGGCCTCATCCGGCGGCTGCCCGACCCGAGCGACATGCGCGCGGCGCGCGTGGAGGTGACGACGGAGGGCGCGCAGCTGCACGAACAGGTCAGGGAGCAGCGCACTCAGGTGCTTTCCGAGTGGCTGGAGCGGCTGCCGGCGGAGACCGCGGAACTGCTGCTCGCCGCCGTGCCCGCCATGGAAGCGCTGGCGGAGGTGGTCAAGTCCCCGCCCCTCGCCGGGACTTGACCGCCGCTCCCGCGGCGCCAGGCGGCTGCGCGCCATTCACGCAAGCCATACTGTAAAGAAGCGCTGATGATGGTTATCTTGACTTTTATCACAGGCGCATCATTTGTTCACTTGAGCAACAATCAGGCTCGTGATTGTACAGTTTTAATGTCGCTTGCAAAAGCGCCCCTGCGATACGTGTCACCCCGTAAGCCCTGCTTAGAGTCCCGCCACTACGCCTCACCGCATGCGTTGACGTCCGCGCCAATATCCGCGCACGTCATTACGGGTTACGTTCGGCTTCAACCGAGCCGGACAGCGTGAGGGGTACCGGCTCGATGGCCTTTCCCTCGCAGAGGAGCGATAGGACCATGTTTAAACTTCATCGCGGCCGCCTTGCCATGGGCGCAGTAGCACTAGCCGCGGCCGCGCTACTAATTGCCGGATGCAGCTCGAGTCCGTCGTCATCGACCGGTTCGACCTCGGGCACATCCTCTTCATCCTCAGGCGCATCCTCTTCGACCTCGAGCGCAGCGGCGACCGGGTCGACCCGGATGGCAATTTTCTATTACAACCCGAGCCCGTACGGGATCGCGTCGCTGAAGGGTGCGCAGGCGGAGGCCGCGAAGCTGGGCATCCAGCTTGACGCCTTCGACGCCAACAACAACCCGCAGCTGCAGTCCACGCAGATCCAGGACGCGATCACCACTGGCAAGTACAAGGGCTTCTGGGTCTGGGGTCTCGACGACGTGGCCCTCACCCCGGTCATCAATCAGGCGCTCGCCAAGGGCATCAAGGTCGCGTGCGCCGACTACACGTGGGGCACGCTGACTGAGCAGAACGTCCTGACGGCTTCCCCGACCTGCCTCACGACCGTCGGCCAGTCGATCGGCGCGGAGTCGACGAACCTGGAACTCGCGATGAACTCGGCCTGCACGAAGATGGTGGGCAACGGCCACTGCACCATCGCTTTCCTGCCAGGACTCGCCAACTACCCGACCGACACGGTTCGCATCAACGCGATGACGGCGTACTACAAGGGGAGGCCGAACTACACGTTCAAGGTGATGCCACCCGGCAACTATGACCAGACGGCCTCCCAGGGCGTCGCCCAGACGTTCTTCACAGCGAACAAGGGCGTTAACGTGTTCGCGACGTTCGGCGATCAGATGGCGGCTGGGGCGATGACCGCGATGAAGCTGGTCGGCGGTTACACACCCGGCAAGAACATCGAGGTCATCGGGTACGGCGGCGCGGAGGAGCTTGTCAATCAGGTCAAGACCGGCACGGTGTACGCCACCCTCGGCCTGTACCCGTACTCAGAGTCGACGGTCGGCATCCAGTACCTGGACCAGGCGCTGAAGGGACAGTCGGTGCCGAACCTGGTGAACATCATCAACTCGGACACCCGCCCGGCGATCATCGACCAGGCCTACCTGAACTCGCACCCGAACTTCGTGCCGGACTGGACGCTTGAGGGCAACCACGGGTGAGTTCACCAGCGGTCTCGCCGATCCGGCTCGTCTCGATCGGCAAACGGTACTCCGGCACCAAGGCGCTCGACAACGTCAGCGTCGAGGTTGCCGGAGCTACCGTGCACGCGCTCGTCGGGGCGAACGGCGCCGGGAAGTCGACGCTCGGCAAGATCGTCGGCGGCGTGATCCGCCCCGACGACGGTCAGCTCTACGTCGACGGCCGGCCGGTCCGCTACTCGAGCCCGCGCGAGGCGCGCGTCGACGGGATCGTGACGATAACGCAGGAACTTTCGCCGATGCCGCACCTGAGCGTGATTGAAAACGTCTTTTTCGGCATCGAGCCGAGTCGCTCCGGGGTGGTCCAGCGACGCCAGATGCACAGGCAGTACGACGAGCTCATTTCCCGCTGGGGCTTCGAGCTCAACGGAAACGCCAAGGTCGGCGGGTTGCGCACCGCCGACAAGCAGAAGGTCGAGATCCTGCGGGCGGTCGCGTGCGACGCGCGAGTGATCGTGATGGACGAGCCGACCTCGTCGCTGAGCAGCGTCGAGACCAAGACGCTGCACCAGATGATCGCCGCGCTGCGCGAGGACGGCAAGACGATCGTCTACGTGAGTCACTTCCTCGACGAGGTGCTCGAACTCGCCGACACGGTGTCGGTGCTGCGCAGCGGGCACCTCGTGCGGACGGCGCCGGTCGCGAAAGAAACCGAGGACAGCCTCGTCGGCGGGATGTTCGGCGCCGCCCAGGAGGCGGAGCACTTCGAGAAGCCGCGGGGCTCGACGGCTCCAGTTGTCCTCGACGTGTCCGGCCTGAATCGCAAGGGCGTGCTCAGGGACATCTCGCTGCAGATCCGGGCCGGCGAAATCGTCGGCCTGGCCGGCCTCGTGGGCAGCGGCCGCAGCGAGCTCGCCCGCGCGATCGCGGGCGCCGATCCGATCGATAGCGGCACGATCGCCGTCGACGGCACCGCACGCGCCATCCGCTCGCCCGCGGACGCGATGGCGGCCGGGATGGCGTTCGTGCCAGAGAGCCGCAAGGATGACGGATTGTTCCTGGAGCTCTCCCTGGCGGCGAACACGACGTTCGCCGACCTCCGCTCGTTCGCCTCGCGATTGGGCATAATGCGCCTCGCTCTCGAGCGCTCGAAGACGAACTCGCTCCTGAAACTGCTGTCTGTCGAGCCGCCGGTCCCGTCGGCGAAGACCGCGAACCTCTCCGGCGGCAACCAGCAGAAGCTTATGTTCGCCCGCTGGCTGCTTCGCAGCCCGCGGGTGCTGATCCTCGACGAGCCCACGCGCGGCGTCGACGTGGCGGCGCGCGCCGCCATCCACCGCCTGATCAACAACCTGGCGGCCGAGGGCACCGCCGTCCTCATGATCTCGTCGGAGATCGAGGAAGTGCTCGGGCTCGCCCATCGCGTGCTCGTGATGCGCCGCGGCTCGATCACTCGTGAGTTCGGCGCTGACCCTCAGCTGGATGCCGTGATGGAGGCCGCGTTCGGCCTTGGAGGGAGACCCATCGCATGACCGCGCAGCCGTCTGGGCCGCTGGCCGGAGATCCAGTTCCGGCCGGGGACCCCGTCAGCCCGGACGGGATTGCCGTTCCGCGCGGGCGTCCGCCACGCCGGATCAAGGCCGAGCACGTCCGCGACTACGGCATCGTCGTCTTCGCCATCGTGCTCTTTACTTACTTCTCTATCGCGTCGTCCGTCTTCCTCACCAAGCAGAACCTCCTCAACCTCGTCTTCCAGAACGCGACGCTCGGCATCGCCGCCTGCGCCGTCACCTTCACGATCATCGCCGGCAACTTCGACCTCTCGCTCGGGGCGATCTTCGTGCTGAGCGAGGTGCTCGGCGCGTGGGCCGCCGTCCACTGGGGCGTTTGGTGGGCGTTCCCCGTCGCGATCGGTTCCGGCCTGGCGATGGGGCTCATCAACGGGCTGCTGGTGACGAAGCTGCGCGTGAACGCGTTCCTCGCCACGCTCGCGAGCGCCCTCACGTTCGGCGGCATCGCCGTCGGAGTGACCGGCGGAGGCCTGCTGATCACCCCCGCCAGCAGCGTGTTCACCTTCCTCGGCCAGAACAAGACCGGCGGCATCCAGTACCCGGTCATCATCTTCGCCGTCGTTGCGATCGTCCTCCAGCTCGTGCTGTCGTACACCGTGTTCGGCCGCCACCTCTACGGCGTCGGCGACAACCGCAACGCGGCCCGGCTGTCGGGTCTCAAAGTGGACCGGATCGTGATCATCACCTTCGTCCTGACCGGTGCCGCCTGCGGCCTCTCGGGCCTGCTCGACTCGTCGATAACCGGGTCGGGGTCGAGTGCCACGACCGGCCTCGGCGGCTCGCTGGCGCTGCTCGCGATCGCCGGCGTGGCGCTCGGCGGCACCAGCATCTTCGGCGGAGTCGGCTCGGTCTGGCGCACGGTCCTCGGCGTGCTGATTCTCGCAATGATCACGAACGGCTTCGACCTGCTCGCCGTCCCGGACTACTGGCAGGACGTCGTCCGCGGCATCCTGATCATCGTCGCGGTCGCGATCAGCTTCGTTGTCGATCGACGTTGAGGCCGCTGTGACGGAACTGAACGACGCCCGCGCGGCGAACCTGTCCCTGACCCTGCTTGACGGGGCCGATATGAGCACGCTCTTCTCCCCGGTGACGATCGCCGGGCTGAGGCTCCGCAACCGCTTCGTCATGTCGCCGATGACCCGGGCGTTCTCACCGGACGGCGTGCCGGGGGAGAACGTCGCCGCCTACTACGCCCGCCGCGCGGAGTCGCTCGGCATCGTCATGACCGAGGGCAGCTACGTCAACGAGTCGGCGGGCGGCTTCGACAACGTACCGCGGCTGTTCGGCGACGACGCACTGACCGCCTGGCGGAAGGTGACCAGCGGGGTGCACGCCGTGGGCGGGTTCATCTTCTCGCAGCTGTGGCACATCGGCGCGCAGCGCGACCCGGGCGCCGGCCCGTATCCCGATTCCCCCATGATCTCCCCGTCCGGCATCAACTGCGACGGCCAGGTCGTCGGCGAGCCTGCCACCATCGCGCAGCTGGAAGAGACCGTGGAGGCCTTCGCCCAGGCGGCGGTCTTCGCCAAGGCGGCCGGCTTCGACGGCGTCGACCTGCACGGCGCGCACGGCTACCTGCTCGACCAGTTCCACTGGCCAGTCACCAACCGGCGCACCGACGCCTACGGCGGGGACATGGCCGGCCGGGTCCGGCTCTCGGCCGAGATCGCCGCCGCCGTCCGCGCGGCGGTCGGCCCGGAGTTCCCTGTCGACTTCCGGTTCTCCCAGTGGAAGGGCAACGACTTCGACGCCAGGATCGCCGAGAGCCCGAAGGACCTCGAGGCGTTCCTCACCCCGCTCGTCGAAGCGGGCGTATCCATGTTCCACGCCTCCACCCGCCGCTACTGGATGCCCGCCTTCGACGGCTCCGCCCGCACCCTGGCGGGCTGGACCAAGCACGTGAGCGGCAGGCCCGTCATCGGGATCGGCTCGGTGGGAGTCGGCGCCCCGTTCATGTCCATCACCGACGACGCCAGCTCGGGCAGGGCGCCGAGCCTGTCTCTCGCCCCGCTCGCCGACCTGGTGAACCGGGGAGAGTTTGACCTCGTGGCGCTGGGCCGCGCCAGCCTCGCCGACCCGCACTGGGCCGCCAAGGTGTCCTCAGGCCGGCTGTCGGAGATCCGCCCCTACAACAAGTCCGCCGACGCATTCCTCTACTAGGGCTGATAGGAGCCGGGAAGCCAGGCCCGGGTGGTGACGCCGATCGCGTTCCAGGCGTTGATGGTGACGATGAGGGCAAGCAGGGCAGCGACCTCGCCGGGCCCGAACTGGGCCGCCACCGCGTCGTAGGCGGCGGCCGGGACGTGCTCACCGGCCAGCAAGGTCACGTCCTCGGTGAAGGCCAGCGCGGCGCGTTCCCGCTCGGTGAAGAAGGGGGTCTCCCGCCACGCCGGCAGCGCGTAGAGGCGGTGCTCGGCTTCCCCGGCCGCGCGGGCGTCCTTGGTGTGCATGTCGATGCAGTAGGCGCAGCCGTTGAGCTGGGAAGCCCGGACGCGGATCAGTTCCCGCAGCAGCGGGTCGATGCCGGCCTGGTCCAGTTCTTTGGTCGCGGCGCGGTCGAGGTGGCTCATCGCGCGGGCGAATCCCGCGGCTTGCGTGTCGAAGTCGAGCCTGACCGGGATCTGCGATGTGCTGCTGACGTTGGCGCCAGTCTCAGTTGCTGTCATGACACTGACGCTATGCCCCAAGCGGCCCATGAGTAAGAGCCACTCTATAGGTGAAAACATGGGCCATTACTGGTCCCGGATCGCCGCGACGAGCCGGGCGAGGGCGGTGGTGTAGCCGTGTTCTGGCGGAGTGGCGTAGCCGATGACCAGTGCGGGTCCGCGGGTGTGCTCGCGGAGCGCGTACCCGCCCAGCCCTTCGATCGCCACCCCGCGGGCGGCGGCGCGGGCGATGACCTGTTCTTCCCGCTGGCCGGGGCCCAGTTCGGCGACCGCGTGCAGTCCGGCCGCGATCCCCGTGACGCGGACACCGGGCGCGTGCGCCGCGAGCGCGGCGACGAGGCGGTCGCGACGGCGCCGGTAGGCGAGCCTGACGCGGCGCACGTGCCGGTCGTAGGCCCCGGAGGTAATGAACTCGGCGAGCGTGAGCTGCTCGAAGCTGCTGGTGTGCGCGTCTGACCGCGCCTTGGCGCTGGCCACCGCCTCGGTCAGCCGGCCGGGAAGCACGAGCCAGCCGAGCCGGAGCCCGGGCGCCAGGGTCTTGCTGACCGTACCGGCATAGATGACGTGCTCGGGGGCCAGCGCTTGCAGCGCGCCGACCGGCTGACGGTCGTAGCGGAACTCACCGTCGTAGTCGTCTTCGATGATCAGGCCGCCACTGCTAGCGGCCCAGCGGGCAGCCTCCGCGCGGCGCCGTGGTGACAGCACCGAGCCGAGGGGGAACTGGTGCGCCGGGGTGAGCAGCATCGCCTGCGCGCCGTGCGTCGCGTCCAGTACCGCACCGCCGTCGTCGACCCCGAGCATGACCGGGGCGAGGCCGGAGGCCGCGAGAGCCTTGACCGTATGCGGCTGGCCGTAGTCCTCGACCGCGATCTTGGTGACGCCGGCGTCCGGCAGCACCTGGCACAGCAGGGCGAGTCCCTGCGTGAACCCGGCGCAGACGACGATCCGGTCCGGCGCGACCCGCACCCCCCGGGTGCGGCCCAGGTAGGCGGCCAGCACGCTGCGCAGCTCCGGTCGGCCGCGGGGATCGCTGTAGCCCAGCGCCTGGCTGGGCGCGGCGGACAGCGCCTTGCGCGCCGCGGACAGCCACCCGGCCCTGGGGAACGCCGACAGGTCAGGCGACCCGGGCCGCAGGTTGTGCCGGGCCACCGGGGTTCCGGCCGGCGGCTGGCCGTCCGCCGCTGGCACCGGGAGGACCACGGAGGTGCTGGCGACCCGGGTGCCCGAGCCTTGCGCGGCGGTCAGCCAGCCCTCCGCGACGAGCTGGGCGTACGCCTCGGCGACGGTGTTGCGGGCGATCCCCAGGTCGGCGGCCAGCGCCCGGGACGATGGCAGCCGAGTCCCCGGCGCCAGCCGCCCGGTCTGCACGGCCTCGCGAAGCGCCGTCTCCAGCCCGGCCCGCACCCGGTGCCCGGCCAGTTCCAGGTGCAGGTCTACCCCGGAAATGGCCCATGCTTTAGCCATAAGAATGGAGCTTAGCTACGGGCCGCCGCCCGGCGTAGTGTCGGTGCCATGGAATCGGCGCGCACACCAGAAGAAGTGGCGGCAACGTACTTCCAGGCCTGGCGCGACGGCGACATCGACAGCGTGCGGCCGCTGCTGCACCCGGATGTCGACTTCGCCGGGGCGCTGGGCAGCACCCACGGAGCGGCGGAGACGGCCAGCGGCCTGGCTGGGATGTTCTCCATGACCAGGCAGGTCGACGTGATCAAGCGCTGGGTGGACGGGCCGGACGTGCTCACCTGGTTCGAGCTGCGGACCGCCACCGCCGGGCCGCTGCCCGTCGTCAACTGGAGCCATGTCGAGGACGGGCAGATCACGCGCATCCGGGTGACGTTCGATCCGCGCCCGCTCCTCGGGTAGCGCCTACCGGCTTGCCACGCCGTCGATGAGCCGGTCGAGGGCATCGACCATGTCGGCACGTGCCAGTTCCTGGTCCGCCGCTTCGGCGACGTAGAGGGCGGCCTCGTCGCTGGCGCCCATGAGCACGTGCGCGATCGGCCGCGCCGACCGCGCACGGATGCTCCCCAGCTCGATGCCCTGCGCCACGACGGCCTCCACCAGGCCGAACACGTGCCGCTGGCATATCTCCCGCCACCGCGCCCAGCCCAGCACCGACGGTCCGTCGACGAGGGCAATGCGCTGCACCTCTGGTTCGGTGCACATCCCCAGCCAGACCCGTACCGCGTGCCGCATGGCCTCGACCGGGTCGCTCGGGCCTACGGCCGCCACCTCGTGCGCGAGCCGCGCGGCGACGTCGGCCTCGACGGCGTCCAGGGCCGCCTCGAACAGCGCCGTCTTGTCCGCGAACTGGTGGTACAGCGCCCCCCTGGTGACCCCTGCCGCCGTCGCGATCGAGTCGGTCGGCACCTCAGCGAAGCCGTGCGCGGCGAACAGCCGGCGCGCCGCCGCTATCAGCGCGTCACGGGTCGCGGCCGACCGATCGGCCTGGGTGCGGCGCGGCCGGGACCACGTGCCGGCGGAAGTCGGTGAGGACATGGCTCGATTCTCGCACCGTCGCGGGCCTAGACATACATACGTACAGTCTGTATGTTTTTGGTTATGAGCATTGACCATAGCACGGCCGGGCCCCTCGTGGCCGAACTGCCGCAGGGCGATCTCTTCTACCGCGCTGCCGGGCCGCGCTCGAGTTCGCGCCCGCCAGTCGTATTCGTGCACGGACTGCTCGTCGACGCACGGCTCTGGGAACCGGTCGCCGACCGGCTGGCCGCTGACGGCATCCGCAGCTACGCGCCGACGCTGCCGCTCGGCTCGCACCAGCGCCCGATGAACGCGGACGCCGACCTCTCGCCGCAGGGAATCGCCGCGCTCACGCGGGGCTTCCTTGCGGCACTCGACCTCAGCGACGTCACCATCGTCGGCAACGACACCGGCGGCGCCATCTGCCAGCTCATGCTCGGCGGCGACACGAGCCGGATCGGCGGCGCGGTGCTGACCAACTGCGACGCGTTCGGCAGCTTCCCGCCCCGGGGCCTCGCGCCGCTCTTCCACGCCCTGCGCCATCCCGGGCTGGTCGCCTGCCTGGCTCCGACGCTCCGGTCGCGGGCCGTACGGCACGGCCCGCTCGCCTTCGGGCCGCTCAGCAGCAGCCCGCTCGACGGCGCGCTGACCAGCGACTGGGTCCAGCCGCTGGCCGGCAAGGCGATCCGCCACGACCTCGCCAGGTTCGCCAGGGGCGTCCGGCCGGGCCTACTCCTCGACGCCGCCAGCCGGTTCGGCCAGTTCACCGGGCCGGTACGGATCCTCTGGGGTGACGCCGACCCGTACTTCCGGGTCGAGCTGGGACGGCGGCTGAGCGAGTCGTTCCCGCACGCGACCTTCGCCACGGTGCCCGGGGGCCGGACGTTCCTGCCGCTCGACCGGCCCGCCGAGGTCGCGGACGAGATCGCGGTCGCAACCGGCCGGTCGTTACCTGGACGGCCCGTGTAGTGTCTCCCCTAGCGCGGACGGCAGGGGCCGCGAAGAACCGGGGAGGTCACGATGTCTAAGTTCATGATCCTTTACCGTGCAGAGGCATCCGCGCTCGAGCAGATGGCCAACGCCACCCCCGAACAGCAGGAAGCCGGCATGGAAGCGTGGCGGGCCTGGGCGAACAAGGTCGGCTACGCCATCGCCGACCTCGGGTCGCCGCTCGGTCACACAACTCATGTGGGACCTGGCGCGGCAGGGTCCACTGACGTGGCGGGCTACTCCATCCTGGAGGCGGGCTCGGCCGACGAAGTCGAGACCATCCTTTTCGGTCACCCGCACCTGAGCATGCCCGGCGCGTCCATCGAGGTTCTCGAGATCATCCCGATAAGCGATCTCTGACGCGCGGGCCTCAGGGGACCTGTACCTAGCTGCCCAGGGCCGCCTAGGCTCTATACATGGATAGTCCGCCAGCAGTCCCGGACAAGGGGAACCTGCGTGCCTCCGACGCCGATCGCGAGCGTGTCGCCGACGTAATTCGCCAGGCAGCTGGGGATGGCCGACTGACCATGGAGGAGCTGGACGAACGGCTCGACGCCGTGTATGCGGCCAAGACCTACGCGGAGCTCGAGCCGATCACCAGGGACCTGCCGCAGACATCCGGCGGCGCGGCGCCCGAGCCCGCGCACGTTCCATCCGGCGACCCGCAGCGGTTCGGCGGCGAGCCGACGTCGCACGGGGCCTTCGCCATCATGGGCGGGTTCTCCAGGAGGGGCGACTGGGTGGTGCCGGAAGAGTTCACCGCCTTCGCCTTCATGGGCGGCGGGGAAATCGACCTGCGCGACGCGCGGTATGCCACGCGGACCGCGACGATCCACGCGATCACGTTCATGGGCGGCATCGAGATCACCGTGCCCGAGGACGCCAACGTCCGGGTCACCGGCATCGGCATCATGGGCGCCTTCGACCACCAGTCCGGCGGGACCGGCGAGCCGGGCGGCCCGACGATCATCGTCAACGGGGTGGCGTTCATGGGCGGCGTCGAGGTGAAGCGCCGGCCGCCAACGAAGCCCACGCGCGAGAGACTCGACTCACGGCGCCGCGGCGAACTGGAGTCATGAAGCGCGCGGAGCAAGCCGGGTACGTTCCGGACAATGGAATTGACTAACCACCCGTTAAACGGAGAGCTTGGCTGGCGGGAACTCGGCCGGGTAGGGCTCGGCGTAGTCAGCTGAGCGGCTCACGCGCAGGCACCCCTCAACCTCGAGCGCAATGTGTCTCTCGAGTCGGTGCGGACGTTCAAGCTGGCGACCCTGGAAGAGGTCGAGGCGATCGGCGCGGAGCTGATGCGGTTGTTCGGGCTTGGCGAGCAGGAGCGCGTCGACGTGATCGCGACGGCCACCTCATTGGCCGGAGCGCTGTGGCAGATGGCGACGCTGGGGCCGCTGGTGCAAGAGCTTTACCGAAGCGACCCCGGCTCGCGCACGCGATCGTGGAGATCGGGCCGCGGCTGACGCGCGTGCTGACGGCGCAGCTGACCGGGCTCATTCAATCCCCCTGAAGATCGCGTTCGTAGACATACATCAAGGGACCGTCGCCGCCCGATCTGTTCGTGAATCCGAGGCTCTCGTACAGGCGGCGGGCGGCGAGGTCCGGCTCGTCGACGCCGATATCCATCGTGTCCGCGCCCCTGGTACGGGCCTCGCTAAGGGCCGATTCCATGAGGGCACGCCCCAGCCCCTGCCCCCGCCGGGCCGGAGTGACGTACAGTTCCGCCAGGTAGCACTCCAGGCCAGTGCTCCAGATCGCCGGGCGGAGGCGGAGAACTGCCAGGCCATCTGGCCCGGTGCCGGCGAGCAGGACGAGCGTGTCGCCACCGTCGAGGAGCTGCCGGATCCGTTCCGCCAGCGCATCGGGTGGAGGGGCGGGCTCGTCGAATTCCCGGTTGAAGGCGTAGAGCAGCTGCCCGATGGCGGCAGCGTCGTCGCGGTTCGCGAGGCGAACGTCGGGTGCCATGAATCCTCCTGATCGTTGGTCCGGTCTGCATAGCTGACTGGGCCGCTCGGAGGTCCACGGGCACGGTTCCTGGTGCTAGGTCAACATCGCACGCTATGAGCGTACCCCTGCTGCCGCGGGGCGGCCGTTTGCAGGCTGCGAGCTGGGGTAGCCGCGCGCCGAGGGGGTGGCTGTGACCGAGCAACGTCGTGAGTTCGCGCGCCAGCTGGATGCGATTGACATCAAAGTTATCGAGCTGTTCGCCACGGTTTGCGAAGATCTGCCCGGGGTGACTGAGGCGCTGTTGAGCGGCAGCAACGAGGTTGCCGGACGGCTGGCCGAGCGGGATAGGGCCATCGACGCCCTTTACCGTGAGATCGAGCAGCTGGTATGCCGGGAGATCTTGCTGCAGGCGCCTGTCGCCTCGGACCTGCGGTTCCTGGTGACCGTGCTGCGGATCGCGCCGGAACTGGAGCGCTCCCACGACCTGGAATGCCAGATCGCGTCGGGGGCAGGCCATCTGCTCGCCGCGGAACTGTCGCCGCGCTGCCGCGGGCTCATTGAGCGGATGGGCGAGCTTGCCAGCGGCATGTGGGACCGGGCGGCGGACTGCTGGCACGAGCGGGACGGCTCGGCCGCCCCCGAGCTGGCCAAGGTTAATGACGAGATGCACGCGCCGCACACCAGCCTCGTGGCTGAACTCGCGTCGGGCCGGATGGCTTCCCCGGTGACGATCGAGATGGCGCTGATGGCGCGGTTCTACGAGCGGCTCGGCGACCATGCCGTCAACATCGTCCGCCGGGTGTGCTACCTGGCCGGGTCGGCGGCCGGCACATCAGCCTGAGCGTGACGTGCGTCAGCTCAGCGCCCGGGTCATCTGCGTGGCCGGCGGCTACATTCCATGACGCGCGAGAAACGCGCCCGTGCGCTCGGGGGTTGCCAGGATGTCCCACTGGCGCTCCGGCTGGTTGAAGTTGTCGGTGAACTCGTCCGCGATGGCTGGGTTCTGCGACATCGCGCCCAGCAGCTGGAGCAGGTGCGGAGTTGGCGGCAGCGCGATCATGAGGTTCGTCCAGTCGGAGATCGCTTGCACCCGGTTGGCGCGGCGGGCGGCGACCTTCTGGGCAAACCGCTCGTCAAAGTTCGGGTCCTCGCCGATGACGGTACCGAGTTCCCAGGCCGAGTAGGACGCCGAGTTCGCGCCCTGGCCCACGACGGGGTCGACGACCGAGTGCGCGTCGCCGAGCGCGACGGCGACCCTCCCGTTCGGCAGGACAGCGTAGTCCTCACGCAGCACCGGCGTGACGGCCCCCTGCAGCAGATCTTCGGGACCGGTCAGCCCGAACCGCGCCGTGTCGATCCGCTCGAAAACCTGCGGATGGTGCACGCGGACCTTTTCGAGCACCAGCCGCTCGAACGCCGCCGGGTCCTCGTCGTACTTGGCGTCGGCGAGCACCTCGGTGTCGCCGCCGGGGACGTTCTCGAACAGCAGGATCGTGACGTGCCCGGAAGCGGAGAAGGTGGGGATCTCCAGCAGTTCACCGTGCGGCGGCGCGATGCTCATCGTCACGCCCTTGGGCTCGGATGGCGCGATGCCGTGGTACAGCCCGGCGCACAGCCGGCGCTGCGGCCGGCTATAGGGCGACTTGCCGGCGATGACAGGGAACATCGCGCTGGTGCCGCCCTTGCCGGTGGCGACGACCACGAGATCGTGCAGCCCCGACAGGCGCACGATCTCTTCCGGGCTCACCTCCTGCCCGGCCCGGAAGTCACCGCCGCGCTCCTGGAAGTCCGCCAGCAGCCGCGGCAGGTAGACCCGGTAGTCGATGGCCCGCGAAGGGGCGCCGAAGGCACCAGGGAAAGACAGCGGCTGCGGCCCGCCGATGTAATGGTGATGGCAGAGGTACCCGTACTCCGCGAGGTCCCAGTGGTCGGCGCCGAGCGCCTGCTCTCGCTTGACGGTCGTGTTGTGGTGGGCGACCGTGTTCAGCATCCGGCCGCTGGCGAGCTGCGCGGCCGTCTTGTCGCTGTAGAGGGTGACGGGGATTCCCTGCTTTTGCAGCAGCAGAGCCAGGTGCAGGCCCGCGACCCCCGAGCCGATGATCGCGACTCCTGAGGACGGTGTGCCACCAGCCATGGGTTGACGCCTCTCTGCGTGATCCCATTAGAGGACCTTTGCCTCAATCTTCGCGCGCATGCCGGCGCAAATCGAGAGGCATACCCGGCAGCAGAAAGGCTGTCAGCAGTGGATCTTCCCCGCAGCTTCACTATCCGTGAAAGCAGCCATCGCATCCATAACCCGTTCACCAGCGAAAAGCTGGCCACCCTAGGGGGTGCTCTGCGCTTGGCGCCGGATACGAGCATGCTCGACCTGGCCTGCGGCACGGGGGAGATGCTGTGCACCTGGGCACGTGATCATCGCGTGACCGGCCTCGGCGTGGACATCAGCAGCGTGTTCATAGCCGCGGCCCGGGCGCGAGCCGACGAGTTGCATGTTGCCGACCGAGTCACGGATCGACCAGGATGAGTGGCTTCCGTTGTCCGAGCTGATCGAGACCTTCGGCCGGCTTGGCTGCGATGTGGTGGAGCTGGTCCTCGCCGACCAAGATAGCTGGGATCGCTACGAAGCCGCCAAGTGGCTCAATATCCGGCGCTGGCTTGACGCCAATCCCCACGACGAACTCGCCGGCGAAATGAGAGCCGAACTCGACACCGCACCGGCCCGCCATGTCAGATACCAGCGCGAGTACCTCGGCTGGGGAGTCTTCGTATTGATGAACCGCTGAGGCTAGATGGGTCTCCCCGGCGCCATAACTTATCAGCGTGCCGCCGCCGCTGAGCGGGCCAGTTTCAGCTGGGTTTTCATACTTTTGGGATGATTTCTGGCCAAGTCGCGGTGGCATGCTGGGTGATAGACGAGCCGCTACGTGCGGTCCAAAGTCCAGGTTCCCGCCCCTCCGCGGTGCCATGGGGAGCTGGAAAGGGGTGCAAAATGACCAGCCAGCCAGATGAGCCAGCCCCGCGACCGGAGCCAAATCGCTCCGAGGCCGTCCGCCATGCCCAGGTCGCTTTGCGGTCCATGGGGCAGCCGAACTCGGTTGCCGGCGAGTTCGACTTCTTGAACGACAGGTATGAAGGGCGGCGGCTATTCTCCGAGCTGCTCGGAACCTTTTTCCTTGTCCTAGTGGCCGTAGGCGGCGGCATGGTCAGCGCCCGGTTCGGGGGCAATGCAGTCCCCTATGGGGCGAAGGTGGTGGCCCCGGCGCTGATGGTGGCCGCCATCATCTTGTTCATGGGGACGGTCTCCGGCGCGCACCTGAACCCGGCGGTGAGCGTGGCCTTCGCGGCACGAGGCGACTTCCCGTGGAAACGCGTCCCTGCGTACATCGCCGCCCAGTTCGTCGGCGCCGCCTTGGCGACGCTGGTGCTATGGGCGTTTCTCGGCAAGCAGGGCAGCGCGGGGCTGACCCTGCCAGGAAGCGGTATCTCGACGACCACCGCGCTGTTGTGGGAAATGGTCCTAACCGCCGGGCTGGTGAGCGTGATCCTGGGCACCGCATCGGGTGCTCAGCAGATCGGGCCGCTGGCTGCTATCGGTGTAGGCGCCTATATCGCGCTGGCCGGGCTATGGGGCTCTCCGGTCAGCGGCGCATCGATGAACCCGGCTAGGTCGCTCGGTCCGGCCCTGGTCAAGGGGGACTGGACCTCGTGGTGGGCATATCTTGCCGGCCCGGTGGCCGGTGGCATCATCGCGGTGGGTATCGCGTACGTGCTCCGGGGCCGAGGCGGCGGCCGGAGTGGTGTGTCCGCTGCACAGGGCACGATCGGAGTGGACTGGCACCTCGGGTCGCGGCCGCGACCCTGAGCCAGCACCCAGGCCGGAAAGAGGCCGGTTCCCTGTATGAGAACCGGCCTCTGATCTTGGCAGCGGCTAGTTCTGGTTGCCCTGCTGGTTCTGGTCTTGCTGGTTCTGGTCTTGCTGGTTTTGATCCTGGTTCTGGCCGAAGTGCTGTTCAGCGGCATCCACAGCACTATTGATCTGCTGATCGTGCTGATGGTCGGTCTCGCGCTCGGCGAAACCCGCCGCTTCGCCGAGCCCCTTGTCGGCCTGGTCCGGATGCTCCTCGACGTAGTCCTGCGCCTTCTTCTCGAGGTCCCCGAATTCGCTCACGCTATCCTCCCGTGCCTCATCGGGCCAGGCCTCCCTGCCTGGCCCACGCTTCCGCGCTCCTACCCCTTGCCCGGGCACCGATGAGGTAACCGTCTAAGCATCAGTTTGGACGGGGGAGAGGGTCTTCATCGTCACGTAGCTGGTAACCGCGGCGACGCTAGGCAGGGTTGCCAGCCGGTTGGTATGGAAGTCCTCGTACGCGGGGAGATCGGCGACCTCGACGTGGAGCAGGTAGTCGTAGTTGCCCGTGATGTGGTGGGTGTGAATAACCTCGGGCAGCCGGATCACCGCTCGTTCGAAGGCGACGACGTCCGCGCAAGCGTGCCGGATGAGCCGCACGCCAGCGAAGACCCGCAGACCGCGACCGACCGCCGCGGGATCGACCAGCGCCTGTTGATGACAGTTCGGGGGCATCTCGGCGGCACGCGCCCGGTGCTGCACGACCTTCCGATTTTCAGGCCGGACATATCCCAAATTCACGTCGATCGTAGGGGAGTTATGCGCTGTCGTCAGTCGCTGCTGTTAGCCGGTGGCTGCTGCCGTTGCTGTCACCGTTGCTGTCAGCCGCGGTCCGATACGCGCCGTATTCTCGCTAGACAGCTAGTCGTGCCGTCGCGAGGGGAGGCTGGCGCCGATGCCAGACATCGATCGCACCGTGGATATCAATGTCAATGCGGACCACGGGATGGTGACGGCTGAGATTCCGCTCGCTGGGCACGCCAGCGAGCACTGGCGGGAGCTGTTCGGCAAGCTGGCGGGGCACGGCATGCAAGGGTCTCGTGCGGAGGCCGAGGAGCGGGAGGACCGTACCTGGGTCATCGTCTGGCTGTCTCCCACCCGCCTGGACTTCCATCCAGAGCCGACGCTGGATGCTGCGAGTGCTCTGATCAGCCAGGTCAATAGCGCAGAGCAGGAGTGGCAGTCAGGCGCCGCCCAAATCGAGGCCGCCGTCCGCAGCTGGTGGGCGCGGCAGCAAGGATAGCGGCCAGCTGCGCACCCTTCTGATCCGTAGGAATGGGCACGCCGTCCAGGATTGTCCGGCATCGGTCGTGTACTGGATCGATGGTCTACGGCTGTCCGTACCTGACGGCTGTTGTCTTCGGGCTTGGCAGCAGTGCTGGCAACAGTCGGCAGGCACAGGGACCCAACCACATGAGCACCCCGGGGCCTGCCGGTCGTGGCTGGAAACTGACTGGCGCCCAGGTCACACGGCCCGGCATGATGCGACGATGAGTGATTCGTCCGCCTCGGCCTTGCCCGAGGTTCCCTCGCCGCTCCTGGTTGCTTCATGGGAGAGGCTGGAGCTCCTGCCGCCGGAGCGAGTCCCCCTGTGG
The DNA here is from genome assembly GCA_963843745.1 of uncultured Actinomycetota bacterium. Taxonomy (GTDB): domain Bacteria; phylum Actinomycetota; class Actinomycetes; order Streptosporangiales; family Streptosporangiaceae; genus Trebonia. The sequence goes on from CAWJLP010000006.1 coordinate 181,783, forward strand.
GCTGCGTACTGGATCGTCGGCGGACATGATGGACCGGCGCTCGCATACCTAGCGGGGCTGCACGGGGATGACCCTCATGAGATCCACGATGCCCTGCCCAAGCGCTCTTGGATTGCGGCGTCGAGATGCCGGATTCCGACGTGGCAGCAGCCAGTGTCGTATTCACTCACGCCGCTCGCCTGCACGTGGACGGCCTGGCCGGTCCTGAGTGGGTCTTGAACGAGGTCTACCTGGTCGTCTGTCGGTCTGGGTACTCAGAGAGCCTGATCGACTTGCCGCTCGGCGGCTTGTATGGCGTTGACGATGAATGGGGCGCCGGATGGGGTCGGTCCATCGAGGAGCTGACTGAAGTTGTCCGCCAAGCGTGCGAGGAGCAACTTCGTACCGGGTCGGCTGCGTAGGCGACCCACTGTTTAGAAGATCGTGGGCCGGTGTGTATCGGTCTTCTTGGCCGCTGGTCAGCTGGATTGATGACCTGTCTCTGAGTAGCCGTGAGATACCTCGGATGGCTGGTCGATCGGGCATGCAGCGGGCACGCCGTCTATGGTCACTGGCTTGGCGCCCTCGGGTTCGTCGCCCTGGTGCTCGTCTTCGAGCGCGAACGCGCCATCCTCTCCCTGGGGTCCACCTCAGCCACACATCCACGGCAGCCGCTCTTACACTTCCCGGTCCATCCTTGAGCCTGAGGCCCCGCCGGAGGCAATAGAAGCCGCACCGTCAGCTTGGCCTTGACAGGGCGGATTCGGCCGGGACAATGCCAGCTAGGGGGCGGCGCGAATCGATGGGAAGTTCCGGTGGAGCCAGAGGATTGCCTTCGGTCGCTGACGGATGATGCCTTGCGGAGAGCGCGCCCGGGCGAGCCCTTGTTTCCGGTGTCGCTGGGCCTTATGGCGGCGGCAAATGCGTTCGTGATGCTGGGACTGCTCCCGGAGCCGCGAGCCGAGGAAATCTTGGCCACGCACCGGGCCGCGCTGGAGCGCAAGGGCTTCGGGACCGTGTGGGGAGTGACCAAGGGCGAGCTGACGGTCCGGCCGGGTGCCCACGAGTACTGGCAGTCGCGCATTACCGGCCCAGTTGGGCTGCATAAGGTCCTCCAGTCGGCTACAACCCCGGTGCCAGTGGGGATGAGCGACCCGCCGTGGCCAACTCCGGCGGAGGGTTACCTAGCTGCTCTGGCGCCTGCTACCCACGTCTCGATCGCTACTTCTGATCAGGTGGCTGAGGCGGGACCGGAGGAGACGGCGGAGATTATCGCTACGGTGGCCGACAGCCTGATGGCCGTGGATGCGTTGCCTGCCGCCAGCACCTTGCTTCGCGAACCCGCTGCCAGCAGGCCCAGCTGGCAGACTGCACTGGCTCACCGGTGGTTCACCCGTACCCGCCAGCAGCCTTCCGGTTCTCTGGCGGCGGAGCACCGCCAGCTGGAAGTGCGGCTGCCGCTGGAGCACGCCACCGCCGTGATCGAGAGCATCTCTGCGCAGGGCGAGCTGGTGAGCATCCAGCTGTACGGTCACCCCTGGGTGATGGGGGAATACTGGCCCATGATCACGCCCTGCTTCCAGGTCCGTGCTACCGATGACACCGGGAACGATCACGAAGGCATGCTCGGCGACTTGCGGGGTGGTCGCGGCCATGAGGGCAGCGGGGCTTTCTGGTTCTGGCCGCCGGTGGGCACAGCCCGCAAGAGCATCCGGGTGACCGTGAGCACCTTGTGGGAAGCGGCCTGGGCCGATCTTGAACTGCCGCGCTGACCGGTCCGTGGATGGCCCGGAAGCGTTCTTCACTCACCATGCGCGCAAGCATGCGGCCCGGCGTGCGGCGGGCGGGCGCCCCCAGCGCAGAGGCCGCCGCAGACGCCGGGCCCGCGGCGCCGCAGGCGCCGCGCTTGATCTAAGAACGGCATAATTCGGCACTCAGTCCACTGCATGAGTGCCCCGCATGAGTGCCCCTGTGCAGCGGCTGGCGCTGATGTCGGCTAGCTCATGGCAGCATCGCCCTGGTCGTGGTGTTGCCGTTTGGTGTGCTCGTGATCGGTGACGTCGTTTTCGATGACAACTCAGCAGGTGATCAGACAAAGGTGGAGATTCTCTGCCGACGTGTCCTCATCAGGTGGATGGGCGGCAGCAAGTGGGCGGCGAGACCGACGACGATCAGCGGGATCGCGACTCCGAGCGGGAGAGTGACACCTTTGGTCGTGCAAGCGGCGGGCCCCGGACAGCTGGCTGCCGCGTGCAATGCGGCTACGAGGCCAAAGAAGAGAGCCACCAAGCCGCCGAGCGGCACGAAGGTGCCGATCAGCTTGTCGCGTTGGCTCCATGTCGGGGAGGTCCAGAGGATCAGCACCCCGGCGATCCAGCCGAGTCCGCTCGCGACGAAGCCGAAGATGATCAGCCACGGCGCCCAGGCGTCCCAGCGGCCGGCGCCCGGGGGCGGTGCGCCTGCCTCTGCGGCGATGGCAATGGGGTCGCCGACCCTGTCCAGCAGGGTCCGGACGCTCGCGGCGTCGTCGGTATCGAGCCCGTCCCGGCCCTCTTCGATGCGCTCGTGCGACGTTGGCCCGGTACCATCCGGACTGCCTCTGCTACTAGCGGAGAACTCCGAAGCGATCTTGGGCAGCCCGCTGGAAGTGTCGCCGGCGTACTCTTGTATGGGTCGACTTGGGGTTGGTGTATGTGAGGAGCGGCGCGCATCTCCAGGTGAACCCGCTGTGCCCAGTGAAGAGCGGCCAGATGTGGGCGTTCTTGCGGTCGCGGCGCTTTCACCGGGCCGTGCCATGTTGCTAGGCCGTGAGCTGGAGCGCGGTCGGATCGACCGCGTTCTTGAGATGGCGCGGCGGGGCCACAGTGCCGCCTTGGTGCTTCAAGGCGAGCCGGGCACTGGCAAACCACGCTTCTTGACTACGCCGTCGAGTCGGGCCAGGACTTCGAAATCGTCCGCTTGCTGGGGATCGAATCGGAGGCCGAGCTTAGCTTCGCTGCGCTGCATCAGCTTCTGCTGCCGTTTCTGGCCGGACTCAGGTCTCTTCCGGCACCGCAGCGGGACGCTCTGAGCGGGGCGCTCGGCCTCCGCCGTGCGGATTCACCGGACCGCTTTCTCCTGGCCCTCGCCGCACTTACCATGCTGGCCAGCGCCGTCACCGAGCGGCCGCTGCTGTGCGTTGTCGATGACGCACAGTGGCTTGACCGGGAATCAGCCGGCATCGTGGGTTTCATTGCCCGGCGGCTCAGCGCTGATGCGATAGCGATGCTGTTCGCAGTGCGGGGCCCGTCGGAACGCACTGCGGATCTTGAGGGGATCCCCTGGGTGCAGATCGGGGGCCTTCCACCCGAGGAGGCCGGGCAGTTGCTCGCGTCGGTGGTGGCGGGCCGCGTTGACCGCGGGGTAAGCGAGCGGATCATCGCCCAGACGGGCGGAAACCCGCTGGGGCTGATCGAACTGGGCGGTGAACTGAGCCGGGAACAGCTGGCGGGGGAGATTCCGCTGCCGGAACTGCTCCCGGTCGGCGGAAGCCTGCAGGCGCGGTACCTTCGCCAGATCGGGAGTATGCCCGCCGAGACACAGGTCCTCCTGCTGGCTGCCGCGGCGGATCCCACCGGTGATCCGGCTCTGCTCTGGCGCGCTGGCGAGTTCCTCGGCTTCGGCGTCCGCGCCGCGGCCCCGCCGAGGCCGAAGGGCTGCTGCGCCTCAGCCCGCTGGTCAGATTCCGCCACCCGCTTATCCGCTCAGCGCTCTATCACGGAACCGCTCTGGCCGAGCGCGTGCGGGTCCACGAGGCACTGGCCCGGGCCACCGATCCTCAGGTAGCCGCCGACCTGCGGGCGTGGCACTGGGCAGAGGCCGCGATAGGGCCCGATGAGACCGTGGCCGTGGAACTCGAACGGGCGGCCGACCACGCGAGGGAACGGGGAGGGTGGGCTGCGGGCGCCCGGTTCCTGACCCGCGCGGCCAGGCTCACACCGGACGCCGATGAGCGGCTCCGGCGCGTTCTGGCCGCCGCCCGGGCCGAAACGACGGCCGGCGCCTGCGTGCGCGCGCAGGCGCTGTTGGACAGCGTGGCCGGCCAGCTGGACGATCCGGTCAGGCATGCCGAGGCCCTGCGCGTTCAGGGGACGATCCGCTATGCGCTCGACCAGACCGCGGAGGCGGCCTCAGTGCTGCTCAATGCCGCACGACAGCTCGCCCCGCTTGACGCCGGCCTGGCGCGGGCGACCCTGCTCGAAGCGCTCGCCGCGGCGCGGATCAGCGGACGGCTAGCCAAGACCGGCGCGTGTGAGGCTGACATCGCCCATGCCACCCGCTCATTGCCACGGCCGCCACCCGCGGATGCCACCATCGGCGATCTTGTCCTCGATGCCGACGCGACATTGATCCTCGATGGTCACGAGGCCGCGGTGCCCGTGCTCAAGCGGGCCGTCACCGCGATGCTGGAGGCCCCGATCAGCTCCGCCGAGCTGCTCACCCTGACCGGGGTCGGCTGCACCGCAGTGGGTGCGCTCGGCGACGACCGTGCGCTGTACTCGCTGGCCAACTGGCTGGAGGTCCAGGCCAGGGACCAAGGCGCGGTGCTGCCGTTGTCTACCGCCCTCATCTTTTCCGGGTTGTCGGAGTTGTTCGCCGGGCATCTTGACCAGGCACGCGCACGTTTCGCCGAGCGTGGGGCCATCGAAGCCGCACACGGGGGTAGCTGCGAGGTCGGGCTGGCCTTGGTGCTGGCCTGGCGAGGCAGGACCGCCGAGGCGCGCGCTCAGGCAGCAGACGCCGCGCGGGCGGCCGCAAAGCAGGGCCACGGGTGGAAGCTGGTCTGGCTGGAGTACGCCCACGCCGTGCTCGCGCTCGCGATGGGCCGCTACGAAGAGACACTGGCGGCCGCGCCGCACGGATACCAGGAGAACGTGCTGGTGAGCACGTTCGCGCTGCCGGATCTGATTGAGGCGGCGGTCCGTTGTGGTGAGCGCGCCTCCGCTGAGCAGGCCTTGGCGCACGTCGCGCGACGCGCCGCGGCCAGCCCGACACCATTGATGCTGGGCCTGCTTGCCCGGTCCCGCGCCTTGCTGGGAAGCGATACCGGCGCCGAGGCCTTCTACCTGGAAGCTATCAGCTACCTGCAGCGTGCCAGGGGCCGGGTGCACCTGGCTCGCGCTGAGCTTCTGTACGGCGAATGGCTGCGCAGGGAAAGACGCCAGCGTGATGCGCGCGAGCACCTGCAAGCTGCTTACGGCATGTTCCGGGAAATCGGAGCCGATGGCTTTGCGGAACGGGCGCGGCTCGAGCTGGCTGCGGCCGGGGGGACCGTCCAGCAGCCTGCCTCCTCCCACAGCGGCGGCCTTACGCCCCAAGAACTCCAGGTCGCGGCGCTGGCGGCCGCCGGTTTCACCAACCTGGAGATCGCCTCGCGGCTGTTCATCAGCCCAAAGACCGTCGACTACCATCTCGGGAAGGTCTACCGGAAAATCGGTGTCGGCTCACGTCGCCAGCTCGCCCACGTTCCCCTCGAAAGGCCGAACGGTTCCGGGTCGTATGCGGCTGACCGGCAAGCCGGACTGGACGGTACCAGGGTACTGCCGCGCGGCGCGCAGCCACCTGCCTAGCCGCTGCCCGGGAAAGCGTCTTGATGACTAGGCGTTCTTCCGGATTCGGACAGCTGGTCCGGCTCGTCACGATACATGCGTGAAGCCATTCGCGACCCCGGAAAAGCTTGCCCGCTCCGATGTAGGCACACCATGACATATCTGGGAAGCGGCGATTCCGACCCACAGCTCACCGACTATTACCCGGAGTGGCTAGACAACCTGGCCGGCGACGTCACTCTGGAGGGCTCGGCAATGGACGGCTTCGTGCAGGGCGCCGAGGCCGTGGTGGTCGCCATCCGTACGCTGTATGACCACCAGAAGTTCCACTTCGCCGGCCCTTACGGCGAGAACGGCTGGCTCGAAGACTACGCCGCCGGGGTCCGCGGCGAGCCGATCGGCAACCTCACGGTGGTCACCCGCAACGCCGCCGGGCAGACCCAGCACGTCGTGGGCAACTACCGGCCCCGGAGCACACTGCTGCTGTTGTCCCGGCTGATAGGCGAGCACTTCGCCGGCACCCCTACGGGGGGCACTTCCTCGCCAGCGAGCCGTAAGCGGACATACCCGCGACCACCCGCCCGAGCTGCAGTACGTCCAAGGAGACCCTCATGAACCCAACTCCTACCCCGGCGGGCCTCGGCTCGGTGTCCCGGGCGCCGCACCTCCCGGACGGGTTCGCCGGGACGTTCACCAGCCGGTACGTCGACGCCGGCGGCCTGCGCCAGCACGTGGTCACCGGCGGAGCGGGACCGCCGCTGCTGCTGGTGCACGGCTGGCCCCAGACCTGGTACGCCTGGCGGCTGGTCATGCCCGGGCTGGCCCGCCACTTTACCGTGATCGCCCCCGACCAGCGCGGGTGCGGGCTGTCCGGCAAGCCCGAGGACGGGTACGACACCGGCACCTTGGCCGCCGACCTGGCCGCGCTGATGGACGCGTTGGGGCACGAGCGGTTCGCCGTGGCCGGCCACGACACCGGCATGTGGATCGGCTACGCGCTGGCCGCCGACCACCCGGGCCGGGTCGCCCGGCTGGCCGTCGCCGAGACCCCCCTGCCGGGGGTGTCCCTGTCCCCGCCGCTGTTCGCCAATGCGCACCTGAACGACGCGCTGTGGCACTTCGCGTTCAACCGGCTCGCCGCGGTGAACGACCAGCTCGTCGCGGGGCGGGAAGAGGTCTACTTCGGGTGGCAGTTCGCCACGAAGGCGGCCCGGCCACTGCCCGGCCACGCGGTCCGCCACTACATCGACACCCTCGCCGCCAGCCCCGAAGCCCTGCACAGCAGCTTCGCGATCTACCGCGCGCTGGATGCCACCATCGCGCAGAACCAGCAGCGCATGACCCGGCGGCTTGAGATGCCCGTGCTGGGCATCGGCGGCGAGAAGAGCCTGGGGGACCAGGTCGCGACCACGATGAAGCTGGCCGCCGACAACGTGCAGACCCTGGTCATCCCCGGCTGCGGCCACCATCCCCCCGAGGAAGCTCCCGAGGAAACACTGACCACGCTGACCGCGTTCCTGGCCCCCTGCCGCGACGAGCAGGCTACGGCGGCACACACCCCCGGCCCCCCTAGCCGCGCCCTGGGACAGGGCCAGCCCCGAAGTACTCACCTCACGCGATCCCACCCCCGCACGCCGAGGGGGTCATGGGAACGCCGATTCCTGTCCTGATCAGGGCCGTGCCCATCCACTGACCGGCATGCCAGCGGCGCGGGCCCCGCGCAGGGCACGCAGTGGCTCATTAGGAACCATCATGTCCATCAAGAGCAAAATGCTCGCCGCCGCCGCAGTACTGGCGCTGGCCGACGGGCTCAGCGCGGCGGGGGCAGGGGCGGCGAGAGCCGCCACCCCGCAGTGCGCCGATAACTGCCTTACGCCAAGAAGCGCGGCGTACCCCCGGTTCGTGGAGAGCGCGCTTTTCGGGATCCCGCTGCGCGGCGTGCCGACGATCGTCAGCCCGGCCGCCGGCTGGAAACCGGGGGAGGACTTTACCGTCCCAACCGGCGGCCCGATGAACACGTCCTACTTCTACGCAAATGGCATGGTGTCTGCCGCGATCGCCAGCCATTACGGGGGCTCGGGCTATGTCGCGCTTCAGCTCGAGTACGCGCCCTACGGCAAGCCCACCGGCCTGTGCTCGGGCATAGCCACCACCGCCTACCAGGACGAGGCCCTGAGCCTGCAGCCGTGCAGCACCCCGGACACCACCGTGTGGATCTTGGACTTCAAGGATTCGCAGATACCGGGCGACTACTCGATCATCAACGCGTCGACCACCGACTTCACCCACCCGTTCGTGATGACCATCCTGGGGAACCCGGCTCACCAGCTGTTCACGCCGATCATCTTGCAGCACCTCACCGGCAACCCGGGCAACGTACCCGCCAACGAGCTGTGGTCCACCGCCGCCGGGATGCTCTGAGCGATTTAGCGGTGGCGCCGCTCGCCGGGGGTGGCGCTGCTCGGCTTCCTGGACTAATCCGCGTACGTCATATCCGAAAGGAACCACGATGCCCATCAAACTCGCCTCGCGGCTCGCCCGAACGCGCCTGCTCATCATGACCGTGGTCGTGGCCCTCGCGGGGCTGCTCGCCACCGCGGCCCAGGCCGACTCTGCCCACGCTGCTACCGTACGCACCGAGCATGCCGCCGCCGTCACGGGCACTGGCTCGGCTAAGCCCACCATCGTCCTGGTGCACGGTGCGTGGGCCGACTCAGGCAGCTGGAACGCCGTCATCGGGCTTCTGCAGCACGAGGGTTACACGGTCTACGCCCCACCCAACCCGCTGCAGGGCCTGACCTACGACACCGCCACCATCGCTGACTTCCTGCACACCATCACCGGCCCGATCGTCCTGGTCGGGCACTCCTACGGCGGCGAGGTCATCACCAACGCCGCTACCGGCGACAGCCATGTCAAGGCCCTGGTCTACGACGACGCCTACCTGCCCGCCCAGGGCGACGACCTGGCCGACCTCACCACGACCGGCTCCTGTTTCGCCGTGTCCGACTATTCCCGCGTGTTCAACTTCGTGCCCTTCCCGGGCGCGCCGGCCGGTGTCGCCGATGCCTACGTCAAGCCGAGCGTGTTCCCCGGCTGCTTCGCCAACGGCCTGCCCGCCAGCGAAGCCGCGGTGCTGGCCGCGACCCAGCGGCCGCTGGCCTCCAGCACGTTCACCGACCAGTCAGGCGTCCCGGCCTGGAAGACCATCCCGTCCTGGGACGTGATCGGCCTGAACAACAACGTCGTCACGCCAGCTGAGCAGCTGTTCATGGCCAAGCGGGCAGGAGCCCACATCACCGAGATCAACGCCCCCCACCTGTCCATGATCTCCAACCCAAGGGTCGTGGCCAGCGTCATCATCCAGGCGGCCCAGGCCACCAGCTGACGTCGGCAGCTCAACCGGCCCGGTGGCCGCGCTGTTCTCCGGCAGCGCGGCCCACCGGCCCGGCGGCCGGCTGGTACTGAGGAGGCAACATGATCATCTCTTCCGGCGAGTTGGTCCGGCGTAATGCGGCGTTCGCCGCGACAGGGGCGTTCGCCGGCCTTCCCTTCCCGACCAGCGAGACCCTGCAGGTGCTCGGCTGCGTCGACTCCCGGGTCGACCCGAGTGATGTGCTCGGTCTCGAGCTCGGCGAAGGTGTCGTGATGCGCAACATCGGCGGCCGGATCACCCCCGCGACGCTGCGCTCATGGGCCCTGCTAGGCCGGCTCGGCCAGGGCCAGCCCCCCAGGAGCGGGCACCTGGTGATCCTGCACCACACCGACTGCGGCATCACCCGCCTCGCGGACTACCCCGAGCAGCTCGCCGCGTTCTTCGAGATCCCGGCAGACGAGCTGGAGAGCAAGGCGGTCGCCGACCCGTACGCGGCGGTGCGGGTCGACACCGCCATCGCCCGGCGTGCTCTGCCGCCGACCCGGCTCGTGTCCGGCCTGGTCTACGACGTCGGCACCGGGCTCATCGAGATCGTCGACCCGGCCACCGGGGAGTAGCAGCCGTGTGCAAGGAATCGGCCACCGCCGGCGGCGTCCGCGCCGCGATGCCGCACCCGGCCGCGGGCAGCGCGGCCGACCCGATCGCACTGGAGCCGGTGGACGACGTCGTCGTCACCACGCTGGTCGACAACGTCTACGACGCCCTGCTCACCGGCGACACCACCATCACCCGAGCGCCGTTGGCAGCCGGAACCGCCCAGGCGCCCCAGTTCGAGACGGGGCGTACCAACGTCGGGCTGATGGCCGAGCACGGCTTCTCCGCGCTGGTCACCGTCCGCCGCGGCGACACCACGACGTCCGTGCTGTTCGACACCGGCCTGTCCCCGGATGCGATGGTCACCAACGCCGGCCGGCTCGGCCTCGACCTGTCCGGCGTGCACGCCGTCGTGCTCAGCCACGGCCACTTCGACCACGCCGGCGGCCTGGCCGGACTCGCCGCCCGCCGCGGTACCCGGTCCTTGCCGATGGTTGTCCACCCGCTGGTGTGGACCCGCCGCCGCCTCGCCCTGCCCGGCGGCGGGGCCGACGACTGGCCGACACTCAGCAAACGTGCGCTGACCGGCGAGGGCTTCGACGTCATCGAGCGCCGCCAGCCGTCCCTGCTCGCCGGCGGCTCCATCTTGATCACCGGTGAGGTCGACCGCACCACCGACTTCGAACACGGCATGCCCCCAGCACACCAGCACTGGACCGGCGGGGCGTGGGAACCCGACCCGCTGATCCTCGACGACCAGGCCCTCGTCGCCAACGTGCGCGGCAAGGGACTGGTCATCGTGACCGGCTGCGGGCACGCCGGCGCCGTCAACATCGTCCGCCACGCACAGCGGCTGACCGGAGTCCCCCGGCTGCATGCACTACTCGGCGGCCTGCACCTGGGCGGAGCCTTCTTCACCCCAAGCATCGGCCCCACGGTCCACGCGCTCACCGAACTGGCACCCGACCTACTGGTACCCGGACACTGCACCGGCTGGCGAGCACAACACACCCTCGCCGCCGCGCTACCCGACAGCTGGATCCAAAGCAGCAGCGGCACCCGCTACCAGCTCACCGCCGGGCCGACAAGCATCACCGCAGACCGAAAACCAAAAACCGGAAAGGACCAGACAGATGAGTGACCTGCCGAATATCGTGCTCGTCCACGGTGCGTGGGCCGACGGCTCCAGCTGGAGCGCGGTGATCGAGCGCTTGCAGGGCAGTGGCTATCACGTCACCGCACCGCAGTTCCCGATGACCTCGCTGGCGGCTGACGTCGCCCGGCTGCGTCAGGTGCTGGCCCGCCAGGACGGACCGGCGATCGTGGCCGGCCACTCCTACGGCGGCCAGATCATCACTGCCCTGGGCGCTGACGCGCCGAACGTGGCCGGGCTCGTGTACATCGCGGCGTTCGGACTGGACGAAGGCGAATCGATCGGCGCGTTGCTCGGCCAGGGACCGCCCAGCCCGGCGCTGGCCCACCTGATCATCGACGAGCAGGGGTTCGCCTGGCTGCCGGAAGAGGGCTTCGTGGGCCACTTCGCGGCCGACGTCGACCCTGTGCGGGCCCGGGTGATGTGGGCGGTGCAGCAGCCGCTGTCCGCCTCCGCGCTGCAGGAGGTGATGGGCGTCCCGGCGTGGAAATCACTGCCGTCGTGGTTCCTGGTCGCCGCCGGCGATCAGGCCATCCCGCCCGATGCGGAGCGCCAGTTCGCCGCCCGCATGGGCGCCACCACCATCGAGGTGCCGTCCAACCACGTGGCGATGGTCTCCCACCCGCAAGACGTGCTGGCCCTCATCCAGACCGCCGCTCAGGCCGTGCAGGCCTAGGCGGGCCGGGGGCCGCAACACCACGGCCCGTTCGGAACAACGATCTTTAACTGAACGGGCCGTGGTGCACGCCACCCGCAACGAAGGGAGCACCATGATGGCTACGTACTCGAACCTTCCGAACAAGCTGGTCAGCGCGGTGAACGGCATCGACTACGCGTACCGCGACGCAGGCGAGGGGCCAGTTCCGCTGGTCCTGCTCCAGCACTTCCGCGGAAACCTAGACAACTGGGATCCCCCCTGGTCGACGCGCTGGCCTCGACCCGGCGAGTCGTGGCATTCGACAACGCCGGCGTCGGCGGCTCCACCGGCACCACACCACACGTCATCGAGCAGATGGCACACGACGCCATCGCCTTCCTGACCGCCCTTGAGCTCCGCCAGGCCGATATCCTCGGCTTCTCCATCGGCAGTTTTGTCGCGCAGGAGATCGCGCTGATCCGGCCGGACCTGGCCCGCAGGCTGATCCTGGCCTCCTCGGCCCCCCGCGGCGCGGCTGGCATGCACGGCTGGGCGCCTGAGGTCATGGGGGCCGTCGGCAGGCCCGAAACCAACCCCGAAGGGTACCTCGAGGTGTTCTTCGCACGATCATCGTCCAGCCGGCAGGCCGGCCAGGAAGTACTACGGCGCATCCATGCCCGGACCAAGGACCGGGACAAGGCGACCACCTGGGCCACCCGCGAGGCGCAATACGATGCGGTCTGTGCCTGGGGGATCCCCGATCATTCCCAGCTGCAACGGCTGAGCGGCATCAGCCAGCCGGTCTTCGTGGCCAACGGCGACCGCGACTCGATGATCCTGCCGCACTATTCCTACCTGATCGCGGGCCTGATCCCGCAGGCCACGGTGAAGATCTACCCCGACTCCGCGCACGGGTTCCTGTTCCAGGGTCACGCAGAATTCGCCGCCGACGTCGAAGCCTTCCTAGCCAAGCCGGACTAGACCCAATGCCGGGGATTTAAGGTCCGGGCGCGGGGGTCAAGGACCGTCGGCGGCGTGTCTTCTTTTCGTCCCGGTACTGGCTGATGACGGTGGTCAGGCTGGTCACCTGCTGGCAGGTGCGGGGTTTGCCGGGCGGGTGCTTGTTCCAGCGGCTGAGCGGGGATTTGACCTTGCGGGCGCAGACGCGGGGCCGGCGCGGCCCGTGCAGGTTCGCCAGGACGGCGCGGCCGATGCCGCCGGCCAGGTCGGTCACGCCGGTGGCGACGTTGCGGGCGCCGGTGACCAGTATCCGGGCGGTCTGGACGGCGATCTGGTAGCTGGCCCGGTCGGGATCGGTGCCCGGGACGGTGGCAACGGCGTCGGTGATCGCGATCCGCAGCGCCTGGTACAGGGCCAGCAGCGCCCGCATCTCCTGCTCCAGGCCGGCCGGGTCGCCCGAGCGCAGCACCCGGCCGCCGAGCAGGGTGTGCCGCAGCGCGAGGTAGGCGATCTCGTGTTCCCATCTTTGGTGGTACAGGCAGATCAGCGCCTCGGCCGGGTAGGCGCGGTGGTCGAGCAGGGTGGTGGCCAGCCGGCAGCTGTCGCCGTAGCTGGTGCCGTCGTGGCAGGTGACGGTCACGGTGGCGGCGATGATCCGGACCTTGACCCCGCCGATCAGCGACAGCACGGACCCGTCAGGCAGGCGCGCCAGCACGGGCGGGCGGCGGGTGGCGTTCAGCCGGACCAGGAACTGGGCCCTGGCGGCGGCGACGGCAGCCAGGAACTCCCCGGCGTCAAAGCCCCGGTCCATCAGCACCAGCATGGTGGCATCCAGCAGGTGCAGCAGCTGGCACGCCCAGGTGATCTCGCCGTCGGCGGTCGTGCCGAACACCGCGCCGGGCAGCGCGCGGGTGCCGGTCTCCACCAGGGTCATCAGCTGGATGACCGGGTAGCCGGTCTCCCCCAGTGAGGCGTTCATTTTCCCGAGCCAGCCGCGGTTGCGCGGCGTATCGGGGACCTTCAGCGACCGGCAGCCGTCAAACGCCACCGTACGGTACCGGCCGAACCGCACTCCCGGCACAGACGGCTGGCCCAGCGGCCCGGCCAGCACCTCGAACAGGGCACGCAACGGAGCCGGCCCCAGCCGGCGGCGCAGCCCCCGCAGCGCCTTCGGTGACGGCACGGCCAGGCCCAGCCCGTCCAGGGCCGCCGTCAGCTCCGCCCAGACGCCCAGGTAGCCGGCCTGCGGGAACAGCCCCAGCGCAAGCACGAAGTACAGCCCCACCCGGGAGGGAAGCACCCGCAGCCGCCGCTCCCGCGTCCGCGTCTCCTCCAGCACCGCATCAGCCAGCTCGAACGGCACGATCCTGGTCAGCTCACCCAGATGCCCCGGAGCGAACACGCCCGCAGCCACGGTAATCGTCCTGGTGATCGTCATGACAGCCGAACCAATGGCACACTGAACAGGCAACGGAGGTCCTCGGCAACGGGCTTATCTTGGTCGATTACCCGTCCTACCGGACCTCCGTTGCCATGCCCGCCCCGACACGCCGGAACCAGTACTTGACTCCCGCCCAGCCCCCTTAAGTCCCCGGCATTGGGACTAGACCACCCCAAAGCACCCGGCCGGGAACTCATGGATCGTCGGTCCTCACCGTGAACGGCCAGCTCCCGCCCGCGGCTAAGGCCGGTTGGCGACATCGCCGAGTCGCTTCGCTAAACGCTGCAGAATAGCCAATTCTGAGCGAGCGCCCGGCGAATCTGATCGTCGCTCCTGGGCGATCAGATAAGGTGGATCAGGAGTCATCGGCACCTCTCACGTGCTCACGGTCCGTGACCAGGTTGGCCGCTACCGGGCACTTCCTCCATGGCCGCCAAAAACCGGTACAGCGGGCCATCGCGCAACTCCGCCAATGCGAGGGTGCTGCTGCTACTCATCGAAGGGCGCCGTGATCGCCAAGATAACCGCGATCGCACATCCGGGCCGATGCCCGCTGCCATGGGGCGGGGACGGACCGCAACATTCCGGGCAGCATCCGCTGGACTTGATGGGAATCAGGCCAGCCCACTGATGCTTTTCCAGCAATCGGCGGAGCTCAGCGTTCTCCGCCCGTAGGGAAGTCTCTGCATCGCCCATACAGTCATGATTGCGGATCGCCATGACGCTCGACACGTCTCCGAGATCCGGGCTCTCGAAGGTGAGCACCAGCTGGCACCGTACAAGATCAGCGCCGCTCAGGCTCACCGGCCGTTGACCTGGACACGCTCGGAGGGACTCGGACCCCAGCCCTCTGATCCGTAGCAGGATCACGACCGTCCCCGTAGGTCCAGATAGGTACTCAGACGCAGGTCAGCCGATCACTGGCTCCACACGCATCCACCGTGATCCACCGTGATCCACCGCCGTTGTTGGCACGCGCGTTAGCGAGCTTCGGCGATGATTCTCATGGAGAGGAGTTCAACGTTTGGTCGCGCTGATCTGCTCGCTGCCGCCGATACCCAAGCTCGCTGCCCAGCGCGATAAGGAGTCCGCCAACGACCGCAGCGATTCCGGCCCAAAACACCAGGTGCCCCTAATGGCTCCGTATGAGCGTCGAGACTCCCACTACCAGGATGATGAAGCAGCCACCTAGCCACGGACGCTTCCGCATGTGCGCTAGTACCGCCAACGTCGATGCTCCCGTCGCTCCAAGTACACGCCACCTCGCCGTACCCCAGGATGACCCAATCACACGATCATCTGATCCGTAGAGATCTTCACTCCCGGCCGCGACCAGTGACCATGCGGACTTACCTGCGAAGACTTGCTCAGCATTGCGCATCGTTCGTCGCTGTTGAGCGGCCTCGTAAGGCCAAAATCAGGCCACTCGAACTTCCGGCCTTCTGGTTGCAAACTAGCGGTGCGACCCTGCTCGCGGTCAAACGGTGCAGCCTAGCGCGTGTGGCTGTGGCTGCCCATGACAGCCGTAGCGCGCATGGGGTTGCTGTATCTCGCTGCTGTACGGACGACCGCACCATCTGATCCGTCGAGATCTACGCACCCTTTCGGTGTCAGCAGGTCTAGAAGTGACTTGCCGAGGCGTCAATCAATGGTGCGCGCTAGGAGTCGACGTTTGGTGTTGCCGTGAAGCCGAAATGGGGCCCGGGGCGTCGGATCCGTTGCTGGCGGGGTTGCCTTCTCCGGTTGCGGATTCCGGGTCGGTGGCCTGGCTGGCGGTGATGCCGTCGAGAAGCCGGTGGAGTCCCCAGAGGTATTGCTCGGTCGAGATGGTGCTGGCCATGGTGGCTGCCGCTGCTACGACCCGGGGGTACTGGTCGGCCGGGGCGGCGGCGAACTCCTGGTGCCGGGCGGCTATCCGTTCTGCCGTGGATGGCGAATCGGGCTGGGTCAGGTCGGCGGTATCCAGGGCGACCGAACTGAACACGTAGCCGAACAGCAGGTGGGACGCGCGGGCGGCGTCGGTGGGGGTGAGTCCGGCGTCGGCGAAGAGCTCAAGGAGCCGTTCGCCCAGGGCGAGTGCGTGCGGGCCGCTCCTGGGCTGGCCGATCATCAGAGTGACCGCGCCGGGATGGGCGGCCAGCCGCGCTCGCAGTTCGACGGCGAGGGATTCCACGCGCTGCCGCCATGGCTGGGCGCGGTCGGTGAAGACACCATGGTCGACCTCGCCGAACAGGCGCTCGACCAGGGCCCTGATGACGGCGGCCTTGTCCGGGAAGTAGGTGTACACGGCATTGGGCGCGACGCCGACCTTGGCGGCGATGCCCCGCACCGACGCCCCGTTTGCCCCGCTCTCGTCGAGCAGCTGCAGCGTGGCGTCAAGGATCTCATCCTCGGTCAGGGCCCGCCGGGGCCCTGGGCGCCCTCTCTTGCCTGGTGCAGCCATTGCGCCGCTCCTTCCCTTGACTTTCTCCTGGACAGCGTACAGTATTTGTACATCGTACAGATGCTGTACGGGGTCAAGAAGTCGGCCCGGGAATGACCGGGCAATCACGTCGTCACCGGCCATCCCGGCCGCCCGCCGCGAAAGCCCGATAACTCGGCAGTTCCACGAAAGAGAGCCGACATGGCCAGCACCACGCAAATCACAGCCACGAAAAGAGTCCCAATGGACTCGACAAGGAAGACCGCGCTCGTCGCGGGCATCTTTTACCTGATCACCTTCATCTCGATCCCCACGCTCTTCCTCTACGGCCCGGTGAAAAACCACCAGGACTGGATCCTCGGCTCCGGCGGCCACACTGCCGTGCTCGTCGGCGGCTTCCTCGAAGTGATCGTCGCCCTCGCCGGCATCGGCACCGCCGTCACCTTGTATCCGGTCCTCAAACGGCAGAACGAAGGCGCCGCGCTCGGCTTCGTCACCGCCCGCGTCATCGAAGGCAGCATGATCTTCGCCGGCGTCGTCAGCCTGCTGTCGCTGGTGACCATGCGACAGCACCTAAGCGGCGCGGCCGGAGCAAACACAGCCGCGCTCGTCACCACCGGCGCCTCCCACGTCGCGGTCTACAACTGGACGTTCCTGCTCGGGCAAAGCACCATGCCCGCCATCAACGCACTGCTGCTGGGCACCTTGCTATACCGGTCCCGGCTCGTACCCCGCGCCCTGCCCATCCTGGGGCTCATCGGAGCCCCCCTGCTCCTCACCGCCGACATCGCCACGCTCTTCGGCGCCATCGGCCAGTACTCCAAGGTGGCCGCCCTCGCCGCCCTCCCGATAGCCGTCTGGGAGCTCTCCCTCGGCCTCTGGCTAACCTTCAAGGGCTTCAACCCCTCCCCCATCACAGCCGGAATGACCGCAACCGGCAACGCACCCGCCTACCACGACGTCACCGCCTAGTACTCCAGCGACACTTCGTGACCGTGCGGACCGTGGCCGTGGACGTGATGCGGCCACCGCCCGATGATCCGAAGGTGTGTGGACAACAGAAAACCGTGCGGTGGCCGCTGGCCTCAGCGTAGACCTGGACCGCTGGCGGCGGGAATTCGATGAGCTGATGCTGCGGGTAGGTGCCCGGTTCGCCCGTGCCGAGCCGCGGCGGCGCCTGGCATCCTTCGTGCGGGGCGTGCTGGCCGGGCTGCCGCGGGTGAACTGCTGGACGATCGCCGAGTATGCCGGGGAAGCCGGGCCGCGGGGGATGCAGCGGCTGCTGTCGGCGGCGGTCTGGGACGAGGACGGAGTGCGCGATGACCTGCGCGGTTATGTGCTGGAGCACTTCGCTGATCCGGGCGCGGTGCTGGTGGTCGACGAGACGGGAGACCTGAAGAAGGGCACCGCCACGGTGGGCGCTCAGCGGCAGTACACCGGCACCGCCGGACGGACCGAGAACGCGCAGGTCGCGGTCTACCTGGCCTATGCCGCCCCCGCCGGGTGCGCGCTCATCGACCGGGCCTTGTACCTGCCCCGGTCCTGGACGTCGGACCCGGACCGCTGCCGGGCCGCCGGGGTGCCGGAGGGCACGGTGTTCGCGACCAAGCCGGCGCTGGCCAAGACGCTGATCACCCGCGTCCTGGATGCCGGGGCGCCGGCGGCGTGGGTGACCGCCGATGAGGTGTACGGCCAGGACCCGCAGCTGCGGGCGGAGCTGGCCCGACGCGGCCTGGGCTATGTCCTGGCGGTCGCTAAGACCTGCCAGGTGGTAACGCCGGCCGGCGCCCGCCCGGCAATCGGGCTGGCGAAGAAGCTGCCCGCCCGGGCCTGGCAGCGGATCTCGGCCGGGCCCGGGGCCAAGGGGCCCCGCTGGTATGACTGGGCCCTGATCGAGGTTGCCGACTCCGCCGTGACTGACGGCAGCGGGCCGCACTGGCTGCTGATCCGCCGCCGGATCAGCGACGGCGAGTACGCCTTCTACCGGGCCCACGCCCCCGGGCCGGTGCCGCTGGCCTAGCTGGTGCGCGCAGCCGGGTCGCGGTGGAAGGTCGAGGAGGGGTTCGCCGCCTGCAAGGAACTCGCTGCGCTGGACGAGCATCAGGTCCGCAGCTGGACCTCCTGGCACCGGTGGACCATCCTGGCCCTGCTCGCCTGCGCGTTCCTGGCCGTCCTGGCCGCTGCCCAGCCCGGCGGCAGCCAGCCCCGCGACGACCAGCTGATCCCGCTAACCTGCCACGAGATCCGCAGGCTGTTCACCGGCCTGTGCCAGCAGCCGCCTGCACCGCCACCCAGCTGCACTGGTCGCGGTGGCGACGCCGCCACCAGGCCATCGCCCGGGCCTGTCACTACCGCCGACGAGCCCAAACACGCTCATGATTACGAACTGTCGCTGGAGTACTAGCCCTCGACCCGGCAACACGGCCAGGCCTCGCGACAGTGCCTCGTCCTCCTGATAGGTGCCGAGGTCTGGCCGGGGAAGATCGCGGTCAAGGGCGGCGCGCAGCGCCGTGCGGAGCACGCGACCGCAGGGAGCGCCCTTGAGGGCGGGCTTCCCCGGTGAGAGGATGCCCGGCGCGTGGAGGACAGCCCCGACCAGGAGTACGCCGACCGCCTCGATGACGCCGCCGCAGACGCCACGAGTAAGGCCAAAACAAGGCCAAACGACGCCAAGGACGAGGGCGACATAACGGAGTCAGGTTCATGACCTGCGGAGACTGTGGCGCGCTCGGAGGGACTCGAACCCCCAACCTTCTGATCCGTAGCAAGATCCGGAACGTCCGGAGCCATCCATGAGTGCTGATCTGAGCCAGTGGCCGGGCGTGTAGTCGGTGAGCGACTCCAGTCGCATCCATGTCCGTCCAGGTCCGTTGTTAGCAAATCCGTTAGCAAGATCGCCCGCTCGGCCTAGGCGTTAGGATCGACCAGTATGGCGACGGAGGACACGCGTATCGTGCTCCGCGGTGATCAAATCGGCTTGCCCAACGACCCGATCGTGGACCACCCTCAGCAGCCTGTCGACTACATTCACCCGTTCCCGGATGGCCCGGTCTGGACCTGCCATCAGGAGTGGCGTGTTGTCGGCGGCGTCCGCCTGCGCGTCTACGAACTCGTGGTAAGCATTGTGCTGCGCCGCGGCCAAGGCGGTCTAGCGGACGACCTGATCGTAAATCATCCTGGGCAGCCTGCAGACTACACCCACGCGGACGGCACGGTCTGGACATGGCATCGGGGGTGGCGGCTAGTCGGCGGCTTCCAGGATGACAAAGGGCAGCCATTCGGTCGCTTCCACACCCACGTTCGCGCCTATGACCTCGCCTCTTGACCTGAGTGTCGCTATCGGCGCGATGTAGGAAAACGAACCGGGCACTGTCAGCTTGGGAAGCTGAACGGTGCGAGCTTCGTACCGGCCTGGCCTGCATTGGAAGGGCTCAGCGACTGACCGTGAGAGACCGCCCATCACCAAGGCTAATGGCACGCTAATGGCACGCCAACCATAGGGTGCGGGGTTCCCTGCGCTGGTGCAGGGAAGATCCTGCCGCGTCCGCGTAGGACGGTAGGGGGTGAAAAAGCGGGGCGACCGGATCCATACACGGGGGTCCGGGGCGCGAGCCCCGGCGTGACGGTTCTCCAGGTCCTAATCGCCCTGGTGCTCGTCGTCTTCTGCATTGGCGCGAACGCGCCACCCTTCCTTAGCCAAATACCGACAGCGGCCCGCTCTTGCACTCCCGGTCCATCCTTGAGCCTGAGGCCCCGCCGGAGGCAGCAAAGACATCCCAGGAGCTTAAGTGTCAAGCCGCGACGGAAGATTGAGGGAGGTTTTCCCTGTGGCCCCAGGCAGTGGCCTCGTCGTAGAGGGTGCGAGTTTTCAGGCATCCGTGCAGGATGCCGACGAGCCGGTTCGCCAGCCTCCTGAGTGCGTCACGGTGGTCGAGCCCTTTGGCGCGCTGCTCGTCGTAGAAGGCGCGTGCTCCGGGGGATGCCTGCAGCGAGGAGAAGGCCCAGGACATGAGGGCGTCGATGAGCCGGTCGTTGTGGATGAACCGGGCGGCGACGACCTTTTTCTTGCCCGAGGCGCGGGTGATCGGGCTGGTTCCGCCGTAGTTCTTGCGGGATTTCGCGTCGGCGTACCGGTGCGGGTCGTCGCCGAACTCGCCGAGCACCCGGGCGCCGAGGACGGCTGCCAGGCCGGGCTGGGACTGGTAGATCTCAGCGTCCGGGTGCCGGCCAAAATGGTCCCTCACCTGCTCTTGGAGGATCTTGACCTGATCGTTCAAGGTGGTGATCACCGCGATCAGGGACCGGGCGGTGGCGGCGTAGGCGGCGGTCAGGGCCGGCGGCTGGCCGAGGTGCTCGCCGCGCAGCGCGGCCAGGATCGCCGTGGCCTTGTCCGGGATGTTGCGGCGGCGGGCGCGCTTGAGCGCCGCGCTGACCTGGGCACGAGTCAGCCTCGCCGCCCGGGCCGGGTCCGGCGCCTTGCCCAGCAGCTCCAGCGTGTCGGCGGCGTCCAGGTCCTCGAAGGCCTCCAGCGCGGCCGGGAAGTACTCGCGCAGCTGGTGCCGCAGCCGCTGCACCGCGCGAGTGCGGTCCCAGATCAGCGTCTTGTGCGTGCGGGCCACCACCTTGATGGCCTCGGCTTCCGGGCTGTCCCCGGCCGCCGGGCGCAGCTGGTGCGAATCGGTGCGCACCATGTCCGCCAGCATGTGCGCATCCGCGCCGTCGCTCTTGGCCCCCGACACCCCGTGCCGCTCCCGGTACCGGGAGGCCTGCAGCGGGTTCACCGGGAACACGGTGTACCCGGCCGCGACCAGCGCCGCGACCCACGGGCCGCGGTCGGTCTCGATCCCGATCACCACCTCCGCATCCCCGCCATCCTCGGGCACGAACCGGCCGGCCAGCTCATGCAGCCCGGTCATCCCGGCCACCCCCTCGGGCAGCCGCTTCTTCGCCAGCACCGTCCCGGCCTCGTCCATCACCTCCACGTCGTGATGGTCCTCAGCCCAGTCATCACCCACAAACAGCCGCACCAGCACTCCCGTCAACGACGCCGAATCCCGTCAGCAGCCAGCGGGAGAACCATCAGCGACCTAATAAAGCAGTGCTCACGCCAGCAGGCGGGCACGACATCCCAGCAGCGATCAACTCTCCCGGCAGCCGGCAGGGGCACGGTCTTTGCTCAGGGCTCGAAACCCGGGAGAACACAGTGCTCACCTGCCGGCGGCCACCTTCAGCCAAGTCTGCCGGATGACAGACCCGACAAGTCTTATTAGGAGTCGCACCATCAGCATCCCGGCCGTGCCCGCGATATCCTTCCGGGGGTGACTG
Organism: uncultured Actinomycetota bacterium; assembly: GCA_963843745.1. Taxonomy (GTDB): domain Bacteria; phylum Actinomycetota; class Actinomycetes; order Streptosporangiales; family Streptosporangiaceae; genus Trebonia. Next base: position 203,258 of record CAWJLP010000006.1, read on the forward strand.
GAGCAGATACGTACGAGTGGGCTGTGATCGCCGACAGCGCGGCTCGCCTTGTGCGCACCGCACAGGCGCTGACCGACGACGACCTGCACGAAGCATCGGCGCTGGCGGGCTGGACCCGGGCGCATGTACTCACCCATATCGCGCAGAGCGCCGACTCGCGCACTAGGCTGCTGCGGGCTGCCCAGGCTGGCCGCATCGGCGAGCAGTACCCGTCCGAGCAAGCCCGCGCCGAAGCCATCGACGCTGGTGCCCGCCGACCGGCGGGAGTTATCCGCGCCGACCTGGAGCGTGCCATCCAGGAGTGCCTGACCGCAATCCGGGAGCACCCAAGCCAGCTGTGGGACGCTCCTGCGATCTGGCTGGCAGGAGGCAGCCGACCAGTCCGCGGTGTTCTTCCCGGCCTGCGCCGGGAACTGGAATACCATCACGTGGACCTCGCCGCTGGCTACCAGCCCGCCGACTGGCCCGACGATTTCGTCGCCACGGAGCTGTCCGGGGTGACCGCCCTGATGGACCGCCGCGACGATGCGCCGCCCATGACTCTCGCCGGTCACGGCATGCTGCACATCGGCACCAGCCCGCCTGTCGATGTCACCGGGCCGCCCGCCGCGATGCTGGCCTGGCTGTCCGGTCGCGGCGACGGTAGCGGCCTGAACCCGGCCAGCCCGGGCCTGCCGACGATTCCGCCACTGGGGTAGCCCGCCCTGCTGCACCGCGCCGCCCGGCCTGCAGACGAAGGGCCGGGGAGAGCAGCGCTTCGCGTCCGCGCCGGATGAGCCCTATCAGTCAAGCAGTGAGCTGCGGTATCGGGTCGGCGCGCGCTCGGCCGGGCCTGCCAAGGCGGAGGCCGAGCGCTGGAGATCGAGCCCACGCGCGTCGTGGTGGACGGCCAGGTGATCGAGTCAGACGGCAAGACCCAAAATGCTCAGCACACGCTGGCGCTCGACCCGTTCACGCTCGCGGTGCTCAAGGCTCACGTCGAGATGATCGACCAGGAGCGCCGCGACTTCGGCCCGGACTACGACGATCACGGCGTCCTGTTCTGCTGGGAAAACGGCAAGCCTCCGCACCCGGACACGATCACGCGCCGATTCAAGAAGCTCTCCCGGGCCGCTGACCTGCCAGCGATCGACCTGCACGACGTGCGCCACAGCTACGCGACGGCAGGACGTAACGCCAAAATCGACTGGAAGGCACTGAGCAAGCGCATCGGTCACGCGGACGTTGCGTTCACCATGAAGCAGTACGTGCAGACCGACCTCGAAGCCGACCGCGAGGTCGCGAATACGCTCGCCGACTTGATCATCGGCGGAATGCTGGTGAGTGGTATCGAGGACCAGGCGGACGACGACAACCGGGTCGGCGAGGCATGAAGCGAACAGCGCCCGTGCACAAATCCGTGCACAACCGCAAGCAGAAGGCCGGTTCCCTGTTCGAGAACCGGCCTCTGGCCTTGGTAGCGGGGGCAGGATTTGAACCTGCGACCTCTGGGTTATGAGCCCAGCGAGCTACCGAACTGCTCCACCCCGCGTCGTACTAACACTCTATGAACTCCTGGCAGCCAAGGCAAATCGGCCACGCTCGCCGCCGGCCCGGGCCAGGATCACGCCCCCTCGCCGGGTCTGAGCAGGTCCGCCCTCCGCGCCTGAATGCGCCTTTCGTGGCTTACAGCGCGCAGGCCTGGATCGCCGCACTGGAGACGTTCCGTTAGTGCTAATCAACCTTGGTGCAGGTGGAGGCGATCGGGGCGATCGTCAAGCAAGGCGCGCTAGAGGCCGCCGCCAGACCCCAGGCTGGCCGGGGCGGCCATCCAGACCGTGTACGTCAGCGGCCACGGGCCGGCCGGCGGCCCGGTCAGCACCGCGGCGTCCCCGGTCGTGTGCAGCGACAGCACCAGGCGCGGCATTGCCCCCAGAGAGGCCCCGAACACAGCCAACTGCGATTGCGACGCTCCGAGCAGCACCGGACGGCGGTTGGCCCGTGCGATCGAGCCCACCACCTGGGATATGGCCAGCGGGGACGCGCCGGCGGCGGACGCGGCAGGCTGCCCGCACACACCTCGCACGACCTGGCTGAGCGAGTTCGCGGTGCTGGCGTCCACGAAGACCACGCTCGCGTCTTGGCCGATCGCGGAACACAGCCCGGACACCGCCGCAAGCGACCCGCCGTACGTCGCCGAGGTGGCGGTTCCAGGGAATCGCACCCGGCTCAGGAACTTGGCCAGGCCAGAGGAGCTGTGCCCGACGGAGGAGCGCGCCGCGAGACCGGGATTCAGTGACGTCACCGCGCCGGGGATCGCCATCGCCAGCACGCAGCAGAACGCGGCCGCCATGGCGGTCCACCGCGACACGCCGACCCGGACCGCCCGTGCCGTCAGCCGGGACGAGCCCCAGAGCCCGAGCAGGATCAGTCCTGGCAGCACGACCGGCACCAGCCGGTGGCTCGCCCAAGGCTGGTCGGGCAGCTCGGCCGGGTCCCACAGCACGGTCACCACGGACCAGCCGATGATCAGGATCGGGAGCCCCCACAGCCGCGCCAACGTCAGCGCTTCCCTGTCGGCGCGCTCGCCCGCCGCGGCGCGCGCCCACCGCCACCCGAGCGCCGAGGCACCCCCGACGGCGAGCAGCACCGCGGGAATCCCCAGATACCAGAACACCCAGTCCAGACTGGACTCGTAGTACTGCCGCCGCCCGTTCACCGGCAGGTGCGCGAGCCGCTGCAGATCGGCGACGTAGCTGATCACGGCGGGGTCGGTCTGCCCGCGCGTGACCTGGATGTAGGGCCGCGCCGCGAACCCGGCCACGACCAGTACCGGCAGCACGACGGCCGCCCACTTCACGACAGAGCCGAGTGACGGCAGCCGGCCCCACGGCCGCGCCACATACACGCGCCGCACCCATCGGCGCACGCCAGGAAAGGCCAGCGGCGCCACCAGCGCGGTCACCACCCCGAACACGCCCGCGGACAGCCCGAAGAGATGCAGCTCCGCCGAGATGGACGAGAGGTACGGCCTAGCTAGCACCAGACCCGCGTACAGACTGCACGCCACGCCGGCAAACAGGCCAATGCCGAATGGTCCCGACTGCGGCCGCCGCAGCACGAACATCAGCGCCAGCGCCGGGAACGCGGGCAGCAGGATGCTCAGCGAGCCGATGCTGACCAGGACGGTCAGCCCAAGCGCCACGCCGCCGAGCCCGGCCAGGAGCATCGCGGGCGCCGCTCCCCGCCCGCGACCGCCGAAGCCTGGACCGTCGGCGAACGAGTCGGCTAGCAGGCACAACCCGCCGAACAGCAGCACCTGGACCAGCGGCTCGGCGAACGGCGTCCGCGACACGTACTGCTCGGGCAGCAGCACCGCGAGCACAAGCGCGCCCGCGGGCGCCCAGCGTGCCCCGACAAGCCGTCCCACCAGGCCCGCGAAGGACAGTACCGCGCAGCCTCCGATCACCGGGGCCATCAGCAGCATCCCCGGCAGCCCCGCGAGCCACTCGCCGCCGGCGAGCACCAGCGGCAGCCCCGGCATGAACGCTGGCGTGATCGTCCCGTCGGCCGCCGGGAAGAACCCCGTCGACCCGAAGTTGAGCCCGGGAACCGCCCCGAACGCCGCCGCCGACGCCGGTATCCGCGCCGACCCGTGCACCGCGATCCAGTACCCGTACTGCAGGTAGACGCCGGGATCGCTGACCACGATGACCTGCTCGGAGCGGTAGACGGCCTGCCACACCGCGAAGCCTGTCGCGATGGCGACCGTGGCGATCACCGCGACCACGGGGACGTCAGACCGTCGCCGCACCGCCCCGTCCGCCGCCTCGGGGCTCCCCTGCGCTACTGCCGGTTCTCTCCACCGCACCGGCGCCTGGCGCATCGCGAAATAGCACAGCGCCAGCGCCAGCGGCACGAAGATGATCAGCATCGGCAGGGGGAGCAGCCGCCCCGCGAGCAGCGTCCCGATCCCTGGCACCAGCCACGCGACCGCGATCAGCGCGGGGAACTGGGTGACCGCCGCGAACACCCATCCCGGCAGCCACCACAAGCGCCGCGACCGGCGCCGCACGGTGGCGGCAGCCGACACCAGCGGCGCCGCGAGAATGGCGGGCGCGGACAGCACCTTGGTGGCCGTCCGTGCGCCGGTGTCCGTCCCGTCACCGTTCTCATCAGTATTTTCCTGAACGGTCCCGGCTGACTCTGCGCCCGTCACCCCAGCACCAGGTACCCGGGGACCACGCAGTCGAAGACGCACGTCACCAACTGTAGACCGCCAACCACAGAAGCGGACGTTCCGCCTCGTGGGCTGGGCGCGCCGGCGCACACTGACGAGGTGGAGCTCTTCACGAACTGGCACACCTGGCCGCGGGCGGAACCGGAGTTGCGCCGCCTGCTGCCAGCAGCGACCTGCGACGCGGTGGCGACGGCCGTGGAGTTCGCGATCCGCTATCACGGCGGTCAGCGGCGCCCGACGGGTGCACCGTACCTGGAGCACCTCCTCGAGGCGCTCGAAGTCCTGGTGCGCGGCGCCGGCGTCACCGACCCGGATGTGCTGTGCGCCGCCGTCCTGCACGATGTGGTGGAGGACACTCCATGCACGCTGGACGATGTGCGGCTGGCGTTCGGCGACCGGGTGGCGGACATGGTGCGCTGGGTGACGAAACCGGAGCCGGCGGACGCCGCCGACCGCAGGGCGGCCAAAGAGTCTTACCTGAAGAGCCTCAGGGACGCCCCGGACAACGCGGTCCTCGTGAAGCTCGCCGATCGGGCGAGCAACGTGCAGACGCTGCGCAACCTGGACCAGGCCAGGCAGCGCGAATACTACGCACAGACGGTGCGCTACATCATCCCGCTGGCTGAGTCGCGGGACTGGTGGGGCCCCTGGTACGCCGTCTGGCGGGAAGAGCACCGGGACCTGGCGTGAGCGGCAGCTGCTGCCAGCGGCGCCCCGCCACCGCGGCCAGCAGCCAGATCGCCAGCGTCGCCGGGTAGATGAAGTAGCCGAACCGGGTCGAAGGCGCGAGCGCGAACATCAGGGTCATCGCCAGGGCCAGCAGCGCGACAGCGCGCGGCACGGTTCGCGGTGGCCAGACAACCAGCCATGCGGCGATCGTGAGGCCAGCCAGCACCAGCGCCGCGACGACGACCGCATGCCCGAAGGACCCGGTGTCGGCGATGACATGCCCTGGCAGCGGGCTTGACGCCTGCGAGGTCACGCTGGCCAGCCCGAGCGGGAACTTGATCGTGTTGTCCACGAGTGACCTGGGGTGCGCCAAGAACGGTCCGATGCAGACGGCCATCACGGCCAGCACGGTGAGGAGGAACGCGCGGACCGCCCGCTTGCCATCGCGGACCGCCAGCAGCGCGACCGCCACCGCCACCGCGGGCCATGCGGTCGCCTTCATCGAGGCGGCGACGCCGAGCGCGAGCCCCGCGAGCACGGGACGGCACGCCTGGCTCTGGGTACCCCAGAGCAGGGCGAAACCGAGGCAGAGGAAGGCGACCATCGGGACGTCGGTCCCGCCGACGGCCAGCTCGAAGGCGATGACCGGGCTGGCCGCGATCAGGATCGCCCACCGGCCTGGGTGCCGCGCGCCGCCGTCGCGCAGCGCCAGCCAGAACACGAGGATGAAGACCAGGCCGAACCAGACCCGCGGGTCGGTGAGCGCGCCGCTGCCGATGACCGCCCTTGGCAGCCCGAACAGCGTCATGACCGGCAGGTACGGGTTGTAGGCGTTCGGGTTATGAGTGGTCGCGAGCGACGCGGCGCCCGCGTAGGGACTGCCCTGGTGGATCAGCGTCCACGCGGACCGCGCCACGACCGCGACCTCGGGCTGCTCGAGCGCCTTGGCCGCCATCCAGCCGAGCGGCAGCACCAGGGCGCCGAAGAACGACAGGCCAAGGGCCAGGTCGACGCCGCGCTTGCGCCAGCCGAGCACGGCCGCCACGGCGAGCCCGTACCCGCAGGCCGCCATCGCACCCCATAGCTGATGCACCTGGTCAGAGCTGAAGATGGCGACAAACGACGCGAAGATCGCAGAAGCGCCGAACAGCCCGGCGAGCCAGCGGCGCGGCATGGCGGCCGGTGACTGCCATCCAGGCCCGAGGCGAACCCCCATAATGTGCTGATCCTACCTGCCCCAAGCCCCGCCGGCCGGCAGCGTCGCCTGGAACGCTAGACTTCCCGGCCGCCGAGTTGCCAGCATTGTGCCATGGGGAGACTCGACGGCAAGGCGGCTATCATCACCGGCGGCGAGGGCAGCATCGGAATGGCGACCGCGCGCGCGTTCGTCGCGGAAGGCGCCAGTGTCTTCCTGGCCGGGATCGCCGAACCTGAGCTGAAGTCGGGCGCGGCGGAGCTTGGCGGCAATGCCGCCTGGGCGGTAACCGACGTCACCGATTCCGGGCAGGTAAAGGCCGCGGTGGACGCGGCGCTCGACCGGTTCGGGCGGCTTGACGTCGTGGTCGCCAACGCCGGGATCAGCGGCGCGATCGCGCCCATCGCTGAATACCCCGAGGACGCGTTCGACCGGACGCTCGCGGTGCACGTGCGGGGCGCGTTCCTGCTGTGCAAGCACGCCGTCCCGCACCTGGCCACCGGGGCGAGTGTGATCATCACCTCGAGCGTGGTCGGCCTCATGGCCGCCCCGCACATCGCCGGCTACTCCACCGCGAAGCACGCCCAGGTCGGGCTGATGCGCACCCTCGCCGCCGAGCTCGCGCCGCGCGGCATCCGGGTCAACACGATTCACCCGGGTCCGGTGGACAACGAGTTCCAGCACCGCATCGAGGTCGCGGCCACCGGCGACGACAGGGACAAGGCGACCACGATCTTCAATCAGATGATTCCCCTGGCCAGGCACGCGGTCCCGACGGAGATCGCGCGCGCCATGCTTTACCTGGCCAGCGACGACAGCTCGTTCATGACCGGCGCGACGCTAGCTGTCGACGGCGGCATGTCCAGCTGACCAGCCCGCCAGCCAGTCCCTGCCCATCAGGGCGGCCAGGTACAGCGCGAGCAGCGGGTAGATCATCGACGCGATCCCCGCCACCGCGGCGAGGCCGCACACGATCATGCGCCCGTCCCAGCCGAAGCCGGCCCGGTCGGAGTAGGACAGCTGGCCTTTCTCCCTGACGAACGGGCCGTCCTCGCTGGGTACCAGCTCATTGCGCGCCCGGTACGCCAGGTCGAGGTGGTACAGCGCGATGGCAGCGATCAGGGCGAACGTAGCCGTGGGCGGCACGTGTTCGGCGAACCCGAGCGCCGCCAGGAACCAGTACTCGCCGGCCTGCAGCAGTGGCGGCACCATCCAGTCCCGCGGGCCGTGGTGCGGGTGCCACGTCGCGAGCGACGCGAGCAGCATCGCCTCGACCGGGGTGAGCACGAGAATGCCTGGCAGGCTCTGCAGGCCGAGCGCGGCGAGCATGCCTGTCACGAGCAGCCCGACGATCACCGCCGGCAGCGGCGGCAGCCGCCCGTCCACGAACCGGCCGATCCAGACCGCCGCCGGCCCGTCGCCCCGGTACCCGAGGACGCGCGGCCGCGCTTCGCGCGGCCTGCCCACGAAAATCGCGCACAGCCCGAGTACCCCGACCGCGAACAGCAGCAGGAACGTCAGCCGGGCACCGGCGATCAGCAGCATGCCGCCGACCAGCAGCAGCCGCCCGCCGCCGGGAGTCCCGGCGAACTCCCGGAACCCGCCGGACCGCACTACCTGGCCCGGAGTGCTCTGGCAGAGGATGGCGATCTGGCACAGCGCAAGGACGATCATGGCCGCCACCGCGAGCCGCCACACACCTTCCCAGCCTGGCGCGCCGATCCTGGCCAGCGACGTACCGCTCAGCCGTGAGCCGGCCGGCCCGGTCAGCCCGTCGCTAGCACGCGCCGCGGCGGTCAGGCTGGCCCCGCCCGCTATCCCCGCGTACAGCACGAACTCGCTGAGGGCGGCGCAGCCGGCCCGCGCCCATTCGGTGGCCGGCGACATCCACTGGCTGCTCATCAGGTCCCCGGCCCTGCTGACCACGTAGCCGATGAGGAGGGGCGCGAGCGCGATGGCCTCGTCCCGCGCAGAGCCCCTGACCAGCCACACCCCCGCGATCACCACGAAGGCAACCGAGAACGCGGCCATGGTGACCGGCGTCAGCCTGCGCGAACTGGCCCAGCGCGCGACGTCCCTCGGCACGCGGTCGGCGGCCAGCGCGGCGCGCCGGCTTGGCGCCAGCTCTTCCGCGGTCATCGGCATCCTTCCTGCAGGTCCGCCGTTTTCCCAGCGTACCGAGCTACCTGTCATCCGCTGCGGCAACCACGCCAACAGAGGGCGGCTAAAGTCCTGGATGTGACGGTGACACGGACGGTAGCGGTGGTGCTCGGCGGCGGCGCGGGCAACAGGTTCGGCGCGGCGACGCCCAAGCAGCTCCTCACCCTGGGCGGCAAGACGCTCGTCGAGCACTGCGTGACAGCCTTCGCCTCAGCCCCTGGCATCGACGAGGTGCTCCTGGTCATGCCCGCCGCCTACGCCACCGAGGCCAAGAAGCTGGCCGGAGACCAGGTCAGCGCCATCATCGAGGGCGGCGTCACCCGCTCAGACTCGGTTCGCAACGCCCTGGCCTACCTGCTCCTCAGGAACCCGCCAGAGACCACCGGCGTCCTCTTCCACGACGCCGCCCGCCCGCTGGTCAGCCAGCAGATCATCGCCGACTGCGTGTCCGCGCTGCAGACTCACGACGCCGCCGGCACCGCGGTCCCGTGCTCGGACACGATCATCGTCACGGCAGACGGCGTCATGTCCCATGTCCCGCCCAGGGAAACTATGGTGCGCGCCCAGACGCCGCAGTGTTTCCGGCTCTCTGTAATCGCCAAGGCCCACCAGCTGGCCGCCGCCGATCCGGACTTCACCCCCACCGACGACTGCGGCGTGGTCCTCCGCTACCTCCCCGACACCCCGGTCCACATAGTCCAGGGCAGCGAATCCAACATCAAGATCACCTACCCAGGCGACCTGGCCATAGCAGAAGCCCTGCTGCGGGCCGAGCGCTAACCGCGTCAGGCGAGCTCACGGCGGACGAGCCAGCGCTGCCTGCCGCCGCGCCGGCCGGTCGTCCGCTGGACGCGCTCGAATCCATGCGCCTCGAAGAGAGCGACGGTTCCGACATAGCCGCTGGTCTGGTCAATGCGGCCGCCATCGGGATCCACCGGGTAGCCCTCGACCACGGTCGCCCCCATCGCACGCGCATGCTCCACCGCCCCATTGAGCAGGTCGTGCATCAGCCCCCTGCGCCGGAACCCCGGCCGCACCACGAAACAAACCGCCGACCAGGCCTCCGCGTCATCAACATGCGGGATCGTCCGCGAATTTACCAGGGCGCGATAGCTGGCCTTCGGCGCGATCGAGCACCACCCGGCAACCTCACCATCGACGTACGCGAGCACCCCGGGCCCAGGCTCCCGTTCGCACAGACCCCGCATGAGGGCGATCCGCCCGTCCATGTCCAGGCTGGAATTCCTGTACACCACGCACACGCACCCGCCGGCCCCGGGCTTGCGCGGCACCATAAACGAGGCGAAGTCCTCCCAGCGCCCAACAGCCTCAACCACCTCAACACCCACCCGGCCAAGATATCTAGCCCCGCCCACACCCGGCGCAACTGCCAGGGATTTCATGATCACGAAGGAAAAGTATCCTATACGCACACTTTTCTTACGTGATCATGGTGACGCCCCGGGCGAGCCCTACGACCGGACGGCCTGCTTGATCAGGGTCCGGCCGAAGTCCCACATCAGGCCTGAGCCCTTAGAGGCGTCCTCGAGCACGTCCGTCAGGGAATCGGTGAACAGCTTCACCTCCGCGTCGCCGATGATCAGCGGCGGGATGAGCTTGATCACTTCCATGTGGTCGCCCGACACCTGGGTGAGGATCCGGTGCCGCTGGAACAAGGCGACGACGACCATCTGCGCGAACAGCCCGACCCGCGCCTTTTGCAGCATGGCCCACCCGGCCCGGGCCTTCACGCCGGACGGCCTGCCGAACTCGATGCCGATCATCAGCCCGGGCCCGCGCACGTCCGCGATCAGGTCGAAGCGGCCGGCCAGCGCGGCGAGACCGGCGCGCAGCGACTCGCCCGTCCTGGCGGCGTTCTCCACCAGGCCCTCGTCCTCGATGACCGCGAGCGCCGCCAGCCCGGCGGCCATCGCCAGCGGGCCGCCCTTGAACGTGGTGCTGTGCACCATCACCCGGTCCATCGACGAGTAGACCGACCCGAATATCTTGTCCGTCGTGAGCATCGCGCCGACCGGGACGTAGCCGCCGGACAGCGCCTTGGCCACGGTGACGATGTTCCGGCCGGACGTCTTCGTGCTGGTAGGCGAAGAACTTCCCGGTCCTGCCGAACCCGGACTGCACCTCGTCGCAGATCAGCAGCGCCCCGTGCTTGTGCAGCAGCGCGGACGCCTCGCCGAGGAACCCGGCGGGCGGCATCATCACGCCATGCCCCTGCACCGGCTCGATGATCATCGCGGCTACGTCACCCCGCCGCAGCTCCGCGGCGAGCGCGTCCAGGTCGCCGAGGGGGATCTGCGCGTCGGGCAGCAGCGGCCCGAACCCGCGGCGGAACTCCTCCGCGCCGTTCACCGAGAGCGACCCGGTGGTCAGCCCGTGGAACGCGTGGCGCGCGTAAATGATCCGCCCGCGACCGGTCGAGTGCCGCGCGAACTTCAGCGCGGACTCGACCGCCTCGGTGCCGCTGTTGCAGAAGAACACCCGGTCCAGGCCCGGCGTCTTGGCCAGCAGCCGCTGCGCGAGCAGCCCGGAGATCGGCTGACAGTCGAACTGGGTCCAGGCGGCGAAGTCCGCGTCGAGCGCGTCGTGCAGCGCCTTCTTGATCACCGGGTGGCTGCGGCCCGCCGCGAACACCCCGAATCCGGCCAGGAAGTCCGCGTACGCGTTTCCCTCGGCGTCGTAGAGGTAGGCGCCGTCACCGCGCACGTAGTCCTTGTCGAACCCGATCGTGTGCAGCGTGCGCGGCAGCTGCGGATTCAGGTAGCGGCTGTGCAGGTCGTAGCCCTGTCCCCGGACAGCGGCGAGTTCCGCGTTGAGGTCAAAACCCATGGACGTATTATGGCCGCTTCGCGAGGCGCCGCGGACTGCACAGGAACCCGGCGCCCCAGCACATGTGCATGGCGGCGAGCACGACGGGCACCCGCGCCCGGACCGGGGGCGGCACCTCGCGGGCGAGCACGGCCGCCACCGCCGTGATCCCGGCCGCGTAGACGGCGGGGATCACGAAGCCGAGGGTCAGCCAGCGGAACCCCGACGGCGCACCCGCCGCCCAGGACGCGAGTCCCGCGATCCCCGCGGCGCAGCCGGCCAGGTTCACCGCGGTCGCCACGGGGGCCGCGAGGTAGCGCGGGTTGACGGTCTCCGGGTAGCGGCGCGCGACGACCCGGCGCCATCGCCCGTAGCAGAAGTGCTGCCTGGCGAGTTCCCGCAGGTTCGCCCTCGGCCGGTAGGTGACCCGCAGCTCAGGGGTGAACCAGATGAGTCCGCCTGAGGCGCGGATCCGGTAGTTCAGCTCCCAGTCTTCGGCCACGATCATGTTCTCGTCGTAGCCGCCCGCCCGCTCGATCGCCTCCCGGCGGTACACCCCGAGGTAGACCGTGTCGGCAGGCCCCGCCTTGCCGCCGGTGTGGTTGGCGGCCGCGCCCATCCCGGCCGGGGAGGTCATCGCCCAGGCCACCGCCCGCTGGAAAGGGGTGACCCCCTCGGCGGCCATCACCCCGCCCACGTCGTCGGCCCCGGTCTCGAGCAGCGTCCGCACCGCGACCCGCAGGTACTCGTCGGGCAGCATCGCGTGCCCGTCGATTCGCGTGATCACGCCGTGCCTGGCCGCCTTGATCGCGGCGTTCATCGCGGACGATATCTTCCCTGACGGGTTGGGCACCACGGTGACCCGGTCGTCGGCCGCGGCGAGCTCGTGGGCGATCTGCTCGGTGCGGTCCCGGGAGGGTCCGACGGCCAGCACCAGCTCGAACCCGCCCGGGTAATCCTGCTCGAGCACCCGTGCCACCGAGTCGGCCAGGTGCTTCTCCTCGTTCCGGACCGGCATGACCACCGAGACGGCTGGCAGCGTGGAGCCACCACGAGCCCGTTCCGAGGATTGATCTTGATTCGCACCCGCGACGTCGGTCACGGATGCAGTTTAGAGGGCGGCGTCCTCCAAAAGGTCGGTAACCAGCGCGGCGATCGCCGAGCGCTCGGAACGGGTGAGCGTCACGTGCGCGAACAGCGGATGGCCCTTGAGCTTCTCGATCACCGCGACCACGCCGTCGTGCCTGCCGACCCGCAGGTTGTCGCGCTGCGCGATGTCGTGGGTAAGCACCACCCGGGAGTCGGTGCCGATCCGCGACAGCACGGTGAGCAGCACGCCGCGCTCCAGGGACTGCGCCTCGTCCACAATCACGAACGCGTCGTGCAGCGACCGGCCGCGGATGTGCGTCAGCGGCAGCACCTCGAACATGTCGCGGGCGATGATCTCGTCGATCACGCTCTGGGTGGTGACCGCGGACAGCGTGTCGTACACCGCCTGTGCCCACGGGCCCATCTTGTCCGCCTCGGAACCCGGCAGGTAGCCGAGGTCCTGGCCGCCGACCGCGTACAGCGGCCGGAACACGATGACCTTGCGGTGCTGACGGCGCTCCATGACCGCCTCGAGGCCCGCGCAGAGCGCGAGCGCCGACTTGCCGGTGCCCGCCCGGCCGCCCATGCTGACGATCCCCACCTCGGGGTCGAGCAGCAGGTCGAGGGCGATGCGCTGCTCGGCGGACCGGCCGTGCAGGCCGAACGCCTCGCGGTCGCCGCGGACCAGCTGGATCTGCTTGTCCGGGCGGACCCTGGCTAGCGCGCTGGCGCTGCCGGTGTGCAGCACCAGGCCGGTGTGACAGGGGTAGTCGCGGGCCGCCTCACAGTCGAGCACGCCACGTTCGTACAGTTCCTCTACCTCGGCCGGGCTGACGGAGAGCTCCGCCATGCCGGTCCAGCCGGAATCGACCGGAAGTTCGGCCCGGTACTCCTGAGCTTCAAGGCCGATGGACGCGGCCTTGACCCGCATCGGCAGGTCCTTGCTGACGAGAACCACGTCGTGGCCCTCGTTGGCGAGGCTGCGCGCGACCGACAGGATCCGCGTGTCATTGTCCCCAAGCCGGAAACCGGCCGGCAGGACCTGCGAATCGATGTGGTTGAGCTCCACGCGCGCGGTGCCGCCGAGCGTCCCGATCGGAAGCTCGGTATCGAGGCGCCCGTTGCTGACCCGGAGATCGTCCAGGTAACGGAGCGCCTGGCGGGCGAAATATCCCAGCTCAGGATGGTGACGCTTCGCTTCAAGCTCGGTGATGACCACGACCGGCAAGACGACGTGATGTTCGTCAAACCGCGTGAAAGCGGCCGGGTCGGCGAGCAAGACGCTCGTGTCGAGGACGTAGGTACGACGGTGCACAGAGTTGGCCACGCAAACTCCCCTGGGCGGCCGGCCGTGGGAGCCGGCGCCGCGGACAGGACACGCCGTTTCCCGGGTGCTCCGGGGACAGACGTATCGAACGGACCGGGGCTGCCCTCCAAAGAGGGCCGCACCGGCCCTCGCGTCGCACGTGCAGACGTCAGGAGGGCCTCCCGCGGGGGCGGCCTGGAAGACCGCCGCCAACACTCAAGGTACCCGTGTTTTTGGCTGGGTGAAAGTACCCAGTCGTGTCCGGCATGCCCGCTACGCTCGCCCTTTATCGGGCATGCAGCGGGGCGTCCGGGGGGTCGTCCCCCCGGGCGATAGAGCGCAGGCTATGACCCGTACCTGCGGTTACGTTCCGAATAGGACCGTAGTGCCCGCAAAAAGTCCACTCTGCGGAAAGCTGGCCAGTAAGCGTCACAGAAATAGAACTCAGAGTGGGTGGACTGCCACAGCAGGAACCCGCCGAGCCGCTGCTCTCCGCTTGTCCTGATCACCAGGTCCGGGTCGGGCTGACCGGCCGTGTACAGGTGCTCGGCGATGTGCTCGACGTCAATGGCGTCGGCGAGCTGCTCGATCGTGGTGCCCTTGCTCGCGTGCTCGACGAGCAGCGACCGCACCGCGTCGGCGATCTCGTGCCGGCCGCCGTAGCCGACCGCGACGTTCACCAGGAGGCCGGGGTTGTGGCTGGTGGCCTCGGCCGCGCGTTTGAGCACGCGGGCGGTGCGGTCGGGCAGCAGGTCGAGCGCGCCCATCGGGTTCAGGTGCCAGCCCTCGTCGATCATGTCGTTGACGGTGTCCTCGATGATCAGGAGCAGCGGGTCCAGCTCTTCCCGCGGCCTGGTCAGGTTGTCGGTGGACAGCAGCCAGAGCGTGACCACCTCGACGCCGGCCTGCTTGCACCACTGCAGCAGCTCGAAGATCTTGTCGGCCCCCTTGCGGTGGCCCTTGCTCACGTCGGTGTGACCGGCTGACCTGGCCCAGCGCCGGTTGCCGTCGCACATCACGCCGACGTGGCGCGGTATCGCCTTACCTGACAGCGAGGATTCGAGCCTGCGCTCATATAGCCGGTATGCCAGGTCGCGATATCCCATGAACCGACCTTCCTCGCCTACGCACGCGTGATTCTCTAGTCACGGTATCCGACTAGAGCGACGTGCGGTGGCGAGTCAGGTGCTGGTTGTGCCGGTCGCGCCGGTGGTTCCGGTCGTGCCGGTCCCGCTGGCCGGGCCCTGGGACCTGACTTCCTCGACCCGGCGCAGCACGTCCCGCAGCTCGGTCAGCCACGCGTCCGCGTGCTCACCGGTCAGCCGCACGCACCACGCGAGCGCGTCGCTGCGGCTGCGGGCGACGCCGGCGTCGACGAGGGTGTCGAGCACGCGCCGTTCTGACTGCCTGAGCCTGGTCATGACCGGGACCGACAATGTGGTGAACATCTCACCGAGGTCACCGCACCTGGCGCCCCATGCGACCTTGCGGCGGAACTTGTGCTCGGCCTCTCGCGCCATCTCGATGCGCTTCGACCTGGTCTCTTCGCGGAATCGCTTGATCCTGCCCTCGGCGGCCGCGGCCTTCTCCGCGCTGCCGGCGCCCCCTTCCGGCTCGGGCAGCGAGCCGACGATCGTGATCTCCTCACGGTCGACGACGATGTCGGCAGGCTCGGTGAACCACTCGCCGGGCAGCCGGCCCGTGAACCAGCCCTTGATCTGATCCGCGACGCTGCCGGTGGCGTCTTCGTCCTGCTCTGTACTCATGTAATCATGATTACATCAGCCTGTAGCGGGGTCAACCCTCAGCCGACGCCGTTTCCCGATGATGACGGTCAGGGCAGACGCGGGATCAGGCGACGCGGCCGGCCACGGCGGCGGCCTGGGCCGGGTTGACGCGGATGGCGCCGGCGAACTCGCTGCCGACGTCCGCGGGCACGATCTCCACGTCCTGCCCCGGCTCCGGCGCCTGGATCATCCAGCCGTTGCCCAGATAGATCGCCACGTGCGAAATGTACGTGGGGTCGGTGGGATCGGTGTGGTAGAAGAGCAGGTCACCCGGCTGGAGCTGACTAACCGGCACGGCGGGCCCGGCCAGCGCCTGGTCGGCCGCGACCCTGGGCATGACGATGCCCGCCTGCGCGAACGACCACTGGACGAGCCCGGAGCAGTCGAAAGCCCTCGGCCCGGCCGCGCCCCAGACGTAGGGCAGCCCGCGGCGGCTCATCGCCGCCCTCAGCGCGGTGTCGAGCTGGGCCGCGGCCACCCCGCTCTCGGTCGGCTGCCCGGCCCCGGCTGCCCCCGAGCCGTTCACGGTGACCGCGCCGCCGGGGACGGTGACCAGCGAGACCAGCTGCTCGACGCCGGCGCCCTTCGGGGTCAGCCGTCCGGCGGCGGCCACGTCGGCCTGGAAGTCGCTGGTGTCCATGCTGACCACGATCGCGTTCCCGGCCGGCGCGCCGAGCGAGCGCGCGACGGAGTCGGACACCACCGCGTTAACCCCGCCGATGCCCATCGTGCCGAACGCCACCACCCGCAGCCGCTTCGTGGCGCGCCCGGTGGCCGTGACCGTGCCGCCGAGCGTCAGCTTGTCCAGCTTGCCCATCGTGTAGGAGACGGCGATCCCGCCGCTTGCCACGCCTTCCCACAGCGCGTTCGACGCGCCGGTCGACCGCGCGGCGAACGTGCGGAACACCGACGGGTCAACCCCCAGGACCGCGGTGTACGCCCCGTTGATTCGCATCCTGACCGCCTCGATCTGCTCGGTGGCAGTGACCCCGGGCAGCCGGGAGAGGGCGGTGAGCAGGGAATGCGGCAGCGTGAACGGCGCCACGATCAGCAGGTCCGCCTGGAGCGTGCGGCGCAGCGGCGCCACCGCGGGCGCATGCGACCCGGCGAGCGCCGGCACTCGCGAGCCGGCCATCAGCCGGGCGCCCGTCCCCATGGTCATGCCGGGCAGGACCGGGGCGTTACCGGTTGCCGGCCGGACCACGGGCAGGTTGAGGACGGACGGCGCGGCGCCAGCGGCACCAGCGGACAGGTCGCCGCCCGGCGGCGCGCTCAGCACCGTCAAGAAAACTCCGACGAGGGACCCGAGCACCGCGAGCACGGCAACGGCGGCCGGCACCGAGACGCCGTCGTCCGCCGCGCCCGACTGCCCGCGCTATCCGCCGGCCCCCATCCGTCAGGTGCACACTGCTAACGATGCCGTAGAGGTCGGTGATTCGTCTATGTCTGACCGCGAAGGGTTCCGGCTATGTGCGCAAGGTCTCGCGCAGCTCTGCCGGGGTTGTGACCGGGGCCTGGCAGGTGAACTGGCGGCACACGTACGCCGTCGGGGCGCCCTTGACCAGGCCGCGGCCGGCCAGCAGCGGGACCGGCACATCGGCCTCGCCGGCCGGCGAGCCCCGACCGGTCGCCATGACCGCTCCAGGCGGCGCGGCGTGCAGCGCGGCGCGCTGCAGGTCGGCGGTCCGCGGGTCATCACCTGGCCCGACGATCGCGATCTCGGCCGGCCCGGAGAGCACCGCTTCCGCGACCGACAGGCCGCTTCCCGCGAAGCGCGGCGCGCGGGCGGCGAGCGGCGCCAGCACGCGCAGCGCCGCAACCGCGGCGTCCCTGTGCCGCTCGAACCCGGTGAGCGCGGCGTAGCTGAGCAGCGCGTCCGCCGCCGCGAAAGCACCCGACGGGGTAGGGCCGTCGGTCGGGTCGGCGGGCCGGAAAATGAGCCGTTCGCCGTCGTCGGCGGTGTCGTAGAAACCGCCGGAACCGTCCCCGAACGAGGTGAGCACCGTGTCCAGCAGCGCCGCCGCCACCGGCACCCAGCGGTCCTCAGCGGTCACCCCGTACAGCACGAGCAGCGCGGCGGCGACGCTCGCGTAGTCCTCGAGCAGCCCGGCGCTGGTCCCGGCGACCCCGTCCCGCGAGGTTCGCACCATCCGACCGCCCGACACGTGCAGCGAGTCGAGCAGCAACGCCGCGTCGCGTGCGGCGTTGACGAGGTCGGGGCGGTCGAAGAGCAGCCCGGCTTCGGCCAGCGCGGCGATGGCCATGCCGTTCCACGCGGCGACCACCTTGTCGTCCCGGCCCGGCGGGGTCCGCCCTTCGCGCGCCGTCAGCAGCGTGCCGCGGATCCGGTCGAATCGCTCCTGATCGGACGGCTCCACACGGCGCTGCAGGACGGATTTACCGTCCTCGAAGGTGCCCGCCGGCGTCACGCCGAACACCTCGGCCGCGAACGCCGCGTCCTCGTCCCCGAGCACCGCACGCAGTTCCGCCGGCGTCCACACGTAGTAGGCGCCTTCCTCGCCGTCGCTGTCCGCGTCGAGCGACGCGGCGAAGCCGCCCTCCGCCGTGCGCAAGTCCCGCAGCATGAACTCGCACGTCTCCTCGGCGACCCGGCGCGCCAGCGCCGATCCGGTGCGCCGCCACAGCTGCGTGTAGACCCGCGCGAGCAGCGCGTTGTCGTACAGCATCTTCTCGAAGTGCGGCACGGTCCAGGTCGCGTCCACGCTGTACCTGGCGAACCCGCCGCCGAGCTGGTCGTACATGCCGCCGCGCGCCATGGCCTCGCAGGTCTGCCCGGCCATCGACAGGGCTTCCGCGGACCCGGCGCGCGCGTAGTGCCGCAGCAGGAACTCGAGCACCATCGACGGCGGGAACTTCGGTGCCCCCCCGAAGCCGCCGTTCACCGGATCGAACTCGTCCTGGAGTCCGGCCACCGCCTGCGACGTGAGCTCGGCCAGCGGCAGGTCGCCGGCGTCCGATCCCAGGCCGGTCCAGGCGGCGGCCTGTTCGGCCAGGGTCGCGGCGATGCGTTCTGACTCGCCCTTCACCCGGTCCTTGTTCTGCCGCCACGTCTCGCCGACGGCGGTCACGAGCTGCGTGAACTGCGCCCTGGGGAAGTAGGTGGCGGCGAAGAACGGCTCGCCGTCCGGTGTCATGAACACGGTCATCGGCCAGCCGCCCTGGCCGCGGTTCATCGCCTGGGTCGCCGCCATGTACACGGCGTCGATGTCCGGCCGCTCCTCGCGGTCCACCTTGATGGCGACGACGTTGTCGTTGACGACGGCGGCCGTCGCCGGGTCCTCGAACGACTCGTGCGCCATCACGTGGCACCAGTGGCAGGCCGCGTACCCGACCGACAGCAGCACCGGCACGTCGCGCCGCCGCGCCTCGGCGAACGCCTCGTCGGTCCACGGCCACCAGTCCACGGGATTGTCCGCGTGCTGCAGCAGGTACGGGCTGGTCGCGCTCTTCAGCCGGTTACTCATAAGCCCATTCTCCCGGCGGCCCACGCCCGGCGGACGGGGGGTTCCGTGGGACCATCGTCCCCCCGGTCGGCAGAGCATCCCGAACGCAAGCGGCTGACTCCGCGGGCGCAGATCTCAGTTCGTCGCGGACGGTGTGAGGCCGGCCTGCTCGCCGGCCCGCTGGCACGTGAACGTGTACCCGCCCGCTACGACATCGAGCCTGTTGCCGGTCACCGTGGCGGACACGTCCGCCAGGTTGTCCAGGCGGCTGATGGCGTTTATCGCCAGCGTGATGACCGGGTCGTTGCCCGCGTACCCGACCGCGCTGACCGCCACCTGGCTGGTCGTGAAGCCGTCCCTGGTCTGGCGGTAGGTCCCGAAGTGGTAGTTGACCGGGTCGTTCGCACCGTACTGCCCGTTCGGCGCGAACTGCAGGTACACGTTGTAGCGCGCCGGGACCGGCGTTTCCTTGCTGTCGTGGCCGATCGCCACGACAGACCACTTGTACCCGGCGAAGCCGGCCAGCATCGATGACCCGCCAGCGGTGCTGCCGCAGGCGGCTGCCGCCAGCGCCACGAGCGCCACCGCGACGATTCGCCTCATCAGTCCTCCATCTGGCGTCCCTGTCCTTATGACGCCGGACCAGTGCCGCCGGTTCCAGAACTGCGAAACGGCCCCGGCTAGGGGTTAAAGTCGAAGGGTGACAGTGGATCAGCCGCGCGGAACGAAGGTGCGCGGGACCCGGCAGGCGTCGGCTCTCGCCGCCGCGCTGGCCAGCCTCCCCGGCTTCTGCAGCGCCCAGGAGATCCACGCCGAGCTGCGCCGCCGCGGCGAGACCGTCGGGCTGACCACGGTCTACCGGCACCTGCAGGTGCTCAGCGAGCAGGGCGCCGTCGACACGATCCGCGATCCGTCGGGCGAGACCCTGTACCGGCAGTGCGGCTCCTCAGCGCACCACCACCACCTGACCTGCCGCGTCTGCGGCAGCAGCGTTGAGGTCGAGGGCCGGGTCGTCGAGCAGTGGGCGGCGAAGGTAGCGGCGGAGGCCGGCTTCACCTCGGTGGACCACACGGTCGAGCTGTTCGGGCTCTGCCCAGAGCATTCCGGCTGAGTGACCTGAGCTGCGCCTGCGGTCCGCGCCACAGGCAGGTGGCCTCGCCCTCCGGGCCGCGGACGACTTAGGGCGCGAAAGTGACATCGAAATCACCGCAAACCGGACATAAAACGATCGTTTCGCGCCCTAAGTCGCGGCGCGCCCCCGATCCGTGCCCGATATGGGCTATTTATCCTATAAGAACAGGCCCGGCGCTCCAGTTGGAGCGCCGGGCCTGGTTCCTGTCGTGCCGGGTTAGGCCGCGACGGTCGCGGCGTCCGTGACCGCCGGCTCGAGCGCCAGCGCCAGGACCTCACGGACGTCGCTCACCGGGTGCACGTCCAGCTTGGCGAGCACCTCGGCGGGAACGTCGTCCAGGTCCGGCTCGTTGCGCTGCGGGATCAGCACGGTGGTGATCCCGGCCCGGTGCGCGGCGAGCAGCTTCTGCTTCACGCCGCCGATCGGCAGGACCCGCCCGGTCAGCGAGACCTCGCCGGTCATCGCCACGTCCGAGCGGACCGGCCGGCCGGAGAGCAGCGACGCCAGTGCCGTCGTCATCGTGACGCCGGCCGACGGGCCGTCCTTCGGCACCGCGCCCGCGGGCACGTGAACGTGCACGCCGCGCTCCTTCATGCCGGTGACCGGCAGCTCGAGCTCCGCCCCGTGCGAGCGCAGGAACGAGAGCGCGATCTGCGCGGACTCCTTCATCACGTCGCCGAGCTGGCCGGTGAGCGTGACGCCGGTCGCACCCGTCTCCGCGTCCGCGAGGGACGCCTCGATGTAGAGCACGTCGCCGCCCGCACCGGTTACCGCCAGGCCGGTCGCGACGCCGGGCACCGCCGTGCGGCGGTCGCTGGACGTCAGCTTCGTCTCCGGGGTGAACCGGGGCCGGCCCAGGTAGTCGCGCAGGTTCTCTGTCGACACCGTCACCGGCAGCGTGCCCGGCTCGAGCGACTCCTTCGCGGTGACCTTCCGCAGCACCCGGGCGATCGCCCGCTCGAGCGACCTGACGCCCGCCTCGCGGGTGTACTCGGCCGCGACGAGCCGCAGCGCGTCGTCCTCGATCGTGACCTCCTCGGCCGACAGGCCGGCCTTAGACAGCTGCCTGGGCAGCAGGTGGTCACGTCCGATGGCGACCTTCTCGTCCTCGGTGTAGCCGTCGAGCGTGACCAGCTCCATCCGGTCGAGCAGCGGCCCTGGAATGCCGTCGAGCACGTTCGCCGTGGCGAGGAACACCACGTCGGACAGGTCGAGGTCGACCTCCAGGTAGTGGTCGCGGAACGTGTGGTTCTGCGCCGGGTCCAGCACTTCGAGCAGCGCGGCCGCCGGGTCGCCCCGGTAGTCGCTGCCGATCTTGTCCACCTCGTCGAGCAGCACGACCGGGTTCATCGTGCCCGCCTCGCGGATGGCACGGACGATCCGGCCGGGGAGCGCGCCCACGTAAGTGCGCCGGTGGCCGCGGACCTCCGCCTCGTCCCGCACGCCGCCGAGGGCGACGCGGACGAACTTGCGGTCCATGGCCCGGGCGACCGACTCGCCGAGCGACGTCTTGCCGACGCCAGGCGGTCCGACGAGCGCCAGCACGGCGCCGGAACGACGCCCGCCGACGACCCCGAGGCCACGGTCGCTGCGCCGCTTGCGCACCGCCAGGTACTCGATGATCCGGTCCTTCACGTCGTCGAGCCCGGTGTGGTCCTCATCGAGGATCCGCCGCGCGCCCGCGATGTCGTAGGCGTCCTCGGTCCGCTCGTTCCACGGGATGTCGAGGATCGTGTCGAGCCAGGTGCGGATCCAGCCGACCTCCGGTGACTGCTCGGAGGTCCGCTCCAGCTTGTCGACCTCCCGCATCGCGGCCTC
Source organism: uncultured Actinomycetota bacterium (assembly GCA_963843745.1). GTDB lineage: Bacteria > Actinomycetota > Actinomycetes > Streptosporangiales > Streptosporangiaceae > Trebonia. The sequence goes on from CAWJLP010000006.1 coordinate 224,923, forward strand.
GTGCACGTTCTCCGGCAGGTTGGCCGCCTCGACACGGGCCCGGTAGTCGTCCTCCTCGGTGCCCTTGCCGTCGCCGCTCAGCTCGTTGAGCTCCTTGCGCACCGCGGCGAGCTGCTGGCGCAGCAGGAACTCCCGCTGCTGCTTCTCCATGCCCTCGGTGACGTCCTTGCGGATCGACTCGGCGACGTCGAGCTCGGCCAGGTGCTCGCGGGTCCAGCGGACCGCAAGCTCCAGCCGCTCCACGAGGTCGGCGGTCTCGAGCAGCTGCAACTTCTGCTCAGCGGTCAGGTAGCTGGCGTACGCCGGCCCGGTCGGCGATCGCCGACGGGTCGTCAAGCTGCTTGATCGAGTCCACGACCTGCCACGCGCCGCGCTGCTGCAGCGTGGCGATGACCAGAGCCTTGTACTCCTTGGCAAGCTCGTCGGCCCTGGCGCCCTGCCCCGTCTCCGGGATCTCGGTGCCCTCGACCCACAGCGCGGCGCCCGGCCCGGTCGTCCCTGAGCCGATCCGCACCCTGGACACACCGCGGAGCACCGCGCCGGGCGTTCCGCCCGGCATGCGCCCGACCTGCTCGATCACCGCCAGCGTGCCGACGCCCGCCAGGCCTCGGTCGCCGATTCGCGGGACGAGAAGGATTCGCGCGCTCTCTTCCGAACGGATCCCGGGTCCCCGTCCAAGCCCCCTGCTGTTCCTGGCGGCCTCGACTGCACCGCGGACCTCAGGGTCAGAAAGCTCGATGGGGACCACCATGCCCGGCAGCACCACTTCGTCATCGAGTGGCAGCACCGGCAGCGTGAGCGTTTCGCTCATCAGCCCCTCCTAAGGTTGAGTCAATCACACTCAAGAAAAAAGAGCCCACCGTTATTTCCCCGCCTTGTCCGCTCAGAGCGATCGTTCGCCGCGCGGTGCGGGAAGACGTGTGAGAGCGGGCTTCCCGGGTATCCGGAGCGGTATGGGCAAGCTGCTTTACAGGGCAACCAGCGCGGGCGTCAGCGTGCTGGGCGGCATCGTCGCCACTGCCATCTTCAAACGGATCTGGCGGGTGGCGGCGGACGAGGACGAAGCCCCGTCGGCGACCGACGAGCGCCGCAGCTGGTCAGAGGTCCTGATCGCAGCGGCGCTCCAGGGCGCCATCTTCGCCGTGGTCAGGGCGGTGCTCGACCGCGGCACCGCCACCGCTGCCCGCGAGCTGACGGGCACCTGGCCGGGGGACGGCGCCGAGGGCGACGCGGCGGCGGAAGACGGGGCGGCGGCAGCGGCCGAGAGCGCGACATGACCCGCTAGCGGCCACTGCGCTGCGCGTGTCTAGAGTTACCAGCGTGAGCCGCACGACAGGCGAGCCGGGTCAGATCCTGACCCGGCGACGCGCCATGACGGCATTCGCCGCGATCACCTGCGGGTCGGGACTGCTCAGCGCCTGCACGTCGGCACCGCCGCGGAAGGCGGCGGCCACCGTCGGACGGTGCGGGTCTAGCAGCCCGCCGACGGCTGTCGCGAGAGTCGCGCCGCCCGCCAGCGCGCCGCCCGCCAGCGCGTCATCAGTGAACGTGTACGCGTATATCTCGCCAGGCGTGACCAACCCGAAGTGGGCCCGCGACCCGTCCAGGGTCTACGTGCCGAACAGCCTCAGCAATACGGTCAGCGAAATCGACCCCGCCACCTACAAGGTCACCAGGACGTTTCCTGTCGGAGCCGAACCGAACCACGTCACCCCGTCCTGGGATGGCGCCGTGCTATGGGTAAACGACACCGCGGGCAACACCCTCACCCCGGTCAGCCCCGTGACCGGGCGGCCCGGGCGGCCCGTCCCCGTGGAAGACCCGTACAACCTCTACTTCACCCCGGACGGCCAGCACGCACTGGTGATGGCGGAGGCTCTCAACAGGATCGACTTCCGCGACCCGGTCACGATGCGGCTGCGTCACTCCATGCGCATACCGACCGCCGGCGTCAACCACATGGACTTCACCGCCGACGGGCAGTACGCCCTGGCCAGCTGCGAGTTCAGCGGGTCGGTCGTATGGATCGAGCTGGGCACGCGCCGGGTGGTCGGGAAGCTTACTCTCGGCATGTCCATGAGCGCCCCGATGACCGCGCCGGGGCCCGGGTACGCCATGCCGCAGGACGTCCGGCTGTCCGCGGACGGCAAGCTGTTCTACGTCGCCGACATGGCCGCGAACGGCGTCTGGCTCCTGGACACGCACCAGTCGAAGCGGCTGGGGTTCCTCCATACCGGGGCGGGCACGCACGGCTTTGAGGTCGCCAGGGACGGCAGGCGCTTGTTCGTCTCCAACCGCGGCGAGGGCTCCGTCAGCGTGATCGACATGACCGTCAACCGGGTGGTCGGCAAGTGGTGGATACCCGGCGGGGGCTCGCCCGACATGGGCGGGATCTCCGCCGACGGGAAGGTCATGTGGTGGGGCGGCCGCTACAACGGCGTCGTCTACGCGATGTCCACCGTGGACGGACGGCTGCTCGCGAAGATCCCTGTCGGATCCGGGCCGCACGGCCTGTGCGTGTTCCCCCAGCCCGGCCGCTACTCACTCGGCCACACCGGCAACTTCCGCTGACCGCCGGAACACAGCGGCGCCCTCAGCCGCCGATGAGGATGTGCAGGTTCCGCGGCCCGTGCACGCCCTCGACCCGGATCAGCTCGATGTCGCTGGTGGCCGAAGGGCCGGAGATCAGCGTGTGCGGCCGCGCCGGGTCCAGCCTGGCGAGAGCGTCGGCGATGTCGGCGGCCACCTGCCCGGCGCGGACCACCACCAGGTGGAAGTCGGGTACCAGGGTCACCGCGCGGCGGCCCTGGCCGGGGCCGTGGTCAAGGATGATCGTGCCGGTCTCCGCGATCGCCACCGCGCAGCCGGTGACGACGCCGGCGATCCGGTCCAGCTCCGCCGCGGACAGCGGCGGCTCGTCCCGCACCCGCCGGACGTCCGGCCGGAGTCCGGCCAGCCAGCCCGCGGGGAGGCCGTCGGGGACGACAACGGACGGGAGGGAATCGACCGCGACGGCGACCGCACCGGGCAGTTCGTCCTCGGGGACGCGCTCGACGACCGCCCGGTAGTCGGCGGCGCGCTCGGCGAACAAGGCGACGACATCCACGGCCGACGGGTCGTGGTGCGCCCGCCGGTACGGCCGCGGCAGCGCCGCGTAGGCGGCGTCGGTCTCCTCGGGTGGGGCAACCGCCCCCGTCGCGAGACCGATGCGGGCCAGGATCTCCTCCCGCGCACCGCTCACTGGCCGGCTCCCCGGTTCCGCGCCCACCAGGCGCGGAACGACTCCGGCGGCGGTACGGGCGCGTCGCGCGTCTCGGTCCAGGCGGACAACGGCGGCGGGAGCCGCCGGATGCGGCCGCTCCGCCCGGCGACCAGCCGCCCGAGCGAGGCGACGCGCTGCGCCGCGGCCAGCCGCCGGGGCGAGCGCAGCACGTAGCCCGAGGCACCGAACACGATCCGTTCCGGATAATGCTTCTGACTTTCCACCACGCGAGCCCGCTGCTCCACCAGCACCTCAGGGATGTTGATCGCGACCGGGCATACCTCGTAGCACGCGCCGCACAGCGACGAGGCGAACGGCAGCGACGCGTCGATCGGGGAGTCCACGCCACGCAGCTGCGGGGACAGGATCGCGCCGATCGGTCCCGGGTACGGCGAACCGTAGGCGTGACCGCCGGCCCGCTCGTACACCGGGCACACGTTCAGGCAGGCCGAACACCGGATGCACCGCAGCGCCTGCCGGCCGGTCCTGTCGGCGAGGGTGTCGGTCCTGCCGTTGTCGAGCAGCACCAGATGGAAGTCCCGCGGGCCGTCGCCTGGCGTGACGCCGGACCAGATCGTCGTGTACGGGTTCATCCGCTCCGCGGTGGAGCTGCGCGGCAGCAGCGCGAGGAAGACCTCGAGGTCCCGCCAGGACGGCAGCACCTTCTCGATGCCGACCACCGAGATCAGCGTGTCCGGGAGGGTCAGGCACATCCGGCCGTTGCCCTCGGATTCGACGACGACCAGCGAGCCGGTGTCGGCGACCGCGAAGTTCGCGCCGGAGATGCCGAGCGTGGCGGTCAGGAACTCATGCCGGAGGTGGGCGCGGGCGGCGGCGGCCAGCTGGTGCGGGTCGTCGGTCAGGCCGGGCGGCGCGTCGTCCATGGTGCGGCGGAACAGCTCGCGGATCTCCGCCCGGTTGCGATGGATCGCCGGGACGAGGATGTGGCTGGGCCGGTCGTCGCCGAGCTGGACGATGAGCTCGGCGAGGTCCGTCTCGATCACGGTGGTGCCCTGCGCCTCGAGCGCCTCGTTGAGGCCCGTCTCCTGGGTGGCCATCGACTTGACCTTGACGGCCTTGTCCGCGCCGGCCTGCCGCACCAGGTTCGCCACGATCGCGTTGGCCTCGGCGGCGTCCCTCGCCCAGTGCACGTGGCCGCCCGCCCTGGTGACGTTCTCCTCCAGGCGGACCAGGTACGTGCCGAGGTTAGCCAGCGTGTGGTCCTTGATCGCCTTGGCGGCCTGGCGCAGCTGCTCCCAGTCGTCGAGCTCGGCGACCGCCTTCGCCCGCTTGGTCCTGATCGCGGTGGTCGCGTGGGTGAGGTTGCGGCGGAGCTGAGAGTCCGCGACCGCGCGCTTCGCCGCCTCGGGGAAGGCGGGCATGCCGAGGTAGGTCGGCATGCTGCCGGTCACGCGGCGTCCCCTGACGCGAGGATCTCCGCCAGGTGCATGGCCCGCACCCCGGTGCGCATCCGGGACAGCGCGCCGCCGATGTGCATCAGGCACGAGTTGTCCCCGGCGCACACGACCTCGGCCCGCGACTGCCTGATCGCGGCCACCTTGTCCGCGCACATGGCCGCCGAGACGTCCGGGTTCTTCACCGCGAACGTGCCGCCGAACCCGCAGCACGTCTCCGCGTCCGGCAGGTCGACGAGATCGAGGCCGCGGACCGCGCGCAGCAGGCGCAGCGGCGCGTCACCGACGTGCATCATGCGCAGTGAGTGGCAGGTGGGGTGATACGTCACCCGGTGCGGGAAGTACGCGCCCACGTCGGTGACCCCGAGGACGCCGGTGAGGAACGTGGCCAGGTCGTGCACCCGCGGGGTGAGCGCGGCGACGTCGCGGGCGAGGGCGGGATCGCCTTCGGCCAGCACGGGGTGATACTCCCTGACCATGGCCGCGCAGGACGCGGACGGGGTGACGATCGCCTCGTAGCCGTCGAAGGCCGCCGCGAAGCCGCGCACCATCGGCGCCGCCTCGCGGCGGTAGCCGGTGTTGAAGTGCATCTGCCCGCAGCACGACTGGGCCATCGGGAACTCGACCTGGTGGCCGAGCCGCTCGAGCAGCGTGACCACGGCCTTGCCGGTGTCGGGATACAGCGTGTCGGTCAGGCAGGTGACGAACAGGCCGATCCGCATGATCCGCACGTTACTAGAACGACGCCGCCGCGCGGCATGGGGCCTAGCGGCTGCCGCGCTCCACGGTGACCGCGGCGGTGTACCCGTCGCGGGACAGCGGCTTGGCCACCTCAACCCGCACCCAGCGCAGCGGGTAATCGGCGAGCAGCTGCCGCGCGACGCGTTCGGCGGCGGTCTCGATGAGCTGGAACTCGCCCTGCGTGACGACGTCCGTGACGGTCTGCGCGACCGCCGAGTAGTCGAGCGCGTCAGAGATGTGGTCACTGGCGGCCGCTTTCGCCACGTCAGCCGCCATATCCACGGCGAACACCAGCGTCTGCTCGATCTCGCGCTCCCAGTCGTGCACCCCGATGACCGCGGAAACGCGCAGCTCCCTGATCGAGACCGTGTCCGTCACGCCACCGATGCTAGGCCAGCCCGAACACGGCCCGGTCCCCCGGGCAGAGCTCGCGGACATCGCCCGGTATCCCCGCTCGTACCGGGCGGCTCACACCGTCAGGATGAACGGCTAGCGTCAGCTGGCCGCCGCCGAGCGTCACCAGGAGCGTGGTCTCCCGGAATTGGAGCGGGAACGACAGGCCTTCGAGCGCGCTGGGGAGCCTGGGGGCGAAGAGCAGAACACCGTCGCGGATCTGGGTGCCCGCGTAATACCGCTGCACCACGTCGAGTGTCCCGGCCATGACGCCCAGGTGGATCCCTTCCTGTGTCGTGCCGCCCTGGATGTCGTCGACGTCGCTGCGGAGCGCGACGAGGAACCGCTCCCACGAGCTCTCCGGGTCGAGGGCGGCGAGCACTCCCGCGTGGGTGACAAAGCTCAGCGTCGAGCCATGCGAGGTGCGCTGGTCGTAGTACGCGATGTTTCGCGCGGCCGTGTCGGGGCGGTAGTCGTACCCGAGCCGATCGAAGATCTCGCGCAGCTGGTCGCCGGAGAAGAGGAAGAAGAGCATCACCGTATCGGCCTGCTTGGCGATCTTGTAGCGGTCGGGATCGTCGCCCTCCGCGCGCAGGATCCGGTCGAGCCGCTGAATGTTCTCGTACTTCGCGCGGTACGCGTCCCAGTCGAGTTCTTCGAGGTCAGCCCAGCCTTCGAACTGGCTGATGATTCCGTCGGAGTCGAAAGGAACGAACATCCGGCGGCTCATGTCCTGCCACCGCGCCAGCTCCTCGTCGCCGATGCCGAGCCGGGCGCGCAACCCTTCCGCGGTGTTCGCCGAGAGCCGCGACGGCAGCTTCGCGGCGATGTCGCACAGCCACGCCACCATGACGTTGGTGTACGCGTTGTTGCGCAGCCCGCCCTCGTGCGCGCCCGGGTACTTCTCGTGGAACTCGTCGGGGCCCATCACGCCGTGGATCTCGTAGCGCTCCCGCTCGGGGTTAAAGTGCGCTAGAGACGCCCAGAACCGGGCGATCTCCAGCATCATCTCCGCGCCGTAGCTTTCGAGGAACGAGTAGTCGCTGGTGGCCTGGAAGTACTCCCAGATGTTGAAGAAAATGGCCGCGTTGACGTGCCGCTGATTGTGGCTGAGATCGGGCTCCCAGCGGCCCGACAGCGGGTTGAGGTGGACGCGCTGGGTCTCCTCGACACCCTCGCTCCCGCTCTGCCACGGGAACATCGCACCCCGGAACCCGGCCTCCCTGGCGGCCGCACGGGCCTCCCCGATCCGGCGGTAGCGGTACATCAGCAGCCCCCGCGTGACCTCGGGCAGCCGGACGTTGAAGAACGGGAACGCGTAGATCTCGTCCCAGAACACGTGCCCGCGGTAGGCCTCGCCGTTCAGCCCGCGCGCGGGCAGCCCGGCGTCGAGGTCGGCGGTGTGCGGGGAGCAGACCTGGAGAAGGTGGGCGATGTGCAGCCGGAGCAGCAACTGGACCTGCTCGTCTCCTGACGCGCGTACGTCGCACGTGCGCCATAGTTCGTCCCATGCCGCGCCGTGGCGCTCGAGCGCCGCGGGGAAGTCGCTGTGGCGCGCCGCGGACCTGGCCGCCCGGACCAGCGTGTCGCTGACCGCGGGGTCTCGTGACGTGTAGAAGGCGACCATCTTCTCGACCCGCGTCGCCTCGCCCTGGCGCACGTCGAAGCCCAGGATCTGCTGGATGTAGTCCTCCACCTGGTACAGCGTCCTGGTCACTGGCAGCTCTTTGCCGCCCTGGAACACGCGCGTGCGCGTCGCCTGGCTGATGTACAGATTGGACTGCCGGGTCTCGGCCTTCAGCGCGATGACCTCGGGCCCGAACGTCCGCGGCGAAACCGGGTTCAGGTGGCGGCCCTCGAGCCGCCGGTAGCGGGCCACGCCGCTATTTGTCACCCGGGCGTCGAGCGCCGCGATGACCTCGACGCGCCCGGACCAGTTCTCCGGGATGAGGGTCCACTCGATCCCGGCGTGGTGCGCGTCGGCCATGCTGACGAACCGGCGGCTTGTCAGCGTCGTCTCCCGGCCGGCGCGGTCGCGAAAGCGGAGGCGCCGGAGAACGGTCACGTTCCTGATGTCGTATTCGTGGCGGTAACCGACCAGCTCGACATCGTCGACCCTGATCGCATCCTCACCCTCGACACGCAACTGGAGGACCAGCCAGTTCGGCAGGTTGACCAGATCCTCGTTGAGGACGGGCAGGCCGCCCATCATCGTGGTCTCGCGGTTGTAGCCGCCGTGCGCGTACGTGCCCGGATAGTGCACGCCGTCGGCCTCCTCCCACTCCGCCGCGCCGCGCGTGCACAGGTAACCGTTCCCCGTGGAGGTCAGCGCCTCCCGCAACCCCTCGGTCCGCGGATCGAAGCCGTCATAGGCGAGCAAGAAACCGTCCACTGCAACCCCCGGCGGCCGTCAGTCTTTTCGGTTACGAGGTCCGTACGCTTCGCGGATCTGCCGCTCCGTTTCCTCCCGCGGCAGGTAAACATTCAGTTCCGTGCCGGTACAACGCTGAGCGCCCATCGCGTTCCCGTACTCGCAGGCGACGACGTAATCCCGGTAGGCGAGGTAGCCGTACGCCAATCCCCCGGCGAACGAATCGCCGGCGCCGGTCGTGTCGACGACGTGCTCGACCTCGATCCGGTCGACGAACTCCTCGGCCACGCGGCCCGAACGGTCCCGGTAGAAGGCGACGCAGCCACGTTCGTCGAGGGTCACGCATACCGCCGCGACGCCGCGGTCCAGGCAATACTGTGCGAGATCGCGCAGTTCTTCATCGCTCGGCTTGGGCGGATCAACCGCCACCCGCACCGACTTGCCGAGCCACGCCGACCCCGCTTCCTCGAGGTTCATCTTCAGGATGTCGATGTACGGAAGCCATACGTCCAGGTCAGCCCAGGCCCTTGGATAGCGCTCGCCGCCCCGGGCCAGCGTCATCGTGGGGCCGTGGGCATCCAGCACCACGGTCGCATCGCTGTGCTCTTTGATGTGGCGCAGCGTCGGCTGCCCTACCTGGTAGTCCGTGATCGGGACACAGACGATGATGTCCGCATCGAGCACCTTGCCGACATCGTCCGGCAGGATCGGGGCCATGAAGCTCGCCTGCCGCTCGACGCGGCGATTCTGGTCGATGTAATGCAGCTCGACGACATCTCCCTGGTCGGCAGCCGACGTTATGCCGGAAGTGTCGATGTTCGGGAACGATCCCAGGATCTCCTTGAGAGGAGCCTCGTCCCGCTGGCGGACGTGTGATATCGGGACGATCGTGTCGCCAGCATCCAGCAGAGACGAGAGGGCAGCCGCCGTGTAGATAACGCATCCGTACTTCTCGAATCGCTCACCGGCAGGGGTAACGACCACGTCGCGAGGAATCGGCCCTAGCACCCCGACCTTCCGGCCCGTCGCGCTTCTCACCTAGCTCAGTGTAGTGACCCAAAGGCCGGGCGTAACGGCGGGGAGGGGTTACGCCACGTACGGTTCCGCGCCAGTCTCGCTGATCATCGGGCGGCCGGCGACGGCCCAGCCGGTCATGCCGTCGGACACGTTGACCGTCTGCCACCCGGCGCCGGCCAGCGCCTGCGCCGCATAGGCCGAGCGCGCCCCGGAACGGCAGATCACGAAGACCTCGCGGTCGCGGGGGATCTCCTCGGTCCGGGCGGACAGCTCGCTGAGCCGGACGTGCACGGCCTCCGGCGCGTGCCCGGCGGCCCATTCGTCGTCCTCGCGGACATCGAGGAGGTAGATTCCAGCCGGCAGGTCCGCCGACATCACCGCGGCCTGGGCATCGTCGGACTCAAACACGATCGTTCTCCTCTGCGGCTCAAGGGGCCCTTACTGCTGCGCTAACACTAGAGGATGCAGCGGGAACAACGTCCGGGCGTCGCGCATTTGGCTACACCGTGACCGATGCAGTGACGACGGCGCCGCGCACGCTGACCAGAGGCCAGGCACGGCTCCTCGCTTTCACCGCGGGCGCGACGTGCGCGAACCTGTACTACGCGCAGCCGCTGCTGCCGACGATCGCCGCCAGCCTGCACGTTTCCCAGACGAGCGCGAGCCTGCTGGTCACCATCACCCAGCTCAGCTATGGCGTCGGCCTGCTGCTGCTCGTCCCCGCCGCGGACATCACCAGGCGGCGCCCGCTGTTCACCTGGCTGCTCGGCATCGACACGGTGGCGGTCGCCGCGAGCGCCGCGGCGCCGGACCTGCGGGCGCTCGGCGCGTTCGCCCTCGTGATGGGGCTCACGTCGGTGGTCATCCAGATGCTGATCCCGTTCGCGGCGACGCTGGCAGCGGACAACGAGCGCACCTGGGCGATCGGCACGGTGCTGAGCGGGCTGCTGACCGGCATCCTGCTGTCCAGGACGTTCGCCGGGGCCGTCGCCCAGCTGCTCGGCTGGCGCGGGGTCTACGCCGTCGCCGCGGTCCTCATGGCGGTGACGACCGTCACGCTCTACCGGCGGCTGCCCGACCTGCCGCCGGAGATCAAGACGGGCTACGCCGCCCAGCTGCGCGAGGCGCTCAGCCTGGTGCGCACCCAGCCGGTGCTGCGCTGGCGCGCCCTGATCGGCGCGTGCTCGTTCGGCTCGTTCAGCGCGTTCTGGACCACGGTCTCGTTCCTGCTCGCCCGGCCCCCGTACGACTTCAACCAGCTGGAGATCGGCCTGTTCGCGCTCGCGGGCGCGGCCGGCGCACTGCTGTCCGCGTTCGGCGGCAGGCACATCGACAGGAGGCCCGGGCTCCGCTGGCCCGCCACCGGTATCGTGCAGGGCACGCTGCTCGCCTCCTACGCGCTGATCGCGTGCGGCGGCGCCCACCTGGGCTGGCTCGCCCTGGCGCTGCTGGTGGCCGGGACGCTGTTCATGGACGCCGCCGTGCAGTCGTCGAACCTGCTCGGGCAGAGCGTGATCTACGGGCTGCTGCCGCAGGCGCGGTCCCGCATCACGGCCGTCTACATGACCACCATGTTCATCGGCGGCGCGCTCGGCTCCTGGGCCGGCGCGCACGCCTACGAGCGGTGGGGCTGGGCGGGCGCTTGCGCGGCCGCCGCCGCGTTTCCCGCCCTCGGGTTGCTGTGCTGGCTAGCCGCGGGTCGCCGTGAGCGACGTTCTTAATTAGCCGGAACGTACGGTTGCGACTCCGCTCCTTCCGCTTCCCTGATCCCGTAGCGGGCGTACAGGCGTCGCAGCGGCCGCGGCGCCCACCAGTTCGCGCGCCCGAGCAGCCGCATGGTGGCGGGGACGAGCAGCACCCGGACCACGGCGGCGTCGACGATGAGCGCGACGATCATGCCGACGCCCAGCAGCTTCAGGAACGTGATGCTGGAGGCGGAGAACAGCCCGACGACGATGATCAGCAGCAGCGCGAGGCTCGTGATCAGGCCGCCGGTGCGCTGCAGGCCGCTGGCCACCGCGACCGTGTTGTCGCCGGTCTCGTCGTACCGCTCCCTGATGCGCGACAGCAGGAACACCTCGTAGTCCATCGACAGGCCGAACACGATCGCGAGCAGCAGGATCGGCATCGTCGGGTCGATGCTGCCCGGCGTGAACTGGAGCAGCCCGGACAGGTGCCCCCACTGGAAGACCCATACGATCACGCCGAACGTCGCGGACAGCGACAAGATGTTCATCACGACCGCCTTCAGCGGCAGCACCACCGAGCCGAAGGCGAGGAACAGCAGCACGAACGTCGCCACCCCGGTGAGCAGCGCCATCCAGGGCAGGGTGGAGCCGAGGCTGCTCAGCTCGTCGACGAGCCCCGCGGTCGCCCCGCCGACGAGGACGGTGGCGTGCGGCGGGAGCGCGAGGGCCCGGATCTCGGTGACGATCTGCCGCGCCTGCGGCGAGAAGTACTGCGGGCTGAAGCCGGCGTCGAGCCGTACCGTGCCGTCCCGCTCGCCGGTGACCTGGGTGCCGGTGACGCCCGGAATCGCGTCGATCTTGCTGATGTAGCCGGTCAGCGCGCCGCGGCTGGTGACGTTGCTGACGAGGGCCTCGATCGGCGTCGTCGAGTTGGCCGGGAACTCGCTGGCCAGCGTGTCCGACACCTGCCGGACGGTGGAGCTCGCCGGCAGCACCGTCGAGTCGGTGCCGCCCCAGGAGATCTTCAGGAACGGCGCGCCGAGCGCGAGCAGCACGATCACGATCACGCTGGCGAAGGCGACCGGGCGGCGCATCACGCTGTGCGCGAGGCGGTACCAGGCGCCGTCGTCTGCCTTCGGCGCGGCCCCGACGCTCTTGCGGACGCGCAGCGCGTTGACCCGGTGGCCGAGCACCGCGAGCATCGCCGGCAGCACAGTGACCGCGGCGATGACGTCCACCGCGACGGTCGCCACGCCGCCGTACCCCATCGAGCGGAGGAAGACCTCGGGGAACAGCATGAGGCTGGTCAGCGCAAGCGCGACCGTGACGCCGGAGACGAGGATCGTGCGGCCCGCGGTGGCGACGGTACGGGATACGGCGGCCTCGACCGTCGGCTGGCGGCGCAGCTCCTCGCGGAACCGCGTCACCATGAACAGGCCGTAGTCGATGCCCAGGCCGAGGCCCAGGATCGTGGTGATGTTCACCGAGTAGATGGCGACCGTGGTGGTGAGGGTGAGCAGCCGCAGCACGGTGAGCGAGCCGAGGATCGCCAGGCCCCCGATGGCGAGAGGAAGGGCGGCGGCTACCACGCTGCCGAAGATCAGCACGAGCAGGATCAGCAGGACCGGCAGCGAGATGACCTCGGCGCGGGCGATGCTGCCGGTGACCGCGCTGTTGACGGCGACCTCGGTGGGCACGGTGCCGCCCACCGTGGCGGTGATCCCGCCCCCGGGCTCGCTGGCCAGCTCATTCTTGATGGATTTGTAGGTGTCCTGCCTGGCGGCATCGTCGGTGCCCGCGAGCTGCAGCACGGCGTACGTAGAGTGCCGGTCGGCGGAGACGAGGCTGGCCTGCCCGCTCGACCAGTACGTGGTGGTGTGCAGCACGTCCGCCGCTGGCAGGGCGCCGAGCTCGGCCACGACGGCCTGCCGGTACGCGGGGTCGGCCACGGTCATCGCGGCGCTGTGGTACAGCACCACGACGTCCGGCTCGTTCCGCCCGAACACGCTGGTCGCGAGTGCGCTTTCCCTGTTGCTCTCGCTGTTCGGCGGCGTGAACGAGTTGCCTGACGTCAGCTTGCTGAAGACGCCCGTGCCCCAGACGCCGGCGGCCACCGCGAAGGCAGCCGCGAGGACGAGCGTCAAACGCCGGGCCCGGTACAGGCCGCGTCCCCATGCCTCGAACATCACGCCCCCTAGGTAAACGCTGTAAACTGCGTACAGAGCTAACTTTGCATACAGTGTTTACTTTCGTCAAGGGGGTTCGCGAAGGACCTTCTCGCCATGGCCGTGAGGCTGTACAACTGAGTCGGGAGGCCTATTCGTGACAGAGACACCCGACCTGACCCGCCGGGACCGGATGCGCGCGGCGACGATGGAAGAGATCACCACCACCGCGCGCCGGCTGCTGGTCGAGCAGGGGGCCGATGCCGCGTCGCTGCGCGCGATCGCTCGCGAGATGGGGATGACGGCGCCCGGCCTGTACCGGTACTACAGCAGCCACAAGGAGCTGCTCCGGCACGTGATCGCGTCCATGTTCCGCGAGCTGGCCGGGGACATTCGCGGGGCCATCGAGGCGGCCGGCCCGCACCCGGCGTCAGGATTCGCCAGCGATGCCAGCCGCCGGACGCACCTCGCGATGAAGCTGGTCGCCGCCTGCCGTGAGTTCCGCCGCTGGGCGCTGAACCACAAGGACGAGTTCGCGCTGCTGTTCGGCGTGCCGGTGCCCGGACTGGACGACGGGCGGTTCGACATCGCTGAACAGTGCGCGCTGGAGTTCGCCGGGACCTTCTACGTGCTGTTCCTTGAGCTCTGGAACGCCAGCCGCTTCCCGGTGCCCGCCGAGGCGGACATCGATCCCGTACTGCGCCGCCAGCTCAGGCGGTTCGGCGAGAAGCTGCGCAGCGATGCCCCCGACGGCGCGATCCTGGTCTTCCTGCGGTGCTGGATGCTGCTCTACGGCGCGGTGTCGATGGAGGTCTTCGGTCATCTCGGGTTCGCGCTCGACGACCCGGCCCCGATGTTCGAGCTGACGCTCGGCGACCTGGCTGCCCTGGTCGGGCTTGAGTACCCGCTGCCTGCGGCCTGAGCCGCGGCCGATGCGGCAGATATCAACACCGATGTACAACTTTTATCTAACGCCGATGTCAGCGCGGTTCGCTTCTTACTAAGCTCGCGTGGTCTGCGCTCGGGGGGGTCAGTCAAACATAACCAGTAACCAGGGGACCATGATGAGCGGTTATCCGTCGTATCCCGCATACCCGGCAGGCACGCCAGGGGCGCCTGGGGCGCCCGGGGCGCCCGGGGCGCGGCTTCAGCTGACCGAGCCGGACCCGGTGCAGGTCGCCGCCGCGGAGCCGGCCCGGCAGCGCAGGGCGACGGTGGCGTTCCGGCTGATCCTGGTCGTCCCCCACATGTTCCTGCTCTTCTTCCTCGGGATCGCCGCGCTCGTGGTCGCGTTCCTCGGCTGGTGGGGCGCGTTGTTCACCGGCCGGCTCCCCGAGTTCGCGGTGAACTACCTGTCCGGGTTCATGCGGTGGGTGCTGCGGTACCAGGCGTACCTCTACTTGCTGACCGACGTGTACCCGCCGTTCACGCTCGACGATGTGCCCGAGTACCCGGTGCGCCTCGCGATACCCGAGTGCCAGCGGCTCAACAGGGCCGCGGTGTTCTTCCGGTTCATCCTGGCCATTCCCGGGATGATCGTCTCCACCGTGGCCACTGAGGGCGCCAGCTCGATCGTGCTGTTCGTCGCGTGGCTGATCGCCCTCGTCAACGGCCACCTGCCGCGGCCACTGCACCAGGCGCTCACCGCGCTGCTCAGGTACCAGCTCCGGTTGTACTGCTACTACTGGATGCTGACCCCGGCCTATCCGTGGGGGCTTTTCGGAGACGCACCGGGCACGCCGCCCGCGGCCCCCGGATACGCGCCGCAGTACGGCGGATACGGCTACGGCAACCCCGGGTACACGCCCGGCTATGGCACGCCGGCCTCGGTGTACGGCAACGCTGGCGGCTATGGCTATGGCTATGGCGCCCCCGGCGGCTACGGCGCCCCCGGCGGCTACGGCACCCCCGGCGGCTACGGCCCGGGGCAGACGGTATTCCAGCCAGTGAGCTGGCAGCTGGTCCTCAGCAAGGCCGCGCGGCAGCTAGTGATCCTGTTCCTCGTGCTCGGCGTGCTCGCGGGCATCCTCAACGGCGCCAGCAACGCCTTCTCGCTGTCAGGCGCCCTGCAGCGAGCCGAGGACGCCAGCATGGCGAATAACGCGATCGGCGCGGTGAACAGCTCGTACACCACGCTGCAGACCAGGATGAACCAGTGGCGTTACACGGTGTCGGCGTGCGACCAGAACCTCACCTGCGTCACGAAGGCGGACGCGAACGCCGCGACGGACTTCTCCGCTTTCGCGAGCGAGCTGAACGCCACTCCGATGCCGTCCGGCGCCACCGCCGCCGCGAACCAGGTCTACTCCGACGCCACGCGAGTCGCCCAGGAGTACGCCCAGCTCAGTCAGGCCGCGAATGTCGCCACGTACCAGGACACGTACAACCGTCTCGGGCTGCAGCAGAGCCTCGACCGCTTCGACCAGGACTTCAACGCCCTCGGGACCGCGCTGGACAACTCCTGAACTAAGCGTCCTGAACTAAGCGCCATCCGGCTAGGAGCGCCTGCGGAGCACGGCGAGGGCCCCGACGGCGAGGACCGCCGCCGCGACGAGTTCGTAGTGGGCACGGTCCGGCGCCTCGTCCTGGATCGCCGAGTGGAACGCGTCCACTGCGCGCGGGAAGGGCGACCGGTTGAAGAAGAGCATTGACGGCTTCTCGATGTCGGGCAGCGCGGCGCCGGCCATCCCGGCCAGTACGGAAAGCCTGAGTTCCCGCGGCGCGATGGCGGCGAAGGTGCCGATGACTGCCAGGCCCGCCAGGCCATCGGGCACGGCCACCCGCAGCATGCCACCGGAAAGGCTGCCGAACTTCCCCCAGTGCGGCAGGGCGTCGAGCGCGAAGTGCGAAACCACGCCGAGCGTGAAGGCGGGCAGCGGGCGCCGGACGGCGCCGCCGATGAGCGCGCCAGACAAGACGTGATTGGTCACCAGCATGCCCATAACGTACCCAGGAGGAGCGCACGGCTGGGCATCGCCAGCGTCAGCGCGCGAGCCGCCACTCCTGGTAGCGTTTTGGTCGCAACAGTTGTCCGCCAAGTTCGCACCGAGGACTGACACGTCACCATGCTGGACAGACGATTCATCAGGGACAATCCCGAGGCCGTGAAGGCCGCGGTCCGGGTCAAGGGCATCGACCTCGACGTCGACGAGCTGCTCCGCCTGGATCAGTCCAGCCGTGAACTGCAGCGCGAGCTTGACGAGGCGCAGACCCAGCGGAAGAACTTCGCCAGGGAGTTCGCCAAGGCCGACGAGGCCACCAGGGAGAAGCTGAGGGCCGAGCACGAGAAGCAGGACCTCCACCTGAGGAGCGTCCGCGAGCAGCTCACCGACGTCAACGAGCGGCTGCAGGCGCTGCTGCTGCGCACCCCGATGGTCCCGTGGACGGGAGCGCCGGTGGGCGACGAGTCGGCCAACCTCACGATCAGGACGTGGGGCGAGCCGCCGGCCTTCGACTTCGAGCCCAAGGACCATGTCGAGCTCCTGGAAAGCCGGGACTGGGCCGAGTTCAGCCGGGCGAGGAAGGCGTCGGGCGAACGAGCGTACGCGCTGAAGGGCGAGATGGTGCTGCTCGAGCGGGCGATGCTGTCCTACGCGCTCGACTACCTCATCGAGCTCGGCTTGATGCCGATCTCGGTCCCCGCGCTCGTGCGGGAGGAGCCGCTGATCGGCAACGGGCAGTTCCCCGCGCACCGCGAAGAGACCTACGCGATCCCCGCCGACGGCCTGTACCTCGCGGGCACCGCGGAGGTCGCGCTCGTCGGGCTGCACTCCGGTGAGATCCTCGACGCGAAGGCGCTGCCGATCAGGTACGCCGGCATCTCGCCGTGCTTCCGCCGGGAGGCGGGCAGCGCCGGCCGCGACGTCCGCGGGCTGCTGCGGGTGCACCAGTTCGAGAAGGTGGAGCAGTTCGTCATCTGCAGGGCCGATGACGAGGAATCCGACCAGTGGCACGCCGAGCTGCTCGACGCCGCCGAGCACCTGCTCCAGGGTCTCGGCCTGGCGTATCAGGTGGTAGAGATCTCCACCGGCGATATGGGCGCGGGCAAGTACCGGATGAACGACATCGAAACCTGGATGCCGTCGCTTGGCGCGTACCGCGAGACGCACAGCTGCTCGTCGCTGCACGACTGGCAGGCCCGCCGGGCCAGCATCAGGTACCGCGACACCGACGGGACCGTGAAGTTCGCGTACACGCTGAACAACACGGCGATCGCCACGCCGCGGCTGCTCGCCGCGCTCGTCGAGAACTACCAGACCGCGGACCAGAAGGTGCAGATCCCGAAGGTTCTCCGCCCGTACCTGGGCGGCAGGACCGAGTTGTAAGAGATACCGGAAGACGGAGGGCAGTGCGCGGTGGGACCTGGGCGTCGTACGCTGCGAGGCGTGGAACTCGAAGCTGACCGCGTCGCTGAGCTCGCCGGGCGCCCGCTCGGTGAACTCCGGCGACGCGATGTCGCAATAGCACTGCTCAGCGTGGCGGCGGACGACGCGCTCAGGTCACTTCCCGGCATCAGGCGGGGCCTGCTCGCGGCCGGCAACCCGTTGTCCGCGCCGTTCTGGGACTCGGCGGAAGCCATCCTGCAGAAGATCAGGGATCAGGAGGCGACATTCGGGGACGTTCACGGCTGGCTTGAGGCCACCGGAACGGAACCGACGGGGATTATCGGCCTGCATGTCTGGGAGGAGCCGTCCCAGCGCAGCCCGCTCCAGGAGGAGATGCACGCCCGGCTGGTGAGCTACCTGGAAGAGTGCCTGGCCGCCGGGGGGATAGATCCCGACAAGCTGGCCGCGGGGGATGCCGGGGAACGCCGGGAATACCTCACGCTGCAGGAGCAGTGGATGACCACTCCGCTGCCCGATGGCCGGGTGCCGATGACGGCGCTGCTCGACGAGCAGGACGAGGCGTTCCTCGCCGACTGGGCAGCGGCCGACGCGGAGGCCCTGTCCGCGCTGCGCGCCATGCTCCAGACGGCAGGCGACAGGCCGCTGCCCGCCGATGACCTGGCGGCGGCGGCCGCCAGGCTGCGCGCGGACATCGCTCGCCCCGGCTGGCCCGGGCAGATGCTCATCTCGTTCAGCGGGCGGAACGAGGATGCGCTGCCCTCGGATGACGGGGAGATGTGGCTGACGCTCGCCACCTCGGTGGCCTCGCCGCAGGGTGACCCGCTCTCGGAAGAGGACAAGGAGTTCGCGCGCGCCATGGAGTGGGCCGAAGACGAAGACCTCGACTTCGGCGACGAGGACAACGGCCCTGGCGACGAAGACGACGACGAGCCCGACGAGATGTCCGCCGCGATGGCGGCGGTCGCCGCCCTTGATCACCTCGACTGGCTGGCGGTCATGTCGGCGCTGATCACCGGCGGACCCGGCACGCCAGCATCGGCCGCGGACCTCGCCAGGTACGTAAGCGACTTCGACCCTGGCGAGCTGGCAGGCTTCGAGGACGAGGACGAGGACGAGGACGAGGAAGACGACGAGGACGAAGACGACCTAGAGGAGGAACCGGACTCCGCCGACTTCGGGGACTTCGACGATGCCGACGACCTCGAGGAGTTCGACGAATTCGACGAGCTCAGCGTCGAAGGCCTGTTCCTGCACGTCACGGCCATGTGGAGCGTGCTGGGCGCGATCGACGAAGACGACCGGCTGACCCCGCTCGGCTGGTGGGGCCTTCCCGAGGCAATGCAGCGCGCCTGGTCGGAGTAGCCGGCGGATTGGCCCAGTGGACGTTATCGGAGCAGCTGAAGCCAAGGCTCACTTGTCGCGCTTGCTTGATGAGGTCGCAGCAGGCCGGTCTTTTACGATCACGAAGCACGGAGCGCCCATCGCGCGGCTGCTGCCCGCTAGCCTGGCTTCTGCCCGCCCCGAGGAAGTCATCCGTGAGCTCCGGAAGTTCCGCCACGGCATCACTACTGGTGGCATAAGTATCCGCGCGATGATCGAGGACGGGCGCCGGTAGATGCCGCGACGGCCATCGGCCGACGTCACCACCTATCGGCGTACGACAGCGTGAAGGCGTCGGCTTGGCAAGCCAGGACAACAAGCTGCGGACGTTCCTTACCCCGTGGCAGGGTCTTTGGCTTCAGGCCCTTAGCGTGGCGCTACGCCGTCCTAGGATGGCTAAGCTAGAGCTAACGAGCTACGCTCGTTAGCGTGGCTCTCAGAGCCGTTTACGGGGGTTACGGGCGTTCCCTAACCCATCACACCAGAACCGGCCTGAACGGTGGCGTTTGCCCTGCATATGAGGGGGTGAAAAACCGGGGTTTAGGGCATGAAAAGAGCCTGGCGCGTAAGCGCCAGGCTCGGGAGTGGTTTTGAGCGGCTTACAACGGCTCTGGCGCGGTTACGTCCTGCCACGGCGTACGGATCTCAAGCATCCCGCCCGGATGCGCGATGACTTCCCAAGCCTTCAGACGCTCGCGTAGCTCGGCGTCCGGTAGCGCGGCCATAGCCTCACCTACGGTGCGGCCAGTGGGTACGTACTCAACTAGATTCGGCTCGTCTTGCTCTGGCAGAGCTTCAAGCTCTGCCTTAAGCGCGATGATCGTGTCAACGTCCTGGCGCGCTAGCGCGGCCTGCTGGTCTTTCATGATCCGGTTACGCTCGCCTTGCACGCGCTTACCCCGGATCAGCTTCTCAGCCATTTCCGGCTCAGTTGACTTGGTGACGGCTTCACGAATGCCAGCTTCAACCGGCGCGTAAGGCACACCCTGGCTGAATCCGCATTCCTGGCCCTGGCCTGCTTGGTGGTAATACCGGCCGTGAGTCCGGTACATCGATTTGCCGCACGTGCCGCACTTCAGGGTAACTAGCGCCGGGTTAGCTGACGGTCGGCCGCCATTCGGCTTCTTGTTACGGGATTTCATAGCCACGGCAGCACGCGCCAGGTCATCGGCTGTAACGATCGGATCGCATGTGGCATAAGGCTGGCCTTTCCTTTCAATGCGCCCGGCGTATGTCCAGTTCGACAGTAGCCGCTTGACGTTCTCGGGTGACCACGACCATTTGGAGTTGGCCTTCAGGTAGTCGCCTATCACGCGCAGAGACTTACCGTCAGCGGCCATCTGGAAAGCTTCACGGACTAGCTTCGCTTCTGGCTCGTTAATCTCGAATCGCTTTGAGTAAAGTTCACCAGCGATCCGGTAGCCGAACGGTGCCCGTCCCATGACGGCACCTTTGGCGTACAGTGCATTCTGAGACCGCGTGGTGCGTTCCTGGTATTTCTCCCATTCACGCCGCGCACCGCGAATGTCAGTCATCCACCTGTAGAAGTCGGCATCGTCACGAGCGGGGTAACGGAAATCGCCATTGGCGACGACTAGCGTCTTACCGTTCTCGTCAGCCCAATGCTCTATTGCAGTCCAGTCAGCTTGAGTGCCACGGCTGAGCCTGTCAGTCTCCCAGACAACAATCGCATCGAATGCCCACGGCTTAGCCAGCCATTCCGACAGTTCTTTACGGTGCATCGGTGCGACAGTGCCGCTGATCGTGTCACGGCAAGCGCCGATTACTTCCCATCCCTGCTGGACACAGAACGTCCGCGCGTTGGCGTCTTGAGTGTCCAGAGACATGCCTTCGCCAGTGGCTACCCGGCTTGACTTCCTGGCCGCGATCAGTGCTCGCATCATGTGCTCCGTTCTTCGAGCACGGCGATGAACCGCCGCGACCACCACTGCTCGCCGATCGCGCCGCGTTTGCTCTTCGCCTTGATGCCGCCTTCGACGGGGATCGGGGGACCCGCGGTTTCCCACCATCGTGGCCCGTTGGCTGGCGGGCTCATTCCGGCACCGCGTCTTCTGAAAGCGCTACGACCTCGCGCAGCTGTGCCGTGGACAGGCCCGCGAGCCAGTTCTTCCCGGTGCCGACGACCTGCTCGGCCAGGGGCTTCTTCTCTTCGATCATGGCGTCGATCCGCTCCTCGAGCGTGCCCACGCAGACGAACTTGCGCACCTGCACGTCGCGGCGCTGCCCGCACAAGACGGGCTTGGTGTCAGTCGGGTGTCAGTTCTGACACGCGGCTTGCCAGCGGTCGCGGAGACTGCGGGCTTGCCTCGCTAATCAGCTTCCGGAGATCGTCAGGGCTCGGCGGGTTCACCCATGGCTTCGGGCGCGCATGCCAGGTGGCAGGGCCGTCATGGTGGAACACGTACCAGATCTGCCAGCCGGGATGGTCGTTTTGCAGTTCCCGTCGCATCTGGTCAAGTTCCTCAAGCAAGCTAAGCGCCGACATGTCCGGAATCTTAATGCCTAATTTTGATCCCTTTCCGGTGACACGCCGAGAAATCGAAATAATGTTTGGTCAGACAGCGACATCGGACCGAGCAGCAGGGTAGGAAATGAACTATCCAGAACGGACCCCGGTTCCGAGCGCTCCGCCCATATCGCGGTCTAGTCGCGGCTGCCCGGCCGCGAGCTGAGCGTAGGCTGGGGCCAGCAGTTCCCTGAGGTTCTTGCCGCGGACCTGGACGGGCGGCGGGTCCGACATGCGAAGCAGCAGGTCGGGCGGGGTGGCGGGGGTTGGCGGCAGGGCGCGCAGCCGGGCCTGGCTCAGGCCAGGTGACCAGAAGTCCGCGAGCGACTCCGCAAGCGGCGGCCCCGTCACATCCGACAGCACCGACAGAGCAGGGCTGTCACCCGCGGGTCGGCTGGCCGGGCCGCCGGACGGGACGCGGTCGTCGGCACCGCCCGGGAGCTTGCCGCGCAGCGCGGCGAGGAGGTCGCCGCGGGCCTTGCCACGCCAGGCGAGCAACGCGAACGGGTCGTCGTCGAAGGCCTCGGCCAGCACGTAGCAAACCGCGGCCAGGTGCTTGCACGGGATTTCCCAGTCCGGGCAGCTGCAGTTCATCTCCAGGTCGCGAGAGGACCGGGGGAACAGTGGCGTGCCCGCGTCCGCGAAGACCTGCTCGATCTCGGCGGGCATCTCCCCGGCCAGCAGCCGCGCACGGAAAAGCGCCTGGGCGGCCAGCCGCGACTCGACCTCCCGCCACTGCGCGGTCGTCAGCGGCAGCACCGTGATCGTCACCTTGTACGGCGAGGGTCGCGAGCCCTGCACGCGCGCGGCCACCTTGCCCGTGGCCAGCTTGAACTCCAGCACCTGGCCGCGGCGCGCGTAGCTCCGCCCGCGCTGTAGCCGGCCGGTCATGCCATAGGACTCGAGTACCGCGATGAATCGCCGCGACCACCACTGCTCGCCGATCGCCCCGCGCTTGCTCCTGGCCTTGACGCCACCCTCGACGGCGATCGGCCCTGAAGACGAGTAATCAGACCACGGAACGTACCGGGGGCTCATGCCGACACCGCGTCGGGAGACAGCGCGAGCACCTCGCGCAGCGCAGCGGTGGACAGCTCGGTGAGCCAGTTCTCACCGGTGCCGACGATCTGCTCCGCCAGGGCCTTCTTCTGCTCGATCATCGCGTCGATCCGCTCCTCCAGGGTGCCGACGCAAACGAACTTCCGCACCTGCACATCACGGCGCTGGCCGATGCGGAACGCCCGGTCGGTCGCCTGGTCCTCCACCGCCGGGTTCCACCACCGGTCGACGTGGATGACGTGGTTCGCCGCGGTCAGGTTAAGCCCGGTGCCGCCTGCCTTCAGCGACAGCAGGAACAGCACTGACTCGTCCGCCTCCTGGAACCGGGCGACCATCGCATCCCGCTGCTTCTTCGCCGTGCCGCCGTGCAGGAAGAGCACCG
Source organism: uncultured Actinomycetota bacterium (assembly GCA_963843745.1). Lineage (GTDB taxonomy): Bacteria > Actinomycetota > Actinomycetes > Streptosporangiales > Streptosporangiaceae > Trebonia. Next base: position 247,669 of record CAWJLP010000006.1, read on the forward strand.
GGCAGCCGATCCGCGCGGACAGGTACGGCTGCAGCATCCGGCCGAACTCGGCGTACTGCGTAAAGCACAGCGCCTTATCTCCCTCGGCGACGATCTCCTCGCAGAGTTCCTCAAGCCGGGCCAGCTTGCCCGACCGCCCGGGCAGCCGGGACCCGTCGCCGAGCAGGTGGGCCGGATGGTTGCAGACCTGCTTGAGCTTGGCCATGGTGGCCAGCACGAGGCCGCGCCGCTGGATATCCTCCGAGGCGTCCTCGATCCGGGACAGCATGTCGGCGACGGTCGCCGCATACAGGCTGGCCTGCTCCTGGGTCAGGTTGCACCAGACCTTCATCTCCTGCTTTTCCGGCAGATCGGAGATGATCGACTTGTCGGTCTTCAGGCGGCGCAGCACGAACGGCTGGGTGACCCTGCGCAGCTGCTGCGCGGCCTCCTCCGAGCCGTGCCGCTCGATCGGCACCGCGTACGTCTCACGGAACGACTTCGCGGACCCGAGCATCCCAGGATTGGCGAATTCCATGAGCGACCACAGGTCGGAGAGCTGGTTCTCAACCGGTGTGCCGGTCAGCGCGATCCTGGAGGCCGCGGGCAGCGCCCGGACCGCCTTCGCCTGCAGGCTCAGGTGATTCTTTATCGCTTGAGCCTCGTCGCAAATCAGCCTCGCCCAGCGGACCTCCGATAGCACAGCGCGGTCCCTGGCCAGGGTCTGGTAGGTGGTGATCACCAGGTCCGCGGCGACAAGCGCCGCCGCCAGCTCCGCGCCCCCCAGCCGGTCGGCACCGTGGTGGACATGCACCGCCAGGTCGGGGGTGAATCGCGCAGCCTCCCGCTGCCAGTTCCCCACCAGCGACATCGGACAGATCAGCAGGGCAGGAGCAACAGAATTATCGTGAACAGGTTTATCCCGAACAGTCCCATGGTTTTCCCCGTACCGGGGGGTATGGGGAGTCGTCCCCCCGGAAGACAACAGTGAGAGGACTTGGACGGTCTTCCCCAGCCCCATGTCGTCGGCGAGGATGGCACCGACGCCGAGGCGGCCGAGGAACGACAGCCACGACAACCCGCGCTGCTGGTACGGCCGCAGCGTGCCATCGAAGCCGATCGGGGTTTCCATCGGTTCTAGGCGCTGGTCAGCCTGTCCGGACAGCAGGTCGCCGAGCCATCCGTCCGCGTCCACCGCGGACAGCGGCAGCTCACCCAGATCGCCGTCCGCGCCGATCGCGGCCCCAAACACCTCGGCCGCGGTCATAGTCCCTGACTGCCTGCCCTCAAGGAACTTCAGCGCGGCTTTAAGATGCCGGTCGTCGAGTTCTACCCACTGGCCGCGGACGCGGACGAGCGGGACCTTGAGCCTGGCGAGCTCGGCCAGCTCTTCCGGCGAGAGCACCTCGTCGCCGACAGCCAGGTCATACCGGAAAGACACGAGGTCCTCCATGCCGAACTGGCTCTGCCTGGCCGAGGCGGATGAGCCGGCCGACGATGACCGGGCGGTCAGCCTCAGGCCAAGCCGCGCCTTGCGCGCCCAGTCCGGGAGCAGCACGCCGAACCCCGCCCCGGACAGCAACGGCCCGGTGTCGCGCAGGAACTCGAGTGCGCCCTCCGTGTCGAGCGCGACTTGGGCGGGCGCCGCCTCGCGCAGCGCCCCGTCAAGCGCCGGGAACAGCCGGGCCGCCGCGCCGAGCCCCGCAAGCAGTTCCTCCTCCGGATGCCCGGCGTTCTGCCGCGTGGTCCCGGCCAGCCAGCCAAACCCGGTCCCTGTCCACACGTCCGCCGCGGGCACCATCAGGCTCGGGTCCTCGGCCGACTGCAGCGAGAACTCAACCCGCCAGCCCTCGTCGGCACCCGGGCCTTCCGCAGTATCGGATGGTTCGACCAGCCGGAAGCAGGTGCGCACCGAGCCGGCCGGGAGCGCGGCGCTGGCCAGCCAGTCCGCGAACGTGGTCACTAGTTCACTGGCCTCGCGCTCGTCCTGCGGGGTCGCCACCTCGATAAGAGGATCCGGGGCCGTGAGAGATTTTACGGTCCGTTCCAGCACGGAAATGCGGGCGGGGGCGCGACCGCGCCTCGCGGGCAGAAGGGCACCAGGCAACCGGGTGCGCACCACCGCATCCGATAGCGCGTCGAGCATGCCCGCGATCAGCGGCCCGGGCTCGGCGTCGTCCGCTGCGCGGCAGGCGGGCGGCATCGCCGCGGCGAGCTCGCGGATGCGCTGCGCGTCGGCGGCGGAAAGGACCGGCCGCCAGCGGGCGGCATACCCATCTTCTTCCGCGGTCAGCGCGGGCAGCACCCGGCCTCGCGCAACGAGATCGTCGGTAAAACGCGCGACGGCGGCCAGGTAACCGATCGAGCCGCTGACCACTAGGTCACCCGGTGCCAGGTCGGCCAGCGCGGGCAGCAGCGCGGTCGCGGTGGCGGGCTCGAAAACCAGGACGGGCACCCGCCAGGTGGCCAGTGCTATCCGGCGCCCTGCGGAGGGATCCGAGGGGACGCCGACCGACGGGCGGACAAGTTCCGGCGAGGCTAGCGGCCCGTCGGCCCGTGATGGCAGCCGCAGCGTGAACTCGTCGTCCACCGCCTTGCGGCCCAGGTCGCCGACCCCGGCATCCGCCAGCGAATCCGCCAACTCGCCCGGTGGGGCCGCGAACGGATGCGGACGCGGCGCCCGGGACGGCCGTCCGGCCCGCGGCGGAGCCTGTGCGGGCAGCACGGAATCTTCCGCCCACACCTGCAGCGCACCGTAGGCCCAGATCCCATGGATCACTAGCACTAATCGACACCCCTGGTGGATGAGGCTAGCAGCGCCCCGGCGCAGCGTCGCCGGTTCTGGCCTGTTTTCCGCAGGCTCAAGGAGGAGTTCTGACGGCTATTCACCTTCCTCCCGACGACACGACGCGAGCCGGACGGCGGCCCGGGCGCGGCGGCAGGAGCGGTGCCTGCAGCCGGGTGCGTGCCGCGGCGTCGGCGAAGGCGTCCAGCGCCTCGGCCAGCACGGTGCCCGCCGTGGCCTGGGCGGTCCCGGCCGCGCGGCACAGCGGCGGCATGGCCGCGGCGAGTTCACGGGCGCGCTGGGCGTCCGCGGCGCCAAGCACCGGGCGCCAGCGGGCGGCGTAACCCTCGTCTTCGGCGACGAGGACGGGCAGCACGCGGCCGCGGGTCACGAGGTCGGCGGCGAACCGTCCCGCCACGGCCAGGTAGGCCAGCGTCGCGCCAGGCAGCAGATCGCGAATGGGCTCGGCGGCGCCGCCGAGCACCGCGAGCGCCGCCGCGGCGGCCGCAGGCTCGAAGACCAGCGCCGGCACCCGCCAGGCGGTCAGGGCGCGCTTCGCCGCGGGCGGCTCGCGGCCTGTTTCCCGAGAGGCAAGCGGCCCGTCGCCGACCGTGGGGAGCTGAAGGATCAGTTCGTCATCGACGGCCTTCCTAGCCAGGCCGCCGGCCGGGTCAGGCAGCTCGGCGAGCGCGTCGGCGAGTTCCGCCGCGCCGACGGCGAAGGGGTGCGGACGCGGCGCGCGCGACGGGCGGCCAGTGCGCGCGGGGGCATGCTCGGGCAGCGCCGGGTCTTCGGCCCACAGCCATACCGCCCCGTACGCCCAGACTCCGTGGACCACCAGCATGGGTGCCCCCGTCGCTAGCGGCGTTTGGCGCCCTTCGTGGTTGTGTCACCCACGTCGGCACCCGTCACCGCACCGCCGGTCCCGGCGGCGTCGCCAGTGCCCGCGTCCGACTCCACGGATTCCTCCGGCGGCGGCCCGAGCTTCTTGAACTGCTTGTTCATCGAGCGCAGCAGGAACACGAGCGCGATGCCGATGCCGGCCACCACGAGAAAGCCGAGCAGTCCCGGCTCCACGTCGTTCATCGTGGAGTTGCTTGAACCGCTGGCCAGCGCCGCGGCGAGAAACATCACAGGGTCACACTCTCCCGGACACCCGCGAAAAGGTCGTCTTCAGGCAGCTCGGTATCGACGAGCGACCTAGCTAGATGATAGTCCTCGGTCGGCCACGCGGCGCGCTGGACGTCGAGCGGGCAGTCGAACCACGCGCTCTTCGGATCGATCTGGGTGGCGTGCGCCAGCAGCGCCTGGTCGCGGATCTCCAGGTAGTCGGCGACATCGATCCTGGTGGTGATCTCGAGCTGCTTAATGCCGAGCTCCTCGCGCTTCCGGGCGCGTTCCTCCCACTGCTCGAAGATCTTCTCGTACGGCGAGTCCTGGCCGCGGCGCAGCAGCTCCTCGTGCAGCGCGACGTACTTGGCCTGGTGGAAGGACACGAAGTAGTACAGCTTCAGCGGCTGCCACGGCTCGCCGGCCTCCGGGTACCTGTCGGGATCCGCGGCCGCCTCGAACGCCTCCACCGTGACCTGGTGGGTCTTGATGTGGTCCGGGTGCGGGTAGCCGCCGTTCTCGTCGTAGGTCAAGATCACGTGCGGCCGGAACTCGCGGACCGCCTTGACCAGCGGGGCCGCCGCCTCGGCGAGCGGCACCAGGGCGAACGAGCCGTCAGGCAGCGGCGGCTTCGGGTCGCCCTCCGGGAGGCCGGAATCGACGAAGTCCATAAAGCGCTGCTGGACGCCCAGGATCTCGCGGGCCCTCGCCATTTCCTCCCGTCGGATGCGGGCCATATCGGCCTTCACCTCTGGCCGGTCCATAGCCGGGTTGAGGACGTCGCCGCGCTCGCCGCCGGTCATCGTGCAAACCATGACATCGACGCCCTCGCGGACATACCGCGCCATTGTCGCGGCACCCTTGCTCGACTCGTCGTCCGGGTGCGCATGCACGGCCATCAGCCTCATTTTCCCCTGCCCAGGGCCTTGGGGTGACAACCTTGTCTCCCTCCGTTTACGCTCATGTACCTTCACGGAAACATCAGACCGGTTTAACGGCATTCCCGACTGGAAACGCTGCCCCGGAGGCCTTCTAGCGACGCCACGCCGCTACCAGCAGGACTTGACTAGTACACAGCAGTGGCAGACCCTTGTTAGCCTCAGAAGATTACCCCGGAGACCGGCTGGCTCCTTAGCAGAGGGCGTGCAAGCCCTCGTGCCGCAATAAATCCCAGCCCCTAGCGGACGAAAAGTCCTGCGTAGTACCAAGGAGTGCCCGTGACCGAGACGCGCGACGACAGCGTCACCTGGCTCACCCAGGAGGCGTATGACCGGCTCAAGGCCGAACTGGACCACCTCTCCGGACAGGGTCGCGTAGATATCGCCAAGAAGATCGAGGCCGCCCGCGAAGAGGGGGACCTGCGCGAGAACGGCGGTTACCACGCGGCGAAGGAAGAGCAGGGCAAGATCGAGGGCCGGATCCTCCAGCTTCAGCACATCCTGGAGAACGCGCGCGTCGGCGAGCCGCCGCGCACCGATGGGGTGGTCGGCCCCGGCATGACGGTGACTGTCCGGTTTGTCGGCGATGACGATGAGGTCACGTTCCTGCTCGCCTCGCGCGAGGAGAGCGGCTCACCGATTGACGTTTACTCCCCGAAGTCCCCGCTCGGCTCGGCCATCACCGGCAAGAAGGTCGGCGAGCAGGCCACCTACTCGCTGCCGAACGGGCGGTCCACCTCGGTTGAGATCCTGGACGCGGTGCCCTACGGCGGCACCGCCTCCTGAGACGTGCCTGAGCGCCCGGCCGCAGGTCGCGGCCGGGCGCTCATTGCGCTCTGGTGCTTGTCAGCCGGCCTTGGCGGGCGTCAGCCGACGAGTTCCGGCTCGGCGGCGGGCTGCTCGGTGCCCGGCGCGCCGCCGCTGCGCAGCGGCACCTCCTTGATGAACAGCGCGATCACGAAGATCAGGACCGACGCGGGCACGACCCAGACGAAAACGCCCTGGATCGCGTACGAGATCGCGACGTACACCTCGTGCCGGAGTGCCGCCGGGAGGCTGGTCACCGTTGCCGGGTCAAGCGAGCCGCCGCTGACGTGGAAATGACTGCCGGCCGAGGCCATGGCGCTGTTCAGCCGGCTCGCGAACACCGCGCCGAAGGCGGCCACGCCGAGCGACCCGCCCATCTGCTGGAAGAACATCCGGGCGCTGCTGGCGACACCCATGTCCCGCAGCTCGACGCTGTTCTGGGCGATCAGCGAGACCATCTGCATCAGGAAGCCCATGCCGAGGCCGAGGACCAGGTAGTCGATGCTGGTCTCCAGCCGCGTGGTGCTCACGCCAAGCCTGCTGAGCATGAACATCCCGATCGTCATGACCGCCCCGCCGATGATCGGGAACATCTTGTACCGGCCGGTCCTCGTCACGGCCTGCCCGGCCACGATCGAGGTGATGGCCGAGCCGACCATCAGCGGCGTCAGCAGCAGGCCGCTCACCGTCGGCGAGGCGCCCTGGACGGTCTGCTGGTACAGCGGGAGGAAGGTCATCGCGCCGAACAGGGACACGCCGACGAAGAAGGTCATCACCATCGTCAGTGAGAAGTTCCTGTTCTGGAACACGTGCAGCGGCATCATGGGCTCGGCCGCCCGCCGTTCGACGGCGATGAACGCGACCAGAGAGCCGACCGCCAGCGCGATCAGCGCGAGGACCGGGGCCGAGGTCCAGCTGTACTCGGTGCCGCCCCAGGTGGCGACCAGGATTACCGACGTCGCGATCACGGCGAGCAGGGCGCCGCCCAGGTAATCGATGCGGTGCTGCACCCGGCGAGCGGGCATGTGCAGGGTCGCCATCAGGTAGACAAGCGCGGCCCCGCCGAGCGGCAGGTTGATGTAGAAGATCCACCGCCACGAGAACGCGGTGGTGATCCACCCGCCCACCAGCGGGCCGGCGATCGTGGCCAGCATCATCACGACCATGAAGTAGCTCATGTACTTGCCGCGCTGCCGGGGCGGCACGATATCGCCGATCGTCGCCATCGCGCCGACCATCAGGCCGCCCGCGCCAAGGCCCTGGATGCCGCGGAACGCAATCAGCTGCGCCATCGACTGGGACAGGCCGGATAGCGCCGACCCCACGAGGAAGATGATGATCGCGGCGATGAAGAACCTCTTCCGCCCGTACATGTCGCCGAGCTTGCCGTAGAACGGCGTGGTGATCGTGGAGGCGAGTATGTACGCGGTCACCACCCAGGACAGGTGCGAGACGCCGCCCAGGTCGCCCACGATCCGCGGCAGCGCGGTGCCCACGACGAGCTGGTCGAGCATGGCCAGCAGCATCGCCATCAGCAGTCCGGGCAGCACGATCATGATCTGCTTGTGCGTGAGCCACTGGGCCCCCGCCTCCCCGGGCGGCGCTCCCCCCGAGGGGACGTCCATCTGGTCGTTACCCGTCGCCTCAGACACGCTTTTACTCCTCGACCCCGTCTGCGAACTTACTTGCCGCCCGGCTAGCTTCTAGCTCAGAAGAACGCTATATTCCTTACTAACCGGCCGTCAAGTAAATTCTCGGCCAAGGGGAAGGCACCCGGATTGTTGCCAGACCCAAGCCAGCCAGGGGAAGCAGAGCACGAAGGATGAACGCGGTACCTGCAGATCACGGCCCCGAGGAGCTGCCGCAAGGCGGCAGGCGGGGCGACACGCGCGCGCGCATCCAGCAGATCGCACTCGAGCTGTTCGCGGAGCACGGCTACGAGCGGACCTCGCTTCGCGAGATCGCCGAGCGCCTCGGCGTCACCAAGGCCGCGCTGTACTACCACTTCAAGTCCAAGGAAGACATCGTCCTCAGCTTCACCGAGGACTACTTCGACCGGCTCGACGCGCTGATCGAGTGGGGACAGGGCCAGCCGCCCACCGCCCGGACCGCGAGCGAACTGCTCGACCGCTACATCTCCATCGTGATGGAGAGCGGCGAGGTGTTCCGCTTCATGGAACGGAACCAGGCGACGCTGCGCGACTCCGACCACGGCAAGCACCGCTTCACCCAGTTCCGGCCCAGGCTGAACGCCCTCGTCGAGATCCTGACCGGCCCAGACGCCCCGCCCCGCTCGCGGATCCGCGCGGCGGCGGCGCTCTTCGCCGTCCACACTTCCTGCATGTTCTTCACGAAAGACGGCCTCGCGCTGTCGGCCGATCAGGCGCAGCCCCTCGACAGCGACGAACTCCGCAAGATCGTCCTCGAGCTGGCCGAGGACCTGGCCCGCGGCATCGGCCCGGCCTGACCGAACGGGAGCGCAGCGAGGTCGCCGGTAAAATCGGGCAGCGTGCCCGAGCCAGCAGCCGAAGTCTCCGTGCCATCCCCGGCCGGGGCCTCCGGGCCGCCTGGCCGGGCCCGGCTCGCGCTGCCGCGGGCGGACCGGCGGGAGATCGCCGCGATCTTCGCGGGCGGTGCGATCGGCACTATGGCGCGCGCCGCGCTCGCCGAGGCGTTCCCGCAATCCGCGACGGAGTGGCCGTGGCCCACGTTCGCGGTGAACGTAGTCGCGGCGTTCCTGCTGGGCTACTTCGTGACCCGGCTCCAGGAGCGGCTGCCGCTGTCTAGCTACCGGCGGCCGCTGCTCGGCACCGGGCTGTGCGGGGGGCTGTCCACGTTCTCCACGATGCAGGTGGAGATCCTGAAGATGCTCAGCGCCCACGCGTGGGGACTGGCTGCCGGGTACATCACGGCCAGCATCGTGGCGGGGTACGCGGCCATTCACCTGGCTACCGCGCTGGTGCGGCGGGTGCGGGTGCGGCGATGAACGTCTTGATCTGGGTGGCGGTCGCGCTGATCGGCGGAGCCGGCTCGGTCGCGCGGTTCCTGGTCGACGGCGCCATTTCCTCGGCGGTCGGCCGAGACTTCCCGTTCGGCACCATGGCTGTCAACATCTCCGGCGCGGTGATCCTGGGCCTGCTGACCGGACTCGCCCTCGGCCACGACGATGCACTGCTGGCGGGCACGGCGGCCGTCGGCTCGTACACGACGTTCTCGACCTGGATGCTGGAAACGCAGCGGCTGACCGAGGAGCGCCAGTACCGCACGGCGGTCCTCAATGTGGTCGTCAGCCTCGTGCTCGGAGTCGCCGCCGCGGCGGCGGGCCGCCTGATCGGCGGCCAGCTTTGACATCCTCCCCCGCCTGAAGGCGGGGGATTCCAACTACAACGCAAGGAGCGCAAGTTGAGGTTCGCGGTTCACGGGCTGGCTAATGCCGTCGCCTCCCCGCGCGGTCACGGCGTGCCCCGCCGCGATGTTCCTTGCCGCGTTCACGTCAGCGTTGACGGTGTAGTTGCAGGCGACGCAGCGGAAGAGGGCTTGGCTCTCGCGGCTCTCCCTAGCGATGTGCCCGCACGCGATGCAGCGCTGGCTGGTGTACACGGGGTTGATCTTCTCGACCCGGCCGGGGGCCTTGTCCTCCAGCCGACGTATCAGCAAACCCCAGCCCGACCGCCGGATTCCCCGGTTCAACCCGGCCTTGGCGCGGACATTCCGGCCCGGATTTTCCACGGTGCCCTTGGCCGAGCGGGTGATGTCCCTGATCCTCAGATCTTCGACGCGGATCACATCGAAGCGGCGCGCGATGTTCGTGGAGGCCTTCTCCACCCAGTCCTTGCGGCGATCGGTCTCGCGGGCTTTCAGCCTCGCGACCGCGATCTTGACCCTGCCGCGCCGACCCGATCCGCGCCTGGCCCTGGCCAGCTTCCGCGAAAGGCGGTGCAGGCGGTCGGCCTCGCGGGCGGACAGGCCGGGAACCCGCAGCATCTCGCCGGTGGAGAGCGCGGCAGACACAGCGACGCCGCGGTCGATCCCGACAACATTGCCGGTACCCGGACCCGCCACGGGATCGGGGATGTGCGCGAACGCGACATGCCAGTGGCCACGACGGTCACGGGTCACCCGGAACGACTTCGCCCCGGGAACCTGACGGGACCAGCGGAAGCGGACCCACCCGGCTTTCGGGACGTAAACCTCGCCGGACTCCCGGTTCAGGCGCCGGACGTACCACGGCTTCACCGCAACGACCCGGAACCCCTCGTCGCGCCCGGCCTTGCGCCACGACGGGCGGCGGTGCGTCCCGGCGAAGAACCGGGTCATTGCCTGTCCGTGGTCGAGGATCGCCGGCTGCTGGACGGTAACCGAGCCCTCGGCCAGCCACGGGTTGTCTGCGCGGGCATCGGTCAGCTGCCGGCACCGCTCCGCGAAGCCGGGCATCCTGCCGCGCCCCGGGCGCCAGTGCGCCTCCTGCTCGACGCAGAGATTCCACACATACCGGGCGTCCGAACAGTGCCGCAGCAGGATCAACTCCTGCTCGGGCGTCGGATCGAGACGGTATCTGGACATACGAACATTATAGCGAAAAATAAAGTAACATGTGGTAATATGGCACTCATTCCGGCGCGTTTCGCGTGTCGCCGGAGTCCTTCCTGGCCTGAAGGCCGGGGCTTCCTCCGGGGACCCCGGTGAATCAGGACAGCTTCAAGCTCACCAGCTACTTCGGGGAGCGCCAGCGCACCGGCGGCGATTTCGCGGCCGACGCGCTGCTGGACCTGTACGGGCGGCACCAGATCGCGACGAGCATCCTGCTGCGCGGTGCCGAGGGGTTCGGGGCCAGGCACCGGCTGCGCACCGACCGGTCGCTGACGCTGTCGGAGGACCTGCCGCTGATCGCGGTCGCGGTCGACAGCCGGCCCCGCATCAAGGAGGTCCTGGAACCGACCGCCCGCCTCCTCGGCGCCGGGCTGGTCACCCTGGAGCGGGCACGGCTGCTGAGCGGCGACATGGAAACTCTCGCGCTGCGCGACGAGGTGCACGAGGAGACCAAGCTGACGATCTACCTCGGCCGCCAGGAGCGGGTGTACCGGGTCCCGGCGTTCGTGGCCGTCTGCGACCTGCTGCACCGCCGCGGCGTGGCTGGCGCGACCGCGATGCTCGGCGTCGATGGCACCGCGCACGGCCAGCGGGAGCGGGCGTCCTTCTTCAGCCGCAACGCGGGCACGCCGATGATGGTCATCGCGGTCGGCTCCGGCGAGCGGATCGGTCGGGTGCTGCCCGAGCTCGGCGGACTCCTGCGCCGACCGCTGCTGACGCTCGAGCGCGTCCGCATCTGCAAGCGTGACGGGGAGCTGCTCTGCACGCCGTCGGTGCTGCCGGGCACCGACGAGACCGGCATGCCGCTGTGGCACAAGCTCATGGTCTACACGTCCGAGGCCGCCCTGCATGACGGCCAGCCGATCCACCGCGCGATCGTGCGCGAGCTGCGCGCCGCCGGGATCGCCGGCACGACCACCCTGCGGGGTGTCTGGGGGTTCCATGGTGACCACCCGCCGCACGGCGACCGGCTGCTCCAGCTGGGCAGGCACGTGCCCGCGGTCTCGATCTTGATCGACGCCCCCGAACGCATCACCACCGCGTTCGCCGTCATCGACGAGCTCACTAGGGAGCAGGGCCTCGTCACCAGCGAGACGGTTCCCGCCCTGCGGGCCGGGGGCCGCGGCGGGCGGCTAGCCGGCAAGGTGCCATCGGACTAGGTCTGAGGCCGGTGAGGTCACCGGGAGCGGAAACGGCTATGGGACGGGAGAGAGCTGATGGGTCAAAGGCCGTTTGAAGCCGTAGGCCTGATTAGCTGAAGCTGAGCGTGTAGCCGTCGGCGCGGAGCTTGGCCTTCACGTCTTCGCAGTGCTCGGGGCCGCGGGTCTCGACCTGCAGCACGACCTCGACCTGGTCCACTGGCAGGGTGGGCGCGAGCCGCTCGTGGCTGACCTCGAGCACGTTGGCGCCGAGGTCGGCGAGGTCGCGCAGCAGCCCGGCCAGCGCTCCCGGGTAGTCGGGAAGCCGGCACCGGAAGCCGAGGAAACGTCCCGCGGCGGACAGCCCGTGCCGCAGCAGCTTGGACAGCAGCATCGGGTCGATGTTGCCGCCGGACAGCACCGCGACGATCGGCGGCTCGAACTCGCCGGGGTGCTCGAGCAGGGCTGCGACCGCCGCTGCCCCCGACGGCTCGACCACCTGCTTGGCCCGCTCCAGGCAGAGCAGCAGCCCGCGGGCCAGCGCCGCCTCTGACACGGACACGAACCCCGACGCCAGCTCCGACAGGATACCGAACGCGATGTCGCCAGGCCGGTGCACCGCGATGCCGTCGGCGATCGACGGCCGGCCGACCACGGCGGTGGGCTGCCCGGTCGCGAACGACGCCTCATAGGCCGAGACCGCTTCGGCCTGCACGCCGACGACCTGCACGGACGGGTCAAGCGACTGCACCGCTATCGCGATCCCGGCGGCGAGGCCACCGCCGCCGACCGGGACCAGGATGGTCTTGACCTGCGGGCACTGTTCGATGATCTCGAAGCCGACGGTGCCCTGCCCGGCCACCACGTCAGGGTGATTGAACGGGTGGATGAACACGCTTCCCGTGCGCGCCGCGAAGTCAAGGGCCGTCTCGAGAGCGTCCTCCACCGAGGCGCCGGCCAGCACGACGGAAGCACCGTAACCGCGGGTGGCTTCCACCTTGGGGATCGGCGCCCGCTCCGGCATCACGACGGTCGCCGAGGCACCGAGCAGGCCCGCCGCGAACGCCACGCCCTGCGCGTGATTGCCCGCGCTCGCCGCCACCACCCCTGACGACCGCTCGGCGCCCGACAGCCGCGCGATCCGCGTGTACGCGCCACGCACCTTGAACGAGCCGGTGCGCTGCAGGTTCTCACATTTCAGGTAGACCGGGCCGCCCACGGCCTCGGACAGCACCCGGGAATACAGCACGGGGGTCGGCGAGATGACGTCGCGGAGCAGCTCACGGGCGGCGACGATGTCGTCCGGCTGCACCAGCGGGGAGATGGAAGCCATGCCATCGAACCTTAGCGAAGCTTTGCGAATGTGAACCTTTGCGAACCTTAGCCGACGCGCTGACCTGCGGAAGATGCGAACACTCCGGTGGCCCACATAGTGTCGAAGATGTGCAGCAGAACAGCCAGCATCCCACCGCCAGCGCTCCGCCCAGGCCCGCCACAGTCGGCGAGCTAAGCGCGAGCGGCCACGTCTACCGGACCGTCAAACAGGAGATCAGAGAGAACCTGCTCGCCAGAATGCGCACCGGCCAGGACCGGTTCCCCGGCATCGTCGGCTTCGACCAGACCGTGCTGCCGCACGTCGAACGGGCGCTCCTCGCAGGTCACGACATCATCCTGCTCGGCGAGCGCGGCCAGGGGAAGACCAGGCTGATCCGCACGATGACCGGCCTGCTCGACGAGTGGACGCCCACGATCGACGGATGTGAAATCAACGACCACCCCTACTACCCGGTCTGCTCGCGCTGCCAGCGCCTGGCGCGAGAGCAGGGCGATGACCTGAAGATCACCTGGCGGCACCAGTCCGACAGGTACGGCGAGAAGCTCGCCACTCCTGACACCAGCGTCGGCGACCTGATCGGCGACATCGACCCGGTCAAGGTGGCCGAAGGCAGGACGCTCGGCGACCCGGAGACCATCCACTTCGGCATGGTGCCGCGCACCAATCGCGGCATCTTCTCGCTGAACGAGCTGCCCGACCTCGCCGAGCGGATCCAGGTGGCGCTGCTGAACGTGCTCGAGGAGCGCGACATCGGCGTCCGCGGCTACTCGCTGCGGCTGCCGCTCGATGTCGTGCTCGTCGCCAGCGCGAACCCGGAGGACTACACCAACAGGGGCCGGATCATCACGCCGCTCAAGGACCGGTTCGGCGCGGAGGTCCGCACCCACTACCCGCTCACGCTCGAAGACGAGCTCGCGCTGATCACCCAGGAGGCCGAGGTCGCCTGGGATGGCGGCGACGCGGGTGCCGTGCTGCCCGATCACCTCGTCGAGGTGATCGCGCGGTTCACCCGGCTGGTGCGGGAATCCCCGGCGGCCGACGCGCGATCGGGTGTGTCGGCGCGGTTCGCGATCGCGGCCGCGGAGAGCACCGCCGCCGCGGCCGTACGGCGCACCGCCCTGATCGCGGAGGCGCACGACGAGGTGCCGGTCGCGCGGGTCTGTGACCTGCCGGCCATCGTCAGCACGCTGCGCGGCAAGGTCGAGTTCGAGGTCAGCGAGGAGGGCCGCGAGGAGGAGATCCTCGGGCACCTGCTGCGGCGCGCGATCGCGGACACATTCCGCGCGCGGCTTGGCGGCGCCGACCTGACCGGCCTGCTGAACAAGTTCGCCGACGGCGGCACGATCGAGTCCGGCGAGCTCGTCTCGGCCACCGAGTTGCTGCGCCGGACCGGCGAGGTCCCCGGCCTGGCAAAGATCATGGCGCGGCTCGGCATGGAGGGACGCGAGTCCTTCGGGGAGGCGGCCGCGGCCATCGAGTTCACCCTCGAGGGCCTGTACCTGCTGCGTCGCCTCTCGAAGGACAGCGCCGACGGCATCTCCATCTACGGGCAATGATCGTGACCGGCGAAGGTGGTGGATGGGCCATCGACCACCTTCTTGTGGGGTCGATGGCCCATCGACCCCACAAGAAGCGGTAGCGCGGGGCAGACGGGAGTACGCAGATGGCTAACTACCGGTACGGGGAATACGACGGCGGGCCTGATCCGCTGGCGGCGCCGTATGACGTCCGCGGCGCGCTCGACGACATGGGTGACGACATCCTGGGCGGCGGCACCCCGGCGGAGGCGCTGCGGGACCTGCTCAGGCGCGGCTGGCAGGACCGCCGCGGCCTGGACGACCTGCTGCGCAGGGTCCGGGAACGGTCCCGCGAGCTGCGCAACCGCGGACGGCTCGACGGCATGCTCGAGCAGGCCCGCGCGCTGCTCGACACGGCGATCGGGCAGGAGCGCGCCGAGCTGTTCCCCGATCCGAGCGACGACGCGCGGCTCCGCGAGGCCGACCTGGACTCGCTGCCCGACGACACCTCGCGCGCGATACGGCAGCTCGCCGACTACGACTGGCGGTCGCCGGCGGCGCGGGAGACGTTCGACAAGCTCCGCGACCTGCTCCGCAGGGAAGTGCTTGACAGCCAGTTCCGCGGCATGAAGGAGGCGCTGGAGAACCCGGATCCCGCGGCCATGCAGCGGGTGAAGGACATGCTCGCCGACCTGCGGACGATGCTGGATGCGGACACCCGCGGCGAGCACACCCCAGAGGACTTCGACCGGTTCATGGCGGAATACGGCGACATGTTCCCCGAAAATCCGCAGAACCTCGAAGAGCTCGTGGACTCCCTGGTCCGGCGGATGATGGCCGCCGAGCGGCTGCTCAACTCGCTGTCCGACGAGCAGCGCGAGGAGCTGGCTAACCTCATGGCGCAGGCGCTGGAGGACGCGGGCCTGGCGGCGGAGATGGCGGCCCTCGGCGACGCGCTGCGGGCGCGCCGGCCGGAGCTTGGCGCTCCGCAGCGCGGCGTGCGGATGTCCGGCGAGGACCCGCTCGGGCTCGGCGACGCGACCAGCGCCGTCTCCGACCTGGCCGACCTCGCCGAACTGGAGAGCGCCCTCGCCCAGGACTACGCCGGGGCCAACCTCGAGGACGTCGACGAGGAGGCGGTGCGGCGGGCGTTCGGCAGGCAGGCGGTGGACGACCTCGAGGCGCTGCGCCGGATCGAGCGCGAGCTGCAGCGGCAGGGTTACCTGACCAACAACGGCGGCAACCTCGAGCTCACCCCCAAGGCGGTGCGCCGCATCGGTGACACCGCGCTGCGCCGGGTGTTCGCCGGCCTGGAGAACGGTACCCGGTCCGGCGACCACGACCTGCACGACGCGGGACAGGCGGGCGACCTCACCGGGGCGACGCGGGAGTGGGAGTTCGGCGACGAGCAGCCGATCGACGTCCCGCGGACGGTCCGCAGCGCCCTGCTGCGCAGTATTGGCCAGGGGGGACGGCCCCCCGCAACCCCCCGAGGGGCCGCGGAAGGCAGCCGGGGCCGTGTCAAGCTGTCCCCGCGGGACTTCCAGGTCGCGGAGACCGAGCGGCGCAACGCCGCCGCGGTGTCGCTGCTCGTCGACCTGTCCTACTCGATGGCGCTGCGCGGCACGTGGGCCGCGGCCAAGCAGACGGCGCTCGCGCTGCACGCGCTGCTGCGCAGCAAGTACCCGCAGGACGCCATCCAGGTGGTGGGGTTCTCCAACTACGCGCGGGAGCTGCGCGAGACCGAACTGGCCGGCCTCGGCTGGGACATGGTGCAGGGCACCAACCTGCACCACGCCCTGATGCTGGCCGGCCGCCACCTGGACCGGCACCCCGAGCACGAGCCCGTCGTGCTGATCGTCACCGACGGCGAGCCGACCGCGCACCTGCAGCGGGACGGCAGGCCGTGGTTCGACTGGCCGCCGGCGCCGGAGACGCTCGAGCTGACGCTGGCCGAGGTGGACAAGATGACCAGGCGGCACGCGGCCCTGAACATCTTCATGCTGGCCGAGGACGATAGGCTGAGCGCATTCGTGGACAATGTAGCCAGGCGTAACGGGGGCCGCGTGCTACGCGCCGCTCCGGAACATCTCGGCGAATATGTCGTAAACGACTTCCTTCGTACCCGCGGGGCAAGGCGTCAGCGGTAGATTTGCGGCTACAGAAGAGAGAATTAGAGAGCTGAGTACTAATTAGGAGGACGACGTAGTGAGTTCCCCGACTGGATCCGGCTCCTCCGGCCGGACGGCGACCGCGATCATCGCGGCCGTCATCGCGCTCGTGTTCATCGTTGCAGGCATCATTTACGTGGCGGTGCCCGCGAGCTCCCTCCCCGGCTTCATGGGTCACGTCGCCGGATCGAGCGGGCACCACCCGCTGCGCGCGGCTGGCTGCCTGATTGTCGGCGTGGTCTTCGCGGTCCTGGCCTGGTTCGCCTTGAAATACAAGGGCAAGGCGGTCACGCCGGCCGGTACCGACACCAAGGAGCCCGCGGCCCACTAGCCCGGCGCCCTGGCCGCGGCAGCGACCGCCGCCCGCAGCCCGGGACCTGGTGCCCAGCTTGGCCAGGTCCCGGGCTGACGTGCGCTCTAAGATCACTTCATGTCGTTTACCGATCCACGTCGCAGGCGTGGCTGCACGTCGTCGCTGCGATCTTCACGATCGGCCCGGGAACCGCGGCAATCATGCCCACACCACGATATATCCGGAAACGTAATACTGTCGTGGTCGGGTTATCTTTACCGGATCACAAGAAATTTACGTGCTCGCGTCGCTGCTGACGCTGATCCTCGGCTTGATCATCACGCAGTTGCCGCACCTTTACGGCAGCTGTAGTTCGTTGTGATCATGGTGTTGTCTCGGCGTAGGCGTTCCAGCGTTGATGGGCTTGGCGGGCGCGGTGCTGGTGGCGGCGCCGCCAGGTGGACCAGTGCAGCCGGTGAGCCCGGTCTCGCCGGGGCGGTGGGATGACAATGTCGCGAAGGAGCCGCAGCAGCTCAGCTGCCGCGTCTTGATCGTGTCTCACAACTCGTCATGATCGCGGCAGCCGCACTGTGTCCGGGGGAGCCCGGCGTGGTGGCGTGACATGGTGCTGGCGCCTCAGGCGCAGTTGGTGAACCCGTGGGCCCAGCCGAGGGGTTTCCGTGCTGAGCGGTAACGTTCCCGGAACGGTCCGGGCGTAGCGTTGCGTTCCGTGGGGGAAGCGCAGCCAGCGGCCCGGCAGGCACCAGTGACGAGGGAAGTCACCGACCGCCGTTCCCGCTTGCCGTCGCCGGCGACCGCGGCGGTCCTCGGCGCCCTGGCAGTCGTCTTGGCGGCCGTATACGTACCTTTGGCCGGCCTCGTCCACCAGCTGACGATCCTCAACATCGGGCCAACGGTCGCCACCATCTTGATCTACGCCGCGGTTGGTGTCGTGGTCGCGCGCCACCAGCCGGGCAACCCCGTCGGCTGGATCTTGCTCATTTTCATTCTGCTGATCACGGTCGGCATCGACGCTGGCTATTACGCGGTGCTCGCCTACACCCTCGGCCGCCATGGGCTTCCGCTCGCTCCGGTAGCTGTCGCGCTGGAGCCGCTGTGGGTGCCCGCGGTCGCCTTGTTCCCCCTGGTCATCCTGTTGTTCCCGGACGGCAGGCTGACGTCGCGGCGCTGGCGGTGGGTGCTGTGGGCTTATGCCGGGCTCTTTGCCTGCGTGATGACGCTCATCTTCGCCCAGACGATCGCCGCAGTTGCTGGTCACGACGTCCGCCTCGACGCCTTCGGTGACGTGGAGAGCACGAATCATCCGCCCGGATGGGCCGCTGCCGCCCTTGTCCCGATCGTGGTGATCTGGCTGTCGTTCGTGGCCCACCAGGTGCTCAGCTGGCGGCGGGCGACGGGGGGACGCCGCCAGCAGCTGAAGTGGCTGGCCTGCGGCGCCGCGATCACTCTCGTCTCGTTCGCCGTGTCGCAGGGGCTCTCCACGAGCGCAGTGGGACAGCTTTTCGGGATCGGGGTCGTCGCCCTGCCGGTCAGCATCGGCGTCGGGATCCTGAAGTACCGGCTGTATGAGATCGACCGGATCATCTCCCGGACGCTGGCGTACGCGCTCGTCACGGGCCTGCTCGTGGGGATCTATGCGGGTCTGGTGCTGCTGGCGACGCAGGGGCTGTCACTTTCCTCGCCGGTCGCGGTGGCCGCGTCGACCCTGGCGGCGGCTGCGCTGTTCAGCCCGCTACGGCGGCGGGTGCAGCGGGCGGTGGACCGGCGTTTCAACCGGGCCCGGTATGACGCCGACCAGACCGTGGCCGTGTTCGCAGCCCGGCTGAAAAACGCGGTCGACCTGGACGCGGTCCGCGATGACCTGGCCGGTGTGGTGCATCAGGCCCTGGAACCCGCCCACGTATCGGTGTGGATCAGCCACCGCGACTGAGTCCGGCTTCCGCAGGCTCGGCCGCCGCCAAGCCCGGCCTTGTGACGAAGTGCGGCTGCCGTAATACGTGATCATCCACCGTGACCTGCACCAATAACCCTACGATCACGAACTACAGCTGCCGTAACCTTTTCAGCAAACCGTGAATCTCCACGTCGATCACGCTCTACGTCGTCGCCTTCGTCCTGCTGGTGCTCAGCCCGCGACGACCCTGGCGGGCGACCTGAAGACTGCGGCGATCGAGCGCGGCCGGATCGCCTCGACGTCCGGCGTCGTCGGGCTGATCTGGCTCGCGGTAATCGTCCTGATGGTCTGGAACGGCAGCTAGCCGAGCGCCTGCCGCAGGTCATCGAGCAGGTCATCGGCGTCCTCGATGCCGACGGACAGCCGGATCAGGTCGGCGGGCACCTCGAGCGGCGAGCCGGACACGGACAAGTGAGTCATCCTGGCCGGCTGCTCGATCAGCGACTCGACGCCGCCGAGCGACTCTCCGAGGGTGAACAGCCTGGTGCGGTCGCAGACCTCGGCGGCGGCGCGCTCGCCCGCGGCCACGCGGAACGACACCATTCCGCCGAAGTCGCGCATCTGGGCCTTCGCGAGCTCGTGCCCCGGATGCCCGGACAGCCCCGGGTAGAACACCTCACTGACTGCGGGGTGCCCGGTCAGCATCTCGGCGATCCTGGCGGCGTTGGCGCAGTGCCGGTCCATCCGGACCGCCAGGGTCTTCACGCCGCGCAGCGTCAGCCAGGCGTCGAACGGGCCGGCCACGCCGCCGGTGGCGTTCTGGTTGAACGCGAGGTCCGCCGTGTGCGCCTCGTCCTGGACGATCAGCGCGCCGCCAACGACGTCGGAGTGCCCGCCGATGTACTTGGTGGTGCTGTGCACCACGACATCCGCGCCCAGCTCGAGCGGCCGCTGCAGGTACGGCGAGGCGAACGTGTTGTCGGTGACGAGCAGCGCCCCGTGCGCGTGGGCTACCTCGCCGAGCGCCCGGATGTCGATGATCGACAGCAGCGGGTTGGTGGGAGTCTCGGCCCAGATGAGCTTCGGTTTCCTGTTCGCCGCGGCTCGGTCGACGGCCTGCAGATCATTTTGCCGAACGGTCTCGTAGCTCACGCCCCACCGGCTCAGCACCTTGTCGAACAGGCGGAACGTGCCGCCGTAGGCGTCCGCGGGGATGAGCACATGGTCGCCTGGGCGGCACAGCGTGCGCAGCAGGCAGTCCTCGGCGGCCATGCCCGACGCGAACGCGAACGCGGTCGTGCCGTTCTCCAGCGCGGCGAGGCACTCCTCAAGCGCCTTCCTGGTCGGGTTGCCGCTGCGCGAGTACTCGTAGCCGCCGCGGGCGCCGCCGACTCCGTCCTGCTTGTAGGTGGAGGTCTGGTAGATGGGCGGGACCACGGCGCCGGTCAGCGGGTCGGGGTCCTGGCCTGCGTGGATTGCCTGGGTTTCGAACTTCATTGTTCCGTCCCGGGGTATGGGGTGCTCGCGTAGAAGGCGAGCAGGTCCTGGCGGGTGAGCACGGCGGCGGGCTTGCCGTCGACGTGCACGAGCGCGGCGCCCGCGGTCTCGAGCGCCTTCGCGGCGCGGCTGACCGGCTCGCCCTGGCCGACCACGGGCAGCGGCGGCACCATGTGGTCCTTGACCGGATCGTCAGGTTTCGCGCGGCCGGCCACCAGGGCATCGAGCAGATCGCGCTCGGCGACCGCCCCGGCGACCTCGGCGGCCATCAGCGGGGGCTCCTGGCCGACCACGGGCAGCTGCGAGACGTCGTACTCGCGCAGCAGGGCGATCGCCTGGGCCACGGTCTCTTCCGGATGGATATGCACGAGCGCGGGCATCGTGCCATTGTCCCTGGCGGCCAGCAGGTCCGCGACGGTGGGCTCGGCCGTCTGGGTGCGCAGGAAGCCGTAGTCGGCCATCCAGTCGTCGTTGAAGATCTTCGACAGGTAGCCGCGGCCGCCGTCAGGGAGGATGACGACGATGACGTCGTCGGGCCGCGCCGTTTCCGCGACCTTGAGGGCAGCGGCGACGGCGAGCCCGCCCGAGCCGCCGACGAGCAGCGCCTCCTCGCGGGCCAGCCGCCGGGTCATGAGGAACGAGTCGGCGTCGCTCACCGCGATCACCTCGTCGGCGATGTCCCTGTCGTAGGTAATCGGCCAGATGTCCTCGCCAACGCCTTCCACGAGGTAGGGGCGGCCGCCTCCGCCGGAGTACACCGAGCCCTCCGGGTCCGCGCCGATGACCCGTACCTTGTTGCCTGACTTCTCCTTCAGGTAGCGGCCGGTGCCGGAGATCGTGCCGCCGGTGCCGATGCCGACCACGAGGTGGGTTATCTTCCCCTCCGTCTGGGCCCAGATCTCGGGGCCGGTGGAGTGGTAGTGCGCGGCCGGGTTGTCGGGGTTGGCGTACTGGTCGGGCTGCCACGCGCCAGGTGTCTCCCTGGCGAGCCGCCGGGCCACGCTGTAGTAGGAGTCCGGGTGATCGGGCGACACCGTGCTCGGGCAGACGACGACGTCGGCGCCGTAGGCGCGCAGCACGCTGATCTTGTCCTGCGCCACCTTGTCCGGGCACACGAACACGCACTTGTAACCGCGATTGTTCGCGACAATCGCCAGTCCCACTCCCGTGTTGCCTGACGTCGGCTCGATGATGGTGCCGCCCGCGGCGATCTTGCCCTCGCGTTCCGCGGACTCGATCATCCGCAGCGCGATCCTGTCCTTCACCGAGCCGCCAGGGTTCAGGTACTCCACCTTGACGAGAACGTCTCTTGTCTTCGCGATGCCGCGCGTCACCGACTGCAGCCGAACCAGCGGCGTGCCGCCGGTCACCTCGGCGAGCGAGTCATACACCTGCATGATTTTGCCCTCCCTGTGCATGACAGTACTGGCCCGAGGGACTGTTAACGTGTTTGTGAACGGATCTGAGGAGGCGCCAGCTCATGCCAGAGGCAGTCATCGTCGCAACCGCCCGCTCGCCGATCGGCCGGGCGTTCAAGGGATCGCTGACCTCGATCAGGCCAGACGACATCGCGGTGCAGATAGTATCCGCGGCGCTCGCGAAGGTCCCCCAGCTGGACCCGGCCACGGTCGACGACCTGATGCTCGGCTGCGGCCTGCCAGGGGGCGAGCAGGGGTTCAACATGGCCCGCGTGGTCGCAGTGCTGCTCGGCATGGACACCGTGCCGGGCACGACGGTCAACAGGTACTGCTCGTCCTCGCTGCAGACCACCCGGATGGCGTACCACGCGATCAAGGCCGGCGAAGGCGACGTGTTCATCTCGGCCGGCGTCGAGTGCGTGTCGCGGGGCGTGAAGGGCACCAGCGACACCTGGCCCGACACGAAGAATCAGCTGTTCGACACCGCCATCGGGCGCACGGCGCAGACCGCGGAGGAGGAGACCCCGTGGCACGACCCGCGCGCCGACGGCGAGCTGCCCGACGTGTATATCGCGATGGGGGAGACCGCGGAAAACGTCGCCGCGTGGCGGGGCATCAGCCGCCAGGAGCAGGACGAGTTCGGCGTCCGCTCGCAGAACCTGGCCGAGAAGGCGCTCGCGAACGGCTTCTGGCAGCGGGAGATCACCCCGGTGACGCTGCCATCCGGCGACGTCGTGGTCGCCGATGACGGGCCGCGGCCGGGCACGACGCTGGAGAAGGTCGCCGCGCTGAAGCCGGTCTTCCGGGCGCACGGCACGGTGACCGCGGGCAACTGCTGCCCGCTGAACGACGGCGCCGCGGCGGTCATCGTGATGAGCGACGTGAAGGCGGCCGAACTGGGGATCACGCCGCTGGCGCGGATCGTGTCGACGGGCGTCAGCGCGCTGTCGCCGGAGGTCATGGGCCTCGGGCCGGTCGAGGCGTCACGGCAGGCGCTGGGCCGGGCCGGGATGGCGATCTCGGACATCGACCTGGTGGAGATCAACGAGGCGTTCGCGGCGCAGGTCATCCCGTCCTACCGTGACCTGGGGATCGACATCAGCCGGCTGAACGTGAACGGCGGGGCGATCGCCGTCGGGCACCCGTTCGGCATGACCGGGGCCAGGATCGCCACCACGCTGCTGAACAGCCTCCAGTTCCACGACAAGACGATCGGCCTTGAGACCATGTGCGTCGGCGGCGGCCAGGGCATGGCGATGGTCTTCGAGCGCCTGAACTGACGCGACCTGGGCCCCTCGGTCACCACGCGTGCACAGCCTGGCGCCACGTCAAACAGGACATTACGGGAAGGTTGCGATCGGGTCTTGTCAGGGGCCGTCCGGTAAGGCAGTCTCATGGGAAAGCGGCTTCCCCTCGGAGGTGCCAATGTCGCTGACGCACACGCCCGACATGCACAAAAGCCTCATCGCGCGTATCCCGCTCCAAACGGGCCGCGAACTAGCCGAGTGGTTCGTCCACCTGGAGTCCGGCCCCGCCTTCCTGCGTCGTGAAGAACGCGCTAACTGGCTTGCTGACGAGCATGGCATCTGCGACAGGTACGCCGCCGCCATCTGCCACGAGTACGAGATCCGGCGCCGCCTGCGCCTCTTCGGGGCATAGCGCCCCCGCCCCGTTCGCCGGCCCTCTGGGCGCGCGCCGCTGCGCGCTAGCCGCCGTCGGCTGATCAGTCTTACTGCCCGCTGTTCCC
The DNA here is from genome assembly GCA_963843745.1 of uncultured Actinomycetota bacterium. Lineage (GTDB taxonomy): Bacteria > Actinomycetota > Actinomycetes > Streptosporangiales > Streptosporangiaceae > Trebonia. The sequence continues at coordinate 270,910 of CAWJLP010000006.1, forward strand.
CGCGAAGACGCGGCCCGTTCCCGCAGCGCGGTACCCATCTGTCCGTCTGACTCTGCGCATGGTCCCCGCACAGCCCACCTCTGGTCACGCCTGTCACTTCCGTGGACTTTGCGCACGCCATGACAACTTTTCGGCCATTTCCGGCCCGCGGGATGTGGTCACCTCGTGCGCAAAGTGCTCCCAGGCTTCCAGTTCGGTGAAAGACATGAGGCCGCTGTGGCGACAGAGACTCGGCGGTGACCATCTGGGGCCCGGACTTACCTGCGGGGTCATGATCACGAAGGTTCTTGGCTGTCATAGCAGCCACTTCTCTTCGTGATCATGGTCCCTGAGAGTCGCGAGGGCTGCGACGCGGGCGAAGATCCAGAGGATCGCCCCGGCCGAAGGGGGTCGCGGCCGCCCGTCAGCCCGCGCACGGCGTCGGCCGCCGGCTAACACAGGATCCGGCCCGGGTGAAACGAGCGGGAATCAGGTCCCGGTAAAAGGGTTCTCGGGATAAACGCGCATTTCTACGAAAGTGCATTTGAGCGTTCAGATGCATAAGCAAATGCAGATGCAGATGCACGTTATCGTGATCTAAAGATCGTTTAAGTATTTGGTGCCCCCGGTCGGAGTCGAACCGACACTGCGGACCCTTTTAGGGGCCGGCCTCTGCCCTTGGGCTACGGGGGCGCGCCCTAATAATAACGCGATTTTGTTATCTGTCCCTCGACCCTAGATTTTCTTGGCAGCGCCATACATGGCTGGCAATTTTTACATTGCGTGAATATCGCCCGTCCGGCCTGGATCGCCCGCGGCGTACTAGCGAGCGGCCGCGGAGTGACGGGCGACGCCGAACCGGGGCAGACTGCACAGGATTCACCACAAGCGACTGATACCACACCTAAGCACGTTAGTTTGTGTTCCGGTTATGTATCCGGCGGGGCCGTCGCAGATCCCCTACCAAGGAATCGCTGAGGAAAGGGGGCCTGCGTGAGGATCGCATGTGTCGGCGGCGGGCCGGCCTGTACTCGTCGGTTCTTATGAAGCTTCGCGACCCAGGCCACGACGTCTGCGTTTACGAGCGGAACGCGGCCGACACGGCCCCCGGCTGGGGGGTGACGTTCAGCGAGGACCTGCTGCGGGAGCTGCACCGCAGCGACCCGGAGTCGGCCCGGCAGATCCGCGAGGCCGTGATCTGCTGGCGGGAACAGGTCCTGGAGATCCGCGGCGCCATGGATGTGCTGCGCGGCGGCGAGGTCTACAACATCAGCCGGGCGCGGTTGCTCGAGATCCTCACAACGCGGGCGCGGGACCTGGGCGTCCGCATCGAGCACGGCAAGGAGGTCGGCGCCCCCGCGGACCTGGCGGACGCCGACCTCATTGTCGCCGCCGACGGGATCAACAGCAGGATGCGGCGGGCGGAAAGCTTCACTACCACGGAGACCGCCGGGCGCAACAAGCACATCTGGCTCGGCTCGGACAAGCTGTTCACGAAGTTCGGCTACCTTTTCGCGCCGAGCGACAAGGGCTGGCTCTGGGCATACGCCTATGCCTTTAACGACAAGAACAGCACTTTCATCGTGGAGTGCACGCCGGAGACGTGGGCGGGGCTCGGTTTCGGCGGGATGTCGACGGACGAAGCGCTGCCGATTCTGGAGCGCATATTCGCGGACTACCTCGACGGCCACCGGCTCGTCGGGACTCTCGGCGACGGCGGGAAAGCGCGGTGGGCCAACTTCAGGACCATTAGCAACGAGCAGTGGCATTCCGGCAAGGTCGTACTCGCCGGGGACAGCGCGCGGACCGCCAATTTCACCATCGGAATGGGCACCACGCTCGCCATCGGTGACGCCATCGCGCTAGCGGAAAGCCTGGACGGCAGCGCCAGCATGGATACCGCGCTAACGCGGTACGGGAAAAGGCGGCAGGCCGAGATCGCCAGGATCCTGGCCGAGGCCAGGATCAGCGAGCGGTGGTTCGAGAACATCGACCGGTACGTTGACCTCAAGCCGCGCCAGATGGGCGAGCTGCTGTGGGCACGCCGCTCGCCGCTGATGGCCAGCCTGCCGCCACGAGTCGGCTACACGCTCCATCACGCCAAGGGACGGCTGGCGTCCCTCGGCGAACTGCGCGCCAGGCCCAGGCCGGCGGAACCCGTCCAGACTGCCCGCTGATGCGCGTACACACCATTCATCCGGGTGAGCTGGGCCCGGGCGAGATCGCGCGCTGGCACGAGATCCAGCAGGCCTCGCCGTGGTACGGCAATCCGTTCCTGTCGCCGGAATTCGCGATCGCCGTCGGGCGCCACCGGCCGGACTCCCGTGTGGGCCTGCTCATGGACGGCCAGTCCGTCACCGGGTTCTTCCCGTTCGAGATCCGCAAGCGCGACTTCGGCGTCGGCGTGCCGCTGTCGGGGTGGCTGTCCGGCTGCCAGGGCGTCGTGCACCCGCCAGGCGCACCGTGGGACGCCAGGGAGCTCGTCAGGAGCTGCGGGCTGGCCGCCTGGAAGTTCGACAACCTGATACCAGAGCAGCCGCCGTTCGAGCCGTACCTGTCCCGCACCGAGGCGGCGCCGATCATCGACGTGACTGAGGGCTTCGCGGCCTACTACGCGAAGGTCCACGTCAAGGCGCACCAGTTCTGCAGGGAACTCGAGCGCAAGAGCCGCAAGCTGAGCCGCGAGGCGGGCGAGGTGCACATGGTGGTCGACACCGACGCCAAGCCGCTGTCCCAGCTCGCGGACTGGAAGTCCAGCCAGTACCGGCGGTCGAACCGCTTCGACAAGTTCGGCCAGCCGTGGCTGCGCGAACTGCTCGAGGAGCTGCTCGTCACCGACACCCCGCACCTGTCCGGCCTGGTGACCACCGTGTACGCAGGCACCGAGCGCGTCTCCATCCAGTTCGGGCTGCGCGCGGGCAGCGTCTGCGAAGGCTGGTTCACCGCGTACGACCTGCGCTTCAGCAAGTACTCCCCTGGCATGCTCCAGATCAGGCACATGGCGGAGTCGCTGGCCGCCATCGGCATCACCGAGATCCGCATGGGCAAGGGGGCCAGCCCCTACGCGCAGGAGCTGAAGAGCCACGACATGTTCGTCGGTGAGGGCACCGTCTACACCCGCACCCCGCTCGGCCTCGCGCAGCTCGCCAGGGCCGCCGGCAGGCAGCGTGCGCTGGACACGCTGCACAGGCATCCGGGGATGCGTACCGCGGCCGGGCGGGTCCTGCGCCGCACCGGGCTCTCCAGCCGGCTGCGCGACAGGATCTAGCCGCGGTAGTCGCGGGCCCGCGTGAAGACCGCGTCGGTCATCTCGCCGGTCACCCGGCCGGTGAACGTGTTCTGCTGGCTCGGGTGGTAGCAGCCGATGAGCAGCACGGGGGCCCCGCCGGGGCCGGTTAGCTCCACCTCAGCGCCGTGCCCGAACGCCGGACGCCGCCGCGGCAGCGCGAAGCCCGCGCCCGCCAGCACGGGCCACAGCGCCTGCCAGGCGAAACCGCCGAGCACGACGATCGAGCGCAGGCTCCCCGCGACCATCCGCAGCTCCGCCTCGAGCCAGGGCGCGCAGGTGTCGCGTTCGACGGGTGTCGGCTTGTTCTCCGGCGGCGCGCACCTGACCGCCGCGACCATCCGCGCGCCGATCAGCCGCTGCCCGTCGTCCGCCGACACGCTCGTCGGCTGCGTGGCGAGCCCGCACCGGTACAGCGACGCGAACAGGAAGTCGCCGCTGCGGTCGCCGGTGAAGACCCGCCCGGTCCTGTTGCCGCCGTGTGCCGCGGGTGCCAGTCCGACGATGAGGACCGACGGCGCCGGGTCTCCCCAGCCGGCGATCGGGCGGCCCCAGTACTGCTCGGCGGCGAAGGACTTGCGGCGCAGCGCCGCGACCTCTTCCCGCCAGGCGACGAGGCGCGGGCACGCCCGGCACACCGACTGCCGCGCGGTCAGCTCCGCCAGCGTCGGGGCGCCGGACGCCAGCTCGCGCACCTGCTCCGCGCTGTCCGCGACGGGGGTCGCCGCGGTCGCCGGGTCGCCCGGCCAGCCGGTGCCCGGCGCTACGGGACCAGCGACCATGCGATGCCGTCGAGAATGTCGTGCTCGCTGACCAGGACTTCGGCGAAACCGAACCTGATCATGATCCGGTCAAGCACCAGGGCGCCCGCGCCGATCACGTCGACCCGGCCGGGGTGCATGACCCCGATCGCCGCGCGCTCGGCGCGGGTCTGCCCGAGCAGCGCCGTCGCGATCTCATGCACCCGCGCCGCCGGGACCCTGGAGTGATGGATCAGCTCCGAGTCGTACCGCTGGAGGCCGAGCGCGATCCCGCCGACTGTGGTGACCGACCCGGCCAGGCCTACGAGGGTGCGGGCCTGCCCGGCCGGGATGCTGGCGGCGACCAGGTCGAGGGCGCTGTCGATGTCCGCGGTGGCGGCGGCGATCTCGGTGTGCGCCGGCGGGTCGCCGTGCAGGTGCCGCTCGGTCATCCTGACGCAGCCGATATTCACGGAACGGGCGCCGCTGACTCCCTCGGGCCCGCCGAGGACGAACTCCGTTGAGCCGCCCCCGATGTCGGTGACCAGGTAGGGCGCCGGGGTGCCGGTCAGCTCCCACGTCGCGCCGGTGAAGGACAGCCGGGCCTCTTCGTCGCCGGTTACCACCTCCGGCGCGACACCGAGGACCCCTTTCACCCGGCCGGTGAACTCCTGGGCGTTCCCGGCGTCCCGCGTGGCGCTGGTCGCCACCATCCGGACGGCAGCGGGTGACGCCTGGCGGATGAGCTCCGCGTACTCGCGCAGGGCACCGATCGTCCTGCCCAGCGCGGCCTGCGAGAGCCGCCCGGTCTTGTCCACGCCTTCGCCCAGCCGCACGATGCGCATCTCGCGGGCTATATCAGTCAGCACCCTACGTTCTGGATCGATGTCCGCGATCAGCAGCCGGATCGAGTTCGTGCCGCAGTCGACGGCGGCCACCCGCCGCCTCATTCCTCCTCCTCGGCGGCGGCGGTCACACACGGACCGTGGGACCACCAGCGACCCGCCGCGGCGAGCGCCTCGCGGCCGAAGGGGTTCGTGCCCGGCGCGGCGAGCTCGTGCGCCACGAGCGCGTGCAGGCACTTCACGCGGTCCGGCATGCCGCCGGCGCTCTGCGTCCCCGGCGGCAGCGGCTCGACGCCGGACCGGCTGGCCGCCTCGTCGCGGCGCGCGAGGTAGTCGCGGTGGGCGCGCTCGTACTCCGCCGTGAGCCGCTCGTCGGCCAGCCGCGCGGTCATGTCGCGCATCAGGCCCGCGGCCTCCAGGCCACTCACCGCGGCCGCGGCGCGCGGGCAGGTCAGGTAGTACAGCGTCGGGAACGGGGTGCCGTCCGGCAGCCGGGGCGCCGTCTCCACCACGTCGGGCAGCCCGCACGGGCAGCGGTGGGCAACCGATCGCAGGCCGCGCGGGGCACGCCCGAGCTGGGCGGCGACGGCCGCCGCGTCCTCGGGGCTGATCATCGGGTTTGCTGTGTCATGTGCGTTGGCTGTGTCATTTGCCTGGCTTGGCGTCCGCGTGCTTGACCGACTGCAGCAGCTTGTCGTACCAGGGGTCGGACGCCGACTGCTTGCTGCTGGCCGATTGCCGCGGCGGCTGCCCGGAGATTACCTCGTAGCACTGCTCGTCGGGGAAGCACATGTGCAGCTGGGCGCGGGCCTGCTCCTCGATATACCAGGTCTGAGTCAGCTTCGCGTCCTGCTGCTGCAGCGCCTGCACCTGCGCCGACAGGGTCTGCTGCTGGGCGAGCAGCTGGTCGATCTGCTGCCGCTGCGCGATGTACTCCCTGACGGGGTAGGCCAGGCTCAGCGCGATCGCGCAGATCACCACGGCCAGCACGGCGGCGCGCCCGGTCAGCCGCGTCGAACGCGCGGCCGCCGCCAGCGCGGCGGCATGCGCGGGCGATGTCTCCTGTGCCGGCTGCGACATCAAGCGGCGGTGAACCTCGGGAACGCGGCGGCGCCTGTGTAGCTCGCCGCGTCGGCGAGCAGTTCTTCGATGCGCAGCAGCTGGTTGTACTTCGCCACCCGCTCGCCGCGCGCCGGGGCGCCGGTCTTGATCTGGCCCGCGTTCGTCGCGACCGCGAGGTCGGCGATGAACGTGTCATCGGTCTCGCCGGAGCGGTGGCTGATCATGCAGGTCCACCCGGCGCGCTGCGCGAGGCTCACCGCGTCGAAGGTCTCGGTCACGGTGCCGATCTGGTTGACCTTCACGAGCAGGCTGTTGGCCGACTTCCCGGCGATGCCGCGGCGGATCCGCTCCGGGTTCGTCACGAAAATATCGTCGCCGACCACCTGGACCCGGTCGCCTGCCGCGACGGTGAAGGCCTGCCAGCCGGCCCAGTCCTCTTCGGCCAGCGGGTCCTCGACCGACACCAGCGGGTAATTGGCCAGCCAGTCGAGGTAGATCGCGGTCATCTCCTCAGAGCTCTGCGGCCTGCCCTCGAACTGGTAGGCGCCGTCGTGGTAGAACTCCGTCGCCGCGGCGTCGATCGCGAGCGCGATGTCCCGGCCGGGTGCGTCGCCGGCCTTGCCGATCGCCTCGACGATCAGGTCGAGCGCGGCCCGGTTGTGCTCCAGGTCCGGCGCGAATCCGCCCTCGTCACCGACACCGGTGTTCAGCCCGTGCTGCTTGAGCACCGACTTGAGCGCGTGGTAGGTCTCCGCGCCCCAGCGCACCGCCTCGGCGAACGTCGGCGCGCCGATCGGCGCGATCATGAACTCCTGGATGTCCACGTTCGAGTCGGCGTGCGCCCCGCCGTTGAGGATGTTCATCATCGGCACCGGCAGCACGTGCGCGTTCGGGCCGCCCAGGTAGCGGAACAGCTGCAGGCCCGCCGACTCCGCGGCGGCGCGCGCCACCGCCATCGACACCCCGACAATCGCGTTGGCGCCCAGCCGTGACTTGTCCGGCGTGCGGTCAAGGTCGATCAGCGCCTGGTCCACGAGCCGCTGGTCGTCGGCCTCGTGGCCGAGCAGCTCGGGCTGGATCTCGTCGACGACGCTGTCTACCGCCCGCATGACCGCCTTGCCGCCGTACTCGGCGCCGCCGTCGCGGAGTTCGACGGCCTCGAAGGCGCCAGTGGAGGCGCCGCTCGGCACGCCAGCCCGGCCGGCTGAGCCGTCGTCGAGGACGACCTCAACCTCTACGGTCGGGTTTCCCCGCGAGTCCAGGATCTGCCTGGCATGCACCGCTTCAATGGACGCCACCGTCGGGCTCCTTGCCTGTAATCGCTTGGCTGTAATCGCGTCAGTTTGCGGTATCGAGCCTAACCGAGGCGGGCCCGGTCGGGCCCGCGGGGCACGCCGGCGGGATGGGTCCCGGTCGATGTATCCCGGTGTATCAGGAGGAGCCGGCGCGGATCTCCTCTAGCTGATGACTACAACGCAGGTCCGGCGGGGCGGCGAGCCGGATTTCAGCAGGCTCCGGCTCGGGCAGGTGCCGATCGTCCTGATGTACCACATGATCGCGGACGTGCCCGAAGACCCGCACAAGCTCGCGGTGGCGCCCGCCAGGTTCGCGGAGCAGATGGCGTGGCTGGCCGAGCGCGGGCTGCGGGGCGTCAGCATGGAGACGCTGATGGCCGCGATGCGCGCCGGGCGTGCGCGCGGGCTCGTCGGGCTCACCTTCGACGACGGATACCTGAGCGTGCTCGAGGACGCGCTGCCCGTGCTGCTGCGGAACGACTTCACCGCGACCATGTTCATCATCTCCGACCGGATCGGCGGCACCAACGAATGGGACGCCGGCACCGGACCGGTCTGGCCGCTGATGACGGCCGGGCAGGCCGGGCAGGTGGCCGCCGCGGGGATGGAGATCGGCTCGCACACCGCCACCCACCCTCGCCTCCCCGGCGTCGCCGCGGACCAGCTCGCAGCGGAAATCAGCGGGAGCAGGGCGCGGCTGCGCGAGCTGTTCGACCTGCCGGTCACCGGCTTCGCCTACCCGTACGGCCGGATGGACGCGGCGGCCAGGCAGGCGGTTCGCGACGCCGGGTACGGCTACGCGTGTTCCGTCGAGACCCCGGTCAGCCTGCTCGGGGACATGACGCTGCCGAGGATCACCTTCTACGACCGGGACGGCGCCGGGCGGATGGCGGCGAAGAAGCTGTTCTTCAGGAGCTATACGGCGGCGCTCGGGGCGCGGCGCGGGCTCTCCTACAGCCCGCTCGCGCAGCAGGTGAAGCGGACGCTGGCAGCGCCGCTGCACCGGTTAGGCCGGCTGCGCCGGCACTGACGCGGAGCCTTCCAGCAGGAACGACCTCAGCCGCGCGCCTACCACGTCGATGTCGAAGTCACGCTCGAACCGTGCCCGCGCGGCGCTCGCCGCCGCCGCCAGCGCCGACGGCGAGTCGAGCAGCCCGAGGAGCACCGCCGCGGCGCGGGCCGGGTCGTCGAGCGGCCAGAAACGGGCTTCCGCGCCGTCTTTGCACAGTTCCGGGATGGGGCCGATGGCGGCCGCGACAATAGGCAGCCCCGCGGCCATCGCCTCGATAATCGCGAGCGAGGAGGTTTCCGCGTACGAGGCGTGCAGGTAAGCCTGGTAACCAGGAAGCTGCTGCCGCACGTCGGCGCGGAAGCCGAGCAGCCGGACCTGTCCGTCCAGGTCCAGCGAGCTGATCCGGCGCGCGAGGTCCCTGTGGAGCGGACCGTCGCCGTAGATGTCCAGCGTGACGCGCCGCCCCTTGCGCCTGGCTTCGACCAGGACGTCGAGGAGGAATCGGTGGTTCTTCGCCTCGTCCAGCCGACCGACGGTGACGAGGTCGGCGAGCTGCTCCCGCTCCCCGGCCACGGAAACCGTGGCGGCGGCCGGCGTCACGCCGTTGCCGATCACCTCGGACGGCAGGTCCGCCGCCTCGGGCAGCCAGCCGAGCAGCGCGTCCCGCGCCCACCCGGACACGTACACCAGGCCGTCGACGTGCAGGATCACCTCTCGTTCGGCCCGCCGCATCGCCCGGTACAGCGCCCCGTCCCGCTTGATTTCCCTGCCCGGCTCCGCGTGCTCGTCGGCCTGTGAGGCGCGGAAGTGCACCGCCATGATCACCCGCTGCCGCGGGCCGCGCCGTGCCCGCAGCGCCGCCTTGGCTTCGAGCGGCCCCTGCGCGTAGATGACCTGCTCGCGGCCGTCGGCGAGCCGCTGGCGCAGCGCGCGGTACAGGAAGACCTCGTGCCAGTGCCGGTACCACACGACGGCGGCCGGCGGGCTCACATGCCTGAGCACCAGCCGCGGCGCGAACGCCGGATAGGTCAGCGTGCCGTTCCAGGAGAACGGCGTGACCACGCTCACCGTGGTGCCGTGCCGTTCCAGGTAGCCGCGCAATTGCCCGAAATGCGTGTGGACCCCTGTTTCGCCGCCCTCACGGAAGATCGTCGCGACGATCACGGATGGTGCGGACGCTCCAGAAGACTGGCCTTCGCCGAAGACGGGTTCAGCCCCGCCTTGGCGTGTCACGTCTCTGTGGGTCACGAGCAATTGATCCCCTATCCAGTTTCGGTGATACGCCCATCGTGCACACATTGCTGGGAAAACGCTGGGGAGCGCTCTCAGCCAGGACTTATCTGGCTATCAGTTTTTGTATCAGGGCGGGATCTTTCCCTCTCCCATTCTGCGATTCTCGCGCGGGCGGAAACCGCCTCGTGGCGGGCCTGGCAGGGGGAGGCAGGATGGCGGGGATACCTGAGCGCTATGACGCCCTGGTGCTCGATGCCGTGCACAAGCAGAGCCTGGCCAGCGCGCGAAGCCTCGGCCGGGCCGGACTGCGGGTGGCGCTGGGCGAGACCTTCGCGGAGTACCCGTCGTCGCTGCCCGTCCCCGCGTTCCGCTCCAGGTACTGCGCGAAGGCCGTGGTGCTGCCGAGCTACGGCGCCGATCCCGCGGCGTTCGCGGACGCGCTCGCGGACTTCGTCCGTGCCCACCAGGTGCGCGTCGTGCTGCCGACGGGGGACGGGGTGATCGTGGCGCTCGCCCCGCACCGCGCGCGGCTGGCCGAGCTGGGCTGCGTCCTGGCGGTGGCATCGGACGACGCGCTCGCCATCGCCACCGACAAGGACCGCACGCTGGCGGCGGCCCGCGAGCTGGGCATCGCCGGGCCCAAGTCGGTCCTCGTCAACAGCGTCACGGAGCTGGCCGCCGCGTACGCGGAGCTCGAGTTCCCCTTCGTGGTCAAGCCCACGATCCCGTGGACAGGCAAGGCCGACAGCCGCCTGATGCCCGTGGAGGTCGTCAGCGAGGCCGAGGCTGTCGACGCCGCCAGGAAGTTCATCGACGCCGGGTCTCCTGTGCTCGCCCAGGAGTGGGCCCCGGGCCGCCGTGAGGGTGTCTCGCTTTTCCTCGTCGACGGCCAGGCGCTGGCGAGCTGCGGGCACGTGGCGCACCGCACGAGCCCGCCGCTCGGCGGCGCCTCGGTCTTGCGGGAAAGCATCGAGGCCCCCGCGGACATCCTGGAGCCAGCCGTGGCGCTCGCCACGGCGATCGGGCTGGACGGGGTCTGCGAGGTCGAGTTCCGCAGGGACCGCGCGGGCCGCCCGCTGCTGATGGAGATCAACCCCAGGCTGGCCGGGACGATCGAGAACGCCGTTCAGTCAGGCATCGACTTCCCGCTGATGATCTGGAAGTGGGCGACGGGAGAGCCGGTGGAGCAGGTGAAGGGCCACCGGACCGGCGTCAGGACCCGCTGGCTGCACGGCGACTTGCGCTGGCTCATGCAGAATCACCACCTGGCGGGCCGTCCGGACACCGTGTCGAAGGCGCGCGGCGGATGGCTCTTCGCCGCCGAATTCGCTCGCACCCGCCACTACGACAACGTCGACTGGCGCGACCTGTCCCCCGCGATCACCGAGCTGGGGGTCACGGCCAAGACGGTGCTCAGGACGCGGGGGTCCTAGCCGGTTCCGCCGCGTGTATCACGGCCCATGGCGTCGCGCTCATATACAAGCGCCGCCGGCAGTCGCGCGCGAGTCGAGTGAGGTGGGTGGATGCGTCCGGGGATCCTGCTGGATCGGGACGGCACGATCATCGTGGATCACGGGTACGTCGGGTCAGTCGACCGAGTCGAGTTCATCGACGGGGCGGCCGAGGCGATCGCCAGCTTCAACGCGGCAGGCGTCCCCGTCGCCGTGGTGACCAATCAGTCTGGGGTAGCGCGCGGGCTGTACGCGCTCGATGACGTCGACCAGGTGCACGCGCATATCGCCGCGCACCTGGCCAGCCGCGGCGCGCGCATCGACCTGTTCGCCTACTGCCCGTACCACCCGGACGGGGTAGTACAGGCGTTCAGCCGCACCAGCGAGGACCGCAAGCCAAGGCCGGGAATGGCCACGGCCGCGGCGATCGCCCTCGGCCTCGACCTGAGCCGCTCCTGGGTTGTGGGCGACCGGCCGGAAGACGTCGGCCTCGCGAAATCCATCGGAGCGTCCGCGGCCTACCTGAGCTCCGACGCCAGCCCAGGCCCCGGTGTCTGGCCATTCCCGAGCCTCGCCGCCGCTGCGCCTTTCATCCTGCGGCAGCTCTCCGCCCGCGCTGTGGAACAGGGTGCGGCATGAGCAGCAGCTACGACCCGCAGGAGGCCGGCTCCCTGGGGGCCGCGGCCGCGGCGGTGAAGTTTCCCGACGCGCGGTACGCCGGCGCCGGGGCGTACTTCGCCGAGTACGCCAAGGAGATGGCGCGCGCCAGCGAGACGATCGACCCCGCGGCGATGGAACGGGCCGGCAGCCTGCTCGTCGATGCCTACGCGCGCGGTGCCCGGATGTTCTCCTGCGGCAACGGCGGTTCCGCCGCCATCGCGAACCACATGCAATGCGACCACCTGAAGGGGATTCGCACCGGCACCGACCTCGCGCCGCAGGTGCTGAGCCTGTCTGCGAACGTTGAGGTGCTCACCGCGATCGCCAACGACATCGGCTACCACGAAGTCTTCGTGTACCAGCTGCAGTCCCAGGCCAGGCCGGGTGACGTGCTCATCGCCGTGTCGTCTTCGGGCCGCTCGCGGAACATCGTGGACGCGCTGGCCTGGGCCCGCGACAACGGCCTGCGCACGATCGCGATCACCGGTTTCGAAGGCGGCGCGGCCAGGACCGTGGCCGAGGTGGCCATTCACGTCGACTGCACGAACTACGGCGTGGTCGAGGACCTGCACCAGGCCGTCATGCACGCCCTTGCCCAGTACGTCCGCCACACACGGATGGCCGCGGACACGATTTCGGAGACGGTGTTCTGACTATGCGGGTAGCGATCAACCTCCTGACTGAAGACCCGGCCAACCCGTCGGGCGCCCACTGGTTCTGGACGCGGGTCATCCCCGAGATGGCCAGCAGGCTGGAGACAGGCGAGGAACTGCGCCTCGTGGTGAGCCCGCAGTCCAAGAAAATGCACCAGGACTACGGGGACAACGTCTCCTACATCACCTACCCGTGGTCCAACGAGCACAGGAAGCTGCGGACGCTCAGCGAGCACCTGTACTCGCCGCTGCGGCTGCCGCTGGGCGGGACCGACATCTTCAGCACGCTGATGGCGCCGGTGCTGAGCCCGTCGTGGTCCAACGTCGTGCACATCAAGACCATGCACGCGTTCACCCAGCCCGAGTCGGTCGCGCCGCTGACCCGCGCCTACCGGCTGTTCAGCTACCCGCGGACCGTGCAGGTGGCCGAGGCGATCATCATCAACTCCCGCAGCCTGCGCGACGAGATCAACAAGCACCTGGACGTCGAGCCGGGCAAGCTCAAGATGATCCCCGAGGCGGTCGACCACGACCTGTTCAAGCCGGGCGACGCGGAAGAGGCGCGGGTTCAGGTCAAGGCCTACGGCGTGACCAAGCCCTTCGTGCTCTTCGTGTCGTCGCTGTGGCCGTACAAGAACTGCGACGGGCTGCTGCGCGCCTGGGCGAGCGCCAGGGCCGCGCTTGGTGACAAGCAGCTGGTGATCATCGGGGCCGGGCGTGACGAGAAGTACACCGCCTCGCTGCCCGCGCTCGCCGCGGAACTCGGCATCGCCGAGGACGTGCTGTTCGTCGGCGGCGTCCCGCTCGCGGACACCGTGCCGTTCTACCGTGCCGCGGACGTCTTCGTGTACCCGTCGTTCAACGAGACCTTCGGACTGCCCATTCTCGAGGCGATGGCGTGCGGCTGCCCCGTCGTCACGTCCGACGTCACCGCCATGCCGGAGACCGCGGGCGGCGCGGCCATGCTGTCCGATCCGACCGACCCGGTGTCGATCGCCAAGGCCATGATCGAGGCCGCGGGCCCGGCCAGGGACCGGCTGATCGAGGACGGCCTGCGCCGGGCCGGCGAGTTCACGTGGGGCGCGTGCGCCGCCAAGACCCTGGACGTCTACCGCGAGGTCGCCGAGCGCAGGAGGAACCGCAAGAAATGAAGATCCTCGTCACCGGCGGCGCGGGATTTATCGGCTCGCACACGTGCGACCGGCTGCTTGCCCTCGGCCATGAGGTCGTGGTCCTGGACGCGCTCACCCCGCCGGTACACCGCGACGGTGTTCCGATGTACCTGAGCCCTGGCGTCGAGTTCTACCAGGGCGACGTGCGCAACCGCGACCTGCTGGCGAACCTGCTCCGGCGCGTCGACGCCGTGTACCACTTCGCCGCGTACCAGGACTACCTGCCGGACTTCGCGCGCTTCACCGAGGTCAACGTGGTCTCCACGGCCCTGATCTACGAGATCATCGTCGCGGAGCGGCTGGACATGGCGCGGGTGATCGTGGCCTCGTCGCAGTCGGCGATGGGCGAGGGGCTGTACCTGTGCCCGCGCGACGGTGAGCAGCTGCCTGGGATGCGCCCGGAGAAGGCGCTGCTGGCCGGGCAGTGGGAGATCCCGTGCCCGCGGTGCGGCGGCCCGCTCGAGCTGCAGCTGACGCCGGAGCGGATCTCCAACCCGCAGAACGCGTACGGCATGTCCAAACTCGGCGAGGAGATGGTCGCCGTCAACCTCGGCCGCAGGTACGGCATCCCCACGGTCGCCTTGCGGTACAGCATCGTGCAAGGCCCCAGGCAGTCGGTGTATAACGCGTACTCGGGCGCCTGCCGCATCTTCTGCCTGAGCTACCTGCAGGGGATAGCACCCGTCTTGTACGAGGACGGCGGCGCCATCCGCGACTACGTCAACATCGACAACGTGGTCGACGCCAACGTGCTCGTGCTCGGCGACGACCGCGCCGCCGGCCGGGTCTTCAACGTCGGCGGCGGCAAGCCCGTCACCACCCGCGAGTTCTCCAACATCGTCATGCGGCAGTACGGCTCCGCCGAGCCCGGAACGGTCACTGGCGAGTACCGCTTCGGCGACACCAGGCACATCTTCTCCGACACCAGCGCCCTCAGGGAACTGGGCTGGGCGCCGCGGCGGGGATGCGCGGAGTCGGTGGCGGCGTACGCCGAGTGGCTCAAGGGCATGGACGGGCTCGACGGGGTGCTGGCCGCCGCGAACGCCCAGATGCGCAGCCTCGGGGTCGTCAGGAAGGCCACCGGGTGAAGGCTTTCCTCCTCGCCGCCGGCGTCGGCAGCCGGCTGCGCCCGATCACCGACACCACCCCCAAGTGCATGCTCACCGTCGGCGGCCGGCCGCTGCTCGAGATCTGGCTCGACGCGTTCGCCCAGGCCGGCGTCGACGAGGTGCTGGTGAACCTGCACCACCTGCCGGACGTGGTGCACGACTACCTCGCAGCGCGCACCGGGCCGCCCGCCACGGCGACGTCTTATGAGCCTCAGCTGCTCGGCAGCGCCGGCACCCTGGCCGCCAACCGCGACTGGGTGGCCGGCGAGGACTTCTTCCTGGCCTGCAACGCCGACAACCTCACCGACTTCGACCTCAGGTCGCTGATCAAGACGCAGCGGGAGCATCAGCCGGCCGCCACGCTAGGCGTCTTCCACTCCGCAACGCCGTCCACCGGCGGGGTCATCGAAGCCGACGAGACCGGCACGATCACCAGCTTCACAGAGAAGCCCGAGCACCCGGTCTCCGACCTGGTGAACGCGGGGCTCTACGCCTTCACGCCGAGCCTGCTTGACGAGATTACCGGCGCACCGCCGCGGGACATCGGCTACCATCTCCTCCCCAGGCTGGTGGGGCGCGCCAAGGTCGTGCTCGTCGACGGCTACTTCCTCGACATCGGCACCCCGGACGCCTACCGACGGGCCTGTGAGGAGTGGCCGGAGCGATGATCATCACCCAGACCCCCCTGCGCATCGGGCTGCTCGGCGGCGGGACGGACCTGCCGAGCTACTACCTGGAGCACGGCGGCCGTGTCCTTAACTGCGCGATCGACAAGTACATCTACGTGATCGTCAAGCAGCGCTTCGACGACGAGATCTACGTCAACTACTCGAAGAAGGAGATCGTCTCCCGCGTAGCGGACATCGAGCACGAGCTTGTCCGCGAGGCCATGCTGATGACCGGCGTCACCGGCGGCGTGGAGATCACCACGCTGGCCGACATCCCGTCCTCCGGGTCGGGTCTCGGGTCCTCGTCGGCGGTGACCGTCGGGCTGCTGCACGCCCTGTACGCGTACACCGGGCGGCAGGTGTCCGCCGAGGAGCTCGCCGAGGGCGCCTGCAGGATCGAAATCGAGCACTGCGGGAAGCCCATCGGCAAGCAAGACCAGTACATCGCGGCGCTCGGCGGCATCCGTGACCTGCGCTTCGGCCCGGGCGAGGACGTGAGCCACGAGGAACTCGGGCTCAGCGCCAGCGAGCGGGTCGCCCTGCAGCAGCAGATGATGCTGTTCTACACGGGCATCACCCGCCGGGCCGACAACATCCTCGCCGAGCAGAACGCGAACGTACCGGCCACCCTGCCGCAGCTCGACCTGCTCCGCGACCTGGCCGGATTCGCGGCCAAGCGGCTGCGCAGCGGCGACGTGGACGCCATCGGGCCCGCGCTGCGGGAGAGCTGGGAAGCCAAGCGGAAGCTGGCCTCCGGCGTGTCGAACTCGCAGGTGGACGGCGCGGTCACCCGGGCGCTCGAGGCGGGCGCCTCGGGCGTGAAGCTGACCGGGGCGGGCGGCGGCGGTTTCCTCGTCGTCCTGTGTCCCATGGAACGGCAGCGCGCGGTCCGCGAGAGCCTGGCCGACATGCGGGAACTGCCGATCAGGCTCGAGCGGTTCGGCTCACGCGTCGTGCTCAACGTCGCCCGCGACATCTGGAGTTGACGACATGAAGCTGCTGTGGCGTGGCGAGTGGATCGAGACCCCCGGCTACGAGATACCCGCCAACGGCGTCCTGGTCGGCGCCACCGCCACCGTGCCGCTCGTCACGCTGAAGAACGCCTCCGGCCGCCAGCAGCGCCGCCCCGGGCGCAAGGTCGCGGTCTTCCTGTACACGGACGGTCCGCGGATCACCCTGCGCAAGGCGCGGACCAAGCGCGAGGAACCGCGGTTCACCGGTGACTTCCGGGTGACCCTGGTGCTCGGCGCCGCCGTCGATTCCGGACGGCCGGTGGTGGCCCTGGCGAGCCGCGTCCCGTCGTGCGCACAGCAGTTCGTCGTGCGCCGCGAGCTGGTCCTCGACGTCCCCGCTTCGTTCTCCGAGGACGACCTGCGGGCGGCCGCCGCCCGTCTGATCGCCGAGGCCGAGACGCTGACAAGGCTTTGCCGTCAGGGTTACCTGTACTCCGCGACCCGGCCGCCCGCCGAACTCGTCGGGCTGCTTACCGGTGCGGTGACCGCGACCGGGACTCCGGCGCAAGGCGCGGCGCCCGACGTGCTGCGGCCTCCCGCGCTCCCCGCGCCTACCGTCGGCGGCGGTCAGGCCGCGGACACGGTGCTGCCGCTGACGCCGCTGCCGCCCGTGGTGGCCAGCCTGCCGGTCGCCGTGCTCGGCGGCGGCGACTACACCCGCTCAGAGATCATCCCCGCGCTGCGCCGCGGCCACTTCCAGCTGTACGCGGTGGCGAACAGGGAACCGCAGATCGCCGCCATTGTCGGCAGGGATTACGGCTTCGCGCTGGCCACCACGGATTCCGAGCGGGCCATCGCCGAGCTGCCCGCGCCCGGCCTCGTCGTGGTCGCGACCGCGCACGACTCGCACACGCAGCTCGCCTGCGCGGCGGTCAAGGCGGGGCACCGCGTCTTCCTCGAGAAACCGCCCACGGTGACGCCGGATGACGTGCAGCAGCTCGCCGCGACGATGCGCGCCAACCCGGGCGCGATCGAGATCGGGTTCAACAGGCGGTACCACCCGCTGGTGCGCCGGGCGCGCGCCAGGCTCGCGCGGGAATCCGGGCCGACGTCTATCTCGTGCGTGGTCAAGGAGCTGACCTTCCAGCCCGACCACTGGTACTTCTGGCCGAACCAGGGCACCAGGATCACCGGCAACCTGTGCCATTGGATCGATCTGGCGGTCTGCCTGATCGACGGCAGCCCGATGCCCGCTTCAATTACCCTGTCACCACGCCTGCCGGGCACAGAACCGGGCAGCGACGAGGAGCGGGTCCTGACGGTCACCTTCGAAGACGGCTCGCTGCTCACCGTTCTCGGCACCACCCGCGGCGATGACATCCGCGGCGTCCAGGAACAAATGGACATCCGCCGGGGACACACCACCATCACCATCGACGATCTCTGGAAGTACCGCGCCAGGTCCGACGGGATCGAACGCTACGGGCGCACCCTGTTCAGGGACAAGGCGCACACGGCCATGTACCGCGAGGGCCTGGGCCGGATCAAGGCTGGCCAGCCCGCCGCGTACCCGGTCCGCGACATGGTGGTCGTGTCCGCCATCCAGATCGCGGCGAGCGACCTCGCCAGGACCGGCGAACGGTCCGCGGCTGTCCCGGACTGGATCAGCCTCGCTGCCGAGGGAGACCGCGTGAGCGGCGGCCGTCCGCATTACGAACTGCAAGCGACAAGCCGGAATGGGATGGTATCGCCGTGAAGGTTCTGGTTTCCGCGTTTCAGTGCGCCCCTGGGCACGGCGGCGAAATAGGCAACGGCTGGATGTGGTCCACGTCGCTGGCGGACCGCGGGCACGAGGTGACGGTCCTGACGCACCCGGAGTTCAAGGACCGGGTCCTGACCGGTGGCCGGCCCGACATTGACTTCCACTTCGTCGAGGCCTACGAAATTCCCGTCAAGCTCCCCGGCGGTATCGAGGGCTACGACGAGTACCGCCGCTGGCAGAACAAGGCATACGAGTACGCCGTCGGCTTGCGCCAGACCTGGGACGTGACGCACCACACCGGCTGGGGGTCGTTGCACCTGGGCAGCAGGCTCTGGCGGCTGCCGCAGCCACTGGTGTACGGGCCGATCGGCGGCGGCCAGACGGCGCCGTCGAACTACCGGAGCTATTTCGGCCGCGAATGGCCGGTCGAGAAGGCGCGCAGCATCGCCACCGGTTCCCTGCTCAAGCTGAACGGCTGGACCAAGGAGACGCTGAGGAACTCGTCCGTCGTCCTGGTGACGAACTCGGCGACGGAGGCGGCCTGCCGGGCGCTCGGGGCCAAGGACATCAGGTACTTCCTGGCCGACGGGCTGCCGCAGGAGTACATCGGCACCGCCCGGCAGCGGCCGACGGGGGTACCCGTCGTGCTCTGGGTGGGCAGGATGCTGGCTCGCAAGGCGCCAGAGCTTGCCGTGCAGGCCTTCGCCGAACTGCGCAAGACGATGCAGGCGCGCCTTGTCATGGCGGGCGACGGGCCGTTCCTGCCGCGGGTCGAGGCCACGGTCCAAAGGCTCGGGCTCGGTGATGACGTGGAGCTGCTCGGCCGGGTTCCGTGGCCCAGGCTCGCCGAGTTTTACGACACCTCCTCGCTGTTCCTGTTCTGCTCGCTGCGCGACTCCTCGAGCGGCCAGTTCCTCGAGGCGCTCGGCAAGGGCCTGCCCGCCGTCACGCTCGACCTGCACGGCATCGGCGATGTCAAGGTGGGCCTGGCCGCCGAGAAGGTCCCGCTGCCGCAGCGGCCGCAGGAGCTGCCAGCGGACCTGGCGGCCGCCATGCGTACCGTGCTGACCGCGGACGACTGGGCGGCGCGCAGCGCGGCCGCCATCGAGTTCGCATCCGAGCACACCTTCCCCACCAAGGCAGCGGCGGTGACGCGGATCTACCAGGAGGTCGCCGCCCGATGACCGTCCTGCCTTTCGTCGGAGTCCGCCCGCGCGCGACCCGGGCGCTCAGGCGGCTGCCCGCGGCGGAAGCGAGCGAACGCCGGCTGAAGCGCAATGTAGGGCTGATCTGGGGCCTGCTCGTCCTCAACGTGCTGTCCTTCTCCACCGGTGTGTCGGTGATACCGATCCCCGGGTCGGTCGGCAAGGCCATTACGCAGGGCGCCCTGACGCTGGCGGTGCTGCTGGCGCTGATGCAAAATCCGCGCGGCAAGTTCCGCCCGAACGTCTTTCTCCTCCTGGTGACCCTGCTCGCCCTCGAGACCGTGGTGACCGTGCTGACCGTGGGGCCAGTGAAGGGCACCTATTACCGCACGTTCCGGATGCTCGAGTTCGTCGCCGTGCTGTGGCTGCTGTCGCCCTACTGGAACCGGGCCGACATGCTCCTGGTGCGCTGCCATATGAAAGCCATGCTGTGGGTGATCATCACCGTGGTGATCGGGCTCGTGATCGATCCCACCCGCGCGCTGAACGGCGGCCGGATGCAGGACATCATCTGGCCCATCACCTCCACCCAGGTGGCGCACTACGCGGCCGTGTCCATCGGGATCGCCGCCATCATGTGGTTCTGCGGCCAGCTGCGCGGTAAGGTCGCGCTCTGGTACGTGGTCGTCGCCACCGGCGTGCTTCTCCTCACGCACACCAGGACCGCTCTCGTGGCGATGCTCGCGGCGCTCTTGTTCGCCGGGCTGAGCCTGCTCGCCACACCCCGGGTCCGCCGGCTCTTCGGTGTGGTCGGAGCCGCCACGGTAGTGGCATTCGCCGCCTTCTCCTCCGCGATCACGTCGTGGATGGCCAGGGGCGAAGGGACAACCCAGCTGACCAACCTCACCGGCCGCACGAACTTCTGGGGGCCGCTGCTCGCGTTCCCGCGCACCTCATTCCAGGAGATCTTCGGCTTCGGCCTGTCCAACGGCTCCTTCGACGGCCTCCCCGTCGACAGCAACTGGATGCTTTCTTACCAGGACCAGGGCCTGTTCGGCGTGGTCATGTGCGCGGTGATCCTGCTCTACGTGCTGATCCTCGCCTGCCTCCAGTCCCGTGGCATGCGGCGGGCGCTGGCCCTGTTCCTCGTCATCTACTGCATCATGGCGTCCTTCACCGAGGACGGCATCACGAACCCCTCGACGTACATGCTCGACGTCACGGTGGCGGCCTCCCTGCTGCTCCCGGCCGCCACCCGCCGTTCGGCCTAACTAACCACCCGGGGCCTCGTGCCCCCGCGTCGCGCGCCCAATCACCCGTCGCAGGCCGCCCTCACCGGTCACACCAGCCTCCCGTGTTCACTTTGCAGCCGCGGTGACCACAATGAAGGTTGAGTGACCGGTCACTAGTCCTGACTTGTGACACGTTCGGCAGTCCGGAGCGATGACGGCTCGCTGACGTGGGCTTTCGCGGTTGGTCGTGAGTGAGTTTGCGCACTACAGGGTTTGAAGTGCTGAGGTCTTTGCCCGGCCTCCGTGTCGGCGGCGGGCCTGAGGCCGCTGATTTCATGATCACGAAAGAAAAGTACGCGCATAGGAGATTTTTCTTTCGTGATCATGCTGAGCGCCGCGGCTGAGGTCTTCGTCGGCCCGGCCGCCGTAGACCCTGGCCCTTCAGCCCCTGTAAGCCGGGCCGTAGAGTGGCCGGGGTCTCGCGTGGCGGGTTCAGCTTTCCGGCGGTGCAGATGAACAGGGTTCGCGGCCGCCGTGGCTGCAAGGGCGAGCGCCGCTGCATGTCCGAGGCTGATTACGCCCGGCGGCCTGAGGTGACGATCGGGCTCGCGGCCACTCGTCTATGTGGTTAGACGGCCGGCCTGGGACCGGCTCGGAGCAGAGGAGGCGTCATGCCTGAACCGAGGATCCTGCTAAGTGGCCTGGGGATTCCTGAGTCGCCGCGGTGGCATGGGGGCAGGCTGTGGTTCTGCAACTGGATCGACCGGCAGGTCGTGGCCGCTGACGTGGACGGCGCGGCGGAGGTCGTGCTCGCCCGCGACCCGGCCAGCCACTCGATGGGGTACTCCATCGACTGGCTGCCCGACGGCAGGCTGCTGACGACCGGCGACAAGCTGCGGCGCCAGGAGCCCGGCGGATCGATGGTCGTCCACGCCGAGCAGAGCGCAAATGAGATCGTCGTGGACGCGCGCGGCAACATCTACCTCAACGGAGCGGACTTCGACTTCGTTGCAGGAGCGCCGCCCAAGCCCGGCTACATTAAGCTCGTCACCCCAGACGGGCAGCTACGCCAGGTCGCCGGCGACATCCAGTTCCCCAACGGCATGGTCATCACGCCCGACAACCGGACGCTGATCGTCTCCGAGTCGTTCGCGGGGACGCTCACCGCGTTCGACATAGACGCTGACGGAGGGCTGTCCAACCGCCGGCGCTTCGCAGGAGGAGTCGCTCCGGACGGCATCTGCCTCGACACCGAAGGCGCGATCTGGGTCAGCACCGGGTTCTCGGTCGCCCGCGTCGCCGAGGGCGGCGAAGTCCTGCAGCGCGTCGAACTGCCCGAAGGCCGGGCCCCGTTCGCGCTGATGCTCGGCGGACCAGACCGGCGAACCCTGTTCATCTGCACCGCAGAATGGCGGGTGGCCGACGACCACGTTGTCAACCTCGATCGGCTGACCAACGGGCCTCACACCGGAGAGATCCTGACCCTCCCGGTGTCCGTACCCGGCGCCAGGCCATGACCCGGGTAGCTGACTAATGCGAGTGCTCGGAGGAGCAGGTCGCTGCTCTCGTCCGCGACCTAGGTACCCAGCTCGCTGGAACACATGAGAGCTGAGGGACCGACGCGACAGTGACGAGCCGCAGTAAGCATCCGCCACCCAGGGATTTCCTGGTGGTCAGGAGCCTGCCCTAGACGGTGGCGTAGCCCAGGCTTTCGTCCTTTTCGTCGGCGCCTAGCAGGATGGCTGAGGTGAGGTCGGCGCCCGCGAAGCGGATCATCTCGCCGACGGCCTGAACCCTCGTGACCGACGACTCTCCCGCGGTGACCACGGCCACCGCTTCGTCGGCCCACGTCTTGAGGTGGGCCGCGCCCGTGGCGGGGTTGACCGCCGCGAGCGTGATGAAGAGGTCGGCGGCCGCCTGGACGTTCTGAATGCCGTTCATCGGGGTGCCGAGCAGCGGCGCGTGCAGCGGGCCGACGGGAGCGAGGTCGCCGCGGTCGGGGGTCACGAGCACCATGCGAGTCCCTGCCACGTCTACCCCGCGGATGCCGGGTTCCTTCGTGCCGAAGGACTGGCCGAGCGCACCGCCGGCCAGGTCAGCCACGACCACGCGCTTGCCCTCCTTGGCGGTCGCGACCGCCAGCTCCCTGATCGCCTCGCTGATGAACTTCTTGCCGTCCACGGCGACCACCACGAGGCTTCCCGAGCCCTCGGAACCGCGCGGCACGGCGGCGCTCAAGTGCGCGGCGACGCGCTTCAGGTCGGCCTCCCGATTCGCCTTGCGGGAGCGCTTGCCGCCCGATGCCACGCTGACCCGGACCGGAGCGCCGAGGGCCGCCGCGACGTCGTCGCGGCGGCGCAGCCGGTCGGAGAGGATGGCGCCGATGGCGACGATCAGCAGGCCGATTACCAGGCCGCCGAAGATCGCGCCGCCGCCGTACTCGATCGCGAACTTCTTCTTGCTGACCCCCTCGGCCGGGATACCGGTGTCGAGGACGCTGCTGCCCGCGATGAGCTGGGCCGTGGTCGACCGCTGGGTGGCGTTGGCGCTCGCCACGTTCGACTGCAGCGACGCCAGCAGGGTCTGCGCCGTGGACAGGTCGCTTTGCAGCCTCACGAGCCTGCTGTCCGTCGTCGACACGCCCTCGTTCTTCAGCTTCTTGATCTGGCTGTTGAGCTGGCTGATCTGCTGCTGGGTCTGGGTCACCTGCTGGTCTTGCTCGGCGGTGTTGGCGGACTCCTTCTCCAGCTCGGTCTGGGCGCGGTACTGGAGGAACGTAGTCGCCAGGGTGTTGGTCTCGTTGTACGCCGCGTTCGGGGTCGCCGCGGTAGTGGTGAACGTCAGCAGGTTGGAGGCGGTGGTGCTGACGGTGACCGTGTAGGTCTTCAGGAAGGCGGGGACCGTTTCGTGCAGGCCCAGCTTCTGCATGGCGAGCTGGGCCATCGTCGAGTCCTCGGCCAGGATGGCGTCGGTCTGCAGGGCCGTGGCCGCGTCCAGGTTGGGGTTCAGGGCCAGCTGGACCGTCGTGGTGTTGGTGTAGGTCGCCTTGTGGGTCGCGTACAGGGCGCCGGCGACGAGGACCCCGAGTGCCGTCGTCAGCACCCAGACCTTCTTCTTGCGCCTGATCGCCGCGCCGATATAGCCGAGGCTGACGATGCCCGCCTGGTCATCGACCGGTTGCGTGTTTTCGACGACCGGGTAGCCGTCGTAGCCCCACAGGTCAGGCAGCCGCGATTCGACCCCCACGGGGCGCTCGGGCGACCGCAGCACCGACAGTTCACCGGTCGTCCGCACCGGGTGCCGGTCGGCGGGCTTGCCGGGGACCTCGACGGTCGCCGCTGGCTCCGGGGCCTCGGCGTTGACCGGTTCCGCCGCCGTCGCCGTCCCGTTCCGTGACGGCGCGGCCGGAATCGCCGCCCCCTCAGGGTGGGAGAGCATGTGCTCGTTAGGGCCGGTGTACCGCGACTCCGCGAGGGGCGAGAACCGCGGCCCGTCGGGGGCAGAGTAGGGGGTCTCCGCAGGACCGGAATAGCGCCTTCCCCCGGAGAACGAGGGCCGTGGCTCCCCGGGAGCGGGGTAACGCGGCTCCTCGGGAGCAGAGTACGGCGTCTCCTGCGGGGCGGAGTAGCGCGACTCTGCGGCGGGGGAGCGCCGCGGTTCCCCTGGAGCCGAAAACCGCGGGTCATCGAGAGAGGTGTACGTGGTCTCCGTCGAGCCGGAGTACCGGCTCTCCTCAGAGAACGAGCGCGGCGGCTCCCCGGGCGCCGGATACCGCGACTCCTCAGGAGCAGGGGACGGCGCCTCCTGCGGGCTGGGGTAGCGGCTCCTCTCGGAGAATGAGGACCGCGGCTCCTCGGCGGCGGGGTATGGCGTTTCCTGCGGGCTGGGGTAGCGGCTCCTCTCGGAGAACGAGGACCGCGGCTCCTCAGCGGCGGGGTATGGCGTTTCCTGCGGGCGGGGATACCGGCCCTCCCCGGAGAATGAGCGCGGCGCCTCCCCAGGCGCCGGATACCGCGACTCCCCGAGAGCGGAGTAACGCGGCTCCTCGGCGGGCTTGGGCTGCTCGCCGTCGCCTTCGGACGCGGGGAAGAACGCGGGCCTGGTGAAGAAGCTGGAATAGTCCGGCTTGGCGGTGTACTCGGGCCTGGTGAAGACGTCGGAGCTCGCCGCGCTGGCACCGGACTCAGATGCCGCGGAGACCTCCTGCTCGAGGGAATCCTCCGGCCCGGCGGAGGCCTCAGCCGCGGGGGCCAGCGGCTCGGGGGCGGCCTCCGGCTCGGCGGGCGCCTCGGGCGGCAGGTCCGGCTTGCCGATGAACGCGGGTCTGGTGAAGACGTCGGAGAACTCGGGCCTGGCGCGGTACCCGGGCTCAGGCTCAGGCAACACCGCCTCAGGCTCAGGCGACACGGCACCCGGCTCGAAGGAGGCGCTGGGCTCGAAGGTGTCGAAGGTGTCGAAGGTGTCGAAGGTACCCAAGACGCTCTCCGGCCCGACGGCGGCCTCGGGCTCAGGCTCCGGCCATGGCTCGACGGCAGGCTCCGCCCCGGGCTCTGCAGCGAACGCGGGGTCCTCGGACCCGGCCGGGAAGTAGGTCGAACCGGGCGAGAAGCCCGGCGCCGACGGGAGTTCGATCTCTGGGCTCAGGAACCGGACGGACCCGGCGGCGAAGCTGCCAGTCTCCTCGAGGTCCGCGTCGTCAGAGTAATCAGAGGCGTTCACCGTCGCTCCTCCCTCATCGTGGCTACGACGCCGTTGCCTCGTGATGCACGGGTCGTGCCGTTCATGCGCGTCGGAAGCGCGCGCGGCTGTCTGCCCATCGCCGGAGCGAAGCCGGTCGTCACGTCATCAGGCTCCGGGTTCGCGACCACGATCCCCACGACGTTCCCGCCCGCGTCGGCCGCCGAGGCGGCGACGCGGGCGAGCTGCTCGGGCGTCGCCACGCGCGGCGAGACCGCGAGCACGGTCGCGTGCGCGCGTACCGCTTCCGAGACCCGGGGCGCCGCGTCGTCGACGGTCGTCACGATCACCGTCAGCGCCGCCCCGGGCAGCGCGCCCTGAAGGTCGGTGTCGGAGGCGGCGATGACCCGCAGGGTGTTCGCCTGGGCCGCCGACGCCGGTGCCCAGGCGGCCGCGGCCGCGCGCAGCGTGACGTTCGCTTCTCCTGGCGCCTGCGCGCACACGATCAGCGCCGTCGGGATGCCGAGCGACGACGCGAAGACCGCGAGCTGGGGACCGATCGCGAGCGCGGCGGGGTCGGCGGCCGGCGAGACCACGGCGATCGCCGTCCGGCCAGGGCCGGCGGCGCCGTTCACTGATCCGCCGTTCCGGCCAGCGTCGCCGCCGCCGCTGGCCGACCGCAGCCGTGCCAGCGTGGTGCGCAGCGTCCACGCCTGCACCGCGTCCGGCTGGTATTCCGCGAGCAGCCGGAGCCAGGCCTGGGCGTCGCCCGGCTGGTCCGCCTCCACCGCGGCCAGCACCGGGACCCCGATTGAGTTCGCGATCTCGTCACGGGTGCGCAGCCGCCGGTCGCCCCGGTCCTTCCTGAGCGCCACGATGAACCCGATGAGCAGCCCCGCCACCAGGCCGATGGGGCCGTACAGGATGAACTGCTTGATCGCCCCGCCGCTAGTGGCCGTGCTGGCGGGCACGAAGACCCGTCCGGCCACCGCGCCGACCGGGCTGTTGGCGGACCCGATGAAGGAAAGGAAGCTGGCCGCGACCGCGTTAGCGTCGCCCTCCGCATCGGCGGCCGTCTTGTCCGTCGCGTTGATCGATATGACGTTGCCCGTCGCGTCGGTGGCCGAGATGTCCTTTTTCAGCTCGGTCAGGGTCAGCCCGTGGCCGACTTTGGGCAGCGCCGCGGTCAGCACGGGAGCGCTCTCCGCGATGAGCGTGTCGGTCTGGATGTTCGGCTTCGGCGTCGGCAGGATAACCAGCGCCGAGCTGGTCTGCTGCGGCGGATTCAGCATGGCGTACCCGACGCCGGCCACAAGACCCAGGAGCGCGAAGCCGCCGACGATGCCCTTGTACCGCCGCACTATCCGCATCGACCGGCGCAAGTTCGGTTGCTGCTGAGTCATGGGGTCTCCGATTCCGCGAACGTCAGACGTGTCACCAGGCGGCCGCCTGGCAGGGAGCGCCCCTGTCCGAGCAGCGTGACCGCGGGCACCCGGTGGCCGAGACCCGCGGAGTACCAGCCAAGGATCGGCTCGGTCTCGCCACGGTGCAGGCTCCACTCAAGCCCAGCCGGAAGCGTCAGCTCCGCGGTACCGGAGGTCGCCGCGTCCTGCCATGCCAGCGCGGCCACGGCGCCGGTCAATGAGGCCGCGACCGCGGGCCCGAGGTGGAAGGCTACCCGGACGTCATGTGCCCCGCCGGAGATCTCGTCAGTGATCTCCACGACGCGGGCGGCACGGTCGAGCCGTACCGAGCGCCGGTGCACCGCGGGCCGGTAGCCGTCATGCTCACCGGTCCATGCGGCCACGGCCCCAGCGGAAGCGACCGAGATCTCCCGGCCCGCCGCGTGCCGGAGCCACAGGAAAGCGCCGCCGCGCACCGACTGCCACCGGCCGCCGACCTCGACGGTGTTGTGCCCGATCGTCGACTGGAAGTACGACCGCCACGCGGGCTCACCGTGGTAGCAGTACGTCCCCGGGTCGGCCAGCACGTCGACGCCGGCGTACCTGACCTCCACCGACAAGGCGTCGGCGTGCGCGTGCGCGGCGATGCTCAGGAACCCGTGCGGCCCGCCATCGCAGCGGCACCATAGCTCCGGTGAGTCAGCCGCGGCCGTTCTGAGGATACTGATGCCAGCATCGGGGAACCGGTCAGGGCGCGCAGCCGGGCGGCCGCTGACTTCCTCACCATCGCCTGCCAGCGACCTGAGCAGCACGCTGCCGGCGTCCCGCGGCACAGCCGGCCACCACCCCAGCCTCCCGAACAGCCCGTCGCCCAGCGCCAGCAGCGCCGGCCAGCGACCCCGCACCGGAGCGTCGAGCAGCACGACCCGGCCCTCGTCCGAGTCGCCCTGGCGGGGCGGCTGGCCCAGGCAGTCGGCCAGTGCGGCCATCGCGTCCGCCATCGAGCACAGCTGCCGCCACGTGTCCTCAGGAACGGGAGTGCCCGCGGCAGCGGCCTCGGCCGCGGCGAACACCCCGAGCTCGAAGACGAACCCGTGGTAGTCCGACGCCAGCTCACGGTTGATCCCGGAGGGGAACGTGTTAGCCGCCAGCGAGCGGGCCAGCAGCGACGCGGCCTCGCGCCGCCATCGATCGCTCTCGGGGAACCACGGGAAGGCGCAGCTCGCCGCCAGCTGCCCGGCCGCCTCGGCGATCACGTGGTTGTTCGCCGAGGATCCGCGGCTCTCGAACGCGGCGAGGTACTCCTGGTGCCAGCGGATCTGCCGGACCGTCGTTTCCGAGCCCTCGAACAGGGCGGCGACCCCGGGCCAGCTGTCGAGCAGCCGCCGGATCCAGGCGAGGTTGATCAGCCGGACGCCGAGCTCGATGCCGCTCGTCCAGTTCACCCCGGACAGGAACGGGTTCTCCCGCAGCCACGAGCGAAGCTGGTCCGCGACGCGCTGCGCGTACGCTTCCTCGGCGGTGAGGAACCAGGCGGTCGCGAGCAGCGTCAGGTGCTGGAGCCTGTTGACTTCCCAGACCTGCTTTATGTTGCCGACCGCCGCCTCGTCGCGCTGGTTCACCGAGAACGCGTACGTCTCCGGTGACGACCGCCGGCCCGTGACCGGATCCCAGAACCAGTCGGGTGCGACCATGTCGCCGCGGACCGCGCCGAGCATCTCCCACTCGCCCTTGAGCAGCCGGTCCGCGTCCGCGACGATCGCGGCCCGCGCGGTCTCCGGCACCCGGGCGGCGAGCTCAGGCGGCAAGACGGACGTGAACCGACGGCGGGGCAGCGCTTCCGCCGCGGTGAGCGACGGCAGCGCGGCCGTCTGCCCCGGCAGCACCTGACGCGACCGCCAGGCGCGGCGCAGCGCCTGCTCACGGGCACGCCAGGCGATCTCGGCAGGTGACATCCTGCCGAGGCGCCGGGCATACCAGCCGAGCCTGGACGTGCCGCCTCCGGTCACACCCGCTCCGGGCGCCCGCTCAGCAGGCTCTCGCCGACCGCGATCGTGGCCCGCGTGGTGGCGAGCAGCGAGTCGGCGCCGATCGGCATCGGGGCGCCGGTCCGCACCGCCTCGACGAACGCCTCCATCTCCGACCGCTGGCCCTTGTCCTGGCCGCCGCGCGCCTTCGTGGCGGACTTGCCGCGCCCGCCCCAGACCGACGCGGAGCGGAAGTTGTCGAGCCTGGCGCTGCGCCCGCCGCCGGTCGCGTCCATCGTCTCCTTCGGGAACCGCGCGTTGCCGCCGGTGAGGTACGCGATCGCGCCCGACGCGCCGTTGGCGAACCGGAAGGTGGCCTGCACGTCGCTCTTCTCCGGCCCGCGCACCGCGTAGACCTCCTCGGCCAGGCTGTCCGCCCACCAGCTGAGGGTGTCGATGAAGTGGCCGCCCTCGCCGGTGAACCGGGAGCCTTCGGCGTCCTCGTTGAGGTACCAGCTGTCCTTGCCGAGCGAGCCCGCGTTGACCAGGTAGCGGGTGGAGGCGGTGGCCGCGGTCGCGCCGAAGCCCTTCCGCATGGTGCCGAGCAGCGGCGCGAACCGCCGGTTGAAGCCGACCATCAGCCGGTCGTTGCCGGTCGTCACGATCGCCTCGGCGATCTGGTCGGTCTCCTCACGGGTGAGCGCGAGCGGCTTCTCGACGAAGACGGCCTTGCCGGTCGCCAGGGCGCGGCACACCAGCTTGGCATGCGTCGCGTGCCTGGTCACGATGAAGATCGCGTCGAGCGACTCGTCCTCGAACACCGAGTCGGCGTCGGTGGACGCCGTGGTGAAGCCGAACTTCTTCTGCGCGTTGAGGGCGGACAGGGACTTGGTGGTGGCGACGTGCGCGAGGTCCGCCGCGGGCAGCTTGGCGAGGTGCGGCAGCAGCATGGAGCTCGCGTAGTTGCCCGCTCCGACGAAGCCGATCGCTATCCGCTGCCTGCCCTTTTCATTAGTCCGAACGTACGGTGCCTTCGCCCCTGGCAGCACCGTTTTCGTCGCCGGGGGCGGCGCGTCCTCAGCCGGCACCGGGTACTCGAGCAGGACGCCGATCGCCTTGAGCGTGCCGTCCTTGAGGTCGCCGTAGACCTTGGCCGCCTCGTCGAACGGGAAGACGCCGTCGATCAGCGTCGCGACGTCCAGTTCGTTGCGGGCGACCAGGTCGAGGAACGACTCCAGGTTGCGCTTCTCGGTCCACCGGACGTAGCCCGCCGGGTAGTCGATGCCCTCGAGTTCGTAGCGGGTGTCGTACCGGCCGGGCCCGTAGGACCGCGAGAACCTGACGTCGAGTTCCTTCTCGTAGTAGGCGTTCCACGGCAGGTCGAGCTTCATCTTGCCGATGTCGACGATCCGCGCGCGGTCCCTGGCCAGCTTCACGGCCGCCTCGACGGGGCCGTTGCTGTTCCCGCCGGCGGACAGGAACACGTGGTCGGCGCCGCGGCCGTGGGTGATCTTGGCTAGCTCGGCGAGTACCGTGTCCAGGTCGTCGGGCGCCCCGGCGGCCACGGCGCCTGCCTTCTCCGCGAGCCGGCACCGCTCGGGCACCGGGTCGATGCCGATCGCCTGCACGCCGGCCGCGACCAGCAGCCGGACCACGAGCTGGCCGATCAGCCCGAGGCCGATGACGGCCGCCGTCTCGCCGAGCTGGACCTCGGCCCGGCGCACGCCGTGCATGGAGATGGCTGCCACAGTGGCGAACGCGGCGTGTTCCGGCGCTACGCCGTCGGGGACCTTGGCGCAGAGGTTGACAGGCACCCAGTTGTACTCGGCGTGCAGCGCCTGCTCGTTGCCAGCGCAGGCGACGAGCTGGCCGACCTTGAACTCCTCGGCGCCCTTGCCCACCTCGGTGACCACGCCGCACAGCGAGTAGCCGAGCGGGGTATAGGAGTCGAGCTTGTTCATCACCTTCTTGTAGGTGGTGACGAGGCCCTGCTGCTGCACCTGGTCGACGACCTTCTTCACCTGGTCGGGCCGCGCCCGCGCCATGCCGACCATCGACATGCTGGCCTCGGTGACCTTCATCATCTCGGTGCCGGTCGAGATCAGCGAGTACAGCGACCTGACCAGCACGCCGCCGGGACGGCACACCGGAGCCGGCACGTCGAGCACGGTCAGCTCGCCGGACTTGTAGTTCTGGGCTATCTGTTTCATCGGGTCCTTCGCCAGTGCCCGGTCCCGCTGACCGGGTCGCTCGGTGAGTGCTCGGTGGTAGTCCGCGTGGTCAGTTCTTCGCGGTCAGGCGCTGGTAGACCGCCAGGTAGGCGCGCTCCTGGTGGCTCCAGGCCAGCTCGTCCTCGACGCGTGCCCTGCCGAGCTTGCCCAGCTGGGCGCGCGCGGCCTCGTCGTCAAGCAGCCCGACGAGAGCCTTGGCGTACTCGTGGACGTCATTGGGCGTGGCGTACACCGCGGCGTCCTGTGCCGAGACCCAGGTCTCACGCAGATCAAAGGCGACAACCGGCAATTCGAACGCCATGTACTCCATCGTCTTGTTCATCGTAGACACGTCGTTCAGCGGATTCTTGGGATCCGGCGAAAGACCGGCGTCGGCCGTGGACATGATCTTGGTCACCAGCTCATCGGGCGCGCGCCCGGTGAACTCGACGTGCCCCTGGAGGTTGAGCTCGTCGCGCAGCGCGACGAGCTCGTCGTAGGAGTCGCCGGAGCCGATGAGGGTGAACGCGATGTCGTCGCGCCCGAACTCGCGGACGATGATGTCGGCGGCCCGCACGGCGATGTCCACGCCGTCCTGCGGGCCCATGACGCCGATGTAGGCGACGAGGTGCTTGCGGCCCCGCTTCAGCTCTTCGTCCGCGGGTCCGCGCTTGAGCCGCTCAGGGTCCGGGCCGGTGCGGACGACCGTGACGTCGCCGGGCGACTTGCCGCCGCGCTCGATGGCGATCTGCCGGTAGGACTCGTTCGTCGAGATCACGTGCCTCGCGGTGCGGAACGTCCTGCGCTCCAGCCAGCGCAGTCCTTTGTACGGCACCGCCGGCGGGTTCTCGAAGCGGGACAGGAACAGCTCGGGGCACAGGTCGTGATGGTCGAACACGAACTTGGTCCGCTCCACGCGGAACGCGAGGGCGATCGGCCAGAAGATGTCCGGCGGGTTGCACGCCTGGATCACCGCGAACCGGCCTTTGCGGCGCGCCTTGAGCGTGTGCCAGGCCGTCGCGAGGAACGAGTACGCGTACTCGGCGACGAAGCTCAGCTTGCTGCCGCCGGGCGCGTAAGGCCGGTACCTGTGGATCTCCACGCCGTCGATGACCTCGTAGCCGGGGTCGCCCTTGCCCTTGGGACACACGACAGCGACCCGGTAGCCCGCCGAAGTCAGGGCCTGGCACTCGAGCCACACCCGCCGGTCGAAGGGCACCGGCAGGTTCTGCACGATGATCAGGATCCGGGTCTGCACACACAATATGAGCGACAGGCGCTGGCCGCTGATACGGCGCGCGCGTTCAGGTTGCGCCGGCCGGGTCCAGCAGGAATGACCTGATCTGCGGGCCTAGGACGGCGGCGGAGTAGTCGCGCCGGAAGCGCTCGAGGGCCGCGGTCCCCGCCTTCGCCGTGGCTTCCTCCGATCCGAGCAGTTCAACGGCGATGGCAGCGGCTCGCTCCGGGTCGTCGAGCGGCCAGAAGCGGGCTTCGACCCCGTCGTCGGCGAGTTCGGCGATCGGCCCGATGCCCCCGGCGATGATCGGCAGCCCGGCCGCCATCGCCTCGATGATGGCCAGTGAGGACGTCTCGGCGTACGCGGCATGGGCGTACGCGCGGTACCGCGGCAGCAGGGTGCGCACGTCCGTGCGGAAGCCGCGGAGCCGCACCTGCGTTTCCAGCCCGAGCGCCACGATGCGCTGCTCGAGGTCGCGCTTCAGCGGGCCGTCCCCGTATATGTCGAGCGTGAGGCGGTGACCGGCCTTGCCCGCGGCCGCGAGGGCTTCCAGCAGGAATCGGTGGTTCTTCCTGTCGTCGAGGCGGCCGGCGGTGACCAGGTCCGCGAGGTACTCGCCGGCCTCGGCGGCCTCGGCGGCCTCGCCGGCCGGCAGCGGGGCGACGAAGTTGCTGATGACCGTGGACGGCACCCGCACCGCTTCCGGCAGCCAGGTGAGCAGCGCGTCCCGCGCCCACTTGGTCACGTACACCAGGCCGTCAAGCCGCTGGATGACCTCTCGCTCTGTCTCCCGGATCGCCCGGAACACCCGGCCGTCGCGCTTGAGTTCCCGGCCTGGTTCCGCGTGCTCGTCGGCCTGGGATGTGCGGAAGTGGACGGCCATCACGACCCGCTGCCGCGGGCCCGTACGGGCGGCGAGCGCGGCACGCGCGTCGAGCGGTCCCTGCGCGTAGATCACGCAGTCGCCGGCGGTGGCGAGTTCGCGCTTGAGGGCCTTGCGCAGGAACACCTCGTGCCAGTGCCGGTACCACAGCACGCTCGCCGGCCCGTGGATGTGCTGCAGGATAAGCCGGGGAGCGAACACCGGGTAGGTGAGCGGCCGGGCCCAGGAGAACGGCGTGACGATCTTTACCGGAGTGCCCCGCTCTCGCAGGAACTGCGCGACCTGCTGGAAATGCGTGTGGACGCCGGTGGTGCCGGTTTCACGGAACGTAGTCGAAATGATAACTGGCCGCAGGCTGGCGGTCGGCGTCGCTCCAGCCGGGGCACCGCCGTCACCGTGAGCCGTCATGCCGCTTATGACTACCTTCCCTGGGCCCTGATACTCAGCACGGGTGTCATTCCCGTCACACGCGCTAAGAGGAGAACGCGCTGTCCGCGTCCTGGCCGTAGGGAGCACCGCGCCATTGCGCCTGGGTTACCCGCGTTCCCTGCAATCCGAGTTCGAAGGACCACTGGCCGGGGCCGGTCCAGGTGTAGGTGTTGTCCGCCCAGCTGTTCCCCAGGCCCTTGGCCGATTTGCCGATCAGGTTCGCGTACGAGTCGAAGAACTGCATCAGCGTGGGCACGCCCGCGTTGAATGCGATCAGCTGCTGGAAGCCGCACTGGTTGGCGGCGGTGCAGCCCTTGACCACGTTGGCATTGATCGAGAACGTGTTATAGGCCACGGTCACGTTTCGCGACCCGAGCATGCAGTTGTCCCAGTAGTAGGCGGCGGGCTTGCCCGACTTGATGCCCGGGCCGCCGCCGGCGTAGTCGGCGGGGCCGCAGCCGCCGTAGGCGGACAGCAGCAGGCCCGCGCCGGACTTGTCCCCCGGCGATTTGCTCAGCGTGAAGGAGTGCGCATTGGCGACCGAGGTGACCGTGCCGAGGAAGTCGCCTGTCGACAGGTTGAACACGGCCATCCCGACGACCGGCGCCTTTACCGCGTCGACGTCGTTCGCCGGGCCGCTCTGCGGCGCCTTGCCATAGTCATCGCACAAGGCCGAGAGGCCGCTGCGAGTCGTTACCTGGTTACCTGAGATGGAGGCGTCGTTATTGGCATCCACCAGGAAGGTGCCCTGCTGGTAGTAGAGGGTGTCATTGGTCTCCTGCAGGGCGCCGAGCGGCGTCGCGCAGCTCGCGTCGTGGTCGATGTCACCCGGGTAGCGATTGGTGTCTGTGTAGACGGAAACACCGCCGAAGTTGTTGATCAGCTGGTTGTCCGTTATCCATAGGCGACCGCTGTAACGCGAGGTGACCTCGCAATCTGACGCACATCCCGGCACGGTGACCCCGTTAGGCACCTTAATGGGGTGGAAGCTCGCGTTCCCGCCCGAGTTGGCCACGTAAATCGCGGCTTGCGGATTCCCGTAGGACCCGGCGATTATACCGCCCCCCTGGGTGCAGGTGACGGTGTTGCAGTTGCCGCCCTTGACGCCGGCGGGCCACGGGCCGTCCGACGGCCAGCTGTTGCCCACCAGCGTGTTGTCCGCGATCCGCGCGTTGTAGCTGGCCTCGTACTGGATGCCCGCGCTCCAGTTCGAGGAGATGTAGTTATACGAGATATCCGCGCCGGAGTTCAGGAAGTCGAACCAGATGCCGACGTTGTAGTTGTCGTGCACATAGTTGTAATCCACGGTGGCGTTCACGGAGTAGAAAAGCTTGCCGCCGCCGGAACAGCCGCACCCGAACGGGCTTCCTCCCGACCCTGTGGAATCGGGGTACTCACCGAGCCCGTTCCGGCTTATCTCGTTATGCACGATGTTGACATCGACGACGCTGCTGCCGTTGAACGCGCCCTGCGCATCCTGCGTTAGGCAGTTGTACGCTACGGTGGTGTCGTTACCCACGTTAATACCATAGCCGCCGCCATTGCTCTCGCCGCTCAGTGGCGCATTCCCGCCATTGTAGCCGTACTCATTCGGGCCGATCGTGTCGTAGCGGTAGACGTCTCCGTCGTCCTGACCGCTTCCGTAATTCGAGTTTATATTGCCGAGCACCGCGTTATTCACCGTCGACGCGAAGTTCTCGATGGTGAGGTATTCCCAGGTGTTGTATACGGCGTTGCCTGAGCTCGGCTTGCTCGCGAAAGATCCGTTACCGCCGTTCACGCCGTTTATGATGGCTTTCCCGGCCTGCTTGCTGTAGCCGCCAATGTAATAGGAGTGGTTACCCGTATACATACTGTTGGTAAGCTCGTGGACGCCCGGCTCGAAATATACGATCGTATGGGTGACCTGGTAGTCTCCCGCCGATGCTGCGCCAGAGTTGTCACCCGCGGGGACAACGATAATCTTTTGCGCGCCAGGGAAGTCGGTTCCCTTCGAACCGAAGGTCGGCAGCCCTGGATTCGCGCCGCTCGTGGCGAAAGTCCCCGGCGCGCCGTCATAGGAGTACGGCGAGATGAGGATTTTCTGCCCGCAAATTGGCGTCCCCGACCGCGGCGCGTCACCGGCGCCCGCGGGGTTCTGGCTGGTTGAGCCGCCGACCGCGGGCAGGGTTCCGTTCCAGCTCGACGCGGTGCCGCCGCCCGTGCAGCCGGCGACCGCGAGTGCCGGCACGATGACAAAGAGGGATATCAAGTGGCGCCGCGGTCCCGGCCCGATCCGAACACTGCGGGTGAGCGCTGCGAGCACGATCAGTTCCCTCTCTGCGGTTCGGCAAACGGGGTACCCTGGTTGCCTCATCAGGACGCCCAGTCGTATCAATCACGGTGACCGGGCTCTCTCATAAGAGACCACTCCGGTTCACGAGCGAGGCAGCCAGCATGACGGGCGTGACAACGATCATAACGTGCATGACCGAGGCGGAACGGCCGTTTGTCGCGGATGCTATCCGCTCCGCGCAGCGACAGACCGTCCCCACCCACATAATCCTGTGCGTGGCGGAGGACAACGAATGGATCGACGATATCCTCGTTTCCCTCGAGCCGGGTGTCGAGCTTCTCCGCCTCAAGCCCGCCTGGGCCGGGGCGGTCAGGAACCGCGCGATCGAACGGTCGCGAACCGAGTTCGTCGCTTTCCTCGATGGTGACGACGTGTGGAAGCCGGCAAAGATCGCGAAGCAGCTCGACTTCATGGCCCGGCACCCCGAACTCGACGTGATCGGCACCAAACACGTGCTAATACGAGCGGAAGGCACGCCCTACTTCTTTGGCTTTGCTAAAGAACTGCCGATGCCGAGCACCTGGCTGGGCCGGACCGATTTCTTCCTGAAGTA
Organism: uncultured Actinomycetota bacterium; assembly: GCA_963843745.1. GTDB lineage: Bacteria > Actinomycetota > Actinomycetes > Streptosporangiales > Streptosporangiaceae > Trebonia. Next base: position 306,861 of record CAWJLP010000006.1, read on the forward strand.
CCCGTTCGACGATTCCGCGGCTATCGACGAGGACGCCATTTTCTGGGAGGTGCTCAAGGAAAAGGGGCGCCGCGGGATCATGGACGAGTTCCTGATCAGCTATCGCGTTCGCGAGGTCTCGCTGAGCGCGCACGCCCCGAGCAAGCACCGGAAGATCGCCTATGCCCGCAGATCGCGCATCGTCGGGATGCGCCCGGTGCTGCTGGGCGCCTCTTACGCGGTGAACCTCGGGCTGCGCGTCCGCAAGCACGCCCTCAGCGGCTGACGGCGGCTGACCGCCGCGGCTAGCGTCTGCGGTGCCGTCCGCCGCGGCGCCGCGGGCCGATCGCCGCGTCCAGCGACGCCTGGGCGGCGTTCGCCTCCGCCCGCGCCTTGACGAAGTGCTGCCACGTCAGCACGCAGGAAATCCAGCCGGCCACGGCGGTTCCCCAGATCGTGGCCGTGTCGGTGCGCCAGATGAGCGCCGCACCGATGGACAGGCCGACGAATGCGACGGTGCCGAGGATCGAGACCTTGAGGCTCCGCTGCGCGGCACCGAGCGCGTGCAGGCCCGCGTAGCCGCCGGTGCTGACGGCGGCGGCGAGCACGCCGACCATGGTCGGCAGCACCACGGGATACGCGGGCTTCCAGATCTCGCCTATGGCCAGCTGGCCGAGCCCGCGCGGCAGCAGCACGAGCAGCACTGCGCCCCAGGTAACGGCGACCACGGCGAGTGCCGCGCTCACCACCACGCAGAACAAGCCGAGCCGGGCCGGCGCCCGGCTCAGCACCCGGGCGGCTTCCGGTATCAGCACCAGGGACATAGCCTGGAACATGATCGTCATCGGGCCGATGAGCGTGCCCACGGCCTGGATGTAGCCGACCGCGGCCAGGCCGAGGAACAGCCCGACGCCGTAGCCGCGAAGCTGGCCGCCCGCGTTCGACACGGCACCTTCGGCGAGGAACCTGAACCCGATGTCACGGTGCCTGGCTATCCAGTGCATGCCTTCGGCGATGTTCGGAAGCACCTTGGCCTGCAAGGGCCCGACCAGCGCCGCGATGCCTGCGGTGGCGCCCCACACGAACACGACCCAGAACACGCTGGTCTGCCCGATCTCCCTCAGGAAGATTAGGCCGGGCACCATCGTCAGGCCCCAGATCAGGTCGTTGAGGAATGCCTGGCTGCCGCGGCCGAGCGCGAAGAACGAATAACGCCAGCTGTCCTGCAGCAGCAGGCCTGGGAACGTGATGCCGAGGGCGGTGAACGCGGCGCTCGGCGTCCCGTGCAGCACCGCCGCCGCCGCCAGCGCGAGGACGCCGGCGATGAGGCCGGTCATGAGGGCGGTCGCCGTGCAGCCGGCGACGGCATGCCGCCACACCTGGAGCTTCGCGCCGCTGAACCGCACCATCAGCGGTTCCGTCGAGATCCCGCGTGAAGCGCTGAGCGCGAACCCGTAGGTGACGTACGCGAGTCCGTACGCTCCGAACTGAGCCGGCGCCAGCACCCGGACGAGGAGCAGGCTCACGGCGACGTTGGTCAGGCTGGAAATAGCCTGGTCCGCCACTCCCCAGCCGAGCCGCCCGATGACGCTGACCCGCTGCAGCCACTGGGCACGGCTGCCGACCGCGCTGAGCCGTCCGACCGCTATCGACGCCATCTCCGGGTCAGCCGCCGTCTTCATGTATCACAGGACCCACTTCATTGCTCACCATGGTCGTGGCACTGGGCGACTTCCTCGGGCGTACTGACGCCCCAGACGAGCACCGTACGCGCCACCGTGTAACGCCACTCAGGAAGCCTCCAGCAAGACACGGAGCTTTGCCAGGCAGCGCCCGCGAGTCGGGCCGATGCTGCCCACAGGCAGTCCCAGCTGGTCGGATATCTCGGCGTAGGAGATGGGCGGGTCGGCCATCAGCAACTCGAGCAGTTGCTGCCACTGCGCGGGGAGGTGCGCCATCGCCTCCCGGACGACTTGCGCGCGTTCGGCTGCCAGCAGCGCCTCGTCTACTTCGGGACCGTGGTGATCGACCCCGTCGAATTCGGCGTCTTCGTGGACGAGCACCAGGCGCTTGCGCGCCGCGACGTGCCGCAGGCATTCGTTGCGCGCGGTTGACGCCAGCCAGGAACCGATGCGATCGGGCTGCTCGATCCGGTCGATGTGCTCGATGAGCCGCATCCAGGTCGTCTGCACTACGTCGGCGGCGTCGCTTTCGATGAGCTTGAACCGCGTGGTAATCGACCAGATGAGCCTGCCGTACTGATCGACGAGCAGATTCCAGGCCTGCATGTCGCCGATGGCGGCACGGCGGACCAGCGCCGTGATGTTGGAGCTATCAGCGTCCAGGTCTGCGACCTCAAGGCTGAACAGCTCTTGCGGCATCGCGGTCATGTGCTCTCCCTCACGCGGGCATTCCAGGGCCTGGTCTCGCGGCGGCTAATACGCACCGGATCCCCTGAAGATCACCGAGACCGTCTTCCAGAGGATCAGCAGGTCCAGCGCGAAGGACCAGTTCTCCACGTAGCGCAGGTCAAGCCGGACCGACTCGTCCCACGACAGGTCGGACCGCCCGCTCACTTGCCACAGGCCGGTCAGCCCTGGCCGGACCACGAGCCTGCGGCGAACGTGGTCGGCGTACCGCTCCGTCTCGGCGGGCAGCGGCGGCCGCGGGCCGACGAGCGACATCTCGCCGAGCAGCACGTTGAATAGCTGCGGCAGCTCGTCAAGCGACCACTTGCGTAGCCGGGCCCCGATCGGGGTGATGCGGGGATCCCTGCGCATCTTGAACAGCACGCCGTCGAGGTCGTTCCGCTCTTGCAATTCGGCCAGCCGCCGCTCGGCATCCACCACCATGGTGCGGAACTTGTACATCTGGAAGGTGCCGCCGTCCTTGCCGACCCGGGTCTGCCTGAACAGCGCCGGGCCGCCGTCGGAGAACCGGATCGCCAGCGCGATGAACAGCATGACCGGCGCGAGCAAGGTCAGCGCGAAGCCGGCGGCGCAGCGGTCGAACAGATCCTTCATGATCTGCAGCGGTCCGCTGAGCTGCGGGTGATCGACGTGCAGCAGGGTCAGCCCCGCGGTCGGCCTGATGGTCGTGCGCGGGCCGGCCACGTCGAGCAGCGCGGGGGCCAGGCAGAGGTCGGTACCGGTCTTCTCCAGCTCCCAGGCGAGCTGCCTGAGCCGGACGCCGTCGATCTCGGGGCAGGACAGCACAGCGACCGTCTGCGCGCCGCAGCGCCGTACCACGTCCGGCGTGTCATCGAGATCGCCGATGACCGGCACGCCCGCCACCTCGGTAGCGAAGGACTCTCCGGTCAGGCATGCGGCCACTACCTCGAGGCCGTGGTAGCGCTCCCGGCGCAGCTCGGTGATCAGGTCCGCGACCGCGGTCTCGTGCCCCACGGCCACCACCGCGGACATCGACCTGCCCGCGTCCCGCTCCCGGTGCAGTCGCTTGCGGAGCTTGTACCTGGCGACTAGGTCCAGCATCGTGATGGCGAGCATGCTGATCAGCAGGTAAAGACGAGACAGCTCGTCGTTGGCCACGTAGGAGAGCAAGGCGAGCCCCGCCGTGAGGCTCCAGGATGCGTTCAGCACCTTCCTGAACTCGTCAGAGCCGGTCCCGATGAACCGCGCGTCGTAGCCGCCGAAGATCGAGAGCGCGATCACCCACGCGACCGGCAGCAGGCAGCTCAGCAGCAGGTACTTGATGGACGGGTGCGGACCGAAGCGAAGCAGCGTGGTCCCGGCCGCGGATACCGCCGCGACCACGAAGTCAGCGGCAGCCGCCCGGCGCCGGTAACTACGGGTCCACGCGGCCGGTCCGCTCGTGAGGCGCTCGGCGAGGTGATCACTCGCGACCGCAACAGAATCCGACACACCTACCCCGCTTATCCATCACGACAGCACAACGCCGTCGGGAACAGCTGTCACTTCAGGCACAGCTCTAGCTCTTGTATGAGTGACGCGCAGCCGGGCCGACTGGTTTACAGCGATGTACTCACATGGCTACCAATACCAGTAAATGACTCCTGGACAGGGAGTATTTACAAGTCGCGATACTCTTGCAACGTCAGCTCAGACCCACGAGCACTACAACGGACCCCGGGTCAGGGAACACCTAAGGTGCTTCACATAGTCACGCAAAGATCATCAATAGCAGCGGTCAGATAACTAGCGACCAGCCTCGCCAACCGCTAAGTTACTACTTTCGCTGCCCCACTTTTGGATGGTTCGCAAGATTTGACCGTGATCCGCCGTCAGGGTCGCGACGTGCCGGTTTGCGATACGGGCGGCTCTGGCCAGCGCCTTGGGCGGGGCGACGGCGAGGGTGGCGTCGAGCAGCGCCCAGGACAGCTCCCGGAGGGCGGCACGGACCCGCTGCGGGTCGTCGGTCTCGCCGCAGACGGCGGCCAGTTCGGCGGAGAGCTCCGCGGCACGCGGCTCTGGCGCGAACCCGGCCTCGAAGACGTTGGTCATCGGACACTCGGACGGCACCACGGCTGCCGCCTCGAAGGCGTTCAGCAGCGGGCTCAGATCGCCGGCGGTCGCTGGATCGTACAGCCCGGGGAACGGCACCTCTTCGTAGCCGGGGTCGTATCCGCTGAGGTAGACGGGGGCGTCAGAATCCCGCGCGGCGAGCACGCCCAGGGTCAGGTCGAGCAGGCTGACCGGCCAGCCCAGGTCGGCGATGGCACGGATCGGCAGCCGGCCCTGGCGGCCTTGGTCGAGGGCCGCCAGCATCAGCAGCTGCGCGGACTCCACCGCGGACTGGACATAGAACGCGATCTGCGGGCTGTGCAGCCGGATCACCGCGGACGACGCGGCCCAGTCCTGGAGCCGCTGGTGGATGATCGAGTTGTCCACGACGTGGGTAAACCTGACCGCCGAAACCGGCAGCGCGCCGGACGCCGCGAAGCCGAACGCCACCCACTCCGCGACGCGCTTGGACGCGGTGTAGACGTCAGGGGAGAACGGCCGCAGCGCCTTGCCGGTCGAAGCGCACACCACCTGCCCGGTTCCCGTGGCAGCAGCCGCGCCGAGCACGCTTCTGGTGCCCAGCACGTTGGTAGTCACCGTGTGGAGCACCCGGGTCTCGGCCAGCCCCGGGTCGCGCTGGGACGCCACGTGGAAGATCAGGTCGGGCCTGATCTCGCCGATCAGCGCCTCCATCCGCGCCTGGTCCCTGACGTCGGCGTACAGGTACTCGGCGCCCGGATGCCGTGGCCAGCCGCTGGTGACGCCGCGGCTGACGCTGACGATCCTGGCCGGCCTGAACGCGGCGAGCTGCGTGACCAAGGTAGACCCGACGCAGCCGGTGCCCCCGGTGACCAGGATCACGGCGCCGTCGAGGCGCTGCGCCAGCTGGTCCCGTGGCAGGCAGAGCTCGCGCTTGATCACGGACAAGAAGCGCTCGTATTCGGTCCTGGCCTCCTCGCGCCGGCCGGCCACCAGGCGGGCTGTCAGCTCTGTGAGCCGGCTGACCGCCGCCGCGTCGAGGTCCTGCTGTCCCGGTGCCACTGCTGCGCGCATCTCATTGATGATCGCTTCCACCCGTATCGTCCCTTCCGCCCCAAGGAAACCTTGTAACAAGGACGCACAGCGAACCACCGCAGAGCACCGGAAACGGCTTTCGAAGCAGAGTCGTAATAATCCGGTGCCGCTGCAGAGACCGGGGTCAGCCGCCGGATCGTTCCCAGGAGCGAACCCGCTCCGCGAACCGGCGGGCCGCCGCGCGCAGCTCGAGCTCGGGATCGAGCCCGGCGGCCTGGGCCCGCGCCACGACTCGCATCAGCTCCTCGCCGATCTCCCCGGCATCACTGTCTCCGGGAGGGTCGCCGGCTGCGAAAGAGTCACCGGGCATCCCGGCCCGCTCGGCACGCCGTTGCAGCTGTGCGGCCAGCGACAGCGCGGGCTGCCCGAACGGCACCCCGTCGAGCATGGACGGCGCCCCGCCGCCGGCCGCGGCGGACCGCTGCGAGCGCTCGGCCTTCTTGATCTCTTCCCAGTTCCGGTTGACGTCGGCGGCGGACGAGACGGCCGTCGAGCCGAACACGTGCGGATGGCGCCTGATCAGCTTCGCCGCGAGGGTGTCGGCCACGTCGTCGATGGTGAAGCCGTCGTCGCCGGCGCCGCGCTCGGCCGCGATCCGCGCGTGGAACAGCACCTGGAGCAGGACATCGCCGAGTTCCTCGCGCAGCGAGGCCAGGTCGCCGTCCTCCACGGTCTCGACCGCCTCGTAGGCCTCCTCAAGGAGGTACCGCACCAGGGACGCGTGCGTCTGCTCCCTGTCCCACGGGCAGGACACGCGGAGCGTGTCCATGATCGACACCAGGTCGAGGAGGTGCGCGCCCGGCGGCTCCTGAGCTCCGTTCAGTACCCGGACCTGGATCCCCGCCGCGGACAGCCCGGCCAGCAGTCCGGCGACCGCGCCGTCACCAGGCGGCGCCAGCCACACCACCGGCCCCTCCGCGGCGGCCACCGCGGCCGAAAGGAACGCGGCCTGCCCGGCGGCGTCCGCGGGCAGCTCGACGATCTCGGGAATCACGCCCGCCGCCGTCAAGGCGGGAAGCTGCGGATGCCCGGCAGAGCCGGTCAGCACCCGCGACGCCTCCCGCAGCGAAGCCCAGGCCTGCCAGGTCAGCAGCCCGGGCGCGACCCGCGGGCTGCTCAGCAGGACCGTCAGCACGCGGGGGCGAGGCCCGTGGTCGACGCGGGCGACGGCACGCCGGGCGGCCGGGACAGCGTATCGGTCACGGGTACCACGGTGTACTGCGTGTAGTCCAGCCGCCCGAACTGCGGATTCACCTGGATGTCCAGCGACTTAGCCGCCGTGCACTGTGCCTTGGTCAGCGCCGCGGTCACGGTGTTGTTCTCCGCCGTCGTGGTCGGCAGCTTGCCGCCGTTCGCCTGCTCGGCGAAGGCGACTTCTTGTGCCTGGTACTTGCCGAGCGCCGGCACCATCTGCGGCGAGACCCCGGCGTTGAGGAACACCGACTGCGCACTGCTCAGGCCGTTTTGCGCGGCGGCCTGCTGAGCCTGGGAGTTGACGCTGGCGATGCCCTGCTGCACCTGCGCCTCGGTCACGGAGATGCCGGCCGAGGCGGCCATCTGGTCTTCGATCTGGAACCTGATCAGCCAGCTCAGCACCGCGGCGGGCACCTCGGCGGAGGTCAGCTGCACCTGCGAGCCGTACGGTGCCGCCGCCGTATTGAAGTCGGTCACCTGGGTGTCCAGCGAGGAGACGGTGATCCGCTGGTCGCCCACGACCGCCGCCGAGCCCACCTTGACCGGGGAGCACGCGGCGAGCACCGCGCACGCGCCAAGGCCCACCGCGCCCAGGGCGGCTAGCCGGGTCCTTCTGCCGAACACAGGTGATCCTTCCTCGGGGACCAAACAGCCGGAACTACGACTCGGAGAGTACCGAACGAACAACCTCCGCGCACCACGCGAGTAGCTCGGCGTCACGCAGCGGTTCCCCGCCGAAGCCCCCGGCGGAGGCGCCGGTCTTCGGCACCGGTACCAGCATCGTACGCACCGCCGGCTTGAGCAGCGTCTTCGGGTACAGCCGCTGTACTCGTACGACCCGCGAGTCCGGCAGCTGCACGGGCGCGAACCGCACGTGCGACCCCTGCAGGGCGATGTCGGTCAGCCCCGCCTGCCGCGCCGCGAACCGCAGCCGCGCCACGTCGAGCAATGTCACCACGGGCGGCGGCAGCGCGCCGTACCTGTCCTCGAGCTCCTCGCGCACCGCGGTCACGTCCGCCTCGGAGTCGATGGCGGCGATCGAGGTGTAGGCCGCGAGCCGCAGCCGTTCGCCTGGCACGTAGTCGTGCGGGATGTGCGCGTTCACCGGCAGCTCGACGCGGACCTCTGGCCGCTCCGCCGGGGCGTCGTCGCGCAGCTCGCGCACGGCTTCGCCGATCATCCGCACGTACAGGTCGAACCCGACGCCGGCGATATGCCCGGACTGCTCGCCGCCGAGCAGGTTCCCTGCTCCCCTGATCTCCAGGTCCTTCAGCGCGACGTACATGCCGGCGCCGATCTCGGTGTGCTGCGCCACGGTGGCCAGCCGCTCGTGCGCGGTCTCGGTCAGCGCCTTCTCTGTCGGGTAGAGGAAGTACGCGTACGCCCGCTCCCTGCCGCGGCCGACGCGCCCGCGCAGCTGGTGCAGCTGGGACAGCCCGGCGGCGTCGGCCCGGTCCACGATCAGCGTGTTGGCGTTCGGGATGTCGAGGCCGGACTCGACGATCGTCGTCGCGACGAGCACGTCGTAGTTCCTGTCCCAGAAGTCCACCATGATCTTCTCGAGCTCGTGCTCGTTCATCTGCCCGTGCGCGACGGCGATGCGCGCCTCGGGCACCAGCTCGGCGAGCCGCGCGGCGACCCGCCGGATGGACTGCACCCGGTTGTGCACGTAGAACACCTGGCCGTCGCGCAACAGCTCGCGCCTGATCGCGGCGGCGGTCTGCTTCTCGTCCTGCGGGCCGACGAAGGTCAGCACCGGGTGCCGCTCCTCAGGCGGCGTGAGGATCGTGGACATCTCACGGATCCCCGCCACGCCCATCTCCAGCGTGCGCGGGATCGGCGTCGCCGACATCGCGAGCACGTCCACCTCGGTGCGCAGCCGCTTCAGGTACTCCTTGTGCTCGACGCCGAACCGCTGCTCCTCGTCGATGATCACCAGGCCGAGCTGCTTGAACGTGGTCTCAGGCGACAGCAGCCGGTGGGTCCCGATCACCACGTCGACCGAGCCGTCGGCGAGCCCGCGCAGGGTCTCGGCGACCTCCGCGTTCGACTGGAACCGAGACAGCGCCCTTACCGAGACGGGGAACGGCGCGTACCGCTCGGAGAACGTGTTGAAGTGCTGCTGCGCGAGCAGCGTGGTCGGCACCAGCACCGCCGCCTGGCGTCCGTCCTGCACCGCCTTGAAGGCGGCCCTGACCGCGATCTCGGTCTTCCCGTATCCGACGTCGCCGCAGATCAGCCGGTCCATCGGCACCGGCTTTTCCATGTCGCGCTTGACCTCGTCGATGGCCGCGAGCTGGTCGGGCGTCTCAATGTAGGGGAACGCGTCCTCGAGCTCGCGCTGCCACGGAGTGTCGGGCCCGAACGCGTAGCCTGGCGAGGCCATCCGCGCCGAGTACAGCCGGATGAGCTCCGCGGCGATCTCGCGGACCGCCTTACGGGCACGGCCCTTGGTCTTCGCCCAGTCCGCGCCGCCGAGCCGGTGCAGCGTCGGCGCCTCGCCGCCCACGTACTTGGTGACCTCGTCCAGCTGGTCAGTCGGCACGTACAGCCGGTCCGGCGGGTGGCCGCGCCTGCCCGGCGCGTACTCGAGCACCAGGTACTCGCGGGTGGCGCCCGCCGCGGTCCGGCTGGTCAGCTCGACGAACCGGCCGACGCCGTGCTGCTCGTGCACCACGTAGTCGCCGGCCTTGAGCTGCAGCGGGTCGACGCCGCCACGTCGGCGTGCGGTCGGCAGCCGCCGCTCGTCCCGCGAGCCGGGCCGGGATGTGCCGCGCGCCGCCAGGTCGGCCTCGGTCAGCAGCGCCAGCCGCACGGCCGGCCAGCTGAACCCCTGCCGCAGTTCCCCGGTCGAGACATACGGCACGCCGCCCTCGGGCGCCGCGTCGATGTCGCCGAGCCGCGCGCCGAATCCCTCGCCGCGCAGCACCTCGGCGAGCCGCTGCGCCGGCCCGTGCCCCTCGGTGACCAGCACGACCCGCCAGCCGTCGCGCAGCCACTGGCGGACGTCCGCGAGCATGCGGGTGGTGTCGCCGCGATAGGCGGGCGCCGGCTGGGCGTGAATAGCCATCGCAGACGGGAGGCTGCCGCCGTCTCCCAAGTCGTCGGCATCCTCGTCGACGTCAAGGCCGAACGGAGCCAGCGTCCACCAGGGCACGCCAAGGTCGGCGGCCGCCACGCGGATCCTCGAGATCGGCTGGAACGCCGCCCCGCCGAGGTCGACGGGTGCCTCCCCGCCCGCGCCGGCGCTCACCCAGGACGCCTCGAGGAACTCCTGGCTGGTGGCGACCAGCTCCATCGCCCTGGTCCTGATGCGCTCGGGATCGCAGGCGAGCACGACGCCGCCGAGCGGCACGTGGTCGAGCAGCAGCTCCATCCGGTCGGCGAGCACCGAAGCGAACGCCTCCATACCCTCGACCGCGATCCCGTCGGCGATCTTGCCGAGCAGCTCGGCGAGGCTGGGATGGGAGTCGGCGAGTTCCTTGGCCCTGGCCCGGACGCCGGGAGTAAGGAGCAGCTCGCGGCAGGGCGGCGCCCACAGGCCGCGGGACGAGCGGCCGGAGCTGCGCTGGTCGGCGACCTTGAAGACGCGGATCTCCTCGACCGAGTCGCCGAAGAACTCGATCCGCAACGGGTGCTCCTCGGTCGGCGGGAAAACGTCGAGCAGTCCGCCGCGGACCGCCAGCTCGCCGCGCTTGGTGACCATCTCCGTGCGCGCGTAGCCGATGTCGACCAGCCGCGCGATCACGTCGTCCTGATCGGCCTCGTCTCCTTCGCGCAGCCGGACCGGCTCCAGGTCGCCGAGCCCGGCCACGATCGGCTGCAGCACGCTCCGCACCGGCGCGACGACGACCTTGAGCGGGCCACCGTCGGCAGGATGAGTCAAGCGGCGCAGCACCGCGATCCGCTGGCCCACCGTGTCCGAGCGCGGCGACAGCCGCTCGTGCGGCAGCGTCTCCCAGCCGGGGAAGCTGGCGACGGTATCCGGCGGCAGGAATGCGCCAAGCGCGGCCGTCAGGTCCTCGGCCTCCCGCGCGGTCGCGGTCACGGCGAGTACGAACCGGCCGGGGCCGTCCCCGCCGACGCCCGCCGCGAGCGCCGCGACGATCAGCGGCCGCAGCGCGGGCGGGGCGACGAGGTCACGCTCGCCGCCCGGCAGGTCGGGAGGGCTGGCGAGGGCGGTAGAGAGCTGGGGATCTTCGGCTACGGCGGCGAGTAGTCCGGCGAGGCTCATCATGTCCAAAAGTCGCAGGTAATCGGGGCGCGGACAAATCCGGGCAGCCGGAAGCCCCCGGCGCGTCCCAGTCGGTGCCTAAGTGCACGACGTCTCTTACAAGTTTACGTCCCGGCGCCGGCTCCCACCGCGCGGACCGAATCCCCGGCCCAAAGCCGCGTCAGGAAACATCGGACTTGAGCACGCAGTCGTTACTATTTGCTTCTATGACTACCGGTGGCGGTAATTCGCCTGGCACGGACGTGAAAACGAACGGGTTCTTCGCCGGGCCGCTGCACGACTACGCGGCGCGCTGCCTGGGCGGGCCGGTCACCCTGCTGCAGGCCGGCTGCCTCGCTCCGCTGCGGGAACTCGGCATCGGTGAGCTCGTCGAAGGCGGGTTCGAGATCTCGGTCACCGCCGTCGACGCCGACCACCCGATGGCCAGGCGGGCGCTCGAGGACGCGAGGACCGGGTATGACGACGTGATCGTCGGCGACCTGCGCACCGTCCCGATCGCGCAGCGCGGCTACGACATCGTCTACTGCGCGGGCCTCCTGGAGCGCGTCCAGCATGTGGAGCTCGTGCTCGACCGGCTGGTCAGCGCGCTGAAGCCGGGCGGCCTGCTCCTGATCAGGACCGGGGACAGGTACACGGCGGCGGCCCTGCTCGACCGGCTGCTGCCGGGGCCCGCGCGCAAGGCCCTGTGGTCCCGGCTGCGCCCGGGCACTCCCGGGCCGTTCCCCGCGGTTTACGAGAAGGCGGTCTGCGCCGCGGGCATCGCCTCCTACATGCTGATGCGAGGGCTGGTCATCGCCGCGCGCGGCACGGAGCTTACGCTGCCGCCGCAGCCGGCCAGGCTATCATCGTCGGTGCGTATCACCTACGCCGCTATCTCCCGGCTGACCCGCGGACGCTTCGGCGACAGCCACGATGAGCTGCTCTACGTGATCCGCAGGCCGCAGGACCAGTTCGCCCGCGTCGTCTAGGCGCACCCGGCGAGGACCGCACGCATACGGAGGCGCACGTGAGCGGTGACCTGCCCGCTGAGCTGGCCGGCTGGCCCGCCTGGACCCCTGGCGAAGCGCAGCTCGGTGAGCTCGAGCTGATCACCTCCGGCGCGTTCGCGCCGCTCGGCGGCTACCTGACCACCGCCGACCTGGCCGCCGTCGCGGCGCGCGGCGAGCTGGCGGACGGCACGCCGTGGCCCCTGCCGGTCACGCTCACCGTCCCGGCCAGCGCGGTGCCCGCGGACGCGGGCCACCTCGTGCTGCAAGATCCGGAAGGCTCTCCGCTGGCCGTGGTCGAGATCGCCGAACGGGTCCCGCTCGGCGCCCCGGATCCGTCCGCCGCGGCGTCCGGGCATTCCTCCGGCGATACGGCCGGACCCGGCCCCGTGGTGCGGCTCGCGGGTCCCGTCACGGCGCTGCGGGCGCCGGAGCACGGGCCGTTCCGCGCGCTGCGGCGGGCGCCCGCCGACGTGCGGGCCGAGGCGGCCGGCTGGCCGGTGCTCGCGCTCGCCACCAGGCGGCCGCTCGGGCAGCGGCACATCGGCCAGCTCAGGCACCTGGCCGGCCAGCTGAAGGCGCGGATCCTGCTGTTCCCTTTGGTGTCCGGCCCGGCCGCCGTGGTGACCCACCCGGAGGCCCTGGTACGCGCGGTGCTCGCGGCGGCACGGCAGCTCCCGGACGGCACGCGCGTCGTCCCCGTGCCGCTGCCGCCGCGGCCGAACCCGGACGAGGAACTCGCGGCCCTGGTGGTGATCGTCGCCGCCTACGGCGCCACCCACCTGCTCACAGACGCGGTGCGGCCGGGAGGCAGCCGCGTACGTTCCGAAGAATCTGAATTCAGCAAGCTCGGGGTGGAAGTGCTCACCGAGCCCGAGTGGGCGTACGACCCCGCCCGCGAGGTCTGGCGGCCGCTCGGCCTGATCGCGCCGGGCACGGAGCGGGGCGAGCTGTCCGGCGCCGAACTCGGCGCGCTGCTCGACTCCGGCGCTCCGGTCCCGACATGGCTGATGCCGGAGGGCGTGACCGCGGAACTGCGCAGGGCGCGGCCGCCGCGGTCCGCGCGCGGCCTCGTCGTGTTCTTCACCGGACTGTCCGGGTCAGGCAAGTCCACCCTCGCCCGCGACCTGCGAGACGCGCTGCTCGAGCGGGGTGACCGGACCGTGTCGCTGCTCGACGGCGACCTCGTGCGACGGCTGCTGTCGGCCGGGCTGACCTTCTCCCGTGAAGACCGCGACCTGAACATCGCGCGGATCGGGTATGTGGCGACCGAGGTGGCCCGGCACGGGGGGATCGCGATCTGCGCGCCGATCGCGCCGTACGCGGCGGCCAGGTCGGCGGTCCGGTCCATGGTCAGCGAGGTCGGCGACTTCGTGCTCGTGCACGTCTCGACGCCGCTCGCCGTGTGTGAGGCGCGGGACAGGAAGGGCCTGTACGCGAAGGCCCGCGCCGGGGTGATCGGGTCTTTCACCGGGATCTCCGACCCGTATGAGGAGCCGGCGGACGCCGACGTGGTGCTGGACACCTCGCTCGTGTCCCGGCGCGACGCGGTGGCGGCCGTGCTGGCGCATCTGTCCCGCGGCGGCTGGCTGGCGGGTTCGGCGCCCTAGCCGCGCGGCACTGCCTCGCCGGAGGTCTCGGCGTTCGCCGGTTCGCCCGGCGGTGTTTTCCGCGTCTTCGACGGCGGCGCCCTCTTCGAGGCGCTCGCGGAACTCTGTCGCCTTGGCGGTCACGCGGCCCAGTCGGCGGTTCAGCGCCCCTGCCAGCACCTCGCGCTGCCTGGACAGCAGCACGTAGCTCGCGAGCGCGCTGATAACGAACGCGAGCGCGAGCAGCAGGATCCCGCGCGCGCCGGCCAGGTAGAGCAGCACGACGGAGATAACCAGCAGCAGGATCCGTGCGGACGTATAGGCAAGTCCAGTTCGCATAGCACTACCGATTGTAGGACGTCGTTTCCTCGGCCAGGACCCCGGCCAGCAATGCCGGGTCGATGTTGCCGCCGGATAGGACGGCCACCAGGGGGGCACCGTCGGCGGCCGTGAGCCCCAGCTCGGCAGCGGACCTGGACAAGCTCGCGGCCACGGCAACCGCGCCGCCCGGCTCGGCCACCAGCCGGGCCCGCAGGGCTAGTTGCCTGACCGCGGCGAGCATCTCGTCTTCCGTCACCGTGACGATGTCGCTGACCAGCTCGCGGATGTGCGGGAAGGTCAGCTCGCCGACCTGCTCCACGCGCAGCGCGTCGGCCCTGGTCCGGGCGGTGTCGGCGGCCTGCCAGGCGACACGGGTGCCGCTGTGCAGCGAGTCGCGGGCGTCGGCGGCGAGTTCCGGCTCCACGCCGATGACCTTCGTCTCCGGCAGGAGCGCCGTGATGGCCACCGCGATGCCGGAGATGAGACCGCCGCCGCCGACCGGGACGAGGACCGCCCGCGGCGGACGGGCCGCGAGGTCGTCCGCGATCTCGAGACCGATCGTCCCCTGCCCCGCGATCACCAGCCGGTCGTCGAAGGGCGGGATTTCGGCGTAGCCGCGGGTCCTCGCGATCTGCCCGGCCGCCTCGACCCGCGCGGCCAGGTTGGGCTCAACCCAGACGAGTTCCGCGCCTGCTCCCACGATCGCGTCGGTCTTGACCCCCGGGGCGCCCCGCGGCACGACGACGGCCGCCTTGACGCCGAGCAGCGCCGCGGCGTACGCGACCGCGAACCCGTGGTTGCCGCTCGAGTGCGCGACCACCCCGCCGGGCCTCGTCGCGGGATCCTCGGTCAGCGCGCGGATCGCGTTGTAGGCGCCGCGCAGCTTGAACGCGCCGGTGGGCTGCAGCGACTCGGGCTTGACCAGCAGGTCCGGCCGGCCGGGAGACGGCGGCGCGGCATCGCTTGGCGTCACGGCAGCGGGGAACGGGACCAGCGGGGTACGGACCACGACGCCTGCGATCCTGTGCGCTGCGGCGCGTATCTCGTCGAGCGGAACCAGTTCAGCCACGCGTCAGCCTCCTCGCGATCCAGCGTAGTGCCACGTCATGCGGGACTTACTGGTGAGTCACCCTGAGCGACCAGCGAATCGCTGAGGCAATTTCCCGAAATTGGGGCAGAAAGTATCCGTTTGTCGCCAAACTAGGGGCATACTCCGACCGAGGCGAGGAGATGGGACGTGGACGGCAACAATGAGCGGCTGCTCACCCCTGGGGAAGTAGCCGCCCTGTTCCGGGTGGATCCGAAGACTGTCACCAGGTGGGCGGCGTCAGGACGGATCACCAGCATCCGCACGCCCGGCGGGCACCGACGATTCCGTGAATCCGAAGTGCGCGCCCTGTTGCGCGGCGATAGTGCGGTTTCACCTGAAGGGCACCCTGCGGCTTGACTTTGAGCGCGGACCTCGGGCGACTGAGGTCCGCGCTTCGCCTCTTGTGGTCTTGTGGCCGACTAAGCCGTCTCGTGCCCTGCCGGGCGTCAGTCGGCTTCGGGATCCTCGCCCGGCCAGTACTGATCGCCCGCTAGCCTGGCGAACTCCAGGAACTCCCTGTGCAGCGCGGCGTCGCCCGCGCGCCACTCCTGCCGCCGCTGCTCGACCTCGTCGGGGGTCAGCGCCTGCTCGGCGAGCCGGTCGTAGTCCGCATCCTGCGGCCCGATCTCGACGTACACATCGCCGATGACCGGGCCGTCCTGACGGATGGCGGTCGCCGGAACCTGCAGGTTCCCGTTCGGCAGTCGAATGACAAACATCGCCTGATCACCTAGATGCCATAACGCCGGTTGAAGTACAGCATCACCCGCAACGCGATGCGCGTGTTGCCGCTCAGCATGTCGACCAGTGCTGGCCGCTGCGCCGACGCTATCGCGGCAAATGCGTCGGCGAAGAACTCCTTGCGGCCAAGGCCGCCTCGCTGGCGGTGGAAGTCGCTCGCGATAAAGGGCTGGCACTGATCATAAATCATCCTGAACTCGGCGGAGTCGGATTGCCACTTGCCAGGCGGGCTGTCGAGATCGTCGAGCGCGTGCCCGACCTCGTGGCACATCACGTCAGGGGTCGGCGACGGCCGGGATCCCACCACGATCTTGCGCTCGCCGTACGCCCCGGCGCAGGCATCCCACGTCGCCCGGCCGGACGGCAGCGGCACGCCGTGCAGTGCCCCCATGTCGTCGAGCTGGGGCACCCCGCCGTCGCCCACGTAGATGCCGTCGAGCCCGGCGGCGAGCTTCTCCTGGAGCGCCCGCGGGAAGCTCGCGAGCCGGTCGACGGCGGCGATTACCTCAGCCGACGGGGGCGCAGAGGCATCCCACTGCCGCCACAGGATCGCCTCGAGCGCACCGCAGTTCTGGCGGCCGTCCGCGGTCGGCGGGTGGCCCTTCGGGTGCGGCGCCGCGAACGGCAGCGCCGCGCGACGACCGGGGCGCGCCGCGCGCATGCCGGTGGCTGGGGTGGCGTTGCCCGCCGGCGGCGCCGTGGCCGCCTGGCCAAGGCCCGCCGCGTCCACCATGCCGAAGAACTGAGCTTGCTGCTCGTCGGCCTGCGACTCGCCCACCACCTGGTACCACGGCTGCCTCTGGCATCCCTGGTGCCTGTGCTTCCTGGTGAGCTTCCCGCGTGACGGCGGCCGCCTCCAACGGCGCCGCGCCGAACGGGACCTCCCTGATCCGCGCGCGCCCGACGCCGCCTCCGCCTCCCCGGGCCGCGGGCCGTTCCGCGTCGGGCGGCGGGCCGTAGTTTCGCGGCGCTGCCGGCTGCGCGGCGAAACCCGCGGCAGGCTGCGACGGCCTCAGCGGCTGGGCAGGCCTCGGAGACTGCGGCGACCACGGCGGCTGCGACTGCGGGGTTCGCCGCGGCAGCTCGGCCGGCGGCTGTAGCAGCCCGGCATCCGCCGCCGGCGGCTGCGCGGTCGGGCGGGGCGGCGCGACGGCCGGATTCCTGCGGTGCCTGCCGCCGTCTTCACGGGGATAGGAGTCCCGCGCCCGGGGATGGCCCTGGTCCTGGTCATGCGAGCGCCAACCGACGATGCGGCGGAGCCGCGCGAACAGGCGTAGCCGCATGCTGGGTACTCCCCTTGTTCGTGCCCAAAGCCCAGAGTATTCCGATTCGGCGTGCACGTCACCCCGGGTGACAGACGGTAACTAGACAGGCAGGCGGTAAAAGATGAGCAATCGGGATACGGAGCAGGAGACCGGAGGTTAGGCTTTCGCCATGTTGCTGTCAGGTGTCCTTTTTGTCCTATTCCTGGCGGGCTGCTGGCTCTACTGCCTCACTGACGCGGCGCTGACGCCGGCCGTGGAATACCGAGGCCTCTCGAAGAGCACCTGGATATGCATCATCTCCGCGACGTTCATCGTGGGCGCGCTGGCATGGCTCGTCGCCCGCAGGTCACGGCGCTCCAAGTCATGGGTAACCGCCAGCGCTGGCACCTGGTACTCCCCCTGGGCCGCGGCGGACGCCGCCGTCGCCCGGCATCCGGCCGCCCGCGCGAAGCCGTCATCCCGCGACCGGCAGCACGTCTCGCAGGGCCCCGACGATGACCCGGAATTCCTCCGTCAGCTCGACCGCAGAATCCGCGGCACCTCCGCCGACCCCGGCGAGTTACGCACCGTTACCTGACAGCGCGTACCGCAGGCGTGCAAGCCGGCGCCATCCCAGCCGCGTCGCATCAGCGCCGCGGCCAGCTGCCCCGCCCGCGCGCAGCGCCGGACGGTAACGTCACGCACCCCGAAGCGCAGCGTCTGGACGTCGCCGGCGAACAGGTTGTCGTTGTCGCGGTCGGCGTCTTGCCACTTCTGCTCCGGCGGGTGACTGGACCGCCCGTCGAGCTCGACGCACAACCGGTACGCGTCGTAGAAATTGTCCAGGTACCGAACGCCGCCGGCGAGCTCGCGCCGCGCCTGCCGCCGGGCGGCGGGCAGCCCGTGCGCACGCTCGACATCGCGGACATAGCGAAGCTCCAGCGGAAACATGACCCCGTCGGCAACATCGTCGAGCGCATCGGTCAGCCATCCTCGCCACCGCATCCTCTTGCGCGCCGCCATCGCTTCCTTGATCATCCCCGCCGAGACCAGCCGCCGCCCGGTCGCCCGAGACAGCCACGAGTAGGCGTCATCAAACGACGCCGACGCGGCCACCAGGTCAAGCACAGTCTCGGCGACGGGCGTCCGCGGCAACTGCCACGGCGGCAACTCTTGCCGAACCACCCTCCGCGACCGGTGGATAACCACCCCGGGAATCTTGCCGTACCGGGCTGGATCCAGATTGGCGGCCACGGTCACGTGGATTACCTTGCTCGGCTTGTCCGCAAGACCATGCACCTCGGCCGCGGTCTCGTGGCTGAGCACGGCCCCGGGACCAGCTCGGAGCACGGCCGCCCATAGCCGCGCCTCGCGCGGCGGCGCTCCGCTGAAGGTCGCGTAAGTCCCCCGTTGCAGCCGCTGCCAGTTCCCGGACTTGGTCCTCCGCGAGACAGCGTTCCCGGAAAGCCCATGACCAAGAACCTGCGAACGACTGACAACCCGTGCTTGAAAATCAAGCAGCTCCGCCAAGCTAAAAGGCCTTTGATCTGTCATGGGTCAAGTTTTCGGGGCCCATCCCATGATCGCCAGAGCAGTTTTGCGACCTGTGGATAACTGCCGCCTGCAGCGCCATCCTGTGGATAACTTCCGCTCGGAGTCCTCGTTGGCGCCCCTGACCTCGCAAGTCCCAGATCAACGCCGCTGCCACACTAGCTTCGCTCTACTCACCCACCTCACGGCCAACCCACGCCACTTGGCCGGAGTTATCGTGCGGGATAAGCCCCGGATTTCGTCGCTAAATCCCGCACAGTAATTGAGCCTGGGCAGAGTGCAAGAGATCGTGCGGGATTTGCCCCGGAAATCGACGCTGAATCCCGCACGATGATCAGGCCGCGACGCTGATGCCGCAGCCGGTCAGCCGACGCCTGCGTAGGAGTGCATGCCGGTGATGAAGACCTGGACCACCAGCATGTTGAACGTCAGGCTCACGAAGCCGAGCAGCTGGATGTAGTGCGCGCGGCGGCCTCGCCAGCCTGCGGTGGCGCGGGCGTGCAGGTAGCAGGCGTACAGCACCCAGGTGATGAACGCCCAGGTCTCCACCGGGTCCCAGCCCCAGTAGCGGCCCCAGGCCTGGTCCGCCCAGATGGCGCCGGCGATGACGCCGAACGTCCAGATCGGGAACCCGAACACCACGGTCCGGTAGGTCAGCTTGTCCAGTTGCGCCGCCGAAGGGATCCGCGCGAGCAGCCCGTTGCCCGGCTGGGCCTTCCCGGCCGCCACCCGCGCACGGTAGCGCTCGACGACGAGGTACATGACCCCGAGCACCGCGGCGACGAAAAAGATGCCTGTTGCCAGCGTCATGGCGGTCACGTGGATGCTCAGCCAGTACGACTGCAGCGCGGGCACCAGCGGGCCGGCGGCCGTGTAGATGACCGTCTCGGCGAGCCCGAGCGCGACGACCACCGCGCCTATCACGAACACGCCCAGCACCCACGCCCTGTACCGCACCATCACATAGCAGAAGAAGATCGCGGCTACGCAGGTCAGCGCCGTCACGAACTCGTACATGTTGCCCCACGGCGCGCGATGCACCGCGAAGCCCCTGGTGACGACCGCCACCAGGTGGGCGAGGATGCCGAGCGCGCTGAACGCCACGGCGGCCCGCACCCAGGGGCCCGCCTCCCAGATGGCGCGCAGCGCGGGCACCTGCCGCGCGGGCAGCGCCGCGTCACCAGAACCGGCGTCACCGGAACCGGTGGCACCAGCACCCGCGTCCGCCGGGACTGCCTGAGCTCCGTCCGCCAGGCCGGGCGCCCCCGGCGCCTCAGAAACCCCGCCGCCGCTCGCCCCCTGAGCCGCGCCCTGGGCCGCACCCACCGTCGCGAGCTGGGCGGCACGCTCGCCGGAGGCGACGGCGGCGCCAGCGGCCTTCGCCCGGCGCGGCCGGCCGAAGGCGAAGTCGCCCGCGAACCCGATCACCGCGAGCGAGTAGATGACGATCGCCGCGACGAGGAAGTCGCCGCTGACCTGCGCCAGGCCTAGGTTTACGGACACGAGCTCACGCTCCTGCTTCTGACTGGTTGTTAGGCTCAGGTTTCTGCTGGGCGGCGAGTTCCGCGGCCAGCTCGGCGAACTCCTCCTCGAAGCCGCCGCTGGCGTCGGTGCGCGCCAGCCCGCCGACCGTCACCACGGAGCCGCTGCCGGATGCGGCAGGCACCGCCCGCACGAACACCCGCCGCCGCCGCACGAGGAACGACAGCAGCAGCCCGCCGAGCGCGAGCATCCCGCACACGAGCGCGGGTACCTGCCCGGGGTCGTACGTGATCGCCAGCGACACCCACTGCTTGACGCCGACGAACGTGATCGCACCGCGTCCGCCGGGCAGCGTCCACGTCTGCCCGGGCAGCATCAGGTGCGGCGACCCGGCGACCTTCGTCATCCCCGCCGTGTTCAGCTGGTAGACCGACTGCGGGACCCCGGAGTTCATGCCGAGGTTGCCCGAATACCCGATCAGCGACACGGCGGGAAAGTCGTCAGCGGGGAATGCCGACTCGAGCGTGCCGCCGACCGACACCGCGGTCGGCACGAACACGCCCATGAAGCCGAGCGACGCGTCCGGGGCCTTGACCACCCCGTCGGAGAGGAACGTCCCGGTGTTAGCCGGGATGAACGGCGTCGCCTCGTTGTAGGCCACGTTCCCGTGCGAGTCGGTCACCTTGAACACCGGCGCGTACCCGTGCCCGATCAGGTAGACCTTCGTGGAATCAACCGACAGCGGGTTGTTGATCCTGATGTTGTCCGTCCGCGGCGGAGCGCCTGGCGACGGGGAGTAGGTGACGGTGGCGTTGAAGTCGGAAGGCTGCCCGCGCGAGTCTCCCGACGTCAGGTAGCTCGCCGAGAAGCGATCCAGCGTCAGCGAGAACGGCGCCAGGTCCGACTCGCTGACCAGTCGTCCGGGGTGGAACTCGTCCAGCGCCGGCATCGTGTCGGAGAAGCCCTGCCCCTCGACCAGCAGCTTGTCCGCCTTGTAGCCGAACAGCCCGCCGAGCGCGATCGACACGAGCACCCCGAGCAGCGCGAGGTGGAACAGCAGGTTGCCTGCCTCGCGCAGGTAGCCCTTCTCCGCCGACACCCAGTGGCCGTCGTCACCCGAGGCGGGCCGCCGCAGCCGGAACCGCTGCCCGCCGAGCATCGCGGCGGCCGCGTCGACGGCAGCCCCCGGCGCCAGCGATGACGGGAACGACGCCGAGTGCGGCAGCCGCCGGAGGTTCCGCGGCGCGCGCGGCGGCGGCGTCCGCGCGGAGCCGGCCAGCTTGAACGTCCGCGGCACGACGCACCCGACCAGCGACGTGAACAGCAGCAGGTAGACCGCCGCGAACCACGGCGCGGCGAACACGTTGAACAGCCCGAGGTGGTTCAGCCACGGCGCGAGCGCGGGGTGCGAGGCGTAGTACTGCTGCACCGCGGCGGGGTCGGACCCCTGCTGCGGCAGCACCGACCCGGGCACCGACCCGAGCGCGAGCAGGAACAGCAGCACCAGCGCGGTCCGCATGGAGGTGAGCTGACGCCATCCCCAGCGCAGCCAGCCCGCGGACGGTCCCGTCCCCGCGCCGCTACCGGTCGCGTCCGGTTCCGTCTCCGTTATCCCGAACGAGACCGTCTCTTCGCCCGCGGCCGCCGCCTGCTCCCGCGGGGTGTGCACGTCGGTCATGGGCTCGCCGCCACGTCGTTAAGGATCGTCGTCATCGACTGGAAGCTGATCTTGCCGATCACCAGGCCCGCGATGTGCCCGGTCCGGTCGATCACGACCGTGGTGGGCGTATAACCGACCGATGCCACCCGGCTGAAGTCCTGGACGATGGAGTAGCTCGCGTCGTTCACGCTCGGATAGCCGATGCCGATGTCATGGGTGAAGGCGAGCGCGTTCACGGTGGTGTCCCCCACGTCGTCGCCGAGGAACGAGACGCCCTTCGAGCGGTACTGCTCCGACAGCACCGCGAGCGTTGGGCCCTCCGCGCGGCACGGCGCGCACCACGAGCCCCAGAAGTTCAGCACGACCACCTTGCCGCGGTAGCTGGCCAGCCGGATCGGCGTCCCGGTAAGCGACGTTCCTGTGAAGTCGGGCGCCAGCGCGCGGTGCCCCGCCGAGTACACCTGCTGGCTGTTGTCGCCGCCGATGTAGGTGACGCCGCTGGCCTGCCCGCTCCCTGCGGTCAGCGTGACCGCGAGCGCGCCTGCCAGCAGTACGGCGGCAACGGCCGCCACAGTGACGACCGTCCGGCGCTTGGCTCTGAACACCGGCGGTTCCTTATGATCTCCTACAGGGGGTAGTACCCGGTCTATTGTGCCCTATCAGGGTCGGCAACCTGTCGGCGGGGCGGCACGGCGTAAGAAACGCCGGTGAGCTGGTCCCCGTCGAAGGTGAAGCTGGTGACCGAGCCCAGGGCGCACTGCCTGGCCTTCGGGTTGTGCCATAGGCGCCTGTGCTCGGCGGCGAGCCGGCTGACCCAGATCGGCAGCTGGTGGCTGACGCAGACAGCCTCCTTGCCGCGGGCGGCGTCCCTCGCCTGGGCGATGGCTTCCCGCATCCTGGCCACGACCTCCGTGTACGGCTCGCCCCACGACGGCCGGAACGGGTTCCACAGGTACCGCCAGTTTCCCGGGTTCACCGCGAGCTGGGTGAGCGTCACGGTCCTGCCCTCAAGCACGTTCGCCGACTCGATCAGCCGGTCGCTGGTGACGATCTCAAGTCCCAGCCGCTCGGCCACCGGGGCGGCGGTCTCCTGCGCGCGCTCGAGCGGCGAGGCGAAGATCGCCGCGACCGGGCGGCCGTCGAAGAAGTCAGCGGCGGCGGCGGCCATCATCCGCCCGTTCGCCGACAGGTGGTAGCCGGGCAGGCGCCCGTACAGGACGTGGTCCGGGTTGTGCACTTCACCGTGCCTGAGCAGGTGCACGACAGTGGTCTCGGCCATGGCCCCGCCAGCTTACCGGTTCACCAGAGCGCGGCGTCGGCCGAGCACAGGGTCAGCCAAGCACGGCGGCGGCGGCCCTGGCCGCGGCCGGGAGGGCATCGGCGACGCGTGACAGCGTGTGTTCGTCGTGCGCGGCGGACACGAACCACGCTTCGAAGGCCGACGGCGGCAGGTAGACGCCGCCGTCGAGCATCGCGTGGAAGAACGCCGCGTAGGCGGCGGTGGACTGGGCCTTGGCATCGGCGAAGTTCCGTACCGGTTCCGTGCGGCCGAGGAAGACGGTGAACAGGTTCCCTGCCGTGGACAGGCAGTGCGGCACCCCCTCCTTGTCCAGCACCGCCGACACCTGCGCCGACAGCGCGCTGGCGAAGGAGTCGACCGCCTCGTACACCGTCGGCGTGCAGGCGCGCAGCGTGGCCAGGCCGGCCGCCGTCGCCAGCGGGTTGCCCGACAGCGTGCCCGCCTGATAGACGGGCCCGACGGGGGCGAGCCGCTGCATCACCTCCGCACGGCCGCCGAACGCCGCGCACGGTAGCCCGCCGCCCATCACCTTGCCGAACGTCACGAGGTCCCCGGGGACGCCGTCCACTCCGTACCACCCGGACGGGGACACCCGGAAGCCGGTGAGCACCTCGTCCATGATCAGCAGCGCGCCCGCGCCGTCGCACAGCGAGCGGAGCAGCTCGTTGAACCCGGCCGCGGGCGGCACCACGCCCATGTTCGCCGGGCAGGCCTCGGTGATGACGCAGGCGATCTCGTCGGCGCGGGCGGCGAACAGCGCCCGCACGGCGTCCGCGTCGTTGTACGGCAGCACGACCGTGTCGGCGGCCGACGCGCCCGTCACTCCCGGCGTGTCAGGCAGCCCGAACGTCGCGACCCCCGACCCGGCGGCCACCAGCAGCGCGTCGACGTGGCCGTGATAGCACCCGGCGAACTTCACCACCAGCGACCGGCCGGTGTAGCCGCGGGCCAGGCGCAGCGCGGACATCGTCGCCTCGGTGCCAGAGTTGACCAGCCGGACCTGCTCGACAGGGGCCCGCGCGATGATCTCGGCGGCCAGCTCGACCTCGCCCGCGGTGGCGGCGCCGAACGACGTCCCGCTCGCCAGTGCTCTCGACACCGCGGTGACGACCGCCGGGTGCGCATGCCCGAGGATCATCGGCCCCCAGGAGCACACCAGGTCCACGTACTGCCTGCCGTCGACGTCGAACAGGTACGGGCCGAGCCCTCGCTCGATGAACCGGGGCGTCCCGCCCACGGGGCCGAAGGCCCGGACCGGGGAGTTGACGCCGCCAGGGGTTACCTCAAGCGCGCGGGCGAACAGTTCTGCGGAGTGGTCGGTCACGTTAGCTGCCTTCTTCCTCGCAGGCGTCGACCAGGAACTCGAGCAGCCGCAGCGCGTCAGGCAGCGGCTGTCCCGCGGGCTGCCTGACCCAGCGTACGTCCTGGCCGCCGCCGTACCGGGACGGCGGGGCGAGCACGTAACTGTCCCTGGAGTGCCAGCGCAGCCCCTCCGTCTGGGCGGACGTGTCCGGCGAGGAGTCCAGCCCGCATGACCACCATTCGTCCTCGTCGGCTGGCGCGCCCCTGGTCGCCACGAAGAACAGCATCCGTTCGTCGCCCTGGACGGCGACCGGCCCCGTCGGGACGCCGGCCGCCGCCATCGCCGACAGCGCCGCCGCGCCGGCGACCGCCGGCACGTCCAGAACGTCAAAAACCCGCCCGGTGACGAGTATTACGTTCGCCTCCGGACGGGCTTCCCACCACTGCCTGATCGTCTCGCCGTCCACCGTCGCCTGCATTTGCCAGGTCGGCGACACCGGGTGGGCCCCGGGTGCCGGGCACCCGACTCGGTCGCACGAGCACGCACGGCCCGGTTCCCGCGTCCCGTCCAGGCCGCGGCTCGGATGCGCTCCCGGGCATACCGGCCAGCCCATCCCGGCGTACTCCCGGGCAGCCGCGTCCATTGCCGGCGCCTGTCGTTCCCCCCGGCGACGGCCTCGTCGCCGCATCATCGTCACCATGCCCCGCACTTCCTCGTCGTCCGCCCCCACCGACGCCGGGTACGCCAAAGCACCCGGGTCGTGCCTTGCTGTGGGATAGCGAAATGCTACTAGGTGCGCTAGCGGAGCCGCCGGGCGACCTCGGTAGCCCAGTAGGTCAAGATGACGCTCGCGCCCGCCCGGCGGATCGCGGTGAGGGTTTCCATGATCGCCTTGTCGCGGTCCACCCAGCCGTTCGCCGCAGCGGCCTCGAGCATCGCGAACTCGCCGCTGACCTGGTAGGCGGCGACCGGCACTAGGACCGTGTCCGCGACCCGGCGGATCACGTCGAGGTAGCTCAGCGCGGGCTTGACCATCACCATGTCCGCGCCCTCTGCGAGGTCGAGCTCGACCTCCTTGAGCGCTTCGACCGCGTTGGCGGGGTCCTGCTGGTGGGTGGCGCGGTCGCCGAACTTCGGCGCGCCCTCGGCGGCCTCGCGGAACGGTCCGTAGAACGCCGACGCGTACTTGGCCGAGTACGCGCAGACGGGGATGTTCGTGAAGCCCGCCCGGTCCAGCGCTCTCCTGATGGCGCCCACCTGGCCGTCCATCATGCCGCTCGGGGCGACCATGTGCGCGCCGGCCTGGGCCTGGGCGATCGCGATGCTCGCGTAACGCTCGAGCGTCGTGTCGTTGTCCACGTCGCCGTCGGCGGTGACGATGCCGCAATGGCCGTGATCGGTGTACTCGCACAGGCAGAGATCCGCCATGACAACCAGGTCGTCACCGGTCTCCGCCCTGATGTCGGCGATCGCGACCTGGGAGATCCCGTCCGGGTCGTCGGCGGCGCTGCCGCGCTCGTCCTTGGCCGCGGGGACGCCGAACACGATGATGCCGCCCACCCCGGCCCCGGCCGCCTCCGCGGCGGCCTTCCGCAGGCTGTCCCTGGTGTGCTGGACGACGCCGGGCATCGAGCCGATCGGCACCGGCTCGGTGATGCCTTCCTTGACGAACACCGGCAGGACGAGCTCCGCGGGGCGCAGCGCCGTCTCGGCCACCATGGCGCGCAGTGCCCGCGTGCCGCGCAGCCGCCGCGGCCGCAGCTCAGGGAACCCAGCGGTCATGACCCTCTCCTATCTAGCTATCTAGCTATCTAGCGGAGGCGGCTGCCTAGCGGAGACGACGGCGGGCGCCGCGGCGGCGCTCGCTCGGGCGGCGCAGCGGCTCGCCTGCTTCGGCGGCCGCGTCCCGTTGCGCGGCGCCGAACTCGGCGAGCGCGTCGACCAGCGCGGTGACCGACGGCTTGGAGGACGTCACGTCGACCCGCAGGCCGAAGTCGTTCGCCGTCTTCGCCGTCTGCGGGCCGATCACGCCGATCACGGTCACCGCGTGCGGCTTGCCCGCGATCCCGACCAGGTTCCTGACGGTGGACGACGAGGTGAAGAGCACGGCGTCGAACCCGCCGCCCTTGATGGCCTCCCGGACCGGCGCGGGCGGCGGCGCGGCGCGCACCGTGCGGTACGCGGTCACGTCCTCCGCCTCCCAGCCGAGGTCGGTCAGCCTGGCGACGAGGGTTTCCGTGGCAATGTCAGCCCTCGGGAGCAGCACCCGGTTGATCGGGTCGAGCAGGTCGTCGTAGGGCGGCCACGCGTCGGCCAGTCCCTCGGCTGACTGCTGGCCGTCCGGCACCAGGTCAGGCCGGATACCGAAGTCGAGCAGCGCGGCGGAGGTCTGCTCGCCGACCGCCGCGACCTTGACGCCGGCGAAGGCCCGTGCGTCCAGGCCGTACTCCTCGAGCTTCTCGCGCACCGCCTTGACCGCGTTGGTGGAGGTGAATGCCACCCATTGGTACCTACCGGTGACCAGGCCCTTGACCGCGCGCTCCATCTGCTGGGGGGTGCGCGGCGGCTCGACCGCGATCGTCGGGACCTCCTCGGGCACCGCCCCGTACTCGCGTAGCCGGTCAGAGACCGAGGAGGCCTGTTCCCTGGTCCGCGGCACCAGCACCCGCCAGCCGAACAGCGGCTTGGTCTCGTACCAGGAGAACCGGCTCTTGGCCGCGGCGGCCTCGCCGATCACCGCGATGGCGCCGCCGCGGGTGGTGGCCACGGTCACGCCCGCCGCTTTGAGGTCGGGCCCGATCCTGCCAAGAGTGGTGACAACGGTCTGCTGGTCGGTGGTCGTGCCGTCCCAGGTGATCGCGAACGGCGTCGCGTCCGGCCAGCCCGCGGCGATCAGCATCTTGCCGAGCTCCTGCGGGGCGGTCTCCGCGCCGAGCACCACGAGCGTGCCCTGGCCGTAGGACACCTGGCTGGCCTCGCTGGCGTGGATCACGCGCAGCTCGCCAGGGGTGTCGCCGGTCAGCGCGATGCCTGCGTAGGCGGGCACGCCGGTGACGGCAGGCACCCCGGGGATGATCTCGAAGCGGGCCTTGGCCTTAGCGCAGGCCTGCACCTCGGCGGCCGCACCGCTGAGCAGCGGGTCGCCCGGGTACAGCCGGACCGCCAGCAGGCCGGACTTGGCCGTCTGGAGCAGCGTCCGCACGGCCCCCGCCGCGTCCGTGGGCTCGACGACCTGCGCGTCAGGCCTGAGCAGGCGGCGGACCCGGTCCGCGACCTCGGGCTCGGCCACGACCAGGGCCGCGTCGCCGAGCAGGCGGACCGCGCGCGTCGTCAGCAGCCCTTCGTCTCCGGGCCCGGCGCCGACAAACGCCACCCAGCCGTCCATGTCAGTCATGCGCATCATTCCTGTCGGTATTGCCGCCCACCAGATCCGCCGCGCCGAGCGCGAGCATCCGGGCCGCGAGCTCACGCCCGAGGCGCGCCGCGTCCGTGGCGTCCGCTTCGCCGTGTTCCCGCACGATCATCTTCTCACCGAGCACAACGGCGTCCAGGCGCAGCTGAGTGCCGCTGAGAGCGGCGTACGCGCCGACAGGGGCGCTGCAGCCGGCCTCGAGAGCGGCGAGCAAGCCGCGCTCGGCCGTCACGGCGGCGCGGGACTGCTGGTGATCGATCGTGGCGAGCAGTCCGGTGAGCTCGGCGTCGTCGGAGCGGCACTCCACCGCGAGCGCACCCTGGCCTGGTGAGGGGACCATGCTGTCCGGCTCGAAGATCTCGCTGACCAGGTCGGTGTGGCCGATCCTGGCCAGCCCGGCGTACGCGAGCACCACCGCGTCGAGCTCGCCGTCGCGGACCTTCGCCAGCCTGGTGCCCGCGTTGCCGCGGATGGGCACGCAGATGATGTCGCCGCGCAGCACGGCGAGCTGTGCCGCGCGCCGCGGCGAGCCGGTGCCGATGCGGGCCCCGGCCGGCAGGTCAGCCAGCTTCGCCCCGTTTCGCGCGACCAGCGCGTCGCGGGGGTCTTCGCGGGGCGGGATGGCGGCCAGCGTGATCCCCTCCGGTGCCCCGGTGGGCAGGTCCTTGAGCGAATGCACGGCGAAGTCCACCTCCTGGCGGAGCAGGCTTTCCCGCAACGCGCTGACGAAAACCCCGGTGCCGCCGATCTGCGCGAGCTGTTCCCTGCTGACGTCGCCGAGCGTGGTCACCCCGACGATCTCCACCCGGCGGCCGGTGCGCTCGGTGAGGAGCCTGGCCACGTTGCCCGACTGGGCGACGGCCATCGGGCTCCGGCGGCTGCCGAGCCGCAACGGGGTGTCCGCCTTCACAGGCTCCCCTCCTGATCGGTGATGTCGGGAGTTTCGACTTCGGCGCGTATCACTGCCTCAACCGCGCGCGGGTCCAGGTCGAAAAGGACCCGGAGCGCGGTCTCGTATTCTTCGCCGCCGGGCGACGACGCGAGCTCCTTTACCCGGACGGTCGGCGCATGCAACAGCTTGTCTACCACTCGGCGCACCGTCTGGGCGATTTCTTCCAGGGCATGCCCGCTCACGCCGTGCTCGCTGAGCCGCCCGCCGAGCCGCTCGAGCTCAGCGTCGACGACCGTCGCCGCCTTGGCGCGCAGCGCCACTACGGTCGGCGTCACCTGGGCGGCACGGACCGCGGACCCGTAGGCGGCGAACTCCTCCTCGACGATCGCGCGGACGGTCGCGACCTCAGCCGCGCCGACGGCCGCCTCCCCGGTGCCGCGCAGCTCGTCAAGGTCGATGACGCTCACGCCGGGCAGGTCCGCGACCGCCGGATCGACGTCGCGCGGCATCGCGAGGTCGAGCAGCACCAGTGGCGCGCCCGCCGGGCGCTGGTCAAGCGCGGCACCCGCCATCTGCCCGGTGATGACCGCCCCGGCGGCGCCGGTGCAGGAGATGACCAGGTCGGCGCCCGCGATCGCGGCAGGCAGGTCCGCGAAATCCGCGACTACGCCGCCGGCTGCGGTCGCGAGCCGTTCCGCTTTGGACCGCGTCCGGTTGGCCACGGCGATCTGTGCCGCGCCGGCCCGCGCGGCGGTGGCCACGGCCAGCCCGCTCATCGCGCCGGCCCCGACGACGAGGACAGCGCGGCCGGTGAGGAGCTCTGCCCCGGTCGGGCCCAGGCGCGACGCCGCCAGCTCGACGCCGACGCTGACCAGGCTGATGCCGAGCCGGTCGATTCCGGTCTCCGCGCGGGCCCGCTTGCCCGCACGGAGCGCGATGCTGCCGAGGTCGCGCAGCGACCGGCCGAGCGTGCCATAGTCACCGGCGGCCTTGAGGGCGGCCCGCACCTGGCCGAGTATCTGGGCTTCGCCTACCACCATCGAGTCGAGCCCGCTAGCCACGGCGAGCAGGTGCTGCACCGCGCGGTCCTCGTAGTGCACGTACAGGCTGGCGGTGAGCTCGCCGGCCGGGATACCTGAGTGCCTGGCGAGCAGTTCGCAGATGCCGTTGACGCCGCCGTGGAACCGGCCCACCTCGGCGTAGACCTCCACCCTGTTGCAGGTCGAGATCACGAAGGTTTCCGCGGTGTCCGGCAGGTGGGCGATGTCCCGCAGGAGCTTGCCTAGCGTATCGCCGCCGACCGCGGCGCGCTCGAGGGTCTCGACTGGCGCGCTCTTGTGGCTGAGGCCGACAACGAGGACGCTCACCGGTTCACCGCCTAGCCTTCCGCCGCCGCCGGATCCGGCACCTGCCCGAACCGCTCGGCGGACCGCCGCTGCGCGTGGAAGGCGAGAATCTGCAGCTCGATAGATAGGTCGACCTTACGCACATCCACCCCTTCTGGCACGGTCAGCACCAGCGGAGCGAAGTTCAGGATGCTGGTCACCCCGGCGGCGACGAGCCGGTCGCACACCGCCTGGGCCGCTCCCGCGGGGACCGCGATCACGCCGATCGCGATGCCGCTGGTGGCCACGATCTCCTCGAGTTCGCCGGCGTGGCGGACGGCCACCGAGCCGACCGCGCGGCCGACCAGCGTCTGGTCGCTGTCGAGCAGCGCCGCGATGCGGAATCCGCGGGTGACGAAGCCGCCGTACCTGGCCAGGGCGCGGCCGAGGTTACCGGCGCCGACGATCACCACTGCCCAGTTCTGGTTCAGGCCCAGTGCGCGCGACACCTGGTAGACGAGGTACTCGACGTCGTAGCCCACGCCCCTGATCCCGTACGAGCCGAGGTGGCTCAGGTCCTTGCGCAGCTTCGCGGAGTTGACGCCCGCCGCCGCGGCGAGCTCGTCGCTCGCGACCGTGCTCACGCCGCGGTCGGCCAGCGTGTAGAGGGCACGCAGGTAGATGGGCAGCCTTGCCACGGTCGCGTCGGGGATGCCGCCGGGATAGAGCCGGTCGGTCTGGCCGTCCAGCTGGTCGGGGCTGCCTGGTCCGTCGGAGGGGTTAGGCAACTCGGCGACATTGGACATGCGGCGCCCTCCCGGGGGTGGAATCGACGCTACTGGCGGCCCGCGCAGGACGCGGCCCGGCTAGGTTGGATGGCGTTGGGGGTACGCCGGCCACCATCGGGCACTGCGGCCGATCGTGGCTGCTACCTACCATACGTCGTTTGTGAACGAATGCACAAAGTCATCCGCCAAGCCCGTGCCCGGACCCATCCGGAGGCCCGCGGCAGGCCGCTCCTCCCCATGGTCTCATGGCAGCTCCGGCCCGGTGACCGCAATGGGATGTTACGCGGCCGATTCCAATGGTCGCGGAAATTTATACGCGCGCATAGAACGCGAGATTTCCGCCGGAAAGAGGAATTAGCGCTGGCTGAGGGCAGTGCGCAGGCGGTCTTCCGATACACGCCAGAAATCGTGCTGGACTCCGTCGACCAGTGTGACGGGAATCTTTTCCCAGTACTCACGCAGATCTTCTTCCGACTGCGTGATATCACGTTCCTCCCAGGTCACGCCGAGTTCTCCGGCCACGCGGCGAATCACCTCACGCGCATCGTCGCAGAGGTGACAGCCCGGTCGGCTGAGCAGCGTGATACGGGGCGCCGGCATTTAGCTGCCTCAGTATCGGCCTGCCCGGGAGGCGGTCCTGTCCCACTCCACGGGCTCGAATCGTGGCGTCCTAGCGTCCGTATTGGTGTCCTGTTCCGGCTCGCTGGACTGGCCGCCCTGCTCGTAGCCGCCGGTGCGCCCGTAGCCGCCGGCCTGACCGTCACCGCTGGTGGTTTCCGCGTGGCGGCCGCCGCCGTCAGGCTGCCTGCCGCTGCCAAGCTCCGGGTACCGGCCGCTGCCGAGCTGCCTGCCGTTGCTGGACGCCGCGTACTGGCCGCTGCCGAGGTTCTCGCTGCCGAGGTTCCCGCTGCTGTACTGCTCGCTGCTGCTGTACTGCTCGCTGCTGTACTGGCTGTCGCTGTAGTGGCCGTCGCTGTACTGCCCGTCGCTGTACTGCCCGTCGCTGTACTGCCCGTCTGCTGTACTGCCCGCTGCCGTACTGGCCGCTGCCGTACTGGGCGCCATTGCCGAGCCTGGCCGTTACCGTACTGGCCGTTGCCGGAGCCTGGTACTGGCCGTTCTGCCGCGTACTGCCCGGTGCCGGACGCCGGGTACTGCTCTGCCGTCTGGTACTGCCCGGTGCCGGACGCCGGGTACTGCTCTGCCGTCTGGTACTGCCCGGTGCCGGACGCCGGGTACTGCTCTGCCGTCTGGTACTGCCCGGTGCCAGACGCCGGGTACTGCTCTGCCGTCTGGTACTGGCCGGCCTGCGAGTACTGCGCTGTGCTGGACGCCGCGTACTGGCCGTTCGCCGCGTACTGCCCGGTGCCAGACGCCGGGTACTGCTCTGCCGTCTGGTACTGGCCGCTCGCCTGGTACTGGCCGGCGGCCGCGTACCGGTCACCTGACTGGTACTGGTAGTGGCCGTCAGCGGCCGAGTAGCCGTTCGCGGCGTACCTGTCGCCGGACCCGAGGCCTGCGGGCACACGGTCCAGTTGCGTTTCCTGCCCGAATCCCGGCGCAGCCGCCGCCTCGGGCGCCTGAGCGGTGGCGAGCGCGGCGACCTTCGCGTATTTCAGCCGCAAGTCGATAATGTTCGTCGCGAGAACGCAAGACTTGCGATCGGCGACGAAACGCTGAATATGCGGCTGCTGCTCATGGCTCTCAAAAGCCGCGCGGTCGCGGTAAATCTCGTAGATGATCCGCTGCATTGGCGCCTTGGGCACCACGTGGATGACATAAACAAGCGTCTCGGGCTCGGCGGTGCGAACGCCCTCGGCCGCGCGTTCCGCCAGCCGGTCGAATTCCGCCGCCTTATCGTCGAGCAACGTGAAAATGGATAGCCGCCCGTATGGGCGCGGGGTCCCCGCCGCGTTGTCATTCCCGGACGCTGACTCGTCCGCCGGAAGAAATTCTGACCCGGGCGAGGACGACGCCCATCCGTACTGACCGCTTGCGCCGGTCGCCGCGTAGCCGGACTGCGCGTAGCCGCCTGAGTGCCCGGTACCGCCTGAGTACCCGGTGCCACCTGAGTACCCAGTGGAGTCATACCCCGCGCCGCCGTAACCCGCGGCCGACTGGCCAGATCCCTGGTAACCGCTGTCCGGGTACCCGCTGGGGTCATAGCCCCTGGTGTCGTACCCCTGGGCGCCGTATCCCTGACCAGCGCCGGAAGCCTGGTCGCCGTACCCGGTCTGGGACGCGTAGCCGTCCTGGCCCGGGTAGCCCGCGCCGTTCGGGTACCCGGCACCCTGGTAACCGGCTGTGGTGTCCGGCTGGTATCCGTTCCCGTTCTGCCAGCTGTCGCGGCGGCCTTCGTCCCACCCGTCGTCGCGTTGCCTCGCGCCTCTCATATCCGCCCCGCCCCTCGGTGTCGGCCTTGCAGCTCTTCCCATTGTCGGCGAATTCGTCCGGCCTGGTGGCTAGTTGGCGAGACCGGTAGCAGCGCAAACGGAAAGCAGCGGCGGCGCGCGGCCCTGTCTGCCGAGGTCAGCGGGTACGCGGCGGGAGGCCTACTTCTTGTTGCGGCGCTGGATCCTGGTCTTCTTCAGCAGCTTGCGGTGCTTCTTCTTCGCCATCCTCTTGCGGCGCTTCTTGATGACTGAGCCCATCAGGCCACCACTCCTTCTCGCACAACGGCAGACGGGCACGCCGTCGCGCTCACCAGGTCGGGAGGCTGGGCACACGCCCGAAGTTAGGATCCGCGCGAACGCCTACCGCCCGCGCAGTGCACAAGCGTACCTGGTATCGCACAGCAGTGTTACGGCCTGGCCCCCAACCAGGCACCGGCACCCCGGCCCGCTGTCCGGTGCGGACGGCGGCCGGGAGGGCCGGGTTGGCCAAACGAGATGCCCGCAGAGCACTTACCCCCTGGTGCTGCGGCGGTTCCGGTCTATCCGCGGTCAGCAGCCAGCGGGAGCGCTCAGCCGGTCCCTACATAGGCGGCCCTGAGGTACTGGTTGACCGCCTGCTCCGGAACCCGGAAGGAACGGCCGACTCGGATGGCTTCCAGTTCGCCGGAGTGGACCAGCCGATAGACGGTCATCTTTGATACCCGCATGATCGTGGCCACTTCGGCGACAGTAAGAAATCTCACGTCGCTTAGGGGGGTTTCGCTTGCCATCATTGCCCTCTTCCGCGCGAAGCCGAGCACGCCTGACCGGATTCAGCGCACCAGTCACGTACGTATCCAGAGTAAGTCCCGTACAGAAAAGAGCAACCCCCCGAATAGGCTCATTGTTGTTACTAGGCGGCATCCAGCAGACCGCTGCCCCTTGCGACCGTCTGCTGATTCTACGAAAAAGGCGGAAAGAAGCACGTCACAGGTGTGCTACTAGCCCATGCGAGGCAAACACCGCAGTGCGGGTTCGCATGATCGCGCGGTCAACCGGATCACCCGGATCCACACCAGAACTAAAAGGAACATAGTTCGCAGGCGCGCCGTCGGTCATGGTTGCCGGGGCGGTTTCGCCGGTCAAGGAGCGGGCCAGTTCGCGCCACGCGGCAGGCGTCTCCGTTTCCGGGTCGACGGGAGTGCCCGCGGCGATCGCGAGCAGGTGCGTCCAGGTCCGCGGCACCACCTGGACGAGCGCGTACCCGCCGCCGCCGGTCAGCAGCCAGCGGCCATCGCACAACTCATGCGCCAGGTCGTGCAGCATGACCTGGGCGCGCCGCTGCCCGTCGACGGTCAGCTCCAGGTGGGCGAGCGGGTCGAGCCGGTGGCTGTCGCAGCCGTGCTGGCTGACCAGCACCGTCGGCTTGAACGCGCGTAGCAGCGGGGGCACCACCGCGTCGAACGCGCGCAGCCACCCCGCGTCGCCTGTTCCGGCGGGCAGCGCCACGTTCACGGCGTAGCCCTCGCCCTCGCCGACGCCGGTCTCGCCGGGCAGCCCGGTGCCGGGAAACAGCGTGGCGGGATGCTCGTGCAGGCTGATCGTGAGCACCCGCGGATCGCCGTAGAACGCCGCCTGCACCCCGTCGCCGTGGTGCACGTCCGTGTCGACGTAGGCGACCCGCTCTACCCCGGCGCTCAGCAGCCACCTGATCGCGATCGCCGGGTCGTTGTAGACGCAGAACCCGCTGGCGGACCGGCGCATCGCGTGGTGCAGGCCGCCGGCGATGCTGGCGGCGTGCAGTGCGGGCGCCGCACCGTCCGCGGTCCCGGCGCCCTGACCCTGCGGCCCGGGCCATATCGTCTTGGCCGCCGCCAGGGTCGCCCCCGCGACCAGCGCGGACGCCTCGTGCATGCCCTCGAAGACCGGGTCGTCCGACGTGCCGAGCCCGAACCGCAGGTCGGGCGCCAGCGTCCGGCCCGCCCGCCGCACCGCGGCCACGTAGTCCTCGTCGTGCACGGTCTCGAGCTCGGCGTCGGTGGCGGGCGCCGGCGAGAGCATCGTTACCGACGGCGTCGCCAGCACGCCGAGTGCCGCGGCGAGGTCCATCGTCAGCGCCACCCGCACCGGCGCCAGCGGATGCCCTGGCCCGAAGTCGTAGTGCGTGAGCGCCTCGTCCCACGCCACCACCAGCGGTCCGCTCATGAGGCCACCTCGCTGGCGCTCGGAGTCCGCACTCGCGGACGCACAGGACTCACCGATTCGCTCGCAAGCTCGCTCATTGCTAGGCGCCGCCGAGTTCGCGGCCGCGGTCGCGGGCCGCCTCGATCGCGGCGAGGAACGCCGCGCGCACCCCGTGCTTCTCCAGCTCCCTGATCGCGGAGATCGTCGTGCCGCCCGGTGACGTCACCGCCTCGCGCAAGATCACCGGGTGCTCGCCGGAGTCCTTCAGCATCGTCGCCGCGCCGTACACCGCCTGGGTGACCATCTCCAGCGCGGTCCCGCGCGGCATGCCGAGCAGGATGCCCGCGTCCACCATGGCCTCCACCAGGTAGTACACGTAGGCGGGTCCGCTGCCGGACAGCGCCGTCGCCGCGTCCTGCTGCGACTCGGGGATCCGCAGCACCTTGCCGACCGGGCGCAGCAGCTCCTCCGTACGCCGCAGGTGCGGCTCGGAGGCGTACGAGCCGGCCGAGATCACCGACATCGCCTCGTCCACCAGCACCGGCGTGTTCGACATCACGCGGACCACGGGTACCTCGACGGGGAAGCGCCGCTCGATGAACGACGTCGTGATGCCCGCCGCCACCGAGATGACCAGCTGCGACGCGCTGACGAACGGGGCGATCTCGTCGAGCATCCTGGCCATGTCCTGCGGCTTGACCGTGATCACCAGCGTGCTGGCGTCCTTCGCGGCTTCCTCCGCGGTGAGCACCGGCACCCCGTACGCCTCGTGCAGCTCCTCGCCCCGCTCCGCCCTGCGCACCACGACGGCCACGTCCGACGGGGGGCGCCCGGCGCGCAGCAGGCCGGACAGCAGCGCCTCGCCCATCTTCCCCGCGCCAAGTATCGCGATCATGACACCGACCATAGCGAACGCAGGAAGAACGCCAGGTTCGCCGGCCGCTCGGCGAGCCGCCGCACCAGGTAGCCGTACCAGTCGCTGCCGTACGGCACGTACACCCGCACCTGGGCCCCTGTCGCGGCCAGCCGGCGCTGCTCCGCGGGCCTGACCCCGTACAGCATCTGATGCTCGAAGCTGTCGGGACCACCGGGCCGGTGCAGCGCCAGCGACCTGGTGATCTCGATCAGCCGGGGGTCGTGCGTGGCGATCATGGGGTACCCGGGCCCGGACATCAGGATCCGCAGGCACCTGGCGAACGACTTGTCGACATCGTGCCGGCTGGTGAACGCCTCGGAAGCCGGTTCGGCGTAGGCGCCCTTGCACAGCCGCACCCGCACGCCAGGCGCCGCGAGTTCCCGCACGTCCGCCTCGGTGCGGCGCAGCGACGCCTGCACCACGCTGCCGACAAGCGGCAGCGTGGACCGCAGCGCGGTCGCGATCCGCAGCCCCGCGTCTGTCGCCGCGTGGTCCTCCGCGTCCACCGTCACGGTCGTCCCCGCCTCGCGTGCGGCGACGGCGATCCGCTCGATGTGCGCGCTCGCCATGCGCTCGTCGAGCAGCAGGCCGACGGCGGTCGGCTTGACCGATACCTCGACCGCGCCGCCCTCGGTGAGCCCCTCGGCGGCCAGCTTGCCGAGCAGCTGCACGTACTGCGTGGCGGTATCGCCGGCCAGCCGCGCGTCCGTGGCGTCCTCGCCCAGGTAGTCAAGCGTGACCAGCAGGCCGGCGGCGCGCAGCGACCTGGCTACCCGCACCGCGTCACTGATGCTGTCCCCCGCCACGTACCTGTCGACGACGGCACGGGTGGCCGGCGTGGCCGTCACGACCTCGCGGATCTGCTCGCTGGCGGCGACCGCCAGCAGCGCCCGGCGCAGCACTACATCCTCCTCACGTCGGTCACAGCAGCTTGCGGCCGGCGGCAGGCGGCGGCACCGTGGCCCGCCGCAGCGCAAGCCGCACGTTGGCGCCGGCGTCCGGCGGCACGATCACCTCTTGCGCCGCGGCGATCCCGTCCGCGAGCAGCGGCGCGTCCACTCCGGCGGTGCGCTTGATGAGCCCGAGCCCGATCGGGCCGAGCTCGAAATGACGGGCGGCGGAGCCGGTGAATCCGACCTGCGTGCCGTCGGCGAGCGTCACCGGCGACCCGTGCGCGGGCAGCCGGTCCACGCTGCCGTCCAGGTGCAGGAAGACGAGCCGCCGCGGCGGGTGGCCGAGGTTGTGGATCCGCGCCACGGTCTCCTGGCCGCGGTAGCAGCCCTTGTTCAGGTGCACGGCGGTCTCGATCAGCCCGACCTCGTGCGGCAGCGTCTTGTGATCGGTGTCCAGCCCGGGCCGCGGGACGCGCCCCGCGATCCGCGCCGCCTCGAACGCCCACATCCCGGCGACCGTGGTCCCGAGCTTTCCGGCCGCCTCCGGCTTGACGAGCACATCTATCCCGAACGGGCCCGTCATGACTGCCGCCGCCGCACCGTCTGCGAGCAGCGGGGCGGCCGGTGAGTCGGCCGGGTCCGTTCTGGCCGCGAATCCTCCGTCGGCAGGGACGGGACCCGCCAGCGTCTGCACCACCAGTTCCCCTGACACATCCTCGACCTCGACCCGCATCATGAACCGCATCGAGTCGAGGTAGCTGACCAGGGCCTGCGCGGTGCCCGGCTCGACGTGCACCCAGGTCGCGGTGCCGTCGTCGGTCAGCGTGAGGTAGTGCTCCAGGTGGCCCTGCGGGCTCAGGATGAGCGCTTCCGCCGTGCTGCCGGGCGCCAGCCGCTCCAGGTGCTGGCTGGTCAGGCTGTGCAGCCAGGTCAGCCGGTCCTGGCCGGTTATCCGGACGACGCCCCGGTTGGAGCGGTCGACGAGGACCTGGCCTTCGGTCATCGCGCGCTGCTCGCGCATCGGGTCGCCGTAGTGAGCGGCGACGCCCTCGTCCGGCCAGGACGCCTCGACGGCGCCTTCGATGTCAAGCATTGGCTCGCTTTCTCCTGCAGTCTTCGCACCGGCCGAACACGGTCAGGTGCGTCACGTTCGTCTCGAACCCGTGGCTGGCGTCAAGCGCGCTGACCAGCGGCCGGATGGTGTCCGGGCTGGCTTCGTCGACCTTGCCGCAATCCTGGCATACCAGGTGCACGTGGTTCGCGTCGCTGGCCAGGTGGTACGTGGGTGCACCGTGGTTCAGGTGCGTGTGGGTGACGAGGCCGAGGCTGTCCAGCAGCTCGAGCGTGCGGTAGATCGTGGAGATGTTGACCCCGCTCGCGGTCTGCTGCACGCTGGCGGCAATCTCCTCAGGGGTCGCGTGGCCGAGCTCCGCGACGGCCTCGAGGACGAGCTGGCGCTGCGGCGTCACCCGGTATCCCCGGGACCGTAGCGCCTCGTCCCACGTGCGGCTGCGCGGCGGCCCTTGGTCCATACGGTCGAGTCTAGTTCCGCGCCGGAAATTATCTTGCGCTCTCGGCCGTGGCTGGCATAGCGTGCAGGTACGCGGAAAGGAGGTGGTCCGAAGTATGCATAGTTATCGGACTTGCGAGGTGGCTGTCAGCTAGCCGCCGCCCCCGCCGAGTGGGTCCGCGTAGCGGGTCCCGGCCCTGTTGGGCGGCGGCGGGCTAATCTAAGGCATACACCGGACCCCCGGGCTGACCGGCCTTGTCCAGCCGGTCCCGCGAAAGCGGAGTCGCCCGGGGGTTTTGCCTTCCCTGACGGCGAGCGCCCCACTTCCACGGACCCCAGGGTCGCCTTGCTCGCCGCTACCCACTCGCCTTTTCTTGCTGTTATCAGCCAAGCCAATCAGCGTGGATCGTTAGTGCCCACAGAGGGGCCCCGGCGATCCACTATCTTGAAAACCTGGCTACTCAGTCCAGACCCACTTGAGCTGCGCCGACAGGTGGGGCTGGAGCTCTTGTCCGACGGCGGCCATGTCGTACGCGTAGGCGAGATCGTCGCCGATCTTCCCGTAGAGCCGCTTGCCCGCGGTGACCTGCTTCGCCGTCGCGGTGCGGGCCACCACGTCGGTGGCCAGGTCGATCCTGGTCCCGCTGACCTCGCCGAGGTAGATCTCCACGATGCCGGTGGGGTGCGCGAGCAGCACCTCGACCTTGTTGTCTGGCTGCGGCCGCCAGAAGCCGGATTCGCTCGCCAGCGGCTCGACCTTGTTGCCGTCGTCGTCAAGCCGCCAGGAGCGGCTGTTGTAGATCAGGTAGGGCTTTCCGATGTGGCTGAAAACGATCTCCTGACCGAACCTGAAGCTCTCGATCGTCGGGTAGCCGCCCACGCCGGCGCCCTCCCACCTGCCCAGCAGGAAGCTCAGGGGCGCGATCGCCGGGTGTTCCTCCGGCGAACCGTTATCCGTCATGCGGTCCTCCCCTGATCACCTTGACCGCCGCGTAGCCTGCCGCGACCGCCACCACAGCGTAGGCGAGGATCATGATGACCGCGCTCAGCATGCCGTTCACGCAGGCGAGCCTAGTGCGCGGCGTCCGGTTTGTGCCGCGCGGCACGCCGACCGGCTAGAGTTCAGGGGTGGCGCGGACTCTCGTTATCAAGGCCACGGCCGGCAAGGACGACCCGGAACGCTGCAACCAGGCCTTCACCGTGGCGGCGGCCGCGGTGGCCAGCGGCGTGCAGGTGTCGCTCTGGCTGACGGGCGAGGCTGCCTGGTTCTCGGTGCCCGGCCGCGCGGCGGACTTCTCGCTGCCGCACGCGGCAGCGCTTACTGACCTGCTGGCCTCGGTGCTCGCCCTCGGCACGGTGACCGTGTGCAGCCAGTGCGCGGCCCGGCGGGACATCACGACCTCGGACGTGATCGATAGGGTGCGGATCGCAGGCGCGGCGACCTTCGTCGCCGAGATCATGGCCGACGGCGCGCAGGCGCTCGTTTACTGACTGGGGCTGACCGCGGCGAGGCGCTCGTCGCGAAGGCGCTGGGCCAGTTCTTCGGCGTGCGGCGGCAGCGGCGGGAGAGGGCCGGCGGCCCAGTGCAGCAGCAGGTCGGCGAGGCCGGGGTTGCGCACGAGCGCCGGGCCGTGCAGGTACGTGCCAAGCACGCGGCCCGCATAGGCGCCCTCGGTGCCGTCCCCGTTGCCGGTCCCCAGCGTGGTGCGGGCCAGCGGCCTGGCCTGCGGGCCGAGCCTCGTGACGCCCTGGTGGTTCTCGAACCCGGTGAGCCGCGGCACGTTGAGCGCGGGGTCCACGTCGGCGACGATCTCGCCGACGGCGCGGCGCTCGCCGCGCCCGCTGCGGATGTCGAGCAGACCGAGCCCGGGAACCTGTGCCCCGTCCGCACCGCCGAACTCCATGCCGAGCACCTGGTAGCCCGCGCAGACCGCGAACACCACCGCGCCGCGGTTCGCCGCCTCGTGCAGCCCGCCGTCCGCCTGCAGCCGCCGGGTGGCCAGCGTCTGCGGCAGGTCCTCGCCGCCGCCCATCAGGTAGATGTCGCCGTCCCGCGGGACCGGCTGGTTGGAGTTCACCTCTGCGACCTCGACCGGCAGCCCGCGCAGCCTGGCGCGGCGCTCGAGCACGAGCAGGTTGCCGCGGTCGCCGTAGGTGCTGAGCAGGTCCGGGTAGATCCAGACCAGGCGCAGCAGCCGCGTCACTGTGTCTTCCTCAGGATCACTGTCTTCCCTAGGATCACTGTCTTCCTCAGGATCACTGTGTCCTCCCCAGGACGGCACGGTACTGCTGGAACGCCGTGTAGTTCGCGAGCACCTCGAGGTTCGGGGCCACGGTCCTGGCCAGGTCGACCGCCTCGTCGAGGTCGTTCACGAGCCGGAACGGCACCTCGTCAGCTTCGAGCCTGACCGCGAGGTCGAGTTTCCGCTCGCCGCCGACCAGCACGTTCCTGCCGCGCAGTCGGCGGTAGTCGACGTCCCACAGCCATGAGGTGTCACGACCGTCTGGCCCCTGCGCGTTCACCGCCAGCAGGACGGGCGCCGGGGCCGGCGCGAGCACGTCGAGCGCCTCGAGCCAGCCGGCCGGGTTCTTGGCGAGCAGCAGCCGGATCTCGCAGCCGCGCCTGTTCACCTGCGTGTACCGGCCAGCCACCGAGGTCACCGCGCGCAGCTCGCCGAGCGCCTGCGTGATGTGCACGCCGAAGGCCTCGGCCACCGCGAGCGCGATCACCGCGTTGGACCGGTTGGCCCGGCCGGGAAGCTTCAGGTCGAGAGGGATGGACCGCCCTGAAGGGTCGATCACCTGGTCGCCGCTGAGCACCCAGCTGACCGGGGGCCGCCTGCCGCCGCACTCTCCGCAGGCCCAGTCGTCACCGTCCCTGTGCAGGTGGGAGCCGCAGTTCGGGCAGCACCAGGAGTCTTCACGCCAGCGCTGCCCCGCGGCCACCCAGGTGACCTGCCGCGCCGAGCTCGCCGCCCAGGCGACCAGCGGGTCGTCGGCGTTGGCGACCACGCGGCAGCCGGGCGCGGCGGCCAGCGCCTCCCGCCAGCGGCGCGCGAGCAGCCAGATCTCCGCTGCCCTGTCCATCTGGTCGCGGCTCAGGTTCAGCAGCACGACGACCTTGGGGTTAGTCGCCTTGACCATCGCCGGGATGTACTTCTCGTCGGTCTCGAGGACGGCGATCGGCGCGTCCGGCGCCCGGCTGAGCGCCGAGGTCAGCCCGGCCTCCATGTTCGCGCCGTAGATATTCGACGCGATCTCCTGGCCGAGCGGGGTCAGCGCCGCGGTGATCAGCCGCGTCGTCGTGGTCTTGCCGTTGGTGCCGGTGACGAGGACGACCTGGCGGTCGGCAGCGAGCAGCGACAGCAGTCCGGGCTCGAGCCGGAGGCCGATGATGCCGCCGATGACCGAGCCGTCACGTCCCGCGAGACGGGAAACCCCGGCGGCGGCACCGCCGACAGTG
Organism: uncultured Actinomycetota bacterium; assembly: GCA_963843745.1. GTDB lineage: Bacteria > Actinomycetota > Actinomycetes > Streptosporangiales > Streptosporangiaceae > Trebonia. Next base: position 348,845 of record CAWJLP010000006.1, read on the forward strand.
GTCGCGAGCCTGGCCCGCATCGGCAACCTGGTGCGGTGGTTATTCTGGTCCATCGCGGCCGATGCTATCCGGTATCGCGACACGGTCGTCAGCGCTTGCGCCAGTCCAGCCGGTCCGCCGGCGGTCCCACGTTGGGAGACGGGCCCTGCGAGCGCCCCAGCCCGGCGGGCGGGTCGTTCGCCAGCGCATGCGCATCCGCGAGCGGGGACGTGGTGGCGACGGCGAGGCCGCCGATCGCCGGGTTGGCGTCCGCGAGCACGACGTGCCGTCCGGCCGTCGTGCCGTAGCTGACGATCATCGCGGTGGGCGGCAGCCGCTGTAGCTCCGCGGCTTCGACGAGGAACTCCCTTGAGCGCTGCATGGACCGCGCGAGCGACTCGCTGTCACCCGCCGCTCGGCTGGTCGACGTGCCCCACGCCGTGCTCGTGCTGATTCCGGCGGTTAGCGATTCCGACTGGCTCGACCCGTGTGACCTGCTCGTCTCGGCGGAGCGGGACGAGCCGCCGCCGAACGGCAGGAAGCTGCTCGGCGCCGAACGGGACCGCCCGCTGCCGCGGGACAGCGATTCGCTGTCGGTGGCGGAGGTGGCCAGCGAGCCCGACTCGCCGACCGTGCTGGTGTAGGAGACACCGGTCGTGTCCGTCACCGACGTCCCGACGGTCTCCGTGAGCTGGGAGAGGACGAAGCGGTGTTCGGTCCCGATCTGCTCTGCGGCGGCCCTCGCGTCCTCCGCGTTGCCCAGCCGCATGAACGCCACGCACGCGTTTCCCCGGCCGATCCGCTGCCGGACCTGGGGCGGCATCGACCGGTAGGCGAGCACCAGCCCGGAACGGGAGTTCTCGCAGACGTCGGTGAGCCGGTCGAGGACGTCGTCGCGGAGCCGTTCCGCGCCGAACAGGTACAGCGTGTGCTGCCATGGCTGCCCGGCCTCCGCCTGCCCGATCAGGTGGGTGAGCGCGGTGACCACGAAGCTGCCGAGCAGCCTGGCCGACAGCGGGCCGACCCGCTTGTCGATCGCGACCACGCGCAGCCTGCTGCGCGGCGGCTCGATCGGCTCGCTGCCGGTCGCGGCCAGCTTGCGGAGCTGCGCCTCGATGCTGAGCGCCCGTTCCAGCACCACCCGGTCGGTCGCGCCCTGGCCGAACAGCGCGCTCAGCTGGCTCATCTCCTGGTCGGTGAGCAGTCCCGCCGCGACGTCGGCGCGCGGGTCGCCGACCTGCGCCAGCGCCCGCAGCGCGGCCGTCACGCTGGCCAGCCTGGCACCGCGGCCCGCGCCGAGCACGCCGATGACCCGCTCGAGAATGGCCGTGTCGATCGCGAGACCGGCGGTCGACCCCCGCTCATCGGCCGCCGCGACCGACAGCGCGATGACGTCGGCGAGGTCGGCCGCGTCGAGCGACGCGGTCAGGTCGAGCCTCGGCAGGTCAGCGGGCAGCACCCATACGGCGGGGTCGATGCCGCCGCCGCGCGCCACCTGGAGCAGGTCGGCCGCGACGGCCCCGCCGGAAAGGTCGAGAACGGTGACCTCGCCGTCCGCGGCAAGCTGGTGGGCAGCGGTCATGGTGAGCAGCGCGGACCAGCCGGGCAGCGTGCCGCCGGCCACGTCCACCCGGTCGATCCCGGCCGGGAGCGCCACGGCGTACCAGCGCTTCTGGCTCTCGAAGGCGAGTCGCCGGGACTGCCACTCCCTGACCTGCCTGGCGTGCTCGGCCTGCCAGGCGAACAGGCGGCTCTCCTGGTCGGCACGGAACTGCTCGACGCGCAGCCGTTCGGCGCGGATCCTGGCCCGCAGCGCCCGCTCGCCCTGCCAGAGTGCGAACCCGGTCAGCGCGACGGCCACGAAGCAGGCCGCCATGGCCGGGACGGCGATGAGGACGGGCAGCCAGCCAGCGGCGACGCAGGCAGCCAGGACGACCAGCGCTGCGACGGCCGCGGCGCAGCCGATCTTCAGCGGCCTGCTGATGAGGTTCTCCTCTCGCCGCTGCGCGGCGAGCCAGTCGGAGGAGAGCTGCTGCCGTTCCAGCGGCACCGGCCGCCGCGGCGGCGGACCGGGTTCCGCCTGCGGCGTCGCGTACTGCCAGCCGAGGTGCATCTCAACTGCCGCCGGCTCTGGCGCCGCTGGCAGCCCTGGCGGCCCCGCGGCCCGGGTCACGGCATGGCTCCGCGCGGCAGCCGGGCGGGCACCGCCCGGGCGAGTTTCACCAGCCGGTACCGCGGCGAACGGACCGCGAGCACGAACTCGGCCGGCCCGAGAGACAGCAGCGTCCTGGCCGGCACCGCCGGGGCGGGAACGAGCCCGCCTGCCGGCAGCGCGGCGGACGCGGCCTGCGGCAGCGCTCCGATGTACGGCATGTCCATGGCAGGCTGAATACCCGTAACAGGCTGCACAGACCCGTTAAGCGCAGCGGCCGCGCCTGGCTGGACGGCCGCAGCAGGGTGGAACGCCGCGGCCTGGCCCGTGACCGTTGCCGGCGGCACGGTCGTGGCCCACTCCCGGGAAGCCCAGCCAGCCGGAACCAGTTTGGTGCCGGTCCGCGCCGCCAGGATGTCTGCCGTGACCCGGTCCGCGAGCCGGTGCACGAGCAGGACGCTGACCAGGCCGGTCAGTTCCGTGACGGCTCGCGGCAACGTGGTCGTGACGAGCACGGGCAGGCCTGCGGCGGTCCCGCCGGCCACCAGGCTGCCCGCCAGACCGGCAAGGGGCCCGTCGGGGGCGGGTTCGTATCCGTACAGCCAGACGAGCCCGTCGCCGTCCGCGCCGATCCTGCGCACGTCCACGCCGAGAGCCAGGATGCTGGCACAGACCTGAGCCGCGACGTCTTGGGTGCGCAGGCTGAGCAGCGCGGCCGAGCGCTCCCTGATCACGCGCGCGAGAAGGGTCTCGTCCGGCGCCTGGCCAAGCCAGCGCCCGTCCTCCGCTTCCACAGCGGCCCACAGCGGAGTCCCGGTCGCCGCGCAGGCCGCGCCCAGCACGCCGGCGAGTGCGCCCTCGCCGGTCAGGTCAAGCGCGATGAGCGGTTTGCGGCGGCGCAGCGCGGCGTGCGCCACCTGCAGGCTGTTTACCGCGAGCGTCCTGGCGTCCGCGCCGGTCACCAGGACTCCGCCCGCGATCTCTGGCCAGCCGAGTACCACCCGGGCACCGCTGCCCGGCGCGACGCCGAGCACGCAGCCGTCCCTGGTGACGACGACTCCGGCACTGGTCGTCCGCCTGGCGAGTGCGCCGCGGACCGCCGCGAGTGCTCCGGGCCGCGGCGGCCTGACAGCCCACTCGTCGGTGTGCACCCAGGCCAGCCAGCCGACAAGCGCCGCCTCGGCGGCGGCCGAGATCAGCGCGAGCGGGAACTGCCTCGGCAGCCAGCTGCCCGCGCCGGCGAACGCGCCGCGCGGATGCAGCAGCCGGTCGAGCGGGTGCCCGCCGCTCAGGTAGGCGAGGATCTGGGCTGGCCCGGCGGCGAGTCCGGCGGTCGCCGCCCTCGGCCCTATCGCCAGCGTCCAGCCCAGCCCGGCCGCCGCCGGGACCGCAAGCCACCACAGCCGCCATCTCGTTATCTTGCTTGCCGCGGCGAACACGACCGCCAGCACGAACGTGAGCTGCGCGAGCAGAAGGTGAGCCACGAGCACGAGCACGGCGAAGGCCGCCACGACCTCCCCGCGGTGAGGAAGTTGCGTCGGAATCAGGTGGCGGGCACGCCGCGGCATCGATCCCGCCCCTGGGACCACCTCAGCCGACATATCAACTCTAAGTTGCCAGATAAATACCCTCCGTGTCCAGATCTAGCAGCAAATGGCCGGGGTGGCCTCGACTCACCACTGGCAACATCAGCCACTCCCGTTGACTTTACGCCTGAGATGACCTATTTCCCGCCTTCGTGACCGGTCACTGTGGTCATGCCGTGCGCAAGGTGGCGGCCAGTGCGCAAAGTCGTCTGGCCCGGGACGAGCCGGAGACTTCGCGACCGACGGCTGCGGTAGCGGCAGCTTGAGGTCCACCGCCGCAGCCGCATGCGTTGCTGGTCGCCGCGCTGTTGGCGGATACTGACCGGGTGCGTCCCTTCGGTTGAGCCTGAACGTCAGGCGCCCGGACTGGAGCTGCGGGTGTTCCCGCCCGGCGGCTGGCTTCGCGTGCCGCTGTTCCGCGTCGCCCGGACCGTGAACCGGCGACGGCGCGGGCACCGCCTGGCGGCGGGCGACGGCCGGGGCGAGGTGAACAGGCTGCTGGAGCTGGTCCACCCCGATCTGGAATGGACGTATCTCGATCCCAGCATGCAGAACCCGCAGCCGCAGACCTGCCACGGCCGGGAGCAGCTGGCCCGGGTTCTGGGGCAGCAAGCCGACCGGGGCTTTGTCTCAGAGGTGGAGGACTGCCTCCAGCGGCGACAAGGTGATGGTGGCGGTCCACACGCGGGCGCCGACCAGCGGCGCGCCTGGCAATCCGGAGACCGCAGCTACCTGGTGTTGACGATGGACCGGGGGCGGATCGTCGCCTTGCGTGACTTCCGGGAACGGGACGAGGCGCGCAGCTTTACGGGGCTGGGTGAGAAGCAGTGAGGCTCTCATCTTGCACGTGCCGCAGTGCCCGGGCGCCGAAGCCCTGGAAAGCCGGCTGGCACCGCTGCTCGCGGCGCGGCCGGATATCCAGGTGGTACGGCAGGTCGTGACGACGGAGGATGAGGCGAGGCGGCTCGGGATGACCGGCTCGCCGACGATCCTCGCCGAAGGCGCTGACCTGTTCGCCCGTCCGGGCCAGGACCCGTCCCTGTCGTGCCGCCTGTATCCCGACGAGCATGGGCACCTGGGACCGGCACCTACGGCTGTCCAGCTCCGCGGAGCGCTGAGCGCGGCTGCACCCAAGATCTGATCCAGCTCGCGCTTGCCGTCGCGGCCAGGATCAACGGCGAAGGCCGCCACGACCTTTCGACAAGGGTCACCCTAGGCCGGACGACAGGTAGTAGGCCCCGATCGCGATGACCAGGACGCCGAGCAGGCGACGGATCAAGACATCGGGCATCCGGGACTGAATGCGCGCACCGGTATAGCCACCGGCCAGGCCCCCCACGCCCAGGGCGATACCGGTCGGCCAGTCTGGAGCCACGGAAAGGTGCTGGTGCAGGGACAAGATAGTGAAAGTGATGACGCCCCCGGCTGAGGTCACGAACGTGGAGGCAAGCGCGGCCGGAGCGACCTCCGATGGCTTGCGACCTGACCCGATCAGGATCGGTGCCAGGATCGCGCCACCGCCTATCCCGTAGATCCCGCCCACGCACCCGACTACGACGGCCAGCACCACCAGCAGCGAAACCGGAATCTGCGTGGCCGGACGGCTCGGCGCGTCCGTGCGGGCTGGCCGGGAGACCAACAGCCAGACGCCCACCGGGATCAGGACCGCTGCGACCACCACATCGAAGACGCGCGGGCCAGGGAGCAGCTTCACGCGGATCACCGATCCGGCGATGACACCGGGCAAGGTCCCGCCGATGAGCAGCAGGGCCAGCCGCCCGCCAGTCTGTCCTTGCCGCCAGTAGCGGTACAGCGCACCCGGTGTCGACACCACGTTGTACAGCAGGTTGGTAGGAGTCACCGACGGGCTCGGCGTGCCCAGCACGCTGACCTGGAACGGCAGCAAGAGCACCGCTCCGGAGATACCAGCCGGAGTCGCCACCACCGCGACCACGTACGCCGCCAGCAGAGCCACGACCTCGCTCCAGCCAGTGCCAAGCACGGGGCCACGGTATCCATGCGATGACCCGGAAAACAGCCGATGACCAGCAATATTGCACCGAGCAACTACCGGTATCAGGCACGATCACAGCTGGCGCGGCCGGGCGGAGGTATCAGCCGGTAAGCAAGGGGCGGAGGGTTCGCACGGTCATGGCGATGCGGACCGCGCTAGCCGTCGCGGCCAGGATCAGCGGCCAGGCCACAGCCGGGACGGCGAGCGGCACAGCGATGAGCATCGCGGAATCGAGCGCCGCGAGCCCGATGCATCCCGCTGTTCCTGCCCGGCGACGGATCGGTATCTGCTTCCGAGCGCGGCGGCGGCGAGCAGCGCCGTGACGGTGATCAAGGTCACGCCGAACATGATGCGGGCCTCGACAGGGACTGGCCAGCGCCACGCCCGGCTTGTAATCAGCTCTGCTGCCCAGCAGCCGGCGGCGATGGGCCCAGTGGCGAGGAGCCTGCGGGCGGCACGTCTGGCGGGACTGGCGCGGGTGAAGGCGGCGAGGATCACCTGGGGCGGGCCGAACTCGGCTATCGCCGCCTCGGCTGCGGCGGTGGTGTCCAGGCCCTGGCTGAGGTAATGGCAGAGGGTCTGGTCGAGCCCGTCCGCCAGTTCCTCGACAACCGGCGCGGGCAGCTGCGCGGACAGCTCCACCAGGTAGCCGGTGATCAGGCTGGGCTCGGCCACGGCCTGCCCTCCTCCAGGGCGGCGGTCATGATCGCGGCGAAGTCCCGCCAGTCGGCGCGCTTGCCCGACAGCGCCCGCGCTCCGGCCTCGGTCAGACGGTAGGACCGCCGACGCCGCGCTGCAAAACCGACCGCGAGCGGTGATCAGGCCCGCTGTCTCCAGTCGCCGCAGCGCGGGGTGATCGTCCCGGTCGGCAGGTCCAGCGCCCGCTGGTGGTCTCGCGCAGCGCCTCCATCACGGCGTACCCGTGACGTGGCCCGTCTTCCAGCGCGGCCAGCAGCAGCGCGTCCAGGTGGCCTTTCAGCTCCTCCGCCCGCATAGGTAGTAATCCTACTTTATGCCTTCCCACCAGGCAACTTACGACGTAAGGTGAATCTTATAGGTAGTTACGCTACCTATAAGACAAGAGCTGCCATCGGCGGCTGGAGAGCAGGTGACATGGCCACCGCAAGCCGCATCCTGGGCACCGACGTCGGCTCCACCGCGCCGGTGTTCCTGGCCTTCCTCGCCATCCACGTGATCGCGGACTGACGCGGTGCTCACCGGTGCCGTCGCCGCCCTAGTCCGCAAGGGCAGCGACAGGCACATCCACGCAGGCCGCTGGTTCTACTGGGCGATCACCGTGGTCTTCGCCACCGCCACGATCCTGACCGCGATGCGCTGGCGGCAGGACTACCACCTGTTCATCATCGGCACCGTGGCGTTCACCGCCGCGACCATCGGCTACCAGCACCGGCGCCGGCACCGTCCAGGTGACACCGGCCACATCATCGGAATGGGCGCGGCGTACGTCGCGATGCTCACCGCGTTCTACGTCGACAACGGCCCCCACCTGCCGCTGTGGGACCGCCTGCCGACGCTCGCGTTCTGGCTGCTTCCCTCCGCCATCGGAGCGCCGATCATCGGCCGGGCCGTGATACGCGCCCGGCGCGCCACGCCAGAAAAGCAGACGCGTAAAAGCGCAACCCGCTGAGGAGCAGGAGGCCTCGACCGCGAGCACTAACGGCAGTACGACCTGCCCCCTAGTGCTGCTTGACCTGCGCGGTGAACGCGCGCAAGGCCTGCGCGGTTAACGTTAAGGTTGCGTCGACGTGGTTCAAGGGGACGCGGAGGATGACGAGGGCGGTATCGGTGGCCACTTCGGCGCGGTCAACTGCCTTTGGCTCCGTTGTACCTGCTTTTGCGCCACGTGCCGCCCATGCCCCGGCCATCCCTTCGATCATCTTCAGTGACTCAGATCCCCTGTAGGCCTCGGTGCGAAGGCTATCGAAGATCCGCATCAGCGCCGAAACGGTTTCCCCGGTGTAGACGAACCCGGATGCGGCGTGCTCGGCGTACGCCGCATCGTCAGCGATCACGAACCCGCTGGTCACGCCAGGATTGGCAACAGCGGGCAGCACCTGGAGCGTCACGTTCGGCATGACTGCCACGTCTGCCAGGTGACGCATCTGCGCGGCCATGACCCGAGCCGACCCGGCAAGCCGGTACAGCGACAGCTCATCGATAACGAACCACGCCAGCACGTCCCGGGCGAACAGCCGCCGCTGCCGCTCCATCCGCGCGGCCAGCCTGGTCTGCACCGCCTCCTCACCAGCACCGGGATAGGTGTGCAGCAGCGCGGCGGCGTAGTCCTCGGTCTGCAGCAGCCCGTGGACGACAGCCGGGCGCCCACGCGCGACAGGGTGGCGGCCTTGTCTTCCAATTCTGACCAGTCCTTGAACGCGGCTGGCACCTCCGACCAGGTACGCATCTCCTCGTAATACTCGCTGAACCAGCCCTCGACGTTCGGGAAATGCGGCGTCGCATGCGGCCGCCAGGTTCTCGGTCGGCGGGCGCTTGCCGTTCTCGATCCGCGACAGGTGGCCCACGTTGATGCCCGTCGCGCGGGCCAGTTCCTGCAGCGACCAGCCGCGGGCCAGCCGCTCCTTGCGCATCTGCCGGCCGAAGTGGGTTGCCGGGTTACCACTGCTGTTGCCAGCCATGAAGAGAAGTTTGCCACAACGCTACCGCCGGACGTGAGGCGCGCGGCACGCTGTGCCCAGTCGCAACCACGCGCGCGCTGAAGGCAAGGCCCCATGAACCCAGCCGAGGAACCGCCCGACTTCACCCAGCTCGATGACATGGCGCTGCTGAGGACGCGGGGACAGATGCGCGCGGACCTCCAGCGGCTGCCACCGCACTCAGCGGACCACACCGCGCTGGCAGCACGGTATGACGCCAGTCTTGACGAACTAGTCGAACGCGCCCGCAAGGCCTGGACCCGAGCCAGACACGGAGACACGATAGACGACCTGAAACGCGCCCGCGTGCTGGCCCCTAAGACGCTCTTCAAATCTGTGCGGCCGGGTCAGGAGACGGCTGCCAGGCGTGGTGCCAGCCGCCTGACGCGGTCGGCAAGCTGCGCCAGCGCCGCGTCGAAGCTGCCCGGGTCGCCGGCCGGCACCGGGTCCGGGATGGACCAGTGCACCGCTGTGGCCTCGGCGAGTTCCTCGTGGGCCAGGTCGCAGACCGTGATCACGAGGTCGCCGTCGTGCCGGACGTCGCTGAAGTGGCGGGGCCGGAGCCGGGGCAGCGGCAGGCGGTGGCGCGTCGGCGGCGGCGATGCGCCGGGATCGATCGTCGCGGCCGGATGCGTTCCAGCGGATACCGCCGGGACGGTGCTGACCTGGCGCCACAGCGCGGCGGCCAGGTGGGAGCGCGCGGAGTTGGCGGTGCAGACGAACAGCACCCGCAGCGCCGCGCGGGCTGACGGGGGGGCCAGCGAGTCCAGGGCGCCGGGGATCAGCTGCAGGTAGGTGCGGCGGCGGTCGCCTTCAGACCGGCGCCGGGTGAGATCCCGGCCTGTTCCAGCACGTGCAGGTGGTGCGCCAGCAGGTTGGAAGGCATGGCCAGCATGGCGGCCAGCTCGGACGGGGACGCGTCCCCGGCGAGCAGCGTGTCGGTGATCCGCAGCCGGGCAGGGTCGGCCAGCGCGGCATGCAAGATAGCACGCCGCTCCAGCTCAGAGGTTCGCTCAGGAATTCATTGACTCAATCTTGACTGAACTATCTTCCTCTGTCAAGATGGCCGCGTGATCAGCGCACCCGTCCTGCTGTGGCGCCGGCTGACTAGCCGAGTTCCTGGGCAGCGCATTCCTGGCTGCGGTGGTGATCGGCTCCGGGATCGCCGCGCAGCGGCTGTCCCCGGGCCAGACCGGGCTGGAGCTGCTGGAGAACGCGGCGGCCACGGCGGCCGGGCTGTTCGCCATCATCTTGATGTTCGGCCCGGTCTCCGGCGGCCATTTCAACCCGGTGGTGTCCTTCGTCGATGCCGCCTTCGGCGGGCTGTCCTGGCGGGACGCCGCGGCGTACCTCCCGGCGCAGGTGGCCGGGTGCATCGCCGGGGCGGTGGCGGCGAACCTGATGTTCGCCCTGCCCGCGGTCACCATCTCGGCCAAGCACCGGGCCTCGCCGGCCCACTTCCTGTCGGAGATCATCGCCACGGTGGGGCTGCTGCTGGTGATCTTCGCGCTGGCCCGGTCCGGGCGCAGCCGGTCCGCCCCGGCGGCGGTGGGCGCCTACATCGGCGCGGCGTATTTCTTCACCTCCTCGACCAGCTTCGCCAACCCGGCCATCACCATCGGCCGGATGTTCTCCGACACCTTCGCGGGCATCGCCCCGTCCTCGGTCCCGCGCTTCATCGGCGCGCAGATCCTCGGCGGCATCGTGGCCGTCGGGGTCATCAAGGCGCTGTACCCCGCCATCACCCCGGCGGAGGCGGCCGACATCATCGTCCCCCACAGCGCCGGGCGCGCGACCGCCCGAGCCGGCACACGACGGCGCGCTCGCCGTCCGCGGACCGGCCGTCCGGCCCGGTCCAGTCTCCTTGAGCAGACAACTAGAGGGAGCCTGCCATGCACCTGGTCATGATCGGCGGCAGCGACGCCGGGATCAGCGCCGCCCTGCGGGCCCGCGAGCTCGACCCGGCCGCCGAGGTCACGGTGGTACTTGAGGACGCCTACCCGAACTTCTCCATCTGCGGCATCCCCTACTACGTCTCCGGCGAGGTCGCCCACTGGCGCAACCTGGCCCACCGCACCGTCGCCGACCTGGAGGCAGCCGGGATGCGGCTGCGGCTGGACACCACCGCCCGGCGCATCGACGTGCCCGGCCGCAAGCTCCTGGTCACCTCCGCCGACGGCAGCGAGGAACTGCTGGGCTACGACAAGCTCGATCGTCGGCACCGGCGCGGTCCCGGTCCGGCCCCCGATCGGCGGCCTGGCCGGCCCTGGCGCCCTCGGCCCCGCCGACGGGGTGCACCTGCTGCACTCGATGGGCGACACCTTCGCCGTCATGGCGCACCCTGGAGCAGGCCGCGCCGGCCAGCGCGGTCATCGTCGGCGCCGGGTACATCGGCCTGGAGATGGCCGACGCGCTGACCGTCCGCGGGCTGCGGGTGACCCAGATGGAGCAGCTGCCCGAGGTGCTGCCCACCGTCGACCCGGAGCTGGGCGCGCTGGTGCACGCTGAACTGGCCGCCCACGGCGTCGAGGTGCTGACGGGCACCACCGTCCAGGCGATCAGCAAGGCCCCGCCCGGCGCAGGCCGGGCGGCTGGACGTCCAGGCCACCGCGGCTGACGGCTCGGCCGTGACCCGCGCGGCCGACATGGTGCTGGTCGTCGTCGGGGTGCGGCCCGAGACCACCCTGGCCGCCGACGCCGGGGCCGCGCTCGGCGTCAAGGGCGCGATCGCGGTCGACGAGGGGATGCGGACCAGCCTGCCGGATGTGTTCGCCGCCGGGGACTGCGTGATCACCCACCACCGGCTGCTCGGCGATGACCTACCTGCCGCTGGGCACCACCGCGCACAAGCAGGGCCGGGTCGCCGGGGAGAACGCGCTCGGCGGGAACCGGCAGTTCGCGGGCAGCCTGGGCACCCAGGTGGTGAAGATCTTCGACCAGGCCGCCGCCCGGACCGGGCTGCGCGACCACGAAGCGGCCGCCGGCCGGGTTCGACCCGGTCACCGTCGGCTCCGAGGCCGATGACCACAAGGCCTACTACCCCGGCAGCCACCGCATCACGATGCGGGTCACCGGGGACCGCGGCCACCGGGCGGCTGCTGGGCCTGCAGCTGTTCGGGCACAAGAACGCCGAGATCGCCAAGCGCATCGACATCGCCGCCACCGCGATCTTCAACGACATGACCGTCGACGCCGTCAGCGACCTGGACCTGTCCTACACCCCGCCGCTCGGCAGCCCCTGGGACGCGGTCCAGATGGGCGCCCAGGCCTGGGTCCGGGCCACCCAGCGGCGCTAACCCGCCCGGGATCTTCAAGCAGAGGAACAGCCATGTCAGGGCACACACAGAGGGCCCGGCCCTCAGCCACACCACACAAGACACCCAGCCATCGGGGCAGCCGCTGCCGCGATCATCCTCCTCGCCCTCGCCGCATGCGGCAGCACGACCACCACGCCTGCCACGAGCACCGCGGCCACGGCCATCCCCAGCGGCGGGCCGGGCATCCTCACCGGGGCGGGTTCGACGTACGTCGCCCCGTTCTTCGCCCAGGCCTTCGCCCGATACCACCAGCAGCACCCTGCGGTCACCGTGAACTACGCCGTCGTGGGCAGCAGCGCGGGCATCGCCGCGATCAGCGCCCGGCAGGTCGACTTCGGCGCCTCCGACGTGCCCATGAACGCCAGCGAGCTAGCCGCCGCCAAAGGCGGCCCCATCACCCAGGTGCCCGACGCCCTGGGCGCCGAAGGCGTGGCCTACAACCTGGACCTCCCGGCGGGCGCCCGGCTGCACCTGACCGGCCCGGTCATCGCGGCCATCTTCCTCGGGCAGATCACCCGCTGGAACGACCCGGCCATCACAGCGCTCAACCCGGGCATCACCCTCCCGGCCGCGTCGATCGCCGTCGTGCACCGCTCCGACGGCAGCGGCACCACCTACATCTTCAGCAACTACCTGTCCAGCGTCTCACCGGCCTGGGCGGCCAAGGTCGGCACCGGCAAGACGCTGAACTGGCCGGTCGGGGAAGGCGCCGAAGGCAACGGCAGCGTGACCTCCACCGTGTTCCGCACCCCCTTCTCCATCGGATACGTCGAGCAGGCATATTCGCAGGGCCTGGTCCTGCCGTTCGCCGCCATCCGTAACCAGGCCGGAAACTACGTCCTCCCGTCCACCCAGACCATCGCCGCCGCCGCCGCCCAGAAACCCGCCATCACCCCGACCGACTTCTCCATCGTCAACCAGCCCGGCGCCAGCAGCTACCCGATCAGCGGCTACAGCTGGGCGCTGATCTACACCCACCAGCCCAGACCAGGCCACCGGGCAGGAACTGGTCACCATGCTGGACTGGCTCACCCACGACGGCCAGGCCTACGCCGCCGCGAACCTCTACGTGCCCCTGCCAGCCCAGGTCCGGCAACTCGCCCGTCACCATGCTCCAGCAGGTCACCGGCCCCGGCGGGACACACCTGCTGAGCTGACCAGAGACACAATCGTGAACGGTCCAGGTCAGCGTGGCGCTTCCCACCCAAAGGCCGCCAGGAAGGAGCCCAGGCATGCCGCTGTCGTCGTACCTCACCAAGCCGCTCAGGTGGCTGCGAGCCGGCTATCCCTGCACGAGCACCGCCTCACGCGCTACGTCCCCTTGATCGCGCTCATGCCCAGCCCAGCCGCGCAGGTCGAGGACCGGCCGTCCGATCCATGGTCAGCCCGCCGACCACGAGTGATGGCCGGATCAGCACGCGACGGCCAGATGCACGGAGCAAGACACGCGACGCGACACAGCAGCGATCGTGCTACCCGGCCCACCTGCGAATAGAGCCGCGGTGACACTGCGACGCCTGGCCAGCGGCGCCGCTCCGCGGCGCCACCTTGATCCGGCCGGGTTCGACGCGGCGCTGGCCGAGCTAGCCGCCTGGGTCGGGCGGCTGGCACCCCGGCTGTCTGCCGCCTCCTGACCCGCCAGGCTCACCGTCCGGCCCGCCCGGGACCGGGGCCGCGGCGGCGAGCCCGGCTCCTGCCGCAGTGGCCAAGACGGCCAGGATGGCGAACAGGCCCGGGTAGCTGCCGGTCGCGGCGGCGATGGCCGCGCCGGCGCTGGGAGCCACGGCGCCGGCGGCGGTCAGCGGGGCGTTGAACACGGCGTTGACGACCGGGTACCGGCCCGCTGACCAGTAGTCGACCACCAGCGTCGCCTCGGTAAGGGTGAACACGCCGCGGGCTGCCCCGGCCAGCACCGAGGCGGCAATCAGGAGCGCCTCCGGGCCGGGCAGCTGTCCGAGCAGCAACGTGATGATCGTGCCCGCGGCGATCGGACCGCCACAGTCCGGCCGCGGGCACCAAGCCGGGAAGCCAGCGCTCGGTAGCACAGCCGCCCGGCGACCTGCCCGGCGCCGCCGAGCCCGAGCGCCCACGCCGCCAGCGCAGGGGACAGGCCCCGGCCAGTGAGCAATGGCACCAGGTTCACCAGCGCGGCGTACTGGGCGAACGCGCACAGCGTCGCGGCCGTAACGAGCAGCAGGAACGGCCGGCTGGCCAGTACTTGGCGATCGGGGCGGGGCCCCACCGCGGCCGGGCCCGGAGGCCGCTGAGTCCAGGGGAGCCGGAGCCCGAGCGCGTGCGCCGGGATGGTGACGGCGGCGAGCACGGCGGCGAGCACGAGATAGGTCCGCGCCAGCCCAGGGGGCCGGCAGCGCCGAGGCAGCGGCGCGAAGATCGTGCTGGCGAACTCGGCGGCCAGCGTGAGGGCGGGCAGAGCCTGTACCCGCCGCGGCCTGTACCAGCCGGTCAGCGCGGCGAACGCCGGCGGGTAGAACAGGCCCGCGCTCGCCACCGGGCGGCCAGCCATGCTGCCAGGAACCAGCCGTACGACGAGGCGACCGCGATCCCGGCAACCGACAGGGCCCCGAGCACGCTCCCCGCGGTCATCACCGGCCGCGGGCCGTACCGTTGCAGGATCCGCCCAGCCGGGACGCCGGCCAGCGCCCCGGCCAGGTTCCCCGCCGAGTACGCCGCCGTGACCGCGGTCCTCGACCAGCCTGTTCCCGCCGCGATCTGGCCTGCCAGCACCGGGAAGGCGTAGTAAATCACCCCGTAGCTGACGATCTCTGTCACGCACAGCGCGGCCAGCGCCTGCCGCCGGGAACCGGCTCCCGGCGGCGCGTCCGCGGCGGCAAGCGCTGGCACCGTCATTTCAGGAGCGTGCGGGGGCTGAGCCGATCTCCAGCAGCTGCGGGGCAGGCGCGCAGCACGCGCCTGCGCTGGCACCGTCCGGGTCGTCGAACAGCCCGGCGCCGCCGCACACTCCGGTGTCTGGCAGCACAGCTCGGTCCTGGCGGCGGCCTCACGGTCCCCGGCCAGCTCCGCGGCGACACTGCGCACCTGCTCGTACCCAGTCATCGCCAGGAACGTCGGCGCCCGCCCGTAGGACTTCATCCCGACCAGGTACAGGCCCGGCTCGGGATGTGCCAGGTCCCGCGCGAGCGTCGGGGCGGCGGTGCCGCAGGAATGGACGTTCGGGTCAATCGAAGGCGCGATCCTGCGCGGTGCCTGGAGCACCGGATCCAGGTCCAGCCGCACCTCCGACAGGAACGACAGGTCCGGCCGGAACCCCGTCAGCACCACGACCGCGTCCGCCGGCGCGAGTCCGCGCCCGTCCTCCGAGTCCAGCACCGCACGGCCAGCGGCATCCAGCTGGATCCGCTCGGTGCGGAACCCGGTCACCAGGCCGACCAGCCCGGCTTCCACGGCCTGCCGCGCGCGGATGCCAAGCGCGCCCCGTCTGGCAACTGGTCGGCGTCCCCGCCACCGAAGGTCTTCCCTGTGACGCCGCGGCGCAGCACCCAGGTGACCACGGTGCCTGGATAAGCCTCGGCGATGCGAGCCAGCTCGATGACCGCAGTCGCCGCCGAATGGCCTGAGCCGACCACGACGGTGTGCTTGCCCACGAACGGCTCAGGGGCCGCGAAGTCCGGGACCTGGTACCGGATCAGGCTTGCCGCCGCGCGCTCGCCGAGCGCGGGCAGCCCGTCCGCGCCGGCCGGGTTGGGCTGCCGCCACGTCCCCGAGGCGTCGATCACGGCCCGCGCCTCCAGCCTCGACTCGCCACCGTCCACACTGACGACGTGCACGGTGAACGGCTGCTCCTCGCGTCCGGCGTCCACCAGCCGGTCCCGGCCCTTCCGCGACACCCCGTCACCCGCGCGCCGTAGCGGACGCGGTCGCCGAGCGCGACCGCTAGCGGGCCCAGGTAACGGTCGATCCACTCGGCTCCCGTCGGGTACCCCGACTGCGGCGCTGACCAGCCGGACGGCTCGAGCAGTCGCGCGGCAGCCTTATCGACCAGTTCGGGCCAGGCCGAGAACAGCCGCACATGCCCCCACTCGCGCACCGCGCCGCCGGGCCATCCCCGGCCTCCAGCACGACTGGCTCCAGGCCGCGCTCCAGCAAGTGCGCCGCGGCGGCCAGCCCCAGCGGCCCAGCTCCGATCACCACGACAGGCAGATCACCCATTGCAAGCTCCTCCCATTCACGAATCTCGATGTATCGACTATGATCGATGCATCGAATCTTGTCAATGGGTATGGCAGAATGAGTTACATGTCACGCACGGCGCTGCCCCTTTTGAGTGGCGATCTGGCCGCTTGCTGCTCGCCGGTAGCCGGCGGGGTACTGGACGACGACGCGGCCGAACGTCTGGCCCGGTTGTTCCGTGCGCTGGCCGACCGGCACCGCGTCCGGTTGCTGTCGATGATCGCCGCCGCCGACAGCGGCGAAGCCTGCATCTGCGACCTCACCGAACCGCTCGGCCTGTCCCAGCCCACTGTCTCCCACCACATGAAACAGCTCACAGAAGCCGGGCTCGTCACCCGTGAGCAGCGCGGACAAATGGGCCTACTACCGGGTCGTCCCCGAGGCCCTGCTGGCGCTGAGCGATACCCTGCGCGCCCCGACAGGCTGAAAACCGCTTACCGCGCGGGATCCCGGGTTAGCGGTCCGCTCAGCTCGATGACAACGCGGAACTGGTCGGGCTTCAAGATGACGACCGTCAGGGCAACCGGGTCGCCGGTCGCATGGTCGTCGAACCTGATCGTCACCGAGAAGGCGGACTGGCCAGGGATCAGCCGCAGGCTCCGCGCGACCGACGGCTGCGGTGGCGACAGTTCGAGGTCGACCGCCTTGGCGCGGGCGGGCTCGGCGCCCGGGCTCAGGGCGGGGATCGAGTGCAGCATGGCCTCGAAGGATTCCTGATCCTCGCCGGCCAGTGAGTCGGCCACGGCCTCGGGCACGTAAGCGGTGGAGATCGCGACCGGCTCGGCGTCCACCACCCACACGCACCTGATGATCCGCAGCGGCGCCTCACCCTCAACGCCGAGGGCCCAGGCCACGTCCTGGGGCGCGCCGCGCTGCGACACGTGCCTGGACTGGCAGGCGATCTCGCCGCCCATGGGATCCAGCCGGGTGGTCAGGCCGCCGACGCCCTCCACGGGGATCAGGTACTCCGCCGGGCTGGCCCGGTACAGCTGGCCGTCCGGCAGCCTGCGGATGAGCGACCGGCGGGAGAGCTCAGCGATCGCGGCGTCGATCTCGGCGATGCCGACGCCGTACCGGCGGGCGAGCGCGCTGCGGCGCGGCAGTCGCCAGCCTGGTTCACGGTGCACGAGGGCGGCCGCGATCCGGTCGGCTAGCACATCGGAAGACGCCCGTTGCGGCGGCACGGCCGAATCCACGGAAACGAGCCTGCGCCGGCTCGCTGCCCCCAGCGAGCTAGCCCCTCCGCCCGTGGCGGGCACGGCGCCAGAGCCCCCTCCACGGCGTGCTCCGCCGCCCTGGACGGGCCCTGTCCGGCCCGGTGAGGCATTGCCCGGCGAAGGTACCTGACCACTACCCTCCCCCGAGCCAGCAGTCATTCCGCATTTCGCCGACGCGCAGGCCCGGCCGACCTTGCTGCCCACATACCTGCCCGTGCCTCCAGCCTGCCCTGCGATGGCGAAACCACCACAATGAGCCATGAAATGGTGCGCGTCCAGACAACTTGCCCTCACGCGCTCGGCCAAAACACAAATAACAATTTGCCGCCCGGGGTCATTGTTATTCATTCGAGGTAAACAGGAGCTGAATTGACCGCGAATGACAGCGAACTTCTGCGTGTCATGTAAGTAAAGGGTCACGCAGCGAGAACTCGGGCGAGCTCCCGACCAGCGCAGAGGTCCCGTCGCCGCCCGTCATAGTCCAAGACACCAGAAGTTTACCTTCTGGACTCCCTGTGTCCACCTCAGTTTTACGCGCGGGTACCCTCACCGCCGCAAGACTGTACCGGACGCACGATTTGCCGGCCAACCGGGCCACCGGGCTGATCACCGCGTGCGATAAACGCTATACCCACAAGGAGAATCCGGATATGCAACTTCGAGGCGTAAAGTACGTCGCGACGGTGGGAGGTGCCGTCGCTGTGGCTCTCCTCGCGGCGTGCTCCTCGGGCTCGAGCTCATCTAGCTCTTCCACGGGGGCGACCAGCGCGCCGGCCTCCACCTCGTCGTCGGCCGCCTCCGCGGCCAGCGGCAAGATCAACGGCGCTGGATCGACCTTCCAGCTGACCTTCCAGCAGGCGGCGATCTCGGCCTACAAGTCGGTCGCGTCCGGTGTCACGGTCAACTACGACGGCGTGGGCTCGGGCTCGGGCCGTGCGGACCTGTACGCGGGCACCGTCAACTTCGCCGGCTCTGACTCCCCCATCCCGCCCACGGAGGAGGCGAAGCTCAACGGCAAGAAGGTGCTGTACTTCCCCATCTTGATCGGCCCGATCACGATGGCGTACAACCTGCCGGGGGTGAGCAACCTCAAGCTGACCCCGACGCTGATCTCTGACATCTTCCAGGCGAAGATCACCTCCTGGAACGACCCCGCGATCAAGGCCGCAAACCCCGGCGTCAGCCTGCCCAGCACGCCGATCACCATCGCCGTCCGCTCGGACTCCTCAGGCACCACGCAGAACTTCACGCTGTTCCTGAAGGACGCCGTCGGCAGCGCATGGGCGCTTGGCAGCAGCTCGACCATCAAGTGGCCGTCGACGGCCCACGCCGCCGCCGGCAACGGCGGCGTCGCGACGGTCGTCAAGTCGACGGCCGGCGCGATCGGCTACGTCGACTACTCCACCGCCCAGGCCTCCGGCCTGACCGCCGCCTCCGTCGAGAACAAGGCGGGCAAGTTCGTCGCGCCCTCGACCGCGGCGGCGTCCGCTGCCGCGGCCGGGGTCCCGGTCGCCTCCAACCTCACCTTCCACGCTGTCTGGGCGTCGACCGACCCGACCGCTTACCCGATCACCTACCAGACGTGGGACATCGTGTACGCGGTGCAGCCGAACGCGACCGACGCCTCGCTGCTCAAGGGCTACCTCGGCTTCCTGGTCGGGCAGCAGGGCCAGGCGCTGCTCGCACCGCTGCACTACGCTCCGCTGCCGTCCAACATCGACTCGATGGCCACCGCGCAGCTGAGCCAGATCACCTCGTAACATGAGCATTGTGACAAGGCAGACTGTCTCTTTGAGAGGTCCGTTGTCGTGAGCATTGCGACAAAGGCGGATCCGGCCGTCCCGGCCGGATCCGCCTCCCCTCTTACAAAGCGCCGCCCGTTCGGGGACCGCTCGTTCCAGGTTCTCTGCCTGGCGGCCGGGCTGCTGGTCCTGATCATCCTGGCGCTGATCGCCATCAGCATGACCCAGCAGTCCGCCACGTGGTTCACCACGGCGGGCTGGTCGGGCGTCTTCTCCACCAACTGGGACCCGGCGCACAACGCGTACGGCGCCTTGCCGTTCATCTACGGCACCCTCGTCACGGCGGCGATCGCGATCGTGATCGCGTTCCCGGTGAGCCTGGGCATCGCCCTGCTGCTCACCGAGGTCGTGCCGGGTCGGTATGCACGGCCGGTCGTGTACGTGATCGACCTGCTGGCAGTGGTCCCCTCGGTGGTCTGGGGCCTGTGGGGCTTCCTGGTGCTCGCACCCTGGCTGCAGCCGATATACCAGTCGATCGCCTCGGGGCTCACCGGCGTCCCCGTGCTCAGCACGTTCTTCGGCGGGACCGGCGCCAGCGGCCTCTCGTTCTTCACCACCGGCCTCATCCTGGCCATCATGATCACCCCGATCGTGACCTCGCTGTCCCGCGAGGTCATCGCGACCGTGCCGACGATCGACAGGGAAGGCGCGTACGCGCTCGGCGCCACCCGGTGGGAGATGATCCGCGGCGCCGTATGGCCGCACAGCCAGGCGGGCGTCGTCGGGGCCGTGCTGCTCGGCCTCGGCCGGGCGATGGGCGAGACGATCGCCGCCGCGCTGGTGATCGGCTCCTCGGCCACGATCACGACGCACCTGTTCAATCCCGGGTACTCGATGCCCTCGGTTATCGCGAACGAGTTCGGCGAGGCCACGGTCGGCGAGTTCCGCGCCGCACTGATCGGGATGGGCGTGCTGCTGTTCGTGCTCACGATCATCATCAACCTGAGCGCCCGCGCGATCGTGGACCGCTCCGCACGCCGCACACGGGGGGCATGATGGCCATCGCCAGCGAGCAGCAGACAGTCGACCTGCGCGAACCGAGCGGCTGGCGGCGCAGCAAGAACCAGATCGCCACCGTGGGCATGTGGGTCGCCTTCGTGGTCATGCTCGTCCCGCTCGGCTTCGTGCTCTTCACGGTGATCGGGAAGGGCGCGTCGGCCATCAGCTGGCAGTTCCTGACCGCCCCTATCCCGATCAACGTGCTGCCGGTGACCTTCGGCGGCGTGGGACCGGCCGTCTACGGCACGCTGGTCATCACGGGCTTCGCGTCGCTGATGGCCATCCCGCTCGGCGTGCTGGGCGGCATTTACATCAACGAGTACGGCGGCAACCACGTGCTGGCGCGGGTCATCAACTTCTTCGCCGACGTGATGACCGGCGTGCCGTCGATCATCATGGGCCTGTTCATCTTCACCATCTGGGTGCTGCACTACGGGTACTCGGGGTTCGCGGGCTCTCTCGCCCTCGCCTGCCTGATGCTGCCCATCGTGATCCGGTCCACCTACGAGATACTCCGGCTGGTGCCGGACAGCCTGCGGGAGGCGAGCTACGCCCTCGGCGCCACCAAGGCCCGTGTGACGCTGACCGTGGTGGTGCCCGCCGCCATCGGCGGCATCGTCAGCGGCGCGCTGCTCGCCGTCGCCAGGGCCGCGGGCGAGACGGCGCCGCTTGTCTTCACCATCCTCGTGACCCAGACCCTGAACAAGAACCTGTTCAGCGGCGCCAACACCGCTCTGTCGACGCTGATCTTCCAGAACGCGACGCAGCCCTACACCGGCGCGCAGGCTCGTGCCTGGGGCTCCGCGTTGACGCTCATCGCCATCGCGTTCATCCTGATGATCGTGGCACGCCTTATCACCGCGCGGTTCGCCCGGTACGACCGCTAGGGGGAGCACACCATGGAACCGCAAGACCAGCAGGTCACCGCCAAGCTGCAGGTGCCGCAGACGACCGCGACGCCGGCCGAATTCCCGGAGACGGAAGCGGACAAGGTCTTCGACGCGAAGAACCTCTCCATCTACTACGGCTCGTTCCGCGCCGTCACGGAAGTCTCGCTGTCGATCTACCAGAACGAGATCACGGCGTTCATCGGACCGTCCGGATGCGGCAAGACGACCGTGCTGCGGACGCTGAACCGGATGAACGACCTGATCGCGTCTGCGCACATCGAAGGCGACGTGCACTACCGCGGTGCCTCGCTGTACCACAAGGACGTCTCGCCGACGGCCGTGCGGCGGCGCATCGGCATGGTCTTCCAGAAGCCGAACCCGTTCCCGAAGTCGATCTACGAGAACGTCGCCTACGGGCCGCGCATCAACGGCCTGCGGAAGAAGAGCCACCTGGACGAGATCGTCGAGCGCTCGCTGCGCCAGGCCGCGCTGTGGGACGAGGTGAAGGACCGGCTGAACAAGTCGGGCCTTGGCCTGTCCGGCGGCCAGGCCCAGCGGCTGTGCATCGCCCGCACGCTCGCCGTCGAGCCGGATGTCGTGCTGATGGACGAGCCCTGCTCGGCGCTCGACCCGATCGCGACGGGCCGGATCGAGGATCTCATGCAGGAGATCAAGTCGCAGTACACAATCGTGATCGTCACGCACAACATGCAGCAGGCGACCCGGGTGAGCGACCGCACCGCGTTCTTCTCGGTACTTCGCAACGAGAAGCCCGACGGAAACGACACGCGCACCGGCGTGCTCGTCGAGTACGGCGGGACGCAGCAGATCTTCGAGGACCCGCACGACAGCCGCACCCAGGCCTACGTGACCGGGCGGATCGGGTAACCGATCAGCTGCCTGGCGGCCTCTCCGGAGCGGAGCCCGCCAGGTAGACCACCCGGCGGGCGATGTTGACCGCGTGCGCGCCGAGCCGCTCGTAGTCGCGCGCCACCAGCGCCATCTCCATAGCCACCTGCACCGACATCTGGCCCGAGGCCAGCTCGGCGGTCAGGCTGGAATGCAGCTCGTCCATCTCCTCATCGCGTTCGCTCAGCGAGAACGCGGCGGTCTTGTCGCGCTGATACCAGGCGTCGGCCGCCTGCCGCCACATGGCGGACGCGAGTTCGCTCATCCGCTCGACAATCACCCTGCTGCGCGTGGTCAGCTCCTCGCCGAGGCTGTGATTGGCCCGGCTCCCGATCGAGATGACCAGGTCGTGCGCGCGCTCGAGGACAGGGACGATCCGCAGCACGGACAGCAGGTAGCGCAGGTCGGCCGCGACCGGCGCCTGCAGCACGATCTCCCTGTTGACCAGTTCCTCGATCTCAGGCCAGAGCGCATCGATGATCTGCTCGCGCTCGATCAGCACCGCGAGCGCGTCGTTGTCGCCACTGAGCAGGGCTGCCGTGGCCCGGGGCAGGTCCTCGGCCACCATCGCGAACAGCTCGATGACCTTGGCCTCGATGCGCTCCAGATCGCGCTGGAATTCCTCGCGGTTCTCGTTCATGAGGCAACAGCGTACTTTGCGCTTGGCGACGCACAGGGAACTGGCATACGACGACGGCGGGTACAGACGGTTAACGCCGGTACCCGCCGCCGCACTCTTGCCTAGACGGCCACTTCCACCTTGGTGATCTGGCCGATGTCCGCGGAGACCGCGTACTCGGCACGCACCCCGCCGGGCGCGAGGACGCGGAGCGTCCAGTCGCCTGGCGCGGCGAAGAAGCGGAATCCGCCGTCCTCGCCGAGCGGCACCTCCGCGACGAACTCGTCGCCGGTGCCGAGCAGCCGGGCGTAGCCCGTCGCGACGGGCGCGCCGTCGCGGAGCACGTGGCCCTCGACGATCGCCTCCTTGCCAGCCGCGTCCTTCGTGATCGTCACGCCGCCTGCCGGCGCGCCGCAACCGTCCGCGCTCACTTGCCGTCTCCAATCTCGATCGGGACGCCGACGAGCGAGCCGTACTCGGTCCACGAACCGTCGTAGTTCTTCACGTTGGGCTGGTTCAGGATCTCGTGCAGCACGAACCAGGTGTGCGCCGAGCGCTCGCCGATCCGGCAGTACGCGATCGTGTCCTTGCCGAAGTCGACGCCCGCCTCGTCCTTGTACAGGGTCGTGAGCTCGTCGTCGGACTTGAACGTGCCGTCCTCGTTCGCGGCCTTGGACCACGGGACGTTCTTCGCGGTCGGGATGTGGCCGCCGCGCTGCGCCTGCTCCTGCGGCAGGTGGGCCGGGGCGAGCAGCCGCCCGGCGAACTCGTCAGGAGACCGGACGTCGACGAGGTTCCGCTTGCCGATCGCGGAGATCACCTCGTCGCGCAGGGCGCGCAGCGAGGAGTCCTGCTCGGTGGCGGTGTAGCTCGTCTTCGGCCGGCTTGGCACGTCCTTGCTCAGCTCGCGGGAGTCGAGCTCCCACTTCTTCCTGCCGCCGTCGAGCAGCACCACGTTCTGGTGCCCGTACAGCCGGAAGTACCAGTACGCGTACGCGGCGAACCAGTTGTTGTTCCCGCCGTACAGGATGACGGTGTCATCGTTGGAGATGCCCCGGTCGGAGAGCAGCGCCTCGAAGCCGGTCTTGTCCACGAAGTCGCGGCGGACCGGGTCCTGCAGATCCTTCTTCCAGTCGACCTTGATGGCGCTCGGGATGTGCCCGTTGTCGTAGGCACTGACGTCTTCGTCGACTTCGACGATGACGTAGCCAGGCTCGCCGATATGGGATTCGACCCAGTCGGCGTCGACCAGGACGTCGGAACGACTCATGATGTGAGAAACCTCCTTGTGCGGCCAGCTCCCTAAGCGGCCAGCCGGATCCGTTGGATGAGCAGGTACATCTGGCAACCGAGGCAGTAATCGAAGGCCGCGTTAAGGAACGCGGCGCCCAGGGCGAACGCGGCGAACACGTAGCCGACCACGGGCACGCCGGCCAGGAAACCGACGGTGCCGATCGCGGCGAATACCATGCCGACGCCCTGAGCGAAGCGGGGCGGAGCCTCCGCCTCGGTCCTCGACGGCGGTCCGAGCCGTGGCCGGACCAGGTGACGGTAAACGAGCCCGTAGGGGTGGTAGCGCAGGCCGGCCAGCGCCCCCACGGCGAACACAAGCGTCTGAGCGAGGAGGAGCCAGCCACTGCCGGTGATCAGCACGATCGCGAGCACCACGGTGGTGAGAGCCGCGCTGAACCGCGGTCCTCGCGAATCGATGGTCATGTTGCTCCCAGACACACGTGAGATGTGTATTTCCTCCGCCTGCCTGCCCGCGGCGAACCAGCGGGGTCAGACGGCAGCGTTTACCGGGGTGGCCGTACAGAGCGCGGTCGCCACCCGGCAGAAGTCGACAGCACGTCGCTTGGTCAGCATCTGCGCTGTTCTGGAAGACACACACCAGATGCTATTCACCCGCGGCCTCGCTGTCACCCTGTCCGGCGGGCTCGCCCAGAACAGCGCCGACCGCCGCGAGCACGTCGGACTTGCTCGGCCGGCCCGACGCCCGCCCCGCGATAGAACCGTCCGCGGCGAGCACCAGGACCGTCGGGGTGCTGAACACCCGGAGCCGCCTGGTCAGGTCAAACCGCTCCGTGGCGTCGATCTCGACGAACGACAGGCCGTCCCGGTCCCTTGCGACCTCGGCGAGCAGTTCCCTGGTCGGCCCGCAGTAGACGCACACCTCGCTGGAAAACTGCACGAGCGTTCCCCGCACACCGAGCGGAGCGCCCAGGTCGGTGGCCGTCAGGACGGCGACAGGGGCGGCGGAGGGAACGGCGGCGGCTCCGCCCGCCGATCGAAAGCGCCCCTGCCGGTGCCGCATGCCGAATCCGGCGGCGCTCGCCACCGCGAGCACCACCACGAGCAGGATCAGGCCACCAGCCACGCTCCTACCAGCGCACGGGACGTGGTGGCCTATTCCCTATTTTATTCATCGGGTTTTAAACCTGGACCGTGATCGACGACGACGTGCCCACGGTGATCACGAACCCGTGCACCTGGCCTGCCGGGACCGCGGCCGACGCCGGGTACCAGACGGTGCCTTCCCTGTTGTCGGTGTCCCAGCTGCCGACCAGCGTGCGGGTCCCGCCCGCGCCGATCGCCCACATCTGGCACTTGGTCCCGACAGGGATGCCGCTGACCTTGGCCGCGAGCTGCGTCCCCCAGCCCATCGGCCGGTACATCACGGTGGCCGTCATGCCCTGCGACTGCCCGCTCACCGTTTGCCATGGGCCGACGGCGGGCCCGGGGAACTGGGCGCTCGCCTCCGAGGCCTGCGGCGGGCTGGAGCCCAGCCGCAGGCCGCCGAACACCCCGGCCGCGATGACCAGCGCGGCCGCGACCCCGAGGCTGACGTCGCGCCAGCGACGGCGGCGACGGCGGGCCGACGTCAGGTCGATGACGGTCGCCAGCAGTTCCGGAGGCGGCTCGGCCGCACCCTGGCCGACGGCCGCGAGGGCGGCGGGCGGCCCATCGCTCTCCGCGAGCGCGAACGCCTCTTCCGCGCCGACCCGCGAGAGCAGCGCGGGTATCCCCGCGAGCCCGGCAAGCTCGTCACGGCAGTCGCGGCAGCCGGCCAGATGGCTGTCTACCTGCGCGCGCTCGTTCGGGTCGATGGCGCCCAGCACGTACACGCCGAGCGACAGCCGGACCTCAGCACAATCCATCTGCTGCGTCATGGCGCCAGTCCCCGTTCCTGCAGGGCAAGCTTGAGCGCCTTCAGCGCGTAGAAGGTGCGCGATTTCACGGTCCCCGGGGGTATCCCGAGGATGGCCGCGGCCTCCGCCACCGAGCAGCCTCGGTAGTACGTCTCCACGATCACCTTTCGGTGGTCGGGCCGCAGTGAGGCCAGCGCCTCTGCCACTGCCCACGATTCAAGGGTGCGGTCCGCGTCGTCGTCGGCGGGCAGCGTGTCGAGCACCGCCTGCCCGACCTCCGGCGGCCTGGACTGGCGCGCCCGGTAGGCGTCAACCGCCAGGTTGCGCGCCACGGCGAACAGCCACGGCCGGGCCGGCCGGTCGGCGAGCGCCTCCGGGTGGCGCCACGCCCGCACGATGGTTTCCTGCACTAGGTCCTCCGCCCGTTGCCTGTCGCCTCCAGTCAGGTGCAGGGCGTACCGGAGCAGAGCGCCGCCATGTTCGGCATAGAGCGCCCTGATAAACGCCTCATCGGCCACGCCTTCCCGCTGCGCGGTCGTTCCAGCGCCCGGCACATTAGCTAGTACGTGATCCGCGGGCGACTGGTTCAGGTCATCAGGAGAATTTTCCTGCCCGGGCTGACCTGGCTCGTTGCTCTCGGTCACTGACCGGGCTCCTTTTGCTCGCGGTCGCCGCTGGACTTCTCATGGATATACCCGGAGCGTGAACAACGTCACGTTCTTTGGACAAGTCGGCCCGGTGGCTGGCACCGGCGCCGGCCAGCCTCGGTCAGCCTCCGGCGAACGGCGGCAGCACCTCGACTACCGCGCCGTCGTCGAGCAGCACGGACTCCTTGGCCGCGCGGCCAACAGGAGTCGCGTTTACCAGGAACGATGACCTGGCGAGCACGGTCCGCAAAGGGTCGTCAGGTGTCCGGCCGGACACGACCGCGTCGAGCGCCTCGGCGAGCGTCGCCGCTTCCACCGACTCCTCGGGCACGCGAGCGGCGGCCTTGGCGGCAGCCCAGTACCTGACGGTGACCTTGCTCATGTCAGATATCCTCACTTCAACGGGACCTTGGGCAGTGTTGCCCCCGGGTCCCGTTTGTGTTTATACATGAACAATGATGGCGCGCATGTCATCACGATCGGAGGTGGGCATCAGGTGAGCGAGTTGCTGCTGGTGACCGGCGTCCTGGAGCCGTCAACAGAGGTGTTGCCGGCCCTCGGGCTGCTGCTGCACTCGGTTCGCGTGCTGCCCGCCGACCCGTCGGCGCTGGTTGAGGCGCCGCCGGCGGACGTCATCCTCGTCGACGCGCGACGTGACCTGGCTCATGCCAAGAGTATCTGCCGTCTGCTGCACACAACGGGCCTTGACTGCCCCATGCTCGCCATCGTCACCGAGGGCGGCCTCGCCGCGGTCAGCGCCGAATGGAACGCCGACGATGTGATCTTGAACACCGCGGGTCCCGCGGAAGTCGAGGCCAGGCTCCGGCTAGCCACCGGACGCCGGGCCCTGCGCGCCGCGGCCGACGCGCCGGACGAGATCAGGTCCGGCGACCTCGCGATCGACGAGGCCACGTACTCGGCGCGACTGCGCGGCCGCGTCCTCGACCTGACGTTCAAGGAGTTCGAGCTGCTGAAGTTCCTCGCGCAGCACCCTGGCCGGGTGTTCACCCGGGCCCACCTGCTGCAGGAGGTCTGGGGCTACGACTACTTCGGCGGCACCAGGACGGTGGACGTGCACGTCCGCCGGCTCCGCGCCAAGCTCGGTCCCGAGCACGAGGCGCTCATCGGCACGGTCCGCAACGTGGGCTACCGGTTCGTGCCGGTCAAAGGCGTTCCTGAGGACCGTGACGGCGGGATGCTCGCCACTGACCCGTCGGGCAGCGTCACGGCGGACCGGTGACCTCGCCGGGCGACCGGCAAGACCTGATCCGCATCAGCGAAGGCGCGCTCGCACCGGACCAGGCTGGGCAGGTCCTGGCGCTTGCCGACGCCGCGCGGGCGGCGGACGGCGTGGCACCGATGTCGGAGAACGTACTGCTGCAGATCCAGCATGGCAGCGGCCCGCTAGCGCGTGACCTGCTGCTGACCGCGGGCGGTTCGGCGGCCGGGTACGCGCACCTGGACGGCCCGGACGCCGGCGAAGACGGGGACATGAGCGGTGAACTCGTCGTCCATCCGGCACACCGGCGGCGCGGCTACGGGTCGGCGCTGATATCGGCCATTGTCGCGGGGGCGGACGGGCACGGCGTCCGGCTGTGGGCGCACGGCGACCTGCCCGCCGCCGCGGCGCTCGCCAGGTCGGCCGGGTTCACCAGGTTTCGCGCGCTGTGGCAGCTTCACATGCCGCTCACCGGCCGCGCGCTCCCCGCGCCGGCCTGGCCGGCGGGAGTGTCCGTGCGGACGTTCCGGCCGGGCGAGGACGAAGACGAGTGGCTCGCGGTCAACGGGCGGGCGTTCGCCCACCACCCGGAGCAAGGTTCCTGGACGAGGAAGGACCTGGAGGTCCGTGAGGCGGAGCCCTGGTTCGACCCGGCGGGCTTCTTCATCGCCGAGCGAGACGGGCGGATGGCCGGCTTCCACTGGACGAAGGTGCACCCGGCGGACGGCGCTGGCGGCGCGCCCATCGGCGAGGTCTATGTGGTGGGCGTCGATCCCGGGCAGCAAGGCGGCGGCCTCGGCCGCGCGCTCACGCTCGCAGGAGTGGCGCACCTGCAGCGCCTCGGCCTCACCCAGGTGATGCTCTACGTCGACGAGTCGAATACGGCGGCGACCAGGATGTACACCGCGCTGGGCTTCGGCCGGTGGCACACTGACGTGATGTACCGGCGATCCGGGCCCTAGCTGCTAGATCAGCCCCACGCTGGACGGACGCCAAGCACGGCGTCAAGTTCGGAGGACGAAAGCGGTCCGTCGCTCGCGGCGACGGCGCTGAGCACTTCGGCGTAGAGTTCGATCTCGTCTAGGGCCACGTCATCGTGGAGACGGAGATCGACCTGCCTGGGAATCGTGCTCACCTCCGTCGACCGGGCACTCGCTCCTCTGTCCTTCAGGTTACGTCGCGACACCATTCCTCCGCATGACCCATCGGGGTCATTCGAACCCACCCTTACGTGTAGTTTTACCCGCCTTCCCGGTAACAATTCCGCGAACATGCGGCGGGACTGGTCCCATCCTGGTATCCGGACATCTGATTACTTCAGGATCAGAGTCCTCATTGTTCCTGGCGAGCCACAAGTGGCATCGTTTGACTAGCTATGTCCCAATTAACCCGAAAACTGCGTTGTCATAACGTAACTGCCTGACTACAGCTTACGTCACGGATCGTCCTCGGTCCACTACGCAGATCGCACCCCGACAGCCCCGGGCGCGCGGCAACATCGGATATAACGGGACACTCAGCCGTTGCGGTTGCGGTCAGTGGTCTACGGGAGAAGAGTGATGGCGTAACTGTTCTCTCACTCAGGACTCCTCAGGACTCATAGATTCCCGTGATGCCATGAATGAAAATAGCGATCTCCTGCCGAATCTTCTGCATGAAGAATTCGAGATGCAGATGCGCGGCTACAGCCGACGCCAGGTTGACGACTTCGTAGCGCGCCGCAACAACGAGATCCGCGAACTGGAGCAGCGTCTCGCCCGGTCGCTCGACGAGAGCGAGCACTTGCGGCGTGAAATGTCCACTGTCCGCCAGCAGGCGCTCGCCGGCAGGCCCGCGCACGAGGAGGTCAGCGAGCGCATCGCCCAGATCCTCAGGCTGGCTGACGATGAGGCGAAGGCCCAGAAGAGCAAGGCTGACGATGACATTGCCAAGCTCCGCTCTGAGGCTCAGCAGGAATCAGAACGAGTCCGCGTAGACGCGCGCGAGCAGGCTGAACGGATGCTTACGGCGGCGCAGGAGCAGGCCGAGCGCACGATCTCCGCGGCGCGGAACGAGGCGGACAAGACCCGCACAGCAGCGCGCACCGAGGCGGACCGGCTGACCAGCGACACCAGGAAGAAGGCGGACGCCGCTCTCGCCAACGCCAAGTCGCAGGCCAAGAAGGTGCTCGACGAGGCCACCGCCCGCGCCACGGCCATTCATGACGGCGCCGAGCGCAGGCTGAACCTGCTGAGCACCCGGCACGCGGAAACCGTCCGGCGGCTCACCGACATCCTGGATGGCGTGCAGGGTCTTGTCGCAGCCGAAGCCGCCCGCATGTCACTCGAGGAAGAGGTCAACCAGTCCGTCAGCAAGGCGGTCAGCCTGGCGGAAGCGGCCGACTCCGGCGACGGCAAGGACGCGGACGACCTAGATCTAGCACTGCTTGCGCCCCCGGCGCCCGAGACGGTCGCCGTCGGCACCCCGGCACCACCGCGCGATGCCCAGCAAGGCCGTCCGGCGCAGCCCCCGCAGCCCCCGCAGCCGCCGCAGTCGCGGCCAGGGTCTGCCCCGGCTGACGCCCCGGCCGGCGGCCCTGGTCCCGTGCCGAGCGGTGCCGGGCGCACGGTCCCAGGGGGCCGCCCTGCCGGTGTCCCCCAGACGCAGCCCATGCCGGGTGCTCCCAACGGCCCCGGTTTCCCCGGCGGTGCTGGCGGCCCCGGCCGGGCGGGCGGGCAGGATGGTGCGCAGCGTCCGCCCATCCCCATGCCAGGCGGGGCACCCCGCACCAGCCAGGCGATGCCCGGCACACCGTCAGGGCGGCTGGGAACCCCGGGGCGCGACGGCTTGACCGACCCTGACGAGCCTGCCGAGGGCCTGCGCCTCATGGAGTAGAGAACACCCGCTGTTACGTCAGCGTGTCCAGGCGCTTGAGGATCACGCCCTCGCGGAGGGCCCAGGGGCAGATCTCCAGCTGCGGGATCTTCATCAGGTCCATCACGGCGTCCGCCACGACGGCGCCGGCTGGCAGCTGGGCCGACCTGGCCTCGGAGACCCCGGGCAGCCGGGCGCGCTCGGCGCTGTCCACCGCCGCAAGCCGCCCCACCAGCATGCCGACGTCCGTGTGCTTGAGGAAGCGCTTCGCGTGGAAGCCCTCGTCCGAGGGCGCCGCGCCGGCGATCCGCGCCAGTTGCCTGAACGTCTTGGAGGTTCCGACCGCGTGGTCGACGGGACCGCTGCGCAGCAGGCTCCCGGCCTGCCTGGCGATCTCCGCCCTGACGTACTTCCGCATCGCGCGCAGCTCCTTCTGCGGCGGCGGGTCGGTGCTCAGCCAGTCCCTGGTCAGGCGCCCGGCGCCGAGAGGCAGCGAGATCGCCACTTCCGGCTCCTCGTCCTGTCCAGCGGCGATCTCCAGTGAGCCGCCGCCAATGTCGACCACCAGCAGCCGTCCCGACGACCAGCCGAACCAGCGGCGCGCGGCCAGGAACGTCAGCCTGGCCTCGTGCTCGCCGGACAGCACCCTGATGTGCGCCCCGGTCCGTTCCTGCACCCGGGAGAGCACGTCGTCACCGTTGTCCGCATCGCGGATCGCGGAGGTCGCGAAGGCGATGACGTCCTCGACCCCCTTGTCCTCCGCGATCCGCAGTGCCTCGGAGACCACCGCTGTCAGCTGTTTCTCGCCTGTGTGGGACAGCGTGTTGTCCGGGTCGAGGTGCTCGGCGAGCCGAAGGTCCACCTTGTGCGAGAACGCCGGCAGCGGCGCCGCCCCTGGGTAGGCGTCGACAACAAGCAAATGGACCGTGTTCGACCCGATGTCCAGCACTCCAAGCCGCATGGTCAGAAGCTACCTTCCGGCCACGCCATGACCGGCCCGGTTGCTGTAAGGCACACCTCGTCCCCAGGAGCGGGCGCTCCGGCGCCGAGCATTCGCACCTGGAGCACGCCCGCGTCACCGGCGTCGACAGCGATGAGCGCGTCATGACCGTGGTACCGCGCCTCGGTGACCTTGCCGCTGATCCCATCGGGGGAAGGCGCAAGTGGCGCCAGCGCTATCTGCTCCGGCCTGATCAGCACCGTTACCTCCCCGCCCCCAACAGGTAGCTGCCCGCCGGCGCGCATTTCATGCCATCCCAGGGCGGTCCGGACACCCTGATTCTGGAGAACGCCGGGTAGCAGGTCCGCGGTGCCGAGAAAGCCGGCGGTCCATGGGTCGGCAGGGGCGCAGTAGACCTCCCGTGGCGGCCCAGCCTGGGTAATCACGCCGTCCCGCAGCACCGCCACGTGGTCGGCAACCGACAGCGCCTCGTCCTGGTCGTGCGTGACGATCACCCCTGTCGTCCCGACAGCGCGCAGCGCGCCGAGCACTTCGGCGCGGACCGTGGTGCGCAGGCTCGCGGAGGCTTAAACCCCTTTACGGCAGGACCATGGCCATGAGGTACCGTCGCCACCATGCGAAACGGCGAAGTCTCCTACTGGTGGCATGCGCTCGGTGGCTTCCCGCCCCGGCGCGCGTCGCTGCCCGGGCCGCTCGAGGCGGACGTCTGCATCGTGGGCGGCGGGTACACCGGCCTGTGGACGGCGTACTACCTCGCGGAGCGCCGCCCTGACGCGCGGATCGTGGTCCTCGAGGCGGCGTTCGCCGGGTACGGCGCCTCCGGCCGCAACGGCGGCTGGGTGACGTCGGAAATGCCCGGGTCGCGCGCCGTTTACGCCAGGGGACCTGGCGGGGCGGCCGGCGTCAAGGCGCTGGAGGCAGAGCTGCGGTCGACGGTCGACGAGGTCGGGCGGGTCTGCGAGGCGGAATCGATCGACTGCGACTACGTCCGCGGCGGGCGGCTGACCGTGGCGACGTCGCCCACGCAACTGGCCAGGCTCAGGGCCGGCCTCGCGCACCTTCGTGAATGGGGAGACGGGGACGACGTGTACACGTTCCTGTCCCGCGACGAGACCAGCGAGCGGATCAACGTGGCGGGCGCGCTCGGCGGGCTGTACGCGCCGGCCAGCGCACGGGTGCAGCCGGCCGCGCTGGCGGCGGGGCTCGCCGCGGCGGCGGAGCGGCGCGGCGTTGCCATCTACGAGGCGACCCCGGTGACGGAGATCCTGCCCGATGGCTCGGGTGGCCCGGACGGTGCCGGCGCGGTGGCGCGGACGATGTTCGGCGACGTACGGGCCAGGTCGGTGCTGCGCTGCACTGAAGGGTTCACCGCCAGGCTCCCCGGGGCACGGCGCGCGCTGCTGCCGATGAACAGCTCCATGGTGGTGACGGAGCCGCTGCCCGCCGGCGTGTGGAAGCAGATCGGCTGGGACGGCTTCGAGACGCTGTCCGACGAGGCGCACGCGTACATGTACGCGCAGCGGACCGCCGACGGGCGGATCGCGATCGGCGGCCGCGGCGTGCCGTACCGGTTCGGTTCCGCGACCGACCAGCTGGGAGTCACGCCGCCGTCGACGGCCGCCGCGCTCGGCGAGGTTGTGCGCCGGATGTTTCCCGCCGCCGCCGACGCGCGGCTCGAGCACGCCTGGTGCGGCGTGCTCGGCGTGCCGCGCGACTGGTGCGCCTCTGTCACCTACGACGCGCCGTCCGGCCTCGGCTGGGCGGGCGGCTACTCGGGCCACGGGGTCGCCGCGTCCAACCTGGCCGGCCGGACGCTCGCCGACCTGGTGGCGGGAACGCAGTCGCCGCTCACTTCCCTGCCGTGGGTGGGGCATCACAGCCGGACCTGGGAGCCCGAGCCGGCCAGGTGGGCGGGCGTGCACGGGCTGTACGCGCTGTACCGGCTGGCCGACCGGCTTGAGGCGCCGGCTGAGGAGACCACCGGCCGAGCCGGACAGGCACGGGTCGTGCTCGGGGAGGCACTCGGCCGCGTGGGGGACGTTATTTCGGGAATCCCGCACTAGGATTGCACACCGGCTTGACGGGCCGGGCAGACTGGTGCTGTGGCTGCGATCAGCGACGACGACACGCACCCCGCTGGAGGCGGAGTCAGCCAGACCACGCCAGCGGATAACGCGCACGTGCTGAACGGCATCCAGTCGCTGCACGAGCGGCTGGACGAGCTGCAGCACGTCGTCGCGCAGCGGCTGGAGGCGGCGGGCATGCCCGCGACCTCGCTGCTGCACGCCCGCATCGAAGGCGGTCACCCGCCGCAGCCGCCCGCGTGGCGCCGCCGCACCGAGGGCGAGGCACGCTGGCAGGTCGCCTTGTGCACCGCGGTAGCCATCGCGCTGCAGGTCGCGGTGCCTGACCGGCTCGTGCTGGTAAGCCCCTCCTGGGTGCTGCCCGCGCTGGAGGGCGCGATGCTCATCTGCCTCATCATCGCGAACCCGCACCGTATCAACCGTCAGTCCCGTGCGCTGCGCATGTTCAGCCTCCTGCTGGCGGCGGTGATCAGCTTCGCCAACGCGTGGTCGCTGTGGCAGCTGGCCCGCGGCCTCGTCACTGGGCACCAGCACTGGAATGCCGGGCCGCTGCTGATCACCGGCGGCGCGATCTGGCTGACGAACGTGATCGTGTTCGGCCTGTGGTACTGGGAGTTCGACCGTGGCGGCCCGGCCGCCAGGGCGCTCGGCATCAATCCGTACCCGGACTTCCAGTTCCCGCAGATGACCAGTCCGGAGATGGCCCCGCCGCACTGGGAACCGCAGTTCGCCGACTACCTGTACCTCGCGTTCACCAACGCCGCCGCGTTCAGCCCGACGGATGTGATGCCGCTGTCGCGCTGGGCGAAGCTGGCGATGACCCTCCAGTCGGCCATCTCGATCGTGACCGTGGTGCTGGTCGTGGCGCGGGCGGTGAACATCCTCCAGTAGCTGAGGCAGGCCTGAGAACATCCTCTGTAAAACGGAACACCGGCGAGGAGGCCCCGCCGCGCCTGCGATACTGGGCGCCTATGGCTGGGTGGGGAATGTGCTGCAGCGCCTGAAACTTCAACGCCTGAAACTTCAGAGCCTGAAAGACGCGACGAAGAAGCGCTGGTTCTGGCGCGGGATCACTATCCTGGTCCTCGTCCTGATCGTCCTGCTGGGCACGGTTACGGCACGGCTGTTCGTCTGGCCGGCGACCGGCATGCCCGCCAAGGTCGACGCCATCGTCGTGCTCGGCGGCCCGGGCGACCGGGTGGATTACGCCATGCAACTGGCCCGCGAGGACCGGGCGCCCTACCTGGTGTTCTCCAAGGGGCTTGGCTGGCTGCCGCCGGGGATCTGCACGGAGCACGTCGGATCCGCCACGGTGCTCTGCTTTCAGCCCAACCCGGATACCACCCAGGGGGAGTCGGAAGCCTTCGCCAAGCTAGCGAAGCAGTACTCATGGCGGTCTGTCGCCCTGGTCACATCACAGGAACAGGCCTGGCGCGCCAAGCTCTGGTTCAACCGCTGCTACCCCTCGGGCCAGTACTACAGCGTCGGGCCGAAGCTGTCCCTGAGCATGGTGATACCGAACGGCGTGATCTACGAATGGGGCGCGACCGTGAAGGCGGAAGTCTTCGACCGAAGCTGCTAGACCATGGTTGTAGTAGCCGTACATATACACGACGGATCGCGTCGCGTAACGTGCGTGTCATGCTCCTGCCTACGTCACTCGTCGGAAGCTACCCGCAGCCTGACTGGCTGATTGACCGTGGCCGGCTGGCCGACCGCTTCCCGCCCAGAGTGCGGGCGCGTGAGCTGTGGCGCGTCGCACCGGAGTTCCTCGAGCAGGCGCAACGAGACGCCACCCTGCTGGCCATTCGCGCCCAGGAGAACGCCGGCCTCGACATCATCACCGACGGCGAAATCTGCCGGGAGAGCTACTCCAACCGTTTCGCGACCGCGCTCGACGGAGTGGACATCGACAACCCGGGAACGGCGCTGGACCGCAGCGGCCACCCGAACCCGGTCCCCCGCGTCGTCGGCCCGATCTGGCGCAAGCACCCGGTCGAGGTGCCCGACCTGCAGTTCCTGCGGGCGCACACCACCCGGACCGTCAAGATCACGGTGCCGGGGCCGTTCACCATGTCGCAGCAGGCACAGGACGACTACTACGGATCGAAGGAGGCCATGGCCTTCGGGTACGCGGAAGCAGTGAACGAGGAGATTCGCGACCTGTTCGCCGCGGGAGCGGACATCGTCCAGCTCGACGAGCCGTACCTGCAGGCCCGCTCGGCCGAGGCAGCCCAGTACGGGGTGAAGGTGATCAACCGGGCGCTCGACGGGGTGACCGGGCTCGGCACGACGGCGCTGCACCTCTGCTTCGGCTACGCCGCGATCATCCACGAGCGGCCCGCGGGTTACTCGTTCCTGCCAGAGCTCGCGGCCTGCGATGTGGAGCAGATCTCCATCGAGACCGCGCAGTCGGGGCTGGACTGTTCGGTGCTGAGCTCGCTGGATGGCAAGACGATCATTCTCGGCGTGATCGACCTGAACGACCCCGCGGTCGAGACCCCGGACGTGATCGTGGAACGGGTCCGCCGGGCGCTGCCGTACGTGGACGCCTCCCGGCTGGTGATGGCGCCGGACTGCGGCATGAAGTACATCCCGCGCGACACGGCGTTCGGCAAGCTTGCCGCGATGTCCGCCGCCGCCGTCCGGCTGCGCGCCGAACTAGGCGGCTGACGGAAGATAACCGCGAGGTCGCGGAAGCGGAGGTCACCCAGCGCTCAGGGTGGGTGGTGAGTGGCTGTGCAGGACCTGTCCGTCGGGTCCGTAGGCGGTGGTGGTGCCGTCGGGATGCAGGACGAGCCGCCAGCCGCGGCGGTGGATGCACACGTCGTGGTGGAACTGGCACAGCAGCACGCAGTTGCTCACTGAAGTCTTCCCGCCGTCAGCCTTGTGCTGCAGGTGGTGCACGTCGCACCAGGCAGCGGGCCGTCCGCAGCGCGGCCAGGCGCAGCCGCGGTCGCGGAACTGGACGGCGCGGCGGATGCTGGCCGGGATGGAGTCGGAGTAGCCGACGTCCAGCGGCAGCGACGGGGTGCTGTAGGGCGGGGATAGGAGGGTGGTGCGGAGCCAGGCGGCGATGCCGGCCGGGCCGGAGACGAAGTCGATGGCGAGCCGGGCGATGGCGTACCGCAGCGCCTGCATCGCATCAGGGGTGAACCGCTCCCGGGCCCGGCTGCGAGCCCGGGACGCGGCGCGGGGTCCGCCGCCTGCGATACCCCACGAGCGGTGACTATCGTCCGGGCCCGCGTCGTCGTTATCGTCGCCGCCGGCCGGGTCGGCGCCGTCCAGGGTGATGCCCGCCGCGGCCAGCGCCAGGGCGATGATCTTGTCGACCACCCGCATGTCGGCGTGCCCGGTGACCACCGGCTCGGCGACCGCGTCGCAGGCGGCCGCCTCGGCGTCCTTGCCGGTCAGGTAGCCCGGCTCGCCGGCCGTGCCGCGCAGCCACACCTCCTCGGCCTCCGGCGCGCCCGGGCGCTGCCGCAGCTCCGGGAACGGGATGTGCACCGCGACGTGGGTGTCCGCGCCGGCCCGGTCGGGCACCATCTTCGCCCCGATCAGCAGCTCGCAGCCCTGCTGCAGCGCGTCGTGGAACCGCTGGCCTTCGGTGCGGGTGTCCTCCGGGCCGGCCTTCTTGCCCAGCGCCTCCAGCACCGCCTGGACCGCCGCGGCGCATTCCGGGGTCAGGTTCCCGCGGATCACCCCGGCGCCCTGGAACGTGGTGCCGACCTGCACGTACCGGTCGTCGAACCCGTCCTCATCGGCGTCCGGCCGCGAGGCGCGCCACTTTTCCAGGGCGATGCCAGCGATGGTCCGCAGGTCATCCAGCGCGGCCCCGGCCTGAGCGGCCTGCACCAGGATCTTGATCGTCTCCGCGCGCAGCTCGGCCGGCAGCTTCTTCGTCCACTCGCCGATCGCCAGCGCCCAGGACCTGGTGATATCCCTGGCGGCGAGGGCGGCGGCCATCTCAGGGTGGTCGCGCAGCAGGCGCATCTGCCGCATCTCGGCCCTGGCGTCCTGGCGGGTCATGCCGGTCATTGCCATCAGCCACGCGGCGGAGTTGCCGTACCCGTCACTATCGTGGGCGTCGGCAGCGTCGAACCGGGCGAGAACGGCGGCGTGCGCGGCGGTGAACTTCGCCTGCACCGCAGCCAGCGACCGCAGCACCGGCCCGCACGCGGCAGGGTCCAGGGCGGCCCCGTCCGGGCCGTTCAGGTAGTCCATGGTGGCGTCCGCCATCCGCAGCGCCTCCGCGACACTGCCGAACACGCGGCCGTCTGCGGTGCACATCCTGAACCACCTCCCCGGGCTACGCCGTGACCGATCGCCTGCCTCTCATCCCTCGCGCCTTCTTCTGGCCTGCCGTCAGGATAGCACAGGTGTTCTAGATAGCACAACAGATAGCATCAAAATAATTTGATTTTGTCCCAAAGATTGTGGTGTGGTGCGGGGTGCGCGCACCGAGCTAGGCGCCTGACAAAGTCCCTAGCTTGGTCTGAGCTTTTGGAGACATGCGAGCGGTACCTTGAGGGCATGACAGGGGCGCCTGCGCGGCGGGCCGCCGGGGTTGCGTTGTGCCTGGTCATGCTGGTCAGCGTAGGTACGGTGCTGACGGCGTGTGATGGCGGCAAGACGACTGTGGCCGGTTCTCCTAAGGCTGCTGCGAGCCGGACGGCGGCCGGGGCCCGCGGCAGGATCGCGTCGCGGACGGCACCCGGCCGGCAGGCCGCGAGTGCTGCGGGAACCTTGCCGGTGCCAGCGCCGCTCGTGCCGTTCGGCACGGGCGGCAGCATTGGGGCCGGCACCTGGCGACCGGTTGGGCGGCACGTCGATGGCGTGCCCGCAGTGTACGAGACGACGCTGGATCCGCCTGGCGGCACGCGGCTCGCCGGGATCGCGTGGATGGACACCGCCTTGCTGTCAGCCCGGCTCTACTCGGGTTCGAAGAGTCCTGGCGGCGGACCCTATCGGTACACCGCGCCCGTTCAGCCCGCCCAGGCGGGGTCGCTAGTGGCGGCGTTCAACGGCGGCTTCAAGATGGCCGACGCGCACGGCGGCTACTACACGGAAGGCCGGATGATCGATCCGCTGGTGCAGGGCGCGGCATCGCTGGTCATTTACGCCAGCGGACAGGTTACCGTCGGCGCCTGGGGCACCGATGTGCGGATGACGCCGGACGTGGTGGCCGTGCGGCAGAACCTAGTGCCGCTGGTCGCCGACGGTCGCCCTACAGCGCTCGCGGCCAGCGCCGACTGGCGAGCGTGGGGCTCTACCTGCGGTGTTTCTTCGTGCGCCGGCTCGGTGCCTGGCATCGAGCACCAGTGGCGGTCAGGCGCCGGCGTCACCGCCGACGGCGCCCTGGTCTACGTCGTCGGTCCTGCGCTCGATCCGCTTCAGCTCGCCGAGCTCCTGGCGCGCGCCGGGGTGGTGCGCGGCATGCAGCTCGACATCAACCCGTCCTGGCCGGTGTTCGCAAGCTACGC
This sequence comes from uncultured Actinomycetota bacterium, assembly GCA_963843745.1. GTDB lineage: Bacteria > Actinomycetota > Actinomycetes > Streptosporangiales > Streptosporangiaceae > Trebonia. The sequence continues at coordinate 387,609 of CAWJLP010000006.1, forward strand.
ACCCGCGAGTCCGCGCGGTCTGGCGGCGCCGTCCAACGGCAGCAAGCTGCTCGCCACGACAAAGCAAGGGCCGTGGACGTTCTTCGAGCCATGGTGGGCACGCGACTTCATCACGATGTCGGCGCGGTCCGGCGCCCCTCGAACCGGCTAAGCAGGTGACGTCGCCAGCCGGCGCGGACGCCCGCTAGCCGCCTGTACCGTGCCCGGCGGATCCTGACCGAGCTCGGGCCGGCGGCCCTGCTGATCTGCGCAGCCCGGCGGCGAGCCCTGGGCGGGCCTAGCGCCTCCGGCGCCCCCTGCGCCCTGGGTACCCGAGCGCCTGTCCATGGCCCACGAGAGCAGCGTCAGGAGCCCGGCGGCGAGCACGGTCACGAAGCACGTGAGCAGGGCCGCGACGATTACGGCAAGCGCGGGACTGTGCGGCGCCCCCAGCGCCGTGACGACGACGAAAGTCAAGCCCGCAACCCCGGCGGTGCCCTGCTTGATCATCTTCTTGTTCGCCGCTTCGCGGGCAAGCTCCGCGCGAGCTGTGACCGCGGGCGGCGCCGCCGGGATGTCGGCGGTCAGCGCGTCGAGTTCGGCGTACATGGCCAGCGCCTGGCCGACCCTGAGGTCGAACTCTTCCTTGGTCAGCCTGCCCTGGACGTATGCGGCCTCGAGCGCCGCGATCACCTGCTCGCGTCCGGCCATGTCCGGTCCCTCCCATGAGCTCATCGGATGGCCAAGCCTTAGGACGGCCCGCTCCCAGGCTACGGCGCAGGCCGGGAACCTGGCCAGTCGCTACCAGCCTGGCGACGTTATTCCCAACCCCCTTGCCTCACTAGCCGAAGGCACTGTACGTTGGTGGCCGAACAGCATCTCATAATTCTGGGCTTAAATTACCCTCGGGCGCGTGGCATAGACCCGCAGAATGCGGGCAGCAAACGTGCCAACATCCTCGGGTTTCTGGCGAGTAGGAGCTACTCATGCCACAGCCGATCGCGCGTCGCGTCGCCCTTCGGGCGATGCAGCTTGCGATCGTGGCTGCCGGGATCTTCGTCATCATGATGCTGTTCTCGAGGCAGGCGCACGCGTCGACCCTCGACACGCAGTCGCCCCTCGGATCCGCGCCGTCCTCCGCCCTCTCATCGGTGGGGTCGGCCGTCAACGCGGTCGCCAAGCCGGTCACTTCCGCGACTTCGGCTGTGAACGCGGGCCAGCAGGGCGGCGGGTCTCAGAGCGGCTCCTCGGGCGTGGGCAACCAGTCCTCCGGTGGAAGCGGAAGCTCTGCCACCGCGCCGCAGTCCACCGCATCGACGGTACCGGCAGCCGGGCAAGCAACGGCGCCCGTTACGACCACGGTGGCCCCGGTCATCAAGCCCGCTGCCGCGGCGATCTCGCCGGCCGCCAACACGAGCACGCCGGCCGCCAACACGAGCACGCCGGCCGCCAACACGAGCACGCCGGCCGCCAAGCAGACCGCCGGCAACCTCGCACAGGTCAGTAACACGGTCACCAAGGCAACGTCGAACGCCGGAACCACGCTCGGGTCCGTCACCAAGGCAACTGCCCCGGCCGCCTCCACCGTCACCAAGACGCTGGCACCGGTCACCAACACCGTGACCCCGGCCGCCTCCACCGTCACCAAGACGCTGGCACCGGTCACCAACACCGTGACCCCGGCCGCCTCCACCGTCACCAAGACGCTGGCACCCGTCACCAACACCGTGACCCCGGCCGCCTCCACCGTCACCAAGACGCTGGCACCCGTCACCAACACCGTGACCCCGGCCGCCTCCACCGTCACCAAGACGCTGGCACCCGTCACCAGCGCCGTGACCCCGGCCGCCTCCACCGTCACCAAGACGCTGGCACCCGTCACCAGCGCGGTGACCCCGGCCGCTCCACCGTCACCGACGCTCGCACCCGTCACCAGCACGTGACCCCGGCCGCCTCCACCGTCACCAGACGCTGGCACCGTGACCAGCGCGGTGACCCCGGTCCTGTCGACCGTCACCGGCACGCTCGCACCCGTCACGAGCACCGTGGCCCCGGTCGTCTCCACCGTCACCCAAACACTGACGCCCGTGACCAGCGCGGTGACCCCGGTCCTGTCGACCGTCACCGGCACGCTCGCACCCGTCACGAGCACCGTGGCCCCGGTCGTCTCCACCGTCACCCAAACACTGACGCCCGTGACCAGCGCGGTGACCCCGGTCCTCTCGACCGTCACCGGCACGCTCGCACCCGTCACGAGCACCGTGGCGCCGGTCGTCTCCACCGTCACCGGGACGCTCGCACCCGTTACAAGCACGCTGACGCCGGTCGTGTCGACCGTCACCGGGGCGCTCGCACCGGTCACGGGAGCGCTGACCCCGGTCGTGTCGACCCTCACCGGCGCGCTCGCACCGGTCACCGGAACGCTGACCCCGGTCGTGTCGACCCTCACCGGCGCGCTCGCACCGGTCACCGGAACGCTGACCCCGGTCGTGTCGACCCTCACCGGCGTGCTCGCACCCGTGACGGGGACAGTGACTCCGCTCCTCGCCACCGTCACCGGGGCGGCAGGTTCCGTTCTCGGTACGGTGCCCCCAGTCCTCGCGACCGGCACCCCGGCGCTCGGTCCGCTCGGTCCCGTCAGCGGCTCCCCAGCTGGAACGACCTCCGGGTCGCTGCCCGCCCTTGCCCAGTCCCTGCAGTCCGGGAACCCGGCGACGCCAGGGACGATGCTGCCGGGCGGCTCGTGGTGGCAGCCGCCGGGGACAGGCGGCAGCCCGGCGTCGTCGCTGTCGCCGCTGCCCAGGGTGCCGATCACACCGGGTGGCGGCCCAGGCGGTGGCCCGAGTGGCGGCGGTGTCGGCGGCTTCGGCGGCGGTAGCACCAATGCGGGAGCGTTCGGTGGCGTCGTGGCGGCATTGACCGCAGCGCTCGTGCTGCTCCTACTGCTCTTGATGCGCCGCGCTGCGGCCAAGCCGATCTGGCGTTCCTATCTGCCGGAGGTTCCGCCGGCGTAACTCCTTTCCTTCCCATCTGTTCATGCCTCGGCGTCGAACCAGAGCGTTCGCCGCTGATCCTGAGGAAGGAAAGTGAAGCACCTTGCGTGTGTGGACGAAGTCCGCGTGCGTGGTGCTTGCCTGGGGCATGCTGCTCACCCTTCTGGTGGCCAGCATGGGAGGGTCCGTCCCCCGGACCCAGGCGAACATGCGCATCGCGAGTAGTACTACCGCGGTCACTCTGACTAGCACGGTGGACGCCGCTGCGGCGTCCATGACGACGGCCACGACGGCGCAGCCCGCGCCGAGGTACGTCGTGCAGCCAGGTGACTCGTTGTCCAGCATCGCCGCGGCACGCACAGTGCGCGGCGGCTGGCAAGCTCTCTACGCGGCTAACCAGCAAGTCATCGGCCCGGATCCGGATGTCATTCGTCCCGGCACCGTTCTGGTGCTGCCAGGCCGGGTGACACCGGTTCGCTACACGGTCAGAACCGGAGACACCTTGTCGGGCATCGCCACCGAGTTCGCCATACCCGGCGGCTGGCCGACGCTCTACGCCGCTAACCGCCGAGTCATCGGCTCAGATCCCAACGTGATCCATCCGGGCACCGCGCTTACGCTCGCGCGCCCGGAGGCACCGACACGGCCGTCGTCAAGTCCGGCTCGCCACCACCAGGCGCAGCCGACACCGCCGGCAACCCATGCCGCGTCGCCACACCATGCCCCGCAGACGAGCACAACGGCGCCCACGGGCATGCCGGGGTGGCTGCGGATCATGCTGCTGGCGGCGGGCGTGCTCATAGGGGCCGCCTTCCTTACCGAACTGGTCCTTGCGATCGCCCGCCGGCGTCGTCAGGCCATGGTCAGGAACGCCAAGCCCGAGACCACCTCCCCCCGCGAATCACCGGAGGTTGAACCCTTGCTTACACAAGAGCCTCACATCGTCCTGGCCGACTACGACCGACTGGTCGTGACCCATAACAAGGCCGATGACACGGTTCTGCGTACTGCGGCCGCCCGGCGAGGACCCCAGGGCGATCCTGCGGGTCGCCCGCCTAGTCCTACCGGAGGATCCCTATGAGGAACTCGCCGATCAGCTCGGGGTGTCCGCGAGCTGGCCAATGGAGTGAGGCAGCTGGAATAGCCCAGCCGAAGTCGCGCGGTAAGCGCGGCTGGTGAGGGGAGGAATCCCGGTTACGGAGCGATTCGACGAGGGCCGCGACGTGACGGCGGTCGTCGGGCGACAACTCGTCGATGCTGGCGATCAGGAGCTCTCGCTCCTGATCGCCAGGCTCCCGCTGCCCGGCTGGGGCCTCGTCGTAGTAGTGCAGTCCAGTGGACTCGGCGGCGGCGGTGCGCACCACGGAGACGGGCACATCGAGCCCTTTGGCGAGCGCGTCGATGGTGGCCGGGCGTGGCGGCCGGACCAGGTTCCGCGTGGTGGCGAGGGTGTAGACCGTGGACCGGGGCAGCCCGCCGCGGCGGGCGACCTCTCCGTACGACCAGCCGCGGTCGCGAAGCCGTTCCTGGATCAAGCGCTGCAGTGGATTGATCGCACGCTCTGGGGCAGTCGCGTCGGCTTCCGGTCCCTCCCCCGGAAGATCCGCCCTGCCATCCGCCGTGTGCGCCGCCATACCTATCAACCTAGCCCCTGCTCGGTGCCTAAAAGGTCAGCTGCGATTCTCGCGTTGACTGATCCCAAATAATATTGTACGGTGATGACCGTACGGTCTGTACGCGTAAGAACGTACAGACCACCGAGATAGCTCTCTCCAAAAGGAGGCTTCAATGTCCACCACCGCTATCACGATGGAAGAGCTCGAGTCCGAGCGCGCCGAGCTGCTCCCCAGCCGGGAGACCCTGACGAACAGGTGTGGGTGCAAGACCACCTACGGCAGCACCAGCAACACCAACTCCTTCGTCTACCAGTCCGGGCAGGGCAACGTGAACGGCTCTCACAACTTCACGGTCGAGCTCAACAACGCCAACAGCGGCTGGCAGCTCATCGGCGTGTAACCCTCCCGACCCTCACCGATGGCCCGCTCCGCGCGTAACAGCGGGGACGCACGGAGCGGCCAGAAGGGAAGGGGCCGCCCGGCCGCACCCGGGTGGCCCCTTTCCCTTCCAATCAAGTCTTGCGGCCGTCGCGTCGTAGCGCACGGCAGAGAGGTGCAGAACCGTGAGCACTGCCACACAACCCATGAGCACCCATCTCACGGCATCCACCCCCGCGGGCGACGCACCCGTCATCGCTGACCCTCCCAGGCTGGCCGAGGGAGTCGAGTTGCTCGGCGAGTTCCGGAATTCCGGCGACAGCCAGCCGCCTTCGCTGGTGCGGCGGGCCGATGGCCAAGTCATCCAGATGTCCCGGCTGCTCTACCTCGTGGCGTCCCGGATCGACGGCTCCCGCGACGCACCGACGATCGCGGACCTGGTCAGCGACGACCTCGGCCGGCCACTGAACGCCGACCAGGTCCGCTACGTCATCACCGCCAAGCTGCTGCCCCTCGGCATACTCGCCACCAACGGCGCGCCACGCACCCTGCCGACGGCCAACCCCTTGCTAGCGCTCAGGGCTCGCGGCACCCTCCTGCCCGAGCGCGCCGCGAACGCCGTCGGGACGTTCTTCCGCCCGCTGTTCCGGTGGCCCGTGATCGTGGCCGTCCTCGTCAGCGTCGCGGCCATGGACTACTGGGTGTTCGCTGTCCACGGGCTGACCGCCGGGGCTCAGCAGGTGCTCCGCGATCCGGTCGGCGTGATCGTCGTCTTCGCCCTGTCCGTGGTCTCCGGCCTTGTTCCACGAGTGTCGGGCACGCGGCGGGCTGCCGCTACGGCGGCGCGCGGTCGGGCAGGATCGGCGTCGGGATCTACCTGGTCTGGCCGTCGTTCTTCACCAACGTCACCGACTCGTACCGGCTCAGCCGCGCCGGGCGGCTGCGCACCGACCTCGGCGGCCTGTACTTCGACCTGATCTTCATCCTGGCCCTGGCGGGTCTCTACGCGGCCACCTCGTCCGAGATCCTGCTCCTCGTCATCGCCATTACACACTTGGAGATGCTGGAGCAACTGCTCCCGTTCGTTCGCTTCGACGGCTACTTCATTCTCAGCGATCTCATCGGTGTTCCCGACTTGTTCGCTCGCGTGGTGCCTATCTTGAGAAGCGCCCTGTTCAGGAAGCGCAAGGACCAAGGCATCGCCGGAATGCGGCGGAACGCCCGGATGATAGTGACCGGCTGGGTGCTATGCGTCATCCCGCTGCTTGTATTCACCCTGGGGTACATGCTGTTGCATCTCCCCGCGATGGACCGCGCGCTATGGCGTTCCTCGAGCATGCAGGCGCACCTCATGGCGACGGCGGCCGCTGGCCGCCAGTACGCGGCAGCCAGCGCCGATTTCATCAGCATATTTTTGGAGGCCCTGCCGGTCGCCGGGTCGGTTTACATCGTTGCCGGGCTTGCGCGCAGGGCCGCGACGCTGGGCCTGCGCTGGTCCGCCGGATACCCGCGCAGGCGCCTCCTGGTCTCCGTTGCCGCTCTGGCCTGGCTGACCTTGCTCGCACTGTTCTGGATCGCGAACGGCCAGTTCCGTGGCTGGTAACCCGCCACTAGCATGCGAGCATGCGCGCGCCGGGGCTTGACCGCGATGGCTTCATCAGGCGCGAAGGTGATCTCGCCCTCGTGCCGAGAGCATTCGCGACTGTCGTAGAGGCGGCGAAGGCCGCCATCCTGGACAGCTTCGGCCCCGATCGCCTGCACAGCGGCTATCTCTACGGAAGCATTCCCCGCGGCACAGCCGTGCCCGGAGTATCCGATCTTGACATGCTGCTCGCGTTGCGGCATGAGCCGACTGACGCCGACCGCAAGGCCGTGGCCACCCTGGAGAGCATGCTCGACACGAGCTTCACCCAGATCAGCGGCGCGGGAATCGGGCTCGCCAGCACGGCCACCCTGCTGAGCGACCTTGAACGGTACGACCTTGGCTGGTTCGTCGCGTGCCTGTGCACGCCACTGATCGGCGAGGACCTGGCGGCCCAGCTGCCCAGGTACCGCCCCACGTCGCTGCTCGCCAGGGAAACGAACGGCGACGTCGGCGACCTGCTGCCCCGCTGGCGTGGCCAGCTGAGCCACGCCGAGTCCGACGCCGACCTGAAAGCGATGAGCCGCCGCGTCGGCCGCCGCCTCGTACGAACGGGATTTACCCTGGTCATGCCACGCTGGGGAGGCTGGACAAGCGACCTAGACGAATCGGCGGCTGTCTTCGGCCGCTACTACCCGGAGCGCCGGGAGCAGATGGAGCTAGCGGCGGAAGCGGCCAAGGCAACAACCGCGGACCGCGAAGCGATCGCCATGCTCATCGACGACCTCGGACCATGGCTAGCCGCCGAATACCTCGCAACGCACGGCAGGAAGACACCGCGGCCCTAGCGCTGCCGCGTGCCAGCCAGATGCTCCGCCAGCGCGGCACGGAACACCGCCGGCTGGTCAAGGTGCGGACCGTGCCCGGAGTCCTGGATGGCGATTTCGCGGTACTGCCCGCCCGCCGCGGCGTAGCCGTCCAGCAGGGCACGGGTTTGCCCGAGCATCGGCTGCGGCGGCCACGCGTCCGGCCCCGGCCACCCGGGAACCGCCCCGATGGAGCCCAGGTAGGCGAGGTCGTACAGGGAGGTGTCGGACACGATGACGTCGTCCGTGCCCCGCAGCCACAGGATCGGCGGCTTGGGCGAGAGCGCCGCCAGGCTGGCGACCCGGAAATGGACCGGGGCCATCGTGTTCAGCACCCCACGGTCGCCGGGAACGAACCCCGGCCAGTCCGCCACCTGCGAAGAGGTGCCCGGATAGTGGTCGTCGCCGATCCGCGTCGACAGCATCGACTCCACGAAGATGTCGAGCTCGGCCGGCACGAAGGGCGGCTTCACGTAGTGGGCGAGCAGCACCTGCCGCGGTGACGTGGGGCTGTCCGCGCCGCGGTCGCCCGCCGCCAGCCGTGCCACGAAGTCAGGATTGACGGAACCGCCGCCAGAACCGGCTCCGGACGGATCGCACAGCACACCGTCCGTCCCGCGGGTGCCGCCGAATCCGCAGGGGGAGACCGGCGCCACCAGGGTCACGGACGCCGCGCGGTGAGCCGCGGGCCGTTCGGCGAGGTACTGCAGCACCACGCCGCCGCCCATGCTCCAGCCCACCAGGTGGACCGACGTCAGCCCCAGCGCCTCGATGACCGCGGCCAGGTCGTCGGCGTAGTCGCCGAGCCCGCGGGTCGCGTCCACCGGTTCCGGGTCGGTCTCGCCGAAGCCGCGCAGGTCCACCGCCAGCGGCCGGTAGCCGTCCGGCAGGGCGAGCATGGTCGGCTGCCAGAACAGGGACGACGACACGTTGCCGTGCACGAACAGCACAGGATCGCCGGCCCGCCCGGGCACCGACAGCACGGCCGTGGTCAGCCGGCTGGTGGGCACCCGCTCGGCGGCAATGCCAGGCAGCAGTGTCTGCACTACGAGGTCCTTTCCGCGACGATGACACCCGCGGGTACGGGGTCGTCGTACAGCATGTCCACCAAGTCCGCCCGGCGGGCGAGCACCCGGCGCTGGTTAATGTAGCCCTTGTCGGTGATCTCCCCGGCGTCCAGGCTGGCCGGGCTCGCCAGCACGACGAGCCGCTCGACGCGCGCCGCGGACCCGGCAGCGCCGTTGTGGTCGGCGAGCGCCCTGGCGAGCAGCTTGCGCAGTTCGCCGTGCACGATCAGCTCCCCGTCGGCCGCTGGCTCGTCGCCGAGCAGCCGCCTGGCCTCGGCCGCGTTCAGCCAGCCGAGCGCGCAGACGTAGTCCCTGTTCTCCCCCGCGAGCACCGCGTCGGAGAGCACCGGGATCGCGGACAGCAGCCTGGTGCGCACCGCGCCGACCCGGACGAACGTGCCGGACGCGAGCTTGAAGTCCTCGGCGATCCTGCCGCGGAAGACCAGCCCCGCGGAGGGGTCGGCGGGGTCGGCGAGCGCGACCGCGTCGCCGGTCCGGTAGAAGCCGTCAGCGTCGAACGCCGCCGCGGTCAGGTCCGGCAGGCCGAAGTACCCGGGCGTCACCATCGGGCCGCGCACCCGGATCTCGCAGGCATCGCCGTCGGCGGGCACCAGCTTGACCTCGGCGCCTGGCAGCGGCACGCCGATGCAGCGGGCGTCGGTGAACGGGAAGTGCGCGCTGGTCACCGCAGGCGCGGTCTCGGTGGCGCCCCAGGACCCGGTGACCGGGACCTGGCGGCCGACGGTGCGTTCGGCGACGGCCGCGAGCCGGTCGCGGAGCGCGGCGGGCAGCGCCGCGGCGGCGTTGAATATCAGCCGCAGCCGGGAGAAGAAACGGGCAGCGAACTCCGGATCGGCTTCCAGCGCCGGCACCAGCTGCGCGTACCCCGCGGGGACGTTGAAGTAGATGGTCGGCGGCACGTCGGTGAGGTTCCTGATCGTCTGCCCGAACAGCGCCGGCACGGGCCGCCCCGCGTCGACGTACAGGGTGCCGCCGGAGCTGATCATCATGTTCAGGTTGTGATTGCCGCCGAACGTGTGGCTCCACGGCAGCCAGTCCACGATCACCGGCCGTTCCCGGCCGAGGAACGGCCAGGCCTGCCGGATCATCTGCTGGTTCGCGGCGAGCATCCGGTGCGTGTTCAGCACGCCCTTCGGCGCCCCGGTCGAGCCGGAGGTGAAAAGGATCTTCGCCGTGCCGTCCGGGCTGAGGTCGGCGAAGGCTGTCCGCACCGCCTCGCCCGGGTTCGTATTCATCAGAACGGACAGTTGCTCCGCCCCGTCCCGGTGACCCGCGCTCACCACGGCGGGGATGCCGGGCAGCGCGTCGAGCGCCGCCTCGAAGGCCGCCGCGTCCGCGGCGAACACCGCACCCGGGCTGATCAGCCCGGCGATGTCCCTGATCCGAGCGTGGTCCCGGCTCTGCAGCGAGTAGGCGACGCTGACCGGCGCGACCGGGATGCCCGCCGTCATCGCGCCGAGCGTCACCAGCAGGTGGTCCACGCCGTTGCCGGACAGCACGAGCAGCGGCCGGCCAGGTCCGAGGCCCCGGTCGAGCAGCGCCTGCCCAATGGCATCGGCCGCCCCGGCCGCGCGTCCGTAGCTGACCGTGCGCCAGTCACCACGGGCCCGTTCGGATATCAAAGGATGTTCGGGAGCGATTCCCGCCCACTCCCGCAGGCTATGCACCACCGTCACCGGGTAGTCGCCCAGTTCCTCGGCAGAGCGAAGCAGCAGCTCGCCCGGCTCGCCGCCGTCGACGGCGAGGACTCGCGGCGGCGCGAACAGATCCCGGACACCATCGGTGCTGGCCATCTCGCGCTCCCCTGTGACGCGCCTGGGCCTGGACCGGGCCCGACATTCGACTAGTGCCTTCGGTCTGACTACATCTTTGTAGCGCTTCTCGGGCCGCGCCCACAAGGCTCTGTACATTCCCGGGGCGGACGATCTATTATGAACACTGTTCATGAACGTCGTTCATAACAGGAGGAGATCATGGCGGACACGCTCATCGTCAACGCCGCGCAGGCCGAGTCGTGGAACGGCTACGAGGGAGAGCACTGGGCGGCCAACGACGACCGCTACAACACCGTCAACAGCGGCTTCAACGAGCCGCTGCTCGACGCCGCCGGGATCGGCGGAACCAGCCGCGTGCTCGACGTCGGCTGCGGCAACGGGAAGCTGACCAGGCTCGCCGCCCGCCGGGCCAGCCGCGGCCAGGTCACCGGCCTGGACCTGTCCGGGCCCATGCTCGCCAGGGCGCGGGCCAGGGCGGCGGAAGAGGGCATCGGTAACGTGACCTTCGAACAAGGAGACGCGCAGGTCTACCCGCTCGCGCCGGGCGGGTTCGACGTGGCCGTCAGCAGGTTCGGCGTCATGTTTTTCAGCGACCCTGTAGCGGCCTTCGCGAACATCGGCCGCGGCCTGCGGCCCGGCGGCCGGCTCGCCTTCGCATGCCTGCCGGACCTGTCCGGCACGGACCTCTGGCCGGTGTTCTGGGCAGCGGCCGCGCACCTGCCTCCGCCGCCGCCTCCGGCCACGGGCACGACGAGCCCGGAGTCCCTCGCCGACCCGGAACGGGCTCGCGAGGTGCTGACCCGCGCCGGGTTCACCGGCGTGTCCTGGACCCTCGTCGAGACCGCCCAGGTCTGGGGCCGTGATGTAGCGGACGCCACGAAATTCATCTGGGGCTGGGGCCCGGTCCAGTTCCGGGTCCGCCACGCCGGGCCTGGCGCGATCACCAAGGCACGGGCCGCGCTCGAAGACGCGCTGACGCCCTTCGCGACGCCGGGCGGGGTGGTCCTGCGCGGCGCGGCGTGGCTGGTGACGGCGCAACGGCCGCTCGGCTGACGCCTCGCGGTACGATCCGGGGGATGTCCCCCAGAAGGGCGGCCGTGCTGCGCGGCGCCGGTGACGGTCAGAACCTGCGCGAGCACCTCATCGCCACCGCCGAACGGCTGATCTCCAGCCGCGGCACGGCCGCGCTGACCGTGCGCGAGATCGCCAGGGAGGCCGGGGTCGCCGACGGGGTGCTGTACAACTACTTCGACGGCAAGGAAGACCTGCTCGCGAACGCCGTGGCCGCGCATGTGCGGACGATTCAGGCTGGCCTCGGTGACCTGCCCCGTCCGGGGGAGGGCGACGTCGCGGAGAACCTGCGGGCCCACGTCAGGTACGGCATCGCCTTGCACCGGGCGCTGCAGCCGCTCATGGCGGGGCTGGGGCGAGAGCCCGAGGTTGCCAGCCGGTTCACCGGTCTCGTGGGGCCGGACACGAACTGGCGCGACGAACTGCTCCGCTACTTGCACGCGGAACGCGACCTAGGCAGGCTCGCGCCCGACGCGCCCGTGGAGGCCGCCGCCGCGATGATCGTCGGCGTGTGCCACGAGCTGATGCTGACGCAACTGCTCCCGGACGGCGCTCACGCGGGCATCTTCGCGGCGCCGCCGGACGCCGGCGACGTTGTTACGGTCGTTCTGGATGGCATGCGGCCCAGCGGGGACAGGGAGCCGCGATGAACGCCACCAGGAGATTCCGGATCGCCGCGATCCCCGCGGACGGCGTGGGCCAGGAGGTGGTGGGCGCCGGACGCCAGGTCCTTGACGCGCTGGCTGCCGGGAGTTCGGGCGCGTTCGCGTTCGACTGGCGGGAGTTCGAATGGGGCTGCGCCTACTACGGGCGCACCGGGCGGATGATGGCGTCCGACGGGCTCGAGATCCTCAAGGACTTCGACGCCATCTATTTCGGCGCGGTCGGCTGGCCGGGTGTGCCCGACCACGTCAGCCTGTGGGGCCTGCGGCTGGCGATCTGCCAGAACTTCGACCAGTGGGCGAACGTCCGGCCGGTCCGCTTCCTGCCAGGCGTACGGAGCCCGCTGCGCAAGGCCGATGACACCGAACTGGACTGGGTCGTCGTGCGGGAGAACAGCGAGGGCGAGTACGTCGGCATGGGAGGCCGCAACTTCGCCGGACGCGGCCCTGGCGGCGAGATCGCCGTCCAGTCGGCCTTGTTCACCGAGATCGGCTGCGAGCGCATCACGCGCTTCGCCTTCGACCTGGCCCGTACTCGCCGCCACCGCAAGGTCTCCAGCGTCACCAAGAGCAACGCCCAGCAGTACGGCATGGTCTTGTGGGACGAGGTCTTCGCGCGCGTTGCCAGGGACTATCCCGACGTCGAGACCGAAAGCGTCCTTGTCGACGCGATGTCCGCGAAGTTCGTCCTGCGGCCCGAGGACCTGTCCGTCGTGGTCGCCTCCAACCTGCACGCGGACATCCTGTCCGATCTCGGCAGCGCGCTGGCCGGCAGCCTCGGCCTTGCCGCCAGCGCCAACCTCAACCCCGAGCGGCGTTTCCCCAGCATGTTCGAGCCCGTGCACGGGTCCGCGCCGGACATTGCCGGGCAAGGGCTGGCCAACCCCATCGGCGCCGTCGGCAGCGCCGCCCTGATGCTCGGCCACCTGGGCCTGCCAGAGCAGGCCGCCCGGCTGGACGCCGCCATCGAGGCGACCACCGCGGCCGGCGTCCTTACCCGCGACCTCGGCGGCACCGCCACCACCGAAGACGTCACCAAGGCGCTGATCGACGCCCTGCACACCTGAGCAGGCGCGCACTATTGACCATGCCCAGCCACCCGGACGCGGTCGCAGCCGACGGCGGCCGGGTTTCCGCGGCGTCGGCGTGGTCGCCGTTCCGGCACCGGATGTTCGCGTCAGCTCGCGCAAACAACCCGGATCTCGGGCCAAGCCAACGTGACGTACCTGCACATGACAAAGTGGTCGAATTGCGGCTATTTGCCGCAAAAGGCATCAGGCAACGGTGCGCGGAATGGAGCGGGTGTCAATTCCCACGGCAATACCGCTTCGCGGGCGCTACTCGTGCCTCATTCTCTTTTGCAACTACAGCCACATAACTTCTATTCTGCAACAACTATCTTCGCAGCAGGCACGAATCGGGCCGTAAATGCACCAAGCGTGTTGAGGATGGGACTTCAGTGTGCTTATTCTCACCCAAGAGCTAGCTGAAAAGCACGTGAGGAGAATCTGCATGAGGTCCAAACGCACCCCGGACCAGCATAGGCCGGGTGACACCCTCATGAGGTTCATCGGCTAGCAAAGCGGTCCCGGCCAGGTGTTCGCAGCACGAGGCCGGGACCTTTTGTCGGACAACCTTGGAGGGCCTCCCGACATGTTCATTATCCCCGCTTCAGTCGTGGCCAAGATCATGATGGCGGTCACGATTTCGCTGCATCCAGCGGCGCACCACGCCCCTGCGAGTTACACCGTTCACCAGGGCGACACGCTGTCCGTGATCGCCGCCCGCAACTACGGCAACTCGGCCGACTGGCCCGCCGTGTGGTGGGTGAACCGCCACCAGGTGCGGAACCCCAACGTCCTGCTCGTCGGGGAGCGGCTGCGGCTGCCGGCCAGCGGTCATGTGACGGCCGCGATGGCGCATGCCGCGCAGGCCGCCATCCCGGACCCGCCTCCCCCGTCTCCGGCTTCGACCGCTCCGGTGAGCTACTCACAGCCGGATCCGTCCCCCGCCGCCGCACCCGTCTACAGCTCGGCCCCGGCGTCGTCCGCTGGCGGAGCTGACTGGAACGCCATCGCGGCGTGCGAGTCCGGCGGGAACTGGAGCATCAGCACCGGCAACGGCTTCTATGGCGGCCTGCAGTTCACGCAGCAGACCTGGCTCGGCTACGGCGGCGGCCAGTACGCTGCGTCGGCGAACCTGGCCACCCCGTCCGAGCAGATCGCCGTGGCTCAGCGGGTACTCGCCGGGCAAGGTATCGGCGCCTGGCCGGTATGCGGGGCAGGCGGCTGACGAAGTCGCTCCCTAGTGCTTTGCCGGGCACAGCGTGGCTGTGCCCGGCAAAGACGCCGTTATCCACAGGGGCTGCGCATGACGCTTCCGCGTGCTACGGCAATCTGGCCATTCCGTCCACAGGCTGTTGATAACGCCGTACGGCCCGGGCTCCGGGCTCGGGCGCGGTCGCATGCTGCCCTCGTGAACCCCAAGACTCCCGTAATGCCGTGGATACTGCAATACTGCATGCATGCCCCCCCTCGGCATAGCCGCGCTCAACTGCAATAATCTAGGGATGCCTGCTCTCAGCGTCGCCTTGCTCAACCTCAAACCAGGCACGGGCAAGACCACGTCGGCAGTATGGCTGGCGCACATCTTCGTCGAGGCTGGACGGCATGTGCTCCTTGTGGACGCCGATCCGTCGGGGAGCGCCCTGGAATGGTCGGACCTCGCAGCTATGGATCCTCGGGTCCGGCCAGCGGCGGGGTTTCCCTTCCGGATCGTGGCCCTGCCCTCGCGCCGGGTGCACCTGCGGGTACCCGAGATCGCCCGCGAGGATGACGTGGTGATTATCGACGCCCCTCAGCTTGAAGACCACTCCGGCATAGCCCGGTCAGTGATGCGGTACGCCGACGAAATCCTGATCCCGTGCGCGCCTAGCCCCATTGAGATCAATCGCACCACGCCGGTACGCGACGAGATCGCCGAAGTCGAAGAGCTCCGGGACAAGCCAGCCCGTGCTGCCGTACTGCTGACCCGGTGCATCACCCGCGCCCACTCGATCGCAAACGCCAAAGAGACCCTGGGTGACCTGGGCTATGACGTGCTGCGAACGAACGTGCCGAGACGCGAAGTCTACGCTCAGAGCTTCGGCCTGCCGATTCCCGAGACGGGCCGCACCGCCTGGCGCGAGGTGGCCGGTGACCTTATCGAACGGTGCGTTCCCCTGTGGAAGGTCCGGTTATGGCAACAGAACGGGAGCGGCGTAAGGCCCAGATGGCTGCCGCCGCTGTGAGCCGCATGGAAACCGGTGGCCGGGCCGCCGGCCGGACGGCGATCCGGTCAAAGCCGGTAAGGATCACCCTCGACCTGAGCCCCGAACTTTACCGGCAGCTCACCCAGTGGGCACACTCTGCGGCGATTGAGCTAGATGTGCCGCGCGTCGCATTGGCGGACGCGGTGCGGGCCATGATCAGAGTCACAACGGAGAGTCCAGACCAGGTTATCGAGCGGCTTCGCCGCGATCGCGAGCCCTAACACGCGCCCCGCAGCGGCTACCAGCGCTCCACCAGATGCTCACGGCCAGGCGGTGGTTCGTAGGATTCCGGCCAGAAGTCCGTGACCTGCGTGATCAGCCCGTCAGCGAACGTCAAGAACGCCATCCCATCGTCAATGCGGTCATCGAGGTGCCACTCGAACCACGCCACCCCGTGATGTTCGTCAGCGATCACGACCTTGGGCCGCAGATGCCAGTCACCGGGGTACTCCTGATTGAACCGCAGGTAGCGATCACGGCCCCGGATACGCTCCCGCGACTGCGGGATCTCGTAGACCACGGCCGGATGCAGCAGCGCTGCCCAGTCGTCCCAGTCCCTGGCCTCAAGGCTGGCGATGAAGCGCTCCACCAGCTCGCGGTTGCCGCTCACCCCGGCAAACTATCGGGTGGCTAGAATCGTCGGGATGCCAGGGCTGACCGCACGAAGCCGTGCCCATGGGTAGGGCCCGAACACTCGCCCAGGTGTACCGGCACTTCGGTGAAGTCGACGCCGCGGAAACCTCGCCGCTGTACGAGCGAGTCGCCGTCGCGCTGAGTGAGTCCCGCGAGGCGCTGCGCGCCATCGAGGCGGCGCCGGCCCGCAAGCGGCACCCGACGGTGATCCTCGCCGCCCTGCACGACCTCGCCCTCGCCGGACGCGCCCCGGCGCTTGCCGCGGCCTATGCCGCCGCGGACGGCGACGCTGCCGCTGGCGCCGCGATCGACACGCTGCTGCGAATGACCAACTCGGTCGTGGCCATCGCTGTGCGCCGCAAGACGACGGCCAACGAGACCGGACGGTGCGCCGTGCTGTATCCGGCCATCGCCGAGGCGGCGCGCCGGGCAGGCGCGAATACGGTCGGGCTGATCGACGTGGGCTGTTCTGCCGGACTCAATCTCAACGTCGATCGCGTTGGCATCACGTACAGCAACGGACAGTCGCTGGGCGACCCGTCATCTCCTGTCCAGCTGTCATCGTCGATCGTGGGAGCCCGGCCCATCCCGACCCGAGTGATGCCCGAGGTCGTCGCCCGCGTCGGCGTTGACCTCGATCCGGTTGATGTGACCGACCCCGATGACGTCCGATGGCTGCGCGCCTGCGTGTGGCCCGATCAGCCGGAGCCGATCGCGAGGCTCGAAGCGGAGATGGCGCTCGCGGCCGCGGCGCCTCCGCTGCTGCTGCGAGGTGACGCCGTCGAGGTGCTGCCCGACGCCTTCGCCCACGTGCCCGCGGGTGCCCTGCCTGTCGTCACCACGACGTGGGCCTTGTCGCGCTTCCCGCTCGGGAGCCGCCTGCGCTTCCTGCACCGCCTCGACGAGGCGGCGACCGGCCGGGCGGTGGCGTGGGTGTCGGTGGAGGGGGTCGGAGTCGGGCCGGCGATACCTACATTCGGCGATCGCCGCGCCTCTGGCCACAGCATCATCGGCCTGGCGGTGTTCGAGCAGTCGGCCCTGCACGCCGAGGCCATTGGCCGCTGCTGGTCGAGGGGTCGCTTGCTGGCGTGGCTGGCCGGCTCCTAGCGCTGCTGCGGCACTCGCAGTGCTCGCAAGCCTGCCAGGGCCAGCACGGCCATGGCGCCGGCAGCTATCGCGGCCACCGCGAGGCCGCCGTGCGTGCCGACGGTGTCCACTGCCCAGCCAGCCACCGCCGCGGCGCCGGCCGAACCCGCCGCGCTGGCCGAGTTCAGCCAGGCGAAGGCCTCGGTGAGCACGGCCTGGTGGACAGATGCTTCGGCCAGCAGCGAGCAGAGAATCAGGATCAGGGGGATCGCGAGCCCGGTCAGCGCGAGGCCGGACCCCAGCTCAAACGGCGAGCGGGCCAGCAGCAACGGCAGGCAGCCGATCGCCAGTCCGCCCGCTGCCACCGCCAGCTGCACCCGCAGAACTGTGCGCCACTGGCGCAGCCCGTACAGCCAGCCGGCCAGCAGGCTGGCACAACTCGATACCGTGAACAGTGCAGCGGCTATGCCCGCCGCGCCATGCTCCAGCGCGAACGCGGTTACTGAGATCTGCATGGCGCCGAAGAACCCGCCGATGGCGAGGTTCACGCCGACCAGGACCGCGAATCCGGGGCGCAGCAGGCCGCGGCCCGTGCGGGGCCGCCCGGCAGCAGCCGATGCCTCCGGCGCGGTGCGGCGCTGCGCGGCAAAACACATCCCGCCGCCCACTACCAAGACGGCAGCAAGCACCGTGCCGGCCGCCGGGTATCCGCTGGCACCGAGGATGCTCACCAGGGCCGGCCCTGCCAGATAGGCCAGCTCATTGGCCAGCGATTCCAGCGCGAACGCGGTGGGCAGCGCCGTGGCTCGCCCGTCGCGCAGCAGCGCCGCCCAGCGCGCTGCCGACAGCGCGCCCAGCTGCGGAATGGTGGCACCGGCCAGTACCCCTCCTGCCGTCATCAGCCAGTCCGGGGTTCCGGCGGCGACCAGGGCCAGCAGCGTGGTCACCGCCCCGGCATGGGCCAGCAGCGCGGGCGGCAGCACCCGGGTCTGGCCGAAGCGGCCGGCCAGCCGGGCCAGCTGCGGACCGGCCACTGCCTCGGCGACGGCGAACCCGCCGGTCACCAGTCCGGCCGTGGCATACGAGCCGGTCCGGGCGTGCACCAGCCAGACGATGCCCAGGCTGGTCATCGCGATCCCGACGCGGCCGACGGCGGCGGTCAGGAAGAAGGCAGCGGCACCGTGGGCGCGCAGCAGGGTGCGATAGGTCGCCGATGACATGAGGTGTCCCATTCGCTGCCCGGCGGGGCGGACCCAGGGTCGTCGGCGTCCAGAATTACCGACCCGTGGTCATCGCCTGGAACCGTCCACTGGTGGCGTGGAGCGGGGACACGCACCCCACGCCGGCTCCATCACCGGGCAGAAGCCTTTCGAGGCCGTCTCAGCCGTTCCCAGTCGCTGAGACATGACGAGCGTAGCAGCTGACGGCTGAAGCGCTGGATAGGTGGTCAGGGGATGACGGGCCGCATGGATAGCAGCGCCGAGATTCTTGGCCCGTCTACCGCTGCCGAATCAGCAGGTCCGTAGCAATCCGCATGCTCATCCCTCCAGAAGCCCCAGCCCTCGGGCGCGGATGACTGCCTGATTGCGGTTGGCCGCGGCCAGTTTGCGGTACACCGAGATCGCCTGGGACTTGACGGTGTTCTGGGACAGGAACAGCTCGGCTCCGATCTCGCGGAAGGACAGGTGCGTCGCCAGCAGCGGCAGCACACGTAGCTCCGCGGTGGTCAGGGCCGATGGTCCGGGGACGTTTGATCCGCGTTCCTGGGTCAGCCGGACCCGCAGTGCGTGAGCGTCGCTGACCAGTGTTCCCAGGTCGGGTTGGCGCTTGAGCACCCCGTCGATCTCGCGCATCAGCGTCCTGGCCCCTGCCGCGTCGGCCAGCGCGAGGTGCACGCGGACGAGTTCGATCCGCGCCTGCACGGCAAGGTGCGGCACTGCATAACTCAGCACCGGCCGCAGCCGCTGGGCATCGACCAGTTGCTGCCGCGCAGCGGCGGTATCTCCGCGGTGCATGTGCACGCGGGCCTGCGCTGCGCAGACCAGGGGCGTGACGTAGCTGTCTTCGATCCCGGCCTGTTGCAGCACCGTGCGTGCCTGCCCGGCCAGCTCCTCGGCTGGGTCCCAGTCGTGGTGAGCCATCGCCAGCAGTGACCGCTCGCACAGCGCAATCGCCAGAACATCGGGTGCGCCGATGTCCCCGATGCTGATGGCGTTTTCGAACGACGCGTCGCCCCCGTCGGGGTCACCGTCAAGGACCTGTGCGATCCCCTTCAGTAGCGGGGCGACCGGCGCCACGACGCCTGCCGCCGTGAGCTTGCGTGCGGCTTCGTCGGCGTCGGCGCGCATTTGCTTGACGCCGTGCCGGCACAGCAGGGCCCGCAGGACCGCGGCCCAGGCCGCCGCCACTGGATTGTCAGTCTGGGCCTCGGGCTGGTGCTCCCAGTGGTCCACCACGTCGGCCCACCGGTCGGCCTCGACCGGCCGCCCGCTGCGCGCGGCGAGGATGGCAGCCCACACCGCGGCCAGCGGGTGCCCGATGATCCCATCCTGGTCTTCTAGCCAGCGGAGCCACCGCTGAATGGTTGTCACCCGGCCTGCCCGGTAGGTCGGCAGCATCAGTTCTTCCACTAGGCGGCCGACCGCACCGACGTCGCTCGCGGCGATGGAATACTCCAGCGCCTCCTCGGGCAGGTTGTTGCGCAGGTACCAGTCAGCCGCGCGGCACCGCAGCACCGGGATCACGGCGGGGCTGGTGCGTCCCAGCTCGGCCAGCAGCATCTCACGGAACAGGTGGTGGTACCGGTACCACTGTCCGCGCCGGTCCAGCGGCACTAGCAGCAGGTTCGACCGGGCCAGTCCGGCTAGGTCCGCGCCGGAACCAGGCCGCTCCAGCACCGCCTCGCACAGCGGTCCGCACATCCGATCCAGCACCGCGGTCCGGGTCAAGAACACCCGCTGCCGCTCGGGAATCCGGGCCAGGAACTCCGATTCCACGTATTCGCTCACCAGCCGGTCGTCCCCGCCGAAGGCGGCCGCCGCGCCCGGCAGCGAGCCGCCTTCCCGCAGGTACAGTGCCGCCAGGTAAAGCCCAGTCGGCCAGCCCTCGGTCCGCCGATGCAGCTCGGTCACCTCATCGGCCCCCAGCACCACGCCCGCTTCCCGCAGCAGTCCGGCCGCCTCCTCGCGGGTGAGCGACAGGTCAGCCGGGCCGATCTCGAGAATCCGGCCCTCGGCGCGCAGCCGCCCGGTCCGCAGCGGCGGCTCGGCCCGCCCGGCCAGGACCAGCCTGGAACGGTCCGGGACATGATCGGCTAGCACCGACAGCGCGGCCCGGCACTCCTGGTTGTGCAGGATGTGCACATCATCGAGCACCAGCGCGATTGGCGTCGTCATCGATGCGAACGCCGTACCCAGTCGGGGAACGACCGAGCCGGGCACCGAACTGGCCGGGGAGGCCAGCGCGTCGAACACTCGCTCACCTACCGGCTGCACCGCATTCAGGGCCTCGGCGACGTAGGTGAGCAGGACCTTCGGGTCGTTATCGTTCTCGTCGACCGACACCCAGGCGAAGGACTGACCGTTCCTCTCAGCCCACTGAGCCAGCAGCGTGGTCTTCCCGTAGCCCGACGGAGCCACCACGGAGACAATAGGACGCGGGTCCGACCGTGCCAGCCGTTCGACCAGAGGCAACCGGAGGACAGTCCCTGGCCGCGCCAGCGGACGCCGCAGCTTCGACGCGACCAGGTCGAGCACGGGCCCGTTTCTGGGATATGACCGGCCGGACCGTTCACGCACGTCGCCGTCGATCATCGCCCAGCAATCCCTCCCCAAGGCCCGCTATCACATACTGATATCACGCCCTATATCGGGTCAAGCATGCGGCCTGCACGTACAGGGGGAGAGCCTGCGGCCCGATCCGGTCGTGCGCACCCTGACCGCGCCAGCCCAGGATGCGGCAAGCAGGGTCAGGGTGCGGACGATCCCTGGCGTGGTGGCTACCGGTCGGCAGGGCCCACTGCGGCCTGGGCGATGAAGGCGGCTACCGCTTCTGGCTGCGACACGTAGACGGAGTGGCTGGCCGCGACCTCCGATACGGTCGCGCCAATCCGTTCGGCCATGGTGTGCTGCGCCGGCGGCGGGATCATCCGGTCTTCGCTGGTGACCAGATACCAGCTGGGCTTGGTACGCCAGGCAGGGTCGCTGATCGCCCCGGCCGGGGCGTCCACGTTCCATGGGACCTGTGAGTCGGCCATGAACGCGGCGGGGCCGTCAGGCAGGTCGCCAGCGAACGATGCGTGGAACTTGTCCCGGTCGAGGAGCAGGAAGCCATCCCGCGGAGGCAGGATCGGTGGCTGCGGCCCGTCAGCCGGGAAACCGGCGATGAGCGAGCCGACCGACTCATTCTTGTCCGGCGCGAATGCGTACCGGTGGTGTGGGTCAGGCCGACCGCGGCCACCGCTATCAGGGCGGCGGCGATGACGGTGCCGATAACGATGACCATGATCCGGTACCCCGAGGGCCGTTGCCGCCCTGGCGAGGGGCGCGGCGGCCGGCGGCGGGCTGGCCGTAGGCGTGGGTGTCATCGGTGTGGCTGTGCTGGGTGTCGAACTGGGTGAGGGACGGATTGCCCGGTCCTGACATGCTTCGCTTATGTTCTCACTCCCAGTGACGTTCGCTGAGGATGTCATCAATCTGCCAGCGCGCGCTCTGTTCGAGGCGTTCATCGACGAGCACCGCAGTGCGCTCAATCGCTGCCTGGACGGGCTGACCGAGGAACAGGTACGCCGGTCGCTAGTGCCGTCCCGGACTACTTTGCTGGGCCTGGTGAAGCACGCGACCTTCCTCGAGAAGGTCTGGTTCGACGAGGCTGTCACAGGCCGGTCACGTGCCGAGATCGGCATCCCCGCGATCTCCGACGAGTCGTTCATTCTTTATGACAGCGACACCATCGCCACCGTCCGGCAAGCACACCGCGAGGCATGCGAATCATCACGCCACGCGACGTCATCCCTGGGACTAGAGGACAAGGTCTACGGCTACCGGCTCGGGCCACTCCCGCTTCGCTGGGTGTACCTCCACGTGCTGCGCGAACTCGCTCAGCACTGCGGGCACGCCGACATCATCAGGGAGCAGATCCTCAACGGGTAGCGCCGGGGGTCGCTGCGCGATGGCTTCGCCAACCCAGACCCGACACCTTCGAGGAAGACGGGAAACAGCAGGAATTTCGTGTCTGGCGTACGCGTGAGAAACTGAACGTAGCCGCGCGGCGCCGGGGCTGCGGCGCCCGTCGGCTGGGCACGAGCGGCAGACAAGAGGTGGGCAGTGGCAACATTCAGCACGTTCACTGAGGTCCTTGCGCCTGACGATCCATTTCTGAAGAGGGGTCAGGAGAAGGGCTTTGCCGCGGGGTTTGTTCTTGCGGACGTCCTCAGACAGACCGGGGGCACTTACCAGACCACGGCTCCCATGTCAGAGAAGTTCCGCGTCTGCATCCGGGCGGTGGCGGGGCTCACCTCAGACGACGAGCTCCTCCGCATCGCGGATCTTCCCGATGTGCCGGTGTCGCTGGAAAACTGCCGTCAGCTTGACCCGCAGACCCACTTTGTCATGGTCTGCCGTCTGGACGTCAGCCCCGCGGAGACCCCGCGATGGCGGCCGATCCAGGCCGCCGGCATCTCTCCGTGGCCGCGAGGCGAACCCAGGATCCTTGACATGTGCCAAGGTGCCCGCATCGAGGAGCGCGTAATACTTCCAGACGGCTTTAGCTTGCTCCGCATGGGGCCAGCCGCGGAACTCCCGGTCTAACACCGCCTGTTGCCAACACCGCTGGCGAGCCCCCGAACAGCCGTCGGCAGGCAGTGACAGGTGCGGAATATCGGCCCAGCCCACGACCAGCAACGGACGGTCCTGGACAACTTGCCCGACGTCGCGGTTACGCGGCGCTGGCGATGAGCATCTTGCCCGCCTGTTGCGGCACGGGCGCGGGCGCCTACAGGACGCGGCGGCGGGGTTAGCGGGCGGTGACCTGGATGGTCGTCAGGGTCGGATCGGCCGCGTAGGCGATACGGCCGCCGTCGGCGAGCGCAACCTGGAGTGCGTTGAGGGCGGCCGCGGAGATAACCTCTCCGGGTGCCAGGACCGGCACGCCCGGCGGGTAGGGCGCGATCAGTTCGGCGCTCACGCGGCCGACGGCGGCTGTCGCGGAAACGGTCTGGTGGCGGGCGAAGAACGCGCTGCGGGGATCGGTTGCGGTGGCTGGCTCGACGGTCCACGCGGCGGCCGGGGCAATCTGTCGTGGTTCGCCCCGGTGCCTCTCGATCGCGGCCGCCAGGGCATCGACCAGGCGGGTCACGGAGGATTCGTCGTCCGAGAGAGTCACCATGGGCACCAGGACGTCACGATCGGCCATTTCCAGGGTGATGCCCGCGGCGAGCAGCTCTGCCTCGACGGCATGCCCGTGCGCGCCGGTACCGGCCAGCAGCACGACGAGCTTGGCCGGGTCGACGTGGAGCGGCCCGGCGAGATGACCGGCCGGGCCGTCGGTCATCACGGCCAGCCCCGAGATGGCCGCGAGCCGGTCACGGGCGCCGCGCACCAGCTCGACGAGCCGGCCGACCAAGCCAGCGCCGTGCTGCTGCAGCAGCGCCCGGGCGGCGTCCGTGCTGGCGAGGATCGCCCCGGCCGGGCTGGTGGTGTGGGTGGCGTCGAAGCTGCGCTCCAGCCGGCCGGGGTCCAGCAGCCCGCCGGATCGCCGGGTGCGGGCGAGCAGCAGCGCCGCCTGGCTCCACGCCGGCAGCATCTTATGCGCGCTGGTGATGAGGGCATCGGCCCCGAGGGCGAGCGCGTGCGGCGGCACCGCCGGGGAGAAACCGAAATGCGCCGCCCAGGCAGCGTCCACGACGAGCGGCACGCCGGCCGCGTGCGCGGCGGCCGCGTGCGCGGCAATATCGGAGCGCGTCCCGACGTAGGACGGATCCCCGAGCACAACACCGCACGCGCTGGGGTGTGCGGCGAGCGCGGCCTCGACGGCGGCTGCGGGCACGGCACCGGGCAGCCCGGTGGCGGCGTCCAGTACGGGCCGGACCCATACCGGCCGCAACCCAGCCAACACAATGCCGAGCAGCAGCGACCGATGCAGAGTACGGGTGATGACGACGTCCTGCCCGGGCCGGCCCAGGGCCAGCACGGCGGCCTGATTGGCATGCGTCGCGCCGCCAACCGATAGCCGACACCAGTCCACGCCCCAGGCCGCCGCCGCCCGCTCCTCGGCCGTCACCAGCAGCCGACCGTCCTGCTTCATGGTGTCCAGGCCCGCATACAACGGCACATCACCGCGCACCACGTCGCCCACCAGGTGCGTACGCTGCTTGTGACCCGGGATCGTGAACGGCACCATGGTGCCCGCACCGACAGCAGCGCTAAACCGCAGCCAGCCCTCCAGCAGCGGCGCATCACTTGCCAGGCCAAGCGGATCCCGGGGATCGTGAGGTTCGGGCGTCACGAAGCCCACTCTGCCAGGAAGCGGCCGACCGCATCGGCGACGGTCCCGGGGGCATCGAAGCTGCGCCAAGCCGGCCCATTCGCCGACGCCGCGCGACCCGCCGGCCGGGCCGCAAACGAACTTGGGGACGCCGGTCGCCTGCCACAGCGCCGGTTCCATGTTCTTGTAGTTGCCGTCATCCGGCGGCTTCCATGTCCAGGCCCGGCCAGTAGCGGCGACAACCTGGCTGGCATGGCGATGGACTTCGACCGGTGCCTCGTTGAGGACGTGGACGCCGATGAAGACCCCCGGCTTGTGCAGAACATGATGTTCAGCACCATCCGGGGGCCCAATGGCTGATCACCGGCCGGGCGAGAGGTCGCCGGGAAGATGCCGATGCGACCGGCGCTGAGCTTGCCAGGTTCTGGGAGAAGCGCCTCAGGTACCGGCAGCGCGCGGGGCACACCATCGAGACCGCGCCAGACCACGTAACCCTCCGAGCGGTGACTCAGAGCGCGCCGACAGGGCTATGGGTGACCGCGACCGTCCAGGTGGATCTGGCCTGACCTTCCGGATCTGCCGCGATCCGCGCTTTGGACTGTCGCAGGTCAGTTGGCCGAGGAGTGTCGCGCATCACCCGACGGAGGGCACACAGGTCCGCTGTTGACGTGCTGCTGAGAACGCTACCGTGGTGGCGTGGGAATGCACGGGGACGGCGAAGACGACATCGCAGAGCACGACGGCGGGCCGCTGCGGATCCCTGGATGGGTCCGGCGTCCCCGGTGGCTTCCCGCCGCCGGCTGGCGGCCGTCGCGCGGCGCGGCGGTCCTTGGCACTGCCGGGCTGATCGTCGGGCTGTTCGCTGGGTACACGCTGGGCTACGGCCGGCTTGCGCGGGACGGCCGGCCGCCGGGGATGACAGCCGGTCATGCCGGTCCATCGGCCGTGCCCGCCTCTCCCGCGCCGTCGGGCTCGCCGACCCAGGCCGGGGGCTTCGGGGCTTACGCCCCCGCCCAGGGCATCGCCGGGTTCGCCGGGACCGTGATCGACCAGACCGCAGGAGCGTGCTCGGTGCAGCATGGCCGCGAACTCCAGCTCGGGGTTGAGGTGATCAACCTCTCCGGCACGACGGTGACTCTCGGGCAGGTCAAGCCCATCCTCCCGATGGGCGGGCTGCGCGCGCTCTCGCAGCAGTGGGCGCCCTGCGATGCCATCTCACCGTCCTGGCTTATAGCCGGAGGCGACGGCACGGTCACGATCATCAGGGCGGCGGGCCAGTCAGGGGCACCAGGCATGCCGCCCGGAGCCACGAGGCTAGGCGACGCGCTGCAGGGCAACAATGTCGTGCCACCGGGCGGCACCGCCTGGTTCAGCGTCACCTTCCAGGTGCTCGTGTCCTGCCCGAGGCCGCTGCCAGTGCAATTCAGCGTCAGCTACCAGGCGAATACGCGTCAGGGCACCGCCCGGCTGCAGGGATTCCCGGACCTTGGGAAGGTCTCTTACACGGGGTGCGCGGGCACCTGACGACTGCGGGAGAAGGAAAAAGCCGACGGCGATGCCGCCGCCGGGACCGATGAGCGCTGTGCGCTTCGAGCAGCCGGCGCAGCCCGCGACCGGCCCACGCGACTCGGGCTCGTCGCCGCCGGTCTCGGGATCGCCCTGATGCCCGGCATCGCCGCCCAGGCGGTGCCGCGCGGCGTGCGCTGGATCCCGGTCCATGACGACACCGGCGGGCTCCGGCGAGCCATCTGGGCGGCGACCAGTGACCATCCGAGCGCAGCCGCGACCGCCATGGTCCACGCCTTGGAGGAGGAGGCCGGTTCCTAGGTCCGCAGGTCGCGATGCAGCGCACCGAGCATGCCGAACGGGGCAATCGGTGCGCCTGCCTGTCCACTGCCGACATAGCTGCGATACCGCTCGCATCGACCTGGGAGCCGGCGAGCGAAGGGGCCAGCCGGCCTTCGACGTCTTCGACTCCAGGAGCGCGCCTGCACCCAGCAGGTGATCGCCAAGGGCTACGACACGATGACCGGCGTCGGCACGCCAAACGGCCCCGCCTTCATCACCGGGCTGCGCCGCGCCGCCTACTGTTCCTATTTTTAGTCCCCGGGCAGGAACCACGGGTCCGTTCGGGAAAATCAAGATCTTCATCCCGAACGGACCCGTGACTTCGCCTCCGTGGAGCGCTCTTTCAGCGGGCGGGGGGAGCCAGGCCGTCGAGGAAGAATGCCTTCAGCCGCCTGAGCGCCTGGTCCGAGCGCCGGTCGTTCGGCAGCTGCTGTGCCAGCATCGCGCCCAAGACGATGATGTCGCGCGCGGTGACGTCCGCGCGGATCGTGCCGTCGCGCCGACCGCGGTCGAGGATGCGCTGGAGCGCCTGGTGGACGCTGGACCTTGAACCGCGCACCATTGCCAGTTACATAGCCGAACTCGGTGCCGCCCGGTCCCGGTAGGTCCGCACCCGTCAATCCGCGAGGAGACAGCATGCCCAGCCATCCCGCGCCCGTCCCGCCCGACGATCTGTCACGCAAGCTGACTGTCGCGCGGCCGGACAGCGATCCGAGCCTGCCGCACATCGGGCTCGTCGGCGACACCTACACGATCCTCGTCACCGGCGAGGACACCGCCGGGAAGTACACGCTCATCGACATGCACGTGCCCCCGGGCGGCGGGCCGCCGCCGCACCGGCACGACTTCGAGGAGATGTTCACCGTGCTCGACGGCGAGATCCTGGTGACCTTCCGCGGCGAGACGCTCGTTGCCCACGCCGGGGAGACCATCAACGTGCCGTCCAACGCACCGCACGCGTTCACTAACGCCACTGGCACGCCGTCGCGGCTGCTATGCCTGTGCGCGCCCTCGGGGCAGGAGGAGTTCTTCACCCTGGTCGGCCAGCCCGTCGCCACCCGGACCGAGGCGCCGCCGCCGCTCGACGCCGGAGCGCGGGCGGCCTTCATCGCCAAGTCGAGGGCGCTCACGCCCGAATACAAGACTGAACTGCTTCCGCCGCCCGGCGCGAAATAAAGGACGGGTGCCGTGCCATTAGCACCGGTGACTAGCGGTCTCTCACGGCCAGCGATGGGCACCGCGCCGTGCAGGTCAAACTTGCCGTGAAGCAGCTTTACCGGGACGGTCGCATGGCTGCGGGGATGGCTCGGGAGGACGCGCGGGGCCGTCCGCAACGCCAGATCCGCGCCTGGTCGTCGGCTCACGTAACCGTGACTCGAACCGGGTCTGCTCGATGTCCGTTCCTGCTGAGGGCGACGCCGCAGTCCCCGGAGGTGGCTGATGCACGAATTCACGAGCAGAACACGGGCGATGACGCGGACACCGGGACAGACACCAGGCCGGACGCTGCCGCAGGACATGGCGACGACTCTCGTCGGCCAGCCATTGCGACCGTGCGGGACTCGACAACCCGCATAACGCTGGCGCTTGAGTACCGCCAGCTCGTCAAGGGAGCGGAAGGAGCGTACGCCGCCTCCGGCGCAGCGGGTGCTGCTTCCCCGGACGATCGAGAGGACCACGCTTCCGGCATGCCCGGCGAGGGCGACCGCGTCCCTGGCCCGACGCCTGGGCGGGATACCGGGGTCCTGGACGATGATCACCGCAGAGACGCGCGTTCCCAGGACATGGCCTGGCGGCCGGCGCGAGGAGCCGACCTTCCCGTAAGTACACGGGAGCTGCCGAACGCGCGGGACCTCCTACCGAACCTGGAAATGGCCGAGATCGACGAGCGGAAGTTCAGCGAGTACTCACTGAACCCCGGGCACCCGGACAATCAAGGGAAAGCAGACGGCTGGCGGGCACTTGGCTACGATGTGGACAACCCGCAGGCACGGCAGAAGGCAGCTCGCGAGCTACGCGACCTGACCCTGGAAGAGTTGCTGCCGAGTGGAAAAGTAGCCGAGGTCAGAGACGACGCCTATGGTCCGAGGCCACGGGTGATCAGCGGCATCACCGGGCCGAACGGCAAGGACGCCACGATGGTCACCTGCTGGCTGATTGAAGACCGGTCTGGTACCGCCGTTCCCCGGCTTATCACGACCTGGGTGCAGCCTCACCGCGACAAGGAGACAGGGCAATGACCGCAGCACGGGAATACGACTCAGTCCGCACAACCACCGACATCGTGAGCGATGACGGGCGGACCATCCCCGCCGGGATAAGGGGCGCGGTCCTCGACGCCAAGCCTGACGGGACCTGCCTGGCAGAGTTCGCCTTCGCGCCGCAGACCGCTGACACCGACGGCAACTTCGTCCAGGCCGTTCTCACCCAAGGCCAATACGAGATAATCCGCGCTTGATCGTCGGCTGCACACAGCGCACAGGCGGGACCAGGAGCGCAACACGCCGACGCGTCCCGACTGGCAAAGCCGTCCCGAGCTGCCTCAGGCTGCTGCCACGAGGGGATGGGCCTTTGCCTGCTCATAGAGGGGCTCGGGCGCAAGGTCGATACCATCAGGCCACACGACAGTGCCTGCCTCCGGATCAACCGCAACTTCAGCGAAGTAAGCCGAGTCGTTCAGCGGCGCCAGGACTCCTGTCCACCGTTCAGCCGAGAAGTCGATGTCCCCTACCGTGCCATCGCTGAACAACAGACGGAGCACGTGGTCACCGACCACGGCCGCGCCTACCACGACCGGCAGGTAGTTCTCGCTCATGATCCCATGCTACGACAGCGGCTCGATGCCGCGTAGTGGCTCGTTCCGCCGGGCCCGTTCCCAGTTCGCCAGGATCTCGCCCTGGCGAAGCTTGGTCCACTCCCGAACGAACTGCAGCGCCCGAGGCTCAAGATGTCCGGCAAGCACTTCACCATCCATCGATACCGAGGCGCGCCGACCCGCGTGATAAGCGTGAAAGTGCGCTACTGGATGATCTTTCTCGTTCCAGTACATGTAGATGACGATCCCGTAGAACGCGCTGATACGCGGCATGATCTGACGGTATCCAACCCATCACGGCCATGATAACGCATCTTCGAAAGGCAGAACCAAAGTTATGCGTCGTATAGAAAATGCGATCGAATACCGTTATCAACGGCTCGGCGTAGGCCTCAGAACGCCGGGGCGTACGGTCCGGCTTGCTAGGTGATCTGGCCTGTGATCGCGCCGACGCCATCTGGCGGACACATAGTGCGCGGAAGCTCGACGAGCGCTGTGCGCATCGAACGGACGGCACACCCGGTTCCGTAAGGTGTTGTTTCCGCAGATCAGAGAACAAGTGTGGTCAGGGGCGGGGTCGAACCGCCGACCTTCCGCTTTTCAGGTCAATCGCGCCAAGCGCTGTGCAGACCTGCGAAAACGGACGTCACTGACAAGCGGAACCGCGCTAGGCGGAAAGTGCAAGATCCACGCTAACAGGGGCCGGTATGTCCCGTCCACCAGGCAGGACAGTCACCCTACCCAAGCCATGTGCAAAGGATTGGTAAGAGGGATGCATGGCCTCGTTAGCTGCTGCCGGGGAGGTAGGCGAGGAGCTTGCTGATCACCTGGCCGAGGGTGGAGTCGCGCGCCGGGTGCTTGTGCACGGTGAACGTCCAGCGGCCCTGGGTGTTGCGGGTGAGTTTCACCTCGGTCTGCAGGGCCAGCACGACCAGCACGCCGACGGTGAGGGAGACGGGGTCGCGGACAGCGTAGCCGGGGTCGTCGATGGCCCGGGTGATGACGGGCACCAGGTCGGGGCGGGTGGCGGCCAGGTGCAGCAGGGCGGCGCG
This sequence comes from uncultured Actinomycetota bacterium, assembly GCA_963843745.1. Taxonomy (GTDB): domain Bacteria; phylum Actinomycetota; class Actinomycetes; order Streptosporangiales; family Streptosporangiaceae; genus Trebonia. Next base: position 417,845 of record CAWJLP010000006.1, read on the forward strand.
GGCCAGGTCCCCGGCGTCGGCGGTGGCGTCCGGCTCGGCGTAGCCGGCCAGCCCGGTGTCGCTGGCGGCGGCTTCGCGCAGGCCGGTTTCGAGGGCGCGCAGCCGGGCCGGGTCGGGCAGCTGGTTCTGGTAGTCGGCGGTGTCGGCCAGCACCCGGATCGCCTCCTGATCGCTCAGCGCCGCGATGCTGCCGGTGATGCCGGTCATGGATCCTCCCGTGGAGACGTGTCCGGTGGCTGAGCCAGCCGGGCCAGAACCTGGCTGGCGATGGCGGTATCAACTGAGTCCAGTCCCTGCAGCAGGCTGTCGTCCCGGCCGCCGTCGATGATGCGGCGCAGCACTGCGGCCAGCGCCGCCCAGTCCGCACTTTGGGCTAGCTGGTCCAGGACCGGGGCGAGCTGGGCGGCGGCGTCCGAGTCCCCGCCGGCAGCGGCCACCGCGGCGGCGATCACAGGCTCCCACTGCCGGAGCTGATGCTGGATGGCGGGGTCTTGTCCGGGGCTGGTACTGGCGGCCGCGTGCAGGATCTCGGCCAGGGCGTCGGCGGCGGCCTGCCGGTCGGGCTGCAAGGCGGTAATCAACTGGTCCAGGTGCACACCTTCGGTTTGCTCCGCCACGCCGACGACTTCATCGAGGGTGCCCGGCAAGTCATCGCGGTCGGCGTGCTGACGGAGTTCCAGGGCCAGCGCCCTGTTGGTGACAGCGAGTTCGTGAGTCATGCCGGTCAGCTGGAAGAGGAGGGCAGCGGCGAGCCGGTGGGCGCGAGGTGCCGCCCGATCCGATCCGGCCATATCCAGGTAAAGGGCGAGCTGGTAATGGCTGATGGCGATGTCACGGGGTACGGGCTGAACGTAGACGAGGCGGATTGCCGTCCGCATGAGTTCACGAGCCTGCTGCAACCGCCCGCGCCTGTTTTCTAGAATCGCACGCGTGACCAGCACTTGCGGGAGCCGGGTGATGTCGCCTTGTTCTTCGTAGGCCTGCTGGGTTTCGAGCAGGATTCGCTCGGCGTCGGCCAGACGCCCGAGTTCCATCAGCGGTCTGGCGTCGTTGTAACGGAACCGTATGATCTCGTAGGCGTCTGCACCGCGCGACTGTTTGCTCGCCTGGCTAGCGGCGTTGAGATCGAGGCACTGCTGCCATTCCTCGAGCATTTGCGCTGAGTAGCGGCCGGTGTCAAGGATGGTTTCACGGACGTTCCACGGTTCTACAGTCTCGTTATCGGCTCCGGTTGCAGGGAGTTCGTCCATCTGGCCCAGGAGTGCCGGGATCTCGTCGAGGACCTGCCGGTGCTGACCCGTCAGGCCGAGCAGCTGCAGCACCCTCCCTCGATCAGCAAGCTCATCCCACGGTCCGAGCCCAGCCTGACGGCTGTACCGGGTCTTTTGGTTAGCTACGTCGAGAGCCTCGCGCGGGCGGCCCGCATCCCTTAGCAGGTTGATTAGGGCCCCGGCAATGGAGGAGGCGACCCAGAAATCCTCGTCGGCTACTGCCCGGGCGAGTGAGTCGCGCAGGAGTGTTTCGGCCTCGGCTGGGTTGACGCTCGCCAGGGCACGGGCCAGCGAGCCGCAATCCTTGGGTGCCTGGGTGGCGTCGGCGATGGCCCGCAGGGCGGGCAGCGCGGCCTGGATGGTGGCGGGCGACTCATCCCGCAGGAGCGCTCTCTCGAGGAGGATTGCGGCGGCATTCCATTCTTGGAGGCGGAGGAGGTAGGGGGCGGCGGCCAGGCCTGCCCGGATGATGGCGTGGCCGGCTTCGCCGCCTTCTTGCTGTAGCGCTCGCCGGGAGACTTGCGTCCAGGTGGCAGCGAGTTCGGTGTCGGTGGCGGCCTGGATTTCCGGTCCCGCATCGGCGCGGATGGCCTGGGCGATGCCGGGGTGCATCCGGTAGCTGACCGGTGCCGGGCTGTCTTGGTCCCGGCCGGGGGGCGCTTCGGGCTGGATGAGCGCGGCCGCGGCCAGCGCGGCGAGCAGCGGGGCGGGGCCGGGCGGATCGCCAGGCTGGCCCAGCCGCCGCCACAGGTCGGCCCAGTTGACGTCGATGATAAATGATTGCCGGTCGTCTTGCTCCAGGCAGGCCAGGAACTGGGCCATCAGCCGGGCCGCAGCCGGGAGTTCGGCGAGAGTGGCGGCGGTCCAGCCGGTGAGGGCGCCCAGGAACTGGGCGCCGTCCAGGCCGGTGACGCCGTCACGGAAAAACATATCCAGGGCCTGGCCGCCTGCCGCTGTTTCGGCGGCCTCGAGCTGGGCGGTGAGCCGGGCCGGGCTGGCGGCGGCGGCGTCGGCGAGCTCCATCAGCTTGGGGTGACCCTGCACCACGTGCAGCACCCGGCGGACCAGGTCCCGCCCGGCCGCCACCTCGGCCTCGCCGGCGCGGACCGGCCCGGCATCAGCGTGCAGCAGGCCGCGCAGCCCGGGCAGCTCACGGGCCAGCGCCACCGACTCGGCCAGGTCCAGGGCGTGCACCGGCACCGCCAGCACCGCGCCGGAGCCCGGCCGGCGGGATGCGGCTGGTCACGATCACCCGCGACTCCCCCCCATGGCCGGTCAGCGCCGCCATCAGCGGCTCCCAGCGCGGATCCCGCCACGTCCCGGCCGGGGTCAGCAGCGTTTCCAGGTTGTCCAGCACCAGCAGAATCCCGGCATCTTCCAGCAGCCGCGCGCAGCCGCGGGGTGAACGCGGCCAGCGACTCAACGGTGGTGATCTTGTCCGACATCGCGAACCCGAACTCACCCAGCTGGACCTCCAGCTGCGCGGCCAGGCTGGCCAGCGCCCCGCCGAACTCATCATCTATGAGCGGCGCCTGCCAGAACGCGGCGGCGGCGAACGAGTCCTGATGCCGGTAGGCCAGCTCCAGCGCGCACGCCGTCTTGCCCGACCCGGCCATCCCGTGCAGCAGCACCCCCGCCTGCCCGCCGCCCGCGGCCAGCACTCCACCGGCCCGCGCCATCGCCTGGGCCCGGCCGACGAACCGCTCCGGCTCGGGCGGGAACGCCTGCATCCGCACCAGTCCAGGGTCCAGGTCCGGCACGCCGCGCGGCACCGCCAGCACCAGACCCGCCGCCCGCTGGCCGCCCAGCAGCACCGGCGTGGCCAGCGACAGCACCGGCCGCGCCGGCGTCGGCTGCGGGCCCGCCGCGAGCGCCACCGCGCGGGCCAGCGCACGTCCAGCGGCTGGCCCTGGCTCCCCGGCTGCGCGTCCCGCACCCCCAGCAGCCGCTCATACAGCTCCTCGGCGAACGCGACCGCGAAGTCATCTGCCACCGGGTAGCGCATCGCCACCACCGCGCAGCCCAGCCGGGCAGCCACCGCACGGGCCACCCCCGTCATCACCGGCTCCGCCCCACCGCCTGCCCCGGCACCCGCAGCAACAGCAGCGGCGGCGTCCTGCCCGGCCTGCTCCTCGAACTGCTCGGCCTGCTCCTCCAGGCCCACCCAGCGCAGCGTCTCAGCCGTCGTGGCCGCTGCCGACTCACACGCCGACACCACCGCCAGCCGAACCCGCCCCCGCAGCGGCGCCAGCAACCCGGTCAGCTCACCGGTATCGACCGGATCGGGAGACCCGTCCGCGCTCTCCAGCAGGAACTGGCCGCGCCCGCCGTGCCCGGACAGGTGCAGCACATCCCACCCATCCCCCGCCTCCGCCACCGCCGCCAGCCGCTCCCGCGTCGCGCCGTACTGCACTACCGTCAGCTCCACCCGGCGCCGCTGCCGGGCCGCGATCCGCCGCACCAGCCGCACCAGCTCGAACCGCTCCCGCCGCAACGCCAGCACACTCGTCGCCGTCGGCAAACTGAACACCCCAAGCATCCGCAACGCCCCGCCTGCAGGCGCCCCCATCGCCCCCGGCCCCGGCGCACCGCTCGCCGGATCAGGCGCGAGATCATAGGCCAGCGTCACATCGCCGCGCGCCGCCAGCGGCCGACCGCCCGCATAGGCCAGCTCCAGCGGCCACGACAATACAAACCCAGCCCGCTCCGGCACCACCACCCGCACCGTCACCGGCGCGGCCGCCACGATCGCCTCACCCACCGCCCGGCCCAGCACCGCCTCGCCCGCCCACGCGCCCACCCGCCCGGCGATCTCCGCCTCGCTCACGGCCCGCCGGTCCGGGACCGCGTTCCACCGCAGATACCGGTACAAGTCCGCGAACGCCGCGAACTCACCCGAAACCCCCGCCAGATCCACCTGGTGATCGGCCAGCGGCACGCCCGTGTCCTCGTCGGACAGCAGCCACCGCCACCGCAACGACTCCCCGAAATCACGCACCTCAAGCCGCAACCGACCCATCCCGCCCACCCCCACGGTGAAACAACCTAGCCGCCCAAAGCAGCCCGCAACGACAGCTATCAACAGCGTAGCCACGGACACGTTAGGCAGCCATCGGCTGAGTGAAATCGATGCAAGAGCGATAAAGGCAGCCGTCACCCCAGAAAGAACGGCTAGAAGTCACTGGGCATTACAGCCACAGGGGCGCCACCGTAGCCACACGCTTCGTTGGCACTGCCCGGTAGTTTACGGGTGTGAATGATGATCATCCGAGTAATCCAGCATCCCGCAATGGCGTGACCTCGGGGAGAGTGCGAGTACCGGCATGCATAGCCCATGGGCTGCGCGCTTTGGCTGCACAGGAATTCCCAGCCGCTCCCGCGGGTGGCCGCACTCCGTCGATTCGAGCGATTCGCGGGCGGAAGCTCGGTAAGCGCTGTGCGCTATGAGGGATGACGCACTACAGTTTCCGCCGGATGCGTTTCCGCTGGTCAGCGAGAATTTGTGGTCAGGGGCGGGGTCGAACCGCCGACCTTCCGCTTTTCAGGTGTAGCGGATGCCCAGCTCACGGCGGATGTGCGAGAGTACGTGGCTGTTTGCGGTTGCGTCGGGGCGCTGATGACTGCCGTTGTTGCCGTCATGGTTGCCGTCTGAGGTACGAGTGGACCTTCCGCCTCAGTGGCGGGGAGTCGAAGTGGCTGGCGGCGGCTGTCGTCGTTGCTGTCACGGGTGCCATCAGGTCGGTCTGCTGAGGCATTTCAGCATCAACCGTGCCAAGTCCTGTCATAGCCAGCCGGTCCAAGGGTGCGTAGGCTTGCGGCATGGATCGACCAAAGCGGCGAAATATGTTGCTTGACCTGCGGGTGATGGACGATAAGATCAGGCTCTGGCTCGGCGCCGAGGACATGGACGAGGACGACCGCCAGGCGCTGGAGACCGTCCGCGATGTGATCAGTGACCTGATCAGTAGACCGGGCTAGTTCATCGTCTTCAAAGCCGCGCCTTCGGCGTCGTTCAGGTCACAGCCGGGGCGTCGCGCAACCGTTGCAGGGCACCTGGATGGTACCGTCCAAGCGACCCGGGCCGGCTGGCCGCACAACTGACCCGGGCCTCTCTGGATGTGGGACGCGCGACCGCGCCAGGTGGTTCGCCGCGGTCCTGCTAGCGGAAGTGCAGATGCTGCAGGACCTCGAAGCAGTAGGCGACAAGCAGCGCGAGGAGATCAGCGGGCGGGCGCACCGGTTCGACTGCAGCTCAAGGCGCGTCAACCTGAACCAACGGATTAAAAGCTTGAGCGGACGAGGTTCCAGGGCCAAGAGAAGTTCGCCCAGTGGGGCCGGAACTACTTCGCAGAATCACCTAAACATAATGTCCGCCAGCGTCCGGTGGCGTGTCACCTTGTCCGGTGTGATCGTTACTGAGTTTGTTACTCACCTTGTCTCGATCATCCTTGTCAGTTCTGGGGTTCGCTTAGCTGGGCTAGTGTCCCATAGGCCAGCCAGCTGCCCCGCTCGCTCTCCTCAGGAGCAGGCGTGAGGCGGACATCGACAACCTCGAATCGGAAGAACCGTGGCCCTTTATCGCGTGGCTTGGGATAACGCCATGGCTGCCGTTCCCTCGCTGCCTTCGCGGCCGACCACGGTATCCGGCGACGGTGCTCCTCTTTCTGCAGTCTGTCGCTCTCAGCTTCGTAGGCGGCGCGTTCCTCAGCCTCGCTCTTAGCGGCCTTATCCGCCTCAGACGCTTCAGCCGCCTCAGACTCCTCAGCCGCCTTCTGGACTAGCTGCTGTGCTAGCTTCTCTCCCGCACGCCGCAGCTCAGCCAGGGCTAACGAGGCCGGGCAGAGCGGCGACCGTGATGGCGATCCAGTCACGTTGCGGGCGTGTGGTGACCGGGCGGCGCTGGCGTGCCCATGCGGGTGCCCGGACGCTGCGAGCCGGGCGGCTTGGCCGACTAGGTCGTGGAGTTGCCATGTTGGACCAATCCGGGTTCTGTGGAGGTTCGGGTTCCTCTGCTTGCTGGCCTTGCCGTTCTTGTGAGTCTTTCCTTCGGGCCGTTCCCGCCCGCCGATATCAGACGCCAGCCCGCAGCCACTGTCAAGGCCAACCACGGGTAGACCGAGCTGTCTAGCCTCACTTGATCCTTGACGGGTAAAGCATCAAGCGGGACAGGATACTGAACGCCCAGGCTGTCTTGAGCGGCCAGCACAATGAGCGGCCAGAGATGAGCGGCCAGAGCGGCCAGAGATGCGGCCCAGTCGAGCCGTCCGAGCTATGCTCGCTCCGCTGCCCGGCACGCTGGTTTCGCCGGTTTCGCCAGGTCGTGCCTGGCCCGGTTACAACTTTCTCTACAGTTTCAAGGGCGCACCTTCGGCGCGCCACGCCTACGGCCGGAACAGGCCACGCGAGCTGGCGCGAGCAACCGGGGGAGAGCAGGGCGGCCGGGTGACCGGTGATAAGCGGCAAGGGTTGCCGGGGGTCTCGCCGTTGCCGGGCGGCAGCTTTCGCCGCGCCCTTCGGGCGGAAGCCCTACGGCGCGACGAGCTGCCGCGCACGGCTGCCCCGGCACCGGCTGCAGCCGGTCCCCGCCGTCACGCCCCCGATGCCGCGCCACACGAGCAGGGCCGGGCCGTCACGCTCGCGCCAAGTGCGCCGATCGCCGTGCGAAAGGGTCACAGCCACCGGGCCGGAACGCTGCGCATTGTCCGGGTCGGCCCCTCCAGCGTCAAGGGCACCCGAAGATCGTTTCTAACCGCTCCGCAGAAACGATCTTCAGGACCCACCCTTGAGCGCCGGAGACCTCTGCCGACCCAGCGGGCCTGACGGCGAGGGCCAGGCCACAGGCCAGGCCCGATACACGCGCAGCGAACCTCCGCAGTAAGTATCGGGAGGGTCGGGATGCCGACGAGATCGAAGGCCTGTTGTGGCTGCGCTTGACCGCCTGTGAGATTGATGCCCGGTCAGCCTATGAGTTCATCGAAGGCGTACGGGTCGGTGGAGGAGGTCCAGAATTCGGTTATCTTGCCGTCGCGCAGGTGCATGACGTCCGCGTCGTTGGCCGTCATGCTCCGGCCGCCCCGGCTGGCCGTGGCGACCGTCAGCGCGACGCCGTGCTCGTCGTCCGCCAGGACCGCGTGGACGTCGACGTGGAAAGATCCCTCGGTGACCTCCATGAGCTTGGCGAAGTACCCGAAGACGGCCTCCCGGCCACGGTAGTCGCCGGCTAGCTGACTCCGCCCGCCCTGGTGCCATACCAGGTCTTCGGCGAGCAGGTCAGTGAGAGCGGCGAAGTCACCCTTGGCGAAGGCGGCGTACCCGTCCCTGATGCGAGCGACGTTAGGATGCTCGGCCATGATTTCCCCCTCGTGGTCTCGGTGGGCGACAACCGGTTCCTAGCTCAGGCACCGGGACGTGAGGCCGACTCGCGGGCACCAAGCCCGGCAGCCAGTCTCGCCGCGCATTCCACACCTATGGGCAATCACCTATGGGGCAATTGTGGGCAAGGCCAGAGCAGGCGTCAAGACGGGCGGCTGGCCGTGCCACAGGTGGCCTACCGCCGCCGGAGCCATGAACCCACCACCCTGATACTTGAGCGGTCGACTCACCAGCAGTGAAGTACAGCAAGCGGGGCGCACAACCGCTGTCGTGGGCGGCCATGAACACCCGAGCTGTCTAGGCAAGCCGCGCAGATCGCCGTCCGCGCCGGTAGTTCGCTTGGAGGAGCAGCGCGACGACCTGACCACCAACCCTTAACACAACCGGGACCGACACGAGCCGACCCTGGTGGACACGCTGTAGCTATGAGCGCAGTTGAGCGACGTTGGCCCGCAGCTTGAGCGTGTCTTACAAGCGAAGGGTCAGTGTCAACCGTCTCTTGACGGTGTTCTTGCTCGCGCCAGTCGGCCGATACAGGAGCGGAGTACAGCAACCCGCACACGCCATGGCCATCCTTGGCAGCCGACCGCATCCATGCCAGACCGCATCGTTTGACCGCGAGCAGGGCCGCGCCAGTAGTTTGCAACCAGATGTCGCCGTGCACCCTGCGTGCACCAAGCATTGGCCCGCAACGGGCATCGGGGGTCTGGAACGGTCGCCAAGGGGCAGCCGTTAGACGATTCGGGCAACGGCGTTTCCGCAGTCCACAAGCAGAAATTCGCTGATGATAGTGGGTGGTCAGGGGCGGGGTCGAACCGCCGACCTTCCGCTTTTCAGGCGGACGCTCGTACCAACTGAGCTACCTGACCTTGGCGACGTTGCGCTAGGCGACCTCAGCGGTCCTGACGGGATTTGAACCCGCGACCTCCACCTTGACAGGGTGGCGAGCACTCCACGCTGCTCTACAGGACCATCTGCTACCGCCGACTTTAGCCGACGATGCTCCCAGAGGGGGTAACGCAAGAGGTAACCCCCTGCGCCCGACAGAGCATATCACCGGAACGCTCGTGGTCGCGTCCAGCTTCCGGCCCGGCCTCCCGGCGAGGCCGGCGCCTACCATGAAAGCGTGGCGGTGGTATCCGCGGGCGCGCCGTCCACTTCATGTCCGACTCTCCTGAGATGGGGTGTGATGTCAGATTCTCAGGCACCCTCTGACATCTCCGAGCAGGAGCTCGCGTTCTGCGAGGCCAGCATCAGGGACTGGCACGGGCGGGCGGCGCGGATGCTTGCCGCGAATCCGGAGATCGCCGACTACGGCTTCGCGACCGCGCTGGTACTGGGTGACGCCCGCCGAGTGCGCGAGGCGATCACCCGCGATCCGGCGGCCGCAACCCGCCCCGACGCCCGCACCGGGTGGACGCCGCTGCACGTCGCGTGCGCGTCGCGCTGGCACCGTCTGGATCCCGCCAGGGCCCCCGGGCTGGTGGAAGTGGCCCGGCTGCTGCTTGACGCCGACGCCGATCCCGTCGGCAGGACGCGAGGCCCGCGCGCGGACTGGACGCCGCTGCGCTGCGCGGTCGCCGGCGCGGCCAACCCTGACATCGTCAAGCTGCTGCTTGACCGGGGCGCCGTCCCCGATGATCACGACTTGTACCTGGCCTGCTTCGGCGACGACGACCGGGAGGGCCTGCGACTGCTGCTCGGCCGCGCACCGAACGTGAGCGAGACGACCGCGCTGTCCGCCCCGATCAGCACTGGCGACATCGAGGCGGTGCGCATGCTCCTCGACGCCGGCGCCAACCCGAACCAGCCGATGCCGGCTGAACTGTTCGGCACCGGTCACGGGACGGCAGCTACCTGGCCGGCGGCGTACGCGGCGGTCCAGTTCGGCTGTGACTCGGAGCTGTTGGACCTGCTGCTCGCCCGCGGCGCTGACCCGAACGCAGCAGGGCCGGACGGCCGCTCCCCCTACCGGGTGGCGATCAGCCAGGGGCGCGCCGACCTGGCCGCAGTGCTGCGCCGCCACGGCGCTCGCGACGACGCCACCGCCGCCGAGCGCTTCCTATCCGCGTGCCTGCGCGGGGACCAAGCAGGCGCACGGCAGCTGGTCGCGGAGGATCCAGGACTGGTGGACAGGCTGACCGAGGACGAACGCGGCGCGATCGAACTCGCCGCCGAACGCGGCGACACCGAGGCTGTCCGCCTGATGCTCGACCTTGGCTTCCCCCTCGACGCCCGTCGCGGCGATCACGGCAGCACCGCGCTGCACGCTGCCGCCTACGCGGGCAGCGCGGAAACGGTGCGACTGCTGCTGGCTCGCGGCGCCGATATCGAAGCCCGCGACATCACCTGGGACAGCACGCCGCTGGAGTGGGCCAAGGTCGGCAGCGGGCTACGGCCACAGACCAGCCCCGACCCCGACTGGGCCGCCACCGTCAGGATCCTGCTCGACGCCGGCGCGTCTATCGAGAGCTTTGAACTGTCTCCCGACGATCTCAAGCCGGCCAGCGACGAAGTGGCGGACATCTTGCGGGCAGCAGGTGTACGGGGCTGATCGCCCCACTCGCAAGGGTGCCCCCAACGGGATTCGAACCCGTGCCGCCGCCTTGAAAGGGCGGTGTCCTAGGCCACTAGACGATGGGGGCTCCAAGAAGACCATACCGCTTGCGGGAAGCAGCTGATTCCACCGCCTGAGGCAGGCGGCATCGCCGTGCCCCTGAGGAGAGGGTCTCGCGGCGGCCCTGCTGACCATCAGCTGGATTCACCTGCACGTACGGGTGATCAGCAGCCAGCAGGCCTCATAGCCTACTGGTGCGCTTGCTGACGAAGGACTCGACGATCGAGCCGTCCTCGCCTTCCTCGGGAAGGATCAGCCAGGCGATCAGGTACAGCAGGATGCCGAGCCCGTAGAAAACAGTGAGCACCCCGAAGGCCAGCCTGACGAGGTTAACGTCGACCCCAAAGTAAGCACCGAGCCCGGCACAGACGCCCGCTACGATCCGGCCCTGCCGGATTCGAAGCAGCCGCTTGCCCCCGCTGCTGCCGTTGTCTTCACTCATATCTGTGATCATCCCTAGTCGGCCGGGGCCTTGTCATCAGGAATAACCCGGTTAAATACCCTGAATGTCAGCGAACTGATTGGAGACGCCATGGCCACGGAGACTGACCTGCTGCAGATCGACGACCAGCTCGGCGACGAGGAGCGGCTCATCCGCGACACCGTCCGTGCCTTCGTTACCGACCATATCCTCCCGGAGATCGCCGACTGGTTCGAGGCCGGCATGCTGCCCAGGCCGGTGCTGACTGAGCTGGGCAAGCTGGGCCTGTTCGGCATGCACCTGACTGGATACGGCTGCGCGGGCACAGGCCCGGTCGCCTACGGCGTCGCGTGTCGCGAGCTCGAAGCGGCCGACTCCGGGGTGCGCAGCGCGGCTTCCGTGCAGGGATCGCTGGCCATGTTCCCGATCTGGAAGTACGGCAGCGAGGAGCAGAAAGAGGAGTGGCTGCCGCGGATGGCCGCCGGTGACGCGATCGGGTGCTTCGGGCTCACCGAGCCCGATCACGGTTCCGATCCGTCGTCTATGCGCACCCACGCGGTGCGCGACGGTTCCGACTGGGTGCTCAGCGGAACCAAGATGTGGATCACCAACGGGTCGATCGCGGACATCGCCGTCGTGTGGGCCTCGACAGACGACGGCATCCGGGGGTTCCTGGTGCCACGCGGAACCCGCGGGTTCTCCGCCCGGGACATCCACAAGAAGATGTCGCTGCGCGCGTCCATCACGTCTGAGCTGGTGCTCGACTCGGTGCGGCTGCCGTCGTCCGCGGTGCTGCCCGGTGTGACCGGGCTGCGCGGGCCGCTGTCGTGCCTCACGGAGGCCAGGTTCGGGATCGTTTGGGGCGTGACTGGCGCGGCGCGCACCTGCCTGGAAACGGCGGTGTCGTACGCGACGACGCGGACGCAGTTCGGCAAGGCGATCGCCGAGTTCCAGCTCACCCAGTCCAAGCTGGCGTGGATGGCCGTCCACCTGTACCAGGCGCAGCTTCTCGCGCTGCATCTCGGTCGGCTGAAGTCCGCTGGGACGCTGACCCCGGTCCAGGTCAGCGCCGGGAAGATGGCCAACGCGCGGACCGCCATCGACATCGCGCGGACGTCGCGGACGATCCTCGCCGCCAACGGTGTCACGCTCGAGTACCCGGTCATCCGGCATGCCAACAACCTGGAAGCCGTGATCACCTACGAGGGCACCGAGGAAATCCACGCGCTCGCCCTCGGCCAGGCCCTCACCGGAATGTCCGCGTACCGCTGACGTTTCGGTACGCTTCGATCGGAGTGTCGCGCGCTTCTCGGCTTCGTGTTGGGCCGGAGTGCGGGATGCTGCGGGGTGCTAGCTCAATGGCAGAGCAGCGGACTTTTAATCCGTTGGTTCAGGGTTCGACCCCCTGGCGCCCCACTCCTTGACCAGCTATTTTGCCCTCTGCGCATCCTACGAACCGATGGGGGTTGCAGTTCGGGTTGCAGTTGGGGGTTACCGCCACCTTTCGCAAGGCGTCACTGTTGGAGTTCCACCGCGACCACCGCATGTATGAGTGGACAAGTGCGAGGCCGATCGGTATCGGTGACAAGCAATTATCTTGATCCACCCATCTCTGGCAGACGGCCAGAGGACAATCTGGCCGATGCCGTGATCCGTGTCCTCCGTCGGTAGATGCGCGACGGTCGTCCGCCAGCTGATCTGCGACATGTGGAGCGCGGAATGTGCCATGAAGGTGTGTTCGTAACGCGCGCGGGCCGCCGTTCGGTTCGTGTGCCGCATTCGCGATGGTGATCTGCTCAGGCGCGCGGGACAGGTCGATCTGTCCTAGTGGCAGGCGAGTTCCACGCGCCGCGTGCGACACGCGATATCCGCCTGATTCGGTCCGTGGCCGGATCGTCGGCGTCCTCGGGCTGGGTGATCCACGCGGAGAAGACCGGCAGGCCCCACCATGGGCTGGTTACAGGGAGCCCGCCGCGCCGGTCCGGGTCGGTAGTGACAGCGACGACAGCGTAGGGCTGCCCGAAGCGCAGTTCCGCGGTACGCATCACACCCGGCCGGGTGGGTGGAGAACCACCGCTGCCCACCGCCATTCCCGTTACCGCTGCTGCTTCGAATCCGGTCCGGCTGTAGCGGGCTACCGCGGCCTGCCGGGCGTCGTACACGAACTCGTCCAGCCCGGCCAGTGCCGCCAGCGCGTCCGCGGCCGCGCCGAAGCCGAGTCCGGGATGCCTGCCCAGGTCATGCGTGCTGTCCGCCGACCAGGCCGGCAGCACCGCAGTGCAGCGTTCTGCACGGCCATCGGGTGCGGTGGTCTGCACCCGCTGCTCGGTGATCTCCCACAGCGGCGCCGCGCCGAGCGACAGGTCGAACAGCGAGCGCCTGGCCACCAGGCCGCCGGTGGCGATGTCGCTGGCCAGCGCGCAGGCGGCGGCAAGCACATCGGCGGCGGGCACGCCGGGCGGGGCGGCGACCGAGGTGACCAGCAGGCCATCGCGCGCCCGGGCGGTGTGCACCGCGACGTCGCCAACCTGGTCGGCGGCAGCGATGAACTGGCTGTGCCCGTACCCCCAGGCCCGCTTAGGCGTGCGCAGCACCCGGCTCAGCGTGTCGGCCCAGGCGCTGTGCGGGCCGAGCGCGGACGCGGGCGCCACGTCGAACGGCTCGGCCCATGAGATCTTCGTGGCCAGCGCCGTGCCCAGCATCAGCAGGGTCTCGTCGGTCAGCTCCACCGGGAACCTGTCGATGAGCCCCAGAGTGTTGCGGCGCGCCCAGTCATCCAGCGCTGCCTGATCGGTCAGCGCGCCGGTATCCACCGTCGCGGGCAGGCTGGCCAGCCACCGCGACAGCGCCTCAGTCTGGACGTCCTCGCGCCGCCACACCCCGGCCGCCGCCGCGACCAGCGGATGCGGCGCCGACAACAGCCTGCCCGCCGCCGCCGCCGCTTGCTCCACATCCAGGCCGAGGACCTCACCCAGTTCGGTCCGCGCCGCGCCGCTGCTGGCCGGTCCGCACAACGCCAGCAGCAGCCATGCACCCAGCGGGGATGCCACATGATGACACTCACCCGCGGCCTGGTGCAGCCGCCGCGCATAACCCGCCACCGCCGCCGTCACGTCGGTCAACGCAGTAATCATCACCACACAGTGCCGCAAAAACGGCCCTGTCGCGCATCAGTTGGCGGACATATGTCGCGGATGTGTTGTCGGATCACACGATGCCGTGATCCGATGCCGTGATCCGACCCGGTGACAACTTTCTCTACAGCTTCAAGTTTCTCTACAGCTTCAAGGGCGCTCGCCTGCGGCTCCCGCCAGGCGCGGGCCGAGCCCGCACAGGGATCGAGAGCTGAAGACGCGAAGTGCCGGAGACGGAAGCGTGAGGGAATGCGAGCGTGACCACCAGGGCCAGGGCCCCAGCGGGGAATGGGCGGGGGTCTGTCCGCGCCCGGGGCGTCGACAAAAGCCGCGCCCTACCGGGCGGAAGCCCTCAGGCGCGGCTGGTCGACGCTGGGCGGCTGTCCCCGCTGCCCGCAGGCCGGTGGCTGCTCGCCGTCACGCAGGCCTCCGGCACCGCGCTTAGCCGATCAGTGCGGGTGACCCGTCCAACGGTGCCGACGATTCTTTCGCCGTGAAAGCACGCCGTCTAGGGCGCTCCCTGCGGTCGAGTCCCCTCGGGATGGCGCAAGCGCCACCCTAGACGGCGCCCTCCCACGGCAAACCCATTGGCACCTATCAGGTTGGACGGGGCAGTCTCGTGGCCGAGCGGAATTTACACGTCAAGGGTTGGTGGCAGTCCAGGTACGCAAATGATTTTTCCCATAGCCGGTATGAAACACGTCCACATGTAGTTGTCCATCGGCGCTAGTAATCACGACCTCGGTTGGATTGGTAAGCGCGATGCAGCAGTAATTATCGCTGTCTTTCTGGATATTGAGGGACAGCAAGCGTCGATTGTTGACCTGCTGCCACTCTTCCATACTGGCATACAGTCCGCGCATAGAAGAATTCTCGAAGTAAACTAGGTTACGCTTGTTCGTATCTGACATGGCCGATACCCTCCCTTCGATGGGATCGAAACGCCCGTCCACGCCATCTTGCCGGTGGTTACGGACCTTACATGCCACCTTGACGCCATCTTGCTTCCTTCCGGTCGATCTGTACAGCAGCGAGGTACAGCAACCCAAGCACTCTACGGCCCCCCTGAGCGGACACCCACACACGCGCTGAGCTGCGCCAGTTGACCACCAGCAGGACCGTGCCGACAGTTTGCAACCAGGAGATCGCTGGCGGGCCGGGACGGCTAGCCGCCCATCTCGCGCCTCAGCTGGTCCATCTCGCGCCTCAGCCGGGCCAGCTCGTCGTCGGCATGCCGCGTGTTGTGACGGGGCAACGGACTGCCATGGGCGGACCCGCGAACCTCGCTGCCGGGCCTGTTCCAGGCAACCTGCTTCCGATAGAACGCCACCTTGACAGCGAGGACGATGGTAACGACGACAAGCGCGGCGATCGCGGCCTCCATAAGGAACCCGATGATCGAGGAGATAACCAAGAACGCCATCAATACGCCAGCCGCGATGGCGGCCACCTTGAACCAGCGCATCAGCCGCTTCCTCTCTCGAAAGGAGCCCCCGAGTTTCATCTAAGACGCGGCAGGCAGCGGGGCGGTTTACCGGTCGCCCGCGCTCGTGGCCAGGAAACCTGCCGACAACCTTTCTTGACTGCAGATCACGCGCTCTGAACGGCAAGGAGTGCACGACGCGTGCGCGCTGTACAACCCGTTCAGACGGATCAGGACCAGCGTGGACGCCTGCGGACGCTCTGACCTACCCGGACGGTGTAGACAGGCGCGTGTGCTTTGGCTACGGATCAGAACGTCGGGAGTTTGGGCCTCGCCAGCGTGGCAAGCCAGGAACGTGCCCGCTGCGTGCCCGACAGGAGAGTCAGGCGCGGTACCCGGCGGGTACTCACGGATTACCGAACGTGGCGGGTGACCTGGAACATGCGGGTCAGCGGAAGCATGAAAATCCAGTTCCCAAGCTGACAGTCGTGCAGCAGCCGTGGCGACAGTTGACATCGAGGATATGCCCCATGCCAGCACGTGATCGAGCTGGGCCTATGTCCGATCACATAATCACCTGACTCGGAAGCCCGGGTGCTCGTATGCTCTCGGCGTGGAAATCGCATCGCTCTCGTCGCGATTGTGGCGATCTTGGTCGCTGCCGCCAGCGCTTCCTACACACGAAGGCAAGCTACTGAACAGGCGAAGGTCGCTAGCATTGAGGAGGGTCGGCGGCACGATGAGCTGGCCCCGGAGTTCGAGATCACGTGCACGGTAAAGAAGACAGCCTACGATTGTGCCGACCTCCGCGTGACGTTGACCGGCGGCGGTCTGGAGCGTCTCGATGAGGTAGTCATTAGCATTCTGGATGAGACGGACAGGGATCACTGGGCGCACGGGCTCCCGGACGGGGTAACTCAGGAGCAGGCCGAAGCGTTCGTATGGGACCGTGGGAATTTAACACGGGAGCCAGCGTCCAGGTCGTGAGCAACCGTGAATCGCGGCCACGACCATACTCACGGATAAGCGGTAAGAACTGGGATCTGCTGTCTCTGCAAGCCACGCGACCAGGGCAGTGGATGGCGGGCACCAGCGAGGAAGAGTGGCGAAAACAGTACCGGGATCATCCGATCCGGTTGCTAATTACCTCACGCCTTGAAGGCCATGAGACATGGTTCGCGCAGCGGGACATTAAGGTGGATTACTCGAAGGTAGCGAGAATCCGCGTGACCTGACGCTATGGGACTACAGCCTAAACGCTGCGCACCATCACCGGCCGCTAGCGACGACTGGCCTTGGCCACCTGGCAGTCAGGGAACGACCGCTCCGTGCCGGCCGCATGCCAGAACCAAGCGGAAACCGGAGACATTGAGCTGTATCCAGGTGATGACCTATCCGCCTCTGACCAGGAAAACAGCAGGTGACCCCCTGCGTGAAACGACCTTCTAAGCAGCAGTTCACAAGCGACTATCCCTGTTGACCCGTCGAGCCTGACAGCGAGGGCCAGGCCAGAGGCCAGGTCCGAGAGGTGCGCGGCGAGCCTGTTCGCTTGGAATGACTACATTAGTGATGTACGTAGATACGCGCCCAAAGTTCGGCTAGACCTATGATCAGGGCACCGCCGGGATTACCCTGGTCAGCTAGCACATGACGGCTACCGCAACTATGCTCGCACAAATGGGGGGACACAATTGGGATCTTCCGGTAAGTCCGGAAAGCGTCCATCGGGGATGAGCGACACTGTGAAAGGGGCGATCATCGGGGCTCTTGGTGCAGTCGTTGCCGCCGTGCTAACGGCCGTTATCGGCCACTCTGCCGGAATTGTCTATATTGGAGCGCTTCCGTCGCCTTCGCAAGTTCCAACAACTAGCCTGCCGAGCCCGACAGCTCCCGGGTCCACAGCAGATCCCGGGTCCACAGCGACGGTCGGGACCGCTGCGCCTCTTTATACGGCACCGTTCACTGTCCATGGCCCGAATGCTGGCACTTGCAATACCTGGGTCTATGTTTCTTTTAGCGCGTCCGGCCCCGTTGTAAACTCACCAGGGGGGGATCTCGATTTCGATTGTTCAGATTCCGGGGTGCCGGAGATGAGACCATCGGGTGGTGCAGCTTTTGCCGCTGTCCCTTCCAAGCCTGACGCATCCACCTGTGTCAGCGCTACACAGAGCGACCCGCTTCCTGCGCTTGCATTGCGCGACATGACCAGTGGCATGTGGCTATGCGTGGATAATGGTTCTTTGGTGACAGCGATGCAGTTGCAGACACCACCAAGTCAAGCAGCCACTACAGGCATCGTGAGATTCACGGCGTCCGCATGGACTGCTTGAGCCCGTAGCCCTAGCGGACGCCGAGCTCGGCCCGTGAAGGCGCCGCGCGCGGTAATTCGTTCTGGCGACGCCCGTGATACGGGCTCGTAAGGCAGAGTCGGGGAGGGTCCGAGTAACCAACTGAGTAACGACACCCAGCGATACCGGTATACGTCGCCGGACATGAGCAGACGGGTAACCGCAGGCCAGGTACAGAAGATCGGAAGTCCGAATAGTCCCAGAAGTTCCCTGATAAAGAAGAGGTCGTGGTACGACGGACTGCGATGAAGGCATATACCTTTCAGCCAGATCCTGCTAGTCTCCGCTCGACCTTTTCTAGTGCATTCCTAACTTGCTCTAGTAGCTCTTGGTCGGCCACTGCCTCAGTAGCCGTTTGAGGTGCCTGCTCTATGTCCGGTTCGCCGAGAGCCTTGAGGATGCGCGGTAGGTCAATCTTGGTGGTGGAAGTGCGCTGAGACTGTTCACCTTCGATAAGTCCACGAAGAGCATTCAGGATACCAAGATTTACCACCCCGACAAAAAGCAGGCTGACTCCAATATTTTGGAAAAAACCTTGCCACCATCCCCGGAAAACTACTCCTGAAAGCGCTAGCGCGAGGACTGAGCTAGCGATAAAAGCGAAAACAATTGCGGCCAGTAGAATCGGCCGACGAGCGGCCTCCCAGAAGGTCCGTAGTATCGCGGCTGGGACAGCCGCGAGTGCTGCAACAATTAGAGTAGTAGGATCCATTGGATTCTCCGAAATTACATTGAGCTTACAGTCAGCCTCGGATCAGATCTATCATCCCAGGCCAAGTACGGTTCGCCCTGCAAGTAGATCGAATGAGAAGATCGGCGTGTCGGCTACGGACCAAAGGGTTTGGAGCTTGAGTCCCGCGAGCATGGCAAGCCGGGAGCGTGCCCGCTGCGTGCCCGATCGAGAGTCGATTCTGGACGCCAAGATGCCCGATCAGCTCATCCGGCCTGCTCAGGTAGCCTGCGGTGGACTCGCATGGACCCGGACATTCTCCTGGAAAGCGGAAGGTCGACAGTTCGATCCTGTGCCGTGACAACTCCAGCCTGGCGCGATGTACTCGCGTCCAGAAGTCCGAGGCCAAACCGCCCCATCGCTCGGTTCAGTATCCGATGAGCAAGACTCCCTCGAAGGGCAGCATTAGCCGCTGAGACGCGTAGATCGCGTGCAGTTGGCTGCGTGTGTTTTCGTAGGCGGGGATGGCCTGCTCCCGCTGCCCAGATGTAGTGCGGTAGCGTACAGGTTGGAGCAGTGCCATGTTCCGGGCGTCCAAGATCAGCGATGTGCGGACGATGTCGCGGTAGTCCGCGTTTCCTGCCGCCCCGCGACCTGCCTCGACCTCCACTGCGATTCCGAGCTCATCGTGGAACGCGTCGATCACATAGTTGACCTCGGGATTCCCGTTCTCGCCGAACAAGACTGGGCGCCGGATCTTGGCAGCTTGTGTCTTGCCGCTCTCGACCTTGTAGCCGAGCGTCAGAAGGCCAGGACTGAGTTCGGTCAGCACAGCGTCGCTTCCCAGGCCGGTCTTGCGCTCAATAGTGGAGATCTTGGTCTCCGCTGCCCGTACGACCTCGACGAAGGAGATGGCCCAGGAAGGGGGCCGCATGTTGCGCGGGAAGAAGCTCCACAGCGGGTACCATGCGCGAAGAGTAGAGGAAGCACACGGGATCCGGACACCGCAGTTCGCGCGGCGAATCTGCTTCGCCCTGGGATATACGTGGGATGGAACCTGGCTCTGATCTAGGTTGATGTGCAACCTCCTAGGTCAGGCGGAGACTTCGAAGCCAGGCGCGGTCGTCTGTAAAACCGTCGGCTCAGCTCGGGCGATGCTCGGCGGAGCCTGTCACCACCGGCCGCGGTGCACCAGCTCATCCAGGCTCTTACGGGCAATGGACCGCGCGGACGACGGCATCTGGTCAGTCTCCGGGGCGGGGTGACCGATAGCGATAGCGCCGATCGGTGTCCACTCCTCTGGCACTCCGAACCGGCTGCGGAAGTCTGGCATGTCCTCGGGCATGATGCCGAAGAACACGGCACCAAGCCCTTCATCGACGGCGGCGAGCAAGATGAGCAGCGCAGTGAACCCGGTATCGATGTACCAGTAGGGGACGGGCCAGTGCGACTCATCCCTGTCTGCCCAGCCCTTATCCGGCCGTGCATACCGGTCCAGGTAAATGTCCTTGTTCGCCAGCGGCACGATGACAAGCGGGGCGCGGCTCATCGCCTCCATCATGGCCCGCACCTCAGCTGGTATGTCACCGGCGGAAGCGGCGTCCTGCCCGATCTCCCAGAGCGGGGCGCATTGCTCGGTGCCCTCCAGGACGAGAAACGAGTAACCTTGGCTGAATCCCGCCGACGGCGCCCGGTTAGCCGCTCGCAAGAGCCCATCGGCGGTGCCTGGCGGCAGCGGCTCGCTGGTGAAGGCCCGGACCATCTTGCGGCGCTTGATCACCTCGCTGAATTCCACCTCGTAAGCATAGAGCCGGACGGTAATGGCCTACCGGGGTGAATCTCGGTGTCCGCTCGTCAGGGGCGGGGCCGGACCGCCGACCTTTCGCTTTTAGGCTGGCGGCCGACATGACCACTGATCATCCGAAGACTGCTTGAGCCGCGTCGCCAGGGCACATCCCGGGCACATGAGCGCCGGAAACGGCATGAACCGACGAGAAGATTCGAGAACCGGACTAGCGGCTCGCTGATACTCTTTCGAAAGAAAGGCAGTTTGCGGGATTGTCAGATCCAGTTCACCAACTACCGAAGACATCCAGCGGGACGCGGCCGGGCGGCTGGGCCGGTGTCGTGGTCGCCTTACGACCGCACCAGGGACGGCTGGGGGCACCGGGCGATGAGATCGAGGGCCACCTGGCGCCACACATCGGAGCCAGTGTCCGGGATCGGCAGGCCGAAGCTCTGGGCGTACATCTCCAGCCGCGGCACCGTGGTGGGCAGCACGTCATAACCCAGAGCCTGGAGCGCCCGCCGGGCATCGGATATCGAGTGCGCTCGGGTGATGCAGCGGTTCAGCAGGATGGCCGAGCGGGCGGGCCGGTCGCGGACCGGTTCGGTCTCGGCGATCTCGTCGCGCATCGGCGTGGTGCGGTTGATCTCGATCGGGTTGGGCGCGCACGGGATCACGATCTCGTCGGCATACCGCAGGGCTGAGCGGGCAATCGCCGTGTGGTCCTCCAGCTGGGGCGTGTCGATGATCACCACGTCATCGTCGCGGGCGATCTCGGGCAGCCGGCGGTGCAGTTCCCGAGACGGCAGCGCCACGACCCGGAACGGGAACGCCTGCTGCGGCGCGGCCCGCGCGTCCATGGCCGCCAGATCAGACCACTCCAGCGCGCTGCCGGACGGGTCCGCGTCCACCAGCAGCACGCGGTTGCCGGCCTGGGCGAACACGTGCGCCAGCCAGACCGCCGAGGTGGTCTTGCCCGTGCCCGGCTTCAGGTTGGCCAGGGCCAGGCTCAGTGCCGTCATCCAGGCATTATGCCAGCACCGGCGGCATTGCCATACAGTGCCGCAGTATTGCAGTATCTACGGCATTACTGCAGGCAATCCAGCGGCATGCCGACCGACCGTGCGCATGCCGGAACACGGGACCGCGGGACGTTGCTTCCGCCCGCAGCGCGGCCGGTATCCGCACGCCGACTTGCCTGTGCGCGCCAGCCGGGCATCGGTGCACGGACGGCGGTGACCGCAGGCATCGGTGTAACGCCCGGGGGAGTTACCCACAGTCTGTGGACGGCCGTGTGGAGATAAATCACAACGGTGCAACACTCTGGGCCCGATTGCCCAACACTCGCCACAGCCGGCGCGCCGGATCTCCTCGCACATCTCGTGCACGATGCGCCCCGACCCCCGGCCTCAGAAGCAGAAGGTCCGGTCGTTGAATCCATCTCTGGCTAACGATGGCCGGGCAATCGGTCAGTCTCATTTTTAGTCTCATTCATGTTCGTATGCCTGGGTCCATCACCGTCCACTACAGGACTCTGAGCTGGGTCTGTAGACCAGCATGGTCAGCCCTGGACTGTCATCCTTAATACTGAAAAGCGGAAGGTCGCGGACCCTGGTGCCAGGCATGCCCCGCTGACGGCAGGCCATGTTGGCCAGATTCTGGCCGTAGCATAGTGCTTAACGCCAACAATCGTTGCATATCAACGGAGACTGTTGCAGGTCAGTGTCCCATCGCTGGTGAATGCCGCGCGTGCAGATTTCTACGATCAAATGATCGCGAGCTGAATGCCAGGGGTGCATCGACGGCCAGGTCGCGGTTCAGAGACTAATGACCTCGATGGGCCAACAATGTGATCAAATGGTCAATCAATGGGACGAGCTTGTTCAATTCAGTACCGAAGGGCGTGCCTATCGCTGTACCTGCACCGGCTACCAGAAGCTGGCTGCGGAACGTAGTCGCCGACTGCTTAGCCTGCGGCTCTTTGGCCAGGACTTCTCCTTGCAGAGTCCACCACTGTCGTTGAAGCTGTGAGTCCGGCACCTCAACTAGGACCTGGCTAACGTACGGCAACACCAGCCGAGGGTCCCTGACAGACCCAATGCCAGCTGGCAGAGCACCAGACTGGCCAGTTGTCCTGCGGACCAGCGCGGGACGGGAGGAACTGGACACCGGCGGCTTGACCGACGATCCCGTTTCGCCACCAGGAGCAGGCACCGCTCTTCGCCGTACGAGCCCCGTCTCTTCCGATCGAGCCGACCCCGGCGGCGATTGGTCCGATGCCGCGGCGCCAGGTGCCGGTTGGCGCAAGGAATCGTAGTAGGCCTGACGCGATGCCACCTCTGCAGATTCCAGGCGATCGAGAATACCGCCATCAGCGGGTTGTACTAGATCTCCCGCCACAAACAGGTCAACGACCGACGACAGCGCCCGCAACGTCCGCTGCCAGTCCTGCAGCAACGCTTTGTTATTCATTCGCTAAGCCCATCGACAAAGATCACGAGCACAGAGACGTCCACAAGGTGGAATCCGCCGCCACCCCTCCGCCTGCCGAGCTCCGAGAACCGTATTTACCATTATGAGTATGGCAGTCCCAACCACCTGCGGGCCGGACAGGCCTACGGAAGGAACGCGATCCCGGCCTAGCAGCGTTACATGAGGGACGACGTTCAGCATGTGCAGGTGCCGGAACCCTTACTCGCCCCCTGACCGAGTAGAGACGCCCAGCTCGTCGTACAGGCCGCTCAGCCAGGGTCTGGGGGTACAGTTCACCGCAGCCGCAAGGAAGTACGCCCGGCCAGCGCACCCCCAAGCCGAGCGCCGAATTCTTCCGCGCCCGCAGGGTTGCAGACTGGGTTGCAGTTCACCGCTGTCCGGCCCAGTTCGCGTGGATACGCGCATGCGGTCTGACCTGCGGCGCGAACGCCTGCGAACGGTTGGGAACCTCGCCCGCTAAAGCTTTTAATCCGTTGGTTCAGGGTTCGACCCCCTGGCGCCCCACTCCTTTGATGTATTGCTTCGCCTGATGCTTTCTAGTTGGCCTTCGGCTGATGGGCGACAGTGTTTCGGTTGATTGCTTACGCCGCCTTCGGTTGTTCCTTGACACTCCTGTTCATCCCATCAGCATCTTGCGCCACGACGACGTACTCCTCGCAGGAGAAGACCGGCTCGGTCTCAGATGTACTCGTGCCGGCGCATCCAGGCCAGGGTCAGCCAGCCCCAGACCGGAGGCAGGTAGGAGGTGAAGACCCGCTGGATGAGCACCGCCGCGATGGCCTGATCCTGGGGTATGCCAACGGCGGTGAGCCCGGCGATCAGCCCGGCCTCCACCACCCCCGCGCCACCCGGCACCGGCACCGCGCCCCCGATGATGGCGGCCAGCGTGTTCACGGTGATCAGCGTCGCGATGCTGGCATGCTGCCCGACCGCGTGCAGCGACGCGCCCAGCGCCAGGATGACGGCCAGCTGGGCCAGGGTCGAGCCGGCCAGCACATAGACGATCTTGTGCGGCTCGGTGGCGATGATCTTGACGTTCCCCCAGATGCTTACCAGGTAGGGCCTGAGGCGGGTGCTGGCTAGCCGCCGCACCCGCGGTATCAAGACGATCACCGTGGCGGCGATCCCGGCGGCGATGATGACCGCGAGGATGATCCAGATGGCTGTCTGGTTGTTGCCTGAAGTGGTCTGGACGTGGATGTCTCCTGCGGCGAAGGGGATGGCGATGAGGAACAGCAGGGCCTTGACAACCCATTCCGCCGTAGAAACGATGGCGCCCGAGCTGACGGCGGCCGTCGCGTCGGACCCCTGACGCTGGAAGAACCTGACCCGCACGGCGAAGACGGCGACGTTACCGCCGACCAGCGAGCTGAAGGCATTGGACACCTCGAGCGCCACGCACCGCCCGTATGGCAACTCGCCGACGACGCCACCGGTCAGCGCCCAGGCCGAGGCGAGCGGCGGCAACTGGGCGAAAACGAACGCTAGCGCCACCCACCCCCAGCTGGCCCCCTTGATGGCTTCGAATGCGCTGCCCGCGTCGGACAGCACGCCGATGATCGCCCAGATGCCGATCAGCGAACCGAGGCCGAACAGCAGGTTGGTCCAGCTGATCCGCTTGAACTCCGCGAGCTTCGGAATCTCGATGCCGGCTCCGCTTGCCACCGCCGACCGCAGCTCGGGGAGGAGGCCTTTCCGCTGTGCCAGCGCGGCTATGGTCGCCGGGTCCAGCGCCGGGCGCTGCAGGTGCACCAGGGCGCCGCGAACGGTGTCCGCATCAAGCACCCGGCCAGCCGCCGCAGCGGTGCGTTCGACACCCGCCTGCACGGCCATGGCGGCCAGCGCGGCGGCCAGATCCGCATCCAGGCGGCTGGCCGGGGCCGCAGCCGACGCGCTGCGGAAACCCCTGACGCAGACGCCTTGCTCGGCGAGGATGATCGTGTCCCCGCCGAGCGCACCGTGGGCGATCCCGGCCGCGCGCAGCTGTAGCAGGGCAAGCAGGATCTCGTCAAGCGTGCCGTCGGCGAGGCCGTCGCCTGCCTGGGACAGCGCCAGGCCGTCGGGTACGCGGGTCACGAGCGCCGCGTCCTTGCTCGGGCCGAACCCTCCGGCGGCGAGCACCTCGGGCACCAGGATCCTGGCACGTGCGGCCATCAGCGTAAGGTACGCCTCGTGCTCGACCTGCTGGAGACGGTCGAGGATGAGGGTGGGCCCCGAGTCCCGGTACACGCAGAACCGCCACAGCTTCGCCAGCATCCGCGCGTCGGACGCGTCCCTGCCGTACACCGACAGCTCGATACTCTCGCTGTCCGCGCCGCGGCCGGTGAACTGCTCGACGCCCCAGACCTGGCGAGGTGCCCGCGTGATGCCGGTTACCGCGACGTTCAGGTCGGAGATCCACTCCGCGACCTCTGCCGCCGACGGCAGGCCAAGCGGTGAGCCGACGGCCAGGTGCACGGCCGCTGCGACGCCCCAGCCCACTGCCATGCTGGATAGCGCGTTTACCGGCAGCGCCGCCCCGCCGCAGACACCGGCCACCACCGCCAGCGGAACCAGGAGCCACACCAGCCGGTGCACCGGACGGCTCAGGTAGGGCAGCGCGGTGGCCGCCACCGCGACCGCGACCGCGAGCCAGGTGACCGGGTAGCCGGTATTCAGCCCGGCGAGCGCGCTGTCCGGCGGCCGCCCGGCCGCCGATCCGAGCAGCGCGCCGAGCAGCAGGCACACAACCCAGCTCAGCACGCCGGCCGCCGCGATGTGCCGGACCGCGGTCAGCCGCGGAACCAGCAGCCCGACGATCGCCAGCAACACCACTACCCCGGCCGAACCGAGCCAGAAGAGCGAGGTGACCAGCCAGCTGATCGCCGCCGGCGGCGGGTGCAGGGCCCGCACGATGCTCAGCTCGACAGCCGAATTGGCCCGCATCACCGGAACGGAAACCGCCACCACCATGATCGCGAACCCCAGCCGGAACGCGTCAGATGCCCGCCGCCGGGTGGTGCCGCCGCGGTGCGGTCCCAGCACAGCCGCACGCAGCCTTCCCGCCAGCCGACGGCGCGCCTGCGGGACGTCCTCGCCGACCACAACGGTCATGTGCTACTCCTGGGGAGCGCCACCTCGCGATCGCTTCTAGTTAAGCACTAAACCGCACAAACGCGAGCGAAACCGGCGCGGCCATGTCCTCGTAGCCGAGGTCGTCCGGCTGCTCGCCCTGCAAGGCATCGCGCTGGTCCAGCAGGAAGACGGGAACGCCTTTGAGGCCGGCGGAGTCGACGTCCCCGCAGGGCTGAACCGGGCAGCGGGCGTGTCATGATCAGGCGAGAGAGGGGGCGCCGTGCGGTACCTGATCGTGGCCGAGGCCTACCGTGACCTGGAGCAGGTCAGCAGCCGGCTGGCGCTGACCGAGCGGCTGGCCGCGCTGCTGGCGCAGACCCCTGACGGGCTCCTTCCAACCGTGTGCTACCTGTGCCAGGGACTGATCGCGCCAGAATTCGCCGGGGTGGACCTCGGCATGGCCGAGAAGCTCGCAGTCCGCGCGGTGGCCACCGCGGCCGGCACCGACGCCGCGCAGGTCACGGCTCTGGTGCGGGAGACCGGCGACCTGGGCCAGGCTGCGGAAGGGCTGCTCGCCCAGCCCGGTCCCGAAGCAGACGGCCGGGCGGCCAGCCTGGAGGTCACCGAGGTCGTGCGCACGCTCCGCGAGATCGCCGCCGCCGAGGGGGCAGGCTCGCAGGGCCGCAAGCTGGAGCTGCTCGCCGGTCTGCTCACCCGGGCCACCCCGCTGGAGGCCCGCTACCTGCTGCGCCTGGTGACGAGGAACCTGCGGCTTGGCATCGGCACGCCCACGATCCTGGACGCGCTTGCCCAGGTGCACGCGGGCGGCAAGGCCGCCAGGCCGGTGCTCGAGCGCGGTTACAACATCTGCTGCGACCTCGGCAAGGTGGCCGCCACCCTGGTAAGCGGCGGGCTGGTCGCGGTGGAGCAGCTGCGCGTCGCACCGGGGAACCCGGTCCGGGTCATGCTGGCCCAGCGGCTGGCCGACGCCGGGGAGATCCTCGCCCGGCTGGGCGGGCAGTGCGCGGCCGAGTACAAGTACGACGGCGTCCGGGTTCAGGCGCACCGCACCGCCGACGGGACGATCGAGCTGTTCACCCGGCGGCTTGAGGAGATATCCGATCAGTTCCCTGACGTTGTCGATCTGCTGGCAGCGGGGCTGGGGCCGCGCGAGGTGATCCTCGAAGGGGAGGTCGTCGCGTACGACGCGACCGCGGGCGAGCTGCGGCCGTTCGGCGAGGTCATGCTGCGGCGCCGCAAGCACGGCATCGACCAGGCGGTCCAGGACGTGCCCGTGGGCCTTTTCTGCTTCGAGCTGCTGTACGCCGACGGCGAGGACCTGACCATGCTGCCGTACCCGCGCCGCCGCGCCGCGCTGGAGGCGAGCCTCATCCTGTCGCCCCGGCTACGGCTGACCACCGCCGCCGAGGTCGCCGACCCGGCCGCGCTTGACGCGATGTTCGCCCAGGCGGTCACCGACGGGTGCGAGGGCCTGGTCTGCAAGTCGACCGGACCGAATTCCGCCTACCAGGCCGGGGCGCGCGGCTGGCAGTGGATCAAGCTCAAGCGCGACTACCGGACCGAACTGTCCGACACCGCCGACCTGGTTGTCATCGGCGCGTTCGCCGGCCGCGGCCGCCGCGCCGGCGTCTACGGCGCCGTACTGCTCGCCGCCTATGACGCGGACGCCGACACGTTCCGCGCCGTCACCAAGTGCGGCGCCGGGTTCTCCGACGCCGACCTGGCCGCGCTGCCCGCCCGGCTAGCCCCGCTCTTGAGCCCGCACAAGCCCGCCAGGGTTGACGCTCGCCAGGAGCCGGACGTCTGGTTCGAGCCTGGGCTGGTCCTCGAGATCCTGAGCGCCGAGCTGACCCTGTCCCCGAACTACACCGCCGCCTGGGGCCAGATCAGAGACGATGCCGGACTCGCCATGCGCTTCCCGCGGTTCACCGGGCGCTGGCGCGACGACAAAGCCCCGGAGGACGCCACCACCACGCGCGAGCTGGCCGAGCTGTTCGTCACCGCCCGGCACACGCCCACCGGCGGCGGCTAGGCTGCCGTCGCATTCCGCTCTTTCAGCGCCGGGATCACCTCGCGGGCGAACAGGCGCGCCTCCTCGCGGGAGAAGGTCTCGACGAGCAGCCGCCGCGCGCCGGTCTCGTCGATGACCTGCTGGAGGGCATCGGCGATCTGGTCGGGTGTGCCGGAGACCGCGATGGCCGGCCGGTTCTTCCTGGCGGCGCCGTGGTCGACGCGGAATTCTCCGTCGGTCTCGGGGACGGGCCGCCGGCCGCCGGCGGCGTACAGGGTGAGGAACTGCCCGAAAGCCTCGATCAGGCTCTCCAGGTTGCGCTCCGCCTCGTCCTCGGTCTCGCCGATCGCGACGAAGCGTTCGATCATCATGTTCGCGCCCGAGCGAGCATGCCCGTTCTCGGCGGCCACCTTGATGTAGTCCTCCAGCGCGTCCCGGTGCTCCTGGTTGCTTCCGAAGTTGCGCATCACGTTCCAGCCGCGGGAGGCCGCGAGCCGCATCGTCTCCTTACTTGACCCGCCCAGCCACACGGGCAGCCGGTCCTGGAGCGGGCATGTCGCGATCGTGGTGGGGCGTTCTACCGGATAGAACTCCCCGTCGAAGGTGAAGTCCCGTTCGGTCAGCGCCAGGTTCACCACCTCAACGCCCTCGAGCCAGGCCCGCTTAAGGTCGCTATCGCTCAGGTTCCGGCCAGCCGCGATCTGCGCCTCACCGGGGATGCCGCGGCCGAGGCCAAGCTCGAACCGGCCATCGCTGAGCAGGTCCAGCGTCCCGGCCTCTTCCGCGACCCGCAGCGGGCTGTAGAGCGGCAGCACGGTCACCGCGGTGCCCAGCCTGATCCGGCTTGTCTTTACCGCGGCGGCAGCCAGCAGCAGGTGCGGAGACGGGCACACCATAAGCGGAGCGTGGTGCTCGGTGACGGTGATCCCGTCGAAACCCAGTTCTTCGGCCAGGACCGCGAACTCCACGAAGTCGTCCACCTGGCGCCGCTGCCAGCGCGGGTCGTGCACGTCCGGGTCAGCGTCGCCGGAATGCAGCCCCGCGCCGTAGGTGTGCACGAATTTCACGGTGTCGATCTCGTCGCTGAGCGCGGCCATCGGCTCGAGGCCTCCAAATGCGGGGAGCGTGCGTGGTCCCCAATTACGCTAGATCAGGTGGAACAATCTGCCTACCTGCTGCACCGGGGCGACGCACTGGATGTATACCGGAGCTGGCCGACGCCGACGGCGATCATCAGCGACGGCGCGTATGGCGTCCGCGGCTTCCACGGCGACACGGTGGGCACCGATCGCATCGCGGAGTGGTATCAGCCGCATGTCGAGGCCTGGAGTCGCCTGGCAGGCCCGGCCACGACGCTCTGGTTCTGGAACACCGAGGTCGGCTGGGCTACCGTGCACCCGCTCCTGATCCGGCACGGCTGGGAATACGTGCAGGCCATCACCTGGGACAAGGGGATCGGGCACATCGCAGGCAACGTCAACGGAAAGACCATCCGCCGGTTCCCTGTCGTCTCCGAGATCTGCGTCTTCTACCAGCGGCGGCTCGAGGTGACCGGGCCTGGCGGCCCGATGCCCGTGCAGCAATGGATGCGGTCCGAGTGGCAGCGATCCGGCCTCCCGCTGAGCCGGGCCAACGAGGCCTGCGGCGTGGCCAACGCCGCGACCCGCAAGTACCTCACCCAGGACTGGCTGTGGTACTGGCCGCCGGGGGCGATGATCGAGCGGCTGGCCGCCTACGCCAACGAGCAGGGCAGGGAATCCGGGTGGCCCTATTACTCACTCGACGGGCAGACCGCGGTCACCGCCAAGGAATGGGACTCGCTGAGGCACAAATGGCGGCACGCGCACGGGCTGACCAACGTCTGGCAGCTCGCGCCGCTGCACGGCGTGGAGCGCATCAAGGGCACCATGCGCCGGGCAGCGCCGCGCGTCCACAACCCGGGCAGCCTTTCCTCAGCGCATCTCAACCAGAAGCCGCTCGAGTTCATGCGCCGCATCCTCAACGCGGCCACCGAGCCCGGTGACGTGGTCTGGGAGCCGTTCGGCGGCCTGGCCTCAGCCTCCGTCGCAGCCGTGCAGACGGGCCGGTTCGCGTGTGTCGCCGAGGTCGACCACGACTTCGCGGAGATCGCGGCACAGCGCCTCGACAACGCGGTCTCCGGCCGAGACCAGGAAGCCGAGGACACGAACGCGTAAGGGCCGCGTTCCCGGGCTGGCGGTCGTGACATAGGGCGCGAAAGTTACCTAAGAAACGGACATACCGGACAGTTTTCGGTACGTTTCGCGCCCTATGTGGATCGGCGACGCGAGCCGGGCACGCTGGATGCGCGGAAACGCATCGAAGGGTCAGGCCTGCGTACGGCGGCGGTTGTCCCTGGCGTAGATGACGGCGGCCTTCCCGTCGCCGGGGACCCGGCGTTCCAGGTCGAACAGGGTGGTCGCGGCCATCAGGTCGCTGAGCTTGGCGTAGCCGTAGTTGCGTGAGTCGAAGTCGGGGCGCTGCTTGGTGATGATGGTGCCGACGCTGCCCAGGTGCGCCCAGCCATCGTCGTCGGAGCTGGCCTCCACCGCGTTGCGGAGCATGTTCACCAGCGCCGCGTCGCCCTTCAGCTTGGCGGCCGGGGTGACCGGCGTGGGCGGGCTCACGGCGGCACCGGCGGCACCGGCGGCACCGACGGGGGCGGCCGCCTGCGGCGCGGTCAGGTTCTCCAGGTAGATGAACTTGTCGCAGGCCGAGACGAACGGCTTCGGGGTCTTGCGTTCCCCGAACCCGTACACGGTAAGGCCGGACTCGCGGATGCGCGAGGCCAGCCTGGTGAAGTCGCTGTCGCTGGAGACCAGGCAGAACCCGTCGAACCGGCCGGAATACAGCAGGTCCATAGCGTCGATGACCATGGCCGCGTCGGTGGCGTTCTTGCCGGTCGTGTAGGCGAACTGCTGGATGGGCTGGATCGACTGGTCCAGCAGCTGCTCCTTCCAGCCGCGCAGGCTGGTGCCTGTCCAGTCGCCGTAGGCGCGCTTGACGTGGGCGGTCCCGTACTTGGCGACCTCGGCCAGCAAGCCGTCAATGGCAGCGGGCGAAGCATTGTCGGCATCGATCAGCACCGCCAGCTTGGCGGAGGCGTCAACGGAGGTGTCACTGGCCATAGGACGACGCTACCGCCGCAGGGCGCTGGCGGCGTCGGACCGCGCCGCACGGTTATCATGCGTAGCACGCCACCTCGGTCACAGCCTCGGTCCAGCCTGGAGGCGGGATGCCGATCGACAATGACGTCTACGACCGCCTCGGCGGATCCTGGTGGGACGAGAGCAGCCCGCTATGCCTCTTGCACGGGATCACCCCCGGCAGGTTCGCCTACTTCCGTGAGGTGCTCGCCCGGCAGCGGTTCACCGCGACCGGCGGGCTCCGGGCACTCGACATTGGGTGCGGCGGCGGGTTCCTCGCCGAAGAGTTCGCCGCCCTGGGCTGCCAGGTAACCGGAATCGACCCGTCGCAACCGTCGATCGAGGCCGCCCGCGCCCACGCGGCCGGCCGCGGGCTGCGCATCGACTACCGGATCGGGCCCGGTGAGCAACTGCCGGTTCCTGACTCCGCTTACGACCTCGCGTACTGCTGTGACGTGCTGGAGCACGTGTCCGACGTGGACCGGGTGATCAGCGAGACGGCGCGGGCCCTCAAGCCGGGCGGCCTGTACCTGTTCGACACGATCAACCGCACGGCGAGGAGCAAGCTCCTCGCGGTCAAGCTGATGCAGGACTGGCCGCTGACCCGCGTCGTCGACGCCGCCATCCACGACTGGGACATGTTCATCAAGCCCGCGGAACTCGCCGGGCTCTTGGCACGGCACGGGCTGAAGGCCGGTGAGATCACGGGCCTCGGCCCGCGCGCCAGCCTCCCCGCCGTTATCGGCGGCTTCATCGCCGCCCGCCGGGGCCGTATCACCTACGGCGAATTCAGCCGGCGGCTGGACATCGGCCAGGTGGCCAGCACCGCGGTCTCCTACATGGGATTCGCCGTCAGGGAGGAAGGTCAAGGAGCAAGGAGGCAAGGCCTGAGTCGCTAGCTGGCCATGAGGCCAGCGGCGGCGGTGAGGACCTCGAGAGCCGATGACTGGCGGCTGGCGTCCGCCCGGTCGAAGGGACCGGCCCACCGCAGCCCGAACTGATCGGCCGCGTTCCTGTCGCTGTCCCACACGGAGTCGGCGTTGGCCAGCAGGAACGCACGGTACGCGGGCTTGCCGCTGTACGGGTAGAACTCGTGCAGGTTGCGGACGAAGATGCCTTTGAACTGGGTCTGGTCGCTGTTGCAGCCAGCGCCCTCGCACGGCTCGGTGAGGATGCCTGACTGGTCGGTGAGCCTGCTCAGCGTGGCGTCCGCGATGACCTCGCCCTGCCGCAGGTAGGCCGGGTCGCCGGTGATCTCGTGCAGGGCGGCCAGCCCGCCGAGGATCACGCCCTGGTTGTAGGTCCAGGTGGTGCCGCCGTTGTTGGCGCAGTCCGCGGTGAGCCCGTCGTTGACCAGGCCGTCCGGGCCGATCATGCCGCTGCCGTGCAGCCACTCCCAGGACCGCATCGCCCAGGCCAGGTAATCACGGTCATCGGGTACCCGCTGATGCAGTTGTGCCGCCAAGCTCAGGAATAGCTCGTTGGTAATCGCGTTCTTGTACGTCCGCTCCTTGTTCCACCACACCCCGCCGCCGCAGGTGCCGTCCCAGCCGTCCAGGTTGTGCGCGAAGATCGTCCTGGCCGCGGCGAGGTACCGGTCCTCGCCGGTCAGGTCATAGGCGGCGACCCAGGCCAGCGCCCACCAGGCGCTGTCGTCGAAGAACCAGTTGACGAAGTCGGCGTGCTGCCGCCGCGCGGCCGTGAACGTCGTGGCGATGATCCCCGTGTGGGCCGGATCTCCCGTGTGCCGCGTGTACCTGATCACGGCCGTGAGCGCGTTGGCGGCCTGCCACCAGCCCGTGGTCTTCCAGAGGCCACCCGGCCGGACCAGCGACAGCAGGCCGGCACGCGGCTCGTACCAGCGCTGCAGCGCGCGGATCCCCGCCGCCGCCCGCGCGCGGTAGTCCGGGCGTGCCATATCCGCAGCTTACCGACCAAGCTGTCGCACCGGCGCTGGAGCTGCTTACGCGGTAAGACCAGGATCTGCATCTTCAACTTGGGGCAGGGTAGATGCCCGAGGCCGGCCTGGGTCACCAGCTGCCGCCGGCACCGGCCACGAACAAACCGGCCACGAACAAACCGGCCACGAACAATGGGAGTCAACGTACGTGAAGGGCTTCAGGGATTTCATCACCCGGGGCAATCTGATCGACCTCGCGGTCGCGGTCGTCATCGGCACCGCGTTTACCGCGATCGTGACGGCGATCGTCAAGGACCTGATCACGCCGCTCATCGGGGCGATCTGGGGGAAGAGCAATAACTTCGAGAACCTGAGTTTCATGCTGCACGGCAGCAAGTTCGCGTACGGCGACCTGATCAACGCCGTCGTGACGTTCCTCATCATCGCCGCGGTGGTCTACTTCCTGATCGTGGCGCCGATGGCGAAGCTGGTGCTCCGGCTGCACGGGGCCAAGGAGGCCACGGAGCGGGACTGCCCGGAGTGCCTGAGCTCGATCCCGATGGCGGCCAGGCGGTGCAGGTACTGCACGGTCGAGCTGGTTTCGCTTACCGCGGGATCGCACTGACCACGTTACGAGTCTGGGCTCGGGCCGGGGCCTGGCCGTCCCGAGCCCAGACGATCGTGGCGGGGCAGCGCATTGCGCAACTCACCCGCTGCCCGCTCAGTCTTTCACCGGTTCCTGGTAAGAAGCTGGGGCCATCCTGGGAACCCGATAACTGGCTCGTAACGAACGTAACGAGCGGCCGGCGCCGGAGCGCAGCACGCGCGACCAACTCTGGATCACGCATTGCGCGATCCCTCATCCCCGAAAGTCTGGTGTCCGGGAAATAACCCGGACCGGCCGTCCGGACCGCGGTCCGGACCGGCCCCAGTGCGGCGAGCGCCGTGTTCACGGCTCGTCAGAAACTCCCCTATGAACCGCGTGAACCGCGCTCGCCCGCTGGGACCAGCCCCCCACCGCTGGACGAGCTCCGCCGCGAGCGTCTCGCAGGATAGTCGCGGGACCTGCCTCGCTCGTGTGGCGGGATGTTACTCGGAACGCTGCTGCGGTATACCCGCGAGCAGAGCACGGACCTCGGTCTCCCGGTAGCGCCGGTGCCCCCCCAGCGTGCGGATTGAGGTTAGCTTGCCGGCTTTCGCCCAGCGCGTGACGGTCTTGGGGTCGACACGGAACATCGTGGCGACCTCCGCGGGCGTCAGCAGGGGCTCAGCCTCTGGAGTACGTGCGGACATTGGTGCGGCCTCTCCTCCTGGATCGGTGTAGCGATCCTAGTGTTGTTGCTGTCCGGCCTTGTTGCTCCGTAAGGAGCTTGTCTTTGATGTCCTCATATGGTCTACGGAGACCATATTGCCATCACCAGCGGTGACAAGTCGACCACCCGGCGCGAAGTTTCTGTCGCGGGATACCCCGTTGCCCCTTGGATCTACGTCACTCACCGTGATTCCGGTGATACTTATCGTCGCATCGGGCTAGATACCGGGAAACTGCCCGCGCGTCTCGCGCCGCCCGGGCGGTGAACGTGCCTTCAAATGCGGTAGCCCCCTAAGCACTGACGGTAACTTATCATGCCGGAATCGTGACATAAACAGATACCTCATCCTCTTACGTACGATCTTCCGACTAAAACCCCTGCTCTAGCTAGTCCTTGTGGCGAGAATCGCGCTCTGTGAGTACGTTGTGACAGCGGATCGGCGTAGTCATCAGGGCCGCAAACCGGGTACGGTTATACCTGTACGGAAGCTGGAGAGGCGCCGAGTTCCCAAGGCGGGATCTACGGCGATCTGTGTATGTCACAGCCAGCGACATAACATCGTGGGGCCGTACGGCTCCGGACGTTCGAGGGGGTCGAGCCAATGGGGCGCGGCCGAGCCAAGGCCAAGCAGGTAAAGGTTGCTCGCCAGCTCAAGTACAACAGCGGCGGTACGGACCTTGACCGGCTGCGTGCGGAGCTGGGCGTGGGATCTGACCAGCGACGTGGGGACCACGACGACCCGTACGCCGCTTACGACGACGATGCCGCGGATGAGGCGGATGACGACGCCGAAGACGAGGACGACGACGACGACGAAGACGACGAGGACGAAGACGACTGGTCGCGTCGTTAGATCCTAGGTCCGCGGTCCGCAAGCCTCAGGCGGTGCTGACCACCGGCTCCAGGACGTGCTTGCCGCGCTCGCTTTCCGGCACGGGTACGGGGTATTGCCCGTCGAAGCAGGCCCGGCACAGCGATCCTGGCCGCTGCAACGTGGCCGCCACGAGGCCGTCGAGTGACACGTAGCCGAGCGAGTCCGCGCCGATCGCCGCGCAGATCTCGTCGACCGAGCATCGCCCCGCGACAAGCTCATCCCTGGTCGCGAAGTCGATACCGTAAAAGCACGGCCATTTCACCGGCGGCGATGCGATCCGTACGTGCACTTCGCGCGCGCCGACCTCCCGCAGCATCGCCACGATCGCCTGCTGGGTGTTCCCCCGCACGATCGAGTCGTCGACGACCACGATGCGACGGCCGGCAATCACGTCACGCAGCGGGTTCAGCTTCAGCCTGATGCCCAGCTGCCGGATGGTCTGGCTCGGCTGGATGAAGGTCCGGCCCACGTAGGAGTTCTTCACCAGGCCCTGGCCGTACGGGATGCCGCTGGCCTCCGCGTATCCGATCGCCGCCGGTGTCCCCGACTCCGGCACCGGGATCACCAGGTCCGCGACGGCGGGGTGCTCACCGGCCAGCGTCCGGCCGATCTCGACGCGGGTCGCGTGCAGCCCGCGGCCGCCGATCGTCGTGTCGGGCCGGGCCAGGTAGACGTACTCGAACAGGCACACCTTCGGCGCCGCCGCCGCGAACACCCGGGACCGCACGCCCCGCTCGTCCAGCGAGAGCAGCTCGCCGGGCTGCACCTCGCGCACGAAGGCGGCGCCCACGATGTCCAGCGCCGCCGTCTCGCTGGCGACCACCCAGCCCGCGGCGAGCCGGCCGAGCACGAGCGGCCGGAATCCCTGCGGGTCGCGGGCCGCGTACAGCGTGTTCTCGTCCATGAAGACCAGCGAGTAGGCGCCCCGCACCTGCGGCAGGATGCGCGCCGCGGCCTCCTCGACCCCGCCGGGTCCACGCGCGTTCCCGACGATCAGCTCGGTCAGCACATCGGTGTCCGAGGTCGCCGCTATGGTGCCGCCCGCCACGTCGGCGGCCAGCATCGCGGTGAGCTCACGGGTGTTGGTCAGGTTGCCGTTGTGCCCGAGCGCGACCGAGACGTGCGGGGTAGACCGGAACGTCGGCTGCGCGTTCGCCCACACCGACGAGCCGGTGGTGGAGTACCGGCAGTGCGCCACCGCGATGTCGCCCCGCAGCGCGGTCAGCGACGGCTCGTCGAAGACCTGGGCCACGAGGCCCATCTCCTTGTGCACGACGATCCGCCTGCCGTCGCTCACGGCGATTCCGGCCGATTCCTGGCCACGGTGCTGCAGCGCGTGCAACCCGTAATAGGCGAGCTTGGCGACATCTTCGCCCGGCGACCAGACACCGAAGACACCGCAGGCGTCCCTCGGCGGGCGGTCACTGGGATCGAGATCGTGCGTAAGACGCCCGTCTGGCTTAGCCACGTACTGCAGTCTATTTGTTCAGCTCAACGGAAGATACGCGGACAGATCGGCTCGCGCTCCACTCGCTTTGATCGCTCCCGTCCGTGCTGCCTCAGCCCAGCCGAGGCGCCCGGTCGCGAGCAGGAACCAGGTCAGCGGATCCGTCTCGATGACGTTGGGCGGAGTCCCTCGCGTGTGGCGCGGGCCTGCGACGCACTGCACCGCCGCTACCGGTACCACTCGCACTTCCACGGAACGTCCTGGGGCGTCTCTCTCAAGTACCTGCAACAGGTACCGCGCCGCAGCCCGCAACGCCGCCTGCGGCGGTTCCTCCCCCCGGTCGATGACTGCCCCGACCTCGGCAACCCGGTCTGGGCCTTCAGGGTCGGGCTTACGCGGTGGCATACACGGAACCGTACCGCCGGTCAGCCGAAGAGGGCGGGGAGCGTGCTTTCCCAGGCTTGCCGCAGTTCGGGCAGCGGCACCTCGAAGGTGGCCTCGACCGTCAGGGTGTCGCCGCCGGTCTCGCCGAGGACTGTCGCGGGGACTCCGTGGGCCGCGCAGAGCCGCGCGAACTCGTCTTCGCGGCCCGGCGTGACAGCGACTACGGCGCGGGCCGCCGACTCGCTGAACAGGGCCGTGAACGGGTCTCCCGGCACGCTGACACGGCAGCCGCGGGCGCCGCGGAGGCAGGACTCCGCCAGGGCGATCGCCAGGCCGCCGGTGGACAGGTCGTGGGCGCTGGCCAGCAAGCCGCCGGCTGTGCCTCCTGGTTCGGCAGAGCCGAACGTGGCGGTGGTGATCAGGGTCGCGAGCGTACGTTCGGCACGCAGGTCTGGGGCCGGGGGACGGCCGCCTAGATGCTGGTGGATGACGTGAGCCCACGCGGAGCCGCCGAATTCCTCCCGGGTGGCGCCCAGCAGCACCACCTGG
Source organism: uncultured Actinomycetota bacterium (assembly GCA_963843745.1). Classification (GTDB taxonomy): domain Bacteria; phylum Actinomycetota; class Actinomycetes; order Streptosporangiales; family Streptosporangiaceae; genus Trebonia. The sequence continues at coordinate 455,097 of CAWJLP010000006.1, forward strand.
GCCGCGTCGGTGGTGAATCCGGCGGCGAGACGGCGGCTGACGTCGTCGTGGACGCCGAGCACGCCGATGACCGGGGTGGGGTGGATGGCGTTGTCGCCGGTCTGGTTGTACAGGCTGACGTTCCCGCCGGTGACCGGGATGCCGAGCGCGGCGCAGCCGTCGGCAAGGCCGCTGACGGCCTCGGCGAGCTGCCACATGACCTGGGGATCCTCCGGCGAGCCGAAGTTCAGGCAGTTCGTCACCGCCACGGGCGTGGCGCCGGTCATCGCGACGTTGCGGTATGCCTCGCTGAGCGCGAGCTGGGTGCCGTGGTAGGGGTCGAGGCGGCAGTGCCGGCCGTTGCCGTCGGTGGCCAGCGCGATGCCGAGCCGGGTCTGCTCGTCGACGCGGAGCAGGCCGCCGTCTTCCGGCATCGCGAGCACGGTGTTGCCGCGGACGTAGTGGTCGTACTGCGCGGTGACCCAGCTCTTGTCCGCCTCGTCGGCGGAGCCGAGCAGGGCCAGCAGCGTCCCGCGCAGCGCCGGGCCGTCCTTGGGGCGGTCCAGGCCGTCCGGAGCCGCCGCCTGCAGCGAGTCCAGGTCCGCGGGGCGGGCCATCGGCCGCTGGTAGACAGGCCCGTCGGCGGCCGTCCGCGGCGGGATGCTGACGACGGTGCCGCCACGCCAGGTCATGGTCAGCGTGCCGTCGCTGGTCACCTCGCCGATCACCGTGGCCTCGACGTCCCACTTCGCGCAGACCCGCAGGAACTCCGCCACGTTGCCCGGGGCGACGACCGCCATCATGCGTTCCTGCGACTCGCTCATCAGGATCTCGGCCGGGGTGAGGCTCGGGTCGCGCAGCGGCACGTCGTCGAGGGTGACGCGCATCCCGCCCTCGCCGCCCGCCGCCAGCTCCGTGGTCGCGCAGGCGATGCCGGCCGCGCCGAGGTCCTGGATCCCCTCGATCAGTTCAGCGGCGTACAGCTCGAGGCAGCACTCGACGAGCAGCTTCTCCATGAACGGGTCGCCCACCTGGACGCTGGGCCGCTTCGCGGCCCTGCCGCCCCCGTCGTCGCCGGCTGTGCTTCCTGGTTCGGCAGAGCCGAACGTGGCGCTGGCGAGCACGGACGCGCCGCCGACACCGTCCGGGCCGGTCCGGGAGCCGAACAGCACGACCTTGTTGCCCGGGCCGGCCGCGACCGCGGCCTTCAGGTCCTCGTGCCGCATGACGCCCACGCACAGGGCGTTGACCAGCGGATTACCGGCGTAGCAGGGGTCGAAGGCGAGCTCGCCGCCGACGTTCGGCAGGCCGAGACAGTTGCCGTAGAAGGAGATGCCGCTGACCACCCCAGGCAGCACCCGGGCGGTGTCGTGGGCGTCCGCCGGACCAAAGCGCAGCGCGTCCATCACCGCCACCGGGCGGGCGCCCATGGCGAGAATGTCCCGCACGATGCCGCCGACCCCGGTGGCCGCGCCCTGGTGCGGCTCGACGAACGAGGGGTGGTTGTGGCTTTCGATCTTGAAGGTGACCGCGTAGCCCTGGCCGATGTCCACCACGCCGGCGTTGGCGCCGATGCCGGCGAGCAGCTTTCGCGCCTGCTCTTCGTTCGGCGCGAGGCGCTTGAGGTGCACCTTGGAGGACTTGTACGAGCAGTGCTCGCTCCACATGACCGAGTAGAGCGCCAGCTCCGCGGCGGTCGGGCGGCGGCCGAGGATGTCCCTGATCTTCGCGTACTCGCCGGCGGTGAGGCCCAGCTCGGCGAACGGCTGCGGCTGCTCAGGGGTGCCGGCCGCCACCTCCACGGTGTCCTTGTCGCTCACTTGTCCGCTCCCGCCATGCCCGCTCCCGCGAAGGCCTGCAGGACCGAGGTGAAGAACCCGAGCCCGTCACCGGACGGCCCCGTGAGCGGGTCGATCGCGTGCTCGGGGTGCGGCATCAGCCCGACCACGTTGCCCGCCTCGTTGCAGACGCCCGCGATGCCGCGGGCACTGCCGTTGGGAGCAGGGCCATTGGGAGCAGGGCTATCGGGAGCAGGGCTATCGGGAGCAGGGCCGTTCGGGGCGGAGCCGGCGTATCGGACGACCACGCGCCCTGCCCTGTCGAGCTCGTCGAGCGTCGCGGGGTCGGCGGCGTAGGCGCCTTCGCCGCTCTTCAGCGGGACGAGAAGCTGCTGCCCGGGCGCGTAGCCGCCGGTCCACGCGGTGTCCGTGTTCGCCACCGTCAGCCGCACGTCGCGGGTGATGAACCGCAGCCCGGCGTTCCTCGTGAGCGCGCCCGGCAGCAGGTGCGCCTCGCACAGGATCTGGAAGCCGTTGCAGATGCCGAGCACCGGCAGGCCCGACCGCGCCGCGGGGACCAGCTCCGCCATCACCGGCGAGAACCTGGCGATCGCGCCGCAGCGCAGGTAGTCGCCGTAGGAGAAGCCGCCGGGGAGGATGACCGCGTCCACGCCGCGCAGGTCACGGTCGGCGTGCCACAGCGGCACCGGCTCCGCTCCGGCGTACCGCACCGCGCGGGCCGCATCGGTGTCGTCGAGCGATCCGGGAAACGTCACAACACCTATCCGCACGTCGCGAAGCCTACCCGGCGCTGACAGTGAACTCTTCGATCACCGGGTTCGCCAGCAGCTCGCCGGCGAGCTCCCCGATCGCGGCGAGCGCGGCGCTGTCCGCCGGACCGTCGATCTCGAGCTCGAACCGTTTTCCCTGGCGAACCCCGGTCACGCCGCCGAAGCCAAGGCGGCGGCTCGCGCTGAGCACCGCCTCGCCCTGCGGGTCGTGAATCTCGGGCTTGGGCATTACGTCCACGATCACACGGGCCACGTATCCTCCCAGGGCAAACAGGGCATATATCGTCTCGTCATGAGGCGGCGTTGGCGATCCCAGCGCCAAGCCTCCCCGAAAGGAGTGGCACGTGACCGTCGAAACCGGCGGTGCGACCACAGTCGCGCCGCAAGACAGTGAGCTTATCCAGCTGCTGACCCCAGAAGGCGAACGGATCGAACACCCCGAGTACCCGTTCCCCGACGACGCAGATCTCAAAGGCATGTACCGGGACATGGTGCTTGTCCGGCGGATCGACACCGAGGCCATCGCGCTGCAGCGCCAGGGAGAACTGGGCCTCTGGGCGTCCTTGCTCGGCCAGGAAGCGGCCCAGGTCGGGTCGGGCCGGGCCTTGTCGCCCAAGGACATGGCGTTCCCTTCCTACCGCGAGCACGGCGTCGCGTGGTGCCGGGGCCTGGACCCGGTGCGGCTGCTGGAGCTGTTCCGCGGCGTCAACGGTGGCGCCTGGGATCCGGAGGAGCACAAGTTCCACCTCTACACGATCGTGATCGGCGACCAGACGCTGCACGCGACCGGGTACGCGATGGGCATCCAGCGCGACACCGCCGAGGATGAGGCGGTGATCGTCTACTTCGGCGACGGCGCGACGAGCCAGGGCGACGTGAGCGAGGCCTTCGCCTGGGCGTCCGTCTACAACACCCCCGTGGTGTTCTTCTGCCAGAACAACCAGTACGCGATCTCCGCGCCGCAGGAGCGGCAGAGCCGCGTCCCGCTTTACCAGCGGTCGCGCGGGTTCGGCTTCCCCGGCGTGCAGGTCGACGGTAACGACGTGCTGGCCTGCTACGCCGTGACCAAGCAGGCGCTGCGCGCGGCGCACGAGGGCCAGGGGCCCACGCTCATCGAGGCGTTCACCTACCGGATGGGCGCGCACACCACCACCGACGACCCCACCAGGTACCGGCTGGCCAGCGAACTCGAGGCGTGGCGGCTGCGGGACCCGATCGAGCGCGTGCGGTCCTACCTGGCCCGCAGCGGCCGGGCCAACGCCGCCTTCTTCGAGCAGATCGAGGCGGAGGCCACCGAACTGGGCACGCGCCTCCGCGCGGCCTGCCGCGAGCTGCCCGACCCGCCGCCGATGGCGATGTTCGACCACGTGTACACCGGCGCGAACGCGATCCTTGACGCCGATCGCGCCGGTTACGAGGCGTACCTGGACGGGTTCGAGGAGGCGGCACGATGACGAGGCTCACGCTCTCGAAGGCGATCAACGAGGGGCTGCGCCGGGCGCTGGAAGACGACCCCAAAGCCATGATCATGGGCGAGGACGTCGGCAGGCTCGGCGGCGTGTTCCGGGTCACCGACGGGCTGCAGAAAGACTTCGGCGAGCACCGGGTGATGGATACCCCGCTCGCCGAATCCGGCATCATCGGCACCGCGATCGGGCTCGCGCTGCGCGGCTACCGCCCGGTCTGCGAGATCCAGTTCGACGGCTTCGTCTACCCGGCCACCGACCAGATCGTCAGCCAGCTCGCCAAGATGCACTACCGGTCGCAAGGCAAGGTGAAGCTGCCGGTCGTGATCCGGATCCCGTTCGGCGGCGGCATCGGCGCGGTCGAGCATCACAGCGAGTCCCCCGAGGTCTTCTTCGCCCACACGGCCGGACTGCGGGTAGTCGCGTGCGCCGACGCGGCGGACGCCTTCGCGATGATCCAGCTGGCCATCGCCTCCGACGACCCGGTGATCTTCTTCGAGCCGAAGCGGCGGTACTGGGACAAGGGCGACGTCGACACCGCCGCGCCGCTCGAGGACGCGCTGCCGATCGACAAGGCGCGCGTCGTGGTGGCCGGGGACGACGTGACCGTGCTCAGCTACGGGCCGCTGGTCAGGACCTGCGCCGAGGCCGCGTCCGCCGCCCGCGAGGACGGCCGGTCAATCGAGGTGATCGACCTGCGATCGCTGTCACCGCTGGACATGGAGACCATCGCCGCGTCCGTGTCGCGGACCGGCCGCTGCGTGGTCACGCACGAGGCGCCCGTGTACGCGGGGCTCGGCGCCGAGATCGCCGCCCGGGTGACCGAGCGGTGCTTCTACCAGCTGGAGGCGCCGGTGCTGCGAGTCGGCGGCTTCGCCACGCCGTACCCGCCGGCCCGGATGGAGGACCACTACCTGCCCGACCTGGACCGCATCCTGGACGCCGTCGACCGCACGTTCAACTTCTGACCCGGGGAGTACAGCATGAACAAGGAGTTCAAGCTCCCCGACGTCGGGGAGGGCCTGACCGAGGCCAACATCGTCTCCTGGCACGTCAAGCCGGGCGACACGATCGAGGACGGCCAGGTCATCGTGGAGATCGAGACGGCGAAGGCGGTCGTCGAGCTGCCCAGCCCGTTCGCGGGAACCGTCACCGGGCTGCTGGTGGAGGAAGGGCAGACCGTCGACGTGGGCGCGCCGATCATCGCGGTCGACGTGGGCGGCACGGACGGGGCGGCCGGCCAGCCGGCGGCCGAGCCGGCCGCCGCGGAGCCTGCCACCGCGGAGGCCGCCGCCGCGCAGGCCGCTGTGCAGGGCGCGACCGAGCCCGGTGCCACTGAGCCCGGCGCCACTGAGCTGGAAGGCGCCGTGCCGGATGCCGGGGCGGACGCTCCGCCGGGCCGGCAGGCGGTCCTCGTCGGCTACGGCGTCAAGCCGGGCTCGACGACCCGACGGGCGCGCAAGAAGCTGGCGACGCGACCGGGATCGTACCCCTCGTCGCCGGCGATGCCGGGCCAGGGGGGATCAGCCCAGCCGGGCCCGCCGCCGCCCAAGGTGTCGCGGGCACTCGCGAAGCCGCCGGTGCGGCGGCTTGCCAGGGACCTGGGCGTCGACCTGTCGGCGCTGACAGGGAGCGGGCCTGAGGGGTCGGTCACCCGCGAGGATGTGCAGCAGGCCGCGGGAGACGCCACCGTACGTTCTGGATACCCGGCGGCGGCACCCGGTGACGAGCGGGCCGCTGCCGCGACGGCCAGCCAGCAGGGAACCGAAGAACGGATCCCGGTACGCGGAGTGCGCAAGCACACCGCCGCGGCGATGGTGGCCAGTGCGTTCACCGCGCCGCACGTGACGGAATTCCTCCAGGTGGACGTCACCGAGACCATGGCCGCGGTGCGGCGGGCGCGCGAGTTGCCCGAGTTCGCCGGGGTCAAGGTGTCGCCGCTGCTGTTCGTCGCCAAGGCGCTGCTGATCGCGGTCGGCAGGCATCCCATGGTCAACTCGACGTGGGACGAGGCCGCCCAGGAGATCGTGGTCAAGCCCTACGTCAACCTCGGCATCGCGGTGGCGGCCGAGCGCGGCCTGCTCGTGCCCAACGTCAAGGGCGCGCAGGCGCTCTCGCTGGCCGGGCTGGCGCGGGCGCTCGATGAGCTGGCGGCCACGGCGCGGTCGGGCAAGGCCACGCCGGGCGACCTGACGGGCGGCACCATCACGATTACCAACGTGGGCGTGTTCGGCGTGGACGCCGGGACGCCCATCCTGACGCCGGGCGAAGCGGCGATCCTCGCCTTCGGCCAGGTGCGGGACGCGCCATGGGTGCACCAGGGCGAGCTCGCGGTGCGCAAGGTGACAACGCTGTCGCTGTCGTTCGACCACAGAATCGTGGACGGAGAACTCGGCTCAGCGGCGCTCAGGGACGTAGGCTCAATGCTAGAAGATCCGGTCCGGATGCTCGCCTGGTCGTGAGCGTTCCGGCGCCGCCCGGTCGGTTGGCGTTCACCCAGGTAGATAGGGGTCGCGGGCATGTCGGTGCGCAAACTGCGTGACGCGCTGGTGGTGATGGGCGCGTTCGTCGCGCTCCTGTGGGTGCTGCAGGTGTTCAACTGGGCCGACGGGTACCGGCTGGACGTGGATTTCGGCATCCTGCCGCACAACGTAAGCCGGCTGCCGGAGATCTTCACCGCGCCGTTCCTGCACTTCTCGTGGCAGCATATCGAGGGCAACACGGTGCCGTTGTTCGTCCTCGGTGTGCTCGCCGCGTACCGCGGGATCAAGAAGTTCCTGCTGATGACGCTCATCGTGGCGGTGTCCAGCGGGCTGGCGGTGTGGCTGTTCCAGAGCGGCAACGAGCTGACCGTCGGGGCCAGCGGGCTGATCTTCGGATACTTCGGTTACGTCGTGGCCCGGGGCTTCTTCGACAGGAACCTGCTCGACATCGGCGTCGGGATCGTGGCGGGGCTGCTGTACTGGACGATCTTGCAGGTGGCGATCCCCGGGACGCCGGGGGTCAGCTGGATCGGGCACCTCGGCGGGCTGTTCGGCGGGTTGCTCGCGGCGTGGCTGCTGCGGGAGCGGACCGCGGTCGGCGCTGCTGCTCCCCGTCCCCAGGTCGCGGCGCCGCCTGCCCGTACCGCGCCGCCCCGCACCACGCCTGCCGGGGAGCACCCGGGGAGCCGGGCGGCCGCGGACCTGCTGCGCGAGCTGGAGGAGAAGGGCATCTAGGCTCGGGGCATGATCCGTCACACCGTGCTGTTCAAGTGGGCCGCGGACGCCACCGACGAGCAGCAGAAGGCGGCCGCGACCGAGGTCGCGAAGCTGCCGTCGATCGTTCCCTCGATACGCGCGTTCGCCTCCGGGCCGGATGCGGGCTTGAACCAGGGCAACTTCGACTTCGCCGTGACCGCCGACTTCGACGACGAGGCGGGCTACCTCGCCTACCGCGACGACCCGGCGCACCGGGAGATCGTGCAGCGCTACGTCACGCCGATCGCGGCGCAGCGCGCGGCGGTGCAGTACGAGCTCTAACTGTGCTTTTCCGGGGGAATATCCCCCGGAAAAGCACACCTAGGCGGCATACCGCCTTAGAAGGCGGCCTCCGGGACGTCCATCAGGTCGAGGGCGGTCCGCTCGAGGATCTTGCGTTCGGTCTCCAGGCGGGGCAGCACGGTCGTGGCGAAGAACCGGGCCACGGCGATCTTGCCCGTGTAGAAATCGCGGTCGGCTTCGCTGAGCGTGTCCGCGTTGTCCAGCGCGCGCTGCGCCACCTCCGCGTGGCGCGCGAGCAGCCAGCCGATGAGCAGGTCGCCGAAGGCGAGCAGCAGCCGCACCGAGTTGAGCCCGACCTTGTAGACCTCTTCCGGCCGGTCCAGCGAGCCGATCGTGAAGCCGGTCATGGCCGTCAGCATGGCCTCGATCTGCGCGGTGGCCTCGGCGAGGGCGGCCCGCTCGGTCTTCAGGCGGCCGTTGCCATTGTCGGCCGCCGCGAACGCGGCGACCTCGGCGAGCAGCGACTGCGCCGCCGCGCCCTGGTCGCGGACCACCTTGCGGAAGAAGAAGTCCAGGCTCTGGATGCCGGTGGTGCCCTCGTACAGGCTGTCGATCTTCGAGTCCCTGATGTACTGCTCGATCGGGTAGTCCTGCAGGAAGCCTGACCCGCCGAGCGTCTGCAGGGACAGCGTGAGCATCTCGTAGGCCCGCTCGGACCCGACGCCCTTGACCAGGGGCAGCAGCAGGTCGTTGCGCGCGGCCGCGGCCGCGTCGACCGTGCCGTTCGCCTCGGCGATCTGCGCCGCGTCCTGCTGGGTGGCCGTGTACAGCATGAGCGCGCGCAGGCCCTCCGCGTAGGCCTTCTGCAGCATCAGCATCCGGCGCACGTCCGGGTGGTGGATGATCGTCACCCGCGGCGAGGCCTTGTCCAGCTGCCTGGTGAGATCCGGGCCCTGCACCCGGTTCTTGGCGAAGTCGAGCGCGTTGAGGTAACCGGTGGAAAGGGTCTCGATCGCCTTGCTGCCGACCATCATCCGCGCGTGCTCGATGATCAGGAACATCTGCCTGATGCCCTCGTGCACGCCGCCGACCAGGGTGCCGACCGCGCCGGCCCGGATCGCCGCCAAATGTGAGCTCGCAGGTCGTGGAGACCTTCAGGCCCATCTTGTGCTCGAGGTTGGTGACCTTGACGCCGTTCCGCTCGCCGAGCGAGCCGTCCTCGTGCACCAGGTACTTCGGCACCAGGAACATGGACAGGCCCTTGGTGCCGCCTGCGGCGCCCTCGGGACGCGCGAGCACCAGGTGGAAGATGTTCTCCGCCATGTCGTGCTCGGCGCCGGTGATGAACCGCTTGACGCCCTCGATGTGCCAGGTCCCGTCGGGCTGCTCGATCGCCTTGGCGCGCCCGGCGCCCACGTCCGAGCCCGCGTCCGGCTCGGTGAGCACCATCGTCGCGCCCCACTCCCGCTCGACGGCCTGCTCGGCGAAGCGCTTCTGCTCGGGAGTCCCGATCTTCCACAGCACGGTGGCGAAGGTCGGGCCGTTCGTGTACATCCAGGCGGCCGGGTTCGCGCCGAGGACGAACTCGGCTACCGCCCACGCTAGCGACCTGGGCACCACGGTCCCGCCGAGCTCCGGCGGCACGCTCAGCCGCCACCACTCGGCGTCCATCAGGGCGCGGAATGACTTGCGGAACGACTCAGGCAGCGTAACGGTCCCTGTCGCGGGGTCGAAGACCGGCGGATTGCGGTCGGCGTCGGCGAAAGACTCCGCCATCGGCCCCAGTGCGAGCCGGTTGATCTCGGCGAGCATGTCGCGCGCGGTATCGGTGTCCACCTCGGCGAACGGGCCGGTGCCAAGAAGTTCCTGGCGGCCGAGCACCTCGAAGAGGTTGAACTCGATGTCCCTGAGATTGCTCTTGTAGTGGCTCATGTACAACGCTCCGCAGGATCGGGCTACCTACGTACATGTTACTCGCTAGTAGCTAATTTGCGAAGGTCTGCGGATGCTTCGGTTAGGTAACTGTTCGTGACGAGAGGGTGAGAGATACGTAACGGACAGGTTCCTGTCTCTGCCTGTTTCGGCGCTTTTAAGGCATCACAGACACCTTGCGACTAGGCTTCCGACTCGTGACGGAAGATCGTAACCCCTCGGCGGGCGCCCCTGTGCGGCAGCTCAGCGATGGCATGCCGTCCCGGCTGCCGGGCGAGGGGCTCCCGGCACATCAATTGACTAGCGAACTGCCCGGCCGTCAGGAGATGCCCCTCAGGCAGCAGGCGGTACGGCCGCCGCGGCCTGCCGGGCGGCACCGCCGCCCCGTTCCTGCCAGCCTGCCGCAGAGCGCCCCCGCCCTCGTGCTGGCGGTTCCCGGCAGCGACGCCGACCTGGCCGCGGGCCCGGTGAGCGAGCTTACCGCCGTGCTCCGGGTCGACAACCCGGCCGTGGACGTCAGGGCCGCACGGATCGACGGCGGCGGGCGCAGCGACCCGTCGGACATCCGGGCGGTGCTAGCCGACGCCGCCGCCCGGCGGCCTGCAGGCGCCCCCTGCGCGGTGGTCATCCCCTTGCTCGCCACGCCGAACCCGCCCGTGCTGCGCAGGCTCCGCGAGGCGGTGGCCGCCAGCGAGGTGAACGCGGTCGTCAGCGGGTTCATCAACTCCAACGCGATGATCGCCGAGGCACTGCACATCCGGCTGGCCGAAGCCGGCCTGGCGCGCGCGGACCGGGTGCGGCTGTTCAGCATCGTCACCGCCGCCGACGGCATCCTCATCGTTACCGTCGGCGGGCCGGACGGCGCCATGGCGGCCAACGTCACCTCCGTCCTGCTCGCCGCCAGGCTCGCGCTCCCGGTGATCACCGCGTCGCTGGACGGCTCGCCGTCTGTCCAGGACGGCGTCATGCGGCTGAAGGAGATGGGCGTGAACCGGCTCGCGGTCGCCCCGTGCCTCATCGGCCCCGAGGCGAGCCGGAGCGACCTGGAATCGATGGCGGTCGCGGCGGAGTGCGCCGCGCCGCTCGGCGCGCACAGCAACATCGCCAAGCTCGCGGCCATGTCGTACGGCCACGCCATCAGCCAGATGGAGATTCCCGGCGAGCAGTTGTTAATGACTCCTGGCCACTCCCGCCGCCGGGGATAAATCCCCGCAACCTTCACGTCGCCAGCAGCGTCACAATGGACGGTAGGTCCACGTTGACGATTGTGAGTGAGGGCTGCATGCGCATCCTTTCCATGGCGCTCCGCATAGGCGCCGCGGTGACCGTCGCGGCTGGCATTTCGGTCGCGGTGGCGGTCTCGGCCCAGGCGGGCGACAGCCCGGCGGGCTTTCACTTCGGCACCGATAGCTGGCCCGTGTCGATTCCCGGCAAGGCGCCGTACACGGTGCCGGTCACGGGCGGGACGTACGGCGGCTACATCGGCATGGCAGGGAACTGGGCGCGGGTGGAAGGGTGCAAGACCGGCAACTTCCTCGCGTGGTCCGCGACGAACAGCGCCCAGGCGAACACCGACTACAGCACCTACCACGTCGGCATCGGCACCGGCGTCTACTGGTACATGGGCGGGCCCGGTGTAGACCCGCGCTGGAACGGCACGACCGCCGAAGCGAGCGCGTGGGGTGCGGCGCAGGCCGCGGACGCGCTCGCGGCGATGAAGAGCCTGCGCGTCACGTATCCCGTGGTGTGGGCGGACATCGAGCTGCCGGGCATCGCGCCCGCCCCGGACAACGGCTGGAACAGCGTGTACACGTCGCCGTGCAGCGAGAAGGTGAGGCAGAGCTACGTTCCGATCGCTGTAGACCGTGCCGAGTTCAACGGCTTCGCCGCCTACCTCGCCGCGCACTCGAAGTACAAGGTCGGCGTCTACTCCGCGGCATCGGTCTGGAAGTCCATCTTCGGCACCGGCAGCGCGTCGCTGCTCCCGAACACCTACGAATGGACCTACTGGCCGGAGACCTCGAACCTCAAGCAGTACCCCTACGGATGGTGTCTCGTGCAGGGCAAGTCCTCCACGTGCGCGCAATTCTTCGGCGGCCAGACGAGCTCGAGCAAGTACGCGCTCATGTGGCAGTGGTCCGGTGGCGGTGGCGTCCGCAACGCCCTTGGTGACTTCGACCAGATCGACGTGTCCCGCATGGGTTAGCGGGGCAGGTCAGGAGCCTTCGACGGTGCCCGCCAGCAGCGGGTCGAGCCGCAGCGAGGGGTTGTCGCGGGTGACCGCGTTGAGTCGCCACTTGTCGGCGAACAGCGCGAGCAGCGCGCCGTCAAGCCGCCGGGTGAGCACCTCGGCGCCGCGGACCCCCGCCAGCGCGGTGACGCCATCGGCGTCGGTCACGCGCGCCAGCGAATAGTCGAGGTGGTCCAGTTCTGAGCGGGCGCCGAACTCGTGCTCGAGCCGGTGCAGCACCACGTCAAACTGCAGCGGCCCGACCGCCGCGAGCACGGGTGCCTGGTCGCCGCGCAGGTCTGAGGACAGGACCTGCACCACGCCCTCGGTGTCCAGCTGGTCGATGCCTCGCCTGAACTGCTTGTACTTGCCCGCGTCCTTGCACCGCACCACGGCGAAGTGCTCGGGCGCGAACGAGGGGATCGGCGGGAACGAGACAGGGACGTCCGCGTAGAGCGTGTCGCCTGGCCGCAGCGCGCCGGCGTTGACGAGCCCGATCACGTCGCCGGGGAACGCCGTCTCCACCGTCTCCCTGTCCTGGCCGAACATGGCCTGCGCGTACTTGGTAGCGAACGGCCGGCCGGTGGCGGCGTGCGTCAGCACCATCCCCCGCGTGAACCGGCCGGAACACACCCGCACGAACGCCACCCGGTCCCGGTGCGCCGGGTCCATGTTCGCCTGCACCTTGAACACCAGCCCGGAGAACGGCGCGTCCACCGGCCGCTCATCGCCCTCCACGGACTCACGCGCCTGGGGCGCGGGCGCCAGGTCGCACATCGCGTCCAGCAGCCGGCGCACGCCGAAGTTCGGCAGCGCCGCGCCGAACAGCACCGGGGACGACTCTCCGGCCAGGAACGACGGCATGTCCACCGACGCGCCGATCTCGTCGAGCAGGGCGAGCTCTTCGGCGGCCGCCTCGTACGCGGTGCCCTCCCTTTCCCGGGCCTCGTCAGCGCTGAACGCCGCCTCGAGCGCGCGCTCCGCGCCGCCCGGCGTCCGCGTGTAGGCGGTATACCGCCCGGTTGACCGCTCGATCAGGCCGCGGAAGTCGCCGGCGATGCCGACCGGCCAGTTCACCGGCGTCGGCCGCAGCCCGATCCGCTGCTCGATCTCGTCGAGCAGCTCGAGCGGCTCCCGCCCGGGCCGGTCCCACTTGTTCACGAACGTCACGACGGGCACATGCCGCGACCGGCACACGTCGAACAGCTTCAGCGTCTGCGGCTCGAGGCCCTTGGCCGAGTCGAGCAGCATGATCGCGCAGTCCACCGCCTCGAGCACGCGGTAGGTGTCCTCGGAGAAGTCGGCGTGACCTGGCGTGTCGAGCAGGTTCAGCACGTAATCGCCGTAGTCGAAGCGCAGCACCGCCGAGGTGATCGAGATGCCGCGGTCGCGCTCCATCGCCATCCAGTCCGAGGTGACCCCGCGGCGCCCCGCCTTGCCGTGCACAGCGCCCGCGGTGTTGATGGCGGACGCGTGCAGCGCCAGCGCCTCGGTCAGGGTCGACTTGCCCGCGTCCGGATGGCTGATGACCGCGAACGTCCGTCGTCGCGTCGCCTCGTCACGGACTCCAGCGTCCGGCGAAGTTCGCTTCTCTACATCTGTGACCGACACCGCGGTAATACTCCTCACTCGGCACCCGGGGACCCCAACAGGAAGGGATGGAAAACAATTCCCCTGAACGTACGCGTGGTTCCAGCGGGCGCATCAATGGCTCGTGGGGTCAGCTGCCGAAGAGCACCCCTTGCAAGGCTGTCTCCGCAGCCGGACCCAGGCTATCGGCAGCGCGGCCGAGGGCGACCTGATACGTGCCTCCGGTGATGCGCCACTGGCGGGCCTGGCTGTCGAAACGGGCGATCAGCCGCGGGTCGGCGGTCACGGTGACCCGCGTGGACTCGCCGGGCTTGAGGTCCACCCGCTCGAAGCCGAGCAGCCGCATTCGCGCACCGTCGGGGGCACCGGTGAGGTAGACCTGCGGCACGTCGGCGCCCTGACGGTCGCCGGTGTTGGTGACGGTGAAGGTGGCGGTGACGGTGTCCCCTCCCAGCACCTGGAGATCGCTGTAGCCGAAGCTGGTGTAGCTGAGACCATGGCCGAAGGCGTACAGCGGCTGCTCTCGCTGCTGGGCGAACCACCGGTAGCCAACCTCGGCGCCCTCGCTGTACTCGATCGTGGCCGCGGTACCCCAGGGCTCGCCCATGGACGGGAGGTCCGGCCGGGGAGTCTGCGCGAGGTCGGCAGGGAAGGTGATGGGCAGCCGCCCCGATGGGCTGATCACGCCGGTCAGGATCTCGGCGATGGCCTGGCCGCCTGCCTGGCCGGGATACCAGGCCTCAATGATCGCTTTGACGTTGTCGCGCCACGGCATGGCCACCGGGTTACCGGTCTCGAGCACCGCGATCGTGTTGGGGTTGGCGGCCGCGACCGCCTCGATCACCGCGTCCTGGCCCCAGGGCAGCGACAGGTCGGCGCTGTCGAAGCCCTCGCCTTCCACCCGGATCCCGAACACGATCACGACATCAGAGCGCCCGGCCAGCAGCGCCGCCTCGGCGGGACTCATCCCCGGGTCGAACTCGATCTGCGCCTGGGGCAGGAGCTTGGTGATCTCTGCTAGCGGCGATGAGGGGAGCAGGTAGAGGTTGCGGGTGGCGCCCATGAAGCTGGGGCCTCCGATGCGGATGACTTCGGCGTAGCCGCCCGGCGGGACGACGGTGGTGGAGCCCGTGCCCGCTGGCACGCCGACTTGGGCGTGGCCGCCGATGACCGCGATGCGCGCCGTGGTGTCGCGGGCGAGCGGCAGGGCGCCGTCGTTCTTGAGCAGCACGATCCCCTGCCGGGCGGTCTCCAGCGCGATCTCGTTGTGCCTGGCCATGTCGACCTCGGGTGACGCGCCCCACTGGTCGGCGCCGACCGCGTACATCGACCGCAGGATGCGGCGGACCATCTCGGACAGGCGCTCTTTCGGCAGCCTGCCGTTGGCATAGGCGTCCCTGAGCGGCTGTCCGAAAGATTCCGCGCCCCACATCAGCACATCGATCTGGCAGCCGCAGTCCTGGTCGAGCCCGCTGAGCGCGAACTCCCAGCTGGCGGTGGCGCCCCAGTCCGACATCACCCAGCCGCGATAGCCCCAGGCGCCCTTGAGCACACGCTCGATCAGCTCGCTGTTTCCTCCGGCATACTCGCCGTTGATCTTGTTGTAGGCGGTCATCACCGAGCCAGGCCGGGCGCGCTCGATGGCTATCTCGAAGGCCAGCAGATCCGACTCGCGGTGCGCCGCCGGGTCGATGACGGCGTCCAGCCAGTGCCGGTTGGTCTCGTTGCAGTTCAGGGTGAAATGCTTGATCGTAGAGATCACGCCTTCGGCCTGAATCCCGCTGATCGACTCGGCGCCGAGCACCGCGGTCAGCAGCGGGTCCTCCGAGATGTACTCGAAATTGCGCCCGTTGCGCGGGTCGCGGGCGAGGTTGATACCGCCGGCCAGCATCACGTTGAATCCCCGGCTGCGCGCCTCGCGGCCGACCATCCCGCCCGACTCGCGCGCCAGTGCCGGGTTGAAACTCGCGCCAAGAGCGATGCCTGCGGGCAGCGCCGTGGCGGTATCCCCTTCCCGGTACCCGGGGTTGGTGACGCCCAGGCTGGCGTCGCTCATGAGCAGCGCGGGAACGCCCAGCCGCGGCACGCCCGGCACATACCCGGCGCTCATCGGCGTCCCCTCAGGGATGCGCTCGTCCCGCACCGTGATCAGCTCATTGACTCCCATGACGCTGACGAGCAGCGAGAACCGCTCGTCATCGGTCATCCGCTCTTCAGTCGCTCGGGCTCGCTGATCAGCGTCGTCCGTCACGGGTGTTCCACCATCATGGAGAGCAGCGTAACAAGAACGCTCAGCCGACCGGATCGTCGAGCCACACGCCTGCCCGCATCACCGTCCGGCCGGAGACCCGCCCATCACTCGCCGTCGCGAGCCAGAGGTTGCTGTTCGACCGCAACCGCTCCAGCGGCCGCACGTCGTTCGGCCAGGGTCCGGGCCTCCTGGACCTGATTCATCCCCTTTACCCTCCTACGTCGAACTGCCATCGGGTCAGATTGTCAGTACCCTCGCCTAGATTCAGGCCTATGGCAGATAGCAGCTTGTCTGTGGCTGATCGCGAATCCTTCCTGGCCGAGCCGCATATCGCGGCTTTGTCCGTCTCAGCGGGTCAAGGCCGTGGCCCGCTTACCGTGCCGATCTGGTATCAGTACGCACCCGGCGGGGAGGCGTGGGTGCTGACCGAGGCCCGATCCCGGAAGGCCCGGCTGATCGAAACAGCCGGCCGTTTCACCCTGATGGTCGAACGGGTCATGCCGACCGTCCGGTACGTATCGGTGGAGGGACCGGTCACTCGCACGATGCCGGGAACCGATGAGCTGTTGCAGGAGATCACTGAGCGATACCTGCCACCGGACATGGTCCCCGCCTACATCGAGTTCGCCAAGGCGGAACTGGGCGAGCAGGTCGCGATCTACCTGCGTCCGGAGCGCTGGCTGACGGCAGATCTCGGGCGGGGAGCCCTTCCACCGGTGGTGACTTGACTGTCTGCGAGCGCGCAGGCTGCGCTTCGCCAATTGGCATGGCGTCGACTCGGTAGACGCCTTTCGCCTCACGCTTCATGCCCGACTCGATGCCCCGCGCCAACGCCCTGACGTGGCCACCGCGCAGGCCATCGTCGATGTTCATCCGCGCGACAATTCATACCGGGCAGGCGCCGGCTTGGTTTACATCGATCCGGCCGTCGGGAAGACTGGGGCTTGGACCTAGAACCGCGACATGCGGGAGAGCTCGTCCAGACCCCGCGCGCATCCCGCCTTTCGTCTGATGGAAAGGCGTGCCATGAGATCGGCGAGCGTGCCGGACCCGGCTGGGTCCGGCGACCATCTTGATCAGCACACCGGCGATCCGGTGCGGCGTCTTCGCGCTCCCGGCGCGGGTGCCGTGCCCTGGCAGGACCGGACCGCGAACCCGGTCGCCCCGGCCCGCAGCAGGCACTGGCCGAGGTCCGGACGGCCAGGTGTCCGCCGCGAGTATAACCATCAGCCAGACGCCCCCGCCGCCAGCTGCGTGGCGCCGTGCGCTTTCGCCGCGGTCCGCGACATCGCCGGGCGGCTGCTGCTGGTGCGCCGCTGTGATACCGGTGACTGGGAATTGCCCGGCGGGCACGTCGATCCTGGCGAGAGCGCATCCGATGCGGCGGTCCGGGAGACCGCTGAGGAGTCCGGCATGACCGTGGAGGTCACCGGGCTGGTCGGCATCTACACCGATCCTGGCCACGTCATCGCCGACCCGCGTGCCGGGCTGGTGCGCCAGCCATTCGCGGTGTGCTTCCATGCCCGCCCGCTGAGCGGCAGCCCTGGCGGTGATCAGGTCGAGACCAGCGACGCCCGGTGGTTCATCACCGGCGACATCCCCGCCCTGCCGATCCGCCCGGCCATGCGCCTGCGGATCGGCCACGCGCTGACCCCCGGGCGCCCCTGCCACATCGGCTGACCTCGGCCATCCCCGGCGGCTGGCCGCACCGCCCACCGTGTGGCCCCTCCTGCCGGGCGCGGATCAAGAGGGTCCGCGAGGCTGGGAATCAGGGTTGCTGGCCGGGTGGTCGGCCCAGTGCGGCGCTCGGGATTTTCCGGTCCACCACGTCGCTGGCGATCTCGGAGAGCTTGCGGTTGTGGTGGCGCGCGTAGCTCCTCAGCAGCTTGAACGCGTCGTCCACGGTCATGGTCAGGTACTCGGCGAGCATTCCCTTGGCCTGCTCGATGACCACCCGGCTGTTCAGCGCAGCCTGCAACTGCTCGGTAAGCAGGTTGCGTTCCCGCAGCGCCCGTTCCTGGATCAGCCCGATCGCCGCCATCTCCGCCATGGCCTCGGCTATCTCCATCTCGGCACGGGTGAAAGGCTCGTCGCTGCCGCGGAACAGATTCAGGGCGCCGATCACGTCCGTGCGCACGCGCAGCGGGACGGCGCACATCACCTGGAAGCCCGCCCCGGAGGCTCGCGGGGCGAAGACCGGCCAGCGGGCGCGGCTGTCGGCGGCGCTGGCCTGGATGGCCCGGCCGGAGGAGAACGCGTCCAGGCACGGGCCCTGCGCGCCCTGGAGCTCGAAGAGCTCAAGCAGCCGCATCCGCTCGTCAGAGGAGGCGATCAGCCGCAACCCGCCGCGCGGGTCGGCCAGCATGACACCGGCTGCCTCGGCCCGGAGAATCTCAACCGAATCGGCGGACAGGCCTTGCAGAAAATCGACGATGTCAAAGTCGCTGGCCAGCGTGTCCGCCAGCCGGACAAAGGCCCGGGCCAGCACGGCCTCGTGGGTAACGTCGCCGCTCCGGTCACCCTGACTGGGATCCCCGGGCCGGGCGCGCCGCTCGGCGCCGCCGTCATTCATCGAACCGCACCCGCCGCTGCACGACGTCCTGCGCAATGTCGTACATCGAACGCCCGCTCGCGAACGCCGCGGCGCGCAGCCGGGCCAGCGCGTTGGCGACGGTGTCATCCAGCTGCGCGGCGATCATCCCGGTCGCCTGATGGATCGCGATCCGGTCCGTGCCGGCCGTGTCCAGCAGCTCCGCCACGCCAGGGCCCCCTGCCGCGTACGGCTGGTACAGCACGGCATCCCGGGCGATGTCCGCCGCGACCAGCGCATCGGCCAGCTGCTCGTCACTGAGCATGCCCGGCCGGTCACGGCACAGGTCGAACGTGCCGATACCGCCGGGCCCCACGGTCAACGGCAGGGAGAACTCGGCGTGCACGCCGGCCGCCAGCGCCGCCGCAGCGAACGTCGGCCAGCGGTTCGCGGGCTCGGCGGTGAGGTCTGGCAGCAGCACCGGTATCCCGGAGGCATGAGCCTGCAGGCAAGGGCCCTCACCCAGCTCCATCTGCAACCCGGTAACCGTCGCGGCGTGCCGCCCGGCACCCGCCAGCATGCCCGCCGACTCCGCCCCCGACATCAGTACCAGCGCGCACCCAGACAGGGCCAACTCATCCACCGCGAACCGGCACAGCCGCCGGGCAAACTCGCCCGCCTCGGCCGTGTCCGGTTCGGTGACCGCCGCCATGATGCGGGCCCGCCGTTCGTCCTCCCGCACGTCGCCTCCTCCTGCCACGACGCAAGCTTCGGGGTGTGTCTCCCCACCGTACCCCCTCTCTCTGTACCGAGCCTCGTGGCACGGTCCGAGGGCCCCGCATCGTGGCGACGGCCGCCATGATGCAGGGCATCAACTGACTCGGCTGGACGTTGGCCGCACTGCGGCTGCGTGCTAACGTCTGACGACAACGGCATCGTTGCTCCAGACCCCGGCAGCGGCAGGAACTACTGTCCCCGGCGGTGACTCAGATGAGCAGGCCTGGCAACTCCGATTCCGCGACCAGCACCAGACCGGCTTCCAATCCGGCCGCCGTCTCCGCACCGTGCCCGCATGACCGTGTTGACTCGCGGCCGCGTACCGGATCCGACGCCGCCAGCCCGGTCCCGCTCATCGGGACGGCTGCTCGTCATCTCCGCCGTCTGCCTTGCCATTCTGCTCGCCCGGCGAGCGGCATCGCTGTCCGCCGCTGGGGTGTGCATGGTCCAGCCCGCGAGAGTCCGCCGCGCGGCCAGCGCGTGGAACGGCGGCAAGTCGCATCGCGCGTCCGATGAAACGCTTGCTCAGCCCGGGGCCGGGCTAGGGGACTGGCCATCCTTGGCCAGTATGAGGGGGGCCTGGTACGGCAGCCGTCATCCGTGAATAACTGGCGGCTGCCGTACCAGTCTTCGCCACCTTCGCGCCCGCCATGATCGCGGGGTGGTCCCTGGGTCGTTGGTCGTGCAGCCGATCGCACGGTCACGACGATCGCGACGACGAGCCCGACGTTGGCGGCCATGAGGGCTGACCCGCTGCTGAGAAGGCCAGCGGCTTGGCAGCAGTCACGCCGGAACGGCACTGATCCTCAACCAATCCGATCCGGCACGCGGCAGGCACGGCGTTGGCTTGGGAGGCCGCGATCATTTCGCCATGCGGGACGGTGGCGGTGGCTTGGTGATGGTCAGACCGACTCGTCGGGCTGCTCGCCTTCATCGCCGGGCCAGATCCCGGTGAGCCTCTGCGTCCCCTCGGCGGCACCGCGGTCGACGGCGGCCTTGACGAGCGCGAAGATCGCGCCCTGCAACACCGCGGCCAGCAGGATTTCCCCCCAGCCCCGCCGCTCATCGGTAGGCTTAGGCGCGCGTCCCCGGCCGATGAGCTCCCAGACCTTCTTGAAGATCAGCCCGGCGAGCAACCCGCCTACCATGCCAGCGATCTGGTCCACCGGCTTGAACAAAAACTTGATTAGCGTCTTAAACTTGATCATTGTCTTTTCCCACCCGCCGGATAACTAGCCAGCCCGCCATCAGCCCGTCGGCTCAGCAGCGAACGCATCGAAGATCACCGGCCGCAGCCGCGCACTGCTAGTGTCCCGCACGATGAGGCTGCCCGGCATCACCCCCGAGGGGGTGACCTACCCTAGCCCAACCCTAGCCCTGGACGGCACTACTGGCCTCGGCCTGCGCTGGCAGTCAGGACATACAGCTCCTCAGGACCGCGAGCTCAACCCAACCTCAGTCTGTCAGCTTGATCAGCCGATCGACCCCAACCGCGACTGATTCGCCCTCTCATGACCCGATCGACTTCGGCCGATAACCGCAAGGCCTGCAGATTCACGCCTCAAGCCCCTGACCTGGGCTCGTGTGGAGCGGGTGACGGGAATCGAACCCGCACTGTCAGCTTGGGAAGCTGATGTTCTGCCATTGAACTACACCCGCGCATCGCCAGACGTCGCCAGGTGGCGGGAGTCTCGCGGTGCTCGCCCAGACATCGTACCGGAAGAGGTAGGTTGCTCGCGTGCTCCTATCTGACCGAGACATCAAGGCAGAGATCGGGTCCGGGCGGGTGAAGCTCGACCCGTATGCGCCAGACCTCATCCAGCCATCCAGCATCGACGTCCGGCTGGACCGCTACTTCCGGGTGTTCGAGAACCATCGCTACCCGCACATCGACCCCTCGATCGAGCAACCGGACCTGACGCGCCTGGTGGAGACCGACGGCGAGGACCCCTTTGTCCTGCACCCGGGTGAGTTCGTGCTCGCGTCGACCTACGAGATCGTCTCGCTGCCCGACGACATCGCCGGCCGGCTAGAGGGCAAGAGCTCGCTCGGAAGGCTAGGGCTCCTGACGCACTCGACAGCGGGCTGGATCGACCCAGGCTTCTCGGGCCATGTGACGCTGGAACTGTCGAACGTCGCCACGCTCCCCATAAAGCTGTGGCCGGGGATGAAGATCGGGCAGCTATGCCTGTTCCGGACCAGTTCCCCCGCGGAACACCCGTACGGCTCCACCCGCTACGGCTCGCGCTACCAAGACCAGCGCGGCCCTACCCCGTCTCGTTCATATCTAAACTTTTACCGCGCGAAAGTCTGATTCTCGCGGCGGGCTATTCGCGGCCCCGCCAGTTAACTCTGTCTTTACGTCGAATTTGCCCATCTTTGCTTGCGCGAGGAAATCCCGCCACGTACGAGGGGAATACCGTAGCGTCTCGCCTGCCTGATTCACGGAATCGCGGACAATGATGCCCTCTGGCGCTGCTGCGACCTCAACACAAGCACCGTTACCTATGCTGCGACGTGACTTGCGCCAGTCGGCGGCACCATGCCTGTCCAGGTGTATTGACATGTTGATCACCCTGTTTGGACATAGCAGGAATCCACATCCTAACAGGAACAAGGGATGACGCGGAAGCGCGACGGCAGACGTACGGGTGCGCCAAGGAGAGCCGTGGCTCCCTGACCCGCCACGCGCAGCTCGCGCGGCGGGCCGGGCACCCGCGCTACCTCGCGAAAGGTCTAGATGTGGCACGCGAACCCACCAGCAAGCCTGCCGCCACGGACGCTAACCATAAGCGCGGTCACAATGTGACCTACTTGCGAAGAGCGTCAAACCTTCCATTCCTGGCAGCGGTGAGGAAGGAGCGCCAGGACATGACTGGATACTGCAAAACCGGGCCTTGCGGGTCTTTGGAGTCCCGCACAGCGATCATCCCTATCACCGCGGCCACTTCAGCGCAGTTTCCGTTATTCATGCTGCGCCTGGCTTTCCGCCAGGAAAGGTGCTCGCGCCCGTCATTCGAGGGGAGCATTAGTAGTCCCTTCATTACATCAGCCCGGCAGGCGGTGGCCTACCGGGCGAAATCTCGTATTAATAAACCTAGCTGGACTCTACTCAAATCTAGGAAACACGAGTGGCGGAATGCGGCGCGCTGGTGTACTGCGAACCGACTTCAGACAGCAGTTCGATTGTTTCTTGTGGATTCAAAGCGAGTTTGCGCAGGTGTTCAAAGACCTGCATGTATCTGGTCACTTCGTGTTCACGCTCGATGTACAGCCAGCCCATCAAGCCCTCCACGTACACTACAGTAGGGGCTACCGGGGCGAACTCCAAGATGGTGAACATGTTATCCATCGCTGGGTGGGCACCTGCTCCATACGGTATGACCTGCAAAGTCACATTGGGCATGTTTGCTGTCTCTTTGAGGTGACGCAATTGCGCCCCCATCACCGCGGGTCCTCCGACCACGCGACGCAGGACGGCTTCGTCGAACACAGCCCGCAGTTGCAGTGGCGGCTCGCGGCCAAGCACCTGCTGACGTCTAAGACGGACATCGATAAGTTCATCGGCTCTTTCCGGAGTGATCTCCGCCGGCAGGCCGGCCTCATACATCGCCCGCGCATACTCCACCGTCTGCAAAAGCCCCGGGATGATTGTGGACTGGTAATAGCTGAGTGTGGTGGCTGCTTGCTCCAAGTCCACATAAGTGGCGAAGTAGTCCAGCTCGTGCGACTGCCACCAGGCTTGCTGCTTGCCCTCCCTGACGAGGGCCATCATGTGATCGACCTGGGCCTCGTCGGTCACGCCGTAGAGCTCGCACAGATCACGGACATCGCGCAGGGTCGCACCGCGCTGCCCGGTCTCCATCCGGCTCACCTTCGACGGCGAGCACAGCAGGTGTTCCGCGACTTGCTCGACCGTCATGCCTTGATCTTGACGAAGCGTTCGCAGGCGTGCGCCTAGCTCGCGGCGGCGGAGCGTTGGACTGCGCACTTCCGGCACTGGAGGTCGCTTCCTTCCGCTTCAGGCAAGCAGGTTCGCTGGCGCGGCACCACAGGTTCCATTCATAGGTACCGTGCATTAGATACATGCCGTTGGCACATGAGTATGGCACTTGATTTTGGCACTTGCCAACTGCACACGCCAGGTTCATCATGAAATCAGATGGCGAAGCCATCCTCAAGTGACCCGCCGACAATGGGGTCGAGCGGTGACCCAAGGGTTACCGATCTAAGATCGCTCAGCCCGCGGGCCTCGCGCGAGCCGGCGATTAGACGAGGAGGTGCCGTCATTCCTCTGCGTACCACGCGACCGCTTCCCCGGTGCGTGAGCGGATACCGAGTGTCAGGCCACAAGCAAAAACGCCACGTTAACGGTAGACGGGCAGTTACCCACTGTGCGGTTCTCCGGAAACACAGCTGGGCCGGTGCTGCCACACCGACCCAGCCAAACACCACCCGTCCTCAGGAACCACCGAGAAGGGCTAGTGACGTGATCAACAGTACCAACGTGCTCGGCAAACACAACCCTCGATGGCCGACTGGTAACGCGCCGGAAACTCTAAGAGTTCCCGATCTCCGCGTGACCGGGGCAGCGAACGCCGGTGACGCGATCCGGCGCGCGGTCGCCATCGCGGTCGCGTGGCTGGCCGGCTTGCCTCGCCGGGCCGGCCGCCGCCTGTTCTACATGAACGATCTAGAAGCACGCTGGCGCGGCTGGCAGGTCACAGAGACATCTGGCGGGCTCGGCAGGCAGTACCGGGATCGGCGATTCGATCCGATCAGCGCCCAGTTCCCGCCGCGCCCCGGCGTGCCGGAAGCCTGGGACGACCACTGGGACGGCCGGTCCTTCGGCTCGGGGAAGGACGCCCCTCCGCGCGGCTCGCTGGACGGAGGCGACTGATGGCCTCCGGACGGCCGCAGCGGCCGAACGATCCGAGCGTGATATCCAGCCTCGAGGCCGCGGTGCGGGAGATCCGCCGCCCCGGCCCGCTCGAGCTGGTCTGGAACTGGCGGTGGGAACTGGGGATTCTCGCCGCCGGGGCTGGGCTGTCCGCGCTTATCGCGGGCAGCCTCGGCCTCATCGGGCTCGTCGCAACCGCGGGGGCCGGGCTGGCGGTCGCTGTAGTGCTGCTGCAGTGGCCGCCGGCCCGAACGCGGGTGGTCGCCCGGGCCTGGTGCGTGATCACGCCACACCGGCTCCGGGTCGGCTGCATCAACGCCTGGGTACAAACCCGGCGCGGCAAGCTGCCGTTCATCCTCCACACCGTGCCGACGGACTATGGCGAGCGGGTCTACCTCTGGTGCCGCGCCGGTATCGCCGCCGCCGACCTGTTCGCCGCGCGGCACCTGCTCGCCGCGGCCTGCTGGGCTAAGGAGGTACGGGTGGTGCCCAGCCTGCGCCACGCGCACCTGGTCACCCTGGAGATAGTCAGAAAGCAGTATTCGGAACGTACCGGACCGACTCCGAACGCCTGGCCCTACTCTCGCTACCTGGACGGCGACCCTGCTGACGACTCCGAAGACCGAAATACGCCGCTCTCCTGGTGGAAGCCAGCGGCTTAGGCCTTCGCGGGCTTGTCCGAACGGACCGAGCGGACCAGCAGCTGGGCGACGTCGATAACCTCGAGTTCGGGCCGGGCCTGGCCGGCGGCCTTCTTGGCGTTGACGGCGTCACCCAGCATGACCATGCAGTACGGGCACGCGGTGGAGATGGTGTCGGGGTTCAGGGCGAGGGCTTCTTCGATCCGTTCCTCGTTGATCCGCTTGCCGATGCGCTCTTCCAGCCACATGCGGGCGCCGCCGGCGCCGCAGCAGAATCCGCGGTTCTTGCACCGGTGCATCTCTTCGGCGGTGGTGCCGGGGACGGCGTCGATGAGCTGCCGGGGCGGGGTGAAGACCTTGTTGTGGCGGCCGAGGAAGCACGGGTCGTGGTAGGTGATCTTCTCCTCGACCGCGCTGACGGGCGTCAGCTTGCCTTCCTCTACCAGGCGGGCGAGGAGCTGGGTGTGGTGGATCACCTCGTAGTTCCCGCCGAGCTGGGGGTATTCGCGGCTGATGGTGTTGAAGCAGTGCGGGCAGGACGCGATGACCTTCCTGACGCCGGCGTCGTTGAGCGTCTCGATGTTCTGCTGGGCAAGCATGCTGTACACGAACTCGTTGCCCATCCGGCGAGCCGGGTCGCCGGTGCAGGTCTCGGCCGGCCCGAGCACCGCGAACGTGACGCCGGCGGTATGCAGCAGCTCGGCGATGGCCTTGGTGGTCTTCTTCGCCCGGTCCTCCAGCGCTCCCGCGCACCCGACCCAGAACAGGTACTCCACGTCCTCGCCGATCTTGCCGTCGACGACGGGGACGTCGAAGTTGAGCTCGGTGATCCATTCCAGCCGCTTGTCTTCGGCCATGCCCCAGGGGTTGCCGCGGCGCTCCAGGTTGTTGAGCATGGTGGCGCCTTCCTGGGGGAAGGCGGACTCGATCAGCACCTGGTGGCGGCGCATCCCGTCGATGTGGTCGATGTGCTCGATGTCCACCGGGCATTCCTCGACGCACGCGCCGCAGTTGGTGCAGGACCAGATCACGTCCGGGTCGATGACGCCGTTCTGGTCCTTGGTGCCGACCAGCGGCCGTTCGGCCTCGGCCTTGACGGCGTCCGGGAGCTTCTCCCGCGCCTCGTCGGAATCCGCGAGGATGTACGGGGCTTTCGCGAAGGCGTGGTCGCGCAGGTCGAGGATGACCTGCTTGGGGGACAGCGGCTTGCCGGTGACCCAGGCCGGGCATTGCGACTGGCAGCGGCCGCACTCGGTGCAGGTGCCCAGGTCGAGCAGGCCTTTCCAGGTCAGGTCCTCCACCTTGCCGATGCCGAACACGTCGGTGTCCGGGTCGGCCTCCTCGAAGTCCAGGACCTTGCCGCCCGAGCGCATCGGCTCCAGCGGGCCGAGCGCGTTCGGACGGCGGGAGAACATCACGTTCAGCGGGGCGAGCCCGATGTGCAGGTGCTTGGAGTACACCACCACCACCAGGAACGCCATGATCACGCCGATCTGGGCGAGCAGGAAGACCACCTCGAGCACCGAGTTGACGCCGTATCCCAGCGGCTGCAGCCAGCTGCCGACCAGGTGCGAGGCGAACGCCCAGTCGTCGTAAGGGAACACTCCGGTGTTCACCTGCGCCCCGCGGTAGAGCAGCAGCGTGGCGATGACCAGGAAGATCATGGCCAGGACCAGCCAGGCGGCGCCGGTGTGGGAGCCGAAGAACCGCGACCGGCGGCCCTCCCGGTGCGGGTCGTTGCGCAGCCGGATCACCGTGAACGTGCCGATCCCGGCGAGCACCCCGACGGCGAACAGGTCCTCAAGGAACCCGAGCACCGCCCAGTGCCCGATGCCGGGGATCGCGAAGGTCCGGGAGAACAGGTCCCCGTAGGCCTCGATGATCGTGAAGACCAGGATGAGGAAGCCCCAGAACGTTGCCGCGTGCGCGGCGCCGGGCACCGTCCACTTCAGCAGCTTCCGCTGCCCGACCACCTCGGTCAGCTGAGTCTCCGCCTCCCGGCCCGGATGAGACCTGGCATACGCCACCCGCTCGGGAGCCGGCTGACCACTGAACGCCAGCCGCTTCAGCCACCACACCCGCCGCCCCGCCACCACGAACGCGATGACGGTCAGCCCCAGCCCGATGATGATGCGTGCGACCACGCGGAACCTCCTTAGGTCTGGGGCTCAAGCGTAGTCATAGTGCCTCGCCTGCCCACCGGCACTCCGGCCAACTAAGCTACTGGCAAGTAACTTATTGCCTTTGACGGAGAACTGTCCAGCCGATGGGAATGATCCAGGGAACCTGGAAGTTGAGCGTAAGTGACTCAAGTCATTTGACACCCGGGCCGGCCTCGGGCAGGCTTGAGCCCGGAACACTCAACTCCACACACTACAAGGACTGCTCATGGCACGTGCGGTAGGTATTGACCTCGGGACGACGAACTCGGTTGTCGCCGTCCTGGAAGGCGGCGAGCCGACGGTCATCGCCAACGCCGAGGGTTCGCGGACCACTCCATCGGTCGTCGCGTTCGCCAAGAACGCTGAGGTGCTCGTCGGCGAGGTCGCGAAGCGGCAGGCCGTCACCAACGTGGACCGGACGATCCGTTCGGTCAAGCGGCACATGGGGACCGACTGGACCGTCACGATCGACAGCAAGAAGTTCACCCCGCAGCAGATCAGCGCTTTCATCCTGCAGAAGCTCAAGAGGGACGCCGAGGCCTACCTGGGCGAGAAGATCACCGACGCGGTGATCACCGTCCCTGCGTACTTCAGCGACGCGCAGCGGCAGGCGACCAAGGAGGCCGGCACGATCGCGGGCCTCAACGTCTTGCGGATCATCAACGAGCCGACTTCTGCCGCGCTCGCTTACCACCTGGAGAAGGAAGGCTCCGCCAAGATCCTGGTCTTCGACCTGGGCGGCGGCACCTTCGACGTCTCCCTGCTCGACGTCGGCGACGGCGTTGTCGAGGTCGAGGCGACCAGCGGCGACAACCACCTCGGTGGTGACGACTGGGACCAGCGCATCGTCGACTGGCTGGTGCAGGACTTCAAGTCCGGCTACGGCATCGACCTGTCCAAGGACAAGATGGCGCTGCAGCGGCTGCGCGAGGCCGCGGAGAAGGCAAAGATCGAGCTCTCCCAGTCGATGGAGTCGCAGATCAACCTGCCTTACATCTCCCACGGCCCTGACGGCCCGCTGCACCTGGACACCCGGCTCACCAGGGCCGAGTTCCAGCGCATGACCTCGGACCTGATCGACCGCTGCAAGAGCCCGTTCCAGCAGGTGATCAAGGACGCGAACGTCAACCTCAGCGAGATCGACCACGTGGTCCTGGTCGGCGGCTCCACCCGGATGCCGGCGGTCGTGGACCTGGTCAAGTCGCTGACCGACGGCAAGGAGCCGAACAAGGGCGTCAACCCGGATGAGGTCGTCGCCGTCGGCGCCTGCCTGCAGGCTGGCGTGCTCAAGGGCGAGGTCAAGGACATCCTGCTGCTCGACGTGACCCCGCTGTCGCTGGGCATCGAGACCAAGGGCGGGATCTTCACCAAGCTCATCGAGCGCAACACCACGATCCCGACCAAGCGCTCGGAGATCTTCACCACGGCCGATGACAACCAGCCGTCGGTGCAGATCCAGGTCTACCAGGGCGAGCGCGAGATCGCGGCCTACAACAAGAAGCTGGGCATGTTCGACCTGACCGGCATCGCGCCGGCCCCGCGCGGCATCCCGCAGATCGAGGTCTCCTTCGACATCGACGCCAACGGCATCGTGAACGTGTCCGCCAAGGACCTGGGCACGGGCAAGCAGCAGTCGGTGCAGATCACCGGCGGCTCGGCGCTGAACAAGGACGACATCGAGAAGATGGTCCGCGACGCCGAGCAGTACGCCGAGGAGGACCGCAGGCGGCGCGAGGAGGCGGAAGTCCGCAACCAGGCCGACACGCTGGTCTACAGCACCGAGAAGTTCCTCGCCGAGAACGACGAGAAGATCCCGGCGGACATCAAGTCCGAGGTGCAGTCTGCGATCGCCGACCTGAAGAAGGCGATCGAGGGCAACGACATCGACGCCATCAAGACCGCCAGCGAGCACGCCGCCACGGTCAGCCAGAAGATGGGAACCGCCATCTACCAGGCCGCCCAGGCGCAGCAGGCAGCGAGCGGCGCCGAAGGCGCCGAGGGCACCGCCGCCTCGGAGGAGACTCCGCAGGACGAGGGTGTCGTTGACGCCGAGATCGTCGACGAAGGCGAAGGCGAAGGCGGCGCTGCCTGATGACAGCACCTGACGACACGGGTGGCAACGGCCCGGTGATCCGCGACCACAGGCGGATCGACCCGGTGACGGGGCAGCCCCGACGGGGCAAGCACGCGGCTTCCCAGCCGGCCGGCACCACGAGTGCCGGCCGGCCCGGGGGGGCCGGGGCGCCCGGACAGCCCGGCCAGCCCAAACACGGCAGGGCCGACGACGGCGACGGAGCCGAAGCTATGCCGAACGAGACCGACCCCGCGGCGGTGGCCGCGGACCGGGCCGCGGCGGACAAGATCCGCACCGAGCTCGCCGAGCGGACCGCGGACCTGCAGCGACTGCAGGCCGAGTACGCGAACTACCGCAAGCGGGTGGACAGGGACCGGGCCGCTGTCCGTGAGCACGCCGTCGCCGGCGCGCTCACCGAGCTGCTGCCCGTGCTCGACGCCATCGGCCAGGCACGGGAGCACGGTGAGCTGTCCGGCGGCTTCAAGTCCGTCGCGGACTCGCTGCAGGCGGCGCTCACCAAGCTCGGGCTGGTCAGTTACGGCCAGCGCGGCGACACGTTCGACCCGAAGATCCACGAGGCGCTGACGCACAGCTACTCGCCGGACGTCACGGAGGACACCTGCGTGGAGGTCCTCCAGCCCGGCTACCGAGTAGGCGAGCGGATTCTCCGCCCGGCCAGGGTGGCGGTCGCGGAGCCCGCCACAGGACCAGACGGAAGCAGCAACGACTAAAGAGCCCAGCGAGGCCAGATGAGCACGAAGGATTACCTGGAGAAGGACTACTACAAGACGCTGGGCGTGCCCAAGACTGCGAAGACTGCCGATATCAAGAAGGCGTACCGCGACCTCGCGCGTAAATACCATCCGGACGCGAACGCGAACAAGGGGAACGCGGACGCCGGGGAGCGCTTCAAGGAAATCACCGAAGCGTACAACGTCCTGTCCGACGAGAAGCAGCGCAAGGAGTACGACGAGGCGCGCTCGATGTTCGGCAGCGGCTTCCGGGTGCCGACTGGCACCAGGGGCGGTGCCGGCGGCAGCACCTTCGACCTTGGCGACCTGTTCGGCGGCGACGGTCTCGGTGACGTGCTTGGCGGCATCTTCCGCGGCCGCGGCGGCACGGCGCAGAGCCGGGCGCGGCGCGGCGCGGACGTGGAGACGGAAACCACGCTGCCGTTCGGCGATTCGATCGACGGCGCGACCGTGTCGCTGCGGCTGACCGGTGAGGGACCCTGCCCGGTCTGTCACGGCACCGGAGCCAAGGCAGGCACCGTGCCGCGGGTCTGCCCGGACTGCCAGGGCACCGGCCAGCAGAGCAGGAACCTTGGCGGCTTCGGGATGTCCGAGCCGTGCAAGACCTGCCGGGGCCGCGGCCTGGTGGTAGACGACCCGTGCCAGTCCTGCAGCGGGAGTGGCCGCGCGATGAGCTCGCGCACCATCCAGGCCCGGATACCCGCCGGCGTCGCCGACGGGCAGCGGATCCGGATTCCCGGCAAGGGTGCCCCCGGCGAGCACGGTGGCAGGAACGGGGACCTGTATGTCCGGGTTCACGTGAAACCGCACCCGGTCTTCGGCCGGAACGGTGACAACCTGACCGTCACGGTGCCGGTGACCATCTCCGAGCTCGCGCTCGGGGCGGAGATCAAGGTGCCCACCCACCGCGGACCCGCGGTCACGGTCCGCGTCCCGCCGGGCACCCCGAACGGACAGGTGTTCCGCGTTCCCGGGCGTGGTGTCCGCAAGAAGGACGGGACGCTGGGCGCCCTGCTCGCCACGGTCGACATAACCGTGCCGCAGGACTTGAACAGCAAGGCCCGGTCCGCGCTTGAGGACCTGCGCATCGCGACGTCAGGCACCGACCCGCGGGAGGAACTGCTCAAGCGGGCCAAGCAGAACTGAGTTTCACCATGAATAGCACCAGAAGAGAAAGGAGATGACATGAGTAGCCCCTACGAGCTGTCCGACGACATGCCCGTCTACGTCATCTCCGTTGCCGCGAACCTGTCCGGCATGCACCCGCAGACGCTGCGCGGCTACGAGCGTGTCGGACTGGTCACCCCGCGGCGCACCACCGGCGGCGGCCGCCGCTACTCGATGCGCAACATCCTCGCGCTGCGCGAGATACAGCGGCTGTCGCAAGAGGAGGGGATCAACCTCTCCGGCATCAAGCGGATCCTCGACCTCGAGCGCGAGGTTGAGCAGGCCAGGCTGATGGCGGCCGAGCTGCACGCCGAGGTGGCCCGGCTGCGGGAGGAACTCGAGTCCACCCGCGCGGTCGCGGCCCGGCTGGCTGAGCTCCGGCGGTCCAGGACCCCCGATCCGGCGGCCGCGCTGGTGCCGGTCCGCGCCTCTAGCCGGGTGACGTTCTGGCACCCGGCGTCGCCGCAAGCGGGCGACGAGCACGACAAAAGTGAATAAGCAACAAAGGGGAACACACACCGATGGACTTCAAGCCCACTCGCAATAGCCAGGAGGCGCTGTCCATCGCGGCGCGGCGCGCCGCGGCGGACGGCCACCCACAGGTTGACCCGCTGCACCTGCTTGCCGCCCTGCTCGACCAGACCGGGGGCATCGCGGCATCACTGCTCAAGGCGGTCGGCGCCGATCCGGGCGTCATCGCTAAGGAAACTGCCGAGCACATCACGAAGCTGCCGCAGATGCGCGGCTCGACCACGAGCGCGCCGCAGCTGTCCCGTCAGCTGCTCGGCGTCATCAACACCGCGACGAACCGCGCCCAGCAGCTGGACGACGAGTTTGTCTCCACCGAGCACCTGCTCGTCGGCCTGGCGGCCGACGGAGGGCAGGCGGCCACGCTGCTGCGCGAGGCCGGCGCCACGCCTGACGCGCTGACCGAGGCGTTTACCCAGGTGCGCGGCAGCGCCCGGGTCACCAGCGAGGACCCGGAGGGCACCTACCAGGCGCTGGAGAAGTACGGCGTCGACCTGACCCAGCAGGCCAAGGACGGCAAGCTGGACCCGGTCATCGGCCGTGACTCCGAGATCCGCCGGGTCGTGCAGGTGCTGTCCAGGCGGACGAAGAACAACCCGGTGCTGATCGGCGAGCCCGGCGTCGGCAAGACCGCCGTCGTGGAGGGCCTCGCCCAGCGGATCGTGGCCGGCGACGTGCCCGAGTCGCTGCGCGGCAAGCGGCTGATCGCGCTTGACCTGGGCAGCATGGTCGCGGGCGCCAAGTACCGCGGTGAGTTCGAAGAGCGGCTCAAGGCCGTGCTCAACGAGATCAAGCAGAGCGACGGCCAGGTCATCACGTTCATCGACGAGCTGCACACCGTGGTCGGTGCCGGCGCGGCGGAGGGCGCGATGGACGCGGGCAACATGCTGAAGCCGATGCTCGCCCGCGGCGAGCTGCGCATGGTCGGCGCGACCACGCTCGACGAGTACCGCGAGCGGATCGAGAAGGACGCGGCGCTTGAGCGCCGCTTCCAGCAGGTGCTGGTCGGCGAGCCCTCGGTCGAGGACACGATCGCGATCCTGCGCGGGCTCAAGGGCCGCTACGAGGCCCACCACCAGGTGCAGATCTCGGACGCCGCGCTCGTCGCGGCGGCCACGCTGTCCGACCGGTACATCACCGCCAGGTTCCTGCCCGACAAGGCGATCGACCTCGTGGATGAGTCCGCGTCCCGGCTGCGGATGGAGATCGACTCCTCGCCGGTCGAGATCGACGAGCTGCGCCGCATCGTGGACCGGATGAAGATGGAGGAGCTCGCGCTGTCGCGCGAGTCGGACGCCGCGAGCAAGGACCGGCTGGAGAAGCTGCGCGCCGACCTGGCCGACCGCCAGGAGCAGCTCACCGCGCTGACCGCGCGCTGGGAGCAGGAGAAGTCCGGCCTGAACCGGGTGGGCGAGCTGAAGAAGAAGCTCGATGACCTGAAGGGCCAGGCCGAGCGCGCCCAGCGCGACGGCGACTACGAGACGGCTTCGAGGCTGCTGTACGGCGAAATCCCCACCCTGGACGCGGAAATCGCGGAGGCAATCGCCACCGACCGTTCGGACGAGGACTCTGCTGACACTTCGGTCGGGATCCCAGCCGCGGCGCCGATGGTGAAGGAAGAGGTCGGGCCGGACGACGTGGCAGACGTCGTGTCGGCGTGGACAGGAATCCCCGCCGGGCGGCTGCTCGAGGGCGAGACCGGCAAGCTGCTGCGGATGGAAGCCGAGCTCGGCAACCGGGTGATCGGGCAGTCCGCGGCCGTGCAGGCCGTCTCCGACGCGGTGCGCCGCGCGCGGGCCGGCGTGTCCGATCCCGACCGGCCCACGGGGTCGTTCCTGTTCCTCGGGCCGACCGGTGTCGGCAAGACGGAGCTGGCCAAGGCCCTGGCGGAGTTCCTGTTCGACGACGAGCGGGCGATAATCCGCATCGACATGAGCGAGTACGGCGAGAAGCACTCGGTCGCGCGCCTGGTCGGCGCGCCGCCGGGATACATCGGCTACGAGGAGGGCGGGCAGCTCACCGAGGCGGTGCGGCGGCGCCCGTACTGCGTGGTGCTGCTCGACGAGGTCGAGAAGGCGCACTCCGAGGTGTTCGACGTGCTGCTCCAGGTCCTGGACGACGGGCGGCTCACCGACGGGCAGGGCAGGACCGTGGACTTCCGTAACACGATCCTGATCCTGACCTCGAACCTCGGCTCGGCGTTCATCGCCGATGCCGCCCTGGATGACCGGGCGAAGCGGGAGGCGGTGCTCACCGCGGTGCGCGCGGCGTTCAAGCCGGAGTTCCTCAACCGGCTCGACGACGTGATCATCTTCGACTCGCTGTCCACGTCCGATCTGACCAGGATCGTGGACCTGCAGGTCGAGCGGCTGGCGGCGCGGCTCGCCGCCCGGCGGCTGCTGCTGACGGTGAGCCCGGCGGCCAGGGAATGGCTCGCGCTGACCGGGTTCGACCCGGTGTTCGGGGCGCGCCCGCTGCGCCGGCTCGTGCAGTCCGCGATCGGCGACAAGCTGGCGCGGGCCCTGCTATCCGGCTCGATCACCGACGGGGACGAGGTCCTCGTCGACCTCGACCCGGCATCGGACGAGCTCACGGTCGGCCCGGCGGCGAAGGTCGCCTAAGTCAGTACTTTGTCCCTGGTTTCTGTCGCTCCAGCGGCGGGTGCCCGTTCATGGCGAACTCGCCGGTGAAATGGGGGCGGTGACCTGGCCTTGTCCGGTTTGCTCGGGCAAGGCCGGGAGGCGCCGGGGCGATGCGGTCGCCCGGCGGGCCAGCAGGTGGCCCAGGCGCCTTACCGGAGCGGCGGGAGCTGGGCGCTGGCGGCGGGCCCGGCGGGCCTCCAGGAGCAGGCGGTTCCGCTCGCCGGCCCGCCGGGCGTCGTCCCGGCACGCCTCGATGAGGCCCTGCCGGATGGTCATGATCTACTCCTGGCAACGTCTCTGATTCGTGGCTGGCGGCTGGTGCTGGCCACACAGGTGTTTGTGACCATGGCCGTCTCGTATGGGTTCATGACGGTCTCCTTCAGCTCATAGCGCAAGCTGTCACCTGTGAGTGTGCGCAGGCCAGCGGCCCGGCCGGTATCCGATGATCTGCGGATATCCAGGCCGGGCCGGGCCGGCGTACCGTGAGATCATCAGCAGCGGAAGGGGCCCGCGATGAGCACTCCGATCAGGGCCAGCGACCGGGACCTGCGCGCCCTGGCGGCCATCGTCAGCCAGGACCGGCCCGACCTGCCGGACGGGGACGGGCTGCCGCCGTCCCTGCTGGCCGACCTGAAAGACCAGATCCACTGCGACGACATCTGGCTCGACCGCTACGACAGCGAGCGGCAAGAGACGTGGTGGTTGCAGCAGCTGCCGGCTCTAAGCGACGACGGCAAGGCAAGCGAGGACGCGGACCCGGCGTTCGTGCAGCACTGGTGGGCCTGCCATTGGGACTCCCGGCCCTGCAGTCATCCCGAGCGCACCGGCGACCTGCGCAGCGTCCTGGCGACCGCGGACTTCTACTCGGCCCGGCAATGGCATTCCACCGCCATGTACAGCGAGTTCTACCGGCCGAACGGGCACGAGCATGAGCTGCAGATGTGCCTGCCCGATCCCGCCGCGGGGCTGAGCGCCGGGCCCTGGCGGACCATCCGGCTGATCCTCCTCCGCGGGCCCGGGCCGGACTTTCCCGAACGCGACCGGGCACTGCTGGTGCTGCTGCGCCCGCACCTGCAGCGGGCCTACCTGGACGCCGAGCGGCGCCGCCACCCCGTCCCCCGGCTCACCCCCCGGCAGAACGACCTGCTGCGCCTGCTGGCCGCCGGGCACACCAACACCCAGATCGCCCGTCAGCTGGGCATCTCCGAGGGAACCGTGCGCACCCACCTGGAAAACATCTACCAGAAGCTGGGTGTCTCCAGCCGCACCGCCGCCGTCACCCGCGCCTTCCCCGACCGGATGGTGCAGGACCCGCCGCGCGCCGCCCGGCCAGCGGACCAAGTAACGGCCGTAACACCGCTCTCCGGGTCGTCGTTACCTAGTTCGCGGTGCACAAAAAGAAACCTAAGGCGTGTCGCACATCTGTGAGAGCCGGACAGGCACGTCCAATGTGCGTCCGTCTCACAGCTGGATGGTTCCCTCGATAGCGAGTCGGCGGCAGGGACGCCGGCCGTTTGGAGACTTACCGTTCGTCGCTCCGGCAGCAGAAACCAGGGACAAACTGTCTCTGCGCGCGGTTAGCCCTGCCGGTGGGTGGCGTCCAGCATCCGGTCGTAGTCGTCCTCGTCGAGGCCGAGATCGACGCGGATGCGGTAGCGCAGGCGGAGCAGGAGCTGGAGCTCGTTGTCGTCGGCTTGCTTGACACAATGCTCGACGCCCGCCGTCGCCCACTCCAGCGCGCCCCGCAGGTCGCCTTGCTCCATCAGCAGTTCGGCGACGAGGTCGCACGTGCGAGGCGTGGCAAACTCGCGCTTGGCAGCCAGCGCGGCAAGCAGCCGCTCCGCCTCCTGGTCCCGGCCCAGCGCGAACAGCGCCCTGGCGAGGTAGACACTGGGGTTGGCAAACGTGGGTCCGCCGTCTTCGATCGCCGCGGTGAACTCGTCCGCCGCTTGCTGCGGTTCGTCGGCCATCATCCACTGCTCGCCGACCCGCAGGTGAGACTCGGCGCGCATGCCAGGATCCACCCCGCGGGCGAGCTCGCTCATGCGTACTGCGGCCCGCACGTGATTGCCTGTCCGTGCTGCCTGAAACTCGATCTCGTCGAATGCATCGACGTCAGCCACTCTTCCCACGGTACCCCAGTGGACCTTTCCCATTCGCATGGATGTGATGTCCGCAACGGGGGTTGCGCACGCGATTTATGAGGTCAGCGGCGGGCACGCTCTAGGGCGTCCCAGAACCCGCGGCGCAGCGCGTGCCGCACCTCGTCATGCAACAGGAAGTCGATCGGCAGCGCCGATCCCTGGAGCAGCCTTGCCTCCAGGTCGGACGGCATCCGCGGCTTCCTGGCCAGCACTGCCTCCAGCCAGAGCGCCGGCGCGTCACGCGCGACCGACTCGCCGAACTCCTGGCCTTCCCGGTGTGCCGACTGAACGGCGTCAGCGAGCGAGACACCCGGCTGCGCAGCGGAGTACGCCGGCCCGGCCGGTCCGAGCGGGCCGCCGGGGACTGGACCAGGCTGGCCCCCCGGATCGGCCTGCGGGGTAATCGCCGACGGCGTGGCGAGCGGGTTTGCCGCCGGCTGACCCTGGTGCCCTCCCAGACCCACGGGAGCGCCGGGGACGCCGGGACCGATGGGGCCGCTAGGGCCGCTAGGGCCGTTGAGGCCCCCGGCCGGGGGCTGCCCCCACGGCGCCGCTGGCGCACCACCGCCCGACCCGAGCGGGGCGACCGGCCGCGGGCCGGTGTATGAGCCGTTGCGCGCGGCCGTGTGGCCGGCATCGTAGGCCGGATAGCCGACGTCAGGCACCATTGGCGTCACCGGCGCCGGCGCCGCGTACTGGCCGGCCGGCGGCTGTCCTGCTAGCGGCGGCTGGCCGGGTTCCTGCTGCGGCGCAGCGAACGGCCGGGCTTCCGGCTGCGGCGCCGCGAACGGCCCGGCTTCCGGCTGCGGTGCCGCGAACGGCCGGGCTTCCGGCTGCGGTGCCGCGAACGGCCGGGCTTCTGGCTCCGGCGCGGCGAACGGTCCGGCTTCCGGCTGCGGCGCGGCGAACGGGCCGGCCGCCGGCTGCCCGATACCGGGCTGACCCTGCTGCGGCTGACCCTGCTGCGGCTGTCCTTGCGGCGGCTGCACAGACATCGGCTGGCCGACCGGGGGTGGTGGCATCGCCGGCCCAGGCGCCCCGGGCACTCCGGGCGCCCCAGGCACCCCAAGCGGGGGCGGGGCGGCGGCCGGCTGGCCCGCTCCGCGAGTGGGCAGCCGGTGAACCTGGGCGGAAGCCGGTGCTGGCTGGTAGCCGTCGCCGGGCTCGGCTGGCAGCGGCTCCCGGCTCACCGGATCGCGTGGCGGCTGCATGCGGATGGCACCGGGGCGGTACCCCGACAGATCGGTAGCGCGATTCCGCGCCGCGGGAAGAACAACCGGCTGCTCGGCGGGTGGCGCGGGAACGGCCACCGGGGCGCCGTACACCTCCGGCCGCGGCGTGAATTCGGGTCCCGCGGGCCACTCGGGCCGCACGGCGAACTCCTGAGGATCCGTGGGGAAAGACGGCGAAGGCTGGCCCTGCCCTTGCTCCGGCTGAACGACGGCAAGACCCGGCGGCGCGCCGAAGTACTCGGCGGCGGGCGGCGCGGGCGCCGCGGGCTCGACAGGCTGCTCCTGCTCGGCGACTACCTCTTGCTCGGCCGGCTGTGGCTCTTGCTGGGCCGGCTGTGGCTCTTGCTGGGCCGGCTGTGGCTCTTGCTGGGCCGGCTGTGGCTCTTGCTGGGCCGGCTGTGGCTCTTGCTGAACTGGCTGCGGCTGAACAGGCTGGGCGTCCTGCTGCTCCTCCTGCTGCTCCTGCTGGACGTCCTGCGCGGCAGTTGCCAGGTCAAGGGTGGCGGCGGAGGGCTCAGGCGCGTCGCCGAGCGTACCGGCCGGCGCTTGGTAGACAGGGGGCGTCTGGTAGCCGTTGTCGGT
Source organism: uncultured Actinomycetota bacterium (assembly GCA_963843745.1). GTDB lineage: Bacteria > Actinomycetota > Actinomycetes > Streptosporangiales > Streptosporangiaceae > Trebonia. The sequence goes on from CAWJLP010000006.1 coordinate 492,727, forward strand.
TTCCTGCGGGGCTGGCGCGTACGGGGCGGCGCCTGCAGGCTGGCCGTGACCGTTCGCCGCCGGGCGGAACACGATCAGTGAGCCGCCGTCCTGCTCGTCCGTGCGCGCCGGCTCGGCTCCTGAGATCAGCTCGACGTACGGGCGCAGGTGCGCGCCGCTAATCTCCGCGATGTCATCGCACTCCTGCCGGAGCGCGCGAGGGACCTCCCCGTTGCCGTCGACCGCGATGTGCAGCAGGGTGACCCGCATGCCGAGGTCCTGAACGTCCGCGACAACCTGGGCGAGGTCCTCCTCCGCGCTGACGACCATCGCGTCGGTCACGGCCTTGTTCCGCGCCAGGGTCGTGAGGTCACGGTGGATCTCGCTCTCCACGCCTTCCCGGCGCCCCGGGCGCATCTTGGCGAGCCGGAGCTTAACCCCAGGCAGGTCGGCGAGCGTGTCGTGTTCCTCGGTCCGGCGGCCCTCGACGGTCGCCTCGTACCAGTAGCAGCGCAAGAGCGGGAGCCCGGACCGTTCGCTGGCCAGGCCGGAGAGAAATTGCGTGAGTCCCGCGTAGTCCCAGGACACCGACTCCCGGTGCCGCGTTCCGTGCACCGCCATGGCGCCGTCCGCTAGTACATAGCCCGCGTCCACGAACAGCGCACAGCGATCCACGCAGGTCACCGTCCTTCCGATTGTTTTCCGCCTCTTCTAGGGTAGTAAAGCTAGCCAGCCGCGTTGGGCTTTCCGTGCATTCCCAAACGAGAGAAGTGCCCAGCGTGCGACCCGTGCGGTCTGCCGTGCGCCCTGCGGCGGCATGCTTTATATGCTCTGACGCGTGAGCGATCGCGACGAACTGCTGGCCGGGATCAAGGCCAGGGCAGTGATATATGGCGACTTCACGCTGTCGTCCGGGCGGCACGCGAGCAGCTACGTGGACCTGCGACGGGTCCTGCTCGACGGCCGCCTCGCCCCGCTGGCCGGGCGTGTGCTACTCAACGCCACGGCGGACCTGGCCTACGAGGCGGTCGGCGGGCTGACGCTCGGCGCCGACCCGGTGGCCTGCGCGATGATGCACGCCGCCGCCAGCCGGGGCACGCCACTCGACGCGTTCGTGGTGCGGAAGGCGGAGAAGACGCACGGGACGCAACGACGCATCGAGGGGCCCGACGTGACCGGCCGGCGCGTGCTGGCCGTCGAGGACACCTCCACGACCGGTGCTTCCGTGCTCACCGCGGTGGACGCGCTGCAGGAAGCTGGCGCCGAGGTAGTCGGCGTCGCGGTCCTTGTCGAGCGCGGCGCGCGGCCGCGCGTCCTGGACCGCGGCCTGCCCTACCGCGCTGTCTACGAGTTCGCCGAGCTGGGGCTGTAACCAGGGCGGAGATCCTAGCGAGCGTGCCGCCCGCCGGGCCGCCCGGCCTGCCCGGGCCCCGCCGCGTGGTCCGTCGGCCCGGCCGGGACTTCCCCGCGTGCGGCGGCCGCCGCGGTTTCCTTCCTGAACTCGCGCAGCCGGTAGAACACGAACCCGACGATCGCCACGATGACGACGGCCGCGAGAACGTACGTGATAACCGTGAGCCCGTGGTTGATCTTGCTCCACTCGCTGCCGAGGCTGTACCCGATGCTGGACAAGACGACCACGTAGATGAACGTGCCGATGAAGCTCAGCACGCCGAACTTTAGCGGCGGGATCTCAACCAGGCCTGCCACGATCGACGCGAAGGCCCGCACGAACGGCAGCATGCGCGCGACGGGCACGGCCCACACGCCCCGCCCGACGAGGAACCGTTCGGCGCGAGCCACGTCCGCCTCGGTCACCAGCACATAGCGGCCCCAGCGGCGCACCAGCGGGCGTCCTCCGACGCGGCCAATCCCGTAAGAGATGTACGAGCCGACGAGTTCGGCCAGCGTCCCCACGATGATCACGAGGGCCAGGCTCGGGTGCTGGTGCGTCCCGGTGACCGCGCCCGAGGCGATCGCGCCGCCGAGCAGGAACGTGAGCTCAGAGGAGATCGGGATGCACATGGCTTCCAGCACGCCGAAAACGATGATCGCGTAGATGGCGTGCGAAACCAGGAAGCTCTCCATGGCCACCTTTGTACAGCATCAGTGCGGGGTAGTCAGACACGTTCAAGTCAAACCTTAACCCCGGCGGCCAGCTAGAGTTTCCCTGACATCACTGCTGACAGACAACAGGAGCCACGGCCATGCCCATCGCGACCCCTGAGATCTACGCCCAGATGCTGGACCGCGCCAAGCAGCAAGGCTTCGCTTACCCGGCGGTCAACGTGACCTCGAGCCAGACGCTGAACTCGGCACTCAAGGGCTTCGCCGACGCGGGGAGCGACGGGATCGTCCAGATCTCCACCGGTGGCGCCGAATACCTGTCTGGCCAGAAGGTGAAGGACATGGTCACCGGCGCCGTGGCGCTCGCGGAATTCGCCCGCGTGGTCGCCGCGAAGTACCCCGTCCACGTCGCGCTGCACACCGACCACTGCCCGAAGGACAAGCTGGACGGCTACATGCGCCCGCTCATCGAGATCTCCGCCGAGCGGGTCAGGAACGGGCAGGACCCGCTGTTCCAGTCGCACATGTGGGACGGCTCCGCGGTACCGCTCACCGAGAATCTCCAGATTGCCAAGGAGCTCCTGGAGAAGTGCGCCAGGGCCCGCATCATCATGGAGCTCGAGATCGGCGTTGTCGGCGGTGAGGAAGACGGCGTCGTCGGCGAGATGAACGAGAAGCTGTACAGCACCCCGGAAGACGCGCTGGCCACGGCCGAGGCGCTCGGGCTCGGCGAGCGCGGCCGGTACATCCTCGCCGCCACGTTCGGCAACGTGCACGGCGTCTACAAGCCCGGCCATGTGAAGCTGCGCCCGGCGGTGCTCAAGGAAATCCAGGACACCGTAGGCGCGAAGTACGGCAAGGAGAAGCCGTTCGACCTGGTCTTCCACGGCGGTTCGGGGTCGGCGCTTGAGGAGATCCGCGAGGCCATCTCTTACGGCGTGGTGAAGATGAACGTGGACACCGACATGCAGTACGCGTTCTCCAGGCCCGTGGCCGGCCACATGTTCTCGAACTACGACGGCGTGCTCAAGGTGGACGGCGACGTCGGCAGGAAGAAGGACTACGACCCCCGCTCGTGGGGCAAGGCGGCCGAGGCCGGGATGTCGGCCCGCGTCGTGGAGGCCTGCGAGGACCTGCTGTCGGCGGGCACCAAGCTCAGCTAGACAGCTCGGCGTACGCGTCGGCGCTGCTGTCGGCGAGGAACTTCCAGCACCGGTCCGCCTCTTCGTCCTCACCGATGGCGCCGGCCGCCCGGGCCAGCGCCGCCAGGCAGCGCAGGAACCCCTGGTTAGGGGCGTGCGACCAGGGGATCGGCCCGTGCCCCTTCCACCCGTTGCGCCGCAGCGCGTCCAGCCCCCGGTGATACCCGGTCCTGGCGTAGGCATAGGCGTCGACGTACCGGTTGTCCGCGAGCGCCGCCTCCGCCAGCAGCGCCCAGGCCAGCGAGAACGCCGGATACTGAGCCGCGATCTCCGTCGCGGAGGTGCCCGCGGACACCAGCTGCTCGGCCTCGGGCAGCGAGGGAAGCAGCGTCGGCGCGGGCTCGCCAAGCAGGTTCACATGCGTGCTCATAGCCCGCAGTCTGCCACGTGCCGGGGCGGTGCGTCTTTGCGGCTACATGACCTGCGCGGGTACCCTCATGACGCAAGAGCCCCTGTCGTGCGCTTGCGCTGCCAGGGGCTTTCTCGTCGTGTGAAAGGCGTATAAAAGATGCCCGCCATCGTGCTTATCGGCGCCCAGTGGGGCGACGAGGGTAAGGGCAAGGCGACCGACCTGCTCGGTGACCGCGTTCAGTATGTCGTCAGGTACCAGGGCGGCAACAACGCCGGCCACACCGTGGTCATCGGCGAGGAGAGCTACGCGCTGCACGTGCTGCCGTCCGGGGTCCTCTCCAGGAACGTCACGCCCGTGATCGGCAACGGCGTCGTCATCGACCCGAAGGTGCTCTTCGAGGAGATCGACGGCCTGGAAAGCCGCGGCGTCAGCTGCGAGAAGCTGCTGGTCTCCGCCAACGCGCACCTGATCATGCCGCACCATCGCGCCCTGGACAAGGTGAGCGAGCGGTTCCTCGGGAACGCCAGGATCGGCACCACCGGCCGCGGCATCGGCCCGACCTACGGCAACAAGGTCGCCCGGATGGGGATACGGGTCCAGGACCTGTTCGACCCGGGCATCCTCCGCCAGAAACTCGATCTCGTCTTGCGCGACAAGAACCAGCTGCTCACCAAGGTCTACAACCGCCGCGGCATCGACGCGGCCGCGACCGCCGAGGAGTACCTGACGTACGGCGAGCGGCTGAAGCCGTACGTCGCGGACACTGGCCTCGTCCTCGGCAACGCGCTGGACAACGACGAGGTCGTGCTCCTCGAAGGCGCCCAGGCCACCATGCTGGACGTGGATCACGGCACCTACCCGTTCGTCACCTCATCGTCCCCGACGGCCGGCGGCGCGTGCGTCGGCGCGGGCATCGGGCCGACCAGGATCACCAAGGTGATCGGCATCGTCAAGGCGTACACCACGCGGGTCGGCGCCAGCCCGTTCCCGACCGAGCTGAAGGACGAGTCCGGCGATTACCTGCGCAAGACCGGCGGCGAGTACGGCGTGACCACCGGCCGGCCACGGCGCACCGGCTGGTTCGACGCGGTGATCGCCCGGTACGCGACGCGGGTCAACGGCGTCACCGACTTCTTCGTCACCAAGCTGGACGTGCTGTCCACCCTGGACAAGGTGCCGGTCTGCGTGGCCTACGAGGTCGACGGCAAGCGGTACGACGAGATCCCGATGACGCAGACCGAGTTCCACCACGCCAAGCCGGTCTACGAGTACCTCGACGGCTGGTGGGAGGACATCTCGCAGGTGAGGAGCTTCGAGGACCTGCCGAAGGCCGCGAAGGCTTACGTCAAGACCATCGAGGAGCTGGCCGGCGCCCCGGTCAGCGCGATCGGCGTCGGCCCGCGCCGCGATCAGACCCTCCAGCTGCGCTCGCTTCTATAGGGTCGATGTCCCACCGACCACACTCTTTGGTGGACGATGTCACATCGACCACGTACAGGCGAGGATGGCGCACGTGCGAGTACTGGTGATCGGCTCGGGCGGCCGCGAGCACGCGATCGCCCGCGCCCTGGCCCGCGACCCCGGCGTCAGCGAGCTGCACGCCGCCCCAGGCAACCCCGGCATCGCGGAGCTCGCACAGCTCCACGAGGTTAAGCCCGCCGATCCGGCGGACGTCACCCGGCTGGCGGAACACATCAACGCCGGCCTCGTGGTGATCGGGCCCGAGGTGCCGCTGGTGGCCGGGGTGGCCGACGCGCTGCGCGCGGCGGGCATCGCCGTCTTCGGCCCGGACGCCGCGGCCGCCCGCATCGAGGGCTCCAAGGCGTTCGCCAAGGAGGTCATGACCGACGCAGGGATTCCCACCGCGCGCTCGTTCACCTGCCACAGCGAAGCGGAAGCCGACGTCGCGCTCGCCACGTTCGGCCCGCCGTACGTGGTGAAGGACGACGCGCTGGCGGCGGGCAAGGGCGTCGTGGTCACCGATGACCTCGCGACGGCGAGAAAGCACGCCGCCGCCTGCGGGAAGGTCGTGATCGAGGAGTACCTGGACGGCCCCGAGGTCTCCCTGTTCGCGCTCGCCGATGGCACCGCCGCGGTCCCCCTGCTGCCCGCGCAGGACTTCAAGCGGGCCCGCGACGGCGATCAGGGCCCGAACACCGGCGGCATGGGCGCCTACGCCCCCCTCCCCTGGGCCCCGCCCGACCTGGCGGACACCGTCCTGGGCTCGGTCATCGGGCCCGCCATCGGCGAGCTGCGCCGCCGCGGCACGCCGTACCGCGGCCTGCTCTACGCGGGCCTGGCGCTCACCGGCAAGGGTGTCAAGGTGGTGGAGTTCAACGCCCGCTTCGGCGACCCGGAGACGCAGGTCGTCCTCGACCGGCTGGCCACCCCGCTGGCGGGCCTGCTGCACGCCGCGGCGGCCGGCGACCTGGCCGCCGCGCCAGCGCTGAGCTGGCTGCCCGGTGCCGCGGTCACGGTGGTACTCGCCGCGGCCGGCTATCCCGAGTCCCCTGTCAAGGGCGACAAAATCAAGATCCATCATCCCGAACGGGCCCGTGGTTACCTCTTGCACGCCGGTACTGCTCTCCAGGGCGGCAACCTGGTCACGGCGGGCGGCCGCGTGCTGAACGCCGTCGGTTCTGGACCGGACCTGGCGGCCGCTCGCGCCGCCGCCTACGAGGTCGCGGAACACGTCCACTTCAACGGTGGCTGGTACCGGCATGACATCGCGGAACGAGCCGCAGCCGGAGGCTGACCTGCCCGCGCGGGTCAGCACGCTCGAGCTGTTCTTCAACCTGGTCTTCGTCTTCACGATCACGCAGCTGACCAGCATGCTGGCCGTGCACGTGACGCCGGCGGCGGCCGGGCGGGTGCTGCTGATCTTCGGCCTGCTGTGGTGGATATACAGCGGGTACGTCTGGCTCACCAACACCAGGACGCCGTCCCGCGTGCCGGAGCGCCTGCTGCTCCTGCTCGGCATGGTCGGCTTCCTCATCATCGGCCTGTCGATCCCGCACGCGTTCGGCAGCGACGGGGAACGCGGCAGGGACGGGCTGGCCTTCGGGCTCGGCTACCTGCTGGTCGTCGCCGTGCACAGCGGTCTCTACCTGCGCGTCAACAGGAACATCTGGCGGATCCTGCCGTTCAACCTCGGGTCGGCGCTGCTGCTGGTCATCGCGGGCCTGACACCGTCCCCCGCCGCGTACGGACTGTGGGGGGCGGCGCTCGTGCTGCAGGTGTGCGCCTCGTTGTTCGTCCGGCTCGCCGGCCGGTTCGAGATCCAGCCTGAGCACTTCGTCGAGCGGCACGGGTCACTGCTGATCGTGGCGTTCGGCGAGTCGGTGGCCGATGTCGGGATCGGCGCCGGGGGGCAGCGCGTCACGGTGAGCCTCGCCCTGTCGGCGGCGCTCGGGCTGGCGCTCACCGCGTCGCTGTGGTGGACGTTCTTCGGCACCGCGGACGACGAGCGGGCGGCGCGATCGCTGGCCCGCGCCGACCGCGCCGACCGGCCACGGCTTGTGCTCGTCGCCTACTTTTACGCGTATATCCCGATGCTGCTCGGCATCGTGGCGATCGCCGCCGGGCTGAAGACGGCCATCGGGCACCCGGGCACCACGCTGACGGCCGGGCCAGCGCTGGCCCTGGCCGGCGGCGTGACGTTGTTCCTCGCCGGCGATGTCCTGTTCCGCTGGGTGCTCTGTCTCCCCGGCCAACCGGCCCCGACCGACCTCCCGGGTCCCCCCGGCCAACCGGCCCCGACCGACCTCCCGGGTCCCCCCGGCCAACCGGCCCCGACCGACCTCCCGGGTCCCCCCGGCCAACCGGCCCCAGCCGACCTCCCGGGCACCGGCATCCCGTGGTACCGGGCGGCGGCCGCCGCGGCCGCCCTCGCGGCCTGGCCCGTGGCCGTGGCGGTGGACGCGGCGGCAGGAATCGCGCTGCTCACGGCCATCGTCGCAGCCGCGCTGGTCACGGAGCAGGCTACGGTTAAGGCATGATCGACAGGTACACGCTGCCCGAGATGGGGCGGGTGTGGAGCGACGCCCACAAGTACGAGCTCTGGTGCCGGGTGGAGACGCTGGTGCTCGAGGCCCACGCGCGGGCGGGAACAGTGCCCGCTTCGGCAGTAGGCCCCGTACGTTCGGCGCCTCCTCCCACCCCCGAAGCGGTGGCAGCGATCGAAGCCGTGACAGAACACGACGTGATCGCGTTCCTCACCGCCTGGGCGGACAATACCGAACCGCGGTCCGCGGCGGCCTACGTGCACTACGGGATGACCTCCTCCGATCTGCTCGACACCGCGCTCGCCGTTCAGCTCGCCGAGGCCACCGACATCATCGTGGCGAAGGCGGACCGCCTGGTCGCGGCGCTGCGCGATCACGCGCTCGCGCACCGGAACACACTGCGCTCGGGGCGGACCCACGGCGTGCACGCCGAACCGGACCTGTGGGGCCACCGCGTCGCCGACTTCGCGTTCGCCGCGGCGCGGTCCAGAGACCGGGTGCGGCGGGCGCGGGAGGCGGTCGCGGTCGGCAAGCTGTCGGGGCCGGTGGGCACCTACTCCAACATCGACCCGGCCATCGAGGCCGCGGTGATGCCCGCCCTCGGGCTGCGCGCCGCCGACGCGGCCACCCAGGTGGTGATGCGTGACGGCATCGCCGAGTGGGTGTCCGCGCTGGCCGTGCTCGCCACGGTCTGCGAAGCGGTAGCCCTCGAGGTGAGGCACGGGCAGCGGACCGAGGTGCGCGAGCTCGCCGAGCCGTTCAGGTCCGGTCAGAAGGGCTCGTCGTCGATGCCGCACAAGAAGAACCCGATCCGCTCCGAGCGGATCTGCGGACTGGCGCGGGTCGTGCGCTCATACGTGACTCCGGTCACCGAAGGCATACCGTTGTGGCACGAGAGGGATATCTCACATTCCAGCGTGGAGCGGATCGCGCTTCCTGACGCCGCGATCGCCACGGACTACCTGGTGCACCTGACCACCGGGCTCGTCGAGGGACTGGTGGTGGACGCCGCGCGGATGCGGGCGAACATGGACCTCACGAACGGCCTGCTGTACTCCTCGGGGGTGCTGCTCGAGCTGGTCAGCAGCGGAATGTCCAGGGAAGACGCGTACGCCCTCGTGCAGGCCGCCGCGATGGACACCTGGGACAACCAGACCCCGTTCCGTGATGCCTTGCTCGCCCAGGGGAAGAGCAGGAACATGCCCATCGATGAGCTGGCCCTTGACCGGGCATTCGACGCCGGACGGTACGTCGCCCGGCTCGGCGGCGTGTTTGACCGTGTCGCAGGGCTCACGTGAGCACGCCTCTCGGATGGCATACTGGACAACGCATTCGCACGGGTGTGCTCGCGTAGCGCGCCGTTCTCGTCGTTACCCCTCGGACAGGAGTCCATCCACATGACCAAGGGCACCGAGACCCGCTACCGCGTTCGCGGCGGCACGACCCTGCACGGGACGGTCTTCATCCAGGGCGCCAAGAACGCGGCGCTCAAGATGATCGCGGCGTCGCTGCTGACGCCGAGGGGCCGGACCGTGCTGCGGAACGTCCCGCCCATCGAGGACGTGCGGCGCGCTGTCGAGCTGGCGCAGGCGGTCGGTGCCCGTGTCGAGTTCCATGAGCCGGAGCGCACCCTGGTGGTGGACGCGGCACGGCTGACCTCCCCGGTGCTGCCCGCCGAGATCGCGCGGCGGTTCCGTGGCACGGTCCTGTTCGTGCCCGCGCTGCTGCACCGGTTCGGCGAGGCGGTCATCGAGGGCGTCGGCGGCTGCAACCTGGGCAACAGGAACCTCGACTTCCACTACCGCGGGTTCGCGCGGCTCGGTGCGACGGTGGACGAGGGCGACACGGTCATCAGGATCACGGCGCCCGCCGGGCTGCGCGGCGCGCACCTGTACCTGGACACGCCGTCGCACACCGGCACAGAGAACCTGATCATGGCGGCGTCGCTGGCGCCTGGCACCACGATCATCGACAACACCGCGCAAGAGCCCGAGGTGCTCGACGTGATCGCGTTCCTCAGCAAGATGGGCGCGCAGATCGGCGGCGGCGGCACCGGGTTCATCACCGTGCACGGGGTGTCTGAGCTGACCGCCGTGGAGCACACGGTGATGCCGGACCGGATCGACGCGGGTGTGTTCGCCATGGCTGCGGCCGCCGCGGGCGGCGAGATCAACCTGGTGGGAGCGAACCTGGATCACTTCGGCGTGGTCCGCTGGAAGCTGGAGCAGATGGGCGTCGAGTTCGCGTCCCAGGGCGCCGTGCTCCAGGTCAGGCGCGAGCGTCCGCTGCGGCCGATCAACGTGGTCACGTCGCCGTACCCGGGGTACGCCACCGACCTCCAGTCGCCCATCATGGCGGTGGCGACGCTGGCCGACGGCGCCAGCTACATCCGGGAGACGATCTTCGACGGCCGGTACACCCTGGTGCCCGAGCTGAACAAGATGGGCGCCAAGATCGAGATCGACAACAACGTCGCGATCGTGCACGGGGCGGCCTCGCTGCACGGCTGCGAGGTCGTCGCGCAGGACCTGCGCGGCGGCGCGGCGCTGATCCTGGCGGGCCTGGCCGCGGAGGGCGAGACCCTGGTGTCCAACGGCTACCTGATCGACCGCGGCCACGCGACGATCGCGGAGCGGTTCGCCGCGCTCGGCGCCGACGTCAGCGCCGAGGAACACGAGCCGGCCATCGTGAGCTAGCCCGCGACCGGACCCGGCTCAGCCGTCCGCGGCGGCCTGCTCGTACAACTGGCGGATGTCGCCGTTCAGGTACGCGCTGTAGGAGATGGCATCGGTGTCGCCGCCCTCCTGGTAGCCGCCGATTACGCCGACGATCGTGCCGGTGCGGGTTCGCGGATCGAAACCGGTGACCCACGGGCTGCCGCTGGTGCCGCCGTAGAACCCGCCGCACTCGAACCTGACCTGCCGCGCGCTCTGCTGGCTGGTCCGGTTCATGCAGGTCACCGGGGCGTTCGCGCTCGCCGGGTAGCCGGTGACCCGCACCAGGTGGTCGAACCCCGCGTCGAAGCCGATCTGGTTGGCGCCGAGAACTTCCTCGATGTTCTTCCCGTCGAGCGGCTGAAGCACCACGAAGCCAACGTCGAAGTCCGGGTCAGAGGACGACGCCCATTCCGGTGCGACGAGCAGCCGGCGCGGCGTCCACACCCCGTACGGCGTGGCGCCGTCCTGATAACCGGGGATGAACACGATGTCGGTCTTGTAGCCGCCGCCCTGGCCGCCATGGATGCAGTGCGCCGCCGTCATCAGCAGGTCGTGCCCGGGGCTGGCGACGACGCTCGCCGTGCAGAAGTGGTCGCCGCTCGCGTCGCGGGTGAAGAGCGCACCGACCCGCGGCGCGGCCAGCAGCGGACTATGCGCGGTCGGGGTGGCACCGGGGGACGGCAGCTTCGGCAGCGACCAATCGCGCGAGGGCTGCGCGCCGAGCAGCCTGCTGCGCGTCCAGTAGCGTGCGGCCGCAGGGGTGCTGGCCTGTCCGCCGGCGCCGCCTCCTGAAGGACTGCCTCCCGGAGCACCGCCTCCCGAAGCACCGCTTCCCGAAGCGCAGCCGCCCAGCAGCGCCGCGAGTGCCAGCCCCGCGGCCATGGACGAGTATCTCACGTGTGCCATGTGCCTCGTGGCTTAACTTACCCGGCTGCCGCACCCGCGGGGTAGCAGGACGGCTACGTGTGGTGCGGGAATGCGCGGGCAGTCGCCAGGAACGCGTCGTTGGCTTCCGGGGTACCGATCGAGACCCGGGCGCCCTCGCCGGCGAAGGGGCGGACGGCGAGGCCGGATCCCTCGCAGGCCGCCGCGAACGCGGTCGTGTGTTCACCGAGGCGGAGCCAGACGAAGTTGGCCTCCGTGACCGGCACGGTCCAGCCGTCCGCCAGCAGCGCCGACCGCACCCGGTCGCGCTCCTTGACGACCGTCTCCACGCGCTCAAGGAGTTCCGCCTCCGCGGCGAGCGACGCCACCGCCGCCGCCTGCGCGATCGCGTTCACGGTGAAGGGGAGCATCGTCTTCCGCACGGCGTCCGCGACCGGCGGGTGCCCGATCAGGAAGCCGACCCGCAGCCCGGCCAGCCCGTATGCCTTGGAGAACGTGCGGAGCACGGCCACGTTGGGCCGGTCCCGGTACAGGTCCGCGCCGTCCGGGACCGACTCGTCGCGGATGTACTCCCGGTAGGCCTCGTCGAGCACGACCAGGCAGTCTCCTGGCATCTGGTCCAGGAATTCGGTGAGCTGCCGGCTCCCCACGACCGTGCCGGTCGGGTTGTTCGGGTTGCAGACGAGGACGAGCCTGGTCCGCGGCGTGACGGCGGCCGCCATGGCGGCTAGGTCGTGCGTCTCGTCGGCCAGCGGCACCTGGACCGACGTAGCGCCTGCGAGGGCGACGAGCGGCGGGTACGCCTCGAACGACCGCCAGGCATAGAGCACCTCGGCGCCGGGATCGCTGACCGCCTCGACAAGCTGCTTGAGGACCCCCACCGATCCGCACCCGACCGCGATGTGCTCGGCTGGCACGCGGAACCGCTCCGCGATCGCGGCCGTCAGCGCTTCCGCTCCGTTGTCGGGATAGCGGTTCACGCCGCGACCCGCCTCGGCGATCACCTCGGCGACCGACGGGAGGGGCCCGTAGGGTGACTCGTTCGACGACAGCTTGTGCGCCTGCTGCCCCGCTACCGCGGCAGGAACCTTGCCGGGCTTATACGAGGCGAACGCGTCGAGCAACGCACGGAACCGAGGTGCGAGATCACTCATGCCCCCAGTCTCGCACCTCCGGCGGGGTTACCCGGCCGTCAGACCGTCGCGCGCGGGACCGGCGTCTTAGCCGCCTTGGGCGCGAGGTCGCTTACCTTGTGGGGTGAGTGCGCGGGCTGTGCCGTGGGGTGCTTGGCACCCACGCCCAACCCGAAGTGCTGGATCTGCCAGGACAGCCCGGCGGTCATCCACTCGAGCATCGGGGTCAGCGCCGTCCGCCAGACCAGAGCCTGGTGACCTGCCCCGCTCACGATGTCCACCGGCGGCACGTCGGCGACCCGCAGCTGGAGCAGCTGCCTGAAGTACTCCGCGTTCTGCACGTCGGACGCGTCTTCGGCGCCCGCGGCGAGGAAGAACTCCGGGACCGTGACCCCCACCGGAATGTTCTTCACGTACTCGTCCGGGGTGTTGATCTCCAGCAGCCGCTTGTCATGCGCGAACACGTTGATGTCGTGCGGCTTGCCGCCGGCCTTCCCGCCGGTCGGCACCTGGCTGGCGTCCGGCGCGAAGTACCCGCTTTCCACGCCCACGTAGCCGAACCTGGACGCGTATTGCAATCCGATGTTGGCGGCGCAGAAGCCGCCCTCGGAATAGCCCGCGATGCCCCATATCAGGCCTGGCTGCTGTACCCGGAGGTTGGCGGCGGCCCAGTCAGGGACCTCCTTGCCCACGAAGGTCATGTCCTGCAGGCCGTGCGGGTCGTTGAGGCACTGCAGCGAGTACCGCAGGCCGCCGTCGGTGTCCGGCATCACGAGCACCGCGGGGGACGCCTTGTGCTCCGCGAGCAGGTTCAGGTAGATCGGGATCACGTTCATCACGTTGACCCAGGTGGCCGGCTGCCCGGGGGCGCCGTGCAGCAGCTCGATGGCCGGGAACCTGTAGTTCGCGTACGCCTTGGCGAAGTACTGCGGCGGCAGGTAAACGTACACCTGCCTGGTGATGTGGCTGCGCGGGCCGGTGACCGTGGTGCTGAACAGGTCGCCGAACTGGGCGTCGAGCCCGGCGTTGGTACCGCTGATCTGCTGCTGCAGCGAACCGTCGCGCTTCAGGCTGGCCGCCGACAGGTGCGGGATCGACTGCGCCTGCCCGGACAGGTCGCTGAACAGCGCGCCCCAGGTCTGGTAGTAGTCGTAGTACTTGTTCACCGCTGCGATGCCGAACACCATGGCCGGGAGGAACGCCAGGCACGCGGCCAGGACGCGGAAGACGACCTGCTTGGTGAGGACAAGCCAGACGACGAGAGCACCGAACGCCACCATCAGCAGCAGGAAGAACAGCGTTCCCTGCGGTTCTAGCACGAACACTCCTCGCCATGGCACGCGAACCCCTCGCACGCGTGCCGTGCGGATCTCAAGCCCAGGCGGTGGAGGTGGGATTTGAACCCACGGAGGGGTTGCCCCCTCACACGCTTTCGAGGCGTGCGCCCTCGGCCACTAGGCGACTCCACCGCCGGAGAGCATACCTGACCTTCGCCACTAACAACGAGCTGAGTTCTATCGCCGTTCCGAGAAAAAAGTTCGGATTGCGTTCAGACACTCGGCCTCGAGCACTCCGCCGATGACTTCAGGGACCGGCGCGAACCGCTGGTCACGCACCACGTCCCACAGCGAGCCCACCGCGCCGGCCCGCGGATCGGCCGCGCCGTATACCAGCCTGCTCAGCCTGGCGGACGTTATCGCCCCCGCGCACATCGTGCACGGCTCGAGGGTCACGACAAGCGTCAGGCCGTCGAGTCGCCAGGAGCCGACGGCGCGGGCCGCGGCCCTGATCGCGAGGATTTCGGCGTGCGCCGTCGGATCGGCGTCTGCCTCCCGGCGGTTGCGCCCCAGGGCGATCACGGAGCCCGTGCCGTCGAGGACCGCCGCCCCGACAGGCACGTCGCCGGCACCCGCCGCGGCCGCCGCCTCGGCGAGCGCGGCCCGCATCGCGGGCTCGAACGAGGCCTCGTACCCGGTCGGCACTGCTAGTCGGGAGCCGGTCGGGTCAGGAGCCGAGGGCGACGTCGAGCGCACGCTCCATCGCCAGCCCGAATCCGAGCCTGGACGCGATGGATTCAACGGCGTCCTCCACGTGATCCCACGGATCGTCATCGGAGTCGAGGTCGAGCCGGCTGCAGATGGCGGCGAGCTCCATCTCGTCCAGCCCGAGGTCGGCGAAGATTGACAGGTCCCCGGCCGGCAGCACTTGGTCGAGTTCCTCCTCGTCGGGGACCGGGATGTCGAGGTACTCGAGCACCTGCTCCGCCAGCGGGTAGTCGAGCGCCGCCCCGATGTCGGACAGCAGCACCGATACCTGGCTGCCGATCACCCGGATCGCCACGAAGAAGTAGTCGTCGATCCCGGCCAGCCCGATCGTTCCCGCGATGCTGGGCTGTTGCCGCAGCACGCGCACGAGTCCGGCGAGATCGGCTGTGACCGCCTCCGGCAGCACGTCGGCTTCCCACTGGTCGTCTTCGCGGAAGACGATGATCGCAAAATCCGTCTCGCTTACCTCAGGCATCGCCATGCCCCAAGCATGCCCTGCACGGGGGAATGTTGTCAGATCGAGGAACGTCAAGGAAGCGGAACGTCCGGATGGACGACGGTAGGGCAGGGAATAATCGCCGCGGAACGGGCTGGCACAACAGGTCTGTGCGGGTTCGCCGGCGTGGCTGCTTCCTGTCGGCCGCTATCGGCTGCATACTCCGTCGCGGGGCGGCATACTCTCAACCAGGCACATGCGTAGCGTCGCGAGGTTCCGGGCATACTGCAGCCGTTAGGCACGGAGCACGGCGAGGACCGCGCCGGCCTGGAGGCACATCCAGGCCGGTTTCGGGCTAGGATAAAGGGATACTGGCTAAATGGAGATGTCTGCGCTCCCAGGGAGGCGGCGGTGAAGCTCAAGACGGTCCTCACATGGGCGGCTGTGGCATTCGTCCTATGGTGGATCATCCAGCAGCCGACCAGCGCCGCGCATCTGGTACACAACATCGGAAACGTTCTCACCAGCGCCGCCCACGGTCTGTCTGATTTCATTGCCAGCCTTTAGGATTTCGCAATGGGCATTAGGGTCGTACCGAACGAAACGGTACCGGCCACCGTTTACAAGCACCTGCTGCCGCACGAGCGGCAGGTCATTACCGTTCGGTTCCACCCCGCGGTGCTGATCAGGCCAGTGGCCGAGGTCCTTGCCGGACTCGTGATCGCTGGCCTGCTCTCCACCACGCTTGCCCGGCATAGCGGCCTCGCGCTGCTGGTCATCTGGGGGATCTGGTTCCTGTTTGTGCTCAGGCTGCTCTTTAAAGTCTGGGCATGGCTTGACGATTACTTCGTAGTAACCTCCAAGCGCATGATGCTGGCCACGGGTGTTTTCTCCAAGTCGGTGGCCATGCTGCCGCTCACCAAGGTGACGGATATGCGCTTCGAGCGCTCGGCAAGGGGCCGCGTGTTCGGATACGGCAAGTTCGTCGTCGAGTCGGCCGGCCAAGAGCAGGCGCTGCGCGAGGTGGACTATCTGCCCTATCCCGAGCAGCTTTACCTCGAGGTGTGCGGGCTTATCTTCACGCCAGACAAAGGCGACAGCGACGACGACGGAACTTAAAGGCCGGGCCGCTTTACCGCTCTTGAACCCACTCGGCGGCGGCGATCGCGGACCCCCGCGCTCCGGCCATGTCCAGGTCGGGGACCAAGGTGATCTCCGCTAGCTCGGCCTGCTCCGCGTACAGCCACGTGTTCTCCCGCACCACGCTGAGGAACCAGTCACGGAAGTGCGGCGCCGCCTCGATCACCCCGCCGCCGACGAAGTACGTGTCGGGGTCGGTGAACTTGGCGGCGATCGAGAACACCTGCGCGATCGCCACGGCCTGCTGGCGGAAGATGGCGAGTGACATCTCATCGCCACGCTCGGCGTAGCCGCGGACGAGCTTGGCGGCCTTGGCGATGGGCATGTCGGCGAGTTCGTGCCGCGGGAACCTGGTCAGCCAGTACGGCAGCAGGTTCCGCGTTATCCCGGTCAGTGAGGCGACCGACTCAGCGTCGGCGAACAGCCCGCAGTTGCACGATGGCCTGGGCTGGCCGTCCTCGAGCAGCCCCTCCATCGGTATCGGCATGTGCCCGAGCTCGCCGGCCATCCCGGCCGCGCCCTTGACGATGCGCCCTTCCTGGACCACGCCGCCGCCGAGGCCGGTGCCGACGATGGCGGACACCGAGCTGCGGCGGCCCGACTGCGGGCCGTGCCGCACGTGATGGGCGTAAATCGCGGCCGCGTTGGCGTCGTTGTTGTACACGACAGGGATGCCCAGGCGCGCCTCGAGCGCGCCCCTGATGTCGAACTTATGCCAGCCGGCGTGGCCGAAGTTGGTCGCGCCCCCGGTGGCGAGGACCCCGGCGGCGCTGGCCGGCCCCGGGGTGTCCAGGCCGACCGCGAGCACCTTCTCCCTTGGCACGCCGGTCATGCCGAGCACCTTGTCGAACTCGTCGGCCAGGGCCTGGATCGCCTTGTCGGGGCCCTCGCGGACGAGGCTGGGCAGTTCCGCCATCGTGTCTATGAGGAACCTGCCGTCCGAGGTAAGAACGGTGCCATTGTTCGTCGTGCCGCCATTGTCGATACCAACGGCGACCCATTCACCCGGCACGAGCATGAAACCTCCATCGCCAGCCAATTCTCTGAAGAAGGTATATCCCAGTTAGGGGCGCTGACTACTACCGGGCCTGATAGAGCATCAGCATCTTGTCTCCGTCGACCCACCGGCGGACCAGTTTCATGCGGGCGACGAGCGACATCTCCTCCTTGTCCACCGGCGTGGCCCTGGCGGAATCCATGTAGGCGGCGTACGCGGGCTGGGTGTAGACCCAGACCCGCGTGATGTGCGTGAACCGCTTCAGTAGTTCAGCGGGGCTCACGTCGGTGCCATAGAGCGTGTCCGAGGCCACCGGGGATTGTGCGAGTGCGATGTCGCGAACGCCCCGCCACTGGGCCGGGTATTCCACCTCGATCGGCCGGTAGCTCATCGGGATGAGGAAGACGATGTTCTCCCGGCTTGGCGTTGGCCGCGACGATCTGAGAGTCGCCCGCGAGGTTGTCCGCGCGCGAGCTCGGCAGGCTCACCTTCGCGTCTGCGGGGATGAGCGCGATGACGAGCAGGACCAGGATCACGGCAGCGGGCAGCCAGCCCAGCCACGCCAGGCCGATTCGGCTCAGCGGCGGTATCGCGGCCGCGACCAGCCTGGCGAGCCACGTGAGCCCCCACGCCACGAGGATGGCGAGGGCGGGCAGGCAGTATTCCACGTACCTGCCGTCGTAGACCGGGTGGACCTGCGACGCCACGAGCAGCACCGCCGGCGGCAGCACCAGCCACGGCAGCGCGACGCTGCCAGGCGTCACCGACGGCCGGCCGCGCCGCCAGGTGACCGCGTCCGCGACGACGCCGAAGGCCGCGAGGCCGAAGACCGGCCAGAACAGCTTCTGGGGTCCCGCCCACGTGCGCGCCAGGTTGAGGGCAGCGCTGCTGATGATCACATGGCCGGTCATCCAGGAGATCGCGTTGCGCTGCATGTACGCGAAGGCTACGAGCGGGATGAGGACGACCACCGCGACGATCCCGGCCAGCACCCAGCGGGCCAGCACGCCAGCCGGCCGCCGCCCGGCCAGGCCAGGCGGCCCCGGCAGGCCCGGCGCCGCGATCAGCAGCGTCACGCCCTGAGCGATGAGGATGAGCAGCCCGAAGATGTTGAACAGCCCGGTCAGCGCGGCCGCCACCGCGTACCCGATCCACCACCGGCCGCCGTCCTCAATGGCCTTGAGCAGCAGATAGGTGGTGATCGCGGCCAGCATCGTGACGATGGCGTACGACCGCGCCTCCTGCGCGTACCTGATCACGGCCGGCAGCAGTGTGAACAGCACGCCCGCGGCCAGCCCAGTGACGGCCGGGTACGGCGATCCGGCGATCGCGGCGAGGCGGCGGGCGATCAGCGCGGTGAAGGCTGCCGCAACGGCCATCGCGACCACGGACGGCGCCCGGAGCACGGTCGGCGCGGAACTGCCCGCTACCGTCTCCACGACGTGCACTACCAGGTAGTAGGCGCCGTGCACGATGTCGTCGTGCGGCATCGTCGCGAGCAGCTGGCTGACCGAGCGGGCCGCCATCGCTTTCGTTACGCCCTCGTCGCCCCAGATCGGGGGCCGGCCGACGTGGTAGCCGCCAGTGATCAGGCCCAGCACGCCAGGGATGACCGCCACCAGCCAGGCTACGGGCGAGGACCAGGCCCGGCCCGTCCGGCCGGAGGTACTCCCGGCAGCCCCCGCCCGGCGCGTCGGCTCGCCGGTGCCAAGGTCAATCCCCACGACTCACCTTCTTCACCCAGACCGGGCCAGAATACGAGACCAGGCGCATTGCGCGCTCTCGGAAGTGGCGATCCGCCTGGACCTGGCCACCGGTCAGGGGTGGTGACCGGTGGCCAGGAGCGCGGAGAAGAAATGCCTGTACGCCAGGCAATTCGAAGTAAACCGCGCCCGGCAGGCAGAGGCAAGCCCGTTCCCTTCGCTCCCTCTAAGCTGAACCGCGTGAGTTATCAGGGCCTCATCCTCGATTTCGGCGGCGTCGTCACCACAGACCTGTTCGCGGAGCTGTCCGCGTTCTGCGTCCGGGAGGGCCTCGACCCCGGCGCGTTCGCCCGCATGCTGCGCGACGACCAGGAAGGCAGGCACGCCTTCGAGGACGTTGAGGCGGGCAAGATCTCCCAGCGCGAGTTCGAGGTGACGATCGGCCGCCTCCTCGGCATCGATGACCAAGGCCTGCTGACCCGCGCACTGAGCGGCCTGCGTCCTCGGCCCGAGGTCCTGGACCTGATTCAGCGCACCCGCGGCGCAGGCATCAGGGTTGGCCTGCTGTCGAATTCGTGGGGTGACGGAGAGTATGACCCGTACGCGGGCTATGACCTGGACAGCATCTTCGACGCGGTGGTCATCTCAGGCGACACAGGAACGCGGAAGCCGGACGCCGCCATCTACCTGATCGCCACGGACGAACTCGGCGTTCCGCCGCGCGAGTGCGTTTTCGCCGACGACACCGCGGCGAACCTCCCAGTCGCAGAGGATCTCGGCATGGCCACCGTCCACTTCGCCGACGCCACCATGGGCATACGCGAGATCAGCCGTTTGCTCGGCCTCTCCTGAGGCGCAAGTGAACAGGCATCCTGGGCCAGAACTTCAGGCAACCGCTAGTGTCCCGTGAGCGAGGTTTTCTTACTCAGATGCCTCGAACTCGGTCAGGGACAGGTTGTTGCCGTCGGGGTCGGGGAACCACGCGATCTTCGCGCCTCCTGGTGCTGTCCACACACCGCGCTCGTCCTGACCCATTCCCTCGTACCGCGTGAAGTGCACCCCTCGCGCGGTGAGCTGGTCAATCATTGACACGATGTCCGCAACGTTCCACCCCAGGATCGTGTAGGGAGCAGCCACCGGCTGCTCTACGGCGGTCAGCCGCAGCATCGTCCCGTTAGCGTTCGCCACGAGCGCGAACGGACTCTCCTCAGTGATGGGCAGCCCGAGTGTCTCCCCGTAGAACTGCCTGGCAGTGTCGAGGTCCGATACCCCGACGAAGCCAATCAAGGCACTGCGCTCCAGCATCGGCTCTCCCGGCTGGTTCGATGGCGTCCCGGCCTGGCGGTCAGCAATCATCATGGCAGGTCTTGAAGAGGTCAGACAATCTCGACCACGACACGGGTTCCGGGCATGGCGAAGGCCCGCGCGGCAGCACGGCCACACGGGTGCGCGGTAACTAGGAAGAAGGCGGCATCGGGCGCCGACGGCCATGCAGCGGCCATGCAGCCCGGACAGAACATGACAAAACCGGCAGTCGCCAAGGCTCAAAACGTGTCTCGGAAACCGCCGGTTAGCTGGCGGAGGCTCGGGGATTTGAACCCCGGAAGGGCGTGAACCCTAACCGCATTAGCAGTGCGGCGCCATAGACCGGACTAGGCGAAGCCTCCAACCGCGCCATGGACGGCCGGAACCGATGAGGCGCAGTGCCGAACAGCGTACCGGCATCCGGCCACCGTCGGCAAAGCGAACCCGCCGATGGCCGGTGCCGTTGACCGCGGATTCAGTGCGGGGCCGGCGCCAGCTTGGTCACGTCGAGCTGGCCCGCCGCGTACTGTTCGCGCAGCGTGGTCTTCTTGAACTTGCCCACCGAGGTCTTGGGCACCTCGTCGATGAAGGACCACCGTTCCGGCAGCTGCCAGCGCGGTATCCGATCGGCGAGGAACGCCCGCAGCTCGTCGGGGGTGACCGGGCCGGCGTCCTTGCGGAGGACGACCGCGGCGAGCGGCCGCTCGCCCCACTTCTCGTCCGGCACCCCGATCACCGCCGCCTCGGCGACGGACGGGTGGGCCATCAGCAGGTTCTCGAGCTCCATGGAGGAGATCCACTCGCCGCCGGACTTGATCACGTCCTTGGCCCGGTCGCTGAGCCTGATGAAGCCTGCTGCGTCCAGCGTGCCAACGTCGCCGGTGCGCAGCCAGCCGTCGTGGAACTTCTCCGGCGCGCTGTCCCGGTAGTAGGCCCCGGTGACCCACGGGCCGCGGACCTCGATTTCGCCCACGGCCTTCCCGTCCGACGGCAGGATCTCGCCGTCGTCCCCGCCTAGCCGTCCCTCGACGGCGCAGAACAGGCGTCCCTGCGAGGTCCGGTACTTCCACACCGCCTCCCCCGTGACGCCGGCGGGCTCGTGGGCGATCGAGCCGAGCGGCGACGTCTCCGTCATCCCCCACGCGTGGGTCATGACCACGCCGAACTCGTCGGCGTACGCGCGCATCACGCTCTCTGGCAGGGCCGATCCGCCGCAGACCAGGGTCCGCAGCGAGGAGATGTCGCCGCCGACAGTGCGCAGGTGCGCGAGCACGCCCTGCCAGATCGTCGGCACGCCGGCGCCGACCGTCACCTTCTCGTTCTCGATCAAGCCGACGATGGCGGCCGGCGTCATGTACCGGTCGGGCATCACCAGGTCGGCGCCGGACAGCAGCGCCGCGTACGCGAGGCCCCACGCGTTGGCGTGGAACTGCGGGACGACAGGCAGGATGCGGTCCCGTTCGGACATCGCGAACGCGTTGCCCAGGCAGGCCCCCATGGAGTGCAGGTACATGGACCGGTGGCTGTAGACCACGCCTTTGGGCAGCCCGGTCGTGCCGCTGGTGTAGCACATCGCCGCGGCGGACCGCTCGTCAAGATCCGGCCAGTCGAAGGAGGCCGGCGCGTCGTCGAGCAGTTCCTCATACGAATGCACCGCCCGGCCGGTCTCGGCGAGGGACTGCACGGCGGCAGCGTCCACGGGACCGGAGACGATCACGTGCTTTACGGTCTCCGCGAGCGGCAGCACCTTGGCGAACAGCGGTACCAGCGAGGCGTCCACGATCACCGCGTGGTCCCCCGCGTGCGTCGCGATGTAGCCCACCTGGTCAGGGGACAGCCGGATGTTCAGGGTGTGCAGCACCGCGCCCATCGACGGGATGGCGTAGTACGCCTCGAGGTGCTCGGCGTTGTTCCACATGAACGTGCCCACGCGCTGGTCGCCGTCGACGCCAAGCGAGCGCAGCGCGTTCGCCAGCCGCGCCACCCGCTCGCCGAGGGCCGCGTACGTCCGCCGCCTGGGCGGCGCGTCCCCGGCGCATGTGACAACTTCCTTATCGGCGAACGCAGTCGTGCCGTAGCGCAAGATCGACGTGACCGTCAGCGGGATGTCCATCATCGTGCTTTCCACGGCCGCTCCTCCTCGTCAAGTCCCTGACGGTGATAGTGCCACGCGGACAGGCGGCACGTAACCCTCCAGATGCGGGGATTATCACCACGAATCGTCCGCGCCAAGCTCGGCGTCCTCGCGGAGCTTACCGGCCGCCCGCGCCACTGTGCTCTTCACGGTACCGACCGACACCCCGGGCATCGCCGCCACGAGGTCGTCTTCGCTGTCTACGTCAAGCCCCGGCGTCCGCAGGTCCGGGTGGGCCTGTCCGACTCCTCGGCCGCCAGCCGCACGCTCCCGGCGATCCCGCAGCAGCGAGGCGAGCTGCGGCCGGCTCCGCCCCCGAAGACTCTGCGGTTCTCTAGCGTGCTATAGGAAATACCCAATAGCGGGGAATACAGGCTTAGGCAGGCTGGCTGCGCAGGAACTTGCCGAAGTGCGGCACGGTGAACGCGATCAGCCCGCGTTCGGAGCTGTAGATGAGCCCCTTCTTGATCAGGCCGTCCCTGGCCGGGGAGAGGCTTGACGGCTTGCGTCCGAGCTCATCCGCGACGTTAGAGGTGGGCACCGGCTCGTCGCCGATCGAGGCCATGGCGCGCATGTACTCCCGTTCTGCCGGGGTCGCCCGCTCGTACCGGCTGCCGAAGAAGCCGACGGCGAGCTCGCCTTCCGCCTCCGGCGCCGCCACGGCGACATCCCCCGCGGTGACCGGGCTTCCCGCGGCGACGTCCCAGGTCACCTTGCCGTAGGCCTGGACGAAGTAGGGGTAGCCGTCGGCCGCCTCGTACAGCGCGTCGAGCGCCTCCTGCTTGAAGATCACGTCTTCCCGCTCCGCGGGCGCGATCAGTGCCTGGTCGGCCGCTTCCCGGTCCAGCCGGTCGATGCGGGCGTAGCGAAAGAGCCGTTCAGAATAACTCTTGCTCGCCGAAAGCACCGAGGGCAGATGCGGGAGACCCGCGCCAACGACGATGAGCGGGCCGCCTACCTGAGACAGCTCGTGGCAGGCGGCGCACAGCGCCGACACGTCCAGGGCCGGCACGTCCTGCATCTCGTCGACGAACAGCGCGATGCCGACGCCCAGGTCGGCCGCGACCGAGGCGGCGTCGGTGAACAGCTCGGTCAGGTCCACCTCGAGGTCGCCGGAATCGGCCCGCCCGCGGGCCGCGGGGACGTCGATGCCGAACTGCGCCGTGACCGAGGAGCCCTTGGGCGCCTTCGGGTCGCGGAGCGCGAACGCCTTGAGCACGCTGAGGAAGTCATCGATCCGGTCCGGGGCGCGGTGCCTGGGGGCGAGTTCCCTGACCGCCATGTGCAGCGCGCTCGCGACCGGGCGCCTGATGGACTGGTCCGGCCGGGCCTCGAGCTTGCCGGTCCCCCACAGCCGCTGCAAGGCCATCGACCTGAACGTGTTGAGCAGCACGGTCTTCCCCACGCCGCGTAGCCCGGTGAGCACCATGCTGCGCTCAGGACGAGCCCTGGCCACCCGCTCGAGCACGACCTCGAACTGGCCTATCTCCCGCTCCCGGCCGGCGAGTTCCGGCGGGCGCTGCCCGGCGCCGGGCGCGTAAGGGTTTCGCACAGGGTCCACGAATCGGACTCTATGGCCTCCTCTAGCGAGGACCGTAGATTTCCGTAGACACCACTACCGGCGTGTCGCTCAATTGTTCCGGCCGAGGAAGCGCTGGTGCGCCTCGGCAAGCCGCAGGTAGGCACGTGCGGCTATCTCGGCGCGGCGTTCCGCATACTCGTGCGGCGCCACCTCGAACCTTTCGAGCGCGACCTGCACCACAGCGAGCTCGGACTCGTACTCATCTTCGATCGTGAGCGCGTCCTTGACGTACTGACTGTCCGCCTTACTCGTGTTGCTGGTCAATGCTGCTTGCCTTTCATGCTTCGCCCCTTGGGACTAGTCAACATCGTCGTCCGGGCCGGGCGCGTTCACATGCCAAAACTCGTATTTCGCAGCGGAAGCACGCTTAACCGCTCGCCACACGCGGCAATCAGATTGATGTGATCTAGGTCACTGTAACGAGGAACTGCCCGCGTCGTCGCTGGCCGGGCCGTTAATACGGGCGAGATAGGCGTTGTACGCGGCGAGCTGCTCATCGTCCTCGTCCACGTTGGCGATTCTCGGCGCGGGCCGTGCTCCTGGCGCGGCGCTGCCAGCGCCCTCGGCGAACCGGTCGGCCAGGTTCGCCCGGCGCGCCGTCTCCAGCCAGCCCATGCCGGCGGACGGGCGGCGCTCCCTGCTCCAGGCGAAGAACGTCAGCATGATCAGCACGAACATGATCGCGGCCCCGCCGATCCACATGACGGCGCCGCCCATGTGCACGTCCTCGAGCGTGGACGGGCCCCACGAGCGCGGCTCCGACGAGGTGAACGGAGGTGACGACTCGGAGCCGAGCACGACGCCGGTGAACGCGTCCACCGGCATGACGATGAACAGCAGGAACAGCCGCAGCGGGTACGACACCTTCCATCCGATGGGCTCGCGGCCCACCAGCGGCAGGAAGTACAGGTAGCCCACGACGAGGTACAGCACGTGCTCGGCGTTGTGCACCGCGTCGTTGGTCTCCACCAGGTTCATGAAGCTTGTCAGGTGCGTCCCGACGATCGTCGCCGAGTACGCGACCACGCCGAACACTGGCCAGGTCAGCCAGTGCACCGGCCGGGACCTCAGGACCTTCTTCACCTGCGTGTGCAGCGGGTTCCTGCTGGCGTGCAGCAGCAGGGTGATGGGCTCCCCGACGACAAGGAGCGGCGGCGCGATCATGATCAGCATCACGTGCTGGATCATGTGATCCCAGAACAGCGTGTCGTCGTACGTGCCGATGCCGCTCTGCGTCGCCAGGACCACGACTAGCAGGCCGCTGAGGAACGCGGCGGTGCGCAGCACCGGCCAGGGCCGGGCGGGATGCCGGCGGGCGACGCGCACGACGCCCCACAAGTACAGCGCCGCCACGACCGCCACGACCACGGTGACGACCGGCGCGAACTGCCAGTTGCTGACCGCTTCGGTCCAGCTGAACGGCGGCAGCTCGTCACTTCCCATGAGGACGAGAGTACCGCTACGCCCTGTCGTAGCCGCGTCCGGCGCCAAGGCACGCCGCGGGCTGGACGCTAGCTGGCTAGGGCGGCGAAGTTGGCCGCGTCGATGACGGCGGCGCCGTTCTGGTCGTTGTTGAAGTAGGCGTACACGGGGGCCGACGTCGGCCAGGCCTTGGCGACGCGGTCCGCCCAGGTCTGGAGGGCGTGGTCCGTATACCGGGGCCACGGGTCGGCGGTGCCCTCGTGGAAGCGGAGATAGCCCCAGCCGGCGGTTCGCCACAGCGGGGTCACCGGCTCTCCGGCGCGGTCCGCCCAGCACAGCGCCGCCCCGCGGGCGGTCAGCACGTCCTTGATCTCCTCGGTCCACCACGACGCGTCCCGCGGCTCAACGGCGACGCGCATCGCGGGCGGGAACTGGCTGAGCGTGTCGTCAAGCAGCTCGGGGTCCGCCTTCATGCTCGGCGGGAGCTGGATCAACACCGGACCCAGCCGGTCACCGAGGCCGGCGAACGCGTCGAGCATCCGGCGGACCGGCTCGGCCGGGTCGCGCAGCCGCCGGACATGGGTGAGATAGCGGCTGGCCTTCACCGCCATCACGAAGCCATCCGGGGTCCGCGCCCGCCACTGCTCGAACGTCTCGCGGGCAGCCAGCCGGTAGAACGTGCCGTTGTTCTCGACTGTGGGGAACCGCCCGGCATAGTACTCCAGCCACCGGCGCTGCGGGACGTCCAGCGGGTAGAACTCACCGCGCCAGTGGCGGTACTGCCACCCGGAGGTACCGACAAGCACAGGCACCCCGTCACGCTACCCAGCCGTCACGGGATAATGCGGATGCCCGATCCCGCGGCGGGGGCGTCAGTCATCCGACGGAGGCTAGCCACCGGGCACCGGCCGAAGCGAGCAGTTTTCGCCTGCGGAGGGCGTGGTCTGCGGAGGGCGTGGGATTCGAACCCACGAGGTCGGTCACCCAACCTAGCAGTTTTCAAGACTGCCGCCATCGGCCACTAGGCGAGCCCTCCAGTGTGCACCAACCTTACGCGAACGGGGCCGCGGACGTGAGCCAGGAGACCTGCCCGCGGGGCACAGCGAAGCCGTCGCCGACGGTCGCCGCCAGGGCGAGGTACGCGTCCGCGGTGTCGGAATTGAGCATGTCCAGCTCGACTTCGGCGCCCTCTTCGAGGTGCGGGTCGTAGGGCACCCGGATCACGGCCCGGCAGCGGGCCGCGAAGTGCGCCTCGAGGCGGTCGAGGTCCACCGTGCTCTTGCTCTTCGGGCGGATCATCGACAGCACCACGACGCCATTGCTGACCAGGTCGCCGTACGAGTGCGCCTCCAGCCAGTCGAGGGTGGCACTCGCGCTGCGCGCCCCGTCCACGGACGGGGAGCTCACCAGGACGATCTGGTCGGCCAGCTCGAGGATCCCCGCCATGGCGGAGTGCAGCAGGCCCGTGCCGCAGTCCGTGATGCAGATGGAGTAGTAGTGCTCCAAGACCCTGGCCACCGCGCGGTAGTCATCCGCACTGAACGCCACGGAGACGCCGGGATCACGGTCGGACGCGAGGATCTCCAGCCGGCTGGACGCCTGGGAGGTGTACGCCCTGACGTCCGCGTACCTGCTGACCTGGGCGCGCTCGTTCAGCAGGTCGCGGATCGTGGCCGAGGTTTCCAGCCGGACCTTGTCCGAGAGCGTGCCCCGGTCTGGGTTGCCGTCCACCGCGATCACCCGGTCACCGCGCAGCGATGCCAGTGTGGAGCCGAGCCCGACCGTGGCCGTCGTCTTGCCGACGCCGCCCTTGAGGCTCATCAC
This sequence comes from uncultured Actinomycetota bacterium, assembly GCA_963843745.1. Classification (GTDB taxonomy): domain Bacteria; phylum Actinomycetota; class Actinomycetes; order Streptosporangiales; family Streptosporangiaceae; genus Trebonia. The sequence goes on from CAWJLP010000006.1 coordinate 519,654, forward strand.
GGCGACCCGGTGGTGACCGCCTGCCACCTGGGTGCGCACCCGGCTGACCAGGTCGCGGCGCCGCAGGTCCGCGGCCGACTCGCCGACGCGGATCAGCCCGCCGGACGCCCGGTAGATCGTCCGCCGCCAGCCCACGCCGGGGGCGGCTCGCTTGCCAGGCAGCAGCACATCGCTGGTGAGGCTCTCCGCCGTCTCCCTGGGCGGCGAGTCCGCGGGCAGCAGCTCCTCGGCCAGCGGCGCGGCGAGCGGCGGCGCGTCCGAAGGCCTCGTGTCGGACTGGATCTGCGACAGCGGCACGGCCGGTCCGCGCAGCGGCGGCGCCTCGGCCGGCTCGCGCGGCGCCTGATACGGGTCCCCGTGGGCGACGGCCGGCTGTTCCTCATCCTCTGGCGGCCAGTCCCGGTACCCGCTGGCGGCCGGCGACACGGGCGGCCAGCCCGCGGCCGCCGACGGCGCGGGCGGCGGCGGGAACGCCGGCGGCTGCGGGAACGCCGTGGGCGGATCCTGCGGCAGCGGGGGGAACGGCGAGGATGCCGCCGGGGCCGATCGCTGGGACTCCGCCATGCTGGGATAGCCGGGGTCGGGCAGCGCGTCGGGGTCCGGCAGCGGTTCCATCGCCGGCAAATCACCCAGGGCGTCCGGGACGTCAGGGGCCTCCAGCTCGTCCGGCGGCAGCGACACGTGCCCGGACGCACCTGTGCCCTGCTGGTACGCGGACGGGTACGCGGAACCGAACGGGTTCTCCCCCGCCGGGTAGTCGTCGTTCACGGGCTCGTCGGCTGTCATCGTCCCTGCTCTTGCCATACTGTTCGCTGCACGATACCGCTCATCGTACAAACCCCCGACCGACGACCTAGTTGACAGAACCTTGCTTAAGAGGGGTTCCCAAGCGAGGAGGCAGCTATGCACGCGGTAGTCATTACCAAGCCTGGCGGTCCTGAAGTGCTGCAATGGACCGAGGTCGACGACCCCGTGCCAGGGCAGGGAGAAGTGCTCGTCAACGTCGTCGCGAGCGGGGTCAACCGCGCGGACCTGATGCAGCGCCAGGGCTTCTATCCGCCGCCGCCGGGGGCACCGCCGTACCCGGGCCTCGAATGCTCGGGCACGATCGCGGCCGTCGGCCCTGGCGTCACCGGCTGGCAAGTGGGTGACGCGGTGTGCGCGCTGCTGGCAGGCGGCGGCTATGCGGAAAAGGTCGCGGTTCCCGCCGGGCAGCTCCTGCCGGCCCCCGCGAGCACCAGCCTGACGCACGCCGCCGGGCTGCCGGAGACGGTCTGCACCGTGTACTCGAACGTCTTCCTCGGCGCCCGGCTGAGGGCCGGTGAGACGCTCCTCATCCACGGCGGCGCCAGCGGCATCGGCACGACGGCGATCCAGCTCGCGAAGGACTTCGGCGCGACCGTCGCGGTGACCGCCGGCTCGCAGGACAGGCTGAAGGCCTGCAGGGAACTCGGCGCGGACATCACGATCAACCACCGTGACGAGGATTTCGTACAGCGGGTCAAGGACGCCACCGACGGGCGCGGCGCGGACGTCATCCTGGACATCGTCGGAGCCAAGTACCTGGACCGCAACATCGACGCGCTCGCCGCCGACGGCCGGATCGCGTGCATCGGCATGCAGGGCGGCGCCAGGGCGGAACTGGACATGAGCAAGCTGATGGTCAAGCGCGGCACCCTGTCGTGCACCACGCTGAGGGCCCGTCCCGCTGAGCAGAAGGCCGCCATCGTCGCCGCCGTCCGCGAGGACGTATGGCCGCTGGTGGAAGCGGGCAGCGTCCGCCCGGTCGTCTACCGTGAGCTGCCGTTCGCCGAGGCCGCCGAGGCGCACCGCATCATGGCGGAGAGCACTCACATCGGCAAGCTCATCCTGCGCGCCGAGTAGCGGCCGGAACCCGATAGCGTGGAAGCATGAGCGACGAAATCAGCCCGCAAGAGCAGGGCAGGCCACAGGTCGTCGTGGTGGGGCCCAACGGCATCGCGGTCAGCGGCGGCCCAGAGGACGCGAGCGGCGGCGAGACCGAGAAGTCCGTCGCGGAGATGGTGGAGCAGCCCGCCAAGGTGATGCGGATCGGCAGCATGATCCGGCAGCTTCTCGAAGAGGTGAAGTCCGCCCCGCTGGACGAGAAGAGCCGGGCGCGGCTGAAGGAGATCCACCAGAACTCGATCAAGGAACTCGAGGACGGCCTCGCCCCGGAGCTCGTCGACGAGCTCGAGCGCCTGTCGCTGCCCTTCGCGGACGACGTCACGCCGAGTGAGGCGGAACTGCGGGTCGCCCAGGCGCAACTGGTCGGCTGGCTTGAGGGCCTGTTCCACGGCATCCAGACGACGCTGTTCGCACAGCAGATGGCGGCGCGCGCGCAGCTCGAGCAGATGCGCAGGGCGCTCCCGCCCGGCGCCATCCCCGCAGATCAGCAGGACGCGCAGCAGCCGCTACGCAGCACGGGCCCCTACCTTTGACTGCCTGACCTGTTCGGGACGGTGACGGGGCCGCCCTGACCCGGCGGTGCTCACGGCCGGCCGTAGCGGAGCCTGCCGAGCCACGCCGCGGCTTCGGCGAACTCGGAATCGGACGTGCCGGCGCGGACCTGGGTCCGCCCCCCGTCGCTTCTGGGATAGCTGCCGAGGAACCGGACCTCGGCGCACACCCGGCGCACGCCCATCATCGCCTCGCCGACCCGCGCGTCGTCGATATGGCCTTCGCAGTCGATGAAGAAGAAGTAGCTGCCAAGACCGTCGCCGGTTGGCCGGGACTGGATGGTGGTCAGGTTGACGCCGCGCACCGCGAACTCGGTGAGGATCTCCATCAGCGCGCCCGGATGGTCCTCGGTGAGGAACGCCGCCAGCGACGTCCGGTCCGAGCCGGTCGGCGCGGGCAGCTCCCCGGGCGGAGCGACCACCAGGAATCTGGTCACCGCGTTGGACCGGTCGTGCACGGCCGGGGCGAGCGGGGAAAGGCCGTACCGGGCCGCCGCGAACTCGCCGGCCAGCGCCGCGTCCAACTCGCCTTCCGCTGCCCGGCGGGCCGCCTCGGCGTTCGACGCGAGCGGCACCCACTCCCGGCCCGGCAGGTTGGCCGCGAGCCAGCGCCGGCACTGCGCCTCGGCCTGCGGATGGCCGCCCACGGTCTTCACGTCGTCGAGGGCGGTCCCCGGCCTGGCGAGCAGCGCGAACTCGATCGGCAGCGTGGTCTCGGCGCGGATCAGCAGGTCACCGGCGCCGGTCAGGTCGTCGACGGTGGCGGTGACGATGCCCTCGACCGAGCTCTCGACCGGCACCACACCCCGCTCGGCTTCCCCCGACCTGACGGCCGCCAGGGTCGCGCCGACCGACGGATACGGCACCGGCTCCACCTCGTCGGGACGTGGCGAGCCGGCCAGGCTCGCCACGGCCGCCTCGGTAAACGTTCCTGCTGGGCCGAGATAGGCGTAGCGCATAGCCCAATCATGCCGTAGCCACGATCGTGGAAAAGCCCGTCCCCAGCTGCGCCGAATGCACCGCCTGCGCTTCCTCGGGCGACAGTTGCTGAACGCCCTTGCCCGCGCGCACCGGCTTGGCGTAGGTGCGGGTCTCCGCGCGCCCGTTGATCGAGCTGAGCACCACGCCGTCGCCGACCGCGTTGAGCAGGGCAAGCGAGAACGACAGCTGCCCGGACATCTCCTGCAGCGCGTCGTACCTGACGATCGCCACGTCGCGCAGTGCGTGCGGATCGACCGTGCCGCGTGACCCCACGGCGCCCTGGATCAGCTCATTGCACTCGCGCACGACGCGGCTGGCCCGCCGGTGCGCGGCCACCCCGACCGAAATGCCGATCACGCCGGCCAGCGCCGCCACCACAGAGATCGCGATCGCTATCACGTTCAGAACTATACCCATCACGCATAGTCACTACCGGCAGCCGGCACGCGAGCAGCACGAGCAGCGCCGCCAGCACCGCCGGGGTTATCGCCGAACGCAGCACCGGCTCCATCCAGCGCAGGCCGGCGGGGATCGTGATGCCCGTGGCCCTGGCGGGCAAGTACCCGAAAGCGAGCACCGTCGTTCGCGCGAGCAGCAGCCAGTCGAACCCGGAGGCGGGCAGCAGCGCGAGCAGCGCCCATGCCAGCGCGTCGTACCACGGCAGCACGTACGGCCACGCCGCCAGCCAGGCCACCGCGAACAGGAACGCCCACCCGATGGCCCGCCAGGCGCTTTGTCCCCGATCCGCGCTGTCATAGCGACGGAAATCAGGGACAAAGCGCACCACAAGCAAGGCGGCCAGCGCCACGGCGCACCAGCGAACCACGTCGTTGGCAACGGGTTCGGCGACGAAGTAACTCAGCACCGCGCGTACCACCCGCCACGGCGATCCCACCGACACCAGGGCGCTCGCCCGGGTTGTCTGCCCGATCCCCGCGGAGCCCATCACCAGGAGGTCCGTGACCGCTACAACGCCGAACCCCGCCGCCAGGCAGGCCGCCGCCAGGCGCTTCCTGGCGACGACCAGGGCGACGGCCAGGCCAATGGCCATCAGCGCCGCCGTGGGTTTCACCGCGAAGCCCAGCCCGAGCAGCGTGCCGGCGGCCACGCCGCGCAGGGCCCCGGGGGGAACCACGGGCCCGTTCTGGATGACGGGGAAGAGCACCGCGAGACCGCCGATGCTGAACGCGACGGCCAGCCCGTCGACATGGCTGCCCGCCACCAGCACCTGCAGCAGCAGCGGATTGCAGGTCCACAGCAGCGCCGCCCGCAGCCTGGCGCCCCTCGCGGCGCGGGCGTCCGGGCCGCGCGCGAGCCGGTACAGCAGCACCCCGGTCACGACGAACGCGGCGGCGCTCACCAGGTCGAGCCCGACCACCGTCAGCCGCGCGGAGAGCCCGCCCGCCAGCGCCGCGGCGCCGAACACGCCGGTCGCGAGCGTCCCGTACACCGACGGCGTGCCCGCCCAGTCCTGCACCGCCCGCGCGACCGGATCGCCGGGCAGCGCCCGCGGCGCGACCAGGTAGGGGTTGTGCCCTGTCACCAGTTCGTGGCCGTAGGCGGCGTAGGAGAGAAAATCCGATGTCCCGAACGGCCTCGTGGTTCCCACCGCGATCGCCGCTATCGCCCCGGCGAGCAGCACCGACCGCGGGCTGACCGTCCAGCCCGATCGCATCGCGCGCAGCGTGAGCAGCAGGCCGAGGGCGCCGGCGGCCAGGCTCGCGGCGGCGAGTCCGACCGCGAGGTACGGGCTGAGGCGCAGCTCAAGGCCCCAGGGCAGCCAGCCGGGAGCGCCGGGCAGCGGCGGCGTCATCAGCGAGGTCCCCGCGGCGCCGACCGCGACCGTGCCCGCGATGCTGGCCGCGATGGCCGCGAGGCCGGCGCGACCCACGCGGTCGGCGCGGCCGGGAGCGCTCACCGGCGGGTAGCGAGCGCCCAGGCGACGTCGGCGAACTGGCGGGCACGGTGCAGCTGCGCCCGCAGGTCGGTGCCGGTCGCCCGGTGCGCGAGGTCCACCTCGACCTCGGTGACCCGCAGCCCCTTGCGCTTCAGGTCGATAGTCATCGCGGTTTCGACGCCGAAGCCGCGGGCCAGCGGCCGCGCGGCGTCAAAGGCCGCCCGGGTCAGGCAGCGCTGGCCGTTCAGCGGCTGGGCGGGTGTCCAGCCGGTCGCACGGCGGATGCCCGCCGCGGACAGGCCAACGACGAAACCATGGCCGCCCTGCTTGACCCGGCTGGCGAACACCGCGATGGCCAGATCCGCTTCGCCGGCGGCGACCGGCGTGATCAGCGGGCCCGCCGCGGCGGCCGTCGCACCGAGATCGGCATCGAGGAACAGCAGGGGCCGCCCGACGGCACCCGGTTCGCGCTGGTCAAGGAGGCGCACGGCCTCCGCGCCCGTCTCCATCGCCGCCGCCTTGCCACGGTTCCGCGCGTGCCGCAGAACCGCGGCGCCCGCCCGCCTGGCGACGTCGCCCGTGCCGTCGCGTGAGCCGTCGTCGACGACCACGACCACGTCGACGCCGGGAAGCGCGGTCGCGGCCGTGACGGTCGCACCAACCAGGTCCGCCTCGTTGTACGCCGGAATGACGACGGCCACCTGTGACATAGGCCGATCGTAAATGGCCCGCGGGCGTTACGGGGTTATTACTGGCCGGGAAGAGTCACCGGCGCGGGGACGATGGTGAACACCGAGTCGAGGGCGGTGACCTGAAGGATCTTCATGACGGCCGGACGCGGCGCGGCGAGTTCGAGCTCACCGCCACGCTCCCTGACCTGCCGCAAGCAGGACAGCAAGATGTTCATGCCGGTGGAATCGCAAAATTCCACGCCGGACATGTCCACGACGATCCTCGATGCCGGAGCGGCGTTGGCGATGACTTCGGCGAGCTCGCTTTGTAGCCGCGGAGCGGTATAAAGGTCGATTTCCCCGGTTGCGATCACGATTGCGTGATCTCCCTGAGACCGACTTGAGACATTAAGCTCCACGGCTGGAACCCTACCGCCACTGCCTGCCGGAAAGCTAGCCTCAGGCGGCGCGATCCCGCTCATCAGGCTCGTACGAGACGTGCCTACGCATCCCGTGACGAGGCAGTTACCAAACCGGTCTTGCTGCCGTACCGTATCGGCAGTTCGGCCCACACGGTCGTCTCCGGCTCCCCGTCGTCCTCCTGCGCGCGCACTCCCCAGTGCAACGAGAGGCGGGCCACGATGCCTAGCCCGCGCCCGCCGATCGCCCAGTTCGTCGGCTCATTTACCGCCGGCGTCGTCGGGCCGCCCCCGTCGCTGACCTCGACCTCCACGCTGTCCTGCAGCAGCTTCCACGAGACTTTGACAACGCATCCCGGAAGGGGACTAGCGTGCCTTAGGGCATTGCTGATAAGTTCACTAATCACTAGCCCGGCGTCACAAGCCGTAGCCTCGTAAACGCCCGCTTCGGTGAGGTCACCAATCAGGCGTCGGCGTGCGACGCCGACGCTAGAGGCTGTAAACGGGAGCAGTAGCGCGCTCGACGTAGCCACCTCCATAAGTCACCCCGCCCCGTCCGCGGAATTGAACGAACCTGGCATGAGCGGCATGCCCGTTGAGAACGCCGTGAAACCGTGAACATCATATTTCGCGGGTGTTATCCGGCTATTTGTCCGCACCGTGTTGGCACGAACGGCGCCGTGGACGAGGTAACGTCTGGGTCGTGACGTTCGCCCATCGCGCCGGACTAGCCGGGGGAGACCATGGCTGACCCGACCGTAGTCGTCGATGACCTGCACGTGGTGTACCGCGTGTACGGGGCCGGCGGCAACAAGGGGACCGCGGCCACGTCGCTGATGCGACTGATGAGGCGGCAGAAGCGCGCGTCCATCCGCGAGGTGCACGCGATCCGCGGCATCTCCTTCGTGGTCAACCACGGCGACGTGATGGGCATCATCGGCCGGAACGGCTCAGGGAAGTCCACGCTGCTGCGGGCGATCGCGGGACTGCTGCCCGCCGAGCAGGGCGCCGTCTACACGACCGGCCAGGCCGCGCTGCTCGGCGTGAACGCCGCGCTGCTCGACGACCTCACCGGTGAGCGGAACGTGGTCCTCGGCTGCCTCGCGATGGGCATGCCGCCCGCGGAAGTGAAGGCGAGATACGACCAGATCGTGGACTTCTCCGGGGTGGGCAGGTTCATCGACCTGCCGATGCGCGCCTACTCAACCGGCATGGCGCAGCGCCTCAGGTTCGCCATCGCATCCGCCAAGAGCCACGAGATCCTGATGATCGACGAGGCGCTCGCCACCGGCGACGCCTCGTTCCGGACGAAGAGCCACAACCGGATCAAGGAACTGCGGGACGAGGCCGGCACCGTGTTCCTTGTCGCGCACAACCTCGGTGAGATCGAGCAGAGCTGCAACCGCGTGATCTGGATGGAGGCGGGCCAGATCATGCGGGATAGCGACGACGTGCCCGGTGTGATCGACGAATACCTGGCCGCTACCGGAGGCGAACCGCGGCACCGGGAGCAAGCCCGCCTCTGACGGGGATCCCCTCCCGGCGACGGCGACGCCGGCTCAATCGCGAACGAGCTTCAGTGCCAGGCTGGGCACGACAAAGGATGCGAGAAAGATCGGCAAGGGCCTCTTCCCCGTGCATCGGAAGGCGACGATCTCTTCCTCGGCGGCGTCGAAGGTCTGAGTGCTGCTCGAGTTTCGTCCATTGCGAACCTGCAGGGTGTGACGTCCAGGCTCTACCGGTATCTCGATCGTCTGGTTCATCTCGACCGACCCGGCCCGCTGACTGTCGAGCACGACATCGTACGGGCCACGACGGACCTCCGCCCCGATGGCCTTATGCGTCAACTTCAGCGTCGCCGACATTTGTTGATCTCCTCTTGCGGGCGCAGCGCAGGGTCAGGCGCATGGTCGTGCCGCCCTCAGGGCGGGATTCCGCCACCACGGTCCCGTCTTGGGCCACCGCCAGGCGGCGGACGATGTAGAGGCCTATGCCTACACCGCCGAACCTTCTCCGGTCGCCGGTCTCGCCTTGGTAGAAGCGCTCGAAGATGCGCTCGGAGTCGGCTGGGGGGATGCCGATGCCCTCGTCTTCGACGTCGACCTCGATCATCTCGGCGGCCCGCCTGGCGCGGACCGTGACCATTCCTCCTGAGGGGGAGTACTTGACGGCGTTTTCCAGGAGCTGGCCGACGATTATGTCGGTGGCCATTGAGTCGCCGTTGGCTTGGGGGAGGTCGGCGGGGATGTCCGCTACGACTTCGTGCTTGTCCGAGAGGGCGTCGAACGAGATGACCGCCGCGCGGAGCAGGGCGGCCAGGTCGAAGGGGCCGTTGTCGACCGGCAGCTGATCGGCGCCCGCCCGGGCGCCGAGGAGGAGCTGCTCGACCAGGCGGCCAAGGGAGCCCGCGCGCTCCGCGATCGTCCGGACCGCGAACCGGCGGTCGGCGTCGGATAGCTGATCCCAGCGGCTGGCCAGCGTCGAGGCGAACCCCTGGACCACCGTGATGGGCGTGCGCAGTTCGTGGCTCGTGGTGGCGAGGAACAGGTCCTTGGCTTCCTCGAGCTCCTTCGCGGCGGTGACGTCACGGAAGTCGACCACACGCTCGCCACCGTCGCCGAACGCCGTGCACAGCACGTCGAGCCACCGCCCGCTCGTCAGCTTGTGCGTACGCCGCTCACCAGGCTCGGGCAGCGGGAACGGCGGCGGCGCGCCCATTACCTCGCTGGCCGTCATGCCAGTGATCCGGTGCGCCGCCGGGTTCCACTGCTTCACGTTCCCCTGCTCATCAAGCACCGCGATGCCGTCCGCGCTGCCGTCGATGACCGCGCGCTCGTGTGCCCGCTGCCGCACGACCTCTTCGAACGCCATCGCGTTGGTCAGCGCCACCCCGGCGTGACCGGCGAGCAGCTCGAGCAGTTCGAGTTCGACGTGGCTGAGGGTGCGCCTGCTGTAGAGGGCGTAGAGCGCCCCGTACGGCCGCCCGCCCACGTGAGACAGGCTCAGCGCAATGGTGTGCAGCCCGGGCAGCGCCGACCAGATCAGGTCGTCGAACTGGCCGGACTCGCCGGTCGCCATCATCACGGTCTTGCCCGACTTGAGGAGTTCGCCGACCAGGCTGTTCGACAGCGACGCGACGCGCCCGCGCAGCCTGGCGGGCAGGCCCGCGGTGGATACCAGCCGCAGCCGGTCGTCCTCGATGAGCACGAACCCGCCGGCGTCGGCGCCGGTCAGCTCCCGCAGGCTGGCCGCGATCCTGTCGAGCACCGACTCCAGGTCGCGCTGCGCGTTCATGTCCGCGACCACATCACCGAGACGGCGCACCACCCGCGCTCGCTCGGCCATGTAGTGCCTGGCCACGTCGTCCTCGCCGGTCTGGTGGCAGATGTTCACCCAGCCGATGACGCCGCCGCTGCTGTCGGTCAGCGCGCTGGTGTCGATGCGCACGTCGAGCACGGTGCCGTCCTTGCAGATCCGCCTGGTGGCGAAGGAGATCTGGCCGCCGCCGCGGACCCGCTCGAGCACCGCGTTATGCTCGGCGCTCAGCTCTTCTGGAATGATCGGCGGCTCCAGGCCGACGACCTCGGTGGCGCTCCAGCCGAACATCCGTTCCGCCGCGGGGTTCCACAGCAGGACGGTGCGATCGGTCCCGAAGGCCACGATCGCGTCGGCGGCGCTCTCGATCACCGCGCGCGCTGTCGCGTCCACCCGGTCCCGCGGGGCCGCCATCCCCGCATGTTCTGCCACCACGTCTTCATCGTGCCACCTGGAAGGACCCGGGACAGCGAAAGGGCGTTACTTCCGCCGCTGGGTGCTTCCGCGATGGCCGCCAGGGCGCCTATAGTGCTGGCTGTCCGGCACGCCCGGACGCGAATAACCCGGCGCAGGCTGGGCATTGCACGCATATGTATGTTCCGCTTAACCGGCGGGTAGGTTACTTGCTATAACAAAACTATTGACCCCGTGTGGCCGCTAGGACGCGCAAATGGACCAGGCTGAGCCTTACCCGGATAAGGGCCCGCCTGAGCAGCGCGGCGCTGATCAGCGCGGCGCTGGGCAGCAAGGCCCGCTTCAGCGGCAGCGCCGGCCAGAACGGCGCCGCCACCGGGAGTCCGTGCGCCCTGATGAGTTCCTGCCCTGCCAGCCGCGCCCGATCAGCCTGGCCCATCCCGTTATCGCCGGCTACGACGGCTCCGCGTCCGCGCGCAACGCCCTCGCGTACGCCGCCGGGCTGGCCCGGCGGCTCGACCGGCCGCTGCTCATGGTCTACGTGACGTCGCCCGGCCTCTACTGCGAGCCGCTGACCGGCCAGGTGGTCGGGCTGCCGAGGGATAACGACGCGCTGGAGCGCTGGCTGCTCACCGAGCTGGACCAGGTCGCCGACCCGAGCCAGCTCGAGGTGCACGTGCGAACCCGGCGCGGCAGCCCCGCCCGGGAGCTGGGCGCGATGGCGGCGGAGTTCAGCGCCGACGCCCTGGTGATCGGCGCGCCCAGGCACTTCTGGCACCACCTCGCCGGCTCGGTCCCCGGCTGGCTAGCCCGGCACGCGAGCTGCCCGGTCATCGTGGTCCCGTGAGGCCGAGGGTCCCTCAGATGCGGCACAAGATCGTCATCATCGGGTCCGGGTTCGGCGGCATCGGGATGGGCATCGGCCTGCGGAAGGCGGGCTTCGACGACTTCGTAATCCTGGAGAAGGCCGCGGAACTGGGCGGGACCTGGCGGGACAACCGGTACCCGGGCTGCGCGTGCGACGTGCCGTCACCGCTCTACTCGTTCTCGTACGAGCTGAACCCGGACTGGACCCGGCTGTTCGCGCCGCAGCAGGAGATCTGGGACTACCTGCGCGGGTGCGCCGCCAAATACGGGATCGAGGAGCACATCAGGTACGGCAGCCGGGTCGAGTCGGTGGCATGGGACGAAGCCGACCGGCTGTGGACCGTGCGCACCGCGGACGGTGAGCGATACCGCGCCCACGCGGTGGTCTCCGGCGCGGGTGCGCTGCACATCCCGTCGTATCCGGAGATCCCTGGCATCGACTCGTTCGCCGGCGAGTCCTTCCACTCGTCGTCCTGGGATCCCGCCGCCAGCCTGGCAGGGAAGCGGGTCGCCGTCATCGGCACTGGCGCCTCCGCCATCCAGTTCGTCCCCGCCGTCGCCAGCCAGGCCGCGCACCTGACCGTGTTCCAGCGCACGCCGCCGTGGATCCACCCGCGGCCGGACGCCGCGATGCCGCCGCGAACGCGGGCGGCGCTGCGCGCCGTGCCAGGTGCCGCACGCGCGCTGCGGTACGCCGTCTACTGGGGGCTGGAAAGCCGCGCCGTCGGTTTCGCGGTCGACCCCAGGCTGATGGCGCCGCTGGAGGCGATGGCGCGCAAGCACCTTGAGCGGCAGGTGCCCGATCCGGGGCTGCGAGCGCGGCTGACCCCGGACTACACGATCGGGTGCAAGCGGATCCTGCTGTCCTCTGACTACTATCCGGCGCTGCAACAGCCGAATGTGGAGCTCGTCACCGACCGCATCACGGCGATCACCTCGTCCGGCGTCGTGACGGCGGACGGGACGCTGCATGAGACCGATGTGCTCGTCTTCGGCACGGGATTCCGTGTCGTCGACGCGGCCGCCGAGCTGAACGTGGCCGGGCGGGATGGCGTCAAGCTCAAGGACGCGTGGGCATCGGGTGTCGAGGCCTTCCGCGGGATCACCGTCCCCGGCTTCCCGAACTTCTTCATGCTCCTGGGCCCGAACACGGGCCTCGGCCATACCTCGGTCGTGTTCATGATCGAGGCCCAGGTTCAGCACGTGCTGAGCTGCCTGCGCGTCCTGTCCAGGGCGAAAGCGAGCACGATCGATGCCAGGGCGCCCGCGACGCGCAGGTACAACGACGCCCTGCAGCACAGGCTGCGCCGCGCGGTGTGGAGCGCGGGCGGCTGCCGCAGCTGGTACCTCGACGACGCGGGCGTGAACCGCGCCATCTGGCCGGGATTTTCCTTTGAGTACTGGGCACGCACCCGCCGCGCCCGCCGCCGCGACTACGAGCTTGACGGTTAGCGAGCGCCTCACTCCGTGAGTCTGGCCTGGTCTCCCCAGGCAGCTGACTGCCGCGATCTGTCCCTGTCTTCTGTCGTCAGAGCAACAGAAACCGGGGACAAACCGACTGTGCCCTAGGTATGCAGCCTCGAGCGAGCCCGAAGCCGCCGAAGGCGGCTCCCCGTCAGTCACATCACTCACTTGCGCGGACTTTGCGCACGAAATGACCACTTCGGGCATGGAGTGACCGGTCACAAGTGGTCATATCCCGTACAAAGTGAGGCTAGGTATCCGGGTCGGTGAAAGCCGTGAGGGCCGCGGGGCCGGTGGGGTTTGGACCCCGGGAAGACAGAGGAAAAACAAAGCTGGCCTGCGTTTCCGCAGGCCAGCTCTTGGGTGGGCGAGGAGGGATTTGAACCCTCACACCCTTTCGGGCACACGGACCTGAACCGTGCGCGTCTGCCGTTCCGCCACCCGCCCCGGGCGAGGACTTAGATTAGCACGTCCTCAGGAGCACTCGTACCCCGGATACCATCAGGTACGTAATGAGCCGAAGGGAGGCCGGCGGGTGGGTGTTCTGCAGCGCTTCGAACGGCGGCTTGAGGGCATGGTCGAAGGAGCCTTCGCGCGCGCCTTCAAGTCCGAACTGCAGCCCGTGGAGGTTGCGAGCGCGATTCAGCGGGAGATGGACGACCGCGCCGCGATCGTGGCCCAGGGCCGAACCCTAGTGCCGAACGACTTCGTCGTCGAGGTCGCCGAGAGCGATTTCGAGCGGCTCGACGTGTACGCCGAGAGCCTCGGCGTGGAACTGGCGACCCTGGCCAGGGACTACGCGAAGGAGCAGGGGTACTCGTTCGTCGGCCCGGTGCGAATGCGGTTCGAAGGCGTTCCCGACCTCACGACGGGCACGTTCCGGATCAGGTCTGGGGTGATCAGGGGCCACACCGTCGAGGCGGGCGAGGTCCGGCAGCCGGTCAGCGACCTGCCCCGGGCGCCTGGCGCGCAGTTCTACGGCAGGCCGCGGCTGGTCGTGGCAGGCTCGTCTCCGGGGACGGGCTTGGAGACCGGCAGCACGTACGAACTGCAGACGCCGGTGACCCTGCTCGGCCGGGGGACCGACTGTGACCTGCGGCTGGTTGACCCTGGCGTGTCGCGGCACCACGCCGAGCTGCGCGTGGAAGACGATCAGGTCGTCTTGGTCGACCTGGGCTCGACCAACGGCACGCTTGTCAACGGGCAGCCGGTGCGGCGTGTCACGCTCACCGACGGCACTAATGTGACGCTGGGCCGCACGACCCTGGTCTTCCGGCAGGACACGGGTTACCAGCAGGACGCCGGTTATCAGCAGGACCCCGGTTATCAGCAGGACCCCGGTTACCGGCAAGACACCGGTTACCGGCAGGACACCGCCTATTAGTAAGGCGCCGCCAGGTATCAGCGCCCGGGCAGCGATTAGAGGCGCGCCAGACAGGCACCTGACGGCCCAGGACTGACTACCCTAAGGGCAGCAAAAACTCGAAGCGACGCAGAAGCCGAGGACACCGCACCGGATGAACTCCCTCACCCTCACCCTGATTAGGGTGGCCTTCTTGGCCGTTCTATGGCTGTTTGTCATCGCGGCCATCGGCGTGGTGCGTACCGACTTGTTCGGCACCGCGGCCGCGAAGGTGCGTAAGGGCCGGAACCGGGGACCGCAGAGGCAGCCTCAGCGCCCGCAGAAGCAGCAGAAACCGAGTCGCGGCACCCCGCGTTTTCTCGTCGTCACAGAAGGCGGCCTGAGCGGCATGAGCATCGACCTTACCGATCAGCAAATTACGCTGGGCCGGGCGAATGACGCGACGCTGGTGCTGAATGACGACTACGCTTCAAGCCGACATGCCCGGATTTTTCCGCAGGACGGACAGTGGATCGTTGAGGATCTCGGTTCGACCAACGGCACCTACCTGGACCGTCAGAAGGTGACAAGGCCGATGCCGGTTTCCATCGGCGTGCCGATCCGGATTGGGAAGACCGTTCTGGAATTGCGCAGATGACACTTGCACTCCGCTATGCGGTACGTTCCGACGTCGGTCTCCTCCGTGAGGGGAACGAGGATTCGGCGTACGCCGGCCCGCACTTGCTCGCGGTCGCCGACGGCATGGGAGGCCACGCGGCCGGCGAGGTGGCGAGCTCCGAGACGATCACGACGATCTCCTCGCTCGACTCCGAGCGCCCCGGAATCGACCTGGTCAGCGCGCTGGCGGAAGCGGTCGCCATGGCGAACATGCGGCTGCAGGAGCTGGTGATCTCCGACCCGGCCACCGAGGGCATGGGCACCACGCTGACCGCGATGCTGTGGCTGGACGGGCACGCGGCGCTCTGCCACATTGGCGACTCCCGCGCGTACCTGCTGCGAAACGGTCAGTTCTATCAGATCACGCACGACCACACGCTGGTCCAGTCGCTGGTCGACGAGGGCAAGATCACCGAAGACGACGTGGCCACGCACCCGCACCGGTCGCTCCTGCTGCGCGCCCTCGACGGCAGGACGATCGCCGAGCCCGACCTGTCCCAGCTCGAGACGATGCCGGGCGACCGTCTCCTGCTGTGCTCCGACGGGCTGTCCGGCGTGGTGACCGAGCAGACGCTGCACCAGACGCTCAGCTCGGTGTGGGATCCGGATAAGGCCGCGCTGCAGCTCGTCGAGCTCGCCATCAAGGGCGGCGGTCCGGACAACATCACCGTCATCGTGGCCGACGTGCTGGACACCCAGACCAGCTCGATACCGCCGACCCTGGAGCCGGTACTGGCGGGCGCGGCGTCGCTCAGCTCCGCCACCGACCTGCGCTCGCCGGCGCGGCAGAGTTCCCCGGCGACCCGCGCGCTACGGCTGGCCAGGACCGCGCCGCAGCCGATCGTGCCGGACGACGCGCCGCCTGGCGACTGGACCAACGGCTTTCACAGCCCTGCCGGGCAGGCGCAAGCCTCCGTCGCGACCGGGCAAGCCGGCCAGCTGACCGACGAGCCCGCGGTGGGCACCGGGCGGCATAGCCACCGGGCGAGGCGGCACCGGCTCGACGACGATGACGACTACGCGCCACAGCACGACGGCCGCCGGCGCTGGCCGATCGTCACCACGCTCCTTGTCGTCCTTGTGCTGTTCATCCTCGGCGGCCTGTACGGCGGCTGGCGGTACATCCAGGGGCAGTATTACATCGGAGTCCAGAACGGCAACGTGGCGATCTTCCGCGGGGTCAACCAGAGCCTCGCCGGGATCAGCCTGTCCAGCCCCGTCCAGCGCTACGACAACCTGCCGGTCGCCCAGGTGGTGCCGAGCGACCAGGCCATGATCCACCAGACGATCACGGAGAGCAGCCTGACCGCGGCGCAGTCCCTCGTCGGCCAGATCCAGAGCGGGGTCACCTCGTGCCGCCAGAAGTGGCAGGAGCTGGTCAACTGGAACTCCGCGGATCAGCGGTACCAGCAAGAACTGGCGTTGTACAAGGCGAAGAAGGCCAAGACACCGCCGAAGGACAATCCTGGCCCGCAGCCGGCCACGCCTGACATCACCGAGTGCGCGTCCGCGTCCGCGTTCGGTATCCCGGCGACCGCGCTGCCCACCGGCCAGCAGCCGGTGACCGTGCCGTCGGCCGCGCCCAGCGCGCGGAGCACGTCGACCGCATCGCCCAGGCCGTCCCAGAGCACGACGAAGGCAGCCGGGTGAGCGGCCTAACGATGCCCTCCCCGGCGCTCGGCAGCCAGCCGCAGGAGGAGATCACGGCAGGCCGCAGGCGCACCGAGCTGAGCATGCTCGTGTTCGCGTTCGGCCTCGTCGCGTTCGCCTTCGCCAGCACGGCCTTGAGCCTCAAGGGTCAGCAGGCGTCCACGATCGCCGAGTACATGATCGCGTTCATCGTGACCGTCCTCGGCGCCCACCTGGCGATCCGCCGCTGGGCGCCGTACGCCGACCCGCTGCTGCTTCCGCTTGGCGCGCTGCTCAACGGGCTAGGTCTCGTGATGATCTACCGGCTGCACGAGGCGGGCCGCTACGGCAACCCCGGGCCGACCAATACCCAGGGGAACCCCATACCGATCACCACGCTGAGCTCGTCGGCCGTGACCCTGCAGATCGTCTACACGGTGATCGGCATCGGCTGCTTCGTGGCCTTCCTGGTGTTCGTCAGGGAACCGCGGGTGCTGCAGCGCTACACTTACCTGCTCGGACTCATCGGGGTCGTGCTCATCGCGCTGCCCGCGTTCCTGCCGACCAGCATCAGCGGCGTGCCGGGTACCGGCGCCAAGATCCAGATCGCCATCCCGGGCCTTGGCAGCATCCAGCCCGAGGAGTTCGCCAAGCTAGCGCTCGCAGCGAGCTTCGCGGGCTACCTGGTAGCCAAGCGCGACGTCCTGGCGCTGGCCGGGAAGCGGGTGCTCGGCATCGACCTGCCGCGGGGCCGCGACCTCGGCCCCATCGCGTCGGTCTGGCTGGTCGCCCTGCTGCTGCTCGTCTTCGAGAGCGACATCGGCACCAGCGCGGTGTTCATGGGCATGTTCGTGGCGATGATCTACATCGCGACGTCGCGGACCTCGTGGCTGCTCATCGGGTTCACCGCGTTCGTCGTCGGCGCGTTCGCCGCCGCCGAGCTGTTCTCCCACGTGCACACCCGGTTCAGCGTCTGGCTGCACCCGTTCAGCGCGCAGAACCTGCTCGACGGCGCCCAGCCCGCCTACCAGACGGCCCAGGGCCTGTACGGGATGGCCAGCGGCGGCCTGCTCGGCCGCGGTCTGGGCAACGGCCAGCCGTACTTCACGCCGCTGGTGCAAAGCGACTTCATCTTCACTGGCTTCGGCGAGGAGCTCGGACTGGCCGGGGTGATGGCGCTGCTGCTGATCTACGGCCTGCTCGTGCAGCGCGGGCTGCGGATCGCGTTCATGATCAAGGATCCCTATTCGAAGCTGCTCGCCGGCGGCTTGTCGTTCATGCTCGCCCTGCAGATCTTCGTGATCGTCGGCGGCGTCACCCGGCTGATCCCGCTGACCGGGATCACCACTCCGTTCCTCTCCCAGGGCGGCTCGAGCCTCGTCGCCAGCTGGATACTCATCGGCGTGCTGGCCCGGCTGAGCGACACCGCGCGCCGACCGCCGCCGCGGCCGATCCAGGAAGAGGGACTGACTCAGGTGGTGTCGCTGAAGTGAACCGCGCGCTGAAGAGAATCTCCATCGCCATCCTGGCGATGTTCCTGCTGCTTCTCATCAACGTGAACTACCTGCAGGGATTCGAGACCACGAGCCTGGCGTCCAGGCCCTTCAACATCCGGGCGGTCTCGGCGGGCAACCAGTACCAGCGCGGCGACATCGAGACCGCTGACGGCGTGAAGATCGCGGGCACGACGCCGTTCGAACGACATCTACAAGTACGTGCGCACCTACGCCAACGGCCCGGCCTACGCCCCGGTCACCGGCTACGACTCGATCTACAGCTCGACCGGCATCGAGCACGCGGAGGACGCGCTGCTGTCCGGCACGGGGTCGCAGCTGGCGTTCCGCAACTTCATCGACATGATCACGAACAAACCGCAGAAGGGCGCCACGGTCCAGGTCACGATCAACTCCAAGGCGCAGCTGGCCGCCTATCAGGGTCTGCAAAGCGTCCTGCAGGGCACCGGCCGGGTGGGCGGCGTGGTGGCGCTCAACCCGAGCAACGGCGCGATCCTGGCGATGGCCTCGTACCCGAGCTACGACCCGAGCAAGCTGGCCACGCACAACGGCACCGCGCTGAACGCGTACGACGAGCAGCTGCTCAGGCAGACGCCGAGCCCGCTGCTGAACAACGCCACCCAGACCACCCTGCCGCCAGGCTCGACCTTTAAAATCGTGACAAGTTCAGCGTGGTTCGCGCAGGACGCGACCCGCAACCCGAACAGCATGGTCGACTCCCCGCAGGTGCTGACGCTGCCGCAGACGACCAACAAGCTGCACAACGACAACAACGAGGTGTGCGGCAACGCGGGCGCCACCGGCCAGACCACGATCCTGTGGGCGTTCTCCCAGTCCTGCGACACCACGTTCGGCAAGCTCGGCATGGACCTCGGCGGCGGGGCGCTGAAGAACCAGGCCGACGCGTTCGGCATGAACGACGCCAACCTCAGCATCCCTGGCGTCACGGTGGCGCCCAGCCAGTACATCACCCCGCCGAGCCTGCCGCTGACCGCGTTCTCGGCGATCGGCCAGTTCAGCGACACGGTGACGCCGCTGCAGGAGGCGATGTTCTCGGCGGCGATCGCGAACGGCGGCACGCTGCTGACGCCCTACCTGATCCAGCAGGTCACCGCCTCCGACCTGTCGGTCGTCGACTCGACCCAGCCGAAGCAGTTGAGCCAAGCGGTCAGCCCGGCCGTTGCTAACAACGTGAAGCAGATGATGGTCGCAGTGACGCAGCAGCCGCAGGGCACCGCGTTCGCGTTCAACGCGAACAACGAGGGCGGCATCGTGATCGCCGGCAAGACCGGTACGTCGCAGAACGCGCTCAACGGCGCCAGCCCCAACCCGGATGCAGTTTTCACCGCATTCGCGCCAGCCGACAACCCGAAGATAGCTGTCGGCGTCATACTCCAGGGCGCCGGTTACGGTGCTCAGGCCGCGGCACCGGTCGCTGTCGCGGTCATCAAGGCTTACCTGGCTACCCTGGGGATACGGTGACCGAGTACGTTCTCGACGGCCGTTACGAGCTGATCGAGCGGATCGCTTCTGGCGGCATGGGCGAGGTCTGGCGGGGCGTCGACCAGATACTCGGCCGCCCGGTCGCCATCAAACTGCTCGCCGCCGCGCACGCCAGCGACGAGCAGTTCCGCGCCAGGTTCCGTGCCGAGGCCCGGTACGCCGCGGCGCTGTCCCACCCCGGCATCGCGCGGGTCTTCGACTACGGCGAGACCAGCCCGCTCGGCGGCCCGTACCTGGTCATGGAGCTGGTGAACGGCGAGCCGCTGTCCACGATCCTGGAACGGGAAGGCCGGCTGCCCGCGTACGTGACGATGGACATCGTCGCGCAGGCGGCCCTCGCCCTGGACGTGGCGCACCAGGCGGGCATCGTGCACCGGGACATCAAGCCCGGCAACCTGCTGATCACCGCCGACGGCACCACGAAGATCACCGACTTCGGCATCGCCAAGGCCCGTGCCTCCCGGGACGCGAACCTGACCGCCACCGGCATCGTGATGGGCACCGCGCTGTACGTCTCGCCGGAGCAGGCGACGGGCGCGACCGTGACCGGCGCGTCGGACATCTACTCGCTCGGCGTCGTGGCGTTCGAATGCCTGGCGGGGCAGCCGCCGTTCATCGCGGAGCAACCGCTGGCGATCGCGATCATGCACAAGCACGACCCGGTGCCGCCGCTGCCCGCCGACGTGCCGAGGCCGGTCGCCGACCTGGTGTTCGCGATGCTGGCGAAGGATCCCGCGGACCGCCCGGACTCGGCACGGCACGTCGCCGACCGCGCGCAGGTGATCATGGACGCCCGCATGCGCACCAGCGGCCCGATCACCGCGGACCTGCCGATCGTGCCGGACTTTCCCGGCTACGCGGACACTGCTTTTGATTATCCGGAACGGGCCCGTGGTTTCCCCCTCGCTAACCGGCGCCTCGCGGCGGCGGGAGTGGGGGTGGCCCTGTGCGGCGTCGCCGCGGTCGTCGCGGTGGTGCTGATGAGCTCGAACGGCCACGGGTCGACGAACAACGGGACGACGCCACCTCCGTCGCACTCGGCCAGCCACCCGGCGTCCCCGGCGACCGCTTCGCTGCGGCCATCTACTGCCAGCGCCACCGGCGCAGGCACTAATCTAGGAACGGTCACGCAGACCACCCCGGCCCAGTCGGCGACGTCGACCCCGAGCCAGCGGCAGTCTTCGACACCAGTGCAGCACACGACGGCGCCCACGTCGGGCCCGCCAACTTCGACATCGGCGGGCCCGACAACAACGCCACCGACGTCGCCGTCGTCGTCGCCCCCCACGACGACTCCCTTACTAGTCAACCAGGGCGGCGATGGCGGAGGATGACAGTTACTATGCAGGGTGGTTTGGAAGAGTGCGAGACATGACACAACCCCGGCTGCTCGGTGACCGGTACGAGCTCGACGGCGTCGTCGGGCGTGGCGGCATGGCCGAGGTGTACCGGGCCCGCGACATCCGCCTGGACCGGATCGTCGCCATCAAGACCCTGCGCGCCGATCTCGCGAGGGACCAGACCTTCCAGGCGCGCTTCCGCCGCGAGGCGCAGTCCGCGGCGTCGCTGAACAACCCGTCGATCGTGGCGGTGTACGACACCGGCGAGGACATGTCGACCGGCGTCCCCGTGCCGTACATCGTGATGGAGTACGTGGACGGACGCACAGTCCGTGACCTGCTTATCGAGGGCCACCGGCTGTTGCCGCAGCGCGCGCTCGAGATCATCAGCGGGGTGCTGCGCGCCCTGGAGTACAGCCACCAGGCGGGCATCGTGCACCGGGACATCAAGCCCGGGAACGTCATGGTCACCAGGAACGGCGACATCAAGGTGATGGACTTCGGCATCGCCCGCGCGATGAGCGACACCCAGGCCACCATGACGCAGACCGCCCAGGTGATCGGCACCGCGCAGTACCTGTCGCCGGAGCAGGCCAGGGGCGAGCGGGTGGACGCCAGGAGCGACCTGTACTCCACCGGCTGCCTGATGTACGAGCTGCTCACCGGCCGGCCGCCGTTCACCGGCGACTCGCCGGTGGCGATCGCCTACCAGCACGTGCGGGAGAACCCGGTCCCGCCGTCCCGGCTCGACCCGGACATGCCGCCGTGGGCGGACGCGATCGTGCTGCGGGCCATGGCCAAGAGCCCGAACGACCGGTACCAGAGCGCCGCGGAGATGCAGGCGGACATCCAGCGCGCCGCCTCCGGCGTGCAGGTGGCCGCGATGGCCCCGCCCCCCACCCGCGCGGACTACTACGGCTACCAGGACGGCACCCAGCGGATGGGCCCGCAGACCGCGATGGGGATGGGCGCCGCGCCGACGGCCGTATCGCCGTACCAGCCCGGCTACCAGAACGGGTACGGGGACTACGACGGCGGCGGCGAGGAGCCGCGGCGCAGCTGGGCACGGCGCTGGCTGCCCTGGCTTATCCCGCTGCTGGTGGTGATCGGCGCGGTCATCGCGGCCGCCCTGCTGCTGACCAGCAATGGCTCGTCGGCCTACGTCCCGCAGGTGAACGGCGAGCCGCAGGCCCAGGCGGTCGCGCAGATCACGTCCGCGGGCCTCCACCCGCAGGTCGTGATGAAGAACAGCGCGTCCGTGCAGAAGGGCTACGTGATCGACACGAACCCGCCCAACGGCAACAGCATCGCCAAGGGCGGCACGGTCACGGTCTACGTCTCCTCTGGCGCCCAGAAGGTCCAGGTGCCCAACGTGACCGGCATGCAGTCCGCGGCGGCACAGCAGAAGCTGGCCAGCGTGGGCCTCAATAACGTCACGACCCAGCCGGACGCGCAGTCGACGCTGCCGCAGGGCGAGGTGGATCACATGTCCCCGCAGCAGGGCACCCTGGTCGACCCGAACCAGCAGATCACGCTGTACATCTCCGGCGGCGGCGCGGCCGTGCAGTCCGTCATCGGGGACACCGCCCCGCAGGCCGAGCAGATCCTGACGGCGCAGGGCTTCAAGGTGGAGGCGGTGATCACCCCGGCCCCGGCCAACCAGCCGGTGACCGCGGGAACCGTGTGGAGCCAGAACCCGAACTCGGGCACGCTGAAGCCTGCCGGCGCCACCATCCAGATCTTCGTGCAGCCGCAGGCGACGTCCAGCCCGACGCCATCCTCGTCCCAGTCGACCACCGCGACGCCCACCCCGTCCGCGTCCACCACCAGCCCTAGTGGCGGCGGCGGCGGAGGTGGCGGAGGCGGCGGCGGAGGCGGCGGCTGACCGCAGCCGCGCAGGCGGAAGCCGTGCACTACGCTTACCCCGAAACCGAAGTTCCCGAGCAGGAGGTGCGCGGTGCCGAAGTCCCGCGTCCGGAAGAAGCAGGTCTACACGCCGCCGCCCACGCGGTCGGCGCGGAAGGCGGTCAGCCCGCCATGGCTCGCGCCTACCATGCTGGCCTGCTTCCTGATCGGGCTGGCCTGGATCGCGCTCTATTACGTCACCCAGGCGAGCATGCCCGGGCTTTCCGCGCTCGGCGGGTGGAACCTGGTCTGCGGGTTCGTGCTGATCGTGGTCGGCGTGGTGCTCGCCACCAAGTGGCGGTAGCCGCGCTACGCGGTGAGCTGACCGGTCCTGATCACTCCGGCGATGACCATCAGGACCACAAGCAGGACGGTCGCGGCCACCTGGAACGCCACCCGGTTTTTGCGAGGTGCGTACGCATAAGCTGCGGTGAGCAGCGCGCCGGTGACCAGCCCACCGATATGGTCTTGCCAGGCGATCGTGCTGTGGTAGTAGAAGCTGAATCCCAGGTTGATGGCGATCAGCAGGACGATCCCTCGGCTGTCGAGGCGGAGCCGCCGGCTGACAACGAACCAGGCGCCGAACAGGCCGTAGATCGCGCCCGACGCACCGGCGGCCAGCCCTATCGGCACCAGGTAGTAGTACATGAGCGATCCGCCGACCGCGCTGAGCAGGTAGACCGCCAGGTATCGGATCTTGCCCAGCAGACGCTCGAGTTCCGGGCCGAGGATGAACAGCGCCCACAAGTTGAACGCGATGTCCAGCAGCCCTAGGCCGCCGATGCTCGTTCCCGGCGCGGTGAACGCGGAAGTAATCAGCCGGTACCACTGGCCGCCGGCAACTCCGGACTGAACGCCGACCGGTGTGCCCACCGGTGACGAGATCATGCCCAGGTCGTACAGCAGGCTGGGCCTCGCCACCTCGGCGAGGAACACCAGGACGTTGATCGCGACCAGGGTCCAGGTGACCGTGGCAGAGCGAGAGGGCCGGCCGCCGAACACCGTCCTGGCCGCCCGGGCGCCCTGCCCGCCCTGACCGGTAGCGCCGCGCACGCAGTCGACGCACTGCTGCCCGACTGCCGCATCGCGCAGGCAGTCGGGGCAGGCGTGACGGCCGCACCGGACGCAGGAGACCCACGTCTCCCGGCCTGGATGCCGGTAACAGGTGGGCGGGGTGTCCTGCCCGGTGGGGCTGGCTTGGTCCGGCGCGGTCACAGCGGTTGCCGTTAACTAGCCGCGCTGGATGGTGACCGACTGCAGCACCACGTCGGTCACCGGGCGGTCGCCGGGCACGGTTTGCACCCGGCTGATCTTGTCCACCACGTCGGCGCCGTCGATGACCTCGCCGAAGATGGTGTGCTTGCCGTTGAGCCACGGCGTCGCCCCGACCGTGATGAAGAACTGGGAGCCGTTGGTGCCCGGGCCCGCGTTCGCCATCGCCAGCAGGTACGGCTTGTCGAACCGCAGGTCGGGGTGGATCTCGTCGGCGAACTTGTACCCAGGGCCGCCGGTGCCGGTGCCGAGCGGGTCGCCGCCCTGGATCATGAACCCGGGGATCACCCGGTGGAAAATCGTGCCGTCGTAGAGCTTGTCCTTCGTCCGGACCCGGGTCTGGGGATCCGTCCACTCCTTGCCGCCCTCGGCCAGCTCGACAAAGTTCCGCACGGTCTTCGGCGCGTAGTCAGGGAAGAGCCGGACGGTGACCGTCCCCTGCGTCGTCGTCAGCGTCGCGGTCAGCGTTTCGGTCATGCGTATCGACTCCGGTTCGTCTCCTGGCCGGCCTTTCCGGCCATCGTTCGCGGCACTAATCCCGCACCTATCACCGTACCGGCTCCGCGCGCTGATGGTTGAACGCCTCGTGTTAGGGAACTGTGACCTAGCGAGAGCGAGAGAGATAGGAGGGTAAATCGTGTTCTACGCGAAGGCAGACAATCAGGCCAGCGGGTCCAGCATCGCCATCCGGGCACGGGACGCCGGCGTCGCCGCGGCGAAGGCCGCGGCCGCGAGCACGGCGGCGCAGGCCGCCGCGGCCGCCGCGCAGAGCGCCGCGCGCACCGCCGCCCAGACCGCCGCGACGGCCGCCCAGGCCGCCGCGCAGCAGATGAACAGCGCCGCCCAGACGGCGGCGGCGAACGTCAGCCAGGGCACCAAGCAGGGCGTGTACACCGCCCGCAGCTGGGCCGCCCCGAGGCTGGAAAGCGCCGCCGACTACGTCACCGCGACCGCGGCTCCGACGGTTTCTTCGGCATTGCGGAGCACGGCGCAGCAGGTCAGGCCGCCGGCACCCCGGAGGGGGATACGGTCGGCACTTACCTGGTCGCTTCTCGGCGCGGCCATCGCCGCCGCGCTCGGCGCGGCCGGCGCGATGATCTGGAAGCGTTACCAGGCCGCGATGGCCGCCGACACCGAGGTGGACGAGGCCGGGGAGACGCCAGCCCCGGCCGACGCCGCCAAGACGGACTCGGCGCCCGAGGCCGGGACCGGCACCGATGCGGGGGTGAACGGCCGGGTTTCCGCGTCCGGCTGGTGACGTCAGCGCCGCAGCTGGCCTTAACCGGTTCTGAAGGTATGATCCGATACGGTCTGTTCGTCGGCTAGGTGTGCAGAACCAGTCTCACGCCGCCGTTCGCACACATCTGCGGAGTGAACACCGTGAGTGACCGGGACTTGCGAGCCCCCGGGGTAACCCGGGGGCTCGTCTGGACCGCGGCGGCCTGCATCACCGTTTCGCTTCTCGTGATGATCGGCATTGCCGTCGCGGGACCTTCTATCAGCGTGCCAGCAATGGCGCGCACGTCGGGCGGACCGCCCTGGTGGGCCTCGCTTGGCCTGCCAGACGACTTTGTGCTGTTCACGCTCTGGGCAGCGGCGATCCTGGCCGCCGTCGGCGTGGGCGCCGGCCTGCTCGCTGTCGCGCGCGGCGCGCGGCCGCCAGTGAAACCGCTGCTCGCTGCCTCGTTCATCGCCATCGCCGTGTTCACCGTCCTCGCGCCGGCCGGCACCACGGACACCCAGTCGTACGCGATCGACGGCAACATGGTGGTTCTCGGCCACAGCCCGTACGTCGACACGCCGAAGCAGATGGCGCACCTCGGCGACAAGCTCGCGAAGAACAGCCCGGCCACCTGGCAGCAGTCGCTGTCGGACTACGGTCCGGTCGCGACCGCCGAGGAGTGGGTGTCCGCCGAGCTCGGCGGCGCCTCCATGGCGGCGATCACGTTCTGGCTGAAACTGTGGGTGGCGATCGCCTTCGGCGCTGTCGTGCTGATGCTGGACCGGCTGTGCCGCGGCGACCCGGCGATGCGATTGCGCGCGCACCTGCTCTGGTCGGTGAACCCGCTGCTGCTGTGGGAGATCGTGGCCAGCGGGCACATCGACGGGCTGGCGGCCGCCTTCGGCCTGGCCGGCGTGGCGCTTCTGTGGTTCCGGCCCCCGGACATCAGTCCCGTGCTGTGGCGCTGCCTGGCGGCCGGGGCACTGCTCGGCGCCGCCGCCGCCGTCAAGTCCCCGTTCGCGCTGTTCGCTGTCGGAGCGCTGTGGGCGGTGCGCAGGTCGCCGGTCGCGATCGGGACCGTCATCGCCGGATGGGTCGCAGTGGTCGTCCCCTCGTACGTGATCGCCGGGATGCCCGCTGTCCGGGTGCTGTTCACCCGTGGCCGCAGCCAGGTCACCTGGGACAACCTGTACCAGGTGTTCTACCGCCCGTTCGGCCTCGCCGGGCCGTCCGGCACGGACCACATCCCCGCGCACCTGGCCACGATCGCGCTGCTCTGCTTCGTGATCGTCGCGGTGCTCGCGTTCTTCCGGCTGCCTGACGCCGTGCCGGGACGGCCCGCCGTCACCCCGGCGCTGGCCTTGAGCCTGGCCTTCATCTTCTTCTACCCGTTCCAGCGCCCGTGGTACGACGTCATGATCATCGTGCTGCTCGCGCTCTACCCCAGATCGTGGCTTGACTGGGTGGTCCTGGTCCGGCTGTGCTTCGGCGCCATCACCTACATGGAGTCCGCGATAGTGCCGCACTACAAGTGGGTGGAGCAAGTCCAGTTGTTCCAGGGCGAGTGGATCACCCCCGCCGTCCGGCTGCTCACCGCGGCGGCGCTGGTCTGGATGTGCGTGACAGGACGCTGGGGACTGGCGCCGACGGAGGCGAGATCGGACGTCAGGCCGCCGGTCCTGCAACCGCAGACCTGAACCCACGACTGTGGATAACCGTGTGCGCACCACTGTGCGTAACTCTGTGGATAACTGATTACTGGCCGGTTATCTCCCGGGGGACGACCCCCCGTACCCCCGCTAACCTGAACCGGTCGTCGACCGGTTCAGGTATTCCAGGGGCCAGCGGCAGTCGATGAACTCGCTGAGCAGCGGGGCCAGCGGCCCGGTGCTCTCGATGGCTGACGGGCGTGCCGCGCCGAACGCCACCGCCTCCGTCACAGGCCCGGCCAGCAGCCATTCGGGTTCATCCGCCGGGCACAGCCACTGGTCGCGGTCCGCCCTGGCGCGGATCGCGGCCTGGGCGTGGCGAGCAAGCGCGCCTGGCCTCCGCACCGACGGGCGTGCGGCTACCGCCGCGTCGACCGCGTGGGCGGTGGCGCACTGACTCACCCGGGGCGCCAGCTCCCTGAACCTGGCGAGGACGGCGGGCTTGGGCACCGGGACCGGCCACCCGGTCAGGTGCGCGAGCACGGCGAGCTCCGCCCACAGCCGGGCCCAGGGGAAGTCGCCGAGCGCGCGCTGGGCCGCGCGCATGTCCCGCAGCGTGCACGGCCGGGCCGCGCACTCGGCCCCGCAGGTGGCGGACCTCGGGGTGACCACGGACCTGGCATCGAGGGTGGCACCGGCAGTCGCCATCTCCCGTTCCGAACCGTCTTTCATCTTCACGAGCACAGGGAAGTCCATGCCGTCACGGAAAACGGCCGCCTGCCCGGGGGCGAGCGTGACGAGGAAGCGGGACTGGCTTTGCGTCGCGTTCATCGTGGCGCCGACCGCATCCCGGTCATCGGCGGCGGGGAGCCGGTGGGTGATCTTGACCGCGGTGTTCTTTATGGCGTCGGGGACCAGGCGGGCCGGAATCTGCTCGGCGATCACCAGGCCCTCACCGTAGGCGCGGATCTCCGCGAGCAGGCCGGCGAACATCTCGACGGCGTGCCCGGCGGCGCCGGCCCCCGACTGCCCGTCCGGCTCCGGACGGCGCAGCAGCCGGTGCGCCTCTTCCACAACCGTCAGGTGGCGGAGTCCGGTCACGGCAGGGCCGGTCCGGTGAGCCAGCCGCAGGTGCTCGGCCAGCCTGATAAGAACGGTGCCCATCAGGAAGGCCTTGTCCGCGTCGTCTCCGACGTCCTCGATCTCGAGCACGACGTTCTTCCGCAGCAGGGCGCCGAAGTCGATCGGGTGACCGCCCTCGAGGAACCGGCCGGTCGTGCCGAGCCGCAGGCTCGCCAGCCTGACCCTGATGAAACCGAGCACGTCGTCGGTGATCCGCTGGCTATAGCCGATCTCGGTGACCACACGCTCGGCGGCGCGCTGAAGGGCGGTAAGCGTCGGATAAGCGGGTTCACCCGTGCACGGCTCGCCGAGCGCCAGATCCCAGCCGGCCTCCTCGTACGCCCGGGTCAGGGCGGCGCTGAGCACCTGCGGGAACGGCTCCTCGGAGCGGAACGCGGCGATGAACAGCGCCCGGACCAGGTCCGCGTGCGTCTGCAGCGGAAACCTGTGACCGCTGGCGTCCGCGGCGGGTTCGAGCGGGTTCAGCCCGGCCGCGACCGCGTCCGGCTCGCCAGGCCTGATCCTGATGACCTCCGCGCCTGGCAGCCGGCTGGCCATCAGCCGGTACTCGGCCTTGGCGGGCTCGATGACGAGCCACGGGATGTGCTGCCCGGTGGCGGCCTCGAGCAGGGACCTGACGGTCTGCGACTTGCCCGCACCCGTCGCCCCGCACACGAACACGTGCCTGTTGAGCGAGTCCCGCGACAGCGTGAACGCCCCGGCGGGCATCATGTTGCGATCGAGCACCTCGCCGAGCGGGATGCCGCCGTCTGCTTCCGCTGACTCCAGGGGCCCAGGGGCGGCCTCTGGGGTGACGTCGAAGTCGGGGCGGAGGGCCAGGCGGATTCCCGGGACCTCGCGGTCCGGCGGCCTGGCGAGCGCGGCCAGCAGCTCGGTGGATCCGCAGAATGGCGCCGCCGGGGTAGCGTCGCCGCCCGGCATGCCGGCCTGTTCCCCGGGCCGGCCATCCGGCGCCACCGGGCTCAGCGCGTACGGCAGCCCGTCGAGTCCCGCTGACGCACAGAACAGCCCGGCCACTCGCGCCGCGCTCCCCGCGTCGCACCCGCCTGCCAGCACGCGGATGCGCCAGAAACCGGTGGATGCCCCTCGTTCGAGCTCGGCGTGCCGGTCCTTGAGCCGCTCCGCTTCCACCGCCCGCTCGGGGAACCGGTCCGCCGCACCCTCGGCGAGCCGCTGCCGGCGCCCCACCTCGGCTGCCAGCGACCGCAGGTCGGCCGGCCGCAGCGGCGCGGCGACGACGATCCAGCCGAACGGACCGCTCCAGCTGCCAAGCAGCCCCTCGTCGAGCGACAGCGTGGCATGCCCCGCCGTCCGGCCACCGTGCCTGCGCTCCTCCGCCGGCGCCAGCAGCCCGTCGCTGATGCCCGCGATCTCCCGCCAGGCGGGCAGCCGGCCGAGCAATTCCGCTAGCTCGCCTGGCGGGAGGAGCGCGGCCCGCGCCCCGCCGGGCAACGAGAGCAGCACATCCTCGCCGGTCAGCGGACTTCCGGCCAGCGCGTCGCCCGCGGCGACAACCCAAACCGGGCCGCCCGGCGCCAGCCGCACCCAGCCGAACGCGACAGCGCCGTCCGCGGCGACGCCATCGGCGACGCCCGCATGATAGGCGGCCACCAGGGCCGCAACGCGCTGCGCCAGCCCCGGGTCGCTGGTCTCGGCCCGCGGCCCATGCTCGGCTGCCGGCTCATCGCCGCGCCGCGGGATCTCCGTGATCCGGTACGCCGGGAGCCGGCACGGTAGCATCCCCGCCCAGCCCGTGCTGTCTCGCACCGTAGCCACCTCAACACCGTGAGTCAGAAATTGCCTTCACCGACGATCACGGCTGAACAGCCCGGCCGGCTCAACTAAAGTCAACCGAAATGCCAGCCCGCCTCTGCGAGCCCACGGCAACGTGGAGTGCGGGGGGTGGCTTAGGGGCCAAGGACCTGCTCGAGGTAGGGGTTGGCGAAGCGGCGGCCGGGGTCCACCTCGTCGCGGACCCGGAGGAAGTCGGCGAACCGGGGGTAAAGCTCACTGAGCTGCGCGGCGTCGCGCGTGTGCATCTTGCCCCAGTGCGGGCGGCCGCCGACGGCGGCCGCGATCGATTCGAGCGCGCCGAAGTACTCCTGGTACGGCAGTCCCACGTACTGGTGGATCGCCACGTAAGCGGTGTCCCTGCCGTAGGCGGTGGACAGCCAGATGTCGTCGGCGGCGGCGACGCGGACCTCGACGGGGAACATCACCGGGTCGGCCAGCCGTGGCACCGCGGCGCGCAGTTCGCCGAGCACGTCGAGGATCGACTCGCGGGGCACCGCGTACTCCGACTCGACGAACCTGACCCGGCGCGGCGTCACGAATACCTGGTGCGACGCGGCGGAATACGATCGCTTCGAGAGCGTGCCCGCGGCGAGCCTGTTGAGCGGCTTGACGAGCGAGGGCACCGCGCGCCCGGTACGGCACAGCGCGCCGAACGCGGCGTTCTCCATCACCTCGTACTCCACGAAACGCCGCCACGCCGGCATTCGCGGCAGTTCGGTCCCCCGGTTGTTGCGCTTCACCAGCGCGTTCTTGCCGTAGGGGAACCAGTAGAACTCGAAGTGGTCGTTCGACGCCGCGAACTCGCCGAAGCGCTCGAGCACCTCGCCCAGCGGCATCGGCCGCTCATCGGCGGACAGGTCGAACGCCGGAACGCACTTCAGGGTCACGGTGGAGATCACACCGAGCGCGCCGAGGCCCACCTGGGCGGCGGCGAACAAGTCGGGCCGCTGCTGCGGCGAGCAGGAGACGACCGACCCGTCCGCGAGGACGAGCTCCAGCGCCGCGACCGCGGTCGCGATGCCGCCGAGCCGGGCGCCGGTGCCGTGCGTGCCGGTGGAGATCGCCCCCGCGATCGTCTGCGCGTCGATGTCACCGAGGTTCGGCATCGCCAGGCCAAGCACGTCGAGCGCGGCGTTTAGCTGCCGGATCGTGGTGCCCGACCGGACCGTGACCAGGCCCGAGCCCGCATCCGCCGAGATGACGCCGGCCCACCCGGACAGGTCGAGCGCCGCGCCTGAGGTGGCCGCCGTCGGCGTGAAGGAGTGCCCGCTGCCGAGCGCCCGCACGGTGAGGCCGGCCGCGGTCGCCTCCTTGACCGCGTCCGCGATCTCCCCGGCGCTGCGCGGCCAGTACCGTCGCGCTGGATCCGCGGTCGCTGTCCGTGCCCAGTTCTGCCAAGTCATATCGGGTGATTTTTCCTGATTTCGATGCCCGTGTGCCTAACCTTGCCGCAGACAGGCTACTGTCTGCCTATGTCTCGCAGCACTCTGGCGAAACCCGGTACCGCCCAGGACCGATATGAGCAGGCGACCGCCCACCTGGACCCGCCGTTCGCGGTGGTCGACGTGGCCGCGTTCGACAGCAACGCGCGCGACCTGGTCCGCCGGGCCGGCGGCCTGCCGATCCGGGTGGTCAGCAAGTCGCTGCGCTGCCGGTCCCTGGTCCAGCGGGCGCTCGCCCAGCCAGGGTACCGAGGCATCATGTGCTACTCGCTGGCCGAGGCGCTGTGGCTCCACTCGGCCGGCATGAGCGACGACCTGCTGGTCGCCTACCCCACCGCGGACCGCGGCGCGCTGCGCGCGCTCGCCGCGAATGCCACGGCGCGGCAGCACATCACGGTGACCGTCGACTCCGCCGCGCACCTCGACTTCATCGACGCGACGCTCGGCGAGGGTCACCCGGAAATCCGGGTGTGCCTGGAACTCGACGTGTCGTGGCGGCCGCTCGGCGACCGGGCCGCGGTACAGATCGGGACCTGGCGGTCGCCGCTGCACGAGCCGGCGCAAGCGGCGCTGGTCGCCGAGGCAATCCTGGCGCGGCCTGGATTCGTACTCGTCGGTGTGCTTGGTTACGAGGGCCAGATCGCGGGCCTCGGCGACTCCCCGCCAGGGAACCCGGTCCGCGCCGCTCTGGTCCGGGCGATCCAGGCCAAGTCGGCGGCCGAACTGCGGGAACGGCGCACCGAGACCGTGCGCAGGATCCGCGCGCTGACCACCCTGGAGTTCGTCAACGGCGGCGGCACCGGGTCGCTCGAATCCACCGCGGCGGACGAGTCGGTCACCGAGCTGGCCGCCGGGTCGGGCCTTGTCGGGCCCACGCTGTTCGACGCGTACCGCAAGTTCCGGCCGCGCCCCGCCCTCATGTTCGCACTGCCGGTGGTGCGGCGGCCGGCGCCGCGCATCGCCACCCTGTTCAGTGGCGGCTACGTGGCGTCGGGAACCGGGACGCCGGACCGGCTGCCCACCCCATTCCGGCCTGCCGGGCTGCGGCTGTCGCGCATCGAGGGCGCCGGCGAGGTCCAGACGCCGGTGCTCGGTGTCGCGGCTGACGGCCTCCGCATCGGCGACCGGGTCTGGCTGCGGCACGCCAAGGGCGGCGAACTCGCCGAGCGCCTGACCGAATACCACCTGGTCGAGGACGCGGCCGTGGCGCGAAGCGTGCCGACCTATCGCGGGGAAGGACAGTGCTTTGGATGAAGCAGTCGCGGCCGGCCCGCAAACGCAGCCGGCCGCGCTCGCCGAACCCACCGAGCCGGTCCGGTCCAACTGGATAGTGCTGCTTTTCCTCGCCAACATCGGCCTGTGGCTGGCGATTTACGCGCCCATTCAGGTACTGCTCCCCGAGCAGGTCGCCTCGCTCCACGACCACATCCCCAAGAACGGCGTGCCGAGCGGCGCGGACGCAGTGCTGCTGTCCGTCGTGATCGGCGTGGGCGCGATCGCCTCCCTGCTGGCCAACCCCGTCGTCGGAACGCTGTCCGACCGGACGACGCACCCGCGGGGCCGCCGCCACCCGTGGACGGTCGGCTGCGCGCTGACCGGAGCATTGGGCATCGCCATCGTCGCCGCGGCGCCCTCCGTCCCGGTGATGGCGATTGGCTGGTTCATCGCGGAACTCGGGCTCGGCGGCATGCTGGCCACTCTCACCGCCGCGCTGCCGGACCGGGTGCCGATCAACCAGCGCGGGTGGCTTGGCGCGCTGATCGGGATCAGCCAGATGCTGGGTACCGTGCTCGGCGCGCTGATTGTGACCGTGATCATCACGCGGATGGCGGCGGGCTACGCGGCCTGCGCCCTCATCGTCGTCGCGTTCGCGGTGCTGTTCGCGTTCCGGACTCCTGACGAGCCGTTGCCCATCGAGTACAAGCCGTCCCTGCCGGTGGGGGCCACGCTGCGGCGGATGTGGGTGTCGCCGCGCCAGAACCCGGACTTCGGCTGGGGCTGGCTCACGCACTTCCTTATCAACCTCGGCAACGATCTGGGCACGCTGTACCTGCTGTACTTCCTTGCCCGCGGGGCGCACTACCACGACCCGCAGACCGGACTGCTGATCCTGATGGCGCTGTACGCCGTGGCGCTGGTGATCGCCGGAGCGGCCTGCGGCGCCCTGTCGGACCGGTCCGGGCGCCGCAAGCCGTTCATCGTGGTGGCGGCGATCGTGATGGCGCTGGCCGCTGCGCTACTGGCAGCGTCGCCGACCTGGCACATGGCCCTGGTGGCGGCGCCGCTGCTCGGCGCCGGGTTCGGCACCTACTGGGCGGCCGCGCCGGCGCTGCTGACCCAGGTGCTGCCAGCAGCGGCGGACCGGGCCAAAGACCTGGGAATCATCAACATCGCCTATAGTCTCCCGCTCGTGGTGGCACCGCTCGTGGCGGGGGTAGTACTTGGACTAATGAACAGTTACCCAGCACTCTTCGCGCTCGCCGGCGTCGTGACGGTCATAGCGGGGCTGACAGTCAGCCAGGTCCGTTCGGTACGCTGACCGCCTATACCAAATCGATATGAAGCGGCATACTTGTCTGCAGACAGCAAAATGTGGAGGTCACCCCTTTGACGAATCGGGCCTTCCGCTCAACAAGAGGCCTCGTCGGGGGGTTGGCGGTCCTCCTCGTGGTCGTCCTCTCCACCATCGGGCTGAGCGGGTGCGGCGCTCCGGCGTACACCTACGTGGCGGACTCCTCAGCGCGCACCTTCTACAAGGTTCCGTACGCGTGGCACCAGATCTCGCAGAAGTCGCTGAATGCCGCACTGCAGGCAGCGGGCGGTTCTGGTGACGGCGTCTGGTCCACCGCTTACGACGCCGACTCATCCCCGTCTGCCACCCACTTCCTGGCCGCCGACGCTGCGCAGCCCTTCGTGTTCGCCGAGGTCGGAACCCTCAGCCCGACGGTCAGCGCCGAGTTGTCCTACAACATGCTGCGTGACTTCATGCTGCCCGTCACCTCAAGCTCCCGGCAGACTGACGCGCAGGAGGGGTTCCCGCTCACCAACTTCAAGCAACTGCGGGACGACACGATCACGGGCAAGCAAGGGGTGCACGGGGTCCGGGAGACGTTCCAGTACACGTTCCCGAACGGGGTCGCCGATACATTCGACGAAGACGTGCTGACCAACGCCGATCAGACGGTCGTCTATTTCCTCATGGTGCACTGCACCAACGCTTGTTACAGCAAGAACCAGACCAACATAAATACTGTCATGTCGTCATTTACCGTCGGGAGTCCGACATGAAGAAGGCCCAGCGGGCAGTCGTGGATGGATTCGCCTACGAGGGCGGCCGGCCCAGGGAAGAAGACATCCTGACCAGAAAGCGGATGCCGCTCTGGGACCGGGTGAAGTGGCTGCTTCTGCTGGTTGTGATATGGCTGCTGCTCGTCTGGTCGCTTATGGCGAACAATCCGCTCGTTGGGTTCCTCGATGCCGTCCGGATCGAGGCCCACATGGGCTCGTGGGTCTTCATCCTGTTCGGCCTCGAGCTGATCCACCAGATCCACTTCCTGATCAGCGAGCACTGGGCGGCCTACAACCAGTTCTGGATTCACAAAGTCTGGGGCAGGAGCGAGCGGCTGTCTTCCAGCAAGCTGTCGGCGTGGACGCGATACCGGATCGGGCGGATTCTCCGCTGGGCGCTGATTGTCGTTGTCATCGCCATCATCGCCGGCAAGATCATGCACACCGCGCCGCTCACCGCGCTGGCGCAAGTCCCGGCGATCCTGTGGCACGCGCTGCCGACCTTCATCCAGTACGCCTTCCTGCTGTTCTTCACGGTCGCCCAGTTCGCGCTGCTGT
Organism: uncultured Actinomycetota bacterium; assembly: GCA_963843745.1. Lineage (GTDB taxonomy): Bacteria > Actinomycetota > Actinomycetes > Streptosporangiales > Streptosporangiaceae > Trebonia. The sequence continues at coordinate 554,438 of CAWJLP010000006.1, forward strand.
TCTGGTTCCTGTCCAGGGGCGGCGTGGACGTCTACTACCCGGACGACATCAAGACCAGGTTCTCCGACGTCTGGGGTCAGGACCACGTCCTTGACCGGGTGAAGGAGAACATCATCTTCCTGGAGAACCCGGAACTCGTCGAGGACCGGGGCGGCTACGTGCCTGGCGGCATCCTGCTGTGGGGGCCGCCGGGAACCGGAAAGACGCTGATGGCGGAGGCGGTCGCCGGCGAGACCGGCAAGCCGTACGTGTTCGTCGACCCTGGCGCGTTCATCAACATGTTCTTCGGCGTGGGCGTGCTGAAGGTCAAGGGGCTGTTCCGCAAGCTGCGCAAGCTGTCGCTGCGGTACGGCGGCGTGATCGTCTTCTTCGACGAGGCAGACTCGCTCGGCAACCGCGGCATCGCCATGGGCGGCACGCCCGGCGGCGGCAACGCCGGCGCGGCACCGTTCGCGACGGCCGGCTGCCACGGCTTCTCCTACCTGTCCTCCGACATGCAGTGGCGGATGGCCCGCGACGTGCTGGCCTCGCAGTTCGCCGTCGACCCGGCCGAGCCCGGTGCCCGCCGGAGGAACAAGCAGATCATCGGCGCCGGCATGAACGGCGGCGGGGGTGGCGGCGGCATGGGCACGCTGCAGGCCCTGCTCACCGAGCTGTCCGGGCTCAAGAAGCCGCGCGGGTTCTTCAACCGGGTGGTCAGGCGGGCACTCGGCATGCGGCCCAAGCCGCCGCCGCACTACCGCATCCTGGTGATGATGGCGACGAACATGCCGTCGGCGCTGGACGAGGCACTGCTGCGGCCGGGCCGCATCGACCGGATCTACCGGGTCGGCTACCCGACCAAGGCGGGCCGGGTTCGTACCTACCAGGGGTACTTCGCCAAGGTCCCGCACGAGCTGACCGACGAGCAGATCGACAAGCTCGCCACGATCACCCCCTACGCGACCGGCGCCAGCATCAAGGACCTGGTCAACGAGGCGCTGATCATCGCGATCAGGGACGGCCGTGACGTCATCACCTACCAGGACGTGATCAAGGCCAAGCAGCTCAAGGAACTCGGTCCGCCCGAGGACGTGGAGTACATCGAGCGGGAGCGGCACGCGGTCGCGATCCACGAGGCGTGCCACGCCGTGGTCGCTTACCGGACGCGGCACCACATGGAGATCGACATCGCCACCATCGAGAAGGGCAGCGACTACCTGGGCATGGTGTCGTCGATCAAGCCGGAGGACCAGTTCACCCGGTGGCGCAGCGAGTACGAGTCCGACATCCTCGTCGCGCTCGCCTCGCTGGCCGGGGAGCGGATGTACTTCGACAGCGACAGCTCGTCCGGCGTCTCCGGCGACCTGGACCAGGCGACCACCGTCGCCTCTTACATGGAGGGGTACTGGGGCATGGGCAAGACCGTGTCCTCGGCCGCCTCGGCTCGCCGCCTGGAGGCGGGCACCCCCGGCGGCGGCAACCGGGCCGCCACGCCCGCCGGTGGCGGTGAGGCGCACGGACCGTCGCCGTTCGGCAGGCTCGCGGACCGGATTGAGGACAACCTGTCCGTCCTGCTCGACCGGGTCGAGATGATCCTGCGCGAGAACGAGCGGTACGTGCTCGCGCTCGCGCACGCGCTCGAGACCCACAAGACGCTCAGCGGCGAGGACGTCACGGCGATCTTCGAGGGCGGCAGCGGACCGCTGGTGGACGGCGCCCCGTACGCCGACGACGAGTTCATCGCCAGGCTCAGGGCGTACCACCTGGCCGCCCAGCGCGCGCACCGCGACCACAGCGCGCCGCAGATTCCGATGCCGGCCGCAACGCCGGCCGCGGCACTGGTGAGTGGCTCGCTCCTCGCGGACGGGTACGGCAGCCAGCCCAACGGGACGCCGAACGGCAGCGGCGACGGCTCGCCCGCGCCGACGTACGAACCGCCAACGTACGAACCGCCAACGTACGAGCCGCCGCCGTACGGACAGCCGGACGGGTCGGCCTGACACCCGGCTGACGAGGCCGACGGACAACGCCTGCGGACAACGGATGCGCGCGCGGCATCGCGTCCGGCTCGCGGTCAACCTGGCCAACGGCGCCACGCTGGCCGGGGTTGGCGTCGCGCTGGCAGGGCGCGCCCGGGTAGCACGGGCAGCCGACGGGCTGCTGACCGGCACCGGCTACCGGCTGCCAGTGCCGCCCGCCCCGGCTTTCACCATGGGCAACATGATCATCACGCGCCGCGACGAGCTGGACGCAGGCAGCAGCCTGTTCCGGCACGAGGCGCGCCACACCACGCAGTACGCCTGGTGCGGCGGACTGCTCATGCTGCCGCTTTACTTCACCGCGGCCGGCGTGTCATGGCTGCTGTGCGGCGACTTCGGCTCGTGGAACGTTTTCGAGCGCGGCGCCGGGCTCGCGGACGGCGGCTACACCGACCGGCCGCTGCGGCCGGTTCTCCGGCGGCGTCCACGCGGCGCGCCTAACGAGACAGGCCTGCCAGCAACCGTTCCCGGTGACCCCGGTCCCGGTCTGGAACCAGGCGAACATAGCGGAGTGCCCGCCACGTCTTCCCCGTTAGCAGGAACTCATCCGGCCGGCCGAGCGCCGCGATCCCGTTCATGATGGCCTGCTGGTCGGCCCAGCGGCGTTCGGCGGCGGCGCGCGCGTCGGTGACGTCGGTGACCTCCCCGGTCGCCAGGTCGATCCCGGCCAGGTACGCGGTGCCCGCGACGTTGGCCCACACCAGCCCGCCCGCCCAGGCAAGATCGTTCAGTCCCCGGACCCGGCTCCCCCCGCACCGCACGTGCACCACCCGCCGCGGTTCTAGCGTCCTGGGGTCCCGGCGCACCAGCTCACTGGTCCCGTCACTGGTCACGACCTCCCCGTCAGCCGCGCAGATGCCCCACCCGTCGCGGTTGTAGCGGACCTTTTCGCGCAGTGCGAGGGTGCCCGCGTCCCACCGGAGCGCGACCCGCTCCCGCCACGTCAGCTGCCAGAGGCTGTCACCCACCCGGCAGATCCCTTCGCCGAACAACTCGGTCGGCAAAGCCGCCCGGGCCGCCACCACGTCCGAGCCGAATTCGTAGCGCCGCAGCTCGGACTGCCCGTAGCAGCCGACGGATTCCCAGACGATGCCGCCGTCGGCGGCGATGAGCCCCTGGGTGAACCCGCGCTCGGGATGCGGCACCCGCCGCACCACCCGTACCCGGTGAAACCGCACCCCGCGATTATCCCGCCTCCGAGCGCAGCGCCCACCATCAACGGGCAACCCCCTCTGAGATGACTTAGGAGCAGAACCCTACACCTTTCTTGCTGTTATCAGCGTTTCTGTGTAGTTTTCTGCTCCTAAGTCGTGATCGTCTCACGATGCGAGACGCTGGGCGTTGGCGGTTGGTGCGCCGGAGGGTCAGGATCGGTCGCGCAGGGCCTCCACCAAGGCGGGGATCACCGCGTGCAGGTCGCCGACGACGGCGTAGTCGGCGCGGGCCATCATCGGGGCGGCGGGGTCGGTGTTGATCGCGATGATGTGCTTCGCGCCGGAGCAGCCCGCGATGTGCTGGATGGCGCCGCTGATCCCGCAGGCCAGGTAGAGATCGGGAGTGATCTTGGTACCCGTCTGGCCGACCTGCTGGGTATGAGGGCGCCAGCCCTCTGACGTCACCACCCGCGAGACGCCGACCACCCCGCCAAGCAGCGACGCGAGCTCGTCCAGCGGCCCGAACCCGTCGGCGCTGCCGACCCCGCGCCCGCCGCCGACGACCACCCGCGCGCTGGCCAGCGAGGCGCCGCCCGCGCCGGCAGGCGCCTCAGCGGCGCGCACTACGGAGGTCACCGTCCGCCAGCGAGGCCGCGACCTGATGCACGACCGCAGAACCCGGCGCGTCGGCGGGCTCCGCCACACCAGCGTCCGTTGCCACGGTCAGCAGCGCCACCGGGGCGTCGAGCACCGCCTCCTCCAGCAGCAGCCCGGCCCAGCGCTGCCGCACGATCTCGAACGAGCCGCCGCTGCCCGCCGAGACGGCGACGCAGTTGGCCGCCATTGGCAGGCCGGTAATCGCACCCACGTGCGCCAGCACCTCGCTGCCGCGATCTGTCCCGGCGGCGACCACCGCGGACGCGCCGTCCGCCAGCGCGGCCAGTACACGCCCCCACGCCTGCGGCGCGTAGCCTTCGATCCCTGACACCGCATAGACGTCATCGGCCCCGTAAGCGGCGAGATCGTCCGACGCCGGTTCGCCGAACACCACGGCCGCCAGCCCGCCACCCGACTGGGCCGCCACGCCGCGCGCGAGGGTCAGCGCCCTAAGCGAGGCGTCCACCACACCGCTCCCGTCGACTTCCACCAGGCAGATCACCGTCATGACAGCACCCCGAGCTCCGCGAGCACCGACACCAGGGCGGGCACGGCGTCGACGCCGTGCCCCAGCACGGCAGCCTCGCGACGCGCGGCCCCGGGCACCAGCAGCGCCGTCGTCCGCAGGCCCCCGCCAGGACCGGGCGACACTGGCACGCGTGAGATAACCGCCCGCTTCGCCCGCAGCCGGCCGGGCAGCGACGGATACCGCGGCAGGTTGATCCCCTCGCGAACGGTCAGCACGCAAGGCAGCGGCAGCGCATAGGTCTCCGTGACGCCCCGGTACTCCCGCCGTGCCGCCGCCGATGTTCCCTCATCGTCCACGGTCAGCGCCTTGATCCCCGTCGCCACCGGCCAGCTGAGCAGGTGCGCCAGCCGGATGCCGACCTGGTAGTCCCCGGTGTCGGCCGCCTCGTTGCCGAGCAGCACCAGGTCGAACCCGCCGTCGGCCGCCACGGAATGCAGGGCGGCGGCCGTCGCGGCCGGCCCGAACTCCGCCCCTCCCGGCGTCTCGAGCAGGACCGCGGCCGACGCCCCCAGGGCCAGGCAGGACCGGAGCTGCTCCTCCGCCTCGGCGGGCCCCAGCGTCACCACCGTTACCGACCCGCCGAACCGCTCCACGAGCCGCACGGCCTCCTCGACGGCGCACTCCTCATGCGGGCTGATCGTGAAACCGGACATCCGGGTATCCACGGACAGCCCATCGGCGGATACCGTGATGGCGCCGCCTACCGTCGGCACCCGCTTGACACAGACCAGCACGTCCACGGCAGCTCACCGCATCCGGGAGCCGGACGGGTCGAACACGGCCCCCGACCCGGCCACGGTCACCGGGTACGGCTCGCCCATGTACTCCATGAGCAGCGAGGTCCCCGCGCCGGCCGCCGCGGACGGCAGGTAGGCCATCAGCAGGTGCTTGCCCACCGAAGGCCCGGACCCCGCGGACGTCACGTAGGACGGCCGCCCCAGCGCGTCCACCAGCCGCGACCCGTCGAGCGCGAGGATCGGCTCGCCCCCGAGCGCGTACCTCGGGGTCCCGTCCGCGGACACGGCAGAGTCCACGGTCAGCGTGCACAGCACCGCGTCCGGCGCCACCTCCCGCTGCGCCAGGTACGCGTCCTTCCCGATGAACGACTGCGGCTTGACCCGGGGCCGCGTCATCCCGGCCTCGACGAGGTTGTACTCGGGCGTGAGCTCCGCGCCGTACGCCCGGTACCCCTTCTCGAGCCGCGCCGTCGTCGCGTACACGCCGATTCCCACCGGCACCAGCCCGTGCGGCCGCCCGGCCTCCCGCAGCAGGTCCCACAACTGCCCGGCCTGCTCGGCGGGCACGTGCAGCTCCCAGCCGAACTCGCCCACGTAGGAGATTCTCGAGGCGAGCACGACCGCTCCCCCGATTTCGGTGAATTCACTGATCCCGAACGTACGCGGCGGACTCTGGTCCCCATCACGCTTCGCCGAGGTGAGCACGTCCCAGGCGCGCGGCCCCCACAGCCCGAGCGTGGCCCACCCGGAGGAAACGTCCGCGAGCTGGGCGTCGTCGGGCAGGTGGTCGGCGATCCACTTGGCGTCGCTGCCGCCGGTGGACGCGCCGGTGACGACCCGGAACGACGTCGCGCCCAGGCGCATGATCGTGAGGTCGGCGACGAAACCGCCCTCGTCGTTCAGCAGCGACGTGTAGACCACCCGGCCGACCGGGACGTCGAGCTGCGCGACGGCCAGAGCCTGCAGCCCGGCCAGCGCGCCCGGCCCTGTCACGTCGAGCACGGTGAACGCGGACAGGTCGACGAGGCCGCACGCGTCGCGCATCGCCAGGTGCTCGGCGTTGATGATCGGCGACCACCACCGTGACTCCCACTCGGCGGGACGCTCCATGAGGCGGCCCGCGTACGTTTCGAGCAGCGGCTCGTTCGACGCGTACCAGTGCGGCCGCTCCCAGCGGGCGGTCTCGTAGCACACCGCGCCGAGCTGCCTGGTCCGCTCGTAGAGCGGCCCGGTGCGCAGCGGCCGGGCCGACTCGAACTGCTCCGCGGGGTGCACGATGCCGTACATCTTGTTGAACGACTCGGCGGCGCGGGCCCGCACGAAGCCGGTCGCGCGCGACGACGGGTACAACCGCGCGACGTCGGCCTCGTGCACGTCGATCGTGGGAACCTTTCCCGACATCAGCTCGGCGACGGCGCGCCCGCAGCCCGGGCCTTCCTTGATCCAGCTCGCCGCCGCCGACCACAGCCCCTTCACCTCGGGCGTCTCGCCGAGCAGCGGATGGCCGTCCGGGGTCATCGAGATGAGGCCGTTGATCGCGTACCTGATGCCGGCCTTCTCGTCGCCGAGGAGCTCGGGCATCAGCTCGAGGGCCTCGGCGAGCTGCGGGTCGAAGTCGTCGGCGGTGAATGGCAGCTCGGTCGGCGACAGCGCCGCCTCCTCGTTGGACGGGATGGTGTCGGGGTCCACGATGATCGGCCGGTGCATGTAGGAGCCGACCTCCATGTCGCCGCCGTGCTGCCGCTCGTACATGCCAGTGTCGACGTCCCGGACGATCGGGTAGCTGATCTCGCCGGTGGTGCCGGCGAACAGCGCGATCGGCCCGACGCTGATCATCTGGTGCACGATCGGGGTGAGCGCGAGCCGCGCGCCCGCCATCCGCGCGATCCGCGGCGACCACACCCCGCAGCAGATGACGACGTTGCCGGTCTCGATCTCGCCAGCGGTCGTCACGACCCCGCGCACCCGGTCGCCGCTCACCTTGACATCGAGGACTTCGGTGCCGGAAAGCACGGTGAGCGCCCCGGACGCGCTGGCCGCGTCGCGCATCAGCGTGCCAGCCCGCAGCGAGTCCACGACGCCCACGGTCGGGAAGTAGCCGCCGCCGAGGATCACCGACTCGTCCAGGTACGGCACGAGCTTGCGCACGCCCTCCGGGGTGAGGATCTCCGCCGGGATGCCCCACGACTTGGCCTGCGTGGTCCGGCGGCGCAGCTCGATCATCCGCTCTGGCGTGCGGGCCACCTCGATGCCGCCGCTTTCTGTGAACACGCCGAGGGCCTTGTACTGCTCAGTAGAGTCCCTGGTCAGGTCGAACATCATCTTGGAGTACTCGATAGGAAAGATGAAGTTCGACGCGTGCCCGGTAGACCCGCCGGGGTTAGGCATCGGCCCCTTGTCGAGGAGGACCACGTCACGCCAGCCGAGCAGGGCTAGGTGGTGCACCAGGCTGTTGCCTACGATTCCGGCGCCGATAACCACGGCACTGGCACGAACCGGAATCTCATTCATGACTTCCTCCAGGTGGGACGCGACCAGCTAGATGTGTTATTTCGGGGATATCCACCCGGAATTGCACAGTTAGGCGCCCATCCTCGCCGATGCACCGGCCTCCGCGTACCACCCGCCTCATTGCTGGTCCGCCTTTACTTCAGTTGCACCCCGCCTGGGCCGGGGACTGGCGGTGTGGGCCACAGGTGCGGATCTGTTGGCGGTGTGGGCCACACCGCCAATAGCGGCGAGGAGATCTGCCAAGGCAGCCTCAAGGCCCCCGAGGCCTGTGGGGATTGTGGTTAGCGGGAGGGCGAAGAGGCTGGCTATGCGCTGGGCTTCCGCTTCTAGGGCTGGGGTTGGCTGCTGGGCTAGCCAGACCAGGCGCGTGTAATTGCCGAAGTAGTCCGGCCAGAGGTCTGGGTGCTTGTCGAGGCCCAGGCTTGCCAGGACCGTGCGGTCGAAGGTGCGGACTAGGTAGTCCGTTAGGAGGTAGGTACCTGGTTCCTCTTCGAGGAGCTTCGCTATGACCTCGGGGCCGGCGAAGACGTCGTAGCAGTGGAGGCCGGGGAGGCGGGGGATGTCGTTGGCCGTGCAGAATTCATCCAGCTTGCCGTACGTGCCGCAGTCGGCGTAGGCCATGACCGTGGGGGCGGAGGAACGGGCCCGTTCGGAATACTGGGTGATTTTTTCCGGGCGGTTGTGGAGACGGGCGGGCAGCGGACGGACCACCAGCGGCCAGCCGCGGCGGGCGGCTATTTCCCTGATGTGCGCGGCCAGGGCGCCGCAGGCGATGACCTCAACCGAACCCGAGCTGGTCGATGAACCGGTCGTTGAAGTCGGCGCGGTCGGAGAGCTCGACATACCTCACCTCCTCGAGGAGGGCCAGCGCGGCGGCGCGTTCGCGGACGGAAAGCAGGGCCATCTTGGCGCCTTCGCCGGCGACGTTCCCCGCGGCGACCACGCGGCGGACCGGGACGGCGGGGACGAGGCCGATGCGGATCGCGGACTTCGACGACAGATAGGAGCCGAATGATCCCGCCAGCAGCACCTGCTTGACGTCATCCTCGGTGAGGCCGGCCTCCTCGAGCAGGATGCGCCAGCCGGTCGCGATCGCCGCCTTGGCGAACTGGAGCTCGCGGATGTCGCGCTGCGACAAGTAGATGTCGCCGTGCAGCATGAAGACGCGTTCCGCGCCGACGGTGGTGAGGCGGCTGGCGAGGCCGGGCGTGATGCGGCTGGCGTCCTCGGCAGGGACGAACCGGCCCGAGCCGTCGAGCAGGCCGGCCTCCACGAGGGCGGTCACCGCGTCGACCAGGCCGGAGCCGCACAGGCCGCGCGGCTCCGTGTCGCCGATCACCGTGAGGTTCAGGTCCCCGTCCGGGGTGATCGTCACCGCCTCGATCGCGCCGTCGGCGGCGCGCATCCCGCAGCGGATCGCGGCGCCCTCGAACGCGGGCCCGGCCGGGGCGGCCGTCGCCAGCAGCCAGTCCCGGCCGCCGAGCACGATCTCGCAGTTCGTGCCGATGTCGATGAACAGCCTGATCCGCGGGTCACGGTCCATGCCGCTGGCCAGCAGCCCGGCGGTGATGTCACCGCCGACGTAGGCGCCGAACGCGGGGAACACCACCGCGCGCGCTCCCGGGTGCGCGGGGACGCCGAGGTCCCGCGCCCTGATCTCAGGCAGCAGCCGGGCGGCCATGATGAACGGCGCGACGCCGAGGGGCTCGGGGTCCATGCCGAGGACCAGGTGGACCATGGTGGCGTTGCCCGCGAGCGCGACCTCGTAGACCTCGCCCGGCTGAACCCCGCCCTCCTCGCACACGCCGGCCGCCAGCTCCGCCAGGGTGTCCCTGGCGAGCTGCTGCAGCTTGTCCCGTGCCGCCGGGTCGAGCATCGTCGCGCTGATCCTGGTGATCACGTCGGCGCCGAACGGCTGCTGCTTGTTGAGCATCGACCGCACCGCCACCGGGGTGCCCGTGGTCAGGTCGAGCAGCGTGGCGACCACCGTGGTGGTGCCGAGGTCGAAGGCCAGGCCGAAGCCGCGCTGTGTCGTGTCGCCGGGCTCGACCGCGATCAGCCGGTCGTCGACGACGACAGCGGTCACCTTGAAGTCGGCCTGCCGCAGCACAGGGCCGAGCGTTGCGAGCACCTCCAGGTCGGCCGCGGGCTCCAAGTCGGTCAGTGCGGCGAGCACCCGCTCCAGGTCGGTGACCTGATCGGCCAGGCTCGGCTCGGTGAGCTCGAGGTAGCGCTTGCAGACCGCCGGGCGGAGGATCACCTGACGGCCGACGCCGACCATCGCCGCCTTCGGCCGGGTGGTCAGCGGCGGCACCTCCACGTCGGCGTCGCCGGTGGCCGGCGTCCGGCAGGCGAGCCGCCAGCCGTCCTTGATCTCCTGCGCGGTGTAGGCGCGGACGTCGAGGCTGGTGGGGGCGGGCGGGTTAGCGCGGAACCTGATGCGGCATTTCTTGCACGTGCCGTGGCCGCCGCAGGTGGAGTCGATCGCGATGCCGTTCCAGCTCGCCGCGTCGAACAGGGTGACCCCGCGCGGCACCCGTACCGGCTGGCCGTTGAAGCGCAGGTCGACCCGCTGGGTCATGACGCGGGGTTTCCGGATCGTGCTTGTTCCGCGCGGTAGGCGGCTATCCAGGCCGCCCCCCAGTCGTCGCGGCCGAGCAGCAGGTCGGCCGCCCTGGCGGCGCGGACCACCTGCGGCGACCGGGCGTCCATGATCGCGCTGGTCAGCCCGTTCGCGGCGGCGAGCGGCAGGAACGCGGCGGTGATCGCCTCCCGGTGCGGCATGCCGAAGCTCAGGTTCGACGCGCCGAGCGTGGTGTTCACGCCGAACTCCTGCCTGAGCAGGGCGATGGTCTCCAGGGTGCGCCCGGTGTGCCCGGTGTCGGCGCCGGCCGGCATCGCGAGCGGGTCGATGACGATGTCCTCGAGCGGGATCTTGTACGTGTCCGTCGCCACGGCGATGAGCTTCCTGGCCAGTTCGAGCCGGCGCCCGGGTTCGTCGGGGATCTGCTCCTCGTCGTTCGGCAGCCCGATGACCGCGGCGCCGTGCTCCTTGACGAGCGGCAGGATCGTGTGCAGCCGCTCGTCTTCGGCGGTCACCGAGTTGACCAGCGCCTTGCCCTGATAGGTGCGGAGGCCGGCCGCCAGCACCTCGGGGATCGAGGAGTCGATGACCAGCGGCAGGTCCGTCAGCTGCTGGATAAGCGTGACCGCCTTGACCATGAGCGCCGCCTCGTCGGCCAGCGGGGCGCCCATGTTCACGTCGAGCAGCATCGCGCCGCCGGCCACCTGCTGCTCGACGTCGATCGCGATCCTGGACAGGTCGCCGTCGCGCAGCTGCTGCTGGAACAGCTTGCGGCCGGTCGGGTTGATCCGCTCCCCGATGATCGCGAACGGCTGATCGGGGCCGATCGTGACGGTCTTGGTCGCGCTGGACAGCGTGGTGTGCATCGGCCGGGCCCGGTGGCTAAGCGTTCGCGAGCGCGCGGCGACGGCGGAGCAGTTCCTTCGCCTTGACCACCGCCGCGGAGGCGTCCGCCGCGTAGCCGTCGGCGCCGACCACGTCGGCGTACTCCTGGGTTACGGGCGCGCCGCCGACCATCACGATGACCTCGTCTCTGAGGCCGGCCTTCTGCAGCGCGTTGATGTTCGCCTTGAACATCGGCATCGTGGTGGTCAGGAAGGCGGAAAAGCCGACGATATCCGGCTTGTGCGTCTTGATCGCCTCGATGAACTTCTCCGGCGCGACCTGCACGCCGAGGTCGATGACCTGGAACCCGGCGCCCTCGAACATGATGTTCACGAGGTTCTTGCCGATGTCGTGCACGTCGCCCTTCACGGTGCCCATCACCACCGTGCCGATCGTCTGCGCGCCCGTCTCGGCCAGCAGCGGGCGGAGGATCTCCAGCGCTCCGGCCATCGCCTTGCCCGCGATCAGCATCTCCGGCACGAAGAAGTCGCCGCGCTCGAACCGGGCGCCGACCTCCTCGAGGGCCGGGATCAGCGCCTCGTAGAGCAGCGTCTCCGGGCCAAGGCCCTGCCCGAGGCCCTGATTCGTCAGGTCGATCACCGCCGGGCCGTTCCCGGTGAGCGTCTTGTCGTACAGTTCGCCGAGCAGCTCGTCTTTAGTCATGCTGTCACGCCCTGTCCGCTGCGCGCCTGGCCCGTGTCTTGGCGGTACCCGGTCGCGGCCTGGGCCGGTAGCCCAGCGCGGACGACAGGCCGGCGGCCTCTTCGACGCAGCGGCGGGCGGCGTTAGCCACGGCTTCCCTGGTCATCCGCGAGGTGGGGGCGGAGACCGACATCGCGGCCACGACCGTCCCGTCGTAGCGGAACACCGGCCCGGCGAGCGCGATCAGCCCGGGCTCAAGCTCCTCGTCGGTCACGGCGTAGCCGCGGGCGCGGACGGTCGCCAGCTCGGCGCGCAGCGACGACTCCGCGGTGATCGTGCGCTCGGTGCAGCGCTGCATCGGCTCCTTCGGCAGCTGCGCCGCGCCGTAGGCGAGCAGCACCTTGCCGAGGGCGGACGCGTGCAGCGGCACCGACAGCCCCACCCAGTTGGTGCCGCCGATCATGTAGGCGCAGTCCACCTGGGCGATCTGCTCGACGCTGGTGCCGCTGGCAACCCCGAGGTTGATGGTCTCGCCGGTGGCCTTTGCGAGCCGGTCGAGGAACGGCTGGGCGACCGCGACCAGGCTCGTGTCGGCGCCGCCGCGCCAGGCGAAGCTGACGAACATCTCCCCGGGCAGGAACCTGCCGTGGTCGTCGCGGCGGATCAGGTGATTGCGCTCCAGGGCGAGCAACAGCCGGGAGGTCGTGGACCTGGCCAGCCCCGTGGCGGCGGTCAGCTCGGTGAACGTGACCGGGTCGCTGGAGTGCACGACCTCGGAAAGCAGCCTGGCTGCCCGGTCCACGGCCTGGGTGCCGTTAGGGGGATTGCTCATACGTGCTGCCTCGGGTGCGACCTATTCCACTTTATGGAACCAAGTTCTACGATGTGGACGTGTTTGTCAATACGATGCCCCGCTACGAGATCCTGTCCGCGGACGCGATCGGCGTGCTCGAGCGCGGCTGGAAGCGGATCGTGTCGGAGATCGGCGTGCAGTTCGCGAAGCCGGAGGCGGTCGAGCTGTTCGCCAAGGCTGGCCAGCGGACCGACGGCAACGTCGTCTACCTGGACCCGGAGTTCGTGCTCGAGCAGGTCGCCAAGGCGCCGCGGGAGTTCGACATCCAGGCCCGCAATCCCGCGAACTCGGTCCACATCGGCGGGGATCACATGGTGTTCAGCGCGGTGTACGGGTGCCCGTTCATCCGCGAGGGCGACGTACGGCGCGACGCCACGCTCGACGACTTCCACCGGCTGTGCAAGCTCTCGCAGGCCTTCCCGCAGCTGGACTCGGCAGGCGGCGTGATCTGCGAGCCGAACGACGCGCCGCTCGACTCCCGCCATCTGGACATGACCTACGCGCTGGCCACGCTCACCGACAAGATCTACATGGGCAACGTCGTGTCCGGCGGCAACGCCGCGGACACGCTCGCGATGACCTCGATCCTGTTCGGCGGCGGGGCGGGGGCGGACGCGGGCCGGGCGGCCATCGAGCGGACGCCGGCCGTGGTGTCGCTGATCAACTGCAACTCGCCGCTGCGCTGGGACGACCGGATGCTCGACGCGCAGTTCGAGTACTGCGCCGCGAACCAGCCGGTGGTGCTGACCCCGTTCCTGCTGATGGGCGCGATGTCGCCGGTGACGATCCCCGCGGCCCTGGCGCAGCAGCTTGCCGAGGCGCTGGCCGGGATCGCGCTCGCGCAGCTGATCAGGCCCGGCTGCCCGGTGATCTTCGGGTCGTTCCTGTCCAACATCGACATGCAGTCGGGATCGCCGTCGTTCGGCACGCCGGAGTCGGCGATCGGGCTGCTGTGCACCGGCCAGCTCGCCAGGCACTACGGGCTGCCGTTCCGCACCGGCGGCGGGCTGAACTCCTCGCAGACCGCTGACGCGCAGGCGGCCTACGAGTCGCTGATGACCCTGCTGCCAACCTTCCTGGCCGGCACCAACTTCGTCATGCACGCGGCGGGCTGGCTGGAGGGCGGCCTGGTCACCTGCTACGAGAAGTTCATCATCGACATCGAGCTGCTGCGCGAGCTGCGCGTGGAGTTCACGCCGCTGGAGATCACCGAGGAGTCACTGGCGTTCGGCGCGCACGAGGAGGTGGGGCACGGCGGGCACTTCCTCGGCGCGGCGCACACCATGGAGCGGTTCAGGACCTGCTTTTACCGCCCGCTGCTGTCGTCGACGGCGAACTTCGAGCGGTGGCTGCGCCTCGGCGGCAAGGACGCGACCGCCCGCGCGGGCGAGATCTGGCGGTCCACGCTCGACGGGTACGAGGCCCCGCCGATCGACGGCGCCATCCAGGCTGAGCTGTCCGAGTTCGTGACCCGCCGCCGCCGTGAGCTGGGTGACTGAGCGGTCATTTGTGATCCGCGCACAAGGGTGTATGAAACCTTATTTGTACGGCTGAAGCCATGCTCAGCCAGGCATGTATCGTGTCCGACATGAGCAAGTCGGAAAGTGCGGGCCTGGAGTTCATCCTGACGCTGTCCTGTCCGGACAAGCCGGGAATCGTGTACGCGGTGTCAAGCTTCCTGGTGCAGCACTCGGGCAACATCATCGACAGCCAGCAGTACGGGGAGCCGGGCGGCGGGCTGTTCTTCATGCGGGTGCACTTCTCGGTGCCGCCGCCCGGCCGCCCGGTGGCGGAGCTCGAGCGCGACTTCTCGTGGGTCGCCGAGTCGTTCCACATGTCGTGGCGGCTGCACGGCGCCACCGACCGGATCCGGACGCTGCTGATGGTCTCTCAGCTCGGGCACTGCCTGAACGACCTGCTCTTCCGCTGGAGGTCGGGCTCGCTGCCCATCGACATCACCGGGGTGGTCTCCAACCATGAGACCTACCGGGACCTGACCGAGTCCTACAAGCTGCCGTTCCACTACCTCCCGGTGACGCCGGATAACAAGCCCGCCGCCGAGGCCAAGCTGCTTTCGCTCATCGACGAGACGCAGACGCGGCTCGTCGTGCTCGCCCGCTACATGCAGATCCTGTCGACGGAAGTGTGCAAGCGGGTCGAGGGCCGGATGATCAACATCCACCACTCGTTCCTGCCGAGCTTCAAGGGCGCCAGGCCGTACCACCAGGCCTATGGCAAGGGCGTGAAGCTGGTCGGTGCTACCGCGCACTACGTCACGCCGGACCTCGACGAGGGACCGATCATCGAGCAGGGGCTGGTCCGCGTCGACCACTCGTACACCCCGGAGCGGCTCGTCGAGGCTGGCCGGGACGTCGAGGCCCAGGTGCTCGCCCGCGCGGTCACCTGGCACGCCGAGCACCGCGTCCTGCTCAACGGCAGCCGTACGGTCGTGCTGATGTAGGAATCCGGCAACCGTCACGGAAGGCGAGCCGCCACTAGGCTTGCCTTCCGTGACTTCGGTGGAGCTTGAGATTGACGGCTTGCGCCGGCGGTACGGATCGGTCGTCGCGCTCGACGGGCTGTCGTTCGACGTTCCCTCCGGGGAGGTCTTCGGATTCCTCGGTCCGAACGGCGCTGGCAAGACCACCACGATGCGCGCCATCTTCGGCGTGGCCAGCCTGGACGCGGGCGAGATCCGCTGGCGCGGCAAGCCGGTCGACGCTCGCGCGCGGCGGCATTTCGGCTACATGCCGGAAGAACGCGGCCTCTACCCGGGCATGAAGCTGCGCGAGCAGATCGAGTACTTCGCCACGCTGCACGACATGGACGACCAGGCGGCGGAGAAGGCCGCCACGCACTGGATCCGCCACCTCGGCCTGGCCGGCCGTGAGGACGCCAAGATCGACGCGCTCTCGCATGGCAACCAGCAGCGCGCCCAGCTCGCCGTCGCCCTGGTGCACGACCCGGAACTGCTCGTCCTCGACGAGCCGTTCTCGGGCCTCGACCCCGGCGGCGTCGACGACATGCGGCAGGTCCTCGCCGAGCGCGCTGCGGCAGGCGTCACCGTGCTCTTCTCCAGCCACCAGCTTGACCTCGTCGAAGACATCTGCGAGGCGGTCGCGATCATTCACCACGGCCGTCTCGTCGCATCCGGTCCCGTCGAGGAGCTGCGGCGAGGCGACCGCCCGCGGCTCACGGTGCGGGTCGGCGGTGACGCCGACGGCGCCTGGGCACGGTCGCTGGGGGCTGATCTCGGCGAGGTGGAGGCCGTCCGTCCGGAAGGAACGGTCTTGATATCCCTAACGACCGGTGCCGACTCTCAGCGGATCCTCGATCTCGCCAGGGCGGCAGGCCCCATCGAGCATTTCAGCTTCGAGGACCGCCGGCTCTCCGAGGTGTTCCGTGAGGTGACCGGGGCTTCGGTCGGGCAGGCCGAGGCCGAGCACGCCGCCGCGGGGGTCAGCCGGTGAACCGCCAGGGGCGCCCGGCCCGGATGACGTGGCTGGTCGCGCGCCGCGAACTGCGCCAGGACCCGCGCCTTCGCGATCAGCACGGTGGTGCTGGTTCTCGCGGTCGCACTCGGCGTGGCGCTGCCCGCGATCCTGTCGCGGAAC
This sequence comes from uncultured Actinomycetota bacterium, assembly GCA_963843745.1. Classification (GTDB taxonomy): domain Bacteria; phylum Actinomycetota; class Actinomycetes; order Streptosporangiales; family Streptosporangiaceae; genus Trebonia. The sequence continues at coordinate 570,625 of CAWJLP010000006.1, forward strand.
GCCAAGCCGGAGCGGATCGGCTACGTGGGCGGCAACGCCGCCACGACGACCGGCATCATCGCCGAGGCCGGGCGGCTGGCGGGCGTCAAGACGGTCGCGGTCCCGCAGCCGAGCGCGGCGGCGGCGGCGGCGGAGGCGCTGCGCTCCGGTGACCTGAGCGCGGTGCTCGTCGGCGACACGGAGGTGCTGGTCAAGCAGGTGCCGCTCGGCGGCGTGTCCGGCGGGCTGGCGACGCTCGCCCAGGTCGCCGGGCTGAGCAAGCTGGTCGAGACCGTGCCGGGCGCGGCGGCGGCGGTGGCGCACGGCATCGCGCTGCCGGTGCGCGGCCTCGAGCCGCCCTCGAAACCGCTGTCGTCCCGGCTGACCGGCCTGTTCACCGTGATCCTGGTATGGGTCATGATCAGCGTCTACGGGTCGCAGATCGCGCTCGGGATCGGCGGGGAGAAGGGCAGCAGGATCGCGGAGGTGCTGCTCTCTTCACTCCGCCCGATCCAGCTGCTCGTCGGCAAGGTAACCGGCATCGGGCTGCTCGCACTGGCACAGGCGGCGGCGATGGTGATCGCCTTCGTGGTCGCCGGGTTCGCGTCGGGGTCCGACCTGGTGCACGGCGCGGCGATCCCGCCCACCGCGCCGATCGCGATGCCCGTGCTGTACGCCTCGGGCGACGTGCCGCTGTGGCAGGTCGTGGTGTCCGCGGCGCTGCTGGCGGTGGCCACCGTGTGGATGGCCCGCGTCGCCGCCGGCATCTACGGCCGGTCAATCCTGCGCACGGGCGCCCGCGTCAAGCTGCGCGAGGTTCTCTCGCGTTAATGCGAACGGTGGTCGGCCGCACAGCGTGCGCGAAGGCGGGCGAGGGCCCCCGGCCTCGCCCACCTCGGCCGCCTCGGCCGCCTCGGCCGCGGAGATTTATGCTTCCGCGGCCTTCGCGTCGGCTTCGATGCTGGCAGTGTCGGCCTTCAGTTCCCTGGCCTCGACCTTCCTGGCCCTCTTCATTTCCCGCTCGATCTTCGCGCCCATGTCGGACACCGCCACCACGACCAGGCCCGCCTGCCCGGCGTCGAGATGCTCGCCGAGCTCCTTCAGGTCCTTGCGGCTCATGCCGGCGGCCGCATGGCCTGCGACCGCGCCGAGAACCGCGCCGCCGCCCGTAGTAACCGCGAGCAGGCCACCGCCGATCGCGGCGAACGGGAACAGGACTATGACCAGGCCGGTCGCCAGGCCCACGCCGCCGCCGAGCACCCCGCCGACTCGCGTCGGCGTCTCGTGCTTCTTGGTGATCTTGACCTTCCCGTCGGCCCGGCGCTCGACCACCGCGGCGTCATAGGCGTCGATCAGGTGCTCCTTGGTATGCAGGTCCTTGACCGCCTGATAGTCGGCGTCGGCGTCGGCCGCGCTGTTATATACCCCGACGTAGGCCAGGAACGTGTCGACTGCCATCCTCATACCTCCAGAGCACGGGTGGATAGTAACCAGGAGGTTACGGGCCACCCGTCTCGGCCTGGATCACCCGTACAGAGTGAATTCACCCGGGCCTGGGCCGCCTACGGGGCCAGCATCTCCGGATTCGCCCTGAATCAGACAGCGGTGGCGGGCTGGTCGGTGCCGCAATACTTGCACTTGGACGCGCCGGCCGGGAGATCGCTGGACAGGCAGGCGGGGCAGGTCTTGACCGGGGCCGGGTCGCCGAACACAATTTGCCCCCGCCGGGCCTGGACGTGCTTGTAGGGCACCACGATGAGGAAGTAGACCACGGCCATGAAGATGCAGAAATAGATGATCGCGGATATGAAAGACCCGAAATCCAGGAAGGTCTTCGGATTGTGGTCGTTGCCTAGCTGCACACCCAGGCCATTGGTCGTGCCGGGCGTGAAACTGGCGATGATCGGGTTGATGATGTAGGTCGTGAACGCGGTGATGAGCATGCTGAACGCCAGGGCTATCACCAGCCCGACCGCGATGACGATCACGTCACCACGCATAAGGAAGTTCCTGAAGCCCCTCATCGGGATGTCCCCTTCCAAGTCGACGCCATTCAAGTGTGGTGTGGTGCTTGACTTTCGCCCCCGTACCAGGGCTATCTGCTTCCTCTCTTATCAGTCGCGTCAAACCACGTCAACGACCGTGGTCAGCTCATGGGGCCAGCGTCACCGGGATCAACTGCACGTTGACCGGCTGCCCGCTTACCACCGCTTCGAAGACGTCGACCGTACCGGACACGATCACCGGGCTCGACAACCAGGGATTGCGCTTGGGACCGGGAGCAGACCAGGTACTGACCCCGCGCTCTCACGGGCGCGACGCGATACCCGGGCGCGCGATCCTGAGGCCAGCCTGCCGATCACACCGGAAGGGAGTGTCACAATGAGCGAGACGGACACGAGCACGCCGTTCGGCGCGCTGCGGCAAGTAGACACCGACCTGGAGCGGCGGCTCGCCGCGCTTGCGGCCATCGCCGTGGCCGGCCTCTGACAGTCAGGAAGGGCATGCTCATGGCCATACACTGGCGGACCCCGGCCGGGCTGCACACGGCCTCGGCCCAGCTTCCCGTCGAAGGCAGGCTGGCTTCGTTCGACGGCGCGACCGGATGGCTCAACTCGCAGCCGCTGACGCCGGCCGGGCTGCGCGGGAAGGTGGTGGTAGTCGACTTCTGGACCTACACCTGCGTTAACTGGCTGCGCCAGCTCCCCTATGTTCGCGCTTGGGCCGGGAAGTACGCCGGCCACGGGCTGGTCGTGATCGGCGTGCACACTCCCGAGTTCGGGTTCGAGCACAATCCGGATAACGTCCGGCGCGCGGTGAAGGACATGCGGATCGATTACCCGGTCGCGATCGACAGCGACTACGCGGTATGGCGGGCCTTCGACAACCATTACTGGCCTGCCCTGTACTTCGCCGACGCGGAGGGGAACATCCGGCACCACCACTTCGGCGAAGGTGAATACCAGCAGTCGGAGATGGTCATCCAGCAGCTGCTAGCCGAGGCAGGCGCCGACGGCGCCAGCCGGGACATGGTGTCGCCGGACATTCGCGGTATCGAAGTGCCTGCGGACTGGGACAGCCTGAGAACACCGGAGACCTACACCGGCTACGAGCGCACCGAGAACTTCGCGTCTCCCGGCGGCGCGGTACCAGACCGGCCGCACGTCTACAGCGCCCCGGCGGCACTGCGGTTCAACCACTGGGGTCTGTCGGGTGAGTGGACGATGGGCAGGGAGGCCGCCACGCTGAACGCGCCCGGCGGGCAGATCGCCTACCGCTTCCAGGCTCGCGACCTCAACCTGGTCGCGGGGCCGGCGGCCGCGGGAACTCCCGTGCGATTCCAGGTACTCCTCGACGGCGAGCCGGCCGGGCCCGCCCACGGCGCCGACGTGGACAGCCAGGGCAGCGGCACGATCACAGAACCCCGGCTGTACCAGCTCATCCGCCAGCCTGGCCCAGTCACCGAGCGAACCTTCCAGATCACGTTCCCTGACCCCGGCGCCCAGGCCTACTGCTTCACCTTCGGCTAGCGGCGTGCTGACTGTCTGAGATCCGCAGCACGGTGGCCGAGCCGCGGGCGCCGTGCCTGGCCTGGGTCAGCGCCGCGAGATCCGCGGTGATCGTGGCCAGCCGGCCCCGCCCCGCATCGCCTGCACCGCTTCGACGGAGCCGGTGCGCGCCGCGTTGGCCGCTCCGCCAACGCCACCGCCGGTCAGCGCGCGTACCCGCTCGGGCCAGTCCCGCGCAGGGACTGGCAGCGCCGCGGCGGCGTCGACGGGCACTCCGGCCGGCAGGACGGCCACCTGTCCGGCGGCGGCGATGTGCCGCCCGGCCCAGGCGCCCTGGTCGCGCAGCGGCGCCGAATGCACGGTGACCCGGTCGCCCGGGGCGATTCCCGTGACGCGATCTCCGGCCGCGGCGACGAGCCCGGTCGCCTCGACGCCCAGCGCCATCGGCGGCCGGATACCCAGGTCCCACTCCCCGGTGCGGGTGAACTCGTCCCAATTGCCCACTCCGCAGGCCTGCACGTCGATCAGCACCTCATCTGGCCGCAGCCCTCGCGGCCCGGGCAGCTCCAGGACTTCCACTGGGCCGCCGAACTGGCGCACGCCCGCACCCAGCACCGCCTGCTCCTCACGCTCTGGCCTTGGCATCGGCTGGCTTCCACCATCCCACCCGGGACCGTCTGACCGCGAGAGCCTTGACTGATTAGACCTGTCTGTCTAGTATCTCTATTGAACAGACTTGTCTACTCAATGAGAGCGAGCAGCCAGCCATGACAACCCGCTACAGTGCCGGGCCGGCAGCAGATGCCGCACAGGTCCGCCGTCCGGCCAGCGGAACCACCGAAGGTCTCCCTGCTGACCCGTTCGCGCGCCGGCTGAGCGGCCGGCCCGCGGTCTTCGTGCTGGCCTCGCTGATCGTGGCGCTGCTGGCGTCCTCCGCCGCCCCGACCCCGCTGTACGCGATCTACCAGGCCCAGTGGCACTTCACGCCGATCACCACCACGGTGGTGTTCGGGGTGTACGCGCTGGCGGTGCTGGCCGCACTGCTGACCCTGGGCAAGCTGTCGGACCACGTTGGGCGCCGGCCGGTGCTGCTAACCGCGATCGCCGTGCACGCGGGCTCGCTGGTAATCTTCGCCACCGCCGCCGGGGTGCCTGAGCTGCTAGCGGCCCGGGTGGTCCAAGGTCTGTCCACCGGCGCAGCCCTCGGCGCGATCGGCGCGGCCATGCTGGACATGGACCGCGAGCTCGGCACGTTCGCCAACGCGGTGGCGCCGGGCATGGGCAGCGCGAGCGGCGCGATCTTGTCCGCCCTGGCGGTCCGCTTCCTTCCTGACCCCACCCACCTCATCTACCTGGCACTGATCGGCGTGCTCGCCGTGCAGGCGACCGCGATCGCCGCCATGCGCGAGACGGTCACCCCGGCGCCGGGCGCCCTGGCGAGCCTGCGCCCGGAGATCACCCTGCCGCGGGCCGTGCGGGTCCCGGTGCTGACGGCCGTGCCGGTCCTGTTCGCGGTGTGGGCACTGGCCGGACTGTACGGCGCGCTCGGCCCGGCGCTGGTGCACGCGCTGACCGGCTCGCGCGACGTGGTGCTGGGCGGCCTGAGCCTGTTCGTGCTGGCCGCCTCGGCCGTCGTCGCGACCATCGCGCTGCGCAGGGCCGCGGCCAGGACAGTGATGCTGTTCGGCATCCTGGCCCTGATCACCGGCGTGGCCGTGACGGTCGTCGCCGTGAGCCTGGGATCCGCGGCGGTGTTCTTCGCGGGCTCGGCGATCGCCGGCGCCGGGTTCGGCAGCGGCTTCCAGGGCGGCATCCGCACCGTGGTGCCGCTGGCCGCGCCGCACGAGCGGGCCGGCCTGGTCTCGCTGCTCTACGTGGTGTCCTACCTCGGGCTTGGCGTGCCGGCCGTGCTGGCCGGGTTCGGCGTGGTGCACGGCGGAGGGCTGATCGACACGGCCCGCTACTACGGCGCCGCGGTGATCGCGCTGGCCGTGCTGGCCCTGTTCGGCCTGCTGAAGACCCGGCCAGGGGCGCGCCGCGCCGCCAAGCCTGCCGCCGCCCTGGCCCAGGGCATACGATAGACAGGGCTGTCTAGAAAGGTGGCCATCACCATGGCTGTCAAGGAAGCGGCCGCCGGCCGTGCGACCGCGCGCGAGCGGCTGCTGGCCGCGGCCAACGAGCTCTTCTACAACGAGGGCGTGCACACCGTCGGCATCGACCGCATCATCGAGCAGGCCGGCGTGGCCAAGGCCTCGCTCTACAACACCTTCGGCAGCAAGGACGAGCTGGTCCGTGCCTACCTGGAGATGCGCCACGCCAGCGTCGCCCAGCGCATCACGCGAGCGGTGGAACGCTACGACACACCGCGCGAGCGCCTGCTCGCCGTGTTCGAAGGCCAGGAGGAGCTGTTCACCCAGCCCGGCTACCGCGGCTGCGCGTTCGCCCGGGCCAGCGCGGAATCCCACCCCGGCGACCAGGCCGAGCAGGCGGCCGAGGCCTACCGTCACTGGGTGCGCGCGCTGCTCACCGAGCTGTCCGCGCAGGCCGGCGTCCCCGAGCCCGAGGTGCTGGCCCGCCAGCTGCACCTGCTCTACGACGGCAGCGGCCAGTCCGCGCGGATGGACCACGACCCCGCCGCGGCCGCCGAGGCCCGCGCCGCCGCGGCAGTTTTGCTCGACGCGGCCCTGGCGCATGGCGCAGCGGCCGCCGACAAGTGAAGTGGAGCTAAGGGGCTCGAACCCCTGACCTTCTGGTTGCAAAACTAACGGCGCTGCCCTGTTCGCGGTCAAACACGGCGGCTTGGCGTGTGTGCGGCTGGTTGCTCAGTACGGTCGGTGGTCTTCACGTTAGCTTTACCTGCGCGGATGTACCGATCTTGTTCGCTCTGACCGGGAGAACAGCTGTTAAGCGCGGCCATGGTCTAACGGCCCGGGGCGTGGCGGCTACGGGCCTGGTAGCGGGGTTGCAGGTAAGGCGGCGGTGTAATGGTGACGTCGCGGCCGAGGGCCTCGCTACAGCTACCTGTGTGAACGCTGGCCAGCGGCTCCGTACCCGAAGCCTTCCAATCTGGTCATGCGGGTTCGATTCGCGTCATCCGCTCTCATGGTTCCGAGGCTGATCAGCGGCGCTTTCCGATGGTTTGTGGGGTCAATCACGATGCGCGCTTGGGGAGGCTTATGGCTTTCAGCGGCTAGAAGTCGCCGCCGCCGAAATTGTCTCCACCACCGAAGTCCGCCACCGAAGTCGCCGCCGCCGAAGTCGCCGCCGCCGAAGTCGCCGACACGTCGGAGACTCTTACGCGAATTCGCGCGCGGAAGACGTGCCGCCATTCCGCGGAAACGCCGTAGTGGATGTATACTTCACCCGGCGAGTCCAGTGGCCGAACAGGCCGGGACCGGTCAGGGCCTGGCACGAGCAGGGTTAAGCGGTGAACAGCCACCGCCAAGACCGAAGCCGCCCCAGTACGACGGGGCGAAGCCGGCGTTGACGTACTGAATCTGGTTACCGGCCCTGTCCTGGACCATGCGCATCGCCGGCTGGTCGCCTCGCTCGACGATCCGCTGGCAGTCGATGCACGCCGGGACCGTCCGGCTCGGGCCGCCATCCGGGGGTGCCCAGGACAAGTCGGTCACCGACATGCCATGGCGCGGATCGAAGAAGCACATCGGGCGGCGGCCAGGCTTGGGCTGACCGTGCGCGACGGCCTCGGCGCAGGCCAGCCGATACTGGCCCTCGCCAATCGCCCGGCTGACGGCGGCCATGTCCGCTGGTTTGCGGGCCGCGTCCAGCGCATGCGTTCCGCGCTCGTACGCGTCCAGCGCGGCAGCCTGCTCGGCCGCCGCTTCCGAGTTGCCCGCGATAGTGACGTCGTTGTCGTGGTCGGTGATCCTGGCGTTGAGCGCGATCAGGTCGGCCTGGGCCGCGAGCTTGGCCTCCTTGAGCTGCTGCTCCTGCTCCTGCCGCTTCCGCTTGTTGCGCGGCCGCAGAAGGAAGAAGTAGCCGCCCGCACCGAGCAGAACGAGGACGCCCAAGACGATCAGGCCAACGGGTGGCCCGCTAGCAGACGGTTCACTGGCCGGGGCGCCTTCCGGGCCGGGCGTCGTACCCGGCGTTGCCGCGGAATGCTGGACCTCCTGCACAAATTCCTGCAATGCTGCGGGGATGTCCCCCTCCGCCCGGTGCTTGCTTACCACGTTCGTGGCCACGCTCGCGGCAACGCCGTCCGCCACAACGCCCCGGTTATACGCGCCGAAGTGCTTGAGCCGGCTGTCTAGAAAGCCGACGGCGAACTGATCGTGCTTGGCGCCCAGCGTGCTGATCAGCTGGCGCATCGCCGGGTCGTATCCCGAGGATCCAGACGGGGCGATCACCAGGTAAATGTCGTCGTTGCCGATTTGCCGCTCAAGCTGTGACTGCTGGCCCTGCGAGACGAGGCTTCGCGCGTCACTGCTGACGCAGACGTGCTCGCTGGCGAGGCAGTCCGCTAGCGTGGCTGCCCTGGCGGAGACAGTTCCCGTCGCCGCGCTGGCCGGGAGGCCCAATGACAAGGCCAGGGCAAGCACGCCCGCCAGGATGATCAGGACTCTTCGCACGGCAATCACCCTCTCGCGGACCTACCCCCACACCATCCCGAATGCGACGATGCGCGCCCACTTCCCGAATATTTAGAATCCCTAAGATCCACCGTAGCGCGCAGCGGGTCAACTACGTGAACGGCCTGGTGGTGAACGGTTGGGATGCGCGGTTACCGGATGACGGCCTCTACTCCGACGGTGGCGCAAGGCGCGGCCACCGGGACCTTGCCGGTTGACTTCACTGGATCGACCGTCGATCAGCCGCCCGTCGTCCATTTCCGAGGTCGAGGCGTTCACGCGGACTTCGCACGCGTCGAGGTCGACCTCACTCCGGCGCTGGTCCGCGAGTTCACCGAAGCGTAGGTTGGCGAAGTCGCCAGGAGCAGAAGCGCCCGGTCGCCGTCCAGCTCCACCAGCTTCCGCAGAAACTTCGCCGTTTGCGGTGTTCCCCTGCGGTCCCCATGCCTGATGCAGCTGCAACACGCGGTCGACCACGGTCAGCAGCTCCGTTTGTTTAGCGAGTTCCAGGCGCTGGTAATACCACTGCAGCCCATTCTTGGGCCACCGCAGATGCAGCAGCACGCTGAGAGACAGCCTCTCCATCGAGAGAATCGGGGACGTCATCGTGGAGCGTCTCGTCGATGGGCAGACCGACAAGCCGGTCATGGAGGGGCTGGAACGGGCGTGTACCGGCCTGGTCGGACAAGGGTACCTCTTTGTTGCTGTACCAATCTGCTGACGTGAAGACATGTCTCGGAAAAGTGGAGCTAAGGGGGCTCGAACCCCTGACCTTCTGGTTGCAAACCAGACGCTCTTCCAGCTGAGCTATAGCCCCGCACGCGCTATCTGTTCCATCTTATCGGGCTTGCGCCCCGCACACCGCTCTTGCGTTACTTGAGCAGCCGGGACATGCGGCGGTCGGCGAGCGGCTTGCCACCGGTCTGGCAGGTGGGGCAGTACTGCAGCGAGGAGTCGGCGAAGGAAACCTCGCGGATCGTGTCCCCGCACACCGGGCAGGGCTGCCCGGTCTTGGCGTGCACCCGGAGGCCCGTCTTCTTCTCGCCCTTGAGGTCGGCCGCCGCTAGCCCAGCTGAGCGGCCGACCGCCTCACGGAGCGTGGTCACGATCGCCTCGTGCAGCGCGGCGGTCTCTTCAGGGGTGAAGCTCGACGCCAGCTTGAACGGGGACATCTTGGCGGCGTGCAGTACCTCGTCGGAGTAGGCGTTGCCGATCCCCGCGATGATGTGCTGGTCGCGGAGCACGCCCTTGATCTGCATGCGGCGTTCCTTGAGGATGGCGGCGAGCGACTCGACGGTAAAGTCGTCGGCCAGCGGCTCGGGTCCGAGGGTTGCCACGCCAGGCACGAGCATCGGGTCGCGGACGAGGTAGACGGCGAGCCGCTTTTGCGTGCCCGCCTCGGTCAGGTCGAAGCCTGAGCCATCGTCGAGCACCAGCCGGAACGCCAGCGGGCTCTTCCCCGGTTTCACCGGCTTGTCCGGGATGTCGTCACGCCAGCGCAGCCAGCCTGCGCGCGCGAGGTGCATCACCAGGTGCAGGTCGCCGCAGGACAGGTCGAGGAACTTACCGTGCCGTGTGATGTCGCCGATGGCGAGCCCGGTGAGCGCGCTGAGCGGCGGGTCGAAGGTCTTCAGCACGGCGAACGACGCCGCCTCGGCACGCGCGATGACGTGGCCGCTGGCGTGCGTGCGCAGGAACGCGGCCAGCGCTTCGACTTCCGGCAATTCCGGCATGCTTATGAGTGTAGGTGGCCGCGGGCACGACGACGCAGGTCAGCCGCCGCTGATGATTAGGTCGGGCAGCGCAGTCACGTTGTCCAGCACATGCGTGGCACTCACCTGCGGGCCGCGGACGCCGCTGGCGATTGCCGCTACGATCCTGGCGCCTGCCCGCCAGCCGGACAGCAGGCCGTTCTCGGTGGCGCTGACCATCGCGACCTCCCGGACGTCAGGCGTTCCGAGCCGCAGCATCGCGGTCAACACGAGGTCCGGCCACGGGAAGCCGCGCGGGGCATCGTCCGCGCACAGCGCCAGTTCCGCGATGCCCGGGCGGCACAGCTCGCCGAGGAGGTCGCCGCAGGCGGCGCGGGACAGCCCGGAGAGCAGGCAGATCTTGGCGCCTGACGCGGCCGCCTTGGTGAGCGCCGCTACGACGTCCGGCGGCACTGTCATGCCGAACCGTTCCGCGGCCGCGCGGAAAGAGCGGTCGAAGGCCAGCGACGCGACCTGCGCTCGCGGCTCGTCGCCGTCGAAGATCTCTCGCAGCACGTCGGCTGGGGGACGGCCCCGGGCCCGATCGAGCCGGACCATGGAGCGAACGTAATCCTGCGTTCCGGCAACGATGCCCTGGGTGGCGATGGCCTCGGCGAAGGCGCGTTCCACGATCGAGCCATCGATGACGAGGCTCGCCAGGTCGCAGCAGACGAGCGAAACGGCAGGAGGTTCGCGCATGGCGTCAGTAGTCGTCTGGCGCGGTGGCCTCGCTCCACAGGTCGAGGTCAGCACGCTGCGCCACGACCCTACGCCACACGGCGAAAGCGCCTAGCACCAGCAGGGCAAGGATGAACAGCTTCTTCACTGAACCGGTCCTTCCAACCTCGATCACATCCGCGAAAGACCCTCGACGCGGTTCTTGTCGGCAAGCCTACCGCTCGGCCCGTTCGGGCCGAGCCCGGCGAGGGGTCAGCTGCCTGCCGCCGGGAGTCAGCACCCGCCGGGTCCACCCAGGCTTTACGGCTTATCATTCGGCTCATGGCCAACCGTGCGGCGTGCACGCTGTATGACGTGGCACGTGCGGCCGGAGTGTCCACGGCTACGGTCTCACGGGTCGTGCACGGGAATGACCGGGTCCGCCCGGCTACCCGGCAGCGCGTGCTTCAGGTGATCGATGAGCTCGGCTATATTCCCGACGCCGCCGCGCAGAGTATGGCCTGGCACCGCAAGGAAGTGATCGGGCTGGTCACCATCACCGCCCGCGGCCCGGAGACCGATATCGAGCGAGAAGGCGTGGCGTTCATCGAAGAGGTCCTGCGCGGTGTCCAGGTGGCGCTGAGCAAGGTCGGATGGTCGGTGCTGATCTCGGTCCTCGGCGCCGCCGAGCGCTCCGATGCCTACCAGCAGCTGCGAAAGATCTCGGCAAAGGTCGACGGGCTGGTGATCGCGGAGGGCATCGTCAGCTCAGAGCAGCTGGCGCTGCTGACGGAGCGGGTGCCGGTCGTGCTGGTCGCCGGGTCGCTCGACGAACCGAATGCCGATGTGGTCGACGCCGATAACTGGTCCGGCACCACGGCACTGATGCGGCACATGCTTGAGCAGCACGGGAAGAAACGGCTGTTTTATATCGACGGCCCGCCGGAGGCCCCGGACGCGCGGGAACGCCGCCGTGCTTTCGAAGAAGCGGTTGCCCGGCATCCGGGCGCGGCCGTGACGGGTTACTTTCAAGGCCGGTTCGCCGCGATCAGCGGCCAGCTCGCGGTGCGGGAGCTGCTCGCCGCGCCGGGCCGGGAGCTACCCGATGCGATCATCTGCGGCAACGACCAGATGGCGATCGGGGCCATACGCGAGCTCCAGGCCGCCGGGGTACGGGTCCCAGCCGACGTTGCCGTCACCGGTTTCGACGACATCCGTTTTGGGGCGCTGTTCACGCCGCCGCTGACTACCGTCCGCCAGTCGCTGCGGCTGCTGGGCGAGCGTGCCTGTTCTTGTCTCCTGGAGCGGATCGCCGACCCTGGCCTGCCGCACAGGTCCGAGCGGCTGCCTACGGAGCTGATACTCAGGGAAAGCTGCGGCTGCCCGCCAGCGGAAGATCCCGGCCACTGGCGCGCTGCCGCGCACGCGCCAAGTTAGCGGTGGACGTCCAGTAGCTCTCGCTCCTACAGGCCGAACGCACCGCCCTGAATGAGGATGAACAGGCCGAGAGCGATCAGCACGAGGGGGTGGAGGATGTGTCCCCAGCGGCCGATGACGCTGGCGATGGCGGAGCGGGTGGCGAAGAACCGGCCCGCAGCACACCAGACGCCGACCAGGACTAGAAAGACAGCCACGTAGACGGTGATCCCGCCGACCCCGGCCTTGGCGAAGACCGGCAGGTAGACGCCGATGTTGTCGCTGCCGTTGGCGAAGGTGACGGCGGCGACCTGGAGCGCCTTCAGGTCATCCTGCTTCTTCCCGGGCTGCTGCTCGCCGCTGTCGCCTTGCCGGTGGTGCTTCCATGCCTGCCAGGCGGCCCAGAGGCCCAGGGCCAGCGGTAGCAGGCCGAGGTAGGCGATGGCGGACTCGGGCAGGAAGGTGGCACCGTAGGCGGCGGCCACGGTGATGGCCAGGATCGCGGTGAAGCCGAGGTACTGTCCGGTCACGATCCGCCTGGCCGCGCCCCGCTGCCCGGCGCTGCGGCCGAAGAACAGCGACAGCAGCACGATGTCGTCCACGTTGGTAATGGCAAACAGCCCGGCCGCCTCCGCCACGATGCCAGCGTTCACATTCGCCACTTACATCGGGGCTGCGCGCGTGGTCCAAGTGAGGCTGCCCGCTTCCGGGAGCTGGCGGGAAATCTCATCTGCGACCAGGCGGCCGAGCGCGTCGGCGTCACGGGCACTCAGGTCTGGGTCAACCCAGCCTTCGATTTCGACGCGCAGCGTCCGGCCCGTCCAGCGAGCGCGGGCGTGCGCGTGGATAACTCCGGAGACCGACCCCGCGGCAGTCTCTGCCGTACTGATCACGTCCGGGTCTACGCCGTCTGCGAGGCGGCGCATGACGTCGGCAGTGACCTCGTAGCCGACGTGGCAGATGAAGGCGGTTACGGCAAGCCCGGCCACCGGGTCACCCCAAGACTGACCAAGGGCCACCGCGATCAGGCCGGCCAGTGCCCCGGCCGATGACAGCGCATCAAGCGAGGAGTGCCTGGCATCGGCAATGAGCGTGGCGGAGTTGATCCGCCTGCCGACCACCATCTTGTAGCGGGCGACCGCCAGGTTGCCGATGATGCCGAGGATCGCGCCCGCGATTCCCGCGCCGACGAAAACAGTGTGGCCGTGCTCGATCAGCTTGCGGATGCTCTCGTACCCGGCGAAGGCGGCACTTGCCCAGATCACCACAGCGATGCCCACCCCGGCCAGATCCTCCGCGCGTTCCAATCCATAGGGGTACTTCTCAGTAGGCGGACGCCGCGACAGGCGAAACCCCAGGAACACCACCGCACTGGTCGAGACATCGGACAGGTTGTGGATCGCATCACCCAGCAGCCCGACCGAACCGGTCAGCATGGCCAGCAGCAGCTCGGCTAGGCCGGTGACAGCCAGGCCGATCGCGCTAACGGCAATGGCACGGTTGGCCTGCCGCCGCTCATCCGCGTCGTCTCGCGTGACGGCCAGCGGGAAGGCGAGCGCCGGATCACGCTGTCCCCGGATCTTGTGCATCCCGCCAGGATAGTCACCGGGCAGTCGGCGATCCTTGGCGAAATACGGCAGCCTCGTACGGCCCCAGCTGGCGGCAGCAATTCCCCGTGCCTGGCCTGGCCAATCTGGAACGATCGGGATCGTGGACGTCGCCCCTGCAACAGTGCCCCGGCCGGGTCAGCCGCATCCTTGAGCCTGAGGCCCCCGCCGGAGGCAAAGTCGCACTGTCAGCTTGGGAATTTGTGCAACCCGGTCTTCTGGACGGGCTGACCTGCGGAGTGGCGGTCGTCATGATGGGGCCTAACCCCATATGGCGGGGTCCGGGGCGGAGCCCCGTGTGCGTGGCAGCGCAGGGAGCGGATCGTCAGGAGGTGCCCCAAGCGTAAGAGGCGTAAAATCAGGGTAACCTCAGAGTAAATCGATGCCGCTGCCTTTAAATAAGGAATGCCACCGCCTTCCTGGTGGGGAGGCTGTAATGAAAATGCGGTCACTTCTCTGGAACCTGGTGGTGTGGCACCCGTCCGCCGGTCCAGCCGATCCATACGGTGCTCCGGCCTTGACGCACATCGCATGGGAGGTCCGGGCCCGCTGGAAGCCTATATTCCTCATCGTCGGCGTGCTGCTCATGGTAACCGGGTTGATGGTGCTGTACAGCACCGTAGCTTTCATTGCTGGAGTGCTGCTGGTGGGATCGTCTGTCGGTGGATGGCCAGGACCGCACAGCTCCACGGCTGCCATGGTTCGCACGTGGGAGAGGCTGTATAAGGATCGTGCCGATCATCGGTAGTGCTGGCGGTCCCGGGCCGGGCGGTGAAGACCATCCCATAACAGCTGATCTCTGCCGTCCCTCATTAGTGCGGTTGCCTGACTCCCCCGTCTTCCTATGGGTGCGCCTATGGCGAGTGAGCGCGCCGGGTCGTCAGCGGGCGATCGCCAATGGCCTCAGCTAGTTGGTAGAGCGCGAGATCACGATCACAGACCAGGAGCACCTGAAGCGGCCTCCTAGACAGGATCGGGCACGCAAGGGGCACGGCGGCAGAGACGAAGACCGTGGTGAGTCCCAATGAGCGGAGCTGTATGCGGGCTGACCTGGGATGCTGGCTGGTGGGGGTACCAGGACTTGAACCTGGGACCTCTTCCTTATCAGGGAAGCGCTCTAACCGTCTGAGCTATACCCCCGGGGGAGCGTCGCGCGGGGCCTCAGGCTCGCCGCGACGACTGGGTTACTCTACCGCATCCCCGCCGCAACTCGCACCGCGGTAAGCGGCCTCGGGTCGGCGACGTGCGGCTAGTCCGTTTCGCGGAGGGTTACCTCCACGCCGCCGATCGTGCTGGCTATCAGGTTGTAGATGACCGCGCCGATCGTGGACATCGCGGTGATCAGAACGATGTTCAGCGCACCGAGCATGCCGGTGTAGCCGAGGATCCTGGACATGGAGAACCAGTTGGAGATGTTCGTGCCCGCCGAGCCCTGGCTCGAGGTGATCGTGGTCACCGTGTGCTGCAGCGACGTGAAGACACCGAGCGCGGACAGGACCATGTAAAGCACGGCGACCGCGACGAACAGGATGATGAAGGCCACGACGGAGACCACGAAGCTGAACTTCATGACCGACCATGGCTCGACCCGGGAGAGGGTCAGCTGCGCCTGGCGTTTCGACGAGCGCCGGACGCTCGTACGCCGGTTGCGTTTGCCGCCGGCCTTGCGGCCCTGGAAGGCGGACGTCACTGAGCTCGCTAGCCCGGCCGCGGCGCCACCGACCGCGGACGCCGCGCCCGCGGCGGAGAAGCCAGAGCCACCAGACGAGCTTGCACCGGTCCCCGGACCCGGGCCGGACGGGCGTGCACCTGGCGCGGATGGCGCAGTGCCTGGCCCACTCGGGCGGGTGCCTGTCGCCGCGGCACCGAACGAGGCCGACGCGGACGGCGGCCCTGAAGGCGGACGCACCTCCCGCCATAGCGACGACGCACCCCCGGGACCCGTCTGCGGGGAGTACGTGGGCGGGGTGGGCGCCGCGGCCGGGGCAGGCGGCGTGGCCGTATCCCGAGACGGCGACGCAGTGCCAGCCGGTGCAGTGCCAGCGGATGTGGCGGTGGACGTCGCGGTGAAAGTGGGCCGGCGCTCGCCGGGCGCGAAGACCGAAGGGCCCGGGGTGCCGGAGCCGGAACTCGACGGCGGGGGCGCCATGATCGAACCGCCCGGCACCGCAGGCGTGGCATGCCTCGGAGCGGTTGCCGCCTCGTCTGAATCGGAAGCGCCGCTCTTCGCCGACGGGCTGAACCAGTTGGTGGTCGCCGCCATTGCCTGCTTGACCGCCTGGCGGCCGCTGTCGAGCACGCCGCTGGCCGTGGACACGAGGCCATCAGAACGATCGTCGCTGTCCTTCGGCTCCGCCGCGGACCCGTTGCTAGCAGCGTCGGACTCAGTCACCAGGTGCGCCGGACCCTTCTTGTTGCCGATCTCGTCCGCGGGGAACGGAACACGCCTGGACGACTCACCGGCGCCAGCACCGTTGCGATGCGATGCGGCCCCGTTCGACGTGGTGGCGTCTTCAGACATGACCTCATTCTCGGTGACCGCGCCTCGGGCCTTGACCTCCGGGTCCATTTCTAGACCTGGCGGCGCCACGATCAGGGGCGGTTCTGGGGCTCGTCCCGCCTCGTCCACGCCGTCCTCCTCGGTGCCCAAACTGATGGTTCCCCTTTGTACCTTCAGCAGAGACTATCCGACTACGGGCAACTTGCCGGTCTTGTCAAGTCCTCTGAACGAGATCCAGAGGAATCCCTGCGTGCGTACTTTTGCTCGGTCTATCTACCTTCAGAACGCCGTCGTCCCCCAGATCGTTGCTCTCATCCACAATTTCGTTACCCGGGTTCTCTGCCGTCTCAACGTCCTCCACCGCATCGGCTTCGGCGGATTCCGCGTTACGCGCGAGCGCGACAACGCTGTCCCCTGGCGCCAGGTTCATCAGCCGGACGCCCATCGTCACCCGTCCGGACTGGCGCACCTCGCCGGCCCTGGTCCTGATGACGCCGCCTGCGGATGTGATGGCGAAGACTTCGTCTTCCGGATGGACCAGCAGCGCACCCACCAGGCCGCCGCGGCCCTCCGTGATCTGGGCCGTGATGACGCCGAGGCCGCCACGGTTCCGCAGCGGGTACTGGTCGGACGGGGTGCGCTTGGCGTACCCGTTCTCCGTCGCCACCAGCACTTCTTCGCCGTTCCGTACGACATACATGCCGAGCAGCTCATCGCCGTCGTTGAACCGCATGCCGATCACGCCGGAGGTCGCCCGGCCCATGGGCCTGAGCTGATCATCAGAGGCGTTGAACCTGATCGCCTGCGCGCCCTTGCTCACCAGCAGCAGGTCCTCGTCGGGTGACACCAGCGAGGCGCCGATCACCTCGTCGTCGTCGCGCAGGTTGATCGCGATCAGGCCGCCGGTGCGCGCGGAATCGTACTCGCCGAGCCGCGACTTCTTCACCATGCCGGACCTGGTGGCGAGCACCAGGTACGGCGCCACCGAATAGTCCCGCAGCGCCAGCACCTCGGCGATCCGCTCGTCAGGCTGGAAGGCCAGCAGATTCGCCACGTGCTGCCCGCGTGCGTCCCGGCCGGCCTCGGGCAGCTCATATCCCTTAGCGCGGTAGACGCGGCCCTTGTTCGTGAAGAACAGGATCCAGTGGTGGGTCGAGGTGACGAAGAAGTGGTCCACGATGTCGTCGGACCGCAACGTGGCGCCCCGGATGCCCTTGCCGCCGCGCCGCTGCGCCCGGTACTGGTCGGTGTTCGTCCGCTTGGCGTACCCGCCGTGCGTGATCGTCACCACGATGTCGGACTCGGCGATCAGGTCCTCGTCGGCCACCTCGCCGTCGTAGGCGATGATCTCGCTGCGGCGCACATCGCCGTACTTCGACACGATGTCGCCGAGCTCGGTGCCGATGATCTCGCGCTGCCGTGACGGCGAGGCCAGGATCGACTCGAAGTCGGCGATCTTCGCCTCGAGGTCGTCCCGCTCCACCGTGAGCTCCCGCCGCTCCAGGGCGGCCAGCTTGCGCAGCTGCATGTCGAGGATCGCCCGCGCCTGGATCTCGTCGATCTCCAGCAGCCCCATCAGGCCGGTCTGCGCGACCGAGGCGGATTCCGAAGCCCTGATCAGCGCGATGACCTCGTCGATGGCGTCGATCGCCGCGAGCAGCGCGGCGACGATGTGCAGCCGCTCTTGCGCCTTCCGCAGCCGGAACCTGGTGCGGCGCTGGATGACGTCGATCTGGTGTGCCACCCAGTACCTGATCACCTGGTCCAGCCGCAGGGTGCGCGGCACCCCGTCGACCAGGGCCAGCATGTTCACGCCGAACGTGTCCTGCAGCTGCGTGTGCTTGTACAGGTTGTTCAGGACGACCTTGGCGATCGCGTCCCGCTTGAGCACGATCACCAGCCGCTGGCCGGTCCGCCCGCTGGTCTCGTCGCGCACGTCGGCGATGCCGGACAGCCGGCCGTCCTTCACCAGCTCGGCGATCTTGGTCGCGAGGTTGTCCGGGTTGACCTGGAACGGCAGCTCCTTGACGACCAGGCAGGTCCGTCCCTGGATCTCCTCGACCTCTACGACCGCGCGCATCGTGATCGAGCCGCGCCCGGTGCGGTAGGCCTCCCTGATGCCCCGCCGCCCGACGATCAGCCCGCGGGTCGGGAAGTCAGGGCCGGGGATGCGCTCCATCAGCCCGTCGAGCAGTTCGGCCGCCACCTCGCGGCGGCGTTCGTCCGTGACCTCCTCGGCGGCGGCGGTGCCCGGCGCCGGGACCTCGAACCGCTCGAAGTTGTCCAGGTACCAGTGCACCCCGGCCGCCACTTCCCGCAGGTTGTGCGGCGGGATCTTGGTGGCCATGCCGACGGCGATGCCTTCTGAGCCGTTCACCAGCAGGTTCGGGAAGCGCGACGGCAGGACGATGGGCTCGGCGGACCGGCCATCGTAGTTCGGCCGGAAGTCAACGGTGTCCTCGTTGATGTCCCGCAGCATCTCCATCGCCAGCGGGGCCAGGCGGCACTCGGTGTACCGCATGGCGGCGGGCGGGTCGTTGCCAGGGGAGCCGAAGTTGCCCTGCCCGTCGACGAGCGGCATCCGCATCGACCACGGCTGGGCCATCCGCACCAGCGCGTCGTAGATCGCGCTGTCGCCGTGCGGGTGGTAGTTGCCCATCACGTCGCCGATCACCCGCGAGCACTTGAAGTACCCGCGCTCGGGCCGGTATCCGCCGTCGAACATCGCGTAGAGAATGCGGGTGTGCACGGGCTTGAGCCCGTCGCGCACATCCGGCAGCGCCCGCCCCACGATGACCGACATCGCGTAGTCGATGTAGCTGCGCTGCATCTCGACCTGGATGTCGACCGGCTCGGTGCGGTCGTGCCCGCTCTCTCCGATGACCTCGGTCACTTGGCAACCTTTCGTTCAAAACCAATCAGTCCGAACGGGCCCGTGGATTCTCCGGGACCGCCCGATTTACCGCGTGGGTGCGCGGCCTTAGATGTCCAGGAAGCGGACGTCCCTGGCGTTGCGAGTGATGAAGGACCGGCGAGACTCCACGTCCTCGCCCATCAGCACGCTGAACAGCTCGTCCGCCTGCGCCGCGTCGTCCAGCGTCACCTGGAGCAGCACGCGCCGGGCGGGGTTCATCGTGGTCTCCCACAGCTCCTCGGCGTTCATCTCGCCGAGGCCCTTGAACCGCTGCACGCCGTCTCGCGGCCGCGGGTCCTTGCGCCCTTCAGCGATGCCCGCCTCAATGAGCCGGTCCCGCTCCGCGTCGCTGAACGCGTAGCCGGGCTCGACACCGCGGCCTTCCCACTTGATCTTGTAGAGCGGCGGCTGCGCCAGGTACACGTGGCCGGCTTCGATGACCGGCTTCATGAACCGGAACAGCAGCGTGAGCAGCAGCGTCCTGATGTGCAAGCCGTCCACGTCCGCGTCCGCCATCAGGATCACCTTGTGGTAGCGGAGCTTGGTGATGTCGAACTCGTCGTGGATGCCCGCGCCGAGCGCGGTGATCAGCGACTGGACCTCGTTGTTCTTCAGCACCCGGTCAATGCGTGCCTTCTCGACGTTGATGATCTTGCCGCGGATCGGCAGGATCGCCTGGAACTGCGGGTCCCTGCCGCCCTTGGCAGAACCGCCCGCGGAGTCTCCCTCGACCACGTAGATCTCGGACCGCGCCGGATCGGTGGACTGGCAGTCGGCCAGCTTGCCGGGCAGCAACGACGTCTCGAGCAACGACTTGCGGCGGGTCAGGTCACGCGCCTGGCGCGCGGCGATCCGCGCCCGCGCCGCCTGGCTGGCCTTGTTGATGATGTCCTTGGCTTCGCCTGGGTTACGGTCGAACCAGTCGCGCAGGTGGTCGTTGGTCACGGTCTGCACGAACGACTTGGCCGCGGTGTTGCCTAGTTTGGTCTTGGTCTGGCCCTCGAACTGCGGCTCGGCGAGCTTGATCGAGACGATCGCGGTCAGGCCTTCGCGGACGTCCTCGCCCGTGAGGTTCGGTTCCTTCTCCTTCAGCAGCTTCTGGTCGCGCGCGTACCTGTTCACCACCGAGGTCAGCGCGGCGCGGAAGCCCTCCTCGTGCGTGCCGCCCTCAGCGGTGTTGATCACGTTCGCGAACGTGTGCACCGACTCGGTGTAGGAGGCGTTCCACTGCATCGCGACCTCGAGCGACATCCCGTCGGTCTCGTCAGCGAACTCGATGACCGAGCCGTGCACCGGCTCCTTGGAGGCGTTCAGGTAGCGCACGAAGTCGGCGATGCCGCCCGGGTACTCGTAGACCACGACGCGCGCCTTGCCCACCAGCGACCGCGACGCGGTCGGGTCGGCGTCCTCGTCGTCCTCGGAAATGGCCTGGGGCCGCTCGTCGGTCAGCGAGATCCGCAGGCCCCTGTTGAGGAACGCCGTCTCCTGCAGCCGCCGGGACAGCGTCTCGAAGTCCCACTCGGTGGTCTCGAAGATCAGCGGGTCCGGCCAGAACGTCGTCGTCGTGCCCGTTTCGTCCGTCGCCTCGCCGCGGACGAGGTCCGTCGCCGGGGCGCCGCGCTCGTAGGACTGCGACCAGACGTAGCCGTCCCTGCGGATCTCCACATCGAGCCTGACGGCCAGCGCGTTCACCACCGACACGCCGACGCCGTGCAGTCCGCCGGAGACCGCATAGGAATCCCCGCCGAACTTGCCGCCCGCGTGCAGCGTCGTCATCACGACCTCGACCGCCGGGCGGTGCTCGACCGGGTGCTCGTCCACCGGGATGCCGCGCCCGTTGTCCACCACCCGGACGCCGCCGTCGGCAAGCAGGGTCACCTCGATATTGGAGGCATAGCCGGCGAGGGCCTCGTCGACCGAGTTGTCCACAACCTCATAGACCAGGTGATGGAGTCCCCGCTCGCCCGTTGAGCCGATGTACATGCCGGGACGCTTGCGGACCGCTTCAAGGCCCTCAAGTACCGTGATCGACCGCGCATCGTACGACAAATGAAACTCCATCCTGCATCAGGTAGCGCGTGGCCCCCGCCCGCCACCGCGCTGCGGTCGCGCGGCCGCAACCACCGGCGTCTTTATCCGCGTGACTACCTTGCTATTTTACCTTTGTTTACGGGCTTCTGTGGCGACGTCGGAGGGCTTGTGACCGCGCGTCGCGGGGCGTGAGGGGCTGACAGCCAACGTCGGGCTGCTTGCGCCTGGCTCTGAGGGGTGGGCGGCGTCTGGCGTCGCTAGAAGTCCGCTATGTATAGCGTCTCAGCGGGGTCTGACATTCCCGCGTTTTCTGGTTGACGGGCCGCGTACTCGCAGGTGGTGGACTGTGCCCGCGCCCAGTTCCTCCTCTAGGCGGCTGAGGACTTGGGGGGCCAGCAGGCGGAGCTGGGTTGCCCAGGTGTCGGAGTCGGCTGTGACCGTTAGTTCGCCGTTGTCGAAGGATTCTGGGGTCGTGTGGGCGGCTACCTGGGGGCCGACTATTGCTGGCCAGTTACCGAAGACTGAGCCGACCGCGGCGCGGGCTTGCCAGCCTCGTGCCGAGAGCAGGTCGCCTAGGGCGGTGTTGAGGAGTTCCGGGTCGTCGCGTCTGGGGCGGGCTGACCAGGTCGAGGAATTCGGGGTGTCTGGAGTCGGCCGCGTACGTTCCGGATCAGCTGAAGAGGACTGGCGCGGACCCGCGGTGAGCTGGGGCCGGTCACCCCGTGCCCAGGCGTCCGCTCTTGCCCTTGCCAGGGCCTCTGTAGCCAGCCGGATGCGCTCCGGGTCAGGAGGCACTGGTCAGCTCACCGCCGGACAGCGTGAACCGGACGCCGGTCAGCAGCGGCGGGACGTCAGCGGGGACAGCGGCGGTGACGAGGACCTGTTCCGCCTCCGCGACCAGGGCGGCGAGCCGGTCGCGGCGGCCCGCGTCGAGCTCGGCGAACACGTCGTCCAGGATGAGCACCGGGTCCTCGCGGCCGGCCCGCAGCAGGTCGAAGCTGGCCAGCCGTAGCGCGAGCGCCAGCGACCAGGACTCGCCGTGGCTGGCGTAACCGCGCGCGGGCAGCCCGCGCACCGCCAGCTCAAGCTCGTCACGGTGCGGGCCGGCCAGGCACACGCCCCGGTCGAGCTCGCTGTCGCGCACCTCGGCCAGCGCCGCGCGGAGGGCGTCCTCGGCGGCCTTGACACGCTCCCCGTGGCTGGCGCCTTCACTCGCGGTTTCCTGGGGCGGCTCGAACGAGCGGCGGTACTCGATCGAGGCGGGGCCGGTGTCGCCCGCCACCGCGCTGTAAGCGCGCTCCACGTGCGGACGGACGGCGGCGACCAGGTGCTCGCGCGCGACCAGCAGTTCCGCGCCGGCCCTGGCCAGGTGAGCGTCCCAGACGTCCAGCGTGCTCATGACCGTTTCGCGGGACTGCCTGTTGCCCTTGGGACCGCCCTTCGGGCCCGCGGACTTGAGCAGCGCGGTGCGCTGCCTGAGCACTCGGTCGTAGTCGGCGCGGACCGCGGCGTACCTGGGCGCCATCGCGACGAGCAGGTCGTCAAGGAACCTGCGCCGTTCACCAGGATCGCCCTTGACGAGCGCGAGGTCCTCGGGGGCGAACAGCACCGTGCGGAGCACGCCGAGAATCTCCCGCGGCCTGGTCAGCGGGGCCCGGTTCAGCCGGACCCGGTTGGCCCGGCCCGGGTTCAGCTCGATCTCGACCAGGGCGTCCCTGGTCGCGTCGTGCACGCTGGCGCGGATGATCGCGCGCTCGGCGCCCTGCCGGATCAGCGGGGCGTCGTGCGCCGACCGGTGGCTGGCCAGCGTCGCGACGTAACCCACCGCCTCGACGAGGTTGGTCTTGCCCTCGCCGTTCGGGCCGCTGAAGATCGTCACGCCCGGCCCGAGCGCAACGTCAGCGCTCGGATACGAGCGGAAGTCCGTCAGCGCCAGGCGGGTTAGGTGCACGCCCTCAATTATCCCGCCGAACGGATAGGCATCAGGACGTACCGGTAGTCGGGCTGCGCCTCGCCCTTGCCGGTGATCACCGCCGGCCTGGTCGGTGTGGTGAACGAGACCCGCACCATGTCGGAGTCGATCGCGCCGATGCCGTCGAGCAGGTACTGCGGGTTGAACGCGATCTGCATGTCGTCGCCGTCGAAGGACGCCTCGATCGACTCGCTCGCCTGCGCCTCGTCGCCGGTGCCGGCCTCGAGCAGGACCTGGCCGGAGGTGAAGGTGAGACGGACGGGAGTGTTCCGCTCGGCGACCAGGGCGACGCGCTTGACCGCGTCGGCGAACGGGGCCGCGGGCAGCTCGGCGACCGCGGAGAACTCGCTGGGGAGCAGCGTCTGGTAGCGCGGGTACTCACCGGACAGCAGCCTGGTGGTGGTGCGCCGCCCGGCGCCCTCGAACCCGATGATGCCGTCGTTGCCGTTGCCCTCGCTAGTAGCCAGCGCGACGGACACCTCGGCGCCGCTGGTCAGCGCGCGGGCGGTGTCGCCGAGCACCCGGGCGGGCACGAGCAGGGCGGTGTCGAGCCCCGGGGTGCGCGGCGTCCAGCGCAGCTCGCGGACCGCGAGCCGGTACCTGTCGGTGGCGACGAGGGTCAGCGCGTCGTCCTTGATCTCCACCCGGATGCCGGTCAGCGCGGGGAGCGTGTCGTCCCTGCCCGCGGCGATGGCCACCTGGCTGATGGCGCTCGAGAACGCGTCCGCGCCGACAGTTCCCGTGGTCTCTGGCATGTCAGGCAGCGTCGGGTATTCCTCGGCCGGGAGCAGCATCAGGGTGAACGTGGCGCTGCCGCACCTGACGGTCGTCCTGGACCCGTCGGTGGCGAGGTCGACCGGCTTGGCGGGCAGGCTCCGCACGATCTCGGCGAGCAGCCTGCCAGAGACCAGCACCGTGCCGGGCTCGTCGGCTTGTACCGGGATGGTTGCCTGGGCGGAGACCTCGTAGTCGAAGGTGGACAGGGTCAGTTCGCTGCCCGCCTGCAGGCGCATGCCGGCGAGCACGGGCGCCGTGGGACGCGCCGGGAGCGCGCGGGCGGTCCATGCGACGGCCTCTGCGAGCGGGTCACGCTCAACCTGGAGCTTCACGGATGTGCCTCCTGCCGGTGTCGGCGGCTGATGTTGTAGCGGCGGTGTTCGGTGTTTGGAATCGGCGCGGTGCGGGGTATGTGGCTGGCGATGGCGGGCCGGTCGCCTGGGGCGTATCCCGCTTCCCCAGGCGAGTCGGCAACCTACTTGCTTTTGGCTTTCTTTAGTTAGAACTAAGTCATAGTCATAGGTGCTGTGGATACCGGGGAAAGCCAGGTCTTCCCAGGCTGGGGCCGCTTATTTGGGCACCGCCCGTGTGCGGGAAGCGGGGATAGCCAACGGGGTGGTGTGAGCGTTTTCCGCCCGTTCCCCTGTTAGTCACCTTGTATCCCCCGGTTGTCCCGAGCCTTTCCACAGAGTTGTCCACATCCTGTGTGCACAGCACTGGATAACTCTTGTGGATTGGCTGTGTGTTGCGTTTCATCATGCGGTGCGGTTTCGGCGTCGGCGTTTCGTTGTCAGCTCGTCCTGGCTTGCTGCTTGATGCGGTTAGTGAGCTCGGTCACCTGGGTGTAGATGGAGCGGCGTTCGGCCATCAGGGAACGGATCTTGCGGTCCGCGTTGATGACAGTGGTGTGATCTCTGCCGCCGAACTGCTGGCCAATCTTGGGCAGCGACATGTCGGTCAGCTCCCGGCACAGGTACATGGCGATGTGCCGGGCCGTGACGAGCACCCGGGACCGGCTCGTGCCGCACAGGTCCTCGATCGACAGCCCGAAGTACGCGGCGGTCTGGCCCATGATGGTCGCGGCGTTGATCTGCGGGCCCTGGGCCTCGGGGATGAGGTCCTTGAGCACGATCTCGGCCAGCTGAAGGTCGACGCCCTGCCTGTTGAGGCTCGCGAAGGCGGTGACGCGGATCAGGGCGCCTTCGAGCTCCCTGATGTTCGTGGAGATCCGGCTGGCGATGTACTCGAGCACGTCCGCGGGCGCGTTCAGCCCCTCCTGGATCGCTTTCTTCCGCAGGATCGCGATACGGGTTTCCAGCTCCGGCGGCTGCACGTCGGTCAGCAGCCCCCATTCGAACCGGCTGCGCAGCCTGTCCTCCAGCGTGACCAGCCGCTTGGGCGCGCGGTCGCTCGAGATCACGATCTGCTTGCTGGCGTTGTGCAGCGTGTTGAAGGTGTGGAAGAACTCTTCCTGCGTTCCTTCCTTGTTTTCCAGGAACTGGATGTCGTCGACGAGGAGCACGTCGACGTCGCGGTACCTTCGGCGGAATCCGTCCTGCTTGCCGTCGCGGATCATGTTGATGAAGTCGTTGGTGAACTCCTCGGAGCTCACGTACCTGACCTTGAGGCCCGAGTAGAGGGTTTGGGCGTAGTGCCCGATCGCGTGCAGCAGGTGGGTCTTGCCCAGGCCGGAATCGCCGTAGACGAACAGCGGGTTGTACGCCTTGGCCGGGGCTTCCGCGACCGCTACCGCGGCCGCATGAGCGAACCGGTTGCTTGAGCCGATGACGAACGTCTCGAACGTGTACTTCGAGTTGAGCCGCGCGGCCGCGGGGCGGGGCGCCGCCTGGTCCTGGTGGTTCGGCTGCGGCTGGTCGGGGCGGGTGCGGTTTCCCAGGCCGCCCTGGTTCGCCAGGCCGTTGGCGTGGCCCTGGTTCGGCATGGCGTGGGCTGGCGAGGCGTGATTCGGCATGGCGTTGCTGAGCGGCCCCGGCTCGGGCAGCGCCGGGCGATCCTGCAGTCCAACATGGTCATCGCTCTGACTGGCGTGGCCGAAGTGGCGGTCGTGATCGCTGTAATCGGCGTGGTCAGTGTGGTCGACGCGATCGGCGGGCCCCGTGCCGAGCGGTGAGATGCCCTGGGGCGGCTGGACCTGGTCCGGCCACAGCTCGGTCAGATGGGCGGGCGCGCCAGGCGAGAGCGGTGAGCTCAACGGCGCTGGCGGCGGCTCAGGCAGCCCCCCGGGGCTCGGATCCACGGTGACCGCGAGCTGGATCGGGCGGCCGAGCTCGCGGGAGAGCGCGTGGGTGACGAGCGGGCGCAACCGGGTCTCCAGCTGCTCCTTCACGAAGGCGTTGGGTGTCGCGATGAGCGCCGTGTTCTCGACGAGCCCCAGCGGCCTGGTTAGCTTCAGCCAGGCAAGCTGGCTGGGCTGGACGTGCAGCTCGGCGAGCCCCTCCAGAGATCGTGCCCACACATCCGTGAGATCTGTGTCAGTCACCGATGCGCTCCCCTCGCCTCGCCGTGTTGCCAAGCCTGATCAGTGACCACGCTCGTTGTCCACAGGACGGTCCACATAGTGTGCACGTATCGTGCCACGCGTGCCCGGGCCTGTCCGGGACGCGAGGGTTCCCCCTGGAACGCTGCGTGCGCTGTAGCCGCCGTACTGCGGTTTTGCCACCCGTGCGGTCGCCGGTGAGCCGGGGACCGGTATGCGGACATTAATTTTCCACAGCCTAAGCCGCCGGGGCGGGATGCGCGGGGGAAACCGCGGTGTTCCACGATGGTAGACCTGACAGGGGGCAGCGGGACAGTGGCATAGCCGCTAGTACCGCAGGTCGTGGTGGCCAGTTTGACCTGTGCCGGTATCCCCCATACCGTTAACAGGCTGACCCCTTTGAATCCGTAACAGATCACGAATTGTACTTGTGGAGCTCCAGTGAGCAAGCGTACGTTCCAGCCGAACAACCGTCGGCGGGCGAAGGTTCATGGCTTCCGGCTGCGGATGCGTACCCGTGCTGGCCGTGCTGTTCTTGCCGCCCGCCGTCGTAAGGGCCGCGAGCAGCTGAGCGCCTGACCAGGCTGGCCGACGAGGTCGCGCTGGCTGGTACGCGCGCGGCCCTCGCTGCGCAGGAGGTGTCGTGCTGCCGCAGCAGTCGAGGATGAGACGCGCCGAAGATTTCCGGCGCGTGCTGCGGACCGGCCGCCGTGCGGGCGGCTCCGTGCTCGCCGGTCATCTGCTGCTGCCAGTCGGTCCTGACGGCGCTGCCGGCACTCCCGGAGAGGTACTCTCCGGTGGTCCGGCGAAGGTAGGCTTCATTGTTAGCCGTGCGGTCGGCTCGGCGGTGGTTCGCAACCGGGTGAAGCGACGGCTCCGGGAACTGATGCGCGGGCGTCTAGCCTCGCTTCCCAGGGGTTGCCTGCTCGTGCTGCGCGCCCACCCGGCAGCCGCTAGCGCACGCCAGGCGGATTTGGCCGCTGATCTTGACCTGGTTATCGGAAGACTGCTGCGGCGGCAGGTTGGGGCGCTGCGCCAAGAATGAGCGCGACGGACATGAATACCGCGGACGCGACCGTGCCGACACCGGCGGCACGGGTCCTCGTCGTCCCCATCCTCTGGTATCAGCGCTTCATCAGCCCGTTGCTAGGCGCGCGATGCAGGTTCGCGCCGTCCTGCAGTCAGTACGCCGTGGACGCACTGCGCACCCACGGCGCGGCACGTGGACTGTGGCTGGCAGTCCGGCGGCTTGCCCGTTGCCATCCGTTCCACCCCGGCGGATACGATCCCGTGCCGGTAGGCCCCAAGGAGTTGTCAGGTGAGCATTCTCAACCCGCTGTTCGACGCGGTGGCATGGGTAATCATGCGCATCCATGCCGCGCTCTCCGTGCCGTTCGGCGCGTCGAGCGGCTGGGCCTGGGGCCTGTCCATCGTCCTCCTCGTGATGCTGATGCGGCTCATCATGGTGCCGCTCTTCGTCAAGCAGGTGCGATCGCAGCGCAAGATGCAGTCGCACATGCCGCAGCTGCAGGAGATCCGCAAGCGGTACAAGGGCGACAAGCAGCGGCTCAACGAAGAGACGATGAAGTTCTACAAGGAGAACGGCATCAACCCGCTGGGCGGCTGCCTGCCGCTGGTGGCACAGCTGCCGGTCTTCTGGGCGCTGTTCAACGTGCTTCGTGCCATCGCGGACTGGCAGCCCGGGCAGGTTCCGAAGTACGGCCTGACGGTCCCGGTCGTGGAGAGCGCGCGCGAGGCGCGCATCTTCGGTGCGTCGCTCGCGGATAAGTTCCTCTTCCCGCTCCCACATCAGACGCTGGAGTCGCGTCTGGTGATCTTGGCGTTCGTCCTGGTCAGCGCCGCCACCACCTACCTGACGATGCGGCAGAGCCAGAAGCGCGGCATGATGCAGCAGGGCCCGGTTGACCCGGACAACCCGGCCGCGAACATGCAGAAGTACATGATGTACATCGCGCCGTTCTTCGCGCTGTCCGGTCTGTACTGGCAGTTCGGCCTGGTCATCTACTGGGTTACCACCAACGTGTGGACATTGGGGCAGCAGCACGTCCTGTTCCGTAACCTTCCGATCGTTGGTAGCGCTACGGTTGATGCGTCTGCGGCGCCTGCGAACGCGCTCACGTCCGGCAAGGCCAGCGCCAACGGCAAGGCCGTTACGGCGGGCAAGAGTGGCGGCGGCTCGGGCAAGAGCGGCGCTTCCGGCAAGAGCGGCGCTTCCGGCAGGGCTACCGGGTCGGCGAAGCCGGCCACGCAGAACGGTGGGGCCAGCACCGCCAACGGTGACACGGCGGCGGGGCCGGTGCGCGGGCTGCTGAAGTTCGGCAAGAACAAGCCGGAGCCGGAGCCGGAGCCGAGCGCGCCGCAGGCCAAGGTCGTCCGGCAGCAGCCGGTCCGGCAGACACGCAGCAAGCGTTCTGGCAACTCGGGCAAGAGGTGAACGACGTGGGGGATGATCCCGGTGAGGGGTTCGGCACGGTGGTAGGTCGCGAAAACGTGGCGCCGTTTCTGGCCTCGAC
>CAWJLP010000007.1:0-2297101 GCA_963843745.1 uncultured Actinomycetota bacterium
CTGGCTGGCACTTGGACGACCATGATCAGGCCGGGCTGGTCGACTAGCCGCAGCTGGAACATCTCGAGCTGGATCAGCCCGGCCTCGGGATGCCTGACGGCGATCACGGCGGGCCGGAAGTAGCGGACGGGATGTTCGGCCCACCAGTCCCGGAACTGCGGGCTCGCCTCACTTAGCGCCTCCACAAGCTCAGTGAAGCGCGGATCGCCGGGATGTCGCCCGGCCGCGGCGCGGAACTGGCTGAGCACCGCCCTGGCGGCCGATTCCCAGCGGACCATGCGGGCGCGGTTGACCGGGTTGGTGAACATCATCCACAGCATGTTGCGCCGGCTGGCGGGGAGCGTGCCCGGGTCGTGCCGGACAACCGCGTAGGGCTCGTTCCACACCAGGTAATCGAAGTGCTCGTCATAGACCGAGGCCAGGCAGGGCGCCTGGGCATCGACCAACCGCTGCAGCCTGGGCAGCATGTCGTCAGCTGGCACCGAGGGCTCGGGCGGCGGCAGACCGGCCAGCTCCCGTAGGTGCCGGTGCTGGTCGTCGGTCAGCAGCAGCGCCCGGGCGAGCGCGTCGATGACCTGGATGGAGGCGGAGATTTTCCGGCCCTGCTCCAGCCAGGTGTACCAGGTGACACCGACCCCCGACAGCTGGGCGATCTCCTCGCGGCGCAAGCCTGGAGTCCGGCGCCTGCCCGATGCGCTGCCGTCGGGCAGGCCCACGTCGGCGGGTGCCAGCCGGGCCCGGCAGGCGCGCAGGAACGCGCCCAGCTCCGTCCGCCGCGCTGTCTGCTCATCGTGGTTGCTGCTGGTCAACCTCGGGTCCTCGTAGGGTCCACACCGGTGTCCGCCTGGCTAGCAGGATCAGTACCAGGATAGGTACCAGCATCGCCGTTAACCTGGCAGCATGACTGATGGGCTGGTACTCCCGCCCGGCGCAGGACGCGCGGTCCCGGGCGCCGGGATGACCCTCAAAGTAGGAGCCGAACAGTCGACGGCATGGTCGGTGTTCGAGGCCGAAGTCACACCGGGCTTCGACGTCGGCGCGCACCTGCACCAGAGCGCCGAAGAGCTGTTCTACATCCTCGACGGCGAACTCGACCTGCTCGCCTTCGAGCCCGTGGCCAGGACCGCGGGCGATTGGCAGAGCTGGCGGTCGACCTCCGGCGCGCGGGTGATGCGCGGCGGGCCCGGTGCCGCGATGTTCGTGCCTGCCGGGTGTCCCCATGCCTTCGCCAACCCCGGGACCGTCCCGGCCCGCATGCTGTTCCTGGTCTCTCCGCCAGGCCATGAGTACTACCTGGACGAACTCGGCAAGCAGATCGCCCAGGGCGGGCCGCCCGACCCGCAGGTGATCGCCGAGATCAGGGCCAGGCACGACATCGAGCAGCTCACCCCCCTGAAGGTCGGGCGGCCTGGCCGAGGCTGATGAGTCCCCGGCGACGCTGCCGCCGATTCAGCTGAAGACGGTCCGGACGACCGCCAGCTCCCGGTGGTCCGGCGTGGAAATCTACGGTGATGAGGGTCGCTGACCTGGATGTCCGCCCGGACCTGGTCATGCTCGAGGCGAACGTGCTGCCAGGGCAGAACACCGCGATGCGCGCACGATCCTCAACGAATGGGCCGCCGGTGCCACGACGCTCTGCACGAGCGGACAGATCCTGCGTGAGTATCTCGCCGTCGCCACCCGCCCCGCCCAGAACAACGGTCTCGGCCTGAAACCGGCAGACGCGGCGGTCAACGTGCAGGCGATCCGGGAGCGGACCGCCTTCCTAGCCGAGGACGCCAAGGTGGCGGACCGCCTGCAGGCACTGCTGGCCGACGTGGAATGCAGCGGTAAGCAAGTCCATGACGCGAACGTGATCGCCACCATGCTCGCCCACGGCGTCGGCACGGTTGTCACGATGAACGTGACGGATTTCGCGGGTTTCGAGCGGTACGTGAGCCTGGTTGAACTGTAAGCGGCGGAGGCCGACGAGGATCTCGCTCGCCTCTCACTTGAGCCTTGGCTCCCCGCCTGCCAGATAGTCGTCGATGCGCTTCCGGATCGAGGGATGCATGGTGAGGCCGGGTACCTCGTCCACGGCAAAGAACCGCACGTCGGTGGACTCATGGCTGACAGCGAGTTCCCCGCCCACAATCGTGCAGGCGAGGCAAATACTAAACTCCTGCCGCACTTCCCCATCTGAATACTCGAACACGTGCCCAGGGTCAGAGTAAATGCCGACAATTCGCTCGATCCGGACGTCAAAGCCAGTCTCTTCCTTAACCTCGCGGATGGCGCTGTCGGCGAGAGTCTCGCCAATGTCCATGGCGCCCCCCGGGAGCGCCCAGTTACCGGAGTCACTGCGGCGCTGGAGCAGGATCCGTCCCTCATCGTCCACCACCACCGCGGAACTACCCACCACCAGCGAGTTCGCTTGGGGCGCCTCGGGGTCGTGGTAGTAGTCAACGCGCGCCATTGAGAACGCTTCCTGGTATTACCGCCGGCCGGGCCTCGGCCCAGATCGCCTCGAACTGTTCGGCATACCCCTCAAAGACTCCGGCTGGACCGAGCCGCTTGAGGTGCAGCAAGGGGTGCTGGTAGCCGTGGAGCCGGTACAGGTAAGGCGTCACGAGCATCTCATCATCGAATCGGTAGGTGGCGTTATACAGCGGTACCCGGTGGAACCGGACTTCAACGCCCGGACGGCTGAGGATCGGGGCGAGGTGCGCCACCGTCGACCGAATGCGCGCTGCCAGTGTCCCGCCCAGACCTTCCAGCTCGTCCCGGGCCGCGACCTCCTCGCCATCCGGGTCGGCCAGCGCGATCCGCACCCGAAGACCTTGAGGGCACTTGGCCGCCACCAACTGGGCGAGCTGGGGATGCTGCTCCGGAAAGAACAGCATGGCGTACCCCAAGAGATCCAGATTCGTGCGTACGCGCTCGAGCATCCCGCCCCACAGTTGGCTCGGCGCATCGGCCCGGTGAGCGAAGGCCGCCACAATCTCGGATGTAGCCTGAGCGCCCGAGGCGCCCAAGCCCACGCCTGGCCAGAGGTGCTGTTCGGGTTGCTCAAGCAAATCGCAGATTTTCCACCGGTGCCGGGGATGCGGCACCCGGCCAGCGAGCCACCGCTGCACCGTTTTCGGGTCAACCCCTACGTGTCGGGCCAGGGCTTGGATCTCAATTGACCGGGCGCTCATCGCCACCCTGAGGGCTTCATTCCGCCCATTTGCCGCCATGTGCTGCACCTTTATCGTGGGACGTTTTGCGCGTGCCCTAAACGTCCCAAACGTACTACAAGAGCAGTAGGAATGTCCCGACCTCGGCCGCAACTCTTGAACTGGGAGCTGCCGAAGCGCCCATTCGGTTCTCTCGAAAGCCGCACGCAACGAACCTCCCTATAGGAGAGGCATGGACCGCTTCACGGAGTACGCCTGGGCCCACCTCAAGGACCATTGGGGTTCCGCCTACGAGTTCTCCCACGATGCCACCCAGGACCTGCCGTTCCGAGCCGACCGCAGGGACGGGCTCGGTTCGCTTTCTGCAAGGGAGCCGGATGAACTGCACCAGCTGGTGGTGCGCGATTACACCGCTCGCCGCGTGTCCCGGGAGGTCGCACCGTGAGCGAGGACTGGACACCCGGCGACTGGCTGGTCGGCGAACGTCGTCGCCACCATGCTCGCTCACGGCGTCAGCATGGTTGTCACGATGAAGGTGGCGGATTTCGCTCGTTTCGAGAGGTATGTGAGCCTGGTAGAGCTGTAAGCAGCGCAGGCAGGCGAGGCCGACGGCGGTCGCGAGGCTCAGGACGGGTCGGTTCGCCACTCCGCGTCGACGCGGCTTTCCGGCCACGAGCGAGTATCCGGTCCGCCCCGGCCGGGAACAGCGCCGCGGACAGCAGTCCGGCGGCGACCAGCGCGGCGCCCACGCTCGGCGACAGCTTCCCGGTCTCGCGACCGATCGCCGCCGCCACGATGACGAACGTCAGGCTGGTCGCCTGCAGCAGGCCAGCGGCCGCCGCGTGGCGGGTGTCCATGACGCGCTTGTACAGCAGCGCGGGCACCCCGCGCACCACCAGCAGCGCGACGAGGAACAGCGGCACCTCCACCAGCGCGGATGGATGGTTCAGCAAGTCCTTGAGGTTAAAGCCCACGCCCACAGAGATGAAGAAGATCGGGATCAGGAACCCGAAGCCGATCCCTTCCAGCTTGGTCAGGAACAGCTCATTCGGCTCGCGGCCGGAGACCTCGACCAGCCGCACCAGCAGGCCCGCCGCGAACGCGCCGAGAATCGACGCGAAGCCGAACTGGTAGGCCAGCACCCCGCAGCCCAGCGCCAGCGTGAGGGCGGCGCGCACGCGGAGCTGGCCGCTCCGTTCCTCCAGCCGGTCGAGCAGCCGGTCCAGGGCGTGCAGGCGGCGGACCCGGGTGAGGGCGAGCCCGATCAGGACCAGCAGCGCCAGGAAGATCGCCAGCGACACGAGCTGGTCGGCGGTTGTCTTCGCCGCGGCCGAGAAGAACAGCGACAACAGCAGGATGGGGACGACCTCGGCGAGCGCGGCGGCCGTCATGACCAGCTGGCCGAATTCGGTGGTCCCCTCCCCGGCGTCCTTCAGTATCGGCAGCAGCAGCCCGGCCGACGTCGACATCAGGATGATCGCCAGCAACAGCGGCTGGTCCGTCGGCACGGCCAGCCAGAAGAAGACAGCGCAGAGCACCCCGAGCGCGGCAGAAACAACGAATGCCTCGCCCGCGAGCCGCGACAGCGGACCGCGCAGCCGGTCGACGTCGATCTCCAGCCCGGCCAGGAACAGCAGCATGCCAAGGCCCAGCTGGGCCAGGACTTGCACCGGCGCGTCGATGCGCGCCCAGCCGAGGACCGACGGGCCGACGATGATGCCGGCGACGACCATGAGCACCGCGCCCGGCACCGGCAGCCGGGGCAGCAGGCCGAGCACGACCGGGACGAGGACCGAGATCGCGGCGATGATCAGGACGCTATTGAACGACAGGACGAGCATGCGGTTCCCCCCGGACACCTAGGGTAACCCGATGCGCTTGTCGCGTTAATGGCTCAGGAAACAGCAGTTCCCGGCACGCCCGCCAGTTTGCACGGATAGGCGTGGCACGGCAGGCTTACTAGATGTCACCAGCAGGATCGGCGGGAAGGCAGGCCAAGCGGATGGGCGGGCAGGAGCCAGCGGGGAAGAGTGTGCCGTTCGACACGAGCGTGCCGCACATCGCGCGGGTTTATGACTACTGGCTCGGCGGCAAGGACAACTTCGAGGCCGACCGGGTGGCCGCCGAGCAGGTCGTCGCCACGTTCCCCGACGTGCTGGTCAGTGTCCGGGCGCAGCGGGCGTTTCTCGGCCGGGCGGTGCACTACCTGGTGGAAGAGGCGGGCATCCGGCAGTTCCTGGACATCGGCACCGGCCTGCCCGCGGGCAACAACACCCACGAAGTCGCCCAGAAGATAGCGCCGGAGACCCGGGTTGTCTACGTGGACAACGACCCGATCGTGCTCCTGCACGCCCGGACGCTGCTGGACAGCAGCCCGCAGGGCGCGACCGCTTACATCGATGCGGATTTTCGTGACACCGGGAAGATCCTGGCCGAGGCGGCCGGTGTGCTGGACTTCAGCCAGCCGGTCGCGGTGATGATGCTGGGGCTGCTGCACTGCATCCCGGATGAGGACGATCCGGCCGCGCTCGTGGCCCGGGTGACGGCCGCCGTGCCGCCGGGCAGCTACCTGGTCATCGCGCATCCGGCCAGTGACGTCACCGAGCAGCTGTCCCGGTCCATGGGCGACTACAACAAGCAGGCGGCTGCCCCGCTCACCGCCCGCAGCCATGCCGAGGTCTGCCAGTTCTTCGACGGCCTGGACTTGATCGAGCCGGGCGTGGTCCAGCTGCACCGGTGGCGCCCCGGAACCGCAGACGTGGGCCAGGGCCGCGAGCTAGCGAACTACGGCGGGGTAGCGCGCAAACCGTAGGCACGGGTCGGCAGGTTGC
Organism: uncultured Actinomycetota bacterium; assembly: GCA_963843745.1. Taxonomy (GTDB): domain Bacteria; phylum Actinomycetota; class Actinomycetes; order Streptosporangiales; family Streptosporangiaceae; genus Trebonia. The sequence continues at coordinate 5,990 of CAWJLP010000007.1, forward strand.
GCCAACCGTGGGGCGGCCCAACATGCCGCGGCGGCGGCTGCCCCGCGCCTACGATGGGTTGTCATGCCGGCGAACCGGATGAACCGTGACGAGTTCTACACTGCGATGGCGCCGAACGACGACGCGCATCTCCGCAAGATCTTGTGGACTCTCTACTGGCGCGGGAACGCCCAGCTTCGCGAGCGCATCGAAGACGAGCTGCGGCCGCCGGAACAGCCGAAAGTGAAGCCGAAGAAGGGACTGCCGGACCCCGCCACCGTGCTGGACGAGGTGACGACGTTCGTCAAGCTGGCGAAGGACGGTGCCTACATGTACGGGGATCGCCGCGTGCACCGGACCGAGCGGTCCAAGTGGCGGCTCACATTCCGTCGGCTGGTGGCCGACGCGCTGTCGGCGCTGCAGGCCGATAACCCCGGGCCGGCGCAGCAGGCCGTCGCGGAGATGGTCGATCTTGCCTGCGAGATGAAGGGGTATGACTACTTCCACTCCGATGACCCGGTGGAGGCCGCGAAGTTCGTGGTCTCTGACGCTGTCGCGGTGCTGTGGGAGTCGGTGCTCCGTCATGACGGCTTCGCGGCGTTCGCCCGGCGCGCGCCGGAGCAGCTCATCCGCTGGGAGGCGGAGTACGGCTGGACGCGACGGGGCTACGGTCAGGTGCCGGAAAAGGAAACAGCCCTGTGCGTGCCGCTCGCCCAGCTGCTCATCGCGCCGGACATGTGGCGGACCTTCGCCGAGTCCTACCTGGACGCGCTGGACGCGGCCGGACGGGCCGACCCGAAGCGACCGCGCACCGTGTACGGAAGTTTCGACGAGACTCGCTTCCGGCGCCACGAGCGCGCCAAGGACCTCGCAGCTTGGCACGGGATGCTTCTCGACCGGTTCGCGGGAACCCCCGAGGATGAGCTGCTGGACCGGCTCGCCGCGAGCCCGGCGCTTGCCGGGCCAGAACTCACCTTCCTGCGCGCCAGGATCGCGGAGCGCCGCGGTGCTGTCGGCCAGGCCGCTACGCTGGTCACCGAGTCCCTGAAGGAACTGCCCGGTCATCAGGGGTACCTGGACTTCGCTGTGAAAGTCGGCGCGGAACTCCCTCCGCGCGCCCGCGGACTGCTATCCGAGCGCGCCCGGATCGTGGGTGATGCCCCTTAAGCGCAGTTCTGCCGCCCTGGAGTCTTCGTCTGAGGGCCGCCAGCCTCTGTCCCCTAACGTCCGGGCCAAGCCTGGACGGCGATGCCGGAGTGCTGTCTCCCGGTCACAAGCCCGAGCTGGCCAAAGACACCGGCGTTATGGCCATCGCTGAGCATCGCGAGCCGGCGCCGGAGCGGACTCCACCTCGATCCGGGGCAGCCAGCTAAGCCAGCGGGGCAGGTACCAGCTGCGGCTGCCCAGCACGGTAAGGGCGCTCGGCAGGATGACCATGCGGATGACGGTGGCGTCCAGCAGCAGGGCCACCGCCACTCCGAAGCCCATCTGCTGGAACATAACGAGCTGTCCGCGGGCGAATCCGGAGAAGACCACCACGATGATCAGCGCGGCTCCGGTAATGATCCTGGCGGTGGAGGCGACGCCGTGGGTCACCGCGTCGCGGGTGGAGCCGGTCTGGTCATACCGTTCCTTGATCCGGCTCATGATAAAGACCTGGTAGTCCATGGACAGGGCGAACAGGACCGAGAAGAGGAACAGCGGGACCCAGGCGTCTACGTGGTCGACGTGCTGGAACCCGAATATTCCGGCTCCGATCCCGTGGATGAACACTGCGGTGAGCAAGCCGTAGGCCGCGCCGACCGACAGCAGGTTGAGCAGGACGGAGACGAGCGCGACGGTCAGCGACCTGAAGGCGATCAGCAGCAGCAGGCAGCTGATTGCCAGGACGAAGAGCAGGACGTAGGGAGTGGGCGTGCTTACGGCGTGAAAGTAGTCGGCGGTGGCCGCTGTCGTCCCGCCGACCAGGACCTTGGCGCTCGATCCGGCGAAAGCGGCCGGGATCGTCTGCTGGCGCAGTTCGCGGATCGCCGCTACGTTCTGGTTCGAGTCGGGGTCTCCCTGGATGGGGACCGTCAGCGTCTGAATGCCCCCACCCGGCGAGGCCTGGATCGCGCCGGACCCGAAGCGCGGGTCGTGGGCGAGGACGGTCTCGAGCTTGGCGAGGTCCGCGTGTGCGGTGGGCGCCTTACTTACCGCGACGATCTCGACGGGGTTGGGGTTCTGGCCGGGGAAGTAGCGTTCGACGGCCACGTAACCCTGCTTGGAGGGAAGGGAATCTGGCAGGGTCGCCACCCCGCTCTGGCCGATGTGCAGGCCGAGTACCGGGACGGCCAGCAGGGCCATGAGCCCCGTGGCGAGGGTCAGGCTGATGCCCGGGTGACGGATGACCCGGCCGATGAGCGTACGCCAGATCCTGCCTTCAGCGGCGTCACCGCGGCCGATGTTCTTGCCCACGATCGGCAGCCGCAGCGCGTTGATCTGGTCTCCCATGACACTGAGCACCGCGGGCAGCAGGGTCAGGGCGGCTACCACCGAGACCACGCCGACGATGATGGCGCCGGCCGCCAGGCTGCGCAGGATGTTCGTGGGGACGAAGAACATGCCGAGCAGCGCCACGACGAAGGTGCTGCCGCTGAAGAGCACGGCACGGCCGGCCGTGGCCCCGGCCTTGCGAACCGCGTCCTCGACGGCGAACCCGTGGCCGCGTTCTTCACGGAACCGGGAGATGACGAACAGCGAGTAGTCGATACCAAGGGCCAGGCCCATGCCGGTCATCATTTCGACGACGAAAACCGAGAGGCTGAACTCCTGGGAGATGAGCGACGCGATGCCCATGCCGACCGCGATGGACAGCAGCGCCATGAGCACGGGCGTCAATCCGGCCACGACAGCGCCAAAGACTAGGACGAGGATGATCAGGGCGATCGGCAGTCCGAAGTCGATCTCACCGCGCTGCAGGTCGCTGCCGGCCAGCGTCGAGGTGTCGTTGCCGACCGTGTGCTCACCGGTGATGGCGGTCGAAATCCCGCCCTGTCCGTTCGCCGCCTGCACCGACCGCACGACCGGCTTGATGTCGGCGTCGGTGGCCGCCCGCAACTCGATCAGCGCCGCGTGTCCGGAAGCGGACACGAGCGGGCTTCCCGGGGTCAGGCCGACCCGGACGCGGCTGATACCGGGCATAGTCGCAACGTGCGCGGCGAGCGTGCCGGCCGTCGCGCGGAACGCGGGATCGCTGACCGTGGCGGTCGAGGAGTTCAGCACGATCACGTCTGTCGGCTGGTGGGTAACGGCCCCGCCGAGGACCTTGTCATAAAGAGCCTGCGCCTGCGAGGACTGAGTTGGTCCCACCACGTATGCGTCTGTGGTCAGGCTGTGCAGCATGGTAACGGCGAGGACCAGGGACACCAGGACGGCCGCCCCCCAGGCCCCGATCACGCGCCACGGCCGGCGGGCGCTGGCCATGGCCAACCGCTCCGTTACCCCCAGCCGTCCCGGCGCCGTTGAGCTGGCAGGGTTCCCTGCTGTCGCGGAACCAAGGGTTATGCGGACGGAATTCATGATCGCTCCTGAGCTTCTGTGAACACTGTTCTGTATTCAGGATCAGCGTAACTATCTCGAGACTGGTGGTCAAGAACACTGCTCACGTTTTGTTCTCACTGTTCGCAGTCCTCTGGCAGGATGGAGTCATGCCACCCACTGCCCCGGTCTCGAACGCACGGCAACGCGTTCACGCAGCCGTGCGGGCCGAAATCGTCGCCGTGGCCCGGGCGCAACTCGCGGCCAGCGGCGCGGCCGGGCTGTCCCTGCGAGCCGTCGCCCGCCAACTCGGCATGGCGCCATCGGCGATGTACCGCTACTTCCGGTCGCGCGACGAGATCCTCACCGCCCTGATCGTCGAGGGCTACGACGCCATGGGCGAGGTGGCCGAGGCAGCGGCCACCTCAGCGGAGCCGCCCGCGGAACGTGTCCGATCGGTATGCCGGTCGCTGCGCGAATGGGCTCTCGAACACCCCCACGAATACGCCTTGCTCTACGGTTCCCCCGTCCCCGGTTACCGCGCCCCCGAACTGACGGTGGCGGCGGCCAGCCGGGTGACCATAGTGCTCGGCGGCATCGTCCGGGACGCCTGCCAGGCGGGCGCCATCGCAGAGTCGAGGGTCCCGCGCGTGTCGGCGGCCATGGCTGCGCAGGCGCAGCCCGCCGGGCAAGCCATGATGCCGGGAGTCCCGCTGCGGGTCGCCTCGCGCGCCCTGGTGATGTGGTCCTTGCTGTTCGGCCAGATCAATTTCGAGGTGTTCGGACGTCTTGAAGGAGTAGTGGCGGACGGCGGAGTGCTCTTCGACTTCACCGTCGACACGATGCTGGACATGCTGGGCTTCTCCGTGGCGGGCGCGGAGCCGCCGCCGGAGACGAACGAAGACGCCCCCGCTCCGGCCTGACCGGGACCGGCGGGGCGGAAGGGCCGAAGCGACAATTGATCGGCCACGGTCGAGATACATTCCCGGAATGTCTCCGCCCCTCTCGGATTCGGCGGACGTCCGGGAGTCATCCAGAGCCCGTTCCGAATCACTCAGAAGCTCAGCCCCAGGATCGGGACACTCCTAGTCGCCGAGGACGGAAAAGTCGAACTGGCGGAGGCGCTCCGGGTCGACGATCGAGTTGATTTCCACGATCTTGCCGCCCGAGACGGTGAAGCTCATGACCGAGACCGGCTGCCCGCCCAGTGTGATGACCACGCCCGCGGCCCCGTTCACCAGCACCGGGTGCTTCGGCGCGGCGATCGACGCGATCGCGAGCGTCTGGCGCGCGACGGTTGCCGCACCGTGCAGCACCCCGGACGGGATCAGGGCCCCCGCCCCTGCGTCGATCCGGGACACCACGTCCGGGTCGAGGACCGCGACGAGCGCGTTGAAGTCTCCGCCGTGCGCCGCGGCGAAGAACGCGTCGACTACCTCCCGCTGGCGGGCGACATCGCGGTCGGGGGAGTGGACGTCGGCGCCCCGCACCCGCCGGCGCGCCCGGCTGGCGAGCTGCCGCGCCGCGGCCGGGGACCGCCCCACCATCGGTGCGATCTCCTCGAACGGCAGCCCGAACGTGTCGTGCAACACGAACGCCAGCCGCTCGGCGGGGGTCAGCGTTTCCAGCACCACCTGCAGCGCGAGCCCCACCGAGTCGGCCAGCAGCGCCTGATCCTCGGGGTTCGACGAGTTCGACGGGTTCGACGGGTCTGGCCCGTCCGCGCGGGTGATGACCGGATCGGGCACGTGCGTGTCCAGGGGCTCCTCCCGCCGCGCGTTACGGGAGCGCAGCGCGTTCAGGCACACCCGCGCGACGATCGTGGTCAGCCAGGCGCTGAGGTTATCGACCTCACTCGCGTCTGCCCGCGCGACGCGCAGCCAGGCTTCCTGCACGGCGTCGTCGGCCTCCGCGAGCGAGCCCAGCATCCGGTAGGCGACCGCGCGCAGGCGGCCCCGGTTCTGCTCGAAGCCCTCGGTCAGCCAGTCAGGCGAAGCCATCGGTCACACTCCCTGGTCGCGGCGTGTCGCATAGGTGACACCTCGAATCCAAGCGATGTGACAAGGAAGTCATCATGAACGGACCGTCAATGACCGCACCGGCACTACTAGATCTGATGAAGGGCGGGACCCTGACCGGTGAATGGGTCCTGGATCCGCGCAACTCCAGCGTCCGGCTGAAGAGCAAGTCCATGGGCCTGATTCCGGTGCGCGGTGTCTTCCGCGAGGTCAACGGCAGCGGCACCGTCTCTCCCGACGGCAAAGCCACCGGGACCCTCCTGGTGGCCGCCGCGTCCATCGACACCCAGAACACCAAGCGCGACACCCACCTGCGTTCGGCCGACTTCTTCGACAGTGACAACCATCCGGACATCAGCTTCACCGCCGACGATATCCGGCCGTCCGGGCAGGGCGTTGCCGTGACCGGCGAGCTGACCGTCCGCGGCCGTACCCGGCCGCTGTCCTTCGACGCCACGGCGTCCGTCCCGGGCGACGGCGAGGTCTGGCTCGACGCCGAGGTCCGCGTCAACCGCGCCGACTTCGGCATCACCTGGAACATGCTGGGCATGGTCTCGCAAACCAGCACCCTCACCGTCCACGCCGTGTTCGCCCGGGGGTGACCCAATGAGCAGCGACTTTCAGGCCATCGCCGATCGCGTCGAGATCGAGGCGCTGCGCGGCGAATTCACCGACTCGGTGATGATGCGCGACTACGACCGCGTTGCGTCACTGTTCACGCCCGACGGCGCGCTGCGAATGCCGAACGTCCCCGTCGAACTCACCGGCCAGGAACAGATCCGCGCGTGGGGCGAGCGGGTGCCGAAGTTCGTGGAGTTCCTCGTGCAGAACACCCACCCGGGCATCATCCAGCTCGACGGCGACGGCGACGGCGACGCCGCGACCGGCCGCGCGTACATGTCAGAGGTCATCCGCCTGCTCGACGGCACCTCGGAGCTGAACTACGCCATCTACCACGACCGCTACCAGCGCACCGCGGACGGCTGGAAGTTCACCGAGCGCGTCTACGAGGTCCGCTACCACGACACCAGCCCGCTGGCCGGCTCGGCGCCGACTCCTAACCGCGGGGGCGCTCACGATGGCGGGGCGACCGTCGCGTCCTGACCCGAGCGGGCCAGTGCGTCGGCGACGAACCCGCTGGCCTTAGCCGTCTCGACGAACTCCCGCAGGAACGCGATGGCCGCGTCCGTCCGGTTCTTCGTGGTGGCGACCGCCTGGCGGATCTCCATGAAGCGCGGCTCGACCAGCCGCAGCCCCGGCTGGCTGGCAACGCGCCGGGATAGCGGCTGGCGGATTCCCGCAACCGCCTCCAGTCCCTGCTCGCGGAAGACATCGAACCCGTCGGCCCCGCGCACCACCTGGGCATGCGTCAAGGTGCGGCTGAGGAACAGGTCGTACGCCGACCCCTCATTCACGCCCACGCGGACGCCCGGGCGATCCACCTCGGCGGCGGTCGTGATCGGTGATCCACCGGGAACCGCGTAGACGCCTTCGATGATGACGTAGGGAGCGGTGAAGGACACCTCGGCTTCCCTGGCCGGCTCGATGGCGAGGAACGCGACGTCCGCGGCGCCCGCAATCAGCGCCGCGAGCGACTTGCGCGCCGCGTCGAAGCAGGTGAAGGAGACCGGCACGCCGAGCCGGGCGGCGATCTCACGGGCCAGGTCGACCGTCACCCCCGTCGGCTCATCGCTCGTGCCCTGGGCCAGGACCGGGTTGCCGAGGTTGATAGACGCCCGCAGCACGCCGGTCGGGGCCAGGTCCGCGACAACGGCCGGATCGGTCACTAGATGCTCCTTCGGTGACGAGGCAACACAGACGCAAGATCTGAAGCCAGTGGCATGGCCTGGCGGGGATGCCGATGGGTCGTAGCTGAGTCCGCTGTATGCCCTGTATCGCGGTTGTTGTTAGTGGGTGATGCGGTCGATCGCCTGGCGGATCACGTCGGTGACGGCTTGCGGCTGGGAAATCATGATCACGTGGGATCCCTCGACCTCGGTGATTGCCGCTCGGCGCGCTGGGCCATGGAACGGACGACGTTGCTGCCTGCGGCCTTGTCGCCGGTGGCGACGACGGCCCATGATGGCAGGTTCTTCCAGCGCGGCGCCCCGTTGGGTTCGGCGAACGCGGCGGCAGCGACGGGGCGCTGGGTGGCGGCCATGACGGCGGCTTGTTTCTCGGTCAGGTCGGCCGCGAACGCGTCGTGGAACTTGGCCGGGTTGATGGCGAATTCCACTGCGGTCTCGGTGCCCTGCCCGGTCGGATACTGCAGCTCGAGCAGGGCGCTATTCGGACGCTGTCCTTGGAATCGCCTTCGATGGCGCGCAGGGTCTCGCCCTCATCAGGGGCGAAGGCGGCGACATAGACCAGGCCGACGACGTTTCCGGCGTGGGGTGCAGCGTTTGTGATGGTCGCACCGCCGTAGGAGTGACCGACGGCGAGCACCCGTCCGGGAATCTGCCGGATCACGCTGGCGACGTAGGCGGCGTCGGCGGTGATGCCCCGCAGCGGATTGGAGACGGCCTGCACCGCGACCCCGGCGGCTTGCAGCTGTTCACACGTAGTTCCAGCTTGAGCTGTCGGCGAACGCGCCGTGGACGAGAGCGACAGTGAGGCCGGAGCTGGCAGCGTCAGTAGCATCGGTCATGAGGTTCCTCCTGGGTCGCGATGACGGTTGGCTGGGCTGTGCACTGCGGGTTCGGGGTCGGAACTGGTTGTTTCAGCACGTGGATGAGCGGCCAGCGCGGAAGCCGGGGCGGGCAGGGCGGTTCACCGGTCGGGCGGCACCTCAGTGAACGAGGACAGTGGCTGCAGGTCTCGACGATGTAGGTGGACAGCATGTGCCCGGTGCCGGGACCGATGTCACGGGCGTTGTGGGGTGTGCGAGGCGGGATGAGGAAACCGTCGCCGGCCTGCAGGGTGAGAGTGGGCTGCCCATGGATGGCCATCTCGACTGTCCCGGCGATGATGTACCCGACTTCCTCGCCGGGATGGGTGTGCCAGCCCGATTCCACGCCGACTGGAATTTCGGTGAGTACCTGTACGATCTCCCGCCCGGGAATCGAAGATGGCCGATGCTGTAGCTCAGTGCGTTTCAGCGCGCTGGCAAGCGCGTCGTGCGGTGGCTGCGGGCTGGGAGCCGGATGCGTCACGAGGACCTCCTTGAGCCAAAGGGGGTCGTGGCGGCCAGGGTGAGAGGGTAGCCAGCTCTAGAACGACGTCGACCCAATACGCCCGGGTGCTCCTGATTTCCAACAATAACAGTCGCTAAAACCGCAGCCCTCTCCTGATGCCCGGAACATCCGGCGGAACGGTACAGGCCGACAGCACCGGCTGTTGTCACTGCGCATTGGAAAGCATCATTAGGTTCCGGAAGACTTCGACCAGCTCAGCCAGACTCCTCGGCAAGCTCTAGACCTGTCGCGTGAACCGCCGAGAGGACTTTGGGTGATAACGGGGCGACGGTAGCCTTCACACCACGCCACCCCCGGAGACCGGCCTATGCCACCTCCCGATCCCGAAGACGACGCCGCAATGTTTGACTGAACTGTTGCTCCGGCGCTCATGAAGGACCACATCGGCATGTCGGCAAGCCGTCAAGTACCAAGCATGGGCAGTACATGGGCACTGGTGCAGAATCTGGGATACCGCTCGCAGCCGCACTTGGATCGACAGGTGTCAGACTGGTGCCCTGGGCCAGGACCGGGTTGCCGAGGTTGATCGACGCCCGCAGCACGCCGGTCGGGGCCAGGTCCGCGACAACGGCCGGATCGGTCACTAGATGCTCCTTCGGTGACGAGGCAACACAGACGCAAGATCTAGAGCCAGAAGACGCTAGCAAGAGTTGCTCCAACCTGATCCTGCCGGACGGCTCTGAGCAGCGCTTGCCTGGTGGCAATTGATTGCGCTTTGTGAAGTCGATGTAACTGTAAGTACATTGATGCCTTTCCTCGCCGTTCGCGTTGGAAGGCTTGCTATGCCGGGACGCTTGCTTGATCCATCGGAGCATCCGAAGAAGGAGATCCGTGCTGTTCTGATCCGGCTGGTGAAAGATGGCTGGACTATCCGCCAGGCCGGTCACTGGGGAACTCTCTATTGCCCCTGTGAACCCACCTGTACCCGAATCGCTCTCGGCGGGACGCCCCGGAATCCCGGGCGGGTAGCGCGCAGGATCGCCGCGGAAGCATCGAGGTGTCCCTTGGCGGCGGACGACCCGAGGCGGCCGCCGGGGTCTGTTGTCGTTTGACAACAGACCTGTCCCGCGGCATGATTGGTGAATACGAGCACCGCGTCGGCAAGGCGGTGAACCATGGGTGCTGAGCAGGAGTACGAGTTTGTCTTCGTCGTTGACGGCGTATCCACCGACGACGATGAAGCCGTGGCCATCCTGACGGACGCTTTCGATGGCGTACTCTCGTGGAACCGCGGACTCTACCGGCTCGCGGTATCCGGCACGGGTCGTGACAGCTACGAAGCCGCAAGTCGGCTCGTCTCTCGCCTCACGGGCGCGCTGCCGGGGCTGAAGATCGTCCGCCTCGATCCCGAACTCGTCGGCATTTCGGACATCGCTCAGCGGATAGGCCACTCTCGGCAGAACGTCCAGCAATGGGTGAACGGAGAGCGGAACGGCAGCCGGCCGTTCCCTGCACCGGAAGGGTGTGCGGGACGTTCTCTCGTCTGGCGCTGGGCGGACGTCAACGAATGGCTCAGGCCGCTGGGCGTCAGCGACGAGGCGGTCCGGCCATCGCGCGAGGAAGCTGCCCGCATTGACGTGATGCTGCTTGACGCCGTGCGCCTTCCAGCGCGGGCGGCAGTCTGATTCCCGGAGCAAGGACACCCAGCAACTGACCGCGGCACGAGGCGACGGTGCTGACGGTGTTAGAAATTGCGCCCTAGGGTAGCGTTTGCGCCATGGTTGACCCGCGTGGCGGGCGTGCCACTGCCGCCACGCTGGCCGTGGTAGTTGTGGCCGTCGACGCCTTGCTCGCTGCCTGTACACACGGCACAGCCAGCCATGGCGGGGCTACCGCCGCCCACCCCACGGCATCCATGCACGCGAAGGCTGCGCAGCCGCAGCCCAGCCTGCCCGCCGCCGAATCTGGCCTGCTGCCCTGGCACATGGCAGGGCCGCTCAGCCGCGAGGTGGTGACGGCGGGATCGCCTGGCCAGCTCATCGTCCTTGGCGGCCTGTCAGCCAGCGACACGTCGACGAACGGGGTTTACGCCGTGAGCACGGCCACCGGCGCGGTGCGCCGGATCGGCGCGCTGCCCGTCGCGGTACACGACGCGGCCGTGGCGGTGTCGGGACAGCGGGCACTGGTCTTCGGGGGCGGATCGGCGGCCAGTGTCAGCACGGTCCAGTCGTTCCCGCTGGCCGGTGGTGGCGCCGCGACCGACGTCGGGAACCTGCCCGCGCCGCGCTCCGACGCCCAGGCCGCCACCATCGGAGCCACGACGTACATCGTGGGCGGCTTTGACGGAACCAGGCCTGACGCGTCGGTGGAGGCGACCACCGACGGCCAGACCTACAGAATCATCGCCACGCTGCCTGTTCCGGTGCGCTACGCGGCGGTCGCCGCCCTGGGCGGGCGTATCTACGCGTTCGGCGGCGAGGCCATCACCGGACCGCATGCCGGGACGCCGGTCAGCGTCATCCAGGCCGTCGACCCGGCCCGGCGCACCGCGTCGATCGTCGGCCACCTGCCCGAGGCACTAGCGGGCGCCGCGGCGGTCACCGTCGACGGGGAACTGTTCGTCGCCGGCGGCGAGAGCCCGGCCGCAACTAAGCCCACCCCAGGACTCGGCACTACGCAGCTGACCGGACAGCCAATCGCGAACGCCGGAACGGAAGGCCCTTCCTCGCCGACCCGAACGGTCTCCACCATCTGGGCCTACGACCCCGCCACTGGGCGCCTGCTGCCGGCCGGCCGGCTTCAGGTGCCGGTCTCGAACGCCGGCATCGCGGCGGACGGCTCGATCGCCTGGATCGTGGGCGGGGAATCGAACGGCGCCCGCGTCTCCTCCGTCCAGATGATCCGCCCGGACCGGGCCTTCGGAACCGCGGGCGCGGCAGGCGCGGGGTCGCCGTATTTCGGGGACAAGCTGCTCGTCGCCGACCGCGGCAACAACCGGCTGCTGCTGCTTGACGCCGCGATGAACGTGGTGTGGAGGTACCCGTCGCCGTCCGCCCCGCGGGACAAGCTGGGCTTCTACTTTCCCGACGACGCGTTCTTCACCAACCACGGCACGGCGATCATCTCCAACCAGGAGCAGAACGAGACGATCGTCAAGATCGCCTACCCGTCGGGGAAGATCGTCTGGTCGTACGGTCACCCCGGCCAGCCAGGCACGGCCAAGGGGTACCTGCACGAGCCTGATGACGCGTACCTGCTGAAGAACGGTCAGGTCACGGTGGCGGACGCGGTCAACTGCCGGGTGCTGGTAATCAACGAGAACCACACGGTCGCCCGCCAGATAGGCACCGACGGCGAATGCTTCCACAACCCGCCCGCCTCGATGGGCTCGCCGAACGGGGACACTCCGCTGACCGACGGCAACCTGCTGATCTCAGAGATCAACGGGTCATGGGTGAGCGAGTACACCCTGGCGGGCAAGCTGGTGTGGACCGTCCACCTTTCGGTCGTCGGGTACCCGTCCGACCCGCAGCAGGTCGGCTCGGACACGTACCTCCTCGCCGATTACTCCTCGCCGGGGCAGGTGGTCGAGTTCGACCGCCACGGCAAGATCCTCTACCGCTACGACCAGGCCTCGGGGCCCGGGAGGCTCAACCAGCCCTCGCTCGCCGAACTGCTGCCAAGCGGCATGATCATGGCCAACGACGACCACAACGACCGCATGGTCGCGATCGACCCGTCCACCGGTGCGCTCGTGTGGCAGTACGGGATCACCGGCAAGCCTGGCACCGGGCCGGGACAGCTCAACATCCCAGATGGCTTCGACCTGCTGCTCCCGGACGGATCGACGCCCACCCACCCGGCGACCGGTTAGCGACGCCTGACACCCGCCGCTACGACGCGCTAAGCGCCTGGATAGCCGAAGCCACCTGCCGCGGCGAAGAGATCATGGTCAGGTGCCGCCCGGGCACGAACGTCGGCGGCGGGGCGCCAATCCGGTCCGCGGTCGCGGCGGCGTCGGACGCGGACATCTGCGGATCGTTCACCCCGAACACCACCCGCTTGGGAACCGCTAGCGCCCGAAGCTGCCCGAACTGGGCTGTCGACATGCTAGGGATCCCGTGCCCCAGCGAGTAGGCGACCTCAGACGCGAACCCCGGTTGCTGCAGCGGAAGCCGCCACCTCTCCACGCCCGCCGGACTCAGCACAGGGCACGACGGCCCGCACTGCGAGCTGTAGATCCGCTGGATCAGCCACGACTGACTGAGCGCGAGCCGCAGCAGCGAAATCCGGTACGGGTCGATCAGCAGTGAGCCCAGGAATCCCGGGCCGGACAGCGGGGTCGCGTCGCCGTCGAGGAACACGACGCCGCGGGCGAATCGCGGGCCGCCGGCCACCGCGGTAAGCCCGACGACCGCCGCGCCGCTCGAGTGCCCGACCATTACCGGCGCGTTAGCGCCGACGAGGCCCTTGACCGACAGGAACGCCAGCACCTGCTGGGCCAGGTGTGAAGCGCTGTACGGCGCGCTCGGCGCGCTGTACCCAGTGCCAGTGAGGTCGATAGCGAACACGCGATGCGAGCGACCCAGTACGGCGCCGAGCGGCGCGAACGTATCCGCGGTCTCGAACGCGCCCGGCACCAGGACGATCGGCGTCCCCGAGGCGCCCCAGGAACGATACCGGGTGTCGAACCCGCCGCCACGGGCCATGAGCAGGCCAGACGGCCGCGGCGCGGGCCCGTCGGTCGCCAGGTTGTAGCCGAAGCTCGCGGCGGTCACCGCCACCGCCAGCGCCGCCACCGTGACAAGACCCCACCGGGCGAAACGCCGCAGTCGCGGATGACGAAACGGCGGTGCTTCCCCATCCGGAACAGGAGGAACAGGAGGAACAGGAGGAACAGGAGAGGCAACACCCCCGGCGGCGCCGCGCCTGTTCCGGAGGGCGGATAGCAACTGGCTCATGACGCCCCCACCTTAGGCCTAGAGGAGCTGAGGAGCGGCTGAGAAGCGTTCGCTCCTGCCCCACCGCATCAATAGGGTCCCGGGCATGACAATGACACAGGCGACAACGCGGACCGGCGGGCCGCCGAGCGCGCCCATGGCCATATCGACAACGGGCCTGACGAAACGCTTCGGCGACCGCACCGTAGTGGACCACATTGAACTTAAGATCCCGCACGGTTCCGTCTGCGGTTTCGTCGGCCCGAACGGCGCCGGCAAAACCACCACGATCCGCATGCTCCTCGGCCTGGTCCGCCCCACCGCGGGCAGCGGCGAAATCCTTGGCGGCAGCCTGGAGGATCCCGCCACCTACCTGGACAAGGTTGGCGCGCTCATCGAGTCGCCCGCGTTCTACCCGCAGCTCAGCGGCCGCGACAACCTCAAGGCTCTCGCCCGCCTCGGCCAGTTGCCAGTAAGCAAAGTTGACCCAGCCTTGGAACGCTCAGGCCTCGCGGCACGGGCAGGTGACAGGTACCGCACCTACTCGCTGGGCATGAAGCAGCGCCTCGGCATCGCGGCGGCCCTGCTCCCCAGCCCGGAGCTGCTGGTTCTCGACGAGCCGACGAACGGTCTCGACCCGGCGGGCATCGTCGAGATGCGCGCCCTGATCCGGTCGTTCGCCGACGACGGGATCACGGTCCTGGTGTCGAGCCACCTGATTTCCGAGATCGAGCAGATCTGCGACTACATCGTCATGATCAGGGCCGGAAAGCTCGTTCACCAGGGCACCGTCGCCGACCTCCAGGCAGGCCAGCGCCCGGACTGCCTGGTCGCCGCCGAGCACGACGAAGACGCGCAGCAGCTGGCCAAGCTGCTGGAAGAAGCGGGTTGCACGGTGACCATCCGCCCAGGCGAAGCCAGCATCCAAGTCGAGGCTTCAGACCTGAGCTCAGCGGACCTGAACCGCTTGGCGGCAGACAACGGCATCACCCTCCGGCAGCTGGCCGAACGCACCCGCAGCCTTGAGCGGGCGTTCTTCGCACTGACCGGAACAGGCAGCGACGGGGAGGCCGAAGTACGCAGCGGCCAGGAGATGGGAGCGATCAGATGACCTGGGCGGCATTCACCAGCGAGTGGACCAAGCTGAAGCGCAAGACACTGCTTTTGTCCACCTTCCTCGGCCTCGCCGCGGCGGCCTCCCTGTTCGTGATCCTGGTGTTCAGCCAGGCGCCGGCCACCGGGGACGGCGGCGGCCTGCCGTCGCTGCAGCAGCTCGCCAGGCCGAACGGCCTGATCCTCGGCGTCACCAGGGCGACGATGCTGCTGGGCGTCGTGGCGTTCGGCATCGCGGCCGCGCAGGCGGCGAGCGAGTACAGCCTCGGCACGCTCCGCCAGCTCCTGGTCCGCCAGCCGCGCCGCCTGGTACTGCTGGCTGGCAAGTTTCTCGGCGTGGTCACGTTCCTGCTAGCCGCGCTGCTGTTCGCGTCGGTGGTCGCGTTCGTCGTAGCGCTGCTGGCGGCGCACGCCCGCCACGTCTCCACGGCCGCCTGGTTCACCGCGACAGGCATTGGTGACCTGCTCAGGGCGCTCGGCGACATCGGACTCGCCGTCATCGGGTTCAGCGTCCTCGGGCTCGCGATCGGCCTGTTCATGCGATCGGCGGTTTTCGCCGTCATCGCGGGCCTCGCCTGGGTCATCGCGATCGAGAACATCATCGTCCGGATCGTTCCCGGCACCGTGAACTGGCTGCCCGGAGCTTCGCTGGAGACCATCGCCTCCGGCGGTACCAGCACCACGAGCTACGGCCACGGCCTCATCGCCGCCGCCGTCTACCTGCTAGCGGCTCTCACCGCGACGGCGATCACCTTCACCCGCAGCGACGTGACAGCCTGACGTGAACCGCCGGGAGGACTTCGGGTGATAACGGGGCGACGGTAGCCTTCACACCACGCCACCCCCGGAGCCCGGCCTAGCCGACGGGTCGTAGCTGAGTCCGCTGTATGCCCTGTATCCCGGTTGTTGTTAGCGGGTGATGCGGTCGATCGCCTGGCGGATCACGCCGGTGACGGCTTGCGGCTGGGAAATCATGATTACGTGGGATCCCTCAACCTCGGTGATTGCCGCTCCGGCGCGCTGGGCCATGGAACGGACGACGTCGGCGCCTGCGGCCTTGTCGCCGGTGGCTACGACGGCCCATGATGGCAGGTTCTTCCAGCCCGGCGTCCCGTTGGGTTCGGCGAACGCGGCGGCGGCGACGGGGCGCTGGGTGGCGGCCATGACGGCGGCTTGTTTCTCGGTCAGGTCGGCCGCGAACGCGGCGTGGAACTTGGCCGGGTCGATGGCGAATTCCACTGCGGTCTCGGTGCCCTGTCCGGTCGGATACTGCAGCTCGAGCAGGGCGCTATTCAGGACGCTGTCCTTGGAATCGCCTTCGATGGCGCCCAGGGTCTCGCCCTCCTCTGGGGCGAAGGCGGCGACATAGACCAGGCCGACGACGTTTCCGGCGTGGGGTGCGGCGTTGGTGATGGTCGCACCGCCGTAGGAGTGACCGACGGCGAGCACCCGTCCGGGAATCTGCCGGATCGCGCTGGCGACGTAGGCGGCGTCGGCGGTGATGCCCCGCAGCGGATTGGAGATGGCCTGCACCGCGATCCCGGCGGCTTGCAGCTGTTCGACCACGTCGTTCCAGCTTGAGCTGTCGGCGAACGCGCCGTGGACGAGAGCGACAGTGAGGCCGGAGCTGGCAGCGTCAGTGGCGTCGGTCATGAGGTTCCTCCTGGGTCGCGATGACGGTTGGCTGGGCTGTGCACTGCGGGTTCGGGGCCGGAACTGGCTGTTTCAGCACGGATGAGCGGCCAGCGCGGAAGCCGGGGGCTGGCAGGGCAGGGCGGTTCACCGGTCGGGCGGCACCTCAGTGAACGAGGACAGTGGCTGCCCGGTCTCGACGATGTAGGTGGACAGCATGTGCCCGGTGCCGGGACCGATGTCACGGGCGTTGTGGGGTATGCGGGGCGGGATGAGGAAACCGTCGCCGGCCTGCAGAGTGAGAGTGGGCTGCCCGTGGATGGCCATCTCGACCGTCCCGGCGACGATGTACCCGACTTCCTCGCCGGGATGGGTGTGCCAGCCCGATCCCACGCCGACCGGGATTTCGGTGAGTACCTGCACGATCTCCCGCCCGGGAATCGAAGACGGCCGATGCTGTAGCTCAGTGCGTTTCAGCGCGCTGGCAAGCGCGTCGTGCGGTGGCTGCGGGCTGGGAGCCGGATGCGTCACGAGGACCTCCTTGAGCCAGGTAGGGGGTCGTGGCGGCCAGGGTCAGAGGGTAGCCAGCTATAGAACCATGCCGGCCAATAAGCTCGGGTGCTCCTGATTCCCAACAATAACAGTCGCAGCCATTACGAGCCCGACAGGCTCTAGACCTGTCGCGTGAACCGCCGGGAGGACTTCGGGTGATAACGGGGCGACGGTAGCCTTCACACCACGCCACCCCCGGAGCCCGGCCTATGCCACCTCCCGACCCCGACCCCGACGACGACGCCGCCCTCATCGAGCGGTCCTGGCGCGACCCGGAAGCGTTCGCCGGCCTCTACGACCGGCACGCCGCCCCGCTGCACCGCTACGCCGCCCGCAGGCTCGGCGTCGGCGCGGCCGACGACATCGTCGCGGACACATTCCTCGACGCCTTCCGCAAGAGGCACCGCTACGACCGCACCGTCACCGACGCCCGCCCCTGGCTGTACGGCATCGCCGCGAACCTGATCGGCAAGCACAGCCGGTCCGAAGTCCGCATGCTCCGCGCCTACGCGCGCACCGGCGCCGACCCGGTCCTGGTGGAAACCCAAACCGACGAGGCCGACGGCAGGCTCGCCTCCGCCGCCGTCCGCCAGGATCTGGCCGCCGCGCTCGCCGCCCTGACCGCAGGCGACCGTGACGTGCTGCTGATGATCGCCTGGGCCGACCTGTCTTACACCGAGGTCGCGACCGCGCTCGGCATCCCGGTCGGCACCGTCCGCTCCCGCCTGCACCGGGCGCGCGCCCGCATCCGCGCCGCGCTCGGCGGCAATGACCCGACATCCGCCCGCGAGGAGTCACTGCCGTGAACGATCTCGATCAGCTGCGGGAGTTCCGCGCTGAAATTCCCTATCCAGAACGTCCCCGGCTCTCTCCGGGACGCTCCCGCCTCCTCGCAGCCGCGCGGCGACCCCACCGGCGGCGTTTCACCGCCACCCGCAGGACCACCCTCCTGCTGACGGCCACCGCTGCCGCGGCGGCCGTCGCGGTCGCCGCCGGGCTAGCGGGCTACGGGCTCAGCACTGGCAGTGCCCCGGCGGGCCACCCCAAAGCGCTGCCCAGCCGCCCCAAAGCCGTACCCACCCAGGGGGTGCTCGCCGCGGGCGTCCTCCGCGACGCGTCGGCCGCGGCCAGCCGCGTGCCCCCGAAGACGACGCCAAGCCCGGGGCAGTGGATCTACTCCAAGCTCGTCGGGTACCAGTACCCGCAGGGCACCTCCTCGAATGAGAACTGGATCACCTTCGACGGCACTGAGAGTGCTTACTACGAGAGCCGAGGCGCCCCGATCACCGTGCACACGTCGCCCGTGGCCCCCCCGGCGGACATCACGAGCGACCCGCTGGCGGCGTTCAACACGGACGCCACCCCGCAGACCGCGTACTACGCCCTGGCGTCGCTGCCCACGGCCCCGAGCCAGCTGCTCGCCGCGGTCGACAAGGCGGCGGAAGCCGTCGGCGGAGCGAACGCCGTCGCGGGCAACCCGGTCGCGAGCCACGCGCCAGAGAACAAGGGCCAGCTCGAGTTCGACTACCTGGGCCTGCTGCTGTGGAACGCGGCAGGCGGGGTAGGCGCCCCGCCGAAGGCCGAGGCCGCGGCGTTCCGGGCGATGGCCGCCATCCCCGGCGTGACCGTCCAGCAGGGCATCACCGACGTCGCGGGGAACCCGGCCATCGGCGTGTCCGACGACGGCGGCTACGACCAGCTCCTCCTCGATCCGGTCAGCTACCAGGTGACCGGCCTCCGCCAGCTCAGCAACGGTATCGGCCCGAAGATGGCCGCCCCGAGCCCTCAGCAACTCGCCGGGTACCCCAAGGCCATGCAGCAGCAGATCTTGCGGAAGCTCAAGAACCCAGCGGGGCCACCTAAGGGCACCGTCATCGAGTCGCTCGCCTACGCACAAGTAAGCGAGGTCAGCGGCCCCGGCGTTAAGTAGCCCTGGCGCCCGGACCGCTCGGCGGCCTCGCCGGCCTCGCCGGGCTCGCCGGAACGGGTGGTATCGGATGTCACCTTGCTTAGCTTGGCCCGGCTCAGAAATGCGCGTGCAAATACGGCAACGCTCGCGGGAACAGCGTCCGCAGCCGCTCCGCCGCCTCGCCGCCCGCGTGCCCGAACCCCCTGACCGGCAGCTCGTCAGGATCGAGGACCCCGTAGACCAGCCCGGACAGCCCCGCCACGGTCAGCGTCGCGTCAGGGACGATCCCGGTCGCCCGCCGCGCGTCCAGCACACCAGACGAGCCGTCAAGCTCGTAGTGCCCGGCGATGAACGGATCGTCGACCACCTCGACGGCCACCTGAGCGGCGCCGACGGGCATCCCGGCCAGCCCTTCGACCGACAGCACGCGCCCCATCGGCGCGAGGGACGTGGGGAACGCGACGTTGGAGCTGATCTCCACGGCGAAGTCCGTCCCCCACAGCTCCGGCGACTCGCCGGGCGGAACGACGACCGACACCTTCTCCACCTGGCCCGCATGGGTGCCGAAGAATTGCAGCAGCAGCGCCCTGCCGAGCGGACTCGCGGCGAGCAGGTCGCCGCCCGCCAGGTCACCGCCGTAACCGGATATCTGGTAGTTGACGGCCCCTATCATCGCGTCGCCGGCCCAGGCCGTGGCGAGCCAGCGGTCCTTGGCCAGCCGGAATCGCTCCATCCGCGAGCCCGGCAGGACGGCGAAGCCGTGCTGCCCGGCCAGCAGTCGCTCGAGGAGGCCGCGATAGGCGTTGTACTGCTCTTCGATCGTTCCCCAGCGGACGTCCCCCGCGAGGGAAGCCGAGCGCAGCCACGCCACGCTGGACAGCGGAAACACGACGGTCTTGGCCTGCGGCAGCCCCACGAAACCGTGCCGCTCGTAGAACGACGGGCGGAACGGGTACAGCGTGCTCACCGGATAGCCGCCGTCCCGCATGATGCCGAGCAGCTCGGTCACGAGGGCGCTCGCGTACCCGCGCCGTCGTGCCTGCGGCAACGTGGCGACACCGGCGACGCCAGCCATCGGGAACACCGTTCCCCGGACGTTCTGCCGCATCGGCACCGCCGACGCGGACGCCACCGCGACGCCATCGTCCTCCGCGACCACCGTGGTGTCGCCGGAGTAGAACGGCTGGTTGCCCGCCATCCGCTCGCGGATGTCGGCCGAGGGGGACGGCGCGAACGCGTAAGCGTGGACAGGGACGGTGCGCTCGACCCACTCGCTGGGGTCGATCTGGCGTATCTTCACCCGCTCATGATGCGCGACGCGGGCCTGGCGGACGACACCGACTACGGGATTGCCGACGCTGGCCCGGGGGCCGGATGCGCCGGCAGCAGGACCGGCTGTCGCGGCGGCTGGCTGAAGTCGAAGTCCGCGTACAGGTTGCCGAGCACGGCCGCGTCCTCCCTGACGTCCGGCCGCGGGTCGGGCCGGCCGTCGGTCTTCGGGTCGAGCCGCGCCCCGTTCAGGAAGTCGTCCTCGATGAACTTGTTGTAGGCGTCGAAGGAGAGCACCTGGTGGTCGATGTACCCGCGTCGCGCGTACGGGCTGATCACCAGCGACGGGACCCGCAGCCCGTACCCGTCGGAGTCGACGTCCGGCGGGACCACGTGGTCGTAGAACCCGCCCCAGTCGTCCCACGCCAGGAAGATCGCCGTCGAGTCCCAGTCCGGGCCCTTCATGATCGTGTTGATCAGGTTCGTCACGTACGCCTGGCCGGTCGCCAGGTTCGCCGGCGGGTGGTCGCTGTCGGGCTGAGCCGGGGCGATCCACGTCACCGCCGGCAGGGTGCCCTTCTCGGCGGCCGGGTAGAAGCTGGTCAGGTTCTGGATGTTGCCGAGCTGGCCGTCGGTCTTCACGTCGGTGAACGACGGCAGCGGGTTCCAGATCGACGGGGTCCCGGCGCCCTGGGCGACCGGCGCGCAGCCGGCCGCGGTCTCGTCCGGGTTGTCATCGCAGTCGGGCTGGACGCCCTGCTGCACGTAGTAAGCCCAGGACACGTTCTCCTTGTGCAGCAGGTAGGTCAGGTCCGTCCACGAGTAGTCGCCGAGCTGCGCGCCCTCGCCGCCGCTGCCGAGGAGCTGCTCGCGCTGCGCGGGGGTCAGCGCGCCGAGGCACGCTGAGGTCGCCGCGACCACTTTCGGGCTGGTGAGGTTGGCCTTCTTCAGCTGCTTCACGCCGTGCGTGCGCAGGCAGCTCGTGAAGGCCGCCGGCAGGCTCGCGAGCTGCGACCGCGCGCCGCCCCCGGCCTGCGCCGGGTCGTTGACGCAGCTGTCCGGGCTGGCGGAACCGCACCGCGCCGACCACTCGCTGACCAGGTACAGGTGGGACGGCAGGGACCACGAGTCGACCGGCTCGAACATGTGGTCGTTCAGCACGAAGTCGCCGGCGTACGTCCAGTAGTTCGGGATCTCCCGCGCGTCGTGGTAACCCATCACGTCCGGTTCGCCGCTCGGCAGGCACACCGGGGTCGGCGGGTTGGTGGCCGAGCAGCCCCGGCTGGCGGTGTCTTCCGCGGACTTGACGAAGCCGTCCATCTTGCCGCCGTCGATGTCCGTGACCGCGTTGCTGAGACCGTGCCCGGCACCGCCGTTCACCAGGCTGGAGTCGTGATACGGCTTGTCGCAGCCGCCGGTGCGCGGATCGGGCACGCAGACGGTGAACTGCCCGTTGTTCGCGGGAATGCCGTCGGCCCCCGGATAGGTGCCGAAGAACGAGTCGAACGACCGGTTCTCCTGCATGATGATCACGACGTGCTTGATCTTCTGGATGCCGGCCTCCGTCGCGCCGGCGGAACTCGCCGAACCGGACGTTCGCGGCGGCGCCGAGGACGACCCCGACGAAGTGCACGCCGCGACCAGCAGCGCGCCGGCCACGACCAAGGCAGCGAGTCGGATTCCGCGCGTAACAGCCATGAAAGCACTCTGTGCCGACTGCCTGACAACGGGCGATGAGTTCCATGGGAGAGCCGTGGGATTAGCTAAGCGTTTACGAAGAGGGCCAGTGAATCTCGCCGGAGGTAAGGTACCGGACGTGGACAACGGTGACGTTTCCCCGGAGATCGATACGTCCAGGCCGCACTCGGCCCGGATCTACGATTACTACCTCGGCGGCAAGGACAACTTCGCCGCCGACCGGAAAACCGCCATCAAGGCGATGGAGGCCTGGCCGCCGATCAGGATGGCCGCCCGCGAGAACCGCGCCTTCCTCGGCCGCGTCGTCAGGCACCTGGCCGAGGAAGCGGGCATCACCCAGTTCCTCGATCTCGGCTCAGGCCTGCCGGGCGTCGGCAACGTGCACGAGATCGCGCAGGACGTCAACCCGGCCGCGCGCGTCGTGTACGTGGACAACGACCCGATCGTGCTCGCTCACGGGCGGGCGCTGCTCAACAGCACGCCGGAGGGCAAGGCCATCTACATCGAGGCGGACATGCGGGAGCCCGAGCAGATCCTCGAGCACCCGGTCACGCGGGACACGCTGGACTTCACTAAGCCGGTCGCGCTGATATTCATCGGAATCCTGCACTTCTTCATGGCCGACGACGAGGTGCGGCGAATCGTCGAGCCGCTGATCGACGCGGTGCCGTCCGGCAGCTACGTGGCAGCCGCGCACGTCACCTCTGAGTTCGCGCCGGCGCCCACCGTCAAGGCGGGCAACGTCTACACGCGCAGCGGCGTGGGCATCATCGGCCGGGACGCCGACGTGTTCGCGGACCTCGTCTTCAACGGCCTTACGCTGGTGCCGCCGGGCGTCGTAGTGGTGTCCGAGTGGCGCCCGGAGCCGGGCGCGATCCTGCCGCCGCGGGCTGATGTTTCCATCAACGGAGCCATCGCCCGCAAGCCGTAGCAACAGAATTATCCCGAACGGGCCCGTGGCGTCTCCCGCCCGCCGATGACCGGGATGAGCAGCCGGGCCCGCCGCCCGGGTCCCCAGTGCACGGTGCATTCCCCGCGCGGGCTCGGCTGGTAGGCGGCCGGGAACTGGCCGGTGAGCGGGTTGCGCGGCCACAGCCAGCGGCCCGCGACAACCAGCCGCAGCGTGTCGCCCGCGCGGAAGAACGTGGCCGACGGCCCCAGCGCTATGTCGACGGCCACGACCTTCCCCGGCTCAAGCGGCTGCGGGCTGGTGCACGCCGGCACCGGCTCGAACGACCGGGACTCGCCGCGGTCGAGGCCGCGCAGCGAGGCCTTCAGCCAGCTGGTCGTGATCCGGTCCCTGCCGAACCCGTACGACCCCTCGAACGGCACGTAGCTCCGCCCGCGCCACTTCTCCACACCCGCGAACAGGCTGACGTCATCGGCGTCGTGTGTCGCCACCCACAGCCGCAGCGCCATCGGCCCGGTGATCTCCGTGTCGGCGGGGACGGTCCATTCCCAGCAGGCGCCGCCGGTCCTGGTGCCGAATGCGAGCCGGCCGTCCTCGGCGGGTGGCGAGCCCGCGAGCCCGTCGCCGGTGAGGTACAGCGACCGCCATTCGGTGCCGTCGAGCGGCCAGTTCTGCTCCTCCCTGACGGACCGGACGACGTCGCGGCTTTCCCTGACCTCGAGCCGGATCCGCGGCGGGCCGGGGACGTCCCGACCGCGCAGGTAGCGGTCGAAGAAGGCGAGCTGGGCGGCGCGGGCTTCGGGGGAGTAGAACGTGAGCCACTTGCCGCCACGATGGGTGTACAGGAACCTGTCGGCGCTCTCGATGCGCTCCCAGCCGCGAAACGAGCCGCGGGTATGCAGGTTGTTATCGGAGAAGCTGCCGCAGATCAGGGCCGGAACGCTGATCTCGGGGAGTGCGGGGACCAGGGCGCGCCACCAGTGGTCGCGCAGCGGGTGGCGGCGTTGCTCCGCGGTGAGCTTGTAGCGCAGCCGCGCCCCGCGCAGCGCGAGGCCGAACATCCTGATGAAGCCGTTCTCGCCGATGCCGCCAGGGAAGGCCAGGTCCCGGTACGCGTCGGTGAAGCCCTCCCAGGGACAGATCGCCTTCAGGCCCGGCGGCCGCAGCGCCGCCGCCTTCCACTGCGAGATGGCCAGGTAGGACACGCCGAGCATGCCAATGGCGCCGGTGCTCCACGGCTGTGCGGCGGCCCATTCGATCAGGTCGTAGACATCCTCGCCCTCCTGGTCAGACCAGATCGCGCAGGTGCCTTCCGAAGTCCCGGCGCCGCGCAGGTCACAGTTGACGACCGCGTAGCCCTGCCCGGCCCACCAGGCCGGGTCCGGTGCCTCCCACCCGGTCAGCGACGAGAACCGCACCCGGGCCGGCTGCCGGAGCATCCGGTACTGCACCGACACCCGGTATCCGGTCCGGCCTCGCCGCGGCAGGTTGTCCTTGCCATAGGGATGCGCCGACAGCAGCGCGGGGAACGGGCCTTGCCCGGCCGGCAAGACGACGTTGACCCGGAGCGTGGTGCCGTCCCGCACGGTCACCGGCAGATCCTGGAGCATGGTCAGCGACCCGGACTCGGGCTCGTAGACGTCCACCGGCGGCCGCAGCAGCCCCGGCACCCGGCGCAGCGCATAGCGCACCGCGCCCGGCCGCCGCCACGGCTTGTCCGGCCGGGTCTTGCCCGCCCGCGCGGATCGCCCGCCCACGATCCAAGTCTCCCCGCACCGCCATCCCCGTCGGCGAAGGGGGTCGATGGTCCATCCACCACCCTCTATGGCGGTCGATGGCCCATCGCCTGCCTATGGCTGGCCGGTCCGCACCGCGTCGGTGGCGCGGCATAGGGTGGAAGAGGCGCCACGAGACCGTTCGGGATAAAAGGAGTGCGCATGAGCACCGAACCCGCAGCCCCTGTTTCGGTCCCCGCCGCCATCAGCGAGCTGCCGCACCCATGGCAGTCGCGTGACCTCGCCTTCGCGAACGGCAGGGTGCTGCGGGTCGTGCGATTCGAGGGGACGTTCCACTGGCACCAGCGCGACCAGGACGAGCTGTACCTGTGCTGGGACGGCTCCTTCCGCGTGGAGTTCGAGGGAGGCGAGGCGGTGGTGCTGCGCGCCGGGGACATCTTCGTCGTCCCCAAGGGCCTGCGGCACCGGACGGTGGCCGATGAGCCCGCATACGGCCTGATGATCGTGCGCCCGGAGACCGAGCAGGACGGCAACCCGTAGCGGGCTGTCCGGCACGCTCCCAGATTATTGTGTGAACTTCGCCCCTGTTTTCGACGTCAAACTACACACGATAATCGAGTGCCCGTGGTTAGCGGCGCGCGGAGACCGGCCAGAGGTCGGTGACGGCGCCGTCTGCGACGACCACGAGCTCGCTGGTCAGGTTGACGACCGTGCAGACGTGGTTGGGGATCACGCGGACGAGGTCGCCGACCTTGAGCGGCGTCAAGAGGTCGCGGACGACCGCGTGTTCTTCGCTCAGCACCGCGATCGTCGCCTCGGGTGCTTCCAGGATCAGCCCGTGACCGGCCAGCCAGGCCGGGCGGTCGCTGGACAGCGCCTTAGAGCCGGCGTCGAGCACCGCCTCGCCGGGGCGGGGCACGGAGACGACGCGGGCGGCGACCACGAGGGCGACGTCGTCGACGTCGAGCCCGGACAGGTGCATCTGCTGCCGGTCGCCGAACACGTACGTGCCGGGCCGCACCTCCGTCAGCGGCGCCGCTAGCCCGGCCGATGCCGTGGGGGTGGAGCCGCCGCTGAGCACCGGCGGGCTCTCGAGGACGCCGGCGCCGGTCAGGGCTTCGCCAGCGGCGGCCAGCGCGACGCGCTCGTCGCGCGCCGCGTCCCCGGCGGCGGACGGTGCGCTGTAAGCGTGCCCCGGATGCGTGAACGCGCCCGCCACCGTCAGGCCGAGCTTCGCGCAGGACACCGCCAGCGCCGCCACCCGGTCGACGGGGACGCCCGACCGGTGCTGCCCGGAGTCCACCTCGATAAGCACCGCCAGGCCGGGCGCGGCGGCTGCCAGGGCGGCCGCCGCCGCCTCGCTGTCCACGCCGACCTGCAGCGACGTCAGCCCGCGCAGCGCGGCGAGCCTGGCGCCGCGGTCACCGGACCCGGCCCACAGCGGGTAGGCGATAAGCACGCTCGGGCAGCCCTCCGACGCGAACAGCTCGGCCTCGAGCAGCGTGGCGACCGTCAGCCCGACGGCCCCGAGCGACAGCTGCCGCCCCGCGATCGGCAGGCACTTGTGCGTCTTCGCGTGCGGCCGGAGCGCCACGCCAGCCGCGCCGGCCGCGGCGGCCATCCGGGTCAGGTTGCGCTCCAGACGCCAGGCGTCTACGACCACCGCGGGAGTCTCAAGCTCATCGGGAACCAGCATTGCCCCATTCTTTCGCCTCGTGCGTGCAGCAAAAAGCCGCGGCCCGCGAACTTAATCGCGGGCCGCGGCCCCCGACCCCCATCGGGGCTTGGTACCGGAGGCTAGCTCCGGTCGCTCCTGGCCGGTGCAGTCGTCAGGGAGGTGAGCTCCGCGTGCCGAGTGACCAGGGCGAGGTTGAGGACACTTTCCAGGGCTTCGATCTTGTAGTTCAGTTGCCTGAGTTGCGGTCCGACGTTGGCCGCGATCTCGCGGCGCAGGTAGCGGACGCAGAACGCGCCGCCGATCAATGTGCCTAGCAGAAGACCTGTCAGGAACGTCAGCTCGATCATCTCAACCCCCAGAGAGTCGTTGAGCTCACCCTCACTATGTCACATGCCTACGTCATTTTGCAAGGTGTCAATTTGCTACCTGTCATTTGACTAGGTGTCATCTCGAGGGCTAGCATCGGTACCCTTCCGTACATAACGAGGGCGGGAGGGACTACTTCTGACACTCCCCGACACGCCGAGGGGGGCCGTCGGTTGTGAGAGTGCGAACGCCATGCCCTAGGCTGCGCAACAGGCAAGATGCTACGTGTCAGGCTGCCACACGGCACACGGTATCCGGCCAGCCAAAACTTATGTGAATAGCGTGGGAACCGCGAGAGGATCCAGTCATGGCCGAAGTCGGCAGCCCCTTGGTGCAACGGCGGCGTCTTCGCACCGAGCTCAAGAAGGCACGCCAGACGAGTGGACTGACGCAGGAAAAGGTGGCCAGCGAGATGGACTGGTCGCTGTCGAAGATCATCCGCATCGAGTCCGCGTCCAGCGGTATCAGCGCCAACGACCTCAAGGCGCTGCTTCAGCTCTACGGAGTCCAGGATCCGGGGCAGGTTGATTCGCTCGTGACGCTGGCCCGGGCGGCGCGGGAACGCTCGTGGTGGAGCGCGTACCGGGACGTAGCCTCCCAGTCGCTGCTCCAGCTGACCGAGTACGAATCGGCAGCACAGGTCATAAGGCAATTCGAGACCATGGTCGTCCCGGGCATCCTGCAAACCGAGGACTACGCGCGTGCCGTCATTGACAATTATTATGAAGAGGGACTCAGTTCCAATCAGCTGCACGCTCTTGTGGAACTGCGAACCCGGCGTCAGGATGTAATTGACGCGGAAAATCCACCATCTTTCCATTTCATACTTGACGAGGCTGCGGTCCATCGGCTCGTCGGGGGATCGTCGGTCATGCGACGCCAGCTCAGGCGACTGATTGAGGTTGCCGGCAAGCCGAACATCACACTGGAAGTCGTTCCTTTCTTCACCGGTCTTCACCCGGGTATGAAGGGTCCCTTTGAGATAATAGAGTTTGCCGATCTCTCGGACAGCGATATCGTTTACCTAGAAAGTCCTCGCGGTGACATCTTCAGCGATGTCCCTGAGGAAACCTCGAAGTACAGAGAGGACTTCGCGAAACTAAGGAAAGCCTCGCTAGGACCCCAGGGTTCGCTGGCGCGCATCGCCAAGATCGCCGATAAGGTGTCGTAGCTAGGCGGTTGCGGCCACAAGAATCGCGCAGGCGATCTCGCGTACTTGGTCAAGGCCTGCGGTCCCGCGTACAATGACTTCCTGCAGGCGGGGTTACATATGTACAGCTCATCGCGATAGCCCGTCACCTGCAGTGAAGGGGGTACCAGTGGCCGATTACGACAGACCGGCGCTCAACTGGCGGAAGAGTACGCAATCCGTGGGCAATGGCTGCCTCGAGGTCGCTGCGGCTGACGGGGTCGTCTTCCTGCGGGACTCAAAGCGTCCCGACGGACCCATCGTACCGATTCCGGCGGGTGCCTGGTTCGTTTTCGTAGCAGAGCTGCGCGCTTCCCATTAGAAGCGCTCCATAAAACGAAGATCATTTTTGGTCTTTGTCACAAGAGCTATTACGCGTCGATAATTCGATTATTGGCATCTCTGCTATCTTGTTTCAAACGCTCGTGTGTCGCCGCCCGCTGTCGTCGCTGGTCGACGTATCCACTTGCAGTCAAAGCAGTCAGTCGTGAACCGGAGCCGCGCCGGGTGCAATAGACGCGGTGATGGACGACGAGCTGATCGCGGCGATAGCCAGCGGCGACGGCGACGACACGGCGCTGCGGGAACTGTTCTCGCGGCACGCGCCGTGGCTCGCCGCGCGGCTGCGCAAGGCCGCCCTGCTCGAGTCCTGGACGAGCCCGTGGACCTGGCCGGTCCGCCCGCCGGCCGACCGCGGCGCCTGGCTGCGCGCGTGCCCGGTGTTCGCGGCCGGGGTGGTGGCGTTCACGATCCGCGGCGCCCGCACCCGCCTGGCCGACGACAGCTGAGAAGGCGGCCGTCCTCGGGCTGGGGAAGCGAACTAGGGAGTTCCTCTAGGGACTTCGATCTCGGCGGGACCGAGAGTGGATACGTCCGCTGGAACAGACAGCGGATCCATCCACTGGGAACCACTAAGAAACGGAGATCCCGACAATGACCACCCAGTACCAGGCCCCGGAACAGCAGGACCCGCGCCAGCACGGCCAGGGCCAAGAGCCCGCCTGGGAGCAGCGCGCGTGGCAGCAGCCTACGTGGCAGCCAGGCTGGCAGCAGCCCGGCCAGTACGCCGCGCGCCGGTCCACGCCCTGGGGAGTAATCATGGCGGTCGGCGCCGCGGTTATCGTGGCCTGCACCCTTGCCCTGGTCTACCTGTTCGGCCACTTGGCCACCCCCGCGACGGGGGGCGGCACGCCGGCCTCGACGTCCGGCTCGAATCAGCACGCGCCGGTCAACCCGGCGGTGCCGACCCACCCCGCGGTCAACCCGGCGGTGCCGGCCCACCCGGCCGGCTGACGTGCCGCGCCCGGCCGTCCGCGGGCACTGGGGCGCCCGCGGACGCCAGGGCCGCCGCTGGCCTGGGCGGCGGCCCCGGCGGCACCGTTCACGCGGTGGCCGGCTGGTGCCATTGCTCGACGTAGCGGCGCAGCTGCTGCCTGCCCTGGAGGCCGCACTTGGCGTAGATGTTGCCCAGGTGGTACTCGACGGCCTTGCGGCTGATGAACAGCTCCGCCGCCACCTCCGGGTTGGACAGCCCCTTCCCGACCAGGTGGGCTACCTCGGTCTCCCGGCTGGTCAGCGAGAAGACAGACTGCTTCGCGGCCCGGGGGGCGGGCAGGTGGCAGGCCGCCAGTTCCTCTTCCGTCCTGGCGAGGAACGGCGCGGCCCGCAACTCCGTGTACAGCTGGTTCGCCCGGCGCAGGCGCTCGACCGCCTCCTTCCGCTTTCCCGTGCGGCGCAGGAGCCGTCCGTGG
Source organism: uncultured Actinomycetota bacterium (assembly GCA_963843745.1). Taxonomy (GTDB): domain Bacteria; phylum Actinomycetota; class Actinomycetes; order Streptosporangiales; family Streptosporangiaceae; genus Trebonia. The sequence goes on from CAWJLP010000007.1 coordinate 35,383, forward strand.
GCCAACAGCAGCCGGGCCGTGAAAACCGGGCTCTGCGCGTCGGCGTCCTCGCCGCGGGCGTAGCTCTCCCGGGCCTCTTCTCGGTCGCCTTGCTGCTCGGCCAGCCATCCGTCCAGCCAGGCCAGCGCCGACCGCACGTAGCTGACCTGGCCACCGTTGGCTCGCAGCTGGTCCAGCACGGCGACGGCCCGTTCGGCCTGGCCCGAGCCGATCAGTCCCTCGGCCAGCAGCGGCCGCCACAGGACCGCGTACGCCCGGCTGCGGCCGTCCAGCGCGGCGTCGTCCAGCCAGGGCACGAGCGCGTCGGCCATGCCCAGGTAATCGCCGGACGCCTGGCAGACCAGGGCCCTGGACATCGCCGCGTACACGCGCTCCTGACCGTAATCCAGGCTCGCCGCGATCTCCTCGGCTTGCTTGGCGTGGCGTTCGGCCTCCTCGGTGGCGCCGCGCCCGGCCGGCACGCAGCCGGCCGCCAGGTGCAGCAGCGGCAGCTCGAAACGCCGGGAGCGGATCTCCGTGGCGGAGAATCCTTGCTCCGCGGTGAGCAGCACGTCGTCCCACGCGCCGGACAGGTACTGGGCGAGCGCCAGGTAGAAGTAGGTGCGCAGGCCCAGGGTGAGGACAGCGCCGTTGCGTGCCATCCTCAGGCTGGCGGTCAGGTCGCCGACGGCTTGGCCCAGGTCGCCGGCCAGCAGCCGGAACACGCCGCGGAACGACAAGGCGTCCACGTCGACCGGGCCGACCCGCGCCGGGTCGGGATCAAGGTGGGCCAGCTCGGCCAGGGCCGCACGCGGGCCGGCCACCTGAGAGGTGCCGATCGCGACCAGGGCGCGTGTCTGGCTCGTGGCCGACGCGTCCAGGCAGCCGGTGTCCAGCGCCCAGCGCGCGAACGACTGGACCTTCTCCCCGTCCCCCAGCAGGGTGTAGGTGCCGGCCAGCCGGTTGGCGATGACGGCGGCGAGCGGCCGGCCGTCCGGGGTGGCCTGCGCCTGCGCTAGTGCCTCGCTGAACCGGGCCTCGGCCTCGCCGAGCTGCCCCGCCGCGAACGCCATCGTGCCCAGCACGCAGCCGCGAAGCGGGGACGGCGCCGCCGCCTCCACCGCCTGCCGCAGGAGCACGCTCTGGGACTCGTCGACCAAGGTCAGGTACAGAGCCGCGGTCAGCAGCCGTCGCTCCCCGTCGCCTTGGCTGGGCGAGATATCGGAGGCCCACCGCAGGTGGGTGGCGGCCAGGGCGAGCTGACCGGACGCCGCCTCGCGCTTCGCCAGGCGCTCCAGTTCGAGGGCCAGGCCCTCGTCCGGCCGGTCCAGCGCGGCCACCCGGTGCTCCCAGGACGCCGACTCGCTGACCAGGAGCGCCGCGCGTGCGTGCAGCGCCCGGCGCCTGGTGGGCGTGATACCCGAGTAGATGGCATCCCGGACGAGCGGGTGGCGGATCTCGACGGGACACGTCGGTTCCGCTGGCCACCAGTCCACCAGGCCAGAGGCCACCGCCGGCTCGATGGCCGCGCTGGGCGAACCGCTCTCCGCCGCCTGGCCCAGCTGGACCAGGGGCATCCGCCGGTTGATGACGGCCAGCACCTCCAGGATTTCCCTGGTGCCTGGTGGCAGCACCCGCAGGTGGTCACCGATGGCCGCCGCCAGCGACGCGGGCAGCGCGGCGCGCCCTGGCGATCGTGGATCGAAGTCGAACCCCTCGCTGAGCACCGTGCGCAGGTACAGCGCGTGCCCGCCGGTGTGGTTGTAAAGCCACTGGACGGCCTCGTCGTCCAGTGATTCCGCCTTGAGCTCGGCCGCCATCGCGGCGACGTCCTCCACGCCGAGCCCGTCCAGGGAGATGCGCAGCTGGTTCTCGACGCTGACCAGCAGCCGCCGGGCGGTCTCATCCAGCCGGTCGCCTGTCCCGCGGTAGATGACGACGGCGAGCACGGGATCCACCGACAGCCGGCGCAGCGTGAACGTCAGGGCTTCCACCGACATGCGATCGGCCCACTGCAGGTCATCGATGACGATGGCCACCGCCCCCGCGGGCTGCTGCCCGCCCACCACCTCGAGCAACCGCGCTCCGGCCGCGAATGACGAGACCGGGGGCGCGGTCCCGTCGGTCGCAGCCTCAGCCAGCACCGGCGGGGCCGCGCCTCCGGCCGCCCGCAGCAACTGGTCGACGATTCCGAGGTCCAGGTCGGTCTCGGCCGGATCAGCCCGGGCCGACAGCACCTTCAGGTCCGCGGCCTGCGCCAGGCAGTGCCGCACCAGGGATGTCTTCCCGATGCCGGGATCACCCTCGATGGCCACCAGCCATGGCTCTCCCGCCTGGACGCGGGTGATGACCTCCGTGATCCGCGCGATCTCCGCCGACCGGCCAACGAAAACATCGTGTGGCACAGGCCTGCGCTGCACGAGCCACCTCACTCCCGCCCCTGGTCCCCGACCGCAGACAGGTACGAGCCTAACCGCTGACGGGATGAAAGCCCAGCCCAGGCGCCTCTTCTCGGCCCGGGACCCGCTGCAGGCGCAGTCTCGCGAGCATCGGATACAGCAGCACCGAGAGCATGCCGGCCGCCACGAGGGCCGCGGCGTTGACCGGGCGCATGCTGCCGAGCGTCACCCCTAGGCTGGTGATGACGACGATCAGGGGCAAGCCGGTGGCCGACAGCAGGGCCAGCGGGGCCAGTTCGCGTCGGGGCAGGTCGCGGCGGTACAGCAGCAGCACAGGCGCGCCCCGCACGATCAGCAACAGCGCCAGGAAGAGCGGGACGAGCAGGAGCGCGGCCGGGGTGGCGAACAAGGCGCGCACGTCCATCTGCATCCCGCTCACGATGAAGAAGATCGGCACCAGGAAGCCGAACCCGATCGCTTCGAGCTTTTCCCTGACAACCTTGCTGTCCTGTCCGCGGACGAGGAGCCTGACGATGATCCCGGCCGCGAACGCCCCGAGCAGCGCGCTGAAGCCGAGTTTGAAGGCGAGCAGCGTCAGGCTGGCGATGAGCACGACGGCTATCCGGATCGGCAGCTGCGCGCTCGAGTGGAGGTGACGGTGCAGGGACCCGAGCAGCCTGGGCGGGAGAGGCCGGGACGCGAGCACGGCCGCCGAGACGGCCGCGACCACGAATACGGCCAGCAGCAAGGCCGTCATCACTGGGTTACGGGGGTTGAGCAGCAGCGCAATGGCGAGGACCGGTCCGAACTCACCAACGCTGCCGATCGCCATGACCCGGGTTCCGAAACGGCCGCTGGACAGGCCGGAGTCGCGCAGAATCGGCAACAGCGTGCCGAGGGCCGTGGTGGTCAACGCCAGGCCGAGCGCGATGGCGTCGGTCACCGATCCGGCAAGAGTCAGCCCCACGCCGGCCAGCAGGGCCAAGGCCAGTGAGATCACCCATCCCGTGGCCGCCAGCCGGAGCGGGCGGCCACGAACGAGCGGGAGGTCGATCTCGAATCCGGCCAGGAACATCAGGCACGACAGCCCCATCGACTCGAGGGCGGTGATGACGCTGCCGGGGTGGGCCAGGCCCAGGACCGCGGGACCGACCACGATGCCTAGGAGGATCTCGAACACCACCCCCGGAATCGCCAGCCGCCCGGTGCATTCGGCCAGCACGGGCGAGATGGCCGCCACGATGGCGATCAGCACCAGCGTGCTGACGGTCGCCAGTGTCATGCGGCTCCGACCTCCTGCGGGGTGCGCCGCGTGTCAGCCTCGCGGGACGGGCCTTGCCGCGAGCCACGGTGCAGCAGGAACGGCGTGCCGATCACGGCGGCCATCCCGACCACCATCACCGCGACGTAGGTGATGGTTCCCGGAAGCGACAGGTGGCTGGCCGGGATGAACCCGAGGACGAAGGTGAACAGCGCCCCGGCTATCCCCAGCCCGGTTACCACCGTGAGTCCGAGCTTCCCGCCCGGGATCTTGAACGGGCGCGGGGCGTCGGGCCTGGTGACGCGCAGCCGGATCACCGAGATGTACATGAGGAAGTACATGACGAGGAACGTCTGGGCGACCAGCGCGGTCAGCATCCAGTAGTACGTGTTGATGTTGTTGACGAACACCATGGCCAGCGCCAGCAGTGAGCCGAGGACGGCCTGCAGGATGAGGACCGCGGTCGGGGCGCCACGCCTGTTGGTACGGCCCCACCATGGGCTCAGGTGACCGTCCGCGGCCACCCGGCGCATCCCCTCGGCCGGCCCGATGCTCCACGAGGCGAGGCCGCACAGGACGCCGATGATCACGAGAATCCCGAACGGCCGGATCAGCGAGCTGATGCCCAGCTTGGCGAAGAAGACGGACACCGCCTGCATGATCCCGCCCGCGAGCTGGATCTGCCCGGACGGTACGACCATCGCGATCGCCACGCTGCCCGCGATGGACAGCGTCGCCACGGTGACCGCGGCTATCAGCACCGATCCGGGATAGGTGCGCTTGACGTTCCTTGTCACGTGGGAGTAGAAGCCGCCTATCTCCATCCCGGCGAACGCGACCACGATGCCCGCCGCGTAAACGAGGCTGGACAGGCCGTGCCACCCTGGCATGATCGCGCTGGCGTGCAAGGGGATCTCCGAGTGCCTGCCGCTGCCGGTCCACCACGCGGCCAGGCCGATGATCGCCAGGGTCGGGACGGCGGTCCCGACCACCACTCCCACACCGGTCCAGCGGGCCGACTTCAGGGACCCGAACAGCGACGAGAGCGTCACGGCCCAGAAGATCACCAGCATGACGGGGACCAGGAACGCCTTGTTCTGCGCGAGATCCGGGTTGATCACGTACGCGGCTGTCGTGGCCAGGAATACCAGGACGGTGGGGAACCACACGATGTTCTCCGACCAGTCGCACCACACGGCGAGCAGGCCCCAGCGGGAGCCGAACGCCTCCCGCACCCAGCGGTACATGCCGCCGCCGACGGTCGTGGCCAGTTCGGCCGAACAGAGAGCCACCGGCACCAGGTAGGTGACGACGGCGATGCCGTAGAAGAAGATCGCCGACAAGCCGAACGTGGCCGTGGTGGGCAGGTTGCGGATGCTGTCCATGGCGGAGATCAGCACGAGGGCGAGGCCGATCACGCCGAGGCGTCGCGCGGTGGTCATGACACTAGCTCCTTAGTCTGGTGGTCGAGCGCGGGGTCAGTGGGGCCGTCGAGCACCGGGGTCTTCGGCGTCATGAACCTGCCGACGACGGGCAGCTCCGACACCGACTCGGCCCTGGCGATGGCCAGGCCGGCCCACGGCAGGTGAGCGCGGTCGTCGGCGACCGAATAACGCGGACGCCACTGCGGGTCGTACTTCTTGTTGAAGTTCCACAGGGACTCGATCTGCATGGTGTCGCTGAAGTGATGCAGCACCGACTTTTCCGCCGAATGCCACGGCCCTGAACCGGTCTCGTCGGCTATCACCGCGCGCATCACGGCGAAGTTGAGACCCAGGCCGTTCAGTCCCCGCTCGGCCATCCAGTTGATGGTCTCGATGATCACGAAGTCGGTCAGGCCGTTCGGCGCGTCCGGGTCGTTCGTGCGCCGCATGAGGTCAAGGGAGAAGCCGTTGACATGGCTGGCGGGAACGTACTGGTTGAACGCCACCGGGTTGCCTTCCGGATCCATGCAGACGGCCAGCAGGAGACCGGTGTCCCGCTCGTCGAACAGCCGGCTCAAGGTCATCGAGTAGCCGCGCTCCGTCTCGCCCTGGCGGGTCTGCGTCGCGAGTTCCGCTAGCTGTCCGCGCAGTTCCGGGCTGGCGCCGAGGGCGTCCATGACCTCGACGTGATAGCCCGCCTTGGACACCCGGTTGTAGGCGCCGCGCAGCGACTTCATCGCCTTGCCCTTGAGCGAGAACACCTGGCAGTCGACGATCGCCTCGTCACCGAGGTAGATCTCGGACAGCCCGGCGGTCCGGTAGACCGGCAGCCAGGACGCGGACGCGCCGAGGACGCAGATGTACCACCCGTTGGCGTCGGCCAGGTCCATCGCGTCGGACCAGGCGTCGAGGCGTTCGGTGACCGGCCCGATCGGGTCGGGCGACACGAGCATGACGCGGTTGATGACCGAGTAGGCGATCAGCGTGTTGCCGGAGAAGAGCCAGGACTTGTCGTCGCGGAGAGCGAAGTAGTCGAGGGTGCCGCCGCCATACCGGTCGAATATCGCCCGGGCCCGGTCGAACGCCTTGGCTCGTGCCGCGCCGGCACGCCGGTGCTCACGGCCGGGCAGTGCCGTGGCGAGGACGAGCACCACGGTACCCGCGATGACGGCCACGATGACGTCGCGAGTCTCGCGAGCGCTGATGTAGGCGGTGTCCAGCAGGCTGGCGAGGACGATGACCGCCAGGCCCGTCATGACCGCCCAGCCCAGGAGGCGGCGCAGGCCCGCCGGGTTGACCTGGAAGTGGCGATACTCGGCTAGGAGCCACAGGCTGATCACGCAGGCCACGCTCAGGCCTTCCAGGCCCGCACCCCGCGTCAGCCGGTCGACGATGCTCACCAGCAGGATGACGAGAGCCGCCAGCCATGCCCGCCGGTAGCCGTGCCGCACCCCGCGTGCCACCCCGATCAGGGCCAGGCCGCCGATCACGGCGGTGACGCCGCTGACGGGATGGATGCTGAAGGGCAGCCAGGCGTCGACCGAGCGGATCCACCGCAGCGGCCACGCCAGCGCGCAGACGACGTTGAGGAGTCCGCCGATCAGCAGCACCAGCGCGGCCGCCCGGCGAACCCGGCGACGCCGGACCCACGGCAGCAGCGCCCGCTCGCTGATCGGCCAGGTCGCGCCGTCGGGGAGCTGGCCGACGACCTCGAGCGTCTCGGGCCGGCCCCGTTCCGGCGCGAGGACCAGCCGTTCGAGAGGGGACGGCCGGCCGACGGCACGTTCCGCCAGCGACAGCGAGACCGACAGCACAGCCTCGGCTCGCAGCTCGACCATCGACAGCCGCCGGACGGCCAGGAACGGCGCCGGCAGTCTGAACCTGGCCTTCCGCGCGCGGACGACCTCGGTGGCGCATCCGGTGTTGGCGTAGAACCCGTCGCCCACCTGACTGAGCTCGGGCTCGTGGGTGTGGCCGGTGATCAGGCCCGCGTAGCCCGCGGAGATCAGCCGCGCCGCCTCGGCCCGGACGGTCGCGTTGTGGGCGGCCGCGTCGCCGCGCTCGCCGACCGAGGCGTTGGCCAGGGCGCGGTTGACCCGGAGCATGGTGGCGATCCCCGTTATCGCGGCGATCAACGCGATCGCGAAGACGAGGATGCCGAACACGATCAGCCAGCGCTCAGCGTGATGGCTCAGCAGCGGCCTGACCCCCGGCACGAAGGTCAGGAAGCGCAGCACCAGCGCCGCCGCGAACGGCACCGCCAGCCACCACAGCCAGCCCGCCACCATGCGGTAGAGCAGGCGCGATCCCAGGAAAGCGCCAGGATCCCCGTTGCACCACCGGACGCCTTCGAGCAGCGAGCCGGGGTGGTCGCGGGACACCAGCTTCGGCAGGACCTGCCGGACGACGTGGTGCCCGAGCGGCGTGTCGACCGGGGACCGGGGGTCGTCGAACGCGTTGTACTGATCGAACTGATGGCCGTGCATCACCCGGATCAGCCGGCTGCCGTCGCCGGTCGACACCGCCAGGTCACAGGCCAGGGCCACGTCGGTCAGGCCCAGGCGATCCCTGAGCAGCGTTACCGACTCCTCGTCCCAGGCGAGCTGCCCGTCGTGGTTTCCCGGGGTCAGCACGACGCGATGAGCCGGATCCGCCGCGAAACGCTTGACCGCGGCGGTGAACTGGGGGTGGGCCTCCATGATCGCGGCGACGTCCGGCGCCGCGGCGAGCAGCTCGAACGCGTCACCGGCGAGCACGAGCATCCCGGGCTCGCGGAAGCCGTCAAGCAGCTCCGCCAGCTCGTCGGCGGCGCGTGCGGACACGTCCGTCGCGGCCGGGGGGAGGTGCAGGTCGCTCACGACCACAACCCGGTCCCCCCGGCCCACCTCGAGGCGGATGAGGTCGGGGACAAAGAAGGAATCGGGCGCCGCCACGCCCTCATCGACGGCGGTCATGACACTGTCTCCGTTCGCATGATCGGGAAGAGAATGACGTCGCGGATCGCCGAGACCTCGGCGAGAAGCATGATCAGCCGGTCGATGCCGATGCCGATGCCGGACGTCGGCGGAAGCCCGTACTCAAGCGCCCGCACGAAGGCGGCGTCGGCCGGGTGCGCTTCGGCGTCCCCGCCGGACGCGGCCGCGGCCTCGGCCTCGAACCGCTTCGCCTGCTCGTCGGGGTCGTTGAGCTCGCTGTATCCGTTGGCCAGCTCCCGGCCCCCGATGACCAGCTCGAAGCGGTCGGTGACCGTGGGGTCCTCAGCGGACTGGCGGGCGAGCGGAGAGACCTCCGTCGGGTAGTGGTAGATGAACACCGGCCCCGCGGTCTCGCCCATGAGGAGCTGGTCGTAGAGCTCGAAGACCAGCTTCCCCGTGCCCCACGCCGGGAGGTAGGCCACGTCGTTGGCCGCGCAGATCTCGCGCAGGCGCTCTGCCGGCATGGACGGGTGCACCCGCTCGCCAAGCCGCTCCTGCAGCATGTCGAGGAGGTCGCGGCGCGGCCAGGGCGGCGTCAGGTCGACGACGCGGCCGCCGATGTCGAACTCGAGCTTGCCGGCGGCACCCTTGGCGGCCTCGACGATCAGGTGCTCGGTGAGGTCCATTCCGTCGCGGAAGTCACCGAAGGCCCGGTACGCCTCGAGCGAGGTGAACTCCGGGCTGTGCCGGGTGTCGATCCCCTCGTTGCGGAAGTTGCGGGCGATTTCGAAGACCCGCTCGTAGCCGCCGATCACGAGCCGCTTGAGGAAGAGCTCCGGCGCGATGCGCAGGCTGAAGTCGGTGTCGAGCGCGTTAGCGTGAGTGAAGAACGGACGGGCCAGGGCCCCGCCTGCCTGCGGTTGCAGGATGGGGGTCTCGACCTCAAGGAAATTCCGCGTCGCGAGCTGGTCGCGCAGGATGGACAGGGTCCTGAAGCGGATGTCGAAGACCCGCCGGCTGTCCTTGTTGGCCAGCAGGTCCACCTCGCGCTGGCGGTACCTGGTCTCCGCCTCGCTGAGGCCGTGCCATTTGTCGGGCAGCGGCCGCAGCGACTTGGCCAGGATCTCCAGGCCTCGCACGTCGATCGAGAGCTGGCCCCGGCGGCTGGTGATCACCTCGCCGGAAGCGCCGATCCAGTCGCCCAGGTCGACGAGCGCCTCGACGGCGGACGCGTCGGCCGGAAGCCGGTCAGCCTGGAACATCAGCTGGACGGTGCCGCCGGAGTCTTCGATCGTGACGAACCGGAGCTTGCCGTGCCCGCGCATGGAAACCACGCGTCCGGCTACCCGCGCCTCTTCGCCCGTTCGGGTGTCGGGCGCGATCTCGCGGTGCGTTTCCTGGAGTTCGGCCAGCGTCGCGCTGCGCTGGAAACGGGTGGGATAGGGGTTGATGCCCTGGGCCTGGAGCGCGTCGCGCTTGGCCCTGCGTTCTGCTGTCTGGTCGAGAAGTGTGCTGCTCATGGGTCCACTGTCGGCGGAGACGGCGGCACAGTCCCTAGGTAAACTCCCTAGTTCGCCTCCCCAGGTCGCGCTAACTAGGGAGTCTCTCTAGGGAGATCTTTCTCGATCCGGCTGACAGTGGGTCTGTCAACGTCAGCTTCCGAATCGAGAAAGAAGCGCATCCGCAATGAGCATCCAGATCGACCCCACGAAACAGCGCACCGAGCATGCGCACGTCAGGCATAAGCACGCCGTCCGGCCCGTCCTGGGTCCGGCGCCGGGCGCTGATCATCGGCGCGGCGGTCGCCGCGGCCGTCGCGGCCCTTCTCATCGCCCTGAACCTCGGGAGCCTGGGCAACGTCTCGATCGTCTCGGGCTGGTTTCCCGTCTTCTTGTTCTGGGTCACGGTCGCGTTCTGCGTGGTGGCGGTGGCTACCCGGAGGGACGTGCTGCGGGAGTTCGCGATTGGCATTCCGATCGGCATCGGCTTCACCGTCGTGCTGTTCGCCGGGCTTGCGATCACCCAGGCCATCCCGGCCGGCGCGCCGCGGTCCATGTACGTGTGGCTGATCGTGACGTGCCTCGTGGCCGGCCTGATCCTGGCCGGATGGCGCCGGGCCGGCTGGCTCCGCCGGATTGCCGGCGTCGGCGCGGTCGGCCTGTGCGTCCTGTCGGCGGGCAGCGTGGCGAACCAGGCGTTCCAGTACTACCCGACCTTCGACCGGCTGCTCGGCAAGACCGCCAACAACTTCATCGACAACGCGCAGCTTGACGCCATCCGCAAAGAGGTGGCCAAGACCGGTGTGCTGCCCGACCACGGCGCCACCCTGAGCGTCACCATCCCCGGGCAGGGCCTGAAGTTCGCGCCGCGGCAGGCGTACGTGTGGGTGCCCCCGGCCTGGTTCGCGCCCAGCCGTCCCCAGCTGCCGGTCATCGAGCTGCTGCACGGGATCCCGGGCCAGCCTTCTGACTGGACCCGCGCCAGCTACGCCGACGCCACCTCGCTCGCCTTCGCCAGGCAGCACAACGGGGTGGCGCCGATTCTCGTCATGCCGGACATCAACGGGGGGCTGACCGCGGATTCCGAGTGCATGAACAGCAGCATGTTCGGGCAGGTCGAGACCTACCTGACCAAGACCGTGCCGGAGTTCATGCAGAAGGACTTCAACGCCAGGACCCGGGTGGGGTCGTTCGCGATAGCCGGGCTTTCCGAAGGCGGCACGTGCGCCGTGGGCCTGGCCCTGAACAATCCCAAGGAGTACCCGGTCTTCGCCAACTACTCGGGCGACGTCTCGCCGCAATACCAGGAGGACACCCAGCAGCAGACCATCGACACCCTGTTCGGCGGCTCGGTCGCCAACTTCAACGCGCACAACCCGCCGTACCTGCTGGCACGTGGTCGTTACGACGGCTTGTCGGGCTGGTTCGAGGCCGGGCAGCAGGATCAGGATGGTATGCAGGCCGCCCATACCCTGCAGGGCCTGGCCGCGAACGCGGGGATCGACACGTGCGTGACGACGCCGCCGGGGGCGCACAACTTCGACTTCTTCACGCTGGCCTTCCAGAATTCGCTGCCGTGGCTGTCGTGGAAGCTGAAGCTCACGCCGGAGCCGTCGTCCATCGCCGCCCAGTGCGCGCCAGGGAAGAGCTGAGGGTTTCTCTGATGGCCGCAGCGATTTTCCTCGCCACCCTGTCGGCTCTGTCGAGCGCGTGCGGCGCAGTGCTGCAGCGGCTCGCCGTCGTGGACGCGCAGTCCACGACGGCGCGGCCGCGCTGGCGGACCGTAGTCGACCTGGTCCGCCAGCCGGCCTGGCTCCTCGGGGCCCTCTTCCTCGTCGGCACGTTCGGGTTCCAGGCGCTTGCCCTGTACTTCGGCCCGCTGGCGGTGGTGCAGCCGGTCCTCGTGCTCGAGCTGATCTTCGCGCTCGGCCTGCGGGTCTTCTTCCTGCATGACGACATAGCCCCGCGGACCTGGTCCGCCGCTCTGATGATCTGCCTGGGGCTGGCCGCCTTCCTGGTCGCCGCGGCGCCCGGCGAGGGCAGCGGAGCCCCGGACGCCAGGCAGTGGCTGCTGGCGGTCGGCACCAGGGGCCTGGCCGTGGCGGCGCTGCTCCTGCTCGCCAGGCGCGGGTCGCCAGGCCGCCGGGCCGCCCTTTTCGGGGCGGCCACCGCGGTCGTCTGGTCGGTGGACGCCGCGTTCGTGAAACAGTCGGTGGACGTGCTGGCCAGCGGCGGCGTGCCGGACCTGCTGACGAACTGGGCGTTTTACGCCATGGTCGCGACGGGAGTGCTTGGCACTGTGCTCTTGCAGGGCGCGTACGCGGCCGGGCCGCTCGCCGCCTCCCATTCGGCCCTGCTCATCGTCGACCCGCTCGCGAGCATCGCGCTGGGCGCCGAGCTCTTTCACGAGCAGCTGCGCACCGGTCCCGGATACCTGCTCGGAGCCGTGATATCGCTCGCCGTACTGGCGGCAGGTGTCATCATGCTGTCCGTCTGGGCGCCGCCGGAGATGACTCCCGACGCGCTTGACCGCCTTCCGGGTGCGGTCCGACGCGAAATGTTAGGCCAGCAGGCGGCGGGCGACGGGGAGGACGGCCGCCGTCAGGGCGACGGCCAGGCCCAGGACCGCGCTCGGCAAGGACACCCAGAGGGTGGCGACGCCGAGGCCGACGACGGGGATGGCCAGGCCGACGTAGGCGCCGAGGAACAGGCCGGCCAGGCCCTCGCCGCGCACCTGCGGAGGCGTGATCGAGATCACCGTGGCCACCGTGCCGCGGAACGTGGCGCCCGCGCCGGCGCCGGCCACGATGCCGCCGGCCAGCAGCAGCCAGAAGCTCGGCAGCCAGGCCGCGGCCGTCACCATCGCCAGCCCGGCGACCAGCGCCGCCAGGCCCAGGCCCGCCTGCGTGCGGCGGGTGGCCCCGCTGAGCACGATCTGCGCTGCCGCCCCCGCGCCGAACACCGCGAACGCCACCGCCCCGGCCACCGCGTGCGAGTCGTTGTGGAGCACGCCGGCGAGCAGGCTGGGCGCGACCGACGTGAACACGCCGAACAGCGCGAACACCACGCCGGCCGCGGTGGCCGCGGCGAGGAACAGCGGCCGTTGCGCCGCCGGGACCCTGACCCGCTGCGGCCGGTACGCCGGGCGCCGCGGCGGCACAGGCGCCGTCTCCGGGGCAACCGCGAGGGCGACGGCGCCGACCAGCATCAGCGCCTCCGACACCAGGTAAGGCAGCACCAAAGGGTGCCCGAAGTACTGGGCGAGCAGGCCGGCCAGCAGCGGCCCGAGGCCGATGCCGCCCAGGTTCGCGGCGGTCGCCACGATCTCGCTGCGGCTCCGCCCGGCGCCTGGCCGCGCGGCGGCGTGCAGCTCGCTCAGGTACGCGGTCGCCGTCGCGGTGAGCATGCCGACGCTGACGCCGGAGACCAGCCGGGCCACGATCAGGCCTGGCGTCGCGGGCCAGAGCAGGAACAGCACCCCGGAGAGCATGTTCACCAGCACCGCGAGCAGGACCATCCGGCGCCGGCCTGCCCAGTCCGACAGGTGCCCGGCGAGGAACAGGCTGGCCACCACGCCCACCGCGTACGCGGCGAAGATCACCGTGATCAGGAACGTGCTGAACCCGTCGCGCGCCTGGTACAGCACGTAGAGCGGGGTCGGCAGCGCGGAGAACGCCATCGTCACGGCGAACGTGTAGCCGACGATCCAGAACGCCGCGTTGTGGCGGCGGCTCCGGGTCTCGGGCCGCGGCTGCGGTCGCGATCGCGGTCCGGTCAGCCCGGCGGGAAGGTGCGTGGTAACGGTCATGTTCGCTGGAACGCCGGCCCCAAGGGCCGGATTTCGCATCGGTGATGACAGTCAAAGCATCCGGTTATCACTGAGACGGATAACCAGCAGGAGCGGCTAGCTGCGGGGGCTGAGCAGCTCGCCAAGGAAGGCGCGCGCCGCGGCCGACGCCCGCCGCGTCGCGGACGTGGCGACCAGGATGCGCCAGTCCAGCGGGGGATCGACGGCCACGCGCGCCACCCCGTCGAGCTCACGGGCGGCCGACGCCGGGACGAAGGCGACACCGAGCCCGTTGCCGACCAGCGCCGCGGCGGTCGCGTAGTCAGCCACCTCGAACGACACCTGCCGGTCGATGCCCGCGGCGGCGAACGCCCGGTCGACGATCGCCCGGGTGCCCCAGCCGACGGGGAAGTCGACGAACGTCTCGCCCGCGAGCTCGCCGAGCGGCACGGTGCCCCGGCCGGCCAGCGGGTGGCTCGCGGCACAGATCAGCGCCATCGGCTCGTGCGCCAGCGGCCGCACCGCCAGCCCGGCCGGCGGCTCGCCGGGCAGCGACAGCAGCGCCAGGTCCAGGCCGCCGCTGGCTACCTCGCGCGCCATCTCGGCGGATCCGCCGGGCATCGCTCGCAGCCGGACCAGCACGCCAGGGTGCCGCTCGTGGAACCTGGCGAGCACGGCGGGCACGTCCACCGACCCGGTGGAGATCATCGTGCCGACGAACAGCGTGCCGCGCAGTCCCGCGGTCGCCTCGGCCACCGCGTCCGCCGCCGCCTGCGCGGCGGCGAGCGTCGCCCGCGCTTCGGGCAGCAGCGCCTGGCCGGCCTCGGTCAGCGTCACCCGGTGCCGGTCCCGGTCGAACAGCGCCGCCCCGAGTTCCCGCTCGAGGCCCTGGATCGCGCTCGACACACCGGACTGCACCACGTGCAGCCGCCGTGACGCCCGGGTGAACGACAGCTCCTCCGCGACCGCGACGAAGTACTCCAGGTGGCGCAGCTCCACACGCCTATCATCTCTCCCGCGAAACAGCTACGGAGACGGAGCCACCACGCGGCCGTTCGGAATAAGAGTTCTTTACCGCCAGTCATTGGGCGGAGTGGGCGACGAGCCAGGACGGTCCACGGGTTCGGTCCGCTCGTATGCCTGAGGCCGAGGCTGACCGTACGCCTGGGGACGAGGCTGATCGTATGCCGGCGGGACGGTGCGGCTGATGCGGATGGCCCGGGCGGACACCGCGCTGAGCAGCGACGCGATCGCGATGCCGAGTATCAGGTTGACGATGGCGGTCGCGGTCTTCTGCTCCAGCGGCGCGCTCGTGCTGAACGGGTACACCACCGCTGCCAGCGTCGCCAGGCCCACGATCCAGCCGAAGAAGACGCGCGGCGCCGGCGCGCCAAGCTCCAGCAGGTACAGCACCCCCGCCGCGATGAGCGCAGCAAGCGCCGCGAGGAGCACGTACTCGCCAGTGTGCGCGTTGCCCCAGGCGCCGTCGCCCGTCGGCGCCAGGATGGGGATGTTCAGCGCCCACCGGCTGACCAGGATGCCGACCAGTGCGATCAGTGCCGCCACGATGGCGGTCGCCGCCGCCCCGGCCCAGAACTGAGCGGCGTCAGGCCGGACGCGGATGGCACCCGCGCCGTTGGGCGATGCGGGATATGACATGTGCACCTCGCACGGGTTTTTTAAGCTTTGTCGGAGGTTGAGGTACCCGTGCGGGCGCGGCGAAATCCTAGTCAAACCCTCCTGTTACATCTGCGGGAGCAGCGCGGCGAGGAGTTCGCCGATTCTGGCGGCCGAGGCGCGAGCGGCGTCCAGTACCTCCCGGTGATCGAGTGGCTGCTCGCTCAGGCCGGCGGCGGGGTTCGTGACCAGCGAGATCGCGAGTACTTCCGCGCCGAGGTGGCGCGCGGCGATCGTTTCGAGCGCGGTGGACATGCCGACGAGATCGGCGCCCGCGGTGCGCAGCATCCTGATCTCGGCGGGCGTCTCGTAGTGCGGCCCGGGAAGCATGGCGTACACGCCCTCGGCGAGTGCCGGGTCGTGCCGCCGCGCCAGGTCGCGCAGCCGCCTCGAGTACGCCTCAGTGAGGTCGGTGAACCGCGACGGGTACCCGGCGGGGATCGGCCCGGACAGCGGGGAGCGGCCGGTGAGGTTCAGGTGATCGCTGATCAGCACCGGCTGCCCGACCGCGTACGCGGGGTTGATGCCGCCCGCTGCGTTGGTCAGCACGACCGTCCGGCAGCCGGCCGCGATCGCGGTGCGGACGCCGTGCACCACGGTGTGCGGGGCGTGTCCCTCGTACATGTGCACGCGGCCGAGGAACAGCAGTATCCGGTGGTTGCCGTCCTTTATGTACCGAACGGCCGGTGAGTGACCCTCGGTCGTCGGCCGCTCGAACCCGCCGAGGTCGGCGAGCGGCACTTCGAGCTCCGCCGCGCCGATCGCGTCGGCGGCGGCCAGCCAGCCGGAGCCGAGCACCACGGCCGCGTCGAAATCCGGCACGCCGGTCAGGCTCTTCAAGGTGGCGGCGCTGGCTTCGGCCCTGGCGAACGGGTCAGGTGCGTGCACGTCGGTCATGGTGCCGATCATCTCGCAGTATGGCGGCGCCTGTCACGGACCGTGTTATAAGCCTGTGATTAGCGTCACAGAATAGCGCGTAAACCCGTTAAGGCTTTTTCCGGCCTTTCTCGGCGAAGTTGCAGGCGGGTGAACTTCCTTTCTGGCAATGTTGATCGCCAGCGGTAACAGGTGGGCGGCACGGACCGAAGGGACTGCGTTGTCACGAAACCGGACAGCGATGCTGGAAGAGACAAGGCCACAGTTGCGAACGGCAGTTACGACGAGCGAGTCGCGGAGTCCTGTCACTGCCACGGGGGCCTACGTCGCAGCTGGCGGGCCACGCAGGACACGGCGCAAGCGGGGCCTGATCCGCAGGACCGGCATCATCCTCCCGGCGCTCGGGCTGGCTGTGCTGCTCGTCGCCGTGGTGGCTGGCGCCGCTTACGTGATGACCCCCCGGGGCACCGGCGCGAGCAGCCTGGCCGAGGCCATCGACGCGCTCCCGCAGAACAACTCGGTCGCGCTGCTCGAGCAGGAGCGCACGACGCTGATCGACATGAGCAGCGCCGTCAGGACGCTCAGCGTGGTGGCGAAGCCGGCGACGGTGAGCCCGTCGGACATGGCCGCGGCGACGCAGACCGCCTCTTCCTCCTCCTCCGGCAGTTCGAGCAGCACCTCGACCGGCGGCGGCGTCACCACGGTCAGCGCCCCGGCGCCCGACCCGGGGACCGCGCAGAGCATCGCGTACAACATGCTGCCGTCGTTCGGCTTCAGCCAGTCGTCGCAGTGGGGCTGCCTGCTCAACATCTGGAACCGCGAGAGCGGCTGGAACTACCAGGCGGAGAACCCGTACTCCGGCGCGTACGGCATCCCGCAGGCGCTGCCCGGCTCGAAGATGGCCAGCGCGGGCGCGGACTGGCAGACCAACCCGGCCACCCAGATCAAATGGGGCCTCGGGTATATCCAGTCCATTTACGGCACCCCGTGCGGCGCGTGGGATTTCGAGCTTGCCAACGGATATTATTAAATCCTTCTTACGGCCAATAGAATCGCCTTGACAAAGGCAATTCCCCGGTCCGGTCGCCCGCATTCCCGGGTACAGCCGCCCGCCACCGCCCACCACCGCCCACCGAATGTGGTCGATGTGACATCGTCTACCAAAGAGCGTGGTCGGTGTCACATTGGCTACGTTCCTAGTGCTCACGGTCGGTGGTATTAGCCGTCGACCATCGTGACGATGGGCAGGAGCGGCCTCGCGTGTCCTGCGGCGATCGCCCTGCGGAGGTCGGCAAGCACTATCCGCGACTCGGTCGCGATAACGCTGGGCAGCCAGTGCTGAACGTTGATGCCATAGCTTTCCATGCGATTGTGGCGCATTTGCGTGGCCCGATAGTCAGCAGCTTCCATGTGGTACTCACGTGAATCAACCTCACCCGCGACACCCGCCCGTTGCCACCAGGCGTCGGGCTTGGCGATGAAGTCCCCGTCCGGGGTATACAACCGGGCGTTATAGAGCGGCTTCTCCAGGTCCGAGTGGTCGATCAGCTTCTTGAGGTCGGCTTCGGCCGACGACCGGACGCCGTCGCTCACCTCGGCCAGCGCCCTTCGCAGGGAGCGTGACCCGGCCGAGGGGCCTTCGTTCAGCTCCTCGATGAGCAACGGCAATGCGCATCGCTTCCGCTGCAGCGCCGCACAGATCACGGCTTGCACGTCGCCGAACGATGTCATCTTCCTGGCGGCATCCGCAACAGCGCGATGGGCCGGCGCGAATCGGATCCCGCCGGTCTTGTGCACCTTGTCCGGCATCCTCGTCGTGCGCTGGATCCGCACGAAGCCCGTGCTTGCGCGCTGTTCATCAGCAGGGATCAAGACGTCGATGAGGTTCAGGCCCGCACACGTCAAGTGATGCCGCCGGACGGCCACCGCCCCAGTGATCACGCTTCCCGAGCCCGCGTACAACAGAGCCGCGATCTCCCGCTGCTCTTGTGTGGGCGTCCCCGTCATCGTCAGGTATACCCCGGGAAGCATGGCCCGCCACGGTCCCCCGCGGCGGAGCCGGTAGTCAATCGCTCTTGGCGTCAGCCCGCACTCAAGCGCTTGCCATCGTGCGACCACGCCGTACTGGATCGGTAGCAGCGCCCACAGGCGTGCCTGATCGTACTGGCAAATGTTTGGCATATGCACAGAGTGTCAGCAGGGTGTGACATTCCGGCGAACAGCGGCGCCGCCAGCCTAGGGTCAACGATGCCTCCCGCAGGGCCACGCCGAACGTGGTCGATGTCCCATCGACCACACTCTTTGGTAGACGATGTCACATCGACCACGTTGGGGCGGCGGCCGGAGCTGGGGCGGCGGCCGGAGCTGGGGCTGGGGGTTACCGCGCGGCCCTCGCCGAGGGAGGCCCGGAAGCCGCGGCCGGCGAGCGGGGGGCGCCGCCCGTTCCGAGGTCCGCGGAAACGCGGCCGTCACGGACCATGACCACGCGGTCGGCGTACGACGCGACCCGCGCGTCGTGGGTGACCACGACGACCGTGGCGCCTTGCTGGCGGGCCAGCCCGGTCAGCAGGTCCATGACCTTCTCGCCGGTCAGCGAGTCCAGCGACCCGGTCGGCTCGTCGGCGAAGACCACCTTGGGCGCGAGCGCCAGCGCGCGGGCGACCGCGACGCGCTGCGCCTCGCCGCCGGACAGCTCACCGGTCCGGCGGCCGCCCTTGTCGCCGAGGCCCAGCCGGTCCAGCCATGACCCCGCCGTCTTGTACGCCAGCTTCCTGCTGGTCCGGTTCAGCAGCAGCGGCAGCGCAACGTTGTCCGCCGCCGTGAGCTCAGGCACCAGCTGCCCGAACTGGAAGACGAAGCCGAACGCGGTCCGCCGCAGCCGGGTGCGTTCGGCCTCGCTGAGCGTGTCCAGGCGGTGCCCGTCGAACCACACCTCGCCCCGGTCGGGCTGGAAGATGCCGGCCAGGCAGTGCAGCAGGGTCGACTTGCCCGACCCGCTCGGGCCCATGATCGCCAGGATCTCGCCCTGGCCGACGGCGATGCTCGCGCCGCGCAGCGCGAGGGTCTGGCCGAAAGACTTGACGATATCGCGCGCCTCGAGCAGGCAGCCGCGCAGAACAACGGGGGTGCTCATCGTGTGCCTACCGCCTCAGCAAGTTCCGCCAGCCGCGCTGACGTCAGCTCGATCCATCGGAGGTCCGCTTCCAGGTGGAACAGCGCGTGGTCGGCGAGCAGCACGTCGACCAGCGGCCCGGTTCGCTTGATTTCGGTGAGTTGCTGCATGCGCCGGATGTGCGCGGCACGCTGGGTGTCGAGGTAGGCCTCGGCCGGCTTGCCGAGCATGAGCGCGAGCGTCACCTTCGCGAACAGCACGGTCTGGAGATGCGGCTCCGGCTCGACCGCTTCGGCCAGCCACGTGTCGACCTCGTCCCGGCCGGCCGGCGTGATCGCGTAGCGTCGTCTGTCCGGGCCGTCGCCCGGCTCGGCATCCCCCGGAACGATCTTGCCGTCGCGGGCCAGCCGGCCGAGTGTCGCGTAGACCTGGCCGAACGGCAGTTGCTTGCCACGCCCGAAGAACGCGTCGTAATCGCGCTTGAGGTCGTATCCATGGCTCGGCTCGCGTTCGAGCAAGCCGAGAAGGGTCAAAGGAACGCTCACGAGCCGACTATACATTGAGTGTATACGCGACGCAAATAGCCCGAATCGGTTGCTTTCTCGTTGCGCAGGCGCAGATTTTGACCAATGTGACGCGTGTCATAGTTGCTACTAGAGAGTAACCGTACTCCCTGGTAAACGGGGGGTTTCATGTGCGCTGCGCCGGCAACGATGCCTGCCGGAGGGCTGAGAGTGCCGGAATGTGGTCTCGCAATCGTTTGTCGCATGGCATCGTTGACATCCGACAGCACCCCGCCCGCGTGACGATGACTGCCTGAGGCAGCCGGCACCCTGTCCCGTGCCTAGTCCGTGTGCTGATGTTCGCCTGCCGACGCCGTTGCGCGGACGTGGCCATCAGGGGTGAACGCCGATCGCGCTAAGCGCGAACTACTAAAGGTTCATTTTGGTACGGCATCTCTCCATGCCATCGCTCATGAACGGCAAGCGTTCCAGGCTGATCACCGTTGCCGCCGCGGGGACTCTGACCCTCGCGACCGCCATTTCGGCGGCCGCCGCGACGTTGCCCGCCGGATCCGCGGCGGGCGCCGCGGACGCGCACATGCTGACGCAGAAAGTCCACGTTGACACGTTGAGCCCGGCGCAGCGCCAGGTGTCATTCGACACGATGCGGTACGGTCTCGCCCAGCGACAGACATCGTACGAGTCGGCGGCCGCGAAGGCCGCGGTCGCCAAGGCCGCCGCGCAGCAGGCGGCAGCGGCTAAGGCCGCCGCCGCGAAGGCCGCCGCCGCGAAGGCCGCCGCGGCCAAGGCAGCGGCCGCGAAGGCCGCCGCACAGCAGGCCGCACAGCAACAGGCCACGCAGCAGCAGGCAGCGCAGCCAACGGCTGCCCAGCAGCCCGCGGCCAGCGCGCCCTCGGGCTCGCCGCAGCAGATTGCGGAGCAGATGCTGAGCCAGTTCGGCTGGTCGAGCGGCCAGTTCTCCTGCCTGCAGCCGCTGTGGGCGCTGGAGAGCGGCTGGAACGTCTACGCGAGCAACCCCGGCTCCGGCGCTTACGGCATCCCGCAGGCGCTGCCCGGCTCGAAGATGGCGAGCGCGGGGCCGGACTGGCAGAGCGACGCGGCCACCCAGATTCGCTGGGGCCTGACCTACATCCAGGGCATCTACGGGTCGCCGTGCGCCGCCTGGTCGCACGAGGAAGCGGACGGCTGGTACTGACCCGCTAAGAGCAGTACCAGCCAGCGAGACAGCCCGGCCCGCGACCCCCTACGCGGGCCGGGCTCTTTTCCGCCCGCGCGCCCTCGGCCAGGCCGCGCGCCGGCAGTCAGGACTTGGAGGTCGTCTGGAAGGTGTGCAGCATCTGCTCGAAGAGGGGCAGGTACGTCGCGTTCCACCCGCTGTTCGGCGCCCTGAAGTAGATGGCGTACGACTGCGGTCCCGCCGATGTCGGGATGATGAACAAGATGTCGTCCGTCAGCTGCTTGACGTCTCCCGCCGGCGTCCAGGTGAACTGCCAGAACGACCCCTGGGTGCCGCGGACCGGCACGCCCTGGAGATGGTTCTGCTTGTACCCGGGGAACGCGCCCTTGGCCAGCGACTGCTTCTTGATGTACTGGGCCTCGGTCACCATGTTCTGGTAGGTGTGCGGCGTCAGGTCAACCTCGAGGAGGATGCCGTTAGGCCCATCGAAATGGGTGGCCAGGCCCGAACGAGTCTCGGACCAGCCCGGCGGCACGTCGATCGAGAAGCCGCCATCCGTGCCGGTGTCGGACGGCCGGACGGCGTCCGTGGTCCAGCCTGACGGGAGGGTCGTTGACAGGGTGTTGAGCGCGTTGACCGAGCCGAACGGCGTCTTAGGGCTCGGCTTCACGGTGTTCGCCGTCGTTCCCGATCCAGCGGTCCCCGGGTGGCGCAGCGCGAGCGCCGCCCCGCCGCCTGCCGCGGCTGCTATCACGACGGCGCCGGCGATCAGCGCGATCTTACGGCCCCGCCGGGACCGCTGCGGGCGGCCGCTGGTGCCGGGCGCGTACTCCTGGGCGAGATCCGGGTACGGCTGCGACGGGCCGGCGTACTGCTGGTTCGGCCCGGGGGGCTGGGCGTTCGAACCGTACTGGGCGTTCGAACCCCACTGCGCACTGGATCCCCATTGCGCGTTGGATCCCCGTTGCGGGTTAGCGCCCCACTGGTCACCGGACCCTGCCCGCCATTGGGGGTTGGAGTCGCTGTACTGCGTCTCTTCGTACGACGGCGACGGCTGGGGTGTGGTCGGCGGGTCGGTGCGAGCCGGCTGCGCCGCGGAAAACGACGGTCTGGGTTTCGGCGGCGCCAGGTCGTGCAGTACCGGGTCGATCGAGGTCGCGGCGGCGGGCGCTTCCGGCGCGGGCGGATCGGAGACTTCTGGCGCCGCAGCCTGCGGCTCAGCCGGGGCCGGCCCCGGATCGGATGCCAGCTCGGCGGCGGCCGCGGCGCCCCCGGCGGCCGCGGCGGCCGCGGCGGCCGGGGCGCCCCCGGCGGCTGGGGCTACCGGAGCCACCGGAGTGGTCACCGCCTCATCCACGCCCGCATCGGCCGCGGCGGCGGCGGCCACGCCGGCCAGGGCGGCAGCGGCGACAGCCGCGCCCTTCCCGCCAGCAGGCTCCTCGCCCGCCACGTCCAGGTCAGCCGCGCCGGCATGGCCGCCCGCCACGTCCAGGTCAGCCGCGCCGGCATGGCCGGCGGCCGCGGGCGCTACCTCGGCTGAGCGGGCCGGCGGCTCCTCCACGGCCTCGTCCACGGCGGGCCCGGACGCTGGCGCCGCGGCCTCCGCGGCGGCGGAAGCAGCCGGCGCGGCGGGCGGCGGCACGTACGCGGACATCACCGTGGCGGGGTGCTCGGGCTCCGCGGCCGCGCCAGGCAGCAGCGGCAGCACGTCGCTGAACATCCGCGCGGCGGCCGCCGCGGACGGCCGGGTGGACGGGTCGCGGCGCAGCAGCGCCGCGATCAGCGGGGCGAGCCGGCCTGAGCCCGACGCGACGGGGGCGTCCTCGTTGATGATGGCGGACATCGTGGTGATCGCGCCGCCGCGCTGCTCGTACGGCCCGCTCCCTTCGACCGCCGCGTAGATCGTGGCGCCGAGCGACCACAGGTCGGACGCGGGCGTCGCGGCGCCGCCGCGGATCCGCTCCGGCGCGGTGAACCCGGGGGAGCCCATGACCATCCCGGTCTGCGTCAGCCGCGGATCACCCGCGAACTGCGCGATGCCGAAGTCGGTCAGGACCGCCCGCTCGTCCCACTCGCTACCGGACCGCTCCCTGGCGATCAGCACGTTGCTCGGCTTCACGTCCCGGTGCAGCACCCCGACGGCGTGCGCGGCCGCGAGCGCGGCGAGCAGCTGCTGGCCGATCCGCCCGGCGCGCAGCGGTGTCAGCCGCCGCTCCACGGTCAGCACCTGGTCAAGAGACCGCGACGGGACAAGCTCCATGACGATCCACGGGCGCCCGTCTTCTTCGGCCACGTCGAAGACCGTGACCACGCCGCGGTGCGATAGCCGCGCGGCGGTGCGCGCCTCGCGGAGCGTCCGCTGGTAGGCGTTCTTCCGCTCGTCCGCCCCGATGGAAGAGGAGAGCACGACCTCCTTGACCGCCACCTCACGATCGAGGAGCTGGTCCCGGCCACGCCACACGACGCCCATGGCGCCACGGCCGATCGGCTGGTCGAGAATGTACCGCCCGGCGATGACCCGCCCTGTCATTGGGGGCATAGCCGGACCATACCAGCGTTTAGGGGTGGCCGCCGATGGAGAGCAGCGGGCCCGACGCCTCGGCGAAGAAGTCGTTGCCCTTGTCGTCCACGATGATGAACGCGGGGAAGTCGCGGACCTCTATCTTCCACACGGCCTCCATGCCGAGTTCCGGGTATTCCAGCACGTCGACCTTGGTGATGCAGTCCTGCGCGAGCCGCGCCGCCGCACCGCCGATCGAGCCGAGGTAGAACCCGCCGTGCCGTTTGCACGCCTCGGTCACCCCCGTGGACCTGTTGCCCTTCGCCAGCATAACGAAAGACCCGCCGGCTGACTGGAAGCGCTCAACATAAGAATCCATCCGCCCGGCCGTCGTCGGCCCGAACGACCCGGACGCGTACCCGGCGGGGGTCTTGGCCGGCCCCGCGTAGTACACGGGATGGTCGCGCATATAAGAAGGCATGGGCTCGCCGGCGTCGAGCCGCTCGGCGATCTTCGCGTGCGCTATGTCGCGGGCGACGACCATCGGCCCGGTCAGCGCCAGCCGGGTCTTGACCGGGTACTTCGCCAGTTCGGCCCTGATTTCCGCCATCGGCCTGTTGAGGTCGATCGCCACGACCTCCGCGCTGTCCGAGGTGACCGCGGCCGGGTCCGGCAGGTACTGCGCCGGGTCCGCCTCGAGCTGCTCGAGGAACACGCCGTCGGCCGTGATCTTCGCCAGCGCCTGCCGGTCGGCCGAACACGACACGGCGATCGCGACCGGGCACGACGCGCCGTGCCTGGGCAGCCGGATCACGCGCACGTCATGGCAGAAGTACTTGCCGCCGAACTGCGCGCCGATCCCGATCTTCCTGGTGATGTCCAGGACAAGGGCCTCGAGTTCCAGGTCCCTGAACCCGTGCCCGTCCGGCGACCCCGAGGCAGGCAGCGTGTCCAGGTACCGGGCCGAGGCGTACTTGGCCGTCTTGAGCGCGTACTCCGCGCTGGTCCCGCCGACCACGATCGCCAGGTGGTATGGCGGGCACGCCGACGTCCCGATCGCGCGGATCTTCTCCTCGAGGAACGACGCCATCCGCGCCGGGTTGAGCACCGCCTTGGTCTCCTGGTACAGGTACGACTTGTTCGCCGATCCGCCGCCCTTGGCCATGAAAAGAAATTTGTACGCGTCGCCGTCGGCGGCGTACAGCTCGATCTGCGCGGGCAGGTTGGACCCGGTGTTCTTCTCGTCCCACATGGTCAGCGGCGCCATCTGCGAATAGCGCAAGTTGAGCGTCGTGTACGCGTCGTAGATGCCGCGGGCGATGTGCTCCTCATCGCGCCCGTCGGTCAGCACCTGCTGGCCGCGCTTGCCCATCACGATGGCGGTCCCGGTGTCCTGGCACATCGGCAGCACGCCCCCGGCGGCGATGTTCGCGTTCTGCAGCAGGTCACGGGCGACGTACCGGTCGTTGGGGCTGGCCTCCGGGTCGTCGAGGATTGCCCGCAGCTGCCGCAAGTGGGACGGGCGCAGCAGGTGGGCGATATCGCGCATCGCCGTCCGGCTGAGCAAGGTGAGCGCTTCCGGGTCTACATAGAGAAATTTTTTTCCGAACGGGCCCGTGGTCTCCGCCCCGCCGTCAGCGATCTTCCGGTAGGTGGTGTCGTCGTGCCCGAGCGGAAGAAGTTCGGTGAAGGAAAACTCAGCCATGACCCCATCCTAGGCAGGCGCGAGATGTCCATCGATGTCACGACTTGTTTGCGTATCCGCAAGATTGTATTGTGACGCTGTGCGGCGGCGCTGCGCCACGCGGTACCCCCGTCCGCGAGTGGATTGCTCGCCACGCAGCGCCCCCGTCTGCGGAGGCAGAGCTGCGGCGCCGTCGCACGTAACCTCTTATACCGCTAGCGATTCGCGAGCCTCGGCAGTAGCAGCGAGGCGCAGGTGATGCTGGCGAGCGTCGCGCACACCAGGACCACGACGTCCAGCCACAGCGTGGTGGGCCAGCCGATCAGCAGGCCGCGGAGGGCCTCGACCTCGTAGGTGAGCGGGTTCACCTTGCTGATGGCCTGCAGCCAGCCGGGCATCACGTAGGTCGGGTAGAGCGCGCTCGAGCTGAAGAACAGCGGCATGGTGATCGCCTGGCCGATGCCCATCAGCCGGTCCCTCGCGAGGGCCACGCCCGCGATCGACATCGACAGGCAGGCGAAGAAGGCCGAGCCCATCACCAGGACGATCGCCGCGCCGACGAGCTTCAGCGGGTTGTGGGTGAACGACACGCCGAGGATCGTGGCGATGATCACCACGACCACGCCCTGGATCAGCGACCGGACCCCGGCCGCGAACGCCTTGCCGGTGATGAGCGCCGACCTCGGGGTGGGCGTCACCATCAGCTTGGTCAGCACGCCCGCGTCCCGTTCCCAGATGATCTGGATGCCGTAGAAGATCGCGATGAAGAGGGCGGACTGCGCGATGATGCCCGGCGACAGGTAAGCGAGGTAGGACACGCCCGGCGGCAGGGGGATCGCGCGGAAGCGGGTGAATACCTCGCCGTAGATCAGCAGCCACAGCGCGGGCTGGATCGCCCGGGTGTACAGCTCGGTACGGTCGTGCCGGATCTTGCGCAGCTCCACCCAGCACAAGGTGCCGATCCGGCTGGCCAGGCGGCGCAGCGCCGTCACCGGGTCGTCGTGGATGACGGGCAGTTCAGCCGAGGCGGCGGGCGGTGCGCCGGGAGCGGCGTACGTCACGGATGCCTCCTTCTTCCGGTGCCTTGTCCAGGGTGTCGCCGGTGTAGTGACGGAACACGTCGTCGAGCGTCGCGCCCTCGCCGAGCCCGGCGCGCAGGTCGGCGGGCCGGCCCGTGGCGCGGATCGTGGCGCGGTGCATCAGCGAGACCCGGTCGCAGTACGCGTCGGCCTCGTCCATGTAGTGCGTGGTCATCAGCACGGTCATCTGATGCTCGTCGCGCAGCCGCGCGATGTACTCCCAGACGACACCGCGGGCGATCGGGTCCAGCCCGACCGTCGGCTCGTCGAGCACCAGCAGCCGCGGCGCGTTGATCAGCGCCTGGGCGAGTTCGAGCCGCCGGATCATGCCGCCGGAGTAGGTGCCGGCCAGCCGCGTCGCGGCCTCGGTGAGCCCCATCGCGTCTAGCGCGGCGGCAACCTTTTCCTTCCGCTCCTTGCGCGGTACGTCGAAGAGCCTGGCGAACAGCTCGACGTTCTCGACGCCGGTCAGGTTCGCGTCCGCGGACAGCATCTGCGGGACGTAGCCGATCACGCGGCGCACGAGCATCGGGCGGGCGGCGGCGTCGATGCCGAAGACGGTAACCGTGCCGGCGGCGGGCTTCAGCAGCGTGGTCAGCATGCGGATCGTGGTGGTCTTGCCGGCGCCGTAGGCATTCTCTTGCCGGTCATTCAGACCGGCGTGACCGCGCGCGACGGGTGGCCACTAGCCCGGTCTGCCGCCGGTGCGGCTACTGTGCGCGGAACACCGCGAACGCGGCTGCGGTGCTCGCGGCAAGCAGCGCCACGGAGATCAGCAGCGCCTGACGCATGCCGGCCGAGAATGATATAGATATCAGCGCCCCGAACACCGCCACCGCGAGCGCCCCGCCGGTCTGCCTGGCCGCGTTGAATAGTCCGCCCGCGAGCCCGGCCTGGGCAGCGGGCAGCGAGTCGAGCAACATGAACGTCAGCGACGGCAGCGCGAATCCGAGCCCGGCGCCGGCCGGGACCAGCGCTATCTCCATGCCGATCCTGCCGCGCAGGAATACCAGCAGGACCATCCCCAGCGTGCTCGTCCTCAGCCCCAGCCGGAGCGGCAGTTGGTGTCCCCACCGCGCCGACACGCGGGCGGAGGCAAGGCTCGCCACTGTCAGCAGTCCCGTCATCGGCAGGAACAGCAGGCCCGCCGTGACCGCCGACTCGCCGAGCACCCGCTGGAAGTACAGGCTCAGCACGAACGCGACGCCGTAAAAGGCGACGTTGATCGAAAAACCGATCAGCAGGCACGCAGCGACTGCCCGCGAGCGCAACAGCGCGAGCGGCACCATCGGCTGCCTGGACTTCGATTCCACGACGATGAACGCGGCAGACGCGAAGACCGCGACCCCCAGCCCGGCCAGCGACGCCATCGATACGAAGCCGTCCGCACCGCCCGATATCACCCCGAAGGCCAGTGCCGCCAGCCCGAGAACCGCCATCGCCTGCCCCGCCATGTCGAGGGGTGCCGTCAGCCTGGGCGACCGGGGCGCGCGGGCCGCCAGCGCCAGCGTCACCGCGCCCACCGGCAGGTTGATGAAGAAGATCGCCCGCCATCCCGCGGCCGATGTCAGGACGCCGCCGAGCACCGGGCCGGCCGCGATCGCGGCCGCGCCACCGGAACTCCACACGGCGACCGCCCGCGCCCGTGCCGCCGGCTCGCCGAACGCCTGCCGCACCAGGGAGAGTGACGCGGGCAGCGTCACCGCCGCCGCGCAGCCCTGGACAATCCGGGCGCCGATGAGAGCCCACAGCGCCGGCGCGAGACCGCACCCGGCCGACGCGGCGGTGAACAGTACCAGGCCCCAGCCGAGCATCCGGCGCGCGCCCGCCCGGTCCGACACCGCCCCCGCCGAAATGAGCAACGCCGCGAACGGCACCGTATAGCCGTCCAGCACCCACTGCAGGCCGTCCGTCGCCCCGTGCAGGGAGCGCCCGATCGCCGGCAGCGCCACGTTCGCCGCGGTCGCGTCGAGGCAGATCATGAAGAACCCGAGCAGCGCCGCGGCCAGCGCCAGCCGGGCCTGGACGGGCGTGCCACGGCGTCGGGCGGAACGCGCCGCCCCCTTCACCTCAGCGTCTGTCATGTCCCGAGCCTGCCGCCGCGTGCCCGCGCGCGGCAGACCGCGCCCTTCCGGTGCACGGCGATCTAGTGAGCAGGGAACGGGGCGCGCTGAGCGGGGGAGTGACACGGCCTCCCAGCAACCGCGGTTACCAGGCACAATGGTGAACATGCCGGACCAGATGCCCGACGGGCACGCGCCGACCGAGCTTGGCCGCTTCCTGCGCGCCCGGCGCGAGGGCGTCCGCCCGCAGGACGCGGGCCTGCCATCCGGCATCGGCTCGCGCCGCACGCCCGGCCTGAGACGCGAGGAGATCGCCACGCTCGCCGGGGTGAGCATCGACTACTACACGCGGCTCGAACGCGGCCGGGAGACTAGGCCGAGCCCCGCGGTCGTCGACGCGCTCGCCCGCGCGCTGCGCCTCGAAGATGAAGAGCACGAGTACCTGCAATCGCTGGCGGCGCAGGCGGCCCGACGTGCCCCGGTGCCGCCGAAGCCGCCATCCCGCGCGGTCCGCCCCACCATCGGCATGCTGCTTGAGAGCCTGCGCCCGAACCCGGCGTACCTGCTCAGCCGCACCTACGACATGCTGGCCGCTAACCCCGGCGGCGCCCAGTTGCATTACGGCCTATTCGAATGGCCGCCTAGGCAGCGCAACACGATCAGGTACACATTCCTGCACCCGGCCGCGCGGGACCTGTTCCCCGAATGGGAGCAGAAGGCCCGCCGCTGCGTCGCCCAGCTCCGCGCCATTGCTGGCAGCGACCCGGACGCCACCGACCTGGCGTCGCTGGTCGGGGAACTACTGGTCAAGAGCCCGGACTTCGGCCGACTCTGGGGGCGGTACGAAGTGCGCCGGGCAGGCGTCGGCGACCAGGCTTTCCGGCACCCGCTTGTCGGCACGATGACGCTCGCCCACGAGACCCTCGACGTGAGCCGCGCCGACGGCCAGCGCCTCATCGCCTACCTGGCCGCGCCAGGCACGCCCGATCACGACGCGATGACCCTCCTCGACCGCGCTGGCACTCTCACCTCAGCGGACACGTCACGCTGACGAGCGTCCTGCCCGCCACCAGGCCAGAGCGCCGCTGACGAAGAAATGCCATTATCCGATGTTCGGCTTGCCCGCGCCGTTCGGCCCGAGCAGGCCGAACATCTCGCCGGGCTCGATGGTCATGTCGACGTGGTCGACCGCGGTGTGGGTGCCGAACCGGTAGGTGAGTCCGGTGCACAGGACCGCGTCCGCGACGGTTCCCCTAGGTGTCCGCTCGGCGGCGCCGACGCTCACAATTCCTCCATCTGCTCCGCGAGACGGGCTAGCGCGGGCACGGCGGCGCTGATGGCGCGCCGGTCGGCGGCCGGCAGCCGCTCGAGCGCCCGGCCGGCCAGCTCGGCACGGATGTCCCGCCACTGCGCGACCCGGGCGGCGCCCTCGCCGGTCACGGTCAGCCGGACGGAACGCCCGTCCGCCGGGGCCCGGCCCCTGGTCAGCAGGCCGTCCGCGGCGAGCTGGCTGATCATCGTACTGACGGTGTTCGGCGCCAGCCGCAGTTCCTGCGCCGCCTCGGCGACGCTGATTCCCGGCCTGCGGGCGGCGAGCCGCAGCAGCTCTGACCTGGCCGGCGGCAGCGCTCCGGCCAGCGCCGACGAGCTCACGGCCCGCCGCGCGACCCGGCGGATCGCGCCGAGCGCCGCGAGCAGCTCAGCCGCCGCTGCCTTGGCCGTTTCGCTGACGGCGACACTTACATCGTTCACAGAGCTAACTATATGAGCGGCAGGAGACGCCGCCAAGCCCACGCCGGATCTCCCGCCGCCGGCCGTTGTCGGTGGTCTTGTCGCGCGGCCGCTTCCTGACCTGCGCACTACTGTCGTCGCGCGGTCGCGGCGGAGTGAAACCCGCCAAGCGAAGCTCTGCCGGGATGAGTGCACGGTGTGCGGACTCCCCGGCTACGCAGGGACAGGCACCGGCGGCTGACAGCGCAGCGCCTGGACATCGGCTTCGAGGGTGGTCGCGCCGGCGCTATGGGGCACCAGGATCGTGGCGCCCCGCCGTACGGCGAGGCAACCCGTGGAGTGGGTGATCTGGCCGTCGCCAGCAACGACGATCAGGATGGCGTAGCCAGGATCGAAGGTCACCGGTGCGGATACGTCGACTCGCTGGGCCCGGAAGAACGGGTCGGCACTCGGTGGCAGCAAGCGGGTAACCCCCGGCCGCTGCGCCGCGTCGGGGCGCGGCTCCCGCAGGGTGCGCAGGCGGTGCTCGTCCCAGCCGCTGACGTCAAGCGCGGTGAGCGCGACATCGAATCCCAGGCCCAGATGCCCCTCCTTGGCCCCGTCGACCGCGAAGCCGGCCCACTCGAGGAGGATCGAGAAATCCGTGGGTTCTTCCAGCTCCACCAGCGTGATCCCCGCGCCGATGGCATGCGGAACCCCAGCCGGCACCAGCACGGTGTCACCAGGCACGACAGCGACCTTGTTGAGCGAGTCGAGAATGGCGGACGTGTCCTGGCCGGCGACCCAGCGGCGGATGACCGCAGGATCAGCGTCGCGCTTGAATCCGAGATAGACGTGGCCAGCGCTCGCGTCGTTCCCCTCGTGCCTGCTCTCAAGGATGATCCACGCCTCGGTCTTGCCATAGCGTGAGCCGAGATGGCGGGCGGCGAAGTCGCGGTCAGGATGGAAGTGCACGACCAGGCGCTGGCCCGTGTCGAGGATCTTGACCAGCAGCGCCGGGTCGGCACCGTACCTGGCGACGTGACCCGGCCCGAGGAAGTCGGCCGGCGCGGCGGCGATCGCGTCGCGGAGCGTCTCGCCGCTGTCGAGTCGGCTCAGGCCGACGCCTGGCCGCGAGAAGATCTCCGTCGTGGAACCAATCCAGTCCTGGGGAGAGTTCGCGGAAGGCTGCGGGATACCGCGCAAGCTCGCGATGCCCGCGCCGCCGCGGTAGAAGTGCGCGGGCTGATTCGGACCGAGCACGATAGGAGCGTTCAGCACCGCCATGACTCCATCTTCCCCGAGCCAAGCGCGGTCGCGGTCACCGGCTTACCGCTCAACGCACGCGCGGGCTCGGGCCGAGTGCCTGGAACGCGACGCGCAGGAGCGGCACCGCCAGGCCATGGGCTCGCTGGTCCAGAACCGCGAGGAACTCGAGCGCCGGGTCGACGACCTACGCGCGTTCGAGCGCGAGTACTGCAGCAGGCTGAAGTCTTACGTGGAAGAGCATGACACTGATCACACCTTACCTTCGGGGCCGTCGCCCACTACACCGTCCGCCACCGCCCCAGACCATGATCGGCAGCGCCCATACTGGGCATTGAGGTGACGCGGCCGGTCTTCGAAAGGTCTTTAACTGCCGGTGTTGCGGCGGCCGAAGATCGCCAGCAGCCTAGTGAGGTCGGGCAGCCATCATGTCAGCTCGTGCCGCGCGCCACGCGGCCAGCGGATCGTCTCCGGCCGCAGAGCCCGGATCATCGGCTCTGGTCCCGGCGTAGTGCCCGCGCGCCAGCGCCTCAGTCTCCCGCAGGTCACCGATCACGTGACCGGCTACATCGGCGGCGGACCAGCCCGCGCACGGCGACAGCGCAGTCCAGCGGCCGGGCGCAACCCCGGCAAGCACCGCCTCAAATCCGTCCAGCGCCCGAATGAACCTATCCAGCACCACGCCGGCAAATTGTCCTGTCTCATCGAATTTGGTCCAGTATCACTGAACCTGGTCCGATCCACTGATTTGTCTCACTGAATCTGGTCCGCGCGCGGTCAGCCGATGTTGTGGCGATGCGCGTAGCCGATCGCGGCGGCGCGGTCCCGCGACCCGGTCTTGGCGAAGATCCGGCTGATGTGGGTCTTGACCGTGTGGTTGCTCAGGAACAGCTGCGCGGCGATCTCCGGATTGGTCATCCCGCGGGCGATCATGCCCAGGATCTCCGCCTCGCGCTGCGTCAGGCCGTCGGGAGGCGGCGCGCTCCGGGCGGGCTCGGGCTTGCCGGGTGGGGCCGTGGCGGCGAGCAGCGTCGCGTGCACGCGGGGGTCGAAGACCGTCAGCCCGCCTACCGCCGCGCGCAGCGCCTGGGCGATCTCGGTGTAGTCGGCGTCCTTGGTGAGGTAGCTGCGCGCGCCGGCCCGGAGCGCGTCCAGGACCGAACTGTCGTCCGCGTATGTGGTGAGCACGACGATCGCGACCTCGGGGTGCTCGGCGGTCAGCCGGCGGATGGCGCCGATGCCGTCCAGGACGGGCATGTGCAGGTCGAGCAGGATCGCGTCGGGGTGGTGCTCGGCCACGAGGTCCAGGGCCTGCTCCCCGTCCGCGGCGGCGCCGGCCACCTCGATGTCGGGTACCGCGTCGAGCAGCAGGACGAGGCCCTGGCGCACGCTGGCCTGATCATCGGCGATGACGAGTCGCAGCGGCGCCCCCGCCGACGGGGTGGTCATGAAGCCATGGTCTCAGGCTGGCGGCGCGGCAGTTGGGCGGTCACGATCCACTGGCCGTCGCGGCGCCCCGCCTCGAGGGTTCCGTTCAGCAGCCGGAGCCGTTCGTGCATGCCGGTCAGCCCGTAGCCGCCGTTGACGGTGCTCACGTCCGCCGGCTGGCGGGTGTCACCGTCCGCGGGCAGGCCGTTGCGGACGGTGAGCCGGACATCGGCGTCGCCATAGTCGAGACAGACCGCCACGGGCTGCCCCGCGGCGTGCTTGGCCGCGTTGACCAGGGCCTCCTGGGCGATGCGGAGCAGCGCGAGCGTGGCGTCCGGGGGCAGGGCCGCGGGGACGCCGCGAGTTTCGTAGCTGACGGGGACGTGATACCGCTGCGCGTGGGTGCCGGTGACCAGGGCAAGTTCCTCATCGAGCGGCAGGGTGTCGGTACGCAGGGCCTGAACCGCGCGGCGGGTCTCCACCAGGCCCTCGGCGGCCATCTGCTGGGCCGCGGCCAGCAGGTCATTAGCCTGGTCGGCGTCCTTGTGCAGCACCGACCGCGCCGCCTGGATCTGGATCCCGAGCGCGCCGAGCGAGTGGGCGAGCACGTCGTGGATCTCCCGGGCGATGCGGGCGCGCTCGTCGAGGAGGTCGGCTCGGCGCTGCTCTGCCTGCAGTTGCTCGCGCTGGGCCAGCAGCGCCGCCGCCTGCTCCGCCTGGACCCGGTACCCGCCCCAGTTGCGCCCGAACACCAGGCCGGCGAGGACGATCGCCGGGAGCCCCAGCAGCGTGCCGTAGCTCTGGCCGAAAGCCAGCCCGCTGACCTCGATCGCGAGTATGCCCGCCGCGGTCACGGCCGCCGCTGCCGCGAGGTCGCTGTTAATGCCCGCGGCCGTCGCTGCCACGAACGCGAAGACCACCATGGCCGAACCGCCGCCGCCAGCGCCGGCCGCGAACCCCGAGGCGAAGGCGATCACCCCGCGGAGTACGGCCAGCGCCCAGGCGGGATATCGCGCCGCGGCGGCGGGGGACGCCTCCAGCACGGTCCAGGCCAGCAGGGCCAGGCCAAGCACGGCGTAGCACGCGATCTGAACCGGCAGGGCGGACGGCGCGCTCGGCGGAGCGATGAGAAACGCCAGCAGACCGAGCCATACGAAGCCGACGGCGCGGGCCAGCGCGTTGACCGTGCGCAGCATGCCTCCAGTATCGGCCGGGTCGCGGCAGCGGCACGTCAGCCCCCGGGCTGAAGCCCGGGCTGACCCGCCGGGTGCGGCCTGGTACCGCCCGGTACCAGGCCCGCCCGTCATTCTCATGCCAGGGACCAGCCCGTGCTCCGACGCGCTCACCAGCGCAATCGGCGAATGTGGAGTCGTTAACGAAACCCACTCGAAGGAGCTCGAGATGCTTTCCGAACTGACCGAAGCAATGATCGTCAACGGCGTCGTGCTCGCCACCGTGCTGGCCACCGACCTCGGCCCCGCGCGCAAGATCAGCAAGATACGGCTGCTGCGTCCCGTGATCGCCGCCGCGGTGACCATCCCGTTCTTTGTCGACCGGCCGGCCACCCACGGGACGGCCCTGGCGGTAGAGATCGCGGGCGTCGCCGCCGGGCTGCTGTGCGGGCTGGCCGCCAGCGCCCTGATGGGCGTCTACCGGAGCCCGGCGACCGGCAAGCCGGTCAGCCGGGCCGGGCTGCCGTACGCGATCTTCTGGACCGCCATCATCGGCGCCCGCGCGGCCTTCTCCTACGGCTCCGTGCACTGGTTCACCGCCCCGCTGGTGAGCTGGGGCATCGCACACCAGGTCAGCGTCGCGGCCCTCACCGACGGGCTGATCTTCATGGCCATCGCCATGATCCTGGTACGCACGGTCACCGTCGGCGTGCGCGCGTCCCGGCTGCCGGCCCGGGCCCTCGAGCCGCGCAGAGCCAAGGCCGCCGCCCGCAGCGGCCAGCCCGGAGCCTGACGCCCGCAGCGGCCAGCCTGGGGCCCGGATGACACCGACGCCACCCGGGCCTCAGGTATCTGTATGTCATCCCGGCGCGCGCTCGCAGGGCAGCGCCAGCAGCTTGCTGCTAAGCCCGCGGCCCTGCCAGTCGTCGACCACCGTGATGAAGCGACGCTGACGCGGCTCTGAAATGGCAGCCGGCCCGCCCGCTGCTTCGCAGCAGCCGGCAAAAGTCACTGTGACCTCCCGGGTTCTTGCGATTGTCACTTTAAGTAACCATGTGTACACAGGAAACGTGGGGGTAACAGAGGGCGAAAAGTTCGCGTGAGCGACGGGCCTGCTAGGCGGGAGAACAAGGAGCGCAGTATGGCTGCCACATCCTCCACGACCGAGAGCACTCCGTCTATCCGCAGCCTTATACCGGCGCGGATCGACCGGCTGCCTTGGTCACGGTTCCACACAAGACTGGTGATAGCTCTCGGGGTCGCCTGGGTCCTCGACGGACTCGAAATCACCATCGCCAGCAACGTCGGCCCCGACCTGACGCTGCACAACACGCTCAACATGTCCGCGGGTGCCGTGTCCGACATCGCCTGGTGGTACCTGATCGGCGAGGTCATCGGCGCCCTGTTCTTCGGCCGGATGTCGGACAAACTCGGGCGCAAGAACCTGTTCATGATCACGCTGGGCGTGTACCTGGTCGGCAGCGGGCTCACCGCGCTCACCCCGGCCGGCGGGCACTGGTTCATCTTCCTGTACGCGACTCGTGTCATCGCGGGCATGGGCATCGGCGGTGAGTACGCGGCGATCAACTCGGCCATCGACGAGATGATCCCCGCCAAGTACCGCGGCCGGGTGGACCTCGCCGTCAACGGCACCTACTGGGCCGGCGCGTTCCTCGGCACCATCGTGACAATCGTGGCGCTCAACCACATCACGCCCGTGTGGGGCTGGCGGGTCGCCTTCCTGGTCGGCCCGGTGCTCGCGCTGGTGATCATCTTCGTCCGGCGGCACCTGCCGGAGAGCCCGCGCTGGCAGATCATGCACGGCAGGGAGCAGGCAGCCGAAGGGTCGATCAGCGAGATCGAGCACGATGTCGCGGCGACAAAGGGCGACTTGCCGCCCGTGGACCCGAGCCGGGAGATCGAGATCCGGCCGACCGACCAGATCGGTTACCTGGCCCTGCTGCGGGTGCTCTTCCGCCACTACCCGAGCCGTTCTATCCTCGGCGCCGCGCTGATGATCACGCAGTCGTTCCTGTACAACGCGATCTTCTTCACGTACGGGCTTGTGCTGTTGTACTTCTTCAAGGTCCCGGCCACGGACACCGCCTATTACTTCATGGCGTTCGCAGTCGGCAACCTGCTTGGGCCGCTGACCCTGGGGCGGCTGTTCGACACGGTCGGCCGCCGGAAGATGATCTCCGGCACCTACATCCTGTCCGGCATACTGCTGGCCATCAGCGCCGAACTGTTCCGTGTCGGCGCGCTGAACGCCGTCACGCAGACGATCTGCTGGACGGTGGTCTTCTTCTTCGCCTCGGCTGGCGCCAGCGCCGGGTACCTGACGGTCAGCGAGATCTTCCCGCTGGAGGTGCGGGCGAAGGCCATCGCCGTGTTCTTCGCTATCGCGCAGTGCTTCGGCGCGTTCGGCTCGCACTGGTACGGCCACCTGATCGGCAACGGCACCGACCGGAACTCGCTGTTCGTCGGCTATATCGTCGGTGCGGCCGCGATGATCCTCGGCGGCGTGATCGCGATCTTCTGCGCCGTCGATGCCGAGGGGAAGTCCCTCGAGGATGTGGCGACGCCGCTCTCTGTCGTCGCGAAACCGCCACAGACCATCTTCCGCTCTGGCGTCGACCGCGAGGGAATCGACCCCGCGGCGCGGTAGTCCCCGGGGTTTGGGGCGGGAAGCCCCCCATACCGGAAAGCTAGAACTTCATCCAGTGGTGGAACGCCTCGTAGGCCGCGTCCTTCTCAGCGAAGTGCGCGGCCTCCGAGCGCTTCACCGCCAGGTAGGCCGTCGAGCGCAGCGGGCCGAGCGCTGACATCAGCAGCGAATCGGCCTCCAGCGCGTCGAGGGCCTCGCTCAGCGAGGCGGGCAGCCTGACCACGGAAAGCCGCGTACGTTCCGAAGAAGACAATGTTGCGGGATCGACTGCGATCGGCTCGCCCGGATCGAGCGACCGGCGGATACCGTCGATGCCCGCGTAGATGAACCCGCCGAGCGCGAGGTAGGGGTTCCCCGTCGAGTCGCAGGGCTTCAGCTCCAGGTTGACCGAGCCGGCCGCGCCGATCGGCGAGCAGAGCCGGACAGCGGCCTCCCTGTTGTCCGGGCCCCAGCAGGCGAACGCGCCGGCCCACATCGACGGCGCGAGGCGCCGGTAGCTATTCACGCTGCCGCAGGTCAGCGCCACGAGGCCGGGCAGGTGAGCAAGCACCCCGGCGAGGAAGCGGTAGCCGAGCCTGGACATGCCGAACTGGCCTGAAGGATCGGCGAACGCGTTCGACCCGCCGGCCCACAGCGAGGCGTGCAGGTGGGCACCGTTGCCCGCCTGGTCCGGCAGCGGCTTCGGCGCGAAGCTCGCCCACAGGCCCTGGCGGATCGCCACGGCCCGCGCGGTCTCGCGCAGCAGGACGTGGTTGTCCGCGGCGCGCAGCGCCGTCGCGTGCCTGATGGGCACCTCTTGCTGGCCGTGGCCAAGCTCGGGGTAATAGTGCTCGACCTCTAGACCTTGTTTGTTCAGCGCAGCGACGAGGTCGATAATATAGTCGTGCGCCAGGTGAAAACCGGTAGCAGAGTAGCACAGGCTTTCGTCGACGGGGACTAGTTCCGCGCCTTCGCGGCGGCCGAGCGTGAACTCCGGCTCGAACGAGGCCTGCAGTTCGTATCCTTCGGCGCCCAGGTCGGCGATCGCCTGCTTGAGAAAGGTGCGCGCGCACCCGTCCCACGGCGTACCGTCCGGGTTCACCTGGTCCGCCAGCATAGCCGCGGCGCCGAACGCGTAGGGCAGCGTGACGAAAGTGTTAGGGTCCGGCTTGATCCGGACCTCACCAACCGGGCCCATGCCCTCGACCGGCTGCAGCTCGTCCATCATGGACATCGCCATCATCGCCCGGGTGTGACCGATGCCGCTCTCGATCCGTTCGGCCAGCCGGGCGGTCGCCGCGGCCTTGCCGCGGATGATCCCGCCGTGGTCGGCGTACAGGAACCTGACAAGGGAGACGTTCTCTTCGCGTGCGCGCTGTGACACCTCGGTCATGCAGAAGTTATATCTTCAGACCATGCCGTCCCGCCCCGGTCCCCGCGATCTTCGCGCGTCGGACACCGACCGCGAGCGGGTCGTCGCCATGCTGTCTGAGGCGCTTGCCGACGGTCGTCTGACCACGGAAGAACATTCGGAACGGTCTGGGGCCGCTCTCACCGCGCGCACCCTGGGCGAGCTGGCGGGGCTGACCGCGGACCTGGCCCTGCCCGACCGGCAGCCGCTCCGGCTGGACGGCGGGCAGGCCATCGCGGCGTTCTTCACCAGCGCGGAGCGCTACGGCCGGTGGGTCGTCCCGGCCACCGTGACCTGCTCGGCGGTGTTCGGCGAGGCGGTGCTCGACCTGCGCGAGGCGCTGCTGCAAGACCGGCACGTGGTGCTCAACGTGTACGCCCTCTTCGGACGGATCCGGCTGATCGTCCCGGCCGGCGTCGAGGTCGTGATGAACGGGACAGGGGTGCTCGGCCGGCAGCGCGGCGGGACGATGAGATGGCTGCCGGAAGGCGACGACCACCCGGTGGTCGAGGTGCGCGGGTACGTGGTCGCGAGCGAGGTCCTCGTGCGCACCCCGCCGCGGCCGCGGCGCTGGCTGCCGCGGTGGCGGCGGGCGCCGCTGGCGTGACGGTCTTAGTCGTAGTTGATCGTCGAGTAGGCCTTCAGCTTCCATAGCGCGTGCTCGCTGCGGATGGACCTGATCGTGCCGGACCTGGACCGCATGACCAGCGAGTGCGTGGTCGCGCCGCCTGGCTTGTACCGCACCCCGTCGAGCAGCTCGCCGTCGGTGATCCCGGTGGCGGCGAAGAACACGTCGTCGGAGGAGACCAGGTCGTCGGTGGTGAGCACGCGGTTCAGGTCGTGGCCCGCGTCGAGCGCCTTGCGGCGCTCGGCGTCGTCCCGCGGCGCGAGCTTGCCGAGGATCACGCCGCTGAGGCACTTCAGCGCGCAGGCGGCGATGATCCCTTCCGGGGTGCCGCCGATGCCGAGCATCAGGTCGATGCCGGTGCCCTCCCTGGCGGCCATGATGGCGCCGGCCACGTCGCCGTCGGTGATCAGGTGGATCCGGGCGCCCGCCGCCCGGACCGCGGCGATCAGGCCCTCGTGCCGCGGCCGGTCCAGGATGACCACGGTGACGTCGTGCGGCGTGATGCCCTTCGCCTTGGCCACCGCGGCGATGTTGACCGCCGGCGGCGCGTCGATGTCCACGACTGCCGCCGACTCAGGCCCGGCGGCTAGCTTGGTCATGTAGAAGACGGCGGACGGGTCGTACATCGAGCCGCGTTCCGCGACGGCGAGCACGGACACGGCGTTCGGCATCCCGTTGGCGCACAGCCTGGTTCCGTCGATGGGATCGACCGCCACGTCGCAGGCGGGGCCGGTGCCGTCGCCGACCTCCTCCCCGTTGAAGAGCATCGGGGCGTTGTCCTTCTCGCCCTCGCCGATCACCACCACGCCCCGCATGGACACGGAGTTGATCAGCGACCGCATCGCGCTCACGGCGGCACCGTCCGCGCCGTTCTTGTCGCCGCGGCCCACCCAGCGCGCGGCGGCCATCGAGCCCGCCTCCGTGACCCGCGCTAGCTCAAGGGCCAGGTTCCTGTTCGGCGCGTGCTGGCTGGGCTCCGGCGTGCCGGGAACGACGCTGGAAATCTCGGTCTGCTCGGTCATGCTTGGCTTCCTTCCCCGTACCGGCCGTATCAGCCGCGGCGAGCCCAGGCCTGGTCGAGAGCGGCGCCGAACGTGTCGGTCGGCTGCGCGCCCGACACGCCGAGCGCCATGTCGAAAACGTAGAACGGGACGCCGCTGATGCCTAGCTCGGCCGCCTCCCGCTCGTCCTGCCGGACCGCGTCGGCGTACGCGTCGCCGTCGAGCACCTCGGCGACGGCGGCTTCGTCAAGCCCCGCCGCCTTGCCGATCTCGATGATCACGTCCCGGTCGAAGACCTGCCGCGCCTGGCCGAAGTAGGCCTGGTTGAGCGCGGTGAGCAGTTCGCGCGCCGTGCCCTTCTCCCGGCCGAGGTGAATCACGCGGTGCAGGTCGAAGGTGTTGCCGACCGGCCGGTCGGGGTCGAAGCCGAGCCCCTCGGCCTCGGCGAGCCCGGCGACCCGCGCCTCGGCGGCACGCGCCTGCGCTTCCGGCATGCCGTACTTCCTGCTGAGCATGACGAGCGAGGTTTCCCGCAGGTCCTTCGGATAGCCAGGGTCCAGCTCGAAGGAGTGATACACCACCTCGACCTCGTCGCGGTGCGGGAAGCCGCCCAGCGCCTTCTCGAACCGCGCTTTGCCGACGTAGCACCACGGGCAGACGACGTCACTCCAGATATCCACGCGCATAGGTACAGGGTAGATGCCCGGCCCGGGCGGGCCGGATCCCGCGCGGGTGTGACTTAGAAGGGGGTCTCGCCGTTCCCTGCTCCGCCGGCTTTGCCAGGCTCACGGCCGGCGGGGGCCTCGGCCGCGTCGTGCGCCGCCATGGCGGCGGTCAGCCTGGCCCTGGCGCCCTCCAGCCACTCGCCGCAGATCGCGGCCAGCCGCTCGCCGCGCTCCCACAGGTCCAGCGACTGCTCCAGGGAGAGGCCGCCCGCCTCGAGCCGCTTCACCACGCTGGTGAGCTCGTCCCGCGCCTGCTCGTAGGAGAGAGCCTCACGATCCGCCACGAAACGTATCCTACCCGTGGCCTACTCGTCGTCCACAGTGACGCTGAGCTGGTCTTCCGCGAACCGGACGCTGAGCTGCTCGCCGGCGGACACCGCCGCGGCGGACCGGACGACGCTGGAGTCGGCCTGCTGCACGATCGCGTAACCGCGGGCCAGCGTCGCGGCGGGGGAGAGCGCGAGCAGCCGCGCGCGGGTGTGCGTGATGTCGTCCTCGGCCCTGGCGAGACGGCCGGCCACGCACTGCCGCGCCCGCTGGGCCAGCGCGTCGACCAGCTCGGCCTGGCGCTCGATCTCGCGCACCGGGTCGGCGAGGGCCGGCCGGGACCGGACCGCGTCCAGCCAGGCGAGCTCGCGGTCGAGCCAGCCGCGCACGCTGCGCCGTGCCCGGTCCCTGAGCTGGGTGACCAGCGCGAGCTGCTCGGCGACGTCGGGCACGATGCGCTTGGCCGCGTCCGTCGGGGTCGACGCCCGCAGGTCCGCCACGTAGTCGAGCAGCGGGGTGTCCTGCTCGTGCCCGATCGCGCTCACCACCGGGGTCCGGCAGGCCGCCACGGCTCTGATCAGCGCCTCGTCGGAGAACGGCAGCAGGTCTTCGAGCGAGCCGCCGCCCCTGGCGATCACGATGACGTCGACCTCGGGGTCCTCGTCGAGCCGGCGCAGCGCGGCGATGATCTCACCGGCCGCGTACGGCCCCTGGACCGCGGTCTGCTCGACCCGGAACCTGACGGCGGGCCAGCGGCGCTGGGCGTTCTCCTGGACGTCGCGCTGGGCGGCGGACTCGCGTCCGCACACCAGTCCGATGACAGCGGGGAGGAAAGGCAGCGGCCGCTTCCGTTCCGATGAAAAAAGACCTTCGGCGGCGAGCTCGCGGCGCAGCCTCTCCAGCCGCGCCAGCAGCTCACCGATGCCGACCGCGCGGATCTCCAGCGCGGTGAACGCGAACGAGCCGCGGGTGGCGTTGAAATCGGGCTTGACGAAGATCACCACCCGCGCGCCCTCCTGCGGGCTGGTCACCTCGAACACCTGGCGCGTGCAGACCACCTGCGCGGAGACGGCCGCGATCGGGTCCCTGAGGGTGAGGAACACCGTGTTGCCGCGCTTTTTGCACTCGGCGATCTGCCCCTCGACCCAGACCCGGCCGAGCTTCCCGATCCAGCCGCTCACGAGCTGCAGCACGGTCCGCACCGGGACCGGCGACTCCGCGGATGTCTCGAGGGCCATGCCCCTATCCCACCACGCCGGTCCGACAGTCGGGCCCATATCGCCCGCCACGGTGGCGCATCATTCACGCCGCGGGGCAATTGTCGGTGCGGCCCACACCGCCAACGGATTCGCACCCGTGGCCCACACCGCCAACGGATTCGCACCCGTGGGCCACACCGACAACGGATTCGCACCCGTGGGCCACACCGACAATAGATTCGCACCCGTGGGCCACACCGCCGATGCATCCCCTTGCCCCGCGGGGTCCACGCGACTCGTGGGACGCAGGGTGCGGGCCGGCAGGCGCTGGCTCATGATGATGGATAGTTAGGCACACCAGAGGGTGCCTAACTATCCATCATGTTGGCGGAACGCCGGTTAGCCCTCGGCGAGCCTCGCGATGCGGCGCTCGAACATCTGGACCACGTCCTCGCGGTTCGCGTGGCTCTTCTCGTAGTCGACCAGCTGGGCAAGCTGATCCGCCGACAGGTTCCGCAGCCTGGCGCGCAGCGACGCGATCGTCAGGTCGTCGTAGTTCGGCACCGGCAGTTCCCGGGTCGAGGCCGCGGGGGCGGCAGGGGCCGCGTCAGCGGGCACCAGCTTCACGTGGCCGCCACCCGTCTCCGGGGTGACGGTTTCCGGCGTGACCGTTTCGGGCGTCACAGTTTCCGGTGTCACCGTTTCCGGCGTCACCGTCCCAGGCGTGGCCGTTTCCGGCGTCACCGTTTCCGGCGTGACCGTCTCTGGCGTCACGGTCTCTGGCGTGGCCGTTTCCGGTGTCACCGTTTCCGGCGTGACCGTCTCTGGCGTCACGGTCTCTGGCGTGACCGTTTCCGGCGTGACCGTTTCTGGCGTCACCGTTTCCGGCGTCACGGTTTCCGGTGTCACCGTCTCTGGCGTCACCGTTTCCGGCGTGACCGTCTCTGGCGTCACCGTTTCCGGCGTGACCGTTTCCGGCGTCACGGTCTCTGGCGTCACGGTCTCTGGCGTCACCGTTTCCGGCGTGGCCGTTTCCGGCGTCACCGTCTCCGGCGTCACGGTCTCAGGCGTGACCGTTTCCGGTGTCGCGGTCTCGGGGGTAACGGTTTCCGGGGCCGTGGCCTTGGCTTCGGCGGGCGCCTCATCAGTGGCTGACTTGCCACGGAGCTTGTCGGAAGCGGACAGCAGTTGGCCGATGCCCGCGAACACCGCACGCAGCGCTTGCGCCGGGGCTTCCTTCACGCGCTCGCTCACCTGCGGGACTCGCATATCGCACTCTCCTCAAAGGACGGGTAGACAACCAGTGTGCCGCAGCATAGGGCTCGCCCGTTGTGCCTTAATTAAGGCGGTATGTTCATTCCTTCCGTAACCGCGTGCGACCGCGAGGTCAGCTGGGTGCGCGGGTAATCAGCGATTGCCAATGCAGGCAGGGCAACTGCTCGCCGGGCCGAGTCTCTCGCCTACCATGGGAAGCATGTCTGAGACCCACCGCCGGGTCCTGCTGGCGAAGCCACGAGGCTACTGCGCAGGGGTCGACCGGGCCGTGCAAGCCGTGGAGATCGCGCTCACCCGGTTCGGCGCGCCCGTATATGTCCGCAAGCAGATCGTGCACAACACGCACGTCGTCAACGAGCTGGAAAAGCGCGGCGCCGTGTTCGTCGAGGACACCGATGAGGTGCCGGAGGGTGGCGTCGTCCTGTTCTCCGCGCACGGCATCGCGCCCGAGGTGCGGAAGGCGGCCGAGGAACGCGGGCTGCGGGCGATCGACGCGACCTGCCCGCTCGTCACCAAGGTGCACAACGAGGCCAGGCGCTTCGCGGCCGGGGATTACGACATCCTGCTCATCGGCCACGAGGGTCACGAGGAAGTCGTCGGCACCACCGGGGAGGCCCCGGACCGGGTCACGCTCGTCGACGGCCCCGAAAGCGCTGCGGATGTCGAGGTGCGCGACCCGGCCAAGGTGGTGTGGCTCTCCCAGACCACGCTGTCGGTCGACGAGACCGTGCAGACGGTCGGCGCGCTGCGCGAGCGCTTCCCCCAGCTGATCGATCCGCCGAGCGACGACATCTGCTACGCCACCCAGAACCGGCAGGCCGCCGTCAAGGTCATCGCCCGCGACGCCAACGTGGTCATCGTGGTCGGCTCGCCGAACTCGTCCAACTCGGTCCGGCTTGTCGAGGTCGCGAAGGAGGCCGGCGCGGGTGCCGCCTACCTCGTCGACGACGCCGGAGAGATCGACGACCGCTGGCTGGACGGGGCCGCCACGGTGGGCGTGACGAGCGGCGCCTCGGTTCCCGAGGACCTGGTCACCGGCGTGCTCGGCAAGCTCGCTGCGCTCGGATTCGAGGACGTGGCAGAGGTCGAGGCGGTCAAGGAGCGGATGGTGTTCCAGCTGCCGCGCGAGCTGCGGGCAGCGCGATAACGCGCGCAGCGCCAGTACCAGCGCGCGGACCTCGGAACGCAGGCCGCGCAGCAGCGCGATGAGGATCGTCAGCGCCGTCCCTGCGAACAGCCAGCCCGCCGAGTCAGCCAGCGTGACCACGGTGCCTGAGAACGCCGTGAGCAGGCCGGCCGAGATCAGCGCCTTCTCCAGCACGCACGCGGCGAAGAACAGCAGCGGGGGAGACACCACCACCGGCAGCAGCCCGCTCGGCCGCACGTAATACGCCGTCAGGCTGCTCGCCATGAAGAACGCCGCGTCGGCCAGTTCTCCCCAGTTCGCCCAGTCGGCGACCAGCAGGCCGAGGAAGCATCCCGCGAACACCACGAGCACGCCGC
Source organism: uncultured Actinomycetota bacterium (assembly GCA_963843745.1). GTDB lineage: Bacteria > Actinomycetota > Actinomycetes > Streptosporangiales > Streptosporangiaceae > Trebonia. The sequence goes on from CAWJLP010000007.1 coordinate 79,571, forward strand.
CGCGCCCGGTCAGCCGCTCCCCGGGCCTTCTCGCTCGCCACCCCCCGAACCAGTCCCCGAACCAGTCCCCGAACCAGTCCCTGAACCGCGTCACCAGCATCACGGCAGCGGCTCGGCGACCACGAGTTCCGGCGCGGACAGCGGGCGCGGCGTCTCCTCGACGACGGCGGGCGCGGGCAGTTCCGCGTCCACGATGCCGAGCGCGGCGAGCCGCCGGGCGCTGACGAGCACCCGGGTTTCCAGCGAGCCGACCGCCTGGTTGTAGGCGCCGACCGCCGTGGTCAGCGACTTGCCGACCCGCTCCACGTGCCGTCCCATGCCGGCCAGCCGCTCGTGCAGCTCCCTGCCGAGCTCGAACACCGCCCGCGCGTTCTCAGACAGCGCCTGCTGCTGCCAGGCGTACTGGGCGGTGCGCAGCATCGACACCAGCGTCGTGGGCGTCGCGATGTGCACCCGGCGGGCCAGCGCGTGCTCGAGCAGCTCCTGGTCGCGTTCCAGGGCGGGCGCGAGGAACGCCTCGCCAGGGATGAACAGGATGACGAACTCTGGCGTCTCGGGCAGCGCCGACCAGTACGCCTTCGCGCCTAGCCGGTCGACGTGCGCCCGCAGGTGCCGCGCGTGCGCGTCGAGCCGCGCCTCCCGCACCGCTTCATCCGCCGACGCCGCCGCCTCCAGGTAGGCGGCGAGCGACACCTTGGAGTCCACGACGATGTTCTTGCCGCCGGCCAGCCGGACCACCATGTCGGGGCGCTGCCCGCCCTCGACGACTACCTGCTCGTCGAAGTCGCAGTGCGCGGCCATCCCTGCGAGCTCGACGACCCGGCGCAGCTGGAGCTCACCCCAGCGGCCGCGGGCTTCCGGTCGCCGCAGCGCGGTGACGAGCGCCTGAGTCTGCTCGCGGAGCTGCTCAGCGCCGCGGCGGGCGAACTCGACCTGCTGGGCCAGCTCCGCGTGCGACCGGGTCCGCGCGATATCAGATTCGCGCAGCTGCTGCTCGACGCGGGCCAGCGTCTCCCGCATGGGCGCGACCAGCGTCTCCACGTCAAAACGCTGCGCGAGCTGCCCGTCGGCGAGCGCGGTCCGCTCGCTCGCGGTGCGCTCGATCAGCGCGGCTTTGTCCTCCGCGGCGCGGGCGCGCTCTTGGGCTGTCGCCGCCGCGGTGGCGAGGCGATTACGGGCCAGCAGGTACCCGATCACCACGCCGATCGCGATCCCGGCCAGCAAGGCGAATACGGTCACATGTCCAGTATTGACACGCCGGTGCGCACCCCGCCCGGCGACACGCGCTGGAACCAGCGAGAATAGTTAACGTGCGGGCGGCCATCGAGGTGCGCGCGATCGGGCAGCGAACCCGGTCAGGCGCCGTTACTCTGCGGGATGTAACGCTGGCTGTCGGTCATAGCGAGCTCGTCGGGATCATCGGGGGCAACGGGTCAGGGAAGGGCGCGCTGCTCGACGCCATGTCCGGGCTGCGCCCGCCGTCGTCAGGCACCGTGGCCCGTTCCGCCAGCACCATCGGGTACGTGCCGAAGGGGGACACGATCGATCCGGCCGTGCCGCTCGCCAGGACGCTGCGCTACACGGCCCGGCTCCGTGCCGTGCCCCGGCCGCGGGACGCGGTCGCCGGCGCGCTGCACGAACTCGGCCTGTCGGCCATGTCGGGGGTGCCGGCCGGCGAACTGCCCGGTGGCGAGCGCAAGCGCGCGGCCATCGCGGCGGAGCTGCTGGCGGGGCCCGCGCTGTTCTTCCTTGACGAGCCGACCGACGGCCTCGACCCGGCGCGCGGCCGGGAGCTGATGCGGACGCTGCGCGGCCTGATCGACCGCGGGGCCACCGTGGTGCTCACCACGGAGAGCCCGCTGGACGCGGAGCGCTGCGACAAGGTAGCGGTGCTCGCGACCGGCGGCCACCTCGCGTTCTTCGGCACCCCTGAAGCGGCGCGCAGTTACTTCGGGGCGGACGGTCTCGAGGAGATTTTCGAGCGGCTGGCTGGGCTCAGCGATCCGGCTGAGGCTTGGTCCCGGCGCTTCTTCCAGTTTTACCGAACGGTCAATGGCGTCTCCATCCCGTCCGTCCCGCCCCAGCGGGGGTCGGCGCCCCTGGTTCCGGATACCGCCGGACCGCACTCGGCCGGGGCACCTGGCCCGGCGGGTTACCGGAGCCGCGATCCGGCTAGTGCCGACGAGCCGCCGGACGACGATCCGGCGGCCGATCCGGCAGCCGATGACCCGGCCGGCGTAGCCGACCCGGACCGCGCGGACGCCGCGGCGGGCCAGGCCGCGCGCGACGGTGCCGAGCGCGGCGCGCCAGGCGGCATGGCCGCCCGGGTGCTGCGCCCGGTCCGGCAGTGGGCCGTGCTCACCGCGCGGAACACCGACGCCCTCCTCCGCGCGCGCCCGCTCGTCGCCGTCCTGGCGGGCGCGCCCGCCGTGGTGCTGGTGGTGTCGCTGCTGTTGTTCCCGTCCGGCGCCTTCGACCCGGCGCACCCGAATCCGGCCGGCGACGTGACGATCTTGTTCTGGACGGTGTTCGGGGCGTTCTTCATCGGGCTCGGCTACGGCCTGCCGCTGATCTGCACCGAGCTGGGCGTGCTGCGCAGGGAACGGTTCGGCGGCCTGGGCGCCGGCACGTACGTGCTGGCGAAGGCGACCGTACTGCTGCCCGTGCTGGCCGTGGCCGACGCCGTCGTGCTGCTGGTATTCAGCGCCCTCGGGCGGCTGCCCGAGGGCCTCGGGTTCGGCGCGGCGTTCGTGACGCTGCTGCTGACGTCGCTGCCGGCGTTCGTGCTTGGCCTGCTCATCTCGGCGGTCGTCTCGCGCCTGCCGCGAGCCGTGATCGGGGCGGCCGCGGTCAGCTTCCCGCAGGTGCTGTTCGCCGGCGCGATCCTGCCGCTGTCCGCGATGGTTCTGGCCGGCCGGTGGATCAGCTACCTGATGCTTGACCGCTGGGGGTTCGACGCACTGGGGCGCGGCACGGACGTCCGCGCCCTGTGGGCCAGCGGCCGGTCCGCGCTGGGCCAGCCGATGCTCGCCTCGTACGGCACGGCCTTCGACCGCCCGGTGTGGGGCGACTGGCTGATCCTGGCGGCGTTCACCTGCGTGTTTCTCGCCGCCACGATTACCGCGGTCGCCACGAGGACCCGCGTCGTCACAGCGCGGCGAGGCGGCGCTCGATGAAGGCCTGCTCGGGAGCGGACATGCCAAGCGCGAGCGCTGCCTGGTAGGCCAGCGCCGCATCGGCAGGGCGGCCGACGCGGGTGAGCAGCTCGCCGCGCGCGATATGGAACTGGGGCCAGCCGGTGAGCCTCGGATTGCCGCCGAGCGCGTCCAGGATGACCAGGCCGGCTGCGGGCCCCTCGGACATCGCGACAGCGACCGCGCGGTTCGCCTCCACGGCCGCTGTCGGCTCGTACCTGATCAGCTCCCCGTACAGCGCGGCGATCTCGCGCCAGTCCGTCTCCTGCGCGCTTGCCGCGCACGAATGGGAGGCGGCGATCGCGGCGTGCAGCTGGTACGGTCCCGGGCGTCCCGCGCGCAGCGCCGCCTCCAGCAGCAGCTCGCCTTCGGCGATCCGCTCCCGGTCCCAGCGGGACCTGTCCTGGTCGGCGAGCAGCACCAGGTTGCCCGCGCCGTCGACGCGCGCGTCCCGCCGTGCGTCGGTGAGCAGCAGGAACGCGAGCAGGCCCGCGGCCTCAGGCTCGTCAGGCAGCAGCGCGGCCAGCGCGCGGGCGAGCTGGATCGCCTGATCGCACAGCTCACCGCGGACGAGCTCAGGACCCGAGGTGGCCAGGTGCCCCTGGGTGTAGACCAGGTAGACAACGCGCAGCACGGCCGCCAGCCGGCCCGGCAGCTCGTCCCGGCCAGGCACCCGCATCCTGATGCCGGCCTGCCGTATCTTCCGCTTGGCCCGGACGATCCGCTGCGCCACGGTCGGCTCGGGGACCATGAAGGCGGCCGCGATGGCCTTCGTGTCCTGGCCGCACACGCTGCGCAGCGTCAGCGCGATCCGCGCGGCCGCCTCCAGCGCGGGGTGGCAGCACATGAAGATGAGCCCGAGCTCGTCGGCTGCCGTCCCCAGGTCGCTGTTCGCCGCGATGCCGGAGGCAGCCGGCATGCTCGTCCGGCCACGGCAGGCCGGCCGCCCCGGCCAGCGGATCAGTCACGGCCGCAGCCTCCTTGCCGACCCGCCGCGCCTCCCTGCGCAGCTGGTCCAAGGCCTTGTGCCTGGCCACGCCGGCCAGCCACGCACCGGGATTGGCGGGCACACCCTCGGCCGGCCACTTCTCCACGGCGAGCGCGCACGCCTCCTGCGCTGCGTCCTCGGCCAAGTCGAGGTCTCCGCTGAGCCTGGCAGCGACCGCGACCGCGGTCCGCCAGTGCTCGCGGAAGACCTCGTCGTATGTGTCGGTCAGCTCTCCACCCTCGTCCCGCCAGCGGCGGAGGCCACCTGGAGCAGCGGGCGCACCTCGACCTTCCCGTCCCGCGCGGTCGGCAGCCGGGCGGCCCACGCCAGCGCGTCGTCGAGCCCGTCGCACTCGATGAGCGTGAAGCCGCCGAACACCTCCTTGATCTCGGCGGCGGGCCCGTCAGTGAGCAGCGTCTCACCGTCGCGGACCCGCACGGTGGTCGACGCGGCCGGCGGCTGCAGCGGTGCGCAGTCGATCAGCACGCCCGCGTCCGTCATCGCCTGCCGTGCCGACGCCCACTCGGCGAGCATCTTCGCGGCCTCGGGGGTACCGGGTTCTGGCAGGTCGGGACCATACAGCAGGATCATGTACTTCACTGTCGTCGCACCTTTCGGCATCGCAGGCCGGCGCGGCGGCCGGTCTTTCCCCATAGTCGAACGGCCGCCCGGCGAATCGACACCCGGGGTCCTTGCCTCCCGAGATGAATGTGACATTCAGCCGGTCATAGCCGTATCGATGTCACATTCTTCCGCCGAGGGACGCGTGGGCAGGCCGGCACGGCCACCCGGACCGGGGGTCTAGCAGCTCTGGCGGGGAGACAGGCCCGCCATGCCCGGCCACCGGTCGCGGTAGGTGCGCTCGGCGAAGTCGAGGAACGCGTCCACGTCGGCCAGCGTGGAGGCGACGCCGAGGGACACCCGCACGGCGCCGCCGGTCGGCAGCCCGACCAGGCTCAGGTAGTCATCCACCGACGACATCTCCGCTCCGTGGACTCGGAGCCGCCGCGACCGCAGCATCCCCCTGGTCAGCCCGAACGCCCGCTCGCCTGCCCCCGGATTGCAGAAGCACCCGGTGCGCAGCGAGATGCCGGCGCCGGCCGCGTCGCGGGCCACCGCGCGCTCGTCGACCACCCGGCCGTCCGGGTCGAGGAAGTTCAGCGCGACCGTCGCGCCGCGCGCCTCGACGGACGACGGCCCGTATAGCCGGACCAGCGGGGCGCCAGTGCTGTGCCGCATCCGGCCGAGGCACTCAAGCAGCCATCCGGTCAGCATCGACACCCGCTGGTGGATCAGGTCGACGCCGATGCCGCTGATCCAGTCGATCCCGGTCGTCACGTCGGGGATCGACAGGAAGTTCACCGTGCCGTCTTCGAAGCCGGCCTCGTCGTCGAGCATCCGGTGCCAGCCGCCTTGCGCGCTGGCCGCGAGGATCGTGCCGCCGGAGAACCACGGACGGCGCAGCCGGGCGAGCGCGTCCCGCCGGGCTAGCAGGCAGCCCACCCCGGTCGGGAACCCGAACACCTTGTACCAGCTCATGGCCACGAACTCGGGCCGGATCGCGGATAGGTCGAGTGGATTCGTCCCAACGAACGCTGCCGCGTCGAGCAGCACGTCGTACCCGGCGTCCTGGGCCTGCCGTACCCAGCCCAGCGGGTGCTGCACGCCGCTGAAGTTGGACTGCGCCGGGTAGGCGAACAGCCCGGCCCGGGCGCCGTGGCGCTTGCCGAGCGCGGCGGCCACGTCCGCGGCGCTGGTCCGCAGCTCGGTCCCGCTCAGTCCGGCATACGCGACCTGGGCGCCGCGCGCCCGCGCGTACTCCCTGATCCCGTGGACCGAGTTGTGGTTGTCGGCCGTCAGCACGAACCGGGTCCGCCGCCGCCACGGGTACGCCTCGGCGACCAGGCGGCACGCGCCGGTCGCGTTCGGCGTGAAGATGACGGCGTAGTCGGCCGCCGTGGTGGTGAAGAAGCGCAGCACCGCTTCCCGCGCTTGCTCTACCAGGCGCGTGGACGCGCTCGACGTGGGATTGTCCGAGTGCGGGTTGCCGTAGCAGCCGGCCCGCAGCCGCTCGGTGTGCGCGAGCAGCTGCGACTGCGCGGCAAGCCCGGCCCCCGTGTAGTCGAGGTAAACGTGGCCGCCCTCGTCCAGGTAGGAGTACTCCGTCGCCCGCAGCTTGTCCAGCCGGGCCGTCGCGGCGTACTCCGGATACGTGGCGTTAAAGTCGCTCATGACGATCCCCCTCGATCGCGCCCTGTCCTCCAAGATCGCACCAGGCAGCGGTTAATCGTCACTTCCGCGCTGATTAATGCACGATCCGCATGAAAAGGGAGAAAGGATCTATGGATTCCGAACGTACGGTTGCGACTGCGCTGGCCAGCTACCTGCGTCAGGCGGGGGTGACGCGGGTGTTCGGGTACCCGGGGGAGTCCGTGGTCGACTTCATGGAGGCGGCCCGCGACGGCGGCCCGGCGATCATCGCGGCCGTCAGGGAGGCGAGTGCCGCGTTCATGGCCGAGGGCGCCGCCATGCGCACCGGCGGGATCGGCACGTGCCTGTCCACCCTCGGGCCGGGATCGACCGCGCTGCTCAACGGGGTCGCGAGCGCCACCCTGGACCGGGTCCCGATGCTGGCGATCTCCGGTCAGGTGGAGAGCTCTCGGGAGCAGTACTGGACGCACCAGCTCGTCGACCAGGGCCGGCTGTTCGCCCCGGTCACGAAGCTGGCCGCCCGGCTGGAGCCGGGCTCAGCGGACACGGTGCTGCGCAGAGCGCTGCGGACTGCCACGGCCGAACGCCCCGGGGCGGTGCACTTGACAGTCACCACGGATACGTTCGGGATGACTGTGGAGGGTGGCGACGGGACAGTGCCGCCGCTCGGCCCGGCCACCGGAAGCCCTGTTTTTTACGGCGGCGTAGATTTTCACGGCGAAGAGCCGCTGCGGCAGCTGCGGGACGCGCGGCGGCCGGTGCTGCTGGCGGGCGGCGGCGCGGTGCGGTGCGGCGCGGAGGCGGCGCTCGCGGAGCTGGCGGCGCGGGCGGGCATGCCGGTCGTGGTCGGGGCGATGGCCAAGGGCGTGCTCAGCGAGGATCACCCGTACTTCGCGGGCGTGCTCGACATGTCCGGGCACCGGGTGATCTGGGATCTGCTCGCGTCCTCTGACCTGATCGTGACCGCCGGATTCGACGCGGTGGAGCTGATCACGCCGTGGCGTCTGGACGTGCCGGTGCTGCACATGGACACCACGCCGAACACCGATCAGGTGTACCCGGCCGCGACCGAGGTCGTGGGGGACGTGGCGGCCGCGCTGTCGTGGCTGCTCGCGTCCGCCGACGGGGCGCCGCGCTGGTCGGAGGCGGAAGTCGCGGCGCACCGGGCCGCGCTGCGCGAGGGCTGGCAGGCGGGGTACGCTCCAGGCCGGCTGAACCCCTCGGAGGTCGTGACGACCGTGCGTGCGGCCGCGCCTGCCGGGACCGTGATGACGACCGACGTGGGCTCGCACAAGATCATGGCCGGCCAGGCGTGGACCGCGTACGCGCCACGGGAGACGCTGATCACGAACGGGCTGTCGGCGATGGGCTTCGGGCTGCCCGCGGCGATCGGCGCCGCGGTGTCGGGTCCGGGCCCGGTCGTGTGCATGGCCGGGGACGGCGGGTTCGGGATGACCGCGACGGAGCTGGCGGTCGCCGCACGGCTCGGCCTCGGGCTCGTGGTGGTCGTCTTCTCCGACGGCAGCCTGAACAGGATCGAGCTGCACCAGGCCGCGATGGGCTACCCGCTGACCGCGACCGCCGTGGACCGGGTAGACATCCCCGTGCTGGCGGAGTCGCTCGGCTGCGACGGCGTGCGGGTGGAGCACGTGTCCGGGCTGGAGAAGGCGCTGTCGACGGCGTTTTCCGGGCGGGTCCGGCCGCTAGTCATCGAGGCGCGCATCGACACGTCGCAGTACGCCGCGCAGTACTAGCGGCACTAAACTCGCGGTACGTGAGCCTGTCTATCGGAATCGTCGGGCTGCCCAACGTGGGCAAGTCCACCCTGTTCAACGCGCTGACCCGGGCGGGTGCGCTGGCGGCGAACTACCCGTTCGCCACGATCGAGCCGAACGTGGGCGTGGTCGGCGTTCCCGATCCGCGGCTGGGCGCGCTGGCCGGGCTGTACAACTCCGCGCGGATCGTGCCCGCCTCGGTGCGATTCACCGACATCGCCGGCCTCGTCAGGGGCGCCTCGCAGGGCCAGGGCCTGGGCAACCAGTTCCTTGGCCACATCCGGGAGACGGACGCGATCTGCCAGGTGGTCCGGGTCTTCGCCGACCCGGATGTGACACGGGTGGAGGGGTCCGCGGACCCGGAAGGCGACATCGCTACGGTCGTGACCGAGCTGATCCTCGCCGACCTGCAGACCCTCGAGAAGGCGCTGCCTCGGCTGGCGAAGGAGACGAAGTTCTCCAAGGACCCCGAGCGGCTCGAGGTGGCCGCGGCGGCGGAGGCGGCCGTGGGAGTGCTGGACAGCGGGACGACGCTGTACGCGGGTGCGGCCGCGGCGGGCATCTCACTGCCGGCGCTGCGAGAGCTGCACCTGCTCACCGCGAAGCCGTTCCTCTACGTGTTCAACATGGACGTGGGGGAGCTTTCCGACGAGGGGCTGCGGAAGCAGCTCGCGTCGCTGGTGGCGCCCGCCGAGGCGATCTTCCTCGACGCGAAGACCGAGGCGGACCTGACCGAGCTGCCGGAAGAGGAGGCGGCCGAGCTGCTCGCCGAGGCGGGCATGGGCGAACCCGGGCTGTCGCAGCTGGCGTCGGCCGGGTTCCGTGCGCTCGGGCTGCAGACGTTCCTGACCGCGGGCCCGAAGGAGACGCGGGCCTGGGAGATCCCGATCGGCGCGACCGCTCCTGAGGCGGCCGGCGTGATCCACACCGACTTCCAGAAGGGCTTCATCAAGGCGGAGATCGTGTCGTTCGGCGACCTGATGGCCGCGGGCTCGATGGCGGCGGCCCGCGCCGCCGGCAAGGTGCGCATCGAAGGCAAGGATTACGTCATGCAAGACGGCGACGTGGTGGAGTTCCGCCACAGCTAAACATCGACGGTCTGGGGTCGGGACCAAGGGCACTTGCCGCGCTAGCGCCTTCGGTGCAGGGTCAAAGTGGGGTGGAGCAGATGAACGAGAACGACGACACGCTCATTCCGGGTAACGACACCTCGTCGGCCGCGTTCGCCGCCGATGCCGAACGGGGGAAGATGCGAGCTGCCGACGCAGACCGTGACCGCATGGTGGAATTCCTTAACGCTGCCTACAGCGAAAGGCCGGCTGTCCAGGGACGAGTACGACGCCCGTCTGGAGAACGCCTTGTCCGCGCGCACCTACGCTGACTTGGACCAGCTCGTGACCGACCTGCCTGCCCCGCAGGCGGCAGCAGTGGCCCCCGTGGTCAGGACCACCACCGTGGTGACCCCGGCGGCCAAGATCAACGGGCTCGCGATAGCCAGCCTCGGCTGCGGGATCGCGCAGTTCGCGTTCGGGCCGGTGGCGACCATCCCAGCGATCGTGCTTGGTCACGTCGCCCGGCATCAGATCAAGCGCACCGGAGAACAGGGGGCTGGCCTGGCGCTCGCGGGCCTGGTACTCGGCTGGGTGGCGGTGATCCTGGGCATCGTCCTCCTCATAGTTGCCCTGACTGTAGCGGCCGGGATGCACGGCACCACGGGCATGCACTGAGCTGACCCGCGATCCCCTCGTGTGAACTAATTAAGCGTCAACAGGCGGGAGTTCGGCCACAGTTAATCATCATGCAGGGCTGCCGTCGCCAGGGCGTCGAGGCGCGCCATCGCATCCGGCCCGAGTTCGACATCGGCGGCCGCCATGTTCTCCGCGAGGTGCTCGGGGTTCGCGGTGCCCGGGATCAGCAGTGTCCGCTGGTAGTGCGCCAGCAGCCAGGCCAGGCCGACCTGGGAGGCGGTGGCGCCGAGTTGGCGAGCCACGCCGAGGACCGTGGCGTCCTCGGTCACCTTGCGGCGCCCGGGAAACGACGAGCCGAGCGGGATGTAGGGGATCCACGCGACGCCGTGCTTTCGGCACGCTTCGAGTACCGGCTCCGTGGCGCGGTCCAGCAGGTTGTAGGCGTTCTGCACGGCCTCGATCCCGGCCGGCAGCGCGTGCCGCAGCTGGCCGGCATCGACGTTGCTGAGCGCGATCGAGCGGATCATGCCCGCCTCGCGCAGCGCGGCGAGCTCGGCGAGCTGGTCGTCCATATCGACCTTCTGCTCGCCCTCGGCGATGATTCCTGGCTCGAAGTCCAGTCGGCGCAGGTAGGCCATGTCGAGGCGTTCGACGCCGAGCGAGGCGAGGTTCGCCTCGACCTGCTGGCGCAGCTCCGCTGGGCGCTGCGCCGGAACCAGCCCGCCGTCAGCGCTGTTCTCGGCGCCGAGCTTCGTCGCCACGACCAGGCTTTCGGGATACGGCGCGAGCGCCTCACGGATGAGCGTGTTGCAGGCCCCGGCGCCGTAGAACCAAGCGGTGTCGATGTGGTTCACGCCGCACGCGGCGGCCTGCCGCAGCACGGCCACGGCGGTCTCCGGCGCCACGCGGCCGCCGTGGGTGAGCTGCATCGCGCCGTAGCCGACCCGGGCGACGTCGCGGTCGGCGAGAGGGACAGTGGAGGCGCTGGCCGGTGTCATGGGTGCTCCGTTCTGGCATAGTAGACCAGGGAAACGGAGCATCCTCCGCTTCTCAAGCTAGGCTAGCAGATACGGAGGACTCTCCGGATAATGACTGAGGAAACCCCAGTGCGCCGCCCGCGGGCCGACGCGCAGCGTAACCGGGAGCGGCTGCTCAAGGCGGCTCGCGCCGCGTTCGCCGCCGCGCGCGAGCCAGGGCAGCCGGTAACGCTCGACCAGGTCGCGCGGCAGGCAGGCGTCGGCATCGGCACGCTGTACCGGCACTTCCCCAGCCGGGAGGCCCTCGTCGAGGCGCTCTACCGTGAGGAGGTCGAGCAGCTATGCGCGAGTGTGGACACCCTGCTCGCGCACCTGCGCCCTGACCTAGCGCTGCGGAGGTGGATGGACTGCTTCGCCGACTATGTGGAGGCCAAGCAGGAGATGGGCGACGCACTGCGCGCCTGATCAACGCCGGCGTGGTAACGGCGGTGAAGTCCCGCGAGCGGCTCGCCGGGGCACTTCGACACCTACTGAAGGCCGGCGCGGCCGACGGCACGCTCCCGGCCAGGCCTGCGGGCCGAGGACCTGGTAACGGTCATAGTCGGCGTGGTCTCGGCCACCGCGATTGCGGGTGGACGGGAGCAGCTGGGGCGCCTGTTCGACCTCCTGCTCGACGGCGCACGAGGGCGCACTGTCGAGCAGGAGGCGTAGCGGAATCCCGTAGAGTTCCGCCACAGCGCAACATCTCACTAGAGGCAGAGACGACCGCCGCGCGGTAACCACCCTAGACAGGCATCAGCGACAGATGCTGGCGGTCAGTTCAGTGGCGGTTACTCACCGTGACGAATACCATGACGCTCCACAAGGGAACCCAGTTTTTCGATAGTGCTTGAAGATTTGACACCCATATGGGGTCATATCTTCAGCACTACGTTCGATATGCTTTCCTGTGAGGCTGCGGCGCCAGGGTCCTCGTGATCAAGCCGTCGCTACCATCATGAAATACGGGTCAGAACCAAGATCCGTGTGAAGTTCGGCAGCATTAACGGCCAGGTCACGTTCAACGGCTGGCCGTTGTACCGGTTCACCAGCGAGAAGTCGGGCCAGAATCACGCTAACCACTCGTTCAAGGTCGTCACGGTGCGGACGTGATTGCAGGCACCGTGGCCGTAACGGCGCTGATGGCCCGCCCGCTACTGCGTTAGCCGGTCGGCTGGGCGGTGGCGAGTCCGCAGAAGAGGTCCGCGTACGGGCGCGGGCGGCGGTGCAGGGGCTGGGGCTGCCTGGTGCAGTGCGACTCGATCCACCGCACCCGCGGGTCCGGGCCCGGCGGTGACACTGGCAGCACGAATACCCGCACGTAGCCGTGGCTGATGTCGGCCTGCAGCGTGGCCAGCTTCGGGGCCGCCACGTTGCCGAGGTAGCCGCCGTTTCTGGGATAGTAGCCGCCGTTTCCGGGATAACTGCCATTCCGCCCCACCTGCCCAGTATGACGGAAAGCGCGTCACGTCCGCCTGGCGCCGACGTGACTGACGACACGTGGCGCGCTTCTGACCGGCAGCGCCGTTGCACGGCGGGGCTTCTCATAAACAAAGCCGGGCGCGGTTCCGGGGTTGCTCCCGGAACCGCGCCCGCGCTCTCACCCGTCTGGCGCTTATTACGTAACGGGCTCTGTACGGTAAACCCCGCGGGCGATCAGGACTCTGCCCGTTGGCTATCCACGCACCCAGCAGTACCGCCGCTTGCGTTGAAGACGCGGTTGCTGAATTCCTGCTGGGTCAGGAAGTGCTGGCCGAAGATCGTCTGGTTGTACAGCCCCCCGGCCTGGCCGCCCGTCGCGCCGTAGATGTAGGCGCACTCGTCGCCGTTCTCGTAGCCGCTGGAGTCGTACCAGCCGGTCTCGGTGTCCGGGTCGGTAATAGCCTCACTGAGCTCATGGCTTGTGGGACTGATCTCGGTATCGGCGTCGGGGTTACCGTTCGGCGACTCGACCACGGGGAACCGGGCGTCGCTGCCGCACGTGAATCCCGTTGGCGAGTCGTAGACCGGGTAGGCCAGGTTCCCGTACACCGCGTTGGCCGGATCCTCGCTGTGGTAAGCGCAGTAGGCCGCGGTCGGCTCGTAGTTGATCGTGCAGGCCTGCCCGTCGCTCGTGCTGGTCGTCTGACCGGGGTAGAAGCAGGACTCGACCTGCTTGGGCAGGTACAGCACGTAGATGTGACTGAGGTTATGCGGCAGGCCGCGGGCGGCGGTGACGCTGTTGACTTCAGCCTGCAACTGGTTATCGTCCAGGCAAGCATTGTAGCCGGAGCCGTCCGCGTAGATCTTTGACGTGTCGGCGGACTCCAGCGTGCAGCCGTTCGCGGGCAGCGAGTCCGTATCATTAACGGGGAAGCCGAGCCGGATGTTGTAGAGGATTTTCCCGTTGTTCCCGTAGTACTCGTTCAAGACAGAGAACACGTTGGTGTTCTGGCGGCTCGCCAGCGCCACATCAAGGAGATACCTAGTGATGATCGCCTTGTAGGCAAACGACATCGGGTGACCTGCCGGATTCCAGAAGATCGGCGTGATGACCAGCGGGCCGGTCTGTCGCGTCATCATGACATTGCCGTCTTAACAGGGCGAGAACGTGCAGTTAGACGTGGGCGGGGATCCGTGGAAGAGCAGCGGGGGAGTGCCGTTGAACGCCGGCTCGGGCGGAGGCGGCGGGTCCTGACAGCTGGTGCTGGTACCTGCCGGTACTATGACGCCGCCGATACCCTGCGCGTGGGCTGACCTTATGACTTGGTTCTGTGAGATGGTGCAGGGTGGATTCGCCGGCGTGGCGCTCGCCACGCCGCGGCGCTTGCCACCGTCGGGGTCGCTATGGCGAGCGCGGCCACCGCAGCCAGGATAAAGGCCACGCCCAAACCGCGTCGCTTATGCGCTTTTGTCATCTTTCCTCCGTCATTGGCGGACGCCCGGGGCTGTCTGCCGGACCGGTGACTACAGTAATGACGCCGATCACACAAAGTTCGGCAAAAGCCAATACCTAGACCAAATCTTGATGCACCGACCCGGGTCGGTGCAGGGTAGCCCGCCGTACCCGCCCGACATCGCCGGGCGGCTTCACGCCATGATGCCGCCCGGCGTGCCGCCGATCTTGCTGTTCCGGACCTTCGTGTGGAACCTTACGATAACCGTCGCCATGAGCGGCTGGGGCATCTACGAGCTCAGCAAACGGCTCTCGCTGTCGATGCGTGACGGCGACGTGGTGGAGTTCCGCCACAGCTAACCATCACGAGCGAACAGGAACGCCCTGAGTTCTCCGCCGGATAACGGAGACCGCGCCATAACCGCCCCGGTGCCCGCGCTGGTAATCACCGGACCGGTCGGGGCCGGGAAGTCGACCATCGCAGTCCGAGGGGGCAACGCTGCTGCGCGAGGCGGACATCCCCCACGGGCTGGTCGACCTGGACTGGATCGAGAAGTGCTGGCCCGTCCCCGCCGACGACCCGGAGAACGAGGGCGTGAGCCACCGCAACCTGGCCTGCATGTGGGCCAACTTCCGCCAGGCCGGCGCTGACCGGCTCATCCTCGCACGCGGGCTCCACGACCCGGAGCCCGCTGCAGCGGGTAACCGAGGTGGTGCCGGGCGCCCAGATCACCGTGGTCCGGCTCCAGGCACCCCCTTGCGGTGCTGCATGAACGCATCCGCTCCCGCGAAGCCAGCGACCCGAGCTGGTACTTGGACGCCGCCACCCACGGCGCGGCAGGTCCTGGAGCAGGCAGAGTTCGAGGACCACCTGGTCGACAACGAGAACCGCCCCGCGACGGTGGTAGCCGGGGAAGTGCTGCAGCGGGTCGGATGGCTGAAATCGAGTGCCGGAGCACAGGGAACGTAGTCATCCGCAACGGTGGGCTGAACTATGCCGGATGGCGACATGGTGGAGCTCCGCTTCAACGTATGGTCGCCCGCGTTTGCGCAGGTCACCGAGCCTATGAGGGTCTGCTGAGCTCGGTGTAGAGCGATGCGGTTGCTGCACTTTATGCTGCGCTTGCCGGGGGAGGACGACGGGAGGTGGGGCGGTAGAGTCGGCGTTGTGGCAGATGACTGGCGGGTGACCGTTGCGTTCCGCGATGAGGCCGACGTCCAGCGGGCGGTTCAGTCCGTTCGCGGGCATGAGGTTGAAGGCGATGTGCTGAGCGGGCTGGCTCACCGTGTCGTGATGTCCGTCGATGGTCCCACCGTCTTCCTTTATGCCGGTACGGAGGACACGGCTCGCGAGGCGGACCGGGTGGTGCGCGAGGTGCTGGCGCAGCAGCAGCTGAACGCCGAGTTCACGCTCGACCGCTGGCATCCGCTGGAAGAAGAGTGGGAGGACGTGAGCGTCCCGATGCCGGATACCGCAGAGCAGCGGGCGGCGGAGCACCAGCGCCTGGTCGATTATGAGACTGAGGAGTCCCTCGCGGCCGGGCAGGCCGGATGGGAAGTGCGCGTCGAGCTGCCGTCGCATCGTCAGGCGGTCGAGCTCGCTGAGCGGCTGCAAGCGGAGGGCCACCCGGTGATCCGCCGTTGGAAATACCTGGTACTCGGTGCCAACAACGAGGACGATGCCAGCTCCCTCGCCGAGGCGATCAGGCAGGAGATCCCGGCGAAGGCGTCAGTGCAAATCCAGGCGGTCGCGTCCATCCACTTCGCCGCCAGCAAGCCCGAACCCTGAGGAGTCCCCGGCTATCCACGGCGGCAACGACTTGGTGCTGGTCGCCGGCAGAAGGGCTTGGAACCGCAAGCCGCGGATTCCGGACATAAGGTGGTTGATCTCAGCCACGGCGACGGCTACTTCGGCTGCAGCGAGACCGAGTAAGAACGCCCACCGACACTCAGATACGGACCACAGAGAGCCCCGCCTACCTGAGCAGCTGAGCGTGATGCTGTAGCGGCGTAGCTCGAATCTACAATGCAGGCATGAGAGAGCCCGAGGCCACTCTGGCTCCGACGCGGACAAGTGTACGGCAAGGACTGCGCGCAAGCGCTCGCCGAGACAGCGCTCGACTCCGCGTCGGCTGCCCGGCCGGACGGCGGAGAGATACGGAGAGCACAGAGGCAACGACCTGTCCGTCTAAGAGTAAGAGAACAGTGGACGCGGGGACAACTAAACGAGCAGGCAAAACGTCCTGGTCGTGCAGCGCGGCGCGGAACTCGAGGTCCGGTCGGTTCTCGCGTCGGCATCCAGATAGAGATGGACCTGTCCGTCAACGGGAGAATCTGACAGACAAGTGGGCGGAGCGGACGAGGAAGATGGGCGGTATCGCGGGGCGGTCTACACGGGCCGATGCAGCTGAAGAGGAAGAGAACTCTGAACAGCGGCACTGCGCCGGAAAGTGGGTGGGATACGGCAAAGACGGTGAGACGAACACCGGCCCGTGGTCGCTGGCCCTCGTCGACGAGGACATAGAGAGCACGAGGTTACGCTGTGGAACCGGGAGCCCGACGGGGATAGAACGAGGGCGCTCGGATGGCGACGGGATCGCCGGAGGTTACTAGGTGGGGGAAAATCGTGGTTGAGTTGGTGTAGGCTCGGCTTGGAAGCGGTCCGTGGGGAAGATAACATTGTAGTAGGGAGGGGCGTATTCTTGGCCGCTGTGGCACGGGCAGAACCTGCTCGGCTGGCGGCAGGCCATCCTGATCGAGCATCACGGCCCGGACGACAGCCCGGCGGACCCGGACCGGCAGAACAATCAAGAGGGGGATCCGCCCAGCTACGAGGCGGTCCGCACCGCGAACGCGCTGTACGTGCGGTACGACAATGGCTAGCAGGAGTACTTCGACACTGTCACCGACTCCTATGATCTCAACAACATCGCCAGCAAGGGCATCGCGCCTGACCTGGCAAAGGCGCTCAACGCCATGGAGAACTGCCATGCCGCGGCGACCTGCTGGGCCGCCGCCCACCTGAGCTGACCCCGGCGCGGGGGTCCGCACCGCCCGCGCGTTCGCTGTCAGGCCTGGAATCACCGACGAATATTGCGACCCCCTCCTGGCCATCTAGTGGCCCGAAGGTCTATGTCGGTCGTTAACGCAGGCCGCCAGCAGCTCCGCCGTCTCGTTCACGCACCATCACCAGACCGTGACCAGCCCGCCACGACCAACATGAAAGTGGCTCACTTGGTGAGCCTGTTCACAAGATGCGTGGAGGGCGAATTTGTCCAGTATCTCCGTGTACTGCTGGGCTAATCAGTGTGCTAGTGATGGATTCGGGAGAGCTTTGAAAGCGCACTTTTCGCTGAGTACATGGTCGTCTCGTGCCTATCAAAGCTCGTCTACTGCAACGAGTAGTTCTAAGATAGGCTCGTCACGTGGTATGGATTATTCACTGCCCAGCGTGTTGAAATGTACTGGCTTGGTTGAGGAGCCTACCCCTGGAAGACGAACTAAGGAGGCGACACTTGCTGACAATGTTTGGGAAGACCCTATCCGGGCAATTCAAGAGCAACGGCGGGAAACTCCGCAAAGTATGGATCACCGTACTGCCGACCGCATTCGCAGTGGTATTTGCGTTGCCCGCAGTGGCGCAGGCGTCAGTTGCCGGACCATTCACGTTCGGCAGTTTCACCGACGTTTGTCCCGCCTATCATGGCTTCGAGGGAAATCCGGCCGGCGCTGACTGCACTGCGACGCAATCCGCGGCCCAGTTCACCTCAACGTTCAACCCGTCGCAGGTCAGCGAGAACGGCAGTCCAGCGGTCGTCAATCTCGCGATGAACTCTGCTGCAACCGTTTCCGGAGCGGTCAGTACCGAGTACCACTTGACTCCCCCGCTGACCCTCAGCGCACAGGTCAACCTGCCCTGTAACGCATCAAATGACATCTACAACTGGCCGGCGGTCTGGCTGGAGAGTGCTGGTGACGCGCAAGAGATCGACATCGCCGAAGGCGATGTAAGAGGCGGCGCTGGCCTGACCTGGACCTACTGGTGGACCGACCCGACCAAAGGAATGAAGGAGGTATACGGACAACCCTCTGGTAACTGGTGTGGAACGCACACCTACTCAATCAACTGGAGCAGCTCGGCTGTCACGATCACCTGGGACAGCACGCAAGTCGCTCACGTCACGAACGCGCAAACTGGCGGCGACCCCCTCGATCAGGGACCGATGTGGCTCAACATCGACTACGCCGACGGGAAGTACGGTCTCACGCAAGGTGGTGGGACCATGGCCATCGAAAGCCTGACCTGCACGGCGGGTGCGGGCGGTTCATGTAACACCGGAAGCTGAAGCTTCTTACTGTTAGGGCCGGAAGGAGCGAACCTTTAATAAATGTCGTGCGTGGTGAAGCGGACGGTGCGAGGACACATGCTTACCAGCTCAACGCGGAACGTGCGTAGCGACTTGACGGGGCGGCTTGGGGCTCTGGCTACCACGCGACGGTTATCGAGCTGGGGGTGTCGTCGAGCTGGACGGTCCAGTCGGACCTGGCGGCAGTGGCGGTGTCGATGGTGGCTGCGCTGACCCGTGCACCCGAATTGTCGGCCTCAAGGTTGAGGGGCACCTCGCGGTACGGCACGAGCAGGAAGCGCCTCGAGGGGTCGAGCGCCATGGAAGTGCAGCCTACCGTCGGGGGATAGTAGCTGACGCCGCGTGGCGGGACGTAGCTCGCGGTGAAGGTGGCGACCACGCCGGTTGCGGTTCCGGTGGCAGTCCGGTATCCGACGATCCGCGCGGTTTCCACGATCCGGCTGTCTCCGGGTCGCGGAAGGGTGATGGGCTGCGAGCACAGGTAGAACGACGTTCCGCTCGGGGACAGGAGGACTGCGGTCGAGCCCCACGGCGAGAAGTCCGCTGCGGCGCGCGCGGCGACGCGGCTGCGCTCGGCTACCGTGCCGGGGGGCGCGTCGGTGGGCAGCCCAGGACTTGCTGCCCGTGATCGTCATGCCGCCGCCCTGTACAGGTCGGCTGGTGGCGTGAGTGAACGCGAGAAGGTGGCCGTTAGCCGATATCGACAGCTGGGTAATGCGGATCCCTGACTCTACTGCCGCGTCCGGCCGCTGTGCACGTCGAGTACTCCGAGGTAAACCCCGAGGCTGGTACCGCCCGTCTTGCAGCCGGAGTCGCGATCGCGTAACCGATCAGCCCGCCGCCTGCGCTGGCGGCCATCGCCGTCAGCTCGCCCGGCAGTGTCGGGCCAATGGGCGTCAGCGCCCCGGGCCGTCCCTGATCGTCCAGCCGCAGCGGAGAACCGTGGGCGCAGCGCTGGGCGTCATCATCCCGACCACGAAGCTGCCCGGGCCGGTTGCCGCCAGGCCGTACGGCGGCTGTAATCTGGCTGCTGGGGATGGGGCTGCGCGACCAGTTTTCCGATCGCGGATTCGCGGATCTGCAGCCAGCCGTATGCCTTGCGATTGCTGGGCGTACAGGAAGTACCTGGGCGGGCTGGCCAAGCCGATGACAGCCCCGGCTGGCCCGGTGCGTGCCGGCGCCCCCGGACGGCTGCCTGAAAAGCCGTCGATGGCGGCCATCGTTCCCGCGGCGAGCGCGGCGGCGCAGACCACGGCCACGGCGATTCTCACGCGGCGGCGGCGCGCGCGGGCGCGTGCCTCCTCGATCAGCGCCTGTGCCTCGGCGCCAGCCCGGCATGGGGTGTGTGGCCTGTCCCGGCAGATGCATGGTGCTAGTATTGGTTCACCATGTGGGAAGTCAAGGTTGACCGCCGCGAGCCGCTGCCCCTCTTCGAACAGGTATGCGCCGAGATCCGGCGGGCCATCGCCGATGGTGAGATCGGCCCGGGCGAGCGCCTGCCGCCGGCCCGGGACCTGGCCGCTGTCCTGGGCGTGAACAGCACACCATGCTCCGGGCGCTGCGGCTGCTGCGCGACGAGGGCCTGGTGGAGTTCCGCCGCGGCCGCGGGGTCACCGTCGTCGGTCCGGCCCACCGCAGCGCCGTCCTCGCCCGCGCCCGCGACCTGGTGACCTTCGCCAGGCGCCACGGCTACGACCGCAGCGAGCTCATCAAGATCATCGAGAGTCTCGGTTAAGCAGGGTCCGGCCATCGTCATCGGCTCCACCGTCACGCGCAGCATGACGCCCGGCGAACCGCGCAAGCAGGTGAGCGCGTAGCCTTCTCGCCGGTAGTGGAAGAGCCGGGCCTGGTACGGCGTCGCCGGCGCTAGCCTGACCAGGACCAGACGACGTAGGGTCGGTGCACGAGCTGAACGAGGCTGTCAGCAGGAGGCGGAGCTCGGCTAACGTGTAGCCGATCATGCCGGGGTCGCTGGTGCCGGCCCCCCCGCCTCGCCCGGCTGGCCGCGAGCCAGGCCAGTGCGAGCATGGACAAGGTGATGTGGGCTACCAGGCCCGCCATCATTGACGCTCGATGATGCGGCGCAGTCTCTGGTGGCCGGACGTTGCCTGCAATCGCATAGCGAGTAGCGGTCAGGGATAGCAGCATCTGACGGACAAGCTGCGCTGGGAAGCTGTAATACCGGCATCAAGGATTGTGCGCCCCGCAGTGGGTAGTGTCTCCGTCCGTTGACCCAGTAGCCACGGAAGGATCCCGATGATGATGCCAGACGGTGCTGGCCGCGGCGCGATGCTCGAGGAAGCCATGCGTGAGCTCGAGGCGGCCATCCACGACGCGCGGGTGGCGTTCGACTGCATCGGTCTCGGCGAGGTCGATCGTGCGCACACCAGCGCGGTGACCGCCAGGATCGCTATCGACGCCGCGGTGACCGCCATGCAGGCGGCGCTGGCTCAGACGCCAAGCCAGCCGGCCTCCAGCGACTAGCCCCCCGCCCTGCTGTCCGCGTAATAGACACTCGCCGGACGGGGCTAAGAAGCTCACGCAGACAGTTCCTGTGGACCGGGGGCCCACTCCGTTCGCGCAGGATCTTGATGGCGCTATAACGGCTCCTATACTCTGAGTATATACTCAGGACGTATAACCGGGCGGCATCAGGAGGGCGACTGTGGTCGGAACCCGTCAGGGAATCGCGCGGCACCGTCCTCCGGGGCTGGACGGTGCCGATGGCAACGAGCGGCTGACCGCGTTGACCGGGGCGGTGCTGCTGATCGGACTGGCCGTCGAGTGCTACACAATCTTGCGTATCGGCCGTTTGCTCACACTGCACGTTTTCCTCGGCATGCTGCTCCTCGGCCCGGTCGTCCTCAAGGCCGGATCGGTCCTCTACCGTTTCGTCCGCTACTACACGGGGAGCGAGCCGTACCGGCGCAAGGGGCCGCCCGCGCTGCTGCTGCGGGTGATCGGGCCGATCATCATGCTGCTCACGGCCTGCGTCTTCGGCTCAGGCATCATGCTCGCCGTCACCGGCCCTAGCTACGGGCCGCCCGGCGGGTGGCTAGAGGTGCACAGGATTTCGTTTATCGCGTGGGCCTTCTTCATAGTCATCCACGTGCTCGCCTACCTCCCGCGCGTGCCGAGACTGCTAGCGGCCGAGGCGCGCGGCGGCGGCCCACTGCTCGGTCTCCTCGGCGGGCGCGGCACCCGGCTCGCCTTGCTGATTGCCTCCCTCCTCGCCGGCCTGGTGATCGCCCTGCTCACGGTGCACCTCGCTGGCAAGTGGGAGTCATTCGGGAATTACTAGCCAGGAGAGCGTCAGCCCCAGCAGTCCGGCGAAGACCGCGAGCACCCAGGCCGCGCCGCGCAAGGGCGGTTTGTGCCCAATAATGTGAACCGTCGGCCGCGATGTTGCGTTTCCGTGAGGGAAGGGTTACGTTCAGCAAACGGGTTCGCGGTGCAGCGGCCCTGGACCAGAGTCATCTGTGACTGGAGGTAACTCCAGATGTCAGCTGCGACTGGAGGTGGCTCCAGGATGGAAACGAGCGTTTTGTTCGGGACAAATGCCCTACATGTGGCGAATTTTTGTCGCAGACTGGAGCACGAGACCGGCAGGTGGGAGCGCGCCCGTACCTGGCTGCCCAGGCACGGGCGCGGGCGGAGGGGTGTATGGCACGCAGGCCTAGCGTCGCTAGCCTCGACAGCGGTATGTACTCACCCGAGTATGGTGGCGAATCGCCGATGGCTGGACAGGGCGCGCCGGCTCCGAAGCCGCTGTGGAGCGGCAGTGGCGGACGCTGGCTGCTATGGCCCATGCGGATCGTGCTCTGGGCGGCGATTCTCATTATCGGCTATCGCGGCATCTCAGCGATCGTGCTGAATGAGACGCCTTCCTCCGCTTCCTCTGGAAATGGCGCGGCAGCTGCCCCTGCGCCGTCCTTTCCAGTAACGCTTGCCTCCGCGTATGCCCTGCAGTTCGGCCAGGCCTACCTGAATCTCAGCCCCAATAACGCGGCGCAGCGAGCGCGCGAGCTCGCCACATTTATCCCGGCCAACGTACGCGCGCTACAGCCTCAATTCGGCTGGAACGGCGCCGGGACAATGCAGCTGGAGTCAGAGCAGGTGGCGGGCGTTGACGTGCGCAGCGCGCACACGGCGGTGGTAACAATTCTCGCCACGGTCAACGGCAGTTTGATCGAGATCGGCGTGCCGCTTTATGCGTCCGGCCACGGAATCGTAGTCTCGGGTGAACCGGCCTGGCTTCCAACGCCGTCGGCCGTGCCCCCGCCGCATCCGACGGCTGTCTCCGATCCAGCCGCGCAGAACGCGCTGGCGAGTCAGCTGCCGGCCTTCTTCCAAGCGTATGCGGGCGGCGACCAGGCCACGCTGAACCGCTTCCTCGCACCGGGGGCCTCGGTCGGCGGGCTCGGCGGCGCGGTGAGCTTTGGATCGATCGCTAGCATCACCGTCCCACCGGGAGGCGCGACACGCGCCATAACCGTGACGGTCAACTGGGTGCTGTATGGCCAGGTCAGCCAGGCTGCGCCGCAACTCGCGGCAACTTACGATATGTCGGTGATCGATAAGCCAGGCGGAAGATGGTATGTAAGGGAGATCCGTGCATCTACGCAGCCGATGGGGACCCAATGACCTGGTTCACGTCACCCTTGGTCGTGCCGTGCGGCGGCATACCCGCGACTGAGGGTGCCAGGAGGCCTGCCCCGGGCCTAAGGCATCCCGGAAAGCTCACTGATGTCCACGGAAGGGAAGGTTGATGTCAGTTCAGATCCTCGCCGCGGCGGCCCCGCAAGCGGCGATCAGTACCCAAGGCCTAGTCACATATCTACAGAGCCTTTTCGGGCCGCTGTTCCTGGGGATAGTCGGCATCGTCGCGCTCTTCTTCCTGTTTACTCGCGAGATCACCCGGTTCGTGCAATTCCTCGTCCTCGCCGTAGCGATCGCCGTGGTATTCTACACCCCCAGCATAGTCCAGACGCTGGCCACGGGAATAGCAAACGCGCTTGGGGTCCACTGACGATTTCACGAAGCGGAGAGCAGATTAGTGGACCTGCCTACTTATACGAATATATGGCGAATAGAAAAGCGGCTGTATAAGCTGTACGACTTCCGGCTGCCCATGCCGCTGCCAATCAACTGGATCGCCGTATTCGCCGCAATTACGGTACCCTATATCGTTTTCCTGATCGCGATAGGGTTGCCATTCAACCACACCCTGGTATGGCTGTATGTGCTGCCGCCTGGCCTTCTCACCTGGCTCACCACCCGGCCGGTCATCGAGAACAAGCGGCTGCCCGAACTTGTGGAATCCCAGGTCCGCTACCTGACCGAGCCGCGTGTCTGGACCCGGCTCGCTCCGCACAACGAGAAAGACCAGATGGTCGTCACCGCCCGCGTATGGCACATCCGCCAGGCGCCGCAGGCGCGCAAGACGGCCAAGACCAGGGCAGCCATGGGCGCCGTCGCGCTGCGCGAACGAAACGCACTGGCCCGCCGGGATGTCGCCGCCACGGCAAGCGGTGATCCCGCCGAAGGCAACGCGCCGTTGGCAGCCGCTTCGGCGCTAGCCGCCGCCCCCGCGACGTCTGCGAACTCGCGGTCTCGTGCCCGGGCGCGGGGGACCGGACCGCGGATTCCCGCACCGGGCCCATCCGGCAGGCAGCGCCCGCCCGGCAGGAGGACGCGGCCGCCCCAGCAGGACTGGGCGGCACAGCAGCGCGAGGCCGCGCGGCACGATGAATTGCCCGAGGATACGCGGTCCTGGCCAGCCGGGCAGCCGCCGCGCGCTCAGACGACGGGCACGGAGGACCAGGCGGCGAAGCCCAGCCGGTTCCGGCTGTCCGCGCTGCGGCCGAGGCCCGCGGGGCAGGCCCCCGCGCTCCCGCCAGGCGTCCCGCTGCGGCGGCCGGCGGAACCCCGCCGGTCGCGGTTTGGCAGCCCACCGCTTTCGGATCAGGCAGGAAGCGCCCAGCCATGGCCGAAGGGACCTGACCGCCCGGGCCAGGCGGGACCGGCGTGGCGAATGCCGGCCATCAGGTCCGCGCCGCCGCTACGTTCGGTCGCGGCCCCGATGGCATCCGACCTCGAAGCCCACGCCACACCAGACATCTACCCGGCCTGGCCGCCGCCCGCCGCGGACGTCGAACCGGCAACGTCGGTGCACACGGCCTCAGACGAGGACCACGTCCCGTCGGTACACGCTGCCCAGGGCTTCTTCCTGGCCGCGCCCGTTGGGCTGGCCAGCCTGGAAGTTGCCACGAGCACGCCGGTGTCGGCCACCACCCTTGACGGCGAGCCGGCCATGTCGGCACCCGCCTCTCGGGAGGTCGACCCGGCAGCCCCGGCCCCTGCCGCCCCAGAGACTGAACCTGCGATCTCGGCACCTGCTTCGTCCGAGGGGAATGCGGCGCCATCGGCGCCGCCCACCCCAGAGGTTGACCCGGGCGCGTCGCCTGCCGCTCTCGATGGCGAGCGCTCGGCCATGTCGGCACCCGTCGCCCCTGGAGTCGACGCAGCCGCTCAGGCCCCTACCGTCCCAGACATCGAGCCTGCGACCTCGGAATCCGCTTCGTCCGAGTTGCACGCGGCGTCGACCCCAGAGGTTGGCCCCGGCCCGCCGAGGCCTGTCGCCCTCGATGGCGAGCCGGCCACGTTGGTGCACGTCGTCCCAGAGGTCGACCCAGCTGCTCAGGCTCCTGCCGCCTCAGACGCTAAGCCTGCGACCTCGGTACCTGCTTCGTCTGAGGCGCACGCGATGTTGGCCACTCCGGAGGTTGACCCGGGCGCGCCACTTGCCGCTCTTGACAGCCAGCCGGCCACGTGGGTGCACGTCGTCCCGGAGGTCGACCCGGCTGCTCAGGCTCCTGCGGCCTCGGACGTCGATCAGGCCGCGTCCCCGCGCAGCCCCTTCCAGATGCCTCCGGCGCCATCGGCGCCTTCCGCGTCTGACCTTGGCCCGGCGGCGCCCGGACTGGGCACCGTGCGGTCAACCCCGGCGCCTGCTCCGTCGGGCGGCGCGCCGCGCGTTGAGATATCGCATGACGGGCCGTCCCGGCGGCTTGTGCCGCCCGCGCCGGTCCCGCCGGTCAACCCCGCCCTGGCGTGGCCGTCGGCGCGGCCGGAGCCCGCGGATTTGTCCCTGTTTTCTGCTGCCCTGACGACAGAAACCGGGGACAAATCGCAGATTCCGGCTGACGTGCCGACGGAAGAGCATGCTGAGGTCCCAGAAGTTGAGGCCGAAGAGGCTGTTGAGGCCGAAGAGGCTGTTGAGGCCGAGGAGCCTCGCGCGCTAGAGGTTGTTCACGAATCCGCGGCGGCGCCGCAGGTGCCGGTCGTCAGGGCCGTGGCCGACGCGGAGCCGCCGGCCGTGCTGTCGATCGAGCGGGCGCTGAGCGGTCCCTCCAAGGACCGCAACCTGACCTGGCACGGCAAGGTCAAGATCGTCGCGGGCATCGGCCAAGGTCCGGGCAAGCGCGACCAAGAGGCGCTGGACCGGGCCAGGGCCAGGCTGCCGCTCACGACGCCGCGGCGCGTCCTGATGCTCGGCTGCACCAGCGGCGCGGGGCAGAGCGTCACCACGTTGATGACCGGCCACATTCTGGCCAGCCTCAGGGATGAGCCGGTGGCCGCCGTGGACCTGCATGACGGCACGCTGGCGCGCTACAGCGCGCCAGCGGGCTGGCTCGAGGACATGCTCAGCGGCCGGCCGCCGCAGGGTGCCACGAAGGCGCGCCCGGACGGGCTTGGCCCTTCTCCGAAGAACGCTCCCGCGCGGCTCGACGTCATCGCGTCCCACGGTCCTCTCAAGGACGGCGACGAGCTGAAGCTCGCAGCGCAGTTGACCCGGCACTACTCGCTGACCGTGCTCGACCCCGGTGCCGCGGGCCTGATGAAGCTGCTGAAGATCGCCGACCAGCTGGTCATCGTGGTACCGGCCAGCGTCGACGGCGCCAGCGCGCTCGCCGATACCAGGGACTGGCTGGACACGCACGGCTTCGCTGATCTCGCGGACCACTCGGTGACGGTGATCAACGGCGTGAGCAGGCGCAGCCTGGCCGACGTCGAGCACGCCGAGTCGGTGGCGCGCGGCCGCTGCCGCGCGATCGTCCGGGTGCCCTGGGACGACATGCTGCCCGTCGAGATCGCGGACCCGTCCGCTCTTCGCCCGCAGACCCGGGTCGCCTATACGGCGCTCGCTGGGGTGCTGGTGGCCGGCATGGCCGCCGCGCCGGTACGGACAAGCCAATGACCGACAAGACGGAGCTATGGTGACCACGAAGTCGAAGGGCCGTAGCCGCCTGGCGATCCGATACTTCGACGACCGGGTGCTGCTGACCGACACGCACGCCTGGGCGTACTACCGCCTGCCGTCGGTGTGCTATGAGTTCACCTCGCCGGAGGAGCGCGAGGCGCTGGCGACGAACATCACCGTGGCGCTCGCGGCGATCCGGATGCAGGACGCCGAGGTGCACCTGCGGATCGCGCACCGGCCGTATCCGGCGGTGGAGTGGGCGACCGGCCTGGACGCCACCTCCGATGGCGGTCCGGGCTGGCAGGAGTACCTGGACCAGATCTACCAGCACGTGTGGGCGAAGGATTTCTGGTCCAAGGAGATCTACCTCGGGGTCAGGCTCGGCCAGCGCAGCATGCGGGCACAGCTGACCGGCGGCTTGTTCACGCAGTTCTTCACCACCTACCGGACCGCAGAGCGGACGCTCGGCATGGAGGACGAGGCCGTGCCCGCCGGGGAGATCGGGAAGTGGACCGAGCAGGCCGAGCGGCTCGGCCGCGCGCTCACCGCCAGCGCGCTCGCGGCGCGCCACGCCAGGTCCCGCGAGGTGGCGTGGCTAGTACGGCACACGCTGATGGGGTCACTCAACGACCCGCCGCCGTCCGCGGCGCGCCGCAGAAGGTGGGGGCCCGGCGAGGTCGAGCAGCTGTATGAGGGCCAAGTGCACAACGGCCGGACGCTGCTCCGGCTCGAGCACGTCGAGGGAGAGTCGTACGCGGCATTCCTTTCGTTCTCCAGGTTCCCCGACCTCATGAGCTTCCCCGACGGCGAACCGTGGCTGCACTACGCGGACTTGCTGCCGTTCCCCGTCGAGGTCAGCTCCCGGATGCGCCTGATCCCGCCGGCCAAGGCGAGCAAGGACGTGGGCCGGCGGCTCGCGCACGCCCGCGACATGGACACGCACATCAGGGAGGCGGGCGCGGAGGCGCCGATCGCACTCGCCGAGCAGATCGCGGCCGCGCGGATGCTCGAGCACGGCATCACCAAGGAGCGGCTGCCGTTCGTCTACGGCTGGCACCGGCTGATCGTCACCGCGCCGACCCGCGACGTGTGCGTGCGCCGGGTAGAGGCGGTCACCGAGCACTACCGCGACATCGGCATCAACCTGGTCAACTCCACTGGCGACCAGTTCTCGCTGCTGACCGAATCGCTGCCGGGGGAGCGGGTCAGGCTCAGCTCCTACGTGCAGCGCCAGCCGCTCTACACCATCGCCGGCGGCATGCCCACGGCGACCGTCGAGCTCGGCGACCGGATCGCCGACGGCGTCGGCTGGATCGGCCCGTACATCGGCGAAACCCTGGGCAGGGCCCGCTCGGTGGTGCACTTCGACCCGATGGTCGCGGCGGCGCGGAACAGGCCGACGGCCGTCGCCATCACCGGCGAGCCCGGCGGCGGCAAGACCACGCTGGCGATGCTGCTCATCTACCAGCTCGCGCTGCGCGGCGCGACGATCGCGGTCATCGATCCGAAGGGCGACGCTGAGTCGCTCGTCGAGTTCCTCTCAAAGTCCGGGCGCAAGGCCCGGGTGCTGCCGCTCGGCTCGGCGGCG
Organism: uncultured Actinomycetota bacterium; assembly: GCA_963843745.1. Lineage (GTDB taxonomy): Bacteria > Actinomycetota > Actinomycetes > Streptosporangiales > Streptosporangiaceae > Trebonia. The sequence goes on from CAWJLP010000007.1 coordinate 107,536, forward strand.
GCGGGCCTGCTCGACCCGTTCTCGTTCGGCGACGACCTCGCGGAAAAGCGCACGATGGCGACGGAGACGCTGCGCCTGCTGCTGCCCCGGATGAGCGAGGAGCGGGAGAGCGCGATGATCCAGGCGGTCGGCGCGGTGGCCGGCGGCCAGCGGCCGAGCCTCGGCAAGGTCGTGCGCCACCTGGAGGAGTCCGACAACCCGGCGTGGAAAAACCTGGGCGCGGTGATGCGGTCGATCTCCGAGATGCGGCTGGCGAGGCTCTGTTTCTCGCCGTCGGGCGGGCAGCAGATCGACGCCGAGGGCTGGACGACCGTGTTCACGCTCGGCGGGCTCACCCTGCCGGACACCACGACGGGCCGTGACGACTACTCCTACCAGCAGCGGTTGTCCGTCGCGCTGCTGTACCTGGTCTCCCAGTTCGCCCGTCGGCTGATGAACAGCGTCGAGCGCACCGCGCCGAAGGCGATCTTCCTCGACGAGGCCTGGGCGATCACGTCCACCCCAGAGGGCGCCAAGCTGGTTCCCGAGGTCTCCCGCATGGGGCGGTCGCGGAACACGGCGCTGGTCCTGATCTCACAGAACGCGGGCGACCTGCTCAACGAGCAGGTGACCAACTGCCTGTCCGGTGTTTTCGCGTTCCGCTCGTCGGAACGCGGCGAAGTGGCGAACGTGCTGTCGCTGCTTGGCCTGGAGCCGTCCGAGGAGCACAAGGCCGTGCTCCGTTCCCTCGGCAACGGCGAATGCATTTTCCGTGACCTCGACGACCGGGCGGGCCGCATCGGCGTCGATCTCGTATCCGAAGAACTGCGGAACTGGATCGATACGAACCCGACGCGAGCCCGCCGGCCCCCCCAGCCGGCGGCTACCCCCCAGTAGAACCGCCGCCCCCCAGGAGCCTCCCGATGGCTGAACCCCAACCGCCCGCCAGCCGCCGACGCCCCGGCAGAGTGCTGGGGCTGGCGGGCGCGATCCTCGTGATCGTGCTCGGCGGCCTCTTCCTCGCCCGCCCGGCGTCAGCGGCGACCACCGCGCCCGCGCAGCCGGCCGCGCAGTCCCAGCCCGTGGTGCACTCTGCGCCGGCCGTGCCCGCCGCCCCCGACGCGTCCATGGCGACCGGGGTCTGCGCGGTACCGGGCATCGGCGACATCGGCGGGCTGCTCGGCCTGTGCACCGGCGGCTCCGCCGGCGTGGTCGGGGACCTGAACAACATCTGTACCCCGTCGGTGCCGCAGCCCGAGCAGGCCAACTCCACGGTCAACGAGATGATCGCGACTCCCGGCGGCCAGACCGGCGGCAAGACGCTGTACGACAACTACGGCATCGCAGGGCAGTACTGGGCGGCGACCGGCCTGCAATGTTCCGATATGACCTCGCTGATCGGCAATAACGTCGCCGGCATGGTCTTCGACCTGGCCAAATCGCTGGACCGGGCCACGATCACCGTGTACCAGACCGCGGCGGGGAACGGCATTCTGTCGTGGCTGCAGAACGCGGTCAACACGCTCATCACCGCGCTCGGCAACGCGATCTACTACCCGTTCCTCGCGCCGGTCGTCATCCTCGGCGCGGTCTGGCTGGCCTGGCAGGGGCTGATCCGCAAGCGTGCCACCAGGACCATCGAAGGCACGATATGGATGGTTCTCGCCTGCGCCGCCGCGGTGTGGCTGATCGGCCGCCCCGCCGACTTCACCGGCATCGGCACCACCGTGTCCAACGGTGTCACGCAGGTGCTCAACACCGCGTTCGCGAAGCTGCCCTCGCCCGCCGCCAGCAACTGCCTGCCCGTCACCACCACCGACCCGCAGAGCGTGACCGCCAACTACGCGTTCACCTCGGGGAACGGGCTGGTCGACGAGAACGCGAACGAGCTGTGGTCGGTCCTGGTCTGCAAACCGTGGCTGGACGGCGAGCTGGGCACCACGCAGTGGGCGCCGCCGAACTCGGTCGGCGCCACCACGAACGTGGTGAACCAGTTCGGCAGGCAGCTGCTGTGGTCGCAGGCGATCGCCGCCAACGAGCAGCCCACCCAGGCGCTGATCACTGCCAAACAAGACACCTACACCGGCATCGCCCAGAAACTGCAGGCGAACTACCCCGCGGTCTACCCGCTGTTCCAGGGCAACCAGTGGACAACCCGGCTGGAGATCGGGTTCGAGGCGATGTTCGCCGCGCTCGCGGCGGGCCTGCTCGTGCTGCTGATCGCGCTCACCCTGATCATCTTGAAAATCGGCTTCCTGCTGTTGCTTGTCGCCGGGCCGTTCTTCCTGATAATCGGCGTGCATCCAGGGTTCGGGCGGGTGATCGCGATTCGCTGGTTCGAGATGCTCGTCGGCGTGCTGATGAAGTCGGTCGCGATCGCGCTGGTGCTGAGCGTCTTGCTGTACTGCTACTCGCTGATCATGGGCACCACCGACCAGGTCCTGCCCTGGGGCCTCAAGATCATGATGATCGCGCTGGTCACCGTCGCCGTGTTCATCTACCGCAAGCCGTTCCAGCACCTGTTCTCCTCGGTCGGCTACGGCGTCATCGGCTCCACGGAACGCGCGGAGTACAGCTGGCGCGAGGCCAGCTTCGGCTTCCGCCGGGCGTCCGCGAACGCGGCGGGTGTCGCGGTGCCTGGAGTCGGCGCCTACCGGGCCGCCCGCTGGGCGCGGCGCAATCCGGCAGCGGCAGCCGCGGCCGGAGGTGTCACCGGAGGCGCGGCCGCGGCGGTGGCAGTCGGCAGCGGTGGCGACGACGCGAAGGGGACCGGAACCGGGGGCAGTCCAGGCGTCGGCAGCGTCAGGATGTCGAACGGCGCTCCGGCTTCGGACGGGCACGCCGCGCCGCGGCTGCGGTCCGACGGCGCGCCGCCCGCGAGCGGGGAATCCGCGGACGCGACCGCGGGCGCCGGAGGCGGTGCGGGCGGAAACGGCGCCAACGGGAGGAACAGGCAGTGGCCGGAAGCCGGCGGCGGCGCCAGCCGGGCGGCTCCGCCGTTGCCGCTGCCCCCGCGCGACGGGTCCACTCCGGCCGGCACGCCGACGGGCTGGGCTCGCGGGTCAGCGGCCAGGAGCGGCACGGCCAGCGGCAGGTCCGCCGCGCCGCCCCGGGCACCCCGGCCGTCGAGTAACGGCAACGGCAACGGCACCTCGGGCACCCCCGTCCGGGCCACGGCGCAGCCGCCGGTCCGGCGGAACGCGTCGGGCGGTGCCGCGTCCGGGTCCCGCCCCGCGGGCGGGAACGGATGGTTCTCCGGAGGCGGCACGGCACGTTCGGACGAATCGGGAGCGGCACCGGCGGCGACGGAAAGGTCCTCGCCAATGCCGTTCTGGCTGCGGCCGAGACGCCGGGACAAGTAGCGGGGCCGCGGCATGGAACTGTCCCGCGGGCAGCAGCGTCTGCTGTTCGTCGTTGTAGTGCTCGCCCTTGGCGGGCTCGGCGTCTTCCTGCTCGGCGGCCGTCACAAGGCTGCCACGCCACCGCCTGCCCGCCCGTCCGCGAGCGTGGCGCCCGTCAGCAGCACACCCGCGGCCGCGCCGGTCGCCACGACCGGCGGCGGCGGCGGGGGGGTGGACATCTACCAGTGGCTGCCGTTCACCCAGCAGGATCTCACCGCCGCGTCGCGGGCGACCGTCACCTTCGCCGCCGACTACGAGAACTGGACGTACACCGAGCCCGCGCAGGCGTACGTCGCCAAGATGAACGGGCTGGTGACCGCCAACTTCGCGGCGTCACTGCAGAACAGCTACGCCACGCCGGGCGTCGCGGCGCTGCGGAGCGCGCAGAAGCAGATCTCTACCAGCAGCGGCGGGATCGCCTCGATCCGGTCGTTCGGCACCGGGTCGATTACGTTCGTGGTCAACATCACGCAGCGGCTGGCCACCACGTCGGGCACCACGAACAGCTCAAAGCAGTACGCGGTCACGCTCGTCGCCGGCGCGACCGGCTGGCAGGTCAACGACGTCGAGCTCGCCGGGGCGGGTAACCAGTGAGCCGCCGGTTCATCGGCGCCATCGTCATCATCGGCGTCGTCGGATTTCTGCTCTGCCTGCTCGCCGTGCCGATGATGGTCTTCGGCGGCAGCAGCATGCTGTTCTCGGGCGGCGGCGCCGGCGGCTGCGTGGCCGGGTCCTCAGGTACCGTCACGCAGCCCGGGGTCAGCTCGGCGGCGGCGAACTCTATCCCGTCCAACTACCTGACGTGGTATCGCAAGGTCGGGCAGCAGTACGGCGTGCCGTGGACGGTCCTCGCCGGCATCGGGAAGGTCGAGAGCGACCACGGGCGGAGCACGCTGCCCGGCGTGACGAGCGGCGCCAACCCGTTCGGCGCGGCGGGGCCGATGCAGATCGGCATCGCAGGCGCCGCGGGCGACCAGTGGAGCGTGGTCGCCACCGTGGAGGACGGGAAGCCGCCGGCGTCCGTGTACGATCCGGCAGACGCGATCGCGGGCGCGGCGAAGTACCTGATCGCGCACGGGGTGCAGGCCAACGTCCAGAGCGCGATCTTCGCGTACAACCACCTGGACTCGTACGTGACGGCGGTGCTCGGCTGGGCCTCGACGTACGCGGGCGGCGGGTACACGGTCAGCGCGTCCAGCGCCAACTCGGCGTCGGGTGCGACCTCCGCCGCGTGCATCGGTACCGGAACGCTCGACTCCCTGATCACGCCTAACGCGGCCGTCGGCACTGCGATCAACTTCGCGCAGGCCCAGCTGGGCAAGCCGTACCTGTGGGGCGGCACCGGGCCGGACGCGTTCGACTGCTCGGGGCTGGTCATGATGGCCTACCGGGCGGCCGGCATCAACATCCCGCGCACGTCGGAGGACCAGTGGGCACAGTTGCCGCACGTGCCCTCCGGCAGTGTCGAGCCGGGTGACCTGGTTTTCTTCGCCGGGGCGGACGGTACGCCGACCTCGCCGGGACACGTGGGCCTGGTGATCGGCCACGGCAAGATGATCGAGGCGTACGCGACAGGGTTCCCGATCCGGATCTCCACGTTCGGCTCGCCGACGTCGGCGGGGGGCCTTTCGCAGGTCGTCGGCTTCGCCCGGCCCTGGGCCCAGCCCGGCCTGAACCTCGGCAATTCGGCCCGCGGATAGCCCGCATTCGCACAGCTAACGGGCGCTGGGGTTCGGACGCTGCCATTCGCTTCGCAGCCTACGTCCTTGGTGGGTGAGAAGCTGCTGCTTGATCCGCATGAAGCGCGGCCGCACGCCGCGGTTCTGAGCGCGGCAGTGGACCATGACGGGATGGCAGAAGACCATGTCCCCCGGCTCGCCTGTCAATTCGGCCACACGGAGGGGCACGGGTGAGAACGCCTGCCTGACCACGACGTAGCCGTCGCGTTCGAAGCGCTGGATGTCGGACGAAGTAAGGGTGGTGAGTTGTGAGCCCATGAGGTCCGTCTCCTGATTGACGGCGCCCCGCACAGAGCCGATGCGTCCGATCTACCGCGGATCCCCACGGCTCACCGCGAGGCGCGGTGAACGATGAGTGGATGATCCCATGGCCTGGCCTTCGGGTGCCAAGTGGTTTTTCAGGGTGCCGAGCCCTGTTGTTTGCGCGCCTGGCGAGTCGTGTGTGATTGCAAGGGGCGGAATGTTACCTTTGAGAGCAGCTACCGCGTAAATCTTCCGTTTTGAGTTCTATGTACCCTCATGGGGCTCCGTGGGATGTTACGCTTCTCGCTACTAACTCTCTGCGCGAAAGGCGTCACTGTGTGGAGTCGAAAGCGAATCGGCTTTGCCGGGGTGGGGGCAGTGACAGGAATCGCGGCCGCGCTGGTGGGCCTGTGGGCCACAGCCGCCCCGGCGGCTCCGGCGGCGGCGGCTCCGGCTGCGGCGGTTCCGGTTACGGCGGCTCGGGCCGCCGCGAAGGCCCAGGTCGCGGTCGCGGTTCACGACGCGGCGGCGGTAACCGCGACGTCGGCCGTGGCGGCGGGCCCGATCGTCGCACTCGGCGACTCCTACACCGCGGGTGACCTGCTCCCGCTGGACCTGACGGCCAGGCCGTTCGGCTGCACGCGCTCGACCAGGGCGTACCCGGTGCTCGTGGCGAGCGCGCTGAAGGCGCCCCTCGTGGACGCGGCGTGCGGCGGCGCCGGCGTGCAGTACATGACCGGAGCGCAGCCGACCAACCTGGGCACGAATCCGCCGCAGCTGAACGCGCTCGCCTCCGACGACTCCGTGGTCATGCTCACGCTCAGCGGCGATGACATCGGATTCTGGTCCACGCTCGACACCTGCATGGAGCTGAGCGTCACCGACCTGTTCGGCAGCCCGTGCGAACGGCACTTCACCAGCGGCGGCACCGATCAGCTCGCGGCCAGGGTCACCGCCGAGACGGAGAAGATCACCGCTGTGCTCGCCGCCATCCGTGCCAGGGCGCCGGGAGCGCGCATCCTCGTGGTCGGCTACCCCGACCTGTTCCCGCAGAGCGGCGGCTGCTGGCCAGCGGTGCCGATCACCAATGGGGACGTCGCCTACCTGCGCTCCACCGAGCTACTGCTCAACGCCATGCTGGCGGGCGACGCCAGGGCGGCTGGCGCCACGTTCGTGGACACGTACACGCCGACCATCGGGCACGACATCTGCCAGAGCGCGAGCGGCAAGGACGTGGAGGGCCTGGTTCCGACGTCGCTCGCCTACCCCTTCCACCCGAACGCCCGCGGCCAGGCCGCCATGGCCGCCGCGGTTCTCGCGGCGCTCCGCGGTTAGAACTGCTCGGCAGGCTTGGGGCCGCGGCGCAGCGACCGGCCGCGCGGCCGCTGCTCCGGCAGCTTCCTGGCCAGTTCGTCGGGCAGCCGCAGCAGGGGGTTCGCGGTGCTGGCCACCACGTCCTGCGCCATCTCGGTGACGCGCTGCCCGCGCGACCGCGCCGCGCCGCGCAGCAAGTCGAAGGCCTCCCTGGGGCGGAGCCGGTGCCGTTCGGCGAGCACGCCGATGGCCTGCTCCACCCGGACCCGCGCTGCCAGGGCGTGTTCCAGCTGCGCCACCGTCACCGCGAGGCGTGACGCCTCGTCGGCTTCCGCTCCGTCGCTTCCCGAGGGCCGCGCCGCAGGCCGGCCGGGCGCGCTGCGCTGCCCGTCTCGCTGCCGCGCCGCGTCCTGCCGCGGCGCGGCGTGCTGCGATCCGTCGTTGCGATCGACCGCTTCGAGCACCGCGGTGTCGCCGCTCGCCGCCAGGTCCGCCGCGAACAGGTCGGCGAGCACGATGGCACTGGTCAGGTCGGAGACGTTCTCGCCGCCGACCACCCAACCGCGGTCCGCCTTGCGTACGACCACATCGTCGTCTCTGCCATGCGGCCCAGTTGCCCCGTCAACGCTCATACCTGCCTGCTTCCCTCCCTTAAACGTCGCTGCTCAGCCGGCCTGAGCCTGCGCGAGCTCGGCCAGCCGGGCCTGCACCTGCGCGGCGGACGGGTTGACCATCGTGCTGCCGTCAGCGAAAAGTAGCGTGGGCACCGTCTGGTTGCCGCCGTTGACGCTCATCACGAACTCTGCCGCGGCCTGGTCGCGCTCGATGTCGACCTCGCTGATCTCCACGCCGACCCTATTGAGCTGCGCCTTAAGTCGCTTGCAGAACCCGCACCACTGCGTGGTGTACATCGTGAGCGGCACCGAACGCCTCCTTGTCGTGCTCCCAAAAGAAGACCGCCTGATTCGTGGCGGTCCCGGCACAATGCAACAACCTTTCCCGTCCGCGCCTTCCCATTCACTCGGTCTGCCCATTCACTCGGTCTGCCCATTCACTCGGTCTGGTCGTGTGCGGCAGGATGGGACGGATGGACGCCGACGACCTGCTCGCCGCGCTGGACCCCGAGCAGCGCGAGGTGGCCCTGGCCACCAGGGGGCCAGTCTGCGTGCTGGCCGGCGCGGGCACGGGGAAAACACGGGCGGTGGCCTACCGGATCGCATACGCGATACGGGGCGGCATCGTCAATCCCGCGCACGTGCTCGCGCTGACCTTCACCGTGCGCGCCGCCGGTGAGCTGCGCGGACGGCTGCGCGCCCTCGGCGGCGGCGCGGAGGCGGCGCGGGCGAGCACGTTTCACGCGGCGGCACTGCGGCAGCTCACCTACTTCTGGCCGCGGCTCGTCGGCGGCCGGCCGCCGAAGCTGGTGGAGTCCAAGCTGCCGCTGCTGCGTGAGGCCGCGACCAGCCTCGGCGTGCGGCTGGACGGCGCGGTGCTGGCCGACGCGGTGACGGAGATCGAGTGGGCGAAGGTGTGCCAGACCCACCCGGACTCCTACGTGCACGCCGCCACGACGGCCGGCCGGAACCCGGCGGCGGGCGTCGACGTCGTGGGCCGGCTGTATCAGGCTTACGAGCAACTGCGGCGGGACCGGCAGCTGATCGACTTCGAGTCGGTGCTCGAGCTGACCGCGGCGATCTTGTTCAGCGAGCCTGCCGCGGCGCGCGAGGTGCACGCGGCCTTCAGGTACTTCACCGTGGATGAGTTCCAGGACGTGAACCCGCTCCAGAAGCTGCTCCTGGACGCGTGGCTCGGCGGCCGTGACGAGCTGTGCGTGGTGGGCGACCCGCAGCAGACGATCTACTCGTTCACCGGCGCGACCGCTTCGTACCTGCGCTCGTTCGCCCGCGACTACCCGGCGGCCACCGTCGTGCGGCTGGTGCGCGATTACCGTTCGACGCCGCAGGTCGTCGCGCTGGCGAACCGGCTGGCCGCCGCCGGGGCCGCCAGCACCGCCGGGGGCGCCGGTGACGTCGCGCTCGTGGCGCAGCGGCCGCCGGGCCCAGAGCCCTCGGTCTCCAGGTACCCCGACGACGAGGCGGAAGCCGCGGGCGTCGCCGCCGAGGCCGGGCTGCTGATCGCGCAGGGCTTGCCGCCGCAGGAGATCGCCATCCTGGTCCGGATGAACGCCCAGCTGGAGCGGTTCGAGCACGCGCTCGCCGCGGGCAAGGTGGCGTACGTGGTGCGCGGCGCCGAGCGGTTCTACGAGCGGCCGGAGGTACGCAAGGCGCTGGTGCTGCTGCGCGGCGCGGCCAGGGCGGAAGGCGCGGACACCGACGCGGAGGCGCTCGACGGCGGCGGGCTCAGCGCCGCCGTCCGGCACGTGCTCGCCAGCGCCGGGCTGAGCGCCGAGCCGCCCGCCGCCCGGGGCGCCGCGCGAGACAAGTGGGAGTCGCTCGCAGCCCTGGCCGGGCTGGCCGATGACCTGGCCGCGACGCGCCCTGAGGCGTCGCTCGCCGACTTCGCGGCCGAACTGGCGCAGCGGGCCGACACCGGGCACGCGCCCGTCGCGAGCGCGGTCACGCTGGCGACGATGCACGCGGCCAAGGGCCTCGAATGGGACGCGGTTCTGCTGCCCGGTCTTGTGGAGGGCATAATGCCGATCGTGCACGCGCGAACGGCCGAGGCCATCGAGGAGGAACGGCGGCTGCTGTACGTCGCGGTCACCAGGGCGCGGCGGCACCTGGCGCTGTCCTGGGCGCCGGCCCGCGCGCCAGGCACCGCACAGGCCAGGCAGCGTTCCCGGTTCCTGGCCGGCCTCGTGCAGCCCGCGGGCGCGGCCCAGGCCCAGGCCCAGGTCCAGGTCCAGGGAGGTCGCCGGTGAGCGACTCTCTCGCACGGCTGCTCGACCTCCTCGACCTAGAGCAGATCGAGGTCAACATCTTCCGCGGCCGGAGCCCCGATGAGACCGTGCAGCGGGTGTTCGGCGGGCAGGTGGCCGGGCAGGCGCTGGTCGCCGCCGGCCGGACCGTGCCGCCGGACCGGCTGGTCCACTCACTGCACGCGTACTTCATCCGGCCCGGCGACCCCGCGGTGCCGATTGTCTACACGGTGGACCGGGTGCGGGACGGGCGCTCGTTCGCCACGCGGCGGGTCACCGCCATCCAGCACGGCAAGGTGATCTTCACGCTCTCCGCCTCGTTCCATCACCCGGAATCCGGGCTCGAGCACGCCGAGCCGATGCCGAAGGTGCCGCCGCCTGAGCAGGTGCGCAGCAGCGCCGAGCGGATTGCCGAGGCCACCGGGGAGCAGCCGCCCCCGCATTACCGGGACAGCCCGATCGAGGTGCGGTCCGTGGGCCCGCTCAGCATCGAGGCCGCCCGCGATCCGGCGCTGCGCGCCACCAGCAGCCAGGTCTGGCTGCGGATCAACGGGGAGCTGCCCGACGACCCGCTGCTGCACGTGTGCCTGGTCACCTACGTCTCGGACCTGACACTGCTCGACACCGTGCTGGTCAGGCACGGGGTCAGCTGGTACGACGGGCAAACCTCCGGGGCCAGCCTGGACCACGCGATGTGGTTCCACCGGCCGTTCCGCGCCGATCAGTGGCTGCTGTACGCGCTGGATTCGCCGGTCGCCTACGGGGCGCGCGGCCTGGCCAGGGGCGAGATGTTCACCGCCGACGGCGAGCTGGTGGTCTCGGTGGTCCAGGAAGGCCTGATCCGCACCACGCCTAAACCGTCCCGCGGTTGATTGGTCGCCTCCCGCAGTCGTCAATTGGTTGGACTGAAGTCGTTCACCTGCGACGGAAAAACTGCAGGTCAAAAAACTGTTGCCCCGCTGTATACGGTTACGTAGGCTGTCTCCATGTCCGTGGGCCAGAGTGTCGACCCCTCTGGAAGGAGGTGCCCACTGTGCTAATCAACACGATCACCGTCGCGGTTGCCCGCAGTGGCGCCGCGCTTCCGGGTGTCCGCTCCCCGTGGGCCAACCCGTCCGGCACAGGGGCGCAGCATGCCTTCGCGCAGCTCCCCATCACGGCCGGCACGCCGAGCACGTGCTCCGTCGCGTCGCGGCGCGTCCCGGCCATGCAGCCGGCTGCCTTCATGGCGGCCGCGCTGCCGACCGATGTCCGCAAGCAGAACGTCCACAAGACCCGCGTTAACGCCGGTGGCGATGGCGCATCGGGTCCGCATCCAGAAAGGGAACCGGCCTAGGCAAAGGCCGGCCAAGATCCCCGAAGGCCGCGGACCCGAACACAGGGTCCGCGGCCTAGTTATTTCGTAGGCCTCGGTCCCCGACGACAACTGGACCAGCAAGCGAGAGGGGATGGCACCGATGCAGTGGCCCGATGCCACCGTGAGTGCCGACGAGGGCGTGGCAACCGCGGCGGGGTTCGAGTCAAGACCGTCCGGGTTCGAGGCGGTCGGCGTGGTGGAGCAGCAGGGCGTAGCGGTCAGCGTCGCGACGCTCGTCACCGGCGCCGGCGTGCCGAGTGGCCTGGATCTTCCCTGCACCGAAGACCCGGAGCTGTTCTTCGCCGAGAGCCCGCAGGACGTGGAGACGGCGAAGGCGCTCTGCCGGGGATGCCGGGCGCGGCTCAGCTGCCTTGAGGGCGCACTCGATCGGCGGGAGCCGTGGGGCGTCTGGGGCGGCGAACTGCTCCTGCGCGGCACGATCGTGCCGCGCAAGCGCCCGCGGGGGCGTCCGCGGAAGGAAGACGCCGCGATCGCCAAGGCCGACGAGCAGGCCGCGTAGCCAACCGCAGCACAGCCACTTCACCACCATCGCGGCACTTCACCATGCCGCGGTACTTAAACGCGCCGCGTACCACGCGGCGCGCACGACACAAGCAGCGCACACAATGCAGAGGCAACCATGTATTTGTCAGAAACCCTGGCACGAGACCGAAGTAGCGCCCGATACCAGGAAGCGCAGCACGCCAGGATCGCCCGGCAGGCGGCGGAACTCCGCAAGCTAGACCGGATGAGGCAGCGCGCGGAACGCAAGCTGCTCCGCGCCTGGCAGCGATCCGACGAGCTGCGCGCGTCGATCGAGGCGGTCGGCTAGCCACCACTCACAGAACACACGACACACGACACAGGACCCGGGATGCGCGTGGGCCATCCCGGGTCCGGTCATGTCCGCCGCGTGCTCGGGCCCGCGCCCGCGCCCGCCACCGACAGCTACCCCGTGGGCACCGGCTCCGCGGAGGCGAGCGGATCGTCGGTGTACCCGGGTACCCAGCGGAGCACTTCGGCGCGGAACGCGCCCTCGCACTCGAGCTGGCACAGCACGCCGATCCCGGCGGTGGACACCCGGTGAATCAGCACGTAGGACGGCGGCACGTTGAACTTGCGGGACACGCTGGACGCGCTCAGGTCCGTGATCCGGGCCGCCTCTCCGCGCATCCACTCCCTGCTGAACTTGAACGTCTCCACCGACGACGGCTCGGCCATCGGCGCGAGGAACGCGCGCAGCGCGTCCAGGTCCACCGAGATGCCCGGCCGCAGGAACCCGTTGGCGCGCAGCTCGCGCTCGACCTCGTCGATGTTGGGCTCGGGGTCGTGCATGATCCGCAGCAGCCGCCCGAAGAACGGCGGCAACCCGTCGGGCAGCCGGTCGACCGCCCCGAAGTCGAGCACGCCGAGCCGCCCGTCGTCGAGCAGCCGGAAGTTGCCCGGGTGCGGGTCGGCGTGCAGCAGCCCGGCGCGGGCCGGGCCGGAGAACAGGAACCTGACGAGAAGGATGCCCGCGCGGTTCCTGTCCGCCTGCGAACCGCCGCTGATGATCTTCGACAGCGGCGTGCCGTCCATCCATTCGGTGACCAGCACGTGGTCGGTCCCTGCGACGACCGGCGGCACGTAAATGTCCGGGTCGCCGGCGTACGCCTCCGCGAAAGCCTGCTGCGCCTGCGCCTCGAGCCGGTAGTCGAGTTCCTCGGCGACCCGGTCCCGCAGCTCGTCGAGCAGCGGCTTGACGTCGAGCCCGGGCATCAGCATGCCAAACAGCCGCCCCACCCGCGCCAGCTGGGTAAAGTCGCTGATCAGCGCCCGCCCGGCACCGGGGTACTGCACCTTGACGGCGACCGCCCTGCCGTCCTTCCAGACCGCCCGGTGCACCTGGCCGATGGACGCGGCCGCGGCGGGAGTGTCGTCGAAGGAAATGAACTGCGACCGCCACTCTGGCCCGAGGTCACCCGCGAGCACCCGGTGCACGCTGCTCACGGGCAGCGGCGGCGCGGATTCCTGCAACCGGGTGAGGGTGGCACGGTACGGCTCGGCGAGCTCGGGCGGCAGCGCCGCCTCGAAGATCGACAGCGCCTGGCCGAACTTCATCGCGCCGCCCTTGAGCTCGCCAAGCACGCGGAAGACCTGGTCGGCGGTGCGCTGCTGGATCTCCTTGGCGACGAGCTCCGCGGACCTGCCGCCGATGCGCTTGCCAAGGCCGAGCGCGGTCCTGCCCGCGAACCCGAGCGGCAGCCCGGCCAGCTTCACGGTCCTGTTGACGGGATTGCGCGGAACATCATTCACACTCTTATTCTCCGTCAATTAAAGAACTTTTATTCCGAACGGACGCGTAGTGACCCGCACTCCCACCATTCCCGCGCGACGCGCCGTACGCCTCCGCGCGGCCGCGAGCGGCCCCCCGTGCTGTCCTGCAAGGTACAACACGGCACAGGCATGACGTATGCCCAGGTCCCTGCCCGGTAACGTCCTGCCTAGACCTCGACGGTTACTGCGGACGAAGCTCGTCGGTGCCGCCCTCTTCGGGACCGAGGATGTCGCTGCCTCCTTCGTGGCCGAGGATGTCGGTGCCGCCTGCCTCAGGGCCGAGTTCGTCCGAGCCTGCTTCCGCGCCGAGTTCGTCGGTGGCCTCTTCGTGGCCCAGGGTGTCGAAGTTCTCGGGTCCAGAACTACCCGCCATGCCGTTCGCCTCCTTGAGTCCGCCTCCTAATCTGAAGCGTACTCACGCGCCGTGCCCGGCGACAGAGCCCGCGACGAGGCTGCCACGGCAGCGGCGCCGCAGGTGCAGGCGAGGTGCGGCGCCCACGTGCGCCGGTGCCACTGCCAATCCGGCAGCACCAGCTCAAGGGTGCCGTTCCGCGTGACATGCGGCGCGGCGCGGTCTATGAACGTGAGGGCCTGCGCGGCCGCCAGCGCCGCCGTCGCGGCGGCCAGCGCCGTGTCGCAGGCTTGCGGCGACGCGGCCGGACCATCCGGCCCGCCCGCCTGAGCGAGGATCAGCGGCCACGCGGAGTCTCGCGCCGTCCTGGCCAGGTCGGCGCATCGCAGGCACGCCGAGCGGCCGGGTTCCACGAGCGGGCCGACAACGCCGATCGCCTCCTCGGCGCGGACCGCGAGGTGCGGCACACGGCCGCGCATGAGCTCCGCGACGTCCACCGGGTCCGGGCGCCCGGCGAGCACCGCGAGGTCGGGAAGCCGTCGGGGGTCGTCTCCTGTCCGCGTCTCCCGTGCGACCCGGTGGACCGCGCGGTCCACCCCGGCCGCCCGCGCGGCCCCCACGTCCGCCGCCCCAAGGCCGGCCGGGGCGACGTCCGCCTCGCCCGCGATCCCGCCGTCCCGGCAGGTGACCCAGGCGACCCCTGAGGCAGCCAGCAAGGTGGCGACGCACGCGCCTATCCGGTCCGCGCCGTAGACGCGCACGAACGCCGCCCGGCGGCGCGCGATCACGGCGGCACCGCCGTCGCCGTGGCCGTAGGCCAGCGCGGCGCAGGCCAGCTCGGGCGCCAGCCGCGCCCGGAGGTAGTCGGGCAGCGCCTGGTGCAGGTGGGCGGGGAAGTCGTCGAGCACGCCCGCCGAGGCGAGCAGGCCGAGCACCCGGTTCACCGCCGCGGGCGCGATGCCGTACTCCGCGGCGGTGCGCTCCACCTCGGCGGCGTCCCGCGACCCGTCGAGCAGCGACACGATCGCGGCGGCCTTGCCCAGCCCGGTCAGCGCCGCCGCCCGTCGCGGGTCGACGCCGATCTGGAGCGTGCGCCGGTCCCGCCACAGCGGCCGCAGCCCGGCTTTCAGCGCTGGTCTCATGCCGTAAGCGTGACATCACCCACCGACATTCGAGCCCGTTCTCAACCCGTTACAGCGGATAAATCTGAAATGCCGGATTTAACCCCCGGTGTGCAGCCCCAGCTCGCCGCGCCCCCAGCCGCCAATTTCCATGATCACGAAGGAAAAGCATCCTATGCGCGTGCTTTTCTTACGTGATCATGAAACCAGGGCAGGTCAGAAGGCCCGGGCGGTTACCAGGGTGACAGGCGTGGCGGCCGGGCCGCGATGGCTGGTCCGCACGCCGCACTTCCATGATCACGAAGACTTGTGGTCGCCCTGGCGACCAAGAACCTTCGTGATCATGGCGCGAGATCAGGTCAGGACTCGCCGGGGTCGTCCTGGCCGTCTTCCGGGGCGGGGGTGCCGTCCTCGGGGGCGGCGTCTTCCGCCTCCTCAGGGGCACCCTCTTCCAGGTCGGAGATGTCCAGGTCGGTCGAGCCGCGGACGAAGGCGTCCGGGTCCTCCAGGTCCTCCGCCGTCGGCAGCAGGTCCGGGTGGGCCCACAGCGCGTCCCTGCCGTCCACGCCGCGCGCGTCGGTCAGGCCGGCCCAGAGGACCGCCGCCTCGCGCAGCATCCGGGGGCGGAGTTCGAGGCCTACCAGAGTCGCGAACGTACGTTCTGACGGACCTCCGGTGGCACGACGGCGACGGATAGCCTCCGCGAGCGCCGCACCGTGCACGAGCCTCGATTCCGCGGCGGCCGAGACAACCGTCGCCACCCAGCCTTCCACCAGCGCGAGCGCGGTCTCCAGCCGGGCGAGCGCCACCTTCTGCTGCGGCGTGTCCTCCGGCCGGAACAGCGTCTCGCCCTGCAGGGCCTCGCGCAGCGCCTCCGGGTTGTTGATGTCGATGTCCGGCATGGCATCGCGCAGCTTGCTCATGTCCACGGTGATGCCGGCCGCGTACGCCTCGACCGCGCCGAACAGGTGCTGGCGCAGCCACGGCACGTGCCCGAACAGCCGGTGGTGCGCCGCCTCCCGCAGCGCGAGGAACAGCCGGACCTCCTCGATGCCCACCGAGAGCCCCTCGCCGAACGCGGCCACGCCAGACGGCAGCAGCGCGGCGGTGCCCTCGGGGCCGAGCGGCAGGCCGACGTCGGTCGAGCTGACCATCTCGCCGGCCAGCTCGCCGACCGCGGTGCCGGTCTGGCCGCCGATCATCGCCCCGCCGAGCTGCCGCAGCATGGGCGCGAGCCCGGACAGGCCGCCAAGTCCGGACAGCGCTTGCCGCATCTCCTCGGGGACGTCCGCGCCGAGCTGCGAAGGGTCGACGTTCAGCATCGAGCTCATCGCGTCGACGCCCTTGGCCGCGATCGGCTCGCACAGCGCGGACCAGACGGGGAAGGTGGCCTCCAGCCATTCCGACTTGCTCCAGGCCTCGATCTTCCTGATGCCGGAAGGGAACGTGGTCACGTCGTCCAGCCACAGGTCCGCGAGCCGGATCGCCTCGGTGACAGCGGCGCGCTCGTTGGCCAGCACGCTAGGGTCGCCCTTGGCCGCGATGGTGTGCCTGGCCAGGTTCTTCGCCAGCTCCCAGTTGACCGGGCCGCCGCTGTAGGAAAGCAGGTCGGCGAACTGGCGCAGCGCGTCGGCGAACTGGTTTGGTCCGCCGTCGCCAGGCCCGCCGGGGCCGCCGGCGCCGGGAACCCCGAAACCGAGCGGCCCCATCGGACCTGATGGCCCCTCACCGCCGGGTGGCTTCGGGTCGTCGTCGCCGGGCCGCCCTGGCGGGCCGAAGCCAAAGGGAGGACGATCAGCCATGGTGCGCCCCCTCAGCTGTCAGATAGTCGGGCACGATAGAAAGGTCATAGTCGTCACGCTATTCGGGAGCAGCCGATTTGAGAAACGTCAGGCGGCAGGTTCGCCACGAGCGCAGCGTTCGGCGTGAGCGTAGCACCGCGCCCGCTCCGCCGGTCGTGGCGGTCACCGGTGCGGCCCGCGGAGTCGGGCATGCGCTGGCTATCAGCCTCGCTGAGTCCCCGCTGATCGATCGCGTCGTCGCCATCGACGATCACCGGGGTGATGCGGCCCGGGTGACGTGGCGGGTCGCGGACGTCAGGGACCCGACGCTCGCGGCGCGCCTGGCGGGCGTCGACGTGGTGGTCCACGCGGACATGGACACCTCGGCGGCTACCGATCCCCGGCAGCGGCGGGCGCTCAACGTGCGCGGTGCGCAGACCGTGCTGACGGCGGCCGCCGCCGAGCGCGTCGGACGGGTCGTGCTCGTGACGAGCGCGATGGTGTACGGCGCGCGGCCGGACAACCCGGTGCCGCTGCCCGAGGACGCGCCGCTGCTCGCGGACGCCGACGGCAGCGTGGCCGGCGACCTGCTGGAGGTTGAGGAGATCGCCAGGCGCTCCCGGCGGGTGAACCCGGGCACGGCGGTGACCGTCGTGCGGCCGGCCGCTCTCGTGGGCGACGCGGTTGACACGGTGCTGACAAGGCATTTCGAGGCACCCCGGCTGCTGGCGGTGCGCGGTTGCGCGCCGCGCTGGCAGTTCTGCCACGTAGATGACCTGGTGTCGGCCCTCGAGCTGGCCGCCGTCGGCGACGTGACCGGCGACTTCGCGGTGGGCTGCGACGGCTCGCTCGCCCAGGGCGAGGTCGAGGAGCTGAGCGGGCTGAAGTCGATCGAGCTGCCCGCGCGGCTGACGTTCGGCACCGCGGAGCGGCTGCATCGCCTCGGCGTCACGCCCGCGCCGGCCGCTGAGCTGCGCTACGTGGTGTACCCGTGGGTAGTGGACTGCGCGGCGCTGCGCGCGGCGGGGTGGCGGCCGTCGTACGACAACGCGTCCGCCCTGTCGACGCTGCTCGCCGCCCGCGCCGGGCATCATGCGGTAGCGGGCCGCAGGATCGCCCGCAAGGACGCGGCGCTCACGGCGGCAGGGGCCGCGGGGACGGCCGCCGCGGTCCTGGGCACCGCCGCGATCGTCCGGCGTGCCCGCCGACGGGGCGGGTCGTTACCTGTTCGCTTCCGCGATACCTTAGTCGGGTGAGCCAGATCAGGCTGATCGCCATCAGGGACACCGAGCTGTCGGTTGACGAGGTGCGGGCGGCGATCGCCGACCCGGCGGCGGGCGGTGACGTGATTTTCTCCGGCACTGTGCGAGACAACGACGCGTCCCGCGGCGTGACCAGCCTTTCCTACAGCGCGCATCCGTCAGCGGAGGCCGAACTGCGCCGCGTCGCCGAGGCCATCGTCGCTAAGTACCCCGAGGTGGTCGCGCTCGCCGCGGTGCACCGCGTCGGCGACCTGGCGGTGGGCGACCTGGCGGTCGTCGTAGGAGTGTCCTGCCCGCACCGCGCGGAGGCGTTCCACGCCTGCCACGCCATGATCGACGAGCTCAAGGCCTCGGTGCCGGTCTGGAAGCACCAGCGGTTCACCGACGGTTCTGACGAGTGGGTCGGCAGCGCGTAACCTTCGGCCATGTTCCGACGCTCGCTGACGCTGACTATCGCCGGGATCGCGACCCTGATCGCGATCGCGGTGGCGGTGCTGGTTCCCGTGCCCTACGTGATCCTGCTGCCTGGCCCGACCCTGAACACGCTGGGCAACGACACATCCGGACAGCCGCTGATCAAGATCAGCGGGCACCAGACGTACCCGACCACCGGGCACCTCAACTTGGTGACCGTCGGCTTCAACGGCGGCCCCGGCGTGCGGCTGAACATCTTCCAGGCGCTGCGCGGCTGGCTCAGCCCGACCAACGCGGTGGTGCCGGAGGCCGAGATCTTCCCGCCGGGACAGTCCGCGCAGCAGACCCATGCGCAAGACGTCGAGCAGATGGCCTCGTCGCAGGAGACGGCCACCGCCGCCGCGCTGACCGAACTGCACATCCCGTATCAGACCGAGGCGGTGGTGATCTCGACGGATTCCGGGTATCCCGCGAGCACCGTGCTCAAGGCGGGGGACGTGATCGAGGCGGTGGACGGCAAGCCGGTGACCGGTACGGCCAGCCTCAGCGCGGCGATCTCGGCGCATCCGGCGGGCTCGGAGCTGCAGCTGACCGTGCTACGGGAGGGCCAAACGCTGTCCTTGCAGGTCGCGACCAAGAACTCAGGCGGCAAGCCGATCATCGGCGTCGAAGTTCAGGAGCAGTACAAGTTCCCGTTCACGGTGACGATCGACGTCGGCGACATCGGCGGCCCGAGCGCGGGCACGATGTTCGCGCTCGGGATCATTGACAAGCTCACCCCCGACAACCTGGCCGGCGGGAAGTTCATCGCGGGCACGGGGGAGATAACCCCGGCCGGCCAGGTGGAGCCGATCGGCGGCATACAGCAGAAGATGGCCGCCGCGCGGAGCGCGGGCGCGACCTTCTTCCTCACCCCGTCGGCCAACTGCGCCAACACGGCGGGCGCCGTGCCGGCCGGGCTGCGCCTCGTCAAGGTGAGTACTCTGTCCCAGGCGGTATCGGACCTTGAGGCGATCAAGGCGGGCAAGTCTGTCCCGTCTTGCTGAGTTCCGGCACTGTTCCCCGCAGAATTCCTGCACCGTTCACTGTTATCCGAGCATGCTCGTCCAGGGCTGGGGCAGGGGCGTAGGCTGCGGCTATCAGGACTTCGAAGGGAGCGCATGGAGTCGTGGCACTTCGGGTACTGGTTGACGCGACCGACGTGCCGACAGATCGTGGCGCGCTCGGTCGCTACGTTGACGGCCTTATCGGAGCGCTCGCCGCGGCAGGGGCGGACCTGGCGGTCGTCTGTCAGCGGGCCGATGAGGAACGGTACGGCCGGCTCGCTCCTGGCGCGATCATCGTCGCCGGGCCCGCCGCGCTCGGGCACCGTTCCGCGCGGCTCGCCTGGGAGCAGAGCGGGCTGCCGGTCGTGGCTCAGCAGGTGAACGCGGACGTGATCCACATGCCGCACTACTCGATGCCGCTGCGGCCTGGCCGGCCGACCGTCGTCACCGTCCACGACGTCACGTTCTTTACCGAGCCCGAGCACCACACCACGGTCAGCGGCATGTTCTTCAAGTCGGCGATCCGCACCGCTACCAGGCGCGCCACGCGGATCATCGTGCCATCCAACGCGACCCGCGACGAGCTGGTCCGGGTGCTCGGCATGGACACCGCGAAGATCGACGTCGCCTACCACGGGGTGGATCACCGGCTGTTCCACCGGCCCGATCCGCATCAGGTCAGCACGATCTCGGGGCGGCTGGGGCTGCACGGCAAGCCGTACATCGCGTTCCTCGGCTCGATGGACCCGCGGAAGAACGTCGCCGCCCTGATCAAGGGCTGGGCGGGCGCTGTCGGCGACCTCACCGACCCGCCCGCGCTCGTCCTCGCGGGCGGCGGCGGCTGGAGCGAGGACGTGGACGCCGCGGTCGCCGCGGTCCCGCCGCACCTGCGGCTGTGCCGTCCCGGCTACCTGCCGTTCGCAGAGCTGCCCGGCTTTCTCGGCGGCGCGCTCGTGGTGGCCTTCCCCTCGCATGGCGAGGGATTCGGGCTTCCCGTGCTCGAGGCGATGGCGTGCGGCGCGCCGGTGCTGACCACGCATCGCACGTCGCTGCCCGAGGTGGGCGGCGAGGCGGTCGCGTACACCGAGCCGGACCCGGAATCCATCCAGGTCGCGCTGCGCGCGCTGATCGACGACCCGGAGCGGCGCGCCGCGCTCGGCGTTCTCGGGCACACCAGGGCCCAGGAGTTCACCTGGGCCGCGTCGGCGGCCGCGCATCTGGCCAGCTATAAGCGAGCGGCGGACCAGCAGGCGGCGGACACCCGCGCCGGGTTAGGACAGCGTCGGCACGCTCTGGTGAGTAACGCGACAGGCTCGAATTCCCCGGGTGCCGCGGCGCTAGCCGGGCGCGTGAGTATGCTGCGTGAGTCAGCGGCGTCGCCCGGTGACTGTCCGTGAAAACCGAGCGCTTAAAGCGAGAATCCAAATGCCACGTGAAGCCCTTGAAGCGATCATGCTTGTGGGTGGCAAGGGCACCCGGCTGCGTCCGCTTACCCTGTCCGAGCCCAAGCCGCTGCTCCCGACGGCAGGCGTCCCGTTCCTGACGCATCAGCTCGCGAGGGCGGCCGAGTGCGGCATCACGCACGTGGTCCTGGCGACTTCGTACCGCGCCGAGATGTTCACCGAGGCCTTCGGCGACGGGGCGGCGCTGGGGCTGTCCATCGACTACGTGCACGAGTCGTCCCCGCTGGGGACCGGCGGCGGCATCAGGAACGCGGCATCCCTCCTGCACGGAGGTCCCGATGACCCGATCGTCGTGCTGAACGGCGACGTCCTGTCCGCCCACGACCTCCCGGCCCAGATAGACCTGCACCGCAAGCGGGAAGCGGCGGTAACGCTGCACCTGGTCGAGGTGGACGACCCGAGCCGGTACGGCGTCGTGCCGACAGAAGTCGGCGGGCGGGTCACCGCGTTCCTCGAGAAGACCCCGCACCCGGTCACCAACCGGATCAACGCCGGCTGCTACGTGTTCCGCCGCTCGGTCATCGACCAGATACCGCCCGGCCGCGTGGTGTCAGTGGAGCACGAGACGTTTCCCGAGCTGATCGCCGCGGACGCCCTGGTGATGGGGTACGCGGAAAGCGCGTACTGGCTGGACGTCGGCACGCCGGAAGCGTTCGTGCGCGGATCCTGCGACCTGGTGCTCGGGCTCATGCCGTCGACGGCTGTGCCGTACCCCGCCGGCTCGGATCCCTCCCCGGGCTCGGCTGCCTCGCTCGGCGCGGCCACGTCGCCGGTCGCGGCCGCGGAGTTCCTGCTGCTCGACCATGCCCAGGTGGCCGGTGACGCGCTGCTGTCCGGCGGCACGGTGGCGGGCGCCCGCTCGGTCGTCAGCGCCGGTGCCGTCGTGCACGGCAGCGTGCTGTTCGACGGGGCCATCATCGGCGCCGGCGCCGTGGTCAGGGACAGCATCGTCGGCTTCGGCGCCACGATCGGCGACGGTGCGGTGCTCGACGGCGTCATCATCGGGGACCGCGCGTTCATCGGGTCGGGCAACGAACTGGCCCGCGGCCTGCGTGTCTGGCCCGATGTCCGGCTGGAGCCCACCTCGGTTCGCTTCTCCACCGACGCCTAGCACCCGGTCCGGCCAAGGTCCCCGCCGGACGGCAGGGCAGCCCCTAGCATGTTGACCCGTGGGCTACCAGGGACTCAGCATGACCGGCACGGCCCCGTCGAGGACCGCCGCCGCTAAGCCCGAGCCCGCCCGCGTCCTTGAATGGCAGGCGCCCTTCCTTCTCGACGTGCGGGTCACGCTGTCCGTTCAAGGCCGGGGCCGGAGCGACCCGACCTTCCGCATCGACGAGGCGGGGGCGGTGTGGCGCACCTCGCTCACGCCTGACGGGCCCGCCACGATCCGGGTCACGGCCCGCTCCCGGGCCGCCTCGGCGCCCGCGGGTCCCGCGGGTCCCCTGGTCCTGGCCCAGGCCTGGGGTCCGGGAGCGGACTGGCTGCTCGACGCCCTCCCCGGTGCCCTCGGCCTGCACGACGACATTTCCGGCTTCGACCCCTCCGGTCACCCCGTCTTGCGCCAGGTCGCCCGCAGGCACCCCGGCCTCCGGCTCGGCCGCAGCGGCCGCCTGATGGAGGCGCTCGTCCCCGCGGTGCTCGAGCAGAAGGTCCTCACCATCGAGGCGCACCGGGCATGGCGGATTCTGCTCGCCAAGTTCGGCGGCCAGCCGCCAGGCCCCGCACCCAGGGGCATGCGCGTCTTTCCCGACCCCAGGACGTGGCGGCGCATCCCGTCCTGGGACTGGCACCGGGCCGGCGTGGAAGGCGTCCGCGCCCAGACGATCATCAGGGCGTGCACCGTGGCGGACAGCCTGGAGCGGCTGCTCGCCAAGACCCACGAGGAAGCCGACCGCCTGCTGCGGACCATTCCCGGCATCGGGCCCTGGACGTCCGCGGAGACGCGGCAGCGCGCCGCGGGAGACCCGGACGCGGTCTCCGTCGGCGACGCGCACCTGCCGGACATGGTCGGCTGGGCGCTGGCCGGCCGGTCCGCCACCAACGACGAGGAGATGCTCGAACTGCTCGGCCCGTACGCGGGCCACCGGCACCGGGTGACCAGGCTGGTGACGCTGAGCGGTCTTGGCGGCCCGCCGCGCCGGGCCCCGAAGCTGCCGGTCCGCGACTACCGCCGCTTCTGACGTTCCCGGCCGACAGGTCTAGACCGGCAGGAGGCCGCTCGGGCCGCGCTCGACTGGTGCCTTAAGGTCAGGAGTATGAGCGCTTCCAGCATCGACCAGGGTGGAAACAGCGGGGTTAGCGAGGCGGCCATGCGCAGGGCGCTGGCCCGCGCCAGGGACGGCAAGCCACTGGACCAGACCGAAGCCGCGGTCTTGCTGCACGCCCGCGGCGACGACCTGCGAACGCTCCTTGGCTACGCGCGCAGAACCAGGGACGCCGGCCTGGAAGCCGTCGGCCTGCCCGGGATCATCACCTACTCGAAGAAGGTCTTCATCCCGCTGACCAGGCTGTGCAGGGACCGCTGCGCCTACTGCACGTTCGCGACCGTGCCGAAGCACCTGGACAGTCCGTTCCTCAGCCCCGACGAGGTGCTGGACATCGCCCGCGAAGGCGCGCGGCTCGGCTGCAAAGAGGCCCTCTTCACGCTCGGCGACCGCCCGGAGGCCCGCTGGCGTCAGGCCAGGGAATGGCTGGACGCGCACGGTTACGACGACACGCTGTCTTACGTGCGCGCGATGGCGATCCGGGTTCTCGAGGAGACCGGCCTGCTGCCGCACCTGAACCCCGGAGTCATGACCTGGCAGGACTTCCAGCGGCTCAAGCCGGTCGCGCCGAGCATGGGCATGATGCTCGAGACGACCTCGACCCGCCTGTACGAGACCAAGGGCGGCCCGCACTTCGGCAGCCCCGACAAGGACCCGAAGGTCCGGCTGCGGGTTCTCGAGGACGCCGGCCGCAGCAACGTCCCCTTCACCACCGGGATCCTGATCGGCATCGGCGAGACGATCGAGGAGCGGGCCGACTCGATCTTCGCGATCCGGCGGGTCGCTCGCGAGTACAACGGCATCCAGGAAGTCATCGTGCAGAACTTCCGCGCCAAGCCGGACACCAAGATGCGCGACACCCCGGACGCCGAGCTCGAGGACCTGGCCGCGACCATCGCGGTTACCCGCCTCGTCCTAGGCCCGAAGGCCCGCGTCCAGGCGCCGCCGAACCTCGTCGGCGACCAGCACCAGCTCATTCTCGACGCGGGCATCGACGACTGGGGCGGCGTCTCGCCGCTGACCCCGGACCACGTCAACCCGGAGCGCCCCTGGCCGCAGATCGACGAGCTCGCCCAGCTCACGGCCGCGGCGGGCTTCACGCTCAGGGAACGCCTCACGGTCTACCCGCCCTACATCCGCGAGCCCTGGCTCGACCCGCGCGTCGCGCGGCACGTCGCCGCCCTCGCCGACCCGCGGACCGGCCTCGCGAACGAAGCCGCCCGCCCGGAGGGAATGCCCTGGCAGGAGCCGGACGGCGGCTGGGGCGACGCGTCCGGCCGCACGGATCTGCACGTGTCGATCGACACGATCGGGCGGTCCGCTGACCGGCGCGAAGACTTCTCCGAGGTCTACGGTGACTGGGAGATCTTGTCGGAACGTACGCGGCTGACTGCGGGCGCCTCCGCCATCTCCACCGCGGAGCAGGCCCCCGCCGGGGCGCCCGCCGGGGCGCCTGCCGAGTCCGCGCCCGCGGCGCCCGCCGTGGCGCGCCCCGGCGAGGTCGCCGCCGCGCTGCGCCAGGCCGAACGCGACCCGGCCGCCCTCACCGACGGCCAGGCGGTCGCCTTGCTCGGCGCCGACGGCGCCGACCTGGACGCGCTGGCGGCGCTCGCCGACGGCCTGCGCCGCGAGGTCAACGGCGACGACGTGACGTTCGTCGTGACGCGGAACATCAACTTCACCAACGTCTGCTACACCGGCTGCCGGTTCTGCGCGTTCGCGCAGCGCCGCACCGACGCCGACGCCTACACGCTGTCGCTGGACCAGATCGGCGAGCGCGCCGAGGAGGCGTGGGCCGCGGGGGCCACCGAGGTATGCATGCAGGGCGGCATCCACCCGGACCTGCCGGGCACCGCGTACTTCGACATCGCCGCCGAGGTCAAGCGCCGCGTCCCCGGCATGCACGTGCACGCTTTCTCGCCGATGGAGGTGATGAACGGCGTCGCCCGCACCGGGCTTCCGCTGCGCGAGTGGCTGGTCCGGGCCAGGGAGGCCGGGGTGGGCTCGCTGCCGGGCACGGCCGCCGAGATCCTGGACGACGACGTGCGCTGGGTGCTCACCAAGGGAAAGCTGCCCGCCGCGGACTGGATCGAGGTGGTCAGCACCGCGCACGACCTGGGCATCCCGACGACGGCGACGATGATGTACGGCCACGTGGACGCGCCGCACCACTGGGTGGGCCACCTCCGGGTGATCCGCGGCATCCAGGAGCGGACGGGCGGGTTCACGGAGTTCGTGCTGCTCCCGTTCGTGCACACCAGCGCGCCGATCTACCTGGCCGGGCTGGCCAGGCCAGGCGTCACCAGGCGGGAGAACCGCGCCGTGCACGCGGTGTCCAGGATCATGCTGCACGGCGCGATCGGCTCGATCCAGTGCTCGTGGGTCAAGCTGGGTGACGAGCTGTGCCGCGACGTGCTGAACGGCGGCGTTAACGACCTGGGCGGCACGCTGATGGAGGAGACGATCAGCAGGATGGCCGGCGCGGACAACGGCTCGTTCAAGACGATCAGCGACCTGCGCTCGATCACCGAGCCACTCGGCAGGCCGCTGCGCCAGCGGACGACCCTCTACGGCACCCCGGCGTCCGACCGCCTGGCGGCGGCGGCCGCCAGCGACGGCGTGGCCGCATCGGTGCGGGCGGGTCTCCCGATCCTGGCTCGGTAGGGTGGCAGGCGTGACCGGATCGGGCATCATCGGCGCTGGTAAGGGCACGATCGTCGCGGCGCGGGGGAGCGTCATGGCGTTCAAGGCGATCGCCGCGCAGACCGGCGGGGATTTCTCGCTGATGGAGCGAACGGTCCCGCCGCGTGGCCGCCGCCCGCTGCCGCATCGCCATGTGAACTGCTCGGAGGCCTTCTGGGTGCTCGACGGGACGATCACGTTCGTGCTGGACGGCGTCGAGCAGCGGGGACGCCGGGACGACTTCCTGCTGGTGCCGCGGGGCGCGGCGCACACCTTCGGCAACGACGGCGACGAGCCCGCGCGGCTGCTTGTGCTGCACGCGCCCGCGATGGACGCCTACTTCGCCGAACTCGACGCGCTCTGGGCCCGCGAGGCCCCGCCGTCCCCGGAGGAAGAGCGCGCCCTGATGTCCCGCTACGGCATGGAACCCGCCTGACCGCCGCCCGCCGAACCGCCCCCCAGCGCGCCAAGCCGCGCCCCGGCGCGCCAGGCCGCGCCCCCAGCGCGCCAGGCCGCGCCCCCAACGTTCAAGCCGCCAACGTGGTCGATGTGACATCGTCCACGCTCTTACGTGGTGGATGTGACATCGTCCACGCTCTTACGTGGTGGATGTGACATCGTCCACGTTCGGCTGGGCTGGGTCGATGCGTTAGCGAGTCAGGGTGAAGGCGGCGGGGTCGCGCGGGGGGCGCGGGGGCGGGCTGGCCGCCGGGTGGCCGACGGCGACCGCGCCCATCGGGCGCCAGCCGGCGGGCAGGTCGAGGGCCCGGGCGGCGACATCCTGGCAGAACAGCGCCGAGGAGATCCACGCCGAGCCCAGGTTCTCCACGGCCAGCGCGACGAGCAGGTTCTGCACCGCGGCGCCCATCGAGACGGTGAACATGTCCTGCTCGGCGCGCGAGCGCCGCTCGTCAGGGTAGGCGTGCGCGGCCGACGCCTGCAGGCAGGGGATCACGATCAGCGGCGCGTTACGCAGCGGCAGGCCGCGCCTGGTGCGGCGGGCGATCTGGTCGTCGGTGAATCCGTCGCGGCGCAGGTCGGCTGTCCACGCGTCGAGCATGACGTCGAGCAGGGCGGTTCGGGCCGCCTCCGACGACACGATCACGAACCGCCAGGGCTCGCTGTGATGCGGCGCCGGGGCGGTCAGCGCGGCGGAGATGGCCCGTTCGACCGCGGCGATGTCGACAGGCTGGCCGGTGAACTCCCGGACCGTGCGGCGGGCCGGCAGCACGTCGGCGGCGCCGAGCCGGAACATGTCCTCGCTCGCGGGACGGACCAGCGCCCGCGCGCCCGGCCCGTCGGAATCGGTGACCAGCGCGGCGAGGCCGCGCACGATCGCGGCTGGTATCTGCAGCGCCTTGCCCTTGACCAGGTCCGCGGCGGCGGCGATCTCGTCGGCGACCGCGGCGACCGTGACCTCGAGGGTGTTGCCGAACGTGTCAGGCTCGCCCCGGTGGTCCAGCAGCGGCAGGACCCCGGCCGCCCCGATCGCCGAGTCGGTCTGGCCAGCGCGCCACGGCCTGCCCATCGTGTCGGTGACGATCACGCCCACGGCCACCCCGAGCCTGGCGCGCAGCGCCTTGCGCAGCCGGCGAGCGGACTCGTCAGGGTCTTCGGGAAGCAGCACCACCGTGCCGGGGGCCGTGTTGGACTCGTCCACCCCGGCGGCGGCGAGCACGAACCCGTGCCTGGTCTGCGCGATCGTCGTCTGGCCGCGCCTGGCCACCACCCGGACCGTCTCGGCGGCGATCGCGTCCTCGCGGGTGGCGGAGACGACGCGGCCCTCAGCCTTGCTGACCACCTTCGAGGTGACCACCAGGATGTCGCCGGCCCGCAGGCCAGGACCGCCGTCGGCGAGCGCCGCGTCGACGATCAGCCGCGCAACGTCGTCTCCCGACGCGATCTCCGGTATCCCGGAGACACCGGAAATGCGTATCTCTGCCGGGCCGGCGGTCATCGCTTCAGCTCCAGCGCCAGGTCGATCGCGCCCTGTGCGATGACCGCGGCCGAGGGCAGGTCGCGCATGTACAGCGGCAGCGCGCGTACCGCGATGCCGGCCAGCGCCGGGTCGTCGGCCGCCGCCTTGTCCTGCTCGTCGACCAGCCAGCCGTCGATGAGGTCCGCGCCGTAGTGCGCGGCGACCGCGGCGGCGGAGGTCTGCACGCCGATCGTGGCCAGGCAGACGTCGGCCATCCCGCGGACCGGGGCGCTGCCGATGATCCCGGAGACGCCGACCACGGTCTGCGATTCGACGGCTTCCCTGATGCCGGGCACGGCCAGGATCGGGCCGATGCTGACGACCGGGTTGGACGGCGGGAAGAGCACGAAGTCCGCGCCGGCGATCGCCTCCACCACGCCAGGCGCGGGCGAGGCTTCCGCGGCGCCCACCGGAACGATCGCCTCCGCGGGGGCCGGGGCGTGCAGCCGGACCCACCACTCCTGGAAATGGATCACCGAGTCCTTGAGGACCACATGGGTTTCGACCGTGTCGTCAGACATCGGCAGCAGGCGGACGCCGGGCTGCCAGCGTTCGCACAGCACCCTGGTGACCTCCGACAGTGGCTCGCCCGCCGCGAGCAGCTGGGTCCGCACGATGTGCGTCGCGAAGTCGCGGTCGCCGAGCGTGAACCACGACGGGCCCGCACCGTACGCCCTGAGCTCGTCGCGGATGGTGAACGTCTCGTCCGCGCGGCCCCATCCCTGCTCCTCGCTGATGCCGCCGCCGAGGGTGTACATGACCGTGTCCAGGTCCGGGCACACGCGCAGGCCGAACAGGGTGATGTCGTCACCGGTATTGCCGATGACGGTGATCTGAGCGCCCGGGGCAGCCGCCTTCAGGCCGCGCAGGAAGCGCGCTGCGCC
Organism: uncultured Actinomycetota bacterium; assembly: GCA_963843745.1. Classification (GTDB taxonomy): domain Bacteria; phylum Actinomycetota; class Actinomycetes; order Streptosporangiales; family Streptosporangiaceae; genus Trebonia. The sequence continues at coordinate 136,013 of CAWJLP010000007.1, forward strand.
GACGCCGCCGGCGAGGACGGTAATCCGCATGCGGACAGTGTCGCAGGTCCGTGAGCGGGCCGTGGCGCGCGGGGGGCTGCCCTCGGTCCGCGAATCGGCAGTGGGCATTGAGCACGTATGGTCACCATATGTACTCATTGATCACGAATAGTGATTTCTGGGCCGCTTCAGGCGATTTTTGCGGACTTAACCCCGCAACTTAGCGAAGAAAGTAGTCAATACCACCTTCTTCGCTTGACGTGAAGCAAGACACGCGGGTGTAATTTCATTGGTGTGATTCTTGCCGCCACGGGTAGGTGGCGAGCATCAGGGGGCTCCTAGAGGGGAGGATGCGCTTTGACTGAGGTCATCGTCCCGCTAGCGCACGTCGTCGTCCGTCCGGAAGATGTCGAGGACCTGGGCTGGCAGGAACGTGCGCTCTGCGCGCAGACGGATCCGGAGGCGTTCTTTCCTGAGAAGGGCGGTTCCACCCGGGAGGCCAAGCGGGTCTGCCGGAGTTGCGAGGTACGCGCCGAGTGTCTTGAGTACGCACTAGAGAACGATGAGCGCTTCGGAATCTGGGGCGGATTGTCCGAGCGTGAGCGTCGCCGGATCAAACGCCAGGTTGGCTAGCGCCAGCGTTCCCCCACTTGCGGACATCTGGCCGTAATCCAGACGTGAACGCGCACAGGCTTGTATTGTTCACGCTGTCCCCGGGGGGTGGCTGATCACCATACTGGCTGTCGCTCCGGGGGACGGCCGTGATCGACCAACGAGTGCTGGACGTCTTGTCACCTATCCCGCAGCAGACCCGGCATACCGTCACCGCGATAGTCGTCGCGCACGACGGTGCCCGCTTGCTGCCCGGGCTTGTGCAGGCGCTGCGAGCGCAAACCTATCCGGTCGAGCGAGTCGTGGGGGTCGACACCGGGAGCCGTGACCGCAGCGGGGCCGAGCTGGCCGAGCTGATCGGGCAAGACGCGGTGTTCGGGATGGACAGGAGCACCGGCTACGGCGAGGCCGTCGCGGTCGCCCTGCGGCACAGCGCGGCCCGGCGCACCGCGCGAACCGACCCGAACCTGAAGCGCGTCGAGTGGATCTGGCTGCTGCACGACGACTGCGAGCCGGCCCCCGAGACGCTCGAGCGGCTGCTGCGGGCGGCGAGCCGGGACCGCTCGGTGGTGATACTCGGGCCCAAGGTGCTGGACGGGCAGGACCGTCGCGTGCTGCGCGAGGTCGGCGTCTCAATCGACCGGGCCGGCCGCCGCGTCACCGGGATCGAGCCGGGTGAGATCGACCAGGGCCAGCACGATCACAACCGCGCCGTGCTCGCGGTCGGGTCTGCCGGCATGCTGGTCAGGCGGGACGCCTGGGACAGCCTCGGCGGGTTCGACACCGCGCTCAAGCTGTTCCGCGACGATGTGGACTTCTGCTGGCGGGCGCAGGGCGCCGGCTACCGCGTGCAGGTCGTCACCGACGCCGTGCTGTACCACCGCGAACTGTCCGCCAGGCGGCGCAGGGACACCGCGAACGGCCAGCCGCGCCGCCTGCGCCAGCTGGACCGGCGCAACGCACTTTACGTGCTCGCCGTGAACCTGCCGCTGCTGACCATGCTCCGCGTCATGACCGGGTGCGTGGCCGGGTCGCTGGTGCGGGCGGCCTACTTCCTGATCACCAAGCAACTCGACTTGGCCGCCGCGCAGCTCTACGGGGTGGCGGGGCTTTTCGGCAGCCCCTTGCGGCTGTGGCGAGGCAGGAAACAGCGGGCCGCGTGGCGCAGGGAGGGCTACTCGGCGGTGCGCACGTTCATCCCGCCGGGCCGCACGCTCTCCCACCTCGCGGAGGACATCGCGGGGCTGATATCCAGCGGCCCGCCGCAGGCCTCAGGCGGCATGCACCAGGCTGCTTCTGAAGAGCCGGAAGACGAGCAGTTCGTCGACACGCAATCCGTCGCCCGCCGGATCATCGCCAGCCCCGGCGTCCAGCTCTTCGTCGCGCTCACCGTCATCGCGCTGGTCGCCGAGCGCAGGCTGCTTGGCACGAGCCCGCTCGGCGGCGGCGCGCTGGTGCCCGCGTGGGGCTCGGCTTCCCGGCTGTGGGCGGAGTACCTGGCTGGCTTCCACGCGGTCGGCGTAGGCTCGACCGCTTCCGCGCCGCCGTACCTGGCGGTCGTGGCCGCGCTGGCCACCGTGCTCGGCGGCCAGGCATGGCTCGCGGTCGACGTCCTGCTGCTCGGCTGCGTGCCGCTTGCCGGGATAACCGCGTACCTGGCCACCCGGCGGCTGGTCACGGCGACAGCCGCCCGGGTGTGGCTGGCGGCGGCCTATGCGCTGCTCCCCGTCGCGACCGGAGCAGTCGCCGCGGGCCGGCTCGGCACCGCGTTCGCCTTCGCGATCCTGCCGCTGATCGGGGTGAACGCGGCCAAGATGGTGACCGCCCCGCCGCGCCAGGCGCGCCGCGCCGCGTGGGCGACAGGGCTGCTCATAGGGCTGGGCGCCGCGTTCGCGCCGCTGCTGTGGCCGCTCGGCGTGCTTGGCGCCGTCTTCGTGCTCGCCGTCAAGCGCGGGCTGTCGCCAGTGGACCGGCTCAACGCCGCCATCGTAGTGGTCGCGCCCTTCCTGATCTTGTTCCCGTGGTCGCTGCACCTGCTCACCACGCCCGCGGCGTTCCTGACAGAGGCGGGGGTCCAGTCGCCAGGACTCACTTCGCCCGCCCTCGGTCCGTCCGCGCTCCTTCTGCTCAGTCCCGGCGGACCGGGGCTGCCGCCGGTCTGGGTCACCATCGGGCTCGGGCTCGCCGTCGTCGCCGCGCTGCTCCCGCACCGGCGCAGCGAGGTGACCGTGGCCGGATGGTGCGTCACGGTCGTCGGCCTGATCGTTGCGATAGCGGTGAGCAGGATCACCGTCACCCCCGTCGGCGGCGGGGCGCCTGCGAAGGGCTGGCCCGGCGTTGCCATGGCGGTCGCTGCGGTCGGCCTGCTGGTCGCCGCGGCACCCGCGGCACAGTGGCTCGCGGAGACGGCTTCCCGCCGGTCCGGCGCCGCCGGCGGGGCGCGGAGGCTCCTCGCGGGCGTCGCGCTCGCCGCGGCTGCTTCCGCGCCGGTACTCGTCGCGGTCTACTGGGTGACCGACGGTGTCCGCGGCCCGATCGGCAGCGTCACCACCCCGCTGCTTCCCGCCTTCGTGTCCGCGTCGTCGTCCTCCGGCGGCCAGTACCGGACGCTGGTGCTGCGTCCGGCGGGCGCTTCGCTCACTTACACGCTCGTCAGGCAGAGCGACCCGACCCTCGGCGAGCCGGAGCTGACCGCCACGGCGCCCGCGGCGGCGGCACTGGACCGGCAGGTGGCTGCCCTGGGCGCGCCGCAAGGTGCGGACGCCGGCGATCCCGGACTCGTGCTCGGCGACTTCGGCATCAAATGGGTCTTGCTGCCTGGCCCGGTCAGCCAGGCCCTGTCCCAGCGGCTCGACGCGTCGGTCGGCCTGGTGCCGGTCAGCAAGGCGCCGGCGTACGACCTGTGGCAGGTGGCGGGTCCCGTGGCCAAGGTCCGGGTAGTCGCCAAAGACGGAACCGTCACGCCGCTGGCGGCGCAGCCGGTGGGCATGACCGCGGTGAGCGCGCCGGCCGCGGGCGGCACGCTGGTGCTCGCCGAGCCGTACGGCGGGTGGACCGCCACGCTCGGCGGCACCGAGCTGAAGCCGCTGCCCGCTCCGGTCAACGGCTGGGCGCAAGGGTTCACGCTGCCGCCCGGTGGCGGCCAGCTGGTGATCACCAGGAACGACCTGGCCCGTAACGTGAGCCTGATCGCTGAACTCGTGGCGGTACTCGCTATCTGCGTGCTCGCGCTGCCTGGCAAGCGCGCCGACCCGGCCGAGGAGGCCGCGGCGCTGGCCGCGCTGCGCGACGCGCAGCACGGCAGGCGCGCCGCCCGTACCGCCAGGGGATCCAGGGTGGCCGGGCGCCCTGGGCTGCCAGGGCTTCCCGGCCGCGCGCGGCTGTCCCGGCTGTCCGGTCGGCTCGAGCAATCCGGCCACCAGGCGGCGCGGACCGGGCGAGCTGCCGCGGAACGCGCCGGGCTCGGCGCGTTCCGCGGGCGTGCCACGGCTCAGGACACCGACCCGGTGGACCTCGTGACCACGGGCTCGGGAGTCGGCGTGCTCGATGACACGGACGCGGACGAGCCGGACTACACCGAGGAGCGGGACCAGGCTGGCCAGCGCGACCCGTGGGAAACGGGCCCGCAGCAGGCCGAGCCCTGGGAGACCAGTCCGCACGCCCGGATGTCGCCGACGGGCCCGCAGCAGGCCGCGCCGTGGGAAACGGGCCCGCACCCGCGGACGTCGGCGACCGGCCCGCAGCAGGCCGCCCCGTGGGAAACCGGCTCGCAGCCAGCCGCCCCGTGGGAAACCGGCTCGCAGCCGCGGATGTCGCCGACGGGCCCGCAGCAGGCCGCCCCATGGGAGACCGGCTCGCAGCCGCGGATGTCGCCGACGGGCCCGCAGCAGGCCGCCCCATGGGAGACCGGCCCGCACCCGCGGACGTCGCCGACCGGCCCGCACCCGCGAGTGTCGCCGACCGGCCCGCAGCCCGCGACCGGGCCGTGGGACGCCGGCGACGCGGGCCAGCCGCCCGACGAGGCCGAGGCACCCGGCTGGGACGAGGCACCAGGCGGGGACGAGGCACCCGGCGGGGACGAGACCGTTGGCTGGGAAGAGGAGCCTCACTGGGAAGAGACGCCGGAGTGGCGTGACGACCCGCCCCCGCGGGACGAGCCCGCGCGGCCGGCGGAACGGCACTCGCACCGTGCGCGCCACGGCCGCCCGGGGCGCCAGGGGCGCCCGGGGCGCCAGGGGCGCAGGTGGGGCGCCGGTAACCAGCGGGGTTCGGACGGAGGCTCGTGATGCGCCGGTTCGGGCTTTTCGGCGCCGTCCTGCTGGTACTGGCCGTGGTGTACGCGGTGGCGTGGCGCACCGAGCCGCGCAGCCCGCACGCCGCGGCGCAGCCGGCCCCGCAGATGGCCGCCGTGACGTCGGTCACCAGATCCTGCCCGCCGCCCGCCCCGAACAGCGGCGCGGCACACATCGCGATGATCGCGCTGCCGTCACGCCCGGCGGCAACAGCGGCAGCCAAAGCCGGGTTCACCGGCACGGGCTCGGCGACGCTGAGCCCCGTCTCGGCTACGCCGGGCGGGTCCGCGCCGCAACCGGTCACCGTGTCGGCGGTCAACGCGCTGACGACCGTCACGGCGCCCGCGGCGACGGGAACCTCCGGGCAGAGCGGCACCGCGGTCGCGGCGACCGGCCAGATGGCGGAGGGCTTCGAGGCGGAGCAGGCGGACGCCGCGGGCATGGGCGTGGTCAGCTGCACCCACCCCAGCTCGGACATGTGGTTCGTCGGCAACGGAGCGGGCACCGGCGCGTCCGGGATCACGCTTTACCTGATGAACACCGGTGACCTCGCGGCCAGCGCTAACGTCACCCTCCTCACCGACGCGGGCCTGCAGACCGGGCTCACAACCGGCATCACGGTCGCCCCGCACCAGGTCGTGACCCAGCGCATCGCGTCGTTCGTGCAAGGCTCCGCCGCGCTGGCGCTGCACGTGCAGACCAGCTCCGGGCAGGTGGCGGCCTCGGTCTGGGAGAGCGGCGCCTCCGGCGGCGCCTGGCTGCCGCAGGCGGCCGCCCCGGCGACCAGCCTGGTGATACCGGGACTGACCGTGGCGAGTAGCGCCGCACGGCTCTTCGTGACGGTGCCTGGCGCTACCGACGCCAAGCTCAAAGTGGTGGCCTTCACCGCCCAGGGCAAGTTCACCCAGTTCGGCACGACCCCTGTGGACGCGCCCTCGAGCGCGACCTCGTCGTTCGCGCTCAGCTCCCTCGGCGCGTCGGCGGCGGGCCTGCAGCTGACCTCGAACGTGCCGATCGTCGCGGCGGTCCTGGTGCCGGGACAGGGCATGGGCTCGTTCACCACCGCCGTCCCGCCCATCACAGAGCAGGGCGTCGTGGCGGGCAATCCGGCCACCCGAGGGCTCACGGTCGGTCTGGTGCTCACCGCCCCGGCCGGCGCCGCCAAGGCTAACGTCTCGATCGTCGGCGCGGCAGGCTCCGGTGCGACGGCTGGCGGCCCGCAGGTCGTGACCGTACAGGCCGGCCACACCATGGCGGTCGCCGTGCCGCGGCCGCAAAACAACCGGGCGCCGTTCGCGATCGTCATCACGCCGGCTGCCGGGTCGGGGCCGATCTATGCCGCGCGGGTGGTGACCTCGGGCACCGGCGGGCTGTCCGCTTCGATCACGTCTCTGCTGCCGGTGCAGAACGCGCTCACCGTGATCTCCCTGCCGCCGGTCCAGAACGCCTACACGGCAGTCCTTCCCTAGCCAGGGTTACCCTCAGTCGAAGCCTTCGCGGTAGCCGGGGTCGATCGTCTCCGGGTCGAGGCCGAGCACGCTGGCGAACTCCTCGACCACCACGCCGAAGACCAGGTCGCTGAGCTCGTCGTCGTCCTCGGCCCTGGCCATCAGCGGACGGCGGTACACGACGATGCGCGCGGGCGTGGCGGGCCGGCCAGGGTTCAGCGGGTCGGCCGTGCCCGGCACGACCCGCGCGAGCGGCAGCGGGCTGCTGTCGTCCGCCAGCTCCTCGGCCTCTGGGACCTCCTGCACGGCGAACTCGACGTTGGCGAGCTCGGCCTCCCAGCGCGGCTCGAGCCGCGCTACCGCGTCGAGCACCATGTCGTCGAACTGCTGCGCCCGCGTCCGGTACAGCGGCACTCCCGGCGGCACGAGGCGGCCGCGCAGCCCCCGTCCGTGCCGGTCTCGCCGCCGGACGCGCCGCCGCGGGTCCGACGCCCCAGGCGCCCCAGACGTCTCGGGTGCCCCAGGCGCCCCGGGCGGCGTTACGCCGTTCTCACCGCTGTGCACAGTCACCGAGCGTATCTCCGCGTGCTAGCTGTCAGGTACCACCAGGGCCGATGAGGGACCGATGAAGGTCCGACAAAACGACACGATCGTGAACGACCGCCGGTGATGGCATAACCGGCCTCGGATAGGTACCGTCAGCCGATGTGAGCGACCTCGATTCCACGCCAGCGCCTAGGGGGACGGCGCTCGCCTGGCGGGCCGGCGGCACTCACACGGGCACGTGTTTGCCGCGTGCCGAGGGGGATCGCGCTGCTATCGTGATCTCTATCGATCTGGTGAGCGAGGTGGGCTGGTGAATACCCGATGCTGCTCACGCACCGCGTGCAAGCAGCCTCCCGTCTACACGCTCACGTACGTGTACCGCGACTCGACGGCGGTGCTCGGGCCGCTCGCGGCCTACGTCGAACCGCACTGCTACGACTTGTGCGAGAAGCACGCCGCCAGGCTGGTCGTGCCGCGCGGCTGGGACGTGGTCCGGCTGCCGCCGGACCCGGCGCGGGAAAGGGCCGACGACCTCGAGGCGCTGGCGAACGTGGTCCGCGAAGCAGGACGTCCGGGCCCGGCCAGGACCGCCACGGCGGGCGGTGCCGCTGGTCAGGCCCAGGCGGTCACCGAACCGGTCGGCCAGGGCGTCGAGGTCGGCCGCCGCGGCCATTTGCGCGTTGTCCGCTCCGCCCCCACGGCTCAACCCGAGTCTTAACGCCGGCTCCGGTCCGCTGACCGATAGGTTGGTCCTGGGAAAGTCCGCAGGGACGGGATCAGGAAGCGAGCCACAGTGAGCGATCTGGACAAGATCTTCAAGGCATACGACATCAGGGGCGTCGTGCCTGACGAGCTTGACGAAGGCGTCGCCGAACAGGTCGGGGCGGCGTTCGTCCGGCTGACCAACGCGAAGAGCATCGTCACGCTGCACGACATGCGCGCGAGCAGCGCGCCGCTCGCAGAGGCGCTCGGCCGCGGCGCGGCGTCGCAGGGCGCGGACGTGATCCACGGCGGTCTCGGCTCCACTGACATGGTGTACTACGCGAGCGGCTCGCTCGACATGCCCGGCGCGATGATCACCGCCAGCCACAACCCTGCCAGGTACAACGGCATCAAGCTGTGCAAGGCGGGCGCCAAGCCGGTCGGCATCGAGACCGGCCTCGCCGAGATCAAGGCCATGGTCGCCGACGGCGTTCCCGCTTACGACGGCGAACCAGGCACGACCACGAGCAGGGACCTGCTGCCCGGCTACGCGGAGTACCTGACGAAGCTGGTCGACCTGTCCGGCATCCGGCCGCTGAAGGTCGCGGTGGACGCGGGCAACGGCATGGCCGGGCACACGGTGCCCGTCGTGTTCGAGGGCCTGCCGCTCACGCTCATCGCGCTGTACTTCGAGCTCGACGGCACGTTCCCCCACCACGAGGCGAACCCGATCGACCCGGCGAACCTGCGTGACCTGCAGCAGGCGGTCAAGGACAGCAACGCCGACATCGGCCTGGCGTTTGACGGCGACGCCGACCGCTGCTTCGTGGTCGACGAGCGCGGGGAGATCGTCAGCCCGAGCGTGCTGGCCGCGCTCATCGCGACCCGCGAGCTGGCCCGCGAGCCCGGCGCGGTGGTCATCCACAACCTGATCACGTCCCGCGGGGTGCCCGAAATCATCGCCGAGCACGGCGGCACCCCGGTCCGCACCCGGGTCGGCCACTCGTTCATCAAGGCCAAGATGGCGGAGACGAACGCCGTGTTCGGCGGCGAGCACTCCGGCCACTTCTACTTCAGGGACTTCTGGTTCGCCGACTCGGGCATGCTGGCCGCGCTGCACGTGCTGGCCGCGCTCGGCCACGACGACCGCCCGCTGTCCGCCATGCTGCAGGACTTCTCCCGGTACGCGGCGAGTGGCGAGATCAACAGCGAGGTCGCCGATCAGGCCGCCGCCGCTGCCAAGGTGAAGGACATTTATTCAGAACGTCCCGGGGTTACCCTGGATGAGCTCGACGGTCTCACGGTCATGGGAGACGACTGGTGGTTCAACATTCGTCCCTCCAACACCGAGCCGCTGCTGCGGCTGAACGTGGAAGCGGCCACTCCCGGGCAGATGGCCGCGATCAGGGACGAAGTGCTCGGCCTGGTTAGAGGATGAACAGCGTGGAACTCGACGACTGGCTGCTGGAAATCATCGTCTGCCCCAACTGCCGCTCCGCGCTGCGGGTAGACGACGCGGCGAGTGAGCTGGTGTGCACCGGCTGCGGGCTGGCCTACCCGGTCCGCGACAACATCCCGGTGCTGCTCGTGGACGAGGCTCGGCGGCCTGACGCCCCCAGCGCTCCTGGCGGCACGGGGTGAATACCCCGCACGGCGGCGGTCTCTCGCTCGCCGCGCTCCGGCTCGACGACCCCGACATGGTCGAGGCAGGCGACCCTGGGGGGATGCTGCGGGAGGTCGCGTCGTCCGCGGCGCAAGTCCGCACCGCCATGCGCGCATGCGCGGAGGCCGATCTGTCGGCGCTGCGGCCGGACACCAGGCCGCGCGCGATCGTCGTGGCCGGGAGCGGCGGCTCCGCCTTCGCCGGCGACGCGCTGGCGGCGATCTGCGGGGTCAGCTCGCCGGTTCAGGTGCTGAGCGTGTCCGGCTATCAGCTGCCCGGCTGGGTCGGCGCCGCCGACCTGGTGATCGCGGCGTCCAGGTCCGGGCAGACGGCCGAGCCGGTCGCGCTCGCCACCGAGGCCACCCGCCGCGGCTGCGAGCTTGTCGTGGTCGGCGCGCCAGGCTCGCCGCTGCACGAGCAGGCGCAGCGCGCCAGGGGCACGTTCATCCCCGTGGACTCCGGCGGCCCCGCCAGGTCCATGCCGTGGGCGCTGACGGTGCCGTTGCTGGTGATCGGCTCCAGGCTCGGCGTGGCGCGCGTCGAGGAGGACACGTACGAGGCCGCGGCGACCGCGATGGAGGAGATCTCGAACCAGTGCCGCCCGGTCAGCGAGTCCTTCGTCAACCCGGGCAAGGCGCTCGCGCTCGACCTGGCAGGGCGGCTGCCGATGATCTGGGGCGGTTCGCTGACGGCGGCGGCCGCCGCGCGGCGGTTCGCGTCGCAGCTCGCCGCGAACGCGAAGTACCCGGCGATCTTCGGCGCGCTGCCCGCGGCCGGTTACGACCAGGTGGCGACCCTCGACGGGCCGTTCGTGCCCGCGCCTGAACCGCAGTTCCCCGCGGCGGAGGATTTCACCGACGCCGCGTTCGACGAGTTCTCTGACGACGACGCGGACCTGGACGACGAGGCGGCGGACGGCCCGATGCTCCGGCTCGTGCTGCTCGCCGATCCCGCCGGGGAGCACCCGTCCGTCACGCGGGTGCGGACGGCCGCGGTGTCGCTGGCCGAGGGGCGCGGCGCCGAGGTCTCGGAGATCGCGATGGACGGGGACACCCCGCTGCTGCGGCTGGCTTCGGCGGTTCAGCTGCTGGACTACGCCTCGGTGTACCTCGCCATCGCGTGCGGGATCGACCCGCTCGCGATCGCGGCGATCAAGGACCTCCGCGACCTCGCGGAACGTCCGGTGTAACTCGCCGATGAAGGCCGTCGTCGCCGCCCTCGCGGTCAACCTGGGCATCGCGATCACGAAGTTCGCCGCGTTTCTCGTTACGGGCTCCGCGTCGATGCTCGCCGAGGCCGTGCACTCGGTCGCCGACACCGGCAACGAGTTGCTCCTGCTGATTGGCAGCGGCAGGTCGCGGCGCGCGCGGACCGAGCTGCACCCGTTCGGGTTCGGCCGCGAGCGGTACTTCTACGCGTTCGTGGTGGCGGTCCTGCTGTTCACCGTCGGCGCGGTCTTCTCCATCTACGACGGGGTGCACAAGATCCTCTCGCCCGAGGAGGTGCGGGCGCCGGCGGTCGCGTTCGTCGTGCTCGCCGTGTGCGCCGTGCTCGAGTCGCTCTCGCTGCGCACCGCGGTCAGGGAAGCGAACAGGGAGCGCGGTCGGCTGGGCTGGCGGCACTTCGTGCACGCCACGAAGTCGCCGGAACTGCCCGTCGTCCTGCTCGAGGACCTGGCCGCGCTGCTCGGCCTCGGGTTCGCGTTTCTCGGCGTGCTGCTGTCCGTGCTGACCGGCAACGGCGCATGGGACGGCGCGGGCTCGGTGGCGGTGGGTTGCTTGCTTGCCTGCGCGGCGTTCGTGGTCGGCTACGAGACGAAGAGCCTGCTGCTCGGCGAGTCGGCGAGCGCGGAGATGTCGGCCTCGATCGTCCAGGCCCTGGAGGACGGCCCTGAGGGCTTCCGGGTGATTCACTTGCGGACCTCCCACGTCGGCCCGGACTCGCTCCTGGTGGCCGCGAAGGTCGCGGTGCCCGGGTCGATGTCGGCGGCGGACCTGGTGACCAGGATCGACGCCGCGGAGCGTCGGGTGCGTGCAGCGGTGCCCATCGCGGAGACGATCTACCTGGAGCCCGATATCTTCTCCCCGGCCAGGGAGGACGCTTCCGACCCGTCCATCCAGGTGGTGCAGCGAAGCCGCCTGCCGCGCCGTCCCCGCCGCCCGTCAGACGGCCCGCCGGCCGCCTAGCCCCCAGCCCGCACCGGCTACCTGGCCGCCTAGCCCCAGCCCGCACCGACTACCCGGCCGCCTAGCCCCAGCCCGCACGGCCTGACCGGATAAATGTGACAGTCAGCCGCCTATAACCGGCTCGAGTCACATTCATCCCTTTCGACCCGCCGTGCGGCGCGTTAGGGACGCGGCACCAGGCGCGCGCTGCTCGCCGAGCGCGCGCAGCGCGCGCTCCTTCTCGAAGTCCAGCGCCCGTCCCGGCGTGGCGGGCATGTGGCCGGTGCGCCGCCCGAGGTCGGCGACCGCGGCCCGGACCGTAGGCTCGGTCAGCACCCGCAGGCCGAACGCGAGCGCGGCCGGGGTAATGTCGTACCGCTGCTCGATCCGCACCGCCGTGGTGATGGCCGCCAGGTCCTCCTCGGTGAACTGCCGGTGCGCGGGCCCGCGTCCCGCGGGCCGGTCCCGCAGCGGCGGCAGCAGCCCGAGGTCCTCTCGGTAGCGGAGCATGCGGGGGGACATTCCCAGGCGTTTCGCCGCTTCCGAGATCCTCATGGATTCAAATCTAACATTGTCGTGTTAAAAAAGGTGCCTCACGCGTGCACGGCGCCTGCCTGATCCCGTACCGTCGTGTTCGTTGCTAAAGACATCAGCGAAGGAGTTAGTGCATGAGCACTGAACCGTTCAAGGTGGCCGACGTCTCGCTGGCCAGCTTCGGTCGCAAGGAGATACAGCTCGCCGAGCACGAGATGCCCGGCCTGATGGCGACCCGCGCCGAGTACGCGACCTCCCAGCCGCTCAAGGGCGCCAGGATCACCGGCTCGCTACACATGACGATCCAGACCGCGGTTCTCATCGAGACGCTGACGGCCCTCGGCGCGCAGGTCCGGTGGGCGAGCTGCAACATCTTCTCCACCCAGGACCACGCCGCGGCGGCCGTCGCCGTCGGCCCCGATGGCACCCCTGACGACCCGAAGGGCATTCCGGTCTTCGCCTGGAAGGGCGAGACGCTCGAGGAATACTGGTGGTGCACCGAGCAGGCGCTGACCTGGCCCGGCGGCGAGGCCCCGAACATGATCCTGGACGACGGCGGCGACGCGACGCTGTTCGTGCACAAGGGCGCGGAGTACGAGGCAGCCGGCGCGGTCCCTTCGCCTGACGAGAACGACCCCGAGGAGTGGCGGGTCATCCTCGACCGGCTGCGCAACTCCCTCGCCGACAACCCCGGCAAGTGGACGAAGGCGGCGGAGTCGGTCAAGGGCGTGACCGAGGAGACCACCACCGGCGTGCACCGGCTGTACGAGATGGCTAGGGCGGGCACGCTCAAGTTCCCGGCGATCAACGTCAACGACTCGGTGACCAAGTCGAAGTTCGACAACAAGTACGGCTGCAGGCACAGCCTCGTGGACGGCATCAACCGCGGCACCGACGTGCTGATCGGCGGCAAGGTCGCGCTCGTCTGCGGCTACGGCGACGTGGGCAAGGGCTGCGCCGAGTCGCTGCGCGGCCAGGGCGCCCGGGTGATCATCACCGAGATCGACCCGATCTGCGCGCTGCAGGCGGCGATGGACGGTTACCAGGTCACCACGCTCGAGGAGGCCCTGCCGTACGCGGACATCTTCGTCACCACGACCGGCAACAAGGACATCATCACCGCCGACCACATGGCGAAGATGAAGCACCAGGCGATCGTCGGCAACATCGGCCACTTCGACAACGAGATCGACATGGCCGGCCTTGAGCGGACCCCCGGCGTCAAGCGGGTCAACGTCAAGCCGCAGGTCGACGAGTGGACGTTCGCCGACGGCCACACGATCATCGTGCTGTCGGAGGGCCGCCTGCTCAACCTGGGCAACGCCACCGGCCACCCGAGCTTCGTGATGTCGAACTCGTTCACCAACCAGGTCATGGCGCAGATCGAGATCTTCACCAAGCCCGAGGAGTACCCGATCGGCGTGTACACGCTGCCCAAGCACCTGGACGAGAAGGTCGCCCGCCTCCACCTGGACGCGCTCGGCGTGAAGCTGACCGTGCTGACCAAGGAGCAGGCCGACTACATCGGCGTCCCGGTCGAGGGTCCGTACAAGCCGGACCACTACCGGTACTGAGCGAGCGATGACCGGCGGCCCGCCGCGCCCCTACAGCGCCGATGCCGAACTCGCGGAGTCAGGAGCGAGGCGCATCAGTTACTCACAGCGGTCCATGCCGCTGCTCGAGGCCCTCGCTGCCCGGTTCCGCGAGCAGCGGCCGTTCGACGGGATGACCGTCGCCGCCTGCCTGCACGTGACGGCGGAGACGGCGGTGCTGGCACGGACGCTGCGGGCCGGCGGCGCGCAGGTGGCGCTGGCGGCATCGAACCCGCTGTCCACCCAGGACGACATCGCCGCCGCGCTCGCCGCAAGCGACGGGGTGGCGGTGTTCGCCCGCGCCGGGGTGGACCGCCGCGCCTACTACGAGCACATCGCGCTCGCGCTAGGGGCGGACGGGACCCCCGGTCCCGATCTGGTCATCGACGACGGCGGTGACCTGATGAACATCCTGCACACCGAGCGGGCGGACGTGCTCGACCGGGTGCGGGGAGGCTGCGAGGGCACGACGACCGGCGTGCTCAGGCTGCGCAGGATGGCGGCCGAGGGCGCGCTCGCGTTCCCCGTCATCGCGGCCAGCGACACGCCGGTCAAGCGGCTGGTGGACAACACCCGCGGCACGGGGCAGTCCGTCATCGACGGGCTGCTCCGCGCCAGCGGTGTCATGCTGGCCGGCAAGACCGTGGTGGTGGCCGGTTTCGGCGCCTGCGGGACCGGGATCGCCGAGTGCGCTCGCGGCCTGGGCGCGCGGGTACTCGTGACCGAGGTGGACCCGGTGCGGGCGCTCGACGCGGTGCTGCGCGGCTACCGGGTGCTCACGCTCGCCGAGGCGGCGCCGATTGGCGAGGTGTTCATCACGGCGACAGGAACGGCGGAGGTGATCACCGCCGAGCACATGGCGGTGATGCGGGACGGCGCGATTCTGGCCAACGCCGGCCACTTCGACGTGGAGATCGACGTCCGGGGGCTCGAGGCGCTGGCCGCCGTAGTGCACCCCGACGTCCGGCCGCATACGGACATGTTCGAGCTGCCCGACGGCCGCCGCCTGCTGCTGCTCGCCGAAGGCCGGGTAGTCAACCTCGTCGCCGCCGACGGACACCCGCCCGAGGTGATGGACCTGGCGTTCGGCATCGAGGCGCTCGCGCTGGCCTGGCTGGCCGGCAACGCGGAGAAGCTGACACCAGACGTGCACCCGGTCCCGCCGGACATCGACGCCGAGGCCGCCCGCCTGGTCCTTGCCGCCCTCGGCGCGGACATCGACTCGCTGACCCCCGCCCAGCGCGCCTACCTAGCCTCCTGGCACCTAGGCTCGTAACCCGCCCCGTCAGCCACCCGTCACCCCGTCAACCACCTCCCCGGTCGCCACGGCCTCCCCGGTCGCCAGGGCCTCCCCGGTCGCCAGGGCCTCCCCGGTCGCCACGGCCTCCCCGGTCGCCACGGCCTCCCCGGTCGCCAGGGCCTCCCCGGTCGCCCGCCTCCCCGGTCGCCAGGGCCTCCCCGGTCGCCACGGCCTCCCCGGTCGCCACGGCCTCCCCGGTCGCCACGGCCTCCCCGGTCGCCACGGCCTCCCCGGTCGCCACGGCCTCCCCGGTCGCCACGGCCTCCCCGGTCGCGCCGCCTCCCCGGTCGCGCCGCCTCCCCCGAAGGTGGTCGATGTCACATCGACCACACTCTTTGGTGGACGATGTCACATCGGCCACGTTCGCGGCCAGGCAAGCCAGGTAAAAGGGTGTGGTGCGCACCGTGACGCCGCGAGCGGCGGTCGCGTGCCAGCATGACGGTCATGGGCGATGGCGGCCGGATCGTGCTGCGGCTCGAGGTGGACTCCGGTGACCACGAGCCGCTGGCCGGCGCGGTGTGCGTGCCCGGCGGCCCCGAGCATGAGTTCAGCGGCTGGTCGGAGCTGTTCGCAGTGCTCCAGACGCTGCTGGCGGGGTGCCGCTGAGGGCGGCCCCCAGCTCGGGCCTGGCCGTGATGCCGAGCTTGGCGTAGGTGCTTGTCAGGTGGTTCTCCACGGTGCGCTGGGTGACGAAGAGCGCCTGTGCGATCTGCCGGTTGGTGCGGCCCGCGGCGGCGAGCTCGGCTACGCGCAGCTCGCTGGGGGTGAGCGAGTCGCGGCCGCGGATGGCGTCCCTGCGGGGCCGGCCGCCCGCGGCCACCAGCTCGTCCCTGGCGCGGCCGGCTAGCGCGTGCCCGCCGAGCCCGTGGGCCAGATCCAGGCTCTCCCGCAGCAGGTCACGCGCGATGCCCCTGGCACCCGCCCGGCGGTGGGCGGCGCCGAGGTCGAGCAGCGCGCGGGCCAGCTCGAGCCGCGCGGTCGAGCCGCGCAGCACGATCACCGCCTCGGCCAGCAGCTCGATGCCGCGCTCCCCGCCCTCCGCCAGCCCCGCGGCGCGCAGCGCGACCCCGATCTCCCTGGCGGCCCCCCAGCGCCGGGCCAGGCCGAGCTCCTCACCGGCCAGGCGGCGCGCGGCTTCGGAGTCGCCGAGGGCGCTGTGCGACAGCGCGGCGGCGGAACGCCAGGGGATCGCGGCGGGGTTGACGATGCCCCAGCGCGTCGCGACGGAGCCGACCCCGAGCAAATCGGTCACCGCGGCCTCGTGGTCGCCCGCGGCGGCGCGCAGGCAGCCGCGAGCGTACTGCGCCACGTTGAACGGGAAGACCGGCAGCAGGTCCCCTTCGCTCAGGCCGTGCTCAGCGAGGAGCCCGAGGGCCCGGCCGGTCTCGCCCGCGTCGATGAGGGCAGGCACGAGGAACGCCGTGGCGAGGATCGCGACCCAGCTGTCGGCGGCGGCGAGCGCCTGCTCGCCGAACGCCAGTGCCTGCCGGATGTCGCCGTCGCGGACCGCGAGGTGCGCCGCGATCGAAGCCGAGATGGCGGTGGCCAGCGGGCGGGCACGCTGCCTGGCGAGTTCCTGCCAGCCCCGCACTCCGTGCCACGCCTCACCGCTGGCGTCGGCGTACGACATCACCAGCACCGCCTCGGGCAGCGCGGTGGAGGTGAGCGACATCAGGCTCGACGTGGCGCGGACCGCCTCACGGGCGTGCCGCAGCGCACCGGCTCTGTCGGTGCCCGCGACGGTGAGCTCCATCGCGAGGTTGGCGTGCAGCTGCGGGTCGAGCGGGTCACCCGCGTCGGCGCGGGCCAGCAGCTCCGCGACGAGCGGCCTGGTGACCTCCCTGGTGGACAGGTCCCAGCGTGCGATATTGAGCAGGACCGCCTGCAGCGAGGCGACGATCCTGTCTTGCCCCCGGGGGGTTGCGCGGGGCTGTCCCCCCTGGCTAGCACCACCGCTCTCCGCGAGCGCGCTTTGCACGGTCGTGACGGCGTCCGCGAACCGGCCGCTCAGCGCGAGCGCCTCGCTGAGCGCCAGCGCTATCTCGCCTCTGCGCGGCCAGTCGCCGGTCAGCTCCAGTGCCTCGCTCAGGTGCTCTACGGCGCTGGCGGGGGAATGGAAGGTCTGCCCGGCGCCGAGCTCGTAGAGCACGTCGGCGCGGGCGGCCGCGGGCGGCGGTTCGGCAAGCGCTCGTTCCAGGCACTGCGCCGCCACCTCCGGCGCGCCGCGCCCGCGGGCGTCCGCCGCGGCGCGGCGCAGCTGGTCGGTCAGCCATGGGTCACCCGACGCCGCGGAGGCCAGCAAGTGCGCGGTCATCTCCGCGGGCGAGGCGCCCTCCGCGGCGAGCAGCCGCGCCGCGCGCTTGTGCCACTGCTGGCGCACCGGCGGGGCCTGGTCCTCATAGATCGCGGACCTGACCAGCGGGTACACGAAGCGCAGCTGCCGGTCGCCTTCGACGAGATGCTCGGCCATGAGCACGCCGATCGCCTCGGCGCACGCCGCGTCGTCTAGTTCGGCCAGCCGGGCGGCCCTGGCCGTGGTCGCCGCCGTGCCGAGCACGGCGACCGCCCTGGCGGCGGCGAGCACGGCGGCCGGCATTCTGCCGAGCCGCAGCAGCACGTGCCTCGATACCGAGTCCGGGGTCAGTCGGCGCAGGTGCGGGACGTCCGCGTCCGTGCCGCCGATGCCCTCGGCGGCGAGCGCCGTCAGCAGGCCGCGCAGCAGCAGCGGGTTGCCGCCGGTCAGCTCGTGGCAGGCGTCAAGGAACGCGGCCGACGGATCGCCGCCAAGCTCGGCGGCCACCAGCCACGCGGAGCCGGCCGCGCTGAGCGCCGCCGGACGAACCGTCAGCACGCCCGGCTCGGCGGCCAGGGCGGCGGTCAGCGCCTTGTCCTGGACGGTCGCCGACCTTGGCTCGCGCACCGTGACGGCCAGCAGTACGCGCAGGTCACCGAGCCGTCGCGCCAGGTGGGCGAGGAACCGCTGGGACGGCGCGTCCGCCCATTGCAGGTCGTCGATGGCCAGTAGCAGCGGCGCCCGCTGCGCGATGTCCGCGGTCAGCCAGTACAGGCCGTGCAGCACCGCGTAAGCGTCCTCGTCGCGCGGCCGCTCCGGCTGGACCAGCGCCCTGGCCGCCAGCGTGGCGGCGTCCTCCCGCGTCCCGGCGGAAGAACTGCGCAGTTCGCTGTCGAACAGCTGCGTGACGACGCCCCAGGCGTAGCCGTCCTCGTATTCCGCGGCCCGCGCGGTCAAGACCGTCATCCCGGCGGCGGCCGCACGCTCGCAGGCATCCGCCAGCAGCCGCGTCTTCCCGATCCCGGCGGCGCCTTCCACGAGGAGCACCGAGCCGGAGCCGGCGACCGCCGCGTCGATCGCGGCGGTGATCGCGGCTACTTCCGCCGCCCGCTCGAGCAGCGGGCCGACGGCCGGCTCCTCGGCACGCACCATGCCTCGTGATAGTAAGCAGTGGCCGGAGGGGACGCTACCGTGGCCGCCCGAATATGGCGTTGCGGATTGGCGACGGTGTCAGGTTGCTGCCCCGGAGGCGAGCAACTGGCCCTGTTGCGGAGGCACCGTACGTTCCGGAGAACTGTTCTTGGTCAGCGCCAGCCAGCCGAGCAGCGCGAGCGGGTAGGCGAAGTACCCGAACCGCGTCGAAGGATCCAGGACGATCATGACCGCGTACCCGACCGCGAGGCGCCACGCCACGTCACGCGCGTCCCGCGGGGGACGGAGCAGGATCCAGGCCGTGAACGCAACGACGGCCACCACCATCAGCACCACCGCCGCGTAATGCCCGACGCTGCCCAGGCCGGCGATCAGGTGGCCGGGCAGCGGGCTCGCCGCGGGGGTCTTGTGCTTGGTGAGGCCGAGCGGGAAGTCGATCAGGTTCTGCTTGACGGCGGTGACGTCGGTCGACGTGGCCATCGCCTCCGGCGCCGCGAGGAGCGCCAGGACGCCGGTGGCGGCCAGGGCGGTCGCGCTGAACCTCGCCGCGGCGCGCGGGGCGTACTGGACCCACGCCATGATCGCGAGCACCGGGACCACGGCCCACGCCGTGGTCTTCATCGCGCAGGCGACCGCGAGCACAAGGGCGGCCCTGACCACCTTGCCGCGGTCCGCCCAGGCCAGCGCCAGGCAGGTCAGCGCGATGACGGGCGGGTCGGTGACGCCGAGCGCGAGCGGGAAGGCGATCACCGGGGAAGCGACGGCGAGCGCGGTCGCCCCGGCGATGCGGGCGCGGCAGTGCGGGCAGTCACGCAGCTGGTGCGGCGAGGCGACCGCGAAAGCGGCGGCGATCAGGACGATCGTGGTAAGCGTGACCCAGATCCGCGTGTCGCCGAGCACCCCGTGGATGCCGACCGCGCGCGGCAGGCCGAAGACGTCCATCAGGGGCAGGTACGGGTTGTATTCCTTCCAGCCGGTGAGCTGGCCAGGCGGAAGGTAGGGCGTGCCGTATTTCAGGACATGATCGGCGGCGCGGCCGATGACGAGCACCTCTGCCGTCGCGGCCGTCTTGGTCATCAGCCACGCCAGCGGCGCCACCAGCGCGCCGCCGAGCGCCACGGCGAGCGGCAGCACCCAGCTCCGGGTGGCCAGCATCAGCATGGTCGCGATCGCGTAGCCGCCGAAGGCCCAGACGGCCCACGTGCCGTCGGCGTGCCCGGTGAAGACCATCGCGGCGGCGTAGACCGTAAACGCGGCAAAGCACGCCGCGACCACGCGGCGCCCCGGCCACACCGCATGCTCGGATCGCAGCCCCGTCGTCTGAGCGGCACTTGCCCCTGCCACCCATCCAGTATCCATGCTCCAGAACGGTAAAGTGACCGCTAGCCCCCCGCATCGGCCATAGTGCGTACTCCTTGAGGGGGAGTTCTCGCGGCCTGGCTACGGCAGCTTCCAGTCGATGGGCTCGGCATTCTGCCGCTGCAAGAGCTGGTTCGCCCTGCTGAACGGGCGCGTGCCGAAAAATCCGCTGTTAGCGGACATCGGGCTCGGGTGCGCCGACTCGATGCGGGGGACCTTCGGTCCGAGGAATGAGGCCGTGTTGCGGGCGTCGCGGCCCCAAAGGATCGCGACGAGCGGCTTGTCCCTGGCCGCCAGCGCGCGGATCGCCTGTTCGGTGACCTCTTCCCAGCCCTTGCCGCGGTGCGAGCCCGGTTTGCCCGGTTCGACGGTGAGGACTCTGTTCAGGAGGAGGACGCCGCGTTCGGCCCAGGGGGTGAGGTCGCCAGTGGCGGGGGCGGGGTAGCCGAGGTCGTCGGAGTACTCGCGGAAGATGTTAATCAGGCTGCCCGGCAGCCTCTTGACGCTGGGCGCGACCGAGAAGCTGAGGCCCACGGGGTGCCCGGGCGTCGGATACGGATCCTGGCCGACGATCAGCACCTTGACGTCGGCGAACGGCTGCTTGAACGCCCTCAGCACGAGGTCGCCGGCGGGGAGGTATTTCCTGCCGCTCTTGACCTGTTCGCGCAGGAAGTCGCCCATCCGCGCGATCTGGTCCGCTACCGGCTCCAGCGCCTCGGCCCAGCCCGCTTCGACAATGTTGGACAACGGCTCAGGCATGGCCGAACTCTAATGCCCATGCGCGCCGGGCGAAACCCAGCGCAGCGCGGTCCGGGCTGCCGGCGGCGGACGCGGGTCGCGCGGCGACCGGCGGGGTTTGCCGACGGGTCGCGCGCGAGGCCGCTCGTGGGGTACGGGAGGGGTCCTGATTACGGGTGGGGCAGGGGCGCGGCAGGCAAACGGACTCGCGGGTAGTGCGGAGCTGATAAAAAGGGGTAACCTGCGCATGCTGGGCGCGGGTTCAGCGGCGGGCATTACTGTCCGTCGTCGTGGGTGCTCTGTTTGGAGCCGGATACATGGAACGATGGGGCCCATGAAGGGACGTGTGCTAGTCGTCGACGACGACGCGGCGCTCGCGGAGATGCTCGGCATCGTGCTCCGCGGGGAGGGGTTCGAGCCGACGTTCGTGGCCGACGGGGACAAGGCGCTTGATGCATTCAGGGACACCCGGCCCGATTTGGTGCTGCTCGACCTGATGCTGCCCGGTTCCGACGGGATCGACGTATGCCGCCAGATCAGGGGCGAGTCGGGTGTGCCGATCGTCATGCTGACGGCGAAGACCGACACCGTAGACATAGTCCTCGGGCTGGAATCCGGCGCCGACGACTACATTCTCAAGCCGTTCAAGTCCAAGGAGCTCGTCGCCAGGATCAGGGCGCGGCTCCGCAGGACCGACGAGCCGGCGCCGGAGATGCTCCAGATCGGGGACGTCTCGATCGATGTGGCCGGCCACTCCGTCAAGCGCAACGGTGAGACGCTCAGCCTCACGCCGCTCGAGTTCGACTTGCTGGTAGCCCTGGCCCGCAAGCCACGGCAGGTCTTCACCCGCGAAGTGCTGCTCGAGCAGGTCTGGGGTTACCGGCACGCCGCGGACACGCGGCTGGTGAACGTGCACGTCCAGCGGCTCAGGGCCAAGATCGAAAAGGACCCGGAGCACCCGGAGATCGTGGTCACGGTCCGCGGCGTGGGGTACAAGGCGGGACCTGGCTGATTCGGGCATGGAGCGGTCAGCGTTTAACCCCGACGCGGCCGGCTCGGTGCCTGAGTCACCGCCGGCCGCGCCGGAGCAAGGCATTCCGGCGCAGGCCGCGTCCGGGCCTGCCCCGGCCGCGCCGTCGCACCGGGACGTGCGCGAAGCGTGGGAGATGTCGCTGCGCCGCAAGAAGCTGGTGCGCTGGGTGGTCAGCTGGCTGCCGCACCAGCTGACGATCCTGATCAGGACCTTGCTGCGCGCGGAACACGCGGTCACCGGAAAGGTCAAGTACCGCTGGCGCCGGAGCCTCCAGCTGCGCGTCGTCGGCACCACGCTGGTGATCTCCGCCACGATGATCGCCGTGCTCGGCTTCTTCCTCACCGAGCAGATCGCCTACGGCCTGCTGACCAACGCCGAGAATTCGGCCAGGACGCAGGCGCTCGACGGGCTTAACACGGCACGGGCGCAGCCTGGCCTGACCCCGCAGCCTACGCCGGAGAACGCCCAGGAGTTCATGACCGGCATCGCCCAGAAGCTGCAGCCGCAGAACAGCGGCAGCCCGAACTATTACGTCGTGGTCGGGCTGAACAGCGAGCTCGCCAGCCACGCCGGCTACTCGCCGTGGGTGACCAGCGTCGACCCCACGGCCACGCTGCCGCCCGCGCTCATCGAGGATGTCCGGCAGGAGCAGCACGCGGAGGAGTATCACGACACCCCGGAGACGCTGCTGTACTACGCGCCGACCGCCCTGACGCTGAACAGCGGCGGGCAGACCGAGTCCGCGATCGCCGTCGGCGCGCCGGTCGGCAACTGGTACCAGCTCTACTACGTCGTCCCGCTCGACCAGGAGCAGCAGACGCTGCAACTCGTCCAGACCACGCTGATCGGCGTCGGGATCGCGCTCGTCGCGCTGCTCGCGGCCATCGCCTCACTGGTCACCCGGTGGGTGGTGCTCCCGGTGCGGCACGCGGCCCGGACGGCGCAGCGGCTGGCCGCGGGACACCTCGAAGAGCGGATGCCGGTCGGCGGCGCGGACGACCTCGGTGCGCTCGCCACCTCGTTCAACGAGATGGCGGACAGCCTGCAGGAGAAACTGCGGGAGCTCGAGGAGCTGTCCAAGGCACAGCGTCAGTTCGTCTCCGACGTTTCGCATGAGCTGCGGACGCCCATGACGACGATCCGGATGGCGGCGGAAGTCCTGTTCGAGTCCAGGGAACAGCTCGACACCGCCTCAGCCCGGTCTGCCGAACTGCTGGCCGGCCAGACCGAACGGTTCGAGGCGCTGCTCACTGACCTGCTCGAGATCAGCAGGCACGACGCCAACGTGGCCACGCTTGACGCCGAGCCCGCGGACATGTGCGACATCGTGCGCGGGTCCGCCGCCGACGCGCAGCAGCTCGCCGAACGCCGCGGCTGCCGCATCGAGTTCCGGCTCCCCGCCGGGACCTGCATCGCCGAGGTGGACCGGCGCCGGGTGGAGCGCATCCTGCGGAACCTGCTCGTGAACGCGGTGGAGCACGGTGAGGGCAGGGACGTCGTGGTCACCGTCGCCGCGGACAGCGACGCGGTGGCTGTCGCGGTCCGCGACCACGGGGTCGGGCTCGGCCCGGGGGAGGAGCAACTTGTCTTCGAGCGGTTCTGGCGGGCCGACCCGGCGCGGGCCAGGACCACCGGGGGCACCGGTCTCGGGCTCGCGATCTCCCTCGAAGACGCGCACCTGCACGGCGGCTGGCTGCAGGCGTGGGGCGAACGGGGCCGCGGTTCGGTCTTCCGGCTGACGGTCCCGAGAGTGGCGGGGCAGCCGATCGCGGGCTCACCGCTGCCGCTCGGGCCGGACGAGGCGGAAGTCGCCACCAGCGTCGTCCTCGAGGCCGACATGGCGGGCGGCGCTCGTGGCTAGGGGCGGCCGCCTGCGCGGCCTCGCGCCTGTCCTGCTCGTCGTGGCGCTGCTGGCACTGCTGGCCGGCTGCATCTCCGAGCCGAGCGGCGGACCGGTGATCTCCTATTCGATGACGCAGGGACCCGGCGGCCAGAGCCAGCCGCTGCCGCAGATCATCGCGCAGCCGCCGGCGGCCGGCTGGACACCGGGACAGATCGTCACGGGATTCCTGGCCGCCTCCGCCAGTTTCGCCGGCGGCCAGCGGATCGCACGCGAGTACCTCACGACCAAGGAGAACCAGGCCTGGACGCCGAACTGGTCGGCGGTCGTGTACAGCAGCGCGCCCAACGTGGGTGAGGCGGCCTTCACCGGCAACGGCTCGGGCCGGGTGGCGACGGTGACGGTCAGCGGTCCGGTGCAGGCGTTCCTCACCGGGCACGGCGGCTACGTGGCCCCCTCCGCATCGGCGTCGGGAGGAGCGCCCGGCGGGTCGCCGGTTTTCCGCCTGCAGAAGGTGGGGGGCCAGTGGCGGATCTCCAAGGCGCCCCCGTACCTGGTGCTCACGAGCTACTCATTCCAGTACGACTATCAGCTGCGGAACCTGTACTTCTTCGATCCCACCACCAGCGACCTGGTGCCCGATCCCGTCTACGTGCCGTTGCAGGCGACGACCGCCAGCCTGATGGACGGGCTGGTGTACGACCTCATTCACCCGCCAGGTGACTGGCTCTCCCGGGGGGCCACGAGTTCCTCTCTTCCCCCGAAGACGACCACGATCGGCGACGTCACGCTGACTGGCGGGACGGCCGCCGTCAACCTGGGCGGCGCCATCACCAAGAGCGCGAACGACGCAGAGCTGATGCAGCAAGTGTCGGCGCAGCTGCTGTATACGCTCATCGGATCGGGCGGCAGCGGGCCGGTGGTGCAGTCGGTACAGCTCTCCGTGAATGGCAAGCCGTGGAGCCCGCTGGGCAGCGACTCGAACCCCGTGCAGCAACTGCATCAAAGCAAGTACACGCCGGCCAACGGCGCGAGCAGTCAGTTCTACTACGTCGACGGTGCCGGCGACCTGCTGAGCCGCACCAGTTCGACGGACAAGCCGGTGAAAGTGGCCCACATCGGCACCGGCTACACCCAGATCGCGGTCTCGCCCGATAAGCAGTACGTCGCCGCCGTGAAGAACGAGTCGCTGTTCACCGGCCGGACCGGTGGCCCGCTCGTGCGGCGGGCAGGCGACGGGTACACGTCGCTGAGCTGGGACCCGGCCGACGACCTGTGGGCCACGTCGGGGGACCAGATCGTGATGCTCAGCGGCGCCGCGAGCCCGAGCCAGCAGGCCGGCAAGCCGGTCGCGGTGAACGTGGTGAACTCGGACGGCACAACCCAGAACGTCGGGCCGTTCACCGGGCTCCGGGTGGCGCCGGACGGCGTGCGGGTGGCCATCATCGTGGGCGGCAACGACCTTGACTTCGGGGCATTCGTCCCGCTTGACAACGCGCGTCCCGGGCAGGCAGCCGTCGAGATCGTCCTCTCGCAGTTCTACGTTTCTGTGCCCTCGGCCACGTTCACCTCGGTGACCTGGTACGGCCCTGATAACGTGATCGCGCTTCGCGACGACCCGGGCCCGGAACTGACCGAGTACCCGGTCGACGGCGGAAGCTCGACGTCGATCCCGGCGCAACCGCATATGCGCGGGATCACAGCCAGTTTCGGTTCCCCGCTGATCGCCAGCCTGCCCAAGGGCGCCATGGTGGCCGACAGCACCCTGTCCGGCTCCTGGACGAACGTCACAGGGACCGGTACCTCCGCCGTCTACCCCGGCTGACCAGCCGCAGGCGGCGGCGCAAGTGCATGACCAGCCTAGATCGATGCGCGTGTGTGCGCTATGTGACGATAGATCACGGAATACCCCTCCTGACATTTGGGCTCAGGAGAGCTAGCGTTCATGCATGGCACTCGCCCGGGTCCGTGGTTGCGCCGGGCAGGCCCTCCGAACTGCGAGCGCAGTGGGAGGGCCTCCCCAGCAAGCCGATGCCAGCCGCAGGCGAAACGGCCCACGTAAGGCGACTTCTCGTCGACTGATCACGGTGCGGCTTAGAGGTAAGTCCTGCCCCGACGGGGAATACCTAGTTCCCCGCCCCGGGAGAAGGGCAGTAGTGGCCACAGAAAGGCCGCGAACCCCTCAGCAGGCGGATGTGGGGTCGAAGACCAGGTCGGCCGGGCGAGTGCCCACTACCCGGTCACTTCCAGCCGAAGGGGGATTGAGATGGACATCACCTTCAAAGGCAGGCACACCACCGTTCCCGAGCGTTTCCGCAGGCACGCTACGGCGAAGCTAGCGAAGCTCGAGAAGCTGGATCAGAAGGCGATCCGGGTCGACGTCGAGGTATCGAAGGAAAACAACCCGAGGCAGGCTGATCGCTGCACGCGGGTGGAGCTGACGATCAGATCGCGGGGCCCGGCCATCAGGGCCGAGGCCGCCGCGGACGAGATGTACGCGGCCCTTGACCTCGCGTTCGCCAAGCTCGAGGGACAGCTGCGCCGCGCGGCGGAGCGCCGTAAGGGCCGCCGCACCGACGTATCGGTGCGATCTGTCGACGCCGTGTCAGCCGTGTCCGCGACGCGGGCCGGCCAGACGGCCGCCGCCGGCGCGCTGCCCGAAACCGCGGGCCCGGAGGAAGGCGCGCTCGAGCCGGCCGCCATCACCGAGAGCGTGACCGTCGGCCGGCCGCGCGGCCGCCGCAAGGTGAACGGCAGGAGCCGCCAGGAGAGCCTGGTCCCGCTGCCCGCGATGCCGGAGGCCGCGGAGAACCTCGGCTCCGGCGGCCAGGGCGCCGGGGACGCGTCGGGGCTGGTGCCCATTCAGATGGAAGGCGACGGCCCGCTCGTCGTCAGGGAGAAGTTCCACTCCTCCAGCCCGAAGACCATCGACCAGGCGCTCCTCGAGATGGAGCTCGTCGGCCACGACTTCTACGCCTACCACGACAGCCAGTGCGGCAAGTTCAGCGTCGTCTACCGCCGCCGGGGGTACGACTACGGAGTCATCAGGCTCGTCGAGGAGTAGCAGGGCACTACGGGTATGTTGAGTGACATGTCCTATCCTGTGCGTGAGCGACAGCAGCGGAAGGAGCGGCCGTGACCGTGCAGCCGAGACCAGGGATGGTCCCTCGGCCGGTAGCGCCGGTTCAGCGCGCTGAGGGCCAGCCGGGCGCCGACCCGATCCGGGTGCTCATAGCCGATGACCACGCCCTCTTCCGTCGGGGCCTGGAGATGGTGCTGCAGGAAGAGGACGGCATCGAGCTGGTCGGCGAGGCCTCCGACGGCGCCGAGGCGGTGGAACTCGCCAGCGAGACGGTGCCCGACGTGGTGCTGATGGACATCCGGATGCCGAAGACCACCGGCATCGAGGCCGCCAGGCAGATGAAGGAAGTCGCGCCGTCCGCCAAGATCGTGATCCTCACGATCAGCGATGAGGAGGAGGACCTCTTCGAGGCGATCCGGGCCGGGGCGAGCGGCTACCTGCTCAAGGACATCCCGCTCGACGAGGTGGCCGATGCGGTGCGCGCCGTGCACGACGGCCAGTCGCTCATCAACCCGTCGATGGCCGGCAAGCTGCTCACCGAGTTCGCCACGCTCGCCCGGCGCGACGCCGAAGAGGAACCGGCTAAGCACGCCCCCGCGCCGAAGCTCACCGAGCGCGAGATGGAGGTGCTCCGGCTGGTGGCCCGCGGCATGAACAACCGCGACATCGCCAAGGAGCTGTTCATCTCCGAGAACACGGTGAAGAACCACGTGCGGAACATCCTGGAGAAACTGCAGATCCACTCCCGGATGGAAGCCGTGATGATCGCGGTGCGGGAAAAGCTGATCGAGATCAGCTAGAACCCTTCGGTCCGCAGCGCCGCCAGAAGCGGCTGAGCTAGGTGAGAAGGCGACACACGTTCGGGATGGACGGTGTCGCAACCCACCCACTGAGCGGCTTCGGCGAGCGCCCGGGCCATGGGCGCGACGGCGGCCGGCTTGTCGAGAGTCACCTGCTTGGCGAGCAGTGTCCTGCCGTCGCGGGCCGGGTCCACCCGGCCGACGATCTGGCCGCCGGCCAGCAGCGGCATCGTGTAATAGCCGTGCACGCGCTTTTCCTTCGGCACGTACGCCTCGAGCGCGTGGCGGTAGCCGAACATCCGCAGCGTCCGCTTCCTGTCCCAGATCAGCGAGTCGAACGGCGACAGCAGCGTGGTGCGGTGCCTGCCCCGCCCGCCCGCGTCGAGCCAGGCCAGCGCCGCGGGGTCGGCCCAGCCGCGAAGCGGCCGCGCGCTGCTGGCGGCCGAGATCGTGACCGGGGTCAGCCCGGCCGCCGCCGCGGCGTCCTCCACGCTGTGCGCGGTGCGCGTCTGCTGACTGAGCCGCTGGTATTCGGCCAGGTCAGCAGCCGTGGCCACGCCAAGAGCGCGGGTGGTCACGCCGACGAGGTAGGCGACACACTCGCCGTCGTCCGGCGCAAGCTCGAGCAGCGGCGCGGGGATGGCGCGCTCGGGCAGGTCGTAGACGCGCCGCCAGCCCGTGCGTCGCACGCAGACCGCCCGCCCCGTGTCGAGCAGCCACTCGGCGGCGATCTTCACCTCTGACCAGTCCCACCACGGTCCGCCGCCCTTGGCGCCGCCGAGCTGGGTCGCGGTCAGCGGCCCCTCGCCCCGCAGCCGCGCGAGCACCTCCTCGCAGACGTCCTCGGAGACCTTGTGCCACCGCTGGCCGCGCGCCGCGATCGCGCGCCGCCGCCACGCGTAGTACGGCCAGAGCTCGAGCGGCAGCACGCAGGCCGCGTGCGCCCAGTACTCGAACGTCGTCGGCTTCTTCGCCGGCCAGTACGCGGCCTCCACCGCGTCCCGCCCGACCGGGCCGAGCCGCGCGTACGCGACCAGCTCGTGGGATCGCGCCAGCACGCTGATCGTGTCGAGTTGCACCGCTCCGACCCGGTGCAGCATCCCCGCGACGCCGCCGCGCCGGACGCCGCCGAGAAATCCCTGCGCGTAAAGGGTGAGCCGCCGCGCCTCGTCCGCGGTTAGCTGCCGCGTCTCCGTAGCTGGGCTTTGCTGTTCATCCAGAACGTACGCGGCATTCTCTCCCACCCCACCGACTCTAGCGGCGGGGTACGACAATCCGGGCGGAGTGGCGCGCGCCCATTGGGCGCGAAACGGGGTTCCAGGGGGTCGTCCCCCCCGGCTAGCTCAGTACCAGTCGTCGGTGAACGTCTTGGCGAACAGGGTCATGAGGCAGCCGACGACGACGATGCCCACCCCGAGCCAGAACGCCCACCAGGTGGGGCGCGGGACCAGCGCGATGCCGCCCACGATGAATCCGACGGTGATGACCGCGACCGCCACCCAGGACATGGGCTTGCCCGGGTTGTGCTCGAGATGCTCGCCGTGCCCCGGGGCTTGGCCTGCACCGTGCGCCAAGGACTGGGCGCCGCCCGTTTCCGCTACAGCGCCTGAAGCCTGCTCGGCCACGACCCCTCCTCGAACGCCTATGCTGAGCCTGGCAAGAAAAATACCCTAAGGGTGTGGAGAGGCGGCAGCCGGCCCCTCCAGGCCAATCCGCAAGGAGCACCACAACAGTGCCAGCAGTCCTAGATAGCCTCCTTCGCGCGGGCGAAGGCAAGATCCTGCGTCAACTCAAGCGGATCAGCGAACAGATCAACTCTGTCGAGGACGACTTTTTCGCGATGAGCGACGCCCAGCTCCGCGCGATGACCGACGAGTTCAGGCAGCGCTATGCCGACGGGGAGTCGCTCGACGAGCTGCTTCCCGAGGCGTTCGCCGCCGTCCGCGAGGCCGCGCGGCGCACGCTGGGCCAGCGGGCCTTCGACGTGCAGCTGATGGGCGCCGCGGCCCTGCACATGGGCAACATCTCCGAGATGCGGACCGGTGAGGGCAAGACGCTGACCGGCGTCTTCCCTGCGTACCTGAACGCGCTGGCTGGCAAGGGCGTGCACATCGTCACCACCAACGACTACCTGGCCAAGCGCGACTCCGAGTGGATGGGCCGGGTGCACAGGTTCCTCGGCCTCGAGGTGGGCGTCATCCTCGCCGAGATGACGCCGGAGGACCGCAAGCGCGCGTACCTCGCGGACGTGACCTACGGGACGAACAACGAGTTCGGCTTCGACTACCTGCGCGACAACATGTCGTGGACGCTCGAGGAAACCGTGCAGCGCGGCCACAACTACGCGATCGTGGACGAGGTTGACTCGATCCTCGTCGACGAGGCGCGGACCCCGCTGATCATCAGCGGGCCCGCCGAGCAGAACTCCCGGTGGTACGTAGAGTTCGCCAAGATCGCGCCCCGGCTGCGGCGCGGCGAGGACGGCGAGGGCGACTACGAGGTCGACGAGAAGAAGCGGACCGTCGGCATCCTGGAATCGGGCGTCGAGAAGGTCGAGGACTGGCTCGGCATCGACAACCTCTACGACCCGGTCAACACGCCGCTCGTCAGCTTCCTGAACAACTCGCTCAAGGCCAAGGAGCTGTTCAAGAAGGACAAGGACTACGTCGTGATGAGCGGCGAGGTCCTGATCGTGGACGAGTTCACCGGCCGTATTCTGCACGGCCGCCGGTACAACGAGGGCATGCACCAGGCCATCGAGGCCAAGGAAAGCGTGCAGATCAAGGACGAGAACCAGACGTTCGCGACGATCACGCTGCAGAACTACTTCCGGATGTACGACAAGCTCGCGGGCATGACCGGTACGGCCATGACCGAGGCCAACGAGTTCTTCTCGATCTACAAGCTCGGCGTCGTCCCGATCCCGACCAACAAGCCGATGATCCGCGCCGACGAGACCGACGTCATCTACCAGACAGCGGACTCGAAGTTCGATGCCGTCGTGGAGGACATCGCCGAGCGGCACGCGGCCGGCCAGCCAGTGCTGGTGGGCACGGTGAGCGTCGAGAAGTCCGAGATCGTGTCGGCCCGGCTCAAGCGGCGCGGCATCCCGCACCACGTGCTGAACGCGAAGTACCACGAGCAGGAGGCCATGATCGTCGCCCAGTCCGGGCGGCTTGGCGCGGTCACGGTCGCCACCAACATGGCCGGCCGCGGTACCGACATCATGCTCGGCGGCAACCCCGAGTTCATCGCGGACGTTGAGCTGCACCAGCGCGGGCTGTCGCCGGTCGGCACCCCTGAGGACTACGAGGCCGCCTGGCCGGAGGCGGTGGCCAAGGCCAAGGCCGCGGTGGCCGCCGAGCACACGCAGGTGGTGGACGCCGGCGGCCTCTACGTCCTCGGTACCGAACGGCACGAGTCGCGGCGGATCGACAACCAGCTCCGCGGCCGGTCGGGCCGCCAGGGCGACCCGGGCTTGTCGCGGTTCTACCTGTCGCTGCAAGACGACCTGATGCGGATGTTCAACTCCGACCGGGTCGCCGCGATCATGGACCGGCTGAGCATCCCGGCCGACGTGCCCGTCGAGAACAAGGTGGTATCCCGCGCGATCAGGTCTGCGCAGACCCAGGTCGAGCAGCAGAACTTCGAGATCCGCAAGGATGTCCTGAAGTACGACGACGTGCTCAACAGGCAGCGCAAGGTCATCTACGGCGAGCGGCGCCGGGTGCTCGAGGGCGCCGACCTGCACGAGCAGATCCGCTCGATGATCGACGAGGTAGTCGCGTCGTACGTGGCGGGGGCGACCAGCGACGGGTACCCGGAGGAATGGGACCTGGAGAAGCTGTGGCGCGCGTTCAAGCAGCTCTACCCGATCACGCTGCGAATCGACGAGGTGATCGAGGAGGCCGGCGGGGACAAGGCCAATATCACCGCCGACCTGATCACGGAGATGGTCACCGAAGACGCGCACGCCGCCTACGACCGGCGCGAGCAGGAGCTGACGCCGGACCTGATGCGGGAGATCGAGCGCCGGGTGGTGCTGTCGGTCCTCGACCGCAAGTGGCGCGAGCACCTGTACGAGATGGACTACCTCCGCGAGGGCATCGGCCTGCGGGCGATGGCGCAGCGCGACCCGCTGGTCGAGTACCAGCGGGAGGGCTTCGACATGTTCAACTCCATGATGGACGGCATCAAGGAGGAGTCGGTCGGGAACCTGTTCAACCTGCAGTTCGAGGTCCAGGAGAACCCGATCGTGGAGGAGGCGTCTGGCGCGGCGCCTGGCGCCGCGAGCGCGGCGCCGCCGGTGGCCGCCGTGCAGTCGGCCGCGCCGGAGCCGGTGCCGCCGCCCGCGGGGTTCGGCGCACCCGCCGGGCAGGCGGTCGCCGAACGGGGCGGGCAGCGCGCCGGGGCCCAGGGCGGCGGCAGGCATGCGGGCCGCCCGGCGGCCCAGCAGAGCGGGCCGGGCCAGAACGGGCCAGGACAGAACGGGCCAGGACAGGCGGCTCAGGACAGGCCGGCTCAGGACAGGCGCGGCTCAGGACAGGCCGGCTCAGGACAGGGTGGCGGCCGTCAGGCAGGCGGAGGCGCCCGTCAGGGCAGGGGCCGGCACGCCGCAGGCGACGGGCGAGGTCACGCGACGGCGGCCGGGCGCGGTCAGTCCGCAACGCAGAGCGGCGGCGGCGCGCACGCGGCGGCCGCGGGTGGCGCGGCACCGCAGGGCGCCGTGTCTGAGGGGTCAGGGCCGCAGGGCCCGGTCCCCGCGGGCTTCGAACCGCGCCGGCCGCGCCAGCTGCAGTATTCGGCCCCGTCGGAGGGCGGCGGTGTCGAGCACCGGGGCGACTCGACCGCCAACCCGTACGCCAACGTCGGCCGCAACGACCTGTGCCCCTGCGGGTCGGGCCGGAAGTTCAAGCGCTGCCACGGCGACCCGCGCAACGCCTGATCCCGCGTCGCGGCTACGCCGCCTCAATATCGGTACACAGCCAGCGAGGGGCGGTCGGCCGCGCTGAAACCTGGCGCTGCCCAGCGGGGCCGGCGGGGGTGAGCCACGCGGGCGGCCGTTCCGCCGGATCGGCCCGCTGAAGCCGCACGGCGAGCGCCCGGGTCCTGGTGCCGAGTCCGGCGATCACGGTCATCTCGATGACGTCCCGCGCCGGCCTGGTGGCGATCACCCGCAGCAGCCGCGGCCGCTGCCCGCCGCCGAACAGCGGCATGAGCGCGTGCAGTTGAATACGAGCCCGTTCGGACGTGCAGGGCAGGATCTGGCGCACCGGCCGGGCGCCGGACAGCGCCTCGGTCAGCAGCCTGGCGAACTGCCGCGCCCAGTCGCCGTCGGCATCGGGGCCCGGAGCTACCGCGGCGTTCTGTCTCGGGGCCAGCGCAGCGGTACCTGGACCCGATGCGTCGTGGCGCGCGTCTACCGTGTCTGCGCCGGCTCTGGTCGCCGCGGGGTCGTCGTCGAACGGTGGCCCGAGGTCGGTCAGTTCGAGCAGGCGGATCGCCGATAGGTCGTCGGCTTGCGAAGTGGGCATGGGTCTCCCCCGGGAGCTGCGAGCGGGGGATGGCAACTAATTGCTACCAGTTGTACACGCGCCCACCGACATTCGAGCCGCAGCAAAAGATGGTGGATAGTTAGGCACACCAGAGGGTGCCTAACTATCCACCATCCTTACGAACTAGGCGCGTCAGCCGCTTTCCGAGACGGTCGAGTTGAATTCGCTCGTGATGAACCCGCTCATGTCCACGTTGTTCGGGATGAGGCCTGCCCTGTAGAACTGGCTGACCAGGTTCTGCTCCGATGAGATGACGGCGCTGGTGATCGTCACCGGGGTAGTGGCGTCAACCTTCGCCGCCTCGGTGGTGATGCTGGCGGGCAGCCCGGAGGCCGCGCCCCACGCGGCACCCCAGACGTCGGGGTGGGTGGCGGTGAAGACGTAGGCCTTGTTCAGCGTCGCGAGGTACATCTTGATCGCCGCCGCCTTCTCCGAGTTGGCGACCGCGGCCTTGGACGCCACCTCGAACGAGTACGGGCTGCCGTACTGCGAGCCGATCGCGAGGACCTTCGCGCCGTCCTGCGCGACGACCTGCTGCACGTACGGCGGCCAGATGTCCCAGGCGTCCACCGCACCGGACGTGAACGCGGCGAGCGCGTTGGCCGGCTGCAGGCTGACCAAGGTCACATCCTTGGTGGTCAGCCCCGCCTTGGTGAGCACGGTCAGCAGGTGGTAATTCGCCGAGCTGCCCGAGCCGTAGGCGATCTTCTTGCCCTTGAGCTGCTGGATCGAGGTGATGGACGAGCCCTTCGGCACGACGAGCGCGTCCTGGTCCCCGGTGGACACCGAGCGGGCGCCGACGATCTCCACCTGCTCGCCGCCGGACGCGGCGAAGACCGGCGGTGCGTCACCGACGCCGCCGACGTCGACGGAACCCGAGGCCATCGCCTCCAGCATGGGCGGCCCCGAGGTGAAGTCGGACCAGCTCACCTTGAACGGCAGCGTGCTGAGCAGGCCCGCCGCCTTCAGCACCGCTTCGGCGCCGGTGCCCTTCTGGTCGCCGACGTTGAGCGTGACCGAGGACAGGTTCACCGACGACCCGGACGAGGCGGCGGCGCTCGACGATGACGCGGCCGCGGCAGGCGTGCTCGAGCTGCTAGACGAGGAGCAGGCCGCCGCGGCCAGCCCGCTGAGGGCTATGACCGAGGCGGCGAGGAGCTTTCGTCTGGACTTCATTAGATTAATCCTCTATTTCGATTGTTTTTATCGGATTAATGGCCGCGACGGCATTCAGGGAAATCTGTCCGCAGCCGTCAGGCCGTCGCCTCGGCGGGCACGCCGAGTTCGGTCAGGAGCCGCAGCCGGAGGGCGGTCAGCGACGGGTGGTCCCGGTCCCGCGGGCGCGGTACCGAGATCGTCGAGGAGTGCGCGATCCGCCCGTGGCGGAGCACCAGCACCCGGTCCGCGAGCGCCAGCGCCTCGTCCACATCGTGCGTGACGAGCAGCACGGCGGGCCGGTGCCGTTCGTACAGGGTGAGCACCAGCCGGTGCATGGAGATCCTGGTGAGCGCGTCGAGCGCGCTGAACGGCTCGTCGAGCAGCAGCAGCGACGGCGAGCGGACCAGCGCCCGGGCCAGCGACGCGCGCTGCGCCTCGCCGCCGGACAGCGTGAGCGGCCACGCGGCGGCCCGCTCGGTCAACCCCACCTCATCGAGCGCGGCGGCGGCCACCCGCGCCGGTTCCGGTACCCGCAGCCCGAGCGCGACGTTGGCAAGCACCCGCTGCCACGGCACCAGGCGGGGTTCCTGGAAGGCGACGGCCACGGTCCCCGCCACCTCGAGCGAGCCAGTCACGTCCCGGTCCAGCCCGGCGAGCGCCCGCAGCAGCGTCGACTTACCCGACCCGCTGCGCCCGATCATCGCGACGAATTCCCCGCGGCCGATGTCCAGGTCAAGGTTGTCGAGCACCACACGACCACCGAAGCGCCTGGTCAGTCCCCGCACCGACGCGGCCGCCTGACTGCCGGCCGCGCCGTCAAGGGAGTCGCTCTCGTCGCCCGGGGTCACTGCACGAATTCGTGGCGCCATGCCAGCGTGTTCCTTTCCAGCGCCCGCACCGCGGCGTCGGCGAGCAAGCCGAGGATGGCGTACACGATCAGGCACACCATGATGATGTTGTTCTCGAGGAACTGCTGCGCCGTCGTGATCATGAAGCCGAGCCCGGCGTTGGCGTTGATCTGCTCACCAACGACCAGCGCGAGGAGCGAGGAGACGACGCTCAGCCGTAGCCCCGAGAACGCCATCGGCAGCGCCCCGGGCAGCACGATCCGCGTCACGAGCTCCCGCCGCGACAGGCCGAGCACCTGGCCGAGCTCGCGAAGCTTGGGATCCACGCCGCGGATGCCGGCGAACGTGTTGACGTACATCGGGAAGAGCGCGCCGAGCAGCACGATCAGGTCCTTCGGCAGTTCGCCGATGCCGAACCACACGATGAACAGGGGTAGCACGCCGAGCAGTGGGATGGACCGCAGCGCCTGAACGATTGGGTCGAGCGCGGCCTCGGCGACCCGGCTGAGCCCGGTGACGATGGCGAGCAGCACCGCGATGGCGACGCCGAGGCTGAGGCCGATCGCCCACCGCTCGGCGGAAATCAGCAGCGATCCCTGCAGCGTGCCGTACGTCGGCGAGGAGGTCACCACGAGGTTGTACGCGGTGTGCGCGATGGTGACCGGCGATACGAGCCTGCTCGGGGGCAGCATTCCGGTGCTGCTTAGCAGCTGCCAAAGGCCGATGAAGGCGATCGGGCTGACCAGCCGGAGCCAGTTGCCGCGGAAGGCGCGGCGCGGCGACCGAGAGCGTCCGGCCGAGGTCGGGCCATAGGCCTGGTATCCGGTCGGGGACGTGACGGGGGCTCCGGCTACCGGGACGAGCGCGGCGGTCCCGAGCGCCGTTGGCGAACCGGCCGCGGCGCCGCTCCAGGCGGGAGACTCTCGCGTTCCCTGGCGCGACTGCGGTTGGGCGGACACGAACACCTCTTCCGTCGGTGAAGCGGGGTCAACCCCATGCTGTCTCGCTATGTCGATATTGTCAACTGAAATTATAGGGATCTACTAAAAGGATGCCAGTTCACGCAGGCAGTCCGCCTATGATCGGGACGTGTCCGATCTACGCGCGGTCGTCATCGACTGGGGCGGCGTGCTCACCCAGCCGATGGTCAACACGGTCAGGGCGTGGATCGCCGCCGACCAGATCGACTGGGACCGTTACGTGGCGGTCGTCGGCCCGTGGCTGACCGAGGCGTACGCCTCCGACGGCGCCGACGGAGATCACGCCGTCAACCCGGTGCACGCGCTGGAACGCGGCGAGTGCACCGTGGCGGACTTCGAGCGGACGCTCGCCGGCCTCCTCGTCACGACGAACGGCGGGCCGGTGCTCGCCGAGGGACTGCTCACCAGGATGCTGTCGGCAGGCGTGCCGCTTCCCGCCATGTACGAGCTGCTCCGCGACCTGCGCAGCGAGGGCGTGCGCACCGCGCTGCTGTCCAACTCATGGGGACCGACCGGGTATCCGCGGCATGACTTTCCCGAACTGTTCGACGCCGTGGTGATCTCCAGCGAAGTCGGCATGCGCAAGCCGGAGCCGCGCATCTTCCGGCACGCCGCCGCGCTGCTCGACCTCGAGCCCGAGCACTGCGTCTTCGTGGACGACGTCGAGGCCAACGTCAAGGCCGCCATCGGCTGCGGAATGACCGGCGTGCACCACACCGAGCCGGCGCTTACCCAACAGCGGCTGACGGAGCTATTTGCCAATCGCTAGGCTTTGCCACGTGGCGGAGAAGGCAGCGAAGCCGTACCCACTGCCAGGAAGCCCGGGCCGTTCGGCGAACATGAAGGCGAACCGTCGCACCGATACGAAGCCTGAGCTGGCACTACGCAGCGCGTTGCACGCGCTCGGATACCGCTACCGCAAGGACTTCCGGCTCGACCTGCCCGCCAGGCGCGTGCGGCCGGACATCGCGTTCACCGCGCGCAAGGTGGCGGTGTTCATCGACGGCTGCTTCTGGCACGCCTGCCCCGACCACGGCTCCCGGCCGAAGAACAACGAGTGGTACTGGTCGCCCAAGCTGGCCAGGAACGTGGAGCGCGACCGCGCGGCCGACGCCGCCCTGGCGCAGGCGGGCTGGATCGTGGTCCGGCTATGGGAGCACGTGCCGGTCACGGATGCCGTCGCCCTGGTGACCGCCGCCGTCGGAGACCCGCGGCCACCGCGCCAAGTCGCTACGATGAAGCCCCATGCGGGTTTATGTCTACACGTTTTGACGCATTCGCCGTAACGCGAGTGAACGCGCCATAACCGCAAGTCAGAGGCAACGAATCGAACTCGTTGGTGTAGATCTCGGATTACGTGTTTTTGTCCGGTTCGGGCGGTTCCGGCTGCTTGTAACCCTGACTTTCATCTGACTCTGCTGGCTGGCCGACGTTCCCGCGCGTAGCACCGAAAGAGCGCGACGTATACGCATGGATCGAGCGCCAGTCCGCTTGACTTACAGGTCGGCCCGTGCCTCGCACGTTCAGGTACAGGCCGACCTGGGTTGTTTACATAAACAGTTAGTGTGATTCTGAACTGCTGTCTCGTCGCTAAACTTAGATATCGTAGGTGAATTGCGGGAATCATTTGAATAGCAAGAAACCTGATATGTTGGCAGCCTTAAGTATTGGCGTCAGAATTGGTGGCCAGTGGTGGGCAGCCAGTGGTGGGCACTGTGATCCGTCGGCTGATCTGCGACACATGTCCGCCAGCTGACGTGCGACAGGGGTCTAGAAGCTGGGGTGAAACGGGGAGCGGTCTGTGGAACCGTCGGCTGTGTGTACAAAGGGCATCCGGAAAGCCGGACGTGATCCACTGCCGAATCCGGCTGTATATGAATCAAGCGCGGCGCCTGCGACGCCGCTTGGCCTTGGGAGGCCCCGCGGCGCACGCCGGGCCGCAGCGGCCTGGATGCCAGAGATCAGACAGGCTAATCCGATCACACAGCGATCTGTTGCGCTGGTGCTCGCGTCTTGCCACGGCGGCCGGGTGATGCAGCGAGCTGACCCTGAGCTGGCGTACCGCTTAATTGCGGTTTAACTCGCGTGCAATGAGGTGCGGGCACGATCGGTCTCAGCCTTCCGTACGGGGGCGGGGAAGGGGGCTGGGAGATGTCGCTTACACCGGGTCGTCCGGCTCCGCGGACCTGGCCGTCCTCGCCAGGCCGGCCAGGCGCGAACGCCGCAGTACCGGCAAACTGCGCGGGCGTCCGGCCGGGGTTAATGTGCACCGGCACACCAGCCCGGCGCTGCGGCGCGATCCGGCACTGCCAGCTGACCGCGCTCGGCACCCGGGTGAGGGCGGCCCAGGTCGGATACTCGCACCCGCGGCTCGTCCGGAAAAACAAAGGAACCTGGCAGCTTGCTATAGGTAGATGGTTGATGTATATCTATGACATGAAGAAGCGGAGCATGCAGGAGCCTACGTTCCTCATCCTGACTGCTCTGGCGGCGGGGCCGCAGCATGGCTACGGGATCATCACCGACGCTGAGCGTATCTCCGGTGGCGTGACCCGGCTGCAGACCGGGACCCTGTACATGGCCCTGGACCGGCTGCGTTCGGCCGGGCTGGTCGAGCCGGACCGGGAGGAAGTCGCCGACGGCCGGCTGCGCCGGTACTACCGGCTCACTGACGAGGGCGCGACGCTGCTGGCGGCCGAGACCGAACGCCGGCGGTCCAGCGCCGCCGTCGCGGCGCAGCGGCTGCGCGCGCGGCTCGCCGGAGGCATCGCGTGAGCGCGGCCGGGACCGGCCAGGCCACCGGGGCGGGAGGGGACATGCCAGCTACCGACCCGGCCGGGGCGGCAGTCCTGGAACGACGCTACCTGCGCTTGTTGCGCTGCTACCCGCCCGCCCACCGGGAGTTCCACCAGGAGGAGATGCTCGGCGTGCTGCTGGCCGCCGCCCGGCCCGGGCAGCGCACGCCGGGCCTGGGGCAAGCAGTGAACCTGGCCGCCTGCGGCCTGGTAATCCGGGTACGCCGGATCCCCGGCTGGCTGGCCGCCGACGCCGGGCAGGACGCCCTGGCCGTCGTGAGCCTGATCACCCCGGCGGTGGTGGTCATCCTCCTCGCCCTGGGATGGGGAGCCCAGGCTGCCAACCTCGCCCCCGCCGCGAGGGTCCCGTTCTGGACGCTGCTTCTGGTCCTGCCCTCTCCGGGGCAGTGGGTCGTGGCGATGATCGCCTGGCTGGCTGTGGTGCTGCTGGGGCTGACCGGCAGCCGGGGAGCAGCCGCGGCGATCGCGTCCATCTCGCTGACGATCGCCTGGCCGGTCGCGCTGACCGTGAGCGTGCAGCAGAGCCATTACTTGTCCGGAGGGCTTGTCCTGTTCCTGGGCCCGACCCGTAACGTCCCTGTCTTCCTGGCCAGCCTGGCGGCTTGCTCGCTGGTCTTCTCCCCTGGCCCGCGGCGAGGCCTGGCGGTCGTGGGGTGGCGGCGAGCCAGCTTTATGATCGCGGGCCTGTCTGCGGGCTTCGGGTTCCTCTTGATCGTTCAGCTGGTGCACCCCGGCGCGCCGTTGGGAGATCTTGCCTTCCGCCTGCTGGGCGTCTTGGTGATCGCGGTGGCGGTAGCCGTCACGCGTGTACGCGGCCCCGTGGGCCGGCGGGTCACGGGGCTGGTAGCGGCCGGGCTCCTGCCCAGTCTCGCCGTCACCATTCCCCTGTTCGAGGACCCCGGCGGGTGGGACCTGGTGCCCTTGCTCGTCATCTTGCTCGCCGCCGTGCTGGTGTGGCCGGTGGCAATCGTGTCCTGGCTGGGGCGGGTCAGGCGGGCATCGCGCGCGGGGTAACGGGCGCGATCGTGACGCTGATAGCAGGGAGGGGATCGCGATGAGCTGGTCATCGCGTCGTGGTGCATCCGCAGCCACAGGAGGCCGGTGCCGGTGACGGCAAAGCCGGGAGACGACATGGCAGCTGCCACGGCTGGCCACGGCCGCCTCCGAGCCTCTGATGCCGACCGCGAGCACGTGCTCGACTTGCTCAAGGCCGCGTTCGTGCAGGGCCTGCTGACCAAGGATGAGTTTGACATGCGGGTGGGCCGAACGTTCGCCTCGCGGACCTATGCGGAACTGACCGCACAGTTTGCCGATATCCCAGCCGGGCTGATCGGGGCCCAGCCGCTGTCAAAGCCTGCCCGGGCGCAGTCCCCGCACCCGCAGAATAAGTTTGTCAATTCATGCGCGTGTGCGGCGCTTGCGGTGATCGCGCTAGGGGCCGCTTTGCTCAGCGGTAATTTTGCATTGTTCTTCATGGTCGTGGTCGCCATTTTGGGGGCCTTGTTCGTAGCGGGGGGGCGGATGGTCTGCGCATCGCAGAAGAAGCGCTCCTGTAGGCAGGGACAGCAGAAGTCACTACCTCGTGCGGGCGGTTGAAGTAACCTCGGACTCACCCCGTCGCTCAGCCGTGCACCGGTTCGCAGGGAAATCACCTGAGCAGATGGTCCTGCGCGATGAGCGGCCATTCCCGGTACCGCCTTCGTTGCGGCGGAGCCGGGGAGAGCTGCCGGAGCGATGTAGGGTGCAGGCCGTAACGGGACCTGCCCTGGATGCGGAGGGTGTCATGGCCGGACGGCAGACACGCGGCCGGGATCGTTCTCAGGCGATCTCATGAACGGCTGCGCCATCCTTGCGTTCGTTGACACCCGAGACTGACACTGGTCGGGGTGACGACGGCGGCTGTCAGGGATGACAATCCAGCCGCTAAGCCGCACGGGGCGTACCCTTGGTAGTTGCCCTATGGGCAATGATCTCCTGTCGCGGCTGGATGTAACAGTCGCGGAGGAGCCGACATCTGCGAGGCAGTCAGCAGGTTGTGAGGTTGCGTTGGAGACGACCATATCGGCGGACCCCGTCGTACTTGTCCTCTCAGAGGGTGGCTCGCCAGGCGCCCTACGATATGCCCGCGGTCACCTCTTTGAGGAGTTCGCTGCTTCCGGTCTACGGATCGGTGATTGCACGACGTGCTGCACTGGCCGACCCTCGCAGGGGATTGTGAGCCTAGTCGGTACTTACTCTTTCTCATCCGCCTCGACCGATTCCGCGTCTTGCGGTGCTTGCTGGCTCTTGCTCCACTCGGCGAACTCGGCGTTCAGCGCCGATACGGCGCGCTTGGCGGCGGAGGGCAGCAGGTGACCATAGACGGCGTGAGTGGTGTTGATGTCCTTATGCCCGAGGAAGTGGGCTAGCTCGGTTATCTGAACGCCACGGGCCAGCATCGCCGACGCGTAAGCGTGGCGTAGCGAGTGCGGGGTGAAGCCATCAGGGATGCCCGCTGCCGAGGCGGCACGCATGAACCGGCTGTAGACAGCCTTATAACGCTGGTAGGGCTTCCCGTCGCGGCCTGGCATGAGAACGCCATCGGGCATGTCCTTCACCATCTGCCATAGCCACGACGGAACCGGCACGTCGCGATACTCTCCTTGTTTGCGCTTCTTGAGCGCGGTTTTCGACCTGCCGTCTGGCGCCGCCTGCCACACCACCCGCAGGACCGTACCGTCCTCGATGAAGTCGGACTTCTCGACCGCTAGCGCCTCTTCGATGCGAACCCCGCAGCCGCGCATAAGCCACACGCAGATCCCCGCCCCGTCGAGAGACAGGCGCCTGTTCGAGCTGACCACGCCATCGGCGACCATCTTTACCTGCTCGTACGTCGGGAAGACGAAGTCAGTGCGAGCCTTTTTAACCCCGTTGTCGGCAAGCCTGATGTCCGCAAGATTGTGCTTGCCGATCTTCCCCGCCTTGACGGCCTCATCGCACGTGCCCACGATGACCTGTCGAACCTGCTGCCGCAGGGTCAGGCTCAGATCCCTCATGGTCACGGTCAGCAGGTCCAACACGCCGTCCCGGTCACTGGCCACCTGCACGAGGGTCTTGTCGCCGAAGACGGGCTTGACGTGCTTGCGGTAGGTGTCGGTGTAGTGCTCTCGGCTCACATCCTTGACAGCCAGGTGCGACAGGTAAGCCTCGGCAGCCTCGCCGAAGTTCGCCTTGCCCGTTCGCCCGTGGTCGGCAAAGGTCACGTCCGCTGTCCGCTTGTCCACGGTGAGCTTGAGCTGGAAGTCCTGTGCGAGCTTCCTCCCGCTCCCGTAGAGCGTGCGCCCGGTTGTCTCATGCACCTTGTCACGGAACGACTTCTCAACCTGCTTGCCGTTGACGGAATAGCGTAGCGTCCAGGCGTGCGGGCACTTCTCGATAGCGGATGGCTCGCACGTGTGCTGGCAGGTGCCAGACGGCGCATGCCTTACTAGTCTCTGGTCGGTGGTTGCTGCGGTCGCACTTCTTGAACACGGTCCCCGTTCGGTTAACTGCCAGCGCCATGACCTGCGGCCTTTCCTGACTTTGAACTGACTTGAACGGCGTATGTAGACACACTACCTGCGCTAACAGATAGGTTAGAAGATATGCGGGTCTACCTGCCCTCGACACTGCCGGCGCTGGCCGACCTCCTCGCGAAGGGTGAGGCCGGTCCGCCGCCGGTCCGCGCGTTCGCGGTCACCCCGGCGCTGCGCGAGGCCTACGCGATCGGTGACGACGAGGAACTCGAGTACGTCGCGATGCTCGAAGCCGCCAGGCAGTCGCTGCGCCTGCTGGCCGACGACCCGCGGGCGCCGCGACTCCGCGTGGTCCTGGCGGCGGACGTCCCTGACGGCGAGGTCCGCTGGAACGCGTATGACGACGAGCCCGCCACGGTGGTGCTCGGCGCCCCGGTGCCGCTCGCGGCGCTGGTGTCCGGTCACATCGACGCCGCCGGCGCAGGGCCGGACGTGGCCGCCGCCGCGGCCGCGATCGGCGCTGCCGACGCGGGGGACGAGGACGCGGCGTTCACCGTGGACTCGGCCGAAGGGCACGAGCTGGCTTGGTACGCGGTGCAGGAACTTCACGATTTTCCCGAACTGCTTCCTGGCATGGGGGACTCCCGCCCCCCATATCCCCCCGGCGGGACCGAACTCCCTGAGTTAGCTGACTCTCCCGGCGGAGGTAACGTCAGTCCCATGGATGCCGTGACCAGAGTGCCCCCGCCGTACAACGAGCCGGTGCGCCAGTATCAGCCGGGCAGCGCCGACCGCGCCTCGCTCGAGTCCAAGATCAAGGAGCTCGCCGGACAGCAGGCCGAGCTGACCATGACGATCGGCGGCCGGCCGGTCATGGGGTCCGGCGAGCGCGTGCCCGTCGTGCAGCCGCACAACTACCGGCGCGTCCTAGGGGAGTTCGGCAACGCGACGGACGAGGACGTGGTCGCGGCGATCGCGGCCGCGGGCGCCGCGGCCCGTGACTGGCGGGCGCTGTCGTTCGCCGACCGTGCCGCGGTCTTCCTGCGCGCGGCGGACCTGCTGGCTGGCCCGTGGCGCGCCACGCTGAACGCCGCGACGGTCCTCGGCCAGTCCAAGTCGGTGCTCCAGGCGGAGATCGACGCGGCGTGCGAGATGATCGACTTCTGGCGGTACAACGTGGCGTTCGCGCGCCAGCTGCTGTCCGAGCAGCCGGAATCATCCGCGGGGACGTGGAACCAGATGGAGTACCGGCCGCTCGAGGGCTTCGTCCTCGCGATCACGCCGTTCAACTTCACGTCGATCGCCGGGAACCTGCCGACCGCGCCCGCGCTGCTCGGCAACGTGGTGGTGTGGAAGCCGTCGCCCACTCAGCAGCTCGCGGCGCACTACACCATGCGGCTGCTCGAGGCCGCCGGCCTGCCGCCCGGCGTGATCAATATGGTGACAGGGGACGGCCAGGCGGTGTCCCGGGTGGCGCTCTCGCACCCGGACCTGGCCGGGATCCACTTCACCGGTTCGACCGGCACGTTCCAGCACCTGTGGCGCACCGTCGCGGGGAACATCGGCGCGTTCCGCGACTACCCGCGGCTGGTCGGGGAGACCGGCGGCAAGGACTTCGTGATCGTCCATCCGTCCGCCGAGCGAGCCTCGATCGTCACCACGTTGATCCGCGGCGCCTTCGAGTACCAGGGCCAGAAGTGCTCGGCCGCCTCTCGCGCCTACCTGC
Source organism: uncultured Actinomycetota bacterium (assembly GCA_963843745.1). Taxonomy (GTDB): domain Bacteria; phylum Actinomycetota; class Actinomycetes; order Streptosporangiales; family Streptosporangiaceae; genus Trebonia. Next base: position 179,720 of record CAWJLP010000007.1, read on the forward strand.
CACGCTCGCTGTGGGAGCAGGTGCGCGACGAGCTGGTCACCACCGCCGGGTCGCTGTCGTTCGGCGATGTGTCTGAGGACCTGTCGCTGTTCGGCGGCGCGGTGATCGATTCCCGCGCGGTGGACAAGCACCGGGGCGCGTTCGACCGGGCCAGGTCCCGCCCGGCGGTGCGGTTCCTGACCGGCGGGGAGATCGATGACTCGGCGGGGTACTTCGTCCGCCCGACGATCCTGGAGTGCGACGACCCGGCCGACGAGGTGTTCACGACCGAGTACTTCGGGCCGATCCTCGCGGTGCACGTGTACGAGGACGCGCAGTACCCGGCGATGCTCAGCCAGGCCGCCGACGTCGCGCCGTACGCGCTGACCGGCGCCATCCTGGCCACCGACCGCAAGGCGATCGCGGAGGCCACGGACCGGTTGCGGTACTCGGCGGGCAACTTCTACATCAACGACAAGCCGACCGGCGCGGTCGTCGGGCAGCAGCCGTTCGGCGGCGCCAGGGCCAGCGGCACCGACGACAAGGCAGGCTCGGTGTTCAACCTCATCCGCTGGGTCTCCGCCCGCACCATCAAGGAGACGTTCACGCCGCCAACGGACTACCGTTATCCCCACATGGGATGACGCTCGCGGAGGCGGATATTCACCTGCTGGTGCTGTGGAACATTGACCTGACGCTGGTCGACGTCGTGAAGGTTACCAGGGCGGCCTACGCCGAGGCGTTCGCGACAATCACCGGCCGGCCGCTGGTGCAGTTGCCGCAGATGGCAGGGCGGACCGAGCCGGAGGTCTTCTTCGACGCGCTCGCGCTGAACGGCGTGAGCCTGCGGGATCCCGCCGAGTCCGAGCGGCTGCTCGCCCCGTTCGGCGCGGAGCTGGCGACCTCGCTGGCCGCCCGCAGGGACCTGCTCACCACGGAGGGCCAGCTGCTGCCGGGCGCCGCCGAGTCGCTGGCCGCCGTCGCGAAGCTGCCGGACGTCGTCCAGTCGGTGCTCACCGGCTCCAGCCGGCCGAACGCGGCCCTCAAGCTCCGCGCCTTCGGCCTCGACCGTTACGTGGACCTGACCGTCGGCGGCTTCGCCGGGTCCGACCCCTACCCGAAGGGCGCGCTGCTGCGCGTCACCCGCCAGCGGGCCGAGGAGAAGTACCAGGTGGCCTTCACCGAGCGGGCAACTATATACGTCGCCGACTCGCCCCGCGACGTGGAGGCCGCCAGGGTCGGCGGCGCCAGGTCGCTAGCGGTGGCCAGCGGCCGCGCGAGCAGCGCCGAGCTCCGCGACGCCGGCGCCGACGCGGTCCTCCCCGACCTCACCGACCCCGCCGCCCTCACGGCCTTCATCACGACGGGCACCTGACACGACCAGGGTTCTCCCGCAAACCACACCACTCTCACCTGTTCATGACCGAACCCAGTTTCGAAAGATAATGGATAGTTAGGCACACAATAGGGTGCTTAACGATCCATTATGTTGACGCGCCGCGCAGCGGGCCAGAGGTGGCGGGCTGGAGTGCCTGGTGGGGTTCAGCGGCTCTGCTGTCAGTGACCTGGCGAGGGGGGACCACTGGTGTGGTGGTCTGTGCAGGGTGCCATGATCGCGCCGGGCGGCCGGGCGGATCGCGCGCGCCGGGCGCGGGGTGGGGTGAGCCACGTTGCGTGGCACCCGGCCGGGGAACGATGCTGGTTCTCATGAGCAGCGACGAGGGCAACGTCGCTCCCGCGGGGCACGGATACGGTGCCACTCTGTGGGAGCCGGACGCGGAGACGGTCAGGAACGCCCGGATCAGCCACTACATGCGGTGGCTGGCCGACCGCGGGATCCAGGCCGGCCGCCCTGGGGCCGCCGCGGGCCCGGGCAGCGCGGCGCCGGCGGTCGCTTACCAGCGGCTGTGGGAGTGGTCCGTGGCGAACCCCGGCGAGTTCTGGACCTCGATCTGGGACTACTTCGACGTCCTCGGCGACCGCGGCGACGGACCGGCCCTGACCGGCACCACGATGCCCGGCATGCACTGGTTTCCTGACGCGACCCTGAACTACGCGCGGAACGCGCTGCGCACGGCGTGGACCGACCCGGACAGGCCGGCCATCATCGCCCTGTCAGAACGCCGCGCCGCCAGAGAACTCAGCTACGCCGAACTGGCCGCCGAGGTGGCCAGGGTCGCGCGCGGCCTGCGGGCCCTCGGCGTGACCAAGGGCGATCGCGTTGTGGCGCTGCTGCCGAACATCCCCGAGGCGGTGATCGGGCTGCTCGCCGCCGCCAGCATCGGTGCGATCTGGTCCTCGTGCTCGCCCGATTTCGGCACCCGCAGCGTGGTAGACCGGTTCGCGCAGATCGAGCCTGCCGTGCTGCTCGCCGTGGACGGCTACACCTACAACGGCAAGGACTACCCGAGAACCGGCGTGGTGGCCGAGGTCGCCGGGCAGCTGCCCACGCTCAAAGCCGTGGTCATGGTCGACCTGCTCGGCACCGCGGACGCGAACCCGCCCCGGCTCCCGGCGGGAGTCCAGCGGCTCGGCTGGGCCGCCCTGGGCAACGGCGCCCAGGGAACCCAGGGCGGGCCCGAGTTCGAGGAGGTGCCGTTCGAGCACCCGCTGTGGGTCGTCTACTCCAGCGGCACGACGGGCCTGCCGAAGCCGATCGTGCACGGCCACGGCGGCATCGTGCTCGAGCACCTCAAGGCGCTCGCGCTGCATATGGACCTGAAGCCTGGCGACCGGTTCACCTGGTACACCACGACCGGCTGGATGATGTGGAACTTCCTGGCCGGCGGGCTGCTGGCGGGCACCACGATCGCGGTCTACGACGGCAGCGCCACGTTCCCGGCCACGGACCGGCTGTGGCGGCTCGCCGCCGATGAGCGGCTCAGCTACCTGGGCGCCGGCGCGCCGTACCTGGTGGCCTGCCAGAAGGCGGGCCTGGTGCCGAAAGACGCCTACGACCTCTCGCGGCTGAGGAGCGTGGGCTCGACCGGATCACCGCTGCCGCCGGAGAGCTTCACCTGGGTTTATGAGAAGGTCAAGGACACCGTCCAGCTCGGCTCCCTGTCCGGCGGCACCGACGTGTGCACCGGGTTCGTCGGGCACTGCCCGCTGCTGCCGGTCCGCTCCGGGGTGATCTCCGGCCGCAGCCTCGGGGCCGACGTGCAGGCCTTCGACGAGCAGGGGCACCCGGTCATCGGTCAGGTCGGCGAGCTCGTGCTCACCGAGCCGATGCCGTCGATGCCGGTGATGTTCTGGAACGATCCGGACGGCAAGAAGTACGCCGACAGCTACTTCGCGGAGTTCCCCGGCGTGTGGCGGCACGGCGACTGGATCGAGATCCTGCCCGACGGCGGGTGCGTCATCTACGGCCGCTCCGACGCGACGCTCAACAGGGGCGGCGTGCGGATGGGCACCAGCGAGTTCTACCGCGTCGTCGAGTCGTTCCCCGAGGTCGCCGACAGCCTGGTGGTGGACACCGGCCGGCTGGGCGCCGAAGGCAGGCTGGTGCTGTTCATCCAGCCGGCCCCTGGCCACGAGCTCGACGAGGACCTCACCAGCCGGGTGAAGGCCGCGCTCAGGCAGCAGCTGTCGCCCCGGCACGTCCCCGACGAGGTGGTCATGGTGCCCGGCGTGCCGCGGACCCTGTTCGGGAAAGAAGCTGGAGATCCCGGTGCGAAAGATTTTGCTAGGCACACCGGTAGAACAAGCCGCCGATCCGAGCGCGCTGGCCAACCCGGAAGTGCTCGGGGCATACGCGCCGCGAACTACTCTGTAAGTAAGGGAGGGCAGCCGGACGCGCCCGAGTGCACCGGCTATTGACTGATCGCAATGCGCAACTCACGCTAGCAGCAGCCACATGACGTGGCTGCTGCTGCATGCCCTTTTGTTCACAGGGGAGAGCGGGGGGAGGCCTCCCCCCGCCAGCTCAAAGAGGAGAGTGGACAGGCAATGCCGGAACTCGCGGACGACTCCAGGCAGACAGTGCTCGCCGAAGCGGCGGCGCTGTGGGCGGCCGGGGACGGCGAGGTAGCCCCGCCGGGCGACCCCGGCCGGGCCGTGGGCGACCTGCCCGGCTTCCTCGCCGCGTACTACCGGCTGGCGGAGACGGACGACCTCACGACGGCGGGGCCACGGCGCGTGGCGGCGGCCGCGGCCTGGCACGCGGCGCTCGGCGCCAGCCGCCCGCAGGGCCGCGCGGCCGTCGCGGTCCGCGAGTCCGGCAAGACCTCGCTGACCGGCGCGAGCACGGTCATCGACATCGTCACCGACGACATGCCCTACCTGGTCGACTCGGTGATGATGGAGCTCAACAGGCACCTGGCCGACATCAGGCTGATCGTCCATCCGCTGCTCACCGTGCAGCGGGACGTGACAGGCGTCGCCCACGGGACCGTGCAGCCGAACATCGGCGCCGAGCCGCCCGCGGGCACGATCCAGGAGTCCTGGATTCACGTGGAACTGACCCAGCAGGACGATCCGGCCCAGCTCGCCTCTGACCTGCGCCGGGTGCTGGACGACCTGCGGATCGCCATGGAGGACCAGCGGCGGATGCGGTCGGCCGCCCGCGAGCTGGTCGTCGGGCTCACCGACGGCGACCCGGAGCAGGCGGAGGCCGGCGAGCTGCTGGCCTGGCTGTCGGCCGGCCATTTCCTGTTCCTCGGCTACCGCGAGTACGACCTGGCCGGCCAGGGGGAGGCGCCGGCGCCGCGGCCGGTTCCCGGCACCGGCCTCGGCATTCTCCGCCACGACGGGGCCGACTCGTTCGCGGTGACGCGGCCGGACGAGCGCGGCGACGGCGAAGACGCGAAGCGGCTGCGCCCGCTCGTGCTGGCCAAGTCGAGCACGAAGTCCACCGTTTACCGGCCGAGCTACCTGGACTACGTCGCCGTCCGCACATTCGGTCCTGACGGCGAGCCGGTCAGCGAGCACCGGTTCCTCGGCCTGTACACGCAGTCCGCCTACACCGAGTCGATCACCCGCATCCCGGTGCTGCGCCGCAAGCTCGACCTGATGCTCGAGGCGGCCGGGCTGCCCGCGGACAGCCACGACGGGAAGGACCTCATCGAGATCCTCGAGGGCTACCCGCGCGAGGAGCTGTTCGAGATCAGCGTCGCCCAGCTGACCCCGATAGCACTGGCCGTGCTGCGCCTGGGAGAGCGCAAGCAGGTCCGGCTGTTCCTCCGCCCCGACGTCTACGGCAGGTACATATCCTGCCTGGTGTACCTGCCGAGGGACCGGTACACCACGAAGGTCAGGCTGGCCTGTCAGGAGATCCTGCGCCGCGCGTTCGGCGCCGTGTCCGTCGACTACAGCGCGATGGTCAGCAACTCCGCGCTCGCCCGGCTGCACGTCGTGGTGCACGGCGAGCCGGGCCGCCCGCTGGCGCACCCGGACCCGCTGGCACTGCAGGCCGAGATCGCGGCCGCGGTGCGCTCCTGGGACGAGGACCTCGCGGCGGAGGCCGAGCGTCAGCTCGGTGTCGAGCGCGCCGCCACCGTGGTGAACGCCTGCACTGTAGCGATCCCTGATCCGTACAAGGCGGACACCAGGCCCGCCGAGGCGGTGGCGGACTTCACGACGGTGGAGCGGCTGCAAGAGCTGTCCCTCCCGTTCGGGTTGCGCCTTGCCATCAGCCCGAACGGAGGGTGGCGACTCCGCATCTTCCGCATGTCTCCGATCACGCTGTCGGACGTGCTGCCGCAGCTTCAGCACATGGGGCTTGAAGTCGTCGACGAGCATCCGTACGAGCTGTGTGGAACCATGGGCCCGTTCTGGATATACGACTTCGGACTGCGGCGCAGGCGCGCGCGGCTGGCAGCCGCAGAAGCCGATGCTGCCCGCGGCAACTTCGAGGCGGCGCTGACCGCGCTGTGGCGCGACCAGACCGAGGACGACGCGTTCAACGGGCTGGTGCTCGACGCCGGGCTGACCTGGCGGCAGATCGTGCTGCTGCGCGCGTACGCGCGGTATCTGCGGCAGATCGGCGCCCGGTTCAGCCAGGACTACCTGCAGCGAGTCCTGCGCGGCAACCCGGCGATCGCGCGGCTGCTTGTCCGGCTGTTCGAGTCCAGGTTCGACCCGGCGCGGCAGGCCGGCGCGGCCGAGCGCTGCGAGGCGATCTCAGAAGAGCTGCGCGGCGCCCTGGACGAGGTCGTGAGCCTCGACCACGACCGCATCCTCCGCTCTTACCTGGCCCTCATCGAGGCCACCCTGCGCACCAACTACTTCCAGGCCGCGGGCGAGGCCCCGTACCTGGTGCTCAAGCTCGCGCCTGAAGGCGTGCCAGGGGTGCCCGCGCCGCGGCCCAAGTTCGAGATCTTCGTGTACTCGCCTCGGTTCGAGGCGGTGCACCTGCGGTTCGGCGCGGTCGCGCGCGGCGGGCTGCGCTGGTCGGAGCGGCCCGAGGACTACCGCACCGAGGTGCTCGGCCTGGTCAAGGCGCAAGAGGTGAAGAACGCGGTCATCGTCCCGTCCGGCGCCAAGGGCGGCTTCGTCTGCAAGCGGCTGCCGGACCCGGCCGACCGCGAGGCTTACCAGGCGGAGGTGCTCGCCTGCTACCAGATGTTCATCAGCGGGATGCTCGACATCACCGACAACATCGTGGGTGACCAGGTGGTGCCGCCGCACGGCGTGGTCCACGTCGAGGGCGACGACCCGTACCTGGTGGTGGCCGCGGACAAGGGCACCGCGACGTTCTCCGACATCGCGAACAAGATCGCGGAACGGTACGGGTTCTGGCTCGGTGACGCGTTCGCTTCCGGCGGCTCGGAGGGCTACGACCACAAGAAGATGGGCATCACCGCGCGCGGCGCCTGGGAGTCCGTGCGCTGGCACTTCGCCGCGCTGCGGCTGAACCCGGACACCGACGACTTCACGGTCGCCGGCATCGGGGACATGTCCGGCGACGTGTTCGGCAACGGCATGCTGCTGTCTCGGCACATCAAGCTGGTGGCGGCCTTCGACCACCGGCACGTGTTCCTCGACCCGGACCCGGACCCGGCGGCCAGCTTCGCTGAGCGCGAGCGGCTGTTCGGCCTGCCCCGCTCCTCATGGGCTGATTACGACCCGGCGCTGATCTCGCCGGGCGGCGGCGTCTGGCCGCGGGACGTCAAGGCGGTCCCGCTGTCCGCGCAGGCACGCGCGGCGCTTGGCATCGGCGACGGGCGGCTCGCGCTGTCCCCCGACGAGCTGATCTCCGCGATCCTGAAGGCGCCGGTCGACCTGCTGTGGAACGGCGGCATCGGCACGTACGTGAAGGCGTCGCACGAGACGCATGCGGACGCGGGCGACCGGTCCGGCGACGCGGTGCGGATCGACGCGACCGAGCTGCGTGCCCGGGTCGTGGCGGAGGGCGGCAACCTCGGGCTGACCCAGGCCGCGCGCATCGAGTACGCGCTCGGCGGCGGGCTCGTCAACACCGACTTCATCGACAACTCGGCCGGCGTGGACACCTCCGACCACGAGGTCAACATCAAGATCCTGGTGGCCGGCCACATCGACCAGGCCGAGCGCGCCAGGCTGCTGCACGAGATGACCGACGAGGTCGCCGCGCTCGTGCTGCGGCATAACGACGGGCAGAACATGGCGCTGGCCGCCGCCCGCTACCAGGCCCCGCGGCTGCTCCACGTGCACGCCAGGTACCTGCGCCAGCTCGCCAGGGACAAGCAGCTGTCGCTGGAGAGGGACGGGCTGCCGACCGGCAAGGAGATCGCCGCCAGGCGGTCGGCGGGCACCGGCCTGACCACCCCGGAACTGGCCTTGCTGCTCGCGCACACCAAGATCGCGGCCGGCCAGCAGGTGCTCGGCTCCGACCTGCCCGACGACCCGTACCTGCGTAGCATGCTCACCAGCTACTTCCCCGCGCCGCTGCGCGCGAGGTTCGCGGACCGGATGAGCGCGCACCGGCTGCGCCGGGAGATCATCACCACCTCGCTGGTCAACGAGATGGTGGACACGGGGGGCAGCACGTTCCTGTTCCGGTTGGAGGAGGAGACGGGCCTGCCGGTGCCGGACATCACCCGTGCCTGGCTGGTCGCCCGCGAGGTGTTCGACATGCCCGCGTTCTGGCGGCAGCTCGGGCAGCTGGCCGGCCAAGTCGACGAGGAGGCCAGGATCCTGCTGGTCCTCGAGGCGCGCAAGCTCGTGGAGCGCGCCACCCGGTGGCTGCTGATGAACAAGCGGCCGCCATTCGGTGTCGCGGAGACGGTGAACTCGCTGAGCGAGGGAGTCGCGACGGTCCGTTCGGCGATTCCCAAGCTGCTGTCCGGCAGCGATCTGGCCAGCTACGAAGAGCGGCGCGCGGCCTTCGCCGCCCGCGGTGTGCCCGCCGCGCTAGCCGACGAGGCGGCGGCCATGGTCCCGTCCTACTCTGCCTTCGACATTGTGACGAGCGCGGCGATGACCTCTCGCAGCGTGGAGGAGACCGCGGCGGTGTACTTCGCGCTCGCCGACCGGCTGCAGGTCAACCGGCTGCGGGAACTGATCGTGGGGCTGCCGCGCGAAGACCGCTGGTCGTCCATGGCGCGGTCGGCGCTGCGGGACGACCTGTACGCCGCGCACGCGGCGCTGACCAGGGACGCGCTCGCGACGGGCGGGCAGTCCGCCGACGGGCAGTGGCAGGCCGCCGAGCGGGTCGCCGCCTGGGAGGCGCAGAATGCGGCCGCCGTTGCCCGTGCGACGGCGACGCTGGCGGAGATCTGGCAGAGCGAGCGGTTCACGTTCACCACCCTGGAGGTGGCCACCCGCGTGATGAGGACGCTGGTGGCACCGCCGCCCGCTCAGGAGGCGCTGGCGTAGATCAGGCCGCCGCCGATGGCGATGACCTGGATCTTCGCCGCTGCCGCCCCGGTCCGAGCCGGCGGGTCGACGGCAGCGAAGGAAAGCAGCTGCTGCGTGGCGAGGCGCAGCCGCGGCACCGGCTGGCCGGGTGTCAGCAGGAAGGCCAGGTAGCCGGGGACGGTGATAGGCGGCCCGGTCTTGACCACGCCCTTGTCCGGGATGGCCGGGACCTCGACGGCGCTGTCCAGGTACATCCCGTAGAAGACGAGCGCGCCGCCGTCGGCGGTACGCAGCGCGAAGTTCGAGTAGTGGGTGCCGTCGAGCTCCCATTGGTAGACATCGCCGGCTGGCGGGATGAGGGCGGCACGTGCCGCCGCGTAGATGCCGGTGGTGAGGTCGCCCGCGGCGACCACCTTCGTGGCGGGGCTGGCCGGGCCGTCGTCCACCACGGCGGCCTGCAGCGGTCCCGTGCTGTCCGGGCGGGCGAGTTGCGCGCTGCTGTTCAGCGGCACCGTGGCCACGTAGCCGGCGCTGTCGGTGGCGAGCGGCGGCACGGACACGCCGGCCGGCAGCTGTGAGGTGCTGGACAGCAGCCAGGGGGCGGTCGCGCTGCCCTGCTGGAACACCATCAGCACCTGACCGGTGGCGGCGAGCGAGAGCCCGGCGGTGCCGCCTGGGCTGCTTTGCTGGCCGATGAGCGAGCGTGTCACGCTGGCGACGAACCAGCGCGGGTATCCGTCCTGCCGCGGCAGGTCGAAGGCGGGGGTGCCGTAACGGTACCTGGCCAGCGCTCCGGCGCCGGACGTGGCGGCCTTGAACTGGGTGGCGATCGCCACCTTCTGCACGCCCGTGACGTTGGAGAGCGCCAGCGACGCGTCGCCGGTACTGGCCGCGCGGTCGGCGACGGCGACGTAGGAAGCGAAGACCTGATCAGCCTGCGCGGCGGTCACTTCGGGGATGCTGCTGCCCGCCTGGGTGCCCGCGCCGGCAGGCGCGGGGGTCGAGGTGCAGCCTGCGGCGGCGAGCGCCGCGGTCAAGGCTAGTGCCGCGCCTGCCCAGGCCAGCAGGCGCGTCCGGCACTTTCTGTCTGCCACGAATCGGGAGGATACCGGCTCTTCGTCCGCTGCCGTGGCGTCTCGCCTTCCTCGATACGCTGATAACCCTTTTCCTCGCGTAGGCTTTCCCGCATGGCAGCTACCGATCCCACCGATGAGATATCGGAACTGTCGTCAAAGCTCGACACCATCGAAGCCGTCCTGGACCCGGACGCGATGCGGATCGAGGCCGCTGACCTCCGCGAGCAGGCCGCCGACCCCGCCCTGTGGGAAGACCAGACGCGTGCCCAGCAGGTCACCAGGCGGCTTTCCTACCTGGAAGGCGAAATGTCGCGGCTGGAGAACCTGCGGCAGCGCCTCGACGACACCCGCGTGCTGTTCGGGCTTGCCGACGACGAGCACGACCAGTCCGCCAGGGATGAGGCGGCCGGCGACCTCGCTCAGCTGCGCAAGGAGATCGACCAGCTCGAGATCCGCACCCTGCTGAACGGCGAGTACGACAACCGTGAGGCGCTGATCACGATCAACTCACAGGCGGGCGGCGCGGACGCAGAGGACTTTGCGGGGAACCTGCAGCGCATGTACCTGCGCTGGGCGGAACGGCACAGGTACCCCTCCGAGGTCTACGACGTGTCCTACGGTGAGGCCGGCATCAAGTCCACCACGTTCGCGGTGAAGGCGCCGTACGCGTACGGCACGCTGCGCGGCGAGCAGGGCACGCACCGCATGGTCCGCATCTCCAAGTACGACAACCAGGGCCGCAGGCAGACCTCGTTCGCGGGGGTGGACGTGATGCCCGTGGTCGAGCAGACCGATCACGTCGAGATTCCCGAGGACGAGATCCGGGTGGACGTGTTCCGTTCCTCAGGGCCAGGCGGCCAGGGCGTCAACACGACCGACTCGGCCGTCCGGATCACGCACCTGCCGACCGGGATCGTTGTGTCCTGCCAGAACGAGCGGAGCCAGATCCAGAACCGGGCCTCGGCGATGGCCGTGCTGCAGGCTAAGCTCCTGGAGCGCCGCCGCGAGCAGGAGGCGCAGGAACTCGCCGCCCTCAAGGGCGACGGCGGCCGCGCCTGGGGGTCGCAGATCCGCAACTACGTGCTCTACCCGTATCAGATGGTGAAGGACCAGCGAACGGGCTACGAGACGTCGCAGGCGGAATCCGTTCTCGACGGCGAGATCGACGACTTCATCGACGCGGAGATCCGCTGGCTGCGCCGCGGGGAGAAGGACGCGGAGGGCTAAGCCGCCGGGGCCGCCGGGCCGCCCGCCCCGGGTGGCGCCACCCGCTGCTGACCGCCGGTCCTGAAGAAGTCCGAGCCCCTGCCCAGGTGGTCGAGGACGGCGCCGGCCAGCAGGACCAGCGAGGTGATGAAGCTCAGGATCAGGCCCGGGCCGAGGTCAAGGCTGCCCAGGCTGCCGAGGCTGCGGTTGGCCACCAGGAAACCGAGGCTGATCAGGACGTCGATAAACCCGACCACGATGGCCAGCTGCGCCCAGCTGAAACCCAGCACCGAGTCGGGGAAGCCGTTGCCGAAGACCTTGATCGCTATGAAGACGACGATCGCGAGGCTCAGCAGCGGCACCCAGGTGGCCGTCAGCAGCAGGCCGGGGATCGTTTCCGTGGACCACGCGTTAGCGCTGCCCCCCGCGTCGCTGTACCAGGGGAGGAAGCCCCAGATAAACAACAGGACGCCGGTCACTATTACGATCGCCTGGCCGAGCGTCAGCCTCCGCACCAGCGGCGGCCAGTTGGGCTCAGCCTCGCGCACGGCCTCGGCGACCTCCGGGGATTCAGGGGCGAACGTGTCGAACTCCGGCTCTCCGGCGCCGAGCGTGTCGTAGGCCGGCTCTTCAGGGCCGAGCGTGTCGAACCTTGGCGTGTCGGCGGCCGCTGGCTCTGTCACGACTGTCTCTGTCACGACTGTCTCTGTCACGACGGGAATGTCAGAGAGCGTCTGGTCCACGGCGGGGGTATCGTGTACCGGCTCTTCCCGGTCCGGCACGAAGGCCATCTCTTCCGGCGCCAGCGCGCCCGAGGGCTCTCGCTCGGCCGCCGTGTCCTCGTGGTCCGTCACGGTCGGCATGTCGAACCGCGTCTCCGCGGGCTCATTTGCCGTCGGCGCTTCAGGGGCTGGCGTGCCTGCCGGGGCTTCCGTGTCCGGCGCGTCCGCCGGCCCGGAGCTCGGTGCGTGCTGGCTGTCCGGTCCCTCCTCGGGATCACGGCTGGGAGTACTCATCTGAAACCCCTACCTGTTCGTGTGGTGCGGCAGAGACATGACGTCGCCCACTCGCCAGTCGCCGGAGACTAGTGATTATGTCGCGAATACGCGCGCCGCATCAATTCTCAGGACAAAAAAGCGCACAGCGATTGGGGCTGGGCTGGCGGAGGAGTGGCGGACGGAGCGCTACGCGATCACGCGGGTGATGATGAGCAGGCCGAGCAGCAGGATGAGCGCGGCGGCGATAACCAGCTGCGGGCTGAGACCGCCCAGCCCGTGGTGGTGAACATGCGCGCGGGCCGCGCGGCAGGCCGGGCAGCGTCCCTCCACGACAGGGCCAGCACATTGTGCGCAGATCAGGTGCTCGCAGCTCATCTCGTTACCCCTTCCGGTAGCGGTGCCCTGGCGCACTTGGCGTGATCTGGCGGCTTAGCTGCCAGTTTCCCCCTAGACTGTTCCCTGGCTTAACCAGGTTACCCGCAAGTTGCCCGGCCAGGCCCGAAACACCCGCCCGGCCGATGAAAGGCATGTCCCTCTCCGTCGAGATCCTAGTGATGGTCCTGTGATCAACTTTGACAACGTCACCAAGATCTACCCGAACCAGAATCGGGCCGCCCTCGAGAACGTCGACCTCACCGTCAACAAGGGTGAGTTCGTGTTTCTCGTCGGCCCCTCCGGGTCCGGCAAGTCGACCTTCCTCAGGCTGATCCTCAAGGAGGAGCGCCCCAGCGACGGACGCATCCACGTCGCGGGCAAGGATCTGGCGCGGCTGACGAACTGGAAGGTGCCGCACCTGCGCCGCCGGATCGGGTGCGTGTTCCAGGACTTCCGGCTGCTGCCGAACAAGAACGTCTACCAGAACGTGGCCTTCGCCCTCGAGGTGATCGGCAAGCCGCGGCGGTTCATCCGCCGGGTGGTACCCGAAGTGATCGACCTGGTGGGCCTGGAAGGCAAGCACGAAAGAATGCCCGATGAACTGTCCGGAGGCGAGCAGCAGCGCGTCGCGATGGCCAGGGCGTTCGTCAACCGCCCGATGATCCTGCTGGCCGACGAGCCGACGGGAAACATCGACCCGGCGACCTCGATCGGCATCATGAAGGTGCTCGACCGAATCAACAGGACCGGGACGACCGTGGTCATGGCCACCCATGACGCGGCCATCGTCGACTCGATGCGCAAGCGCGTCATCGAACTCGAGTACGGCAAGGTGGTCCGCGACCAGGTGCGGGGCGTGTACGGCCAGGCGTATTCAGCCGGCATCTATTACCGCCGGCTTACGGCGGCTCCGCGAGACCACAGATGACTACCCACGGATGAGATAAGGCCTGTATGCGTTCAAACTTCGTGTTCCAGGAGATCTGGGTCGGACTGCGCCGGAACCTCACCATGACTGTCGCGCTCATCGTGGTGGTGGCGATCAGCCTGTCTCTGCTCGGCACGGGGCTGCTGTTCGTCAAGCAGGTCAACAGCACTCGGACGTACTGGCAGAGCAAGGTGCAGATCTCCGTCTACCTGTGCACCGCTGCCAGCCCCAACCCGAACTGCCACGGGACGATCACGCCGGCGCAGCAGCAGCAGCTCCAGACGACGCTGAGCTCCATGCCGCAGGTCGTGAGCGCTACCTATGTGTCGCAGACACAGGCCTACCAGCTGTTCAAGCAGGACTTCGCCAACGACCCGTCGTACGTCTCGACGGTCAAGGCAACCGACATTCCGCCGTCGTTCGAGGTCAAGCTCCGTAACCCGGAGGCCGACTACAACATCGTCTCGAGCGCGGTCAACGGGGCGCCAGGCGTGGACTCCGTCATCGACGAGATGACCATCCTCGACAAGTTCTACCGGCTGCTCGACGGCGCCAGGAACGCGGTCGTCGTCGTCGCGCTGATCCTCGTCGTCGCGGCGATCCTGCTGGTGGCGAACACGATCCGGCTGTCGGCGTTCAACCGGCGGCGGGAGACCGGAATTATGCGGCTGGTCGGCGCGTCTAACTTCTATATTCAGCTGCCCTTCCTGCTCGAGGGCGTGATCGCCGGCCTGCTCGGCTGGGCGCTCGCGGCCGCCCTGCTCATCGGGGTCAAGTCCCTGCTGCTCAACAACCTGCAGCAGTACTTCAGCTATAACGTCGGCCTGTCGGCCACTGACCTGATCGAGGTCATACTGCTGGCGATGTTTGTCGGGGTGCTGCTCTGCGGCGTGACGTCGTTCGTGACGCTCCGCCGCTATCTGCGGGTCTAGCCGCCGGTGGCCCGGGCGCTGCCGCGGTGCGTTAGTCCCGGGCCGGGCGGGTAGCCGCAAGCTGGCTGACAGGAGAGACGTGGCACGCGAGCAGGGAAGCAAGGTCATCGCCAGGAACCGGCGCGCCCGGCATGACTATGCGATCGAGGAAGTCATCGAAGCGGGCATCGCGCTCACGGGGACCGAGGTGAAGTCACTGCGCGCCGGACGTGCGTCCCTAACCGATGGGTTCGCGCTAGTCTCTGACGGGGAAGTCTGGCTGCATAACGTTCATATACCGGAGTACACGCAAGGCACATGGACCAACCACGTGCCTAGGCGGACCAGGAAGCTCCTGCTGCATCGGGGAGAGATCGAGCGACTGGTCCGCAAGACATCGGAGCAGGGCCTGACGCTTGTCCCGCTGTCCATGTACTTCAAGGACGGCAAAGTCAAGGTGGAGCTCGCACTTGCCCGCGGCAAACGGACATACGATAAGAGGCAAGACCTGGCGCGGCGGGACGCTGCCAGGGAGGTCGAGCGTGCCCTACGGCGACGACGGTGACCCCGGAGGCGGACGGTGACAGCGGGCTCGCGCGAACGGGGTAGCCATGCTGGGCGCCCCCGCGGATACGCGCTTCCCCGCCGAGGGGCCGGGGCGCCGCAAGGCACCCCTGACGCGCAAGCCGCGCCGCCGGGAACGCCGCCGCCGCCCCGGCCAACCGGGTCTCGCTCGTCCCGCAGTCGCCATCGCAAGCCTGCTGTGCACCGCCGTCGGCTGTCCCGCCGGCAGCGGCTGGCCGCGATCATGGTGGTCGTCATCGGCCTGCTCTGCGTCGGATTCGCGACCGGCTTCGGCGGCGCGGCATCCCCCGAGCCGACCGTGCAGGCGTTCCTCCTCGACTGGCAGCTAGGGAAGTACGCGCAGGCCGCCACCCTGACCACGGGGAACGATGGGCAGGTGGTCAGCCAGCTCACCGCTGCCTACACCGACCTCGACGCCACGAACACGTTCCTGGCGCTGAACTCGGTCACCCAGCACGGGGACACGGCGGTGGCGACCTTCAAGGTCACCGTGGACCTGGCCCAGAACGGCCAGCAGTGGAGCTACCTAGGGCGGTTCTCGCTGGCCGTGCGGAACGGGCAGTGGATCATCGACTGGGCGCCGAGCGTCATCAACCCAAGCCTCGGGCCAGGAGACCGGCTCGCGGTGCTGACCAGCTACTCGCCCCGTGCCCCGGTCGAGGACTCGGCCGGCCAGCCCCTGCTCTCGTCGTCCACCGACTACCACGTGGGCGTCTATCCGGGGCGGCTGTCCAACATGGCGCGCACCGCGGCGGAGTTCAGCCAGATCACCGGGCTCAGCGAGCAGCAGGTGCTCGGCCAGATCCGCGCCGCGCCGCCGCGTCAGTTCCTTTCGCTGCTCACGCTCGACCCGGGGTCGCCGCAGTTCCAGGAGATATGGTCGCGGCTGGTCAAGGTGCCAGGGCTGAGCGCGCAGCGCAAGACGGAGCGGTTGTTCGGCTCGGCCGCCCCCGAGGTTGTCGGCACGATAGGCACCGAGGACTCCAGCGCGCTGCGGGCCGAGGGCGCCGCTTTCCAGCCTGGCCAGACGATGGGGCTGTCCGGGCTCGAGCAGACCTACCAGGACTCGCTGGCCGGCACGCCGAGCACCTCCATCGTCGTGGTCAACGCGGCGGGCCGGACGGTCGCGACCTTGTCCACCGTGGCCGGGCAGGCCGGCACCCCGGTACGGACCACCATTGACAGCCACGACCAGGCGGCCGCGGCCGCCGCGCTCGCGGCGCAGCACAACTCCGGCGAGATCGTCGCCGTTGACTCGAGCACCGGCGACGTCAGCGCGCTCGCCGCGCATCAGGCGGGCAGCGTGCCGCTGCCGCCCGACGGACCGCTAGCCGCCAAGCTGGAGCCGGGCATGGCGTTCAGCATCGTGTCCGCGGCGGCACTGCTCGGCATCGGCGACGTCAGTACCAGCCAGCCGCTGCCCTGCCAGAACGTCGCCGACGTCGGCGGGCAGACGTTCACCTACCAGCCGGGTCCGACGGCCTCGACAACCTTCGCCGCGGACTTCGCAGACGGGTGCGGGACGGCCTTCGCGACTATGTCGGAGAAGCTGACCGCGGGCCAGCTTTCGGCTGTGGAACGGTCCTTCGGCATCGGAACGCAATGGAATCTGCGGGTACCCGCGTTCTCCGGGTCGGCCGCTGCCGTCACTGGCCAGGCCGGCGTGGCAGCGCAGGCGACCGGTACCGGCGGCGTTCTGATGAGCCCGCTCGGCATGGCGATGGTGGCGGCCGAGGTCGACGCCGGCACCGGCCGCACGCCGGTGCTCGTCGCCGCTGACCCGCCGGCGACGTGGCAGGCGCCGCTGTCGACCAGCAAGCTCGGCGAGCTGCGGCAGCTGATGCGGCAGGCGGTGCAGGCGGGTTCCGCCCGCGCGGCCAACGTCCGGGGCGAGCCGGTGTACGGTCAGTCCGGCGTCGTGCAGACCGGCGCGCACGCCTACCTGAGCTGGTTCGTCGGATACCGGGGCAGCATGGCCGTGGCGGTCATCGAGACGGGCACCACCCAGGCACAGGCCGCCGCGGCGCTGGCCGGAGCCTTCCTGAGCCACATCTCCTGAGCCACATCTCCGGCGCCAGTTGGCGAAGCACGCCCGCCATATGGCACACTGGACCCCGTGACGTCCGGGCTGATTATTATCGGCAGGCGCGTCGGCAGCAGGTGCTGCTCATCGGCCTAGGCCGATTTCGCAGCGGCTCGTGGTGCTATCCCGGGGGGCGACCCCCGGAGCCCCCGAGCTAGAACCACAAACGCCGACGCGCAGACCTCTCGTGCTCCCACGAGGGGTCTTTTCATTTGTCGGACGACACAACTCAAGCCACACGGAAGAAACGGACAGCGACCATGCCCGACGACCAGTTCCACGTGTACGACACAACCTTGCGCGACGGCGCTCAGCAGGAGGGCCTGAATCTCACGGTTGCCGACAAGCTGGTGATCGCCAGGCACCTCGACCGGCTCGGCGTCGGGTTCATCGAGGGCGGCTGGCCGGGCGCGATACCGAAGGACACCGAGTTCTTCCGCCGCGCGCAGACCGAGCTCGACTTCCGGCACGCCACCCTCGCCGCGTTCGGCTCGACCCGCAAGGCCGGCGTCAAGGCGGCCGACGACCCGCAGGTCGCGGCGTTGCGCGAGTCGCGCGCGCCGGTCGTCACGCTGGTGGCTAAGAGCCACGACCGGCACGTCGAGCTCGCGCTGCGCACCACGCTCGACGAGAACCTGGCCATGATCGCCGATACGGTGCGGCACCTGCGCGCCGAGGGCCAGCGGGTGTTCCTCGACGCCGAGCACTTCTTCGACGGCTACCGGTCCAATCCCGCCTATGCGCTCGAATGCGTCCGCGCCGCTGCGGAGGCCGGCGCGGACGTGATCGCGCTGTGCGACACCAACGGCGGGATGCTGCCGAGCGAGCTCGGCGACGTCGTGCGGGAGGTGACGCTCGCCACCCAGGCCCGGCTCGGCATCCACTGCCACGACGACACCGGCTGCGGCGTCGCCAACACCCTGGTCGCCGTCGAGGCCGGGGTCAGCCACGTGCAGGGCACCGCGAACGGGTACGGCGAGCGCGCGGGCAACGCGAACCTGTTCAGCGTGGTGGCCGGCCTCCAGCTCAAGAGGGGCCTTGGCGTCCTCGACGGCGACGGGATCAGGGAGATGAGCCGGATCGCGCACGCGATCAGCGAGGTCACGAACGTCACGCCGGACACCCACCAGCCGTACGTCGGGCTGAGCGCGTTCGCGCACAAGGCCGGCCTGCACGCGAGCGCCGTCCGCGTCGACCCGATGCTCTACCAGCACATCGACCCCGAGCGGGTCGGCAACGACATGCGGATGCTGGTCTCGGACATGGCCGGCCGCGCCTCGGTGGAGCTCAAGGGACGCGAGCTCGGCTACGACCTGTCCGGCGACAAGGAGGTCATCGGCCGGGTAACGGACAAGGTCAAGGAGCTGGAGGCCCGCGGCTACTCGTTCGAGGCGGCGGACGCCTCGTTCGAGCTGCTGCTGCGCGACGAGCTGGCCGGCGAGCGTAGGCGGCACTTCACCGTCGAGTCCTGGCGGGTGATCGTGGAGCGCCGCGCGGACGGCGCGCTGACCAGCGAGGCGACGGTGCGGCTGACCGCCAAGGGGGAGCGGGTGGTCGCCGTCGGCGAGGGCAACGGGCCGGTGAACGCGCTGGACAAGGCGCTGCGCGCGGCGCTCGAGCAGACCTTCCCTGAGCTGGCGAACCTGGAGCTCGCCGACTTCAAGGTGCGCATCCTGGAGGGCTCGCACGGTACCGGCGCGGTCACCCGGGTGCTCATCGAGTCCGGCGACGGCGCGGGCGACATGTGGTCCACGGTGGGCGTGGACGAGAACATCATCGCCGCTTCCTGGCACGCGCTTGAGGAGGCGGTCAGCTACGGCCTGCTCAAGGCCGGCCGCGAGCCGGACTGACCGGGCAGCGCCCGCTGGTACCGCTCGGCGAGCGCGCGTACTTCGTCGGCTAGCTCCGGCGGCGAGTCCACCCGGAAGTCCCACCCAAGGAAGCCCAGGTAGACCGCCATCGTTGCCAGGCTGTCCGAGCCGGTGTCCAGCGTGCACGACTCGCTGGACACGGCGGTCACGGTCCCCACGTACGGGCCGATCCGCGCGCTGACCGCGGCGGCCGGGGCGAACACGGTCACCCGTGCCCGGTACCGCCATGCGCCGGTCGCGACCCGGTGCGCCACCCAGCCGGCCAGGTCAGACGCGGGCAGCGGACGCGGCGTGAACCGGCCGCCGCCGGGCGTCCGCGGCGTGATCCGGTCGACGCGGAAGGTCCGCCAGTCGCCGCGGCCGACGTCGAACGCCACCAGGTACCAGCGCCGTCCCCAGTTGACCAGCTGGTACGGTTCCGCCTCGCGCTCGCTGGCCGACCCGTCGTGCGACAGGTAGCTGAACCGCAGCCGCTCCCTGGCCCGGCACGCCGCCGCGACCGCGGTCAGCACGTCAGGGTCCACCACCGGCCCCGCCGACGCGAACGGCACCGGGGTGATGATCGAGCGCAGCCCGCCGACGCGGGTCCGCAGCCTGGAGGGCAGCACCTGCTCCAGCTTGGCCAGTGCCCTGAGGGAGGCCTCCTCGATCCCGGCGATCGGCACCGTCGCCACGGTCCTGAGCCCGACCGCGACGGCGACGGCCTCCTCGTCGTCGAGCAGCAGCGGCGGCATCGCCGCGCCCGCGCCGAGCCGGTACCCGCCCGCGGCCCCGCGCGTGGCGAGCACCGGATAGCCGAGCTCACGGAGCTTGTCCACGTCATTGCGAACGGTCCGTGGCGACACCCCGAGCCGCTCGCCGAGCTCGGCGCCGGTCCAGTCGCGCGGGGTCTGCAGCAGGGAGAGCAGGCGCAGCAGCCGCGCCGATGTTTCCAGCATGACCTCCAGTCTGCCGCACCATTAGGAACTTAATCTTCCTAATAGCCGCCTAACGTTGGGTACACAGCAAGGAGCCAAGGAGGAGGCACACCATGGTGGACATGAAGCTAGAGCTGGTAGCCGTGCCCGTTTCCGACGTGGACCGCGCCAAGGCGTTCTACACCGAGAAGGTCGGCTTCAACGCCGACCACGACCACACGGTCAGCGCGGAGATCCGCTTCGTGCAGCTCACCCCGCCCGGCTCGGCCTGCTCGATCGCGATCGGCAAGGGCATCGTCGAGGGCGAGCCGGGGAGCGTGCGCGGCTTGCAGATGGTCGTGGCGGACATCGAGGCCGCGCACGCGGATCTCGTCGCCCGCGGCGCCGAGGTCAGCGACGTCCAGGATTTGGATTGGGGCCGGTTCGTCTTCTTCGCCGACCCGGACGGCAACAAGTGGGCGCTCCAGCAGCTGCTGCCACGTGGCTGACCACCCGAGGCTGAGCCAGCGCGCCCTGAACCGGGCCACGCTGGACCGCCAGCTCCTGCTGCGCCGGCATAAGATGCCGGCGCAGCAGGCGATCCGGCACCTGGGCGGGCTGCAGGGCCAGGCGCCGCTCGCCCCTTACGTGGGGCTCTGGACGAGGTTGGCCGGCTTCACGACCGATGAGCTTTCAGCTCTTCTTTCGGAACGTACGGTGGTCCGGGCCCCGGTCATGCGCGCGACCGTCCACCTGGCGGACACGGCGGACTTCGTCGCCTTCCGCCCTCTGTTCGGCGGCCTGATGGCGGCCGGCCTGCGGGCCAACTACGCCAGGAGACTGACCGGTGTCGACCTGGACGCGCTGGCCGCCCAGGCGGCCGGGCTGCTCGCGACGCGCCCGCTGACCCGCGCGCAGCTAGCCAGGGACCTCGCTGCGGCCTGGCCGGCGGCCGAGCCCATGTCGCTCGCGTACGCGGTGACCTACCTAGTGCCCGTCGTCCAGGTCCCGCCGCGCGGCATCTGGGGCAAGAACGCCCAGGCCACCTGGACCACCGCCGAATCCTGGCTGGGGGAGCCCATCGGCCCGGCCAAACCCGAGGCGGTCGATGCCCTGGTCCTCCGCTACCTGGCCGCGTTCGGCCCGGCGACCGTGGCGGACATCCAAACCTGGTCCGGCCTGACCCGGCTGCGCGAGGTGACCGACCGCCTTGAATTGCGGGCTTACCGGGGGCCCGACGGCGAAGTACTGCTCGACCTCCCAGATAAGGAGCTGCCCCCAGAAGATGTCCCGGCGCCGCCCCGGTTCCTCCCGGAGTACGACAACCTGCTGCTTTCGCACGCTGACCGCCGCCGGGTCATCCCGCACGCCTACCCGGTCCCGCTGTGGCCTGGCAACGGCGCCACCCAGGGCACCCTGCTGATCGACGGCGTCTGGGACGCCACCTGGAAGATCACCGCCGAGGCGGCGACGATCACCCCGTTCCGCCGCCTCACCGCGGCGGAAGAATCCGCGATCACGGAGGAAGCCGCCCGCCTGCTGACCTTCGCGTGCTCCGCGAACCCCACCAGGCCCATCCGCTTCAGCCCCGCCGAGTTAACCCGGGCGGTCAGCCCATCGTCAGCCGTCGGCAGGCGCCTGGCTCTGCTCTCTCATGAGCTTTTCCACCGCGACCGGCGCGGTGGTCTCGAAGTCGAGCAGCCGCGCCCAGTCCGGGGTGATGGTGACGGCGACCATCTGCTTGTACATGGCGCGGACCTGTGTCTCGAAGTCCTCCCAGGCCTCCGGGGGAATGGCGCGGCGCGAGGCTTCCAGGTAACCGTCGGGCACGCCGTCGAGGGTTTCGAGTGCGGCCCGGCCGCGGACCAGCAGCACGCGCGGCGGCGGTCCCGGCACGTCGATCGTGATCGCGACCCGCCCGTCGGCCTCCAAGGCATCGACCTTCGGCGCGCCGGGAATCGTCCACATCAGGAAGCGGGCGCCGTCCCACAGGTACCCGATCGGGATCACCCGCGGCCCCCCGTCCCGCCCTGTGTACGACAGGTGCATGATCGGCTCATCGCGCAGCAACTGCCGCGAGATCGGCAGCTCCAGCACCTGCGCGGGATCAGCCATGAAGAATCACCATCCTCACCGGGATCGCCTACGTCGACAATGACGACTCTAGAGCGCGGGAATCATCGGCCGGCGGCCACTTAGGGCGAGATCGTGCCGCCTGTTGCCCCGTTTTGTCCTAGTTCCGCGGTGCGTTTCTCGCCCTATGTGCGTGCGACCTGGCCCGCCGGGACCGGCGGCGGCCGCGGGAGTCGCCGGCCTGGCCACATTCGTCACTTCTGTCGGCTTTGTTGATGTGGTGACCACTTCACAGGTTGAGTGACCGGTCACATCTGGTCGCCGCGTCAACAAAGAGCCAGCGTCCGGGCTGAGCAGTTTGGCGGCTATTGTGGCTTCGTGGGTGAATCGGGCGCGGCTAGGGTGGCGCCCGTGCTTCGCCGGGCGCGGCAGGGGACGTCCGCGTACTTCTTTGTCATGGGGATGATCGCGGGCGTCTGGCTGGCGCGGATTCCGGCGGTCAAGGCGCAGGCGGGGCTGTCCGACGCGGCGCTTGGGGTGGCGCTCTTCGCCGTTCCTGTCGGTCTCGTCCTCGGCACGGTGCTGGCCGAGCGGCTCGTCGACCGCGTCGGCAGCGCGCTGGTCGCGCGGGTCGCCGGAGTCGGCAACTGCCTGCTGGCAGTGCCGCCAGGTCTCGCCAGGAACCTGGCGGAGCTGATGGCGGCGCTGCTGGTGTTCGGTCTCGCGGGCGGAACCCTGGACGTCGCGCAGAACGCGCAGGGCGTCCGCGTCGAGGCCGCTTACGGGCGGCCGGTGATGACGTCGATGCACTCGTTCTACAGCCTGGGCGCGATGGCCGGCGCGCTGGCCGGCGGCGGCTTCGCCTGGGCGGGAGTGAGCCCGGCGCTGTCCCTCGCCGCGTCCGGGGCCGTTGGTGCCCTCACCGACGGCTTCGCCGGACGCTGGCTGCTGCCCGGGGCGCCGTCCCGCGCCACGGCGGCCGGCGCTGCCGGGAAGAGTACGCTCCCCGCTCGGCCGCCGCGACGTTCCGCCGAGGCCAGGCGGGTCAGGCGGCTGATCATCGCGCTCGGCGTGCTCGGCATCTGCGGGATGGTGGGCGAGGGCGCCGCAGGCGACTGGAGCGCCGTCTACCTCAAGGACAACCTCGGCACCAGCGCGGGGTTCGCGGCTCTCGCATTCGCCGCGTTCTCGGTGACGATGACCGCCGGCCGCGCGGTCGGCGACGGGCTCATCCACCGCTTCGGCACGGTGCCCGTCATCCGCTGCTGCGGCCTGCTGGCCGCCGCCGGGCTGACCGCCGCCCTGGTCAGCCGCAACCCAGGCGCCGTCGTCGGCGGGTTCGCCGTGTTCGGCGCGGGGCTTTCTGTCGTGGTGCCGCAGGTCTTCGCGGCCGGCGGGCGCGCCGACCCGGCGCGCCCTGGGTCCGGGCTCGCGAAGGTAGTCGGCCTCGGGTACGCGGGCCTGGCGGCCGGCCCGGCCGTGATCGGCGCGGTCGCCAGCCAGGTGGGCCTGCACCGGGCGCTCGGCATC
Organism: uncultured Actinomycetota bacterium; assembly: GCA_963843745.1. GTDB lineage: Bacteria > Actinomycetota > Actinomycetes > Streptosporangiales > Streptosporangiaceae > Trebonia. Next base: position 203,009 of record CAWJLP010000007.1, read on the forward strand.
CCGGTGCTGCTCACGCTATGGATCGCGGTCGGTGCGGCCGTCCTGGCGCCCCGGAGGGGCGAGCGGGACGGAGGGGGCGCAGGCACGGGCCCGTTCCGGATAAAAGGATGGGGTGCATCCGTGAAGCGGCACCGGCGGGCTTACGGTATCCACATGGACGACAAGGAGATCTTGGCGAGGATCAACGGCCTGATCGCGACGGAGCGGGAACTTCGCACCGAACTCGCCGACGGGCGGCTCAGCTCGGAACAGGAACGGGAGCGTCTTCGTTCCGCTGAAGAGGCGCTCGACCAGTGCTGGGACCTGCTGCGGCAGCGGCGGGCGCGCCGTGAGTTCGGGGAGGACCCGGACGCCGCCGAGTCGCGCCCGGCGGCCGAGGTGGAAGGCTACCAGCAGTAAGGCGCAAGCACTGGCGGCCAGCGCGCAAGCACCCGAGCGGCTAGGCTCGGGTGGCCAGTTGACCGAAGGAGGCTCGTGCGTATCGCGAGGTTCGCCATGGGCAACGGCGTCGCCTACGGCGTCGTTGAGGGTGAGTCGGGCCAACCGCAGACAATCTCAGAACTACACGGTCACCCGTTCGGCATCGACCCGGCGGGCGTGCGGCTGACCGGGCAGCGCTATCCGCTCGCGGAGGTGCGGCTGCTAGCGCCGGTGCTGCCGAGCAAGGTGGTCGCCGTCGGCAGGAACTACGCCGGGCACGTCAGGGAGATGGGCGGCGCTGGGCTGCCGCAGGAGCCGGTGCTGTTCCTCAAGCCGTCCACGTCGGTGACCGGGCCTGGCGACCGGATCGCCTACCCGGTCAAGCTCACCGACCGGGTCGATTACGAGGGCGAGCTGGCCGTGATCATCGGCCGGCTCTGCCGCGACGTGCCGAAGGAGCGCGCCGAGGACGTGATCTTCGGCTACACCTGCGCGAACGACGTGACGGCGCGGGACCTCCAGCTCCGGGACGGGCAGTGGACGCGGGCCAAGGGATTCGACACGTTCTGCCCGCTCGGACCCTGGATGGAGACCGGGACCGACCCGTCCGACCTGGGCATCACGACCACGGTGAACGGCGAGGTGCGGCAGCACGCGCGCACCAGGGAGCTGCTGTGGGACGTGCCGTCGCTGATCGAGTACGTCAGCGCGGTGATGACCCTGCTGCCAGGGGACGTGCTGCTCACCGGCACCCCGGAGGGCGTCGGGCCGCTGGCCGACGGGGACGAGGTGGCGGTCACGATCGAGTCCATCGGGACGCTGACCAACAAGGTGGTCATCCGCGACTAAGCGGGACTAGGCGGCACCAGGCCGCCGCTAGGCGGCACCAGACGGCACCAGGCGGCACCAGGCCGCCGCTAGGCGGGCAGCGCGGCTCTCAGGTGGCGCAGCTGGCGCTCGGCGTGCGCGTGCGGCACGCTGTGCCCGCTGAACGGGTACACGGCGATGTCCTTGTCCGCCGTGATCTCGTTGTAGGCGGCGAACACCGTGGACGGCGGGCAGATGATGTCCATCAGGCCGACGCTGAGCAGCGATGTCGCCGTGATCCTGCGGGCGAGCAGGGCGCAGTCGATGTACCGCAGGGTGTTCAGCGCGGTGTCGATGAGCGCGACGTTCTCGGCGAGGAACTCGGGGATCTCCGTGTACGGGGCGTGCGGCGCGAGCGTGATCGCGCGCTGGATGTCGCACAGGAACGGGACGTCCGCGTGGCACACCGCCACCTTGTCGCCGTGCAGCGCGGCGCTCGCGAGCGCGAGGCCGCCGCCCTGGCTCGCCCCGCTGACCGCCACCACGGCGTCGGGGCCGGCGAGCTCGAGCGCCACGTCCACGGCGCGCGCCGCGTCGGTGAACATCCGGGTGTAGTAGTAGTCCGCGGGCGTCGTGATGCCGCGGGTCATCACCTGCGCGTTCTCCGGTCCTGTCGACTGGTCGGGGGTCGAGCCGAACGTCCAGCGGCCGCCCTGGCCGCGGCTGTCCATCACGAACACCCCGTAGCCGAGCGCGGGCAGCAGCATGTGCTCGGCCGGCGCGCCGCGGCCGCCGCCGTACCCGATGAACTTGACCACGATGCTGCCGGGCTCGGCGGCCGGCCTGATGTACCACGCCCGCACCGGATCCCCGCCCGCACCGGAGAACTCCACGTCGAACACCCGGAACGGCCGGTACACGTCCGGCTCGTACGGCGTGAACGTGGCGGGCTGGGCCCGCGCCCTCGCCAGCTCGAGGCGCCCGGTCCACCAGGCGTCGAGTCCGGCCGGCTCGCTCGTGCCGGTGCGGTACTCGCGAAGCCGCTCCAGCGGCATGTCATACCAGGGCATACGGCTGTTTCTATCACTGTCCCGGCAGCGCCCGCCGCATGGTGGTCGATGCCACATCGTCCACACTCTTGCGTGGTGGATGTCACATCGACCACGTTTGCCCGTCGCCGGCGGAGGGGCTTCGCTCCCGGCGTGATGGTCGCGTTGGCTACCGGGTTCCGGATTCGGTAGACTGCATCGGCGCCGGTACGGCAGACTGGGCGCGCCCATGGGGTATGGGGTAATTGGCAGCCCGACAGGTTCTGGCCCTGTTAGTCTAGGTTCGAGTCCTGGTACCCCAGCTTCTTCGTGGCACGGATGGCCTAAGGTGGCCTCCGTGCCACGTTTGCTTTCCGCCCCATCTCGGACGTCTATGGCGATCCCGGGAGGCTCGGTGTGCTGATCCAGGCCTGCCTCAACGGCTCCACCACGCGTGCCGAGCACCCGGCGGTCCCGCTGACCCCGGCCGAGCTCGCCGCCGAGGCCCGCGCGTCAGCCGCCGCCGGGGCGGAGTCGGTCCACCTGCACCCGCGTGACCCGTCCGGGGCGCAGACCCTGATCGCGGACCACGTGCTCGCCGCGGTGGCCGCCGTGCGGGCGGCGAGCGGGCTGCCGGTCGGCGTGACGACCGGCATCTGGACGGTCGACAGGGACACCGCGCGCCGGATGTCCCTGGTCGAGCGGTGGACCGGGCAGCACAGGCCGGACTTCGCCTCCGTCAACATGAACGAGCCGGGCACCGACGCGCTCGCCGGCCTGCTGACCAGCCTGGGCATCGAGATCGAGGCGGGCGTCTGGACCGTGGAGGACGCCCGGCTGCTCGGCGCGAGCTCGTTCGGCGACCGGGTGATCCGGGTGCTGCTCGAACCGGTCGACCGGTCACCGGACGGGGCCGTCGCGACGGCCGCGGAGGCGTCGGCGGAACTGACCAGGCTGGGGATCGAGGCTCCGCAGCTGCACCACGGTTACGGCCTGGCCACCTGGGATGTGATGCGGGCCGCGGTCGCGAAGGGGCAGGATATCCGGGTCGGCCTCGAGGACACGACCGTCCTGCCGGACGGCTCTGCCGCCACCGGGAACGGCGAGCTGGTGGCCGCCGCCGCCCAGCTGGCGCGCGGGGTGTGAGGTGTGCCGGGAACCTCGTGTTGGCTGCACTCCCTCGGAGGCGGTAAGGTGTTTCCGCTCGGCCCCGTCGTCTAGAGGCCTAGGACGTCGCCCTCTCAAGGCGGTAACGCCGGTTCGAATCCGGTCGGGGCTACCAGCATTTCCACCTCAGCGGGCAGTCTGCCCGTGCAGCACGCCGAGCGACAAGCGCGCGGCTTCCCCGCTGCCGCCGCCGTGTATGATCGACCGCGTGTCGCGGTGGTATAGGCGCTTTACGCAGGCTCCGGGTGGGGCCGCGCGTACTGGCGCGCGCTTATCATCGCCCGGAGCCAGCCGAAGGACGGGGCAGCGACGTCCCGTCGTGAATGACAGGGCGTAGCTGGCTCCCGGCGGACACGGGTGGCGGCGTTGCCCGGGAGGAGAAGACCCCGATGTCACGCGTCAGGGATACCCGGATCGTCGGCTACGAGCCGCTGCTGGCGCCGGCCGCGCTGCTCGACGAGCTCCCGCTCGGCGCTGCCGAGGCGGAGACGGTAGAGCGCACGAGGGCTGAGGTTCGCGCCCTGCTCGACGGCGCCGACGGCCGGCTGCTGATCGTCACCGGCCCGTGTTCTGTACACGACCCGAAGGCGGCGCTCGACTACGCCGCCCGCCTTATCGAGCTCCGTGACCGGTACGCCGATGACCTGCTGATCGTGATGCGCGTGTACTTCGAGAAGCCGCGCACGGTCACCGGCTGGAAGGGCCTGATCAACGACCCGGGCATGGACGAGAGCTTCGACGTGCACCGCGGGCTGCGCGCCGCCCGCCGGCTGCTGCTTGACATCCTGGGCTCCGGCATGCCGGTCGGCTGCGAGTGGCTGGACCCGATCACCCCGCAGTACATCGCCGACGCCGTGACCTGGGGCGCGATCGGGGCGCGGACGACGGAGAGCCAGGTGCACCGGCAGCTCGCCTCGGGCCTGTCCATGCCGGTGGGCTTCAAGAACGGCACGGACGGCGACGTCCAGGTCGCGGTGGACGCGTGCCGCGCCGCGGCGGCCGGGCACACGTTCTTCGGCGTCACCGAGTACGGCGCCGCGGCGGTGGTCACGACCTCGGGCAACTCCGACACGCACGTGATCTTGCGCGGCGGCCGCGGCGGCCCGAACTACTCGGCTTCCCACGTGGACAAGGCGCTGGACCTGGTCGCGGCGGCCGGGCTGCCGCGCCGCCTGATGGTGGACGCGAGCCACGGCAACAGCGGCAAGGACTACCGTCGCCAGCCCGCCGTCGCCGAGTCGCTGGCGGAGCAGATCGCCGCGGGTGAGCGCGGCGTTTCCGGCGTCATGCTGGAAAGCTTCCTGGTGGCGGGCCGCCAGAACCCGGGCAAGCCGGCGACGCTTACCTACGGGCAGAGCGTGACCGACGCCTGCATGGACATGGAGATGACGGCCGCCACCCTGGAAACCCTCGCCGCCTCGGTGGCACGCCGCCGCCGCTCCTCATCCGTCTTATCCCGAACGTACGCGGCTGACTCCCCAGCCTCGCCGTCTGCGCGACAGGCCGGACGCTCCCGGTCCTCCGAATTGGCGGTGTGGCCCACAGGTGCGAACCTATTGGCGTTGTGGGCCACACCGCCGATGGCGGTTGGCGCGAGCTGCTGGTGACTAGGCGCCCGGGACCGCGGGGAGGTCCGCTATCGCGGCGTCGATGCGGTCCTGCGGCAGGTCGTAGTCGGTCATCTCGCCGGACAGGTACCGCTCGTAGGCGGTCATGTCGAAGTGGCCGTGGCCGCACAGCGCGGTGAGGATCACCTTCTCCTCGCCGGATTCGGCGCACCGCTTGGCCTCGTCGACCACGGCGGCGATCGCGTGCGACGGCTCGGGCGCGGGCAGGATGCCCTCCGACCTGGCGAAGGTCACGGCGGCGGCGAAGCACTCGCGCTGCGGCTTGGCGACCGCCTCGAACAGCCCGAGCTCGTACATGTGCGACAGCAGCGGCGACATCCCGTGGTAGCGCAGTCCGCCGGCGTGCACGGGGGCGGGGATGAAGGCGTGGCCGAGCGTGTGCATCTTCAGCAGCGGGGTCATCCCGGCCGTGTCGCCGAAGTCGTACGCGTAGACCCCGCGGGTGAACGACGGGCACGCGGTCGGCTCGACAGCCCTGATAACCGGGTTCATCCGTCCGGCCAGCTTCTCCCGCAGGAACGGGAAAAACAGCCCGGCGAAGTTCGACCCGCCGCCGGTGCAGCCGACGATCAGGTCGGGTCCGGCCTCCTCCCCGGCCATCTCGAACTGCGCGAGCGCCTCCTGGCCGATGACGGTCTGGTGCATCAGCACGTGGTTGAGCACCGAGCCGAGCGCGTACCTGGTCTCCGCGCTGCCGCCGGCGGCCTCGACGGCCTCGCTGATCGCGATGCCGAGGCTGCCGGTGGAATCCGGATCGTCCGCGAGCACCTTCAGGCCCGCGTTGGTGGCCCGCGACGGGCTCGGGTGCACCGTCGCGCCGTAGGTCTGCATCAGCGTCCGGCGGTGCGGTTTCTGGTCGTAGGAGGCGCGGACCATCCAGATCTCGCAGTCCAGGCCGTACTGTGCGCAGGCGAACGCCAGTGCGCTGCCCCACTGGCCCGCGCCGGTCTCGGTGGTGAGCCGCTTGGTGCCCTCGCGCGAGTTGTAGAACGCCTGCGGGACGGCGGTGTTCGGCTTGTGCGACCCGGCGGGGGAGACGCCCTCGTACTTGTAGTAGATCCGGGCCGGCGTGTTCAGCGCCTTCTCAAGCCGCCGCGCGCGGAACAGCGGGGTCGGCCGCCACAGCTTGTAGACGTCGATGACCTCGCCGGGGATGTCCACGTAGCGGTCGCCGGTGACCTCCTGGCCGATGAGCTCCATGGGGAAGAGCGGCGCGAGGTCATCAGGCCCGACCGGCTGGCCCGTGCCCGGGTGCAGCGGCGGAGGCGGCGGCGCGGACAGGTCGGGGATCACGTTGTACCACTGCGCGGGAATCTGCGACTCGTCGAGGATGAACTTCGTCCGCTCGCTCACTCGGGCCTCCGTCCTTGGATCTGGTCGTTGCTCGCTGCCAAGCACCATATGCCGCCTGGCTAGCGGCCGGATAGGGTCGGGGCATGCCTGGTGTGCCGGAACTCTCCCCAGCGGTGCGCGCCGCGCTGGCGGCGGGGCGGCCCGTGGTGGCGCTCGAGTCGACGATCATCTCCCACGGCCTGCCGCGGCCGGCGAACCTCACCGCGGCCAGGTCGTTCGAGCAGCTGCTCACCGAGGCCGGGGTGACGCCCGCCACGATCGCGGTGATCGACGGCGTGCCGCGAGCCGGGCTTGACGACGCCGGCCTGGAGCGGATCGCGCTGGACGAGTCGGTGGTCAAGGTGAGCAGCCGGGACCTCGGGCTGGCGATGGCCGGGAAACGGACCGCCGGCACCACGGTCGCGGCCACCGCGGTGCTGGCCGCGAAGGCCGGGATCCGGGTGTTCGCGACCGGCGGGCTCGGCGGCGTGCATCGCGGCTTCGCCGAGTCGGCCGACGAGTCGGCGGACCTGACCGCGCTGTCCAGGACGCCGGTCACCGTGGTGTCGGCGGGCGTGAAGTCGATCCTGGACATCCCGGCGACCCTGGAGCGCCTCGAGACGCTCGGCGTGGCGGTCGCGGGCTACCGGACGAACAGGTTCCCCGGCTTTTACCTCACCGACTCCGGTCAGGATCTCGACTGGCGGCTGGACACGCCAGAGGAGATCGCCGCCGTCATGGCCGCGAGGGACCTGCTCGGCGACGAATCCGCGCTGCTCATCGGCAACCCGTTGCCGCCGGACAAGCAGCTCGACCCGGAGCTGCACGACCGCGTGCTCGCGGGGGCGCTGGCCGCCGCCGAGACCGCCGGGATCCACGGCAAGGCGGTGACGCCATTCCTGCTCGATCACCTGCAGCGCGCCACCGACGGCGCGAGCGTGCTGGTCAACCTCGAGGTTGCCCGCGGCAACATCACGCTGGCCGGCCAGATCGCCGCCGCGTGGGCCAGCCGGGGCACCCGGCCCTGACGAGCGCGGCGGGGGGTGCCCGTTGCCGCGGGTGCTAGTCGTGGGGGACGTGATCAACGACGTCCTGGTGCAGGCGCCGTGGCCGCTCGCGCTCGGCGACGACAACCCGGCGGTGATCAGGAGCCGGCCGGGCGGTTCCGCCGCCAACCAGGCCGCGTGGCTGGCCGCGCTGGGGCTGGATGTGGTGTTCGCCGGGCGGGCGGGCGCGCGGGACGCCGAGTTCCACCGGCGGGAGCTCGCCAGGTTCGGCGTCGAGCCGCGGCTGGCGGCCGACGAGTCGGTGCCCACCGGGGCGATCGTCGTGCTGGTCGGACCCGACGGTGAGCGGACCATGATCACCGACCGGGGCGCGAACCTGCGGCTGGGGCCGGCCGACGTGCCGGCTGCCCTGCTCGATGACGCGGCGCTGCTGCACCTCACCGGCTACTCCTTCTTCGAGCCAGGACCGCGAGCGGTCGTGCGCGGGCTGCTCGCCGAGGCAGGGCGCAGGGGAGTGCCGGTCACGATCGATCCAGGCTCCGCGGCGTTCCTCGCCGCGGACTCGATCGGGCCGGCCGCGTTCCTCGGGTGGACCAGGGGCGCCGCGGTCTGCTTTCCCAACGCGGACGAGGCGGCCGTGCTGACCGGCGCGAACCCGCCCCCGGCGGCCGATCCGGCCGCGATGGCGGCCGTCCTCACCGGCTACTACGGCGCCGTCGTGGTCAAGCTCGGCGCGGACGGCGCCGTGTACGCGGCGGGCGATACGACGCCAGGGCGGGTGGCCGCCGTGCCTGCCGTGGTGCGCGACACGACGGGCGCGGGAGACGCGTTCTGCGCGGGGTTCCTGGCCGCATGGCTGGACGGCGCCCCGCTCGCGGCTGCGTGCGCCGCCGCCGCTGAGATCGCCGCTCGCGCCGTCGCCGGCCTGGGCGGCCGGCCCGGAGGCTGAGGGCGGTCCTTGAAAAATGAAACATGATGTCTCAAAGCTCCTGGTCTCATTTAGTGAGGCTGACTACGATCTGCTTTGTGGGGAAACGGGCCAAGACTCCTGCCACCGGCATGGTGCCGTCGAGGCCCAATGTGGCGCGGGTCTACGACTACCTGCTTGGCGGCAAGGACAACTTCGCCGTCGACCGGATCTACGGCCAGCGGATCGCCGCTGCGATGCCGGGAGTCGAGGCGGGCGTGCGCGGGCAGCGGGCCCTGCTCGGCCGGGTGGTCCGCTACCTGGTGGGGACCGCCGGGATCGGGCAGTTGCTTGACATCGGCGCCGGGTTGCCAACCGCGGAGAACGTGCATCAGATCGCCCAGCGCGTCGACCCGGCCGCCCGCGTGGTCTACGTGGACAACGATCCGATGGTGCTCAGCCACGCCAGGGCGGTGCTCGCGGAGAACCCGCTCACGGCCGTGGCGGACGGGGACCTCCGCCAGCCCGCCGGGATCATCGGTCATCCCGTGGTGCGCGCTCACCTGGACTGGAGCCGGCCGATCGGGCTCCTGCTGTCCGGCATCATGCACCAGATCACGGACTACGAGCAGCCGGCCAGGCTCACCGGCGAGCTGATCGACGCGCTGCCGTCGGGCAGCTACGTGTTCATCCACCACCTGCTCGACCTCGACCTCCCGGGCGCCGTCCAGGTGAAGGAGTTCATGACGCGGGCCTTCGGGCGGGCCGAGTTCCGCACGCTCGACCGGGTGCGGGAGCTGTTCAGCGGCCTTGAGCTCGTCGAGCCTGGCCTGGTCCGCGTTCGCGACTGGCGCCCCGACGGAGCCGCCGCCACGGGAGAGGACGCTCAGGCCGGGGCCGGCCTGGGCTACGCTGGGGTGGCGCGGAAGCCCTGAACAGCCGTTTCCGGCTTACGTGACCTGGCAACCGATGTCGACCGGTCATTGCGCCTGTTACCGTATGCGTACGAGGTGGTCTGCCATGACAATGCCGGAGTTTGCCGTAGCGGGAGTGGTTTGAGTGACGGGTGACCAGGTAGCACGCGGCGTGCCCGTCGTGGTGGCGCTGCCTGCCGAGATCGACGTCACCAACTGCGACCAGGTGTACGGCCAGCTGATCGCGGCCCTCGAGCCTGGCGTCAACATCGTGGTCGCCGATCTGACGTCGACCGTCTTCTGCGACTCATCAGGAGTCCACGCGATAATGCGGGCTTACGAGGGGGCCGCCGCGCGCGACGTCCAGCTGTGGCTGGCGGTGCCGCAGGCCGGATCGGTCCGCCGCGTGCTCGAGCTGACCGGCGTCGGCCGCCTCATGCCGGTCTACCCGAGCCTCCAGGACGCGATGGGCGCGGCCTAACCGGCTCTGCGCAGCACGATCATCGCAACGTCGTCCTCGTGCGGGCCGAAGGCGGCAAGCACCCGGTTGGCGAACGCCTCGACGTCGGCGCCGGCGGCCTCGAGCGCGGTGGTGCGCAACGTCTCCAGGTTGCTGTCGAGAAAGATCTCGCGGTCCTCGACGAGGCCGTCGGTGAACAGCAGGGCGGTACCACCCGGCGGCAGGAACGCCGTCTCGACGTGCGGCTCGTGGCGGGTCAGCCCGAGCGCCAGCCCGCCTTCGCCCACGTAGTCCGCGCTGCCGCCGCCCACGCGCAGCAGCGGCATGTGCCCGCAGTTGACGATCGAGAGCTCGCCGGTCCCCGGGTGGACGAGCACCAGGCACAAGGTGGCCATCAGGCCCGGGTGGTAGCGCCGGAGAACCTCGTTGACCAGGCCGGTGATCTCGACCGGCGAGTGCGCTTCTGTGGCGAAGGCGCGCAGCGCGTGCCTGAGCTCTCCCATGACGGTCGCGGCCTGCAGCGAATGTCCTTGCACGTCGCCGATGGCGACCAGGACTCCGTCCCGCCAGGGCAGCGCCTCGTAGAAGTCGCCGCCGACCTCGGCCTGATCGCTGGCCGGCAGGTAACGGAACGCCATCAGCAGGTCCGGCACCGGGGGCAGCGCCGCGGGCAGGAAGCTCCGCTGCAGGGTCAGGGCCACGAGGTGATCTTCCGCGGACGAGCGCAGCGCCTCGACCGCGAGCGCGACCGATTGCGTGAGGTGGCGGAGGATCTGCATGTCCTCGCCGCCGGATAGGCCAGCGGAGTCGACCGTGAGCACCGTCGGCGGCCTGTCTGGCTTGATCCGGGCGGCCGCCACGCAGACGTCCACACGCAGCGTGCTGTCCGGCACGAGGCCCAGCCAGTCGTCCCTGCCGAGGGTCACGACACCGCTGGCCTCGAAGGGGCCGAGCACGCGCTCCACCACCCGGCCCACCAGCTCCTGCGGGCCGCCACGCCGCACGGGCATGAGACCCCCTGGAAGACCAGCCATCCGCCGGACCTGCCCGTCGGGCATCTCCAGCATCAGCACGACGGGAACGGCGAACATCCTGGCCGCGCCGACGGCCGCCACCGCGGCCAGGCCGTCGAAGGTCTCCGCGGCGTTGATGTCCAGTGTCACGCTGGCCAGCGCGGCGAGCAGGGCAGCCGTCCGTTCGGCGCGGGTCCTGGCACGGTAGTAGCGCAGCACGGCCGCCACCGTGGCGAGCAGCTCTTCAGGTTCCGCCGGTTCCACCAGGTAGGCGTCAGCGCCCTGGGTCAGGCCATGAGCGCGATCCGCGACGTCGACCGCGGTGGCCGACACCTGGATGACCGGGATCGCGGCTGTCCGCGGGTCGCTCTTGATCTGCCGGCAGACGTCGAAGCCGCTCATGTCCGGCAGGTTCACGTCAAGCAGCACAAGGTCGGCGGCGGTCACCGCGGCGAGCGCCTCCCGCCCGGTGCCGACCTCGGTCACCGTGTGGCCCGCCCGCCGCAGCCAGGTCGCCAGCACGTAGCGCTTGGCCTCGTCGTCGTCCACGAGGAGCAGCGTGCCGGGCGCCTCGCTCATCGCGTGCCCCTGATGACGCGCCTGATCGCGAACGCGAGCCGTTCCCTGGTCAGCTCGTCCTTGCGCAGCAGAGCCGCGGCCCGCGCCGGCGGCGGCGCGTCGTGACCGGTGATGACGATCGCGGGCAGCCCGGCGGGCAGCCGCTCGAGCAGCGCTTTCCCGTCCACGCCCGGCATCTGGAGGTCGGCGAGGATCAGGTCGGGGCTCTCCGCGGTCACCGCGGCGAGTGCCTCGCCACCATCCGCCGCCTCGATGAGGCGGTCCGCGATGCCGGTGAGCATCGCCGTCAGCACCTGGCGGAAGGCCGCGTCGTCGTCAGCGACCACTACCGTGCCGGCCGACGGAGTCCCGTGCGGCAGGCTGAGCACGGCGGTGGTGCCCTGGCCGGCCTCGCTGGACAGCGCCAGCTCGCCGTCGAGCAGCCCGGCGAGCCGCCGGGCATAGGGCAGGCCCAGTCCGGTGCCGCCCCGCCGCGCACCGGGCACCTGATAGAACTCTTCAAACACGCGTTCCAGCTGGCCGGCCGGGATTCCGGTGCCGCTGTCGGTCACCTGAATATCAACCCGGTCGGGAAAAGTACTCACGGAAAGCCGCACCTCTCCGCTATCGGTGTACTTGATGGCGTTGGACAGCAGGTTACGCAAGATGGCGGTCAGCGCCATCTCGTCGGTCAGGATGGTATCGGGAGCGCCATCTGCGCTCACCACCACGTCAACCGGCTTGTCTTCCGCCATCGGCCGGACGAGGCCGCGCAGCGTGGCGAGCAGCGCGGGCAGGCTGACCTCGGCCGGCTCGATGACGAGCTGTCCCGATTCCGCCTTAGCGACGTCGAGGAGGTCGTTGACCAGGGTGAGCAGCGTGCGCGTCGAGTTCCTGATCAGGTCCACCTGGTACAGCTGCTCGGGACCGAGGCCACCGTCCGGGTCAGCGAGCAGCCGGGTAAGGCCGGTGATCGAGTTCAGCGGCGTCCGCAGCTCATGGCTGACGTTGGCCCAGAACCGGTTCTTCGACTCCGAGGCGAGGCGCAGCTCCTCGGACTTCTCGTCGAGTTCCCTGTAGAGCGCGACCACTCCCCTGTTGGTCTGCTCGAGTTCGTCCGACAGCTCGTTGTAGAGCGCCATCACCCCGCGGTTGGTCTCCTGGAGCTCTGCGTTGAGCAGCAGCAGCTGTTCCTTCTGCTGCGTGACGTCGTCAAGCGCCGCGATGAGGTCCTGGTTCTGCCGTCGCAGCTCCTCAAGCGACGACTCGGGCACCAGGGCCGCTAGCTGCTCGCGGAGGGCGCGCTTGTCTGTCGCGGTGTGCAGCGGGCGCCGCTTGGTCATCCGGATGAGCTTTCCCCTGGTCTCCACGGTGTCCATCAGCCGAGCCGCCGCGACGATCCCGTCCTCGGGCGGCTCGCCGTCGATGGTGACGGTGAGCACCAGGCTGCCCTGGTCCGCCCCGAACGCGATGACCGCGGTCTGCCCGGCGGTGATCGTGCTGCGGCATATCTCGCTGAGCGCGGTCGCGACGCGGACCTGATCCTGCTGCTCGAGGGCGAGCCCGGCGGCCAGCTCGCGGCCGAGCCGGCGCGCGGCGAAGACCCCCGGCAGGTCCCGGACGTGCAGGTGAGCGAACTCGTCGGTCATGGCTTGAGCACCAGCACGCCGGCGTCGTCGCGGCGTGTCCCGGCCTCCGCGAGCACCGCGGCGCCGACGACCAGCGGATCCCTGGCGTTCAGTCCTGGCAGCGCGCCGGGCTCCCAGCGGTTGCTGATGCCGTCAGAGTGCAAGATGATCGCCGCGCCGGCCGGAACGGTGTACTCGAACTGGCGGATCGTCCTGGCCTGGTGACCGGCGATGCCCGGCACCGAGAGCATGCTCCGCCGGGTGCCCTCGGCGAGGATCATCGCCGCGATGTTGCCAAGACCCGCGAACCGGACGACCTCGCCGGCGACCTGTGCGACGCCGATGGCGCCGCCGCGGGTGCTGGTCATCCGGCGGTGCGCGCGCTCGACAAGCGCGGCAGGCTCGGCCGCCGGTTCCTCGAGCACCGCCGCCACCCCCTGTGCCGCGGCGGCCGCGGCGAGCGGCCCGTGACCGAGGCCGTCACACAGCACGCCCGTCACGCTGGCTTCCGTCGCGGTCGCGCCGAAGACGTCGCCGCACTCGGTCTCGCCCGTGATCGGCCGGACCAGGCCGGCGTGGCGGGCCGCGGCCTCGCCAGGCGCGGGCCAGAACCTGGCCACCAGCGCCGTGCCATGGCCCGGCATCGAGTACAGATCGTAGAAGTCGGCGAGCCGGTTGATCGCGCCGAGCCCGATGCCGAGGGTGCCGCTGGTGGAATGGCCGTCGCGCAGCGCGGCGCCCGTGTCGCGGAAACCGGGTCCCGCGTCGATGGTGACCAGCTCGATTCCCGGCCGGACGGCGTCCCTGGTGATGCGCAGCAGCATGGACCCCTGGCGGGCATGCTTGTGCAGGTTCGTGGCCGCCTCGGTCACCGCCAGCGCCAGTTCGTCGGCACGGGGGGCCGGGAATCCCAGCCGGGCGGCCAGCGCCAGGGCGGCGGCGCGGCAGGCGGCGGCGGCGCTGGGATCCTCGACCCGCAGCCAGCGCAGGTCCCCGGGCGCCTGCGCGGTCAGCGACCGGCTCACCGCGACCATTTGACGACCGTGACGCTGGTCCCGCCGCCAGGCTTAGAGATCAGCTCGAACTCGTCGACGAGCCGTCGCGCGCCGGACAGCCCCAGCCCAAGACCAGTACCGGTGGTCCAGCCGTCGGTCAGCGCCAGCTCGATGTCGGCGATGCCGGGTCCCTCGTCGGTGAAATACAGCTTGACGCCCGCCCGCCCGTTGGCCGACTTGACCACCTCCACCCTGGCCGTGCCGCCGCCCCCGTGGACCAGGGTGTTACGGGCGAGCTCGCTCGCGGCCGTCACGAGCTTGGTCTGGTCCACCAGGGAGAGCCCGTTGTCCGCCGCCGCGTTCCTGACTGTCTGGCGGACCCGCACCACGTCGTCTCCTGACTGGATGCGCAGCTCATCCATCAGGATTTCCCGTTCAGGATCTCCAGGCCCTTCTCGGCGTTCAGCGCCGTCCGCACCCCGCTCATGGACAGGCCCAGCTCGGTAAGCGTGATCGCCACCGCCGGGCGCATGCCGACCAGGACCGTTTCCGCGTCGAACAGCCGGGAGATCGACCCGATCGTGGTCAGCATCCGGCCGATGAAGGAGTCGACGATCTCCACGGCGGTGATGTCGATGATCACGCCGTGCGCCCCGGTGGCGGCCAGCTCGTCCGCCAGGTCTTCCTGAAGGCGGATGACGCTCTCGTCCTGCAAGTCGATCTGAATGGAGACGAACAGGGTCTGCCCGATCTTGAGGATCGGCACCCGCTCCATTAGAGCGGCACGACTTTCAACCCGGCCTGGCGCAGCGCGAGGGCGAGCGCGTCCGCGAGCGACGCCTTGGTGGCTATGTCGCCGAACTCAATGCCCAGCGACACGATCGTCTGCGCGACCTGCGGCCGGATCCCTGAGATCGTGCACTCCGCCCCCAGCAGCCGTGCCGCGCTCACCGTCTTCAGCAGATGCTGCGCCACCTCGGTGTCCACCGTCGGCACGCCGGTGATGTCGATCACGGCGTGGCCGGCCCCGGTGGTCACCAGGGTGTCGAGGAGCTTCTCCATGACTAGCTGAGTGCGCGCCGAGTCCAGCGTGCCCACGAGCGGCACCCCGATGACGCCGTCCCACAGCTGCACGACAGGCGTGGACAGCTCGAGCATTGCGATGGACTGGTCGGCGATGATCTGCTCCCGCGCGGCGGAGTACGCCTCGAAGGTGCGCAGCCCGAGATCGTCGACCATGCGCGAGAGCGAGTAGAACTCAGGGACCAGGTCGGCGGAGTCGGCCACCAGCTCGTAGACGGCCTCCTTGAGGGAGAACACCCCCACCGCCGTCTCGGTGGGCGAGAAACCGTCTCGCGCGCGGCCGCTGGACAGCTCGTCAAGCGCCGCCGCCAGCTCGCCGGCGGCGTGCTCGTCCGTACCGGACAGCACCCGCACGATGAGCGCGTAGAGGTCTTCGAGTTCGCGCCGCACTTCCTCGCGCGACGTGCGGCCGCGGACCCCCGCCACGACAAGGTCAGTCCAGCGGCCGACAACCTTGTCGTGATTATCGCGCAGGAACGCCGCCATACGTTCGTTTGTACCGACAACATCCATGGGTGAGCATCCTACGCAGGAGTAGCAAAGGGACCGGAGAATACTGCCAACAGGCTACATCTCGGCGCGACCTGGCCGCCTGTTCACGTCCAGGCCGCCATCAGCCAGGCTCCAGCGACATGTACAGCCGGACGACGGTCCCGTTCTCGTCGGAGTTCAGTTCGACCCGATCGCAGACTTGGTGCACGAGCCAGAGGCCGTGCCCTCCCGTGGCGTTGGGCGGCGGCGGCTGGCGGCCCACCGTCGGGTCGGTGATGACCCCCTGGTCGCGGATCTCGCAGACGATCTCGGTCGCGTCGGACCTGATCTCCATCGACCCGGTCGAATGGGCATGCCGGACAGTGTTCGCGGCCACCTCGCTCACGGCGATCACGAAGTCGATGACGCGTGCATCGGACAGGCCGGCTTTCCTGGCATGTCGTTCCGCCAGGGCGCGTACCTCCGACAAGTTATTCGTGTAAAGGAAGGGCATCGTCAGGCTTTCACCACGGTGGGAGAGCGCGGTGTGCCCGGCGAGGACGGGCACGCTGTGTCGTGGGACCTGGTGTAGTAGGGACAGAATCGGTTGTCGGGACAGATCATAGCCGCGCGGGCTACGCACGTGCTTCCCTCGTTACCCGGCGGCAAACGCTGTATCGCGGTATGCCACCGATACCAGCAGTGGCGGGAACGGGGAGCGCCACGCGTCCGTTCTGAATACTTATTCTCCTCAGCCGACGAGCGTCTTGACCGCGGCCGTCATCTCCGCGACCGCCTTCTTCGCGTCGGCGAAGTACATGCTGGTCTTGGGGTTGGCGTACAGCTCGTTGTCGATGCCCGCGTAGCCGGTGCCCATGGAGCGCTTGACGACGATGATCGACTGCGCCTGGTCCACGTCCAGGATCGGCATGCCGGAGATCGCCGAACCGGGCCTGCGGGCGGCCGGGTTGGTCACGTCGTTCGCGCCGATTACCAGCGCCACGTCCGCCCGCGGGAACTCCGGGTTGATCTCATCCATCTCCTTGAGCTGCGGGTACGGCACGTTCGCCTCGGCGAGCAGCACGTTCATGTGACCCGGCATCCGGCCCGCGACCGGGTGGATCGCGTAGCTGACCTCGACCCCGTGGTCCTCGAGCACCTTCGCGAGCTCGGCGACGCCGTGCTGCGCCTGGGCCGCGGCCAGCCCGTAGCCGGGCACGATGATGACCTTGGAGGCGTAGGCGAGCTGGATGGCCGCGTCGTCGGCGGCGATCGAGCGGATGTGCACGTCGCCGGCCACCGCCGCCGCGACCGCCGTGTCACCGGTGCCGAAGCCGCCGACCATGATGTTGCCGATTGACCGGTTCATCGCGTCGGCCATCAGCTTGGTGAGAATGCCGCCCGAGGCGCCGACGAGCGCGCCGGCGATGATCAGCGCCCAGTTCTGGATGACGAACCCGGCCATCGCGACCGCGGTGCCGGTGAACGCGTTGAGCAGCGAGATCACGACGGGCATGTCGGCGCCGCCGATCGGCAGCACCATCAGCACGCCGAACGCGAGCGAGGCGAGCACCACCAGCAGCAGCGCGGGCAGGCTTGCCGTGGTCAGCATGTACGCCGCCGAGCCCAGCGCCACGACGATCAGCGCGAGGTTGATCAACCGGCCGCCCTTGATCAGCACCGGCGAGCCGGTGATGAGGCCCTGGAGCTTGCCCGCGGCGATCAGCGACCCGGTGAACGTCACCGAACCGATGAGCACGTCGAGCACCGTGAAGACCGTGGTGCTGCCGAGCACGCCGCCCGCGGCCGACTCGTCGTGGATGTAGCTGTAGATCGCGACCAGCGCGGCGGCGCCGCCGCCGACCGCGTTGAACATGGACACGAGCTGCGGCATGGCGGTCATCTGCACGGTCCTCGCCGACCACAGGCCGACCGCCGAGCCGAGCAGGGCGCCGACGATCAGCACGGTCCAGCCGACCGCGGTGACGGTGCCTTCGTGGATCAGCAGGACCAGCGTGGCGACGACCGCGATCACCATCCCGGCCGTGGAGACCTGGTTGCCGCGGCTGGCGGTGGCCGGCGAGTTCATCAGGTGCAGGCCGACGACGAAGCAGGCGGCCGCCAGCACGTAGACGAGCTGGATGCTGTTGGTGAAAGTGGTCATGACCGCACGCTCTCCCGCTGCTCCGCCGCGCCGGCGGCCTCGGCCGGCTGGGGCGCTGGGGGTTCCTTGACCGGCGGCGGTGCGGCCTTACGGCGGAACATCTTCAGCATCCGGCCGGTGACCACGTAGCCGCCGACCACGTTCGCGGCGGCGAAGAACGCGGCCACGAACGCGAGGATGTAGCCGACGGTGTTGTGCGCGGTCAGGCCGATGAGCAGCGCGCCCACCAGCACGATCCCGTGGATCGAGTTGGCCGCCGACATCAGCGGTGTATGCAAGGTCGCGGGCACCTTGCCGATGACCTCGATGCCGACAAGCAGCGCCAGCACGAAGATGGTCAGGTCAGTTACCAGCGTGGTCAACATCGTCGTCTCCTCCGGTTCGCTCGGCGGGACGCAGCAGCTTCGCCACGGCCGGGTGCACGACCTGGCCGTCGTATGCGACGACGACACCGGCCTGGACCTCGTCGGCCGGGTCGATGACCAGCGCGCCGTCGGTGACCATGGACAGCAGCAGCGCGGAGATGTTCCGCGAGTAGGCGTTGGACGCGGCGGTCGGCACGCTCGACGGCAGGTTCTGCGCGCCGATGATCGTGACGCCGTTCTCGGTCACCACGGTCTCGCCGGGCACCGATCCTGCGACATTGCCGCCGAGTGCGCTGGCGCCCATGTCCACGATCACCGAGCCGGCGGCCATCGCCTTCACCGCGTCCTCGGTGACGAGCTGCGGCGGCCTGCGGCCGGGCACCTGCGCCGTGGTGATTACCACGTCGTGCCGCGCGATGTGCGCGCTCAGCTCGGCCTGCTGGGCCTGGCGTTCCTCGGCGGTCAGCTCGCGGGCGTAGCCGCCCTCGCCCGCGCCGTTGCTGACGGCCGTGAGCTCGATGAACGTGGCGCCGAGCGACTCCACCTCGCCCTTGGACGCGGGCCGCACGTCGTAGCCGCTGACCTGGGCGCCGAGCCGCCGCGCGGTGCCGATCGCCTGCAGCCCGGCGACCCCGGCGCCGAGCACGAGGAACTTGGCGGGCCGCGCCGTGCCCGCGGCGGTGATCAGCAGCGGGAAGAACCTGCCGTACGCCGCGGCCGCGATCAGCGTCGCCTTGTAGCCGGCCACGCTGGCCTGCGACGACAGCGCGTCCATCGCCTGGGTGCGGCTCAGCGTGCGCGGCAGACCGTCCAGGGAGATCGCCGTGACGCCCTTGCCCGCGAGGGTCGCCGCCAGCGCGGGCTCGATGAGCGGCGATAGCATGCCGATCACCGTCTGGCCGGCCCGGAGCCTGCCGGCCTGCGTCTCGTCTGGCCTGGTCACCGTCAGGATGACGTCCGCCGTCGCGTACAGGTCATCGGTCTTGGCTATGCTCGCCCCGGCCTTGCTGTAGGCGCTGTCCGGGAACCAGGCGCCGTCGCCGGCGCCCTGCTCGACCAGCACCTCGAGACCTGCCTGCGTCAGCCGCGGCACGGTCTCGGGGACCAG
This sequence comes from uncultured Actinomycetota bacterium, assembly GCA_963843745.1. Classification (GTDB taxonomy): domain Bacteria; phylum Actinomycetota; class Actinomycetes; order Streptosporangiales; family Streptosporangiaceae; genus Trebonia. The sequence goes on from CAWJLP010000007.1 coordinate 222,064, forward strand.
GGCGACGCGCCGTTCGCCGGGCGCGCTCTCCTTGACGACAGCCACCCTCATCGGTGTGACCTTCTCATATAGGCACCCCATACTTCGCTGTTCCGCGCGGTTCACCGTGTTTTCGACCCTAAACCGCGGCGGCCCGCGAGCGGTAGGACCAAAGGCCGTACGCTTCGGTGACGAGATGCCCGTAACAAGCGGGCTTAAGTCTGGTTGGTGCCGCGCGCAGAAAGGGATCCGGCGCTTGCCTCGGTCCTGAGCAGGTCGCTTACCTTCTCCCCGGCCGCGACGACCGCCGCGGCGTGCAGCCGCCCCGGCGAGCGGGTCAGCCGCTCGATCGGGCCCGATACGGAGATGGCGGCGAGCACCTTGCCCCCCGTGCCGCGGACGGGGGCGGACACCGAGGCGACGCCGGGCTCGCGTTCCGCGGCGCTGGCGGCCCAGCCGCGCCTGCGCACGCTGGCCAGCGTGGCCGCCGTGAACTTGGCGCCGCGCAGCCCGCGGTGCATCCGCTCGCCCTCTTCCCAGGCGAGCAGCACCTGCGCCGCCGAGCCCGCGGTCATCGGCAGCGCCGCGCCGACCGGCACCGTGTCGCGCAGGCCGCTGGCCCGCTCGGCGGCGGCGACGCACACCCGGACGTCGCCCTGCCTGCGGTACAGCTGCGCGCTCTCCCCGGTCAAGTCACGCAGCTGGACGAGCACTGGCTGGGCGAACGCGAGCAGCCTGTCCTCGCCGGCGGCCGAGGCCAGCTCGGCGATCCGCGGTCCGAGCACGAACCTGCCCTGCACGTCCCTGGCGAGCAGCCGGTGATGCTCGAGCGCGACGGCGATGCGGTGGGTCGTCGGCCGCGCCAGGCCGGTGGCGCTGACCAGTTGCGCGAGGGTGGCGGGACCGCTCTCCACGGCGGCGAGTACCCAAACGGCTTTGTCCAGCACGCCAACGCCACTAGTATTGTTCATGTACTGATATTGCCGTCTCAAATTTTGAGACGCAACTTCAAGAGAGCCTAGCCAGAGGAGATGGGCCGCATGAGCAGCGCGCCTCGCACGCTCGCGGAGAAGATCTGGGATGCCCATGTGGTGCGCAGCCAGCAGGGTGAACCAGACCTGCTCTTCATCGACCTGCACCTGGTCCACGAGGTCACCAGCGCCCAGGCCTTCGACGGCCTGCGTGCCGCCGGCCGCAAGGTCAGGCGCCCCGACCTCACGATCGCGACCGAGGACCACAACGTCCCCACGACTCCCGGCATCGGCCCGGGAACCCCGATCGAGGGTCCGGGCAGCCCGGTGTCCGACCCGGTCTCCCGCACGCAGCTCGAGACGCTGCGCAGGAACGCCGACGAGTTCGGCGTCCGGCTGCACCCGATGGGGGACGCCGGCCAGGGCATTGTGCACGTCATCGGCCCGCAGCTCGGGCTGACCCAGCCGGGCCTGACGATCGTCTGCGGTGACTCGCACACGTCCACGCACGGCGCCCTCGGCGCGCTGGCGTTCGGCATCGGCACCAGCGAGGTCGAGCACGTGCTCGCGACCCAGACGCTGCCGCAGATCAAGCCGAAGACGATGGCGATCAACGTCGAGGGCGCGCTGCCGGACGGCGTCACCGCCAAGGACCTGATTCTCGCGATCATCGCGCAGATCGGCACCGGCGGCGGCCAGGGATACATCGTCGAATACCGCGGCGAGGCGATCCGCTCGCTGTCGATGGAAGGCAGGCTGACCGTCTGCAACATGTCCATCGAGGCGGGAGCGCGGGCCGGCCTCATCGCCCCTGACGAGACCACGATCGCCTACCTCAAGGGCCGCCCGCACGCTCCGCAGGGCGCCGACTGGGACGCGGCGGTCGAGTACTGGCGGAGCCTGCCGACCGACGAGGGCGCGGTCTTCGACCGCGAGGTCACCATCGATGCTACGACGCTGAGCCCGTACGCCACCTGGGGGACCAACCCCGGCCAGGCGCTCCCGCTCGGCGCGTCCGTACCCGCGCCGGGAGAGACCAAGGACCCGAACAGCACCGAGCGGGCCCTCACCTACATGGGCCTGACGGCGGGCACGCCGCTGCGCGAGATCAAGGTCGACACGGTCTTCGTCGGTTCCTGCACCAACGGCAGGATCGAGGACCTGCGCGCGGCCGCCGGCGTCATCAAGGGCCGCAAGGTAGCCGACGGCGTCCGCATGCTGGTCGTCCCCGGCTCGATGCAGGTCCGCGCGCAGGCCGAGTCCGAGGGGCTCAACGAGGTCTTCACGGCGGCCGGTGCCGAGTGGCGCAGCGCCGGCTGCTCGATGTGCCTGGGCATGAACCCCGACACCCTCAAGCCGGGGGAGCGCTCCGCCTCCACCTCCAACAGGAACTTCGAGGGCCGTCAGGGCAAGGGCGGCCGCACCCACCTGGTATCACCGGCGGTCGCCGCCGCGACCGCGGTCACCGGCCGCCTGACCGCCCCCGCCGACCTCTGAGGAGAGCAGGACCATCATGGAACCGTTCGTCACGCACACCGGCAGGGCGGTGCCGCTGCGCCGCACCAACGTGGACACCGACCAGATCATCCCCGCGGTCTACCTCAAGCGGGTCACCCGTGAGGGGTTCGGCGACGGCCTGTTCGCCGCCTGGCGGGAAGACCCGTCGTTCGTACTCAACCAGCCCCGCTACGCGGGAGCGACGATCCTGGTGGCCGGGATCGACTTCGGCACCGGGTCGTCGCGGGAGCACGCTGTCTGGGCGCTGCTCGACTACGGCTTCCGCGCGGTGATCGCGCCGCGCTTCGGCGACATTTTCCGCACCAACTCCACGAAGGCCGGACTGCTCCCCGTTGTCCTGCCGGAGAAGGTCGTGGCGCTCATCCAGGACGCGGCCGAGGCTGAGCCGCCGGCCCAGGTCACCGTCGACCTCGACAAGCGCGAAGTCCGGGTGACCGGCGACGCCCTCGCCGAGGATCTGGTCGAGCCGTTCCAGATCGACGACTACACGCGCTGGCGGCTCATGGAGGGGTTTGACGACATCGGCCTGACGCTGCGGCACGAGGACGCGATCGGCGCATTCGAGGCGTCCCGCCCCGGCTGGCTGCCCGTCACGCAGTAGCCTGATTCGCTCACAATGCGGTGATTTGCGCCCTCGCTGAACCCCTGACTAGGCCCGACACGCAAGCAATATTCGCCGAGGTTATTGTGTAGCAGAGCTCGATCGCCTAATTTCGGGCTGGTCAGGGGTTCGCGAAGCAGGCGTGCAGCCCGCCCGCAGCCTCCCCTTGGGGGAACGCAGGAGTGAATATGAACAAGCGTGATCTGATCGACGCCATCTCTGGTCGCCTGGGGGACAAAAAGTCCGCGACCGAAGCGCTGAACGCGGTTCTCGAGACCATCCAGTCCGCCGTGGCGAGCGGCGACAAGGTCGCGATCACCGGTTTCGGCGTCTTCGAGAAGGCTGACCGCCCGGCCCGCACGGCGCGTAACCCCGCCACCGGCGCCCCGATCAACGTCCCCGCGTCCTCGGTGCCGAAGTTCCGGCCGGGCGCGGACTTCAAGGCCCTTGTCAACGACGGCTCCAAGGCGGCCGCGAAGCCGGCGGCGAAGGCGAGCTCCGCCAGGTCCGGCAAGAAGAAGTAGCGGCGGACTTAGCTCGGCGTAGCTCAGCACGGGCGGCGGTACGGGGCGCGGAGGTCTCCCGTTGCCGCCGTCCGCCGTTCATGGCGCCATGCTCGCTCGCCGCCGCGCGCCCGACCCTTGGGCTAGCGCGGGCCTGGCGCCCCCGCGGACTTGCGCAGCGCCGTCTGGATGATGCGGTCGATCAGCGCGGGCATCGGCAGCCCGCTCGCCGCCCACATCAGCGGGAAACCCGACGCCGGGGTCATGCCCGGCATGGTGTTGATCTCGTTGATGAGGACCTCGCCGGCCGTGGTGTAGAAGAAGTCGACGCGCGCCAGCCCCTCGCAGGAGATCGCGTCGAACGCCGCGCACGCGAGCTGCCGGATCCGTTCCGCCGCCGCGGCGGGGATCGGCGCCGGGATGTCCATCCTCGACTCCGCGCCCAGGTACTTGGCCTCGAAGTCGTAGAACGCCGAGCGCGGATCGACCACGATCTGCCCGGGGACGCTCGCTTCCGGCGCCCCGCCGTCGATCCCTTCGAGCACGGCACATTCCACCTCGGCGCCGTCGACGGCGGCCTCCACGAGTACCTTGCGGTCGTACCGCCTGGCGTCCTCGATCGCCGCCTCCAGGTCGTCCAGCCCGGTCACCCGGGAGGTCCCGATGCTGGATCCGCCGCGGGCGGGCTTCACGAACACCGGCCAGCCGAGTTCCGCGATCTCGTCGAGGACGCGCTTGCGCTCCGCCGCGGGGGCGTCAGGGCCCCAGTCCCGCTCGCGAACCACGACGTACCGCCCGATGGGCAGGCCGCGGGCGGTGAACAGCAGCTTCATGTACTCCTTGTCCATGCCCGCCGCGCTGGCGAGCACCCCGGCCCCCGCGTACCTGATGCCGGTCATCTCGAGCAGCCCCTGGATGGTGCCGTCTTCGCCGTAGGTGCCGTGCAGCAGCGGCAGCACGACGTCGACGTCGCCGAGCCCGGCGGGGATCTCGGCCGGGCCGGTGATGACGAGCGCGCCGCTCCCCGACCCGGTCCGGGGTGTCACGGACACGCCAGGCGTCGCGACGGCATCGACCGACGGCAGCTCCCCCGACCCGAGCGCGAGCCGCGCGGGGTCGCCGGACGTCAGCACCCACCGCCCGTCGCGCGCGATACCGACCGGCACGACGTCGTAACGGTCCCTGTCGATGGCCCCGAGGACCAGGCCGGCGCTGGCGCATGACACCGCGTGTTCCGCGCTGCGCCCGCCGAACACCACCGCGACCCTGATCTTGCGCTGCTCGCTCATGCGCTCACCTCCGCTGCCCAGTCAACCCCCAGATGGTAGTGCCTGACCGCCCTCCCGCGGGGTCCCACGCCGTTTCGCGCGGTACCGGGCCGCCGTGGTTGCTGTCCTCAGCCTTCTGAACGGCCGCGGCCGTCTGCACAGCCACCCATGACTCCGGCGCCCGGCCAGGCGTCGGCCGCTTCAGGTCCTCGCCCGCAGCCGGGCATCTACCCATCACTTATGACAACTTTTGCGCCCGATTTGCCCTATTTATCCCTACGTAACCGATGGGAAGTTTGGCATGGGTAGCCACAGCCCGGGCCACGGCACGGCCCGGCGCTAGCGGACGAGGCCCTCCAGGGCCACGAAGGCGTCGCTGATCAGGTCCTCGGCGTCTTCAAGGCCGATGGAGAAGCGGACGGCGCCCGGGTCGATCCCGGCCGCGCTCAGCGCCCTGTCGTCGAGCTGGCGGTGCGTGGTGGAGGCGACGTGGGATGCCTTGGTGTGCGTCCCGCCGAGCGACGTGGCCGGAGCCGCCAGCCGCAGCCTGGTCACGAAGGCGAGCCCCGCATCGCGGCCGCCGTACGGTGTGATCGTCACGATCGCGCCGAACCTGACCCCCTCAGGACCAGCGTCGAACTGCCGCCTGGCCAGCTCGTGCCCCGGGTGGGTGGGCAGCCCCGGGTAGTCCACGTACGCGACGGCCGGGTGCCTGGCCAGCGTCGCGGCGAACACCGACGCGGTGGCGCACTGGCGGCGCACCCGGACGGGGAGCGTCTCCAGGCCGCGGCGGAGCAGGAACGCGTCGTCGGGGGAGAGCGACCCGCCGGTGTCGATCCTGGTCGCGCGCAGCTGGCTGACGAGCTCGATCGGGCCCGTGACCACGCCGCCGGTGACGTCGGAGTGCCCCCCGATGTACTTGGTCGCCGAGTGCAGCACCAGGTCGGCGCCGTGCTCGAGCGGCCGGCAGATCACCGGCGGGGCCAGCGTGGAGTCGACGACGAGCAGCGCCCCCGTCTCGTGCGCGATGTCCGCCAGCCGCCTCAGGTCGGCGACCGCCGTCGTGGGGTTGGCGATCGCCTCGGTGTACAGGATGCGGGTGGCGGGCCGCATGGCCGCCCGGACCCCGTCGAGGTCGGAGATGTCCACGAAGCTCGTCTCGACCCCGAACCGGGACAGCACGTTGCGCAGCAGGCTGTAGGTCCCGCCGTACAGCGCCGCGGACGACACGACGTGCGCTCCTGCCCGCGCGAAGGTCCAGAACACCCCTGAGATCGCCGCCATCCCCGACGCGTACGCCTGGGCGGCAGGCCAGCGCGACAGGTTCACGCCCTCGAGGGCCGCGACCGCGCGCGCGAACGCGTCCACGGTCGGGTTGTCGATCCGGCTGTAGCTGTACCCGGGCACCCGGTCGTTCAGCACCGCCGCGTACTCCTCGGCACCGGAAAAGGCGAACGCCGCCGTCCGGTACACGGGCGTGCCGAGCGGTCGCTGGGCGGATTCCGGCGGCGGCGGCAGGTGCACTGCCCTGGTGTTCTCGCCGAGCTGCCTTCTGGCTATCTCCACGCGTTTAAGCTCCGTACCACTCCGGTTTGGCTGACCGTGACGCTAGCACCGCGGCGGCCTCCATGACTGGCAGGTGGCCGGCGATCAGCGCCGCGACCACCTCGGTGATCGGCATCTCCACGCCGTGCTTGCGGGCGAGCTCTAGCACCGGCTCGCAGGAGGTGATGCCCTCTACCGTCTGGCTGGTGACCGTTCGCGCCTGCACCGCGGTCATGCCCTGCCCGAGGTGCTGGCCGAACGTCCTGTTCCGCGACAGCGGCGAGCTGCAGGTCGCGACCAGGTCGCCCATCCCGGCCAGTCCGGCGAACGTCCGCGGGTCCGCGCCCACGGCCTCGCCGAGCCTGGCCATCTCGGCCAGCCCGCGGGTGATCAGCGTGGCTTTCGTGTTGTCACCGAGGCCGAGCCCCACCGCGATCCCGACCGCGATCGCGATGATGTTCTTCACCGTGCCGCCGAGCTCGCAGCCGATCACGTCGGTATTCCAGTACGCCCGGAAGTACCCGGTGTGGCAGGCGCGCTGCAGCAGCCGGGCTCCTGACTCGTCGGAGCAGGCGACCACGCTCGCCGCGATCTGGCGCTCGGCGATCTCCCTGGCCAGGTTGGGCCCGGAGACCACGGCGACCTGGGACTGCGGGACGCCGAGTACCTCCATGATCACTTCGCTCATCCGCTTGGCGCTGCCGAGCTCGATCCCCTTCAGCAGGCTGATCTGGAGCGCGCCGGGCGGGATCAGCGGCGCCCACGACGCCAGGACCGCCCGCAGCGTCTGCGCGGGGACCGCGAAGACCACCAGGTCCGCGCCGTCGAGAGCCGCCGCGGGGTCGGTCGTCGCGGTCAGCGCTGGAGGCAGCGAGATACCCGGCAGGTACCGGGGGTTCTCGTGGCCGGCGTTGATCGAGTCGGTGATGAGCTCATCGCGCGCCCACAGCACCGCCGGCGTGCCGGCGTCCCAGAGGACCTGCGCGAACGTGGTGCCCCACGATCCAGCGCCGAGCACCGTGGCCTTCACGTGCTGTCAGCTCCGGCTTCGGTCGCCGGAGCCGCGGCGGAGCCGGCGGCGGTCCCGGAGTCGGCCGGGATCGTTCTGGCTCTGCTATCCCGGGAGGACGACCCCCCGCTACCCCCCGCAAGTGCGGACGGATCGTAGGGGACGGCCGGCGGCTCTTCGTCTCGCAGCTTCGCGACCAGCGCCGTCACGTCCGCCATGATCGCGGCGGTGGCCGCGCGCAGCGCCTTCGCCGATGTCTGCTGGCCGGCCCACTGCGACAGGTCGACCGGCGGGCCTGCGATCGTGCGCACGGTCTTGCGCGGGAACAGTTTGAGCTTCTTGCTGCCGTACGGGAGGATTTCGTAGGTGCCCCAGTGCGCCACGGGGATGACCGGCGCGCCGGTGGCCAGGGCCAGCCTTGCCGCGCCGGTCTTGGACACCATCGGCCACAAGTTGGGGTCGCGCGTCGCGGTCGACTCCGGGTAGATGACCACGGCGGCGCCCTCGGCGAGCTTCTTCTCCGCGTCCTTGAGCACCAGGGCGGCGTCGGCCCGGCCGCGGTGCACGGGGAGCTGTCCTGCCTTGTGCAGGAACGGGCCGATGAATTTGATCTTGAAAGCCGAATCCTTGATCAGGTACGTCGGGTACCGTCCGGACACGTGAAGGAACAGCGCGTCGGTCCCCCAGTCCACGTAGGACAAGTGATTGGGGGCGATGATTACGGGCCCTTTCCTGGGAATGTTCTCCCGGCCAGCCCACTTGTTCCTGATCAGCAGTGTCAGCAGTGGTCGCAGCACGATGACGGAGATCAGCCGCCACGTGGGCGAGTAAGACTTGCTCATCGGGGAGGCCTTCCCATGGTCCGGTTCCGCACGTCATGCACGTCATGTTCCACATTCTGCCGGTGGTCACCTGCATGACCGAAGATGCCCTGTTCACCTGGACAGTGGTGCTGCCTGTCAAGGTACTAGCCCGCGCCAAGTCCAGGCTCGCGCTCCTGGCCGGTTCACGACGCGCGGACCTAGCTCTCGCCCTGGCGTCGGACACCGTTTCCGCGGTTGTCGCCTGCCCTGACGTCACGCGCGTGCTGGTCGTCACGTCCGACGCCAAGGCGGGCTCGCGGCTCGCGGCGCTCGGCGCGATCGTCGTGCCCGACGAGCCGGACGGCGGGCTCAACGCCGCGTTGCGCCACGGGGCCGCGGTGGCGTCGGATCGCTGGCCGGACAGCGGCGTGGCCGCGCTCGCCGCCGACCTGCCCGCGCTGCGGCCCGGTGAGCTCAGCCGGGCGCTGCGGGCGGCGGCCGTCGCGGCAGGCGGTGCCGCGTTCGTGCCTGACGCCGCCGGGATCGGCACGACGATGTACGCGGTCGCGCCCGGGGTGGCTTTCCGGCCGATGTTCGGCGGCGCGTCGCGGGCGCGGCACGCGTCGGCCGGCGCGGTCGAGCTGTCCATCGACGGCGTGCCGGGGCTGCGCCGGGACGTGGACACGCCAGAGGACCTGCGGGCCGCGGTCGCGCTCGGGGCCGGGTTCCGCACCGCCGCGGTCGCGGGCCAGTTGCCGGCCGGGACGTGAGCTGGGTGGCCGCGGCTCAGAAATGCACGACCGGGCAGGTCAGCGTCCTGGTAATGCCCTCCACGGCCTGAATCTGCGTCGCGACTAGCTTGCCTAGCTCGTCCACGTTCTCGGCGCTGGCGCGCACGATGACGTCGTAGGGGCCGGTGACATCCTCCGCTTGCATGACTCCGGCGATCTCTGCTATCTGCCGTGCCACGCCGGCGGCTTTGCCGACCTCTGTCTGGACGAGGATGTATGCCTGCACCATGGCGTCCTCCTGGGGGGCAGCGTATGACACCTGCCCGTAATGTGTCACGGTACCGTAGTGGTCCAGACCTGTATGACAACGTGCGACTGTTTTTTTCGGCCAGCAGTACGCGGGACCGTACCCGAACGTGGAGGCGGCGATCACTGAATCCGGCGGTGCCCCCCGCTCGGTTGCCGACCTGGGCGAATGGGGCGTGATCGCGGAGCTGGCGGCGCGGATGCCCGCCGGGCCGCTGACCTCGGTGGGCATCGGCGACGACGCCGCCGTGGTGGGCGCGCCGTCGGGCAGTGTCGTCGCCGCCGTCGACCTGCTGCTCGAAGGGCGGCACTTCCTGCGCTCCTGGTCGTCGGCGTACGACGTGGGCGTGAAGGCGGCGGCGCGCAGCCTGGCCGACATCGCGGCCATGGGCGCGGTGCCGACGGCGCTGCTCGTGGCGCTCGCCGCTCCTGGCACGCTGCCGGCTAGCTGGGCCCTGGAGCTGGCCGACGGGCTGGCCTTCGAGGCGGGCCGGGCGGGGGCGGGTGTCGTGGGCGGCGACACCGCGCGCGCCGATTCCGTGCTGCTGTCGGTGACCGCGCTCGGCGACCTGGCCGGCCGTCCGCCGGTGCGCCGGTCGGGCGCCGCACCGGGGAACGTGGTGGCGGTGGCAGGCCCGCTCGGCCACTCGGCGGCCGGGTACGCGCTGCTGCGGGCCGGCGTGACAGCACTCCCCGAACTGGCCGCCGCGCATCGCCGGCCAGCGCCGCCCTACGAGGCGGGCCCAGAGGCGGCGCTGCTCGGCGCTACGGCGATGATCGACGTCAGCGACGGCCTGCTCGCCGACCTCGGCCACGTGGCGGCGGCAAGCGGCGTGCTGATCAACGTGGAAAGTGCGGGGCTCGCGCTCGGTGACCCGCTACCCGAAGCCGCGGCCCTGATCCTGGCCGCCGGTCCCTCGTCATCCAGAACGTCCTCCCCTGACTCCCCGGCCTCACTTGCCCTGAACTGGGCGCTAACCGGCGGCGAGGACCACTCCCTAATCGCCACGTTCCCGCCGTCGGTGGCGCTCCCGCCACGGTGGCGCGCGATCGGCGCCGTCCACGAAGGCCACGGCGTCACGGTCGACGGCAGCCCCTACGCGGGCCCGCCCGGCTGGGAACACTTCCGCTAAGCCAGCCCCGCCAAGCGCGCATCCGGTCTCTCTATCAGTTACGTGGGGATAAATCGGACAAATCGGACGGGAAAGTGGTCATAACTGACCCGTAAATAGACGGATTCCGACGTGAGCATGGCCTCTGATGGCGGATTTACACGCCGACACGGCGCCGCGCAGCGGTATCGAAGGCTGATGGGGAGTTGTGGGAGTCGGCCACCACCGACACCTCATCCCGCCACCGTCGCCCGACTGGAGGGCTTATAGCCAACTTCGTATCACTTCTGGCCCCTGAAATTGGACAAACCGGACACAAAAAGGGCCGAAAGTGATACGAAGACGAAAAGTGATACCAAGTCAAAGGTCCAGGGAGCCGCGGGAACGCGGCACCCATGCGGCTAGCGGGAGACCTTGCCTGCCTTGATGCAGGAGGTGCAGACGTTCAGGCGCTTGGGCGTGCCAGACACGATAGCGCGAACGGTCTGGATGTTGGGGTTCCAGCGGCGGCGGGTGCGGCGGTGCGAGTGCGACACGTTGTTGCCGAAGCCCGGCCTCTTGCCGCATACGTCGCAGACGGAAGCCACGGTTCGCTCCATTGATCGTTGGAAGGTCTGTCGGGTGCCGCACCGCGCCGGGACATTAACGCCGGCACGAACTTAGGCAGCCTGGGAAGCATACCCGACAGCCCGCCCCTCGCGCGAACCGTCGGCGGACCTGCGTTCCGTCACCGGAATGTCGGCGGGTGCTTCTATGCTGCCAGGTGTGGCCACGCTGCACGATCCGCTTCCGCTGGGCGGGAAGAAGACCAGCGAGGCGTTCGAGAAGGTCTTCGGCATCAGGACGGTCGGAGACCTGCTGCGGCATTACCCGCGCCGGTACTACACCCGCGGTGAGCTGACGCCGCTCGCCGAGCTGCGTGAAGGGGATCACGTCACCGTGCTCGCCCGGGTGGAGACCGCGACCCTGGCCCAGTATTCGAGGTCGCGCTTCCCGAACGGCGGCCGCAAGACCACAGACCGCGCCGAGGTGACCGTTACGGACGGCACTGCCACCCTCACGCTCACCTTTTTCGGCGGGGCGGGACACCACGTCCGGGTGCTCCAGCGCGGCAAGATCGGGCTGTTCGCGGGCACGGTGTCCACGTTCCGTGGCCGGCGCCAGCTTGTGCATCCGGAGTACGAGCTGCTGCCGGTCGACGCGGTCGACGCCGTGACCACTGCCGAGGCGGCCGCCGAGTACGCGACCGAGCTGATCCCGGTCTACCCGGCGAGCGCCCGGCTGAGCTCGTGGCACATCTCCAAGGCGGTCCAGGTCGTGCTGAACACCCTGGACATCGGCGAGGACCCGCTGCCGGAAGACGTGCGCCAGCAGCACGACTTGTGGCCGCGGGAGACGGCGATCCGCGCCATCCACCGGCCGCAGGACCGGTCGGACCTGCAACGCGCGCGCAAGCGGCTGAAATGGGACGAGGCCTTCGTCATGCAGGCCGCGCTGGCCCAGCGACGGATGGCCGCCGCCGCGATGCCCGCGATGCCGCGGCCGCCGGAGCCGGACGGGATCGCGGCGGAGTTCGACCGCCGCCTGCCGTTCACGCTGACCGAGGGGCAGCGGTTCGTCGGCGAGGTCATCGCCCGCGACCTGTCGTGCGCGTACCCGATGAACCGGCTGCTGCAAGGCGAGGTCGGCTCGGGGAAGACCGTTGTCGCCGTGCGGGCCATGCTCCAGGTAGTGGACGCCGGCGGGCAGGCCGCGCTGCTCGCCCCGACCGAGGTGCTCGCGCAGCAGCACTACCGGTCGATCACCGCGCTGCTCGGGCCGCTCGCCGCCGGCGGGCAGCTCGGCGGCGCGGAGCAGGCCACCCGGGTGGCGCTGCTGACCGGCTCGACCGGCGTAAGGGCGCGGCGCTCCGCGCTGTCGGACGCCTTCACCGGTGACGCCGGCATCCTCATCGGCACGCACGCCCTGCTCGAGGACCGGGTACAGTTCGCCGACCTCGGCCTGGTGGTCATCGACGAACAGCACCGGTTCGGCGTGGAGCAGCGCGACGCGCTGCGGGACAAGGCCGTCGGCTCCCGCCCGCACGTGCTCGTGATGACCGCGACGCCGATCCCGCGGACGGTGGCGATGACCGTGTTCGGCGACCTTGAGGTCTCCACCCTCGCCGAACTGCCCGCCGGCCGTTCTCCGATCGCCACCCACGTCGTGCCGGCCGCCGAGCGGCCGCGGTACCTGGAGCGGGCCTGGCAGCGGGTCCGCGAGGAGATCGCGGCAGGCCGGCAGGCGTACGTCGTGTGCCCGCGCATCGGCGACGAGGCGCCGGGCGAAGCGGCGGGGGACGACGCCGGTGGCGCGGCCGACGACGCGGACGCCGACTTCACCGCCCGCCGGCCGCCGCTGGCGGTCCTCGATGTCGCCCCGGCGCTGGAGGGCGGGCCGCTGTCCGGGCTGCGGTTCGGCATCCTGCACGGGCGGCTGAACCCGGACGAGAAGGACCGGGTGATGACCGCGTTCGCGGCAGGGGAGATCGACGTGCTGGTCGCCACCACGGTGATCGAGGTCGGCGTCGACGTGCCCAACGCGACGGCCATGGTCGTGATGGACGCCGAGCGCTTCGGCGTGTCTCAGCTGCACCAGCTGCGCGGCCGGGTTGGCCGTGGCGTGGCGGCCGGGCTCTGCCTGCTGGTCACCGACGCGCCGGAGGCTAGCCCGTCGAGGGAGCGGCTGGACGCCGTGGCGGCGACGTCCGACGGGTTCCGGCTGTCCCGGCTCGACCTGGAGCAGCGCAGGGAGGGCGACGTGCTCGGCGCCACGCAGGCGGGCCGGCGCAGCAGCCTGAAGATGCTGCGGCTGCTGGCCGACGAGGAGCTGATCGCGTTCGCCAGGCAGGAGGCGTCGGCGGTCGTCGAGGCCGACCCGCAGCTGGCGGGCCATCCCGCGCTCAGGGAGGCGATCGACGACCTGCTCGGCCCGCAGCGCGTCGAGTTCCTCGACAAGGCCTGACCTGGGACACACTGGGAGCATGACACGGGTCATCGGCGGCACGGCCGGCGGGCGCAGGCTGGCCGTCCCGCGCGGCACGTCGACCAGGCCCACCAGCGACCGGGCCAGGGAGGGGCTGTTCTCCTCGGTCCAGTCCGAACTCGGCTCCCTGACCGGAAAGCGGGTGCTCGACCTGTACGCCGGTTCCGGCGCGGTGGGTCTCGAAGCGCTGTCCCGGGGGGCCGGGCACGTGCTGCTCGTGGAGTCCGACACCAGGACGGCCGCGGTGATCAAGGCGAACGTGGCGGCGATCGGCCTCCCCGGCGCGACGGTGGTCACCGACCGCGCCGAACGCCTGCTCGGCCGGCCGCCAGGGCCGGCCGACCGCTACAACCTGGTCTTCGCCGATCCGCCGTACGCCGTGACCGCGGACACGGTGACGCGGCTGCTGACCCTGCTCGCCGGCGGCTGGCTGGCCGACGGCGCGCTGGTCGTGGTGGAGCGCGCCACCCGGTCAGGAGCGCTGGAGTGGCCCCCCGGCTACCAGCCAGGAAAGTCGCGAAGATACGGTGAGGCCACCTTTTGGTATGGCTGGCAGGGCGACGGCGCTTGAGGAGTGAGGACCGAGTGCAGCGAGTGGTATGTCCTGGTTCGTTCGATCCGGTCACGAACGGTCACCTGGACATCGTCAGCAGAGCCGCGGGCCTGTACAACGAGGTCATCGTCGCGGTGCTCATCAACATCACCAAGCACAGCCTCTTCAGCGTGGACGAGCGGGTCGACATGCTGACCGAGGTCACCAAGGGATACGGCAACGTGCGGATCGAGCGCTTCCACGGTCTGCTGGTCGACTTCTGCGCGGCGAACGGCATCACGGCGGTGGTCAAGGGGCTCCGCGCGGTCAGCGACTTCGAGTACGAGATGCAGATGGCGCAGATGAACTACCGGCTAGCGAAGATCGAGACGCTGTTCATGACCACCAACCCGCTGTACTCGTTCCTGAGCTCCAGCCTGGTCAAGGAGATCGCCAAGTACGGCGGCGACGTCAGCGGCCTGGTCCCGGACATCGTGCTGGACCGGCTGCACGCCAGGCTCGCTGAGGAGTAGCGGGGGCCGGCCCGCTGTCGTGCCGCCGAGTTGGGAATAGAGCGGGCCGCCGGTAGGCTGAACGGTCGGTTCACTTATTGCCTACACGGTAAACTGCGATGTCCAATACAAAAGGAAAATCCGTCGCGCGCGGAGTGCCCGGTGCGCACGGCCAGGGCTCAGATTCGGGAACGCGAGTCTCAGCCGGCCATGGCCGTGGCAGCGGTGACTTCGTGTTCGACATGCGGCCGCTCGGCCGGCAGCCTGGTTCTGTCCGGGACGAGACACGGACGGCGCACGCGCCTGACGGTCTCGGATCGGGCCTGGCCTCGGTGCCTGCCGATGCGGAAGTTGCTCTCGACCTGCGGTTCGAGGCGGTAACCGAGGGGGTGCTCGTCACCGGCTCGGCGGTCGTCCCGCTGACAGGCGAGTGCGCGCGGTGCCTGGACCCGCTGACCGCCAGCATGGAGGTCAGCTTCCAGGAGCTGTACCGCTACCTGCCGGACCCGGGTGAAGACGAGGCCGACGAGGAGCGCTTCCTCGACGGTGACTGGCTTGACCTGGAACCGGCGTTCCGTGACGCGGTGGTGCTCGCGTTGCCGCTTTCACCGCTGTGCCAGGAAGACTGCCCAGGGCTGTGCGCCGAATGCGGCGCGCGGCTCGCCGACGCGGGCCCGCAGCACGGGCACGCGGCGGACGTGGACCCCCGCTGGGGTCCGCTTCGCCAGCTTGACATTACTGACCGAGTAGAAGACTGACAGGAGAGCAGAAGTGGCTGTTCCCAAGCGGCGGATGTCGCGCAGCAACACACGTTCGCGGCGCTCGCAGTGGAAGACGTCCGCGCCGACACTGGTGGCCTGCCCGCAATGCCACAGCCCGAAGCTGCCGCACGCCGCCTGCCCGACCTGCGGCACCTACCGGCGGCGGCAGGTCATCGAGCCGGCCTGAGCCTGCATTGGGGAATGCAGGTGAGCGGCAGACGTAACGACGGGGACGGTACGGAGGCGAGAGATCCCGCCGAGCTGACATCGGTGCTCGGCGTGCCGATCACGGGAGCCACGCTTGAGCGTGCTCTCACTCACCGTTCGTACGCATACGAGAACGGCGGCCTGCCGACCAACGAGCGGCTCGAGTTCCTCGGCGACTCGGTGCTCGGGCTCGTGGTGACGGACACGCTGTTCAAGGGGCATCCCACCCTGCCCGAAGGGCACCTGGCGAAGCTGCGCGCCGCGGTGGTGCAGATGGGCGCGCTCGCTGAGGTGGCGCGGGAACTCCAGCTCGGCGGGTATGTCAGGCTGGGCCGCGGCGAAGAGGGCACCGGCGGCAGGGACAAGCCGTCCATCCTCGCCGATACGCTCGAAGCGGTGATCGGCGCGACGTACATCGACTGCGGTCTTGACGCGGCGAGCGCGCTGGTGCACCGGCTCTTCGACCCGCTGATCGAGCGTTCGGCGCTGCTCGGCCCGGGCCTTGACTGGAAGACCTCGCTGCAGGAGCTGACCGCCGTGCGGGGCCTTGGCGTGCCCGAGTACGTCGTCAAGGACAGCGGTCCCGACCACCAGAAGCTGTTCCGCGCCGTGGTGCGAGTGGGCAGCAGGGAGCTCGGCACGGGCGAAGGCCGCTCGAAGAAGGCCGCGGAGCAGCTGGCCGCTAAGGCGGCGTGGCAGACGATCATCGCCGAGAGCGGGCTCCCCGCGACGCCAGGATCCGCCGGGTAACGACGGCGAACAGCACAGGACCAGTAACGCATGCCAGAACTACCCGAGGTCGAGACCGTCCGCGCCGGCCTTGAACGCCACGTCGTCGGCCGGACGGTCGCCGACGTCCAGGTGCTGCATCCGCGCGTGGTGCGCCGCGACCTCGCCGGGCCCGCGGGCTTCGCCGCGGCCATGGCCGGCCGGACGGTCAAGCGCGCCGAACGCCGCGGCAAGTACCTCTGGCTCGCGCTCGACGACGAGGAGGCGCTGCTCGCGCACCTGGGGATGAGCGGGCAGCTGCTGGTCGGTGACCCGGACCGCCCGCTGTCACCGCACGTCCGGGCGCGGTTCACGTTCACCGACGGCGGCCCCGACCTGCGCTTCACCGACCAGCGCACGTTCGGCCACCTCATGCTGTGCCCCCTCGGGGGGAGCGATCCCCCCCAGACCCCCCCAGCGCACGGGGGGACTGATTCCCGGGCATGGGGGGCACCCAGCCCCCCATATCCCCCTGGCCGTCCCCCCGTTTCCCCTCTGGTGCCCGCGCCGATCGCGCATATCGCGCCTGACCCGCTGGAAGCGGCGTTCGACCCAGACGATTTCGCCGCCAGGCTGACCCGCCGCCACACGGGCGTCAAGCGGGCGCTGCTTGACCAGTCGCTGATCAGCGGCGTCGGCAACATCTACGCTGACGAGGCGCTGTGGCGGGCCAGGCTGCACTGGGCAAGGCCGACGGAGACGCTGCGGCGCGGCGAGGTCTCCCGGCTGCTGGAAGCCGTCAGCGAAGTGCTGTCCGAAGCCCTGCGGGCGGGCGGGACGTCCTTCGACGCTCTCTACGTGAACGTCAACGGCGAGAGCGGCTACTTCGACCGGTCACTGCAGGCCTATGGCAGGGAAGGCGAGCCTTGCGGCCGCTGCGGCACCCCGATCCGCCGCGACGCGTTCATGAACCGCTCGTCCTACAGCTGCCCGCACTGCCAGCCGCGCCCCCGCCGCGCGCACCTGTGACGGTCGAAATGTTCGACATAACCGTCGTCATTGCCACCGTTAAGTCAAACATTTATTCGCGCTAGCCCCACATGGCACGCGCGCGACAGGCCCAAGATGTGGTGGTTTGGATTGTCCGGGCGCAGCATCTTTGGTATGATAGCGACATAACGGGTACCAGGGTGTGCCCCGGCTTGACCGCAAAAGGCCAGGGTGAGACCCTATGACTGTTTGGTTGCACGCATCGGCGTGCGCATTGCACGTGTACCCACTCTGGTCACTCAGTGTGGAGGACCTTTAATCATGGCGAAGGCTCTATTCGGCCACGTCGGCGGTGCAGATCCGCGCATGATCTCCGAGATGCGCCGTCTCCAGCAGCGTGTTCGC
Source organism: uncultured Actinomycetota bacterium (assembly GCA_963843745.1). GTDB lineage: Bacteria > Actinomycetota > Actinomycetes > Streptosporangiales > Streptosporangiaceae > Trebonia. Next base: position 239,549 of record CAWJLP010000007.1, read on the forward strand.
GACCTGGAAGCCGAGCTTATGCGGCTCCAGGAAAAGAACGACGCGCTTGCAGCTGGCGACGGTCACGAGGATGACGTGCTCGTTCTGGATCGCGAGCCGGCGCTCACCTGACGATCTCAGGGAGCTCCGCTTAGCCCGCACGACACCGCGGGTGCGACACGGCACAACCGTACAACAACGAACCAGGGACGCCCTCCCGGCGTCCCTCTTCGTTGTTTCTGTTGTTCAGGTGTCCGTTTCGCCGTCTGTGGCAAGAAACACACTCCCAGCATTAAACGCGTGTGACGCAGTGTGCTCCTTTTACCCTGGTGTTCGGCGGTGCACGCCTGTTGTTCAAGAGGATTTCCCATTGCCGCGCCGTTCCCCGCGGCTGATCCCGGACACGCGGTAGTGTTCGCGATGGCAGCCGTTCGACAGGCGGATCCCCGGGGGAGGAGAGGGCTCGTGTACCTGAAGTCCCTCACCCTGCGCGGCTTCAAGTCGTTCGCCTCCGCCACCACGCTGCGCCTCGAGCCGGGGATCACCTGTGTCGTCGGCCCCAACGGCTCGGGCAAGTCCAACATCGTCGACGCGCTCTCCTGGGTGATGGGCGAACAGGGCGCCAAGAGCCTGCGCGGCGGCAAGATGGAAGACGTCGTCTTCGCCGGCACCACCTCCCGCGCCCCGCTCGGCCGCGCCGAGGTCACGCTCACCATCGACAACACCGACGGCGCCCTGCCGATCGACTACGCCGAGGTGACGATCAGCCGGCTGATGTTCCGCTCCGGCCAGAGCGAGTACGCCATCAACGGCGACAGCTGCCGCCTGCTCGACGTGCAGGACCTGCTCTCCGACAGCGGGCTTGGCCGCGAGATGCACGTCATCGTCGGCCAGGGCCAGCTCGACCAGATCCTGCACGCCGGCCCCGAGGCGAGGCGCGCGATCATCGAGGAGGCGGCCGGCGTCCTCAAGCACCGCAAGCGCAAGGAGAAGGCGCTGCGCAAGCTTGAGGCGATGCAGGTCAACCTGACCAGGCTCGTCGACCTGACCGCGGAGCTCAACCGGCGCCTGAAGCCCCTGGGCAGGCAGGCGGAGGTCGCCCGCAAGGCGGCCACCATCCAGGCCGACCTGCGCGACGCCAGGCTCCGCCTGCTCGCTGACGACTACGTCACGCTGCGGGATGATGAGGCGCGGGAGGCGGCCGACGAGGCCGCGATCCGCGCTCGCCGCGAGACGCTGGAACGAGATCTGGCCGCCGCCCGCGGGCAGGAAGCCGAGCTCGACACCGCCGCGGCGGCGCAGGCGGCCGAGCTGGGCCAGGCGCAGCAGACCTGGTTCGGGCTGTCCTCGCTCACCGAGCGGCTGCGCGGCATCGCCGGCCTGGCCACGGAACGGGTCCGGCTGCTGTCCGCCGACCCGGAACCGGACCGGCCCGGCCGCGACCCGGACGAACTCGAACGGCAGGCGGCCGAACTGCGCGACGAGGAAACGGGCCTGACGGAGCGGCTCGGCGACGGGCGCGAGGCGCTCTCCGCCGCGGTCGCCGAACGGTCCGCCGCCGAGGCGGCCCTCGCCGCCACCGAGCGCAGGCTGGCCGACGCGGCCCGCGCCGCGGCCGGCCGCGCGGAGCGCCTGGCGCGGCTGCGCGGCATGGTCGACGCCGCCGGCAGCCGCAGCGCCGCCACCCAGGAGGAAATCGGCCGCCTGACCGCGGCCGCCGAGCAGGCCAGGGCGCGCGCCGAGCGGGCCCGCCTGGAGTACAGCCAGGTCCAGGACGTGGCCGACGGCGGCGACTCCGACCGCAGCGGCCTGGCCGCTGAGCTGGAGCGGGCGGCTGAGGCTCACGATCTTTCTTCGGAACGTACGGTGGCGGCTCGCAAGGCGGAACGCGCCGCCAACAGCGAGGTAGCCGCGCTGCGGGCTCGTGTCCAGGCGCTGGAGGAGACCCTGCGGCGGGGGGTGGACGCCACCGCCGCGGTGCTCGCCGACCCCGGCAGGTTCCGCGGCGTGCTCGGCCCGTTCGCGGCGCGGCTCGCCGTCGCCGACGGCTACGAGACGGCCATCGCCGCGGCTCTCGGCGCCGCCGCCGAGGCGGTCACCGTCGACGGGCTCGAGTCGGCCGTGGACGTGCTTGCCGCCATCCACGCCGCCGACGCCGGCACGGTCGGCCTGGTCATCGCGGGCCCGGCCGCGAACACGGAGGCAAAGCGCCCCGCCCTCGCAGGCTCTGCCCGTTGGGCGGCCGACCTCGTGACGGCGCCTGATGAGCTGGCCGGAGCGGTCCGGGAACTGCTCTCCGACGTCGTGGTGACGGCGGACCTCGCGGAGGCGGCCGCTTACGTTCGGGATAATCCGGATTTTCGCGCGGTGACCGCGGGCGGCGACCTGCTCGGCGCGCACTGGGCGCACGGCGGGTCAGCGCGGCCGCAGTCACTGCTGGACGTGCGCGCCGCGGCCGGCGAGGCGGCCGCGCGGCTGACAGCGGCGGAGCTCGCGGAAGAGGCGGCAGCGGAGGCGCTGGCCGAGGCCAGCGAGGCGCAGGAAGCGGCCAGGGTCGCCCTCGAGGAAACCCGCGGCCTGATGCAGGCGGCGGACGCGGCGGCGGCGGAGATCTCCGGCCGGCTCGGCCGTCTCGGCGGCGCCGCGCGGGCCGCGGCCGACGAGGCCAAGCGGCTGGACGCCTCGGCGGGGGCCGCGCGCCGGTCCGCCGATAAGGACGCGGCCAAGCTCGCCGCGCTGAAGAGCGAGCTCGCCGAGGCGGAGGCCGAGGAACTGCGGGGACGCGACCCCGACTTCGAGAACCAGCTGGCCGACGACGAGCGCGAGGAGATGGCGCAGCGGACCGCGGCCGCCCGCGAGACCGAGATGGACGCCAGGCTCGAGGTGCGCACCGTCGAGGAGCGGCTGCGCGCCATCGGCGGGCGCGCCGATTCGCTGGCCGGGGCCGCCGCCGCCGAGCGCACCGCCAGGGAGCGGGCCGCCGTCCGGCGCCGCCAGCGTACGGGGCAGGCCGCGGTCGCGAGGGCAGTGGCCACGGGCGCGGCAGTCGCGGTCGGCGTCGCGGAGTCCTCGCTGGCTCTGGCGGAGGCTCGCCGGTCCGCCGCCGAGGCGGCGAGTGCGGGCAGCTCAGAGACGCTCAAGGCGGTGCGGGCCCGGGTCACGGCGCTGGCCGGCGAGCTCGACGGGGTGGTCAACACGGCGCACGGGGCCGAGATCGCCAGGGCCGAGCACCGGCTGCGTCTCGAGCAGCTCGCCGCTCACGCGGTCGACGAGTACGGCGTCGAGCCGGAGGCCCTGATCGCCGAGTACGGCCCGGGTGTCCTGGTCCCGGTGACCGATGCCGCCCCGCGGCCGGCCAGGTCTCACGCCAATGGCAATGGCAATGGCAATGGCAGTGGGCCGCCGCCCGCGACGCTCGCCGACGCGCTGCGCGCGGTGCGCGCGGTGCGCGCGGAGGCGGGCCAGCTCGAAGAAGCGGACCAGCTTGAACCGGAAGCGGACATGCCCGAAGTGGCATCGAAACCCGCTAGCGAGCCTCCCGCCGAGGCTCACCGGCGTCCCGTACGTCCGCGCGGAGCAAGAGGCGCGTGCGGAGGCAGCGGAGCGGCAGCTCGCGAGGCTCGGCAAGGTGAATCCGCTGGCGCTTGAGGAGTACGCGGCGCTGCAGGAGCGGCACCAGTTCCTCGCCACGCAGCTGGAAGACCTGCGCAAGACCCGACGTGACCTGCTCACCGTGGTCAAGGAGGTCGACGACCGGGTGCAGGAGGTGTTCGCCTCCGCCTACGCCGACACGGCGCGCGAGTTCGAGGGCCTGTTCGCGCGGCTGTTCCCCGGCGGTTCCGGGCGGCTGCTGCTGACCGAGCCCGACGACATGCTGGCCACCGGCATCGAGATCGAGGCGCGGCCGCCTGGCAAGAAGGTCAAGCGGCTGTCCCTGCTGTCCGGCGGCGAGCGGTCGCTGACCGCGATCGCGTACCTGTTCGCGATCTTCATGGCCAGGCCGTCGCCGTTCTACGTGCTTGACGAGGTTGAGGCCGCGCTTGACGATACGAACCTGCAGCGGCTGCTGGGGGTGTTCGAGGAGCTGCGGGAGAACTCCCAGCTGGTCGTCATCACCCACCAGCGGCGGACGATGGAGGCGGCCGACGCCCTGTACGGCGTCACGATGCGCGGCGACGGCGTCTCGAGCGTGATCAGCCAGCGCGTTCGCGAGCACGAACCCGCCTGACCCCCGACTGCCGTTCCCGCCTCGCTTCCGCATGTTGCCGCCCGCTCGCTTCCGCATGTTGCCGCCCGTGGCGCTTCCGCATGTTGCCGCCCGCGGCGCTTCCGCATGTTGCCGCCCGCGGCGCGCAGCCCGCGTCATCGACCGAGGTCGTCCCGCATCGTGAGACGATCCTGACTTAGGAGCAGAAAACCACGCCAAAATGCTGATAACAGCAAGAAAAGCGTAGGGTTCTGCTCCTAAGTGCTCACCCGGCCTACTGGCGATGCCCCAGCATGCGGCGTTCTCGGGGCGGCGTTGGCCTGTTAGCGACTCGCTGTCATGTTCATCCGCTCGGGTAGCGACCCGGCGTGTGCGAGGTGGGGAAGCGGGCAGGTTGTAGGGTGCTCAGGGGCGCCAGCCACCGGCCGAGGCCGGGTGGGCAGCGTCGCGGGATCGCCGGTTCGGGAGACTCAGGGTTGTTATGGAATACATCATCCTCATCGTTGTGCTTGCCGTGCTCATCCTCGGCGTGGGCGGGACGATGCTGCTGCGACCGCGGGGTACCCGTGGCGTGCGGCGCGGCCGCGCGGGCGGCGACCTCGGTTCCGGAACCGGAACGGGCACGATCGCCAGGCCAGACACCGACACGGATACGGCCGGCACCGAGACCGCTCAGGCCCCGCCGGTCCCGCGTCCGGCCGGCACGCCCGCGCCGCCCGAGCCGCCGGTCGTCGAGAAGCCCCCGCCGTCGGCCGGGCGGATGATGCGGCTGCGGGCGCGGCTGGCGAGGTCGCAGACCGGCTTCGGCGCCGCGCTGCTCGGCCTGCTGTCCAGGGACCGGCTTGACGACGATACCTGGGACGAGATCGAAGAGGTCTTGATCACTGCCGACGTCGGCGTCACGCCGGCCAGGCAGATCGTGTCGGAGCTGCGGACCCGGGTGAAGGTGGAGGGGACGCGGACCCCCGAGGAGGTGCGGGCCATGCTCCGCGCCGAACTGCTCGCCCAGGTGGAAACCGCGGCGAGCAGGGCGCTGCGGACACAGCGCCACGAGGGGCGGCCGGCGGTCATCCTCGTGGTCGGTGTGAACGGCACGGGGAAGACCACCACCGTCGGCAAGCTCGCCAGGTCGCTGGTCGGCGACGGGGATACGGTGGTGCTCGGCGCGGCTGACACGTTCCGTGCCGCGGCCGTCGACCAGCTGCAGACCTGGGGAGACCGGGTGGGCGCGCAAACCGTCCGATCGGACAAGGATGGCGCGGACCCGGCCAGCGTCGCCTTCGAGGCGGTGAGCCAGGGCATCGAGTCCGAAGCCGACGTGGTGCTTATCGACACGGCGGGCCGGCTGCACACCAAGACCGGCCTGATGGACGAGCTCGGCAAGGTCAAGCGCGTCATCGAGAAGCGCACCAGCGTGGACGAGGTGCTGCTGGTGCTCGACGCCACCACCGGGCAGAACGGGCTCCGGCAGGCCCGGGTGTTCGCCGAGGTCGTCGACGTGTCGGGCATCGTGCTGACGAAGCTCGACGGGACCGCCAGGGGCGGCATCGTGATCGCGGTGCAGCGGGAGCTTGGCGTTCCCGTGAAGCTCGTCGGCCTCGGTGAGGGCCCTGACGACCTGGCGCCGTTCGACGCGGAGACGTTCGTGGACGCGATCCTCGGCGACTAACGCGGCCGGCCGTTCGGCTGGCTGAAACATCGGCGTAATACGGGGGCCGCCTGTTTCACGTCCCCGACACATTCCGACTGGACGCAGGAAACGCCGGTACGTCATTGTCAGTTCAGGCTAACGAAAGGGTGACTCCATGAAGCTCATTACGGCTGTCATCAAGCCCTTCAAACTCGATGATGTCAAGGCGGCGCTGCAGGCGTTCGGCGTGCACGGCATGACAGTCAGTGAAGCGAGCGGATACGGCAGGCAGCGCGGGCACACCGAGGTGTACCGGGGCGCGGAGTACCAGGTGGACCTGGTGCCCAAGGTCCGGATCGAGGTCATCTGCGATGACGAAGACGCCGAGACCCTCGTCGACGTGATCATCAAGGCATCGCAGACCGGCCGGATCGGGGACGGCAAGGTGTGGGTGCTGCCGGTCGAGACGGTGGTCCGGGTGCGCACGGGCGAGCGCGGTACTGACGCGCTCTGAGCCGGTGCGCCAGCCCGCTGGGCTGAGCCGGGCCTGATAAGACGCGGGGGGCCAGTACCGCGAGCGCGCCGTCCTGCGGCGTGCACAACTCATTCGGGGGACCTGGTGAGCGTACATGACCACTTTCGCGGCTGATCGTAGCCGAAGGACTACAGAAACGGACCGCTGGCTGGCCGGGCTGCTGGGGGCGGAGCCCGGCGTCGCCCTCGTCGCCGTCGGCGGCTACGGCCGCAAGGAACTGCTGCCAGGCAGCGACCTTGATGTGCTGCTGCTGCACGACGGCAGGGAAGGCATCGCCAAGATCGCCGACCGGATCTGGTACCCGGTCTGGGATTCCGGTGCCAGGCTCGACCACGCCGTGCGGACCGTGCCGCAGGCCAGGCGGGTGGCGCGCAGCGACCTCAAGGTCGCGCTGGGACTGCTGAACGCCCGGCACGTGGCGGGCGACCCGGACCTGACTAACTCGCTGCGCGAGGGCGCGCTCGAGGACTGGCGCAGTAACGCCAAAACCAGGCTGGCCGAGCTCAAGGAGCTCCACGAGGAGCGCACCAGGATGCACGGCGAGCTCGCCTTCCTCCTCGAGCCTGACCTGAAGGAGTCACGCGGCGGCCAGCGGGACGTGCACGCCATCCAGGCGATCGCCGCCGCCTGGGTCGCCCCCGCGCCAGGCCCGCGGGTGCGCGCCGCGTACGAGCAGATCCTGGACGCGCGGCACGTGCTGCACGAGGTCACCGGGCGGCACATGGACCGGCTGGTGCTCGAAGAGCAGGACGAGGTCGCGCGCACGCTCGGCCTGCTGGACGGCGACGCGCTGCTCAGGCAGCTCGCGGGCGCGGGCCGCACGGTGGCCTACGCGGTCGATCACGCCTTCAGGCAGGCCGACAGGGCCGGCGGCCGCCGCGGGCTCGGGGTACGGATGCGCCGCGGCAAGCCGGAGCGCCGCCCGCTCGCGGACGGGGTGGTCGAGCAGGACGGTGAGGTCGTGCTGGCCAGGGCCGCGGTGCCGGCCAGCGACCCGGTGCTCGTGCTGCGCGCCGCCGCGGCGGCGGCCCAGACGGGTCTGCCGCTGGCGCCGCGCGCGCTCGCGCGGCTCGCCGACTGCCCGCCGCTGCCGGTGCCGTGGCCCGACGACGCCCGCGACGCGCTGGTCGCGCTGCTTGGCGCCGGGCCGGCCGCGATTGGCGTCTGGGAGGCGCTGGACCAGGAGGGGCTGGTGACCGCTCTGATCCCGGACTGGGAGCGGGTGCGGAACCGGCCGCAGCGCAACCCGCTGCACCGCTTTACCGTCGACCGGCACCTGGTGGAGTCCGCGGCGAACGCCGCCGCCCTCACCCGCGACGTGGCCAGGCCCGACCTGCTGCTGCTCACGGCACTGCTGCACGACATCGGCAAGGGGTGGCCAGGCGACCACAGCGTCTCAGGCGAGGTGGTGGCCCGTGACGTGGCCCGCCGCGTCGGGCTGAGCGAGGCGGACTCGGAAGTGGTCGCCATCGCCGTCCGGCACCACCTGCTGCTGCCTGTGGTTGCGACCCGCAGGGACCTCGACGACCCGATGACCGCCCAGCACGTCGCGACCGCGGTGGGCAGCAGGCTGCTGCTGGACTTGCTGCACGCGCTGTCGATCGCGGACGGGCTGGCAACTGGCCCCGCGGCCTGGAACGACTGGAAGGCCGGCCTGGTCGCCGACCTGGTGCGGCGGGTCACCGTGGTGCTGGACGGCGAGCCCATGCCAGGGCCCGCGCCGCTGCGCGAGGACCAGCTCGCGCTCGTCGCCGAGGGCGGCCCGGCGGCGATCGTCAAGGGCGGCGAGGTGACCGTGGTGGCGCTGGACCGGCCCGGCCTGCTGTGGCGCGCGGCGGGCGTGCTGGCCTCGCACCGGCTCGCGGTGCGCGGCGCCACCGCGACCTCGGTCGGCGACACCGCCGTCACGGTGTTCAGCGTGGCGCCGGAGTACGGCGATCCGCCGGACGCCCACCTGGTCGCCGCGGACCTGCGGCGCATGCTCGAGGGCCGGCTGGACGTCGAGGACCGGCTCGAGCGCCGGGCGCGGGCGGCCCGGCCGCGCGGCAGCGCCGCGCCGCCGCCCAAGGTGACGCTCGTCGACGGCGCTTCGCGGACCGCGACCGTGGTTGAGGTGCGGGCGCACGACGAACCGGGCCTGCTGTGGCGGATCGGCCGTGCGCTCGGCGAATGCGGCCTGAACGTGCGCGCCGCCCGGGTGGAGACGCTCGGCGCGGAGGCGGTCGACGTGTTTTACGTCACCGACTCGACCGGCGGCCTGCTCAGCGATCCGGACGCGCGGCGCCGCGTGGTCGCCGCGGTGCTGTCCGCGCTCAGTTCCGATTTATTCATCCGGAACGTACGCAGCTGACTCTTTGCGGCTTAGAGTCTGTCGGGCCCGGTAGCCTGGAAGCGTGTTTGAGACGCTCTCCGACCGGTTGACCCAGGTCTTCTCCCAGTTGCGCGGCAAGGGGCGGCTGTCGCCCGCCGACATCGACGCGACCGCGCGCGAGATACGCATCGCCCTGCTCGAGGCGGACGTCGCGCTGCCCGTGGTCAGGCAGTTCATCGCGCGGGTGAAGGAAAGGGCCAGCGGCGCCGAGGTGTCGCAGGCGCTCAACCCCGCGCAGCAGGTCATCAAGATCGTGCACGAGGAGCTCGTCGAGATCCTCGGCGGCGAGGCCAGGCGGCTGCGGTTCGCTAAGGTAGCGCCGACCGTGATCTTGCTGGCGGGCCTCCAGGGTTCCGGTAAGACGACGATGGCGGGCAAGCTCGCGCTGTGGCTGAAGGAGCAGGGCAACACGCCGCTGCTCGTCGCCGCCGACTTGCAACGGCCGAACGCCGTGGACCAGTTGCAGGTGATCGGGCGGCAGGCGGGCGTGCCCGTGTACGCTCCGGAGCCGGGCAGCGGTGTTGGCGACCCGGTGGCGGTGGCGCGGCAGTCGATCGATGAGGCGCGCCGGACGCTGCACAACATCGTGATCATCGACACCGCGGGCCGCCTCGGCATCGATCAGGAGATGATGGCGCAGGCCGCCGCGATCAGGGATGCGGTCGAGCCCGACGAGATCCTGTTCATCGTCGACGCGATGATCGGCCAGGACGCGGTGGCGACCGCGCAGGCCTTCCTCGACGGCGTGGGCTACGACGGCGTGGTGCTGACCAAGCTGGACGGTGACGCCCGTGGTGGCGCGGCGCTGTCGATCGCGGCGCTGACCGGCAAGCCGATCATGTTCGCGTCCACCGGCGAGAAGCTGGCCGACTTCGACATGTTCCACCCGGACCGGATGGCCTCGCGCATCCTGGACATGGGCGACGTGCTCAGCCTGATCGAGCAGGCGGAGAAGGCGTTCGACGCCGATCAGGCCGCGTCGATGGCCAACCGGATGATGTCCGGTGAGGGGTTCACCCTTGAGGACTTCATTGAGCAGCTCGGCATGCTGCGCAAGCTCGGCCCGATCCAGAACCTGCTCGGCATGATGCCAGGCGCCGCGAAGAACAAAGAGCTGCTCTCGCAGATCAACGACAGGGACCTGGACCACGCCGAGGCCATCGTCCGCTCGATGACCCCGGGCGAACGGCAGAACCCGAAGATCATCAACGGTTCGCGGCGGCTGCGCATCGCCACCGGCTCTGGCACCACGGTTAGCGAGGTGTCCCAGCTCGTCACGAACTTCTTCGAGGGCCAGAAGCAGATGAAGCAGATGCTCGGCGGCGCGATGCCCGGCATGCCGGGGATGATGGGCGCGGGCGCCCGGCGGGCGGCCAAGGCCGCGGTGAAGTCGTCGAAGAAGGGCAAGCGCCGGAGCGGCGACCCGCGCAAGGCGGCGCTGGCCGCGTCGGGCGGCGGCCAGGGCGGTCAAGGCGGTCAGGGTGGCGACCAGCAGGCCGCCCAGGCCCAGGCCCAGGCTCAGCAGGCGCCGGCCTCGATGGAAGAGCTGGCGGAAATGCTGCGCGACGCGCAGGCCGGCGGTCAGGGCGGCGACAACGGCTTCGCCGGCTTCCGCGGCGGCCCGTCGGCGCTGCCGCAGTTCCCCGGCGGCGGCCTGCCCCAGGGCAACGTCCCGGCCGCCTTCGGCAAGCGCAACAACAAGAAGAAGAAGTAACCGCCGGGCGCGTACACTTTGGCACATGGTGTGGCCTTTCCGTAATCGCGGAATGGTGGAACGGACCTGTCTTGAGTGCGGTCAGACCTGGGTGCTGAAGGCCGCAATGGCCGGCCGCAAGCCTCCCCGTGCCCCACGAATCTCCGTAGCGCCGGACCTGAGATATATGCAAGGGCGTAGCCCCTTTACCAAGGCCGGGACGGACCAATTCCTGGCGGCTGCGCATCTGGACGACGCCGGTGCGGAGGACGAGGACGTCAAGCTTTTCAGGGAGTTGCAGGTCTGCCCGAAGTGCAGCGCGAGCCGGTATACACAGCGGCGGATCCGTGGTCAGGAAAATCGGTAGGTCAGTCCGCCGCGATGGCGCGGACCGAGTCGATCGTGTCCGCCTCGGCGGCTAGCTTGTCCTCGCGGTAGCGGAGCACCCGCGCGAAGCGCAGCGCGACGCCGCCAGGGTAACGCGGGCTGCGCTGCACGCCGTCGAAGGCGATCTCGACGACGAGCTCGGGCCGTACGTACACGGTCCAGTCGTCGCGGTGGTCCTCGAGCTCGAGCAGCCGCTCGGTCTGCCAGGTGAGCAGCTCGTCGGTGAGGCCCTTGAACGTCTTGCCGAGCATCACCCAGCCGCCGCTCACCGGATCGCGGGCGCCCAGGTGCAGGTTGGACAGCCAGCCCTGACGGCGGCCGTGGCCCCACTCGACAGCGAGGACCACCAGGTCCAGCGTGTGCCGCGGCTTCACCTTGATCCATCCGGCGCCGCGCCGCCCGGCCGCGTACGGCGCGGTCAGCGCCTTGACCACCACGCCCTCATGGCCGCGGGCGACCGCGTCCTTGAAGAAGGCGGTCGCCTCGTCCGCGTCGCCGGTCACCAGCCGCGGCATGAGCATGGCGGCCGGGACGACTTTAGCGAGCGCCGCGTGACGCTGCTCGTCGGGCAGGTCGATCAGGTCGGTGCCTTCGAGGTGCAGCACGTCAAACAGGAACACCGACAGCGGCACCGGGTTTTCCGGCGCCGCGTCGCTCGCCGCCCGCGCGGAGGTGTCCTGGAACGGGTAGGGCCGGCCGTCCGGCCGCAGCGCGATGAGCTCGCCGTCGAACACCGCGCTGCGCACCGGCAGCGCGGTGAGCGCGGCGACGACTTCGGGCAGCCGGGCCGTAATGTCGTCGAGCGTCCTGGTGAACAGCCGGATGGTCTTATCGCCGTCTCCTGAGATGTGCGCCTGGATCCGGATGCCGTCGAGCTTCCATTCCACGGCGGCCGGCCCGCCTATCTTGGCCAGTGCCTCCTCGATGGACGGCTCGCTCCCGGCCAGCATCGGCTTCAGCGGCTGCCCGACCAGCAGCCCGAACCCGGCCAGCGCCGCGCTCCCGCCGCTCAGCGCCGCCCCCGCCACCGCGGGCAGCGACCCGCGCAGCATCACCGCGCGCCGCACCTGCGCCACGGGAACGTCAGCGGCCCGCGCCACCGCCTCGGTCATCACCCCGTCGAGCGCGCCCTGGCGCAGCTCCCCGGACAGTAGCCGCACGAGGAAGTACTGCTCACCGTCGGTGGCGGCGCCTAGCACCTCCCCGATCAGCCGTTTCCGCTCGGCCGCCGACCCCTTGCCGCTCTGCGCCCCGATCCTGCTGAACGCCTCGTCCACGTCGCGAACCGTCAGCGACGGGGCAGCCGCCGGCGGCGGCGCCGACCGCAGCGCCGCCCACCCGACGCCGATCTGCCGCTGCGGCAGTTCCCCGGACAGCCAGGCGACGACGACGGGTGCTTCTTCCGGCGTGGCGGACCGGAGCGCCGAGGAAAGGGCGTCGATCTTCCCGAGCCGGGCCGGCGTACCCGCGACGGCGCGAGACACCTCAGCGAGTTCTGCGAGCAACACGCTTCACATTCTCCCGGAGGGCGCCGGTGCACGCATAGGTGCCCCTAGGCGCGCCATTTGATGCCGGCGAGCCGGCGGGCGCCCACGTAGCCGTTGCCGGCGAACCAGCGCGCGGATTCCGTGATGGCCTCGCGCGCCGGCCGCGAGGTATGGCCGATCTCGGTGCGCGCTCGCTCGTCGTTGAAGATCATCCTGGCCGTCGACATGCGCGCGGCCTCGAACGGCACGCGGGGCTCCTGGCGCAGCAGCCGCCCCTGGACCAGGGTAGAGGCGGCTCCGGCCGCCAGGACCAGGCTGAGCGGGACGTGCAGCCGGGGCATCGGCAGGCCGGTACAGTCGGCGAGTACCTGGAGGATGGCCAGCATCGACAGGTTCTCGCCGCCGAGGATGTAGCTGCGGCCCCGGCCGCCGCGTTCGAGGGCCGCGACGTGTCCACTGGCCAGGTCGTCGACGTGCACGACGTTCATCGCGGTGTCCGTGAACGCGGGCATCTTGCCGTTGAGGTAGTCGAGCACGACCCTGCCGGTCGGCGTGGGACCGGTGTCGCCGGGGCCGAGCGGGAAAGTCGGCAAGACGAGGCAGGCGTCAAGACCCTGGGCGCAGGCCCGCAGCACCTCGTGCTCAGCCACGAACTTGGACCCCTTATAAGACCCGCGCAACTGGGCCAGGTCGGGATAGCGTGTCTCGTCCGACGGGCTGCCGTCCCGGCTTTTCACGGCGCTGAGTACGCCGACGGTGGACGTGAACACCAGCCGCTCGCACCCCGCCGCCAGGACGGCGTTCGAGCACGTTGAGCGTCCCTCCGACGTTGACGTCGTAGAAGACGCGGGGGTCGCGTGCCCAGAAGCGGTAGATGGCGGCCAGGTGAAACACGAAGCGGGCGCCGGCGCAGGCGGCCCTGACGGCGGCCGGATCCCGGATATCTGCCACGACCCGTTCCGCGTCACAGGCCGCGAGGTTGCGGTGGTCGGCCCCCGGCTCGACCATCGCGATAACGCGCGCGCCTTTCGCCTGGACGGCCCTGACGACAGCGGACCCGATGAACCCCGAGGCACCGGTGATGACTACCCGGTCCTCCGGCTCGATCGTGAAAAGTGATCCCGGCACAGACTAAATGTGCTGCCGCGTCCGCAATCGCGCAATGGCCAGCCAGTGGCGCGAGAGCTAGAAGTGGTGATCATCAGGTCCGTGGAGGAGAACTGACGGCGGCGATCCGCAGCGCCCCGGCGACTAGCCGGTCCGCTCGCTCGCGTGCGCCCGGTTCCTCGCGGAGGGTCTGTGCCAGGAGCCGGTCCGCGTCCACCCCCGCGCTCCTGAGGTGCTCCAGGCCCCCGCCGTCCAGCCAGCGCTTGAGCTGCGCCCCGTCGCACTCCGGGTGGAACTGCACCGCGAGGTGCCGCCCGATCGAGAACGCCTGCACCGCCATCTCGTTGCGCGCCAGCACCCTCGCCGCGGGCGGCGGCAGGCACCGGTCGCCATGGAACTCCAGCCACGGCCCGGCCGGCACCAGGTCCGCGTCATCGGTGTCGATGACCTTCCAGCCGATCTCCTCGCGGTCCATCTTCTCGACCCGCCCGCCGGACACCGCGCACAGTGCCTGGCCGCCAAAGCAGACGCCGAGCACCGGCACCCCGGCCGCGTCCGCCCGCCGCAGCCAGTCCAGCTCCTCGGCGATCCACGCGTCGTCGTCGTTGACCGACGAGTAAGACCCGAGCACGACAGCGTGGTCGGCGCCGTCCAGCGCGGGCAGCGAACCGCCGGGGAACAAGCGGACGTCCAACTCCGCTCCGCGTGCCTCGAACGCCTCGCCGACGAAGCTCGCGGAATCCACGTCGTGATGCCGGATGACCGCCACCCGCATGAGCCATGACCTCCGATCGTGTCCGGCTCAGTCCGCGCAGGAGACGTTCACCGCGGCCAGCCGTTCGCTGGTCTGGGAGCGAACGTCCGCCGCGGCGCGCTCGATGGCCGCGCGCCGCGGCTTGTCTATCCGGGCGCTTCGACCGGGCAGGGCGGCCGCCAGTGCCGCGAGAAGGTTCCCGACGCTGGCGGTGACCGACAAGTCCGAACGCTGGGTGCGAATCGGGTACCGGATGAAGTGCGGATCCGGCCCGACCGTGGTCACCCCCGCACTGTCGTGGACTGCCACGCGTTTGCTCCTCTCCGCTGACCTCTTACCAGTTTGTTCCTGTTTTCTGTCGTTCTGACGACAGAAAACAGGAACAAATCGCCGGGAGGCCGCGAGAGCCGCTAGCCGCCGACCACACAGGGCCGGTTAGCTGGCGACGCCCGCCGTGCCCTTGGCCTGCCGCCCTTGCCGCCCGCGCCGTTCGCCTGGCGACCAGAGGTAGTAGCCGACAGGGAACAGCCGGATGTTGAACCTGTCGTCCACCAGGCCCCAGCGTGGTGAGCTCGCCGCGGGTGATGGCCGACTGGAACAGCGACCGCTGCAGGACGTAGCCGAGCGCCGCCATGATCGCCACCACGATGGGGACGGACCACAGGAACGGGATGTGGATGACCGCGATGACCCCGATGCCGATGTAGGCCGCGACCACGGCGAGGTCGCCGTGCGCGAGGTTCACCAACTTCATGACGCCGAACATCAGGGAAAGCCCGCACGCGAACAACGCGTAGAGACCGCCGGTCAGGATGCCCTGGATGATGGCGTTGACCCAGCCCATCAGGCTTCGCTCCGATCGGGAATGCCGTCGGCCGTTGCCGCCTGCTCGCCTGTGCCGAAGTAGGCCGCCTCCACCTGCGCCGCGGTGACGTCGGCGGGCCGCCCTTCGAGCGTGCTGTGGCCCTCGAGCAGGCACTGCAGATGGGTCGCGACGCGCAGCGCCTGGCTCACGTCCTGCTCGACGAGCAGCACGGTCACCCCGGACGACAGGATCTGCGGCAGCATGCCGTAGATCCGCCGCATGATGACCGGCGCAAGGCCGAGCGACAGCTCGTCGAGGAGCAGCACCCGCGGGTTCGCGACGAGCGCCCGGCCGATGGCGACGGACTGCTGCTCGCCGCCGGACATCTGCGAGGTCTTCTGGTGGCGGCGTTCCTTCATCCAGGGGAACAGGTCGTAGACCTTCTCGATGGTCTATGGACCAGAACGCGCGAAGGTCGCGCCGACCTGCAGGTTCTCCTCGAGCGTCAGCGACGGGAACAGGCGGCGGCCCTCGGGCACCATCACGATGCCCGCGGTAGCCCGCTTCTCGGGCCGCAAGCCGGTCACGTGCTTGCCGTCGTAGACGATCGACCCCTCGGTGGGGTTGGTGCAGCCCGGCGATCGTGCGCAGCAGCGTCGATTTGCCGGCGCCGTTCGCGCCGATGATCGCGTAGACCTCACCGGGGAACACCCGAAGCGAGATCCCGGACAGAGCGCGCAGCTGGCCGTGGTGCACGATGAGGTCGCGTACGTCCAGCAGTGGTGCGCCCTGCTGCGCGGCGGGCGCCTCGTTCGCGGATGTACTCACGTGCCGCTCCCGTCAGACTCAGCGGCCCCGGACGCCCCCTAGGCCTCCGAAGTCCCGGACGCCCCGGACGCCCCCGACGCCCCGGGCGCCCCGGGCGCCCCCGACGCCCCGGCCAGCTCGTCGCCGGCCTCGGCCTCCAGCTGCTCCGCGGTGACCTCGACGCCCAGGTAGATTTCGCGGACCCGCGGGTTGGCGAGCACGCTGGCCGGGTCGCCGTCGCCGACGAACTGGCCGCCGTACAGGCAGGTGAGCCTGCTGACCAGGGAGGTCAGCGCGCGCACCACATGCTCGATCCAGATCACGGCGATGCCCTCGGCGTTGATGCCGCGGACGATCCCGACGAGCACCGTCACTTCCGGGTCGGTGAGGCCGCCGGCCACCTCGTCGAGCAGCAGCAGCGTCGGCCCGGTCGCCAGCGCGCGGGCGACCTCCATGCGCTTGCGCTGGAGCAGTCCGAGCCGGCCGGCGGGCACGTTTGCCTCGCCGGCTATCCCGGTGCGCTCCAGCGCGTCGGCGGCGGCCGCGTAGCTGGCCTTGCGGCGCAGGCCGCCGCCTTGCTGCGCGGCGACCAGGACGTTCTCGAACACCGTCATGCCGGCGAACGGGCGCGGGACCTGGTAGGTCCGCCCGATGCCGAGCCGGCACCGGCCGGCCGAGTCGAGCCGGGTGATATCGCGCCCGGCGAACTTGACGTGGCCGGCGTCCGGGGACAAGTCACCGGAAATCAGGCCGAACAGGCTGGTCTTGCCAGCGCCGTTCGGCCCGACGATCCCGACCGTGTCCCCGGCGTTGACCGAGAACGACAGGTCTTCCGCGATAACGACCCGGCCGAACCGCTTCGTCACGTGGTCTAGCTCAAGCAATGGACTGTCATCCGCTCACTTGAAGGTCGGATGCCGACCGGCGGGGTGATCGCCACGCCGGGTACGGGGTTCTTGGACGTCATGTTCTGGAGATCTCCTTCATGGGTGCGCGCCGGGTAGCGCGTGACCACGTGCAGGATGATGCCAAACGTAACGGAACGCGCCTGTTGGTTAGCTATGTACGCTCTGCGAACGCCTGTGCGAACCAGGATTGTCAACAAGTTAGCCAAACGTTACGAGCGCCCGTAGGTGAAGTCAACGCACGTGATGTAACTGTTTCTTGGGATTCACCCCAGCTTTGGGCAAAAATGGCTACGTAACGTAATCGGCCTGCGGTGGCGCGGGGACTGGTCCGCTGACGGCACCGGCCGCGGTCCCATGATTACCCCTTGGACGCCGGGATCTGGCAGAATGACCTCTTGACGCCTGGCCGCGCGGGGCCCTCTCCTCGTTCGCCGGCCTGGCCCATCCGCTCGGTCCGGCCGGCCATTCCCCGCTGGCGGTGCCCGACGCACGTACCTACTTCGCTGGGAGAAGACCACAGCCGTGGCTGTCAAGATCAAGCTAAAGCGCCTGGGCAAGATCCGGGAACCCTACTACCGGATCGTCGTCGCCGACGCTCGTACCAAGCGAGACGGGCGCGCCATCGAGGAGATCGGCAGGTATAACCCGAAGGCGGACCCGTCGGTCATCGAGGTGGACTCGGAGCGAGTCCAGCACTGGCTCTCGGTTGGCGCGCAGCCGACCGACCCGGTGCGCCACCTGCTCACCATCACCGGTGACTGGCAGAAGTTCAAGGGCGAGCCCGGTGCCGAGGGCACGCTGAAGACCTCCGAGCCGAAGGCGGAAAAGAAAGAGCGCTACGAGTCGCTGGTGAAGGAAAGCCAGGCGGCGAAGGAGACCAAGGCCGCGGCGAAGCCGGCTAGGTCCTCGGCGAAGAAGGACCAGCCGAAGAAGGCTGAGCCCGCCGAGGCTGCCGCCCCCGCCAAGGCCAAGGCCGAGACGAAGGCTGAGGCCGCCGAGGCTGCCGCCCCCGCCGAGGCTAAGGCCGAGACGAAGGCTGAGGCCGCCGAGGCTGCCGCCCCCGCCGAGGCTAAGGCCGAGACGAAGGCTGAGGCCGCCGAGGCTGCCGCCCCCGCCGAGACTAAGGCCGAGACGAAGGCTGAGCCCGCCGAGGCTGCCGCCCCCGCCGAGACCAAGGCCGAGACGAAGGCTGAGCCCGCCGAGGCTGCCGCCCCCGCCGAGACCAAGGCCGAGCCCAAGGCTGAGCCCGCCGAGGCTGCCGCCCCCGCCGAAGCCAAGGCCGAGATTAAGGCAGAGGCCGACGCTAGCCCGGCGCCCGAAGCGGCTGCCGAGGCTCCCGATGGCGGTTCCGGAGCCTGAGGTGCTTGAGGAAGCCCTCGAGCACCTCGTCAGGGGCATCGTGACGCACCCGGACGACGTCCGCGTGGCCAGCAGGATGCTTCGCCGGGGCAACGTCCTAGAGGTTCGCGTGCATCCAGACGACCTCGGCAAGGTCATCGGCAGAGGCGGGCGCACCGCCCGGGCGCTGCGTACCGTGATCAGCTCCCTGGCGGGGAACCGGCACGTACGCATCGACCTGCTGGAGACCGGCGAAGTCCGCTGACGGTCCATGCAGGTAAGCGTCGGCAGAATCGGCCGCCCGCACGGGGTTCGCGGTGACGTCGTGGTCGGTGTCCGGACGGACGAGCCAGAGCTTAGGTTCGCTCCAGGCTCCCGGCTGGACACCGATCCCGAGGACGTCGGGCCGCTCACCGTGGCCGCCGTGCGCTGGCACTCCGGTGAGCTCCTCGTCAGGTTCGAGGGCGTCAGGGACCGGGACGCGGCCGGCGAGCTGCGCGGCACCTGGCTGATCGTTGACTCCAGCACGCTCGCACCATCCGACGACCCCGACGAGTTCCACGACTACGAGCTGGTCGGGCTGGCTGTGCGCACCGTCGACGGCACCGAGATCGGCGTCGTCGAGGACGTCTTGCACTCCGGCCAGGACCTGCTCGCCGTCCGCGCCGGGACGCGCGAGATCCTGGTCCCGTTCGTGAAGGCGATAGTTACGGACGTGGACGTAGCGTCAGGCGTTCTCGTCATCGACCCGCCGCCCGGGCTGATAGACCTCCAGGAGACGCCTTAATCGTGGGTCGCGCGGGCTTGGTGGTGTTCACCGCGTCCAGTCGGTGCCCTAGAGCGGCACCGAACGACGCGGCGTCACACCACCGGCGCCCCGCTGCTCCCCAAGGCGGCATGATCACGAAAGAAAAACACCCTATACGCGGGCTTTTCTTTCGTGATCATGAAATCACGGAGGGAGGTTGCCATGCGGATAGACATCGTCACGATTTTCCCGGATTATTTTGGGCCTTCCTCGGGCGTGGGTGGGCCCCTTGGCGTTTCGCTGATCGGTAAGGCGGCCGCTCGCGGCGACGTGGCTTTCCACATCCATGACCTACGGCAATGGGCCACGGACGTCCACCACACGGTGGATGACACGCCCTTTGGCGGCGGGCCAGGGATGGTCATGAAGGCCGACGTGTGGGGGGCTGCCCTCGACGCGATCCTGTCGGCCGAACTCCAGGCGGTCGGCGACCCATCTGCCCCGGCAACTTCGTCCGCCTCGTCCACTCCTGCCGTCCCATCCGTCACAGGGGCCAGGCTGGTTGTGCCTACTCCTAGTGGGGTGCCGTTTACGCAGGAGAAGGCGCTTGCCTATGCGGGGGAGCGGCATTTGGTGTTTGCGTGCGGGCGGTATGAGGGGATTGATGCGCGGGTCGTGGAGGATGCGCGGGCGCGGGGGATGGCTGTCGACGAAGTGAGCATCGGGGACTATGTGCTTGCCGGAGGGGAAGCCGCTGTTGTCGTGATCGTGGAGGCCGTGTGCCGGCTGCTTCCCGGAGTTCTGGGGAACGAGCGGTCGGTTAGTGATGACTCGTTCGGGGGCGGGGGCGGCTCGATGCACGGGTTGCTCGAGGGGCCCGTCTACACCCGTCCGCGGGCCTGGCGCGGGCATGAGGTTCCGCCGGTGCTGCTGTCGGGGGATCACGCGGCCATTGCGCGGTGGCAGCGGGACGAGGCGCTGCGGCGGACCGCGGAACGGCGGCCGGACCTGATCCGCAGGCTCGCGGCCGGCGATGGGCTGGATGCGCGCGACCGGGCGGTGCTCATTCAGGCTGGCTTTCCGGTTGACGGCGAAAGTATGGCACACTAAAGAGCGCTGCCCGTTCGGGCTTTGACTCCGCCGGGGTGTTTCCCTGGCAAGAAGGCTTACACTCCGGAGGCGCGTCGCGCGCACATCCGGCCAGGACTGACTGAGGAAATTTCCACCATGCATACCGCGATCGCCGAGCTTGAGCAGGCCCAGATCCGCGACGACGTCCCGGAGTTCCGCCCCGGTGACACCATCAAGGTGCACGTCCGGGTCAAGGAAGGCAACCGCTCCCGGATCCAGGTGTTCCAGGGTGTTGTGATCCGCCGCCAGGGCGGCGGCCTGCGGGAGACGTTCACCGTCCGCAAGGTGAGCTACGGCGTAGGCGTCGAGCGCACCTTCCCGGTGCACAGCCCCTCGATCGAGAAGATCGAGCCCGTGACCCGTGGCCGGGTCCGCCGCGCCAAGCTCTACTACCTGCGGGATCTGCGCGGCAAGGCCGCCAGGATCAAGGAACGCCGGGACACCACCGCCAGCTGACCACGGCTGCCGGGCTGACCGCCGATGGCCTCCGAGCCAGGCCGGCCAGGCTCCGACGGCGTGCCTGACCAGGATCCGCCGGGTGCCCCCGGCCCCCAGGGAAACCAGGACGGCCAGGATCCCGCGGCAGCGGACGTCCAGGCCGCGGAGCAGGCGCCCGCTGGCGAGAAGAAACGGCGGCGGAAGCGTCCGTTCTGGCGCGATCTCGTCGTCATCGTCGTCGCGGCGCTTGCCCTGACCATCCTGCTCAAGGCATTCGTCGTCGAGGTGTTCTCCATCCCGTCCGGTTCGATGGAGAACACCCTGCTGCCGGGTGACCGGGTGCTGGTCAGCAAGATCGTCTACCGGTTCCGTGACGTAGCCCGCGGGGACGTCGTGGTGTTCAGCGGGCAGGGATCGTGGGGGCCGGACGCCCCGCCGCCGCCGGGCAACCCGTTCCTCCGGCTGCGGGACGACCTCACGAACCTGATCGGCGTCACCGCGCCTGGCACCGACTACATCAAGCGGGTGATCGGCCTTCCCGGCGATCACGTGGTGTGCTGCGACGCGCAGGGCCGGGTCACCGTCAACGGGGTTCCGCTGAGCGAGCAGTCGTACATCCATCCAGGAGACGTCCCGTCCTCGGTGCCGTTCGACGCCGTAGTGCCCGCCGGGCACCTGTGGGTGATGGGGGACAACCGGGCGGATTCCGATGACTCCCGCTACCGCACCACCGACCCGGGCGGCGGGAGCATCCCGGAGAGCGAGGTCGTCGGCCGCGCGTTCGTGATCATCTGGCCGCCGTCACGGATCGGTGACCTGCCCATTCCCGCCACATTCCAGCAGGTGGCGCTGCACGCCACGGCTGCGGCGCCCGCCGTCCTGGGCGGCTCGGCCGCCGCACTGACCGTCGGCGTCCTCGCCTGGCGCCGCCGCCGCGCGCCGGAACCTGGTGACGATTCGCGGGAAACGGGCAGCTAGTCCTAGGGCAACGCCTTGATCGTTAGCGATGCGAGCGATCACCCATGGCGAAAGTGGCGATACGCTCAAGCTGATGAGCGACGACGGTGCGGCCTGGCGTGAGAGAGCAGGGGGACGCGGATGAGCGGTTCCGGCTCACGGGAAGGCTTCGGATCGCCGCCGTGGGATCCCGCCGACCGCGTGTCTGAGCTGGAAGACACCCGCGCGATTCCCGGCCGCGGCAACGCCGGCCAGCCCGGCCAGCCGGGCCAGGCCGGGCAGGGCGAGCCAGGCTCAGGGCCGGACAGCGGCGACGACCCCGGCGGCGCTGAGCAGCCGCCCCCCACACGCCATGCCCGGAAACGGCGCAGGCGTCGCAGCGCCCTGGTCGAACTGCTGGTGCTCGGCGTGATAGCGGTAGTGCTCGCGCTGATCATCAAGACCTACGCGATCCAGGCCTTCTTCATCCCGTCCGCCTCGATGGAGAACACGCTCGACATCGGCGACCGGGTGCTCATCAACAAGCTCGTCTACGACTTCCGCGGCATCCACCGCGGCGACATCATCGTGTTCGACGGCCGTGGATCGTGGGATCCCGACACGCCGTCCAGCTCGAACATCTTCAGCAGGCTCGGCAGCGATCTCGAGGGCATCGTCGGCATCAGCCACGACTCGTCCATCTACATCAAGCGGGTCATCGGGCTGCCGGGCGACCACGTGGTGTGCTGCAACGCCAACGGCCAGATCACGGTCAACGGCGTCCCGCTCAGCGAGCAGTCGTACCTGTACCCGGGCAACCAGCCGTCCACTCAGCAGTTCAAGATCACCGTGCCGCCCGGCCGCCTCTGGGTGATGGGCGACCACCGCGCCGTCTCCTACGACTCCCGCGGGCACATGGGGGACCCGGGCGGCGGAACGATCGCCGAGAGCTCCGTCCTCGGCCGGGCCTTCGTCATTATCTGGCCGCCCAGCAGGTGGGGCATCCTGAACATCCCCGTGACCTTCGAGCAGCCCCAGCTCAACTCCCCGGCGGCCAGCAGCTCGAATGCCGCGCTCGCCGCCGCGATGGACAACGGGACGGCGCTGCGCCCGGCCGGGCCGGTCGCTTCGGCGCTGCCGCTGGCGCTCGGTTTCACCGGCGCCGTCCCGCTGACCTGGCTCCAGCACCGCGCCCGCCGCCGCATCTCCGCCCGCCGCAAGCGCCGCGAAGCCGCCGAGCCCTAGTCGCACCCAAGCCGTCGCGCGGACTGGCGGTGTGGCCCACAGGCGCGGATCTATTGGCGCTGTGGGCCACAGCGCCAATAGCCCGGGCCGGTTCGCGGGGCTGGTGTGGCTGCCGTCACAGGAGAGGCGCCGGGAGGGGGCCCCTGCGGACGGCCGAGTCTGGTGTCCCGGGGCACCACGGGCCCGTTCCGGATAAGCGGCGACAGAAGCGGTCGCGACGGGGGAGCGGGGCGCGGAGCGGGGCGGCGCGGACCGGATTTTCGCCACCGAGCAGAGGCAGGCGCGGTCGGCGCGCGGTTGGCGTACGCTGCAAAATGAAATGGTCCAGCACGGGTACACGCCGCGGCGCAGCGCCGGGCTCGCCGCCTACGAGAACGTGCTCGCGCGCGCCGGGCTGGCGCCGGTCGCGGGCATTGACGAGGCTGGGCGCGGGGCGTGCGCGGGGCCGCTCGTGGTCGCCGCCGTCGTGCTCGACCAGGCCGCCATCAGGCGGATGCCGCAGCTGGCGGACTCCAAGCTGCTCACCCCCGCTGCCCGCGAGGACGCCTACGGGCACATCATGCGGCACGCGGTGGACTGGCACGTGGTCACGATCCCCGTCAACGAGATCGACGGCTTCGGACTGCACGTGTGCAACGTAGAGGGCATGCGCCGCGCCTTCGCGGGGCTGCGCACCGCGCCGGGATACGTGCTGACCGACGGCTTTCCCGTGCGCGGCCTCGGCTCACCCGCGCTCGCGGTGTGGAAGGGAGACCGGGTCGCCGCGTCGGTCGCGGCGGCGTCGATCGTCGCCAAGGTGACCAGGGACCGGATGATGCGGGAGCTCGATGAGCGTTATCCCCAGTATGGCTTCGGCCGTCACAAGGGGTATGTAACCGACGAGCACCTGCAGACACTGGCGGAGTTCGGGCCCTGCCCGGAGCACCGCACATCCTTCCGGTGCGTGCCTGGGACCGTCCCGGAGACGGGGCAGGTGGAGGGAGAATAGGGGACATGAGCGCGGAAGACCTGGAGAAGTACGAAGCGGAAATGGAGCTGCAGCTCTACCGCGAGTACCGCGACGTCGTCGGCCTGTTCACTCATGTCGTCGAGACCGAACGCCGCTTCTATCTCACCAATGACGTCGACTTGCAGGTGCGCAGCACCGGTACCGGTGAGGTGTTCTTCGAAGTAACAATGCACGACGCTTGGGTGTGGGACATGTACCGCCCGGCGCGATTCGTCAAGAATGTGCGGGTAGTCACCTTCAAGGACGTCAACATCGAGGAGCTGGCGAAGAGTGACCTCGAACTGCCGGAGGACAAACCCGGTTTCTCGGGCTGAGCTTGCGAAGGGGCGGCGTTTCTTACGTGCTTGGACTGCCGGACGGGATAAGAGCCTGCCTCTTCGATATGGACGGGGTCGTGACCAAGACCGCCGTCGTGCACGCCGCGGCGTGGAAGGAAATGTTCGACGGCTTCCTGCGGGAGTGGTCGGCCAAGAACGGGACGCCGTTCGTGCCGTTCGACCCGGCTGACTACGACGAGTACGTCGACGGCAAGCCGCGGCTCGAGGGTACGAGATCGTTCCTCGAATCCAGGGGGATATCGCTCCCGGAAGGGTCGGAAGACGACCCGCCGGGAGCGCCCACGATCCACGGGCTGAGCAACCGGAAGAACGAGCTGGTCCTCGCGGTGCTGAAGCGAGACGGCGTCGAGGTCTACGAGGGCTCCCGCCGGTACATCGAAGCCGTCAGGGCGGCCGGGCTGCGCACCGCGGTCGTGTCGTCGAGCGCGAACACCGAAGCCGTCCTCGACGCGGGCGGCGTCGCCGGCCTGTTCGACGTGCGGGTCGACGCCCTGGTAGCCAAGAAGCTCGGGCTGCGCGGCAAGCCCGCGCCCGACACGTTCCTCGAGGCGGCGCGCATGCTGGGCTTCGCCGCCGCCGAGGCGGCGGTCTTCGAGGACGCGCTGGCCGGGGTGGCGGCGGGCCGCGCGGGCAACTTCGGCTTCGTGGTCGGCGTAGACCGGGTGGGGCAGGCGGACGCGCTGCGGTCGCATGGGGCGGACATCGTGGTCCAGGACCTGGGGGAGCTGCTGTGATCAAAGACGCGCTCTACGGCGCCGAGCCGTGGTCTCTCACCGAGTCGCACATTGACCTGGACCTGCTCGCGCAGAGCGAGTCGGTTTTCGCCCTGTCCAACGGGCACATCGGCCTGCGCGGCAACCTGGACGAGGGAGAGCCGTACGGGCTGCCAGGCACCTACCTGAACTCGCTGTACGAGGTCAGGCCGCTGCCGTACGCCGAAGCGGGCTACGGGTTCCCCGAAGAGGGCCAGACGGTCATCAACGTCACCAACGGCAAGGTGATCCGGCTGCTGGTGAACGACGAGCCGTTCGACGTCAGGTACGGGTCCGTGCAGTCGCACACCCGGACCCTCGACCTGCGCGCGGGCACCCTGACCAGGACGGTCGTGTGGACCTCGCCGGCCGGGCACACCGTCCAGGTCGAATCGGTGCGACTGGTGTCGCTGACCCAGCGCGCGGTCGCCGCGATCAAGTACACGGTCAAGCCGGTGGACGAGACCCTGCGGCTGGTCGTGCTCTCGGAGATCGTGGCCAACGAGGAAGTGCCGGTCACCGCCACCGACCCGCGCGCCGCCGCCGTGCTGGCCTCGCCGCTGGTCAGCGAGGAACACCAGGCGTCAGACGGCAAGCACCCGCGCGCCGTGCTCGTCCACAGCACCCGGATGAGCAAGCTGCGGATGGCCTGCGCGATGGCGCATGACGTCAAGGGCCCGAGGCTGATGACGATGGGGACCGAGTCGTTCCCCGACCTCGGCCGGCTGACGGTCGCCGCCCAGGTCAAGCCGGGCGAAGAGGTCAGGATCGTGAAGTACCTCGGCTACGGCTGGTCGTCGCAGCGGTCGCGGCCCGCGCTGGTCAACCAGGTCCACGGCGCACTCGCCGCCGCTCAGCTGACCGGCTGGGAAGGACTGCTCAAGGAGCAGCGCGACTACCTGGACTCGTTCTGGGAGGGCGCCGACGTCGAAGTCGACGGTGACGTCGAGATCCAGCAGGCGGTGCGGTTCGGGCTGTTCCACATCATGCAGGCGGCCGCCCGCGCCGAGTACCGGCCGATCCCGGCGAAGGGGCTGACCGGCACCGGGTACGACGGGCACACGTTCTGGGACACCGAGATGTTCGTGCTCCCGGTCCTGACCTACACCCTGCCCGGCGCGGCGGCGGACGCGCTGCGCTGGCGGTACCTCGTGATGGACGTCGCTCAGGACCACGCCAAGGAACTCGGCCTGGCGGGCGCCGCTTTCCCGTGGCGGACGATCCGCGGCCAGGAAACCTCCGGGTACTGGCCCGCCGGGACAGCCGCGTTCCACATCAACGCCGACATCGCGTTCGCGGCCATGAAATACATCGACGCGACCGAAGACGAGGCGTTCGAGAAGGAAGTTGTCCTGCCGCTGCTCGTCGAGACGGCGCGGCTGTGGCGCTCCCTCGGCCAGCACGACGCCAAGGGGAAGTTCCGCATCGAGGGCGTGACAGGGCCAGACGAGTACAGCGCCGTCAAGGACAACAACGTCTACACGAACCTGATGGCCCAGGCCAACCTGTCCAGCGCCGCCGACCTGGCGGAAAAACTGCAGGACGCGGCCAGGGAACTCGGCGTCACGACCGAGGAGGCCGCCTCGTGGCGGGATGCCGCCGCCGACATGCACATCCCGTTCGACTCCCGGCTCGAGGTCCACCCGCAGCACGACGGGTTCACCCAGTACGCACGGTGGGACTTCGCCGGCACCCCGGAGGAGAACTACCCGCTGCTCTTGCACTACCCGTACTTCCAGCTGTACCGCAAGCAGGTCGTCAAGCAGGCCGACCTGGTGCTGGCGATGCAGATGCGCGGCGAAGCGTTCACCCCCGAGCAGAAGCTGCGGAACTTCGACTACTACGAGGCGCTCACCGTCCGGGACTCCTCGCTGTCCGCCTGCACCCAGGCGGTGATGGCCGCCGAGGTGGGGCACCTCGACCTCGCCTACGACTACCTCGCGGAAGCCGCGTTCATGGACCTCCAGGACCGTGAGCACAACACCAAGGACGGCCTGCACATCGCCTCCCTGGCCGGCGCCTGGACCGCGCTGGTCGGCGGGTTCGGCGGGATGCGCTGCGGCTCTGGCCAGCTCATGTTCAGCCCACGGCTGGCTCCGGGGATTGTGGGGCTGTCGTTCCGCCTCAGGTACCGCGGCCGCATCATCCACGTGGAGGTCCGCTCCCGCACGGCCAAGTATTCGCTGCTGTCCGGCGACCCCATGCCGATCACCCACCACGGCCAGCAGGTATCCCTGGGGACGGACCCGCTCACCCTCGACATTCCGTCGATCGAGCCGCCGCCCAGCCCGTCTCAGCCGGTCGGGCGGGTCCCGCAATCCCGCCGCAGCCGCCAGTAACTTCCATCCGGAACGTCCCCGGCCGCCTCTCGAGCCGCCACTGCTTCCCCGGCTTCCCCGGCCGGGGACAACCGGGCGCGCTCGGCCTGCTCGCGCCGTGTTTCCATGATCACGAAAGATCGTGGCTGCTATCACTATCACGACCACAAATCTTCGTGATCATGAACCAGCCGCGCGATTCGTGAAATGCCCGAAGCGGGCCCTGACCTCGCGCCAAATCGCCGCGGGTCCCCCGGGCATTAGAACAGACGCCTACGACATTCCGGTGGGACTTTATCCACAGCGGGGCGGGTCTTAAGGATTCATCCACAGCCGCGAATTCGGTGCTGCGCCGCGTTCGCGTGGCGAGCCATCGTCGTTACCGGAGGTGATGACGATGGGCGCGAAAGACGTGCTCGGGCGCGACGGTGAGCAGGCCGCGGTTACCTATCTCGAGGGTTGCGGTTTCCGGATCCTTGACCGCAACTGGCGGTGCGCCGACGGTGAGATCAACATCGTCGCGGTCGAGCGGCACACGTTCGTCGTCTGCGAGGTGAAGACCCGGTCCGGCACGCGGTACGGGACTCCGCTCGAGGCAGTCGGCCGGGCGAAACAGGCCAGGTTGCGCAGGCTGGCCGTCCGCTGGCTGACCGCGCACGGGATCCGGTTCGACCAGATACGCATTGACGTCGTTGGGCTGCTGGACGACAGCGCCGGCGGGTTCACCGTTGAGCATGTCCGGGGGGCAGTCTAGATGGCGCTCGCCCGGACGCATTCGGTCGCGATTGTCGGCGTCGAGGGTCACCTGATCGAGGTGGAAGCGGATATCGCTCAGGGATTGCCCATGACGATCCTGATCGGCTTGCCTGATACGGCGCTGCGGGAGGCGCGGGACAGGATACGCGCCGCGATCACCAATAGCGGGGAGAGCTGGCCGCAGCAGAAGATCACCGTCGGCCTGTCCCCGGCCAGCCTGCCCAAGCGCGGCAGCGGTTTCGACCTCGCCATCGCGGTCGCCATCATGGCCGCTAACGACGCCCTGCCGCTGTCCGCCCCGGCGGGGAAGATGTTTCTCGCGGAACTCGGCCTCGACGGGCAGCTGCGGCCGGTCCCTGGCGTCCTGCCTGCGGTCGCCACGGCGGAACCGTGCGTCGACACGGTTGTCGTAGCGGCGGAGAACGCGGCCGAGGCGGGGCTGGTGCCGGGCGTCCGCGTGGTCGCGGCGAGCAGCCTGGCGGAGGTGGCGATCTGGCTGCGCGGCGGGCCTGCCCCGACGCCGCACCCGTCGCCCGCGCCGTCCCCGCGGCCTCGCGGTCCCGGCGGCAAGCCGCTCAAGGCCAGTGCGGTCCTGGATCTCGCTGATGTGCTTGGCCAGTCCGAGGCCAGGATGGCAGCCGAGATTTGCGCCGCAGGCGGCCACAACCTGTCCCTGCTTGGGCCGCCAGGCGCTGGCAAGACGATGCTTGCGGAGCGGCTGCCGACCATCCTGCCGCGGCTGGACGCCGCCGCGGCCCTGGAAGTGACATCGATCCACTCCGTGGCGGGCACGCTGGTGCCGGGGACAGGGCTGGTGTCCGAGCCGCCGTTTTGCGCACCGCACCACACGGCGAGCAAGGCCGCGATCGTGGGCGGCGGCAGCGGGCGCATCCGGCCAGGCGCGGCCAGCCTGGCCCATCGCGGTGTGCTGTTTCTCGACGAGGCCCCGGAATTCGGCCGGGACGTACTTGACGCGCTGCGACAGCCGCTAGAGGCCGGCGAGGTGGTGATCGCCCGCCAGGCGATGACCGCCCGGTTTCCGGCCCGGTTCACGCTGGTCCTGGCGGCCAATCCGTGTCCGTGCGCCAGGGCAGCCACGCCCGGCGGGGCGGCATGCGAGTGCAGCCCGGCGGCCCGCAGACGGTACCTGGGACGGCTGAGCGGGCCGCTACTGGACCGGGTCGACGTCAAGATCACCGTGGAGCCCGTCAGCCGGCGGGAGATGCTGTACGACCGCAAGCGCGCGGAAACAAGCGCGGTCGTCGCTGGGCGAGTCGCGGCAGCCCGTGGCCGCGCGGCGCGGCGACTAGCCGGGACGCCGTGGCGGCTGAACGGCGAGATTCCTGGCGCTGAGCTACGCCGGGCCTTCCCGCCCGAGCAGGGCGCGCTGAAGTCGCTTGACCGCGCGATGGAGCTCGGCCAGGTGTCCGCCCGCGGCGCCGACAAGATCGTCCGGGTGGCCTGGAGCGTCGCCGACCTGGCGGGCAGGCCCCGTCCTGGCGCCGGAGAGATCGACGTCGCGATCGCGCTCTGGCTGGGGGTGGCCAAGTGAGCGCCGCGCTCGACGAGGAGTCCTATGCCCGCGCCGCGCTCACGTACCTCGCCGAGCCGGGAGACCTCAGGCTGGGCGCCCTAGTCCGGGACTGCGGAGCGGCGAGCACCCTCGCGGCGATCAAGACGGGCGAATTTCCCGATCTCGCCGCGTCCGGCGCAGCGGCGACACGAGCGATGCGGCACTGGCAGGTGCGGCTGGCTGAGGTGCCGTCGCCAGACGAGGTGGCTGGCTTTTGCCGCGCCGGCATCAGGGTCGTCTGCCCCGGAGACCCGGAATGGCCCGCGCAGCTCAGCGACCTAGGCGACGCGCAGCCGTACGCGCTGTGGCTGCGCGGCAGCGCGGACCTGCGGTTCAGCTGCCTGCGTTCGGTCTCGATCGTGGGATCCCGCGCCGCGACCGCCTATGGCTCCTACGTCGCATCCGAGTTCGCCGCCTCGGTTGCCGCGCGCGGCTGGGCAGTAATCTCCGGCGGCGCCTACGGGGTCGACGCGGCGGCGCATCGCGGCGCGCTCGGCGCCGAGGGCGTGACCATCGCCGTGCTGGCCTGCGGGGCAGACATGTCCTATCCGGTCGGGCACAAGGAGCTGCTCGACGCGATCGCCGCGCAGGGAGTGGTGGTCAGCGAGTGGCCACCGGGCGCTCATGCCACCAGGCTCAGGTTTCTCGTCCGCAACCGGGTCATCGCGGCGCTGGCCCCGGGAACGCTCGTCATCGAGGCGGGCCAGCGCAGCGGCGCGCTGAACTCAGCCCGGCACGCCCGCGACCTGAGCCGCCGGCTGATGGCGGTGCCAGGCCCGGTCACCTCCGACCTGTCCGCGGGATGCCACCACATCATCAGGGAGTGGCAAGGCACGCTCGTCACGAGCGCCGCCGAGGTCATCGAATGCCTGTCCCCGATCGCTGCCACGTCCGGACAGGCGCCGCCCGCCGTGCTGGGCCGTGACGCACTCGATCCGGAGACAGCCGCGGTACTCGACGCGCTGCCATCGCGCGGCGGCATGGGCCCGAACCGGATAGGACACCGGGCCGGTCTCGAACCGGGCACGGTACTGCGCTGCCTCGGAGCACTGGCGGCCGCTGGCTTCGCCGAACGCTGCGAGCAGGGCTGGCGGCTCCGCCGCTCTTGACAGGGGATGTAGCCGATCCACCGGGCCGGGCCAGTCGCGGGGTCCGGCGTGCAACAGGCAGGTAAAACCTTTCGGAGGTTGTTCCTAACCGGTCCGGTCCAGTGCAGACTTTGGCCATGGCTACGCCACAGGCGCGCGCCGACGGCGCGGCCGGCCCGAGACAGCCGCTGCCGGAGGCGCTGGACGCCGCGCTGGCAGCGTTCAGGCGGCATCTCGACGCGGAGCGTGCCCTCTCGCGGCACACGGTCCGCGCGTACCACGGCGATATCCAGGCGCTCCTTGACTATGCGTGGGTCAACGCCGGGGTCGACGAGCCCGCCGGGCTAGATGTAAGCACCCTGCGAGGCTGGCTGGCCAGCCAGCATCAGGCCGGGGCCGCGCGGGCGACGCTGGCGCGGCGCGGCGCGGCGGCGCGCGCGTTCACCTCGTTCGCGCACCGGCAGGGATGGCTGGCCGCCGATCCCGGACCGCAGCTCGGCACGCCGAAGGCGCATCGCGTGCTGCCGCAGGTGCTGCGCAGGGAAGAAATGAACTCGGTGCTGGCGGACTGCGAGGATCGCGCGCAGCGCGACTTGGCGGCCGGACAGCGTGCCGCCGCGGCGGTGGCCATGCGCGACGCCGCCGTCCTCGAGCTGCTGTACGCGTCGGCTATCCGGGTGAGTGAGCTGTGCGAGCTGGACGCCGGGGGGCTCGACGCCGGGCGGCGGACCGTCCGGGTGCTCGGCAAGGGGCGCAAGGAGCGAGTCGTTCCCGTCGGCGTGCCCGCGATGCGGGCGGTAGCCAGGTGGCAGGAGCTGGGGCGGCCGGTGCTGGCCAACTCGCGGAGCGGGACAGCCCTGTTCCTCGGGGCGCGCGGCGGCCGGCTCGATCCGCGCACCGCCCGGCGGATCGTGCACGCGCGGCTGCGGGACGCCAACCTCGCCGGCTCGGCCGGCCTGCTGACCGGTGCGGCGGCGGGCGAAGATCAAGTCACCCGTGGCGGCCAGGCGGTCAGGGACGCCGGCCCGCACGCGATCCGGCACACCGCCGCCACCCACCTGCTCGAGGGCGGCGCTGACCTGCGCAGCGTCCAGGAGATGCTGGGCCACTCCTCGCCCGCGACGACCCAGATCTACACGCACGTGTCCGCGGAGCGGCTGAAGGCGAGCTACCGTCAGGCGCATCCGCGCGCCTAACGCCGCACCGGTTGAAGTATCCTAGATACCGGTCGCCCCGTACTCGCGTCCCATCAGCGGGTGCAGCGGCCAAAATTCGCGTGCCCGTACCCGCACGACCCCGGCACCCAGCAGGGACTATCCGGGGAAACGCGGAACCGCACCACTCGGTCCGCCGGCCACTAGGCCGGCCGCACGGTGCGGATACAAACGGCGGGCACCAGGAGATAACCGAGCCGCGCGCAGCACGGAAATGCCGCGCGCACTGTAAGGAAGGACCGTAGCGATGGCCCCGGTCGTCACCATGAAGCAGCTCCTGGAGAGCGGCGTCCACTTCGGCCACCAGACGAGGCGCTGGAACCCGAAGATGAAGCGTTACATCCTCACCGAGCGCAACGGCATCTACATCATCGACTTGCAGCAGTCGCTTGACTACATCGACCGCGCGTACGAATTCATCAGGGAGACCGTCGCGCACGGCGGCACGATCCTGTACGTCGGCACCAAGAAGCAGGCCCAGGAGGCGATCGCCGAGCAGGCGCGCCGGGTGGGCATGCCCTTCGTGAACCAGCGCTGGCTGGGCGGCATGCTGACGAACTTCTCCACCGTGTTCAAGCGGCTGCAGCGGCTGAAGGAGCTCGAGGAGATCGACTTCAGCGACGTGCCCGGATCCGGCATGACCAAGAAGGAGCTGCTGCAGCTCAAGCGCGAGCGGGACAAGCTCGAGCGGACGCTGGGCGGCATCAGGGACATGGCGCGGGTGCCGAGCGCGATCTGGGTGGTGGACACCAAGAAGGAGCACATCGCGGTCAGCGAGGCGCGCAAGCTGGGCATCCCGGTCGTGGGCATCCTCGACACCAACTGCGACCCGGACGAGGTCACTTACCCGATTCCCGGGAACGACGACGCCATCCGCAGCGTTGCACTCCTTACGCGGGTGGTGGCGGACGCGGTGGCGGACGGCCTGATCGCACGGGCCGGCGCGTCGGACGGCGACGAGAAGCCGGCCGACGACCAGTTCACCAGCGAGGAGCCGCTGCCTGAGTGGGAGCGGGACCTGCTCGAGGGCAACACGGCCGTGGCCCCCGACGCCGCTGCCGCGGCGGCCGTGACCACGCCAGCCGAGGCCGTGGCGGCCGCGGAGACCGAGAACGCCCAGGCCGATGAGGCCGCTGACGAGGCGGAGGACGCCTCGGAGGAGGCGGCGCTCGAGGGCGACGTGGTGAGCGAGACCGGGCCGGCCGCCGAGGAAGTGGCCGAGGCGCAGGCCGAGGTCGCCGAGGTCGCCGAGGTCACCGAGTAACTGCGCGAGGAGCAACGGCCAGAAAGGCCGCCAGCACCTTGCCGTAAGGCAAAACCTGCCGTCGGCAAGCTGCGGGCAAGCCGCCAGCCACCGCCAACGATGACGAGACAAAGACTGACGAACGAGGGATCAGGACATGGCGAATTTCTCCGCCGCTGACGTGAAGCGGCTGCGGGAGCAGACCGGCGCCGGAATGATGGACTGCAAGAACGCCCTCCAGGAGGCCGACGGCGACCTGAACGCCGCCATCGAGATCCTGCGGCTCAAGGGCGTCAAGGACGCGGGCAAGCGCGCCGCCCGCACGGCGGGCAACGGCCTGGTGACGGCTGAGCTCGACGGGAACAGCGCGGGCGTGCTCGTGGAGCTCAACTGCGAGACCGACTTCGTGGCGAAGAACGAGCAGTTCCAGGTGCTGGCGGCCAGGATCGCGGAGGCGGCCCTGGCGAACAAGGTCGCCGACCGGCTCTCCCTGCTGACCACCGAGGCCGGACAAGGCAAGACCGTCGAGCAGCTCATCGAGGAGGCCAGCGCCTCGATCAAGGAGAAGATCGAGCTGGGCCGCTACGCCCGGTTCGAGGGCGGGTACGTGAGCAGCTACCTGCACCGCTCCGACCGTGACCTGCCGCCGACCCTCGGCGTGCTCGTCCAGCTGGACAAGCCGAGCGAGGGCGTGGCCAGGGACCTGGCCCAGCAGATCGCGGCGATGCGCCCGCAGTACGTGACGCGGGACGAGGTGCCGGCCGACGTGACCGAGAAGGAACGCCGGATCGCCCAGCAGATCACCCGCGATGAGGGCAAGCCGGAGCAGGCGATCCCGAAGATCGTCGAGGGCCGGGTGGGCGCCTTCTACAAGGACGTGGTGCTTACCGAGCAGGCGTTCGTGAAGGAGCCGAAGCAGTCGGTGGCGCAGGTGCTCAAGGCCGACGGCGTGACCGTGCGTGGCTTCGCCCGGTTCCAGGTCGGCCAGGCCTGAGGCCCGCCACGAGGCCACGCAGCGACCCGCGACCAGTCGCACAGCCGCATGCCTGACGACTGGGCGCCGGAAGGCGGACGAGAACGCGGGACCAGCCCGGCCGGCTGGCACCGCGTGGTGGTCAAGCTTTCCGGCGCCTTGTTCGCTGGCCACGAGTCGCTGGGCATCTCGCCCGACGTGGTGGCGCACCTGGCCGAGGAGATCGCCGAGGCGCGCGCCCAGGACGTGCAGATTGCCGCGGTGGTCGGCGGCGGCAACATGTTCCGCGGCGCCGCGCTGGCGCAGCGGGGCATCGACCGGGCGCGGGCCGACTACATGGGCATGCTCAGCACGGTAATCAACGCGCTGGCCTTGCAGGACGCGCTGGAGCAGCACGGCATCGACACCCGGGTGCAGACCGCCATCACGATGCGGCAGGTGGCGGAGCCGTACATCCCAAGGCGCGCGATCAGGCACCTGGAGAAAGGCCGCGTCGTGATCTTCGGCGCAGGTCTGGGCGCGCCGTTCTTCTCCACGGACACCGCGGCCGCGCAGCGTGCGCTGGAGATCGGGGCACAGGCGCTGCTGAAGGGCACGAAGGTGGACGGGGTGTACGACTCCGATCCGCGGACCAACCCAGGGGCGACCAGGTTCCCGAGGCTGGACTATGGTGAGTACCTCAGCCGCGGGCTGAAGGTGATGGACGCGACGGCGGTTGCCCTCTGCCGGGACAACAAACTCCCCATCGTCGTCTTCGAACTGATGGAGCCGGGTAATGTGGTGAGGGCCGTCCGGGGCGAGCCGATCGGCACTCTCTTGTGCGCACAGGAGCCGTAACGATGATCGATGACACCCTCCTCGAAGCCGAGGAGAAAATGGACAAGGCCGTCTCGGTCGCGAAGGAAGATTTCAGCAACATCCGCACCGGCCGTGTTCACCCGGGCATTTTCGCCAAGGTGACCGCCGAATACTACGGCACCCAGACTCCGCTCAACCAGCTCGCGTCTTTCCACGTGCCTGAGCCGCGGATGGTCGTGATCCAGCCGTTCGACAAGAGCTCCCTCGGCGCGATCGAAAAGGCGATCAGGAACAGCGACCTCGGTGTGAACCCGTCGAACGACGGCGTGATTATCCGGGTGGTCTTCCCTGAGCTGACCGAGGAACGACGCCGCGAATACATCAAGACCGCCAGGTCCAAGGCCGAAGACAGCCGGGTCTCCATCCGCAACATCAGGCGGCACGCCAAGGACGCGCTGGACAAGCTGGTGAAGAACAGCGAGGCCGGCGAGGACGAGGTGCGCCGCGCGGAGCGTGACCTGCAGGAGCTCACCGACCAGTACGTCGCGCAGATCGACGAGCTGCTCAAGCACAAGGAAGCCGAGCTTCTCGAGGTGTGAGCGCCGCAAGCACCGCGCCCGAGGGCACGACGCCGACGGAGCCGACCCCGCCTAATGCGGGCATCAGGACCGGCCGGAACCTCTTCGCCGCGACCTTGGTCGGGGTGCTCATGGGCGGCGCGGCGCTGATCACCCTGTTTACCGTGAAGGCGACGTTCCTCATCTACATGGGCGCGGCCCTGCTGGTGGCGCTGCACGAGCTGGACACGGCGCTGCGGAAGTCCCGCGACATCAAGATCCCGGCGATCCCGGTCGCGCTCGGCGGCGCCGCGATGGTGACGTGCGCCTACTGGGCCGCTGGCGGCGCCGTCATGGCCGCGTTCGCGCTGACCCTGGTCGCGATCTTGATCTGGCGCCTGTTCGGCGGGACTGAAGGTTACGTCGCCGACATCACCGCCGCCGTGTTCGCCGCGGCCTACCTGGGCCTGCTCGGCGCCACGGTATCCGCGATGCTCACGCCGCCTAACGGCGGACGCCGGGTGCTCGCCTTCATCATCATCACCATCTGCACCGACATAGGCGGCTACTTCGCCGGCATCACGCTCGGCAGGAGCGGCGCGCACAAGATGGCCCCCGCCATCAGCCCGAAGAAGACGTGGGAAGGCCTGGCGGGCTCCGCCGTCGCCAGCATCGCGGCGGGCACGATCGTGATGCCGGTCGCGCTGCACGGCTACTGGTGGCAGGGCGCCATCCTCGGCACGGCCGTGGTCGCCGCCGCGGTGTTCGGCGACCTCGCCGAGTCCATGATCAAGCGGGACCTGGACATCAAGGACATGGGGTCGCTGCTGCCCGGCCACGGCGGGATCCTGGACCGCATCGATTCGCTGCTTGTTAGCGCTCCGGTCGCATGGCTGTTGCTGGCGGTATTCCTGCGCTGAGGTTAGCGCCCTGCCTTTCCGTGCAGCTCCGGTGACTGTTTTTTACTTATCCGGAACGGTCCGGGCATTCTCTCCGGCCAATGTTTACTCGCCGTCTTTTACGGGACTTGAGGGGCAGGAAATTCCCGAGGAATACCCGGAACGGAGTCGAGGGACATGTCAGGAAGATGGCTTGGCCGCCTCGTCGTATTCGCCTACCTGGTCATCGGCGGCTTCATCGCCTGGGACCACGGTTACCTTAGCCTCGCCTGGCTGCGCGTGCTAGCCAGCGCGGTCCTCGCGATCTTGCTATGGTGGCTGGTCCTGCTCGGCGTGAACCTGCACATTCACGCATAGCGTTCGCGCTATCGGAGCGCCGTGGCTGGCGGATTGACGATCCAGCCGCGGTGCTCCACCGCCAGCCGGCTGACCAGGCTCGCGGAGCCACGTTCCTTGGCAAGGAGCCGGGATCGTTCCGAAATAGGAATTATCCACAGCCACCGCACCGGATCACCGTCGACCGACAGGCCGGACAGGTCAGGGGGCGGCGGCCCGGGAAGCCCGGACGGGTCGTCGAGCAGCAGCACGGCCTCGTGACCGCCGCCGAGCGGGAAGGTCGACGGCTTGTCGTACCAGCGGACGCTGTGACCGGGACCGAACCAGGTCACCGCCCGCCACGGGTATCCGGCTAGCCACAGGAACACCAGCGCGGCCACTCCCGACGGCAGCGTGGTCGCGACTGCGAGCTCGATCCTGGAGTACTCGGCCGGGTTGTCGATCACCTGCTCGACGACCGGCATCCGCTGCGCGCTCATCCCCACAGTCGACAGCACCGTGTACGGCCGCCCTGGACCCGGCGGCCGCTCGGAGATCCCGATCGACGGGCGCCTGCCCGGCGCGCCGTTCCAGTAGTGCGCGCCCGGGCCGAGCCGCGCGGTCAGATGGGCGAGCGTCGCCTGCTGGAACTGGCCCCAGCCGGCCTCGGAGTTGCGCCACTCCCAGAACTCTCTCGCGCGCTCGACCCGCCGCCCGAGGCCTTCGATGGCATCGTCGAGGGACCAGCCGAACGGCGTCTGGCCGATCACGTCCCTGCTGTAGCCGGGCATGCCGCGGCTCATGTCCGACCAGCCCGGGATGACCGCGAGCAGCGTGCCGCGCTCGAGCAGCGCCACCCCGTCGCCCTCCTCGAACCACAGCGCCTGCAGCGTCGCCTGGTCAAGCGGCGGCCTGCCGCGCGGATGCCGGGTGCGGGAGGCGGGCATAACCGGCGCCTGCCCGGCGTTGAGCCTGCTTAGATCGGTGGTGCGCGGCGCGCGCACATGGTTGGCTATCCAGGTGGCGGCGATCACTGTCGTCTCGTCGTGCAGGTACGCAGCCGTGGTGGTGCCGTCGAACTCGACCGTCAGCCGTCTGCTCCCGTAAGGGCTCACGCTGTCGAGCAGCGTGGCTACTTGCGGGTACGGGTCGGGTCCTGACCGCATAATTGCCATATCCCCAATATCGCCTAGTTTGCCCTCCGTGATCAAGCCTTCACGTAGAGGTAATATCAGTAGGTCAATCCCCATTTTTACGCGAACGGAGCCGCTGTGTCTCGTCCACCTCGCCACCTCGCCGACCTGGAGCTGGCGGAGCGACGGCGCGCAGTCGCTGAGCTCGGGGAACGCGAGTTCCGCGCGGATCAACTGTCACGACACTACTTCGGCAGGCACACCGATTCGCCTGACGACATGACTGACCTGCCCGCGGCGACGCGCGCCGCCCTCGCCGGCGAGCTGCTGCCGCGGCTGCTGACTCCCGAGCGGGAACTTTCCTGTGACGACGGCGCGACGCGCAAGACGCTGTGGCGGCTGTTCGACGGGGCGCTGGTCGAATCGGTGCTGATGAAATACCCCGACCGGGTGACCATGTGCGTGTCGTCGCAGGCCGGGTGCGGCATGGGCTGCCCGTTCTGCGCGACGGGCCAGGCCGGGCTCACCAGGAACCTGTCCACCGCGGAGATCGTCGCGCAGGCCGTGGCGGGCGAGCGGCACGCGCGCGTCTCCAACATCGTGTTCATGGGCATGGGGGAGCCGCTGGCGAACTACAAGAACGTGATCGGCGCCGTCCGGCGGCTGACCGACCCGGTACCGTCCGGGCTCGGCATCTCACAGCGCTCGGTGACCGTGTCCACCGTCGGCCTGGTCCCGGCGATTAACCGGCTGGCCGCGGAAAAGCTGTCGGTCACGCTCGCGGTCTCGCTGCACGCGCCCGACGACGAGGCCCGCGACGAGCTCGTCCCGGTGAACCGCCGGTGGAAGGTCGCCGAGGTGCTTGACGCCGCGTGGGACTACGCGGCCGTCACCGGGCGGCGCGTCTCGATCGAGTACGCGCTGATCAGGGACGTGAACGACCAGCCATGGCGCGCCGACCTGCTTGGCTCGCTGCTGGCCGGCCACCTGGTGCACGTGAACCTGATCCCGCTCAACCCGACGCCGGGCTCGAAGTGGACCGCGTCCCGGCCCGGGGTGCAGGAGGAGTTTGTTCGCCGCGTCGCCGCGCACGGCGTCGCGGTGACCGTCCGCGACACCCGCGGCCGAGAGATCGACGGCGCCTGCGGTCAGCTGGCCGCAAGCACCGCTCCCGGCCGCGCGGTAGGCCCGGCGCGACGTGCGGCGGCGGCCCCGGCCGGAGTGACCCTTCCCGCCGGGGCACCTCGCCTGCCCCTCGCCTAGTCCGCCAGCGGGCGTGTCTGGCGGCCCCGTGACTAGCGCCAGCCGTAGCGCTGATGCAGCCGCTTGGTGACCCGCTCGAACGGCTCACGCGGCAGGGCCGCGGCTTCTCGGCGCATCCCGCCCTCGCGCACCCGGATCACCCGGTCCAGGTTGACCCAGGACGGCCGGTGCTCGCCGTCCCACCGGCCCGTGCCGATGGACACAAAGTCGCCCTTGCCGTCGTGGTCCTTGCTGGTCAGCTGCACGGCCAGGAACGTGCCTGCCGATTCGACGGCTACCACGAGCACCGGCCGGTCCTTGCCCCGGCCGTCGTTCTCTTCGAACGGCACCCAGGTCCAGACGATCTCGCCGGGATCCGGGGTCCCGTCCGTTTGCGGCGAGTAGCTCATCCGCACCGGCCCGATGCGATACGGATCGACCTCCGTGGTGGCGTCCGGCCCGAACTCGCCCGGCGAGACCTCCGCATCCGCACCGGACGGCCGCGCCCGCCGCTCACCTCTCCGCCCTGACTCCCGCGAGGGTGCCCTGCCCGGCCGGCGGCCGCCCGTCACCGCGTCGGACACGGTCCTGATCAGATCCCCCAGCAACCCCATGCCGTCACAATAACCGGATCGGCCGCGACCGGCGCGACCTCGGGATACGGCGAGGTCGCGACCTTGGTTGACGGGCGCGAGAGAATGCCCTGGTGATGTCGTGGAAGGCAGGCACGGGGCGGATCAGGGACGCGCGGCGCGCGCTGGTGTGGCGGGCGGTGCACTGGGGGTGGCGCGCGTTCCAGCGGGCCGGGGTCGTGACCGCCGGAACGCCCGCCGGGCGGGCGTTCCGGCGGTTCGGGGACGGCTCGGTCATGGCGTTTCCCGCCGGGTCGGTCTTCGGCGAGCACTGGATCACGGTCGGCGACGGTACGCTCATCGGCGCGCTTGTCACGATGTCGGCGGGCCTCGTCCCCGGCCAGGATCTCGGCCCCGACCCGGTGCTGCGCATCGGGGACCGGTGCGTGATCGGCCGGGGCAGCCACATCGTGGCGCACCAGAGCGTCGACATCGGCGACGACGTGTGGACCGGGCCGTACGTGTACATCACCGACCAGAACCACGGGTACTCCGACCCCGACGTGCCCATCGGCCGCCAGCTGCCGGTGAACCGGGGGGTCTCGATCGGTGCCGGGTCCTGGCTGGGCGCCGGGGCGATCGTGCTGCCCGGGGCGCGGATCGGGCGCAACGTGGTCATCGCGGCAGGCTCCGTGGTGCGCGGCGAGGTGCCCGACCGGTGCGTGGTCGCGGGCGTGCCGGCGAAGGTGGTGCGTGAGCATACCGGGGACGGGTGGCGGCCGCCGGGCCACGCGCCCTACCCGGTCGGCTAGTCGTCGGCGCCGAGCGCGTCCAGCGTGTCGCGGAGCCGGCCGATGCTCCGGTCCAGTTGCCCCAGGCCGTCGGCCAGCGCGGCGTCGGTCTTCACCGTCGGCACGCTGGCCAGCCCCGCGGCGCTGGCCTCGACCGCCGACAGCCGCCGGGACAGCTCGGCGAGCAGGCCGCCCGTCGAGCCTTCCGCCTGCTGCCGCAGCAGCTCGGACTGCTCACGCAGCTGGCGGTTCTTCACGTACAGGTCCACGAAGACCGCCACCTTGGCGCGCAGTACCCACGGGTCGAACGGCTTGGCGATGTAGTCGACCGCGCCGGCCGCGTAGCCGCGGAACGCGTGGTCGGGCTCCGCGCCCGCGGCCGTGAGGAAGATGATCGGCACGTCGTTCGTGCGGGCCCGGCGCTTGATGTGCGCCGCGGTCTCGAAGCCGTCCATGCCCGGCATCACCACGTCGAGCAGGATCACGGCGAATTCGTCGGACAGCAGCGCCTTCAGCGCCGCCTCGCCAGAGCGGACCGGGACCAGTTCCTGATTCAGCGAGGAGAGAATGGCCTCGAGCGCGATCAGGTTCTCGGCGCGGTCGTCGACGAGCAGAATCCTTGCCTTTTGCGGCACGTCAGCCGCTCCCCTCGGTCCGGGGATGAGTTCGGGGCAGGCCCGCCTGCCGCGGTCGCTGTTCCAGCCAGCCGCGCATCAGGCCGATGAGATGAGATATATCCACTGGCTTGGTGACGTATTCGGATGCGCCGGAAGCGATCGACTTCGCCCGGTCGCCCTTCATGGCCTTCGCGGTCACCGTGATGATCGGCAGCTCGGCGAACTCGGGACGCCGCCGGATCGCCGCGGTGGTGGCGTACCCGTCTAGTTCCGGCATCATGACATCCATCAATACCAGCGCGATGTCGTCTTCGCGATCCAGGATCTCCATTCCCTGCCGGCCGTTCTCCGCGTACCGGATCTGCGCCCCGTACCGCTCGAACACGCTGGTCAGCGCGAACACGTTCCGCACGTCGTCGTCGACGATGAGGATCTTCGCTCCGTTCAGCGGATCGTTTTCCTGGCAGCTCCCGTCGTCCAGGCCCGCGACCGCGCTGGCCGCCCGCCCGGCAGAAGCCAGAGCGGTTACTGAGTCGGCCGGGATCGTTCGGGAAACTCCTGATCCCGACCGGGACATGGGAGAGGCGGCCCCGGCGGCCCCGGCCACCTGGCGACCGGGCAGGTAGAAGGTGAACGTGGAGCCGTGCCCGAGCCGGCTGATGGCGCGGATCTCGCCGCCGAGCAGCCTGGCGATGTCCCTGGAGATCGACAGGCCGAGGCCGGTGCCGCCGTAGCCGCGCGAGGTGGTGCCGTCCGCCTGCTGGAACGCGCCGAATATCAGCTCGAGCTTGTGCTCGGCGATGCCGACGCCCGTGTCGGTGACGGCGAACGCGAGCACCGACGCCTCGTCGCGGAGCGGTCCGGCGAACCTGATGTCCGGGTC
Organism: uncultured Actinomycetota bacterium; assembly: GCA_963843745.1. Lineage (GTDB taxonomy): Bacteria > Actinomycetota > Actinomycetes > Streptosporangiales > Streptosporangiaceae > Trebonia. The sequence continues at coordinate 281,126 of CAWJLP010000007.1, forward strand.
AGCCTGGGCGACCCGCAGCGTGACCCCGCCGGCGGCGGTGAACTTCACCGCGTTGGAGAGCAGGTTGCGCAGGATCTGCTGGAGCCGCTGCTCGTCGGAGTAGATCAGCGTGGGCACGTCCGGGTTCACCTCGATCTCGAACGTCAGGCCCTTCTGCGCGGCCGTCGGGCGGAACGTCGCGTCCACGTAGTCCAGCAGCGCGTCCAGCGCGATCGCCGCCGGGTGCACCTCCATCTTGCCCGCCTCGACCTTGGACAGGTCGAGGATGTCGTTGATGAGCTGCAGCAGGTCCGCGCCTGCCTCGTGGATGGTCCTGGCGAACTCGACCTGCTTGACCGTCAGGTTCCCGTCCAGGTTCTCCGACAGCAGCGTGGCGAGCACCAGCAGCGAGTTCAGCGGCGTGCGCAGCTCGTGCGACATGTTGGCGAGGAACTCCGACTTGTACTGCGAGGAGATCGCCAGCTGCTGCGCGCGCTCTTCCAGGGTGCGGCGGGCCTGGTCGATCTGGAAGTTCTGCACTTCGATCGCTCGGTTCTGCTTGGCGAGCAGGGCGGCCTTCTCCTCGAGTTCCGCGTTGGACCGCCGCAGCTCGCCCTGCTGGCGCTGCAGCTCGTCCGAGCGCTCCTGCAGCTGGGTGGCGAGCCGTTGCGACTCCGTCAGCAGCACCTCGGTGCGGGAGTTCGCCATGATCGCGTTGATCGTGACGCCGATCGTCGGCACGAACCGGTCGAAGAACGTCAGGTGCAGGTCGCTGAACCGGTGCAGAGAGGCGAGCTCGAGCAGCCCGAGCACCTGGTTCTCGAAGAGGATCGGCAGCACCACGAGATGCGTCGGCGCCGACTGGCCGAGTCCCGAGCCGACCGTGACATAGCCGGGAGGGGCGTCTTCGACGAGGATCCGGACCCGGTCGAGCGCGGCCTGCCCGGCCAGCCCCTCGCCGAGGATGAACCGGGTAGTGCCGCTGCGGTGGAAGCCGTAGGCGGCGATCCGCTCGAATTCCTCGTCATGTCCGCCGTCCCCGGCCGGCGCCCCCAGGTAGAACGCCCCGTACTGGGCGGAGACCAGCGGCGTCAGCTCGCTCATGATCAGCCGCGCCACCTCGAGCGGATCGCGGTGCCCCTGCATCAGCGACGACAGCCGGGCGAGGTTGGTGTTCAGCCAGTCCTGCTCGCGGTTCGCCCTGGTCGTCTCCCGCAGGTTGGCGACCATCAGGTTGATGTTGTCCTTGAGCTCGGCGACCTCGCCGCTGGCCTCGACGGTGATCGACTGGGTCAGGTCGCCCTCCGCGACGGCGCTGGCGACGCCGGCGATCGCGCGGACCTGGGTGGTGAGGTTGCTCGCCAGGCCGTTGACGGATTCGGTCAGCCGCTTCCACGTGCCCGACACGCCCTCGACCTCGGCCTGGCCGCCGAGGCGCCCTTCGGTGCCGACCTCGCGGGCGACGCGCGTCACCTCGTCGGCGAAGGCGGACAGCTGGTCGACCATGGTGTTGATGGTGGTCTTCAGCTCGAGGATCTCGCCCAGCGCGGCCACGTCGATCTTCTTCGACAGGTCGCCCAGGGCGACCGCGGTGGTGACCTGGGCGATGTTCCGCACCTGGGCGGTGAGGTTGCCGGCCATCGAGTTGACGTTGTCGGTGAGGTTCTTCCAGATGCCGGATACGCCCTTGACGTCGGCCTGGCCGCCGAGGCGCCCTTCGGTGCCGACCTCGCGGGCGACGCGCGTCACCTCGTCGGCGAAGGCGGACAGCTGGTCGACCATGGTGTTGATGGTGGTCTTCAGCTCGAGGACCTCGCCCTGCGCGTCCACGGTGATCTTCTGCGACAGGTCGCCCTGGGCGACGGCCGTGGCGACCTGCGCGATGTTCCGGACCTGGGCCGTGAGGTTGCGGGCCATCCTGTTGACCGAGTCGGTGAGGTCCTCCCACACCCCGGAGACGTCCCTGACGTGCGCCTGGCCGCCGAGGCGGCCCTCGGTGCCGACCTCGCGGGCGACCCGCGTCACCTCGTCGGCGAAGGCGGACAGCTGGTCGACCATCGTGTTCACGGTCTGCTTGAGCTGCAGCATCTCGCCCTGGACGTCGACGGTCACCTTCCTGGTCAGGTCGCCGCGGGCGACCGCGGTGGTGACCATGGCGATGTCCCTGACCTGTTCGGCGCGGCGGGCGACCTCGTCGTTCAGCGCGGACAGCTCGGTGCCGACGGCATCCACGAGCGGCCATATCTGGCCGAGGACCGAGCCGTCTTCCCCCGCGGTGCGTGGCTGCTGACTGAAGTCGCCCTTGCTGAGCGCCAGCAGCGCGGCGCGCAGCGACTCGAGGTCCTGGTCGGAGTAACGTGCCTCACCGGTCAGCAATGGCGGAGTCTCAATCATCTCGTCTCCGGTATTCATCCTTCAGCGGTGGCGGCGTCGACGGCGTCGTCGTCGTCAGGGAAGCATTCGCATTCCAAGTCTGTCACGATTGACGGGAGAAGCGGATTCTCCGCGCTACCGGCGGATAGCCCGCGCCAGCCACCCGGCCAGCAGCGTGAGCACCGCCGACACGCAGAACGACAGGATCGACGCCGACATCCAGCTGGCCGGGGTGAAGCCGATGTCCTTCCCGAAAGACGTCCACGCCGACGCCCACCAGGACACGTACCCGGGGTTGATGAGCTGGTAGGTGACGAATCCCGCGGCCCAGGGGAGCAGCATCAGCCAGCGGGAGCGGGCCGAGGCGGACAGATCCCAGCGCCGGCGCCCCGCGAAGGCGAAGTAGTCCACGATCAGCACCGCCGACATGGGCACGAACACCGAGCCGAGCAGGGTGAGGAAGTTCTCGTAGTCGGCGATGTTGAGCCACAGCGCACCCGCCGTGGTCAGTACCGCGATCAGCCCCGCCAGGACGCGCCTGTCCCACAGCGGCCGCAGGTTCTGCACCGACACCGCGGTGGAGTACACGTCCGCGAACGACTGGTCGAGTTCCCGCGTGGCCAGGATCGCGAACCCGAGCGAGCCGGCCGGCAGCGCGATGAACGCCGCGAAGATGTCGTTGGGGTTCCCGTGTGCGACGGTGACCAGCGCGAGCAGCCCGATGACGTAGCAGAGCACCTGGGTGACGCTGTAGCCGACGAGCGACCCTGCGACGGTGTCGCGCGAGCTGCGGGAGTGCCGCGTGTAGTCGGCGGCCAGCGGGACGAAGGAGATGGCGACGGCGACCACGGTGTCGGTGGCGGCCCAGTACCCGGACCACGTGCCGTGCGTGAAGGCGGGCAGCGGATGCCGCAGCAGCTGGACGAGCAGGTAGACCATCACCACGAGCACGGCGGCGGTGGCGTACCGGCGCAGCACCCGGATGGCGCCGAGCGGATGGATGGTCAGCAGCCCGGTCACCGCCCCGGCGATCAGCACGTATCCCCACTTCGGCAGGGCGGGTGCCACCGTATGCGCGGCCGTCGCGATCGTCACCAGCTCGAAGATGCTCCAGCCGAAGAGCTGCACGATGTTGAGCACGGTAGGCAGGTAGGACACCCGCGCCCCGAACAGGCCGCGCAGCAGCACCATGGCCGGCGCGCCGGTCTGCGTGCCAGGTACCCCGGAAAACGCGAGCACCAGGGTGCCGAGCAGCGTGCCGACCACGATGGCGGTCAGCGCGGCGGCCAGCGACAGCTCCGGCGTCCCGGCGCCGCCCGGCTGCAGCACGAAGATCGCGCCGGTGAAGCCGAGCAGGCTCACGCCGAGGTTGCCCCACAGGCCGAACTGGTCGGTCAGGCTCAGCGCCTGGGGCACCGGCTCGGCGAGCGTGCGCCCAACCTCGGAGCGGCGGTCACCGGGGACGGTGACAAACGTGGTGTTCTCGCTGGTACTGGTGGAATCGGCCGTTGTGGCCACGGCTGCCTCCCTACGCCGGAATTACCCGGACAGGTTCGGACGGTCGGCGGCGCGTGCCTTGTCCCGCCGGTCTCACCGGCAGGCGGCCAGCCACCCTCTCAGCCCGGTCAGCCCGAGCTCCCGTGCGTATTCAGTTGCCGTTCACTTTACTCGTCGCCCGCGGCCCGCCCCAGCCCGCGTCCCGCCGACGCCCCGCTGCCGATCTTGGGCGGACGGCTACGCCGCCCGCAACCCCGTATCACTTTTGACCTTCGGCCGGCTCCCTACGGCCTTCCATAGTCAGTGGCCGGGAGGAGTAGGTACGGCCGGAGGAGCGTAGCCGAAGCCTAGAGCGGTGACCCGCCCGAGGCTTCGGCCTGGTCGGCTGGGGGGCGGCCGGGGCGGCGCATCTGCCTGGCGTGGCCGGGCATCCGGCCGGCCTCGCCGAGGGCGCGGCGGAGCAGGAACTCGATCTGGGCATTGGTGCTGCGCATCTCGTCGGCGGCCCACTTGGTGAGGGCGTCGTGGACCGCCGGGTCGAGGCGCAGCAATATGCTCTTGCGTTCGGACATCAGGCCGTCACTGATACAGCGAGCCGGTGTTGACCACCTGCTGGGTTGCCTGCTCGCTGCACAGCACCACGAGCAGGTTCGAGACCATGGCCGCCTTCCGTTCCTCGTCCAGCTCGACGACGCCCTCCTCGTCCAGCCGCTGGAGGGCCATCCGGACCATGCCGACCGCGCCTTCCACGATCTTCTGCCGCGCGCCGACGACGGCGCTCGCCTGCTGCTGGCGCAGCATGGCCTGGGCGATCTCCGGCGCGTAGGACAGCCTGGTCAGCCTGGTCTCGATGACCTGTACGCCGGCTGACCGCACCCGGTTGGTGAGCTCAGACGACAGTCGCTCGGTGATCTCGTCGGCGTTGTCGCGGAGCGAGAGCGCGCCGCTGCCCCGGTTGTCGTACGGGTAGCTGGACGCGATGTGCCGGACGGCGGTCTCCGTCTGGATGGCCACGAAGTCCGGGTAGTCGTCGACCGAGTAGGTGGCGTACGCGGTGTCCTGCACCTGCCAGACGACGACGGCGGCGATCTCGATCGGGTTGCCGTCGGCGTCGTTCACCTTGGCGAGCGACGACTCCAGGTTCCTGATCCTGGTCGAGACCGCTACCCGGTTGGCAAACGGGTTCACCCACTGCAGGCCCTGGTCGCGGACCGTGCCCTGGTACCTGCCGAAGAGCTGAACGACGTGCGCCCGGCCCGGCGCGACGGGGGTAAGGCCGCGGAACACGAGGACCGTGGCGGCGATGAGGATGGCGCCCGTCCACACCAGGCCGGTCCTGCCGCCGTCCGTATGGTGGCCGGCCTGCCAGAGCGCGACGATCGCGGCGGCTAGCAAGATGGCGTCGAGCAGTAGCATCGGCACGCCGGGCAGGTGCCACGCGGGTCGTTCCGGCATTGCCTGGCTGCGGGAGTAAACGCCTTTGTTGTCCGCGATCTGCGCCTGGGCCGACATGTGCCCACCTCCTGTGGAGCTTGCTTGATACCACGCTATCATAGTGATATCACTTTTCCGCAAGTCCCGCGTTATCCATATTCGGAGGCTCACAACCTCGGTGTAAAGACCTCACCGCGCATGGCGCGCTCGACGAGGACGACCGCCCGCGCGGTGGCGGCGAGCCGGCGTCCCTCGGTGCGATAGGCGGTGAGCACCGCGTCGACCGCGTGCGGCGGCAGTTCCTCGGCGAGCTCGGTGCGCACGGTGCGGTACCCGGCGCGGGCGCCCTCAACGCAGGCCGACGTGTGGTGCCTGGCCATGGCGGCGAGCGCCACGGGATGGCGGCGCAGCACCCCGTGCAGCCGGTAATCGGGCGGAACGATCTCGAGCAGCCACGCGACGGCGGTTGTCTCGAAATCGTCGCTGTCCGGCGGATGCACCCCCGTTGGCCAGCCAGGTGGTAGATACGCGGCCATGGCAAAAGCGTAGCACCAGGTCGAACTGCAATTCGACTAACGTCAATGGTCACGGAAATTGCTGATGTTCGTGGCATTTTGTAATCGCATGTGCCACGACATCAACCACGACATCAAGCAGCCGCGGCCGAGCCAACTCTCGTATGGCCCGGCCGCGGCGTCAGATACCCGGCGGCGCGCGATGGCGTTAGCAGGCCGCGCATTCGTCCGCGGCCGCGCCGTCCGCCGCGCGGAACGTGCCGTCCACGTAGTCGGGGACCGGCGGCAGGTCGAACACGTCAGCCGCCGCGCCGTTGCGGTGTGCCTTCGTCGCCTTGCGGACTGCCCGCCGCCGGCTTGCCTTCCTTGCGGCCTCGTGCTGCTCGGCCATCCGCTGCCTGGCGACCTCGCTGACCATCAGGTACGAGTACATGCTTTCTCCTCGGTCCCGGGGAACCGGCCTTGGTTTCCCCGTACCTTGAGGTTCGCGCTAAGACCCCCGGCACCGCATCGGGCGATCGCCTTATGTTCGCGGCGCGCTGCGCCTTAGCTCGCGGCTTCCCGCCTAAGCCGCCTAAGCCGTGACTTTTGCCAGAAACCGAAGCGCTGGTCGACGAACTGCTACCGTCGTGGCGTCGTCCGCGGCATAAGGCACCTACCTGGATAAATGAGGACGGGACAATGAAGGCAGTCACCGGATCCGTAGCCGGGTTCGCAGTCGGCGTGGCCGCGCTGATCGCGGTCACGGCGTGCTCCTCTTCGCCGTCCGCGAGCATGCTCAGGCCCGCAGGCGGCGGGTCGTCGGCGACCGTGGCCAACGGTCAGTCGTCGGCTGGTGGCGTGGCGGGCGTCGCGTACGTCATGCCGCCGTTCGGCAAGAACGTGCACATCGAGATGACGTCCTGGTTGCCGTCCAGCACCGCGCAAGCAGCGGCGGTGATCACGGACAAGGACTACGAGCTCGCCTACCTCTACTCGGAGTACCGGGGCGGGCAGGATGAGAGCTGGGTCAGCTACGTGAGCTCGATGATGCAATCGGCGGTCCTGCAGTCGCTGCGGGCGACGGACGTCACCACGGAGTCGTTCACCGGCACGATCAGCTACTTCGGCATACGGGTTACCCCCGACCCGCAGGTGCACGGGGACCTCGACGTGTCGAGCTGCTTCGACAACGCCGCCTCGTCGAACACGAACCTGTCCACCGGAGCGGTCCTCCCGAACACCAGCCCGGCGGACTCGCACTACGTCCGCATCACGGACGAGCTTCGCAAGGACTCCGCTGGACAGTGGCAGGTCGTCTCGAGCCTGCCGGCCGTCTACTATCCGAAGGCGGAAGAGTGCAAGCCTTCCTGAGATTCCGCGCCTTCTTCGCCTGCGGCTTCGCCCTGGCGCCGGCGCTGACATGAGCGGGGTATCCCGGCTCACGTGCTGCGAGGCGATAAACTAGAACCGCGCCGCATAGTTCGGACGGCGCAGTCCCCGACGTCGAAGCAGCGAGAACTCACGCATGCCCGTACAGCAGACCACCACGCCAGGCCAGAGCAGCGCGGCCGACCTCGCGACCCGCGACGACCTGCGGAACGTCGCGATCGTCGCGCATGTCGACCACGGCAAGACCACGTTGGTGGACGCGATGCTCTGGCAATCCGGGGCGTTCGGGGCTCACGCGCACGTCGCGGAGCGGGCGCTGGACTCGGGTGACCTGGAGCGGGAAAAGGGCATCACGATCCTCGCCAAGAACACGGCCGTCACCCATGGCGGGCTGACGATCAACATCGTCGACACGCCAGGGCACGCGGACTTCGGCGGCGAGGTAGAGCGCGGCCTGTCAATGGTGGACGGCGTGCTGCTGCTCGTCGACGCGAGCGAGGGGCCGCTGCCGCAGACCAGGTTCGTGCTGCGCAAGACCCTGGAGGCGAACCTTCCGGTCATCCTGGTGATCAACAAGGTGGACCGGTCCGACGCGCGGATCGCCGAGGTCGTCGACGCCTGCTATGAGCTGTTCATCGACCTGGACGCCACCGAGCAGCAGATCGAGTTCCCCATCGTGTACGCCGCCGCGCGTGCGGGCCGCGCCTCGCTGACCCGCCCGGCTGACGGCGAAATGCCGGATAGCGACAACCTTGAGCCGCTGTTCGACGCGATCCGCGAGACCGTCCCGCCGCCGGTCTACGAGGCGGGCGCGCCGCTGCAGGCGCACGTCACCAACCTGGACGCGTCCTCGTACCTGGGCCGCATCGCGCTCTGCCGGGTCTACAACGGCACGATCTCCCGCGGCCAGCAGGTCGCCTGGTGCCGTCACGACGGCTCGATAGAGCGGGTGAAGATCTCCGAGCTGTTCCGCACCGAGGCACTGGACCGGGTGCCCGCCGAGAGCGCAGGCCCCGGCGACATCATGGCGATCGCCGGCATTCCCGAGATCATGATCGGCGACACCCTCGCCGACCTGAACGACCCGCGGCCGCTACCGCTGATCACCGTGGACGAGCCGGCCATCTCGATGACGATCGGCACGAACACCTCACCGCTCGCCGGCCAGGTGAAGGGCTCCAAGGTCACCGCGCGGCTGGTCAAGGACCGGCTCGACCGGGAGCTCGTCGGCAACGTGTCGCTGCAGGTGGTGCCCACCGAGCGCCCGGACGCCTGGGAGGTCCGTGGCCGCGGCGAACTCGCGCTCGCGGTGCTCGTAGAAACCATGCGGCGGGAGGGCTACGAGCTGACCGTCGGCCGTCCGGCCGCCGTGACCAGGGAAATCGACGGCAAGCTGCACGAGCCCGTCGAGCGGCTCTCGGTGGACGTGCCCGAGGAGTTTCTCGGCGCGGTCACCCAGCTGGTCTCGGTGCGCCGCGGCCAGATGGCGTCGATGACCAATCACGGCACGGGCTGGGTGCGGCTGGTCTTCCTGGTGCCGTCTCGCGGGCTGATCGGGTTCCGCACCCAGTTCCTGACCGAGACACGCGGCACCGGCATCGCGCACCACGTTTTCGAGGATTACGAGCCGTGGGCAGGCGCCATCCGCGGCCGGGCCACCGGCTCGCTGGTCGCCGACCGCACCGGCAGCGCCGCCGCGTACGCCATGTTCAACCTGCAGGAGCGCGGGTCGCTGTTCGTCTCGCCTGGCACCGAGGTCTATGAGGGGATGATCGTCGGCGAGAATTCGCGGGCCGACGACATGGACGTCAACATCACCAGGGAGCGCAAGGTCACCAACGTCAGGCAGTCCACGGGGGAGGAGCTCGAGCGGCTGGTTCCACCCCGGCTGCTCAGCCTGGAGCAGGCCCTTGAGTTCTGCGCGGACGACGAGTGCGCCGAGGTGACGCCAACCGCGGTCCGGCTCCGCAAGACCGTCCTCGACGCCAAGGAGCGCGGCCGGATGCGCGGCCGCATCTCCCGCGGCGAGCAGGGCGCGGTTACCTGACCGCGAGATAAATCGCGCTGCCTATGCCCGCGACCAGGCAATATATGGCGAACGGCGTCAGCCCGCGCGCGGAGTTCGAGTAATACCTGACCAAGAATCGCAACGCCAGGTACGCGCCGACGCCGGACACGATCGAGCCGACCAGTACCTGGCCGCGAACCCCGGCTCCGAGCGGGCCGGTCAGGTCCGGTATCTTCAGTACCCCCGCTGCCAGGATCACCGGGGCGGAGAGCAGGAACGAGAACCGGGCGGCGTCCTGCCTGGACAGCCCGCGGAACATCCCGCACACCATCACGATGCCGTCCCTGCTGATGCCCGGCAGCAGCGCGAAGATCTGTGCCGCGCCGAGGCCGAACGCGGAAAGCCAGCCCAGCTGTGTCAGCCGCCGGTCGGCCTGCACCGCGAGGCTGGCCTGCTGCTCCTTCATGGCTCGCTGCCCGGCGTGCCGCCCGGCGCCCGGCCTTGCCACCGTCGCCATCTCTCTGTCGGCCGCTTCCCTGTCCGCCGCGGACTGCTGCTCGTCCAGCGCGATCCGCCGCCTGCGTGCCTGCTCGCCGGCCAGCAGGATGACGCCGTTCAGCGCGAGGAACAGCGCCGTGAGTATCGGCTTGCTGAAGTACACCCGGAAGTCGTGCTCGAGCGCCAGCCCGGCGATGCCGACAGGAATGGTCGCCAGGATGATCATCCAGGCCATCTTCTGGTCGGTGTCCTGCGGCGCCCAGCGATTGGTGCCTGGCGCCGGGCGGATCACGTGCGCGATCGAGGCGAAGAAGCCCTTGATGATGCGCAGCCAGTCCCGCCAGAAAAAGATGATCATGGCGATCGCCGTGGCCACGTGCATCCCGACGATGAACGCGAGGTACGGCGACTCCGCCGCGGACACGTTGAGATCCTGTGCCCAGCTGCCGCCGATCAGCGCCGGGATCAGCACGCTGTGCCCGAGGCTGGACACCGGGAACAGCTCGGTGACGCCCTGGATCAGCCCGACGACGATCGCCTCTGGGAACGTAATGTGCGCGTACATCGTGCCCTCTCGCTGCCGGAGGCGACGCGGCCCCGGCCCGGGCCGTGTCCTTGGTCATGGTATCCACGGCCCATTCAGGCCCGGGAACCTACCGGCGTTTCTCTACGCACCTGCTGAACGGGCTCAGGTGACGGCCGCGCTGTAGCAGTGCGGCGCCTCACGAACAAGCGCGCGAAACGTGTGCCCGGGGCGGCCTCGCCGCATCAGGACACCAAAGCAATCTCAAATCACCAATTTGACTCTCATTCGCATCACAAGCGTTGATAGGCTCCGCGCGTGACTGGGCTACGGGGTCGCGCCGGCATCGCGGGTGGCGCGCTGATCATTGCTGCAATCGGTGGATTCGCCATCCCGGCCGCGACGACGACGGCGCCCGCGCTGGCAGCGACGACACCGGCCCTGGGGGTGGACGTCGCCTCATTCCAGCATCCGTCGGGCGCGGCCATCGACTGGTCGTCCATGGCATCGTCGGGTGTGACCTTCACCGGGGTCAAGGCGAGCGAGGGAAAGTACTACACCAACCCGTACTACAAGACGGACACGGCGCAGGCCGTGGCCGCCGGGCTGTACGTGACCCCATACATCTTCGCCAACCCATACCCGAGCACTAGCGACGGGACCGCCGTCCAGCAGGCCGACTACGGGGCCACGGTGATCAAGTCCAGCACCGCGTACACGAACAACCACATGCTCCCGGTCACCCTGGACATCGAGCCCAACCCGTACACCAATTCGAACCAGTGCTACGGGTTGACCCAGTCCGCCATGCAGACCTGGATCTCGCAGTTCATGACCGAGATCAAGAAGGATCTCGGCACGAGCAAGACCCCGATCGTCTACACGACGGCCGACTGGTGGAACGCGTGCACGGGAAACGACACGGCGTTCAGCGCTTACCCGCTGTGGCTCGCCTCCTACGGGGTGACGAACCCCGCGCTCCCGGCCGGGTGGAACAACTACACGATCTGGCAGTACGGCCAGGGAACCGTCGACGGCATCAGCGGCATCGACAAGGACGAACTGGGCCCGGTCCTCCAGGTCGCCCAGGCGGGCAAGGCCATCGGCACGGTGCGGCTCCGCACGCTCAACTCGCTGGCCGGCCAGGCGGTCACCTACCCGGCGACGGGCCTGCCGCCGGGCCTGACGCTGAACTCGGCATCCGGCCAGATCACCGGGACGCCCGCGGCGGGGGACATCGGTCACCAGTACACGGTGTCGGTCACGCCGTCGGCCGGCGCGGTTCCTTCGTCGATGTCGTTCACCTGGATGGTCCACGGCGCGCTCACGGTGGCCAGCCCGGGGAACCGCACGACGACGGCGGGGACGCCGGTCGGGCTGCGGGTCGGCATCAGCGACCAGGACGGCGCCAGCTACCCGCCGCACCTCTCCGTGTCCGGGCTGCCGCCGGGCCTGGCGATGGACTCGACCGGGCTGATCACCGGCTGGCCGACCAAGCCGGGCACTTACACGGTGCACGTGTCCGCGTCCGACGGCCTGTACGCGTCCGGCTCGACGACGTTCACCTGGGCGATCTCCGCGGCGGGCGGCAGCGGCTTCGCCGGGCAGATCAGGCAGGTCGGCGGAACCGGGAAGTGCCTGGACGACCCGGGCTCGAACACCGCGAACGGCACGAAGGTTGACCTGTCGAGCTGCACGGGCAAGTCCAGCCAGTCGTGGACCACGGTCCAGGACGGCACGATCCGGGTGCTCGGCCACTGCCTCGCGGCGAGCGGTTCGACCGTCGTCCTGTGGGGATGCTCCTCGAGCTTCCAGAACCAGCAGTGGCGGGCGGCCACCGACAGCGAGCTGGTCAACGCCGCGTCGGGCCTGTGCCTCTACTACCCGAACGCGAACGCGGCCAACGGCGCCAAGCCGACGATGAATACCTGCGCGAACATCGCGCCGCAGTCGGGCGAGCACTGGGCCCGCCCGGCGGCCAACGTCGTCTCCGGCGAACCAGGCAAGTGCATGGCCGTCTCCGGTTCCACCGTGGAGCTGGCCAGCTGCGCGAACGCGGCCGCCCAGGACTGGGCGGTCTCGTCCGACGGCACCATCAGGCTCGGCTCGAACTGCCTCACCGAGTCAGGCACCACGGCAGGCTCAGGCCTGGTGATCGGGTCCTGCTCCGGGTCGGCGACCACGAAGTGGACCCTGGTCTCCGCCACCGGCAGCCAGGTCCCGTCCAACCCGATCGCCACGGAAATAGCCAGCGCGAACAGCGCGAGCTCCGGCCTCTGCGTGGCAACCCCATCGAACGCGGCCGGCGCCAAGCTGACCCTCCAGGCCTGCGGCTCCACCACCGCCACCCTGGCCAACACCTGGCACATCGAATAAGCCCTGACTGCGCCAAATTCGTTTGCGCCCGCCGCCAGAGGCGGCCGACGATAGACGCCGATGAGCGCTGTCCAGATCGCAGGCTGTTCCGGCGCCGGGAAGACGACCATCGCCGCCGAGCTCACCCGCCGAGGCCTGGCGGCCATCGACGCCGACGACGATCCGTTCCTCGCGCGGTTCGTTGACGCCAACGGGAACGTAGTAGCGGAAGAGCCAGACGAACCAGGCTTTTCCTGGCTTTCCAGGCACGGCTGGGCGTGGGATCCGGCCCGCCTGGACGAACTGATCCGGGCCGCAGCGCCATCGACGCTGTACGTCTGCGGCGGTGCGGACAACCAGCCAGAGGTGGCCGACCGCTTCACTCGGGTGTTCCTGCTGGAGATCGACGAGCCCACGATGCTGGCGCGACTGGATGCGCGCCGGGACTACCACGACTGGGGCCGTATCGGGGACACCCGGGAGTACCTGCGTCGCAAGCTGCCGGTATTGCAGGACCGGCTGCGCGTGTCCGGGGCGATCCCCATCGATGCCAGGCAGCCCGTCGACCAGGTGGTGGACGCGATACTCTCCCGCACGCGTCATCCCAACGGGCTAAAGGCGGGCACCCCGGTGAGGTCATTGTGCGGTCAGGACCATGATCACGAAAGAAAATCGTGCGTATAGGAAACTTTTCCTTCGTGATCATGAAAAAGCGCCCGTAACCCCGGCGATTCGGGGTTACGGGCGCTTTCCGTGCAGGGCGGCTAGCGCTTGCCGGGGACGGCCGGCGTGCCGGCCTTCTCCTGACGGCGGGAGATCTTCGAGCCGAGCCACACCAGCGGGTCGTACTTGCGGCCCGCGACGCGCTCCTTCATGGGGATCAGCGCGTTGTCGGTGATCTTGATGTGCTCGGGGCAGACCTCAGTGCAGCACTTGGTGATGTTGCAGTAGCCGAGGCCGAAGTCGTCCTGCGCGATGTTCCGGCGGTCCGCCTCGTCTGCCGGGTGCATCTCGAGCTCGGCGACCCGCATCAGGAACCGCGGACCGGCGAAGGCGCCCTCGTTCTCGTCGTGGTCGCGGATCACGTGGCAGGTGTTCTGGCACAAGTAGCACTCAATGCACTTGCGGAACTCCTGCGATCGGTTCACGTCTTCCTGCTGCATCCGGAACTCGCCCGGCTTGATCGCCGGGTCGGGCGAGAACGACGGGATCGTGCGCGCCTTCGCGTAGTTGAACGACACGTCCGTGACCAGGTCCCTGATCACCGGGAACGTCCGCATCGGCGTGATCGTCAGCACGTCCTCCTCCGCGAACGTGGACATCCGCGTCATGCAGCCGAGCCGGGGCATGCCGTTGATCTCCATCGAGCAGGAGCCGCACTTGCCGGCCTTGCAGTTCCACCGGATGGCGAGGTCGGACGCCTGGGTGGCCTGCAGCCTGTGCAGCACGTCGAGGATGACCTCGCCCTCGTTGGCCTCGACCCTGTAATCGACAAGCGAGCCCGACCCGGCGTCACCGCGCCAGACCCGGAGCGATGCCTCGTATCCCATCAGTGCCCCTCCTCCGCCGCAGCGGTAGCGGACGAAGCCGGACTCTGGGGCCCAGGCAGGCCGGCCAGCTCCTCCTCGGTCATGTACTTCTTGAGCTCGCCCTTGTCGAACAGGCCGAGCAGGTCGGGCCGCATCACGGGCAGCGGCTTGTGGGTCAGCTCGATCTTGTCGCCGGTCAGCGTCTCGATCAGGTTCACCTTCCGCCATTGCGGCGACATCTCCGGGTAGTCCTCGCGGGTGTGCCCGCCGCGGGACTCCTGCCGCTCCAGCGCGGCCATCGCCACGCACTCGGCGACGAGCAGCATGTTGCGCAGGTCCAGCGAGTAGTGCCAGCCCGGGTTGTAGGCACGCTCGCCTGGCACGGCCACCCGCGCGGCCCGCTCCTTGAACTTCTCCAGCTCACCGAGCGCGGTCTTGACCTCCGACTCCCGCCTGATGAGCCCGACAAGGTCGTTCATCATCTGCTGGAGCTCGGCGTGCACCGTGTAGGGGTTCTCGCCTTCCGTACGCGACAGCGGCGCGAGCGCCTCCGCAACAGCCGCTTCGAGGTCAGCACCAGACACCGCCGGACGCGCCGAGCCCAGCGAGTCCAGGTAGTCCGCCGCGCCGTCGCCGGCCCGCTTGCCGAACACCAGCAGGTCGGACAGCGAGTTGCCGCCGAGCCGGTTGGAGCCGTGCATCCCGCCGGACACCTCGCCGGCCGCGAACAGCCCGGGCACCGAGGACGCCGCCGTGTCCGGGTCGACCTCGACGCCGCCCATCACGTAGTGGCAGGTCGGCCCGATCTCCATCGGCTCCTTGGTGATGTCCACGTCCGCGAGCTCGATGAACTGGTGATACATGGACGGCAGCCGCTGCAGGATGTACGACGCGGGACGCCGTGAGGCGATGTCGAGGAAGACGCCGCCGTGCGGTGACCCGCGCCCGGCCTTGATCTCGGAGTTGATGGAGCGGGCCACCTCGTCGCGAGGCAGCAGCTCGGGCGGCCGCCGGTTGTGGTCAGGGTCGGTGTACCAGCGGTCGGCCTCCTCCTCGGTCTCCGCGTACTGCGCGCGGAACACGTCAGGCACGTAGTCGAACATGAACCGCTTGCCCTCGGCGTTCCGCAGCACTCCGCCGTCGCCGCGGACCGACTCGGTGACCAGCAGGCCGGCCACCGACAGCGGCCAGACCATGCCGGTCGGGTGGAACTGGACGAACTCCATGTTCATCAGGTCCGCGCCGGCCAGCAGCGCGAGCGCGTGACCGTCGCCGCTGTACTCCCAGGAGTTCGACGTGACCTTGTACGTCCGCCCGATGCCGCCGGTGGCCATGATGACCGTCGGCGCCTCGAACAGCACGAACCGTCCCGTGTCGCGGAAGTACCCGAAGGCGCCGGCGATCCGGCCGGACGCGTCCTTCAGCAGCCGGGTGATCGTCGTCTCCGCGAACACCCGGATCATCGCGTCCGGGTCGCCGGCCGACAGCGAGTCCTCCTGCTGCAGGGCGACGACCCGCTGCTGCAAGGTCCGGATCATCTCCAGCCCGGTGCGGTCGCCCACGTGCGCCAGCCGCGGGTACTCGTGCCCGCCGAAGTTCCGCTGGGAGATCTTGCCGTCGGCCGTCCTGTCGAACAGCGCGCCCCACGCCTCAAGCTCCCAGAACCCGGTCCGGGGCCTCCTTGGCGTGCAGTTCCGCCATCCGCGGGTTGTTCAGGAACTTCCCGCCGCGCATGGTGTCGCGGAAGTGCACCTGCCAGTTGTCGTTCGGGTTCACGTTGCCCATCGCCGCGGCGGCGCCGCCCTCGGCCATGACCGTGTGCGCCTTGCCGAACAGCGACTTGGAGATGATCGCCGTCTTCTTGCCGCGAGCGCGCGCTGAGATCGCCGCGCGCAGCCCGGAGCCGCCAGCGCCGATCACTACGACGTCGTAGGAGTAACGCTCGATGTCGGTTGATTCTGGGGTAGCCATAACTCATCTCGCCCGTTGCGACTAGTTGAAGATGCGGGGATCGCTGAAGGCGCCGCTGGCCACCAGCATGATGTAGAGGTCGGTGAGCATCAACGTGCCTAGCGAGATCCACGCGAAGGCCATGTGACGCCTGTTCAGCTTCGAGATCTGCGTCCAGGTCCAGTACCTGACCGGGTGCTTGGAGAAGTGCTTGAGCCGCCCGCCGGTGATGTGCCGGCACGAGTGGCACGAGAACGTGTACGCCCAGATAAACACCACGTTGACCAGCATGATGATCGAGCCGAGCCCGATGCCGAAGTTGCCGTCCGGCCCGCGGAACGCCTGCGCGACGTCGTAGGTGAGCAGGATCGCGATCGGGATCGCCACGTAAAAGAAGTAGCGGTGCAGGTTCTGCACGATCAGCGGGAACCGGGACTCGCCGGTGTCGGCGGCGTGCGGCTCGCGCACCGCGCACGCGGCGGGCGCCCGCCAGAACGCCCGGTAGTAAGCACCCCGGTAGTAGTAGCACGACAACCGGAACCCGAGCACGAACACCAGCGAGACAAACGCGTACGGGATGATCGGCGGCACCGCCGGAATCCACTGTCCCAGGGCGGAAGAGCCCGGCACGCACTCGCCGCTGACGCAGGGCGAGTAGAACGGCGTCAGGTAGTGGTACTGCGGTACGTAATACCAGTGCCCGGTGAACACGCGGACCGTCGCGTAGAGAACCCAGATGGTCAGCAGCGAGGCGACGATGCGCCCCCGGTTCCACCACGGATCCTTGCGGAGCGTCCGCTCGCCGATCTGCGCCCGCGTTCTAGCAGGCGCTTCCGAAAGTTGTGTCATCAGCGTCCTCGCTGCCTAGGTACGTGATCGTGCCGCGGCGCGCGGCAACGGGAGGCGGCGCGCGCAGGCGATGCCATGAACTTATTCCAGTTATTAACAGGATGCCGCATCGGGGCGCGATTCCAGGATGTGAGACTGGCTACACTCCCTGTCGCGACAAGGCGTCGCGGAGGAACGCGACCTGCAGTAGCAGGAGGTTTTCCGCGACGACCTCCTGCGGAGTCATGTGCGTCACACCGGACAGCGGCAGCACGGAGTGCGGGTAGCCGGCCGCGAGCAGCGCCGAGGACAGCCGCAGCGAGTGGGCGACGAACACGTTGTCATCGGCCAGCCCGTGAATGATGAGCAATGGGCGTATCGCAGTAGCCACCGCACGTTCCGGATCATCATTGAGCGAACTGACCGCGTAAGCCGCGGGATTTGCTGCCGGGTCACCCAGGTAGCGCTCGGTGTAGTGCGTGTCGTACAGCCGCCAGTCGGTGACCGGCGCGCCGGCGACCGCGGCCCCGAAGACGTCCGGACGGCGCAGCACCGCGAGCGCCGCGAGGTACCCGCCGAACGACCAGCCGCGGATCCCGGTCCTGCTCGCATCCAGGTCGGTGAACTTCTCCGCGGCCGCGTGCAGCGCGGTGACCTGGTCCTCGAGGACGCCGGTGGCGAAGTCGCCGGCCACCATCCGGTCCCAGGCCGGCCCGCGGCCCGGCGTGCCGCGACCGTCCGCGACGATGACGGCGAAGCCCTGCTCCGCGAACCACTGCGAGGCGAGGAAGGCGCTGGACGTCTTCAGCACCCGCTGCGAATGCGGGCCGCCGTACGGGTCCATCAGCACCGGCAGCTTCGTGCCCGGCCGGTGCCAGGACGGGAAGAGCACCGCGGTGCGGATGTCGCCGGCCCCGGCGTCGAGGAACTGCGGATCGGGGTGCGGCAGGTTCGGTTCCTCCGCGAGGACGGCGATGTCCCTTGCCGGTTTTCCTTTTTTATCTATCCGAACGGACACGTGGTTCCCCCGCAGCGTCCTGCCGCTCACCACGGTGGTCGAGCCCGCCGCTTGCGCGGTGTGCACGCCGGGATCGGTGGCCACCGCGGTCAGGCCGTCGGGGCCGTAGCGCCATACCCCGATCTCGGTGGGATCCGTCGAGCCGCTGAACAGCACGCTGTCGCCGTCGGTGCCGAGGATGTCGCGCACCTGCAGGCCCGGCGGGGTGAGCGGCGCGGCGGTGGCCAGGTCCGCCGCGGGGGCGACGATCAGCCGCCGGGTGTCGTCGCTGAGCTCGGTCCAGACGATGTGGCCGTTGCGGAGCTGGGCGGGGGTGCCGTCGATGACGTCGGTCCAGTCCGGGTCGGTGTCCTCGCGGATGACCTCGCCGGTGATCCCGTTGAACAGCCGCATCGTCTTCTGGTCGCGGGTCTGCGCGACGATCAGCAGGTCGTCGCCCCAGGCCGCGTTGACCAGGTAAGGGAAGGCGATGTTGTCCCATTCGGCCTCCGTACGGCTGTTGTCGGCGAGGTCGGCGATGAACAGTGACACGTCGGCGTTCGGGGTGCCGGCCGCCGGGTAGCGGACCTCGGCCGGCTGCCGGTCAGGATTGGCCGGGTCGGCGATGTGCCAGTGCCTGACGTTCGACTCGTTCACCCGGGCGACCAGGAGCCTGGTGCCGTCGGGTGACCACCAGTAGCCGCGGAAGCGGCCCATCTCCTCGCTGGCGATGAACTCCGCGAGGCCGTAGGTGACGCCGTCTTGCCCCGCGACGATCGTGTCGTCGCCGGTTTCCAGGTCGGCGACCCACAGCTGGCCCGCGTGCACGTAGCCGACCTTGCGCCCCGTCGGGTCCGGCTGGGGGTCGAGCGCCGGGGTATGCGTGGCCACCAGCCGGGGCGTTGCGGCGGGGTCGCCGAGCGGGGCCGCGTACACCTGCCCGGACAGCGCGAAGACCGCGAGGGCGTGCCGCTCGTCGGTCGCGTAGGCCACGATGCCCGAGCCGGTCTCCCTGACCCGCTCCCGCCGCGCGCGCTCCTCAGGCGGCAGGTTCTCGTCGTCGGCGCCGAGCGCCCTCGGGTCGGCCACCAGGCGTTCCGCGCCGGTGCCCGCGGCGGCCTCCCACAGGCAGCTCACCGGGTCGTCGCCGCTCTTGGTCCGCAGGAACGTGACCCGCTCCCCGTCGGGGGATACCCGCAGCGAGCGGGGCGCCCCGATCGTGAACCGCCGCGTCCTTGCCTGCTGCCGGGGAAAGCTGTCCGCCATGCCTCCCGATCTTGCCAGGCGCTGCCTGCGCGGCGCGGGCCGCATCGCCGATAGCCACGTACGCTCGGCCTCATGGAACGCAGCCTGCTGCTCGTGCACGCGCATCCGGACGATGAGTCGATCGGGACCGGGGCGACGATGGCCAAGTACGCCGCCGAGGGCGCCAGGGTCACGCTGGTGACCTGCACGCTCGGCGAGCTCGGCGAGATCATCCCGCCGGACCTGCGGCACTTGTTTCCCGACGAGCTCGGCCAGCACCGGATCGTGGAGCTGGACAGGGCCTGCGCGGCGCTCGGGGTGACCGACCACCGGTTCCTCGGCGGCGCGGGACGGTGGCGCGACTCAGGGATGATGGGGCTGCCGGACAACGACGACCCGCGGTGCTTCTGGCGGGCCAACGTCGACGAGGCCGCGGCTTCGCTGGCCGAAATCATCCGCGAGGTCGAGGCGGACGTGATCGTGACCTACGACGCCAACGGGTTCTACGGGCACCCGGATCACATCCAGGCGCACCGGGTGGCCTGGCGCGCCTTCGAGATGACCGGCGGCAGCGGGAAGTTCTACGCCACCGCGATACCCCGCTCGGTGCTCGCCGCCGCCCAGGAACTGCCGGAAGACTCCTGGTTCCAGCGCAGCACCGACCTGTCGGCCGGCGTGCCCGACGACCAGGTGACCACGGCGATCGACGCGGCCAAGTACCTGGACGCGAAGCTGGCCGCGATGCGGGCGCACGAAACGCAGATCACGGTGGACGGCGAGTTCTTCGCCATGTCCAACGAGATCGGCCAGCGCGCCCTCGGAACCGAGTACTACACGCTGCTGGCGGGCACGCGCGGGCCGGGGAGCCCTTACGAGCGCGACCTGTTCGGCGGCTGACCCGCGCGAAACGCATCTCCGAGTCGGTAGCCTGCTGGATCATGGGGACCCCGCAGGGCCTGCCGGAGCCGGCGCAGCGCGCGATCGCGGCCGCCGGCTACGTCGTCCTGTTCGTGCTGGGCGTGCTGCAGGGGATGATCGGCAGCTTCAACTACAGCCGCAGTCCCGTGCCCTTGGTGGCGATCATCCTTGCCGTGCTCGTCTTCGCCACCTGCGTGCTGGCCGGCTGGGGCACGCGCACGTTCGGCGGCGGGTTCGCGCCGGCCGTGGGCTGGATCATCGCCTCGTTCGTGCTGTCCATGGGGCGGCCCAACGGCAGCATCATCATCACGGGCACGACCGCGGGCGAGTGGTACCTGTACGGCGGCTCACTGGCCGCGGTGAGCGGTACGGCCGCTGCTTACATCCTCTGGGTCCGCGCTCGCCCCCGCCCCCGCTAGGGGCGAGCGCTGAACACCGCCAAATGGCCCTAGACGGGTTCGAATGTCCGGAGCATCGCCTCGAGCGCCGCTTGGTCCGGGCCGGTGAACGGATCGGCGTCAGGGGCGTCAAGCAGGGTGGCGAACAAGCGAGCGGTGTCGCTGGTGACCGGCGGCAGGTGAGTACTGAGGATGGCGGACGGAGCGAAGTCGCGAAGCGGTCCGAATGAGGCTGCGTACTTGACCGGGTCGACAGCATGCACCCACGAGCTGTCCACGCTGGCCCACAGCAGCTGCGCGGCACGCAGTTCGCCGGGACTCACCGCCGTGGCGTCCTCGGCGGCTGCCAGCGTGGAGGTGGGCAGGGGGGCGCCGAAGCAGTCCGAACTGAAGCAGGCGCCGGTGCTCGTGTCGAGGACGCCGACGGTGGCGGGGTTGTCGAAGAGCGGCGGGCGGAATCCGGCCAGCCGCCGATCGCCGGCGTCGAGTGTCTGGCCCGGGTTGAGCAGGTAGATCCGGTTCAGCGGCAGCGGGCGCTCGGCGGACATCATCCCGACGGCGGCGAACGTGGTGACCACGCGTGCCCGCGGGGCGGCTTCAAGGAGCGCGAACAGCCCGCCCGTGTGGTCGCGGTCAGGGTGAGTCAGCCAGATCCAGCGGACGTCGGCCGGGTCGATCACCTCGGCCAAGGAGGCGACGAAGTCGCGGTCCGGCAGGCCGAGGCCGGTGTCGATGACGACCGGCTGGACGGCGTGCACGACGAAGGCGTTGACCGGGAGGAACCCGATACCGGGGACTTCGATGTAATCGTTGAGGACAGTAACGTCGGGACGGATCCGGTAGGAGCGCATGTTCCCCCCTCTAAGAGATGCGCGGCGTTTAGAACGGGACCTGGACGACCAGCAGGCCGTCGGCGTGGCCGCGGCCGGAAATGGTCCGGCAGAACTCGATGGCGTCGGTCTCGATGAGCGGGCCCCCGTCGCCGGTCTCCCACGAGCCGCCCGCGGGTCCGGTGAGGTGCAGCGTGCAGGGCTGCCCGTGCCTGGCCGCCCATTCGGCGGCGACGTCCGCGACGAGAACCCCGTCGTGCTCGGCGGTGAGCACGTGGTCCGCGCCGGTGGCGCGGCAGATGTCGGCACGGTGCATCCACGGGTCGCGGGTCAGGATGATGTCGACGAGGAACCCGATCGTCCATGTTTCGTCGATGCCGTCTACTGGCTGCCGTTCCGACATGGTCCGGCGCCGGATGAAGCCTGGCGTGCGCCGCCTGCCGCTGGCTGCCTTCGGAGCGCGGGCGGCGAAACGCGCGATGATCTGCTCAGGCGTCATATGCTGCCGCTCGTCGACCTGAAGGCCGCTCAGCGCGTCGATGAACACCCCGCCTCGGCTATGGGCGAGCTTCATCTGCCGGCGTTGCTCGCGGATCGAGGCTGCCAGCTCCACCATGCCCAGCGCGTGTGACGCCATGGCGTGCACATCCCAGCCGCGGCATTCGGTTGGCCGCGCCCAGTCGCCGGGGCCCAGCGCGCGGAGCAGGTCAAGGAAGCGCTGGTACTCGGTCCCGGCGAGGCGCATCGCGGTGTCGCGCGACATGGCGGCGGCGCGCGGCGTGGTAGGAGCGGTAATGGTCATTGTGTCCCCCTCAGGCTCGGGCCGGGCACCCCGACCTCGTTGCAGTACATGTCGATCAGGCGCGGCAGCTGGCTGCGCCAGCGCGTGCCCCCGGGGTCGTTGGCGAGCTGCTGATCGACGAAACCGCCGGTGAGCGCCGTCCACAGGTCCAGGTCGGCCTGGCTGTGCACGCCAGCCCGGCGCATGTTTTCGCGCATCCGCTCGTACACGGCAACCGAGGCCACGTAGGCCTCCCCGGATGGCCGGAAGCCGGGAATCGTCCGCTGGTTCATCAGCTGGTACCGGGCCAGGTCGGCCACGGCGAAGTCGAAGAACATCTCGGCCCCGGCGAGAAGCCTCCTGCGGGGATCCGCGGGCAGCGGCTCTCTGGCGTCGAACACCGCGGCCAGCTCGATCCAGGCATCGGCGAACATCGCGTCGAAGATGGCGTTCTTGGAGTCGAAGTGGGAGTACAGGGACGGGGACCGCATCCCGATGCTCGCGGCGACCTCGCGCAGCGTGACGGCGGAAAGCCCGTCTCGCCGCGCGATCTCCCACGCCGCGTTGAGGATCTCCCGCCTAGTTGCCTCACGCCGTTCGGCTCTCCTATCACGATTAGGCAAAGCGCTCATAGTTAGGCATTGTGCGCCGCCGCGCCAGCCCTTGTCAAGGCGCCGGCCTGGGCCGCCGGCGTCCGGCACGCCGCTGACCGCGGCCCCGGGCCAACTTCCCATCACTTTCGGCCCTTGGATTCCGGACAAAACGGACAGGAAAGGGGCCGAAACTGATACGAAGTGGCGAGAGCAAGCTGCTGACACGCCTAAATGTGTTATTCCGGGGGATATGCCCCCGGAATAACACACGCAGGGCCGCTAGGCCGTCAGCGCCGCTTCCTCGAAGCGGTCGAGGCCCCAGGTCAGCTCCTCTTCGCTGATGACCAGCGGCGGAGCCAGCCGGATCGTCGAGCCGTGGGTCTCCTTGGCGAGCACGCCCAAGGCGGCCAGCCGCTCGCAGACCGCACGGCCGGACAGCGACGCGAACGTCACCCCGGCCCAGAGGCCGCGCCCGGTCACGGACGACACCACCGACGGCGGCAGCGACGCCAGCCGCTCGTGCAGCGAGGCCCCGAGCACCGCCGACCGCTGCTGGTACTCGCCGGTCCGCAGCATCGCGATCACCTCACGGGCGACCGCGCACGCCAGCGGGTTGCCGCCGAACGTCGAGCCGTGCTGGCCCGGGCGCAGCACGCCGAGCACCGAGCGGGATGACACCATCGCGGACACCGGCACGATCCCGCCGCCGAGCGCCTTGCCCAGCAGGTACGCGTCGGGCACGACACCCTCGAGGCTGCACGCGAACGTGGCGCCGACCCGGCCGAGCCCGGACTGGATCTCGTCGGCGATCAGCAGCGCGCCTGCCGACGTGCACAGCGTCCGCAGCCCGGGCAGGAAGTCCGGCGGCGGCACGACCACGCCCGCCTCGCCCTGGATCGGCTCGACGAGCACCGCGACGATCCGGTGCCCGTACTGCGCGAACACGGCGGACAGCGCGGTCAGGTCCCCGTACGGGACGGACACGAACCCAGGCGTATAAGGCCCGAAATCGGAACGGGCGTCCGGGTCAGAGGAGAACGACACGATCGTGGTGGTCCGCCCGTGGAAGTTCCCGTCGAACACGACGATGAGCGCCTCGTCGTGCGGGACGCCGCGGGACACGTAGCCCCACTTCCGCGCGACCTTGATCGCTGTCTCGACCGCCTCGGCGCCGGTATTCATCGGCAGCACCATCTCCATGCCGCACAGCTCGGCGAGCTCGGCGCAGAAAGGCCCGAACTGGTCGTGGTCGAACGCCCGGCTCACCAGCGTCACCCGCTCGAGCTGCCGCACCGCCGCATCCACGAGCCGCGGGTGCCGGTGCCCGAAGTTCAGCGCCGAATACCCGGCCAGCATGTCCAGGTACCGCCGCCCGGCCACATCGGTCACCCAGACGCCGGCCGCCGACGAGACCACGACGGGCAGCGGCGCGTAGTTGTGCGCGCTGTACTCGCTGGTCAGTCCGGCGAGGTCAGGCATGGTATCGGTCATCGCCAAGCCTCCTATCAGCCGCGCAGCTCGAGCGTGCAGCACTTGGCGCCGCCGCCTGCCTTGCGCAGTTCCGACATGTCGACGGGCACCGGCACGAAGCCGCGCGCGGCGAGCTGCCGCGCGAGCGCGGTGGCCTGCTCCGCGAGCACGACGTGCCGCCCGTCGCTGACCGCGTTGAGCCCGAGCACCTCGGCGTCCTCGTCCTTGGCCTCGATCAGCTCGTCGAAGACCGAGCTGAGCGCCGCGCGCCCCGCGTCGTCGAACGCGGCCGGGTAGTACATGGCCGTCGAGGAGTCGAGCACGGACAGCGCGGTGTCCAGGTGGTAGAACCGCGGGTCTACGAGCCGCAGGCTCACCACCCGCCGGCCGAACACAGCCGCCAGCTCGCCGGCCGCCGCCTCGTCGCTACGGAAGCCGTACCCGGCGAGCACGGTGTCACCGGCGACCAGGATGTCGCCCTCACCCTCGTTGACGAACCGCGGCTCGTGCACCGAGGCCCAGCCGTGCGCGCGGAACCAGTCCAGGTACGCACCGGCTTCCGCGGCCCGCTCCGGGTGCCGGAACCGCACGCCGAGCACGGTCCCGTCGATCACCGTGGCCCCGTTGGCGGCGAACACCATGTCCGGCAGCTCAGGGTGCGGCTCGATGGTGTGCACGGTGTGCCCGAGCCGCCGGTAGGTCTCGCGCAGCCGGGTCCACTGCCGCATCGCGAGCCCGGCGTCGGCGGCCTCGTCCGGCCGCATCCACGGGTTGATCGCGTATGTCACGTCGAAGTACGCCGGCGGGCACATCAGGTACGTCCGGGGTGTCCCGTCCCGGCGCGATTCGTCGATCCTCATACTGCCAGGGTACGAAGCGGAATCGATTTATGAACAGATCGCGGTCATGCGTCTCAGCGGCGATTCGTTGCGTTTCCGCCGAGTAATTCGGCGATTCGTTGCGCGTCTGCGCTTACCGGCCGACGTCGCGCGCCAGGTCCAGCCCGACTAGCCGGTCCGCCGCCGCGAACGTCTCGAACTTCACCCCGTCCGGCACGCTCGTGTCGTCCGCGAGCGCGGCGAGCTCCCCGAGCGCCGTCGGCGTGTCGAGCCCGTCGGCGAACGCGGCGCCGATCGCGTCGGCGTACGGCCGCGACATCGCCCCGCTCGGCGACCGCGCCCACCCGGCGACCAGCTCGCGCCACCGCGCGAGCTCCCGGTCCCCCCCGTCGCGCGGGCTGAGGTCCGCGGTCAGCTTCGCGCCGTACCCCTGCCGCATCAGTTTCATCCGAACGGCAAGGGGCTCCGCCCCGAGCTCAACCCGCTCGTCGTCGGTGGCCGGCCCGCCGGCGGCACCCGCCACCACGATCCAGTGCCGCGCCAGCGGTTCCACCGTTGGCGCGGCCGTCTCGCCGACGGTGCGGACCCCGACGTCGAAGACCGGCTCGCGTATCCCGTCCGGGAACTGCCCGGCCAGCTGCTCTACGTGAAAGGGCCTGGTCAGGGTGTGCGCCGGCGGGTGGATGTTCAGCCGGCCGCAGGCGGCCCGCAGCCCGGCTTCCCCCGCCGGGCGCAGGTCGACGACGGCGGGAGCCAGCCCGGCCCGTTCCGCGTAACGCCGCAGCAGATCAGCGACGAGATAGCCGCGCAGCTGCCCCAGCCCGGCCCGGCGGGCCGCGACCAGCACCCGGAACTCCCCGCGGTGCGCCGGACCCACCTCGACGCCGTCAAGCCTCAGCATGCTGCCACGTTAGCCGGTCGCCCTTTACACGCCGCCGGTCAGCGTCACTCCGCCGTCGAGCACCAGGGTCTGGCCGGTGATCCAGCTCGCCTGGTCGGACAGCAGGAACGCCACCGCGCCCGCGATATCCTCCGGCACCCCGAGGCGCTTGAGCGGATACGCGGCCGCTACCTGCTCCTCGCGGCCCTCGTACAGGACGGTGGCGAACTGCGTCTTCACGATGGCAGGCGCCACCGCGTTCACCCGGATGCGCGGGCCAAGCTCCACGGCGAGCTCCGTCGTCAGCCGGATCAGGGCCGCCTTGCTGACCCCGTACATGCCGATCCCCGGGCTGGGCCGCAAGCCGGCGACCGAGGAGACGTTCACGACCGAGCCGCCATGCTCACCCATCCAGGCGTCCCGCGCCCGCCGCGTCCAGGCGAGCGGTGCCAGCACGTTGACCGCGAGGATCTTGGCGGCGGCCACCGGATCGACGTCGGCGATCGGACCGTAGACGGGGTTGATGCCGGTGTTGTTGACCAGCATGTCCAGGCTGCCGAACGCTTCGATGGTCCTGGCGACGGCTTCCTCCTGATGCCCGGCGTCATCGGACTTGCCGGGCACCGCGATGGCCACGTCAGGTCCGCCAAGCTCCGCCACGGCCGCGGCGAGCGCTTCCTGGCCGCGGGCCGTGACACACACCCGGGCGCCCTGCCGCACGAGTTCCGCGGCGATTCCCAGGCCAATGCCGCGGCTGGCGCCGGTGACGATGGCGACGCGATCCTTGAGCGCTTCCATGTGCTTCTTCCTGTTCCGCCGGTGTCAGCTAGCCAGGGCGTGCAGCCGCTGGCCGGCGGCGGCGACCCGTTCGTCGGTCGCGGTCAGCGCGACCCGGATGTGGCCGGTGCCGGCCGCCCCGTACATCGAGCCGGGCCCGACGAGGATGCCGCACTCGGCGGCGAGCAGCTCGCAGGCCGCCCAGCAGTCAAGCCCCTGGCGGGCCGCCCACAGGTACAGCCCCGCCTCGGAGTGGTCGATGCGGAACCCGGCGGCGGTCAGCCCCGCGGCGAGGATCTCCCGGCGCGCTCCGTACCTGGCCTTTTGCTCCGCGGCGTGCGCGTCGTCGGACAACGCCGCGGTCATCGCCGCCTGCACCGGGCCCGGCACGATCATCCCGCCCTGCTTCCGTACCAGCAGCAGCTGCGAGATCAGCGCCGGGTCACCGGCGACGAAACCCGCCCGGTACCCGGCCAGGTTCGACCGCTTGGACAGCGAGAACACGGCGAGCACCCCGTCGAGCGACTCGCCGCGGACCGACGGGTGCAGCACGGTAACGGGGTCGACGGACCAGCCGAGTTCCAGGTAGCACTCGTCGGAGGCGAGCAGGCAGCCGCGGTCGCGCGCCCACCGCACGGCGTCCCGCAGTTCGGCGGCCGACAGCACCCGGCCGGTCGGGTTCGACGGCGAGTTGACCCACCGCAGCCGCGCCGCGCCAGGCCCGCTGTCGAGCAGGTCGCTGGGCACGGACCGGGCGCCGGCGAGGCGCGCCCCGATGTCGTAGGTCGGGTACGCCAGTGCCGGGTAGATCACGGTGTCACCGGGACCGAGCCCCAGCATCACGGGGAGCCAGGCGATGAACTCCTTTGTCCCGATCACCGGGAGCACCGACGCCGGGTCCACCCGCACGTCGTGGCAGCGCTCGAGCCACCCGGCCGCAGCCGAGCGAAGCTCGGCCGTCCCCGCGGTCAGCGGGTAGCCGGGCGCGTTGGCCGCCGCGGCGAGCGCGTTCTGGATGAGGGGCGGCACCGGGTCGACCGGCGTCCCGATCGACAGGTCGACCGCGCCCCCAGGGAACGCGCGGGCCTTTTCCCGCAGCGGCGCCAGCTCGTCCCAGGGGTACTCGGGGAGTCGGGCGGCGAGGGTCACTCTTCCGCGGCCTGCGGCGGCAGCGCCGCAACCAGCGGGTGATCCTTCCCGATCTTGCCGGTCTTGGACGCACCGCCAGGGGAGCCAAGTTCCTCGAAGAAGTCGACGTTGACCTTGTAGTAGTCCTTCCACTGCTCAGGCACGTCGTCCTCGTAGTAGATCGCCTCAACGGGGCAGACAGGCTCGCAGGCGCCACAGTCCACGCACTCGTCCGGGTGGATGTAGAGCATGCGCTCGCCCTCGTAGATGCAGTCCACCGGGCACTCTTCGATGCACGCCTTGTCAAGAAGATCGACGCACGGCAGCGCGATGACGTAGGTCACGGAAGCTCCTCTTCAACTTTCCTTACTCGGTCCGCTGGCCGGGACCGCCGGCCAGCGTCGCTACCTCACAGTATGGTGGTTCGCCTCGTTAGCTGGCGACAATACTCCCGGCCCTGGCGGTGGAATCGGGCTGCCAGCTTGTTTCCGTCAGCCCGGCCGTCCACTGGTACCCGGCGTAGCGCACCTGGGTGATTCCGTAGTCGCCGGCGTTGGCGACGAGCCAGTTTGCCACGGCCCAGCCGCTGGCCGCCGCCACTTTGAACGTGCCGGACGCCCCGGTGCGGGCGGTGCTGATCGCCCGGACCGCGTTGCCGGCTCCCTGCTGGCCGAACGCGTCGGTCAGGCCGTTGCCGGCCCCCTTCAGGTCCAGCTTGGCGCTCACCCCGAGGTTGGACGCCTGGGTGGCCGGGTTGTACCAGCAGGTGACCGCGTGCGGCGTCGCGGTGAAGGAGGCCGCGAGCGCGGCGCCGGTCTGCGCGTACTGCTCGTACGCGTACCCGTCGGCGCTGCGCTGGACGTCCTGGGCGGCCTGGTAGACCGGGAGCGTGGTGTAGTCGGGCACCTTGATAAGGGCGTTGAAGAACGCCGTCGCCGCGTAGGCGGGGTCCTGAAGCTGGGTGGCGCTGCCCCAGCCTTCCGACGGGCGCTGCTGGAAGATGCCGACCGAGTCCAGGTCGCCGTTGCTCGGGTTCTCCAGCTTGGCCTCCTGGAGCGCCGTGGCGTAGGCGATGGTCAGCGCCTGCCGCGGCAGGCCCTGACGGACGGCGACGCCGGCGATGGTCGCCGCGTCCGCGGTCTGCCCGAAGTCGAGCGGTATCGCGTTGTTCCCCGTCCCGGCCTGGCAGCCGGGCACGGTGAGCAGCTGCACGACGTAGTGCTGGTAAGCCTTGTAGGCCGCGTACCCGCCGACGGCAAGCAACACCGCGATCACGGTGAGTACTGTCAGTGGGCGGCGCCGCGAAGGCCGGCGGTAAGTCTTCGGCACTGCGCGCCTCGGGGACCTCGTGGTCACACTGCGACGGTACCTGCCCGTCGCCGCTTTCGCTGGCGGTAGGCTCGCTCGCCATGAGCGAGTCGCTGAAATCACCGCTGCCTGGGGTCATCGACGACCTGTGGGAGCAGCGCTCCGGGCTGAGCCCGGCGGACACCGCCGCGCGTGCCGAGGTCGTGGCGGCCGTCGACGAGATCGACGCGGGGAACGCCCGGGTGGCGTTCGTGGACCCGGCGACCGATGAGGTTGTCGTCGACGAGCGGGCGAAGCGCGCGATCCTGCTGGCGTTCCGGCTGCTGCCGATGGTGCAGTCCCAGGTCGGCGACTTCCGGCACCACGACAGGATGCCGCTGAAGACGCGGCTCGACGGCGTGCGGGTCGTACCGGGCGCGATCGCCCGCTGGGGCTCGTACATCGCCCCTGGCGCGGTGCTGATGCCCTCGTTCGTGAACATCGGTGCGTACGTGGACTCCGGCACGATGGTGGACACCTGGGCGACGGTCGGCTCCGGCGCGCAGATCGGGAAGAACGTGCACCTGTCCGGCGGGGTGGGGATCGGCGGCGTGCTCGAGCCGCCGAACGCCGTCCCGGTCGTCATCGAGGACGAGTGCATGATCGGCTCGCGGTCGATCGTGGCCGAGGGGGCCAGGGTCCGGACCGGGGCGCTGCTCGGGTCGGGCACCAACATCACGAAGTCGACGCACGTGATCGACGTGAGCACCGGCGAGGAGCTGCCGCGCGGCGAGGTGCCGGCCTGGTCGGTGGCGGTGAACGGGACGCGGTTCCGCAAGTTCCCCGGCGGGGAGTTCGGGATGCCCGCCGTGCTTATCCTGAAGCGGCTCACCGCGGGCGAGCGGCACGACAAGGCGGAGCTCAACGCGATCCTGCGGGACCACGGCGTGGACGGCTGAGGCGGACACGGGGAGTTCGCCCGCATTTCGCCGGGTATACCGCGTGTTTCGCGCCAGAGCACTCACCGCCGGTGGCTACCGTTGATATGTCATGACCGTCAGTAATTCACAGCCGCACCGCCGGGTCCGCCGCCAGGGGCCGGTGACGTTGCGCGATAAGCAGATACCCGCGACGACGACCGATCAGCGCCTGCTCGACCGGCGCGGGCCGTCGGACTGGGTGCACACCGACCCGTGGCGGGTGTTGCGCATCCAGGCGGAGTTCGTAGAGGGTTTCGGCCTGCTGGCCGAGCTCGGCATCGCGGTGTCGGTCTTCGGCTCCGCGCGTTCCCACCGGGAGTCCCCCGAGTACAAGCTGGCCGAGGAGATAGCGGCCGGGCTGGTCCGGGCCGGCTACTCGGTGATCACCGGGGGCGGCCCTGGGATCATGGAAGCCGCCAACAAGGGCGCCGTGGAGGCCGGCGGGGTCTCGGTCGGCCTCGGCATCGAACTGCCGCTGGAGAGCGGTCTCAACAACTACGTGAACGTGGGCGTGGAGTTCCGTTACTTCTTCGTCAGGAAGACCATCTTCGTCAAGTACTCCCAGGCCTTCGTGGTGCTGCCCGGCGGGTTCGGCACGATGGACGAGCTGTTCGAGGCGCTCACGCTGGTCGCCACCGGGAAGATCACCAGGTTCCCGATCGTGCTGGTCGGCAGCGAGTACTGGGGCGGCCTGCTGACGTGGCTACGCGAGAAAGTCCTGGCAGAGGGCAAGGTCCACGCTGAGGAACTTGAACTCATCAAGGTCGTAGACGAGCCCGAAGAGGTGGTTAAAATCATCACGAAGGCTCATGCCGAGGCCGACTTCGTGGCTCCCGTCCCCGGGACCGACGCCAGCTGATTTCACTGAGCGGGTTCCTCGTCAAACTAGCAAATGCTAGAAAAAAAGATAGAGACTGGCAGCTTCGGCTAACCCGTGGAGTGCCGTGAAGCTCAGTGACGGGTGTTGGCGATCCTTGGCCGCTGGCTTCTTGGAAGAAGACATTCGGCTTCCATCCGATGACCGTCTGGGCCGACCACGGCCAAGAGGCGCGAAAGATCGAGGCTAGTGCGCTGGCCACGAACGTTCACCGGCTGGGCTGACATGCCGTGGTGGTTGCTTCCACACTCGATCATGTGGTGGATCGAGCGTAGGAGGCGGTATGGCTGAGCCGGTCCGGGCGCGGCGGCTGACTGATCAAGAGGGGCAGCGGCTGCTGCAGGTCGTGCGGCGGGGTAAGCGCGAGTCGGTCCGGGTGCGCCGGGCGATGATCGTCATGGCGTCGGCGTCGGGCACGCTGGTCCCGGCGATCGCGCGGCTGGTCGCGGCCGATGAAGATACGGTGCGGGACGTGATCCACGCGTTTGACGCCAGGGGGCTGGCGGCGCTGGACCCTCAGTGGGCGGGAGGCCGTCCCCGCCGGATCAGCGACGAGGACATCGAGGTCGTCGTCGCGGCGGCCGCCACCCGGGCCGGAGAAGCCAGTCCAGCCATTCACCCGGTGGAGCCTGCGCAAGCTGGCGGACTATTTAGCCTGCCGTCCGGGCGGGCCGGTGACCATCGGGCGGGAGCGGCTGCGGCAGATCCTGCATGAGCGCGGCATCTCCTTCCAGCGGACCCGGACCTGGAAGGAGTCCACCGACCCGGACCGGGACGCCAAACTGGACCGGGTCGAGCACGTGACCAGCGCCTATCCGGACCGGTGCTTCGCCTCCGGCCAGTTCGGGCCGCTGTCCATCCGCCCGTGCCACGGCGCCTGCCGGGCGCGGCGCAAACACCCCGTCCGGCTCCGCGCGACTTACCATCGCACGCACGGCATCGGCTGCTTCCACGGCTGCTACTGCGTGGGTGATGACCAGCTGCGGGGCGTGACCCGCGAGCACCAGGGCGCCGTGCACACCCTGGCCGCGCTGAAGTCGATCCGGGCCTCCCGGCCCGGCGGGTACCGGCTGTTCGTCATCTTGGACAACCTGGCGGCGAACAAGACCCCGGCGATCCGCCGCTGGGCCAGGCGGGCCAGCATCGAGCTGTGCTTCACGCCGGTCAGCGCGTCGTGGGCCAACCCGATCGAGGCGCACTTCGGTCCCTTGCGGACCTTTGTCATGGGCAACTCGGACTACCCGGACCACACCGTCCTGGCCAGGAAACTGCAGGACTGCCTGCGCTGGCGCAACGCCCGCGCCCGCCACCCCGACGTGCTGGCCGCCCGGCGCCGCGAACGAGCCCGCATCCGCAGCGAACGCCAGCAACGCTGGGGCCGCCCGAAGCCTAAAGCCGCATGACCGGCCCGGTGAACGTTTGCGGCCAGCGCTCTAGCTGGGCGGCGTGGCCAATCGCGTCGGTCGCCTCGGCGGCGAACTGCCCGGCCCGCTGGGTCTGCGCATCGTCGAAGAATCGCGGCCGACCGGAATACAGATTGATGCTGCCGACCGGATCGCCCAGCGCGCTCACAGGAATCGACAGCAAGGAACGTACCCCGCGCGCTAGTGCCCGCACGGCGTATTCCCACCACCGCTGGTCGAATACCAGGTCATCGATGCGGACGTGCTCGCCAGTCCGTATCGAGTGCAGGCATGGACCCTGATAAAGGCTGTATTGCACCTCATCAACCTGGGCGGCGGTGACGTCCGAGCTGGCCACGGTCGGCGGCCTGTCACGAGGCTGCAAGATGATCCCGCACGACAGGTCCTCACCTAGTTCCCGAGCGGCCAGCACGGCCAGGTCCAGCAGAAAGTCATCTACGCTCCCGGTAGCCAGCAGTACCCCCTTCAGTTCCGCGATTTCCCCGGCGAAGCCGCCCGACTGTGCGGCAATGATCCACGCTCCGTCCCTAGAACCCGCCCCGCCGAGCGTCGCGTATCCGTGTGCGGCTGGATTCCTGCTGGCTGGCCGCCGAGCCCAGGTCTGCGTGGTGGCCCGGGGCTCGGGGGAGCCGGCTGGAGGGTCTGCAGGTCCAGGTCCAGCAGCTCGAAGATCCGGCGCGCCCTGGGGCTGAGCGAGCGGATGATGACCGGGCAGCCGCCCGGCGCGAAGCTCGCTGCCACCGCAAGTGCCCGTACTCCGGCGCAGTCCAGGAATGTCACCCCGGCCAGGTCCAGGACGAGCCGCTCGGCCCGGTCATCGACGGCTAGAGCCGCCTGGACCAGGAACCCGCTAGTCACCGTAAGGTCCAGGTCACCGGTCAGGATGAGGGCGCAGACCGGTCCATCGCGGACGGCCTTGACCGTCAGGGCATGCTCATTCATGGCTCTCTCAATCGGCTCGCGGGGTCTGGACGACACCAACTGAGGACGGGTTGTGACATCCACGGTACGACTCCGGGTCACAATCGTCCAGGACACAACTGTCCGGTCACCACATCAGCCCGATGCCGCGGATCCCTCCGGTCACCAGGGCGACCTGCCCGGTCATGTCTGCCATGGTGTTTACCTCCATGTGGCTTCCCGGCTGAGTCAGCCGAACACGTGCTCCCCTGATGCGTCGGCGATGGCGTCGGCGCCGGCTGGGCGTCGGCCGGCGAGCTCCAGCAGGCGCCGGGCGCGGTCGGCGACGGGGAGGTCGACGAATTCGCCGTCCGGCAACTTGACCGCGTTGCCGCCGGCGGCGGCGAACGCGTCGAGCACCGCTTGCGCCCAGGTCAGCTCCTGCGCCGACGGCGTGAACACGTCGTGGATGGTGCGGAGCTGCCGCGGGTGAATCGCGGACTTGCCGAAGAAGCCGGGCGAGCGGGCGAACTCGGCCTGCTCGCGCAGCCCCCGGTCGTCGTGGAGGTGCGGGTAGACGCTGTCGACCGGCGGGGCGAGGCCGGCCGCGCGCGAGGCCGCCACGATGTGCGAGCGCGCGTACAGCGTCTAGGCGGGGTTCGCCTGCCGGGGCCGGCCCGAGCGGGCCGGCCCCGGCAGATCGGGCGACGAAGACGGGTTAATTGGTGAAACCCTCGAGCTTGTTGGCGGCGATGACGTACTGGTTGGTGTAGGTGGCGGACAGGTTGACCGGGCCGGTGACG
The DNA here is from genome assembly GCA_963843745.1 of uncultured Actinomycetota bacterium. Lineage (GTDB taxonomy): Bacteria > Actinomycetota > Actinomycetes > Streptosporangiales > Streptosporangiaceae > Trebonia. The sequence continues at coordinate 315,113 of CAWJLP010000007.1, forward strand.
TTGCCGATGAACTTCTCGATGGCCAGCACGGTGGCCGGGCCGCTGGCCGGCATCATCCCGTCGGGCAGGAACTGGCCCTTGTCCTGGGCCAGTTCGGCGGTGTAGGCGGCCTTGGTGGTCAGGCCGTTGGACACGAACGCGGGCGGCATCGCGTTGGCGACGTCGGCGGCGCTGTGGGTGCTGATCCAGTGCATGGTGGCGACCAGCGCGTCGACCACCTTCTGCACGGTGGCCTGGTTCGCGGCGACCCAGTCGGCGCGGGCCAGCACGGCCGCGGCCGGGTAGGCGCCGCCCAGCCACTGCTGCGCGCCGCTGGTGGTGGCGAGGTTGATCACTGAGGTGCCGACGCCTTGCTTCTCGACCGCGCCGACGGTGGGCTGGCTGGTCATGCCGCAGGCGATCCTGTGGTTCTGCAGCGCGGCGACGAAGGTGGGGCCGGCGCCGACCGCGACGCGGCTGATGTCCTTGCTGGTCAGGTGGTAGCGGGCGGCCAGGTAGAGGGTGAGCCCGTCGGTGCCGGAGCCGATGTCGGTGACGCCGAGGCTCTTGCCCTGCCACTGGGCGGGGGAGGTGATGCCGGAGCCCGTGGCGCACATCTCGCGCTCGCCGGGCGCGCCGGCCAGCTGGGCCACGCTGACGACGTTCTTGCCCTTGGCGGTGAAGTCGATGGCGTGGACGTACCAGGCGCCGGCCATGTCGACCTGCCCGGAGACCATCGCGGTCTCGGCGCCGACGCCGCCCGTCTGCTCGGTCGAGAGCTGCATGTTGACGCCGTACTTCTTGTAGAAGCCCAGGTCCTGGGCGAGCTGGTAGGGCAGGTAGATCTGCTTGTCGATGCCGCCGACCATCATCGTGACGGTCGGCATGCTGGACGCGGCGGCGGCGTTCGAGCCGGTGGTGCCTGAGCTCGAGCTGGCTGAGCTGCCTGAGCTACTGCAGGCCGCAATGCCTGCCACGAGGGCCGCCGCGCTCACCGCGCCGGCAGTCGCCTTAAGCGAGGGTCTGAACATCGGGTTGCTCCTGGTTCTGTATCGGTGGGTGTAGTGAGTTGCGGGTAAGTGGCTGGGGCCGGCCTGATCAGGCGCCGGCGACTTCGGACTGGGACTGCGGCCGCCAGGACAGCAGGCGCCGTTCCAGCAGGCCGATCAGGGCTTCGGCGGTCAGCGCCAGGACCGCGATGATGAAGATCGCGGCGAACACGCCGTCGGGGTTGAAGTTGTTCTGCGAGCTGGCGATCACCAGCCCGAGCCCCTTCTGGGCGCCGAGGAACTCGCCGACGATCGCGCCGATGATCGCCATCCCGAACGCCACGTGCAGGCTGGCGATGATCCAGGTCAGCGCCGACGGCACCACCACGTGGCGGATGATGGCGAGCTTGGAGGCGCCCAGCACCCGCGCGTTCGCGAGCAGGTTCCGGTCCACCTCGCGGACGCCCTGGAAGGCGTTGAAGAACACCACGAAGAACACCAGCACCGCGGCCAGCGCCACCTTCGAGGGCGCTCCCAGGCCCAGCGCCACGGTGAACAGCGAACCCAGCGCGATCCGCGGGATCGCGTTCGCGACCTTGATGTAGGGACTGGCGACATCGGCCAGGAACTGGAACATCCCGAGCAGGACGCCGGCGATGATGCCGGCCGCCACGCCGAACACGAAGCCCAGCACCGCTTCCTTGAACGTGACCCAGATCTGCTCCCAGATCGAGCCGTACTCGGTGCCGTGCTGCACCCAGTTGCCCAGCTGCCTGGCGATCCCGCTGGGCTGGCCCCAGAAGAACGGGTCGACGATCTTCGCGCTGGTGAGCAGCTGCCAGCCCCCGATGATGATCACCAGCGTCCCGATGCGGGCCGCCCACATCCGCATCCGGCGGCTGCGGGTGCTGCTGCGGATGTCGGCGGCGACGGCGGCCTCTTCCCCCGCGGCCAGGTCGCCGATCGCGGCCGGCTCAGAACTGCGGTTGACCGGTACGGCGCTCATGACTGTCCTCCGTTTGCGCTCGCGGGTTTCGCGGTCCGGGCATACGCCCGCTCGACCTCTTCGCGCAGCGACTCCCAGATGTGGTGATGCAGCTCCAGGAACCGCGGGTCGAACCGGATCTCCTGCACCGCGCCCCGCGGCCGGGGCAGGTCGATGTCGTAGACCGCCTTGACCGTCCCGGGCCCGACCGTCATCACGACCACCTGGTCGGCCAGCGCGATCGCTTCCTCCAGGTCGTGGGTGACGAAGATGACCGACGGCCTGGTCTGCTCCCACAGGGCGAGCAGCTCGTTGGACATCATCGCCTTGGTCTGCACGTCCAGCGCGCCGAACGGCTCGTCCATCAGCAGGATCGACGGCTCGTTGATCAGCGCCGCGGCCAGGCTGACGCGCTTGCGCATCCCGCCGGAGAGCTGATGCGGGTGATGGTTCTCAAAGCCGGCCAGGTGGACCCGGCGCACCCACTCACGCGCCTGGGCCTGTGCCTCCTTTTTCGGCGCGCCGCGGAACACCGGTCCCAGGGCCACGTTGTCCAGCACGGTCTTCCACGGCAGCAGCGCGTCGGACTGGAACATGAAGCTGGTGCCCGCGGTGATCCCGTCGACGGGCTTCCCGCCCACCGACACCGTGCCGGCACTGGGCCGGTCCAGCCCGGAGACCATCGTCAGCGTGGTCGACTTGCCGCACCCGCTGGGCCCGACCACCGCGCAGAACTTTCCCGGCTCGATGGTCATATCGACGTCCTGCACTGCGGTGAACAGCGATCCCGAAGGGGTGGCGAAGCGCTTCGTCACCCCGCTCAACTCGATTCGCGCCGCCTGCGCGGCGCCACCGCGTTCGCGTACGCCCCGACCCGCGCGCGAACGTCTGGCAAAGGTGCTTGCCACCGTCATCTCCTCTTCGGTCGGCTAACTTTCCGTCACGCCAATTCGCGACGGAGCCACCAACATAAAATGCCGGAATGCGGGTTGCAATCCTTTTGCAACTTGCGCGAGTAAACCGCGTTTCTCGTTGTTTTGCGCATTCTGCTCACGCGCGGAAGACGTAGTCTTTCCGCGGAGACCGAACGGCGGCGGCGTTACGCATTACGGGGCGGATTGCGCGATTACCGGCCGGAACCTGCGGCGGGCCTGCATGGCTGCCGCACTGCCGGTCATCCTGGTGATGGCGTCCTCAACGCCTCGGTGCCGGGCACGCATGGCATGGCCTCGCGCCGCGCGGCCGGCCACTGCTCGTTTTGCTGGTATTGCTCGTTTCGCGCATGGCCGGCGATCTTCAATAACGGGGCATGAGCTTGTTACACTTCGGAAACAACCCGGCAAAGATGCCGTGAACGGCACGGACAGCGACCAGGAAGCCATGGAAGTTCCCCTCCGGCGGCTGCTGCGGCAGCGCCTGTCCACCCAGGTCGTCATCATGATGGTGGCGATCCTGGTGGTCACCCTGGCCGCCGGCTTTGCCGTCGTGCAACGGGATCTGAACGGGCAGCTGAACCAGCAGTACGAATACCGGTCCCTGGCCGTGGCGCAAGCCCTCGCCTCGCAACCCGGCCTGCAGCAGGCGGTGCTGGCCGGTGACCCGGGCGGCGCCGGCCCGCATGGTGTGGTGCAGAGCATGGCGATGGCCGCCGCGCGCGACACCGGAGCGGCGTTCGTCGTGGTGACGAACGCCGCGGGCACCAGGTATTCCCATCCCAACACCACCCTGATCGGCAAGCCGGTCTGGTTCCCCGACTCCGAACTCGGGTCGAGCGAGTCCTTCCGCACCGGCAAGCCGTGGATGGGCGTCCAGCGCGGCACCCTCGGCATGGAGGCGGTTGGCAAGGCCCCGATCTTCAGCCGCGGCCAGCTGATCGGCGAGGTATCGGTCGGCTTCCTCAGCGCCACGGTAGCCGGGCAGGCGGCCAGGGCGCTGCCGGAGCTGGCGATCTACTTCCTCATCGCCCTGGCCCTGGGCGTGCTCGCGGCGCTCGGCCTGTCGCGCCGGCTCAAGCGGCAGACCTTCGGCCTGGAACTGCGCGAGATCGCGGCGCTGCTGCAGGAACGGGAGGCGATGCTGCACGGCATCCGGGAGGGCGTGCTCGGCTACGACAAGAACGAGCGGATCGTGCTGGCCAACGACCTGGCCCGGCAGCTGCTGCACCTGCCGGCGGAGTTCGCGGGCCGCCCGCTGCGCCAGGTCCTGCCGCCGGGCCGGCTGGCGGACGTGGTGACCGGCGAGATCGAGGGCAGCGACCTGCTCGTGCTGCATGGCGACCGCGTGCTGGTGGCGAACCGGATGCCCATCTGTCATGAGCGCAGGCACCTGGGCTGGGTCGTCACGTTCCAGGACCGGACCGAGTCCGAGGCGCTGAAGCGGCAGCTGGACGACGCGATCGGGCTGACCGAGACGCTGCGCGCCCAGTCCCACGAGTTCGCCAACCGGCTGCACACCCTGGTCGGGCTGGTCGAGCTGGGCCGCTACGATGAGGCGATCCAGTTCGTGACCGACGTCTCCGCCGCCCGCGCGGACCTCACCGAGCGGCTGCAAGCCGCCATTCATGACGCCAAGCTGGTGGCGCTGATCCTGGGGAAGGTCTCGCTGGCGGATGAGCGTGACGTGCAGCTGCGAGTTACGGACGACAGCCATGTCGGCGGCCCGGTCAGCGGCGTCAGTGAGGTGCTGACCGTGATGGGCAACCTCGTCGACAACGCGATCGACGCCGCCGGTCAGGCCCCGGGACCGCGATGGGCGGAGCTGACGATCGTCGCCGCCGAGCATGACCTGCTGATCCGGGTGCGCGACTCGGGCCGGGGCGTACCAGATGATATGCGGGAAGCCATCTTTATGTACGGGGTCACGACGAAATCCTCCACCACGGGCGCGCGGCGCGGACTGGGGCTGGCGCTGGTCCAGCAGGTGGTCGAAGGCCGTGGCGGGATGATCAGCGTCGGCCACGACGGCGGCGCGGTGTTTACCGCGGTCCTGCCCAAGTGTGTCGGCGTGGACCCAGGAGCCGAAGCCGGGACAACGTCGGCCGCGGAGGCCAGCGCCTCGCGCGGGAAGGCAGCTGTCTCGCCATGATCCGCGTCGTGGTCGTCGACGACGATTTCCGTATCGCCGGCATCCATGCCGCCTACGTGGACAAGGTGGACGGCTTCAAGGCGATCGCCCAGGCGCACACGGCGGCCGAGGCGGCCGAGGCGGTCGACCGGCTGCGCCCGGACCTGCTGCTGCTTGACCTTTACCTGCCGGACGAGCACGGCCTGGACCTGGCGGCCCGGCTGCGGCGGGAAGGTCACCCGCCGGTGGACGTGATCGTCATCACCGCCGCCAAGGACGCGGACAGCGTGCGCGCGGCCATGCAGGGCGGCGCCCTGCACTACCTGCTGAAACCGTTCAGCTTCCCGGCGCTGCGCGACAAGCTGATGTCCTACGCCCAGATGCGGTCCCGCCTCGACGCGCTGGACGAGCCCGTCCAGCGCACTGTCGACCAGGTGTTCGGCGCGCTGCGGTCCCAGGACCAGCTGGCCGGCGCGAAGGGCCGGTCGCCGCACACGCTGGAGGCCGTCGAACGGCTGCTCGCCTCCGGCGAGCAGGAGCTGTCCGCCACGGAGGTGGCCGAGATGACCGGGATTAGCCGGGCCACCGCGCAGCGCTACCTCAGCCACCTCAACGAGATCGGGCGCGTCGAGATCAGGCTCCGCTACAGCAGCGGCGGGCGTCCCGAGCACCTGTACCGCTGGTCCCGGGCGGGTCAGCAATGACGGCGCCCGCGGGCCGTCACCGGCCGCCCGGCCCGGCGGCCTAGTGCTGCGCAAGGGGCAGATACCCAGGGCTGCCCCATCCGGTCCCATCCGGGCCCTGCGCGGCCCGGCCGCCTTCGCGAAAGGCCTAGCGGGGCAGGCTCGAGTCCGGATAAACCCGTCCGTTGCGCCACCGCAGAGCTAAACGCGCAAAACAGCTGGAAATGCGGCTTAAGTAGCCACATAGCGGTGGTCATCTCGGCGAGGGCGCCGATCGTGGGTCACGGCGAAGAGGGTGGTCGGCTGGAATCTCGACTCGGACGATCCGAAGGCTGTCGGCGTCCTCGATCCACATATCAACCAGTCCCCCGGGGCTCGGTCGCGGATTCCCGGATGACCGGTATTCCAGCCGCGGTCAACCGGTGGCGTCCCGCGTTGTGGTGTAAGTGATCTTCGCCATGTGGCGGTCAGCGTGCCTGGCTGGGGTGGCGAGCAGGGCATAGAGTCTTCGGGCAGCTGGCGGCGGTCGCCAACCTGCCATTCGTCGTGGGCTTCGACTAGGCGCAGCAGGCGTCACGCGCGGAGACGCACCGAGGCCCGGGGACCATCCCGGGGCGAGTTCGACGGGACGCCTAACCATGACCAAAGTAAGAACCAACGTCCCCAGATTCCGCCAGACTGAGCCAGACGTCCCCAGACACCAAAGCCGCCCCGACCTGCGGCAACCGGACCCAGTGCGACGCCATCAGACGGAATCATGCTGCATGGCACGCAGACGGCGAAGCCGATGGTCCCGCAGACCGCTCCCATACGTTCGTGACCAGGCGCTGCCATTCCGGGCTGCTGAACTTCGCCGCGCATTCACCAGAAGATAGCGACGACGCGACAGAACATTCCGTTCAGGCGCGGCCCAGCCGGGCCCTCGAAGGCTGCGGGATGCGGCGCCGAACAATTGGGCGGATATCGCACGTCGGCACCATCTTGTCCGTCACAATGTGTGATCGCGATAGTCGTCACCGACAGTCCGTGATGCCGCGACTGCGTAGGCCACCGTGGCCGCCGACTAGTTAGGATTCGCTCTCGGCGCCGAGAGTAAGAGCAGTGCACATCAAGCGTTGCCGAACCGTGCTCATGGAGCACTTCCGCTGCATCACCAAGTAACGAGGTCGCTATCGGCATCGTCAACATTGAACGCGTCGGCAGTCGGAATCGCACCTGAGCCGGAAGGATTAGCTCACCCCCGCGGTGATGCTCACCCGGCAGCGTCTGAAGGCGGCTCGAAGATGTCCTCGAGGCTGTCGGCGAGCCTGGTGTCCTTCTCGTCGAGGATGGTCTGGTAGCGGGAGGTGACCTCGAGGCTACCGTGACCGGCCCGCTGTCTGATGCGTCCGAGGTCGACGCCCTTCTCCACCGCCCAGGAGATGCCGGTGTGACGGGCGTTGTACGGAGTGAACTCCTGCGGAAGACCGGCTGTGCCACACGCCACACGCCAGATCCGGCTCCATACGTCATCGGAAAGGAATTCGGATCCGTCCCGCCGCCAAACATCGGCACGGATACGTTGCTGCGGGCTGGCCTTGCGTGCACTGGCACGGCGTTCTCGCGCATACCAGGCCGCGTATGCCTTGCAATGGTCACAGTGGCAGTTCATGGTGAATCGGGCGCCCATGGTCCCGTGCTCGTACAGCTTCCCGCTCGCGCTAGTGAGCGGCGGCGGCATCTCTTCACCCTCTAGCACCGTCACGCCGGTGCTGGGTCGGCGGAAGGCGAACATCCACTGAGGAAACAGTAGATCCTCGTTGCCGATCTGGTTTTCCTCGATGTGCTGGCGGATCATTGCTGTCATCTGTGCCGAGATCGCGAATCGGCGCCAGTCTCCGTTCTTGGCGTTCGGCTGGACGACCCAGCCGGCGTGGCCTTCAGGGTGGTTATCGGCCGTCACGTACGACGCGGACCGAGTGATGTTGATCATCGTGGTAGGCCCGAACTCAAAGTCGCACGGCCGGAACGTGCGCATCTCGCACTGGCGCGCCCAGGTCGTGACGTTCAGCCGCGCATACGCCAACGCGGCGCGGAATGGAAGCGCACCCTCCAGCCGGTTCCACTGGGCATGGGTGGACACCAGCACCGGCTTAGCCGGGACCTTCTTCAGCTTGATGGTCATGACCGGATTACCGTGGCGGTACTGCTCGTCCCACGCCATTTGAAGCATGGATGACAGCACCGTTCGCACCGCCCGGCGGGTCACTAGCGTGGCTCCGGCCTCGGGAAGAGTCGTCGCCAGATGCGTGTAGAGCTGTTCACGGGAGATCTCGGCGATCCGTTCGCGACCAAGGTACGGGTACACGTGGTTCTTCAGATGTGACTTGTAGGTTTGCTTCGCCTTCGGCGTGATCTCGATCCGCGGGAGGAACCTGCTCTTGGCGAACTCCTCGATCGTAATTGTGGCTTTCTCTGCCGGGGGCGTTCCAGTACGTCTGTCGCGGACGTGGTCCTCTTTCTCTCGGGCGACACGCAAGGCCTCATCGTCACTAGCGAACGTGCCCGCGACCTTCGGCTTGCCGTCAGCGTCGAGGTAGTAGCCGACATACCGGGTTCCCTTGGTCTTGGACTTCCGCGCCTGCGTATACGCCACAGTGCCTCCCGGCCCGTGCTAGCGAAAATGATAGAAACATCGACGAGCAGTAGACTCCACTACTCGCCACTACCTAGCAGAAAATCTATCTCTAGCAGGGGATCTATGCGAGTTCCTGTTGTTAATTCTACGCCCACCCACACATTCGTCAGGAAGACCATCTTCGTCAAGTACTCCCAGGCGTTCGTGGTGCTGCCCGGCGGGTTCGGCACGATGGACGAGCTGTTCGAGTCGCTCACGCTGGTCGCCACCGGGAAGATCACGATGTTCCCGATCGTCCTGGTCGGCAGCGACTACTGGGCGCCGCTGCTCGAATTCCTGAAGAACACCATGCTCGGCAGGGGCTACATCGGCGCCAGCGAGCTGGCCCTGCTGCGCGTCGCCGACGACCCAGAAGACGTCGTCAAGATCATCAAGGAAGCCCACACAGACCTCGAGTTCTAACCGGCGGCCCGCGCGCCAGACGGTGACCACTTAGGAGCAGGAAACTACGCAAAAGCGGGGATAACAGCAAGAAAAGCGTAGCGTTCTGCTCCTAAGTGGCGGGGCACTCCCGTAACCCGCGGACAAACGAGCGGGCACGGCGTGCTTGTGCACTGGTCTGGGCGTGGCACGATTCATATGTGTCAGTCGTATTGCTGATCGCGGGTCTGGTCATCCTGATCGCCGTGGTACTTGTCGCCGCCGGGCGCGGCGGCGAACTTCCGGCGGAGCGTGCCGACTACGCCCCGCTCGACCTGGGCCCCGCGTCCGCGACGGACGTCGCGCTGCTGCGACCGCCGGCGAACGCGTGGGGCTACAACATGCAGGCCACCGACGAGGCGATGGCGCACATCGCCGAGTCGATCAGGGAACGTGACATCCGGATCGTCGCCCTTGAGCAACTGGTCACCGACCTGACCAAGGAGCCCGCGCCGCCACCGCTCACGAGCCCCTATGTCGGTGCGCGGCGCCGTGCCCTGCCGGAAGGCGTCAAGCCCGTCCAGCAGCCGGGAACGGCCCCGGTGCCCCTGGTGCCCCTAGCGCCCCAGGCGGCCGAGGGCCGTCCGCCCGAGACCGCGCCCCTGGCCGGGATCACGTGGTCGGCGGAGACGGCCTGGTCGCGGGAGTCGGCCAGCCCGTCGGAGCCGGGCTGGCCCGCCGACGCGACACGACCCGACATCCCGGTGCTCTCCGGGGAGAGCGCCGAGCCCGAGGCCGGACCCGCGGCCGAAGCGCCGCCATCGCCCGGCGAGGGTCAAGTGGGGCCGCCGGAGCGGTCCCATGGCTGAGCCCGCGGCCCGCGAGGCGGTCCCCGGCCCCGACGGCAGGCTGCGCTGCCCCTGGGGGCTCAGCGCCCCGGAGTACGTCGCCTACCACGACACCGAATGGGGCCGCCCGGTCCACGGCGACAAGGTGATCTTCGAACGGCTGAGCCTTGAGGCCTTCCAGTCGGGGCTGTCGTGGCTGACGATCTTGCGGAAGCGGGAAAACTTCCGCACGGCCTTCGCGGGCTTCGACATCGCGGCGGTCGCCGCGTTCGGGCCGGCCGACGAGCAGCGCCTGCTGGCCGACGCGGGCATCGTGCGGAACCGGGCGAAGGTCAGCGCCGTGATCAAGAACGCAAGGGCGGCCCTCGAGCTGCCGACCGGGCTCAGCGAGCTGGTCTGGAGCTACGCCGACGCGGACCCGGAACGCCCGGCGCCGCGCACGCTTTCCGACATCCCGTCGCAGACCCCCGCCTCCAAGGCGCTGTCCGCCGAGCTGCGCAAGCACGGCTTCGTCTTCACCGGGCCGGTCACCGCGTACGCCACGATGCAAGCCTGCGGCCTGGTCAACGACCACCTGGCAGGCTGCTTCGCCCGGTAACGGGATAACGGGGTGACGGTGGCCGCGCGGAGGCGGCGCTCGGCGTCCGGGGCAGCCCCCAGGTAGTCGAGGCCGAGCAGGGCGGCGCCGGTCACCGGCGGGGTGTCCGTGACCCGCGGCACGGCGCCAGGCGCCGCGGCCGCGAGGCGCCGCTCGATCGCCGCGGTGAGCAGCGGGTGGCGCGCCGCGAGCAGGCCGCCGCCGAGGACCACGGGGGTACCCAGCGCGCCGGGTCCGGTGAGGCCGAGCCGCCGCATGGCGGTCACCGCCATCGCGGTGACCTCTTCGGCTAGCCGCTCGAGCAGGTCCCGCGCCGCCGTGTCGCCCGCCGAGGCGGTCTCGAAGAGCACGGTCGTCAGGCCGAGCAATTCCGCTCTGGCGATGCGGCCCAGGTGGATGCCGATGGCGACGTCGCTGACCGTCGGCAGGCCGAAGTACGCGGCCGTGGCCGGGCGCAGCGCGCTATCCGGGCCACGCCCGTCCTCGGCGCGCATCGCCCGCCACATGACCTCCTGGCCGAGGTACCAGCCGCCGCCCCAGTCGCCGGTGAGCCGCCCGAGCGCGAGGAACCGGGTGGTCCGCCCGTCCGGGGCCAGGCCCGCGCAGTTGATGCCGGCGCCGCAGGTGACCGCGACGCCCCAGGCGGGCTGGCCCGGGGACGGGGTGAGCCCGGCCCGCAGCACGGCGAACGTGTCGTTGGCCACGGCCGAGGTCAGCGACCAGCCCCGGCGCCGCAGCGCCGCCGCGAGCTGCTCCTCCTCCTCGGGCAGGTCGGCGCCGGCCAGGCAGCTCGAGATGTGCCTGGCGACCAGCCCCTCGGAAGTCACCCCCGCCTTCGCGGCCGCCTCCGCGACGATCTCGCCGAGTATTCGCATGGCGCCATCGACGCCGTGGTGTTCCTGGTTCGTGCCGGGCCCGCGGACCGACGCGAGCAGCGAGCCGTCCGCGGCGACGAGCGCGACGTCGGTCTTGCTGTTCCCGCCGTCGATGGCCAGCACCGCCGGCAGTGAGGCCCGGGCATCAGCCAAGGCGGCCCGCCCCGTGCGCTCCGGTTGCCCCCAATGCGAAAGCCAGTAGCGACACGGCTGTGTAGTCGTCCGCCGGCTCCACAGAAGGCCAGGAGACCACGTTGTCCTCGTACGCCGCCGCCGTCGAGTTGAACGCCCCGTACGACCCGGAGCTGCACGCCCGCATCCCGGTCACCGCGCTCAGCCCCTGGAAGTTGTCCGGGCTGCTCGGCCCGTCCGTCACCGCGCCGAGCTGGATGTCCCCCTGCCCGGTCAGCGACCCGGCGAGGTTTGCGATCTCGCTTTGCATGCAGTGCGGGTACACCGAGCCTGCCCCGACGACGAAGGAGGAGCCCCACGCGTTGCCGCCGAGGGCGAAGTCAAGCTGCCGCTGCGCGAACGCCTGGTACTGCGCCGACCCGCCGTACTGGCGGTACAGGGCGTTGGTCACCCACAGCCCGAACGCGTGCGGCGCCGCGTCCGAGGCGCCGAGCTGGGTGCCGAGACCGAACGGATCCCCGCCGGCCTCAGCCTCGGCGATGTGGAGCTGCGTGCCCAGGTCGCTGTCCAGCAGCCGCGGGGAGATCACCGGCGGGATGCCGGCCCACTGGGCGTGCCGCACGGCGCGCAGCAGTTCGGCCTCGGCCACCGCGCCGGAGTCGTACAGGTTCAGCGTGTCGCCGCCGGCGGGGTGGCCCTGGGCGATGTAGGCCGCCGCCCACCGCCCGGCGGCGGACAGGTCCCAGCGCAGCTGCCGGCCGCCAACGCCGAGCCGCTCGTCGGCGAGCGCGATCTCCGCCGCTCCCCAGAGCATGTCACTGCGCCATTCGGTGCCCGGGTAGTAGTCGTGCGGGTAGGTGGTGAGGAACTGCCCGACGCCGGTGGTCTTGGCGTCCGCGTAGACCGAGCGTGCCAGCGACAGCAGCCGTGACCCATCGGCGCCCGGCCCGGCGAGCTGCGCGCCCAGCGCGAAGTCGGCGGCGTAGCGCCCGGCGAAGTCCGGGTCCACCGGCTTGCCCGGTGGGGCGGCCGCGAAGACCGGCCGGTACTTGACGTAGTACGCGCTTGGCCCGGGGTTTCCGCCGCGGCTGACGTTCAGCCGGTCCTCCTGTTGCGGCAGGAACCAGAAGTTGTAGTCGCCCTGGATCGTGTTTGACGCGTTGCCGTTGCCGATGCCCACCTGCATGTACAGCACTCGCTGCCGCGGGTTCCACAGCTTGGTGATCCACTGCAGCCCGAATTCCGCCTCCTGACGGAGCATGGGATCTGAGGCGGACGCCGGCCGCGCGGCGATCAGCAGCAGCGCGTCGGTGTAGCTGGCCGTGTAGCCGAACTTCTCGTAGCCGCCGCCGGCGTCGAACCACCCACCGGACACGTCGACAGGGCCGCCGATCCTGGTGAGGCTGCCGACCAGGTTGTCGCCACTGTCATACGTCGGCGCCGCGTAGACGTAGGCGCGCGTGTCAGTGAGATTGGCCGGCTCGCGGTCTAGCACCGAATTCACGACGTCGGCACCGTCCCGTTCCGACGTAAAGTAGCGCACCGCGTTGTCCTCCAGCGGCCCGTACAGTGCCTGCCCAGAGGCGACGCGGAACGGCGGCGAGACAGCCGTCCCGGCGTGGACTTGGTAGATTCCCGGTCGGCGCAGCGACGAGAAATCCAGCTCGTACACCGCGCGGTACGCCGAGTTCCACCCGCCCAGGTCGTCCGTTGACACGCCGCGGTATACGACGCGTCGCCCGGACGTGACCGTGAACGGCACACGAGCCACCGGCGCCGGCAGCATCGCGTACGCGACCTTCTGCACGCCCGGGGTGTAGCCGACCTGGTTGACGCGGACCTCGACGGGCGCGTGTGCGGCCTGCGTAGCCGCCAGGGCCGGCGTAGCCAGCGTCGCGAGAGTCGCGCACGCTGCGATCGTGATCGTGACGGCACGGCGGGTCATGACAACCCCTTTCAGGCCCAGGAAAGGAACTGCGAGTTCTCGGCGAGCAGCCGCCCGGTCATCGCCTCGGCGAGCGAGTACTGCCCGACCAGCGGATGCGCGAGCAGCGCCGCGGCCACCCGGTTCCTGCCGCCGCGCAGCGCGGCGTCGAGCGCGAGTTCCTCGTAGGCCGACACGTGCGCGACGAGGCCGCGCAGCAGCGGCGCCAGCGGCGCGGCCGGCGCGGGAACGGGGCCGTCGCCGCCGATCCTGGCCGGCGCCTCGATCACCGCCTCGTCGTCGAGGAACGGCAGCGTCCCGTTGTTGCGCAGGTTGACCACCTGGACGTCCTGGCCGTCGCCGAGCAGCGACGACAGCAGCGCGACCGCGGCCTCGGAGTAGAACGCGCCGCCCCGGTGCGACAGCAGCTCCGGCTTGTGGTCGAGCGCCGGGTCGGCGTACATCCGCAGCAGCTCCCGCTCCAGGCCGGCCACCTCCGCCGCTCGCGTCGGCCGCCCCCGCTGCTCGGCGGTCACGGCATCGTGCGCGTAGAAGTAACGCAGGTAGTACGAGGGCACGGCGCCAAGCTCGGACAGCAGCGACAAGGGCAGCCCGATGCGCCCGGCTATCTCCTCCCCGTGACCGGCAAGCAGGTCCGGCAGCCTGTCCTTCCCGTCGACGAGCACCGCGCGCGTCCAGGTCAGGTGGTTCAGGCCGGCGTGGTCGAGCGATACCTCCCCGGGCGTCACGCCGAGCAGCGACGCGAACCAGCGCTGGAAGCCGATCGCCACGTTGCACAGCCCGACCGCGCGATGCCCCGCGTCGAGCAGCGCACGGGTCACGATGCCCACCGGGTTGGTGAAGTCGATGATCCACGCGCCGGGGGCGGCGCGCCGCCGCACTCGCTCGGCTACCTCCAGCACGACCGGCACAGTCCGCAGCGCCTTGGCCAGCCCGCCCGCCCCCGTGGTCTCCTGGCCGATGCGGCCGTAGTCGAGCGGCCAGGTCTCGTCCCGGTCGCGCGCCGCCTGGCCGCCCACCCGAAGCTGGATCAGCACCGCTCCGGCGCCGTCGGCGCCGTCGTCCAGGCTGGTCGTCCACCGGACCCGCGCCGGGTGCCCCTGGGCGCGCATGATCCTGGCGGACACCGGGCCGACCGCCGCCAGCCGCGTCTCGTCGGGGTCGACGAGGACGAGCTCGGTGACCCCGCGCGCGAGCCTGCCGAGCCCGTCGGCCAGCTCTGGCGTGTAGGTCGACCCGCCGCCGATCACCGTGAGCTTCATGCCGAGAACGCCTTCACTTCCGCGCCGGCCTGGGCGACGTGGCAGGCCGCCTGGTGCCCCGGCGCCAGCTCGGCGAGCACCGGGGTGACGCGGGAGCAGGTGTCGATGGCCAGCGGGCAGCGCTGCCGGAACCGGCAGCCGGGGCTCGGGTCGATGACCTTCGGCGGCTCGCCCCTGTCGGTCTCTGCCGCCACGCCCAGCGGCGCCCGCGGGTCGGGCACCGCGGACAGCAGCAGCTGCGTGTACGGATGCTTCGGGTCGGCCAGCACGTCCTCGATCGGCCCGGACTCGGCGATCTGCCCGGCGTACATCACGATGAGCCGGTCCGCGACGTACCGGGCGCTCGCGATGTCGTGCGTGATGTAGAGGATGGAGAGGCCCTCCTCGTCGCGCAGCTTCGCCATCAGGTTGAGCAGCCCGATCCTGATCGACACGTCGAGCATGGAGACCGGCTCGTCGGCCAGGATCAGCTTCGGCCTCGTCACCAGCGCCTGGGCGAAGCCGACCCGCTGCCGCTGGCCGCCGCTCAGCTCGTAGGCGAAGCGCTGCAGCATCTCGGCGCCGAGCCCGACCACCTCGAAGACCCGGGCCGCCTCGTCGCGCCGCTGCCTCTCGGATAGCTCGGGGCGGTGCAGCTTCAGGCTGCGCAGCACCCCGTGCGAGACACGGAACACCGGGTTCAGCGAGGAGAAGGGGTCCTGGAAGACCATCGGCACCTGGCCGCTGTAGCGCAGCCGGTCCCGCCTGGAGCGCAGCCGGGACAGCGGCTTTCCCTCGTAGCTGATCTCGCCCGCCGTCGGCTTGTACACCCGGGCGAGCAGCCTGGCGATCGTGGACTTGCCGCTGCCGCTCTCGCCGGCCAGCGCCACGATCTCCCGTCGGCCGATGCTGAAGTTCACGTCGTCCACGGCGTGCAGCGTGTGCCGGGCCAGCGCCCCGCCGATCTTGAAGTGCCTGGTCAGGTGCTCGGCCCTGAGCAGCTCCCGGTCCGGATCGTCAGGCATCGGCCCTGCCTCCCGTCGGTGCCGGCGAACTGCTGCCGGCAGCGGCGTCGTCGTAAAGCAGGCAGCGGACGAGCGAGCCGTCCTGCTGGTACAGATCCGGCGCTTCCACGCTGCACCTGTCGAAAGCCACCGGGCAGCGCGGGTGGAACCGGCATCCGTTCGGGATCATCGCGAGGTTCGGCGGGCTGCCGGGGATTCCCTTGAGCGGGACCTTGGGCCCGCGGATCGAGGGGAAGGCCTCCAGCAGCCCCTGGGTGTACGGGTGCCGCGGCGCGTCGAAGACGCTCCTTGTCGTGCCGAGCTCGGACACCTGGCCGGCGTACATCACCATCAGCCGGTCGGAGAAGTGGCTGATCAGGGACATGTCGTGGGTGACGAAGATGATCGCGAAGCGGTACGCCTCCTGAAGCTCCTTGATCTGCACCATCAGTGAGCGCTGCGCCACCACGTCCAGCGCCGACGTGGGCTCATCCATGATCACCAGCTCCGGCGTGAACAGCATCGCCATCGCGATCATGGCGCGCTGACGCATGCCGCCGGAGAGCTGGTGCGGATAGCTGCGCAGGTGCGCCGGGTCGATGCCGACCATGCGGAGCACCTCGGCGGACCGGGCGGCGATCTCGTCGCTCCGCCTGACCCCGTGTGCCCGCAGCGCGTCCTTGAACTGCGCGCCGATCGACTTGACCGGGTTCAGCGCGTTCATCGCGCTCTGCATGACGACCGACAGGTCCCGCCAGCGGGTGGCGGCGAGCTGCTTGTCGGTCAGCCCGACCAGGCTCGTGCCCTTGAACCGGACGACGCCTTCCTCGACCCTGGCCGGCGGGGCGAGCAGCTGCGCGACGGCGAACAGCAGCGTGGACTTCCCGCAGCCGGACTCGCCGACGATGCCGAGGAACTCGCCCTTGCCAACGGTGAACGACACGTCGTCGACGGCCCGGACGCTGCCGCGCTCCAGGACGTACTCCACGGACAGGCCGCTGACCTCGAGCACCGGCTCAGGAACGTGCGGGTCGGTCACGCTTGCTCCGTATCTTCCTGACCGGCCGCAGGGCCGGGTTACCGATCTCGTCGAACGCGTAGTTCAGCAGGGCGAAGGCCGTGCCGAGCGCCGCGATGCACACGCCGGGCGCGACCGCCCACATGTACTGCCCGGTCTGCAGGGCCTCGTTGTTCTCCGCCCAGTAGAGCATCGTGCCCCAGCTCGTGGCGTTCGGGTCGCCGAGGCCGATGAACTGGAGGCTGGAGGCGAACAGCACGGCGTACAGCGCGTTGGTGAGGAACGCGGCCACCAGCAGAGACGTCATCGTGGGCAGGATCTCCACGCAGACGACGTACAGCGCCCGCTCGCCGCGGACCTTGGCCGCCTCGAGGAAGTCCCTGTGGCGGACGCTGAGGGCCTGCGAGCGCAGCTGGCGCGCCGTGTACGACCAGCCGGTCAGCGTGAGCACCGCGATCAGTACCACCGTGCCCGAGTTCTGCACGTAGGCGGCGATGACGATGAGCAGCGGGAACAGCGGGATGACGAGGAGCACGTCGGTGATCAGGTTCAGCACGCCGTCGGTTGCCCCGCCCACGTACGCGGCGGTCACGCCGACGATCGCCGCGATCGCCGTGGCCGCGAGCCCGGCGCCGAACGCGATGATCAGGACCTGCCGGGTACCCCACACCACCTGAGCGAATATGTCCTGGCCGTAGGCGGTGGTGCCCAGCGGGTGCGCGCTGCTGATCCCCATGCTGCGGCCGTAGATCTCCGCGTTCGGGTTGTCGCCGGCGATCAGGCCGGGGAACAGCCCGAGGAAGCAGAAGACGAACAGCAGGACCGCGCCGGCGGTCGCCTTCCTGTTCCTCCTGACGGCGCGCCAGATCCGCCGGGAACCAGAGTTCACGGGCGCGTGCGGCGCGGGCACGGTCACGGTGGTCGCGGCCATGGCTTACCCCGCCGACCTGGTGCGCGGGTCGAATATCGCGGTGGCGATGTCGGCGAGCAGGATCGCCACCAGCACCGCGAGGGTGATGAGCAGGAAAAGCGCCTGCATCAGCGGGTAGTCCTCGTTCTCGACCGCCTGCAGGAGCATGTAGCCGACGCCCGGGTAGTCGAAGACGTACTCAATGAGGATGGCGCCGCCGACCACGAAGCCGAGCGACATCGCGAAGCCGGTGAGGTTCGGCAGGATCGCGTTGCGCGCCGTGTAATCCAGCATGATCCGCCTGTTCGGCAGGCCCTTCGCGCGCGCCATCCGGACGTAGTCCTCCGCCAGCGTGGTGACCATGTTGTTCCGCATCGTCAGGATCCACGTGCCGATGGTCGTGAGCAGCAGCGCCATGGCGGGCAGCACGGCGTGCTCGAGCACGTTGGCGATAAAGGGGCCGTTGAGCCCGGGCGTGAGCGTCGGGTCGTAGCCGAACGTGTACGGCAGCCACTGCAGCCTGATCCCGAAGATCAGGATGAACATCATCCCGACCCAGAAGTAGGGGATCGCCGACGTGATGACGAACACGGGCGGCACGACCCCGTCGAGCCACGTGCCGCGCCGCCACGCCGAGACGATCCCTACTCCTGTGCCCAGCACGAACGCCAGGATGGTCGTCACGCCGACCAGCCCGAGCGTCCACGGGAGGGCGGCCCGCACTACCTGGGAGACCGATGCGGGGTAGAAGTACAGCGAGGTGCCGAAGTTACCCGTCGCGATGTCTCCCAGGTAGTGCAGGTACTGCACGAACAGGCTGGTGTGCGTGTTCACGCCGAAGAGGTTCTCCAGCGAGACCAGCGCCTGGCCCGACAGGCGGCCGTGGAACTTGGCCACCATCGCGAGGGCCGGGTTCCCCGGCATCATCCGCGGCAGGAAGAAGTTCAGCGTGACCGCGGCCCACAGCGTGACCAGGAAGAATCCGGCCCTGCGAAGGATGAAACGCATGCGTCCTAACCGTTTACTTGGCTACTTGGCGGGCGCGAGGTGCAGCAGCACCTGGCCCATGTCAGGGTAGAAGTACGCGGCCGGCACGGCATAGGGGTCGCTCTGCGTCACCCAGCCCGTGAACTTGCCGGTGTTGTACTGGTACCAGGCCACCTCCTCGGTCACCGGAATGAACGGCACGTCCGTCAGCAGGACCTGCTGCAGCCGGTCCACGATCTGCTGCTGCTGCGCCTGCGAGGTGGTCGTCGCGTACCGGTCGATCAGCGCGTCGGTCGCCGGGTTGCTGTACCGCTCCCAGTTGCTCGAGGCCTGCTTGCCGATCGGCGCCGAGTTGGCCGAGTACAGCCACTGCCGGTACTCGTAGTACGGTGACGGGCCGCCCTGCTGGTTGTTGTAGGCGAGCTGGTAGTCGCCGTTGTACAGCCGGGACAGGAAGTCGTTCTGCGACAGGTTGTCGGTCGTGAGCTGGATGCCGGCCGCCTTCAGGTCCTGCTGGATCACCTGCATCGAGGCCACCCAGTCCGAGTAGCCGCCGATGTTGATGACCGTGAACGACAGCGGCTTGCCGGACGGGGAGGCGAAGATCCCGTTCGATCCCATCTTGAAGCCCGCGCTGGTCAGGATCTGCTTCGCCTTGGCCGGGTTGTAGGTGTAGTCATACTGGCTCGCCGCGGAGGTGTCCTCCCAGCTCGCGAACGTCGGCGTCACGATGCCGGTCTGGTTGGCCGGCGGTTCGTAGCCGTACTCGCCGATCTGCGAGACCCGGTTCCTGTCGATGGCGTACGCCATCGCCTGCCGGACGGCCACGTTGTTCAGCCCGGGCACGGTCAGGTTGGGGATCAGGGTCACGTTCGCGATCGGCGGGAACCAGTAGTGGTTGTCCGGGCTCTTGGACGTGTAGAAGGACTCGATGTTCGGGATGAACTGGCTGCCCCACTGCGCCTGGCCGGTCGCCAGGTACGTGTTGGCCGGGTCGTTGGAGGTGAACGCCGGGTACAGGACCTTGGCCACCTTCGGCTCGCCAGGCTGCCAGTAGTGCGGGTTGGCGACGTAGGTGATGTTCTGCGCGCTGCAGGGATTCACCGTGAACGCGCCGGTCCCGACGGGGTTAGCGTCGGCGTAGCTCACCGGGTTGGCGATCGTGGACCAGACGTGCTGCGGGACGATCGGGGTCTGGTCGGCGATGTAGTAGAAGTAGGGCACGGCCGCGGACTTGAAGGTCATCACGACCTGGTCGCCCTGCTGGGTCACGCTGGACAGCACCGACCAGACGGAGTTCAGGTCGAGCGTGGGGAACTTCTTCATCAGGTTGAAGGTGAACGCGACGTCCGCCGCGGTCATCGGCGTCCCGTCGTTCCACTTGACGCCGTCGCGGATCGTGAACGCGAGCGTCTTGTTGCCGTTGGTCCAGGCCCAGGAAGTCGCCAGCCACGGGGTGGCCTTGCCGCTCTGCAGCGTGTTGACGAACGCCAGCGGCTCGTAGACCTGCCCGAAGGTGACGCCCTGGGCGAGGTTGGACGGGTTGAACGGGTTGAAGCTGCAGGTCCACAGCGTGCCCTGCTCGTTGGAGATGGTCAGCACACCGCTCGGACCTGACGCCGATCCCGAGCCTGAGCTGGGGCTGGACCCGCTGCAGGCGGCCAGCGCGGCGGCGAGCAGTCCCGCGGCGAGGACTGCTCCGGCTCTGATGGTTCTTCTCATGACGGGCTCGTCCTCCCGGGGTGCGAAGGCTTTAGTTAGTGCAGTATCCTAACTATCAGGCCCAGTCACAAGAGGCACGGCCAGAACTGGTACCGAAATGCGGCCGAGCGCGTGACCTGACACCTGGGAGGCGGGCGGTGGCAGAGGTGCGCGCCGATGCGACGGCGGCTATCGGGCTGTCGCCAGGTGGCCCCCTGCCCAACGGGCAGGCAGCCCGCCCGCCGCTGATCAGGGCCATGAACGAGCAGCTGCTGCTCGAGCGCATCCGGCTCTCCGGTCCGTATTCGCGTGCCGACCTCGCCCGCGTTTCCGGCCTGTCTAAGCCGACGGTGTCGCTGGCGCTGGCCAACCTGGAGCGTGCCGCGCTGGTGCGCGAGGCGGGCCAGCGCACGGGGGTGCCCGGCCGCTCGGCGCTGCTGTACGAGGTCCGGCCGGACGCGGGCTTCGTGCTCGGCCTTGACATCGGGCATCAGTTCCTGCGCGGCGCGCTCGCCGACCTCTCCGGCGAGATCAGGATCAGGTCCTCGCGCAAGGCCAGCGCGTCCAGCGTGTCCGGCCGGGTCGCGGAGCTCGTCGCGCTGGCCGACGACATCTGCGCGGAGGGCGGCATTGCGCGCGACCGCGTCACCCAGACCGTGATCGGCAGCCCTGGCGTCTACGACCCGCGGCGCGACGCGATGGCGCTGACCGGCGGGATGCCCGGCTGGAACCGGCCGGCGGCGCTCGCCGGGCTGCGCAATGCGTTCGGCCCCGGGCTCGCGGTGGAGAACGACGTGGACGCCGAGGCGCTAGCCGAGCGGGCGCACGGGCACGGCCAGGACGCCGACAGCTTCGCGTTCGTGCACGTCGGCAGCGGTATCGGCATGGGCCTGGTCATCGACGGCAAACTGCACCGCGGCGCGCACGGCGTGGCGGGCGAGATCGCGTTCCTGCCGCTCGCCGACGATCAGGAGGTCGACCGCGGCGAGGCCAGGCGCCGGGGCGTGCTTGAGGCGGTGGCCGCCGCGTCGGCGGTGGTCCGGCAGGCACGCAGGGCCGGGATGCGCGGCCCGGTCTCCGCGCGCCGCGTCTTCGAGGCGTCGGCCCGCGGCGACACCCGCGCGTCGGCGGTCGTAGCCGAGGAGGCGCGGCTGGTCGCCTGCGCGATCTGCTGCGTGATCGCGGTGGCCGACCCGCAGCTGATCGTCCTCGGCGGCGGCATCGGCCAGGCCCCGGGCTTCGCCGAGGCCGTCACGCGGTCGCTGCGCGCCGTCGCGCCCGTGCTTCCCGAAGTCAAGGTCAGCGCGCTCGGCACAGACGCGGTAGTCGACGGCTGCCTCGCGGAAGGCACCGGCCTGGCCTGGCGGCAGCTCACCAGCACCCTGCTCGCCGCCACCTGACCGCCGGGGACGGCCGAATGTGACGTTCGCCGCGTCGGCGAGCGAATGCGCGTGTAAAGATACCTGGATGGATGAGGCCGATATCGCTGAGCTATTCGCGCCGATCGAACCCTCGAAGGCATTCGGCGTGGTGCTTCGCGAGGCGCAAGACGTGCTCCCTCACATCCACGGGCCGGTCGACGCGGAACTGTGGGGCTCTGACATGATCGGCGCGCTGGCATCGGGCGCGGCGGGGGCACCCGAGGTCATGGACGTGCTCGCCACCGCGATTGTGCCCGCCGCCGAGGAAAGCGGCACGCCAGAGGCGCTGGCGCTGTTGCGCATCTTCGGCGCGATCGGGTCGGCTGAGCTGCGCTCCGCCGCCACCGAGGCCGCCGGGCGCGTGGTCGCGGCCGGCGTGCCCGACCCCAGCTGGGCCGCCATGATCGGCGTCCCGACGGTAGGGGAGTGCTGGCACTACAGCGACGTCGGCGGCCGTCAGGAATCGGTGACGGCGACCTTCGCCTACGGCGACGCTCAGCACGCCCTGTCGGTCCTGATCGACCACGGCAACGGCGGCGGCCTGAAGGACGTGTGGGTGGGTGACGCCGGCGGCCTGCTCGACAAGACCTGGCTGGCCGCCGAGGCCGACCCGCTTGTCGTCTTCGAGACCATCGACGCGGCGAACGCCGGCGAGCGGCTCGAGCAGGCGATCAGCGCGGGGGAGCACCCGGACAAGCCGGACCAGGCCGACGACCTCACCGCGCACCGGGCCCTGCTGCACGCGCGGGTCCGCCTCCTCGCCGAGACCGCCGCGCCGGAGTAACTCCCCGCTAGGCCGCGGGCGCCAGGGCCAGGGTCGCCCCGGCCGGCGTGAGCAGCCGGTGGTAGCCGGGAGCGCCGGGAAGCCTGGCGAGATCCCCCCTGACCCGGCAGTAGGCGCCGTCAGGGCCCGCCAGCGTCAGCCCGTCCGCCCCGATCGCCACCAGCTCGCCGTCGTGCCTGAGCAGGGCGGGGCCATCGCGCTGCGCGGTCATCGCCACCCGCCCGGCCCGCAGCCCGTCGAGGATCGCCTCGGTGCTCGCGTCCGCGCTCTCCACCCACGTCGTGGGAACGCCAGGCGGCGCGTCAGACCCGTGCCTGTGCCAGTCGCTGCCGCCGACAGGAACCGCCGCGGGATCCCACGCCTGCCACCAGGCCAGCGGCGTGGTCCAGCTCAGGTCAAGCCAGCTCCAGTGCCACACCTCCACCAGCGGCGGCCGCCGGCGCATCTGGTGCAGCCAGCTGACCGGCCCCGCGATCGGATGGTTAACCGACATCAGGCCGCCGCCGCGCTCGGCCGCGTCCAGCCAGTCATCGGGACTGCGGCGGAAGTCGATCCAGCCGGTGTCGCCGAGCACCCCCGCGTGACCGTGCGCGGTCGTGACCTCCTGGCCGGGCAGCAGCGCGATCCCGTACCGCCGGGCCGCCGCGGGAAGCTCGGCGTGGTGGCTGACCGTGTTGTGGTCGGTCACCGCGATGAAGTCCAGGCCGCGTTCGACCGCGAAGCAGGCCAGCTCGGGCACGGTCATCGCGCCGTCAGAGTGCAGGGTGTGCGCGTGCAGGTCACCCGCCAGCCAGCGGAATCCGGGCCTCGCGGGCAGCTCCCGCCGGGCTGGCCTGCTGGCCGCCACCGGGGGAGCGCTCGCGGCCGCCAGGCCATGGCAGCCGTCCGCCGTCCCGGTGGCCGGCTCCGCCGTGACCCGGTAGCGGACACCGTCAGGCGGCACCGCGTGCAGGCCGAGCATCACCTGCCACAAGCCCGCCTCGACCTCGCCGGGCAGGTACCCGGGCGTCGCCGACTCCGCCCCGATCAGGAACGACTCTCTCGCGCCCCCCGACCAGCCGCGGAACCCGGACGGGCCCATGCAGCCGAGGTCAAGCACCGCGCCGGCGCGGTCATACTCGAGTGCCACGCGCAGCGCGGCCGTTCCCGGCGCCACCTCGACAGGCAGGTAATGCCATGGCGAGGCGAACCGGTCCTCCGGCATCCATGTTCCGGTGTGCACGGTGAGTTCACCCATGGTCCCAGTGTGCGGCGAAAAACCAGATGACTTCACGAGGCCACGGCGCTACAGTTTTGAGCTTCGCGCCCACGTAACCCATCGATAGGGGGCTGTTAACCATGCCCGCCGGTGGCGAAGATCCTGTCATCAGCGCCGAGCGCGCCCATCTCACCCACTCACGAGAATTCCTCCGCCTGATGCGCGAGCACGTCCTCGCCATCAACCCCATGGCCGGGGACCCGGTCTCCCTCGAATACCTCAAGGCCGACCTGTACCGCCGCGCCGAATCGCTCAAGGACATCCCCGACGCGCCGCTGTTCTTCGGCAGGCTCGACTACGACGAAGAAGGCGCCTTCCACATCGGAAGACGCCACGTGCACGACCAGGACGGGACGCCAGTGGTCATCGACTGGCGCGCCCCCGTCTCACGCCCCTTCTACCGCGCCAGTCAGGCCGACCCGATGGGGGTCGCGCTGCGGCGGCGCTTCGGGTTCTCCGGGGCGGAGCTCACCGCCTACGAAGACGAGATCTTCACGGCCACGGCCGGCCCGGGAGACGGCCGCGCGCGTTCCGAGGAAAAAAAGACGAGCCAGCTGCTCATCACGGAAATCGAGCGGCCGAGATCCGGGCCGATGCGCGACATCGTCGCCACCATCCAGCCCGACCAGGACGACATCGTGCGCGGCGACGCCAGCCAGACCGTGTGCGTGCAGGGCGCGCCGGGAACCGGGAAGACGGCCGTCGGGCTGCACCGCGTCGCCTACCTGCTGTACGCGCACAAGGAACAGGTGACCAGGCGCGGCGTGATCGTCGTCGGACCGAACCTCGCCTTCCTCTCCTACATCAGGAACGTACTGCCCGCCCTCGGCGAACTCGACGTCACCCAGACCACCGTCACCGAGCTGGTGGCCTCGGTTCCGGCGCGTGGCGCCGACAGCGACGAGGCCGGCCGGGTCAAGGGCGACGCGCGGATGGCCGACGTGCTGCGCCGCGCGCTCTGGGCGGCCATCAGGCCGCCGGCCGACGCCCTCGTCCTGCCGCGCGGGTCACGGCGCTGGCGGGTGCCCCCGCACGAGATCGCCGAGCTGGCCGCGGAGCTGCGCGACCGCGGGGTCAGGTACGGGGCGGGGCGGGAACTGCTCGCGCACCGCATCGCGCACGTGATCCTCACCAGGATGGAAGCGGCCGGGGAGACCTGCGACGACCGGACGCACGACGCGGTGCGGCGCTCCGCGCCGGTACGGGCCTGCGTCGACCAGGTGTGGCCGAAGGTGGACGCGAAGCGGCTGGTGTTCGGCCTGCTGTCGTCGGCGGCGAGCCTCGCCACGCACGCCGAGGGGCTGCTGTCGGCGGCCGAGCAGCAGGTCATCGCATGGCCGGTGCCGCCGCGGGGCCCGGGCTCCGCCCGGTGGAGCCGCGCCGATCAGGTGCTTATCGACGAGGCCGCCGACCTCATCGAGCGCACGCCGAGCCTCGCGCACGTGGTGGTGGACGAGGCGCAGGACCTGTCGCCGATGGAGTGCCGGGCGATCGGGCGGCGGTGCGCCACCGGGTCGGCCACCGTGCTCGGCGACATCGCGCAGGGCACCACGCCCTGGGCTGCCACCTCCTGGCCGGCCCTGCTCGGTCACCTCGGCAAGCCGGACGCCGCGGTGCGCGAACTCGACGTGGGCTACCGGGTGCCGCGGCAGATCCTCGACTACGCCTCCCGGCTGCTGCCCTCGATCGCGCCAGAACTGCGGCCCGCGGCGTCGCTGCGGCAGGATCCTGGATCGCTGACCATCGAGTCCGTGCCGTCCGACCAGTACGGCAGGCGGCTGGCGTCGGTCTGCGCCAGCGCGCTTGACCTGCCAGGATCCGTGGCGGTCATCTGCGCGGACGCCCAGGCTCCCGAGGCCGCCGCCGCCTTGCGGGCCGCCGGCCTTGACTTCGCCGTGCTCGGCGCCGAGCCCGCGTCAGGGGACGCGCGACTGGTCGTCGTGCCGGTCACGCTCGCCAAGGGACTCGAGTTCGATCACGTGGTGCTCGGCGAGCCTGGCCGCATCGCGGCCGGCGAGGCCTATGGCCTGCGGCGGCTCTATGTGGCGCTCACCCGTGCCGTATCAAAATTGACAATTTTGCACGCAGAACTGATCCCCGCTGAACTTTGTTCCGTACCATAGATGAAAGCCACTGAGTTCTGGCGCTTGGGGGGATTTCCTGCTGCGCGTTGTTTAGCCATGCAAGCAAGCGCATGCTGAAATGAGCCCGCACGTTAAGTTCCAGGAAAACTACTATTGGTAACTACGGTGATAGCGGTGGAAGCTAGGGCGTACCACGCACAGACTGCCTATCTTGACAAGCTTGTCGAGGAACTGACGCACCGCGGGCTTGAGGCCTGGCTGATGGCGCCGCCGGAGCGGATGCCGACGATGTACGTGGTGAACCCCGCGGCGCGGGCCCTGGAAGAGAACGTGTACGCCCAGCGCTGCGAGGACGGCATCTGGTGGTTCTGGTGGTCGTGGGCGGAGCGGATCGCGATCGCTGACGACCTTGACGCGGCCGCGACTGCCATCGCGCGGGTGCTTTCCCTGCCGCAGAACCGGGACTGAGGTTCGCGCGGGCCGGCGCCCGGATTAGCTGCCGGGCATGCCAGGCCGGGGGGATATAGGGGGCCCAGGGGGAATGGGGGGCGGGAGCCCCCCATGCGGAGACTTAAGTCCCCCATGCCAGGAAACGCGACGGTGGAGCCTCGCCACTCGGCCGCCCGGTTCGCCGGCGGCTGCATCGCAAGCGCGCCGAAGGTGCGCAGCGTCGTATTAGAGACCGCGACTAGGCCGAGGTAGGCCCGTGTCACCCCGTCCTCGAGCGCGGCGGCGAGCCGCCGCGCGGATCGCGCGTCATTGACGGTGAAGGGCAGCGCGTACGCGGGGCTCGCGGCGACCGGGGTGGCGCCGAGTTTGACGATCATCGCCTCCAGGGTGTCCCTGGCCTGCTCGTGCGTCCGCCAGTCGGCGAGCGCCGCCGCCTGATCGCCGCCGGTCAGCAGGGCCCCCGCGATGCCGTAGCCGTACACGGCCGTGTGTTCCGCGGCCAGCGCCGCCTGCAGCGCCGGCACCGGGTGCACCGGCGGCGGCGTCGCGGTGGCCGTCGGGGTCGCTGTCATCAGCCATGGCTCCGGGCGGCGAGCGCGGTGAGCGCGCTGACGTGAGTGGCTTCCGAGGCGGCGATGCTGGCGTAGAGCTGGGCCAGCGGGGCGGCCGCGCGGGCCAGCCGCCGCAGCTGGGCGGTGGTGGCGGACTGTTCCGCCGCGCGCAGCTGGGCGACGGCGGTCGCCGCCGTGCCGGGGACCGCCGGCTTCCTCGTGACCGTGCCGGGGATGGTCTTGCCCGGCGGCTCGACGATCATGGCGCGCAGCTGGGCGAGGTGCGCCTCGTGCTCGGCGAGCAGCGCGCCGAGCGCCGGGGCCACGGCGGAATAAGAAGCCATGGTCCGCTTGTATATCCATATGAGGTTCTGCTCATCGGTCACGGCATCGAACAGCCCGCGCACGTCTGAGGACAGCGGCGGCGGGCCTGCCAGCGGGTTCGGGCCCGCGCAGGCGCTCAGCGCGAGAAACAAAGGCAGCGTCGTGGTCGACGCGGCGAGCAACTGACGCCTTCGGAGCATAGGCTCTAAGCATGCCACGTAGCTTCGGCTGCTCTGGCTGCGGCGGATTTGCCGCCCCGCGACATCAGCAGCGAGCGGCTTCCGTGGCCCGATAGGCTGGACCTGCGACGATATAAGAGCCAAGGTTGATACAAGGCTCACAGACGAGGAGGTCGTGATGCCCGGTGGCTCCCGCCCCGTCACCAGTCAGGTGGACGAATCGCGGCTGGCCGGCCTGATCGGGCCCGTGGTGGCGGCGGCCGGGATGGACCTGGAGTCGGTGCGGGTGAGCGTGGCCGGACGGCGGCGGCTGCTGCGCGTGGTGGTCGACGGCGATCACGGTGTCAGCCTGGACGACGCGGCCGACGTCAGCCGGGACGTGTCTGCCGCCCTTGACGCGACCGACGTGATGGGCGACGTGCCCTACACGCTGGAGGTTTCCTCGCCCGGCGTGGACCGCCCGCTCACCGAGCCGCGGCACTGGCGGCGCGCGGCCGGGCGGCTGGTGCGGGTGAAGACGGGTGCGGGGACGGTGCGGGGCCGGGTGCTCGCGGCTGACGCCGACGGCGTCACGCTGAACGTCGACGGTGCCGAGCACCGGTATGGCTACGGGGACCTGGGCGCCGGCGCGGTCCAGGTGGAGTTCGGGCGGCTGCCCGATGCGGAACTTGACGAGCTTTCCGGCGCCGGAGTCGACGACGGGATATCTGACGAGAAGCTTTCCTACCAGGCGGATCTGGGAGCTGGCGGCGATGGACATTGACCTGAGCGTGCTGCGCAGCCTCGAGAGTGAGAAGGACATCTCGCTCGAAACGGTCATCAAGGCGATCGAGGACGCCCTGTTGATGGCGTACCACAAGACCGAGGGGGCGAGCCCCGCGGCCCGCGTGGAAGTGGACAGGAAGACCGGCCACGTCACGGTGTGGGCGCGGGACACCGGTGTCGATGGCGCGACCGCGCGGGAGTACGACGATACGCCCGCCGGCTTCGGCCGGATCGCGGCCACGACCGCCCGTCAGGTGATCCTGCAGCGGCTGCGTGACGTCGAAGATGAGATGACGTTCGGCGAGTACGCCGGGCATGAGGGCGACATCGTGGCCGGCGTGATCCAGCAGGGCAAGGATCCGCGCACGGTGCTGGTGGACCTGGGCAAGATCGAGGCCGTGCTGCCGCCCGCCGAGCAGGTTCCCGGTGAGCGCTACGTGCACGGCGAGCGCATCCGCTGCTACGTGTGGCGGGTTCGCAAGGGCCACCGCGGGCCGTCGGTCACCCTGTCGAGGACCCACCCTGACCTGGTGCGGAAGCTGTTCGCGCTGGAGGTGCCCGAGATCGCGAGCGGCCAGGTGGAGATCGTCAAGATCGCGCGGGAGGCGGGCCACCGGACCAAGATCGCGGTGCAGTCGCACCAGTCGGGCGTGAACGCCAAGGGCGCGTGCATCGGCCCGGTGGGCAGCCGGGTCAGGAACGTCATGGCGGAGCTGCACGGCGAGAAGATCGACATCGTGGACTTCTCAGGAGACCCCGCCGAGTTCGTGGCGAACGCGCTGTCGCCTGCCCGGGTGACCCGGGTGGACATCGTCGACCCCGTCGCGATGGAGGCCCGCGTGGTGGTGCCCGACTACCAGCTGTCGCTCGCTATCGGCAAGGAAGGGCAGAACGCGCGGCTGGCCGCGCGCCTCACCGGCTGGCGGATCGACATCAGGTCGGATGCCGCGCCGCCCGAGCCGCTCACTCCAGCCGCCTCCGCCACCTCGGCAGCCGGCTGAGGCTGATGAGGCTGATGAGGCAGCTGAGACGGCTGCGGCCGGCCGGGCCGCCGGAGCGGTGGCGCGCGAGGCACGCGCGGTGCCGCAGCAGGCGCGCGACGCCGGGATAGGCGCGGTCAGCGACAACGCGGGAACGTCGTAGCGGGCGCTGTCCCGCCGCCCGCGCCGGCGGGCGGCACTGCTCGCGCGGCTGGTGACAGCCGCCAGGTGCCCTGGACTTGGTGAGACGGTAGACTATTGTGAGGATTGGCCGTGCGTTCTAAGCCGCCTGCGCCTGGGCCGGGGACTTTTCCGGCACGCACTTGCGTTGGCTGCAAGGAACACGCGGCGAAGTCCAGCCTGCTTCGCCTAGTGGCGGTGGGGGACGATATCGTGCCCGACCCTCAAGCGCGGCAGCCCGGCCGGGGTGCGTACCTGCATCCCAGCCTGGCGTGCTTCGAACTGGCGCAGCGGCGTCGGGCGTTCTCGCGCGCGTTGCGCGTTCCGGGTCCGCTCGGCTCCGCCTCGCTTGCTTCGTACCTATCACGGCTGGACACAACGGAAACCTGTACGGAAAGCAGGTCGAGAAGCTTATGAGCGCTCGATGAGCACAAGGCGATGAACGGCGCGAGCTGACGCCGACCCGGAGCACCCTATGCCCCGGATCGGCTGACGATTCGGGAAATGGCCCTGAGTAGGGCCGAGCAGAGGAGCATAGTGGCGAAGGTCCGGGTTTACGAACTCGCGAAAGAGTTCGGTGTAGAGAGCAAGGCTGTCATGGCCGAGCTCGAGAAAATGGGCGAGTTCGTGCGTTCGGCGTCATCGACGATCGAGGCGCCGGTCGTCCGCAGGCTCAAGGAGCAGTTCGCCGGCGATTCGGCGAAGCCGGGTCGCCAGGGCCAGCGTGCCGCCGCCCCGGCGCCCCGCCGGGATCAAGGCGACGGGCAGCGTGGCGACCGCGGTCCAGGGCAGGTTCCCGGCGACGGCGTCAATGGCGGCGCCCCGAGCGCGCCTGCCAGCCAGGTAGCGCCGATCGCGGCCGACCGCGGTTCCGTTGCTGATATTTCTTCCGACGCGCCTGCCGCTGCCGGGACCAGCCCCGCGCCGCGTCCAGTACCGCCGCGTCCCGTTCCGTCGGCGCCTAGTGCCGGCACGCCTGCCGGGTCTCCCGGTGCCGAGCGTCCTGAGGCGCGCCCGGCTGGTCCCGGGCAGCCAGGCCAGGGACCAGCCGGACCGGCCGGCGGCGGGCAGGGCCCGCGGCCGGCGGCGCCGCGGCCTGGCGCGCAGCGTCCAGGCGGCTCACAGACCAGCGGCGGCTCGGCCCGCCCGGGCGGCCCGAGCGCCCCTAGCACCGCGCCGCGTCCTGGTGCTCCCCGGCCCGGCGCCCCGGCCGGTTCCGGGCAGCGCGGCCCGCGCCCGGGTCCACGGCCTGGTAACAACCCGTTCAGCTCGACGGCGACCGGCATGGGCGCTACCCCGGCGCCCCGTCCCGGGATCGGCGACCGTGACCGTGACGGCGACCGCCGTGATGACCGTCGCGACGGTGACCGTCGTGATGACCGTCGCGATGGTGACCGTCGTGACCGCGGCCCGCGTCCCGGCGTGCCCGGCGGAGCCGGCGCTGGCGGGGCCCGGCCCGGCGGACGCGGTCCCGGCGCGCACTCCGATGGTGGCCCGCGTCCTGGCGGCCCGCGTCCCGGTGGTCCGCGTCCTAGCCCGATGAACATGCCGTCGCGGCCGGTGGGCCCCGGTGGTTCCGGTGGTTCCGGTGGTCCCGGTGGCCGGTCCGGCCCGGGCGGCGGCGGCCCTGGCCGTGGCCCCCGTCCCGGTGGCGCCGGAGCTGGCGCCCCGCGTCCCGGCGGCGGCCGTCCGGCCGGCGCGGGCAGTGGCCCGCGTCCTGGCGGCGGCGCCGGCGGCGGTCCCCGCGGTGGCGGCGGTCCCGGCGGCGGCGGCGGTGGCGGTGGCGCTCCGGCTCGTCCCGGTGGCCGGGGCAGGGCAGGCGGCGGCACCGCGGGCGCCTTCGGGCGTCCCGGCGGCAAGCCGAGCCGCGGCCGCAAGTCGAAGAAGCAGCGGCGGCAAGAGTTTGACAACATGCAGGCCCCGACGATCGGCGGCGTGCAGGTTCCGCGCGGCAACGGCCAGGCCATCCGGCTCAGCCGTGGCGCGTCGCTCAGCGACTTCGCCGACAAGATCGGCGCCAACCCGGCGAGCCTGGTGCAGGTGCTGTTCCACCTCGGCGAGATGGTGACGGCCACCCAGTCGGTGAACGACGAGACGCTGCAGCTGCTCGGCGCCGAGCTGAACTACAACGTTCAGGTCGTCTCCCCCGAGGAGGAGGACCGGGAGCTGCTCGAGTCGTTCGACATCGAGTTCGGCGAGGACGAGGGCGGCGAGGAAGACCTTCAGGCGCGGCCCCCGGTGGTCACCGTCATGGGTCACGTCGACCACGGCAAGACCAAGCTTCTCGACGCGATCAGGCACACCAACCAGGTGGCACGCGAGGCGGGCGGCATCACCCAGCACATCGGTGCTTACCAGGTGCAGACCGAGGTCGACGGCGACGAGCGGAAGATCACCTTCATCGACACCCCGGGTCACGAGGCGTTCACCGCCATGCGTGCCCGCGGCGCCGAGACCACCGACCTGGTGGTGCTCGTGGTCGCGGCGGACGACGGCGTGAAGCCCCAGACCACCGAGGCGCTGAACCACGCCCAGGCGGCGAACGTGCCGATCGTGGTGGCGGTCAACAAGGTGGACAAGGAGGGCGCCGACCCGGCTCGGGTGCGGGCCCAGCTCACCGAGTACGGCCTGGTGGCCGAGGAGTTCGGCGGCGACACCCAGTTCGTCGACGTATCCGCGACCAAGGGCATCGGCATCGACCAGCTGCTCGAGGCGGTCATCCTGACCGCGGACGCCGCGCTCGACCTGCGGGCCAACCCCGACCAGGACGCGCAGGGCACGGTGATCGAGGCGCAGCTCGACAAGGGCCGCGGCCCGGTCGCGACCGTGCTGGTGCAGCGCGGCACGCTGCACGTCGGCGACTCGATCGTGGGCGGCGACGCCTACGGCCGGGTCCGGGCCATGCTCGACGAGAACGGCGACCAGCTGTCCGAGGCGCTGCCGTCCCGTCCGGTGCAGGTGCTCGGTCTCACCGCGGTCCCCGACGCCGGCGACAACTTCCTCGTTGTCTCCGACGACCGGATGGCCAGGCAGATCGCCGAGCGCCGCGAGGCCCGCGAGCGGACCGCCCAGTTCGCCCAGCGCAGGCGCCGGGTCACGCTCGAGGACCTGGAGTCGGCGCTCAAGGCCGGCCAGCGCGAAGAGCTCCTGCTCATCATCAAGGGTGACGTGTCCGGCTCGGTGGAGGCACTGGAGGACGCGCTGCTCAAGATCGACGTGGGCGAGGAGGTCACGCTGCGGGTCATCGGCCGCGGCGTCGGCGCGATCACCCAGGACGACGTGAACCTGGCCATCGCGTCCGACGCGGTGATCATCGGCTTCAACGTCCGTCCGGCCGGGCGGGCCGGCGAGCTCGCGCAGCGCGAGGGCGTGGACATCCGCTACTACTCGATCATCTACCAGGCGATCGAAGAGGTGGAAGCCGCGCTCAAGGGCATGCTCAAGCCGGAGTTCGAGGAGGTGCAGCTCGGCACCGCGGAGGTCCGCGAGGTCTTCAGGGTGCCGCGGGTCGGCAGCATCGCCGGCTGCATCGTCCGGTCCGGCACGATCAACCGCAACAGCAAGGCGCGGCTGGTGCGGGACGGCGTGGTGATCTCCGACAACCTCACGGTCGAGTCGCTGAGAAGGTTCAAGGACGACGTGACCGAGGTCCGCGAGGGCTTCGAGTGCGGTGTCGGCGTCGGCTACAACGACATCAAGGTCGAGGACGTCATCGAGACCTTCGAGATGCGGGAGAAGCCGCGCGCTTAACTCGCGAGATGTACATAGCCGCGCTGACGCTGGACGTGCTGCTGGGCGACGTCCGCTCGCTGAAACAGAAGCGGGCCGTCGTCCGGCCGCTCGTCGCGGAACTGCGGCGCCGGTACCCCGGCGTCGCAGTCGCCGAGACCGGGCATCTCGACTTGCACCGGCGTGCTGAAATCGGAGTGGCGGTCGTATCCGCCACCGCCGGCAACGCGACGCAGGTGCTGGAGGAGTGCGAGCGTCTGGTGGCGACGCGGCCGGAGATCGAGCTGCTGTCCGCACGGCAGCGGCTGTATACCGAAGAGGAGTGACCGACCATGGCCGACGCCCGCACGCGCCGTCTCGCCGAGCGGATCGCCGTGATCGTGGCCGAGCTGCTCGAGCGCCGGATCAAGGACCCCAGGCTGGGTTTCGTCACGGTGACCGAGGCGCGGCTGACCAACGACCTGCGGGAGGCGACGGTCTACTACACGGTCTTGGGCACGCCTGAGGAGCAGGCGGAGAGCGCCACCGCGCTGCACAGCGCGACCGGCGTCATCCGCTCGGAGGTGGGCCGGCAGCTCGGGCTGCGGCACACCCCGTCGATCGCGTTCGTCGCCGACGCGCTGCCGGACAACGCGCGTCACATTGAAGACTTGGTCGCGGCCGCCCGGCAGGCCGACGAGGAGCTGGCCCGCGCCCGGGAGGGCGCGACGTGGGCGGGCGACCCTGACCCGTACAAGAAGCCGGCCGAGGACGAGGACGAGTGGGCCGACGAGGACGAGTGACCGGATGACCGCACCTTCCGGGCTGATCATCGTCGACAAGCCCGGCGGTATGACCTCGCACGACGTGGTCGCCAGGATCAGGAAGCTCGCGGGCACCCGCCGCGTCGGGCACGCGGGGACGCTCGACCCGATGGCGACCGGCGTCCTCGTCGTCGGTGTCGAGAAGGCCACCAGGCTGCTCGGCTACCTCACGCTGACCGAGAAGGAGTACACGGCGACGATCCGGCTCGGCCAGTCGACGAGCACCGACGACGCTGAGGGCGAGCCGGTTCGCGGCGCGCCGGCGCGTGGCATCTCCCGAGAGGCGATCGACGCCGAGGTCGCCAGGCTGACGGGCGAGATCTCCCAGGTGCCGCCAGGGGTCAGCGCGATCAAGGTCGGCGGCCAGCGCGCCTACAAGCTGACCCGCGCGGGCGCCGCGCCCGACCTGGCCGCCCGCCCGGTGACCGTCTACGAGTTCGCCGTCGGCGAGGTCCGCCCGTGCGGCGACTACCTGGACGTCGACGCGCGGATCCGCTGCTCGAGCGGCACGTACATCCGCGCGCTCGCCCGCGACCTCGGCGCCGCGCTGGGCACCGGCGGTCACCTGACCGCACTGCGGCGTACCGCGGTAGGCCCCTACCGGCTCCAGCAGGCGCACTCTTTGGAACATTTGTCCGAACGTATGGAGCTGACTCCGCTGCCTGCAGCCGCTGCCGCGGCCTTCCCGCGGCTGGACCTCACGGCGGACGACGCCCGCCGCCTGGCGCACGGCGTCCGCATCCCGGTACCGCCGAACGGCGCCGCCAGCCAGGAAACTCCGCCCCCCGCTCCCGGCGCCGCCCCAGCCACCCCTCAAACCCCAATAGCCGCATTCGCCCCAGACGGGGCACTGGTAGCGCTTGTCGCGGAAGAGTCTGGCCGCCTGCGCTGCCTCGCCGTCTTCGCGGACCCGACCCGGGCAGCCGCCCTCGGCCCTGGCGGGGATGGCTAGGCTTGATCCGGAGCTAAGGGAGGGCAAAGCTATCGTGTACCGCTGGTACGGCCTCGACGAGGTGCCCGAAGGGTGGGGTGAGTCCGTCGTCACGATCGGTGTGTTCGACGGCGTGCACCGGGGCCATCAGCGCATCGTGGAACGCGCCGCGCAGGCCGGCAAGGAGCGCGGGCTGCCGGTCGTGGTGATCACGTTCGACCCGCACCCGGACGAGGTGGTCAGGCCAGGCAGCCATCCGCCGTTCCTGTGCTCGGCCCGCCGCCGCGCCGAGCTGCTCGCCGGCATGGGAGCCGACGCGGTCATCGTGCTGCCGTTCACCGTCGCGTTCTCCCGGCTTGACCCAGACGAGTTTGTGCGGACCGTGCTGGTCGAGCGGCTGCACGCCGGCCTGGTCGTGGTGGGGGAGGACTTCAGGTTCGGCCACAAGGCCGCCGGAGACGTCCCGCTGCTCGCCAAGCTGGGCGAGAAGTACGAGTTCAGCACCGAGGGGATGCCGCTGCTCGACGCGGACGGCGCGACGATCTCCTCGACGTCCATCAGGCACATGCTGGAAGAGGGCGACGTGGCGGCCGCGGCGAAGGCGCTCGGCCGGCCGCACCGGGTCGAGGGGGTCGTGGTCCGCGGTCACCAGCGCGGCCGGGCACTCGGCTTCCCCACCGCCAACCTGGAAATGCCGCCGCACACCGCGATCCCCGCCGACGGGATCTACGCGGGGTGGCTGTCCAGCCTGGACGCGGAGGGCCGTGACGCGCAGCGCTGGCCGGCCGCGATCTCCATCGGGACCAACCCGACGTTCGGCGCCGACGGCGACCGGACCGTGGAGGCGTACGCGCTCGACCGCAGCGACCTGGATCTGTACGGCATCCACGCCGCGATCGACTTCGCGGCGCGGCTGCGCGGCACGCTCAGGTTCGAGTCGGTCGAGGCCCTGGTGGAGCAGATGCGCCGCGACGTTGACCAGGCTCGCGAACTCACTCGGTAGCTCGTGGTAGTGTGAAACGCTGCCGGTAATGGACCGGCGGGGATGTGCTGCACCCTCATCGCGGCCGTCCTTCGGGGTAACACCCAAACACTAAGCTTAAGGAGCCACGTGCCGCTCGACGCCGAAGTCAAGAAGCAGATCTTCGCGGAGTACGCGACAAGTGAGGGTGACACCGGTTCGTCGGAGGTCCAGATCGCGCTCATGACCCGCAGGATCAACGACCTGAACGAGCACCTCAAGGTGCACCAGCACGATCACCACAGCCGCCGCGGCCTGCTGCTGCTCGTGGGCCGCCGCCGCCGGCTGCTGACCTACCTGCGCAACACCGACATCAACCGGTACCGCACGCTGATCGAGCGCCTTGGACTGCGCAGGTAGCAGTGCCCGTTCCGCCGGGCCGCTGACGCTGGACCCGGCGACCCTGGGCCGGTAACGTTGGCGCTGGCCCGCCTGATAACAGAAAATAAGCGATAAGACACATCCCGTAGCCCCCCGGCCCGAGCGCCTGGGCCGGTCCTCGGTAGTGGTCCCCGGGTCAGCACTTGGCTGCCCGAGGGCTTCGATCGAAGACCGGCCGGCGGCCCGCTGGAACGCAGAGCGACTAGAGGATACCCAAGGAGAACTGCGGAAACGCAAAGCGGGTACGCCAGAGCCGACCACGGCAACGGCGGCGGGTGGGTGCGGGATCGACCGCAAGGAGGTCTCACCCGTGAAGGGTGTGAAGAGCGCCGAAGCCGTTATCGATAACGGCGAGTTTGGCGTACGCAAGATTAGGTTCGAGACGGGCCGGCTGGCCCGCCAGGCGAACGGTTCCGCGCTCGCCATCTTGGACGACGAGACCGTCGTCCTATCCGCCACCGTCGCGGGCAAGCACCCGAGGGAAGGCCTGGACTTCTTCCCGCTCACCGTGGACGTCGAGGAGCGGATGTACGCGGTGGGCCGGATCCCCGGCTCGTTCTTCCGCCGCGAGGGCCGTCCGTCCGAGGACGCGATCCTCACGTGCCGGCTGATCGACCGGCCGCTGCGCCCGAGCTTCGTCAAGGGGCTGCGCAACGAGATCCAGGTCGTCGCCACCATCCTGGCGCTGAACCCGGACCACCTGTACGACGTGGTCGCGATCAACGCGGCGTCCATGTCCACCCAGCTGGCGGGCCTGCCGTTCTCCGGCCCGATCGGTGGCGTGCGAGTCGCGCTGATCAAGGACCAGTGGGTCGCGTTCCCGACCCACGAGCAGCTGAGCCACGCGACGTTCGACATGGTCGTCGCGGGCCGGGTGCTGGAGGACGGCGACGTGGCGATCATGATGGTCGAGGCGGAGTCCACGCCGGAGACGCTCAAGCTCTTGAAGGACGCGGAGACCACTGGCGCGGTCACGCCCGACGAGGAGACCGTCGCCGAGGGCCTCGAGGCGGCCAAGCCGTTCATCGCCGCGCTGTGCGAGGCGCAGCGGATCCTCGCCGCGGAGGCCGTGGAGGCCGGCATCAGCTCGGCGGGTACCGCGGAGTTCCCCATATTCGCCGACTACTCCGAGGACGTCTACCAGGCCGTCGCCAACTCGGTCTCCGACGAGCTGGCCAAGACCCTGACGATCTCGGGTAAGGCCGAGCGCGAGGCCGAGGAGGCGCGGGTGAAGGCCCTCGCCGTCGAGCGCCTCGTCGCGTTCGAGGGCCGCGAGAAGGAGATCAGCGGCGCGCTGCGCAGCCTCACCAAGAAGCTGGTGCGGGAGCGGATCATCCGCGACGGCCTGCGCATCGACGGCCGCGGCCTGACCGACATCCGCCCGCTGTCCGCCGAGGTCGGCGTGCTGCCTCGGGTGCACGGCTCCGCGCTGTTCGAGCGCGGCGAGACCCAGGTGCTCGGCGTAACCACGCTCAACATGCTCCGCATGGAGCAGATGATCGACACGCTGAACCCTGAGCGGACCAAGCGCTACATGCACAACTACAACATGCCGCCGTACTCGACCGGTGAGACCGGCCGGGTGGGGTCGCCGAAGCGCCGCGAGATCGGCCACGGCGCGCTCGCCGAGCGCGCGCTGCTCCCGGTGCTGCCGACGCGCGAGGAGTTCCCCTACGCGATCCGGCAGGTGTCGGAGGCGATCAGCTCTAACGGGTCCACGTCCATGGGCTCTGTCTGCGCCTCGACGATGGCGCTGCTCAACGCCGGCGTGCCGCTGAAGGACATGGTGTCGGGCATCGCGATGGGCCTGATCCACGAGGGCGGCCAGTACGTGACGCTCAC
The DNA here is from genome assembly GCA_963843745.1 of uncultured Actinomycetota bacterium. Classification (GTDB taxonomy): domain Bacteria; phylum Actinomycetota; class Actinomycetes; order Streptosporangiales; family Streptosporangiaceae; genus Trebonia. The sequence continues at coordinate 352,791 of CAWJLP010000007.1, forward strand.
CGACATCCTCGGCGCCGAAGACGCGTTCGGCGACATGGACTTCAAGGTGGCGGGCACGGAGCACATCATCACCGCGCTTCAGCTGGACACCAAGCTCGACGGCATCCCGGCCTCGGTCCTCGCCGCCGCGCTGAAGCAGGCGCACGGCGCGCGGATGACGATCCTCGGCGTGATGCGCGGTGCGATCACCGAGCCAGGCGAGATGTCCCCCTACGCCCCGCGGATCATCACGCTGAAGGTCCCGGTGGACAAGATCGGCGAGGTCATCGGCCCGAAGGGCAAGATGATCAACTCGATCCAGGACGACACCGGCGCCGAGATCACGATCGAGGACGACGGCACCATCTACGTCGGCGCGACCGACGGCCCGTCCGCCGACGCGGCGCGGGACATAATCAACGCGATCGCCAACCCGCACATGCCCGAGGTGGGCGAGCGGTTCCTCGGCACCGTGGTGAAGACGACCACGTTCGGCGCGTTCCTCTCGCTGCTGCCTGGCAAGGACGGCCTGCTGCACGTCACCCAGATCCGCAAGCTGCACGGCGGCAAGCGGATCGAGAACGTCGAAGACGTGATCCACGTGGGCGACAAGATCCAGGTCGAGATCCGCGAGATCGACGACCGCGGCAAGCTGTCGCTCGTTCCCGTCGAGGTGCTCGAGCGCGAGGCGGCCGGCGAGGACCTGTCCGGCGGCGACCCGCACGGCGATCGTCCGGAGCGCTCCGACCGGGGCGACCGCGGCGACCGGCCGCCCCGGGACCGCGGCGGCGACGACGGCGCGCGCCGTACCCGGCACCGCTCTCGTGGCGGGCGCCCCGAGTAGATGGGAATGCCTAATGACTCGACAGTGCGCAAGACCGTCCTCCCGGGCGGTCTGCGCGTTGTCACCGAGTCCCTGCCTTCCGTCCGGTCGGTAGCGCTCGGCATCTGGGTCGGCGTCGGCTCACGCGACGAGGACCAGGCGCACGCGGGCGCGACCCACTACCTTGAGCACCTGCTGTTCAAGGGCACCCGCCAGCGCACCGCGCTGGACATCTCGGCGGCGATGGACGCGGTGGGCGGCGAGCTCAACGCGTTCACCGGCAAGGAGTACACGTGTTACTACGCGCGGGTGCTCGACGCCGACCTGCCGCTGGCGATCGACGTGCTGTCGGACATGGTCACGTCCTCGCTGATCCAGCCGAAGGACGTGGACGCCGAGCGGAACGTGGTGCTCGAAGAGATCGCGATGAACGACGACGACCCGGCGGACACGGTCCACGAGGCGTTCACGGCGCAGCTCTTCGGCGACACGCCGCTCGGCCGCCCGGTCCTCGGCACGGTGGGGTCGATCAACGGGATTACCCGCGACGAGATCTGGGAGCACTACGCCGCCAGGTACACCGCGCCGCACCTCGTAGTGGCGGCGGCCGGGAACCTGGATCACGACGCGGTGGTGGCCCAGGTCCGTGCCGCGTTCGCCGACGCCCTGCAGGTGACCGAGGGCGAGGCGCCCGCCGCGCCGCGGCTGCGCAAGTCCGACGGGGTGCTGTGGGAGGGCTACGGGCCGTCCGCCGGCTCCGGGCTGAAGCTGGTGTCCCGGCCGATCGAGCAGGCCAACCTGGTGCTCGGCTGCGAGGGGCTGGCCCGCACGGACGAGCGGCGGTTCGCGCTCGGCGTGCTGAACGCCGCGCTCGGCGGCGGCATGTCGTCGCGGCTGTTCCAGGAGGTCCGCGAGAAGCGGGGGCTGGCCTACTCGGTTTACAGCTTCACCGCGCAGCACGCGGACACCGGCATGTGGGGCATCTACGCCGGCTGCCTGCCGTCCAAGGCCGACGAGGTGCTGTCGATCTGCGTCGCCGAGGTCGCGAAGATCGTGGACAAGGGGCTGACCGACGCGGAGCTCGACCGCGGCAAGGGCCAGGTACGCGGCGGCATGGTCCTCGGCCTCGAGGACCCCTCCTCGCGCATGACCAGGCTCGGCAAGTCCGAGCTGGTCTACCCCGACCTGGAGCCGGTCGACGAGCTGATCACGACGATCAACGCGGTCACCCACGACGACGTCCGCGCGATCGCGGCCGAGGTCCTTACCCGGGCCAAGGTCCTGGCCGTCGTCGGCCCATTCGACGACCCAGACGCATTCTCGGGCGTCCTCAGCTAGCTCCGCGCTGCGCTTGCGGTGTTCCGTCGCGCCAGAACGGCACGACGGAACACCGCGGCCCCCAGCCCCACCCGCAGAGGCGGATGACTTAGGGCGCGAAAGTTACCTCAGAATCACCATAAATCGGACAGAAAACGGGCGTTTTGCGCCCTAAGTCCGGGCGCAGCCCCCTCGGGCGGCTTGCTCTTCCCCGGAAGGGGTGCCTTGGCGGCGTAAGATCCTGCGCGAACGGCTAGCCAATGGGAGGCGTGATGATCAAGGTGGGGGTGGTTGGGGCCCGGGGGCGGATGGGGCAGCAGGTGTGCGCCACCGTCGAGGGAGCGGCCGACCTTGAGCTGGTCGCTCAAGTGGATGAGGGGGATTCGCTAGAGGCCCTGCTCGGCTCCGATGTCGTCGTGGACTTTACGCATCCCGGCGTGGTCATGGGGAACCTCAAGTGGTGCGTGGAGCATGGGCTGAATGTCGCCGTGGGGACTTCCGGGTTCGGGGATGAGCGGCTGGCTGAGGTGAGATCATGGACGGGCAAACCCCCGAGTGTCCGGGTGCTAATAGTGCCCAACTTCTCTGTCGGGGCCGTGCTGATGATGCGGTTCGCCGCGCAGGCGGCCAGGTTCTTCGAGTCCGCCGAGGTCATCGAGCTGCATCACGCCAACAAGGTGGATGCGCCCTCGGGGACGGCGCTGCGGACCGCGGGGCTGATCAGCGAGGCCAGGGCCAAAGGCGGGCTCGGCGTGCCACCGGATGCCACCAAGCAGGAGGTGGCGGGCGCGCGCGGCGCGAACGTCGACGACGTGCGGGTGCACTCGGTGCGGCTGTCCGGGCTGGTGGCGCACCAGGAGGTGCTCTTCGGCGGGCACGGCGAGACGCTCACGATCAGGCACGACTCGCTGGACCGGGCGTCGTTCATGCCGGGCGTGCTGCTCGCGGTCCGCGGCCTGGCGTCGCTGCCCGACGGGCTCACCGTGGGCATCGAGCCGCTGCTCGGCCTTGGCTAGGGGGCTCGCGTAGGCTGCGGTTATGTGCCGCAGCATCAAGACCTTGCGTCCGCCGTACGCCGAGCAGGTGACCGACGCGGACGTCCGCGCCGCCGCCCTGCAGTACGTCAGGAAGATCAGCGGGTTCCGCGCCCCGGCCGCGCGTAACGCCGCCGCGTTCGACGCGGCCGTCGAGGAGGTGGCGGCCTCGACCGCCCGCCTGCTCGACGCGCTTGAAGTTCGCCCCGGTGGGGCGAAGACCGCCGTATCTGGGTAGCTATCGATCATGCGGCTAATCCTCAACCTGATCTGGCTGATCCTGTGCGGCTGGTGGATCGCGATCCTGTACTTCCTGGCGGGCATCATCGCCTTCATCCTGATCATCACGATCCCGTTCGGCATCGCGGCGTGGCGGATCGCCAGCTACGCGCTGTGGCCATTCGGCCGGTCTATTGTCAGGCGTCCCAGGGCCGGCATCGGCTCACTGATCGGAAACATCATCTGGGTCATCCTGCTCGGCTGGGAGCTCGCCCTCGGCCATCTGATCAGCGGTGTCCTCCTCTGCCTGACGATCATCGGCATTCCGCTCGGGCTCGCCAACTTCAAGCTGATCCCGATCTCGCTACTCCCGCTCGGAGTCCAGATTGTGCCGTCCGACGAGCTGTACCCCGGCTACCGCTGAAGCTTGTCGGGCTCGTCCCGTGGCGAGTCGTCGGTCGAAGGCACGTACACGGCGCCGCCAGAGCCCCGCGCCCGCAGCGCCGCGGTCACCCGCGCCGCCATGTGCGCCGGGAGGTACTCGGCCAGCGCGGACGGCGGTACGAACCTGAAGTCGTCGAGCTCCTCTTCCTGGAGGACGATCGACGACGGATCGGCCAGCACGCCGCCATCGAAGACGAACGCCACCAGCGGCCTCGGGCGCAGCCCCTCGGGAGCGATCCAGGCCACGGCGAGCAGCGGGCCCATCGGCACGCTAAGGCCGAGTTCCTCGCGTACCTCCCTGGCGCAGCCATCGTGCGGCGGTTCCCCGTCTTCGAGGATGCCGCCGGGCAGCGACCAGTGGTCGCGGTAATTCGGCTTGACGAGCAGGACGTCGCCCGGCGGAGAAGTGATGAGTGCGGCGGCTGTTCCGTACAGGGTCGCGAGGGTCGCGTACCACTCGGCGGCGTCGAGGAACGTCGGCATAGTCCGACCCTAACGCGCACGCGCTGCGCCCCGCGGCGGTAGCCTTTCGGGCATGGATGAGACCGAGAGCAGAGTCGAGGTCATCGTCACGACTGACACCTCCGTCGCGCCGCACAAGGCCGGCGAGAGCAAGCTTTACGTGATGTTCGACGCGGCCAAGCCAGAGGCCGGAAAGCTCTATTTCACCGAGGCCGAGTGGGACGCGTTCGTGCTCGGCGTCAAGGACGGCGAGTTCGACCTCGACGAGGCCGGGAACCTGCCGCCGCTGCCCGAATCGCAGCACCAGAACTAGCTGGTCAAGCGGTTCCGCCGCCGGTCAAAAGAGGGTCGGCTGCGCGGTGGCGGAGTCGGGCACGACGCCCCACGCGCCCAGCACGCCCTCGTGACGGAGCAGCCACTCCTTCCGGTCCAGGCCCCAGCCGTAGCCGGTCAGCGAGCCGTCCGCACCGATCACCCGGTGGCACGGCAGGATGATCGAGATCGGGTTCCGCCCATTGGCGAGCCCCACCGCCCTGGACGCTAGCAGTGACTTGCCAAGCGCGGCGGCCACCTCGCCGTAGCTCATGGTCACGCCGTAGGGGATGCGGGCGAGTTCTTCCCACACGGCCAGCTGGAACGGCGTGCCGCGCGGTGCGAGCGGCAGGTCGAACTCCTTCCGCGATCCCTCGAAATACTCGGCGAGCTGGGCGGCCGCCACGCCGAACCCGCCGGGACGGCGAGTCCAGCCAGGCTGAACGGCCGCGGAATGGGACCCCGCGTCGAGCATGTACAGCCCGGTCAGCGCCTGCTCGTCGCCCGTCAGCAGCAGCCTGCCGACCGGGGAGTCCACGATGTCGTACAGGGCCGGCGCCGCCGGGGCGCCAGGGTCGGACGGCAGGAACGGCGTGATCATGATGTCGGTGCCCCTTATGGTCGGGTGTCGCGTGCGGTTGGTTCGAGGGTTGCCCACAGGTGGTGGACCGCGTATGAGCGCCAGGGACGCCAGCGTTCCGCGGCCGCGACGCCCGCGCTGGCGCCGAGGGCCGCGAGCGCGCGCAGCACTCCGACGTCCGTCGCCGGGAACGCGTCGGGATCGGACAGCGCGCGCATCCTGATGTAGGCCACGGTCCACGGACCGATACCGGGCAGCGCCAGCAGCCGCGCCGCCGCCTCGTCGCGGTCCGCGCCAGGGTGCAGCGCGACTTCGCCGGACGCGAGCGCCGCGGCCAGCGTCACGAGCGCGCGGGCCCGCCCGGCCGGCATCGGCAGCGCGGCCGGATCCGCCGCGGCGACCGTCGCCGCGTCGGGAAAACAGTGCGTGAGGGTGCCGCTCGGCCTGGCGAGCGGCTTGCCGTATTCGGCGGTCAGCCGGGCGGCGAGCCGCCGGGCGGCGGCGACGGACACCTGCTGGCCGAGCACGGCGCGCATCGCGAGCTCGTCGCCATCGACGTGGCCGGGGGAGCGCCGCCCCGGGCAGGCCCGCGCCAGCGGGCCGATCACCTCGTCAGACGCCAGGAACCCGGAAACGGCGTCCGGGTCGGCGTCCAGGTCCAGCAGGCGCCGGCAGCGCTGCACCGCCGCCGTCACATCGCGCAGGTCGTCAAGCTCCAGCTCGCACTCCACCCAGCGTGCCTGGTCGACGTTGCGCAGGGAGAGGATGCCGCGCCCGTTCGGAAGACTGATCGTCCTGCGGTAGGTGCCGGCGGTCACCTCTTCCACCCCGGGAACCGCCCGCGCGGCCAGGAAACCGAAGAGCCGCGGCAAGTCGATCGGCGGCCGGAACGGCAGTCGCAGGCACACCGCGCCGGGCGGGGCGACCGGGGCGTTGCGGGCGGCGCGCTCGCGGAGCCTGGACGGCGGCGTGTCGAAGACCTCGAGCATCGTCGCGTTGAACTGGCGGATGCTGGCGAAGCCGGCCGCGAACGCGATGTCGCCCATGGGCAGCTTCGTCGTCTCGACGAGAACCCGCGCCGTCTGGGCGCGCTGCGCCCTGGCGAGGGCGAGCGGGCTCGCGCCGAGTTCGGCGGTCAGCACGCGGCGCACCTGGCGCCGTTCGTAGCCGAGGCTGCGCGCCAGGCCGTCGACGCCCTCGCGGTCGACGATGCCGTCGGCGATCAGCCGCATCGCCCGGGCCGTCATGTCCGCCCTGATGTTCCACTCGGGCGACCCGGGCGAGGCGTCAGGGCGGCACCGCTTGCAGGCACGGAAGCCCGCCTGCTGCGCGGCAGCCGGCGTCTTGTAGAACCGCATGTGCTCGCGTTTCGGCGTCATCGCCGGGCAGGACGGGCGGCAGTAGATGCCGGTCGACGTCACCGCGATGAAGAAGACGCCGTCGAACCTCGCGTCCTTGCTTACCGAGGCCCGGTAGTGCTGCTCGTCGTCCATCACGCGTTCCACTCAACCACCAGCCGCGGCCTGACACTAGCGGAAATCGGACATCACCGCCCGCGTGATTCGCCGTTCGCCGGTCGCGGGCAAATCGGGCGTATTACGCTGGCCGCCGTGATTGCCCGTCCTCGCGGCAAGCCGCGTGTCGCTGCCGCGGCCCTGCTCGCCGCCGTCGCGGCCGCCGCGACCGGCTGCGGGACGGCCAGCGCGTACGCCGACCCGCCGGTGACCGGCGGCACGCACGCACCCGCCGCCGCTGCCGCCGCTGCCGCCGCGGCCACGCCGCTGCCGCTCGCGGGCGAGACCGTCGGGATCGACCCCGGGCACAACGGCCGCAATTACACCGACCCGTCCTTCCTCGACCGTCAGGTCTGGAACGGCCGGACGCCGGAGGACTGCGACACGACGGGCACCGCGACCGACGGCGGCTACACCGAGGCCCGGTTCAACTTCCAGGTGGCCGGATACCTGCGCGCCAACCTGGTCAGGGACGGCGCGCGCGTTGTCATGACGCGGACGAGCAACAACGGCATCGGGCCGTGCGTGAACCAGCGGGCCGCCATCATCAACGCGAGTCACGCCGACGTCGCGGTCGACATCCACGCGGACGGCGCCCCGTCCTCGGGACGCGGCTTCACGGTCCTCGAGCCGGTCGCCGACGGTCCCAACGACGGGGTGATCGCGTCGTCGGCGCGGCTCGCCGCCGACGTCAGGGCCGCGATGCTCACCGGCACGGCGATGCCGGTCAGCAACTACGACGGCAAGGACGGCACGAATCTCCGCGACGACCTCGCGGGCCTGAACCTCACGACGGTCCCGAAGATCCTCATCGAGGTCGGCAACATGAAGAATCCCGCCGACGCGACGATGCTGACGTCGGCGGCGTTCCAGCAGCAGGTCGCCGCGGTCTTGCTGCGGGCGATCGTCATGTTCTTGCGATAACGTCTGGCCCGTGGCCCAACTCCCTGAGCGCGCGCAGCAAGTGGCGATCGCGAGCGCCATCGGCGCGGTCGCGGGCCTCACCCTCACCGGGCACCGCGGCTGGCGCCGGGCACTGCTCGGCGCGCTGGCCGGCGCGGCGGGCCTCGGCGCCGTCGAGGCGGCGGCCAGGGCGCTGCAGCGCCCCGACGAGATACCCGCGCTCTGGGCCCGCATCGCGATGAGCGGCGCGCTGGCCGCGCCCGCCGGGTGGACGGCCGGGGTGGCGGGCGCCGGGGCGGTGCCGGTCGGGACGGTGGCAGGCGCCGCCGCGGGTGCGCTCGGGCTGCGTCCGCAGAAGGTCGCCCTCGGCCCTGTGGTGGGCGTGGCGGCCGGCCTCGGGTTCGCCGCCCGGGCCGACGCGGCCGCCCGGGACGCCAGCGCCTCCCGCCTGCAGGCGGGCGCGGCCGCGGCCGGCGCCGCGGCGACGGCGGTGGCCGGGTTCCGGGTGGTATCGGCGCTGCTGTTCCGCGATCCGCAGGTAAGCCTGCTCGCCTCGCAGGTGCCGGCGGAAAACGTCCCGTTCGTGGTGCCGCGGGGCAGCCGCACCCGCTACGTGGGCACCGGCTACCTGGCGGACCTCGCCGCGACCCTCGGCGGCGATTACACGGCCGATGTCGCGGACATCGGCATCGTCGCGTCGCTCGACGTGCTCGCCGGCCCTGGCTTCGATCCGCGGGCGGCCGACCCGCTAGTGCGCGAGTTCTACGAGCACACCACCCGGTTCACCCTGGACATCGTGCCCGAATGGCGGCTGTGGGTCCGCCCCGGCTACCTCCTGTACCTGACGCTGCTGGCCCGCCCGCTCGGCCAGGCCAGCGTGCCGATGAACCAGCGGGCGGCGCAGCGCGGCGTCCGCAGCAGGATCGACACCGTGACCGGGGCCGCGGACGCCCCCGCGGTCATCAGGGGCTGGATCAGGTCCTACGCGGACACCGGTGACCCGATCTACGTCGGCATCTACACCACGTACCGGCATGAGGGACGGGGCTACGTCAGCGTCGGCTTCCCGCTGCCGCAGGCCAGCTTCACCGCCACGCTCGAGCCCAGGGCGCGGCCCGGCGGCGGGCTGATCCTGGACAGCCGCGGCGGCACCGCGCAGTCCGGGCACTACCTGACCTATATCGACCCGGCGACCGCCGACCTGACGGTGCTCGCCGTGCACGGCTTCGCGGAGCGGCTCGACGTGTACACCGGTGACGACGGCGAGCTGCGCGCGGAACACGCGTTCGCCGTGTTCGGCATTCCGTTCCTCGTGCTGCACTACCGCATCCACCGCAAGCCGGGCCGGTAAATCGCCGCGGACAGCGTCAGTTCTGCAACGGCATGAGCTCGGCGCTGAAGCCGGCGACGAACTCCGTCAGCGGCGGCTCCCCGCCTGCCGCGCGCACCACGAACTTGCTGAGCCCCGCCTCGACGTGTGCCGCGATCATCCGCCGCGCACCCGCCCAGCCGTCGGCGACCAGGTCGGCCGGGGCGATCCCTGGGCGCCGCCGCGCGATCGAGGCGGCGAGCGCCGCGGGCACGGGGCCGAAGGCCACCGGGATGCTGAGCCCGAAGTGGTCCTGCTCCACTTCCCGCCCGGCCGCGTCGGCCGCTTCGTTGATGACCCGCACCGCCGCGGCCGCCTCGTCCGGGGTCAGCAGCGATCCGAGCCAGCCGTCCGCGAGCCGCCCCACCCGGCGCAGGCCGGCGGCGCCGTCCCGCCCAGCCAGATGTCCAGCGGCTTGCCAGGCAGCGTCCCGACCGAGGCGCCGTCCACCGAGAAGAACGAACCGGAGAACGTCACGGACGGCGACGTCAGCAGCAGCCGCAGCAACGTCAGCGCCTCGTCGAACACCGCCGCGCGCTGCCCCGCGGGCACCGGGAACAGGTCCCGTTCCGCGGGCGCCGCGGGCTGCAAGCCGAACACCGGCAGCACCCGCCCCGGCGCCAGCCCGGCCAGCGACGCGAGCTGCTTGGCCACCAGCACCGGGTGCCGCCCTGGCAGCACCGAGATCCCGCTGCCCGCCTTGAGCCGCGCGGTTCTCGACAGCGCGAACGCGATCCCGGTGAACGGCTCCACGGCCGGGGTGTAGACGGTCTCCGGCAGCCACAGCGAGTCGACCCCGGACGCCTCGAGCAGGTCGACGGCGGCCGCGAAGTCAGCCGGCTCCCCGGCGCCCAGCGAGATTCCGATTCTGACTTTCACGAAAATCAATTATCCCGAACGTACGCGTGTCTTCGCCCCCGGCCCCGTGCCACCGCAGCCAGCGGCCGCACAGCCGGCCTGGCCGCACAGCCGGCCTGGGGCGTACGCCGCCCGGCCGCACGCCCCGCCTGCGCGGCCGGCCTGGGCCGCACAGCCAGCCTGGGCCGCACAGCCAGCCTGGGCCGCACAGCCAGCCTGGGCCGCACAGCCGGCCTGGGCGCACGTCGCCCGGCCGCACAGCCAGCCTGGGCCGCACAGCCAGCCTGGGCGCACGCCGCCCGGCCGCACAGCCAGCCTGGGCCGCACAGCCAGCCTGGGCGCACGTCGCCCGGCCGCACGCCTCCAGCCGCGTGACCGCCCCGGACGGGCCATCACTAGTCACATCAGTCGCTTCCGTTGGCTTTGCAGCCATGGTGACCACTTTCAGCGCCGAGTGACCGGTCACAAGTGGTCATTTCGGCTGCAAAGTGAGACTAGGTATCCGAGTCGCAGAAAGCCGTGAGGGCGCATAGCCCCGTGGAGCTGGGCTCAATGGAGCGGGTACTGGGCGTCGAGCGCGGTGGTGACGAGTCCGGTGTCGATGTCGTACACGTGGCCGGAGACGCTCACCTTCGGCGAGAGCATCGGCGAGGCGAGCAGGCGCTCGACGTCCGCCTTGACGGTGATGTACGGGTCGGTGACGGCGGAGGCTTCCAGCGCTGCCTCGGGACGGCCGGTCGCCTCGGCGGCCTGTCGCCGGAAGCCGGGGTCGGCGAGAAGGCCGGTGCCGCACTGGGTGTGGTGCAGGATCGCGACTTCGAACAGCCTGTCATCCTCCAGCTGGCCGCCGAACAGCTGCTCGGCGAGAAAGCCGATATAGGCGACGTCTTCGATGACCGCCTGGGTGACGCGCCCGCCCGCGTTGCGGATGACGGGAGCGTCGCCGAGCCGGAGCCCGAAGAGGATCGCGGGGTCGACCCGGTGGTCCAGGCAGGTGACGATGAACACCTGCGCGGCGGGCGGGCCGAGCGGGACTGGAGTGTAGGTGCTGGCGAACTGCTCGTTGCGGTCGAGCAGCGGGGTCATCCTGGTCATGGCGTTTCCTCTCGTGTCAGGTGATGGGCGTTATCTGCTGGCGGTGGCCGGGGTGGCCACGCCGTGCCGGGCCGCGATGTCGCGGATCGCCGCGGCGAGGAGGTCCGGGTGTTCCCCGGTGGTCAGGTGACCGCCGGGGAAGGTCAGGATCTGGGCACTAGGCACTCGTTCGCGGGCGGCGGGGATCTGCCGGTGCTCGTAGGGGTCCTCCTCGCTGCCGCCCACGTAGAAGGCCACCATGCCGTCCAGGTCGCGGGCGATCGCGGCGAGATCCCACCGCTGCGCGTGGCGGCGGTGCTCGCCGACGAACCCGGCGGCGTTGTGCGCGAACATCGCTCCGTCCCGGCGGGTGATCGCCGCCCACAGTTCGGTGAGTTCCGCCGGGCTGGGGCGGTAGCCGCGGGAGTACATGCGCGCCTGCTGCCAGCCCGTGTCGAACGCCCGCTGCGAGCGCTGCCATCCCCGCATCGCGAGGGCGCCCAGCGGGCTGCGCAGCAGCGGCGTGCCCTGCCACGGGTGCGTGTGCGCATCGGCGAACAGGCCGCCGTTCACCATGAACACCGCGGTGATCACTGGCACGGCGGAGTCGCCCGCGGCGGTCCGCTCCTGCTGGCGGCGCAGCAGCTCGAGCAGCGCCAGGGAGGTGTAGTCGAAGGTGGCGACGACGGTGCGGCGGACGCCGTGGTGCCGCCATAGCGCCTCGACGAGGTTCGCCCGCTCGATGGTGGAGTACCGGTAATCCCGCGGCTTGTCGGAGTCGCCCTGCCCGACCGGCTCCACGTACAGCCGCGGGCCGGGGCCGTCGCCGAGTATCCGGTCCACCTGGGCCCAGCCGTACGAGCCGTCAGGGAATCCCGGCAGCATCGTGAGCCACACGGCGTCCGCGTCTCGTTCGGCTCCGCCGACGCGCTCGAAGACCCGGAGGGCGCCAGGGGCCGCGGCGGCCTCTTCCTCGGTCAGTACCCGCGCGGATCCCGGGTCGTACGGGATCCGTCGCCCGCCGGCGAACCACTCCGCCGCCGTCACTGGCGCTTGATGTGCCGTCTTGCTCCTGTCCATCGGAAGCCTCCTCCGTACTAAGTGGACGCTGTACACATTAACAGATGTTTGTGTACGCTGTCCACCTTGTTATCCTGGTGCCGTGATGAGCGGCCGAGCAGCAGCGGAGAAACCCCAGCCGGAGCGGCGGCGCCGGCCGCGAGGCGCGGTCCGTGACGGTCTCGTGGCAGCCGGGCTCGAGCTGGCCAGGGCGGGCGGCCCGGAAGCCGTCGTGCTCCGCGAGGCGACCCGCATGGTGGGCGTGGTGCCCAACGCCGCCTACCGGCACTTCGCCGACCGCGACGAGCTGCTCGCCGCGGTCTGCGGGGCGGCGATGCGCGAGCTCGCGGACCGCATGGCGGCCGGAGTCGCCAGCGTGCCAGGCGCGTACGGCGATCCCGACGCCGCCGGTAGCCGGCTGGGTGAGATCGGCCGGGCGTACCTGGACTTCGCGCGCGAGGAACCGGGGCTGTTCGCCACCGCGTTCGCCGTGCCGCAGCAGCATGCGTACGACGTTCAGGCCAGCGGGGACGGACAGGACCGCACGCCGCTAGGGCAGCTCCGCGCCGCGCTTGACGAGCTGGTCGCCGCCAGCGTGATCGACCAGCAGCGCCGCGCGGGCCTCGAGTACCCCATCTGGTCCACCGTGCACGGACTGGCCGTGCTCGCCGGGGAAGGGCCGCTGCGTGCCGTCCCCGAGGCTGTCCGCCGTCAGCTCGAGGAACGCACCTTCGCCTTCATAAGCGACAGCCTGACATGAGCCGGAAACAGATCGCCTAAACCCGCCAGAAGTCGTACGGGTCGCGGCCGGCCCGGAAGCCGGCCGCCTCGACAACGTCCACGGCGAGCTTGAAGCGGTCACCCACTCGCTGCGGCTGGTGCGCGTCGCTGCCGAACGACACCGCCGTTCCCCCCACGTCGCGCCACCACCGGATCAGGTCGACGGACGCCAGCGGCGACTTCGTGTTGACCTCGAGCACCCGCCCGGTCCCGGCCAGCGCGCTCAGCACGGTCCGGTACTCCTCCTCGAAGTCTTCCTCCCGGTACAGGTGCGCGCCCTTCGGCCAGTACCGGCGCGGGAAGTCCAGGTGCGCGAGCACCTCGAACAGGTCGCTGCGCTCGATCAGCTGGAGCAGTTCGGCGAAGTAGTAGCTCATCACGTCGTCGTCGGGCATGTTGCCGAACAGGGCATCCGCCGCGACCAGCCGGCCCTTGTAGGGGACCGCGTGCAGCGAGCCGAGCACCCGGTCAAAGTGATGGCCAAGCACCACCGCGCCCGCGCTGGCGGCGAACAGGTGCGACTCGCCTGTTTCGACGCCGGAGAGGATGCGCAGCCCGGGGAACCGCTCGCGGCAGTCCGTGACGGAGGCCAGGTACCCGGTCACGTCCAGCGGCTTGATGCGGGTCCACCAGCGGGCGTCGGTGGCCACCCCGGCGATCGCGTCCCCTTCGCCCCCTTCGGTGAACTCGAGATGTTCTGTGAAGGCGACCGCGGGCAATCCGATGGCCAGCGCCTGCTCGCAACTGCGTGCCATTGACGCCTCGGCGGAGGTGTCGTACGACCATTGCGTGTGTACGTGGTTGTCCGCAGGCAGCACCCTGCCGATTCTTTCATGCGCAGGTTGTACGGGCGTTACCAATGCTCCTCGCGGGGCTTGGCCGATGTGATGACGTAGACCTCACCGGACCGCGGCGGATTCGGCGGGGCCTGGCCTGGCTCGCCCGGGCCCGCCGGAGCGGAGCCAGGCAAGCCGTCCGCGACGACGCCAGGCTCGTCCTCAGCGGTGTTCGTGCCGGCGGCCGGCAGCGCGGTCGGGCCCTTCTTCCCCGACTTGATCAGCTTCCCCCAGCGCTCTTCCCACTCGGCGACGTCACCGCCGCAGGCCTTCACGTAAGCGATCAGCACCGGCAGCGTGGGCAGCCTGAGTCCGCCTGCCGCCGACGCGAGGGTCCGCATCGTGTAATGGGACTTCTCCGCCATGTCGGGATAGTCCAGCCCGGCCTTGGAGCGCAGCACCCGCAGGTCGCGGGCGAACGCGCCCACGTTGTCGTTCTCGATCGCCGCGATGGGCCCTTTGACGTTCGGCGGCGGGTCGGGCAGCGCGCTGTCGCGCTGCTTGATCACAGTGCCGCCTGCCCGGTCCCACGCCCCGGTCGTACGAGTGCCTGGATGGACCCCGTCGCGGGGCGGGTCGCCAAGACGGCCCGCCCCGCCGCCTGACTGGGGCTGTTCTTGGGGCGCGTGGGGCGGCTGACCGCCCGGCCAGCGCGTTCCGCGCCCGCCGCCCGGCATCCCTGGACCGTACCCGCCGGGTCCGGGCTGTCCCGGACCGTTCGGACCGCCACCGGGATACCCGGGGCCATACTGCCCAGGACCCGCGCCGGGCTGTCCAGAGCCGCCCGGCCCCATTGGCCCGGGTCCTCCGCGTCCCCCGGCCCGGCCGGGCGGGGCCTGGCCGTAGCCGGCGCCCGGGTGGCCGGGCCCGTACGGTCCCGGGTTCCCTGGTCCGAATTCGCCCGCGCCGGGTCCGTACGGGTGCCGGCCCGCCACGTAGGGACCCGCGTCGGCGCCCGGATACGGCTGCCCGGCCGCGCCGCTGGCGCGCATTCCCGGCCCGTACGAGCCCGAGCCAGGCTCTCCCGCCGCGAACGCGTCCGAGGGGAACGCCCCTGGCCCGAACGCCTCCGGCCCTGCCTGCCCCGCCTGCGCGGGCCCGTACTGCCCGGCCCCGTCCGGGCCGGGCCCGTACTGTTCGGGACCATGCTGGTCAGGCCCGTACGAGTCAGCGCCGTACTGTGCGGCGCCGTCCTGTTCAGGACCGTACTGCTGAGCGCCGTACGCCTCAGGCCCATACTGGTCAGGCCCGTACCGGCCGGAGTGATGCTGCTCAGGCCCGTACTGGTCCGCGCCGTACTGGCCCGGCCCATACTGGTCAGGTCCGTACTGGTCAGGTCCGTACTGGCCGGAGTGATGCTGCTCAGGTCCATAGGGCCCGTGCTGGCCAGCGCCGTAGTATTCAGGGCCCCGCTGCCCAGAGCCGCGCTGCTCAGCACCGTACTGCTCAGCACCGTACTGCTCACCACCGTGCGCCCCGGGCCCGTACTGGCCGGAGTGATGCTGCTCTGGCCCGTACTGGTCAGGCCCGAGCTGTTCAGGGCCGCGCTGCCCGGGGCCATGCTGCCCGGGGCCATGCTGCTCGGCGCCGTACTGCTCGGGGCCGTACTGCTCAGCGCCGTAGGCTTCAGGTCCGTATTGGCCGGGCCCGTACTGCTCGGGGCCGCGCTGGCCGGGGCCATGCTGCTCGGGGCCGTACTGCTCAGCGCCGTAGGCTTCAGGTCCGTATTGGCCGGGCCCGTACTGTTCAGGGCCGCGCTGGCCGGGGCCATGCTGCTCGGGGCCGTACTGCTCAGCGCCGTAGGCTTCAGGTCCGTATTGGCCGGGCCCGTACTGTTCAGGGCCGCGCTGGCCGGGGCCATGCTGCTCGGGGCCGTACTGCTCAGCGCCGTAGGCTTCAGGTCCGTATTGGCCGGGCCCGTATTGCTCGGGGCCGCGCTGGTCAGCGCCGTACTCGCCCGGCCCGAACCGCTCAGGCCCGTACTGGTCAGGCTCGGACTGCCCTGAGCCGTACTGGTCAGCGCCGCGCCGGTCCCGCCCGTACTGGCCAGGGCCGTACTGGCCAGGGCTGTACTGCCTGATGTCATGCTGGCTGGTGTCGTGCTGGCCGGTGCCGTGCTGGCCAGGCCCGTACCGCTCGTCGCTGTACTGGCCACCCCGCTGGCCAGGCCCGTATTCATCGGCACCGTACTGGTCGGGTCCTGCCTGGCCCGGACCGTACCTCCGCTGGCCCTGCTCTGGGCCGCGCTGACTCCGGCCAGGACCGTAGTTCGAGCTGCCCGGGGCGTCCGGCCTGCCCGGGCCCGGCCGCTCCCGCTGTCCCGGACCGGAAGGCGCGTACCCAGGATCCGCGTCGTAGCCGGAATCAGGTCCTTGCCCGTAGCCGGGGTCTGGCCGTCCCTGGCGTCCCGGACGGCCGGCGGCCGGACCCTGCGCGGGTCCGCTCGGCCGGGGACCGCCAGGCGCGGCACCGGGGACACCGCCTGTGCGCGGTCCACGCGGGGGAGCAGGGCGGCCACTGGGCGGAGCCCACGATTCGTTCGGGATAAAAATGTCATCCCGTGCCGAAGGGCGAGAGCGGCCCGCACTCTGCGGTCGCGGCCGGCCGCCGCCCGGGCGCGGCCGGGGACGGGCGCCGGCGGGAGGGGCGTCGTCCTGGCGGGGGCCCACGCGGCTGAAGCCGCCGGTGTCGCGCGCCGACGGCCGGCCCGGCCGCGGCGGCATGGTGCGCTCGGCGCGGGGACGCGGCGGTGCTGCTGGCATGTCCGCGGGGCGGAGGCGGTCGCCTCCCGAGTAGCCGCGGTAACCGGGATCGACGGGGTAAGCAGCCGCGTCGAGATAAGCGTCGTCGGGGTACGCGGCGCTGGCGGCGCCCCGGCCCCCCGCGCCGCGGCCCGGCCCACTGTCCCGACGATTCACCCGCTACCTCCTGGACACCGCAGCCGGCCCTCACCCAAACGAGTGTAGGTCGGCGGCGCACCGGGGAAGGGCCGGACGAGTAATTGCCTGGTTCGACATGTGTTTATTTCACCGGGCAGGCGCTGCCACCCTGCGGCTGGTGCGACCCTTGCGTACCGGACTACCCTGAAGACAGGGCACGAGCATTTTCGCCCGCGCCAACGGCATTGCGGCGCCCAACGCGCCGCGCAGGAGTTCCGCTGCGGAGCGGCCATGGCATGGATCGTCTGGCTGATTGTGGCGGCCGTGCTCGGCGTGGCCGAGCTCGTGACCACCACGTTCGCGCTCGGCATCATCGCGGTCGGCGCGCTGGTCGCCGCGGGTGTCGGCGCGCTGCACGCCCCCCTGCCATTGCAACTGCTCGCGTTCGTGGTGGCATCCGGCGCCGGCCTCGGCTTCGTGCTCCCCATCGCCAGGCGCCACGTCAAGCAGCCGCCACTGATCAGGACCGGTTCCGCCGCCTTGGTCGGGCGGTCGGCCAACGTGCTCGAAGAGGTCTCTAGGCACAGCGGCCGGGTCCGCATCGGCGGCGAAGAGTGGTCAGCGCGCTCTTACGATGAGACGCTGGTCATCCCCGTCGGCCACCTTGTCGACGTCATGCAGATCGAGGGCGCCACCGCCCTCGTTTACCCTCGGGAGTAGTCATGGTTATCGCGGACATCATCATTGCCGTGGTGGCCGTCCTCGCCGTCGTTCTGACGGTTTTGACGGTGGTGCGCTCCATCCGCATCGTGCCGCAGGCGCGGGCGCGGAACGTTGAGCGCTTTGGCCGGTACCGCAAGACACTCGAGCCAGGGATGAACTTCATCGTGCCGTTCGTCGACCGGGTGAAGGCGCAGATCGACCTGCGCGAGCAGGTCGTCTCGTTCGACAGCCAGCCGGTGATCACCGAGGACAACCTGGTGGTCCAGATCGACACGGTGCTGTTCTTCCAGGTGACCGACCCGAAGGCGGCGGACTACGAGATCGTCAACTACATTCTGGCGATCGAGCAGCTCACGGCCACCATGCTGCGGTCGGTCATCGGCTCGATGGACCTGGAGCAGACGCTAACGTCAAGAGACAAGATCAACACGCTGCTGCGCGGTGTGCTCGACGACGCGTCGGGCAAGTGGGGTATCCGGGTGACCCGGGTGGAGATCAAGGCGATCGACCCGCCGAAGTCCGTCAAGGACGCGATGGAGAAGCAGATGCGCGCCGAGCGGGAGAAGCGCGCCGCGATTCTCACGGCCGAGGGCGCGAGGCAGTCGCAGATCCTCACCGCGGAAGGCGATAAGAAGAGCAAGATCCTGCGCGCCGAGGGCGACAAGCAGGCCGCGATCCTCCGGGCGGAGGGCGAGGCGCAGGCGATCAGCCAGGTCTTCAGCTCGATCCACCGCAACGACCCGGACCCCAAGCTGCTTGCCTACCAGTACCTGCAGACGCTTCCGCAGCTCGCGAACGGCGCGGGGAACACGTTCTGGGTAATCCCCAGCGAGGTGACGACGGCGTTGAAGGCCGTGACGAGCGCATTCGGCGGAAGCGTCGAATCCGGGCCCGCTGCCGGGCCGGCCGCCGTGCAGCAGGGCGATGCCGCCGTGCAACCAGGCGATGGTGCGCCTGCCGCCCTAGCGCCTGGCGCCGGTGCGCCAGTCGCTAACGAGCCGACCGACGCGGACATCGCGGCCGCGGAGGCCGAGCGCGAGGCGACCGCGATCGCGGCCGCGGCGGTGCTGCCGCTGGGCGGCACGCTCCCCCTGCAACCGGGGCCCGCCACCAACGGCAGTCCCACGAACAGCATCAGCCCCACTGAGGAAGACCTTGGATAGGGGCAGGTCCTAGCTTCGAATCATTGTGGGGACTTTGGCG
Source organism: uncultured Actinomycetota bacterium (assembly GCA_963843745.1). Taxonomy (GTDB): domain Bacteria; phylum Actinomycetota; class Actinomycetes; order Streptosporangiales; family Streptosporangiaceae; genus Trebonia. The sequence continues at coordinate 371,159 of CAWJLP010000007.1, forward strand.
GGGAAAACCCGGGGAAAACCCGGTCAAAGTCCCCACGTTCTCTTGATCGGGGACGGAACCCTAGGAGAACAGCGCCCAGATGGTGGCGGCCAGGCACACGATGATCGCGATCGCGGCGATGAGCGACTTGGGCGGCACGGAGCGCCGGGTGTGGGGGCCGCGGCCGGCCTCGGGCACCGGCTTGACGACCGACGGCGTCCAGCCCGGCTTGTCGCCGTCGGCCGTAGCCGTGCTGAGCCCGGTGGCAGCTTCGGGGACCTCGTCAGCATCAGGTACCGCGGCAACCGCGGGTACCGGCTCAGGTGCGGGCGCCGAGTCCACGGCGAATACTGAGGCCGCCGCTGAGGAGCCCACTGAAGCCGCCACCGGGGCGGCTGAGGCGGCCGGCGTGAAGAGCGAGCGCGCCGGCGACGGCTCGGACGTGATGCCGTTGGCGACCCGCCCCAGGGCGGCCATGATGATCGCGGGGTCGTGGGCGTCCGCCGCCAGCGACACCGATCCGATGCGCGCGCCCGCGGCCGCCGCGTCAGAACCTCCCGCATCCCGGGTCGGCAGCAACGTCAGGGCCGGGGACCGGGTCAGCGTCCGCCACCGTTCTTCCCACTCGGTGACGGTGCCGCCGCAGCCCCGGACGTACGCGGAAAGCACCGGCAGGTCCGGCAGGGCGGGGCCTGCTTCGGCCGCCAGGATGGCATCGCACGGGTAGTGCGCGCGTGCCGCGAGTTGGACGTGTTCGAGCCCTGCTCCGTTTCGGAGCTGACGCAGTTCGCGCAGGAATCGCGCCGGGTCGTCATCCGGCACGCCACTCGGCACGACCTCTCGCAGCTCGGCCTCCCGGTACTCCACCCAAGTCCCTCCCATTGCATTCGTTCCGCCCGAACGAGGGATTCGCTTCGCAGGTTATCGCGTTGGCATAACTCGGCACGTAATATCCGGACAATATTTAGATGCGCATTAACCTCGCTGAATTGGACGTTTCAGGCACACTTGGCGACATACCGGGTGACAGGGGCCAAAACCGGCTAGCCGTGGATCGCGAGCCCGATGGTGAACGCCACGCCGAAGGCCAGCTGCACCCGGCCCGTCTGGCCGAGCGTCGTGATCAGCGCCGGCCCGGACGCGCCGCCCCGCACTGACCGCACCGGGGCCAGCGTCAGCGGCAGCGCCAGCAGCATCAGCAGGGAGAAGGGGCGGACGAAGGCGATCAGCGCGGCGAGCGCGAACGGCGCAAGCAGGAACAGCAGGTACACGGAACGCGAGCGGGCATCCCCGATCCGCACCGCGAGCGTCCGCTTGCCCGACTCGCCGTCGGAGCGGATGTCGCGCAGGTTGTTGACCATGAGCAGCGCGCAGGCCAGCAGCCCGGCCGGAACGGACGCCGCCAGCCCGAGCCAGCTCAGCCGGCCCATTTGCACGAATGCCGTCCCCGCGACCGCGGCGACGCCGAAAAAGACGAACACGGAGATCTCGCCGAACCCGCGGTAGCCGTACGGCCGCGACCCTCCGGTGTAGAACCAGGCCGCGAGCACCGCGAGCGCGCCGCCGAGCACCAGCCACCAGGACGTCACCGCGGCGAGCGCGAGCCCCGCGCAGCAGGCCACCAGGAAGCAGCCGAATGCGGCCCGCTTCACCTGCCCGGGCGACGCCAGCCCCGATCCGACCAGCCGCATCGGCCCGACTCGCCGCTCGGCGGAGTCGGAACCGCGCACGCCGTCGCTGTAGTCGTTGGCGAAGTTCACCCCGATCTGCAGCGCGAGCGCGACGAGCAGCGCGAGCGCCGCCCGCCACAGCGAGAACTTGAGGTATCCGGCCGCCACCCCTGAGCCGATCAGGACAGGGACGACTGCCGCAGGGAGGGTTCGAGGCCGGGTCCCCGCCAGCCACTCGCGCGCGCTTGCCACTGATGGATCTTATTCGGAACGTACGCGACTGACTCAATCGGGCGCAGGCGACAGCCTGGTGTGCAGCCGGACCACGTGCACTCGCACGCCCATATCCAGGTTGCTGTGGCTCCCGTCCGGCGCCCAGCCGGCCGCCTCGAGGAACTCCAGGCGCCCGCCGTCGGCCGACAGCGCCCACGTGTACGCGGTACGGAAGCCGTCTTCGGCGAGCGTGTCGGCGACCGCGTTCAGCAGCCGGCCGCCGTGTCCCTGGCCGGTCACGTCCGGCAGCACGTGCAGCTCGTACAGCTCCGCGTCGGTTCCCGGCCACAGGTCGCCGTCGGTGGCGGGCCCGGCGGCGGCGAACCCCGTGACCGAGGTCTTGCCGGCGTCGACCGCCACGTGTACCCGGTGCCGGCTGGTCGGCGGTGTGGTGATCGCCTCCAGCCAGCGCCCAGTCCACTGCTTCTCGGCGGCGGCGCTGGTCAGCTCCGCGAGCACCTCGTCTGGTACCACGTCCGCGAACGACGCCCGCCAGCTCGCCACCTGCACGCGCGCCAGCTCGGGGGCGTCGGACGCCCGCGCCGCCCGGACGAATCCCTGGGTCACTGCTCCGGCGAAGCGATCCGCGCGAGTACCGAGACGTCCCGTGCCGCGCCCCTCGCCGCCGACGTCGCCATCGCCGCGTACACCTGCAGGGCCGGGCTGACCGGCCGTTGCCGGTCAGCGGGCCGGTACGAGCCGAGCGTCTCGAGCAGCGCGGCGTGCCGCCGCGGCAGCTCGTCGTCCGGCACGTCCAGCCGTAGTTCCCGGCGCGGGATGTCGATCACAATCGTGTCGCCCTCCGCCACGAGCGCGATCACGCCGCCCGAGGCGGCCTCGGGGGCGACGTGGCAGATCGACAGCCCGGAAGTCCCGCCGGAGAACCGCCCGTCCGTGATCAGCGCGCAGGCCCGGCCGAGCCCCTTCCCCTTCAGGAACGACGTCGGGTACAGCATCTCCTGCATGCCCGGCCCGCCGCGGGGGCCCTCATACCTGATCACCACGACGTCCCCGGCCGTCACCCGGCCGGAGAGGATGCCATCGACGGCGTCTTCCTGCGACTCGAAGACCCGGGCCGGCCCGCTGAAGGTGAACAGCTCCTCGGGGACCCCGGCGGTCTTCACGATCGCGCCGTCCGGCGCCAGGTTGCCATACAGCACGGCGAGCCCGCCGTCGGCGGTGTACGCGTGCGCCACGTCGCGGATGCACCCGGACTCGGCGTCGAGGTCGAGCGACGCCCACCGAGCCGACTGCGAGTACGCCTTCGTGGTCCGCACCCCGCCGGGCGCGGCGTGGTACAGCTCCACCGCCTCGTCGGAAGCGGCGCCCGACCGCAGGTCCCAGGCCGCGATCGGCTGCCCGTGCACCGTGTGCACGGTGCGGTTGAGCAGCCCGGCCCGGTCCAGCTCGCCGAGGATCGTGTGGATGCCGCCGGCCCGGTGCACGTCCTCGACGTGGTACGAGCTCGACGGGGCGACCTTGCACAGGCACGGCACCCGCCGCGACAGTTCGTCGATCTCCTTGAGCCCGAAGTCGACGCCCCCCTCGTGGGCGGCGGCCAGCAGGTGCAGGATCGTGTTGGTGGAGCCGCCCATCGCGACGTCGAGCGCCATCGCGTTCTCGAACGCGTCCCTGCTGGCGACCGAGCGCGGCAGCACGGACTCGTCGTCGTCCTCGTAGTACCGCCTGGTGATCTCGGCGATTACCGCGCCGGCCCTCTCGAACAGGGCCTTGCGCGCGACGTGAGTCGCGAGCGTGGTCCCGTTGCCCGGCAGCGCCAGGCCGATCGCCTCGGTCAGGCAGTTCATCGAGTTCGCGGTGAACATGCCCGAGCAGGATCCGCAGGTCGGGCAGGCGTTCTCCTCCATCGTCAGGAGCTCGTCGTCCGACACCGACGGGTCGGCGGACGCCACCATCGAGTCGATGAGGTCCAGCTTCCTGACGCCGCCCTCCAGGTCAGCGGCCGTCACCTTGCCGGCCTCCATCGGCCCGCCGGAGACGAATACGGTGGGGATGTTCAGCCGCATCGCGGCGATGAGCATGCCGGGCGTGATCTTGTCGCAGTTCGAGATGCAGATCAGCGCGTCGGCGCAGTGCGCGTTGACCATGTACTCGACCGAGTCGGCGATCAGCTCACGGGACGGCAGCGAGTACAGCATGCCGCCGTGGCCCATCGCGATGCCGTCGTCGACCGCGATCGTGTTGAACTCCCGGGGCACCGCGCCGGCCGCCTTGACGGCGTCGGCGACGACCCGGCCGACCTCCTGGAGGTGCACGTGACCAGGCACGAACTCGGTGAAGCTGTTCGCCACCGCGACGATGGGCTTGCCGAGGTCCTCCCTGGCTACCCCGGTCGCGCGCAACAGCGCGCGCGCTCCCGCCATGTTCCTGCCGTGCGTGACCGTGCGCGACCTCAGCGGTGGCATGCCGACTCCCTTGCCGGACGATTTTCCTGGCCAGTTCCCTGGGAATTCAGCCTACCGGTGTGAAGGTCCTCGTCGGCCCGACGTCAGGCAGCACGCTGCTCGCCGCGTCGTAGATGGCCTGGACCTGCTCCTTGGACAGGCGCGGCAGGTTGCGCATCCGGCTGCGGCGCTTCAGGTACTTGCCCAGATCCGTACCCGTGAACACGTCGACGTCCTTGATGGTGGCGATGCCCCAGGGGATCTTCGGCCCGTAGATGGCCATCGCGGCGTGGACGGGGACGTCGAAGCCGACCGCGGTCGACAGCCGCTCGCTGGCCTGCTGCGCCTCCCACTTGGCGTGCTCGAGGCGCTGCTTCTTGTTCTCCGGGCCGTGCCACAGCTGCTTGCCGTTGTAGGTGCGGATCGGCACCCGCTTGTGCCAGCGCTCGGAGTCGATCGCGTACACGCCGGTGGGGCCGATGACCAGGTGGTCGATGACTTCCCGGCTGCCGGGGATGGGCCGCGCGTTCAGCGCGAGATACCCGGCCCGGCGCATCCTGGAGAGCTGCCGCCTGGTGCGCCGGTGCGCGGCGGCCGCGCTGCCGCCGGCCTCGACGTCCGCGGCCGTCCGCGACCGGTACACGGTGTCGATGATGCCGGCCAGGATGGCAAGCGAGAGCCCGACCTGCCAGTTGGCGACGATCGTGAAGACGACGCCGACCACGATCACGACGATCGCGCGGAACCGCCACATGCGCAGCCGCACGTCGGGCGGCAGGTCGCGGACGCTGAGCCGCCGCTGGGCGCTGTCCCACGCGGGCGGGGTGACGGACACCGGCAGGTCGCCGGACGAGGTCCGCTCGCCCGTCGCGGCGCTGTCCGTCGCGGCGGCCCGCACCGGCCGCGGGCTCGATGGCTGGTTCCACACCGACAGCGGCACGTCCAGGTCGGCCGTGGGAGGCTCGTCGTCGGGCGGGACCTCAGTGGTCACCACGCCCTCGAGTATCGCGATCCCGTCGTCCCGGCGCCCCCTGCCGCTGACGTCGGTAGCCTCGTGGATCTCGGCGGACACGTCGTCCACGCCCGAGTCCGCGTACTGCACGCCCGCCGCCTTCGGCGGGGTGGCCGTTTGCCGTCCGTTCGCCGAACGCCGCCCGCCGGACGTCCACCGGGACGTGGCTGGCCGGTCGGATACGGCATGCCTGGTGCCGTTGACGCCGGCATTCTGTTTCGTTCCGTCGGCCGGGTCTGCGTCAGGCACCGCTGTCACGCTAACCTGCACGCCATCCTGCTCAGATGTCCCGGGCAGCGTTGATGACCTGGATTTCTTGCTCCGGGGCCAAGCCATCCATCTCACCACCTCAGCGTACCGATCTGGGCACGGCCGGGGAGCCGCGCTCCGTAATCAATTGTCCCCCTATAAGGCGGCCTTAAAAGCGGACATCCGCCCCTAAAAAGTGCATGTAACTTGCACGGAACATTGCGCCAGCGTGATAAAACGAGCGGAATGTGGTTCCGTGACAGGCGAGTAGGCCGCTGGCGGTTGCGCTCTGTGCTCAACGCGGCCGCCGCCGTGGTGGTGTCGGCCGCACTGCTTGGCGTCCTCGGCTTCGGCTACGGAACGATACCGGCCCTCGGCCCCGCGCTCGACCCCGGCCGCGGCGCGTGGACGTCGGCCTCTGGCGGCCAGCCGGCCGGCTCGCAGACGCTGCGCGTGCCAGGGCTGACCGCGCCGGTCTCGGTTTCGTTCAGCAGCCAGGGTCTCGCATCCATCGGCGCCGCTAACACGCACGACCTTTTCGTGGCGCTGGGGTACGTGCACGCGAAGTTCCGGCTGTCGGAGATGGACCTGGAACGGCGCCTGGGGGAGGGCCGCCTCGCGCAGCTCGCCGGGCCGTCCGACCTGGGCAGCGACGAGTTCGAGCTGCGGCTCGGCCTGCTGCGCACCGCACAGAACGAGTGGGCGCGCACCACCGGCCAGGCTCGCGCCGCGCTGCTCGCCTACGCCCAGGGAGTCAACGACGACATCGCCGCGGTCCGCGCGGCCGGCATCTGGCCCGCGGTGTTCACCCTCACCGGAACGTACCCCGCGCCGTGGACCCCGGTGGACAGCCTGGTCGTCCAGGGCGTGCTGACCCAGGAGCTCGACTACACGACAGGCCCGCTCGACGAGGCGGTCCTGGCGCGGACGCTCGGCGCGGCCAATACCACGGACTGGTTCCCGGTGCTGGCGAAGAACGCGCAGACGCCCTACGACCCGGGCCCGTACGTCAAGGCGCCGCTGACCCCGCTGGCGCCGGACGCGGCGAGCAGCGCCCCAGGGGGGTCGATCACGACGACGGCTCAGGTAAGCGGCGGCGGTGGAACCCGAGGCCGTTCGGACGACGAAAATGCGATAGCGTCGGCCGCGGCGACAGCTGCTCGACCAGCTCAGCCAGCTGCCCGCGAACCAGATCCACCAGTACCCCGACAGCAACGCGTGGGCGGCGAACGGACCCGCGGTCGCGGCCAACGGGGGGTCGCGGGGGGCTGTCCCCCCTGGCCAGCCCAGCGGGGGGTCGCGGGGGGCTGTCCCCCCTGGCCAGCCCAGCGGGGGGTCGCGGGGGGCTGTCCCCCCTGGCCAGCAGAGCGGGGCACTGCTCGGCGGTGACCCGCACCTGCCGCAGACCGAGCCGTCGGTGTGGTACGAGGTGGCCCTGTCCGCGCCGGGGTACCAGGTGTCCGGCGTCAGCGTGCCGGGGCTGCCGGGGATCCTGCTCGGGCACAACGCGAACATCGCGTGGTCGCTGACCGACACGCAGAACGCGGCCACCCGTTACTACGCCGAGCGCGTCCGTGGCGACTCCTACTACTGGGACGGCGCGTGGCGGCCGATGACCGTGGTGCGTTACACGATCCCGGTGCGCGGCGGGGCGACGGTGAACCTCGCCGTGGACATCACGGTGCACGGCCCGATCATGACGCAGGCCGGCCAGCGGATGGCCGTGGACTGGATGGGCAACGTGCCGTCGGACGACATCGCCGCGCTGTTCGGGATCAACGAGGCAACCGACTTCGCGCAGTTCCGGGCCGCGCTGACCGGGTGGCGGGCGCCGACGCAGAACTTCGTCTACGCGGACAAGGCGGGCAACATCGGCGTGATCGCGCCCGGCTACTACCCGCAGGTCGCGGCCGGGTGCCAGCCGTGGCTGCCGATGCCGGGCACCGGCGCCTGCGACGTGACCGGGGTGATCCCGTCCCAGGCGGTGCCGCAGGTGTACGACCCGCCGTCGCACCTCATCGTTACCGCGAACCAGCGGCCGGTCACAGCGGCGTACCCGTATTACATCGGCACCAGCGACGACTTCTATGACTCCGGGTACCGCGCCGCCTACGCCTACACGTACCTGGCGTCGCACGAGCCGCTGTCGGCCGCGTCGGTCGCGGCGCTGCAGAACAACGTGACGGACTCGCTCGCGTCCCGGGTGCTGCCGTCGCTGCTGACCGCGCTGGGTACCGCCTCGCTGTCTTCTTCCGAACGTACGGTGGTCTCTCTGCTTTCGTCCTGGAACTACGCCATGGACGCGGGGTCGGCCGCGGCGACCGTGTGGTGGACGTTCTGGGACGACTACCTGACGGCGGTGTTCGAGCCCTGGTGGAAGGCAGGCAAGGTGCCCGTCGGCCGGGACGTCAACGGGCTGGCGGTGGGCCCGGGACAGGCGCCCCTCGATGAGGACCTGGAGGCATGGACGCTGAACGATCCGTCGAACGCGGCTTTCCGCGGGCCCTCAGGACGCGGTCCCGGCAGCGCGCCCGCCGTGATGGTGGCGGCGTTCCGGCAGGCGGTAACGCACTTGTCCGCCAAGTTCGGCGGATCGCCGTCGACGTGGACGTGGGGCCGGGAGCACTCACGGTCGTTCCCCTCGGTGGAGGACGCGACGGGGCTCGGGTACGGGCCGCGCGCCGCCGGCGGTGACCCCTTCACCGAAGACGCCGCCGACGGCGGCCTGACCGCGACGACGGGCCCGAGCTGGCGGATGATCGTGTCGTTCGACGCCGGCGCCTTGTCCGCGGTCGGCGTCTATCCGGGCGGCCAGTCGGAGAACCCCGCGTCCCCGTGGTACGCGAACCTCGTGCCGTTGTGGTGGGACGGGCAGTACCTGCCGCTGCCGGTGCCAGGCGCGCCGGCCGGCTCGATCCAGTGGAGCCTCAATGGCTGAGCAGGGCGTCATCAGCGCCGGGCCGCGCCCGGCCGCGCGCGGTGTGCCCCGGCCGCTCGGCTGGGCGGCGGCCTTCGTGGTGCTCGCGGCCGTGGTCGCGGTGACGGCTTGGGCCGGAGCCTGGTTCGTGCCGTTTATCGTCGGCGTCGCCGCGGGCGTCGCGTCGCTGCGCTGGCGCCGGATGGTTGTGCTGGCGGTTTTCGCCTCCGTGGTGGGCTGGGCCGTCCCGCTGTGGGTACTGGCGCTGCGCGGCCTCCCGGCAGGCGCCACCGCCCGGGCCATCGCGAGCCTGGCCGGCCTCCCGCCGTACGCGGGGGTCACGATCGTGGCCACGTTGCTGCTGGCCGCCCTGCAGGCCCTAGCCGGCGCCTGGCTAACCCGCGCGCTCCTGCCCAGCCCCGCCCGGACGGCCCAACGCCCTAGTTGTGCATTTCCGGGGCATATTGACCCGGAATTACACCGCTAAGCGACTAGGCGGGCGAGCAGCGGACGGTCGTGGGCCGGGAGTTCACGCATGCCGTTTCTGACGGTAAGGGCTGCGTTGACCAGAGCGCACGCATATGCAACCTGGGCAGCCTGGTAGTCGACTTCGCCGAGTTTCGCGGCGGCAAGCCACGTGGACACCTCTGCCCAGGAGTACAGGCTTGCGCGCTGTCGCCGCACCTTCGGGGCCGGGAAGCCGCCAGGCCCGCGCGCTCCGCCGATCCAGTAGCGGACCGCAGCGGGGGTGACCTTGGCGCGTTCGGCGATCTCGTCGATGACGACCAGGTCTTCCGTGACACTCATGACGGTTATGCCTGCGGCAGTCACGTCTTCGATCGCCGATATCACGGCCTGGATGGCGTCGTCGGCCTCGCGAACGAACATGACGACACCGCCCCGTTCATCGGCTTGGACGGTGGCGTCGATACCTCCCGCAGCCGTGAGGACATCGCCGAGCGCTTCGACATGGTCGTCGGTCACGGGCCCGCTGACCTCGAGGTCGAACCAGTAGGTGTTCACGCTTCCCGTTCCTTCTTATGCGGGCATCTCCGCAGTGCCCTCCTGATCTTCGCCGCCTCATGCTCGGGCACTTTCGGCGTGCCGTAGACGGTCAGCGGCGGGCACCCCGTCTCCGCGCCCGGACAGTAGGCCCGTGCATAGGCGTGAGCCCGGCTGCCAGCGAGCTGGACCCGCCAGCCGGCGTAAGCAAGTTCCTGCAGGGCATCGAGGATCTCTTTCGCAGCAAGTTTCCTCCATCATAACACGTGTTGTGCTAGACACAACAGATGCCTCGCGCTACTTCTACGCGCGTGGAGCGACTCTTGCCCGGCATGACCCAACTGCCGGGATGGCCTCACGCTACCTGCAAACGGCGACAAGGCATGACAAAGCGCAATGAGATGACGGCGGAGCGTGGTTGCTGTTGACCCGCGACAAGCAAACGGTCAACCGGGCGGGGCCACTACACTACGCGCAGGACGAGAACTGGAGTGGAATCGTGCGCTGGTCAACCATGCACATCCCGACGCTGCGCGAGGACCCCGCGGAGGCGGGGGCGCCCAGCCACCGGCTGCTGCTGCGCGCCGGGTATATCCGCCAGCTGATGGCGGGGCACTACTCGCTGCTGCCGCTGGCGGTCCGGGTGCGGCTGAAGGTCATCGACATCATCCGCGATGAGATGAACCGGATCGGGGCGCAGGAGATCCTCATGCCGGTGATGCACCCGGCCGAGGTCTGGCAGCGCAGCGGCCGCTGGGAGCTGATGGGCGAGGCGATGTTCCGGCTCAAGGACCGGAAGGGCGCCGACCTCGCGCTTGGCATGACGCACGAGGAGATCGTGGCGACGCTGGCCACCGAGCTGAGCTCCTACCGCGAGCTGCCGCAGACCTGGTACCAGTTCCAGACGAAGCTGCGCGACGAGGCACGGCCGAAGGCCGGGCTGATGCGTACCCGCGAGTTCACCATGAAGGACTCCTACAGCTTCGACCTGGACGCCGCCGGGCTGGACAAGTCGTTTGACCTGCATCGCAAGGCCTACGCGCGCGCGTTCGAGCGGCTCGGCATCCCCGCGGTCCCGGCCGAGGCGTCGAACGGCACCATGGGCGGGTCGGACTCCATCGAGTTCGTCTGCCCGTCGGAGACCGGCGAGGACGACATCATCGTGTGCCCGTCCGGCGACTACGCGGCGAACAGGGAGAAGGCGACGTCGGCGCTGCCCGCGGTGGACCCGGCGGTTGACGCCGTGGCGGCGCTGCCCGCCCCCGAGCGGTTCGGCACGCCAGGCGTGCGCACGATCGAGGACCTCGCGGCCGGCTACGACGCGCCCGCGGACCGGCAGATCAAGACCCTGGTGTACGTGCTCGACGGGCAGCTGACGCTGGTGCTGCTGCGCGGCGACCACGCCCTGGAGGAGCAGAAGCTCGTCGACGCGACCGGCGCGGTCGCGATCCGCCCGGCGGCGGCCGACGAGATCTTCGAGGCGCTCGGCGCCCACCCGGGCTCGCTCGGCGCGGTCGGCGTATCCGCCTATCCGGTCATCGCCGACGTCGCGCTCCAGCGCCGCGCCGGCATGACCACCGGCGCCAACACCGACGACGTGCACCTGCGCGGCGTGGACGTGGCGCGGGACATCGCCGTCGGGCAGTGGGCCGACCTGCGCACCGCGCAGCCGGGGGAGGCGTGCATCCACGACGGCCAGCCGCTCGAGGTCGTCAAGGCCATCGAGGTCGGGCACATCTTCAAGCTCGGCTACAAGTTCTCCAACGCCTTCGACCTGTCGGTGCTGGGGCCTGACGGCAAGCCGGTCAGGCCGATCATGGGCTCGTACGGCATCGGCGTGGAGCGCGCGATGGCCGCGATCATCGAGGTGCACCACGACGCTAAGGGCATCGTCTGGCCCGCGGCGGTCGCGCCGTTCGAGGCCGTCGTGGTCGTCGCGCAGCAGGACGACCCCTCGGTCGCGGAGACGGGCGAGCAGGTCTACCGGTGGCTGCAGGACGCCGGCGTCGACGTGATCATCGACGACCGCCAGGTCCGGGCCGGCGTCAAGTTCAGCGACGCCGAGCTCGTCGGCATCCCGTTCCGCGTGACGATCGGCAAGCGCGGCCTGGCCGAGGGCATCGCCGAGCTCACCGACCGCGCGACCGGCGAGACGGTCAAGGTCCCGCTCGACGAGATCGCCGAGCACGTCCGCAAGACAGTCGCCCACGCCGTCTCCGGCCAGCATTAGCGCCCACGCCTGCTAATACGGTCGTAGCCCCGCCCTTGCCGTCCGGCTCCGGGCCAACTTAGGAGCAGAAGACTACGCCCAAACGCTGATAACAGCAAGAAAAGCGCAGGGTTCTGCTCCTATGTCATGATCATCTCACTATGTGAGATGATCCGGGGCGACCGCGATCGCCGAGCCGTCCGCAAGGCGCCCAGCTGAGCTTTGTCCCTGTTTTCTGTCGTCAGGACGACAGAAAACAGGGACAAACCCGAAGCAGGAGGAGTTACGCCTCCGCGCGGTCGCGGGCCTGGTTGCGGAGCGACCTGAGCACGTCGTCGCGGCCCTCGCTGAGCAGCCGGAGCAGCGCGGCGGGCGGCTCGGCGTCGGCTAGGTACGCGTCGGTGGCCGCGACCGTCTCGGTGTCCACGGCGCACACGTGATAGCCGGTGACGACGAAGTCCTGCGCCATCGCCGAGCTCCACTCCCGCCACACGTCGCCGACGGCGGCGAAGTACGCCGGCCGGTACCGCCCGATCAGGGCCTCCTGGTCCTGGTCGACGAACCCGACCAGCGTGGCGCGGAACATCGCGATCGTCAGCTTCCCGCCGGTCAGCGTCTCCCACGTCTCCCGCTTCGCCTCGGCGGTCGGCACGGCCGCGCGGCAGGTGGCCGCGTGCCGCTCGCCGGCGTCGGTGGCGTCAGCGGACAGCTCCGCGTCGATCTCGGCCTCGCCGAACATGCCCCGGCTGACCAGGCGGCGCAGCAGGGTCCAGCGCAGGTCGGTGTCCACGGCGAGGCCGTCAAGCACCACGGCACCGGACAGCAGCCCGGACAGCAGCTCCAGGTCGGCAGCCGAGGTCGCCACCCCGGCGAACGAGCGGGCGTACGCGAGCTGGTGGTCCGAGCCGGGCGCCGCGGACAGCAGCAGCGACCGCAGCGACGACGCCATCAGGGCGAGCCCGTCCTGGCGCCAGGCCTGGTCGGCGTACCGGCGGACCGCCAGCGCTGCCTGCCGCAGCAGCGTCTGCACCACGCTGATATCCTGCACCGCGCCCGCGCCGCCGAGCACCAGCCGGACGTAGTCCCTGGTGGCCATCTCGCCGTCCCTGGTCATGTCCCAGGCCGCGGCCCAGCACAGCGCGGCGGGCAGCGAGGATTCAAACTCGCCGATGGAGCTGACCAGTGTCTTCAGCGAGTGGTCGTCCAGCCGGATCTTCGCGTAGGTCAGGTCGTCGTCGTTGACGAGGACCAGGTCGGGCCTCTCTTGGCCGACCAGCTCAGGCACCGGCGTGCTGGGGCCCGAGATGTCGGTCTCGAAGTACGCCGTGCGGCGCAGCGCGCCGTCCGTCCGGGAGTAAAGGCCGATCCCGATGCGGTGCGAGCGCAGCACGGGATGGGTCTTGGCGGCCTCCTGGAGGACCGAGAACGACGTGAAACGCCCTGACGCGTCGACGGTGTACGACGGCCGCAGCGTGTTGACGCCGGCTGTCTCCAGCCACTCGCGTGACCAGGCGGTCAGGTCGCGGCCCGAGACCGCCTCGAGCGCTGACAGCAGGTCCGCGAGCGTGGCGTTGCCCCACGAGTGGGCGGCGAAGTAGCGGCGCACGCCGGCCAGGAAGTTGTCCCGCCCGACGTACGCGACGAGCTGCTTCAGCACGGAGGCGCCCTTGGCGTAGGTGATCCCGTCGAAGTTGACCTCGACGGCGTGGATGTCCGGGATGTCGGCGGCGATCGGGTGCGTCGACGGCAGCTGGTCCTGCCGGTACGCCCACGCCTTGTACGCCGTGGCGAACGTGGTCCACGAGTGCCGCCACTTCGTGGCCTCCGCCTGCGCGGCGGTGCCCGCCCAGGTGGCGAACGACTCGTTCAGCCACAGGTCGTCCCACCACCGCATCGTCACCAGGTCGCCGAACCACATGTGGGCCATCTCGTGCAGGATCGTCTCGCCGCGCGCCTCACGGGAGAAGTCGGTGACCCGCGACCTGAACACGTAGTCCTCGAGGAAGGTGACGGCGCCGGCGTTCTCCATCGCGCCTTCCTTGAACTCGGGCACGAAGAGCTGGTCGTACTTGCCGAACGGGTACTTGATGCCGAACGCGGCGTGGTAGAAGTCGAAGCCCTGCCTGGTGACCTCGAAGATCTCGTCAGGGTCCAGGTACCTGGCCAGCGACTGGCGGCAGAAGATGCCCAGCGGGATCCCGTCGTGCTCGTCGCGCACCACGTGCCACGGGCCGGCTGACACGTGGGTGATGTACGTCGACATGACCGGCGTCGGCGGGAAGTGCCACAGCCGGGTGCCGCCGGCGGCCGGCGCGCCGCCCTCGGTGTCCGCCGCCATGTTGGACACCACCAGCCAGCCCTCGGGCGCGCGCACGGTGAGCTCGTACGCCGCCTTCATGTCGGGCTGGTCAAAGCACGCGTAGACGCGGTGCGCGTCGAACGTCTCCAGGTCGGAGTACATGTAGACGTTGCCGTCGGCCGGGTCGGCGAACCGGTGCAGCCCCTCGCCGCTGCGCGAGTAGGCGCACTCGGCGTCGACCACGAGCTCGTTGCTCGCGGCGAGCCCGGTGAGCGCGATCCGCTCGCCGTCGAACGCGTCGGGGCTCACCGGCGCTCCGTTCAGCGTGATCGCGTGGACTTCCGGTGCCACGAGGTTGATGAAGGTGCCGGCACCCGGTCGTGCGCAGTCAAAAAGAACCTTCGATTCAGAACGGAAGGTTGCTTCGCCCCCGGTCACGTCCAGCTGCACCTGGTAGGAGCCGACGCTGATCAGCTCTGAGCGCTGCCGTGCCTCGTCACGCGTGAGGTTGTCTGCCACCAGGTGGTTCCCTTCGTGATCGGCTGAATGATTATGTGATCTTCGCACGGCGCGCAGCAGATCCGCCCCTGGCCTCGCCTAGCGTGTTTCGGAACATATTACACCGAGTGCCTGATCCGTCATCGGTTGTTACCGCACTTTGGGGCGCCCGCGCCGTCCGCCGCCGGTGTTTCTGGCAGACTCGCGCCGTGCGGGTATATCTCGGATCTGACCACGCCGGCTTCGAGCTCAAGGGGCGCCTGATCGCCTGGCTGCGCGAGGCGGGGCACGAGCCTGTCGACTGCGGTCCGGAGACCTACGTGCCGGACGATGACTACCCCGTGTATGTGACGCGCGCGGCGGCCGCGCGAACGTCAGCGTGCCCGCGGCCGCCTCCTGCGACGGCCGCGCGGCGGCGCCTCCTCGGGCGCCGCGTCGCGCCGCGCGGCGCGCGCTTCCTCGCTCGCCGCCGCCCGCGGTTCTTCCCTGGCCGCTGCCTCGGCCAGCTGCTCAGGCCGGGGCCGCGACACGTCCCTGGCCCGCATTGCGGCGCTCAGCGTGATCTTCATGCTCACCACGGACTCTAGCTTGCCCTAGCGGCGCGCGATGATGCGCGCCGGGCCAGGTCAGCTGGCAGTGAACTCGTCTTTAGTAACCGGACGGATCGGCTCCAGGTCTGCCATGATGGACTTCGATCCAGCTCACCCCGGTAACGCCAGTCGATTTCGGCAGCCGGGCCGTACGGCGGGGAGAAGGAGCGTAGCAGCGCGTGCGAACGCAACGATCTGCGGATAACCTGCCCGCGTCATGACTGTGTCCGCGCCCCTCTCCGCAGTGCGCGCGCTACCGCGCGCCGTACGTTCCGCGGGCGGGCGCGCGTGGTATCAGGTCAGGCAGCAGTTCATCACCAGGAACCGGCGGGTCGCGGCCGGGCTGGCCCTGGTCGCGATCGTGATCTCGATCGCCGCGGTGCACGTGTCCGCGTGGTGGTTCTCGCCCGGCGTGCTGATCTTGCCGATCCTGTGCGGCGGGATGCTGCTGTGGCCCAGGGCGCTGCGGATCCTGTTCGCCGTCGTGGCGGCCGGCCTCGCCTACGACGTGTTCGAGGACAAGGCGGGGGCGGGGATCGTCGCGACGATCGCGTTGACCGCGGTCTTCGCTGACGTCCTCGCCAACACCAGGGGCAAGCTGGGTACCCGCGGGCTGCGCGCGGACCGGATGATGATCGAGCTGCGGGACCGCATCCGCGCGCAGGGCACGCTGCCGGACCTCGGTGACGGCTGGGGGTCGGCCGTGGTGCTGAGGCCCGCGGGCGGCTCGTCGTTCGGCGGGGACTTCGTGGTCTCCTACAGCGATGGCAAGACCCTGGAAGTGGCAGTCGTCGACGTGTCGGGCAAGGGGATGGACGCGGCCACCAGGGCGCTGCTGCTTTCCGGGGCGTTCGGCGGCATGCTCGGGTCGGTGTCCAGGGAGCGGTTCCTGCCCGCGTGCAACGCCTACCTGCGGCGCGGCAAGGCTCCCGAGGGATTCGTCACCGCGGTCCACCTGGCGGTCGACCTGGCCTCCGGGGAGTACACGCTCGCCTCGGCCGGGCACCCGCCCGCCGTCCGCTTCGACGCCAACACGGGCCGGTGGCGGGTCAGCAGTGCGCGCGGCATCGTGCTCGGCGTGATCCCTGACCTGGCCGGCGCCCCCGACATCCCCGACGAGGGCGTGCTCCGCCGCGGCGACGCGATCATGCTCTACACCGACGGGCTGGTAGAGGCCCCGCGCCAGGACATCGACGAGGGCATCGAGCGACTGCTCGGCGAGGCCGAACGCCTGGTGGTGACCGGCTTCCAGAGCGGCGCCCCGGAACTGGTCACCACCATGCAGCGCGCCATCGGAAGCTCCGACGACTGCGCCCTCGTCGTAATCTGGCGCTCCTAGCCTCCCGGGACGTGCCGCGCTCCCTCGGGTTTGCCATTACGCGGCTGCCGCCGACGCCTGGCTGAGGAGGCCGCTGGCGGCGTTGACCAGCCCACCGGACGAGCCCGCGTTCGCGGCCGCGGCGGCCGGCGACTGCGCGCCGCCGAACTCCGCGCCGTACAGCACGGCCTTCAGCTGGGCGACGACCGCGTCCCTGGTGTTGCCGAGCCTGGTCAGCGTGTTCTCGGTCTTGGTGTACGTCGCGTCGCCAGGCGAGGAGCTGGCCAGCGCCTTGGTGGACGCCGCGAGCGTCGACCGGCCGAACTGGCCCACCGCCGCGTTGAGCTGCGTGTACACGTCACCGAGCTGGACCAGCGCCTGGTAGTGGTCCCGGACGGCAGGCGGCAGCGCGCCGGGGTCGACGACCTCGATGAGCACCCGGCCGTCGGGCGTGTAGTCGTCGTGCAGGCCGAGCAGCTCCATCATCGTCGGCTGGATGTCGGTGTGATCGGACCACAGCCAGTTGTTCACGCCCTGCCGCTGCACGTCAGGGCCGACCAAGCCGAGCCAGGTGGTGTTGATCTCCGGCGCCACGTCGCCGTGGTTCCACGCATCGCCGCCGGACGGCTCGCAGACGAGCGCCGTCTTGGCGCAGGACGACGGCAGGCTGCTGTCGAGCCAGAAGTCGGGGTTGGCGAACAGCGCGTCAGTGGCGGTCCGTTTCGGGTCGCCGGTGATCATGTGCAGCAGCTTCATCTCCACCGGGTCGGCCTGGTAGTTGATGAGCGGCACCGTCTTTCCCGTCGCCAGGTCGGAGGCGGTCAGCGTCGCCGCGGTCCGCTCCAGGGTGCGCACCGACGCATTGGTCCGGCCGGGCTGGCCGTGCACGTACACGATCGGCGCGGAGTCGGCCTGGACGTCGAACGGGGTGGTGACGCCCTTGGCGGCGAGCATGCCGGTCAGGTTCCCGTCCACCTCGCCCACGGTCTTGTAGGTGCAGAGGATCTGCACGCCGTTGCAGTTCGCCGGGCTTGGCGGCCCGCCGACGAAGTGGTCGCCCTCGTCCGCGGTGACCACGAACAGCGTGTTGGCCCTGGTGATGCCGGCCTTGGCGAGGCCTCCGAAGAAGGTGCCGAACGCCGCGTTCTCCTGCTTCAGCTGCGACTCGTACGTCGCCGAGCCGGAGCCGAGGCCGGCGCCCGTGGTCCACGAGTCGTGCACGTCGGACAGGTACGTGAAGGTGACGGGAACGCCGTGGGTCTGCATGTCGAGGGTGTAGGCCAGCGAGTTCGTGCCGATCATGCCGTCGTAGCCGGGGAACCCGATGTCACCGGAGGAGTCCTTGATCACCTGGCCGTTCAGGTTCTTCACGGGCCCGGAGGGCGACAGCAGCGGGTCGATGTACTTAGCGCCGAACAGCGCACGGTACCCCGTGTACCCGCCGGGCTCGTCGGGCAGCAGGTCGGCCACCGAGTGGTGGTCCGCGCACACCGCGGACCCGACGGCGCAGTGCACGGACAGGCCCTCGTAGTCGGCCGCGGCCTTGTTCTGGTTGGCGCCTCCGGCCTCCTTGGCGTCCGGCGAGTTCGCGCCGAACACCAGCGGCACGTCCGGCGTGGTGTTCTCCAGCTCGGTGTTCGCGGCGGCCACGGAGCCGACGTCGCAGCCCGCCCTGGTGTAGGACACCCATGGCGCCGGCGGGGTCTTGCCGTTCTGCCCGACCAGCGTGGTCGTCGAGTCGCCCACCGGGGCGCCGGTGCTCGTGTCGTAGTCGACGACCGGGTCTTCCCAGTAGGCGAAGGAGCCCGCGGTGTCGGTGGAGCCGTTCGCCGCTCCGGTGTAGTACCGGTACTCGTTGGCGATCGCGTCGCCCTGGTCGCTGCCGTACAGCCCGGACTCCGACGTCACGATGTCGTCGGCGGTGTGCGCGATCAGCGGCGTGTGCTCGTGGGAGACCAGCGTCCCGTTCCCCGTGATGAAGTTCAGCAGGTTGGGCATCTGCTGGAGGTCGCTGGGCACGTTCGGGTTGTCGCGGGTGTAGTGCACGTTGTCGAACTGCAAGTAGATGACGTGCTTGATCGCGCCGCCGTCAAGCGAGCAGGCGCTCGTGGTCGCCGCGGCCGGGCGCGCGGGAGCCGCGTTCGCGGCCGTCGCGGCAACCCCGGCGGTGACCATGCCGAGCGTGAGGATGCCGCCGGCCAGCGCGGCGAGCGATGTGCGGGAGCGTGCTTTCAGGGCTCGTGATACGCGCATTTCGAGGATGCCTCCACCGCGTCAGGACCCGTCCCGGGCGCGGGTCCGGCGAGGCAACCGTAAGCGAACAGATCCAGACGTAGGAAGACCAATCCCTAACAACACCTGAAAACAATGTGAACACGGACGGAGCGCCCACTGGGCGCCCCGGGCCGGCCGCACGCCATCTCAGGACGCGGTATACGGCGCGCGGTCGCCACGGCACGGCGAGTCAGAATGTTTCCGGGATGTGTCTTGATCGCAATTTTTCCGTAGCCCGCTGAAGCGACAGGAAATTAGTCAGTTCGGGGATGTGCGAACAGCCTTCCCGCGTTAGCAAGCCGGCCCCTTCCGGGCACCGCCTAAGCCCGTCAGGCGACCATGAACGCAGGAGTCTCACCAGGTCAGCGAAGTAGTTGCTGGACTTGCGCGCATTCCATAGCATATGTGCATTGACTGATGCAAACTGAATAGACTCGCAATGCGTGACCACCAGTGACGGCACCCGGAGTTTAGCTGACATAGCCGTCACACTTCTCCGACATCGACGTCAGGTGACGCATGCGTCATTGTTTGCAATTACTTCTAACCTGTGGGGAAATAGACGGGTGGCTGGCGGAGGAACGACAGGCCGAGCGGGGACGGGCGGCCTAGACGAGGAGGTGGCGGCGCCCGAAGCGGAGACGCCCGCGCCCGGCATAGCGGTCGCGGCCGAGGTCTCGCTTGCGGTCGCGGCGAAGGCTTCCGGGGAGAACTTCCCGGTGGCCCTCCGCGTGCTGCCAGCCCGCTGGCGGGCGAACCTCACCGCGCTGTACGGCTTCGCCCGGCTCACCGACGACCTCGGCGACGAGCCGCTGCCCGGAATGCCCGCCGGCGCGACCGAGGAGACGATCACCGCCACCCGCCTCAGGCTCCTCGACGACCTGCAGGCGGACGTCGCCGCGATCTACGACGGCGGCGAGCCGTCCCTCCACGCTATCAAGGCCCTGAAGAAGACCGTCGAGGAGTGCGGCATCCCGCGTCGGCCGTTCGACGACCTCATCCAGGCCAACCGCCAGGACCAGCTCGTCAAGCGCTACGAGACCTATGACGGCCTGGCGAAGTACTGCGAGCTGTCCGCGAACCCGGTCGGCCAGGTCGTGCTCTACATCATGGGTGCCGCGACACCGGAGCGGCTGCGCCTGTCGGATAGCATCTGCACTGCCCTGCAGCTCGTCGAGCACTGGCAGGACGTGGCCGAGGACCTGCGCAACGGCAGGATTTACCTGCCGGGGGAAGACCTCGAGCGCTTCGGCGTCACCGAGGCCGACCTGGCGCGGCCTACCGCGGGCCCGAACGTGGTCACGCTCATGACGTTCGAGGTGAACCGCGCGGCGGGGCTGCTCGGCGAGGGCGCGCCGCTGGTCGGCACGCTTCATGGCGCCGCGCGGCTCGCGATCGCCGGTTACCTGGCCGGCGGCCGCGCCGCGCTGCGGGCGATCAGGCAGGCCGGCTACGACGTGCTGCGGACGACGCCGAAGCCGGGCAAGGCAGCGACGCTGGCGAACATGGCCGGCAGCTACGTCAGGGGGAGGTGAACGTGGACGCGGACGAGGCGTATGCCGCCTGCGAAAGGATCACCTGGGAGCAGGCCAGGAACTTCGCCTACGGCATCCGGCTGCTGCCGCCGCCCAAGCGTCGTGCGCTCGCCGCGGTCTACGCGTTCGCCAGGCGGATCGACGACATCGGCGACGGTGACCTGCCCGCCGCCGACAAGACGGCGCGGCTCGAAGCGGCGCGCGTCCAGGTGCGGGCCCTGGCCGCCGGGGAGAACCCGGCCGCCGGCGACCCGGTGCTCGTCGCGCTGACCGACGCGGGACCGCGATTCGGGGTGCCGCTCGCCGCGTTCGGCGAGCTGATCGACGGCTGTCTCGCCGATGTGAACGGCGCCAGCTACAAGACGTTCGACGACCTGCTCTGGTACTGCCAGTGCGTGGCGGGCTCGATCGGCCGGCTGTCGCTTGGCGTGTACGGCGCGACCCAGCCGGAGAAGCAGGCCAAGATGGCCGACGACCTCGGCGTCGCGCTGCAGCTCACCAACATCCTGCGGGACGTCCGCGAGGACTACCAGAACGGCCGCGTTTACCTCCCCGAGGAGGACCTGGACAAGTTCGGCATCGAGTTCGCGCCGTTCGGCCAGCCAGAGCCGTTCCCCGACACCGCGATGCAGGCGAGGTTCGCCAGCCTGGTGGAGTTCGAGGCGTCCCGCGCCAGGGAGTGGTACGCCTCCGGGATGCGGCTGCTCGCCACCATCGACCGCCGCAGCGCGGCGTGCACGGGGGCGATGGCCGGCATCTACCGCCGCCTCCTCGAGCGCATCGCCCGCCAGCCGAGCGCCGTGCTCGAAGGCAGGATGTCGCTCCCCGGCGGGGAGAAGGCCCTGGTCGCCGCTCAGGCGCTGGCCGGCCTCGACCGCTGGAAGTACCGCAAGGGAGCCGCGGAATGAAAGCTCTACCGCTCCGGGGGGACAGACTTCGCGCACGGGAGGCTGTCGCTCCCCGCACGGGGGGCTGCCCGCCCCCCGTATCCCCCTGGGCCCCCCGTTCCCCCTGGCCCCCGAACCCCCCGATACGGTCGGTGGTTGTCGTCGGCGGCGGCCTGGCCGGCATCACGGCCGCGGTAGCGCTCGCCCAGGCCGGCGCGGACGTCACGCTGCTCGAGGCCAAGCCGCGGCTCGGCGGCGCCACGATGTCGTTCACCAGGGACGACCTGGTGATCGACACCGGCCAGCACGTGTTCCTGCGGTGCTGCACCGCCTACCGCGGCCTGCTCGACCGGCTCGGCATGAGCGCGCACGCCCCGCTGCAGCCCCGCTTCGACGTGACCGTGGTCTCCCCGCAGCGCCGCGCGCGGCTGAAGAGGGGTCGCGTCCCCGCGCCGCTGCACATGCTGCCGGCTCTCCTCCGGTATCCGTTCCTGAGTTATCCGGAACGGTCCCGGCTTTCTCTCGCGGCCCTCGCCTTCCGCCGCCTGAAGCTGGCCGACCCGGCGACGGACGAGCAGCGGCTCGGCGACTGGCTAGCGGCCCGCGGGCAGGACGAGCGCACCCGGCGCACGCTGTGGGACCTGTTCTTCATCTCCACCCTGAACGTCCCCGGCGACGACGGCTCGCTCGCGCTTGCCGGCAAGGTGGCGCAGACCGGCCTGCTCGGCGACGCGGACGCCGCCGACATCGGCGTGCCCGCCCTGTCGCTCGGCGAGCTGCACGGCGCCGCAGCGGAACGGCTGCTCGGCAAACTGGGCGCCACCGTCCGGCTGAACACCAAGGTCGCCGCCATCGAGGCGAAGGGACCGAACGAGTTCGCCGTCCAGATCGGCCGCACCGCCGAAGGCGAGGACATTCTCTCCGCCGACACCGTGGTCCTCGCGGTGCCCCACGAGGCGGCCGCGCGGCTGATCCCGCGCGGCGCCCTGCCCGCCGAGACGGTGGACGGCTGGGCCGGGCTCGGCGCCGCGCCGATCGTGAACGTGCACGTGATCTACGACCGGAAGGTCATGGACGTGCCGTTCGCGGCGGCGGTCGACTCGCCGGTGCAGTGGGTGTTCGACCGCACCCGGATATCCGGGATGCACGCCCGTGGCGACGACGGGCAGTACCTGGCGATCTCGCTGTCGGCGGCGGACGAGTACGTGGACGTCCCCTCGGCGGCGCTGCGCGAGCAGTTCGTGCCCGCGCTCGCGGAGTTGTTCCCCGCGGCGCGCGAGGCGACGGTGACGGAGTTCTTCGTCACCAGGGAGCGCCGGGCCACGTTCCGCCAGGTGCCGGGGACGGCCCGGTTGCGCCCGCAGGCCGCGACCGGCCTGCCTGGCCTGGTGCTCGCCGGCTCGTGGACCGACACGGGCTGGCCCGACACGATGGAAGGCGCCGTCCGCAGCGGTCTCAGCGCGGTCATCGCCCTCCACGAGCACGCTGACAACGAGGATGCAGTGAGCGAATTGACTAACGAACAAGTGAACACAGTTGACTCTGTGAGGGAGGTGCGCTCGTGACGGTCGTGATGCCCGCAGGCGTCGCCGTGGCGCGTGATCTGGTCGGTCCGGCGACGGAAGCCGCGCTCAGCCGGCTGAGCCCGGGTGTGCGCCGGGTCGCCGCCTACCACTACGGGCTCGCCGACGCCGACGGCAGCCCCGTCCGGGTCGGCAGCGGCAAGGCGCTGCGTCCCGCCCTCGCCCTGCTGTCGGCCCGCGCCGCGGGCGCCGCCCCTGAGCGCGGCGTCACCCCGGCGGTCGCGGTGGAGCTCGTGCACAACTTCTCGCTGCTGCACGACGACATCATGGACGGCGACACCGAGCGGCGGCACCGGCCGACCGCGTGGACGGTGTTCGGCGTCGGCGCGGCGATCCTCGCCGGCGACGCGCTGCTGGCGCTCGCCAACGACATGCTGCTCGAGGACATGCCGCCTGGCGGCCCGTGGGCGGCCCGCTGCCTGTCCACCGCGGTGCAGCGGCTGATCGCCGGCCAGGGCGAAGACCTGGCGTTCGAGAAGCGCGGCGACGTGACGCTCGACGAGTGCCTGGAGATGGCGGGCGACAAGACGGCCGCGCTGATGGCCTGCGCCTGCACGATCGGCGCGGTGCACGTGGGCGCGCCGCCGGAGATGGCGATGGGCCTGGCCGAGTTCGGCGGGCACGTCGGCCTGGCGTTCCAGCTCACCGACGACCTGCTCGGCATCTGGGGCGCCCCCGAGGTGACGGGCAAGCCGGTCCGCGCCGACCTGCGGGCCCGCAAGAAGTCGCTGCCCGTGGTGGCGGCGCTGTCCAGCGGCACCCCGGCGGCCACCGAGCTGGCCGGGGTCCTGGCCAGCGAGGCCGAGCTCACCGAGGAGGACCTGATCCACGCCGCCGACCTCGTGGTCGCGGCCGGCGGCAGGCAGTGGGCCGAGCAAGAAGCCGACGCCCGGCTGGCCGCCGCCGCGGCGAGCCTGGACAGCGCCGGCATCCCGGCCGACGTCCGGGCCGAGTTCACCGCGATCGCCGAGTTCATCACCGCGAGGCAGTGGTAGCCCGATGGCATCCCTAGCCGGCCGGGCACCAACGCGCGGCACGGAGGCCCGCGTAGGCGCCCCGAACGCGGCCCGCGCGAACGTGGTCGATGTGACATCGTCCACGCTAGATGGTGGTCGATGGGACATCGACCACCCGGGAGAGCTCCACGAGGTCGCGGCCGCCACGCTCGAGCGTGCCCGCGACCACCTCCTGGGCCTCCAGGACCCCAGCGGTTACTGGATCGGCGAGCTCGAGACGAACGTCACGATGGACGCCGAGGATGTCCTGCTGCGCCACTTTCTCGGCATCCTCACCGAAACCGACCTCAAGGAGACCGCGGGCTGGATTCGCTCCCAGCAGCGCGACGACGGCACCTGGGCCAACTTCTACGGCGGCCCCGGCGACCTGTCCACCACGGTCGAGGCGTACGTCGCGCTGAGGCTGGCCGGCGACCCGGCCGACGCGCCGCACATGAAGACGGCGGCCGGGTGGATCACGGCGAGCGGCGGGCTGACCGCCACCCGGGTGTTCACCCGGATGTGGCTGGCGCTGAGCGGCCGGTGGTCGTGGGACGAGCTGCCGGTGATCCCGCCTGAGGTCATCTACCTGCCGTCCTGGTTCCCGCTCAACATCTACGACTGGGGCTGCTGGGCGCGCCAGACGATCGTCGCGCTCGCCGTCGTCTCGGCGCACCGGCCGAGCCGGCCGCTGCCATTCACCATCGGGGAGCTGTACGCGGCCGAGCCAGGATTGCCGCCCAAGGCGGGCCAGAAAGACCCGTGGGCGGTCGCGTTCAACGCGCTCGACAAGGCGCTGCACGCGGTGACGCCGCGGCTGCCGAAGCGGGGCGGTCCCCGCCGCGCGGCGCTGCGGCGCTGCGCCGACTGGATCATCGCCCGCCAGGAGACCGACGGCTGCTGGGGAGGCATCCAGCCGCCGTGGGTCTACTCGATCATGGCGCTGCACCTGATGGGGTACGGCCTGGACAATCCCATCGTCAAGAAGGCCATCGACGGCATCGAGCGGTTCACGATCAGGGAGGACGGCACCCGCCGTCTCGAGGCGTGCCAGTCGCCGGTGTGGGACACCGTGCTCGCCATGATCGGCCTGGCCGACGCCGGGCTGCCGCCGGACCACCCGGCGCTGGTCAAGGCCGCGACCTGGGTGCTTGACGAGGAGATCCAGCAGCCGGGCGACTGGCAGGTGCGCCGCCCGTACACCCCGGTCGGCGGCTGGGCGTTCGAGTTCGACAACGACAATTACGCCGACACCGACGACACCGCCGAGGTGATCCTCGCGCTGCGCCGGACGAAGACCGGCAGCCGCGCCGCGATCGGCAGGGGCCTGCGCTGGCTTGAGGGGATGCAGTCCAAGGACGGCGGCTGGGGCGCGTTCGACGCGGACAACACCCGCGAGCTGGTGAACAAGCTGCCGTTCTGCGACTTCGGCGCGGTCATCGACCCGCCGAGCGCGGACGTCACCGCGCACATCGTCGAGGCGTTCGCGGCCGAAGGGCTCGCCAGCGAGACCGCCTGCCGCCGCGGCGTGATCTGGCTGCTGAAGAACCAGGAGAGCGACGGGTCCTGGTTCGGCCGCTGGGGCGCGAACTACGTCTACGGCACCGGCGCGGTCGTGCCCGCGCTGATCGCCGCCGGGGTCAAGCCGGGCAAGCCGTCGATCCGCCGGGCGGTCGCCTGGCTGGAGCAACACCAGAACGCCGACGGCGGCTGGGGCGAGGACCTGCGTTCCTATGACGACCCGGCCGCCTGGTCGGGCCGGGGCGCCTCCACCGCGTCGCAGACCGCGTGGGCGCTGCTCGCCCTGCTCGCGGCCGGCGAGCGGGAGTCCGCAGCCGTCGAGCGCGGCGTCCGGTGGCTGGCGCGGACCCAGCGCCCGGACGGCACCTGGGACGAGCCGCAGTTCACCGGGACCGGCTTCCCGGGCGACTTCTACCTGAACTACCACCTCTACCGCCTGGCGTTTCCCGTGTCCGCGCTCGGCCGCTATGTAAGGGGTTCAACTCATGACTGAGACCATCCCGCAGCCTAGAGCGACCGAGGCCGCGGATTTGGCCGAGCCCGAGTTGGCGGCCGCCACCGGCGGGCTGCTGGTGCTGGCGCCGCTGCGCCTGGAGGCGAACGCGGTGCGCCGCGGGCTGCGCGCGGCGTCCAGCCGCGTCCAGCGCACCGGCATGGGCGCGGCCCGGTCGAGGAAGAGCGTGACCGGCGAGAGCAAGCCTGGACCGTTCGGTGCGATGGTCGTGATGGGCACCGCGGCGGGGCTAGCCGACGACCTCAGCCCGGGAGACCTGGTCGTCGCGACCGAGGTGTCCGACGGTGACAGCACCGTGCCGCTGCCCGGCGCCGACCTGCTCGCGGCCGAGCTGCGCCGGGCGGGGCTGCCCGCGCGGGCGGGCAGGATCGTCACGGTGCCGAAGATCGTCAGGGCGGCGGAGCGCAAGGCGCTGGCGGCCGAGGGGTACCTGGCCGCGGACATGGAGACCGCCGCGCTGGTCGGCGCCGCGGGCGAGCGGCCGGTGGCCGTCATCAGGGCGGTGTCCGACACCGGGTTCGGGGCGGGAATGATCAGCGGCGGGCTGGCCGGGCTGCGGTCGCTGCGGCTGGCCGCGCCGGTCGCCGAGCGGTGGGCCGCCGTCTGCCGGGAGCGGGCCGTGCTGCTGGCCGGGCCGCGGTCGTTCTGCGCCGGGGTGGAGCGGGCCATCGAGATCGTCGAGCGGGCCCTCGAGCTGCGCGGCGCGCCCGTGTACGTGCGCAAGCAGATCGTGCACAACACCCGGGTGGTCTCCGACCTGGAGCAGCGCGGCGCCGTGTTCGTTGACGAGCTCGACGAGGTGCCGGACGGCGCCACGGTCGTGTTCTCCGCGCACGGGGTGTCGCCCGCGGTGCGGGACGCGGCGGCGGCCCGCGGGCTGTCGGTCATCGACGCGACGTGCCCGCTGGTGTCGAAGGTGCACGCCGAGGCGCGCCGGTTCGCCCGCGAGGGCTTCACGGTCGCGCTGATCGGCCACGCCGGGCACGAGGAAGTGGAAGGCACCCTCGGGGAGGCGCCAGAATCCACCGTGCTCGTGGAGACGGCCGCCGATGTCGCGGCGCTGTCGCCCGCGGACCCGTCGAAGGTGGCCTTCCTCATGCAGACCACGCTGGCCGTCGACGAGGCGGCCGACGTGGCGGGCGCGCTGCGGGAACGGTTCCCTTCAATGCGGGCGCCGGGCAGCGACGACATCTGCTACGCGACGACCAACAGGCAGGCGGCGGTCCGCGCCGTCGCCACGGAGGCCGACCTGGTGCTCGTCGCGGGCTCGAAGAACTCCTCCAACTCGGTGCGGCTGGTGGAGCGGTCCGAGCGGGCGGGCACGCCCGCTTACCTCATCGACGGAGCCACGGACATCCAGCTCTCCTGGCTGTCCGGAGTCTCCGTAGTCGGGCTCACGGCGGGGGCATCCGCGCCGCCAGCGGTGGTCAGCGAGATCATCGCGGCGCTCTCCGGGCTCGGCACAGTCACGGTGACCGAGCGGGTCACCACCACCGAATCTGTACAGTTCGGCCTGCCCAGGGAGGTACGGCGCTAATGTCTATGCCACTGTCCGTCAGCATGCGCATCGGGGCACACCTGATGAAGCAGAAGCTGCGCGGCATCAAGAAGTTCCCGCTGCTGGTGGAGCTGGAGCCGCTGTTCGCCTGCAACCTCAAATGCAACGGCTGCGGGAAGATCCAGCACCCCGCGTCGGTGCTGAAGCAGCGGATGCCGGTCGAGCAGGCGGTCGCGGCGATCGAGGAGGCCGGCGCGCCGATGGTGTCGATCGCCGGCGGCGAGCCGCTGATGCACCCGCAGATCGAGGTCATCGTCGAGGAGCTGATCAAGCGCAAGAAGATGGTCTTCCTGTGCACGAACGCGATCTTGCTGCCCAAGCACCTGCACAAGTTCAAGCCCTCGCCGTACTTCCGCTGGGTGGTGCACATCGACGGGCTGCGCGAGCGGCACGACGAGTCGGTGTCGAAGGAAGGCGTGTTCGACCAGGCCGTCGCGGCGATCAAGCTGGCGCAGGAGAAGGGGTTCAAGGTCAACACCAACACCACCTTCTTCAACACCGACACGCCGCAGACCGTCATCGACGTGCTCAACTACCTCAACGACGACCTTGGCGTGGACGACCTGCAGATCTCGCCCGGGTACGCCTATGAGAAGGCGCCCGACCAGGAGCACTTCCTGGGCGTGGAGGAGACCCGCGAGATGTTCCGCAAGGCGTTCGCCGACGGGCGGCGCAAGAAGTGGCGGCTTATGCACACGCCGCTGTTCCTCGACTTCCTCGAGGGCAAGGTCGAGTACGAGTGCACGGCGTGGTCGATCCCGTCGTACTCGCTGTTCGGCTGGCAGAAGCCCTGCTACCTGATGTCCGACGGTTACGTCTCGTCGTACAAGGAGCTGATCGAGACCACGGAGTGGGAGAAGTACGGCCGCGGCAAGGACCCGCGCTGCGCGAACTGCATGGCCCACTGCGGCTACGAGCCCTCGGCGGTTATCGCCACGATGTCGTCGCTGAAGGAAGGCATCCGCGCCCTCCGCGAAAGCTGAGCCTTCAGGCGTGGGGTCGCTGGGGCTTGCGGGGATTCCGGCCGCGTTCAGTCGGTGCCTGAGGGCGGCACCGAACAACGCGGCGGAGCCCCGCTGCGCCCCGCTCCTCGCCTAGGCGGAACACCAGAACCGCCTTTTGGGGCGGCGCGGCTATCGCGTCCCTCGTTTCACCGTTGCCCGATTTGGCTGATAACTTCCCGAGCCCGCCCACTCCGGAGGCGCCGCCCACTCTCCGGCTCGGCCTGCCGCATTGGTGGTGTGGCCCACAGGTGCGGATCTATTGGCGGTGTGGGCGCACCGCCAATGAACCCCTCTCCGGGCGGCGTCACTTCTGCTTCGGGTACCCCACTGGTCTCGGTACTCCCGGCTTTCGGGCGTCCGCCGGGTTCGTGATCATGGCAAGAAAGCCGCCCGACCATGATCACGTAAGAAAAATCTCCTATGCGCATACTTTTCTTTCGTGATCATGAAATCAGCGGGCTCAGGCCGGCCGCCGCGCCCTCGCGGGCGGCCCAGCCCGGAGAGCCAGGCAAGGATTTCAGCGGTCAAACCCTGTAGGCGGGACACGAGGCAGACGGTTTCATGATGGCGGTAGCCCCTTTCCGTACTCCGCTAGACATCGGAGAGGACGATGTAGGGATCTTGGCCGTTCAGTCCCTGTAAGTTGACATCCCCCAAGCGCCAGCCCGGTCGGCGGGGCCGGCCTTCGGCGTTGCAGGGCCGGGGCTGGTTCGCAGGTCTTTTTCAGAGTCTCCTCAGGTAGCGCCGAAAGCATTAGCGGCGGCGCGGACGCAGCGTCCGGGGCGAAAATGCGCTCCTCCGGCACGGCGGGTCCGCGCCACCACTAAATCTTGAGTTCGCTGAGGAGTCTGATGTTCTTCACCTATATCGGGCGTGAGCTGCGGCGCAGGATGCGGCAGGCGATCTTCATAGCGATCGGCCTGGCGCTGGGGATCGGCCTGGTGATCACCGTGACCGCGGCGTCGGCCGGGGTCAAGAACGCCCAGGCGTCCGTCCTGCACTCGCTGTACGGCGTCGGCACGGACATCACCGTGACGAAGGCGCCGACCGCTGGTTCGACTGGCAACGGGTTCGGGTTCGGCTTCCGGCAGTCGATCGGGTCGACCAGCCGGCCGAAGGCCGGCAGCAAGATCGACAACAACACGCTGTCCGCCGGCGGCACGCTGGCATCGCTCGCCTCGTCCAACGTGACCAGCATCGCGAAGATGGACAACGTGGCGGCCGCGGCCGGCGGCCTGACGCTGAACGACCGCACGATCAGCGGCACGGTTCCGGCGCTCAACTTCAGCGGCGGCGGTGGCGGCGGCTTCCAAGGGGGCGGCGGGAGCAGCGGGAGCGGGAATCCCAGCAGCTTCGGCGCGAACTTCAACATCAACAGCTTCACCGTGAACGGCGTCGACATCGCCGACGGCGAGCTGGGCCCGCTCAGCACCGGGAAGATCAGCTCCGGGCGGACGTTCACCGCCGCCGACAACGCGTCGGACGTCGCGCTCGTCGACTCCAGCTACGCGACGCAGAACAAGCTCAAGGTCGGCTCCACGATCGCCGTCGGCAACTCGAAGAACGCGGCCACCAACTTCAAGGTCGTCGGGATCGTCAGCGAGCCCGCGGGCGACAACCCGGCGGACGTCTACATCCCGCTCGGCGTGGCGCAGTCACTGGCCAACCTGAAGAACGACGTCAACACGATCTACGTGACGGCGAGCAACAGCGGGGACATCAGCTCGGTGGCGAGCGCCATCTCCACGGCGGTGCCCGGCTCGACCGTCACCGACCAGAACACTCTCGCCAGCGAGGTCACCGGCTCGATCTCGAGCGCGGCGAGCCTGGCGAACAACCTCGGCAAGTGGCTGGCGATCGCGGTGCTCATCGCCGCGTTCTTCCTGGCCAGCCTGCTCACGATGGCGGCCGTCACGCGGCGGATCCGTGAGTTCGGCACGCTGAAGGCGCTCGGCTGGAAGAGCCGCAGGATCGTCTTCCAGGTGATGGGCGAGGCGGTCGCGATCGGCATCGTCGGCGGCGTGCTCGGCGTCGGCCTCGGCTTCGCCGGCGTGGCGCTGGTCAACAAGTTCTCGTCGCCGCTGACCGCGAGCCTCGCCAGCAACACCACCGGCTCGGCCACGCCGGGCGGCGCGCGCAATTTCGGCGGCGGGTTCGGCGGCGGCGGCGGCGGGTTCCCCACCAGCGGCACCGGCGGCGGGAACAACCCCTTCCGCGGCGCGTTCTCGAACGCGGCGCGCACCGCCGGCACCGTCACGGAGCACCTGCACGCACCGGTCACGATCGCCGTGATCGTCGTCGCGGTCGGCCTCGCGATCCTCGGCGGGCTGATCGCCGGAGCGTTCGGCGGCTGGCGGGCGGCACGGCTGCGCCCGGCGGACGCCCTGTCCAAGGTCGCCTGAGGGCGCGGATTCACCGGGAGACGAAGATCCATGTACAAGCTCACGAACGTGACCAAGGACTATCCCAAGGGCCGCGAGACCGTGCACGCGCTGCGCGGCGTCAACGTCGAGATCCCTGACGGCGAATGGCTGGCCATCCAGGGGCCGACCGGCCACGGCAAGTCCACGCTGCTGCAGATCCTCGGCGGCCTGGACCGTCCGACCTCCGGCTCCGTCGACTTCGACGGCCGCGACCTGGCGCGGACGCGGGAGGCCCAGATGACGAAGGTGCGGGCCGACTCCATCGGCTTCATCTTCCAGACCTTCAACCTGATCCCCACGCTGTCCGCGCAGGAGAACGTGGAGACGGCGCTGGTCCCGCTCGGGGGCAGCGGCGCGTCGCGGCGGGCCCGCGCCGCCGAGGCGCTGAACTCGCTCGGGCTTGGCGACCGGCTGCGCCACCTGCCGACGGAGCTGTCCGGCGGCCAGCAGCAGCGCGTGGCGATCGCCCGCGCGCTGGTGAAGGAGCCGAAGGTGCTGCTCGCCGACGAGCCGACCGGCAACCTGGACGAGGACACCCGCGACGAGATCATCGGCCTGCTCGAGAAGCTCTGGCAGGACAACGGGCTGACGATGGTGATCGTCACGCACGACAGCTCGATCGCCCGCCGCGCCCAGCGGCTGGGCACGATGCGGAACGGCAAGCTCACCGTGAAGCAGACCGTCTAGCCGCATACAGCCGGTCAGGCCAGGCGCGCCTCCTCGGCGAGGAGGCGCGCCAGCCTTTCCGGGTCCGCGCCGGGCAGCCCGCGGGCGGCGAACCACGTCGCGACGTTGCGGGCGTCCCTGTCGAGGAAGCCGCGCCCGTTCGGGTGCGACACCACGTCGACCACCTGCGGCAGGTCGATCATGACCAGCCGGCCGCCGTGCACCAGCAGGTTGTACGGCGACAGGTCGCCGTGCGCGTACCCGAGCCCGGCCAGGCCGGAGAGGGCCGCCACGAGCTGATCCCACAGGGCGGCCAGTTCGCCGCCGTCGGCACGGGTCTCGGCGAGCCGGGGCGCGCCGGTGCCGTCCGGATCGCCGATGAACTCGAGCAGCACCTCGGTGCCGGTGATCTGCACGGGATAGGGCACGGGCAGCCCCGCGCCGTACAGCTGGCAGAGCGCGCCGAACTCGGCATTCGCCCACTGGCCGGCGATCGCCTGCCTGCCGAACGCGCTCCGGCTGGCGGCCGCGCGGTTGACCCGGCTCTCCCTGGTGCGGCGCCCTTCCAGGTACCCGGCGTCCCGGTGGAACAGCCGGTGCTGCGCGTCCCGGTACCGCTTGGCCGCGAGCAGGCACGACCGGCCGCCGCCAGGCACGCCACGGCGCAGCAAGTAGACGTCGGCTTCCTTGCCGGTCTTCAGGATGCCGAGCTCGGTGTCGACCGCGGCCAGCTCGGTCACGAGCCACTCCGGGTGCGGTCGCGGGCCGCGCTCGGTGGGGGTGGACTGGTCCCAGGTGGACCAGCGATCGCCCTCGGGCAAGCCGTCGGTCGCGTCGCCGGCATCCTCGGTGGCGAGCCTGGGGCGGTACCGGTCGCGCTTGGCGGACGTCGCCTCGTCGTCGAAATACGGCCGGCGCTTACGGCCGGCGCGGCGGACCCTCCCGTACGCGGGGTCGAAGGATTCTGCGCTGTCGCGCACTGCTGCTC
Source organism: uncultured Actinomycetota bacterium (assembly GCA_963843745.1). Taxonomy (GTDB): domain Bacteria; phylum Actinomycetota; class Actinomycetes; order Streptosporangiales; family Streptosporangiaceae; genus Trebonia. The sequence goes on from CAWJLP010000007.1 coordinate 403,528, forward strand.
CTCAGGTGGGCTGTGGAAAGGACGGGCTGAGCGCAGCCCGCAGCGGGCGTAGACATCAGGGCCCCTCCTTTCGCACGGCCGGCCGCGAGGCCGGCACCTACCTGTCGCGCGTGCAGCGTCCCATTCCGGCGACGGTCACCGCAACTGAATTATCCGGTCAGGACTTGTCGCCGCCCCCGTTGTGGCCGCTGCGCAGGTCCTGCAGGACGCGCTTGGCGCTCTCCTCCGCCTTGCGCACGGGCTCCCGCTGGCGCAGGTCCGTCAGGGCGGTCGCGGCCTTCTTGGCCGTGTCGCTGTCCCGCAGGTCCTTCACCGCGGTCGCGGCCTTCTTGGCCGTGTCGCTGTCCCGCATGTCCTTCATCGCGGTCGCGGCGCGCTGGGCCTGAGCCGACGCCTGGCGGCGCAGGTCAGCGGTGTCGACCGACCGGTTCGTCAGGGCCGTCCGGATGCTCGAGTTGCTCCACCAGTCGCTGAACTTGGTGCTCCACGGGCTGATGAACTCCCGGATCCGGCGCTCGAAGTCGTTCATGATTTACCTCCTGATGACAAGATATATCGCGTTGTGCCCTAGTGTCCACCTTTGCCGGCACGACCGGCGTTCCTACCCAGAACCTCCGTCATTCTCACCCATCTCGCGGCCGGCGGGTGCGGGCAGCCGCGGCGAGAGCCGGGCGAATGCTTCGTATCTGGTTAATGACGTTGCTATTTGCCCAGCCGTGCACCCCTTGATGGCTAGCCTGACACGCGAACTACGTGTCATCCGGAACTACGTGTCATCCGGCCTGGGGTTGGCGGTGTCAGGTGCTTGGCGAAGCTCTGCAGCGGTCTCGCGACCGGCGGCCGGAACGGCGGCCGGCCGTCGCGCGGCTGCGCGCGGCGCTTGACCCGCTGTTCCCGGTAACGCTGGACGACGAGCCACCGCACCCGCCCCAGCCGGGCCGGCGGCTGCTGTCGGTCGCCATCCAGGTCGCCGCGGTGTGCGTTGCGGCCGGCCTGCTGCTGCTGCGCGTCGCCCGGGTCCCGGCGTGGAACTGCGCCTACGCCGAGGACTGGGGAATCTTCCTCATCTACGCGTGGCAGCACCCGTGGCACTTGTTGGTGCCCTACAACGGCTACGAGCAGTTGGTGGCGCGGATCCTCGGCCAGTTCGCGTCCATGGTGCCCGTGCAGGACGTCGCGGCGTTCTACGCGGTGACCGGCACCGTCATCGCGGCCTGCTGCGCCCTGTTCGTGTACCACGCCAGTGCCGGTTTCATCAGGTTCCGCCTGCTGCGCCTCACCCTGGCCGCCGCGCTGGTGCTGCTTCCCATCGCCCCGCTCGAGCTCGTCGCCAACGGCGTGAACACCGCGTGGTACCTCATGGCGGCGTTCTTCTGGGCGGTGCTGTGGCGGCCGCGGTCCAGGGGCGGGATGGCGGTCGCGGCGATCCTCGCGTTCCTGACCGCCGCTTCCGTGCCGGTGGTGGTCGCCTTCCTTCCGCTGCTGGCCATCCGGGCGGTGGTGCTGCCGAGGCTGCGCGAGCACGCCGTCACCGCGGGCTGGCTGGCGGGGCTCGCCGTGCAAGGCCCGGTGATCGCCGACAGCTACGTCAACCACACCCAGCGGCTGAGCGGCGCGCTTGCCCCGCCTGCCCAGGTGTTCGCGTACTACCTGCACGCCGTGGTGCTGCGCGCCCTTGGCTGGCATCTGTCCTGGCGCCTGGAGGCGGTCGCCGGGCAGAACGGCGCCACGCTCATCGTCGGCGCGTTCCTCCTCATCGTTCTCGGCTGGGCGGCGATCGCCCTGGGCCGCCAGGTCCGCCTGTTCGCGGCGACGGCTGTCCTCTTCGGCTTCGTGCTGATGGTGGCCTCCACGGCGATCACCAGCTACCTGGTGAAGTTCCCGCCGGTCCTGAGCCCCGTCAGCTTCGAAGGGGGCTCCCGGTACACCGTGACGCCGATCCTCGCGCTCATCGCCGCCATGATCATCGCGGTCGACGCCTACCTGCGCCGCGGCACCGCCACCCGGGTAAGCCTGGACACCATGCGTCCGCGGGCGGTCTGCGCGGTCGGCGCCCTGGCGCTCGTCCTCGCGGCCGGCTGGGCGACTGACTTCAGGTACGTGACCCAGCGCACGACGGACGGTCCCTGGCGCCCGAAAGCGGAGGCAATGCTGACCCGCTGCGAGCACAGCAGCACCGGGACGATCACCGTGTCCGCGTGGTACGACCGCCACGCGGTCGTGTCCTGCTCCCGCCTGCACGGGTAGCCGGTAGCCGGGTAGCCGGTAACCACCCATGGCGCGGGAGGAGTACCTTTCGCCTGTGGTCTCTAGCGCGCGGCTGACCGTGCTGGGCAGCCTGAACATGGACATCTCCGTAACCGTGCCGCGGCTGCCCGCGCCCGGCGCGACGGTGCTCGGCGGCGCGGCTGCCTTCGCGCCGGGCGGCAAGGGCGCCAACCAGGCGGTCGCCGCGGCCCGGCTGGGCGGCGACGTGCTGATGGCCGGCTGCGTGGGGGACGACGACTTCGGCCGGGCGCTGCGAGCCGCCCTCGTCGCCGAGGGAGTCAGCGACGCGGCTGTGCGCACCGTGCGGGGCGTGCCCACCGGACTCGCCATGATCACGGTCGACGAGGGCGGGGAGAACATCATCACGGTCGCGCCGGGCGCGAACCGCGAAGCTGGCCTGGCGGAAGTCAACGCGGTCAGCGAGGCGACGGACGCCGCCGCGCTGGTGATCAGCGCCGAGGTGCCGGCGGCCGCCATCCGCGCGGCGCTGACCGCGGGGAGCTACGGACTGCGCATGCTGAACCTGGCGCCCGCGCCGCCTGAGGCGGCAGGCATCGTGGCGGCCGGCGTGGACTGGCTGGTGGTGAACGAGTCGGAGGCCACCGCGGTGCTCGGCAGGCGGGTCGCCGGCCTGGCCGGCGCCGCGGGCGCGGACGGCGCGGCGGCCGATCTGGCCGGGCCGGCGCGCGCAACGCCGTGGTCACCGCCGGCGCGGCAGGCGCCGCCTACTGCGGGCCGGCGGGCGCGCTGATCGTGCCCGGATTCCCGGTGCGGCCGGTGGACAGCGTGGGCGCCGGCGACACGTTCGTCGGCGCGCTCGCGGTGGCCCTCGCGGCGGGCGTCCCGCCGCACGACGCGGTGATCGCCGCCGCCGCGGCCGGCGCCGCGGCGGCGACCCGGCCCGGCACCCAGGCGGGCATGCCGCGCCCGGCCGACGTCCGCGCCGCGACCGGGCATTCATGGCCGGTCGCCGTCGGCTAAAGCCGGCATGGCCGGTCGCCGTCGGCTAAAGCCGGGCGAAGTCCCCTGAAAGGCCCGCTCCGCCGGGTGTTCATCCAGGCAGTCACCTGGGCAAACTGTCTTCACTACCCAGTAAAATGAACACAAGGTAAACGGAGAATGAACACTATTACCACTTATGCGTAAATATGCGCTTAAATAGACGCCGAGGGGGCGGATCCAGCCGGGAAGGAGTTCGACAGGATGACGACGCCTGGCCTGGCAGGTTTCATAGCCTCCGGAGAAGACTCGCAAACCTGCGACGTCGTTGTCGGTGAGGTTCTCGAGGCCCTGAGACAGGACTTCGAGCTGATTCACGACCGCGGCGCGGCGCGCGGCGCCCGCCGCCGCACCTGGTTCGACACCTTCGACTGGCGGCTGTACAAGGCCGGCCTGACGCTCGAGTACGCGGCCGCGCACCGCGGCGGCGAACTCCGGCTAACCGGCGGCGCGGCGCCGGCCGGTGACGCCGTCCAGCCGGTGACAGGCTGGCAGGCGTCCCGCCCGCACCAGCTCAGGGACCTGCCGGACGGCTCGATCGCGACCAGCATCAGCGGCATCGTCGCGCCGCGTGCCCTGCTCCCCGAGGTCACCGTCACCGGCACGACCGCGGCGTACCGGCTGCGCAACGAGGACGGCAAGACGGTCGCCCGGCTGCTCGTCGAGCACCCGGCGGTCGCGGCCGGGGACGGCCGCCCGCTGCCGCCGCGCCTGACGATCACGGAGGTCCGCGGCTACCTGGGCCAGGCACGGCGCGCCGCTCGCATCGTCGCGGGCATCCCCGGCGTGCGGCCCGTCACGCAGCCGCTGCTCGCCGACGCGCTGCACGCCATCGGCCGTTACCCCGGCGACTACTCGAACAAGGTGGCCGCCAACATCACCGGCTGGATGCCCGCTGCCGAAGCGGCGGCGACGATCCTGCTGCGGCTGCTCGACACCATCGAGGCGAACGTGCCCGGTGTGCTGCGCGACGTCGATACCGAGTTCCTGCACGACCTGCGCGTCTCGGTACGCAGGTCGCGGTCGGCGCTGAAACTGTTCGGCGACGCGCTGACGGCGCCGCTCGCCGCCCCGGGCACCGCGCTGACCGGCCGCAAGCTGGCGCGGTTCGCCGCCGAGTTCAAGTGGGTCGGCGACCTGACCACGCCGACCAGGGACCTCGACGTGCACCTGCTCGACTTCGAGGACACCGCGCGGACGCTGCGCGCCGCGAAGCCGGATGACCTGGAGCCGTTCCGCGCGTACCTGAAACAGCGCCGGGTCAGGGAGTTCCGCGTGCTGGCCCGCGGGCTGCGTTCGTCCAGGTTCGTCACGCTGACGCGGGACTGGCGGGAGAGGCTGACCGCGATCCGGGATAGCGCGAACGCCGGGACAGCAGCCACCGTACGTTCCGGACAATCCAGGAGAGCGGCAGGGGAGACGACCGGCACCCTCGCCGCGGACAGGACCAGGCTCGCGTTCGCGAAGGTCGCCAAGCGCGGCGCCGTGATCACGCCCGCCTCGCCTCATGACAACCTGCATGACCTGCGCAAGCGCTCCAAGGAGCTGCGGTACGCGCTGGAGTTCTTCGCGCCGCTGTACCCGGCGGACAGCTACGGCGCGGTGCTCGCTGACCTCAAGCGGCTGCAGGACTGCCTCGGCGAGTTCCAGGACACCGAGGTGCAGATCGGCGAGATCAGGGCGCTGGCCACGAGCATGCTGGCGGCGGACGAGGCGCCGGCGGTTACGCTGCTTGCTATGGGCGAGGTGACGGCCGGGCTGGCGGCGCGGCAGCAGGCGGCACGGGAGGACTTCGAGCGGCGGTTCGCCGCGTTCGCCGGCGTTGACGGGCAGCGCCGGATGGCGGCGCTGCTGCGCGGAGGGTCAGCGTGAAGATATACGCGACGTACAACATCAAGGGCGGCGTCGGGAAGACGACGACGGCGGTCAACCTCGCCTATCTCGCGGCGACGGAAAGCAAGCTGCGCACCGTGCTGTGGGACCTGGACCCGCAGGGGGCGGCGAGCTTCATGTTCCGGGTGAAGGCCCGGGTCAAGGGCGGCGGCAAGGCGCTGATCCGCGGCACGCGGGCGCTTGACGACGCGATCAAGGGGACCGACTTCGACAACCTGGACCTGATCCCCGCCGACTTCACCTACCGCAACATGGACCTGCTGCTGGACAGCGCGGGCGGGAAGCCGGGCCGCAAGCTGGCGAAGCTGCTCGCTCCTCTCGCCGCCGACTACGACGCGGTGTTCCTCGACTGCCCGCCGGGCATCTCGCTGGTGTCGGAGAACGTGCTGCACGCCGCGGACGTGATCGTGGTGCCGCTCATCCCCACGACGCTGTCGGTGCGGACGCTGGACCAGCTGACGGAGTTCGTCGCGGGGTTCGACGGCCGCCGCCCGGATGTGCTCGCGTTCTTTTCGATGGTTGACCGCCGCAAGAAGCTGCACAGGGAGATCACGGAAAATCTTTATTCTGAACGGGCCCGTGTCGCCGCCACCACCGTCCCGTATCTCGCGGTCGTGGAGAACATGTCGGTGCAGCGCGCCCCGGTCACGGTCTTCGCGCCGCGCAGCTCGGCCGCCCGCTCCTACCGTGCTCTCTGGGCCGAGATCCAGGACGGCGACTGACGATTCCATCCCCGGCCGCGGGATGAATGTGACAGTCAGCCGGCTATTACCGGCTCGATGTCACGTTCATCCGACTGCGGTAGCCGCCAGCCGTACGGGGCACCGCGGACCCGGGGAAAGCGCAGCTCCGCGGTAAGGCCGCCGCGGTCCGGCCGGGGAGTTACGGCGAACGCGGCGCCATGCGCGGCGGCGATCGCCTGGACGATCGGCAGGCCGAGCCCGAGGCCCGGTCCGACGGCGGGCGGACGCGCCCGCGGCGACGGCACGGTTCCGCCGCGCTCGAACGGGACCAGCAGGCGGCGGACGTCGGCCGGCGCCACGGCCGGGCCGGTGTTCGCCACTGTCAGCACTGCCTGACCGGATTCGGTCCCGGCCGTGACCCAGACGGCTCCGCCGGGCACGTTGTGCTGGATCGCGTTGTCGATGAGGTTGGCCACGCCGCGTTCGGTGAGGGCGCGGTCGCCGGCCAGCGGCGCGGGCTCGAGGGTGACGGCCATCTCCAGCCCGCTGGCCGCGATCGCGCCGAGCCTGTCGGCGACGCTCTCTATCCGCCTCGGAGAACGTGGAAGCGGCGCTGATCCCGCTGCGCGCCGGCATCGCCGCGCGGCGGCGGAAGGTAGCCGCGGCGCTGGACAGCGTCGGGCTCACCGACCGGGCCAGGCACCTGCCGTCCGAGCTGTCCGGCGGGCAGCAGCAGCGCGTCGCGATCGCCCGGGCGCTGGTAAAGGAGCCGAAGGTGCTGCTCGCCGACGAGCCGACGGGCAACCTGGACGAGGAGACCCGCGACGAGATCATCGGGCTGATGGAGAAGCTGTGGCGCGCGTACCAGCTGACGCTGATCCTGGTGAGCCACGACGGCGCGGTCGTCCGCCGGGCTCAGCGGGTCGGCGTGATGTCCCGCGGGTCGCTCTCCTTCGGGACCTGAGGCTGCTCTTGGGCCTGAGGGCCCTCTGGGTCCTGAGGCTGCTCCGCGACCTGCGGGCGCCTCCGGACCCGGGGACGCGGGAGCCGGAAGCCGGCCGGCAGCAGGGCGCGTATCTTGCCCGGCTGCCGGCGGCGGCCGGGCGGGAGGGCGATCTCGCCGAGGTCCACCTGCAGCCCGGTGCGCAGCCGGTCGATGTGGGCCAGGATCTCCCCGCGGATCGGCCATTCGCTGGCGCCGCCCTCGGGCGCGGTGCGCGGCTCGAGGATGTCCGCGAGCAGGTCCTGCTGACGGTGCGCGTCCTCGAGCGCGGCGGTGAGTTCGGATTCGAGCGGCTCCGGGTCCGACGGCAGCGTCTGCACGAGCCTGCTGTACGCGCGGATCGCCTGTCCGAGCTGCGTGAGCACGCTGGCCAGGCGGCCGCGGGTCTGCTCGTCCCTGACCGGGCTGGCCTCGGTCGCGGTCCGGGAGCTGTCCAGCATCGACCGGGTCAGGCCGCGCAACGTCACCGCGGCGTGCTCGAGCGTCTCCAGCCCGCCGCGCAGCGCGACCTCCGCCACCGGCAGCGCGCCAGGCGTGCGGAGCGTGCGCGGGTTCAGCCGGGAGCTGTCTTCGGCCTGCCGGAGCGTGTCATCGACGTTCTCGATCTCGCCGCGCAGCGCCCTGGTCTGGTCGAGCCACTCGGCGACGCGGGCCGGGTCGGGCGCTTCGCCGGCCGGGATATCGGCCAGGTCGGCGGCCATCTTGTCGAGCTGCCCGGCCAGCCTGTTGGCCAGCTCGCCGACCGCCTCGCGGGCCGACTGCACCCGCAGCGGCGCGAAGGCCAGCCCGCCGGCCAGCCCGGCGGCGCTGCCGACGAGGGTGTCGACGACCCGGCCGGACGCGGCCGCGTGCTCGCCAGCCGACGCGAAGATCAGCATCGCGCTGATCGGCACTTCGAGCAGGTCGTCGCCCAGGCGCAGCAGGTAGCCGAGGGTCAGCGCGCCAGCGATGAGCAGCGCGAGCAGCCACCAGCTGAAGCCGACGAACGCCGAGACCGTGACCGCCACGAGAACGCCGGCGGTCACGGCCACCACCTTGCGCATGGCGCTGCGCATCGTCTGGAAGAGGCTGGCCTGCAGCACGAGGAGCGCGGTCAGCGGCGCGAGCACCGGACGCGCGGTCCCGTCGGGCACCAGCAGCGCGATCAGGTAGGCGAACGTCGCGGTCGCGGTGAGCCTGGCGACGTACACGGCCGCCGGCTGGGTCCGCTTGCGCACCACCATGAGCTGCTTCGCCGGACGGACCAGGGACGCCGGCACCGGGTGCCGGTCATGGTCGTTTCTGTGCGTGGCGAAAAACATGGACCTCTAAGCAGGTAAGAAGAACGGATGTTACTCAGGACAAAACGGTGGTCACCCACGGCCTACAAAGCCTGGATCGCCGGCGTTACGCCGCCCCCGCTGCCGGCCGCCGTCACTGTCGGCCGCCCCCACTGCCGGCCGCCACCACTAAAAGCCAACGCCTGCCACGCCTGGCTATTCCACTCCGCCTTACACCGCTGCCGGGTGCGCGCCGGGACTTAGGGCGCAAAACGCCCGTTCTATGTCCGGTTTGCGGCGATTTTTTGGTGACTTTCGCGCCCTAAGTCATCCCCGCGCTCACGCCGCGCCGAGGCCGAGCAGCAGGCCGTCCGCCGCCACAGCCGGGGAACTGGTCACGAACAGGATCACGCCGCCGGCGGACGCGGTGAACGTCTCGAGCACGGTGCCGCCGTCCACGGTCGACACCGTGCCGAGGACCTGCCCCGCCGAGACCTCCTCACCGGTCTGGACGGCAGGCTCCCACCACCCCGCGACCGGCGTGCGCGGCCAGATGAAGCTGTTCAGGTAAACCGGCGCCGCCGGCGCCGGCCCGTCAGGGGACATCTCCAGGTAGCGGAGCACGCCGTCGAGCCCGCGCACGTGCGCCGCCACCGCCGCCTCCGTGACCAGGCCGCAGCCGCCGGCCTCGGCGGTGATCGCGGGAATGCCGGCCGCGGCCGCCGCCCCGCTGGACGATCCGGCGACCGTCTGATCCGGGCCCGGCGCCTGCCGCACCACGTACCGGATCCCGTAGGCGGCCGCCAGGCCGCGGGCGAAGTCCTCGGCGGGTCCTCCGTCGTACATGACGAACGGTTCGAGCGCCTCCACCAGGTCGCCGGCGTGCACGTCGACAACCGCGTCGCTGCCGGTGATCACCTGGCCGAACACCGCGAACGCCAGCCGCTCCGCGAGCGTCCCGTCCGGCGAGCCAGGGAAGCAGCGGTTGAGGTTCTTGCCGTCCTCGGGAACGACGAACGGGGTTCGTGCCCAGAACGCGGGCACGTTCACCACCGGCACGACCGTGGCCGAGCCGCGCAGCAAGCGTCCCGGGTCTTCAGCCAGCCCGGACACCCAGCGCCTGACGCCAGCGATCGAGGCGTACTCGCAGCCGTGCACCCCGGAGATCACGCTCAGCCGCGGTCCCGGCGCGTCGCTGCTGACCTCGATGACGGGAACGTCCAGGCCAGCGAAGTCGGCCACCCGCCGCGTGACGTCCGTCATGCCGCGGGTCCCTCCGGCACCTCGGCGTACCTGGCCACCGAGAACCCGAACAGCATCGGGACGTCGACCGCGATGACCACCAGCATGAGCGTCAGCACCACCAGCGTCGATCCGGCCACGTGGTCGTAGACGAAGGTGAACTCGAGGATCCCGTACATCACCGCGTAGGCGAGCAGCGACCACTTGGCGACCTGGAAGAACACCGGCCAGGCGAACTCGCGCAGCCGCGCGAGCAGCACGACGTCGGCGAGCACCAGCACGGCAGCGGCGGCGAGCAGCGCGACGAGCAGCGGCAGCGGCGCGGGGCGCGGCAGCCGGGAGGCGAGGGTGATCCCGCCGACGATGATCAGCGCCATCGCGGCGACCGCGATCTCCGCGACGGGGGGCAGCCGCCTCACCATGACGCCAGCCTTGTCATGATGACGAGCGTCGCGATCTGCATCACGCCGGTGATGCCCGCGGTGTAGACGAAACGCCGCATCAGCCGCCCGATGACCTCGCCGTCCGGTTGCGGCTTGCGCATCTCGAACAGCACGGCGATGTTGGCGGGCTCGAGGATCCCGATCGCGATGACCGCCATCACGCCGACCACGATGAACGACGCGGTGAGCCACCAGTGCTTGGGGTAGGCGCTGTCCAGGTTGCCCACCAGCCGGGCGAGCTGCCACCCGGACGCCAGCGTCATCGTCACCAGCGTCGGCATGATGAGCAGCATCTTCGGCATGAACCGGGCGGAGAACTCCATCCGGGCCGACACCGACATCTTCGCCATGATCGGCCCGATGACGAGCCCGAGGAACAGGTCGAGCGCGGTCCACATGCCGCCGCCGACCACGTGATAGAACTCCAGCGGCCACAGTTTGTTGGTGGCGATCGTCGCGACCAGGCCCGCGAGCACGACCGCGACGATCGGCAGGCCGCGCACGGGCACGATCTGAATCTTGGGTCTGCTCGGAGCCCCGACCAGCACATCTGCCATGACCCTGCCCCCTCTCCTTACGCCGACAGTGGCAGCCGGGTCGGCGGCGCGTCAAGACATGCGTGAGCCGCGGCCAGCCGGCACGGGGCGGGTCGGCCGCGGCTCACACGGCAACCCGGCTACCGGGTGCCCGGCGTGAACGACACGCCGCGCACCACCTGGTCGTAGGCCGCCGGAACCACGGTGGAGAACGACTCCGTCGCCGGGAGTGCGGTGGCGCCGAGCTTATCGGTCACCGACACCAGCTTGTTCGGGTCGGCGCCCTGGTCGCCGCCACCGCTGACGGTCGAGGTCACCGCCCAGATCGTCACGGTTCCGTTCGGGTTCACCTTGCCTGTGATGTTCCGCAGGCCGCCCGTGGCGGGTGCCCACGGCAGGCCGGTTCCGCCGGGGCTCGTGTTAAGCCCGGTCGGGTAGCCGGGCACGGTGTACGGCGTGCCGAGGTCCAGCCCGTTCTGGAGCGTGTAGGCGAGCTTCCACTCCGCGGCCCCGGCGTCGCAGACCCACTTCTGCAGGCCCGCGGTGGTAGACGCGGCGGCCGCCGCGTAGGAGCCGTTCGCGTACGTGTTGTTCCCGGCGCCCTCGTCAGCGACGTACAGCGTGGTCGGGTTCGCGAACCAGATCCCGAACGGGTAGTCGCTGGCATCCGTCGCGTCGGCGGCGAGCGCGGTCGGGAAGCCCTTCAGGACGCACATGTTGCTCGCCAGGCCGGTCGACGCGTTGTACGTCGACGCGATGCTCGTCGTCGGCAGCGGCGCGCCGGGCGCCGGCAGGCCGACGCCGTTGACACACGCCTGCCCGGTGGTGTCCAGGAAGTACACCGTGTTCACGCCGTTGCCGCCGCTGCCCTTGGTGTAGTACAGCACGTTGTTGTAGAGCGCCAGGCCCCGGTAGTTGTCGTCCTTGCCGATCTTGTCCGCGCTGTAGCCCAGCTGGGTGACGTTGAAGCTGCCGACGGGGGTGGGCTGACCCGGGTTCTGCTTCGACAGAGGCAAGTTCGACGGGGTGATGATCTGCGCGCCCGCGCCGAGGACGACTCCCTTCGGCTGCGGGTTTTTGCCGTTGCCCGCGTTACCCGCCGTGTAGATGTAGTACTTGCCCTTGATCTTGGCCTCGACCGCCGCCCGGCCGTTGTTGCCGCTGTAGGCGTTGGTCTCGGTGAACGTGAACTTCCCGTTCCGCGACAGCTGGGCGACCGCCCGGTAGTAGGCGCCAGGCACCGGGTTGGTCGGGTCGATCACGCCGGGGGTGTTCGCGTTCGAGACGTCGACCGTGTCCGTGGCCGCTACGTAGTCGATGAACGTCACGTACTTTCCGTCGCTGGACATGTTGAGCGCGCCCTCGGACTTGGAGGAGAAGCTGGTGTTCAGCTCGCTCGACGGCACCGGGATGACGCCCTGGGGCCTGCCAGACAGGGTGATTTCCCTCAGGTAGAGCGGTGAGGTGACCCCGAAGCTGCCATCCACGGAATCGTTGTTGAATACGTACGGGTAGTTGCCGTCGGCTACCGCGGTCGCGCAGCCGGCTCATCGAAGCGATGACAGTTGTCACACGCGCGTCGCGGCGGTGAAGGGGAAGTGCCATTTGCGTGACCTTGTTGATTGCTGCTGGGTGCTGGTGGCCAACAGGTGGCCAACTGGTGGCCAACAGGCAGGCCCAACAGGCAGGCCCAACAGGCGGGGGAGGCCAGCGGCGGCATACGGGGCCCGCGTCATGGGTAGCCCATACCGGGACCAATCGCCCCGGTCCGTCCTCATGATTAACATCCGGGAAATAGAACTTTACATATGATTAACAAGGCTGGGATAAGTTCCCAGCTCCCGTGCGCCGCAGGGCTGAAACTAAACGGAGCAGGACGTCGTTATATGGACATGACAGTCTGGGAATGGTTTGAGCAGCGCTCCTATCATCATCGCGACTTTCGCGGTCTGGCGCTGCCGGTCAACGGGGTGGAGCGACCGTCCACGACCTTGATCTTTCCGGCCCGCAACGTCGCCGGCACCATCGGCGGCATCCTCGCGATCGTCGCCGGCCTCCGAGCCCGGACCGGGCTGCCCGATCAGGTCATCGTCGTGGACGCCGACTCGCCGGACGGCACCGCGGACATCGCGCGGGCGCACGGGGCCGAGGTCTACTCGGAAAACGAGCTCATGCCGAACTACGGCCCTGCGCAGGGCAAGGGCGACGCGATGTGGCGCAGCCTGTCAGTCGCCCGCGGGGACATCGTCATGTTCGCCGACGCGGACACCACCGATTTCCGTGAGCACTTCGTCTACGGAACGCTCGGCCCGCTGCTCGCTGATCCGGCGATCCAGTTCGTCAAGGCCGCCTACCGGCGGCCTTTCAGGCAGGGCGAGGAATCCATCGCCGACGGCGGCGGGCGCGTGACCGAGCTGATGGCGAAGCCGCTGCTCAACCTCTTCTACCCGGAGCTGGCCGGGTTCGTGCAGCCGCTGGCCGGGGAGTTCGCTGGCCGCCGGGAACTGCTCAGCGCGGTGCCGTTCTTCACCGGTTACGGCGTGGAGATCGGCATGATGATCGACGTCTTCGCCGAAGTCGGCCTGGACGGAATGGCGCAAGTCGACCTCGGCACCAGGCAGAACAGGCATCAGCAGCTCGCCAGCCTTACCCGGATGAGCTCGGTGGTGCTCCGTACGGTGGCCATGCGCGAGGGCCTGGCCCAGCGCGTGATCGACGGGGACGAGCCGGGTCTGTGGGAGCTCCGCCAGCCGGAGACCTACCTGCACGCGGTCGCGACCGCGGACGGCCTGCGCCTCGACGAGCACCTGAACGAGCTTATCGAGCGGCCGCCGCTGGCCCGCCTCACCGGCGACAGCGCGCTGACGATGAACGCGTTATCGGACACGCCGCGAAATACTGAATTCCCGCCTGGATAACCGTCGATAACCTTTATGCCGGTGAATTCAGCGCGCCCGCGCTCCGTCGGCGCGGCCACTAAGACGTCCGTGGCCGCGCCGTTTGTGGGCGGCGGGCATGTCCGGCGGCACAGGTCTGTGCCGCCGCATGAATGACTCGCCGTGCAAAAGCCGCATGATGTGACAAGATGAGGCGCGGCGCAGGGAGGACGGCATGGCGGACCAGGAGTTCGACCACATCATCGTCGGCGCGGGGTCCGCCGGCTGCGTCATCGCCCGGCGGCTTGTCGACGCCGGGCGGAAGGTCGCGCTCGTCGAGGCTGGCGGCCCCGACACCAACCCCGCGATCCACGATCCGCTCCGCGCGTGGGAGCTGTGGAACAGCCCGGAGGACTGGGCCTACCTGACCGAGCCGCAGGAGCACTCGCTCAAGACCAGCCTGTCCTGGCCGCGGGGCAAGGTCCTCGGCGGGTCAAGCGCGCTCAACGGCATGATCTACATCCGGGGCGCGAAGGCCGACTTCGACAACTGGGCGTACAACGGCGCGGCCGGCTGGTCCTACGACCAGGTGCTCCCGTTCTTCAAGAAGTCCGAGGACTTCGCCGACGGCGCGTCGCACTACCACGGCACCGGCGGCCCGCTCCCGGTGACCCGCATCGACGAGCCGAACCCGGCCAGCCTCGCCTTCCTCGAGGCCTGCGCGGGCTACGGCGTGCCGCTGAACGATGACCCCAACGCCGACACCATCATGGGCGCGGGCCTCACCCACCTCACGGTCAGGAACGGCCGCCGGATGAGCGCCTGGACCTCGTTCGCGCAGCCGGTGCTGGACAGCCCGCTGCTGACCGTCATCACCGGCGCCCAGGTCGCCCGCCTGGTTTTCGACGGCACCGGCCGCGCCGCCGGCATCAGGCTCGCGGGCACTGGCCGGGTCCTTTCATCCGGAACGTACGCGCCCGACTCACCGGCCGCCGCCGCTTCCGGTGAGTGGCCGGACGCCGAGCTGCGCTGCTCGGGGGACGTGATCGTGTGCGGCGGGGCGATCGGCTCACCGCAGCTGCTGCTGCTGTCCGGCATCGGCCCGGCCGACGAGCTTCGCCCGCTGGGCATCGAGGTGCTGGCGGACCTGCCCGGCGTGGGCGCCAACCTGCACGACCACTTCCTGGCGACGATCCTGTATGAATCGGCGCGCACGATCCCCGAGGGCAAGTCCAACATGCTGGAGGCGCACCTGTTCGCGCCCAGCGACCCGGGCATGCCCGCCCCGGACCTGCAGCCGCTGATGTCGCACTTCCCGATGCCGGTCGAGGGCTACCCGGTCCTCGACTACGGCAACGGGTACGCGATCGTGCCCGGCGTCATCCGCCCGCTGAGCCGTGGCCGGCTGTGGCTGCGCGCCGCGGACCCGGCCGCGCACCCGGCGATCGACCCGCACTACCTCCAGGAGCCCGCCGACCTGAAGGCGCTGCTTGCCGCCTTCAAGCTGGCCAGGGAGATCGGCGAGGGCCAGGCGCTGAAGGACTGGCGGGCACGGGAGATCGCGCCGGGCCCCGACGTGCGCACCGACGAGGACATCACCGACTACGCGATGCGGAACCTGATCACGTACCACCACCAGGCAGGCACCTGCAAGATGGGCATCGACGCGATGGCGGTCACCACCCCGGACCTGCGCGTCCACGGCGTCCCCGGCCTGCGGGTAGCCGACGCCTCGGTCATGCCCGCGGTCACCTCAGGTAACACGAACGCCCCCACGATCATGATCGCCGAACGCTGCGCGGACTTCCTCCTCAAGGCCTAACCATCGCGGCGCCCCGCTTCCGGCGCCATCGAATGGTCGGCCTCCGACTTGCGCAGTCGCCGAGCGGGCAGGACCATCGAGCGGTCGGCCTCCGACTTTGCATACGCGCCGTCACCTTGCAGCCGTCATGACCAGAATTAGACCTCACAGACCCCAGGCGCCACAAAAAGTGGTCACGGCGGCTGCAAAGTCAACGGCTGTGGCCGGTGTGATCAGCCGGGGAGGGCTCTTCGGCAACCACATGGACCTCTTAGCGCCTGCCTGTCCCGCCAGTTGCTCTTGGCGCTGGAGTCACAGTCACACAAGGCGCTTCAGCATCTGGCGTTCACCTTGCGCACCAAATGACCACTTTTCGAGACAGATAGGCCCCAAAAGTAGTCGCCTGGTGCGCAAAGCGGACAGGTGGGGCTTGTGTGATGCGAGGGGTTGGGGTCCATGGGGCTAATGACGTCCGGGCGTTAGGAATCTCGCCAAGGGGCGGGGTAGCTCCTTGGTCATGGGCTTGAAGGGTCCGGCGCTCGCGGCGGCCAGGTCCGGAGGGGTCAGGAACGCGGGCGGGGAGTCGAGGTCGATGGCGCCGAGCGGGGAGCTGGCCGCGGCGTCCCGGCGGGTCAGCGACGGCAGGTTCCATTTCTCTTCGATCAGCTTGAGCACCGAGGTGTGGTCGAGCACGTCGCTCAGCACGAAGCCGGGACGCGCGTAGGGCGAGACGACCACGGCGGGGATCCGGAACCCGTAACGGTCGTAGGTGGACGGCCCTGTGTCCGCGTTAGCCAGGTGCGCGAAGACCTTCCGGAACGGGGCACGCAGCCACTTCGGCAGCGACAGCTGCCAGTTGCGCGCCGGCACGTCGTCCGGCGGCACCGCCGTCGGCGGCGGGACGTGGTCGTAGTACCCGCCGTTCTCGTCGTAGATCCACAGCAGTAGGGTCGACTCCCACTCCGGGCCGTGCATCACCGCGTTGACGACCGCCGCGGCGAAGGTTTCGCCGAGGCTGATGTCCTGCGGGTTCTCTTCCGAGTACAGGCCGAAGTCCGGGTCGACGATCGACACCGCCGGCAGCTTTCCCGCCGCGGCGTCGTCGAAGAACTGCTGCGTGGTCCCCAGGTGCTGGACGGCACGGGCGAGCCCGAGCGGGTACAGATCGGCGGTGAACGACTTGTTGCCGCGCACCGCGTTGGCCACGCCTGGCAGCCACCGGCCGATCTGGCAGAGCCTGCGCAGCAGCAGCAGGCCCCTGGCGCCGAGCAGCCGGGTGAACACCACCTTCGCCGGGTGCACGTTGTGGTAGTTCACCCAGGAGATGCCGTTCTTGCTCAGCATGTCGAAGATCGTCCCGGCCTTGGGGTAGTCCACCAGGTTCCACGGCAGGTCGTCGATCAGGCCGTGCGCGGTGCCCGCGATCAGGAAGCGCCGGTTCGGGAACGTCGGGCCGAGGCAGGAGCAGAACCAGCGGTCGGCCACCGGGAACGTGCGGGCGAGCGCGTAGTAGAAGGGCAAGTCGGCCTCGGTCCAGTAGCCCATCGGGATGGCCGGGTCGCCGCCGGGGACCGTCTGCCACACACTGGTTGCGAACCCGCTGTTGTCGCCGGCGCCGTAGGAGATGTGGCAGGCGTTCCAGGTCTGCGTGGGATCACCGCCGACCTGCGTGGTCGACGAGAGGTGGTGCGCCGGGATCCGCTGGCCGTTCGGCAGGACGTTAACGGCGGTGGGAGCGCCGTCCGGCCCGAGCGACAGGCCGTCGCCCCGCCCGGTCATCATGCCCAGGTAGTTGTCGTACGAGTGGTTCTCCATCATCAGCACGACGATGTGCTTGATCTTCGGGATCAGGTCGCTGCCGGGGGGCAGGTCCGGCCGTGGCCGTTCGCCGGGACCCGGTACCAGGTCCCGGCGCGCTATTTCCCGTTGCTCCAGCCGCTCCCACATATGGCCCTCTCCCTCGGCGTCCCCCGCCGAAATCATGTCATCAAGCCCGCGGGAGGCGATAGGCGAACGAGAAAGACCGCCCCGGCCGAACGGCCAGGGCGGTCTGCGGAGCCGCCAGCGTGTCGCCCTTGTCGTTGATGGCGGTGACCTGCGTTTGCGTGGAGCCCGTGACGTTCTCGTTCACGTAGTTGCGCTGCCCGAACGGCGGGTCGAGCAAGTAGCCCTTGTTCGGGTGGCCCTGGGCGCCTGAGCCGAAGTACCCGGCGATGACGCCATTGTCGTTGATGCCGAGCAGCTGGTTGAACGTCGGGTCGCTGGCGTTGTCCAGCGTCACGAAGTTGTACGCGTGCTGATTGGCTGCGGGCGCGGCCTGGGCGGCGCTCGCGGCCCCTGCGAACGCGAGCGTCGTCCCGGCCAGCGCCAGCGCCCCCGCTGCCACTGTGGCCGTGAACCGCGGCCCCCTGCGGTTTGCCTTCATCGGGTGTCCTCCTTGGTCCCCCGTCTGGTGCCGTCCGGAACGGCGTGGTCCCGGCACGGCGTTTCCCCGTACGTCCCGGCGAACGGCCGCCCGCCGGAACCGGTTCAGCTTCTGGTCTTGGCGCTGGGGGATTGACTGGGGGGACGGGGTGAAATAGCTGACCGCCCCGGCCGGCGGCCGGGGCGGTCAGCTAGCGGTTTCCGCGGTTAGCGGGTGGCGAGGAACCCGTCGGTGTTGCCCGCCCCGTCCACGTAGAAGCCCACCAGGTCGCCCGCGTTGTTCACGCCGTTGATCGTGGTGGTGCCGATGCCGTGCGGGTCGTCGACGGTCCTGAAGCCCTGGCCGGGCTTCCAGGTGAAGCCGTGCATGACCGCGCTGCTGCCGGTGCCGACGGTGTAAGTGCCGACCACTTCGTCGTGGTCGTTCACGCCGAGCGGCATCGTGGACGACGCGCCGGGGACGGGCAGGTTGATGAACCTGCCGCCGATCTTGACGAAGCCGACGGTGGTCCCGGAGGTGTTGACGTAGAAGCCGGCCACGTCGCCGCGCTTGTTGATCGCGGTGGCGGTCAGGCTGGCGCCCGGGTCGGCCTTGTCGGTAACGGTGCTGAACCGGTGGGTCTTGATGTTGTACTCGTAGCCGTGGTTGTTGCCCTGGGCATCGGTCCAGAAGCCGACCGCGACGTCGTGGTCGTTGACACCGAGCAGCTGGTCCACCGGCGGGCTGGCCGCGTCTCCGGTCGGGAAGTCGGCGTTGTGGAACTTGCCGTTCTGCGCCCAGAAGCCGAAGTTGTTGTTGGTCATGCTCGCGGTGTTCATGCTGGACCAGAAGCCGACCGTGACCCCGTTGTCGTTCAGGCCGGTGACCTGGGTCTGGACCGAGTGCGGGAAGTTCTCGTTGGAGTAGTTGTGCTGCCCGTACGGCGGGTGGAGCAGGTAGCCCTTGTTCGGGTGGTGCTGGGCGCCTGAGCCGAAGTAGCCGGCGATCTGGCCCTTGTTGTTGATGCCGAGCAGCTGGTTG
The DNA here is from genome assembly GCA_963843745.1 of uncultured Actinomycetota bacterium. Taxonomy (GTDB): domain Bacteria; phylum Actinomycetota; class Actinomycetes; order Streptosporangiales; family Streptosporangiaceae; genus Trebonia. The sequence continues at coordinate 421,976 of CAWJLP010000007.1, forward strand.
AACGTCACGTCGTGCGTGTTGTTCAGCGTCTCGAACCGGTAGCTCGTCTGCGCGGCCGGTCCGGCCTGCGCGGCGTTCGCGGCCCCCGCCAGCGCGAGCGTCGTGCCGGCCAGCGCGAGCGCCCCGGCTGCGATCGTGGCCGTGAACCGCGGTCCCCTGCGGTTTGACTTCCTCATTGCATTTCCTCCTTGTTTCCCCCGTCCGGCGTCGCCCCCACGGCGTTGTCCGGTCCGGCGTTTCCCCGTACGACCCAGCGAACGTCCGCTCGCCGGAGCCGGTTCAGCTTTGGTCCCCGGCGCTGGGGGAATGACGGGGGGAACGGGGTGAAACACGTCCCCCGCGTAACGGGGCGGCGGCAGCTCGGCGGCGACGAGGTGGCCGGTATTCCGCCGCGCTCCCGCAATCGTTACATTCAGGGAGACAGCGTCCCGCGGGACGGCTCGCGGCGGGTCCGACCGAATGGACAGGGCACTAGCGAAGTGGAGCGAAGCGGGGCTCATTCATGGCGGTGCTGACGACGGCGCGGCTGCCCGTGCGGCTGACGCCACTCGTAGGCCGGGATGCCGAACTCGGCGCGGTGACCCGTGCCCTGGCCGGCAGCCGCCTGCTCACGCTCACCGGGCCAGGCGGCGCGGGCAAGACCCGGCTAGCGCTCGCCGCCGCGGCCGAGGCGGCGGCGGCGGCAGGCACGGACGTCGCGTGGGTCGAGCTGGCGCCGGTGGAGGACCAGGAGGCCGTGGCCGCCACGGTGGCGGGCCGGCTTGGCGTGCCCGAGACGCCTGGCGTCGATCCGGCCGCGGCGATCGCCGGGTACGCAACCGCGCACTACGCCGCACGGCCCCTGCTAGTGGTGCTCGACAACTGCGAGCACCTGGCCGCCGCCGTCGCCCGGCTGACCGAGTACCTGCTCGCCGAGTGCCCTGGGCTGTCTGTGCTCGCCACCAGCCGTGAGCCGCTCGCGGTGGAGGGGGAACGGGCCTGGCCGGTTCCGCCGCTTGGCGACGCCGACGCGGTGCTGCTCTTCGCCGACCGGGCCCGGCTGGTCGCCCCGTCCTTCGCGATCACCGACGCCAACGCGGCCGCGGTCGGCGAGCTGTGCGGGAAGCTTGACAGGCTGCCGCTGGCGATCGAGCTGGCCGCCGCGCGGATGCGCGTGCTGTCGGTCCGGCAGCTGACGGAGCGGCTCGGCGACGTGTTCGGCGTACTCACCGGGGGCGCCAGGTCCGCGCCCGCGCGGCACCAGGCGCTGCGCGCCACCCTCGACTGGAGCCACGACCTGCTCGCCGCCGACGAGCGGGCGGTGTTCCGCCGGCTGGCGGTGTTCTCCGGCGGGTTTTCGCTCGCCGCCGCCGAACGGGTCGCGGCCTTCGGGGACATCGCTCCCGACCAGGTACTCGACCTGCTGACCAGGCTGGCCGACAAGTCCCTGGTCCGGGTGGAGCACGAGCGTTACCACCTGCTGGCGACGATCCGCGAGTACGCCGCCGAGCAGCTCGCGGCCGCGGCCGAGCCCGGCCAGGCGCGTCGCGCCCACCTGGCTTACTTCACCGAGTTCGCCGAGCAGGCGGGCCCGCGGGTCGAGCGGGCGGCAGCGGCGGGGCTGGAAGCCGAACTCGACAGCCTCGACCTCGAACAGGCCAACCTCAGGACCGCGAGCGAGTTCGCCCGCCAGGCCGGCGACGCCGTCGCCGCGCTGCGCATCGCCGGGCAGCTCGGCCGCTACGCCTATCTGCGCGGCCACTACCACGAGATCAGGCAGTGGATGGACCTGGCGGTGGCGGCCGGCCCTGACGCCCCGCCAGGGCTGCGCGCCAGGGCGCTGTTCGGCAGCGGCCGGCTCGCGCACCTGCAGTGCGATTACGAGCCCGCCGTGCGGCGGCTGGACGCGGCGCTGCTACTGTACCGCTCGCTCGACGACCGTGCCGGGATCGCGTCGTGCCTGCAGGCGCTCGGCAGCGTGGCCAGGGAACAGGGCAGGTACGCCAGGTCCGCCCAGCTGCACGCGGAGAGCCTGGACCTGGCGAAGGCAGCCGGTGACGCCTGGGCAGAAGCCAGCGCGCACAGCTACCTGGGGTTCGTGTGCTGGCTGCAGTGCGAGTTCGAGACCTCGATAGCCGAGTGCTCGGCCGCGCTGACCATGTTCCGGTCGCTCGGTGACGTGGAGGGCACCGCGTGGTCGCTGATCAGCCTCGGCGTGGTGGCCCGCTACCAGGGCGATCTCGACCGGTCCGGCGCGCTGCTGCGGGAAAGCCTGGAGCTGTCCAGCTCGATCGGCTTCCGTGAGGGCATCGCCTGGACCCAGGAGCAGCTCGGGCTGCTCGCGCTGGCGCGCGGGGCCACGTCCGACGCCGAGGCTCAGCTGCGGCTCAGCTTCGTGACCCACCGCGAGCTGCGGGACCGGTGGCGGATGGCGAGCGTGCTGGAAGACCTGGCTGCGACCGCGCTGACCATCGGCCGCACCGCCCAGGCGGCCAGCAGGGCCGCGCGGCTGCTCGGCGCCGCCCAGGCGATGCGCGAGGCGATCGGCACGGTGCTCGCCCCCAGCGAGCACGCGCAACACGACCAGTCGGCGGACGCGGCGAAAACCGTGCTCGGCGACGCCGGGTTCGAGGCGGCCTGGCAGCGCGGGCTGCGCACCACCGACCTGGACACCGCGCTTGACGAGCCGGCTTCGGCTGGTGAGACGGCCGGGCCCGTTCCTGATGCTGGATCTGATGCTGACCAGCCGGCACCTGTCGCTGACGCCGTGCCGGCCGCGACGCCCCAGTCCCCGGCACCCCGGCGGCGCCGTCCGGCCGTCCAGGTGCCCGCGCAGGCCGCGCCCGCCGGCGCCCCGCTCACCGTCCGCGCGCTCGGCGCGGCCGTGGTGGACGTCGGCGGGGTGGAGCTGACGGCCGCTGACTGGGGCTACGCCAAGCCCCGTGAGCTGCTGTTCCTGCTGGCCACGTCGCCGCCGCTGACCAGGGAGCAGCTTGGCGCCGCGCTGTGGCCCGAGCTGTCCCGCCAGCAGCTCGGCAACGCGCTGCACACCGCGCTGCGCGAACTGCGCCGGGCACTCGGCGACCCCGAGTGGGTGCGCTACTCCGGCGGCCGGTACTCGTTCAACCGCGCCCGCCGGTACGGGTGCGACGTCGACACCTTCGAGGCCGCGCTGGCCGCGGCGAACCGTGCCAGGCCGCCCGCGGCCGCACTGCCCGACCTGCAGCGCGCGATCGCCGCCTACGGCGGCGACTTCCTCGCCGGCATGACCGCTGGCGAATGGGCGCACGCGCGCCGCGACGAACTGCGCCGCCGGTTCGAGACCGCGCTGTTCGCGGCCGGGCGGCTGCACGCGGCGGCGGGGCGTTATCAGGCGGCGGTCACCGCGTTCCGCCGGGCGATCGAGCATGAGCCGCTGAACGAATCGGCGCACCGCGAGCTGATGGCCTGCTGGGAGCAGCTCGGCGAGACCGCGCGGGCGGTCAAGCACTACGAGGAGCTCGCGGCTCTGCTGAAGGGCCAGGTCGGCGTCCCGCCGTCGGCCGAGACGACCGCCCTGTACGAGCGGCTGACCGGCCAGGCCTGACGCCCCCTGGTGATTCCCCCAGTGCCCGGGTGTTCCCCCGGTCGCGTGCTGCCAGACTCATTCCTCCACGCAGGTAGGAGAGATGGTGTCGGACCCGATCGCGCCGCCGGCCGCCCGGTGGCCGCTGGAAGCGGCCGAGCTCGTCGCGCTCGCGGTGAGCGACGGCGACCTGGGCGCGGCCGTCGCGCAGTACGAGCCCGGCGCCCTGCTGCGACCGTGGGCGGACGACCGCGCGGACGGCGGCACGGTGCGCGAGACGATGGCATCGATCATGCGGCTGCGGCTGCCGCTCGACACCAGGCTGGTCGCGGTGCTCCCGGCGGAAGGCCTCGCGATGCTGGTCTGCGAGCGGCGCATCGACGGCATCGGGCCCGACGGACGGCGGGTCCGGTTGCGCGGGACCGGCTGCACCGTCGTCCGTCCGCGGCCCGACGGCAGCTGGCGGATCGCGGCCGACGCGTGGCAGCTTTCCGCCGTGCCGGTCGGCTAATCGCTGGTCCGATGGACGCTGCTCGCCGGTTCGAGAGCCATAGGTGGTCCCGTTTTTCTTGCATGACCGCGCGATGACACTGTACGGTGGTGACCGTACAATCTGTCCTGCTTTGAAAGTGATATTGAGCTGTGTCGGCGGTTTAGGCTGACCGGCAGCGGGCACCCGGACGCTAAGTCCCGGGTTTCCGGTCTTCCAGCCGATCGGAGCTGGTTATGCCACAGACGATTGCGCGCCGCATCGCTCTTCGAGCGGTGCAGCTTGCGGTCGTGGCTGCCGGGATCTTCCTCGTCATGCTGGTGTTCTCGCGGCAGGCGCACGCGGCGACGCACGATGCGCTGCCGCCCGTCTCGGGGCAGGCCGCGTCATCGCCCGCCTCTGCGGCTGGGTCGGCGGTGCAGGCCGCCGCGTCGCCGGTGACTTCCGCGGCGGCTCGGGTCGCCTCCGGCGACCAGGCCGTGGCCTCCGGCTCCGGGACGGCCAGCACGGGCTCGGGCGCCAGCCAGCAGGGCTCGGGCGCCAGCCAGCAGGGCTCGGCCGCCGGCTCCGGCGCCAGTGGTTCCCGCGCAGGTGGTTCCGGCGCCAGTGGTTCCGGCGCCGGGCATTCGGCTTTCAGCACTGCCTCTTCCAGCGCCGGGCACCCGGCCTCGGCCGCCGGCACCGCCTCCTCTGGCGCCGGCCGGTCAGCCCCGGTCGGGTTTCCGGCGGGTGTCCGCAAGGTCGCTGCGCCCGCCGGCACGGTGCTTCCGGCCGGCCCGGCGGGCGGGGTGCCAGCGCCGTCGGCCGCCAGCCGGGCATCGGCGCCGGTCAGTGGCAGCACCGCCGGCGCGCTCGGACAGGTCACCAAGACGGCCGCCGCGGCAGGCAGCATCGTCGCGGGCGGGCACGCGCAGGCGGCAAAGACGGCGCGGGTGACAAGGACGACGGCGGCTCCGGTGCTGTCCACGGTCTCCGGGACGCTGGCGCCGGTCACCCGCACGGTGACCCCGGCCCTGGCCGCCGCGACCAGGACGCTGGCGCCCGTCACCCGCACCGCTACCGACGCGCTGGCGCCGGTCACCCGCACCGTGACCCCGGCCCTGGCCGCCGCGACCAGGACGCTGGCGCCCGTCACCCGCACCGCTACCGACGCACTGGCGCCGGCCACCCGCACCGTCGCCGGGACGCTGGCGCCGATCGCGAGGACGGTGGCCCCGGCCCTGGCCGGCGTCTCCGGGACGCTGGCGCCGGTCGCCCGCACCGTGACCCCGGCCCTGGCCGCCGCGACCAATACGCTGGCGCCCGTCACCGTCACCGTCACCGTCACCGGGACGCTGGTGCCGGTCACCCGCACCGTGACCCCGGTGCTGGCCGCAGTGACCCCGGTCCTGTCGAACGTCACTGGCGCACTGGCGCCGGTCACCAGGACGGTGACCCCGGTGCTGGCCGCAGTGACCCCGGTCCTGTCGAACGTCACTGGCGTACTGGGACCTGTCACCGGCACCGTTACCCCACTCCTGTCGGCCGTCACCGGGACGCTCGCGCCGGTCACCAGCACGGTGACCCCTGTCCTGTCCGGCGTCTCCCAGACGACGACGGTCCTTAGCGTGGCGGGCGGCGGAATTACCGCTGTCTTCCCGGCACCGGCGGTGGACGGCCGGACGGGTCCGGCAGGTCAGACGTCCGCTGCCGGGCTACCCGGGATTACCCGGCTGCTGCAGGCCGCAAGCTCGTCTGCGGCCGGGGCCGGGGCCGGGGCGGGCGGCGGTGGCGTGTGGTCGCATCCGGCCGGCCCTGCCGCGCCGGTGCTGCCGCGGGTGCCGTCGGTGCCGGCCGGCGGTGGCGCGGGCGGCGTGGCCGGGGTGTCTGGTTCCAGCGGCGGCAGCGGTGCCGGGGTGCTCGGTGGCGCCATGGCGGCGCTGGCCGTGCTGCTGGTCGTAAGCCTGGCGCGGCGGGCTGCCGCCGCGCCGATCTGGCGTTGCTACCTGCCGGAGGTTCCCCCGGCGTAAGTCACTTTCCTTCCCGGCTGGTTCACCATCCCGGCGCCGGGCCGTAGTCCGGCGCTGATTCCTCAGGAAGGAAAGTGACAGCACCTTGCGTGCGTGGACGAAGTCCGCATGCGCGGTGCTCGCCTGGGGCCTGTTGCTGCTCACCGTTATGGTGGCAGCGGCCAGCCTGAGCGGCCCCGTCCGCCCGGCCCAGGCAGCCACCCGCATCGCGACAAACACCAAGCTCACCGCCGCCCGCCCGGTCAGCCCCACCGCGGCCGCCGTCCAGTCAGCCATCCCGGCCGGCGCCGCCGCACGGTATGTGGTGCGGCCCGGTGACACGCTGTCCGGCATCGCCGCCGCCCGCGGCGTGCCCGGCGGCTGGCCGGCGCTGTACGCGGCCAACCGGGCCGTCGTCGGCCCCGACCCCGGCCTGATCCGGCCCGGCACCATGCTGGTGCTGCCCGGCTGGGCATCGGCGCACCGGTATGCCATCACCGCGGGCCAGACCCTATCCGGCATCGCGGCCGAACTCGGCGTGCCCGGCGGCTGGCCCGCCCTGTACGCGGCCAACAGGCACGCCATCGGCCCCGACCCCGGCCTGATCCGGCCCGGCACCATCCTCACCATCCCCCCGCCGCCGGCGACGGCGACACCCCCCCGGCAGCAGCCCGCGCACCGGGCGCGGCCCGCGCAGCGGGCACACCCTGCGCAGCCGGCGCCCGGCAGCCACCAGCACCACATTTCATCCCCGGCCGGCGCCCTGGCGGCGGCCGGCATGCCCGGCTGGCTGCGCATCATCCTGCTGGCGGCCGGCCTGCTCATCGCCGCCGCCTTCGCCACCGAACTGGTCCTGGCCATCATCCGCCGCCACCGCCAGGCCCACCCCGCCCGCGACGCCCCATCCGGGACCCGCGACACCCCGTCCGCCATCAGCGACACCGAGCCAGGCGGCGCCGGCCGCGACGCGGTGCCGCCTGTCCCGGAGCCTCGCCACCCACGAAAGAGCCGCACCATGAATCCAGCGCAAACCCGCATCCTGATGGCCGACTACGATCGGCTCATCGTCACCCACAACAAGGCCGACGACCTCATCTGCGTCCTCCGGCCCCCCGGCGAGGACCCCAAGGCCATCTTGCGCGTCGCCCGCCTGGTCCTGAAGGAAGACCCCTACCAACAGCTCGCCACCCAGCTCGGTATGTCCGCCAGCTGGCCCATGGACTAACAGCGCCGCCGGTTCGCCGAGACCCGGTTCCGCAGCGACTCCACCAGCACGGGCGATCAGGAGCTCCCGCTCCTGATCGCCCAGCTCGGGCTTTATCAAGCGCGCTGAGCACGGTCTCCCCTGGGTGACGCCGGATCACCCGGCCGGATCGCTGGCCGGGATGGGAGCGCCCTAGTCAGTGCCCCCGGCACGGGCCACAATGGTCGGCATGACCACGACGGAGCGGTCCTTGACACCCGGGGACATCGAGGCCGAACGGGCGGCGATCGAGGCCGAGATCGAAGGCAGCACGCTGCTGACGGCGTACGCGGAGACGGTGGCGGCCGCCGGCGACAGCGTGGCGCACCAGTGGCTGGAAAGCCCGGCCGACGGCGACGGACCGGGCGGCCAGTGGCGCTCGCTGACCTACCGGCAGGTCCACGAGCAGGTGCGTGACCTCGCCATCGGGCTCGGCCTGCTGGGTTTCCGGCGCGGCGAGTTCGCGGTGATCTGGTCCCGCAACCGGTCGGAGGCGACGATCGCCGACTACGCCGTGATGCACGCGGGCGGCGTCCCCGTGTTCATCTACAACACCGTCTCCGCGGAGCAGGCGGCGTACATCGCCGGGCACTGCGAGGCCAGCGTCGCGATCGTGGAGCGGGAGTTCCTGCCCAGGCTGCGGTCGGTGTGGGACCAGCTGCCGAAACTGCGCCAGATCATCCTCATCGACGGTGACGAGGACGGCACGGTCGACTGGCCGCAGCTGCTCCGGCTCGGGCACGCCGAGGCGGTGCGCTCGCCTGGCCTGTTCGACGAGACCTGGCGGCAGGTGACCCCGGACGACCTGGCGACCCTGATCTACACCTCAGGCACCACCGGCCAGCCGAAGGCCGTCATGCTCACCCACCGCAATCTCCGCTATTACCAGCTCGCGGTCATCCGGGTGATCCCGCTGGAGGACCAGCACGACGCCGACGGGAACGCCCGGGTGATCTCCTACCTGCCGATGGCGCACGTCACCGGCCGCAGCGTGGACCACTGGGGCGCGATGGCCAATCCGCTCACGCTGGCCTACTGCCCGGACGCGCTGCGGCTCTTCGAGATCGCCCCGCAGGTTCACCCGACCGCGCTCATCGGCATTCCGCGGGTCTGGGAAAAGCTGTACGCGGCGCTGAGCACGGCGCTGCCCGACATGTCGCCGGACGCCGTCCGCGCACTGCCCGAGCAGGTCAGGCAGGCGATACTCGCCAGGATCGGACTCGATGACTGCCGCATCGCGACGAGCGGCGCCGCGCCGATCGACCCGGCGATCATCGAGTTCTTCCGCGCGCTCGGCGTGCCGCTCTCCGAGGGGTGGGGGATGACCGAGCTGTCCAACGCCGCGACGCTCGCCTCGCCGGGCGCCGCCCGCACCGGAGCGGTCGGCAAGGCGTTCCCCGGCATGGAGCTGCGGATCGCCGATGACGGCGAGGTGCTAGTCCGGGGCCCGATCGTGATGCGCGGCTACTACAAGGATCCGGAGCGGACGGCGGAGGCGCTGGACGCCGACGGCTGGATGCACACCGGCGACATCGGGCAGCTCGACGCCGACGGCTTCCTGAGGATCACCGACAGGAAGAAGGAGCTGATCATCACCTCCGGCGGGAAGAACATCTCGCCCGCCCTCATCGAGTACGAACTGCAGCGGCACCCGCTGATCGGCCAGGCCTGCGCGATCGGCGACAGGCGCAACTACGTGACCGCGCTGATCGTGCTCGACCCGGACGTGACCCCCGCGTGGGCCAAGGCGCACGGCATCGAGGCGTCCTCGCTCGCCGAGCTGGCCACCCGTCCCGAGGTGCTCGCCGAGATCGAGCGCGGCGTCACCGCGGCGAACTCGCACCTGGCCAGGGTCGAGCAGGTCCGCAGGTTCCGGGTGCTGCCGAACGAGTGGACCGCCGACTCCGGCGAGCTCACCCCGTCGCTCAAGCGCCGCCGCCGGGTGATCATCGACCGCTACGCCGGGCAGATTGACGACCTCTACCAGTGACCGCCAATATCATGGGCGGGTGACCAGCGGACAGCAGCTAAGGCTCTACAACTCGCTCGGGCGGCGGATCATGGACTTCACGCCGTCCGCGGACGTCGTGGGCATGTACAGCTGCGGGCCGACCGTCTACCACTTCGCGCACCTGGGCAACATGCGGGCGTACATCTTCGCCGACACGCTGCGCCGGGCACTGCGCTGGAAGGCCATCCCCGTCCGTCAAGTGGTGAACATCACCGACGTGGGGCACGCCGTCGCCGACTCCGACACCGGCGAGGACAAGATCGAGATGGCGGCCGCCCGCGAGGAGCGCAGCGTCGAGGAGATCGCGGCGTTCTACACCAAGGCGTTCTTCGACGACACGGCGGCGCTCAACGTGCTGCCGGCCGACCTCTACCCGCGGGCCACCGAGTACGTGCCGGACATGATCGAGTTCGCGGTCCGCCTCGAGGAACTCGGGTACACCTACGTTCTGCCGTCCGGGCTGTACTTCGACACCTCCAAGTCGCCGGGGTACGGCACGCTGGCCCTGCTCGACCTCGAAGGCCAGCGCGAAGGCGCCCGCGTCGAGCAGATCGAGGGCCGCAGGAACAAGAGCGACTTCGCCCTGTGGCGCACCGAGGAGCCCGGTGTCCGGCGCGTGATGCGCTGGAAGTCCCCGTGGGGCTGGGGCGCTCCCGGCTGGCACCTGGAATGCTCGGTGATGTCGATGGCGTTGCTCGGGCAGCACTTCGACATTCACACCGGCGGCGTCGACCACCGCCAGCTGCACCACGTCAACGAGATCGCGCAAAGCGAGGCGTACCTCGGCGACGGGCAGCCGTGGGTGCGGTTCTGGCTGCACAACGAGTTCCTGCTGATGAACAACGCGAAGATCGCCAAGTCGTCGGGACCCGTGCCGCGGCTCGCCGATCTCGTCGAGGCCGGCTACCACCCGATGGCGTACCGGCTGTTCCTGCTCGGCGGCCACTACCGCAGCCAGCTCGACTTCACCACCAACGCGGTCGACGCCGCGCAGGCGACGCTGCGCCGGCTGGCCGGGCGCGTCGAGGCGCTCCGCCCGCTGCCCGCGGCCGAGACCTACGACGCGGCGCGGGCGCTGCTGCCGCCCATGGACAAGGTCGCCGCCGCGTACCTGGAGCAACTCGACGCGGCGATCGCCGCCGACTTGGCCACCCCGAAGATCCTCGCCGCCCTCCAGGAGTCGCTGCGCGACACCGACATCACCGCCGAGGGACTGCGCGTCGTGGTCGCGGCCGCCGACGCGCTGCTCGGCCTCGGCCTCGCCGTGCTCGAGGTGCGCGAGGTGGACCGCCGCCGGTCCGCCGCCGATCTCGACCCCGCGGAGGTCGAGCTGATCGAGCGCAAGATCGCTGACCGCACCCAGGCCCGCATAGACAGGAACTGGGGGCGCGCCGACGAGATCAGGGCCGAACTCGAAGCCCTCGGCGTCCAGGTCACCGACACTGCCGCCGGCCCCACCTGGGAGCTCACGTAACTACGGCAAGCGGTACCCGCGCACGATGAACGAGGCGTAGCGACCTGGCGCCTAGGCCACCAGCGACCGCTCCAGCGGGGTGCGGAAACGCGGGGTGACCCGCGCGGAACCGAGCCACTCCTCGAGCCGTGACGCTTCCGCGGACACGGCCGCCACGCCATCGGACCCGATGTCCTCGAGCAGGCGGCAGACGACCTCGCCGGTCGCGCGCTGCGCCCAGCCGCCGACGATCCTGCCCTCCCACCACACGGTCGGGCCGATGTTGCCGGTCCGGTCGAACAAGGCCGGCCCGTGCGGGCCGAGGTACCAGTCCCGCGCTTGCCAGCCCATCGGCGTCGGGTCGAGGGCGGGCAGCAGCGCGGCCGCCGGCGCCGGCGCCGCGGCCTCGTCCGGCGGCTCGTCGCCCGCCAGCATGACACCCGGCCGTCCGTCAAGGTCTGCCTCGCACACCGGCAGCGCGGCCAGCGCCGCCTTCGTCTGCGCCCCGGTCCAGCCAGCCCACCACTGCAGGTCGGAGACCGGCGCGGGCCCGAACGCCAGCAGCCATCGCCTGGCCAGCTCGGCGCGCGCGGTCGCCGCGTCGAGGTCAGCGTCCGCGGGGACGCGCGGGTCGCCCGCGCCGTCCGCGGCCGGGCCGGGGGCGGCGGCCAGCCAGGCAGCCGCGGGGAACCATTCGAACTGGCCGGACGACCAGCCGCCGCGGCGGTGGCCGCGGATCATGTGACCTTCCGCGGCGAGCATCACCAGCACCCGCGACGTGATGTTCGCCGCGCCGCCGTAGCTCTTGTCCGGCACGTAGACGAGCTGCGTCCGCAGCCGCGGCTCGTCCGCGGACAGCTGCGCACCGGTCGCGCTGCCCCTCGCGGCGAGTGCCCGCAGTGCGGCGTCTCCGAGGTCCCGCAGCCACCCGGCGGCGTCACCGTCCCCGACCCCGCCGTTCGTGAGGTCCCGTTCCAGCTGGCGTCGCAGCCGCCGCGCGACGTCGTCGGTGCAGGCCCGCTGCACTACGGGGAAAAGCGGCGCCGGCACCACGAATACGGTGCGCCGCATGCCGAGCATCCGCACGACCGCGCGCGAGGCATACAGCGCCTCGTCCACCGCCTCGACGGTCGCGGCCGGGACGCGGGCGCGCGCCGACAGGTACACGGTCACCGGGTCGGTGGCGTGCAGCGCCACCATCGCGTCCACGGCGCCGGCGATGGTCGCGGCCGGGACGGACAGCTGATGCCGTGCCAGCAGCCTCGCCCGGCGGCAGGCGACGCTGACCTTGACAGTCATGGTGCTCCTGGAGAGGGCCGGGACCGTTACGAATAATTCTGCGGAACCCGTGACCACAGTAGCGCCGTACTCCGCGCAGCCACGCACCCGCGCGGTCAGTCCCGCGGCGGTCATCGCCCGCGTCATGTCCGGCGCCTGCTGGTCGCTGGTCTCCACCAGCAGCGTGCCGCCGGGGGCCAGCCAGCCAGGCGCCGCTGCCGCGACCCTGCGGAGCACGGCGAGCCCGTCGGGGCCGCCGTCGAGCGTGCCGCGCGGCTCGTAGTCGCGCGCCTCCGGGGGCAGGAACGCCACCTCCTGGCTAGGCACGTACGGCGCGTTGCAGATCAGGATGCCGACGCGGCCGCGCAGCGCTGGCGGCAGCGGGCCGAACAGGTCGCCCTGGTAGACGTGGCCGCCGGCAGGCTCGACGTTGCGCCGGGCGCACGCGACCGCGGCCGGGTCGATGTCGGCGGCGTGCAACTCGGCCCCTCCTGCGGCCCCTCCCGCGGCCCCTCCCGCGGCCCCTCCCGCGGCACCGCCGAGCGCGGCGGCGACCGCCAGGCCAAGCGCGCCGGTGCCGCAGCACAGGTCGACGATCACCGGGTCCGGCTGGTGAGCCAGCGAGACCGCGGTCTCGACGAGGAACTCGCTGCGGCGCCGCGGCACGAACACTCCGGGGTCCACGAAGATCCGCAGCCCGCGGAACTCCGCCCAGCCGACCACCAGCTCGAGCGGCAGGCCGCTGGCCCGCCGTTCGACGAGCGCGTCGAGCTCGACCGGGCTGCCCGCGGCGGCCGCGAGCAGCCGGGCCTCGTCTTCGGCGAAGACGCACCCGGCGGCGCGCAGCCGCGCAACGACGGCCGGATCGGCATCGGTAGTCATACCGCGGATTATGCCTGCGGCAGGGTGGTAGCAGTCACGCGAATTAACCGTCGGCGGCGCGCCTGGCACCCGGCGCCAATCGCCGTGACAGGTCCTCGTGCCTTGTCGCCGCGGTGATAATCTCTGGGCGATGATCCCTGAGACCAGCCGCACCGGCGACACTGCGCACGCGCTGGTCACGCCAGACCAGCAGCCGGACGCCGGCCGGGTCCGCCGAACGCTCGGTGAGCTGTTCCCTGAGGCCCCGCCGCCGGCCGGCCGGACGTGGAGTCTGCGCGCGCTCAGCGTCGCGATCCAGGTCGCGGCCGTCGGCATCGCCACCGTGGTGACGTTGCTGCGCATTCCGCTGCGATTGCCGTCGTGGGACACGATCTACGCCGAGGACTACTTCGTCTTCCTGACCCAGGCGCTGCAGAAGCACTGGAACATCTTCATCGGGTACAACAGCGACTGGCAGTTCCTGCCCCGCGTCATCGCCCAGTTCGTGATCTACCTGCCGATAACGCAGGCGGCCCGCGCGTTCGCGGTGGCCGGGGCGCTCGTCGCGGCCTGCTGCGCCCTGTTCATCTACCACGCGAGCGCCGGCCACGTCCGGTCCGCGCGGCTGCGCGCGCTGCTCGCGGTGGCGCTTGTGCTGCTGCCCGCGGCGCCGATGGAGATCATCGACAGCGGGGTGAACTCGGTCTGGTACCTGATGCCCGCCGCGTTCTGGGCGCTGCTGTGGCGGCCGCGGACGCGGACCGGGATGGCGGTGGCGCTGGTCGTCGCCTTTGCGGCGGCCGCTTCCAACAGCTTGTGCTTCTTGTTCCTGCCGCTGGCCGCCGCGCGCTGGTACGTGCTGCGCCGTCCCCGCGAGCACGCGGTGACCATCGGCTGGCTGGCGGGCTGTCTCGCGCAAGTGCCGTTCATCATCTCCGCCTACCAGTCCGGTAGTTCCCGGGTAAGCAACTCGGTGGCGCCGCCCGGCCTCTCGCTCGCGTTCTACGGGCATGACGTCGTGCTGCCCGCGTTCGGCTGGCACCTGGTGTGGTGGCTGCGGTCGCTCGCCGGGCTGAACGGTGCCACCGCGCTGGTCGGCGTCGTACTGGTCGCGATCTTCGCCGTGATCCTGGTGACCCAGGCTGGGGCCAGGCCGTTCGTCGTGACCGCGCTGGTCATCGGGTTCATCTTCCCCGTGCTTGGCATCACCGTGACCGCCCACCTGGCGCGGGCCACGATGTTCCCGGCCGAGCAGCCGGGCAGCAGGTACACGGTGCTGCCGATCTACCTGTTCGTATCGGCCGTCATCGTCGGCGCGGACTACGCCCTGCGCCGGCGCCGGGCGGCCCAGGCGGCCCAGGCGGCCCAGGCGGCCCAGCCGGGGCCAGGACCAGGGCCGGGAGCGGCGCGGGGCGTCGGCAGCGTCCGCCCCGCGATGGCGGTCACGGCGCTGGTCGCCGTCCTCGCCTTCTCCTGGGTGGTGGACTTCCGGTACGTGGGCTGGCGCAGCAACTGGGGCTGGACCTGGGCGCCGATCGCCGCCAAGTGGCAGCACGACTGCGCGGTCTCGACGACCGGCCAGATCACCGAGAAGGCCGGCGCGATCCTCCAGACGCTGCCCTGCGACCGCATCAGGTCGTGAGGCCGCCCGCGACGGCTACAGCTGCCCGACGTCGGTAACGTGAATGACCGCGGTGCCCGCTTCGTCGGAGGCGGCCAGGTCGACGCTGGCGGAAATGCCCCAGTCGTGGTCGCCCGCCGGGTCGTCGAAGATCTGCCGGACCGTCCATTCCCGCGCTCCCTCCTCGACGATGAGCATCGCCGGGCCGCGCGCGTCTGCCCCGGTGCCGATGTCGTCGTACAGGTCGAAGTAGCCGTCGAGGGCGTCCTCCCAGGCGCGCGCGGTCCAGCCGTCCGTCGCGTCGAGTTCGCCCAGCTCACCGTATCTCCGCAGGGCCGCGAGCATGACTCTGCGGAAGAGCGCGTTGCGCACGATTATCCGGAACGCCCTCGTGTTCCACGTCACCGACTTCGGCGCCGCCTCGATCTCGGCCGACCCGGGATCCGGGTGGCTGAGCCGCTCCCACTCGTCGATCAGGCTGGAGTCGACCTGCCTGACCAGCTCGCCGAGCCATTCGATGAGGTCGGCGAGCTCCTCGGTCTTCGCCTCGTCGGGCACGGTCTGCCGCAGCGCCTTGTAGGCATCGGCCAGGTAGCGCAGCACCAGGCCCTCGGACCGGGACAGGCCGTAGAACTGCACGTACTCGCCGAACGTCATCGCCCGGTCGAACATGTCGCGGACCACGGACTTGGGGGAGACCGGGTAATCGCCGACCCACGGGTGGCCGCGCCGGTAGATCTCGTAGGCGGCCTCGAGGACGTCTTCGAGCGGCTTGGGGTAGCTGACGTCGTCGAGGAGTTCCAGGCGCGTCTCATAGTCGACGCCTTCGGCCTTCATGGCGGCCACTGCCTCGCCGCGCGCGCGGAACTGCTGTGCGGACAGCACCTGCCGCGGGTCGTCGAGGGTGGACTCGATGACCGAGATGACGTCCTTCGCGTAGGTCTCTGACTCCTTGTCCAGCAGCTCGATCGCGGCCAGCGCGAACGGGGAGAGCGGCTGGTTGAGCGCGAAGTCGTACTGCAGGTCGACCGTCAGCCGGACGTACCGGCCGAGTTCGTCGGGCTCCTTGAGGCGCTCGACGACACCGCCGGCGAGCAGCGCGCGGTAGATCTCGATGGCCCGGTGGATGTGCTTGCGCTGCCGGGCCCGGTCCTCGTCGTTGTCGGTCAGCAGGTGCTTCATCGCCGCGTACGCGTTGCCCGGGCGGTCGATGACGTTCAGCACCATCGCGTGCGTGACAGTAAAGCTCGAGGTCAGCGGCTCGGGGTCGGCTGCCACCAGGCGCTCGAACGTGGGCTGGCCCCAGGAGACGAAACCCTCGGGCGGCTTCTTCCTGACGACCTTGCGGCGTGCCTTCGGGTCGTCGCCCGCCTTCTTGAGCGCGCGCTCGTTCTCGACGACGTGCTCGGGCGCCTGGACGACGACGCGGCCCGCCGTGTCGAACCCGGCCCGTCCCGCGCGACCGGCGATCTGGTGGAACTCGCGGGCGTGCAGCAGCCGCGTCCGCTTGCCGTCGAACTTGCTCAGCGCGGTGAACACCACCGTGCGGATCGGCACGTTGATGCCGACGCCCAGCGTGTCGGTGCCGCAGATGACCTTGAGCAGGCCGGCCTGGGCGAGTGTCTCGACGAGGCGGCGGTACTTGGGGAGCATGCCCGCGTGGTGCACGCCGATGCCGTGCCGCACCAGCCGGGACAGGGTCTTGCCGAATCCCGACGCGAAACGGAAGTCGCCGATCAGCTCAGCGATCTTGTCCTTCTCCTGCCGCGTGCACATGTTCGTGCTCATCAGCGCCTGCGCCTGCTCGAGCGCCGCGGCCTGCGTGAAATGAACCACGTAAACGGGCGCCTGGTTGGTCGTGAGCAGTTCCTCGAGCGTCTCGTGCAGCGGCTGGACGAGGTAGGAGAAGATGAGCGGCACCGGACGCTCGGCGTTCTTGATCACCGCGGTCGGCCGCTTGGTGCGCCTGATGAGGTCCTTCTCGAACCGCGTGACGTCCCCGAGGGTGGCCGACATCAGGATGAACTGGGCCTTGGGCAGTTCGATGAGCGGGACCTGCCAGGCCCAGCCGCGGTCCGGGTCGGCGTAGAAGTGGAACTCGTCCATCACGACCTGCCCCACGTCGGCGTCGGGGCCGTCGCGGAGCGCGATGCTCGCGAGGACTTCCGCGGTGCAGCAGATGATGGGCGCCTTGGCGTTGACGCTCGCGTCGCCGGTCATCATCCCGACGTTGGCAGGCCCGAAGGCGTCGCACAGCGCGAAGAACTTCTCGCTGACCAGCGCCTTGATCGGCGCCGTGTAGTAGGACCGCTGCCCGGTCGCGAGCGCGGCGAAGTGCGCGCCCATGGCGACCAGGCTCTTGCCCGACCCGGTGGGCGTCGACAGGATGACGTTCGCGCCGGTGACGATCTCAATGAGCGACTCTTCCTGGTGCGGGTACAGGTCGAGTCCCCGGCTCTTCGTCCACCCCGCGAATGCGTTGAAGACCGCGTCCGGGTCTACCGCCCCGTCCGTGCGCGGCGGGACCAGTTCGGTAAGCGTCATGGCGGTTCTATGGTGCCTTGTCCCGGCGACTGCCTGAGCCATGGGGAGCGCTGGCCGGTCCGCCAGCCGCGCCAGAGGCTCGATCGCCTACGATTAGATACCCTCCCAGGGTATCTCAAGGGCGCAAGTTCATGCGATGCCCCTCTAGCTGAGGGCGCGGGCGCGGCGCAGCACCTCGGGCTCGCCGATGGCGGCGCAGACCTCGCCCAGATCGGGGCTGCGCCGGGAGCCGGTGAGCAGCACCCGGATGACCTGCGACACGTGGGCGATCGAGCCGGGGTAAGCGTCCTGGTTCTTCTTGTACTCCTTGTTGCTCGGCGCGAAGCCGAGCTTGGCGGAGAGCTGGCGGACCTGCTCGAACCAGGCCGGGCCAGGATCGAGCGGCTGGTAGCCGTCGGCGAAACCCGACGCGATCGCGCGGACCAGGTCCGGGTCGAGGCCGCCGAACCTCGGGTCGGCCGGGTCGGTGACCAGCTCGAAGATTTCCGGGAAGAAGAATCCGTAGACCGGGCGGAACTCCGCCCACCGGCGCAGGTCCTTGCGCGGGTTGTCGGCGCCCTCACGCTCGACGGCCAGCGCCCGCAGCGCCAGGTCCCGCTCCGCACGCAGCACGCTGGCCAGATCCGGATCGTAGCTGTCCGCCCACGGCAGCACCCGGTCCAGGATCTCCGCGCCGGGCAGCGTGGCCACGAAGTCGGCGCAGATGTCGTCCAGCTTCACCAGGTCGAGCAGCGGGCCCGCGACGCCGAACTCCGACAGCCGCAGCGGGGTGGCCAGCGCCTCCGGCAGCGGCATCTCGGCGAGCCTGCCGTTGGCCAGGCCGCGCAGGTAGTACTGCACCGCCTCCACCGGGATGCCCTGCTCGATGTAGTAGCCGACGCTGGCTTCCGGGTCCCTGCGCTTGGACAGCTTGCGGCGGCTGCCGCCGTCCTGCTTCATCAGGGGCGCGACGTGCGCGTACGGGATCCGGGGAAAGCCCAGCGCGTCGAACAGCTGGTGGTGCAGCGGCACCGAGGACAGCCACTCCTCGCCGCGGATCACCAGCGTTACCCCCATCAGGTGATCGTCCACGGCGTGTGCGAAGTGGTAGGTGGGCAACCGGAGCGGCTGATCGCTGCTCTTGAGAATCACCACGTCGTTGCGGTTGTCATCCTGGGTGATCTCGCCGCGGATCTCGTCGGTGAAGCTGACCCGGTGGCCGCCGGCGCCCGGTGACCTGAAGCGCACCACGTAAGGGGCGCCCGCGGCGAGCCGCTCGCGCACCTCCTCCTCGGCGGCATCCCGCCAGATCGCCCACTCGCCGTAGTAGCCGGGCAGCGCCCCGGTCGCGCGCTGCCTCGCGACCCGCGCGTCGCCCTGCTCCTTGGTCTCGAAGCACGGGTACGCCTTGTCCTGCCGCATCAGTTCCCTGACGTACGTCAGGTAGATCTGGCCGCGTTCCGACTGGGCATAGGGGCCGTAGTAGCCCTTCTCGCCGCCCTCATCGGGCCCGATGCCGAAGTAGTCGAAGGCGGCCTCGAACTGGCTCGCCGCCTCGGGGTCGAACCGCGACTGATCGGTGTCCTCGATGCGGACCAGGTAGACGCCGCCGGAATTGTGCGCGACGTCCTGGTCGACGCTGGCCGTGAACACGCCGCCGATGTGCAGCCAGCCGGTCGGGCTCGGCGCGAACCTGGTGACCTCGGCGCCCGCCGGCAGCTCGCGCGGCGGGTACCGCCGCGCCCAGTGCCCGGGGGCGGGCAGTTCGGACGGGAACAGCGAGTCGACCAGTTCCTGGCTCAGCATAAATTGAGCCTACTCGCCGGGCGGCGCAGGTAAGGGAACCGCGTCCGGTGCGCCGGAGCAGGCTCTGGCGGGAACTCCCGGTACTCGTCGAACCGTGCCGTGATCGTGCCGGGCAGCCAGGACCGCGGCCGCTGGCCCGCGACGTCCGTCAGCATGGTGAGCACTTCGGCGGCCGTGGGCCGCCACCCGGGATCGGTCGTCAGGCAGGCCCTCAGCGTCGGCAGCAGCGCGGCCGGGCAGCCGGCCAGGTCTGGCTCGCCGGGCTCCTCTCCCGCCGCGATGATGGCCACGGGGCAGGTGTGCCATGGCGACCGGCCGGTCGCGGCGTAGAACGCCGTGTTGCCGAGCTGGAACACGTCGTCGGCGGGCGGCGCGGCGCCAGTGGTCAGCGCGGCCTTGCTGATGGCGAGGTCGGTGAGCGCGGGGCCGCCGGGTTCGAGCAGCACGTTCCCAGGGGTGACCGACTGGTGGGCGATCCCGGCGTCGTGCAGCGGCACCAGCGCGCGGGCGACGTCAAGGGTGATCCAGATGACGGCCGTGGCGGGCAGCGGCCCGGTCTCGGCCACGGTCTCGGCCAGCGAAGGGCCGAGGACCAGGACACTCGCGACCCACGGCGCGGTCCGGCCGGATTCGGTATCCGCGTCGACGGCGTGCGCGATGTGCGCGCCGTGCACCACCCGCGCGGCCAGCGCGCCCGCCGTGAGGCGGCGCCGGGCGCCGGCGTCGGTGACCAGTTCCTGGCGGAACCTCTTCACCGCGACCCAGCCACCGCCGGGGCGGGTATGGCCGAGGTAGACCTGGCCCGCGGGGCCGTCGCCGAGCCACGCCGCGATGCGGTAGCCGCCGATCTCGCGCGGGTCGTCGGCGCGCAGCGGCCGGTAGGCAGGCTCGCCCCACTGCCGGGCGGATACCCATATCCAGGCGGGCCCGGTGAATTCCTTGGCGACGACGCTCACCCGGTTGAACTGGGATCCCGGAATTCCCGGATATCCCGGCCTGATTACTGTGGCGTACACCTGATCCGATATCGCGACGGCGAGATCGGCGCTGGGATAGGCGGCCAATGCGGCGCGCAGTGGCGCGCTGCCGACCAAACGGTTCGTGTCCACGATCATTGGGCCGCCAAAACCGGCCGCGCTCCGCTCGACCAGGCCGACCCCAACCGCCATCCGCAGCCGGATGCGGTCGACGCTCCGCACGTTATCCGCGCCGAGGTTCGCGGCCAGCGAACGGATGAGCACCGGCAACACCACGGTCGGATCGACGTCGGCGGGCATCACCACATTGATGCCGTCTCCGGTCCACTCGTGGTCGACGCTGCGGAGGTCCATCCCGCATTCGGCGATCGAATCGACCACAAGGAGCGGAAGCCGCCGCTGCACATCGTTCTGCGCCAGCGCCGAACGCGTGCCGTAGCCGGCGACATCCAATACGAAACCTATTCGGAGTTTACGTCCGTAGCCCTGACCCCGGGGCTCGGCGGCCACGCCGTCTGTCATTTCCCCCACCCCATGTCCCCTTACGTGAAAGGGTAATGGGTAGCCCTCTCCCCGGAAAGGCTCAGATAGACTGAAATTGCTTGATTCGACAACGGATTCAGTCGTGTCCGCTACCGCTTGCGCAGAACTGGCAAAATACTGACGTGTCTCTTCCGCTATCTCCGCACTCCACGCCGCCGCCGCACAGAGCCGCCGCGGCCCCGCCTGACCGTGTCAGCTGGCCGCCGCTCAGCCTTGTCGCCCAGCTGACCGAACCGGAGCGCATCGCGCTGCTCGCCGCGGGCAGCCCGGTCAAGTTCCCTGACGACGGCATCCTGGTGCTCCAGGGCGATCCCGGCGACGGGCTCTTCGTGCTAACCGACGGCATGGTCAAGGTGACTGTCGCCGCCGAGAGCGGTACCGAGACGATGCTGGCCGTCCGGTCCCGTGGTGACCTCATCGGCGAGTTCGCCGTGCTCGACGGCGAACCGCGCACCGCCACCGCCCGTGCGGTCGGCGCGGTCTCCGCGATCAGGATCAGCCGGGCGCGGTTTACCGAGTTCGGCCAGCGGTATCCCGCGGCGCAGACCACCATCACCAAGTCCCTGGTCGCCAAGATGCGGGCCGCGACGGAGCGGCACGCGGCCGAGCGCACCTGCGGCGCCAGGGAACGGGTCGCCCAGGTGCTGTATGAGCTGGCGGAGGACTACGGAGAGCAGGCCGCGGACGGCGCGGTGGTGATCCCCCTGCCCATCACCCAGTCGGAACTGGGCGAGCTGGCCGGGGTCGCGGTGTCGACCACCGAGCGGGTGCTCGGCGATCTGCGCAAAGAGGGCGTCATCGCGACCAGGTACCGAAAGATCGCCATCCGCGACATGACCTTCCTCGGCTCCATCCGATTTTCCTGACACGATCGCGCTGAATCCATCACCAGAGGGTTTACCTGCTGGCCCGGTCGCCTACAGTCGTGCTCGCGGAGAAACATGTCCTTGCGGAGGGACATCAGAGCGGCCGAGCGCAGGCATCTTGCGGGCGGCCGCTCTTCTCCGTGCTACCGGAGGGCCTCAGTGCCCGGGGGAGCGGTAGCGGGGATCGCGCACGGGGGCCGCGACCCCCATTTTCCTGACCGTGAGAGATGCTCCCTAGCCCCCGCGTGGGTTAACATAGGCGCGCGAAGGGGAGTAGCTCCGACGCCGGGTGCCGACAATCTCGGCCCAGCGCTTGACAGCGATCGAGCGCGGGCCCGGTACCCGGGGGGCCGTCACCGCCCGCATGGGCCGCGACGACCTGAGTGAGACTTTCGGCCGAGCAGCATGCTGCCGTGCCGGAGGTCCCGGGTTCGCCCGGCGGTAGCCGGCAGGCCCGACATATGGAGCCCTCCCGGATGAGCCTCACCGTGGCACTGACCAGCTTCCTGGCCGTGCTGCCCGCCGAACTCCCCGACAAGACCGTGCTGGCCTGCCTGATCCTGAGCAGCAGGTACCGGCCGTGGTACGTGTTCGCCGGCGCCGCCGCCGCGTTTACGGCCCAGGTGGCGCTGGCGGTCGCCGCGGGCGGAGTGCTCAGCCTGCTGCCGCACCGTGTGGTGGAGGCGCTGGCCGCCGCCGCGTTCCTGGCCGGGGCGGTGCTGCTCTGGCGGCACGGCAGCGGTGAGGATAAGGACGACGAGGACGACATCGGCAGGGACGGCCTGCGGAACGGGTTCTGGCCGGTGGCGGGGACGTCGTTCGCGGTGGTGTTCCTCGCCGAGTTCGGTGACCTGACGCAGTTCCTGACGGTCAGCCTGGCCGCCCGCTACCACGACCCGCTCGCGGTCGGTGTCGGCGCGACGCTGGCGCTGTGGGTGGCCGCCGGGGCGGCGGTCGTGGTGGGCTGGCGGCTGCTGAAGATCATCCCGGTCAAGTGGCTGACCCGGGTCGCCGCCGTGATCATGCTGGTGCTGGCGGGCACGAGCGCCTGGGCGGCCGCGAGCTAAGCCGTAACCTCGGTCAGTGCCTGCCGGAGCCAGTCCAGGGCGTCGGCGATCCATGGCAGCGCGACCGGGTCGTCGGCGGCGAGCGCCTCCTCCTGCTGCCAGGCGGCCTCCCCGTACAGCCGCGACGTCGCGATCCGCAGCCGCAGCGCCTCCGCCGGGTCGCCGAACTCGCTGCCTGGCAGTGTCCCGACGCCGTAGTCGCGCAGCAGCAGCGCCGCCAGGTCCGCGGACGTGGTGACGCCCCGCCGCCCTAGCGCCCCGCGGTGCGCGCCGAAGTCCGGGTACAGGTAGAACGCGCCGGCGGGCGGCTGCACGGCCACGCCAGCCGAGGTCAGCAGCGACGCGACCGCGCGGGCGACGGCGCCGTGCAGCCGCCGGGAGCGCGCGATCCGCTCGGTCACCGTGGACGGCTCGCTGAAGGCGACCGCGGCGGCGGCCTGCACCGGCGCGGCCGGTGCCGACCAGATCTCGCTGCAGGCGCCCACCAGCCGGTCCCGCATCGCCCGCAGCCGCCGGGCGCCGCCGGGCAGCCGCGCGACGCCGAGCCGCCACCCGCCGAGCGCCAGGTTCTTGGACGGGCCGGCGGTGATCACGGTCCGCTCCGGCGCCACCTCCGCGGGGCTGAGGAACGGCGCCGCGGCGTCGTGCGTCAGGTCGCGGTAGATCTCGTCCGAGATGATGAGCAGGTCGTGCCGTTCCGCCACGGCGCACAGCTGGCGGACGCTGTCCGGGCCCGCCAGCGTTCCAGTCGGGTTGTCGGGCAGCGTGACGATGACCGCGCCGATCCGTCGCCCGGCGCGGCGGGCCGTGGTCACCGCGCCGGACAGCAGGTCCGGGTCGGGCACGCCGCCGGCCCCGCCCGCGATCGGCACGTGCACCGGCCGGACTCCGGTCAGCGCCGCCTGCGCGGCGTAGCTGACCCAGCTCGGCCGGGGGATCGCCACGTCTACCCCGTGCAACCCCAGCAGCAGTCCGAACAGCAGCGCCTTGCTTCCCGGCCCGCACACCACGTCGCCTGGCGCGGTCGGCAGCCCGCGCCGTGTCCAGTACCCGGCGACGGCCGCGCGCAGGTCGGCGGAGCCGGCGACCGGCCCGTACCCGTTCTGGGAGCTGGCGGTGGCGAGCGCCTCCCGCAGCACCGGCGCGACCGGCACGCCCGCCTCGCCGAACGCCAGCGGCAGCACCCGCTCACCGCGCCGCCGTCGCTCCGCGAGCGCCTCGTTCGCGGCGAGGGTGGCGGAAACACCAACGATTGGGTTTATCGTTGGTGTTTCCTGTTGGTCTATGGTGAGGACCGGCAATGGCGCGGTGGCGGCCATGAAGACTGGCACTCCTAGCTGCGGCAACGACTAGTTTGTGGCGATTACCTGGTCAACACTTCCCCGCATTGAGCGTTAGTACAAGCGCCGATGCCTTGGGGAGAGGCTAAGATTTGTTAATGCTTGATATCCGCAGGCTCCGTATGCTGCACGAATTCGCCGCGCGGGGCAGCATCGCGCGGACCGCTGAGGCGCTCGGCTATACGCCTTCGGCGGTATCTCAGCAGCTAGCGGTCCTGGAACGGGAGGCGGGCACGCCGCTGCTCGACAGGACAGCGCGCAGCGCCGGGCTGACCGCCGCCGGCCGCAGGCTGGCCGTGCACGCGGAGCGGATCCTCGCCATGGTCGAGGAAGCCGAGTCCGACCTGTCGGCGCAGGCCGCTCAGCCGTCAGGGCGTGTCGTGGTGACCGCGTTCCCGTCCGCCGCGGTCGCGTTCGCGCCCGCGCTCGCCCGCTCGCTGCGGGCCCACCCCAAGCTGTCGCTGCTGCTACGGGAGGCCGACCCGGCCGAGGGCCTGCAGCTGGTCCGCTCCGGCGAGGTCGAGGCGGCGATCGTGGACGACTGGACCGGCCGGCTCTCGGCTCTCGTTACCAGCCCGCCGGGCCACCCCAGCGTGGACGGCGACGGCGCCGGTGCCGACCACGGCCAGGGCGTGCTCAGCTACTACCACCTGGTCCGCGACCCCCTCGTACTCGTGGTCGCCCGCGACCACCCGGCCGCCAACCCCGACCTGCCGGTCGACCTGCGGGCGCTGCGCAACGAGCCGTGGCTGGCCGCGCCGTCCAGCGAGCCATCCAGGCAGGCGACCGACCGGCTGCTCGCCGCCGTCGGGCTGACCCCGCCAGTACCGTCGGAGTTCGAGGGGCTCGGCACGGTCGCGAACCTGGTCGCCCGCGGCCTGGGCATCGCGATCATGCCCAGGCTCGCCGTCGGCGCCTACGAGCGGCGGCTGGTGGTCAGGGAGCTGCCGGCCGGGCTCGACCTGGCCAGGGACGTGTTCGCGGTGGCGCGCACGGCGAGCTTGACGCGGCCGTCCGTCGCGGTGATCGTCAGCGCGCTGCGTGGTGCCGCCCGGTCGATCTCGCAGCGGGCCGGGTCGACCCGTGACACTCAGGAGCTCCAAGAGCTGCGTGAGCAGTAAGAGGCGCGCGAGGCGCTGGGGCCGCCAGGCCGCTGTTACCGTGTGACCTCATGGACCACGAGCTCAACCTGGACGCCGACGGCGCGACGCTGACCGCCGCGCTCACCGACATCGCCTCCGTCAGCGGCGAGGAGAAGCCGCTGGCCGACGCGATCGAGCGGGCCCTGGCGCCGCTGCCGCACCTGACGACGGCCCGCTTCGGCAACACGCTTGTCGCCCGCACGTCACTCGGGCGTCAGGAACGAGTGGTGCTGGCTGGTCATATCGACACCGTGCCGCTCGCGGGAAATGTCCCGTCGTCCTTTAATCCGGAACGTACGCGCGTGACTGGCTGCGGCACATCCGACATGAAGTCGGGGGTGGCCGTGCAGCTGCGCCTCGCCGCCGGGCTCACCGGATCGCGGCCGAACGCGCCGTCCCGCGACGTGACCTACGTGTTCTACGAGTGTGAAGAGGTCGACGTCGCGAGGAACGGGCTGTTCAAGCTGTCCCAGTCGGCTCCTGAGCTGCTGGCCGGCGACTTCGCGGTGCTGCTCGAGCCGAGCGGCGGGGCGGTCGAGGGCGGCTGCCAGGGCACGCTGCGCGCGGCGGTGACGGCGACCGGCGTGCGGGCGCACACGGCCCGCTCCTGGATGGGGCGGAACGCGATCCATGAGGCGGCCGCGATCCTGGAGGTGCTGCGGTCATGGGAGGCGCGCAGGCCTGTCGTCGACGGGCTGGAGTACCACGAGGGGCTGAACGCGGTCGCGGTCAGCGGCGGCGTCGCGGGGAACGTAGTGCCGGACTCCTGCACGGTGACGGTGAACTACCGGTTCGCGCCTGACCGGAGCGGCGCGGAGGCGGAGGCGTACATCCGGTCCGTGTTTTCCGCGTGGGAGGTGTCGCTGCTCGACGTGGCCGGCGGCGCCAGGCCGGGGCTGTCGTTCCCCGCGGCCGCGGCCTTCGTCGCGGCGGTGGGCGGCACGCCGCGCGCCAAGCTCGGCTGGACGGACGTGGCGAGGTTCGCCGAGCTCGGCATCCCCGCGGTCAACTACGGCCCGGGCATCCCCGAACTGGCGCATACCCCTGGCGAGTACGTGGAGGTAGCCGCGATCGCCGAGTGCGAGTCCCGGCTCCGCGCCTGGCTGGGCGGGTAAGCCCGCCCCCTTGGCCAGGCCTCGCCGGGCCTGGCCTGGAAACAGGGTGCTGGCCCTTACTTCGCCATCTCGGACAGGGTGACGCTGGTCTGGTGCCTGGCGTCGTTGGCGTCCACGTAGCCGATGGACAGCTGGTCGCCGGGGTGGTCGCCCGCCATCAGGGTGGTCAGCGCGTCCGACGAGGCGACCGTCTGGCCGTTGACCGAGGTGATCACGTCGCCGCTGGTCAGGCCGCCCGCCTGGGCGGGAGTGCCCGGGTACACCTGGCAGATGAGCGCGCCTGAGCTGACCGGCGGGGTGTAGCCGCCGAAGCCGCCGCCGAGGCCGCCGTTGCCCTGGCAGCCAGTCGGGTCGCTCGCGGCCGCGGCCGTGACGCCGAGGAAGCCGCCGAGGCCGATGTGCACCGTTGAGCTGGCGTGCCCGGCCGCGATCTGGTTGGTGATCGAGAGCGCGTGGTTGACCGGGATCGCGAAGCCCGCGGTGGCCTCTGACTGGTCAGGGGCGAAGCCTGAGCTGTTGGCCGCGGTGTCCATGCCGATGACCTGGGCCGACGAGTTGACGAGCGGCCCGCCGGAGTCGCCCTCCTGGATCGGCGCGTTGGTCTGGATCATGCCGTGCAGTGTCTCTTCCGTGTTGGCGCCGTTGTCAGTGGCCTGAATGGTGCGGTTCAGGCCCTGTACCGTGCCCTGCGCGGTGGACGGGAGGCCGCCGCGGCCGCCGGCGTTGCCCAGGGCGAGGACCGCCTGGCCGACCTTGACCTTGCTGGAGTCGCCGAGGCTCGCGGTCTTCAGGCCCGAGGCGCCCTGCAGCTGCAGCAGCGCCACGTCATCGGTGGAGTCGTAACCGAGGACCTTCGCGGTGTACGTCTTGCCTGACACCACCAGCGTGGCGGACACGCTGGTGGCCTCGTCGATCACGTGGTTGTTGGTCAGCACCAGGCCGCTGGGCGAGATGACGATGCCGGTGCCTTCGGCGGTGGCGTTGTTGTACTTGAGCTGCGAGGTGATGTCGACGATGGCCGGATCCACCTCGGCCGCCAGCGCCTTCGCGTTCAGCGAGCCGGTGCCGGTGCCGGTACCGCCGGTACCGGTCCCGTTCTGGTTGCCCGGCGCCTGCCCGTTGTTCGGCGCCTGCCCGAAGTTGTTTCCGCCGTTGCTGAAGGGGTTCTGCTGGCTGCCGTTGGCCGCCGGGGAGGAGGAGGGGGCGGACGAGTGGTTCAGCGCGATCGCGGCGCCGGCGCCCACGCCGGCCGCGAGCGCGGCGACGGCCACGTAGGCGAGGACACGGCCGAACCGCGACCCGGGAGGCGGCGGTGGCGGGCTGCCGTAGCCGCCCCATCCGGGACCGCCGCCCCAGGAGCCGTACCCGCCCTGCGGAGGCTGGTTATAGCCCTGCTGCCCGTACCCGGGCTGGCCGTACCCGGGCTGGCCGTAGGCCGCGTAGCCGGGCCCGCCGTAGCCTGGCTGCCCGTACGCCGCCTGGCCGTAGCCTTGCTGGCCGTACCCGGGCTGCCCGTATTCCGGCTGGCCGTATTCCGGCTGGCCGTACCCGGCCTGGCCGTAGTGCGGCTGAGCGGGTGCCCCGGACGCTCCGGGCGCTGGTGACTCGGCGTGCCCGGCCTGGTCGCTGGGGCCGAACGCGATCGTATCGTTCGACGCGTTCTCGGCGTCGCCACCCGCGCTGCCGCCGGACGCCTCTGACCACGGGCTGACGTACTCCGGTGGCTGCCAGCTGCCCGGCTGTTCGCTACCGCTGTCGTTGTCCTGCATAATCTCGCCTTCACCCGTGAACAGCGTACGTCGTACCTTCTGGCCGCGGGCGCGCGGCCGCGTCCCCCCCTGCCCTCTAGTAAGCGTGCCCAACCTGAATGCGAGCTGAGGGCGCGCTCAGGATTGAGAAGAGACGCTGATCTCCGCCGCACCTTAAGCTCAACTCCGGGTGGCCGCTCGGTATGCCTTCGTGCCTGAGCGCGCCCGGTGCTTAGGCAGGCAGGTACGGCAGCGCGGCGCTGCTGCCTACGGACTTCTCCGCGTTGCGCCAGATGCCGTAGATCGCGGTCCGCTGCGCGTCCATCGCCGCCAGCGCCGCCGTCAGCGTCGCCTGGGCCGTGGCGCGCTGCGCGGGCGTGCCGGCCTTCAGCACCGCGGTCATGTCCTGCTGGACGTTCATCGCGTCGGGGAACGCCCAGGTGATGACGTCGTTGTCGGCCTTGTCGAGCGGGAACTGGGCCAGCAACTCTGTCACCTGGTAGGTGGCGAAGTCCGACAGCGACTCGTTGTTGGCCGGGGAGCAGTTCTGCGCGTTGTAGGCGAGGATGCCGAGGGCGGTGGACAGGTCGGCCTTGTCGCCGGCCTGCACCTTGTTGAAAGCCGTCATCGAGTCCCGCGTGCCGCCGGCGCACGACTCGATGCCCGCGTTCACGTCCTTGAGGTACCCGGACAGGTCGCCGGCTCGCTGGGCGGTGGACGGCTTGTGCGACAGCGACACCAGCACCACGCCGCCAATGAGCACGATGACGGCGGCGAATACCCACAGCGGGGTGCGGTGCGACGCCCAGCCGGTGTGCCGCAGCGGCACGAACGGCGGCTCGGTCTTCGTCGGGGAATCCACGGCTTGGCCTCGATCCTTACTGCTGTCTCAGGAGCTTGCCTGCATAAGGCGCAGGCCCTTGTCCAGGTCGGCCTGCGTCACCGCGCCGAGCACGTGGTCCACGATGCGGTGCTGCGCGTTGAGGAAGAACGTCTGCGGGAGCCCGGTGACCCCGTACGCGTTGGCCGCGGCGAGCTGCGGGTCGACGCCGATCGGGTAGCTGACGCCCTTGGCCTTGGCGAACTTGAGCGCGCTCGCCGCGGTGTCGTTCTCGTCGAGCCCCACGATGATCACATGGCCGTGCTGGCGGGTGTACCAGCTCGCCAGCAACGGGGTCTCCTGCTGGCAAGGCTCGCACCAGGAGGCCCAGAAGTTCACGATCAACGGCTTGCCCTGGTACTGGCTCAGCGTGATGTGCTGGCCGGGGGCGGTGAGGGAGTCTAGCGTGAACCCGGCCGCCACCGGGGCGGGCGGCGGGCCGCTGGTGCCCGAAGTGGCCAGGCTGACCGCGACGGCGGCGACCACGAAGACCGCGACGATCCCGGTGATGAGCTTGTGCCTGAGCACGAGCCGGCCCGCCACGCGGCCCGCTCGCGCCAGGGGGCCGTGGCCGCCCGGCCCCGGTTGCCCGGGACCGCCCGGGCCGCCGCCTGGCGCGGCCTGGCGCGCGGCGGCCTCGTTTCCTATGCGCATCACCTAGCGTTTCCTCACCGGCATCGCCTAGCGCTCCTCACCGTCATCGCCTGGCACTCCCTTGCTGCTCTTGCCCGTGGCCGGCGGCCGCGGACCGGTCCGGTGCGCTGTCCGCCCCGTCCGCCCCGTCCGCCCCGTCCGCCCCGTCCGACGCCGTGGCGCCGGAACCGGCCGGCAGCTCCGGCCGGCCGCTGGGCGGGGCCGGCAAGGTCAGCTCGAATTCGCTGCCCGAGCCGGGCTTGCTGCGGACCGTCACGTCGCCGCCGTGCGCGCGGGCTACCGCGCGGACGAGGGGAAGCCCCAGGCCGGTTCCCCGTGACTCGTGGTCATCGCCGGTGCGGAACCGGTCGAAGATGAGGTGCAGCCGGTCCTCGGGAATGCCGCTGCCGTTGTCCGCGACGATAATGCGCACCGGCATGCCGGGCCAGCCCCTGATGACAGACAACTGTATGACATTGCCGGTCACGGTATGCCGCACCGCGTTCTCGAGGAGCGCGTCGAGAGCCAGGCCCAGCCGCTCCCTGTCCGCCCGCACCGTCACCGGGTCGAGCCGGCCGAGCTGCCAGCTCCGGTCGGCGGTCGGCCGCCACCGCCTGATCAGCTCCATGATCAGCCGGTCGAGCGCGACGACCTCGCCATGCAGGAACCCCGGGTCGCCGGCGGCGGCGATGAGGAGCAGCCGCTCCGCGATCCTGCGCAGCCGGCTGAGCTCGCCGATCACGACCTGGATGTCCTGGCCCTGCTGCTGGCCGGTGAGATCGCCGGCCAGCAGCTCGGCGTGGCCGAGCGCGATCGTGATCGGCGTCCGCAGCTGGTGCGCGGCATCCTGGAGGAACCGCTGCTGGGTGGCGAGCAGCCGTCCGTTCTCCTCGCTGAGCGACCGGGTCGCCCGGTCGGCTGCCAGCCTGCGGTGGGCGTGCCACGCCATGGCGACGAACACCGCGGCCATCAGCGGCACCTCGGTCAGCTCCGCGGGCGGCTCGGAGCCGCGCCACACGTCGAGGCCGATGCCGGCGGCGGTGGTCAGCATGACCGCGCCGAGCACCCACATGGTCGGCGCGGCCCGCCACGGCTGGAAGCCGTAGAGCACCGTCAGGCTGATCCAGATGAAATGGAACGGGATCGTTTCCCAGTTGGCGAACCAGAAGATCGCGACCAGGTTGAGCACCGAGAAGACCGCCCAGCCGATGTCCAGCGCCTGCGGGCTGTACGGCCAGCGCAGCGCGAGAATCGTCGCGGTCGCGTGGCGCGACCGGGCCGGGGAGCGAGTGCCGCTCCCACCGCCTGGTGAGCTCAGGGGCCTACCGGGCGACGAGCTGATAGCCCTCACCCCGCACGGTCTTGATCAGGTCGAAGCCGAGCTTGGAGCGCAGCCGCCGGACGCACACGTCCACCACGTTCGAGCCCGGGTCGAAGTCGTAGCCCCAGACGGTGGCCAGCAGCTTGCCCTTGGGCACCGACTGCCCGACGTGCTCGGCGAGCTCGCGCAGCAGCAGGAACTCCAGCCTGGTCAGCGGCACGGGCCCGTGGCCGATGTCGGCGACCAGCCGCCCGACGTCGAGGGTGACGTCGCCCGCCAGGATCACCTCCGCGTGCGGATGTGACTCGCCGCCCGCGGAGCCCCGGGCGCTCGGGGCGCTCGGGTGCGGCGCCTGCGGGCCGCCAGTTCCGGCCGGTTCGGCCGTGCCGTTGCCTACGGCGCCGCGGGCGGACGCCTCCGCGTGCGCGTGCGGCTCGCCGCGCAGCCGGACCCGCACTCTGGCGAGCAGCTCGGCGAGCGAGAACGGCTTGGTCAGGTAGTCCTGGGCGCCGCGCTCCAGGCAGTCGACCTTCGCCGCCACGTCGGCCACGCAGGACAGCACGATCACGGCCTGACCGGGACGGGCGGCGAGCAGCCGGCCGAGCACCTGGCGCCCGTCGAGATCGGGCATGACCAGATCCAGGATGACCAGGTCGTAGCGGGTGGCCAGGGCACGGCGCAATCCCTCGGCGCCGCTGCCAGCGAATTCGGTCGCATACCCCGCGGCAGCAAGCGCCCGGCCGATGAACGAGCGGATCTTCGGCTCGTCATCGACGATCAGGATGCGTCCGAGGTGCGCCAACGTCCTCCCATCCGCCCTGTCAGTGTTCTCTTGATGGTCTCTGTGCCCTTATTCCGGGTCAACAGACCACGGGCGTGCGGTCTTGATCTGTTACAGCACTGTCACACAAACGATTGCAACCCTTAGCAAGCAGATTATGGAGCAAAAACCCAGCTTGCCGCCATAGCCCAGCCGGGCGGCCTGGGCCTGCCCGCATGACAATTTTGTCATTCAGGCGTTCGCCTGTTGCGTGCGTGTTCACCGGGCCGTCACGATCGGGTCTTAAGTGGGCAAGCCTGCCCGCGAGTGCCGCCTGCGGCCGACTTGGCCCCGAGTTCACCCGATCCGGGGGCCTGCGAGGACGCCGCTACCGGTGTTCGCTCAGTTGGGTGCAACCGTGTGCATCGCTCGTTGTGCAGAAACGAGGTGGTAACCGGTGTCTCTACCGGCTCGCGTGACGACCTTGGTGATCGCTTTCCTGGCGGTTGTCGCGGGCGGGATTTTCGTCGCGTTGCATTACATCGGCTCGCAGCCTCCGACTATGGACTACACCTCGGTCGCGAGCAACGGCCAGGTGAACGTCACGCTGATGACCACTCCGCAGACGACGGTGACCGACAAGCCGGACTGGGTGTCGTACTTCATCAAGAACCCTTCGACCGGCCAGTTCGTGCACACTACGTACTTCAAGGTCCCGGCGGACACGCAGGTGAACATCACCATCCTGGGTTACGACGGCTGCACGCCGCTGCGCAACCCGTACTGGGGCCAGGTCACCGGCACGTTCACCCAGAGCGGGCAGAAGAACGCGGTGGACGTCTCGATATTCAACGGCAAGAAGTACGGGCCGGTCGTCCCGGTGTCCACGCTGGACTCGTGGGCCAACTGTTCGGTGCAGCACACGTTCGCGATCCCCGGCCTCGGACTGAACGTGCCCGTCGCCTCGCCGCCGACGGTGGCGGAGAACAACGCCCTGTGCACCACGTCGCCGTGCGCGGCTAACACGGCCGACGAGGCGCTCGCGCCGCACTCCGTGGTGAAGTTCAGCTTCAAGACGCCGAAGGCGGGCGGGACCTTCCGCTGGCAGTGCTTCGTGCCCTGCGGTGGCGGATTCGTCGACGGCAACGGCGGGCCGATGGCCACGCTCGGTTACATGATGGGTCAAATGGAGGTGCAGGCCTGATGGCCGCTGAGGCAGGGCCGGCCCTGGCCGGTTCGAAGGGTGGGCGGCGAGACGGTCTCTGGCTGCTCGTCATCTGGATAGTGCTGAGCATCATCGGCTGCCTGCTCGTGGCGCTGGTGTGGGGCCCACACATCCCGCCGGGCGATGCGTCGAACACGGCGGCCAGCCAGCAGGTCGACATCACGGTGCTCGGCACGATCGCCACGCCGGTGGTCATCGGCGTGCTGCTGTACTTCGGCTGGGCGCTGGCCTTCTGGCGGCAGAAGCCGGGTGACGAGACGGACGCCGCGCCGATCCACGGCAACACGAGGATCCAGGCGCTCTGGATCACCGTGACCTCCGTGATGGTCCTGGCCCTCGCGGTGTACGGCACCGTCGAGCTCATCGTTCCGGCGGGCGCGGGCAGCGGCCAGGGGC
This sequence comes from uncultured Actinomycetota bacterium, assembly GCA_963843745.1. Lineage (GTDB taxonomy): Bacteria > Actinomycetota > Actinomycetes > Streptosporangiales > Streptosporangiaceae > Trebonia. The sequence goes on from CAWJLP010000007.1 coordinate 454,807, forward strand.
CGCAGCCGATCTTCCAGCGCGGCATGCCGCCCGCGGCCTCGGACACCTCGTGGGCGCCGGGCACGAACAACATCCTGCAAGTGCAGGTGATCGGCCAGCAGTGGGCGTGGACGTACCGTTACCCGCAGTTCGGCGGCTTCGAGACCACCGACCTGCTGCTTCCGGTCAATACGCCGGTGCGGTTCAACGTCACATCGCTGGACGTGATCCACAGCTTCTGGGCCTACCAGCTCGGCGTGAAGGCTGACGCGAACCCGGCCGTGAACAACGTCGCCTTTACCGTCCCGAAGCAGACCGGCCAGTTCGTGGTGCGATGCGCCGAGCTGTGCGGCATCTGGCACGGCGCGATGTTCAACTACGGCAAGGTCGTGCCGGTGGCCGCCTTCATGACCTGGGCGCATGCCACGGAGATACAGCTCGCCGCGCTGACGAAGATACTGCCGCCGTATGCGTTGACCTACGACCCGACCGTGATCGCCAACGTGGGCAAGGTGAACGAGGAGCTCGGCTTGACCAGCGCGGGCGGCGGTTACTACAACCCGGCCGACCCAGAGCAACCCTGATCCGGCGAAAGGTAGCGAGGTAACTTATATGGCCATCGAAACCCAGCCGGAAAGCGCGCAGGCGCCCGGCGGACGTGAGCCTGGCGGCACACCTAAGCAGCGCTCCTGGTGGCTGCGCCCGGCATGGCACACCGCGCTAATCGGTGCGGTCATCGGCTATGCCCTCGGACACTGGCTCGGCAACTTCATGACCCCGAGCTTCGTGGCGACGGGTGGCGGGGCGCCCGACGGCAACGACACGGCGATCGTGCTCGGCTACGCCTTCCTGGTGCTCGGCTGGCTGATCGGGCTCGGCGTGTTCAACGACCTGGTCCGGCAGATGCTCGGCCGGCCGATACCGCAGCTTGAGGAGGAGCGGGGAGCCGTCGGCGGCCTCTCCCGGTACTTCCGGTACACGCTCGACCACAAGGTGGTCGGCATCCAGTACCTGGTCGGCATGCTGGTCTACTTCTTCACCGGCGGCCTGCTGGCCATGGCGATCAGGACCGAGCTGCTGTCGCCGTCGTACCACGTGCTCAGCCCGACCGCCTACATCCAGGTGGTCGGCGAGCACGGCACGATGATGATGATGATGATGACTTCCGTCGTCGTCGGACCGTTCGGCAACTACCTCGTGCCGATCATGATCGGCTCGAAGCGGGTCGCGTTCCCGCGGCTCGAGGCGCTGTCCTTCTGGCTCACCCCGTGCGCCTACGTGATCCTGCTGTCCAGCTTCCTGCTCGGCGGCTTCCCGACCGGCTGGACAGGCTACGCGCCGCTGTCCATCCAGGCGGGCGAGGGCATGGACGCGTACGCGTTCGCGTTCGGCCTGATGGGCATCTCGATCATCCTGGCCGGCTTCAACATGATCGTCACGATCATCTGCTACCGGGCGCCCGGCATGCGCTGGAGCCGGCTGCCGATGTTCGTCTGGTCGATGCTGACCACCGGCTTCCTGTTCGTGCTGGCCGCGCCGGTGCTGGTCGGCGGCATGTACATGATCCTCACCGACCGCACGGCGCAGACCGCGTTCTTCATCAATCAGCTGGGCGGCAGCTCGTACCTGTACCAGGACCTGTTCTGGTTCTTCGGCCACCCGGAGGTGTACATCCTCGCGCTGCCCGGCTTCGGGATCGTGTCGGAGATCATCCCGGTCTTCACCAGGAAGCCGCTGTTCGGCTACAAGGTCGCCGCGGCGGGCATGTTCGGCGTGGCCATCCTGTCGTTCTTCGTCTGGCAGCACCATCTGTTCATGTCCGGCATAAACCCGGACATGCGGCCGCTGTTCATGCTGACCACGGAGCTGATCTCGATCCCGACAGGGTTCATCTACCTGGTGGCGCTGGGCACGTTCTGGCAGGCGAAGATCCGGCTGACCGTGCCGATGCTGTTCGCGATGGGCATGTACGTGAACTTCCTGTTCGGCGGCATCTCGGGCGTGTTCGTTTCCGACGTGCCCGCGGACACTACGGCGCACGGCAGCTTCTTCGTGATGGCGCACTTCCACTACACGATCATGGGCGGCCTGATCTTCGCGTTCTTCGGCGGCATCTACTACTGGCTGCCGAAGGTTATGGGCATCACGCTGAACCAGCGGCTGGGCAAGATCCACTTCTGGACGATGTTCATCACGTTCAACTCGACCTTCATGCCGCTGTTCGCGGTCGGCATGCTGGGCCAGCCGCGGCGGGTGTTCGAGTACGCGCGCAACCTGGAGACGCTGAACGACTGGGTGTCGATCTCCGCGTTCTGCCTCGGCGCCTCGCTGCTCATCTTCGTCTTCAACTTCGTGATGTCCACGGTGGTCTGGCGCGAGCGGGCGCCGCAGAACCCGTGGCAGGCGCGGGGCCTGGAATGGCAGGTTTCCTCGCCGCCCCCGCCCGGCAACTTCACGCACATCCCGGTGGTGCTGGCGGGTCCGTACGAGTACGGTGACCCGAATGCCCTGCCCGTGGCGGACCTGAACCCGCCGGCCGGGGTGATCGCCGGCGCGCTGAGCGGAGCCGGGGCGAGTACCACCACGAGCACCGGATCGGAGGCGTAACGCATGTCAGAAGTCACCGCTCCGGGCAGCGACGAGGCCGCGGCCCGGGCGACCGAGGAGAACGCCTTCTACCACGAGGCGGCGCTCAACGCGGCGTGGACGGGCAGCAGGCTGGCGCTCGGCGGCCTGTCGTTCCTGTTCGGGGCGTTCGCGTTCGCCTACTTCTACCTGCAGTCCGCCAACGGCCACTCGCTGTGGCTGCCGAAGTCGAACGCCCTGCCGCAGATCGGGTACGGGGTCGCGATCATGGTGCTGATCGTGGTCAGCGCCCTCGCCCAGACGGTCGGGCTGCAGCGGATCAAGGCGGGCCGCAAGGGACCGTGGGCGACGCTGGCGCTCGTCGCCCTGGTCCTCGGCCTGGTCGCGGTGGCGCTGCAGATCGTGCAGCTGCTGAACCTGCCGTTCCAGCCTGGCCAGTCCGGTTTCGCCAGCGTCTTCGTCGGGTTCTACCCGGTGGCGCTCGTAACCTGGCTAGCCGCCATGATCTGGCTGGAGATCCTCATCGTTCGCGCACGGCGAATCCCGGCGATCTCATTCGTGGAGCAGCCGCCTACCTATGCCGAGACGTTCGAGGTGCAGCGGTTCCAGTCGGCGCTGAGTGCTTTCACCCTTGTGTGGAACTACCTCGCTATTGTGGCATTCATCTTCTGGGTGTTCTTCTATGTGCGCTGAGCTGGAGGCCTAGAGTGTCTGCACTACCCCTCGCGGACGGTCCCGCGATGTTCCTCGGCGGGTCAATCTTGTCGTTCGTGTTGCCTATGGCAGCGTTCATCGTGATCGCGGGCGGACTGTTCTGGCTGTACCGCAGGCCGCATAACAACCCGCGGCTGAACTACATGAGCCCCGAGGTGGTCACCGCTGTGGGGACCAGGGAGCCGGGCCCGGTCCCGGCCCCCGCGGCCAAGGCACCGGCCACTGCGCAGGCCGCCGCCACCACGGAAACCGTTACCCCGGAAACGGTTACCCCGGAGACCGAGGTGTCCGAGGCCAAGGCTGAAGGGCAAGTGATCGATTCGGAGACAGAAGGCAAAACAGAAGGCAAAGAGGGCACCGAGTGACCTCTGTGCCGAGCGCGCTGCCCGCGGCGGGCCCTCTCAGCCCGCCGCAAGGCGCGACGCTGGAGTCCGGGCCCGGTACCCGCCAGGGTCGCAGGCCACGGGCGATCGTCCAGGCGCTGGTGGCGCTGACCAAGCCGCGGATCATCGAGCTGCTGCTTGTCACCACGGTGCCGACGATGCTGCTCGCGCAGCGCGGCCTGCCCTCGCTGAAGCTCGTCGTCGTCACGCTGATCGGCGGCACGCTCGCGGCAGGCAGCGCCAACACGATCAACTGCTACATCGACCGCGACATCGACGCGATCATGAAGCGCACCTCACGGCGCCCGCTGGTCAACAAGCAAGGCGCGGTCAAGCCCGCCGAGGCCCTGGCCTGGGGGATCGTGCTGGGCGCGGCCGCCACCGCGCTGCTCGGGCTGATGGCCAACTGGCTGGCCGCGTCGCTGGCCGACGCGGCGATCTTGTTCTACGTGTTCGTCTACACGCTGCTGCTCAAGCGGCGCAGCCCGTCGAACATCGTGATCGGCGGGGCGGCAGGCTGCTTCCCCGTGCTCGTCGGCTGGGCGGCCGTCAAGGGCACCGTGGCGGTACCGGCGATCGTGCTGTTCGCGGTGATCTTCCTGTGGACCCCGCCGCACTTCTGGGCGCTGGCGATGAAGTTCCGCAAGGACTACGCAGCGGCCGGCGTTCCCATGCTCCCGGTGGTGGCGGCGCCCGCGGCGGTCACCAGGAAGATCGTGTGGTACTCCTACGCGATGGTCGCGGCCACGCTGGCCCTGGTTCCGTACGCCGGCTGGATCTACGGCGCCGGAGCGCTCGGCCTCGGCGGCTGGTTCCTCGTGGAAGCGCACCGCCTGCACGCCCAGGTGGTCCGCAGCGCCGCGCCGGCCGCGGGTGAGCGCCCGGTCCCCATGCGCCTGTTCCATCTCTCGATCGCGTACTTGACGCTGCTGTTCGCGGCGATAGCTGTCACCGCGATCCTCCCCTGGGGCCGCTGGTAACCCTCACCCCCCTCCGGGTGCCTCGGCCGATTGGCGGTGTGGCCCACAGCGGCGAACCTATTGTCGTCGTGGGTCACACCGCCAACAAGGGATCCACGGGAGGCGCCCCGGCCTCAGCCGGACGCGTGGTCGTTTAGACCGAATCGCTATTCACGCCAGCCACTTCCGTTTACTTTGCAGCCCGCAGAACCACTTTTTCGCCTTTTCGAGCCCGAATTCTGGTCACCGCGGCTGCAAAGTGATGCGGAGTATGCAAAGTCAGCCAGCGTGGGTGACCAGGGGAGCGAGAGCGCCGTTATCCCGGAAGTGGCGTCGTGGGCAGCTGGACCACCGCACGGAGCCCCGGCGGGTCAGCGCCAGCGGCTGCCGGTTCCAGGTGCGCCGTCGCCGCCGTAGGCCTGCGCCGTCGCGCGGACGATCGCCAGCCCCAGCCCGGCGCCGCCGCCTTCGTCGCCGTCCCGGCTGCGCGCGTCGTCGAGCCGTGCGAACCGGTCGAACGCCCGCTCCAGGTCGGCGTCCGGGATGCCAGGCCCGTCGTCGGCCACGGCGAGCACGACCAGCGCGTCCTCGCGGCCCAGCGTGATCGTGACCTGTGACTTGGCATAGCGCACGGCGTTGTCGATGAGATTGACTAGCAGCCGGTCAATGGCGTTCCGGTCGCCGCTCACCAGGTACGGCGTCACAGCGTCCGTGACGTCCGGGCCGCTCGAGGCCTCTGGCCGCGCCTCGCCACGCCCCGCGATCACGACCGGCACCCGGGCGCCCGTGTAGCGCGCGACGACGGACTCGCTCAGCTCCGCCAGGTCAACCGTCCGGGCGCTCATGGTGGGCTGGCCGACGGCGCCGGCTCGCTCGTCGAGGCGGGCGAGCAGCAGCAGGTCCTCGGCCAGCCGGGCGAGCCGCAGCACGTCGGCGTGCACGTCGCGCGCCGTCGACCCCCACTCCTGCCCCTCGGGATGGTCGAGTGCCACCTCGAGCTGGGCCCTGATCGACGCGATCGGGCTGCGCAGCTCGTGCGCGGTGTCGGAGACCAGGGCGCGCTGCCGCTGCTGCGCGGCGGCCAGCCGGTCCAGCATGTCGTTGAGGGTCAGCGCCAGCGACCGCACCTCGTCCTTGGCCTCGGGCACGGGCAGTTCGGCCGGTACCGCAGTCCCTGTCACTCGCGCGGCGCCCCGCCGCAGCAGGTCGATCGGCCGCAGCGTCGACCCGACCGCCAGCCAGATCGCCCCGGTGAACAGCACGAACACGAGCGGCGTCCCGAACACCAGCGCCTTCGCCACCACGGACAGGCTGCCGCTGACCGAGCTGTAGGGCACCGCGGCGATGACCAGGGAGCCGTCAGCGGCGCGCACCGCCGTCACCCGTATCAGCGACGGCATCCCGTACGCCGGCCCGTTGAGCAGCGTCGCCTCGCCGTTGCGCGCCATCGCCGCCGCCTGCGGCGGCCTGAGCAGCGGCACCAGGCGGTCGGAGTCCGGGGAGACGTCGGTGATCTGGCCGGCGGGGTCGAGCACCTGGATGGTGACGCCGGGCGCGACCGGCACCGGCGTCGGCAGCCGGTTGGCGTCGATCAGCGCCACGACGCCTGCCGCGCCCTGCCGGGCCGTGTCGTCCACCGAACGGGTCAGCGAGACCCGCAGCACGTTGAATAGCAGCAGGTCGACAGCCGCGAAGGCGACGGCGAGCCCGAGCGCCGCGGTCATCGTGACCCGCGCCCGCAGCCCGCGCCGCCGCCACCACCGGAGCGGACGCCTGGCCACTTGCCAGCCGGGCACCGGACTCAGCCGCCGTCCGCGTCGAGCAGGTACCCGGCACCGCGGACCGTGCGCACCGCCTGCCTGCCGAACGGCACGTCGATCTTCCGCCGCAGGTAGCCGACGTACACCTCGACGATGTTCAGGTCCGCGATCACGTCGGGGTCGTCCCACACGTGCGCGAGCAGCTCCGCCTTCGGCACGACCTGGCCGGCGCGCCGCAGCAGGTACTCGAGCAGCGCGAACTCCCGCGCGGTCAGCTCAACGGCCGCCGGGCCCCGGCGGACGACCCGCGCGGCGGGGTCGAGCGACAGGTCGCCCGCGCGCAGCACCGCCGGCCGGGGCGCCGCGCCGCGGCGCAACAGCGCGCGCAGCCGCGCGGCGAGCACCACATAGGAGAAAGGCTTGGTCAGGTAGTCGTCCGCGCCGAGATCGAGCCCGTCGGCCTGGTCGTACTCGCCGTCCTTGGCGGACAGGATGAGCACCGGCACCCAGTTCTCCTCGGCCCGCAGCTGCGCGCAGACCTTGTAGCCGGACAGGCCCGGCAGCATGATGTCGAGCACCACGCCGTCGTAGCCGCCCTCGCGGGCCATGTGCAGGCCGGTGACGCCGTCGCAGGCGACATCCACGACGAACCCCGACGCCTCGAGGCCGCGCTTGACCGCGGCGGCCAGCCGCCGCTCGTCCTCAACGACAAGCACTCGCACGGGTACAGTGTCCCCCAAAGCCGGTCATGCCCGTATCACGCTCTCAGCTCCCTCACAGCCGACCTGCGGCACAGTGGTCGTACGGGGCCGCTGGATCACGGGCGGCGGTAGCAGGAAACGGGTGAGGAGTATGCGAGTCACACTGTCGAGGCGGGGCCGGTGGGCGGTGCCAGTCATCGCCGTCGCCGTGACCGGTGGCGTTATCGCGGGCACGCAGATCCCGTCAGCGCAGGCGTCCCCTGTGCTGCCGGTCAGGACGCCAGGCCAGCTGCTCGCCGAGATCAACCAGGACCAGAAGCTGCCGCCGCTGACCGGCACCGTGGTGGAGACGACCTCCCTCGGCCTGCCGCAGCTGCCGCAGGCCGCGAACCCGACGTCGCTGTCGTCGCTGCTGACCGGCTCGCACACGATCAAGGTCTACTACCTGAACGCGCAGCACTTCCGGCTGTCGGTGCAGCAGCCGATGAGCGAGACCGACGTCATCAGGTCCGCGAACACGCTGTGGCTCTGGGAGAGCACCAGCAACTCGGTCACCGAGTTCACCGCGCCCGCGTCGCAAAAGCACGCGCAAGGGAAACTTCCCGCCGGGCCGGTGCTCACCCCCCAGCAGGCCGCCAACGAGATACTCCAGGCCGTCGGCAAGACCACGCTGGTCAGCGTGCAGGACAACGTCTCGGTCGCGAACGAGCCCGCCTACCAGCTGGTGCTCAAGCCGAAAGACCACAGGTCGCTGATCGGCCGGGTGGTGATCGCGGTCGACGCCAGGTACGGCATGCCGCTGCGGGTCCAGGTCTTCGCGAAGGGCGACTCCGGCCCGGCCTTCCAGGTCGGTTACACCCAGCTGTCGATGAACACCGCGCCCGCCGCGGCGAACCTGAACTTCACCCCGCCGTCCGGTGCGCCGGTGGACAAGGTCAACATGGCCGACAAGGCTGGTTCAAACCCGCAAAAGCCGGACACGACAGGCTTCGCAACCTACGGGACAGACTGGCTCACCGTGGTTTCGCTGCCGCAGCAAGACCTTCTTTCATCACTCGGAACGGGCGCGGCCGGCTCTAACGCCCCCACTGCCCCGTCGGCGGGGCCAGGCGGGCTCGGCGGCGACAGCCAGAAGGTCATCGGCGCGCTGCTCGGCGCGGCCAAGCCGGTCTCCGGATCCTGGGGCCACGGCACGCTGCTGCAGACCGGCCTGGTCTCCGTGCTGATGACCGGCGGCGAGGTCTACATCGGCGCGGTCCAGCCGAGCGTGCTGTACGCCGCGGTCGGGCACACGTCCTGATGACTGCCGAGGCCCTGGCCATCTCCAGCGAGGGGCTGACCAAGCGGTTCCGGGGGCAGCTGGCCGTCGACCACATCGACCTGGCGGTGCCGCGGGGCGCGGTCTACGGCTTCCTCGGCCCGAACGGGTCGGGCAAGACCACCACGATCCGCATGCTGCTCGGCCTGGCCTACCCGACCAGCGGTACTGCCAGCCTGCTTGGCGTACCAATGCCGGACGGCACTGTCTCGGTGCTGTCCCGGGTGGGCTCGCTGGTGGAGGGGCCGGCCTTCTACCCGTACCTGTCCGGCTGGGACAACCTGGCCAGGTACGACGCGGCTGACCGGTCCGCGTCGTCGAAGTCGGCGGCGGCGCGGATCGGTCAGGCCCTGGAGCGGGTCGGGCTGACCGCGGCGGCGAAGAAGCGGTACCGGAACTACTCGCTCGGCATGAAGCAGCGGCTGGCCATCGCGGCCGGCCTGCTGCGGCCGCGCGAGCTGATCATCCTGGACGAGCCGACCAACGGGCTCGACCCGCAGGGCACCCGCGAGGTCCGCGCGCTCGTCAGGCAGATCGCCGCGGAAGGCGTCACCGTGTTCGTGTCCTCGCACCTGCTGGCCGAGGTCGAGCAGGTGTGCTCGCACGTAGGCGTGATGCGGGTCGGCAAGCTGGTGTTCCAGGGCTCGCTACCCGAGCTGCGCCACACGGGGGCGGCCCGCATCACGGTGCGCACCGCGGACGTGGCGGCGGCGGCCAAGGTGTTCGGCAAGCTCGGCCTCGCCGACCAGGCACAAAGGGAAGACGCGATCACCGCCGAGCTCGGCGACGCGGAACCCGAGGTCATCTGCGCCGAGCTGGTGCACGCCGGCGTCGGGGTCCGCGGCCTTTCCGTCGAGTCCCCGAGCCTGGAAGACCTCTTCGTCGGCCTCACCGGGGAGGGCTTCGATGTCGACCATTAGCCAGGCGGAAGTCCCGGCCGGAGCAACGGGCGACCGGGAGCCAGTCGCGTACGTTCGGGGAAATCTGAGATTTTTCCTTAACGAGCTGCGACTCGTCTTCTTCCGGCGGCGGAATCAGCTGCTGCTCCTCGTCGTGGTGCTGTTCCCGTTGCTGATCGGGATCGGGCTGAAGCTCGCGGCGCCGCACGGGGGCGGCGGCGGGGGCGGCCCGGCCAGCGGTGGCGCGGCCTTCTTCAACCAGATCGCGGGGAACGGCGTGTTCCTCACGTTCATCGCGCTCTCGCTGCTGCTGATCCTGGTGCTGCCGGTGGTGATCGCGGTGATCTCCGGCGACTCGGTGGCCGGCGAGGCCGGCTACGGGACGCTGCGCTACCTGCTCACCGTACCGGCTGGCCGGACCCGGCTGCTGGCCGTGAAGTACCTGGCGATCGTGGTGTGGGCGGTGACGGCCACGGTCATCGTCTCGGCGGTCGCCCTGGTCGTCGGGGTGATCCTGTTCCCCGTTGGACCGGTGACGCTGCTGTCGGGGACGACCGTGTCGCTGGGCGCCGGGCTGGTGCGGGTGCTGCTCGTGACGCTGTACGTCTGCGCCGCGATGGCCGCGCTCGGCGCGATCGGGCTGGCGGTGTCGACGTTCACCGAGCACGCGATCGGGGCGATCGCGGCCGTCATGATCCTGGTCGTGGCCAGCGAGGTGGTCGACCAGATCCCGCAGTTCGCGCCCGTCGCGCCCTACCTGCCGACGCACTGGTGGAACAGCTTCGACTCGCTGCTGCGCACGCCGGTCGACACCACGACGCTGTGGCACGGGCTGCTGTCGTTCGGGGTGTACGCGGCGGTGTTCTGCGCGATCGCGTGGGCCAGGTTCACGTCCGGGGACGTAACGAGCTAGCTGAAGTCCTCTTCCCAGAACTCGGTGACGCCGCGCTCGCCACGGGACTCACTTTCCTGCCCGCGCAGTTCGACGCGCCGGATCTTGCCCGAGATCGTCTTGGGCAGGTCGGCGAACTCGATCCTGCGGATGCGCTTGTAGGGCGCCACCCGCTCGCGGCAGAACGCCATGATGTCCCGCGCCAGCTCAGGTCCCGGCACGGCGCCGGCGGCGAGCAGCACGTAGGCCTTGGGCACCGCGAGCCTGACGGGGTCGGGGGAAGGGACGACCGCGGCCTCGGCGACCGCCTCGTGCTCGATCAGCACGCTTTCCAGCTCGAACGGCGAGATCCGGTAGTCCGACGCCTTGAACACGTCGTCCGTGCGCCCGACGTACGTGATGTAGCCGTCGTCGTCGGAGGTCGCGACGTCGCCGGTGTGGTAGTAGCCGCCGCGCATGGCGTCGGCGTCGCGCTCGGCGTCGCCGAGGTAGCCGGTCATCAGCCCGAGCGGCCGTTCGCTGAGGTCCAGGCAGATCTCCCCGTCCCTGCCGGGCTCCCCGGTCACCGGGTCGACGAGCGTGACCGGATAGCCGGGCAGCGGCCGGCCCATGGAGCCTGGCTTCACCGGCTGGCCCGGGGTGTTGCCGATCTGCGCGGTCGTCTCCGTCTGCCCGAAGCCGTCCCGCACGGTGATCCCCCAGGCCTTGCGGACCTGCTCGATCACCTCAGGGTTCAGCGGCTCGCCGGCCGCCACGCATTCACGTAGCACGCTGATGTCCGCGGCGCCGAGGTCGGCCTGGATGAGCATCCGCCAGACCGTCGGCGGCGCGCAGAACGAGGTCACCCCGCAGTCGCCGAGCGCTGTCAGCAGGCCGGCGGCGCTGAACCTGGACTGGTTGAGGATGAGGATCGTGGCCTGCGCGTTCCACGGGGCGAACAGGTTGGACCAGGCGTGCTTGGCCCAGCCGGGAGAGGAGATGTTCAGGTGCACGTCGCCGGGCTCGATGCCGATCCAGTACATCGTGGACAGGTGGCCCGCCGGGTAGCTGACGTGGGTGTGCCCGACGAGCTTGGGCTGCGACGTGGTCCCCGAGGTGAAGTAGAGCAGCAGCGGGTCGGCCGCCTTCGTGACCCCGTCGGGCGCGAAGTCCGCCGCCGCCTCGCGTGCGCCCGCGTAGGAGTGCCAGCCAGGTGCGTCCCCGCCGACGATGACCCGGGTCCAGCCGCCGGGGACAGCCGCGAACTTCGGCACCTGCGCGGCCTCGGCCACGACGTGCCTGACGTCGCCCCTGGAGACCCGGTCGGCCAGGTCGGCGGGCTGCAGCAGCGTCGAGGCCGGGATGATCACCGCGCCGAGCTTGATCGCCGCGAGCATGACCTCCCACAGCGGCACCACGTTGCCGAGCATGAGCAGCACCCGGTCGCCGCGGCGGACGCCGAGGCCGTGCAGCCAGTTCGCCACCTGATTGGAGCGGGCCGCCATCGCCGCGTAGCTCACCGCCTCGTCGGAGCCGTCGTCGCCGACGACGCGCAGCGCGGTCCGGTCGCCGTGCTCGGCGGCGATCACGTCGAACCAGTCGAGCGCCCAGTTGAACTCCTCCAGGCTGGGCCAGTCGAAGGCTTCGCGGGCGGCGGCGTAGTCCTCGCGGTGATTCAGCAGAAGATCGCGCGCGGCGCGGAAGGCGGCGGTAGCAGCGGCATTGCTCACCGGTCGATTATCACCCAGGAAAAGGACATAGTCTGCTGAGAAGCTATCTCAACGATGCCCACAACTAGGGATGCCAGACTGCGATTATGGAGAGCTGGGACGACCGTAACGGACTACCGCGCGGCCACGGGGCGGCGCGGCATGTCTCGCGGGCCATCGCGGAGCGGGAGCGCGGCCGGCGCAGGCTGAACACCGCGACCGTCACCGTCGGCGTCGCCAGCCTGCTCGCGGCGGGCGCGGTGGCCGCCGTGCTGCCCGGTTCGACGAGCAAGGCATCGACGCACTCGAGCGGCTCCACCTCCAGCACGGGCACCAGCACGGGCACCGGGTCGGCGAGCTCCGGCTCAGGCTCGACCTCATCGAGCGGCGCCAACTCGTCGAACTCGTCCAGCGGCGCCAGCTCATCAAGCGGCTCGAACTCGTCGAACTCGTCTGGCTCGAACTCGTCGAACTCGTCGAACTCGTCGAACTCGTCGAACGGCTCAAGCAACCTGCAGGCGCCGGTCAACCAGCCGGTGCAGTCAAACGGCGGCGGCCAGGCTACCTCCGGCGGTTCGTACTAGTGACGTGGCTATGACTCAGGCCCCCCTCGGCACGGGTCCGCGGGAAGAACCGACGGCGTTCGCTGCGTGGCGCGCGCTCGGCATGCTGATCCAGCTCGTGGTCACCGACCCGGGACAGCTGGACGCCGCCAGGGACCTGCTCGCCGAGGACCTCACCGAGCTCGACCTGACGTGCAGCAGGTTCCGTGACGACTCCGAGCTCGTCGCCCTCGGGGACGCGGCGCGCGAGGCGACGGCCCCGCTCACCGTGACGGTCAGCCCGCTGCTCGCGCAGGCCATCGCGGTCGCGCTCAGCGCGGCCAGCCTGACCGACGGCGACGTGGACCCGACGGTGGGCGGGGTGCTGTGCGCGCTCGGCTACGACCGTGACTTCGGCCAGGTCCCCGCGACCGGCCCGGCGCTGCCCGGCGGCGTCGGGTACCGGGTGATCCCCGGCTGGCGCTCGATCAAGCTCGATCCGCTAACCCGGCGGCTGACCGTGCCGCCAGGCGTCCAGCTTGACCTCGGCGCGACGGTGAAGGGCTGGGCGGCTGACCAGTCCGCGGCGCGGATCGCGGAAAAGCTCGGCGGCGGGGTGCTGGTCAGCCTTGGCGGGGACACTGCCGTGGCCGGCGAGCCGCCCGACGGCGGCTGGCGGATCCGCGTGCAGGACGTGACCGGCATGCCGGACCAGCCGCCGCCGGGGCCGAGCACGGTGGTGGCGATCAGGGACGGCGGGCTGGCCACCTCGTCAACGACGGCGCGCCGCTGGCAGCGCGGCGGCGACGTGCTGCACCACATCCTGGACCCGCGCACGGGCCTGCCCGCGGCGCCCGTCTGGCGCACGGTCTCGGTGGCCGCGGCCAGCTGCGCCGACGCGAACACGGCCGCGACCGCGGCGGTCATCAGGGGCCGTCAAGCACCGGCCTGGCTGGCCAGCCTCAACCTGCCCGCTCGGCTCGTCGAGCCGGACGGCACCGTGCTTACCGTCGCGGGCTGGCCGGCCGACCAGGAGTGACTACTCCCGGTCGTCGAGGAGGCTTACCGTCGCGGGCTGGCCGGCCGAGCAGGAGTGACTACTCCCGGTCGTCGAGGAGCCAGTCCAGCGCCGCGGCGGCCGTCCAGGACTGGTTGAGGCTGCCCAGCGGGGCGCCGGTCATCGGGTGGTAGTACTCGGCGTACGTCTCGTCGCCAAGCTGTCCGAGCGAGGTCTCCCGCAGTCGCGCGGCGAGGTCGTGCTCGCCGGAGCGGTGCAGCGCCCAGGTGAGCAGCCAGGTGAAGACCGGCCACACCGGGCCGCGCCAGTAGCACTCCGGGTTGAACGCGGGAGAGCACGGCGACGTGGACGGCGGCAGCGGCCACTTCAGGCCCGGATGGCCCGCCCAGCGCGGCCCGGTGAGCAGCGTGACGAGGCGCTGCCGCAGGTAGCGCGGCATGCCTCCGGCGATCAGCGGGGCGAAGCCGGCGACCGTCTCGGTTCGCAGCCATGAGCCGGTCCTGAGGTCGACATCGGCGGCCAGGCCCGACGCCTCGTCGACGTGGCAGAAAACAGCCGCCCGGGCCTGGGCGGCGTAGTCCTTGAGCTCGGCTGCGCCGTCGGTTTTTCGCAGCCGCGCGGCGAGGGCGGCCAGCATGTCGGAGGCGGCGGCGTAGATGGCGGTGAACAGCACGTCGCCGACCTGGAAGCTGCCGGATTCGCGCAGCAGGCCCGCGTCGTACCCGGCCTCCTTGGCCTCCTCCACCAGCCACAGATACCTGTCGTACTCACCGTCGGTCGGCCGCTGCCCGGCGCTCGACACGTGCGCCTTGTCACGGCGGGTGTAGGCGGGCAGGTCAGGGCCGACCAGAACGTTGTCATAGGGAATGTCCCACCGGGGCGAGTTGTCCGTGCCGCTCTCCCAGCCGTGGAACAGCGTGATCAGCCCGGTGGACTTGTCGGCCCTGTCGCGGGCCAGGAACCGGTGCCAGGCGAGGAGCTTCGGGTACAGGTGCGCCGCCCAGCCGAGGGTGAGCTCATGCTCCTGTCCGCCCTTGGCCGCGGCGACCGCGAGGATCCTGTCGACGGCGATGGCGTGCACGGGCGGGTCGATGATGCCGCTCGTCGCGGGCGCCGCCGGGGCGTCTTCGTTGAACCGCGCGCACTGCCACTGCGCAGGTCCAGGCCAGTACCCGTCGGCGGCGGGGTCGAAGACGATGTGCGGGACCATGCCGTTGCGCCACTGGCCGGCGAAAAGCGAATCGAGTTCCAGCCGGGCGCGGGGCAGGTCGACGGTGGCCAGGCCGATCGCGTTGAACGCGGCGTCCCAGCTCCACTGATGGGGGTAGAGGGTTGGCGAGGCCTTGGTGATGAGGCCGGCGCTGTTATCTCGCAATATGTAGGCCGCTCGGGCGGCAAGACTCAATGATCCAGACATCGTTATGTTACAACCAGGTTTCCAAACATGACGATCATGTTAACTACGAGGGCAGCAGGCATCTTCCGAAAACGTGCGTGCCTAACACGCGCGTTACCAAACTGAAAGTTACCCCCACTAAAAGTTACCCCCACTAGATGACCGGAGTTGCGCAAGAGATGCCCCCGGAGGCAACACCATTGATGAAGCTAGGGGATAGCAGCCGTTGCGGGTCGGTCAGCCGGCTCAGAGACGGCTCATAGCCTGTACCGATGCTCTCTTGTGTTTCGTGACCCATGCTTGAGAACGTGAGCGGAATCAACTCTTCTACCGCGCTGTGGTACGCGAGCCGCGCGACCGGCGTGGTCGCGCTGCTGCTGCTGACCGCGGTGCTGCTTCTCGGCCTGCTGGTGACCAGGCAGGGCCGGCTGCCGGGCCTGCCGCGGTTCGCGGTCACCGGCCTGCACAGGAACCTGTCGCTGATCGCCGTCGTGTTCGTCGCGCTGCACGTGGTGACCGCCGTCGGCGACAGCTACGTGAACATCCCGCTCACCGCCGCGATCGTCCCGCTGGCCTCGCCGTACGAGCGCCTGTGGCTCGGCCTCGGCGCGGTAAGCCTCGACATCATGCTCGCGGTCATCGTGACCAGCCTGCTGCGCAGGCACCTGAGCCGCCGACTGTGGCGCGGGGTGCACCTGCTGGCGTACGTGAGCTGGCCGGTCGCCTGGCTGCACAGCATTTTCTCGAGCCCCGACATGCGGCACGGCGAGCTGTTCCTGCTCGCGGTGGCCTGCGCCCTGCTGGTCGTCATCGCGGTCGGCTGGCGGCTGGCCGCGGCGGCCCGCGACCTGCCGCGCGCCGAACGAGTCGGGCATCTGATGGCCACGATGCACCACCCGATGTCCGCGATGCACCACCGCGCGGAGATGCACCGGGCGCCTGAGAGGACAACCCGCCCATGACCGCGGCCACCCAGGGCTTGCCCGCCGAGGACACCGCCACCATCCTGCCGCGGCTGCTGCCACGCGACGGCCAGCGGCCGGAGAACTGGCACGCGCACACCGCACGGCACGGCCGGCTGCCCTACCGCGACCGCCGCCGCGACCTGATCGATGACCTTACCGCGGCCGGGCTCACCGGACGCGGCGGCGCCGCGTTCCCCGCGGGTCGCAAGCTGTCGGCCGTGCTCGACGCGGCGGCCAAGCGGCGCAGGGCCCCGGTCGTCATCGCGAACGGAGCGGAGAGCGAGCCGGCCAGCGAGAAGGACGCCACGCTGCTGTGGCTCGCCCCGCACCTGGTGCTCGACGGCCTCCAGCTCGCCGCCGAGGCGGTCGGCGCGGACCAGGCCATCCTGTACACGCACGTGGACCGGCGCAACGACGTGGGCAGGCGGCTGCGGCAAGCCATCGCGGAACGCGTCGCCGTCGGCGCGGACCGGGTAGCGGTACAGCTCGCGGAGGCCCCGCCGCGCTTCCTGTCCGGCCAGGAGACGGCGCTGGTCAGCCACTTGGCGGGCGGGCCCGCGATCCCCACCTTCATACCGCCGCGGATCACCGAACGGGGGCTGCTCGGCGCACCGACGCTCGTGCAGAACGCCGAGACGCTGGCCCACATGGCGCTCATCGCGCGGCATGGCCCGCGGTGGTTCCGGCAGGTAGGCACCGCGGCCGAACCCGGCTCGATGCTGTGCACCATCCGCCGCGCTGACGGAGCGCCGCGCGTCGTCGAGGTCCCCCTCGGCATGCCGCTGAAGGCCCTGCTCAGTGACGTGCGGGCCGATCAGGCGGTGCTGATCGGCGGGTACCACGGCAGCTGGCTGCCGGCCACCGAGGCGGTGCGGCTGACGCTGGACAACCAGTCGCTCGCCGCGGCGGGTGCCCGGGTCGGCGCCGGGATCCTGTTGACCCCGCCGCCGGATCGGTGCGCGCTGATCGAGACGGCCGCGGTCGTTCGGTATCTGGCTCTTGAATCCGCCGGCCAGTGCGGACCGTGCCTGAACGGGCTGCCGCGGATGGCCGCCGCCCTCACCGAGATCGCCGTCGGCCGCCAGCGCGGCCAGACGCAGGCGGACGTGGAGCGGTGGGCCGGGCTGGTCACCGGGCGCGGCGCCTGCCATCACCCGGACGGCACGGCGCGGTTCGTGCGCAGCGCGCTGATCACGTTCGCCGCCGAGGTCAGCCGGCACCAGCGGGGCCAGTGCACCGGGACGAGCAAGCGGCCGTTCCTGCCGATCCCGCACGGCTCGGCACGCACGGAAGAGGACTGGATGTGAGCGAGAAACTGCTGGTCAACCCAATCGAGTGCGAGGGGCACGGGGCGTGCGCCGAGCTGCTGCCCGAGATGATCCGCTTGGACGAGTGGGGTTACCCGATCGTGGACGGGCGTCCGGTCCCCGCGGGCCTGGAGCGCGACGCCCGGGCGGCCGTGAGCGCCTGCCCGACGCTCGCGCTGCGCCTGCTGCGCTCGTAACACGCTTCCACGAAGAGGCCGTCCCTGCGGGGACGGCCTCTTCGCGTTCTGTGCTTGACGCTGCCAACTGAGTGCGTCTATCTTATGAAAGTAACTTTCATTTAAGAGTGACATCCGGAAGGTGGTGACTCTCATGAAGGACTCGACCCGCCGCTGGTGGGCGATGGCCGCGATCTCGGTGAGCGTGCTGGTGGTGAGCCTGGACCTGACCGTGCTCAGCCTGGCGCTGCCGACCATCGCCGGGACCATGCACGCGTCAACGGCGGACCTGCAGTGGATCACCGACGCCTACTCCCTGGTGATCGCCGCCTTGATCCTCCCGGCCGGCCTGCTCGGCGACCGCTACGGGCGGAAGAAGGTGCTGCTCGCCGCGCTCGTCGTGTTCGCCGCCGGCTCGGTGTGGTGCGCCTACTCGGCCAGCGTGGGTGAGCTGATCGCCGCGCGGGCGGTGCTCGGCATCGGCGCCGCCGCCGTCTTCCCGATGGCGATCTCGGTCATCCCGGTCATGTTCGGCGAGCAGGAACGGCAGAAGGCGATCTCCGTGATGGCGGGAGCGCTCTTCCTCAGCTACCCGATCGGGCCGGTCGTCGGCGGCTTCCTGCTCGACCACTTCTGGTGGGGCTCTGTCTTCCTGATCAACGTGCCGGTCGTGGCGATCGCGCTCGTCGCCGTGACGCTCCTGCTGCCCGAGTCGCGGGCCACGAAGCGGCCACGCTTTGACTTCCCCGGCATCGTGATCTCGAGCGCGGGGCTCACCGCCCTCACGTACGGGTTCATCAGGGCGGGCCAGGACGGCTGGACCGACACCCCGGCGCTGGCGACGATCGTCGCGGGGCTGGCGATCCTCGCCGGCTTCGTCTGGTGGGAGCGGTTCGCGGCCCGGCGGAGCGGCAGCCAGCCGCTCGTCGACCTGTCGCTGTTCGGGGTGGCCAGCTTCCGGTGGGGCACGATCCTGATGACGTTCGTGTCGTTCGCGATGTTCGGCCTGTTCTTCACCGCTCCGCAGTACTTCCAGGACGTCCGCGGCGCCACACCGCTTGGCAGCGGGCTGCGGCTGCTGCCGCTGATCGGCGGGATGCTCGTCGGCATGATCGCGGGCAGCAGGCTCACCGAAGCGGTCAAGCTGCCCGACGGCACCCGCGGCGATCCGCGGGTGAGCGCCAAGCTTGCCGTCGCGGCCGGCTTCCTGGTGATGGCGGCCGGGCTGGTGATAGGCGCCTGCACCGGGCTCGGCTCCTCGGCCGGCTACGCAGTGCTGTGGATCACGATGACCGGGCTCGGCCTCGGGCTCGCAATGCCGGCCGCGATGAACGCCGCGGTCGGGCCGCTGACGGCGGAGCGCAGCGCCTCGGGCGGCGCCCTGATGTCCGCGGTCCGCCAGGTAGGCGCCACCATTGGCGTCGCGGTACTCGGCACGCTGATCAGCAACGGCTACACCAGCCAGCTGCGCCTGGACGGACTGCCCTCGGCAGCCGCGTCGGCGGTCCGGTCGAGCGTCGCCGGCGGCGTCGCGGTGGCGCAGCAGCTCGGCTCGCCCGCGCTGCTCGACCTGGTGCGGTCCGCGTTCATCCACGGCATGGACATCATGCTCTGGACCTGCGGCGGGATCGCCGTCATCAGCGCCCTGCTGGCGCTCGCCTTCCTGCCGCGCCGCTTCACCCCGGCGCAGGACGCGCCCGCGGAGCCTGCTGACTCGGCCCGGCCGGCCGAGGCACAATTGAGAACGTGACCGACGTAGACCTGCCGCAGACGAGCTTGCGGGAACGGAAGAAGGCCAGGACGCGCGCTGCCATCAGGGAGCACGCGCTCCGGCTTTTCCGCGAACAGGGCTACGACGCCACCACGGTCGAGCAGATCGCCGCCGCCGCCGAGGTCTCCCCGTCCACGTTCTTCCGTTACTTCCCGACGAAGGAAGACGTCGTCCTTCGCGACGCTCTCGACGACCGTATGTTCGAGGCCTTCGAACGCCAGCCCCAGTCGCTGCCCCCGATCGCCGCGCTGCGTGCCGCCATCCGCGAGGGAATCGCAACGCTGACGGCAGCGGAATGGGACGAGTTCCGCGAGACGTCGGCGCTCGGCATGTCGATCCCTGAGGTCCGCGCGCGCATGCTGGACGAGATGACCAGAACGATCGACATGATGGCCGAGGCGCTAGCGAAGCGGACCGGCCGGGACCCCGACGACCTGGCAGTCCGCGTGTCGGTCGGCGCCATCATAGGTGTCATCATGGCGATCATGCGCCCGGACCACCTGGCCGGGGGCCACGTGAACGAGCAGGCCTTCGACCGGATCGACGAGGCCTTGTCCCTCCTGGAATCCGGCCTGCCGCTGTAACCCCCTCTCGGGTGAAGCGAGGGGCGCAGTGGCGCAAAGGCGCGTTGTTCGGGGCCTCGCTCTCAGGCCCCGACTGAACGCGCCGTACCACCACAAGCCCCGCGCGCACCGCGCCTGGGCAAGCCCTCCCTGCGCCAAGCCCACGCTCTGGGCGCAGGGAATGTTGAAGCTTCATGTATCGTTGCCGTTGTTGGCTGCCCGGGCGACCGGGTATGACAGCCCAGGCCAACCGCGAGGAGCACATCATGCCAGCCGTCACCGTCGAGAATCTCCTGGTCCTGCCCCGTGTCACCGAGCCAGGCCCGGAGGGCGAGCGCCCGGTGGTCAAGGTCACCACAGCCCCGTCCGGCTACGAGGGCGAAGGGTTCCCGGTGCGGCGCGCCTTCGCCGGAGTCGACCTGAAGCAGCTCGACCCGTTCGTGCACATGGACCAGATGGGCGAGGTCGAGTACGCCCCCGGGGAGCCGAAGGGCACGCCGTGGCACCCGCACCGCGGCTTCGAGACCGTCACCTACATCATCGACGGCGTCTTCAGGCACCAGGACTCCAACGGCGGCGGCGGCCTGATCACCAACGGCGACACGCAGTGGATGACCGCCGGCGGCGGCATCCTGCACATCGAGGAGCCGCCGGAGGACCTGGTGATGAGCGGCGGCCTCTTCCACGGCTTCCAGCTCTGGGTCAACCTGCCCGCCAGGCTGAAGATGACCCAGCCGCGCTACCAGGACATCAGGGCCGGCCAGGTCGCGCTGCTGACCTCGGCGGACGGCGGCGCGCTGCTCAGGGTCATCGCGGGCGAGATCGACGGGCACGCGGGCCCCGGCGTCACGCACACCCCGATCGCGCTGGTGCACGCCACGGTCTCGCCCGGCGCCCAGGTGCGGATCCCGTGGCGCGGGGACTTCAACGCGCTCGGCTACGTGCTGGCGGGCTCGGGCTCGGTCGGCGCGGACCGCCGGCCGGTACGGACCGGACAGCTCGCCGTGTTCGGCGCCGGCGAGTCGATCACCTTCGCCGCGGACACCAAGATGGACGGCCCGAGCCCGTCGCTGGACATCCTGCTGCTCGGCGGCGAGCCGATCAGGGAGCCGGTCGCGGCCTACGGCCCGTTCGTCATGAACACCCGCGCCGAGCTCGTCCAGGCCTTCGAGGACTACCAGGCCGGCCGCCTAGGCTCCATCCCGGCCGCCGCGATCGTCCCCGAAGCCCCCCACCCAGGCCACGACGTCCTCTAACCGGTACCGGCCTCGGCGCCGTACGGGCACCGAGGCCACGACGTCCTCTAACCGGTACCGGCCTCGGCGCCGTACGGGCACCAGCTGCTGCTTCTCTGCCACCACGCCAACCCCTTCCGGCGCTAGCGCCCCGTCCACGGCCCGCGCGGCCGCAGAGAGCAACTTCGTATCGGTTTTCGCCCCTCATTCCGGACAAATCGGGCGCAGAAGGGGCCAAAAGTGATACGAAGATGGCCTATGGTCCAGGTCCAGCCAACTCCCCATCACTTCTGACCAGTTTTGCGACCGATATGTCCGATTTATCCCCACGTAACTGATGGGGAGTTGGCCGCAGCGACCTCCGGGCGCGGAACGTCGCGCCCCGAAGGCGGTCGATGGGCCATCGACGACACTCTTTGGTGGACGATGGCCCATCGACCACGTTCGCATCCGCTAGGGGTTAGAGCCGCTGCCACCAGTGGTGCTTGGGCTTCTCCTCGGTCGAGGTCGAGGTCGAGGTCGAGGTCGCGGTCGGCGGCGGGTCGCTCAGGTGGGTCAGCAGGACCTGGCCATCGGGCGAGCCTAGGCCCGTGGTCGCATCCCAGCCGGGGCCCGCGCTGTAGGCGCCGTTGTTGCCCTGGGTGATGTCGTTGAAGCCCTGGGCGGCGGCGCCCGCCGTCACGCCTCCGTAGATCAGCGGCTGGAGCAGGCCGAACTTCTTGCCCGTCGCCTGCGCGAGCCGGGCGATCAGGCCGGCCCAGAGCGGCGCCACCGCGCTTGTGCCGCCGATGGGCTGCTGCTTGCCGTCGACGACGACCAGGTAGCCGGTCACCGGGTCGGCGTTGCCCGCCACGTCGGGAACCCCGCGGCCGGTGGCGGTGCTGCCCGCGATCGTGGGCACGCCCACGTTCGCCTGCCACGCCGGGAGGGGGAACACGTCGCTGACGCCGCCGCCGCCGGCGCCCTCGTTGTTCGCGAGCTCGTTCCAGACCACCTCAGAGGTGATCGTGTTCGTGCTCAGGTTGCCGATCAGCTGGGTGCCGCCGCAAGCGAGCACGTGCGGGCTTGACGCCGGGAAGTCGACGTGCACCCCGCTGGTGCTGTTCGGGTCGTCACTGCTGCCGTTGTCGCCGGCCGCGACCGTGACGGTCACGCCGAGCGCCGCCGCGTCCGCGAACAGGCCGTCCATCGAGGTGCGGCTCTGCTGGGACCACTGATCTTCTGACTGGCCCCAGCTGATCGAGACCACGATCGGGGGCGGCGTGGTGTGCACCGCCTGGGCGATCGCGTTGATGAAGCCCTGGTCGGTGTTGTCCGCGAAGTAGACGAGCTGGGCCGCCTTTGGCGCGACCGCGCCGGCCACCTGGATGTCCAGCTCGACCTCGCCGTCCGCGGGCTGCCCTGGCGAGTTGGACCCGCCGTCGACGCCGACCGCGGTCACCGACGGCGTGGCGAGGCCGAGGCCGCTGAAGTACATGTCCAGGTCGCTCTGGGTGTAGCCGCCGCCCAGCTCGATGATCGCGATGGTCTGCCCGGTCCCGTCGGTGCCCGCAGGGAAGTTGTACAGGCTGGCGACCTGCAGCGCGGTGAGCGGCACCGCCGTCGGGGCTGTCTCCGGGGTGGCTGTCTCCGGGGTGGCCGTTTCCGGGGTCACCGTTTCCGGGGTGGCTGTCTCCGGGGTGGCTGTCTCGGGAGTGACCGTTTCCGGGGTCACCGTTTCCGGGGTCACCGTTTCCGGCGTCACGGTCTCCGGGGTGACCGTTTCCGGCGTCACCGTTTCCGGCGTGACGGTCTCTGGAGTGGCGGTCCGGCTGGCGGCGGCCGCGGTCAGCCGGCGGAACTGCGGGCGGGCCACCGGGCGGTCGTCGAGGCCCAGTACGGCGATCACGATTCCGGCCAGGTTGGCGGGCACGGACAGGCCGCCGGACCGGTACCGGTGGGTCGCTTGCCCGGTGCCATCCGGCTGCGGGCTGGTGACGAGGGTCAGCGTCGTGCCGAACGCCGCGGACAGCGCGGCGATCGTCCCGCTCACCATCATGCGGCGCGACCCCTGGTGCGTGTCCGTCACGGTGAGCCCGAGTTCGGTCATGGTCGACGTGACGAGGGCGATGTCGTCAGTCTCGGCCCCGTACTGAGCGTCGAGTTCCTCGTGCGTCACCGTTTCCGGCCCGATGACGAGCGCGGCGGGCACCTGGGCACGTCGCCGCAGCACGAGCGTGACAGTGATCGTCTCGCTCTCGTTGAGCTGTCCGGCGGACTGGACGCCCGATAGCTGCGTCCGCTCGCTGCCTGGCAGCGGTACAAGGTCTGGCATAAGGTTCCTCCCCGTTGAGATGCATGGTCCTACGGGGATTGTGTCGCGTCTGGGGAGTCAGCACCTTACGTTCCGAAGCTATATTTTTCCCGCTCTTTACTGAGAACGTGCTATCTGGTCCAGGTGTCGCGCATTGCCCGCTCCCGTCCACTACGCATGGTTACTTTTTTCATGAATTCATAATCGGACAGTAATCACAGGCAAGGCCATGCAGGCTTACCGGCGAACTAACCGGCAGACTTTCAGTAACGAAGCGAGTTCACAGCGCGACCGGGCTGAGGGATTCGAGCTTCGCCCGGACCTCGAACGCCTCCGGATGATGCAGGTCGGCCAGGATCGTCAGCGCCTCTGCCCAGACCAGGCCGGCCGCGCGGAGGTCACCGGTAGACAGGTAGGTGTCGCCGAGGTGGGCGAGCGCCCTCGCGAGGTTGAAGCGGCTGCCCATCTCCCGCTCGAGTGCGACGGCACGCAGGAAGCAGGCGGTCGCCTCGGCGTGGTCGCCGAGGCGCTGCCAGACGAAGCCCAGGGTGTCCCAGGTGCCGGCCTCGCCGGGGGAGTAGCCGATCGACTGGCACAGCTCGATCGCCTGCGTGCAGTGCGCGCGGGCCTGGCCGAGCTCCCCGAGGTGCGCGTTGTACCAGGCGGACCCGTTCAGCGCGCTGGCCCTGACGAGCTGCATGTACGGGTCGTCCTGCGCGGTCTCGGACAGCCGGAGCGCTTCCTTGACCACCGCGAGCGCCTCCGCGTGCCGCCCCTGGAACTCGAAAGCCTGCCCCATGATGAGGTCAGTGCGCGCCAGACCGTGTGTGTCGCCGAGCAGGCGGAACAGTTCCTGCGCCTCCGCCAGGCAGCGGTGCGCCTGCGCGCAGTCGCCGAGCATCACCTCGAACGTGCCGAGCCCGCGCAGCGCGTGCGCCTGGCCGAACTGGTCGCCGCACCGGCGGGCGGCCTCGAGCGCGGTGCGGTGCATCCGCGTGCCGTCGTGCCAGTGCCCGCACACGTCGAAGAAGGTCCATAGCACCACGGATAGCCGCCAGGCGTAGTCGTCGAATCCCTCCCTGGCGGCCAGGTCGATGATCTTGAGGAGCACCTGGTACTCGGCGCGCAGCCAGGCCAGCGCGAAAGGCTTGGCGGCGAACCCCTCTGGGGTCACAAGGGCGCGCGGCCTGCCGAGGTCGACGCGCTGCCGCCCGGGGTAGAGCACCGCGTGCGCCCGGCGCGCGGTGTGCAGGTAGTAGTCGAGCATGCGGTGGACGGCCTCGCGTCGCTCCCGGCCCTCGCGCAGCGCCGCCTGCTCGGCGGCGTAGGCGCGCAGCAGGTCGTGGAACCCGTACCGGCCGGGCACGCTCTCGATGATGAGGCTGGCCCTGGTCAGGTCGCGCAGCGCCGCGCGCGCCCCGGCGAGCGGCAGGGCGGCCAGGCTCGCCGCGGCGGGCGCGCTGATGTCGGGCCCGGGGTGCAGCCCGAGCAGCCGGAACATCCGCGCGGCGGCCTCAGGCAGGTGCCGGTAGGACAGCGAGAACACGGTGCGCACGTTGGCGGCCGGGTCGCCGACGTCCAGCGCGTCGAGCCGGCCCCGGAGCTCGGTCAGCTCTGTGACCAGGGCGGCCAGCGGCAGGTTCGGTGCGGCGGCGGCGCGGGCGACGATCACGGACAGCGCGAGCGGCAGCCGGGCGCAGAGCGTGGCCAGCCGGGTGATGGCGTCCGGCTCCGCGTCCGCCCGGTCCGTCCCGAGCCGCGCGGCCAGCAGTTCGATCGCCTCTCGTTCCGGGAGCACGTCCAGGCTGAGCAGCCGGGCGCCTTCGGCCGCCGCGAGCGCGGATAGCTCACGGCGGCTGGTGACGATCACGAGACAGCGCGGCGACGCGGGCAGCAGCGGGCGCACCTGGGCGACGTCCGCGGCATTGTCCAGCAGCACCAGCATCGTCCTGTCAGCCAGCAGGCTGCGGTACAGCGCCGCGAGCCCCTCGGTGGTGGCGGGGAACCGTTCCGGGTGCACCTGGAGCGCGTCGAGGAACCCGCGCAGCACGTCAGCGGGCTCGGCGGGGCTGCCCGCGGGGTCGAAGCCGCGCAGGTTGGCGTAGAGCTGCCCGTCGGGGAAGTCCGGCGCGACCCGGTGCGCCCAGTTCAGCGCAAGGGCGGTTTTTCCCACGCCCGCCGTACCGCCGATCGCGGAGATCACGACGCCTGTGCTGCCCCGCCCGGCGTCGCCGAGCATGGCGTCGAGCAGCCGCAGTTCGCTGGTCCGGCCCGCGAAGTACGGTACGGCGGTGGGCAGCTGCCTGGGCACGGCGGGTTCCGCCGGGTCTGCCGGGGCCGGCTCGTCACCCGGCGCCCGGTAGCGCGCGACCAGCTCCGTCCCCGTCGCGTCCGGCAGCCCGAGCGCGCGGATCAGCGCCCGCACCGAACTCGGGTACGGCCGGCGTGTCCGTCCCCGCTCCATGTCCGCGATGGTCCGTACGCTGACCCCGGACCGCTCGGACAGGTCCTCCTGAGTCAGCCCCGCAGCAATCCGCTGCCCGCGCAGCCACAGCCCTGGTGGCTCGCTGACCCCTGCCGTGTTCATGACCATCCCACTGTCCGTCATCAGTCGGTTACGGTTAGCTTAACGGCGGGCATGCTGCCGGGAAAGTGCTCATTGTCATCTGTTGCGAACGGTGCGTAACTTTGCCTGGCGTGGCGCACTGCTGACCACCGGCAGCTACGCCTCCGTAGTCATCAATAATCAATTTGATCAGCCGTGTACCACATGTGACGGTTTAGCCGCGCAGCGTTGCTATCTCTGAAACGATGGCAAGCACTGCCGGCTGGGCTCCGCTCGCGTGGCTGTTCACGCGTCCGCCGGCATGAAAGAGGTCGCCGTGAGCACTCCGCCGGCACGACGCGCCACCTTTCATGACGTCTTCGCAGTGCGTGAATTCCGCGCCCTCTGGGCCGCCTACGTCCTGTCCGCGGTCGGCGACCGGCTCGCCCTCGTCGCGCTGACGCTCCTTATATATGACAGGACGCACTCGCCGCTGCTGGCCGCGGTGGCCTTCGCGGCGGGGACGCTGCCTTATCTCGTAGGCGCCCTGTTCCTGTCCGGGATCGCCGACCGTTTCCCGCGCCGTGAGGTCATGGTCGTCTGCGACGTACTGCGTGCCCTGCTGCTGGGGGCGATGCTGCTGCCGGGGATGTCGCTGGTCGCGCTGATCGTCCTGCTGTACGCGGTGACGGCCATCCAGTCGCCGTTCGACGCCGCGCGGTCGGCGATCTTGCGTGACGTGGTCCAGGGCGAGCGCTACGCGCTGGCGGCGGCGGTGCTCCAGTCGACGTTCCGCCT
Source organism: uncultured Actinomycetota bacterium (assembly GCA_963843745.1). Classification (GTDB taxonomy): domain Bacteria; phylum Actinomycetota; class Actinomycetes; order Streptosporangiales; family Streptosporangiaceae; genus Trebonia. The sequence goes on from CAWJLP010000007.1 coordinate 481,295, forward strand.
GATGATCGTGGTGGGCGCCGCCGCGGGCGGCCTGGTGGTGGCGTTCGTCGGGGCACGGTCCGCGCTGGGCATCGACGCCGCCACGTTCGTGGTCTCGGCGGTGGTGCTGCGGCTCGGCGTGCGGGCCAGGCCTGCCGCCGCGGCCGAGGCACGGCCCAACCCGCTGCTCCAGCTGGGGGCGGGCGTCCGGGTCGTGTTCGGGGACAGGGCGCTGCGCACCCTGCTGATGCTCGGCTGGCTGGCCGCCTGCTACGAGATCCCCGAGGTACTCGCCGCGCCCTATGCGGGGAAGCTTGGCGGCGGCCCGGTCGCGGCCGGCTTGCTGATCGCGGCCTCTCAGGTCGGGGCCGCGGTGGCGACGCCGCTCTTCACGAGGCGGATCGGACCGCTGACGCGGCTGCGGTGGATGGGCCCGATGGCGGTCTGCGCCTGCGCGGTGCTGCTCGTGGTGGCGCTGCGTCCTGGCCTGGTCGCGTCGATGGCGATCTTCGCACTGTCGAACACGTTCGCGATGTATCAGATCGCTGCGAACACCGCGTTCGTCGAAAGGCTGCCGAACGAACGGCGGGCTCAAGCATTTGGCCTGGCCAACGCGGGTCTGGTGGTGGGCCAGGGGCTCGCCTTCATGGCGGCTGGCGCTGCCGCCGAGGTGGTACCGCCCTCGACAGTCATCGCTCTTAGCGGGGGGCTGGGTGCCCTTATGGCCTGCGGTCTAGCGCTCCGGTGGCGGGACATGTCGCCCGCCGTCGGCCGCCACTCTGCGAGGCATCTCGGCCGTCAAGCCTCGCTTGCCAGGCAAGCACCCGTCCATGTGGCTCGTTCTCGGTAGTACGGCTTGCTGAGTGACCGTCGTGGGCTCAGGTCCAGGTGTCACGCATGATGTCGTTTCCTTTCCTCCGCAGGAATCGGACGTTAGTCGCCGATTGGAACACCAGCAACATCAGTACCAAATGATCGTACGCACTACATTCCTCCTCGTGCCTAACACGCAGACGCTCTTGTTTTCCCGCGCCCGCTTCACCGCATATGGCGCAAATTCGCCTCCGCGCCATCGCTGTTAGGCACCATTAAGCACCGGCTTGTCACTAGTTGTTCACGATTCTCGCGGCAATAGTTACCGCGCCTGGCAAGATGGGTTATGGTAGCTATACGCAGCTAGTCATTTACGGTGAGCTGCTACTAGAAGGCAGTAACGGGTGTCGCGTACGGAACGGTGGAGCATGCCAGCCTCGTCCCTTACCAGCCGCCTCAAGAGGTGGGTGATGGTACGGGACTGGCCTTGGTGGCAACTGCCCCCGCTGTTGCGCTGGTACGTGGCCACGCCGGTCGCGGCATGGGTAGCCGTTGCTGTCATCCTGGTCATGCACACCGACTGGCGTTCGTCCGACCTCCTGCTGTTCGGCCTCCTGGCGGGCTGCGGGTCGATTTCGTCCGCGTCCACGCCGCGCATCGCCTATACCACCGGCGGCGGCCTCACCAGGGATTTCAGCTCGATATGGGTGCTGCCGACCGCGATCCTGCTGCCGCCCATCTACGCCCTCGTGGTGCCGATTCCGTTTCTCGCGGTGATGCAGTTCTGGGTGCACCGCGGAGTCGTTTACCGCAGGGTGTTCACGGCCGCGGCGACCGGTCTGAGCTATGCGGTGGCGTCATGGGTGTTCCACTCGATTCCCGCGTCGTTCGCGGGCCCCAGCGTCGGCTCTGGCACCCACGCCTTCACCTGGTGCCTGGCGGTCGCCGCCTGCGAGATTCTCGGCAGCCGGGCGCACCACTTCCTGATCTTCGCCGCGGTGAAGATGGCCGACCCCAGCGTGCGGATCCTGAAGCTCGACCTGAACCGCGAGGCGTTGCAGGGGCTGTTCGTCGAAGTCGATCTCGGGGTGCTGATCACGCTCGCCGTGGGCCTCAGCCCGGCCCTCGTGCTCATCGCGATGCCGACCGTGCTGCTCGTCCGCAGGTTCCTCGTCTTCCCGGTGCTCGTCGCCCAGTCGCGGATCGATTCCAAGACCGGGCTGCTCAACGTGTCCACCTGGGAGGCCGAAGCCGAGGTGGAGCTGTCCAGGGCAAGGCGAACACAGTCGCCGCTCGCGATGGCACTGGTCGACATCGACCACTTCAAGGCGGTCAACGACACCTACGGCCACCTGGTCGGCGACAAGGTCCTCAAGTCCGTCGCCCAAGCCCTCACGAGCCACCTGCGCGACTACGACCGCGCGGGCAGGTTCGGCGGCGAGGAGTTCGTGCTGCTGCTCGCCCAGACCAGCGAGAACGACGCGTGCCGCATCGCCGAACGGCTGCGCTCCCACATCGCCGGCCTGGAGGTCCCCGTCAGCGACCGCCCGAACGCGCCGACCGTCAGCCTGACGATCTCGATCGGCGTGACGGCCATGGAACCGGGCGAAACCCGTGAGCTGACCGATCTGCTCGCCGCCGCTGACTCGGCTTTGTACCACGCCAAGCAAACCGGCAGGAACCGGATCGCCACCCGCGCCGCGGAGAGCAACATGGGCCTCGACACCGAGTTCGGCGACCACCGCACGGGAGATGTCCGGGTCGACCCGACCGGCGCTTCTTTACGCCTATCGATGTTACTCTGCGTATTCATCAGGGCACGCCACGAGGCTGCTATTGCATCTGCACAAACGGACGCCCGTGCAGCTTGCCGGCAGCCGCCCGCCGCCCGCCGCCCGCCGCCCCAGGGAGCTTCCCGAAGCCGCTGGTTAGGTCCGGATCAGGCGCGCCGGCTGACCACAGCCGTAACGCCTGACACGTGGCTGGCGTTTCAACAACAGTGCACCACGCCACAGCGCACGGTGCCCACCCTCGCGGCCGGCCGCCACCGCTCCCCGCCCACTAGTGGCGGCCGGCCGCAACTCCCGCCCGGGGACCACTCAGCTTCCTTCCGCCCGGCTCACCGGGTGTCGAAGAAGATCCCCTAGCCGGAACGGAACTCTTGGGCAGTTCTGAACGTTTCGTTCGCATGGGGACCGTGTCCCGCACAGCCTCGCGCTTATCGCCCCAAACACGCGTCACCGATCCCACTTAGGGGTAAGCTAACGCGGCAAGCGGCAAAACGCAGGGCTTTCCTGCCCGAAATCGGGCAGGAAAGAACCAGCAAGCCAAGGGGCGCTAGTGAACGAGACCTACCCGGAGGATTTGGTCCGCCACGTCGCGGCGTCTACCGGGCTGTCGGAGGCGACCGCGACCCGGGTGGTGGCGGACGTCAAGGCCTACTTCAGCGAGACCGTCGAGGCGTACGTCAGGCGGCGGCACGCCGAGCTCAAAGACAAGAACTGGAAAAACGACGAGATCTGGCCGCTGCTCGCGGCCGAACTGGGCGCCCGCACCTTCGGGGCTCCGGCGCTCACCGAACGCCAGTTGAGGCGCATGGTGTACGGCTGAACGACAGCCGGAAGGGAACTCGGGCGGCTGGCAAGGACGAAGCCGGGCCCGCGATGCGGCGGGGACCGGCCATGGAGGAGGGAAACGCAACGTGTGCGGGATCGTTGGGTATGTGGGGAAACGTGACGCGACGCCGGTGCTGATCGAGGGGCTGCACCGACTGGAGTACCGGGGCTACGACTCGGCGGGCCTGGCGGTGGTGCACCGGGGCCGGCTGCGGGTCACCAAGACGGCGGGCCGCGTCCAGGATCTGCGGGACAAGCTCAGCGAGCAGGCAACCAAGTCCACCATCGGCATCGGGCACACCCGCTGGGCCACCCACGGTGAGCCGAACGAGACCAACGCCCACCCGCACACCGACACCGCCGGCCGCGTGGCGATCGTGCACAACGGGATCATCGAGAACGCCGAACAGCTCAGGGACCAGCTGCAGGCCAACGGCGTGCGGCTCGTCACCGACACCGACACCGAGGCGCTCGCCCACATGATCGCCGCCGAGCTGGCGGAGCGCGAGGACGTGACGCTCGAGGACGCCGTCATCCGCACGCTGCACCGCGTCGAGGGCGCCTACGGCCTGGTCGTCCTCGACATCAAGAACCCCGACCAGCTGGTCGTCGCCCGCAAGGGCAGCCCGATCGTGCTCGGCCTCGGCGAGAACGAGATGTTCGTCGCGTCCGACGTGGCCGCCCTGGTCCGCTACACCCGCCAGGTGATCTACCTGGAGGACGGCGAGGTCGCCACGATAACGGCGAGCGCCTACCACACCAAGACGCTGACCGGCACCGACAACAGCGACAACAAGACGCCGACCACCGTGGACGCCGACGCCGACGACTACGAGCTCGGCGAGTACAGCGACTACATGCGCAAGGAGATCCACGAGCAGCCCGATGCGCTGCGCCGCACCCTCAGAGGGCGCCTGGACGACCGGTTCGCTACGGCGCGGCTCGGCGGCATCAACCTGGACGCCCGCCAGCTGCGGAACATTAAGAACGTCAAGTTCCTCGGCTGCGGGTCCGCCTACTACGCCGGCCAGATGGGCGCGGCGCTGGTCGAGGAGCTGGCCCGCATCCCCGCCGACGCCGAGCCGGCCAGCGAGTTCCGCTACCGGAGCCCTGTCGTGGACCCCGACACGCTGTACGTCGCGGTCAGCCAGTCCGGGGAGACGATCGACACGCTGATGGCCGTGCAGGAGCTCAAGCGCAAGGGCGGCCAGGTCATCGGCGCGGTCAACGTCGCGGGCAGCGCGATCGCGCGCGAGTGCGGGCACGGGATCTTCCTGCACGCCGGCCCGGAGGTGGCGGTCGCCTCGACGAAGGCCCTCACGAACATGGCCGTCAACTTCGCGCTGCTCGCCCTGCTCCTCGGCCGGGTCCGCGACATGTCCGCCGCGAACGGCCAGCGCATCGTCAACGGCCTGCGGAACCTGCCGGAACAGGTCAGCAGGATACTCAACACCGAAGATGACATCGCGACGATCGCGCACCGGTACGCGGCCGCCGACCACATGTTCTTCATCGGCCGGGTCCGCGGCTGGCCGGTGGCCCGCGAGGGCGCGCAGAAGCTCAAGGAGATCTCCTACGTGCACGCCGAGGCCTACCAGGCCGGCGAGCTCAAGCACGGTCCGCTGGCGCTGATCGCCCGCGAGATGCCGAGCGTGGTGATCATCCCGAGCGACGACCTGGTCGCCAAGAACCTGTCCACGATCGAGCAGATCAAGGCGCGCGGCGGTCCCGTCATCGCGCTGACGAGCACCGACATCCCTGAGGGGCTGGCCGACGCCACCATCCGCGTGCCGCGGGCCGAACCGGAGCTCGAGCCGATCCTGCTGAACGTCCCGCTGCAGATCCTCGCCTACCACGCCGCCTCCAAGCTGGGCCGCGACATCGACAAGCCGCGCAACCTCGCCAAGAGCGTGACCGTGGAATAAGAGGCACAGCTCTGCTAGCCAGGGGGACACCCCCCGCAACCCCCGCTGAGGGCCCGTTCGGGATTAGAAAGATCCTTTTCCTGAACGGGCCCGTGGTGTCTCTCGTCAGGGCACCGGCACCGGGATCGGCTCGTCGACCTCGGCGACGACGACGTCAGTGGCGCTCAGCGCCTCCATCACGGTTTCTGAGAGCGTCTGCTCGCACCACACGACCTTGCCCGAGTGGGTGCGCCGCGCCCCCCAGCGGGTGGCCAGCTGCGACACGACGTGCAGCCCGCGCCCGTTTTCCGCGTCCCTGTCGACCTGCAGCACCCTGGGGAGGGCCGGCGAGGAGTCGTGCACCTCGCAGGCCAGGCTGCCCGACTCCAGGATCAGCCGCATCAGGATCTCGCCCTTGGCGTACTTGATCGCGTTGGTGACCAGCTCGGAGACCAGCAGTTCGGTGACGGGGATGAGGTCTTCGAGACCCCAGCGCTTGAGCGGGTCCCTGATCATGGACCGCGCCATCCGCACCGAGGAGAACTCGGGCTCCAGCGTCCAGCTGTGCCGGTTCTCTTCCGGGATGCGCCGCAGCTTGGCGATGAGCACCGCGATGTCGTCGCGCTGCGCGTCGCCGTAGACGCCGTCCAGCGAGGTCTTGCACAGGTCCTCAAGGTCGGCCTCTGGCGAGCCGGGGCCGAACGAGTTCCGCAGCCGGTCGAGCCCGTCGGTGATGTCCCTGTCCCTGCTCTCCACAAGCCCGTCGGTGTACAGCACGAACAGGCTGCCGTCTTCTACGGTGAACCGCTGGGTGTCCACCGTGCCGTTGCCGACGCCGAGCGGCGGCGATGGGGTGACCTCGAGCAGCTCGCTGCGGCCGTCCGGGTGCACGACGAGCGGCGGCAGGTGCCCGGCCACGGCGAGTTCGCATTCCCCGGTCACCGCGTCGTAGACCGCGTACGCGCAGGTCGCGAAGTGCGGCTCCCGCGCGCCGAGGGTGTGCATGAGCTCGTCGAGCTGCTGCAGCGACTCGGCGGGCGGCAGTTCGAGCATCGCGAGGGTCTGGATGGCGGTGCGCAGCCGGCCCATGGTGACCGCGGCCCGTACTCCGTGCCCGGCCACGTCTCCGACCACCAGGGCCACGCGCGCCCCGGGGAGCTTGATCGACTCGTACCAGTCGCCGCCGACCTCGACGAGCTGGCTGCCCGGCAGGTACCGGTGCTTGACCTCGACGGACGACGGCGCGGACAGCCCGGTGGGCAGCATGGACCGCTGCAGCATCAGCGCGGTGGCGTGCTCCCGCTGGTAACGGCCCGCGTTGTCGAAGAAGACGGCGGCGCGGGAGGCGAACTCCATGCCCATGTCCATGTCGTACCGGTCGAAGCGGCGGGTGCCCGCCTGCCTGACGCAGTAGAAGAACCCGAGCGTGGCGTCCTTGCCCACGATGGGCAGCAGCAGCATCGACACGTCGGACAGCAGGCTGGCGACCGGCTTGCGCCGCCAGAGCCTGGCCAGCCTGCGTGCCGCGTCCGGGCTGAGCGCCTGCTCGAGCACCGGCTGGCCCGACTCGAGGCAGCGCGCGTAGGGGGACGCCTTCGGGTACCTGAGGATCTCGCCGATCGGGAAGGCGGCCAGCCAGGCGGGGTTCTGCTGGTCGTTCACCACCGACAGGCGACGCAGCGCGGCGGTCCCGTCGGAACCGTCATCGGGCATCTCGTTGTCCCCGACGATGCGCTCGAGCACCAGCAGCTCGGCCGAGGTGCAGAACGCGGGCACCAGCCGGGCCATCAGCTTTTCCGCGAGGTCGCTGAAGTCAAGCGTGTCGTCGATGCCGGCGAACGTGTCGCGCAGCAGCATGTCGCGGATGACGGCGGGATCCACGAAGCGCTCGGCGCTGGGCACCGGCATCTGCATGATGACGAGGGCCGCCACCTTGCTGTCGCCGGTCTGCATGGGCTTGGCGGTCACGACCGCGTCGGCCGTCCCGCCGTTCGCGAGCCCGACCGTCAGGACGGCGTTTCCTTCCCGGTCCGACTTCACGGCATCGAGCAGTGTGTTGACCGCATCGCTTGTGGTGATGTCGCTGAAGTGAACTCCGAGCAGGTTGCCCGCGGAACATGCCAGAATCTTCGGAGCAGTCCGGTCGTGCTGGACGATCCTGCCGGAACGGTCTATTCCGAGGATCAGGGTTCGCACCGACGAGTTCGAGTTCATGTCGACTACTACCGGCGCTGCCTTACGGCCTCCCCTTTTGCCGGGTGTCACTGGCGACTCCTGAAGATTGGTGCACGGTGCGCTCTTGCCAATTATGGGCCAACGGGCGCTGGTTCAAAGAGAAGTTCCGATATCTTCCCCTTAGTGCAGGTGTCGACCAGAATGCCATAGTTTAGCGGTGGCTGCTGGGCGTTCTGGGGCGAGTGACCGTCAACGCGGCGATGATCTGCGCCGTGTCCGGCTAAATCAGGGCCAGCTCCGCTGCTCGCAGGACCAGTAGACTGCGGGCTCATGGCCTCCACCGTGGCGAACTGCGCGTTCTGCGCCATTATCCGGGGGGAGACGCCCGCCGTCAGGGTTCTGGAGACCGGCAGCCTGCTCGCGTTCCTCGATCACCGGCCGCTGTTCCGCGGGCATACGCTGCTGGTGCCCAAGGACCACACGAGGCTGCTGTCCGATCTGCCGGCCGAGCTCGCCGGTGAGTTCCTGGTGACCGCGCAGCGGCTGGAGCGGGGCGTTGAGGATGGGCTCGGCGCGGCTGGGTCGATGATCCTCGTGAACAACGTGGTCAGCCAGTCGGTGCCGCACCTGCACCTGCATGTGATACCGCGCAACTTCAAGGACGGACTGCGGTTCTGGCTCGGCCCCCGGCAGCGGTACGACGCGGAGCACCCGGCCGAGGAGTACGCGGAGAAGATCCGCGCGGCACTGCCCCCGGCCTTACTGGGTCAGCGTGGTGTTCTGCGCCGAGGCGGTCGCCACGATGCCCTGGCTGGTCACCGAGACGCTGCGGACCACCAGCCCCATGGGCAGCTTCGGGATCTGAATGGTCTGGGTCTGGATCGGCAGCACGCCGTTGAGCAGTGAGGCAAGACCGCTGAGGGAGCCCATCTGGACCGTGACCTCGTTCGGCGCGGTCAGCTCGACCTTGCCCGTGACAGAGCCGATGGCGCCGGCGCTGAGCTTCACCGCGTTAGGCCCGTCGGCCGGGTCCGCGCTGATCGACGCGACACCCTGCAGGCCGAGGCCCTGCTCGAGCGACGCGAACGTGATGAGCGCGGTGCCGTTGATCTGATCGACCGTCGCGCCGCTGAAGGAGGAGTTGAGGTGCACCCCGGTCGCCTTGGCCTTGACGCTGCTGATGTCGAACTTGCCCGCGGGGACATTGCTCGCGCTGATGTCGATCGCCCCGACGTCGTGCGCGGCGACCTGGGTCAGGAACGGGAAGCCCTCGATGCTGACCGACGGCTTCGCGGACATCCCCGACGACGACTCGATCTTGCTGGCGATCGTGTTCTGCGCGTACGCCTTGGCCACCTGGTCCCCGATGACGAAGAGGACCGCGAGCACGACGAGCACGATGAGCAGCCCGATCCAGCCTCTGCGCCGCCGCCGCCGCGGCGGGAGGGTGCGCATCCCCTGGCGGGTGTCGGGGGCGCCGTATCCGTAGGGCTCGGACCCGGATCTGGCTTCGTCGTCACCGGGTCGTCCGGAGTACTGAGGGGGCTGGTCCGGCCAGCCGCCCTGTGATCGTGGTTGGTTCGTGTACACGTCCACCTCGGTTCCCTGGCTCCGGTGCACCATCGTTTATACCGGCACCAGGGGACTGCCCGCGTCGCGCGCAACGAGGCAGAACCCGTTGCTGAATATTTCCTGAGGAGGACTTTTGGTCGTTAGTGCATACAAAAGCCTGCATGATCGTGAATAACGGCGGCTGACAGATTTTATGCTGAGGGTTGGCTGAGTTTCGCGTTATCGGCGGCCGCTGTCGCGGTCAGGCCCTGCGCGTTGAGAGACAGGCCGGTGATGCGCAGGCTGGCCGGGACCCCCTTCGGGAGGTTGAAGGTGTAGCTGCCGAACTGGCTCAGCACGCCACTCAGCGCGCCGCCGTTGTTGACCGCCTGGACGCTGATCTGCTGCGGGCCGCTCTGCGTGATCTTCGCTTCCTCGGTGTCGCTGAGCACCCCGCCGAGACTGCCGGTGATCTTCAGCAGGTTCGGCCCGGCTGGGGTAATCGTCAGGTTGGCCACGTTGCCAAGGCCGCCCGCCCCGGCGAGCGCGGAGAACGACACGAAGATCCTCACGGTCATGTGATCGACGGTCGCGCTGTTGAAGGACGAGTTGAAGTGCAGCCCGTTGAGCGTGCCAGTCGCGCTGGTGATCGTCACCGGGCCGGCCGGAATGTTGCTCGCGGAGATGTCGACCTTGCGGAGGTCGCGCGCGGCGAGCTGGGTGAGGAACGGGAAGCCTTCGATCGTCACCGACGGCTTGACCGGAAGCCCGTTCGAGACGAACTGGTCCGCCATGTCGTTCTCGGCGACCGCTAGCGCCACCCGGTCGCCGATCACCAGCAGGATGAGCACGACGATGACGCCGAAGACGACCATGGTCCAGCGGCGGCCGCGGCGCCGCCGTCGCGGCCTGGGGCCGCCCGGGGCGCCAGGCGCGCCGGGGGTGCCAGGGGCACCGGGGTAACCATCGCGCCCGGGCGCTTGCCATTGCGGGGTTCCGCCTGGCGGAGTGTTCGCGGCGCCCTGGGCCTGCCACCCCGGCTGCGGGCCGTACTGGGGTGGCTGCTGCGAGGGCGGCCCCGGAGGCTGCGGGGACGCCGGGGGCGCTGGGGGCTGGGAGCTGGGCTGCGCCGGGGTGAAGCTTGGCTGGGCGGGCTGGAAACTCGGCTGCGCCGACGGCTCAGCCCTGGTCGCGTCGGGCACCTCACGCTGCTGTGATTCCGGCTGCTCCGGCCGGTTGACGCCGGCGGATGCCGGCTGACTCATCGGCTGGGTAGGGTCGGTGCTCATTGGTCGCCCCCAGGTCTTGTCAACTGCCGACGCTACAAGTATTGATGAATGTCAAGCCCGCGCTAGTAAAGGTCTCCCTCGCAGTTATAGTTCACCAGATTCCGGATTTCACGCCCTAGTCCTACACTCAAGGGGATGCAGGCGCGTTCGGGGGAAACCAAAGCAACTATCGGGGCTTAACGAGCGGGAGGGAAACCTGCGGTGGGGAATCCAGTGGCGCAGAAACCGCATGCCGCGCCGGCGCTGCTGGTCCGGACGAGGCGTTCCGATCATCGGCTGGAGAGCGGCACCGAGTATCGCATCGGGCGGGATCCCGCCGCGGATATCGTGCTGAGCGATGCGCGCGTGTCGTGGCATCACGCCGTGCTCAAGACCGACGGGGCTGGGTGGGTCCTTGAGGACACCGGCAGCCGCAACGGCATCTTCGTCGGCACGGAGCAGACCCGGCGGGTCGACATCCGGGGCAACTGCGTGGTGCGGATTGGCAATCCAGATGACGGTCCGGTGCTCAGGTTCGAGCCGCAGCTTCCCCCGGAACCGCCGCCCGCGCCCCAGCCCGCGCCTGCGCCCGCGCCCGTGCGCGAGCCTGCGCCTGCGCGGATATCTGGCGGCATGGTCAGGGAACCGGTCCAGGAAGAGGAAGCCGAGATCCTCGCGAGCCTGCCGAGCGTCGACCGGCGGCCCACCGCGCGCATGCCGCTGCCCTCGAAGGTCATGCGGATCGGCCGCACCCCGGACAACGACCTCGTGGTCTCCGACCTCGGCGTCTCGCGCAAGCACGCCGAGCTCAGGAAGTCGCCGACTGGCCGCTACGAGATCATCGACCTGGGCAGCCACAACGGCACCTTCGTCAACGGCTCCCGCGTCGACCGCGCCGAGCTGGGCGATTCCGACATCATCAGCATCGGCCACGCCACCTTCCGGCTGGCCGACGGCGAGCTGCGCGAGTACGTCGACGAGGGCAACGTTTCCTTCGAGGCCCGCGAGCTGTTCGTCCAGGTGTCGGACGGCGGCAAGCCGAAGGTGCTGCTGTCGGGCATCACCTTCCCGCTGCCCGAGCGTTCCTTTCTCGCGGTCATCGGCCCGGCCGGGGCGGGCAAGTCCACGCTGCTCAACGCGCTGACCGGGAAGCGGCCCGCCGACCAGGGCACCGTGCTGTACGACAAGCGCGACCTGTACAAGAGCTACGAGGAGCTGCGGCACCGCATCGGGCTGGTCCCGCAGCAGAGCGTCACGCACGACCAGCTGACCGCGAGGTCGGCGCTCAGCTACGCGGCCGAGCTCCGCTTTCCCTCGGACACGGGCGCGTCGGAACGGCGCGGGCGCGTGGAGGAGGTGCTCGGCGAGCTGGAGATGACCCAGCACGGCGACACTCGCGTCGAGCGGCTCTCCGGCGGCCAGAACAAGCGGGTCAACATCGGCCTCGAGCTGCTCACCAAGCCCAGCCTGCTGTTCCTCGACGAGCCCACCTCGCCCCTTGACCCGCACCTGAAGCGCGAGCTCATGGAGCGGATGCGGAGGATGGCGGACCGGGCGGCGGAGAAGGGGCAGTCGGTCGTCGTGATCACGCACGACGTCGAGCCGAAGCTGCTCGATCTCGCCGACCGGCTCATCGTGCTCGCCCCCGGCGGCAAGATGGCCTACTTCGGTCCGCCGAAGGAGGGGCTGAAGTACTTCGGCCAGGCGGACTGGGCGGACGTCTTCAAGGAGTTCTCCGACCAGCCGCAGCGGGACTGGATGGTGGAGTACAAGGCGTCGAGCGACTACGCGCGGTTCGTGACAGGGCCGATGACCGAGCGCGCGCCGCGGCCGCTGCCGCCCGACGCGCCGCAGCGGGAGGAGCCGCCGCCGCCGCGTCAGCGCGGCCGCCTCAGCCAGCTGTCCACCCTGTCCCGCCGCTACGCGCGGGTGATGTCCGTCGACCGCGGCTACCTGATGTTCGCCGCCTTGCTGCCGCTGATCCTCGGGGTGCTGATCCGGGTGGTGTCCGGCACTGGCCTGGACGGCAGCGCGCTGCACCCGAACACGGCAGCGGAGCAGACGCTGCTGATCCTGGTGATGGCCGCCGCCCTGTCCGGCACGGCGAACTCGATCCGTGAGATCGTCAAGGAACGCGACATCTTCGAGCGAGAACGCATGGCCGGGCTGTCCACCGGCGCCTACCTGTTCTCCAAGGTGTTCGTGCTCGGGTTCGTCAGCGTGCTGCAGACGCTGATCATCGTCGTCATCGGCCTCCTCGGCAGGAGCATGCCGGCACATGGCGCGGTGATCCAGTCGGCGTTCGTGGAGATCCTCGTCGCGACCGCCGTGCTGTGCCTGGTCTCGATGCTGGTCGGCCTGATGGTCTCCGCCCTGGTCACCAAGGGCGAGCAGACCATGCCCGCGCTGGTGGTGATCACCATGGTCCAGGTGGTGCTGGCCGGCGTCGTGTTCCCGCTGACGGGCGCGATCGGCTGGGTCTCCGACATCGCCCCGGCCCGCTGGGGGATGGGCGCGCTCGCCTCGACGGTCAACCTGAACGTGATCGGCGGGCCTGGCGTCAAGCCCGACGCCCTGTGGACGCACTCCGCCGTCCAGTGGTTCACCGACATGGGCGTGCTCGTGGGCATCGGCGTGATCTGCCTGATCGTGGCCCAGTGGCGGCTCGCCAGGATCGGCCCGGGACACCGCAAGTAACCGGCCGAGCGACGGGGAACAGGGCCGGCAGGCCCGGCCTTGTAGTAGTCCGTGAAGGCCCGCCTGTCCTCGAAGCTCGTCGTTGGGGCCGTGTTCGTCGCGTCCATGTTCCTCAACATCATGGACGCGACGGTCGTCAACGTGGCGCTGCCGACGCTGAGCAGGTACTTCGCGGTACCGGTGGCGTCGGTGAGCGGGGTGGTCACCGCGTACCTGGTGACGCTGGCGGTGGTGATGCCCGTGTCCGGCTGGGTGGGGGACCGGTTCGGCGCACGCAGCGTGCTGCTCGGCGCCATCGGCCTGTTCACGGCCGCGTCCGCGCTGTGCGGGGTGGCGACCTCGCTGCCCGAGCTGGTGGTGTTCCGCGCGGTGCAGGGCGCCGGCGGCGGCCTGCTGATCCCCGTCGGGATGGCGATGATGTTCCGCACGTACCCGCCCGCCGAGCGGATCAGGGCGAACCGGCTGCTGATCGTGCCGACGCTGCTGGCGCCGGCGCTCGGGCCGGTGATCGGCGGCGTGCTGGTGGACGGGCTGTCCTGGCGGTGGATCTTCTACATCAACCTGCCGGTCGGGGTGGCCGCGTTCGTCTTCGGCGCGCTGTTCCTGCCGCGCGGTTCCGAGCATCCCCCCGGCCCCTTCGACCTGCCCGGGTTCCTGCTCGCCGGGACCGGCTTCCCGCTGTTCATGTTCGCGCTGTCGACCGGCGCGACCTCCGGCTGGGGCGCCGCGCCCGTGCTCGCCACCGGCGTGGCTGGCCTGGTGCTGCTCGCCTTGTTCGTGCTTGTCGAGCTGCGCGCGGCCGCGCCCATGCTCCGGCTCAGGATCTACGCCAACCGCCTGTTCCGGGCGACGAACCTGCAGCTCACGTTCGCCGGCGCCGGCTTCGTCGGCACGCTGTTCCTGGTGCCGCTGCTGCTGCAGAACGGCCTCGGCTTCTCCGCCGTGCACTCAGGCCTGGCGACGTTCCCCGAGGCCATCGGCGGGATGATCGGCGTGCAGGTGACCACCCGGCTGTATAAGCGGGTGGGGCCGCGGCGGCTGATGATCGCCGGGATGTGCGGCACGGTCGTGACCATCGGCGGAATGGCGTTCGCCGGTCCTGGCAACGCGGCCTGGCTGATCCCGGTGCTGATGTTCTTCACCGGCGGCTCGTTCGGGTTCGCCATGGCCCCCTCGCAGGCGGCTGCCCTGGCCACCGTGTCCCCGGCGGAAACCGGCCACGCCTCGACCCTGCTGAACACGCTCAGGCAGGCGGGCGGCGCGGCCGGGGTCGCGCTGCTCGGCACCGTCCTCGGCGCGACCGGCGCGAGCTCGTCCGACCTGGCCGGATACCGGCTCGCGTTCCTCGCCGCGGCGGGCCTGATGGTGATTGGCGCGGGATTCTCAAGCCTGGTCAGCGACGCCGACGCGGCGCCGACGATGGCGGAAGCCGTTACGCTAGCGGCGTGACAACGGCCGACGGTACCGCCCTCTCCAACTCCCTCGCGCGCGCCATGCTCAGCCGCTTCCCGCTGATCGACGGGCATAACGACCTGCCCTGGGCGATCAGGGAGAACATCGGGGACCTGGACGCGGTCGACCTGACGCAGCGCGTCGGCAAGACGCACACCGACATTCCCCGTCTGGTGGAGGGCGGGGTCGGCGGCCAGTTCTGGTCGGTCTACGTCCCGGCGCGGCTGGCCGGCGACAGCGCGGTGACCGCGGTGCTCGAGCAGATCGACCTGGCGCACCGGATGATCCGTCGCTACCCGTCGCGGTTCGCGCTGGCGCTGACCGCGGACGATGTGGCGCAGGCGTTCGCCGCCGGACGGATCGCCTCGCTGCTCGGCGCCGAGGGCGGCCACAGCATCGGCGGTTCGCTGGGCGTGCTCCGCGCCCTGTACGCGCTCGGCGTCCGGTACATGACGCTGACGCACAACAGCAACGTCGGCTGGGCCGACTCCGCGACCGACGTCCCCGACACCGGCGGGCTCAGCGACTTCGGCCGCGAGGTCGTGGCGGAGATGCAGCGGCTCGGCATGCTCGTTGACCTCTCGCACGTGTCGCCGGCCACGATGCACGCCGCCCTCGACGTGGCGCGGGCGCCGGTGATCTTCTCTCACTCCTCGGCGCGCACGCTAGTCGACAACCCGCGCAACGTGCCCGACGATGTGCTGCGCCGGCTCGCGGCCAACGGCGGCGTGTGCATGGTCACGTTCGTCCCGTTCTTCGTCTCCGCGGCCTGCAACGACTGGTTCCAGGGGCTGTCCGCGGAGGTGAGCCGCCGCGGCGAGAACCCGGCGAACCTGGCCGCGGTGTTCAGCGTCATGCCCGAGTGGGAGCGGGAGCACCCGGCGCCAACCGCGACGCTGACGGAAGTCGCGGACCACGTGGACCACGTCCGTGCGATCGCCGGCATCGAGCACATCGGCATCGGCGGCGACTACGACGGCAGCGACAAGTTCCCTGACGGCTTGCAAGACGTCTCCCGCTACCCGGCGCTCTTCACCGAACTCCTGCGCCGCGGCTGGTCAGAAGCGGACTGCCAGGCGCTTGCGGGAGGGAACGTTCTTCGTGTCCTTCGCGATGCGGAGGGCTTCTCCGCGGGGGAGTAGGTAGGGTCGCTGGGCTTGTGGAATTCCGGCGCGTCAGTCGCCGCCTCGGGGAGGCGCCGAACGACGCTTCGGAACTCCACTGCGCCGCTTCTCCCAGCCGTGGCGTCGTCATATGACCCAACAGGCCACTTTTCGATGGCTGGCCGGGTCGGAACGAAAAGATCGTGCGGTGTTCGCGCCGGGCCACCCGGGTCGCGCCGGGCCGACCGGGGGAGACCCCCGCTTCTGCCCGGCGTCGATAGACTCGCGGGCGATGGCTAACACCGTTGATACTGCTGCCGCCGGGCGCCCGGCTGCCGGCGCGTTGCGCCGGGTCGCCGGGCTTGACGTTGTGGGTTGGCCCGCCTTTCAGGGGCTGGCTGTCGAGGCGTTTGTTACTGGCCGGGGTGGCGGGGTGTCGGTAGGCGCCTACGAGTCGCTGAATTTGAGCTTTGCTGTCGGGGATGACCCGGGGGCGGTGCTCGAGAATCGGCGGCGGGTGGCTCGGGCGATGGGGGCTGACCTCGGGGAGTTCGTTTTTACTCGGCAGGTGCATGGCGCCGGAGTCCGCGTTGTTACCGCCGAGGACCGGGGGGCCGGCGCGTTCGCGGTTGACCAGCAGGTTCCCGAGGCGGACGCGCTCGTCACCGACGATCCGTCGGTGGTCTTGGCGATTCTTGCGGCGGATTGCGTGCCGGTTGTGCTCTACGATCCCGTGGCGCATGTTCTTGGCTGTGTTCATTCTGGGTGGCGGGGGACGGTTGCGCGGGTGAGCGCGGCGGCTCTGGCCGCGATGCGGACCCTCGGTGCCAGCCCGGAGAATGTCATCGCCGGACTCGGGCCGGCAATCTCGCCCTACCAGGTGGGCGCGGATGTCGTCGATGCCGTGCAGCGGGGCCTGGGTGCCGCCGCCGCTGACGTCATCCGCCCGGATGGGAACGGCCAGTGGCTCTTGGACCTGTGGGGCGCCAACCGCACCGTGCTGCGCGAGGCGGGGGTGGCCGACGGCAATGTGCATGTCACGCCGTATGTGACCGGCGATGGCAGGTTCTTCAGTGACCGGGCGGTCCGGCCCTGTGGGCGGCTCGCGCTGGTCGCGCGGCTGCGGACCCGGGGGGAATGATGAGCGACGCGGTGCGACGCGGCGAGGTGTTCCGGTACGAGTCCTTTGACATCGATGCCGGGCGCGGGCTGCTCACGTGCCGGTATTCGGTCGACGGGCGTGCTTTCAGCGAGCGGGTGACGCTGGAGCCAGGGCCGCAGTGGGAGACTCCTGCCGCCCAGGCGGCCGCGCGGCTGGTTTTCCTGCTGGCCGGCGTCTCCTACTACAAGACCGCGGCGCCTCCGGTCATCGACCTCGGCGACACGGCCCTGACCGGACTGGAGCGGACCTTCCTCCGCGACTTCTACCTTCAGGGGCTTGGCGAGTTCGCCTATCGCAACGCCATAGACCTGACCGACCTCCGGATCAAGGCGGATGAATGTGACGTTCAGCCGCCTATAACCGGCTCGCTGTCACATTCATCCGGGGGGCTGCGGGCGCTCGTGCCGTTCGGGGGCGGGATCGACTCGATCGTGTCGGTGGAGCACGTGCGGCAGCGGGCCGATGTGGCGCTATTCGTGGTGAGCAGGCCGGGCGACCGCTTCGAGGCGATCGAGCGGCCGGCCGCGGTGAGCGGGCTGCCCGTGATTCGCGCCGGGCGCGAGATCGACCAGCAGCTGATGCGGTCGGCGGAGCTCGGGTTCCTCAACGGGCACGTGCCGGTGACCGGCATCCTGTCCGCGATCGCGGTCCTCGCCGCCGTGCTCGGCGAACGGGACACCGTGGTGATGTCCAACGAGTGGTCGGCGTCCGTGCCGACGCTGGAGCACGACGGGCGGCCGGTCAACCACCAGTACTCCAAGAGCGCCTCGTTCGAGGCAGCGTTTCGCCAGGTCCTCGCTGCCAGCCCCGCCGGGCTGCCCGGTTACTTCTCCATGCTGCGCGACAGGACCGAGCTGTGGATCGCGGAGGTGTTCGCAGGGCTCGAGCGGTACCACGGGTCGTTCCGGAGCTGTAACCGGGCCTTCCACCTCGACAAGTCGCTGCGGCTCGGGCACTGGTGCGGGCAGTGCGACAAGTGCTGCTTCATCGACCTCATCCTCGCCCCGTTCATGTCCGCCAAGGCGCTGCGCGCGGTGTTCGCGGCGGACGGCGGCGGCCCAGAGCCGCTGACCAACCCGGAGCTGGCGCCGAAGTTCCGCGCCCTGCTCGGCGCGGGGACCAAGCCGTTCGAGTGCGTCGGCGAGGTCAGCGAATGCCGCGCCGCGGTGCTGCTCGCCGCCCGGCGTGCCGACCGCGCCGACTACCCGCTGCTTCAGGAACTCGCCGCCGAGGTCGCGGGCCGCCCTGACGCGCCGGCCGACGCCGAGATCGCCGCGATGCGCCGCCCCGTGGGCGAGAACTTCGTCCCGGCGGCATTCGCCTTCGAGGAGTCATGAGCGCGCGCCCGATAAGATCCGCAGGATCGGGCGCGCTGCCGGGGGGTTCCGGCCAGGGGGAACGGGGGGCCCAGGGGGATACGGGGGGCGGGCAGCCCCCCGTGCAGGGAGCCACAGCCCCCCGTGCGGAAAGGCAGTCGCCCCCCCGGGCTAGCACAGCGGAGCGGCCAAAGCTGGGCTGGGGCGACCTGCGCGGGGCTCGCGTCGGCGTCTGGGGTTTCGGCCGCGAGGGCAAGGCGAACCTCCGCAAGCTACGCTCGCTCGGCGTCGAGCCCGTCCTCGTGGACGACAACCCCCCAGCGGGAGACGAGCGCGTCCTGGCCACCACCGACGGCGGCCTTGACGCGCTGCTGCGCTGCGAGGTCGTGGTGAAGAGCCCCGGGATCAGCAGGTACGGCCCGCAAGCCGACCGGCTGCGGCAGGCGGGTGTGGTGCTGGCCGGCGGGCTCGGGCTGTGGCTGCAGGAGGCCGACAGGGACCGGGTCGTCTGCGTCACCGGTACTAAGGGCAAGTCCACCACCTCCTCGGTCCTGGGCCACCTGCTGACCGGCCTTGGGTACCGGGCGATGGTGGGCGGCAACATCGGCGCCGCTCCGTACGACCCCGCCCTGGCCGGCGACTACGACTACTGGGTGATCGAGGTCTCCAGCTACCAGGCGACCGACCTGGCCTCCTCCCCGCCGGTCACCGCGGTGACCTCGCTGCACCCCGACCACCTGCCCTGGCACGGCGGTGTCGAGCAGTACTACCGCGACAAGCTGTCCGCCTGCTCCCAGCCGGGCGCCGAACTCACCGTCGCCAACGGCGACAGCGAGCTGCTCCGCGCCCGCGCCGCCCTGCTCGCGCCCCGCGTCGAGTGGGTGCTGGAAACCGACGAGCCAGGCGCGACGTGGCTGGACCCGCTCGGGCTGCCGGGCAGGCACAACAGGCGGAACGCGCTGATCGCCCGGCGCGTGCTGCGCGCCCTCGGCGTCGAAGGCGCGGACGACGACGAGGCGCTCCGTGCCGCCGCCGCCGGCTACGAGGGGCTGCCCAGCCGGCTCGCCACCATCGGCGCGGTGGCCGGGGTCAGCTTCGTCGACGACAGCCTGTCGACGAACGTCCTGCCGACGCTCGCCGCCCTCGACGCCTTCCCGGACAGGCGGATCGCGCTGATCGTCGGAGGTCAGGACCGCGGCATCGATTACGCGCCGCTGGCGGCTGGAGTGTCGGGCCGGGAGTCGCCAACGTACGTTCTGACCCTTCCTGACAGTGGGCAGCGGATCAGCGCCGCCTTCGCGGCGACCGGTACCCGCGGCGACGCCTTCGCCGGAGTCACCGACTGCCAGGACCTGGAGACCGCCGTCGCGGCGGCCTTCGCGTGGGCGCGACCGGACGGGATAGTGCTGCTGTCGCCCGCCGCCCCCAGCTTCGGCCAGTTCCGCGACTACCGCGACCGCGCGGAAGCCTTCGCCCGTGCCATGCGAGCCTGCGCCGCCAGCTAGGGGTCCTCGACGACGATGCCGAGGTGTCGGGCGAGCAGCGGGGCGAGGGTCATCAGCTGCAGCGTGTCGATGCGGGCGCCGCGTAGCGAGTCGTAGCCGGCCCTGATTCCCGCGGTGCCTTCACCGCCGAGCGTCGCGCCCCGCAGATCCACGTCTGTGCAGGTCACCTTCGTGAAGTCGGCGTCGCTCAGCGTGCAGCCGGGAAACCGGACCCGGGTCAGCTTCGCCCCGCCGAAGTCGGCGTCGCGCAGCACGCAGTCCTCGAAGAGCACGTCGGTGAGCTTGCACTCGCGGAAGTTCACCGAGTCAAGCTTGCAACCCCGTAGCGTCACGCGCCGCAGCACGCTGGCGAAGGCCTGGACCCCGGCGAGCACGCAGCCGCTGAACCACACGTCCGTCCACGAGCACTCGGCCGCGTCGAGCGCGACGAACCGGGTTTCGCCAAACCAGACGTCCGACAGCCGGGCGCGCCGCAGCCGCCCGCCGTCGAACGTCACGCCGGTGAACGCGGATTCCGCGAACCGCGAGCCGCCCGCCACCGCCTCGGCGAACGCGGCGCTGTCGAACCGGACCCGGTCGTAGTCGCCCTCGAGCTCGAGCTCGCCGTCGAACGGCCGGAGCTCAGCGGCGAACGGCAGATCGGCCAGTGCGCGCGGTGGCTTCATGGGTCAAGGAAACCAGACCCCCAGGTTCGAGGATTCCGTGCTGCAGCTCAATCCGGTTAAATAACGGCATAGAGCGCAGCTCCGGAACGCTCCGCCGACGTAGCGGGAGGACGCCCCCATGGCCTCAGCAGCCCCAGTGGTCCATACCAACGACGGTCAGGTCCGGGGGAGTGTCGAGAACGGGGCGGTGATCTTCCGCGGCATCCCGTTCGCCAAGCCGCCCGTGGGCGCGCTGCGGTTCCAGGCGCCGGCGCCGCCGGAACCGTGGGAGGGCGTCCGCGACGCGACTGCCTTCGGCCCGGGGGCGCCGCAGGCCCCGTTCCCCGGCCTGCCGCCCGCGCCCGCCTCGCCGGACACCGGCGAATGGCTCACCCTGAACGTGTGGACGCCGGACGTGGCCGCCAAGACGCTGCCGGTGCTCGTCTGGATCCACGGCGGCGCGTACCTGTTCGGCTCGGCGGCCGACGATGGCTACGACGGCGGCAGGTTCGCGCGGGCCGGGGCGGTCTTCGTCTCCTGCAACTACCGGCTGGGCGTGGAGGGGTTCGCGCAGATCCCCGGCGCCCCGGCGAACCGAGGCCTGCTCGACGCGGTGGCGGCGCTGCGGTGGGTGCGGGACAACATCGAGCGGTTCGGCGGCGACCCGGCCAACGTGACCGTCTTCGGCGAGTCGGCGGGTGCCGGGGTGATCTCCGCGCTGCTCGCGATGGACCAGGCCAGCGGCCTGTTCAGGAGGGCGGTCGCGCAGAGCGTGCCGGGGACGGTGTTCAGCCCGGGCCTGGCGGCCGACATCACCGACGCGATCGCGGCGGCGGCCGGTGTCGCCCCGAGCTACGAGGCGCTCAGCCAGGCGGACCCGATGCGCCTGGTCGAGGCGCAGCAGTCAGTCGCCGCGCGGATGAGAGAGTTCCCCCGGTGGGGCGCGGTGCGGCTCAGCGACACCCCGTTCTCCCCGGTCGCCGACGGCGAGGTGCTGCCCCGCGCGCCGTGGCGGGCGCTGCTGTCCGGCGTGGCGCGCGACGTCGAGCTGCTCACCGGGCACAACAGGGACGAGTACCGGCTGTTCATCGCTATGTCCGGGCGGGCAGGCACCATCACCGACGCGGACGCGGCGACGGTGCTCGACGCCTTCGCGCCGGCCCCGGACGGGGCCGCCGGGTACCGGAAGGCGTACCCCGACGCGGACGCCGGGCGGACGTTCGAGCTGGTGTTCTCCGACTGGCTGTTCCGGATGCCGACGCTGCACCTGGCGCAGGCGCACGCCGCCTCAGGCGGCAGGACCTTCCTCTACGAACTGCGCGCGGAGGCGCCGGGCGGCGGGGGAGTGTTCGGCGCCTGCCACGCGCTGGACGTGCCGCTGGTGTTCGGCGATCCCGGTCCGCTCGGTGTGGCGCTGATCGGCGACCAGCCGCCCGAGGAGTTCCGGGCGCTCGGTGACCTCATGCGCAGCGAATGGCTGAAGTTCGCCGAGTCCGGCGAGCCAGGGTGGCCGGTGTACGGCACCGAGCGCAGGACGACCCGGATCTACGACCTGCAGCCGGACATCGCGCCGTACCCGGAGGAGGCGTCCATGCACCTGTGGGAGCGCCACCAGTTCGACGCGCTCGACCTGGCCGGTTAACACGCCGGTCGGCTGCCTCGCCAGCTGGCTCGTCAGATGTCTCGTCAGCTGGCCGCCAGGCGGCGCAGCGCGCCGCGGACCACCTGCGGGTCTGTGGTCTGCCAGAACGGCGGGAGCGACGCGCGCAGGAACTCGCCGTACCGCTTGGTCACCAGTCGCGGGTCGAGCACCGCGACCACGCCCCTGTCGTCGGTCGTCCGCAGCAGCCGTCCGGCGCCCTGGGCCAGCAGCAGCGCGGCGTGTGACGCGGAGACCTGCATGAACCCGTTGCCGCCGCGGCCCTCGATGGCCCGCGTCCGCGCGGAGGCCAGCGGGTCGTCCGGCCGGGGGAACGGGATCCGGTCGATGACCACCAGCCGCAGCGACGGCCCGGGCACGTCCACCCCCTGCCACAGGGACAGCGTGCCGAACAGGCACGTGGGCTCGTCGGCGGCGAACTGCTTGATCAGCTGCCCGGTCGCGTCTTCACCCTGGCACAGCAGCGGGAACGGCAGCGTCTCGCGCAACGCGGCGGCCGCCGCCCGCGCCGCCCGCATCGAGGAGAACAGCCCGAGCGTCCGGCCGCCGGCCGCCTCGATCAGCTCCCGCAGCTCGTCGAGATAGGGCTGCGGCAGCCCGTCCCGCCCCGGCGGCGGCAGGTGCCGCGCGACGTACAGGATCCCGCTGCGGCCGTGCGTGAACGGGGAGCCGACGTCGATGCCCGACCACTCGCTGCCCATCGAGTTCACGTCGAGCCCCCACTGGATGGCGAGCGGCCCGAACGAGCCGCCTAGCGTGAGCGTCGCCGACGTGAGGATCACTGTCCTGGCCGCGAACAGGGACTCGGCCAGCAGCTCCCCGACCTCGAGCGGCGCCACGTGCAGCGTCGGGGGGCGCGAGGAGTCGGCGTCGTCTGGCGGGCGCTCCAGCCAGACCACCTCGTCGCGCTCTTCGACCGGCAGCTCGAAGGCGGTGATCATCCGGTCGGCGGCGGCCGTCACCTCTTCAAGCGCGACCAGCGCCGTCTGCGCGGCGCCGGCTTCGCCCGGGTCGCCACCGTCAGCCCTGACCGCGGCCCGGACCTCGCCGGCGCACGCGTGCGCCGCGTCGCGCACCGCCGCGAGTGACGCGGCGAGGGCGGGATCGAGCCGGTCCATCCGGCCGGCGGGCATGGTGACGAGCAGCGGCCCGAGCGCGTTGCCCGCCTCGGTCAGCCGTCCGGTCTGCGCGTCGCTGGCCAGCTTCCCCGGCCGCCGCGCCGCGGCCTCGACCGCGACCGCCGACAGCTCCCCGGTCGCCACCGACCGCACCCGGTCCACCAGCTCGTGCGCCTCGTCCACGATCACCACGCGGTGCTCTGGCAGGATGCCGCCGTCGCCGAGCGCATCGATGGCAAGCAGCGCGTGGTTGGTGACGATGACGTCGGACTCGGCCGCTATCCGCCGCGCCCGCTCGCTAAAACATTGCACTCCGAACGGACAGCGCTGACTCCCGAGGCACTCCCGTGCTGTTACGGAGACCTGGCGCCACGCCTGGTCGGGTACTCCCGGGACGATCTCGTCCCTGTCTCCGGTCGTGGTGTTGTTGGCCCACTGGTGCAGCCGCTGCACGTGAGCGCCGAGCGCGCTGCTCGCCTGAAACAGGCTTTGCTGGTTGTCGTCGGGGGCGTTGCGCAGCTTGTTCAGGCACAGGTAGTTGTTGCGGCCCTTGAGAATCGCGAACTCGGGAGTGTGGTGCAGCGGGAAGCGCAGCGCCTCGGCCAGCCGCGGCAGATCCCGGTCGACGAGCTGGCGCTGCAGGGCGATCGTGGCGGTGGACACCACGACGGGACCGCGCCGGTCCGTGGCCAGCCGCAGCGCCGGGACGAGGTAGGCCAGCGACTTACCGGTCCCGGTGCCGGCCTGCACAGCCAGGTGCTCCCCGTCCTCCATGGCTTCCCACACGGCTTGCGCCATGCGAGTCTGCCCGGGCCGTTCCGAACCTCCGATCGCGGAGACGGCCGTGTCCAGAAGCGCTTGCACCGGGGAATCATCCGGGGAACTGTCGCCCACGAGCGAGACGCTACCCTATGCAGATGCCGGTTTACGCCCTCGGTGATGACGAGCCAGACATCCACGAGCTCGCCTATGTGGCCCCCGATGCGGTCGTCATCGGGCGGGTCACGATTGGCCCAGAAGCCTCCGTCTGGCCGGGGGCGGTGCTCCGCGGCGACCACGGGACGATCTCGGTCGGCGCGCGGACGTCGGTGCAGGACGGCACCATCGTGCACTGCACCGCCGACTACCCGACGGTGATCGGCGCCGACTGCGTGGTCGGGCACAACGCGCACCTGGAGGGCTGTGTGGTCGAGGACGGGTGCCTGATCGGCTCCGGGTCGGTCACGCTGAACCGCGTCGTCGTCGGCGCGGGCTCGATCGTCGCCGCCGCCGCGCTGGTGCCCGAGGGCTTCGTCGTGCCGCCGGGCTCACTGGTGGCCGGCGTGCCCGCGACGATCAAGCGCAGCGGCATCGACGCTAGCGGGACGCAGGAATCGGTCCGGCACTACGTCGAGACCGCCCGTGAACACCGCAAGGGATTGCGGCGCCTCAGCTAGCGGTCGCGCCGGACTCCTGACCCTCGCTGTGGTGCTCCGGGGTGAGCAGCCCTTCGAGCAAGACCACCTCGGCGTCGCTGAGCTCGTCGCTGACGGCCGCCTTCCTGTTGAGCTCGCGCGCCGAGTCAAGGTCGCGCTGCGTCCGCACGAGTTCCTCGCGCAGCCGCACGTTCTCGGCGGTCAGCGTGCCGTGCCTGCTCCACGCGGTGGCGAGCTCGAGCTCGAGCGCGGCCACGGTCTGCTGCGTGTCGGCCGGGGTGACCGCCAGCCGCCTGACGACCTGGACGAGCAGCCTGCGGGCCAGCTCGTCGTAGTCGAACTCAGCCGGGGCCATTGCGGGCGCGGAGGGCAGCCGCCTGCCGTCGCCGTCCAGCCCGGTGCGGCCGCCGGAACCGGAGGCCGCGGGCGGCCCCGGCCGGATGGCCGTCCCGGGCCCGCCTCCCGGCCCCGCCGCCAGACTGGTCGCCAGCCCGGACCTGGCCGCCGCGCCGTCCGCGAGAGTGATCCGGTAGGTCCGCTTGCCTCGCACCTCGCGCGCGATCAGGCCGTCGCGCTCCATCCCGGAAAGCAGCTGCGCGAACGCGACGCTTGAGCCTGGGTAACCGACGGCCTCGGCGAGCCGGGTACTGGCCATCCCCGTCGGGTCGGCGATCTCGTCGGTCACTGCGAGATGAGCGATGATCCTGTCCCGCGTGCCGACGGCCCGCCGCCTGCCAGCTGTTCGTTTACTACCGGCGCGCGCCGATCTCGACCCTGCCATTTGCGTCCCCCACCTGAGCTCTCCTACGCGATGCAATCATGCACGTGCACATGGCTGGTGCTGTCTTCATGATAGTACTGCCTGACCAGGGACTACCCGGGTTGGGAACGCCGCTATCACCCACTGAGACGCGGTAACGGGAACGGCAGGACGAGCATCGGAACGTTATCATTTCGAGCTTGTGATGATAGGCAGCCCGGGTAGGAGTTTCAAAGACTGGCCCGTGGGGTAACCGCTGAGCCTGTCCGCCGGGTGGCCTCGGCCCGGCTACCATACGTCCAGACCCTCCCTACGACTACCAGGGGCGACACCAATCATGAGTTCAGGTCTCGCTGGCGGCGGCCTAGCCCGCCAGGTGGCAGGCTAGGGTCGCCGTGGACTTCGACGTCAGCCTCGACTACGGGGTCACCCTGCTGGCGGCGCTGCTGATCGGGACCGGGTTCGTCCTCCAGCAGTACGCGGCGCAGCGGGAGCCGGACTCACGATTCCTGCGGCTGCGGCTGATAACCGGCCTGCTGCGCTCCCCGCGGTGGCTGGTGGGCATCGGGTGCATGATCGGCGGCCAGGTGCTCGCGGCCTGGTCGATCGGGCACCTGTCGCTGGCGTTCGTCGAGCCCTTGCTGACCACGAACCTGGTCTTCGCGCTGGTGATCGCGGTGCCCTTGTCCAAGGCGTCGCTCACAGTCTGGGAGGTGCTCGGCGCGGCGGTGCTGATCACCGGGGTGGCCCTGCTGTCGGCGGCGAGGTCGGCGAAGCCGATCGGCCTGTCGTTCGGCTCGGTGTCACACTGGTTTGTCGCCGCGGTGATCGCCGGCATCGCCGCCCTTGCCGTGCACGCGGGGCTCCGCCGTCGGGGCCGGTCCCGGGCCCTGCTGACCGGGGTGGGCGCGGGCCTGGTGTTCGGCATCCAGGACGCGCTGACCAGGCAGACGCTGGAGATCTTGCAGTCCAGCGGGGTCAGCGCGATGTTCACGACGTGGGCGCCGTACGCGCTGGTGGGCGCCGGCGCGATCGGCATCTGGCTGATGCAGAGCGCGTTCAACGCCGGCCCGCTGAACGAGTCGCTGCCGGCCATCTCGGCTGGCGAGCCGCTGGTGGGCCTCCTGCTCGGCGTCATCGTGTTCGGTGACCGGATCCAGGTGACGCCTGGCCTGCTGGCGATGCAGGCGGCCGGGATCGTCGCGCTCGTGGTCGGCGTGATCATGGTGGCCAGGGCGCCGGCGCTGTCCCAGCTGCGGTCCTGGACACCGCCGAGCATTCCGCACCCGATACACCCGATACACCCGCTGCACGGCATCCACTTGCGCAAGGATGACGGGTCCGCGCCCGCGGACGTGACTCCCGCGGACATGACGCCCGTGAACGGGCAGACGCTGAACGGCCACGCCGAGGCCACCGGAACCCACCAGGTGTCCGGGGAAGAGAACGACACGGCCAGCGAGACCGCTCAGCAGTCAGGACCCGATCTGCGCGGCTTAGGTCTGCGCGGCTTAGGTCTCAGGGATGACCGGGGCTACGACGTTATCGCGACTACGTTCTGGGCCGTTCGCTGACCCGCTCGCGGATCGCTCCCGACGAGGCCCAGCCGCGCACCGTCGCGCCGCGGGCGCCAGCGCCGAGGAACCGCTCGAGCGCGGTGCCGATGCCCCCTTCGTCGCCGATCAGCTTCCTGATCGTGATGATCATCGTGGGCATCGCCCAGAAGTCCCCGCACACCCAGAGGATCGCGGCGCCGATCTGCTGGTCAGCGAACGGCGGCAGCGTCACGCCGGGCACGTGGTCGTAGGCCGGGTACACGGAGTGGTTCACGAAGATGCTCAGCGACATCGCGACCGCGATCATCACGACGTTGGTCGCCAGCAGCGCCGCGGCCCTGCCGAGCAGCGGCATCTGGCTGCGGAACGGCGGCGACGGGATGAACTGGAGCCAGAACAGCACGCCGGCCGCGAAGAAGCTGCCGTGCATCAGCCAGATGTGCACCGCCTGGTTGTTCTGCGCGAGGTCGAATAGCGCGGGGATGTGCCACGCCACCATCACGACGCTGAACGTGATCACCGCGACCCACGGACGCAGGAAGAAGGCGCCGGCCGACCGCAGCGGCCTGGACCAGCCTCCGGTCATGACGCCGCGGGTCACCGACTGTCCGGACCGGCCAGGCAGCGCGGCCAGCAACGGCTGCCATGGCGCGCCCGCGACGACCAGCGACGGCGCGGCGAACATCAAGAGCAGGTGCTGCACCATGTGCACCGTGAAATAGGAATCGGCCCAGTAGTCCAGCGGCGACTCGACCGCCAGGAGCAGCACCGCGAGACCGAGGTAGAACCACAGCGACCGCAGCCGCCGCTCCTTTGTCCGCTCCGGCCTGGACCGGCTGGCCAGCCGCCGCAGCCCGATCTCGTGCCATACCACCACGACGAGCGCGACGATCAGGAACGGGTCGAACGACCAGTTGTCCAGGATGTAGTGCACGCGCTCACCCTACTTAGCGGTAGGCCGCATCGGGAGAGGCGCTGGCCAAGATGAAAACAATGTCATCTGGGCGGTCGGCTGGCGGCGTGGCGGCTCAGGCTGCCTTCGCTTTGGCGGCGGCCTTGCCGAGGCCCCAGATGGCGGCGGAGAAGACGGTGATGCAGAACAGCAGGAACGTGATGATGTGCACGCCGGTGCAGTACTCACAGATGTCCTGGATCTGGACCACCTCGGCGTAGATCAGGTACATCACGAACCCCATGCCCGCGACCATCGCGGCGAGCCGCAGCAGGCCGACATCCCGGCGCTGTATCCGCCAGGCCCACGGGGTCATGAGCGCGGTCACGACCACGTAGAACGCCAGCCCGAGCACTGCCACCGGGAACACGCCGAGCACCATGGACTGCGAGCTGGTGATCACGGCGGTGCAGTTGAACGTGCCGTTGCCGCCGGTCGGGCAGCCGGCCAGGCGCGACCCGTTGAAGTGCGCGTACGTCTCGTACGCGGACAGCCCGAGCCCGATGAGGGCGAGCGTCAGCGTGGTCCACTGCAGCCAGGCCGGCGGACCGGCGGGACTGGCCGGCGCGGCGGGCTCAGCCGCGACCGCCGCCTGCCGCTTCCCGCGACTGGCCTGGGCGGTGTCTGGCGCCTGCTCTGCCTGCGGCTTTGCCGCCGCCGCGGTGGCCGCCGCTGACTTAGCTCCCTGGGACTTCTGCGCCTGACCTTGCCCCTGCGCCTGCTGCTTCGGGGCGGCGGTGCGCGCCGTGGGACGGGAGCCCCCGGACCGGGTTGGGCCTCCGGACCGGTTCCGGGACCGTGCCTTCGAGCTTGCCATCGGGGTTGCTCTCCCGTGCTGTCATCGCGGCGGCTGGTCGCTGCTCAGCTTACAGCCGGTAACCGCGCTGTGGCCTGTCAGGTGCTAACTCGCGAACTTGCTCTCCAGTGCCTGGATGGCGGGCGTGCAGGCGCTGGCCGGCTGGTTGTTCGTCATCTTGCAGATGCCGGCGGTCATGTAGTTGGCCGAGCCGAGCACGCCCTTCGCGATCGCGGAATTCGGCTGCGTCAGCGCCGCGGCGATCTGGCTCCAGCTCTTCCCGTCGATGACGGTAGGACCGTACGGGTACATGTTGCCGACCTCGACGTACTTGTTGCCCATGTCGATGAACGGGATTGCGCCGGTGTAACCGTTGGCGCCCGGGTCGTACTGGTTGAGCAGCGCCTGCTGGGCGGACGTCGGTGTCTGCAGGGTGACGTAGGGCTTGCTCGTGTCGCTCGAGTTCCCCTGCCGCTCGTTCGTGGTCTCCTCGACGGAGGTGAAGTTGATGTACGGGCTGGTGTACTTCGAGCCGTAGAACGACCACGTGGGCGTGTTCGGGTCGGTGTCGCTGCTGGACGAATGGATCGTCTTGAGCCCGGAGAACGTGCCGAAGCGGCTCAGCGACACGATCATGGCCCAGCGCTGGGCGCCGCAGAACGGGCAGTATTCCGCGCCGATGTACAGGACCTCCGGCTTGCCGCCCGCGGTGAGCGCCTTGCCGTTGACGGTCGCGAAGTACCCGGCGTTCGCCGCGCTGGCGGCCGAGATCTGGCTGGCCGGTATGAAGTCGGCGCTGTTGACGGTGCCCGCGCCCACCTGGTCTTGAACGCTCGCGGGGACGGTGGTCACCTGCTTGGTCAGGGTGGTGAGAGCGCTGCCGGTCGGACCGTTGCTCGCCGAACCGGCCGAGCCGCCGCCGCTGTTGACCTTGACCAGGACGATAGCGAGCACCACGACGATGACGGCGAGGATGGACCCGCCGGCGATGTAGATCCGCTTGCGCTGTTCAGCGCGCCGCGCAGCCTCCCGCTGCGCCGCGACGCGCGCGCGCCGGTCGGGTGCCTGCTTCGTCCTGCTCGCTTTGCCCATACCGCACATGGTAGGGGGATTTGGGTGCGCTATGTCCGGTACGCACCTGAGAGATACCTCTGGGTAGCCCGAACGCGACCTGACCTATACAAAGGGGGCAGGCCGCCGCCCGCGTTAGATCTTCGCCTGCAACGACTTCACCACCGGCGTGCACGCGGACGCCGGCTGGTCGTTCGTGAGCCCGCAGATCGCCGCGGTGATGTAGTTGGCGGTGCCGAGCACGCCGGCGGCTACCGGGCTGCCGGAGTTATGCAGGTCGGCCGCGATCTGGTTCCAGGTCAGCCCGGCCAGCACGCCGGGGTCGTAGGAGGCCCCGACGGTCAGGAACTTGTTCCCGTAGTCGATGAACGGGATCGCGCCGCCGTTGGCGGAGTCGTACTTGGTGAGCAGCGCCCGCTGCTCCGCGGTCAGCGTCTGCAGCGGCTTGTAGAAGCCGGTAGCCGGGTCGGGGACGTTCGTGTACGTCTCGACCGGCGTGAACGTCAGGAACTGGCTGGCAAAGGTGGTGTGCGCGAACGTCCAGGTCGCCGTGTTCGGGTACGGCTCGGCCTGCCCGGCCCCGTCCACGGCCGCCGAGTGCGTGAGCCCCAGCCCGCTGAGCGTGCCGAAGCGGCTGAGCGCCACCACCATCGCCCAGCGCTCGGCGGCACAGTACGGGCAGTACTCGGCGCCGATGTAGAGCACCTCCGGCTTGCCGCCGCTGGTGAGCGCCGCGCCGCTGATCGTCTTCGGCGGGGAGGTCGTCGTTCCGCCCCCGATCTTGTCCAGGGTGGCAACCGGGACGGAGGTGGTCGTGGTGACGAGATTGGCGAGCGCCTGGCCGGCCGGCGTGGCCGAGCCGCTGCCGCTGCCGCCGCTGCCGCCCGTCGTGGAATTTCCGCCGGCCAGGACGAACCCGAGGACGATGCCGACGACCGCGATGATGGCGCCGCCCGCGATCAGGATCCGGTTCCTGGTTCGCGTGCGCTGCGCGGACGCCCGTTGCGCCGCGATCCGCGCGCGCCTGTCAGAACCTTGATTGGCCACGTTCGCCCTGCCTCATCCGCCTAGCCCCCGCAGATGGCCCCATCGTAGGCCCTGCGCGAGGCCGCGTGCGGCAGGGACGCCCGGAGTGAGATGAAGAGGCCGGCCCACGCGGCAGGAGTGAGGGGGGTGCCGCGGGGGCCGGCCGAAGGGGCAGCCGCGACGCGCCGGGGGTTTGATGGCCAGCCCGGGCGTCGGTTGCCTATTCAGTGATAATCGGTCTATCTCCACGTGATCTAGATATTTTCTGGAGGCCAGACCTGGAGTCGGGTAATCTCCGTATCAATGACCGTCTGATCGCGTTGTGTAGCAGGCGCCTGGACCAGGCAGCACCTGGAGTAGGCAGCACCTGGAGCAGGCAGAGCGAGGCAGGCCGGCCACGCCGAGCACGAAGGGGGCAGCGAGGCTGTGGTGTCGCTGCGAGTGGGTGTGCTGGGGCCGGTGACGGCTTGGCGGGATGAGCGCGAGATCCAAGCGGGGCAGCCACGGCAGCTGGCGGTCCTCGGCTTGCTCGCGACGCGCGCCAATCGCGTGGTATCTCGCGGCGAGCTGGTCGACGCGGTATGGGGCCAGGAGCCGCCGGCCAGCGCCGAGGGCGGCATCTACACGTACGTGGCCGGCCTGCGGCGGGCCCTGGAACCGGACCGTCCCCGCAGCGCCCCTGACCGCTCGCGGCGCGCGCCCGCCAGGGTGCTCGTCTCCGCGGGCGGCGGCTACATGCTCCGGCTCGATCCTGGCTGCCTGGATGCCGCCGTTTTCGAGCAGTGCCTGAGCCAGGCCCGCGACTCGCGGGCCGCGGGCGACGCCGCGGCCGCGGAACGGGCCGTGACGGAGGCGCTCGCGTTGTGGCGCGGGCTTCCGTTCGCGGGCGTGCCAGGTCCGTTCGCCGAAGCCGAACGGCAGCGGCTCGGCGAGCTGCGCACCGGCGCCGCCGAGGACCGCGCCGACCTGCTGCTCGCGCTGGGCAGGGCCGCCGAGGCGGTGCCCGACCTGACCGCGCTGGCAACAGCGCACCCGCTGCGCGAGCGGGCGCGCGGCCTGCTGATGATCGCGCTGTACCGGTGCGGCAGGCAGGCCGAGGCGCTGCAGGTGTTCCACGACGCGAGGGAGCAGCTGGCCGAGGAACTCGGCATCGATCCCGGCGACGAGCTGACCAGGATCCACGGGCAGCTCCTGGCCATGGACCCCGCGCTCGCCGGGCAGCCGGACGCTCGCGAGAACGAGAACACGGTGACGCTGCTGCGGTCCGCGCCGCCCCCGGCGCAGGTGCCTCCCGAGGCCGCCGGCTTCGCCGCCAGGACGGCGGAGCTGGACCAGCTGCACGCCATGCTGCCCGCGGACGCGCGCGAGCCTGCTGTCGTCGTCGTGACGGGGACCGCGGGCGTCGGCAAGACGACGCTGGCGGCCAGGTTCGCCCGTCAGGTGACGTCGCGCTTCCCCGACGGCCAGCTCTACGTGAACTTGCGCGGCTTCGACCCGTCCGCCGTGCCGACCGAGCCCGGCATCACGCTGCAGGCCTTCTTCGACGCGCTCGGCGTGCCGCCGCGGCAGGTTCCTGCCACCCTGGACGCGCGGACCGGGCTGTTCCGCAGCCTGCTTGAGGGCAGGCGCATGCTGCTGCTGCTCGACAACGCGCGCTCCACGGAACAGGTCAGGCCGCTCCTCCCGGCCAGCCCCGGTTGCATGGTGGTGATCACCAGCCGTAACCAGCTGACCGGACTGGTGGCCGCCGAGGGCGCGCGCCTGCTCCCGCTGGGCGTGCTGTCCAGCGCCGAGGCAACGGAACTGCTCGCCGGGCGGCTTGGCGCGGAGCGGGTGGCCGCCGAGCCGGACGCGGCCGCCGAGCTCGCCGGGCACTGCGCCGGGTTGCCGCTGGCGCTGAGCGTGACCTGCGCGAGGGCCGTCACGAGGCCCGGCGTGGCGCTCGGTGACGTGGCCGCCGAGCTGCGGGACGCGCGCGGCCGGCTGGACGCCCTGGAAACCGGCGACGAGGTCACCGACTTGCGAGCCGTCTTTTCCTGGTCCTATCGCAAGCTCAGCCCGCCGGCGGCCCGGATGTTCCGGCTGCTCGGGCTGCATCAGGGGCCTGATATCTCCGCCGCCGCGGCGGCCAGCCTGGCCGGGCTGCCGGCCGGCGAGGCACGCGCCGCGCTCACCGAGCTGACCAGGGCCTCGCTGCTGACCGAAGACGCGGCGGGCCGGCTTGGCTGCCACGAGCTGCTCCGCGCCTACGCGGCCGAGCAGGCTACGGAAGGCGAGCGTGCGGCGGAGCGCGAGGCGGCACGCCGCCGGCTGGCCGACCACTATGTGCGGACCGCCCGCGCCGCGAGCGAGCGGCTGTACCCGGCGCGCGGGCACGTCGAGCTGCCGCCCTGGCCGGCAGACGTCGCCCCGGAGAAGTTCGCCTCCTACGAGGCGGCGGTCGCCTGGTTCGACGCCGAGCACCGCGTCCTGCAGGAGGCCATCATCGCCATGGCGGCCGAGCCGGGCCTCGAGGCCTACTGCTGGACACTGGCGTGGCACTGGTCACCGATCCTGAAGCGCCGCGGCCAGATACAGGATGTCGCGGCGCTGCAGCGCACGGCGCTGGCCTGCGCGCACCGCCTCGGCGACCCGGTCGCCCTCGCTCACGTGCACTACGACCTCGGCCACGTCAGCGGTCGGCTCGGCGATTGGGCCGAGAGTCTCGAGCACCTGACGCTGGCGCTCGAGCTGTTCACCGAGCTCGGGGACCGGGCCAACATCGGACAGGCGCGGCACGGGCTGGCGCTGCTGCTCGACCAGCAGCACCGCTACGCGGAGGCGCTCGAGCACGCCCTCGAGGCGCTGCGGCTGCGCCGCGCGTTCGCCGCCCCCGCGGTGGTCGCCTACTCGGAGAACGCGGTCGGCTGGATCTACGCGCACCTCGGCAGGCACGGCGAAGCGCTGCGGCACTGCGAGCGCGCGCTGGAGCTGCACCGCGAGTCGGGCAGCCGCAGCGGCGCGGCGGACACCCTGGACAGCATGGGCTACGCCTACGACGGGCTCGCCGACTACGGCCAGGCGATCGCGCACTATGAGCAGGCGGTGGACATCTACCGCGACATAGGCGACGCGGAGAGCCAGGCCTCGTCGCTGATCCGGCTCGGGGACACGCAGCTCACCGCCGGGCTGCCCGCGCGGGCCAGGCTCAGCTGGGAGCAGGCGCTGGCCGTGCTGACCCGGATCCCCGGCGTAGACACCGGCGAGGTCCGCGGCCGGCTGGCCCAGCTCGCCGCCGTGGACGGGACTGGTTTCGGCGCGGTCCTGCCCGCCTGACGGGCCGCCCGACGAGCCATCCGGCCGCACGCGACGGACACGATCCGTTCCTGACGATCCTGTACATTTGCGGGCGGTGGTCAAATTCCGTCCAACGGGGAGAGGTGCTGACGCTGGACACGCTCAACCGCGCGCTGCTGCTGGAGAACATTCATCCGGACGCGACGGCGCGACTGACGAAGGCCGGCTACGAAGTGCGCACGATGCCACGCGCGCTCGGCGAGGAAGAGCTCATCGAGGCGCTCCAGGGCATCAGTCTCCTCGGCATCAGATCGCAGACCCACGTCACGGAGCGGGTCTTCGCGGCCGCGCCTGACCTGCTCGCCGTCGGCGCGTTCTGCATCGGGACGAACCAGGTCGACCTCGCCGCGGCGGCCAAGCGCGGCGTGCCGGTGTTCAACGCGCCGTTCTCCAACACCCGCAGCGTCGTCGAGCTGGCGATCGCCGAGATCATCTCGATGGCCAGGCGGCTGCCGGAGAAGAACGCGAAGATGCACGAGGGCACCTGGGACAAGTCCGCCAAGGGCGCGCACGAGGTGCGCGGCCGGAAGCTGGGCATCGTCGGCTACGGGAACATCGGCACCCAGCTGTCGGTGATCGCCGAGAGCCTCGGCATGACCGTGTACTTCTACGACGTCGCCGACAAGCTCGCCATCGGCAACGCCCGCCGCTGTTCCTCGCTCGAGGAGCTGCTCGAGTCGGTCGAGACCGTGACGCTGCACGTGGACGGCCGCTCGGGCAACCACGGGTTCTTCGGCGAGGAAGAGTTCGCCAGGATGCGGCCGCGGTCGCTGTTCCTGAACCTGTCCCGCGGCTTCGTCGTCGACCACGCGGCGCTGCGCAAGCACATCGAGTCGGGGCACATCGCCGGCGCGGCGATCGACGTGTTCCCGCGCGAGCCCAAGGGCAATGGCGAGGAGTTCGTCTCCGAACTGCGCGGCCTCAGCAACGTCATCCTCACCCCGCACATCGGCGGCTCGACCGAAGAGGCGCAGCAGGACATCGGCGAGTTCGTCTCCGGCAAGCTGGTCGACTTCGCCGAGGGCGGCGCGACCTCGATGTCGGTCAACATGCCCGGGGTGGCGCTGCCGTCCGCGCCGGGCACGCACCGCCTGGTGCACCTGCACCAGAACGTTCCCGGCGTGCTCGCGACGATCAACCGGGTGCTCGCCGATCACGGGGTGAACGTCGAGGGCCAGCTGCTGCGCACCAGGGACGACCTGGGCTACGTGATCACGGATATCGTCCCCGCCTACAGCGACGAGGTGCTCGACCAGCTCCGCGCCATGGACGTCACCATCCGCCTCCGCACAATCGAATCCGACGAATCCGAGTAGCGCAGCTTTCCCATCCCTGCGCCCCTGTCCGCCGTTGCTGGAGGCCATGGGCCTGCCGGCGGAGCCTGCAGGGCAACTTAGCGCCGACGACGCCTGAGCCGGCATCGCCAGCAGTGCTCTTTGAGTCCTGGACTTGCGGTGATGCCTATCTGCGACGGTAGGCGGTCGAGCGTCGCCGGATGTCCTGCACAATGACGGCGTGCTTTGATTCGTCGATCCGGTACAGCACGCGCCACTGGGTACCGAGCCGGGCGCTGTGGAGCCCGGACAGGGCATTCCGCAGCGGTTTGCCAACACGGTGGGGCGCCACAGCGAGTGGTCCGGTGATGAACTCGACAGCAGCGGCGGCTACACCCTCAGGCGGAAGTTCGGAGATCGCGCGCCGGGCCGGGCGGGCGAGTCCGAGCTCGTAAGGGTCGGCACTCACCGCTTGCGCTCGGCCAGCAGCGCGCGGGCCGCTTCGGTGCCGTACACCACGTCGCCGGCCTGCTCAGCTCACCCTGTCGATTGCGCTACCGGCCTGCTCTATCGGTGCGTGCCGATACCCCCGGCGCGCCGCCTCATGATCGAGGCGACGTACGACCTTCAGGTCCTGCGACACGCCGGCCCCGCAGGATTACCCTGGTCCCGGCAGCTCGCGCCCGGCGCACGCCCCGCATCGCCTGCTGACCGGCACAGGCAGCTGGCCCGGCCCGGCTGCGGGACCCCGGCGACATAGTGGATCGAAAGGGCCTGCCAGGGGTACCTGACGATCCACCATCGTCCAGCCCGGTCCCGGGCCGCGCCCGGCGCCGCCCCGCAGATCCCGCAGCCCTCAGCGTCACCGAGCCCGAACGCGGCGGCCGGGCATAGGCCGGTCAATGCGCGGTCACCCGGCTATTAGTGTCGATTGCGCAATCGACAAGCTCCCCGTCCCCGTGGAGGCGGCGGACGTGATGACGCCGGGCGAGGGCACCGAGCCTGACGTGTTCGCCGTCTACCGCGAGCTACTCAGCCCGGCGGTTCCGCTGCGCTCGCTGGAGCGGTTCGAGTTCTACGCCGCCTGCCGGGAACCGGACCTCGCCGTGTGCGCCACAGCACTGCATTGCTGCTGGCGCCAGGCCGGCATGGGATCATTGCCGCATGGATCACGGTGAGGCGCTTGTGTTCGCGGAACAGTGGGCGGGGGACTGGAACGCGCACGACATTGACGCACTGCTCACGCACTTCACCGACAACATCGTCTTCACCTCACCGGTCGCTGTGCGGCTGTTCGGCGGCGACGGGGTGGTCCGGGGTAAGGCGGCCCTGCGGAATTACTGGGCTGAGGGCGTCCGGCTGATCCCGGATCTCCGGTTTGAGGTTCTGGCCGTCTACGCCGGCATCAGCACCCTGGTGATCAACTATCGCAACCAGGCCGGAGGTGTGGTCTGCGAGGTTCTCACGTTCGACGGCCCCCTGGTGAGGGAGGGTCACGGCACGTACCTCGCGCAGGCCCCCACCGGACTGGAGGACCATGATTGACGGCGTCTCACTGTCAATATGTGGCCACGTCGAGCGGCCGGCTAGCGTTTACGGGCGACTCCGCACCAGGCTGTCACCCGATTCGGACTGAGGACGCCCGGCTCAGGCCGCCATTGCTGAGGCTGCACTACGCCCGGCTCGAGCAGTTCCAGCCCGTCGAAGAAGCGCGTGACCGCGGCCCGGTCCCGCATGGTCGCCTTCGGCCCGCTCATCCGCTCATTTACCCGGCTGGTCATTTCGGCCATCTGCGCCGTGCGGATGTCGCTGGCCGGGTGCGATAGAACAACGTAGCTGCCGGAAGGCAGCGCCCGCAGCAAGTCGGCCACGATGTCGTATGGGTTGTCGGTGTCGGGGATCAGGTGCAAGACGATCAGCAGCATCAACGCGACTGGCTCGCCAAGGTCCAGGGTTCGCGCCGCCGCCTGCAAGATAGCCGGCGCGTCGCGCAGATCGGCTTCGAGGTAGGCGGTCGCGCCTTCGGGGGTGCTAGTGAGCAGAGCCTGGGCATGCGACAGCACTACCGGGTCATTGTCCACGTACATGATCCGCGCCTCAGGGGTGACCGCCTGTGCCACCTCGTGAGTGTTGCTGGCCGTGGGCAGCCCGGTGCCGATGTCCAGGAACTGGCGGATTCCGCGCTCCTCCGCCAGGCAACGCACCGCGCGGATCAAGAACGCGCGGTTCGCCCGCACGTCCGCCACGATTCCCGGATTGGCGGCAATCGCCTGCTCGGCTGCTTCCCGGTCAGCGGCGAAGTTGTCCTTGCCGCCGAGCCAGTAGTTGTACACCCGCGCCGAATGAGCGTGCTGGATATCCAGCCCGGGCCCGTTGTCCCATACAGCAGGTTCCTCGGACCGGCTTCCGGTCTGTCTGGACATGGGGTGATACTAACGGTCGGCCGCCGAGAACGGTCCGTCGGCCGGGACGCCGTCCTCGGCGGCACAGCCCGCGACTTCTACCAGCTAGGTGAGGCAGAGTGACCATGATTGGCGTCGGGCTGGATTCCCGCCTCGGACTGCCGTTCGACGAGCTGCGGGCGGCCGCCCGTGAGGCGGGCCGGCTCGGGTTCGAGAGCCTGTGGACCCCGGCCGGGGGAGTTCCTGACTCGTTCCATGTCTGCGCGGCCTGGTCGCAGGACACCCAGCTGCGCACAGGGATCTCGGTCGTCCCGGCGGCGCGGATGTGGACCCCGCTGAGCCTGGCTGCCCAGGCGGCCACGCTGGCTCAGCTGTCCTCGGGGCGGTTCGTGCTCGGTCTCGGCACGGGCGGCTACGGGCCTGGGTTCTGGAAGTCGGTGGGGCTGCCCAACCGCCCGATCGCGGTGATGCGCGAGTACGTCACCGAGGTCCGCGGGCTGCTGGCCGGCGAGCAGGTCACCGCGGGCCGGATCGGCCACGGAGAAGGCGTGAGCCTGGCCGCCCCCGGCTGGCCGCGGACCGCCTCGCTGGGCGTCGCGGACCTGCCGCCGGCGCCGGTGTACCTGGCGGCGCTCGGACCGCAGATGCTCAGGCTCGCGGGCGAAACCGCCGACGGAGCGCTGCTCAACTGGGCCACGCCGGAGCGCATCGCCGTCAGCCGGGCGCGGATCGACGAGGGCGCCGCGCGGGCGGGCCGCGCCCCGGGGTCCGTGCCGATGGCCATGTACATCCGGGTCTGTGTCGACGACGACGCAGCGGCGGCGCGACAGGCGTTCGGCACGCAGGTGCTCGGCTATGCCCTAGGCCGCCCCGGCGTCCCGGAAAGCGCCGGCTACCGGGGCCTGTTCGCCGAGATGGGGTTCGACGCGGAACTGACCGAGCTCGAGCAGCGGCGGGACCGGGGCGCGGCCATGCCGGAGCTGGTCGCCGCGGCCCCCGACGAGATGCTGCACGCGGTCGGTTACTACGGCCCCGCGGCCGCGGCGCCGGCCGCGTTCGCCCGGCTGAGCGCCGGGCTGGACGAGGCGATGGTCCGGGTCATCACCGCCCGGCCGGGCCTGCAGCCCGTCGTCGAGACGATGGAGGCCCTGACGCCAACCCTGATCAGGTCCTGGCTATGACGCCATCCTCATGGATCACTCCGAAGGCGGCCAAGGGCGTCCGCAGCGCGATCGCCGGCCACGACTGGCGGCAACCGGACCTCCTGCGCAAGTACCGCGGCTACTTCTCCTGGTACCTCCAGCGCCGCATCCAGGACCAGTGAGCGGGCTTCCGGGCGCGCCGCGG
Source organism: uncultured Actinomycetota bacterium (assembly GCA_963843745.1). GTDB lineage: Bacteria > Actinomycetota > Actinomycetes > Streptosporangiales > Streptosporangiaceae > Trebonia. The sequence continues at coordinate 520,192 of CAWJLP010000007.1, forward strand.
AACGTTGCCGATGGCCCATCGACCACCCTCTATGGCGGTGGATGGTCCATCGACCGCCTTGCTGGCGGTGTCTAGGCGGTCCGGCCCGGCCAGCCCAGCCAGCCTGGCCGCCACGGCGGTCATCGCGGCCAGCGGGATGGTCACCGCGATCCGCTGCAGGAGGCCCGCGCTGGGGGATGTGGTGGTCGGGAGGAAGACGGCGAGGGCGACGGCCGTCGCGATTCCGCCGGCCAGCAGATAGCGGCGCCAGGGACGCCAGGAGGGGATCGCGCCGAAGCGGCGGGCCAGGAGCAGCTGCGCGAGCACCAGATCCAGGTAGAGGACGAGGCTGACGACGTTGTGCGCCTCGTTATGCCAGGAGACCGGGCCGCTGGAGAGCTGCATATGGTCGCGGCGGAGCAGGCCGGCGGCCATGGTGAGCACGCCGGCGCCCTGGATGAGACGCGGCGCGGGGCCGCCCACGTCCCTGGCAAGCTCCTCGCCGAACCAGACCGTGCAGCCGCCGAGCACCAGGAAGCCGCCGATCATGATCCACGGATCGCGGGCGTCCGGTGCCGCGAGCCCGCTGAGCTGGACACTCACCGCGCCATGCCCGGTCTGGCGCAGGGACGCGGCGACCCAGGCGGCAGTGAACGCCACCGGGCCGGCCACACCGGACAGCGCGTGAACTCTCACACGGTCAGGCTAGGCCGAAGCTGGCCGCCAGGTCAGGACCGCCGGCGAACACGGTGATGCGGGCGATGCCCGCCGGCGTGACGGTGAGGACACCCAGGCCGTACGCGCTGTCGCGGTAGCTGGCGACCGCGGCGGGCTGGCCGTTGGCCAGGGTGGGCGCCATCCGCCAGTCTCCGGGAGATCCGATTACGTGCGCGAGGTACCGCAGGCAGGTCGCGCGGCCGGAGAACCACGTGCGCGTGCCCGCCATCTCGATCGCGGCGTCGGCTCGCAGCGCCTTCTCCAGGGCCGTGGTGTCGGCGTTCTCGAACCCAGCGATGTACTGGCCGAGCAGCTCCCGTGCGCGCGGCTCGGTCGGTTCGATGACCCGCTCCGGCGCGGGAGCGACCTCGGCCAGCCGGGCCCGGGCTCGTTGCAGCGCGCTCTTGACGGCTGCGGTGGTAATGCCGAGCATGCTCGCGACGTCGGCCGCGGGGAAGCCGAGCACCTCCCGGAGCAAGAGCACAGCCCGCTGCCTGGCGGGCAGGTACTGCAGGCTGGCGATGACCGCCAGCCGCAGCCACTCGCGCGCGGCGACGATCGCGCCGGGGTCTTCCGACTCGGGGGTCACCAGGGCGTCAGGGATCGGTTCCAGCCACGCGATGCCCGGTTCGGCCGGGCCGGGAGGGGCGTCAGGATCCTCAGCCGGGCTGCCCAGTCCGGAGGGCAGCGCCCGCCGGCCGCGCTGTTCGAGCGCGGTCAGGCAGGCGTTGGTGGCGATGCGGTAGAGCCAGGAGCGCACCGAGGACCGGCCCTCGAACGCGCCGTATGACCGCCAGGCTCGCAGGTAGGTCTCCTGCACGACGTCTTCGGCCTCGTCCGCCGAGCCCAGCATCCGGTAGCAGTGCGCCAGCAGCTCCCGCCGGAACGGCTCGGTGCCACGCACGAACTCATCTGAGTGCTCCGTCATCGGGTTCCCTCCGGCCACCTCTGGCTCACAGCCCTAGCCGTGGCCGTACCCAGCCGGCCAGCTCCCGGATCGCGTCGTCGGCCTCCGGCGCCCGGCCCGCGGCCATCTGGAAGGTGTGCAGCATGTCAGGGACGATGTCCAGGCGCGCGTCGACTCCGGCCTTCGCGGCGTGCTCGTACAGCAGACGGGCGTCATCGGCGAGCGTCTCGTCTCCGCCTGCCTGGATGTACAGCGGGCCGAGGCCGCTGAGGTCGGCATAAAGCGGGTTGGCCCGCGGATCGCGAGCATCGGTGCCCTCGCCCAGGAAGCCCCGGATAATCCCGCGTGCGACGTCTCTCTTGAAGAACGGATCGGAGTCCTGGTTCGTTTCGTACGACTTGCCGGTGGTCTCCATGTCCACGCACGGCGACATCAGCAGCGCCGCCGCCGGCAGCGGCAGTCCCTGTTCCCTCGCGCGCAGTTGCGCGGTGACCGCGAGCCAGCCGCCGACGGAATCACCGGCGAACGCGATGCGCCCGGCGCTGATCCCCTGATCGAGCAGTGACCGGTAGGCGTTCGTCACGTCACCTTCGGGCACGGGGAACACGCCTTCAGGGAGCAGGTGGTAGCTGACGAGCAGCGCCCGCGTGCCGGCTGCCTTCGCCAGATGGCCGAACATCTTGCGATGGGTATAGATCGAACCGCTGACGAACCCTCCGCCGTGGATGCACATCAGCACCCGTTCCGTGCTCGCGCCTTTCGGCACCGCCCACATGGCGGGCCGCCCGGCGGCTTCGGTCTCCAGGTAGTCGACCCCTCGTGGTTCGGCCGTGAGGTCGCCCCACGATTCGTCGTCTGGCGGGTCGAAGCCTGGCTGCACCATGGCCAGCCTGGACGCCTCCCAGCGCCTCCTGACCGCCGCTGACTGCTTACTTGGCATCGCGGTTCACCCTCTCTCAGCTCCCGAGGCCTTTGACAATGCAGACCGCCGATGCGTGGGAAAGGAATCGGCCCGCCAGCCGGGCTAGCTGTGCGCCTGTGCCAGGACCGGTGTTCCCGGCTGCGCCGCCGCGGTCCCCGCGGGCGGCGCGAACTCGCCCGCCGGTGTGGCGTGGAGCGGCGCTGGGCCGCGCGGGGTGGCGCTGTAGTTTGATCCGCATAGTCCCTGGCCTGGTCGTCGGAAGGAACTGGACCCCGTGCTGCTCGAAAATCGCATTGCCCTCGTCATGGGAGCAGGACAGACCCCCGGAGCGACTATCGGGAACGGCAGGGCTACGTCGCTCCTGTTCGGCAGGGAAGGGGCGACCGTGGTCGCGGTCGACCGCGATCTCGCGGCTGCCGAGGAGACTTCCGGGCAGATCGTCGATGCGGGAGGCCGGGCAGTGGCCATGCAGGCGGACGCGACCGACGAACAGTCCGTATCGGAGACAATTGCCCGCTGCGTCGGTCTATTCGGGCGTATCGACATCCTGCATAACAATGTCGGTGCCAGTCTGGCCGCCGGTGACGCGCCGGTCGTGGATGTAGCGGGCGATGCCTTCGATAACGTCCTGCGGGTGAACTTGAAATCCGCGCTGCTGCCTACCAAGCATGCTGTGCCGGTGATGCGAGCCCAGCGCAGCGGGGTGATCACCTACATCTCCTCCATAGCGGCGATAACGGACTACCCCTACATCGGGTACAAGACCGCCAAGGCGGGTGTCATAGCGCTGATGCAGAACGTCGCACTCGCTAATGCCCGGTGGGGTATCCGCGCTAACTGCATACTGCCGGGCCTGATCAACACGCCGATGGCGATCGAGCCCCGGGTCGGGCGCGAGGGCCTCAGCCGGGAGGAGGTCATAGCGAACCGGGATGCACAGATACCGCTGGGCGGCCGGATGGGAAGCGCCTGGGATATCGCCCACGCCGCGGTATTCCTGGTTTCTGACAACGCCAGCTTCATCACCGGCGTGGCCTTGCCCGTTGACGGCGGACAGACCCTGAAGGTCGGCTGACGGAGGGCTACAGCGGGGTGACGTAGGCGCCGGAGATGCCGCCGTCGACGAGGAACGTGGACGCGGTGATGAACGAGGAGTCGTCGCTGGCGAGGAACGCTACCGCCGCCGCTATCTCCGACGCCTCGGCGAACCGGCCCATCGGCACGTGGACGAGGCGCCGGGCGGCCCGCTCTGGGTCGGCGGCGAACAGCTCGGTGAGCAGCGGCGTGTTAACCGGTCCCGGGCACAGCGCGTTGACCCGGATCCCCTCGCGGGCGAACTGCACGCCGAGCTCGCGCGACAGGGCGAGCACCCCGCCCTTGGACGCGGTGTACGAGATCTGCGAGGTGGCCGAGCCCAGGACGGCGACGAACGACGCCGTGTTGATGATCGACCCCTTGCCTTGCCGCTGCATATGCGGGATGGCCTCGCGGCAGCACAGGTAGACCGAGGTGAGGTTGACCTCCTGCACCCGCCGCCACGCCTCGAGGCCGGTGGACAGGATCGAGTCGTCCTCGGGCGGCGAGATGCCCGCGTTGTTGAAGGCGATGTCGACGGACCCGTAAGTCTCCATCGCGATGCTGAAAGCCCTCGCCACGTCCTCGGCGATGGTCACGTCGGCCTGGACGAACACACCGCCCGCCTCGTCCGCGGCCTTGTCGCCCGCCGCCACGTCGACGTCCACCGCTACGACGTTCGCGCCCTCGTCGGCCAGCCGCCGCACCGTCGCCAGCCCGATACCGCTGCCAGCGCCCGTCACGACCGCCGTGCGTCCCTCAAGCCTTCCGTCCACCAGCCACCCCTAGCTCGGCCAGATCAGCTAGATCCGCTCGAAGTAACGGCGCAGCTCCCAGTCCGTCACCGCCGAGCGGTACGCCTCTAGCTCTACCCGCGCCATCGTCGCGTAATGGCGGACGACATCCGCGCCGAACGCATCGGCCGCCAGCGCCGACGACTCCCATAGCGCCAGCGCCTCATCGAGCGTCGCGGGCACCCGCGGCAGCCCGGTCAGCGCGTACGCGTTGCCCGTCACCGGCGGCGGCAGCTCAGCCAGCTGCCCGGCCGAGCCCGATGCCTCAGGCACCCGGGACAGCGCCGCCGCGACCAGGCCGGCCAGCGCCAGGTACGGATTGACGTCGCCGCCGGGTACCCGGCACTCCACCCGCAGCGAGGGCCCGTGCCCGACCAGCCGCAGCGCACAGGTCCTGTTGTCAGGTCCCCACGCCACGGTCGTCGGCGCGAAGCTGCCGCTGGCGTACCGCTTGTAGGAGTTGATTGTTGGCGACAGCAGCAGCGTCAGCTCGCGCAGCCCGGCCAGCAGCCCGGCCACCATCGAGGCCCCGAGCGGCGACAGCCCGTAAGGCCCGTCGCCCGCCATCACCGGCGAGCCGTCCGCGGCGTCGCGGAACGACAGGTGGATATGGCAGGAGTTGCCTTCCGCCGCGTTCGGCTTGGCCATGAACGTGAGCGCGTACCCGCGACTGGCCGCGATCTCCTTGGCGCCGGTCTTGTAGATCACGTGGTGGTCGGCCGTGGTGAGCGCCTCGGCGTACCGGAACGCGATCTCGTGCTGCCCGGGGTTGCACTCGCCCTTCGCGGACTCGACCGTCAGGCCCGCGCCCGCCATCGAGTTCCTGATGTCGCGCAGGAGCGGCTCGATCCGGCCGGTGCCGAGCACCGAGTAGTCCGCGTTGTACCGGTTCGCGGGCACCATGCCCCGGTAGCCCTGGTCCCAGGCCTGCTCGTAGCTGCCCTCGAAGACGAGGAACTCCAGCTCGGTGCCGGCCAGCGCGGTCCAGCCGAGCGCCGCGGCCCGGTCCGTCTGGGCGCGGAGCACCTGGCGCGGCGATACCCGGACCGGGCCGCCGGAGTCCAGCGCCATCACGTCGGCGAGCACCAGCGCGGTGCCGGGCTGCCAGGGCAGTACCCGCAGCGTCGCCATGTCGGGCTCCAGCATGAAGTCGCCGTACCCGTTGTCCCAGGAGGCCAGGTCGTAGCCGTCCACGGTGTTCATCTCGGTGTCCACGGCGAGCAGGTAGGCGCAGGCCTCGGTGCCGTGCTTCGTCACCTCGTCGAGGAAGAACTGCGCGTGGAACCGCTTGCCCTGGAGCCGGCCCTGCATGTCAGTCATGGCGACGACGACGGTGTTGATCTCCTGTTGGCCGACCGCCACGCGCAGCGCTTCGATGTCCACTAGGCGAGGGACTCCAGTTCATGTTCGATCGCGGCCAGTTCTTCTGGCGAGCCCTGGACCTTCGGCCCGGTGAACCACTTACGCGCGGACAGCAGCCACCAGATCCCGGCGAAGCCGAGCACCACGACGACGGCGACGACCGCGTAGTTGAAGTTCGTGTGGGTGATCGGCGACACGGTGGGCAGCATGAACAGCACGAAGATGAAGGCCACCCAGACGCACGCGATGATCCCGATCGGACGCGACCACCGGCCGAGCTGCCACGGGCCGGCCTTGAAGCGGGACCCGAGCCGCAGCCGCAGGAACGTTGGCATGACGTACGCGACGTAGAGGCCGATCGTCGCGATCGAGGTCACCGCAACGTACGCCGTGTTGTTCCACAGGTACGGCAGGCCCAGGATCAGCGCGCCGCCGGCCGCCAGCCAGATCGCGTTGGTCGGGGTCCGGGTCTTCGGGTTGACCTGATGCCAGAACTTGCTGCCGGGCAGCGCGCCGTCGCGGGAGAACGCGTAGATCATCCGGGAGTTCGCGGTGACCGACGACATCCCGCAGAACAGCTGCGCCCCGATCGCCACGAGCAGCAGGAGCTTGGCGCCGGTGTTGCCGAGCGCGTTGATGAAGACCTGCGCGGCGGGTACCGCGGCGCTGGCCGCGCCGGAGTAGTTCTGGATGGCGAACGTGATCCCGATCAGCAGCAGCCAGCCGGCGAACAGGGAGACCACGATCGACATGACGATGCCGCGCGGGCCGGACCGCGCCGCGTCGCGGGTCTCCTCGGTCATGTGCGCGGACGCGTCGTACCCGGTGAACGTGTACTGCGCGAGCAGCAGGCCGAGCAGCAGCACGTAGAACTTGGAGCCCCAGCCGGTGTTGTTGACGAAGTGCCCGAACACCCAGGACGCCGACTGGTGGTGCGACGGAACGAACGCCAGCACGCTGACGATGATCAGCACGCCAATGATGTGCCACCAGACGCTGACGTTGTTGAGCACCGCGATGAGCCGGACGCCGAACTGGTTGACCACGCCGTGCAGCAGGAGGATCGCGGCGAACAGCACGATCGTGTGCCACGGGCGGGTGTCGAAGCCCCACTGCAGGTCGAGCAGCGCGTTGAGGAAGAACGCCGCGCCGAAGTCGATGCCCGCGGTCACCGCGACCTGGCCGAGGAGGTTGAACCAGCCGGTGAACCACGACCACGCGGCCGGGTTGCGCGGCGCGAGCTTCGCCGACCAGTAGTACAGGCCGCCGGCCGTCGGGAAGCTGGAGCACACCTCGGCCATGGCCAGCCCGACGAACAGCGTCATCACGCCGACGAACGGCCAGCCCCAGCTGATGATCACCGGCCCGCCCGAGTTCATGCCCGTCCCGTACAGGGTCAGGCAGCCGGACAGGATCGAGATGATCGTGAAGGAGACGGCGAAGTTGGTGAAGCCGGACATGTGCCGGCGTAGTTCCTGTGCATAACCCAGCTCATGCAGCCGCTGCTGATCGTCGGTGATCGTCGCTGGCACTGTGGTTTCGTCAGCCGACACGGGGGCCTCCCGGCGTCCGGTCTAAGAGGCACCATGCCCCCCACTTAGGAGAATTGACGCATCACGTATCGGACTATGTCAAGATCATCCGATTGTGTACGGATGGGGCGGCGCCATCAGCACCGGCCCAGGCGCCGCGCTGGAGTGCGGTACGGGTAGATTCGACCCGGTAGGGAGGAGCGACCGCGTGACCATCGCCGCACTGCTGGTCTGGATGTGCACCGCCGCGGCGGGCGGCTACCTGCTGGCGACGCGGGCCCGCTCCGCTGACGCCGGGCCCGCGGCCGGACCAGAGCCGCAGCCCGCGCCGGTGACGGCCGCTGCGGAGACGGCCGGCCCTGGCGTCCCGGGCGCCCCGGGCACCGCTCAGCAGACCAGGCGCGCGAAGGACCGCTTCGACCCCCCGTCGCTGGTCCGTGCCAAGAGCGAGCCGCTGCCTGGGATACGCGCGCTCGCCGAGTTCGCCCATCCGGCGCTGGCCATCACGGGCTTCGCCTTCTGGGCCGCCTACCTGCTGACCGGGGACCGGGTCTTCGGCGCGATCGGCTTCGGCATCCTGCTCGGCGCGATCTGCGCGGGCGTGAGCTGGTTCACCGCCAACAAGCGCGCCGTCAAGCGCGGCCGGGCCGATGCGCTGGTCCTGTCACCGCGTCTGCTCGTGCTGCACGGGGCGGGCGCCGCCCTGACCCTCCTGCTCACCGCCCTGATCACGGCCCGCGTGTAACACCGCCAGCCGCGCCGGTGCCGGTCAGGCGCCGGCGAGCATGGGCGGGAGAGTCGCCACCGTACGTTCCGCGGAAAAGATCTCAGCGGCTGCCACGAGAGCTGTGAAGAGCCGCATGTCATCGCCCTGCTCGGGGTGCCACTGCACGCCGACAAGGAAGCTCTTCGCGGCGTCGGCGTCGGCCTCTACCGCCTCGATGATCCCGTCGTCCGCCCAGCCCACCGCGACGAGGCCGTCGCCGATCTTTTCCACGGCCTGGTGGTGGTGCGTAGGCACGTCGAAGTACTCGCCGCCGGGGAGGATGGACTGGACGGTGGTGCCGCTGGTGACGCGAACCTTGTGCAGGCCGAAGCCGCTGGCGTCGCCGTTGTGCGCCTCGTGCCCCACGAGGTCGGGCACGTGCTGGTGCAGGGTGCCGCCGCAGGCCACGTTGAGCACCTGCATGCCCCGGCAGATGCCGAGCAGCGGCTTGTCCAGCCGGACGGCGGCGTCGGCGACGGCGAGTTCCCAGGCGTCGCGGTCGGGCGCGTTCGCGTTGGTCTTGGGGTGCTTCGCGGCGCCGTAGATGGCCGGGTTGATGTCGCCCCCGCCGGCGATGACGACGCCGTCGAGCGCGGCCACGGTGGCTTCGGCTTCCGCGGCGTCACCGCCGGGCGGCAGAAGTACCGGCCGCCCCCCGGCCGCCCTGATCGCGCTTACGTACGTCCACGGCAGCAGGGCACCTTCCTCAGACCAGCCACGCCAGTCGGCGTTGGTGTGGTACGTGGTGATGCCAATCGTCGGCGCCATGAGTCCCCTTCGTTTTATAGAAGCGCACCGAATCCACCTTCAGGCCCCCGCAACAGCCCCCGCGGAATGTTTCCCATAAACCCAAAAGCCCGCTGAGTCAATGGGGAAGGCGGGGGAGATGCTGAAATTGAGAGTACTAGCGGATCGCCTCCGAAGTCGGCCGATCGCGAATACTACTGATTGTAACTATTTGGTCAACGCGGTTTCAGGCCGCCAGGCGGCAGTGGCGGCGCGGCCAGCGGCTCTCCGGCATAGCCCCGAACCTCCCCGAATGCTCCGGCCGCCCACGCGTTACGGGCGGTCACGATTTCTTCATTGGTCCTCGCGACGAAGTTCCACCACATGACGAGTCGTTCGTCCAGCGGAACCCCGCCAACTATGAAGAGCCGGCCTGGGCCCGATGCTGACACGGTGATCGACGGGACTCCTACCGGAAGATGCGCGAGCATTCCCGGCTCGATGCGAGCGGGAGCACCGGCGATCGCCGGGCAGCCGACACCCGCCGGGCCGTCCGCGGCGAGCACCCCGTACTCGAAGCCCTCGGCGGCGGGCAGCGTGACCTCGCCGCCCTCAGGGAGCGTGACCTGCAGCCCGACCAGCGGGGAATGCACCGTGGCGGGGGAGCGCTCGCCGCCGTGTTCCCCGGCCACCACGGTGATCGTCGCCCCGTCGCCGCCCGGCGCCTCGATGACCGGCAGGTCCGCGTGATGCGTGAAGTCCGGCTCGGTGAACTGGTACGCGGCCGGCAGGGCGATCCACAGCTGCACGCCGTGCAGCAGGCCGGGGCGGACGGCGGGGGACTCCTCGGAATGCGCGATGCCGCGCCCCGACGTCATCAGGTTCAGCTCACCGGGCCTGATGAGCTGCTCGGTGCCGAGGCTGTCGCGGTGCAGCACCGCGCCGTCGAACAGCCAGCTCGCGGTCTGCAGCCCGATGTGCGGGTGCGGCGGCACCCGCATGCCAGGCCCGGCGGAGGTGTCGTCGGGCCCGTAGTGGTCGAGGAAGCACCACGCGCCGATGGTGCGCAGTACCCGCTGCGGCAGCAGCCGCCGCACCTCGGTGCCGTCCCCGATCGCGGCCTTGCGCGCCTCGAGCACGTCCACCGCGTGCACCACGCCCGCCTGCAGCGACACCGCCGCTGGCCTGGGATCCAGGTTGCTCACAGCTCCCAGGATGCCACGCGGGCTCGCCGGCCCTCCCGTGGCGCGCCTGCGGCACGATCCGATTACCGCTGAGAGTTTGGCCGGTAATAGCCGGTCAGGCTTTCGGCATTAACGAATATCGGGCTTTACGAGGCCGGCCAGCCTGCGTTCCAGATAACGACGTTCGGGGATATTTGTCGCATATCGGGCGGCGGTTCGGTATTCCTCGGCGGCCGTGGTTATGTCGCCGGCCATCTCATGCAGGTGGCCGCGGACGGCGTGGTATCTGTGGTGCTTGCCGAGCGGCCCGGCGAGCTCACTGGTCGCGGCGAGCCCCGCTTCAGGGCCGTGCACCATCGCGATCGCCACAGCCCTGCCCAGCGCGACCATCGGTCCAGGCGAGACCTTGGCAAGCAGCTCGTACAGCGCGAGGATCTCGGCCCAGTCGGTGTCCGCGACGCTGTTTGCCTCGTCGTGCACGGCGGCGATCGCGGCCTGGAGCTGGTACGGGCCGAGGGCCCGGCTCGTGGCGAGCGTCTGCTCGAGCAAGGCGGTGCCTTCGGCGATCAGCCTCCGGTCCCAGCGGCGCCGGTCCTGTTCGGTAAGCGGGACGAGAGCGCCGTCTGGCGTGGCTCGCGCCGCGCGGCGGGCGTCGGTGAGCAGCATGAGCGCGAGCAGCCCGGCGGTCTCCGCGTCGCCGGGCAGCAGCCCGCGCAGCGTCCGGCCCAGCCGGAGGCCCTCGGCTGTCAGATCGGTGCGCTGCAGCTGCTGGCCGGCCGAGGCCGTATGGCCCTCGTTGAAGATCAGGTACAGCACCTGCTGCACGGCCCGGATCCGCTGGTCACGGTCGGCCGCGTCGGGCGGCGTGAACCGCGCCCCCGCTGCGCGGATCTGCTGCTTGGCGCGGCTGATGCGCTGCGCCATCGTCGCCTCGGGCACTCCGAACGCCCGCGCGATCTCCGCCGTGGTCAGCCCGCCGACGGCGCGCAGCGTGAGCGCGACCTGCGAGGACGGGCTCAGCGACGGGTGGCAGCAGAGGAACAGCAGGGTGAGCGTGTCGTCGTGATCTGGTGGTGCGCCGCCGGGGACGCCGGGGGCGCCGGACCCGGCCTCAGCCAGCGCGGCGGGCGGTGTGGCCAGGTACACGGCGTCCTCGCGCCGCCGCCGCGCCGACTCGCCGCGCAGCATGTCGGTGAGCCGCCGGGTGGCGACCGTGAGCAGCCAGCCGCGCGGGTTGTCCGGCGTGCCGGACGCGGGCCACTGCGTCGCCGCGTCGAGCAGCGCCTCCTGGACTGCGTCCTCGCAGGTGTCGAGGCCACCGTAGCGGCGCATGAGCACGCCGAGGACCTGCGGCGCGAGCTCGCGCAACAGGTCCTCGGCGCTCGTGGCCATGGCGGCTGCCGTTCCCCTGGCGGCGGTCGTCAGACGACGCCGATGTCCACGCCCGTCTCGCGGGACGCCTCGTGCAGGATCGGCCACACTTCGGTCGGCTGGTGCGCCGCCGACGGCAGCGCGGCGGCGATCTCCACCGCCCGCTGCTCGCTGTCGACGTCGATCAGGTACCAGCTGGCCAGGTACTCCTTGGTCTCCAGGTACGGGCCGTCGGTGACGGCGGGCTGCCCGTCGGCCAGCCGCACCAGCTTGGTCGCGGCGGCGTCCGCGACCCCGTACGCGCCGAGCAGCTCCCCGGAGTCGTAGTACTTCTTGTTGAACTGGTCGAACGCCTCGAAGAGCCGCTGCTGCTCGTCAGGGCCGACCGAGTTCCACAGTTCCTCGTTGCCGTAGATGATGAGCATGTACTTCACGGTGGTGCTCCTCCCGTATGGTTCGCGGCCGCCCGCGGCGGGCGGCTGTCACAGACTGGTACGGCGCCGTCCCGCGATTCTCTACATCGGCATCCATGATGCCGTGCATTTTTTTCCAGAAGTCACGGCGGTACGATCACGGCGGGTAAGGCTGCGGGGCCTGGGGTTATCGGGGGCGGACCGCGACGAAGGGAAGCAGCGGCACCGTGCGGGAAGTCACGAGGCGGACAGCCGCTGCGATCAGGGCCGGGGCCGGCAGGCGGTCCGACCTGTCCCGGCGTCAGGTCATGGCGCTGCTTGGCGGCGGTGCCGTGCTCGCGGCCGAATCAGCGTGGCTGGCGGGCTGGCAGCCCGCGTCCTGGTGGGGCGGCGCGGGGACGGCGGCCGCCGACCCGTGGCCGGACAGCCCGGCGTACGTGCCGGGCTACCCGATGGGACGCAGCGGCTACGCCCCGGACGGGACCGCGGGCGCCACCGCGGCGTACCCGCTGGCCGCCGTCCGGCTGCTGGACAGCCCGTTCCTCGCTAACCAGGGGCGGACGAAGGACTACCTGCTGTTCCTCGACCCGGACCGGATGCTGCACACCTTCAGGCTGAACTACGGGCGGCCGTCCGCCGCGCGGCCGGTCGGCGGGTGGGAGGCGCCCAACATGGAGGTGCGCGGGCACACCACCGGGCACCTGCTGTCCGGCCTGGCGCTGACGTACGCCAGCACCGGCGACCAGCGGGCGAAGGTGGCGGGGGAGTACCTGGTCGGCCAGCTGGCCCAGTTGCAGGCGATCGCGCCGCTCGCCGGGTACGCGCCTGGCTATCTGTCGGCGTTCCCCGAGTCCTTCTTCGACCGGCTGGAGGCGGGCCAGCCCGTCTGGTCGCCGTACTACATGATCCACAAGTACCTGGCCGGGATGATCGACCAGTACGAGCTGGCCGGCGTGGATCAGGCGCTGGACGTGGCGATGCGGCTGGCCGACTGGGTGGACGCCAGGACAGCCCGGCTGAGCTACGCGCACATGCAGCGGGTGCTGGAGAACGAGTACGGCGGCCTGCCCGAGTCGCTGGCCAACCTGTACCGGATCACCGGCTCGGAACGCTACCTGCGGACGGCGCAGCGGTTCTACCACGCCCGGTTCCTCGACCCGCTGGCGGCGGGCGACGACGCGCTGCGGGGAGAGCAGTGCAACGTCAGCCTGCCGAAGGTGATCGCCTCCCTGCGGATGTGGGAGGAGACCGGCGATCAGAAGTACCGCGCGATCGCGTACAACTTCTGGCAGATCGCCACCGCGCACCACTCGTACGTCATCGGCGGGCAGGGCGACCACGAGCACTGGACGGCGCCTGACGTGGTGGCCGGCGCGCTGTCCAACTACACCTGCGAGGGCTGCGTCACCTACAACATGCTCAAGCTGACCAGGCTGCTGCACTTCCACGACCTGACGCGGGTGGACCTGCTCGATTCCTACGAGCGCGGGCTGTTCAACCACATGCTCGGCAGCCAGGACCCGGACTCGCGGCACGGCCTCGTCTGCTACTACACCGGACTGTCCGCCGGCGCGTTCAAGCAGCAGCCGCTGAACTATTTCCCCGGCGGCGACCCCGACGTCTACGCCACCGACTACAACACGTTTACCTGTGACAACGCCACCGGCCTCGAGACCCAGGTGAAGTTCGCGGACACTATCTACACGCGCGACACGCGCGGCGTCTACGTGAACCTGTTCATCCCCTCCGAGGTCCGCTGCGCCGACCAGGGCATCACGCTCCGGCAGACCACGGGCTTCCCCGACGCCCCGGTCGCGCGGCTCACGGTGATGCGCGGCGCGGCCCCGATGGACCTCAGGGTCCGGGTGCCCGGCTGGACCGCCGGGCCGCCCGAGGTGGTCCTGAACGGCACCCCGCTGCGGAACGCGGTGGTCCCCGCCGGCTCGGCCGGCGGCTGGGCAGTGGTCAGCCGCCACTGGCAGCCCGGCGACTGGCTCACCGTGGCCCTCCCGATGAGCCTGGCGTTCAACCCGGCTCCGGACAACCCCGCCGTCCAGGCGGTCAGCTACGGCCCGGTCGTCCTCAGCGGCCTGTACGGCGCCGGCTACGCCGCGGCCGGCCCGGCCCCTGGCACCGCTGCCGCGCCGAGCACCGCCTCGCCCCCGAGCACCGCGTCCCCGCCCGCCGCCTCGCCCCCGAGCACCGCCTCGCCCCCGAGCACCGCGTCCCCGCCCGCCGGGAACGCGGCGGGGACCCACGCCCCTGGCGGCGTTCCCGGCGTCACCAGCGACGGCCAGGCAACGCCGCTGCCGGTCCTCGACACCACGTCGGTCCGCCGCACCACGGCGAACCCGATGACTTTCGAGGCGACAGCCGACGCCCAGCGGATCACCCTGATCCCGGTATCGCGCGCCCAGCACAAGCCCTACACGGTCTACTGGCAAACCAATCCCACCTGACCACCCCCGCTCCGCCGGGAGCTGTCCCGCAAATCCCACAGTCCCCAGCGTCACCGAGCCCAGCACAAGGCTGCCGCGCGTTCGCACCATGCGCCACGCCTGCCCCACATCCCTGCTCGCGGACGGGCGAGCGCCCATCTTCGTATCACTTTCCGCCCCTCAAATCGGATAAATCGGGCGTAAAAAGGGCCGAAAGTGATACGAAGACGAAGAGTGATACGAAGTTACTGATCGCAAGGTCGGAGCCTTGCCCCGCAAGTCACACGGCCCCCAACCTCACCAAGACCCACAAGACAGGTATGAACGTGGCGATACGCGTTCGACCCGGCGGGGCCGGCACGGGCAGGCTAGCGCCACCAGGGGCGGCGGCGGGCCTCGGCCATCCGCTGCGCGGGCGCGCTGACCGTCTGGGCGCTCTGGCTCAGGTGGTGCAGGTGCTCCTGCACCCACAGCAGGTGCGGATGAACGGGTGGCGGAGCGGGTGCAGCAGCGTCGACAGCGGTCGCGGCGCTGGCGGGAGCCGTCCGATCCGCCGTGGTCGCGCCCCGGGCCGTGCCAGGACCGCCGGAGCCGCCGGAGCCGCCGGAGCCGCCGGAGCCGCCGGAGCCGCCGGAGCCGGTGGTCGGCGCCGTCCCGTTGCCCGCCGCCGCGTTGGCCGCGGCGGCCAGTGCGCGGGGCACCGCGGGGCCGACCAGCGGGGGCGCCGGGATCAGGGGCGGTTCGGCGGACCGCGCAGACCGGGGAGACCAGGCCAGCCGGCCAGCCCAGGTGGACCAGTGAGACCAGGCCGGCAGACCCGACAGGCTCGAACGGCCCACCTCATCCGCCACGTGGTCGTAGAACCCGGACAGGCTGCCCGATTCTGACCTCAGCGCCACGCACGCGGGCGTGTCGCCGTACTCGTCAGAGCCGTCAAGCGGCAGGCAGGCGCCTCCCGGCGGGAGGCCTGGCGCCGTCACGTCCGGCCGCAGCGCCGCGAGCGCGTGCGCGGTGAGCCGCAGCCGCATCGAGGCGTTCACCAGCGTCCACAGGTCTTCCTTGGACAGTTTCTTGCTGCCCTGCTCGGTGAGGAAGCCGCGCACCGCGTCGTCGAGCCTGATGCTGGCGTTCGCCGCCCCGACCGCCGCGGCCGGCGGCAGCATCAGTTCGCTCAGCGCCCAGTCCACCGCCTGGCTCAGGTACTCCGCGCCGCGCCGGAACGTGTCGGCGAGGTCGTCGCCGACCACCGACGCCACGCCGCGCGGCCAGAACAGCACCCCCACCACCAGGCTGACCGCACAGCCGATCGCCACGTCTTCGATCCGCAGCAGCCCGACCCGCCAGCCCGCGGGAGCGAGCAGGTTGAACAGCACCACGATCGTCACGGTGAACGCGGCCTGGCCCACAAGGAACGGCGTGGTTCCCGGCGCGTACGCCGCGACCAGTATCGCGACCGGAAACGCCACCCACAGGGCGGTCTGCCCGGTCCCTATCGCGAGCAGCAGCAGCGCGCCGACCACGAACCCGACGACGGTCCCCGCCAGCGCCCGCCACGCCGTCCCGCCGGTCGACGCCGCGCTGGTGCGCAGCACCGACAGCGTGCCGAGCACCACCCAGAACGCGTGCTGCACGCCGGAAACGTCCGCGACGGCGACCGCGGCCGCGAGGGCCAGCGCGCCGCGCAGCGAGTTGAGGAACCATACGGAACGGACCGTTGCATGCCTCGTCACCAGCAACTTCGCCCTGCGCAGGCCGACCTGCCGCGGCGTCCCAGCAGAGCCGGAGAGCAGTCCGCGTACCGTGCTGCCCCGGGGGGACGGGCTTCCCGTACGGGGGGCTCCCGCCCCCCGTACCCCCTGGGCATCTATGGCGACCCCTGGCAGCCCGTCGTGCGGGCCGTACCACATGCGGCGTTCGGCGGCGATCGTCTCCGGGTCGGCGCGACGGCTCGCGATCATCGCGTCGGCGACGGCGGCGCGAGCGGTGACGGCGATGCCCTGTGCGTGCACGGCCTGCGCCGCTGCCATCCGCGCGTCAGGTTCCCTCGCGCGGCCTGACAGGTCACGCAGCTGCGCCGCCGAGTCTTCCCTGGCCCGCTCGAGGCCCGCGATATCCGGGTCCGCCGGCTGCCCGGTCAGCAGGTCGTGGGTGTTGGTGAACAACGCCGCCGCGGCGCGCAGCAGCGCACGGTCGGCGGGGCAGTTCGTCGTCAAGTCGACGTGCCCGTCGAAGGCGTCGCCGACCTGCGACGCTCCCCATTCGAGCAGCTGCACGAGGCTGGAGAGGGCCTGATCGGCGGTCGCCAGCCCGGATGGCCGGTACGGCGCGGCCAGGAACGCGGTCCGCAGCTTCTCCTTGGCCACGTGCATCGACTGCGGGTCGGTGGCCACACCGTCGGCGGCGGCGCTGAGGCGGCTGGCGAGCTCGGCGGCGAGGTCCGCCGCCGCCGCGCGAAGCCTGTCGCCTGGCGGCTTGGGGGACAGCAGCAGCACCGCGATGGTGCCGGCCGCCGAGGCCAGCCACCAGCCGGCCAGCCGGCTCGGGATCATCGACGCGTCCCCCGCGGAGACCACCGGCAGCACGTAGGCGAACATGGCGGCCGCGGAGCCGGAGGCGGCGTTCGGGCCCGCGATCCCGGCGAAGAAGATCGCGAACGTCACCGGTACCGTGACGACCACGGCGAGCCAGGTGGTGCCGCTGACCAGCGTGCCGATGATCAGTGCGAGGCTCCCGGCGATCGCGAGGCCGACGTGCGCGATGAACTTGTCTTTTCTCGTGCCGCCGAACCCGGCAATGATCAGCGTCGCGAAGCCGCCGAACGTGGCGAACAGCGCCATCTGCGGATCGCCGACGACCTTGTCGGTCAGCGCGAACAACGACGGGATGACGACGGTGGCCCGCACGGCACGAAAGGCCGCGGGGACCGACCAGGCAGGTTTCCACCAGGACTGCGCCACTCTTCCGCATCCTACGGACCCGCCGCCCAGGGAGGCTACCCCGTTAACAGCCTGGTTACGAGCCCAGTAGCGTGGTGACCGCCGTGCGCAGCGGCGCCATGCGGGTTTCCGCGGCCGCCCGGGCGGCGGGAAGATCGTCGCCAGGCGGCTCGGTCACCTCCAGGTAGGCCTTGATCTTGGGCTCGGTGCCGCTGGGACGGATGACGACCCGGCTGCCGCCGGCGAGCGCGAAGCGGAGCACGTCAGACGGCGGCAGGCTAGTGCCGTTGTCCGCGGCCGCGAAGTCGGTGACGGTTTCCACCGCGGCGCCGCCCAGGTCCGCCGGGGAAGCGGCCCTGATCCGGCGCATGACGTCCGCCGGGTCGTCGATCCGCGGTGCCAGCTGCCCAGTCAGGTGCACGCCGTGCGCCCGCTCCAGGTCGTCGTAAGCGGTGGTGAGGGTGCCGCCAGATTGTCTCGCGGTGGCGGCGAGGCGCAGCACGGCCAGCGCCGCGCCGATGCCGTCCTTGTCGCGGACGGCCTGCCCGACCTGGTAGCCGAGCGCCTCCTCGTAGCCGAACGCGAACCGTGCCCCTGGCTGGCCGTCGGCCGCCCGCGCGATCCACTTGAACCCGGTCAGCGTCTCCGCGTAGCGCGCGCCAGCCGTGGCGGCGATCTTCGACAGCAGCGTCGAGGACACGATCGTGGTCGCGGCGAACGCGCCTGGCCCTGCCCGGTCGCCGAGCAGGAACGCGCCGAGCAGCGCGCCGAGCTGATCGCCGGTCAGCTGCCGCCAGCCGCCGGAATCCGGCCCCGACGCAGACTCAGCAGAAGACTCAGCAGCCTCAACAGCCTCAATAGCCTCCGCCGGCACCGCGACCGCCAGCCGGTCCCCGTCCGGGTCGCTGGCCAGCACCAGGTCCGCGCCGAGTTCCCTGGCCCGGGCGAACGCCAGGTCGAGGGCGCCGGGTTCTTCCGGGTTGGGGAACGCGACCGTCGGGAAGTCCGGATCGGGCGTGCCCTGCGCCGCGACCACGTGCGGCGCGGCGAAGCCGGCCCGCTGGATGGCGCGCAGCATCAGGTCGCCCGCGACGCCGTGCAGGGGCGTGTAGACGATCGTGAGGCCCGGACCGGCCGACGTCGGCGCCGCCGCATGCGGCCCGCCCGCGACCGCGTCGAGGTACGCCGCCGCCACATCGTCGTCGTGCCGGACGACGAGCGGGTCGTCCAGCCGCGCGAGCGGGATGTCGGCCAGCGGCCCGAGAGAAGCGATCCGCGACTCGATTTCCGCGTCGACCGGCGGGATGACCTGGGCGCCGTCGCTCAGGTACAGCTTGTATCCGTTGTCGGCCGCCGGGTTGTGGCTCGCGGTGATCATGATGCCCGCGCCTGTGCCCAGATGGCGCACGGCGAACGCGACCAGCGGCGTCGGCCCGGGCCTGGGCAGCAGGTGCACCCGGATGCCCGCGCCAGCCAGCACCCGCGCCACCTCGTCAGCGAACTCGTCGCTGCGATGCCGCGCGTCGCACCCGACCACGACGTCCATCGTGCCGCCGCCGTCGACCAGCCATCCCGCGACCGCCGCGGTCGCCGCCCGCACCACGGCCCGGTTCATCCGGTTCGGCCCGGCGCCGACCGCGCCGCGCAGTCCGGCCGTGCCGAACGTCAGCCGCCCCGCGAACCGGTCGGCCAGCTCCGCGCCGTCCCCGCTGCTCAGCAGGGCGCGCAGCTCCGCCTGGTCGCGCTCGTCGGGGTCGTCGTCGAGCCACGCCTCAACCGCCGTCCGCAGCTCCGCGTCGACTGTCATAAGGCGTAATCCTGTCAGGACTTCACGTAGGGGATGCCTTCGGCCTTCGGCGGGCGCACCTTGCCGACCAGGCCGGCCACCACGATGATCACCACCACGTACGGGGTGAGCAGCAGCAGGTTCGACTGGATCGGCGCGTTGATCGACGACAGGATCGACTGCAGCTGCGTGGTGAAGCCGAACAGCAGCGCCGCCCCGACGGCCCCGAACGGCCTGTACCGCCCGAAGATCATGGCCGCCAGCGCGATGTAGCCCTCGCCTGATGACATGTTGGGGCCGAACGCGCCGACCGAGCCGATCGTGAAGTACGCCCCGCCAATGCCTGCGATCAGCCCGGCGATGATCACATTCCGGTACCGCATGGCCAGCACCCTGATGCCAACGGTGTCTGCCGCCACCGGGTGCTCGCCGATGGCCCGCGTCCGCAGCCCCCACCGCGTCCTGGTGAGCCCGACCTGGGTCAGGGCGAGGATCAGATACGTGAGGTACAGGAAGATGTTCGCGTCGAAGAACACCGGCCCGATGATCGGGATGTCGCCGAGCCCTGGGATCTTGAAGGGGCCGAACGTCGACGGATTGTTGATGGTGTCGCCGTACGGCACCATGATCGCGTTGTACAGGTAGCCGGTGAGCCCGAGCACCAGCGCGTTGAGCACGACGCCGAGCACGATCTGGTTGACGGTGAATTTGATCGCGAAGACGGCGAGCAGCGCCCCGACCAGGGAGCCGGCGAGCGCGCCGCAGATCAGCCCGAGCCACAGCGACCCGGTCACCGAGGTGGCGATCGCCGCGCAGAACGCCCCGAGCAGCAGCTGGCCCTCGATGGCGATGTTGACGACGCCCGAGGTTGAGCAGATCACGCCGGTCAGCGCGCCGAGCATGATCGGGATCGAGTCGTTGAGCGAGCCCGACATCAGGTTCACCACGTTGAACGGGATCGTCTGCCCCGCGTCGGCCCAGGCCATCAGCGCGACGATGAACAAGAAAAGCACGACGCCGAGGATGACCCGGCGCCAGACGCGGCCGAGCCGCAGCACCCCGGTCACCTCGAGCAGCCGGACCAGCGCCAGCACCAGCGTGATGGCGCCGCACACGTAGCACGTCGCCGCGGCCGGCAGTGTCAGGTTCGGCACCGACACCTTGGCGAACTCGGGCGTGAACGCGAATGCGGCGTCCCCGTGCGCGTTCCGCCCGAACAGCAGGATGTCCGCGAGGCCGAACAGCGCGAACGTGATCGGGGCGGCGAACCGGCCGCCGCGCGCCGCGCCGCCGTCCGCGGGCAGCAGCTCGGGCAACCGTGGCTCGGACAGCGACTGAGCAGCCGTGGTCACGCGCTCAACCCCCTTGAGGTGCCGGTGCCGACTCCGGCGGCGCGGGTCGCCCGGAGCCGGAACATGGCCTTGACCAGCGGCGGTGCGATGACGAACAGCACGATCAGCGCCGCGAGCACCTGGACGATCTGCACCGGCGTGTTCGCCGCGTTCTGCATGCCAGGCGATCCCGCGTGCAGCGCGCCGAACAGCAGCCCCGCCGCCACCACGCCGCCCGGCTTGGCGCGGCCGAGCAGCGCCACGGTGATCGCGTCGATCCCGTAGGTGCCGAAGCTCTGCGGGTTGAGGGTGAAGTCGGTGCCCTGGATGACGGTCGACGCGGCCAGCCCGGCGAGACCGCCGGCGATCACGAAGACCAGCACCCAGCTCCGTTCCACATTCATGCCCGCCACCCGCGCGGCCGACGGGTTCGCGCCCACCGACCGGAACTCGAACCCGGTGGTGGTCCTGTTCAGCAGCCACCACACGCCGAACGCGCACGCGAGCGCGATCAGGAACCCGGCGTTGATCCGCAGGTTGGACCCGGCGAGCAGCGGCAGGTGCGCGTTGGACGCGATCGGCGGCGTGATCGAGTTGGCCGAACCCGGCGCCCGCATCAGCGACGGCGACGACAGCAGGTACGCCAGGAAGTACGCCATCACGTAGTTCAGCATGATCGTGACGATGACCTCGTGCGCCCCGGTGCGCGCCTTGAGTTCGCCGGTGATCCAGCCGATCGCGGCGCCGCCGACGAAGCTGCCGATGACGCAGACGACGACGTGCACGAAGAACGGCAGGGACAGGTCGTAGCCGAGCCACGCGGCCATGATGGCGCCGCCGATGAACTGGCTCTGCCCGCCGATGTTAAACAGGCCCGCCTGGTACGGCAGCGCGACGGCGAGCCCGGTGAGGATCAGCGGTGTCGCGCCGACCGCCGTCTCGGACAGCGGCCCGAACACGGCCGACAGGTACCCGTCGTGGATCGCCGTGCTTATTGACGCCTGATGGAACAGCGCGGCCACGGTGTGCGGGTTGAACACCGAGCCCTCGAACAGCGCCACGTACGTCGACGAGGCCACGTCCCAGGCCTTGGGGATGACGTCGCCCGCGGGCGCGTGCAGCACGACCGGGTTGGTGAACGCGGCGAGCAGGCCGCCGATCACCAGGGCGGCCACCAGGGCGAGCACCGTGACCGTGACGGTGTTCTCTTCGAGAAAAGATTCTTTAAAGACTTGCCCGAACGTACGCCGCTGACTCTCGGGGCTTCCCTCCTCCGCGGCGGTCGGCGGCGACGGGGGTGCGGTGCTCACGAATCCTCCTGAGCGGCGGGGGGCCCGGTCCCGGGCGTGCCGATGCCCGTGATGGGGCTGGCGTCCGCGGCCGGGGCGTCATCCTCGGCAAAGGCGTCCTCGGCTGGCGCCGTGTCGGCCCCGCCGGCCATCAGCCGGCCGAGTTCGGCGGCCGGCACGCCGGGGTCGCGGAAGCCGGTGATCTTGCCCTCGTACATGACGGCGATCCGGTCGGACAGCGCGTAGATCTCGTCGAGTTCCGAGGAGACGATGAGGACGGCGTCGCCCTGGTCGCGCCGCTCCACGATCCGCCGGTGCACGAACTCGATGGACCCGACGTCCAGGCCGCGGGTCGGCTGGCTGGCGATCAGCACCTTGTGCTCGCGGCCGAGCTCCCTGGCCAGGATGACCTTCTGCTGGTTCCCGCCGGACAGCGAGCCGGCCGGGGCTTCGGCCGAAGGGGTGCGGACGTCGAACTCCGCGATCCGCTCTTCGGCGTTCTTCGCGATCGCGGAAAGCTGGAGGTTGCCGCCGGAGGCGAATGGCGGGCGGTTGTACATGTCCAGGATGAGGTTCTCCGCTATCGAGAACGGGCCGACGAGGCCGTCCTCGGTCCTGTCCTCGGGGACGTACGCGACGCCCGCCGCGAGCCTCGTCCGCGGCGTCGCGTGGGTGAGGTCGCGGCCGTCCAGCCGGACGCTGCCGGCCGCCGCGGGCCGCAGCCCCATCAGCGCCTCGCACAGCTCGGTCTGCCCGTTGCCCTGCACGCCGGCGATGCCGAGGATTTCCCCGGCCCGGACCTGGAAGGACATCCCGTTCACCCAGACCCGTCCGTCGTCGCCGGCCACGGTGAGCTTGTCCACGTCGAGGACCGTGGCGCCTGGCTTGGCCGGCGTCTTGCTGACCCGCAACTGCACGTTCCTGCCGACCATGAGGGACGCGAGGTCTTCGGCCGTCGCGTCCGGCGCGCGCTCGCCGACCACCGCGCCGCGGCGCAGCACCGTGATCGTGTCGGCGATCGCCTGGACCTCTCTCAGCTTGTGCGAGATGAAGATGACCGACGTGCCGCCGTCCCGCAGCTGGCGCACGATGCGGAACAGCTCCTCGGTCTCCGCGGGGGTCAGTACCGCCGTGGGCTCGTCGAGGATCAGCACGTTCGCCTGGCGTACCAGCGCCTTGACGATCTCCACCCGCTGCTGGATGCCGACCGGCAGGTCCTCCACCAGCGCGTCCGGGTCCACGTCGAGCCCGTACTGGTGGGAAAGCTCGGCGACCTCGCGGCGGGTGCGCCGCCGGTCGAGCAGGCCGACGCGGTCGGCCTGCTCGATGCCGAGCGTGACATTCTCCGCGACCGTGAAGACCGGCACCAGCATGAAGTGCTGGTGCACCATGCCGATGCCGGCCGCGATCGCGTCTTTCGGCGAGTGGAACCTCGCCTGGGTGCCATTTATGAGGATCTCGCCCTCGTCGGGCTGGATCAGCCCGTAGAGGACGTTCATCAGGGTGGACTTCCCCGCTCCGTTCTCACCGAGCAGGGCGTGGACTTGGCCAGGGGCTACCGAGAGGCTGATCCCGTCGTTCGCCACAAGAGCGCCGAACCTCTTGGTGATGCCCCTGAGCTCAAGTTCCACGTGTAACCGGCCGCGCGCTCAGGTAACCGGGCTCTTGGTCGGCGTCTGGATGGACCCGTTCTCGATCCCGGCCTCGATGGTCTTCAGCTCCGACTGCAGCGAGGCCGGGACCACGCTGGCGAAGTCGTGGAACGGTGACAGGATGGCGCCGCCGTTGGCCAGCGTGCCGATGTACGTGCCGCCCTTGAACGAGCCGGACTGCGCCTGGAGCACCGCGTTCTTCACCGCGGACTGGATGCCCTTGGTCACGCTGGTGACGAAGTACTTGCAGTACTGCGCGGCGCTGACGCAGCCGTCGGTGTCCACCCACATCATGTTCACCTTGCCGCCGGCGTTGTCCGCGTCCTGGACTGCCTTGGCGGCGCCCAGGCCCACGTTGCCGGCCACCGGGAAGATGATGTCCGCGCCTTCGCTGATGAACGTCTGGGTGACCGTCTGGCCCTTCGTCTGGTTGGTGAAGTCGCCGGTGAACTCGCCCTTCTGGGTCTGCTCGTTCCAGCCGAGCACCTGGACGTTGGTGTGGTGCTGCTTGTTGTAGTACTGCACGCCGTCCCAGTAGCCGTCCATGTAGATCGTCACGGTGCCGAAGTCCTCACCGCCGAACGTGGCGACCTTGCCGGTCTTGGTCATGCCCGCGGCCAGGTAACCGCCGAGGAAGCCGTCCTGCACGGTGTTGAACACCAGCTGGTCGATGTTGGTGTCCTTCGCGCCGGTGATGCACTGTGAGGCGTACGAGCAGTCGACGATCGCGAAGTTCTGCGTCGGGTGCGCGCTGGCCGCGCTTTCGGTCGCGGCCCCCATCAGGAAGCCCACGGTGACGATGATCCCGCACTTCTCGCCAAGGAACGAGTTGATGTTGGTCGTGTAGTCGCTCTGCGTCGTGGACTGCAGGTACTTGACCGTGATGTTCGGGTTAGCCGCGGCCGCCTCTTGCATGCCCTGCCAGGCGGACTGGTTGAACGACTTGTCGTTGATGCCGCCGGTGTCGGTGACCATGCAGCCGAGGAAGCTGCTACCAGCCGCCGAGGCAGTGCTTGACGACGCCGCCGATGACGACGCGCTTGACGTGCTCGACGACGATGGGGCGCTTGACGAGCTCGTGCCGCAGGCGGCGAGCAAAAGGCTCGTCGCGGCTATCGCAGCCGCCGCCATCCACGGGGTATGTTTCACCGTTCCTCCACTGGGACCAGATTGCCGGGTGCCCAGGCATCACGGGACTCCCCCCTAGCCCAGACTGCCCGAAAGAGTAAAACCTGTAAACGTCCCCTGTGAAGGGGCGCGGTAGCACTGCGGCCTGGTCGTTGCCGAATCGGGACCGAGGTGGTGCTTGTTACCCGGGCAGGTTTGTGCCTTCGTACAGCGCGGTGCCCGGGAACTCGAGCTCGACGGTGAGGCCGCCGCCCGGCGTGTCCGCGAGCCGCACCGTACCGCCGTTGGACGTGACGAGCCGCTGCACGATTGCCAGGCCGAGGCCGGTGCCGGTCTGGCTGCCCGTGCTGAACCGCAGGAAGGCGCGGGACCGCTCCGGCGGAGGCATTCCCGGCCCGTCGTCGGCGATGGTCAGCGTGGTGCCCCCGCCGGAGCTGGCCACCGAGACCGTGACGCTTCCGCCGTGGTCGCCCAGCGCCTCGATCGCGTTGTCGATCAGGTTGTCCAGGATCTGCTCCAGGTGGCCGACGCCGAGGGAGACCTGCGCCTTGTCGTCGTCCGCCGCGTGCTCGGCCACCAGCTTCACGCCGTGCGCGTCCGCCACCGGCTGCCAGGCCGCGACCCGTTCGGCCACCGCCGGGATGAGGTTGACGGGCACCACCCGCTCCGCCACGCTCTCCGCCCGCGCGGTGGCGAGCAGCCCGTCGACAAGCCGCGACAGCCGGGCGATTTCCTCCTGTGCCCCGGCGAGCTCGTCGGCCGCCGTCGGCGCGGAGTCCGCGGCGAGCAGGTCGAGGCGCAGCCGCAGGGCGGTCAGCGGGGTGCGCAGCTGGTGCGACGCGTCCGCGAGCATGACCCGGTGCCCGTGCACCAGCGTCTCGAGACGGCCGGCCATCATGTTGAACGTGGCGGCCATCCGGCGCACCTCTGGCGGGCCGGACCTGGTGACGGCGCGGACGGACAGCTCGCCGTCGGCGATCTGCCGTGCCGCGGTGTCGAGCCTGGCCAGCGGCTTGCTGACCCAGCGGGCGAAGTAGATCGCGATGGCCACGGCGGCCGCCATCGCGCCGCCCGCGAGCAGCGCCAGGTAGAGCCACAGGTCGTCGATGTTCTGGTTCAGCGCCCCGGTCGGGCGCTCGAGCACGACAGTGCCAATCGGCGTGCCGCCGTTCTTGCCGTCGTCCCAGACCGTCTGGACGGCGATGACCCGGTCCTTGGTCAGCTCGGTGGTGGGGTCACCGCGCTCGTCCGCTTCGCTGACGAGCTGCTTCCACGCGTCGCGCGGCACGCCCTGCGACACCACGACGTTGCCGTGCTCGTCGAGCACGAGCAGCTCGTCGTGCTCGCGGGCGGCCGACAGCAGCGCGGCGGACAGCGCCGGAGACGCGGTGTGGTCGCCGAGCCGTTC
The DNA here is from genome assembly GCA_963843745.1 of uncultured Actinomycetota bacterium. GTDB lineage: Bacteria > Actinomycetota > Actinomycetes > Streptosporangiales > Streptosporangiaceae > Trebonia. The sequence goes on from CAWJLP010000007.1 coordinate 545,907, forward strand.
CTCCGCGAGGACGGCCAGCGACCGCGCGGTGGCGGCCGCGTCGTTGATGAACGCGTCCCGTTCGTGCGCGGCGGCGTTGAACGCGAGCGGCAGTACGGCGGCGACCAGCACCGTCGCGGTCAGCGCGAGCAGGGCGAGGACGATCCGGCGGGTCACAGGCTGGCTGCGGGCCGTTCAGCCCGCTCGACCGCGGGTTCGGCGGGGCGGTCGGCGAGCCGGAAGCCGTGGCCGTAGACCGTTTCGATGAGCGTGGGGTCGCCGAGCTTGCGGCGCAGCGCGGCCAGGTGCACGTCGAGCACCTTGGTCGGCCCGTACCAGTGCTCGTCCCACGCCCGTTCGACGATCTCCTGACGGCTCACCAGCCTGCCGGGGTCTGCGGCCAGGCACTCGAGGATCGCGAACTCCTTCGGTGTCAGCGCGACCTCGGTGCCGGACACGGTGACCTTGCGCGTCCGCAGGTCGACGGTGAGCGGCCCGTGCCTGAGCACTTCGGTGCAGCCGCCGAGGCGCTGCCCGCGGCGCAGCACGGCCCGGATCCTGGCGAGCAGTTCGGCCAGGCCGAACGGCTTGACGAGGTAGTCGTCGGCGCCCTCGTCGAGCGCGAGCACCCGGTCCGCCTCTTCGCCGCGGGCGGTCACCACGATGATCGCCGCGTCGGAGGCCTCCCGGAGCTGGCGGCAGACGTCCACGCCGTCGATGTCCGGCAGCCCGAGGTCGAGGAGCACGACGTCGCTGGGCGCGCGGCGCAGCGCGTCGGCGCCCATGCCAACGCTGTCGGCGGTGTAGCCGGCCCGCTCTAGCCCGCGGACCAGCTGGGTAGCGATGCCCGGATCGTCTTCCACGACGAGCACAGAGACCTGCGGATAACTCACACCTACAAGTTAGGCCGCGTGCCCCTGACTGAGGAAATTCAGCAGCATTCTTAACCAGACCTGAACTAGTTTGCGCGGCGTTGCAGAGGATCTCCGGCGACGCTGTGTGCGTGAGCGAAGGACTCAGGCCGGGGACGGGCATGCACCGGGTCAGCCAATCCGAACCCGGCAGGTCGGGCGGCGCGGAGGGAAACGAGCGGCTGACCGCCATGACCGGTGCCGTGCTGCTGGTGCTGCTCGCCGCCGAGGGCTTCACAATCCTCAGCCTGCGCCAGCTGCTCACGCCGCACTTCTTCATCGGCATGCTGCTGCTCGGCCCGGTCGCGCTCAAGGCGGGGTCAACGGTCTACCGGTTCATCCGCTATTACGCCGGCAGCGCCCCGTACCGGCGCAAGGGACCCCCGGCACTGCTGCTGCGGCTGCTCGGCCCGGTGATCATCGCGTCAACGGCGGGAGTCTTCGGCACCGGGATCGCGCTCGCCGTCGCCGGCCCCGCCGGGCGGCAGCCCTGGCTGTTCCTGCACAAGGCCTCGTTCGTCATCTGGTTCTGCGCGATGGCCATCCACGTGCTGGCCTACCTGCCCCGGCTGCCCAGGCTCCTTGCCAGCGAAGCCCGCGGCACGGCGGCCGGGCAAGCCGAGGGCCCGGCGCCCCGGCCGGGCGGCGGCTACGGCGGCCGTGCTACGGCCGCGCTCGGCGGCCGTGGCCTGCGGCTCGCATTGCTCGTCGCCTCCCTGGTCGCGGGCCTGGTGATCGCCGTGCTCACCGTTCACCTGGCCGTGCCCTGGGGCTTCGGCGGGCCGCAATAGCCGCAACTCCGCCGGACCTGACGCAATCCAGGGTTGCCAGTGTGGCGGACCCGGGGCACTGTTGTTTGATGGCAATCAATTGGCCGGAGCTGCGTGTCGCCGCCATAGACGTGGCCAGCCGGGCGTACGCGCCCTATTCGCGGCTGCGCGTCGGCGCCGCCGGGCTGACCGGCGACGGGCGCGTCGTGACGGGCTGCAACGTCGAGAACGCGTCGTACGGGCTCACCCTGTGCGCCGAATGCGGGCTGGTCTCGGCCCTGCACGCCACGCCGCCGCCCGCGACGAACGGCGCCGTGCCCCCGCTGCTGATCGCGGTCGCGGTCGTCGCAGGGGACGGCGATCCCTTGCTGCCCTGCGGCCGCTGCCGCCAGCTCCTCCTCGAGGCGGGCGGTCCCGCGCTCCTCGTCGACACCGCCAGCGGGCCAGTTACCCTCGAGGACCTGCTTCCCGCCTCGTTCGGCACCGCTGACCTGGCCGCCCGCCGCGATCAGGCCGCGCCGCCCCCGCCGCCCCAGCCGAGTCACGGAAGCCAGTTGTTACACCAGCCCCAGGGGAGCGACCGCGCTATGCCAGACGTCGTATCACTGATCCGCGCCAAGCGGGATAACACCAGGCCGCTAACCGACGCGGAGATCGCCTGGCTCTTCGCCGCCTACGCCGACCAGACCGTCGCCGACGAGCAGATGGCCGCGCTGCTCATGGCGATCTACTTCAACGGTCTCACCGCCGGTGAGCTCAGGGCCTGGACGACCGAGATGATCGCGTCCGGCGAGACCCTGGACCTCAGCCACCTCAGCAGGCCGTCGGTCGACAAGCACTCGACGGGCGGGGTCGGTGACAAGGTGAGCCTGATCCTCGCGCCGCTGGTGGCGAGCTGCGGCGCAGCGGTGCCGCAGCTGTCCGGCCGCGGTCTCGGCCACACCGGCGGGACGCTGGACAAGCTGGAGTCGATCCCCGGCTGGCGCGCCAGTCTCAGCAACGAGGAGCTCACCCGGGCGCTCGCCGATCCGGGCGTCGTCATCGCCGCCGCCAGCGCCGGCCTGGCGCCCGCCGACCGCAGGCTGTACGCGCTGCGCGACGTGACGGGGACGGTCGAGTCGATCCCGCTGATCGCCAGCTCGATCATGTCCAAGAAGATCGCCGAGGGGACCCAGGCGCTTGTCCTCGACGTGAAGACCGGGTCGGGCGCCTTCATGCGGGACGAGGCGCGCGCCACGCAGCTCGCCCGCACGATGGTCGCCCTCGGCGCGGAGCACCACGTCCGCACCAGGGCGCTCGTCACCCGCATGGACACCCCGCTCGGCCGCGCCGTCGGCAACGCGCTCGAAGTCGAGGAAGCCGTCAAGGCGCTCACCGGAGCAGGCCCGGACGACCTGATGGAGGTCACCTTCGCGCTGGCCGAGCACATGCTGGAGCTCGCCGGCATCAACGCCAGCCCGGATGAGGCGATAGCCAGCGGCCGCGCGCTCGACACCTATCAGCGGATGATCAGGGCGCAGGGCGGCGACCCGGACGCGCCGCTCCCGACGGCCAGGCACGTGCGGCATGCGCTGCTGGCCCCGGAGACCGGGTGGATAACAGGCCTGGACGCGCTCGCGGTCGGGATCGCGGCGTGGCGGCTGGGCGCGGGCCGCGCGCGCAAGGAGGATGATGTCAGCCACACGGCCGGCGTCCGCTGCCTCGCGAAACCAGGGGACCACGTCCGCCGCGGACAGCCCATACTGGAGCTGCACGCCGACGACGAGTCACGCTTCGCCGCGGCGGCCGACGCGCTGGAAGCGGCCGGCACGGTCACGATCGGCAGCGCGCCGCCGCCCCGGACGCCGCTGGTCGTCAGCGTGATCAGCGCCGCAGATGTCGCAGACGAGGTGGGAGCGTAAGTCAGATGAGCCCGACACCTGACCAGATCCGCGCCGTGCCGAAGGTGCTGCTGCACGATCACCTGGACGGCGGCCTGCGCCCGGAAACCGTCATCGAGCTCGCCAGGGAGACCGGCTACGACGGCCTGCCCACCTACGACCCTGACGAGCTGACGACGCTGCTGACCGCGGGCGCGCACCGCGGCCACCTGAACCTGTACCTGGACGCGTTCCGGCACACGGTCGGCGTCATGCAGACCCCTGACGCGCTGCGGCGGGTCGCCGAGGAATGCGCCCAGGACCTGGCCGCCGACGGCATCGTGTACGCCGAGGTCCGCTTCGCCCCCGAGCTGCACACCGAACGCGGCCTCACCCTCGACCAGGTGGTCGAGGCGGTCCTCGACGGCTTCGCCCGCGGCAGCAAGAACCGCCCGATCCGGGTGTACGCCCTGCTCACCGCGATGCGCACCGCGGCCCGCTCGCTCGAGATCGCGGAGCTCGCGGTCAAGTACCGCGACAAAGGCGTGGTCGGCTTCGACATCGCCGGCGCCGAGGCCGGCTGGCCGCCGAGCCGCCACCTGGACGCGTTCCAGTACATCCACAGGGAAAACTTCCACATCACGATCCACGCGGGGGAAGGGTACGGCCTGCCGTCGATCTGGGAGGCCGTGCAGTACTGCGGCACCGAGCGGCTCGGTCACGGCGTCCGGCTCGTCGAGGACATCGAGATCACCCCCGACGGCGCGATCCGCCTCGGCCGCCTCGCCAGCTATATCAGGGACCGGCGCATCCCGCTCGAGATCTGCCCGACCTCGAACGTGCAGACCGGCGCCGCGCCGTCGATCGAGCGGCACCCGCTGCGGGTGCTCCGCCAGCTGCAGTTCCGGGTCACGGTCAACACCGACAACCGGCTGATGAGCCAGGTCACGCTGAGCTCAGAGTTCGAGGTGCTGGTACGCGAGTTCGGTTACGGCTGGTCGGACATCGAGTGGCTGACAATCAACGCGATGAAGAGCGCGTTCGCACCGTTCGACGAGCGCCTGCTGCTCATCAACACGGTGATCAAGCCAGGCTTCGCCACCGCCCGCGCGATGAGCGACGCCTACGTCAACCCTGAGCTGCTCAGCCGCTAGGCCTCACTGGCCCGGGCGCCCGAATCCGCCGCCTCGTCGACGCCCCGGCTCGCCGCCCGCGCCGCATCCGATCCCCGTCATCCGGAACGGCCCCTGCCTCCTCTCACCCGCCGATGGCTCACAACGGCTCCCTTCGCGGGGAGCCGTTCCGGCGCCTTCCGTCGTCCCGCATCGTGAGACGATCTTGACTTAGGAGCAGGAAACTACGCCAGAGCGCTGATAACAGCAAGAAAAGCGCGGCGTTCTGCTCCTAAGTCGTGCGAACGCCCGCTGGTCACGTCCACCGCCGGTCGCAGCTGTGGCGGCAGCGATGATTTTCGCCGTCGCCGGCCGTCGGAGATGGCGGACCGAGACGGCAGGACGGGAGAGGAGACCGATGAGCCAGGAACCGAGCATCGAGGAACGTGCCGCTCAGCACTACGCGGGAATCCAGGCGACCGTGCCGATGGAGGGCATCTCCGGCGCTATCGACGAGGCCTTTCCCGAACTGTTCGGCTGGCTGGCCAAGACGGGAACCGCGGCGGCCGCGCCGCCGTTCATCCGCTTCCTCGTCATCGACATGGAAGCACTGCTCCAGCTCGAACTGGGCGTGCCCGTCGCCGAGCCCATGACAGAGAGCGGCCGCATCCGGCCCGGGGTCCTGCCCGCGGGCCGCTATGTGGTGCTGCGGCACACCGGGCACTACGACGGCCTGATCGACGCCAACGCCGCGCTCCAGCGGTGGGCACACGACCACGGCCTGGAATTCGACGTACAGGACACCCCGGAAGGCAGCGCCTGGGGATCCCGGTTCGAGCAATACATCACCGACCCGTCCAGGGAGCCGGACCCGGCCAAATGGGAGACCGACGTGGCGTACCTGCTCCGCGGCTAGCAGAAAACCCTGCCTGACCTGGAGATTAGAAACGCGGCTGTAACGTTCGTCCGGATGATAAAGGCATGGCGTATCTCGCGGGGGGTAACGGCCCCGAACCGGGCAACGGGGGCAACGGGAACAGCCGCATGGGACCGCCTAAGGGCTACCTTCCGATCGAGGAGCATGGCATCGTCGGGGACCTCCGCACGGTGGCGCTGGTCGGCACCGATGGCACGGTCGACTGGTACTGTCCGTCGCGGTTCGACGCGCCGTCGCTGTTCGGTGCCCTGCTCGACACCCGTAAGGGCGGCTACTTCTCGCTGTGGAGCCGCACCAGCACCACCCGTCCGAAGCAGCTGTACCTGCCCGACACCAACATCCTGCTGACCCGCTTCCAGGGCAAGGAGGCAGTCGGTGAGGTGATCGACTTCATGGTCCCGGAGACACGCAGTACCGGCCGGGCGCGCGACGTGCTGGTCAGGCAAGCCCGCGCGGTGCGCGGCAGGGCCACGTTCGAGCTCGCCTGCCATCCCGCCTTCGACTACGGCCGCGCCAGTCATAGCGTGGACATCATCCAGGGTGTCGGCGCCGTCTTCACCTCGGCCCTCGGCCGCGCCGTGCTCCGCACGAACGTCCCGCTCAAGGCGGAGGAGCAGGGGGTCGCCGCTACTTTCACGCTTGAGGAAGGCGAGAGCGCCGACATCCACCTGGAGTGGAACGGTGAGGTCCGCCCGATCACCGAGGGCGAGACCGACGACCTGCTCACCGGGACGCAGGATTTCTGGCAGAGCTGGGTGAGCCAGTCCCGCTACCGCGGCCGGTGGCGGGAGATGGTGCAGCGGTCCGCGCTTGCCCTTAAGCTGCTCGTCTACCACCCGACCGGCGCCCTGGTCGCCGCACCCACCACGAGCCTGCCGGAGGAGCCTGGCGGCGGGCGGAACTGGGACTACCGCTACGCCTGGCTCAGGGACGCCGCGTTCACCGTTTACGCCCTCATGCGCCTGGGCTTCCTCGAGGAAGCCGCGAGCTTCATGGACTGGCTGCAGAAGCGCTGCGAGACCGCCACGAAAGAACGCGACGTCATGATCATGTACACGGTGGATGGCAGCGAGAACATCGCTGAACAGATCCTCGACCACCTGGACGGCTACCGAGGCGCCCGGCCGGTGCGGATCGGCAACGGGGCCGCCGGCCAGCGGCAGATCGACGTGTACGGCGAGCTGATGGACTCGGTGTACCTCTACAACAGGGACGTGCCGATCTCCTACGACCTGTGGGTGGCCCTGTCCAAGCGGCTGGACTGGCTGAGTAAGCACTGGCAGGAGCCCGACGAGGGGATCTGGGAGATCCGCGGGCCGCGCCAGCGGTTCACCTATTCGGCGCTGATGACCTGGGTCGCCTACGACCGGGCGTCTCGCGTCGCGCGGGACCGCGGGCTCCCCGCTCCGGTGTCGCGATGGCGCAAGCTCGCCGCGGCGGCGCACCGCTTCGTCCAGGACGAGTGCTGGGACCCGGACCTGAGAACGTACACCATGTACCCGGGCAGCCAGCTGCTCGACGCGTCGCTGCTGGTGATGCCGCTGGTGAAGTTCGCCGGCCCGACCGACCCGCGCTTCCTCGCCACGCTGGACAAGATCGGCAACGAACTCGTTGCCGACAGCCTGGTGAACAGATACGCGGTCACCGGCGTCGACGGGCTCGCCGACGGCGAGGGCACGTTCAGCCTGTGCTCGTTCTGGTACGTCGAGGCGCTGACCAGAGCTGGGCGGGTCAGGGAAGCCCGGATGGTATTCGAGAAGATGCTCACCTACGCGAACCACCTCGGCCTCTACGCCGAGCAGATCGGCCCGTCCGGTGAGGCCCTCGGCAACTTCCCGCAGGCGTTCACCCACCTAGCCTTGATCAGCGCCGCCGTCAACCTCGACAGCGCGCTGGACCGCCGTTAGGACCATGAGTCGCTAGGGTTCCGGCATCCGCAGCACCGGCTTGATCACGTCCCCGGCCCGCGACGCCTCCAGGGCGTCGTTCACCTGGTCCAGCGGGAACTCCGTGATCAGCTTGTCGTACGGGAACCGGCCCTGCTTGTTGAGCGCGATCAGCGCGCCGATCAGCGATGCCGACCGTCCTTCCCCGCCAAGGATGCCGACGACCCGCTTGCCCCACAGCGTGGACATGTGGTCGAGCGAGAACGACGCCCCGGCCGGCGCGCCGCCGATCAGCGCGACGGTGCCGCGCATGCCGACGGAGGCGGCCGCCTGCTGCAGGACCGCCACCGCTCCCGCGCAGTCCATGGCGAAGTCGGCGGGCCCGCCGCAGATCTCGTGCACCGCGGCCACCGGGTCGGTGCCCGCGACCGACACGTCGATCGTCTCGGTGGCGCCCAGCGAGCGCGCCAGCGCCAGCCGCGACGGCAGCCGGTCCACCGCGATGATGGACGTCGCGCCGGTCAGCCGCGCCGCCATCACCGCCGACAGCCCGACCGCGCCCGCGCCGTAGATCACGATCGACGACCCGGTAAACGGCCGCAGCGCGTTCAGCACCGCCCCTGCCCCGGTGCCGATGCCGCAGGCCAGCGGCCCGAGGATCGACACGTCGGTGTCGGCGGGCACCGGCACGAGCGCGTTCGCGGCGCACACCGAATAGCCGGCGAACGACGACTGGCCGAAGAAGTGGCTGTGCAGCGGCGACCCGTCGAGCCGCCGCAGCGCCGTCGAACCGTCCGCACGGCTGCCCGCGATCACGAGCGGCCCGAGCGAAAGGCAGTACCGCGGCTGCCCTTCCAGGCAGTTCCGGCACGACCCGCACCACGGCCAGCCGATCACCACCTTGTCCCCGGCGGATACGGAAGTCACTCCGGGACCGACAGCCGCCACCACGCCGGCGCCCTCGTGCCCGAGCACCCCAGGCGAAGGGAACGGCATGTCCCCCTCCATGGCCAGCGCGTCGGTGTGGCACACCCCGGCCGCCACCACCCGGACGAGCACCTCGCCGGGGCCAGGTGAATCCACGTCCACCTCGGTCACGGTCAGCGGCGTGTGCAGCTTCTCGAAGACGGCGGCGGCAGCGCGCATGACGACCCCTAACCCTTCACGACCGCGCGGATGGTCGCACCGGCCTCGGAAACCGCCTTGTCACCATCGTCGAGCAGGTTCACGAACGAGAAGAACCCGTGGACCTGCGACCCGTAGTGCCGGTGCTCGACCGGCACCCGGGCAGCCCGCATCCGGTCCGCGTAGGCGAACCCTTCGTCGCGCAGCGGGTCGTGTTCCGCCGTCACCAGGTACAGCGGCGGCAGCCCGGACACATCGGGGGCGCGCAACGGCGACGCGTACGGGTTCACCCGCGCGGCCGGATCGGGCACGTAGTGGTTCCAGTACCATTCCATGTCCCGCCGGTTCACGAGGAACTCGGCGCCGTCGTACTCGTGATACGACGCCCGGTTCAGGTCGCAGTCGGTCACCGGATACACGAGCAGCTGCAAAGCGAGCGCCGGGCCGCCGAGGTCGCGCGCCCGCAGCGCCGTGACCGCGGCCAGGTTGCCGCCGGCGCTGTCCCCGGCGACCACCGTCGGCCGCCCGGCCGCCAGTTCCCCGGCGGCCCACACCAGTGCGTCGTAGGCGTCGTCGGCCGCCGCGGGGAACACGTGCTCGGGCGCGAGCCGGTAATCGACGCTCACCACGTCGCAGCCGGAGGCGACCGCCAGCGCGCGGACTGACGCGTCCCAGCCGTCGACCGAGCCGACCACCCAGCCGCCGCCGTGGTAGTAGACCACCACGCCTGGCGCGTCAGGAACGGGGGAGTACACCCGCGCCGGTATCCCGCCTGCCTGCCCGGGGATCACGACGTCCCGCACGGACGCAACGTCAGGACCTGGCCCGATATGCTCGTTGTTCGCGGTGACGACGGCCCGCGCCTGCTCCGGTGTGAGCTCCCAGAGCGGCGGGCCGCCGGCCGCGGCCATCCCGTCGAGGATCAGCTGCGCCTGCGGGTGGACAGAACTGCTCATCGCTAACCTCCGGTCGAGTGCGAACCCTTCGTAGCCCGCCGCCGCCACCGCGTCGCATCGCGCCCGGTACGGCCCCACGCCGCCGAGGTAGGACGTGAACACCCGCGGCTTGCCCGGGATGTTCGCGCCCACGTACCAGGAGTCCGCGAGCGGGAACAGCGTGGAGTACGCCACCTCGCTCACGTGCGCCATCCAGGCGTCTTCCGCCGACGGCTTGGCCTGCACCGTGGCGTACCCGTGCGCCCCCGCGTACAGCACGCAGTCCCTGATCCACTCCACGTGCTGCTCGATCGACAGCACCATGTTGCTGAACACCGACGGGGATCCCGGCCCGGTCACGATGAACATGTTCGGGAACCCGGCGGGGGCGACGCCCAGGTAGGCGCGCGGTCCCGCCGCCCACGTCTCGGCCAGCGCAGCCCCGCCGGCTCCCCGGACATCGATCTGGTTGAGAGCGCCAGAAATCGCGTCAAACCCGGTCGCGAACACCAGCGCGTCCAGCTCGTAGAACGCGTCCGCCGTGCGCAGCCCGCGCGCCGACGCCGAAGTCAGCGGCGCCGACCTGATGTCCACCAGCGTCACGTTGGGCCGGTTGAACATCGCGAAGTAGTCGTCGCTCTGGCACAGCCGCTTCGCCCCTACTGGGTAGGTGCGCGGCAGCAGCAGTTCGGCCACCGCGGGATCGGCGACCGTCTCCCTGATCCGGTCCCGCATGAACTCCGCCACGATGTCGTTGGCGTCCCGGTCAACCAGCACGTCGGTGTACGCGCCGAGGAACGGCATCCCGCCGCCCGCCTGCCACCGCTCCATGAGGGTCCGCTGCACCTCGGCGGGCGGCTCGGCCAGCGCGGGCCGTCCGGTACCGGCGATCGGCACGCCGAGGAACGAGCCCTGCGCCTGCTGCCGATACGACCGGTAGTCCGCCTTGAACGCGGTCTCCCACGCCGGGTCGATGGCGCGGTTCCTGTTGGGTACCGCGAAGTTCGCGGTTCGCTGGAACACGTACAGGTGCTCGGCGACGGCGGCGATCTCGGGCGCGACCTGGATCCCGGTGGACCCGGTGCCGATCAGCCCGACCCGCAGCCCGCTGAAGTCCGCTCCGCAGGCCGGCCACCGGCTGGTGTGATACCACGGCCCGGCGAACGTCTCCAGGCCAGGCAGCGACGGCACCTGATACGCCGACAGGCAGCCGACCGCCGACACGAAGAACCGCGCCGTGATCGACGCCCCGTCGTCGGTCGTCACCGTCCACTCGGCCCGGTCCGCGTTCCACGTGGCCGCGGTCACCCGGGTGTTGAGCTGGATGTCCGGCCACAGTCCGAACCGGTCGGCGACATGATTCAGGTAGCGCAGGACTTCGGGCTGCGCGGGGTACCGCTCGCTCCACGACCAGTCCTGCTCGAGCTCGGGGGAGAACGAGTACGAGTAATCCTTGGACTCCACGTCGCAGCGCGCCCCGGGGTAGCGGTTCCAGAACCACGTGCCGCCGATCCCGCTGCCGGCCTCGAACGCCCGCACCGTCAGCCCGGCGAACCGGAACGCGTGCACCGCGTAAATCCCGGCGAACCCGGCTCCTGCCACCGCCACGTCGAGGTCAGCCATGACCTGACCGTAAGGAAGAGAAAACTCCCGGTCAATGCGGCTTCTCAACAAGCCGCGGGTCGCCCTTTGGTGTCGCGCACTAGTCTGACAGAACGGGCCCGGCCGTCTCCGTCCCGCCGCCTCCTCCCGGCGCGTGGCGGCCGTAGGCCAATCCGGTACCGAATGTCGCGAAGGTTTCGCTGCCCGCCATGGATCAGAACGTGCGAGATTGTGAATTGTCACATGCCCTGTGGGGAGGCAGCTGACCAATGTCACAGTCGACGGTGGCTGCACTGCGCCGCTGGGACCCCGAGCAGATCGGTCCCTTCGCCATCATCGGCCGGCTCGGTGCCGGGGCGATGGGGCAGGTGTTCCTGGCCCGGTCCACGGCCGGGCGGCTGGTAGCGGTGAAAACGATCAGGATCGAACTCGCCGAGGAGCCAGGCTTCCGTGCCAGGTTCGCCCGCGAGGTGGCGGCGGCCAGGCAGGTGAGCGGCGTGTTCACCGCCGCGGTGGTGGCGGCCGATCCTGAGGCGGACTTGCCCTGGGTCGCGACCGCTTACGTGCCCGCGCCGTCGCTGAGCACGCTGGTCCGCAACTGCGGCCCGCTGCCGGTGCCTGCCGTCCGATGGCTCGCCGCGGGCTGCGCGGAGGCACTCGAGTCGATTCACGCCGCCGGCCTGCTGCACCGCGACGTGAAGCCGTCGAACGTGCTGGTGGCGCCAGACGGCCCCCGGGTGATCGACTTCGGGGTGGCCAGGGCCGCCGAGCGGGTGCAGCTCACCGTCACCCGCGGGGCGGCGGGCACGCCCGCGTACATGGCGCCTGAGCAGGCCAGGGACGCCACGCAGGCGTCGCCGGCCAGCGACGTCTTCTCGCTCGGCGCGACGATCGTGTTCGCCGCGACCGGCCACCCGCCCTACCAGGGCGAGACGGTGATGGACATCCTCGTCAGGCTCGCGACCGAGCCGCCTGACCTCACCGGCCTGCCAGCAGAGCTGACCGGCCTGGTCAGCGGCTGCCTGCGGCGCGTGCCGCGGGACCGCCCGACCAACGCCGCGATCCTCACCGGGCTGGGCTCGTTCGCCGCGGAACCGGACGGCGCCGGCCACGCCTACCTGCCGGATTCCGCGATGGCGCTGATCGCCGACTACCAGCGCGCCGGCCCCGGCGCCGCCAACGGCGATGGCGCGGCAGGCGAGGGCGCCGCAGGCGAGGGCGCGGCAGGCGAGGGCGCGGCAGGCGAGGGCGCGGCGGACGACACGGCAGGCTCGGGGGCGCCGGTCGGCGCCGACACGTCCGGGTCGCACACCGACCTGCCCGGCTTCAACTCGCTGCCGGGCTTCGGCCCGGCCGTCGCCCTGACCGGACGCCGGCCGTCGTCCAGGCGGGCACGCCTGCGACACCTGCTGCCGCGTGCTCACTGGGCCATCTGGGCGGCAGCGGCGGTCCTGCTGCTCGCCGCGGGGACCGGGCTCGGGACGCTGCTGCGAGGATCGGACACGGTGGGGCCCACCGCGCCTCCGCCGCCGCCGTGCGCGAGCCAGCCGCCGTCCAGCGCACCGCAGGTCTGCGTCAGCCAGGCCTACGGGGACGGCCTGACGGTCTACATCGTCCACGGCAGCGGTTACCCCCCGGACCGGCCGGTCACGATCAGCCTGGCCGGCGTGGGTCCCTCACCGGACCGGCCGGTGACCGACCGGCAGGGCACGTTCAGCTACGCGATCGACCAGGGACACTATTTCTTCCGCGGCCCGATGCCGGTGGGGAAGTACACGGCGGTCGTGACCGCTCCCGGTGAGCGCAGCGCCAGCGTCACGTTCCAGGTCGGCACGGGTCCGTCGACTGGGCCCCCGCCTGGCCAGCCGGCCGCCCCGTAACTCCCGGCTCCACCACAGGTCCTCCTGCCTCGAGCACCACGCCGGATCGGACAGCAGGCCCAGGTCGGAGGCGGCGATCACGCCGTGCTCGATCAGCACCCGCACGGCGACCTCATCCGACAGGCGGACGCCCGGGCCCGCGAGCCCGCGGTCGGTGATCTTGCGGCGCAGCACCTTGAGATGCTCGGCGACCCGCGCCGACAGCAGGTCGCGGTACTCAGTGTCGGTGTCGAACCTGTCGAGCTCGTGATGCGCGCCGGTCGCCTCGAGGGCGGCCCTGGCGATCTCCGGGGTGCGCGGCAACGGCGACGTCGCGCTCGGGTCGAGCAGCCACGGCCGGCACCACATCAGCGCCACCAGGAACAGCTTGGTCATCGGGTCCAGGTAGAGCGGCAGCAGCGTGCCCTCGCTGTCCACCGCCTCGTCGGCGTCGGCCGTGCCCGCGGGCCGCCGCCGGTGCCGGCCTGGGACTGTCACCGCGATCTGCAGCCCGTCGTCAAGCATGGCGCGCGAGCCGACCGTGGCCGTTCCGGCGTGGACGAGCCAGCCGCCCGCCGGGTCGCCGTCGCCGTCCACCCGCGGCAGCCGGATCCGGTAGCCGTCACCCGCGACGTAGAGCGCGTGGGTGCGGCTGATGTTAGCGATCCAGGCGCCTTCTGTGGTGGCCGCGATCACGCCGGCACGCCGGGAGAGCCCCCTCCCGGCTGAGATGGCCAAGTCCACTTCCGGTCCTCTCCCGAACACCAGCTGGCTGCCGTCGGTGAGCCGGATAACCTGGCCGGACGCAGTGCTGACGTGCGCGGCCACCGAGCTAGTCTAGGCCGGGCGCCGCGGCGGCGGCATCCCTGAGTTCGGGGATGGCGGCAGCCGTGCCGACGCGGTTAGCTCATGACGGGGCGCCGGGCACCGTGCTTGGGGAGCCACTCGTTGGGGTGGGGGGACCAGTACCGGGCGGGGACGGGTGGGGACCCCGGACGATCCGGTACCACGGGTCATTCCAGTGTCCGGCGCCCCCACCGCCCGCGCCCCTACGCGACGCGCAGGCGTTCCAGCCTGACTCGTTCCGGTGGCAGCAGGTGGGGATCGGCGAGCCGCTGCCGGGCGGCGGCCGCCAGCCAGTCCCGGTCCACCGGGCCTGCCGCGGCCAGGAAAAACCTGGTGAACAGCGCCTGCACCGCCCGTATCGCTGCCGCACTCAGACCCGTCGGCGACCGCAGGCCCGCGCGCGGCGCCTTCCCAGTCGATGATCCGCGGGCCGTCGGCCGTGAGGATCACGTTCTGCGGATGCAGGTCCCGGTGCAACAGCACCGGCGCTCCGCCCGCGTCCCTGTTCACGTCCCGGCACCGCGCTCCACCACTTGAGGCACCTCCCGCGAGTCGGCATCCTCACTCCCGTAACACGAGCCGCTCCCGTCGCGGCCGCCCGCCCGGGGGCTGGATACCTAGAATCACTTTGCGCACGAAACGACCACTTGTGACCGGTCACTTAGCCTCGAATGTGGTCATTTCATGCGTAAGGTGCACGCGAGTGAGTCACGTGACTAGTAGGGATCGCCTCTCCCGCGCTCGACGCCTGGGCGCAATACCTAGGACCACTCTGTAGACGTGGTGACCACATGTGACCGGTCACTCGTCCCTCAAAGTTGTCACCACGTCTACAAAGTCAACGGAAGTGGCTTATGTGACCGATGGGAGCTGCTCCTACAGCATTTGGCGCTCGCGGATCCCGCACGTAGCACCACTTTGCAGCCGGTATGACCACTTGTGACCGGTCACTCAGTCTGGCGAATGGTCACGTCGGCTGCAAAGTCGACGGAGGTGGCTTAAGTGGCCCATGGGGAGCGGGACTAACCGGGCGCGGCCGGGCGACTGGGCTTCGGCGGGCGCCGCCAGGCGATAGGGGGCGACGGTCGGTCGATAGGCGGTGCGGCCGGGCGACCGTGGTTCGGCGGGCGCCGCCAGGCGATAGGGGGCGACGATCGGTCGATAGGCGGTGCGGCCGGGCGACCGTGGTTCGGCGGGCGCCGCCGTGCATCAGGCGTCGGCGGCCGGGCGACAGGCGCCGGCGGCCGGGGGACGGGCGGCGATGGTCGGTCGATAGGCGGTGCGGCCGTGGTTCGGCGGGCGCCGCCGTGCATCACGCCGGCGGCACGCGTCGGCGGCCGGGCGGCAGGCGTCGGCGGCCGGGCGGCAGGCGCCGGTGGCCGGGCGACGGGCGGCGACGGTCGGTCGATAGGCGTCGCGGCGGGGCGAGGCAGGGTCAGGCGGCCGCCTCGGGGGGTTCGGCGTTTTGCCGGATCGTGGCCAGGCTCTCCCGGAGGGCTTGCCAGACGGGGGCCAGTGGCGCGCCCGCCGGCTCGTCGCCGCGGATTTCGCCCTCGGCGACGGCCTCGCCGCCGAGCGCGCGGAGCGCGGCCTGGGCTGTCACCAGGATCAGCGGGTCGGTGGCCTCGATCGTGATCTTGTCCTCGGCGACGCGGACGGTCATCTGGCGGCGGCCTGCCTGTTCTGGCTGTTCGTCGGTGGTGCCCGCGACCTCAGCGGAGCGCAGCGCCTCCTTGGCCTGGTCGAGGTCCACGCCAAGGTTCTTCAGCGCATGGGCGGCGGCGGACTCGGAGTCGGCGAGCGCGGCGAGCAGCAGGTGGTGCGATCCGACGGGCTGTTCGCCGGCCAGCCTGGTGGCCTCGGTGAGCGTGACCTCGCCGGCGGGGGTAACCCGCAACGCGGGCTCGGCCTCGCTCTGCCCGAGACGCAACCGGACCTCCCTGGGTGAACCGGACATCGTCAGCCGCTGACGCAGCCAGCGGAGCACGCTGTTGGTTGCCTCGTCCCCCGACTCGCCTTCCTCCTCGGCTTTCCCGGCCGGCGCCGCGTCGAGTACCGCCATCCGGAGTTCCATCAGGTCGGCGTGCTTCCGCATGACCTGGGCGGCCACACCGTCGCCTTCCCGCATCAGGCCGAGCAGGATGTGTTCGGTGCCGATGTAGTTGTGCTTCAGTTGCACCGCCTCGCGCAGCGCAAGTTCCAGGGTCTTCTTCGCTCGCGGGGTGAACGGGATGTGCCCGCCGCGTTGCGCCTGCTTGCCGGGCCCGATGAGCTCGGCGATTTCCTCCCTGACGCCCTTCAGCGTCATGCCGTGGGCCTCGAGGACGCGGGAGGCGACGCCGGCAGGCTCGCCGAGCAGGCCGAGCAGGATGTGCTCGGTCCCGATGTAGTTGTGGTTCATCCGGCGCGCCTCTTCCTGGGAGAGGACGACCGTGTGCCGCGCGTAGGCGGTGAATCGCTCGAACATGGAACTATCGTGGTCCTCTGCTTCCAACCCCGTCAATACCATGCTATTAATAGGGGTGAATCCGGCAGTAGGAGGGAACACGGCCATGGAGTGGGAGGACCGGCTCGACGAGTGGGAGCTCGAGCTCGAGCTCGGCCTGCGGATCGACGGGTCGGACTGGGTGACGCTCGAGCGGGCGGCCGCCGACACCGGCGTGTCCCGGGCGGCGCTGCGCAACTGGTACCGGACGGGTCAGATTCCGTCCCGGCTCGTCGACGGCCCGCACGGGCCGCAGCGGGTGGTGCCGCTCGACGTGGTGGCCGAGCGCGCGGAGGCCTCACCGCGGCTGCGGCGCTCGGCCGAACGGCGGCTCGCCGACGAGGCGCAGCTCGAGCTGCTCAGGCACCGCGTCGATCAGCTGGAGCTGCGCTTGGCTGCCCTGGAGCGCCGCCTGCCGCCTGACCCCGCGTCCTGAGCAATGGCTGGCCGCGGAGTCAGCAGCGTACGTTCGGGCTAGATTTCGCCGAAAAGCCGGTCGCCAGCGTCACCGAGACCGGGGACGATGTACCCCTTGTCATTCAGCCGCTCGTCGACGGCACCGGTGACCACCCGCACGAAATCGCCGGGGAACGCCTCGGCGACGCGGGCCAGCCCTTCCGGGGCGGCGAGCAGGCAGATCGCGGTCACCGCCGCGGCGCCGCGGTCGCGGAGCATGCCGATCACCGTGATCAGCGTGCCGCCGGTGGCGAGCATCGGGTCGAGCACGAACACCTCGCGGCCGGTCAGGTCGACGGGCAGCCGGTTCGCGTACGTCGAAGCGACCAGCGACTCCTCGTCCCGCACCATGCCGACGAAGCCGACGCCGGCCTGCGGCAGCAGCCGGGTCATGCCGTCGAGCATGCCGATGCCCGCGCGCAGTACCGGGACGATCAGCGGCATGGGGTCCGCCAGCTTGGCGCCCACGGCGGCGCCGACCGGTGTCTGGACGGTCACGTCGGTGAGGCGGATCTCGCGGGTCGCCTCGTAGGCGAGCAGGGTGACCAGCTCGTCGGCGAGCCTGCGGAAGGTGGCGGTGTCGGTCGCCTCGTCGCGGAGCAGGGTGAGCTTGTGCGTGACCAGCGGGTGGTCGGCGAGGAGCGTGCGCATGGACAGCAAGTGTTGCAGGTGATGCAGCCTGACGTCAGGTGGCCCAGGGGGTTATGGGGGGACGGGCAGTCCCCCATGCGCGGGGGGATCCCGGGCCAGGGGGTATGGGGGGCGGGCAGCCCCCATGCTGGATTACGCCCCCCCGGGAGTTGCTGCCAGGTCCCGCTCGATGCGCTCCGCGGTGGCGAGCAGCGGGTGGAGCAGGTCGCGCACGATGCTCTCCAGGCTGTGCCGGCCCGCGTGCGTGGACACGTCGATGGCGGCGACCACCCTGCCATCGCCGTTCCTGATCGGCGCGGCGAGCGAGCGCAGCCCCTCTTCCAGCTCCTGGTCCACCAGCGCCCAGCCGCGGCCGCGGATCTTGCGCAACTCCTGCCGCAGCCCGCCGGGGCTGGTGATGATGCGCCCGGTCAGGCCGTGCAGGCTGACATCGGTCAGGTACCTTTCCAGCCAGTCCTCCGGCTGGGCCGCGAGCAGCACGCGCCCCATCGACGTCGCGTAGGCGGGGAAGCGCGTGCCGACGCTGATCGTCATCGTCATGATCCGCTTGGTCGGGACGCGGGCGATGTAGACGACGTCTTCGCCGTCGAGTTCGGACACGGACGAGGACTCGCGGACCTCTTCGACGAGGTCCTCCAGGTGCGGCATCGCGACCTCGGGGAGGGTCAGGCTGGACAGGTAGGCGTACCCGAGCTCGAGGATCTTGGGGCGCAGCGAGAACCGGCCGTCGTTGTTATGCATGTAGCCGAGGTGCACCAGGGTGTGCAGGAAGCGGCGAGCCGCCGCGCGGCTGAGCCCGGTGGCGGCCGCGACCTCGGAGAGGCTGAGGTTGGCGTGGTCGGCGTCGAAGGCCCTGATCACGGAAAGGCCGCGATCGAGGGACTGGACGAAGTCGCCGTCCTGCTCCTCGATCGTGGGTTCATCCGTCATGCTCGGCCTCCCGCTGCCCGGCGGCGCTCCCTGGTCAGACGTGCCGCACGGGTGCTGGTCGGGGCGCCGGTGGTGGCGTAATTTGCCAGATGATAACAATCGTAGACAGCAGCCTGCCTGTTCGCTTCCTGGACCATCGTGCGCCGTACGGACTTAAGGGGTTTCAGTCACATGCCTGTCACTTCGCGTACTCAAGTCGGAATAGTCGGGGCTGGCCCCGCTGGCCTGCTGCTATCCCATTTGCTGGCGCTGGCCGGGGTGGATTCCGTCGTTGTCGAGAACAGGTCGCGGGCGTACTGCGAGGCCCGCCAGCGCGCCGGGCTGCTTGAGGCCGGGACGGTGGAACTGCTGCGCTCGGTGGGGCTCGGGAAGCGGCTAGACGCCGAGGGCATCGAGCATGACGGGATTTACCTGCAGTTCGCCGGCGAGCGTCACAACTTGAACTTCCGTGAGCTGACCGGCGGGCGGTGGGTGACGGTCTACGCGCAGACCGAGATCGTCAAGGACCTGATCGCGGCCCGGCTGGCGGCCGGGGGAGCGATCGAGTTCGACTGCTCCGACGTTTCCGTGTCCGGCGTGACGTCGGACCGCCCGGTGCTGTCCTACACGGACTCGTCGGGCGTCGCGCACGAGGTCTCGTGCGACGTGATCGCGGGCTGCGACGGGTTCCACGGCGTCTGCCGGCCGCTCATCCCGGACCTGCTGGTGTCGGAGCGGACCTATCCGTACGCGTGGCTGGGCATCCTGGCCAACGCCGCGCCCTCGACCGACGAGCTCATCTACTCCAGGCACGCCGACGGCTTCGCGCTGTACTCCATGCGCTCACCCGAGGTCTCCCGGCTGTACCTGCAAGTGGCGCCCGACGAGCCGCTCGATCGGTGGCCGGACGACCGGATCTGGGCCGAGCTGCAGAAGCGGTTCGCGCTGGACGGCTGGTCGGTGTCCGAGGGGCCGATCACCGACAAGTCGGTCACCGCGATGCGCAGCTTCGTCGCCGCGCCGATGCGGCACGGCCGGCTGTTCCTCGCCGGGGACGCGGCGCACATCGTGCCGCCGACCGGCGCCAAGGGCCTCAACCTCGCGCTGTCCGACGTGGTGGTGCTGGCGAACGCGCTCCGCGCGCTGCTGAAAGAGGGATCGTGGGAGCTGGCCGACGCCTACTCCGGCACCTGCCTGCGGCGGGTCTGGCGGTGCACCCACTTCTCCTGGTGGATGACCTCGATGCTGCACGTCACCCCGGGCTCGGACGCGTTCGAGTCGCAGCTCCAGCTGGCCCAGCTCAGCTACGTCACGTCCTCCCGCGCCGCGGCGCTGTCGCTGGCCGAGAACTACTCCGGGTACCAACCCGTCCGCTTCGAGCCCTGATGAGCCTGCTACTGCTGGTGGCGGCGCGGGCGCAGCGCCCTGGCGAGCAGCGCCGACAGCGCGGCGGCGGTCCCGGTGCCGGTCAGCGCGAGGCCAAGCGGTCCCGCGGACGTCGGCTCGTCGAGCTGCAGGGCGCGCAGCCGGTGCCTGAGTACGTGGACCTCGGCGCGGATCGCGCCGGCCAGGCTGCTGCCTGACCGGGACGTCCACCCTTCGGCCGCGTGCAGCTCCGTCAGCCTGCTGGTCAGCTCCTCGTAGCCGACCGGCCCGTCATGCAGGATGGCGATCAGCAGGGCCGCCTCCCTGACGGCGACCGTGAAGTCGGGATCCGGGCCGTCGTCAGGCCCGATCAGCGCGGCGGTCCCGATGTGCCAGCGCACCGCGGCGTCGTCGGCCATCAGCCGGCCGGTCTTGGTCAGCACCAGGCTGGTGCCGCTGCGCCGCACCGCGCCCATCTCGTGCTGGGCGAGCCCGCGCAGGGTGTGCAGCGGGTACACGTCGAGTTCCTGGTGCCGCTTGCCCGCGGCGCCCGGGCCGTTCGCGGCGCCCCAGCCGAACATCCCGGCCGCCTCGCCGACCAGCGCCGGCGCGATGTAGTGCCGTGCGGTCAGCCGCAGGCCGGCGTCGGCGTGGTGCAGCAGCCAGCGAAGGGTCGGCAGCGGCTCGCCGGGCAGCACCGGCGGCTCGAGCAGCCGCGGCACCACCCGCCGGGCCATCTGGGCGCGCTCGCCAGGATGCCCGTGAGCCCACTCGTCGATGCGTTCGGCGCTGATCCTGCTGAGCCAGGTGTCGGTACCCGGCTCCTGAGTGGGCCTGGTCAGCCAGCGCTCGACGAGCCCGGCGCGCTTGGTCTTCCAGCCGCTGACGCCGACCCGCAGGTCTCCGGCGGCCACCGCGAGCTCGATCGCGGCGGCGCAGGCGTCGTAGGCGGCGCGCTCCTGCTGGCCCATCGCAGAACTCCAGGCGAGCAGGTCGGTGTCGGGCGGAGCGGCGTGCGAGGTGGCGAGCGCCTTGGAGTAGGCGGCGACGCCGTGGTCGTGGCCTTCGGCGTAGGCGGCGATGATCCGCTCGGTCTGCCCGGAAGCGCAGACGTCCCCGTAACGCTCCATGCCGGCCAGCGTGAGCAGCCTGGCCAGTGCCCTTGCGACCGCGATGTGGCCGCTCGATGACGCCGGCCAGCTCGTCGGCAGCACGCACCACAGGAACTCCTGCAAGCGCAGCAGCGAGATCACCTCAAGGCCGCCGCCTGATGTCAGCCAGCGGAGCGCGGCCTTCGCGTCCTCGGCTACCGCCGGGTCCTCGCGAGCGAGCGTCTGAAGTGCCTCCGCCTCATTCATCATGCGGCCAGTCTGCCCCACGAGGATCGGTCGCGGTAGACGCGTTGCTGATTTGGCAGGTGATGTGCCGGTCGTGCACGACTAGCAGCCATATCGTGATATATGGCCACATCCCGGCGGCCGGTTAAGGCGGGAACGTACGCCGCCCGGGGCGGCTTCGGGCATCATTGCTCGGGTGAGCGGCATTTACGACGAACCCGAGCTGTACCAGCTGGCCTGCGCCTATCGCGACGTGCCGACCGAGGTCACCGCGCTGCTTGCCTGGTGCGGCGAGCACTCGCGGGAAGAGGTCCAGTCGGTCCTCGAGCTGGCCGCCGGCCCCGCCGAGCACGCCCTCGAACTCGCCCGCCGCGGGCTGCGCGCCACGGCGCTGGACAAGTCCGCCGCGATGTGCGGGTTCGCGGCGGCGCGGGCCGAGGCCGCCGGGCTTGACCTCGGCGTGGTCGAGGCGGACATGCGGGACTTCAAGCTCCCGGACCGCTTCGATCTCGCGATCACCATGCTGAACTCGCTCTGCCACCTCTTCACCCTCGACGACCTGCTCGCCCACCTGGCCGCCGTGGCTGCGCACCTGCGGCCCGGCGGGCTCTACATCGCCGAGCTCGCGCACCCCGCCGACTACTTCGCGCCGGTCCCGCGGACCAGCAGCGAGTGGACGATCGATCAGGAAGGCGTCCGCGCCGAGGTGCGGTGGGGCGGCGGCCAGGACCGGATCGACCCTGTGACGCAGATCACCAGGGAACACATGAGCATCACCGCTCACGACGCGGACGGGACGGTCCGCGCGACTAGCGACGTGGTGCCCAACCGGTTCTGGACCGCGACCGAGCTGACCGCCGCGCTCCGCCTCGACGGCAGCTTCACGGTCGCGGCCAGCTACGGCGACTTCGACGACAGCACGGGGCTGGCCGACCCGGCCGCGTGGCGGATGATCCTCGTCCTCCGCCGCGCCTAGCCGGGCCGGCCGCGCCTGCGCCGTGCGCCCGCGCCTTGCGCCGCGCCTACTCGACCGGGATCTCCTTGTTGATCAGCGACAGGTCGATGCCCTGCCGGGCGCGCACCGTGCGCGCCACGAGGAAGATCGCCAGCGCGAGCACGTACATCGCGCCCATGTAGATCAGCGAGTCGTTGTTGTTGACGCCGTAGGCGGATTTCGACAGCCACTCGTAAAGGCAGAAGCCGATCAGCCCGATGGTCACCAGGCCGCCCGCGGGCACCACCGGCACCCCGAGTAGCCGAATCCGCGACGCCGGCGAGGCCCGCCACAGTTCCGGCTTGCGCCACGGCAGGATCACCACGGCGATGGCGCTGAACAGGTACGTCACCGCGATCACCAGCGTCGCGTCCAGGGTGTAGGTATGGAACGTCGAGTTGTAGGCGTACAGTGCGCTCAGCCCGACCGCGGGCAGCAGCATCAGCACCAGCGACCACACCGGCACCCGGCGCTTTTCCGATACCTGGGCCGCGCCGTCCGGCAGGATCCGGTCGAAGGCCGCGGCGAAGATCACCCGGGTCGAGGAGAGGAACAGCGTCCCCACCCACCCGAAGAACCACAGGCTCATCAACAGGATCAAAATCACCTGGAACGCCGTATTGTGCACTAGCCAGGCAGCCAGCAGCACCGGGTACGGGAAGATCGGCAGTGCGTGTGCCGTGGGGATCCCGTACAGGGAGTCCACCCAGAGCACGTTCGCGGACTGATAGAACGACCACCCGAACGTCTTGGCGAACAGCGTCAGGAGGACAACCGACAGCAGCACCGTGGTCCACAGCCCGAAGAACATGCCGCTGAACACGCGCTTGAAGTCGCTCGCCCCGCGGACCTCGCCGTACAGCGTGGTGCCCCAGTTCGGCCACAGCAGGTAGAACATCAGCATCGGGACCAGCAGCAGCGACTGGCTGAACGCGCCCGCCACGCCGAACGGCGGCGCCGTGTACCCGACCGCCTTGCTGCCCGCGTCCGCGAGCGTGCCGCCGTATCCGTTCTTCATCCCGAACAGCTTGGCGGTCTCCGAGTTGAACGACGAGATGAAGGCCGCCTTGCTAGACACCAGCAGGATGATCACGATGATCGCGAACCCGATGAGCCCGCCGAGGAAGCACCACTTCTGCACGCTCGCGTACCCGGCCATGCCGAGCGAGACCAGCACGCCGGCTAGCGCGATCGTGATCAGCGTGACGACGAAGATGCCGTTGGGGGTGCCGAACCACGCCGCCCCCGACGAGCTGCCGAGCGTCGCCCACAGCGGCTGGAAGAACTCCTCCGCCAGCACCGACCCGTAGATCGGCGCCCATAGCCAGAGGATGAACCACCATCCGGTGGCGGCCATCACGAAGCCGAGCCCGCTGCCGAACGGGAGGATGCGGCTCTGCCACACATAGTCGCCTCCCGCCCGCGGGATCGTGACGACAAGCCCGCTGTAGGCGAGGACGAGGAACGACACCCACACGCCCGAGAGCAGCACGGCGGTAAGCAGCTGCCCGCTCGGGAACGCGCCCTGGTAGGCGAACTCGACCAGACCCAACGTGATTATGTTGGTGGACAGGCAGGCGTAGATCATCGAGTCGCGCACGGACCAGCCCCGGACCAGCCCGGTAGCGTTCCGCAGGAAAAGCGCAGGTTTTTCGTCGCCGAGGGCGTCGGTGGCCATATGTTCTCCTACAAGGGGTTATAAATCAGTTATTCCGAACGTACGTATGATGACTCCCAGGCCCTATCCATCGCCACCACGGTTTTAACCGTTGACTAGGACGTACTTGACTTTGCCCTTCTTCTGGTTCAAATCGATGATGGCCGCCTGGAGCACGCCGTCGCTGTAGGAACTGCCGGGGTTAATGGCGAGGGTGCGGCCCACCCGCGCCACGCCGCGGCTTTCGTGAATGTGCCCGTGCACGGAAAGCGGCGGCTGGTACCGCTGCAGCGCCTCCCTTACCGCGGTGGAGCCCACCGGCTTCATGACCGCGCCGCCGTGCGTCGGCCGCATGTTCGCGTCGAGCGCGGGCGCCTCGTCAAGGCCGGTACCGAACGGCGGGGCGTGGAAGTTGAAGATCGTCCGGCTCAGGTCGGGAATCTGGCCGGCGACGGCGTCGATCTTCGCCGCCAGCTCGTCCTCCGGCGCCTCGCGGTGGGTGTTCCACGGGGTGGGGTTGGTCCAGCCCATCGACACCATGGACCAGCCGTCCAGGTCGAGGACCTTCCCCTCGGCGAACGTCACGCAGGGCGAGGCCTCGAGGATCGGGTCGATCTCGAAGATGTCGTCGTTTCCGCCGTTCAGGATGCAGGGGATGTCGCCGCCGCGCAGCTTGCCGTCCGCCATGTCCAGCCAGCGGTCCAGGGACTGGGTCATCTCCGTGTTGAACCGATCGTCGATGGCCTGCTCGGTGCTGAGCTCGTCGAGCTCATCGGGCGTGACGATCGCCGGGTACGAGCCGCGGTCCCTGAGCTGCTTCTGCGCCTCCTCCAGCGCTTCGCGGTTCTCCAGGCGGCGCCGTTCGCCCCTGATGGTGACCTCCCAGTACCCGTTGCGGGCCACGATCGGGACCATGATCTTGCCGGTGACGTCGCCGCCGAGCACCACCAGGTCGGCCTTGTAGAAGGCCGCCGCGTTGAGGAACTTGCGCCAGCAGATTTCCGACCCGTGGATGTCGGTTGCGAAGAAGATCTTCATCGGATGCCGCTTTCCGTAAGTGCGCTACCTCTTCTGGCAGCTCGTACCACCGCACGCGATCGCCGACGTTGGCCCGCAGCCGCCACTTGACGCCCTTGGGCACCGACTTCGCGAACTCGAGCAACTGGGCCGCCTGCGCGAGCGGGTCGAAGGGCGCCGTCCGCGGGACCAGCCCGGGGTTCTCCGCGATCAGCGCCGGCAGCTTCTCCAGGTTCCCTGTGCAGGTCCGCCACCAGCCCCAGTCCGCGCCGAGCACCTCACCAAACCGGCCGGTGTCGATCACGTCGCCGCCGCCCGCCCCGGCGGACTGCGCCGTGCCGACCGGCACCCCCGCGAGCAGGTGCGTGATGTCGTGCGCGTCCTTGGCGTTCAGCTCGAAGATCTGCAGCTTGGACAGCAGCAAATCGGCCGGGTCGAGGGTGAGCGAAGAATTGCGGAATGACGGCCGGAAATCGAGCGTGTGGCACATCACCAGCCGGTCCACCATGACGTCGACAGGCCGTCCCGACGGGGCGATGAAGTACATCTGCCGGTCGCCGTTCAGGCTGTTGAACATGCGGTCCGCGGTGCACCCGCCGCGTTCCAGGTATGCGGCGACGTCGCGGCGTCCTTTTCCCGTGCACGCCAGGTCCATGTCCTGGCCTGGCCGTAGCCGGGGCGGGAATTCCGGGCAGAGCACGCGCACCCCGAGGCCGCCGAGCAAACGGAGTTTCAGGCCCTCTCGCATCGCGCCCTCGACGAGCGAAACCGCCTCAGGCAGCGGGTCGTCGTCGGGTGCGGTCATGCGAAGATCATGGGGAAATAACCGCCGCACTGTCCAGACATAAAGTGTCGTCTGTCACATTGGTTCCACCATGTGGGAAATCCGCTAACCCGGCCGCGGCCCCCGATTGGTGCCGGTAAAACGGGGTCTGCTCCGCGGGCAGCGGGGCCGCGCCCATGATCAGGTCGGCGGCCTTTTCTGCGAGCATCATCACCGGGGCGTAAATGTTGCCGTTGGTCACGTACGGCATGGCCGACGCGTCGACCACCCGCAGCCCGGCGACGCCGTGCACGCGCAGCGACGCCGGGTCGGTCACCGCCAGCGGCCCGGTTCCCATCGCGCAGGTGCAGGACGGGTGCAGCGCGGTCTCCGCGTCCCGCGCGACCCACGCGAGGATCTCCTCCTCGGTCGCCACCGACGGACCCGGCGACAGTTCCCCGGCATTGAACTCGTCGAACGCCGACTGGTTCAGGATGTTCCTGGTGATCTGGATCGCCTCGACCCACTCCTGCCGGTCGGTCGGCGTGGACAGGTAGTTGAACCGCAGCGCCGGCTTGGCGAACGGGTCCGCGGACCCGATCTTGACGGTGCCGCGCGAGTCGGAGTACATCGGCCCGATGTGCACCTGGTAGCCGTGCCCGCCGGCCGGGGCGGACCCGTCGTAGCGGACCGCGATCGGCAGGAAGTGGAACATCAGGTTCGGGTACGCGACCGAGTCGTTGGATCTGACGAACCCGCCGCCCTCGAAATGGTTGGTCGCGGCGGGACCGGAGTGGCGCAGCCACCATTCGGCCGCCACCCTGGGCCGGTTGCGCCACTTGAGCGCGGGTGCCACCGACACCGGCAGCTTGGACCCGTACTGGACGTACACCTCCAGGTGGTCCTGCATGTTCTCGCCGACGCCCGGCAGGTCCGCCACGACCGGGATGCCGAGCGCGGAGAGTTCGGCCGCGTTGCCCACCCCGGAAAGCTGCAGCAACTGGGGCGAGCCGAACGCCCCGGCGCACACGATCACCTCGCCGCCGTGTGCCTGGCGGCGGGAACCAGGCGACCCCGTCGCGGTGAGCGGCGCGAATTCCACCCCGGTCGCGCGCGTCCCGTCGAAGAGGATCCTGGTGGCCTGCACCCGGGTCTCGACCCGCAGGTTCGGCCGGTCCAGGACCGGGTGCAGGTAGGCGCGCGCCGCGGACAGCCGGCGGCCGTGGTGAATGTTCCTGTCGAAGGCGGCGAACCCCTCCTGCCGGTACCCGTTCACGTCGCTCGTGAGGGGGTACCCGGCCTGCTGCACCGCGATAAAGAAGGCCTGAAACAGCGGGTTGTCGGCCGGGCCGCGCTCGAGAACGAGCGGCCCCGACGACCCGCGGAAGGCCTCGTCCGGCGTGTCCTCCGCGGCCAGGCAGTTCTCCATCCGCTTGAAGTACGGCAGGCAGTGCGCGTAATCCCAGTCCGCCATGCCGGGGTCGGCCGCCCACCGCTCGTAGTCCAGCGGGTTGCCGCGCTGGAAGATCATCCCGTTGATGCTGCTCGACCCGCCAAGCACCTTGCCGCGGGCATGGTAGATCCGGCGGTCGTTCAGGAACGGCTCTGGCTCGCTCTCGTACTGCCAGTCGTAGAACCGGGAGCCGATCGGGAAGGTGAGCGCGCCCGGCATGTGGATGAACGGATCCCAGGCGTAATCGGACCGGCCCGCCTCGAGCACGAGCACACGGGTGGTGGCGTCCGCCGACAAGCGGTTCGCCAGGGCGCTGCCGGCCGAGCCGCCGCCGACGATGATGTAGTCGAAAAGACTTGGAGCCATAGCGCATAAGCAAAGCACCTCGGGGCGGGGTGTCGGCAGGGGCTTGGGGGAGATTTCCGCAGCCAGTCCTTCGGAACGCTGCGGAGAATCTCCCCGGCGCCCCCGCCTCACCGCGCGGGCAGGCGCAGGGCTGGGAGGTCGGCGACTACCGTGCAGGAGCCTGGGGCGACCTCGGTGAAACCGCCGTCCTGGACCACCGGGAGGCCGCTGGATACCAGGTCCGGCCAGCGCTCCGGCGGGGCTGGGCGCACTGCTAGGTCGAAGTCGCGGTCCCGCCAGTCTGAGCGGTCGTTTGCGCCTAGGCGCATCCAGGCTAGTTGCGCGGCGTGGCCTACCTGGGCCATCGCCTTTCCCGCGGTCATCGGGAGCCCGGGGTTGATCCACAATACGGGTGTATCCACCGGAACCGCCGGCGGCGGTTCCGGGTCCTCGAGCTCGGTTCCGGCCACCTGCAATCTGGCCAGGTCGGGCGGCCATTCGTCGACTGGCACGGGTGGGTAAACCCGGATCTCCGCCGATCCCTGGGTGATCGTGATCCCCGGCAGCGCCTGCGCCCGCTCCCAGCCAGCCCCCCGCGCCCGCCGCACCACCTTGCGGATCCGCCCATCCGTCCAGGCGCGCACCGCGTCAGCCCACTCCCCATCGGGATCAGTAACCCGCGGATCATCGAGAAACCACAAGACGGCCTTCCCCGCCGCTTCAAGCGCATCCGTCCGGGCAGGCGGAGAACCCCTCTCGACCCGCACGACCAACGGCAACGCGTACTGCGGCGCTTCATCCCGGCTATCCACGCCTAGACCCTATGACTCCCGCAAGGCGGGGCCGCCGGGGGAGATTCTCCGCGGTGTTCCGAAGGACGGCCGCGGAAATCTCCCCCAAGGCCACGCCGCCGCTAACTGTCTAAGGACCTCAACCTCACGGTCGGGAGTGGGTTCCGCCTTGGTCTTACGGCTATTAAGCCACAGCCAGTAGGCCCCGCCGGCCAGCAGCACGGCGCACAGGGTCCAGCCGAGGGCTGTCGTGCTCATGCCGACGTACTTCAGCCCGGAGGCGAAGATCACGAAGGTGATGATCGGCCGGATGTACTTGTCCGGCGCCCGGGACGAGAGCAGGGAGCCCACGAGCACGGCGGGCACGCTGCCGATGATCACGGCGGCGGTCAGCCCGAACTGCACGTGGCCGAACGCCAGCGCGCCCAGCGCCGCCGCGGCGGTGAGCGGGACCGCCTGCGTCAGGTCGGTACCGACGAGCTGGCCCGCGGCGAGCATCGGGTAGGTGAACAGCAGCAGCACGATCATCAGCGAGCCAGAGCCGACCGAGGTCATGCCGACGATCAGGCCGCCGACGATGCCGATGGCGACCGAGGGGAGCGGGCGGACCCGGATCGCCTCGATCGCCCCGGTGCGCTGCTGGCCCGACCGCCGGTCCAGCCAGTAGCGCAGCACCATCGCGGCGGTGCCGGCGAGCAGCGCCGCGCCGAGCGCGATCTCCACGTTCTGCTGCGACGCGGAGCTGCCGCCGAGCACGTGCAGCAGGTAGGCGCCGAGGAACGCCATCGGCACCGAGCCGAGGCACATCCAGCCGACCAGCCGGAAGTTGACGGTCCCCCGCTGAATGTGCACCGCGGAGCCCACCGGGCGCATCACCACGGCGGCGACCAGGTCGCTGGAGATCGCCGCGGCCGGCTTGACGTTGAAGAGCAGGATGAGCATCGGCGTCATCAGCGCGCCGCCGCCCGCTCCGGTCAGCCCGACCAGCAGCCCGACGATGGCGCTGCCAAGGATGATGTAGGGGTTGAGACCCATCAGGACTCCGATCCTGGTCGCTCGGCCTTCCTACTTTGCTGATGGAGAATATATCTCTTGTAACCAGATTGTAAAAGTTGTAACGACGCTACCTGCCCGGACGGCACCCGCACCCCGTCCGAGCTCCCCTCGCCCCGTCCGAACTCACCCCAAACGTGGTCGATGTGACATCGTCCACACTCTTTGGTGGTCGATGGGACATCGACCACGTTCCGGTGTGGGCGTCCCCGCGCTGTGGGCGGCCACCCCGCGCCGGCCAAAGGCGGTCGATGGTCCATCGACCGCACTCTTTGGGGGTCGATGGTCCATCGACCGCGTTCCGGGCGGCCGGGTGCTCGGGGCTCCTGGGGCGCTCGGGTTCCCGGGATTCCCGAGTTACGCGGGGACCGAGACCGGGGCGGCCGCTTCCGGGAAGGTCTCCGGGGATTGCAGGGCCTCGGAGTTGGCGGCGGCGAATTCCGCGTACCTGCGGATCTCGAGCGCGCGGCGGCGACGGCCCCAGCCGAGCAGGCCGCCCATGATGGCGGCGACCTCGGGCGCCGCCCCGGTGCCCGCGTCGGGCGACTCGATCAGCAGCCTGATCCGGCGGGCGAGCACGTCTTCGACGTGCAGCGCGCCCTCGTGGGTGACGGCGTAGGCGACTTCGGCGCGCAGGTAGGGGTAGCCGTCGAGCAGCGGCATGCCTAGCGACCTGTTCGCGCCGATCAGGTCGAGCAGCTCGCACGTCAGCGACCCGAACCGGCTGATCAGGTGCTGGACGGCGGCGAGCGGCAGCCCGTAGTCCTCGGCGAGCCGCCGGGCCGCGGCGCGGACCGCGGGAAAGCCGTCCGCGCCGAGCAGCGGCAGCTGGTCGGTGACCGATGGCGGGGCCGGCCGCGGCAAGCCCTCGACCGCGGCGTCCACCACGTCCCTGGCCATCAGCCGGTAGGTGGTGAACTTCCCGCCGGCGATCGTTGCGAGCCCGGGCAGCGGCACGTCCACGACGTGCTCCCGCGACAGTTTCGTGGTCGGAGTCTCGGCGGCGGCCGCCACGAGCGGCCGCAGGCCGGCGTAGACGCCTATGACATCCGCCCTGGTGAGCGGCTTGGCCAGGATCCGGTTGGCCGCCGTGAGGATGTAGTCGACATCCTCGCCGGTGGCGGTGGGCTCGTCCCGCTCGCCGGACCACTCGGTGTCGGTGGTGCCGACGATCCACCGCTCGCCCCACGGGATGAAGAACAGCACGCTCTTCTCGGTGCGGACGATCATGCCGGCGTCGGCGTCGATGGCGGACCTGGGCATCACCAGGTGCACGCCCTTGGACATCCGCACCTCGTAACCGGCTGCCACCCCGTCGAGCGAGCGCACCAGGTCAGTCCACACCCCGGCGCACACCACCACCCGCTCCGCCAGGATGTCGACCGACCGGTCGGTTTCTTTGTCGAGCACCCGGGCGCCGATCACCGCTGACCCGTCCGGTGACCGCAGCAGTGACGTCGCACTGGCCCTGGTGACCACGATCGCGCCGTGCGCCGCCGCGGTCCGCGCCACGGTGACCGTGTGCCGGGCGTCGTCCACCTGCGCGTCGTAGTAGACCATCGCGCCGGCCAGCCTGTCGGGGCGCAGCGCGGGCGCCCGGCGCAGCGCGCCGCGCGCGTTGAGGTGCCGGTGGTGCGGGACGGGGCGCTTGCCGCCCTCCATCGCGTCGTAGATCACCAGGCCGGCGCTCACGTACGGCCGCTCGACGACCTTCCGGTACAGCGGGTAGAGGAACGGCATCGGCCGGACCAGGTGCGGCGCGAGCCTGGTGACGAGCAGGTCGCGTTCCCGCAACGCCTCCCGCACCAGCTTGAAGTCGCCCTGCTCCAGGTACCGAAGGCCGCCGTGGATCAGCTTGCTCGACCGGCTCGACGTGCCGGCGGCGAGGTCACGGGACTCGACGAGCCCTACCCGCAGGCCTCGGGACGCGGCGTCCAGCGCGGCCCCCGCGCCAGTGATGCCGCCGCCCACCACCAGGACATCGAGCGGGCCCGCGGCCAGTTTCTGCAGCGCAGCGGACCGGTCACGTGCGTCAAGAGCACCGGGCATGGGCGGTTTCTCCCTCCCTTTCCCCTGTCATCCATGGTATGTGCCGGGACCGCCAGGTCCGGTTAGGCGCGCGTGACGTTGCCCACTGCCGCCGCGAGATCGATGCCCGCCGGGTCGCCCGCCCGCCATGCGATGTGCTGATCGGGCCGCACCAGCAGGAACTCCTGCCAGGGGTAGTCCGCGGGTGCCGCGATCACGGTGAGGGGGAGAGGCAGCGCACGGGCCCGTTCTGACAGATCGAGAACGGAGGCGGCGGGGGCGCTGGCCGGCGTGACAAGCGTGAACCCGGCACCGAGCGTGTCGTACAGCGACGTGCCGTCCGGCAGCCAGCAGTGCGGCAGCCGGGCGCCCGGCTCGGCCGACGGCGTGTAGCGGCGCACGTCGTCGACCGCGGCGCCGCCACCGGGCTGCACCACCGGCGAGCCCGCGTAGGAGTAGCCGAGCACCAGGCCCAGGTTGTGGAACTCCGGCGCCTTCACCCGCTGGATCGCCGCCGCGTCCGCGGCCAGGTCGGCGGGCAGCGCGCGCATGTTGGCCGCCGCGCTGGCCACCGTCTCCGCCACCACGCCGCGGCGTTCCGCCTCGTAGCTGTCGAGCAGCGCGGGCGGCGCCCAGCCGCGCAGCACGAACGCGAGCTTCCACGCGATGTTCACCGCGTCGCCGATGCTGGTGTTGTACCCGTGGCCGCCGTACGGCGGGTTCACGTGCGCGCTCTCGCCGGCCAGGAAGACCCGCCGGGTGGCGAACCGGTCCGCGACGAGCACCCGCGCGGTCCACGGGTCGGAAGCGAGCAGCTCATGCTCGACCGGCGCGCCCACCAGGCCGGTGATCAGCTCGGCGGCGTGCGCGGCGCCGTGGTCCGCGGCGATGCCCGGCATGATCGCCCACCACGTGCCGTCCAGGTCCAGCCGCCCCATCAGGCCCTGGGTGGCGGCGGTGAGCGCCCAGTACTGAACGGCCCGGCCGAGCGGGGTGTCGAGGCGGGGCGCGCGGAAGACGACGTTGAAGTTCGGCCGCGGATCGGATGTCCCCTCGTAGCGAGCGCCGATCGCGTCGCGGGTCACGCCGCCGTAGCCGTCGCAGCCGACGACGTAGTCGGCGCGGACCTGGTAGGGACGGCCGGTCTCGTCGCGGACGGCGACCGTCACGGCGTCGTCGTGTTCGGTGAGCCCGGTGACCGCGTGGCCGAGGCGCAGCCCGGCGCGGGGCTGCGTGGCGAGGTGGGCGCGGAGCACCTCCTCGACGAGCGGCTGCGGGACCTGCTGGCCGGGCTCGGGGAACCGGTCGTCGCGCTCGGTGGTAAGCCCGAAGGCGCCGTCGAAGTCGGTGATCCGGTTACCGGACAGTGACTCGCAGAACGTGACCCGCTGCGACCATTCGACCTTGAGCGGGGCCGCGGCGCGCACCTTCTCCGCGAGGCCCCAGCGGCGCAGCAGCTCCATCGTCCGGATGCTCGAGGTCTTGGCCCGCGGCCGCTTGTGCGACACCTCCGGCCGCGGCTCGATGACGAGGCAGCCGATGCCCTTGGCGCTCAGCTCGGTCGCGGCCGCCAGCCCGGCGGGCCCGCCGCCCGCCACCAGGACGGCGGTCCTTTCGACATCAGTCACGGCAGCCATCTTCCGCCCCGGCCGCCCAGCCTGTCGACGCCAGGCCAAGCGCTTGCGGAGCCGGAGATGAGCGCCACACAGCAATATCCGAAGTCACATTCATGATCACGAAAGATCTGGGCCGCTATCGCAGCCACAAACCTTCGTGATCATGGAATTCCGGTTGCAAATTCTCCCAGTAGCGGCGCCCCGCCGACGCCGCTACTGGCCCGTTTGCAGCGCGATCAGGTTGACGCGCTGGCCGCGGCCGTCCTCGCGCAGCAGTGCCGCCGCCACCACGACGCTGGCCGCGACCAGCAACGCGCTGACGGCGAAGCCGGCGTGGAAGCCGGCGGTGAGCGCGGCAGGCGCCGCGTTCCCGGCAGCAGCGGAACGCGCCGCAAAAGACGCGACCACCGTGGCGATCACCGCGAGGCCGAGCGCGCCGCCAAGCTGGCGGCTCACGTTAAGCAGCGCGGACGCGACGCCGTGCCGGTCCGCCGCGACACCGGACATCGCCGCCACGGACGTGGGGACGATCACGGCGCCCGCGCCGAGGCCGACGATGACCGTCGGCAGGATGATGTCCGTCAGCAGGTGCCCGGAGACCGGAACGCGGGCCAGCAGCACCAGCCCGGCAAGGCTCAC
The DNA here is from genome assembly GCA_963843745.1 of uncultured Actinomycetota bacterium. Classification (GTDB taxonomy): domain Bacteria; phylum Actinomycetota; class Actinomycetes; order Streptosporangiales; family Streptosporangiaceae; genus Trebonia. Next base: position 579,287 of record CAWJLP010000007.1, read on the forward strand.
GGCCGAGCCGAGAATCGACGTGGCCCGGATGCCGGCCAGCGACACGAGCGCGGGCGCGGCGGCCGCCGCGACGAGGATCGACAGGCCGAACGGCACGTACGCCAGCCCCGTGCGCAGCGCCGAGTAGTGCAGCACCTGCTGCATGTACAGCGTGGTCGAGTAGAACACCGCGAACATCGCGCTGGACAGCAGCGCCGACACCACGTTGGCGCCGGCCACGGACCGGTTCCGCCACAGCGACGGCGGCATCAGCGGCGCGCGCCCCGTGCGCTCCTCGCGCGCCTCGTGCACCACGAAGTACCCGGCGAGAGCCGCCGCCGCGCACAGCAGCCCGACCGTGCGCGCGGACCCCCAGGCGTGGCCGGACGTCTGCGCCACCGCGTAGGCGAGCAGGCTCGCGCCCGCGGTCACGCTCACCGCGCCGCCGACGTCGAAGCCGCGCCACGAGGCGCCGGCCCCGCCCCCACGCGGCGAGTCGGCCGGCAGCACCCGCAGCGCGGCCACGATCACGAGCAGCCCGACCGGGATGTTGATCAGGAAGATCCACCGCCACCCGGCGGCCGACACGAGCGCGCCGCCGACCACGAGCCCGAGCGTCCCCGCCGCCGCGGAGATCCCGCCCCACACCGAGAACGCCCTGGTCCGCGCCGGGCCGGCCGGGAACACCGACGTCAGCATGGCGAGCGTCATCGGCACCACGAACGCGGCCGCGAGCCCCTCGACCGCCCGCGTGATGATCATGACGGCGGCCGACGGCGCCAGCGCGGACCCCAGCGACGCCGCCGCGAACACCGCCGTCCCGGCGACCAGCACCCGCCGCCGGCCGAGCAGGTCCCCGGTGCGCCCGCCGAGCAGCAGGAACCCGCCGAACGGCACCATGTACGCGTCCACCATCCAGGCCAGCCCGCCCTCGGAGAAGTGCAGCGAGTTCCTGATCGCGGGCATCGCGACGTTGACCACGGTCACGTCGATGGTGTCCAGCAGCGCCGCCAGGCACAGCACGGCGAGCGCCAGCACGTGCCGCCGCGTCCAGCGGAACTCCGCGCCGCCCGCGGCCGTCGCCGAAGAAACACCTACTGACCGATTAGTAAGCTCGCTCATGCGGGCGAGCCTAACTCACTTACTAATCGATAAGCAAGTAGACTCTACGCCATGACCCAGCCCGACACCAAGCAGCGGATCCTCGCCATCGCGGGCGAGCTGTTCGCCCGGCAGGGCTACACCGGCACGACGATCGCCGACATCGCCCGCGAGCTCGGCACCACGACCGCCGCGCTGTACTACCACTTCCCGTCCAAGGCGGCGATCCTCGGCGGCCTGCTCGCCAGGCCCCTGGAGGCCTACACCAGGCTCCTCGACGGCCTCGCCTCCGGCGAGTCCACACCAGCGGACCTGCTCGGCGCGATCATCGACATCACCGCCGACTCCCGCGACCTGGCCACGATCATCGACCGCGACCCGGCCGCGCTGGCGATGATCGACCAGCAGCTGCCCCGGTCCTCCGCCGAGATGACCGCGCAGACGATCGCCGCGCTCGCCGGTCCCGAACCGGACCGCGCCGCGCTCATCCGCGCCAACGCGGCGCTGGCCGTCGCGAAGGCGGCCACGCTCGCCGCGCTCGACCTCGGCGACGGCAGGTTGACGCCGGCTGATCGCGGCGAGGTGCTCGCCGTCGCGCTGGGAACATTGAAAGAATTATCCGGAACGATCTCGTGGTGCCTCCCGAAGGGACATGCCGTGGCCGATTTCGTCGGGGCCGTCGATCAGGGCACCACGAGCACGCGGTTCATGATCTTCGACCACGGGGGCAACGAGGTTGGCAGGCACCAGCTCGAGCACCAGCAGATCCTGCCGAGGCCTGGCTGGGTCGAGCACAACCCGGTGGAGGTCTGGGAGCGCACCAGGACCGTGATCGCGGCCGCGCTGAACGCGGCGAGCCTGGCGCCGCGCGACCTGGCCGCGCTCGGCATCGCGAACCAGCGGGAGACGACCGTGGTGTGGAACCGCCGCACCGGCGTCCCGTACGCCAACGCGATCGTCTGGCAGGACACCAGGACCGACCGGATCGCCGCGGCGCTGGAGAAGAGCGGCGGCGGGGAGGTGATCAGGCGCAAGGCCGGCCTGCCGCCCGCGACGTACTTCTCCGCGGGGAAGCTTCAGTGGCTGCTGGAGAACGACGGCCGGCTGCGCGCCGACGCGGAGCGCGGTGAGGCGCTGTTCGGCACCATCGACTGCTGGCTGCTATGGAACATGACCGGCGGCACCGCCGGCGGCGTGCACATGACCGACGTGACGAACGCCAGCCGCACGATGCTGATGGACCTGCGCACGCTGGACTGGGATGAGGAGCTGTGCGAGCTGTTCGGCGTGCCGCGGGCGATGCTGCCGCGCATCGTCCCGTCCGCCTTCGACTTCGGGCTGACGGCGCCGCTGGGCGCGGTCGGCGGCGAGGTGCCGATCGGCGGGGTGCTCGGCGACCAGCAGGCGGCCACGATGGGCCAGGTGTGCTTCGCGCCCGGCGAGGCGAAGAACACCTACGGCACCGGCAACTTCCTGGTGCTCAACACCGGCGCCTCGATCCACGAGTCCGGGTCCGGGCTGCTCACTACGGTCGCCTACCAGCTCGGTGCCCGGCCGCCGGTGTACGGCCTTGAGGGCTCGGTCGCGGTGACCGGCGCGGCGGTGCAGTGGCTGCGCGACCAGCTCGGCATCATCAGCGGCGCCGCGCAGAGCGAGGGCCTGGCCAGGCAGGTCGACGACACCGCGGGCCTGTATTTCGTGCCGGCGTTCTCCGGGCTGTTCGCGCCGTACTGGCGCGCCGACGCCCGCGGCGCGATCGTGGGGCTGTCCAGGTTCCACACCAACGCGCACCTGGCCAGGGCCACGCTCGAGGCGATCTGCTACCAGAGCAGGGACGTGGTGGAGGCGATGGCCGCCGATTCCGGCGTCACCCTCGACGTGCTGAAGGTGGACGGCGGGGTCACCGCCAACGACCTGTGCATGCAACTGCAGGCCGACATCCTTGGCGTCCCGGTCAGCCGCCCGGTGGTCGCGGAGACCACCGCGCTCGGCGCGGCCTACGCGGCCGGCCTGACGGCCGGTTTCTGGCGGGACACCGCGGAACTGCGCGTCAACTGGCACGAGTCCCGCCGCTGGGAGCCCACCTGGTCGGAAGACCGCCGCGCGGCCGGCTACGCAGGCTGGAAGAAAGCGATCAACCGCACCCTGGACTGGGTAGACGTTGGGTAAGCAGGAGCGTCGAAAGGCGGTTTGCCGTGGTGGACGTTCGGATGCCGGTTACCGCCGAGCCAGTCGGCGACGTGGCCGCGGTGCTCGGCGAGGGACCCTATTGGCGGCCGGAAGACGAGGTCCTGCTCTGGGTCGACGTTGCCCGCGGGCACCTGCACATGACCCGCGTCCAGCTCGGCGAGACGATCACGATCGAGCTGGACACGGTGTCCGCGGCGTTCCCCGCGGTCGGCGGCGGGCTCGTGACGGCTGGCGGGCGCCGGCTGATGCTGCGCGCCACCCGGCCGGGGGAGGGCTGGGCCGGGCGGATTATCGCCGAGGCGCCCGCCGGGGACGGAGTCCGGTTCAACGATGCGTCGGTGGACCCGGCCGGCCGGGTCTGGGTCGGCTCCATGGACATCAAGGAGAAGGAGCCGCTCGGCACGCTGTACCGGCTGGACTCCGGGGGCACGCTGACCCCGGTCGTCAAGGGCGCGACGGTCTCCAACGGGATCGGCTGGAGCCCGGACGGCACGCGCATGTACTACAACGACTCGCCGACGCGACGGATCGACATGTTCGACTACGACCAGGCGACCGGCGAGGCGTACCAGGGCCGGATGTTCGCCGACCTGTCCGGTGCCGACGGCTTCCCCGACGGGCTGACCGTCGACGCCGACGGCTACGTCTGGGTGGCGATGTTCGCCGGCGGTGCGCTCCGCCGCTTCACCCCGGCCGGCCACCAGGACGCGGTGATCCCGCTGCCCGTATCCCAGCCGACGAGCTGTGCGTTCGGCGGCCCCGGCATGGCCGACCTGTTCGTGACCACGGCATACCGGGACCTCAGCGAGGCGCAGCGGGCGGCCGAGCCGCTCGCGGGCCGCCTGCTCAGGCTCCGCCCCGGCCCGGTAGGCCTGCCCTCCTCCGCCGCGCAGGCCGTCATCCCCAGCTGAAGCAGGCCTCGACTACGCGAGAAACGCGAGTTACGCTGATTACACGCGAAACTCTCTCGGAGGCGTGGTCATGGAACAGGCGGAGATCGACCATCTCAGGCAGCAGTTCAACGAGGAAATTCGCAAGCGCTTCCCTGACGCCCCGATCGAAGCGGTCGAGGTGCTCCAGTACGGTGACGACCCGGAGATCGAGCCGGGCCAGATTCTCGGCCGCGTGACGATCGACGCGCAGGGGGCCACGGATGAGGATGGCAAGGAGGGGCGCGGCCAACGGCTTGAGGCGTTCCACGACGCACACCGCGACGCGATCCGCGCACTGCGCCAGGACCTGAACAAGCTGCCCTTCCACGACGGTGCTCGAGTTCACCGTTAGCGGCGCGGCCCCCGACGACAAGCGCCACGGGCCGAAGCTCAAGCTGGCGGGTGGTGGTCCGGGCGGTCCTGTCGGCCTCGGCGGGGCCGGGCCGTTCACCCCCGTCATGGCCCGGCTCGCCGCCGAGGACCTGGAGACGCTGGACATGCTGATCACCGCGGGCATCGCGACCAGCCGGGCGGAAGGCGTCCGCTGGGCGCTCGCCCGCATCAGGGAGCGCCCGGCGTACGAAGAGCTCCGCGCCAGGACCCGTGAGATCGAGGAACTGAAGTCCCAGTTCTGAGCCTCTCGCCCGGGCAGCGCGTCAGGTCACCAGTACGACCTTGCCGGGAATGTGCTGGGCCGACTTGGCCATGAAGGCCTCGCGTGCCTCCGCGAGCGGGTAGACCGCGCCGACTTGCGGCCGCACGATGCCCTCGTCGACGAGCCGGCTGATCTCGCGGAGCTGGGCGCCGTTCGCGTCGCGGACGAAATGAACGGCGCGGATGTCGTCCCGGTCGGTCTGCGGCGGCGCCATGACGGACACCACGGCGCCACCGGGCTTGACGATGGCTGGCGAGCTGGCGAGCACGTCGCCGCCGATGGCGTCGTAGACCAGGTCCACCTGGCCGGCGGCCTTCTCCCAGCCGTCCTGCTCGAGGTCGACGAATTCGTCCGCGCCGAAGTCGAGCGCACGCTGGCGAGCGCTCGCCCGGCCGGTTCCGATGACGTGGGCGCCGGCCCAGCGGGCCAGCTGCACGCCCACCGCTCCGACCCCGCTGCCGGCGCCGTGGATCACCACGGTCTGGCCGGGCTCGAGGTGGCCGTGGTCGAACAGCGCCTGCCACGACGTGAGCCCGGCCTGCGGGATCGCGGCGGCCTCGGTGAAATCGACCGTCGTCGGCTTGGGCGCCAGGCTGCGCGCCTCAATGGCCACGTACTCGGCGGCCCACCCATCGCGGTATCCGTCGATGAGGCCGTAGACCTCGTCGCCCGCCGACAGGCCGGCGGTGCCGTAGCCGAGCGCGACCACGACGCCGGATCCCTCGTGGGCCGGGATGATCGGTCCTCGTTCGTGCCCGGCCCGGTCGGTCCTGAGCGGCCAGGTCAGCTCGGTCGGGGTGAAGCTGGCGGCGCGCACCCGGACGAGCGCGTCGCCGATCGCGGGCTGAGGATCAGGGGCGTCCTCGTAGACGAGGCTCTCGATGCCCTCGAAGCCCTCCGGCTGGTGGCTGCGGACAGCTCTCATGGGAGTCTCCCTTTCCGCATCGAATGATCTGGGGTGTCACCTGTATGAACCGCCGGGCGCGCGGAATGTGACCGCGCCGGGCGAATGGCCCATTCACCCGGCGGTACGTGCGCCGTAGGGTGAGCAGCATGGCCGTATGGGTGTGTGCCACGTGCGGGAACCACTACCCGGACACCGACTCGCAACCTGGAGCGTGCGTCATCTGCGCGGACGAGCGGCAGTGGGTGCCGCCGTCGGGTCAGCGCTGGACGACGCTGGCTGAGCTCGCCGCGGCGGGGCACCGCGGCGACGTCCGTGAGGTCGAGCCCGGGCTGCTCGGCGTCGGCGCGACTCCGCAGGTGGCGATCGGCCAGCGCGGGCTGGTCGTGCGGACCGCCGAAGGGAACCTGCTGTGGGATCCGCCAGGATTCCTCGACGAGTCGTCGATCCAGGCAGTCGCGGACATCGGCGGGCTGCGGGCGGTCACGGCGAGCCACCCGCACTTCTACGGGTCGATGGTCGAGTGGAGTCACGCGTTCGGCGCCGCCATCCTGCTCCCGCGGGCGGACGCGCACTGGCTGACCCGCCCGGACCCGGCCGTGCTGACCTGGTCCGGGACGCTGGACGTGCTGCCCGGCGTCACCCTCATCCAGTGCGGCGGCCACTTCCCCGGCAGCGCGGTCGTGCACTGGGCCGCAGGCGCCGACGGCGCCGGCGCCCTGTTCACCGGCGACACGATCTGCGTGACGCCGGGGGAGGAGCGGCTCACCTTCATCTGGAGCGCCCCGAACCGGCTGCCGCTCCCGGAGAAGGCGGTCCGCACCGTGGTCGACGCGGTCCGCCGGTACCCCTTCGACCGCATTTACGGCGGCTGGTGGCAGCCCACGCTGCACACGGGCGCCCGCGACGTCCTCGAAAGCTCCGCCGCCCGCTACATCGAATTCCTGCGCGGCGAGGTAGCGGTGGACTGACCACCAGCGCCGTAGCGCAGCTCAGCACAGCCCGGCCGCAATTTTCAGGAGGAGCTCGTGCGGCACCGATGTCGGCGCGCCCGACCAGTCCGCCTACCTGCCCCCGGCCCTTCAGCGCCCGGGCCTGCGCCGCCGGCCCGCCGCCGAACGCGCCGCCGCTGAGCGCGACTAGCTGCCCGGCGCCCGGCCGGCGGTCATCGTCAGCTCCGGCGGGCGAGCCAGCGTCTGGTAGACGACGCAGTAGCGCTCGGTGAGGCGGATCAGCGTCTGGAGTTCCTCGGTGGTCGCATCGGCGTCCAGGTCGAAGGTCAGCCGGATGGAGCTGAACCCGACCGGTGCCTCCTTGCTCACGGCCAGGGTGCCGCGGAAGTCCAGGTCGCCCTCGGCGGTGATGGTTCCCCCGGCCAGGCTGATCTTCAGCGAGGTGGCGACGGCGCGCAGCGTGACCCCGGCGCAGGCCACGAGCGCCTGCAGCAGCATGTCACCGGAACAGAGCAGCGTGCCGTCTCCGCCGGTGGCCGGGTGCAGGCCGGCGACGGCCAGCTGCCGGCCCGTGTCCACCGAGCACGCGATGGCTTGCTCGTCGAGCTGGCCGTGCGCCCGCAGGGTGATCAGCGCTTCGCCCGGGTTCTGGCGATAGCCGTCCTTGAGCGGTTCCTGCACGGCGCGAAGTTCTGCGCTGTCCATGCTTGTACTCCGATCACGGGCGGCCGAGGAAGAGCCGCTTCTCCATGGTGAGGTGGGGGGCCCACTCGAGGCAATCGGCGCCGGCGAAGCGCAGGTAGGCGCGGAGCGCGTCGCGCATCGCCTCGACGAACCCGTCGGCGCGCCGCGGCTCGAAGCCGTCCTCCCACCAGACGTTGAGCACCTCCACGCGAGCCCGGTCGCGGTCGATCCGCGGTTCGATCCGGCCGGCGAAGCGGTCGCCGAAGACGATCGGGAGCACGTAATAGCCCCACCGGCGCTTGGCCGGCGGGAAGAAGCCCTCCCAGAACGTAGTCGTAGGCGAACAGGCTGGAGAGAAGGGCGGTGTCCCACAGCAGCGAGTCGAACGGCGCGATGAACGCGACGGAGGAGGCCGGCTCCGGCGGAGCCTGCAGCAGCGCGGTCTCCTCGGCGAGGACGAGGCGCTTGCCGCGGACGCCCTCGATGTCGACGGGCACCAGCGCGCCGAGCTCGACCAGCTCCTTCCGCAGCTCGTTGCGCTGCTGCGGCGCGGCGATGCGCGCGAACGTACCGCCCGCGCCGCCGGCGCCGAGCAGGCCGTGGGCGCGGTAGCGGGACAGGAGCTTGTGGCGGAGCTGCTCTCGCTCCGGGACCTCCTGCGCGAGCAGCTCCGCAGGAAGCAGCCGTTCGAGGAGGTCGTAGTACCGGAGGTTGCCATCGCGCCGAGCGAGGCCGATCACGCCCGTGACGGTGCAGGCCTCGAGCACGGCGCGCACGGCGTTCTCCGGCATCCCGAACCAGTCCTTCGTCGGGCCGGTTTCCCGCTCGAAGTCGCGGGAGGACAGCGGTCCTTCCGCGCGGATCCGTTCGAGCACGCGCTCGGCCACCGCGGCGTTCTCGGCGAGGGCCGCGCCGTGGAACCGGGGCCCCTTGCGGCCCATGGCCTGCCGGAACCACGGGAATTCGCTCGCCGGGACGAACGACAGCGCCTTGTTGGTCGCCTCGAAGATCTCACGGCGTTCATACAGCGTGTCGCACCAGGCGGGCTCGTAGGCGGCGACGCGCGCGTGCAGCACGAGGTCGTGGTTCCGGCCGGCGACCGCGATCGGGTCGAACTGGATCGACCCGAGCTTGCGGAAGACCTGCATCACGGCTTCGAGGCCTCCCGCGAGAGACCGCGCCGGCGTGAGGAAGTGCCGCGCTACCAGAAAGCGACGAGCCGCCTCGGCAGTTACCTCCACTTGGACGACACTAGCCGTGCGGGCCAGGCCCGGCCACCAGCCACAGCCTGCGTCAGGCAGGTACCCCGGCGCGGGCGGCGGCTGTCGCCCGGTCGTCGAAGCCGCGGATGTCGGCGATGCGATCGCCCTTCACGGTGAGGACCTGCCAGCGCCCGGCCGCTCCGCCTGCCTCGTGAGCGGCAGGCGTGCCAGTGACTTCAAGCCCCACGAGAAGCGTCCCGGCGCCGACGGTGACCTCGGTGACCACGGCTCGTACGCCGGCGGCGCGCGCGCTGGCCCACCACGCGATGACCTCGTCGCGGTTGCGGCAGTCGGCATCGCTGGGACCCTCTGGCGCACCCCAGCGGGCATCGGAGTCGAGCAGATCCCTGATGGCATCGAGATCGCCGGACTCCAGCGCGGACCTGACTCGTCCGGCGAGCACGGCCGGCCCTTCCGCTGCGCTGGCCTCGTCTGACATGAGGATCTCCCTTGCGATGCGCGGCTGGCTACTCCAGCCTAGATGCCGTGGACGTTCTGAGCAGCCGGATCCTCGTGCGCCCCGGCAACCTGGACCGCAGCCTTCGCTTCTACCGCGACGTGCTGGGGCTGGCTGTCTACCGGGAGTTCGGCCCTCCGGACCATCCTGGCGTGGTGTTCTTCCTCGGCCAGGGATTGCTTGAGGTCTCCGGGCACGCGGCCGGCACTCCAGGGCAGTCGGTGATGATCTGGATCCAGGTGAGGAATGTACGCGAGGAGCATGCCCGGCTGGCCGCGGCCGGAGTACCGGTCATCAGGGAACCCGTGACCGAACCCTGGGGACTGGCCGAGATGTGGATCGAGGACCCCGACGGCATCCGGATCGTCCTGGTCGAGGTTCCCGCCGGCCACCCCCTCCGCCGTGACCCGCGATCGGCGTCACCGCCGAGATAACGACCATTACGCGGTAGGAGAGCACGTTCCGACTCTGTTGACTCCGTCAACAGAAGAGGCTGGTGGTGCTCATGGGACGTGATGCATGTGAGACGGGGTTTCGCGCGGGATGGTGGTGCTTTTGAGGGTGGAGCACCCGCGGGATGTGGTGCGCGGGGCGGGCTCGGGTGCGCAGCCTGGGCTCCGCGGGTTTGCCCCTGTTTTCTGTTGCCCTGACGACGGTAAACAGGGACGAACCGGAGGCCGGGCGGCGACTTTGCATACGCGGGCGCACTTTGCATACGGCGTGACCACTTGTGACCGGTCACGCGGCGCGGAAAATGGTCACCACGGCTGCAAAGTCGACAGCAGTGACTGGTGTGACTAGGGAGGTGAGGTTCCGGAGGGGTTGTGGGCGTAAGTCGTGGTGCCGGAGGGGTTGTGGGCGTAAGTCGTGGTGCCAGAGCGGGTTATCCGCGGAAACGCCACGTGGGCGGTGCCCCGGGTCTGCCCTGCTACACAATCGGGCAGAGTTCGTGGACCCATTGGCCGTCGGCTCGGCGCCGCACATCCTGGCCGGCCGTGATGACCGCGCCGCAGTGCACGCACACCATGCCCGGGGCGTGCGCCTCGTTGTCGTCCACCTCCAAGCCGGCCTCGACTCCGGGTACCTGGGCGTGTTCCTCGGCGTATTCCTCCCGCGTGCCGCCCAGATCCTCGAACAGGCCCTCCTCGATCTCGCGTCCTCCGAAATCCGGCGGGGTTGTCATGTGTACCTCCTGCGACCGGGACGGCGTAACCAGGCCTGATCCCAGTGTGCCGCAGCGGTCGCCCAGGCGCGATGCCGGCTGTACTAGATGACGTCCTCGATCGCCTGTGCCAGCAATTGGTGGCCCTCAGGCGAGGGGTGGATGTTGCAGCCGCCGGGAACCTTGATCAGCAGGCCCGCCGTGCACGGCGAGCCCCCGGCGGCCATGGACGGCCCTTCGAAGGCGGCGAAGCCGTCGGCGACCTTTCCGCCGAACTTCTCGGTGACCGACGCGATCGCCGAGTTGAGCGCCTCGGTGCCGGCGACCTGGGTGGGATCGCTGTAGCTGAGCGAGTAGTAGGTCAGCGCGACCAAGGGCCCGTGGTAGCGGGCGACGTCACGGATGAGCGCGTAGATGATCGCCAGGTTCACCTGGATCTTCTTCAGTACTGCCTGAAGCTCGGCCTGGCTCGCGCATTTGTCCGCCGTCGTTTCCTGGCAGAGGAACAGGTCGTTGGCGCCGATGTTGATCGTCACCAGCCGGGTGTTGCGGTGCGTGGCCAGGTACCGGAGGGCGTACAGCATCTGGGTGCCCGCGTACCGCACGTGCAACGGGAACTCGGTGCGGTAACCGACGGATGAGCCCGGGCTGTTCTCGCAGCCGTTGCTCTGCGCGCCGGGGATGTAGAAGCTGGCCGTGGTCTCGCCGGGACAGGAGGCATTAGACACCCGGATGTGCAGCGCCTGCGCCACGTCCTCCGGGTAGCCGACGAAGGAGCTGGCGTCAAAGTAGTCCGGCGCCGGGACAGCCTCCGGCGGCACGTAGCCGAACGCCACCGAGTCCCCGAGGGCCAGGTAAGTGCCATGGCCGCCCGCCCCGTTGAGTGGCGCGGCAGCGGCAGGAAGAGCCGGGATCAGGCTCACCGCCGCCACCATGGCCGAACCGGCCAGCCCGATACCGATCAATCGCCGAACACGGACCACGCGATCGCCCATCACGATTCCCCTTTACCGAACGGTTTTGTTAATTGAAGATCGGCCGGGGCTAAGAGTCAATCGGTGTTAAACAGGGGAAATGGCGGGCCCTAGTGGTTACGGCGCGTTTCTGCGCGCTTCGCGGGGGTCGAAGCCGCCCCAGGGGTCGTAGTCGACCTCCAGGGGCGCCTGCGGCGGCCGCTCGTCCTCGGGGACGTGCTCCAGGTTGAGCCGGATCCGGTACCAGGCGGAGCTGCGGCCGCGCATCGCGTCGACCAGCACGTCGGCGGGGTGCAGGTGCGGCCACACGTCAGAATGCCGCGCCTTCCACCGCTCCAGGCCCTCCATCGCCTCCGCCTTGGTCGCCGCGCGGGCAACCTCGATCAGCGGCTTGGTGGGCTGCCGCCGCCCGGTCGGGCTCGGCGTGCGGCGCTTGGAGGGCTGCACCCGCGGCGCTTCGCCGCCCTGCTTCTCGTAGTGCGGCGGCCACGGCGCGTCCGGCAGGCCTGACGCCTCGTCGCGGGCCGCCTGCTCGATCAGCGACTCCAGCGAGCCGACCGCGGAGTCCATCGCGGCCCACGGGTCGCCCAGCTCGGCGAACCGGGCCGGCACCGTGTCGATCGTGAACGCCGACGGGTCGCAGGAAGGCACCTCGTCCCAGCGAAGCGGCATGGATACCCGCGCGTCTGGCAGCGGCCTGACCGAGTAGGCCGAGGCGACCGTGCGGTCCTTGGCGTTCTGGTTGTAGTCGACGAAGACGCCGTGCCGCTCTTCCTTCCACCACTTCGAGGTCGCGAGGTCCGGTGCCCGCCGCTCGATCTCACGGGCCACCGCGACGGCGGCCCGCCGCACGTCGGTGAACGACCAGCGCGGCTCGATCCGCGCGTAGATGTGCATGCCGCGCGACCCGGACGTCTTCGCCCATCCCGTCAGCCCGAAGTCGGCCAGCACTGACCGCGACACCAGCGCCACGGCGACGATCTGCGGCCACTCGATGCCGGGCACCGGGTCCAGGTCGACCCGCAGCTCGTCAGGGTGGTCGAGGTCCGACGCGCGCACCGGGTGCGGGTTCAGGTCGATGCAGCCCAGGTTGGCGACCCAGACGAGTCCCGCCGCGTCGCGGAGCACGACCTCATCGGCCACGCGCCCCGAAGGGAAGCTCAGCTGCGCGGTCTCGATCCAGTCCGGCCGATTTTCCGGCGCGCGCTTCTGGAAGAACGGCTCGCTCTCCGCGCCGTTCACGAACCGCTTCAGCGCCATCGGCCGCCCGGCCGCCCCGCCCAGCGCCCCCGGGGCGACCGCCAGGTAGTACCGGACCAGGTCCAGCTTGGTGTGCCCGGTGCGGGGGAAGTACACCTTCTGGGGGTTGGAGACGGCCACCTCGCGGCCGGCCACCTCGATCACGGTCTTTGGCGACGCCATGAGAGTCAGCCCCGTCCGTTCGGAATGACTGGTCCGGAACCGAGGATCGCGGATAGCTGGAAGCTGACCGGCTCTTCGAGCTGGGCATACGTGCACGACGACGGCGAGCGGTCCGGGCGCCAGCGGACGAACTGCGCGGTGTGCCGGAACCGCGGGCCTTCCATGTGGTCGTACCGGACCTCGAGCACCCGTTCCGGGCGCAGCGGGATGAACGACAGGTCCTTGCCGACGTTCCACCGGCTGTACTGCGCGCTGCGCGGCGTGCGGGTGCCTTCCGTCTCCTGAGCCCAGTTCCACGGGTGCTGGTCGAAGGTGGTCACCAGGGGCTCCAGCTCCGCGCGCAGCGCCCGCCGCTGTTCCATGGGGAACGCGCCGACCACCCCGACATTAGCCAGCTGCCCGTCGTCGCGGTACAGCCCGAGCAGCAGCGATCCGATCGCGTCCGGGCCGCTCTTGTGCGGCCGGTAGCCGGCGACCACGCAGTCGGCGGTGCGCTCGTGCTTGATCTTCAGCATCACCCGCTTATCAGGCTCGTACAGAACGTGCGGTGACTTCGCGATCAGCCCGTCCAGCCCGGCCCCCTCGAACTGGCTGAACCACTGGGTGGCGACGGACTTGTCCGTCGTCGTCGGGGTCAGGTGGACCGGTGACTTGACCGTGGCCAGCGCCTCTTCGAGGGCGGCGCGGCGCTCGGCGAAGGGGCGGGCCGTGTAGTCGGTGTCGCCGAGCGCGAGCAGGTCGAAGGCCACGAAGTGGGCGGGCGTCTGCGCGGCGAGCAGCTTGACCCGGCTGGCCGCGGGATGGATGCGCAGCTGCAGCGCCTCGAAGTCGAGCCGGCCGGTGGCGAAGTTAGGCACCACGACCTCTCCGTCGATGACGGACCGGGGCGGCAGCTCGGCCAGCACGGCTTCCGCCAGCTCAGGGAAGTAACGGGTCATCGGGCGTTCGTTGCGGCTGCCGATCTCGACTTCCGGCCCGTCGCGGAAGACGATCGACCTGAAGCCGTCCCACTTGGGCTCGAACACGTAGTCCCCGTCGGGAATCCCGTCCACCGGTTTGGCCAGCATCGGCGCCACCGGCGGCATCACCGGAAGGTCCATGTCCCCCAGCTTCCATGATCGCGAGTGATGCTCGCGGAACAACAGTGCCCGTTACTGCCTACGATCATGCTTGACGTGGGCGCGGGTAGGAAATCAGCGGGTGACCCGGCGCGGGCGCAGGGTCAGCCGAGGCCGGTCCATTCGGTGCTGTGCTTCCAGAGCAGTTCGGCCAGTTCCGGCGTCGCGATCCGGCTGGGCGCGCGTACCGCGCACCTGTCGTAGAAGAGGCCGCTCTCGGCAGCCACCGCGGGCGACGTCGCGCAGTACACCGACGTGACCGCGCCCTGCTCGACGGTGAGCATCCGGCGCTTGATGATGGCGCGGGCCGGCCGCGGCACCCGCCGCCAGATGTCGGAGGCGACCACGCCCGGGTGCAGCGCGTACGACGACACGTCGCCGGCCCGGCGCGCCAGTTCCTGGGTGAACAGCACGTTGCACAGCTTGGAGACCGCGTACTCGCGCTGGCCGGTGAACGACGGCGTGCTGCGCCGTACCGCGTCGAAGTCGATGCCGCGCGCACCGTAATGCGCGTCGCTCGACACGGTGACGACCCGCGCGCCCTGGGCACCGGCGCCGGACCCGCTCGCCTTCAGCCGGTCGAGCAGCAGCATCGTCAGCGCGAAGTGCCCCAGGTGGTTCACGCCGAAGTGCAGCTCGAACCCTTCCGCTGTCTTCCCCCGCTGCCCGCCGACCCCGGCGTTGTTCACCAGCACGTGCAGCGCCTCGTCCCTGGCGAGGAACGCCGCCGCGCAGCCGCGGACCGAGGCGAGCGACGCCAGGTCGAGCGGCAGCAGCCACACTGTCTGCGAGCCGGCGGCGGACTTGATCGCGTCCACCGCCACCGCGCCCGCCTCGGCCGAACGGCACCCGATGTACACCCGGCCGCCGTCGGCGGCCAGCGCGGTCGCCGTCGCCCGGCCGATGCCGGTGTTGCCCCCGGTGACGAGGAACGTCCGGTCACGGGCGCCCGCGCCCGCGCCGCTGTCCTTGCCGTTGTCCGCGCCGGAAAGCTCGCTCACACCGGTGATTATCCGCCGGCCATCGCCCCCACGACGAGGAACGGCTCGGTGCCGGCCACGATCGCCGCCGCCACCGCGTCGGGCAGCGGCGCGTCCGGCGGCTCGTTGGACAGGTCCTGCTCGCACGCGTAGAAGCGGATGAACGCCCGCCGCTTGCCGGTACGCCGGTCCCTGATCGTGCCGCCCAGCATCGGGAACCGTGACTCGACAGCGTCGAGCACCGCCCGCTGGGTGAGCACAGGGACCGAGAGGCGCACGAGGACCTCGCCGTGCACCCCGGCCAGGTTCCGCAGGTGCGCGGGCAGCACCACGCGCACCTGCGTGCCCGGCGCGGCGCCAGGGGAAGCGCCCGGGGAGGAGGCGCCCGGGGAGGAGGCGCCCGGGGAGGTCACGACAGAACCTGGACCTCGACCGACAGCACGGCGGGCAGGTCCCGGACGATCGGCGCCCACGAGTCCCCTGAGTCGGCTGAGGCGTACACCTGCCCGCCGGTGGTGCCGAAGTAGACGCCGCACGAGTCCAGCGTGTCCACCGCCATCGCGTCCCGGTAGACGTTCACGTAGCAGTCCCGTTCCGGCAGCCCGGCCGAGAGCTCCTCCCACTCGTTGCCGCCGGACCGCGACCGCCACACCCGCAGCCTTCCGTCCGGCGGGTAGTGCAGGCTATCGCTGGTGATCGGCACCACGTAGATGGTGTCCGGCTCGTGTGCGTGCACGCCGATCGGGAACCCGAAGTCGGTCGGCAGGTTCCCGCTGACCTCCGTCCACGACAGGCCGCCGTCGTCGGACCGCATCACGTCCCAGTGCTTCTGCATGAACAGCGTGTCCGGCCGGGACGGGTGCGCCTCGACGTGGTGCACGCAGTGCCCCACCTCGGCGTCCTCGTCGGGGATGCCCTCGGAATGCAGCCCGCGGTTCACCGGCCGCCACGTCTCGCCGGCGTCGTCGGACCGGAACGTGCCCGCCGCGGAGATCGCGACGAACATCCGCGACTTCTGCAGGATGATCGTGTGCAGGCAGAGACCGCCCGCGCCCGGCTGCCAGCCGGGCGCGGACGGCTGCACCCGGAGGCCGGTCAGCTCGGTCCAAGTCAGGCCCCCGTCGGCCGACTTGTACAGCGCTGCGTCCTCCCCGCCCGCGTACACCGTGTCCGGATCGTCCGGCGACGGCTCGAGGTGCCAGATCCGCTTGAACTCCCACGGCCGCGCCGTGCCGTCGTACCACAGGTGCGTGCCCGGGTCGCCGCCTGCGTAGCCGAAGTCGTTCCCGACCGGCTGCCAGGTCGCGCCCCCGTCGTCGGAACGCTGGATCAGCTGGCCGAACCACCCCGTGTTCTGCGAGGCGTACAGCCGGTCCGGGTCGGCGGGGGAGCCCTTCATGTGGTACACCTCCCACCCCCCGAAGTGCGGCCCGCTCACCGACCACTTGTCGCGCTTGCCGTCAGAACTGAGGATGAACGCACCCTTGCGCGTCCCCGCCAGAACCCGTACCTGTGTCATCGCACCAGACCTTTCGTGGATTTTTGGAACACATGTTCAGATGGTAGCCTGGTATCGAGCCGGTGTTCCATCGCTCCCGCGTTAACGATCGTTCCAGTAGTGACGACAGGAGCCCGCGAAACTCATCGCATCCCGGCACGACATCACCGTGTCTCACGACAGGACGGGGTAGGGTAACGGAACAACGCGAGGTCCGACTTTTACCAACCCCAGGACCAAGACCCCCACGGAGAAGATGTTGGCTGGTCAGCCGCAAGATCCCCCATGGCAGTCGTCCGAGCAAGACCAGGCCCGTCCGTCCTGGCAGGCCTTCAGCGCGCCGCCTGCCGAGCAGCAGGAGACGTACGCCTACCCGCAGTCCGGGCCGGGCGCTCAGGGCGCCCAGGGCGCCCAGAACGCTCAGAGCCCCCAGGGCGCGCAGAACGCTCAGAGCCCCCAGGGCTACGGTCAGGCCTACGCCCAGCAAGGCAGCTACACCCCCCCTGCGTACACCGTCCAGGACCAGGCCTACGGCGCACAGGACCGCCCGTACGCCGACCAGGCGTACGGCGATCAGGCCTACCAGGAGCAGCAGCAGGGCCAGTCGGCGCCGCCCTGGCAGGCCGTTTCCGGCCTGAAGCCGGCTGGCGCCGCGGCGAAGCGGACGAGCGACGCCAAGGGCTTCCTCGGCTCGCTGTTCGACTTCAGCTTCACCTCGTTCGTCACCCCGAAGATCGTCAAGGTGATCTACGTCCTCGTCACCATCTGGACGGTGATCTGGGCGCTGATCTTCCTCCGCTTCGGCTTCAAGTACGGCGGCGCGGCGGGCGGCTTCTTCACGCTGCTCGTGGTGGACCCGATCCTCGTGGTACTGACGCTCGGCGCGTACCGCATGGTTCTCGAGTTGTTCATGGTGGTGCACCGGATGCATGAGGAACTGAAAGCGATCCGCCAGCGCGGCGAGAGCTGAAGCCGGGAAACTTTTCCGTCCTGTTCGTCCACAGCCGGTCAGCTGACCTCCACAGCGTCCAACCCATGCACGTGCAGGCTCGGCGTTCAGGGAGTCCACAGCTAACCACCCGCCTAGAAGGCGGGGATCCACAGCACCGGCGGGGTTACGCACATGGCGATCCACAGGACGCCCGCAGTACCGTACCTGTTCCGGGGAAGCGGGAAACCGCACCGGGGACCGGGGAAACACGATGGCAAGCCGGGCGGGACATCGAGCCATGACCAGAACCCTCACTCAGCCGCTGGCCGCTGACGCGGCCAGGCACAGCCGGCACTTTCAGCTGATTGTTGATGTGCACGTGCTGCTGCTCAACCAGGGAGAGGTGCTACTCGGCAGACGCGCGAACACGGGGTACGGAGACGGCGCCTACGAACCGCCGTCCGGGCGCCTAGCCGAGCGCGAGACGCTCGTGGAGGCCGCCGTCCGGGTAGCGGACGCCCAGGTCGGGATCTTTCTCGATCCTGGCCGGGTGGCGCTCGCACACGTCATGCACGACGTGTCAGGCGCGGGCCGGATGGCGTTCTTCCTCACCGCGGACGGCTGGGAAGGCGAGACCGGGGGACCGACGAAGAGCTACAGCGACTTCGGCTGGTTTCCGCTGACCGAGCTGCCCGCGAACATGATCGACCGCGCTCGGGTGGCGGTCAGGAACTTCGCGGCAGGCGCCCGCTTCTCGACGTATCCGGCTTTCGGCATGTGAGTGGTCGCGGCTTCCGTTCATCCCGAACGGCCTCGTGGTTCCACTCAGGCTAAACTCGCTTAGCGATGCGCCTGGTCAAGACCCACGGGTCACTCAACGAGATCTTCGCGATGGACGCAACGCCGTCGGCATGGCCGGACGGCGCCGCGCTTCGCGAGTTCGTCAGGCGAGTGTGCGACCGGGACGCGTGGACCGGCGGCAGCGACGGGATCTACCTCTACGACGCCAGCGCGCCGGACACCCGGGCGTGGTTCTTCAACCCCGACGGCTCCGCGGCGGAGTTCTGCGGGAACGGGATGCGCGGCCTGGGCAGGCTGATCCTGGACCTGCGGGGCACCGACACGGAGGTCGTGGCCAGCGGCGGCCGCGATTACACGGTGCGCCGGGCGCCGTCGACCCCTGGGGGGGTCCGGCAGGTGCTGCTCGAACTGCCCGCCGTGCGGTTCGCCGCGCCGCCGCCCCCGCCGTTCGGCGGCTTCACCGCGGTGACCGTGCCCAACCCGCACGTGGTGGCCGTGGTGGCCGACTACTCCGAGCCCGACTTGATCGAGGCGGGGAAGCGGGCGGACGAGGTGTTCCCCGACGGCGCGAACGTCTCGTTCCTGCTGCCGCTCGACGCCGGAACAACAACCTCCACCCCCACCCCTCCTGCCTCATCCGCCTCAGCGGACCCGGAGGTATTCGTCCGCACCTTCGAGCGCGGCGCCGGCCTGACCCCGTCCTGCGGTTCGGGCGTGGTCGCCTCCCGCGCCGCCTACTCGCGGGTGACGGGCCTTGACCCCGGCCAGCGCCTCGTCGTGCGGAACGCGGGCGGCGTCGCCGCCGCGTCGATCCGGGTCCGCGACGGCGCCTGGCTCCCCGTCCTCGAGGGCAACGCCACGATCGTCTACGAGGCCGAGGCCGGCCTCGACGGCCGCCAGGCAGGCCCGGTCGAGTACGCGGCCGGGGAAAACGCCGCCTACGCCACCCTCGACGCCGAGAACACAGCCCGCCTCAAGTCCGCCGGCGTCACCACCGCCCATCCCTAGCGCGGCACCCTGGACCCGACACCCGCGGCGTACCGAGCCCGGCTCAGGTCCGTCACCACCGCCCATCCCTAGCGCGGCACCCTGGACCCGACACCCGCGGCGTACCGAGCCCGGCTCAGGTCCGTCACCACCGCCCATCCCTAGCGCGGCACCCTGGACCCGACACCCGCGACGTACCGAGCCCGGCTCAGGTCGGCATCGCGGCCGATGCCCACAACAGCCCCTAGCTCCACAGGCCCGTCGTGGCGGTGTGGCCCACCGCGCCAATAGATCCGCACCTGTGGGCCACACCGCCAGCCGCATGAGCCGCAGGCCGTGCCGCTGCTCTGAGGCACCTAACCCAGGCGCCACATCCTCAGCGCCTGTAACACCAATCCCGTCACCATAGGTGATGCTTCATCACTCTTCGTCTTCGTATCACTTTTGGTCCTTTCCATGCCCGTTTTGTCCAGGTTTCAAGGACGAAAAGTGATACATAGATGGCCTTTGGCCGATTGGCCGGGGCTCGCGTTACCTGCGGGACGGGCTTACTCCGGGTCGGGGAGGCGGTCGAGGGACTGGCGGGCGCGGCGGGCCGCGGACTCGGCGCGGCGGGCGCGCATCCGCGCGCTGGCCAGGTCTTCGCGCGCCCGGGTCAGCCGCTGTTCGAGGTCGCGGACCTCCGCCTCGAGCTGGTCTTCCGCCGCTCCGGCCTCGGCGGCGGTTGCCGCGGTCGAAGCGACCATACGTTCGGCATCCTCGAAAGCCTGGCGGCGGAGAGCGGCCCGCTGTGCTGCTTCCTCAGCCAGCCGCTGCTCCTCCGCCCGGGCGCGCCGTGCCTGCTCCTCCTCCGACACCCGGCCGGGAGCGGCCCGCCGTGACCTGGCGCGGGCCGGCGCGGGCGCCGGGGCGCTGACCTCGGGCGAGGGAACGGCGTGCAAGTGGCGCCGGGTGGGCGCGCCCTCGTCCGTGGCGCCGAACGGGGTATCGCCGAACGAGGCCAGCCCGAAGCCGGCCCACTGGGCGGCGCGGGTCAGCGTGCCGGCCGCGAATTCGGCCGCGACCTGCGGGTCGGCGACGGCGGAGGTCAGCGTCTCGGTGACCTCCTCGCGCAGGCCCGAGGGCGGGTCAGCCACGCCGGCGGCGGCGAGCGCCTGGGCGGTCAGGGAATCGACGAGCGGGCCGCGCGCCGCGGACAGCTCGCGCAGCCGGCGACCGTCCTTGGCTTGTTCGGCTTCGCGCAGGGCGGCGGCGAGCTGGGCGAGCCGGTCCGGTGCCTCCGGGTCGGCGCGGGCCAGCTGGTTGACCACCCAGGCGGCACGGGTGGGCTTGCGCAGCGCGGCGATCCGCTTCGCGGCCGCGGTGTCGCCCGCGGCCCGCGCCGCGTCGGCGAGCGCCTTGCGCCGGTCGGTGAACTCGCCGGGGTCGGCGCCGTACAGCTCGTCCGCGGCGGCGGTTACCCGGTCGTCGCTGGCGTCGCTGACGGCGTCCGGGTCAGCGTCGCGCGGCTCGTCGCCGTCTCGGCCCGCCGGACCCCTTTTCGCCACGTACCGGTCATGCCCCGGTTCGCAGCCCCGCGAACAGATCGTCTTCCGGCAGCGGCGCGCCCGTGGTGTCGGCCGCCCGGATGAAGTACTCGTATCCGAAGGCCTCCTCGACGATCTCCGGCGGGATCTTGCCGAACCAGGAGTCGCCGTTGATCTGAGTGCCGTGCGCGAACAGCGCCTCGCGCTTGCGTTCGAGGACCGGGCGGATGTCGATCGTGGTCGTGATCCGCTCCTCGGACTCGACGGCCCGCCGGGTGCGTTCCTCGTCGTCCTCCCAGGCCGGCACCTCCGCGCCCGCCGCGCGCAGCGCCTCCCATATCTTTCGCCAGGAGCTGCCGCGCATCGTCGACAGGTAGAGCTTCGCCGGGATGCCGGTTTCTGCCGCGGCGGCCTGTGCGGCGCGACTGGCGTGCACGTGGTCTGGGTGCTGGTAGGCGCCCTGGTCGTCGTAGGTGACGAGGACCTGCGGACGGTACTTGGCGATGAGGCCGCCGATCCGGCCCGCCACTTCCTCGAGGGGCACATTCGAGAACGCTTCCGGCCGGTCCTTGTACTCCCAGTCCGGCATGCCCGAGTCGTGGTACCCGAGCGTTTCCACGTCGCTGACCTTGAGGATCCTGGCCGATTCTTCGAGCTCGGCCAGACGCAGCCGGGCGACTGCCTCCGGGTCGTGGCCGGGCTGGCCGGGCTTGATCCCGCCTGGGGCGTCCCCGTACTCGCCGTTGGTGCAGGTGACAACCACTGTTCGGATGCCCTGGTCGGCGTAGGTAGCGAGGATGCCGCCACCGGACGCCTCGTCGTCGGGGTGTGCGTGTACCACCATCAAGGTGAGAGGCTCTGCCATACCCACCAGCCTGCCATGCCTCCCTGGGTGCGCCGTCCGGCCGGCTTAGCCGGCCTGAGGTGTCCGGACGACCAGGGCGCCCGGCTGCACCGAGACGGTGAGGGTCCGGTCCGGCGCGACGAGCTCCCCGTCCACTTCACGGGGAAGCGCGGAGTGCGCGGTGATCTCCACCGTGCGCGCCTGGAATCGCGTCAGGTGCCGGTCCTGGTGCCGGCTGTGCGTCAGCACGCGGGTGGCGACCTTCGGCCAGCCGAACGGGCCGTGCGGTGCGAGGATCCCGACGTCGAGCAGGCCGTCGTCGATGCGGGCGTCGGGCAGCAGCGTGAACCCGCCGGGCAGCAGCCCGGAGTTGCCGACGACCACCGACCGCGCGTCGCGCTCGACCGGTGCCCCGCCGTCCATGCTGATCGTGAACCTGGCCGGCGGCACCGCGAGGTGGACCGCCCCGGACATCGCGTAGGCGAGCCAGCCGAAGTGGTGCTTGAACCTGGTCGCGGCCACGACCGCCGCGTCGAGGCCCATGCCCGCCATCGCGGTGAACGGCGCCCCGTCGGCGGTGGCCAGGTCGATCCTGCGGTCCGCGCAGCGAGTGCCGCGGGCACCCAGGACGACGGCGAGCGCGGCCCTGGCGTGCGCCGGGACGCCCAGCGTGGCGGCGAGCAGGTTGCCGGTGCCGACCGGAACGATCCCGAGCGGAATCCCTGTGTTGGCGAGGCCTTCGGCGCATCCCCGTACGGTCCCGTCGCCGCCGACGGCGACGACAAGGTCGGCGCCGCCGGCCGCGGCGTCCCTGGCGGCGGTGACGCCGGCTTCGGCCTTGCCGGTGACGTGGAACTCCGGAGTCCACCCGGCGCGCCCGGCCGCCGCATGGCACAACGGCAGGAACCGGCCGCCGGCCTTAGCCAGCGTGCCATTGATCACGAACGCGACGGCAGCCATACCTTCGTTGAGGCTACCCGCGAACCGGCATCACGCACTCCCACCGAGCCAGCCCGCTGCTTGAACGTGATCATGGTGGCGAGGCTCCCGCCGGCCGGCGTTAGTGCAGGTACCAGCGGTGCGGGGCGATCACCTTGTGCATGCTGTCCGGTCCCCAGGTGCCCTTTTCGTAGGGCTCCACCGGCGGCGGCGAGGTCAGCAGCGGCTCGGAGATCTCCCAGACGCGCTCGATGCCGTCCGCCCGGGTGAACAGCGACTGGTCGCCGAGCATCGCGAGCAGGATCAGCCGCTCGTACCCCTCCAGGGCGTTGGCCTGGGCGAACGAGTCGTCGTACCGGAAGGTCATCGACGTAGCGCCGAGGGACATATCCGGGCCCGGTACCTTGGCCATGAACTCCACGGTGATCGAGCCAGGGTCGGCGAAGTCGATGACGATCTCGTTGACCCGCCCCATCGGCGCGTCCTGCTCGGTGCGTGTGGAACATCCGCAGCGGCGGCTGCGCCAGCCCGAGGGTTACCACCTGCCGCGATGCCGCCATGCACTTGCCGGAACGCAGGTAGAACGGCACATCGTGCCACCGCCAGTTCTCGACCTCGGCGCGAACCGCGACCAGCGTCTCGGTATCGGAATCCGGGCGCACGCCGTTCGTGGCGAGGTAACCGTTGTACTGCCCGCGCACCACGTGCCGCACGTCGATGGGCTTCAGCGCGTCGAAGACCTTGCCCTTCTCGTCCCGCAGCGGCTTCGCCGCCAGTGACGTGGGCGGTTCCATCGCGACGAAGCCGAGCACCTGGAACAGGTGCGTCACCACCATGTCGCGGAAGGCGCCGGTGGCGTCGTAGAACGCCCCCCGGTCGTCGACGGACAGCGTCTCCGGCACGTCGATCTGCACGTACGAGATGTGCTGCCGGTTCCAGATCGGCTCGAACAGCCCGTTCGCGAACCGGAACGCCAGGATGTTGTCGACCGACTCCTTGCCGAGGAAGTGGTCGATTCTGAAGACCCGCGACTCGTCGAAGACGGAGTGCACCACCTCGTTCAGCTTCCGCGCCGATTCCAGGTCCTCGCCGAACGGTTTCTCGATGATCACCTTCGCGTCGCCCTTGTTCAAGCCGCAAGCGCCGAGCAGTGTGATCACGGAACTGAACGCGGACGGCGGCACCGCCAAGTGGAACAGCCGCCCCACGTGGCCGCCGATCGCGGACTCGGCCGCCATGACGGCCGATACCAGCGGCGACGTGTCGTCGGGTGACGCGGCGCCGAAGGACAGCCGGGACGCGAACTGATCCCACTCCGGCCCGGTCGGTTTTGTGTTGCCGAACTGGTCGATGGCCGCCTTCGCGTGCGCGGCGAAGTCGTCGTCGGCCCACTCGAACTGCCGCGGCGAGGTCCCGATGATGCGGAACTTCTCTGGCAGCAGCCCGGCGACGAACAGGTGATAAAGCCCCGGCAGCAGCTTGCGCTTAGCCAGGTCCCCGGTCGCGCCGAACAGCACGTAGACGTATGGCTCCGGCCGCGGATGCGACCGCCTGGACGCTGACGAGGCTGACGAGGCTGACAACGTTGACGACACCGACGACGTTTCCGACGCCGTGCTCATCTCTTCTTCTCCGCGTGCCCGCCGAACTCCGAGCGCATCGCGGAGAGGATCTTCGCGGTGAACTGGCCGTTGTCCCGCGACTCGAATCGCTCGTACAACGAGGCGGAGATCACCGACGCGGGCACGCCCTCCTCCACCGCCGCCAGCACCGTCCACCGGCCCTCACCGGAGTCGGACACGTGGCCGCTGAAGTCGTCGAGGTCAGGCGACTTGGCGAGCGCCGCGGCGATCAGGTCGACCAGCCAGGACGAGATCACCGAGCCGCGCCGCCATACCTCGGCCACGTCGGCGACGTTGATCTCGTACATGTAGTCCTCGGGATCCCGGAGCGGCGCGGTCTCCGCGTCGATCTCGTCCTGGTGCATCCCCACGTCGGCGTGCTTGATGACCGACAGCCCCTCGGCGATCGCGGCCATCATGCCGTACTCGATGCCGTTGTGCACCATCTTGACGAAGTGCCCGGCCCCGGACGGCCCGCAGTGCAGGTAGCCCTCGGACGCCGGGGAATCAGCGGGCACGCGCCCCGGCGTGGGCTCGACGGTCCCGAGACCGGGGGCGATCGTCTTGAAGACCGGATCGAGGCGCTGCACCGCGCCGGAATTCCCGCCGATCATCAAGCAGTACCCCCGTTCCAGGCCCCACACGCCGCCGCTGGTCCCCACGTCCAGGAAGTGGATCCCCTTCTCCTTCAGCGCCGCCGACCGGGCGAGGTCGTCCCGGTAGTACGAGTTGCCGCCGTCGATCACCACGTCGTCGGGGTCGAGCAGCGGCACGAGCGTCGTCAGGGTCTGCGCCACGACCCCGGCGGGCACCATGATCCAGATGCTCCGCGGCCGCGACAGCTTGCCGACGAACTCTTCGAGCGAATTGGCCCCGTCTGCGCCTTCGCCGGCCAGGCCCTTGACCACGTCCGGGTTCCTGTCGTACGCCACGCAGTGGTGGCCGTCCCGCATCAGCCGCCTGACCAGGTTCGCGCCCATCCGGCCCAGCCCGATCATGCCAAGCTGCATCGGCTTGTCAGTTGCCATGGTGATCTAGCTCCCCGATTTCATTGACCGGTAACGACGGATCAGCGTGTTCGTCGACGAGTCATGCGACAGCGCCGGCTCAGCCGACGACTCCAGCTCGGGGATGATCTGCTGGGCGAGGACTTTGCCCAGCTCAACGCCCCATTGGTCGAACGAGTCGATCTCCCAGATCGTGCCCTGCACGAACACGGAATGCTCGTAAAGCGCGACGAGCGACCCGAGCAGCCGGGGCGTCAGGATGTCGCACAGCAGCGTGTTCGTCGGCCGGTTGCCTTCCATGACCCGGTGCGGCACGACGCGGTCCGGTGTCCCCTCGGCCCGCACCTCCTCTTCGGTCTTCCCGAAGGCCAGCGCCGACGCCTGCGCGAACACGTTCGACGACAGCAGGTCGTGCTGGTCGCGGATGGGGTTGAGCCCGCGGGCGAACCCGATCAGGTCCACCGGGATGATCGTGGTCCCCTGGTGGATGAGCTGGTAGAACGAGTGCTGCCCGTTGGTGCCCGGCTCGCCCCAGTACACGGCCCCGGTGTCGTAGTCGACGCGGCGCCCGGTCAGCGTGACGTGCTTGCCGTTCGACTCCATGGTGAGCTGCTGCAGGTAGGCGGGGAACCGCTTCAGGTACTGGTCATACGGCATCACACCCACCGTCTGCAGCCCGAAGAAGTCGCGGTACCACACCGCGAGCACCCCCATCAGCACCGGCAGGCTGGCCTCCAGCGGCGCGGTGCGGAAGTGCACGTCCATGTCGTGGAACCCGGCGAGCATCTCGCCGAACCCGTCGGGCCCGAGCGCGATCATCGTGGACAGCCCGATCGCCGAGTCCATCGAGTAGCGGCCGCCGACCCAGTCCCAGAACCCGAACATGTTCGCCGTGTCGATGCCGAACGCGGCCACCCGCTCGGCGTTCGTGGAGACCGCGACGAAGTGGTTCGCGACCGCGTCCCGCGACCCGAGCGCGTCGACGATCCAGTCCCTGGCGGTGGTCGCGTTGGCCAGCGTCTCCAGCGTCCCGAACGTCTTGGAGGAGATGATGAACAGGGTTTCCTCGGGGCTGAGGTCCCGGACTGCCTCCGCGAAGTCAGTGGAATCGACGTTCGATACGAAACGGAAGGTCATTTCACGCGTGCAGTAAAACTTGAGCGCCTCATAGGCCATAACGGGACCGAGGTCTGACCCGCCGATGCCGACATTGATGACGTTCTTTATCGGCCTGCCCGTGTAGCCCTTGAATTCACCCGAGCGCACGCGGGTCGCGAAGTCCCGCATCCGGCCCAGCACTTCGTGTACGTCTTTGACAACGTCCTGGCCGTCGACGATAAGGCTTTCCGTGGCCGGCATGCGCAGCGCCACATGCAGCACGGCCCGGTCTTCTGAGACGTTGATGTGCTCGCCGCGGAACATCGCGTCCCGCCGCTCGGGAACTCCCGATTCCGCGGCCAGTTCAATGAGCAGCCGCATCGTCTCGTCGGTTACCCGGTTCTTGGAATAGTCGAGGTAAATGCCGGCGGCTTCGGCGGTGAGCCGTTCGCCGCGCCCGGGATCCTCGGCGAACAGGTCGCGCAGGTGCCGTCCGGAGATCTCCGCGTAATGGCGCTGGAGCGCCTGCCATGCCTTGCGCTCCCGCAGCGCGGTAGGCGGCATGTCGTCTCCCCTCGTCGTGCGTGGCTGTCATTCCCCGCTCCTTCAAGCTGATCCTGCCACGGCACCCGCGACAGCGCGGACGAGGGGTATCGAGGGAAGGTCTTCCAGCAGCACAGGCTCGCCGTCGGGGCCGCACAGCGGCAGCCGCCAGTTCGGGTACTCGGTGGTGGTGCCCGGCATGTTCTGCGAGCGGCGCTCGCCGACGGCCTCGGCCAGCGAGATACCGATCATCAGGGCGGGCGTCTTGGCCAGGTAGCCGTACAGCGCCACGGTGAACGCGTCGGGATCCGGGTCGGGGGAGGGCAGCAGGCCCTCGCCGACGAGGGCGCGCAGCCAGTCGTCGAGCGCCTTGGCGGCCTCCGCCCGCTCTTCGGCCTCAGGACGGGTCAGCAGCCCGAGCGCCAGCCGCTCGGTGACCTGCTGACCGGTCAGGAACGCCGCGGCGGGCGGCATGTCGTGGGTGGACACCGTGGCCAGGCAGTTCCGCCGCCACCATTGCGGCGCCAGCGGTTCTCCGGCCCAGCCCCGCTCGAACCACAGCACCGAGGTGCCGAGCACGCCGCGCGCCGCCAGCGCGTCGCGCAGCCACGGCTCCACGGTGCCGAGATCCTCGCCGATGGCGACCGCCCCGGCCGCGGTGGCGGCAGCCGTCACCGCGCCGATCGCCGCCTCCGCGTCGTACCGCACGTACGCGCCCGCCCCCGGCGGCTGCCCGGCGGGAATCCACCACAGCCGGGACAGCCCCATGGTGTGGTCGATCCGCAGCCCGCCCGCGCTCGGCGCCCCGCCGAGCGCGGCCCCGCCGGGGGTCAGGCCGAAGGCCGACGCCACCAGGTCCGCCAGCGGCCGGTAGGAGAGCGCGGCAAGCCACCTTGGGTGCGACGGCATCAGCGTCCAGTCCTGGCCGCGCGGGTTGAACTCGTCAGGCGGCGCGCCCACGCTGAATCCGGGCACGTAGACGTGCTGCCCGGCCCACGCGTCGGCGCCGCCTGGGTGCGCGCCGACCGCGAGGTCACCCACGATGCCGATCGGCATCCCGGCGGCCCGCGCGCTGGCCTGCGCCGCTGCCATCTGCTCCGCGACCAGCCACTGCACCCACACGTGGAAGTCCACCCGCGTCGACAGGTCGCCGCGCAGCACGTACGTCTCCGCCGACCGGGGATCGCGCAACGCGACCGGCCAGGTCCGGTAGTCCGGCCCGTACACTTCGGCGAACGCGCACCAGGTCGCCCAGTCGTCCAGCGCTGGCCCGTTCCTGACCCGGAACGCGTCAAGCGACGCCTGGCGTGGCGGCGACAGCGGCACCTTCCGCACGATCTCCAGCGCCCCGCGCTTCGCCAGCCATACCGCGTCCCTGTCGATCAGCGCGGCCGTCCCGCTCGCGGCGCGCAGCGGGTCGCCGAGGGCAGTCAGCCGCGTACGTTCGGAAAAACTAAGCTCCGCGAACTCCGGGATGTCCTCGATCCGGAGGTACAGCGGGCTGATCCAGCGGCGGCTCATCGGCAGATAGGGCGACGGGCTCACCGGCGGCAGCGGCTCGGCCGCGTGCAGCGGGTTGATCAGCACGAAGCCGGCGCCCAGGTCCCGCGCCGCCCAGGCGGCGAACTCCGCGAGGTCGCGCAGGTCGCCGTGCCCCCACGAGGCACGGGAGCGAAGCGAGTACAGCTGGACGGTGAACCCCCAGGAACGCTGCCCGGGCACGGGCGCGACCGTCGGCTGGGTCCCGGCAGCCCGCTTGCCGGGCGGACTGCCGGGCTGGACAGGCCGCGTGGCGGGCGGCCTGTCCGGCGTACCAGGCAGGGCGTCGTCTTCCAGCACCGCGACGATCGCTTCCAGCGTCTCGTCCGGCACGGTGGTCTCGCGCCCCTGCCAGTCCCAGAAGATGACCTGCACGCCCAGTGCCTCGGCGCGCTGCCGCAGTTCCGCGTTGCTCACCCGCACCAGTGTGCCGCACACCCGCCGCGCAGGCGCGTTACGTCAGCGAGGCCGCGTGATCGGGAACGTAGGTCTGCATGTCGCGCGGGGTCCTGACGTAGCCGGACGAGGACGGCCGGTGCGGCAGCGCCAGCGACGGCGCCTTGACCTTGTGGTACGGGACCGTCGACAGTAGGTGCGCGATCATGTTGACCCGGGCGCGCCGCTTGTCGTCGGACTCGACCACGTACCACGGGGCCTCCGGGATATCGGTCATCATGAACATCTCGTCCTTGGCGCGGGAGTAGTCCTCCCAGCGGGTGAGCGACGCCAGGTCCATCGGGGACAGCTTCCACTGCCGCAAGGGGTCGTCGAGCCGGGACCGGAACCGGCGCTGCTGCTCTTCGTCGCTGACCGAGAACCAGTACTTGCGCAGCAGGATGCCGTCTTCCACCAGCAGCCGCTCGAAGATGGGGCACTGGTGCAGGAACCGGGCGTACTGCTCCTTCGTGCAGAACCCCATCACGTGCTCCACGCCCGCCCTGTTGTACCAGGATCGGTCGAACAGCGTGATCTCGCCTGCGGCCGGCAGGCGCTCCACGTACCGCTGGAAGTACCACTCGGTGCTCTCCCGTTCGGTCGGCTTGGGCAGCGCCGCGATCTGCGCGAAGCGGGGGTTGAGATACTGGGTGATGCGCTGGATCGTGCCGCCCTTGCCCGCCGCGTCGCGGCCTTCGAAGATCACGACGATCCGCGCGCCAGAGGAGCGCGTCCACTCCTGGAGCTTCACGAGCTCCACCTGCAGCCGGTAGAGCTCGTGCTCGTAGACGTCCCTTGACAGCCTTTCGCCGCCAGACTTCTTCGCCATCACGGGCTCCTCCCTCTCGGCATACCTCTTGTTCGGACTATAAATTAAGGCCGTGGATGACGAGATGACCCGCCGTTACGAGACGGTGGAAGTGAACCGCGATGGCGCGGCGGTGAAGATCGCGCTGAACCGCCCGGACCGGATGAACGCCTGGAGCGAGGGACTGTCGAAAGACCTGCTCACCGTGCTGAGCGAGGCCGCCGCCGACGAGACGGTACGCGCCGTGATGCTGACAGGGAACGGCAGGGCCTTCTGCTCCGGGGCGGACCTCAAGGACGGCGCCGACGATGCGGTGGCCGGCCAGCTGGACACGTACACGACGCTGACCCGGTGGTATCACCCGATCGTCACCACGCTCCGGCAGATGCCGAAACCGGTGCTGACCGCGGTCAACGGCCCGGCGGCGGGGGCGGGCCTGTCGCTGGCGCTGGCAGGCAACCTGGTCGTGGCGGCTGAGTCGGCCTACTTCATGCTCGCTTTCGTGGGCATCGGGCTGGTGCCCGACGGCGGCGCGAGCCTGTTCGTGCCGTCCCGGGTGGGCTTCGCGCGGGCCGCGGAGATGGCCATGCTCGGCGAGCGGGTCAGCGCCGCGAAGGCCGTCGACTGGGGCCTGATCAACTCCGCCTGGCCGGACGCGGAGTTCGCGGCGAAGGCCGAGGCGCTGCTGACCCGGCTCGCCGCCGGGCCGACCCGCTCCTACGCGGGCAGCAAGCAGGAGCTGAACCACTGGATGTACGACCGGATGGCCGCCCACCTAGAGCTGGAGGCGTCGATCCAGGGCGAGCTGGCGACCAGCGCGGACTTCATCGAGGGCGTGTCGGCGTTCCTGCAGAAGCGGCCGCCGGAGTTCGGCGGCAAGTAGCCGGACGCCTGCCCGTTCCCGGGCAGTCACCCAGGTCGTCATTCGGCGGTGTGACCCAGGTCACGCTATGTTCAGTTCTGCGCGCTTAATTCCGGGCATGCGGCGTCTTGTCAGAATTGCGGCGGGCCTGGCGTTGTTCGCCGGCAGCGCACTCGCCATCCTCACGTCGTCAGCGGCCGGCGTTACCGCCTCGGCCGCTGACGGTCCGCCGCCGGCTGGTGTCCTTCCTTTATCCGGAACGGACCGTGGTTCTAACGTAAGGGCCATGACAACTCAGAAAGTGGCGGTCGTGACCGGGGCTGGCTCCGGTCTCGGCCGCCACATCACGCTCACGCTGGCCGGAGCCGGCTGGGACGTCGCCGCGGCCGGCCGCCGCCTCGCCGCCCTGGAGGAGACGGCGGCGCTGGCCGCGGCGGACTCGGTCATGCCGGTGGCGACCGACGTCACGGACGCGGACTCGGTCGCCGCGCTGTTCGCCGCGGTGGAGCTCCGGTACGGCAGGCTGGACCTGCTGGTAAACAACGCCGGCACCGGGGCACCGGGGGGTGCGGTGGACGAGGTATCGCCGGAGGGCTGGCGGTCCATCGTGGCCACCAACCTGACAGGCTCCTTCCTGTGCGCGCACCATGCGGTGCGGATGATGAAGGAGCAGCAACCCCAGGGCGGCCGGATCATCAACAACGGCTCGATCTCCGCGCACTCCCCGCGGCCGGGCAGCGTCGGGTACACGACGACCAAGCACGCGATCACGGGCCTGACCAAGTCGATCTCCCTGGACGGCCGCCGGTACAACATCGCCTGCGGGCAGATCGACATCGGCAACGCGGCGACAGAGATGACCGAGCGGATCGCCGCGGGCGCGCCGCAGGCGGACGGCAGGGTGCTGCCCGAGCCGACCTTCGACCCCCGGCACGTGGCGGAAGCGGTGCGCTACATGGCGGAGCTGCCGCTCGACACGAACGTCCAGTTCATGACGATCATGGCGACAACAATGCCGTTCATCGGCCGCGGCTGATGGCGGGCCGCGGCCGACGACGGCGAGTTGGGCTCCCCCGGGGGTTCTGCTGCCGAACCCGCAGAGCGGAGTCCCCGGACGGGGGGGCATCCGGGGACTCCCTCGCGGGGGAAAGCCCTGTGTCCGAAACGCCGCACCCGGTCTGGGCGTTACACCCCGGCAGAGAAAATTTTAAGTAGTTATCCCGCTACGTTAGGTAGTTGCCGGGGCGGGCGCGGGAGGCTCGGCGGGAGGATCTCCGCGGAGTCGGCGATCCGCAGCTTGCGCCTGGCGCGCTGGTAGAACGTGGTTCGGCCGAGCCGGACCACCCGGGCGGCGGCGGGACGCGCATCGATCTCGAGCGCGTCGCCGGGCCCCACGTAGCCGACTACCTGGCCGTCCACCTCGACGGCGAGCCGACCGCTCCCCGGCAGCACCTCGAGCGTGACCGTGTCGGTCACCGAGAGCACCAGCCCGCGGTTATAGGCCGAATGCGGCGCGGCGGGCGTCACGAGCAGCGCTTCTACGGCCGGGCTGACGATCGGGCCGCCGGCCGAGAAGCTGTAGGCGGTGGAGCCGGTGGGCGTGGCGACGACCACGGCGTCGGCCGCGTAGGAGACGAACGGCTGCCCGCCCACTTGGAGCGATACCGCCGCCGTGCCGCCGGGTACCCGGACCACGGCGATGTCGTTGAACGCCGTGACGCGCTCCCCGGCGACCCGGCTGTCCACGGCGAGCCTCGGCTCGACCGAGTAGTCGCGGGCGTCGATGGCCGACAGCGCGTCGGGCAGGTCAGGCACGTCGACCTCGGCGAGGAAGCCGAGCTTGCCGAGGTTGACGCCGAGCACCGGAGCGCGCTGCCCGTCGGCCAGCCGCATCGCGCGCAGCATGGTGCCGTCGCCGCCGAGGCTGACGATCAGCTCGGCGCGCTTCGCCATCTCCTCGGCGGTTACCGCCGTCGCGGCGCAGTTCAGCCGGGAGATCTCGTCGCCGATGCCGTAGACGGTGGCGCCCTTGCGGGCGGCCCAGGCGAGGATGGCGTCGACGGCTTCTTTGGAGTCCCGCTGGGGGTGCAGGACGATGCCTACTGCGTGCATCTCACAGTCCGTAGGTCTCGAGGAGCCGTAGCCACAGCTCGCTCATGGTCGGGTACGAGGGGACGGCGTGCCAGAGGCTGTCGAGGGGGACCTGGCCCGCGACCGCGATGGTGGCGGCGTGGATCATTTCGCCGACGCCGGGCCCGGCCAGTGTCATGCCGAGGATGGTTTTCGTCTGCTCGTCGACGACCATCTGGGCGTGACCCTTGTAATCGTCGGCGAAGAGCCTCGCACCCGCCACGTCGCCGATTTCGTACTCGACGACGCGGACGGCGTGGCCCGCGGCTTCGGCTTGTTCCCTGGTGAGGCCCACGGCGGCGACTTCGGGGAGGGTGAAGATCACCTGGGGGATGCAGGTCTTGCTTGACCGGTCTCTGACTTCCGGTTCCTTGCCCTTAGCGCGGGCGGCGATCGCGTCGCCGCAGATGCGGCCCTGGTACTTGCCCATGTGGGTGAGCAGCGCGAGGCGGTTGACGTCGCCCGACGCGTACAGCCAGCCGCCGTCGACGGCGGTGACACGCATCGTGTCGTCTACGTCGAGCCAGGAGCCGGGGGTGAGGCCGACGGACTCCAGGCCGATGTCGTCGGTGCGCGGGGCGCGTCCGGTGGCCGCGAGCACCTCGGCGGCTTCGAGCGTGGTCCCGTCGTCGAGCGTCAGCGTGACGGACCCGTTCCTGGTGGCGCCGGTCACGCCAACGCCGAGGCGGACGTCGACGCCGGAGTCGGTCAGGCCCTTGGCCACGAGGTCGCCCGCGAAGCCCGGCAGCCGCTCGAGCAGCCCGCCGCGGGGCAGCAGCGTGACCCGGGAGCCGAGCGCCGACCAGGCGGCGGCCATCTCACAGCCCACGACCCCGCCCCCGACGATGGCGAGGCTCTCCGGCACCTCGTGCGCGCTCGTCGCCTCGCGGCTCGTCCACGGCTTGACCCCGGCCAGCGACGGCGGCACGACCGCGCGGGTCCCGACTGCCACCACGACCGCCTGCCGGGCCGTGAGCTCAGCGTCGGCGACCTTGACAACCCGCTCGCCGGAAATCCGCCCGGCCCCGCGGAAAAAGTCGGCCCCGGCGTTCTTCAGCCACTCAACCTGCCCGTCGTCCTTCCAGTTGTGCGTGAACGTATCCCGCCGCTCAAGGACGCCCGCGACTTCCAGCCGGGCCCCCACAGCCCCCTTGACATGGTTGGCTTCAGAAACAGCCACCGCAGGCCGGAGCAACGCCTTGCTAGGCATGCACGCCCAGTAAGAACACTCGCCTCCGGCGAGCTCCGACTCGACGACGGCGGCGGTAAGCCCGCCGCGCACGGCCCGCTGAGCCACGTTCTCCCCGGTGGGCCCCGCCCCGATAACGATCACGTCATAAACGTCGGTCATCCAGCCCCTCCATGTCCGCCCGTCCCAGTCGCCTATGTGTCACGGTAACTACCCGCCTCGTTACGCGCTGCCCTACCGCGGCACCACCTACCCGGCCTCGAGGTCTCCGACCATCGCGGCGGGGTCTATGACGCGGTCGAAGTCCTCCGCGCTGATGTAACCCAGCTCCAGCGCCGCTTCGCGCAACGTGCTGCCGTCCGCGTCGGCCCTGTGCGCGATCTCGGCGGCCTTGTCGTAGCCGATCACTGGCGACAGGGCGGTAACCAGCATCAGCGACCGGTTCACGTGCTCGGCGATGCGCGTTTCGTTGAGCTCGGCGCCCTCCACGCAGAACACGCGGAAGGTCCGGCAGGCGCCGGCCAGGATCGTCGCCGAGTGCAGGAAGTTGGCGATGATCACCGGTCGCATGGTGTTCAGCTCCAGGTTGCCCTGGGATGCGGCGAACGCGATCGTCGTGTCGTGCCCGAGCACCTGAGCGCAGACCATGAGCATGGCCTCGCACTGCGTCGGGTTGACCTTGCCCGGCATGATCGAGCTGCCCGGCTCGTTGGCCGGCAGGATCAGCTCGCCGAGCCCGGCCCTGGGCCCCGAGGCCAGCCAGCGGACGTCGTTGGCGATCTTCGTCAGCGGGACGGCGAGCCCGCGCAGCCCGGCGGAGGCGGCGGCCACCGCGTCGGACCCGGCCAGCGCGGCGAACTTATTGGCCGCGGTGCGGAACGGGTAGCCGGTCTCCGCCGCGATCCGTTCCGCGACGTCGACGGCGAAGCCGGGCGGCGCGTTCAGGCCGGTGCCGACCGCGGTGCCGCCGGCGGCGAGCTCGTACAGGTCCGCGGTGGCCCGCTCGAGTCCGCCGATCGCCTGCTCGAGCTGGCGGGCGAACCCGGACCATTCCTGCCCGACGGTCAGCGGAACCGCGTCCTCCAGGTGGGTGCGGCCGATCTTCACCACGCCCCGCCACTCGCGGGCCTTGAGGTCGATGGCCTCTGTGAGCGCCCGCGCGCTCGGCAGCACGCCTTCCCGCACCGCCCGCACGGCCGCGACGTGCATGGCGGTGGGGAACGTGTCGTTGGAGGACTGCCCCATGTTCACGTGGTCGTTGGGGTGCACCGGGGTCTTGCTGCCGATCTGGCCGCCGACCAGCTGGATGGCCCGGTTGCTGATCACCTCGTTGACGTTCATGTTGGTCTGCGTCCCGGATCCGGTCTGCCAGACGCGCAGCGGGAAGTGGTCGTCAAGCTCGCCGTCGATCACCTCGTCGCAGACCCCCGCGATCAGGCTCGCCATCCAGCCGGGGAGCCTGCCCGCCTTCCCGTTGGCGAGCGCCGCGGCCTTCTTCACGTAGCCGAAGGCGTGGTACACCTCCCGTGGCATCAGGTCCGCGCCTATGTCACCGAAGTGGACCAGCGACCGCTGGGTCTGCGCCCCCCAGTACCGGTCGGCCGGGACGTCGATGACGCCCATCGAGTCGCTTTCCCGCCGGTGCCCGGTAGCCCCGATCCCCACCGGCAAGCCAAGTACGTCAGGCCCTTCGTCCATACCCCAACCCAAGCACACCCCGCCGCGGTTTACGTTTGCGCCCGTCCACATGAGCACGCGCCCAGATCGGCACGGGAAACCCGGAGCCCGCAGATTTGTCCCTGTTTTCTGCTGCCCCGACGACAGAAAACAGGGACAAACCGGAGGCCACGCCAATGCGTGGTCCGGCAGTCACCCCTCTTGCTCCTGGCTCACGCATCGCGAGGCGGGTAGTGCTGGTTGACGCCCATCGGGATCTACCCTACGCCGGACTACTACGTACTGTAGTAGCGGGCCCTCGTACGGTCGGCGGCACTACCCTTGGGGCGCCGGTCTTAACGTGCGGCGCGGCGGACGCAGCGGCTGATCGCCGCGCGCCCGCCGCGCCGGATGCTGAGGTCTACTTGAGGATCTGGATGACCTTTTCCATGCCGAGAGTGGTGTGCTCGCGGCCGTCCTGGGTGTCCATGAAGCACGCAATCACCCAGTATCCAGGCTTCTGGGTGACGACCGACTCGAACGACTGGCCGTGCGAGAGTGCGCTGACCCAGCCGTACTCGCCGGTGGCCAGGGCCCCTGCCGCGTTGTCGTTACCGGCCTTGAGGTCGGCGGCGATCTTCTTGGCGGTGGCCAGGTTCGGCGCCTCGATGCCCTGGATCATGTGCACCAGGAAGCCGGTGTTCCCCCACTGGACGGTCTGGCCGTCGTAGATCTTGCTGGCGCCGATGAAGCCGAACTCACGGGTGGAGATCGTGGCGCCGGGCTTAGGCAGGGCTGCCGGGTGGTGCGATGGCCAGACCGTGAACACCGTGAGCGGCGGCATCTTGGCCGCCGCGGCGAGGTCGAGAGCCACATAGGTGCCGGGTGCCAGGTCGAGGTACACCGAACTGGTTCCCTTGTCAGCCTCGGTGCTCATCACGATCTGGGCGATCCCGTACAGGTTGTTCGGGTCCTGCGCGGCGGCGGGAAGGGCGGCGAACAGCTGCGACAGCGTGACACCGGGATCGAGCCTGGCGAAGCCAGGTCCGCCCGCCGCCTCGCCGGTGACCTTGAAGACGACGCGCTCCGCGCCGGACTTGAGGGTCCCGCCGACGGAAATGGCCTTGCCGTTCATGCTGACTGTCATCACGGGCAGCCCGCCCGACCCGGAGGCCGGGGCGGCCGCGCTGGCGGCCATGGCGGGGGTGGCGGCTTGAGATGCCGCCAGCGGTATGGCGGACAAGGCCGCGGCTGCCGCGACCGGTGCGACGACGGCGACCCAGCGCCGCCTGGTAAGAGCCCTGTACCTGGTGAACACGTGGGTGATCCCTTTCGCTGCGTGAGGCCATGCGGGCACCGGCGTACTGGTGCCCGGCCCGTGCGCTACCGGCCCGTGGCGTTCCGGCCCCCGCCCGCGGACCCATGGTCCGCTCAGGTACACGCTCGCCCTTCCGGCCCCCACCGCGCCCCAGGGACGGCCCCTAGTCCGCGTTCCTAGGGTGCGGGCGCCATATCGGGGTGGTGGGGGGCGCCAAACGTTGGGGGGTGTCCCGGCTGTCGCCGGCTGCGGCGGCGTGTGACGCTGAACGCGGGTGGTGCTTCCTGAGGATTTCCGACTTCCGATGGCGGCAGGGGGAACTGGGCGGTGGACGAGTACTTCGCCGGACGCGCAGCCGAGCTCGCGCTGCTCGACGGCTTGCTGCGAAGGGCGGCCGCGGGACGCGGTCAGCTCGCCGTGATCCTCGGACCTGGCTGGATCGGCAAGACAGCGCTCATCCAGCAGTTCCTCGACGACCGGGAGGCGCGGGTCCGCTGGGTCTGCGCGGACCGGGACGAGACCGGGCTGCCGGGCGGACTGCTCGAGCAGTTCGGGGTCCCGGCGGCCGGCTACGGCACCGATCCGCTGCGGGCGGGCGCTGCGCTGCTCGCGAAGCTGCGCCAGTGGGCAGAGGCACCAGGGGTGGCCTCAGAGGCCTCAGAGGCCTCAGGAGCGGTGCTTGTCGTCGATGACGCGCAGTGGGGAGACCCGCTGTCGCTGCGAGCGCTGAGCTACGCGCTGCGGCGGCTGCCGGACACCCCGCTGCTCACCCTGCTGGCCGTGCGTGAGGACGAGTTCGGCTCCCTGCCGCCTGGGCTGGTGCGGCTCATCAGCGACCGGGGGACCAGGCTGGAAGTCGCCGGGCTGGGAGTCGCCGAGATCAGTTCGCTGGCCGAGCGGGTCGGCGCCGGCCCGGTTCCGCCCCGCGCCGCGCGGCGGCTCCTTGAGCACACCGGCGGCGTCCCGCAGTACGTCCGGGAGGTCCTGCAGGCCGTGCCGCGCGAATCGCTGCGCACCGCGCTGTCGGCGCCGGACCTGCTGCTGCCGTCGCCCAAGTCGCTCGAGGCCCGGGTGCTGACCCAGCTGGCCGGCTGCTCGGGACCGGCGCGGCGCCTGGTTGCCGCCGCCGCCGTGCTCGGTGCCCGGTGCCGCCTGGCCGACGCCGCGGCGCTCGCGGACCTGGCCGATCCGCTGCCCGCGCTCGAAGAGGCCATCCGGGCGGGCATGCTCGCCGAGGCGCCCGCCGTCGACGGCCTGTGCTGTGAGTTCCCGCACGCCAGCGTTCGCGCTGCCGTCTACGGCTGTGTCGGCGTCGCCGAGCGCGCGACGCTGCACCGGCAGGCGGCCCGCGGCGCCGTCGGCGCGCGGGCGCTAGCCCACCGGGTCGCGGCGTGCGGGGGGACGGACACCCGCGCTCGCGCGGGAGCTGACCCAGCACGCCGAGACTGACCGGTCGGCGGGCAGGCTGCCCCAGGCCAGCGACCTGTACCTCGCGGCGCTCCGCGTCGCCGCCCGCGGCGCGGAGCGCGATCGCCTGCTCCAGACGGCCGCCGGGCTGCTTCTCGACCTCGGCGAGACTGCCGCGGCGGGCGGTCTCGCCGGCGAGATGGCCGCGACGGCACCGTCGGCCGCGCGCAGCCTGGTGCTCGGCCGTCTCGCCATCGCGGACCGCGATCCGCGGTCCGCGCGGCGCTGGCTGACGGACGCCAGCCTCGCGAGGACCTGGCTCGCCGACGGCGCGAGCGCCGTCGGCGAACCTGCCGTCAGCGGGGAGGACGCGGCGGCGGCGGCCGGCGAGTTCGCGCTGCTGCTGCTCGCCACGGGCCGGCGGGCAGAGGCCGCGGCCTGGGCACGCCGCGCGACGGCGACTGCCGGCGCCAGTGTCACGCGCGCCCTGGCGCAGGTGATCGCCGCCGAGTGCCTGGCGCGGGACGGCCAGCCGGAACAGGCGCTGGCGGCGCTGCGGGCCGAGCTCAGCCGCCAGGACCTTGACGACCCCGGCGGCCCGGTGCTGCGGGCAGGGCTGGGCACGGTCCTGTTCTGGTGCGACGAGCTGCCGGCGGCCGCCGGGCACCTCGCCGCGGCGGAGGCCGCCCAGGACACGTCGCCGCCGGCCGGCGCGTCGCCGGTGCCTTTCCAGGCACGGCGGCAGCTCCTCGCGGCCAGCGTGCGACGAGTACTGGCCGACTACCGGATAGGCGCCTGGGACGAGGCCGCGGACCGGGCCGAGCGGCTCGTCACGCTGGCAGCCGACCTCGATCAGGACTCGCTGCTGTGCGGCGCGCACGCCGCGGCCGTCTACCCGGCGGCCGCTCGCGGCCGGTGGGACACGGCGCGAGCACACGCCGGCGCCGCCGCCCGCTGCGCCGCGGCCGGAGACCGCGACCAGCTGCTCGACGTCGCCGGCGCCCGCGTGGCGCTGGCGTTCGCGATGGACGACCCGGAAGCCGTGCTCGCCGCCGCGCGCCCGGTCGTTGTCGAGCTAGCGGGCCTGGCCGGCGTGGCCGACGGCGCCAACGGCCTGGCAGGCCTGGAAGCCCTCGCCGGATTCGCCGGAGCCGAGCCGGCGCTGCTCAGTTTCTGGCCGCTCTACGCGCACGCGCTCGCCCGGGTCGGCCGGCTCGCCGAGGCGGCCGACGCGCTCGCGCCGTTCGCCGAACTGGCGAGCGCGCGCGGCCGCAGGTCCGCGATCGCCGCCGCCGCGCGGGTGGAGGGGTTCATCCACGCCGCCGCGGGACGCCCGGACGCGGCCCGCCGCGCCTACCAGGCCGCGCTGGCGAGCCTGGACGGGCTGTGCGCGCCGCACGAGGAGGCGCTCACGCGCCTGGATTACGGAAGATTTCTCCGGCACCAGAGCCAGCGCCGGGCGGCGCTGCGCGAGCTGTACGCCGCGCGCGCCGCGTTCGCCCGCCTCGGCGCGGTCCCGTTCCTCGCCCGCTGCGACGCCGAGCTCGGCCACGAGGTCCCCACGGTCCCCACTGTCCCCTCAGTCCCCGCGGACCCCGCCGCCACCTCCGCCGCGAATGCCCAGCTCAGCGCCTCGACTGTGCGCGCCGTGCCAACCTGGCCCGCGCCGCTGACCGCCCGCCAGCTCGCCGTCGCCGAGGCCGTCGCGGAAGGCAAGTCGAACCGGCAAGTGGCCCGCGAGCTGTACATCACGGTGAAGACCGTCGAGTATCACGTCAGCCAGATCTTCGCCAAACTGGGCATCGACGGCAGAGCCGACGTAGCAGGCGCTTTGCAATCGCGCAAGTCTTGACGCCGTTGCACAACCGGGATCACGATGAGGTTCCGGTCGCGCGCTGACGCGCAGTCGTGTGTGCTGAGGCGCATGGTCGGGCAGGGTCCGCACCCGGCGGGCGGGCTTGTGCCGAATCGATTTAGAACCTGTGTCTCCAGGGGTTGATCATCACTCTGCGAGAGTTGATCATCACCCTAGGAAGGGTGATGATCTTGCGGCGTGCCAGCAGGAGGGTCAGAGAGGCAGCAGTGAGCCCCTGCCGCCAGGCAGCGGCGCGAGGCGCCCGCGGCGCGAAGAACCTAGTACCGCGCCTGGTGACCTGGTCACCGGGGCGCTGAAGGAAGGAGTATCTGTGGCTCACCGTGATGGCAGAACCGCACCGCCGAGGCGGGGGATCCTTCAGCGCAGGTCCCGGATGAAGCTGGGCGCCAGCGCGGTCGGCGTGGTGATGGCCTGCACGACGCTCGCCGCCTGCGCCTCAAGCAGCGCCGCGACCGGGCCGGTCACGCTCAACTTCTACAGCTTCAACGACCAATCCGGCGCCGTCCAGACGGCGGTCAACAACTGCAGCAAGCAGAGCAACGGCAAGTACGTCATCACCTACAACAAGCTGCCGGCCGCCGCCGACGACCAGCGGCTGCAGCTGGCGCGGCGGCTGGCCGCGCAGGACGCGTCGATGGACATCCTCGGCCTGGACGTGACCTGGGAGGCGGAGTTCTCCCAGGCCGGCTGGATCCTGCCCTGGACCGGCACCTACAAGCAGCAGGCGGAGGCGGGCACCCTGAAGGTCCCGCTGCAGACCGCCACCTGGAAGGGCCAGCTCGTCGCGGTGCCCTACAACAGCAACACCCAGCTGCTGTGGTACCGCGATGACCTGGTGAAGACCCCGCCCACCACCTGGGACCAGATGATCGCCGACGCGGAGCAGCTGGCCAAGGAGGGCAAGCCGCACCTGATCGAGATTCAGGGCGCGCAGTACGAGGGCGTGACGGTCTGGTTCAACACCATGGTCGCCAGCGCGGGCGGGAGCATCCTGACCCCTACTAGCTCGGCCGCCGCACCCGGCAAGGCGTGGACGACCGCGCTGACAACCATGAAGAAGCTGGCCACCTCGGTGGCGGCCGACCCGTCGCTGTCGGTCCAGATGGAGGACCAGAACCGGCTGGCCATGGAGGCCGGCACGGCCGCCTTCGAGCTGAACTACCCGTTCGTGTACCCGTCGATGAAGGCCGACAAGCCGGACCTGTTCAAGCACTTCAAGTGGGCCCTGTACCCGGGGCTCGTCCCCGGTCAGCCCGCTCGCGTCACCATCGGCGGCATCGACCTGGCGGTCAGCAAGTACTCGCCGCACCCCGACCTGGCCTTCCAGGCAGCCCTCTGCCTGCGGGACAAGCCGAACCAGCTGCTCGCGGCCACCGAGGGCGGCCTGCCGCCGACGCTCGAGAGCCTGTACAGCGATCCCGCGCTGTTCCCCGACTACCCGTTCCACGCCGAGATCCTGACCTCCCTGCAGAACGCCAGCGTGCGGCCGCAGACCCCGGCGTACCAGAGCGTCTCGATCGTCATCTCGCACCACGTGTCCCCGCCGGCGAGCATCGACCCGGTCGGCACCCAGAACGCGATGGCATCAGAAATCAACGACGCGCTCAACTCGAAGTTGGTGATCCCGTGAGTGCCACGACGGGCCGGGTGCCCCGGCCAGCCAGCGCGAGCGGAACGCATAGAAGGGCAAGGAGCCGATGACTGCCAGGACCGAAGCCGTCACCACCGGCGAGCCCGAGGTAACCGAACGAAAGCACCGCAAGCGGCTATCGGAAGGGGCGCGGGCCGAGCGCCGGCTCGGCTTGCTGCTGTGCGCCCCGGCGGTGATCGTCATGATCGCCGTGGCGGCGTTTCCCATCTTCTACGCCATCTGGCTGTCACTGCAGCGCTATGACCTGCGCTTTCCCAACGAGGCCAAATTCATCGGCTTCAGCAACTACGGCGCGGTGCTGTCCTCGCAGTACTGGTGGCACGCGCTGTGGGTGACCCTGATCATCACGGTGGTCTCGGTCGCCGTCGAGTTCGTCCTCGGCATGCTGCTCGCGATCCTGATGTTCCGGACCCTCTTCTTCCGGGGCACGGTGCGCACCATCATCCTGATCCCCTACGGGATCGTGACCGTGGCCGCCGCCTACGGCTGGCAGTACGCCTGGACACCGAACACCGGGTACCTGTCCGCGCTGTTCAACAACAGCGCGCCGCTGACCAAGACCGGGACCGCGATCGCGATCATCATCCTCGCGGAGATCTGGAAGACCACCCCGTTCATGGCGCTGCTGCTGATGGCCGGGCTGTCGCTCGTCCCGGAAGACCTGCAGAAGGCGGCCAGGGTGGACGGCGCGTCCGCCTGGCAGCGCTTCGTCCGGATCACGCTGCCGCTGATGAAACCGGCCATCCTGGTGGCGCTGCTGTTCCGGACGCTTGATGCGTTCCGGGTATTCGACAATATCTACATCCTGACCGCGGGGGGCAACGGCACCTACTCGGTGTCGATCCTGGGGTACGACAACCTGTTCCGGGCGCTGAACCTGGGCATCGGGTCGGCGATCTCCATCCTGATCTTCATCTGCGTGGCGATCATCGCCTTCATCTTCATCAGGCTCTTCGGCGCGGCGGCGCCGGGCACGGAGGGATGAGCTGACATGGCCGCTACTACCAGGCAGAAGTCCGGCTGGATCACGGCGAACGTCGTCGTGATCCTGCTGGTGCTCATCCCTGTCGTCTGGATCTTCTCGCTGTCCTTCAAGGACCCCTCGTCGATCACCGACCCGACGTTCTTCCCGACGAAGTGGACCTGGGCGAACTACAAGGGGATCTTCAACTCCTCGGAGTTCACCCGGCCGCTGCTCAACTCCATCGGGATCGGCCTGATCGCCACCTTCATCTCGGTGGTGCTGGCCTCGCTGGCGGCGTACGCGGTGGCCCGGCTCGCTTTCCCGGGCAAGCGCGCGCTCATCGGCCTGTCGCTGCTGATCGCGATGTTCCCGCTCATCTCGCTGGCCACGCCGCTGTTCAACATCGAGCGGCAGCTGGGGATCTTCAACACCTGGATCGGGCTGATCATCCCCTACATCGCGTTCGGCCTGCCGCTGGGGATCTACACGCTGTCCGCGTTCTTCCGCGAGATCCCCTGGGAGCTGGAGAAGGCGGCCAAGATGGACGGGGCCACCCCGTTCCAGGCGTTCGTGAGGGTCATCGCCCCGCTCGCGGCGCCCGGCATGGTGACCACCGCCATCTTGGTGTTCTTGTTCTGCTGGAACGAGTTCCTGCTGGCCATCACGCTGACCTCGACGATCGCCGCGCGGACGGCGCCGGCCGCGCTGGCGTTCTTCACCGGCAGCTCACAGTTCGCAGTGCCCACCGGGTCGATCTCGGCCGCCGCAGTGGTCATCACCATTCCGATCATCATCTTCGTGCTGCTCTTCCAGCGACGGATCGTCGCCGGGCTGACATCCGGCGCGGTCAAGGGCTAGCCGGGATAAGCGACTTAAGGAGCAAACAGTGGCCGAAATCGTACTGGACCACATCAGCAAGCGCTTCCCGGACGGGGCGCTCGCGGTGAACGACATCAGTCTCGACATCGCGGACGGCGAGTTCGTCATCCTGGTCGGCCCGTCCGGCTGCGGCAAGTCGACGACCCTCAACATGATCGCGGGCCTGGAGGACATCAGCGAAGGCGAACTGCGCATCGCCGGGAAGGTGGTGAACGACAAGGCGCCGAAGGACCGCGACATCGCCATGGTGTTCCAGAGCTACGCCCTGTACCCGCACATGACGGTGCGGGAGAACATGGGCTTCGCGCTCAAGCTGGCCAAGACCCCGAAGAACGTCATCGACGAGAAGGTCAACGAGGCGGCCCGGATCCTCGACCTGACCCAGCATCTCGACCGCCGGCCGGCGAACCTGTCCGGCGGCCAGCGGCAGCGGGTGGCGATGGGCCGGGCGATCGTCCGCGACCCGTCCGCGTTCCTCATGGACGAGCCGCTGTCCAACCTCGACGCGAAACTGCGCGTGCAGATGCGCACCGAGGTCTCCAGGATCCAGCGGAGGCTGGGCACCACCATGGTCTACGTCACGCACGACCAGGTTGAGGCGATGACGCTGGGCGACCGGGTGGCGGTCATGCGCCTCGGGCGTGCTCCAGCAGGTGGCCTCGCCGCAAGACCTGTACGATCACCCGACGAACTTGTTCGTGGCGGGCTTCATCGGCTCGCCCGCGATGAACTTCATGTGCGGGCACCCTGGAGGATGGCAAGCTGCGCACCGGGCTGGGGGACATGACGCTGAGCGCCCGGCACCGGCAGGCGATTGAGGCCGCCGGGTCAGGCCGGGAGGTCATCGTGGGCATCCGGCCAGAGAACTTCGAGGACGCCGCGCTGGTGTCGCCGGACCTGAAGCCGAACGGGCTCGAGTTCAACGCCACCATCGACGTGATCGAGTCGCTGGGCTCGGACAAGTTCATTTTCTTCACCCAGGAACTCGGGAAGACCGGGAGCGTGGCCGAACTCGAGGAACTCGCCAGGGACTCCGGGCGGGCCGACATCGGCAGCACCGGGGAGACCGTGGTGGCCCGGCTCGACCCGGCCTCCCGCGTTGCCGAGGGCGAGGCCGTCGCGGCTGTGGGTCGACGTGCGGAAGCTGCACATC
Source organism: uncultured Actinomycetota bacterium (assembly GCA_963843745.1). GTDB lineage: Bacteria > Actinomycetota > Actinomycetes > Streptosporangiales > Streptosporangiaceae > Trebonia. The sequence goes on from CAWJLP010000007.1 coordinate 623,723, forward strand.
TTCGACCCTTCCAGCGGCCGTAACCTCACCCTCGGTACGGCCGAGCCGCCCGGGCCGGGGCGGCTGGTCCGGCAGCTTCGGCGGCTCCGGCAAGTCCAGCTAGCCCGGCAGGCGCCGCGGGCACGGCCGGCACAGCCGAGGCGGCCGAGGCGGACGCCCGGGCCGGGCAGGCTCCCACGAGCATCGATCCCGCCAGCGGAGCGGACCCCAGGTAGGCGCACCAGGCAGCTGGTCCCCCGCCGGCTACCGGCCGAGCCGGCGGCGGGGCCGGAGGTTACGCTTCAGTTCCTCGATCACCGCGTCGTTCCACTCATGGGTTCGCATCAGCCGGTAGCGTTCCCGGGCGATGCCCATGTAGGCCTCGGCATCGGTGCACCCGCCGACCAGGTCGGCTGCGTGCAGCATGCGCACCACCGGAGTGAACTCTTCGGTGAACCAGCGCCGGGCGACCACGGCGCGGTCGAGGAACTTGTTCTCGTGCTGCATGAGGCGGAAACCCCAGGCCTCGACCGTCTCACCGAGTTCGGCGTAGGACCAGGGGTCGGTGACGCTGATCTTGGCGTAGGCCTGCGGGGGCAGCGGAACGCGGGAGCGGAACATCCGCTCGTAGCTTTTCAGCAGCAGGTCGCCGCGGCGGGTGATCCCCTGGGCGGGCACCGACGTCAGGACCTCGGTCACGTAGGCGTCGATCGTGGTCTGGCCGGTGGCCAGGGCGATCGACACGCGATGATGACCGTCCTTGACGAAATACAGTTCCCCGACCCGGTACACGTCGATGGGCGGGATCGACTCGCCCCGCCGCTGCGCCAGCGCCAGCCGCTCCCACCGCTCCCGCACGCGGCCCGACGTGGGCCGGAAGCGGCGGTCGAAGTCACGCTGCGAATCCACGGTGCCGACCACCGAGTCCAGCCGGATGGTCTGCAGGCCGAGCGACCTCTCACCCTTCAGGCCGAGCGCGGCGACGACCTCGTCGAAGGGGAGGATGAGGTTGACGTCGTCCGGCTCACGGCGAAGCCGATGGGCGAGCCGGGCGAGCATCTGGCGGCGGCGGACACGCAGGAAGTCGTCCTCGACGTCGGCCCGCGGAAAGCCGGTCTCAGCGGGCATACCCGGTGCCCGCCTGGGAACGCCGGGCACCGGTACTCGGCTCGATGTCCAGCACGTGATGCCCGGCGCTGACCGCGCCGTCGGGCCAAGGCGGCCGGGCAGGCATCGCGAGTACGAACACGAGCGGCACCTCCTCGGACACCGCGAGAACAGGAAGCACACACCGATCGTACGTGGTGCGGCCGGGCTGCCGGGCGCGGTCAGCGCGCGGCCGGTTCCCTGACGTCGAGCCCGCGTTCCAGCAGTGCGGCCTCCATCCGGTAGATGTCGCTCTGCCGGACGCTTTCCGGACGCGCGCCGACGCCGGCGGGCGGGCTGACGTCCAGCCGCTGGCAGGCGTCGAGGAGCCTGTCGACGTAAGCCGCGCGGAGCGCTCGCACCCGCAGGTTCTTGGCGGGCTGATCGCTGCGGGTCTCCATGTCCTCAAGCTGAGCCCGTAGCCTGACCAGGTTCGCGCGCAGCTGCTCGATCGGTTCGGGAGAGTGCGGTCGTGACGGTTGGTCCGAGAGCCATTTCAGCAGGCGGCCTCCGCCGATCACGGCGTAGACGGCGGCTATAGGGAGCGCGACCGCCACAGCGAACTCAATCGGCGGCTTCATGAATCCAGTCTCCGCCATAGGGGCCGGGTGTAGCAAGGCCGGGGGCAGGTACGGTCTAGCCCCCGCGGGACGGGTGTGGTCTACCAACATCGGTGTAGTCTGCGGAGCACGGAGTGATCTCGAACAGGTGCCAGCCGGTCACGTTGTAGACGAGCGTGCCGCGCAGCCGGATGGCCCGGCCGCGCGCGCCGGACGCGTGCGTGTGCCCGTGCAGCAGCACGGTCGGCCGCAGCGCCCCCACCAGCCCGTGCAGCGCCCCGAATCCGCGGTGCACCGGGTCGTCGTCGTCGTCGCCGACGCCGCGCGGCGGCGCGTGCGTGATCAGCACGTCGACCTTGCGGCGATCGCGCAGCCCGCGCCAGCGCGCCGCAGCGCGCAGCCGCGCGGCCCGGCGCGAAAATTGGGCGTCGGTGTACTGGTTGGGGCCCGCGCTGTAGCGGCGGCAGCCGCCGAGCCCCGCTACCCGCAGCCCTGCCACGTCGATGACGCGGCCATCGGCGTTGACCGAGCCGTCCGGCCAGGGGGCCCGGACCGGAAGACCCGCGCGCAGCGTCAGGCCCGCCCGGGATGACCGGTAGCCGGACAGGTCAGGATCGTGGTTCCCTGGCACGAAGACCAGCGGTATATCGAGGGCGTTCATCAGCGTGTCCAGGTAGTCGAACGGCAGGTCACCGCAGGCGACGATCAGCTGGGCCGTGCGGGCGGGGCCGGGGTTGGCCGCGAGCGCCTCGTCCACCTCGTCGGAGACCGCGAGCACCCGGATCGCGCGCGGCGGACCAGGGACGGCTTCAGCGGGCGAAGGCAAGCTCGCCTGCCGGTGCGCTGATCACATTTATCCGGAACGTAAGGTGGCGCCTCTCACCCGTCAGTCGCTGTCATAGCGGGTGGGCGGGAACGGGTCGGGGTCGCGCAGCTCGCCCGCCTCTTCTTCCCGCCGTATCTCGGCCAGCTCTTCCTGGTACTCGTTGCCCTGCCGGACATCGGGCCGTGGTTCAGGCACTCCCGGCGGCAGCGGGTCGGTCGCCGGGGGCACCTCGTCGGGGTTGTAGTCGTCCAGCCCCGCCTCGACCCGCTCGTCTTCGGCGAGCTCGGCGAGCTTGTCGTCGTCGAGGCGCTGCGAAGCGCCGCCGTGCTCGCGACGGTCGCGGTGGAACTCCGGTTCGCTCATACCTGCCAACGCTACCCCCAACGCCCGGCGATCACTCCTCAGACCCGATGTGCCAGCGGACGATGCTGAACCCGTGCCGCAGCGCGGCGTCGAGCGCGTCGGGTTCCAGCCGCCCGTCGGGCCGGCGCGGGATGGGGATGAACCGGGCGGCCCGCGGGTTCTCCCTGGTGATGACGCCGAGCAGCCGCTCGACCTCTGCGGCGTCGGTGACGAGTTCACCCCTGGCGGGGACGTCACGGCCGCGCAGCCTGATCCGGACCGGCCGGGGCTGCCCGCCGTCGGTCAGGTTCAGCGTCCACCGGCCGCCGCCGGGGGTGAGCAGCGTCTCGCCGTCGCGGGCGTAGCTCACCGGCTGCCGGTACGCCTTCCCGCTTTTGCGGCCGGTGTAGGAGACAAGCATCAGGTTCGCGGACAGCGGGGTCGGGAACGGCAGCCCGAGCACCGCCCGCATGGGCACGTTGACCGCGCGCATAGTCCGGGCGCGGCGCCGCATCGCGGCTTCGTTCATCGCCATCATGGGTTCCTCTCTTGCTTTTCAGACCGCGACGCTGGTCAGACCATGACCGCGCCGCCGGCCACGTCGACGACGACGCCGGTGATCCAGGCCGCCTCGTCCGAGGCGAGGAACGCGGCGGCGGCGGCGACGTCCTGCGGCGTGCCGAGGCGCCTGAGCGGGTGGGCGTCGGCGAGGGTGGTGCGCAGCCCGGCGGGGATCTGCTGCAGGTTCCGTTCGGTGAGGATGGTCTCCGGCGCGATGCAGTTGACCCGGATCCCGAACGGGCCCGCCTGCGCCGCGGCGTCCTGGGTGAGCAAGACGATCCCTGCCTTGGCCGCGGCGTAGGGGATGGGGGAGCCGGGGTGCGGGCGGCGCCCCGCGGTGGAGCTGACCGTGATGATCGACCCGCGGCGGCGTTCCTTCATTCCGGGCAGGAAGCTTTTCAGGGTCAGGAACGTGCTGAGCAGGTTGGCGTCGACGGTGGCGCGCCAGCCGGCTTCCGGGATCTCCTCGAGCGGCGCGGGCGGGGTCAGGCTGCCGCCCGCGTTGGCCACCAGGATGTCCACCGGGCCGAGGCTCGCCTCGACGGCCTGCCGCAGCGCCTCGACCTGGGCGAAGTCGGTAACGTCGCCGGTCACCGCCGCCGCCTTGCCACCGTCGGCGGTGATGGCGTCCGCGACGGCGGCCGTGGCGGCCGCGTCGCGGCCGTGCACGGCGACGGCGGCGCCGCGCCGCGCGAACTCGCCGGCGATGGCCGCCCCGATGCCCCGCGAGCTGCCGGTGACCAGCGCCACCTGCCCGCCGAGCGCGCTCACGACGACGCTCCGGCCGCGACGGTGAGGATCTCCATCAGGTGCCTGTCAGGGTCGCGGAAGCAGGCGCCGCGATTGCCGTTCTTGCTGGTGTAGACCTGCCCGGCCTGCCGGCAGGCGGGGTCGGCGTGGTAGCTGATGCCCGCGTCGCGGATGCGGCCGAAGGCGGCCTCGAATTCAGCGCCGCCGACCGCGAACGCGTAGTGGTGCGGGATCACCTCGCCGGCGTGGTCGTAATCCAGGGTGACGTGGTTGTCCAGCGTGACCGGCGTGCTCTGCTCACCCGGGGGGACGGACTTCTCGCACGGGGGGCTGTGGCTCCCTGCACGGGGGGCTGCCCGCCCCCCGTATCCCCCTGGGCCCCCCGTTCCCCCTGGCCCCCGGAACCCCCCGGGAGGCGACACCGGCGCGCCTGTTTGCCGATTCAGTTCGATGGCCATTTGCCTTTTCCTTTCTGTTAGCGGCCCATGCGGGCGTAGCTGCGCGCTGCGAGCAGGCCGAAGACGAGGAGGATGCCGCCGCTCCAGGCCAGCGAGATGAGGACATCGCGGGCGGCCGGGCCGCCGAGGATCAGCGCCCGCTCGGCGGCGACCAGGGCGTTGACCGGCTGATGGGTGCCGAATGCCTGCAGCCAGCCGGGCATGGCGGTGGCAGGGACGAACGAGGACGCGGTGAAGACCAGCAGGAACACCACCGGCACGGCCGCCGCCTGGGCGGCCTCCGGGTCGCTGACCCGCAGGCCGAGCGCGGTGCAGGCCCAGGACGCGGCGTAGGCGAACGCGGCCACGAGCGCGAGCGCCGCGGCAAGCCCTTCCGCGCCGTTCGCCGCGCGGAACCCGACGGCGAAGCCGACGCCGACCATGACCGCGATGACGAGCAGGTTGCGGATCAGGTCGGCGAGGGTGCGGCCGGCGAGCACCGCGATCCTGGCCATCGGCAGCGTGCGGAACCGGACCAGGATGCCGGAGCGAAGGTCGGTCGACAGGCCGACGGCCGTCCCGATCGCGCCGAAGGCGACCGCCTGGGCGAAGACGCCGGGCATCAGGTAGTCGACGTAGTTCACGCCGGGCACCCGGATCGCGCCGCCGAAGGCATAGCGGAACAGCAGCACGAAGATCACCGGCTGGATGGTCGCGAAGACCAGCGCCTGCGGCGTGCGGAGCAAGGTCCGCAGGTTCCGCCCGGCGACGGTGGCGGTGTCCGAGAACGCGCTGAGCATAGTGGCGGTCATCATCCTTCCCCCTCTATCAGGGAGCGGAAGACGTCATCCAGAGTCGGCTCGCGCACCGCCACGGAGACCGGGTCGGGGGCCCGGCCCTCGAGCGCACGCAGCACTCCGGTCAGCGCGGCCGACCCCGCGGCGGACCTGACCCGCACGCCGGCGCCGTCGCGGTCGGGCTGGTAACCCCCGGCCGCCAGCGCCAAAGACGCGGTCTCCGCGACCGATGGCCCGGCGAAGCCGAGGTCGAAGCGCACCGTGCCAAGCCGCGCCTTGAGCTGGGCGGGCGTCCCGGTGCCGGCCACTTTCCCGGCGGAAATGATGATCACCTGATCCGCTAGCGTGTCGGCTTCTTCCAGGTACTGCGTGGTCAGCAGCACGGTGGTGCCGGACCGAGACAGGTCGCGCACCGAGTCCCAGAGCGCGAACCGGCTCTCCGGGTCGAGGCCGGTGGTCGGCTCGTCGAGGAAGAGCACCGGCGGCCGGTGCAGCAGCGCCGCGGCCAGGTCCAGCCGCCGCCGCATCCCGCCGGAGTAGGTGCGCACCAGCCGGCCCGCGGCGGCGGTCAGCCCGAAGCTGCCGAGCAGTTCCCCGGCCCTGACCCGGGCCTGGGCGCGGCCCAGCCGGGACAGCCGCCCGATGAGCGTCAGGTTCTCGCGGCCGGTGAGGTTGGGGTCCACGGCCGCGAACTGGCCGGCGAAGCCGATCACCCGGCGCACCCGCGCAGCGTCGGCGACGACATCGAGGCCGCCGATGGTGGCGCGGCCGGCATCCGGCCGCAGCGCGGTGGACAGGATCGAGACCGTCGTGGTCTTCCCTGACCCGTTCGGCCCGAGCAGCCCGAGCACGGACCCGGCCGGCACCCGGAAGCTCAGCCCGTCGAGGGCGAGCACGGCGCCGAAGGCTTTCCGCAGATCGTCGACCTCGACGGCGGTGTCGTTCAGCGGGCTTCCCATGGATCCGAGCTTAGATATCGAAGTGTTAGATGTCAAACTCTTAGACATCGATGAATCATGGTAGGCTGACTGACGTGCCTGAACCGTTTCCCGTCCCGATCGGGCTCCGCCTGAATCAGGCGGCCCGCGCCGTCGAACGAGCGTTCGATGAGGCCCTCGCCGAAGCGGGCGGCACCCTGCCGACCTGGCTCATCCTGCTCAACCTGAAGATCCACAGGCCGGCGAACCAGAAGGACCTCGCGGGGAAGGTCGGGGTGCGCGAGGCGACGCTGACGCACCACCTGAACGCGATGGACGCCCGCGGCCTGATCACCCGGACGCGGGACGCGGCCAACCGGCGGATCCAGGTAGTCACGCTGACCGAGGCGGGCGAAGCGGCCTTCCTGCGGCTGCGGGACACCGCGGTCGCGTTCGACGCCCAGCTGCGGGCCGGCCTCTCCGACACCGATGTGGCCCGCCTCGGCGAGCTCCTCGGCCAGCTAGCCGCCAACGCAGGGTCACCCGCCAGCCCCGCCCCGCCCTGGGCCGGCCTCGCCGACGGCGCGCCAGCGGGCTAGCCCGCCAGCCCCGCCCCGCGCTGGGCCGCCCTCGCCGACGGCGCGCCAGCGGGCTAGCCCGCTGGCCCCGCCCCGCGCCGGCCTCGCCGACGGCGCGCCAGCGGGCTAGCCCGCCAGCCCCGAGCCGGCGTCCCCCGCCCCCGACGTCACCCGCTCCCAAACGTCACCCCGAAGGTAGTCGATGCGACATCGTCCACGCTCTTACGTGGACGATGTCACATCGAGCACGTTGGCGGCGTCGCTACGGGCTGGTCAAAGGCGGTCGATGGTCCATCGACCGCACTCTTTGGTGGTCGATGGTCCATCGACCACGTTCGCGGCCGGAGCGGCGCGGTGCCGCCAGGCGGATACGGGGGCTAGTCGCCCCTGAAGGCGGGGGAGCGGGTGGCCGGGGCGGCCGGGCGGGCGGTCAGCAGCGGCAGGTCGCGGGGCTTGATCACCGTGGACAGGGCGATGGCACTGGTGGACCTGGCGACCGACGGCGAGCTGTCGATGCGCAGCAGGGTCTGCTGCAGGTCGGCGTGCGACGTGGCCGCTACCTTGCAGATGACGTCGGCGGAGCCGGTGATCGCGTGCGCCTCGAGGACCCCGGGGATGGCCGCCAGGTCGTCACGGACCTGATCGAGGGCACCCTGGGTGATCTCCAGGGTGACGAACGCGAGCACGGTATAGCCGGCCGCGGCCAGGTCGATATCGGGGCCGTACCCGGTGATCACCCCGGCGCGTTCCATCCGGTCGAGCCGGGCCTGCACGGTGGCCCTGGCCACCTGGGTGATGCGTGACAGCTGCAGTACCCCGGCACGAGGACTGTCCCGCAGCGCACGGAGCAGCGCCAGGTCGAGCGCGTCCAGTTCCGTCATGCGGTGCAGCGTACCGACCTGCGGCTAGATGACGTAGCTCTCCAGGGTCTCCGGCGCGAATAGCCCGGCCGGAGTGAGCGGGCGGCGGGCGAGACCCTGCTCACGGGCGTAGCGCAGGAAGACCGCGAGCCCTTCCTCATTGCCCGCCAGCCCGTAGCTCCACCAGGAGGGCCCCATGAAGTCGCGGGTGCGCTCGGCTTCCGCGTAGAGCCAGGGCAGCATGTCGCGCGACGCCGCCGTCTCCGCGAGCCGGTCCGCGGCGAGCCGCCGGGCTTCCTCGAACGCCTTGGACAGCGACTGCGCCAGCCACGGCCTGGCCTCGTACACGTCGCGGCGGAGGACCACCACGTGCATGACGGGGAAGATGCCCGTCTGCCGGTAGTAGTGCTCTTCTTCCGCGCGGGAGTCGGGGAACAGGCGGCGCACCTCCGGCCGGCCCTGCGCGAATGGCAGCGGGGTGCGCGGCGTGTACAGCGCGTCGATCTCCCCGGAGACGAGCATGCCCGTGAGCGTCCTGTCCGGCGGGATCGGCGCGATGTCGATCTCCGGCGGCACGTCATGGGCGACCTTCGCGACGCGGCCGGGCTGGTGCTGGCCGCCGGTGCGGTACCGGACCGACTCCACGGGAACCCCGTAGTGCTCGGCGAGGATCCCGCGGATCCACACGTTGGCGGTGAGCTGGTACTCCGCGACACCGACGGTGCGGCCGGGCAGGTCGGCAGGGGACGCGATGCCGCTCGCGGCACTGACGTAGATGCCGTTGTGCCGGAAGGCGCGCGAAGGAAACACCGGGACCGCGATGAACGGCCGGTCGCCCGGATCGTCCGCGTCAAGGCTGATCACGTACGAGGACAGCGACATTTCCGCGGCGTCGAACTCGCGGTGCCTGAGCATCCGGAAGAACGTCTCCTCGACCGGCAGGCTCAGGTACGTCAGGTCGACGCCTTCCGGCCGGACCTCGCCGCTGGCCAGCGCCGCGGTCCGGTCGTAGTCCCAGCAGGCCAGGGTGACCGGTACCCGGCCGCTCATCGCATCGTCAGGCGTCGCCGCCCGGCACAGCCGGGGCGCCCGGGGCGTCGGCGACCTCGGTCATCAGGTCGTCGGAGGTTTCCATGCCGGCCTTCCACACCGAGCGGGCGATGATCTTGCGCAGGTCGGCGCGGTGCCGGTAGCGGGCGGCGATGTCGGTGACCTCGCCGAGCAGGCCCTCCGACAGGGTGGTGGGCTCCAGGCCGAGGGCGAGGAACTGGTCGTTGCGCACGATCAGCTCGTTCTCCTCGGCCTCGCGCCGCGGGTTGGGCAGGTAGGCGATGTCGGCGCCGGTGATGTCGGAGACCAGCTTGGCCAGGTCCAGCACCCGGTGGGTCTCGGTCATCTGGTTGAGCACCAGCGGCTTTTCCCCGGCCTGCGGCGGGTTGGACAGCGCGATCTCGATGCACCGCACGGTGTCCTTGATGTGGATGAACGCCCGCGTCTGCCCGCCGGTGCCGTGCACGGTCAGCGGGTGGCCGATGGCGGCCTGCATCAGGAACCGGTTCAGCACCGTGCCGTAGTCGCCGTCGTAGTCGAACCGGTTGATCAGCCGCTCATCACCGATGGTCTGGCCGGTCTGGGTGCCCCACACGATGCCCTGGTGCAGGTCGGTGATCCGCAGCCCGTCGTTCTTGGCGTAGAACGCGAACAGCAGCTGGTCCAGCGTCTTGGTCATGTGGTACACCGACCCCGGGTTGGCCGGGTGCAGGATCTCCCGCTCCAGGTCCCCGTCCGGCGTCGGCACCTTCACCGTCAGGTACCCCTCGGGGATCGGCGCCGACCCCGACCAGCCGTAGCCGTAGACGCCCATCGTCCCCAGGTGCACCACCGCCGCCTGCACGCCGGTGTCGGTCAGCGCGGTCAGCAGGTTGTGCGTGGCCCGCACGTTGTTGTCCACGGTGTAGCGCTTGGTCTGCTGCGACCGCATCGAATACGGCGCGGCCCGCTGCTCGGCGAAGTGCACCACCGCGTCCGGCCGCAGCTCGGTCAGCAGCGCCGCCAGCCGGTCGTACTCCGTCGCCAGGTCGACGTGCACGAACCCGATGTCGCGCCCGGACACCTCGCGCCACGCCTTGATCCGGTCCCCGAGCGGCACGATCGGGGTCAGCGAGTCAACCTCCAGGTCAACGTCGATCTTCCGGCGGCTGAGGTTGTCCACAATGATGATGTCATGACCCTGGTCCGACAAATACAGCGACGTCGGCCAGCCACAAAAACCGTCACCACCAAGAACAAGGACGCGCATTCCGACTCCCATCGCGTAAGCACCGAATCCTGCGCCGTGACTTTACCTCTACTGAACTATCTTCGTCACGAGACCGGCGGTCCTGCAGGGGCTAGCGGTCATTAGCCCAGACGACGCTTGCTTCTGCCTGGCAGTTTAGCCGGGCGTCGCCTTTGCGGCTGGCATCCTCGGCGGCAGGCGCCCGCATCGCAGTGGCGATCATCACGCTCGCGCCATTAACCCCTCGGCGCGGGCAGCCGGCGTGAGCAGCTCGCCGACCGCCCCCACCAGCCGCGTCATCTCGTAGGAGACCTGGCGGGTGTCGCATTCCGGCGCGGTGAGGACGGCGAGGCTCGAGCCGTCGCTTACTGCCTTGACGAACAGCAGCCCGTCGTCCATCTCCACCAGCGCCTGCGTGGCCGACCCGCCGTCCAGCACCCGCGCCGCGCCCTGCATGAGGCTGGTCAGCCCCGAGGTGATGGCGGCGAGCTGCTCGACGGCGGCTTCAGGGATGCCGGCGGACAACGCCAGCGGCACTCCGTCGGCGGAAACCACGATCGCGTGCGCGACGTCCTCGACCCGGGTGGTGAACTCGGTAACAAGCCAGTTCAGGTCCTGGCGATAGGGTTGACTCAAGGGCTAGCTCCCTCTTCTGCGCTCAGTGTTCCTGCGCTCAGTGTGCTGGCCTCGGCATCGCGGCTGCCGAGCTGGAATCCGCTGAGGCTCCTGCGCGCGTGTTCTGGCGACCGCTGCCGCGGCGCCCGGCGCGGGGGCGTGAGGAGTTCGGTCTCCAGGCCGCCGGCCTGCCGGCGGGACGGCGCCCAGCCGCCGTCTTGCCGGCGGAACATGTTCGCGCCTGGCACGCGCGTGGGCAGCCCCGCGGTCGTCTGGCCGCCGGTCGACGGCGGCGGCGGCACCGTCTCGGCGATCCGCCAGCCGCCGTCGTCCCAGCTATCCCCGGCGGGCAACGTCCAGCCCTGCCCGCCGGACGTGTCATAAGCCTGGAAGGATGCGTCGCCGGGCTGGAGGGACGTTTCGCTAGCCAGGTAGCCGGCGTAGTCGCGGTCCTGGGCGGGCACCGTGGGCACCGGAGGCGCTGGCGGCGGCGGAGGCGGCGGAGGCGGCGGAGGCGGCGGAAGCTGCTCAGGGCTGCCGGACGGCCGCTTGGCGCGGAACCAGTCGGACCTTCCGCTGGCCGCCGCGGTCTGCAGCGCCCCGGCCGGCAGTTCGCCGTCCAGATCCAGCTGGCCAGCGGCAGGTGCGAGCGGCCGCAGGTCGGCGCCTGCCCGGCCCGCGAGCCGGCGGCCGCCGAGTCCCAGCACGGTGAACGACTCCCTCGCGAGCTGCCGCGACCGCCGGTCGATGTAGCGCCGCGACTCCCGGCCCGTGAGGCTGGCGGGCAGCCAGACCAGGGCGGACACACCCTGCGGCTCCGCCGCCTGGAGCCTGACTCGCACCCCGTGCCGCGCCGCCAGCCGGGACACCGCGAACAGCCCCATGTGCCTGGACACCGACACGTCGACGAGCGGCGGGTTGTCGAACCGCCAGTTCATCTCGGCGAGCCGGGCAGGCGGGATGCCGATGCCAGCGTCCCTGACCTCGAGCAGCACCCCGCCGGTGGACACTTCCTGACCAGTGAGCTGCACCGACGTGTCCCTAGGGGAAAACATGGTGGCGTTCTCGATGATCTCAGCGAGCAGGTGCACAACGTCGGCCGCGGCCTGCCCGGAGACGACGATCCCCGGCTGGATGTTCAGCACGATCCGGCCGTACTGCTCGATCTCCGACGTCGCGGCCCTGGCCACGTCCGCGAGCGGCACCGCCTCGCTCCACTTGCGCACCGGTTCCTCGCCGGCGAGCACCAGCAGGTTCTCCGAGTTACGGCGCATCCGGGTGACCAGGTGGTCCATGGCGAACAGGCTGGACAGCCGGTCCGGGTCGTCTTCGTTCTGCTCGAGTTCGTCGATCATCCGGGTCAGCCGGTCGATCAGCGGCACGCTGCGCCGGGACAGGCTGATGAACATCGCGCTGACGTTGCCGCGCAGCATCGCCTCGTTGCCTGCCAGCCGCACGGCCTCCAGGTGTACCTGGTCGAAGGCGCGGGCCACCCGCCCGATCTCGTCGGTGGAGTCCACGCCGATCGGCTCCACGCCGCGGCTCACGTCCGGCGCGGCGGACTGGCTGAGCTCGGCGACCCGGGAGGGCAGCCGGACCGCTGCGACCTCGAGGGCGTCCGCCTGCAGGCGCCGCAGCGGCTCGACCAGGGACCGTGCGACGATGATCGTCGCGATCAGCACCAGCAGGAGCACCCCGCCGGTCACCGCGCCGGCGAGCGTCGCCGACTCCCGGGCGCCCTGCTGGAGCATCTTGCTGCGCGCCACGATCTCGCCCGCCACCTGCAGTTCGATCGTGCGCATCCGGTTGATCGTGTCCGTCATGGCGTGGTACCACAGGTCCGGCGCCGTGGCGGGGGTAATGACGGTCGAGCCCTTGGGGCTGAGGTTCTTGACGTCTTGCAGGTTATGCGCCTGGCTGATGAAGTTGCCGAGCAGTTGCGCGGTGTCCACCTCGGGGCTGGCCACGGTGCTGAGGAAGGCGTCCTGCTGGGCGGGCGTGGCGGACGCCTGGAAGGCCATCAGGTCGGCCTGCTCCAGCCCCGCCGCGGTGGTCAGCGACTGCAGTCCGCCGGCGTCGGCCAGCGCGGCCGGGTCGTTGGCCGACGACTCGATGAGGGCGGCGTAGAGGATCGCGCGCTGCTGTGAGGCCTGGTCCTTGGCCCGGGAGATCGCACCGAGGGTGCGCACCTCGTCCGATAGGGCGGGGTCTCCGCTGCCGCTCGTGATCTCGTCGTTCAGGTTGAACAGGTCGGCGATGACCCCGGAGTACGCCTGGATCGCGGCCGACGGCGTTCTGGCTGCTGAGCTGGGAGCGGAGCGCGGGAATGAGGTCGATCTGCGAGACGACGGTCGCGGCCCTGGCCTGGGTGGTCGCCGGGAACTGCGCGGCGATCTGCTCGGTCAGGTTCAGTGTCCGCGTCGCCGCCGCGTCGGTCGCCGCCTGGGCGCTCGCCCGCGCGGCCATGTCGGGCGCCGCGCCCTGCTTGAGCCCCTTGAGCACCGCGTCCGACTCCTTCGCGGCGGTCGCCGCCGCGATGACGCGGTCGTCGGCGAGCACTGCGGCGGACATGTCGCGCTCGTTCTCCATCGCCTGCGCCAGCGCGGTGACCTGCTCGCCGAGAACGGCCAGCTGTGTGGTGCGGGCGAACGAGCCGGCGGTCCCGATGGCGGACGCGACCCGCAGCCCGCCGAAGACCAGCCCCATGACCACCGCCATCACGATGACCGCGACCAGCCGCCGGGACACGGGCCAGTTGCGCAGGGCCAGGGAGGCTCGTGAGGGGAGCGGGGGGCGCGGGAGGCGGAACGATTTCCGCGACGGCGCGGCATGGCCAGCGGGCCGCTCAGGGCCCGGAACGTCAGGGCTCGTCATTGGCTCCGCCTCGCCTGTGTTCGGACGAGCAACACCAGACCACCTCGTCCGGTACCGAATTATGACTAGCTGGCTAGTGTAATCCTCGCCACAGCGCCAATGCGGCCAAATCGTTATTTACGGCTGATCGGCCAAATTGTGCTATTTTGTCGGCGCCGCCGACGCTAGCCGAGAAGTGATTTGATCGCGTCCAGTGCCGCCCGGATATTCGTCACTGAGTTCGCGTAGGACAGCCGCAGGAAGCCCTCGCCCCACGCCCCGAACGCGGTGCCGGGCAGGGCGGCGACGCCCGCTTTGTACAGCAGCCTGTCAGCCAGCTCGCTCGCGGTCAGGCCGGTACCTGTGATGTTGGGAAACGCGTAGAACGCCCCCTGGGGCTCGACGCAGCTGATGCCCGGAATCTCATTGAGGCCGCCGACAATCACGTCACGTCGTGCGCGGAATTCTGTGACCATCTGCGCGACTCCGTTCTTGCGGCCCGCCGAGCGCCGCGATGGCCGCGTACTGGCTGAACGCCGAAGTGCACGAGACCGAGTTAATGGCCAGCCGGGTGACCGGCTCCACGAGGGCGGGCGGGAAGACGCCGAAGCCGAGCCGCCAGCCCGTCATCGCGTACGTCTTTGACCAGCCGTCCAGCAGGATCGTCCGGTCCGCCATGCCGTCGAAGTCGAGCACGCTGGCATGCGCTGCTTGCTGTAGGGGGGACGACCCCCCTACAACCCCCCGACCATACCGAATCGCCCAGTAGACCTCGTTGGAGAGCACCACCAGGTCGTGGCGCTGCGCGAGCCCGGCGATCGCGGCGCAGTCCTCGGGGGTCAGCGCGCTGCCGCACGGGTTGTGCGGGGAGTTGATGATCAGCAGCCTGGTGCGCGGGGTGATCAGCCGTTCGAGTTCGGCGACATCGATCCTGAAGCCGTTGGACTCACGCAGCGGAACGGGCACGGGTACCGCGCCGGCGAACGAGGTGATCGACTCGTACATCGGGAAGCCGGGGTCCGGGTAGAGCACCTCGTCCCCGGGTCCGGCTAGCGCGAGGATCGTGAAGAACATGATCGGCTTGGCGCCGGGCGTCACCACCACGCGGTCCGGAGGCACCCGCATCCGCCCGGTCCGTTCCAGGAACGCGGCGACCGCCTCGCGCAACGCCGGGATCCCCGGCGCGGGCACGTAGTGCGTGTGGCCGGTCCGCAGCGCCTCGACCGCGGCCTCGACGATGTGCCCGGCCGTCGGGAAATCGGGCTCGCCGATCTCCAGGTGAACGATCGTCTGCCCGGCGGCCTCCAGGGCCTTGGCCTTGGCGAGCACCTCGAACGCGGACTCGGTGCCGAGCCGCCCCATCCGTTCGGCAAGCCGGAACTCCGTCATGCCCCGATGATAGTTTCGCTCCCGCCCGTCAACAGGGCCGCCCCGCGTGCCGTCCTGCCCCGGCCGCGGGCCGGCATGGAAGACTGCTGCCATGGACGCCGGCGAGCCCCTCGAGCGCGCGTACCGGGAGGAGGCGACCCGGATCAGGGCCGCGCTCGCGGCGCGCACCGGGGACGTGGGGCTCGCCGAGGACGCGGTGCAGGACGCGTTCGTCGAGGCGATGGAGCACTGGCCGCGCGACGGGGTGCCGCCGAACCCGGGCGGCTGGCTGGCCACCACGGCGCGCCGCAAGGCGCTCGACCGGCTGCGCCGCGACAAGGCCGGCGCGGAGAAAATCGCCCTGCTCGCGGCCGCCGACGGCGCCCCGGATGCCGCGGAGCCGACCGCGGACCAGCCGGGGGATGCCGCCGGGGTCGGCATCGGGGGACCGGGCGGCGCGGACCGGCGCGCGGACGACGAGCTGCTGAGCCTGGTGTTCGCCTGCTGCCATCCGGCGTTGCCCGAGCAGGCGCAGGTCGCGCTGACGCTGCGCGCCGTCTGCGGCCTGACCAGCGACCAGATCGCGTCCGCTTTCCTGGTCAGCGAGCCGACCATGGCCCAGCGGCTGCTGCGGGCGCGCAAGGCGCTCACGCAGGCGCGCGTCAAGGTGCGCGTACCTGACCCCGACGACCTCGGCGAGCGGCTGGCCGGCGTGCTCGCCGTCGTGTACCTGGTCTTCAACGAGGGGTACCTGGCCAGCTCGGGCCGCGAGCCCGCCCGCCGCGACCTGGCGGCCCAGGCGATCGCGCTGACCAGGACGCTGCACCGGCTGATGCCGCGCGAGCCAGAGGTGCTCGGCCTGCTCGCGCTGCTCCTGCTGCACGAGTCGCGGGCCGCCGCCAGGTTCGACGGCTGGGGCCGGCTGATCAGGCTCAAGGACCAGGACAGGTCAAGGTGGGACAAGAAGCTCGCCGACGAGGCGGGCGTCCTGCTCGACCGGGCGATCGCGCTGCGCCACGCGGGGCCGTACCAGGTGCAGGCGGCGATCGCGGCCCTGCACGCGCAGGCGCCGTGTTACGAGGAGACCGACTGGCGGCAGATCCGGCTGCTATACAGCCGGCTGCAGCAGCTGGCTCCGTCCCCGGTGGTCCTGCTGAACCGGGCGGTCGCCACCCGGTACGCCCTGGGTGCCGAGGCCGCGCTCGCGGAGACCGAGCCGCTGGCCGCCGAACTCGACGGCTACCACCTCTTTCACGCGCTGCGCGCCGGCCTGCTCGCCGCCCTGGGCCGGGCCGACGAGGCACAGGCGGCCAGCGAGCGAGCGCTCGCGCTGACCGTCAACCCGGCCGAGCGCGAGCTGCTCACTCGCGGACTGTCGCTGTGAGCCCCGGTCAGCCCATCTCGATGACGGGGCGGACCTCGATCGCGATCCAGCCGCGGTCGACACCCGGCCAGGTCTTGGCGACCTCGACGGCCTCGTCGATCGAGTCGGCGTCGATCACCGAATAGCCGCCGAGCACTTCCTTCGTCTCCACGAACGGGCCGTCGGTCACGCCGGCCGCCCGCACGGTCTTGGCCGAGTCCGCCCCCTGGAGCTGGTGCCCGCCGTCCAGCTTGCCGGTCGCGCCCCACTTCTCGTACCAGGCGCCGATCTCGGCGTACCAGGCGCCGTACTCGGGGCTCTGCTGTGCCGGCTCGGCCGGAGTGTCGATGATCAGCATGACGTACTTCACGTGCGTCTCCTTGTCCTCGCGGTGCCCTGCATGAGGCACCCTCTCACCGCACACCACGAATGGCGAGCAGCCGGATCCGACAACAGTCGCCACGAGATCGTTCCGAATACCAAAAAAGCTCCCCGCCGGAGGAACTATCCGGTGCTGACGGGGGCCAGGTCGCGGTTCTCCACCCGCCAGACGAGGCGGAGGGCTGACCAGTCCTCGTCGAGCGCGGCGACCTTGACGTCGACGAGCCCCAGGGCGAGCGCGTGCTCGCGGACGATGCTGTCGGTGATGTCGCTGGCGTGGCCCGCCGCGCGGCGCGGCCAGGCCGCCCAGATCGCGCCGGCCGGGAAGATGCGCCTCGCCAGGCCCGGCAGCCGGTCGGGGATCTCCGCCGCCGTGCGGAAGAACGCGATGATCACATCGGCGGCGCCGTCGGGGTCGGCGTCCAGGAGGCCGGGTGGCTCTTGCAGCTCCCAGCCGTCGGGCGGCTCGTCGAGCGCCACGCGGTGGCCGGGCTTGAGGCCGAGCTTGCGCGCCTGCGGCGTGCCGGAGTAGCCGGCGGGCATCCTCGTGGCCGGGCTAGGGGACGGGGATGTCGTGGTGCTCGGCCGCGAATTCGAGCTCGGCGGGGGAGAGGTCGGCTTCCTTGACGAGGCGCACCAGGTCGAAGTGCCGGCCGACCGGGCACCACTGGGCGCGCCAGAGGCCCAGGCGCAGCGCCTTCAGCGAGGCGCCGGGGATCCACGTCGTGGTGAAAAGGTGTCCCTGCCGGCAGCGCACCGGGACGCTCCGGCCGAAGGAGTAGCCCTGCTTGACGGCGACGATCGTGCCCGCCACGTAGCCGGCCACGATGACCGCGGTGACGGCGAGCCCGCGCTTGCGCTTCGACGATGCCATGTGTCCAGGCTAGTCCGGTCCAGCGCGGCCGCCAGGGACCGCGGCAGCTAAACCCTGCGCGCCACCGTGCAGCACTGCGCCCCAGTGGCGGCGCAGCTGGCCGCCGGGCCCGGCACCGACCTCGCACAAGGTGTCGGCCTCGGGCCGCAGCCCGGCCAGGGCGATGAGCGCGGCGTACAGCTCGCCGGGGTACTCGGGCCGCGCCTCCTGGTACCGCGCGGCGGCCGTGTTGAACGTCTGCCTGAGCAGCTCCCTGTCGTTGGCCTCAGGCGGCACCGAAACCAGTCATTTCCGCTGCCTCATCGAGCGCGAGGTGCCAGGGGAAGTCCGCTTCGCCGCCGGCGGGCGGCGGCGTGCCGCCGGGGCCGAGCAGGATGCTGACGCCCTCGGCGCGCAGCGCCTTGACGCTGCGCGCGAACTGGGGGCGGGAGGCGAGCGGCCCGCTGACGGCGGGCAGCACGACGATCGGGATGCCCATACCGGTCTGTTCGGCGAGCACGGCGAGCGCGTAGGAGTCGGCGACGCCGAGCGCCCACTGGTTGAGCACGTTGAACGTGGCGGGGGCGACGACGATCGCGTCGGGGACCCGGGACCTCGGCATGCCCGGCTTGCGGTGCACGCTGCGCACCGGCGAACCGGTCAGTGCCTCTATTTCGGCCGCGTCGAAGAACGCCAGCGCGGACGGGGTGGCGATCACCTGCACCGTCCAGCCGCGCTCGATGGCCTGCTTGACGAGGGAGCCGAGCTGCTCGGCTGGACCGGCGCCACAGGCCACAACGGACAGGACCCAGCTCTTGCGCGCCATGAAAATAGATTAGCCCGGCGGGCCTCGCGTCCTTAGGTTTAGCCATTGTGGTCGACGCGCATTACACCGAGCCGCGGCTCGCGGCGCTCTACGATCCCCTAGACCAGGACCGGTCGGATCTCGAGGTATACGCGGCGATGGCGGCGGAGTTCGGGGCACGTTCGGTGCTGGACATCGGGTGCGGCACAGGGACCCTCGCCTGCCTGCTCGCGTCGCGAGGCTTCTCGGTTACCGGCCTCGATCCCGCGCTGGCGTCGCTGGACATCGCCAGGGCCAAGCCGTTCGGCGACCGGGTGCGGTGGGTGCACGGGCCGGCCGACGCGCTGCCCCCGCTGCACGTGGACCTGGCGACGATGACCGGCAACGTGGCGCAGGTCTTCATCACGGATGAGGAATGGGGCGCCGTCCTGGCCGCCGCTCATGCGGCGCTGCGGCCAGACGGGCGGCTGGTGTTCGAGACCCGCGATCCGGCGCGGCGGGCGTGGCTGGAGTGGGGGCGGCCGCATTCCTATATCCGGGCGGTGGTTCCCGGCATCGGCGGAGTCGAGGCCTGGGGAGACGTCACCGAGGTCAGCGGCGAGCTCGTCACGTTCCGGACTACGTACATCTTCGACTCCGACGGCGCGGTGCTGACGTCGGATTCGACGCTGCGGTTCCGCGGCCGGGACGCGGTCCTCGATTCGCTGGCGGCCGCCGGATTCGCCGCCGACGAGATCAGGGACGCCCCGGACCGGCCCGGCCGGGAGTTCGTCTTCGTCGCAAGGCGGATGCCGGGCGCATAATGGCCCTGTGAGGCACGAGCGCCGCCACGAAGTGTGGGCAGCGGTGGTTCGCACGGTCAGGTCGGTGACGGCCCGCCTGCCGCGCCGCCGCGGTCGCCCGCCGGAAGACGCGGGCGTCCGCGAACCGCGCCGTCCGAAACCCACCCTCCCGGCGGCCGCCGTCGCGCTGGCCGAGCCACCCGTCCGGGTACGCCGCTGGTTCAGGCTCACCGGCGACCCGCCCGCTTAGCGCCTTAGCGGTGCTGTTCCGGGGATATTCGCGAGGAAGGTGGAGGTGTGGCGCTGCGGGCGGTGGTGGTCGGCGGCGGGATCGGCGGGATGGCGGCGGCGGTCGCGCTGGACCGGGCCGGGATCGACGTCCAGGTGCACGAGCAGGCGCGGAAGCTGACCGAGGTCGGTGCCGGGGTGTCGCTGGCGCCGAACGGACTGCGGATGCTCGACAGGCTCGGGGCAGGCGAGGGAATCCGGCGGCTGGGCGCGCGGCACGTCTCGACCGAGCTGCGGCTCGCCGACGGGCGGCCCGCGCGGCACGAACCGCACCAGTTCGCGCAGCCCGGGCGGAACGTGGGCATCCACAGGGCCGACCTCCTTGCGCTGCTCGCGGAGGAGTTGCCGCCCGGCACCGTGCGAACCGGGCACCGGTGCACGGACTTCAGCCAGGATGCCGACGCCGCCACCGTCGGGTTCGGCGACGGGACGTCGGTCACGGCGGACGTCGTGATCGGAGCAGACGGCATTCACTCGGTGCTGCAAGGGTTCGTGGTCGATCCGGCGGAGCCTGTGTTCTCCGGGGTCGTCGCCTACCGCGGCCTGGTGCCGTCCATGGCCGGCTACCCGGCCGACACGATGCGGATGTGGGTCGGCGAGAGCAAGCACTTCCTGGTTTTCCCGGTCCGCGCGGGCCAGCTGCTGAACTACGTCGGCTTCGTCCAGTCGGGCACGCCCGTCCGCGAGTCGTGGTCGGCGACCGGTGATCCGGCGGCGCTGGCTGCGCACTTCGCGGGCTGGGACCCGGTGATCGGGGAGATCATCGCCGCGATCACCGGTCCGGGTGGCAGCGGCTTCCAGTGGGGGATGTACGACCGGGCGCCGTTGCCGCGGTGGAGCGGCGGACGGCTGACACTGCTCGGGGACGCGGCGCACCCGATGCTGCCCCATCTGGGGCAGGGCGTGAACCAGGCCCTGGAGGACGCCGTCGCGCTGGCCGAACTGCTCGGCGCCTGCGCGAGCCCGGCGGGTGTCCCGCGAGCGCTGGCCGCGTATGAGGAGCTGCGGCGGGACCGGACGGCACAAGTCCAGCTCGGCTCCAGGCGCAACGGCGCCGGCTACGACAGCTCGGGCAGCCAGCTCACCGACCGCCGCTGGATCTACCAGTACGACGCGGGAACAGAGGCCGCCGCGCTCGCCTCCACCGCCCGCTTCTCGTGACGAAAGAGCGACTCTAGGCAGTCATGGCCTCCCGCGCTTATTGTTGCGCCGTGGGGGGCGGGGCCGTGGGGGGCGGGCAGGCTGACTCAGCCGTGCTAATGGTGGGCCGTGACCGCGAGCTGGCTCGGGTCACGCGCCTCCTGGAAGACGCGCTGGCGGGACACGGCCGCCTGGTGCTGTGCACCGGCGAGGCGGGAATCGGGAAGACCCGGCTAGCAGAAGAGCTCACTGCCGCGGCCACCGCCAGGGGCGTGCCAGTGGCGTGGGCTCGCGCGACCGACCGGGACAGCTCGCCGCCCTACGGCCTGTGGCAGCTGATCCTGGCGGAGCCCGCCGTCCACGGTGACGCGGGGAGCGGACCACGGCCCGACCTCTGGTCGCACGTCTTCGGTGACTCCGGGCGGTCGGCTCTGGCCGAGGGCGCCGATTCCGGCGCCGCTCACCGGTTCGCGCTGTTCGCCGAGGTGCACCGACGACTGGCGGAAGCGGCCGAATCGGCCGGGATGCTGCTGGTGCTCGACGATCTGCAGTGGGCGGACGAGGCGTCCGCGGTCCTGCTCGCCGATTTCGTGCGGCAGCTGCGCGGGACCCGCGTTCTGGTCTTCGCCAGCTACCGGGCCTCCCCGGGGGCGGGCGATGAGACCCTGCTCCGTCTGTCGGCGGAGGCCAACGCGGACCGGGTGGATCTGCACGGCCTGCCCGTCCAGGCCATCGGGGATCTGCTGCGCGCTGCCGGGCTGCCCTCGTCCGCGGTACTAGCGGACGAGGTGCACTCCGAGACGGAGGGCAACCCGTTCCTGGTCCGAGAGCTGGCTCGCATGCTTGTTGAGCAGGGTCACGGGCCAGGCTCGGTGCCTGGGCGGGTGGTTGACGCGACGGCGTACCGGCTTGCCCAGGTGTCGAAGCCCGCCCAGGCGCTGCTGCGGACCGCCGCGGTGGCCGGTAACAGCTTCTCGGCCGGCGTGGTGGCCCGGATGCTGAGCGTGCCCGTGCTCAGCCTGCTCAGCCCGCTGGACGAGTGCCGCGCCGCGGGATTCGTGGTGGCCGGGGATCATCCCGGTGATTACCGCTTCTCACACGCTCTGGTCCGTTCGGCAGTGGCAGCCCGGCTGAGCGCGGATGAGCAGCGGCGGCTGCACACGGAGGCGGCCGATGCGATCGAGGCGCTGTACGAGGGGCAGCTGCGCCCGCACCTGGCGGACGTCGCCCGGCACCGGGTCGAGGGCTCCCTGCCCGGTGACCGGGCTAGGGCGGTGGCCGCCTGCGAGGCGGCCGCCCGCGTGGCGGCGGAGTCGCTGGCTTTCGAGGAGGCCGTGCGCTTGTACCGGCAGGCGTTGTCGGCTGGCGAGGGGGAACTCGGCGAGGCCGACCGGGACCGGCTTGAGCTCGCCCTGGCCGCGGCCTTGCACCGAAGCGGCGACCTGTCCGGTGCGCAGGAGGCGGCGACCCGGGTCGGCCGCCGGGCCGAACGCCGGCGCGACCGGCTCGCACTGGCCCGCACCGCCCTGGTGATGGAGGCCACCGGAGTTCCGGAATGGGACGGTGAGATCTGCCGGATCTGCGAGCAGGCGCTGGCCGGAAACGATCTCCCCGACGACTTGCGGGCCCGGGTGTCCGCCTCATACGCGCAGGCGCTGGTATACCGCGGCGAGTACGACCGGGCGGGACCGGTCAGCCAGGACGCGCTGTCGGCCGCCGAATCGGCGGATGATCCGGTCGCGCTTGTGGACGCGCTCCGCGCCCGTCAGCTGGCCTGCTGCGCCCCGGAGGGACTGGCCGAGCGGACCGTGCTGGCGGCCCGGATGCTCAAGGCCGCGGACGCCCTGGGCAGCGCCTGGGTCGAGATGTGGGGTCGGCTGTGGCGGATCGACACCCTGTTCGAGGCTGGCCAGCTGCGGCTCGTCCAGCGCGACCTCACCGACCTCGGTTCCTGCCTGGACCGGCTGAGCGGCCCGGTCGGGCGATGGCATTCCCTGGAGAGCGCGGCCACGCTCGCGCTGGCCACCGGGCGCTTCACCGACGCGGCGCGGCTGGCTCGCGAGGGGTTCAAGCTGTTCAGCGACAGGCACCCGGCCGCGATCGGCGCTCTCTCCGTGATCTTGTCCCAGTCAAGCCTGCACATAGGGCTCGACCAGTCCGGCCTGGCCGAGATGTTCGACCTCATCCCCGCGCACCTGCGGCCGGAGGCCGTGGACACCACCCAGGGAACCGCCACGATCTTCCCCGCGCTCACCCTCACGCTAATCCGCCTGCTCCAGGGCGACCGGGCCGCCGCGGCGACGGCCTACGCGCTGGCGGGGCCGCCTCAGTCCTGGACGCCGTCACCGGCGATGCGGCTGGCGGCCTGGGGGCACGCGCTTCCGGCCGCCATCGGCCTGGGCCGCACGAAGGACATCGAGTTCCTGGCCGGCCGGTTCGAGCCGTTCCGCGGCCAGCACGTCGCGAACGGCGCAGGCGCCGGGGTATACATGGGCCCGGTCGAGCTGCAGCTGGGCCTGGCGGCCGCGGCACTGGGGCACCTGGACGCCGCGGCGCAGGATCTTCGGACGGCGGCCTCGGTCTGCGACGCCAACGGCGCCCGCGGGTACGCCGTGCAGGCCCGCGTCGAACTCGCCGCCGCCCTGGCCCGCCGGCAGGCTGCCGGCGACCTGGACGAGGCCGCGGCCGCGCTTGACGCCGCGGCGGGCCAGGCCGAACAGCTCGGCATGGTCCCGTTCACCACGAGGATCGGGCAACTGCGGGCCCGGCTCCCGGCCGCGTCGGCAGCCCGTTCGCCGCTGAGCCCCCGTGAGCTCGAGGTCGCCAGGCTGGTCGCCCGCGGCCTGACGAACAAGCAGATCGGCGAGGCCCTCTACGTTTCCGAACGGACGGCGGAGAACCACGTCCAGCACATCCTGGTCAAGCTCGGCTTCAGCAACCGCAGCCAGATCGCCGCCTGGTCCAGCGAATGAGTACCCGGATGAGTATTTCCCCGGATGGCCGGATCAGGCCTTTCCCGTAGCGTCCTTCCTGCCAGC
The DNA here is from genome assembly GCA_963843745.1 of uncultured Actinomycetota bacterium. Classification (GTDB taxonomy): domain Bacteria; phylum Actinomycetota; class Actinomycetes; order Streptosporangiales; family Streptosporangiaceae; genus Trebonia. The sequence goes on from CAWJLP010000007.1 coordinate 647,240, forward strand.
GCGAATCACGCGCAGATAGGTAAAGGCAGGACGGTCATGACACACATCCATTTCTCCAAGTCGAAAAGCCAGACCATCGAGAATTTCCGCATGGTCTCCGCCAAGCACAACCCGCCCCAGGACATCGACGGCCTGCTCGCCTGGGCGGCAGGCACGGACGAGGACGGCCTCAACGTGGTGACCGTCTGGGAGTCGAAGGCTCACCAGGAACGGTGGGCGGCCGAGCAGCTCTTCCCCGCGTTCGCGGAGCTTGGCCTGTCCGACATCCCGGCGGGTACCGAGTTCACCGAGTACGACGCCGAGGAGTTCTACATCCGCTGAGCACGCAGCCGAGCGCCGCGCCCTGACCGCCACGCCAGGGCGCGGCGCCGGGTCAGGTGCCGGCGGCGCTGCGGGCCGCCGACTCCACCCGGTCGTGGTAGTCGCGCCACCAAGCCTGATCCAGCGCCTGCATGTTGTCGACGCCCGGGCGGGCGCCGACCGAGCCGTCGATCATCTCGCGGACGATATCGGCGTGGCCAGCGTGCCGCTGGGTTTCCGCGATCATGTGCACCAGGATCCGGTGCAGCGTCACCGCGCCCTGGTCTCCCCACCACGGCACCGTGCCGGGAGCGTCCAGCGGCAGCTCCGCGATCGTCTCGTCGGCGAGCTGCCACGAGCGATGGTAGAGGTCGACGATCTCGGCCCGGCTCTCGTCTGGCGTGACCCACATGTCCGCGTTGGGCTCAGCGTCCGCACTGGCCCACGGCAGTGATATCCCGGTCGGGCGCCCGAATACCGGGCCGAAGTACTCGAGCTCGACGGCCGCCACGTGCTTGACGATGCCGAGCAGGTTGGTGCCGGTTGGCGTCAGCGGCCGGCGGATGTCATACTCGCTCAGCCCTTCCAGCTTCCACAGCAGCACCTCGCGCGCTCGCTGCAGGTACATGTGGAACTCTGCCTTGGCGTCATATCCGGTCATACGCAGCAGTCTGCCAGGAATCCTGTTGCGCGATGATGTCCCAGTGCGCGATTTTGTTGATCGATGCCACACGATCAGGAAGACCCTGCGCGGCGAGAAGCCATGTCCGCGCCGGGCGCCGCCGACTTCGACCGGGGCTTTTCAGCGGCGGGGATGTCCGTCGGACTTCGCCGGGTCTGGGAACTGGCCGCGCCCGACCTGCCGCCTGAGGTCCAGCCGCTCTCCTTCGTCTCGGCGGCCCTGCTGCGCCATGTGGCGCGAGCCCTGCGCCTTTCGCCAGGACAGATGCTCGCCGATCTTGGCTGCGGGCGCGGCGGGCCAGGGCTGTGGCTGGCCAGGGAGGCCGGCGTTTGGCTGGTGGGGGTGGACTTCTCGCCCGTCGCGATCGATCAGGCCACGCACCGGGCGGCGCTGTTCGGCGTGACCGCCAAGGCGCGGTTCATCGTCGGCGATCTCACCAGTACCGGCCTTCCTGACGCGCATGCCGACGCTGCCGTGTCGATCGACGCCTTCCACTTCGCCGCCGACCCGGCCGCGGCGGCCGCCGAAGCACGCCGGATCCTCCGGCCCGCCGGCCGGCTGGTGCTGACCAACTGGCAGCCGAAGGTCCCCGACGACGCCAGGCTGCCGGCCAGATTGCGGATCGACTGGCCGCGGCTCCTGCGCGGCGCGGGCTTCGGTGACGTCGGCGTGGCGGCACAGCCCGGGTGGCACGACCTGTATACCCGCGTCTACCAGGTCGCCATTGACCTCGGTGATCCGCACGATGACTCCGGGCTCGCCAGCCTGCAAGACGAGGCCAGGCGGCGCCTTCCCGAGGCGGGCCTCACGCGCCGGGTCGTCGTGACCGCGACCGCGCCCCGGCTAGCGCAGTGACCGGAAGGCCGCCCGCATTTCGGCGGTGAACAGGTCCGGCTGCTCCCACGCCGCGAAGTGACCGCCTCGGTCGACCCTGTTGTAATAGATGAGGTTGCCGGGATACGCGCGCTCGGCCCAGCTGCGCGGGGCCTGATAGAGCTCGTCGGGGAAGACGCTGATGGCGTAGGGGATTGAGATGTTCTTGGCGTTGAAGAAGTCCGCCTTGTTCTCCCAGTACAGCCGGGCCGCGGAGACCCCGGTGTTCGTCAGCCAGTACAGCGTGATGTTGTCCAGGAGGTCGTCTCGGGTAAGGGCGCTGTTCAGGTGGCCCTGCAGGACCTGTTCCACCAGCCCGGGCTGGCCGGTGCCGTCGCCGTGGTCGAGCATGAACGCCGCCAGGTCGGCGGGTGAGTCGGCCAGGCCGTACAGCGTTTGCGGGCGCGTCGCCATGATCTGCGCGTAAGCGACGTGCTTGGCGTAGAAGTTCCTCAGCTGCTCGTAGGCGTTTTTCTCCTCGGATGACAGGCCTGACGGCGGCGGGTCGCCGCGCTCGAACCCCGCGGTGATGTCGGCCGGCGCGGTGCCGGGCATGTTGGAGTGGATGCCGAGCAGTTCCGGCGGTGCTTGTTCGCCCATCGTCTGGGTGACCGCCGCGCCCCAGTCGCCGCCCTGCGCGACGAACCGGGTGTATCCCAGGCGCTTCATCAGTTCGGTCCAGGCGCGCGCGGTGCGGACGGGATCCCAGCCGGTGGTGGTCGGCTTGGCGGAGAATCCGTGGCCTGGCAGCGAGGGAACGACTAGGTGGAAGGCGTCCGCCGCGCTGCCGCCGTGCGCCGTGGGGTTGGTGAGCGGCTCGATGATCTTCAGCTGCTCGATGATCGAGCCGGGCCATCCGTGCGTGACGATCAGCGGCAGCGCGTCCTGATGCTGGGAACGGACGTGGATGAAATGAATGTCCAGCCCGTCGATCTCGGTGATGAACTGCGGCAGGGCGTTCAGTTTCGCCTCGCACTTGCCCCATTCGTAGCCGGTCGCCCAGTACCGCGCGAGGTCTTGCATCATCGCGAGCCGGACGCCCTGCGAGTCGTCGGTGACCGTCTCGCGCTCGGGCCACCTGGTCGCGTTCACGCGCCTGCGCAGCTCCGTGAGTTCCGCCTCGGGAAACCCGATGTGGAACGGGCGGATAGCGGTCTTACCGCTGCTTGCCTGCTGTGCGCTTTCCGTCATGGCGAGGGCTCCTCCGTGCTTTAGACCAGGCACCGGTCGTGCCGGGGGCACGATGCTGACGTGCCGATTGCGTCCACCGTCGCACTGACGGCGCGTGGTTCGCGCCCGGGGAAACCCCTGGCCACACCCTGGCATCCACGGGCGAGACGATGGCGATCAGCCCGATTCGACGCCCTGCACAGCGACCATGCGCATGCGCGCTCCTCCCTCACGGAGCTTCTTCGCCGCCTGATAGGCCGCTGACTCATACCAGCGTTCCGCGGCCGTGACGTTCTCGAATTCGAGCACCACCAGACGCGATGGCTGCCAGTCGCCCTCGAGAATGGTGATCTCCCCGCCGCGGACAAGAAAACGGCCGTCGGCCGCCGCGAGCGTGGCCGGGGTCGCTGCCTTGTACTGCTCGTAGCGTTCCGGGTCGGTGACGTCGATGTCGACGATGACGTATGCAGGCATGGCAGGACCCTACTATTCCGGAGGAAGCTGGGCGGTTTTTCTTTGCCACGGCCAATAGCCGGTCAGCTCTACCTCCAGCGAGAAACTCAGGAAGGTCCGAATCAAGACGATGATGGCGAGTACTGCCACGCTGGTCAGGGTGGGTTCAGTGGCGACAGTGCGGACGATGTCGCCGACGACCAGCAACTCCAGGCCGAGCAGGATCGTCCGGCCGAGCTGCTGGCGGAAATGGCGGTAGACACCGGTCTCATGACGGCCCAGCTCGACGACGGCAGCACCGGTACTGATCAGCATGCCGACGACAATGACGGCGACGCCGGCGGCGTCGATGACCTTCCCGATGTCCTCGATCACATGGTTGTAGTCCATGGCGTTCCCGCAGTCGAATCAGCGTTCTGCCGAGCCGAAGTGATCAAGAATGCGCTGAGCGTAGTAGGCCTCCCAAGGCTGACCGGGGTGCTTAGCGGTGTACTCCTTGTCGAGGCTGACGAGCAGGTAGGTCAGTTCGCTGCGGACCGGCTTCGTCTCCAGCAGCGCAGGCAACTCGGAGAGATTGACCAGCCAGTCGGAATACCAGCTAGCCCAGTCGTCGTCGACGCCATCCACGAGCCGGAAGACGCGATGATGGGTTTCGGCCACTTCGTGGAGGAGGCGATTTGCCTGGTCGAGAACGTCTGGCATTGCGCCTCCACGGCTTGGCGGACGCAGCGGGAAACCCGGCTCGATTCGGAACCTAGCCTCCCCGGTCAACCCCGCGTGTAAACGGCACACGCGTTTCCTGGGACAACTCGGTTCCCTCAACTTCGCAGGCGGATCACCCGGGGCTGTATGCCCGAACTGCGGCCGGTAGCTTCTCGCGACAGTGATTCCGACCTTATCTGGTGGTCAGGGTGCTAGCAGGATCCGGCCGCCGACCGGGCCATTCTCTGCGCGGCGGTGCGCAACGGCGGCCTCGGCCAGCGGGAAGATCTGGGTCCTGATGTCCACTAGCCCTTTCGAGATGGCGTTGATGGCGCCCTGGGCGGCGGGCCGGACTTACTCGGGATGCGCCGGGAAATAGTAGCCGGAGGAAAATCCGGCTATGGCGAGGCTGCCGAGCCAGAGGCTGTTGGTCGCCACGGGGTGCTGCCAGTCGCCGCTGGCGTTGCCCACCAGGAGCATCCGGCCCAGATACGCCGCCTCCAGCATGAAGGGGGCAGTTACCGGGGCTATCGCCGCAGCCGCCGGAGTGGCGCCCGCAACCGTCCACGACTTGCACTCCGGCCACCGCCAGCCCACCCCGCCACCGAAAGAGCCATGTCCAAGGTCACAAGCAGCACCCTGCGCCGCGCCCGCATAGACGCTGGTGGCGCCCGGCTGCGGCTGCGCCCCCTGCACGTCATGGGCCATGGCTTCGCACGCATCGCCCGCGGCCCTCGGCGTCCGTGAGATGACCATCCGCGCCATCGTCCGCGGCGACGCCACCACCATCAGCCCGCGAAACCGCCGCCATCAGCGTCGACCGGAACGGGAACGCCGCCGCCGGGCGCCCCGTGCTCCCTGAAGGCCCGTACCGGGACCTCGATCTGCTCACCCCGGACGACGTGTGCGCCCTGCTGAAGGTCAAGAAAAGCTGGCTCTACGACGCCGTCGAGACCGGCGCACTCGAGACCATCCGGCTAGGCAAGCAACTCGGTTCCGCCCATCAGCGCTCATCCGTTACCTCGACGAAAGAGCAAGCAATGGGAACGGGGCGGTTGATCCTTGACGCTCGACAGAGAGGATGCGTTGGGCGGCGGCGGGGCCGCAGGCTCAAGGATGGACCGGGAATCGCGAGAATGGCCACTGTCAGTGTCTGCACGAGCTGGCCGGTCGTCACGCGCCAGGTGTGCTGGTCGTCAGGCGAAGGTCACAGGACGCCGCCAAAGTCGTGAAGCGCACCGTGGAGGCTACGACCGACGAAATCACCAGCGAGCTGCGGGAAGCGCTCAAGAGCTGACGCTGCCCAGCAGTCGAAGGCGGCCTTATCCGGGGGCTGCCTTCCTGGCAGGAGTGGCTCAGCGCCGTCGCCTAAAACGGTAGATGCTGCGGGTTTTCCGGATGAAGGCGAATTCGGATGCGGGCGAGTCCCTGCTGGTTGGGTGCGTCTATCCCCTCCTGTCCCGAGATCGGGATGGGTGGCCTGGGAGGGGCAGGCGCGCTGATGGCGAGGCGCCCGGGTGGCGTGAGGAGATCCGGACCCGCAGCGCCGCCGGCCGGATAGCGAAACACAGCGGCGGACCGAGTTCCACCGCCTCGCCGTCAACTCCGGCGTGGACCGGTTCCGGGGCACTGACCTCCAGACGCGGCGCGCTCCAGGCTCGCCCTGGAAGGCGCGGGCTGTCGGCGGCCGCGTCGACGACGACGATCCCGAGCTGCCCGCCGCTGAGCGTCGGGCGGGTACCGCGGGCCAGCGGGCGATCAAGCGCGTAGGGGTTGTTCGACACGAGAACGACGACGAGATCACGGTGCTCGCGTCCCAAGTCGTCGGCCAGGCACAGCGCAGGCGCCTCCGTGCTTGGGCCCATCACCCCGGCTGCGGTCTCCAGGAGAGTACGTACCTTGGCATCGCGGTAGGCCGGGCTGCGAACCGCGTCTCCGTAGATCCCCAGCGAGGCGTTATTGAGGAATGCGCGGCCGTTCACCTCGGCCATGTCGATCTGGCGCTCGACCCCGTCGGTGAACGCGTCGAGAGCGCCGATCACGTCGCGCCGGTCCACACCGGCGTCGAGCGCAAAGTGGTTGCGCGTGCCGGCCGGGACGCACACAAATGGAATGCCGTGCGCAGCCGCTACCGCGGCCACCGTCGTCAGCGACCCGTCGCCACCGGCCATCCCGAGCGCATCCGCGCCGGCCGCCACGGCTTCACGGGCCAGCGCGTCCAGGTCCTGGCCCGGGGCGAGGATGACAGCCTCGATCCCCATTTCCCGCGCCCGTTCGGCAAGCCCGGCGCGCGCGGCCTTGCCGTCGCCCGACCTCGGGTTGACGAACAGCACTGGCTGGCGCGCCGGATCGGCAGGCCGCCAGCCATACCGTGACAGCTCCCGCTTGGACTGGTTCATCGCCGGTGTGGGGAGCAAGGACGAATCACGACGCCGACGTCAGGTCCACGATAGCTCTCCGCACCTGGCAGCCCCCGCCTGCGATCCCCGCGGCTGCGGCGACCCGGCCACCCGGCGTTGCTGACGAGGAACGCCGTCGGCGGCATCGTCGCGGGTGTTACCACGTGCTGGCGTCCGGGAGGGGGAGAGCGGTGAGGCGGGCGGCTTCGTCGGCGGGGACACCGAGCATGCGCAGATCGGCCTCGGCGAGCTGGTCGACGGTGGTCTCCGTGACGCGCTCCGGGTACCGCCGGCGCATCCGGAAGAGCCCGAGCATGCCGCCGGCTGCGGCGCTGAGCGCGATCTCGGCATCGGAAACAGTGAAGCGGCCCGCGGCCTGCCCGGCCTCGATGTCGCGCAGGGCTCGCGGCGCCAGACCGATGGGGATGTCCAGGACGTCCAGGCCGGCGCCGACGAGGAACCCGGCGATCTCCGGGTGAGTCCAGCCCAGCCGCCCGGTGATCCGCGTGCCCACGGCGAACAGCTCCGCCGGGTCGGTGATGCCGGCGCTGGCGCGGTCGATCAACTGCCCCCAGCGTTCCAGCACCTCCTCTGAGGCGGTCGCGAACAGCTGCTCCTTGCTGTCGAAGTGGTTGTAGAACGACCCGAAGCCGATGTCGGCCTCCTCGGTGATCTCCTGGATGCTCGCCCGGTCCCCGCGGCCCTCGGCGATCAGCCGCACCGCGGCGTCGATCAGAGCCTGCCGGGTGCGGGCCTTACGCCGGTCCAGCCGCGACACCCTCGGCGCGTCGGCTGCCGGTACCGCCTCCACCATCACTCGTCCTCCTGTTGCTCACCAAGCACCTGAGCGGCCACGCTGGCTGGTCATAGCCCGGCCGCCGCCTGCTGGTCGTTGCTCAGCACTCATCTTAGGGAATCCATTATCATTGCTGATAATTTATGACAAGACTGACTATACCCGATCTGGCGTCGGCGCGCATGTCCGCGATGGGCGTCTGGCTTCGCCGGTACGCTGCACCAGTAGAACGAGGCGTGGTAGGCCGCCGTGTTGAGTGCGGTAGCTCGTAGAAGGTGAACACGGCGAAGTTGGCCACGATCAGCAAGACGTTGACGATCGGGAACCGTCGTGCGGGATGCCGCCTGACAACGGAAGCATTCCAAGACCTCCCTCGGCGAGCTCTGCCGCCGGACCACACGCCGGCACCGGCTCAGTAGCGCTGAACCGGGCCGGCGATCGGCTCGGCCCGGCTCAGGCCATCGCCCTTTCCGGCTTTTCCGGCCTGGCGGATTGCAGGGTCTTGTCGGTGCGGCGCAGCTCGATGCCCTGCACCAGCATCCAGATCCCGAAGATCAGGTTGAACAGGCCGAACAGCAGCGCGAGGGTGATCGCGCCGAGGCCGGGGTGGGCGCACAGCACCACGCCGAACGCGACGGTGGCCAGGCCGCCCAGAATGAACATGACTCGGGTCCCGGTCGGCTCGCCGGAGGCGAAGGCGGCGGAGAACTCGACCAGGCCGGCGGTGATCGCCCATACGCCCACGATCAGCACCAGGACCAGCGCGGTGGGCCCCGGCCAGGCCAGCGCGATCACCCCGGCGGCCAGGTCGACCAGCCCGAGCAGCAGGTGCCCGATGACCGGGCCGGCGGTTTGGCTGCTGAACGCCCGCGCCGCCTGCAGGCCGGCGGCGATGAACGCGTAGACGGCGAACAAGATGACCAGCGCCAGCACGGTGGCCGAAGGCCAGGCCAGCGCGATGATCCCGACGACCAGGGCCAGAATGCCCCGGCCGATCAGGGACGTGCTGAGTGACTTGAACATGACGGTTCCTTTCGCTTGCGTCGCTGCCCGGGCGCCCGGGGTACTCACCCCGCCGAGCCAGCTCTTGACACGATGGTAATCATAACTGATGATTAATTACAAGAGTGATCGTGATATTCATTGGAAGGGTGGGCGAACCGATCATGACAACGCACAAGGGCCTCGACGAGGAAGAGCTGCTCGTGCACAACTGGCGGGTGGACCAGCTCACCCGGCTCGGCGTCCCTGGCTCGCTGGCTCAGGTCTACGCCGACCGCCTCGACTGGCACCAGGTCGCCCGGCTGGTGCAGCGCGGCTGCCCCCCGCGGCTGGCCCTGCGCATCGCCTTGTGATGAGCGGACCTGTGAGGTGGCCCGTACGGGACGAAGGTCCCCTGGCTGCCTGGGACCGACGGTCCTTGTTTTTTCGCTGATCGCAGACGAAGACGGTGAACGCAAACTCACGCGGCCTCCGAGGAGCGCCGTGCGCCGCACTAGCGTGTTGGCGCTCGCGGACGGCGGCCCGCTGAGCAGCCTTACGGTCCGGGACCCGGTAGGGGCGCCTGTTAAGGCGCTGAACCCAGGAGGCGGTCGTCATGGGACTATCAGGAAGCTTCGCCAGCATCATGATGCTCGGCGGCGTGAGCAGCCACACCAGGCGCAAGCCGCCGGGGAAGGCCGAACGGGCCTGGGCTGAATAGATTTTTCTGACGGACTTACAGTGCTGCGGACCTCTACCGGGCACCAGCCGTGGTGCTGAAGGACCAAAGACCAGTACCGGCGCGCCCGGTCCGCATTGTCGGGACATGAGTAGAGCGGTTCGTCCCCGCAGCCATGGGTGACGTGGAAGAACCGGCGGGTGTCCTGGCGTACAGTGCCGACGTTCGCCGCGGAGCGCTGGCGACGGCGGCCGGCGCCGTGCTGGTTTGGTGCCGCGGGGCGGCCCAGGCCGACTCGGCCGTTACCGACTGGATGCTGCGGTGGTGGGCCGGGGAGCGCGGTCGGCCCCTGCGTGGTCGTGTCCAATCACCGGTCCGCCCGAGCCACTACCCCTGAACGCACGTCAGGTACCTGACATGGCCTGGGTGGGCTCAGGCACCCACCCGGGCCTGCGCGCGCCCGGAGGCAACCGCGTCAGCCAGCGCCGTGTGGTCACGTTCGGTCTGGTCGGCATAGCTCTCGCCGAAGTCGGCCACGGCCTGGTCGAACTTGTCCGACCCGCCGAAGGTAGGCGGCGATCGCGATCCGGTCCCCGGTCCGGGCGTGCGCGCGGGCGAGTGTCCAGCCGCACATGCGGCCGGTCATCGGGGCGGCGTTCATGCCTACGATCTCGGCGGAGCATTTCCAGTCGCGCAGCTGGCGGAAGTAGTAGTCGGCAGAGCGGCGGCCAGGAGGTGCAGCGCTCTGCCAGCCGAGGAAGATGTCGCCGACGGCTTGCATCAGGTGCTGGCCGGCGACGACACGCTCGCCCTGGTTGCGGTATCCGCTCTGGCCAGCGTAGTCGGCCAGCACCGAGCGCTGGGCCCGCTTGGCCTGCAGGAGCAGCGGATCGAAGCCGTCGTCGGGTTCTATCAGCAAGATCCAGGTTTCGGTGCCGATGCTGCCTACGCCGACGACCTTGCGGGCCACGCGGGTCAGGGCGAATCGCTCCACCAGCCGGCGCCGGTGGACCGGCAAGGTCCGCGCGTACCCGCTGAACAGTCGGCGGAGGAACCAGGGCACAGCGTTGACGTCGAGGTGGCCGGCCAGTTCTTCGAGCGGGATGATCAGCGGCGGGTCGCTGATGATCCGGTGCTGCCCGTCCGTGACGGTCGTCAGTTTTGCCGGCGCCTGCCTGCTGTCCCGCGTGCGGGTTTTCGCGATCTGAGCCTTGGTCCGGCGCACCGCCTTCTTGGGCATGTCGGATTTGAGCCGGGCGACGGCGGCTTCGACATCGAAGTGGGCGTACCAGACGTTCAGGATCGACATGGCAGCAAATTCCCGCATCGCGGTGCGGTGAGCCACCGCGGTCGAAACGGCGACCCTGTGCCGTTTCCCGGCGGTCAAGCCGTTCTCTCGGCCTGCCACGGCGATGCTCGGTACCAGCCGCTTGACGTCCCACTCGAACGGGCCCTGCTAGCCGAACACGTCCGGGCCGAAGGGCCTGACCTGCGGCATGGCCGCGTCGCCGAGGTGCGGCAGGCCGAAGATGTCCTCCACGGTGCGCAGCAGCGAGTAGTGGTTGTAGTCCACGGTGCTGACGGTGCCGGGCCTGATCAGGGGGGACAGCAGGACCGCGCCGATCCGGCCGCCGCCAGGCCCGTTCTTGCCGGGCAGCGGCACGTTCGGGTGGTCAAGGCTGAAGCCGGATGCCTCGCCGCAGCAGGCGGCTGAGTCGCTGCCCTCGTCGAAGGTGACTACGATCAGGCCGCGGTCCCGGTAGGCCGGCGCGGCCATGATCTCCGGCACCCAGTGCGCCAGGAACGCGTCGGCCTGCGCCAGCCCGCCCGGGGCGCCGGTGACGCATGGCGAGTCGTGGCCGTCGTCGCACAGGTTCGGCGAGATCCAGGAGAACGCCGGGGTGGTGCTGGCCCGGGTCAGGTCGCCGGGCAGCGGCCGGAACGACAGGATGTGCGTGTCGCAATAGGCCTGGTTGCTTGTGACCGAGCGGAAGAACGTGAACCCGTCGTGACGGGCGGCATACTGATCACCCTTTGCGGCCTTCTGAGTGTGATCGATGGCCCAGGTGGCGGGATGACCGCAGGCGGGCCCGCGCGCCGTGGCGACCGTGGTGTCCCGGGCCGGGTTGTTACCCATGTCCTGCAGGTACGCCGCCCAGCTGCGCCCGGCGGCTGACAGCTGGTTGCCGAGCGTCTGGACCGCCGCCGGGTAGACGCAGCCCTCGCCGAGAACCTGGTGGTACGGCCCGGCTATGACCTGGCCGGCGAAGGGCACCCACAGCGGGCAGTCGCTCTGGGTGGCGATGTTCGGGGCCTGCCCGGAGACCTGCGCGATGTAGTTAGCCGCGCTGCTGTGGCCGATCGCGTAGTAGTTCTCCAGCAGCGCCCCCATCCGCGGCAGCGTCCGGGCCAGGTACGGATCGGCCGGTGGGGTGCCGAAGCTCTGCGCGTACCCTTGGTTCTCCAGCTCGATGACCCACACGTGCCGGACCGCCCTCAGGCCGCCCGGTGCCGCCGGACCGGACCCGGTGGAGGTGCCAGCCGTGCCGGTCCCGGGGCCCGGGCGGCCAGCCGTGCTCGTGCACGCCGCGAGGACCAGTAGGAACACGCCGGCGGACAGCCACCGCCGGCTCTTGGCGATGCCGGTCAGCCGGTGACCTGAAGTTCGTCGCGGATGTCGATGGCCCCGCGGGCCATCAACGCGGCGCCGACCACCGCGTCGTGTTCGGCCCAGGTGCGGACATGGCCGGTCAGCGTGATGATGCCGTCCTTGGTGTCCGCGGTCACGTCGCTGTCGTCGGGGACCAGCGCGGCGCGGTCCAGCGCCTGCTGGACGTGCAAGTCGACCCCGACCGGGTCGAGGTCGTAGCTGATCTCGATATCGTTGCTGACGCCACGGACCCCGGCCAGGCCCGCCACGGCCGCTTCGGCGGCAGACAGCTCCGTGCCGTAGGACGCGGTCCCGGTCAAGATGATGTTGCCGTCCTCCGCGATCGCCTCCACGCTGTCCGGCACGGTGACGTTGGCCGCGAGCGCGTTGTTCGCCGCTGTGGCCAGCTTGACGTCGTCACGGTAGTCCCGATCCGGGAGCACCACCATCAGGTTGTTGTGCACGCCGGTCACCCCGGCGACCCGCCGCGCGGCGGCCGCCGCCTCCAGGTACTGGGGATAGCTCGGCACGGTGCCGGTGAGGGTCACGTCGCCGGCGATGTTCCTGACGGTGATGTCCGCGGAGTCGACCAGCGGGTCGAAGCCGAGCTCGGCTTCGACCGCCGCGCGGACGTCCTTGGTCTTGCTCACTGGGTCCTTAGCCATCTGCCTGCATCCTTTCGCTGGGTCGGCCGCTCGTTTGTCAGCCGACGCTACCGTCTCGCCCGGCGGGCCGTAAGGGACGAAGGGCCCTGGCAACCGGCGGGACGGGTAGTCCCTTGCTTCCTGCTGCCCTGGGCACTCGCGGTTTGAAGTCCGCCAGGCTTGCACTTGACAAGAGTTTAATCATAACTGATGATAGATGACAAGAGTGATAGATGGATTCGTTATCGAGAGTGAGGGAACCGATCATGACGACGCATCTGGACCCGGTCCCAGTGCCGCCGCCCCAAGGACTCAGGGAAGACCCGCACCGTTCGCTGCACAGCGAGGCCGGGGCGAGCCCCGGGGAGCACCCGGGGCGATCCAAGGATCCCCTGGTCAAGGTGGCCGGGCTGGCGTGGCTGCAGTTCGAGAAGCCGGACCTTGACCGCGCCGGGCGGTTCGGCACCGACTTCGGCTTCACCGTGGCCGACCGGACGCCGGAGACGCTCGTGCTGCGCGGCAGGCAGGCGGCTGCCGCGTGCCTGGTGGTCCGCCGCGGCCCGCGGGCCCGCTTCGCGGGACTCGCGTTCCAGGCCGCCGAGCGGGGTGACCTGGACCGGCTGGCCCGGGGTACCGGCGGGACGGTCGCCGCGTACCAGGGCGCTCACGCCGTCCTGTTGCGGGACCCGAGCGGGTTCCCGGTGCGCGTGGTGTACGGCGTCCCGGAACTGCCCGCACTGCCCGAACGCGCCCCACTGTCGCTGAACTTCGGAACCGAGCCGGTGCGCGCCAACGCCATCCAGCGGCCGGCCCGGCGGCCGGCGGAGATCCGGCGGCTCGGGCATGTGGTGCTGGGCACCACCCGGTTCCGCGCCGCCCTGGACTGGTACCTGGACACGCTCGGGCTGATCGTCAGCGACTTCCTGTACCTGGACGGGCAGCGCGACCGCGGCCCGACGATGGCGTTCATCCGCTGCGACCTGGGTAGCGTCCCGGCCGACCATCACACCTTGGCCATGGCCCTACAGCCGCAGACCGGCTACCTGCACTCGGCCTACCAGCTCACCGACCTGGACGAGGTCGCCGCCAGCGGGGAATACCTGCGCGAGCACGGGTACCGGCACGCGTGGGGCCTGGGCCGGCATATCCAGGGCAGCCAGATCTTCGACTACTGGCGTGACCCGGACAAGCTGATGTTCGAGCACTACGCCGACGGCGACGTGTTCGACGCCACGATGGAACCCGGCTGGGCGCCGCTGTCGGTCAGCGGCCTGTCCCAGTGGGGACCGAGAGCGACCGCGGAGTTCACCGGCTCCAAGGACCCGCGTGTCGTGGTCGCGGCGATCAAGGCCCTGACCGACAAGGGCAACGAGGTGGACCTGCGCACGCTGCGCGGGCTGATCAAGGCGATGGGATCATGAGCGCCCGCCTGGCCCGCACCGCGGACGGCTGGTGGGCCGTGACCCCGGCTGGCCTGGTCCGGCTGGGCCTGGCCGCCGCGACGACGGCCGGGCTGCTCGCCGACCGGGCCGTCCTGCAAGAGGCGATCGACGCCGCGCAGGCTTCCGCTGCCAGCGCGCCGCGGGACGCGGTACCCGCGGACTCGGTGGACCTGCTCAGCCCGGTGACCGCCCCGGCCCGCGTGGTCGCGCAGGCGGTGAACTACAGGTCGCACGCGACCGACTCCGGGTTCGACCCAGATACTGTGCCGCCGGCGTTCTTCCGCAAGGCCTCGCACTCCATCACCGGGCCGGCCGGGGACATCATCCGTCCCGGCGGGGTCGGGTTTCTCGACTACGAGGTGGAACTCGGTCTGGTCATCGGCGCGGATCTGCCGGTCGGCACGACGGTGACCGAGGCGGACCTGCCCCGCTACGCCGCCGCCCTCGTGGTCGCGAACGACGTCAGCGCCCGGCAGATCCAGCTGGTCAAGACCCAGTTCTACGAGTCCAAGTCCTACCCCACCTTCACCCCCGTAGGACCGTGGCTGACCCTCGTGGACGCCTCCGACTTGGCCCGGCTGGACTCGCTGCGGCTGACCCTGTCAGTGAACGGCGAGGTGCGCCAGGACAGCACCGCGGCGGACATGATCGTCCACCCGGCCCGGGCGCTGACCTTGCTGTCCCGGTTCCAGCCGATGGCCCCCGGTGACCTGCTGCTGACCGGCACGCCCGGCGGCACCGCGCTGAAGGCGCCGGGCAAGATCGCGGGGCTGCTCGCCGGGCTGCTGCCCCCCGCCACCCGGTGGAAGCTGTTCTTCGGCCAGCAGGCGGCCAACCCCCGCTACCTGCGCGACGGCGACGTCATCACCGCCACGATCGCCTCCCCCGACGGGCAGCTCGACCTCGGCACCCAGCACACCACCGTTGTCAGGAAGACGCCATGACCACGCCCGAAACACTGCCGCTGCCGACCTCGACCTACCAGCTGCTGCTGGACGCCGCCGGCGCCTGGCCCGACGGCATCGCCACCCAGTGGATCCCGGACCCGGCCGATCACACCCGCTGCCTGACCTGGACCTACGCCGAGCTGGCCTGCACGGTGACGCGCATCGCCAACGCGCTGACCGCGCTGGGGGTGCGGCGCGGCGGCGCGGTGACGCTCAGCAGCGTCAACACCTCGATGCTGTACGCCGCCACCCTGGCCGCGCACGCCGTCGGGATCGCCGCCCCGGTCAACCCGGCGCTGTCCGGCGAGCGGATCGCCGAGCTGATCCGCCGGACCGGATCCCGGGTCCTGGTCGCGGCCGGGCCCGAGCTGGACCCGCAGCTATGGCAACGGCTGCTCGAGGTGGCCCGCCAGGCGGGCATGACCGCCGTCCTGGCGCTGCGACCCGATGGCGCACACGGCGACCCGCCCGCCCTGGGCCTGACCGGTGACGCGCCTGCCGGCCGTACCCCGGACGGCCGCGGGCCGTTCGTCGCCTACCTGGACGACGTGATCACCGGGCAGCCATCCGGCCACCTGGCCGGCGCGGACCTGCCGCAGGCAGACGATCTCGCGGCGTTCGTCCACACCGGGGGGACCACCGGCGCCCCGAAGATCGCCGCGCACACCCACGCCAACCAGCTGGCCTGCGCCCGGGGGATCGCCCTGTGCAGCGGCTTGGCGCTCGGCGAGGCGATGCTGGGCGGGCTGCCGCTGTTCCACGTCAACGCCCTGATCGTCACCGGCATCGCCCCGATGTTCGGCGGCGGCCGGGTCGTGTGGCCCGGCCCGGCCGGCTACCGCGACAAGGCCCTGTACACAAGGTTCTGGCAGATCATCGAGCATTACCAGATCGCGGCGATGTCCGCCGTCCCCACCGTCTACGGCACCCTGGCCCAGGTCCCGGTCGACGCCGACATCAGCACGCTGCGGCTGCCGATCGTGGGCGCGTCCCCGCTGCCGGCCTCGGTAAGCGAGGCCTTCGCCCGGCGCACCGGGAGGCACCTGCTGGAAGGCTACGGCCTCACCGAGGCCACCTGCGCCAGCACCTGGACCAGACCCGGCGAGGAAGAGCCCGGGTCGGTCGGCCGCGCCCTCCCCGGACAGCAGGTCAAAGCTGTCCAGATCGGCGACGGCGGGGAGTGGACCGACTGCGCCCCCGGCCAGACCGGCGTGCTAGCCATCGGCGGGCCCGCCGTATTCGCCGGCTACGTCACCGATCCCCGCCTCGGCGGCCCTCGGGTCAGCCAGGACGGCGCCGTCCGTAACGGCTGGCTGGTCACCGGTGACCTGGGCAGCGTCGACGCCGCCGGCTTCGTGTACCTCACCGGCCGGGCCAAGGACCTCATCATCCGCGGCGGCCACAACATCGACCCCCGAATGATCGAGGAAGCGCTGCTGCGGCACCCCGCCATCCGCGCCGCCGCGGCCGTCGGTCGCCCCGACCGCCACTCCGGCGAGGTCCCGGTGGCCTACGTCGTCCCGGCCGCCCCGGGCCGGTTCGACGAGGCCGAACTGCTCGCCTGGGCCGGCACCGCCATCGGCGAGCCCGCCGCCCGGCCCAAGCACATCCACCCGGTCGACGCCATCCCGGTCACCGAGGTGGGCAAGCACTTCAAACCCGCGCTGGCCGCCGACGCCGCTGCCCGCGCCGTGACCGACGCCCTGACCGCGGCGGGCCTGCCCGACGCCCGGGCCAGCGCTGCGCACGAGGACGGGCGGCTGGTCGTTACCGTGACCGGCGCGGACCCCGGCCGGGTCCGCGACGCCGTCGCCGGGTTCGCCGTCACCGTCCGCTCCGGGCCGTCGCCCGCCGCGCAGACCGCCGCCAACTGACCTGCCGAGAAAGGGCACGACTGTGAACGACCAGAACCGCGTCACCCAGGAACCCGTCATCGCCGTGGGCGCAGGACCGGCCGGCTGCACCGCGGCCCTCCTGCTCGCCGACTTCGGGATCCCCGTCACCCTCCTGGAACGCCACACCCAGCCCCACCCCCTGCCCCGCGCGGTACACCTGGACGACGAGGTCGCCCGGATCCTGGACCGGATCGGCGTCAGCGAGGGATTCCTGGCCCGGTCCCGGCCCGGCAGCGGGCTGCGCCTGCTCGACGCCAGCCACCGCGTGATGGCCGAGTTCAGCCGCGACCACCAGGCCGGCCAGCATGGCTTCCCGCAGGCCAACATGTTCCACCAGCCCGACCTGGAAGAGCTGCTGCTCGCCCGGGTCGAGCGGCATCCACTGATCGAATTCCGCCGTGGCGCCGAGGTGACAGGACTGGACGGCATCGTCGGCCCGGTCACCGCGGACCCCACGGGACCTGTTGAAGCGGTCCGGGTGCACGCCCGCATCGGCGGGGAAGCGCAGACGTTCACCGGCCAGGTCGTGCTGGGCTGCGACGGCGCCAACAGCACGATCAGGAAGCTGGCCGGGATCACCATGGATGACCTCGGCTTCACCGAACGCTGGCTCGTGGTCGACATCCGCATCAGCGACGGCCTGGACACCTGGGACGGCGTCGAGCAGATCTGCGACCCCGCCCGCGCGGCCACCTTCATGCACGTCACCGGCGACCGCTACCGCTGGGAGTTCCGGCTCCGCGACGGCGAGAACGAAGCCGGCCTGATCACCCCGCAGGCCCTCGGCCGGCTACTGCGGCCCTGGACCGGGCGCAGCGACCTTGACGGCCTGCAGATCATCCGCAGCGCGACCTACACCTTCCGCGCCCAGATGGCATCCCGCTTCCGCAGCGAGCGGGTCTTCCTGCTGGGCGACGCCGCCCACCTCACCCCGCCGTTCATCGGGCAGGGCCTGGCGGGCGGCCTGCGCGACGCCGACAACCTGGCCTGGAAGCTCGCCCACGTGCTCACCGGCCGGGCCGGGGAAGACCTGCTCGATACCTACGACAGCGAACGCCGCCCGCACGCCAACGCCCTGGTGAAAAAGGCCGTCCGGGTCGGCTGGGTGATGACCGGCGGGCAGGACCGCGCCGCCGCCGTCCGCCGGATCGCCCTGGCCGCCGCGGTCCGCAGCGACCGCATCTGCCAGGCAATGGGCTCCACGGCCACCCCGCGGCTCAAGGCCGGCGCCCTGCAGCCATCCCCGCGGCGCTTCCTCCCGTCCGGCATTCCCCCCGCGCTGCGGGCCGGCGGCCTGATCCCCAACCCGCTGGTGTCCGCCGGCGACGGACCGCCGGTCCGGCTGGACGCCATCCTGGCCGGCCGCCCCGCCGTGCTGACCGCACGACGTCCCGACGCCGCACTGGCCAGTTTCAGCCGCCGGCACGGCCTGGTCCTGATCCGGATCAGCACACCCGGGACCGAACCGCCTAGCACCCAGCAGGACGCCGGCTGGATCGACGTCCGTCTCCCCGGCGACGCAGCGCCCGCCGGCCTTCGCGCCCTGGCAGCCGACCCGGCGCTGACCGTCCTCGTCCGCCCGGACCGCGTCGTGGCGGCGGTAGGGACCCGGTTCCGGCGGCCGCGCCTGCCCTGGTACATCCCGGCCGCCGCCGGGCCGGAGCGCCCGGCTCCGGCGCCCCCGGCCGCTCATCCCGAATCCGCCTCTCCCGTCACGACTACCCCCTAGGAAGTTCCCATGTTCGTCACCATCTCGCTGCTGCTGGCCGCCGCCTGCCTGCTCCCCGCGGCCGGCAAGCTAGCGGGCCAGCCCAGAATGCGGAAATCCGCCGCGCACTTCGGCATCCCCTGGCCCCGCTACCGGCTCATCGGCGTAACTGAACTAGCCGCCGCCGCAGGCATCCTGACCGGCCTGTGGTGGCACCCCCTCGGCCTGGCCGCGGCAACCGGGATGGCCCTGCTCCTGATCGGCGCCGTGATCACCCACCGCCGGGCAGGCGACCGCGCCAAGGAGGCGGCACCGGCGCTGGCCGCCCTCGCCCTCACCATCGCCTACCTGGCCATCGCCCTCAGCAGCTGAACAGGTGAAGGCCCAGCCGCACAGCACTGGCGTGCGCCCCTAAGCGTGCTTGTCGTGGGCAGACCCGAGGAGTAATAGCGCGTCGTTCGGAAACAAGATCTTTCGTCCGAACCAGCCGCGATTTCACCCTTCCAGGTCAGGGCGGCTCAGCGGGTGCGCAACGGTCGATGGCGACGGCTTGGCTTGGGCTCAGGCGCATCACGCCCAGGAGCGCTCCCTGACGTCTCACCTGACGGGCAATCAAGGCATGAGGGCACCTTCTCGCTGCGCCCCTTACGGCGCTGTGTAGGTCACTCGGCTGGTTGGTTAGGGCCCACAGTCACTGGCGCCAGGCCGAAAGCAGGGAAGCCGACGTGGCGACTCCGATGATGTTCCGTCACAGCGCCCAGTTCGTCCGCTGGCGCCCCGGCCGCGATCGCAGGTCTGCACCAGCGGCACGTCTGCGGGGCCTGCCCGGACCTAAATGCCAGCCAGCGCGAATGACACGGCGGCGGCAACAGGGAACACTTAGACGATGACCGGCGTCCCCCACCCACCCTGTACCACCGATGGCTCGGCTGGCACGCTCCCGCCATCCGGCGCGCGATCACGGTCCTGATCGCCGGGCTGATCGTCGCTGTTGTCCTCCTGCTGTTCATAACGTGGGGCTGGCGCTGGCCGGAGGCTGGAACGCGCCGCGCTCATCTTCTCTTCCTCCTGACCACCTGGCCGATCATCATCCGAGCCGACAGCTCACGCGCGCCGCAACTCGCCGCTCGCGAAGACGAGACAGAAGGCTCCGCGAGGGTGCTGCTGGTCGGGGCCAGCATGGCCAGCCTCCTGGGAGCGGGTTACGCACTTCACCTCGCAGGACAGAAGAGCGGCGCACCGCGGATGCTGCTGATCGGCGCCGCCATGCGGTCGGCTCCAGCCTCCCGCACTTCCATCCCAGTCCCGGACTAAAGCGGCATGACAAGAGGTGCAGTACAAGCCGGTGGCGGCAGAGGCCGTTCGGGAGGGACGATGCAATCAGGTGCGCGCCGCCGCCTGGGCAGGGCGGGCAGCACGCCTGGAGAGGAGTTCCCATGAAGATCGAGGATTACGCGCTGATCGGTGACCTGCAGACGTCCGCCTTGGTCGGCCGTAACGGCTCGGTGGACTGGCTGTGCCTGCCGCGCTTCGACTCCGCATCGTGCTTCACCGCGCTGCTGGGAGAGGAGAAGCACGGGCGCTGGCTTATCGCCCCTGCCGGGGAGGTCCGCAGCGTGTCGCGCCGCTACCGGGAGGGGACGCTGGTCCTGGAGACCGACTTCGAGACCGCCGACGGCACGGCGCGGGTCATCGACTTCATGCCGCCGCGCGATGGCGGCGCTCCGCAGCTGATCCGCATCGTGCAGGGGCTGCGTGGGCGCGTCCCGATGCGCATGCAGCTGATCATCCGCTTCGGGTACGGCCTGATCGTGCCCTGGGTGCAGCGAGTGCCCGACGGCGTCGTCGCTCAGGCGGGACCCGACGCGTTGCACCTGAGCACACCGGTGGAGCTACACGGGGAGAATCTCACCACGGTGGCGGAGTTTGCCGTCCAGGAGGGAAGCACCGAGCGCTTCGGCCTCAGCTGGTTCCCCTCCTACGAGAGTCCCGGCCGCACCGAAGACGCTCACGCGGCTCTGGCCCGCACCCAGGCGTGGTGGCGGGAGTGGTCGGAGCGGTGCACCTACCGAGGTGAGTACCGCGATGAGGTCCTGACCTCACTTATCGTCCTCAAGGGCCTCACCGATCAGGTCACCGGCGCGATCGTCGCCGCGCCTACGACTTCACTGCCGGAAGACCTCGGCGGCGAGCGCAACTGGGACTACCGCTACACCTGGCTGCGCGACTCGGTGCTGACGCTGAACGCGCTGCTCGCCGGCGGTTACACCGACGAGGCCCTGGCGTTCAGCAACGCCGTGTTCCGGGCGACTGCCGGGCACCCCCAGCAGGCGCAGATCATGTACGGCATCGCGGGCGAGCGGCGGCTGGAGGAGTACGAGCTGGACTGGCTGCCCGGCTACGAGGGCTCCAGGCCGGTCCGGGTCGGCAACGAGGCCGCGGGCCAGTTCCAGCTCGACGTATACGGCGAGGTCGTCGGCGTCGGCTGGGCGGTGGCGATGGCGGTGGGACAGCTGTCCGAGCAACTCTGGCAGCAGCTCCGCGAGCTCTTGGATTACCTGGAGAGCGTTTGGCAGGAACCCGACGACGGCATGTGGGAGGCGCGCGGCCCGCGGCGGCACTACACCCAGTCGAAAGTGATGGCCTGGCTCGCATTCGACCGCGCCATCGCGCTGAGCAAGCGCTTCAATCTGGAGGGGCCGCTGCGGCGTTGGGAGCAGATCCGGGCCCAGATCCACGATGAAATCCTCGAGCGGGCCTACGACCCGCAGCGCCGTACCTTCACGCAATCCTATGGCTCCACGGCGCTAGATGCCGGCGCGCTGATGGTCGGGCTGGTCGGGCTGCTGGACCCGGCCGACGACCGTTTCACGACAACCATCAACGCGGTCCGCCGCGAGCTAGGCCACGACGGCTTCATCTCGCGCTACTCAACCGACGCCACCGACGACGGCCTGTCAGGCAGTGAGGGCCAGTTCCTTGCCTGCTCGTTCTGGCTGGTCGAAGCGCTCGCGCTCAACGGCCGCGATGCCGAAGCGCGGGAACTGTTCGAGCGGCTCCTCGCCCTGCGCAACGACCTCGGCCTGTACGCCGAGGAGTACGACGTCGCCCGCGGCCGGCAGGTCGGCAACTTCCCGCAGGCATTCACCCATCTCGCCCTGATCACCGCCGCCAGAGTCCTCAGCGGCGAACGGATAGGGACACGATCCGCGCCCCCCGAACCGCTGCCGCGCATGCCGATGCCGATGCCCCGCAGGCCAGCCTCGGTGAAGCCGAGGCGACCATAGCAGCCCTACGACATCTCCTGAGCTGGGGAAACGCCCCAATGGGCGTCACTAGAAGTCAGTGGACGGCAGAAGGCGGCAACCCGCCGAGTAACGCTCGAAAAGAGTGATCCAGGCGCTTCGGGCTCGTCGCCCTGGTGCTCGTCGTCTTCTGCATTGGCTCGAACGCGCCACTCCTCCCCCCTACCTCAGCCAAACACTGACGGTGGCTGCTCGTGCACTTCCCGGTCCATCCTTGAGCCTGAGGCCCCGCCGGAGGCGCCAAGGCCGCACCGTCAGCTTGGGAATCTGTGCGGTCGTGAGCAGCATCTCCGCGTCCGTGCGGGCTGCAGGGTTTTCGTCCAGCGACTTGGGGTAGCCGGTTGTAAGGCTGCCGTCCGTGCGCAGGGAAGTGATGAAGATGCGCAGATACCTGCTCGTGCTGGATATGGACTTGCTGGCCGTAGATGAGAAGTTTGACCTGGAGCCGCTCAACTATCTCGTCACGCAGCAGGAACAGGAGCCGTGCGAGGTGGTGGTTTTGTCGCTGGTGGACACGTCCCAGACGAAACTGCCTGCGATGGAGCTTGTCCTGGGAGCCAACGCGGGCAAGTTCCCCGTGGCGCCCCGGCCGGACCATGACATCAGCGCCGCCGCCGAGCATCGGATGGACCTGGCGGTGCGGCACCTGACGGTGATCGGCTGCCAGGCCAGCGGCGTGATTAGTGATGAGGACCTGGTGAAGGCCGTGCGCCACGAGAGCCGCGCGCATGACTATGACCAGGTGATCCTGGCGACCGGCAGGCAGAATCGCTCCGGGCTGGCTGGCGTGCTGCGCCTTGATCCAGTTCACCAGCTGCGGCGGCAGTGGGGCGACCGGCTGATCGTGTTCTCGTCTGAGGCGGGCACCGAACAGTCAGAATTGCCTGACGAGCGCCCTGGCTAGATCAGCACTTCTGTGGCTGGGTCGGCGCGGGCGCGCCGGGCGGGGCCTCCGAGGCCAGAGCCCGGCGCGGGGAGCGCCAGACCCGGCGCCGCGCAGCCGGCGCCGCTTGATAAAGGCGGTCTCCGGCCTGGCACGCCAAAGTCACGGGCCGGTAAGCGCACGGGTGGCGTTCCCTGAAGAGATCGCGCCGGAGATCAGCTGGCATCTGGACCGGTTCGCCGAACCGGGGAGCGGGGGTTCGTTTTTCTCGGACCGAAGGGCGGCAAGCTGCGCCGCTCGAACTTCCACAAGTCGGTCTGGACTAAAGCGCGCGCCGCGGTGGGCATGCCGGAACTTCATTTCCATGACCTGCGGCACACGGGGGCACGCTCTCGGCCACGACCGGCGCCACGCTCAAAGAGCTGATGGCGCGGCTCGGGCACTCCAGCGTACGCGCAGCGATGATCTACCAGCACGCCACGCGTGACCGTGACCAGGCGATCGCGAAGGCTCTGGGCACGTTCGTCCGCGAGGTGCGGGACGCCTCCGGGGAACCGACCGAAGACCGCGAACGGGGCGGGCAAGGTGCATGACATCGGCCGTCGTTGTGGCACGTGTGTGGCACGCGGAACCTGAAGCCGTCTAGGTGAGGTGTGCGCCGATGATCGGGAAACCACACTTGAGCTGGGCCGGGACGATGAGAGCGGGCGACGGGAATCGAACTCGCGTGACCAGCTTGGAAGGCTTCGAGTGCGGCGATTCTGAGCTGTACTTACCCAGGTCGCTGGCACGACGACCCGACCGTGAGTGACCGTGAATCCCCTCGGTTTACCGTTCGATCGGGCACGCAACGGGCATGAGCACGACGGTCTGCGGGTTCCGCAATTGGACGAACCCCTGGCCCGGCTCGGGTTCCCGGCCAAGTGGGACGAACCCCTGGTCATGACTCCCAGAACCCCTTGCACCCCATGCGGGCGGCTGGCCATCCGTTCCGCTGTCACATCGGCTTTTCGGCCACTACCCGGACGGCAACCGATGCGACGAACAGGCAGCCGCGGGCGTCGGACGCCTCCAGCCACACCCGCCACGCAGCGGCAGCCTCAGCGCTGACATCGCCAGCGGCGACTGCGGCGTCGAGGTGATCGAAGAGGCCGAACTGGGCCTTGGCGATGGCCAGGTTCGGCGGCCCGAGGGCGGGCGCAGTGAGGTCCGTCACGGTGAGCCCAGCGTCAAGGACGAGACGGCGCAGCCTGCGGCCGATGTCGGGGTTGCGCAGGCCTGAGATGAGTTGTTTGCGAACCGCCGTCGAGGTTGCAAAGATCGTCGCTGTCCACCATCAGCGTATCGAAATCGGGTTCGATAATGGCTGCCCGGCCGCCGTTTGAGAGGACTCGTGCTATCTCGCGGACTGCCATCTCCGGGTGATCCAGGTGCTGCAAGACACGCGAGCAGTGGACGCGATCGAAAGAGCTGTCAGGGAACTTCAGTCGCTCCGCGTCGCCCACGCTGAACTGGACGGCCATCGCGGCCGCTACCGCCCGGGCCTTGGCCGTGCTCACCAGGGTCTCACTGGGGTCGATGCCCACGGCCTGGACGCCCGGGACGGCTTCGGCCAGCTCGATGAGGAACTCCCCGGCACCCGAGCCGACATCAAGTACCGAGCTGTCCGGTCTCACCTCCAGCGCACTGATGATCTCCCGGCGAGCCGCGCGCAGGGCCGGGGAGGCGGCGGCACGGTCCAGATAGCGGAGATAGAACTCGGTGTCGCCTGTGGCGTCAACGTCACGCCAACCGCTGCTGGTGAATGCTCGGGCGGGATCGGTCATAGGCGAATCGTACGGCCCGCTAGATCGAGGAGCCATCTCGGCAACTGCCGAGGTTCGCGAGCTCGATCAGCGCATTGCGGCGGGGATGGGCTATTCAGGACGCCAGGGCAGCGAGGCAGGCCGACACCAAGTCCGGCACATCGGGCACGCAACGGGCACGCCTACGGCGCGACCCGTCGCTGTCGTGAGTGGTTGTTACTCAGTTGGTTGCTCGCCCGTCGTGCCACGGGACGGCCACAGATTGGTCTTGCGACGGTGCCGCGTGCGGAAAGGGCCGGTCGGCTGTTCCTTCTGACCCTGCTGCTCTGCGGCATGTGGCCCGTTTGTGGCCGATACATTGTCGCTATCGAGATTGCCGACGCCGCGGGCGCGGACCTTCCCCCGCTCATTCCTCGCTGAGGTCCTGGCCCTGGTGGTCATTCACTCGCCGTGTCAAGCGCTCTCGTTCTGCGGCACTTTGCGTCTTCTGCATAGCCCGGAACCGAGTCAGGGCACCATAGCGCCCCTGAGTACGTATTACAGCCTCAGGGCTCGTCTGGCCACAAGATCACCACCCGCCTGGCGGCCTCATGGATCACCGAGCTGTCCAGTGCCGCGCTTACCTCGGTCACTCCCCGGAGCAACCAGGATGCGACGAAGGTGACCGGCCCGTCTGGTGGTAGGGGGTGAACCCAGAACTGGCCGCCCCATTGGCGTCCGGTCCCGCCGCTGCCGGTTCCGGTCATGACCAGGTCCTCGCCGTCGGTGTCGTCCACAGGCATCGGCTCGTAGTTGTTGCTCCTGGCCCGGCGGCCGTCGGCGTACTGGATGCCGAGCCGGAGAGCTTGTTCGGGGTACTGCTTGGTGACTGGGTTGGCGGCCGGGTCGATCGGGCTGATGCCCCAAGTGAGTTGCTCGTGATGCAGCAGTGCATGGACGGTGAACTCAAAACCGTTCGGGTAGGCCGCTACGCTGCTCACGGCAATGGCCAGCTCATCGGTGCGGATCAGGATCAGTCCGATGGGGGCAACTCCAGGAATTACCCCGTCTGGCAACGTCCATTCGGACATGCGCCGCCTCCGCGGACGTGGCCGCATTGGAGTGTCTTCGAAGAAGCTCATGCCATCAGTCTCTGTCGCGCCCCGCCGATGCGCGAGCTATCTTCCGCCCGGCAGTACGCGAGAGCGGGCGACGGGGATCGAACCCGCATGACCAGCTTGGAAGTTCGGTCGCCCGGGCCGGCCGATCAGCTGCGACAACAGCGGACAGCGTAGACGGCGGGCGCGTGCCCGTGAATGACCGTGATCTACCGCCGGGGACCTTAGCGTGTGGCACGTGTGTGGCACGCGTCCAAGGTACTCGGCCTTGAACATGCTGGGCTCAACCCGACTCCCCGCTGAGCGCGACCTGCCCGGCGAAGGCAGAGAACGTCACAGCAAGGGCTGCCGCCGACCGGCTACCGACACTTACAGCCATACTCCTCATGCGGCTCACCTTGCCCTTCCTGTCTCGCTGGGTGATGGAGTGCTTGTACGAGACCTTGAGAGCTTGCAAGCAGATAACAAGGATGAACGTCCAGGTCAGTTCGGGAGTCGAGTTCAACCCAGCATGCCCAATGTTCAACGAACGCATGCTTTCATCTGTTCCGTAGTTTCATGCCGAGCGTCCGGTAAGTCCGCCGGGATCCAGATGCGCAGGTCAGGGTCCATCGGTCGTCCGGGAGGTACAGCCGAATCCTGTGTTTGATCATCAGTCTGTGAGAGGCCTGTGAGAGGGCCTAATAGCCCGTCGCGCTTGGTCTGCTCGGTTTTCCCTGAGCCGACGGCGACGGGATGGGTGGGTTTCCAGCTCAGTCGCCGACAACCTCAACACCCGTGAGGTAGCCACAGGCAGGCCTTTCACCCCGGCTGGTCAACGGAAAGTGCGTCGACTACCCCGGCTAAGCGGGCCGCACCAGAAAGTTAAGGTCTTCCTAAGAAGGCCCTCATCTGCTTACACTCCGACCATGCCAAACCCAATCGCCTGGGAGTACGCGAAGCTGGAGTGGTCGGCCCATGATGCGGCGACCTTCACTGGCCCTGACGGCATTCCACAGGACGTATCAGGGAAAAGCGACACTTTGCTGCTGACCGAACTCGGCGAAAGCAGCTGGGAGCTTGTCGCGCTCGACCACCAACCGGGGGGAGAAATCGTCTACATGTTCAAGCGCGCCTACGGAACGCCATAACGGAGACGTAGGCCGCGCAGTGTAGAGGGCCTGAGTGTTCTTCATGGGGGTACGTGGACCTGAACCAGGGACCTCTTCCTTATCAGGGTGTCGGCGTTCCGGCTTGGACATTGGCTTTGCCGTCGTGACCTGGTCATACGCCCGCAGCGCGTGTTTCAGCTGCCTTTCAGTGTCCTGCACTTACACCCGTGGTTCTCAGTGTTCTAGGGCCGTTGTAGGGCCATCCCTAGGGCCGGGAGCTGGCGGAGGGAAGATCCTGCCGCGTGCCGCGTAGGCAGTGAGGGGTTGAAACAGCGGGGCTGCTGGTTGGCTTGCTGGTAGCCGTCGAGTCGCGTTGCTTGTCGGCTGCTGCGACGTCACCGAGGACTGGCGTCCGCGATCGGCTGCTGCTTTCAGTTGCCGTCACCGGACGGTCGGTTCTTTCCAGGATCTTTCTGGGTAATGGGCTGGCGGCAGAGGGTGAGAGTATTGGGTCGGTTAGCTGCTGCGGTCGGGAGGGCAGAGCATGGATCTGGGCTGAGCAGCTTGAGGGCATGATTACCATCACCGTGAAGGAGTCCCAGTGACCATCCCCAATCCCCCCCACCCCGTCGAGCCGCACGGCAGTTACCATTACATCTTCACGTTTCAGTTCGAAGACCAGCCCGGCGCCCAGCGGGTCTCCTCGGCGTCCGGTTTCCTAACCCCGGGGCCGTGGCAAACGCGAGGCGACCTGTTCCTGCACATCCTCAGGGAAAACATTCGCGCAGATGGCGCCATCCCAATCCCGTTGTTCTTTGCACTGGAGCCGAATGAACTGCCCGCCGCCCGTGATGTGCCTGACCAATGAGCACCAGGACTTGCCTGCGTTCGGCGAGCGGGTGCATCCGGCGACCGGCGCCCACTTGGTCTACGTCGCGCGCGGCAGCCCCCGGGTGCGGGAGAATTCTCTAGGTCCCCGTCGCCCCGGTGCTCGTCGTCTCCTACATTGGGCGCGTAAGCGCGACCCCGACCTCAGCCAAACACTGACAATGGCTGCTCTTGCACCTCCTGGTCCATCCTTGAGCCCGAGGCCCCGCCGGAGGCATCAAAGACCGGTACGGTCAGCTTGGGAATCTGTACCGTTCGCGCTTCCCTGCCGCCAGAAGCGTCCAGCCGTTGCTCTGTGATCGCTGCCTCTTTCCCGCGTGCGGAAGCCGCTATTGTCTTGGCTCCCGTTGGGTGTTCGATAGAGCGGCGGCGGCGACGCCCTGACGGGTCACACCTGCAAGGTTGTTTGGCCACGCGGGAAAGGGGCAGCTATGCGTCTGTGATGCGGGTCAACACGCATCGCGAAAAGGGGGCACCAGCATAGTTAAATTATGAAAAAGGGCGCCAGCTAAGTTAATCAGAAAGGATTCAAATCATGCCGGGAAACTCCGAACCGGTCTACTACCAAATCCTGTCGGGACAGGACCCCCCACTGACCGCACTGAGCGCGCCGCCGGGCCCCAACCCGGGGGGTGACCTCGTCAACGCCACACCGGACGACCAGAGCGATCGCCAACAGTGGGAACTGGTGGTCTTCCTGGCCCCCGATTCGAGCGAGTTTCGGGTGGCCCTGCGGAACAAGCACACAGGCTTCGTGGCCGCCGCTCCCGTCGGCGACAACACCTGGGGTGTGACTCAGGAAGGCCCCCTGGGCAGCCCCCTGGGCAGTGCAGCTCTGCTGTGGACCTTCGCGCCCGCGGGCGATTCGGATCCGCGTTGGGCGATTCGTCCGGCTGGGCGCCCAAACCAAAATCTCAGCGCAATGAGCGGGGAGATCGGCAGCGAAGTCGGCATCCGGGGCGTGGACAGCGGACCTCCTTCGGAAGTCTGGTGGGTTATAGCCGATTTCGACGACCCTGAGGGCCGCCATTGAGGCGGTGACGGCAAACTGGACAATCGGGAGCGAGGAAGACGGGCCATTGTCGCGCCAAGCCGCGTGCCGGGTGAGCAACCTTGATCTGCGTGCTCCGCCACCGTGTTGGCCCGGCGTGCGGTGGGCGGGCCGCCAAGGCAGAGCCCACCGCTGATGCCGGGCCAGCGGCGCCGCAGGCGCCGCCTTGATCTAAGTACGGCTGAATTCGGCACTGCTGGCCGGATCACATGGCCGACTAGACATGGCCGACTGTGGCCGGACGCTACGGCTGGGATTGGTCCTCTTTGCTAGGGAGCTTCACCCCTGCGGGTGGGGCATCTGTCCAGGGGAATGCGGGTGGGAATGACCAGTCGCCAGCATCGCTGAAGTCGACCTGGCCGCCGGTGAACTTGGCGCCGTAGAAGTCCACCTGTCCGTCGCGGAACTCGGCGCTGCCGAAGCTGACCTGGCCGACGAACTCTATTCGTCGGTGGCGTAAGGAACGCCTAGAGGCTGGCCCGAAGGCAAAGCATCCCTTTGGCCCGGTGACCGTGGCTAAGGCCTATCGCCTGCTGCACGCCATCCTTGAACGGCGTCCGAAGAAGATCGCATCATCGTCCGTAATCCGTGCCGGATCACAGGGGCCGGTCAGGAAGAGTCCGGCGAGCGTGAGACGGTTCCGCTTCCCGTCGTCTTCAAGATCGCCGAAGCCGTCCCTGCGCGATATCGCTGCCTCGTTCTGCTCGCCACCTTCGCGGATATGCGCTGGGGTGAGCTGGCCGGGCTACGGCGCGGGAGCATCGACCTGGCCGCGTGCGAGATCAGGATCACGGAAACCCTCGCGCAACTGGATAAAGGCGGTCTTCGGTCCGGCACGCCAAAGTCCCGGGCCGGAAAGCGTACGGTGGCGTTTCCTGAAGAGATCGTGCCAGAGATCAGCTGGCATCTGGACCGGTTCGCCGAGCCGGGGGAGCGGGGGGTCGTCTTCGTCGGTCCTAAGGGTGGCAATCTGCGCCGCTCGAACTTCCACAAGTCGGTCTGGACCACGGCCCGCCGCTCAGTGGGTATGCCGGAGCTTCATTTCCATGATCTGAGGCACACCGGCGGCACTCTCTCGGTTGCGACGGGCGCCACGCTCAAAGAGCTGATGGCCTGGCTGGGGCATTCCAGCGTTTGCGCCGCGATGATCTACCAGCACGCTACTCGCGACCGTGACCAGGCGATCGCAAAGGCTCTGAGCACGTTCGTCCGGGAGGTACGGAGCGTCCTGGAGAAAGCAGCAGAAGACCGGAAACCCGGCGGGCAACCCCTATGTCACCGGCCGTCTCTGTGGCACGTGTGTGGCACACGGACCTTGTGCTTGTCTCGGTGAGGTGAGAGCTAGTGACTGGGAAAGCGTCCCTGACCTGGCCTGGAATGATGAGAGCGGGCGACGGGAATCGAACCCGCATGACCAGCTTGGAAGGCTGGGGCTCTACCATTGAGCTACGCCCGCAGGATCTGCCAGCGCCGGTCGCGCGCCCTCGCGCGCCCGCACACCGGGCAGGCCGTCACAGGTAGCGTACCGGTTCCGCCCCGCCGCCCGCACCCACGCCGCCCCGGCGGCAGGGACATGTGCCGCCCGTGCGCGCCGGGCTTCAGCCCTCTCGTCACCTCCCGCCCCGCCTCGTGATCGAATGAGCACGTTGGCAAACCGCTCCGAGCACGACGCAGAGACGAGACGCAAAGAGGAGACACCGGACATGTCCTCCGCGACACCCGCCACTCCAGCGCAGGCGCAGGCGCAGGCACAGGCACAGGCACAGTCGCAAGCGCACGCGCAGATTGGCGTCACCGGACTTGGCGTGATGGGCCGCAACCTCGCCAGGAACTTCGCCCGCCACGGCTTCGCGACGGCCCTGCACAACCGCACCACCTCCAGGACCGACGAAGTGATGCAGCACTTCGGCCACGAGGGAACCTTCGTCCCCAGCCGCAGCGCGGAAGAGTTCGTGCGCTCGCTGGAGCGCCCCAGGCGGATCGTCATCATGGTCAACGCCGGCCCGGCCACCGACGCGGTGATCGACGAGTTCGCCCCGCTGCTCGAGCCGGGCGACATGCTCATCGACGGCGGCAACGCGCACTTCAAGGACACCCGCCGCCGCGAAGCGGCGCTCAAGGACAGCAAGATCCACTTCGTCGGCATGGGCGTCTCCGGCGGGGAGGAGGGCGCGCTCAACGGCCCGTCGATCATGCCCGGCGGATCAGAACAGGCCTACCACGACCTCGGTCCCATGCTCGAGACCATCGCGGCGCAGGTAGACGGCACGCCGTGCTGCACGCACGTCGGGCCTGACGGGGCGGGCCACTTCGTGAAGATGGTGCACAACGGCATCGAGTACGCCGACATGCAGCTCATCGCCGAGGCCTACGACCTGCTGCGGAACGCGGCGGGGTACCAGCCGCGGCAGATCGCCGAGATCTTCAGGACGTGGAACGAAGGCCGCCTCGACTCCTACCTCATCCAGATCACCGCCGAGGTCCTCGCGCACACCGACGCGGAGACCGGCAAGCCGTTCGTCGACATCGTGCTCGACCAGGCCGAGCAGAAGGGCACCGGCCGGTGGACCGTGCAGGATGCCCTGGACCTGGGCGTCCCGGTCAATGGCATCGCCGAGGCGGTGTTCGCCCGGTCGCTGTCCGGGCACGCCGACCTGCGGGCGGCCGCCCGCCAGCTGGCCGGCCCGACGCCGGGCACCCAGGTAAGCGATCAGTTCCCTGACCTGGTGGAGCAGGCGCTTTACGCCTCTAAGCTGGTGTCCTACGCGCAGGGCTGGAACATGATCGCCGCGGGCAGCGCCGAGTACAACTGGGGCATCGACCTGGCCGCGATGGCCACGATCTGGCGCGGCGGCTGCATCATCCGAGCGAAGTTCCTCGACCGGATCCGCACCGCCTACGAGGCGAGCCCGACGCTGACGACGCTGCTCGCCGACCCGGACTTCGCGAAGCAGATCGGCGACGCGCAGGACGCCTGGCGCGAAGTGGTCGCCACCGCCGTCAGGATCGGCGTCCCGGTCCCCGGCTTCTCGGCCGCGCTCGCCTACTACGACGCGCTCCGCGCCCGGCGGCTGCCCGCGGCGCTGATCCAGGGCCTGCGCGACTACTTCGGCGCGCACACCTACCACCGGACCGACCGCGAGGGCGCCTTCCACACGCTGTGGGCAGAGGATCGCTCAGAGGTTTCCCGTTAGCCCCGCTTCCGTTCCCGTTATCCCGAACGGGCCCGTGGTGACTCCCCGGACCGCCGCGCCCACCACCTAAGGTTCATCTGTTTCCCTAGAGCCAGCCGCGCGCGTTCGGGATAAGATCGCGCAACCGCGACCCGTGGGAAGGAAGCTGCGTGGCCGAGGTAGCTGAGAAGAAAGAGCATCCGCGCGGTGTCGCCCGCACCATCTGGGTGCTGGAGCACACCCAGGACCTCGTGTCGATCGTCGTGGGCGTGCTGCTCGCCGGGCTGGCCGTCGTCGTCCTGGTGCTCGGGGTCGTCGACTTCTTCCGCGACGTGACCAGCGGCAGTCCGGTGGAGACCGCGGTGATCAACCTGCTCAACCGGGTGCTGCTCGTGCTGATCCTGGTGGAGATCATGCACACCGTCGTGCTGTCGCTGCGCGCCCACCACCTGGTCACCCAGCCGCTGCTCGCCGTCGGCCTGGTCGCCGTGATCAGGAAGATCCTGTTCGTGCTCAGCAGCGAGGAGTCGGTGAGCACGGCCGAACTCGCGCTGCTGATCGCCATGATCGCCGTCTTCGTCGCCGCGCTGATCCTGGTCTCGCGGTATGACCGGACCGATGCCGGCCGCTAGACTCATGGGGCCACGGGCTGTAGCGCAGCCTGGCTAGCGCGCGTGCTTTGGGTGCTCCGGGGTGTTCTGTCAAATCCGCCTAGCGCTGCCGCGCTGACGGGGACGTTCGACGCGCGCGGGTGCGAGACTCTAACGGCGCGTTTGGTTCCTTGTTAGAAACGCCCGCATGCGCTAGGAGTGTGTCGTCTGGTGCAGACCGGTGTGGACGCCCGACCCGGCTGGCCACTCCGGTACGCATGAGTCGGCAGCGGCTGGGTCCGCCTCGGTCGTCCTCATCCGTGTCAAGAGCAGACGTGCCGCTGAGCGCATGGTGGCGTCGCTCGGTCGTGACTTTCGAAAGAATGCACACAAGGGCAAGGCAGCAGCGTTCATTGTCGCCCACAATCAGGACGGTTCATTCAAACTTGTCCAGTCCCGTGTGCTGACCAGTAGGGTCTCGCTATCTCGGTAACCAAGTTCACGGCAGGAGTCTTGACCGGACTAGGAATCTTGATGACGGTCTCGGCCCTGGGAGGTGCCAAGACGGCAACACACGCTGCACGCCAGCATCAATCGCACGTAGGCAAGGAGGACAAGCGACTCGCTGAGTTGCTCGATCACCTCGGTCCGAAGGCGGCTTGCGTGGTGTTCCACTGCACTGACGATGCCGCCGGGCAGGTTGTCGCCACACAGGCCGGCAAACGTGTCGGAGACAACTTGCAGTACTCCCATACCGAGTTCCTGGCCGTGCTTGACCGGCTCGGCAGCGACTACGACTGGGTGCGTCCAGTGGTTGCGGAACCCACCCCTAAGGTGAAGAAACGCCGGAAGGGCCGCACATAGGTGCCGATACCCGGGCTGGTTCTGGGTATCCCATACTGCCGGCTAGATGATCCGTTATCCACGGCCGAAGAACCGGAATGCGAACTTTGGCAAGCACGCCAGAGCGATCCATCGGCACGCGCAACGTCAAAGGAGAGCCGCTCCTGGCAACCACGCATATCGGCGGAAGTGTACGCTACCCTCCACGCCAGGATCGGTTACGCAGCGTGAAACGAAATACTGCGTTCTCCTGATCCGCGCGGCGGCACCTGCGATCGTGCGGGCAGCGACACTCTGAATGGGCGGTTCGGTTGGTGCTGGTCCGGTGCCGTGTCATCGTGTGCTAGCGGTCCCGGGTGGCGGCCCTGTCAGTGCTGGCGTTGCCGGAGCCGGCGGTTCTTGATCCGGTTGCCGCAGGTGGCCATGTCGCACCAGGCGCCTGCCCGGCTGTGTGAGCGGTCGTAGAAGGCCCACTGGCAGTCGGGATTGCCGCAGGCCTTCAGCCGTTGCCAGGTGCCGTCGCGCTGTGCGTCGCGGATCGCCAGCAGCAGGGTCACCAGCCCGGCGTCGAGCGGGCCGCCGGGCCCGGCGGCGACGCTGACCTGGCCGTCCGGCCCGACCTGCAGCACGGGCCGGACGGTGCGGGCGGCGGCCTGAAGGGCGTGCAGGTCGCCGGGCGCGGGCGAGGGCCCGCCGTTGGCCACCAGCATGGCCCGGATGTTCTCACGCACGCGGCGGGCGAGGTGCAACTCGGCCGGTTCTGGCGCGCGGCCGGCGTCCCACAGGCCGGCCGCGGTCAGCCAGTGGCGGGCGGCGGAGGGATCCAGCAGCACGTCGGAGCGGTGGTCGCCGTCCCAGGTGTTGACGAAGGACTGCACCAGCAAAAGGGGCATCGGGGCCGGCTTGGTTTCCTGGCCTGGCACCCACGGCGGCATGGTCATGCCGTCATCCTAGCACTCCGTGACCGCTTAAGAGGTTTGACCGGTCTCCTAGTGACCGGTAAACTCGCTTTACAAGTCACGAACCTGTTGCCGTGCGGATCCCGCAGGCGGCCTGACCGGCCAGGAGGTGCAACGTCATGGTGATGCTGCTTGGACTGGCTGCCGCTGTCCTCTACGGCACCGGCGACTTCCTCGGCGGCCTGGCCACCCGGAAGGTCCCGGTACTGGCGGTGCTGCTGCTTGCCCAGGCGGCCGGAGTGATCGTCGCGCTGCCCGCCGCGGCAATGTGGCCGGGCCCGGCCAGCCTGGCCAGCCTGGCCTGGGGGGCCAGCGCCGGGCTGATCGGCGGGGTAGGCGTGATCATCTTCTACCGCGGCCTGGCGGCGGGGCCGATGAGCGTGGTCGCGCCGGTATCTGGGCTAGTGTCCACGGTCTTGCCGGTCGCGGTGGCGCTGGCCGAGGGCGAGCGACCCGGCACCGGCGTCTACGCGGGCGCGCTCCTGTGCCTGGCCGCGGTCGTGCTGACCAGCTGCGCCGGTGACGAAACACCCGCCCGCAGCCCCCGGGCGGCGCCGCGCCGCCGCCTGCCCGGCGCCGTCCGGGCCCTCGGCTACGGCATCGCCTCGGGCACCTCATTCGGCCTGTTCTTCCTCCTGATCCGCAACGCCGGGCGCTCCGGGGAGCTGTGGCCGGTAGCGGCCGCGCGAATCGGCGAGCTCGCGGTCGTCCTGGTCGCCGCAGCCGTGCTGCGGCGCAGCCTGCGACCGCGCGGCGCACACGGACGACTGCGCCTGGCAGCCGCCGCCGCGGGCGCGATCGACGTCACCGCGAATATCTGCTACATCGCGGCGACCAGGACCGGCAAGTTCGGCCTTGCCGTCGTGCTGGCCGCGCTCTACCCCGCAGTCACCGTGCTGCTGGCCAGGGCGGTGCTGGGCGAGCGGCTGCGCTGGGTCCAGCGGGCAGGCCTCGGCCTCGCCGCGATCGGCATCCTCCTCGTCACAACATGAGCGGGCCTTCGCTGGGCATCGTCGCTGGACTAGCCAGGGGCCCGTCTGCCGTCATGGGCGAGCCGCCCGCCGGCAATCACACATCCCGCCGATGGGGCCATGCTGAATGGGTAGCTGGTCTTGAAGACGCATGGCCCGGAGGCCGGGCGAGGTTAACCTCAGGGCTTCAGCGGTGGATTCGCCGGATCAAGGAGCCCTCGCTCCTTCAGCCAGCCGTACAGCGGGGTGTCCTCCGGGTAGTGGCCCCATGCGTGATCCCCGCCGAGGTCCTCGGCGCCGCCTAGCAGTTGCTGTTGAACGGGGGTCAGCCGGCCGAGCCAGTCGCTGGCCCGGATCGGGGCGATGTCATCCCGGATGGCGGTCCACCGGTAGGTGTAGCCGAAGAACACCGCCTTGCGGGTGTGCCCGGAGTGGTTGCGTGACCGGGTGTGCCAGATCCGGCGGTCGAAGAACACCGCGTCGCCGGGCCCGGCGGTCATCTCGACGGCGCCGTCGGGGTCGGGCCATCGGATGTCGCGGCGCGGCGGGCCGCCGATCCAGTTGGTCAGGTGGCTGCCCGGCACGACCTTCAGGTTGCCGCGGCCGGGCGCGGAGACATCCGACAGCCAGTACGCCAGCTTCACCGACAGCCGCGGCCGCGGGGTCGTCTCGAGTTCGCGGTTCTGCCGGCCGCCGTCTTGGTGCCAGTCGAACCGGAACGGCATGGGTACCCGGATCGGCGGATGGACATCGAGGTGGGAGTGATAGATGTGGATGTTCCAGCCGAGGACCGACCAGACATGGCCGAACGTGGCCGGGTGGTCGGTCAGGCAGGCGACTTCCGGGCAGTGGGTGACCGCGCTGAGCAGGTGCATCGAGCCGTCCGGGCCGAGCGAGCCCGCCTTGGCCATGACGGCGTACACCCGGTCGATCGCCTCGCGGGCGGCGGCGGCCTCATCCGGGCCAAGCGCGCCCCGGATGATCAGGTAGCCGTCGCGGTCGAAGGCGGCCCGCTGCTCAGCCGTCATCGGAACGGCCGGCGTGGTGTTCCCCGCTGCGGGTGGCTTTTGTGTCATTGTCCTTTCCTGTCGGCAGTTGCCAGTGAAATGGGCAGTCGCTGCTCGCAGCGTCATCCGGCGGATGACGCTGTTCGCGGTTCCTGCGGGAGTCAGATGCTGCAGATCGCCTGAGTAGGGGACAGGCGGGACCTCGGGGTGGTTCAGGGCGGCGTCCGTCTGCGGTCGATGTCGCTGCCTCGGCCTTACTCAGCGTGCAGCGCAGCCGCGGTGCGGGCTCGGGCGGCCCAGGCTGCCGGCGGTATCGCCCCGGCCGCGGCGATGATCAGGCCGGCCAGGGCCAGCACGGCGACTTCCCATGCCCGGTAGACAGCCAGGTAGCTGGCTGGAATCCCGGTTCCCGCCGCGTGCGCCATGACTGGCAGCACGTACCGGTGCACCGTCATTCCGGCCGGGACCGCCAAGAGGCCCGCGACCAGGCCGGTCCCCGCGACCCAGCACATCACCATGGCGATGGTCTGCCGCGGGGTCATCCCGATTGCCTTGAAGATGCCCAGGTCGTGTACGCGTTCGCGGGTGTGCAGCACCACCGTGTTCAGGACGCCCAGCCCGGCCATGATGGCCAGCAGCAGGGTCAGGGTGCCGATCAGGCCGATCAGGACAAGGACGAACGGATCCCTGCTGTTGATGCTGGTGTTGATATAAGAGGCATGAGGACCGAGCGTGCGGCCCAGCGCCTGGACGTACGCATCTGGGGAGGTGCCGGGCCGCAGCGCGACGTTATACGTGTCGAAGGTGAGGCGCCGGTCCGCGGCGGCGAGCGTACGCCAGTCGGTGAGCATGACCAGCCCGCCGTTGTCGGTGTCGAAGACCTCACCCACGATCCGGGCCGTGACCTGCGCACCCCCGTCACTGAACGTGACGGTGTCGCCGACCGCCTTACCCGTGACGGTGAGGAAGTTGGTCGGCACGTCCACCTGCCCGGGACCGGTGTACCAGTGCCCGCTGATCATGTCGTAGCCGGTCCAGTCCGCGTTGCCGCGGAACACGGCCATTCGAACTTGCCCGGACAGCCCGGCGACGCTGACCTCCTGGTCGGCCTGCGCGGCGTAGTGCAGCGTTCCCGGCTGCGCCCGCAACGCCGCCTCGATGGCCGCCCGCTGCGCCGACGGTGACGGCTGCGATCCGCTCGGCGGATTGGCCGGGTTATTCCCGCCCGATCCCGCCAGGGTTACCTGAACGGGCTCGGTATTGGCGTGCGACAGGCCGTCGGCCACCATGGTCAGCGAGGAGCTCAGGCCGACGGCGAAGGTCACTGCGATCGCGCCCAGTCCCACGGCGGCGAGCGTGCCAGCGGCGCGGGCCGGGCGGGCGAAAGGCGCCGCGAGGCCGATGGTCACCGGGCGGGGCAGCGACAGCCTGCCAAGCAGCCGGTGCGCGGCGTAACCGCGTCCGGCGGCGGGCGCCCGGCCGATAGCGATCGCCTGGACCGCGCTCAGCCGCCCGGCCCGCAGGGATGGCAGCAGGGCCGCGATCCCGGCCAGGCAGCACATCGCGCACGGGACGAGCAGATCCACCCACACCGGGACCCCCAGCGCCCCGACCCCGTACACGATGGCGGTGCTGCCGAGCAGCGGCACCGACAGCGCGTTCCCGAGCACAACTCCACCGAGACAGCCCGCTACGGCGGGCACGGTGACCAGCCCGGCGTAGGAGCCCACCACCTGGGCGGGGGTGAAGCCGATGCTCTTGAGGATGCCTATCCGGCGATAGCCGGCCACGACGGCGCCGCTGACGACGTTGATGACGATCAGCACCGACATGACCAGCCCGATGATCGCGAACGCGACCACGAACGGCGCGAACGGGGCGATCCCCGACGTCTCCTGCGCCTTGACCGCCAGGTAGGACTGCGTGCCGGTCAGCGCGCCTGAGGGCAGCGCGGCGCGGAGCCGGCCAACCTCGGTGCGCAGCGCCGCCGCGCTGCCCGCGCTGGCGAACCGGTACAGCATCTGCGCGGTCGCGGGCGCCCCCGGTACGCGCAGCGCCGCGATCTGGCTGGGCACGACCCAGCCGTCGGCCGACTGATTGATCGAATTGGCGTAGCCCACCACGGTCAGCCGCGGCGTGCCCGGCACCCCGCCGACGGTGAGCTGCGTGCCCAGCGGCACGGCGGGGCCGGAATCGGAGGACAGGACGAGCTCACCCGGTCGCCGCGCCCAGCGGCCCTGCTGGATGACGAGGTCATCGAGGGGCCCGCCCGGCCCGCCGCGACCCGCCACCGTCATCGGCTGGAGGGTGGCCGCGGGCTGGCCTGGCCCGCCAATCTGCGAGCTGATCGTCGCCTCGGGGTAGGGCCCGGCCGCGGCCGTGACCTCCGGCAGCCGCGCTGTCGCGGCGAGCTGCCCTGGCGTAGCCACCGCCCGGTCGACGGTGGCGACCACGTCCGCGCCGTGCTGGGCGGCGAAGGCCCGGTCGAACGGGGCGTTGGAGTCGACAATGAGGCCGAGGGCCAGTACGCAGGCGCCGGTGGACACCAGCAGGACCAGGCCGATCACCAGCGTCTGGACTTTGCGGCGGGTCAGCCCGCCGCCGACCGCCCGGGCAACGGGCCCGGTGCCGGGCATCATCGCCGCGCCCCGGTGAACGTGTCACTGGCGACCCGGCCGTCGACGAGCCGGACTGCCCGGCTGGCGTACCGGGCGGCCAGGTCCGGGTTGTGCGTGACCAGGATCATGGTCTGTCCGCTCCGGTTGAGATCGAGCAGCAGCTCGCCGATCTGCTCGCCGGTCGCGGTGTCCAGCGCCCCGGTCGGCTCGTCGGCCAGCAGCAGGGCGGGCCGGTTTACCAGCGCCCGCGCGATCGCCACACGTTGCCGCTCCCCGCCGGACAGCGCGGCCGGGTAGGCGTCGCGGTGGCGTTCGATCCGCAGCGCCGCCAGCAGCTCGTCGAGCCTGGCCCGGGCGCGGGCCCGGCGGATGCCGGTGAGCTGCGCCGGCAGCAGCACGTTGTCGGCGACGGTGAGGTCGTCCAGCAGGTTGAAGAACTGGAAGATCATGCCGAGCTGCTGCCGGCGGAACCGCGCCACGCCCGTTTCGCTGAGCGTGTCGATCCGCCGGCCGGCGACGGTGACCGTGCCGCTGGTCGGCCGGTCCAGACCGGCGATCAGGTTCAGCAGCGTCGACTTGCCGCTGCCCGACGGGCCCATGACGGCCACCGCCTCGCCCGGGGCCACCTCCAGATGGATGCGGTCAACCGCGGGCTGGCCGCCGCTCTGATAGCGCTTAGTTACCCCGCTGAGGCTGATGAGAGAGTCCATGCGGGCACGGTAGGCGTGGCCTGCCGCCGTGCGCCTCGGCCGCGAGCGCGAATTCCGATACCGTAGCTGGCTGACTCGCGGCGGCCCTCATCATTGCGACGGAGCCGGCTAGCTCCTGCGGCTGATGCAATGGGGCCCTTTTCCCGGCGACAATAGCTAGGTGAGCGTACGCAGCTGGCCGCGCCGGGCGATGGCGTTCCTGGGCAGCACGGAGCCGCGAACCGCGCTGCCCAGGCGGGCGATCATCGCCGACGCCTGCCTGGCGCTCGTAGCCGTCCTTGCGGCGCTGGCCGCGTTGGAGTTCGACTCCCTCGCTGCCAAGGTCGCGGCGGTGCTGACCACGGCGCCGCTAGCTGCGCGCAGGCTCGCGCCGCTCGCCGCCTTCTGGGCGATCCTGATTGGCGTCATGACGCTCGGCAACGACAATACGATCGTCAGTTTCGCCGCGATATTGGTCGCCGGCTACTGCGCGGTCGTCTACAGCCGGTACCGCGGCCTGGCGCTGCTCAGCCTGCCCCTGGCCGGGCTGATCATTACGGCGGCGTTCCAGGACACGACGCCGCCGCTGGGCCGGCTGTCCGCCCTCGCGATCCTGCTGGCGATCACGGGCTTCGGCAACGCGGTCCGGGTCTGGCGTACCCGGGCCGGGGACTCTGGCGCGCGGCTGCTGCGGGCACAGGCCGAGCATGAGGCCGCGACCCGGCGTGCGCTGGAGCTGGAGCGGGCGCGGATCGCCAGCGACCTGCACGATGTGGTGACCCACAACGTCAGCGTGATGGTGGTGCAGGCCGGCGCCGCCCGGCAGGTGCTCGGCGCCGAACAGCACGAGGCCAGGTCGGCCCTGCTCGCCGTCGAGGCGAGCGGCCGGACGGCCATGGCCGAACTGCAGCACATGCTGGGCCTGCTTTCCGTGCCGGGCGAGCAGGAGCCCGGCTCCCTGGCTGACGGCCAGGCCCGCGGGCGGCTGCGGCCCCTGCCGGGGCTTGACCAGCTCACGACGCTGACCGACCGGATGGCGGCCGCCGGGCTCGATGTTGAGTTGCGCATCCTTGGCGCGCCATGGAGCCTGTCGCCCGGCCCGGACCTGGCCGCCTACCGGGTGATTCAGGAGGCGCTCACCAATGTGCTCAAGCACGCAGGTATGGCGCGGACGGTGATCACGCTGGACTACCGGCCCAGCGGGCTGACAGTGGAGGTAACCGACGACGGACCGCCGTGCCGGCCGGCCGGGCCGTCGGCCTGTTCGCAGCCAGCGGGCCGACCGGCGGACATACCCGGTACCGGGCGCGGCCTGCTCGGCCTGCGGGAACGGGTCATCCTGCATGGTGGGGAGTTCGATGCCGGTCCACGGCCCGGCGGCGGCTGGCGCGTCATGGGCCGGTTCCCCGCGGAGGATCCGCCGCTGGCACCCACCGCGGCCAGCGGGATGCCCGAAACGGCGCGAGCCGCGGCTGTGAGCGGGGCGGCCGGCTTGCCCCATCCGGTTCAGTTATGAACGCCGCGGCCGAGAACGTCGCAGAGCACTCCGAACCCCGCGTCCTGATCGTCGACGATCAGAACCTGGTCCGGACCGGCTTCCGCATGATTCTGCGCGAGGCCGGCATCCCGGTCGTCGCCGAGGCGGCCGACGGCGGCGAGGCCGTCGCGGCGGCGCTGCGGGACCGGCCCGACGTGGTCTTGATGGACATCCGGATGCCCGAGATGGACGGGCTGGAAGCCACCAGGCGTATCCTCGCGGCACAGCCCGGGAACGGCAGCCGGATCATCATGCTGACCACCTTCGACCTCGACCGCTACGTCTACGAGGCGCTGGCCGCGGGCGCCAGCGGGTTCCTGCTCAAGCACGTCTCGCCCGAGTACCTCGTCGCCGCGGTGCGGCTGGTCCGCTGCGGCGATGCCCTGCTCGCCCCGTCCATCACGCGCAGGCTGGTGGAGCGGTTCGCGCCCCACGCGTCCGTGCCGCCGCTGGTGCACGGCGACCTGGCGGGCCTGACACCCAGGGAACTTGAGGTACTGCGGCTTCTTGCCCGCGGCCTGAGCAACGCCGAACTCGCCGCGGAACTGACGCTGAGCGAGGCGACCGTCAAGACCCATGTGGCCAACATCCTCGCCAAGCTGCAGCTACGGGACCGGGTCCAGGCCGTCGTTCTGGCCTACCAGACCGGACTCGTGAGCCTACCCGGCAGTCCAGCCGTTGGCGGACAGTGAATCACCGGGACCGCAACACCAGGCCAAAACACCGACGAACCTCGCCTGAGGCAGGGGCAATTACAGAGCGTTAGAAGCGGCCTCGCCCACCGGGCCATCGCGGCGCGCGCAAGCGTCGATCGCCTATGGCGTCTGGCGGCGCCTGTACGACAAGTTCCCAGAAGCGTCCGCTGTGGTGACCGGCATCCTGACAAGCACGTACGCCCGGTGCGGTGGGGAACATCGTGGTCTTGGCGACCGCGAGCACGTAGCCGATCCGATGAGCTTGAAGCAAGGCCCGGCAGCGCAGGATTGCCCCCATAGGCCTCGTCTGAAGGCGCCTTCGATCGTCGGCCAGGGAGCAGCCACGTGAACGGCAAGATCGCGCTCGAAGAGCACTTCAACCTCCCGGAGTTCAACGTCCCGCAATACGTCGGCCCCGAGATGATGAGGGAGATCTCCCGGCGCCTGCTCGACCGCGGCCCAACTCGGGTTTCCCGGCGTGATGCTCAACGGCTGCCAGAACGTCGGTGACGCCGCCACCGGCTGGTATTACGACCACGAGCGCTTCCTGCCGTTCCGGGAACGCACCGAGGCACTCGGCGTGCCTGTCTACCTGCATCCGCGCGACCCCTGCCGGGAAACCAGGGAATCTACGAGGGGCACCCCGAACGCCAGGCGCCTGTTTCCCGGCTTGCCGGAGCGGATCGGCAGCCCCGCGGACACCGCGCGAGCCTGACGTCGGCGCGTCTCGCACAGCCGACGTCCAGGCGGGACCGCGCTATGTACCTGACTTGTGACCGCGCCGTCTTCCCGCATCCCGAGCGCGAGCGTCAGTTGCCTTTTGATGTCGGGCGGAGCCTAGGCTACAGAAGCCCCAACATCGCGCACCGTACAGGCGCGTGCTTGTTGCCATGGTCCACCCGGCGATGTGGGGAACGTCCACGGTGACCGTCCCGGCGGTGAGAGTGGCAGCACTGGCCGCCTCGGTCACGCGGGCGTGACGTCGAGGCTGTCGCACGACCGAGCCCCCAACCCGGCGGCTGATCTGTCGAGCTCTACCGCCGCGGCGGGTAGCGCTCCTCGTCACGGCACGCTTGACAGCCGCCATACGTTAGCGGCACTCCCGGGTGCTTCTCGCAGTAGGCGTTCTCCCCAGGCGCTGGAATCGGCGTTTCCCGAAGCAACTGGTCGAATGGCTTGAAAAGCAGGCCCAGGTCAGTCCTCCTGGCGCTGCCGCCAGCCAGCAGGCCCACGATCACGCCCTGAGCTGCCCAGAGGGCGTACTGGCGGTCCTCGGGTTGGATTTGCGCTGCCTTTCCCTCGAAAATCGCCGCTGCTTGTTGGCAGAATTGCGCTTTCTGCTCGTCGAGACCCAGGCTTGCGACAATCTCCGCCACCCTTACTCCCGCAGCCTCCCACGCAGGCTGATCTGACCGAACGGCCGAGCTCGCGCGCTCCAACTCCTTCCGGTCTGCGTTGCCGAAGTCAGTCAGAAACGTATCGACCTCCGTTGCGGGAGACGTATCTTCGGCCACTGTTCATGCCCCTTCGAGTTACCGCAGAAGTATGCCCGTCATGCCGCCCAGGTAACTGGGAGGCGCAGAAATGCCGCAGCACGTGCGGGTGACAACCTCGGGCCAGTCCGGCAGGTCCACCTTGGGGGCACGCGAACGGCCTCGAGCAGGCAGCCACGGCGACCAGGACCTCCGAGGGCTCCGCCCATGCAG
This sequence comes from uncultured Actinomycetota bacterium, assembly GCA_963843745.1. Classification (GTDB taxonomy): domain Bacteria; phylum Actinomycetota; class Actinomycetes; order Streptosporangiales; family Streptosporangiaceae; genus Trebonia. Next base: position 690,469 of record CAWJLP010000007.1, read on the forward strand.
CGGGCGCCCGTGCCCGGGGTGCCGCCACGGCCTGCTGTCGAGGACCGAGTGCGCGCGTCGATCGCCTATGGCGTCAGGCGGGCCCTACGGTATCGACGCGTCCGCTTATCTGCTACTTGAGCGGGCGCTGTCGGCAGCACAGATCGACCTGATCTGTGACCGCTGTGCCCGGCTGTGCGGCGCCCAGGCCAGCGCGCCGATCGGCGGGTCGGCGTGCGCCTGTTCGAGGCCGGGTCCGCTCGCCGGGGTGCGTCCTCGCAATGAAAGTGCTGTTGATCCGCGTCTGGCCCCTCGGAGCGGTGGGTGATCGCGGGGCTGGCCGCCTGCCTGACATCGGGTAAGTACCCTTGGGCGGTGTTCTCGCCTCAAGGCCCATCCCTGCGTGAACTGGCGATGCAGGCGCTGTCCTCGGTCGAGGGCGGCTATGACTTGCTTGCCCCGAAGTTCGACTACACGCCTTTCCGCACCTCCGATGGCGTGCTCGACGCGACCGCAGGCGCGCTGCGCCCGTTCGGCCCGTTCGGCCGGGGACTGGACGTGTGCTGCGGCACCGGCGCGGGCATGCGGGTCCTCGGGTCCCTCTGCCAGGAACCGGTCACCGGCGTCGATTTCAGCGCTGGCATGCTGGCGCAGGCGCGCAGCGCGCACCCGGACGCCGGATGGGTACGCGCCGATGTCCGGGCGCTGCCCTTCGCCGGAGTCTTCGACTTGGCGGTTAGCTTCGGGGCGCTCGGGCACTTCCTGCCCGCCGAACGCCCCCCGCTATTCGCCGGCGTATACCGCGCGCTGCGCCCTGGCGGGGTGTTCGCTTTCCCAGCCGCGGCGCCGCCGCCCCTCGCCTCAGGCTGGTACTGGGCACTGCTCGGGTTCGACCTGGCCATGCGGGTCCGTAATGCCCTCAGGCGGCCCCCGTTCGTCATGTACTACCGGACCTGCCCGCTGCACGCGGTCTGCAGCGACCTGACAGCATCAGGGTTCACCGTGACGACCGTCCCCTTGACGGCTCTTGGCGTGGGCAGAGACGGGAACCCGCGGTGTCTGCTTGTCCTCGCGCGCAAAGCCGGCACGCCCTGACTGCCGCGTACGCCGACATTCGTGAGCCACAGGTTGCGCCGATCACTCATTAGGTAACTTCAGGCATAGCGGCAGGTGGCCGGCTCGCCGAATATTTCGTGTGTACGGCCCTGGCGCTTGCGCGGCCGAGCTCGCGCATAACATCCAGTTCAGCGCGGCCTTGCCGGAGCTTTGCGGAAGTCGCCGCTACAAGCAGCGTTGTGCGCGGCGGCCTGTCACAACCACTGCGAGGTCTGCCCGGCGTTTCATCCCCGCGGACGCTGCCTGTTCCGGATTCTGCAGGGGCGTGGCGTGACACTCGTTCTGCGACCTTGCACGCAGTGCCCTAATTCGCCGGGAAGTGGCACAGCCATTTCTCGGTGCCGTCGAAAGACGAACGGGTGGGGTGAGGTCTGGGGGCTGCGAAGCTTCCGTGTCGTCCCGGGGCTGAGGGTGACTACCCTGTGAGCAGCGCCACGGGGCACGACAGACTGTCGTGTCGCCGGTGCGGCCGTTGCCGGGGGTAATGAGCGGCCAGGCTGCGTGAAGCCCGGGCCCTGCGGCTCATCCGTGAGCGGCTTCAGCGCGCATTTGATAGCTGCACGCTCGGTGATTGGGTTGGGCCTGGGCGAGATCTGCGGCGCTCGCGGCCCGGCATGGTCCGGCCGGGGAGCCGCTGTGGCGGCTCCCCGGCCGGAGCGAGACTGCTATTCGCGGGTTGCGGGGGCTATCCTGCGGCCAGTGCGGGCACCAGGGTTGCCGCGTTGGGTGTGCCGAGGCCGGTCACCGGGTCCCAGCCCTTGGTCGCCGGGTAGCCCGTGATGCTGGGGTCGGCCTGGTTGTTACCGGTGGTCACGTCGTAGAAGTACGTGCCGTAGTTGGGGCCGGAGGCCAGCTGATACAGCGTCGGATTGAGCTGGCCCAGGCCGTGGCCGGCGATCTGGTCGGCGATCGCGACCAGCCCCGCGAACTGCGGGGACGAGCAGGAGGTCCCGCCGACGATGAACCATCCGCCGGCGCTGGCGCCGGTGTCGTAGACCAGCGGGCCGGTACGGGAGCTGGCCTGGAACGCGACGTCGGGGACGCCGCGCATGTCGCCGATCGCGGTGGATCCGGCCGGCAGGGTGTCCTGGTAGGCGGGCTTGGCGAAGACGTGGCTGAAGCCGCCGCCCGAGTCGATCCAGCCGATCTCCCGCACCGCGGGGGTGACCTGGCAATTGGTCGGCGGGTTGACGTTGTCGACGCTTGTACCGGTCACCGCGTTGGTGCACAGGTAGGTGCCGCCGACGCCGGTCACCAGCGGGTCGGAGGCCGGCCAGTTGACGGTCGGGTACGGCAGCGTGGTCGGGTTCTTACCGGCGTCTTCTGCGAGTTGGCCGTGCCGCCGTCACCCGAGCTGGCCAGCACGGTGACGCCGTTCGCGGCGGCAGAGATGAACGCGTGCCGCAGGTTCAGCAGCGACTGCGTGCTGCCGAAGCCTTCCTCGACCGCCCCGAAGCTCTGCGTGATGACCGTGGCCTGGTGGTTGTCCACGATGAACTGCTCGGCGTTCATCATCGTCGGGAAGCCCTGCACGCCCTGCGTCTCGGCCGGATTGGTGGTCACGTTGAGGATGTTCGCCAGCGGGGCCATGGCGTGTGCCCATTCGACGTCCAGGGCGGTCTCCAGGGTCCAGGCGTCGCGGTTCTGCTGACCGGTGCCGTTGCTGCCCGGCGGCGGCGACTTCACCTGGGTCTTTCCGTTCCAGTACACGTGCTGGAACGTCGGGATCCCGGCGCCGCAGGCTGCTCCGGGCTCGCCGCACATGTGCGGCTGGCCCATCTGGGTGTTGAAGTTAGCCAGGTCCGAGGCCATGTTGGGATTGCCGAACGAGTCGATGATGGCGATCGTCATACCCTGGCCCTCATATCCCCCCGCATACAGCGACGGCAGATTATAAGAGGCCTCCATCGCGGCCGCGGTAAAGCACCGGCGGCCGATCGCGTAGCAGTCCGCCTCCGTCGGCGGCGTCGTGCTGGACGTCAGGAGCTGGTAGTCGGAAACGGCCGGCACCGGCACCGGCAGGCTGCTCGCGGCGGCCAGCGCCGCGGAACCTGCCGGAACACCCGCAAAGGCTGCCGCGCCACATACGGCGAGGGAGCAACGGGGCGTGCCGCTAGGCGTAGCTGAAGGCGGAACAATGGGATCCTCCATCCGTATCGGTAGGGGAGCCCCGGCAGCGGGGAGCCGACCGGGATATCCCGGAACGGGCCGAGGACCCCGGCCTGTAGAAAGCTGGATAACCCGGTTCGTTACGCCCACACGAGCAGGCGTCCGATCACCATTCCCGCATCCATGGTGACCTGATCTGGCGGCCACTGTCTGCCCCGGACCCAGCCAGCATCCGCCGCATGCCGCACAGCGCACAGATAACCCAAGTCTGGGACTGTCCGAACAGCGCCGTCGTACGTCCATGAGCCGCGTATAGCGGCGGATCTGGAGCGTGAAGCCTTGGCGTCGTCAAGGATTGCAGTGTCGGCGGCGGCGACTGGGCGGGTGACGGAGCAGGGCATTGACGCGGGCGGGGGTGTTGGGCTGACCCGGCGGCTAGTGCCGCGGAAGACCGGGAATTGAGGATGGACCCGGTAGCGGGAGCCAGAACGGGTAAGCTCGCGATCGGCGCGGCGAGGTCGCGTCATGGCATGGCGGATAGAGGACGTGGACTAATGGCAACAGGAACAGTGAAGTGGTTCAACGCCGATAAGGGCTTTGGTTTCATCGCCCCCGATGACGGGACGGCGGACGTGTTCGTGCACTTCTCCGCGATCGCGAGCTCCGGCTACAGGTCGCTGGATGAGAACCAGAAGGTCGAGTTCGACACGACCCAGGGGCAGAAGGGACCGCAGGCGGAGAACGTCCGTCCGCTCTGAGGCATAACGCGCGGTGTCGCCACTGCGGCGCGCTGGCCGGGCCAGCCGGCTGACCCGCCGGTATCAGCGGCGTGCGCGCATCCGGCGGGGGCCTGATACCGGTAATGGCCGCGCACGCGCGGCATCTGGTCCGCTTGCGCTGCCGGTCTGCGATCCGGTCAAGGTCTGGAGCGCAGGCCGGCGTTCCCGCCGACATCATCGGCTTCCGCGCAGAAAGCCACGTTCGGCGCCCAGTGGATTGCTGGCCAGCACCGTCAGCAGAGCGCCCAGATCGGCGGATCTGGCACACTCGCTCCTAAGTTCTGCTAGCGCTGTGTTATGGGGGCGACCGTCCATTATCCGTGCCGTCATTGACAACGCCCGGCCGGTCATTGTGCGCGAACTCGTGCCGCGGAAGGCGCAGGCGACGGCGGACAGCGGCGCAGGGCACGCTGTTGCTGTGCCGGAGCGGCAGTGGCACGCTTGCCGGTCCGCTGGCTGACGTGCGTGCGATGAGTGGGCCGCTGGGTGCCTTGCCTGTCCGGGGCATGCTTATCCCGGGCTCGTCGCGGCTCCAGCTTTCACGCTGGAGCGCTACGCGTCCTGGTCGAGGAGGGGCAGCTCGACGTGAAGCGGCATGCGGCGGGGGAGACGTGGGCGAGTCTTACGTCGTACATGCCGGGCAGATGCGGAAGGGTTAGCCGCTCCTTGTGCGTGGGCGATCAGCTGGCAGTGACGGCCAAGACTAGGGGGAGGACGGCGGGGATGCCTGCCTCCATCAGGAGCTTGGCCGCGACGGTCATTGTCCAGCCGGTCTCGATCCGGTCGTCGATGAGCAGGACCGGACCGCCCGGATAACCGGCGATTGCGTCGCGGAGGTCTTCGGGCAACTCGAGCGCGTACCAGAGGGATCGGAGCCGGTGAGCGCTGTTGTGGCGCCGCGGGCCAGAACCGTCAGTGGTGGTGTATGCGAGCGCGCCGAGATAGGGAAGCCGGCCGATGGCGGCGACCCGCCGGCCGAGGCTGCTGATCAGGGCCGGCCTTGTCCTTGACGGCATTGTGGCGACGGCGGCCGGGCGCCGTTCCCAGTCCCACGCGGCGAGCACCTTGACCATGGCGTCGGTGACCTGAGTGGTGACCGGTTCGTCAGGTGCATCGTCGGCCAGCAGGGACCGGAGCGTGGTGCCCCAGCCGACGTCGGTGAGGCGGCCGAGCGCGCGGCCCGGCGCGGCGGTGAGCCCGGCGGGGATCCTTCCGGTGGCGTCATCGACCCCTAGCTCCTTCATGCCGGCCGGCCACATCTTACGCGGCCCGACATCCACGCCGGGGCGGAGCAGCCGCCGCCGCGCGGCGTCAGAGCTGGTGTGCGGCACATCCGCGTGCCACCGCTGCTTAGTGCAGTTGTCACAGCGCCCGCAGGCCGCGGCCGCTGGATCGTCGAGTTCGCGGCGCAGGTATTCCATCCGGCACTCGGTCGTCGCCTGGTACGCCAGCATTGCCTGCTGCTCGCGGGTGCGCTCCCGGGCTACCCGTTCGTAGCGTTCGCTGTCGTAGGCCCACGACTGACCGGTGGCCACCCAGCCCCCCGCGGTGCGGCGTACCGCGCCGTCGACGTCGAGCACCTTCAGCATAATTTCCAGCCGGCTACGGGACAGGTCGACACGGGTCTCCAGGGCGGGCGTCGACAGCGGCCGGCCGGCGTCAGCCAATGCGCCGAGTGTCGCCAGGACCTGGCGCTCCGGCGGGAACGCCAGCGAGGCGAAGTATGCCCAGATGTCCCGGTCTTCGGGGCCGGGCAGTAGCACCGCCTCGGCCCGCTCCACCCCCCGGCCCGCACGGCCGATCTGCTGGTAATAGGCGACCGGCGACTGCGGCGCACCCAAGTGCACAACGAACCCGAGATCGGCCTTGTCGAACCCCATCCCGAGCGCGCTGGTCGCCACGAGTGCCTTAACCCGGTTGGCGAGCAGGTCGTCTTCAGCTTGCAGGCGCTGGGCCTGGTCGTCGCGGCCGCTATAGGCAGACACGTCGATGCCCTGGTCGCGCAGGAACGCGGCGGTCTCGTAGGCCGCCGCGACGGTTAGCGTGTAGATAATCCCGGACCCGGGCAGAGAGCCGTCCGCCAGGTTGGCTGCCAGCCAGCCGAGCCGCTGGTACGCGGTTGGCACGGTCACCACCGCGAGGCGCAGCGATTCGCGGTCCAGCGCCCCGCGCAGCACGAGGACGCCGTCGTCAGCCCCGGCACCGAGTTGGTCCGCGACGTCCCTGGTGACCCGCGCATTCGCCGTCGCAGTGGTGGCAAGCACCGGGATGTCACGCGGCAACTTCTCAAGCAGCGTACGGATGCGCCTGTAATCAGGCCGGAAATCGTGGCCCCAGTCCGAGATGCAGTGCGCCTCATCGATCACGATCAGCCCTGCTGCCGCGGTGAGCTCTGGCAGCACCTGGTCGCGGAATCCAGGGTTGTTCAGCCGCTCAGGGCTGACCAGCAGTACATCGGCCGTTCCGGCGCTGACCTCGGCATAGATCTCCTGCCACTCCTGAGTGTTCGCCGAGTTGATCGTGCGCGCGTGGATACCGGCCCGCTCGGCCGCCGCGACCTGGTTGCGCATCAGCGCGAGCAGCGGGGACACGATCACGGTCGGCCCCGCGCCGCGGGAGCGCAGCAGCGCGGTCGCGACGAAGTAGACGGCGGACTTGCCCCACCCAGTGCGCTGCACTACCAGCGCCCGCCGCCGGTCCGCGACCAGCGCGCTGATCGCGGACCACTGGTCATCCCGCAGCCGCGCGTGCTCACCCGCCAGCGCCCGCAGGTACCGTTCCGCCTCGCCGCGCAGCGCCCGGCCAGCCTGATCGTGGTCAGCCTCATCTGGCACGAGATCACTGTAGCCAGCATCGGGGCGATGAGGAGTTCTACCGCCAGTTCCGTAGCGGAGCAGATAAGGCGGTTCCCGCGTGTCCAGGGCGGCCGGGGCGGTCGCAGCGCGTGACGGTGATGGCGGAGGCGCCTGTTACCGGATGACAGTCAAGGGTCCCTCCGCCGCTGAGGGTACTTCGAAATGATCGAAGTAGAAGGCCGCGAGCTCAATGCTGATCTTGAAGTCGTCGCCGTCCCCCGCCGCCCGGGCAGCGATGCGCCGGAGCACCGTGGCCCGGTCGGCGGCCAGGTACACCGTTTCGGGAACGACGCCAAATGGCCTCAGGAACTGCCGGTATTCGTCCCGCATGTGACGGGACCAGAACGAGAAGTCGAGGACCACGTTTGACCCGGCCCGCACGAGATCTGCCAGGCGTGCGCGCAGCACGTGCTCGATGTCGCGGTGTACGTCTTCCGGCAGGGGCATGGTGGTGATGCTGCGAGACCGGGCCTCCTGGTCGAAGGACAGGCGGGTCATTCCCTGCCGCTCCAGCTGTCGCGCGACCGTGGACTTTCCCGATCCGGCCGGACCGCACATGAAGATGACCCGTCCCATCAGCGCCACTCTAGGCGCCTCAGCCGGTCACTGCCGCGGACCGTCCGGCCGGCTGCCGACTCGGCGAGTCCGCTCGCAGAACATCCAGATAAGAAGCAGCGAATCAGCTGGGCCGCGGAAACGCCATACGGATCGATTCCTTCGCGCGGGCGCGCGAAGACCAGGTTGCTCTCCGTGACCGGACTCCCCGTTAGCCTCCGTCCTCGGCTGGCACAGTTTCGCGGCTGCCGAGTGGCCACCTGAGCATCGCTAACGTTCGCGCCGTGCCCGTGGAGGTGATCCTGCCCGCGGCAGAAGCGCGCGTTTCCGTGCATAACCGCGATTTATAAATATTCAGGCTGGGCCGCCAGTCACCCGTGCGGTCGGCCCTGCGGAGCGAGTGCCCACGAGGTGAAGGTCGCTTATCACGCACATAGACCGCCTGCTATGGACGGAGACTTCAGTCAGGGCGGCTACTCTGCTGCGTCTTGAACCTGCGGTTCTGCACTCTGGAAGTGTGCATCGCAGGCCAGTCGTGAAGTGGCTACAGCGTCAGCAGGCTGTCAGCTCTATGTCCTAAAGCCAGCGCCCGCGGGCTGCGGCTCCCTTCGGCAGGGCGGAGGCGGGATTGGAGCTGCATCGAGATGACGATCCAGCCGTGTGCGTGCTGCTGCACCAGGGCCGGAGGCAGCAGTTCATGCTCGATGGTCATGATCGATGCCTCGGTGCCGTCGGGCTCGATCGTCACGGTGACGACGGTTTGGATGGTGGGGTCCGGCCATGTCGAGCAGCTCCACGTGAACGCCACCCGGTGCGGTCGCTCCAGCGTCAGGTAGTTCCCGCTGACCCGGAAGGTCCTGCCTGCTTCCTCGATGTCGAACCCGAGGGTGCCGCCGATGCGGGCATCCGCCTCCACGTTCAGGCACCGGGCCGGGCGGGGGCACATCCACTCGGCCAGCCTGGCCGCATCGGTCCACTCGTCGAAGACGATGTCCGGCGGTGCTGGCAGGCGCTGGCGCACCACGGCTACCTGTGCCGCGGGATCGGTCACCGGGAGCCCTCCCTGCGTTCCAGCCGCTGGACGAGCGCCTCCGCGCGACGGGCCCAGAACGAGGTTTGCTCGCCGATCCACCGTTCCGCCAGGGTAAGGGCGTCCAGCTGGAGGGACAGCCAGTGCTCGCGGCCCCGGACCTCCCGCTTCACCAGCCCTGCGGTCTCCAGCACCCCGACGTGGCGCGACACCCCGGCAAAGGTCATCGGCAGCGGGGCGGCCAGATCAGTGATACGCGCCTCGCCATCGCGCAACGCGACCAGCAGCGCCCGCCGGGTCGGGTCGGCAAGTGCGGCATAGGCGCGGTCCAGCATCAGATCTTCAACCACTCTGTTGACCTTACCGCACCGCCGTGATATTCAATGAATCTGTTGAACGATGGCTCTGGGGGGCGAATGGACAGCGCGCAGCGGGTGCGCCGGTTCGAGCGCGAGGGTAAGGACAACGCGGACCATGGGATCGTCGATGAGCTGATGAGCGAGGATTTGGTCCACCGCCTGCCCTGCAGGGGACGCCGCCGGGGCGCCGGGATGCGCGCCGTGGGCGAATTCGTCACCGCCGCGATCCACGACAGTCACGTGCAGATCCCGCTCATCCTCACCGAAGGTGACCTGGTCGCGGACCGGATCGAGGCAGTCGGCATCCGCGCCGACACCGGCGCTTCACTGACATGGGGGAGAACCACATCTACTGCATTACCGACGGCCAGATCACCGAGCCGTGGCCCGCCCGGGGTCCCCAGCTCGGCTAGCCGCCGGGCTGTCGAGAAAACCAAGGTGGATCTTGTGCCCATCTACCAGACCGCCCACTACCAGGTGAACCCAGGCGCGGTGGAGAAGGTTAAGGCAGCCATCGCGGAGTTCGTCGAGTATGTCACCGAGCATGAGCCCGGCACCCGCATCTACACCGCATGGCAGCAGGAGAGCGACCCGACGAAGTTCGTTCACCTCTTCGAGTTCGCAGACGAAGCGGCGCACCGGGCTCACGGCGCCTCCGCCGCGGTCCGGAAGTTCGAGGAGGTTTACCAGCCCGAACTCGCCGCCAGGCCCGTCGTCTTCACCGACTACCTCCAGATCGCCTCAAACCAGAGCCGGTAGCGTTCCTGGAATCTTCACCACCCAGTCAGGGCCAGGGCCCGATAGGCACGCCCGCGCCGCCAGTGACCTAGCGGTCGCAAACTCGTAATCGGCCGTTCGGCACGCCCAATGCGAACGATGAAGCTGAACCGGTGATCGCCACAACCATTGGCGACATGCTCGCCAGCGCATAAACATACGAATACGCGATGCCCGTTATTCGGCAATGTCGGGTGTCTCCTGCGGATAGGCGACGCGTGAGCAGGTGCCACGGTGAGCTGGGCTTTGCTCCAGGCTGAGCTTGTTCCTGGCCGGCTGGCGCCTGCTGGCTACTTGACGCGCTGGCCGAGCCAGTTCAGCACTTCATCGGCGATCTCACGCCAGCCGTGGTCGATGGTCAGTGAGTGGCCCCGGTCGTTGAACTCCCGCAGGTCGGTGATCGCTGGTGACTTGTGGTACAGCTTGCGGGTCGACCGGGTGATCGCTGCCGGGACCGTGTGGTCGTGGCCCCCGGCGATCAGCAGCAGTGGCCCGCGGGTCTTGTTGCCCGTGTTGACCTTGGCAGGCGACCGCCGCGATAGGTTCGCGGCGGCGGCTTCGAACAGCGGCTTGCCCGGCGAGGGGACCGTCCACCGCTGGTACAGGTCGGCGGACTCCTGCGCGGGCAGCGCGTTTGCGAAGCCATAGCGGAACTGCTCCGGGGTCAGCGCTACCGCCTTGTTCCTGTTGGCCGGGCTGCGCAACGCGATCGAGGCGACCCGCAGCGCGGACGGGGGCAGGTAGAGCACGCCCTTGACCGGCGCCGCGTCGATCGCTACTCCCGCGGCCGCGAGGTCCTGGCCCAGCAGCCGCTGGACGATCAGGCCGCCGAAGGAGTGGCCGATCACGATCGGCGGGGCGTCCAGGCCGCGGATGATCTGCGCATAGTGGTCGACGACATCGTCGATGCCCTTCCCGGCCACCTGGTCGGCATGGCTGCGGGTTTCCTCGACAGTGTCGGAGTCTCCTGGCCAGCCCGGCGCCAGCGGCGCGTAGCCCGCCGTCTGGAACAGTTCCGTCCACGGCGCCCACGAGCTCGCGTGCAGCCACAGACCGTGAATGAAAACAACATGGCTGCCCGCAGGCGTCATCGCGTTGCCCCCTCGTCCTTAGTACCCCAGCCCGCTGCTGAACCATCAGCTGCTTGAAGATCAGTGTCCTACCGCCCCGCGACCGCGGCAAGCTCCGCAGATGCTTACACGCTCGCTGCGGCAGATGCGGACGTTCATCCCGAGGGCGCCGCTGCATAAAAATACAGGTCGGGGCCGACCGCGCTAGGGCATGACCGGGCGGCCAGCGACGCGAAGCCCGCTGGATAACCGCACGCCGACCCGCCGTTCTGAATGGCATTGCGGTCGTCGGTACGGTGCCGTGAGCTGTGCCCGAACTAGACGATCTGCGCGTGGCGGTGTCAGCGGCCTCGCCTTCGCTTTGCGGGAGCCAGGACTCGAGCCCCGAGCCGGTTGACGAACATCTGGAGCATCCGGCGCGGCCGGGGGATGGGGACTTTCCCTGAGATGACGATGACCGTGACTGGGCTCGACCGGCTGGCAGGGATCACCGACCCTGGTCAGGTGGCTGGTCATGATGCGCGGCCCGGACCCGAGGTGCCCGCGCGGGCACGCCAGCGGACGTTCACCGCAGTATCAACAGAATCCTGGCCGGCCTACGCTGCCTGACGGAACGCGATCCCGCCGTCCTTCGACTTCGCCCGCGCTTCCCCGGTGAACACTGCCGCCCCCGTGCCCGCCGCCACCGGTCCCGCTGCCTTTTCGGCCTCTCGCAGCCGGCCGCCAGCTCCGTCACCGCCTGGCCGAACACCTCATCCTTACCGGCCGCTGCGGCCAGGGCTAGCTCCACCTGCTGCCGGGTCAGGTCGCTGACCTCCCCGGCCTCCTCCGCCTCCTCGACCAGCTCCGCCAACACCGGATGGCCGCCCAGCCGGGCCTCTACCACCTCATGCAGCCGGTCCAGGCCGCCGTCGATGACCGCGCCCGCCGCAGCATCCAAGCGGCCGCCCACCCGCCGCGCCTTCCGCAGCCCCCACGTCTCGATCCCGAGCACGGACGCCGTCGCCATTGTGCGGACGGCGATCTCGCCCCGGTTGGCGACGAACAGCCGCTGATCATCGGCCGCCCTCCTCCCGCCGGGATCAGATCACACCCGCCCGCCAAGCCGCTCCAGGACTACCCGGCCTGAGGATGCGCTGGGCCGCCGAGCTGGACGACGATGCCCGTGGCGGTGCGGCTGGCGCCGTCCGCGAGCGGGCAGCCCGCTTATCAGGCGTTCTACCCGAGTCGACGAGGCGGAGGATTCATGGTCAGTCCCATGCGGAGCATTTCGCTGCCGTCCGGAGACCAGATCCCGGTGCTCGGCCAGGGCACCTGGGGCCTCGGCGAGAGTCGGGCTCGCCGCAGCTCGGAGATTGCCGCGCTGCGCTGTGGTCTGGACATCGGCATGAACCTGATCGACACCGCTGAGATGTATGCGAACGGGGATGCGGAGATACTCGTCGGCGAGGCTATCGCTGGCCGCCGCGAAGAGGTCTTCCTGGTCACCAAGGTGTTGCCGCACCACGCGACCCGGGAGGGCACGGTGCAGGCCTGCCAGGGCAGCCTGCGGCGGCTGAACACGGGCTGGATCGATCTGTACCTGCTGCACTGGCGCGGGCCGGTGCCGCTGGCCGAGACCCTCGAGGCCTTCCGCGACCTGCGGAACGCCGGCCTGATCAGGAACTGGGGGGTCAGCAACTTCGACGTCTCGGATCTGGACGATCTGATGTCGTTGCCCGGCAGCTCGCACGTCGCCACCGACCAGGTCCTCTACAACCTGAGCCGGCGTGGGCCGGAGTTCGACCTGTTCCCGGCCTGCCGCGAGCTCGGCATCCCGATCATGGCGTACTCGCCGGTCGAGCAGGGGCGGATTCTCGGCAACCCGGTGCTGCGTGACATCGCGACCCGGCTCGACGCCTCTCCGGTCCAGGTCGCGCTGGCCTGGATGCTGCGCCTGGACAACATCTGCGCGATTGCGCGATCAGGCCGGCCGGAGCACGTCTACGAGAATCGCGCGGCCCTGGCGATCCACCTGGATCGCGACGCGCTGGCCGCCCTGGACGCGGAGTTCCCGCCGCCGCTGCACGCCCAGCCGCTGGAAGTGCTCTAGGCGGGGCCGGAAAGCCCCGTTAGTTAGTCGGGATGTGGACGGCGGCGCCGCCGGGACAGCCTCAACTGGGCCGGGTACTTCGAATGCCCCAGGGGTGACGGGAAGGGATATGCGTACCGGCAGCTGACCGGGCCGGACCGCTAGGCCGGGGCCAAGGCCGCCGGATGCCGGCGATCGGAAACCCTGGCCCCGCGGACGGAGAGCGCGGACCGAGTGGTCAGTTCGGTTTGCGCGACTGGCGTGCGTCAGCGCTGCAGCACGCGGGCATGGACTCGGGGATCGTCTGGTTCGACGCACACGGGGACGTGCAGACCCTGGAAACCCACCGCTTCTGGCTATCAGGGCGGGCTGCCGTTGCGGCTGCTGGCTCCGCGTGAAGCGGCAGCGCAGGCAGTAACCCTCGCCTGAGCGTCACCGAAACGGTTGCGTGGTGGCATGGTTGTATGGTGAGTCTGCTATGGTACAGCTATGCCAGCAGACGTTTCGACCGGCACCTACCGGCTGCCGGCCGCTGTTTACGAATCCCTGCACCGCGCGTCCCGCGACCGCGGCGTGTCGATCAACTCACTCCTGATCGAGGGGGCGGAACTCCGCCTGGCCCTCCTCGGACTGGAGGACCTAAGCCTTGCCGAGAGGACCGAAGGCATCATGAACATCCTGCGCAGGATGGTCCCGCTCCCCGTGCGGGACGACTCCGTCCCGGAAATGCACTTCACCGCCGGCGAGGGCGGAATGTGCCCCTGGCCGGACAAGCCGAACCCGGTCAATCACCCGTCCTGGTGCACGCTGTCCAATCGGCTCAGGATCAGGCAAACGCGACCCGGCATCTATCGCTGGGAGGTCGTCAGCAAGTCGGGCAAACAGATCGCCAAGGGGCCAGCTCACCACAGCTTCGAGGAGGCCTCACAGACAGACTGGGCACCGTCGCTGAGCGAGTGCCCAGTGTGCCCCGACCACCAGGGAGTCCGCCTGAAGCTCAACCTGAGCATGGTCCCCGTGTGCGCTGTTCCCGGCTGTGACTACGGTCCCTGAGCCGCCAGTGTTGCGCAGCCAGCGCGAACGGAAAGCTCATCGTGGGGCTCAGCGACGAGGATGTCATTCAGATGCTTACAACCAGGACGGGCGGCGGGGACCCGGCTGAGCTGGCACGCCAGAAAATCGAGGACTTCCGGCTGAGTATCTAGACCTGACCGGGGCGCTCCTTTCACCGCCTCGCCTGCGGAGGATGCTTCGTCCGAGACCTCTGCTGCGGTCGCTAGTGCTTTGCCCGAGGAGCCGCGAGCCAGCTAGCCGGGCAGCGCGCTGGCCTGACTCGAAACCGCGACCCGCTGCTGAGAAGGCACCCCGAAGCGTCGCGGTACGTCGCCTGGGATCGCTCTATGAGCCATCTAGCTGGACGAATTGTCTGGGCGTGTCGCCCTGCGCCGCTCCGTATCTGCCACCGATGGCTCCCTGAATGGCTCCCCGAGACCTACCGCCAGGGTCGGCCTTGGCGGGTGCCGCACCCGTCTGATGAGAATTGGCCGGCGCGGCTGAAAAGGACAGCCAGACATCCGAGCCACCGGCTGAGGCAAGCGACACACAACCCAAGCGCGGATAGCCGGGCTGCTAACAGGGCCGCGTTGTCGCGGTTCTTGACGCGCTAGTGATGATGGAACCGTGACCAGTGACATTCCCGCCAGCGGCTGGAAACCCGTCGCCTGGTTGCCCGAGCGGGCTGCCCGCGGAATGTCCCGGTTCTCGAGCTCGGCCGTACCGCGAGCATGCCGCCCCGGCATAACCCGACGACGCGGGGGTTGCCCTATCACTGGCGCGGCGGGCGGGATGCCCGCGGGCTGGACCTCCGGCCCGAGCCGCCAACGCCGCGGCCGGAGCCGCCGCGGAGAAGCGCCCGCGCAGGGTTCACGATCGACCGCAAGTACGAAGAGCCGTGGAGCGGCTGCCTCCCGACCTGGATCATGGTGCTCACCTGCGAGCTGCCTCGGTCCGGCGGCGCGTCGGGCGCGATCAGCTCGCGGTTCAGCTCCGGCGGGTGTGGGGAAGCCGACGCCAGAGCAGATGGCGAGGGTACCCGGGTTCCTGGGCGATGGCGAGGTGACCTCATTATGACCGGCGATCGGCCGCGCGAGTTTCTGCAGCTGTCGGACGGCAGCTACGTCCGGGTCACCAGCACCGACGACGGAGAGCTGATGCCGGCCGGGGAACCGGTCAAGCCGCAACGTGCTCGCGGCGGCTCAGCGTCCACCGCGGTAGCGTTCAGTTCGCACGTGGTCGCCGACGCGCCCGGCTGCGGACTGTGCACCTGGTCGCCGCGAGACGGCAGGTGGGCGCTGAAGTTCGTCAACCAGGCGTGCGTGCTGCACCGAGACGGCCAAGTCGAGCATGGCTGACGAACGTCGATTCTGTCCGGCTAGTAGGGAAGTCGGATTTCGCGGGCTGACGCTCGCTCCGTGAGGCCCGGCTCCGCGAGGGAGCGTGGTGTTGTCTGCCGGCTTACCCGCGAAGCCAGGTGAAGATGCCGGCGTACCGATGAGCATCTCACCCAGCGCACGTCCCGCTTGAAGGTATTGGGACGCTAACCTTGGCCATCGTCGTCCGGCGGGGGCATGAACTGGGCCATCGGTTCTGCTGGATGGGACTGCAGACGCTGGCCTCTGGCCGGTTCCGGCTCAGTCCTGCAAGCTCGCCCAGTCACCCTCATGCACGTAGCCCTCGACCACTCCCAACCTCCCCGGTCAGCGGCAGAAGCGGACGTTCATTCCGAGGGTGACGCTGCATAAAAATTCAGGTCGCGCCGATAGTGCGCTGGGTCATAACGAGCAGCCAGCGACGCGAAGGCCGCCGAATAACCGCGCGCCGACCCGCCGATCTGGCGCTGGTCCCGGTCCGTCAGCCTGGCCGTCCGGCCTGCGCCCGAATGGCTGATATGGGCTCAGCGCGCGACAGTTGCACCTGAAGGTCCTTGAGCGAAGATTTGGCAGGCGCTGGCAACGGTGAGGCCAGCCAGGACGCGACGGCCGACCTCGCCGTGTCACGGCGGTATACCATGGCCGTAGCCGGTCGTGGTCAACTCGTCGTTCCCGGGATCCTCGCTTCCTTGGCCGCTCCCTTCCTGACGGCGGTGCGCGTGCTGATCAGCGGCCATGTGCAATCCCCGCCAGCTTTGGGGACGTCGCGTGAGCCGCTACCATGGCCGGTCATGACATTTGCCCGCCTACGGCAGCGAGGTTCCCGGCGGAGGTGGCCATGGTCTTCGTATCCGCGGTAAGCCCTCGGGCCGACGGCGCGGCCAGCGGGCGGCGCCGGGGCCGCCTGGTCGGCGCGCCGGCTGCTTTGTCCCTATGATCTGGCCCGGATCGTGGTGGTGGCCGAACCGCCCGGCCCGGGTTCCGAAGACATGGGCTGCCGGGCTGCTGACCGGTCTTGGGGTGGTGCTCTTCGCTGCTTCGGCGCTGTCGGTCAAGGCGGGAGCGACCGGCTGGGATGCGCGCCTGTTCCGGATTCTCAACCAGGTACCGCCGGCCGCCGCCTCGGTGCTGACGCCGTTGTCGCATCTGTTCGAGCCGGCGGGCATCATCGCCGTCGTCCTGCTCACCGTGGTCTACGTCGTGGCCAGAAACCGGAGCGTGCTGCCGGTAGCCGCCGCGGCCGTAGCGGCTGGCGCCGCATGGGTGCTGGCGAACGGGGCGAAGGTCATCGCAGACCGCCCCCGGCCCTACGAGGTAATGGCCGGTGCGGTGCTGCGCCAGCATCCTGCGCACGGCACGAGTTTTCCCTCCAGCCACACCGCTGTCGCCCTGGCGGTAGTCGTCGCGCTCGTGCCGTTCCTGGCCCGGCCGCTGGCCGCGGCGGGGATCGCCTACGCCGGCCTGGTGGGCTGGTCCCGGGTTTACCTGGGGGTGCACTATCCCCTGGACGTCCTGGCCGGAGCTGGTATCGGGATGGCAGTGGGAGGCGTGATCTTGCTGGCCCTCCAGGCGCTGCTCCGCCGCGCATGCCGAGCAGCGAACGGCCACCACGCCCCGGCGGATGCCGAGACCCCCAAGGCCGGCCCAGGGCCCACCGGTGAGCCATAAGACCAGCCGACCCCGCGCGGTCCTGGCCGCCAGCCAGTAGTAACCACCGCCGCAGGCGGCGCGCTGCCGGGACCAGCAGGTGACAGGCTCATCATGCCGCGCACACGGAGTTTCCGGTTAACTGGCAGGATGGCGTATTCCCATGACGCGTATTCAGAAACGGTGATCGCTTCGAAGTCACCGCTTGTGGTCGCGGGCGGCGTCCCCCGCACCAAGTTCTAACGGCAGGACGGGAAGGAGGAAGGCGGGCGGGCGCGGCGGCCCCGCCGGCCCTGACTTCCGGCCGTCACGGGCAGACTACCGGGGGCGGCCGCGGTCGCGCCGGCGGGACAGGACCCAGAAGGCCGCGAGCGCAGCGGCCCCGAGTGCGGCGATGGCCAGCGTGGCTGCGAGCCCGCTGTGCGGCAGCTGCAGCGCGTAGAACAGGCGCACCGCGGGTACCGGGAATAGCAGCGCGAACCCGGCCAGGACGGCGCCGACCAGTGCGATCTTGCGCCAGGTCAGCGGGGTGGCGAGCAGGACCAGCACGCACAGGCTGAGGATGAGGGTGACCAGGGTGGCGGCGGTGCGCTGCTGCACGGGCGGGAGACCTTGTGCGCGGGCCAGGGCGTAGGCGGCGAATGTCGCCGCCGCGATGATGCTGCCGGCCGGGATGGCGAAGCGCAGTACCCGGCCGGTGAATCCGGGCAGGTAGCGCCGGGTGTTCGGCGCGAGCGCGAGGAAGAAGGACGGGATTCCGATGGCCAGGGTGTCGATGATCGTCAGGTGGCGGGGCAGGAACGGGTAGGGCAGCAGCGTGACGCCCACGGCGACGGCCAGGAGCGTCGCCCAGACCGTCTTGGTGATGAACAGGTTGGCGACGCGTTCGATGTTGGCCGTGACCCGGCGGCCTTCGGCGACGACGCCGGGCAGGGTGGCGAACCGGCTGTCGAGCAGCACCAGCTCGGCGACCGCCCTGGTCGCCGGGGCGCCCGAGCCC
The DNA here is from genome assembly GCA_963843745.1 of uncultured Actinomycetota bacterium. Taxonomy (GTDB): domain Bacteria; phylum Actinomycetota; class Actinomycetes; order Streptosporangiales; family Streptosporangiaceae; genus Trebonia. Next base: position 708,245 of record CAWJLP010000007.1, read on the forward strand.
ATGGCGATGCCGATGTCGGCGAGCTTGAGGGCCAGCACGTCGTTGACGCCGTCGCCGGTCATCGCCACCGTGTGGCCGCGGGCCTGCAGGGCGGTGACCATCGCCTGTTTCTGCTGGGGGGTCACCCGGCCGAAGACCGAGCGCTCTTCCAGCAGGCGGCCGAGCGCGCCGGGGTCCTCCGGCAGATCACGCGCATCGGCCGGCTGGCCGGCGTGGGGCAGCCCGGCCCGCACCGCGACCGCGCTGACGGTGAGCGGGCTGTCCCCGGAGATCACCTTCAGCGCCACGCCCTGCGCCGCGAAGTACGCGATGGTCTGGGCGGCGTCGGGTCGCAGCCGCTCGGCCAGCAGGACGAAGGCCGCCGCCCGCACGCCCTGCGGAAGCGACTCGCCATCCAGCGGGTCCGCGGCGCGTGCCAGCAGCAGGACCCGGCGACCGCTGGCGGCCAGCCCAGCGGCCTGCGACAGCTGGTCCTGCTGGCCGGCCAGCAGCACCATCTCCGGTGCTCCCAGCACCCAGGTGCCGTGGCCGGCGAAGCTGGCCGCGCTCCACTTGCGCGCCGAGGAGAACGGCACGGCCGCCTGCCGCGGCCACCCGTCCGGCGGCGAGAATTCCTGCCCGATGGCGGCCAGTGTCGCGTTGCGGTTCTCGTCGTCGGCCAGCGCGCCGAGCGCCGCCTCGGCCGGCGCCTGGTCGTCGAGCCGGATCAGGCTGTCGAAGCCGATGGTGCCGTCGGTGAGGGTGCCGGTCTTGTCCAGGCACACCACGTCCACCCGGGCCAGGCCCTCGACCGCGGGAAGCTGCTGGACCAAGACCCGGCGCCGGGCCAGGGTGACCGCGGCCACGCCGAAGGCGACGCTGGTCAGCAGGACCAGGCCCTGCGGGACCATGCCGACCAGCGCCGCGACCGTCCCGGTGGCGGCCTGCCGCCTCGTCTGATGGCCGTGGATCGCGCTGATGACCAGCAGCACGGCCACCGGCCCGATCGCCCAGGTGACGTAGCGCAGGATCTGGTTGATGCCGTCCATCAGCTCCGAGTGCACCGGCGCGTACCGGCGCGCCTGGGCGGCGAGCTGGCGGGCGTACGCGTCTGCGCCCACTCCGGTGGCCTGGTAGCCGCCCGACCCGGCGGCCACGAAGCTGCCCGACAGGAGGCGGTCGCCGGCCCGCTTGCCCACTGGCTCGGACTCGCCGGTCAGCAGCGACTCGTCGGCCTCCAGGCTGGTGCTGGCGCGCACCACCCCGTCGGCCACCAGCTGGTCGCCGGCGCGCAGGTCGACCAGATCGTCGGCGACGAGGTCGCCGACGGCGATGTCCTGCGGCGCCCCGTCGCGGATCACGCGGACCCGCGGGGCGCTGAGCACGGCGAGCCGGTCGAGCGTGCGCTTGGCGCGCAGCTCCTGCGCGATGCCGATCAGCGCGTTGGTCACCAGCACGATGCCGAACAGGGCGTCTTGCGGCTGGCCGAAGACCAGGATCACCGCCAGCAGGGCACCGAGGAGGAAGTTGAACCGGGTAAAAATGTTCGCCCGCAAGATCTCGGCGACCGACCGACTGGTGCGCTCCCCGCCCGCGTTCGTCAGCCCGCGTGAGCGCCGCTCGGCAACCTGAGCGCTGGTCAGGCCGGCCGGCGGCGTCTCCGCCACCGGGGCGGCCGGCGCCGGCGGCGTGGAGGCGGCCGGATCAGCCATGCCGAGTCACCATGTCGCGGGGCAGGGCCAGCGGAAGGCGCGGCCAGGCCTGGGCGCGGCACTGGCGACATCGGCAGCGGTGTGCCGGCACACCTCACCCTGCCAGGCCCCTTGCAGACAGGGTGATGCCGTCATGGGGCCGCCCCGGGCCAGATGATGACCATGGTCACGACTCGGCGGCCACGGCCCGGATGCCCAGCACGCGGCGGCCTCCGCCAGCCCGGGCCGGGCCAGGGCAGTCACCCGCGCCCCGCAGCCAGCAGGCGGAGCGGGATCTGCCCCGGGCCGGGGCATGGGTGGTCATCCGAGCGGGCCGGGGCACGCGGCCGCGGCCCGCCGGGCGAGGCTTTCCGGCCTGGCGGCGGGGGTGCTCACCGGGGCTGCCCTGCGCCCGGCCGGCCCTGCTCACGCCCGGCCGCGTCGGCGCCGGTTCCGCGGCGGCGGCGGCGGAAGTAGACGACCAGGGCCGCGAGCACGGCGACGCCGACGACGGCCGCGATGATGTAGGTGGGGCCGTGGAAGCCGTTGGCCACGCTCTGCCAGTTGCTGCCCAGGTAGTACCCGGCGACGGCCAGGCCCGTGGTCCACGGGATGCAGCCGAGCGCGGTGTAGATGCCGAACCGCACCGGCGGCATGTTGCCGAACCCGGCGGGCAGCGAGATGAAGGTGCGCACGACCGGGATCAGGCGGCCGAAGAACACCGCGGCCGGCCCGTGCCGGTCGAACCAGACGGTGGCCCGGTCGATGTCGTGCTCGCGCAGCCCGACGTAGCGGCCCCAGCGGCGCACTGCGGCGTGCCCCCCGTACCGGCCTACCGCATAGGCCACGTAGCTGCCGGCCACGTTGCCCGCCACTCCGGCGATGATGATGAGCACCAGGCTGGGGTGCGCCCCGGCCACGGCGCCGGCGGCCAGCGCCCCGCCGAGCAGCATGATCAATTCGGACGGGACCGGGATGCACGCCGATTCCGCCAGCATCAGCAAGAACACCGCGGCGACGCCGTAGGTGGTGATGAAGTGCTGCACAGGCGCTTTCCTTCCCGCAGGGGCCTGAGGGCCGGCCAGCCGGCGGGCACGGTCAGGGGCGCCGCTGTGCCAGGATTATGCTTCTACAATACTGTAGATTCTGAGTGCGGGGAGGCCGGTCCCGCGCAAACATCGTCCGGCGCCGGCGGCGACCGGACCAGGCCAGTTGCGTGGATGACCTGGGCCAGCCCGCTCCGGCGGCCAACCGAAAGGCGGCAGATGCCTGCCCTGACCTATCCCGAAGCGATCGTCGTGGGCTTGTTCCAGGGCGTCTCGGAACTGTTCCCCGTCTCCAGCCTCGGGCACAGTGTGCTGATCCCGGCGCTCATCGGCGGCCAGTGGGCACGCGACCTGAACGTCTCGGCTCCCGAATCGCCGTACCTGGCGTTCATCGTCCGCCTGCACGTGGCCACCGCGCTGGCGCTGCTCGCCTACTTCTGGCGGGACTGGCTGCGGATCGCCGGCGGGTTCGCCACCTCGCTGCGCGACCGCCAGGTCAGGACCGCCGACCAGCGGCTCGCCTGGCTGATCATCCTCGCCACCATCCCGGTCGGCATCGCCGGCCTGCTGCTGGAACACCTGTTCCGGACCGTCCTCGGCAAGCCCATTCCGGCTGCCATCTTCCTCACCGTCAACGGCGTCATCTAGTACGCCGGGGAACGGCTGCGCCGCCGCGACCCGGCCCAGACCGCCCCGGCGGACCACGCCAGGCAGATGGCCGCCATGTCCGCCACCCAGCCAGCCGCCGCGCCGGCCATGCGGGAACAGGCCCCGGGCCACCACGCCGCCCGCCAGGACGAGCTCGCGGCCGACCGCGCCGCCGACCGGCGGCTGGCCGGCCTCGGCTACCCCCAGGCCGTGCTCATCGGCTCCGCGCAGATCCTCGCCCTGCTCCCCGGCATCAGCCGCTCCGGGGTCACCATGGTCGCCGGCCTGACCCGCGGCCTGTCAACGAGGACGCTGCCCGGTTCGCGTTCCTCCTCGCCACCCCCGTCATCCTCGCCGTCGGCGCCCTGAAGATCCCCGACCTGGCCGGGCCGCTCGGCAACGGCATCCGCGGCCAGATCCTGGCCGGAAGCCTGTTCTCGGGCATCGGCGCCTACCTGTCCGTCCGCTTCCTGCTGCGCTACTTCCAGACCCGCACCCTCACCCCGTTCGCCATCTACTGCATCGTGGCCGGACTCGGCAGCCTGGCTTACCTCACCCTCACCTGACCCCGCGACCGACGACCGCGCCAGAAGGAGAACCCCCCATGGCCGCACACGCCCCGGCCCGCAACGCTCCATCGCCATCACCGCAGCACTGATCATCCTCGGCCTCGCCCTCGCCGCCGCGGTGGCGCTCTACCTGACCCAGACAGCCGCGCACCTGCCCTCGCTGCTGCCCGGCCACCAAGCCGGATCCGCCCACCACCACACCAAGCACGCGCTCGCCGCCTTCGGACTCGGCCTGCTCGCCGGGACCGGCGTGTGGCTCACTACCGGCAAGCGCACCCACGACACCACCTGACACCAGCCAGTACCGCAACGCCATCAGCTGCCCTCCAGGGCTGGGCCGCAAGGCTCCGCCGGACGAGAACGATCGCCTCCCCGGCGAGCCTCGGCGTCCGGGGAACCCCGCACACCCCCGCACCCAGGCCTTAACAGGGTTGGGACTGTAATTCCAACAACTCTGTCACACTTTCGGTGGTGACGGCGCGCACAGAAGCTCCGGTTCCGGTCACGCGTCCTTGGTAGAGACAGAGTCGGCGAGCGGGAACTCGGTCGGCCAGCGCTCCGGTCACGGTCGGCGGCTGGCAGACTGTCGGCGTGGAGTCAGTCGCGAGGGTCACGGCCGGCGGTTGCGGTGGTTGCACCGGCCAGCGGGGCATGTACGGCATCGACGGCGGATACGCCAGGGTGGCGGTGTTCGGCTTGATCGAGGCGGGGCTGGCAGGCGCGGTGATCTGGGCGGCGCGCCGTCGCAGGCCTGCCGTCGCGGCGCTGATCCGGGACGCCGACGGGCGGGCACAGGCGCTGCGCGAGATGGTCCGGGTACTGCGGCCAGGCGACGGCTGCGCATCGTCGACCAGGGCGGACAGCCCTCCGCACGCTCGACGTGAGTAAAGGTTCACATTTGTTGTGGCGGCAGTCACCCCTGCGCCGTAAGCTGCGACCGTGAGCAGCGAGCCGTCAACCGTGCCGCCGGCCCTGCAGGCGCGCAGCCGCGTGACCCAGGACCGGATCTTCGCCGCCGGCACAAGGCTGCTGGAGGAGGGCGGGCCGGAGGCGCTGACGGTGGCGGCACTCGCAGCTGCCGCCGGGGTCGCGGTGGGCAGTGTGTACCGGCGGTTCGGCGACAAGGAGCGGCTGCTGGGCGCTATTCAGGCCCGGTTCACTGAGGACTTCCGCGCCGAGTTCGGCCAGCGTATGGCCGATACCGGGCTGACCGCGGCTGCCCCGCCGGCGGAGGTGATCGGCGCGGCGGTGACCGGACTGGCGCAGACCTTCCGTGCTCATGCGCCGCTGCTGCGGGTGTTCATGCTGCTGGGCACTCAGAACCCGGCGGTGCTGAAGGAGGGGTCGACGGCCAGCATCGAGGGCGGCCGGGCCTTCCGCGACACCCTGATGCTCGCCGCCCCCGCACTGCGCCACCACCTCGACGTGGAGACGGCGATCGACTTCGCCTACCGGCTGACCTACGCGGGTTGCGCGCACAGGGTGGTCCACGGCGAGTACCTGGAGTCAGCGCGCACGCTGAGCTGGGAGCAGCTGATCGACCAGCTGCGCCTCGCGGTGACGGCCTACCTGCTTGCCCCGCCCGGGCTTGGCCAGGCGCCTCCCGCAGCCCACTGATCGCCGGCCCTTGACAACGGCCCTGCAATATTGTGAACTATCGCTCACATAGCATGTGGGCGTGGTCGCACCAGCCATGCCCTGTCGGGCGGCCACCGATCGGCGGCCGCGCATATGAAGGGCGCTTGGCGTGGACAAGATCTTCGACGTCGCAGTTGTCGGCTACGGGCCCACTGGTCTGGTGTCGGCCTCGCTGCTCGGGCAGAGAGGGCACCGGGTGGTCGTCTGCGAGCGGTGGCCGTCGCTGTACGGGCTGCCGCGCCTGACCCACATCGACGACGAGACCGCGCGGACGGTGCAGGCCGCCGGCGACGTGGGTGCGGCGCTGCGCGACTCCTCACCCACCGAATACACCTGGGTCAACGGCGCCGGCGAACTGCTGCTGAAGATCCCGGCGGTGCCGGCCGGGCCGATGGGCTACCCGACGCACATCTCCATGTACCAGCCCGACGTCGAGGACGCGATCGACGCCCGCATCCGCGCCCTGCCCAATGTCGAGGTCCGCCAGGGCTGGTCGGTGTCCGGCCTGACCCAGGACGCCGACGCCGTCGAGCTGACGCTGCTGCGCTGGGAGGATTACCGCGAGACCGGTCAGGAGGAGCGCGTTCGCGCCCGGTTCGTGATCGCCGCCGACGGCAGCAAGAGCGGCCTCCGGAACCTGCTGGGCATCGAGCGGGACGACTTCGGGTTCAGCGAGCGCTGGCTGAACTTCGACACCGAGTGGCTGCGGCCGGCGCCGGAGGAGTTCCGGACCAGCAAGCAGTACTGCGATCCGGCCCGCGGGCACATGTACATGATCATCGGCGAGCGCCGGCAGCGCTTCGAGTTCGCCCTGCTGCCGGAGGAGCCGAGGGAGGAGTTCGAGCGCCCGGAGGCCGCCTGGGGGCTGCTCGAGCAGGCGCACGGGCTCAAGCCGGAAGACGTGAAGATCATCCGGCAGATCGTCTACACCTTCGAGGCGCGGGTTGCGCAGCGCTGGCGGGACCGGCGGGTGTTCCTCGCCGGCGACGCCGCCCACACCATGCCGCCCTACCTCGGGCAGGGCGCCTGCTCCGGCATCCGTGACTCGGCCAATCTGGCCTGGAAGCTGGACCTGGTGCTGCGCGGCCGGGCCGGTGAGTCCCTGCTGGACACCTACGAGCTTGAGCGCCGCCCGCACGCCACCGTCATCACGCACATGTCGATGGGGCTGGGCGCGATCGCCAATATGCACGATCCCGAGGCCGCGGCCCAGCGCGATGCCGCCTTCAAGGCTGGCCAGGCACCGCCGCCGCCGGCCATGCCCACCGTCACCGACGGGGTCGTCCACCACCAGCCCGACGGCGCTGTCGCCCCGCCCGCCGGGAGCCTGGTGCCCCAGGGCCGGGTCACGGCCGGCGGGCGCAGCGGCCAGTTCGACGACATCGTCGGCCGCGGCTTCGCCCTCGTCAGTACCGTCGACGTCGCATCTGCCCTGACCGGCGAGCAGCGGCGCTTCCTCGAAGAGCTCGGCTGCCGCGTCGTCCGCCTCGGAACCGACGTGACCGACAACGACGGCGTGCACACCGCCTACCTCGACCAGCTCGGCGCGGTCGCCTACCTCGCCCGCCCCGACTACGTGCTGTTCGGTGCGGCTGGCGACGCCGGGGAAACAGGCGCGCTGGTCGACGAGCTACGCGCGGACCTGGCCTGGGCCGCCGCAGCCACCGCGGTCGGCGCATGACCGCGGCGCCACCGCAGGAGGCGCTCGATCCGGCGGTCGCCGCGCTGCACCGGGCGATGCCCTACACCCGGCTGGTCGACTGCGGGATGAACCCCGCCGACGCCCGCGCCCTGCTGGCCGCCACCACGGCAGGCCAGGCGTGGGCCAAGGCCGCCGGCGAGCTCGCCGACGCCCGCAGTGCGGTCGTGCAGTCCGCGCTCACCGCCGGGCACCGGCTCACCGCGGCCCAGTCCGCCCGCTGGGCCGCCGGTGCCGCGCTGTTCGCGCAGATGGCCGACAACGAGGACACCCCCCGCAAGCGGCGGCTCTACCGCGGTTATGTGGACCTGGTCAGCCAGGTCGCCGAGCTCAGCGAGCCGGCCCTCGAGCGCGTCGAGCTGCCCTACCGAGATGGCCGGCTGGTCGGCTGGCTCGACCTGCCGCCGTCCGGGCGGGCGGCGGCCACCATCGTCATCTGGGGTGGCCTGTCCGGCTGGGGCGCGGCCTACCTCCGCGCCGCCGACGCGCTCACCGCCCGCGGGCTGGCCTGCCTGCTCGCCGAGGGGCCAGGCCAGGGCGAGCCGCGGCTGAGCGACCGGCTCCACCTCGACGAACACGCCGCTGACGGTTTCGCCCGTTTCCTCGACGCCGTCGAGGCCGACCCCCGGCTCGGCAACGCCGTCGGCGTGCAGGGCAACAGCTTCGGCGGGCTGTTCGCCGCCCATCTGGCCGCCCAGGACAAGCGAGTCGGAGCCTGCGTGGTCAACGGCGCCCCGGCCACTCCGCAGCTGCCGCCGTTCCGCACCGCCCGCTCCCAGTTCACCGCCGCCTTCGGCACCGATGACGCGGACCAGCTGACCGCCGTCCTCGACCGGTTGCGCTTCGACCCCGCCCGACACCGGATCGGCTGCCCCGTTCTCGTACTGCACGGCGGCGCCGACCCGCTCATCCCTGAACCCGGCATCCAGGCGCCGTTCGCCGAGGCAGCCGGCCCCCGCGGACAGCTGCGCAGCTGGCCCGACGGTGAGCACACCCTCTACAACCATGCCGCCGAGCGCGACGCCACCGTCGCCGACTGGTTCGCCGACTACCTGCTCCGCAACGCCTGATTCCCGAACCGCCCAGGCCGCCCCTTTACGACGCTGGTCCACGACGAGGTGCATCCATGACACGAGCATCGTAGCGGTGCTCGTGAGGAACAGGGTGCCCTAGTGAACGCGAACGCCGAGTACACCAGCGTCGCGCCCAACGCCGTTCGACGGACAGGGCCAGCGCGATCCACCCTGGCCTGGGCAGTCTCAGGGCCGAGAAATACAAGGCCAGCCCCACGACGGTGGCCAGCCACTGGCTCTCCGCCACCCCAGCCGGAAACCCGCGCCTGCCCAGCAGCACCGCAGCGCCATCAGCCGCACGATCCGTGGTCTCGCGACGACGCTAACCAGAGCATCCGTCCGCCGCATCGATCTGAAGGATGACGCCGCCTACATAGCTGGCTAATCTGAGCGTAATGAGCACCGACAGCCTACGGAACTGGTAGGCATTCCTATTCGGCGTTAGGTGCGCAGGCGACGGCAACGACGAGGCTGAACTGACTGTCGCCGCAATAGCTGGCGACATTCAAGTCGGCGCATAAATATACGAGCGAGCAACGTCCGCTATTCGGCATTCTCTGAGCGTGCGTCGCCGTCGAGGAGCTCGCCGTCAGGCTGGCGGGCGCGGCGCCCGGCTGGTGGCCAGGATCCGCAGCCGCGGCCCGTGGGCCAGGAACTCGGCAATGGTCAGCGCCGCGTCGGGCAGCAGGTGCTCGAGGTTGTCCGCCACGAGCAGGACCGCCCGCTCGCGCAGGTAAGCCCGCACCGTCTCCAGCATCGGCCTGCGAGCCGGCGTCGCGCAGGCCGATGCTGGCGGCAACCGCGGACAGCAGCTGCTCGGGCCGCCGCAGCCGCGCGCCGTCGACGAAACCGGCCGTCTCGTAGGCGGCAGCCACGGCGGAAGCCACCTCCACGGCCAGCCGCGTCTTGCCGACACCCCCAGGGCCGACCACAGTGACCAGGCGCGCGCCCTCCAGCAGCTCGCAAGCCCGGCGCAGCGTATCCGCGCGGCCGATCAGCACCGTCACCGGAACCGGCAGCCAGCCCCCCTGGACACCCACACCGCCAAGATAAACCGACGGCGCACCCGCCAGCCAGAGGCGGGGAACGTCTCCAGACACAGAAGACCCGGTTCTGCGCGGCGCGAGTCAGTAGTTTGGTCGACCAGGTTGCCGAGCATGTCGGCGGTTCGCGGATGCCGCTGGGGATCAGTGCTCGTTACCCAGCGTCGGCGGGCAGCCGCGCCTGCCGCTGCTGTCGTCGATGCCAACGGTGATCTGCGGGAGGCGACTTCGCGGCCGGCCTTAGCCAAGGGTCTTTGCCATCCGGTAATTGTGGATGGGCACGCCCCGGAGGATCATGTCCTGGCGCTCCAGCACGGTGAAGCCCTTCCGCTCGAACAACCGCCGGGCTGGCTCGCTGGCCTCGGTGAACAGCCGCTGGATGCCCTGCGCGCGTGCCGCCGTCTCGATCGCGTCGTACAGCCGCGACGCGACGCCGCGGCCGGCCGCCTCGGGCGCGCAGAAAAGGCGGTCGATGTGCCCGTCGGGCTCCAGGTCGATGAACGCGACCACGTGGCCCGGTTCGTCGGCGGCCACCAGTACCAGCCGGCCATCACCGCAACGGCGGTGTTCCCGCTCGGCGTCCCAGCGTCCGGGAACCCAGGCCCTGACCTGTTCAGGCGTGTAATCAGACAGCGCCACTTCGCGGACGGAACGGTAGAAGACATCGGCCACGCCGGCGGCATCTAGCCGCTCGTAGGTCCTGATGGTTACCTCCACCACCCGGACACTATCCGCCGGCCGCCAGGCCCTGTCCGCCGATCTGGCGGGACTGGGTGAGATCAGGCAGAACCCGTCGAGGTCCGTGCGGCACGCAGCTTCGCCGTAGCAAGCAGCGCTCCCGGGCTTGAATCTGCCTGGCCGGGGGTAGCCGCGAGAAATCGTCGTGCTGGCCTGTCGTCGTGACAGCTTGCCAGCCGGAACCGGCCCTCAGCGCCCGCTGTGGTCCACGCGGAGCCAGCTGATGCGCTTGCGCGGGCGGCATTTCGGGTATCGGGAGGAAAGCGGTAGTTGTTCGCACCTGATGTGCGACCTTTGGCGGAGGCTGATCAGGAAGGAACAGCGCCGGTGGTCGAGAGCCTGGCTAGTCGCCCCGGCAGGCCAGGATCTTCACGGGCGGTGGTCGCGGCCGTCGTGGCGATTGCGGCCGTGGGACTCTTGGCGGCCGCGGCCGCGGCCGAGAACTCCGACCTGGCCGGGTCGCTCAAGGTGCTGGCCCATCTCCGCTGGGCATGGCTCGCGGCCGGCTTCGCGCTCGAGGTCATCTCGATAGCCGCCTTCGCCGCCATGTTCCGCCAGCTCCTCAAGGCCGGCCGGGTAAGGCCCCGGCGGTCGGAGTTGCTGGTCACTGTCTACGCCGCGAACGCGATGTCGGTCTCCGTCCCGCTCGTCGGCCCGGGGCTGGCCGCGGCCTACCTCTTTCGCCGCTTCACCCGGTTCGGCGCTGGCGCGGTGGGGGCAGCCTGGACGCTGCTGGCCGGTGGCGTGATCTCAACCACCGCCTGGGTCGTTGTCCTGGCGGCTGGCGGCCTGGCGTCCGGCCACGCCGTGGCGCTGGCGATCACAGTGCCCGCCCTCGCGCTCGCCGTGACCGTCGCGGCCACCATCGCGGTCGCGGCCCGCTACCCGCGCGTGCGCCAGGTCTTGGAGAACTTCCTGACCTGGGCACTCACGCAGGGCGCGCGGCTGTTGCGCTGGCCGGCCACCGACCCGAAACTGGCCCTCCGGGCCTGGCTCCAGCGGTTCGGCGCCCTCCGCCTCCCGACGTCTAACTGGGCGCTGGCCCTCGGTGACTCGCTGCTCAACTGGTTCACCGATGCGGCGGTCCTGACTGTCTGCATCATCGCGGTCGGCGCTCGCGTCCCGTGGCACGACCTGCTCCTCGTCTACGCGGCGGGAGTCGGCGCGCAAGGCCTGTCCCTCACCCCCGGCGGCCTGGCCATCACCGAGGGCGCGATCAGCCTGGCCCTGGTCGGATCTGGCATGCACGTCCGCCAGGCCGTCGCCGCCGCTGTGCTTTACCGGCTGATCAGCTTCTGGTTCAACGCCGCATTGGGGTGGCTGATCCTGCTGTTCCTCCAGGCCCGCAGGTCCGCGGCGCAGTCTGCCCCGGAACCCGCGCTGGAGCCGTCAGCAGAGCCAGTGCCGCAAACAGCGGCTCAAGCGCATGAACTCGTCCTGCTCCATGGCCAGCCCGGCAGCGCCGCCGACTGGGACGCCGTCCTGGCCCGTCTGCCGGCCCACCTGCACGCGGTGGCAAAGGACCGCCCCGGATACGGCGCGAGCCTGCGTAACGCCGCGGGCTTCACCGCCAACGCCCAGGTGATCCTTGATGACCTCGACGAACGGGGCGTGGACGCCGCCGTTCTGGTCGCCCATTCCTGGGCTGGCGGCGCCGCGCTGCTGGCGGCGCACCTGGCCCCGCACCGGGTGAAGGCGGTGGTGCTGCTGGCCGGCGTCGGCCCGGGCTCCGTCAGCAGCGTGGACTGGCTGCTCGCGGCGCCGGTCATCGGCCCGCTGGCCGCGCAAGTCATGTGGCGGTGGACGCCGTGGATCGCCCGCGTCCGGCTCGCCTGGCTGAGCGGCCGGGAAGGCCGGCCGCTGAACCCAGGCGAGCATCTCAGCCTGCAGGTCTGGGGCGAGAAGCACACCGGCGCGGAGCCGCGGTGGCGCGCCTTCCTCACCGAGCAGCGGGCGCTGCTCAGCGAGCTCGCCGAGCTGGAGGGCGCGCTTCCGTCCATCGGGGTACCGGTGCTGCTACTCGCCGACCCGGCCGATCAGATCGTGCCCATCATGACCGCGCAGCGGCTGGTCAGCGAGCTGCCCCATGCCCGCTTGCGGCTCATCTCGGACGCGGGCCATCACCTGCCCCGGCGCGCCCCTGGCGCGGTCGCTGAGGCGATAGCCGGGTTCGTCGCGGCCCTCGACGAAACGGCGCCAGCGGCCCGGGCGATCTTAGGCCGCGTACTCCGCCTCGCCCAGGAACGCCGCCCACAGCGGGCGGTGACCCGTTCGAGCTACGGGACGGCTGAACGTTCGCGCTATTGCCGGGGAGCGCGTCCGAGGAAGGCGGCGAGCTGGTCGCTGGGGCCGGCCGTTGCTGGCACGGTGACTGGTGCAGCGAACAGGGGGTGCCGGTCGGCGCGGGGGACGAGCTGTGGGGCGATCGCCAGCAGGCCGGTGGCCAGGGCGCGGGGGATCGGCTGGCGCTGCCCGCACGCACGGGATATGTCCCACCCGTGGACGGCGACTTCGAGGGCTGCCGCGCCGGCCATGACGCTGGCCGCGAGCGGGCAGCCGGCGATCTCGATGACCTGGCCCTGGTGGCCGGGGCTGGTCCAGGCGTCGAGCAGCCGGCCGGCGCGATCGCGGAAGGTCCGAGCGGGGTCGGCCGCCAGGTCGCCGTCCTCGGCGGCGGGGTCTAGGCCAACGCGTCCGGTTTCGATGCCTTCGGCGATCGCCGCCAGGGATTCGCTGGCGTGCCGCAGCAGCATCCGCAGGTCCCAGTCCTGGCATGGCGTACAGCGGGACAGCTGTTCCGGCGTGATGGCCACGACCGCGCCGAGCGCATAGCTGATGGACGGTTCGAGCAGCCGGGCGCCTTCGGCCGGCCACGCCGCCGGGGCTGGCTGGGTCATTGGCCCGGTACCGGGGCCGCGGCAGCGGGGGCGGCCTGGGGCAGGCCGAAGGTCGCGAACAGGCCCGGGTCGTTGAACGAGGTGACCCGCGCGACGCGCGATGCGGCGATGGTGAGCACGCATATCGAGTGTGCCCGGTACACGCCGTCGTGGTCGCGTAGGTAGGCCGCGAGGGCGGGCTGGCCGTTGGCGGCCACAGGGATCATCTGGAAGCGGCCGGGTTCGGTGAGGACCCGGGCCTGCAGGAAGCGCCCGATCAGCTCGCGGCCGGTGAACCAGGTCACCTCCGGCGGCATCTCGAACACGGCGTCCTCGCGCAGCAGTTGCACGACCGCCGTGACGTCGGCGTTCTGGAACGCCGTGGCGTACTTGTCGAGCAGGTTGCGGTCGGCCGGGTCGGCGGGCTCGTGTATCTGGCCCTGGTCGGGCGCCGCCTGCTCCAGCCGGGCCCGGGCGCGCTGCAGCAAGCGGTTCACCGCGGTGGTGGTGGTGCCGAGCAGGTCGGCGACCTCCGCGGCCCGCCAGCCCAGCACGTCGCGCAGGATCAGGACCGCACGCTGCCGGGCGGGCAGGTACTGCAGGGCGGCGATCAGGGCCAGCCGCACGCTCTGCCGGGACGCGACGACCTCGGCTGGATCGGCGAACCCGGCGCTCACCAGCGCGTCGGGAATGGGCTGCAGCCACGGAACCTCCGGCCGCGCCGGGGGCAGCGGAGCTTCCGGGTACTCGCCCGGGCCGCCCAGGCCGGACGGCAACGGCCGCCGGCCGCCGTTCTCCAGCGCGCGCAGGCAGGCATTGGTCGCGATCCGGTACAGCCAGGTCCGCAGCGACGCTCGCCCCTCGAAGTCGCCGTAGGACCGCCAGGCGCGGATCATGGTCTCCTGCACCTGGTCCTCGGCGTCGTGAACCGAGCCCAGCATGCGGTAGCAGTGCGCCAGCAACTCGGGCCGGAGTGGGTCGGTGAGACGCGCGAACTCCTCGCTGACTGCCATGGCTGCTCCCTCCCGGCATCGCGTGCGCTGTCACTGGTACAGATCCGGCCCGGCCGTGAAAGTAACCGGCCGGCGGCGCATTATCTGCCGTCCCGGTTCCCAGGTCAGTTTTCGGTGCCTCCCGGATCTGTGGAGGTGAACGCGGATTAGTCCCCGCCTCACACACATCAGGGAGCCCGCATGTCAAGGCAGCAACTTTCCAGCGAGATCGCCTACCAGGAGGGTCAGGGTCTGAATCATGTCCATCGCTGGCGCGCATTCGCGGTGCTGGCTGTTTCGTTCTTCATGACGGTCGCGGACCTCGCGATCGTCAACGTCGCGCTGCCGACCATCGGCCGCGAGCTACACATGGCCGAATCGAGCCTGCAGTGGGTCGTCACCGGCTACGCGCTTACCTTCGGCGGCTTCCTGCTGCTCGGCGGCCGCGCCGCGGACCTGCTGGGCCGCCGCCGCATCCTGATGGCCGGCCTGGCCGTGTTCACCGGGTCGTCGCTGGGCTGCGGGCTGGCGACGACAGATTCGGTTCTGATCCCGATGCGCTGCGTGCAGGGGCTCGGCGCGGCGATCGTGCTCCCGGCGGCGCTGTCCATCGTGATGAACATGTTCCCCGAGGGCGCCGAGCGGAACAAGGCACTGGGCGTGTGGGGCGCCATCGGGGCAAGCGGCGCGACCGTCGGGGTGCTCGCCGGCGGCCTGCTCACCCGCTACGTCGGCTGGCAGTACATCTTCTTCCTCAACGTCCCGATCGGCGCGGCGGCGCTCCTGCTCGCCCCGCGCATCGTGCCAGAGAGCCGGCTCGACACAGCGCGCCGGCGCTACGACCCGTTCGGCGCGGTCACGGTGACCGGCGGCCTGTCACTGCTCGTCTACGCGATCTCCACCGCCCCGCAGGCCGGGTGGGGCACCGCCAGGACAGTGGCGCTGCTCGTGACCTCCGTCGCCCTGCTCGCCGCCTTCGTGGTTATCGAGACCCGCGTAGAGGCACCGCTCATACCACTGCGGATCTTCCGGCTGAAGACGCTCGCGGGCGCCAATGCGGTCAGCCTGCTGCTCGGCGGCAGCTTCTTCGCCTTCATCTTCATCGGCACCCTCTACATGCAGCAGGTGCTCGGGTACTCCGCGCTCAAGGCCGGCCTCGCCTGGCTGGCGACGTCGCTCACCTCGGTCGCCTTCGCCGGCCTGTCGCAGGCGCTGGTCACCCGCGGTTCGGCCAAGCTCGTGATGGCAGCCGGTATGGCCATGATCGGCGGCGGGATCCTGTGGGCAACCCAGGTGACCGTGGACGGGACCTTCTGGGCCAGCCTGGCCGGACCATGGGCAATCGTCGGGATCGGTACCGCGTTCGCCTTCATCCCCGTCTCGATCGCCGCCCTGGCCGGAGTCGCCGAACACGAGGCCGGTCTGGCCTCCGGACTGCTCAACACCACCCAGCAACTCGGCGGGGCGATCGGCGTCGCCGTCGCCTCCACGCTCGCCGCCACACACGCGACGACGCTGCTCCATCAGGGCGCCGCACCAGCCGCGGCACTCACCAGCGGCTTCCAGTGGGCGTTCTGGGCCTGTGGCGCTATCGGTCTGGCCGCGGTCCCGGTGACCTTCCTCCTCGTCCGCCGCCACGAACTGGCCATCGCGGTGGCCAGCGCGTCCGCCAGGCCCCAGCCAGCACCTGCCGACGTTTAACCCAACCATCGCCTCATACGCATCAAGGGAGTCCCGCATGCCAACGCAAGAACTTTCCGGAACGAGGACACTGGTCACCGGCGCTAGCCGGGGTTACCGCGACGCGTACCTGCTCACCGCCACCGGCCTTAGCCCGGTGCGGTAATGCCCTCGTCACCTGTTCGGCGGCGGCCCGCCACTGCCCGGGGTCCCGAAGCCGGGACCGTGCTCACCGGAACACCCGAGCAGGGCGCCCCGCCTGACCGAAGCCCAGACGCCCTCTCCGACGGCCGCGTCGACGGCCCCTAACCTGCCGGACGCCAGGGCACGCCGTGCACCGATCGGCGCGCACGCGCAGGCCACCCTGACGCCTTGGCCCGTCCGAAGCTGGGCCCGTGATCACGAGATCAACCACTCGAGAAAGAGAACCACAATGCGCAAGCTGATCGAATCGACCCTCGTGTCGCTGGACGGCGTTATCGAAGCGCCCGAACGGTGGGCCAACTTCGACGCCGAGGCCACGGCGTTGTCCATCAAGGAACTGGGCAACTACGACGCGTTCGTCATGGGCCGGGTGACCTACGAGAAGTTCCTCGCGAACTGGGGCCATATCGCTGGCAATCCCTACATCGACCTCATCAGCGCCATGCCCAAGTACGTCGCATCTCGATCGCTGACCGAGACGGCATGGAATGCCACCCTCCTCGGGCCCGACCCATCCAGGGCGATCGCCCGGCTGAAGGACCAGCCCGGCAAGGATCTCATCAAGTACGGCACCAGCCGCTTCGACGACACGCTCGTGCGAGACCACCTGATCGACGAGTTCCGCTTCTGGATCATGCCCGTCGTGGCCGGCTCGGGGCAGCGGCTGTTCGAGGGCGTGGACACCTCCGGACTCGACCTCAGGCTCACTGACGAGAGGAGGCTGGAGAACGGGTCAGTGATCCTCACCTATGCGCCCGGCTGACCTCAGTCCATGGTCGGCGGGCGGGAATGTCGTGCAATAGCAGGTGTACCCGTCCGGCGAACGGCAGCGGGCGGCGCGGCTCGACGCCCTGCCGACGCAGGCTCAGCGCCGGCCGCAAGCTGGACACCAGCTTGTGGAAGGACGTGATCGCCGGCCTGCCGCCCGGGTAACGACAGCTACGCTCTCATCCCGCTCGACCAGCCGGCCAGGCCCGCGCCGCCGCGGCCGCCGCCGGCCGCGCCTCCCATGCCGGCCGCCCGGCGCGGCCTGGCAGTGTCGCGCTCACCGGCATCTACCACCACGCGCTGACCGCCGGGTACGCCCGCAGCTTCCTGGTCGCGGCCGGGCTCATGCTCCTCGCCCTGGTAATCACCGTGGCCACGATCCGAATCCGCAGGTCCGACCTGGCCGGCGTCAACCCGATCTAGGACCGCTCACCGAGTAATCCCAGGAGGACATCATGAAGCTAAACATCATCGCCGCCACCGGCGGCGTCGGCCGCCAGCTGCTGGCCCAGGCCCTGGACGCCGGGCACGACGTCACCGCGGTGGCCCGCAACCCCGCCAAGCTCCCCGCCCAGCTGCTCGCCGGGCGGGCCGCGCGGATCGTCACCGCCGACCTCGCCGCCCCCGACCCGCAGGTCCTGGAATCCGCGGTCGCTGGGGCCGACGCGGTACTGTCCGCGCTCGGCCCGCACAACAACTCCGACGCCGGGATCGCCGCGCCCGGCACCGCCGCCATCATCGCCGCGATGCGGGCCACGGGGGTCCGGCGGATCGTCGCGATCAGCGCCTCCCCGGTCGCCACCACGCCCTCTCCCGGCCGCCCGCACCCGCCTCGCCAAGATCCCGGCGACGGGTTCATCATGCGGCAGGCCGGGGTGCGGATCGCCAAGGCCCTGTTCGGCAAGGTCTACGACGACCTGGCCCGGATGGAAGACCTCCTGAGCGAGTCCGGGCTGGACTGGACCGTGCTGCGGCCCCCGCAGCTCACCAGCAAGCCGCTTACCGGCCGCTACCGCACCGCCGTCGGGCGCAACGTGCGCGGCGGCCGGTCCATCCCCCGCGCCGACGTCGCCCACTACATGCTGGCCGTCGTCAGCAAGCCGGAAACCACCGGCCAGGTCATCGGCATCGCGACCTAGCCAGGACCGGCACCACTAGCAAGGAGACAAACCCAGGTGACCGAGCAGCGAGGAAGTGGCATGACCAGTCATAGCAAGGACGCGTCCGGCGGCAACGCGCAGATCATCTTGGTGACCGGGGCGACCGGCAACCAGGGCGGCGCGGCAGCGGCACGGCTGCTCACCGCCGGATGGCGGGTCCGTGCCCTGACCAGAGACCCGGCCAGCCGGGCCGCTCGGGCGCTCGCCGGCGCGGGCGCCGAGGTCACGGCGGGCGACCGGGACGATCCCGGTTCACTCCGGGCGGCAACCGACGGCGCCTACGGCGTGTTCAGTGTTCAGCAGGGAGCACTGAGCATCCCGCCGTTGCGCTTCGAAGACGAGGTCCGGCGGGGCCGCAACGTCGTCGATGCGGCCGCCGTCGCCGGGGCTGAGCACCTGGTCTACGCCTCGGTCGCGGGCGCCGACGCGGATGTGATGCGGCTGGCCGGCGAGGGCACCCGGGCGGGAGGCGGGTCATCCTGGGGCTAGCCGCTAGCTGACAGCGCCCGGGGCGCGGTATTCCACGCCTCCGGAATCGCGCAGGGCCTCTAGCATTTCCTCCACGGTGAGCAGTTTCGTGGTGGACACCAATGCGAATGCGCCGGACGCGGCCACCTTGGTGACGGTGCTGGCCGCCACGACGTCGTTGGGAAATTCGGCAAGCACGTAGCCGTCGGCATCGCCGAAGGCGTACCAGAATCCGTGCAGTTTGCCGCCGACGGCCGCGAAGACCGGTTCCAGCGTCTCGCGGCGGTCTTCCGGCTTCTCGATCAGCCTCGACCAGGTCGCAGGGGTGAGGGTGAACCGGGCTAGATACATGCTCATAGCCGCTCCTTTGGTAGCTGCGGGCGATCTTATGTGTCTTTTCTGCACCTTCGCTACGATGGCGTCATCGGCGACTTACCTCTCTTACCGTGCCATCATGCTCGTTTGCGCCTGATGACACCTCTTACCCCATCAGGATCAGGCGCGGGCGCTGCTGGAGCAGCTCTGGGAATCGCGTGAGGGCTGCCTGAGCGTTCAGGTACTGCAAGAGTTCTTCGCGGCCATCACCGGCAAGATCGCCAGGCCGCTCGGCGCGGAAACGGCGAAGGAGATTGTTGCCGGCTTCTCCCGCTGGCAGGTACACGTGCCGGCGGCCGATGACGTCCTTGGCGCGATCGGCATCCATCAGCGCACGGGGATCTCGTTGCGGGACGCGATGATCGTCCGCAGCGCAGCCGAAATGGGCTGCACTGCGCTCTGTTCGGAGGATCGCAGCCCTGGACAGGAATGCTCCGGGGTCCGTGCGCAGAACCCGTTCCCGCCGCCGGATGCCGGCCGCGGGTAGCAAGCGCCCGCCGGCGTTCCGCGCGATCCCCGGCCGCCGGCCGGGGCACGCCGCCCATCGCCCGCTGCGCCGGGGCGATACACTCGTCGTGGTCACGGGCTGTAGCGCAGCTTGGCTAGCGCGCGTGCTTTGGGTGCTCCGGGGCCCTGTGTCAAATCCGCTTCGATCTGGCGCGATAACCGGGGCGTTCGATGCGCGCGGGTGTGTGATTCTAACGGCGCGTTAGGTTCCTTGTTAGAAACGCCCGCATGCGCCAGGAGTGTGTCGTCTGGTGCAGGCCGGTGTCGGTCAGCACTGTGGCATGGCGGACCCAAGGGCTCCCGTCGCAGCCATCTCCGCTGGACCGGCATCACTCTTGGTGATCGAGTTCGCTGGCCGTTACGCCCGAATACGAGCCGAACGCCGAATCCGTACTTTCCAGGCGGGCGAATTCAGCCAGCGTGTCGAGGCGCCGATCGCCCAATTCTGTTCTCTGGTGGCCGGCCTGAGTCTCGCACGGCGCGTGCCGTAAGCCGATTGTGAATCGCAACGTTTTGTCGGACCCCACGGGTAGCGTTCCTGGCATCAGCGACGAAACGGAGGCCACCATGTCAAACGACGTGAACTACTTCGAGATCGGTTCCCCGGACGCGCAGGCCTCGCGGGCGTTCTACGGCGGGTTGTTCGGCTGGACGTTCGGCGAGCCGTCGATGCCGGCGCGGTACAGCATGATTGAGAACGACAAGGGCGGGCTGTGGGATACCTCGGCGATGGGCGGGACGAGCTGGGCAATCTTCTACGTCCAGGTCAACAATGTCCAAGCAGCGCTCGACAGGGCCCAAGAGCTGGGCGCGACCGTCGCTGTTCCGCTCGTCGACAACGGCCAGATCGAGTTCGCGCACCTCGTCGACCCACATGGCAACCGGTTCGGCATCTGGAAGCCGAAGAACGCGTAACGCCCCTGCGCCGGACCGCCCGGTTCGATCCGTTCCCCCTGCCGCTCGCGGCACAGCAACAAGCCACATAGGGATCGATCAGCGTACGGACCTGTCGTGGTTCGACGGTTGCCCGGTCAGCCCGCCGTGTGTGCGATGAGCTCTTCCGCGACGATCGGGACGGCGTGGGCCGGGAGCCGGTGCCGGCGCGACCGAGCCGGACGAGACGAGCGTCCGGGATCCCGGCGGCGAGCGCCTCGCCGTTGCCAATCGGGAAGAACGGGTCGTCCTCGCCGTGCGGCACGAGCGTCTGCGCGATGATGTCGCCGAGGCGTTCGCGCCGGCGCGGGCCGTGGTCGGCGAAGGCGATGTTGGTCATCGCGCACCGGACGTCGGTGGTCCGGGCGACTTGGGCCTCGGCGTGAGCCCGAGCGGGGGCCTCGTCAAACGCGCCCGCCCCGGCGAATGCCCTGGCCTGCAGCACAAGGTGGTCGACTACAGCTCGCTCGTCTGACCAGTCGCGGGGCGGGGGTGTTCATGATCACTTCCATGACCGCGTCGTGGTGCCCGGGGAGATCGCCGTCGACCGGGCCGGGTGGGTTCGGCCGGCTGGCGATGAGCGTGAGCGTCGCGACCCGCTCCGGGGTGGCTGAGGGCGAGCAGCGTGGCAGACGACGGTGAGTGTTAGAGCTTCCATCGTTCCGCCCGGGCCCCGCCCGCCACCCTCAGACCCGCCGGGCACATCACGGCAGTTCTGACACCGCAGGTCACGGCCTAACTTCATGACTTTGCCGGGCCCCTTCCCTGATCTGCACCTCGCGGATCGTCGCTGCCACGCGGCGGGATTTACGCCAGATCGGCGGCTACGCGTGCGGCGGATCGCTCCCAGGCCAAGGGCTTTCGGCTACGAGTTCGCAAGCGCGATGGATCTGTCGGTGTCCGGGCCGGACGGCAAGCCCGTCAGGCCGATCATGGGCTCCTGCGGCCACGATCATCGAGGTCTCCCGACGCAAGGGGATGGTGTGCCCGCCGCGGTCGCGCCGTTCGAGGCGGTCGTGGTGGTCGCGCAGCAGGATGATGCCGCCGTCGCCGGGATGGGCGAGCAGGTGTACCGGCGGCTGCTCGACGCGGGCGTGGACACGATCATCGGCGACCGCCTGGTGCGGGCGGGCGTGAAGTTCAGCGACGCCGAACTCGCGGGCATCCCGTTCCGGGTCACGATCGGCAAGCGCGGCCTGGCCGCGGGCAACGCCGAGGTCAGCGACCGCGCCACCGGCGAGGCGGCCGCGGTGGCGCTGGACGAGATCGCCGGGCACGTCCGCAAGACGGTAGCGCACGCCATCGCCGGCCGGCCCTGACGGGCGAGCTGGGCAGGCCAGCCTGGCGCAGGCGGCTGCGAAGTGCGAATGTGTAAAGGGGACTTGAGCGGTTTGTTCACCGTCTTGAGCGGAGGCCGCCATGGGGCGGGACATCCAGGCGATCAAGATCAGCCGCGAGGACCGGCGCAGGTACCGGGATAAGCTGCGCAGTTCTCTGGACGCATTCGCCCGGATGCTGCGCGAGTGCATGTTCGACCTTAACCCGTCGCAGGTCGGCCAGGAGATCGAGCTGAACCTCGTAGACGAGCGCGGGGCACCGTCCATGCGCAACGCAGACGTCCTGAAGGCGATAGCTAGTCCGGCGTGGTCGACCGAGCTGGGCCAGTTCAACCTGGAGATCAATGTGCCGCCGCGGCGACTCGCAGGCGATGCTCTGGCGGACCTCGAGCGGGAGATCCGCGCCAGCCTGAACGCAGCCGAGGCCCGGGCCCGGGCCGCCGACAGCCGCCTGGTCATGATCGGCATCCTGCCGACTCTGGGTGAGCAGGACGTGGACGGGATATTCATGTCGGCCAACGAGCGCTACCGAATGCTCAACGAGCAGATCCTCGGCGCGCGCGGCGAGGACATGCGGATCGCGATCAGCGGCACCGAGCAGCTGCTGACCTACTGCAATAGCATCACTCCCGAAGCTGCCTGCACCAGCGTGCAGCTTCACCTCCAGGTCAGCCCTGCGGCGTTCGCGAACTACTGGAATGCCGCCCAGATGGCAGCTGCGGCGCAGGTAGCGCTTGCGGCCAACTCCCCGTTCCTCTTTGCCAGGCAGCTGTGGCACGAGACCAGGCTCACGCTGTTCGAGCAGGCCACGGACACCCGGCCGGAGGAGCTCAAGGAACAAGGGGTCCGGCCCAGGGTCTGGTTCGGCGAGCGCTGGATCACCTCAGTGTCCGACCTGTTCGAGGAGAACATCAGGTACTTCTCCGCGCTGCTTCCCATCTGCGAGGAGGAGGACCCCGTCGCTGTCCTGCATGGCGGCGGTATCCCGCAACTGTCCGAGATGTGCCTGCATAACGGCACCATCTACCGCTGGAACCGTCCCGTCTATGCCGAGGTGGACGGCACGCCGCACCTGCGCGTGGAAAACAGGGTGCTGCCTGCTGGGCCGGCGATCGCCGACGTTATCGCGAACGCCGCCTTCTACTACGGGCTGGTCCGTGTTCTCGCCGAGACACAGCGCCCGATATGGACCCAGATGCCGTTCACCTCCGCCGCGGAGAATCTGCAGGAGGCGGCGCGCCACGGTTTGGACGCGCGCCTTTACTGGCCAGGGGCCGGCGAGGTGCCGGCGGCAGAGCTCGTACTGCGCCGCCTGCTGCCGCTCGCCCGCGAGGGCCTGGCGCGGTGGGGTGTCAGCCAGGCGGACGCCGGCGGGCTGCTCGGCATTATCGAGCAGCGCTGCGTGACCGGCCAGAACGGTGCCGCTTGGCAGATCGCCACGGTCGAACGGCTCATGGACCGCGGTCTGGACCGTCGTGAGGCGCTGCGTCAGATGACCTTGCGCTATGTCGACAACATGCATACCAACCAGCCGGTGCACACCTGGCCGCAGACCCCGTAGCTCTGGCGCTCAGCCAGCCACCCCGCCGCAGCGCCGCCGGCGGCTCGGCGCCCGCGTTACAGCCCGAGGTGCTCGATGCCGGCGCCGGTCGCCTCGCAGACCCGCAGCCCGTTCAGCGCCAGCACGGAGACCAGGGCATGCCCGGCGGGCGGCCCGAGCCCGGCGCGGCCAGGATCGCGCCGAACTCGCTGCGGTCCAGCGTGGTGGCGTGCGACTCATAATCCAGCCTGAGCCGGCGGACGTGCACGGCCGGGGAGTGCTCGAGGAGCTCTTCCCCGGCCGCGTACTTGCAGGACCGGCGATGGTGCACAGCCGGCGGGTGACGGTGACGCGGGCACGGCCGTTGGCCTCCAGGTCGGGCGCGAAGGTCTCGATGCCGGCACGGCGGGCCGCGAACAGGGACAGCGAGCGGACGCGGCACTAGGCCGTGAACTGGCGCAGGTGCAGCGTGCAGGCCTCACGGATCAGGCCGCGGTACCCGCCAGGAACCCGGCGAGCGCGAGTCGTCCGGACTCGGTCAATACCGGCTGGGCGGTGACGAGGGCGGCAGTGGGGTTGTGGCGGTCATCGGGCACCTCCCGGAACGGCTGAAGACCCGGAAGGCAAGGGCCAGTCGCCCGGCCCCAGCAACGAACGACGAACTGCGGCGTAAGCCGCACTCGCTCGCAACGCCAGATAACGGTGCGTGCATGAAGCCTGTGTCACGCCCAAACCGCGAAGCACGCCCTGCCGACTCGGTGCTGTCTCTCGATGACGCAGTTGCCGAGACCGGTCAGCACAGAACGTTCTCTATGCGCGACGCCGGCCCGCCTGGAACTTCGGCTCTAATGCCGCTCACGTCGGCGCGTATGTGTGCCTCGCCCAATTCCAGTGCGATCACATATCGTCAGTCCGGGAAGCTGGGCTCGCCGCCTATTTGGGTGCTACTTGCTGGCATCCTTCTTAGCCGCGCCTTTCGTGCCGCCCGCCAGCGGCTTGATCGCCTCCGTCATGGCTTCGGCGTACTCCACCTGGGAGGTGAGCAGTTGTTCGGCGAAGTCGTAGGCGCTGGCGATGAACTCCCCGGGCTTGGCTAGCATGCCGACAAGTTCCTCGGGCTTGGTCAGCATGCCGAGGAATTCGTCGGGCTTGAGCGGCACCTCGCGATGCGGCGGGGTGGATGATGTTACCGGCTGGGTGATGCCGAGATTGTTCACCACGTCAACTACGCCATCAATGTCCCAGGTCAGCCTGCCCGCCACCCGGATCAGGTCATGCTCCTCGGCGGATCCGAGCAGGCCTGCCAAGGTCACGATGCCGTTCCGCACCGCTACGGTTACGCCGCCTGGGTCCGCCTGCGGTAGCTGGGCGAGCATCTCGCGGACCGCCCTGGCGATGTCTTCGTCTGGGCGGAGGTAGACGCTGAGCAGGTCACAGCGGCTCACGATGCCGACCACCTTGCCGCCGACGCCGCCGCCGAACGTCGTTCCGGCCTCGACTACCGGCAGCCGCTTGATGTGCCGGCTGCTCATCAGCCTCGCGGCGGCCGGCAGGGGCGCGTCCGGGTGCGTGGTGATGGCCGGCGAGGTCATCAGCTCTCCCGCCGTCAGGCCCCCGTGCTTCTTGACGTCGGCGTGCCGGCGGAAGTGGCCGCCTGACTCGAGCTGGGCCTCCCGCAGCCGCTTTTCCTGGGCGCCGAGCAGGTCGGCCTCAGAGATCACCCCGGCGACATGGCGACCCAGTACCAGCACCGGCACCGCGCTGATCTCGTGCTGTGCCAGCAGGGTGGCGATCCGCTTGTACGGGGTGCGCAGGTCAACAGTCACCACAGGCGTCGTCATGACGTCCCCGACCCGCTGCTGCCATCGGCCGTGGTACTGCCTGGGCTCGCCACGGACATGCCCGGGCACCCCGCGCTCCGGCCGGCGGCTCTTAGCGAGGTCGGCGGCGGCGGCTTTGCCAGGGGCGGACTGGTGGTGGATGGCGCCGAGCTCACGGGCTAGGCCCTCCCGGTGAACATCGCTGTGTGACATTTTCGCTCCCCCTCTCGCAACCTCTGACGGGGGTACTGCACGCCTTCCTGTAAGCGTCAGCTTTCCCATCCCGCATCGGGTTCAGTAGGGCCGTCTGTCACCGGTGCAAGAGACCTCAGTCCCCAGCCACGACCGACCTGGTGATCAAAGCTTGCGCCGCACCATCGCACAGCGTCCAGGCGATCCGCGACCGCGGAGCCAAGGGCATCAGGGCTTAGCACGTCACCGGCCATGACGGGAGCAGCGCATCAGCCGCACCCTCGACGCCGATGCCGACCCGGCCGGCGCTGCAGGTGCGCGGACACAAGCCGCGGCGCATGATGTACACGACGCCCTCAGACCCAGTTGGTGAACCTGTGGCCCAGTTGGAGGGGGTTTCCGTGCTCAGCGGTAACGTTCCCGGAACGGTCCGGTTACAGCAAAGGGAGCGGCCTGGCGTTTGGTCCCGTCGTTGCCGACGGCGGCAGCGGGCGGGCGCCGGTTTCCTGGTGCTGGCCTCGATGGTCGTGTACTTCTGGCTGGCGGGCCTGGCTCATCAGCTGACACCGCGCCACATCCTGGCGGCGGGCACCGTGGCTGTGGCGTTCGGCGGCGTCGGCGTGCTGGTGGCGCGCCGCCAGCCGCATAACCGCCTCGGCTGGATGCTGCTCGGTTCGCTCCTCCTGCTGGGACTGGGCGGCATCGCCGAATCCTACGCGGTACTGGACTATCGGCTCGGCCACCACGGGCTGCCGCTGGGTCCGGTAGCTGTGGTGCTGACCAACTCGGTGCAGCTCCTTGCGCTCCTGTCGGCCCCGCTGATCATCTTGCTGTTCCCGGACGGGCAGCTGCCGGGGCCCCGGTGGCGGTGGATGCTGTCGGCCTATGCCGGGTTCGGTGCCTGCGTAGTGATGCTGAATGTCGCCCCGGCGATCGCCGCGGCCGCCGACCACGACATCCGCCTGGACTCCTCCGGCAACCTCACCAGCTCAGGTCAGCTGCCCGGATGGCTGGCCAATCCGCCGGCCTGGGTTGGCGCTGTCGTCCTTGCGGGTCTCGCGGGAACCGCGCTGCCGATGGTGGGCCGCCAGGTGCTGAGCTGGCGGCAGGCGACGGGCGAGCGCCGCCAGCAGCTGAAGTGGCTGGCGTTCGGCGCCGCGGTCAGCGCTGCCTGGCTGATCGCCATGTTCTTCTTCAACCTTCCCATTGCCGGGATCGCGGCGCTGCCCGTCAGCATGGGCATCGCGATCTTGAAGTACCGGCTGTATGACATCGACCGGATCATCAGCCGCACCCTGGCCTATGCGATCGTTACCGGGCTGCTGGCCGGGGTGTACGCCGGGCTGGTGCTGCTGACCACTCAGGTATTCCGGGTCCACACGCCTGTGGCGGTGGCCGCCGCCACGCTGGCCGCCGCGGCCCTGTTCAACCCGGTGCGGCGGCGGGTCCAGCGGGCAGTGGACCGGCGATTCAACCGGGCCCGGTATGACGCCGACCAGACTATGGCCGCGTTCGCGGCCCGCCTGCAGGACGCGGTCGACCTGGACGCGGCCGCGATGACCTGGCCAGTGTCGTGCACCAGGCCCTGGAACCCGCCCACGTATCGCTGTGGATCAGCCAACGCGACTGAGTCTGGCTTCCGGCGGTTCCGCCGCCGTCAAGCCCGGCCCTTCTAACGAAGTACGCCTGCCCGTACTACGCGATCATCCGTCGTGACCTGCACCAACAACCCCACGATTACAAACTACAGCTGCCGTATCAGCTGGAACAGTTTCGCGGCTGCCGACCGGCCACCTGAGCATCGCCAACGTTTCGCGCCGTGTCCGTGGCGGTGACCCTGTCCGCGGCATGTGAGCGCGTAGTTTCCGCGGAAGTCTCTGGTGCCCTTGGGACGTCGTGATGGCGTGAAATCCGCCAGCATGAGCGTACTCGTGTCGGAATCCGTCTATTTTGAACCACCGGTTTGTGAAATTCTGCACAAGCCGTTTCCGCGTTTCCGCGGCTGCGGACGGCATGACGATCAGGCCGACGCGCTGTCCGCGGCATGAGAGGACGCTCGCCCCGAAGGCGGCGATTCATAATTATCCAGACCCAGCCAACCGTGTGTTGAACCGACTACGCCTTCGGCGACGCGAAGGTACCTTCGATTAGGGCGCCTCCCCCAATCGATGCCTGTCGAGGTGGGTGTTGGTGTCCATCGTCAGGTGCGCCAGGCGGGGTAGTTTCGGTCGTAGCCGAGGCGCGACGACTGCTCCCCCCGCCACCGTCTGCGCTCGGCGGCCACCCCTGCCAGCTAAGGAAGGCCGGCCGGTGCCGTGACGGGGGCGGAGGCGGGGAGGTGCCGGGCGTGCTGTCCGGGTTGCAGCTCGGCGTCGCGCTGGCGCTGCCCGGGCGCGACTACTACGATCCTGCCAGCTTCGAATTGGAGCGGCGGACCGGCGAACCCCGCGGTGGATTCGGCGTCCCGTCCGGCGGTGAACCAGGAGGGCCAGCATGGGCGAGGTGCAGATCCCAGCCCCGCGGCGATTGCGCGGCTATCTGGCGGCACCTGCCAGCCCGGGGCCCTGGCCGGGCGTCGTGGTCATTCATGACGCCGTCGGCATGACGCCGGATCTGCGGGCGCAGGCGGAATGGCTGGCAGGTGCGGGGTATCTCGCGGTGGCACCGGATCTTTACTCCTGGGGCGGCAAGCTCCGCTGTGTCGTGTCCACCATCAAGGACGTCGTCCGGGGCCGGGGTCCTGCCTTCGATGACGTCGACGCCACCCGGTCCTGGCTCGCGGGCCAGCCCGGCTGCACCGGGCGCATCGGAGTGATCGGTTTTTGCATGGGCGGCGGATTCGCTGTCGTCCTGGCGGCCGGGCACGGGTTCGAAGCCTCGGGTGTCAACTACGGGGCGCTGCCCAAAAACGCCGAGGACCTGCTCGGGAACGCCTGCCCGGTGGTGGCCAGCTACGGTGCCCGTGACCGGTCGGTGGGGGACGCGCCGGTGCGGTTGAAGCGGATCCTGGACGGCAACGGCATCGACAATGACGTGAAGGTCTACCCGGGCGTCGGTCACTCTTTCATGAATAACCATCCCGGCAAGCTGGCCACGTTCGCGGGCGCGGCGGGCAAGGATGCGGCGCTGCCCCGGGTGTTCACGGTCGTCAGCCTGCTCAGCGGGCCGCTGATCGGGATGGGCTTCGACGAACAGGCGACGGGCGACGCCAGAGCCCGGATTGCTGCTTTCTTCGATGAGCATCTGAGGCCACCGGCTTCCTGAGGTCCGCGTGCCCCGAGCATGGCACGAGCGCGCTTCGCGGCACCCATAAGGGCCACCACTGTCAAGAGGGCGTACTAACCTGACCCGGCGACTAGGCGCGCCGCCGGGCCGGGCTGACTGTTCTTCTGGGTCTTCCTCGCAGCTGCCGGGGTCTTCCCACCGTGCGGCCGGGGGTCAAGCTCGCGTTGGTATCTTCTGGTGAATGCGCGGCGAAGTTCAGCAGCGTGGAACTGAAGTTCCTGGTCACGGCGAGTAGGACAGCAGTCTGCGGGACCGCCCCTCCGAGGTCGATCGGTGCCGCACGCTGGCCCCGTATTCCCGTGCCTAGCACACCTTGGCTAGCTTGACTTACGGGCGCGGAGAGCACAGACCAGCACCCGGCGGGCCTTGAAGCCACCAGGGCTAGGGAGGGCCGTCTTCCCGGGAATTGCCGGCGGCCGCCTGTGCGCCAGCCTCGCCTTGCAGGGCCGGAACCGGGATCGGGCCCGTCGGCCGTCCCCGATTCCTAGTGCCCGCTGGTTACGGACCTTCGGCTCTGTCCGCGTCGGCCGGGCGGTGGCGACCTTGATGGTATGACCGCTATCGCGACCAGCTACGAGTCGCTGCTCAAGGTACGCAAGGGTGCGGTGGACATGGTGGATGTCCCCGAGTTCGGGTTCGTGGCGGTGACCGGGACCGGTGAGCCCGGCGGCGCCGAGTTCACCGAGGCGGTGCAGGCGCTGTACAGCGTGAGCTACGGCGCGCACTTCTGGCTGAAGAAGCTCACCGGCGAGGCGCCGCAGGTCATGCCGCTGGAAGGGCTGTGGTGGGTGGACGACCCGGCCCGGCAAGACATCGTCGCCGCGGTGGCGCGGGGCGAGGTCACCATGGCCGGCAGCGATCGCGGCAGCTGGCGGTGGCAGGCGCTGATCATGCAGCCGGACCCGGTCGACGCGGAGCTGATCGCCGCCGCCACGGCGGAAGCGGCAGGCAAGAAGGACCTGCCCGGCCTGGCCCGCCTGGAGTACATCCGGTGGGCGGAGGGCCGGTGCGCGCAGCTGCTGCACATCGGGCCGTACGCCGCCGAGGCGCCGTCGATCGCGGCGCTGCACGAGGCCATCGCGGAAGCAGGCTACCGGCCCCGTGGCCGCCACCACGAGATCTACCTCGGCGACCCGCGCCGCAGCGCGCCGGAGAAGCTGCGGACGATCATCCGGCATCCCGTCGAGCCGGTGTGAGGCCGGGCATGTCCAGGATCACCGGCGAGATCATCATCGACGCACCAGCGGACGTGGTCTTCGACTTCGTTGCCGACCAGCGGAACGAGCCGGCCTACAACCCGCACATGGTGCGATCCGCGAAGGTCACGCCGGGGCCGGTCGGGAAGGGTACCCAGTTCCGCTCGGCGGTCAGGTCGCGGGGCCGGCTAGCCGAGATGACCATCGAGTACACCGGCTTCCAGCGGCCGTCCCGGCTGGCCTCGACCACGAGGATGGCTCAGGCCGAGTTCAGCGGGACGCTCACGTTCGAGCCGGCCGGCGCTGGCACGCGGCTGCGGTGGTCATGGGACGCCCGTTTCACCTGGCCGCTGCAGCTGCTGGCACCGGTCCTCGCCCGGGTGGGCGGACGGCAGGAACGAGCAACGTGGGCAGCGCTCAAGCGGTACCTGGAGTCCTGCCAGCACCCAGCGGGCCCCGCCGGGGAGCAGCCCGGCCTCGCACCCGCCGCGGCTGCGGACGGGAACGGCAGCCAGCCGCCCGGCCGGGGCCGGCGGGCGCGGCGCTGCTGGCCGCGAGCGTGGCCGGGGTGGCGCTTGCCCCGCTTGCGCTCCGGCGGCTCGGCCGCGGCGGCAGCCTGCTGGTTGCAGCCGGCTGCGGGGCGCTGTTCGCCCGCGATGCCCAGATGACGCTGGCCGGCGCGCCCGCCCGGCTCCGCCCGCTGCCCCGGCTCCTGCTCCGCACCGAGGTGCCGGTGTCTGGCAGCGCCGCCGGGGCGGCACTGCTGGCCTGCTGGCAGCAGCGGCCGGGCGTGGCCCGGGTGGCCGCGGCAGCCGCCGCGGCGACGTTCGCCGTCCACGCCGTTCGCGAGGCCATCTACCTCAGCCCAGGTCACGGCAGCCAGGAGCCGCACGCCCAGTAGAGTTCGGCGGCATGGGCCGGCTGGCCGGCCCACTGGGACCACTGACTCCTGGTGGCGGGATTCTCCACGACGAGATCGCGCACCCCCGGCCTTTGGCAACCAGACGGGCGACTCTGCTCGCGCATCAGATGTCGCGCCTAACTGCGATTCCGGGGCGTGGGTATGCGCCCTGGCTCCGCCGCTCTCCGTCGCGGGCGTCATGCGGCCGGTCCCGGAGCGAGCGTGATCAGGCGGCATGACGGTCACCCCGGACGGCCGGGCGCCACCGCGGCAGCCGGCGTCTGCTGCGCCGCAGCCCAGGCAGAGCGTCAGCTCAGGCGGCTGCTGTGACCGGGTGCCGTTCGTGCCGCCCGGCCGGTTCCGGCCGCGCCGCTCCCGCCCGGCCCGGGGCCGGGTCGGGGCGGCCCTCGCCGGCGAGGTCATCGACGTGCATGGCCAGCAGGATAGCCCCGTCGATCAGCAGGTCCCGCTCGGCGGGAGTGATGTCGCCCCGGTCAGCCCGCTCGCGGAAGACCGCGCAGGTGTCCTGGAGGGCTGCCTCGACTGTCAGCACGGTGATCACAATCCCCACCTCCACCTCAGGCATACCGCCAGGGGCGAGGGCCGCATCAGAGGCTTTGGTCCCCACCGCAGGCCAGGCTCACGGCGCTCTTGCCGCGGCGCAACCCGCGTCGCGCATCGTGCATGGACGCAGCACGCCGGCCGCAATCGCCTGGAAGCCACGGCAAGCGAAGACTGACAGGACGATGGAGCAGGATCGATCACACAGCGTGATATGAACGCAGCTGGCATCGCGAGCCCAGCGCCGAATATTTGCTTGTGTTGGCCTCATGGCTCGTTCGGTTGCCTGGGAAGAAGACGAGGCTGCACAGGATCCCAGACCCGGACCATCCAGACCGCGGACCTGGCGCTCGCCGCGTGCGGGCGGTCCTGGATTCCCGTCCGGCGGTCCTGGCGGCTCAACTCCAACCACTACGGCGCGCTCCAGGGACGCGGCAAGGCCGAGGTCCCGGGCGGAGGCCGGGGAGGACCAGGTGATGCGCTGGCGGCGCGGATATCACGTCCGGCCGCCGCAGCGCGAGCCGGACGACGATCCGCGCTGCGCCGCCATGCCGCCCGAGGCGCGACCCCGTGGCGAGTCGCTGCACGACGTGACCCGGCGGCTGCTGCCCTACTGGTATGACGCGATCGTCCCGGACCTGTACCGGTACAGCTGCGTGCTGGTCGTGTCGCATGGCAACACGCTGCGCGCGCTGATCAAGCACCTGGAGGCGGTCAGCGACGACGCGGCGTCGGGGCTGGAGGCGCCGAACGCGACGCCACTGTGCTACCAGTTCCCGGCCGGTCAGCCAGGTCAGCTGGGCTAGCGACTCCCGGGACCTTTGTCCCGCCCGGTCGCTGGCCGTTCATCCCTACTGCGCCGGGCCGTAGCAGCGCGGACTAGGGGCAAGGACCCGTACTCGACTACAGGAGGTGAGACCGGTGAACACCTGGCTCGTCGTGGGATCAGCGGCAGTGGTCACCGCCGTCTGCGTGGCACTGCTGGCGGGCAAGGACGACATCCGCCGCTTCTGGCAGATACACAACATGTAAGAGCAATTGCTCACCGCCCGATGGCCGCACGCTGGGGCGTGCGGCCATCGGGCGTAATCAGCGACGTGGTTACGAGCGCCCCTGGCGCTCGATCTCGCGCCTGATCTGGCTCTCCGAAATTGGCTTGCGCAGGTAAGCGATGAGCCCGCCGACCACGGTCAGGAAGGCCCATGCCATGGCCGGGTAGATGATCCAGATGTTCCACACGTCATGGATCCCCGAACTCTGGCTGAATCCCTGGGTCGGCCAGCCGCCCGCGCTGTGATACTCGGTGATGGCCCAGATGGCCGCCAGAATGAGCATGCCGCCGGTGGACACGGCGGTGCTGATCCAGAAGCGGCGCTTGTGCTCGATCCGCTTGATCGCCTCCTGGCGAGCGAGTTCTTCGGCGCCGGCTGCGGCATCCGATCCGGCGCCCGCGTCCCGGTCGTTGATCGTCTTCGGCATTGCCGACCTCCCTTTCTGTCGGAGGCACCTGGTCTTACTCGGGGAGCGCTCAGGCCCCTCCTTACAGGGTTGGCGCACCGGCCACGGCTAGGCAGAGGCTCAGGTCACCTGTCGCCCAGCGAATGGCCTGTTCCACGGCCGATGGTGGAGCGTGGTGACCGGCGACTCCGAGCTCGGTGTGATCGATTGGAGATCAAGATCTTTAACGGGACGAGGCAGGCGGCGTTCGCCAGCCCGAGGTGGCGCCGTGGCGCCGCACCGGGCCGACCAGCCGGAAACCGCGCGGCCTGAAGGCGTCGAAAAGCTGGTCGAGCCCGTCGTACCGGAGCGCATACCGCATGGTCAGGTCCCGTTGCCGGTGACCTGGACCCGCTGCATGGCCCCCTGCTGCTGCCCCTTGAGGCCGAACTTGATGGTCAGGATTCCGTGGGAGTACTCGGTGATCACGTCGTCGGTGTCGGCGTCGGGCGGGAGCTGCACGGTGCGGCTGAACGAGCCGTACCTGAACTCCGTCCGGTGCTTGTCCTCGAGCTTGCCCGACCGCACCGCACGGATCGCGAGGTAGCCGGTGCCGGCCCACACCTCGAGCTCCTTCTCCGGGTCGATCCCGGCGATCTCGGCGCGGACTACGTAGCGGCCGTCTTCGGTGTAGTCCTCGACCTTGATCGCGTGGCCCAGGTACGGGCGCATGGTCAGGAAGGGCTCCTCGAACCACTCGATGAAGTCAGGGACCACGGACCTTGGGTCCCTGTGCAGGATGCTGCTCATGTCTCCGCCTTTCCGTGATACCGGCCGGCTGTCCTTGCCGCGCCGACCGGTCCCTGCCTCTCATTCCACGGAGACCGCTTACGCCTGGGTAGGGACGAAGGTCCGTCGGGCGGACCTTCGTGGTATACGCCGTAGAGGTCAGCGTGGGCCCTGCCCGCCGGCGGAGAGCGAATGGCCTTCGGCCGCGGCCCTTCGCCTCTGACCAGAATCAGGCTGGCATCTGAGGCTGGATTTGATAGCGGAGACCAGCGGGGATGGTGGAATCCATGCTCATGGCACGGCGCGCGGCGCTACCGGTGACCGGGCGCCCGCGGGACACGGGAACGGCGGAGTTCGCGAACAACCGGCTTGAATGGCGGCGGCTCGTCGCCGAGGCAGGCGGGACATTCCTGCTCGTATTGGTCGCGCCGGGGGCCAACGTGGTCAACGCAGTGAGTCACGGCCAGGTGGGCCGGACCGCCACCGTGACCGCGCCCGGGCTGATGGTGCTGGCCCTCGGCGGCGTGGCCGGCGAAGGTGGCGGCCATTCCCGACCGCGGTGTCCGGAAAACGGGGGCAGCCAGGCCGTGACAAGCACACGGATGAGTATCACGCCACGCGGATGCCTGCGGTCGAAGCCCGTTGCCATGTTTATGATGATCTCCCTCTATCGCAGAGGCAGGCAAGAGTGCCCGTACCCGGCGCTTGGGGGCGGCCTTGGTTCTTCGGCTAGCTGCCTTGACGGGCCCTTGAGATCCGCGATCGTGAGGTCGTTCATCGTCCACGACGACACCCATTCTGCCGCGTTGCCAGGATGAGCACGATTGATCGGCAGTAGCTGACTGGCGGCGGCGCGAACACGGTTCAATGCAAAGTGTTTCCCGTTAGCCCCGCTTTCGTTCCCGTTATCCCGAACGGGCGGGTGGTGACTCGCTTCGGCCACGCGCCCATATCGGGATAAGATCGCGCAACCGCGACCCGTGGGAAGGAAGCTGCGTGGCCGAGGTAGCTGAGAAGAAAGAGCATCCGCGCGGTGTCGCCCGCACCATCTGGGTGCTGGAGCACACCCAGGACCTCGTGTCGATCGTCGTGGGCGTGCTGCTCGCCGGGCTGGCCGTCGTCGTCCTGGTGCTCGGGGTCGTCGACTTCTTCCGCGACGTGACCAGCGGCAGTCCGGTGGAGACCGCGGTGATCAACCTGCTCAACCGGGTGCTGCTCGTGCTGATCCTGGTGGAGATCATGCACACCGTCGTGCTGTCGCTGCGCGCCCACCACCTGGTCACCCAGCCGCTGCTCGCCGTCGGCCTGGTCGCCGTGATCAGGAAGATCCTGTTCGTGCTCAGCAGCGAGGAGTCGGTGAGCACGGCCGAACTCGCGCTGCTGATCGCCATGATCGCCGTCTTCGTCGCCGCGCTGATCCTGGTCTCGCGGTATGACCGGACCGATGCCGGCCGCTAGACTCATGAGGCCACGGGCTGTAGCGCAGCTTGGCTAGCGCGCGTGCTTTGGGTGCCCCGCGGCCCTCTGTCAAATCCGCTTCGATCTGGCGCGATAACCGGGGCGTTCGATGCGCGCGGGTGCGAGACTCTAACGGCGCGTTAGGTTCCTTGTTAGAAACGCCCGCATCCGCTAGGAGTGTGTCGTCTGGTGCAGACCGGTGCCGGTCAGCACTGTGGCATGGCGGACCCAAGGGCCCCCGTCGCAGCCATCTCCGCTGGCCGGCATCACCCTTGGTGATCGAGTCCGCTGACCGTTACGCCCGAATACGACCCGAACGAGCCGAATACGCTCGCTAAGCACAGGCATCTGCCCCAAGGGGGCGTTCTGCTCATCTCACCCTGTTCGGATTGCATGCCGGTCGGCACCCTGAGAGCTGGTCGTTCCTCGGCTCTTGTCCGCGCCCGTCGCCAGCTGCAACGCTAGCGCTTCGTGACGGACGGCCCGAGTG
This sequence comes from uncultured Actinomycetota bacterium, assembly GCA_963843745.1. Lineage (GTDB taxonomy): Bacteria > Actinomycetota > Actinomycetes > Streptosporangiales > Streptosporangiaceae > Trebonia. Next base: position 743,338 of record CAWJLP010000007.1, read on the forward strand.
ACAGGTTCACGCCAGCCATAAGCATTCCCAAGTTATTAGCACCGTGCTTATAATAAGCTTCATGCTTATGGATGCTGCACGGTGGCTGCGGGAGTCCGGTCTCAAGGTGGAGGACACCCCCGCGAACAGTGAGGACGCTGGCGTGGATTCCATCCTCGACGTAGCCGCCGGCGACCGCAGCGCGCGCTTCGCGGTGCAGGTCAAGAGCCGCGCGCCCTATCCGCATGAAGTGGAACGACTTCAGCGGTCATGGCACGCACTGGCGCTGCATGGGCATCCCCTGATGGTCGCGCCATTCATCTCCGAAGCCCTCGGATCGCTCTTGATCAGAGACGGCTGGTCCTGGGCCGATGCCCAGGGGAACTTTGACCTGCGCGCACCAGGACTCATCCTCCGCCAACGGCGTACCTTCACCGCCCCAGTGCCGAAGCGAAGATCTCTGCCGCGCGGCTCAGGTAGCTATGCGGTCATCCGCGCGCTTGTAGGCTTCAGCGGCGGGGAGGATGAGGAACCGGGAGCGACCGCACTGGCGGCCCAGGCCGGGATCTCGCAACCGCGGGCCTCACAGCTACTCCATCACTTGCATGACTTGAAGCTTGTCGACATGTCTGGGCGCGGCCGCTGGGAGCTTCACCGGGAGGCCCTGCTCGATCGCTTCCTCGCCGAATATCCCGGCCCGGGAGGCTCAGAGCAGTACTACTACACCCTCGGCTCCCCAGTCGATGTAGGCATCCGCGCTGGCCGGGTAAGCACGCCGGCCCGCCCGATAGCGGTATCAGCTGACGTCGGCCCCGACCTAATCGTGCCGTGGCGCAGGCCCAGCCTGGTGATCTTGTATGCGAGACACGCGATCGATCCTTTCGATCTCGGACTCACGGACGCGCAGGGAAGGCATGATGCCAACGTGATTATGCGCAATCCGGAAGATCGGTCTGTCTTTCCGGTACCCGCCCTAACGGGCCAGGTTCAGGGAAACGAGGTACCACTGGCTGACCCACTCCAGCAGATCTGGGATCTTCAGGACCTAGGCGGGGCGGACAGGATCGAGGCCGCCGGGAGGCTGCGAGAATGGCTACTGGAACGCCCCTGACCAGCCTCACGCTCGGCGCAGCGCAAAAGGGCACAAAATGCTCAGATATTGAGCTGATTCCATCCTGGTTATGCCTCGCGAAGCTGCAATACGTGGATGGCCTTGGCAAGTTTCCCGGCACGCCAGGGGCAGCAGCGCAGCTTACGGAGAATCCTCCACGTCTTGAGCTGCGCGTTCGCCCGTTCGCCGGGCACGCGGAGTTTCGCGTGGGCGCGGTTGGCCTCTTTCTACGGCTCAGGCTTGTTCTTGATCGTATGGTGTCTGAGTTTGCGACGCGGGTCATACCTTTCGTGGGCAAGGCGGGAAGCGCTGACCCCTGGCGATCCTTTGGGTCGATAGGGTCCCGGCTGTGCAGCGGGCCGCAGTCGCGTGGTCGCAAGTGCGGCGCTGCCGGGGGCACGGCTTTTCGCGTCGCAGGCGCTGGCCGATACCGGTGAGGGCGATTGGATGCTGGATTCCAGGATCCGGTGGCACTGTCCCCTCCGGCGCCGATCGGTACGCCCCGGGCCTAGCCGGAGTGCCGGACCGTCCCATTCCCCGTCGCCGGAGGACGCCTCCGCGCGGCTTGCGGGGGATGCCCGCCGGCGGTCGGCGGGCCTTGCGAGGGCCCACGGCCGTCATGTAGCTATCGCGTCTTCCAGCCAGGCCAGCCCGCTTGAGCGGCGCTTCAGCGGCAGTCCGCGGCTCACCGGGCCGTCCGTCAGGTAGTGACCCGGCGGATGGTGGTCAGCCCGCCGATCCCCAGCGCCACTGTGAGTGCGGCCAGGATGCCGGTCAGCGCCGGCGCCGTAATCGTGGTGAAGAATTGCCCGACAGCGGCCCAGTTGTGCGTGAGCGACACCACAACCGCGACACCGAGCGCCACCAGGATCTGGGCGGCGATGAAGGCGACCAGCCCGGGCAGGCTCCAGCGCCGGTATACCAGGCCATACCACATGCCGTAGCCGAAGAACAGCACCAGCAGCACGAACGAGGTCAGCCAGGTCTGGTACCACGGGCCGTCCATGATCCACGGCACCCGGAAGAAGTGCACCCCGAGACCCCAGCCGCTGGTCGCGCGCTCGATGGCCTGCAGGACCGTCAGCCCGAGGGCGTAGACGGCGCTGAGCAGCACCACCAGCAGGGCGGTGCCGAGGTAGTAGCCGCGGCGGCTGACGCCGAGCATCAGCCCGAACGGCAGCGACCTGGTCATGCTCAGCGCGCCGCAGACGAACAGGAAGACGTAGATCGTCACCAGCCCCCCGGTGTACTGGCCGCGGGGACCAGGCGGTACCAGCGCGGCGATGACCAAGTTGACCGCAAAGCTGAACGCCATGATCCCCCACGGCAGGGCTAGGTAGGTCAGCCGGTCCACCAGGTGGTAGCGGGCGACGTTCACCAGCGTTTTCATGCGCTCACCTTCTCGTCAGCGGAGATGCCAGACGCGTGGACCAGCAGTTGCTGCAGCGACAGCGGCTCCAGGCTCAGGTGCAGCGCGCGAGCGCGGGCCTGCGCGGCGAAGTCCAGAGGGCCCGCGATCGTGACCGTGGCGCGCGCGCCGAGCCGCTGCCGGTGCCAGACCGGCCGCCCCGCCACGAACTCCTCCACGGCCGAGGCGGGCCCGCTCACCGTCATGGCCGTGCCGCGGAAGTCGTCGGCGGGCGCGTCCAGCACCACCCTCCCGCGGTCGAGCATCACCACGTGCTCCAGTAGGTCCGCCACCTCGTCGATGAGGTGGGTGGACAGCACCACGGTACGGGGATGCTCGGCGAAGTCGGCCAGCAGCCGATCGTAGAACAGCTGGCGGGCCACCGGGTCCAGGCCGGCGTAGGGCTCGTCGAACAGCGTCAGCTCGGCGCGGGCCGCCAGCCCGATGACGATCCCGACCGCGGAGCGCATCCCCCGCGACAGCTTTTTGATCCGCCGCCCCGACGGCAGGTCAAAGTCGGCCAGCAGCCGCCGGGCCAGCTCCTGGTCCCAGTTCGGATAGAACCACGAGGCCACGCGGATCGCGTGGCCCACGCGGAAGTCCGGGTAGGCCTGTTCCTCGCGCACGAACACCATCCGGCGCAGCACCGCGTCGTTCTCGGCCGGCGCCTGCCCGAACACCCGGATGGCGCCGCTGGTGGGGAACTCCTGCCCGGTGACGATGCGCATCAGGGTGGTCTTGCCCGCGCCGTTGCGGCCCAGCAGCCCGGTCACGGTCCCTGGCTCGACCACCAGCGAGACGTCGTCGAGCGCGGCCTGATCGCGGTAGCGGCGGCCCAGCGCCGTCGCGGAGATCGCCGGGGTCATGGCGTGTCGCCTCCGTTATGCCAGCCGGATCCCCGGATCAGGGACCAGCGTGCCGGTGTGAGTGCGGGCGTAGGCCAATGCCTCGGCCGCCGGCGTGACCAGGTCAGGGCCGCCGTTTTGCCTGGACGGGTGAGTGCTGGTTCGGTTACGCGGGACGGCTTGCCGGCCGAAGTGCCCAGCGCGATGCCGGTGCCGGTGATGAACAGCAGCAGCAAGGGCCCGGACATGTACGCCAGGACGGCACCGCCCGGCAGAAGCAACAGGTAGGGGACGCCGGAGGCGGCCAGTGCTATGGCGAGCGCGATCCCGATGTACCGCAGCCACCGGGGCAGCACCCCCGACGCAGCGCCGGCCAGGCCGAGGGCGGCCAGCGCGAACATCTTGGCCCCGTCCAGCCGGTTCACCGTCTCATAGAGCATGTGTGCCGTGCCGGGAGCGGACGTACCGGCCAGGACCATGCCGAGCACGAACTGGGCCAGCGAGATGACCGCGGCCGCAACGCCGGCGATGCAGGCGAACCGGGCGGCCGTGGCCGCTCCGGACCTGCGCGCGGCCCGGGCCAGGGCGACCGAGACGATGGCCAGCCCGGCGGCTGGCAGCCCCTCGGTGAGGGCGAACTGTGCCGCGACCGCGGTCCCGTGCCCGGCAAGTGCGGCGGTGATCTCAGTTCCGGAGGCGGTGAGCTTGGGGCTGGGCGCCGCGACGGACAGCCCGGCGATCCAGGACACGGTGAAGGCGATCCCGGTGGCGCCGGTCACCGTCAGCAGACGGCGGCGAGGCACGTCATGAATGGCGGGGAGGTCCATTTTTCGTGCTCCTTGTGCTCTTTGATGCGGCCAGGCCTGGCGCCGGTAGGGCGACATGACCTCGGCTGGGTCCTGCGCTATACAGTCGCCGTAAGACGTGCCTCACCGCATCAGGCGAATGACCTAATCCCAGGCCGCGCACCGCCTAAGCAGGCACCAACGCCGCCCTTGACGCCTCGCTGCCGCTGCCGCTGCCGCTGGCGCGGGCACGGCCGCGGACTTCCAGCTCCCGGGCGAAGGTCTCGATGTCCGCGCGGCGAACCGAGAACAGGGGAAGGGATCGCGCCCAGCACTAGCCGGCGAACTGGCGCAGGTCGAGGGTGTATGCCTCGCGGGTCAGGCCGCGGTACCCGGCCAGGAACCCCGCGAGCGCGAGCCGCTCAGCGTCGGTGAAGGCCGGCTGGATGGTAGCGAGGGCGGTGGAAGAAGTTGTGGCGGTCAGCAGGGCACCTCCAGGGACAGCCGGGACCTGGAATGCTGGGCCGCCGCAGGCCCTAGCGATGAACGATTCCCGCAACGTATGGCACCCGTCGAGGGCGAGCTACACCACGGTCGTAGTTGATGCGCCGTCTCGGCCACGTCCAAACGCTCCATACCGCCGGCTCGGCGCGCAGGTCTGGGGCGTGATCAGGATTACGCCCCAGGAACAGCGTTACGCATCGGCATCGGCCCTGGCGTGCGGGTCGCGCTTGGCGATGATGCAGGGGGTCATCTTCAAGGTCGCGGTCCGCCCGGCGAGCCTGCTGCCGGTGCAGACGGCATCAGCCCAGACCAGGCGGATGGGGCGGCGGGCCCGGTGCGGGTTCCGCGGCAGCGGCCGGGCGGCGTCGCGGTTCCGGCGGAGGCGGCGGTGATCCTGTCCGGGGCATGCTTATCCCGGGCTCGTCGCGGCTCCAGCTTTCACGTAATCCCGTGCTGCACTTATCTGCGTGTAAACGTTGAGTGGTCTGAGGTGGATCGTCGTGGGCAGCCAGAACGTCACGCTGTCGCTTCCCGGGGAGGACCTCAGGGAAGCCAGGATCCTGGCGGCCAGCCGCGGCACGTCGGTGTCACAGCTGCTTGCCCGGATGCTGAGGGAACTGGTCGAGCAGGAGACTGGATATGCCCGCGCCCGCGACTGGAGCCTTGCCCGGCTGCGCGAGGGGACGGACCTCGGCGCCGGCGGGCACGTCAGCTGGAGGCGGGACAGCGTCCATGAGCGGTAACCGCCGGTTCGTCGACACCGGCATGTTGGTGTGCGCACACGACGAGTCCGCGGGCGCCAGACGGGATCAGGCGCGGGCGCTGCTGGAGCAGCTGTGGGAATCGCGTGAGGGCTGCCTGAGCGTTCAGGTACTGCAAGAGTTCTTCGCGGCCATCACCGGCAAGATCGCCAGGCCGCTCGGCGCGGAAACGGCGAAGGAGATTGTTGCCGGCTTCTCCCGCTGGCACGTGCGCGTGCCGGCGGCTGATGACGTCCTTGGCGCGATCGGCATCCATCAGCGCACGGGGATCTCGTTGCGGGACGCGATGATCGTCCGCAGCGCAGCCGAAATGGGCTGCACTGCGCTCTGTTCGGAGGATCGCAGCCCTGGACAGGAATGCTCCGGGGGCCGTGCGCAGAACCCGTTCCCGCCGCCGGATGCCGGCCGCGGGTAGCAAGCGCCCGCCGGCGTTCCGCGCGATCCCCGGCCGCCGGCTGGGGCACGCCGCCCATCGCCCGCTGCGCCGGGGCGATACACTCGTCGTGGTCAACGGGCTGTAGCGCAGCTTGGCTAGCGCGCGTGCTTTGGGTGCTCCGGGGCCCTCTGTCAAATCCGCCTAGCGCTGCTGCGCTGACGTGGACGTTTGATGCACGCGGGTGCGAGACTCTAACGGTGCGTTAGGTTCCTTGTTAGAAACGCCCGCATCCGCTAGGAATGTGTCGTCTGGTGCAGACCGGTGCCGGTCAGCACTGTGGCATGGCGGACCCAAGGGCCCCCCGTCGCAGCCATCTCCGCTCGACCGGCATCACTCTTGGTGATCGAGTTCGCTGACCGTTACGCCCGAATACGAGCCTGCCGACTATGCGCGGGCGGTCGTTGCCACGTCCGCCGCGGGTGAAAGAACACAGAATGGCCGGTTATGGCGCCGCCCCGGCGATGTCGTTCTTGGCATCGCATTGCATATGGCGCCGTGGCAGGTTGACAACCAGGTCACCAGAGTCGGCAGGTCATGGCAGCCGGATGTAGCCGTGCCGGCTCTTCCACAGGTAGTACTTCTCGAACCCGACCTTCATCGCGTGGACCTGGGGGCCAGGGATCATCACGGCGGCCTTACGCGGGGGAAGCATGTGATCGGCCAGGATCATCACGCCGTTGTTGCCGGCGTCCATCATGCACACCGCGGCCATCTGGCCGAAGTCCTTATGGCTGGCGGCTGGCTCGCCCTTGATCGCCGCGGCGATGTTGCGGGCGGCTACCTTGGCCATCGACTCGGTGGGGAACCCGGTCTTGGGGATCCCGATGGGCACGGCTGTCTGCCAGGGCACTGGTACCTGCGCGGCTATGCCTGCCGCGTAGATCTCCGGGTAGGCCTTGGCCTGGTAGGTGTCCTGGACCGGGATGTATCCCTTGTCGTCGGACAGCCCCGGAGTGGCGCGGACGACGTCCTGGCCGGCGAATGGCGGTACCACCATGGCGTAGCGGAACGGCACGCCAGTGCCGTCGGTGAGCTTGATCTGGTCACCGGTGACTTCCTCGAACGCGACCCCGGTGATCGCGGTGATGCCCTCCTTCTTCAGGAACATGTTCAGCAGCTTCTCCCCGCCGGGCAGGCCGCCGATGCCGAAGTGCCCGACGAACGGCTCGGAAGTAACGAAGGTCAGCGGCACCTTGTTATGCAGCTTCGCCTTGCGCAGCTGGTGGGAGGTGTTGAACAGGAATTCATATGCTGCGCCGAAGCAGCTAGCGCCCTGGGTCGCGGCGATCACCACCGGGCCGGGGTCATCGAGGAACTTCTGCCAGGCGATCCCCGCTCGCTCGGCATCAGCCAGGGTCGTGATCGTCTGCGCGTACCCGTCCGGGCCCAGGCCCGGCACGATGTCGAACTTGTTGCGGTAGCCGGTGGCGACCACCAGGTAGTCATACACGTAGCTGCCGCCTGCGGTAGTTACCGTGCGGGCGACTGGGTCAATCGCCGTTACCTCGGCATGCACGAAGCCGATCCCGTGCGTGTCGAAGACAGGCTCCAGGGCGAAGGTGATATCGGCCGCGCGACGCTTTCCGAACGGCAGCCAGATCAGCGACGGGTTGAACAGGAACCGGTCAGCAGCCGACACCACGGTGACCTCGACGTCGGCGCCCAGCTCGACCTTGAGCTCCAGAGCCGCCGTGAACCCGCCGAAGTTACCCCCGATCACCAGCACCCGCTTGGCCGCCATGACCGCCACCTCGTTCCCTGCTCGCCCGTGCGGGAGAAACTCCCGTCATCACTGTCGGCCATCCCAGACGGCTGCGATAAGGTCTTTGGTCACCTGCGCAGGCACTTTCCGCACCTGGGCCATGATCGGCGCTGAGCTGATCGGAGCCCGACTTAGCGCGCCCGGGACTATGCCATCGCGGGCTCATCCGGGCGGATGACGACGCTCTTAACATGGGGGTACGGCTCGTTAGCTATCCAGTGACATGACGACGGAGTGTGACGCCGGGTACCGGTGCGGCGCCTGGAGGATCGCAGGGGCGCGCTAGCGGCTGGTGGCTGCTGACGCGAGAAAGTTCTCGAGTGCGGATGCGCCGTTGGCGGCTCCTTGCTGCCGCTCGATGAGCCGAGCCAGCCGGCGTGCTGCCTGCTGGAAGGCTGGGGTGGCCAGCACCTGAGAAGCGGCGTCGCGGAGCTCGCCTGCTGGAGCTACGCGGGATACGGTCTTCGCGGCGCCGAGCGCTTCCACGCGTGCCGCGACGGCCGGCTGGTCCGCCCCGGCGCCTGGCATGCAGACCAGCGGCACGCCGTGCGCCAGTGCCGCGGTGACGCTGCCGTGGCCGCCGTGGCTGATCATGAGGCTGGCGTGCGGCAGGACCGCCTGATGCGGGACGAAGGCGGCGACTGCCGTGTTGGCCGCGGCGGTGAGCGTGCCGGGCGGGATGGCCCCGGTGCTCACCAGGACGCGAGCACGCAGGCCGCCGACTGCGTCAAGGACGTGCTGCAGGTCAGCGGCGGAGTCCTGGCCGGGCATCGTGCTGAGGCTGGCCAGGACCAGGGGCCGCGGGTCGCCGTCCGGCCAGGGCAGCGGCCAGTCTGGCGGCGGCCAGGCGAACACCGGTCCGACGTAGCGCACGTTCGGGGCGGGATCGGCGGCTGCCCCGTCGAGCTCGCGCAGGGTGGTGACCAGGACGAGGTCCTTGTTCTCCCATGTCATCGCGGCGGTATCGAGGGAACTGAGACCGGCCTGGGCGCGCAGCTGGTTGCCGATCTCCAGCATCGCATCCCGCATCGGCAGGACGGACTGGAACAGCCCGTGCACGAGCACGGCGACCGGCACCTCATGCTCGCCGGATCGGGCCAGCACGCCGGCGAGCATGCAGTCGATGACCACGCCGTCGGCTGGCTCGCGGGCGAGGAATGCTGCCAGGTCGTCGGCGAGGCCGGTGTTCAGCCAGGTACCGAGCATCAGCAGGTGCAGCCGTTCCGCTGACGTCTGCGGCACGCTACCTGAGGCAGTCCCATGCGCGTAAGCGGTGAATGGGAGGCGGGCGGCCTCGATCGCGGTCCGTTGCGTCTGCTGCCCTAGGAAGGCGACCGAGTGGCCGCGCCGGTCAAGTTCCCTGGCGATCCCCAGCGCGGGCATCAGATTGCCGCCCCCGTCCCAGGTGACGAACGTTATCCGTGACATCGGCTGAGCCTCCTGGCGTTGCTTTGCGGACAAGGTGGTAGGCGGCGAAGCGCGAGCCAAGCTGCTGCTGGCCGGCCAGGTCGAAGGAAGCGCCGAAGCGCGACCGGATCTCCGCTGCCGTGACGCCGCTGGCTCCGAGCAGCCGCCAGGACGCTGGCGGGTCACTGATGCCCGCCAGGTAGAAGTCGGCTCCCGGCCTGGCCACGGTGGCAGCCCCGGCCGCATACGCGTCGCGGCGGCCGACGGGGATGGCGTGGTAGCAGCCGATGTCGAGCAGCAGGTCGAACGGGCCCTTCACGCCAGCCTCGGCCAGCCGGCTGATGTCGCCGAGCATGAACTCGGCGTTCACCCCGGCGCGTCTGGCGTTTTGCTTGGCAGCCGCGATGGCCTCCGGCGCGAAGTCCACGCCGAGTGCCTCCCAGCCCCGGCTGGCCAGGTACAGGGCGTCGGCTCCGGTCCCGCAGCCCAGGTCCAGTGCCCGTCCCGGTACCAGGTCCTGTACCAGGACCTCCAGCTCCGGCGGTGGTTCGGCGCTGTCCCATCGAGGCTTGCCGAAACGGTAGGCGAGGCGGTAAAAGAGCAAGCCCAGTCGCATGGTAACCTCCTTCTGACTGACCGTCAGTCACACTGTAGATGACCGTGAGTCAGTCCGGCCAGGGACCAAGGACCCGCGGAATGGGGGCGCCAGGATGACGCGGCAGCAGCCCGCCGACACCCGACGGCAGGCGATCCTCGATGCCGCCGCCTTGCTTCTGGTTGATAGCGGGCTCCGCGGCACATCCGTCGATGCGGTCGCCAGGAGCGCGGGGATCGCCAAAGGCACCGTTTACCTGTACTTCGCGTCCCGGTCTGACCTGCTCGCCGCGCTGCGGAGCAGATACGCCGAAGATCTGGCCAGCCGCGCTGAATCGATCCTCACGCGCGCGAAGCCACGGGATGTGAGCTCGGTATCGCGCGCCTTCCAGCGCCTGGCCGCAGAGCTCCTCGATCACATGCTGGCCAGCCAGCGCCTGTATCACGTGCTGTTCCAGGAAGCGGGGGTGTCCGAGGAGGAGACGATGGCGCCGCTGCGGCATCTCGTCCTTGACACGCTCCGGCAGGCCATGGAACAAGGCGCCCTGCGCCCGATGGACCCCGACGTGCTGATGCGATTTCTTCTTGACGGGCTGCACGGGGCGATGCTCCCTCTGTTCCATGACAGCCGCCAGGACCGGCGGCGCGTTCAGGCCGGCCTCAACGAGATCATCCGCCGCGTGCTCGCGCCCGCGGCGCCGACCCGCCCGCAATCACCATCGCCGACATCACCTGCTGCGCCTGCAGCAGTTCTCCCGCGGTCGCGCACAACATCCTGATCCGCGACGTCGCCTCGACCAGGGCTGCGATTCTGACGACGGCGTACCGATCGGCGGCTACTTGCGCGATGGCGCCAACCAGCGCTAGTGACAGAGTGTGACCTCGTTCCTGCCCCTATGCCGCGCGGTGCGCCGAATAGGAATGCCTACTCATTCGATAGGTATTGGCGGTACCAGCCGCGCAGATCATCTCGTTCTGTGGCCCCTGGGTCCAGTCGGCATGATCGGAATCCTGAGATCTGGTCCGGCTAGCCGTTACCGCGGCTGCGGGTACTTGCGCGGCGATGTGCCTGGCTGTGAACGTCCGTAGCATCGGGTCGACGCCGCTGGCTGCTACCAAGGATCGTGACGACCCGAAAGGGTCTCGGCGGCAGATGGCGAGCTCTTTGGGCCTAGGGTCCGGGCCTTTGGTCCCTGGAGGAGTTCCGCAAAGTCCGGTACGCATGTACCATCTTCGTGGTTGATCGTTAGCCGAGCTCCGGTCCCTGGCTCTCGCTGACTGGCATGGCAGGAGAGTGAGAGCAGTGAGGCAGCTGCTTGGAGAGGAAGCGACCCCGCGTACACGCCTGGTAGAGCTGCCCGGCCGTGGAGTCACCCGGGTGTGGGAGTGTGCCGGTCCGCCCGGCGCTGAGACACTCATGCTGATCCACGGGGTGGCGTGTACGGCCGAGCTGAACTGGGGGAAGGTCTTCGCGCCGCTCGCGGCTCATTTCCGTGTCGTCGCCGCCGACCTGCGCGGCCACGGCGACGGGATCAGGGCCGGGTCGCGGTTCCGGCTCGAGGATTGCGCCGACGATGTCGCCGCGCTGGCAGCGGTCCTGGGTACCGGCAAGTTCACCGCCGTGGGGTATTCCATGGGCGGCATGGTCGCCCAGCTGGTGTACCAGCGGCACGCCTCGATGGTGTCGGGTCTGGTGTTGTGCTCAACCGCGGGCAACGTGGGGTTCCCGGCGCAGGAGCTGGCCGCATTCGCGCTGCCGGCGGCGGCCGCCGGCCTGCGGTGGAACCCGGTTCTGCAGCTGGTCAGCGCCGAGGTCCTGGGATCGGCTCTGCTGGGCCCCATCGACGACCCGGCTACGGCCAGGTGGGCCCGCGCCCAGCTGCGCCTGACCACGCTGGCCAGCGCCGTCTCGGCCATCCGCGCCGTCTGCGAGTTCTGCTCGGACCGCTGGATCGGCCAGGTCGATGTCCCTGCCGCGGTGGTCGTCACCACCCGGGACCGCATCGTGCCGGCCGGCCGCCAGCTGCAGCTGGCCCAGGCGATCCCGGGCGCAGCGCTCCACCGGGTGGACGCCGATCACGCGGTGTGTATCACCGCGCCGCAGGTGTTCGGCCCCCTGCTGCTCGAGGCATGCCAGGCGGTGCAGGCCAGCTCCGTCCCAGCTGACCAGCGGCTCAGCGGTGCCCTGTTCGAGGTGCTGGCCGGGCCGCTGGGCCAGCCGTCTGTGCCGGGAGTGCGGTTCGGCCGGTACCGTACGGTGGCGTTTGACGGCTGCCGGTCGCTGAAGGTCCCCGATACGCCGCGCAACCGCGGCTGGCTCGGGAAAATGAACGCCTCACTGGGGGAGACCGGCTACCCGGTCATCCAGCTGATGACCCTGGTGGAGACCGGCACCCGCGCGCTGCCCGGCGCGGTGTTCGGCACGACCGCCGACGGCGAGATCACCTGGGCGTGCCAGCTGCTGCACCTGCTGGATGCCACCATGCTGGTGCTGATGGACCGGGGCTTTGACGCCGGGGAGTTCCTGGCTGCCGTCGCCGCCGCCAGGGCCCAGTTCCTGGTCCGGCTGAACGCCACCCGCCGCCCGCCCGTGCTGGCGCGCCTGCCTGACGGGTCCGTGCTGTCGCTGATCGGCGGGGTCAAGGTCCGGATCATCGCCGCCACCGTGACCGTCACCTGCCACGACGGCACCAGCTACGGCGACAGCTACCGGCTGGCCACCACCCTGCTCGACCACCGCGCCTACCCGGCCGAGGCGCTGATCTGCCTGTACCACCAAAGATGGGAACACGAGATCGCCTACCTCGCGCTGCGGCACACCCTGCTCGGCGGCCGGGTGCTGCGCTCGGGCGACCCGGCCGGCCTGGAGCAGGAGATGTGGGCGCTGCTGGCCCTGTACCAGGCGCTGCGGATCGCGATCACCGACGCCGTTGCCACCGTCCCGGGCACCGATCCCGACCGGGCCAGCTACCAGATCGCCGTCCAGACCGCCCGGATACTGGTCACCGGCGCCCGCAACGTCGCCACCGGCGTGACCGACCTGGCTGGCGGCATCGGCCGCGCCGTCCTGGCGAACCTGCACGGGCCGCGCCGGCCCCGCGTCTGCGCCCGCAAGGTCAAATCCCCGCTCAGCCGCTGGAACAAGCACCCGCCCGGCAAACCCCGCACCTGCCAGCAGAGTGGCCTAGCCCTTACCAGTGCGCGCAGGATCACGCCCGGCCTGGTCGGGGTGCTGGCAGAACTCTGGTATCAAGGGCCAAGACGGCCCGATCTTCAGTCGGCCGGCGGGTGGATCAGGCCATGGCAGCCACCGGCCTGACCGGTCACCGGCTTGCCCCCAGGCAGGCACCTCGGCTCGGTTGAGCTTAGGTTCAGGTGAGCGTATCTGCCCCGACGCCGGGCCAGATCCGGGCCGTAACCAACGGGCGGATAAGCAGCGGCAGGCCCGCGGTGGATAGCTTGTTTACCGGCCTCGGCAGGCCACGGTGCCCGCGATGCCGGGCGGGCAGGTGGCCGGGCACGTGGATCAGGCCGCCGGTGGTCAGCGGGCCGGCGAACCTGCCGGCCCCGCGTCCGGGTTACCGTGACCGGCCGGGCCGGGCCGGGCCAGGCACGCGGCCGGTCATGATGTACCCGCTGCCGAAGCCCATCTCCCGGACCTGGACGTCCTCGACCAGCTGCTCCAGGTGACGCCAGGGCCGGGAGAATCCGCTGAAGCTGCCCACGTACGGAGCGTGCAGCATGCTGATAAGAAAGTTCATCCCCATCAGCGCCGGCGCGGCCCATTTGCCGCCGCCGGCGGCCACCCATGCCCCCGGGCGGAGCCTGGCCAGGACATTGCGCAGCGCGCCGGGGGACTGCAAGATGTCGTGCACCGCGCAGAACAAGGCGGCGTCGGCGGCCGGGGTGATCCGGGCATCCTCAGCCGGCGACTGCACCACCGTGACGTTGCGCCAGCCTTCGAGGGCGATACGCTCACAGGCCACCGCCGCCATCTGCGGCGATTCCTCGATGCCGACCACGCCTCCCCGCGGGCCAACCTTGTCCCGCAGCATGCCGCAGCACAGCCCGGTCCCGCATCCCACGTCCAGGACCACCTGCCCCCGGTCCAGCGGGAGCGCCTCCACCAGCTGCCGCCGGTAGGGCTGGAATACGCCGGTATCACGATCATAGGAAGGGGCCTGCCCGCTATAGGCCCGCTGCCAGCCAGCCGGCCCGGGAGTATGTGATGTGTTCATGGCTGTTCGCCGCCTCCGGCGGGGCGGCACCTCCTGACGCGGGGGTCCGGGCGTCATCTGCACGCGGTTTGCTGAGTAAATGCAGCTGGCTGGCTGTGCCGGGAGATATTTCCGGCGGCGCCGTTCCCGATCTTTCTCAGTCCCGCTGTGCGAACAAGTCTCTTAGCCTATGCACGGGACGGCCGAAGACAAGGCCGGGTTTCCCCCTGGGTTGCCCCGATCCTCCTGGTGCCGCTCAGATCAGCTTCTGATCTGCGGAAACGCAACTCGGAAGTTTATTAATTCTTGTCGTTTCCTAACCTCGACTGAGATCGTCACGGAGATCGCGAACGACGCCGCGACGGTGTGGGGCGACCTGCTGACGACCGCCGTCGGAATTCAGTCGGAGCCTGCCCAGCGGCAACACGTCCGCTCCGTGATGACGGAGAACGGCTGCCTGCCGAGCCAGGTGATCGATCGCCTCACTCAGACCCGCATACGGCCGGGTGACTGAGCCGTCGGAAGAGTCCGCGGACGAACTGTCGTGTAGAAGACATGACGCAGATGCACGAGGATATGGACACGTCGGTCGACGATGAACGGGAACCCACGGCCACCGAGATTGAGGCGTGGCGGCGCCAGAACATCTTCCTGCCTGCCAAAGAGGCGACACCGGACACCTACCCGCCGCTCTACAGCATCTCTGCCGGGATGATGTTTGACGGCGTGATCCGGCCGGTCGAGCCGGAGCTGCCGGACTAGGTCGCGATTGACATGGAGCACTCCCGGTTCGACCTGGCTGGCCAGGTCGGCATGTGGAACATGCTGTGGGAGGTCGGCCAGTTCTGCAGACGCAACTTGCCCGCACGCGGTCCATGATCAGCAAGGATTCCGCGCTTATGGCTGTTCCTGCATGCTCCTAAACGATCTGCGAAACGATCTTGACCGCAAGCTTTGTCACCCTTGATCCATGATCTTCCAATCCGTCACACCCATGCACCATCTGATGATCATGGTCAATTCTGCTGCCTCCGGCCGACGGGGGTAGAGGTCCGTTTGGCGGTTGTCGCGACCCTGACCAAGGGCTATGACCTGGACTACATCTGGCGCCAGGTCGACCGCAGCGCAGCCAAGGATGCGGCCGGGTATTACATCCAAGCCAGCGAGGGCGGCGGGGAGCCGCCCGGCCGCTGGTGGGGTCCGGGCGCGCGGGCGCTCGGCCTTGAGCCCGGCCAGGTAGTTGAGCGCGGCCCGTACGACCTGCTGTTCGGCGAGCGCAAGGCGCCCGACGGCACCCCGCTGGGCAGGCCGCCGGGCAGCGGGCGGAACACCGCTGGCATCTACGCCCGGCTGCTGGCCGCCGAGCCGCAGGCGACCGCCGAGCGTCAGCGTGAGCTGCGGCTGGAAGCTGCCCGGCAGGCGCGGCTGAGCCCGCTGTACTTCGACCTGACCTTGTCGCTGTCGAAGTCGATCTCGATCTTCCACGCCTCGCTCGGGGAGAACGCCCGGCTGGCCCGCCTGGCCGGGGATGAGGCGGGGGACCAGTACTGGTCTGGGCTGGTGGACGAGGTCGACGCGATGATCTGGAGAGCCGTCCGGGCGGGCTTCGGCTACTTCCAGCGGGAGGCCGGCTACACGCGCACGGGGTCGCATCACGCCCGGGTGAACGGCCGGGAGACCGGCCAGTGGCACGAGGCCGACCTGGCGGTGGCGCACTGGCTGCAGCACACCTCCCGGGACGGTGACATGCAGCTGCACGTCCACTCCCAGATCGCCCACACTGCCAGAACACGCACCGACGGGAAATGGCGGGCCCCGGACTCCCTCGGCTACAACGAGCACCTCGGCGCGGTCGCGGCGATCACCGCCCAGCATCTGGAGGAGGCGCTGACCCGCCGGTTCGGCGTGCAGTGGGTGGCCCGCGACGACGGCCACGGGTTCGAGATCAGGGGCATCTCGGGGGAGATGATGCGCCTGTTCTCCTCGCGCCGCGAATCGATCACCGCCGACCTGCGCGGCCGCGCGGCGCGGTTCGAGCAAAGGTACGGCCGCGCCCCGTCGCAGCGGGAACTGGCGCAGCTCGCGCAGGCGTCGAACTTCACCACGCGCAAGGCGAAGGACGGCGCGCTGGACTTCGCGCAGCTCCACCAGGGATGGGCGGACAAGCTCGCGCGCACGCTCGGCGTCCCGCTGGCGTCGGTCGCGCCGTCGGTGTGGCACGCAACCGTGCAGCCGCCCGGCCCGGACGCGCGGAGCCTGGTTCCGGGCGAGCTTGAGGTGAGCCGCGCGGCGCAGAAGGCGGTGGCGCTGGCGCAGCAGGAGAAAAGCACCTGGACCCGCGCTGACCTGGTCAAGTACCTGGGCCGGGTGCTGCCCAGGTCAGGCCGGGAGCCCGGCCGCGGCCGCGGCGCTGCTAGAAGACGTGGCCGACCGCGCGCTGCGCTCGGAGTTCGAGCCGGTGTTGTGCCTGGAAGCACCGGAGGCGGTGCAAGTTCCGCACAGCCTGCTGCGCGCCGACGGGCGCAGCGTCTACCAGCGGCACGGCGGCGTGCGGTATGCCACCGGCGCGCAGCTGGCGATGGAAGAGCGCATGCTGGCGCAAGCACGCGCCGAGGGCGCACCGCGCCTGACCCGCGCGGATGCCGCGCGTGCCCTCGGCGCGGACCCCGAGCGGCTCCAGGACGCGCTGGCCGGCCGCGCGCCCGGGGCGCAGGATGCGCGCACGGGAACCGGGCTGCGCGCCGATCAGGCGGCCGCGGCGTGGTCGGTGCTGACCGACGGCAGGCGCGTCTCGGTGCTCAACGCCCCGGCCGGGTCCGGCAAGACCCATGTACTGGCCGCGCTGCGCCGGGCATGGGAATCGGCGGGACTCGGGCCGGTGATCGGCATTACCACATCGCAGTCGGCCCGCAACACCCTGGCGGCCGGCATCCCGGTGTCGTACAACACCGCCCAGTTCCTCGGCCACCTGCCCGGTCGCCGCGGCGCCCGCGGCCCGCTTCCCATCGTCCCGGGCACCTTGCTGTCGGTCGATGAGACCTCGATGATCAGCGGCCCGGACCTGGCCGACCTGATCAGCCTCGCCGAGGCAACCGGCAGCAAGGTGATCCTGGCTGGGGACACCGCCCAGCTGCAGGCGGTGGAAAACGGCGGCGGCATGACGCTGCTCGCCGATCGGCTCGGCTACGTCCAGCTCGCCGAGCCGGTCCGGTTCCGCGCCGGCTGGGAACAGGCCGCCAGCTTGCGGCTGCGCGCCGGCGACGCTTCGGTGCTGGCCGAGTATGACCAGCACGGCAGGATCAAGGGCGGTGATCCGGAACGGATGGTGGATGCCGCCGCGGCCGCCTACGTGGCGCTCACCGTGGACGGCACCGACACGCTGCTGATGGCCGCCGACCACGCGCTGCGCCGGGAACTGTCCCGTCGGATCCGCGATGACCTGGTCCGCCTCGGCATCGTTCAGTCCGGCTCCGGCGTGCGCATCGCCGACAGCGCCATGGCCAGTCCCGGGGACCTGATCGTGTGCACCCGCAACGACCATGCGGTGGAGGCGGGGGAACCTGGCCGGACCCTGGCCAACGGCGACCTGCTGCGCATCAACGCCGTCACCGACGACGGGCTGCTCGTCCGCCGGGCACTGGACGCCGACCCCGTAACCGGGCAGCGCCGCTGGACCGACCGCCGCTTCCTGTACGCGAGCTACGAAACTGCCGAGCTGGGGTATGCGGTCACCGACCACGCCGCGCAGGGCCGCACCGTGCACACCGGCCTGGCGGTGATCACCGGAACCGAGGACTGCCAGCACGCCTACGTCGCCCTGACCCGCGGAACCGACACCAACACCGCCTACGTGTTCACCCTGTCGCCCAAGCTCGCCGACCCGGCGCCGGGCCCGCGCCCGGCTCCCGAGCTGGCCCGCTACGACCAGCACGCCGCCGCGCCGGCCGCCGGACCCGACCCGGCCACAGCACCCGCCGGCACCAGGGACGCGCTGGCTGTCCTGTCCGACGTGCTGGAGCGAGACGGGCAGCAGCTGTCCGCGACCCAGACCTGGCAGCAGGCGCTGGCCGACGCCGACCACCTGGCCCTCCTGCACGCCATCTGGACCGCCGAAACCAGCCCCGCCCGCGAGCAACGCTACCGGGACCTGCTGCTGGCGGCCCTGCCGCCGGGATACCGGCAGGAACCCGGTCACCAGGCGAAATGGCTGTGGCGGACGATGCGCATCGCCGAACTCGCAGGGCTGGACCTCAATCAGGTCCTCGCTGCTGCGATCGGCGAGCGGGACCTGACCGGCGCCCGCGACGTGACCGCCGTCATCGACGCCCGGCTGCGCCGCCGCACCGGCGCCCTCATCCCGCGGCCGGCCGGCCGGTGGGCCGCGCAGCTCCCCGACATCGCCGACCCCGACCGCCGCGGCTACGCAGCCGAGATCGCCGCGGCGATGGACGCCCGCAAGGACCGCATCGGCGAGCACGCCGCCGGCAATGCTCTTCCGTGGGCGGTCAGCGCCCTCGGCCCGGTCCCGGAACATCCGGTGGACCGGCTGGAGTGGCAGCAGCGGGCCGCCTCGATCGGCGCCTACCGGGAGCTATCCGGCTACGCCCACCCCGCCGACCCGATCGGCCCCGAACCCGCCGCCGACCCGGACCTGCGGGCCGCCTGGCACGAGGCCCTGGCGGCCCTCGGCCCCGTCGACGGCCCCGACGTCCGCGGCCTGCCCGACGGGAGGCTGCTGCACCTGCGCGACACCTACCCCATCGAAACCGGCTGGGCGCCGCAGTGGACCGGTGAGGAACTGCGGCAGGTGCGGCTCGGCGCCGCCGAAGCCCGGCTGGCCGCCATCCGCGCCGCCGCCGAAGCCGGCACCGCCCGCCGCCACGGCCAGCACGAAACAGCCCTCCAGCAGCAGGCCTTGGCGGCCAGCTACCAGGCCATGCACGACGCCTACCGCGAACGCGAGGCCGTCTTCGCCGCGGTCATAGCCGACCGGCAGCAGTGGGAGACCGCGACCCGCCAGCAGCGGCAGCTGGCGGTCGCCGCCGACGGCGAACTGCGCCGTCGGCACCCCGGTCAGCAGTTCCCGCCGCTGCGCTCCGCCGAGCCCGAGCCCGCCAGCGAGGAACAACGCACCGAGCTGACACTGACGCCGGGGGAGGAGATCCCGCAGCTCGGCCAGTGGATCGCCGACCTGGCCGCCCAGCACCACGCCTTCGCCGGCAAGCTGGCTGAACGGCAGAGCCTGCGGATCCCCGCCGAAGACCCCGACTACGAGGACCTCGGCCCGGCCTTCCCTGCCTGGGCAGGCCCGGACAGGGACGCGATCCTCCAGCCACCCAAACCCCAGATCCAGCCATCGCCACAGATCGTGGAACGCGCCACCGGCCGCGATCTGGACATGGAAGCCGCCGAATGACAGACACCGCGAGCACTATGGAAACCAGAGGAGGAGGTTACGGCGATGGCAGACATCAGCATCGACGGCGCGAAGCTCACCGGCGTCCTGCGGCTGACCTGGAACACCGATCACCTGGCCCATGTCCTGGAACACAGCCAGACCGACGAGCCGACCGGCACCTGGACCGGCCTGGCCTGCCCCGACTACGAACTCGCGGTCGGCGCCGACGTGGATAACGCGACCCTGCAGCGCCTGACCGCTCACGGCGACATCGCCGACCTCATTTGGGAAGCCCGAGCCGACCTTGCCACCGAACACGGGCAGCTACTCCTGGCCGCCATCCAGGCGCATCAAACGGGCAATCACGAGGTCGGCGAGCGGCTCTGGCAGCAGGCCCACACCCTCTGGTCCCGGGCGTGGTCAGCGAACTACGAGGCGCTCAAGCTCTTTCAGGCTGCAGGCCTGACGCGATTCGCCCCGGTCAAGCCCCAGCGCTGGGTGATCGCCTCCTTCGAGCATCACTGTGGCCCGCACGGCCTGCCGAATCCCCACGTCCACAACGTCGTCGCCACGTCTCTGACCACAGGCACCAGTTGACCGCTTCTTGGGCGTTTTCCGGGCTCCGTCCCGGCAATGCGATACTCGGTTGCCGTAACGGATCGTGGCTGCAGAGGCGGTATGCGACACGCGATATCCGCCTTATGGCGCGGATCTGCGTCCAAGGCCGTTCGCGGGGGATGGATTCAGAACCGGACACTCTGTGCCCGGCCTGGTCAGTGGATGGCCCTCGCCGGGTCGGCTGTGCGGGATGTCGCTCGGGTTCCTTGCCGGTACCTCGCGGAGCTGGCGTGCTTCGATGATCGTGATCGCACGTCCGCGCCGGAACGCTTCGCGCGCAGGGCCGCCTGGGGCCACTGGGTAAAAGCATGCGTACGTGAGTGACATTAATCAGGCACAGTTGGAATTGGCGGAGCTGCCTCAGCGCCGGGCCAGCGGGCGATTACCTCGTATGGTCCGACCAGATCCAGCGCCGTGAACTGGTCATAGAGGACAAATGCAATCTTCATTCCGTGACCCTATCGATGGGAATTGATGCCTTGAAGGCTGGAACCGGTGCCCTAACAGGCCACGGCGACGCACACAGCGCGCTGGCCGCGTCCTCGGCCAAAACTGCAGCCAGAAGTCGCCACCCCGCTCAAGCCGCTGCCAGCCCGTCTGCCTGGACGGCTGTTCCGCATTCGGGGCAGCGGAACGGGCGGCGCTGGGCGACGGCCCGCCAGATGGCGTAGACGACGAACGGGAATTCCTTTTCCGGGACCTCGCGCGTTGCCTCGACGGTTCCGTGTGTGGAGCATCGTCCGGCTTGGGTCTGGACTTCCTTGGCCATGGTCTTTCTCCTGTGACGATGAGTGCGTGGCTGCGCGGGTCTAGCGTCCGAGCGGCAGCCAGCTGAACGTGCGAAGGGCGATGAGAAGGCCCGCGGCTCCCCAGGCCGCCACGATCAGCAGGTCCGGGCCGGCGAACCCCAGCCCCGTGGTGTGCGGGTTGTAGGCGACGAGCAGCGCGTTGGCAAGGTGCCGGACAGGAAGAATCTCTCCTGCGTCCGCCAGCCAGTGCGGGAGTGCCGTGACGGCGACGAACACCCCGGAGATGAAGTAGAGCGGCAGCGTGATCGCCGTGGTGGCGGGCAGCGCGGCATCCTCGTTGCGGACGAGCGAGGTGACCGCGTAGCCAAGGCAGCAGAACGAGGCGGCGCCGATCACCACGGTGACCGCGAGGGCCAGGGCGGTGCGGCCCGGAACGTGGGCGCCGTAGGCGGCCCACCCGATGCCGAGCAGCACGGCGGCCATGACCACCGCGATGACGACCGCGGTCAGCACCCGCCCGGCGATGACGGCAGCGGCCGGGACGGGGGTTGCGCGGCGGCGCTTCAGCACGCCGCGTTCGCGCTGCGCGGTCACCGAGGCCACCAGGTTGCCGAAGCACGCCGCGATCACCCCCAGTGCGATGATGCCGGGCACGTAGTACACCGACGTGCTGATCTGGCCGCCTGCGACCTGGGTGGTGTGCCCGCTGCCGCCGAACACCGACGCGAAGATCACCAGGAAGAGCACCGGCATGGCCAGGGTGAAGAACTGCGACTGGCGGTTGCGGAGAAAGGCGCGCAGGTCGTAGCCGAACAGGTGCAGGGCCATCCGGATCATCGCCGGTCCTTTGTGGTCGGGGAGCCGGTGAGGGAGAGGTAGACCTCTTCCAGGGTCGGGCGGTGGACGTCGAGATCGGGGAGGTCGAAGCCGCGGCCGAGCGCCCAGTCTCCGAGCATCTGCAGGTGAGCGAGCGGGCTCTGGCTGTGCAGGATGGTCGATCCGCCCGGCCCTGGCTCGGTCAGTGGGCTTAGTCCGGGTGGCAGGTCACCCGTTCGCACGTGGCCCGGGAGGGTGAAGCTGATGGCGGTGGTCATGTGGTCGCGCCCGCCCAGCGTGGCCGGCGTGCCCTCAGCCACGATGCGCCCGTCGGAGAGCACCGCGATCCGGTCGGCCAGGCGTTCCGCCTCGTCCAGGTAATGGGTGGTGAGAAAGATGGTCTTGCCGAGGTGCCGGAGCCCGGCGACGACTTCCCAGGCGGCGCGGCGGGCGGACGGGTCGAAGCCGGTGGTCGGCTCGTCCAGGAAGATGAGCTCTGGGTCGCCGATGAGGGCGAGGGCGAAATCGAGCCGGCGCCGCTGGCCGACCGACAGCCTGGTGCTGAGCGCGCCCGCCTTTCCGGTGAGACCGGCCAGGGCGATGGTCTCGTCGATATCCCGCGGCGCGCGGTAGAACCCGGCGTACATGGCCAGGCACTCCCGGACGGACAGGCCGGGCTCCGGCTCGGACTCCTGCAAGACCACGCCCACCCGGTCCCGCCAGGCGCCGTCCGCCGTGGCGGGATCGTGCCCAAGGACAGAAACCTGTCCCCCGGTGCGCTGCCGGAAGCCTTCGAGGATCTCCACCGTCGTGGTCTTGCCCGCGCCATTCGGGCCGAGGAAAGCGAAGATCTCTCCCCGCCGCACCTCCAGATCGATGCCCGCGACCGCCTCGCGGCTGCCGTAGCGCTTAACCAGGCCGTGCACGCTGACCACCGGCTCAGACCGGGCCGAGCCGGTGGCCGCCTGATCGACGCCGTATTCCTCGGTGATGCTGTCTATCTCGCTGATGCTGTCCATCTCGCTCCTCAGGCCACGGGATGGCCCGCGGCAGGGGTGTGGGGCTGCGGTCTTTGCGGGATTGACGCCGTGTTGCGGCTGTTCCAGGTGGCTGGGCGGGTAAGCGAGCCGCGGAGGGACAGGGCGACGGCGAGCGTCAGCCCTGCGCAGAGCAGGCCGACGGTGTCCGCGACGATGAGCGGGATGCTGCCGGTGCTGAGCCCGTAGGCCAGCCAGACCGCGTAACCGCCGGCATAGGAGGCCAAGAAGAGTGCCGACACGTCACGCGATGAGCGGCGGGCGAGCATCTGCCGTATCTGCAGGAGAGATTTAAGCGCGGCGAGCACGCCATAGACGGTCGCTACGGTGCCGAGGAAGTGGGTGAACATCTGGGCTTCTCACGCTTAGCGGAACGCGGCCAGCAGCAGCGCGACGAGGATCATGGGCTTGGATCGCGTAGGTTCGCCTCCAGGGCGGACCGTTTTTGCCGCGGTCACAAGGCGGTGGCTGCGGGGCCCAGCCGGGCCGTATTGCCGTGCTGCCCGGCGCCGGTCCTCCTCGCGCTGGCGGGCGATCGCTGGCAGCAGGTACGAGTGCATTGATCTGGGCCTTTCACCTGGTGATCTATGGGTTCCGTCAGCCCGCCGTGTCGGCGGGCCTGGGGGAAGGTGACTGCCTGGCTGTTCTTCCGCTGGCGCGGTCACCGGTACGGGCGAGCGCCTTGGCCCGGACCACATCGGGGTCCCGTGGGTCGGGCGGCAGGGCCTCATGCCAGGGGCGTTCGTGCCGGGCCCTCGGCCGGTGGATACGGATCTGCTGCACTGTTTCTCATCTCCCCGTTCTCGTCTCCCCGGTCAGCCACCCATCCCGGGGGCCAATGGCGGGCAGCCCGGCCCTGGTGGCCCGGCTCTTCTGGGAACGGTACGAGGGCCGGCCGCCGTGGGGCGTCACCCAAAGGTGGCTGCCGGGTGGAATGTCGCGGTGCGCCGATCGGTCACCCGAAGGTGCTACACCAGCAGGTCGTGGGTGATGCGCTGGTTTGACCTGCCCGCGGCGAGCAGCCGCAGCACCTCCAGACGTCTTAGACCGTTCGTGCGAGGCCCTGGATGGCGCGCAGCCGCCCGTCGGCCAGCGCGGCGGTGAGGCTTGTGGCTTTCGACTCGAAGCCAGGGACGAAGGCCTGCAGTCCGATCGTGCTGGGAGGCAAGGTGAGCAGCGTCTGCATCATCGTGGCCGCTGGGCCGGTGAGGTCGTTCCACTGATCGATCTCGAAACCCGCGGTTTCGATGGCCGTGCGCAATCGATCGGGTGTGGTCAGGTGACTGAATTCGGGCCGGTCGGCCCAGGGCACCCGGAAGTCGGGTTCACCGGCCCCGCCGGCGACAATGTCCCACACAGCCAGCCTGCCGCCATCGGCCAGGACCCGGCGTGCCTCCCCGTACAGCAGGGCCTTGTCGGCCACGTTCATCTGCACGTGCTGGCTGAACATCAGCGTGAAGGTCGCGTCCTGGAACGGCAGGTCCGTGACGTCTGCGTGGCGCACGCAGATCCGGTGGTCAAGCCCGGCAAGCTGGTTGAGCCACCGTGCGGTCGCGCAGTATTCCTCGGTTGAGGAGCAGCGCGAGGGCGAGCAGTCCGGCAGAGGTGACCGCCCACAGCAACAGCATGGCCTGCTGCCACCCCAGGCGCGCGTAGAGGCGGCGCGGTTGTGGGAAGACTGTGCCCCGGCGCGGGTGCCGCCGGGCGCGGCGCGGACGGGCTGGTGGCCGCCCGCGCCGCACCCGGGTCTTCTCGCGTGCCGGCATCTCCTCGTCTGCGGCCAGCCGGGTGAAAATGTTCAGCATGGAAGCCAGCCTGCGGTCAGAACCGGCCAGACCGTCCGCAATGGCGCCCAGGGCCTGCCTCTGTGGTTCGTTGAGGCTCAACATCATCACGTCCAAGGTGGGGGCATGAGCAGTGCCGACCCTGGGTCATGTCGCTGGTCAAGGCCGTGCTTCGTGGCTAGTGCCGGTGGAGGCCGAGATGGGTCGGCCGCGGGCTTCGGCCAGGCCGATGCGGGTGTTCAGCCGGCGCAGCGGTGCGGGTGCGTACCACGCGGCACGACCGAGTATCCGCTGGCAGGCCGGCACCAGCACGGCGCGTACGAGCGTCGCGTCGATGAGCACCGCGAACCCTGCGCCGATGCCGAATAGCTGCAGGAAGCTGACTGTCGCTGCGGCGAAGGCGAAGAAGCTCACCGCGACCAGCGCCGCGGCGGTGGTGACGATGCGGCCGCTGCGGGTCAGCCCGTCGGTGACCGCGGTGCGGTTGTCGCGGCCCTGGTCGTGCAGCTCCTTGATGCGGCTGAACACGATGACCTCGTAGTCCATGGACAGGCCGAAGACGATGCAGAACAGCAGCACCAGCATGCTGGTGTCCAGCGGCAGCGCGGTGAAGTGCAGCGCCCCGGACAGGTGCCCCTCCTGGAAGATCCACACCAGCAGCCCGGCGGTCGCGGCGAGGGTGACGCCGTTGAGCACGAGGGCGCGGATCGGCTGCACCACGGACCCGGTGAACAGGAACAGCACGAGGAACGTGGTGAGCACGATGAGCAGTGCGGCCAGCGGCAGCCGGGTGCCGATCGCGTGCGTGGTGTCGATCAGCTCGGCGGTCTGGCCGCCGACGTAGACGCGGACGCCGTCCGGGCCAGGCAGGTCGCGTACGGTCCGCACCAGGTCCTTCGAGGCATTCGAGCGCGGATCGGCCGCGCTCCCGACGGACAGCCGCTGCGCCGTGGGACGCGCGAGGGTCGGGTCGGCGGAGTTCGGGACGGCCTTCCCGTGAATGAACGTCGCGACGCTGGCCTCGACGCGCGCGACACCGGCCAGGTCGGAGAGGCGGGTCGCGTAGGCGGTCAGCGCGGCGCGGTCCAGCGGGCCGTCGATAACAACGTTCAGCGCGGTGGCGCTGTTGCCGGTGAAGTCCTCGCGCAGCACGTCGCCCACCGCCCTGCTCTGCGTGGTGGCCGGCAGCACCCGGTCGTCCGGCGTGCCGAACTGGACGTGCCGCAACGGCAGTGCGAGCAGCATCAGCACGGCGAGCACCGGGATCGCGAAGAGCGCCGGGCGGCGCATAACCTGCCCGGCGAGCCGTCCCCAGAACGGCGCGGCGGTGGACGGCTCGCGGTTGCGCGCCCACGGCAGCCGGCCGGAGTTCACGCGCCGGCCCAGCACGGCCAGCAGCGCGGGCAGCACCACGACCGCGGCGGCCACCGAGATGAGCACCACGCCGATCCCGGCGTAGGCGAACGAGCGCAGGAAGTACAACGGGAAGATCAGCAGCACCGCGAGCGCGGCCACGACCGTCGCGCCGCTGAACACGATCGTGCGCCCGGCCGTCTGCACGCTGCGCACGACCGCCCGCGCCGGCTCCTGCCCGCGCCCGAGCTCCTCCCGGAAGCGGCTGACCATCAACAGCGAGTAGTCGATGCCCAGCGCCAGGCCGAGCGCGGTGGTCAAGTTGATCGCGTAGATCGACACGCTGGTCACCGAGCCGAGCACGAACAGCTCGGCGAACGTGCCGAGGATCGCGATCCCACCGATCGCCAGGGGCAACAGCGCGGCCACGACACTGCCGAACGCCAACACCAGCAGCGCCAGGATGATCGGCACGGCAATCCCCTCGGCGATGCCCAGGCTCTTGCCGACCTGTTTCGTGATGTCATTGCCGATCGCCGCGCTGCCGCCGACCGTAACCTCGACCTGCCCGCTGCGCGAACGCAGGCTCGCCACCTCCGACGAGCTGAGATCGAGGTCGCTCCTGGTGCTGCCCAGGACGAGCGCGTACGTGCCGTCCTTGGACCTCAAGCCAGGATTGCGCGTCTGCCAGTAGGACACCACGTTCGACACGCCCGGCACCGCCGCAAGACGGCTCGCCGCCTCGGCGCCCGCTGCTCGCGCGGGCGCGTCGTCAACCGTCCCTGACTCGGCGTGGACGAGCAGGACGACACCAACGGAGCCACCGAAACGCTGATCGGTCAGCGTCTGCGCGGTTGTCGACCCGGCACCCGGATCCTGGAACCCGCCGGTCTTCAGCTTGCCGAACGCCCCCAACCCCAGCACGCCGAACCCGACCACGGCCAGCATCGCCACGACCAGCACCAGACGGGCGCGGCGGACCACGAAACTTCCTACCGGCCCGGTCATCGAGCGCCCCTGCCCATTGCCCCGCAGGGCCGGGCCCCGGCTTTTTGCAGTGGTCATGTCATGCTCCCTTGGCTGCTGACCCCGGTGGCTGGGGCCCAGCCCGGCCCTGTTGGCCCGGCTCTTTGGGGAACGGTACGAATTCGGGTGGCCGTGGGGCGTCACCCGAAGGTGCCTGCCAGGTGGAATGTCGCGGCGCGGCGCGCCCTCACCCGAAGGTGCTACCGGCGCCGGCTGGGGTGCGGTGTCAGGGGGTCAGGCCCAGGTCGCGTGCGCGAGCT
This sequence comes from uncultured Actinomycetota bacterium, assembly GCA_963843745.1. Lineage (GTDB taxonomy): Bacteria > Actinomycetota > Actinomycetes > Streptosporangiales > Streptosporangiaceae > Trebonia. The sequence continues at coordinate 770,188 of CAWJLP010000007.1, forward strand.
ACGGCCTCGGTCCGGTTGGCCGCGCCGAGCTTGCCCAGGACGTGGGTCACGTGCTTTTTGACCGTGTCGAGCGCCACGAATAGGTCGTGGGCGATGCGCTGGTTGGACTTGCCCGCGGCGAGCAGCCGCAGCACCTCCAGCTCACGGCCGGTCAGCGGCTCGATCAGGCCCGGCGGCGCGGCGGCGGCTCGTATCCGCGGTGGCACGGCGCCTGCCGGGCCGCAGGCGCGCAACAGCGCGGCCAGGTAGCGGGGGTCGATGCGGCGAGCCGCGTGCTGCTGGCCCGGCCGGGCAGCGGCCAGCTGGGTGAGCAGCGCGTGCATCGGCGCGCCCTCATCGGCGAAGACCCGGATGTAGCCGTGCCTGCGGGCGAGCGTGAGCGCCTCGGTCAGCGCGCCGAGGGCGCCGGCGTGATCGCCGCGGGCGGCCAGCGCCAGCGACCGCAGCGCCTGGATCTCGATGACGCTGCCGACCCGGTCCTGGCTGGCCGCGGCGTCGAGCAGCCGCTCCAGGAGGGCGAGTGCCGGGCCGGGGTCGTTTTGGGCGAGCAGCACCCGGGCCAGCACCAGATACGCCGGCTCCCGTGGGTAATCTGGCTCGTCGTCTGTGCCGAGGCCATCAGCAGTCGTCCACCGGGCGGCGGCGTGGATGTCGCCCTGGGCCAGCAGCAGCCGCGCCCGCTGCGACGGCACCGGGTTGAACAGGGTGATCACCTGCGGGCTCAGCCCAGCCTGCCCGGCCTCACCCATCGCCGCCAAGGCCCCGGCCGCGTCACCCTGCGCGTGCCGGATCCGGGCCACGACAGCCAGGCCTGTGGCCAGCGCCGGGGTGAAGGCAAGCTGCCGGCACAGCGTGACCCCGCGGGTGGCGTGGTCAAGGGCGGCGGTCAGCTCGTTCCGCTCGTACAGGACCTGGGCCAGGCCCACGTGCGCCGGACCCGTGAGGGCTGTCTGGCTGCTCTCACCGAAGGTGTCCAGCGCTTGCCGGCAGGTCGCCAGTGCCGCATCCAAGTTGCCCTGGGCCCGCTGCACCTGGCCCAGGTCGTACCAAACGCGCATGGGGAGAAAGCCGGCGAACAGCGCGCCGACGGCCCGCCGCTCGGCGAGCACCTCTGCCAGGCCGCGCTCGGCTGGCCCGAGCCGGCCGTCCAGCCAGTCCGTCACCGCCCCGTTCCAGCGCACGAAGGAGCGCAGCAGCCACTCGTCCTCACCCAGCTGGGCCAGGGCCTGCCGGTTGTAGCCGTCCGCGAGGGCGACGTCACCGCGCAGCCGCGCGAGCGAGGCGCGCAGGAACGCGATCCCCGCCGGGACATTGGCCAGCACGCTCACCGGCCGCCCGGCGGGGTCCTCATACGGTTCGCCGCCGCTGACCGCGAAGCCGCGCTCGGCGTCATCGAGCAGGGCCTCGAGTGTTTCCAGCTGGAAGCCCTGGGCGGCGCCGTACGCCTGAGCCAGGCACAGGCGCGGCCGGTCGCGCACCGATTCCGCCGGCAGCGCCGACAGCCAGCGGCGCAGGGTCGCGCCCTCGCTGCGGCCGAGCAGCGTCTCGACGTGCCGCTCGGCCAGCCGCGCCGCCCAGGCCGGGTCCCCGGCGGCCAGCGCGTGCCGCACCGCGTCATCGGCCAGGTCACGCTCCTCGCACCAAGCGGCCGCGGCCCGGTGCAGCGCCTGCACCCGGCCGGGCTGCTCAGCCTGCAGCCGGGCGCGCAGCAGATCGGCGAACAGGTGATGGTAGCGCCACCAGCCGCGCACCTCATCCAGCGGCACCAAGAACAGGCCCGCCCGCTCGATGCCGGCCAGCATCGCCTGGCTGCCGGGCCGGCCGGTGACCGCGTCACACAGCGCCCCGGTCAAACGCTCCAGCACCGAGGTCTCCAGCAGGAACGCGCGCACCTCGCTGGTCTGGCGGTCGAGGACCTCATCGGTCAGGTAGTCCAGCACGAAGCGGTGGCTGCCGTTGAACGCCGCCACGAACCCGGCCGGATCCGCGTGTCCCCGCAGCGACAGCGCGGCCAGCTGCAGTCCCGCCGCCCACCCTTCGGTGCGGGCCGTCAGGGTCTCCGCCGCCGCGGCCGGCAGGCCCGGCCCCGCCGCCCCGCCCAGCAGCGCCGCCGCCTCTTCGGGGGTGAAGCGCAGGTCGGCGGCGCGCAGCTCAGCCAGCTGGCCGCGGGCCCGCAGCCGCGCCAGCGGCAGCGGAGGGTCAGCCCGGCCGGACACCACGACCCGCAGGCCCGGCGGCAGATTTTCCAGCAAGAACGCCACCGACTCGTGCACTGGCCCGGAGTCAACCAGATGGTAGTCATCCAGGATCAGCAGCACTTCATCCGGGCCGGGATCGGCGGCCAGCTCATTGACCAGAGCCGCCACCAGCCCGGCCAGAGAACCCGGGGGCGGCGGGCCCACCCGCCCGGCCAGCCCCGGCCGGGCTCGGTCCAGCGCAGCCACCGCGTGGCGCCAGAACCGGGCCGGGTCGCTGTCGCCGCCATCCAGGCCGAGCCACGCCACCGGGTGCCCGTCACCGCGGGCCCAGTCGGCCAGCAGCGCCGTTTTGCCGAATCCCGCCGGAGCGCACACCAGCATCCGGCCTCTGGCCAGCCCCTCGCCCAGCGCCTCCACCAGACGCGGGCGCGGCACAAAACCCGGCTGCGGCCGGGGCACATGCAGCTTTGTCGCCAGCAGGGCATCCTGCCCGGACACGGCGGCCCCCGGAGGGGCCGCCACCGACGGGTCAGCCGTCGGTGACCTACCGCCCAGGCCAACGGGCTTAGCGCGCCGAAGCGTGCCACTGTCCGTCATCTGATGTCTCCACACGGCCCGGCGGCGGCTGGGGCGCCCGCCACTGATGCTGCCAGCCTGACATCCTGCCCGGAGCCGAAAAAGGGGCAGCTTGCGAACGCACTATTCGGCCAGGCCGAACAATCTTGCGGCCGGGCACACTTCATCCGGCCGGCCGCCAGCCTGCCGGGGTACGGTTAGGATGTGGAGTTGCGCCAGCTCGAAGCGTTCGTGGCAGTAGCCACCGAACTGCACTTCGGGCGGGCCGCCGAGCGGCTGCATATCGCCGCGCCGACGCTCAGCGAACTGATCCGCCGCCTCGAGCGCGAACTGGGTGCCCCGCTGTTCACCCGCACCACCCGTCAGGTCGCCCTGACCAGCGCCGGCACCGAACTGCTCACCCGCTCCAAGGTCATCCTCGACGAGGCCGCCGCCGCCAAGGCCGCGATCCGCCGCGTCGCCGACGGCGAGGCAGGCACGGTGCGGCTGGGCATCACCCCGCCCGCCGCCCCGGTGCTCGCCCCTCACCTGATCAATCTGTTCACCGCCGAAGCACCGCAGGTAACTGTCGATCTGCAGCGGATGTGGCTGCCCAATCTCCTCGACGCTGTCGCTACCGGCGATATCGATGTGGCCCTCACCTGCGGCCCGGTCCTTGAACCAGCCGGGATCGCCACCGAGGTGTTCTGCGCCGAACCGCTCGTGGCCGGCCTGCGCCCCAGCCATCGCCTGGCCGGCCGCGACACGATCCCGCTGTCGGAACTCGCCCACGACGTGCTGGGCACCGCCCCGGAGGCCCTGTTTCCTGCGTGGGCCCTGGCCCAGCGCCAGGCACTCGACACCGCAGGCATCGCCCCGCCGGCCATCGAGCTCGCCGACACCGACCTGGCCGCTATCCGCTGGGCCGACCAGCCCGGCATCGATTGGATCTTGCTGATCCCGTCCCTGGCGGCCGCCCACACCCAGACAGTCATCCTCCCGGTGGCGCCTCGCCAGCTCGTGCCATTCACCCTGCAATGGAACCCCAGCCGGGCACACACCATGGCCGTGGCCCGATTCGTCCACTGTGCGCTGGCCGCCGATCTGCCGGCCGGCTGGTATACCCAGCCCGATCACCTGCACCACACCGAACCAGACCAGAACCCCGCAGGCCCCCACCCCAGCCCGCAGCGCCACTAGATCGTTGATCGGGGAATGGGGGCTGGTCAGAGGTGGTCGTAGGCGATCAGGGAGCGCTTGACGGGTGCGCCGATTTGCCAGTTGTGCCAGATGGCCGCGTTGAGGGCCAGCAGCCTTTGGATGATGCGGGCCCACAGGCCTGCCGGGATGCGGCCGCCGTGGCGCTCGAGCCCGAGCTGGTTCTTCAGGGTCCAGATGACGGCCTCGACGCGCTGGCGGAGCCAGTTCGGGAACGGGCGGGGCTGCTTCTCGTCCTTGCGGGCGGGCCGGACCAGGGTCAGGCGCAGGTCCTCGGCGGCGAAGAAGTCCTCGGTGTCCTGCCCGGCCAGGCCCTTGTCCGTCACGATGACGCTGCCGGGGGCGGGCCGGTTCGCCGGCTGGCGCTCCAGGGTCTGTACCGCCTGGTCCCGCTCACCGTGCAGCTTCGGGTTCGCCAGGCTGAACCCGGTCACGGTGCCCTCGCAGGTGCAGATGAGCAGCAGCTTGCAGCCCCAGTACCAGCGTGAATGGCTCGGGCAGTACCCGTACCCGGCGTGCCCGTACAGGTCAGAGCGCCTGGCTGTGACCGCGGAGGTGCCGCAGGGGACCGGGGTGGCGTCCATCAGCCGCAGCATCTCCGCGGTCGCGGGGGTGGCGTCCGCGAGCCAGCGCAGGGCCGCTTCCATGAGCGGCGCCAGGTTCCGCAGCCGCAGGTTGTACTCGCCCTGGCCCAGCAGCCGGGGGAACAGGTGCCCGACCAGCCGCGGGGCGGCGCGCAGCCAGTGCCGCTCGTCGTCGAACCGCAGCAGGACCTGCGCGACGGCGATGCAGGCGAGCTCGGCATCGGTTACGGCAGGACGGCCGCCGGGCCCGTGCCGGGCCAGTCCCCGCGCGGGAATGATCCGGTCGGTCAGTTCCACGTAAAGTGCAGTCAGAAGGGTGTCCAGGTCGGCGATCACGATGGCTTCCACAGGTCAGACGGTGTGTGAACACGCCGATTGTGGACACCCTTCGCTCACGGCACACGGATACCGGCCGGCGTGTCGCCGAACACGCCCGCTGCCAGCGGCGAAACCCCGATCAACGATCTAGGCCGCGGAACGCACCGAGGAGCTGACGCCACGGCGTAAGAGCCGCGCCGGGCCTGGCGGTCCTGTGAACGGCGATGCCGCGGGGGGCAAACCCCATGTCGCAGGCGGGGTAGGGCAGGCCAGCCCCCGCCGGGATGGTCCCGAATAGGCGCGCCGATCACCGCAAGATTCCACTCCCATGCCACCTTCGGGTGACGCCCAGCCCCTGCGTCCGCTCCTACCGTCCACAAATGAAGGAAACACAAGCAGCAGGAAGGACCCGAATGGCTGCCCTCAGGCCCGCCCGTGCACAGCAAGGAAGCCGCGGGTCTTCGCCGCAGGCGCAATCGGCACCGCCGGGCATGGGACGCTCCGCCACTCCGGCCGGGCGCCGGCTGGAGCTGGGGTGAGCGCCTCCGGCTGGCCTGCCCAGTATGAGATCCGCGTGGCGGGTGTCCTGGATGACCGGTGGGCAGCCTGGTTCGACGGCCTTCAGATCAGCGGCCAGGGCGAGGAGACGGTCATCTGCGGCCTGGTCACTGATCAGCCCGCGCTGCACGGGCTGCTGACCAAAGTCCGCGACCTCGGGCTCAGGACGAACGCGAACCGCTATGCGCGGCGTCGCGATCAAGTCCGGGCAGACCGGGGGCCGTACAGATCCGGGGCCTTAATGGAATGGCGTCCCTGGCCGCCGGGCAGCCAGGCGAGCCAGCGGGGCAGGTACCAGTTGCGGTCGCCGAGCAAGGCCATGGCGGCGGGCATCAGCACCCCGCGCACCACGGTGGCGTCGATCAGGATCGCCGACGCCATGCCGACCCCGAACATCTTGAACTCGATCACCGAGAGCGTGGCAAACAGGGAGAACACCGACACCATGATCACCGCTGCGCTGGTCACCACGCCCGCGCTCGCGCCGATCCCGCCGATGATCGCCTCCTTGGTGGGCGCTCCCCGGGACCGGAGCTCACGGATGCGGCTGAGGATGAACACGTGGTAGTCCATGCTCAGCCCGAACAGGATCACGAACATGAACAGCGGCATCCACGGCACGATCCCGCCGTATGAGCTGAACCCCAGCGGGCCGTGCAGATAGCCGTGCTGGAAGACCAGCGTCAGCACGCCGTAGGCCGCGCCGATCGACAGCAGGTTCAGCGCGATCGACATCGCCGGGATCGTGATCGACCGGAACGTCATCATCAGCAACAGGAACGCCAGACCCAGGACGAACAGGAAGACCAGCGGCGCACGGCCGTCCAGTTGCGCGGAGAAGTCGTGGTTGCCTGCGGTGAGCCCGGTGACCGCGTAGCTGATGCCGCCCACCCGGCCGAGCGTCGCGGGCAGCACCTGGTCGCGCAGCGTGGTCAGGGCCTGGTTCGAGGTGGTGTCGGTCCCGCCGCCGGCCAGCCCCACGGACACCACCAGGACCTGGCCGTGGCCGAGCAGCGTGCTGGTGACCGGCTCGCGCAGCGCCGCACTGGTCGCCGCCCGCCCCGCCACGGCCGCGACCGCATGCCGGACCGCCGGGCCGGTCAGGTCGTGCCCGGTGACGACCACCTCGGCGGGTGCCGGGCCGCCCGGGAACGCCCGCTGGGTGGCGAGCAGGTTCTTCACGACCGGGAGGCTGGCTGGCAGGTCGTGGAATCCCGGGCTGTCCAGGCGCATGCCGAGCGCGGGCACGGCCAGCGCACCGAGCGCCAGCGCCGCGACGCCGCCGGCCAGGACGGGCCGGGCCACCACCCGGCGGGCCATGCCTTCCCACACCCGCGACCTGCGCGCCGTGATGCGGCGGCGGCCCAGGAACGGGATCTTGCCCTTGTCCACCCAGGTGCCGAGCAGGGACAGCGCCGCGGGGAGCGCGGTCAGCGAGCCGAGCACCGAGACGCCGACCACCGTGATCGTGCCCACGGCCAGCCCGGAGAAGACGTCGATGCCGGTCAGGAACAGCCCGGCCAGCGAGATCATGACGGTCAGGCCGGACACCACGATGGCCCGCCCCGAGGTGGCCGCCGCGATCCGCAGCGCCTGGTCCTTGCCCCGGCCCGCGGCCCGTTCCTCCCGCTCACGGCGCAGGTAGAACAGCGAGTAGTCGATGCCTACGGCCATGCCCACCAGCAGCACGATCGACGAGGTGGTGCTGCCCACCGGCAGCCAGCGGCTGGGGATGGCCAGCAGCGAGATGGCCGTGACGACCGCCGTGCCGGCCAGCAGCAGCGGGATGCCGGCGGCGATCAGCGCGCCGAACACCACCAGCAGCAGCACCAGCGTCACCGGGATCGAGGTCACCTCGGCGCGGCGGAAGTCCGCGCTGATGGTGCTGTTCGTGGCCCGGTCGACGCTGGCCTGCCCGGCCTCGCCCACCAGCAGGTCGGGGTGCCGGGCCTGGACCGCCGCCACGGCGCGTTCCGCGGCGCCGACCGTCTGGTCGGCGTTGTCCGGCTTGCCGGCCACGGTGAAAGTGACCAGGGCGGAACGGCCGTCCCGCGAGATCATCCCGTGGCCGCCCGCGGTGAACGGCGACCGAACGTCGATGGCGGTCTTCGGCAGGGCGGCCAGCGCCGCGGCCACCTGCCGCACGGCCTGTCTCAGCTCGGGGTCGCTGGCGACCGTACGGCCGTTGGCCCGCGCCTGGACCAGCACCGTCTCGATGGGCTGCTGCACCACGCCCGGCCTGGCCAGCACCCGTTCGGCCCGGCCGGCCTGGCCGGGGTCGTAGCTGTTGAGGTTCTTGGTGCCGAGCATGCTGCCGATCATCACGGCGCCGGCGACCAGGAGCAGCCAGCCGATCAGCGCGGTCTTGCGGTGCCGGGCGCTCCAGCCGGCGATCCGCTCGACCGCCGGGGCGCGGCTGCGGCGCGGCGGCCCGGTGGCGGTGTCCTCGGCGTGCAGAAGTACCGACGGTCTGTCCATTACTTACTCCATAGGTTGGCGGGCGATGGTGGCGGGGTTGCGGCCGGCCAGCAGCCAGCCGCCGGCCGCCGCTGCCGCCGGGAGCGCGACCAGGAGTAGCAGGTAGTCCAGCGTCGGCACGTGCCCGAAGGTTGTGGTGAGGCTGCTGTGTGCCCAGGTGAGCCCGGCGATCATCGCCCCCGCGGTGCCGAGGATGGCGCCGAGCAGGCCGAGCGCGCCGGCGGTAGCGGCGGTGATGGTCCGCCGGGTGGTGCTGCTGGCCCCGGTGGCGGTGAGGGTGCGCAGGTCCCTGGCGGTCTCGCTGCGGATCAGGCCGACCGACATGGCCAGCACTCCGAGCGCGATGAGCAGGCCGAGGATGGTGGCGCCGTTGGCGATCTGGCCCAGGTCCAGCTCACCGGACTTGGATTCGATGCTGACCCCGTCCTGGACGGCGATGGCGCGTGCCTGGGAGATCTGCTGCGCGGTCAGCGGCTGCGGGGTCGTGATCAGCCAGCCGTCTAGGTGCTCACGCAAGCCGTACTTGGCGATCGCGTGCTCGGTGATGACCGTGTTCGGCGCCGAGGTGCCGCTGGGCAGGCCGGCAACTTCCTCGATCACCGGGTTGTTCGCGGTGGTCGGGAGCTTGTCCGGGTTGCCCAGGGGCCCGTAGGCCAGCTGCATGCTGGGCTCGGATGAGAAGCCTGGGCGCATCGACAGGATGTCTGCATCCGGGTTCACGTCCTTGATGCCGTATTGGGCAAGCAGCTGGGGGGTGGCGACGTAGAGCGGGCCGGAGAAGTTGTTGTTGTTCCGGCCAATCTGGTTCAGCGTGGCGCCGGCGTCCGCCAAGGTCAGCACCGAGGTAGCGTGCAGCGAGCCGGCCCAGTTGCCCATCTGCTGCTCCAGGCTGGCTACCTGGTTGCGGGTTAGAGCCTGACCGGACGATGTCTGGCCTTGGGCGGAGGTGTAGAAGACCAGCTGACTGCCGGTCAGGTTCTCGCCGGTGTAATCCAGCACGTTGGAGAACCGGACGCTGGCGATCACGCAGATAAGCATGGCCAGGAAGGTGGCGAAGGTGACCGCGGCCAGTGCCGCCCCAGACCGGGCCCGGTACCTGACCAGGTCGCGCAGCGCGATCCGGACCGAGACCGCCGCCCGCGGCCCGGCCGCGGACAACACCGCAATACAGACGGGGGCGAACTTGAAGATCCCGACCACCACCCCGATCAGCCCGACGAGCAGGAACAGAGTGTCGGTGCCGCCAGTGCCGCCCCAGCCGCCGGAGAGGAACAGGCAGGCGAGGCCGGCGCCGAGGAACAGCAGGCCGGGCAGGATTGAGCGGTGCACGGCGCGGGGCTCGCCGGGCCGCCCGGCGAGGGCGGCGACCACCGGTACCCTTGCCATGTTTTTCGCCGGCCGCCGCGCCGCCAGGACGGATGTGGCCACGGCGAGGGCCATCGCCAGGCCGATCGCCCACCAGGGCAGGTGCATCGCGCTGACCCGGTGCCCGGTGTCCGTGGCAAGGTGCGGCGCGTAGACGAGCCACCCGCCCAGACCCAGGCCGGCCCCTGCGACCGCGGCGACGACGCCGACGAACGCGCCGTTGGCGGTGGTCACCAGGCGGACGTTACGCTCGGTGGCGCCTAGCGCGCTGATCATGCCCAGTGCACGCAGCCGCCGCTGGGCTATTACGGTGAACCCGGCCGCGGCCACCAAGCCGACGAACACCATGCCCATGACGCAGATCGCCAGCACGATGGCCGCTGGCGAGAGGCTGCCGCCAGTGCTCAAGCCCGCGAAGGCCGCGACCGCGCCCTGTGGCAGTCCGGGCAGGGTGTCCCGGTTAGCGTTGCTGCCCGGTCCGGTGCCGCTGCCGGGCGGTTGCGCATCGAGCAGCACCGTGACCTGGGCGGGTGAGGTGAGCTGGCTGGGGGCCACGAGCGCGAACTCGTCCAGCAGGTTGGCGGGGTTCTCGACGATGCCGGTGACCCGGTAAGAGTGTCCGTCCTGGTGCCAGGTCCCGCCGACCTGCACGTCATAAAGAGTGGACAGGCCCTGGGTCAGCGCCACCTCGTCGGCCTGTGTGGGATAACTGCCGCTGTCTAGCTTGAGCATCGGCTGGCCGTAGCTGCCGTGCGGGTCCTGTGCCCGCAGGTAGGCCTGCTGGGAGCTGCCGGTGCTGATCGCTTGGTTCTCGATCACGTCCACCGCGCCGTATCTGCTGCGCAGCGACGAAATGTCGGCAGCTAGATGCGGGTCGTTGCCCGGTACGGTCACGCTCGCGGTGGCGGTGCCGAACCCGGCTGTCGACGGCGGTGGCGTGTTGGTGGCCACGCCCGCGCCAATGACCGTTGCGGCCACGGCGATGATGAGCATGCCGAGCATCAGCAGCTGCTGGCGCCATTCGCGGCGGAACATCCGCAGCGCCCAGCGCATCACCGCCCGGCGGGCGGGGAGCCCCCCGCCGCCGGTCCCCGCCCTCGCCGGGGCTGGCTGTTCAAGCACGGTGGCGGTCATCACCCCGCTCCCATCCGCTGCACGGCGATCAGGCTGCCGGGCACGGTCTGGCCGGTGATCCGGCCGTCCTTGATGGATACGACCCGGTGCGCCCATGAAGCGAGCTGCGCGTCGTGAGTAACCACCACGGCGGCCATCCCCCGCTTGCAGGCGTCCAAGATCAGCCGCATCACCGATTCGCCGTTCGCGCTGTCGAGCGCGCCGGACGGCTCGTCTGCCAACAGCAGCTGGTGCTCCCCAACAACCGCCCTGGCGAGGGCCACGCGCTGGCGCTCGCCTCCGGACAGCTGGTCAGGGAAACGGCCCGACCGATCGGCCAGGCCAAGTTCTCCCAGGGCCTGTAGGGCGGCGAGCAAGGCGCGGCGCCCGGAGACCCCGTCCAGCTCAAGCGGGAGCGCCACGTTCTCCGCGGCGGTCAGGCCGGGCAGCAGGTTGTAGTCCTGGAACACGTAGCCAATGCTGCGGCGCCGCAGCCGCGCCTTGGCATTCGCGGACAGCCCGGACAGATCCTGGCCTACCACGCGGACCTCGCCGCATGTCGCGTCTTCCAGCGCGCCGGCAATCGTCAGCAGGGTCGACTTACCCGAGCCACTGGGACCCATCACCGCCACCATCTCGCCGGCCTGGACAGTCAGGTCAACTTCATAAAGCGCGTGCACCTGGGAGGCCCCCTGGCCGTATGTCCGGCACACCCGCCGCATCACCAGAACACTCATCGTGATTCCCCTCCTCGGTTTCGACTGGCGATCCATCCGGCTGCGATCAACTGGTCATAGCCCCCGGCAGGGATCAGCAGCCAGGCGACCAGGTAGAAGGCCGCGCCGGCGCCGGTGAACAAGGCCAGCGCCGCGATGAAGACGCGCACCAGCGTGACGCCGGTGCTCAGGTAGCGGGCGATGCCGCCGGCCACGCCAGCCACCATCCTGTCGTCGCCGGACCGGCGCAGCCGGCCGACTTCGCGCTGGTCAGCAGCGGCAGCGTAGCGGGCTTGCGCGGTGGTTGCATTCATGCTTGAGGGGCCTCACTGGGTTCGTGGCTGTTGGGGATCTGGACCTGGGTAATGCGGCCATCACGGCGTGGCTGCGTGGCTGGAGGTGATGTGCCGCCGCAAGACGTCGGCGGCGAGGTCGGCGTCTTGGTCACTGGTGGAGACGTGGAAGGAGAGGCGGAGGCGGCCGGCGCGGGCCGATGCTTTGATCCGTGCGGCGGTCATGGCATCCGCGGCGCCGCCGTTGGCGGCGAGTGACACGATCGCGGAGTCTGCGGGCTCCAGGCCTATTGCGGCGCGGAACCGGTTCGCCAGGCCGAGGGCGTGCCGGTGCAGGGACTGGGTGCCTACCTGGGCGAGTAGCCGCACGGCCGGGGCGGCGGCGACCCAGGCGTGCCACGCGGGGGAGACGTCGAAGCGGCGGGCGTCGCCGGCCAGGCGCAGCGGGCCGCCGTAGATGCTGGACCACCGGTCCTCGCCGGCATACCAGCCCGCGTAATGCGGTGTCAGGTCGTCGATCAGCGTGGGATTGATGGTGAAGTAGGCGGTGCCTCTGGGGGAGAGCAGCCATTTGTACCCGCCGCAGGCGGTGTAGGCGAATCGGTTCGCGTCCACCGGCAGCCACCCGACGGCCTGCGTCGTGTCCAGCAGCACCCGGGCCCCGGCGGCACGGCTGGCGGCGTGCAGGGCATCCAGATCAGCGACCCGCCCGTCCGCGGACTGCACCGCGGAGACCGCGACCAGCGTGGTGCGGGAGGTGATGGATTCTGCGATCCGATCCAGCGGCACCTCCCGGACGCGGATCCCGCGGCCCGACTGCGCGTAGAAGGGGAACAGGATGCTGGTGAAGTCACCGGTGGCGGTCAGCACCTCGCTGCCGCCGGGCAGGTTGGCCGCGATGAGCCCGGCGAACACCGACACCTGGCTCCCCACGGCTACCACGGATGGATCCACGCCGGCCAGCCGGGCGTATGAGGAGCGTGCTGCGGTAAGGGGCAGGTCGTAGGCAACCGCGTCGGCGGTGCCGGCCCGCCATTGCGCGAGCGCCTGCTGAAGTGCCGCCCAGCTGCGCCGTGGCGGCAGGCCGAAGGTGGCAGTGTCCAGGTAGGTCACGGCGGCGTCGAACTCGGCCCGCGCAGCTGCCAGGGTGACGGGGGTTGCGTCATGTGCGTCGGCATCGATCGTCATGTCTCACCTTTTGCATGGTGCGGTGGGGAACGGGCCGGTCATCGTCGTCGGCGGTGGCGCGGCCCGCGCAGCCGAGGCGGCCGGGCCCGCCTGCCGGATGGCGGCCGGGCCGGGCGAGTGGTCCGTTCTGCGGTCTGCGTGAGGCATTACCGGCTGGGGAGCATCAGCGGCGTGGCCGTGCCCGGGTCGGCGGGACCCATGAGCGAGACCATCGTGCCGCGATCGGCGGGGCCCAGCAGCGGGGTAACGGTGGCCGGGGCGGCCGGGCCCATCAGCGGGGTAATGGTGCCCGTGGTAGCCGGGCCCATGAGCGGCGTGGCCGTGCCCGGGTCGGCGGGACCCATGAGTGGGACCGCTGCGCCTCGCTCATCGGCTCGGTCAGGGACGAACCTGGGCCGGGAGATCTCCGGGACCTCGGCGTCTGGGTAGGGACTCCGGGTGTTCATTGGGTTTCCTTTCCGTTGACCGGGCCCACGCCCGGCGTACAGTCTCGCGGGCCGGTGGCCCTGCTGGCAGAGCCCGGCGGCCATGAGCTGGCTGGCGGGCACGACAAGGTTGCGCTGGCCGGCGCCGGGCCGGGCCGCCGCCTTCTTGGGCGCATCGATCTTGCGTTGCACTGTCTTCTTCGCTGCGGTGAGTGCTTCACCGGGCACCGGCTGCCGGGATTTCTGCCACGGCAGTACGAGGCGCCGCGCCGGCAATGAGCGGGCCGGTGGCTGCCAGCGGTGCCCGCTGGGCTTTGGCCAGCGCGGACACGGAGGTGATGTGCAGGACGAGCAGCAGCGGCACGCCGGCTGTCACGATCAGCGCGAGCGGGAGCTCGAAGATCGGCGCGGCGGACGGCGTGACGTTGACCAGCTGGAATCCGGTGAGGGCGCCGAGGGTCAGGGCCACCACCAGATCGGTGATGCCGAACGCGTTGTGCCACCGGGCGGCGCGGCGGCCCGTGCCCCGCGCGAGCCTGTACGCGACCAGCGGCGCGGCGATACCGGCAGCGATGTCGCCAAGGCCCGCGGGCAAGGCGAACAGCGCGGGCAGATGACCGAGGGCCATCAAGATCAGGAAGACCACCCCTTCCACCCGGAACAAGTGCGGGTACTCCAGGCGACTCGCCAGGCCCGGTGCCGCCAGGGCGCGCGCGACCACCGGGATCCGGCGCAGGGCCAGCAGCGTGCCGAAGAACCCGGCCACCGCAATCGGCAGCCACGGCACCCCGTGGCCGAGCCGCGTGTCGTACCAGCCGTGACCCGCGATCACCGCGGTGGCGGTGAACCAGCCGCCGAGCACGACGGCCGCAGCCCCGGCGAGCAGCGCCGCGCGCCGCCGGCCCAGGCCGGCGCGTTTCGCGCCGCTGTACAGCACGACGCAGGTCGCAGCCGGGATCGCGGCGGTCGCGGCGGTGGTGATCGCCCATATGTAGGCAGGCGGGTCGTACATGACATCCTCCATTGGTAGATGGGCAGCTCGGCTCTTCGGGGAAACGGTACGAATCCTGGTCGCCGTGGGGCGTCACCCAAAGGTGCCTGCTGGGTGGAATATCGCGGCGCGGCGATCGGTCACCCGAAGGTGCTACCGGGGCCGGCTGGGGGGCGGTGTCAGGGGATCAGGCCGAGCTGCCGGGCCCGCGCGGCGGCCTCGGTGCGGTTGGCGGCGCCGAGCTTGCCCAGGATGCGGGTCATGTGCTTTTGACTGTGTCGAGCACCACGACCAGGTCGTGGGTGATGCGCTGGTTGGACCTGTCCGCGGCGAGCAGCCGCAGCACCTCCAGCTCGCGGTCGGTCAGCGGCTCGGCCAGGCCCGGCGGCGCGGCGGGGTTGCGCCCTCGTTGCAGCGAGGCAGCGTCCCGGCGTGCTACTCGACCAGCCGCGCCGCGGCCCCGTCAGCCAGGCCGGATGCGCACTACCTTGGGCCGGCGCCGGTGGGGTGAGAGGATTCCGCGGCGGCCTTCATCGCACGCAGGGTGGCGGTCATGTTGGCGCGCAGCCCGTCCCGCCTGGCGGCGGTGATCTCAGCGGCCCGGTCCGGCGCCTGCGCGGCGGCTGCCCGCAGGTAGCTGGCGCCGGGTCCGTGGATGAAGCGCTGCCGGACCCTGCTGCCGCCGCCGGGGAGCGGGTCGATCCGGTACTGCCACGATGAGGACGGGCGGGCGGGGTCACCGCTGTCGTCCAGGACCAGCCACGCGAACGCGCGGGGCCGGTCCGCCTCGGTGACCACGCAGGTCACCTCATACTCGAAGCCATTCGGGAGCCGGTTGTGCCCGGTGAACCTGGCGCCGGGCTGCGGTCGGCCGGGCTCCCCGAGCCAGGCCGCCCGGTTGCATTCCGGGCTCCACTCGCCGACCCGGGTGATGTCTGCGACCAGGTCCCACACCAGCTCCGGCCGGGCGGCGACCACCTCCTCGGCGGCCGCCGTCAGTCCGGTCACCTCGTAGGCGATCTGGCCGCCGTCGGTGCCCAGGAACTCGGTCATGTCTTCCTCCAAGTTTGCTGACAATCGTGTTCTGGCCGCGAGTTCTGGCTCAGAGCGCGTTGTGGTGGCCGATGGCGGAAGGGCTGCCGGGCCTCGGCCGCGGCTGAGGCTAGGTCTGGTCATGGTGCCTCGTATCGGCCTGGCCGGCGTCCAGCCGGCGCACGGAGATCAGGCAAAGCCCGAGGTCGCGGACTTTGGTCAGACAGCCCCGTGCTCAGGACGACGCCACCGGCCTCGGCTGCTACGACACGCTGGCCGGCGACATCTGGCGCCCGCACCGAGCCGGGGTGGCCGTTCTGGGCCGGGCCTTCAGGAGTATCTGGCGAGAGCCTGCGCCGGGTCACCGTACGCCTGCATCCGCACGATGAGGCCATTGCTGAAGGTGAACACATCCGCGACGGTCACATCCCGGACCGTGCCATCGGCCAGGCGGCCGTAGACATGGTGGACTGGACCACGACGATGTCGTTTCCCCGCCGGGTGGCGGCCGGTTCAGAGACGAGTTCGGCCCACAAGGATCGTGAGTCCCGCAGGTAACCGGCGACCGCGGCCGGGCCCGAGCGGCGGCCGCCGTAAGGGAACTGCTCGGGCTCGATCCACTCGACATGGGGGTGGAGCCCGGCGATGGCCTGATCGATGTCGCCCCGCGCGAAGGCCGCATACGCGGTCAGTACTACGGCGATCTCTGGGTCAGGGTCGTTCATGTCCAGCCTCCGTCGTGGCCGTCTACGTGTAGATCCCCAGGCTGTCCGGCCTGGCATTGTGCTGAGGAATGTTCCGGGAGCAGATCTTGGACGTGAAATGATCTTGGTTGAGGCACATGGATAGCACGCAGATGCGCAGTGGCCTGTGCTGAGTTCCTGGTGCCGAGGGGCAACCAGCCGGGCACGTCTGCAGCATGGACCCGGCGAGGGCTACCAGTCCTTCGCTGTGGCCTGCGATTGCCCGGCCTTGGCCAGCTTGGGCCTAGTGTCACGACGGTCCCCCGTTTCGGTCCTGGGCGGTGTCCAGCCGGCGCACACAGATCAGGCAGAGCCCGAGGTCGCGCACTTTGGTCAGCAGCCCGTGCAGCGCGGGCTGGTCCGCGAGCAGGCCGTAGATGACCGTCTCCTCGCCCTCGCCGATGACCTGGAGGCCGTCGAACCAGGCGATCCACCGGCTGTCCAGGACGCCGTTGACCCGGATCTCGTAACGGGCAGGTCCGCCCGAGGCGCTCATCACAGCCTCAGCCGCTGGCCGGGCCGGGTTGCTGCCGCCGCATCGCCGGCTTGCGGCCCGGCGGCGGGACGCGGGTCATGGCGTGTTCCGCGCGCTGGTGTCGCCCGGGGCGGGCAGGTGGCTGCCGGTCAGCCGAGGCCCGTCGAGGCTGGGTGTCCACGCCAGCGGCCCGGTTTGCTCGGCGGCGACGCGGCTGGACTGCCAGAACAGCTCCCACATCAAGACCTGCTCGTGGTGGATGGCCCGCAGGGCCGCCGTTGCGCAGCGGGCGGCGCGCCACACGGCTGCGGCGTGGCGCCAGGTGGGCTGGCTAGCTGTCATCAAGATCACCTCGTGGTCTGTGTGGCAGGGCTGAGGGCAGCCATTCCTGCCCTTGGCGCGGTTGTGTTTTCCTTCACCTGTGCACGGTAGGAGCGGACGGGCGGGCTGGGCGTCACCCGAAGGTGGCACAGGAGTGGAATCTTCGACAGCCGGCAAGGTGGCACCTTTCGGACCAGCGGGCCTGGCGGCCGCTAGGCCCGGGTGGTACCGGTACCCGGCCGATACCGGCCGGGTTTCAGGAAGGCCTGGTCGGCGGAACCCAGGGCCGCCATCAGCAGGCCGTTACACTGATCACACCCTGGCGGCGGCGCTGGCCGTTGCCAGGCGCACTGAAGGGTGGGCCGCCGATGGCTGAGCCGCCCGCGGCGGCCCCTGGCGGGTTTGCCACGGCCGAGCAGGATGTCCTGCTGGCCACGAAGCTGCACGTGCCCGGCCCGCGGCCGGGATTTGTGCCCCGCCCGCGGCTGGCTGCCCGGCTGGAGGACGGGCTGGCGCGGGGGGTGGTGCTGGTGTGTGCTCCGGCCGGATCCGGGAAAACCGTGCTGCTGGCCGACTGGGCCCGCCGCGCCGGGCGGCCGGTGGCGTGGCTGTCGCTGGATGCCGCCGACAACGACCCGGCCCGGTTCTGGCGGCAGGTGGTCGCCGCGCTGGGCCGGGCACGCCCGGGCACAGCAGAGCTGGCCGGGCCGGCGCTGGGCCCGCTGGTACCGTCCTCGCCTAACGGGTTGGTGACCGCGCTGATCAACGAACTGGCCGACCAGCCCGGCGACGACGAGGCAGTCCTGGTTCTCGACGACTACCACCTAATTGACTCCCAGCCGGTCCACGATTCGGTGGTGTTCCTGATGGAGCATCTGCCTGGGGGGTTTCGGCTGGTGGTGGCGAGCCGGTCCGACCCGCCGCTGCCGCTAGCGAGGCTGCGGGCCCGCGCTCAGCTCGCCGAGCTGCGGATCGCCGAGCTGCGCTTCACCACGGACGAGGCGGGGGCGCTGCTGCACTCGGCGACCGGCGCTGACCTGCCAGGGCAGGCGGTGGCGGCATTGACGGCCCGCACCGAGGGCTGGGCAGCCGGACTGCAGCTGGCTGGGCTGTCGCTGCGCGGGCAACAAGACAAAGCCGGGTTCGTGGCCGCGTTCGGCGGCAGCCACCGCTTCGTGCTGGACTACCTGGCCGATGAGGTCCTTGCCGGCCAGACCGGGCAGGTGCGCGCGTTCCTGCTGGAAACTTCGGTGCTGGAGCGGCTGTCGGGAGAGTTGTGTGATGCGGTCACCGACCGGACCGGCAGCCAGGCGATGCTCGAGCAGGTCGAGCGGGCCGGGTTGTTCTTGGTGCCGCTGGATGAGGTGCGCGGCTGGTGGCGCTATCACCACCTGTTCGCCGACCTCCTGCGCGCGCGGCTCCAGGCTGAGCAGCCCGGCCGGGTGAAGGCGCTGCACGGGGCCGCGGCCGCCTGGCACGACGAACGCGGGCTGGCCGACGATGCTGTACGCCACGCGCTAGCTGCCGGGGACCCGGCCTGGGCGGCCCGACTGATCGAGCGCCATTTCGACGCGGTATTCCTCCAGGGCGAAAGAGCAACGATCCAGCGGTGGCTCGCCGCGCTGCCCACCGATCTGCCCCGATCCCGGCCGCGGCTGGGCCTGGGCCAAACGTGGCTGGCGGTGCTCAGCGGCCAGATGGAAACGGCCAGCATCGCGCTCAAGGCCGCAGAATCGGCGTCCGCTGAGGCTGTCCAAGAGCCTTTCGAGCCGTCAGCGGGGGATGCCGCGAGCCTGCTGGCGAACATTCTTGCGTCGGTCGCCATTGGTCAGGCCTGGCTGGCGTACTTGCGCGGCGACGCCGACGGGATGGCCGCATTCGCGTCGCAGGCCCGCAGCGAGCTAGCCGACGGCGACAAGATGCTGAACTTGTTCTACCACCTGGAGCTGGCCCTGGCCGACTGGCTGGGCGGTCGGCTCGACGCTGCCGAGCGCGGCTTGGTTTCTACCGTCGCGGGGCTGCGGGCGGCCGGTGAGCGCGGCTTCGCCGTAGCGGCCTCCCATCTCCTGGGGCATATCCAGGTGGCGCGGGGCCGCCTGGACGCCGCGCTTGGCACCTACCAGGCGGCGCTAGAGATCGTCGCCGCTGGGCCCGGCCGTCCGGCACCGCCCGTTGCAGGCATCGCGTATGTGGGCATGGCGGGGGTGGAATACCAGCGGGGCGAGCTCGATGCCGCGTTGCGGCACGTCACCGAGGGCATCGCACTGCTCCGGCCGGCCGGTTACACCTCGCCGATGGCCACCGGTCTGGCCACGTTGGCGTGGATCCGGCAGGCGAGGGGCGATACGGCCGGGGCACTTGAGGCGATCGGTGAGGCAGAGCAGGTCGCGCCGAGCCCGGCCGTGGCTGATTTGTCCAACCCCCTACCCGCGCAGCGGGCCAGGCTGCTGCTGGCCCAGGGTGACGCGGCCGCGGCGGCCCGATGGGCGCAGCAGCAGGGCCTGGACGCCGACGACGAACCGGGTTACCCGCGGGAGCGGGAATATCTGGTGCTGGCCCGGGTCCTGCTCGCCGAAGACCGCCCAACGCGGGCCCTTGCGCTGCTCGAGCGCCTGCTCCAAGCCGCAGTCACCCAAGACCGTATCGGCAGCGTCATCGAAGTCCAGGCGCTGCGGGCCCTGGCACTGGCGGCCGGCGGCGACGAGCCCGCCGCGGTAGCTGCCCTGGCCGAGGCGCTCACCCTCGCGTGCCCGCAGGGCTACGCCCGGGTCTTCGCTGACGAGGCGGCGCCGATGAGGGCGCTGCTGGGCCGGCTGATCGCCGCGCAACGTGTAGAGCCGTCCCCGGCCCGGCGCGTCCCGCCCGGTTGCCTGCCCCAGATCGTGCAGGCGTTCGACCCCGAACCCGCCGCGCCGGGCTCCGGGCGGCGCGCCGCCCCGGCAGTGCCCGGCCTGGCCGAGCCGCTGACCGGCCGCGAGCTGGAGGTGCTGCGGCTGCTCGCCACCGGCAAGTCCAACCAGCGCATCGCCCACGACCTGGTGGTGACGCTCAACACGGTCAAAAAGCACGTCACCCACGTCCTGGGCAAGCTCGGCGCCGCCAACCGTACCGAGGCCGTAGCCCGCGGACGCGACCTGGGCCTGATCCCCTGACGCCACCCCCGGCCGGCCCGGTATCACCCCGACCGGCGCTGCTCGCCGAGCTCGGCGTGGACCGGCCCGCCGTCCGCCAGCGCCTCGGCCTGCCGCGGGCGTCATGCCCGGGCTCGGAGCGGCGGTGTTGATCTCTGGCCAGGATCTGGCATTGTGCGGCTATGCTCTCATCCCGCCGCCTGGGTGACCTCGGGCTCGCCTCTTGAACCCCAAATCGGCTTCTCCCGCGCCGTACGCGCAGGCCCGTACGTCTGCGTGGCCGGCACCGCGCCGATCGCGGAGGGCGGCGGCACTGCAGCCCCGGCGACGTCTACGCCCAGTCGGTCCGTTGCCTCGACACCGCCGGACAAGCACTCCACGAGGCAGGCGCCGCGCTGGCCAACGTGGTCCGCACCCGGGTGATGCTCACCGACATCCGGCAATGGAAGCAGGCCGCCCGCGCCCACGCGGAGCGGTTCGCCCAGGTCCGGCCCGCCACCACCTTCATCGAGGTCTCACGCTTCGTCGATCCGCAATGGCTGGTGGAGTTCGAAGTAGGCGCGATCATCCCGGACTAGCGGCCCGCACGCCTGCCACTACCAGCGGCATGGGGGCAGCGACCCGGAACAGCAGCAGTGTTCATGGGCCTGGCCCGGGCAATGGCTTTGGATACCGTTGGCCTGTGCCCGACCGGAGTGTGGGGGTGGCCGGCCAGGCCGGCCGCGCGGGGGAACCGGCGCCCGGGGGCTCTCCGCGCTGGCTCGGCAGGCGGCGGCGAAGACGCGTGCAGTATCGGGGAGGGTCCACGATCACGCCGTCGTCACTCCACTGATCGGTTTGGCGGCGGCGAGGGAAGAGTGCGGCACCGGCATCTTCCTCAAGTGCGAGCACCACCGACGACACGACCACCCGCCAGGAACTCGGGATCGAACCGCCGCCGCTCGGGCAGACACTTGCGGACACGATCCGCTGGATGGTGCAGGTGAGGCATCTCCCCGCAAGACTGCCCGGCGACATCCCCCAGCACATAACCGGGTTATCGGTACACGCCACAGCAATATGGAACCCGGATGCGGCTGCGCGCAGAGTCGGCGATCGGCATCAGTCTCCTCGGAGGGTCGACAACGATCCGTTATCTGCCTCGCTGCAGTCACTGCGTAAAGCTGATCCGCTGGCCGCTGGGACGGGCTTCAGGTGTCGCGGTGCGCGGCATGATCACGAGGCCGCTCGCCTCAGTGGTGGGGTTGGGCCGGGGAGGCTTGCATCTGCCGCCGCTCGGGGCATGCTTGACGGTAATCGGCGGGAGGAGAAGGCGGGGGGCGTGATGAGCGAGGAGATTTCGGGGGCCGGGCCTTTTGCCGGTTTTCCTCTCGGGTCGCGGGTTGCGGGTTACCGCCTGGAGGAGCAGATCGGGCAGGGCGGGATGGCGGTTGTCTTCCGGGCGCTGGATGAGCGGCTGGGGCGGCTGGTGGCACTGAAGGTGCTAGCGCCGGCGCTGGCGGCCGACGAGTCGTTCCGGCAGCGTTTCATCCGGGAGTCGCGGTCTGCGGCGGCGGTGGATGATCCTCATGTCATCCCGGTGTTCGAGGCCGGCGAGGCGGACGGGGTGCTGTTCATCGCCATGCGGTACGTGCCGGGCGGCGACGTCGGCACGCTGGTGCGCAGGGAAGGCCCGCTGCCGGCGGCGCGGGCGGGGGCGATTATTTCCGCGGTGGCCTCGGCGCTGGATGCCGCTCATGCGGCCGGACTGGTGCACCGTGATGTCAAGCCCGCCAACATGCTCATCGATGTCCGGCCCGGCCGGCCCGATCATGTGTACCTGTCAGATTTCGGGCTCACCCGGGGCGCGCGGTCATCGACCGGCCTGACCAGCACGGGTTTCTTTCTGGGCACGCTGGATTACTGCGCACCGGAGCAGATCCAGGGCCTGGGTGCCGATGCGCGGACCGATGAGTACGCGCTGGCGTGCGCGGCGTTCGTGCTGCTGTCGGGTGAGCCGCCGTATCCCCGCGATGAGGGAACGGCGGTGATGTACGCGCAACTGTCGGAGCCGCCGCCGCGGCTGAGCGAGCGGCCCCCTGGCTTTCCGCCGGCAGCCGACGGCGTGCTGGCGCGGGCCCTGGCGAAGGCACCTGAGGATCGTTATCCCAGCTGCGGGGAATTCGCCAGCGCGCTAGGCGCGGCTCTCGAGCTCGGGCACGATGACGCTGGCCATGGCGGCAGCCCGGTGCCGGACCACCCGCCGACGGAGCTTTCCCATACCAGCGATCCGGACCAACGCCTCGCCGCGTTCGGTGCCGCTACCGTGTCGCGGCAACTGCCCACAAGTGCGCCGGGTGCGGCAGCGGGACAGGCGGGCACGGGCTTGCCCGGGGAACGAGACGGCGGAACCGGCCGCGACGCCCCCCGGAACGGCGGGCCGTCGGCGGGCGGGAACCGGCGCCGTCACGCTGGCATGTTCGCCATCGGGGCGGCTGCCATCCTGGCCTTGGGAGGTGTCATCGCCGCGGTCATCGTGGCAAACGCCATGGGCCGCAGCCCCGCTCCCGCGGCAAGTTCCGGCCATGTCAGCCAGCCCGCCGTCACGGCGGCTGGCCAGGGCTCTGTGGCGGCAAGGTCTCAGCGCCCCGCGTCCAGCATCTCGGCCAGCCCGGCTGCCAGCAGCTCCGCGAATCAGGGCACGGCCCCCCAGATGATCGTCCGTACCCTCTCCGACCCGGGCACCGGGACAAGGCACGTCAATTCGGTGGCGTTCAGCCCCGACGGCAGCACGCTCGCCACCGGCGACTCTGACGGCACCGCCTATCTATGGTCGGCCGGCACAGGGCGCCTTCTCACCGTGCTTCGCGGTGGCGGCGGCGCGAAAATCTTCGCGGTGGCGTTCAGTGCTAACGGCGCGATGGTAGCCACCGGTTACGGAAACGGCAGCACGTCCCTGTGGAACGCCGCCACGGGGCAGATGATCGCCACGATCCACGATCCCGGCGGCAAGGCCGTCAACTCGGTGGCGTTCAGCCCCGACGGCAGCACGCTCGCCACCGGCGATGCGGACGGCAGCGCGTATCTATGGGATATCGCCAGCGGCGGGCAGACGATCTCACTGGCCCATGCCCTGGCCGACCCCACTGGAGCGGGAATCTGGGCACTGGCATTCAGCCCCGACGGCAAAACGCTGGCCACCGGCGACTACCACAGCAACACCTACCTGTGGGACGCCGCCGCCCCCACGGGAACCCCGGCCGGTTCCCTGACCGTCGCGGGAGATCAGGACGTCACGGCGGTCGCGTTCAGCGCGGACGGCACGATGATCGCGACCGGAGATTCCGGCGGCACCGCATACCTGTGGAACCTCGCCAGCCAGACCCATACGGTCATCTCCGAGCCACGTACCATCTGGGCGGTGGCGTTCAGCAAGAGCGGCATGCTCGCGGTCGGCGACGCCGACGGCAGCACATACCTGCGGGCCACCACCGGAGATTACACGACGACCCTGACTGATCCGGCGAGCGGGAGCCAGGGCGTCGGCGCGGTGGCGTTCAGCCCCGACGGGCGGCTGCTGGCGACCGGGGACACTAACGGCACTACCTACCTGTGGCGAGTCAGCTGAGACCGAGGGTCTATGAGGGCGGCAGCCGTCCGCCGCTGACTAGAACGGCGGATCCGCGGACATTGCCGTCCCGGGTCATCGTCTGCAGGGCAGCGGTACGGCCGAGCACGTACCTGTCGAAGAACGCCAGGGTCACCGCGACCACGATCTGCTCCACCCGGTTGGTTCCCCAGTAGGGGACCGTGTGGGTCGCCCCGAACAGGTCGAGGTAGTACCTGGCTCGAGCCTGATCGGCGGCGTACATCTGCACGCTCGTGGACGGCAGGTTAACGGTGTCGGCGCTTCCCTGCACGAACAGCATCGGCGGTGCACCGCCTGGGAAATACCGCCCGGGCGTCGGGGGCCACTCCTGTCCCGACAGAACGGCCACGGCCGCCAGCCGGTGATCGGTGCAGCACGTGTTGGCCGCGAGGCCGACGACCGTGTCGCCGCCGTCGGACTGGCCGGCCGCGCCGATCTGGCGGCTGTTCAGCAGGCCGGACAGCACCCCGGACGGCTGCCCGCTCAGCTCCAGCAGCCTGTTCAGCGCGTACGACATGTCCCATGGCTGGTTCACCAGGTCCGGTTCATCCGCCGCAGCGCCCACCCGGCAGTCGGTGCGCGGGAAGTTCACGGCAGCCACGACGTAGCCGGCACTCGCCCAGGCGTCAAGCAAGTCCGAGTACGGGGCGTCGCACTGCATGAACCCCGGGGCGAACATGATCAGCGGAAAAGGACCCAAGGCTCCGTGCGGCCCGCCGGACCGCTGAGCGCGGGGGTACCGTACGTCGACCACCAGCGTTCGCCCCGTCAGGTACTGGCCAGCCGGCCCGGTGTGTGCCGGCTCGGCAATGGTCAGCCGCTGCTCGCCGACATGGTAGGTGTCCACCGTTCCGACAGTGGCGACGGCGCTCGCGGGGACACGGCTCCCGCTGAGACTGTCAGGACTGGCCGTAGGCTGAGAACGGACCGCGCGCGTGCCGGGTTTCGCCGAAACGGCCTGGGGGTGACCCGCGCAGGCGGCGGCAAGCGCGATGACGGCAAGACAGCCAGCAGCCGCCCTGCCGACGGCAATCAGCCTGCTGCCCCTAGCGGCCTGCTTCACAGCTGGACCTGGCCTCTCCCCCGGCGATTGCGCGACCCACGTTACCCGACCCGTCACGCATCACAATGGATCACGACAACCATGGCCGCAGGGGCCGACACGACAGACCGCCCGACGCTAAACAGGTGCACGCAATCGCGACGGCACCGCCCGCACCTCGCACCGCCCCTTCACGAAGCGATGAGGACAACGACCCGCGCTCGCAGGCACACCACCACATGAACCTGATTACGAATCGCGATCATACGGCGAACTCCAGCTGCGCCTTACACGCGCGCTTCCGCCGCTATGTACTCTGGCGTTCACCGGGTTGCTTGCTCTTGATATCGCACAGATCAGGTTATTCGGGAGTGTCGATGTGGGGCTGGTAGCCGTGAGTCCTATCCAGTCGGACGGTGGTTTGAGGCTTCTCACACGAAGCGGGCGCTCGCGTCAGGTCGCAGAAGTCGCTGACGCCGGGTCTTTTGACTGGGTCACGACATGGCCGGCCATGTTTTCGCCAAAGCTCTGAAGGAACCGGTTTCGCCGCGGAACGGAAGTGCTTCCGCGTCGCGACGGTCGGAAGTTCTTACAGCGGTCTCAGGCCGTCACTGTCCGCCGAATAGCTTCCGAATCACTGGTTCTACTTCATCGAAATTGTTGGCTGTGATCTTCAGCTGGTTCTTACCGCGCCGTATGCTTAGCGTGAATTTCGGACCTTTAGCCTCGGCCAGCGTCCTGATAATCTGCAAGAATGCTGTGATTGACCCGCTGGAAAGGGCCACCACGAGCAGTTCAAGGCCCGCACCCTGCTCGCCAGGCTGTACAGGTGCTGACATCGCCTCGACTGTGATGCCCGGTACGCCGCGCAGCTCGGCATACAAGTCATCGAGATCTTCAGCGGCGTCAGCCCAGACCTCGGCATCACGCGGCGTGACATCGCCCTTCATCCTTGTTCCCTTCGTTTGCCCGGCAGGTTGGTGTTAGAGGAGTGCACGTCGGTGTCCCGGCAAGACGAATGCGACGGGCACTTGCCGTTTCGCTGCACTGGGTCTTGCATTGTCTGAGTAAAGCGGCCGCTCCTAAGATAATCTGGTGGCCGCGCCCCAGCTGGCAGCAGTCATGTGGCGATCAGAATTGTTCGGCATTGGGGGTGAGGTTGCGAGCGTGAAGGGAAGCAGTCCGCGCCTAGTCGAACTGTCTGGCACTTGTGCCTTCACTGCCTTGTCATCTGATACCGGTTTGTGCGGTTGGGATGGATCGTGATCTTTCACGGTCGCGGGCCATCCTCATTTCCAACGCCATCTACCGCGACCAGGGTATTCCCGACCTTCCGGCGGCCGCAGGCTGCACGTCGGCGATGGAGACGCTGCTGACCGGTGACCTGTGCGGCTGGCCGGCCAACCGGGTAGAAAGCTTGCAGGACGTGGCGGCGCCACACGAACTGGCCCGCAAGATCGTCGAGTTGGTCAGGGACGTGCAGGATGTGCTGCTGCTGTACTACGTGGGGCACGGCATGCGGACCGCGGATGGCCGTCTAGCTTTGGCTCTGGGTGAAAGCAGTGCTGCTCCTGAGTTGCTGCCGCACACAGCGATCACCTACGAAGCGATCGCCGGCATGCTTCGCGGCTGCCCTGCCGTGACGAAGCTGGTAATCCTCGACTGCTGTCACGCTGAACTCGCCAACAAAGCCAACTACCAGTTCCAGTCCACAGACATCGATGCCGAGCCGGTCGATGGCCTGTACTTCATCGGGGCGAGCAAGCTGTGGGAGAAGGCCAAGTCGCCGCTGAGTGGCGGGTTGCCCTACTTCACTAATGCATTCATTGAGGTTATTGGCACCGGAATTCCCGGCAAGCCGCCGCAGCTGACCATTGACCAGGTTTTCATTGAGCTGCGGGCACGATTGCTGCGAGCCAACAATCCCGAACCCGTACAAAGCGGTATCAGGGATGCCCTTCATTGGCCTTTCGCTCGCAACGCTGCGCCCTCTGAAACTCACCGTGACCCGGATCGTGAGGTAGCGTTGCTCACCCAACGTCTTGCGGAATACGAGGAGCTAAAGGCGGCTGCCGACGCTAAGGTGCTGGCACTCCAAGCTGAAGTAGAATATCTTAAAGGGCGCGCATCCCACGCCACAACAGTACAGCAAAAGCGCGAACTTCAAAGTGCTATCGACACAGCTGAGCGTTTGCTTGATAACACGGTTGCCGCCGGAGCGGCTGACAGGGCCGCACACCCGAGACCATACTTCACACCCAGATCATCCTCCGCACCTCTAGGAGGATCAGCCCAGCCAGTACATGGCGGGATGCGTGCTATGACGCAGCCCCGACTGCTCGGCGACCGGTACGAGCTAGATGGTGTCGTCGGGCGGGGCGGTACGGCGGAGGTCTACCGGGCCCGCGACATCAGGCTGGACCGGGTGGTCGCGATCAAGATCCTCCGCACCGACCTCGCACGCGACCAAACCTTCCAGGCGCAGTTCCGCCGCGAGGCGCAGTTCATGGCGTCGCTGAACACCCCCTCGATCGTCGAGTTGTACGACACCGGCGAGGACATGTCGACCGGCGTCCCGGTGCCGTACATCGTGATGGAGTACGTGGACGGCCGCACCGTCCGAGACCTGCTGATCGAGGGCCACCGGCTGCTCCCAGAACGCACTTTGGAGCTCATCTCCGGCGTGCTGCGCGCCCTTGAGTACAGCCACCAGGCCGGCATCGTGCACCGGGACATCGAGCCCGGGAACGTGATGGTCACCCGCAACGGCGACGTCAAGGTGATGGACTTCGGCATCGCCCGTGCGATGAGCGACGCACAGGCCACTATGACGCAGACCGCCCAGGTGATCGGAACCGCGCAGTACCTGTCACCGGAACAGGCCCGTGGCGAGCGAGTCGACTCGCGCTCCGATATCTACTCGACCGGATGCCTGATGTACGAACTGCTCACCGGCCGGCCGCCGTTCACCGGCGACTCCCCGGTGGCGATCGCCTACCAGCATGTCCGGGAGAACCCGATCCCGCCGTCGCGGCTCGACCCGGACAACCCGCCGTGGGCCGACGCGATCGTGCTCAAGGCGATGGCCAAGTCGCCCAACGAGCGGTACCAGACCGCCCCCGAGATGGGGTCCGACATTCTGCGTGCTTACTCTGGCATGCAGTCGACGGCGATGGCCCGCCAACCTCCGCTATTCAGCGCTGAGGGCAGTTGAGCGGCCCGTCAGCCTACCCATCACTGTGAACTGGGGTTTCGTGATAGGCGCATGAGCGAGGGTTCATTCGGGCTGCGGGCAGTTGCACGGATATTAGCGCAGCCAGTGCAGACAGGAGTCCGGCTGCGATCCTGGCCAGGTGCCCTGACCCGGCACCAAGAGCAATCGCCATGGGGAAGGCCCGTGCCGTAGGCGCCAGTGCTGGCACCTGCCACACCATCGCGTCTAAGTTCTGCGTCCGTGCTGCAACCACCTGATACTGCGCCACCAGCACATCAGGCGAAAGCTGGGTGTTGACCCCTGTTCCATTGAGCCAGCAAAGCACACAGTCGCTGAAACCGGCTCCCACGTCCAGAAATGGTGGATATGCACCTCGCGCGACGCGGCCGGTTCATCGCCGCTGACCGTACCTAATCGGCAGGGAGGATGTGGATAAGCGCTTCCGGCCCGGCTTCCCCGGTTTTGAGGTGGTACGGGCGTAGGGTCGGGGGCCTGGGTCCCGGTCTGACTTCCTAATCGGCTGACGCTTTTTCGGGCTGTCCTGCGATCGATTTGCCGGCCGGGATCCCAGGTTTTCAGGCACCCACCGGCGTGCCGGTCTGATCTGCCTGGCCTGGGAAGAGGCCGGGAATTCACAGGATCCGACGGCCAGCGGGTGCGTGCCACCTCTCAACCAGAGAAAAGAGATGGCAATGTCCATCGTAGAGACTCGCGCAATTACCGGCGGCGTGGATACCCACGCTGACACGCACGTCGCCGCCGCGCTGGACCCGATCGGCGGCCTGCTCGGCGTCCGGGAGTTCCCCGTCACCGCGGCTGGCTATGCCGGCCTGCTGGGCTGGCTGGGCGGGTTCGGGACGGTGTGCCTGGTCGGGATCGAGGGCACCGGCAGCTACGGCGCCGGCCTGGCCCGCCACATGTCAGCCGCCGGCGTGCGGGTCGTCGAGGTGGACCGCTCCGACCGGCAGGACCGCCGCCGCCAGGGCAAATCCGACCCGCTGGACGCGGTGAGCGCGGCACGGGCGGCGCAGTCCGGCAGGGCCCGCGGCGCGCCGAAAGGACGGGACGGCGCGGTGGAGGCGGTCCGGGCGCTGATGGTCGCCAAGCGCAGCGCCCGCTCCGAGCGGACCCAGGCCGTCAACCAGGCCCGGGCCCTGATCGTGACCGGCCCCGAGGACCTGCGCGCCCGGTTCGCCGCGCACGCCACCGCTGACCTGGTCACCAGCCTGGCGTCGCTGCGGCCCCGGCCCGGCGCGGTCGTCGGCTACCACACCCGGATCGCGCTGCGCGAGCTGGGCCGGCGCGCCGAGTTCCTCGACGGCCAGATCGCCTCCCTTGACGCGCTCATCGTGCCCCTGGTCACCGGGCACGCCCCCGGCCTGCTCGCCCTGCACGGCGTCGGCCCTGACACCGCGGCGCTGCTCCTGGTCGCCGCCGGGGACCACCCCGAACGGCTCCGCTCCGAGGCCGCCTGGGCCCACCTGTGCGCCGCCGCCCCGATCCCCGCCTCCTCCGGCAAGACCAAACGGCACCGCCTCAACCCCGCCGGCGACCGGCAGGCCAACCACGCCCTGTGGCGCATCGTGATCACCCGGATGAGCAACCACCCCCCGACCCGCGCCTACGTCGAGCGGCGCACCGCCGAGGGCCTGTCGAAGACCGAGATCATCCGCTGCCTGAAGCGCTACGTCGCCCGCCAGGTCTACCCCCACCTCCGCGCCGCCGCTGACTGACAGCCCCGACTCCGGGGGCGGCCTGACCCTCTAATCGGCTGCCGCACCCAGGTGCTGGCCTTCTATCGATCTGCCGGCCGCCCCCGGGCCACACCAGACCCGCTGCCCGCGTGACCTAATAAGAGCCTGCCCTCCACCCGGAGTGGCCCTTCCCTGTCTTGTCCGCACCCAGCAGCCTCAGCCCGAGCAGCATTTCCCGAGCCCCAGAAAATCAAAGAACTAAAACCCCATCCGAGCCATTGACAGACATAGGAGCATCGATCTGTAATTGTTTTAGCCAACTGCGACTCACTCGTTAGTCACATACCGTGACCGACGATCGGCTGTGGATAGCGGATCTGTCGGATCACCCCGAGGCGCCGTCGCTTCGATGTTCGACGCCTCCACTCAGCGAGTACAGAGACGCGAAACGATCTGTCGGCCGATATCGCGATCAGCAGCGCACAGCGCCTCCATCGCGTCACGCTCAGTCCCGTGCCCGCCTAGCGGCGCATCGTCACCGCTGCCCACGTCACCATAGGTCGCCACCCGTTAGCACGTAGAGGAACGGCACGAGCGGGATGAGGGCGAACAGAGCCCACGCCACCTTCGCACCGCCCCCGATATTACGGCGAGTTGCCAAGTCAATCCATACGAGGATCACAGCGACGGGATGAAGGAGACAGACCAGGAGTTCGAGAACCTTCTTCATCATCTCTTGAACCTACCAAGCCCCCCGCGGGCGCCTGTCCGGCCGTGCCCTTTCAGGGCCAGAACAGCGCCAGAGCACGCCGGACGTACGCGGTCTTCACAGAATCGGCACACGAAGAGCCCAGCACCGTCGGTGAGCCCGTATGTCGCTCGCACGTGCCCCCCAAAGTCACGCCGACGCCGATCACGGAAAGTGATCGAACCTGAGGTGGCACCCGCGCAAACTCCCGCCGATATGCGCGGTTCGGGAGCGGCGATATCCTGCGCTCACGGCCGCTCGTAACAGGCGATTCTGTGGCGGCATCCCATCGTGCCCGCCGCTGCCCAGGCTCGGGCCTGTCGCGTGTGGGCGTTGTGGTTTAGGTTCGGCTCATGACGTCGGTAGGACCGGGGCCGCAGGGCCGCTGGGTGGGTAACACGCTGGCCGAGTTCGAGCGCGACCTCGCTGACAACCTGTGTTACCAGCGGGGCACGACAGCGGAGTCGGCGAGCGCCCAGGACGTCTACTGGACGCTGGCCGTCACCGTCCGCGACCGCCTCGCTGACCGCCGGACCAGGACAGCCAGGGCGAACTATGAGGCCAACCCGAAGTTCGTCTACTACCTGTCGGCGGAGTACATGCTCGGGCGACAGCTCCGCCAGAACGCGCTATATACCGGCACCGCCGACCTGGCCCGCCGAGCCGTCGCCGTGTCCGGGTACTCCGCCGGGGACCTGGAGGAACTCGACGTTGAGCCCGGACTGGGGAACGGCGGCCTGGGCCGGCTGGCCGCCTGCCTGCTCGACTCCCTTGCCACCCTGGACGTGCCAGCCGTGGGTTACGGCATCCGGTATGAGTTCGGGATCTTCAAGCAGGCCTTCGAAGATGGCCGGCAGGTCGAGCTTCCCGACGACTGGGCCTTCTACGGCAACCCGTGGGAGTTCCCCGCCCCCGATGACCTCCAGGTCGTCGGGTTCTACGGCCACACCGAGGCTTTGGACGACGACCAGGGAGGGCTGCGGGCCCGCTGGGTGCCGGGCGAGATGGTACGCGGCGAGCCCAGCCACATGCTGGTCCCGGGCTACGGCACCGAGACAGTCAACATCCTCCGGCTGTGGCGCGCCCGGGCCGGCCATGAGTCGTTCGACCTGGGCCTGTTTAACGCCGGCCGCTACGCGGAGGCCGTCGAGGCGCAGATGCGCTCGGAGAACCTCACCAAGGTGCTGTACCCCAGCGACAGCACGCCCGCCGGCCGGGAACTGCGGCTCAAGCAGCAGTATTTCCTGGTCTCCTGCTCGCTGCGGGACATCATCCGCCGGTTCCGGTTCCGCAACAGCGACTGGGAGGCGTTCCCGGACAAGGTCGTCATCCAGCTCAACGACACCCACCCGGTGCTGGCGATACCCGAGCTCATGCGCCTGCTCGTCGACGAGAACGGGGTCGGCTGGGAGCAGGCATGGTCCATCACCCGCCGCACGTTCGCCTACACCTGCCACACCCTGCTGCCCGAGGCGCTGGAGACCTGGCCAGTCCCGATGTTCGGGCGGCTGCTGCCCCGCCACCTGCAGATCATCTACGCGCTCAATCACCTCTTCCTGCAGGACGTGCGCGCACGATACCCTGGCGACGACGAGCGCATCGCCCGGATGTCGCTGATCCAGGAGGATCCCGAGCGGCGGGTGCGGATGGCCAACCTGGCGGTCGTCGGCAGCTTCGCGGTCAACGGCGTGGCGGAGCTGCAGTCGCGGCTGCTGGCCCAGACGACGTTGCGCGACTTCGCGGACCTGTGGCCGGGGAAGTTCCTGAACGTGACGAACGGCGTCAGTTCGCGCCGGTTTCTCCGGCTAGCCAACCCACGCCTGTCCGGCCTGATCACGGCCCGGCTGGGAGACCAACGATGGCTGACCGACCTGGACCGGCTGGCCGAGCTCGAGGCCTTCGCCGACGATCCGGAGTTCCGGGCGAAATGGCGCGAGGCCAAGCGGCAGAACAAGATCGACCTGGCCTTTCATGTCCTCGCCGCTACCGGCGTCATCATCGATCCCGCCTCGCTGTTCGACGTCATGGCCAAGCGGCTGCACGAGTACAAGCGCCAGTTCCTCAAGCTGCTCCACGTCATCACCGTGTACAACCGGATCAAGGCCGACCCGGCCGCCGCCGTCACGCCCTGCACGGTCATCTTCGGCGCCAAGGCCGCGCCGGGCTACCACGAGGCCAAGCGCATCATCAAGCTGATCAACTCGGTCGCAGCCGTGGTCAACGCCGACCCCGACGTCGCCGGCCGGATCAAGGTCGTGTTCATCCCCGACTACAACGTCTCGGTCGCCGAGCTCGTGGTGCCCGCCGCCAATGTCTCGGAGCAGATCTCGCTGGCCGGCAAGGAGGCCTCGGGCACCGGCAACATGAAACTGGCCCTGAACGGGGCCCTGACCGTCGGCACGCTCGACGGCGCCAACATCGAGATCCGCGACCGGGTCGGGACCGGCAACTTCTTCCTGTTCGGCCTCACCGCCGACCAGGCCGCCGCCCTCAGGCAAGGCGGCTACTCCCCCCGCGCCTACTACGAAGGCGACCCCGAGCTCAAGGCCGCCATCGACACCCTCACCTCAGGCGTCTTCTCCGGCGGAGACCGCGACGCCGTCGAGCCGGTCATCTCCTCGATCCTCGGCTGGGACGAGTACCTGGTCCTAGCCGACTACCGGTCCTACATCGACTGCCACGACCAGGCCGTCGGGCCGGCCTGGGCCGACCAAGACCAGTGGACCCGGATGTCGATCCTGAACACGGCGCGCTCGGGTTTCTTCTCCTCCGACCGGACAGTCCGCGACTACAGCCGCGACATCTGGCACACCGAGCCCGTACCCGTACCCCCGTACCCGGCGGCCGACACTGAAATTCCCCGCCCGAGTTCCTGAGCGGTGATCGCGCCGACGACACCGGGCCCGCGGAGACCCGTCGCCAACCGTGAACGTCGGGGCGTAGGACCGAAACCCGTTGTTCTCGGCGATATTTGGCCCGTGTCTCCGGACGCGCAACCCTGACAGGCGCCCGCACGGCATATGAGGTGCCGACGCCGAAACCACGACCCCGGCTTCCGAGTAGAGCCAGGCACTCAGAACTGGATGATCTGAATGCGGCATCACCATGTCGACTGCCGAGCCGATAGCCGCACGGATTCGGCGATCCGGAACGGGCTGATTCCGGGCGCCGATCACATGTCGTGAGTATGGGTGCGCCGCAGTCAGCAATGCGGGTCCGAGCTCGACGCGGTCGCTCGATCACGGACTTGGCGGCGGACTGGCGGAAGGTCCGGTCGCGGTCGCGGGGTCCGGCAGCTGCCGTCTGAGGAACGGGATCACCAGGGAGGCGACGCGTCCGGGGTCCTCGAGCATCACCCAGTGGCCATGCCCTTCGAGCAGTTCGACCTCGGCCGACGGGAACGCCTGGCGCTGGCGCTCGGCCTGCTCGCTGGGCAGGTACGCGTCCTGGGTCCCCCAGATGACCAGCGCGGGACGGTCTAGCTGCCGCAGCGCGGCCGCCGGGCTGGCGAGCGTGTCCTCCGGTGTCGCGCGGTACAGCTTCAGTACGGCGCGCTTAGTGGCCCAGGGCCGGGAAGCGTCGTAGATGTGATCGATCTGATCTCGGGTCAGCCGCGGGTTCTGCCGCCCGAGCAGCAGCCGGAACGCCGGCCGGCTGGTCGCTGCCTGGAAGACCTCGCCCGCGACGGGCGTCCTCCAGATACGGGCGTAGCGGTGCCACCGGTAGCCGACCGCCACGCCGGAATTGATGAGCGTGGCGCTGGCCAGGGCACCGGGATGGCGTGCCGCCCACGCCAGCGCCCACGCGCCGCCGAAGTCGTGCGCAACGACATGCACGCGGGTAATCCGGAGCTGCTCCAGCAGCGCCGCCAGGTAGCCGGCGTAGCCGTCCACCGAGTAGGGGAAGCCCCTCGGCTTGTCGGCCTGGCCGTAGCCGGGCATGTCCGGCGCGATCACCCGGCCGAGCTCGCCCGCGCGGACGAGCAGGTCACGCCAGTCATCGGCCGGGCCCGGATTGCCGTGCACGAAGACGACCGCCTCAGAGGCATCCGCCGGCCCCGACGTCAGCACCCGGGACCGGACACCACCGACCGAGACGTCAGCAGAAGCAATGCTCACCACAGACCGCCTCCCGCACCGGCCCCGACAGCGGCCGGCGTCTACTCCGCAGCACTCAGCCCACCCTGGCAACTGGCGATGACAACGCAAGCGCCTGCCACTGGGCTGCAGCCTTGCATCCACTGGCCGCCGGGATCAATTCTGGCATGCGCCTCAGCTCATGAACGGTCATGCCATCCAGAGCATCCTGGGAACAGCGACCCGCCGAACCAGACGATCAGCGCGTGCCCCTGCGCCACAGCCAACTGACCACCTTGCGCGCGGAATCGGCGTCCGGCGCCCCACCACCCCACGCCGGAAGTCACGCTACGTCGTCAGCCCTCCTGGCGGCCAGCGCGCACATCGCCGCCGTTAGGCGCGGCTGCCACTGCCTCCGCGACAATCAGCGTGGGCAGGCAGAACGGACTGATCTGTGCGCGGCAAAGCTCACGCGACTGGTGGGCTGGGGCCGCCAGCTCGCCGACGGCCATCCGCAGTACCCCGACCATCGGCCCGCTGCATACGTTGCAATCTAGATCCCTGCACAAAGTGCACGAGCGCTGCAGATTAGGGCAGCGCTACAGGGCGCTTGCGCGATTTCGCCGAATGTACGCCCAAATTGGCCTGAGCACTGACGTCGTTGCAGGTCACAGCATGTTGGGATGTTCCATGGCAGGGAGAAGGTCTCCCGGTGCTTCCTTCGTCTTAGTCCCGCATCGCCGACTGGGCTGGAATGGCCTATAGGGCGGGTTTCCGCAGACGGCCCGTGGTGACATGCTTCTGCCAGGGGAGGACGGGATTTTGATGGCCGGTGATTGGCGAGAGAGCCGGGTTGCGCTGGCCGCTGCCGCGCTGGCGCTGCTGGCGGCGGCGCCTGGGGTGCTGGCTGCGGTCGGGGTCAGGAACGGGTGGGTGTTGGGCGGGGCGACGGCGGTCGCGGCGGTGGTGGTGGTTTTCGGCGCAGTGTGGCAGGACCGGTACAAGCGACTGGCGGAGCGCCGCGACGAGCAGTCGTTCAGGACCGAGGACGGCTGTCTGGTGCTCCCTGGCGGGCGGCTGCCCGCGGTCCGTGACATCACCGACCCGGTGCTGCTTGGCGTCCATCCGGCGGCCCCGGCTGCTGTCCCGGCGGACGGCGGCGGGCAGGGGGCTGGCGAGCATGTCCCGGCCTACGTGCCGCGAGACGCAGATGGCGGGCTGCGGGAGCGGCTGGCGGCGGGCGGGTTCGTGCTGCTGGTCGGTGACTCTGCCGCGGGCAAGAGCCGGGCGGCGTTCGAGGCGATGACCGCCACGCTGCCCGGCCATCTGCTGGTCTACCCGTCCGGCCGGGACGCAGCGGCGGTCGCGGTAACCCGTGCGGCGCAGGCCCGGCAGAGCGTGCTGTGGCTCGATGACCTGGAACGTTACCTGGGGAACGGCGGCCTGACCGCCGCCCAAGTCGGCCGCCTGATCGCAGGGAACGACGGGCACCGGGTCGTGATCGCCACGCTGCGCGCCGCCGAGGAGGCCCGCATCACCGCCGATGCGCCCTCCGGTGATGACGCAGCGGTCCAGGCGCTCCGCGATGCCCGCCAAATCCTTGACCTGGCCAGAACTATCCGGCTGCCGCGCATGTTCTCCGGCGCGGAGCTGGATCGCGCCCGCGTCCGGGACTGGGACCCGCGGGTCGCCGAGGCGCTGGCTCATTCGGCTGACTACGGCATTGCCGAGTACCTGTCGGCCGGGCCTGAGCTGCTGCGAGACTGGGAAGATGCCCGGCACTCCTCCGCGGGTCCGAACGCCCGAGGTGCGGCGCTGGTCACAGCGGCGATCGACATCCGCCGCGCCGGCCACACCTCCCCGATCCCGCGCGTCCTGCTCGATGCCGTCCACGAGCACTACCTCGACGACCCCGAGCATGCCCGCATCCCGCGCGAGCCGCTCCCCGATGCCTGGGCGTGGGCCATCCGCCAACGCCGAGCCACCACCGCACTGCTCCACTCCACCGCCAGTGACCGGATCGAGGTATTCGACTACCTCGTAGACGCAGTCCAGCTCCGCGCCCTCGCAGGCAGCCATGTCCCCGGACCCGTCGTTGAAGTCGCTATCGACACCGGCGACCCTGCCGATACCAGCTCACTGGGCGACACCGCCTACGCCCAGGGTCGCTACCCTCTAGCGGAGTACGCCCGCCGCCACGACTGGCAGGCAAAGAGCGCCAATCCTGCCCTGGGTGCCGAGCATCCCGACACGCTGGCCAGCCGGAACAAACTCGCCAGCGTCCTGCGCGAACTGGGGCGGCTGGAGGAGGCCGAGGCTGAGAACCGGGCGGTGCTGGAGATCAGGACCCGGGTGCTGGGTGCCGAGCACCCCGACACGCTGACCAGCCGGAGCAACCTCGCCTTCGTCCTGCGCGACCTGGGGCGGCTGGAGGAGGCCGAGGCTGAGAACCGGGCGGTGCTGGAGATCAGGACCCGGGTGCTGGGTGCCGAGCACCCCGACACGCTGACCAGCCGGAGCAACCTCGCCCTCGCCCTGCGCAACCTGGGGCGGCTGGAGGAGGCCGAGGCTGAGAACCGGGCGGTGCTGGAGATCAGGACCCGGGTGCTGGGTGCCGAGCACCGCGACACGCTGACCAGCCGGAGCAACCTCGCCTTCGTCCTGCGCGACCTGGGGCGGCTGGAGGAGGCCGAGGCTGAGAACCGGGCGGTGCTGGAGATCATGACCCGGGTACTGGGTGCCGAGCACCCCTGGGCGCTGGCCAGCCGGAACAACCTCGCCAGCGTCCTGGGCAACCTGGGGCGGCTGGAGGAGGCCGAGGCTGAGAACCGGGCGGTGCTGGAGATCATGACCCGGGTGCTGGGTGCCGAGCACCCCGACACGCTGATCAGCCGGAACAACCTCGCCAGCGTCCTGCGCGACCTGGGGCGGCTGGAGGAGGCCGAGGCTGAGAACCGGGCGGTGCTGGAGATCATGACCCGGGTGCTGGGTGCCGAGCACCCCGCCACGCTGATCAGCCGGAGCAACCTCGCCAGCGTCCTGGGCGGCCTGGGGCGGCTGGAGGAGGCCGAGGCTGAGAACCGGGCGGTGCTGGAGATCATGACCCGGGTGCTGGGTGCCGAGCACCCCGACACGCTGATCAGCCGGAGCAACCTCGCCAGCGTCCTGCGCGAACTGGGGCGGCTGGAGGAGGCCGAGGCCGAGAACCGGGCGGTGCTGGAGATCATGACCCGGGTGCTGGGTGCCGAGCACCCCGACACGCTGATCAGCCGGAACAACCTCGCCAGCGTCCTGCGCGAACTGGGGCGGCTGGAGGAGGCTGAGGTTGAGTAACCAAGTTGGCAGCGCTGCTCAGCTCTCAGTTGCAGTTCCCGGCCGCCGCGACTCCCGGTATAGGTCATGAGGCGCCGATCGGCCTGGCAAATTGGGCTCTGAGAGCGCGTTCACGCGGAATACGTGCCCAAGTCGGCCAGCCCGCTGACGTTGCGGCTGGTCACGGCATCGTTGAGATGTCCCATGGTAAGGAGAAGCTCAACGATGGTCAGATAACTGAGGCGGCACAGGAATGGGACGATCTGCGCGTATCTCAACTATCTAGCAGGCCAACCTGGTCAGCGGAAATATTCGGCGATCGGCGCACACCTCGCCGCCCGCAATATCCAGTGCGGTTACCCTCCGTGGTAGGGAATACGAGCGAAGACACTCCAGCCGCTCTTACCAGAAGCTCGTGCTCAGTCGCTGGCCAGCAGGACAGCGGCGCCGTGGCCATCCTCAGGATTAGGTAGCGCTAGATAACTAATGGCGAGTCACCGGTAGCACCGCTCTTGGCAGTAGCCGACCAGCCGCGATTTCCGCAAAGCCGCGCCTCAGTCGTGCGGGAACGTGATGCGGTCGGGGTCGCCCTCGACCTGGGCCGACCTGAGGACGACCTCCTCGATCCGTCATGGAACGGCGGCCGGCGGGCCGCCCTGGAGGGCGGCACTGCGGACAGCGCCTCGGCAAAGGTCCCGTCCGGCCGCCTGGCCCCGCGACGCCCAGCACGCCCACCGAAGAAGGCATTAACGCCGCAGGACTTGCCCGGGATTCTAGATGATCAAGCCCGGCGCCACCTGGTGACGCGACTGCCGGGGGACTACGATGCCCGGGTCGGCCCCGGTCGAGCTCAGGTCGAAGGTCGCTTCAAGGCCGCGTCAGCGGGCGCGGCTAGCCGAGGAGGTAGTTCTCATTCCGGCCATCAACGGGCGCCCGGTGATCAGCCGTGCCGACATGGCGGCGCGCGGCGTCCCGCGGACCACGATCGATGGCTGGTACCGGGACCGGGCCAGGACGGGGCATCCGGAGAAGGCCGGGCGGATCGGCCGGACGGACTACTGGTATGAGGACGAGTGGACCGCCTGGCACGAGGCGCACCGCCGCGGCAAGGTCGAGTCGCTGACCCGGGTCGACCGGACCGGCGACCCGGACGATCTGGTCGACGCAGCGGAAGCCGCCCGCATGTTGCGCTATTCCGGCCGTGATGTGATCCACGCCAACCGCCGTCTCGGCTACTTCCCCGAGCCCGACGCGTACGGGAAGGCCGCCAGGGGCCGTCCCGTCCCGCTGTGGAAGAGATCGACCGTGTGGGCCGCGGCCGATCGCCGTGAAGGCATGGGAGGCGGCCACAAGCCGGGCACTCCCGGCGCTCCCGCGAAGCCGTTCCCGTACGCGGGAGATGAGCGGCTCGCCCGTGTCCTGGCCGAGCTCCGGTCCGGTGCCGTGCCGTCATCGGCGGAACTCGCTGCCGAGTGGAACGTCAGCCAGCGCACCGCCGAGCGGATCATCCGCGCTGCGAGGGCTCTTCTCCAGCCCTGACCAGGCCTCGCGCAAAAAGGCAGTTGGCGACAGCTTGATATCGGCAACAATGAACGAGTACATTAAAGAGCGTCGGATGGGCGGCAACCCTTCCGGCCCTCCAGCACATCTCCTCCGAAGGGTGACTCACCATGGTCACAGCACCTCCAGTTCGGCGACGGCTTGTCGGCTCCGCACTGCGCCGGTACCGGGAGAACCTGGGCTACGCGCTAGAAGACGCGGCCCGGATCCTGGAATGCGACCGCTCCAAGATCAGCCGGATCGAAACCGGCCAGCGAGGCATCCGCGGCAAGGAACTGCGCGAGCTGCTGACCGAATACGGCGTCGGCGACGAGCAGCAGGAAATCCTGGTCGCCCTGGCAGCCCGGCGCGATCTATCCGGCTGGCACCACACCTACGCCGATGTGCTGCCAGGCGCGTGGCAGGACTACCTGATCCTCGAGGCGTTCGCCACGAAGATCTTGGCCTATGAGCCGCAGCGGATCCCCGCGCTGCTGCAGACCCCGGCCTATGCGCGGGAACTGGCCGAAGCCGACCCCGCCCTGGTCGGCAGCGACGCCCGGGACAGCGCCGTCGCGGCGACGCTGGCCCGGCAGAAGGCGATCCTCGGCGAGCGCAAGCCGGACATCCAGCTGATCATTGGGGAAGCGGCGCTGCGCCAGGAGGTCGGCGGCCCCGAGGTGATGGAAGGGCAGCTGGGCCTGCTGGCCGGGATCAGCGGTGACAGCGGCGCGGTGACCGTGCAGATCCTGCCGTTCAGCAGCGGGGCGCACGCCGCGGCCGGTGTCGGGTCGCTGGCGATGCTGGGCTTCGATCAGGTGCCGGGACTGGGCGTCGTGCACCTGGGCGGGGCCAGCGGGGGAGTGTGCCTGGAAAGCCAGGGCGACCTCGCCATCCATGCCCGCGTGTTCGAGCAGCTGCGGACGTTCGCGCTCAGCCCCGCGCAGTCCGCGCTGCTGCTGCGCGGGCTCGCAGACGCCTGAGACCGCCCATCGCCTGTGCCACCGTGCCAGCACGAAGCGGTGGCGCAGGCCCACGGTCAGCGGGACCCGGCGCGTCACGGATCTGGGCCGGACAAAGGCACCCGCCTGACCTAGCTCGAGGATTCACCACCAGAGCAAGGGATGAACTGTGCGCACCTCTGCTCCCGCGGCCTCCGATGAGGCCGGTCTCCCGCTTCCCGGTGAGGCGCTGACGCGCCGCGCGGTCACCGTCATCACCGCCGCGATCGTCGTCATGACGTTCGCGTTCAGCCTCGGCAACGTCACCAGGCTGTGCCTGGATCTCGGCATCACCGCGTGGATCGCCTGGCTGGTCGCCCCGGCCGTCGACCTCAGCGTCATCGGCCTGCTCACCGCGATCCGCTTCCTGTCCCTGCATGGCTACGCCGACAATCAGCTCGCCAAGCCCAGGTACATGCTGCGGTTCTGTGGCATCTTGACGCTCGCCCTCAACACTGCCGGCGCTTTCGGCCACCGGCAGTTCGGCACAGCACTGGTCGATGCGGTCGGCCCCGCGCTGCTTGTCGGCTGGAGCGAGGCTGGCCCGTGGCTGCTCCGCCAGGTCTACATCGTCTGCGCACCCGTGCCCGAACAGCCGCAAGCTCAGCCCCCAATCGTCCGGCCCCCGGTGCTTCCTGGCGCTCTGCTCGCCCGGGCGCGGGACCTCGACGCCGCGCACCGCGCGGCAACCGGCAAGCCCATCTCGCGCGACACCCTCCGCGGTCAGCTGCGGATCGGGCGCGACCGTGCCAGCGCCCTGATCGCCGCCATCCGAGCCGAGGCGGCCGCTGACGCCCAGGCCAACCCCGGGCCGTTGCGAGCGGCCTAGAGCATGCTGTCGGCGGGAGGACGTATGACGCGATCTGTCGGCACCCTGATGACGCCCAGCTAGGCGCTCTCGGATCGGTTCGTCCCGTCGAGTCCGCATACCGGGCGCAGTGCTGTTCCTATTGCCGCATCCTGCTCGTCTATGGCGCCAGATGCGACGCGCCCTGAGCCACGCGCGGGTAACTCGGGCACGCTGCTTTGGCGAACCTGGGTCGTGGCGGCTCCGTGATGCCAGGCATGCTGTCTGCACGGTTCTTTGCCATTGATTTCCCGAACGGGCCCGTGGTCACCACCGGTCCGGTTCACCAGATTCTGCCTAGTGCTGACGCCCGGCTCTAGGCGTCGGTGACGCTCTTGTTCCTCCAGGCCCAGGGCGGACGCACATTTCCCGCTGAACACGATGGAGACAACGCCCTGGTCCGTCAGAGTGCGGCGTTCACGCGAACCGTGTCTCTGCTAACGCCGCAGACCTGAACAGAGAGTTTCGGACGGCACGAGTCCAGATGCTTGAGCTTGCCTGCTTGACCATCCGGCACAGGATGCCGGCGAGTTGTCCCACCAGCGGGTCGTCGGCGCACGGGCTGATTCCATCATCAGGCATGTGACCAGGTAACTCATGTTGACCGTCTCCTAATCAGCTGACATGCGGATCACGTATGCGGCATAGCGATGTCGAATACGGTCGTCTATAATCGTGACTGACCCTCCAGCTAGATCGTTGCTGAGGCTGTATGAGGTGCTCCGCCCAATCGGGCGGTAGCAGTCCGGCAAACTCCCCGGCAGGGCCGTCAGCGCTGTCAAGCGCTCGTTCCCCGGCTCTGCCGGGGTTTTTCAATGGTCTCCTTCCTGGGCTTTCTTCCGGATATCTCACGGTGATATATCACCGTGATATTGGGTTGCCCTTACCCCTCGGCCTAACGTCACATCACCAGGTCCCGCTACGGGAAAGAGAGTGACCCGATGGCCTTTTATGCGTGGATCATCGCGCTAGCAGCTTTCCTATCCGTCATTGCAGCGATCGTCTTCTTCACGCTCGTTGTCGGCATCCATAAACGCGACCGTACGCGGCAGCTATACGACGCGCCGGAGACCGTGCTGGACGCTTTCACCCGCAGCTTCCTGGGCGTCGGCATCCGCCACAGCGACCGTGAAGAGAACTAAGCCGCACGTAATCCATTTCTTCTGCCAGGAGAAATTGCTATGCCCGTGAACCGGAAAATTGGCCAGCGCCGTCCAGCCGATACGACAGGAGGCCAGGAAATGAAATCACCTGTTCACCTCCCGCTGATCGATTCGGCTATGCCCTTGACGGATGCTGCGAGTGGCGCGGACGAAATCAGCACCTTCGCGTTTCGCCGCGCAGGTCCCGATCGTGACCGGCCGGGCATCTGGCTGCAGTGCGCCGCCGCGGGATTGTGCGTGCTGGCCGCGGCTGCCGCCGCGGTGAGCTTTACCGCGCAGTACCGGCTGGTCTACGCGGCCCGGCGGCTGGCCCTGATCGCGGCACTGGAGGCCGCGATCCCCGACGCCTCCGCGCTGGTGTTCGCCTGCCTGGGGGTGGCACTGGCGCTGCACGGCCGCCACGCGATCCGGGCCCGGGTGCTGAACGTGGCGTCCGCCGGCGCGAGCGTGTTCATGAACGTGATCGCGGCCGCGCCGGGCTGGCGGGATCTGGCGGTCTGGACGATGCCGCCGGCCGCCTACGCACTGGCCAGCGACACGCTTATCGGCGTCGTCCGGGCCTGGGTGA
Source organism: uncultured Actinomycetota bacterium (assembly GCA_963843745.1). Lineage (GTDB taxonomy): Bacteria > Actinomycetota > Actinomycetes > Streptosporangiales > Streptosporangiaceae > Trebonia. The sequence goes on from CAWJLP010000007.1 coordinate 812,722, forward strand.
TCGCCCGCCACTCCGAACCAGCCGCCGGGCTGGCCACCGAAGAAGCCACCCTGCTGGCCATGGCCGGCGGCCTGCTGCTGTGGCTGCTGCGCCTGGGCATGGCCCCGGCCTCCACGCTGCACGGGTTCCGCACCTGGGTGCTGGAGGAATGCCCGGTCGCCCCCGGCCGCCGCACCCCCCGCCCGGCCCCGGCCATCGAGTCCGTCCCCGCGCCCAAAGCGGCTGCCGTCTCGCCGCGGGGGAGCGGCCCCCCCGGCGCGACCAAGACCGCCAGGTTCCTGGCCCTGGTCACAGAACGGCACGGCCCGCTAGCCGCCATCCCGCTGGAGGCGGTGGCGAAGACCTCCTCCGCCCTCGCGCCCGAAGTGAACCTGAACGCCGGATCGGCGCGCGCCGCGCTGCGCCGCGCCGTGCTGGCCGCCCGGAACGGAGACCCGCGATGATCATCAAGTACGCCATCACCCTGGCCGTCCTGCTCCTGTTCGCCGTCGCGTTCCGGTGGGCGTACCTGCCCGCCCGGTACCTGCCCGGCAACCGGGTCCGGCACCTGCGCCTCCGGCTGCACCTACGGCTGCACCCCGGCAAGGGCTTCGCGGCCATCTGCGGCCTGTGGCTGCGCTGGGGAAGGCTCGCCGCGCTGCGCCGCTCACGGCGGATCCGCCGGTCGCTGCCGCTGTGGTACCGGCTGCTGGCGCCGGGGCAGTGCTCGGTGTTTCTGGGCCGGGCGCAGTGGCGGCACGGGCTGCGGATCCCGCTGGAAGAGCACGGGCTGGTGATGGCCCCGCCGCGCACGTTCAAGACCGCGTTCCTGGCCGACGTCATCCTCCGCTATCCCGGCCCGGTGATCGCCACCACCACCAAAGCAGACATCTATGGGCTGACGGCCGCGGTGCGAGCCCGGCGCGGCCCGGTGCACGTGTTCAACCCGCAGCACATCGGCCGGGTGCCGTCCACGTTCCGCTGGTCCCCGGTCGACGGCTGCCAGGACCCGGCGACTGCGGTGCGCCGCGCGGACGCGTTCGCGTTCGCGGTCTCCCAGAAGGGCGTGGAAGACGGCACGTTCTGGTCCGCCAAGGCCAGTGACTACCTGCGCGGCTACTTCTGCGCCGCCGCCCTGGCCGGATACGACATGCGCGCGGTCGCCGGCTGGGTATCGGGCGCCGACCCGCACGTCCCGGAACGGATCTTGCTCGCCGCCGGGGCCCGCCAGTGGGCGCTGACCCTGGCCGAGCTGCGCTCCGAGGCGCAGAAGACCACCGCCACCGTCCGCATGGTGATGTCCCGCGCGCTGGCGTTCATGGCCGACCCGGCGCTGGCGGCCAGCGTGCTGCCCGCCCCCGGCGACGGGTTCGACATCCCCGCGTTCCTCCGCGACGCCGGCACCCTGTACATGGTCGCCGAGGCCGTCACCGAGGACGCGCCGGTCGCGCCGCTGTTCGCCGCGATGGCCACCGAGATCCACTACGCCGCCGCCCTGATCGGGCAGGCATCCGCCTCGGGGCGGCTGGACCCGCCGTTGCTGATGGGCCTGGACGAGGTGACCCAGATCTGCCCGGTGCCGCTGCCGTCGTGGCTATCAGACTCCGGCGGCAAGGGCATCCAGATCATCGCCGTGGTGCACGGTGAGGCGCAGCTGGCCGGGCGGTGGGAGGATCACGGCCGCCAGGTCGTGCTCGACACCTGTTCGGTGAAGGTGTTCCTGCCCGGCATCACCGACACCACCACGCTGCAGGCGGCCAGCACGCTGTGCGGGCAGGCGTCGTGGAAGGTCCGCGGCCAGGACCACGCCACCCGCCACGATGTGGCCGCGCCCGACATGATCCGGCAGCTGCCGGCCGGGTTCGCGCTGGTCATCCGCGGCGGCTGCGCCCCGGTCATCGCCCGCCTGCCGCGCGCCTGGAACAACCCCGCCTACCGCCGCGCCCGCCGCCACCGCCCCGCCCTCACCGGTCCTGCCCGGCAGGTCCGGCAGATCGCCGAACCAGGGCCAGGCATCCCTGATCACTCCGCCGCCTGGCCCTCGAGCAGTAGTGCTTCGCCCCTGTGGGGCCGGCCATGACCGCAGATCCGCTGGCCGCCGTCCTCGACCAGCTCGCCGCCCACCGCGACCAGCTCCGCCAGCTCGATGACCGTGAAGCGGCCCACTTCGCCGCGGCCGGCGAGCGGCTCACCCAGCTCGCCGCCGTGATCACCACGATGGGCCGCACGCTCGCCGACGACACTGCGGCGCTTGCTCGGCTTGAGGCCCTGGACCGGCAGGTAACCGAACTAGCCGCCGAGCTCGCCGGCCCGGGCGCGGACGGCAAGGACCGCTACCATCCCGGCCCGGCGCCGGTCTGGTGGACGCTCACCCGCGCAGAACGAAAGCCAGCCATCGCCGGGCTGCGGGCCTGGGTCGACCAGGTGTACCGGCCCGGCTACGGTCACCTGGCCGCCACCCTCGCGCCCTGCTGGCCGGCCCACGACCTGTGCCTGTACGGGCTGGACATCCTCAGCCAGCTCTGGTCAGCCCTCTACTTGCAGCCCGCCCGTAGCGCTGCGCTGCTGTCCGCCCAGGCCGAATACCAGGCCCGCATCCTCCCCGCCCTCGCTGGTCAGCTGATGACCGAAACCACCGGCTGCGTCCACGCCAGCCCCGGCAGGCAGCCCGCCGGTTACACCTGGAGCTCGCCATGACCAACCCGGTCCTCCGCCAGGCCCTGGCCTACGCCGACCGCGGCTGGCCTGTCTTCCCTTGCCTGCCCGGCCAGAAGATCCCGGCCACCCGGCACGGCTGCCAAGACGCCACCACCGACATCCAGCAGATCACCGAATGGTTCGCTCGCCAGGGCGGCTGGAACCTGGCCATCGCCACCGGCGCCCCCGGACCCGACGTCCTCGACGTCGACCAGCACGGCCCGGCCGGAAACGGGTTCAGCGCCTTCGCCCGGCTGCGCGCCGCCGGGCTGCTGGAGGGCGCCAGCGCCTACATCCGCACCCCCAGCGGCGGCCTGCACGCCTACTTCACCGGCTCGGCCCAGCGCAACGGCCACCTGCCTACGCAGCACCTGGACTTCCGGTCCGCGGGCGGCTACGTGCTGGCCCCGCCATCCCAGGTCCGCGGCCGGCCGTATGAGCGCATCAGGACCCTGGACGGCCAGGCCGGCCTGGACTGGCAGGCCGTCATCCGGCTGCTGGAACCCGACCGCCAGTACCATCAGCCAGCCACCCGCCCGCTTCACGACTACGGCATCACCCGCCTGGTCCGGTGGGTTGTATCCCAGCCCGAGGGCAACCGCAACGCCGGCCTGTTCTGGGCCGCCAACCGCGCCCTGGACGCCAACCCGGCCGCCGACCTGAACGAACTGGCCGCCGCCGCCCGCCAGGGCGGACTCCCCGAACAAGAGATCACCCGCACCCTCAACTCCGCCCGCCGCACCCGCCACGCCCCCAAAGACCCTGGCCGCCAGGCCGAAGGAGCCAGCTGACATGACCACCAGCCCCCGTCCGCCCGTTGGCCATGCCGCCGCCGCTTCCAGCGACCCCAGCGCGGTTCCCGGTGACGTCCGCGATCAGATACGCCGCCTGCAGCGCGACGGCGGCAGCTACCGGGCCATCGCCGCAGCCGCCGGCCTCGCCCCGGCCACCGTCCACGACCTGGGCTCCGGCCGCCGACCGCCCACCCCCGCCACAGCCAGGGCCCTGTCCCAGGTCACCAGCGCCACCCTGCACCGCGCCCGGCTGGACGCCGGGGGCACGCGGCTGCGGCTGCGCGCCCTGCACGTCATGGGCCACGGCTCGGCCCGCATCGCCCACGCCCTAGGCGTCCGCGAGATGACCATCCGCGCCATCGTCCGCGGTGACACCCCGACCGTCAGCGCCAAACTCCGCGACGCGGTCAGCGACCTGTACGACGCCTGGTGGGACAAGCGCGCCCCCGAACGCACCCGCTTCGAGCGCGGCGCAGCCACCGCCGCCCGCCGCAAAGCGATCGCCGGCAACTGGTGCGCCGGCGCCGGCCTCGACGACGACGAACTCGACATCCCCGGCTACCGCCCCGCCAGCGGCTGGAAACCCGCCACCGGAACCGGGATCGCCCCCGACATCCACCCGCCCGCACGACCTCGCCAGGCAAGGAGAAACACATGACCGCCGGCCAGCCGGCCGCCCCAGCCGTCGTCGTCTCGGCCGGCCAGGTCAAGACGCTGCTCGCCGCCCTGGACGACGCCGCCGAATACAAGCGCGACCGTGCCGCCACCTGCGCCGACTGCACTGACCAGCCCTGCACCACCTGCCAATGGCGACTACAGGCCGCCGACGCCTACGACCACCTGGCCGCCCAGCTGATCCAGGCCGCCGAAGCCTCCGCCGCGCGGCAGCACGCGCCCGGCCACCCGGCGCCCGCCAGCAGAGAGGCGCGTGCGGCCGCCGAGCCGGAGGCCGGACAGTGATCCACCATCGTCCGCCCCGAGCCGCGCACACGGCCACCGCGACACGGCGGGCGATGCCATGAAACTGCGCAAATACAGCGAACCCAGCCGCGTCCCCGGCACTAGGCCTCCCGAGTACGTGATCGTCGTGGCCGCGAGCGACTGGGTCAAAGAGCGCTACCCGGACAACAGATTCAACCTCTGGGACGCCCTGCACGCCGGCAAAGACCCCGATCCCGAACCCCGGCCCGACCCCGAACCCGACCTGGAAGCCGAACCATGACCCTGACCATCAGCGACACCACGATGACCAGCGACCGCAGTCTCCACACCGCCCGTTACGCACCGGACCGGAACGGCTGGGAAGTGTCATGGCTGCCCGGCCAACTCCTGGACCGCAACACCGCCGTCACCGCGATGACCCTGGCCGACACCGCCGCCGAGCATGACCTCCACGACAGGCACCCGCTCTTGCCCCACGTCGAGAGCTGGGCCGAAGAACTCGGGCTGGCCGCACCCGAAGCGATTGCCAGGGCCTCCCAGCCGCCCAGCGTCAACGACCCCGAGCAAGAGCCAGCCAGCCGGGAGGCAGCCGATTGAACAGCCCGGCACAGCAGCGATCTGGGCAGGACTCGCCGCTTCACCGGTCGGCGGCTCGCCCAGTTGGCCGGTTTGCTAGGAGCGCCGGATGACCGATGTATGAGACCGATAACGGCATTGGACCTCCGGCAAGACCCAGCTACCGACTGCCCGAGCGCGGGCCGCTCCGCAACCTTTCCCTATACGAAGATCTCATCGCCGACGGCGTCGCGGCGGCAAATAGCCAGGGCGGCGTCATCGACCACGTCACCGCCCGGAGGATGGCCCTGTGGCTGGTGGCACAGCAGCAGTCGCCAGATTTCGCCCGGGGCCTGATCAGATTCGCCCAGTCTGGAGCAGTCACCCGAGCGCTGAAGCTGCAGCTAGCCAACTACGCCCGCTCTGCGGGCTACCTGCACCGGTCAACGGCCGCCAGGCTCAGGGAATACGCGGTCGCCCGCGGCACCGACCTCGGCCCGGTCGGCACCGATTTCGGCGCCATCTGCGACCAGATCGACCAGGCCGACGCGATGCTCGCAGACCTGCGCGAAAGGACCAGGGAAGGCCGCGGCACGCCCGAGCCGACCCGGCCAGACACAGCCGGACAGCCCATCACTCTGGCCCGCCATGACCCGGGCAGCCGCACGGTCACCCTTGTCCTAGACGCCGCCACTGCCAATATCGCGATGTTCGCCATCGCGGCTCATGCCGATGAGCGCGAGGCCCACGTCCGCGAGGTCGAGCGGTACGGCCGCACCCTGCCCGAAGACTCCTACGGCCGCCGCAACCGCCAGGACATCGCCGCCCATGAGACCCAGGTCGTGGCCCGGCTGCGAGCCGTCGAGCAGGCCTACCGCACCGCCATCGACCACGACACCGCCTACAGGCTGCCCGACCTCAGCCAGACACCATGCACTCCTGAGAGTCAGCCCGCCAGACATAGTGACCTGGAGGCCGAGCCGTGACCCGCGAAACTGCAGCCGCCAACGCTGGCCGAAACAGGTACCCCGCCGCCGGGCAGCCCGTTCTCCACGAAGGCCCGCACTGGGATCTCGACCTGCTCACCCCAGACGATGTATGCGCTCTGCTGAAGGTGAAGAAAAGCTGGCTCTACGACGCCGTCGAGAATGGTGCACTTGAGGCCATCCGGCTAGGCAAGCAACTCCGGTTCCGCCCATCAGCGCTCATCCGCTACCTCGACGGAAGGGTAAGTAACGGGAACGAAGGCCCTGTGCAGGATCGCGACGACGTTCGTTCCGGCTAACGAACTGACCGGCGCACAACGTTATCCCGACGCCCCGTGAATGTCCGGTGCCAGATAAGTCGGCCCGCCACCATGGCTCAACCTGGGCGGACCTGATTGAGCGGTAGACAATCAAGGCGCCGATGGTCGTCGGAACTCGGTCCGTATCCCCGGCCAGCGACCCAGGCTGCCCGCGCTGCGCCCGTCACCTCGAACCCGGCCAACCTCGCTACCGAAACCGCTGACTGCACGCACCAGACCGCGAATTTCCACGATCTTGCTATTAGGACTGAACGCCATCTAGCAGATTTGTGCTGTCTGCCACCGACGTCATCGCGGCCCGCGATCCGGGTCCGGGCTCGCCAGCTCCTGGCGGACGCGGTGGAGCATCTCGGTGTCAGACTGCAGGTCGGGGTGGCTGACCTGGCGGTCCAGCTCGACAACCTGCTCCAGCTCGGCGACTGCCCGGCCGAGCTCCCCCTGATCGCGGTGGATCATCGCCACGTTATAGCGGGTCACCGCCTCCCCGGCCCGGTCGCCGACCTCCCGCGTGATCGGCAGCGACTGCCCGTAGTACTCCAGCGCCCGCTGCGGCTCGCCCAGACCGTTGTACGCCTCGCCGATGTTGTTCAGCGTGGTGGCCTCCCCGGCGCGGTCGCCGACCTCCCGCCGGATCGGCAGCGCCTGCCCGTAGTACTCCAGCGCCCGCTGCGGCTCGCCCAGAACGCGGTACGCGGCGCCGATGTTGTTCAGCGTGGCGGCCTCCCCGGCCCGGTCGCCGACCTCCCGCAGGATCGGCAGCGCCTGCCCGTAGTACTCCAGCGCCCGCTGCGGCTCGCCCAGACCGCGGTACACTTCGCCGATGTTGGTCAGCGTGGCGGCCTCCCCGGCCCGGTCGCCGACCTTCCGCCGGATCGGCAGTGCCTGCCCGTAGTACTCCAGCGCCCGCTGCGGCTCGCCCAGAGTGTGGTACGCCTCGCCGATGTTGTTCAGCGTGACCGCCTCCGCGGCCCGGTCCCCGACCTCCCGCAGGATCGGCAGCGACTGCCCGTAGTACTCCAGCGCCCGCTGCGGCTCACCCAGAACGCGGTACACGAGGCCGATGTTGTTCAGCGTGACCGCCTCGTTGCCGCGGTCGCCGGCCGCCCGGTACAGGCGCAGTGCCTGATCGTAGGCGGCCAGCGCCGCGGCCGGCTCCCCGGTGGCACCTCTGGCCCAGCCGAGCTGGTAGAAGGCGCGGGCGTCCTCACCCAGGGTCAGGGTCAGCTCGGCCAGCCGGGCCACATCCGCGAACCGTGACCTGGCCAGCCACCCCCAGCCAACGCGGCCCCCGACATCCCGGGCGATCCCGGCCTCCCGGCCGGCCACCGCCAGCCGGTGCACCTCCACCCACCGCGCCACCGACGTCATCGCGGCCCGCGATCCGGGTCCGGGCTCGCCAGCTCCTGGCGGACGCGGTGGAGCATCTCGGTGTCGGACTGCAGGTCGGGGTGGCTGACCTGGCGGTCCAGCTCGACAACCTGCTCCAGCTCGGCGACTGCCCGGCCGAGCTCCCCCTGATCGCGGTGGATCATCGCCACGTTATAGCGGGTCACCGCCTCCCCGGCCCGGTCGCCGACCTCCCGCGTGATCGGCAGCGCCTGCCCGTAGTACTCCAGCGCCCGCTGCGGCTTCCCCAGAGCGTCGTACGCGGCGCCGATGTTGTTCAGCGTGGTGGCCTCCCCGGCCCGGGCCCCGATCTCCCGCCGGATCGGCAGCGCCTGCGCGTAGTACTCCAGCGCCCGCTGCGGCTCGCCCAGACCGCGGTACACCTCGCCGATGTTGTTCAGCGTGGCGGCCTCCCCGGCCCGGGCCCCGACCTCCCGCGTGATCGGCAGCGCCTGCCCGTAGTACTCCAGCGCCCGTCGCGGCTCGCCCAGACCGCGATACACGCTGCCGAGGTTGTTCAGCGTGGCGGCCTCCCCGGCCCGGTCGCCGACCTCCCGCCGGATCGGCAGCGCCTGCCCGTAGTACTCCAGCGCCCGCTGCAGCTCGCCCAGACCGCGATACACGCCGCCGAGGTTGTTCAGCGTGACCGCCTCCCCGGCCCGGTCCCCGACCTCCCGCCGGATCGGCAGCGCCTGCCCGTAGTACTCCAGCGCCCGCTGCGGCTCGCCCAGACCGCGGTACACCTCGCCGATGTTGTTCAGCGTGGCCGCCTCCCCGGCCCGGTCGCCGACTTCCCGCGTGACCGGCAGCGACTGCCCGTAGTACTCCAGCGCCCGCTGCGGCTCGCCCAGACCGCGGTACACCTCGCCGATGTTGCTCAGCGTGGCGGCCTCGTTGCCGCGGTCGCCGGCGGCCCGATCCAGGCGCAGCGCCTGATCGTAGGCGGCCAGCGCCGCGGCCGGCTCCCCGGTGGCACCTCTGGCCCAGCCGAGCTGGTAAAAGGCCCGGGCGTCCTCACCCAGGGTCAGGGTCAGCTCGGCCAGCCGGGCCGCATCCGCGAACCGTGACCTGGCCAGCCACTGCCAGCCAACGCGGCCCCCCACATCGCGGGCGATCGCGGCCTGCTGGCCGGCCACCGCCAGCCGGTGCACCTCCACCCACCGCGCCACCGACGTCATCGCGGCCCGCGATCCGGGTCCGGGCTCGCCAGCTCCTGGCGGACGCGGTGGAGCATCTCGGTGTCGGACTGCAGGTCGGGGTGGCTGACCTGGCGGTCCAGCTCGACAACCTGCTCCAGCTCGGCGACTGCCCGGCTGAGCTCCCCCTGAGCGCGGTAGAGCATCGCAATGTTATAGCGGATCACCGCCTCCCTGGCCCGGTCCCCGACCTCCCGCATAATCGGCAGCGCCTGCCCGAAGTACTCCAGCGCCCGCTGCGGCTCACCCAGACCGCGATACACGGCGCCGATGTTGCTCAGCGTGACCGCCTCCCCGGCCCGGTCGCCGACCTCCCGCATGATCGGCAGCGCCTGCCCGTAGTACTCCAGCGCCCGCTGCGGCTCGCCCAGACCGCGGTAGAGGAGACCGATGTTGTTCAGCGTAACCGCCTCCACGGCCCGGTCGCCGACCTCCCGCAGGATCGGCAGCGCCTGCCCGAAGTACTCCAGCGCCCGCTGCGGCTCGCCCAGACCGCGGTACACGGCGCCCATGTTGCTCAGCGTGACCCCCTCCCCGGCCCGGTCGCCGACCTCCCGGCGGATCGGCAGCGCCTGCCCGAAGTACTCCAGCGCCCGCTGCGGCTCGCCCAGACCGGGGTAAACGGCGCCGATGTTGCTCAGCGTGGCGGCCTCCCCGGCCCGGTCGCCGACCTCCCGCGTGATCGGCAGCGCCTGCCCGTAGTACTCCAGCGCCCGCTGCGGCTCACCCAGACCGCGGTACACGGCGCCCATGTTGCTCAGCGTGGCGGCCTCCCCGGCCCCGTCCCCGACCTCCCGCATGACCGGCAGCGCCTGCCCGAAGTACTCCAGCGCCCGCTGCAGCTCACTCAAACCGCGGTACACGACGCCGATGTTGCTCAGCGTGACCGCCTCCCCTCCCCGGTCGCCGGCGGCCCGGTACAGGCGCAGGGCCTGATCGTAGGCGGCCAGCGCCGCGGTCCGGTCCCCGGTGGCGCTTCTGGCCCAGCCGAGCTGGTAGAAGGCGGTGGCGTCCTCACCCAGGGTCAGGGTCAGCCCGGCCAGCCGGGCCGCATCGGCAAACTGTGACCTGGCCAGCCACCCCCGACCAATGCGGCCCCCCACATCCTGGGCGATCGCGGCCTCCTGGCCGGCCACCGCCAGCCGGTGTACCTCCACCCACCGCGCCGCCGACGTCATCGCTGTCAGCCAGCGTCCGCGGCGGGTTCTTGGGTAACCCAGAGGGTGTACAGCGATCGGGCGGCCGCGGCGCAGGCCTCGCGGTACTCGTCGTCAGTGATCAGGGGCCTAATCAGCGGCCGCAGGACGTTGGAAACGAAGTAACGCCGCTCGCCGGTCTCCGGATCGGTGCCTTCCTCGAGCAGGCCGAGCTGGGCGGCACGGCGGAGGTGACTTGCCGCCTCGGGGTGGTCATGGATGGCGTACACGGTCGCGGCGGGCACGGGCAGTTCGACGACGTTAACCTTGGCCAGCATTGCCTGGAGCCCGGCTGGCTGCGCGTCGAGCAGCTTCCGGGCGAAGATGGTTTCCCTGAACCTGTCGGCCTCGTCCTCGATGGCGGCGATCAGGTCCTCGACGTCGACAGTGGCGTCCGTAATGATCTTGTCGAGCCAGTCGAGCAGGCGAGGATTGCCGCTGGCGGCCTCGATGGCCCGATCTCTGATTTCCTGGGGCGTGGTGACGGATCCGGGACGCAGGTTCGGGAGGTTCGCCACCTTCTTGGCCTGCTCAACGTCGGACAGTGTCTCCAGCGGCTCGACCCGGATGGCCGTCCCGGCCGGCGCCGGGAACTGGTAGCGGCTGGTGATCATGACCCGGCTGGTGCTGTTGGACTCACGGATCGCCTTCAGCAGGGCCGGCAGGATCTGCGCCATCTCGCCCGACAGCACGTAGCCGCCGGCGCGCTCCTCCAGGTTTCCCTGCTCGAAATCATCGAAGACGAACAGGCACGGGACCTGCCCGAGCGGCCCGTCGAACAGGTACCGCAGCCGCACCGCGAGATCGACCTCATCCCTGGCCAGCAGCTCGGTCGCCTCGATCTGCTGATCCATATCCTGGAACCTGACCTTCGACGTCAGCTCCCGGAACTTCGTCAGGTCGACCCGGCCGAACCAGACAGCCCGCTGGTGGGTGGGCATGCGCTCCAGCAGGCGGGAGGCCAGCGTGCTCTTTCCCAGCCCGCCCATGCCCTGAAGCACCAGCGCCTCGGCCGCGCCCGCAGAGCCCAGCGGCTGCCTGAGCGTGCGCAGGCACCGCTGGATCGCCCGCCGCCGCCCGACGAAGCCGGCCCGGGACGCGACCCGGGAGATCTGCGTCTGCGGGTCCAGGAACTCAGCCGCCGCGTGACGAACCCTGATCCGCTCCCGGCCGGGGGTGTTCCGCGGCGTCACCATGGGCGTCAGCGGTGACTTGTCGGCATACACCCGCAGCAGGTGCCAGCTGCGGCTCTGGCCGGCGTAGAGCTGCCGGCGGGCCGCGACCACGGAGCGGTCCAGCGGCTGTCCCGCCGCAAGGTCCCGGTACAGGCGGGAGGCGAACGCAGTGGCCGAGGCATCGCCCACCGGCAGCGCCCACCCCAGCACCGCCGGGGCCCCCGCCCGCACCAGGCTCTCACTCATCGACGGGATCGTCCCGCGATCCGGGGCGCCCCCGGTCAGGCACCCGGAAACGAACACCAGCCGCGGCCACTGGCCGTCCATCGCCCGCGCGATCTGGTCCGCCGTCGCCAGCGCCAGGCCGCCGAGCTCGTTCTCGACCAGGAACTTCGGCCGCCCCCCGTCGATCATGGCGTGGCCGCTCACATGAAGGACATCAAAGTACCCCGGGTCGTACGACTCGGCCGTAAAACGGAGCCCTTCCAGGGTGCCGCTCTCCTCCACGACCAGTTCCGTGCCCGTGTCGGCGGTGGCCTCCAAGATCCCGGCTTCCTCAGCCTCAAAGCTGAGAACCGGTTCCACGCCCTCCGGCGAGGCCGCCATGAACAGCACACGAAGCGGCCGGTTGTGCCGCGCGACCACCGCACCGAGGGTCGCGACCGAGCTCGCGGCCCGCACCGGGAGCAGCGGCGCGCTTTCGCTCACCGTCAGGTACGAGCCGTCACGAACGGCCAGCTCCCACGGAAGATGACGCAACCGCTGCCCCGCCGCGATCCGCACCATGACACCCCGCGGGTCGGCCAGCGCCTGGCTGAACCACCGCTCATCACCATCGAGGAAACTGAAAAGTACCTCACCCAGATCACGAAGCTCCGCCGAGCCGAAGACTCGCTGCGCTATGGAATCGTCGGCATACGCATGCTCGACAACCTCGATCAGATCGTCGATCGCCGCCCGGTCCAGGCCACGAGTTCGCAGCCCTTCCCCACCACCACGTAGACGAAGCTCCGAGTAGTCAGAACTCTGCTCGAAGATCTCCAGCTCGAACTCGTTCATCGGGATCCCCTAATTCTTGCTGTCAATGCCCGGCATCGTTCGCCGCCCGAGAGCGATCTCCAGCTGCTTCTGGTCCACGCCTGACAGATCGACCTGAGTGCCATCATCCAGCAGGATCTTGACCGTAACGCCCTCCGGCCGGCGAGCGTGCCACCAGTCCCAGATCGTCTGGGCTGTCCCAACCCCGCTGAACACCAGCCCGATAATGGCGATCACCAGATCGGCCGACCGCTCCACCTCAACCGGCGAGACGCTGTCACCCGGCTCAACAGCCGCGGCCAGCGCTGCCCGGAGCTCCCCCGCCAGCCGCCCGGCGTCCGGTCCCGACACCTCGATCGAGGCAGCAGCCACGTCGATCCCCCTCCACCCGTTCAAGACAGTCAGCAACTTCGGGGTCTTGATCTTTGAATCGGGCCGAACAGCGTAGACACGGCCAAGTCGATGAATCCCCGCCAAGCCCCGGATCTGCCCGCCAACAACAACAGGACCCTCTCCGTACGATCCCCTTCCCAGCACGTCAGGTCAAGCAATAAAATCCTTGGCTGCCCGGGTTACAAAGAGACGGGCGGTCAAGCCCCGGTGCCGAGAAATTCATCTAACAGGCAAGGCGGGTATCGCATCCGCTTCCGCTGGCCAAGGTTGCGTTACCAGGTTAGCCAAGGACATTTTCAGATATGTAAGCTTGGTTTCATTCTCCGACCAGCTCGGTCAGCATCGTATGCAGACAGCGAAAGCAAACGGTCCCGCAGACCGCTCCGATACCTTCTTGACCAGGCGTTACTATTCTGGGCTGCTGGAACTTCGCTGCGTATTCGCCAGCAGGCTGCCACGCGGCAGAAGATCCCGTTATGGCCGGCTGACGAGACGGATGAATCCAACCATCAGATCGCGCCGAACGGATATCGCACGCCGCGTCCTAGCATCGCCGTGAGGTGAGCCTGAGTCCGCCGTCAGCGTGTGGTCCGGCGATACACGAAGCCGTGCCTGCTGCTCAGTGGTCGGCTCCGTCTTGTTCTTCGACGCCACGGCGTCCGGTGTCGCGGTCATCACGCCAACCAGCGCCGGAATGTCAGACGCAAACCAGCGTAAGTGGACTCCACCCGAAAAATGAGACCTCCGCGTTCGGCTGGCCGTGTCGGGCTGACCCGAACATCCGCGTCAACAACGCCGCCACCGGCGAGCCCCTCCGTCAGTTCGTGCTCAACCCCGACCGCGACTACCAGCCCACCGGACGCCCGCCCGGCCCGCTCCCCGGAACCCCACGCCGCGGCCTCGCCGCAAACCAAAACCCCGAACCTAATGCGGGTTCGGGGTCATTCCCGATGTCTTGCGACATCACGAGTGTCGGGCTGGCCGGATTCGAACCGGCGACCTCCGCGACCCAAACGCGGCGCGCTAGCCAAACTGCGCTACAGCCCGTACCTACCAGAGTCTAGCCTTCCGGGATGCTGCATCGGGCGTCACGGACGGACTCTCCAACTCTAGGCAACGTCTCCGAGTATCGCCGATATGACGTCCGCGGCTTTCGGATCTTCCTCGTCGAGAATCTTGACGTACCGCGTGGTGGCCTGAAGGTCGCCGTGGCCCAGTCGGTATTGCACCCGGGCGAGATCGATACCCTGGTCGATGAGCCAGGACGCGTGCGTGTGACGCACCTGGTATGGCGTGTAGGGGAACGGAAGCCCCGCGTCGTCGACGGCCGTGTTCCAGATCCGCCGCCACACGTCCGCGCCCAGGTACTCGGTCGGATCGTTCCGCCAGGCGGGTGACCACTCCCGCGCCGACCGTCCAGTCCGGCGGCGCTTGCGGTCGCGCGCATAGTCCGAGCTCCACTGCTTGCACCCCCTGCACCGGCATTTCGCGGTCACGTACCCGCCGAGCGTGCCGTGCTTGTACTGGCGCCCGTTCGGCAGCTCATCGGTGAAGCCCAGAGCATCGAGCTCTTCCTGGGTGAGCCGGTCCCGGCCAGCGGCCTCGGTCGCAGCGAACAGCCGTACCGGGAAGATCACCTGGCCGGGCCCGATTTCGTGAAGCGCGATGTGCTCCCGCACCATTTCCGAGACAGCATGATCGACCTTGAACCGGCGATGTTCGCCGTTCTTGGTGTACTCCCTCGTGAGAAACCGGTCCCCGGTGGGATGGTACTTCGCGGTCACTTCCACGGTGGATCTGCGCACGGCTAGCATGTGCGCGGCGAAGTCGAAGTCCTCCGGGATGAACGAGATCAGCTCGCACAGCCGCGCGCCCGAAGAGACCCCGAGGCGGGCGAGCACCTTCGCGGGCTGGTGCGGAAGTGCGTTGTAGACGCGGAGGAACTGATCCTTCGTGGCCACAACGATCGGTTTCGCGGGTACGCCCTTGAGCTTGATTCCCCGGACCGGGTTGTCCTTTCGATACCCGTTGTCCCAGGCCATCTGCAGCATCGCGGACAGGGCCGTGCGCGTGTGCAGAATCGTCGTCTGCTGGCGCCTTCCTCCTTCAGCACTACCGTGAGCAGGCGGTGGATCGTCTCCCGGGAAACCTCGGCGACCCTCTGCTTGCCGATGTACGGGATGACGTGCAGGGTCAAGTGCCGGGCGTATGTCTCCTTGCTGTTCGCCTCGATATCGGCGGCGCTGAGGAACATCTCCATATACATCGCGAGCGTCACAGTCGCCCTGTCGGCCGGGCTCGTCTCGGCCAGCTGCAGGCGCGCATGCCGCTCAGCGGCCTGGGCTACCTCTAGGGCGCGCTTCTCAGCGTCGAACGTTCCCGCGCTCTTGTACGTCCCATCCACAGCCTTATAGAGCCCTGTGAAGCGCTTCGCCCCGTTCTTCCCTGAGCGCTTGTTGACGTAGGCCATGGCACCAGCTCTCGTTAGATTCCGAGTTAGCCAGAAGGCACTACAGTCCCCTCCACTAGACTGCACTAACTAACAGAAAAGTGCCTCTGACGTGCTCATTTGTCTTGATAAGGATAGCTCGCTTCGAGCCCAGATCTAATTTTGGGTGCACGAGGTCGCGGGTTCGAGTCCCGCCAGCCCGACCGGTTACTGTTGCTGCTTCTCAGGCAACGGCGTGCCCGGGTCGTCCAGCGCGACCTGGAACAGGTACGCGGTCGCCAGGCTCCGGTACGGCCGCCAGGGTTCGGCGATCTGCAGCACCTCCTGCTGGCTCGGCCGGTGGCCGAGCTGATAGGCGCGCTGGATGGCCTTGCGAAGCGCGAGATCGCCGGGCAGCACGACGTCGGCGCGGTCAAACGCGATGATCAGCATGCCGTGCACCGTCCACGGGCCGATGCCGGAGATGGTCGTGAGGCGGTCGATGATCTCCTGGTCGGACATGGCCCGCAGCGCCTCGTCGCTGAGCGAGCCGTCGGCGTACTGCGCGGCCACGGCGCGCAGCGTCGCCACTTTCCTGCGAGACAGCCCGGTCTTCTGCAGATCGGCGGGGTCGGCGGCGAGCAGCGCGGCCGGAGACGGCAGCTGCCCGCCGAACAGGTCCTGGATCCGGCCCAGGATGCTCGCGGCGGACCGCACCGACAGCTGCTGGCCGGTCACCATGAAAATCAGGGCGCCAAAGGAGCCCATGACCGGCAGCTCACGCAGCCAGCCGCGCGGATCGAAGCCGGCGTGCTGATCGATGACCCGGGCGAGCACGGGATCCGCGCCGCGCAGGTGGGCGAGCGCGAGGTTCAGCTCGCTCGTTTCGCTGTCCATCCAGATTCCTTTCAGGCCGGGGCGGGCTGGCGGGCCGCGTCGCCTCGAGCGCCGGACTCGCCGCCACGGACGAGCACCGCGAGCACCGACCGGACGGCGTCGGTGACCGGCATGAGGGTCGGATCGTCCGGCAGCTCGCCGGATATGGCGGGCGGCGTCCCAGCGTTGATCGCGTCCGCGACCGCGCGCAGCGTCCCCGTCAGCTGATGAACCGCCTTGGCGCCTGGCGGCGCCGTGCCGCGGCCGATCGCCACGACCAGGCCGGTCGTCGCGTCCATCACTTCCTCCAGGCCAACTTCGGCGGGCCACCAGGCCGTGGCGCGGCGGCTGACCGGCGCCGGTTCCGACATGGTTCGCTGGAACTCCGCGCGCAGGTTAGACAGGGCGCGGGACGCCTGCCGCCGCAGCCCTGATCGCCGGACGGGCGCGGCGCCTCCTGCGTCCCCTGCGTTGGCCGCCGCAGGGAGCGGTGACGTGACCTGAGGCGGATCTGAGTCCCAGGCGGTCACCAGCGATTCGTCCATGTAGGCGGCCACCGCCCGCAGCGTGTCGGCGAACTGCCGCGGCAGGTGCGCGGACCACGCTGACGGCCAGGGCGCGTAGCCGATGAGCAGGACGATCGCGCAGGCGATCAGCGTGTCGATGAGCCGCTCCTCAGCCAGCCGCCAGCCGCCGGGGCTGAGCAGGTCGATGAGCAGCACGACGAACGGGGTGAGGAACGTCGCGGTCAGCCCGAAGCTGCGGCTCTTGCCGTAGGGCAGCAGCGCCGCGAGCACGCCGAACGGGACCAGCAGCCACGGCCCGTACGGTACCAGTGCGATGATCACCGCGCCGAGCACCGCGCCGATGATCGTGCCGGCGCCGCGCTGGACGGCGCGGGAGAACACCGATCCGTAGTCCGGCTTGAGGATGATCGCGACCGTGAGGACCACCCAGTACGACCGCTGGATCGGAAGCACCTCGCTGAACACGGCGGCCACGCCCGTGCAGATCATCAGCCGGACGGTGAACTCCCAAGCGATGCGGCCGCCGATGAGCTGGTCGATCAGGCGTGCCGCACGCTCGCGCACCCGGTCGCGCAGCCCCGGCTGCCGCGCCGCCGGAGCGGGCTGCGGCGTCGAGGTCCCTGAGATGCAGCGGGCCAGCGCGACCATCGCTTCGCGCAGCGCGAGCGCGCCAGGCGAGGATGACCACGGCGGCGGGATGAACGACGGCGCGGTCTCGTCCAGGCGCAGCGTGAGCACCTCGTCGGCGAGCCGGTCGATGGTGTCGGTGACCCACGGCGGCGGCCGCTCGCCGGAACTGCGCAGCGCGGTGGCGGCCTCTACCATCTGGTGGCTGAGGTTGAGGATCGCCATCAGCCGCATGTCCAGCTCGTTGCGCCCGCTGGCCACCGACCGGCCGGTCAGCAGCGTGTCGTACGCCCTGTTCAGAGCGGTGGTCACTGCGCGGCGCGTGTTCACGACCTCGGGCGTGCCGATCGCCCGCAGGCCGTCGGCGATGGCGTGGTAAACGCCGGCGACGGCACTCTGTTCCGCGCCCCGCGGGGACAACAGCCAGGCCGGCATGATTAGCACCAGGCCCCATACCGCCCCGCCGATGAACCCGAGTGCGGTGTGCCACCACGGGCGCAGCGCGCCGAGTGGCCCGAGGCCGAGTGCGCTGTAGATCAGCAGCTGCAGCCCGGTGGCCGAGCCGACGGCGCCGAGCCGCGCCAGGATCGCCGACACGCCGGCGATCACGACGAGGGCGATCACCGCGATCCAGCCGCGGCCATGGATCACCGAGCCAATGGTCAGCCCCACCGCGCCCCCGAACACGGCGGCGGTCCCGATCCGCTGCACCCGGGCACGGAACGGGCCGCCCTGATCGATCATGACGCTGAGCAGGCCCCCCATGGCGGTCAGCAGGGCGATCTCCCGCCGGCCAGTGATGAAACCTGCCGCGAGCGGCACCCAGATCGCGAACACGGCCCGGATCATGTCCGGCCAGGGGATGGGCGCCTTCTTAGGCCGCACCACGTCGGCCAGCCAGTCGGGCACGACCTCCGATAGCCAGTCAGGGACCGACAGCCGCCCGCCGGATGAGCCTCTCACAACAGAACTTCTACCCGCACCCGGCGGCCATGCGGGAGGAGGGAGCGCTGTACGTTCGGGATATCTGCGATCGGAAGGAGAGGCTCAATGGAGTACCGGCAGCTCGGGCACAGCGGACTGCGGATCTCGGCGCTGACGCTCGGCACGATGACGTTCGGCGGGCGTGGCGGGTTCAGCGCCGTCGGGGCGACTGACATCGATGGCGCGCGACGGCAGGTCGACATATGCCTGGACGCCGGGATAAACCTGATCGATACCGCCGACGTGTACTCCGGCGGGCTCGCCGAGGAGATCACCGGCGAGGTGATCAAGGGCCGCCGCGACACGCTGCTGCTGTCCACCAAGGTGCGGATGGCGATGGGCGACGGCCCGAACGACGCCGGCCTGTCCCGGCAGCACATCATCGCCGGGTGCGAGGCGAGCCTGCGCCGTCTGGGCACCGATCACATCGACATTTACCACGTGCACGAATGGGACGGGCAGACCCGGCTCGAGGAGACGCTGTCCGCGCTGAACTCGCTGGTATCGGCGGGCAAGGTGCGCTACCTGGCGGCGTCGAACTACGCGGGCTGGCAGCTCATGAAGGCGCTCGCGGTCGCGGACAGCCACGGGTTCGAGCGGTTCGCCGCGCAGCAGGTCTACTACTCCCTCGAGGCCAGGGACGCCGAGTACGAGCTCGTCCCGCTGGCGGTCGACCAGGGACTCGGCATCCTGGTGTGGTCGCCGCTGGCCGGCGGGCTGCTGTCCGGCAAGTACCGGCGTGACGGTTCTCCTGAGAGCGGCACGCGGCAGGTTTCTGGCACGTGGAACGAGCCGCCGGTCCGGACCAGAGAGAAGCTCTACGACACGGTCGAGATACTCGTCGACATCGCCGGCGCGCACGGGGCGTCGCCCCCCCAGGTCGCGCTGGCCTGGCTGCTCGGCCGTCCGGCCGTGACGTCGGTGATCATCGGGGCGCGCACCGACGAGCAGCTCATTGACAACCTGGGCGGGGCGTCGCTGCTGCTCAGCACGGACGAGCGAGCGGCGCTCGACAAGGTGAGCGCGCCCGAGCTGATCTACCCGTACTGGCATCAGCTCAACACGGCCGCCGACCGTCTCGGCCCCGCCGACCTGGCGCTGCTCGCGCAGCACTTGCCTGGCGACGAGTAGCCCGCACCCGGCCCCGTCGATATCAGGGCATTCCGGTCTGTCACCCGGGCCGCGCGGCGGGGCCCTCGTGCTGTACAAAAAGGGCCATGACAATCCTCCTGCGGATCCTCGTGTCCGCGGCGGCGCTCGGCGTCGCGGCCTGGGTGGTCCCCGGAATCGTCGTATCGGGACACAGCGACGCGTCGAGGGCCGGGACGCTGCTGGTCGTCGCGATCATCTTCGGCGTCATCAACATGGTTCTCAAGCCGATCATCAAGACGATCGGCTGCGCGTTCTACGTGCTGACCCTCGGTCTCGTCGCCGTGGTGGTCAACGGGCTGCTGCTCTGGCTCGCCAGCTGGGTGGCGGGCCAGCTCAAGCTGCCGTTCCACGTCACTGGTTTCGTGGCCGCCCTGGAGGGCGCGCTCATCGTCGCCGTGGTCAGCTGGGTGCTGCACCTGGTGATCCCTGACAGGTGGGACGGCAAGCGCTGACGCCTGCCAGGCCCGCGAGGCCATAGACTTATCCGCCGTACACTTTTCTCTGCGCACATTCCGCGCAGTTACCGTCCACGTCCCTGGAGCCACGCCGCCGTGAAGACCGCCGTCGAAGAGCTGAGCCCGACCCGGGTCCGGCTGAGCGTCGAAGTTTCCTTTGAGGAACTCAAGCCGAGCCTGGACAAGGCTTACCGTGAGGTGTCGCGGCAGGTGCGCATCCCAGGCTTCCGTCCCGGTCGCGTCCCGCCGCAGGTCATCGACATGCGGGTGGGCCGGGGCGCGGTGCTGTCCGAGGCGGTCAACGACGCGCTGCCCGAGCTCTACAGCAAGGCGGTGGAGGAGGCCGAGGTGTTCACCCTCGGCCAGCCGGACGTCGACATCACCCAGCTGGAAGACGGCAAGGAGCTGACGTTCACAGCCGAGGTCGAGGTGCGGCCCAAGTTCGAGCTGCCCGACCTGTCCGAGCTGTCCGTTACCGTGGAGAACGCCGAGGTCACCCCCGACGACGTGGAGGAGTACCTCTCGTCGCTGCGGGAGCGGTTCGCGTCGCTCAAGACCGCGCAGCGCCCGGCGGAAGACGGCGACTACGTCACCATCGACCTGTCGGCGTCGGTGGACGGCGAGCCGGTCGAGGACGCGCAGGCGAGCGGGCTGTCCTACGAGATCGGCAGCGGGACGATGCTCGAGGGCCTGGACGAGGCGCTCGCCGGCATGTCCGCGGGCGATTCGTCGACCTTCACCAGCGAGCTCGCGGGCGGCGACGCCGCCGGCCAGCAGGCCGACGTCACGGTGACCGTGCAGAGCGTCAAGGTCAAGGAACTGCCTGAGCTGGACGACGACTTCGCGCAGCTGGCGAGCGAGTTCGACACCCTTGGGGAACTGCGTGCCGACACCCGCCGCCAGCTCGAGCGGGTCAAGCGGCTGCGGCAGGCCACCCAGGCGCGGGACCACGCCGTCGACGCGCTCGTGGACAGCGTGGACATCCCGCTGCCCGAGAAGTACGTCGAGCACGAGATGGAGCACGCCCGCGAGTCGGTGGACAACCAGCTAGCGCAGCTCCGCATGCCGCTCGCTGACTACCTGGAGAGCAGGGAGCAGACGGAGGAGGAGTTCAACGCCGAGCTGCTCGAGCAGTCGCAGCGCTCCGTCAAGGTGGGCTTCATCCTCGACGAGGTGTCCCGCACCGAGGAACTCTCGGTGAACCAGGCCGAGCTGTCGTACTTTGTCGCCGACCAGGCGCAGCGGATGGGTGTCGGGCCCGAGGTGCTGGCCAGGCAGCTGTCGGAGTCCGGGCAGATCGGCGCGGCGGTGACCGAGGTGCTGCGCGGCAAGGCCGCCACGCTCGTCGCCGAGCGGGTCAAGGTGACCGACGAGGCGGGCCGCGAGGTCGACGTCAAGGCCGAGATCGAGGCGCTCAACTCCGACGTGGACAGCATGCTCGCCGCCCAGGCCGCCGCTGAGGGCGAAGGCGACATCGACGTCGACGACCTCTCGGTCGACGTCGCGGGCACCATCGAGTCTCAGGCTGAGACCGATGAGGCGCCCGCGGACGAGGCCGCCGCGGACACCACCGACGAGGACACCGCCGACGAGGCCTGACCGGCGTGCGCCGGTAGCGAACAGCGGGCTCTGGCGGACTCGGTCGCTCCGCGGTGGCGTTAATGTCCAATCATCGACACCGAAGTGATCGGAGCAGGTGACCTACGTGACACAGCCTCTGCTAGTTGAGCCAGTTGCAAGGACGGCCACCCCTGACGCCCCCGTGATGCCAGGGGACTTGCTGTTCCAGCGCTTGCTGCGGAACCGGATCGTCTTCCTCGGCCAGCAGGTGGACGACGACATCGCCAACCGGATCTGCGCCGAGATCCTGTTGCTGTCGGCCGAAGACGACAGGCGCGACATCGCTATGTACATCAACTCGCCAGGCGGCTCGGTCTATGCCGGCATGGCGATCTACGACATCATGCAGTACGTGCCGAACGACGTGGCCACGTACGCGATGGGCATGGCCGCCTCGATGGGCCAGTTCCTGCTGACCGCGGGCGCCCGGGGCAAGCGCTACGCGCTGCCGCACGCCACGATCCTGATGCACCAGCCGTCCGGCGGCATCGGCGGCACGGCCTCGGACATCAGGATCCAGGCCGAGCAGATGCTCTACATCAAGCGCACGCTCTTCGAGCGCACCGCGTTCCACACCGGCCAGCCCATCGAGCAGATCGAGCTGGACGCGGACCGCGACCGCTGGTACACCGCCGATGAGGCCAAGGAGTACGGCTTCGTCGACCACGTGGTCCGCAGCGCGCTCGAGGTCCCCTCAGCGGGCCCTGTGTCCTGACACCCAGCCGAACCACGATTAGGAGACGACCGTGACCGACCTCAGCCGGCACCCACAGTCGAGGTACGTGCTGCCGTCCTTCGTCGAGCGCACCTCGTACGGGGTCAAGGAGATGAACCCGTACAACAAGCTCTTCGAGGAGCGGATCATCTTCCTCGGTGTCCAGATCGACGACGCGTCCGCGAACGACGTCATGGCCCAGCTGCTTACGCTGGAGGCCATCGACCCGGACCGCGAGATCACCATGTACATCAACTCGCCGGGCGGCTCGATGACGTCCATGATGGCGATCTACGACACCATGCAGTTCATCCAGCCCGACATCACCACCTGCTGCATCGGCCAGGCGGCCAGCGCCGCCGCGGTGCTGCTCGCGGCGGGCACCAAGGGCAAGCGGATGGCCCTGCCGAACTCCAGGATCCTGATCCACCAGCCCGCCACGGAAGGCGGCTACGGGCAGTCCAGCGACATGGAGATCCAGGCCAGGGAGATCCTCAGGATGCGCGCCGCGATGGAGGTCATCCTTGCCCGGCACAGCGGTAAGGACGAGGATGTCGTACGGCGCGACATCGAGCGGGACAAGTTCCTGACAGCCGCGGATGCCAAGGAATACGGCCTGATCGACGAGGTGCTGACCATCCTCAAGAGGGGGTCGGAGCGCATCCCGGAGGTAGTGTCGCACTAGCAACGAGGGATACGGAGGGTTTCACCTCTTCCCTCGCGGGCCGCTGAGGGGGTTTGATTGGTCCATCGGACCTCCGAAGGCGGTACCGTCATAGAGCAAGCGCATGACGGCATGGCGGGACATGCCCGTCGTGCCCGGCCCGGGGAACCGGGCCGCGGCCGGCGGCCCCATGTAAAGGAGAAACTGGGTGGCACGCATCGGTGACGGTGGCGACCTGCTGAAGTGCTCGTTCTGCGGAAAGAGCCAGAAGCAGGTCAAGAAGCTCATCGCCGGCCCAGGCGTGTACATCTGCGACGAGTGCATTGACCTCTGCAACGAGATCATCGAGGAAGAGCTCTCCGAGCCGTCCGAGTTCAAATGGGACAGCCTGCCGAAGCCGCGCGAGATCTACGAGTTCCTCGACTCGTACGTGATCGGCCAGGACAAGGCTAAGAAGGCGCTCTCCGTCGCGGTGTACAACCACTACAAGCGCGTCCAGTCCGGCGGTGAGCGCCCGGGCAGCGATGACGTGGAGCTTGCCAAGTCCAACATCCTGCTGCTCGGCCCGACCGGCTCGGGCAAGACGCTGCTTGCCCAGACCCTCGCCAGGCTGCTCAACGTCCCGTTCGCGATCGCCGACGCCACCGCGCTCACCGAGGCGGGCTACGTCGGGGAGGATGTCGAGAACATCCTGCTCAAGCTGATCCAGGCGGCCGACTACGACGTCAAGAAGGCCGAGACGGGGATCATCTACATCGACGAGATCGACAAGATCGCCCGCAAGTCGGAGAACCCGTCCATCACCAGGGACGTGAGCGGCGAGGGCGTGCAGCAGGCGCTGCTGAAGATCCTGGAGGGCACCACCGCCAGCGTCCCCCCGCAGGGCGGCCGCAAGCACCCGCACCAGGAGTTCATCCAGATCGACACCACCAACGTGCTGTTCATCTGCGGTGGCGCGTTCGCCGGCCTGGAGAAGATCATCGAGCAGCGGTCCGGCAGCAACGGCATCGGCTTCAACGGCGTGCTGCGAGTCCGCAGCAAGCACGTCACCGAGGACGCTTTCGCCGAGGTGATGCCGGAGGACCTCCTCAAGTTCGGCATGATCCCTGAGTTCGTCGGCCGTCTCCCGGTCATCACCAGCGTGCACAACCTCGACCGTGAGGCGCTCATCCAGATCCTCACCGAGCCGCGCAACGCCTTCGTCAAGCAGTACAAGCGCCTGTTCGAGCTGGACGGGGTGGACCTCGAGTTCTCCCCGGACGCCATCGAGGCGATAGCCGACCAGGCGCTGCTGCGCGGCACCGGCGCCCGCGGCCTGCGGGCGATCATGGAGGAAGTGCTGCTGTCGGTGATGTTCGAGGTGCCGAGCCGCAAGGACGTCGAGGGGGTCGTCATCACCAGGGAAGCCGTCCTGGAAAACGTCAACCCGACGCTGGTGCCGCGCGACGTCTCCCGCCGCACACCCAGAGAAAAGTCCGCCTGACGCTCGGTGGCGGCGGCGCCCGGCCGTGAGGAAGTGCCGCCCTCAGTTTGCCCGTAATGCCTCTCACCTGGGCCGGCCCTCGGTACTCTCGGGGATTAGTCAAGGCACAGTTTTTCTGTGCCACTACGACTTGGGGGAGAGCGCACATGAGCGGCTGGAACGCCTCCAGGCCTACCTGGGACCCCGAAGGCGGGGTCAGCGAGAGCACACCGGGCTTCCCTGACCAGGAGGACGGCCGGCTGGGTAACGGCAGGCACTCCTACGGTCAGTCCGGGCAGCAAGGACAGCCCCGCCAGCCGAGCTTCCCCGGTTACGACCCCGAGGACCTCTGGCCGCAGGACCAGGGCGAGGGCGGCTACAGCAACGGCGCCGGCGGCCAGCACGCCTCCAGCGGCCAGCACCGCTACGCCGCGCGGGCCTCCCTGGGACTCCCGCAAGAGGACTACCTGGCGGCGGATTACGGCCAGCCCAGCCAGCAGTTCGAGCAGCGGGACTACGCGCAGCCCGGCCACCCGGGCCGGCACGCGGCCGGGACCGCCCGGAGCGCCGCGGACCAGGAGTACGTCACCCAGGACTATGCCGCGCGCATGGATCCCGCCTTGCAGGACTTCTTCGCGCCGCAGCCGTCCAGGCCCGGCACCGCCCCGTCAGGCCAGGCAGCCCGGCCCCGGCACCCCAGCCGCCCCAGCCGTCCCCGGCGCCCCAGCCGTCTCCGGTGCCCGGGGCGCCAGGGCCGGGCTATCCAGGCCAGCCCGGCTACCCCGGTCAGGGGCCGCAGCCAGGCGGCCGGCAGCCGGTCCCGCAGCGGGATGGCCAGCCGAGGCGCCCGACCGGACCGCAGCAGCGGTTCCAGGCGTCCCATGGGACCCAGCCATCCCAGGCACCGTGGGCGTCCCAGCCGTCCCAGTCGCTAGCGGCGCCGCCCTGGGCGAGCGAGCCAGGCCAGGCAGGGCACGCGGATCCCTGGGACACGCCAGCCCCGCGTCCCCCGGGTTCCCGTTCGGCGAGCCACGCGGACCGCGGCCGCGACGCTCGCGGCCCGCAACGAGGCCGCGGCAAGGTGTTCATCGCCGTCGGCCTGGTCGTCGTGCTCGCCATCGCCGCCGCAGCCTACCTGGTGCTCCGCAAGCACGGCACGACGCCCCCGGCCAGCATGTCGCCGACCACGGCGCCGCGGACCACCCCGAGCGCGAGCCATCCGGCCAGCGGGCAGGCCAGCCAGCCCGCGACGGGCACGGCCTACACGCTGAGCACCCCGGCCACCGCGGGCGGCTACCCCAAGCTGGCGACGGCCTCGAGCATGGTCACCAGCACCGCTACCGCCACCGCCACGTCCGTCCGCGAACAGGCGGTCAACTCCGGCGGCAAGGTCACCAGCCCGGTCTCCGGCTACTACCAGCTGTCCAGCGGCCAGGTGATGAGCTTCACGGGGTACGAGGGCACGTTCAACCCCGCCAAGGTGCTCGCCAGCCTGGGCCAGGTCGGCCAGGGCGGGCAGACCTACCCGGCCGGCGCTCACGGCGGCGACCTCGCCTGCATCCCCTCGGCGGGCACGCCCGGCGGCACGGTGTGCGTGTGGGTCACCACCACCACGCTCGGCGTCACCGAGTTCTTCGCCTCGACCGGCGCGCCTGAGAACGTCACCAACCAGTCAAAGGCGGCCGAGGACACCGTGAACTTCAGGGCGGACGCCGAAGCGGCTAAGTCCTGACACCGCACGCCGTAAACTCACTTGGTGTGACCACACGCGAACCAGAAGGGCTTCCCTCGCAGTACGCGCCTGCCGAGGTGGAGACCCGCCGTTACGAGCACTGGGAGAAGGCCGGCTACTTCACGCCGGAAGCCCAGGAGAACCCCGCCGCGCCGAGCTTCAGCATCGTGCTGCCGCCGCCGAACGTAACGGGTTCGCTGCACATCGGCCACGCGCTCGACCACACGCTGATGGACACCCTGACCAGGCGCCGCCGCATGCAGGGTTACCGCACGCTGTGGCTGCCCGGCATGGACCACGCGGGCATCGCCACCCAGAACGTCGTCGAGCGCGAGCTCGCCAAGGAGGGCCTGTCCCGCCACGACCTGGGCCGCGAGGCGTTCGTCGAGCGGGTGTGGCAGTGGAAGGCCGAGTACGGCGGCAAGATCCTGTCCCAGATGCGCCGCCTCGGCGACAGCGTGGACTGGTCGCGCGAGCGGTTCACCATGGACGAGGGGCTGTCCCGCGCCGTGCAGACGATCTTCAAGCGGCTGTACGACGACAACCTGATCTACCGCGCCGAGCGGATCATCAACTGGTGCCCGCGCTGCCTGACCGCGCTGTCCGACATCGAGGTGGACCACACCGACGACGAGGGCGAGCTGGTCTCGATCCGCTACGGCAGTGCTAGCCAGGGGGGGACGGCCCCCCCGCAACCCCCCCGCGGCGATAACAGCATTGTCGTGGCCACCACCAGGGCCGAGACCATGCTCGGCGACACCGCCGTCGCCGTGCACCCGGACGACGACAGGTACAAGCACCTGATCGGCAGGACCGTGGAGCTGCCGCTGACCGGCCGCCGCATCCCGATCGTGGCCGACGAGCACGTCGACCCGAGCTTCGGCAGCGGCGCGGTCAAGGTGACCCCCGCGCACGACCCGAACGACTTCGAGATCGGCCGTCGGCACAACCTGCCCAGCCTGTCCGTCATGGACGAGCACGGCGTGATCACCGTCCCCGGCCCGTTCCAGGGCCTGGACCGGTTCGAGGCACGCCCCGCGATCGTCAGGGCGCTGCGCGAGGAAGGCCGCATCGTCAGCGAGGTCCGCCCGTACGTGCACGCGGTCGGTCACTGCAGCCGCTGCGGCACCACGGTCGAGCCGCGGCTGTCGCTGCAGTGGTTCGTCCGCGTCGCGCCGCTCGCCAAGGCGGCCGGCGACGCCGTGCGCGATGGCCGGACGCGGCTGTCGCCGGCGGAGATGAACGCCCGCTACTTCGGCTGGGTGGACGACATGCACGACTGGTGCATCTCCCGGCAGCTCTGGTGGGGACACCGCATACCGGTCTTTTATGGTCCGAACGGTGAAGTGCGCTGCATCGGACCCGACGAGGCTCCGCCGGAGGGCTGGACCCAGGACCCCGACGTCCTGGACACGTGGTTCTCTTCGGCCCTGTGGCCGTTCTCCACGCTGGGCTGGCCGGACGAGACCCAGGACCTGCGCACGTTCTACCCGACCAGCGTGCTCGTCACCGGCTACGACATCCTGTTCTTCTGGGTCGCGCGGATGATGATGTTCGGCCTGTACGCGATGCGGGACCGTCCGGCGCAGGACGCGGTCCCGTTCCGCACCGTCGTGCTGCACGGCCTCGTGCGCGACCAGTACGGCAAGAAGATGTCCAAGTCCCGCGGCAACACGGTGGACCCGCTGGACTGGATCGAGCGATTCGGCGCGGACGCGGTGCGGTTCACGCTGGCGCGCGGCTCCAACCCGGGCAGCGACACCTCCATCAGCGAGGAGTGGGCGGCCGGCTCGCGGAACTTCTGCAACAAGCTCTGGAACGCCACCAGGTTCGCGTTGCTGAATGGAGCCACCACGGGCCCGTTCCGAATCGAAGATCTCAGTACCACTGACCGCTGGATCCTTTCCCGCCTCTCCTCCGTGATCGCGGAAGTCAATAGGCTGCTCGAGCAGTTCGAGTTCGGCAAGGCGTGCGAGGCGCTGTACCACTTCGCCTGGGACGAGTTCTGCGACTGGTACCTGGAGCTGACCAAGGTGCCGCTGGCCTCGGGCGACGAGCGGGCGGCCGAGACGACGCGGCGGGTGCTCGGGTTCGTGCTCGACCAGATGCTGCGCTTGCTGCACCCGGTGATTCCGTTCGTCACCGACGAGCTGTGGCGCGCGCTGACCGGCGAGGACTCGGTGATGGTGGCGGCCTGGCCGGCATACGAGTTCAGCGACCCCGGGGCCGAGGCCGAGATCGCCTCGCTGATGCGCCTGGTGACCGAGATCCGCCGCTTCCGCTCTGACCAGGACCTGCGCCCGGGCCAGCGAGTCCCGGCTCGCCTCACGGGAATCGAATCGACCCCGCTGGCCCTCCACGAGGAGTCAATCCGCACCCTCCTCCGGCTAACCGAGCCAGAGCCCGGCTTCGCCGTCTCCGCCTCCCTCGCGATCGAGGGCGTCACCGTCGAGCTCGACCTAGCGGGCACCGTCGACATCGAAGCCGAACGCAGGCGCCTAGAAAAGGACCTGGCTGCCGCCCGCAAGGAAGCCCAGCAGGCGTCCGCCAAGCTAGGCAACGAGTCTTTCACCGCAAAGGCCCCGGCCGACGTAGTGGCGAAGATGCGCCAGCGGCTATCCGCCGCCGAGTCGGACATCACGAGGCTGGAGACCCGCCTGGCCGCCCTGCCCGGGTAAGGAGCGGGACGAAGGGGAGATTGCTGGCGTCGTTCCGAAGGACTGGACGCCAGGAATCGTCCCCTCGGCCCGCGACGCCCCAACGCGACTACGACAAGTAGGCTGGTTGTCCATGGCGGACATAGACGAGCGGCTGCGCGAGGTCGAGCGCGAGATCTTCGCGCGGCGGCCTGAGCATCAGATCGACCCGACGCTTGACCGCGTCGCGATGCTCGCCAGCCTGCTCGGCGATCCGCAGCGCTCCTTCCAGGTCGTGCACGTCACCGGCACGAACGGCAAGACGTCGATGGCGCGGATGATCGACTCGCTGCTGCGCGAGCGCGGGCTGCGCACCGGCCGGTTCACCTCGCCGCACCTGATCTCCGTGCGGGAGCGGATCACCATCGACGGCGCGCCGCTGTCCGCCGAGCGCTTCGTCGAGCTGTACGACGAGATCCTGCCCTATGTTCAGCTGACCGACGAGCGGCAGCCCGCGCCGCTGTCGTTCTTCGAGGTGCTGACCGGCATGATGTTCGCCGCGTTCGCGGACGCGCCGGTGGACGTCGCGGTGATCGAGGTCGGCCTTGGCGGCCGGTGGGACGCGACGAACGTCGCCGACGGGGCGGTCGCGGTGGTCGGGCCGGTCGCGATGGACCACATGCAGTACCTGGGTGACACCCTCGAGGCGATCGCGACCGAGAAGGCCGGCATCATCAAGCCCGGCGCGGTCGCGATCCTGGCGCAGCAGCAGCTCGCCGCCGCCGAAGTCCTGCTCGCCCAGGCCGCGTCGGTGGGCGCGACCGTCGCGCGCGAGGGGATTGAGTTCGGCGTGCTGGCTCGCGAGATAGCGGTCGGCGGCCAGCAGCTCGTGCTGCAGGGACTGCGGGGCACGTACCCGGATGTGTACCTGCCGCTATTCGGGGAGCATCAGGCGGCGAACGCCGCGTGCGCGCTGGCAGCGGTGGAGGCGTTCGCCGGAGTCTCTCAGACGGTCTCCGTTGAGGGCGGCTCATTGTCGCTCGGCCCAGGGCTGAGCTCGGCCGCGCTCGACCCGGACCTGGTCCGCGCGGGATTCGCGAAGGTCAGCTCGCCCGGCCGGCTCGAGATCCTGCGGCGCAGCCCGACGGTGATCGCGGACGCGGCACACAACCCGGCGGCAATGGCCGTGACGCTCGCGGCGATCACCGAGTCGTTCCATTTCACGCGGGTGATCGGGGTGCTGGCGGTCAGCGAGGACAAGGACGCGGCCGGCCTGCTCGAGGAGCTCGAGCCGGTGCTCAGTGACATCGTGGTGACGTCTAATTCCTCGCCGCGGTCGATGTCCGCCGAGGAATTGGCCGAGGTGGCGCGGGACGTGTTCGGCGAGGACCGGGTGCTCGTCCACGACCGGCTCGACGACGCCCTCGAGGCGGCGGTCGGCCTGGCTGACGAGCAGGTGGGTGAGGAACTGCCGGGCTCGGTGGCCGTCCTGGTCACCGGCTCGGTGGTGACGGCGGGCGACGCGCGGCGGCTGCTCGTCCCCGGCGGCGCGCCGGACGCGCCGCCGCCCGAGCCGGAGATGCCGGCCAGGCACTCGTTCACGGTGGGAGACCTCTCATGAGGCGGCTGTGCAGCACCGTCCTAGGCATGGAAGCCGTCATCCTGCTGCTGGCCATTGTGCCTGCCAAGGCCCTTGAGCACATCTCCGCCGGCACCGCGGCGATAGTCGGCGGCGGTCTCGCGCTGCTCGCGATCCTGCTGGCAGGCGTCGTAGGACGGCCCCGGATGGGCTGGGCGCTATACGCCGGCTCGGCGCTGCAGCTCCTGGTGATTGCCTCCGGCGTCATGATCCCCGCGATGTACATCCTCGGCGCGATCTTCGCAGCCCTCTGGTTCACCGGCATCTGGCTAGCCCGCAAAGTCGAATCAGCGCAACGCGCCCGCGAGCAGGAATCCGCGAAGCAAGGCGCCCCAACCCCGGCCCCCTAAACCCACCCGCGCCCCGCGCCCCGCGCCCCGCGCCGCCCGAGCCGCCCGCACCCCGCACCCCGCACCCCGCACCCCGCACCGCGGACTTTGCAGCCGCGGCGACCACTTTAGGCATCAATTCGGGCCGAATTCTGGTCACCGGGTATGCAAAGTGGCGGGAGGGCTGCAAAGTCAGGCGCAAAGGTAACCCGGGATGTGCGCCGGGTTAGGCTCATGCGGTCTCCGCCGGCCGCGGACAGCGACTGTTAACGCGTTGCTTGGCCGGTGTCGTGGTTGTCACGGTCGTCCCGCTGTCCCTCGCCCAGTGGCCCGCGCCAGCGCGACGCCTCGCTTGCCGCGCTGACACTGAGGACGGATCGGCGCGCCAAGCGCCGAAACGACACGCCCGCCGGGACCGGGCCTCGAGACACATCGCGCGAGCTGACCGAGGCGGCGCGAAGGGCGGCCCCGTCTGTGGGTAAGCTCTTCCTAGTTCTGCAGCGCGACAAGACGGCGCGGCCACCGCCCGCCGCGCATGACGTCGTCCGCGCTAATACATGTCTGCGTAAAAAACCACAGTTAAGAAAATGGCAAGGAGCAGTTGTGCCTGAGCGCACCCTTATATTGGTGAAGCCCGACGCGGTTCGCCGTAACCTGATCGGTGACGTAATTTCCCGAATTGAACGCAAGGGCCTGAAGATCATCGCGATGGACCTGCGGACCATCGAGCGCGTGACCGCCGAGGCGCACTACGCCGAGCACGCGGGAAAGCCCTTCTTCAGGGACGTCGTCGAGTTCATCACGGGCGGCCCCGCGGTGGCGCTGGTCGCTGAGGGGGAGCGGGCCATCGAGGCGTTCCGCGCGGTGGCAGGGGCCACCGACCCGGTGAAGGCCTCGCCGGGCACGATCCGCGGCGACTACGCGCTGCAGGTCGGGCAGAACATGGTGCACGGCTCCGACTCCCCTGAAGCCGCCGAGCGCGAAATTAAGATCTTCTTCCCCGAACTCGTTTAGCCACCGCCCAGGCAGAACACTAACTAAGTACTAGACCGCTCGCAAGAAACCGTGACAACGGTGGCATAAGCGGCCTAACAGATAATTCACAGAAAGTTCTTTGCATGTGCGTTCGCAAATGCACGTGCGAAGATTCGGGCTTGATCGGAAGGTGCCCGCTCCCGATGAGCAATGCGCTGACGTTTCTTGGCCGCGACATGGCCGTCGACCTCGGTACCGCCAACACTCTGGTGTACGTGCGCGGCCGGGGGATCGTGCTCAACGAGCCAAGTGTGGTGGCGCTCAACACCAACAACGGGCAGATCGTGGCGGTCGGGGTCGAGGCTAAACGGATGATCGGCCGCACTCCTGGCAACATCGTGGCGGTGCGGCCGCTCAAGGACGGCGTGATCGCGGACTTCGACGTCACCGAGCGGATGCTGCGGTACTTCATCCAGAAGGTGCACCGGCGCAGCCGGATGGCGAAGCCGAGGATCGTCGTGGCCGTGCCGAGCGGCATCACCGGCGTCGAGCAGAGCGCCGTGAAGGAGGCGGGCCATCAGGCGGGCGCGCGCCGGGTCTACATCATCGAGGAGCCGATGGCGGCGGCCATCGGCGCCGGCCTGCCGGTCAACGAGCCGACGGGGAACATGGTGGTGGACATCGGCGGCGGCACCACCGAGGTCGCGGTCATCTCGCTCGGCGGCATCGTCACCTCCCAGTCCATCAGGATCGGCGGCGACGAGCTCGACCAGGCGATCATCGCCTTCGGCAAGAAGGAACACTCGCTCATGCTCGGCGAGCGGACCGCCGAGGAGATCAAGGTGGCGCTCGGCTCCGCGTTCCCGGCCACCGACGAGCCGAACGCCGAGATCCGCGGCAGGGACCTGGTCAGCGGCCTGCCGAAGACCGTGGTCATCTCCACGGCCGAGGTCAGGCGCGCCATCGAGGAGCCGCTGAACCTGATCATCGACGCGGTGAAGTCCACGCTGGACAAGTGCCCGCCGGAGCTGGCAGGCGACGTGATGGACCGCGGCATCGCCCTGACCGGCGGCGGCGCCCTGCTCAGGGGACTTGACCAGCGGATTCGCGAGGAGACCGGGATGCCGGTGCATATCGCGGACAGCCCGCTCGATTCGGTGGTGCTCGGCACGGGCAAGTGCGTGGAGGACTTTGACACCCTGCGCCAGGTCCTCGTACCAGAGAGGCGCTAGCGTAGGAAACTCCGCAAAGCAAGGGACGGGAGTTGCGCGGTGCACGGTGGGAGAGGGACGCGCCCGGTTCTCATCGTGCTGCTGATCGCGGCGATCGCGCTGATAACCCTCGACTTCAGGGACGCCGGCAGCTCGCCGGCGCACTCGATCGGCGCGGACGTGTTCGGCCCCGTCGAGCGCACGGCAAGCGCCGTCGCCAGCCCCTTTGAAAGCCTCTTCCGCACCGCGAGCGGCAAGGACAGTTCGGAAATAGCCAGCCTGCAGAAGCAGAACGACCAGCTCAGAGCCCAGCTCGCGCAGGCTCAGGTCTCGACCCAGGAGCAGGCCCAGCTCAGCAAGCTGCTGCAGCTGACGAACGCCAGTCACTACCGCGTCGTCACCGCGAGCGTGATCGCGGCGGGCGGCGCCTACTCCGACACGGTGACGATCGACGCAGGCACCCGCGCCGGCATCACGACGAACGAGACCGTGCTGAACGGCGACGGCCTGGTCGGCACCGTCACCGCCGCCACCGGCAGCTCCGCGACCGTGCAGCTCGCCACCGACGCCGCGGCCACGATCGGCGTCCGGATGGACGGCACGAACGAGATCGGCGCGGTCACCGGCACCGGCTCGACCTTGGGGGCGGTCCAGCAGCTGAAGCTCACCCTGTTCTCCGCGACCGCCGTGCTGCAGCCGGGCCAGACGATCGTGACGTTCGGCTCGGTGGGCGGCCGCCCTTACGTGGCTGGCGTGCCCGTCGGCACGGTGACCCAGGTCACCAGCCAGCCGGGAGCGCTGACGCAGACCGCCGTGGTCCAGCCGTTCGCCGACTTCACCGGCCTCGGCGTGGTCGGCGTGGTGGTCAGCAAGTGACCGCGCTCCGCAGGATCGCGCAGGCGCTGGCTATCCCCGTGGTCCTTCTGCTGGCGGTGACCCTCCAGCTCGCGGTGGTCAACAGGGCGCCGCTGCCCGGCGCCGCCGCCCCGGACCTGGTGCTGCTGGCCGTCGCCGCGCTCGCCGTCTGCGCTGGCCCGATGACCGGCATGCTGGCCGGGTTCTGCGGCGGCCTGGCCCTCGACATCGCGCCGCCGGCCGCGCACCTGGCGGGGGAGTACGCGCTGGTGTTCTGCCTGGTCGGGTACGCCTGTGGCCGGGCGAGGAACGCGATCATCTACGCGACAGGCGAGCAGACGATGGTGACCTCGCTGACCGTGATGGCGCTGGGCGTCGCGGCGGGCGAGGCGGGCAAGGCGGCGCTGGGCATGATGCTCAGCAACCCGGACGTGACGAGCCCCGCGATCAAGCACGTGCTGCCCGTCGCGATCGTCTACGACCTGCTGCTGTGCCCGTTCGCGTACTGGCTCATCTCGCTGATGCTCCGCCGCCCCGCGCCCGAGCGCGCGCCCCGCCCCGAATTCGCCCAGGTCGCGACCGCGTTCCGTGCCGCGTCGGCGGGGGCGCTCGGGGCGGTCCCGTCGCTGCGGCTGGCCGGCAGCACCCCGGCCGCCGCCCGTCCCCTGGCCCGCCAGGAGCCAAAGCTGCGGCTCTCAGCCGGCCGCCCTTCCTCGCTATCCGGAACGTCCGCCGCATTCTCCCCGACGAAACCGCCGCACGTCAGCGGCCGGGCCGTGAAGCTGAACTTCGCCGAGCACGCGGCTGGCACCGCCGCCTCCCGGCCGCGACAGCGCACGTCGCCAGGCAAGGGGTGGCTGCGCGCGCGGCCAGCCGCCGGGTCGCCGGTCCTGAAGCACAGGCCGCCGCCGAAGGGCTGGCTGCGCAGGCCGGCCCGCGGCCGCGGCGTCCTTGCGCCGCAGGTCGCCGGGCAAGGGCTGGCTGCGCGCGGCGCGGCCGGCGGGGACGCCGGCCATGCGGTCGGGGTCGCCGCCCAAGGGCTGGCTGCACGCCGAGAGGTCCGGGCGCCCTGCAGGAACGGCCGCGCTCAGCCGCAAGTCGCCCGCCAAAGGCTGGCTGCGCCCGGCCAAGCCGGTGCAGCCGGCGCGGCGCAAGAAGCCGGGCAGGGGCTGGCTCCGGCCTGCCAGGCCAGCAAAGCTGAGCTGGTACGCCAAGTCGCCGAGCAGCCAGTGGGTGCGCCATAGCCACAGCCCGTGGCGCAGCCGCCGGCGGCGGCTGCTCGCGCTGGTGGGGGTGCGGCGGTGATCCCGGCGACGCGACGGCGGCTGGTCGTGCTCTACCTGATCGCGGCGGCCATGATCGCCACGCTCGGCGGCCGGCTCTGGTACCTGCAGGTCATGGACACCGCGCAGTACAAGCAGCTGGCCGCGGTGAACCAGACCCGGCAGGTCGTGGTGCCCGCGGTACGCGGCTCGATCGTCGACGACGAGGGCAGGCCGCTGGTGGACAAGACGACGTCGCTGGTCGTCTCGGTGAACATGACGCAGCTATCGCAGACCACACGCGACGACGGGCGCAGCGTGCTGAACCGGCTCGCGCCGATGCTCGGCATGTCCTATAAGACGCTGTCGGAGAAGGTCCGGCTGTGCACCAAGGGCGTCCCCGCGCCGTGCTGGCCCGGTTCGCCCTACCAGCCGATCCCGGTGGACCAGCAGGTCAGCGCCCAGACCGCGCTGCAGATCCTGGAACAGCCAAAGCTGTTCCCCGGCGTCACCGCGCAGGTCCAGCCCGTCGTGAACTACCCGATACCGGACGGTGCCGATCCGGCGCAGGTGCTCGGCTACCTGCAGCCGATCACCCAGCAGGAGATGGCCAAAGAGCACCTCCCCGAGACCGGGTTCGCCGCCGATGACCTGGTCGGCCAGTCCGGGCTGGAAGCGCAGTACAACACGGCCCTGACCGGCAAGCCGGGCACCCAGACCGTCTCGGTGAACGCCGCGGGCGACGTGACGGGCACCATTAGCCAGACGGCGCCGCAGAACGGCGACACGCTGGTGACCAGCCTGGACGCGAAGGTCCAGGCGGTCGCGCAGCAGGCGCTCAACAGCGCGATCAGCAGGGCCAGGTCGCAGGGCAACGAGGTGAACCAGGGCGCCGCGGTCGTGGAGACGACCAGCGGCCGGATCGTGGCGATGGCCAGCTACCCCAGCTACAACCCGAACGTGTGGGACAGCAGCATCTCGCAGGGCGAGGTCAACTACCTGTTCGGCCTGGGCAGCCGGTCGGGCTCGGGCCAGCCGGCGCTGAACTGGGCCACCCAGGGCCAGTACGCGCCCGGCTCCACGTTCAAGGTCACCTCGACCGCCGCCGCGGTCGCCAACGGCTACAGCCTGAACGGCCTGTACAGCTGCCCGGCGTCGGTGACCATCGGCGGGCACACGTTCATCAACGACGGCGAGCCGGGCCTCGGCGACATGACGTTCTCCGAAGCTCTCATCCAGTCCTGCGACACCGTGTACTACAACATCGGGTACGAGATGTACCAGGCCGACGACACGAAGGCCAACGGCGTGCTCAGCGCGAAGGCTCCTCTCCAGAAGATGCAGCGGATGGAGCTCGACTGGGGATTCGGCAACTACACCGGCGTCGACCTGCCGGAAGAATCCACCGGCACGATCCCGACCCGCCAGTGGCTCTACAACATGTGGGAAGACAACGCGCACAAGGGCCAGAACTGGTGCAAGAACGGGAAGGCCAGCGGCTCGTACGTGCAGCAGATCGAGTACCAGGACTGCCTCTACGGCTGGCAGTGGGAGCCCGGCCAGGCGGCGATCGCCGCGATCGGCCAGGGATACGTCACCGTCACGCCGCTGCAGCTGGCCAACGCCTACGTGGCGCTCGCCAACGGCGGCACGCTGTACAGCCCGCGGATCGGCGAGGCGCTGGTCTCGCCGGCCGGGAAGGTCACGGCGAAGATCAACCCGCCGGTGATCCGCCACCTGCCGGTCTCCTCCTACACGCTGTCCTACATCCGCGACGCGCTGGCCGGCGTGGTCACCCAGGGCACGGCGGCGGGCGCGTTCGGCGGCTTCCCGCTGAACCAGGTCTGCGTGGCGGGCAAGACCGGTACCGCGCAGATCATGGGCAAGGTCGCCACCTCGGTTTTCGCGTCCTTCGCGCCGTGCCAGAACCCGAAGTACGTGGTCGTCGTCATGCTGCCGAACTCCGGTTACGGCGCCGACGCCGCCGCCCCTGCCGTCCGGCAGATCTGGGACGGGATCTACGGCCTCGAAAACCACCAGGCCGCGCTGCCCGGCGGTCAGGTGCCCGCGAAGCTGCCGGCGGTGAAGCGATGAGCGTCGGCATCCCGTCCCGGCCGTGGGCAGGCCCGCGCTGGGGCACGTTCGCGCCGAAGCGGCGCTCGGCGCTGACCCGCGCGTTCGCCAAGGGCGGCCTCGCCAGGTCCTGGGACTGGCTGCTGATCGCCGTCACCATCGCGCTCACCGTCATTGGCGCGGTGCTGGTCTGGGCGGCGACCGAGCCGGAACTGCGGGCCATCGGCGCGGACCCGCACGCCTACCTGAAGAAGCAGCTGCTGTGGGGCGGGCTCGGGATCATCCTCATGTTCATCACCGCCAGCATCGACTACCGCCGGTTCCGCAGGTGGACGCCCGCGATCTACGGCTTGTCGCTGCTGCTGCTGCTCGCGGTGCTCAGCCCGGCGGGGCAGCGGGTCAACGGGGCGAAGGCCTGGATCGCGCTGCCCGGCGGGTTCCAGATCGAGCCGTCGGAGTTCGCCAAGCTCGGGCTGGTCCTTGGCACCGCCTGGATCCTGTCCCGCCGCCGCATCGAGCCGTCGGAGTCGCGGAAGGCGGGCCGGCCACGCCTCAGGGACGTCGGCCTCGCCGTCCTCGCGGCCGCGCCGCTGATCCTGCTGGTGGAGCGCGAGCCCGCCCTCGGCGTGATGCTGGTCCTCGTCGCCGTGCTGGCCGCCATGATCGTGCTGTCCGGCATCCGGCTGTACTGGGTGGTCAGCCTAACGGCCGCCGCGGCCGCGGCCGTCTACGCCGTCGGGAAGCTGCACCTGCTGCGGGGCTACCAGCTGACCAGGCTCACCTCGTTCCTGCACCCGGGCAACGACCTGGCCGGCGCGGGCTACAACGCGCTCCAGGCGAAGATCGCCGTCGGCTCGGGCGGGACGTTCGGCCAGGGCCTGTTCCACGGCACGTTCACCGGCGGGAACTTCGTCCCCTCCGTGCAGACCGACTTCATCTTCACGGTCGCGGGGGAGGAGCTCGGCTTCGTCGGCTGCGCGGTGATCGTCGGGCTGCTCGGCATCATCATCTTCCGCGCGATCAGGGCCGCGGCGGTGGCCGACGACATGTTCGGCATGCTGGTGGCGTCGGGGGTGGCGGTCTGGTTCGGCGTCCAGGCGTTCATCAACGTCGGCATGACGATCGGCATCATGCCGATCACCGGCCTGCCGCTCCCGTTCGTCTCCTACGGCGGCTCGGCCGCGTTCGCCGACATGATCGCCGTCGGCCTGCTCCAGTCCGTCCGGCGCCACCACTCGATCTTCCTCGAGTAGCGGCGGCTACCCGCGGTCACCACGGGCCCGTTCCGAAGCGAAGGTATTCTTCGAAGCATGTCTGTCGAATCGGTCTACCCGCGGCTGGAACCGCTGCTACCGCAAATCCGGAAGCCGGTCCAGTACGTCGGCGGTGAGGTGAACTCCACCGTCAAGGAGTGGGATGAGACCGACGTCCGATGGGCGCTGCTCTACCCCGACGCGTACGAGGTCGGGCTGCCCAACCAGGGCATCGCGATCCTCTACGAGGTGCTGAACGAGCAGCCCGGCGTGCTCGCCGAGCGCACCTACAGCGTGTGGCCGGACCTCGAGCGGCTGATGCGGGAGCAGGACATCCCGCAGTTCACCGTCGACGCGCACCGCCCGGTCGGCGCGTTCGACCTGCTCGGGGTCAGCTTCTCGACCGAGCTCGGGTACACCAACCTGCTGACCGCGCTGGACCTGGCGAAGATCCCGCTGCTGTCCGCGGAGCGGACGGACGCCCACCCCATCGTGGTCGCCGGCGGCCACGCCGCGTTCAATCCCGAGCCGATCGCCGACTTCCTCGACGCGGTGGTGCTCGGCGACGGCGAGGAAGCGGTGCTCGCGATCACCTCGATCGTCCGGGACTGGAAGCGGGGCGGGTGCGCCGGGGGCCGGGACGGGCTGCTGCTGTCGCTCGCCGCCACCGGGGCCGTGTACGTGCCGCGGTTCTACGACGTGCAGTACCTGCCGGACGGCCGGATCGAGCGGGTGGTGCCGAACCGGCCTGGCGTGCCCGGCTCGGTGCGCAAGCACACGCTGCTCGACCTCGACGCGTGGCCGTACCCGAAGGCGCCGGTGGTGCCCGTCGCGGAGACCGTGCACGAGCGGTACAGCGTGGAGATCTTCCGCGGCTGCACGCGCGGGTGCCGGTTCTGCCAGGCCGGGATGATCACCCGTCCGGTGCGGGAACGGTCGATCACCACGGTCGGGAAAATGGTCGAGTCCGGGGTCGCGGCGACCGGGTTCGCCGAGGTGGGCCTGCTGTCGCTGTCGTCAGCGGACCACAGCGAGATCAACGAGATCGCGGTCGACCTCGCCGACTGCTACGAGGGGTCCAACGTCGGGCTCTCGCTGCCGTCGACCCGGGTGGACGCCTTCAACGTGACCCTGGCCGACGAGCTGTCGCGGAACGGGAAGCGGTCTGGGCTGACGTTCGCCCCCGAGGGCGGCTCGGAGCGGATGCGTGCGGTCATCAACAAGATGGTGACCGAGGACGACCTGATCAGGACCGTGACCACCGCCTACTCCTCGGGGTGGCGGCAGGTCAAGCTGTACTTCATGTGCGGCCTGCCGACCGAGACCGACGACGACGTGCTCGCGATCGCGGACCTGGCGAAGCGCGTGATCGCCGCGGGCCGGGAGGCAAGCGGGCGCCGCGACATCCGGTGCACGGTCTCGATCGGCGGGTTCGTGCCGAAGCCGCACACGCCGTTCCAGTGGGCCGCGCAGTGCCCGCCCGAGGTAGTGGACGACCGGCTGCGCGCGCTCGGGGCGGCGCTGCGGGCCGACCGGGCCTACGGCAAGGCGATCGGCTACCGGTACCACGACGGCTCGCCGTCGCTTGTCGAGGGCCTGCTGTCCCGTGGCGACCGGCGGGTGGCGCGGGTGATCCTGGCCGCGTGGCGGGACGGCGCGCGGTTCGACGGGTGGGGCGAGTACTTCTCGTTCACGCGCTGGACGGACGCCGCGTCCCGCGCGCTGGCCGCCGATCCCGTCGACCTGGACTGGTACACGACGAGGGAACGCGACTACAGCGAAGTGCTGCCGTGGGATCACCTGGACTCCGGGCTCGACAGGGACTGGCTCTGGGAGGACTGGCGGGCCGCGGTGGCGCCCGATGGCGCGGGCGAGGTGGAAGATTGCCGGTGGACTCCGTGTTATGAGTGTGGGGTATGCCCGGCGATGGGTACGGAGATCCAGACGGGTCCGACGGGGGAACGGCTGGACGGCCGCCGCATGCTTCCCGTGCTGGCAAGTGGGAGATGACGATGAGCAAACCCGCACCGCGCGGCCCGGCGCCGCCACCTGCGGTGCAGCACCTGCTCATCCGGTATGCTAAACGTGGAAAGATGCGTTTTGCCAGCCACTTGGATGTGGCGCGTGCCTTCGAGCGGGGCGTGCGACGGGCCGGACTGCCCGTGGCGTACTCGGCCGGGTTCACGCCGCACCCCAAGATCTCCTACGCGGGAGGAGCCCCGACCGGCGTCGCGAGCGAGGCGGAGTACCTGAGCCTCGCGCTGACCAGCCGGAACGAGGCGGGCGTCGTGCGCGAACGGCTGAACGCGGCGCTGCCTGATGGGATAGACGTGATTGCTGTCACTGAGGATGCCGGGGGGTTGCCGGCGAGCCGGCTAACGGCGTCCGAGTGGCAGGTGATTCTTCCCGGCCTGACACCGGACAGCGTGGCGCCGGTGGTGCGGAAGTTTCTCGCCCTTGAGCACGCTCCGGTGGAGCGTCTCACCAGCAAGGGCTTGCGGCGAATGGATGCCAGGTCTGCCGTGGTCACGCTTGGCGTGCACGGCCTTGAAGACGACAGCGCCGGCGACGACAACGCCGTCGGCCACGGCGCTGATCATGATGCGGGCACGGCATTGCGGATGGTTATCCGGCACACCGCCCCGGCCGTCAGGCCGGACGACGTGCTCGCCGCGCTACGCGAGGTTTCCGACGTGGTCCCGACCGCGCCGCCGCTCATGACGCGGCTTGCGCAGGGGTCACTCGGCGAATCCGGGGTGGTCGCACTATGACCACCGCGGAGCTCAACAATGCACCCATGCCTGGGCGCAACGCGCGTGCTCGTTTCCCGCGCAGCCCAGGCGAACGAACACTACGAGCCTCTGTGCGGCGCGCCGCGCTATCGCGCGCGCCCGGAGGCCTGACTGGAGATTGCCCGAATGCTCGACAACGAGCCGAACACCCACGAGACAGACAATAAC
Organism: uncultured Actinomycetota bacterium; assembly: GCA_963843745.1. Lineage (GTDB taxonomy): Bacteria > Actinomycetota > Actinomycetes > Streptosporangiales > Streptosporangiaceae > Trebonia. The sequence continues at coordinate 853,814 of CAWJLP010000007.1, forward strand.
GATGCCAACGGCCACGCACGGAGCGGGCCTGAACCCGCGTCCGTTCCGGTCGCGCCGGTAGCGCCCGCCCCACCCGCGGAGGCTGCCGGGGCGTCAGGGCCCGCCGCGCCTCCTCCTGCTGCGCTCTTCCAGCCGCCGCAGGTGCTCTTTCAGCCGCCCGCGCCGATCGCCGCGCCGGCTGACGGCCGGGACACGGCCAGCCGCGACTCCGGGTCCGGCGCCGCCGGCCCCGACCAGGGCGACAGCGAGTCCGACAGCGGCCGCACCGGGCGCGGCTCGCGCGGCGCCAGGGGCGGCCGCGGCTCGCGCGGTTCCCGGACCGCGCGGGACGGCGCCGCGGACGACGACCTGTTCAGCGCGCAGGCCGCCGACGGCGCGGAGGCCGCGGAACCCGCGGCCGACGCGGACGCGGACGAACCCGAGGAAGCCGCGGGCGGCCGCACCCGATCCCGCCGTCGCCGCAGCGGGCGCGGCCGTGGCCGCGCGGACGCCGCCGGCCAGGACGCGACCGACGCCGGCGAGGGCGACGCCGCGGCGCAGCCAGACGACACGGCCGGTTCCGATGGCGCGGACGACAGCGCCGCGGACGGCGAGGAGGACGGTGGCGAGCTGACCGCCGCCGGGCGCCGCCGCCGGCGCAAGCGGCGCCGCGGCGGTGCCGACGGGGACGTGGCGTCGCCCGATGACCCGCCGGACACCGTGGTGCACGTGCGCGAGCCGCACAACCCGGCGGACGACGTGCGCGCCATCAAGGGCTCCACCCGGCTGGAGGCGAAGAAGCAGCGCAGGCGGGAGGGCCGCGAGTCCGGCCGCCGCCGGCCGCCGGTGGTCACCGAGTCGGAGTTCCTCGCCCGCCGCGAGTCCGTGGAGCGGACGATGATCGTGCGGCAGCGCGGCGACCGCACCCAGATCGCCGTGCTCGAGGACGGAGTGCTCGTCGAGCACTACGTGAACCGCGCGACGCACGCCTCCTACGTGGGCAACGTGTACCTGGGCAAGGTGCAGAACGTGCTGCCGTCGATGGAGGCCGCCTTCGTCGACATCGGCAAGGGCCGCAACGCCGTGCTGTACGCGGGCGAGGTCAACTTCGACGCGTCAGGGCTGGAGGGCCAGCCCAAGCGCATCGAGTCGGCGCTGAAGCCGGGTCAGGCCGTGATCGTGCAGGTCACCAAGGACCCGGTGGGGCACAAGGGGGCGCGGCTGACGTCGCAGATCTCGCTGCCCGGCCGCTACCTCGTCTACGTGCCAGGCGCGTCGATGACCGGCATCAGCCGGAAGCTTCCCGACACCGAGCGGAACCGCCTCAAGAACATCCTCAAGAAGGTGACCCCGGAGCACGCCGGCGTCATCGTGCGTACCGCCGCCGAGGGCGCCGCCGAGGTGGAGCTGGACCGCGACGTGACGCGGCTGGCCGCTCAGTGGGAGAACATCGAGAAGAAGGCCAAGACGGCCAGCGCGCCGTCCTTGCTGTACGGCGAGCCTGACCTGACGATCCGGGTGGTCAGGGACGTGTTCAACGAGGACTTCAGCAAGGTGATCGTGTCCGGCGACGACGGCTGGGACGTGATCGACGAGTACGTGCGCTACGTCGCGCCGCACCTCGCGGACCGGCTCAGCCGCTGGGAGGATTCGTCAGAGTCGGACGGCGAGGACGTGTTCGCCGCGTACCGGATCGACGAGCAGCTCGCCAAGGCCCTCGAGCGCAAGGTGTGGCTGCCCAGCGGCGGCTCGCTCGTCATCGACAAGACCGAGGCGATGACGGTCGTCGACGTGAACACCGGCAAGTTCACCGGCCAGGGCGGGAACCTGGAAGAGACCGTCACCCGCAACAACCTGGAGGCGGCCGAGGAGCTCGTCCGCCAGCTCCGGCTCCGCGACGTCGGCGGCATCGTCGTCATCGACTTCATCGACATGGTGCTTGAGTCCAACAGGGAACTCGTGCTGCGGCGGCTGCTCGAGTGCCTGGCCAGGGACCGGACCAAGCACCAGGTCGCCGAGGTGACCTCGCTCGGCCTGGTGCAGATGACCCGCAAGCGGGTCGGCGCCGGCCTGCTCGAGGCCTTTTCCCAGCCGTGCGAGTGCTGCAACGGCCGCGGCGTGATCATCGCGCTCGACCAGCCCGAGCCCGGCCACCGCTCGACCGCCGGGCACCGCGATTCGCGCCGCCCGGGCAACGGCAACGACAACGGCCGGGACGCCAAGGACAACCGCCGTGACAACGGCCGCGGCAACGGCGCGGGCCGCGGCACCCAGGACCGGCAGGGACGCGAGGAGCGCGCAGAGCGCGAGGAAGCCGCGAACGGCGCCGAGCCCGCCGCGGCGGCGGAGGCACCCCAGGCCGCCGGGAGCCGCGAGGGCGGCGGCGGCGGGGGCGGCCGGCGCCGCCGGCGCGACGGCCGCACCACCAACGGCGGCACCGCCTCCGCCTCGCTGGTGACGGTCGCCGACGCGGCCCCGGCGGCGACTCCGGTCACCGTCGCGGACGCTGTTCCCGCCTTCGTGACCCCGCCCGCGACCGACGTGCCGCCCGCGGACGGCGGTGCCCCGGTGCGCCGCACCCGGGCCGGGTCCGCGATGGCCAGGCTGGCCGCCCCCGCGGAGCAGCCAGCCACGGTCCCCGCCCCGGAACCAAGCCCCGCCCCGGAACCAAGCCCGGTCACGGAGTGGGCCGCCCCGCCGGCCGAAACCCCGGCGACCGGCCCGGCCCCAGTGACTGAGGCGACCCTCGTGGCCGCCCCGGCCCCAGCGGAGGCCCCGGCCGGAGTGGCTGACTCAGCCCCGGTGACCGACCCGGACCTCGTGGGCGCCCCGGCCCCAGCGGACGCCCCGGCCGGAGTGGCTGACTCAGCCCCGGTGACCGACCCGGCCACAGTGGCCGACCTGGCCCCGGTGCCAGACGTGGCTCTGGAGGCTGACCAGGCCCCGCTGGCTGACTCCGCGCCGGTCGCGGACGCGGCCCCGCTGGCCGACCAGGCCTATGCGGCAGACCAGACTCCGCAGCCCGTCGGCACGGTCCCGGAGGCTGGCCCGGCGCTGACAGCGATCTGCTCCGCTGGCCGCCGACGAGGCACCGCTCGCCGCCGTGGCGCCGCCCGCGGCCGACCCGGTGCCGCTGGCCGACACGCTGGTGACCCCGGCCCCGCAGGCCGCCGACCCGGTGCCGCTGGCCGACGCCGCTCTCGCCGAAGGCGACCATGCGGCCGAGCAGGGAGACAGCACTCCGCAGGAGTGACGCCCGCCCAGACGATCATGTCGATTGCGCGATCGACCCCGATAGAGCGGGTCGCTTGCGCAATCGACAGGTCAGCCGGGGCACGTTCGGCAACCGTAGCGCCGTGCCGCACGCACATAGGGCGAGAAACGTACCGCAGAAATATGACAAAACGGACATAAAGCGGACAGATCTCGCCCTAAGTGAAGAGCTCGGTCCCAAAGCGCCGCCGTGGTCCGGGCGTGGCGCGGGAACTGGTAGCATTGTTTGCAACGACCCGGTGGCTGCTAAGCAACAGATCACCCGTGGTCGTTTCATGCACGTAGGATGGCATGTCAGGTTCATGGCGAGCCCGCCGCGGAAGTCCAAGGCGACGCGGGGCACGCACAAGGGAGAGGCAGTTCTCGGGTGTACGCGATTGTGCGCTGCGGTGGCAGGCAAGAGAAGGTCGCCCTCGATGACGTGCTCACCGTCGACAAGCTTGCGGACGAGGAAGCCGGGTCGAGCGTCACGTTCCCCGCGCTGCTCGTGGTGGACGGCGACACGGTCATCAGCGATCCCGCCGAGCTCACCGCTTACCAGGTGACGGCCGAGGTCGTGGGCCCGGCCAAGGGGCCGAAGATCAACATGATGCACTACCGGAACAAGACGGGTTACAAGCGCCGTCAGGGCCACCGGCAGAAGTACACGGAGGTCCGGATCACCGGTATCGAGAAGGAATCGAAGGCGTCCAAGGCCAAGGCTTCGAAGGCGTAGGGAACGACACAATGGCACACAAGAAGGGCGCGTCGTCCAGCCGCAACGGCCGTGACTCCAACGCGCAGCGGCTTGGCGTGAAGCGCTTCGGCGGCCAGAAGGTGAACGCGGGCGAGATCATCGTCCGGCAGCGCGGCACGCACTTCCACCCCGGTACCGGGGTCGGCCGCGGCGACGACGACACGCTGTTCGCGCTGGTGGCAGGTGCGGTGCAGTTCGGCCGCTACCGCGGTCGCCGCGCGGTGAGCGTCGTTCCCGGCGAGAGCCCGGCCAAGACGGCCTAGCCGGCGACAGCAACGTGCGCAGGGGCGGGCCGGATGACCGGCCCGCCTTTCGCATGTGAACAGGAGATGGATCATGGCGGAGTTCGCTGACCACGCGGCGCTGCGGGTGCACGCGGGGCATGGTGGTAACGGCTGCGCCTCGGTCCACCGGGAGAAGTTCAAGCCGCTCGGCGGCCCGGACGGCGGCAACGGCGGCCGTGGCGGCGACGTGATCCTCGAGGTGGACGCGAGCACCGCAACGCTGCTGGACTTCCACCGCCGCCCGGTCCGCAAGGCGGGAAACGGCAAGCAGGGTGCCGGCTCCAACCGCAACGGCGGTGACGGCGCGGATCTGGTTGTCAAAGTCCCGAACGGGACCGTGGTTCTCACCAGCGACGGCAGCGTGCTCGCCGACCTGGTGGGCACCGGGACCCGGTTCACCGCCGCGGCTGGCGGCCGCGGCGGCCTTGGCAACGCGGCGCTGGCGTCGCCGCGGCGCAAGGCCCCCGGCTTCGCGCTGAAGGGGGAGCCGGGGGAGGAGCGCGAGCTCACCCTGGAGCTCAAGACGGTGGCCGACATCGGCCTGATCGGCTTCCCGAACGCGGGCAAGTCGTCGCTGATCGCCGCCATGTCCGCCGCCCGGCCGAAGATCGCCGACTATCCCTTCACCACCCTGATCCCCAACCTCGGCGTGGCGGAGGCCGGCGACGTCCAGTTCGTGGTCGCGGACGTGCCAGGCCTCATCCCAGGCGCGAGCGAGGGCAAGGGCCTCGGCCACAACTTCCTGCGGCACGTCGAGCGCTGCGCCGCGCTGGTGCACGTGCTGGACTGCGCGACCACCGAGCCGGGCCGCGACCCGATCACCGACCTGGACACGATCGAGGCCGAGCTCGCCGCGTACGAGCAGATCGCCGGTCCCGGCCTCGCCGGGACCAGCCTCACGGACCGCCCGCGGCTGGTCGTGCTGAACAAGATCGACGTGCCGGAGGCACGCGAACTGGCCGACCTCGTCAAGCCGGAACTGACCGCTCGCGGGCTTACCGTCTGCGAGGTCTCGGCGGCGACCACGGAGGGACTGCGCGAGCTGAAGTTCGCGATGGCGCGGCTGGTGACCGAGGCCAGGGCGGCCCAGCCCGAGCCGGAGCCGGCCCGCGTCGTGATCCGTCCCGCCGCGGTCAGCGAGCCCGGATTTGCGATAACGCGCACGCCGGACGGCGCCTACCTGATCAGCGGCGAGAAGCCGGAGCGCTGGGTGCGGCAGACGGACTTCAGCAACGACGAGGCGGTCGGCTACCTGGCGGACCGGCTGGCCAGGCTCGGCGTTGAGGCGGCACTCGCGGACGCCGGCGCCGAGCCAGGCGACACCGTGCTGATCGGCGATCTCGACGACGCGGTCGTCTTCGACTGGGACCCGACGCTGGCCGTCGGCCACGGCCACGCCGCCGGCCCGCGCGGCACCGACTGGAGGCTTGAGAGGTGACCCCAGGGGGGTTCGGGGGGACGGGCAGTCCCCTCGAGCGTGGGGTCCCCGCGGGGCCAGGGGGAATGGGGGGCGGGAGCCCGCCATTCGGAGGAGAGGCTCCCGGGAGTGAACACAGCCCGGCCGTCGCTCACCAGGACATCGCCACGTCACCGCGCACCGTCGTCAAGATCGGTTCCTCCTCGCTCACGACCCCGGACGGCGCGATCGACGGTGCCCGTATCGCGGCGCTGACCAGCGCGCTCGCCGCGCGCGTGCACGGCGGCGGCCAGGTGCTGCTCGTTTCCTCCGGCGCGATCGCCGCCGGCATGGCGCCGCTCGGGCTGCGCAAGCGGCCGCGCGACCTGGCGACCCAGCAGGCGGCGGCGAGCGTCGGGCAGGGCCTGCTGATCGCCAGGTACACCGCCGCGTTCGCGGCGCACGGCCTCGGCACCGGGCAGGTGCTGCTGACCGCCGACGACCTGATGCGCCGCGGCCACTACCGGAACGCGCAGCGCACCCTGGACCGCCTTCTCGAGCTGGGCATGGTCCCGGTGATCAACGAGAACGACACGGTGGCGACCGACGAGATCCGGTTCGGCGACAACGACCGGCTGGCGGCGCTCGTCGCGCACGTCACGCGGGCGGGCGCGCTGATCCTCCTGTCAGACGTGGACGGCCTGTACGACGGTGACCCGCGCAAGGGCGCCGCGCGCCGCGTCGAGATCGTGACGGGTCCCGGCGACCTGGCGCAGGTTCGGGCGGGCAAGACCGGTCAGGGCGGCGTCGGCAGAGGCGGGATGTCCACCAAGGTCGAGTCGGCGCTGATCGCGACCGCGGCGGGTATCCCCACGGTGGTCACGTCGGCCGCCCAGGCGGCCGCCGCGCTGGCGGGCCAGCCCGCAGGGACGTACTTCGCCGCCACCGGCCAGCGCCCGCGAACCCGGCTGCTCTGGCTCGCCCACGCCGCGGTCGCCCGCGGCAGCCTGAAGCTGGACAAGGGCGCGGTCGACGCGGTCGTGAACCGCCGCGCGTCGCTGCTCCCGGCCGGGATCATCGGCGTGGCGGGCGCCTTCGACGCCGGCGACCCGGTTGACCTGGCCGACGAGAACGGCGCCGTGGTCGCCCGCGGCCTGGTCAACTACGACGCCAAGGAAATCCCCGGCCTCATGGGCCGCTCCACCCGCTGGCTCGCCAGCAAGCTAGGCCAGGAGTACGAGCGTGAAGTCGTGCACCGCGACGACCTGGTGATCCTCTAACCGAAGCGGCCCATACCCAGGGCATGGAAGCGCGCGGCCAGGTCGTCGATCCAGTCCGGCGGCGTCCTATGGTCCGCCAGCGGGATCCCGGCGTCGGTGCGCCACACCACGTCGCCGAGGGCGGTGCGCACGTGCCAGGCCATGACCCGCTCGAGAGACAGCGCGCGGCCGGAAAGACGCTCATAGTGCCGCATGGTGGCGGTCAGCAGCTGCACGCCTGGCCCCATCCCAGGACCGGGAAAGGTACGCAGGTCGTATTCCGGCTCGGCCGCGCCGACGGTCTCGAAGTCCACCACGAGCCGCAGTTCGTTACCGTCCCACACCTGGTTATCACCGTGCAGATCGCCGTGGACGAGCACGGCCCTCGTGTCCGGGGCAGCCGAGGCGAGCACGGCGTCGGCCCAGTCGCACCAGCGCGTGACGAGCCGGCGCTGCTCCGGCCGGACGCGGGTGCCGAACCACTCGCGCAGCACGCCCGTCGTGGCGGGCGGCATCTCGGCGCCGGTGAGCGGGCCGATGACGGTCTCGGCGCGCTCGCGCGAGGCAGGCAGGTGCAGCGCGGCGAGGAAGGACGCGAGCTGCCTGGCGGCGCCATCCAGGTCGATCGACCCGACGACGTCGAACAGCGACGTGCCCGGCACGCACCTGGTGACCAGGAGCAGCGGGTCCATGCTGCTGGCGGCGACCTCGGGCAGGAACGGCACCGCCGGCTCGGCCGACAGCGTGGTCAGGACGCCGATCTCACGCGCCAGGCGCAGCGCGGCCGGACGAGACCACGCGAACTTCACGACGAACAGGTCACCAATGGCCACGCTGGACTTGTGATACTGCGGGTCGCCATCGCCCGCCGGCTCGGGAACCGGGATGTCGTACCCGCTCAGCTCAGGCGCCGCCGCTTCCAGCGCCTCGCGAAGCGCCTGGGCCGAGCACCCGGCCAGCCACCGCATCCGTCAGTACACGCAGGGAATGCCGAACGGCGCGTTGTCCTTGACCGTCACCGGCGCGCTCTGGCTGTTGTCCGGCGCGGACGTCGGGCGGGCCGACGCGGAGCTGGACGTGGAAGCGGCCGAGGTGATGCCCGGGGGTACCGCCGTGGCGTCAGCGCCGAGCAGGATCTTCACGTGACCCGCGGCCACCGACGGGCTCGCCGTCGCGGTCACGCCGCTGAAGTATCCGGCGATCTTCTTCGCGCTTGCCACCGCGCCCGTCCCGTACAGCACCTGGGTGGACTGCTGAGCGGGGATGTTTCCGACCTGGCCGGCCTTGAAGCCTGCCGACGTCAGCGCCTGGGACAGCTGGCCGGCGAGCCCGGGCGTGTTGCCGCCGTTGTAGACGTCCACGGTGGTCTTGGCCGGCGACAGCGACGTCGGCGCCGGCGTTGACGCTGGCTTCGGGGCGAGCGCCGGCGGATAGAAGGCGTTGTTCACGGCCTGCTTGATCGCCGCCGGATTCACGATGTTCACGTCCTGGCCGTCGATGTGACCGTCGGTGGTGATGTACGGCGCCGTCTGGAAGGACAGGTTCTTCCCTGTCAGGCTCCTCATCTCGCTGGCGAAGGTGAGTATCTGCCAGCCGGAGTCGGTGATCACGAACTTCTTCGCCACGCCGAGCAGGCTGGTGAGCTGGCCGAGGTCGCTGAACACCCCTTCGTGCCCGAGCTTCCAGATCACGTAGTCGATGATCGCCTGCTGCCGGTGGGTGCGGTCGATGTCGCCGTTGGGGAGGTTGTCCCGCTCCCGCACGAAGGCCAGCACCTGCGGCGGCGACACGAACAGGTAACCCGCGTGCTTCTGGTTGAAGCCGGAGTTGGCGTCGTGCAGGTTCTGGCCGCCGTTGTACGACTTCACGCACACCTCGGCGCCGCCGAAGGCCCGCGCCAGCTCGTAGAACCCCGCCAGGTTGACCTCGGCGAAGTGGTCGATGTGCACCCCGGTCAGCTGTGAGACCGTGGCGATCGTGGCCGCCTGGCCGGCCTCGTTGGCCACCAGGTAGCGCTGATTGTGGCTCATGCTTGAGTTGACGGTCTGGCTCAGGCTCTGTGCCCAGGCGTCGCCGTAGGCCTGGTCGATCTTCCCCTGCGTCTGGCCGTCGTAGGCCTGGGGGTAGGTAACCCAGTCGTCGCGCGGGATCGAGAACCCGATCGCCTTCTGCCCGCCCGCGAAGATGTGGATGAGGATGAGGGTGTTCGTGTCCTGGCCGCCGACGCCGTTCTCGACGCCCTGGACGCTGCCCGCGTGCATGGCGGCGAGGAGGTCGGGGGACAGGATGTTCCCGTCGTAATCGGTGCGGCTTTCCAGGCCCATCAGCAGGATATTCATCGCGCCGGTCTGCGGGCCGCCGGTGATGGCGTCCGAGCCGCCGATGTCGCCGACCTGGCTTTTCACGTAGTAGGCGAAGCCGCTCCCGACCAGGACGAGCGCGGCGAGCATGCAGCCCACCGCGTAGCCGGCCTTGCCGACAATGGCCATACCGCTGCGCGGACCGAGCAACCGATTCCCTCCACCCGGATTAATCTCGCTCGTCAGAAGCGTACTTGCTCAGCCTGAGGAACAGCTCAGCGACACCACAGGGGATGGTTACGTGTCTGGCCAGGATGCTTGGATGAGGGTATGACGACCGATCAGGAGTCGCCCCGGGTGGCCAGCGCCAGCCGCGAGATAGCGGCCGGCGCGGGAACGATCTTCGAGCTGATAGCGGACCCGGCTCAGCAGCCGCGCTGGGACGGCAACGACAACCTGGCGACCGCGGCGGCGGGGCAGCGCGTCCGGCACGCGGGTGACGTGTTCACCATGCAGCTCACCACGGGTGACATCCGCGAGAACCACGTGGTCGAGTTCCGCGAGGGCCGCCTGATCGCCTGGATGCCCGCCGAGGTGGGGCAGAAGCGGCCTGGACACCTGTGGCGCTGGGAACTCGAGCCGCTGGGCGCGTCCCGCACGCGGGTCACCCACACCTACGACTGGACCCGGCTGACGGACGAGAGCCGCTTCCCGCGCGCCCAGTCGACCACAGCAAGCAGGCTCCAGGCCTCGCTGAACCGCCTCGCGGCTCTCGCGGAAAGCTCCTGACCACGCGACGAGCACTCCCGAACGTCATTCTGCCCGGATGAATGTCACATTCATCCGGGCAGAACCGGGGGAGCCAGGGAGTACCTGGAGAGAGCTAATTGTCGCTGTTGCCAGGACCGTTACCGGGGCCGTTGCCGCCGCCCGTGCCGCCGCCGCCCGTGCCGCCGCCGCCCGTGCCGCCGCCGCCCGTACCGCCGCCGCCCGTACCGCCGCCGCCGCGTTGCTGGTTGAGGCGGTCGAACAGGCCGCTCGCCGCCCGCGCGCCCGTCTCCGCGACGCCGCGGAAGATGCCGACGAGCGGGTCTTCCGAGCGGCTCCACGAGTCCTGGTAGGACTTGGCCGCGTTGCGCGCCTCCTCGCCCACCGACGCGTTCCTGTCGTTCTCGCGCCGCGGGTAGTCGCCGCCGAGGACCCGCTCGTACTCACCGTGCGTGGCCCAGTAGTCAAGCTCGGCGAACCGGACGACGGCGAACGGGTGGGTGTTGCCCTGCAGCTGCAGCAGCTTCAGCACGCTGTCCCGCAGGTCGGGCACCGCGTCGTACTCGTGCGCCTGCTCGCGGAACGCGTCCGGGTTGAGCTCGGACAGCTGCGAGCCGCCGGCCAGCTTCATCAGGGCACGCCGCGCGGCGTCGACGTCCTGGCCGGCCAGCAGCCCGGCCCGGTCGCAGGACAGCTCCGACTTGCGGAACCACTCCTCGAGCCCCCAGATGATGGCCCGCAGACCGAGGTACCCGATCGGCATCCAGGCGATCCTGACGGAAAGCTGGATGAGGATCAGCAGCATCGTGCGGTAGACCGCGTGCCCGGACAGGATGTGCCCGAGCTCGTGGCCGATCACCCAGCGCAGCTCCTCCTCGTCGTGCAGGTTGACCAGCCCCGTGGTGATCACGATGAACGGCCGGTCCCGGCCGATCGCCATCGCGTTCGGGATCGGGCTCTGCATGACGAAGACGTCGGGCACGTCGGGGAGGTCGAGGATGTAGGCCCCGTCCCTGACAAGCGCGTAGATGTGCGGGAACTGGCGCTCGGAGACCTTGACAGCTCCGGCGAGGTACATCAGCCGCAGGGCGCGCTCGTTGATGAGGCCGAACAGCTTTGCCAGCAGCACGTCGAACCCGCTCAGCTTGCGCAGCGCGACCAGCGCCGACCGGTCGGCCGGGTGCTCGTAGGCGCGGGAGCTGATGCCGGTGAGCCGGACGCGTGCGCGATCAGGAACTGAAGTCATATCTCGAATGGTAACCCCCCGCTGAACGGCGCGCATCATCCTGGAGGCGTAACCGGCCGGAGGTAGCCGGAACAATTTCCGGTCCCCGCGCTCTATACCATCTCGATACCTGGAATTAAGGAGACGGTCATTGGCTACCGGGCACCGGCGGGTCGGGGTGATGGGCGGCACCTTCGACCCCGTTCACCATGGCCACCTGGTGGCCGGCAGCGAGGTGGCGCACATCTTCGCCCTCGATGAGGTGATCTTCGTACCCACGGGGCAGCCGTACCAGAAGGACGATCGCAACGTCTCGCCGGCCGAGGACCGCTACCTGATGACGGTCATCGCGACCGCCTCCAACCCGAGGTTCAGTGTGAGCCGGGTCGACATCGACCGGCCAGGCCCGACCTACACCATCGACACGCTGCGCGACCTGCACGAGGCGAACGGGCCGGATGCGGACCTGTACTTCATCACCGGCGCTGACGCGCTGGAGAACATCCTTACCTGGCACGACGTTGACACGCTGTTCTCGCTCGCGCACTTCGTCGGCTGCACGCGGCCCGGGCACCGGCTGACCGGCGCCGGGCTGCCTGACGGCAAGGTCTCCCTGGTGGAGATCCCGGCGCTGGCGATCTCCAGCAGCGAGTGCCGTGCCCGGGTGGGCGCGGGCGAGCCGGTCTGGTACCTGGTGCCCGATGGCGTCGTGCAGTACATCGCCAAGCGCCACCTGTACGATCGCGCCGCCACCTGAGACCGCACCTGAGACCGCACATGAGACCGCACCGCCGCGTCACCGTTTCCAGTTGTGCGCTCATGAGATGCTTGGAAGCGGGACGCACCCCGACCGAGGAGGCCGAGCCAGCCACGTGACTGCCACCCCAAGGGCCATCGAGCTCACCGAGATCGCCGCGACCGCCGCGGCGGACAAGCTCGCTCAGGACATCGTCGCCTTCGACGTCAGCGAGCAGCTAGCGATAACCGACGTGTTCCTGCTCTGCTCGGGGGCCAACGACCGGCAGGTACGCGCGATCATCGACGAGGTGGAACTCAGGCTCAAGCAGGCCGGCGCCACCCTCGCCCGCCGCGAGGGCGAGGCGGAGGGCCGCTGGGTGCTCCTGGACTACGTGGACATCGTGGTGCACGTGCAGAGCAGGGAAGAGCGCGTGTACTACTCGCTCGAGCGGATCTGGAAGGACTGCCCGGTCCTCCCGCTGCCAGAGACAGCGGCCGTTGCCCGCAACAGCGGGGAGTCGCGCTGAGCGAGAACATACGGCTCGTGCTCTGGCGGCACGGGCAGACGATGTGGAACGTCGAGCACAGGTTCCAGGGCCAGACCGACATCCCGCTTGACGAGACGGGCGAGGCGCAGGCCGAGTACGCCGCCCGCCGCCTGGCGACGCTCCGGCCGAACGCGATCTTCTCCTCTGACCTGATCCGCGCGGCGAGCACGGCCGCGCCGCTCGCCCGCCTGACCGGCTTGCCCGTCACGCCGGACAAGGAGCTGCGCGAGCGGTTCGGCGGCGACTGGGAGGGCCTGAATGACGAGGAAATCAGTGCGCGCTACCCGGCTGAAAGGGCGACATGGAACCCGCCGAACGGCGAGCCGACCGCCGCGGTCGCGGACCGGGTGTGCCGCACGCTCACCCGGATAGCCGCGATGCTCGCTGACGGGCAGCTCGCGGTGGTGGTCAGCCACGGCGCGGCGCTCCGCCTCGGCATGGAGCGGCTGCTCGGCCTCCCCGACGAGGCGGCCGGCGCGCTCGGCCCGCTGTCTAACTGCTCCTGGTCGGTGCTCGCCCGGCGCCGTGACCGCTGGCGGCTGCTCGAGCACAACGCCGGCACCCTCCCGGAACCGGTCCTCGGCGACGACCGCTAGTCACGGGCTGAGCTTCCTATCTATCCCGAACGTACGCCCCCGTCTCCCACCCTCACTAACTCCCGAGCTCCTCATCCCGCATCGTGAGATGATCTTGACTTAGGAGCAGAAAACTACGCCACAACGCTGATAACAGCAAGAAAGGTGTAGGGTTCTGCTCCTAAGTGCCCGGCCCGAGGGTGAGGCGCTCCGATACGCGGACAGTCGAACGGGCGTGGAGGAACCACGGGCCCGTTCGGATCAATGGATTCCGGCGAGGCGGAGCAGGGCCGTCACCGACGCGGCGACCAGCACCACGACGGGGAAGGGGGCGCGGCGCACGGCGAGCAGGCCGGCCGCCGCCACCCCGGCCGGCCGGGCCCAGCCGGCGAAGTCGTGGCCGGCGGTGAGCGCCGAGGTGGCCGCGAGCGCCATCAGCAGCACCGCCGCCGCGCTGGTGAACAGCCGCTGCGCTGCGGCCGGGACCGAGACGCGGTCGGCGAGCAGGGGGCCGGCGATACGCAAGGCGTACGTGATGGCGGCGAGCGCGGCGATGGCGAGCAGTGGCATCATCGGTGACTCCTTACCGGGATCGCGTGTCCAGCCGGCCGGCGGACCGCCTGGCTGTCCCCGGCTGCCTTCGCGTCCGCCCGGCGCCGTGGCCGCCAGAGGGCCGCGAGGCCGCCAAGCGCGGCGAGCACGGGCAGGCCGGCCGGCAGCAGCGGCGTGAGCGCGACCGCCGCACCCGCGCCGCCAATCGCGGCGACGCGGGTGCGCCCGTCGGTGAGCGTGGGCAGCGCGAGCGCCAGCAGCACGGCGGGGAAGGTGGCGTCGAGGCCGAACGCCGCCGTGTTCCGCATCACGGAGCCCGCGAGCACTCCGAGCGGCACACTGATGTTCCAGACGGTGAACAGCGCCGCGCCGCAGGTCCAGAACGCCGCCTTGCGCCGCGCCGGGTCGGTGTGCCGCAACGCGAAGGCCACGGACTCGTCGGTGACCAGCTGCGCGCCGATCAGCCGCGTGCCCCACCGCCTGGCCCTTCCGCCGCCGGCGCTGGTGACGTCGGAGACGGCGAGGCCGTAGGGGAACAGCCGGGTGTTCAGCACCGCGCCCGCGGCGACGGCCGCGAGCGGGCTGCCGCCCGCGAGGACCACGCCGACCGCCGCGAACTGGGAACCCCCGGCGAAGACGAGCAGCGACATGGCGACGGGCACCCACCAGGGCAGCCCGCCCGCCACCGCCGTCGCACCGAAGGACACCCCGACGATCCCGTCCGCCAGGCAGACCAGCGCCACGTCGCGGACCAGCGCGGTATCGGACAGCAGGTCCGTTCGCCATTGAAGCCGCATGTTCAATATAATGAACACTGTGGAGTCGTTCGTCAAATCGAACGATACGACTGATGGAGCGAACGCAGATGGCGGAAACGGACACCGCGGCGGAGGTCGTCGCCCTGATCGCGGCGTCGCTGCGGCGCGAGCGCGCCAGGACGGGGCTGTCGCTCACCGAGGTGGCGCGCCGCGCCGGGATCGCCAAGTCGACCCTGTCGCAGCTCGAATCCGGCACGGGAAACCCGAGCGTGGAGACGCTGTGGGCGCTCGGCGTCGCGCTCGACGTGCCGTTCGCCCGGCTGCTCGACCCGCCGCGGCGGGTGATCCAGGTGATCCGCGCGGGCGAGGGGCCTGTGCTGCACGCCGAGCGCGCCGACTACGAGGCCACCATGCTCTCCGCCTGCCCGCCAGGCGCCCGCCGTGACATCTACGTCGTCACCGGGCGGCCTGGCGCGCCGCGCGAGTCCCAGCCGCACATGCCCGGGACGATCGAGCACCTGGTGCTCAGCACCGGGCGGGTGCTGGCCGGCCCTACCGGGGAAGCGGTCGAGCTCTGGCCGGGAGACTACGTCACGTACCCCGGCGACATCCCGCACGTCTTCGACGCGCTCGAGCCGGACACCACCGGCGTGATCGTGATGGAACACGTGTGACGACGCGTCACCGGCCCGCCGAGGTCGCGGACGTGCACGCGCTGGCGACGGCGATGCCGCACGTCACGTGCGTGCAAGGCCCCTCGGGCAACCCCGTCTACCAGGTTGGCGGGAAGTCGTTCGTGTTTTTCCGCACCCCGCGCCCGGACGCGACAGACCCGCGTACCGGCGAGCGCTACGCCGACGTGATCATGTTCTGGGTCGCGTCGGAGACGGAGAAGCTAGCGCTGGTGGACGACCCGGGCACCCCGTTCTTCACGACACCGCACTTCGACGGCCACCCGTCGGTGCTTGTCAGGGCGGCGCGGCTCGGCGAGGTGGGCTACGACGAGCTGGCCGAGATCGTCGCGGACGCGTGGCTGTCCCGCGCGTCCGCCCGCCGCGCGACCCAGTGGCTGGAGTCCCGCGGCCTGCATTGACCCGCTTCAGCCCGGCCTCCCCTGGCCGGGTAGAAAAGAACCCGGGGGCCGTGTCGAATTCGGGCCTGTCTCGTTCGACGCACTGGTGAGCCGGAACGTCCGGCCCGGATAGCGAAGGAGATCCAGATGCGCGTGATGGTGCTAGTCAAGGCGAACGAAGACAGCGAGCGCGGCGACTACTCCGGCCATGCCGAAGAGTTCGCGGCGATGGGCAAGTACAACGAGGAGCTGCTCAAGGCGGGGATCATGCTGGCCGGCGAGGGCCTCACGCCGTCGTCGGACGGCAAGCGGGTCGCCTTCGGCGAGGACGGCGCCGCCCGGGTCATCGACGGGCCGTTCGCCGAGGCGAAGGAACTCGTCGGCGGCTTCTGGATCTGGCAGGTCTCCTCGATGGACGAGGCCGTCGAGTGGCTCAAGCGGGCGCCGTTCAAGGGCACCAGCGTCGAGCTGCGGCGCGTCGCGGAGGCGGCGGACTTCGAGGGCCAGATCCCCCAGGACGTCATCGACGCCGAGCAGCGGCTGCGCGACCAGTCCGGTCAGCGGGGCTAGTCCTTGACCCCGGCTGCGTCCGCGGCGCCCGACGCTGGCGCCGCGCGACGGACGGCCGAGGCGGTCTGGCGGATCGAGTCGGCACGGCTCATCGCCGGGCTCGCCCGGGTGACCGGAGACGTCGGCCTCGCCGAGGACCTAGCTCAAGACGCCCTGGTCGCCGCCCTCGAGCAGTGGCCGGCGACCGGGGTGCCTGACAACCCGGGGGCGTGGCTGACCGCCGTCGCACGCCGTCGCTACGTCGACGGCGTGCGACGGCAGGCCGTCTTCGACCGCAAGGCCGAGCAGATCGGCAGGGAGCTCGCGGAGGCCGAGGACCCCATGGACGAGATCGAGTTCGACGCGCACGTCGAGGACGACGTGCTGCGGCTGATCTTCACCGCATGCCACCCGGTGCTGTCGCGCGACGCGCGGGTGGCGCTCACCCTGAAGCTGGTCGCCGGCCTGTCGACCGAGCAGATCGCGCGCGCGTTCCTGGTGTCCACGCCCACGATGGCGGCGCGCGTTACCCGCGCGAAGAAGGCGCTCGGCGACGCACGGGTGCCGTTCGAGGTGCCGGCCGGCGCGGAGCTCGAAGCCCGGCTCGCGTCCGTCCTCGAGGTCGTCTACCTGATCTTCAACGAGGGGTACGCGGCGACCTCCGGCGAGTCCTGGACGCGGGGGGACCTGTGCGAGGAAGCGATGCGGCTGGGCCGCATGCTCGCCGCGCTCGCGCCCGACGAGCCCGAGGTGCACGGGCTTGTCGCGCTGATGGAGATCCAGGCGTCCCGCATCCCGGCCCGCACCGGCCAGGACGGCACGATGATCACGCTGCTCGACCAGGACCGCAGCCGGTGGGACCGGCTGCTCATCACCCATGGTCTCGAGTCGCTGGCCAGGGCGCGGTCGCTCAGCGGCAGCGAGGTCAGCGGCCCGTACGTGCTGCAGGCCGCGCTCGCCGCGTGCCACGCCAGGGCCCTCATCGCCGACGACACGGACTGGACGCGCATCGCGACCCTCTACCAGGTCCTCGCCTCGCTCAGCCCGTCACCGGTGGTCGAGCTCAACCGCGCCGTCGCGGTCGCCATGGCCGACGGCCCGGCCGCGGCCCTGCCCATCGTGGACTCGCTGGCCGGCGATCCCGCGCTCCGGCACTATCACCTGCTGCCGAGCGTCCGCGGCGACCTGCTCGCCCGGCTCGGCAGGCACGCGGAAGCCCGCGCCGAGTTCGAACGCGCCGCCGCGATGACCGCGAACGCCGCCGAACGCGCTCACCTGCTCCGCCGCGCCGCCGCCGGTTGACGCTTAGGGCAGGAAGACCAGCCGGCCGATGGTGTCCCCGGCGGCGAGCCGCCGCAGCCCGTCGGGCACGTCGGCGAGCGTCAGCCGCTCGCTGATCAGCGGCCGGATCGTCCCGGCCGCGGCGAGCCTGGTCAGCTCGGCGTGGCAGTCGGCGATCGCGCCGGGGTCCCGCTGCTGGTACAGGCCCCAGTGCAGGCCGACGATCGAGTAGTTCTTCACGAGCGCGTGGTTCAGCGCGGCCGACGGGATGTCGCCGCTGGCGAAGCCGACGACCAGGATCCGGCCTTCGAACGCGATGCACTTGGTGGACTTGCGGAACGCGTCGCCGCCCACCGGGTCGTACACGACGTCCGCGCCGCGCCCGCCGGTGACCTCCTTGACGACCGCGACGAAGTCCTCACGGTGCCGGTCCACGACCACGTCCGCGCCGAGCTCCCGCGCCACCGCCGTCTTCGCCGGGCCGCCGGCCACGCCGATGACCCGTGCCCCGGCGGCCTTGCCCAGCTGGACGGCGCCGCTGCCGACGCCGCCCGCCGCCGCGTGCACGAGCAGCGTCTCGCCGGGGGCCAGCCGCGCCCGGCGGTGCAGCCCGAACCACCCGGTCTGGTAGGTGATGAAGAACGGCGCCGCCTCGGCGTCGTCGAGCCCCGGGGGCGCGGGCATCGCGCCCCTCGCGTCCATGAGGGCGTACTCGGCGAACGCCCCGTGCGGCAGCACGGTCCCGCCGATGACCCGGTCTCCGGCGGCGAAGCCGGTCACGTCAGGAGCGGCCGCCACGACCTCCCCGCACAGCTCGACGCCGGGGCTGAACG
The DNA here is from genome assembly GCA_963843745.1 of uncultured Actinomycetota bacterium. GTDB lineage: Bacteria > Actinomycetota > Actinomycetes > Streptosporangiales > Streptosporangiaceae > Trebonia. Next base: position 871,940 of record CAWJLP010000007.1, read on the forward strand.
GCAGCGGCGGGCGGACCTGGTAGGTGCCGAGGCACAGCAGCGCGTCGGGGAAGTTCGCCGCGGCCGCGAGCACCCGCACCAGGAGCTGCCCGGGACCAGGTGACGGCTGCGGCACCTCGGCCAGCTCCAGGACCTCCTGCGGCTCGCCGTACCGGCTCAGTTGCCAGGCCTTCACTCTGCCTCCTCGATCCGCTGCTGCAGCCGTGACATGCCGCGCAGCCACTTGTCGGTGTTCGCGGCGCGCAGCTGGTAATAGTCCAGGACTTCCGGGTGCGGCAGCACGAGGAACCTGCCCTCGGCCATCGCGTCCCACAGCGCGTCCGCGACCTGCTCCGGCTCGATCGCGGTGCCCTTCAGCACGACCTCGCCGGCCCGCCCGGAACCGGCGAGCATGTCGGTGCGCACGCCCTGCGGGCAGATGCAGTGCACGGTCAGCCCGCGGTGCGCGTACGTGGCGGCGAGCCATTCCGCGTACGCCGCCGCGGCGTGCTTGGTCACCGAGTACGGCGCCGCGCCGAGCATGGTCAGCAGGCCGGCGGCCGACGCGGTGACGACGAACGTCCCGCGCCCGCGCGCCAGCCAGCCAGGGAGCAGGGCTCGCGACGCGCGCACATGCGCCATCGTGTTGACCTCCCAGGCGCGCTGCCACTCGTCCTCCGGGGTATCGGGCCCGGTGCCGCCGACGGTCCCCGCGTTGGAGCAGTAGATGTCGATCTCGCCCAGGTGCTCCGTCGCGGCGGCAACCAGTTCCCGCACGCCGTCGGCGGTGCCGGCGTCGCCGGGCACGGCGAAGCCCCCGGTCTCGGCGGCGACCGCCGCGGCGGCCCCGGGGTCCAGGTCGTTCACCACGACCCGGCCGCCGCCGGCCGCGAACCTCCGCGCGATCGCCCGGCCGATCCCGCTGCCACCGCCGGTGATGACAATCCCCGCGCCGCTCACGTTCGTCATGTCCGAACCATAACCTCCAGAGCGCCGGCTTACCCGGCCCGGCGGACCAGGGAGGCCAGCCACGCCTGCGCGGCCGCGGCGGGCGTCCCCGGGCTGAACTCGATGCCCGGGTTGACCTCGAAGGTGTCCGCCTCGATGCTGGCGACCTCCCAGCCGTCGCTGAAGGCGGCGCGCAGCTCATCCTCGCGGACCCGGCGCGGGCCGACCGTGCCCGGCTGGCGGTCGCTAAAGCACATCAGGTAGCAGCGCCCGCCGGGCGGCAGCACAGCGGCCAGGCTGGCGACGTACCGCTCCCGGTCCGCGTCGTCGAAGATGTGAAACACCCCACTGTCGATGAGCACGTCGAACGTCAGGCCGAGCTGCCCGAGCCGCAGCGCGTCCGCGACCTCGAAGCGGGCCGTCAGGCCGCGCTCCGCGGCCTTGTCCCTGGCCCTCGCGATGGCCTGCGGGGAGATGTCCACGCCCATCGCCTCCGCGCCGCGGGCGGCGGCGAGCAGCACGTTCTCTCCGGTGCCGCAGCCCGAGTCGAGCAGCCGCCCGGACAGCAGCCCGCGGTCGGCCAGCCGGGCGAACGCCGGCTGCGGCCTGCCGATGTCCCACGGCGGGGGAGCGGCATCAGGCGCGTAGACGGAGTCCCAGCTCGGCGGTGTGGTCATGATGCACCTAGCCCATCGGGTAGTGGCGGAAGCCCACGGCGTACTCGACGCCGGCGCCAAGGCCGGTGAAGCCGGCCAGGTTCCTGAGGAACTCGTCGGGATCGAAATCGCCGCCCAGCCCCTCGAGGTAGGCGCGGTGCTCGCGCAGCGAGGCGATGCCCGCGTCGATGGTGGCGGTGACGTCCACGAAGTGGGTCGGGTCCGTGGTTCCGACGTACACGTCGCGGATGCCGGTCCAGTGCGGCCCGGCCTCGGGGAACACCCACTCGTTGGCCGCGTCCCGGCACGCGTCGAGCACGGCGAGCCCGACCGCGCGGTGATCGGCGTGGTTGACGGGGCCTTCCTCACCCCAGGTGAGGTCGAAGCTCATCGCGATGACCACGTCGGGCTTCAGCCGGCGGAACGCGGCCGCCAGGTCGCGCCGCAGCGGCACCCCGTATTCCACGAGCCCGTCCTGATGGTCGAGGAACTCGACCTCGCGGACGCCGACGATCGCCGCGCTGCGCCGTTCCTCCTCCACCCGCAACGGCCCCGTCTTGTCCGGGGGCAGGCCCGCGATGCCCGCCTCGCCGCGGGTCGCGAGCAGGTACGCGACCTCCTTGCCCTGGCCTGTCCAGCGGGCGACGGCCGCGGCGGCCCCGTACTCCAGGTCGTCGGGGTGCGCCACCACGGCGACCGCCCGGTTCCAGTCTTCCGGCATCGGCTGCATAGATACCGCCTTAGTTGATCCTGCTGTGACTCATGATCGGATGCTATGGGAGCCTAGCCACGACGAAGGGAGTCGGCGTGATACTAGTGACCGGGGTGACCGGAGCGCCCGGGCTGGTCGGGTACCGGCTGATGGAAGCGCTCGCGGACAAGGGTGCTGAGGTGACCGCCATGGTGAAGGTGGAGGCGGAGGCCGCCGACCTGCCGGGCACGCCAGGGCACGTCGTCGCTACCCTCGACGGCCCGCCGCCCGGCGCGGTGCTCAGGGAGGCCGACCAGATCTTCCTGGCCGGCGGCGAGGAAGAAGAGCAGGCGGCGCTCGAAACGGTGTTCCTGGACGCCATCGCGGCCGCGGGCCACCGGCCGCACATCGTGAAAGTCTGCGCCGACGGCTTCCAGGACCCCGACTGCGAGGTGCGCTTCATGCGCGGCGACCGGCAGGTGGCCGCGCACCTGGACAGCCTGGGACTCCCGGCCACGTACCTGGCCTCGGCCGTGCGGATGGAGACCCTCAGCGACTCGGCCGAGGCCATCCGCCACACCGGGACGATCGCGGCGCCCGCCGGCAAGGGGCACGTGGGCTGGGTGGCCGCGACCGATGTCGCCACCGTCGCGGCCCAGGTCCTGACCAGCGCCGGGCACGAGGACGCGACGTACGTGCTCACCGGCCCTGAGGCGCTCAGTTACCGGGACGTCGCGGCCCGGTTCTCCGCCGTCTTCGCGTGGCAGGTGGATTACGAGGACCAGTCCCCGCAGCGGGCCAGGGAAGCCATGCTCGCCGCCGGCCTCACCCCCTGGCAGGCGGACGGCAACCTGGAGCGCTTCGACTGGATCCGCCAGGGCGGCGCGGCAACCGTGACAGGAACGGTGCGCGACCTGACCGGCGCGGACCCGCGCTCCCTGCAAGACTGGCTGAGCGACTCCCGCGCCAGCTTCCTCGCGCCTTGACCATCGCCCCCTGAACCACCCGACCGACCGATCCTGGAGCGCCGATGAGCACTGACATGCCCCCCACCGGAGACGTGCACCTCGTTGTCGGATACGACGGGTCCCCGCCCGCCGTCCGGGCACTGGACGCCGCGGTCCGCCTGCTCCACGGCCGGACCGGCGGCATCGAGGTGGTCTACATCGCTCACCTGCCCGCGGTGGACATGCTGTCAGCTGACGCGATCGTCGGGGTGGAGGACAGCTTCGACGAGGTGTCGCGGGACCTGCACGCTCAGGTGCGCGAACAGCTGCGCGGCCGGGAGGACCGGTGGGTCTTCGCGCGCGGCGACGGTGCGGTTCCCGACGTCCTGATCGCGACGGCCGCACGGCTCAGTGACACGCACCCCGGGGACACCGTCGTGATCGTGGTCGGGAGCTCTTCGCAGGCCATGCATCGCGTGGTCGGCTCGGTCGCGGTCAGCCTCGCGCGGCACGCGGAGGTCCCGATCATCATCGTGCCCTAGCGGCCGGCCGCTAGGGCGGGCTACCCGACGGGCGGCGGTGCGAGCCCCCGCCCGAGGAGTTCCAGCACGTCGTCGAGCACGTCCTCGGGGACCTGCCCGCCGGCGGTCCACTCCGCCCAGCGCATGCCGACGAAGTTGCCGATGCCCGTGTAGGCGTAGGCGATGACCTCCGGGTCGTAACGCGCGTCGACCTCGCCGGCGAGCTGCGCGGCGCGCACGCCGCGCCCGTACCCTCTGGCGAGGTGCTCGTAGTACTCACGGAACAGGCCGGGTGCGACGAATTCCGATTCGCGCACGATCCGGTCCATCCAGGGACGCTTCGACACCATCTCGAAGTAGACGCGGAAGCATTCGCGCTCCCGCGTTCGCTGGCCGCCGTCCGTCTTCTCCAGTGCCGCCTTCATGGCCTTCCGCAGGTCCGCGTTGATACCGCGGACGACCGCGGCGAAGATCTCCGCCTTGGATCCGTAGTACGCGTAGAAGCTGCCCGTTGCCATCCCGGCCCTGGCGCAGATGTCCGCGACCGCGGTGCGGTTGTAGCTGCGCTCGCCGAAGAGCTCCTCGGCGGCCGCCAGCAGGCGCTCTGCTGGCGGCCGCTCGTCGGTTGTCATGCCATGCTCAACAGAAATCAGGGCGACGGAATGCCGCTCGCCGGCGCCGCCTGCTGGGCCGCTGTCACGGTCGTGATCGCGCCGGACGCGGACGTGTCCGTGGTCAGGACCGGTCCCTCCTGGGTGGAGACGCCGTTATTGAGGACGCCGATGTACGAGCCGGTGACGCCGGCGTGGTCGGTCGAGGAGTACGCGTACGGGGCGACTACGGGGCCTTGCGGCAGCCCGGCATTGATCGCGTTTACCAGGTCGGCCCTGGTCGGGTTCCGGCCAGCCTTGAGCATCGCCTGCACGAACGTGTACGCGACCGCCTCGCCGAATTGCACGTTGCCGTCGAAGGGCGCCTTCGCGTCGTAGGTGTCGTGCACCTTCTTGAACAGCGCAGTCCAGCTGTTGCTCAGGTCACTGAGCGGCGGCTGGATGGCATCGGAGATGATCCCCGACGTTAGCTGGTTGCCGTTGACGGTCGCGCCGCCCTGCTTCGCGTAGGCCTCGAGCAGCGTGGACAGGGTGATCGGGTCGGACCCGGTGCTGCTGACCACCAGCGTGGGGCTGTAGCCGAGCTTCAGGCTGTACAGCTTCAGCAGCGCGGTGAACGCGGGGATGGTGAACGCGGCGACCACTTGGGCGCCGGCCGCGTGCAGCGCGGCGACCGCCGGCCCGACGTTGGCGTTGGTGGGGACGTAGGTCTGCCTGCTGACCACCATCGACTTCGGGATCTCCATGTCGAGTCCCTTGACGCCGTCCATGCCGAACTCGTCGTCCTGGTAGAAGTAGCCGATCTTCTTGCCGGCGAAGTGCTTGGCGATGTACTGGCCGAGGATCTTCCCCTCGCGGATGTAGTCGAGCTGCCACCCGAACGTCTCGGGAGCGGTCGACGGCGAGTTCCAGCAGTCGCAGCCGGACGCGACGAACACGTCGGGGATCTTCTGCGCGTTGAGGAAGCTCTCCACCGCCAGGTGGGTGGGGGTCCCGAGTCCGTCGAAGATCGCGTACACGTTGTCCTGCAGGACGAGCTGGCGCACCACGGAGGCGGTCGTCGTCGGGTTGTAGCCGTCGTCGAGATACTTGTAGACGATCTTGCGGCCGTACACGCCGCCGTGCGCGTTGACGTAGGCGAAGTACGCCGCCGACGCGGGCGCGATCTCGCTGTAGCCCGGCGCGGCGGGCCCGGTGAGCGGCTGGTGGCTCCCGATGGTGATCGTGGTCGCCGTGATGCCGGGAGCGGACGCGGTCAGGGCCGCGCTTGAGCTAGAGCCGCTGCTCGAGCCGGAACTCGAGCTCGAGCCGGAACTGCACGCGGCAACCGCGAGCGCGGCCGTCGCCATGACGGCGATCGCTGGCACGCGAAGCCGCTGTGATCTCGATCTCTTCATTGAGTGCCTTCTTTCTCATGGGGTCTGGCCGGTGTCTCGCCGGCCGAAGGCATGGCATCCGCGGTGGATGCCTCATGCGATGGACGGGCAGCGGAGATTCCGAGAAGGCGGAGCAGCAACAGCACTCCGCCCTGGATTCCCTGCGGGAAGATGAGCATGACGAGGATGAGCACCACGCCGTACGCCGCGACCGGGATGTTGGACGCGACAGTGGTGGACAGGCCGTGGCTCGTGGCCACGTCGGTGGCATAGGTCGGCACGAGGACGATCACGAGGCTTCCCCAGATCGCGCCCATCAGGGTGCCGAGGCCGCCGATCACCGCGCCGGTCAGCAGCGCGATGGAGAGCGTGATCGTGAAGGCGCCTGGCGCGACCAGCGCGGTGATGATTGCGAGCAGCGCGCCGGCCAGCCCGGCGCAGGCGGCGCTGACCACGAAGGCGAGGACGCGTGCCTGTGCCACGTTGATCCCCGCGAGCGCGGCGGCGACCTCGTCGTCGCGCACGGCGCGCCAGTTACGGCCGACCCTGCTGCGGCCCAGGTTCGCCAGCAGCACCAGGACGACCAGCGCGACTGCCGAGCTGATCCACGCCTGCCACCTGGTCAGCGGGAAGTTCGCGCCGAGAAAGGCCGGCTGGGTGTACACGACGTTCAGGCCCTGGTCACCGCCGAGAGTCGACGGGTAGACGTACGCGAGGAACGGGAGCGCGACGCCGAGCATGAGCGTCACGCCCGCGAGGTACGGGCCGCGGAGCCTGGCCGCGGCCACTCCCACGATCGCCCCGGTGGCGGCGGAGGCCAGGCCGGCGACCACGAGCACGGCGACGAACGGCCAGCCGAGATGAGCCAGCATAAGCGCGGTGGTGTACGCGCCGATGGCCATGAACGCCCCGTTGCCCAGCGAGATCTGGCCGCTTAGCCCCGTCAGGACCGTGAGCCCGGCGATCGCGATCACGTAGACGGCGATCTCCGCGATCTGGTAATCCCGGAACGCGTTCAGCTTGATGGACAGGATCACGACGATCACGGCCCCCGCGACGGCGGCGCCGAGGATGCGCAGTAGTGGCGACCGCATGCTCACACCCGCCGCACCTGAGCGCCGGAGAAGATGCCGGCCGGCCGGATCATCAGGACCACGACCAGGATGCCGAGGGCGACCAGGGAGGTCACCTGGGAACCCAGGTAGCCGCCCGCGTAGCTAAGGGCGACACCGAGCAGCAGCCCGCCGATGACCGCGCCAACGGGGCTGTCGAGCCCGCCGATCACCGCCGCCGTGAAGCCGAACACGAAGATCGTGTCCATGCTGTTGGGGTAGAGGAATGTCGACGGCGAGACCAGCACGCCCGCGAGGGCCCCGAGCAGGCCCGCCAGCGCCCAGCCCACCGTGATCGTCCGCGCCACCCGGATGCCGGACAGCCGCGCGACGGTGGCGTTGAACGCCGCGGCGCGCATCCGCAGCCCCGCGCTCGTGTACCTGAACCCGACCGCCAGCAGCAGGGTGGTGACCAGCACCGCCGCCGCGACGAACACGTCGAAGCGCGATATGCCGAGTGCTGTCGAGCCCACGTGCAGCCCCGTAACGGAGAAAGCCGCGGGGAAGGACCTGAACTGCCCGCCGTAGAAGATGCCGGCCAGGCCCTCGAGCAGGACCAGCAGCCCGATGGTGATGATCACCGCGTTGAGCTCCGGCTTGCCCTGGGCGGGCCGGATGACGGCGAGCTGGGCCACGGTGCCGAGGACGACCCCGGCCGCGAGCGCGCACACGAATCCGGCCCAGTAGGAGCCCGTGTGGTAGATCACCTCGATGGCGACGTACGTGGTGAACATCGCCATCCCGCCCTGCGCGAAGTTCAGCAGCCGGGTGCCCCGCCAGATCAGCACCAGGGACAGCGCGATCGCGGCGTAGATCATCCCGAAGCTGATCCCGCTGAGCGTGAACTGAAGGAACTCGACCACTTGTCCTCCCTTCTGGTCGGCTAGAACCCGAGGTAGTGATGGCGGAGCGCGACGTCGGCGGCCAGCGTCTTGGCGTCGGCCGACGCCACCACGCGGCCGAGGTTGAGTACGACTCCGTGGTCGGCGATCGCGAGCGCGGCACGCGCGTTCTGCTCCACGAGCACCACGGTGATGCCGCTTTCCCTGCTGAGCCGCACCACCATGTCCATGACCTGCGTCATGATCCGTGGCGCGAGGCCGAGCGACGGCTCGTCGAGCAGCAGCACGCGCGGGCGTGCGATCAGGGCGCGAGCTATCACCAGCATCTGCCGCTCGCCGCCGGACAAGGTGGCGGCCAGCCTGCGGCGCCGGTCGGCCAGCACGCCGAACCGCTCGTACGCCTCGGCGAGCGCGGCGCCACGGTCCGACCGCCGCCGGGCCATGCCAGGCCAGGACATCGTGCCGAGCCGCAGGTTTTCTTCCACGGTGAGTTCCGCGATGACGCCCTGTCCCTCGGGGACATGGGCGATCCCGGCTCTGGCCATGTCCTCGGGGCTGCGCCCGGCCCGGTCCGCGCCGTCGAGCAGGATCCGCCCGCTGCGCGGTCGCACCATCCCGCTGATCGCCCGGAGCAGCGTGGTCTTGCCCGCGCCGTTGGCGCCGAGCACGGCCGTGATGCTCGCTCCGCTCGCCGTGATCGTGACGCTGTTCAGCGCCCGGACCTCACCGTAACCCGCGACCAGGTCCTCGACCGCGAGGGACGCCGCGCCCTGCGCCCGGGCTCCCTCGCCCTCACGGCCCTCGTGGGCCTCACGGCCCTCGTGGCCCTCGTGGCCCTCGGGGGCCCCGGCCGGGCTACTCACCGCCGGGTCCGCTCGTGCCGAGGTACGCGGTCGCTACCGCGGGATCGGCCTGGATCTCCTTCGGTGTCCCGCGGGAGATCACCTTGCCGAAGTCAAGGACGACGAGCGAGTCGCAGACCGACATCATCAGGTCCATGTGGTGCTCCACGATGACGAGGGACGTATCGGCGGCGAGCTCGCGGAGGAGGACGCCCAGCTCGGCGAGCTCATCCTCGGCCAGCCCGCTGGCGGGCTCATCGAGCAGCAGGAGTTTCGGCCGGGCGGCGAGCGCCCGCGCCAGCGCGACCCGCTTGCGCATGCCGTACGGCAGTTCGCCCGGCCTGGCGTCCGCCGCCTCGCCCGCGCCCACCCTGGCGAGCGCCTGGCCTGCCTCGTCCCGCAGCCTGCGCTCGTCCTTGTCGGACCTGGGCAGCCCGAGCACCGCCGCCGCGAACCCCGCCTTGGCCCGGCAGTTCGCGCCGGTCATGACGTTCTCCGCGGCGGTCAGCCGCTCGAAGAGGCCTACGCCTTGCAGTGTCCTGGCGACGCCGAGCCCGGCCAGCTGATGCGGGCGCAGGCGGGGATGGGGCCGGCCGTCGATGAGCACCTGGCCCGCATTGGGCCGGATGAAGCCGCACAAGACGTTCAGCAGCGTCGTCTTGCCTGCCCCGTTGGGCCCGATGACACCAACGATCTCGCCGGGCGCGACCGCGAGCGTTACGGCGTCGAGCGCCGTCAGGCCGCCGAAGCGGACAGTCACGCCGCTGACTTCAAGAACTGAACTGTGCTTCATTTACACAATTCCAGCTTCGCTAGGCAGGACTTCCTAACTATGAATCCTCATTCAAGGCATAGGCCGGTGGTCCGGCAAGCCCATCGGGGGCAGTTGTTGCGCATTCGTGGCTTAACCGCAACGCACAGCCACGGACGCGGAGCTAGCGCGCCGGCCGGTACTTGGCGAGCTCGCGCCGGGCGAGCGATCGCTTGTGCACCTCGTCGGGCCCGTCGGCGAGGCGCAGCGTGCGCATGTGCGCCCACATCTGGGCCAGCGGGAAGTCCTGTGACACGCCGCCCCCGCCGTGCGCCTGGATCGCCTTGTCCAGGATCCACTCCACCGTCGCGGGCGTGGCGATCTTGATCGCCTGGATCTCGGTGTGCGCGCCGCGGTTCCCGACGGTGTCCATCAACCACGCGGTCTTCAGCACGAGCAGCCGCAGCTGCTCGATCCGCACCCGGGCCTCGGCGATCCAGTCCTGGACCACGCCCTGGTCCGCGATGGGCTTGCCGAAGGCGGTGCGGCTCAGCGTCCGCCGGCACATCAGCTCGACGGCGCGTTCCGCCATCCCGATTGACCGCATGCAATGGTGGATCCTGCCGGGCCCCAGTCGCGCCTGCGCGATGGCGAACCCCGCGCCCTCCTCGGCGATCAGGTTCGCCGCCGGCACCTGGACGTCGTCGAAGATGACCTCGGCGTGCCCGCCGTGCGAGCCGTCGGTGTAGCCGAACACCGTCATCCCGCGCGTGACGGTGATGCCCGGGGTGTCCCGCGGCACCAGGATCTGGCTGTGCTGGCGGTACGGCTCGGCGTCCGGGTCGGTCTTGCCCATCACGATGAAGATGCGGCAGTTCGGGTTCATCGCGCCGGAGATGTACCACTTGCGGCCGTTGATGACGTAGCTGTCGCCGTCCCTGGTGATGCTCGTGGCGATGTTGCGCGCGTCGGAGGACGCGACGTCCGGCTCGGTCATCGCGAACGCCGAGCGGATCTCCCCGTCGAGCAGCGGCCGCAGCCACTGCTCGCGCTGCCGCTCGGTGCCGAACATCGCCAGCACTTCCATGTTGCCCGTGTCCGGCGCCGCGCAGTTCATGGCGGACGGCGCGAGGACCGGGCTGCGCCCGCTGATCTCCGCCAGCGGCGCGTACTGCAGGTTCGTCAGCCCGCCGCCGTGCTCGCCGGGCAGGAACAGGTTCCACAGTCCGCGCTTGCGCGCCTGCGTCTTGAGCTCCTCGATAACGGGAGGTTCCGTCCACGGCTCGGCGGCCGCGGCCATCTGCTCGGCGAATACCGGCTCGGCCGGGTACACGCAGGTGTCCATGAATTCCGTGAGCCGCCCGATCAAGTCCTCGGTCAGCGCGTCGAAGGCGAAGTCCATCACTGATCCTTCCGGCCGTGGCTGAGATCACCGTGATCCTGTCAGAGCGCGCAGCCGGTGTACCAGTCCCGCCCTGAGATACCGCCGTCACGTGCTCCGATGTTCTTATCCGGAACGTAAGGTGGTGACCCTTCGGCCGCCCCGTGACTCGCCGTCCGGGCAGCCCATCTTCGTATCACTTTTCGTCCCTAAATTCCGGACAAAACGGACAGCAAAAGGGCCAAAACTGATACGAAGTCGCGAGGAGCCGGCTCGCACCCCGCCATCAGGGGCCTCGTCTCGGCCCGGACGCCGTCGAGGCGTTCACCGAGACAAAGAACGTGTTCATCGCGACCGGGGAGTGAGGCCGGTAGGGTGGCCGGATGCCGCCGAGAACGCAGCCCCGCCCCCCGGCTGCCGACGGCGCGCCCGACCTGACGCGGCTGTTCAGTGCGCTGATGCGGCTGGAGACCGAGCTGTGCGGCGCGGTCGAGAGCAGGCTGCGCGCGGACCACGGCCTGCCGCTGCCGCATTTGGAGTTCATGCGGGTCATCGCCGCGACGCCGCATTGCAGGGTGCAGGACATCGCGACCGAGCTGAGCATCACCGTCGGCGGCACGAGCAAGATCGTCGACCGCATCGAGGCCGCGGGTCACTGCGCGCGGCGCGCCAACCCCGATGACCGGCGCTCCTCGATCGTCGAGCTCACGCCGGCCGGCAAGCGGCTGCTGGCCAGGGCCACCGGGACCGTCGAGGACGAGCTGCGCGGGCGGCTGGGTGCGGCGCTTTCTGATCGCTCGGCGGTTCAGCTCACCAGGACGCTCACCAGGCTCAGGCACGCGGCGAGCGGATGAGGCTCGCGATCGTCGGGGCGGGCATCGGCGGGCTGACGCTGGCCCTCGAGCTGCACGACGCCGGCATCGGCTGCGAAATCTACGAGGCTGCCCCGCGGCTGGAGCCCGTCGGCGTCGGGATCAACGTCCTGCCGCACGCGACGAAGATCCTCGCCCGGCTGGGCCTCGAAGCCGAACTGGCCGCCGCCGGCGTCACGACCCGCGAGTCGGCCTTCTTCAATCGCTTCGGCCAGCTCATCTACCGGGAGCCGGCCGGCCAGCTCGCCGGCTACGAGCACCCGCAGTTCTCGATCCACCGCGGCGACCTGCACGCCGTCCTGCTGTCCGCGGTGACCGGCAGGCTCGGACCGCATCGGCTGCATCTCGATCACGCCTGCACCGGGGCGATCGAGGACGAGAACGGCGTGACCCTGACCTTCCGCTCCACGTCGGCGGACGCGCCGCTGCCGCCGGCTCGCGCGGACATCGTCGTCGGCTGCGACGGCATCCATTCCAGGCTGCGCAAGCAGCTCCACCCGGACGAGGGGCCGCCGGTCTACTCCGGGGTGAACATGTGGCGCGGCACGGCCGTCCACCCCCCGTTCCTGACCGGTGCGACGATGACCAGGGCCGGCTGGCTCGCCACCGGCAAGCTGGTGGCCTACCCCATCAGGGACAACGTGGACGGGGCGGGAAACCAGCTCATCAACTGGGTGGCCGAGATCGAGACGCCCCGGCACGCGGACCGGGACTGGAACCGCCGGGGTCAGCTCGCCGATTTCATCGGCGCGTTCGGGGACTGGCATTTCGACTGGCTGGACGTCCCCGCCATGATCAGGTCCTCGGCGGAAATCCTGGAGTACCCGATGGTGGACCAGGACCCGCTGGACCACTGGACCCGCGGCAGGCTGACCCTGCTCGGCGACGCGGCCCACCCCATGGTTCCCCGCGGCTCCAACGGCGCGGGCCAGGCCATCCTCGACGCCCGCGCGCTGCGCGACGCCCTCGCGCGCAGCGCCGATCCCGCTGCCGCCTTGGTTGCCTACGAGGCCGCCCGGCTGCCCGCGACAGCCAGGGTGGTGCTCGCCAACCGGGCCACTCCGCCGGACGCCATTCTGCGGGAAGTGTGGCAGCGAACGGGTGACCGGCCGTTCACGAGCATCGAAGACGTGATCGACGTCAGTGAGCTGCGCGGCATTTCCGAGCGGTACAAAGAGGTCGCGGGCTTCTCTCACGAGGCGCTGGAAGGCCCGTGACCCTCGGGGTGCGCTTTGAACCGTCATCCGGAACGTCTGGTTGACTTCTGTTCGTGGTTTCAATGGTTGACGCGGACTCGGCCGCCCCGCCCGCGTGGTTCACCGCCGCCCTCGCCGCTCCCGTGACACAGCGGGCGACGATGGTGGCGGATGCCCCGATCGCCTACCGGGCATGGGGCGAGCCTGGCGGCCGCGGCATCGTGCTCGTGCATGGCGGCGCGGCCCATTCACGCTGGTGGGACCACATCGGCCCGTTGCTTGCCAGCGACCGGCGCGTCGTTGCGATCGATCAGCCTGTGATCGGCTACATCGCCGGTCACGTCGCCGCGACGTCGATCCGTCAAGTGGACGGCGGCTGGACGTGGAAGTGGGATCCAGCCGTGTTCGACAGGACGATGCCTCCGGAGCCACTGGCCGGGTCGATTGCCGGGTGGCCTTGTTCCGCGCCGAGCACGGCATCCTGTCCACGGAGCTCAGTGATGTCATGTACGACAGGCTCGGCCGCGTCGCCCCCGTCATCGAGATCCCCGCTGCGGCCCACCACATCATGCTTGACCAGCCCATAGCGCTCGTCGCCGCGATCCGCACGCTGCTTTCCGACTGGGACCATTCCCGGCCGGCCGCGCCCGGCGACGCGTGAGCGCCCGGGTCAGGGCAGCCCCGCCCGCGGTGTGTTCACCGACCGCTCCTCGGCCGTCCAGCGCGCGCGAGAACTGAGGCCGCTCGCCGCCGCGCGCTCGCCGGCAGCCGGACCGCGAACGACACTGCCCGCGTACGGCGCCTAAGACGCCCTGGCTGAGCTGGCGGACCTCGAGCAGATCCAGGCCGAGGGCCTCGATCTCGCCCAGCACGCCGTACAGGGCCGACTGGTCGAGCAGCCCGGTGAGCACCGTGTGCGCGCCGTGCTGCCGCGGGATCAAGCCAGGGAACGCGGACAGCACCGTGGCACCGAGGTGCCCGTTGATCCGGATGAGGTACATGGCGGGTGCCGGGTCCATGAGGCCATGGTCACGGGCTGGCAGGTGACCCCGCATCACCAGGATCCGGTGACCGGCAACGGCGCGCGAAATCACCGAGTTACGGTGACGACCGCTCACCTGGCCGGCAGCGAGCCTTGATCTGTTGCGAAGGCTCGCACGGCCGTCAGGCTACGTGCCTCAGATTCAAGGGAGAAACCGTGACATCACCAGCATCCAGCGACGGCCTGCCCGACTACGCGCCGATCCCCCCGTCCGCGCGTGGCGTGACCCCCAACGAGCAGGGTTACTACGTCGGGCGCGTCGAGCGGAACCTGTACTGGGTCACCAACGGCGTCTACCAGGCGGCGTTCCTGGCCACCCCGGACGGCGTCGTGCTGTTCGACACGCCCCCATCCATCGGCCACAACCTGCGGCGCGCGATAGACGAGATCACCGCCGCCGAGGGCGTGACCAACAGGGTGACGCACATGGTCTACTCCCATCACCATGACGACCACACCGGCGCGTCCTCGATTTTCGGCAGCGACGTGGTTCGCATCGGGCACGAGGAGACCCGGCGGCTGCTGCTGCGGGACAACAACCCGGCAAGGCCGGTGCCGGACGTAACCTTCGCCGACAGCTACACCCTGGAGGTCGGGGGCGAACGGGTCGAACTGTCCTGGCGCGGGCCCAACCACTCGCCGGACAACATCTACATCCACTTCCCTGACCATGACACCCTGATGTTCATCGACGTCGTCAACGCCGGCTGGGTGCCCATCTACAACGTCAACCTCAGCGAGGACGTCCCCGGCTACATGGCGGCCCCGGATATCGTGCTGTCTTTCCCGTGGACGCACTTCATCTGCGGGCACCTCGGCCGGCTCGCCACCCGCAACGACGTCTTGGTGCATCAGCAGTACATCGCCGACATCGAGGCAAGCGCGCGGGAGGCGCTGGCTTCGGTCAACCCGGTGCCCTACTACGTAGCGGGCGGGGAAAACTTCTGGGCCGGGGTCAAAGGCCATCTCGACGCCGTCACCGAGCGCACGGCCGCGCCCGTCATCGCCAAGTACACCGGCGTGCTGGCCGCCGCCGACATCGCGGAGTTCACCTACAGCACCGCGTTCCAGATCATGCAGTCGCTGCGCCTCGACCGCGGGCCCAGCGGCCCTGTTCACCCCTGACTAATAGCCTGCCTTTATGGAGGCTGTTGACATTCCCGTGCCGGGAACCCTGCCCGCCGTGATCGGCGTGCGGGGTGCCCGGCACAACAACCTGCGGGACATCGACGTCGACGTCCCGCTGTGGCGGACGGTCGCGGTGGTCGGGGTGTCCGGATCAGGCAAGACGTCGCTGGCCATGGGCACCCTGTACGCCGAGGGCCTGCACCGGTTCCTTGAGGGCCTGAGCACCTACAGCCGCCGGCGGCTGACCCAGGCCCAGCGGCCGGACGTCGACAGGATCGAGCACCTGCCGCCCGCACTGGCCCTGCGGCAGCGCCCGCCGATACCGGGGCCGCGCAGCACGGTCGGCACCATGTCCGAGGTGCTCAACGTGCTGCGCCTGATGATGTCGCGGCTGGGCTCGCACCTGTGCCCGAACGGCCACCGCGTCGGGCCGTCGATCGCGGCGTTCAGCGAGGAGATCACCTGCCCGGTGTGCGGCGCGCGGTTCACGCATCCCAGCGCCGAGTCCTTCTCCTTCAACTCCTACGGCGCGTGCCCGGCCTGCCAGGGCCTGGGCGTGCGGTCTGAGGTCGACGTCGCCACCCTGGTTCCCGACCAGGACAAGACGATCGCCGATGGCGCGGTGCTGCCGTGGAACTCCGGCGGGCGGCGGCTGTCCATGTACGCGGCAGGCGAGCTCGGGGTCAGGCTCGACGTGCCGTACCGGTCACTGACCGACCACGAGCGCGACATCGTGCTGCACGGCGAGCCGGTCAAGCGGCAGGTGACGCTGCGCTCGGGCCGGAACGGGCGGAGTGTCACGCTGTCGGTCAACTACGACAACGCGGTCGCGGCGGTGGAACGGTCGCTGCGCAGCGACAATGAGCGCACCCGCCGCCTGGTGCAGCGCTTCCTCGTCACCCGGGTGTGCTCGGTGTGCCACGGCACTCGGCTGCGGCCGGAGGCACTGACTTCCCAGCTCGGCGGGCGCAACCTCGCCGAGATCAGCGCGCTCGGCCTGGGCGAGCTGCAGGGGTTCGCGGCCGGCCTGCCCGCGGGCCTGCCCGCCGAGCTGTCCCGGGTGACAACCGGCCTGCTGGCCGAGCTGGACGGCAGGCTCACGCCGCTGCTCGACGTCGGACTGGCCTACCTGACCCTCGACCGGGCCGGCGCCTCGCTGTCGACCGGGGAACGGCAGCGGATCGAGCTCACCTCCACGGTGCGCGCCAGCACCACGGGCATGCTGTACGTGCTGGACGAGCCGTCGGTCGGGCTGCACCCGAGCAACGTCCGGGGGCTGCTCACGACGATCACGGCCCTGGCGGGGAACGGCAACTCCGTGGTGGTGGTGGAGCACGAGCGGGAGGTCATCAGAAGCGCCGACTGGGTCATCGAGCTCGGCCCGGCGGCCGGCGCCATGGGCGGCACGGTGATCGCCCAGGGACCGCCCGGCGAGCTGGAGCGCGACCCGCTCTCGATCATGGGCCCGTTCCTGGCCGGAGCCGCGGCCGTGACCCGGGACCGTCCGGCGCGCCCCGGTCCCGGCGGGCAGATCACCCTGGAAATCGCGGACCTGTACAACCTGCACGACGTCACCGCTGCCTTCCCGCTGCAGCGGCTGACCGCGCTGGCCGGGCCGTCCGGGGCAGGCAAGACCGCCCTGGTCCTGGACAGCCTCATCCCGGCCGCCCGGGCGCAGCTGACCGGGTCCCCGTTGCCCGGGCACGTCCGCCGCCTCGACCTCGGCGGCATCCGCCAGGTCGTGCAGGTTGACGCCTCGCCGATCGGCCAGAACGCGCGGTCGACACCGGCGACCTACTGCGGGGCGTTCGATGAGATCCGCCGACTGTTCGCCGACTCCGCGTACGCCCGGCGCCGGCGCTGGAAGCCGGGGCACTTCTCGTTCAACACCCGGGAGGGGCAGTGCCCGACCTGCCGCGGGCTCGGCCATGTTGACCTCGACGTCCAGTACCTGCCTGACATCACCGAAGAGTGCCCGACATGTCACGGCGCCCGCTTCAACGACGCCACCCTGGCCGTCCGGGTCGACGGCCTGACCATCGCGGACGTGCTCGGCCTGAGCGTGGACGAAGCCCTGGAGCGGTTTGTCGGCCAGGTCCCGGTCTCCGCGGCGCTGCGGCCCGTCAGCGAGGTCGGGCTGGGATACCTGCGGCTGGGCGAGCCCACGCCGTCCCTGTCCGGCGGCGAGTCGCAGCGGCTGCGGATCGCTTCGCGGCTCCGCAGCAGTCAGCGCGGCGCGCTGTACGTGTTCGACGAGCCGTCCACGGGCCTGCACCCGCTCGACGTGGCGACCCTGGTCGGCGTGTTCGACCGGCTGCTCGATGCCGGAGCCACGATCATCGTCATCGACCACGATCTGGACCTGCTCGCCGCGGCCGATCACCTGATCGACATGGGGCCAGGCGGCGGCCCGGACGGCGGGCACATCCTGGCGGCGGGGACGCCGGCGGACGTCGCGCGGACCCCGGGCAGCGCGACCGGGCCGTGGCTGGCCGAGCACCTGGGCACGCTGGCCGCAGCAGATCGCTAAGGTCCGTTCGGGATCAGGTCTTCGATTCCATCCTGAACGTACGGGGCTCTCCCATTCAGAGACCATGACTGCCGTCGGCGTGCGAAACCCGTTGAAGATCTTGATGCTACTAGTTGTGCATCTAGAACACCTGTGCTATTCTGATATCAGGCCACAAGAGTGGCGCGGACGATTGAGAGGCAGGCGGTTGACTACGGCATGACCGGGAGGAGGTGGCCAGATGAGCGTCGCCGACGCGCTGCGGATGATGAACGCCGGCCTGGACTACCTCAACGGCCCGGGTGCCGACGAGCTGGACGCCGCCGCGTGCGGATCGGTGCTGCGGTCGCTGGCTGCGGTGCAGGCGAAGTTCACCGCCGCACATGCGCTGGTGCTGGCCCGGTTCGACGCCGCCGACGCGCATGACTGCGACGGGTACGGCAACTCCGCCGCGTGGCTGACGGCGATGACCGACATGACCCGCCAGGACGCCAGGGTCGAGATGCGGCAGATGCGGCTGCTGCGCGACCACCCCGCGATGGCCGCCGCCCTGGCCGCCAAGGACATCTCCAAGTCCTGGGCGATGGCGATCGCCGAGTGGACGAAGAAGCTGCCCGCGGAGCTGCGCGCGGAGACCATCAGGATCCTGGTGCAGGCGGCTCAGGCGGGCGCGTCGCTGGATGACCTGCGGACCATCGCCGGCATCGCGCTGGAAAAGTGGCGCGCCTCGCGGCCCGACGCCGATGACGACGGGTTCGACGACCGGTACGTGCAGGTCGGGACCACGTTCCGGCGGCGCCGGCGTGATCCGCGGGAACCTCACCCCGGAATGCGCCGCCGCCGTCCAGGCGGTCTTGGAGGCGCTCGGCAAGAAGGCCGGGTCCGAGGACACCCGGACCGAGGGGCAGCGGTTCCACGACGCCCTGCAGGCCGGCTGTGAGCTGCTGATCGGGGCGAAGATGGTGCCGGACCGGGCCGGCGCGGACACCCATGTCGCGGTGCACATCCCGTTCCCGGAGCTGCGGCAGCGTCCCGGCGCCCCGGAGGCGGAGGAGGTGTGGCTGCGCGGCACGGCCGGCGAGCCGGGCTACCTGACCGGCAAGGACGCCGAGGCGGCCGCCTGCGACGCGGTCGCCGAGCCGGTGGTCACCGGGCACGCCGACATGCGGGTGGTCGACAAGATCATCGCCGTCGCGCTGGCCGCCGCCGGCATCACCCTCGACGGCGCAGGCCCGCTGGCGACGATGACGATGACGATGCAAGCCAGGACAACGACAGCAGTCACCGCTCGTGGGGCACCGCAGGAGGCGGACCCCGGGCCGCGTCCCGCGCCCGGCTCCGGCCCGGGAGCGGTTCACCCCCGAGCGATGCAGGCGCTGCGGTACGCCATCGCCCGGCTCGCCATCGACTTCGTCTCCGGCCCCGCCGGCCTCGCCGCCTGGCTCCGCACCACCCTGCTCGCACCCCCCTACAGCACCCCGTCGGTGCCGCTGGACATCGGCTACTCCGACTCCATCCCGGCCAGCATCCGCCGCGCCGTCCAGCTCCGCGACCGCGGCTGCGCCTGGCCGCGCTGCGGACGGCCCGCCGCCTGGTGCGACGTGCACCACCTGACCCACAAGGCCGACGGCGGGAAGACTTCAGTCAGCAACTGCGTGCTGCTGTGCCAGTTCCACCACGACGT
Organism: uncultured Actinomycetota bacterium; assembly: GCA_963843745.1. Classification (GTDB taxonomy): domain Bacteria; phylum Actinomycetota; class Actinomycetes; order Streptosporangiales; family Streptosporangiaceae; genus Trebonia. Next base: position 891,028 of record CAWJLP010000007.1, read on the forward strand.
GTGCATCCACCGCTTGGGCTGGCGGCTCGTGCTTCATCCCGACGGCACCACCACGGCCTACGGACCCGACGGGCAGGTGCTGCACAGCCACTCACCACCCACCCTCCGCGCCGGGTAGAGCCCGGCTGGCGTCCTGGAACCGGGTTGAGCGTCGACAGCGAACCGTCGATCAGGCCTGCCCAGCGAGCACTGGACATCCCAAGACTGTGTTAACTTCCCGTCGTGGCCGGTCTAGCCGAAGGCGTCTCGCTCGTCGATATCGCGCACCGCCTGGAGCCGCTGATCCGCGAGCACGCGGCGGCTCTTGAGCAGGGGAGCATTCCGCCGCCGCTGGTCGAGGCGCTCTACGACGCGGGCGTCTTCAAGGCGATGCTGCCGCGCGAGGTCGGCGGTCTCGAAGCCGAGCCGGTCGAGTGGCTGCGGATGATCGAGGAGTTCGCGCGGATCAACGCATCGGCCGGGTGGATGGCGTTTATCCAGTCGGGGGTGGGGCTGACGTTCCTCGATCCCGAGCGCTTCGAGCGCTTCCGGCTGCGCGGGGGCGGGCGGCTGATCCTCGCGATGAGCCTCGGCCGGCTGGGCGGCACAGCGGTCAGGGCCGAGGGCGGCTACCGCATCAGCGGCCGGTGGCCGTTCGCCAGCGGTTCTCCCTACGCGACCTGGCTCGGCGGGATGTCGGTCGTCTGCGACGCTGCCGGGGCACCCGTCCTGGACGCTAACGGCCAGCCGCAGCGCCTGCTCGCGATCTGGCCGGCCGACCAGGCCCGTCTCATCGACACCTGGGACGGTCTCGGCCTGCGCGGCACGGGAAGCGGCGACATCGAGATAGCCGACCTGTTCGTCCCTGACGAACAGGTCAACCCGGGGTTCTACGGTCCGCCGGCCTACGACCGGGCGCTGTTCCGGATCAAGGAGATGCCGGAGGTGGGGCACGGGGCGCACGCGCTGGGCATCGCGTCCGCGGCCCTGGAGTCGTTCGTGGAGGCCGTCAACATGAAGCCCGTTCCTGGGTCGGCGCGGCACCTGGCGATGGGGCACATGCAGGCTCACCAGATCGCGTTCGCCCGGGCCGACGTCCTGGTCCGCGCGGCGCGGGCGCTTCTCCACGAGACCGTGCGCGCCGCCTACGAGGACACCGAGGTCAACGAAGAACTGGCTGTCGAGCTGCGGGTCCGGCTGCGCGAGGCGAACATCTTCTCGGTCAGGGCGGCGAAGGAGGCGGTCGGCCTCATCTTCGAAATGGCCGGATCGAGCGCTGTGTACCGGGGGCGCGCGATCGAGCAAGCGTTCCGCGACATCAGCACCGCGGCCAACCACACCAACTACGTGGAGTCCGCGTACAGCTCGGTCGGCTCCTATTTCCTGACCAGGAACCGGGCCGGCGGCCCGGAGATCGCCGGCCGCCCGTTCTTCTGACCGCCCCGTGTCTGGGAGGGACGCCGCTCGCCGCGAAGCCACCGGTCCGTTCTGGAAGATCTTTTATCCCGAACGGACCAGTGGCTCCTCTCCACCTGCCGTGACTCCGGCCGCGTGCGAGCGGGCGGCCGGCAAGCCTCACGCAGCCGGCGGTGACGCGGGCCCGGTTCCGGCGCCGCTGGCGCGGATGGTGGCGGCGATGTCGGACAGGTCGTCGTCCTTCAGCTCCAGGCTCGCGGCCGGCAGCCACCCGTCGACCTGACGGGGGCTGCGCGCGCCGACGATCGCGCCGGTCACTCCGGGGAAGGCCAGCGTCCAGGCGACGGCCACCGCGGCTGGCGTGACGGCGTGCCGCTCGGCGACCGGGCGCAGCGCGGCGGCCAGCGCCAGGTTGGCCGATAGGGCAGGCTCGGTGAAGTCCGGGTGACCGGCCCGCCAGTCACCCGGCTTGAGGGCAGCCGCCCTGGCCGCGGTGAACGCGCCGGTGAGCAGGCCCGAGGCCATCGGGCTGTAGACGATCGTTCCGGCTTCGTGCTCGCGGGCCCACAGCAGCACGCCGTCGGCGGCGTCGCGGTGGATCAGGTTGAACTGCGGCTGGATGGCGTCCACCGGGCCGATCTCCTCGGCGGCCTGCAGCTGGCGGATGCCGTGGTTGGACAGCCCGGCCGCGCGGATCTTGCCCTCCCGCTTGAGGTCGGTGAAAGCCTGCCAGTACTCCTCGAGCGGCGTGCCGTCCTCGGCCGGCCAGTGCATCTGGTAGAGGTCGATCCGCTCTACCCGCAGCCGCCGCAGCGAGGCCTCGACCTCGGCCCTGATGCTGGCCGGCGCGCCGACCCGCCGGGGCGCCGCGGACCGGTCGGCCGGATCCCAGACCAGGCCGCCCTTGGTGAAGACGTAGGGCCGGTCCGCCTCGGGCAGGCCGGCCAGCGCGGCCGCCACCACTTCTTCCGAGTGTCCCAGCCCGTAGACGGCGGCGGTGTCGATCCAGTTGATCCCGGATTCGACCGCGTGCCTGATGGCGGCGATGGACGCAGCATCGTCCTGGTTGCCCCAGGCGAATGCCCAGTCACCGCCGCCGATGGCCCAGGCCCCGAATCCGGTCCTGGTCACGTGCATGCCGGTCCGGCCGAGCTGGGTGGTGGGAAGCGTTGTCATGATCGTTCTCCTTGTCGTTGATCGTTGAGTGAGTGTTCAGCCCGCGGCGAGGAGGCCGAGGCCGGCGCTCAGCGAGGCGATGATCGCGCCGCCGACGGCGACCGCCACGAATGACCGGGCGAAGCTGGTCTGGAAGAACTTGTGCCGGAGGTAGGCCAGGGTGAGCAGTTCGGTGGCGACCACGATGACCGCGGCGATGATCGCCGCGCCATAGCCGGGGATCAGGAACGGCAGGGTATGGAAGATGCCGCCGGCGAACGTGCCGCCGCCGGTGATCGCGCCGCGCAGCATCGGGCTCCCGCGCCCGGTGAGGTCACCGGTGTCCGACAGCCCCTCGGAGAAGGCCATGCTCACGCCAGCGCCCAGGGCGGTCGCGGCGCCGGTGTAGAACGCGGTCAGCGGGTGGTGGGTGGCCAGGACCACCGCGAAGATCGGGGCGAGGGTCGACAGCGATCCGTCCATCAGCCCGCTCAGCGCGGGCTGCACGCGCTTGAGCAAGAACGTCCGGCTGTCCATGGTGACCGGTGAGGTTTCGGTGTGGGTGGTCGTGGTCATGTCGGTGTCCTTTCTCGGCCGGGACGTTTGCTCTCAGCTGGCCTCAGCGTCGTTGGCGGCAGGGTGAGGGGGCGTCACACCGCCGGGTGATTCGCGGCGTACCTCGAGCAGTTCCAGCCCGAGCGCCTCGAGCTGGGCGAGCACGCCGTACAGCGCGGCCTGGTCCGCCAGGACCCCGGCCAGCACCGTGTCCTCGCCCAGTGCCTGCGCGTCCAGGGCGGGGAACGCGGCGCGCATCGTCCGGCCGAGCCGGCCCCGGACGCGGATTTGGTACCTCACCGGACACCCCGGACCGGGGCGCTGACCCGGGTGAACCGGGCGACCGAGAACAGGCACAGGGCCGCGAGCAGGATCGAGAAGGTCAGTACGGCGGGGAACGTCCCGGTGAACCCGGCGAGCACGCCGACGCCGACGACGGGAATGATCAGGCCTGCGTAGCACGCCACGAAGAAGGCGGAGATGGACTGGCCGCGCCGCTCGGCCGGGGCCAGCCGGTTGGCGGTGGCCAGGGTGCCGAGGAAGATGGCGCCGACGGCCACGCCCCCTGTCACCGTGCCGGCCAGGAACAGGGCCATCGCGGACTGGGCCAGGGCGGCGACGATCAGCGCGAGCGCCGCGAGGAACAGGATCAGGCCGGCCAGCACCACCCGGCGGCTGTCGAGGCGGGACACCGCGACCTGGGTGATGGCGCCCACCGCGAGCAGCAGGAACACCACGGCGCCCTGGACGGCGTGGCTGCCCTGATGCAGCTGGCCGGCGATGAAGCCGGGCACCAGGGAGCTGAACAGCCCGAGCAGGGCGAAGGCCGCGAAGGCGGCGACGCCGGCGGCGATGAACTCACCCCGGCCCCGCTCAGGGATGCCCAGCCCGGCGAAGCGCAGGGCCGGCCGCGTGCGGTGCTGTACCGTCTCGGGAACGAGCACCAGGAGCAGGGCCGCCACGGCCAGGACGGCCAGGTACACCTCGAACACCAGCGTCGTCGGGTGCGGCGCGTACTGGGCGAACAGCCCGGCGATGAGCGGGCCGAGGCCCAGGCCCGCCATGTTCGCGGCGGTCGCCGCCAGCGACGCCCGGCGCCGGGCCGAGGCCGGTACCAGTTCGGTGAGCGTGGCCGTCGCGGTGCCTGTCATCAGGCCCGCCGACACCCCCGACACGATCCGGGCCGCGATGAGCGCCGCCAGGTCGGGGGCCAGGATGAACACGACCGTGCTCAGCGCGCTGGCCCCGAGCGCCGCGGCCAGCACCGGCCTGCGCCCGGCCTGGTCGGAGGACCGCCCGGCCAGCAGCAGGGTCGCGATCACCGCCGCGGCGTAGACGGCGAAGGTCACCGTCACCAAGGCCGCGGAGAAATGCCACCGGCTCTGGTAGATGACGTACAGCGGGGTCGGCAGGGTGGTGCCGAGCATGGTGCAGGTCAGTATCAGCGCCAGCGCCCAGAACGCGATCCGCCGCGGCCCCTGGCCGCGCTGGTCCGTGCCGGGCCGGCTGGATACCTGCCGGGGAGCTTGCATGGTGGTCATGTCCCGGTTCCTTTCTGGTGCGGGCGAGTCAGCAGTAGCCTCGCGGCCAGCCGGGTGAGCCGGCGTCACACGGCGGGGTGATCCGCGGGTACGCCTCGGCTGCCGGCCCGGGACGACGTACTGTTGGGAACGGTGCCTGTCGAGGAGAGCCGTCGTGGAGCCTGCCGCCTGGTCACGGGTCGCCAACGCTCCGGCCGCCCCGGGCGCTCTGGCTGTCCGGGATGGAGTCGTCGCGCGCCCCGGGCTGTTCCAGCGGCTGACCCAGGCGCAGCGCGTCGCGGAGGTGTCGGCGCCGCCGGGGAGCGGCAAGACGATCTTGCTCAGGTCGTGGATCGCCGAGTGCGGCCTGCCCGGGCGCGCGGCCTGGGTGGCGGTGCCGGGCGACTGCGACGCTCAGCGGTTCTGGATCTCGGTGACCGGCGCGCTGCGCGGCACGACTGCCGGGTCCGCGCTGGTGCGCCCGCTCACGGCGACGCCCGAGCTAGACGGCTGGACGGTGGTCGAACGCCTGCTTGAAGACCTCGCTTCGATCGAGGAGCACGTCTGGCTGGTGCTCGACGACCTGCACGAGCTGCGCTCGGCCGAGGCGCTGCGCCAGCTGGAACTGCTGATCATGCGTGCGCCGCCCGCCTTGCGCTTCGTGCTGGTCACCCGCCACGACCTGCGGCTGGGCCTGCACAGGCTGCGCCTGGCCGGAGAGCTGAGCGAGATCCGCACGGCCGATTTGCGGTTCAGCCCGGCAGAGGCGCGGGCGCTGCTCGACGCGAGCGGCGTGTCGTTGTCGGACGCCGCTCTGGACATGCTGTATGACCGGACCGAAGGCTGGGCCGCGGGGTTGCGGCTGGCGGCGCTGTCGCTGGCCGGGAACCCCGATCCGGAACGGTTCGCGACCGAGTTCGGCGGCAGCGAGCGCACGGTCGCCGAGTACCTGCTGGCGGAGGTGCTGGACCGGCAGAGCGAACAGGCCCGGCGGGTGTTGCTGCGGACCTCGATACTGGAACGGGTCAGTGGCGAGCTGGCGGACCTGCTGACCGGGGACTCGGGCGGCGAGCGGGTCCTGCAGCAGCTCGAGGAGGCGGGCGCGTTCGTCGTCTCGCTGGACGCTCGGCGGTCCTGGTTCCGCTACCATCAGCTGTTCGCCGACCTGCTGCAACTGGAACTGCGGGGGAGCGACCCGGCCAGGCTGCCTGCGCTGCATAACGCCGCCGCCGGGTGGTACGCGGAACACGGGTATCCCGTCGAGGCGGTGCGCCACGCTCAGGCCGCGCACAACTGGGCCCTGGCCGCCCGGCAGCTGTCGGACCGGTGGATCGGCCTGGGCCTGGCCGGGCTGGGCGGCGCCGTGCACGAGCTGTTCGCCGGTTTCCCGCCCGCGGTGATCGCCGCGGACGCGGAGCTGGCGGCCAGCGCGGCCGGCGACCAGCTGGCCAGGGGATCGCTGGAAGGGGCCGACCGGTACCTGGCCCTCTCAACCCGGGCGCTGGAGTCGGTTCCCGCCGACCGGCGCGGGCACGCGCAGGCGCTTCTCGCCGCGGTGCGGATGCGCCGGGCACGTCAGCGCGGGGATGTCGCGGCCACGGCGGAGGAGGCGCAACGGCTGCTGGCCCCCGCGATGACCGCGGCAGCAGAAGAGCTCGAGCCGAGCGCGGACCTGCGGGCGCTGGCGCTGATCAACCTCGGCATCGCCGAGGTCTGGACATCTCGCCAGGACGAGGCGGACCGGCACCTCGCGGAGGGCATCGCCCTCGCGCACGAGATCGGCCGGCCCTATGTGGAGCTCACCGGCCTCGCGCACTGGGCGCAGCTGTTGAGCTGGCGGTCCTTCCCGCTGGGGGTAGAGCGCGGCCTGCAGGCGATTGAGCTGGCTAACCAGCACGGGTGGGCCGATGAGCCGATCGCTGGCGTCGCTTATCTGGCCCTTGGCGTGGCGTTGGTCACCCAGGGACGGCTCGAGGAAGCGGAGCTGGCGCTCGGCCGGGCCGAGCGCACCGTCCGGACCGAAGTCGAGCTGGCCGCCGGCATGCGGCTGCACTACGGCCGCGGGATGCTCGAGTTCGTGCGCGGCCGCCACGACGAGGCCCTGCGCGCCTTCCAGGCGGCCGAACGGCTGTGCGAGTCGCTCATCACGCCGCACACGCTCGCTCCGCGGCTGCGCTCGCACATCCTGCAGACGCTCACCCGCTGCGGCGAAACACAGCGCGTCGAACAAGCGCTCGCCGACATGGACACGACGGCGCGGAACCGGGGAGAGATACGCATAGCCGAGGCATCGCTGCGGCTCGCCCAGCACGACCCGAAGGCGGCGACCGCCGCGCTCGCGCCCGTCATCGACGGCTCGGCTCCGTTGCCAAACGCCCATCTGTGGGACGTCCAGGCATCCCTGCTTCAGGCGATCGCCTGCGACGCGCTCGGCGACGCGGGTGCCGCCAGGCGTGCCCTCGAGCGGGCTCTCGACCTCGCCGCGCCAGAAACCCTGCTCTTCCCGTTCCTGTACGACCCGGCGCCCGCGCTGCTCGACCGCCATCGCCAGCACGGCACCGCGCACGCCGGCCTTATCGCCGACATCCTCACCGTGCTGGCCGGCCAGGAACCTGGCTCGCAGCCGTCAGGACCGCGGCACTTGCGCGAGCCGCTCAGCAGCGCCGAGGCCCGCGTGCTGCGCTACCTGCCCACGAAGCTCTCCGCACCGGAGATCGCCGACGAGATGTACCTGTCGGTGAACACGGTCAAGACCCACCTGCGTCACCTGTACGACAAGCTCGGCGCGCACCGCCGCCATGAGGCCGTGGAACAGGCGCGCGCGCTCGGCCTGCTGGCGCCCTCCCCGCGACGGCCCTGACCAGGGGCAGGGCAAACCTGCCGCCACCGTGCCCGCCGATGGCAATCACCCGGCCGTGTGACGCCGGCTCACCCTCCGCCGCCGGAGGCTTGGCCTGTCAGAAAAGCCAACACCAGGAGGCGTGACATGACCACCACTCAGCCTGCGGCACAGCCCGGCACACCCGCCAGGACCGGCCGCGACAACCGGGCGGCCACCCCGGTTGTCGCCTTTCTCGGCACCGGGCGGATGGGCGCTCCGATGGCCGCCAACCTGGCCCGCGCCGGGTTCGACGTGCGGGTATGGGACCGCACCGTCACTCACGCCGAGCCCCTGGCGGCCGACGGCGCGGTCGTGACGGCCAGCCCGGCGGAAGCGGCCAGGGGTGCCGCGATCGTCATCACGATGCTGGCCGACGGAGCCGCCACCGAACAGGCCGCCACCGGTCCCGGCGGCTTGCTGGACGCTGGTCCCGGGATCATCTGGGTGCAGATGGGCACCGTCGGCGTCGAGTGGACGACCAGGCTCGCCGGCATCGCCGCCGACCGCGGCGCGGTGTTCGTCGACGCCCCGGTCTCCGGCAGCGAGGGCCCGGCCAGGGCCGGACAGCTGGTCATCCTGGCCAGCGGCCCCGCGCAGGTCCGGGACGTCCTGGCGCCGGTGTTCGGCGTGCTCGGGCGCGACACCGTCTGGCTCGGCCCGGCGGGCAACGGCACCAAGACCAAGCTCGTGCTGAACAACTGGCTCGCCGACCTCGCCGAGATGACCGCGGAAACCCTGTCTTTCTCCCGGCGGCTCGGCCTGGACCCGGCCGAAATCGTGGACCTGCTGCAGTCGAACCCGCTGGGCGCGCCGTACGCGGTGCAAAAGGCCCGCGTCATGCTGGCCGGTGACTTCAGCCCCGCGTTCGCGCTGAAGCACGCGCTCAAGGACGCCGAGCTCGCGGCGCGGGCCGCGCAGGCGAGCGGTGCCACGCTCACGCTGACCAGCGCGCTGCTCCCGCGCTGGCGGGACACCGCGGCGAGCGGGCATGGCGATGAGGACGTCGCCGCCGTGTACCTCACGGCCTGACGAGGCCGCCGCGCGTCGCGGCACGGGAATCACGCCGGGTGCTGAGCTGTTCGAGCCGCAAGGGACGTCAACCCAAGGGGAGCGGATGCAGGCGGCTGTCTTGCTGGCGATCGCGGCGAGCTTCTGCACGGCCACGGCGTCCCTGGCGCAGCGCCAGGGGGCGAAGAGCGTGCAGACGACGGGCGGATTCGACACAAGGCTGCTGCTCCGCCTGGCTCGCCAGCCGGTCTGGCTGCTCGGCATCGTCAGCATGATCGGCGGGTTCGTCTTCCAGCTGACGGCGCTGCGGTACGGGCCGCTGGCCCTGGTCCAGCCCATCTTGGCGCTCGAACTGCTGCTGGTCTTCGGGTTCCTCGCCTTCGCCGGGCGGCGGCAGACGCGGATCAAGCCCCGCGACTGGCTCGGGGCGGCCGCGATGTCGGCGGGAGTGGCCGTTTTCCTGCGGCTGGCTTCGGCGTCCGGCGGGCGGCTGCACGCGCCGGGCTCCTCGTGGCTGCTAGCCGGGCTGGTCACGCTCGGCGTGGTGCTCGCCGCCGTCGCCGTGGCTTTCGGGATGGGGAACCGCCCTGGCGCGACCCCGTCCCGGCGGGCGGCGATCCTCGGCTCCGCCACCGGCATCGCCTGGGGCTTCGTCGCCGCGGTTATCAAGGAGCTCAGTTCTCACCTCGGGGGCGGCCTCGGCGCCGTCTTCTCCACCTGGTCGCTGTACGTGCTCCTTGTCGTGGGCGCGGCGACGATGCTGCTGGCCTCACACGCGCTGGCGGCCGGGCCGCTCGCGGCGTCACAGCCCGGGTTCACCATCCTCGACCCGCTCGCGGCCAGCCTGCTCGGCATCTTCCTGTTCGGCGAGCGGATCCAGACCGGACCCTGGGACCTGGCAGGCGAGGCGCTGGCCCTCGCGCTCGTCGTCGCCGGCGCCGCGGTCCTCAGCCACAGCTGCTTTATCCGCGGCGAACTGGGCGACCCGTCCTGCCTGCCAGCCGGCATCCGGACGCGGGCCGCTTCCCGTCAGCGCGAGGCGCACCCGGCCGGGAGATGACCAGGCGCCTTCCGTCGTTACGAGCTTGTCCGGTAGCCGATCTCCTGGAGCACCCAGGTGTTTCCGGAACGGGCCCGTGGCGGCTGTTCCGGGAATCCGGTCTGCGGAACCGGCGGCGGCCCCGGTGTCCGGACGGCGCTATCCGGAGATGCTGTCCGCCTTGACGATGTGCCGTGGCGCGGTGGGGCCGATGCTCAGCCTGTAAGCGGACCCGTAGCGAGCGTCTAGAGGAGCACGGAATGCCGGAGTCCGAGGTAGTCGTGGTACTGGCGCACGCCGCGTGGGCCGACGGGTCGAGCTGGGATAAGGTGATCGCCGGCCTGCGGTCGGCGGGGGTAAGGTCGATCGCCGCGCCATTGCCACTGACCACGCTGGCGGACGACGTGGCGGCGCTCGATCGGACGCTGGAGCGTGTCGAAGGTCGCGTCGTGGTGGCCGGTCACGCCTACGCCGGAGCGGTGATCGCGTCGACGCGTGATGAGAGGGTGGCGTCGCTGGTCTATATCACCGCGCTGGCCCCTGACGAGGGCGAGACGGTGGGTGACGTCTACTACTGGGCCGAACACCATCCGCAGGCCCCCGCGCTCGGTCCCGACCATCACGGCCTGATCTGGCTGCCAGAGGAGGCGTTCGGCAGGGCCTTCGCCCAGCACGCCACGCCGCTTGAGCAGGCACTGCTGGCCGCCACGCAGCGGCCGATGGCGGCGGCTTGCATCAGCGTCCCCGTGCCGCGGCCGCTGTGGAAGGACCGCCCTAGCTGGTTCTTCGTGGCCGAAGAAGACCGCATGATCCCCGCGGAGACCCAGCGCTTCATGGCGGAACGGATGAAGGCGCGGGTCCGCACGGCGGCCGCCGACCACGTGCCCATGATCACCAAAGCCCCGGCCATCGTCGACATCCTGCTGGAAGCGGTGCGCGAGATCGAGTCGAGCCGGAAGAAGGAGAACTCACATGGCTGACATCGCCTACCGCACGGCGGACGTGGCTGGCCTGACGGTGTTCTACCGGGAGGCCGGAGCGGCTGACGCACCGGCGCTGCTGCTCCTGCACGGCTACCCGTCCGCGAGTCACCAGTTCCGCGAGCTGATCCCGCTCCTCGCCGGCCGCTTCCACGTCATCGCCCCGGACCTGCCCGGCTTCGGTAAGACGGACATGCCGCCGCGGAGTGACTTCGACTACACGTTCGACCATCTCGCGGACGTCATCGATCGCTGGACGGAGGTGCTCGGCCTCGACAGCTTCGCGCTCTACGTGTTCGACTACGGCGCGCCCGTGGGATTCCGCATAGCGACCCGGCACCCCGAGCGCGTCACCGCGATCGTTTCCCAGAACGGCAACGCGTACGAGGAGGGCCTGAGCGACGGCTGGAATCCCATCCAGGCCTACTGGAAGGATCCGTCGCAGGCCAACAGGGAAGCGATCCGCACGATGCTCGAGCCGCAGACCACGATCTGGCAGTACACGCACGGCGTCCCCGATACGACGCGGATCGGCCCGGACGGCTACGGTCTCGACAACTACTACCTCGCCCGCCCCGGCAACGATGAGATCCAGCTCGACCTGTTCCTCGACTACGCCAGCAACGTGGCGCTCTACCCGGCGTGGCAGCAGTACTTCCGCACCAGCAGGCCACCGCTACTCGCGGTGTGGGGCAAGAACGACCCGTTCTTCCTGCCGGTCGGCGCCGAAGCCTTCAAGCGTGATATCCCCGACGCGGACGTCCGCTTTTTCGACACCGGCCACTTCGCCCTGGAGACCCACGTCGAGGAGATCGCGGCCGCGATCGGCGAGTTCCTCAGTCACACACGACCAAGCGCGCATCGCCCGTGACGCCTACCGCGATTTCGGCAAGCGCAGCGGTCACCAGGCCGGCCTGAACTTCGGGGACTGCTTCGCGTATGCCTTGGCCAAGTCCACCGGGGAAACACTGCTGTTCAGAGGAAACGACTTCGGGCACACCGACATCACCCCAGCACTGCCTGGCAGCCCGGACGCCAGCCACAAGGGCTGACGGGTCAGGTCACGCGGCGAACTCGCAGGGGAGGCGCTTGACGCCGTTGATGAAGCTGGACAGCAGGCGGTCCGGTTCGCCGGCGGTGATGTCGGGGACCCGGGTGAGCAGTTCGCGCAGCATGACGGTGATCTCGTGGCGGGCGAGGTGGGCGCCCAGGCAGAAGTGCGGTCCCGGTGCGCCGAAGCCGACGTGGGGATTCGGCGCGCGGGTGATGTCGAACCGCTCGGGGTCGGCGAACACGGCCTCGTCGCGGTTCGCCGAGTAGTAGAACAGGACCGCCTTGTCGCCCTCGCGGTAGTCCTGACCGTTCATCGTGTAGTCCCTGGTGAGGGTGCGCCGCATGAACAGCACTGGCGACGCGTGGCGCACGATTTCCTCGACCGCGCCGCCGATCCGGCCTTCGAGGTCGGCCAGCAGCAGCGCGCGCTGCTCGGGGAACTCGGTCAGCAGCATCAGCGCGTGCGACAGCGCGGTGCGGGTGGTCTCGTTGCCGGCCACCACCAGCAGGATGAAAAACGAAGCGAGCTCGGCACTCGTCAGCTGCTCCCCGTCGATGTTCGCCGTCACCAGCGCGGAGACCACGTCGTCGGCGGGTGCTTCGGCACGGGCGGCCGCCAGGCCGGTGACCAGGTTCGCGAGGTCCTGCCCGGCGCCGAGCAGCTGGATGACTACCTCGTCAGAATCCGCGCTGATGAACTCGGGGTCGAACCCGGACAAGATGATGTTCGTCTTGGCAAGGACCATCTCGTACTGGTCATCGGGAACGCCCATCATGTCGCAGATAACCTTCAGCGGCAGCCTGGCCGCCACGTGCGACACGAAATCGCACGGTCCGGCGGCCAGCAGGTCGTCGACGATCGCGGTCGCCGCCCGGCGCACGTCGGTCTCGAACCTGGCGATCATCCGCGGGGTGAACGCGCGCGAGACGATCCGGCGCAGCCGGGCGTGCCTGGGGTCATCCATGTTGATCATCGAGCCGAAGTACTCGTTGAACTCGACGGGCAGGTCGGCGATGTTCGTCGCGCCCCGGCTGGAGCTGAACACCTGCGGATTCCTGCTCGCCTCGACGATGTCGGCGTGCCGCACCAGGGCGTAGTATCCCGCGCCCTGCCGGGCGAATGGCGTGTCAGGCTCGGCGAAGAACACCGGACGCTGCTGGGCCCGCAGCAGGGCGAACGAGGCCGCCCGTTCGGCGAGCGGCAGGCCCCAGAATTCGTTGGCCGACAGGTCTATTCCGGCAACAGTCATCAACCCACTTCATCACGGCCGCGGGCCGATGGCTACGGCTAAGCCGTAACGTGAGATCTCATGATCACGATCCTCGATCACCTCGCCATCGGCACGCCGGCGCTCGCCGATGGCTGGGAGCTGTTCGGCGGCGTCCTCGGCGGAACCTGGGTGTACGGCGGCGACTCTCCGGGATTCTGGTGGGGCCAGCTGGAGTTCGCCACGGGCCCGAAAATCGAGCTGCTGACACCCACCGGGGGCCGTGACGCGGCCTTCCTCGAGCGCTTCCTGGCCGCCAGGGGCGCTGGCCCGCACCACTTCAACTTCCTCGTCGCCGACATCGAGGACACGCTGGCCCGGATCAAGGCGTTCGGCATCGAGCCCGTCGGGGTCAACCTGACCGATCCGGCCTGGAAGGAAGCATTCCTGCATCCGCGTGACGCTCATGGCATCGTCATCCAGGTCGCTCAGGAAGATAGTGCCCCGCCGTACCCGCCGCCCCGGGAGCTGCCCGAGCCGGGTCCGCCGGCCCGCTTCGACCTGATCGAGCATCACGTCAGTGACCTTGACGGCGCGGTGCGGCTGTTCAGCGAGGTCCTGGACGGCCAGGTAGCGGCGGCCGGCGACGGGACCGCCGAGCTGACCTGGCCCGGAGGCAAGCGAATCAGGCTGGTGCGCGAGGACGGCCTGCCGCTGGGCGGCGCGCTGCACCACGTCCGCTTCTCCCGCGCGGCGGGCACGTTCAGCGCCCTGGACCGCGAGCGCGCGGCTCGGCTGGCCAGCCGCCTCGGCCTGACCGTGGAACTGGCCGGGGACTTAGGTCGTAATCCCAGAGATACAGGACCCCTTGCCGCAGCCGACTGCGCGCGATCACGATAGACGAGGGGCGACCACGCCGGCCGCTCCCGCCGGACAAGGAGGACCAGCGATGCCCGCTAAGCCGATCGTGGCCGCAACGGATGGTTCCGAGCACTCATTGCAAGCGGTCGAATGGGCGGCCGCGGAGGCGGTGCTCCACGGCGCCTCGCTGCGGATCGTGTCCGCCGCGGAGACGCTGCCCAGGATGTCCGCGGGTCCGTCCGGGGAAGACGTTGAAAACGTGACTGATGTGCTGCACGACATCCGCGACAAGGGCCTCGCCGCCGCGGCCGACAGGGCCGCCGCGGCCGCGCCCGGCCTGCAGGTAGACACCTGGGTGCTCAAAGGCGCTCCCGCTGACGCGGTGGCCGACAGCGGATCCGGCGCGCTCATGCTCGTCGTAGGCTCCCGCGGCGCGGGCGCGTTTACCGCGCTGGTCTTCGGCTCGGTCAGCCGGTACGTCTCCAGCCACGCGCCCTGTCCGGCCGTGGTCGTTCGCGACGCGCCGCCGTCCGCGCAGCAGCACGTGGCTGTTGGCGTCGGCGACCTGGACACCTGCGCCGACGCGCTCACGTTCGCGTTCGAGGAGGCCGCCCTGCGGAAGGCCAGCCTGACGGTCATCCACGCCTGGGACGCACCTCGGGGCGGCTCATCACGAGCGGCAGAGGAAGCCACCAAACAGCTCGAGGGATTCCTCGACAGCTGGCGAAGCAACTACTCGGACGTCACGGTCAGCCAGGAGGTCGTGCACGGCCACCCGGCCCGGGCGCTGGTCGGCCTGTCCGCCCGTGCCGATCTCATCGTGATCGGACGGCACGCGGCGCAGGCCGGACGGCCGGGACCCGGTGCCGTGCGGCACGCGGTCCTGAACCACGCCCACGGTCCCGTCGTCACCGTCCCCTCCGCCTGACCGCGAGGTCAGGCGGCGAGCGTCCTCGTCGACGGGCCAGGCCGGCTCTTCTTCCGCTAGCTGAGGACCCTCCATACCGGGCCCGCGCAGGGTGCGAGCCCGCACTTAGGGCGCAATCGTCCCGTTTTATGTCCCTTTTGCCCCGATTCCGAGGTGACTTTCGCGCCCTACGTCGTCGGCGGGCCCGTGCTGCGACTCGTCCGCTACATGTCACCCATGGCGGCGACCGGCGATTCGACGCAGTCGGCGACGTAGCGGAGGAACCCGCCGGCGGTCCCGCCGTCGCAGGCCCGGTGGTCGAAGGCCAGCGTCAGCTCGGTCACCTTGCGGACGGCGAGCTGGCCGTCGACGACCCACGGGCGGTCGATGACGCGGCCCATGCCGAGGATCGCGACCTCGGGATGGTTGATGATCGCGGCGGAGCCGTCGACCCCGAACACCCCGTAGTTGTTCACCGTGAACGTGCCGCCGCGCAGGTCCGCGGGGGACAGGCGCCGCTCGCGCGCCGCCGCGGTGCGCTCGGCGAGCCGGACCGACAGGTCCCGCGTGGACAGCAGGTGCGCGTCATGCACGACAGGGACGACGAGGCCGTGCTCCGTCTGCGCGGCGAAGCCGAGGTGGATCCGCCCGGGCACGACGATCTCGTCCCGCTCGACGCGGGCGTTGAGCTCGGGGTAGCGGCGCAGTCCCAGGACGGCGAACCTGGCCAGCAGGGCGAGCAGGCTGACCGGCCGCGCGGGATCGCGGGTGTTCAGCTCGCGCCGCGCCTCGACCAGGGCGGTGGCGTCGACGTCGACCCACACGGTGGCCTCGGGGATCTCCCGGCGCGAGCGGGTGACGTGCTCGGCCGCGGCCCGCCGCGCGCCGCGCAGCGGAATCCGCCGCTCGGTGTCGTCGGCGAGGGCCTCGAGCCCGGTGCCGGCGTCCGGGGCGGCGGGCACCGCGGGCCGCGGCCGCTCGGCACGCTCGGCGATGGCCCGGCGGACGTCCTGGCGGCTCACGACGCCCGCGGGCCCCGATCCTGTGAGGCTGGTCAGGTCGAGGCCGGCGTCCCTGGCCTGCTTGCGGACCAGCGGCGAGATCACCGCGACCCGGGCCGGCGGAGCGCTCGCCGGCGGCGTGCCGCCGGCGACCCGACGGCGGCCGCGCCGCCTGCGGGCCGCGGTGGCGGTCGTGCCGTATCCCACCAGGACGCTGCCGCTGGCCTCCCCGCCGCCGGCGACCCCGTCTGCCGCCGCCGCTTGCCCGGGGACGACGACGCCGGGCTCACGGAAGCCCGTGGCCGGCTCGTCCGCGGTGACGGTGATCAGCGGCTGCCCGACGGACACGGTGCTGCCGGGCTCGGCGTGCAGGGCCGTGACGACGCCCGCGTACGGGACCGGGAGCTCGACGACGGCCTTGGCGGTCTCCACCTCGGCTATCACCTGGTCGACCGTGACGTGATCGCCGGCCTGCACCCGCCAGGCGATGACCTCGGCCTCATCGAGCCCCTCGCCCAGGTCGGGGAGCAGGAAGTCAGGCACCGCCTTCCTCCCACTGCAGGCGCGCGATGGCGTCGAGGATGCGGTCGGTGTTCGGCAGGTGGAATCGCTCGAGCTTGGGCGGCGGGTACGGGATGTCGAAGCCGGTGACGCGCAGGATCGGCGCCTCCAGGTAGTGGAAGCACTGCTCGGTCAGCCGCGCGGCGACCTCGGCGCCATAGCCGGCGAAGCCCGCCGCCTCGTGCACGATGACGGCACGGCCGGTGCGGGACACCGACTCGGCCAGGGTCTGGTCGTCGAAGGGCGACAGCGACCGCAGGTCAATGACCTCGACGTCCCAGTCCTCCTCGACGGCGGCCTCGGCGGCCTCCAGCGCGGTGGCCACCATCCCGCCGTAGGCGATGAGCGTGACGTCACTGCCCGCCCGCCGCACGACCGCGCGGTCGATCGGCGGCCCTTCCGGCGTCAGGACGGCTGTCTCCTTCGACCAGTAGCGCCGCTTCGGCTCGAGGAAGATCACCGGGTCGGGGCAGCGGATCGCCTCGCGCAGCAGCAGGTAGGCGTCCGCGGGGGTGCCTGGCGCCACTACCCGCAGTCCAGGCGTGTGGGTGTAGTACGCCTCCGATGAGTCGCTGTGATGCTCGACGCCGCCGATCCCGCCGCCGAACGGGACCCGGACCACCACCGGCAGCGCGACGCGCCCCCTCGTCCGGTTGCGCAGCTTGGCGAGGTGGCTGGTGACCTGCTCGAAGGCGGGGTAGGCGAACGCGTCGAACTGCATCTCGACGACGGGGACGAGGCCGTTCATCGCCATGCCGATGGCGGTGCCGACGATGCCCGACTCGGCGATCGGCGTGTCGAAGACGCGGTGCTCGCCGAACTTCCCGGCGAGACCGTCGGTGATGCGGAACACCCCGCCGAGCGTGCCGACGTCCTCACCGAAGACGACCACGCGGTCGTCCGCGGCCAGGCTGTCGGCCAGCGCCTGGTTGAGCGCGGCGGCCATGGTGACGGGCGCGGGAGCCTGCCGGGCGGTGTTTCCCGCGGGCGGGATCATCACGGTGGTCATGGCGCGGACTCCTCCAGCTCGTGCGGCTCCTCCAGCTCGGCGAGCAGCGCCGCGCGCTGCCGCTCCAGGGCAGCGGTCGGCCGCGCGTACACGTGCTCGAACAGCTCACCCGGGTCAGCGCTCGCCTCGGTGCTCATGCGGTCGCGGACGTCCGCCGCGAGCTGCTCCGCCTCGGCGGCCAGCAGGCCGGCCGCCTCGTCGTCCAGCAGCCGCTCCGCCCTTAGATAGGCCTCGAGCCGCGCTATCGGGTCGCGGCCGAGCCAGCCGCGAACCTCATCGTCGGCCCGGTAGCGGGTGGCGTCGTCGGCGTTGGTGTGCGCTTCGACCCGGTAGGTGATCGCCTCGATCAGCGTCGGCCCGCCACCCGTCGCGGCCCGCTCGACGCCGGCCCGCGCGGCGGCATAGACCGCGGCGGCGTCGTTCCCGTCGATGAGCAGCGGCGGAATGCCGTAGCCGATCCCCTTCGCGGCCAGCGTCGGCGCCGCGGTCTGCTTGGCCAGCGGCACGCTGATCGCGTACCCGTTGTTCTGCACCAGGAACACCACCGGTGCCTTCCAGAGCGCGGCGAAGTTCAGCGCCTCGTGGGCGTCGCCCTCGCTGGTCGCGCCGTCGCCGAGCAGCACGAGCGCGACCTGGTCCTTCGCCTGGAGGGTGGCCGCGTGCGCGAGGCCCACCGCGTGCAGGGTGTTCGTGGCCAGCGGGGTGCACTGCGGCGCCACCCGGTGCTCGTAGGGGTCGTAGCCGCAGTGCCAGTCGCCGCGCAGCAGGGCCAGCGTCTCCGCGGCGTCCACACCGCGAGTGAGGATCGCCACCGAGTCGCGGTACGTGGGGAACAGCCAGTCCTGGCCGCGCAACGCGAGCGCCGCCCCGACCTGGCAGGCGTCCTGGCCGCGCGAGGACGGGTAGACGGCGAGCCTGCCCTGCTTAGCCAGCACGGTGGCCTGGGTGTCGAAGCGGCGGCCGAGCACCATGCGGCGGTGCAGGCCGACCAGGACATCAGGTTCAGGGAACGTCAGCTCGCCAGGATTCTGACCTGGCTGGCCTGCTGGATCTATCAGCTGGAGCGGCGCCGCGCTCGGCAGCAGCCCTTGGGTCTCCACCAGTACCCCCTTCAACGTGCTATTTCCAGAGAATGCCTCTTCAGGAGGCAAATTTTCTAGATGCACGGCAAAAAATGAGAAGTATTGTCCGGATCAAGGAGTTAATCTGGCCATATGCCTTCCAGTGACCATCCCGCGGATCCCTTGCATGGACATATGGCCGCGATGGACGACACCGACCGGCAGATCGTCGAGGCGCTCCGCGCCGACGGGCGGATGTCCATGCGCGCGCTGGCCGACCGTATCCACGTCTCGCGGGCCAGCGCGTACGCCCGCGTGGCCCGCCTGGAACGGGACGGCGTGATCACCGGATACGCCGCGCTGATCGACCCGGTGCGCTACGGGTACGCGCTGTCGGCCTACGTCTACCTGGACATCGACCAGCGGTCCTGGAAGTCGGTGCGCAGGCAGTTGCTGAGCATGACCGACGTCGACCACGTCGCGCTCGTCTCCGGCGAGCACGACATCCTGCTGCGGGTCCGCGCCAGCGACGCCGTGTCGCTGCGCGACGTGGTGCTCACGCGGCTCCAGGAGATTCCCGAGGTCCGTTCGACCCAGACGGTGCTGATCTTCGAGGAGGCGACCCCGGCGCGACCCTGAGGCCGGCTTCAGCCGCTGTAGCTGACGCTGATCTTGGTGTACGCGTAAGGCTTCTGAGTGATCCCGCTGCACGTGTTCGAGTCACTGCCCGCCGTGCAGGGCATGTCACGGTTCACCGACCAGAACGCGAACCGCGCCAGGTGGTGTGCCAGCACGTAGCGGAGCATGGCCTGGAAATCGGCCGCCGATACCAGCTCGCCCGTGTCGGTGACGCCGTTCATCGTTGAGATGCCCATGGTCCGGTAAGCGGCGGACGCGGACTCGTGATAGGCGCTCATCAGGTCGTTCTTGAGGCCGTTGGCGGCCTGCACGCTGGCCTGAGCCATATCGGTCCCGGGACCGGCGAAGTCAAATGGCATGACCGTCCACGCATCGATGCGCAGCCCGGCCGCGGCCGCCTCGGTGATCAGGGCCTGCCCGCCGGGTTCCGGCCCGCTCGAGTCGGCCGCGATCGTGACCGAGATCATCAGCCCGGGATCATGCTGCCGCACGATGGCCAGCGCGCCGATTATCCGCTGGCGGGCCGCGGCGCTGCCGATCTCGGTGTCCTCGATGTCCACGTCGATGGCGGGCAGCCGGTAGGCGCTGATGACCTGCTGGTAGACGCCTGCCAGCGCCTCAGGCGAGTCGCAGGTCAGGCCGAGCTTGGTGCCGCCGTTGCCGCCGAACGACACGGTTATCTCGCCGCCTGCCGAACGGATACCGCGGATGGCCGCCTCCTCCGAGGCGCCGTCCACCGGATCACCGTTGTCCCACACCGGCTGGCACCCGCCATCGGAGACGATGAAGGCGAGCGTGAAGCGGCGGATCCCGGTCGCCTTCATCACCTCGGCAGGGGACGGTCCCCCGGCGGCGAGGTAGTCATACGGCGCGATCCACGGTCCGCTCGAAGACGCGGGCTGATTCCGTTGTGCCCCTTGCGTTCCCTGCGTGGCAGGTGCTTCTTGAGCGGTGGAGGGGCTTGTCGTAGCCCGCGTGCCTTGCGTGCCCTGCGTGCTGCACGCGGCAACGAGGACGGTGCCGCCCGCCAGTGCAGCCGCGGCCGACGCGACGAGCGCTGGCGCGATCCGGCGATGGCCAGGCACCATGCACCCATTATGAACGACCGTCCGCGTAGGCCGGGCGGTGGGCATTACGTGCGGATGGCCACGACGTAGCGCAGCAGGGGCAGGCGCCCTGCTGACTCGACCTGGTAGCCGGGCGCGGCGGCGAGTTCCTCCAGCGGGCCGACGGTAGCCGCGGCGCGGCGCATCCGCCGCCCGCCGGGATGCAGCGGGAGCGGCCGGCCTGCCGTGTCGAAGTCCGCGACCAGCAGGCGGCCGCCGGGCCTGGTCACCCGGTACATCTCACGGAACGCCGCCGCCCGCTGCCGCGCCGGGACATGGTGCATCGCGAGCGTGCAGGTGACCGCGTCGAACGACGCGTCAGGCACGGGCAGGTCCTGCGCGACGCCCACGGTGAACGTCATGGCCCCGGTCGCGCGGCGCCGCGCGTAGGCGATCGCCGCCTGTGAGGGGTCGACCCCGGTGACGCGGCCGGACGGCCCGGCCGCGGCGGCCAGCTTGCGCGCGAGATACCCGCCGCTGCATCCGACATCGAGGACCGCATCCCCTGGCCGCACCCCGGCCAGGGAGACGATCCGCCGGTAGACGCGGCCGCGGCGGCCGCCGAAGGCGATCTGGCTCACCAGCTCGTTGAGCCGGAAGCGGTCGAGTGTCGTGCCCGTGCCGCCGCCGAGGCCCGCGCATCGCTCGATGCTCTCGCCGCGGATTTCGGCTCCGCGTCCGGGCTGCTCGCCCACGTCCTGGCCGGGTCCCCGCACGGCGCGGGAGCCGACCACGCGACGGCCGCCTATGGCGTGCTGTTCGCCGACGCGACCGCCCTGACCGCTGAGCCCGCGCTGAGCGGCCCGGCCCGCGATGCGATCCGCGCGGTCGCCGCGCACCTGGCTGACCTGATCCGGCGCGCCCAGGCGGACGGCGAGATAAGCTCCGGCGCCGACCCGGAGGCCGCGGCCTGGCTGCTGTTGTCTGTGCTATTCGCCCGTCGCCTCCGCGCGGCCGCCATGCCAGACGGCCTCGAGCCGGCCGTCGCCGCCATCACGCTCCGGGCGATCACGTCGCCGGTACCGGCGGCCCCCGGCCGCGACGGCGGGCTGGAAACGGCGCAGCCGCAGGCTGTTGGTGACCATGAACACCGAACGGAAGGCCATGGCGGCTCCGGCGATCAGGGGAGATAGAAACCCCAGCGCGGCCAGCGGGATCGCCGCGGCGGCCAGACACCATCCACCATTATGAGTTCTGCTGCCTTTCGTCACGAGACGGTTACTTTCTGTGCGCGTGACGTCAGGGTCGCTGCGGGAGCCTGGAAATAGGGAACACTCAGACGATGACTGGCGTCCCGGCACCCACCTTGTACCACCGATGGCTTGGCTGGCACGCCCCCGCCATGCGGCGTGCGCTGACTGCGTTCGTCGTCGGGGTGATCGTCACCGTTGTCCTCCTGCCGTTCGTGACGTGGGCAATGGCGCTAGTCGCGGGCTGGGACGCTGCCGCGCTCACAGTGCTCCTGAGCATCTGGCCGCTCATCATCAGGGCCGATAGCTCACTCGCGCCGCAGCTAGCTGCCCGCGAAGACGAGACAGAGGACTCCACGAGGGCGCTGCTGGTCGGGGCCAGTGTGGCCAGCCTGCTGGGAGCCGGTTACGCGCTGCACCTCGCGGGTCTGCACAGCGCCGCGCCGCGGGTGCTGCTGATCGCCGCCGCCGTACTGACTGTCATGCTCTCCTGGGCAGTGATCAACAGCGTCTACACCCTGCGCTACGCCGACCAGCACTTCCGGTCGAAGCCGGGCGGCATCGAGTTCGGCACCGAAGACGGGCGGCAACATCCCAGTTACCGGGACTTCGCCTACGTGGCGTTCACCATCGGCATGTGCTACCAGGTGTCAGACACGACGCTGCGCGATCCGCTGATCCGGCGCACCGTGTTCGCCCATGCCCTGTTGTCCTATCTGTTCGGCGTGGTCATCGTCGCGGGCTCGGTCAACCTCATCTCCGGCCTGTTCCACTAACCGCGTCACTGCCCGTTCCAGCGCGGCGGGCGCTTCTCGGCGAAGGCCAGCGCCCCTTCGCGGGCGTCGTCGGATGTGAAGACCGGTTCGACGATGACCCGCTGCCGGTCCCAGAACTCGCCCGCCGGCCAGCCGCCCGCCCCGGCGATGACCGACTTCGTGGCGCGCACGGCGAGCGGGCCGTTGCCGCTGATCGTCGCGGCCAGCTCCCGAGCGCCGGCGAGCGCGCCGCCCGCCGCGGTGAGCCGGTTGACCAGGCCGAAGTGGTAACCCCGCGGCGCGTCAAGGAACTCGCCCGTCAGGGCGAGCTCCATGGCGATCTGGTAAGGGATCCGCCGGGGCAGCCGCAGCAGGCCGCCGGCCGCGGCCACCAGGCCGCGCTTGACCTCGGGGAGGCCGAACTTAGCGGTCTCGGCCGCTATCACCAGGTCACAGGACAGCGCGATCTCGCAGCCCCCCGCCAGCGCGTAGCCCTCGACCGCCGCGATCAGCGGCTTGGCGGGCGGCGCCTCGGTGAGGCCGCCAAACCCGCGGCCGGGGATGGCAGGCCGCTCACCGGTGAGGAATGCCTTCAGGTCCATTCCGGCGCAGAACGTGCCGCCGGCGCCGGTTATCACGCCGACGTTCAGGTCGTCGCGGCCGTCCAGAGCGTCCAGCGCGGCCGCGAGGCCGCGGGCGACCTCGCCGTTGACCGCGTTGCGGGCCTCGGGACGGTTGATGGTGATCACCAGGACGCCGTTGGCGTCGTCGGTCAGGACCGCTTCGGTCACGGGATCCTCCAGGCTGGGCGATGGCACGCGCTGGAGTCCAGGTTCCACCCTGCCGGGGTGGTCGGCCAAGGGCCGGCGCCGCCCTGCGGCGATCCGGTACGACCGTAAGTCCCGGATGCCACCAGACATTGGTCACTGGCTGCGGCAGTCAGCCGCGCCCGTTCTGAAAGATCAAAAGCAGCGGCCCGAACGGAGGCGCACTTCTCCCGCGGCCTCATCACCGCTAATCGCTACGTGGTTTACTTCCTCGGCCTGGTGGCGGTCTGCAGCACGGCGGCAATGGCGTCAACGGTGTCGAGTTGCCCGGACGCGACGCTGATGATCAGGTCGTAGGCGGCATCGTTGGTGAGGGTGAGGCGGCGGCCGTTGAGACCGTAGAAGGCGATAACCGCGGCCAGAGCCAGCCGCTTGTTGCCGTCGATGAGCGCGTGGTTGCGGGCGATGGAGTGCAGCAGGGCGGCTGCCTTGGCGTCCAGGTCCGGGTAGGCGTCCTTGCCGAAGGCTGTCGCCTGCGGCCGCGCCAGGGCCGCTTCGAGCAGGCCGTAGTCGCGAACCGAGTAGCCGGGCCCGAGGGTGCGCTCAGCGACGTACAGCAGCTCGGGCAGCGTCAGGTAGATCACTGGGCGAGGCGCTCCAGGGCCTCGGCGTACCGGGGCAGCTCCTCGTCGAGCACCTGGTCCAGCAGTTCCGCGCGGCTGTGGTTCTCCACGTACTCGCGGATCGCCTGCCGGGCCACTTCCTGCATGGACCGGTGCTCCAGCTCGGCGCGGCGGCGCAGCGCCTCAGTCTCGTCGTCGGCCAGCCGCAATGTCATCGCCATGATCACATGGTATCACCGATGATACCGCGACGCGAAGCGTCTGCGACCACCCGATAGCGCGGAGCGGCCGCTCGCCCGGTACGGCATAGTTCGTTAAGGTCAAGCAAGTACCTGTTGGGGTCTCAGGGGAGAGCAGAGCGGCCGATGGCGGTTAATTCCGAAGTGGCAGGGACACCTGTGGGGGCCGGGCGTCCGCTCGGGCCGCACTACAAGTGGATCGCGCTGTCGAACACGACGCTGGGCATGCTGATGGCGACGATCAACCAGTCGATCGTGCTGATCGCGCTGCCCGACGTGTTCCGCGGCATCGGGCTGAACCCGCTGAGCCCCGGCAACACGAGCTACTTGCTGTGGATGTTCATGGGCTTCCTGGTGGTGTCCGCGGTGCTGGTGGTGTCGTTCGGCCGTCTGGGTGACATGTTCGGCCGGGTGCGGATGTACACGCTGGGCTTCGCGATCTTCAGCGTCGCCTCGATCTTCCTGACCGTGACCTGGATGCACGGCGCGCAGGGAGCCATGTGGCTGATCGTCTGGCGGGTGGTGCAGGGCATCGGCGGCGCGTTCCTGTTCGCCAACTCCGCCGCCATCGTCACAGACGCCTTCCCGGCCAATCAGCGCGGCACCGCCCTCAGCGTGAACTCGATCGCGGCCATCGCGGGGTCGTTCATCGGGCTGGTCCTCGGCGGCGCGCTCGCGCCGGTGAACTGGCACCTGATCTTCCTGGTCTCCGCGCCGATCGGCGTGTTCGGGACCGTGTGGGCGTACTTCATGCTGCACGACATCGGAATACGCAAGCACGCGCAGATGGACTGGTGGGGCAACGCGCTGTTCGCCGCGGGACTGATCGCCATCCTGGTCGGCATCACCTACGGCCTGCTGCCGTACGGCGGGCACCCGATGGGCTGGACCAACCCGTGGGTGCTGACCGCCCTTTTCGGCGGGCTGGCGCTGCTGGTGATCTTCGCCTACATCGAGACCAAGGTCGCCGAGCCGCTGTTCCGTATCTCGCTGTTCAAGATCCGGGCGTTCACCGCCGGGAACGTCGCGAGCCTGATGCTGGCGATGGGCCGCGGCGGCATGCAGTTCATGCTGATCATCTGGCTGCAGGGCATCTGGCTGCCGCTGCACGGCTACAGCTTCGACCGGACCCCGCTCTGGGCGGGCATCTACCTGGTGCCGCTCACGGTGGGCTTCCTGCTGGCGGCGCCGCTGTCCGGCATCCTGTCGGACAAGTTCGGCGCCAAGCCATTCACCGTAGGCGGGGCACTGCTGACGGGCGCGACCTTCGCGATGCTGATATTCGTCCCGGTGGACTTCGCCTACTGGGAGTTCGCGCTTGTCATCGCCCTCAACGGCTTCGGCTCAGGGCTGTTCTTCTCGCCGAACTGGGCGGAGATGATGAACTCCGTGCCGGCCAACCAGCGCGGAGCGGCAGGCGGCATGATCGCCACCTTCCAGAACTCCGCGTTCGTGCTGTCGATCGGCATCTTCTTCACGCTGATGGTGGCGGGCCTGGCCAGCCAGCTGCCCGCAGCGATGTTGAACGGGCTCACCGCGCAGGGCGTCCCGGCCGCGACCGCCGCGCCGATCTCGCACCTGCCCCCGATCGGCGTGCTGTTCGCGTCCTTCCTCGGCTACAACCCGATGCAGCAGCTGCTCGGCCCGCTGCTGCATCAGCTCAATCCGGTGAACGCCGCCTACGTGGCCGGGCGGGAATTCTTCCCGCACCTGATCACAGCGCCGTTCCACGACGGTCTCCGCGTGGCCTTCGGGTTCGCGATCGCGGCCTGCGTGATCGCGGCCATCGCCTCGGCGCTGACCGGCCGTCGCCCGTCGGCGCCTGCCGCGCCCGAATCGCTCGGTTACGAACTGGCCGCGGTGTCCGGCGAGGGCGGCTTCGAACCCAGCGAACTGGTTGTGCCCGACGTCGTTCCCGACGCCTCAGGAGAAGGCGCTGAGCTGCCCGGCAAGCCAGCCGACGCCGACTGAAACACCCGTCCGCGCCGCCTTGGCAGCCCGCCGGCGTTTCCGCGGAAACGCTGGGCTGGATCGCACGGCACGGCGATCACCTACGGCGAGCTGTGACGGGAGCCTAGCCGCTCGGGGTCCTGCCATGGGAAGGGCACGAGGTCGGGTTCGGCCCAGCCGGTCTTCGCCTGGGCGCTGGCCAGGGTGGCCGGGCGGTAGAAACGGGTGAGCAGCCGCTTGTCCAGCAGGGCGCGGTGGTGAGCGGCGAAAGCGGCGAAATTGTCGTCGCCGCTCTCGGCTGCGTGGTAGCCGACCAGTTCCACCCAGGCCCGGCTGACGGTCGCGTGGTATTTCTGCGGTGCGCCCGCATAGCGGGCGGTGCGCTGAATCCCGTCGCTGACCACGCCGACCGCTGCCTCGACGCCGCAGCGGCGCACGGCCAGCCACGTCAGGTGGACGTGTTCACGGTGGCCGAACCGGCTGCCGCCCGCCATCACCTCGGCCATCAGCGCATCGAACAGGGCGCCGCTGCCAGCGTGCGGTGCGGGGCCGGATGTTGTCATGGCGCCGCCTCGGTGAGGGCTTGCAGCGCGGCGTGCAGGCCGGCGACTGCCTCGGCGGGCAAGGTGCCGAGCGCGCGGCGTTCCAGGCCGGTGATCGCCTGCCGGATCGTTGCGGCGGCCTGCCGGCCGGAAGGGGTGAGCTGGACGAGCACCGCGCGGCGGTCTCCCGGGCGGCCGCCGCGCGTGATATGGCCGCGTCGTTCCAGGCGGTCCAGCACGCTGGTCAGCGTGGTGGGGCGGGTACCGGTAGCCGCGGCCAGCTCGAGACACGGTCCGGCTGCGGCCGTCGGCGAGGTTGGCCAGGGCGTTGATCTCGGAGGCGGTCAGGTCAAGGCCGGCAAGCTCGGCGGCCAGCACATGGACGGTGGCGTGGGCTGCGCGGTGCAGCGCGAGCAGGGCCGACCAGTCAGATGGAACGATCTCGGACTTCACGATATCGGATTATACGACATCGTGATATCTTTCGCGGCACGTGGGTCCGCGATGGACCTAAGGCCGGCGGCCGTGGATGCTGGCTCTTGTGGACAAGAGCCCCAGCGGCGACGGCAACGGTCGCCCCGCCGTTCCAGCCGTGTACCGCGGAACAGAGGGAAGGCCCGGGCCGGTGTTGTTCACCCTCGACGTCGATGGTGAACGGTTCGCCATTCGCCGGGCGGGAGACGGCGGCACCGCCTACGACTGGCTGAGCGGGCCTAACGAAGGCTACGGATTCGGGTCGAGCGGGACACCGAACCGGCCGGCGGAGGAACACCGGGAGCACATCCGCGTCTTCCTCGCCATGATCGATCCCGATACGGGCTACATCGGGGACGCCTGAGGGGAGCGTGTGTCCGCGGGCGGGGGGTTGTCTGGGGAGGCGGCGGTGGATGCCTGCAGGCCGTGGTCGATGAAATTGACCGTCCAGGTGAAGCTGTCGTCGATGTCGGCATCGATCTGGAACCCGCCGGTCACCTCGAGAGTCGTGAACCCGTGGATGGTGCTGCGCAGCATCCACGGGGCGTGGATCTCCTGGCCAGGGTGAGGATGACAAGAGGGCCCTCGCCGGCGTCAAGGCCCGCTCGCCGGTTTGCGGCGCCGACCGCGGAGGTCGGTCCTCGTCAGCTGCGCAATCACGCAGTCCGTCTGCCGCGGGGCCCGTAGTACTGTCGGAATGTCCGAATGAACATTCACTCAAGGGATCATCGTGAGCTGGAGCGCGGCAGACATCCCCAGCCAGCGCGGCCGCACAGTGGTCGTGACCGGGGCCAACGGCGGGCTCGGGCTGGAGACGGCGCGGGCGCTGGCGGCGAAGGGCGCGCATGTGGTGATGGCAGTGCGCAGCCAGGAGAAGGCGGCGGCCGCAGTCGAGGAGATCCGCGTCACCGCGCCGGATGCCGCGCTTGAGCTGGTGCCATTGGACCTGGCCGCGCAGGCGTCAGTGCGCGCCGCGGCCGGGCAGATCATGGCCGCGCACGAGAGCATCGACCTGCTCGTCAACAATGCCGGGGTGATGGGGATCCCCGAGGCCAAGACCGCTGACGGCTTCGAGATGCAGTTCGGCGTGGACCATCTGGGCCACTGGTCACTGACCGCGCTGCTGCTGCCCGCGCTGCTGCGCGCACCCGGTTCCCGGATCGTGACCGTGACCAGCACGGCCCATCACATGGGCCGTGCCGTCAACCCGGCCAACCCGCACTTGCGCGGCCGCTACCGGCCATGGCGCGCCTACGGTCAGGCTAAGCTCGCGAACTTCCACTTCGGCCTGGGGCTGCAGCGCGAGCTGGACAGGGTCGGCGCGGGCACGGCCAGCCTGATCGCGCATCCGGGACTGTCGAACACCGACCTGCAGGCGGTCAGCGTGCGCGAGACCGGTGGCGGAGCGAGCCAGCGGCTTTTCCTCGTCGCTGCCCGCCGCACCGGGATGTCCGCGGCCGACGGCTCGCTGTCGCAGCTGCGGGCGGCGACTGACCCGGCCGCCAAGGGTGGCGAGTTCTACGGCCCGCTATTCGTCAACAGCGGGCCGCCGGTGCGCAAGCCGATCGTGCGCAGGCTCGGCATGGACAAGGCGATCGCCGAGTTGTGGGAGGTCTCCGAGCGCGAGACCGGAATCGCGATCGACGTGCGCGCTGCGGCAGCGGCATGACGGTCCTGCCGGTGGACCGCGCCGGGCCACCTCCTCGGTGGCGACCAACCGCACCCGCCATTGACACCGCGACTGACGATCTGTTACCGCTCCTCGGTGCTAAGCGAGGCCGACACGGCGCCTGCTTCCCGGTGTTCAGATGGAGGGCGCACGGGCTGCGGACTGTCACCGCGTCCCTGCCCGCTGCATGGACCGATCTGCGGCGCGAGGCTGGCGTGGCAAGCTAGGTCCGTGAAGGTCGTCTTTAGCGCCGAACTGTGGCTGTGGGACGCCCGGCGGACTGAGACCTGGACCTTTGTCAGCCTGCCGGCCAGCGAATCCGAGGAGATCCGCGACCTGGCTGGCGGGCTGCGCCGTGGCTTCGGGTCAGTGCGGGTACGGGCCACGATCGGAAACAGCACGTGGACGACGTCCATCTTCCCGGCCAGCCAGGACGGCTACGTTCTCCCGGTCAAGCGGCCGATCCGCGTCGCTGAGTCTCTCGACGTGGGGGACATGGCGACGGTGACCGTGGAACTCATCGACTTCACCTAACGGCGGCCAAGCTGCCTCGCAGTCGGCAAGATGCGCTAACCCGGCGGAACTGCATGGTGTTACGAACTGGCCGTACCCCGAGCAGCGCTGTCGGCCCCCCTGGGCGGTTTCACAGCAAGCACGCCGAGGCGGCGTTCGGCGCGGCTGCCCCAGCCTTCGCGAAGATCAACTTCCTCAGACAGAACGGGCTGTTCTGTGCTGCCGGTCACCGCAGGTTTGGTCTTCGAGGCGCCCTCTTCTGCGAATAGCGGATGTTGCAACCTGGCATAACCATGCGCTCCTGCGTATCTACCTCACCGAGACGATCACCGGCTCGGCGTTGGTTCTGTGACTAGGGCGCGCCTGCCGAATCGGGGATGCGGTTCGATGCTCTGGCCGTGGTTCGCCCGGCCTCGTTATGGCGGATCTTGTTCTGTTGATTTCCTTTCCCGCCCCCGAGGACGAGCAGCCCGGAGAGGCCGCGCGAGGGATGATGGGTGCATGAGCCACGGCGACGACGTGCCGCCGGACGGCGTCGAGTTCCTCGACGCCGGTCCCGAACGCGGCATGGGCGCTGCTTCCCGCCTGCGCCGCCGGCCAAAGCTGCTGCTGCTTGTAGTCGCTGCCGTGGCTGTGGCCGCAGCAGTCACTGCCGTTGTCGGCTCCGGCGGCAGCCCGGCGGGTTCCCCGACCACACTTCCGGGCGCGGCCAGCTCGCGGTCACCGGTACCCGGGCCGTCGTCGACGGCGAGTTCCGGCGTGGTCTCGACATCGGCAGCGAAGGTCACGATCCTCGGTCACCCGCTGCTGGGGGTGCGCGCGCGCTGGGAGCTGTTCGGCCGCGGGCCCGGGGAGGTCGTCCGCATCCAGTTCGCCCGAGGCCGCATCACCTGGACTGCCCATCCACCGCTGTCGAGCGGCGGGCCGGTGACGTTCGTAACCGACGCGGAGGGCGCGCTGGTCCGCCCGATCGACTTCGTGCCGGGTTATCTCATCCCGGACGGAGAGCCTGCCCGCGAGGCACCCGGGGCACTTGGCGCAGGCGGCCCGGTGTTCCCCGGCCCGGATCCGCGGCATCTGTGGGTATCGAGCAGCACTAGCGACGACCGGATGGTGCTGGTCGGGATGGACGGGCGCCGCACCGGTCCGTCGATCGCCGCACCGCCGCAGGGCTCGCCCGTCAACGCGTCGCTCTCGGCGATCCCTGACCAGACCGGGTACTTGTTCTTCCCGGGCATCGGCGGCGTCTATGACGTGCGCCCCGGCGGCACCAGCCGGGTTACCACCGGAACGGTGCTTGCGGTCGGGCCCACCCGCTGGCTGGCTGCTGAGTGTAACAGCGGCGCCCGCTGCCGGCTGGTCGTGATCGACCGGTCCACCGGCGTGCGGTACCCGCTCAGCACTCACCCCCCGCTCAGCACCCGCATCAACGGCGCCGACCTGTCCACCGTCGGCGTGATATCACCCGACGGGGCCACCGCCGCCGTCCCCGTTGGATCGCCGCAGGCAAGGATCGAGATCATCGACCTCGCTACCGGCGCCGCACATGCGCTTCCGCTCCGTATCGACTTGTCCGGAGCCGATACGGGATGGGCTTGGGAAGCGATGGTCTGGTCGCCGGACAGCCGGTGGCTGTTCGTCGCCGCCCGAGGCGATCTCGACGCGGTCAGCCAACGTACCGGCCAAATCACTAACCTCAGCCACACGCTCGGCCCCGCGCTGCCGCAACTGTTTCAGCTATCGATGTGAAACATCCGGGCGAGCTACGGGACGGGCGCAGACTGGCATGGGCCATCCAGGGCAAAGGCGCCTTTCGCCGCTTCAGGGACGAGCTCCTCGATGAGTATCCGGACCTGCTGCCAGCGTGGTACGCGTTCCGCGATGTCCGCGCCAGGCGCCGGGCCGTCCGATGGCCGACCGGCAATTCGCTCATCGATGACGACGCTGTCAGCCGCTTCCTGGCCTGCCATCCAGATCCCGATCTGCCCTGACCCCTTGATACCGGGCTGCAAACCCTTCGCGCCAGCAGAATGAACCGAGCCGACGCACTCTCATGCCGCGGACAGTTCGGCCTCCTCGTGGTGGTTCGTGGCGACCCGGAGCGGGTACGGTTAGGTGGCTGCCCCGGGGCTGCCTTGCCGTGTGCACAGGCGGCAGGCCCAGGGCTTTTGCCATGCCTGGAGGAGGTGCTGGTGGCCAGCGTGATCGCATTCGACGTGAACGAGACGCTGCTGGACCTGGGTGCCCTCGATGAGCCTTTCGAGGTGCTGCTGGGCAGCGCCGCACTGCGGCCGCAGTGGTTCACGCTGATGCTCCAGCTGGCCTTCACCGGCGGCCTCACCGGCCAGTACGTGGACTTCACCACCGCCCAGCGGGCCGCGCTGGCCATGGTCGCCGAGCGCGCGGGGGTGTCATTGACCGCCGCCGGCATCGACGGCCTGGTGGGCCGGATGAGCTCGCTGCCGCCCCACCCGGAGGTGCCCGGTGCGCTGGCTGCCCTGGCCCGCACCCGCCTGCGGCTGGTGGCCCTGACCAATTCCGTCCAGCCCGTGGCCGAGGCACAGCTGGCCAGCGCCGGCCTCAGCGGCTACTTCGAGGCCGTGCTTTCCGCCGATGGCACCGGCCACCTTAAGCCCGCGCCGCAGCCCTACCACGCCGTCGCGGAACGCTGCGGTGTACCCATCGGTGAGGTGCGCCTGGTGGCCGCCCACTCGTGGGACATCGCCGGGGCCATGGCCGCCGGATGCCAGGCCGCCTTCGTCGCCCGTCCCGGCGCGGTGCTCAGCCCACTCGGCAACCCGCCTGGCATCACCGGCCCGGATCTGGCCGCGGTAGCCGAGCAGATCATCACCATCGACGGGTAGCTCCGCCGCCACCCGGCCATGTCGAACTGAGTATTTCCTTCTCGCGCATATCTATGCGCGGCATGGCATACTCACTCACGGCTTGGTGACGTTATCAGCGATTGCTGCGCAGCCTTTCCCATTCTTCCTGTAGGAAATCAGATCGCCGATTTTGTGCGGCTGGCAGCCGGAAGGATCTCGTAACGCGGCAGAGCGCAGATCGTCCATTCCGGTTGCATCTGGACAGCGTTAGCGCCTTGCTTTGCTTCGGTCATGCGGCCGTCGTGGAGCTTCTCTTTACCATGGGACACGCCTTCACGGCCCTGACCTGGACCGTAGCAACCGGGGAGGCTCACTTGGGCGTCTATTGGGCGCAAGGCGTCTTTCAGCGCCAGGCGAAGCCGGCCGATCGCAATCCACCGTTACGGAAAGCGGCGAACGATATGTGCTGGACCGGGTGTTACGCGTTCTCCGCCGTGAGGGCCGGACCTCACTCTCGGCGAACTGCGGTTGCCGACATGTCCCGCCAAGGAGCGTCATGCGGCACGCGATATCCTCCTCAGGCGCGTTTGTGGGACCGATCTTGGTTCGACTGCTATCCGCGCCTAACCGGATGATCTACGCGATGGCATCCTTCGCGCGGTTTCGGCCGGCCGTTCGCGATCCATGCACCACGTGCGGATGCGAACCATCCTGGTCCAGCGTGAAACGATCTGGAATTGGCCGGAGCTGCGTTCGGACCGGGACTGGCCGGAAGCGGCATGTGTCATCGGCACACGCTGGGCTGCGGTTCGCCCGGGGCGTAATGCGTCCATTCTGCCTTCGTTGGTGGGCCGGCATCGGCACACAGTGCTGCGTACGGGTTAGCGAAAAGCGGCATTTGCCACAGCCGCACGGTGCCGTCGGTGTCGGCGGTGGCCAGGAGCTTGCCGTCAGGGCTGAAGGCCACGCCGGACACGCTCCCCCTCGTGCCGGCACCGGCCGGGAGGGGAACGCCGACGGCCTGCCTGGTGGCCAGATTCCACAGCCGCGCATCTCCGTCGCTGTAGGCGGCGGCCAGCAGCTTGCCGTCCGGGCTGAACGCCACCCCGTTCACGCCGCCGCTGGTGACAGCCGGGAAGGGAGCGCCGACGGGCTGCCCGCTGCCCGGATTCCACAGCCGCACGGTGCCGTCACCGTCCGCGCTGGCCAGCAGCTTGCCGTCCGGGCTGAACGCCACCCCTAGCACGCTGCCCCCAGGGTCAGCCGGGAGGGGAGCGCCGACGGCCCGCCGGGTGGCCAGATCCCACAGCCGTACGTGCCCGTCCGTGTCGGCGGTGGCCAGCAGCGTGCTGTCCGGGCTGAACGCCACCCCTAGCACGCTGCCCCCAGGGTCAGCCGGGAGGGGAGCGCCGACGGCCAGCCGGGTGGCCAGATCCCACGTTCGCACGGTGCCGTCGGCGTCGGCGGCGGCCAGCAGCTTGCCGTCCGGGCTGAACGCAACCGCGTTCCGTCCGGAAAAGCCGCCTGAAGCCTGCCCGGTGACCGGGTTCCACAGCCCAATGGTGGTGTCGCCATTGGCGCTGGCCAGCAGCTTGCCGTCCGGGCTGAACGCCACCCCATTCACGCGGCTCCCCGGGCCGGCTTCAGCCGGAAGGACGCCAACGGACTGCCGGGAAGCCGGATCCCACAGCCGCACGGTGCCGTCGCCGCCGGCGGCGGCCAGCAGCCTGCCGTCCGGGCTGAACGCCACCCCATTCACGCCACCGGTCACGGGCGGGAGGGGAGCGCCAGGAGTTCGCCGGGTGGCCGGGTTCCAGAGCCGTACGGTGCCGTCGCCGCCGGCGGTGGCCAGCAGCTTGCCGTCCGGACTGAACGTCACCCCGTTCAGCCCGCCCGTGGCGGCAGCCAGGACGGGAGCGCCGACGGCATGCCGGGTGGCCGGGTCCCACAGCCGCACGTACCCGGCTGTGTCGGCGGTGGCCAGCAGCGTGCCGTCCGGGCTGAACGCCACCCCGTACACGCTGCCGTTGGTGACAACCGGGAGGGGAGCGCCGACGGCCTGCCGGGTGGCCGGGTTCCACAGCCGCACGGTGCCGTCGATGTCGGCGGTGGCCAGCAGTTTGCCGTCCGGGCTGAACGCCACCCAGTACACGCCGCTGAAGGCAGCGAGGAAGGGAGGACCGACGGCCTGCCGGGTGGCCGGGTTCCACAGCCCTACGTACCCGGCCCTGTCGACGCCGGCAAGCAGCTTCCCGTCCGGGCTGAACGCAACCGCGTTCAGGCTCGGCCCCCCGCCCCTGCCTTCTGGGCTGGTGCTAGCGCGGACGCGAGCGCCGACGGCCCGGTGGGTGGCGGGGTCCCACAGCCGTAGGTACCCGTCGATGTCGGCGGTGGCCAGCAGCTTGCCGTCCGGGCTGAACGTCATCGATACCACGCCGCCCCCAGGGTCGGCCGGGAGGGGAGCGCCGATGGCCTGCCGGGTGGCCGGGTTCCACAGCCGCACGTTGCCCTCGGCGTCGGCGGTGGCCAGGACTTTGCCGTCCGGGCTGAACGCCACCGCGTACGCGCCTCCCCCCGATCCGGTATCAACCGGGAGGGGAGCGCCGACGGCCTGCCCGGTGGCCGGGTTCCACAGCCGTACATAGCCGTCGCCGTAGGCGGCGGCCAGCAGCCTGCCGTCCGGGCTGAATGCTGTCTGTTGCACGCCGGGGTTGGCTGGACCACCGTAGGCGGCTGGATCACCGGGCAGGATGCCGCGTTGCTGCTGTTCCATCAGCAAGCTCGCCAGGACGGGGCCGGCCTGGCTGGTGGGGAAGACGCGCCAGGCGGCCACGGCCAGCCGCCGTGCGGTGAGCGGACTGGTGGAATCGGCGGCCAGGCTTTCGTCGGCGAGCTGGCGAGAGAGGGCGATGGCGTGCTGCCGGGAGGCGTTGGCGGCCTGGCGGGCGGCGTTGGCGGCGCCGCGGATGGCGATTCCCGCGGCGCAGACGGCGATCACGGTCAGGGCCAGCAGGCTGGCGATCACGCCGCGCCGCCGCCGGGCGGCGCGCCGCGCGGCGCGATGCGCGGCGCCGAGGAACGCCTCGCCGGTGGCAGGCAGCGGGAGGTAGCGGGCGGCCGCGCCCCGCCAGCGGGCCGCGGCGGCGTCGATGGTGGCTAGCCGCCCCGGCCGGTACAGGTAAGCCGGGTCCCGGCCGTACCCCTCCCAGGCGGCCGCGTCGGTGACCACCTGGCCGTACAGGGCCCGGTCGAGCTGGTCGTCTCCCAGCCAGTCCCGGAGCTGTTTCCAGGCCTGCAGCAGCGCGTCGTGGGCGATCTCGACACTGTCTTCTCCGAGGACCAGCAGGCGCCGGGCGCTGAAGACACCGATGACCGCGTCGACGTCCGCGGCCATCGGCGTTCCCGGGGAGCTCAGATCGGCCCTGCGGCACCGGCGCCGCGCGAACCGGCCATCGGGCGTGATGACGGTCAGCTGGGTAAACACCAGCCGGGCCGCGTCCTGCTGCGACGGTGTCAGGGCGTCATAGGCGGCCTGGGCGCCGCGGTTGACCGCGTCGGCGACCCCGCCCGCGCGCCGGTAGCCGCGCACGGTTAGCTCATTCCCCTCACGGCGTTCCCAGGTGGCGGCCATCGCCTGGGACATCAGCGGCAGCACGCCGCTGCCCAGGCCGCCCCCGCTCTCGTCGCGCAGCTCCGCGATTACCGCCTCAACCACGGCGGGCTCTACGGCCAGGCCCGCCTCCGCCGCGGGCCCGGTCACCGCCAGCCGCAACTCGGCCTCGCTCATCGGCCCGACCGTGAACGGCCCGGCATCCAGCGCCGCCTTCAACGGCGGGTACGCGATGAGGCGGCCCAGGTAATCCGCGCGCACCGCCGCGACCACCAGCGCAGGCGCGAGCCTCCCCGGCCCCGCCGGGATCGTCGCCGCCGCGTGCAGCGCCGTGATGAACGCCTTCCGCTCTAGCGGGTCGATCTCGCTGTCCTCGCCCGCGATGAACAACTCCTCGAACTGGTCGACCACCAGGACCAGGCGCGGCGGCGCACCGGCCGCGGCACCGGCTGGCCCGCCCGGTCCCGGGTCCGCGCCCCGCCCGGCGGCGGTTCGCGCCGCCTGCCCGGCCAGCATCGGCGCTTCATCCGGCGCCGCCGAAAGCGAACGGTACACCGACACCGGATCCGCGCCCGCCATCTCGGCCAGGTGCATCGCAAGCTCCCGCAGCGGGCTGGCGGTGGGCCGGATCACCCGCCGCGGCCACCGCTCCGACCCCGGCCCCAGCGCGCCGACGGCTAGCCGTGGCATCAATCCCGCCCGCAGCAGTGAGGACTTGCCCGATCCCGACTCCCCGGCCACCAGCAGTATCCCCGCGCCGCGCAGCCGCTCCGCCAGCCGGCGCACCAGCTGATCCGTCAGCTCATCGCGTCCGTAAAAGAGCTGGGCGTCCCGCTCCTCAAACGGCACGAGCCCCAGATAGGGGCCGCCCGGCCACGCCGGGCCTTCTGGCGCCGTGGCTTCGCGCAGCGCCGCCAGCACCTCTTCGGCCGGGGCGCGGCCGCGGGCGGCCGCCACGAACAAGGGGCGGACCGGTTCGGCCACTCCCAGCGCTGCGACCAGCAGCTCGGCGGTGTCCTTTCGAGCGGTGCGGTTGATGCCCCGCTCCAGGGCACTGACCGACCGCGGGGAAAGGCTCGCCGCCTCCGCCAGCTCCTCCTGGGTCAGCCCCGCCTCGGCCCGCAGCTGCCGCAGCAGCCCTCCGAACCCCAGCGCAGGATGCTCTCCCATGATCTGGCACCCCCAGGCCCTCATCCTGCCGCCCGCAACCCGGCGCAGCGCCAACAGGATCTACACCCAGGCTAACCAGGCCCGGCCACCTGCACCATCTCTTGCCGTCCAGGCCGCCAGTTATGTGAGCCGTTATGTGACCGTCCTGCGGGCCCGCATGTGTGGCAGTCAACCCGGCTGCCGCACACCGTGAAACCAGTCATCCGCGCACGCTAGCGCGGACCAGGAAGAAAGGAACTCCTGCAATGTTCAACCGCCTCGCCACACACCGGCCGCCGACAATCAGGAACCTCTCGACCCGCACGCGCCGCTGCACGATCGGCGCAGCCGCGGTGATCGCCGCCTCGCTCATCGGCGCGCTGGGCAACACCGCCTCGGCTGCGCCTCAAGATAGCGGCCTTGTCGCCTGCGCGTACCCGCTGGCCACGCAAGACGTCCCCCCCGCCGAGTACCCGAAGCTCCGCGACGAGTTCGCCGGCTCGCGCTGGGCGGACCTGCGCACCGCCGGCACGGCCTACGTCGATCTGGCCGTCGCGCTGCACACCGCGCGGGGTACCGACGGATACCAGACCGTCTGGTTCTATCAGCGGCTATCCGCCGCCTGCGCACGACACCGCCGCTGAATGGCGGGCCTGCTGCTGGCCCGGCAAGAACATCGGCTCATCAGACGACAGAGGCAGAGAATGAGCATCCACGAATACCTCATGAAGGCCTGCCAGGACGACGCACTGCGGGCAGGCGAGCGGGACCGCCAACTCCTCGAGGCGCGACGAGCGCGCAAGGCGAGCCGAAATCACCAGGAGCGCGCGGCTCCCGCCGCTGCCGTCGTTCAGGTGAGGCGGTTGACCCGGCTGATGTTCCGTCGCGCTACCAAGCCCGCCGCTCAGCCTGCCAGGCCGGCATCGAGTGAACCATAACGTCCCGATCCGCGCGCCTCGCTGGGTCCGCGACATCCCGGCGCGGTCACTCGCCGTGGCGATGGTCGATCGGTCCTGCGGGACGACAATGCCTATTGGAGGAGACCTGGCAACCAGGTCCAAATCAAGGGCCAATGACCCCAGATTTCCCCGGACCGAGCCAGACGTCCCCGGACATTAGAGCTGCTTTGAAGTCCGTTCGGCGCGCAGCGCACAGAAACCAGCAGGGTTTCGGATAGCACACGTATCGGCGGGTCGGCGTGCGGTTATCAACCGGACTTCATGTAGTTGGTCGCGCCGGTTATGGCCCAAACATGCCAGGTGGCCGACTGTATATTTATGCATTGGCGCGCTCGGGCTAAACGTCCGGATCTGCCGCACTGCGGATTGGACTGGCGGCCGGGCCGGGTCTACTTCCTGGCCTTCTTGAACCCCTCGCGGGGGACAACCGGACCCGGCCCTTACCGCCAGGTTGGCCAGTCCTGCCACCGTAGGTGAGCCGACAGCGGAACTCGACTGATTTACCGCTCATGCCGCCAGGTGAGCGGCGCCTGTGGACTGCCAGGCTGCTGGGATTAGGCCCGGTCCGCGTTGTCAGGGCTGCGTGCGGTGATCGTGGCTCATACTGCGGTCCAGCCGCCGTCGATGACCAGGACCTGGCCGGTCATGTAGCTGGAGGCGGCGGTGGCCAGGAACAGCAGCGGGCCGTCGATCTCCTCCAGAACGTGCGACGGCCGTCGAAGGCGAGCTACGCCACGACCTGTAGCTGACACGCCGTCTCGACCACCACCGGAACGTGCTCGATATCGCCGAATACGCGCTGTCTCTCGATGGCCAGGCCACTGCAGCCGAGCCGCACAGAACTGCCATTTATGGGCGCGGACCTTGCCTTGATTGACGATTGGAGATCGCCTTCTGCCACCCTCGTCAGCAACGGAGTATTGCCGAAAGAGACTTACCAAACGAGACAGCTGCCACAAGCAGGCGGCACCTCACGAATAAGCGGCACCGGTGCGGCACCGGTCGGCAATCGCGCCTACCACTGATCTGTGCGTAGGCCATGCATGATGCGGCCTAAGGCCCAGAGTCTAGGCGACGCTCGGCGAGGTGGGCGTGGCCGATTCCGTTCTCGCTAATCTCTCGGCGGTAGCGCAGAACGGCCATAGGCTGGAGCCCGTGAGCCACGTACTTAACGAGACCTACCTGCCTTTCTCTGAGGAGCAGCTGCGTGAGCATTTCGCGCCGGTAGGGACTGACATGACCAGTGCTGACAGGCACCTGGACTACTACCGCAAGAGTGTGCAGGCGTACCGGGACTGGGTTGCGAATCCGCCTGCGGGCTCCCCGGCGCAGCAGGCTCAGGGGGAAAGGCGCGCCCTGCAGATGCAGAAGGATGAGCGCTTCTGGATCGTCACCGCGTTGATGAGTATCTTCCATTCCCGGCAACGCCTGCCGTTTGCGGCGGCCCTGCTGAGGCGATGTCTGGGTGATGTCCCGCACATGGACGGGCTGAGCAACTGGGAACAGGCCCTGGCGCCGGAGCAGGAACTAAGGCTGTTCTTCGAGGTGAGCCTGCCGACACCGCCGGAGTACCGGCAAGAACTCGCCCAGCATCTCGAAGAGCGGGTCCTAGTCCGCCACGTCATGCAAGCCGCCAGGAAAGCGGCGCAGGACGAGCATGCGCTGGAGGGCGCGACGAAGGTCGATGCCATGCTCATAGCCCCAGAGACCGGGTTCGCGGTGCTATTTGAGGCGAAAGTCCTGGCCGACGCCTCCTGCGGTATCGGATTCGACGTTCTGCGGAACCAGCTAGCTCGCAACATCGATGTCATGCTCCAGCCCAACCCGAACCTGCAGAAACCGCTGACGCAACGGCTGCCTGAGCGGACCTGCTTCGTGCTTATCACGCCCGAGATCTTCCGTGACCACCCGGAAAGCCGCCTTTACGGCTGGCTCATGCGCGACTACCAGCACCATCCCGCTGCCTTGCGGCGCGACCTGCCTCACCGCACCGGAACAGACTTCGCCTCAGTTGCCACCCGGCTGGGTTGGCTCAGCTGGGAGGACTGCAACCGGGTGCTGCCCGGCGCATGCCCGTGGCTCCCGGCAACGTCTGCAGGGATTGGCTGACGGCATGCTGGTCGGCCGCCAGCCGGGCACGCGTGACCGCAAGCCGCGCTGTTCTTCGAGGTGAGCCAGCCGCTCCTCTTCTTCATTGCCGCAGCTTCCGCCCGCTCCTGTTTGTATGTTCAGTTACGGGAAATGGCTCTTGTTATACCTGCTATGACTGTGGTTGCCAGCGTCCATCCGGCTACCTGTGCGATCAAGACGATCCACTGTCCGGGTGCACTGGCAGGGTAAGGATTCGGTTGGCCGATGTTCAGGACGGGGACCACGGCGTAGAACGCGTAGATGACGGGCTGGAACTGAGCGTATGCGGGGTCCGCGCTGGAGTGCGGTGGGTAGACGGAGAAGTACCCTGCGGTCAGCGCGATGAGAACAACGAGCCAGATTAGAGCGCGTGCGGGCCTATATCCATAGCCGACGGCGGCGTCCTGCAAGTACCCCCATGCTTTCCCGGCGAGCGGGAGTCCTTCCCGGCGGCGGCGCTGCTTGGCCAGCAGGGCAGCTCTGGCTTGCTCGTCGTATCCAAGCGCACGGTAGTAGACGGCGAGCTGCTCGTAGGGCTGGGGATGGTAACCGTCCTCGTCTCGGCACAAGGTCTCAAGCCGTTGAGCGGCGGGCAGGTACGGTTGGAGGCCCGTATAAGTCAGGCCGTTGAGATACAGCCGGCCCGGCAGGCACGTGGGTACCGCGTGCAGTTCGCCGATGTGTGCTCCGCGGAGATCCATCGTGCTGTCGCTGAGGACCGTCTCGCTGAATCGCATTTCGCCGCTGACCTGTGCCCCGGCCAGGTTGATGTCTCCGCGTGCAGTGAAACCCCCGGTGAACGACAGTGAGCTCTTCACCGTGAGACCAGGAGCCCGCAGGCAAATGCCGGCCGGGTTGGTGAGGGTCGCTCCATCGAATTCCATCGTGGCGCCTACAGCCGCACCGAACAGGTTAATCATGCCGGTGGCAACGAACTGTCCGTTGCAGTATAGGCCGCCGCCAACGCTGATCTGCGGAGCGTTGAGCGCATACTCACGATCTCCCTTATCGAGGCGGGCGTCGTTGAGCCACAGCTGGCCGCCGATTTGCGCGCCGAACATGTCCATTCCACCGGTGGCCGTGAAGCCATTCCCGCAAGACATGTCCGCTTTCACGCTAAGCCCCGGAGCCCGCAGCGCGAGCCCCGCTTGATTGCTGAGCACCGCACCGTCAAGTTCGAGCCCAGAACCGACGACGGCACCGAACAAGTTGACACCGCCAACAGCCCGCAGGCCACGGCAGTACATGCCGCCGTCCACGGTCAGGTCGGGTGCGTTGAGGGCGCGGCCAGATCCCGTCCCACCGAGTTCCGCGCCTGCAAGCCACACCCGCCCGCTGATCCTGGCGGCGAAGATGTCAATCTGCCCGGCCTGGCACCCGGAGAAATCAGCATCCCCATCGACGCGGAGGCCGTAGCCAACCACCGACGGAAAACGTGATCCGCTAAGATTGATAGATGCCATGCGTGCCTCGGTAAGGTCAATCCGCCCGGTAAATCGGCAGTTTTTCATCGTCACCGGCAGATCAAGCCGGACATGGCGAAGATCCAGCACCCCGGTGATCAAGGCGCCCTCCACCCAGAACGCGGCACCGGCACTGGACACCACGTCTCCTCGCAGCAGGGCGACTACGGTTTCGGCGCGGATCTGCTTGCGTCTCCCCCCGGCCCTCCCGCTCGGCACGCGGTCCCCGAGGTCAAGCTCCTTACCGGCAACAACGGATTCCCAGAGCCTTTCCTCCGCCTCAAACAAGTCGGCTGGCTTGTCCATCGGTCAGATCATCCCACCCTCAACTCAGCCGGACATACAGAAAATCCACGCTACTGAGGCCGCACTGTACAGACCTCCTGATTTGAGACGCGCGCAGATCGACCTTTTCGGCGTCGGTGTGATTACCTTGTCATCCTGGAGGACTCGGTGCCATATCGGCGGCTACGCGCGCGAGGTCCACTCACGTCTAGTCACTCTCGGCGATGAGCTCCGGGATGGAACAGATATCCGGGAGTGGACGTGGTGACGCCTATAGGCAATGCCTCGGCTAAGGTGCTTTCCCTGAGTCGTCTTTACGCCCTAATTCCTCGCGGCAGCGGGTCAGAGACCTGCCGCTGCTCTTACTGTCCGGCGGCCTCGCGGTATCTGGCCACGACATCGGCTGGTACCCGGCCGCGCTCCTTGATGTCGATGCCCTGGTCCTTGGCCCAGGCGCGGACCGCGTGGGTATCGATGGCGCTCGCGTTCCGCCGGGCGCCGCGGCTACTCCTGCGGATGCCGCCGACCTTACGGGCATGGGTGATGTATGCCTGCAGCGAGGTGCGCAGTTCCTGGCTGTGCGCAGCGTTCAAGTCGATCTCATAGTCGGCGCCGTCCAGGCCAAAGCGGACGGTGCCCTCGGCGTCACTGCCGTCAATGTCGTCGATGTAAAGGGTCTGCACCTTCTGGGCCATGAACACATTCCGTTTCTTTAGCTGTCCTGATCACCAGCAAGCGTAGACGGCCGGTAAGCTCTATCCGCGCAGGCACGCGGCCACCGGCCGTGCGCCGGCCATCCGTATGTCGCTATTGGCCGCTTTCCCGCTGCGAGGACGGTTGCCTGCTAAACAGGAGACCGCGGTTGAGGCCGACGCCGTGACCACCGGCTGCGGTGTGCTGCCTGAATCCGGCGGCGGCCACGAGACGGTCAAGGTCTGCATAGTCATGGTGTCGTAGGGGATCCGATTGCATAGTGGATCTCCGTTGACCGGCAGGCCCGGGCAAAACCAGTACCAAACCAAGTGCCAACCTGCCCAGATCCCGCCAGACCGAGCCAGACCTCCCCAGACGCAATAGCGGATCTGAATGCGGTAACCGGACCCAGCACGACATCGTCAGACGAAACCCGGCTGCATGGCATGCAGAAGGTCAGGGGTTCGAATCCCCTTAGCTCCACCTTAGCTCCACCGTGAGGTCTTCACGTTTTGGTGAGGCCTATTTTCATGTTTGGGTCTGACATTCCGCTGCGCGGGTGCAGCCGTTGGGTGCACGACAATTTTGTAGGTAGTCGAGATCATGTTCGGGTCTGGCACTGGTCAGGCGGTGCGCGTCTGAGTGTGCGGGGTGTTGCAGACGGTCTCCCAGGTGCTGCTGGCCTCGCTGGCAGCGCAGGGCGATGATGGCGTCGGCGCCGCTGACGGTCCAGTGCATGCCTGCCTGCTTGAGTCTTTGCCCGACGACCGATCTACAGCTGTTCGGTTCTGGACACCGAGCCGACGAAGAGGCGCTCACTGGCGGAACAGTGGAAGCGCATACGGGGGGCGTTGTTCTCGAAGTAGCCGAGGGCGGTGTCGATCTCGTCTTTCTTCACGCCTTCGAGGGGGTACTCGCGGACGGCTGCCGCGATGCCGTCGACGTAGCCGTAGTCGAGGTCTTCCAGGCGGGCGGTGAGCCATTCATCATTCGGTCGCCGAGCATGAACTCCAGCCTGCGGGCGAGGTCGTACAGGTGCCGCGGGCGTGGAACAGGTTCACGACCTGGGTCGCTTCCGGGAACTTCGCGGTGGCGATGTTCCGGATCCAGGCGTCGCCGTCGCCGAGG
Organism: uncultured Actinomycetota bacterium; assembly: GCA_963843745.1. Taxonomy (GTDB): domain Bacteria; phylum Actinomycetota; class Actinomycetes; order Streptosporangiales; family Streptosporangiaceae; genus Trebonia. The sequence goes on from CAWJLP010000007.1 coordinate 933,931, forward strand.
ACGGTGAGCTGGCGGACGTGGTCCGCGCCGCGGCGGATGCCCTCGGCCCTCACCAGGATCCCGAACGTCGCGGAGGGCTCGAAGGTGGCGATGACGCTGGTGGACGCGCGGTCGCGGACCGGGTAGCGGTCCTTGTCGAGCCTGTCCTGGGTGAAGAAGACGGCGAGCTTGACCTCGCGGGTGCGGGCGCGGTCGTCCTCGCCCTTGCCGTCCCGGCCTGCGGTCTCCTTCGCGGTCATCGGGGACGCCGGTGCCGTCGATGACGGCGTAGAGCTTGTCCGGCAGCGGGGACGGCGGCAGCGGGACCAGCTTGCGGGAGGCGATGAGCCGGGCGCGTTCCCGGCCGGCTGCCGCGAGCGACGGTGCCGCTGGCCTCGGCGGCCCGCTCGACCGCTTGGCGGTGAGCCGGATCGCCGGCGAGTTCTTCCAGGAGGCTCGCGGCCTCGCGAACGGGACGGCGGCGGCTGCCAGGTCGTTCATCGCGGTCAGGCCCGGCGACATCGAGGTGCCCGCGATGCCGAGCTCGGCGTCGCGGGGGGCGAGGCGTGCCCGCAGGCCGCGCAGTGATACCAGGCCCGCGAGCACGGTGACCAGGCCGAGTGCGGTGTCGAAGGACTTGTCCCGGTCGCCGGCGAACACGGCCTCGTGGCCCTGGCCGCAGGGGACGCGAGGGTCCCCGGTGGCCGCGGTCAGCGGCCAGCAGCTCGATCCAGCATGCTCCTGCTGACCTTCAGCAGCCTGGCGCGGATCACCTGCTCCGCCGCCTCCATGCCGGCACCGCCGCAGCCCATGGCCCTGGCGGCCTCGGCGGCGAGCCGTCTTAGCTCGGCGGCCTGCTGCGCCGCGAGCGCGTCCCGGAGCCCCTTTCCCCTCCCGTCCCGGAAGGGGAATCCTCGCCGGCGTCGCGCGGCACGGCCGGGCGGGCGTGCGCAGATCGCCTCGTTCACCTCCGTGACTTGCCCGGCAGGTCGCGGAACCGCTCGTGCTCCGCGACCTCCCGGCGGGCCTTGCCCAGCTCCGGCCCCGGTCGTAGGTGCACCGTCCGCGTCCGGCCGTCCGCCTTCCGCGTCAGGTTCCACTGCGGCCCGTGCCAGGATGCTCCGGCGCGGCGCACGCGCAGTTCGGCTTGCCGCACTTGCGGCGGACCTCGTTCAGCGATCCCCGGCGGAAGTCCCCGACCTGCCCCAGCTCCGCGTAAAGCTCGCCCGCCGGCGTTCCAGTTCCGCCAGCTCATCAGGTCCGTCAGGCACCGCATCTCCAATCTGAGAGTACTAATACTCTCAGATTAAGCCCGCAGCCAGCCACGATCCAGAACCCTACGAATGTGTCGCACACCCGCAGCCGTTGCCAGTTCTGTGCGCGGTTCGTGTCCGCCTGGTGGGTTCCTGGGTGCCCGGGGCTGTTTCCGGGCATGCTGCTGCTGTCCGCGTGCGGTGTCCGGGTGCTGCCGGGGTGTTCGTGGCGGGTGCTGTTCCCGCTGCGGGCGTGCTCGCCGGCTACGGCGGCCGGTGGCAGCGGCGAGCACGGTGAGCGTCTTGCGGCACCGTTGCGTGTCTGGGCGGGAGCCCGGCGGCGGCTCGCCGCGGTTCTCGGCCTGCCGGGTGTCCAGGCGGCGAGGATGCGCTGGTTGCGGACGACGAGCAGCGTCACTGCGAACAACATGAGCGGCGTCAGGCCCATGAGGCGGCAAGGCGGTGATGGTCATCGTGCACGGTCCTGGTGACGGTGGCAAGCCGCGTTGGGCGCCGGTGCGGCGGGCGAGGATCGCCGGGCGCTTTTGACGGGTAGTCGTGTTTCTGGGCGGTCTTGGCGGTGACCTCGGGCGGCACGGTGAGGGTCTGCTGGGTGCAGCAGGCCTGGGGGTTTCCGGGGGGCTGCAGGATCTCCGGACGGTCCCGGTCCAGGGTCATCGACGGCGGACGCAGCGGGCTGCGGATCTTGCCCATGGCCGCGGGGCAGGCGACGCGGTGGTAGCCGTCTTCGTCGTCGCGGGTGATGCGGCCGAGCTTGGCGGGCCACTCGGCGGTGCGGGCTCGGCGCGGTGGCTTTTCCATGCTGGCGTCACGGGGCAGCGGGCCGAGTTCCAGCAGCGTGCGGGGCGTGGCGGGGCAGTACAGGTTCCCGTTGGCGATGATCGCGCCGTCGTGGGTGCCCTTGGGACCGCGGTCATGCGGGTGAAGGTCATGGCGAGCCGGGCGCTGGCGACGCGCAGCGGCAGCGCCCAGGCGTCCGCGTCGCGGTGGGCGTAGCCGGAGTCGGCGAGCACGTCGCCGAGCGGGATGCCCTGGTCCGGCATCCGCGTCAGGACCGGGACGAGCGCGCGGACCGGGTAGTGCCGGCATGACGACAAGATGGCGCGGCGGGCGGGCTCGGGGACGTCGGGACCGTTTTCCTCGCGCATCATGATGGCGGCCGACAGGTAGTAGCCGAAAAACAGCTCGTCTTCGCTGCGCAGCAGGTTGTTCTTGCGGTGTCCCCAGGACGCCTCGGGGTCGGCGCAGTCCCGCCCCTGGCCGGCGGGGGCCGGGAGAAGGATTCCATGCCGGTCCAGTCCACGGCCAGCGAGCGGCTGGCGTCCTTGAACTCTTCCGGGACCGATGCCTCGAGCAGGCCGTCGCAGGCCGCCTGCAGCGCCTGCGACGGCAGCCCGCCGGGCTCATCTCCGGCGAGGGCGTCCGCGGCCAGGCCGAAGGTGTACTCGGTCTGCCGGTAGGTGAGCCGGTGCGGGCCGTGCTTCCAGTCCGCGATCACGCCGAGCCGCCGCTGGTCATCTGCGGGCAGGCTGACAAGCGCCCGGTGGACGCGGGTCAGGTGGGCGGGCCGGTGATCGGCCTGGGCCAGGCACATCCCGGCCAGCAGGGTGCGGGCCTTCAGCTGCCGGGAGCGCACCCCGATGGGGAGCATGGCCTCGATCCGCGCCGCGGTGCCGGAGGCGTCGATGACGTCTTCCAGGGCCTCCAGCGTGATCATGGCGGGCGGGCCGCCCCGAGCAGCCGCACCGCGCGGCTTCATCAGCTCTCGCGGTGACCGGTCGCCGGGCGTCTGGGGCGCTGCCCGGCCGCGTGCACTGACCGTGGGAAGCGCGAGCAGCTCCGGGCAGTCGGCCAGCCAGGTCGCGCGCAGCCGGGACGTGTCCAGGCGCGGTAGCCCGGTCCCGCCGTCCAGCGCGCTGATCAGCGGGGTCGTGATGTTCCGGCGCCCGGGATCAGCACCGCCGCAGATCAGCCCGCTCCCAGCCGACCGCGCGGCCGCCAGCAGCCGGGCGTGGTAGCGGTCCAGCACCGGCACCGTGCGGGGACGCGAGCCCCTGACCTGGACGATGACGCCACCGGAGCGGCAGGCCACGTCGCTGCCGCGCGCCTCGCGCGGGTCGCCGCGGATCAGCCCGGCGCCCGCGGCCAGGCTGACCAGCCCGGCCGCCCGCGCCTGCCGCTTCCGGGCGGGCTGAGCTTGCCCGCGGTGCAGGCAGCTGGACGCTCAGCCGCGCCAGGGCTGCTCGAGCGTTCCCGCGGATGGGCAGGTACGCCGGATATAGCTGCGGCACGACGCGCGGCCGATGAACCCGCGGGTTCGTCGCAGCGTCCGCCGCGCCACCGGCGACAGCCCCGGGGCGCACCGGGTGAACCGCTCGGCCACCGACGGGTGCAGCACGACTGCGGGCACCAGGTCCAAGCCCAGCGACGCCGCGTAATCGGCGAGCTTGCCTGCTGCCCACAGCAGGTTCTTCGCCCGTTCCCGCCCGTCCGGGGCAACCGTCGCGATTACGTCCCGGGCGAACGCCGCCGCCGGCGGCGACACCGACGACGGCCGCCACCGCCCGGTATAGGCAGCAGCCTCCGCTGCATTCATACAGGATTTATACTGCTAGGAATGCGCGAGACACCGCAACCCGGCTGCGAAAATGACAGCGTGTCGCCCACCCGCGCCCAGCAGGCCCGCGCCGCCCGCATCGCCGCGCAGATCGCCGAGCTCGCGCAGGCAGGCTTCATCCTGCCCGGCACCCTCACCGAGCGGATGACCCGCTGCGGCTACCCCGGCTGCCGCTGCCGCGCCGACCCGCCCGGCTGCACGGCCCCTACCACCAGTGGACCCGCAAGATAAACGGCAAGACCGTCACCCGCATCCTCACCGACGACCAGCTCGCCGACTACCAGCCCTGGTTCGACAACCAGCGCCGCCTCCGGGAACTGATCACAGAGCTGGAGACCCTCAGCCAGGAAATCGCCGACAGCGACCCCCGCTGGGAACGCTAGGCAGCCAAGACAAACGTGGGCACGCAGCACTTAATCTGTGGGCAACCGATCAGCCACAGCCCATCGGCCCAGCTCAGCCCCAAACGTGAAGACCTCACCCTTAGCTCCACCCCTTAGCTCCACCCAGGTCAGGGGCCGGTTCGACCTCGGAAACCGGCCTTTTTGGTGCCCGTACAGCAGCTTGGCCAGGGAATTACAACCCACGTAGGTGAGCACAAGGATCGCCCCTGGACCCGCGGTTTCACAATCGGTTCCGTGGAGGATGCCGAATGGTTCGCAGACATATACGTTGACGTGGAGCTGACTAAGGATCGGTGGGATTCTCCCCGGCCGAGCCTGAATATGGCGCCAAGCGTATACTCATAGGCGCGCCCGTCTGGATAAGGACACCTTCGCCAACACCTGTCACCTTTTACCATACAGGCAGCGACGGGCCGCGTGGAAGAAACGTAAGAAAATGAAAGGCTAAGTTAGTGGACCCCCGTGACAGGCTGCACCGTGCAATGGATGGCTCGCGTCGGTCCGGGCAGTCTCGAGCCTGCTCCGGAAGTCAGTGAGGTTAAGCTTTCTCTTCCGGCGAACCGGAATTGGCAGTCTCAGTATGGTGAGCTGGCGACGCGGTTCTTCGGCGGGAGGGAAGACCCTCCGAGAAGCGAGCGACGAGAATTCCGGCCACAAACACAACGATTGCCATATCGAAGATCATTTGTAGTGTCTGGATCTCCCGGGCGCGCTCGCTGGTTGCTATGATATTGCCGGTTCCGCTGGCTGTAAACATTCCGAGTGCAATATACCAGCCATCGAAATGTGTCAGTTGAATGTTGAAATTCGCCGTAGTCCCTATCTGCCAGTATACGTAAGAGAATGACGCCAAGATCCCCAGGACTCCGGTGGTAAGCACGATCAGGATCAAGCCTGTCGGAATTGGTCTTCTAAGCAGCGATATACCTACCATTACTAGCGGTGCAGCAACTAGGAGGGCATTTAGAACTGCCAGGTCCTCAGACTGGGTAGAAAGAGTGGCAGTCTGTTTGGCTGAGCTCGTGGCGCTTATATAAATAATAAGGATAATCCATAGCCAAAGGATTGCGAAACTGAAAGTAACTATAAAATTGGCAAGTCTCTGCCGTCTGCCGTCCATATCATCTCTACTTTCGTAAGTCCTATCGTAAACCTCACCCAGAAGGGGCGGGATTAGAGCATAGCGTAATAATATTGAATTGGACAATAGGGCGACTCGGCACCACGCATGCTGGCGGCAAGCTGGGCGATATTTTGGCTCTGCAGTGCCGGGCGGGATTCCTTGTGTCATGGTCCTTGGTCCTGCCCTGGCGGTTGGCCGTCCGGATCTGTGCGCTAGTCCCCTCCAGCCGTGGGGTATCGCGTTGTGACGGCCGCCATTGACCCGGCGGCTGTGAGCTGGACCATGGCGAGCGAGGGAGACGGCTGCGTGCGCGCCTTGTCCGCAGTGTTCGTTTGAGCAATCTCGATCTGCGTGACCGACTCATGTGGCCCGGCGTGCGCCGCGCGGGCCTTTCAAGGCAGAGCGCGGCGCTGACGCCGGGCCAAGGCGGCGCCGGGGCGGCGCGCTTGATTCTAGATGCGGGTTAATTCGGCAACTTCGGCGTTCCGTAGGCTGCCAGCTTGCGTTGCCAGCACCTGCCGGGCCACGGCGGCGGCCGCCGCACATCAGGCCCCAAGTAACCGGCCGTGGCCACAGCGGTGCCGGACGCACTACCACCGCAACCTGCTCACCCGCGTGCCCAAGACCGCCCAGCCGTGGGTGTCCACCTGGTCCGCACCATCTTCGAGCAGCCCGACCCGGTCTCGGTCCGCGCCCAGCACGCCCAAGTCGTCGCCGCGCTCGAGGCCAAGCTCCCGGCCGCGGCCGCACACCTCGATGACGCGCGCGAGGACATCCTGGCGTTCACCGCGTTCCCCCGCGAGGTCTGGCGGCAGATCTGGAGCAACAACCCGGATAAAGGAGCGGCTGAACAAGGAGGTCCGCCGCCGCACCGATGTGATCGGCATCTTCCCCGGCCGCGACGCCATCATCCGCCTGGTCGGCGCGGTGCTGGCCGAGCAGAACGATGAATGGACCGAGTCCCGCCGCCATATGGGCCTGGAAATACTCGCCGCCTGCAGGAAGGCGGCCCAGCCTGATATGGGAAAGAATAGCACTAGTGAGGCTGGATTGACAGTAGAGGCAATTCCTGCTTAAATGGAAATAGGTCTCGAGGTGGCCATTTCATGCACCATCTCGAAGGACGTGGCCGATGGCAGTATCCAAGCTCATGCAGCGACTGCTGCGACGTCCCGTACCGCTCTGCCACCTCGAGGGCACGTCTGCTTGGTCAAGCTTGCGTCCATCTATATAGCGTTCCTTTGCGGATCTTCTTCGAACAGAGGGACATTGATCGACCGGGGCCTGAGCGCAATATCTCTCTAGGGCCAGAACGCGGTCCATGGGCCGACCGAATTTTCAGCGCTGTCAAGGCGGTTACGTGTGCGGCGCATTGGTTTATAGTGTTCCTGGGGTCAATTTCGCTGTAACAAGCGGGGCGAGGGGCGGGGACAGATGGGCACGCGTGCGATAGGTTTCCAGGGCAAGGGGCAAGCCACCACCGTTCGAATGGTTTTCGTAGTCATCGCGGTCGCTTTGATAGCAGTGGCGGTCATATTGCGGGTTCGGAGCGTACAGACTTCCTTGGTAACCGCCAAGTCATATCCTGTTCCGTCCGCGACAGTCAGCGCAGCGGCATCAGCCACGAGCGCGGCTCCGGCCGCAGCAGTAACTCCGACGCTGACGGTGACGCCGACCGCCACCCCGGCGCCTACTGCCACGGCGACGCCCACCACTTCAGCGTCGCCGTCGGAAATAGACACGACGACCTTCGGCACCGCGTCGGACACCCTCGAACTCGGGCTCGGGGGCCTAGCGGCCCTGTTCGCGCTGATAGCTTGCTTCTACAACAGGATTTCAGCGTTTACCGGTCCAGGGGGGATTGGAATAACGCTGAGCGCAGCGCAAAAAGGCGATGCCAGCAAGGCCGTGGCCAGGAAAGCTCGCTCCCGGGCCGCGTCGGTCGTAACCCAACCCGAGCCGTCTTCCAGGCAAGTTGAACCGGGCGCACACCTTGTACAGATGGCCATAAGCAAACAGGGGTTCAGTCAGGCTGATGCGCTTGACGCCGCCCAGACCGCGGTACAGCACGTGGGTGAGGCCACCCTCCTCACCACTCAGCTGGCCGAGTCTCTCCTGGCCGTTGCTCAGAAGAGCCCGCAAGAATTTCGTGTCACCACGGCGGCATGGGGCATCCCGCCGGGCGAAGCGGCCCCGGTTCTGGCTGGCGAGATTTCACCCGCGCTTTGGGAACGACTGGCCGACAAAGCTCTGGACGAGACGAGCCCCGTCCCGTCACCTGCCTAAGGTTAGCCTCCAGTATTCAGCGCTAATGGGCGGCTGAGCGGTCTCGCGGCTTCCTAAAAGGCTTCAGCCATGCCTTTATGCTTCGAGTTACCTCCAGCCGGCGGGAACTGGCCGTCAGTGACCTTCCTGAGCACGTCTACCGCTCCGCCTTCCTGCACCCGCGCGGTTCCCTTGATCACGAGGCAGGGACTGAATCCCTCGAACGGAACGCCGGACTCGACCGGCAGCGTCACCCGCGGGTCACGCCGGATGCCGCGCAGCTTCAGGTGGTCAGCGAGGTGTCCGGCGACGATCTCATCCCCGTCCCAGCCGGCGTAGACGCACGTCACCTGAGGGGTACCGCCGGGGTTGACGGTGGCCAGGTGAACCAGCCGCCCCGAGTCCACGGCAGCCCTCGTGACCCTGTTGAGCCGGATGGGACCGTCAGCCACTGTCTCTTCCTCTATCCACTTCTCCCGGGCGAAGAAGACACCGCAGTGCCAAGCCGTCCCACGCCGCACGCTCTGACCGCAGGCAGCAGACTCCACCTCGCCAGCAGGCAATCCAGAACCCAGGCGAGGCATTGCGCCAGCACAGTGATCAGGGAGCCGAAGCGGCCAAACCGCCCCCTTACCCGGTCCAGGCACACGCAGTGCCCGGACCGCGCGGAACGTTCTAACCGGCTGCCGCCGAACCGGCTGATCAGCGCGCACGCCTGATCCACGGACCGCCGGTCAGCTTGCGAGTCGATTCGGCGCTCGGCGTCACGCCAACGCGGGGTAGTCACCCTGCGTCGTTAGGCCTCGTTGCGGTCGGCGGGGCGTGATCGTTGCCTCGGGGACGCCTGGTCCGCTGTGACAGGATGGGGCCATGACCGCCGTCTTCGTCCACGGAGTGCCCGAGACCCCCGCCGTCTGGAGCGGCCTGCTGGCTGCGCTCGGCCGTCCCGACAGCGTGGCCCTGTGGCTGCCCGGGTTCGACGGGGTGCGCCCGGAGGGGTTCGGAGCGACGATGGACGAGTACGCGGCCTGGCTGGTGGCGCAGCTCGAGCGCCTAGATGACCCGGTCGACCTGGTCGGGCATGACTGGGGCGGCGGGTTCGTGGTCCGGGTGGTCTCGACCCGCCCCGAGCTGGTCCGGTCCTGGGTCACCGATGCCGCCGGCATCGGCGACCCCGGGTTCGAGTGGCACGACTTCGCCAAGATCTGGCAGGCACCGCAGGCGGGGGAAGACTTCTGGGACCAGCAGCTGGCGGCCCCGGCCCAGGAGCGGGCCGGGGTCTTCCGGGCGTTCGGGGTGCCCGCGGCCCCGGCCCTGGACCTGGCATCGCAACTCAGCCTCACCATGGCTGACTGCATCCTGGACCTCTACCGCTCGGCCGTGGACGTCGGCAGGCAATGGGGCCCGGACTTCGCGGCCATCCCCGCCCCCGGACTGGTGATGATCCCCGGTGAAGATCCCTTCCTGAACCCCGCCTCGGCGGCCAGGGCCGCCGAGCGGGCCGGCGCCGAGACGGTCGCCCTCGACGGGCTCGGCCACTGGTGGATGCTGCAGGACCCTGCCCGGACGGCGGCCGTGCTGCGCGAGTTCTGGGCAACCGTGGCCTGACCCGCCCGGTCCCGGAGCAGCCCGGGCTACGCGGAAGCGCCCGCGAGCGCCCACGGGCAGCCCGCGGAGAACAGTCCGGCGTCGGAGGCTGACGCCCGGCCGCGCGCGGCGCAGCCGTGACATGCTCAGCACCGAGTTCGGGTCCACGCCGCGCCAGTGCCGGCATCCGCTTCGCCGGGATCCGCCCTGACCGGCAGATCCCCGCGCCGATCACATCCCCGGGCGCCGCGCCCGCCAGCCTGACGGCGAGCTCCCCGACGGCGACGCACGCTCATGCATGCGTTGTGGACGCACCTCACGTGAGTCAGAACTGGGCGTTCTGGGCGCTACGGATAGCCCACCGGCCACGGCAGGTGACAGGGACACGGTCGGCGGCATGGAGCACGTTCCGATCGTCGAGATGCCTGCCCGCTCTACGCGGCCAGGCAGATTCAAGCCCGGGAGCGCTGCTTGCTCCGGCGAAGCTGCGTGCCGCGCGGCCCTCGACGGGTTCTGCCTGATCTCACCCAGTCCCGCCAGATCGGCGGACAGGGCCTGGCGGCCGGCGGATAGTGTCCGGGTGGTGGAGGTAACCATCAGGACCTACGAGCGGCTAGATGCCGCCGGCGTGGCCGATGTCTTCTACCGTTCCGTCCGCGAAGTGGCGCTGTCTGATTACACGCCTGAACAGGTCAGGGCCTGGGTTCCCGGACGCTGGGACGCCGAGCGGGAACACCGCCGTTGCGGTGATGGCCGGCTGGTACTGGTGGCCGCCGACGAACCGGGCCACGTGGTCGCGTTCATCGACCTGGAGCCCGACGGGCACATCGACCGCCTTTTCTGCGCGCCCGAGGCGGCCGGCCGCGGCGTCGCGTCGCGGCTGTACGACGCGATCGAGACGGCGGCACGCGCGCAGGGCATCCAGCGGCTGTTCACCGAGGCCAGCGAGCCAGCCCGGCGGTTGTTCGAGCGGAAGGGCTTCACCGTGCTGGAGCGCCAGGACATGATCCTCCGGGGCGTGCCCATCCACAATTACCGGATGGCAAAGACCCTTGGCTAAGGCCGGCCGCGAAGTCGCCTCCCGCAGATCACCGTTGGCATCGACGACAGCAGCGGCAGGCGCGGCTGCCCGCCGACGCTGGGTGACGAGCACTGATCCCCAGCGGCATCCGCGAACCGCCGCTCGGCGCGGCGCGGTCGTGGGAGTACCTCTCCCGGACCGCGCATATCTGGGTGATCGGCCCGTCAGATCGTCACGCTTGGGTACCAGGCGGCCTGATCACCCGCGCGCTCAGCCCGCATCCAGGAGGCCGAGGGCCGCCTTCTCGATCGCGGGTTCGTCCAGCAGCACCGTGTTTGCGGCAGGGCCGAGGGGGACGAAGCTGTCCTTGCTGGTCACCCGTGCGATCCGTCCCGCATAGCCGGCGTCGGTCAGGGCCGTGACTACTCCTTCGGAGACCCCGCCGGTGCGCCTAGTCTCGTCCACGACCAGCACCCGCCCCGTCAGCCGCGCCTCGCGCAGCAGGTCATCGGATGGCAACGGGGCCAGCCAGCGCAGGTCGACCACCCGCGCTCCGATTCCCCTCGCCGCGAGCCGACGGGCGACCCGCAGGCTCATCCGCAGCCCGTTACCGAACGTGACCATGGTGAGGTCGGTGCCGTCGCCGTAGCTGCGCGCCTGTCCTACCGGGACGTGCGCGTCCGGCGCGGGATAGGCCGCGAGCCAGCCACCGTCGCCGTCGTCGTGCAGGTCGCGCGTGTGGTAGAGCGCGATCGGCTCGAGAAAGACACAGACCGAGCCGTCTTCCGCCGCGGCGGCCAGGCAGGTGCGCAGCATCGCGACCGCGTCGTCGGGCCGGGCCGGCGACGCGATCACCAGTCCGGGGACGTCGCGCAGTGCCCCGACCGCGTTGTCGTTGTGGAAGTGCCCGCCGAATCCCTTTTGGTAGGCGTACCCGGCGATTCGCACCACCATGGGGTTGCGGAACTGGCCGGCTGAGAAGAACTGCTGGGTGGCGGCCTCGCCGCGGATCTGATCCTCGGCGTTGTGCAGGTACGCGAGGTACTGGATCTCGGGCACCGGCAGCAGGCCGGTCAGCCCGCCGCCGAGCGCGACGCCGAGGATCGACTGCTCGTCCAGCAGCGTGTCGAAGACGCGGGCCGGCCCGAACCGCCGTTGCAGCCCTTTAGTCACGCCGTACACGCCGCCCTTCCGCCCCACGTCCTCGCCGAACACGCACATGCCCGGGTAGGTGTCGAGCAGTTCGCCGAGCGCCAGGTTGACCGCCTGGGCCAGGGTGACCGGGCCGCTGACGCCCGCCCCGCGGTCCTGGCCGGCGGTGGCGCGCTCGGCCACCCGCGCCGGGTGACGCGGCGCTAGCGGGACCATAACCTCCGTGGCGCTGGCCAGCGGCCGACTGGATAGGGCCCGCTCGGCTGCGCCGCGGACCCGCTCGCCGATCGCGTCGTAGCGTGCCACCGCCTCGTCCGGTGTCAGCAGGCCGGAAGCGACCAGGGCGGCCGCGGTCGCCACCAGCGGGTCACGGGCGAGGTCGCCGGTCAGGTCAGCGGTCGCGCGGTAGCCCGCCTCCGCGTCGCTGCCCGCGTGGCCGAGGAACCGGACCACCGACAGGTGCAGGAACGTCGGCCGCTGCCGAGACCGGACCAGGTCGGCCGCCCTGGCCGCCGCGTCGTAGGCCGCGACCGGGTCGCAGCCGTCGGCCGCCAGGTAGAGCAGGCCCGGCCGGGCCTCGAACGACGCCGCCACCCATCCTGGCGGGGTGGGCACGCTGATCCCGATCCCGTTGTCCTCGCAGACCAGCAACAGCGGGACCGGGATCCCCTGATAGGCGGTGTGGCAGGCCGCGTTGATCGCGCCGACGGCAGTGGAGTGGCTGGCCGAGGCGTCGCCGAACGAGGCCATCGCCACCGCGTCGCGCGGCCATGGGCAGGCCACCCCCAGCTTCGCTGCCCGGCCGATGCCCAGCGCGACGCCGAGCGCGCGGGGCAGGTGCGAGGCGATCGTCGACGTCTGCGGGACGATGGCCAGCTCGGCCCGGCCGAACACCTTGTGCCGCCCGCCGGCGATCGGCTCGTCCGCGGACGCCGCCACTCCGAGCAGCACGTCACGGACTGGGTCGACGCCCGGCACCTGGCGGGCGCGGGCGCAGTAGAACCCGCCGGACCGGTAGTGCAACAGCGCCGGGTCGGTTGGCCTCAGCGCCGCGGCCAGCGCGGCGTTGCCCTCATGGCCGGCCGAGCCAATCGTGTAATATCCGCCGCCCTGCTGCTGCATCCACCGGGCCGCGAAATCGAGGTGCCGGCTCTCCGCCTCGGCGTCGAAGATGGCCAGCAGGGTGGTGCCGTCCAGCCGGCTGCCTGCGCGCACCGGGGCAGCCGGGTCGGGACGTGCCGGGCCGCCCGGCAGGCCGCCCGCCGCCTCCCTGAAGTGCCGGTCGAGCTCGGCTGGCGTGGTCATCGGGCGGCCTCCGCGGTCACAGCCGGAAGTCGCGGTCCGGCGTGAGTTCGGCCACGTCCATCTGCGCCTTCTGCAGCCGGCCCGAGTAGTCCCAGTTCAGCGCCTGCCACCGGGTGAACTGGTCGAGCACCCACTGGCCCGACTGGCGAGAGCCATTGCCGGACTTGCCGTTCCCGCCGAAGGGCAGGTGCGCCTCCGCGCCGGAGGTCGAGTTGTTCACGCTGACCATCCCGGCCGACACGCCGCGCCGGAACCTGAACGCTTCGGTGGCGTCGCTGGTGTAAATCGACGACGACAGGCCGTATCCGGGGGCGTTGGCCAGCTCGACCGCCTGGTCCAGGGTCCGATAGGTCGTCACCCCGACCAGCGGCCCGAACGTCTCCCGGTCGAAGATCTCGTCGCCAGGGCGCACCCCGTCGACGATCGTCGGGTGGCAGAAGATGCCCGCCTCCGGGTCGCCGACGAAGCGGGCCCGCGGGTTAGCCGCGGTAATCCGCCCGATTCCCGACGAGCCCATGACCTTGTGATGCGGGCCGATCCAGCTCAGGAACTGCTCGAAGCGGTCCGCAAACCGGATGTCGAGCATCGGCCCGTAGAGCACGTCAGCGAACGGGTCGCCCACCGCGGCGGCCGTCGTCGCCTCGGCGAAGCGGGTGAGGAACTCGTCGTGTACCGACTCGTGGCAGATCACCGTGCCGAGCGAGGTGCACCGCTGCCCGGCGGTGCCGAACCCGCCGAACAGCGCCCCTTCGACCGCCAGGTCGATGTCGGCGTTGGCGGTTACGACCATCGGATTCTTCCCGCCCAGCTCCAGGCAGGCCGACTGCAGGTGCCTGCCGGTTAGCTCGCCGATCCGCGCGCCGACCTCGCTGGACCCGGTGAACCCGACCTTGTCGATCAGGCCCGCATCCAGGGCCTGCTCCAGGCCGGCGTACGTGGCCGGGCCGTCGGCGTAGACCACGTTGAATACGCCGGGCGGCAGCCCGCCGCCGCGGCAGAATAGCTCGTGGAACGCGCTTGCGGCGGCCGCCGAGTACTCGGCCGGCTTCCACACGACGGTGTTCCCGCACAGCAGCGCGGGGACGATGTACCAGGAGGGCACCGCGACCGGGAAGTTCCCCGCGGTGATCACCGCCACCGTGCCGACTGGATTGCGGAACGTGAACAGCTGTTTGTCAGGCATTTCGCTGGGCACGGTCTGGCCGTACAGCCGCCGGCCCTCGCCGAGGAAGAAGTCGCAGGTGTCGATGATCTCCTGAACCTCGCCGAGCGCCTCGGGGTACGGCTTCCCGATCTCACGGGTGACCAGATCAGCCAGGGCTTGCTTATTGTCTTCCATCAGGCGGCCGATGTGCGCGATCGCCCGGCCGCGCACCGGCGCGGGCACGTCCGCCCACGCCCGCTGCGCGTCGCGCGCCGATTGGGCCGCGGTCACCAGCAGCGCCGCGTCGCCGAGCGCGACGTCGGCAACCACCTCGTCGAGTCGCGCCGGGTTGGTGGACACCATCCGCCCTCCCGGGGCAGCGGCCACCGGGCGGCCGGCGATCACTGAGGAGACGGTGCGCTGATCCATCGGTAACATCCCTCGTTCGTCAACGGGCCAGGGTGGTCAGGGTGCGATCCAGCGCGGCCAGCCCGAACTCGAGCTCCGGCTCGGTGACGTCCAGCGCCGGCCGTACCCGGATCGAGCGTTCCCCGCACGGCAGCACAAGAACATGGTCCTCCCGCAGCAGCCGCTGCGCCACGTCGCGGGTCTGGGTGTCCGGAAGGTCGAACGCGCACATGAGCCCGCGGCCGCGAATGTTCGAGGCCAGGCCCGTGTGCCGCCCGCCGAGCGCCACCAGCTCGCTGAGGAGCCAGTCGCCGACCTTCGCCGCGTGCTCGATCAGCCCGTCACGGTCGATGATTTCCAAGAGCCTGCGCGAACGGACCATGTCGACGAGCCCGCCGCCCCAGGTCGAGTTGATCCGGCCGGAGACCGCGAACACGTTGTCGGCGACCTCGTCCACGCGCAGGCCGGCCATGATGCCTCCGAGCTGCACCTTCTTGGCGAACGCCACGATGTCCGGCTCGAGGCCGAGCTGCTGGTAGGCCCACGCGGTGCCGGTCGTCCCCACCCCGGTCTGCACCTCGTCGAGCACGAACAGCGCGTCGTTCTCGCGGCACATCGCCTGCATGGCCTGGAGGAACTCCGGCCGCATGTGGTTGTCGCCGCCCTCGCCCTGGATCGGCTCGGCGATGAAGCAGGCGATGTCGTACGGGTACCGCTCGAACGCCGCCCGGGCCTGGGCCAGCGCCCGGGCCTCGGCCCGCTCGACCTCGTCCCGGTGGTCCGCCAGCGGGAACCGGATCGCGGGCACGTCGATCCTGGGCCAGTCGAACTTGGGGAACCGGTCGGTCTTACCCGGCTCGGTGTTGGTCAGCGACAGCGTGTAGCCGGACCGGCCGTGAAACGCGCGGGTGAGGTGCAGCACCTTGCCGCCAAGCCCGGCCGGGCGGCCGGCCGCCTCGTTACGACGGCTCTTCCAGTCGAATGCGGTCTTGAGCGCATTCTCGACGGCCAGCGCCCCGCCCTCGACAAAGAACAGGTGCGGCAGAGCCGGGTCCCCCAGCACGCGGGCGAACGTCTCTACGAACTGCGCGTAGTGCGTGGTGTACATGTCGGGGTTGGCCGGCTTGTTCGCTGCCACCTCGGCTAGCGCGGCCATGAAGTCCGGGTCGTCGGCCAATCCGCGCGGGTTAGACCCCAGCGGCGCGGATGCGAAGAACGTGTACAAGTCCAGGTACTTCTCACCGGACCGCGCGTCGACCAGCCAGGAGCCACGGCTGGCCCGGGTGTCGTAGACGAGCTTGAAACCGTCGGCGAGCACGTGCTGGCCGAGGACATCGTGCACCTGATCCGGGGCGATCTCGCGCGGTAGCGGGACTTGCTGGTTCACCGATAATCCTCCTGCCAGCGTGGCTGTCTAGCAAATAATCTCCACTATAAGCCCATTTGAACGACATAACATGTGACTGATGGCGGCCGCTGAGTAGCCAGGGATGGGCGGAACCTGGCCTCGCGATGCGACGGCGCCGCGCGGCTGGGCTGGGTGGGCTCGCTCGTCTTCTGTGCCACCGGCCGGTCAGGTGGTTCATTCTCGGCAAGGGAAGGCGACGGGCCTTCGTGGGGTTTGAAGCTCGGCCCTGAGGCGCTTGCTGCTGAGCCGCTCGTCCCTGTTCGTTAATCAAGCGCAGAAAACCTGCGAGCGCGCCCACCATGGCCCCGCGACGCAGGTCTACGAAAGGCAGGTGTGAGGTGACCGGCTGCCACACCAGCTGGGCGCGTCCCGAGGAACCCGCCGACGATCCCGAGCGGATCGCGATCCGCGAGGCCCTGGCCTTCGGCAAAGCCTTGTACGACATCCGCAACGCCCTCGGCCTGTCCGTTGCCGGGCTGGCCCTGCGCGCGGCCCTGACCGACGACGACATCGAGCGCATCGAGGACGGCGCCGAGCCCACCATCCCCCTCCTGCGCCGCCTCGCCGCCGCCCTCGACGCCGACGTCCGCCTCACCGCCGGACACGCCCTCGGCTCCGTCTGGTTCGAAACCCACGCCGCCTGAACCGATGCGCACGTGCGGGACCGTCCGGACCGGACGGTCCCGCACTGTTCGCCGCGCGCTCACCCGACCAGGTCAGGCTCCGCGACCCGCTCTTGGGCCTCCTCGAGCGCCCTCCTGGCGACCGCCTCCGAAGACCGGCCGAGCGCGGCCGGGATCAGCATGGCGGCCACGGCGGCCACGGCGACCCCCGCCGCGCCGGCCCACAGCGCCGGCGTCAGCCCGGCGACGAACGACGCGGCGGACGCGTAACCGCCACGGGCCGAGAACACCGCGCCGAGCACCGCGATGCCGAACACGCCGCCCAGTTCCCGTATCGCGTTGTTCGCGCCGGAGGCGATGCCCTCCTCGGTGCGCCGCACCGAGCTGAGCACCACGTTCGCCACCGGGGCGAAGAACAGCGACATGCCCGCCCCGGAGATCACGAACGCCGGGACCAGATCCAGATATGGCACCGTCGGGGATGCGATAAGCGCCAGCCAGCCCAGCCCGATGGCCTGCAGGAGCAGCCCGGAGGCCAGCAGCGGCCTGCCGCCGATCCGGTCCGACAGCGCCCCGGCGAGCGGCGCCACCAGCATTGGTATGCCGGTCCACGGCAGCGTCCGCAACCCCGCCTCCAGCGGGCTATAGTGCTGCACGACCTGCAGGAACTGGGCCAGCAGGAAGATCGACCCGAACATCCCGAAGTACATCAGCAGCGAAGCTGTATTGGTCATCGTGAAGCCGCGGGAGCGGAACAGCCGCATCGGCAGCATCGGATTGCGGGCGCCGCGCAGCTCCCAGGCCACGAAGGCGGCCACCAGCACCGCCCCGATCACCATCGGCGGCAGCACGGTCATGCTGGTCCAGCCGTGCGCGTTGCCTCGGACCACGCCGAGCACGATGCCGAACAGGCCCAGGCTCGCAAGTACCAGTCCGGGCCAGTCCAGCCGCGTCGCGGTGCCCTTGCTCTCGGTGAGCTTGGTCCGGGCGAACGGCAGCATCGCGATGCCGATCGGCACGTTCACCCAGAAGATCCATTGCCAGGACGCGCCGTCCACGATCGCCCCGCCGACCAGCGGCCCGACCGCGACGGCCAGCCCGCCTATCGCGCCCCAGGCGCCGAGCACCAGGCCGCGCCGCTCCGGCGGCACGGCCGCCGACAGCAACGTCAGGGTGAGCGGGACCAGCACCGCGGCGCCCACGCCCTGTACCGCTCGCGCGGCGACCAGCCAGCCGATGCCGGGCGCGAGCGCAGCGGCCGCCGACCCCGCGGTGAACACCGCGAGCCCGGCGGTGAACATCCGCCGCCGCCCGAACCGCTCGCCCAGCGTGGCGCCGGTGAGCAGCAGCACCGCGAACGTCAGCGTGTACGCGTTCACCGTCCACTGCAGGCCTTCCAGCCCGGCGTGCAAGTGCTCCCGGATCGACGGCAGCGCCGTGGTCACCACCAGGTTGTCCAGCGAGGCCATGAACAGCGCCGTAGACGTCACTGCGAACGCCCAGATCATCCTGCTCTTCGAGGTCATCTCCCCGCATCCTTCCTAATTTGTGAGTACTCACTAACTTCTGCGGGCATGCGGGGCCCGCCTTTCTCCTGGTTAATGTGCTGCTAGTGCTTAGGCTTCGGGCACCACGAGGTCCATCGTCCGTCGACCTCGGGCAGGTTCATCGCCGCCGCGACGTTCATCAGCATGCCGACCGCGAAGAAGTCCACCACGGTCTGGTACGGCAGCCCCGTAATCCGCTCGACCTGCTCCCACAGCTTCCGGAATCCGGTCCGGGTGGCGTCGCGGATCTCCGGGTCCTCGCAGGCCGCGTACGCCTGCATCTGCAGCAGCAGCAGGATCCGGTCTTCGAGCAGCACCTCGTACGCGTCCGCCATCGCCGTCAACGCCTCCTCGCCGGTCAGCTCACCCGCGGCCGCCGCGAACTCGTCTCGCACCCGGCGGAAGCACCGCTCGACCAGCGCCAGGAACAGCGCCTTCTTCGTAGGGAACAGGCGGAACAGGTACGGCTGGCTGATGCCGGCCCGGCGCGCGACCTCCTCGGTCGAGGTTCCCGCGTACCCGTGCGCGGCGAACGCAGCCATCGCCTCACCGAGCACCAGCTCGCGCCGCTGCTCGGCCGGCATCCGCGGCCCGCGTCCCGTGGCCCGGTCCCGGTGCCCCGTACCCAGCTCCCGCACTGCCTGTTCTGTCATGCCCATTAAGTTAGTAACCACTCACTAGTTTGTCAACGCCTTCGACTGCGCTAGCACCGGCCATCTCTCGATCCCGGTCTGATGCGCTGTCATTACCGCCGACCCTGACAGGGCGCGCCGAACGGGCTGATCTGCGTGCAGGTCCGTACCCGCTAGACGCAGCAGCCTGCCAGCGCGCAGAGTCGACTTGCTTCCGAGATGTGGAACATCCATGTTTACACCGCGTCATCAGCCGGGGCGAGGTGCGCGATGCTCGGCGGCGGCGGGATCGGCGAGCACGAGGCCAGCGCGGTCACCGGCGGCGGCGGGATCGAGGAGCACGAAGCCTGCGCCGTACTCGGTGGCGGCGGGATATCTGATCCCGAACGGGCCGGGCGGCGAGCCAGGGCCGACGCGGCTTCGCTCGCACCGGACTCCATATCCCTATAGTGCGGCTAGTGCGGCTGACGGCCCGTCCGGTCACTGCCCGGCGGCCAAAAACCAGCCGCCCTAGCGGCTCGCGTCCGACAACTCGGCCGGCCTCCGGTCGGCCGCGCGGACCCGCTGATGACCGGGCCACATCCCGAACCGGCCGGTCAGCGCCACCAGGGCCGGCACCAGGAACGACCGGACGACGATCGAATCGAGCATGACCCCGACGGCCATGATGATCGCCAGCTGCCGGAACTGTTCCAGCGGTATCAGCGCGAGCAGCCCGAAGCTGGCGGCCAGCGCGACGCCCGCGGTCGTGATCGCCCGCGAGGCGCGCGGAGCCGCGACGGCCACCGCGTCCCGCGCCGGCAGTTCCCGTGCTTCCTCCCAGATCCGGCCGACCACGAACACGTTGTAATCCGATCCGAGCGAGACCAGCAGCACTCCGGCCGCGAACGGCACGAAGTAGACAAGATCCGGCGACCCGAGGACCGCGTCGCAGATGACGACGGTCAGCCCGAGCGTGGCGAGCACCGCGAGCAGGCTGGCCGCCAGCAGGTAGACCGGTGCCAGCAGGGCGCGCAGGAACACCATCAGGAGCAGCAGCGTCACGAGCATGATCGCGAGCCCGACGCGCCATAGGTCCGACGCCGTCGAGGTGATGGCGTCGCTGGTCAGCGCGGTCTGCCCGCCGACCTCGTACCGGACGCCGCGCAGGCCAGCCGCGCTGCCCAGCTCCGGCAGCCGCGCCGTCAGGACCCGCACCTGCCCGATCGCCGTGGCGTTCAGCGGATCGGTGTCGTACACGAGCGCGAAACGGATCGCTTGCCCGTCCCTGGCGACCATCGGGTTGGCTGACGATGCGGAGGCGGGCAGCGCAGATGGCCCGACAACGCTGGCCACGCCCGGCTGCCGGCGCAGCGCGGCCTCCAGGCGGTTAGCCGCCGCGGTCTGCGACCCGGCGCCGGGCCCGATGACGAGCACCTCGGCCGGCGCGAGTATCCCCGGAGCGAACCCGGCCGCGGCGGCGGCCCCGGCCCGGGCCACGTCCGACGACGCCGGCATCTCGCCGATCAGCGGCGACCCGAGTCCCAGCCCGCGGGCGCCCGAGGCCGCTAGCACGAGCCCCGCGACGCACCCGGCGGCCACCAGCAACGCGACCGGCTTGGAGGCGGCGAGCCGCGCGAGCCGGAACCCGGCGGCCGTGGGCCTGTCATCGGCGGGGGTTCCCCGGAACATCAGGCCGCCGAACACTCCCAGCAGCGCCGGCATCAGCGTCAGCGACACGACCATGGACACCAGCACGGTCACGGCCAGCCCGGGTCCGAACGCGCGCAGCAGGCCGCCGCGGGCCACCACGAGCGCCCCGGTGCCCGCCGCCACGATCAGCCCGGCCGCCAGGACGATCGGGGCCGACCTCGCTGTCGAGTCGCGCACGGCCTGCAGGCGGCTCGCGCCTTCGGCCAGCCGCGAGCGCATCCCGGCGAGGAAGAACACGCAATAGTCCGTGGTCACGCCGAGCAGCAGCACGATCAGCACCGGGTCCGCGTCCTGCGGAACCGTGATCCCGGTGCGCTGCGCCCCCCACGCCACGATGCGGGTCGCGAGCACGTACGCGGCCCCGGCACACGCCAGCGCGGCGACCGGCGCGAGAACCGACCGGAACCTGACGCCCACGATCAGCGCGATCGCCAGCACCGTGAACAGTTCCACCCAGCCGAGGTCGCGGTTGATGATCTGCCCCTGCTCGTACTGCGCCGCCACCGGCCCGGTCACGCCGACCACGTGCGTCAGGTAGCGGGCGGCGTAGGCGCGGGCGTCCGCCACCTGCTGGTCCAGCGTCGCGTCCGGCCGGAAGTCCAGGTACGTGACGATGGTCGAGGTGTGCCGCTGCGCTCCGGCCAGCAGGCCCGCCGCGCCGATCGGCGAGGCGGTGAAGGCGGGGGCGGTGACACCCGCGCCGTTCGGGACCGGAACCACGGCGATCAGGCCGGGAATGCCGGGGCTGCGGTCGTAGCCGACCGCCGCGTGAGCCGTCGTCTGCACCACCGACGGCGGCAGGCCGTGCGGATCGCGCTGCACGATGGCGACGCCCGCTTCAAGCGGGTAGCCGAACAGCCGCGTCGCGTCCGCGTCCGCGTGCGCCGCGGCCGACCCGGCCGGGATCAGGTCGGCCAGGCCGCCAGAGGACGGCAGCGGCGGCAGGAACAGCACCGCGCCGACCACCGCCGCGGCCCAGCCGAGGATGAGCGGAAACCGCAGCCCGACAACGAGATACGCGAATGCCTTCGCCACGAAGGCCGCGACTACCCGGGATCAGCCGGTTTAGGCCGGGCTCAGGTTGCGGAGAAGCCACGCGTCCGTTCGGGATAAGGACTTTGATCTTCCCGAACGGGCCCGTGGTGTCTCCCTGCACTCAAGCCGCTCGCCCCGGGGCGAGGGTCACGTGGCGTAGAGCTGGCCGTTGCCGCCCTCGGCGATCGTGATGGGAGTCAGCCCAGTAGCGGCCGGCCCGCTTTCGACCGCACCGGTGGCGGCGTTGAACTGCGAACCGTGGCACGGGCAGATGATGACAGCGGCGGCCTGGTCGTATCCGACCGTGCAGCCGGCATGCGGGCACACCGCGTCGAAGGCCACGAACTTCCCGGCCTTGGCCTGGATCACGATCGAGGGGTCGCCGGTGCGCGGATCGCTGAACGACGCGGCGCCGCCGACCGGGACATCCGTGGCGGGGCCGATCGCCGTGCCGGCCGGGTGGCTGCCACCGGACCCGCCGGCGCTCGGCCCCGCCTGCGGCGCGGAGGCCGAGGACGGCGGGGCCGACAGCGTGGTGCCTGAGTTGTTGTTCTTCGTGCCGCCGGCGAGCCGGCCCAGGCCGGCCACCACACCGCCAAGGACCAGGCCCCCCGCCGCCGCCATGGCCGTCACTGTGCCCTTCAGCACGACCTCCCGGCGGCTGGCTTCGACCGCGCTCAGCCGCCGAGAGCCCCGCTGCGCGCGTGCCCGGGCCGCGATCGCCGCGTCGGCGGACAGGAGCGGCCCGGCGCCCGCCAGCAGCAACGGCGTCCATGCGAACACGAAGACGATGTCCGCGCCGGTGTAGTACGGCGACGAGTGGAAGCTGACCGTCAGGAACAACAGCAGCGACAGCGCGACGCCACCCGCCGCGGCCAGCCGCTGCCACAACCCGAGCAGGGTACCGATGCCGATGGCGAGCTCGGCGACCGCGATCAGGAGCCCGAGCGGGACCGCGACATGGGTCAGTGGCGAGATTAGCGCGTGGATGGGGCTGCGCCGGACCGCGCCAGCCAGCTGCGCCTGGATCGACCCGGGATTGCTGGCCTGGAAGAACCCGGGATTGGCCAGCTTCTGCAGCCCGGCGAAGCAGAACGTGAAGCCGAGGAAGGCCCGCAACGGAAGGAGAGCCCGGCCCAGCACCTCAGGGCTTAGGGAACCGGGCGCCGGGCCGGGCGGGGGAGTCGCGGGCGGCCGGGAAGGCCCGCGCCCCGAACGGGACCGGCTCACGGGCCGTTCACCGCGGGCCAGGGGCGATGCGATTCACGATCGGTAAGAGTAACGGCAGACCCTCTGACGCGCATCAGGGCTTTGCTCAGCGAATCCTCTGATCCGCGAGCACCGGCCCGAACCCAGAGAACCGCGTCACATTAGCTTGTCCACCCAGGCACTGAGCTGTCGCAGGGTGCGAACCTCGGTGACGGAATCGCAGTACGGCCGGTACGCGCGCATACGGGAATCGGTGGTGTCCCAGTCGGCGGCCTGCTCGGGGTTGAGCCAGTGCACGGCCCGGACCCGCCCGCGCAGCGCGCGCAGCAGTTCGGCGCGCTCGGGCCGGTAGTTGGCCCGGGCATCGCCGCAGATGATCACGACGCAATCCCGGGACAGGCCGCCTGCCTGCTCGTCCATGAACTGGCGCAGCACGGCGCCGTAGTCGCTGTGCCCGTCGCCGCGCACCACCCCGGGACGGGCGAGCAGGAGCCGGGTGTCGATCACTCCCGGGCTCGACTCGACGAGATCGGTGACCTCGGCGACGCCGTCCGCGAAGACGAACGAGCGGAGCCTGGGCAGTTCCGCGTGCAGCGCGTGCAGCAGCGACAGGGTGAACTTCGCGAACTCGGCGACCGACCCCGACACGTCGCAGAGCACGAGCAGCTTCGGGCGCGGGCGGCGGCGCCGGTGCCATGCCGGATCGATGGGCACCCCGCCGGTCCCGATCGCCCGCCGCATGGTCCGGCGCACGTCGAGCTTGCCGGTCCGGTTAGGCCGACGACGGCGGCGGGCCGTGGCCGCCAGCCGCCTGGCGAGCGGCTGGACGACGGCGCGCATGGCGGCAAGCTCCGCGGGACCCGCGCTGAGGAAATCCTCGTCAAGCACCGACTCCCGCAGCTGGCGCAGCGACGCCTCGAGCCCACGGGATTCGGCGAGGCGGTCGCGCAGCTGCGCGGCGATCTCGGCCCGCAGCTCCTGCACCCGCTCCTGCTGCTCCCGGCCGGCCAGCCGCTTGTCCAGGCCGGGGCGCAGCTCGTTATCCAGCCGCATGGCCCGCTGCAGCAGCGTGCTCAGGTCGAGCTGCCGCATGATCCGGTACTCGTAGTACCGCTGCGAGCCGGCGGCCTGGCCGGTTTCCAGGCCTCCGAAGGCGCTGATCACCTCGGCGGCGAGCTCACCCGCGCCTGCCGCCGGGTCGCCGCGCAGCAGCGAGATCAGCCGCGCGAGGAGGTCCGGCGCCGCCGGCTCGCCGTCCGGCGCCTCCTGGGCCGCGCCGCCGCCCGCCGGGTCCCCGGCCGGGTGACCGTCGTCCGCGGCGGCGGCGAGGGCCGGGAACAGCAGGTCGAAGGCGGCCTGGAAGGTAGGGATGTCCGCGGCCCGCTTGACGAGGGTGACCTGCAGCCGCCCGCGGAGCCGGTTCCGGTCCAGCAGGTCGGCGTCACTGAGCGCGCGCAGGGCGTCGGCCATCTCGGAGGCGGATACGTCCATGCCTAGCCAGCGCAGCTTGCGGGCGAACTCGGTGATCGCCGCGGGAACGAACCCGGCGAGTGAGCTCTCTGGGGCAGGCAGCTGACTGGCATTAGCATGACTGCTCATGGACGACAGCCTAGATGAGGCGAAACGTCCGGGGCTGTCGCCGGACACCGCGCACGAGGCCCGGGCCGTAAGGCTCAGCGTGGTCATTGACGGACGGCTGGACGCCGCCCGCGCCCGCCAGGTGGCCACGCTCACGGACCGGCTCGGCCTCGCCGGGGTCTGGCTGCGTTACCCGTGGTGGCCGCTGAGCGGCACCGGGACAGTCGAGACCGGCCGCGCCGGGCTGCTGCCCGCGCTGGCGCCCGGCGCGCAGGCTCCGCCGGGACTGATCGTGGACGCCGACGCCGCCGCTCCTGGCGAGGCGGACGACGCGTGGCTGGACCGCCTCGTCCAGGCGGCAAGCCCGCGGATCGCTATCGCCAGCTCGCCGGCCGCGATCACGCGCTGGCAGGGCCTGATCGGGCGGCGGCCAGAGCTGACCGTGACGCAGCTCGCCCTCCCCGCTCGTGCGGGAGCCGGGCAGGCCGCCGCCGTCTTCGTCCCCTGCGCACCCGGCCGGGATCTGGCGGGCGAGGTGTCCGCTGCGGCCGCGGCCGCGGCGGGACGGCCCGTGCTCGCGGAGGTCACCGTGTCCGTGGGCAGGACCGCCGCCGAGGCCCGGGCACGCGCGGACGCGGACGAGCTGTTCACGCTCGCGGGCCATCCCGCGCAGCAGGGACTGTTCGGGACGCTGGAGGAGTGCCAGGCCACCGCGGCGCGGCTCGCGCACGCCGGCGCGGCAGAACTGGTCTGCTACCTGCCGCTGGCCAGTGACCTTCCCGACGTGCTCGCGCAGCTGCGGTCCATCGCCATCGGGGCCGGGGTGCTGCGGCCCGGTGAACCGCCGTCGGCCGCGCCGCCGCCGCCGGCGGGCTGGGGCGGGCGCCGGTTCACGGCCTGACGGGACCCAGCACCGCAGGAACGTGCAGAACGACGCCGCTTTGGTGCAGGACTCCGGGCTGCCGTCCCGCGCACACTCAACCTAGTCCAGAAGGTGCACGTGTGCGGATAAGCCGACTAGGAGCTAGCCATGGCCTATGAGACACGCCTGGGGTCCCTCGCCAGCTACGAGAAGGGCGGCGTCGAGGTCATCGACGACGACCCGAAGAACTACGCCTTCTCCAACATCTTCGAGGTCGCCTCGCTGGCCAAGCCGTTCGAGCAGATCGCGGTGGGAAAGAACTTCGAATACGTTCTGGAGGCCGTCCGGGTCGAGGGTACGTCCGGCTGGCGGGCGGCGGCACACGACCAGAGCGCGCTGGTGCTCGACGGTGAGGTGGAATTCACCCTCAAGACCCTGCGCGACGGGCGGTCGCTGCCGGCGGGCGGGTCAGCCGGCGTGCCTGACGAAGCGGCGCAGACCCTGATGGGGCGGGTGGTGGCCCGGCGCGGGCACCTCACCCTGCTCCCCGCGGGACGCGCCTACCGCTATTCGTCGCAAGGCCCCGCGGTGCTGCTCATCCAGACCATCGAAGGTCCCGACACCCAGTTCCGCTGGGCCGAAATCTGCCAGACGGCCTGACCGTTCCGGACGGCCTGACCGGTCGCGAAAAAAGATAGGGAACACCGATGACAGTCACGGATGCCGCAGCCCGCAACGAGGCTAGCGAACCGAACGAGTTCGGCTACCGGAACTTCGCCCTCGGCCAGTTCCGCTTCAGCCGGGACGAATACTTCGCCTACGTCAACTGGCCCACCGGCCGTCACGTGATGAGCGTGGACGCGTTCCTTCGCGCGCTGCAGAGGGACGTGGCCTGGGAGTTCTTCTACGGGATCGTCAACTTCGACGGCGTGGTGGGCACCATGAACCACTACGGGACGGTGGACCTGTTCGCCGGCCGGTACAACGACGCGTACCGCAGGGCCGAGCTGGACCACGTGGAGAACATCGAGACATCGGTCATCAAGGACATGTTCGCCGCCATGCTCTCGGACTGGACGAACGAGAGCTTCGACCCGTTCGCCAGCCCCGAGGAGACCGGGTCCGCGTTCGGCCCCAAGCAGGGAAACAACGACGCGGCCATCACCCGGCACCGGGTCACCGCGCAGCGGATGGTGTCGCTGCCCGGCGACGAGCCGCTGCGCGATGACGCCAACGGCCACCCGGTCAACCGCATGTTCGCGGACGTGACCCAGGATGAGCCCGACGTCCATGCCGAGCCCGGCTTCGAGGCGGAAGTCGGCTCGTTCAACCTGTTCGCCTACCTGTCCAGGTCCCCGGTGACCTGGAATCCGAGCGTGGTGAGCGTCTGCAGGGATTCCCTGTACTGCCCGACCACCGAGGAGTACATCCTGCCGATCATCCACGGCAACGACCGGGCCGAGTGGTTCGTCCAGCTGTCGGACGAGATCATCTGGGATGTCGAGGACCGCGACACCGGGCGCAAGCGCGCCAAGGTCGTCATGAAGGCCGGCGACGTGGCGGCGATGCCGTCCGACATCCGGCACCAGGGCTACTCGCCGAAGCGGTCGATGCTGCTGGTCTGGGAAAACGCCAGCGGCACGATCCCGCAGCTGATCAGCAGCGGCCAGTTCCCGACCCAGCCTGTCGATTTCTGACCACGCCGCAGCTGACTGCCTCCGAGGGGAGCACGCCCAGTGAGCAACCGCCTCGGTGACACCGCCACGCTCAGCGAGCGGCTGCGGCGGGAAGCGGCCTACGTCGCCGACGACCTGATCGCCGACGCGCTGTTCCTTACGGACGGCCTCGACAAGCCGCTGCTGGTGGAAGGGCCGGCCGGGGTCGGCAAGACCGAGCTGGCCAAGGCCGCGGCGGCGCTGACCGGTTCCCGGCTGCTGCGGCTGCAGTGCTATGAGGGCCTGGACGAGGCCAAGGCGCTTTACGAGTGGAACTACAAGAAGCAGCTGCTGCGGATCCAGGCGGACGACGGGCGCTCGTGGGAGGAGACCGAAGCCAACATCTTCACCGAGGACTTCCTGCTTGAGCGGCCGCTGCTCGCGGCGATCCGCTCCGCGGACCCGGTGGTCCTGCTCATCGACGAGGTGGACCGGGTCGAGGTGGAGACCGAGGCGCTGCTGCTTGAGGTGCTATCCGACTTCCAGGTGTCCATCCCCGAACTGGGCACGGTAACCGCCCGCCAGGCGCCGCTCGTCGTCCTCACGTCCAACGCGACCAGGGAACTGTCCGAGGCGCTCAAGCGCCGCTGCCTGTACCTGCACCTGGACTATCCCGACGCCGAACGGGAGCGGCAGATCATCGAGCTGCGCGTGCCGGACATCCAGCCGGCGCTCGCCGCCCGGGCGGCCCGCGTCGTGCACGCGATGCGCGGCCTGGACCTGCGCAAGCCGCCCAGCATAGCGGAGAGCGTCGACTGGGCCCGCAGCCTCGTCCTGCTCGGCGTGACCGAACTCGACCCCGCGGTCATCAACCGCACCCTCCCCGTGCTGGTCAAGAACCAGCCCGACAGGGAGCGGGTAACCACCGAGCTCGACCTACAAGCGCCTGACCTGGCAAACACGGTGCCCTAAGCGCCGCGGCGGACCGCGGCCGGGGTGCTGCCCAACTGGGCCCGCAGCACCCGGGTGAGATGCTCCTGGTGGGAGAACCCGCACCGGGTCGCGACCTCGGCTATCGGCATGGCGCTCGACCGCAGCAGCCGGCAGGCCGCCTCCGCCCGCAGCCGCATCAGGAAACGGTGCGGTGTCTCCCCGGTGCTCGCCTTGAACTGGCGGCCGAACTGGCTGACCGACAGTGACACGGCGGCCGCCAGGTCCGCCAGCGGGATGGGCTCGGCCAGGCGCGCCTCCATCACGTCGCGCGCGACCGCGAGCTGGCGCGCGGTAAGGCCAGGCCGGTCGCCGGGCCAGCCAAGCGGGGGCCGCACGGAGTGATAGCGCGCGAGCTGGGCCGCGAGCAGCACGGACAGGTGATCGACATAGGTCCGCGCGGCGGGTTCCCAGGTGCGCAGCACGCCGTCGAGGCCGAGAACGAGCTGCTCGATGAGCGGGTCGTAACGCCCGAGCTCCTCCGCCAGCTCTACCCGGCCTTTGCCGCCCGCCGCTTCCTGCACCGCCTCGTCGGCCAGGTAGACGTGCACGGTCTGCAGGTCGCCGCCGAGTTCGACGGTCAGGTCACGGGCCGCCGGGTGCAGGAACAGCCCGCCGGGCGGTACGCGCCGCGGGCTGCCGAGCCCGCCGTGCCCCCGCCGCACCGTGACCGGTCCGTCCAGGTGCAGTATCAGCTGATGCGTCCTGGCCGAGCAGAAGCTCGACCGGTAAGGCAGTTCCGCTTGGGTGGACACGTACAGCCGCTCCCAGCCCAGGCCGGCACTTGTGCGCACCGGGTCAATCCAGGGCAGGCTCAGGATGCCATTGGTGTCCGCTAGCCCGAGCTCAGCCACCATGACCTCCCTCCGCACCGAGGATTAGGTTGCCGCGCAGTATATGCCCGCAAGCTAACAGGAGCACCCCTGTGACCGGCGCCCGGCCGTCGCCCGAACCGCCCGGCAAACCGGAGGCGAGTTAGGGTGATAGCGCGGGACGGCAGAGAGGATGAACACGATGACCGTTGCGGTCGGCCGCCGCGAATCATTCAACGCCGCGCATCAGCTGTGTGACCCGGACCTCTCGGACGACGAGAACCGGCGGCTGTTCGGGAAGTGCGTGAACCTGCACGGGCACAACTACGTCCTTGAGGTCGTAGTGGCCGGCGAGGTCGACCAAGCCACCGGCTACGTCCTGGACTTGAAGGTGCTGTCGAACGTCATCAAGACGCATGTCATCTGCGACGTGGATCACCACAACCTCAATACTGACGTCCCCTGGCTGAAGGGTCTCATCCCCACGTCGGAGAACCTGGCCCAGGCCATCTGGGATCGCCTCTGCCCGGAACTGCCCGCCGGACTCCTGCGGGCAGTGCGTGTCTGGGAGACCGACAAGAGCTGGGCGGAAGTGAGTGAGCAGGCCTGAAGCCCTGCTGGGCCGGTACACGGCCGCGGACCTGGGAGTGTTCACCCGCGACGAGGCGAGCCGGTTTTCCCCGCACGGCGACGGCGATCCGCACCAGGACGCGGTGCTGGCCTGGGAACTGCTCTACCGGCTTGAACCGCAGCTCTACGACCGGCTGGCCAGCGCCGAGCGGCTCCATCCGGGGGTCGTGGACTGGCTGCCGCGCGGCGTGGACCAGATCGTCGAGGTCGGCGCGGGCACGGGGCGGCTCACGATGCAGCTCATCGAGCGCGGACAGCGCGTCACCGCGGTGGAGCCGGCGCTCCCGTTGCGCCGGATCCTGCGCCGGAAGATCACGGCGGCCGGCTGCCTGGAGCGGGTCCGGCTGATGCACGGGTACTTCGACCAGCTGCCGCTGCCCGACGATTTCGCCACGCTGGTCGTCTCCTGCTCCGCCTTCACCGCCTCGCCGGAACACGGCGGCGAGGCAGGCCTGTCCGAAATGGAGCGAGTGTGCGAGCCGGGCGGATGCGTGGCGATCATCTGGCCGAACCACCTCGACTGGCTCGCCGACCGCGGCTACCGGTATCTCAGCTTTCCCGGACCGATGTGCGTCGAATTCAGCAGCCACCGCGAGGCAGCGGAGCTGGCCGAGATCTTCTACCCGCAGGCGGCCGACGAGGTACGGCGGCGCGGCGGGCGGCGGATTCCCTTCGAGGTGCTTGGCATCAACCCGCCGCGGGACCTGGCGTACAAGGTGCTCGCGCCATGAAGATCGCGATCATGGCTCCGCTGGTGACGGCCATCCGCGAGCCGCAGCTGGGCGGGTCGCAGGCGTTCGTGGCCGATCTGGCCCGCGGCCTGGCCGGCCGGGGACACGATGTGGACGTCTACGCCGCATCAGGATCGCGGATCGACGGCGTCGAGCTGATCGACACCGGGGTGGATCCCCGCGCGCTAACGGGCACGCTCTACCGGGCGCCCGGGGCGCTCGGGGCGCTCGGGGCGCCGGGGGCGCCGGGGGCCGACGGGGGCGACGGCGGCGAGGGCGGCGATCCGCCGGGGGCGGCGGCCGCGGCCGCGGAGGCCGCGTTCGCTACCGCCTTCGCGGCCGTGGGGTCGAGCCGGTATGACGTGATCCACAATCACGCCTTCGACGCGCCTGCCATCAGGCTCGGGACCGGACTGCGGGCACCGGTGGTGCACACGCTCCACCTGCCCCCGGACCGGGCCGTTTCGGCGGCTCTACGCGACGCGGCCAGGCGGGGCAGGCCGCCGGTCGTGGCCGTCGTGTCGAATTCGCAGGCCGGCGCCTGGCGCCGGGTCGTGCCCGTCGACGCGGTGCTGCCGCCGTACCCGTCCACGCGCGATATCCCGTGGTCCGCGGCCGCCGGACAGGGGGCGGTGTTCGCCTGCGGCTGAGCCCGGAGAAGGGCGCGGCCGAGGCCGTCGACATCGCCCGCGCGGCTGGAGTGCCGATCCAGCTCTACGGCGACGCCTATGACGAGGCGTACAGCAGGGAGCAGATCGATCCGCGGCGCGGCCTGCCGGGGGTTTCCGTTCACGAGGCGGTGCCGCGGCCCGCACTGTGGCAAGCTATGGCCCAGGCGGCCGTGGTGCTGTGCCCCGCCCGCTGGGACGAGCCATTCGGGCTTGCCGCCGCCGAGGCGCAGGCGTGCGGTGCTCCGGTCGTCGCGTTCAGCCGCGGCGGCCTTCGGGAGGTGATCGTGGACGGCGTGACCGGTTTCCTGGTGCCGCCCGACGACATCCTGGCGGCCGCCGGAGCGGTGTCCAAGGCGGCCGGGATTTCGCGACGGGCCTGCCGTGACCATGCCGAAAGCCATCTTGACCTGGGACTCAGCCTTGACGCGCACGAGCGTCTTTACCGTCGAGTCGCCGGTGGGTGAGCCGGTGCGAGGCAGCTGGCTGCCGGGTCGTCTCGTGGTCGTCACGGGGGCCAGCCGCGGCATCGGCGCGGCGACGGCCGCGGCGCTGGCGAACGCTGGCGCGCACGTCGTGCTCGCCGCGCGGGACCGGCATGCCCTCGACGACGTGGGGGGCCGGATCAAGGACGCCGGCGGCACGGCCACGCCCGTCCCGACCGACGTGGCCGACGAGGCCGCGGTCGAGCGCCTGTTCTCCCGGGCCAGCGAGATCGGCCAGGTGAGCGGGCTGGTCTGCGCCGCCGGCGTGCTGACGAACGTGCCATTCGCCGAGACGACGTTGGTGGTGTGGCAGGAGACGATCGGGGTCAACCTGACCGGCGCTTTCTTCTGCTGCCGCGCGGCGTTCACCGCCATGGCTCCCGCCGGCGCGGGCCGGATCGTCGCCATCGCCTCGCTGTCCGGCGTGTACGCCACCGAGAAGTTCCCTGGGCTTGCCGCCTACAACGTCTCCAAGTACGGGGTCATCGGACTCACGGAGGCGATCGCGGTCGAGGGCAGGGAGCACGGCATCAGCGCGATCTGCCTGAGCCCGGGCGCCGTCGACACCGAGATGCTGCGGCGGGCCAATCCGGCGCTGCGCCCCGGCCTGACCCCGGCTGACGTCGGGGAGCTGATCGTCGCGTTGCTGAACAGCCCGCTCGCCCCGGTCAGCGGGGCGAACATCCCGCTGTTTTCCAACGCCTAGGACCGCGCTTCTCCTCGTGCCAGTGCCCACAGGTCTGTTCGCTCGTCGCCGAGCACGGCGGGAGCCGGCCTCGCTTGCGTGGCCACCAGGCGGGCGCACGCCGCCATCTCGCCGTCGGTGTCCAGTTCGGGATCACCGCCGCGGTCGAGGCCGACGGCTGCCCGCACTACCCCGCCCACGAGGTAGATGCCGATCAGCTTCCCCTCTTGCACGCTGCCGCGGACCACGAACTGGTCCCATTTGTCGACATGACCGACGTACTCGAGTTTGTGGTCGTACTGATCTGACCAGAAGCTGTAGATGTAGTCGTAGGCCGCCGTCGAGCCGAGCATTGACCTGGCGACGGCGGCGCCCTGCTTCTCCGCGTTGTTGTAGTGCTCGACGCGGACCCGGCCGAACAGCGGGTGCAGGTAGTTCGCCACGTCACCGGCCGCGTAGACGTCGGGCGCGCTGGCCCGGCACCGCTCGTCGACGAGGATGCCGTTCTGCTGCTCGACGGCGACACCAGGGATGTCGGGTTCTATGCCGACACCCGCCACGGCGAAGTCGCACTCGATACGGCGGCCGGACCGGGTCACGACCGCTTCCACGCGCCTGGTGCCCTCGAAGGCCACGACCTCCTCGCCGGCCAGCAGTTCGACGCCGTTCGCGCGATGGATGGCGCTCATCACCCCGGCAACCTGGTCGCCGAGGACCCGCTCAAGCGGGTCCTGGCCAGGGAAGATCGCGGTGACCCGGACCCCCAGCTGGGTCAGCGACGCCGCCACCTCGCAGCCGATGAACCCCATCCCGACGATCACCGCGGTGCGGCCGCGCACCGCTTCCTGCTTGATCGAGTCGCATTCGGCCACCGTGCGCAGGTAGTGAATCCCGGGCAGGTCAGCCCCGTCGGCGCTGATCCGCCGGTTGCGCCCGCCGGTGGCGATCAGCACCTTCTCGTAGCGAAGTTCGGCACCGGAATCCAGCGTGACCGTGTGCGCGGCGACGTCGACGGCCGCTACGACGACTCCGTTGCGGAGTTCGACATCGTGCTCGGGGTACCAGCCGGCCGGCCGGACGTACCAGCCCGCGAGGTCTTCCTCCGCGCGCAGGTAGGTCTTGGACAGCGGGGGGCGCCCGAACGGGACACCCGGTTCCCTGGTCAGCAGCACGACCGGTCCTGAGAAGCCCTCGTCCCTGAGCGTGGCGGCGGCATTGCCGCCCGCCATGCCGCCGCCGATGATCACGATCGGGTCCCGCACTGTCCTAGCTTACGGGCGCGGGCTCTCCCTTCGCCTCCCGCTCGAAGACGTGGACGGCCTGCTCCACCGACAGCCCCTTCGTCTCCGGCAAGAACTTGTACACGAACCCGATGGCCACGACGCAGAGCACGGCGAAGCACACCATGACCCACGCGAGCCCGATGGCGTTGTGCCAGACAGGGAACGCCTCGATGAGAGCGTAGTTGGCCAGCCAGTCGACGCAGGCGGCGATGGCCGCCGCCCGGCCCCGTACCGCGGTCGGGAAGACCTCGCCCTGGATCAGCCAGCCCGTCCCGCCGACGCCGATCGCGAACGACGTGATGAAGAAGGAGAACCCGACCATGACCACCACGGTCTTCGGGATGTCGGTCAGGAACGCCACCCCGGCCGCCGCTACCAGAATGAACACCGTCATGCCCATGTAGCCGAAGATGGCCAGCGGGCGCCGGCCCACCTTGTCGATCCACCGGAAGGCGAAGTACGTCGCGATGACGTTGACCGCGCCAAGGATCGCCGTGACCTCGACTCCGGCGACCGCGGCGTCGACCGCACTGTGCCCCCCGCTCTGGAAGAACGACGACAGGATCGTCGGGCCGTAGTAGAAGGGGACGTTGATCCCGGTGATCTGCTGGAAGATGAAGAAGACGCACACGATGATCAGCGCCCGCCGCACGCCCCTGGTCCACTGGGTCTTCCGCTGCCGTTGCCGCTCTAGCCCGGCGAGTTCGTCCGCCGCGTGGCGCACCTCGTCTACGGTGACGTCCATCCCCAGGCGGCCAAAGGCCTTCCTGGTGTCGTCGTAGCGGCCGTGCAGCATCAGCCAGCGCGGTGACTCGGGCATATGGGATCGCAGCGCCACGGCGATCAGGGCCGGGACCCCGCCGAGGCCGAGGATGAGCCGCCAGTCGGCGCCGCCCGCACTGCCCGGCGCAGCCTTGAGGATGATCACCGCGACGAGATAAGAGACCAGGATCCCGACGGTGATCATCCACTGCTGGATGATGCTCAGCTGGCCGCGCCTGCTGCGCGGCGCGAACTCCGCGATGTAGGCGGTGGCGATCGCGGAGTCGGCGCCGATCGCGAGCCCGATGAGCGTCCGGGACGCGAGCAGCATGGCCGCGTTTATCGTGACCGCGGACAGGATCGAGCCAATGGCGTAGATGGCGGCGTCGCTGATCAGCAGGGCCTTCCGCCCGAAGTGGTCGGTCAGCGGCCCGGCCACCAGCGCTCCAGCTGCCGCGCCCAGGGACGCCCCGGCCACCAGGTAGCCGGTCGCGAAGCTGGACAGGTGGTACGGGATGAAGGCCAGCGCCGAGCCGATGTTGGACGTGTCGTAGCCGAACAGGAACCCGCCGATACAGGCCAGCACGGCTAGATACCAGTAGAAGTTCGTTGGTATCCGTGAGTCCAGGTCCTCCAGGACATTCCGTTCCGGCTTTGTGGCGCTAGCTTCCGACGCCATTAGCGACCTCCCTAGCCTCGCCGTGTTCACGGCTCAGACACATGAATGCCGCCACGAGCTACCCTCGGGCCAGCGAAGCATTCCTCAAGTCGCTGCTTTCATCGGCAGCCCGTAGTCACACGGGCAGCCCGCCGATCAGAGCGTGCCGCGTGGACCGGAGCAGGGCCCCTGGCGGCTCGTGGCCGTAGTCGACATTGTCCGGTGCGACGCACGCGTCGAAATCCTCCGGGCGGCCGTTGGTGTAGCAGTCGAAGAACGCACGCACGGCCTCTTCTGGACTTATTGGGCGCTCACCCCGTCCAGTTGTCCGGACCCTCATGATAGGAGTGGGGCATGACTGTTGGCAGCCCGGCAACGATGCGGGCGTGGGTGGTGAGCGAGCCAGGGCCGATCGATACCGGCCCGTTGCGGTACGTGGAGAAACCCGTGCCGGCCCCGCCCCGGGCGAACTGCTGGTCCAGGTCCTCGCCTGCGCCGTCTGCCGCACTGACCTGCACGTCAGCGAGGGCGACCTGCCGGTGCACCGGGAGCACGTCACGCCTGGTCACATGGTCGTGGGCCGGGTGGCGGAACTGGGCGAGGGCGCCACGGGCTACGCCCTGGGGGACCGGGTGGGCGTGGCGTGGCTGCGGCACACCGACGGGACCTGCGCCTACTGCCGCCGTGGCAACGAGAACCTCTGCCCGAACTCGCGCTACACCGGCTGGGACGCCGACGGCGGCTACGCGGACTACACGACCGTGCCGGCGGCGTTCGCCTACCGGCTGCCGGCCGACGTCCCCGAGGTCGAGCTGGCGCCGCTGCTGTGCGCCGGGATCATCGGCTACCGGGCGCTGCTGCGCGCATCGCTGCCGCCCGGCGGCAGGCTCGGATTGTACGGGTTCGGTGACAGCGCCCACCTGGTCGCGCAGCTGGCGCTGGCCGAAGGCGCGACCGTCCACGCCCTGACCCGCGGCGAGGCGTCCCAGCGGCTCGCGCTCGAGCTGGGCGCCGCGTCGGTGGGAGGCGCGTACGACTCCCCGCCGGAACCCCTGGACAGCGCGATCCTGTTCGCGCCGGTCGGGGACCTGGTTCCGGTCGCGATGCGGGCGCTCGACCGCGGCGGGGTCCTCGCCGTCGCCGGGATCCACCTGACCGACACGCCGCCGCTGAACTACGAGCGCGAGCTGTTCTACGAGAAGGAACTGCGCAGCGTCACCTCGAACACCCGCGACGACGGCCGCACGTTCCTCGAGCTCGCCCTCCGGTACCACGTCCGGGCCACCACGCACGTGTACCCGATGTCACAAGCGCAGCAGGCGCTGCAGGACCTGAAGGCCGGTGTTTTCGACGGGGCGGCTGTCCTCGTCAGCGAGGAGGCCACGTGACTAACCCACCCATCCCCGGCCGGCTTCCGGCCGGCGCGACCCAGGAAGGCGACGGGATCATGATCGGGGACGGCCCGGTCCGCATCGACGCCTTCATCGACTTCCTGTGCCCGTTCTGCCGTCGCTTCGAGCTCTCGTCTGGCCCGGCGCTGGCCGGCCTGCTCGCCAGCGGGCAGGTCAGCCTCGTCTATCACCCGATGAACTTCCTCGACCAGGCATCGACGACGCGTTACTCCACGCGGGCGGCCGCGGCTTCTGGCTGTGCCGCCGACGAGGGGCGGTTCCTCGAGTACGCGCACGCGCTCTTCGTGGACCAGCCGCCGGAAGGCGGGGCGGGCCTGGACAACGCGGAACTCGCCGCCATCGGCCAAACCGTGGGCCTGTCAGGCGCGTCGTTCACCGCTTGCCTGGGCGACGGGCACTACCTGGACTGGCCGCCGTACGTGACCGCGCGTGCCGTGGCGCTGGGAGTCGAGGCGACGCCCACGGTGCTGGTCGCGGGCTCCGCCGTGCGCCCGGAACCGCGGCCGATCGAGGCCGCGGTCGAAAAGGCGGCTCGCGCCGGCTGACGCTGGCTCACACCGCATCAGGATCCGGCGCGCGTTCCGTCCTGCCGTTCACGTCGTTCACGTCGTTCACGTCGTTCACCAGATCAAGCAGGGTCCCCAGGCCCGCGATGCAGTCCCGCAGATCGCTGCCGATCG
This sequence comes from uncultured Actinomycetota bacterium, assembly GCA_963843745.1. Classification (GTDB taxonomy): domain Bacteria; phylum Actinomycetota; class Actinomycetes; order Streptosporangiales; family Streptosporangiaceae; genus Trebonia. The sequence goes on from CAWJLP010000007.1 coordinate 970,247, forward strand.
GGTTCACTCGCAGGGTGGTGACGCCGCGGTCGCGGTAGGCCCGCAGCCGGTCGCGGACCACGTCGGGCGGCCCGATCAGGTTCGTGCCCAGGCCGATCTCAATCGGCACCCGGGCGGCGGCCGCCTCCCGGTCGCCCTCGGCCCACAGCCGCTGGACCTCGGCCACGTCCTCGCCGAAGCCCTGCCTGGCGAAGGCGTTGTTGTAGAAGTTGGTCGACCGCGATCCCATCGCGCCGAACGTGAACGCGTACCCGGCGGCGTGGCGCCGCCCGGCCGCCTCGACGTCTTCGGTGAACTCCACGCTCACCGCGACCACCAGGTCCAGGTCCGACAGCGACCGCCCGGCCTGCCGCGCCGCCGCCCCGAGCGGGCCGAAGAACACCTCCGACGACTCGGGGAAGAACGAGTTGCCGATCCAGCCGTCGGCCAGCTCGCCGGTCAGCGCGAGGTTCGCCGGGCCGAGCGCCGCCACGTACACCGGGACGAAGCAGGCCCCGGCGCGGGAGCGGATCGCCGCCCCTTCGCTGCCTGGCAGCGGAAGCTGGTACACCTCGCCGGCATAGCTGAGGCGCTCACCTGCGGTGATCATGCGGATGATCTCGATCGTCTCCCGGGTCCTGCGCACCGGCCGGGAGAACCTGACGCCATGCCATCCCTCCATCACCTGCGGGCCGCTGGTCCCGATCCCGAGGACGAACCGGCCGCCGGAGATGTTCTGCAGGCTCATCGCCGACATGGCCAGCATCGCGGGGGTCCGCGCCCCGAGCTGCGCGATCCCGGTGGCGAGGCGAACCCGCTCCGTCCGTGCCGCGATCGCCGCGAGCGGCGTGAACGCGTCGTAGGCCCAGAACTCGGGCACCCAGATGGAGTCCACCCCGACCCGTTCCGCTTCGCGGGCCAGTTCCAGCCACTGCGGGTCCTGAGGATTCACCGACAGCCCGATCGAAAGCGTCATGGGAAACCTCCAGCCGTTTCGCACGCAGCCTAATCTGGCGATATCAACTCTGATGCCCGGGCCCGGGCTATGAGGAGGCTGGTCGGTCATGGAGTGGACGGGTGCGCGTTACGCGGACAAGCCCGCGGTGGAGGTGCGGATCTGGATCGATGCCGTGCCCGCCAGGGTATGGGAACTCGTATCAGACATCGGGCTGATGCCCGCCATGAGCACGGAGCTGCAATCGGTGGAGTGGCTCGACGGCGCGACCGGGCCGGCCACGGGCGCCAGGTTCGCCGGGCGCAGCAGGCACGAGGCGATGGGCGAGTGGGAGGCCGTCTCACACGTCGTCGAGTGTGAGCCGGAGCGGGTGTTCGCGTGGGCGATCGAGGACCCCGCCGAACCAGCCGCGCTGTGGCGGTTCCGGCTGGAGCCCAAGGACGGCGGGACTGAGCTGTCTGAATGGGTGCAGCTGGGGCCCGGCCGGTCGGGCCTGTCGCTCACCATCGACCGGATGCCGGACAAGGAGCAGAAGATCGTGTTCGTGCGGATGCGCGAGTTCGAGCGCAACATGACCGCCACTGTTGAGCAGATCAAGGCACTCGCTGAGGCTTGATCGCGCGGAAACATCCGAGAACGTGGTCGTTGACCACGCCGACGTTCTGCATGAACGCGTAGACGCTGGTAGGCCCCACGAAGCGGTATCCCTGCGACTTCAGCTGCCGCGCGAACGCCTCCGCCTGCGGACTCGACTTGGGCAGGTCGGCGATGGACCGGGGCGGCTCGTCGCGGGTGAGCTCGTAGGACTTCGCGAGCTCCGCAAGGCCCGGTGACGCGGACAGCATCGCGCGGGCGTTGCTGACAGTGGCCTGGATCTTGCCGCGGTTGCGGATGATCGAGGCATCTTGCACCAGCCGGTCCACGTCCCGCTCGGTCATCGCCGCGACCCTGGCCACGTCGAATCCCTGGAAAGCCCGACGGAACGCCTCCCGCTTCCCGAATACGATCGACCAGCTCAGCCCGACCTCGAACACTCCCAGGGTGAGCGCCTCGAACAGCGCGGACTCGTCGTAGGTCCGGGTGCCCCAGACGTCGTCGTGGTAGCGCATGGCGGCGGTATCGCTGGCGCCAACCCAGGCGCAGCGCGGCTTCCCATCGCTCCCGGTGATCACGTCAACGCTCATAGTGCCCATTATTCTCCACGCGATCTCCGCACAATCTCCACGCCGCCGCCCAGCAGAAGATCACTACTTATCGACGTGGCCGAGCTGATCTGGGAGCCCATTGCCGGCTGACGCCTTCCTTCCGCCTGCCGAAGGCTGGTTCCGCGGAAACGCCGCGAGCTCGTCTCGCTGATTCCGGTCGGCCTGCTGCGCATGCCGGACCGCGAGACCGGGAATCAGGCTGACTGGATCATCGGAGGCACGGGGCACCACATGACGTCGGGAGTGGCGGATACACCGAGAGCGGGACGGCCGCCAGCGGCCGGCGAGCCCGCGTGGCACACGCTCGGCGCCGATCAGGTCCTCCGCTCCGAAGGGGTGGACGAGCAGCAGGGTCTCAGCTCGGCCGAGGCGGCCGCGCGGGCCCAGCGGTTCGGCCCGAACGAGTTCGCCGCCAGCCGGGCCGAGCCTCGCTGGCACGCATTCCTCCGGCAGTACCGCGACCCGATGCAGCTCGTGCTGGTCGCGGCCGGCATCGGCAGCCTCTACCCGCTCAAGCAGCTCGGCACGGGCATCCTGCTGATCTTGCTGACGCTGTTCAACGCGGTCGAGGGCCTGCATCAGGAGGGGAAGGCGACCGCGGCCGTCTCCGCCCTGCAGAAGATGGTGATCATCACGGCCAAGGTGAGGCGGGATGGCCAGCTGGCGGAGATCCACGCCGCGCAACTGGTCCCCGGCGACGTCGTCGCGATCGAGGCCGGCGATATCGTGCCCGCGGACGGGCGGCTGCTGACGGCGGCCACGCTGGAGATCGACGAGTCCGCGCTGACGGGGGAGAGCCTGCCCGCCGCCAAGGGCACCGATCCTGTACAGGGCGCCGGCACGGCGCTCGGCGACCGGACCGACATGGCGTACATGAACACCAACGTCACCCGCGGCGCGGGCGAGTTCGTCGTCACCGCGACCGGGATGGCCACCGAGGTCGGCCGGATCTCCGGCATGCTGGCCGAAGAGCAGGCAGTCAAGACCCCGCTCACCCGCCAGCTGGACCGGCTGACGGGGCAGATCCTGGTGATCGCGGGCATCGCGCTGGTCACGTCGATGGCGCTGAACCTGGCCAGGGGCGAGACGTTCATCGCCGTCTTCGACGCCGCCGTCGCCTTCGCCATCGCGGCGATCCCGGTCGGGCTGCCGACAGTGGTCACGACCATCCTGGCCTGGGGGACGGAGCAGCTCGCCAAGGCCGGCGCGATCATGAAGCGGCTGTCCTCGACCCAGACGCTCGGCTCCACCTCGGCGATCAACTCGGACAAGACCGGCACGCTGACGCTGAACCAGATGACCGCGGTCCAGATGATGGCCGCGGGCCGCCGGTACGCGGTCGACGGCAAGGGCTACTCGACGGCCGGGCGGATTACCCGGGTTGGCGGGCAGTCGGACATCCCGCTCGATGAGTTCCTGGTGCCGATGGTGCTGGCCTCAGACGCGGTGGTCAGGGACGGCGAGCTGATCGGCGACCCGACCGAGGGCGCGCTGGTCGTGCTGGCCGCCAAGGGCGGCATCGACGCGGTCTCCACCAGGGAACAGCACCCGCGGATCGCCGAGCTTCCGTTTGACGCGGCCTACAAGCTGATGGCTACCTTCCACACGATGACCGGCGCCTCCGGCAAGGAAGTGATCCGGTGCTTCGTCAAGGGCGCGCCGGACCAGCTGCTGACGCGGGCCGCCACGGTCGCCGACGCCGACGCCGGCCCGGCGCCGGCTGACGGCGAATTCCGGCAACGGTACCTGGCCGAGAACCAGCGGCTGGGCGAGCAGGGCCTGCGGGTGATCGCTGTCGCGCGCAAGGACCTGGACCCGGCGGCCTTCGACCCCGGCACCGACCTGCTCCCGCTGGTGACCGGCCTTGAGCTGCTCGCCCTGGTCGGCATCGTCGACCCGCCCCGCCCCACCGCCAAGGCATCCATCGCCAGGGCCAAGGCCGCGGGGATCAGGGTCCGGATGATCACCGGCGACTACGCGGTCACCGCGGCCGAGGTCGCCGCCCAGCTCGGCATCGACGGCACTGTGCTCACCGGCGACGAGTTCGGCGCCATGAGCGATGACGAGGCACTCGCCAAGGTCGACGGCATCGGCGTGATCGCCCGTGTCACCCCTGAGCACAAGGTCCGCCTGGTGGATGTGCTCAGGAAGCAAGGCCAGATCGTCGCGATGACCGGGGACGGCGTCAACGACGCGCCCGCGGTGAAGAAGGCCGACATCGGCATCGCCATGGGGATCACCGGCACCGAGGTGACCAAGGAAGCCGCGGTGATGATCCTGACCGACGACAACTTCTCCACCATCATCAAGGCCGTCGAAGTGGGCCGCGGGCTGTATGACAACCTCGCCAGGTACGTCCGGTTCCAGATCGCCGGCCTGTTCGGCTACATCATCACCTTCCTCGGCGCCGCCATCTTCAACATCGCCAAGGGCATACCCCTGCTTCCGCTGCAGACGTTGTGGGTGAGCTTCACGATGCTGTCCATCCAGTCGGTCGGGCTCGGCTACAGCAAACCCGCCGCCGGGCTGATGGACCGCCCGCCGCTGCCGCCTAGCCGGCCGATCCTGACCCGCGGGCTGATCGTCTGGCTCGCCGCCGTCGGCCTGCTGATGGCGATCGGCACCCTCGGCGTGATCAGCTGGGCGGACCAGGCGCACGGGCTCGCCATCGCCCGGACCATGGGCATGGTCACGTTCGCGCTGTTCCTCCTGTTCTTCTCGGTCGAATCGAAAGACCAGCGGGATTCGGCGTTCTCCCTCGACACGTTCTCTGACAGGACCTTCGTCGTCACGACCACCGGATCCTTCATCCTGCTAGTCCTGTCCACCGTCCTGGACATCTTCCATACCGTGATGAAGACCGTCACTCTTGACGTCCAGCAGTGGCTGATCTGCGCTGCCGTGGCCCTGTCGATCGTGGTAGCCGCCGAGGCCCGCAAAGCGGTGCTGCGGCAGATCGCGGCGAAGGCCACCCGTTAGCCGCTCGTCCCGGCTGGCCGGGACGAGGCCCCGCGGCTCGTAAGCTGGCCGGTGTGGATCCGGTATGGGCGTTGCGGCAGATCGCGTTCCAGCTCGAACGTTCCGGCGCGCCGTCATACCGGGTCCGGGCGTTCCGGCGGGCCGCCGAGGTCGTCGCCGGGCTGAGCCCGGCCGAGCTGGCCGACCGGGTCCGGGCCGGGACGCTGCGGCAGCTGCCCGGGATCGGCGAGGCGACCGCGCAGGTGATCACGGAGGCGGCAGCCGGCCAGGACCCTGAGTACCTGACCCGGCTGCTCGGCGGCGGGACGCCGGCCCCGCCGACCGCGCTGCGCGCCGCGATGCGGGGCGACTGCCACATGCACTCGGACTGGTCCGACGGCGGCAGCCCGCCGCTGGAGATGGCGCTGGCCGCGCGCGACCTGGGCCACGAGTGGGTGGCGCTCACCGACCATTCGCCTCGGCTCACCGTGGCCAGCGGGCTGTCGGCTGACCGGCTCCGTGCCCAGCTCGAGCTGATCGCGGAGCTGAACGCGACGCTGGCGCCGTTCCGGGTCCTGCCCGGCATCGAGGTCGACATCCTCGAGGACGGCTCGCTGGATCAGACGGACGAGCTTCTCGGGCGGCTGGACGTGGTGGTCGCCAGCGTGCACTCTCAGCTGCGGATGCCGCCGGTGCCGATGACGGCGCGGATGATCGCCGCGATCCGCAACCCGCATACCGACGTGCTCGGCCACTGCACCGGACGGCTGATCACCGGCCGCGGCCGCCCGCCATCGGAGTTCGACGCGGAGGCGGTGTTCACCGCCTGCCGCGACCACGGCGTCGCGGTGGAGGTCAACTGCCGGCCAGAACGCCAGGACCCGCCCGATGACCTGCTGCGGCTGGCCGTCGAGATCGGCTGCCTGTTCGCGGTCGACACCGACGCGCACGCCCCGGGCCAGCTCGACTGGCTGGACGGCGGCTGCGCCCGCGCGGAGCAGTTCGGCATCGGCCCGGACCGGGTGATCAACACCCGTAGCAGTCCCGGAGGCCGGGGTTAACCAGCGTCCGCGCCGGCGATGAGCTCCAGGATGCGAGCCGGAGGCAGGTGCTGCTCGTAGATCCGCACGCCGAACGGCGCCAGCGCGTCCTCGATCGCGCTCACCACGGTCGGCGGCGCGACGATCATGCCGCCTTCGCCCACGCCGCGGAAGTTGACGTCGGCGTCGAGCGGCACGGTCTCCAGGTGCTCGATCTCGATCCTGGGGATGTCGCAGGCGGTCGGCAGCAGGTAGTCCATGAACGTCGCCGACTGGTAGTTGCCGTCGGCGTCGTAGGCGGATCGCTCGAGCAGCACGGCGCCGATGCCCTGCGCGATGCCGCCCCGGATCTGGCCCTCGACGACCGCGGGGTTGATGAGGGCGCCGCAGTCCTCGGCCGCGACGTACCGCTCGACCTTCACGACGCCGGTCTCGACGTCGACCTCGACGATGGCGCAGTGGCTGCCGCCAGACCAGCCGCCCTCACCGCCGTCGAACGAGGCCTCGACCTCGAAGCTGGTGTCGACGTCATCAGGGAACTGCCCCGACGCGGCCTGCCTGGCGACCTCCCCGACCGGGATCGCGCTGTCGGGATCGCCGCGCACCTGGACCTCGCCGTCGGTGATCTCGAGGTCCTGGGCGCTGGCCTCGAAGAGCAGCGACGCGAAATCGAGCACCTTGTCCTTGAGTTGCCGGGCGCCGTGCAGCGTCACGCCGCCGGTCATGGTGGCCGACCGGCTGCCGCCTGTGAAACCGAACGGCACCACGGCGCTGTCGCCCACGACGACCCGCACCTGCTCGAATGGCACGCCGAATTCGTCAGCGGCGATCTGGGCGAGGGTGGTCTGGTGGCTCTGCCCGTGCGGCATCTGGCCGGTGAACAGCGTCACGATGCCGTCTTCCGCGAGCGTGAGCCGCATGAACTCCAGGCCCATCGGGCCGCTGCCCGCTTCGGAGGAGCGCGGGCCGGGAGCGGCTTCGATGAAGGTCGCCAGGCCGATGCCGAGGTAACGGCCCCGGGCGCGTTCTTCGGCCTGCCGGCGCCGGAAGGCCGGAATGTCCACGATCTGGGCGACGCGCTCCAGCGACTCCCTCGAGGTGACCCCGGCCAGCGGACGCCCGGTGACCATCATGAAGGGCGGGTCGGTGCGCGGGGCCATGTTCCGCAGCCGGATCTCCAGCGGATCGAGGCCGAGGTCCTTCGCGAGCAGGTCCAGGACGCGTTCCCGCACGAACGTCTCGGACGCCCACGGGCCGCGGTAGGCGATGTATGACGCCTTGTTGGTGGCGACCGCGGTCGACTCGAAACCCAGCGCCGCCAGCTTGTACGGGCCGGGCAGCATCCCCTCGATGATCGTGGGAACCATCGTGCCCATGACCGGATAGGCGCCGTTGTCGAGCACCATCTTCACGTCCAGTCCGCGCAGGTCACCGTCGTCGCTGACGGCGGCAAGGACGTCGAAGCCCTCTTCGCGCGCCTGCCCGGACGCGGCAAGGTTCTCGCTGCGGTCCTCGACCCACTTGACCGGCCTGCCGAGAGCGCGCGACGCCGCGGCGACGGCGAGCTCCTCTCGCGAGGCGCCGATCTTCAAGCCGAACGAGCCGCCGATATCGCCGGCCAGAACATGCACCTTGTCCGGCTCCATGCCGAGGCGCGTGGCGACGCCCATCCTGGTCATGTGAACGCCTTGCGTCGCGGCATGCATCGTCATGACGCCTGAATCGGCGTCGTAGCTCGCCACGCACCCGCGTCCTTCCATGGGCACGTTCTGGTGGCGGTGCACGTCGATGCGAAACTCGGCAACCCGGTCCGCCGCCGCGAACGTGCCGGCGACGTCGCCGAACTCGCTGCGCTTGTGCGGGCCGATGATGTTGTCATCCAGGTTGGCGAACAGCCTCGGACTGCCGGCGTCGAGGGCGAAAGCCGCGCTCGTGACCGGGGTCAGGTCTTCGTAGTCGACCTCGACCAGCTCGCAGCCGTCCTCGGCCAGGTAACGGCTCTCGGCGATCACGACCGCCACCGGATCGCCGACGAAACGCACCTTGTCCGTCGCCAGCAAGGTGTAATCGGGCTTGGGACCGTCACCGCCCATCATCGCGAACAGCGGGTCCTGGCCGGGGACCGTGACCGCCTCCAGGTCTGCCCCGCTGAGCACCAGGACGACTCCCGGCAGGTCCCGGGCGGCCGAGACGTCCACCGCGAGCACCCGCCCGTGGGCCAGCGGCGAGCGCACGAACGCCGCGTGCAGCATCCCCGGCAGCTTGAGGTCGTCGACGTAGCGACCCCTGCCCGTCAGGATGCGCGGGTCCTCCGAGCGCTTGATGCTGGCGCCCGTGTACCGCTCGGCTGCGATCTGAGCCATCGTCGCTCCCTAGATCAGGCTTCCCTGCTGCGCTGCGCGGCCAGCAGGACGCCGTCGATGATGCTCTGGTACCCGGTGCACCGGCAGATGTTGCCGGACAGCGCTTCCCTGATCTCCTGCTCGCCGGCGTCCGGGTGGGCGCTGAGGTACGCGGTGGCCTGCATCACGAACCCCGGCGTGCAGAATCCGCACTGGAAACTGTGCGAATCCCACATCGCCTGCTGCAGCGTGCCGAGGCCGCCGCCGGGAGGTCGGTCGGGGCTGGTTGGCTGGGGCAGGGCAGTCGCCAGTCCCTCGATCGTGGTGATCTCGGAGCCGGCGGCCTGGACGGCCAGCATCAGGCACGAGCGCACCGCCCTGCCGTCGACGATGACGGTGCACGCGCCGCAGACCCCGTGCTCGCAGCCAACGTGGGTGCCGGTGAGATCGAGATCATCGCGCAAGAAGTCCGCCAGCGTCTTGCGCGCTTCCACCGAGCCGGTACGCGAGGCACCGTTCACCTGCACGGTGACTTCTATCATCAGTCACTGCCTCTCGTAGGCGTTGTCCGCGGCCGCCTGCAGCCCGCGACGGACCAGTGTGGCCGCAACCTGCTTCCGGTACTCCGGCGACCCGTTCAGGTCGGCAGGCGGATCGAGGCCGACGGTCGCCACGCGGGCCGCCGCCGCGAACAGCTCCGCCGACGGCCGCTCGCCGACCAGAAGATCCTCCGCCTCCGCCACCCGGACCGGCACGTCAGAAACGCCGGCGAACGCCAGCCGGGCATCGCTGATCACGCCGTCGGCCAGCGTCAGCGACACCGCCAGGCCGACGATGGCGAAGTCGCCATGGCGCCTGGCGACCTCGAGGAAGGCAACGCCGGTGCCCGGTCCCGCTGCCGGGAAGCGGACCTCGGTGAGGAGCTCATCGGGCCGGCGGGACGTCGCCAGGTATCCCTCGAACCAGTCCGCCGCCGGGACAACACGCTCGCCCGCCCGGCCCCGCACCACGAACTCGGCATCGAGGGCCAGCGCGACCGCCGGCAGCTCGGCCGCCGGATCGGCGTGCGCCAGGCTGCCGCCGATCGTGCCGCGGCTGCGGATCGCCTCATGGCCGATCAGCGGCAACGCGGTCGCCAGCAGCGGCACCGCATCGCCGACCGTCGCCGAGTCCTCGGCCACGTACTCGCGCGTCATCGCGCCGATAGCCACCCGGCCGTCGGTCACCGCCACGAGGGAGAGCTCACTCAGGCCGTTGATGTCGATGAGCACCGCGGGGCGGGCCAGCCGGAGCGCCATCAGCGGGATCAGGCTCTGGCCGCCGGCGAGCACGCTCGCCTCGTCCTCGTGTTCAGCCAGCAAGTCGACAGCTTCTGCGATGGTGGTGGGCGCCTCGTACTCAACGTAAGGCAGCTTCATCGGCACCCGTCCCTCAACGCCTCATGACTCACGCGGCTTCGACCATAGCGACGTTACACACGCGAGGCGCGACCTGGAAAGAGAGGTCTCACTTGACCTACCTGGAGCCCAGGGCGGAGCCCATGCTCGCGGCGACCACGATGACGACCGCCGCGAGTGCGACAGCCGGGGCCTGCTGGCCGAGCAGCAGCCAGCCGGCCATCGTCGCGACGGCGGGCTCCAGGCTGAGCAGGATGCCGAAGACGCGCTTCGGCGCCCGGCGCATCGCCGCCAGCTCCAGTGAGTAGGGCACGACCGAGGCCAGCATCGCCATGCCGAAGGCCACCGGGATCAGGCGCGGTGATTGCACGATCCGGGCCGCGTCCAGCGCCCCGAACGGCAGGAGGACCAGGGCGCCCGCGCTCATCGCGACGGCGAGGCCCCCGCGGCCGGGCACGGCGGTGCTCACGCGGGCGCCCGTGATGATGTACGTGGCCCAGAACGCGCCGGAGGCCAGCGCGAACGCCACGCCCGCGAGGCTGAGCGGACCGTGGCCGCCGGACCCGCCGGCCGTGGTCCCGTGGCTTGCTGTGAGGCCGAGGATGGCCACGCCGGTCACGGCCAGCAGGACCCAGCCGAGGTCGCGCATGCGGCGGGACAACGCGGCGGAGAGCGTGAGCGGGCCGAGGAACTGGATGGTCACCGCCGTGCCCAGCGGGAGCCTGGCGAGGGCGGCGTAGAAGAACGCGTTCGTCCCGGCGATGCTGACGCCATACAGCAGCACGGCCTGCCACTGCCTCCGGCGCCAGCCGCGGACCCGGGGCCGGGTCACGGCGAGCAGCACGATGGCGGCCAGCCCGACGCGCAGCAGGGTCGCGCCGGAGGCGCCGAGAACCGGGAACAGCCGCATCGCGAGCGCCGCGCCAGCCTGGAGCGACGAACACGAACCGAGCACGAGGAGAATCGCCGGCCCGGGAAGCGCCCGGCGCTTCATCGGCGTGGCCGGCGAGGTGGCAGCGGTCATCGTGGCGGTCTGTCCTGGCATACATCTACAGTCGCCAATCAGAACTGTTTCGTCCAGCGAATGATTTTGAGCAATACTGATAAGCAGAGCTAACCATTAAAGGGAGGACACGGGTCATGCTCGACGTGCACCGCCTGCGGCTCCTGCGCGAGCTGGACCGCCGCGGGACCCTCGCCGCCGTGGCACGGGCCTTGTCCTACAGCCCGTCGGCGATCTCCCAGCAGCTGAGCCAGCTGGAGACCGAGACGGGAGTGCCTTTGCTCGAGCCGGCCGGGCGCGGTGTCCGGCTCACCCCGCAGGCCCGCATCCTTGTCGAGCACACCGAGGCGATACTGGAACGGCTCGAGGAGGCGGAGGCCGACCTGCGCGCCTCGCTCGCGGAAGTGCGCGGCACGCTGCGGGTCGCCTCGTTCCAGTCGGTGCTGTTCGCCCTGGTCCCGTCGGTCTTGACGCGCCTCGCCGAACGCCACCCGGGACTGCGGGTCGAGATCGCGCACCAGGAGGCGGGTCCGGCGTTCGCTGGCCTGCTCGCGCACGACTTTGACGTCGTCCTCGGCGAGGAGTATCCGGGCACCGCGCACCCGCCGGTCGCGGGAGCCCGGACCCAGCTGCTGGCGAACGACGAGCTCTTCACCGTGTTCCCTGCGCACGGCCGGTACGCCGTTGGCGGTGAGCCTGGCGCGCAGGTGCGCCTCGCTGACCTGGCCGGCGTCCCGTGGATCTTCGACCCGGCGGACACCGGGCCCGGCCAGTGGGCGCGCAACGCCTGCCGGGAGGCGGGCTTCGAGCCGGACGTTCGCTACGTGGCCTCGGACCTGCTGCTGCAGATCCACCTGGCGGAGACGGGACACGCCGCCGCGGTCATCCCGGGCCTGCTGCTCGCCGCCGTGCCCCGCCCGGCCGCGCGGATCATGCCGCTGCCCGGCCGGCCGCACCGCCGCCTCACCACCGGCGTGCGCGCCGGCGCCGGCCGGCACCCGGCGATCCGCGCCTTCCGCGGAGCCCTGCGTCAGGCCGTCCGCGAGGCGATCAGAAGCGAAGCACGGAACTGAGCTCGCCACGCGAGTAGCCGTGCTCTCGTGATGACCTCACCTGACGGCATAATCACTGTGCATGTGGCCGATTCGTCCCCCACGGTGGGTTGGCCGTGAGCATGAGCTCGCGGTTCTCCGTGCTGCTGCCGAGGCCCTCGGCCGTGGTGAGGGAACGGCGGTCTGGATCGAGGGCGAGCCCGGCATCGGCAAGTCGGCCCTGGTGGCGGAGGCGCTGGCCGTGGCGGGCCAGCCAGAGTGGGACGTCGGATGGGCCGGAGCCGACCAGCTCACCGGACAGTTGCCGCTGCGGGTGATGCAAGACTGCCTGCAGGTGCGGCCGAGTTCGCCGGATCCGCGCCGGGCGCATGCCGCCAGCCTGCTGAGCGGCCGCCGGCTGGGACCGCTTGCCGACGCCGACGCGTCGGTGAACGGCATCGAGGTGCTGCTTTCGCTGGCGGATGAGCTGTGTGCGGCCGCGCCTACCGTGCTGGTCGTCGATGACCTGCAGTGGGCCGACGAGGCGTCGCTGGCTGTCTGGCATCAGCTCGCCACCTCAATCAGCCAGTTGCGGCTGCTGCTGATCGGGACCTGCCGGCCGACCCCGCGCCGGCCGGCGGTTCAGCAGGTCCGCGCCGGCGTAGTGCGACGCGGCGGTCAGCTGGTCACGCTCGGGCCGCTGCCAGAGACAGATGTGGCCGCACTGGTCAGGGCGATGGTCGGAGCGTCGCCGGGAGACGGGCTGCGCCAGCTGACGACTCAGGCGGCTGGCAACCCGCTCTACGTGCGTGAACTGGTCGATGCCCTGCTTCGCGAGGACGCGGTGCGGATCAGCTCCGTGGCCGGTGTCTCCCCGTCATGGCAGCGGCTGCCGGTCTCGCTGGCCACCATCCTGGATGACCGGCTCACCTCGGTGTCAGCCGACACCGCGCAACTGCTGCGCACCGCCGCGCTGCTCGGCGGAAGGTTCGCGGTCACTGACTTGGCCGTGGTGGTCCGCCGGACGGTCGCGGACGTGGCCGCGAATATGCAGGAGGCGGTGGCGGCCGACATCGTGGCGGATGCGGGCCCTGAACTGGCATTCCGGCATCCGCTGATCCGGCAGGCGCTCTATGAGAGCATGCCGGAGGCGCTGCGCACGGCGCTGCACGCCGAGGCCGCGCGCGAACTCGCGGCCGCCGGTGCGGACGCGCTGAGCGTCGGGCAGCAGCTGTCCGCAGGACTCAGGCCGGGTGAGGGCTGGGCCAGGTCCTGGCTGATCCAGGCCGGGCACGCGCTGGCCACGCGGGCGCCGCAGCTGGCGGTCGAACTGCTGCGGCGGGAGCTGGATGAGACGCCCGCCGGCGATGAGGCGTGGGGCGCCCTGATCATCTGCCTGGTGCGGGCACTGCTCGCCGTAGGCGATTACCCGGAGGCGGTCAGTCAGGCCAGCAGAGGACTCGCGGACATGACCGACCCAGTGCGGCGGGGCGAGGCATCCTGGCTGCTGGCGCACGCTCAGGTCAGCGCGGGCCGCAACAGTGACGCGATCAGCTTCATACGGCAGGCCCTGGCAGCCGACAGGGTGCCGCCTGTGTGGGAGGCTCGGCTGCTGGCCTTGCTGGCGCTGCTCGAACGGGAGCCCAGCGGCATCAGCACCACCGTCTCGATCGCCCGCGAGGCCCTGACCGCGGCGGAGCGGGCCACCGACCCATTCGCGACGGCGCAGGCCCTGATCGACCTGTGGCTGGCCCATTCCATCGGACGTGACCATGCCACCGCGCTGGATTACATCGACCAGGCGCTCAGTGTCACGGGCGACGATCCCGGCCACGCGGATCTGCGCTCGGTCGCACTGGACTCCCGCACCTTCACCCTGCAGAACCTTGACGACTGGCCGCGAGCAGAACTGGCTCTCCGGCAATCTCGCGAATTCGCCCAGCGAACCGGCCGGGCGGATCGTGCGACATGGGCCACCGCGGCCGTGCTGCGGTACTGGCTCGGCCAGTGGGATGACGCGCTCGCCGAACTTGGTTCCGAGCCCTCCGATGCTCCCGGGCTGGTGTATTCCTTCCTGCGCGAACGCTGGTCCGCACTACTGACCCACGGGGTGGCCGCGCTCATCGCCGGACGCCGTGAACAGCGCACCACAGCCCGCCAGCACCTCAGGGAAGGCCTGGCGCTGCCCATCGAGAATCTCACCGACCGGGAGAACCGGGATTTCCTCGTCGCCGCGCACGCGCTTTCGCTCGAGCAAAGCGGGGAAATCGGCCCTGCCATGCTGGGGCTGGCCGAGATCTTGCCGCGCGGCCCCGAGATGACGCTGACCCACCAGTGGCTGCCCGACCTTGTCCGGCTAGCTCTCGCCGCGGGGGACAGTCAGCTGGCGCGGGCCGCGGCGAACGCCTGTGCGGAGGATGCCGCATCGGAGACCCGGCCGGCCCGGGCGGCAGCGGCCAGCCTGCGGTGCCGCGGACTGCTTGAGGCAGATCCCGACCCGCTCGCGGAGGCTGCGGCACACTACCGGACGGTCGGCCCGGCCGCGGAACTGCCCGCCGCGCTGGAAGACCTGGCTGTCGTGCTGGCCGGGCGCGGCCATGACGAGGATGCGCGCGCCGCCCTGAACGAAGCCGTCGGCCTGTACGAGGAGATGCAAGCCCGATGGGACGTCCGGCGGGCCGAAGCCCGGCTGCGCCCGCACGGCATCAAGCGAGGCGTCCGGGGCCGCCGCGGCGCGCGGGCCACCTCCGGCTGGGATGCGCTCACCCCCACCGAGGTCAAGATCGCCGCGCTGGTCGCCAGGGGAGACTCGACGTCGGACATCGCCCGCGGCATGTTCTTGTCCCGGCGAACCGTGCAGACTTATATTTCCCACATCCTCGTCAAGCTCGAAGCCAAGGGCCGAGTAGACATTGTCCGCGAGGCACTGCTCCGGGGCGTCTCGCCCTAGCCGCCGCTCCGGGAAGTGTCGTCATCTGACGACTGTTCACAGCCTGGCCCTGCGCGTTCCCTTGAAAGGTGTCCGGAGGCAGGCTTATGACCAAGCATCAGCGGCCCCTGGGGCTGATCGATAGGGGAGATCTCCTCGCCGCCCTGGACAGCGCCACGGCGCGGAAGGTCACGATCATCTCCGCTCCGGCCGGCAGCGGGAAGACGTCGCTGGTGCACGCCTGGGCGGACCGTCTAGGTCAGCTGTACCGGCTCGCGGTCGTGCAGGTGCAGCGCGACCAGCAAGACGCTCAGTATTTCTGGCTGGCCCTGCTCGACGCCGTGCGTCGTGTTCGCGGCGTACCCAGCGGCGCAGAAGCGCCGGCGGCGACACCGGACTTCAACGCGCCGGCGATGGTAGAGCGGGTGCTCGCTGAGCTCGCCGAGGCCGGCGGCGGCATCATGCTGGTCATCGAAGACCTGCACGAGCTGAACTCACCGGAGGCCCTCGGTCAGCTCACCCGGTTGCTGACAAGCCTGCCCGCCGGCGTGCACGCGCTGCTGACGACCCGCCGCGATCTGCCGCTGCGACTGCATCGGCTGCGCCTGGCGGGGGAGCTGGCGGAGATCCGCGCGGCGGATCTCCGGTTCACCGAACACGAAACCCGCGAGCTTCTCGCTGCCTCGGGTATCACGCTGCCGGACGCCGGGGTGGCGCTGCTGCACCAGCGGACCGAGGGATGGGCGGCGGGCCTGCGGCTCGCGGTGCTTTCCCTGGCCGGTCACGCCGATCCGGAGCGTTTCGTCGCGGACTTCTCCGGCACCAACCGCACGGTCGCCGAGTACCTGCTCGCCGAGATGCTGGACCGCCAGCCCGGTGACGTGCAGGACCTGCTGCTGCGCACCTGCCTGCTGGACCGGGTCAACGGCGAGCTGGCCGATCTGCTGACCGGCCGCCCCGGGTCGGAGCGGATCCTGCTGGAACTCGAGGACGCCAACGCGTTCGTGCTGTCGCTTGATCCCGCTAGGACCTGGTTTCGCTACCACCACCTGTTCGGGGACCTGCTCCGGCTGGAGCTGCGCCGGACGCTGCCCTGCCAAGTGCCCGCACTGCACCGGCTGGCCGCGGCATGGCTCAGCGAGCACGGGCAGGTTGTGGATGCCATCCGGCATCTTCAGGCGGCGGGGGACTGGCCTGACGCGGCCCGGCTGCTCGCCGATCATTCGTTCAGCCTGACGCTGGACGGGTACGCGCAGACCATGCAGGCGCTGGTGCGCGCGTTCCCGCCCGGCGAGGATCATCCGGAGCTGGCCCTGGTTCGTGCGGGGGGCGATCTCGTCCAGGGCCGCCTGGATGAGGCGGCCGCCTATCTCGCGGTCGCTGAGACCTACGCCAAGACCGCGCCGCCGGATCGCCAGCGCCGGCTCCGGGTGGCGATCGCGTCGCTGCAGCTGTCGCTGGCCAGACGGCACGGCGACCTGGCCGGGGTCGTGGAACAGGTCAGGTTCCTCGCTGCTCCGGTGAGCGGGCAGTCTGATGAGGACATCGCGCTGGACAGCGACCTTCGAGCGGTGGCGCTGATGAACCTGGGGACCGTGGAGGCATGGTCGCTGGCCCTTCCTGACGCCGAACGGCACCTGCGGGAGGGTGCCGCGCTGGCCCGGCAGATCAACCGGCCCTACCTGCGAGTAGGGTGCATCGCTCAGCTCGCGTTCGCGTCGAAGGTCCACTCGTTCGCCACTACCCAGCGGCGCTGCCGCGAGGCGATCGCGCTCGCCGAGCGGCACGGCTGGGGCACCGAGCCGGTGATCGCGCCCGCGCTGGTGACGCTGGCCAGCACGATGGTGTGGACCGGGGAGTTCGACGAGGCCGGGCGATGGCTGCAGCGCACGGTGCAGGCCGTGCAGGCAGACACCGGGCCGGACATCAGGCTGCTGCTGCACATCACGGCCGGGATCCTGCGGGCCTGCACCGGCCACGGCCTGGAGGCGCTTGAGGAGTTCCGCGCGGCCGAACGCCTGCAATCACGGCTAGAGGGCCCGCACGCCCTCGCGAACCAGGTGACGGGCTGGCTGCTGGCCACCCAGGCCCGCCTCGGCATGGCCGGCGAGGCCCGCGCCGCACTCAGCGCGCTGGAGGACGAGCGGGCCAGGTCGGGTGAGATCGGCAACGCCCGCGCGGTGATCTGCCTGGCGGACGGCGACCCGGCCGCGGCGCTCGCCGCGGTACGGGCTGTGCTGGACGGAGTAGCACCGGTCATCGGGTACGTCACGATGGTAGAGGCGCACCTGATAGCCGGGCTGGCCCACCGGGAGCTGGGCGACCAGCGCGCGGCGAACCAGGCGGCCGAGCGCGCGCTGGCGCTGGCGGAGGCCGACCGGCTGATCCTGCCGTTCGCGATGACTGGCTCCCGGGAGCTGCTGGAGGCGCTGCCCCGGCACGAGACAGCGCACGCCGCGCTGCTGGCCGACATCCTCGACGTCCTGCGCGGCGGGTCTCTCGCGGCCAGTGACCAGCCCGTCACTGCCCAGGGCGAGGAGCTCAGCCAGGGTGAGCTGAAGGTGCTGCGGTACCTGCCGATGAACCTGTCGCGGCCTGAGATCGCGGCGGAGCTGTCGGTGTCGGTGAACACGGTCAGCACGCACATCCGCAGCATCTACGCCAAGCTCCAGGTGAGTGACCGCTCCTCGGCGGTCCAGCGCGCGCGTCAGCTGCGACTGCTCGCCGCCGCGCGCTAGCGCGACCAAGACCGTGAATCACCGGATCAAGGGGAGCCCCGCTCACCTAGTCGGCCGCTAGCGTCGAGCACACTAGGTCCCCGTCTCCAGAAGGTGCCGCTCCATGACCAGTGCCCCGGTGCGCGACCCGATCGCCGACCACCTCATCACGCCGGGAAACGCCGCGTTCCTGCTGATCGACTACCAGCCCGCGCAGATCGGCGCGGTCCGCTCGATGGACACCGCGCTCCTGCTCAAGAACGCGGTCTCGACGGTCAGGATCATCAAGACCTTCGGTGTCCCGGTCGTGCACTCGACCGTCAACGTCACGTCTGGCCGCGGACAGCCGACGCTTCCTGACCTCGCGGCCTTGCTCGCGGAAGACAAGCCGCTCGACAGGACAACGGTCAACTCCTGGGAGGACATCGAATTCTTGCGGGCCGTCCACGCTACCGGCCGCAGGAAGCTCATCATCTGCGCCCTGTGGACCGAAATCTGCATGGCCTTCACCGCACTCGACGCATTGCACGAGGGATATGAGGTCTACCCCGTCGTCGACGCGATCGGCGGCACCTCGCCAGAAGCCCACCGCGCTGGCCTGGAACGGGTGACGCAAGCCGGAGGGAAGCCGGTCAGCTGGGTCTCGCTCGCCTGCGAGCTGCAGCGCGACTGGGCGCGCGAGGACACGGTTGAAGCGGTCATCGAGATCGTCCTCACCGACCGGCTGCGGAAGGAGTAGTGGCCAGGGACGGCGGCCGCGCCGAGTGGCTGCGGCGGGCGCGCTCGCACCTGCGCGACGCCGATCCGGTACTGGCGCGGCTCATCGACGAGCGGCCTGACTTTGACCCCCGGGCCTGGATCTCCCAGCTGCCGCCGATGGACCTGTACGGTGCGCTGCTGTTCCAGGTAACCGGGCAGCAGCTGTCCGTTCCCGCGACCCGCCGGACCATGGGCCGCATCCAGGCCCTGTTCGGCGGTCGTCTCCCGTCGCCAGAAGAAGTGCTGGAGACCGATCCCGCCAAGCTCCGCGAGGCCGGGCTGTCGTGGCGGAAGATCAGCACGCTCCGCGACCTCGCCGCCCGGCTGTCGGACGGCAGGCTGAGCCAGGACACGCTGAGCAGCCTGCCCGACGACGAACTCATGGCCGAGCTCACCGCGATTCCCGGGATAGGCCCGTGGACCGTGCAGGGCGCCATGATCGTCGCGCTGGACCGGGAGGATGTCGTCCTGCCAGGCGACCTCGCGCTGCGCAAGGCCGTCCAGGCCGCGTACCACCTCGATCACCTCCCGGCGCAGGAGGAGGTGCTGGCCATCGCGGAGAGCTGGCGGCCCTACCGCAGCCTGGCCACCAGCTACCTGTTCTCCGCCGCCTTCGAGCCGGCGGCCGGCACCTGACCGGGCATCGGTCATCGCCGCCGGCGGATTCAGGCGACGCGCCAGACGCGCCACAGCGCGGCGGGGTCGCTGAGCGGGTCGCCGTGCACCAGCGAGAAGTCCGCGGGCCCGCCCTCCCTGATCACTCCTGCCTCCGGCTCCCCGAGCAGCTCACCGCCGCGCCAGGTCACCGCGGCCAGCGCCTCCCACGGCTCGAGTCCGGCCTCGGCCAGGGATTCGACTTCCCAGGGCAGCTGGTTGGCGCGCGCCGAACCGCCGCCGAAGTCGGTGCCGCCAACGATGGCGACCCCTGCCGCGTGCGCCAGGCGGACGCTGTGCCTGGCCAGTTCCAGCCGGTCCAGGATCCGGGCCCTGCTGTCCGGCCCGGCGAACCTGGGCAGCGCCGTGGTCGTGGTGAACGTGAGCCACGACTTCATCACCGTCAGCGTGGTGACCAGCGCGACGCCGCGTTCCGCCATCAGGCGCGTGACGTCGGCGTCGAGCTCGAACCCGTGCTCGATCGAATCGGTTCCCGCCTCGGCGCACACCCGCGCGCCGGACAGCCGCGAGGAATGCGCGGTCACCTTCGCGCCGCGCGCGTGCACCGCCTCGACGACCCGGCCCACCTCGGCGGCGGTCCACGGCGCGGTTTCCGGGTCCGGCCCGTCCAGGTAGAGCTTGACGAAGTCCGCGCCGTCGTCGAGCTGGCCAACCGCCGCGGCGACCAGCTCGTCAGCGTCACGGGCCTCGACCGCCAGCCCGCCGGGCAGCGCCCCCGCCGTCGTGATCCAGGTCCCCGCCGCGCGCACATACGGCCGGTCCCGGCGCCCGCGCCAGCGGTCCCTGACCCCGATGGCGAGCGCGCGGTCAACGCCGTCGTGCTCGCGCCGGGGAGAGCCGACATCACGCGCCCAGCGGACACCGGACCGGTGCTGCAGCTCGCCGTTGGACTCGGCCACGGCGGCCAGCGTCTCCGCCGGGTCCGCACCGCGGGCGATCCAGTGTGAGCCGCCGGGCAACGTCAGGTGACTGTGGCCGTCCACGAGGCCGGGGACGATCGTCGTACCGCCCGCGTCGACCACCTCGCACTCACGCGGGAGATCGCCCTCATCGCCGGCTGGCCGGATCCAGCGGATCAGGCCGTCCTCCGTGAGCAGGCTGACACCTACTCGCAGCCGCGGGGAACGCCCGTCGGCCAGCGCAGCGTCGCGGTACAAGGTGCTGGGCACGACCTCACTCTAACCAGAACCTCGTTCAGTGCAGGAAGACGAAACCTATCGGTACGTGCCAATACCCCAGCGCGCCGCCTCACGATCGCGGCGACGTACGGCCTTTGAGCCTTACCGCATCGCGTATCCGGGCGGGCCTGCCCCGGCCGCAGGCGTTCCGCGACGATGGTGGATCGAAAAGGCCCGCCCAGGGTACCTAACGATCCACCATCGTCCCGGCCGCCCCTGGGCCGCGCCCGGCGCTGCCCCGTCAATCCCGCAGTCCCCAGCCGCACCACGATCGAATAAACGTTGAACACCCGGCCGGCAGACAGCGGGCAGGTCTTTCAGCGCTACCGCAGAGCAGCCCCGGCCGCGAGGCACTCAATGCGCAATCGGCATGCTCTACCTGTCGCTTCCGCGGGCCTAGCCCGCGGAACTGGGTAAGGTCGCCCTAGGCGAGGGTGACGGGAGAGCCAGTGAGCGCTGACGACGGCATGCCGTCCGCCGCTCAGGTCGAGGCGGCCGAGAGCGGGCGGGCGACGCATCCCCGGGAGCCGCACGCCGGCGGGCTCGCGGGGCGGCTGAACTGGCTGCGGGCGGCGGTGCTGGGCGCCAACGACGGGATCGTGTCGGTGGCGGGCATCGTTATCGGCGTAGCCGGGGCGACCACGTCCCGCGGGCCTATTTTCACCGCCGGCCTGGCGGGACTGGTCGGCGGGGCCGTGTCGATGGCACTGGGTGAGTACGTCTCGGTGTCCAGCCAGCGGGACAGCGAGCACGCCCAGATCGCGCAGGAAAAGCGCGAACTCACTGCTACCCCGCAAGCCGAGCTGACCGAGCTGACCGCCCTGTACGAGGCCAAGGGCCTTTCCGCGGCGACCGCCCGCACTGTCGCCGCCGAGCTGACCGCCCGCGACCCGCTGGCCGCTCACCTGGAAGCCGAACTGCACATCGACCCCGCGGGCATCCCTAGTCCGGTCCAGGCCGCCGCCGCTTCGGCACTGTCGTTCACCTCCGGTGCCCTGCTGCCGATGCTGGCCATCCTGCTGCCTCCGGCCTCCCTGCGGGTCCCGGTCACGTTCGTCGCCGTGCTGATCGCGCTCGCCCTGACCGGCGCCCTCAGCGCCCGTCTGGGCGGCAGCAACGTGCGCCGCGCCGTCGTGCGGGTCGTCGTCGGCGGGGCGCTCGGCCTGGCCTTCACCTACGGCGTCGGGCACCTGTTCGGCACCGCCATCCACTGATGGCGCGCCCGCCGCCGTCCGTCATGAGGTAATCAGCGCGGTGTCAGCCGGAAGGCGCGAGCCCCCGCCGTCCAGGCGAGGCGCAGGTCGGCAGGCACCGGGTTGCCGGCCGAGTCGAAGCCGATGTTGTTGAACTTGGCGAAGGCGTGGTTGTCGCGCGCCATGACGGCGTACGCGTTGACTACCTCCTGCTCGTCAGCCAGGACCAGAACGTCGGCGGGCCGCCGGCGGCCCTTGAGCCGGATCGTCACCGCCTCTCCCGTGCGGAGGTTGCGGCCCCAGCCGAAGGGGGTGCCGATGAGCAGGTCCCCTTCGTGCCTGGTATAGGCGACTGGCAGCGCGTATCGCCGTCCGGACTTGCGGCCGACGATGTACAGGGTGACGAGCCGGCGGCCGGCGAGCTGGCTCAGCAGCGGCGTGCGCAGCAGCCCCCGGACGATCCGGTTCACCAGATCCTGCGCCGCCAGGAGTCGCGCCCGCTGGGCTGGCGCCGCCGACGGGCGTCCTGTCATCGGCTGATCGGTCATCTGCTGCTCCTCTCGGTGTTACCTCGATCCCGTTCGGATCGTCTGTGGGTATGACGGATGTCGGCGAAGGAAGGTAACAGTGGACACCACGGACTGGGCGGCAGCGGAGTTCCAGGCGCACCGCGCGCACCTGCGGGCGGTGGCCTACCGGATGCTCGGTTCGCTGACCGAGGCGGACGACGCGGTGCAGGAGGCCTGGCTGCGGTTGTCCGGAACCGACGCCGACGACGTGCGGAACATGCGCGCATGGCTGACCACCGTCGTGTCCCGTGTCTGCCTGGACATGCTGCGGACCCGGGTGGCACGCCGCGAGGACCCGCTCGACGTGCACGTGCCGGACCCGATCGTCACCGCCGTCGCCGACGATCCCGAGGAGCATGCGCTGCTGGCCAACTCGGTCGGTCTCGCGCTGCTGGTCGTCCTCGACACGCTGTCTCCTGCCGAACGGCTCGCCTTCGTGCTGCACGACATCTTCGCCGTCCCGTTCGAGCAGATCGGGCCCGTCATGGACCGTTCCCCGGCCGCCGCCAAGCAGCTGGCCAGCCGTGCCAGGCACCGGCTAGCCGGCACTACTGCCTCAGCTGCGGCCGATCCCGCCAGGCAGCACGCGGTGGCCGCCGCCTTCCTGGCCGCCGCCCGCGGGGAGGACTTCGAGGGCCTGCTATCCGTCCTCGACCCGGACGTGGTGCTCCGCGCCGATGCGGGCGCCGGCCCGCTGGGCCCGTCGCGGCTGGTCCGCGGCGCACCGGAGGTCATCGCCACGGCCCGCCTTTTCTCGCCCATGGCGCGCTTCGCCCGGCCGGTGCTCGTCAACGGCACCCCGGGTTTCCTCGTCGTGCACGGTGGTCAGCCCTTCGCCCTGATCGGCTTGGCCATCCGCGACGACAAGATCACCGAGATCGACATCCTCGCCGACCCGGACCGCCTCAGCCAGCTGGATCTCACCGGCCTGATCGACTGACCCGCGCGGCGAGCCAGTCGGTTAGCTAAAGCGGCGTCGTCACCCCGGCTGGCTCTGGACGGCGCCGGCGTCGACAGCCTGGACGAGCTGGGCGTGGTCGCGCTCGTTCTGATCCGCGTACCGGGCGGCGAACCGGCTGATCGCGGCGGTGAACTTGGATCCCTTCCCGATGTAGCCGGCGATGGCGACCGCGTCCCCGGTGCGGGCGTGCGCCCGGGCGAGCGTTTCGCCGCAGGCGGTGGCGAACACGGCGAGGCGCGGAGCGATCAGCGCGGTCGTCGGGATGATCTTCATGTCCCGGAACTGCCGCACGTAGTAGTCCCTCCCGCCCATCGAGCCCCAGCCCACGAACATGTCGGTAGCGCTCTGGATCAGCCGCTTGCCGCTGATCACCCGGGCGCCGTGGGTGTCGTGGCGACTGGGACCGGTGTGGGCCTCGTAGACGGACGGCCCGGCCTGCTTGACTTGCAAGAAGAGCGGGTCAGTACCCGACCGGCCTTCCAGGAGCACCAGGTACACCTGCATGCCGACGCTGCCCACCCCCACCACCTGACGGACCATGTCGGTCACGGTGAAGCGGTCGAACAGGATCCGCCTGTCTTCCTGAAGGCTCAGCCGGTACTCGGCCAGGAACTGGCCGGTCAGCTCGGCTTGTTCCGCGTCGCTGATCGTCACCCTGAGCGGGGGTTCCTCGGTTATCCGCGGACGCCCGCCGGCCATGTTCGTAAGCTTGCCGAACGCGCCCAGGCTGGTGCGGCGCTCCCGCTTCTTCTCGATGTGCACGGAAACCCGCCCGCGGTCCGCGGGCTCGAAATAATCGATGAGGCTGTCCACGTGGGTGCCGTCGTACCAGAGGTCGAGTTCGGGCATGGTGGCGTACCTGCGCATGCGCCGGCAGTAGGCGTCGATGCCCGCCGTCACCGCGGCGGCGCCCCTGGCCGGCCTGAGCCCGCTGTCACGGGCCGCCACGACGAGGCTGGTAGCGAAACGCTTGACGTCCCACTCAAATGGCCCGGGCAGGGTCTCGTCGAAATCCCGCAGGTCGAACAGCAAGTTGCGTTCCGGCGTGGCCCACAGGCCGAAGTTCAGCACATGCGCGTCACCGCAAAGCTGTACCGTCAGCCCGCTGCTGGGCTGCGCGGCCAGGTCGGCGGCCATGACCGCGGCCGCGCCCCGGTAGTAATTCCACGGCGAGGCCGCCATGCGGTAATGCCTGATCGGGACGAGTTCTGGGACCCGGATCTTGTTCTGGGCCAGGATCGTGTCCAGCGCGTCGTGCCCGCGATCTTCCGCGGCCCAGGATGCGAGCGCGCTCCGGGGTGCTTTCTTCCTGGCGTCTTTTCCCGCCGCCCGTCTTTCGCCGGCCGTCGCCCGCAGGTCAGGCATCCAACTTCACCCCGCCCCCATCCGGACCACGGTAAACACTAAGAAGAGATTAAACCTGACCGCGCACCAGCCTGCCGCCGGAGTACACCGCGCGGATGTTGTCCTTGAAATGGGCAAAGTCGGCGGGGTCACCGTCGAGGATGACGATGTCCGCGAGCTTGCCCGGGGCGAGCGTCCCGGAGTCGGCCTGTACCCCGAGCAACTCGGCGGCCGAGCTGGTCGTCGCGACCAGCACGTCCTGCGGAGCCATGCCGCCGGCGGCCATCAGCGCCAGCTCGCGGAGATTGCTGCCGTGCGGCCCGACGCCGCTGTCAGTTCCCATCGCGATCTTGACGCCCGCCGCAACCGCCGCGGCGAAGGACGCGTTATGGGCGTCGATGACGGCTTCGGCCTTGGCCACGACGCCGTCCGGCAGCTGTGCGCCGTTCTTGGCCGCTTCGACCACGCTGACGGGCGCTATGAGCGTCGGCACCAGCCACGTTCCCGCCTCCAGCATCATCGCGATCGCCTCGTCGTCGAGGTAGATCCCGTGCTCGATCGACCGGACGCCCGCCCGCACGGCGGCCTTGATGCCGTCGGTCGCCTGGGCGTGTGCCATGACCGGCAGCCCCGCGGCGGCGGCCTCGGCCATCAGCGCCGCCAGTTCGTCGGGCCGGAAGTGGGCGTGCCGTGGGATTGTCGCGAGGCGACAGCACCCCGCCCGATGTGCAGACCTTGATGACGTTGGCCCCGGCGCGAACGATCTCCCTGACGCGCTTGCGCATCTCCTCGGGGCCGTCAACGATTCCCGGAGGACGGCCAGGATGGTTCACCTGCAGCGGCGCGAGCAGGCCCGACGGCAGCCAGCCGTCCCCGTGGCCCGCCGTCTGGCTCAGGATCGTGATCGCGATGCGCAGTCGCGGCCCCTCGATGAGGCCATCGTCGACCGCCTGCTGAATGCCGAGATCTGCGCCGCCCGCGTCCCTGACGGTCGTGATACCGCAGTCGAGGGTGGCGGCGAGATTGCGGACCGCCTCGTAGAACTGGTAGGAGAAGGGCCGCTGGAGACGCCGCAGGAAGTCGGTGCCCGAGCTGGTCACGTGCACGTGGCAGTCGAACAGGCCAGGAAGGATCGTGCGTCCGGCGACATCGACGCCGTTGTCGCCGTCCAGCCCGGTGCCCACTTCTACGATGCGCCCGTCCTCGAACGCCACGTCACCGTCGGCGATCGGGCTGCCGGTGCCGTCGAAGATGCGCCCGCCGTAAAGGACCGTCCTGCTCATCCGCTGGTGCTCCTCTTCGTCTCGCTCGGCCACGATGTAACTTACAGCGCGATCCGCCGGGTACCGCCAGGAAGTCCTGGCTGGTGACGCCGGCAATCGGGAATGATTTTCATTAACTGCTTGTTACAGAGGACATGAGTCGCAGCACACTTCGTCCCGTCATCAAGCTCAGGTCGACCGCTGGGACCGGCTACACCTACGTGACCAGGAAGAGTCGGCGCAACGATCCTGACCGCCTCGTCATCAGCAAGTACGACCCGTTGATCCGCCGCCACGTGGACTTCAGGGAGGAGCGGTAATCATGAACCACGCAATCCACCCCGACTACCACCCGGTCGTCTTCCGCGACCGCTCGGCTGGCTTCGCCTTCCTCACCAGGTCGACGAAGACCAGCGAGCGCACCGTCGCCTGGGAGGACGGCAACACCTATCCCGTCGTCGACGTCGAGATCTCGTCGGCGAGCCACCCCTTCTACACCGGGCAGGCGCGCGTCCTCGACTCGGCCGGGCGGGTGGAGCAGTTCCGCCGCCGGTACGGCGACAAGGCCAAGGGCGCCTGAGGACCTCAGAACGCTCGCAGCGCTCCGGACCCCGTGAGGGTTCGGAGCGCTTTTTGCTGTCGTGAGGCATGATGACGAGGACGTGGCAGGCAAGGTCCCGCGTGAGACTATGGCGGCATGCCTGACACGGGAGCCGTCGTTGTCGCAGTCGCGCAGCTTGCGCTGGCCGTGGGGGAACCGGACGCTAACCGGAAGGCGGCGAGGGCGGCGGTCGCGGAGGCGGCGGCCGCGGGTGCGCGGCTGGTCGTGCTGCCGGAACTGTCGGACTCGGGGTACGTGTTCTCCGACGCCGACGAGGCACGATCGCTCGCGTCACCGGCGGCATCGAACGAGACGCTGCGCGAGTGGCGGTCGCTGGCCGGCCGGCACGACCTGGCCATCGCCGGCGGGTTCTGCGAGCTCGGGCCGGACGGCAAGCTGTACAACAGCGCGGCGATCGTCGACGCGTCCGGCACGAGGGCGGTGTACCGCAAGGCGCATCTGTGGGACGCCGAGAAGAAGATCTTCACACCCGGCGATGACGCGCCGCCGGTGGTGGAACTGCCGTTCGGCAATGTCGGGCTGATGATCTGCTACGACCTGGAGTTCCCTGAATGGGTGCGGCTCGCCGCGCTGAGCGGCGCTGACCTGATAGCGGCCCCGGTGAACTGGCCGGCGTCAGCGTCGCCCCCGCCGCCCGGTGAGCGATCCGGTGAGGTGGTCTCGGCGCAGGGCGGCGGCCGCGGCCAACGGCGTGTTCATCGCCGTCGCGGACCGCTGCGGGACCGAGCGCGGCGTGGACTGGGTGGGCGGTTCGGTCATCATCCGGCGTGGCGGCTACCCGCTCGCCGGGCCGGTGTGCGAGGACCGCGCGGCCGTGCTGACCGCGGCGATCGACCTGCGGCTGGCACGGGACAAGCGGAACAGTGACCTGAACGACCTGTTCGCCGACCGGCGGCCCGATCTGTACGCCCGGCTGTGGGACGCCCGGTTAGTCGCGCTGGGTCCGCGGTGGCGGCGGGCTCCCGGCGCGGTTGATGAGGAGGATCGCGACGCTGGCGATCACGACCACGCCGCCGAGCAGCGTGGCGAGCGTGGGCCGCTCGCCGAGGAACAGCGCTCCCAGCGAGACGGCCACCACCGGGTTGACGTACGCGTAGGTGGACACCGCGGCGGTCGGCAGCCGCCGCAGCGCGATCACGTAGCAGGTCAGGGCGAGCAGTGACCCCGGGCCGATCAGGTAGAGCAGCCCGAGCAGCGACTGCGTGCTGACGTGCGCGGCATCGAAGTGCGTCAGCTCGCCGGTCGCCGCCGCCAGCCCGGTGAGCACGATCGCCCCGGTCAGCATCTCCATCGCGCTGCCAACCAGCGGGCTGGCCGGTGCCGGCAGCAGGCCGGCGAGCACGGAACCGATGCCCCAGCTGGCGCTGCCCCCGAGGACGACAAGCACGGGAAGCACCGCGCCGTTCCCCGAGGGCCGGGCGAGGATGGCGATACCAGCCAGGCCGAGGACCAGCGCGATCCAGCCCCGCAGCGGGATCGACCGCCCGTTGATCACCCGGTCGGCGAGCGCCATCCACAGCGGGACGCTGGCGACCAGCAGTGCGGCCAGCCCCGACGGCAGGGTCTGCTCCGCATAGGACACCCCGCCGTTGCCGAAGGCGAGCAGCAGCGTGCCCACCGCCGCCATCCCGCCCCATTGCGCGAGCCGCGATGAGGCACGAGACCCGGCCGGGCCCTGTCCCGTCGGCTGGACCGCCGGCTGGACCGCCGACTGGACCGCCGACTGGCCCGCTGCCTGTCGCCGGCGGCTGGCGAGCCACGCGACCGGGTAGAGCACCGCTCCTGCCGTCAGGTATCTGGCCGCGGCCATCGCGAACGGCGGGATGGACCGGTCCGCCACCCGGATAGCCAGGTAGGTCGAGCCCCAGACCAGCCAGACCACCAAGAGCGCCGCCCAGGCGGAGAAGGCGGGGCGGGAGCTGCCTGGCGTCGTCGCCCGTTCGCCCGGCCCGGCGGTCGCGTCCGAGGTCATCTGTGCCATGCCTCCAGCCTGTGTGACCAGGGTCCAGGCCGCCAGTGGCAGGAATGACAATCACCGGTACTTTCCTGCCGTACGCTGAAGGCATGCTGTCGTCTGTCGCGGTCCTCGCTTACGAGGGCGTGTCAACGTTCGGCCTCGGGGTTACCGCGGAAGTGTTCGGGTGTGACCGTCGGGGCGAAGGAATCCCACGTTACGAATATTTCGTGACAGCGGCACAGCCGGGAGTCATCCGCACGGATGTCGGCATGCCGATCCTGGTCGAGTCGGGCGTGGACCGGCTGAGCTCCGCCGACCTGGCCGTCGTCGTGTGCTGGGACCAGATCGACACACGGCCGCCGGAGCCAGTGCTCGCCGCGCTGCGAACGGTCGTGGACCGTGGCGGCCGGGTGCTCAGCCAGTGCACCGGGGCCTTCGTGCTCGCCGCCGCCGGGCTGCTCGACGGCCGCCGGGCGACCACGCACTGGAAATACGCGGCCGAGCTAGCCAGGCGCTATCCGCGGGTCGACGTGGATCCCGGTGTGCTCTACGTCGACGAGGGCCAGCTGATCACCAGCGCGGGGACGGCCGCGGGGATCGACGCCTGCCTGCACGTCATCCGCCTGGAGCATGGCGCCGCGGTGGCCAACGAGATCGCCCGTCACATGGTGGTCGCCCCGCATCGCGACGGCGGCCAGGCGCAGTTCGTCCCGGTGCTGGTGGACGACACCACCGACGGGCCTGACCTGGCCACGCTGCACGACTGGGCAGTCGAGCACCTGCGCGAGCCGCTCACCGTCGCTGATCTCGCCCGGCAGGTGCACATGTCGCCGCGCACGTTCGCCCGCTGGTTCGCCGCCCGCACCGGGACCACTCCGCACCAGTGGCTGACCAGCCAGCGCCTGATCGTGGCCCAGGAACTGCTGGAGCGGACTGACCACGGGATCGAGCGGATAGCCGCCGACTGCGGGCTCGCGCCCCTGATGCTCCGCCGTCACTTCACCCGCCGCTGGGGCATCACACCCCAGGCCTACCGCAACCGCTTCAGCCAGTTGGCGAGCTAGCGTCGCCGTCTAATCTGGAAGCAGGACGGGGACGACGCGAAGGGATGGTTCGGTGGACGGAACACTCGCTGCTGCTGATCTGGAGCGACTGCGCAAGGATTTCTCGGCCAGCCCGGCCTACCGGCTCGCCCAGAATGCCGTGACCCGGGTGACCGTCGACGACGTCGCCATCAACAGGGAGATCGTCAGCAGCATCGACCACTCGCTGTCGACGACGCTGGACGACTGGAAGGTCACGAACCAGGAGAAGAGCGGCCGCTGCTGGCTGTTCGCCGGGCTGAACCTGCTGCGCGTCGGCGTCATGCGCACGACCGGGCTCAAGGACTTCGAGTTCTCGCAGAACTACGCGATGTTCTGGGACAAGCTCGAGCGCGCCAATTACTTCCTCGAGGCGATCATCGAGACGGCGGGCCGGGACCTCGACGATCGCACGGTCGCCTTCCTGCTGGAGTCGGTGGCCGGCGACGGCGGCCAGTGGAACATGTTCGCCGCCCTGGTCGAAAAGCACGGCCTGGTCCCCAAGGCTTTCATGCCGGAGACGCAGAGCTCGTCGAACACGGCCAGGATGAACTCGATCCTCCGCTACCAGCTTCGCCAGGGGGCGCGGACCGTCCGCGCGGCCGCGGCCGACGGTGCCGAGGCCCCCCGCGCGGCCAAGGCCGAGATCATGCAGGTCGTCTACCGGATCTTGTGCATCCACCTGGGCACGCCGCCGGAGCGCTTCGACTGGCAGTGGACGGACAAGGACAAGAAGTTCCACCGGGACGGCGTCCTCACCCCCCAGGAGTTCGCCGCCAAGTACGTGGACCTGCCGGTCAGTGACTACGTCTGCCTGGTCAACGACCCCCGCCCGTCCAGCCCGGTCGGCCGGACCTTCACCGTCGAGTACCTCGGCAACGTCATCGGCGGCCCGCCGGTCATCTACCTCAACGTCGACATGCAGGTCATCAAGGACGTCGCCGCGGCCACGATCCAGGGCGGCGAGCCGGTCTGGTTCGGCTGCGACGTCGGCAAGATGATGAGCAACGACTACGCGTTCTGGGACGCCGAGCTCTACGACCTGCCGTCGGTCTACAACACCGCGTTCGGCCTCGACAAGGCCGCCCGGCTGGCCTACCACGAGACCGCGATGACGCACGCGATGCTCTTCACCGGGGTCGATGTGCTGGACGGGACGACCCGTCGCTGGCGCGTGGAGAACAGCTGGGGCTCCGACCGCGGCAAGGACGGCTTCTACACGATGAACGACTCCTGGTTCGGCCAGTACGTCTTCGAGATCGCCGCCCGCAAGAGCGCGCTTCCGGCCGGCCTGCGAAGCGCGCTGGACGCCGAGCCGATCGTGCTGCCCGCCTGGGACCCGATGGGCGCCCTGGCCCGGTAGCCGGGCGTCAGCCCTGTGATGACCGGTTCATGACCGTCCTGCCAGGCTTCGCAGCGCGGTTTCCAGCGCGTCAACGCCGGCGGCGCAGTCCTCGGCGCTGGCGAACTCTTCAGGCGCGTGCGAGATGCCCGTGGGGTTGCGAACGTAGAGCATGGCGGTAGGCACAGCCGCCGCGAGCACGGCGGCGTCGTGGCCGGCGCCGGTCGGCAGGGCGGGAACGCCGCCCAGCGCCTCGGAGATGGCCATCCGCGGGCCGTCGGGAAAGCGCACGGTGCCGGACCACGACTGCTCGGTCAGCTCGGCCGTGCACCCCTGTTCGGCGGCGTGTCCGGCGGCTGCTGTGCCGATATCGGCGACGAGCGCGCGGGTGACCTCGTCGTCCTCGGCGCGGCTGTCCAGCCACACGTCGACGTGGCTCGCGATCACGTTAGTGCCGCCGGGGGTGGCATCGACGCGGCCGACGGTGGCGCGGGCGCCGGCCCGCGCCCGCGCCAGTCCGGGAATCTGCGCGATCGTCGCGCCCGCGGCGACCATAGGGTCGCGCCGGTCGGACATGAGGGTGGTGCCGGCGTGGTTTCCCTGACCGGCGAAGCGCAGCCGCCAGCGGCCGTGGCCGAGGACACTGGAGGCCACGCCGACGGGGACGCCAAGGTCGATCAGCCCGCGGCCCTGCTCCACGTGCAGCTCGAGGAACAGGCCGATGCGAGACAGCAGCGCGTCGTCGCGGCCGGCGCGGGCCGGGTCGAGTCCGGCTCCCGCCATCACCTCGGCCAGCGAGCATCCGGACTCATCGGTCAGCGCCAGCGCGTTACTGGCGGCGAGTCCGCCCGCCAGCAGCTTCGAGCCGAGGCAGGCGACGCCGAAGCGCGAGCCCTCCTCCTCGGCGAACACCACGACCGCGACCGGACGGGATGGCCGGAAGCCGCTGACCATCAGCCGCTGGACCGCGTCGAGCGCGCTGACCACGCCCAGCGGTCCGTCGAAGGCGCCGCCGCCAGGCACCGAGTCCAGGTGGCTGCCGGTAACGAGCGCGCCGGGGCCGGGTGGCCCCCACCACGCCCAGATGTTGCCGTTGCGGTCATGGTCGACGTCCAGGCCGATCCCGGCCGCGCGCGCGACGAACCACTCACGAAGCTGCCGGTCGGCATCATCGAAGAGGTGACGCGAGTAGCCGCCCCGTACGGTATCGCGGCCGATGTCGGCGATCTCAGCGAGCCCGGGCGTGCTGGTCGCACCGGTTTCGGTCACAGGAATCCCTCCCGGCGCTTATTCAAGACAATTATCCCGAACGTACCCGGCTGACTGCCGGTGGTTCGGCCGTACGTCGTCGAGATCGCCGTGACCGCGCGCCGTTCCAAGGTCAGAAGGGGCGTGCGAGTTCAGGGAACATGGGATAGTGGCGGGTGTTCAGCGTGGCGAGTTCCAGTCCTTCGGTGAGTGCGGTGGCGGCGATCAGGTAGTCTCCGAGGCCGATTCCGGAGTGGGATGGCCGGTATTCCTGCATGAGTGTCGCCGCTCGCCACGCCACTTGCTCGGTGACCTCGAACCGCTGCATGCTGCGAGTAGCCGCATGACCTCGCGGCGTTCGAGTGGGCGCATGCCTCCGGCGATCTCGGTCAGGCTCACGACGCTGATCGCCAGCGGCCCGGAGGACTGCCGGGCGCCCACGAGCCAGTCCCGGGCCGCGATCTTGCCACGCAGGTGCTCGATGAGGACGTCGCTGTCGATCAGAATCACGTGTCGGCCAGCCGGTCCAGGTAATCCATGCGATGGTCTCGCGTCCGGGAGAATGCCTCGTGTCCTGCGAGGGCCCCGAAGGAATCGTTGATCGCGGCGAGGTCGGCCGCGAGATCAGCGCCGGGATGTCCGCCGATCGCCCGGTCGATCAGCTCGCGGATCAGTTCTGCCCTGGAAATGCCCTCTGCCTCCGCAACCCGGTCCAGCGCGGCTGCCTGGCCTTCAGCGAGATAGATGTTCGTCCGCTTCATACACCACATCATACACCACTTCTGGCAGGCGCAGAGCCGGCGTCAGATCTCGTTGAAGCTGGGGTCGCGCTTTTCCAGGCGTGCTGTGACGGCTTCCACCTGGTTCGGGCTGCCGATCAGCGCGCGGATCTCATCCTGCTCGGCCGCGAACCCCGACGCCAGGTCGGCGCCGGCGAGGTAGAGCAGCCGCTTCGCAGCCAGGATAGCGTGCGGGCTGCTCACAGGTAGCCCCTCCTGCGCTTATTCAAGCAATCATCGAACGTACCCGGCTGACTGCCGATCAGCCGTGGCTGTGCTGCCAGTGCTGACCGACGGCAAGCGCCTCTCTGTGATCAATGCATCGGCCGAGTCATCCCGAGTGAAGATGTTGAGGGCCTTGATTGAGGACCTTCAACATCCCGATCTGTTACCCTCAGTACATGGAGATCACAGATCAGACAATCGACGTACTGCTCGGCGCGCTGGCCGATCAGTTGCAGGCGCTCGGCAGCCGCGTTGAGATCGTGGTCATCGGTGGTTCCGCGCTGACAGCCCTCGGCCTTGTCAGGCGCGCGACTAGAGACGTAGATCTCCTCGCGATAGCCGAGAATGGCGAATTGCGTCTCGCCGAACCGTTGCCGCAAGCCCTCCTGACCGCACGGGCGAATGTCGCAGCGGACTTCGGACTGGCCGAGGACTGGTTGAACCCAGGGCCAACGGGCCTGCTCAAATGGGGGCTGCCTGAGGCTTCATGAGCCGGGTGGTGACCAGGTACTACGGGACGGCCCTCGTCGTTCATTTTGCCGGCCGGTTCGACCAGATTCACTTCAAGCTCTTTGCCATGGTTGACCAGGGCGGAGGGCGACATGAAACCGATCTCCGCGCGCTCAACCCGACTCAGGGTGAACTCGCTGCCGCCGCGCGGTGGTCGATAACACAAGATCCGTCGCCTGGATACAGGTCGGTCCTAGTGGATGCTCTTCGCGTCCTGGGGGTAGACGATGCCGATCTCGGAGATTAGAGACAGGGTCAGCCAGGGACTCTTGGACTTCGCCTGGCGTCAGTGGTCACAGATCGGCGCCTCAACGACCGTGGGAGGAGCCGATCGATGGGCGGTTGATCCCGAGGCCCTCATCCTCTTCACCATCGGGATCGCTCGCCGCGATCCACGGTTGTTCGATGAGATGCTCGACTGGATGGCATTCAATCACGAACTCCTGTCCACGCAGCGACTGCGGAACCTGGCCGGCAGGTTTGCCCTGCCCCCCGGCCTGGTCGCTGCCGTTATCGCGTGGACGCGGCAGGGGGCACCCACGCACTTGGACGCCGGCGACCAGGCAGTCGCTGTCCGGGACAGGGTGCCAGTCTTCAGCCCCGATGTCCTGGCTTTCGTCCCGCAGCCGGATCCGGTCTTCGCTCAGTACGGCTTCGTCCGTCCTCCTGCCGCAAGAACCGGCAAGTCACACCAGCCGAACCCGGCCCTTCCAATTAACCTGTCCTTCCGGCTTCGCCACCTATTCGGGCCAGGCGGCCGCTCCGAGACGATGCGAGTACTGCTGACCTACCCGAGTGGACCACTCGACGCGGCCCGGATCGCGGACGAAGCAGGATTCGCTAAGAGGAACATCAGCGACGTTCTGACGTCGCTTACGGCCGCCGGGGTCATCAAGGCCGCGTGGGCAGGCAACGAACGCCACTTCACCGCGTACCGGGAGAGGTGGGCACTGCTCCTCAGCCTCGCTGGGCCCGCAGACATACCGTCCTTCGTGTCATGGGTCCACCTGCTGCCCGCTGCACTAGAGATCATTACTTGGCTAGACGAGAAGGCTGATACCAAAGAGTCCGAGTACCTGATCGCCAGCCAGGCCCGCAGCCTCATGAACCGCCTTACCCGCGATCTTGAGGCCGCTGACATTGACATCCAGCATCGCCAGCCAGCCGACGGCACGGCTTATCTATCCGTCTTCGCCGAAACCAGCAACGCTCTCCTTGCCCGTCTGGGAGCCGGGAAGCTGGTCCTGCCCGCATAGGACCCGATGGGCGCCGTGGCCCGCTAGCCAGGCTGGCAGCGGTCAGGTCTCGTTGAAGCTGGGGTCGCGGTTTTCCAGGCGTGCTGTGACGGCTTCCACCTGGTTCGGGCTGCCGATCAGCGCGCGGATCTCCTCCTGCTCGGCGGCGAACCCCGACGTCAGGTCGGTCCGCCCGGCGAGGTCGAGCAGCCGCTTCGCCGCCCGGATCGCGTGCGGGCTGCGCCCGGCGATCTCCTTCGCCATGGCGAGAGCCGCGGCGAGCGGATCCGGGTCGGCGCGCGTCGCCAGCCCGATGCGCACGGCCTCCTCGCCGCCGACGATCCGTGCGGTGTAGGTCAGCTCCTTGGCGACGTCCCTGCCAACCAGCTCGGGCAGCAGCTGAGTTCCGGTCATGTCCGGGATCAGGCCCCACGCCACCTCGAACACCGACAGCCGGGCATCGGGCGCGACGATCCGGATGTCCGCCCCGAGCGCGATTTGCAGGCCGCCGCCCAGCGCGTTGCCGCGCAGCGCCGCGATCACCGGAACCGGGACCTCGGCCCAGACGTAGGCCGCGCGCTGGCCGGTCGCCTTCGCCGGCCCGTCGGCGGCCGGGAGCTGAGCGGTCGCGGACAGCCTCATCCCCGCGCGCATCGCCTGGAAGGAGCCGAAGTCCAGCCCGGCGCAGAAGTCGGGTCCCTCGCCGGACAGTACGACCGCACGCAGCCCCGGCTGAGACTTCAGCCGCTCGCCTGTTGCCACGAGCGCCTCGAACATCGCGGGATCGAGCGCGTTGCGCTTCTCAGGCCGGTTCAAGCGGACGTCGGCCACCGCGCCGGTGAGCGTGACGGTCACCCGCCCCGCGCTGTCAGTCGTCATGTCGCTCATCGGCTCGATGCTCCGTCCGCCTGGCTGGATCGCTGTCTATCTCCGCATACCGTAGTGGGCGCACATACGAGAGCTGGAGGACGACCCGGATGCTCCCGGTTTCTTTGATCTTCACCAGCGGCGCTGCCAGTGGCGTGAATTGCTACGCGGCGGTGCTCGTGCTCGGCCTGATGGGCAGGTTCGGGCACATCGCCGCGATACCGTCGGTACTGGAGCGCCCGTCGGTTCTCGCGGCCGCGGCTGTGCTGTTCGCCGGCCAGTTCGTCGTGGGCAAGATCCCGGTGCTGGACTCGGTGTGGGATGTCGCTCACACGGCCCTGCGGCCGGTCGTCGGCGGCGCGGTTGGCGTTGTCATGGCCCAGCACGCGCAGGCCAGCTCGGCCGCGGTCATCGCGGCGGCCGCGCTCGGCGGCGGGACGGCGCTCGCCGCGCACGTGGTGAAGAGCGGCGTGCGGGTTGGCGTGAACACGAGCCCTGAACCGTTCAGCAACATCGTCGCCAGCCTGCTCGAGGACGCGGGCGTGGTGGCTCTCGTGTCGTTCGCCGTGTTCCACCCGATCCCCGCAGCGATAATCGCGGCCGCGGCGCTCGCTGCCGGCATCGCGGCGTTCGCGCTGCTGGCATCGCGGATACGCCGCGCCTGGCGCCGTCGGCGCGAAGCTCGCCTCCAGCGGTCAGTTGCTCCAGCGCGCGCGTTACGGTGGTGATCAAGTCCACCGCATCCGAAGGGAACTCGTCGTGCGCAACATCCAGCTGGTGAAGCGGTGACCGAGCCAGCTCCCATGACCCGGATTCCCTCTGTGCGGCGCGATGAGCTGGGACCCGAGGGCCAGCGGCTGTGGGACAGCATCGTCAATGGCCGGGGCAACGTGGCCCTGACCGCCGACGGCACCCTGGCCGGCCCGTTCAACGCGTTCGTCACGGCGCCTGACGCCGGGCGGCGGCTGTCCGCACTCGGCGCGACGCTGCGGTTCGGCACGTCGATCGAGCGGCGGCTGTCCGAGATCGCCATCATCACGGTCGGCGCACGGTGGCAGGCCGAGTTCGAGTGGTGGGCGCACGCGCCGATGGCGCGCGAGCACGGCGTCGCCGGCGCGGTGGTGGACGCGATCGGCCGTGGTGACGAGCCGCCGTTTGAAGCCGACGATGAACGGGCCGTGTACGCGGTGGCCCGCCAGCTCAGTGACGCCGGACGCCTGGACCAGGAGACGTACGATGCGGCCCACCGCCTTCTCGGCGACGCCGGGATGGTGGAGCTGGTGTCGCTGTGCGGGTACTACACGATCGTTTCGTTCCTGCTGAACGCGTTCGCCGTGCCGCTGCCGCCCGATGCGCTGCCGATGTGGGCCGAATCGTGACCGTCGATGGTCAGATGGCCCGTTCCCGGCCGGCCCAGTAAGGCTCGCGCAACGCGCGTTTGAGCAACTTGCCCGTGGCGCTGCGCGGCAGGACCTCGACGAAGTCGACCGAAGCCGGGGACGGGTAGTGGGCCAGCCGGGCGCGGCAAAAGGCGATGAAGTTGTCGGCGGACAACTCCGCTCCCGCTGCGGGGACAACGACGGCCTTGACGGACTCGCCACAGCGGTCGTCGGGGATCCCGATGATCACCCCCTCGCTGACGCCCGGGCAGGCGTTGAGCACGTTCTCGACCTCGGGGCTGTAGACGTTCTCGCCGCCGGTGATGATCATGTCCTTGACCCGGTCCAGGACGTAGACGAAGCCGGCGTCGTCGGTGCGGCCGATATCGCCGGAGCGGATCCAGCCATCGGCGGTCTTCGTCTGCGCGGTGGCCTCCGGCCGGTTGAGGTACCCGCGCATGGCCTGGGCCGAGCGGAACCAGATCTCGCCCCTCTCGCCTGGCTTGACATCCTCGAGGGTCACGGGATCGACGACGCGGACATCGACGCCAGGCAAGGGCAGACCGCTGGAGGCAAGCCGCTCGGGGTGGGCGGCGTCCCTGTGCGCCTCGGCGCTGAGCAAGGTGGCCACGCCGGATAGCTCGGTCATCCCGTAGACCTGGACAAGCTCAGTCTGCGGCCACGCGTCGAGAGCCTGCCGCAGCATCGGCAGCGGCATCGGCGCGGCCCCGTAAGAGATCGACTTCAAGGCGCCGAACGCGGTGATCGCCTGCTCTCCGGCGGCGAGCACTCCGTGGATGACGGTCGGGACGACGAAGGTGCTGGTCGCCCCGCTGGCGATCGCGCCGAAAAGCGCGCCAGGCGTGGGTTCTCGCAGCAAGATCGTGCGCGCGCCGCCGTGAATGCCGACCTGGGCGTAGCACGAGCCGCCCACGTGAAACAGCGGCATCGCGACGAAGATGAAGGTGTCGGGCCCGATCGACATCGCAACGCAGCACGCCGCGCTGTGCGCGATCACGCCGCGGTGGGTGAGCTGGGCGCCCTTCGGCCGGCCGGTGGTGCCGGAGGTGTACATCACGAGGCAGACGTCGTCCGGGCCGGCGCTGCTGCCCTCGTCGGGCTGCCCGGCCGCGAGAAACGGCTCGTACTCGTCGCCCTCGCCGCCGATCACCACCCGCCGCGGAACCAGGCTGTCCGCGCCGGCGGCGGCCGCGACGTCGGCGAGCTGCGCCCCGTGGAAGAGCATCACGGGCCGGGAGTCCTCGAGAATGTAGCGGATCTGGTCGGGGCTCAG
The DNA here is from genome assembly GCA_963843745.1 of uncultured Actinomycetota bacterium. Classification (GTDB taxonomy): domain Bacteria; phylum Actinomycetota; class Actinomycetes; order Streptosporangiales; family Streptosporangiaceae; genus Trebonia. The sequence goes on from CAWJLP010000007.1 coordinate 1,008,284, forward strand.
CCGGAAGTTCGCGGGCACGGTGGCGGCACCGAGGGCGGACGCCGCCAGCGTGAGCTCCACGGTGGCGAGGTGGTTGAGGTCCAGCACGGTCAGCCGGTCGCCGGGGCGCACCCCGGCGTCGCGCAGGGCGCCGGTCAGCCGCAGGATCCGCTGCCGCCACTGCCCCCAGGTAAAGGTCTGCGTGCCGAAAGTGATACGCGATGAAGTCGGGGCGCGTGATCGCCCAGTGAACGAGCCTCCGACTTAGGGGTGGCGGGGGCGGGGGAGGGCGTCATCGCTGGCCTTTCCGGTGCGTCTGATCGAGGAAGGCGGAGAAGTGCGACCGCGCGACGTCAGACGCGAACAGCCGCGCGGACAGCTGTCCCATCGCGGCCCCCTCCTCGTCGATGGCGCGCAGCCGGTCGCCGGTGGTGAGCGGCTTGGTCTCGCGCAGGCCCTGGGGATCGGCGCGGCGCAGGCCGTCGAGCACGTCCGAGGCGAGGGCATCCACGTCGTCCCCGGCCGCGGTGACGAGCCCGATCTGCGCGGCCACCGTCGCGCCGAACGTCTCGCCGGTGAGGAAGTACCGCGCGGCGGCCCGTGGGGTGAGCAGCGGGCGCAGCGGCAGGCTGATCACGGCGGGGGCCAGGCCGAGCCGCACCTCGGTGAAGGCGAACGTCGAGCGGGCCGAGGCGAGCACGACATCGCACGCGCCGAGCACGCCCAGGCCGCCCGCCCGGGCGGCGCCGTCGACCCGGGCGACGACCGGGATCGGCAGGGTGAGCAGCTGCCGGAACAGGGCCAGCATGGCCCGCGTCCCGTCCGCGGGATCACCGTCGCGCATCTCGTCGAGCGCGGCGCCGCTGCAGAACGTGGTCCCCGAGTGCGTGAGCAGCACGGCGTGCGCGGTGCCGTCGGTACCGGCTGCCGCCGCGGCGGCGAGCGCGTCCCGCAGCTGCGCGACGAGCCCGCGCGACAGCGCGTTCCTGTTGGCGGGCGAGTCGAGCGTGATGGTCACGATGCGGTCGCCGGACACGCTGTGCACGATCCCGGACATATGCCTCCTCGCCTCAGTATGACTTGGGAAGGCCGAGCGAATGCTGGGCGACGAAGTTCAGGATCATCTCCCGGCTGACGGGTGCGACCCGGGCGATGCGCGCCGCCCCGAGAAGCATGGCGAGCCCGTAGTCGGCCGCGAGCCCGTTGCCGCCGTGGCATTGGATGGCCTGGTCCAGGGCGCGGATGCTGGCCTCCGCGGCCGCGTACTTGGCCATGTTGGCGGCCTCGCCGGCCGCCTTGTCGTCGCCTTCGTCATACAAGGTGGCTGCCTTGGCGAGCATGAGGCGGCTGAGCTCAACCTCGATGTGGCACTGCGCGAGGGGGTGGGCCAGGCCCTGGTGGGCGCCGATGGGGACGCCCCAGACGTTGCGTTCCTGAAGGTAGCGCCGCGCCTTGTTGATCGCGAAGCGGCCGGTGCCCGCGGCGGTGGCGGCCCCCATGATGCGCTCCGGGTTGAGGCCGGCGAAGAGGGCTTCCAACGGCGCGTCGTGGCCGCCAACCAGCGCCTCGGCGGGCAGCCGCACGTCATCGATGAAGAGCTGGCACTGCCGCTCGGTCTCGACGATGTCCATCTCGATCGGGTAGTAGCTGAATCCGGGGGTCTCGCGCGGCAGCAGGAACATGGCCGGCCGCAGCCGCCCGGTTCTGGCGTGCTGAACGCGGGCGACAATGAGCACGGCATCCGCGTTGGGGACCCCGGTCACGAACGTCTTGCGGCCGGTGAGGATCCAGTCGGAGCCGTCCTGGTGCGCGATCGTCGTGATGTTGTGCGAATTGCTCCCCGCGTCCGGCTCGGTGATGCCGAAGGCGACGACGGTGCTGCCGTCAGCGATGCCCGGCAGCCATCGCGTCCGCTGCTCCGGCGTTCCGTACCTGGCGAGCACGGTTCCCACGATGGCGGGGGAGACCACCATCATGATGAGCGGCGCGCCCTCGGCGCTGACCTCCTCGAGCACGAGAGAAAGCTCGTAGATTCCGGCGCCGCCGCCGCCGTACTCCGCGGGCAGGTTCACCCCGAGGAACCCGGCGGCCCCCAGGGCCCGCCACAGCTCGGTCATCGGCTGGCCGCGGCGAGCGTGCTCGACGGCGTACTCGACCCCGAACTTCCGTGCCACCTGCCGGACGGACTCGCGCAGCGCCTGCCGTTCCGCGGACTCGGTGAAGCTCACGATGACACCTCCTGGGGTTGGTCGTCCGCGAGGACGGCGAGCACCGCACCGACCTCGACCACGGCGCCGGCCGTGACGGGCAGTGCCGCCACCCGCCCGGCCCGGTCGGCGCGGACGACGTGCTGCATCTTCATGGCCTCGATCACCAGCAGCTCCTGGCCGGCATGGACCCGGTCGCCGACGGCGACGCGCACGGCGACGACCGTGCCGGGCAGTGGTGCCCGCAGCGATCCCGAGTCGGCGGCGTAGCCGGGTTCAGGGAACCGGCCGGCCTCGGTGAACGTCACGGCGCCGGCGTCGCCGTCGACCTCCAGACGGCTGGCGCCGCCGGGACCGGGATAGCGGGCCACCCGCCACCGCCGGATCATGCCGTCAACCTCCATGACAACCAGGGACGGCGCGCACGACAGCGGCACGACACCCGGCAGGTCGTCAACGGTCACCCCGGCGGGAGCGCCGCGGGCCGGCCGGTAGCTCACCCGGTGCTCGCCGGCCGGCCCGGTCAGCACGCTCCACTGCGGGCTGCCCGGCACGTTACGCCAGCCGCCCGGCACGTCGGCCAGCACGGTGGCGGCCGCCCGCCGCCGCGCGGCATCCGCCAGGACCGCGGCCACCGCGGCCAGCCGCTCATCGGCCGGCCCGGCGAGCGGAGCGGCGAGAACGTCCAGGCCGTGCCGGTCGAGGAAGCCTGTATCCGTGTCACCGACGGCGAACGCGGGATGGCCGAGCACGCGCACGAGCAGGTCGCGGTTGGTGCGCAGCCCGTGGATCCGGGCGCGGGTGAGCGCGCGGCCCAGGACCGCGCACGCCTCGGCCCGCGTCGGCGCCCAGGCGATCACCTTGGCCAGCATCGGGTCGTAGTGCACGCTGATGACGGCGCCGTCGTCGACTCCGGCGTCCAGCCGTACGCCGCGGGGTGCCACGTCGAGGACGGGAGGCGTGAAAGCGGGCTGAGTGACCGGGACGTCCAGGCACAGCAATATCCCCGTGACGGGCAGCCAGCCGGCGGCCGGGTCCTCGGCGTACAGGCGCGCCTCCACGGCGGCGCCGCGGCCGGGCGGGGCCGCCGGCGGCAGCCGCCCGCCGGCCGCGACCAGCAGCTGCAGCTCGACGAGGTCCAGCCCGGTCGTGCACTCGGTCACCGGATGCTCGACCTGCAGCCGCGTGTTCATCTCGAGGAACCAGAAGCGTCCGTCAGGCACGGCGAGGAACTCGACGGTGCCGGCGCCGGTGTACTCCACGCTGCGCGCCACCGCGATCGCGGCGGCCTGCAGCCGGTCCCGCAAGCCGGGGGTCCGCTCGGCGAGCGGCGCGGGAGACTCCTCGATGATCTTCTGATGGCGCCGCTGGATCGAGCACTCCCGTTCGCCCAGCACCAGCACCGTGCCGTGCCGGTCGGCCAGCACCTGCACCTCGACATGGTGACCGCCCTCGATGAAGGGCTCGATGAAGACACCCGGGTCGCCGAACGCCGCCGCCGCCTCGTCCCTGGCCGCCTCGAGCGAGCCGCGCAGGCTTCCGAGATCCCGCACGACGCGCATGCCGCGCCCGCCACCGCCCGCCGCGGCCTTGACGAGCACGGGCAGGTCACCCGCCGCGACCGCGGCCGGGTCCAGCGCGGCCAGCACCGGCACCCCGGCGGCCGCGGCCAGCCGCTTGGACTCGACCTTGTCGCCCATCGCCGCGATGGCCTCAGGGGAAGGGCCGATCCAGGTGAGGCCCGCGTCCACCACGGCTCGCGCGAAGCCGGCGTTCTCCGACAGGAAGCCGTACCCCGGATGGACGGCGTCCGCGCGGGCCCGCAGCGCCGCGTCGACGAGCTTGTCGGCGCGCAGGTAGGTGTCCGTGGCGGTGCTGCCCGGCAGCCGGACCGCGGCGTCCGCTTCCCGCACGTGCGGGGCATCGAGATCGGGATCGGAGCACACGGCCACGGCCGACAGCCCCAGCCGGTGGCAGGTGGCCACGACACGGCGCGCGATCTCCCCGCGGTTGGCGACGAGTACCCGGGTCACGCGGTGATCGGTCATCGGCGCATCACATCCGGAAGACGCCGAAGCCGCCGGAGGCCGGTGCCGCCCCGGGGGCATTGGCGATGACGGACAGGGCCAGGCCCAGGACGGTCCGCGTGTCGCGCGGGTCGATGATGCCGTCGTCGTAGATCCGGCCGGACAGGAACGTGGGCAGTGACTCGGCGTCGATCTGCCGCTCGACCGCCACCCGCATCGCCGCGTCCGCGTCCTCGTCGAACGGGCGCCCGGCCGCGGCGGCGGCAGCGCGGGACACGATCGAGAGCACGCCCGCGAGCTGCTGCCCGCCCATGACCGCCGACCGCGCCGACGGCCAGGCGAACAGGAATCTCGGGTCGAAGGCCCGCCCGCACATACCGTAGTGCCCGGCGCCGTAGGAGGCGCCCATGAGCACTGACAGGTGCGGGACCGACGAGTTCGCCACCGCGTTGATCATGAGGGCGCCGTGCTTGATGATGCCCCCCTGCTCGTACTCGGTGCCGACCATGTACCCGGTCGTGTTGTGCAGGAAGACCAGCGGCGTGCGGGCGGAGTTCGCGAGCTGGATGAACTGTGCCGCCTTCTGCGACTCGGCGGAGAAGAGCACGCCGCGGGCGTTGGCGAGCACGCCGATCGGATAGCCGTGCAGCCGGGCCCAGCCGGTGACCAGGCTCGTGCCGTACAGCGGCTTGAACTCATCGAAATCGCTGTCATCGACCACCCGGGCGAGCACCTCGCGCGGATCGAACGGCTGCCTCAGGTCGGCCGGCACGATCCCGAGCAGCTCGTCCTCGGCGAACCGCGGCGGCAGCGGAGCTGGATGCGGCACCGCGCCCGCCTTGCGGTGGTTGAGCCGCGCCACGATCCGGCGGCCGAGGCGGACCGCGTCGGTCTCGTCGGTCGCGTAATAATCCGCCAGTCCCGAGACGCGGGCATGCATGTCCGCGCCGCCCAGCGATTCGTCGTCCGCGATCTCACCCGTCGCCATCTTCACGAGCGGGGGCCCGGCAAGGAACACCTTGGCACGCTCGCGGACCATGACGACGTGGTCGCTCATCCCTGGCACGTAGGCGCCGCCGGCGGTGGAGTTGCCGAACACGAGCGCGATCGTGGGGATGCCCGCGGCCGACAGCCGGGTCAGGTCGCGGAAGAGCCGCCCTCCAGGGATGAAGATGTCCTTCTGGCTCGGCAGGTCCGCGCCGCCCGATTCCACCAGCGAGATCAGCGGCAGCCGGTTCTCTCGCGCGATGTCGTTGGCGCGGAAGACCTTCCTGATCGTCCATGGGTTGCTCGCGCCGCCGCGGACGGTGGGGTCGTTCGCCACGATCACGCACTCGACGCCCTCGACGACGCCGATGCCGGTGACCACGCTGCCGCCCAGCGGGTACTCGGTACCCCACGCCGCCAGCGGAGACAGCTCGAGGAACGGCGCGTCGCGGTCGAGCAGCAGCTCGATCCGTTCTCGCGGCAGCAGCTTGCCCCGGGAGCGGTGACGGGCCACCGCCCTGGCGCCGCCCGCCTCGGGCAGCTTGGCGTATTCGGCGTCGAGCCCGGCGAGCGCCGCCAGCATGGCGTCCCTGTTGGCCGCCGCGTCGCCGGACGCGGGGTCGAAGGCGGAGCGCAGCACCGTCACAGCAGCGACTCCGGGATGTCCGCGAACCGGGAACGCAGCTGCTCACCCAGGGCCTTGGCCTGCGGGTCGAACCGCGCGTTGTAGGCGACACCCTCACCGAGCAGGCCGCGCACGATCACGTTGACCGCGCGCAGGTTCGGCAGGACGTGCCGTTCCAGTTCCCGGCCGGCGGTCTCGGGCAGCAGCGCGCGCACCCGCTCCGCGGTGAGGAAGTGGGCCAGCCACGGCCACGCGCGGTCGTCCTCCACCCAGACGCCGAGGTTCGCGTCGCCGCCCTTGTCCCCGCTGCGCGCGCCCGCCACCCGGCCCAGCGGCGCCCGGCGGGAGTCACCACGGGCCCGTTCTGAATCAGGGAGCCGCGGCTCAGGCACGGACGCGAGCGCCCGCGCGGCGGGTACCGCGAGCGGCGAGTGGGAGACCTCGATCCGGCTGCCATCCGGCAGGACCGCGATATGCGGCACCAGGTACGCGGGCACGGACGCCGACCGGAACACCCCGTACGGCGAGGCGGCACCCGGCGGGGCGGTGAGGTGGAACCCGGGATAGCTCCCCAGGGCCAGGTGCACCGCGCTGTCGGAGAAGCGCCTGCCGACGGCGTCCTGGTCCTTTCCCCGCGCGACGCAGTGCAGCAGCGCGCTCGCCGTTTCCGTCGTCTCGGCGTCCGGATGGTCGGTGCGGGCGAGGGTCCACGTCGTGCCGTCGGGGACCGCGGCGGAAAGCTGCTGGCGCACCAGCTCGGCCTTGGCCTCGATGTCCAGGCCGGTGAGGACGAACGTAACCTCGTTGCGGTAACCGCCGAGCGCGGCGATCCCGACCTTGAGCGTGTCCGGCGGCGGCTCGCCCCGGACGCCGCTGATCCGCACCCGGTCCGCGCCGTCCTGGGTCAGCCGGACCGAATCGAGCCGGAGCACCGCGTCGGGCCCGGCGTAGCGGGCGCCGCCGACCTCGTACAGCAGCTGCGCGGTGACCGTGCCGACGGTCACCGCGCCGCCGGTTCCCGCCTGCTTCGTGATCACGGACGAGCCGTCGGCGCTGACCTCGGCCACGGGGAACCCCGGGTGGCGCAGGTCGGCGATGGTGGTGAAGAAGGCGTAGTTGCCGCCGGTCGCCTGGGTGCCGCACTCGATGACGTGCCCGGCGGCCATGGCGCCGGCGATCGCGTCAAGGTCGCCATACGACCAGCCGAACCAGGCCGCGGCCGAGCCCACGGCCAGCGAGGCGTCGGTGACCCGGCCGGTCACGACGACGTCCGCGCCCGCCCGCAGGCACTCCGCGATCCCGAACGCGCCGAGATAGGCGTTGGCGGCCAGCGGTTCACCCAGGCCCAGCTCGCCGGCCCGGCTCGTCAGGTCATCGCCTTCGACATGCGCCACGCGCACCGGCAGGCCAAGGCGCTCGGTCAGCTCGCGGAGCCGCCCGGCGAGGCCGCCGGGATTGAGCCCGCCGGCGTTGACGACCAGCCGCACGCCGCGCTGCGCGGCCAGCCCGACGCAGTCCTCGAACTGCGCGGCGAACGTCCGGGCGTAGCCGAGCGACGGGTCCCTGGCCTTGTCGCGCGCCAGGATCAGCATCGTCAGCTCGGCGAGGTAGTCGCCGGTGACGATGTCGACGTCCCCGGCTTCCAGCAGCTCGCGGAAGGCCGCGGGCCGGTCCCCGTAGAACCCGGAGGCGTTCCCGATGCGCACGACCTGCCCGGGCGTCGATCCGGTCATGCCGGTCCCATCGGTCCCATCGGCCCAGTATGCGGCTAGCCCGGTTCGGCCCGCCAGTAGATGGCCTTCTGCCAGATGGTGGCCACCGCGTCCAGCGCGCGCTCGTCGTCGAACGGCACGTCCTTCTCGCCGCCCTGGCCCAGCCAGATGTAGCAGAAGTGCTCGAGCATGGCCGACAGGGCCGAGGCCGTCATGACCGGATCGACGCCGGGGCAGTAGCCGTGCGCCTGCGCCGCGCGGACTTCGCCGGCGATGCGGTTGATCGCCTCGCCGCGCAGTTCGAGCCACCGGTCCCTGAACCGTCCCTCGACCATGGCCGCCTGGAAGATGCCGATCAGCTCGCCGCGCCGCTTGGCGTAGGTGCGCCAGAAGCCGGCGACCGCCTCGCGCAGCGCTTCCGGGCGGGCGAGGCCGGCCTGGAAGGGCAGCGCCGCGAGCGACGTGGCCTCGGCGTGGAACTCCTCGGCCAGCGCGATGAGCAGGTCCGCCTTGGTGTCGTAGTAGTTGTAGAAGGAGGCCGGGGACCGGCCGGCCGCCTCGGCGATGTCGCTGATCTTGGCGTTGAGGTAGCCGTCGCGCGCGAACACCAGCCGGGCGGCGTCCTTGAAGGCCTCGTCGGTGGCCTGCCCCTTCCTGGTCGTCGCGGTCACGAGACGCGCCTGTCGCGTCCGGCCCAGTACGGTTCACGCAGCGCGGCGCGCGTCACCTTGCCCGTCGCGTTGCGCGGCAGTTCGGGCACCACGGTGACGCCGGTCGGGCACTTGAACCCGGCGAGCCGTTCGCGCGCCCAGCTCAGCAGCTCGCCGGTGTCGAAGTCCGGCGCGGCGACCACGACCGCGTGCACGGTCTCGCCCCACGTGTCGTCGGGAATGCCGATGACGGCGATGTCGGCGACGGCGGGATGCCGGGCGAGGACCGTTTCGACCTCGGCGGGGAACACGTTCTCGCCGCCGGTGATCACGACGTCGTTCAGCCGGTCGACGATCGTGATGTAGCCGTCGCCGTCGATGGTCCCGGCGTCGCCGGTGCGGTAGAAGCCGTCCGGCGTGAGCGTCCGGGCGGTCGCCTCGGGGTTGTTCCAGTAGCCGGGCAGCGGCGCCGCGCCGCGCACCTGGATCTCGCTCAGTTCCCCGAGGCGTACTTCCCAGCCGAGCGAGGGGCGGCCGGCCGTGGCCAGCCGCCCGCGCGCCGGGTCGTGATCCCGCGGCGACAGCGAGCTGATGGGCAGCGGGCCGGTCTCCGTGCTCGCGTAGTTCTGCCGGAACCGGCAGCCCAGCACGGCGACGGCGCGCTCGAGCAGGTCGGGCCGGATTGGCGAGGCCCCGTAGACGACCTCGACCAGGGCCGACAGGTCCGGCGGCTCGGCGCGGGAACTCACCTCGCTCGTCACGGCCTGGATCAGCGTCGGAACGAGCTGGGTCAGCTGGATGCGGCGGCCGGCCAGCTCGTCGACGAACCCGGCCGGGCTGAAACCGCCCAGGACGTGCAGGTGCCCGCCGGTGAACAGCGCGTAGCACAGGTTCGCCAGGCCAGCGACGTGGAACAGCGGCAGCGCGCTCAGGTGCCGCGCTCCCGGCGCCGCCTCGGGCACCTCGAGGCTCATGAACGTGGCCGCGCTGACGAGCTGGTCATGGGTCAGCGGCACCAGCTTGGGCCGCCCGGTCGTGCCGCTGGTGTGCAGCAAGATGGCGGGCTCGGACCCGCGCAGCCGGGCGGCCGGCCGCTCCGGCACCCGCGCCGGCGAGCCGTTCGCGGATGCGGCCGCCGTGACCCCGGGGCAGGTCAGGATGGGCAGGCCTGAATTCGCCGCGGCGACGAGCGCGGCGCAGTCGTCGTCGGCGACAATCGCCGCGGGCGCCATGAGCCCGAGCAGCGCGGCGACCTCCGGCGCGGCCAGCCGCCAGTTGACCGCGGCGGGCAGGGCGCCGGCCCTGATCAGGCCGAGCATGGCCGTAACCCAGCCGGCCTGGTTGCGCGCGATGACCGGCACGATGTCGCCGGGACCGACGCCGACCGCCGCGAACGCGGCGGCGGACGCCTCCATGGCCGCGCGCAGGTCCGCGTAGGTGAGCTCCGCGCCGCGGTCGTCGGTCAGCGCGATCTGGTCAGGGTTGACCGAGGCCCGCCACTCGACGACGTGAACCAGGGACAGCACGTCCCTTAGACCCGCATGCCGGTGCGGTCGGCCGCCGTCTTCGGCTCGTGCCTGACGTCGCCGGGCTGCCCCATCACCCGCCGCCAGCAGGCGAACTCCAGCAAGATCCCGTCCGGGTCCTGGAAGTAGAACGAGCGGACGAACACGCCCGGGTGCATTTCGCGTGCCACCCCCTCCGGGCTGTCGTCGTGGTCGATGATGGGGCTGACCTTGACGCCCTTGGCCTTGAGCTTGGCCCGGTATTCGAGGAACCGCTCTTCGGGCACGTTGAACGCGATGTGGTTCATCGACCCGACCGCGCTTGTCCACTCGCCGAATCCGGGGACGGTGACCGGCGCGGAGACGCCTGGCACCGGGTCGGGCGCGTCGGGGAACCAGAAGAACGCGAGCGCGTTCCCGCCGCCCATGTCGAAGAAGAAGTGCTGGCCAGACCCGGCCGGCAGGTCCAGGGTCTTGATGAGCCGCATGCCGAGCACCTGGGTGTAGAACTCGACGGTGCGCTTCATGTCCGAGCAGACCAGCGCCAGGTGGTTGACGCCGCCGAGGTCGAACTCCTCGTTCCGCCAGTCCATAGGACCCTCCACGATCTAACTCTGATATCAGATTCAGTTTTGCGCCGGGAATCTGTACAGTCAAGTTCAAAGCAGGCATTCAGAACGTACGGGGGTGTCTCTTGGCCGAGATCGTTACGGAGTTCGTGGGCCTGCCGTCACCGGTGGTCGGCCGGGCCGGCGCTGGCGGGCATCCCTGCCAGGGCCTCTACCACCGGCCGGCCGGGATGCAGCCCACGACGGCGTTCATCGCGACGCACTACAACGTCGACTTCTCCGAGCACTATCTCGCCAGCTACCTGGCCGAGCGCGGGTTCGGGTTCCTGGGCTGGAACACGCGATTCCGCGGGAACGAGGCGCATTTCCTGCTCGACCACGCGCTGGCGGAGATCGGCGTCGGAGTCCGGTGGCTGCGCGAGCACGCCGGAGTCGACCGGGTCGTCCTGCTCGGCAACTCCGGCGGCGGGTCTCTCATGGCCGCCTACCAGTCGCAGGCCGTCGAGCCGAACGTCACGCCCGTCGCCGGGATGCGGCCGCTCGACGCTATCGCGGACCTGCCGCGGGGTGACCTGTTCATCGCGCTCTCCGCGCACTCCGGCCGGCCGGAGGTGTTCACCGCCTGGCTGGATCCGTCGGTGACGGACGAGACCGACCCGCTGTCGGCGGACCCGGCGCTCGACCCGTTCAACCCGGACAACGGACCGCCCTACGACGAGGAGTTCCAGCGCCGTTACCGGGCCGCGCAGCGCGCCCGCAACGAGCGCATCACCGGCTGGGCGCTTGGCCAGCTGGACGCCCTGGCGGGTACCAGAGCGCGGGACAGGCTGTTCACCGTTGCCCGCAGCTGGGCCGACCTGCGCATGATCGACCCCGCCATCGAGCCGTCCGACCGGAAGCCGAACTGGTGTTACCTCGGCGAGCCGGTCAAGGCCAACTACGGGGTGTTCGGCGTCGGCACGGTCAGCACGCTGCGCACCTGGCTGTCCATGTGGAGCCTGCGGACATCGCAGTGCATAGCGGCGCCGCACCTGGCCAGGGTCACGGTGCCGTCCCTCGTCGTGCACGCCACCGCGGACGCCTGCGTCTACGAGAGCGACGCCCGCGCCTTGTACGACTCGCTCGCCGCCGCGGACAAGACGCTCGAGTTCGTCAAGGCGGATCACTACCTGCTCGAGCCGGCCGGCATTCGGGAGCAGGCGGCCGATCTCATCGCGGCCTGGACAGCCGGTCACGAATGACGCATTCCGGGGCCCGGAAGGATTTCGACTGAATGCAAAGCTGGATTCACGTCATCGAATGGCGCGCCAACGTGCACCCGCAAGTGACCGCGCTCACCGACGACAGGGGAGTGGCGTACACCTACGCGGGGCTGCGGACCGAGGTGGAGCGCAAGGCGGGAGGCTGGGCCGCCGCGGGAGTCAGGCCCGGCGATATCGTCGCGGTGGTCGCGAAGAACAGCGCCGACTTTCTCGTGCACGCCTTCGCGCTGCTGCGAGCGGGCGCGACGCCGGCGTTCGTCAACTGGCGGCTGTCGGTCCGTGAGCTCACCGAGGTGCTCGCGCTGGTCGAGCCCGTCGCGATCGCCGCCGACTCCGAATTCACCGGACTGGCGGACGCCGGATGGCAGGGCGCCGGCGCGCGGGTCGTGATCGGCGGCGGCGCTGGGCCCGGCACTGGGCCCGGCACTGGGCCCGGCACTGTGCCCGGCACCGGGCCCGCCACTGGGCCGGGCACTGGCTGGACGGACGGCGGGACACTGGCCGGGCCCGTTCCGCCCCGCCCCAGGCTAAGCGGGGACGATCTGCTGGCGCTCGTGCACACCAGCGGGACGACCGGCCGGGCCAAGGCGATCCCGCTGCGCCACGGCGCACTGATGATGAGCGTCGCCGACTTCGCCATCGAGATCGGCGATCAGGTCACCGGATCCCGGCACCTGCAGATCTTGCCGCTGTTCCACTTGGGCGGCTTCGGCCAGTGCATGCAGGCGCTGCTGACGGCGGGGACGGTCTACATCCACACGGCCTTCAGCCCGGCGACGACGATCGACGCGATCGCCGCCGACCGGATCGAGTTCTTCACCGCCGGCCCCTCGATGATCGACATGCTCGTGAGGGAGGTCCGCCGCCGTGGTGCGACCGACCTGTCCAGCCTGCGCGAGATCGCCTACGGCACGGCCCCGATCACCCCGTCCTCGCTGGCGGCGGCGACCGAGACGTTCGGCTGCAGGTTCCGGCAGATCTACGGCAACACCGAGAGCCAGTCCATGATCAGCCTGCTGCCTCCCGAAGATCACCAGCCAGGTCATCCCCGGCTCGGCAGCGCGGGGAAGGTCTCCTTCGGCTGGGAGGTGCGCATCGTCGATCCCGACGGCCGCGACCTGCCCGTCGACACTGCTGGCGAGCTGCTCATCCGGGGCGAGTGCCTGTTCTCTGGTTACTGGCGCGATCCCGAGGGGACCGCGGCGGCCTTCACCGAGGACGGCTGGTACCGGACCGGCGACATCGGCAGGCTGACGGCCGACGGATACCTTTACATCCTCGACCGGGCCAAGGACATGATCATCAGCGGCGGAGAGAACATCTATCCCGCCGAGGTCGAGGCCGTGCTCGCCCGGCACCCGGCGGTCGCCGAGGTGGCGGTGCTCGGCAGGCCGGACCCGACCTGGGGCGAGGCTGTGCACGCCGTGATCATTCCGGTGGCCGGGCAGGCGGACACTGTTTCCGCTGACGAGATCGTCAGCTGGTGCCGTGACAACCTGGCGCACTTCAAGTGCCCGAAGAGCGTGGAGTTCGTCGATTCGCTGCCGCGGACCACCACCGGCAAGGTGCTCAAGCGTGAGCTGCGGGAGCAGCTGTCGCAGGCGCGCTCATGAGCGGGGAAGGCTGCGTTCATAAGCGGGAAAGGCATTGTGATGAGCGAGGAACTGGTCGTGCGCTTCTTCGCCGCCCTCGAGGACGGCGACATCGGCACGCTGCGCGAGATCTATGCGCCGGACGCGGTCATCTGGCACAACGACGACCTGATCGAGCAGACCGTCGAGGAGAACCTGAAGGTCCTCCAGGGCCTGCACCGCGCGGTGTCTGGCCTGCACTACGACATCATCCGCCGGGTACCGGCGCCCGATGGCGTGCTGCAGCAGCACGTCCTGCGCGGCAAGCTGGGCAACGGCGCCGAGGTCGAACTGCACGCCGCGATGTACCTGCAGGTGCGCGACGGCCACATCACCAGGATCGAGGAGTACCTGGATTCCGGTAAGCGCGCCGCGATCAAGGCCGCCCGCGAAGCCCTGTCGGCCTAGGTCAGGGTTTCCGTCCGACCCCGGTCAGTGACCGCGCCTCCGCGGGGCCGACGACGAGGTCGTGAAGGTCGCCGCCCACCTCGAGCCGGCTCGACTGGTCGATCCCGCCGGCCTTCACCGGCTCGAAGCCCGCCGTTCTGATCAACCGCTCGACTTCCTCACCGGCCCGGTCGTCGTCGGTCGCGTAGAACAGGACCGCCGGTTCCGGTGACCGGTGGCCGGCGGACTCGAAGAGACCGGCCGACATGGTTCCGAACGCCATGGCCAGGTGCGCCCCCGCCGGCAGCCACCCGGCTACCACCTTCCCGGAGGACTGTCCTTTCGGCAGGACCCGTGAGACGTTGCCGTGCGCGTCGGCGGTGAGCGGATTGCTCGGAACGACCACGACCTTGCCGGCCAGCGGGCCGGCGATCTCGTCGATGACGCTCTTCAGCACGGTGAACCGCAGCGCGAGGATGACGGCGCCGGCCCCCTGCAACGCGTCGCGGTTGCCTGCGGCGACGACCGCGGCGGCCCCGATCTGTGCCGCCAGCGTACGTGCCGACTCTTCGTCGGCGCTCGAGAGTCGCAGCGTCTCCCCGCCCGCGGCGAGCTGGCGGGCGATGACCGATCCGAGCCCGCCCGTGCCGATGATCGCGGTGGTCATGACGGAACCTCCTCAGCGTCACGGTACTAGCGATGGCGGCCCGGCGTATCACCCCGCACGGTCTCGTTGCGCCTGGCTGACCGCAGATCGGGCTCGCGGATCTCGGTCAGCTCGCCCTCCAGCCGCAGCCGGTGCAGGCCCAGCCGCACGTCATGCCGGGTGGCCAGCACGAACCGCAGCTCCGGCGGGCCCGCATCAGCAGCAGCTCCAGCTGGCGGACAGTCTCGTCCGGGGCCAGCTCGTGCACGTCGTCGATCACCAGCCAGGTTCGGTCCGCCGGCGAGGCGCATTACAGTGCCCGGCCGTGGGCCAGGGCCGCCGCATCCGGACGAGATTCCCAGGGATTCTGCGGACCGAACCGGAAGGCGGCCAGCAAGTCAGCGACGGCAAATGGTTGCACGCGTCTTGGCCGGAGGCTCGAGCTTGTTACTCACCAATGCGCGTTGCGCCCACGCGACCTTTACGTTTACCTTCGACTTCACCGACGTCAGCCGATCACAACTTCAACTGCTCCCAGCCGCTTGAGCGCCCCGCGAACCGCCCGCAGGATCAGATTCCGGAACGCGCCGGGCCCGAGGCTGGCGAACGGGAGTGACCGCGTGGTCACCGCAGCCGAGGAGTAGCCCATGACTGGCACAGGCCCGCTGATCCGTCCGATGACGCCGGCCGACCGCCCGGCCCTCGCGAACTTCCCGAACCGGGTCTCGGCCGGAAGCGCCATCTTCCGATTTCATGGATCGGTCACCGTGCTCACGGACAAGACCCTGAACCTCCTGCTCGACCTCGTCGACGGCCAAAGGGAAGCCATCACTGCCGTCGATGACCGCGGCATCGCCGGCGTGGCCCGGTTCGCGCGCGACGACCTGGACCCCGGCACCGCCGAGGTCGCGATCCTGGTGGCCGACGAATGGCAGCATCGCGGCCTCGCGCGCCAGCTCCTCCGACCTCTCGCGGAGAGGGCTCGAAGCGCGGGAATCGAACGGTTTCGCGCCGAGATTCAGGCGGACAACACCGTCGCGCGCCGCTTCTTCCTCGGATTGACACCGACCGCGCGCGAGCGGCCCACGAACGGTGACGTAGTCGTGCTCATCAACGTGGCGGAACTACTTCGCATGCTGGATTGACGCTTGCGCGCACCCAGGTCGGACGTGCGGAGCACCAATCTTGGTCGAGGTCGCCGGTACGCGAGGCGAAGATCTCGGCGCGGTCGTCGGCGCCCTCGGCAGGGCCGGCGTCCCGGTCACCCGCACCGGGCATCCCCCGCACGCGCTCGGCGGCGAGGTGAAAGTGCCCGACCCGGACGGCAACACCGTGCTCCTCGGGCTTAGCCCGAACTTCCCTCCCCGCAAACCCGGTCACGCTCGACCGCGATGGCCACCAGCTCGGCGTCGCTGCAGAATGACCCGTTCTGGTGCGGCTCGGACGGCACGTCGGCCGGCTGAGACTTGCCGCCAGATCAGCGGATCTAGGATCTTGGCAAGCTTGGGCACGCCGCAGGCGGGGTGCCCGCTGACGTGTCAGGCGTGGCGGGTGCTGAGGATGACCCCGGATCCGTAGCGGAGCTCGACGGAGGTGAGCAGCGGGCTGGTCAGCAGCACCTGGCGTACCTGCTGCTGCTTGGCATGCTGTTCGGTATCCCACTGCGGGGTGGCGGTCATGTCGTCGACGATCAACATGCCGTGCGGGGCCAGTGCCGCGATGGTGCGGTCGAGCCCCTCCCATTTACCGCCCTGGGCATCAGCGAAGATGAGATTGAACCTGCCCGCCTCGCCCAGCACGTCGAGTGCGTCGGCGCACCGCAGTTCCACGAAACCCGGCCAGTCACCTTGCGCGGCCAGTGCCGCGGTGCCAGGGTCCTTTTCCACCGTGACGACCGTGACGTCGGTCCGCGGCAGCAGCGCGGAGGCTATCCAGGCGGTGCCTACCCCGGTACCGGTGCCAAGCTCGAGCACCCGGGCCCCGGCAGGCAGGTGGGCGGCGAGCACGGCCAGCAGCCGGCCGGCCGCCGGATCACAGGACAGGGAGAAACCCTCCCGGCGGGCCCGGGCAGTGGCCTCCCGGACCAGCGAGGGCATGGGGATGTCCACGGACGGGCACTCTAGCAGCCCAGCACGCCACTGCCGGCTCCGCGATGAGGCTGGGGCAGGACTCACCAGCCCGCCGGGGGTAATGCGCGGCCGGTGTCCGCAGCCGCGCCCGGCGCCGCGGTCACGGACGGCGCGAATCTCAGCGGGACCGCCCGTAGAGCCGCAGGGTCCAGGGACGGATCGGCCTGATCCGGGGTATCCGGCGCCCCGCGGCCGCGTCCCCGGGGCTGGTCATGCCGGCCCGGTGGGTCAGCGCCGCGCGGCGAGGGGGAGTCCGGCGGCGATCCCGGCCAGGGCCGCTGCCAGGATCGCGATTCCCAGCCCGGTCAGGTGCACGCGGCCGAGCGAGACGCCCGCGACGGTCACCGCGAAGCTGATCACCGCCCACCACGCGAGCACGAACCGGATGGCCGCCAATCCCGCACGCCCGGCGATCCGCGCGCCCAGCGCACTGGCTGCCACCGTCACCAGGACCGTGACGATGACCATCACCGCATACCCGGCCGGGAACCTTATCGACGTGCCCGACCCGGCAACGCCAGCGGTCAGCAGGAAGGAAACCGCGGGAGCGGCGAGCACCAGCAGCGTGGCCACGGTGACCCGGGCGAAGACGACCGCGCCTGACCCGCCCGCAGCCCGGGTCCGGGAATCCGGGTCCGTCATCGGATTGTCCTTCCTCGGGATCGCTCAGGGCTCCCCTTCCACGGTGACCTACGACGGGCACCTGGGCAACAAGGAGATCCTCGATCCGGATCCGCAGCCCGGGGAAAGCAGGTGAACCGATCACCCGCGCACGGATCGGCGTCCGAGATGACAGTCATGATGAAGGTCACAGGCCAGTAGTACGGCAGCCGCACTTCGCCCGAAGGGCCGGGCTTGACGGCGGCGGAGCCGGCGGAAGCCGGACTCAGTCGCGTTGGCGGATCCACAGCGATACGTGGGCGGGTTCCAGGACCTGGTGCACGACACTGGCCAGGTCATCGCGGACCGCGTCCAGGTCGACCGCGTCTTTCAGCCGGGCCGCGAACGCGGCCACCGTCTGGTCGGCGTCATACCGGACCCGGTTGAACCGCCGGTCCACCGCCCGCTGCACCCGCCGCCGGACCGGGCTGAACAGGGCCGCGGCGGCCAGCGTGGCGGCGGCCACCGCCGCCGGCGTGTGCACGCGGAGCACCTGGGTGGCCAGCAGCACCACTCCGGCGTAGATCCCGACCAGCAGGCCGGTGACGATCGCGTAGGCCACGGTGCGGGAGATGACCCGGTCGATGTCGTACAGCCGGTACCGCAGGACGGCGATGCCGATGGCCACCGGGACGAGCGCGACGGCCCCGCTGCTGATGGCGTTCTGGAGGTTGGTGGACGCGATCGGAATCGCGGCGAGCAAGGCCACCACGATCACGGCGGCCGCGTAGACCAGCCACTTCAGCTGCGCGCGCTCCGCCGTCCCGGCACGCCGGTAACGGAACGCCAGGGACACGATGGCGGCCAGGCCCGCGGCGGCCGTCAGCACCCCGCCGCCGAACGCCATGATCTTGAAGACGTTCCCGGCCGAGCCCGCCGCCCCCACCGGGTTCCGCACCGACGGGCTGTACGTGATGATCGTGGGAGCGAACGTGCAGCCCAGGACCCACCCGGCCAGGCCTGCCCCGGCGGCCCAGGCCACCGGCCGCCAGCGGCGGGACGGCAGGTGCCCGGTGGGGAACAGCAGCACGACGAACGCGCACAGACCGAATTCCACGAAGTACAGGAAGCCCAGCCAGTCGGCCAGGGTCAGTGTCCGCGGAAAGTGCGCCAGGAACACGCCGAAGGCGGCCACGGCGAACGCCAGGCCGATCGCGGACAGTAGCCACCCGATCGGGTTCTTCGGCCGCTTCCACGCCAGCAGCGCGCCGACCGTGGCGAAGGCGCCCACAAACACGATCCCGACCGCGTTGTTCAACCCGTTCCCGCCGATGGCGGCCAGCTTGGCGGGCAACGGGTGAATGACGGTATAGGCGAGCGCAGTCGCACTTACCGCCAAAGTGACGACCCAGATCGACCACGCGCGCCAGAACGCCGCCGGGGCCATGTGTCTCACGAACGCAACGCTACGCCCGGATCGTTCCGGGAACGTTACCGCTCAGCACGGAAACCCCTCGGCTGGGCCGCAGGTTCACCAGCTAGGAGACCCCCCAGTCCTGCGGCCAGATGGTCAGCGCCGCCGGGCGGCACGAGAGGTAGCGCGCAACAAC
This sequence comes from uncultured Actinomycetota bacterium, assembly GCA_963843745.1. Taxonomy (GTDB): domain Bacteria; phylum Actinomycetota; class Actinomycetes; order Streptosporangiales; family Streptosporangiaceae; genus Trebonia. Next base: position 1,026,810 of record CAWJLP010000007.1, read on the forward strand.
CTTGGAAACAGTTCCTCTCGCCGCCCTGCCTTTCCAGGTCGGCGCGCTGCTTGCGGCCAGCCCTCGCCATTTCCCCGGCCTGCCGGAATCCGTTTCCGCTAGCTGACGAGCCTTGTCACTCCACTGGCACCGACTTAGACTGAATGTTCAGTCAAACTAAGAGGGGTGCCCGGTGCTCAACCAGGCCGACAGCAAGCTCGCCGTCATCGAACGACTCATCGCGGAGCAGGAGGCCATCTTCGTCCGACGCCAGCCCAAGTCCGCCGAGCTGGCAGCCCGTGCGCGCGGCGTGCTCGCCGGAGGCGTCACGTCCAACTGGCAGATCACGCAGCCGCAGCCGGTCTGGCTCAGCCACGGCGCGGGCTCCAAGGTGTACGACGTGGACGGCAACGAGTACGTCGACCTGCACGGCGGCTACGGCGCCGCGCTGGCCGGCCACGCTCACCCGGCCATCGTCAGCGCGGTCCGCGACCAGGTCGCGCACGGCACGCACTTCGCGCAGCCGACGCAGAACGCGATCGCCGTCGCCACCGAGCTGGCCCGCAGGTTCGGCCTCCCGCAGTGGCGGTTCGCCAACTCCGGCACCGAGGCCACCATGGACGCGGTGCACCTGATGCGCTCGTTCACCGGGCGCGACCTCATCATCAAGGTGGAGGGCGGCTACCACGGCCACCACGACTCGGTGCAGGTCTCCGTGATGCCCGACCCGGAGGACGCCGGCCCGGCCGACAGGCCCGCGCAGGTCCCGAGCAGCAGCGGCATCCCCGCCGCGATCACCAGCCTTACGCTCGTCGCGACCTTCAACGACCTGGACAGCGTCGCCAGGCTCCTCGTCGAGCACAAGGACCAGGTGGCCGGCATGATCGTCGAGCCGGTCATGATGAACGCGGGCATCATCCCGCCGGAGCCCGGCTTCTTGCGGGGCCTGAAGGACCTGCTGCATGACCACGGGGCGCTGCTCACCTTCGACGAGGTCAAGACCGGCCTCACCGTCGGCCCCGGTGGCGTCACCGCGAGGGAAGGCGTGATCCCGGACATCGTCTGCCTGGCCAAGTCGGTCGGCGGGGGAGTGTCGGTCGCCGCCATCGGCGGCACGTGGGAGCTGATGAAGCACGTCGCCGACGGCGGCTACGAGATGGTCGGCACCTTCAACGGCAACCCCCTCGCGATGGCCGCGGCGCGCGCCATGCTCACCGAGGTCGCCACCGACGAGGCCTACCAGCGGATCGAGCGGCTGCGCGCCCGCGCGGAGGCCGGCATCACCAAGGCGATCGCCGACAACGGGCTGACCGCGCACGTGGTGACCGCCGGCGCCAAGGGCTGCGTCGTGTTCGCCGACGCGCCGGTCCGCGACTACCGGGGGTTCCTCACCACCGACGACACGTACAGCAACGCTCACTGGCTGTACCAGCACAACGGCGGGGTGTTCCTGCCGCCCTGGGGCAAGATCGAGCAGTGGCTGATCTCGGTGCAGCACGACGAGGCCGACATCGACCGGCTCGTCCGCAACTTCGCGGCCTTCGCGGCCGCAATCCATTCTTAACCGGCAATTGCCGGCAAACCCTTGCGAGCCAGCGCCGTGAAGAGTCTAATTGACCGAACATTCAGTCAATGTGAGGCGCGACACAGCTCGCCACGAAGAACGACACGCGCGGGAGGTGACCGGTGGCACACCCGAGAGAAGGCTGGCAAGGGCACGGGATGCCGCGCCGGAGGTTCCTGAAGGGAGGCGTCGGCGCCGCGCTCGCCGCCCTGGCGCTCGGGGCCGGCGCCGACGGCCTGCTCACCGGCTGCTCGTCTGACCTGGCGGACACGGGCACCGTGCCGCTGCCCCGGCAGGACCACCCGGTGACCTGGCCCGTCTACCCCGGCAACGCCGCGATCAAGTCGGGCCTCGCCCCGGAGCAGGACGCCACGCTGCAGGTGTACACGTGGGAGGCCTACATCAACCAGGCCGTCGTGAACTCCTTCGCCAAGAAGTACAAGACCAAGGTGCAGGTCACCACGTTCAACACGATGAACGAGGCCGTGTCCAAGCTGCGCAGCGGGCTGTCCTACGACCTCCTCGTCGGCGCGACGGTGGACAAGCTCGGCCAGCTCATCGAGGGCCAGCTCGTCCAGCCGCTGAACCACTCCTACCTCCCGAACATCAGCCAGGCCTGGCCCGACTACACCAACCCCTTCTACGACCAGCACTGGCAGTACACGGTGCCGTACACCATCTACACCACGGGCATCACGTGGCGTAAGGACCTGGTGGACGAGAACCCGTACGCGATGGCCAACCCCTGGGCGATGCCCTGGCAGCCCAAGTACAAGGGCCGGGTGGCGATCCTCGATGACTACCGCGAGGGCATCTGCCTGGCGCTGATGAAGAACGGCCTGTTCGACCTCAACACCACCAACTACCGGCAGATCGCGACGTCGCGGCAGGCCCTGCAGGACCTGAACGGCCTAGTCAACCTGCGCATCGACAACAACGACTACTCCGAGGTGCCGGCCGGGCAGACCTGGATCACCAACGCCTGGTCAGGGGACATGGCGGCGGCGGCCTCGTACATGCCCAAGGGCGTGAACGTCAACGTCGTCGGCTACTGGTTCCCCCCGGACGGCCGCGGTCCGGTCGCCAACGACACGAACCTGGTGCTGCGGTCCGCGACCAATCCGGTGCTCGCGCACACGTTCCTCAACTACATGCTCGACCTGCCGAACGTGCTCGAGAACATCAGCTGGAACGGCTACATGCAGCCGCTCACCGGGGTGACGCCGCAGGTGCTCGTCAAGGAGCAGATCCTGCCGCCGTCGCTGATATCCACGGCCGTGCAACCCTCGACCTTCCGCCGCGGCCTGTTCGAGCTGCAGCTCCCGGTCGACGCGGACGCGCTGTGGCAGCAGGCCTGGCTCGTGGTCAGCAACGGGATCTGAGGGAGGCGCCGGCCATGCGGAACAAGAAGAACGGCTTCTACATCGCCCTCGCCGTGCCGGGCATCATCTGGCTCGCGGTGCTTTTCGTGGTGCCGGTCTACGCGGTGCTGGCGATCGGGATGGGCAAGCTCAACCAGATGTACGAGGCCCCTGTCGCGGTCTGGAACCCGTTCAGCTGGAGTTCCTCCAACGTCATCGACGTGTGGCGCGACCTGTTCGGCAGCGCCTCGTTCGCCGGCCCGGTCGCGGCGCGCACGCTGATCTACGTGGCGATCGCGGCAGTGCTGAGCCTGGCGATCGGCTACCCGGCGGCCTACTTCGTCGCCAGGTTCGCCGGCCGCCGCAAGGCCCTGTTCCTGGTGCTGCTCATCGCGCCGTTCTGGATCAGCTACATGATGCGGATGCTGGCCTGGATCGACCTGCTGTCCACCGGCGGCTACGTGAACAAGGTCCTCGGCTGGTTCGGCATCTCCCCGGTCAACTGGCTGGGCGGCAGCTCGGTGACGGTGATACTCGGCCTGGTCTACGGCTACATCCCGTACCTCATCCTGGTGCTCTTCGCGGGCCTGGACCGGATCGACCCCGCGCTCATCGAGGCCGGCCGGGACCTGGGCCTCGGCAGGTTCCGCACGTTCGTGCACGTGACGCTGCCGCTGAGCAGGCAGCCGATCCTCGCCGCGCTGCTGATCACCGTGCTGCCGATGCTCGGCGACTACTACACCAACCAGATGCTGTCCGGCGCCGCGTCGACCTCGATGATCGGCAACCTCATCCAGGGCCAGCTCGGCACGCCGGGCCTGGAGGGCCAGGGCGCGGTGCTCTCCATGATCCTGCTGCTCGTGCTGCTGGTGCCGATGATCTACTACGTGATCGCGACGAACCGGGAGGCGGCCAGATGACCGCGACGAACGCCCCCGTTCCCGAAGCCCCTGACGCCCCCGGCGCCTCCGGCGGCACGCCGGCTTCCGCCCCGACCCCCGCCGCCCGTTCCGGCACAAAGGCCGCGCGCCCCAGCCGGCTGCCCTGGCGCAACCCGTGGGGCCACCCGTGGTTCCTCGAGGGTTTCACCTGGCTGTACCTGATCTGGTCGCTGGTGCCGATCGCGATCGCCGTGCTGTTCTCGTTCAACAACGGCCGCTCGCAGTCCACCTGGCAGGGCTTCTCCTGGCGCTGGTACTTCACCGACCCGGTCAACTCGGTACTGCACAACCCGCAGCTGCACGCCGCGGTGATCCAGACCGTGCGGCTGTCGGTGCTCACCACGCTGATCGCGGTCCCGCTCGGCGTCGCGTTCGCGCTCGGCATCAACCGCTGGCGCGGCCCGATCCCGGCGACGGCCAACTTCTTGATGATCTTGTCCTACGTCATCCCCGAGCTGATCTTCGGTGTCTCGATGTTCTTCGTGTTCACCACGCTGTTCTCCACCGTGCACCTGGGCACCCTCGCGGAGGTCCTCGGCCTGGTCACCTGGAACGTCAGCTGGCCCGCCATCGTCGTCCAGGCCAGGCTCGTCACTCTTGGCAGCCATTACGAGGAGGCCGCGGCGGACCTCGGCGCCAACCAGTTCCAGGTGATACGCCGGGTGCTGCTGCCGCTGCTGGCCCCGGCCATCTTCGCCAGCGCGGTCCTGGTGTTCTCCAGCGTGATCGACGACTTCGTGATCGTCGACCTGCTCTCCTCCAGCGCCGGCAACACCCCGATGTCGGTGGTCATCTACTCGACGCAGCACGGCGGGAACGGCGGCCCCGCGCTCAACGCGCTCGGCTCGATCATGCTCGCGATGTCGCTGATCATCGTGATCATCGGCTACATCGGCTACCGCGTGCTCACCCGCGGCGAGCGAGGCGGCAGCCTCGCCGCCCTCACCGCCATCTCCGGCGAGAACTAAGCCCGCAGCACCTACCCGCCGCCGCCCGGTTGCGCAGCCTCGCGCCACCCTGGCCGCCGTGACCTCCCCGTCCCGCATCGTGAGACGATCACGACTTAGGAGCAGAAAACTACGCCAAAACGCTGATAACAGCAAGAAAAGCGCAGGGTTCTGCTCCTAAGTCGTGGCGAGGGCTGAGGTCGCGGCGCGCCCTGTCCCGCCGCGCCCGCTCGCCACTCCTTTTATCCGGAACGGACTAGAGGTTCCCCTCCGCGCCGAATGGAAAGCCCCGCCAGCCAGGCTGGCGGGGCTTTCATGAACAGCGGCCGGCTCAGCTCGCCAGCGGGGCCTCGACGGCGCTCGCGGCCACCGGGACGGGGGCGCCGGCCAGCACGCGCAGCGCGTCGGCGGGGAGGTAGGCGTGCACGGGGGTGCCCTGTGCCAGGTCGAGCGGCTCGCCGTCGTTCTGCAGCAGCGCCTGCAGCGACGCGCCGGTGGCCAGGCGCAGCATGACCTGGGTGGCGGGGCCGAGGAAGACGAGGCGGTCAACGAGCGCGGGCACCCGGTTCGGGCCGGCCGAGCCGTGCGGCTCGACCTTCACCCGCTCCGGCCGGATCACCGCGTGCGCGGTCTCGCCGGCCGCGGCTGGACAAACATGCGAGCTGCTCAGCACCGCGTCGCCGATTTTAACTTTGGCCGGGGAGCCAGCCTCGATAACGGAGATCTCCATCAGGTTCGCGGCGCCGAGGAAGTCGGCGACGTACGCGTCGGCGGGCTCCTCGTAGACGTCGCGCGGCGTGCCGATCTGCGCGATCCGGCCGGCGTTCATCACGGCCAGCCGGTCGGACATGGTCAGCGCCTCCTCCTGGTCGTGCGTGACGTAGAGGAACGTGATGCCGACCCGCTCCTGCAGCGCCTTCAGCTCGACTTTCAGCGAGCGGCGCAATTTCGCGTCCAGGGCCCCGAGCGGCTCGTCAAGAAGCAGCACCTTCGGGTTGAGCACCAGCGCCCTGGCCAGCGCGACGCGCTGCTGCTGCCCGCCGGACAACTGCGACGGGCGGCGGGAGGCGAACGAGGTCATCGAGACCAGCTCGAGCGCCGAACCGACCCGGGTGCGCAGCTCGGCCTTGGTCACCTTCGCGTACCGCAGGCCGAAGGCCACGTTCTCGGACACCGACAGGAACGGGAACAGCGCGTAGCTCTGGAACACCGTGTTGACGTCGCGCCGGTGCGGCGCCACCGCGGACACGTCGGCGCCGTCGAGCAGGATCCGGCCGGAGGTCGGCTGCTCGAACCCGGCTATCAGCCGGAGCGTGGTCGTCTTACCGCAGCCGGAGGGCCCCAGCAGCGAGAAGAACTCGCCGCTCGCAACCGACAGGTCGATATTGTCGACCGCGGCGCTGTCCCCGAAATGCTTGGACAGTCCCGCGAGCTCGATAGTGCCTCCGGCCATGGTGTCATCTCCGTCTCTGCGACCGCCTGCGCGAGGCGGAAGCGGGCTTCCACTCGAAACCCAGCTGTCCGGCCGCGTAACGCATGGCGAGATCATACGCACGCGTGGGCGGAACATCGGGATCTTCCAGGGCGATCTGCACTGCCATGCCGTCGAGCAGCGCGGACAGCGTGATCGCGAACTCGTCGGCGTCGATCGGCGTGAACTCGCCGGCCTCCTGGCCGGCCAGCACGATCGCCGTGATGGTCTGCCGCCACCGCTCGTCGAACTTGCGGCGGACGGCCGCGACCCCGGGATTGCGCGGCGACAGCGCCCACAGGTCGAGCCAGAGCAGCCATTCGCTGCGGGGCGCCGGGTCGGTGTCCGGCAGGCAGGTCATCGCGATCATCTCGGTGAGCTGCCCGGCGGCGGTCCCTATCGACTCCAGGCGCCCGGTGCCGGCCGCGTACCAGGCGTCCTCGGAGTACCGGATCGCCTCGGTGAGCAGCTGGTCGCGGGTCTTGAAGTAGTAGATGACCAATGCGGGGCTGGTGCCGGCGCGCTCGGCGACGTCGGCGATCCTGGTATCGGCGTAGCCGCGCTCCACGATGACCTCAAGGGCGGCCTGCAGTATCTGCTCGCGCCGCTGCTCGGTCACTTCCCGCGACCCTGATCCTCGTCCTGCCGGCGGCTGTGCCATCGTCTCCTCGTCCCCGGAGCCTGTCTCCGGCGCCGTCGCGCGAAGACCTTGTCGGTATCGTAGCAGGAACATAGACTGAATGTTCAGTCAATGTTTGTATCGGACGCGGAACGACGTCCGGGAAGGCGGCACACCCCATGGCATCCGAGAGCTACGACGCGATCATCGTCGGCGGCGGGCATAACGGGCTGGTCGCGGCCGCCTATCTGGCCAGGCACGGCGCGAGGACGCTTGTCCTCGAGGCGCGCGGGCAGGCCGGCGGCGCGGCGACCACCGAATCGCCCTGGCCGGACGCGCCGGAATTCAAGGTGACCCGGCTGTCCTACGTGATGTCGCTGCTGCCCCCGACGATCATGCGCGACCTGGAGCTGGAGAAGCACGGCTACAAGGTCTTCCCGATGGGCCCGTACTACCAGGCCTTCCCCGAGGGCGGCTCGCTGACCCTGTACGAGGAGGACTCGCAGCGCAGCCACGACGAGATCGCCCGCTGGTCGAAGAAGGACGCGGACGCCTACCCGAAGTGGGAGGCGTGGCTCGCCGGGCTCGCCGACGTGCTCGGCCCGCTGCTGCTCACCGTGCCGCCCGCGATCGGCTCACGCAAGCCGAAGGACCTGGCCGCCACGCTGCGGCTGGCCTGGCGGCACCGCGGCCTCGACGTGCGCACGGTCGCCGACGTGACCCGGCTGATGACGATGTCCATCGCCGACCTGCTCGACGACTGGTTCGAGTCGCCGCAGATGAAGGGCGCGCTCGCGGTCAACGGCGTGATCGGCACCTGGGCCGGCCCGTACGAGCCGGGCACCGCGTACGTGATGGCGCACCACTCGATCGGCGACGTCGGCGACGGCCGGCTCGGCAGCTGGGGCTTCCCCGAGGGCGGCATGGGCGCGGTCGCGGCCGCGATCGCCCGGTCCGCGACGGCCAACGGCGCGACGATCAGGACCGGCGCGAAGGTCGCCAGGGTCCTGGTCAGCAACGGCCGGGCCACCGGCGTGGTGCTGGAGAACGGCGAGGAGATCCGGGCCGCGACGGTCGTCTCCTCGCTGCACCCGAAGACCGCGTTCCTGGACCACGTCGGCAAGGAGAACCTGCCTGACAGCTTCGCGGCCGACATCGAGCGCTGGAAGACCCGGTCCGGCGTGGTCAAGATCAACCTGGCGCTCGCCGAACTGCCCGACTTCACCGCCAACCCCGGCACTCACCTGCAGGAGCACCACACCGGATCGGTGGAGATGGCGCCCACGATGGAGTACATCGAGAAGGCGTTCATCGAGGCCCGCGAGGGCCGCCCGGCGACCCGGCCGTTCTCCGACGGCGTGATACCGACCGCGTTCGACAAGACGCTCTGCCCGGACGGCACGCACATCATGTCGCTGTTCACCCAGTGGGTGCCGGCCGACTGGAGCCAGGAGCCGCACCGCGACGAGCTGGAGAAGTACGCGGACCGGATGATCGACGTCTACAACGAGGTCGCGCCCAACTTCAAGTCCGCGATCATCCACCGCGACGTGGTCGGCCCGTACGAGATGGAGCACGACTACGGGCTGATCGGCGGCAACATCTTCCACGGTGAGCTCTCCCTCGAGCAGCTCTTCCACATGCGCCCGGCGCCCGGCTTCGCCGACTACCGCACCCCGGTGCGCGGCCTGTACTACGCGAGCTCGGCCACGCACGCGGGCGGCGGCGTCTGCGGCATCCCCGGCATGCAGGCGGCCAAGGCGGCGATCGCCGACCGCGCCGTCCGCCGTCCCCGTGGCTGACAGGCACGTCGCGCACGCGACCACGGCCAGGCCCGACCCGCTCGCGGTCATGCTCGAGGCGCACAGCGTCGCGCTGGTCGGTGCCTCGCCCCGGCCGGGCAGCCTCGGCGCCCGGATGATCGCCGAGGCTGCCAAGTCACCGTCCGCGCCGCGCACGTACCTGGTCAATCCCAGGTACGAGAAGATCGGCACCGAGCGCGTCTATCCCGGCCTCGCGGACCTGCCCGAGCCGCCGGAACTGGCGCTGCTCGCCGTGCCGGATGCCGCGCTCGCGGAGCAGCTGGGCGCCGCGGCAGAAGCCGGCGTACGTTCCGCGGTGATCTTCGGCTCTGCCTTTGATCTGCACGGGAACCATCTCAGGGAGAGCATCGCGGCGACCGCGCGCGACGCCGCGATGCACGTATGCGGCGCGGGCTGCATGGGGTTCGTGAACGTGGCGCGCGGGCTGCGCGCGATCGGCTACGTGGAGCGGGACCCGCTGCCGTCCGGGCCGGTCGCGCTCGTCACGCACTCCGGGTCGGTGTTCTCCGCGCTGCTGCGCACCCGGCGCGCGTTCGGCTTCACGATCGCGGTGTCGTCGGGCCAGGAGCTCGTCACGCCCGCCGCCGCGTACGCCAGGTACGCGCTGAGCTTGCCGGAGACGAGGGTGCTCGCGCTGGTCCTTGAGGCGATCAAGGACGCGCCACTGCTGCGCGACGTGCTCGGTGCCGCCGCCGAGCGCGACGTGCCCGTCGTCCTGCTGCCGGCCGGCGCCTCGGCACGCGGCCGGAGCATGGTGGCCGCGCACTCCGGCGCGCTCGCGGCCGGCGACGGCGCCTGGCAGGCCCTGGCCGCCGCGTACGGCGTGCACCGCGTCGGCGACCTCGCCGAGCTCGCGGACACCCTGGAGCTGTTCTGCGCGGGCCGCCGCCCGCGGCCGGCCGGGCGCGGCCTGGCGACCGTGCACGACTCCGGGTTCGAGCGGGCGCACGTCACGGACGTGGCCGCCGACGTGGGTGTGGAGTTCGCGGCGATCGGCGCGGCGACCCGGCAGCGCCTGTCCGGCGTGCTCGACCCCGGCCTCGAGCCGGGCAACCCGCTCGACGTCTGGGGCACCGGCCGGGACACCAGGGAGCTGTTCACCGAGGCGATGTCCGCGCTTGCCGCCGACCCGGCGGTGGGCGCGGTGGCGCTCGCCGTGGACCTGGTGCCCGAGTACGACGAGGACGACTCCTACCCGCAGGCCGCCCTCGCGGTCGCCGCCGCCACGGACAAGCCGGTCGCGGTGCTCGCCTCGGTGCCCGCCGCCATCGACCAGCAGGCTGCGGCCCGGCTGCGCGCGGCCGGCGTGCCGGTCCTGGAGTCGACCAGGTCCGGCCTGCTCGCGCTGCGGCACCTGCTCGCGCCGCGCGTGGCGGCGCCGCCCGCGGAAACGCCGCCGCCGGACACAGTGCCGCCCAACACAGGGCGGCGCGACCGCTGGGCGGGCAGGCTCGCGGACGGCGCGTCCGGCGCCGAGCTGCTCGGGCTGCTGCGCGACTACGGCATCCCCGCCGCGCGCGCGGTCAGCGCGAGCACCCTGGTCGGCGCCCTGGCGGCGGCCGGCGAGGTCGGCTACCCGGTCGCGCTGAAGACCGACGAGCCCGGCGTCGCGCACAAGACCGACGTCGGCGGCGTCCGCCTCGGCATCCCTGGCCCCAAGGCGCTGGCCGATGCCTATGCCGATCTCGCCGCCCGGCTCGGCCCGCGCGTCGCCGTCTGCCAGCTGGTGCCGCCGGGTCCGGAGCTGATCGTGGGGATGGCCCGCGACCCGGCGCTCGGTCCGCTGATCGTGACCGGTCCCGGCGGGGTTCTCGCTGAGTTCTTTCCCGAACGTACGGTGGCGCTGCCTCCGCTCACCATGGCCGCCGCCGCGTCGGCGGTGTCCCGGCTCCGCTTCGCGGAGGTGCTCGCCGGGGTCCGTGGCGGCCAGCCCTGCGACACCGCGGCGCTCGCCGCGGCGATCGCGGCGTTCTCGGTGCTGGTCGGAGAACTCGGCGACTGGCTGGAGGCGTTCGACGTCAACCCGCTGATCTGCGGGCCGACCGGCGTGCTCGCGGTTGACGCGCTGGCGGTTCTCAGAAGATGACGTAGACCTTGCGGACGGTCTCGTGCAGGTCCCACCGTCCGCGCCAGCCGCTCGGGAACACCGCGGCGTCGCCGGGGCCCAGCTTCCGCGGCGAGCCGCCGTCCGGCGTGACGGTCAGCGAGCCGGACAGGATGTGCACGAACTCGTTCTCCTCCTGCACCCAGTACGACGGCCCGGCGGTGCACTGCCAGACGCCCGCGTCCTGGCTGCCGTCCGCCGAGGACCACAGGGTGACGCCGGAGGTCTGCATCGCCCCGCCGGTCGCCTCCTCGAGCGGCCCCCAGTCCTCGAGTTCGGCGGTGGCGGCCGCGGCGAGCAGCGCGGTGTCGACGGCGGGGGTAACAGCGTCAGTGCTCATCAGGATGTCTTCTCCGGGAAGGTCAGGTTGTTTTCTCTGGGAAGGGCAGCGCGATGGGGTCGGCCGGGAGGCGGCTTCGCCCGGACTCGTCGAACCGGTCGAGCCCGAGCATGGATACGTCGACGATCTCGGACGTCCCGGTCAGCGCCACGTCCGCGGTCGCCCGCGCGACCGCGGGTCCCCACATCATGCCCGCGCCGCCGGCCGAGGCCACGAACACCCGGTCGCGGTCCAGCGCGGGGCCGATGATCGGCAGGTGGTCGGAGGTGAAGTCGATGGTCGCCGCCCACAACCGGCGCAGCCGCAGGTCGGCGGTGAGCGGCACGAGCTTGGCCAGCCGCTGGCGCATCAGCGCCAGGTAGGGCTCGTCCACGCTGCGTTCCTCGCCAGGCGGCTCGTCCGGGTTGCTCATGCCGAACAGCAGCCCGTCCTCCTCCGGCCGCCAGTACAGCCCCGACGGCAGGTCGAACACCATCGGCGTGTCCGCGAACGCCGGGTGCACCTCGGTCACGGCGACCTGGTGCCGGGCGCCGCCGGCCGGGATGCGGATGCCCGCGAGCGCGCCGACCGCCGCCAGCTTCGGCCCGCCGGTGAGGATCACCAGCCCAGCCGAGATCATGCCTCGTGAGGTGGCCACGAGCGTGCCGTGAAGGACCGTGCTGTCGAGCCCGGTGAACGCGGTCCGCTCCGCCACATGCACGCCGCTGCCGAGCAGCGCGGCGGTGTAGGCAGAGACGTTGCGCGGCGGCGTGATGTAGCCGTCCTCCGCGCAGTACGACGCGCCGAGAGTCTGCCCGGGCGCCATCGTCGGGTTGAGCTCGGTGACCTCGTCCGGGCCGGCCCACCGCACCGGGATGCCCTCGGCCTGCTGCATGGCGATCCGCGCGTGCGCGGCCGCCACCTCGGGCTCGCTGAAGCACGGCAGCAGGTAGCCCTGCCGGGTGAAGCCCGAGTCGGTGCCGATCTCGGCATGCTGTGCGAGGTAGAAATCACGGCTCCAGCGGCCTAGCTTGACGGCCTCTGGCGTTCCGCCCTGCATCCGGACCACCCCGGCGGCGCGGCTGCTCGCGCCCTGGCCGAGCTGGCCTTTCTCGATGAGGACGACGTTGTCCAGCCCGGATTTCCGCAGGAAGTACGCGCACCAGGCGCCGATGGTGCCGCCGCCGACGATGACGGCGTCCGCGGTAGCTGGCAGTTCTGAGATCGTTGGCACGCATTCGATGCTGTCATAGACTGAATGTTCAGTCAACAATTGTCGGAGGTGGGCGGCGTGTACGGCTTGTCAGACGATGACCTGGACATTCAGGCGCGGGCACGGGTCTTCGCGGACGAACTCATCCCGTTCGAGGTCGAGGCGGAACTCGGCGACGGCCTGCCGGACGACGTCACCGAGGCGCACAAGAAGCGGGCCATCGAGCTCGGCCTGCACTCCACCAACATGCCGAAGGAACTGGGCGGCGGCGGCTGCACCACGCTCCAGCAGGTCCTCGTGCAGGAGCAGATGGGCCGGGTGACGAACGCGCTCGGCTGGGTCGCGGCGACCCCGCCGTCCTGGCTTCCCCCGGTGGCCACGCCGGACCAGGTCGAGCGCTACCTGAAGCCGGCGATCCGCGGCGAGCGCGAGGAGTGCTACGCGATCACCGAGGAGGGCGCCGGATCGGACGTGGACGCGATCGAGGCGACCGCGCGCCGGGACGGCGACGAGTGGGTGCTCAACGGCGTCAAGTGGCACGTGACCTCCTACAACACCGCCGACTACTGCTTCTTCCAGGCCAAGACGGCCGACGGCGAGCACCTGATGTTCCTGGTGGACCTGCCGGTCCCGGGCGTGAGCGTGCTGCGCACCCCTGCCTACTCGCACACGATCAGCCACCAGCACCCGATCATCGGCTTCGCCGACGTCCGCGTCCCCGCCGCCAGCCTGGTCGGCGGCGAGGGCGACGGCATGTCCTACGCGCGTGAGTGGTTCCGTTTCGAGCGGATGATGGTCGCGGCCCGCTGCGTGGGCGCGGCCGAGCGCCTCGTCGCCGAGATGACCGGGTTCGCGACGATCCGGGAGGCCGGCGGGCGCCCGATCGCCGAGCACGGCCTGGTCGCGGGAATGCTCGCCGACAGCATGACCGAGCTGTTCGCCGCCCGCTCGATGCTGTACGAGACCGCGCGCGGCGTCGACCGCGGCGCGGACGTGAAGGTCGCGCACGGGCAGTGCTCGATGGCGAAGCTGTACTGCTCGGAGATGGCCAGCCGGGTGGCCGACCGCGCCGTCCAGGTCTTCGGCGGCCGCGGCTACATGCGGGAGAACGTCGCCGAGCGGTTCTTCCGCGAGCTGCGCGTGGAACGGATCTGGGAAGGGACCAGCGAGATCCAGCGCATGATCATCGCCGGCCAGATGACCCGCCGCGGCCCGGCCGCGCTGGCTTAGTCTCCCCGGGGGGCGACCCCCTGTCGACCCCCGGCACAGGGGGAAGACCCCCCTGTCACCCCCCTTCCCGGGGGAACCGGCCACAACCGCCGGCCCCCGGGCCTCCCGCTTGCCGGGCTGAGGCAGGCCGTCCCGCCTACCGCGGGCTGAGGCAGACCGCCGCCGAGGTTAGCCCGCGGTCGGCTCGAGCACCTCGGTGACGCGCTGGCCGAGGTAGCCCCGCGCGACGGCGGTGACGAAGGCGTACACCGCGTCCTCGTCCGGTGCCAGCGGACCGGGGGAGGCGAGCGGCGAGGCCAGCCCGCGCTGCACCGATTCGCAGGCGCCCCAGTCCTGCCGGTTGGTCAGGTCCCAGAAGTCGACGGCGTAGGCCGGGTCGAAGCCGGGCCGCTCGAGCGCCTCGGGCGCGAACGCCCAGGTGCACTCGATCAGCGTGCGGTCCGCTGCGAGCGGCACGAGCCGGTGCGTCATGACGTAGTCCGGGTGCAGGCTGAGCAGCACGTTCGGGAAGATCGCCACGTACGCCACCGTCCGCAGCTCCTCGCCGGACAGGCCGCGCAGCGGCACGCCGTCGCTGTGCCCGTCGAGCGACATCGTCGCGGCGCCGTCGCGCAGCGACATCCAGCCGCCGATCCACGACCCGCTCGACGCGTAGTTCTCGCCGCTGCGCGGCGGGCTCACCCGGCACAGCTCCGGGTGAATCGCCGGACAGTGATAGCACTCGTGGTAGTTCTCGGTGAGGATCTTCCAGTTCGCGGCGGCGTCGTAGCTGTGCTCCGCGACCGTGACCAGCCGCTCCGGCTCGTACGGCGCGACGATCTCCCCGAGCGCGGCCAGCGGCAGCGGCCCGGCCGCGCCGCCGGAACCGTCGATGAAGACCAGCCCGTGCCACTCGACGGCCGGCATGTGCCGCAGCGGCCAGTCGCCGGGGGTGAAGCCGGGGGCGTCGCGGAATCCTGGCGCGCCGCGCAGCTCGCCAGACAGCTCGTACGCCCAGTTGTGGTAGGGGCAGACGATGGCCTTCCCGGCGGCCGCCGAGCCGCAGGGCAGCAGCTCGTGGCCGCGATGCCGGCAGGTGTTGGCGAACGCGCGGACCACGCCGTCCTGGCCGCGGGTGAGCAGCACCCCGCCGCTGCCGATGCTAACCGCGAGCTGCGCGCCGGGCGCGGGGAGCTGGGCGCCGCGCGCCGCGCACATCCAGCCGCCGCCCAGGAAGTTGCGCCGCTCCCACTCGAACACAGCGGGATCGGTGTACGCGGCGCGGGGCAGCATCCGGCTTTCCCCGAACGGCCGCAGTGCCTCCGCCAGTTCCCGGGGATTGACCGGAGCGGGCGGGTAGGCGGGCGAGTGACCGGGAGCATTGGCTTGACTGACCATACAGTCAAGACTAGGTTCCGGCTGAATCACTGTCCAGCCCAGGAGCGGCTGCCGGTGCTTGCCCTGACGATGCGGCAAACGCGAGCATGTCAAGAAACCGCAGGTCACTGAGTCTTTCAGTGGCCCGCTCCGCCAATGGCGCGCCGGTCGCAGGGAGCACCTGGCGAAGTGCCCGCAGGGCGGCTTCGTTGTCGACGATGTCCCGTCGCACCGCTTCCCAGTACAGGGTCCTGAACGGGGCAAGGGATGGCCGCTGCTGCCCCACGTCGATGGCGGCCGCCCGTGCGGCTGTCCGGTAGAACATGGTGAGGTAGCTGTCGAGTATCGGGAACAGCCCCGGCCTCATCAGGTAGAGCGTTTTGCTGATCTTCGCCGTGCTCACGTTCGCGGGCCGGGCGTCCCAGAAGTGCTCCCACAAGGCCGCTGCCCGGTCGTACAGGCCGTCGGTGGCTCGCGGATCGGCGTCCTTCAACTGGGCATCGAGGGGGACGGCTGCCCACGGCGCGGTGGTTGCGCGGTCGATGAGCCAGGCGGCTTCCTTCGCGCTGATCCGCGAGCCCATCCACGGGGATCTGGTGGCTCGTATCAGCTCAGGGTCGATCTGGTCGAAGGTGCCGGCCCGGAAGTCGTAGTGAGTCACGGTCCCGCCGTACTGTCGCAGGTAGTCCGCGATCGCGTAAGCCGGGTCGCGGACAACATGCCCGCCGACGGTGATCGCAGGGGAGCGGACAGCAGCCATCGTTCCTCGCAGTTCGTTACGCGGGTCCTACACGGCAGTCAAAGAACTTGCGTACTGCCTCTTCGGGAGTCATCTGCGAGCTCATTGCTCCTCTCTATGGCCGGAGCGAGCAGCGCCCGGATCGCCGGCACCAAGTAATCGACGAGTTCCTCCGGCGTGAGCTGCGCCAGTACGCCGGTGCGGGCGACGTGGCGGGCGAACGTGACGCCGATGAACAGCGAGCCAACCAGGCCGGCGTAGACCTCCGAGCCTGGGCCGAGCACGTCACGGAAGGTCGCGGTGATCTCGCGCTCGACCGCCGCGTACAGCGGCACCGCCACCTCCTCATCCGACGCCGCGCTGCGGATCAGGGCAACAACGGCGTGCTCGCCGCGGCCCGCGGACTCGGTTCCCGCCACGAACGCCGTCGCGACGCGCTCCGGGAGCGTGTCCACGTCCCCTGGCACGACTTCGGCTGCGGCACGGGGCCCCGGCAGCGCCTCGATGAGGAGCTGCTCCTTGGACCCGAAGTGCCGCATGACGAGGCCGTGCGTGACGCCGGCCCGGCGCGCGATCTCCCGGATGGTCGCGCGCGCGTAGCCGCGCTCAGCGAACACCTCGCGCGCCGCCTCGAGGATGGCCGCCCGCGACGCCTCCGGGTCGCGCCGGCGCCGGGGCGGCGGGCAGCGTGGCCGGCTCTCCATGCGGCTGAGTATACAAGTGGTCATTAACGTCTTGACGGTGGTACCGTCTTTAGTAACCGCTTGGTCATTAGTGACCCGGGCGGTGCCTGCCCAGGGAGGATCGCCATGCTTGATACGCCGCGTCCGCGTCGCGGGCCGTCGCCGCGCCGGCTGTTCGCCATCGCGGTCGCGGCCGCGGCGGCCTGCTTCATCCTCACGCTGTCGTACGGCTACGCCGATCACGCTCCGGCGCCGCACGGGGTGCGGGTCGCGGTGGCCGCGCCGCCCGGCGTGGTGCGGGAACTGAGCGCCGGGCTCGCGCATGCCGCGCCAGGCGGCTTCACCGTCGTAGCCGCGCCGTCGGCGGCCGCGGTGCGGAGCAGCGTGCTGTCGCAGTCGGCGGCCGGCGGCCTGGTCACTGGCGCGGCCGGCCCGGTGACGATCGTGACGGCCGCCGCGGCCGGGCCGGCCCAGCAGCAGGCGGTCACCGCGGCGCTCACGGCGGCGGCGGCCGCGCTGCACCGCCCGGCCCGCTCCCTGGACGTGGCGCCGCTCCCGCCCGGGGACCGGGCGGGCCTGTCGGTGTTCGTGTTCGAGCTCGGCCTGCTCATTCCCTCCGTGCTGGCCAGCATCGGCCTGTACTTCCTCGGCCGCCGGCTGCGAGTGTGGTGGCGGGTGGGCGCCGCCGCCGCGTTCGCGCTGCTGGCCGCCTGCGGCAGCGTCCTCGTCCTCGACGTGATCTTCGGCGCGCTGGCCGGCGTCCCGTGGGCCCTGATGGGCGTGGGGTTGGTCGGGGCGCTGACGTTCGTGGCGTTCGTGACCGGCTGCCAGGCGGTCACGGGCCTGCCGGGCACCGGGCTGGCCGCGCTCGTGCTGGTGTTCACCGGCAACGCCGTGTCCGACGGGACCATCCCGTTCGCGTTCCTGCCTGAGGGGTTCCGGCAGGTCGCGCCCTGGCTGCCCAACGGCGCCATCGTGTCCGCCGCCCGCGACGTCACCTATCTGCCCGCCAGCGACCTGGCCCACCCGCTGCTGGTGCTGGGCATCTGGCTAGCCGCCTCCCTGGCCGTGCTCGCCGCCGTCGACCTGCTGCACCTGGCCGAACGCCGCCGGTCCCCGGAGCAGCAGGCCGACATCTACGCCACACCGGGTACGACACACCTGAAGCGGCGCTTCACCCGCCAGCGGGCGGCGGCGCTCGAGACCGCTAGCCGAACCTAACCTGGCATCGCATGCTCGAACAAGTCGAGCTCCTGATTGCGATGCTGGAGCGACAGAACATCGAGCCCACCGTCACGAGCGGACCAGGGTTAGGGCGGAGGCACAGTGCCGGAACGCTGTTCTGGCTGCCTGGCTGTCTTCGATATGCCAGTCCTGGTGGTAGACCCCGCTGTCCTGGGCGATGTCAAACCAGACCAGGCCGAGTACGCCGTAGTGTCGCATCCCGGCGAACAGATCGGGAATCTTGGCCGCCTGACCGGCTTGGGGACCGACCGCGGTCTCAGACAGGAGCACGGGCAGGCCGGTAAGCGCGCGTACCTGGGCGATAGTCTTGCCGAAGATGCCGGAGAAGGTCTGGTACGGACGGTAGTAGTAGCCGTCGACGCCGATCCAGGTCACGTACTTCGCGCCGGGCCACCATGAGGCGATTGGCCCGGTACCCGGCTCGTCCGCCTGGATGGTCCAGAGCCAGGTGACATTGGTTGCGCCCTGACTACGGAACAGCGTTACGATGTGCCGCCACGCGGCCACGAACGTGCTGGGCGGAAGATGCCCGTATCCCCACGAGTACCAGTAGGCGTTCATCTCGTGCCCGAAGCCGATGACGACCGGATAGCCGAAGTTATGGACGCTGTCAGCAAACGAGCGTAGGTAGCTGTCATAGCCACCATCCGCGACCTTCTGGACGGAGGCAAGGGTGGGGTCCCACTGCAGGATCGTCACCGCACCATGGCTGCGGACCGTGTCCGCGAACGAGGTCTGGAAGGGCTCCCGCCAGCCGCTGTAATACCCGACGAGATTCGGCTGTCGGCCGGCCACCTGTGTGAAGTCCGCAACCGGCTGGTAGGTATGCGGCGCCCCGGTCTCGTAGACACCTAGGTAAGCGGCCGGGCTCTGCGGCAAGGCCGCGGCGCCAGCGGAAGGGGTCACGAAGCGGCTGATCACGTAGGCCGCGGTAGCCAGCGCGATCACGATGGCCAACAGCACCAGCGAACGGGATCTCATGCTGTCCTCACCCCCGGGACGCCGCGGCTTGCCGCGCAGCGCTCCGGGCAGCGCGCCCCACTCGCCGGACCTCGCGGGCCCGTAGGTCACGAGTGGATCTCCGAAATCTTACATGTGTCCCGATGCGGTGTTAAAAGCAAGGAAATGCTCTTAGCTGAGGCACGCTGTGCGATACGGTATCGCTCGATGCGTCAGGCAGTCGGCGCCGACAACTGGTCCGGCCGACTGCAGGGGGGACTTTGACCGCTGACGACAGCCCTCAGCGAACGCCGACGCTGCGCCCCAGTTACGCACCCGACGTCCTGATTATCCGCTTGGAGCATGTCGGTCTCCCGCTCGCGGCTGTCCGCGGTGGCCTGACTATTGTCGGCCTCGATTCCCGAGCGTTGCTTCCCCGAGCAACCTGCAAGAGGGACGTCACCGTGGCGGGGGAGCGAGTGTTATGCGCTCCGACAACGCGCCACCCGCGCCCTGGGACGCGGGTCCGCCCGCATGGTTCTTCGCGACAGGCCCTTACATTCAGGCGGGAAATCAGCTATCAGACCAGACCGGAGGCTTTCATGTACGGGAAAATCAGCCTGGCAACCGGAGCGATCGGGACGGGGGCGCTGCTGGCAGGAGGAATGCACATGATGACGTGGTTGATCGTCAGCGGCTTCGCGGTCGTCCTCGGGGGGCTCATGCTGTACCGGCTAGCAACCATAAAGGCTCGGAGGTAATTCACCGCATTACGATCGCCGTCTCCATCGTCATCTTGGGCCTCACCGCGTACACGGTCGCGCGGCTGGCCGTCAGCGCGGTCCTGATCAGCTACTGGCTCTTCGGAGCGTCGCTTATCGCGGTCTGCCTCCTAGCGTTCGTCAAGGGGCGGAAGTTCGTCAACTTCCCAGTCGCCCGCGGCCGGACGGTAGCGATCGTTCCGGCCTACAACGAACCGCAGGAAAAGCTGTACGCCTGCGTGCGAAGTCTGCTGGCGCAGACGGTGAAGATAGACAAGATCATCGTCATGGACGACGGCTCGGCGGAACCGGTCGTGCCGTTCCACGCGCCTGGCGTGGAGTGGGTCAGGCAGCCGAACACCGGCAAGCGCGGCGCTCAGGTAGCCGCGCTGCGGCGCTATCCCCGCGATGCATTCCAGTTCGTCATGACCGTCGACAGCGACTCCACCCCGTATCCGGATGCGCTCGAGCACCTGCTGCGGGCGATGAGCAGCCGGAAGATCCAGGCCGCCACGGGCTGGATCTACATTCGCAACTACCACGAGAGCCTGGTTGCCCGGGCCGCCGACATCGACATCGGCGGCTCGTGCATAATGATGCGCGCGTCCAGGTCGATGCTCGGCGCCCTAGAGACCACCTCCGGGGCGCTGGCCCTCTACCGGTCCGAGATCCTCTACGACCATCTCGATGAGTACGCCGTCGAATGCGGGACCGGCGACGACCGGTGGCTGGCCATGCGGGCGCTGCTGCGCGGCCAGGTCGTCGGCGTCTACGAGGCGGGCGTGGAGACCGACATGCCGACAACCCTGCGCGGCACGTTCCGGCAGCGGCTGAGGTGGGCCAGGTCGTGGTGGTGGATGCTGCCGTTCGCGTTCGCGCGGCTGAGCTGGAAGCAGCTGCTGTCGCCAGCGGTTGGGCTGGTCGAGCTGGTCATCACGCCTATGGTGATGGCCTGGGCAGCGATCTCGTGGGTGCTCGGCTTCCAGCTGCGGCTGTCCCATCCGCAGGCTGCGCTGGCATTCGTCGGCGCCTATGCGGTCGTCAGGCTTGCCCTGTCTGTCCTGTACCTGGTGGGACGTCCGGGGATGTCGGCCCGGCAGAAAGCCCTGTCGCTGTTCATCGGGACCCCGGCTGCGATGCTGCTTAACCTGGTACTGCTCATGCCGACCCGCTATTACGCCCTAGCCAGGCTGCACGACAACCGCTGGCGGACCAGGCAGGTGAAGGCAAAGGCCAGCACGGCATGAAACGGACGGCGAAGATCGCCATCGCGGCGGGCGTTGCACTGATCATCCTGGCCACGGTCGGCCTCCTTGTTCTCGGTTCCCTCGCGCCGAAGCCTGCCAACCCGTCGGCAGGCGGGTTGCTAGGGGTGGCCGAGGTCGGCGAGACCGCCTCGTATCAGCCCGTGGAGGACTTCGCGGCGGCGGTGGGGCGGCAACCTGACATCGTGCTGTACTACAGCAGCTGGAAGGAGGCGTTCCAGCAGCAGTTGGCGGCTGAAGCGTACGCGCATGGAGCCACGCCGTTCGTTCAGATCGATCCGGGGCACACTAGCCTGGCCGTGATAGCCGCAGGGCACGACGACGGGTTCCTGATCTCGTACGCCCGTCAGGTGAAGGCCTACGGACACTCCGTGATCATCGGCTTCGCGGCGGAGATGAACGGCTACTGGGATCCCTGGGGCTACGGTCACACGTCGCCAGCGGTCTTCGTGGCCGCGTGGCGGCACCTCGTCACGGTCTTCCGGCGCCAGGGCGCGAACAACGTGATCTGGCTGTGGACCGTCGACATCACCGAGCCCGGCACTGGGCCGGTACAGGACTGGTGGCCGGGCAACTCCTACGTGACCTGGGTCGGGATCGACGGATATTACTATCGGCGCGACTACACCTTCGGCGATGCGTTCCTGCCGACGATCGCAGAGGTGCGGATCTTCACCCAGCGCCCGATACTGCTGTCGGAGACCGCGATCGGCCAAGTCGCCGGGCAAGCGGCAAAGATCCCCGACCTTTTCGATGGCGTCCGGGCCAACCACTTGCTCGGCTTCGTGTGGTTCGACCAAACGCAGTCCGGCGGCATCTACCATCAGGACTGGCGGCTTGAGGACAACCCGGCTGGGCTGGCCGCTTTCCGTCAGGAGCTGAAGACGTACCGCGAACCCGGAAAGAGCCTGAGTCCCCGCGCCGGCTCATAACCGGCTAGCGCCCGCGGCGGTACGTCCGGGCGCCTTCGCGGAAGGTTAGCAGGGCCGCTGGGCTGCTGAGCTGCCAGTTCTCGGGATGAGTGACGTCGAACCAGATGAACCCGAGCAGCCCGTAGGATCGGACACCGGCGAACAGGTCGTCTATCTTCGCGGACTGGCCCGCGCTCGGCAACGCGGCGGTCTCCGCGATGAGGATCGGATCGCTGGTTATCTCGCGGACGGCAACGATCGTCGGGCCGAATAGCGAGCTGAACGCCGCGGAAGGGCGATAGTAGTAGCCGTCTATTCCCACCCAGGTCACGTACGCGCTGCCGGGCCACCACCGGGCGGGACCGGGGATCTTGCCGTAATGCGGGTCGTCGATGACGTTGACTGTCCACAGCCAGGTGACGTTCTCCGCGCCTTGCCGCCGGAAGACCGTGACGAGGTGCCGCCAGGCGGCTACGAATGCGCGGGGGGACGTCCTCCCGTAGCCCCAGGAGTACCAGTCGCCGTTCATCTCGTGGCCGAAGCTCACGATGAGCGGACGCCGGTAAGCGCGAACGGCCTGGGCGTACGTCCGCAGATAGGTGTCGTACTGCCCCGCGGCAATGGAGGCGACGCTGACCCCGTCCGGATCGATCTGCACGAGGGGCACCGCGCCGTCATCGGCCACCGTCGTGGCGAAGCGCGCCTGGAAGGGCTCGAACCATCCGCTGTAGTACGGAACGAGGCGTGGCTTGACTCCGGTCGCCGCGGTGAATGCCGTCACTCCCGCGTACGATCCAGGCACCCCCGCGGCATACAGGCCCAGGTACGACGCGGGCGCCGTGGGCAGGACGGAGTGGCGCTGACCCTGGCCGGCGGGCGCGGTCGTGTTCGGCTGCCGGGCCGCTGGCCCCACGACCGCCAGGACGACGGCCAGGATGCCGGCCACTCCGGCGGCGCCGATCGCGGCCGCAAGCCAAGCCCGGCGGCGCCGAACTGGTGCGCGGGCGGTGTGCGGCGCGCGCGGCCCCGTGCTGACCCGCGGATGCGGCCCTGGGCGGCCGGTCACCCTGGCTTTCCGAAGGCAGTAGCCCCCTTGCGGAAGGCGGCGATGGCGGCGGGGCTGCTGATGCCGAAGGACTGGCCGATGCTGTTCGTGGAATTAAACCAGACGAACCCGAGCAGGCCGTACGACCTGATGCCGGCGAACAGGTCGTTTATCTTCGCTGGCTGCCCAGAAGTCGGCACCGCACCGGTCTCGGAGATAAGGATGGGGTCGGCGGTGAGCGCGCGCACGGCACCAATGGTCGGACCGAACAACGGAGCGAACTGCCAGGACGGCTTGAGATAGTAGCCGTCGATTCCCACCCAGGTCACGTACGAGCTACCGGGCCACCACTTGGCCGGATTGGCGATGCTGCCGCCCCGGGTATCGTCGATGACGTTGACCGTCCACAGCCAGGTCACGTTCTGCGCGCCCAGGGCACGGAACAGCCCGACGATGTGCCGCCAGGCGGCCACGAATACCGCGGGCGACGTCTTCTTGTAACCCCATGGGTACCAGTCGCCGTTCATCTCGTGCCCGAAGCTCACGATGACCGGGTAGTGATAGGCACGAACTGCTTCGGCGTAGGCGCTCAGGTAACCGTCGTACCTGCCAGAAGCGATGTCGGCGACGCTGACACGCTCTGGGTCCATCTGCACCAGTGGGACCGCACCGTCATTGGCCACCGTCTTCGCGAATCCGGCAGGGAAGGGCTCGAACCATCCGCTGTAGTACATGACCACATCCGGCTTTGCCCCGGTGAGGCTCGCGAATTGTCTTACCCCGGCGTAAGTGCCTGGGGCGCTGGGCGTATACACGCCGAGGTAGGAATCGGCCGACGGGGGCAGGTGGGTCGGCAGCGGCCCTGTGCCGTCGGAGGACCGGTTGTAGAGGATGACGCCGACTGCGATGGCGGCCGCCGTTACCACGGCCACGCCGGCCTTGACCCACGACCTCTGCGGCCTGGCCTGCTGTGTACCTCGATGCTTCATCGGGCGGCTCCGTGCCTCATGATGTTTCCCCCTCCTGCTGAGATCGTCTCCGGATGCCTTTGCTGGGAGTTACCAGCGGCGCCACCATGTACAGCTGCACGCCGGCCAGGATCCCGGTCGCCCAGTACGGACGCCAGCCGTACTGGTGCACCCGCAGGGCCAGGCCGGACCACAGCAGCACCTGGACGACCGCGATCCAGCTGCACAGGATGCGGTTGACGGCTACGGGAACCCGGCCCCGGTCCGGCGAGGCGCCGGTCGGGACCCACTCGGCGACACGCCCGCGAATCGCGTACCAAACCGAATACAAGTGGCAGCACGAGTTGATGACACAAACGCGGTAGATCGTGGGCCGCCAGCCGCGGCTCAGCACGGGAAACACGAAGATGGACGCCGTGAGCGCGGGCAGGATCGGCAGGTAGTTGTGCGGATAGACGTAACCCGGGTAAAGCCAGATCATCGTCAGCGTCGGGAACGGCCCGGTAAGCAGCAGCGCGGCCGACGACATGTAATAGAGGAACGCTGCCCAGAAGGCTGCCCGCTGCTGCCAGGTGTATGAGGCTTCCACGAAGTGCTTGTCAACCATCAGCAGCATCGAGGACCGGCACCAGCGGGCCTGCTGGTTGGCCAGCGACGGGAAGTCCGTGGGCGCCACGCCCATGGCAAGGCAGAGCGGTAGGTAGCGGGTCTCATAGCCGGCCCACGCCAGCTTCACGCCGGAATGGACGTCCTCGCCGATCGGCACCTGCGCGAAGCCGCCCGCCGCGGTCACGGCTGAGCGGCGGTACACAAGGTTCGTGCCGGCGCAGATGGCAGCGCGGTAGCGGTCCCTGGCCGGCTGGATAAACCGGAAGAACATCTCCTGGAGGGTGCCCGCGTACCGCTGGATATAGCCGAACGACCGGTTGCTGACGTCGTAGTACTGCGCTGTCTGCACGATGCCGACCCGGGCATCGGCGAAATAGGACATGGTCTCGTACAGGAATTCCGGGCGCACCGCGAAATCGGCATCGATGACGACGATGAACTCTGCGGTGCTGACGGTGAGGGCATGGGTAAGGTTGCCAGCCTTCTTCATCTCGCCGGGGTTCGGTCGCACGATGTAGGTGAAGTCGTACCGGGCTGCGAGGGCTCGCACTTGATCCCGGGCGGAATCGTCGAGCACGTAGACGGTCTTGGGGCCGCTCCAGGCCATCCTGCTCACGTACCGGAAGGTGTTGTCGAGCACGGCCAGCGGCTCGCCGCAGCTGGGCAGGAACACGTCCACGGTCTCGCCCTGCAGCTCGCCGCCCGCCACGGTGGCCTGATGCTCGGCCAGGGTCAGCCTCGGCCGCCCGATTCGCAGCCAGAAGTTGACCACGACGGGCGGCACCATGACCATGAGCAGCAGCCACATGATCGGCTCGACAAGCCAGGCGTGCTCGGCCACGTGGACATAGCCGTAGAGAACCCCGGCGGAGGCGACAACCAGCCACGCGAACGCCCAGCGGCGTGGTTTGCCGAAGTACTTGTACTTTTCCCGGTCGTCAGGGGGCCGGGGCAGGTAGATTCCCCGCTTGCTGCTGCGCGGCCACGGACTGAGCGATGGTCATGGTCACCCCTGGATCACCGCCCGGGCGTCGCAGCGCGCGACGCCCAGATGGTGAAACGGCCTGTGCGGCCGAGCACGTAGTAGCCGCCGGCCCGGCGCATGTCCGCGACGATCCCGGTGTCGGTAGCCGCGGTATCTCCGAAGTCGAGGATCACCAGCGAGAAGTAATGGCTGTCGATCGCTGCCCGATAAGAAGGCGTCCCTGTCGGTTCGCCCTGGTAGCTGAAGTAATACGTGCTGGACCACCGCTGCCAGGGGACCTCGGCCCGTAGGTAGTAGGCCTCCACGTCGTAGTCTTCCGCCAGGTAGTGACCCGGATGGGAGCGGATCGCCGAGCGGAGCGCTCCGACGGCGGCTCCGGCATCCGGCCAGACCTTGAACAAACCATTGGCCTGTCCCATCGAGCCGAACAGTGTCGAAGCGGCTATGGGCAGCGCCATCACCGCAGCCCACCCGGTGCCGGGATCGACTCGGCTCAGCCGGGCCATCGCATAGCCTGCCGCGATCGCCGCGAACCAGGCGCCGAACACGACATGCTTCTGCAAGCTGACCGTTGTATGCAGCCTGGCTTGCTCGGCCGGGGCCAGCAGGGCGGCGGCGGCCAGCACGGCAGGCAGCAGCACGCCGCGAGTGGTCTCGCGGGTGGCTAGCACGGCGCCGAGCACCGCGAGGACCAGGATCAGGCTCGTCCACACGTACGCGCTGTGCAGCACGGTAGCCACCGGGACGTCCGAGTGCGGCCGGGACAGCGTGCTGCTCGTGATGCCCAGCCAGTACTGCTGGCCGCCTGCCGTGACCGCCGCGATGACTGCGGCGCACCAGGAGCCGAGCACCAGCGGCAGCGCCGTCAGCCCGGCAAACCCTCCGCGCTTCCGCCACGCCGCCAGCGCCACGGTGACGAGCACCACCGGGGTAAACAGGGCGGTCGCGTACGTCACGGCGTCGGCTGCGGCCAGGGTCAAGCCGCTGGCGATGAGCAGAGCGGTCCGCGGCCGGGGCTGACAGTCCGCGGACCGGACGCCGAGCCACGCGGCCAGGGCGAGCAGGAACAATGCCAGCGCATCAAAGGTCGCGAAGGCGCCAAGGAACTGCGTCCCGGCGAGGGTGGCGAACAACCCGGCCGCGAGCAGTGCCGCGCGCCTCCCGTACAGCCTGGCGGTGGTGGCCCACAGCAGGCTGGTAACCCCGACCATGAAGCACAGCGACAGGACGCGAGCGGCAACCAGGCCGCCGAGGCTGTCGGCGACAGCGCCGAGGGGCGGGTACAGGATGGGTGCGCCGGAGAAGTAGGCGGGAAAGTCCGGGATCGGCGTGTGGTGCAGCCACCGGGCCCATTCCAGGTGCCCGGCCCGCAGATACAGGGCCTCGTCCTGGAATGCCGTGTTGGCTCCCAGCAGACGAAGTGACAGAACGACCTGGACCGTGAGGACCACGAGCAGTGGCCGCCGCCCCACGGCCAGGCTGCGCCAGCCAGGACGGGTGACGGCCCCGGCGGGCGGCACCTGGCTGCGGGGGATAGCGCGGAGGCTAGCTGACGGGACCATTTGGCGTCAGCTCGTCACGTACGCCCAGCCGGAAGGAGATCTGGGCCTGCAGGCCGTCCTCGATCCGCCAGTCCTGGCGGTAGATCCCGCCACGCTGGGCCTTGTCGAACCACACCAGCCCGAGAGTCTTGTACGCGGCCATCCCGTGGAACAGGTCCTGGATCTTGGCGAACTGGCCGGCGTCCGGCCCGACGGCCGTCTCGGAAAGCAGCACCGGCTTGCTGGTGAAGGCTCGCACCTGGGAAATGGTCGTGCCGAACACGCTGGCGAACGTGTCGGAGCCGCGGTAGTAGTAGCCGTCGATGCCGACCCAGGTGACGTACTGCGCGCCGGGCCACCAGGAGGCGACCGGTCCGGTGCCGGGTTGATCCCCCTCGAGTGTCCATACCCAGGGTGACGTTGTCGGCGCCCTGTGCGCGGAACAGCGTGACCAGATGCCGCCACGCCGCCACGAAGGTCGCGGCGGGGACGTGCCGGTACCCCCACGAATACCACGGGGCGTTCATCTCGTGCCCGAAGCCGATGACAATGGCGTGACGGAAATTGCGGACGCCGTCGGCGTACGAACGCAGGTATTCGTCGTAGGTGCCGGCGGCAATCGCCGCGATCGAGGCGTCGGTGGGATCGATCTGCACGAACGGGACGACGCCGTGGTTGTGGATCATCTCCGCGAATGAGGTGTCGAACGGCTGCACCCAGCCGCTGTAATAGCCGAGGAGGTTCGGTTGTCGGCCTGCCATCTGAGCGAAGCTGGCGATCGGGCCGTAGCCGGGCGGTGCCCCGGTTTCGAAGATGCCCAGGTACGAGGCCAGCTCGGGAGGAAGAGCGGCGTGAGCGGGCGGCGATCCGCTTGGGCCGCTGCCCGCAAGCCGCATGGCGGAGCCCGCACTGGCGAGCGCGGCCAGCGCCACGGCCAGGATCATGACCAGCCGGGATCTCATGCTCTGCCACCCCCTGGGAAAATGACGCGGCTTACCATGGCGAGATTGAGCAGGCCGAAGAACAACAGCACCGCGAACTGGGGGGAGCCGAAGGTCACCGTGCGCCACAGCGCCAGCGCCAGCCACAGCACGGCAATGCCGCCGCTCCACCATCGGACGCCGATGCGGAAGCGCCGCAGGGAGCTTCCCGGGGTGCGGGTCGGATGCCAGCTCATCGACTTCCCCCAGACACCATCCCAGATAGCGAACACGTGGGCCCAGCCGCGTGCGATGCCCAGTGGCCAGACCCACGGGGTGTAGCTGGAGCGGTGCCACAGCGGGTACAGCACGAAGCCGGTCAGCATGGCCGGGAGCAGGATGACGAAGTTCCGTAGCCTGACCTGGCTGGGGAGAAAGGCCAGCATGACAACGGGGATCATGGGCCCGAAAAAAGTGAGAAGGGCGGTGTAGGCGTAGTACAAGAACCCGGAGATGTAGGTGAGCCGGGCCGGAATCCGCATGGGTATCGACCACAGCCGCCAGGAGAATACGATGCCGACATTCCCCGAGCACCAGCGGTACTGCTGCCGCACGAACGCGTCGAGATTGTCCGGGCAGATCCCTGTCGACAGCAGAATCGGCAGGTAGGCAATGGACCAGCCGATTCTGCGCACATCGAGCCCGGTGTGCACGTCTTCGGCGTACGGAATCAGCGTTGGGCCGCCCTGGGGTTCAAGCGCGGCTCGCCGGTAAACTGCGGATGTACCGCAGCACACGGCCGCGTCCAACCGGTTGCGGGCCACCTGGACCGCCCGGTAGAACACTTCCTGGATCGGCCCTGCTGCTTGTTCGATCCAGGTCTGCGCGGGGCTGCTCCGGAAATACTGCGGAGTCTGCACGATCGCGATCGCGGGATCGTCCAGGTAAGGAAGGGTCTCGGCGAGGAAGTCCCGCCGCGGAGCGAAATCCGCGTCGAGGATGACCAGGTATTCAGCGTCGGTGCGGGAGAAGGCGTACCGCAGGTTGCCGGCCTTCTTGCCGGCGGGCCAGTCGGGTCGGTGGATATAGCGGAAGCCGAAGGACTCGGCCATCAAGCGGGCCTCGCCGGACGGTCCGTCGTCAAGGACATAGGGCCGCGCACGGCCGGGGTATTCCTCGATGAGGTCTCCGACGGCGGTCCAGGTGTTCCGGAGCAGTTCGATCGGCTCGCCGCAGATGGGCAGGTAGATATCGACGTCGGGATAGGCGGAGGGGCGCCAGGCCCGGATCCGCGCCTGATGAACGGCGAGGTCGAACCCGTGGCCGGCGAAATTCAGCGGCAGGCTCATCGCCTGGTAGACGACGTACGTGGCGGTGAAAAGCAGGAACGGCGCCAGCACTAGGTCGTGCAGTTCGAAGCTCAGCTGGCTTCCGATCAGGCAGCACGAGCCGATGAGGATCACCGTCGCCAGGTAGGGCAGGTTCCGCCGGATGTAGAGGTATTTCTCGTCGTCGTCCGGGGGATGCGGCGGCATCAGGCCACGTTGCTCGTACGGTTCGCCCGTGGCGGTAACCGGTTTCGCGACCATTCCGGTGACAGCGTCCATCTGCTTGCTCACGATCGCGGCTGGTATTGCCAGATCACCCAGGTCCCCGGTGCAGGTCCGGCCGGGCCAGGGCCGTAAGGCACTATCTCGATGGTGTGGTAGTGA
Source organism: uncultured Actinomycetota bacterium (assembly GCA_963843745.1). Lineage (GTDB taxonomy): Bacteria > Actinomycetota > Actinomycetes > Streptosporangiales > Streptosporangiaceae > Trebonia. The sequence goes on from CAWJLP010000007.1 coordinate 1,056,060, forward strand.
CGATTGCGGTGAATATCCGCCGCGAGGGCGTGGTCCAGCGAGGTCGTGTCGGTGAAGTTCAGCGCGATGAGGGAGAAGTAACCCTCCGAGATATAGAGAGCGAACGTCCCGGCGTTACCGGGGCCGACGATGCCTGCCTTGCCGCTCGGGCCGCCGGTGGGAGCTCCCGACGGGAGGGTAATGTTCCGGGTGCTCGACCACCGCATCCACTGACTGCCGGCCGGCAGGTAGTACTCTGCGATCGAAGGGTCCTCGACCAGCAGCTGTCCGGTGCTGTTGTCCGCCAGCGGACGGAGTATCGCGATGAAGGCGGACGAATTAGGCCAGCTTGTCGAGAACACCCAGGACTGAGCGAAACCGAGCGTGACGGGGAAGGACAGGGCGACGACGCAGGCCCCGCAGGTGATGTTCCGCTTGTTTCCTGCCGGCGCGGCCGCGACGAACCTGTCCACCGCGTAACCCGCGGCGATGGCCGCGAACCAGGCGCCCAGAGCCCCGTGCTTGTTCAGCGATGCGGTGGTGTGCAGGCTCGCCTGTTCCGCCGGTACGAGCGCGACGGCGACGGCCAGCGTCGTCAGGAGCCACGTCTGCGCACTATTCGGCTGGGTTACCCAGCTGACAACGACTCCGCAGACGGCGGCGACGATGATAATCGCGGTCCACGACCAGAAATGGCCGACGATCGTGAGCGGAGAATCCGAGCCGGCCGCCCGGGTGAGCGTTGTCGTCTCGATTCCGTGCAGATAGCGGCTTCCGCCGATCAGCAAGGCCACCGTGACAAGCACGGCCACGATCGCCAGCACGGTCAGGGCCCGCGCCGCGGCGAGCCTGCCGCGCAGCGTCGGGAAGGCCACGAACAGCGCGAGCAGGATCACCACCGGGTCGAGCAGGGTTGTCGGATACGAGATGGCGTCGGCCAGCGCCAGCGCGACCGCGGCCGCCACCATCCAGCCGGTCGCGTCCTGCTGGTCCCCGGCCCGGACGACGAGCCAGGCCGCAAGGGCGATGAAGAACAGTGCCATGGCGTCGAAGGTGGCGAACGCGCCCAAGTGCAGCGTCGGTCCGAAGGCTGCGAACAAGGCGGCGGCGAAGAAGGCGGCCCGGCGCCCAAACAGCCGGCCTGCCGTGGCCCACAACGCGGCAGTCGCTCCGAGCATGAAAACGAGCGACAGGATCCGTGCGCCAGCCAGTCCGCCGACGCTGTCGGCTAGTGCGGCGACTGGCGGATACAGGACCGGTGCCCCGGAGAAGTACGCCGGGAACTGCGGCAGCGGGGTGCCGTGCAGCAGGTGAGCCCACTCCAGATGACCGGCCCACAGGTACTCCGCTTCATCCTGGAAGGCCGTGTCGGCCCGGATAAGTCGGAGTGAAAGCAGCGTCTGGACTGCGAGAATGGCCAGCAGCAGCCAGCTGCGGGGAACGCGCGGCCTAGCGGTTTCCCGCAGCCGGTGCGAGCCGGCCGTTCGTTCGATGAGTGCTGCGGCCGAGACCGGCGGCTCTGCGGACTGCTGAGCCGCTGAGCGAAGATCCATGGATGGCACCTGCCCGTAGTCAAGGCACAGGCGTGCTGTACCAAACCGGCAGTGCTAACCGCAGCGCTTCCGTACGACCAGACACCGTGGACCACCGTAACGTGCTGACCCCCAGGCCGGTGCATGATCGGCAAAATTCTCGGTAGATAACGCCCTAGCCTCCGGCAAAGCGGGGAGTCAGCAACGGGCCGACGGGACAAGTGTGACCGACTGTAACAATTTGTGATCTCACTTGAATTACTACCATCCCCTATGTTCCCCTATAGCGCGCGGTTCGCATATGCCGCTCGCGCACCGCTCAGGGGGTTGACCTCATGAGAGACGAGGACCACAGCCAGCAATTGCCGCAGCGCGTACGGGGTGAGGACAACAGCCAGCAGCTGCCGCAGCGTGTCCGGGGTGCGGCGCGGGCCGGGCCGGACCGGTCTGCCCAGCCGCACCCGCCGGACCAGCCGGGGATGTCCGATGATTTGCGAGAGCGAATCCAGGCTGCCGTTGCGGCCGAGCGCGCGAATGCGGCACAAGACACGGGGCATGCTGCTGCGTCGTCCGAGCGCGGCAACCCAGTAGGGACTGCCGGTGCCGGCGAGCATAATCCGATGCCGCAGCGTGTGCGGGGTGCGGCGCGGGCGGGGGCGGACCGGTCTGCCCAGCCGCACCCGCCGGACCAGCCGGGGATGTCCGATGATTTGCGAGAGCGAATCCAGGCTGCCGTTGCGGCCGAGCGCGCGAATGCGGCACAAGACACGGGGCATGCTGCTGCGTCGTCCGAGCGCGGGAACCCAGTAGGGACTGCTGACGCTGGCGAACATAATCCGGTACTAAATCGGCAAAACCGAAAAAACGGGCACGAAACCGCCGTCCAGCCAGGCCGAGGCAACGCACGCGTCATCACCGGCACGTCGGCCGCCCCTGCCCCAGCCGCCACGGTGACGGGCCGCCAGGACCCGGTGCCCGTGCAGCCCCGCCCCGCCCCGTTGCCAAGACCCCCGCGGGCCGATCGGCGGAACGTGACCCGCCGTCGGCGCTTGCGCCTCATCGGCGTGATTGCCGTAGCTCTGGCCGCAGCCGTCGGATCGCTGGTGGCCCTGGCAATCCGTCCAGCCGGCTCCAAAGGCGGCACCGCCACGAGCGGCACCGCCGCACTCAGCCCCGCCCTGCTGCGTCAGGAGGCGGCGCTGCGCGCCGAGGCGGCCGCCTGGGTCGCGCGGCAGGTCAGCCCCGGCGTCATCGTGTCATGCGACCCGGCGATGTGTGCCGCGCTCAGCGACCATGCCTTTCCTCGACGCGGTCTGCTCGTGCTGAGCCCGACGTCGCCGGAACCCCTCACGTCGGCCGTCATCGTCGCGACCCCAGCCGTCCGCGACATGTTCGGCAGCAGCCTGAGCACCGCCATGGCACCGGGGGTCCTGGCGTCGTTCGGATCGGGACCAGCGGAGATCACGGTCCGTGTGGTCGCACCGCGCGGAGTCGCCGCCTACTGGGCCGCGCTCAGGGCCGACCAGGCCGCCAGGAAAACGAACGGCTCCGCGCTGCTGAACGTTCCCCAGATCACCGTCTCTGCCATCGCCCACAGGCAACTGGCCGGTGGCCAGGTCGACTCGCGGCTGCTGCTCGCAGTCGCGTCGCTGGCCACGAACGAACCCATCGACATCGTTCAATTCGGGAACGTCGGTCCCGGCGCCGGCCCGGAGATGCCACTCCGCTTCGCCGATCTGGCCAGCAACGATCAGGCCGCTCACATGACAAGCGCGGCATACCTGCGGTCGTTGCGGGCTTCCCTGAACAAGCTGAACGCCCAGTTCCGCCCGACCACGATCATGCAGACAGTAGGCCCCGGCGGGCGGCCCGTGCTCCGCGTCGAGTTCACCGCGCCCAGCCCGCTCGGCCTGTTCGGCACCCAGGGATCCCCGTGAGGCGGGCCCCGCGCTGGCGGCGCTCCGAGTGGTGTGACCGACCTCGCAGCGGTTTCTAACGCGGTTGGCGCGGCCTGTCGGAGCTCACGCCCCCGTCCCAGCGTCGGCGATACCCATCGACGCCGACAGCGACCGCGGATCCCGGGTCGGCCATGTGCCGGCCTCGGCGGCGCCGATCAGCGTGCGCATAAGGTCATTGAACAGCTCGGGCTCCTCCAGGTTGAGGGCATGCCCCGAGTTCGGCACGACGGCGAGCCCTGCCGTCGGGATCGTGCGCTTGAGCAGCAGGCCTGGCTCCAGGCAGGCCTCGTCCTCGTCGCCGTTGACCACGAGCGTGGGCGCGGTGATGCCGGCCAGCAGACCGGTGATGTCGTACAGGGACGGCCGGGACCGCTGGATCCCGATGACGGTGAGGGCCATGCCTTCGGCGGAGTGCTCGGCCAGCTGCCCGGCGAACTCTTCCCAGACACGGTGGTTCTTGCGCCGCAGCTGGATCCGGTTCGGCCCCATGGCCTGCTTAGCGCTGACGGCCGCCATGCCGTCGGCGCGGAGGGCGGCCGCCATCTGCTCGGTCTCGGCTAGGAAGGCGGCTCGGCCACTGGGGCTGGCTCCGCTACCCGCGCTGGCCACCAGCAGCGAAGAGACCCGGTCGGGGTAGCGGATGCCGAGCTGCAGCGCGCAGAATCCGCCCATGGACAGTCCCACGACATGCGCCCGGGCAATGCCGAACGCGTCGAGGACGTCGATCGCGTCGTCGGCCTGCCGCAGGTAGCTGTAGCGCTCCTGCCCCGGCGGGACTTCGGACGGCGGGTAGCCGCGGGAGGCGTAGGTGATGCAGCGGAACGTGCCCGACAGCGCGTCGACCTGCCGGGACCAGGTCCGGTGGTCGGCGGCGAACTCGTGGATGAACAGGACCGGCAGGCCGGACCCGGTCGCCTCCGCGTACAGGCGCACCTCGTCCGATGTGATGACGTCGGTCACGTCGTTCCTAATGAGTGTCGCCGGGGAGGGCTACCGCACCTGCCGGATGGTGTCGCGGATGGCGAGGAGCGTCGGCATGTCCGCCGCGCGCAGCGCGTCAAGGAAGTCCGCCAGCTCGGCGTCGAGATCATCGGTGAGGATGTCGACGAGCCCGGTTTCCGCCCACCAGGACGTCACTCCGGGCGGCGAGGGCAAGCAGGGTCTTTAGCCCGTCCGGGTGCTTGAGGTCTAGCGCGACACCGCGCTTGTTCCGGTTGACCTGGGCGAAGCAGTAGCTCTCGCCGTCGCGGAACGGTCCCATGGCCCGTGATTCGTCGCCGCCAGGCAGCCGTTCTACCTTGATCACGTCCGCCCCGAGGTCGCCCAGAACCATAGTCGCGTACGGGCCGGCCAGCACTCGGGTGAGGTCGAGGACGGTAACGCCGCTGAGTGGCAGAGACACGTGCGGTCCTCCATTTCCATAACTATGATTTGTCATACGGTATGGCAGGGCAGTGGCAAACGGAACCGCGGCATCCGATGACGTGGTTTACGTCTTCCCCAGCCAGCCGGACCAGGACGAAACTGATGCCCATGAACGCGAAATTCAAGCCCCCGTCAGCTAGTAGGCGCGGCCGCCAGCCGCAGTGCGTTACTGGAACCTCGCGGCCCATGGCCGCGTGGATCAGCGTTATCCAGCGGGTGGCGCTCGCCGGGCGGCGATGACGTGCACGCCCTGGTGAAGGACGTCATGACCGCCGAGGTGATAGCGGTAGGGCCCGATGCCTCCTACGCGGACATGGCCGCCCTGCTCCGCACGCACCGGGTCAGCGGGTTTCCCGTTGTCGACGGCGACGGGATCGTGGTGGGCGTTGTATCCGAGTCGGACCTGCTGGTTATCCAGGCGGCGCCGCGGCCGCGCAAGAAGCGGGCCAGCCCGGCGGAACTCACCGCGGCCGGCCTGATGACCCGCCCGGCGGTGACCACCGGACCGGACGAGCAAGTCAGGCGCGCGGCCCGCTTGATGTATGCGCGCAAGGTCAGGCGGCTTCCCGTCGTCGATCACCCTGGACGGCTGGTCGGCATCCTCACCCGGGCTGACGTGCTGAGCGTCTTTACCCGGCCGGATGATGAGATCCGCCGCGAGATCACCCAGGACGTGATCGCGTACGGCTTCTTCACCGACCCGGAGCGTCTTACCGTCATCGTTAACAACGGCATCGTCACGCTGGCCGGGGAGCCGGGCAGCGTCATCCTCGGCCTCAATATCGCCGAGCAGGCCCGGCACGTCGAAGGTGTGGTCGCCGTCCGCGACCGTTTCACCTATCCGGGTACCGCATTTCAGAGAACATGAGGCGTCTGGGCACGTCTTGCTCGGTCTAGCGTCGACTGGGCGTTGTCACTCCAGGCGCATCCTGATCGCCATGGCCCAATGCCGCTTAGCCAACAGTGGTCAGCCTGGCGGAGATGGGCTCCCGCGCCGGGCCCGGCAGGACAGGCCGGTCTTCCATCCCTGTCGCCCCTTCCGCGCTGGCCGCTGCGGCATCCAGGCCGGCTGGCGAAGATAGTGGATCCTCAGGGCCCCTCTGAGGGCCCTTTCTATCCACTATCTTCGCGAACGGATAAGGCCACCTCCGGCACGGTGCCCGCGACACCTGTCTCCGCTCGCAAAGGCACCGAACCGGCCAAGCTCAAGCTTGGCTCCAGCCGGCATTGCGCCACGGCCAGCAAACTCACCCAGACCTCCAACTTCCGGTTCGGTGCCGCCGGCGATATCACGCACCTCGTCCGACCAGCGACGCACCAGCGGAGGCACTCGCGATCTTCAATGACGAAGGCGTCGACGTAACTCTCGTCTGACCCTGAGCCACAAGGCGTGGGTCGTGCCCACCGCGTGGCTCGCTGAGCACGCCGTCAGACCGAGCCCAGCCCGGCCACGGTGCCGATGCTTGGCGGCTCGATGCCGGGGTGCCACGGGCCGTCGGCCATGAGCCGCCTGGCGTACTCCGTCACCGCGTCGATGATCTTTTCGGCCTGCCGGCGAGTTCTGGCCGCGGCGACCTCGTAGGCGCCCTCGCCAATCAGCGAGGTGAGAATTGCCGCGTACACCCGGTCCTCTGGCCTGTCGGTGAGACGCAGCAGCGAGTCGTTCTGGCCGATCCACTCACGTCCCCTGCGGCGCCTCATCATGTCGAATCCGGGCGGTGCGTCACCGGAGCTGAACAGCAGGGTGAGGTCACGCCGCTGCCAGCTACCGTGCAGAAAGGCGCGTGCTCCCGTCTCGAACAGCTGGCCCGGGTCGGTGACGCCCTTGTTCCTGGCGTCCGCGACTGCCTTACCCGCCGCCTCCTCGTGCGCGAGCTGATGCTGCTGCCAGAGGGCGATGAACAGCTCGCTCTTGCCGCCGAAGTGGTGATAGAGGCTGCCGACGCTGGATCCGGCCCGCTCCACGATGTCCGCGATGCTCGCGTCGGAGAAACCACGCTCCGTGAAAACCTGCCGCGCCGCGTCAAGCAGCGCGCGTTGCGTCTGCGCGGTACGGCTCCACTGCCGCGGTCCGCCCGGACTGCCGTCCCTCAGCTGCCTGGGCATGGGCTCTCACCGATCCGTTCCGTCCTGGGGTCAATGTATCTCTCCGGCTGCGCGGACCCCTCTTGACAGCGCCACTGCCCCGATTCGAAGCTCATTCTAGTAACTAATTCTGATAATGCGGCTGCCGCGGGCAGGCGGGAAAGGCTGGTGAGCACATGACGAGACTGGATGGGCGGGTGGCCATCGTCACCGGTGCCGGCCGCGGAATCGGCAGGTCAGTGGCGCTGCTCCTGGCGCAGTGCGGCGCGGCCGTGGTGGTCAACGACCTGGGCGCCGCGCTGGACGGGTCGGGTGCCGACAGCGGGCCGGCGCAGCAGGTCGTGAACGAGATCGCGGAGGCGGGTGGCAAGGCCGTCGCCAACGGCGCGGACGTGTCGGACCACGCGGCCGCTGAAGGGCTCATCCGTGACGCCATCGAGGGCTTCGGCCGCCTGGATGTCGTGGTGAACGTCGCGGGGATCCTCCGCGACCGGATGGTGTTCAACATGGCCGAGCAGGAGTGGGATGACGTGATCCGCGTCCACCTCAAGGGCGCCTTCAACACCACCAAGTTCGCGTCGGCGCACTGGCGCTCACTGCGCGAAGAGACCGCGCAGAACCGCATCATCAACTTCACCTCGGTGTCCGGGCTGCACGGCGCTCCTGGGCAGCCGAACTACGCCGCCGCCAAGATGGGGATTGTCGGCCTGACGTACTCGTCGGCCAACGCGCTGGGCAAGTACGGAGTCACCGTGAACGCGATATCCCCCGGCGCCGCGACCCGGATGACCGATTCGGTCCCCGAGGAACGGCGGCGGGCGCGCAGCGCGGCCGACGACGAGCGCTCTCCGGACAACGTCGCCCCGATCGTCGCCTACCTCGCGAGCGAGCGGTCCGGCTGGCTCACCGGCCGGATCATCCACGCCTCCGGGTACGAAGTGGCGTTGTACAGCAACCCGCAGCCGCTGATCCGGCTCATCGGCACCGGTCCGTGGGATCCCGGCGCGCTGGCCGCCCAGGTGGAGACCTCGTTCGGCCCGCTGCTGAGAGGTAACCCATGACCAGCTTCCAGAACCTGCGCACCGACGTCCCGGCTTGACACCCCCACGCACGGAAAGTCGAATGCTTGCATGACGGAACGGAAAAGCCCCACCGCGGTGCTGCGGGAAGGCCCCCGCGCGCTGACCGAGGACCAGGTGCGCGAGATCGAGGAGACCAGCCTCGACGGGGTGCTGCACGTCGACATCGACGACGTCATCGAGTACGTCCACAAGGACCTGAAGTCGCTGCCGGACTACACCACGCTTTACCGCAGGTACCTGAAGCAGCGGTGGGACGTCTACGACCTGGACTTCAGCCAGGATGTCGTGGACTGGACGGAGAAGATGACCGAGGCGGAACGGGAATCGTTCATCGCCATCGCGTCCGGATTCCATCACGGGGAGCGGCAAGTCGAGATCGAGCTGCCGGTGTTCATGATCGGCGCCAGCGAGGAGGAGAAGCTCCACATCGCCGCGCAGATCGAGGACGAGGCCCGGCACACGGTCTTCTTCGACCGGTTCTACCGTGAGGTGGTCGGCCTCGGGGGAGACGACATTATGGCCGTGCTTGACGCGTCGTTCCCCTGGGTGTCCGAGACGTTCGTCGCGCCGTTCGGGCTGCTCGCGTACCAGGCGGATGAAGTCAGGCGCAATCCGTACGACGAGCGGGCGCGCGTCCGCTACGGCACGAATTACTTCCTGTGGATCGAGGGCGTGCTCGCGCTGTCGGTCATGAAGGTCACGCTTTCGTACGCCCGCTGGCGCGGGTTCCTTCCGGCCTACTACACCGGCTTCACGGCGACGTGCCGCGACGAATCGCGGCACGTGCAGGGCGGCATGCGCTACCTGCAGCAGGCCGTCCGCAAGGACCCGACGATGATCAACGAGATCCACAACACCCTGCGGACGATCCTGGCCTCGTCCGGCGTGGTGAGCCGGCGGATCTACTACGAGCCGCTCGGCTGGACCGATGAGGAGGTGCGGCTCCTGTTCCGCCAGCAGCTGCGGCGCAAGCTGAACGACGTGGGCATCGACCTCGCTCCCGATATCGAGGACATGCTCAGCCGGGCACAGCCGGTGCTGGCGGGCGGATGACCCATGGCGGCACCCGGTTTCTTCACCAGTGAGTGGGCCGGCGCGGTCCGCGACGCGCTCACCGCCGGGCCGTCGGTGCAGGCTCGCGCCGGGAAACTCCAGATGTACTGGGACTTCTTCGAGAAGATCAAGGGCAAGTACGCCTCCTCGTGGGCGCTGGTGTGCCGGGACCTGCCCGGGCACCCCGGGCGCCCCGGGCACCCCGGGCGCCCCGGGCACCCCGGCCGGCCTGGCGACGCGGTGTCCCTGTTCGTGGAGTGGGGCGATGGCGTCGTGACCGGCTGCCAGATCGCCGCCCCAGGCGACCCGGGCGCCGGGATCCATGCCACGTACACGCTCGCCATGGACTACCGGGACTGGAAGGCGCTGCACGACGGGTATGACGCGCAGCGCACGGTCATGTACCGGAAGATGCTGCTCACCGAGGGCGACCTGCTTGAGTTCTTCAAGTCGATCTACTTCTTCGTGGAGTGCCTCGCGGTGATCGGCGGCGTGCCAGCCGAGTATCCGGAGCTGGCGTCGGCCTGAGGCGAGTCAGGGGAGGCTTTCCATGGAACTTGACCTTGGCCCGGAGATCGCGCGGTTCCGGGCGGAGCTGCGGGCCTGGATCGCGGCCGAGACGCCGCCGGGCCTCGCCGGGATCATCGACTGGAACATGCCCATGACCGCAGGCGGCCGGCGCGGCGCCCAGCTGGCCGCGGCGATGGCCGACCCGGCCTACGCCGAGTGGGCGGCCAGGCTGCTGGCCAGGCGGCTGATCTGCCCGCAGTGGCCGGAAGAGTACGGCGGGCAGGGCATGGACGCCGTGCGCCTCGCCGTCCTCAACGAGGAGTTCTACCGGGCGGGCGTGCCGCGCGTCACCCGCGGCATGGGGGAGAGCCTGGTCGGCCCGTCCGTCATCGTGCACGGCACACAAGAGCAGCGGGCGTACTTCCTGCCGCGGATCATCTCCGGCGAGGACGTGTACTGCCAGGGGTTCTCCGAACCCGACCACGGCTCGGACCTCGCCGCGGTGGAGACGCGCGGCGTCGTGCAGGGAGACGAGATCGTCGTCACCGGGCAGAAGGTCTGGACGTCGGGAGCGGCCAGGGCCAACCGGATGTTCCTGCTCTGCCGGACCGACCCGGACGCGGAGAAGCACGCCGGACTGTCTTACGTGCTGATCGACTTCAAGGATCCCGGTGTCCAGTACCGGCCCATCAAGCAGATCTCGGGCGCGGCGGAGTTCTGCGAGGACTTCCTGGACGGCGTCCGGGCGCCGCTGTTCAACGTGATCGGCGGGCTGAACAACGGCTGGCGGGTCGCCATGACCACACTCGGCCACGAGCGCGGCGGCCAGGCCACGGTCGCCCACCTGGGGTTCGAGCGCGAGTTCTGGGACCTGGTGGAGATGGCGCGCAAGCGGGGCAAGACCGCCGACCCGCTGGTCCGGCAGCAGCTCGCCTGGGCCTACACCCAGGTCGAGCTCATGCGGTACAGCGGACTGCGCACGCTGGCGCGGGTGGCCGCGGGCCGCCCGCCGGGCCCGGAGGCCTCGATCGCCAAGCTCTTCTGGAGCGAGTACCACAAGCGCCTCGGCGAGATCGCGATCAGCATCGAGGGCCCGGACGGCCTGCTGCGACCGGACGGCGACGGCTATCAGGTCAGCAAGTGGCAGAACGTGTTCCTGAGCAGCCGGGCAGGCACGATCTACTCAGGGACCAGCGAGATCCAGCGGAACATCATCGGTGAGCGCGCGCTCGGCCTGCCCAAGGAGCCACGGGTGGCGCCCTGATGGGGACGCCGGCCGCCGCCGCGAACTACGTCGCGTCGCGCGAGCTCGTCACGCCGCGGCGGCTGCACGAGTTCTTCGCCCCGAAGAGCATCGTCATGGTGGGCGCCTCGGACAACTCCGGGTGGGGCAGGTTCATCGTTGCCAGCTGCCAGACGACGGGATTCGGCGGCCCGCTGATGATCGTGCACCCCAGGGCCAGGACCGCGTACGGCTTGCCCGTCGTGCCCAGCCTGTGCGACCTGCCGGAGCCTGCCGATCTGGCGTTCATCCTGGTGCCCGTACAGGCGGTCGAGAGCGTCCTTGCCGATATGGGCGCCGCGGGCGTTAAGAACGCTGTGGTCCTCGCCTCGGGCTACCGGGAGGTGGGCGACGACGGCCGGGCGCTGGAGGACGCGATGGTGTCCCGGGCGATCGCCAACGGGATCACCGTGCTGGGCCCGAACTGCCTGGGGTTCCTCAACGCGCGCACGCGGGCTGCGCCCTACGCGCTGACCGTCCCGCCGCCGCTGATCGCCGGCCCCGTGGCCGTCGTGCTGCAGAGCGGCGCCCTGGCCAGCGTGGTGCTCGCCTTCACCCGGGCGCACGCCATCGGGGTGAGCGTGCTCACCTCGGTGGGCAACGAGTGCATGATCAAGACGGTCGACGTCATCGACTACCTCATCGAGGACGACGCGACCAAGGTCATCTGCCTGTTTCTCGAAGAGATCGGCGACCCGGCCAAGTTCGCGCGGATGGCCGAGAAGGCCAGCCGTGCGGGCAAGCCGATCGTCGCGCTCAAGGTCGGCTCGAGCCAGGTCGGCCAGCAGGCGGCCCTGGCGCACACGGGCTCGGTGGCCGGCAACGACGCGGTCGTGGACGCGGCGCTGCGCCAGCTCAACGTCATCCGGGTCACCAGCCTGGAGGAACTGCTGACCACGGGCGCGATGCTCGGCTACAACAGGTGGCCGCGCGGGCGCCGGATGGGCGTGCTCACCGCCTCCGGCGGCTCGTGCGACATCATCGCCGACGCGGCCAGCACGGAGGGCCTGCAGATCCCGGATTTCGCGCTGCCGACCGCGGCGGCGATCACCCAGCACCTGCCGCCGTTCGCCAGCGCGCGCAACCCGCTGGACGTCACGGGCTTCGGCCTGGCCAACGTGAGCGCCAGGACAGGCACGATGACCGCCATCGACCACGCGCTCGATGCCGCGGTGGACGACCCCAACCTGGACTTCGTCCTGTTCAACGGGGTGAACCTGCCGGACACAAGGCCGCCGGACGAGGTCATGGCGGCGACGCTGGAGGCACGCCTCGACTGGCTGGCCCGGCGGATGGCCTCCGCGCCCATCCCGGTCATCCCGATCGGCGCCACGTGTGTCGACGTCAGCGCCTACGGGCGCGAGATGCTGAGCCAGCGCGGCTTGACCATGCTTGGCGGGCTCAATACGGGGATCAAGGCGGTGAGCAACGCGCTGCGCTGGCTGGAGAACCGGGGCGGGACCCGGCACGGGCACCCAGGGCACCTAGGGCGCCCCGCCCGCTCGGTGTCCCCGCCCCCCGCGGTCCTGGTCTCCGGTCCCTGGCCGGAGGCCGAGGCGCGGCAACTGCTCGCGTCGTCCGGCGTGCCAGTGGTGCCCGGAGAGGTGGCAACATCCGCGGATGAGGCCGTGGCCATCGCCAGGCGGGTCGGGCTGCCGGCAGCGCTGAAGGTCTGCTCGGCGCAGATCACGCACAAGTCAGATATCGGCGGGGTGGCGCTCGGGCTGAACTCAGAGACGGACGTGCGGGCCGGCTATGAGAAGGTGCGCGCCGCGGGCGAGGCCGTCTCCGGAGCGCGCGTGGACGGCGTGCTCGTGACGGCGATGCGCTCCGGCGGGGCGGAACTGCTGGCGGGCGTCACCATCGACCCGACGTTCGGCCCGGTACTCGCGGTGGGCCTTGGCGGGATCTGGGTCGAGATCTTGCACGACACCAGCCTGCGGGTGCTGCCTGTCGGCCAGGCCGAGGTAAAGCGCATGCTCGGGGAGCTGCGCGGGCTGCCGCTGTTGCAGGGCGCGCGCGGCGCGCAGCCCGCCAACCTGGACGCGATAGCCGAGGCGATCGCCAGGCTCGGCGACGCCGCCCTGTCGCTGAACGGCGCGCTGCGCGCGCTTGAGGTCAACCCGCTGTGGGTGAACGGAGATCAGGTAGAGGCGCTCGACGTCCTCATCGTCACGGAGACGGAGCCATCGAAATGATGCTGGGTACCACAGCGGAGCAGGACGAGCTGCGCGCTTCGGTCAGGCGCTTCCTGACGGACCGGGCGCCGCTGACCCGGGTCCGCGAGCTGATGGAAAGCGAAGACGGAACGGACCGTGGTGTCTGGGAGCAGGCGGCAACTCAGCTCGGCCTGCAGGGCCTGGCCGTCCCCGAGGCCTACGGCGGGGCCGGGTTCTCGTTCGCCGAGCAGGCGATCGTGCTTGAGGAGTTCGGCGCGGCGCTATACGGCGGCCCGTATCTGGCCAGCGCCGTGCTGGCGGCGACCGCCCTGCTGGCGAGCCCGGACGAGGGCGCCCGGCGCGACCTGCTGCCCGGGATCGCGTCCGGAGAGGTCATCGCGACGCTGGCCTTCACCGAGGACGACGGCTCCTGGGACCCGGCCACGATCTCCCTGCCGGCCGCCAAGAACGGCACGGGATGGAGGCTGGGCGGCCACAAGAGCTTCGTCCTTGACGGACACTCGGCCGGGCTGCTCCTGGTGGTCGCGTCGACGACCGCGGGGCTGTCCCTGTTCGCGGTCGACGGGACGGCCGCCGGGCTGACCAAGACCGCGCTGCCGGCACTGGACCAGACCAGGAAGCTGGCCCGGCTGGAGTTCAGCGACGTGCCTGGCAGGCTGATCGGCTCGCCAGGCGACGCGGCGGCGATGCTGGACCGCACCCTGGACGTGGCCGCGATCGCGCTGGCCGCCGAGCAGCTCGGCGGGGCGCAGCGGGCACTGGACATGGCGGTGGAGTACGCGAAGATCAGGCACCAGTTCGGGCGGCCCATCGGCAGCTTCCAGGCGATCAAGCACCGGTGCGCCGACCTGCTGCTCGAGGTTGAGTCGCTGCGGTCAGCGGTCGCCTACGCCGCCGCCGCGGTCGCCGAGGGTTCGGCGGAGGTCCCGGTCATCGCCCCGCTGGTGAAGGCGTACGCTTCGGAGACCTTCTTCCATGTGGCCGCCGAGAACATCCAGATCCACGGCGGCATCGGATTCACCTGGGAACACGACGCTCACCTGTATTTCAAGCGGGCGAAGTCCAGCGAGCTGTTCCTCGGCGACGGCGACTGCCACCGGGAGCGCCTCGCGACCCGGCTGGGGCTGTGACCTGGTCCGGTTAAGTCGCGGCGGCCGTCCGTTCCGGCGGGCGGCCGGCGCGGGTATCGCGGGGCGTGGTCCCGGAATTCACCCGCCACCCGGGCGTCGGCCAGCGCGGCGAGGAAGCCGGCCGGGCCGTCGAAGTCCGGCACCTCTACGTAGGAGGCGCCCACGCCGGGCGCGTCGTGTGCGTCGGAACCCGCCCCGCCGGGCACGCACTGTGCGGCTCGGATCCCGCCAGGTTCCGGTCGATGTCAGGCCGCTTCAGCCGTCCGGTGCTGCCGGGCGAGGCGCTGACCGTGTCATGTGGCGGCAACGCGGCAGCGACACCGCTGCCTTCCAGACGACGCGGGAGGACGGCGTAGTCGTGATCGACAGGGGCCTGTTCCAGAGGGGCTAAAGCGTGCTCAGACAGCCGCCACCTTCCGTTCGGAATGAAAAGAAAGATTCTTCCGAACGGGCCCGTGGCGCCTCTCTTCCCGCCGCCGCGACCCGCCCGTCGCTGGCCGTCAGCCATGTCGCTCTAGCTGAAGATCGGCGCGAACAAGGCCCGGGCCAAGCTGGCCGACGGCTCGACCAGCTCGCAGGCTTCTGCCAGCGCAGCCGGGCTCGCCGTCCCGTTATCGGGTAGCCGGCTCAAGGTCATGGCTCAACGCTAGGCAACGGCCACCTGGCGCGGCATCGGCCCGGCGGCTACACCCTGAGCGGCCCATCTGCCGCAAGGCGTCCGCCGCACCGCCTGAAGGCTTAGCTGCCTGGAGTGATCAGGCCGGACTCGTATGCCAGGACGACGGCCTGGACGCGGTCGCGGAGGTCGAGCTTGGCGAGTATGCGTCCGACGTGGACCTTGACGGTTCCTTCGGACAGGTGCAGGTCGTCAGCGATCTCACGGTTGGATCGCCCGGCGGCGAGCTGGACGAAGACGGTCTGTTCCCGGTCGGTGAGCTTGCTCAGCAGGACATCCCGGTCCTGTTGCCGGCCAGGATGGGGCAGCAGGGGAACGAACTGGTCGATGAGCCGGCGGGTCGCCGTGGGGGCGAGAACCGCGTCGCCGCCCGCGACGGTGCGGATAGCGGTGAGCAGCTCGGCCGGCGGCGCGTCTTTGAGTAGAAACCCGCTGGCGCCGGCCTTGAGCCCGGCGAAGACGTACTCGTCAAGGTCAAAGGTAGTGAGGATCAGGACCTTGATCGCAGGGTCGGCGGCGGTGATCAAGCGGGTCGCGGCTATCCCGTCCGTGCCTGGCATCCGGACGTCCATCAGCACCACGTCGGGATGCAGGGATGATGTCATGCGTACCCCGGTGGCCCCGTCCCCGGCTTCGCCGACCACCTCGATGTCGGGTTCCGCCTCAAGGATCAGCCGGAAGCCCATCCTGAGCAGGGACTGGTCGTCGACCAGCAGTACCCGGATCATCCGGCGTCGCCGCCGTCCAGGCGCAGCCGCGCGGAGACCTGCCAGCCTCCGGGCGGGCGGGGCCCGGCCCGCACGTCGCCGCCGTAGGCATGCACACGTTCGCGCATGCCGAGCAGGCCGCTGCCGATGCCCGCCGTCTCGGAGGCGGTGGCGCCCGCGCCGTCGTCGTCGATGTCGATCAGCAGTTCGCCGGGGAGGTAGCGCAGGCGCACCGAGGCGCGGGCGCCAGGTCCGCCGTGCTTGAGAGTGTTGGTGAGGGCCTCCTGCACGAGCCGGTAGACCGTCAGCTGCACGCCGGCCGGCACGTCAGGTGGCTGGCCGTGGATCTCCAGCGTGGTGTCCAGTCCCGCGGACCGGACCTGTTCGATGAGCGTGTCGAGCTGAGTGAGGTCGGGGACGGGCTGCAGGGACCCGCCGGGGTCCTGACCGGGGTCCTGGCTGGGGCGCTGGCGCAGCACGCCGAGGAGCCGGCGGGTATCGGCCAGCGCGCGCCGCCCGGTGTCCGCCACGCTGCGCATGACGTCGTTAGCACGCTCCGGCGAGCTGGCCGACGCGGCGATCGCTGCCTCACTCAGCGTGATCATGACGGTGAGGTGGTGGGCGACGATGTCGTGCATCTCGCGGGCGATCCGTGTTCGCTCGGCCGCGACGGCGAGCGCCGCTTGCTGGTCTCGCTCGCGTTCCAGCCGGTCGGCGCGGTCGCGCAGTTCGGCGAGGTAGGCGCGGCGGGTGCCGGTGTACAGGCCGAGACCGAGGGCGGCGGCGATCAGGCCGGACAGGAAGATCAGGTCATGCCACCAGCCGCCGCCGGCGAGCAGGGGCAGCGCGGTGACCACGGTGAGCTCGAGTACGCCGGCGCAAGCCAGCGCGTCGCGGCGCGACTGCAGCCTCGCCACCGTGTACAGGGCGATGAGCAGCGCCGGCGCGGCGATCAGGTGCCTGTTCCACGAGATCGTGGCGATCTGGGTAACCAGGATCCAGCCGAACACCGGGATGGGCCAGATCCGGCGGACCACCAGCGGCGCCACCATCACGGCCAGTACGACGAATGCCGCCGCCCCGGGCCAGTGGTGGGCGCCGTCCTGGTACAGGCCGGGCAACGACAGCGCCGCGGCCAGCACGGTGACCAGCACGTCGAATACCCAGCGGCGCGCGGGGCGGTTCGCCGGGTATTCGACTGGCCTGAGAAGCCTCATGCTAGGAATTGTCCCCCTTGCTCACGCGTCCGAGCGTCGCAGCCGCCAGGCCGCCGCGGCGATGAGGACCACGGCGTACCCGCACAGGAGCGCGAACCCGGTCCACGGCGCGAGCGCGTTCTGCGCGTTCTGCGCCCCGCCCCACAGGGCCGCCCCCGCGTTCGAGGGCAGGTACGGGGTCAGATGCCCGCTGATCGAGGAGGGCAGCAGGCCGGCCAGCGGCGGGATGACGAAGAACACTCCCGCGAAGGTGGCTATCCCGGCCGCGGTGTTGCGGAACAGCGCGCCCAGGGCGACGCCGATCAAGCCCGCCACGGTGATGTACAAGGCGGCGCCGACGATCGACCGGAGAGCGCCCGGGGCGCTGATGGACACCCCGATGTGGTGGCTGTTCAGCAGCACCTGGCCGAGGAAGAAGGAGCTGAAGCTGGCGATGAGCGAGACCGGGAAGATCACGCCGGCGAAGACGGCCAGCTTGCCCCACAAGACCGGCAGCCGGCGCGGAACGGCGGTCAGTGACGAGCGGATCATGCCGGTGCTGTATTCGCCGCTCGTCACCAGCACGCCGAGGACACCGAAGGCCACGACGGCGAACATGACGCCGCTCAGGCTGGTCGTGACGGGGTTGAAGCTGGCCCGCGCGGCCGCGTTGAACGTGTGGTACTGGCTGGCGGTCACCGCCGAGAAGATGGCGCCGAGGCCGACCATCAGCACGACGGCGGTCAGCAGCGTATAGGCGGAGGACCGCAGGGAGCGGAACTTGGTGAACTCCGAGCGCAGCACCCGGCCTTGGGTCACCTTCAGCGCTGGAACGGCCGCCCGGCGGTCCGGGATGGCGGGGATCGTGAGGGTGGGAGTGCGGACGGCGCTCATCGGGCTGCCACCGCCTCGCGGGCCACGTGCGAGCGGAAGTCGACGGAGTCGTCGGTGAGCTGCATGAATGCCTCCTCCAGTGAAGCCTGCTTAGTGGTCAGTTCGAAGACGGGCAGGCGGGCCATGCAGGCGGCGGTGCCGATCTCTTCGGCGGTCAGTCCCCGTACCTGCAAGACGCCGCCCTGCTCGCTGGTAACGGTGATGTCGGGGCCGAGCAGCAGGTCGCGCAGCCGGGCAGCCTGCGACGTGCGCACGGTGACGGCTCCGCTTCCGGCGCGGGCCACGAACTCCTCGACCGTGGTGTCAGCGATCAGCCGTCCCCGGCCGACGACGACGAGCCGGGTCGCGGTCAGCGCCATCTCACTCATCAGGTGCGAGGACACGAACACGGTGCGGCCCTCGGCGGCCAGGCCCTTGAGCAGGTTCCGGATCCACAGCACCCCCTCGGGGTCCAGCCCGTTGACCGGCTCGTCCAGGACTAGGACGCCGGGATCGCCCAGCAGCGCCGAGGCGATGCCCAGCCGCTGGCCCATCCCGAGGGAGAACCCGCCGACCCGTTTGCCCGCCACATCGTCCAGGCCGGCCATGCCGATCACCTCATCGACCCGGCGCCGGCTGACGCCGTTGGTCTGCGCCAGCGCCAGCAGGTGATTGCGGGCCGACCGGCCGGTGTGCACCGCCCTGGCCTCCAGCAAGATGCCCAGCTCCGCCATCGGGGCAGACGCAGCACGGTAGTCCTTGCCGTTGACCCTGACCCGGCCGGCGGTGGGCTCGTCCAGGCCGGCAATCATCCGCATCGTGGTCGATTTGCCGGCCCCGTTCGGGCCGAGAAAGCCAGTCACGATACCGGGCTGGACAACAAAGTCCAGGCCGTCGACCGCAAGCTTCTCCCCGTATCGCTTGCTGATGTTCTCTACCTCGATCATCGAATGTTCCTCTCATCGGTGGTGTCCTGGCACCATCAACGCTAGGAACCGGCCGCCCCGCGGCGGATCGGCCGAGTGGCCACAACTTCGAGCTCCATATATGCCGCAAGGCATATCCGCCACCACCCCGAAGGCTGACGAATGTACGCCTGACGTGGCTACCGCACCGCGTTTCGCCGCGTGCGGGAGCGGAGACTGCCGGGGTGCTGACTGAATCGTCCAGCGACGTGCTCCGAGCTTCGACGGTCCCGATCCGAGCGCCGGTCCACAGCCGAAGGTGGCCCGGTCGTCGCTGTCCCATGTCGTCCTAGTGAGGTGTCACGTGCTCAGATGCGGCACAACGTCGCTGACGTTCCCGCATGAAAGCGAAGCCCGGCCTGCGGCTCCCGACGGCCGATCCGGCTCCTGGAAATGCGCCTAGCCGGCTTTCCGAAATCCATGGCGTTTCCGTCGCTATAGCCCAATGCCGCTTAGCCAAGCGTGAGCTTGGCCGGTTCGGTGCCTTTGCGAGCGGAGACAGGTGACGCGGGCACCGTGCCGGAGGCGGCCTTATCCGTTCGCGAAGATAGTGGATAGAAAGGGCCCTCAGAGGGGCCCTGAGGATCCACTATCGTCGCCAGCCGGCCTTGACGCCGCAGCGGCCAGCGCGGAAGGGGCGAAAGGGATGGAAGACCGGCCTGTCCTGCCGGGCCCGGCGCGGGAGCCCATCTCCGCCAGGCTGACCACTGCTGGCTAAGCGGCATCGTGCCATGCATGCCGGTTTCGTCTGACGGCGTCGCGCTGGATCCGGTTACCCACTTCAGGCGGCATCGAGTGTCTGGGGACCTCTCGCCCCGTCTGGCGCCGCCTGGGGTCGTTGTCACCTGGTTGTCACTTGCTTTCCGGCCTTCCCAGTCAAGGGAGGGCATCAAGTTCACCGGCGACGTCATCACCGGCTGCGACGACGCGGCAGATGCGCCTGAGGCCATGGCGGCGGCGTGCGACTTCCGCTAGGAGCAGCTGTGTGGCAAGCAGGCCGGGCTGGACCAGCTGGCCGGGTGCTACCGCGCCCTCCGCGACCGGGACCTGCTCCGCGCCGGGCAGGCCGAGGCGGCGGTGGCGGCTCCTCACCACGCTTGACGAGCAATCAGCCTCAGGTCATCCGAGACTGGGGTCTAGCCACAACCATCGGGCTGCTTGACCGGTGTATATCGCCATTGACCGCGCAGATTCGGTAGAGAAGAATCTCGATCAAACATCTTTCGGAGGCAGAAATCGTCTCATTACGGTCCCGGTTCCGGATGGCCGGATCGGCGCCATACACCTGGGCGCCGACGAGGCAGGACCGCCGCGACGGCGCGAGCGGAGGAGCAGAAGTGGCTGAGATAGTGCTGGGGCTCGCCTCGTCTCACACGCCCCAGATGAGCACGTCGGCGGAGTTCTGGAAGGAGCATGCTGCCCGCGACGAGCGCAACGCCCAGCTGCTCGGCCGCGACGGCCGCTACCACAGCTACGACGACCTGCTGGCCAACGCCGACCCGGGGCTGGCCGCCGAGCTGGAGGCCCCGGTCTGGAAGGACAAGTTCGATCGCGCCCAGGCAGCAGTCGGGGCGCTGGCCCGGCGCTTGGAGCAGGCCGCCCCTGACGTCGTGGTGATTGTCGGCGACGACCAGCACGAGCTCTTCGGCGCTGACGGCCTCCCGGCGATCGGGCTGTTCACCGGGGAGCGCCTGTGGGACCTGCCGCCCGACGCCGAGCACTTCGCGCGGATCCCCAAGGACATCCAGCGGGCTAACTGGGCGGCTCATGCCGACGCGCCCGACAGCTACCCGGTCGGTGCCGGGCTCAGCCAGCATCTGGCGGCCGCGCTGACCGGGCGGGAATTTGACGTGACCGTGATGTCCGCGCAGCCGCAGGGACGGAGCCTGGGGCACGCGTTCACGTTCGTGCGCCGGCGGCTGCACCTAGCGGCCGAGGTGCCCATCGTGCCTGTTCTCCTCAACACCTACTACCCCCCCAACGTCCCCGGTCCGGCCCGCTGCTGGCGGCTGGGCGAGGCCCTGCGCGCGGGGATCGAGTCATGGGACCCGGGCGCGCGCATCGCCGTCTTCGCCAGCGGCGGGCTCAGCCACTTCGTGGTCCTCGAGGATCTCGACCGTGCCGTGCTGGCTGGCCTGGCAGGCGGCGACGGGGCCGCGCTGAGTCGGCTCCCGGCCGGCATGCTGCGCTCGGGTACGTCAGAGACTCTCAACTGGATCACGGCCGGCGGTGCCCTGAGCGGCCTTTCGTTCGACCTCCTCGACTACATCCCGGCCTACCGGTCCCCGGCCGGGACCGGCGTCGGCATGGCGTTCGCCACATGGAACCGTGATCGCGCGGCCCGCAGTGAGCAGGAGACGGCAGCCTGATGATTATCGATGTCCACGGCCATGTCAGCGCTCCCGACGCGCTGTATGCCTACAAGGCCAATGTGCTGTCCCACCGGGGCGCGCACGGCCGCGGCCGGGTGACCGCGACCGACGACCAGCTCAGGGAGGCCGTTGAGCAGCCCGGCGGCGCGTTCGGGATCTCTCACCTGGAGCACCTCGACACCGCTGGCATCGACGTCCAGCTGATCTCGCCCCGCCCCTACACGATGATGCACTCTGAGGAGCCCGCGAGGATCGTGCAGTGGTTCATCGAGGAGACCAACAACGTCATCCACCGGGTCTGCGGCCTCTACCCGGACCGCTTCCGTGGCATGGCCGGCCTGCCGCAGTCGCCGTCGACCGGTCCGGCTGCCTGGGCAGGAGAGCTGCGCCGCTGCGTCACCGAGCTCGGCTTCGTCGGCGCGCTGATCAACCCCGACCCGATGGAGGGCCAGGGCCCGCCGCTGCCGGGGCTCGGCGACCGCTTCTGGTACCCGGTGTATGAGGCGTTCTGCGAACTGGACGTACCCGCCCTGATCCACTCGGCCGGGTGCCGGCCGCCGGCCAGGGAGAGCTACAGCTTGCACTTCATCCTGGAGGAGACGGTCGCGGTCGCCAGCCTGCTCGGCTCCGACGTGCACAAGGACTTCCCCTCGCTCAAGCTGATCATCTCCCACGGTGGCGGCGCCATCCCGTACCAGGCCGGGCGGTTCATGCCCGCCGCCGCGCGCAATCCGGGCGCCGAGAGCTTCCACGATCAGCTCCGCACCCTGTGGTATGACACCTGCCTGTACACCCGCGATGCCATCGAGCTGCTGATCCGCACCGTCGGCGCGGACCGCTGCCTGTTCGGGTCGGAGAAGCCGGGCACCGGCTCGGTCCGCGACCCGAAGACCGGCCGCTGGTACGACGACATCCGGCTGCTCATCGACGAGATCGACTGGCTGGCCGACACCGACCGCGCCCGGCTGTTCGAGCGCAACGCCGCCGCGCTGTTCGGCCTCACAGGGCTGCGGGCCACCCACAGTCAAGAAACGGTCTAGCCGTGTCCACCGCGACCACCGATCTCAGGGCGCCGGTCGGCCGGCCCGGGATGGCGCGCCGGCAGCGGCGGCCGTCGCCCGGCCTGATCCTGCTGTGCCTGCTCTCCCTCGGCCTGTTCGTCTGGCCGGTGGTGATGCTCGCCTACGGGGCCTTCCGGACGGCCCCTCCCGGCTTCGGGCACGCTAGCTGGTCAGCGTCCGGATTCACGGCTGCGCTGTCGAGCAGCGCGGTGTGGCACGCGTTCGCGAACTCACTGATCCTGTCCGGCTCCACCGTCCTGATCTCGACTGCGCTCGCGGTGTACCTGGCCTGGACGGTCACCCGGACGGCCACCCCGCTGCGCCGGATCGTCACGCCGATGGCCGTGCTGATCTTCGCCATACCGCCGCTGTTCTTCGCGCTGTCCTGGGCGATGCTCGGCGAGCAGCCGGTCGGCCTGGTGGACAAGGCACTGCACGCGATGTTCGGCGTGACCCCGCTGAACATCCAGTCGTGGTTCGGGATGATCGGCGTCAGCGTTCTCGGCGCGACGGCCGCCGAGTACCTGCTGCTGCTCGGGCCGTTCCTGGCCCTCGACCCGTCATTCGAGGAGGCGTCGCTGGTATGCGGCGCAAGCCGGCTCCGCTCGTTCTTCCTGATCGAGCTGCCCGCCCTGGCGCCGTCAGTCCTCGGTGTCATGATCCTCGGCTTCGTGCTCGGCATGGGGCTGCTCACGGTCCCGCTGCTGCTCGGCGAGCCCGCCGGGATCTACGTCCTGCCGACCGCGATCTATCGCGACTACCAGGCGGTCACCCCGCCGGACTACGCCGGGGCCAGCACGCTGGCGCTGCTGCTCGTGGCGATGGTCCTGGTCCTGGTCGCGCTCCAGACTCGGCTGCTCGGGCGGCGCAGCTTCACGACGGTGACCGGCAAGAGCAGCCGGCGGGAGCGCCTCGACATCGGCGGGTGGAAGTGGCTCGGCACGGCCGTGATCGTGATCTACGGGCTGCTGGCCCTGGTGCTCCCGCTCGGCCAGTTCGTCCTCGGCTCGCTCGAGTCCTACTTCGGCGTTTACTCGCACCTGTCGCTGAACAACTACTCCACGGTGCTGCACGCCCCCGGCACGAGCTCGGCATTCGAGACGACGCTGCTGGTCGCCGTCGTCGCCGGGTTCTGCGCGTCCGCGCTGGGCGTCTGGGTCGCGCTCACTGCCCAGCGGTCCACATCCCGGCTGCGGCGGCTCCCCGACCTGTCGATCTGGGTCTTGTGGGCCGTCCCCGGGATCACCCTCAGCCTCGGCCTGATCTGGGCGTACCTGTCGGTCCCCGGGCTGCGGTCGCTGTACGCCACGCAGTGGATCGTGCTGCTGGCACTGATCGTCGGGACCACGCCGATCGCCAGCCGGGCGGTCACCGGCCCGATCGGGCAGATCTCCCGTGACCTCGAGGAGGCGGCGCGCACCGCGGGCGCCTCGGGCTTCCGGGCCACCGCCGGCATCCTGCTGCGCCTGATCTTGCCCAGCTTCGTCGTAGCGTGGTTCATCACCGGGATCGTGTCCTCCGGCAACCTCGACATCCCGATCCTGCTCGCCTCCCCCAACAACCAGACGGTCCCGCTGCTGGCGTACAACCAGTTCAACGACGGGTCGCTGTCGCAGGCGGCGGCGACGTTCTGCCTGCTGATCGGCATCGTCGCGGCGGTCCTGGTGCTGGCGGCGGCGACGCGGTTCGTGCTCCGGCTCCAGGCGGCAGGCAGGTCACCGACCCTACCCGCGCTCCGGCTGCCGGCCGGCCTACCGGGAAGGAGCCGCTGATGTCTGCGGTCGAGCTCGTGGGACTGCGGAAGTCCTACGCAGACGTGACCGTCCTGGATGATTTCAGCCTGCGTGCCAACCAGGGCGAGCTGGTGACTCTGCTCGGGCCGAGCGGCTGCGGGAAGACGACCACGCTACGCTGCATCGCCGGGCTCGAGCGCGCCGAGCGGGGCGAGATCCGCATCGGCGAGCGCCTCGTCGCCTGCCCCGAGCGCCGGGTGTTCCTGCCGCCAAACCGCCGCGACATCGGGATGGTATTCCAGAGCTACGCCCTGTGGCCGCACATGACGGTATTCGGCAACGTCGCCTATCCGCTGCGGGTGCGGCGGCGCGACCGCCGGGAGCGGCAGCGGGCGGTCATGGAGATTCTCGCAATGGTCGGCATGGACAGCTACGCCCACCGGCCGGTCACCGAGCTGTCCGGGGGCCAGCAGCAGCGGGTGGCGCTGGCGCGCGCGATGGTCGCCCGGCCTGCCGTGCTGCTGTTCGACGAGCCGCTGTCCAACCTCGACGCCAAGCTGCGGCGCTCGATGCGCAGGGAGATCCGCGACGCGCACGACAGATCCGGCGGGACCTCCATCTACGTCACCCACGACCAGGAGGAGGCCATCACTCTCTCCGACCGGGTCGTGGTCATCCGGGGCGGGAAGATCCAGCAGGTCGGGACGCCGAAGGAGATCTACACCAAGCCCGCTACCCGCTTCGTCGCCGATTTCATCGGCTTCGAGAACCTGCTGACTGCCACGGTCAGCGAGGCACGCGACGGCTCGACCGCAGTGAAGCTCATGTCGGGAGCCGGCCCAGTGTGGACGTCCAAGGGCATCACTCGCGCGCCCGGCACCGAGGTCGTGCTGGCGGCCCGGGCCGACGAGCTCGAGATCGGCTCGCCGCGCTCGCCGGGCGAGGCGCCGGCCGCCGCGATTCCCGGCGTGATCCGCTCCCGCACCTACGCGGGCGGGCGCGTTGAGTACCTCGTCGAGGCGGCCGGCGCACAGGTCGTGGTACGCGCGCCCGAGGCGGAGGCCGCCGGGAGCCTGCTGGAGGCCGGCAGCGACGCGTGGGTGCGCTTCCCCGTCGATGCCGCCGTTCTCGTTGACGACGACAACGCGGAACGGGCACCCCAGGCCGCCGAGCCGACCATCGAGTCTGTCCCACTCCAAGGGGCCACATGAGCGCGAGCGCTCCTACCGCTGGCGAGGACAGGCAGCAGGATGATCTCGCATCCCGGCTGGCAGACGCGATACGAGTCGTCGACATCATGCATGACGCTCCCCTCTGATGCAGAAAGGTAGCAAGACCATGAAGCTGAGACAGATAGTTACCGCCGGTTCGGCGCTGGCCATGATGGCCGGGCTTGTCGCCGGGTGCAGCAGCTCACCCTCGTCATCGACGTCCTCGAGTTCGACGCCCTCCAGCTCGACGGGCTCGTCCACGTCGAGCCTGCAGACCCAGCTAGGCGGCGCCGCCAACTACAGCGCCATGGAGGCGCTCTACAACAAGGCGGTCGCCGCCGGACAGAAGAGCGTTGTGATCTACGGCCCGAGCGCCGGGAACGACATGGCGCTGTACACCGCATTCAAGAAGTCGTTCCCTGACATCACGGTGACCGGGGTCCCAGTGGTGGGGCCGCCGATGACCGCCAAGCTCGCCGCCGAGATGTCGAGCGGCCAGCACGTCGCCGACATCGCCTACACCGGCAGCACGGACATGCTGGCCTACATTAAGAGCGGCTGGTTCGCGCCGTACAAGCCGTCAACCCTGCCGCCGGCGTCGCAGCTGGCCGCCGAGAGCTACGGCCCGGGCAACAACTTCTTCGGCTTCACCGTGGGACTATCTGGCATGCTGTACAACACCAGCTCGGTCCAGGCCAGCCAGGTCCCGACCACGTGGACCGGCCTCCTGAACTCGCAGTGGAAGAACAAGCTGGTCATGTACGACCCGACGGCCATCGGCGAGATGGACGACATCTTCGCCCACCTCGCCCTGGTGCCTGGCGACTCCGGGATGATGACCGGCCTGAAGACGCAGAACCCGCAGCTGTCCCCGTCCAGCGACATCACCGGCCCGCTGACCGCCGTCGCCCAGGGCGCAAAGAGCCTCGGGATCGGCGTGCCCTACGCGTTCTACCTGGTGGCCAAGGCCAGCGGCGCCCCGGTCAAGTTCTACCTGCTCAATGCCGACAACTACACGGTGACCCTGTACGGGGGCATCGTGAAGGGCGCTCCTAACCCGCTGGCGGCGCAGCTGTACGAGGACTGGATGTACACCCCGCAGGCCGCGGCGGCTATCGCCTCGGAAGGGGAATACTCGACGGTGCTCGCCGACGCGGGCCCGGCCGGCATGCCGCAGCTGACCGCCATCAAGGTGTTCCCCTACATACCGCTGAGCGGGATCCCCGCCGCCGATGGCGCCGCCATCACCCAGGCCCAGCACGTCTACGGCTGATACCCGGCCAAGTCACGGCCCCGGCGGCCGTCAGCGGGTGTCGCCGGCGAGGACCTGAGCCGCGATGCGGACCCGGAGGCTTTCCAGCTCGTCCGACTGCCGGGCCGCCCGTGCGAGGAGCTCGTCCAGCTGCCCGGTGTCAAGCTTGCTGTCGTGCTCGGCGACGGCACGGAGGGTCCGCCATCCGGCGGCCTTGCCTTCCACCCCGAGCCGGAGCATCTCCGTCTCTTCGAGATCGCTGAGCGGAGACCGCGAAAGAAGGTGCCCGTTGAACTTAAGGCGCCCGGCCTTCTCGCCGGCCCATGCCGCGAACATCTTGTGGCCGCGGATCTTGATCCCCAGGGTGGTCATGATCTTGATGAGCGCGGATCGGTCCGCCGCGATCTCACTGACCAGCCTTTTCCGGACCGTGGCCGACTCGGATCCCGGCTCAGCGGACGCAGCCATCCGCCGCACCAGCTCCAGGCCGACGGTGGCGCCGGCCAGATGGTCGTTGAGGTAGACGCCGAGAAGGTCTTGTTCCGTGCGCTGTGTGGTTTTCGTGGTTCTGGTAGTCATCACTCTCTCCTGCCCCTGCGGAGCCAGCTATTCAGCTTCCCGGGTGAGTCCACCCGTAGGCGAGCCGTTCTAGCGGATGCGGCCGGGCGCCCGACGGCGCCAGCACGATGCCATCAGGCCGTACCGCGGGTGATGGCAGCGGTCGGCCGCACTGCGCTCCGCGTACCAGCTCAGTGATCCGCACCTGGATGTTCCGGTAGAAGCGCCGCTGGGTTCACCGGCCAAAAGAAACCCAGCCGCACGATGGGGTTTCCGATGGGCGCGGGCCGCGAGTATCCCGCGACGCGGAACGCCACTTGTCCTGTCGTCAGGTGCTTGATCACCTCATAGCTGAGGCGGCCTTGTTCGAGGTGGCCCTCCAGGGTCTGGTAACACCAGCCCCACACGCGTTCCCATGTCGCTATTGACAGCGGTTCAGTCGGCCACGAAGGCGCCAGATGGACTAAGTGGGTCGCCTGCGATGACATGGGGCAGGTAGTCGCGTTGCAGGATCGCGGCGACCAGCTGGCCCCGGCTGTGCACGCCCGTTCGGTCGAACACCGATTTCAGGTGATCCTGCACGGTGTCTGAGGTCAGGTGCAGTCGGCCCGCGATCTGCCGGGTCGACATGCCCTGGCAGACAAGGCCGGATATCGTCCTCTCGCGATCAGTGAGGCCGTAAGCAGCCATGATCAGCGGTGCGATTTCGGCCGGGGCGGCTTCCTGAATGATCACGTTGACCGTCTTATCGGCCTGGGAAGTCACCCAGAAGGCATGCAGGACGGCCCAGCGGCCGCTTCTGGTGTGCACCCGCAGGCGCGGCATCCCCGGCTCGGTGGCGGGCAGGTGACGGAGCCTGACGGCCAGCGCCTTGATCTCGATCGGAAGATCCGAACCGTCTGCGTGGCCGCCAAGCTCCTCCAGCCACCGGCCCGCGGCATCGTTCATTCCGGCTACTGCGCCGTCTGCTGCGAGGATGACCAGACCAGGGCCGTTCGTCGCGTCTTCCAGGTCGCAGGCCTGGCGTAGCAGGCCCAGCCGCAGACCCTCGGCCAGGTGCGGGGTGAGGCGCTGCACAAACCGCGCCTCACCCTGCGAGAACACCTGTGGCCCCTCGCGATGCAGGCAGATGTAGCCCCAGCAGGAGTCCCGGACCCGCAGCACCGCTCGGAGTTCGTCCTGCAGCCCGAGCGGCGTGAAGATGTCTCGGTAACGGTCGCTCCTCTCCGGGTGGCCGCCGGTGGCCTGCATCAATGTGCGCACGCCCGCGGGATCGCGGGCCAGGTCGGTCCATTTGTTGACGTCCTGGTGCAGGAACTCGTTCTCGACGAAGTACGGGCCGGAGTCCTCAGGCAGTTCCTCGCGGTAGGACCGGGTGAAAAGCAGCGTGGCCGGGTCCGCGGATGCCCACCACAGCGCGTCGATCGGAACGGCCTTCCGCAGCCGCGGCAGGATCGTGGCCCGCAACGCGTCGGCGTCCAGCCCGGACCTGCAGGCCGACGCCACCGCCTCGACGATGTTGTCGGCGACCGGACCGGTGAGCATGCTTCTCATCCCCTGCCGTTTCCTTGAGTCTAGCTGCGGGCCACTACCTCGTAGCTTCCCCTCGCGATCAGCTCTGTGCCGGTCGCCGCGACCGTCGCCGCACGGCTCTGCTCGGCGAACTGATCGGTAGCCTTCGCGGCCTCGTCGCTGTCCCACAGCGTGACCGTCAGCGCGGTGCCGCCGTCGCGGTCGATCAGGAACACCACGCCCGCGTTCCCACGCAAGCCCTCGACGAAGCCTTTGACCGTGCTGACAGCGTTGTCGGCCCACTTCTGCAATGCCTCCGGTGACCCGGACCATGTCGACGTTCGTGCAAACATGCTGGTTCCTCCTTCTTCCCTTTGTTTTCCCTTGTCCTTCACCGCCAGCATCACAGGGGTGGCGCCGGATAACCCTCCCAGAATCCTGGGAGACACTGCCGGATGAAGGTCGGTCGGGCAAGCCGGGAGCCACCACGCGCCCGTTCGGATCAGGTATGAGACCCCCCGCATCGGGAGGCGTGGCAACCGCGATGTACCAGGAAATACGTTGGGCTCGAGGTTCCAAAAAAGAGATGACCAATTAATTTACTTAGAGCAATTAGCGCACAGACGCGAGTGAGGCGTAGAGCGCCTGCTGTAGTCGATCCGGTTCACAGGCGCGCGGCCATGGCCGTAGCGGACCCGGGCGCTGGCTGTCAGCACCGCCCCCGCCACCGGAGGAGGGGCTGGAGGCAGGTGCGGGGCACGTCGTCCCAGCCGGGTGTGGTGGCCAGGCTCAGCGTCTGGTTCGCGGTCCGCAGCGAGGCCGTCGTGCCGTTGCTGGCGTCCACGCTGTTGACGTAGTCCATCCGGACCATGGCGACCGTCGACGACGGGTTGATGACGTCCCTGAGCGACGAGCTGCCCGCGAGGCTGTACACAGCGGGTTGGCGAAGCCGAGCGGGTGGCCCGCCGCCTGGTTGGCGAGCGCCATGATGCCCGCGACGATCGGAGATGCCAGGCTGGTCCCGCCGATGCGGTACTCGCGGTACTTCGCCGTGCCGTCAGGGCTCGTCGCTATGCCTGTGATCGTAGTAAGGCACCAGATCGAGGCGCACTGCACCTCGATCACAGGCATGATCAGGAATTATGCCGCCGGAGGGCAGTGATCTGATCTTTGATCACCGGCATAATGCCGCGTATCGTGCGCCGGCTCTAGCATGATGCCCGTCCCGTGACGCAACGGCGTCCATGTCCCGTCCCTGCTGTCAGCCGCGCGGTAGCGGCTCGCCCTCGAGCCGTCCCGTAGGGATTCGGCGGCCGCACAGCGCGAGTGCCAGGTCTGCGGCTGCGCCGCGCAGGACCTGGCCTGAGCCGTGCGACCAGTCGAGGTCGCTGGCCTGGAGGCGGCGGCCGTTGATGACGGTCCCGAAGTGGGCGTGGCCGCCACCGGCCGTGAGGTTATCGAGGACGGCCCGGATGGTCTGGTCGGGGGAGCAGCGGGGTGCGCCCAGCGGGACGGTCACGTCCAGCCCGTGGATTACTACGTGGGTGAGCGCGCCGTGGTAGCCGCCGCCAGGCGGCGTCCAGCGCTGCATGATGTCGGAACGGAGACTGGCGACAAGCTCGTCCGCCGGCCGGCTGGCGTCCCGGCTGGCCACTTCGTTGGAGAGCCGGGTGAAGTCGAAGTCGCAGCGCGAGAGTTCGGTCATGAATTCCTCTTGCGAGTAGCGCGCGGGCATCGTCATGTGCGCGACGACTTCGCGGACCCGCCAGCCCTGGCACATCGACGGGGTGTCCCACTGGGCCTCGGAGATGACCGCGAGCAGGCCGGCCAGACTGGCGAACTCGGCAGCCACGGCGGGCTGGAGGCGGGCGTCGTCTGTCGTGGATGGTGTGGTCATCGTGCGCCTCCGAGCTTGTCGAGGTAGGCGGCGAAGCGGTCGAGTGAGGTCGCGAACCCGGCCCGCGCCTCGGGGCTGCGGTATCCCTCGGGGGCGTTGGCCTGCCGGATCTGGAGTTCGGTGCGCGTGCCGCCGAGGTCGCGGAAGGTCGAGGTCGTTGTCACGCCGGAGCCGGGCTCGGTCCAGACGATCCGCTCGGGTTCTGTGATCTCGGCGTACACGGCCCGTGTCGGGTAACGGCTGCCGTCGGAGTCGTTGACCATGACGGTCTCGAACACCCCGCCCGGGCGCGGGTCGACTTTGATGGTCTCCAGGGGCGTGCTCACCCCGGCCGGGCCCCAGAAATGGGTCAGGTGTTCCGGCTCGAGCATGCAGCGGAAGACGAACTCGCGCGGCGCGTCGAACACGCGGGTGTAGGTGAGCTCGCCGGTATCGGGGGCCTGGTCAATCATCCCGTTTCCTTCCGTGGCGGGGAAGGCGCGTGCTGGAGGTCCCGCAGGTGCTCGTCGAGCTTGTCGAACCGCTCGTTCCAGACGCGCCGGTTATCTTCGATCCAGCTCAGGGCCGTGTCGAGCACCTCACCCTCCAGATGGCAGGGCCGGAACTGGGCACGCCGGGTCCGCGAGATCAGGCCGCAGCGCTCGAGCACCTTCAGGTGCTTGGAGATACCCGGGAGCGTCATGTCGAACGGCGCGGCCAGTTCGTTCACCGTGGCGTCCCCGCTGGCCAGCCGGGCGACGATCGCCCGGCGCGTCGGATCCGCCAGCGCGGTGAAGGTGGCATCGAGCCGGTCCTCGGCCACGGTCATGAGCGGCCTCCCCTCGTCACTCTTACTTCACCACATGGTTATTTATCTGTCAAGTTAAATACGGGTCGTGACCGGACCAGTGTCCATCCCCGCTACGACCGTCGGTGAAGTGAGCCGGGGTGCTGCCATCGCGCGACCTGGAACCCGGGGATTCGAAGCCATGGTCTTCTGCATGCCATGGCTCAATGCCGCTTAGCCAAGCGTGAGCTTGGCCGGTTGGGTGCCTTTGCGAGCGGAGACAGGTGACGCGGGCATCGTGCCGGAGGTGGCCTTATCCGTTCGCGAAGATAGTGGATAGAAAGGGCCTCCAGAGGGGCCCTGAGGATCCACTATCTTCGCCAGCCGGCCTGGACGCCGCAGCGGCCAGCGCGGAAGGGGCGACAGGGATGGAAGACCGGCCTGTCCGGTTACAGCAGGTCAGAGCGGCTCTAATGTCTGGGGACGTCTGGCTCGGTCCGACGGAGTTTGGGGCCCTTGGTCCTTGGTCTGGTCCTGGTTCGACTGACCCCGGTGCCGGCGAGGAACACTTTCACCGCGACCACCCAGTCCGTTCGGCCTCGGTCACCGGGTCGTCCGCCATCAGCCGGGCCCCCGCCGCACGGGCGATCTGCGCCGTGGCGCCGGCCCCGGCGAGGGCGAGCGGCGCGCGCCGGGCCAGTGAGGCGAGCGCCGGGCCGAGCGGCTCCAGGGTCTCCGGAAGGGTAGAGGCCAGGACGACCAGGTCGGGAGACGAGGCTTCGACCGCCCGCTCCAGCTCCTCAACCGGGGTGCTCGCCCCGAGATAGCGAATCCGCCACCCGTTGCGGTGCAGCACGATGCCGAAAACCATCAGCGCCAGATCGTGCAACTCACCGGGCGGGCAGGCGAGCAGGGCCTGCGGACCGTGCCCGCTACCCCAGCCGCGGGCGAGTCCCGCGAGTCGGCCGCGGATGAGATTGCTGGCGAAATGCTCCATGGCCACGCTGGCCGTCCCGCGCTGCCAGCGCTCGCCGAGGTCAGCGAGATAGGGCAGCACGAGATCCCGCAAGACGGCGGCCACGGAGAGATCGGCGAGCAGCCGGTCCAGGACAGCCTGCGCGGCCGGTTCATCGAAAGCGTCCAGAGCCTGCCGGAGCGCAGCGGACGCCCCATCCCCGGCAGGCGCGGCGAGAGGCGCCCCGGCGGGCTGGCGGGGCGGGGTACTCGCGTCGCCGCTGAGCGCGGCGCGTGCCGCCTCGGCCGCGGACAGCCCATCGGCGAGATAAGCCTGCATCCGGCGGATCCGCCATTCGTCTTCCTCGGAGTACAACCGGAAGCCACCTGGTGAGCGCACCGGATGCAGCAGGCCGTAGCGATTCTCCCACGCCCGGAGCACATAATCGCTGACCCCTAGGCGTCGGCTCAGCTCGCCGATGCGCAGCAGCGGGCGGTCCCCGGAAGACTCCATGCAAAAACTATACAGTCTCTGGACAGAAATTAGACATAGTTGAGCGGAAACGCGAGGCTCTCCCTCGGCGAAACCCTAGACGAGGCCACGTACCACCGGGAACGGGGGAAGAGGACATGCGAAGCCGTGGGCCAGCCCGGCAGCTACCTAGTGCGGTTCGTAATGCCCAGTTCCGCTGGCCGGTACGGGCACCTGGGCAGTCGGGCTGGAGTGCTCCGGTCAGCAGCAGCTCGGTGTATTACCAAGATCTGGCCTAGCCAGCCGGGTTAGATCCTCCAAAAGACCCTGACATGAAGGTTTGTCAGCAACGGAGGGGGGCGCTTGCAACCGCGCCGCTCCCTGTCGAGGTTGATTGCGGTGATGCGGGGAGCGTGGTGTTCGCGTTCGGGGACGCGTTAAGCGATGCTTGGTGCAGCCGGGCCCTGAGTAGGTGAAGTTCGAAACGCAGTCGCGGATCAGGAATTTGATGTCCCGAACCGCTTGTCGAGCCCGAGCCTGAGGGCGAGGTTGGGGGCTGCTGGACCGCGGCTCAGCGCGTGACCCGGTGCGGCTAGTCGCCCGCGCGTTCGGCCCGTTCGGCGGCGGCGGTGATGTTCCGGAGCATGCCGCCGAACACGACGCCGTGAAACGGCGAAATGGACCGCCAATAGGCATGGCCGGCGAGCCCGCGCGGCTGGAAGATCGCCCGCTGGCTGTAGGTGGTCAGCCCGTCATAGTCCTGTCCTGCCGACAGCTCCAGCCAGGCCAGGCCAGGCAACTTCATCTCCGCGCGCAGCCGCAGCAGCTTTCCGGGCTCGATCGCCTCCACCCGCCAGAAATCAAGGGCGTCGCCAGCGAGCAGATGCCGGGGGTCGCGGCGGCCGCGGCGCAGTCCGACCCCGCCGGCCAGCCGGTCGAGCAGCCCGCGGACAGCCCATGCAGCCGGGAAGGAATACCACCCCGTCTCGCCGCCAATGCCCTCGATCACCCGCCACAGCGTCGCGGGCGAGGCGCGCACGACGCTGTTGCGCGCATCGACGTACAGGGACCCGCCAGCCCACGACGGATCGGTCGGCAGCGGGTCGCTGGGCGCGCCGGGCGTCGCGGCCGACGACCAGCGGGTGGAGACGGCTCCCTCGCGGGTGTGCTGCAGGGCCAGGGTGATGGCCTGTTCGAGGGGCAGCAGCCCTCCGGGCGGGTCCGGGATGTACTCGGCGATGTCATGCTCGGAGCAGACGACCTCGTTCCGCAGGGATTCGACGAGCGGCCTGGCCAGGCTGGCGGGCACCGGCGTCACCAGCCCGACCCACAGCGACGACAGCCGCGGCGTCAGCAACGGCACCTGGACGATGAGCCGCGGCGTGAGCCCGGCCACCTCGGCGTACCGGCGCATCATCTCCGCGTAGGTAAGCACGTCGGGGCCGCCAATGTCGAAGCGGCGGCTGACCTCCGCCGGCAGGGTCGCGCTGCCGACCAGGTAGCGGAGCACGTCGCGGACGGCGATTGGCTGAATGCGGGTGTTCACCCATTGCGGGGTGACCATGGCTGGCAGGCGCTCGGTGAGGTAGCGGAGCATCTCAAATGACGCTGATCCGCTGCCGATGATCACCGCGGCCTGCAGCGCGGCCGTCGGCACACCGCTGGCCAGCAAGATGTCGCCGACCTCCGCGCGGGAGCGCAGGTGCGGAGACAGTTCCCCGGCAAGCCCGGAGATGATCCCGCCCAGATAGACGATGCGCTGCACTCCCGCGGCCCTCGCGGCCGCGGCGAAGGTCTCGGCAGCGGTGCGGTCGCGCCGTTCAAACGACGCATCCGTGCCGAGGGAGTGGATGAGGTAGTAGGCGACGTCCACGCCCTCCAGGGCGCGCCGCACCGCGCTCGCGTCCATGACGTCGGCGACTGCGATCTCGACCTTGCCGGACCACGGGCGGTCGCTGAGCTTCCCCGGATCGCGCGCCATGCACCGGACCGCGTATCCCGCGCTCAGCAGCTCCGGGACAAGACGCCCGCCGATGTATCCCGACGCGCCGGTAACCAGGCAGTTCAGTGGCGATGACATGCTCTCCAGTGTTACACGGCCCTGGCGGGGCGATCACGAGCCGGGGCTGCGCCCTGCCTGCCCGCGGGTCGAATCGATCCGGGACCCACAGCCCGGCAGCCGGCGGACTCGCAGAGGACGTGGGCGTTCACGCCGAGGAGCCGGCTCAAACACTCTACAATCCTTAGACAAACATTTGACAAGATTGTTACGGGAAGTTACTGTCATTTATGAACGAACTTTAGACAAAAATTAGACGAAAGCTGACAATATGGGCTCCCATGCCAATGGCCCGGCAACCGCCGCCGGCTCCGCCTCCCAGGAGCACGGCACCGTCGCGGGCGCGCGGCGGCCATCGGTTGCCGTCATCGGGGCAGGAGTCTCCGGCCTGACCGCTGCCTACCTTCTCTCCCGCACACACGACGTCACCGTCTTTGAGGCGGAGGATCGGCTCGGCGGTCACGCGCACACCCACGACGTCCGCGGCTCAGACGGCAGGAGTCACGCCGTCGACAGCGGGTTCATCGTCCACAACGACGTGACCTATCCGTGGCTGCGAAAGCTCTTCGGCGAGCTCGCCGTCCAGGTACGTCCCGCCGAGATGAGCATGAGCGTGCGGTGCGAGGAGTGCGGGCTGGAGTATGCCGGCGGCCGCGGGCTGCGTGGCATAATCGCCCAGCCGCACCGTCTCCTCGATCCGCGGTTCATCCGCATGCTGTTGCAGGTCAGACGATTCCACCGACGAGCCGCCGTCTTTCTGCGTACGGCCGCTGACGGCGACCTGACGACCTACGGTGAGTTCCTCCAGCGGGAGGGATTCCGTGACTACTTCATCGCGCACTACGCCGTGCCGGTCGTGTCGTGCGTGTGGTCAGCGGGGCGCGAAACGTCATTGCGCTACCCCGCGCGGTACCTGTTCAGGTTCCTCGACCATCACGGGATGCTGCGCGTGAGCGGCTCCCCGCAGTGGTACACCGTCGCGGGCGGGTCCCGCGCCTACGTCGGCCGGCTCGCCGCGCTGCTGCCGGACGTCCGTGCGGCCCATGCCGTCACGGACGTCACCCGCGGCCAGGGGGGCGTGGACATCCGTGACGTCACCGGTCACCTCACCCGCGTGGACCGTGTCGTCATCGCGACCCATGCCGATCAGGCCTTGGCCCTGCTCACCGACCCGAGCGATGAGGAGGTCACCACCCTTAAGGAGTTCGGCTACTCGCGCAACGTCACCGTGCTGCACACCGACAGTTCGGTCCTGCCAGATGCCGCGCGGGCCCGGGCCTGCTGGAACTACCGGATGACGTCTTGCGATCGGCCCGACCAGGCCGCCGTGGTGACTTACTGGATGAACCGGCTCCAGGGACACCGGGCCGCGCAGGAGTTCCTGGTCACGCTCAACGACCGCGAACGCCTCGACCCGGAGTCGATCGTGGCGACGATGGACTACGAGCACCCGATCTACACTCCCGAAGCGGTCCGCGCGCAGTCACGCCTGAGCAGCCTGGCCACCGGCCGCACCGTGTACGCCGGCGCGTACCACGGGTGGGGATTCCACGAGGACGGGTGCCGCTCCGGCGTGGAAGCGGCACGGCACTTCGGGGTGACCTGGTGAGCACGGCCTCGCTCCGCACGCCGGCGTCCGCGCCCGCGCGCCCGCAGCTGCCCCCGCTGCCAGCCCTCGTCGTCGGCCAGGTCACGCACCGGCGCTCCGCGCCAGTCCGGCACGCCTTCCGGCACCGGGTCTACCAGTGGCTGGTCGACCTTGACTGCCTCCCCTGCCAGCCCTGGCACCCGCGGGTGTTCGCGCGCTTCAGCAGCGCTGACCACCTCGGCGACCCTGGCCTGCCGATCAAGCGCAACATCGAGAACTACCTAGCGCGGGACGGCATCCAGCTCGGTGACCAGGGCCGAGTGCTCATGCTGGCCAACGCCCGGGTCCTGGGCCACGCGTTTAACCCGCTCTCGGTCTTCTGGTGCTATGACTCCAACCGCGTCCTCGTGTGTGTTGTCGCGGAGGTCCACAACACCTACGGCGAGCGGCACGCCTATCTCCTGCATCCGGACGAGGCCGGGACCGCTGTGACGGACAAGGATTTCTATGTCTCTCCGTTCTTCGACGTCAGCGGCACCTACGAACTTCGGTTCACCCTGAGGCCTGACCTTGTCGCCACGACCGTGATGCTGCGACGCCGCGATGCCGTGGCGTTCAGCGCGACCTTCCGGGGCCGGCCGGAACCCGCAACCTGCCGGGCTCTGGCCCGGCGGCTCATCCGGCAGCCCCTCATGCCCCAGCGGATCTCGGCCCTGATCCGGCTGCATGGCATCTGGCTCTGGCTCCGGCGCCTGCCTATCCGCTCCCGGCCGCAACACACCCCACAGGAAGGGGTCTGACCATGACCATTTCCACCGCCATCAGGTGGCCCGCCACCACACCACGCGCGCCGCTCAGGGCCACCATCGCGCGGGTGATCTTCGAGCATGCCGTGCGGCGAGTCCCGGTCCGCGTGACCTATCCCGACGGGCGCGTGCTCGGCGGCGGCTCGCCGACCTCACCCGAGTTCAAGCTCTTCCGTCCCAGCGCATTCTTCACCCGGCTCGGCCGGGATGCGAAAGTCGGCTTCGGTGAGTCCTACATGGCCGGCGACTGGCGGGCCGGGTCCGGCACAGACCTGGCCGACCTGCTCACGCCCTTTGCCGCGCGGCTGGCCACCCTGGTCCCCGCGCCCCTGCGGAAACTGAGGGCCCTCGCGGACAAGCGCGTCCCCCGCGACCGCGAGAATACCCCTGACGGCGCGCGCAGCAACATCGCCGCCCACTACGACCTGAGCAACGACCTGTTCGCCTGCTTCCTGGACCCGACGATGACCTACTCCGCGGCGTGGTTCGACGAGAGCGAACCCGTGCAAACCGCCACCCGGCTCGAGGAGGCACAGTTGCGCAAGATCGACGCGATTCTCGACCTCGCCGGCGTACGCGACGGCACCCGGCTGCTGGAGATCGGCACCGGATGGGGCACGCTCGCCATCCGCGCAGCGCAACGAGGAGCCCAGGTCACCACGGTCACCCTCTCCCGAGAGCAGTTGGCACTCGTCAGCGAGCGGACCCACGCTGCCGGCGTGTCCGACCGTGTGGACGCGCGACTGCGCGACTACCGCGAGATCGAAGGCAACTACGACGCCATCGTCAGCGTCGAGATGATCGAGGCGGTAGGCGAGGCTTACTGGGCTACCTACTTCGCCACCCTCGACCGCCTTCTGGCGCCCGGGGGGAGGGTGAGCATTCAGGCAATCACCATGGCTCACGACCGGCTCCTCGCCACCCGGCGAAGCTTCAGCTGGATTCAGAAGTACATCTTCCCCGGCGGGATCATCCCGTCCTTGCAGGCGATCGATGAAACGCTGGCGGCGCGTACCACCCTGCGGGTCACCCAACGGCGCGAGCTCCGGCCGCACTACGCCCGGACCCTGCACCTGTGGCGGGAGCGCTTCAATGCCCAGTGGCCGCACATCCATGGCCAGGGGTTCACCGAGACCTTCCGGCGGATGTGGGAGTTCTACCTCGCATATTCCGAGGCAGGCTTCCGCAGCGGCTACCTCGGCGTGAGCCAGCTCCAGCTGACCCGGGAGCCGGCATGAAACTGAACGGCAAGGTCGCCTGGGTCGTCGGCGCCTCAAGCGGAATCGGCGCAGCGGTCGCCCGGGAACTCGCATCCCGTGGAGGCACCGTCGCGATCTCGGCCCGCCGCGACGAGCGGCTCCGGGAGGTGTCGGGAGGGCACATGCTCGTGGTGCCGCTCGACGTCACCGACGCTACGTCGGTCGCGGCCGCCGCCGCACGAGTACACGAAGAGCTCGGCCCCATCGACCTTGCCGTGCTGTCCGCCGGCTACTGGAAGCAGATGGACCCGCAGGACTGGGACACCGAGGTCTTCGACCAGCACATCTGGGTGAACCTCGCCGGGATGAGCAACTCCATCGCAGCCGTGCTGCCCGGCATGCTGAGGCGACGCCACGGCGTCATCGCCGGCATCGCGTCTGTAGCCGGATACCGCGGGCTGGCCGGCTCCGAAGCCTACGGCGCGACCAAGGCAGCGCAGATCAACCTGCTCGAGTCCCTGCGCGTCCACATCGCCCGGACCGGGGTGCGCGTAACGACAATCTGCCCGGGCTTCGTCCGAACCGACCTCACGGCAGGCAACCCCTTCCCAATGCCCTTCATCATCGATGCCGACGAGGCCGCACGATCCATCTGCGATGGACTGGAGCGTGAGCGCACCGAGATCGTCTTCCCCACCCGGATGGCGCTGCTGATGAAGGCCGCGCGCCTCGTCCCGGCCCGTACATGGGCCGCCCTGTGGGCCCGCACCTCGCTCGCCTGACGACGCCCAACCCGACCACCGCGCCTAGGACCAAGGAACCCGAAGGAACCATGAGACTGCACAAGATTGTCGTCATCGACAAACCCCGAGACGCGGTGTTCGCTTACCTTTCCGACTTCACCACGACAACCGAGTGGGACCCTGGCACCGTGGTCACCGTGAATCAGCACGGCGACGGAGGGGCCGGCACCACCTACCTCAACACCTCCACCTTCGTCGGCCAGCGCGCCGGGCCAGCTGGGAAGAAAGGCGGCAAATCCTGACCGGGCGAGGATCCCAAGGGCCCAGATGCACGCCGTTCGCATAGGCGATGGGGTATTCCTGCATCCCAGCGAGTAGTGGTCAGCATCAGGTGTGGAGCCAGGGGATTTCGAACCCTGACCTTCTGCATGCAATACGACAGTGCGAGGCTCAGCGTTTGCGCAGGTCACCCCATGACCCAGTGCCAATTGTTTGGCACTTTTCCATCAATAGGCGTAGGGAAATGGTGGTGAGGTCTTCACCGTCAACCCCCTTTGCCCAGGTGAGCACCAAACCCGAGCCGCCCGACCCCATGCAGCCCTGACAGGGCCCGATCACCGCCCCGGTCCTGGTCCGCTGCCGCGCGCCCATTTACGGTAGGCAATTTTCCGGTCATCAGCGGTCGCGGTTCGAATCCTGCCTGGCGCGCTGTGTGGGCTGGGCCCATCAGCGGATCGCCGTCTATGTCCGCGTGTCTGCCTTGATGTCCCGGTATGCTCCGCTTGCCTTATTCATCCTTGGTGAGAAATCTCAATGAAGTCTCTCTTAGGGATATGCGGCGGATGTCTTCCGGGTGGACAATGAGGGCGGTCGCAATACGGGCTGCTCTCGATCGGTCGATCAGAAGGGCGTGCAGAATGATCCATCAACTGTGGGGTCCGCTGTTCGACCTGGTGGGAAACGGCGGCTATAACGCCTTCACCTTCAGCTGGTTCTTCCTTAAGGCTGCCAATGTCGTCGAGATGATCCTGGTGGTGGTGATCTTCGTGGCTGGCATGTTCGTTAACCTTCCTGGCGGGAAGACGGAGACGCGGAGGCACCGGCGATGACCGGCCGGGCGCGCTGCTTCCGCGCCGGGACCGGTCGAGGTGCCCGGTGAGTGCCCAGGGCTCGGCTCCACTGCCGCGGGAACCGGAGCGGGTCCCCGACGCCACCGGCCCCGAGCCGTTCT
Organism: uncultured Actinomycetota bacterium; assembly: GCA_963843745.1. GTDB lineage: Bacteria > Actinomycetota > Actinomycetes > Streptosporangiales > Streptosporangiaceae > Trebonia. Next base: position 1,096,107 of record CAWJLP010000007.1, read on the forward strand.
CGCTGACGCGGCCCAGCCCGTGGCTGCGTAGCTACCTGCTGCGAAACTACCCGTTGCGCAAGCTGCTCCCGGACCGCGAGCCTGCCTATGTGTCCTCGGTGCTGTACACGATGGGGGTGCTGACGCTCGCGGCGCTCATTGTCGCTGTCATCAGCGGCGCGATCATCGCGCTGGGCGGGGTTTCGTTCTGGCACACGAACTCCTTCGGCGCGTTCATGAACAGCATTCATTTCTGGAGTGTGCAGGCCATGTTCTTGTTCATGGCCGTGCATTTCATCACCAATTTCTTCACCATGGGCTGGCGCGGCGGGCGCGGCTGGACCTGGATCACCGGCGTGCTCGCGTTCATCTTGTCCATCCTGACCTCCTTTACCGGTTTCCTGATGATGACCAACTGGGACAGCCAGTGGGTCGGGCAGCAGGCCAAGGACGCGTTCAGCGCGCTGGGCATCGGCGCGATCTGGAACGTGATGAACGCGGGCCAGCAGTTCACCATGCACGTGGTCTTCACGACGGCCCTGCTGCTGTTCGTCGTGTCCGTTCACGTCGCCCTGATCCGGCGCCGGGGCGTGGCCCCGCCGCCGGGCGCGGAGGCACTAGAGGTCCCCGACGAGCCGGGCCACCCGGCGGATGTCAGCTGAGGAGGCGGAAATGGCCCGGCGCACCAAGCGGCACCCGCTGCGCACCTGGCGGGGCCCGGAACGCCCGTATGACCTGATCGCCGAGGGCACGATCGCGGTCATCATCGTGGCCCTGCTGTGCATCCTGGCCGCGAGCCTGTGGGGGTCCCCGGACGGCGGCCTGACCTACCCGGGCGCCCCCAAGTCCCCGGCCGGGCAGGCGTTCAGCGCCAGGTACTGGGATGTCAATGCCCCGTCGGACCTGGCCCAGACGGCGGTGCAGGAGCTGGCCGGCGGGACCGCGACGGCCGGGTACGGCCCGCCGTTCAACCAGACCACCGGAGCGTCGCAGGAGTTCATCGGGATCAAGCCGGCCGAGATCGCCAAGGCTATCTTCGGCCTGACCCTGCCGGTCAACACCGCGAACAACTTCGTCCTGACCCCGGTCTCCCAGCTCGCCGCGCCCTTCAGTCCGGCCGTCGCGGCCGCGGTCAGCCTGTACAAGGCGGCCGGCGGCGACCTGTCGCCCGGCGCGCCGGGCGACCAGGTGGCATCGTCTCGGCAGCTGACCTGGCTGAACAACTACGCCACGGCGCTGTCGGCCAGCAGCGCGAAGGTCACCCCCACCTCGATCACGGTGAAGGCGGGCAACTACGGGCCGGTCCCGGTCATCATCGCGGCCGAGCTGGCCATCGCGAACAACGGAAGCCTGGACGGCTACCTGCAGGGCAGCCAGCAGCAGCTGAGCACGAACACCACCATGGCGACGATGTTCTTCAGCGACAGCACGCTGTGGTTCACCATCGCGCAGGCCCAGGGCGTGGCCGGCTCGCAGTGGGGCGTCATGAACGAGCTGTGGAACTTCCCCGGCCAGGTCTGGCTGTGGCTGTATTCGGGGATGTACCAGATTCCCGCGCTGGCCTCGAACAACTCCAACCTCGACCTGGACGTCGGCCTGCTCATGATCTTGTTCGGGTTCCTGCTGCCGATGTTCGCGCCGTGGATCCCGGGCATCAACCGCGTGCCCCGGTGGATCCCGCTGTACAAGATCATCTACCGCAAGTACTACGCGAGCATGCCGGACGGGCCGCCGCCCGCCGAGATCCCGGGCGAGCCAGCCCCGCCACCGCCCGCGCCGCAAGACGGATCGCCGACCCCCGGATTACTTTGAGAACTCCCTCGTGGGCCTCACCGGCCCGTTCCGTCCTGGACGCGCCCGGTCAGCGTGGCCGCGGCGGGAACGTACACGATCGAGTTCCGCGGGCGCGGCGCGGGCGACCGTGACCCCCGCCGAGGCCGCGATCCTGGTCCGGCGGGAACGGCTGAGAGCGGCCTGGCGCCAGTTGTATGCCAAGCCGGGCGGGCGCTCCGCTGTCTTCTCGTGCTCTGCCTAGCTTTCAAACGGGTTTGTGTCCCAACAGCGTCAATCGATCTTGCTGAGAAGACGGGCGGGGCTGCCCATGCTCATATGTGTGAGGTGGGTGCCTCGAGGGACGTCCGGGCTCGCCCTGCCCGGGTCTTGACGCGGCGCCGCGTGCGCCGCGGCTCCGGTCATGGTCAGCTCGGCGATCGTGGTGACCAGCTCGGCCAGCCCGAGCTCCTCCAGGACCGCGCACATCTGGGCCTCGGTATCGGCGAGCCGGGCGCGGATATCCCGCCAGTCACCCAGCGCGAGGTGCGCGTTCCAGCGGCCCAGGACGGCTGGCCTCAGGCGGACCTGACCGGTCGGTAGCGGGGCTCCCACATCAGCGCTCTCACCTGGCCGGCGAGATCGGCGTCCAACGTGGCGAACGCCACGCCTTCAGCCTCAGCGGCCCTTGCGACCGCGGTGGCCACCGCGACCGACGTCTCCCGCAGATCCGTCACCCGCGGCAGCAGCGGAGCCCCCGGGGCCGGGATGCCCACCAGATCTGCGACCGCGCGGGCGGCCGCCAGCAGCATCCCGTCGGTCACCCGCCGCGCCCGGGCGGCAATCACGCCGAGGCCCACGCCTGGGAAGATCAGAGCGTTGTTGGCCTGGCCGATCTCATGGCGGATGCCACCGTGATCAACGGCACTAAACGGGCTTCCAGCGGCGACCAGCGCACGGCCGCCGGTCCACCTGATGAGGTCAGCCGGTACCGCCTCGGCCAAAGCGGTCGGGTTCGACATGGGGAGGATCACCGGCCGCTCGGCGTGGGCCGCCATGTCGCGGACGACCGCCTCGGTGAAGGCCCCCGCCCTCGTCGAGGTTCCGATCAGCACCGTAGGGTGCACCCGGCTGACCGCCTCGGCGAGACTGACGCCGCCGGCCACGCCCGGGCCCGCTGGCACCCTGCGCTGTCCCGGAACCGCATGCTCTCCCAGGCGCCCACCGCGGCGCCAGTCCGCTACCTCTGCCGGGTCGCGGGCGTACCGGCGCTGCAGATCACTCAGCCCTGTCATGTCTCGCGTCAGCAGGCCCTGACGGTCGACGGCCCAGAAACGCCGCCTGGCCTCCTCCTCGGGCACTCCCTCGGCCACCATGGCCGCGGTCAGCTGATCGGCGATTCCTGCCCCGGCCGTCCCCATTCCGAAGATCACGATCCGGTGGCCGCCCAGAGGCACCCCGGTCGCTCTGGTCGCGGCGAGCACGGCGGCGAGGTTGACCGCGCCCGTGCCCTGGATGTCGTCATTGAAAGTCAGCCGCTCATCGCGGTACCGCTCGAGCAGCCGCCTGGCATTCGCAACCCCGAGATCCTCCCAGTGCAGCAGTGCCAGCGGGAACAGCTTGCCGACCGCACGGACGAACTCATCGAGGAAGGCGTCGTACTCCGCTGCGGGGACCCGGGGATGGCGGTTACCGATGTATAGCGGGTCGTCGAGCAGGCTCTGCCGGTCGGTCCCCACGTCCAGCATGACCGGGATGGTGCGGGCAGGATCGACCCCGCCCGCCGCGGTATAGAGGGCGAGCTTCCCCACCGCGATGTGGATGCCGCCGACCCCCCAGTCCCCGATTCCCAGAATGGCGCCCGCGTCAGTCGCCACGATCAGGTCAACGTCGTCAGGCCCGAGATCGCAGGCGAGCAGCGAGGCCTCTATCAGTTCCGGATGGTCCACGGACAGGTAGATCCCTCGGGGCCGACGGTATTCGCGGCTGTAGTGCTCGATCGCCAGCCCGACCGTTGGCGTGTAGATGATCGGTACCATCTCGCTCAGGTGGTCGGTCAGCAGCCGGTAGAACAAGACCTCATTACGGTCGTGCAGGGCGTTCAGGGTGACGTTGCGGGCAAGGTCGTCGGGCTGGCGCCGGTACTGCTCGTAAACACGCGCAACCTGGTCCTCCAGGGTGAAGTAGGCGGCAGGGATCAGTCCCGTCAGGCCAAGGTCGTGACGTTCGCCGTCGGCGAATGCCGTTCCCTTGTTAATCCGCGGATCGGCGAGCACCTGCCGACCGCGCAGCGTAGTCCGCCACGCGCCGTCCTCGTCCCGCCACAACGTCCCCATGCCATCCCTCCGGCCAGTCGCCGTGATCCATGATGACGTGCGGAATCCGCCCGCCGCTACACGCTGTCTGGAACCGAGCGCGGAGCCCGCGGCGCCACCCGTCGCACGGGCGGTCAAGACAATGGAAAACTCCTGCCACCAGATCCGCTGGATGGTGATGTCGGAAGCGGTGCCGGTGAGGGTGTAGGCGGGCATCTGCCAGCCCCGGCCGCGCAGCCGGTCGGCCAGGTCGAATAGCGTGCAGCCGGGGTCTTCGCCTTCCCTGATGCGCCAGGTGACGGTCGGGATCCCGAGTTCGGGTCGCCGCGGGGTCCACGTCATCCGCCTCCCGGCGGGCCGGCTACCGCTCGAGGAGCTGGATCTCGGCGAACGGCTGATCCTCGAGTGAGGCGAACCGCACCCCGGTCTGGGACTGTGGCCCGGGCTAGCAGTCATCGAGGCGTGGAACGCCCCGATCGCCGTCGGCCGCATCGTCGGCGTGCTCGAGCAGCCGCACCAGAAGCTCCATCAGGACCGCCCGCTCATCCTCTGAGAGGACGGCCAGGAACCGCTCCTGGACCTCGTCGATCGGGGTCTGCAGCTCCGCGAGCAGCGTTCGGCCTGCTGGCGTCAGCGAGACCACCTGGCGACGGCGGTCCCCGGGGTCGCGTTCCCTGCGGACCGCCTCCCGGCTTTCGAGCTCGTCGACGTAACGGACCAGGTGGCTGCGATTGACACCGAGCCTGTCGGCGATCTCGTGCTGCGCGAGCGGCCCGAGGTCATCCAGCGTCGCGAGCACCGAGAAATGCGGCAGCAGGAGGCCTTGGCCGGCGATCGACTCCTGCGTCAGGCGCTGGGCGAGGCGCCCGAGCTTGCTCACCACGTAGGTGGGGACCGCGAGCAGGGCCGAGGGTCTGGCCGTGGCGGCGGGGCGGGACGCGGGTTCCGGCATGCGATTGATGCTAGTTGATGATGACCATGTGAACTGGTTACTTGTGGTAATCATTACATATGGATATTATTTCTATATGACATCTTCAGCTGTTTACCCGGAACTGCAGTACGAGCGGCGCTGGCTGTGATCGGGCTGGGGATCATGCTCGCCACGCTAGTCATCAGGCTTGCCATGATCCGCATCCGCAAGGCCGGCCTGGCGAGAGTCAGCGCTCGCTGACCTGGGATAACCCCGTCCCTTTCACCCGCAAATCCCGAACTCTCTTATCCGGAGGACCACCATGGAGTACAAGCTCGACATGGGCATGATGTTCGCGATACACGAGGCGCTGCGCCGGGACCTGGTACAGGTCGCGCGAGTCGCGGGCCAGCGGGATGGCAACCCTGCCACCCGGCTGCACGCCGCCCTGGGATGGGAGCTGTTCAAGCAGTTCCTGACGGTCCACCACACGTCCGAAGACGACGCCCTGTGGCCGCTGCTGCGCGACCGCGCAGCCGGGCACCCCGACCGGTTGGCGCTGGCGGACGCGCTGGAGGCGGAGCACGCCGTAATCGAGCCGCTGCTGACGGCCATCGACGCGGCCGCCGCCGCCCCCGGCTACGGCTACCAGCAGTTCGGCGACATCATCGACGAGCTCGTGACCAAGCTGACCGCGCACCTGACCCACGAGGAGACCGAGGGGCTGCCCCTGATCGACGCCTCGCTGACACCGCAGGAGTGGCGGCACTTCGCCCAGGTTCAGAGCGGACGGCTTCGCGGCGACGAGGCGAGGTACATGCCCTGGCTGCTCAACGATGCAGGACCGCAGACCCTGGACGCAATCCTCGGCAATTTCCCCGCGCCACTGCTGGCTGCCTACCGCGATCAGTGGAAGCCGAAGTACGCCGCCCAGGACATCTGGAACACCGTCGGCGAGCCGACCTCCTGACGGCATTCGGACATGGCATTCGCAAGCGAGCGGGCAGCCTCACCCGACAGCCCGATCACGGTGATCAACGTTTTCGAGATCCCGGCCGAGCAGGTCGAAAAGTTCATTGCCTGGTGGCATACCCGCGCGGAGATCATGACTGCCGCGCCCGGGTTCCGCGACGCGCGGCTGCACCGGGCTGTTTCCTCGCGGGCGCGCTTCCAGCTTGTGAACGTCGCCCACTGGGACAGCCGGGCGGCACACGACGAGGCCTCAGCGAGCACTGCGTCCCAGGACCGCGTCCGCGCACTGCGCGAAGACCCAGAGATGCGGGTTTCGGCGAATCCGGCCGCGTATGAAGTCGTTGTCAAGCTAGGCAAAAGGCAACCGGATAACACCCAAGGGTGAGCTCGCCGTCTCGGTCAGGTCAGGTCCCCGAGCAGGGTGTCGAGAGACAGTTCCTCCTCGATGCGTACGTCGCGGCGCGTCATGGCGTCCGCCAGTCTCGGATCCCAAGGGGTCGCGACCGGCTCGCCGATGAGCCGGGGCAGCCGCGCCGCGGCATGCGCAGCCGACGCCGCTGCCGCTGCGGCCTCATACGCGTCCAGGTCATACCGCCACGGCTGCCAGTGCGACTGTCTTAGGCGCACTCGCCGACGGACCGCGCTGGCGATCCGGATACCGCCCCAGTCGAAATCGCCGTGATATCGGAACTGCGCGCCGCCCGCCGCCAGCAGGTCGAGCAGCCGCCATGCAGCGGCGGACGGCTGGCCGCCGACGCAGACCAGCGGCGTGCAGCGATTGCCGAGCTCGTCCGCGGCGGCCGCGATCACCACGGGATTCTCGCAGATCCGCACGGGTCCCGCGGGCAGCGCTTCATCGTGGCAGCGCAGCTGCCTGAGGGTGAGCATCACCGGCTGCCCTGCTTCTCGCTGCAGCGCCAGGACCTTGCCCAGAGCGGTGCGAGCGTCGCCGGGCAAGCCGAGACAGAGCACCAGCGAGGAGAGTTCGTCAAGGTGAACGCCCGCGGAGGCCCACACCGCACGGCGGGAGTCCGCGCCCGCGCCGGCCGCGAACGGCAGGCCGGCCAGCGCGCGGACCGCGGACAGGGCGAGCGTCCCTGCCGGGCGCCCGTCATCGAGGGCGTGCGCGTCGCCGCAGCACTCGGCGGCGAGCCGCCCGATCGGGATGCCCCCCGACGGCAGTCGCCGCAGTACCGCCGCCACCTGGTCAAGCAGGATCAGTGCCACATCAGGCGAAGGGGACAGGCGGCGCACGACACCAGTCGCGTCGAGCCAGCCCCGCCACGCGGCCAGTCCAGGCCGGCCCGCTACGGCGTCGTCCAGCGGCGCGAACGCGGCCGCCCAGGCGGATGCCGCATCCAGCCGGTCGCGGTTTCGGTCCCGGAGCGGACCGGTCAGCAGCGCCACGGCCTCGGCCAGGCCGCCCGGCGCGGCCCCGCTTTCGCGCAAGACCCGGTCTACCTCGGGCAGCGACACCGACAGTGACGTACCGGAACGGGGCGGCCTGCCGGTCAGCCGTTCGACCGCCCGCCGCTGCTCCACGGTCGCGTCGGCCAGGGTCACGGTCCCAGTCAGCGGGCGCCCGGCCTCCAGCCGGTCCCGCGCCCGCCGAACCAGCCACGCGGTGGGCTCGCCGCCAAGCAGGCGGTGCAGCCTGATGACGTCGTCCGCGGTGTCTGTCACCCCGCCCGCCTCTTCCCCGCACGGGGGCAGCCCTCCGGCATCGGGGGCTCCCGCCCCCGATCACCCCCGGCGCCCCCCGTTCCCCTTGGCCCTGCCCCCTTCACTGTTCGGCCCTGCGGCGTTCCCGTCCGTCCCACCGCCACGGCGTGACCAGGACCGCGTCGACGCCATCGTGGCGCGCAAGCTGGCAGATGCCAAGTCCGGGCACCTGCGGGTAGCAGCCCCACTCCCGCTCGCTGGTCATGACCACATCCATGTCGAAGGTGGCGAGCAGGCCCAGGCATTTGGCGCGGGAGTCGTCATCGACCCCTGCGAATGCCTCGTCGAGCGCGATCAGCCTCGGCGCGTGCGGATTGCCGGCCGACTTGTAGTGCGACGAAGCCGCCGCGAACAGCGGAACCGACACCACCAGAGCGCGCTCGCCTCCCGAGGCGGGGCCGGTGGCGGGCCGCCACTGCCCGTCGGAATAGCGCTGGATCACGAACTCGTGCCAGCCCCGGTAGTCAAGCGCCGAGGTCAGCGCCTCGGCCCAGCCAGCAGCCGGATTGTCCGCGTGCTCCGCGGCGATCCGCTGCTGCAGGAACCCGCCCACCAGAGCCCGGTCGGCAGCGGACCACGCGTCGATCGTCTGCCGGAGCTTGAGCCTGACCCGGTCGAGCCCCTCGGGCGCGTTCCTGGCCTGCTGCCAGATCAGCCGCAGCTTCATGCCGGTCGACGTCGGCCGAGCCTGGAGTTCGTCGTTCATCTGCCTGACCTCGGCCTCGGCCGCCGAGATCAGCTCGTGCAGCGTCCCCGCCACCTCGTTGAGCAGGTGATTCTCCAGGATCTCCCGCTCTCGCGCCGACAGCAGCGTGGTACGCTGCTCGACCTCCGCCGCCAGCGCCTCGGCCAGCCCCGGCAGATCGTGGCTACGGCCCTGGAAGACCACGTCGATCACGATGACACCTTCGCTCAGCGTCAGCCCCGCGGAGTGCCCATGCCTGGCCATCGCGTCCGCCAGCAGCTTGTGCTCCTCGGTCACCCGCTTCTGGATCCGGTCCCACGGCCCGTCACCGTCGTCCACGGAGTCGAGGTCGGCGTTGACGGCGCGGGCAAGGATCACCGTCGGCGTCGCCGCCCACGGCTGACCGGTGCCGGGGATCTCCAACGCCGGCACCGCGACCCGCAGTAGCCCAGTGGCCGCGAATGCCTGGAACTCACGGACAGCATTGTCACGCTGACGTGACGAATCATCCAGCTGCGTCCGCAGTTCGCCCAGTCTCCCGTCCGCCTTGCCGCGCGCCTCGATCGCCCCCTGTTCCCGGCGGCGGGCGTCCCGCTCGGCGGTCTTGAGCTGGCCGAGGGCACCGGTCGCCTCGGCTAGCCGCCGCTGTAGTTCCTCGACCGCCGTGCCGACGGTGGCGCGCAGCTCGCCGTACGTTGCCGCCGCCGCGCTGGCCGCCTCCCGCGCCTCGGCGGCCCGCTCGCCCGCCTCGATCAGCAGCTGACGGCTGTCGGCGAGTTCCGCCGCCGCGTCGGCCGCGGCGCGGATCGCGGCGTGCGCTGCCTCGGCGGCCGGCCACACCGCGGCGAGCGCCACCCGGTACGCCCCGACGCAAGCCCGCACGCCGGCCAGCTCGTCCGGGTCCGCGGGCAGGCCGACATCCTGGGCGAACTCCGCGGCCTGTGACCGCGCGGCCGCCAGCTCCTGCTGCCGGCGCTCGCACGCGGCGACAGCCGCCGCGTGGGCCTCGCGCGCACGGGCGAGCCCCCCGCGCTCGACGGCGGCCGCGGTGTGGGCCTCGCGAACCTGGCCATCCGGCGGCACCGCCCGGTGCTCCTCGGCGAGCAGCCCCTGCCGCGCTTCGATGCCTGCCAGGTCCGCGTCGATCCCCTCGATCGCGGCGCGCTCCTCGTCGAGCTCCCGCTCGAGCGACTCGATCCGTGCCCGCCGCGCGGCCTCCCGCGCCCCCTCGCCGATGTACCCGGCCTGCTCCTTGCGCCAGGCGCCGCTCAGCACCCCGTTCGACCACCGCCCGTCCGTGGTCGCGCAGGTCCTGCCGGTACCGGCGGTCCCGGGCTCACGTCCGATAGCACTCAGAACGGAAGCCACCGACTCTTCCCGCAGCACTCCAGCCTGAGGGTCGTCCGGATCGATCGCGGGCACTAGCAGGCTGACGCACGATGCTCCCGCCACCGGGGCAAGCCCGGAAGCCACGATCACGTCCCCGTCGACGAGGTTTCCCTCCGGGGTCACCCACGCGTCGAGGATCCCGGCCGCCTCGAGCGCCGCCTCCAGCCCCGCGCGCTCGACATCGGACAGGCCCGGCGCGAAGTCGGTCACCTTCCACAGCGGCGCTCCGGGACGGCCATCGCGGACGCCGGCGGCCCGCGTGTGCGGGACCGGCGGGGCGTGGTGGCCGCCCAGGCGCAGCCGGCCGATTTCCTCCGTGAGCTCGCCCGCCCGCGTGACATGCCGGGTCCGCCGGGTGGTCAGCTCCCCGGCCCGCCGGCCGAGCTCCGTGCCGGCGCCGCGGGCGGCGGCGTCGATGATCGCGACCGCCGGATTCACGCCCTCTCCGGTCACCCCCCAGTCCTCCAGCGCGGCGATCAGCTCATCCGGATCGGACACCCGCAGTTCCGCCAGGCCGCTCAGGTAGGAGCGGTAGGCGTCAAGAAGCAGCCGCATCCGTTCTGCTACTGCTTGATCGGCGGCGGTGACCCGGTCCGCCGCGGCCTGGACCGCAGCCGACAGCATGCCTTCTTCAGCCTGCGCCCCGCGGAGCTTCCGTTCGCACTCCGCGGACTCTTCCAGCAGCTTGCCCAGCCGGACGGCCGCTTGTTCCTGCCGGTCGGCGACCGCCTGTGCGTCACGCTTGGCACGGCTGAGCAGGCCGGCCGCCGTTTCCTCGGCGGCATCCAGGTAGGCGGCTGCAGCACGGCGCGCGTCGTCGACCGGTGCCGCGTCCCGGTTGGCGGCATCGAGCGCGGCGAGGGCCGTCCGGTGCTGCTGGGCGCAGCGCGCGCCGGCCGAAGCATCCGCGGCTTCGCGCAGCGCCTCGGCGAGCTTGTCGCGCGCAGTGCCGACCTGGTGCGCGGCCTGGCCCGCCTTGCCGTCGTACTTTCGGACCTGGCTCGCCTGCCGGTCGCGGTCGTCCTCCCGGTCCCGCGCCGCATTCTCCTTGCGCTCGGCGTCCTGGCGGAGCTGCTCGAGCCGCTCGGCGTCGCGCATCGCGGGATCGGCCCGCAGCGCGTCGCGGCGCGCTTCCAGTTCGGCGCGCTGCTCCTCCAGCGTAGTGAGTTCTCCCCGCGCTGCGTCCAGCTGGTGCTGGGCGGCCGTGAAGGCCTCCTCGGCGGCGGCGAGGTCCCGGCCCAGCTGTTCGTAACGGCTCTGCGTCAGCCGCGGCCCGGCGGCCTTGCGCTTGGCCGCCACCTTCGCGTACCGGCGGTAGTGGCCGAGGAAGTCGGTCGCCGCCTGCTGCGCCTCGGCGAGGGAGCGCAGCGCGTCGCGCTCCTCGTCCAGACCGCGGAACGCCTCGGCGACGGTCGTCACGAGGCCCGGACTGAGCGGGGGCAGCGCCTCGGTGAGCGCCCTGGACAGCAGCTTCTCGTCGGGCTTCTTCGACAGCTGCGGCTGGCGCAGCTGGATCAGCAGGTTGACCAGGGCCTCATAGCGGTGCGCGCCGAGGCCGAACAGGTGCTCGTCCACCGCCCGGCGGTAGTCGGCTGCCCGGTCGTAGACGAAGCCGCGTGAGCCGATCTCCTCCCGGAGCTTCTCCCTGGTGAGCGGGACCCGGCTGTCGGGCAGCAGGCGCAGCTCGGGGCCGGGGCGCTGGCTGGTGATGAAGAACCAGTGCCGGGCGATCCCGCGCCCGGCGACGGCCTTCAGCCCGCACCCGATCGTGCGGAACTCCTCGGAGCCGTCGGCGCCCCTGCGGCCGAACTCCAGCCACGTGTAGCCGAGGCGCTCGGGGCTGGGGTGCTTGCCGCCCAGCAGCAGGTTCCACTCCATCCGCTTCTGCCGGTCGCCGTCCGGCTCCACCCGGTGCGGCGCGAGGTCCCCGTCGAGCAGGAACGGCAGCGTGAGGGCGAGCACCTTGGACTTGCCGGTTCCGTTGTTGCCGCGCAGCAGCAGACGGCCGTCGTGGAACCAGAATTCCTCCTGGTCGTAGTAGAACATGTCGACGAGGCCGGCTCGCAAGGGCTTCCACCGCTCAGAAGATGGTGCTGGCAGCATCGGCCGTCGCCTTTCTGGTCTGGGTCTTTCTGGACCGGCTCTGGGGGAGACCGCCGGGCTCCCGGATGGTGGGCTCGGCGAGGGCGAAGCGGGCGATGGCCGGACGGCTGCGGATCACGGTGCCGGTGCCGTCGCGCGTGACCTCGATGTCCACCTCGATGAGGCGCAGGGCGGTGAGCTTCTCAAGCGCGCTGTCGAGCAGTTCGGTCTCCGCGCCGGGCTCTGTGACGCCCTTGCGCCAGTAGCTCGCGTGCGCCTGCGCCGCCTGCCGGACGAACGCGAGCAGCTCGGCCCGGGGCGCCCGCGCCCTGCCCGCCAGGTACTCGGCGACCAGCAGCGTGACATGCCCGTCGGTGCGCTGCTCGGGCATCCGCACGTCGGTGAGCTCGTCGTCCGGGTCCACCATGGCGATGCCCTCAGCGCGCAGCTCCGGCAGCAGCCCGGTAGCCTCGCTGATCCGCCCGGTGATGTTGTGCCGCTGAGCGACCAGGTAGGCACGCTCGTCTTCGGTCAGCTCGTCGTAGTAGACGACCGGGTCGTCGAGCAGCCGCCGGGTGAGGGTTCTGCGCAGCGCCTGGTTGCGCAGTTCGTCGGTCTCGGCGACCGGCTCGGCGGTCAGCTCCGCCAGTCTCGCCTCGAACGCGCGGGCGGTGATCGTCGACGGGCCCCTGCTGCCGGTCAGCAGCACGCCGAGTACCGGCAGGCGCACGTCGTACAGCACGTCGGCGCCTGCCGACAGGTACGCGTCCTCGTCTCCGGCGACCCGGCTGAGCACGCCCCAGGCAAGCAGCAGCCGGACCACGGCCACGAGGTCGGCGCGGTCGCTCCTGGTGTCCAGGGTCAGCATGAACCCGGTGGCTGCCAGGCCGGGCTCGGCGGCGGCGGTGAGCACGTCGTCGGCGAGACTGCCGAGCGTGGTCTGCGCGTCGGCGCGGGCGAGCGCGGACAAGGCCAGGCAGAGGGTGACGTACCGGCGGCGGCTGAACGGCTCCCTGTTGTGTCCGCGAGCGGGGTGGGTAGCGTCGTCGGAAGCCAGCGGAGCGGTCTTGAACAGCCGGGCCGTCTCCGCGTCCGCGGCCAGCCGCCAGCCGGTCTCCCGGCGCAGCCAGCCGCTGAGCGCCGGCAGGTGCCGCCGGACAAGCAGGAGCGACTCCGCGTCGTCGGAAGCGGCAAGCAGCGGCTTGGCGAGCAGGGCGCGCAGGGCGGCCTGTCGCTGCGCCTGTTCCTCGGCGGGGATCACGGCACCAGATCCGTGATCTCGATGACGTGCTCGGGACCGGTGAGCACCCCGTCCTCGGTCTTGATGGTAGCCGTGCCGCCGTCGGCGGCCAGCCGCAGCCGCACCTCCAGGCTGCCGTCGCTGGTGACGGTCTTCACCGTGGTGTCGCCGGGCGCGCGCGCCGCGAGCGCGTCGCCGAGCAGGCCGAGGAAGAGGCGGAACGCTCCTGGGTCCAGCACGTCCAGGTCGGAAAGCAGCGTCGGCCCGCTGGTGCGCAGCCGCCGCCGTGCCTCGGCGGTCTGCGCGGCCTCCTGCTCCGCCTGGCGGCGCAGCATTTCCCGTGCCGCGGAGCGGTCCCTCACCTGGCTGGGCTTGCCGCGCCGCTCGTAGGTCCCGGTCTTCCTAAGCTGCGGTGAGATCCGGATCGGCGGCGCCTCGTCCCACGGCGTCCCGGCTGGCACATTGTCCCACTCGTCCGCGGTGTCCCTGGTGACGGACAGGTGCCGGGCCGGGGACAGGCCGAACGCCGCCCGCCACAGCCGGTGAGCCGCCGCGTCATCCGGCGCCTCGGCGAACCACCGGGCAAGCGCGGCGAAGTCCGCCGACCTGTCGGACCGGCCGGAACGCCGCTCGTTGAGCAGGCCGACCGCGTCGATGAGCTGCTTGATCGCGGTCACCGCGGCCTGTCGCAATAGCCTGGCTTGCGACGGGTGCCCGGCATTTCGCGAGGTGAACCAGTCGTCTAGGCCGCGCCACCGGTTCCGCCACCCGTCGAGCGCGTGCTCTTCCGCACGGGCCAGCGACGCGGCCGCGTCCGCTCCCTCGAGGACCGCGTCGGCGGCCTCGCGCCTCGCGGCCACCGCCAGCAGCCGCTCGTGACCGGCGGCTTCCAGGTCGGTCAGCAGGACCGTGATCTGGGCACCAGAGTTGGCGAGGTCGGAGATGAACCGGTTGATGTAGTCGATCAGTCGCTCTTTGTACGCGATGAAGCCGTCGACGTCCCCGTCGGAGAAGTCGATCGCGCGCCGCAGCGCGGACATGAACGCTTGCGCGTTGTCGGCGAGGGAGGAGAACCGCTCCGCCACCGACAGCAGCAGCAGGTGGACCTTGGCCGGATCGGGGTCGCTTTCTGCGGCCAGCGCGAGCAGGGCCCGGAGCCGGTCGGCAATGTCGGCCAGGGCAACCGACTGGAGCTGGCCGCGCCGCCCGATCGCCTCCTCGTAGAACGCGATGGCCTGCTCGGCAGCCTGCCCTTCCGCGGTGAGCTGGTACAGCGACCGCTTGCGGTGAAAGTCCTCCACCGTGGTGACCCGGCTGGTGTCGACGTCGGCCCGCAGGTTGCCCCACCGGACTAGCTGGTCGAGCGCCTCGGTCAGCTGGTCATCGGCTTCGGCCCGCAGCTCCGCGGCGACGTCCTCCGGGCGCAGGTGGACGATGAAGCGTTCCCTCGCCCGCGCGAAGATCCGGAGCAGGCGCCGGTATTGTCCGGCATGCGGTACGCCGAGATGGGTGAAGGGCTGCGCCGCACCGGGAGGACCGCCCTGCGGCTTCTCCCGGCTGCGCTCCGGCGAGGGCACTTCGTCAGCCACGTGTACATAGTGCCGGATGCCACCGACAAAACGCGGGATGTTGCCGTCGTGCCGAACCGAACAACTGACCCGAATGCGGTCAGGCGGCGGGGTTTCTCCGTTGAGGCCGGGCGCGAATCGGGGCGTTCGCGGAGGGTGACGTCGTAGCCGGGCTAGTGCTGCATCGAATCGACGATCTCGGTGAGGGGAATTTCACCTTCGCCGGATCGGCCGACCTGGGTAGGCCTGCTCGACCAGGTCCAGGCCCTCGTCCACCGTGGTGAAGCCGAGCCGGCGGTAGAGCAGGATGATGTCGTCGGCGTCGATCTCGGCGCGAGCCGCGGACAGCTTCATCGCGAGCAGGTACCTGGGGGACGCGACGTCAACGATCAGCGAGTCGCTGGCGTAGAAGCGCTGCGCATCCGGGTCAGGGCCGGGCAGTTTGGGTCTTATCATAGAACGTGCATACGAAAAACCAGTGGAGCTAAGGGGATTCGAACCCCTGACCTTCTGCATGCCATGCAGCAATGCCGCTTAGCTTGAGTTGATCTTTCTGCGGCCGGTTCGGTGCCTTTGCGAGCGGAGACAGGTGACGCGGGCACCGTGCCGGAGGTGGCCTTATCCGTTCGCGAAGATAGTGGATACAAAGGGCCCTCAGAGGGGCCCTGAGGATCCACTATCTTCGCCAGCCGGCCTAGATGCCGCAGCGGCCAGCGCGGAAGGGGCGACAGGGATGGAAGACCGGCCTGTCCTGCCGGGCCCGGCGCGGGAGCCCATCTCCGCCAGGCTGACCACTGTTGGCTAAGCGGCATCGTGCCATGCAGCCGAGTTTCGTCTGATGAGGTCGCGCTAGGTCTGGTTAGCGGAGGTTAGGGCGGCTTTGGTGTCTGGGGACGTCCGGCTCGGTCTGGCGAGATCTGGCGTCGTTGGTCCTTAGTTGGTCCTGGTTTGGTCCCGTCGAACTCGCCCTGGGATGGTCTCTGGGCCTCGATGCGTCTCCGCGCGTGAAGCCTGCGCCGGCCCGGTCGGCGTCGCCGAGTTGACGACCGCTATGCGGCATTATGTGGGTGATCAATAGATCACCGCGCCCTTCGGGATCACATAATGCCTGATCATGCAGGTGATCGAGGCGCAGTGCGCCTCGATCCTGGAGCCTCACGATCACCTGCATATCAGCCAATTGAGGATGTTCGCGGCGAGGGCCGTCGTGGCCTTCGATGAGCCTTGCCTCCGCCCGGAATAGACTCCGGCCAGCGGTGGGTATCGATTCGGGTTGTCACGAAGGCGTGAACGGGGATCGCCATGACACGTACTCAGCAGATTCTGTTCATTCAGGGCGGCGGCGCCGGCGCGCACGACGAGTGGGACGACAAGCTGGTCGAGAGCCTGAGGCGAGAGCTCGGGGGTGGGTATGAGGTCCGGTACCCGCGTATGCCCGACGAGGGCGACCCGAGTTACACCCGGTGGACCGCGGCGATCCGGCGCGAGATGGCGGACTTGACGACGGCGCCGTCGTCGCCGGCCATTCGGTAGGCGCCGCAATCCTCGTCAATGCGCTCGCTGGGCAGCCGCCGGAGAGAGGGCTCGGGGCGATCGTGCTGATCGCCGCTCCGTTCGTCGGCGAGGGCGGATGGCCCAGCGACGGGTTCAAGCTGACGAGCGACCTCGGCGCGAGGCTGCCACCGGGTGTGCGGGTGCACGTATTCCACGGACTCCAGGACGAGACCGTCCCGCTTTCGCATGCCGGCCTGCATGCGCTGGCCATCCCGCAGGCGCAGCGTACGTTGCCTACTCGGCCGCCTGACGGTGATGACGCGGCAGGGTGTCCAAGGACGCTGAACTCTTGGTGCTCCGCCACGAGAACGCGGTCCTGCGCCGCCAAATCGGCCGGGTTCGTTACCAGCCAGCGGACCGGCTATTCGAGCTTTATGACGTGAAGCCCCGACAGCGGGCCGCCTCCGACTTGCATGAGACGTCCGGCGTCATGCAGTCCGCCGAGGTCGACGGGCGCGAATCCCATCGAGTCGGCAAACGCTGAGACGGTGGCCTTGGCGCCCGCGTCGTCGCCGGCGAGGAAGGCGACGAGGCGGCCATCGGTGCGGCGGGGGTTCTGCGCGGTGATCCGGCCGTAGAGCGCGTTGAACGCTTTGACGACGCGCGCGCCGGGCATGAGCGCGGCATTGCGCTCGCTGCCGGTCTGATCTCCCAGGTCGGCCGCGATCCCGCGGCTGAAGTCCCGCCACTGGTTGGTTGCATCGATCACGATCCGCCCGTTCCAGTCCGGTACGTCCTTGACCGCTGCGGGCACCTGCTCCCAGCCGACCGCGAGGATCACGATATCGGCCCGCGCCGCCTCAGCGACCGTGCCCGCGGACGCATTCGCACCGAACCGGCTCGCAAGCGGCTCCAGCGACTCCGGTCCGCGGCTGTTGCTGAAGATGACGTGGTGGCCCGCCGCGACGGCATGGCCGGCGATCACCTGCGCGAGGGTGCCTGCGCCGATCGTGCCGACCGAGAAGTGCTGGCTTGAGGACATGGGTGCCTCCTTCCTGTCGAGCCACCGGTGCGTGCCCATGGCTGACCTGGACGCGTCGGGTTGCGCCGACGGCGCGGTGGCTAGCTGGCGTTCGGTGTCTCCGCTCGGCGGCTGCCGGCCCGGGACGGCGACGCCGTAGCCCGCTTGAAGCGCAGTGCGGGCGACCCGGTGACCTCGTCCGGCAGCCCCTCGAACCGAGCCATCCGGCGCCGAAGTGCGAGACCAAGCTCAGCCGTGAAATTCGGTGACGCCGAGGGCAAGGTCCCAGTTCCCCACCCCGTGGCGGGCGAGGCCCATCAGGAGCAGGCCCGCGCCTTCCAGCCAGTGCGCCATTTCCAGGCCGCCGACGTCCAGCGGGCGCAGCCCGAGGCTCTCGATGAACGCCTCCACGCCCGCCTTGGCCTGCGCATTGTCGCCAGCGATGAAGACGTCGAGCGGCCGGTCCTTCTCCAGGACATGACGGAAGATGGTGTTGAATGCCTTGAACACGCTGGCGCTGGCCGGGGCCGCCTTGGCGGCTTCCTGCGCGATCGAGGTGTCCTCGCGCGTGGCGAGCCCGTCGGCCTCGGCATTGAAGGGGTTGCTGATGTCGATGATGGCCTTGCCCGCGAGGGCGTCTCCGTACTCGGCGATGATCGGTACAACACTGTCGTACAACACGGCCACGACGACGATGTCGCCGGCCGGGACGGCGCCCCACTCTCCCGTCGTGGCGCCGCCGCCGAGAGCCTTGGCCAGGTCAGCGGCCTTGGACTGATCGCGGCCCATGACTTCGACGGTGTTGCCGCCCGCTACCGCCAGCGTGCCGATGGTGCGGGCCATATTCCCGGTGCCGATGATGCTGATGCTGTTCATGATGCGTGCTCTCTTCCTGTTCTCGAGCTTTCGCTTGTCTCGCTGTGCCGTGTCAGGCCCAGCGCATAGGCTGCGACGTGCTGGGACAGCTGTTGCTTGTCAGGTACCTGCATCCCGCTTATCGCCTCTGACCTGCCGCTTCAGGCTGCCGGCTCGCAGTCGCCGTCTCCCGGAGCGTCAAGATCCCGGTTCAGCAGGCACCCGTCTGGGTAAACCGCAGAGCTCGGCGCTGGCGGAGGTGCAGGGGAAGAAGTGCCTCCCGCTCAGATCGCCGTGGTGCCGCCGTCGGCAACCAGCTCGATGCCATTGACGTAGCTCGAGTCGTCCGAGGCGAGGAACAGCGCGACCGTCGCGATCTCCTCAGGGCGCCCCATCTTTCCCCGCGGGATCAGGGATTCGAACTGCCGCTTCGTCTCCTCGTCGAACAGCTCCTCCTGCTTCGCCGTGGCGACCTGGCCGGGGGTCAGCACGTTCACCCGGATCCCCCTGTCCTTCAGCTCCGCCGCCCACACGCGGGCGTAGCCCTGCTGCACGGCCTTGCTCGCCGCGTACACACTCCACCCGGGGTAGCCCCTTTGCGAAGCGTTGGACCCGGTCATGATGATCGAGCCGCCGTCGTTGAACAGCGGCAGCGCCTTCTGCACCGTGAACAGCGTGCCGCGCGCGTTCAGCCCGAAGGCGGCATCGAAGTGCTCCTCGGTGATCTCGTGGTGCCTGCGCGGCTCGCCCGTCCCGGCACTTGCCCACAGCACGTCGATCGCGCCCTTTTCCCGCTTGACCGTGTCGAACAAGCGGTCCAGATCGTCCAGGTTGGCCGCATCGCCCTGCACGGCGGTCACGTTCCGGCCGATCAGCTTGACGGCCTCGTCCAGCGCTTCCTGCCGCCGACCCGTGATGAAAACATACGCTCCTTCATCTACGAACAGCTTGGCGCCGGCCAGCGCCATGCCGGTTGATGCGCCCGTGATCACCGCTACCTTGCCATCGAGCTTTCCCACGATCACTCCCATTGAATTGATGGGGATTCGAAACAGTCCGGGATGCTATGTACACCAAGCTGTGTGCTTAACTTATCCGATGGCCGGCCGGAGCGCAAGCTATGTACACCGGACGTTACCCAACTGGGGTACGCTGGAGGCATGACGGAGTTGGAGAAGGGCCCCCAAGGCCGACGCCGCGGCAGGGGCGCGCGTGAGCGCATCCTCGGCGCGTCACAGCAACTGTTCCGCGATCAGGGCATCAACCGCACCGGCATGGACCAACTCTGCGCGGCGGCCCAGGTGTCGAAGCGCACGGCCTACCAGCACTTCACCGGCAAGGACGAACTCGTCGCCGAATACCTGCGCCGATTCGATCCCGACGTCACGGGCGGAGTGTTCGACCGCACCGACCTCACGCCCCGCGAACGACTCCTCGCTGCCTTCGAGGTCCCCGCGACCGGGCCACAGGACATCACGCCAATGTGCCCCTACATCGCGGCGTCCATCGAAATCCACGACCCTCAGCACCCCGCACGCCAATACGCACGCGACTACAAGAAAGCCTTCGCCGCGCGGTTCGCCGAAACCGCCCGTGAAGCCGGCGCCACCAACCCGGAACAGCTCGGCGAACAACTGGCGCTGCTCCTCGATGGCGCCTCGGCCCGCACCCGAGTCCTCAACACCGAATCCTTCCCCACCGCCGCCGCCATCGCCGCCGTCCTGATCGACAACGCCATCCCCACGACAGCCCAGCGATGAGGCGATCTATCCCAGGATCCGCGCAACGAAACTGAGGGACTTTACGGCGACCGACGCCAACTTCTTCAGGGAACTCGGCCTCGTGCTTAGCAAGCGCGCAAGAAATTCAAGATCATCATCCCGAACGTCCGCAGCTGACTGCCGATCAGTCCGCGGCTGTGCTGTCGGTGCTGACCGACGGCAAGCGCGTCTCCGTGATCAAAGCCCCGGCCGGGTCGGGCAAGACGCGGGTGATGACCGAAGCCGCCCGGGTCTGGGCCGCGGCGGGACGGACGATGCCACGAGGACGTCGTATGGGCGAGGCCGCAGGCGCTGGCCGAGGGCGCGGCGCTCGCATCGCAGTGGCTTTGGGACTGAGCCAGCTCTAAGCGCGGCACGGGCGGCAGGCCCCTGGGTTTGCTTGTCTGCTCCATCGCCAGCTGACCCCGGCGCGTTGTCGTCGATCTCTGGCGACGCGCCGCCATCCCCTGCCCGCCGAACCTACACTCTGGCGGGTCCGCGCCCCCAGCCTCCAGAATCGCGCCCCCCAGAATTGGGCCAGCAGGGGAAGTCGGCCGAGCCGAGGTGACTAATCTGGCGACAGAAGCCTTGGGGCGAGGTCCCTGTTCTAACGTGAATCAATGTCCACATTTGTGCCGCGATGTGCGGCATTCGAGACCGCGCTGCCGTGGCTCACGGAGCATGCGTGGCGCCGAGCAGATATGCGGTCACGGCGATGCGGAGCTGGTCGATGAGCTGCTCCCAAGGCAGCGGGCGAGACGATTCCAGGTGCTCGCCGTGGACGACCCGGTGCGCACAGGCGGCATAGGTCAGCCTGTAGGCGAAGTCGATCGCAGCCTCGACGTCCGGGTGGTGCCGGATGGCCGCAGCGGCGAGCATCACGGTGTCGCGGAATGTCCGCCCCCCTTCGATGCTGGCCGTCGCCCCCTCCTCGAGGATGGCCGGGTTCCGGGTGCCGAGCAGCATGAACACGCGCAGCAGCGGGGCGCGGGCGCGGAACGTCTCGCTCATGCCGGTCACCGCCGCGGCGATGACCTCGGCCGGCGGCGTGGCCGCGGTCAGCCCGGTGTCGGCCACCCGCTGGCGAAACTCGGCGCGGAAGTCCTGGGTGAACTGGGCCTGGATAGCTCCCAGCAGCCGTTCCTTATCGCCGAACCGCCGGTAGACGCTGCCCACCGCAACCCCGGCCGCCTCGGCGACCGCTGCCACCGTCAGCGCCTCTGGGCCGCCGTTCTCAAGCAGGTGCGTGCCCGCGGCGAAGATCCGGTCCTGGGTCAACCGGCTCCGCGCCTGCAGCGCCGAGGGAACTGCCGACAGATCGCTCGTCACGGCGGCAGCTTACGGCATCCGGCACTCGCCTCTTGACATCTGCCGGCCTGAAGATGTGAACTTTAACTCACATTAAATGTGAGCGCCGCCACAGTGGTGCGCGCTCTGCGACGGCCCACCATGGCGGTGGCCGCGCGCACGAAGGGGCTTGGCGTGAACGAGATCTTCGATGTCGCAGTCGTCGGCTACGGCCCTACCGGCCTGGTCGCGGCCTCCCTGCTCGGCCAGATGGGGCACCGCGTCCTGGTCTGCGAGCGGTGGCCGTCGCTGTACGGGCTGCCGCGGCTGACCCACATCGACGACGAGACCGCGCGGGCGGTGCAGGGCGCCGGTGACGTGGACGAGGCGCTGCGCGACTCCTCGCCCACCGAGTACGTGTGGGTAAACGGCCGCGACGAGGTCCTGCTGAACATCCCGGCCGCACCGGAAGGCCCGATGGGCTTCCCGACGCACATCTCGATGTACCAGCCCGATGTCGAGGAAGCGATCGACCGGCGCGTGCGGACGCTGCCCAACGTGGAGATCCGCCAAGGCTGGTCGGTCTCCGGGCTAATCCAGGACGCTGACGCCGTGGAGCTGACGCTGCTGCGGTGGGTCGACTACCGGGAGACCGGCCAGGAGGAGCGGGTCAGGGCGCGGTACGTCATCGCCGCCGACGGCAGCAAGAGCGGCATCCGCGCCAGGCTGGGCATCGAGCGTGACGACCTCGGCTTCAATGAGCGCTGGCTGAACTTCGACACCGAGTGGCTGCGCCCCGCTCCGGCGGAGTTCCGCACCAGCAAGCAGTACTGCGACCCTGCCCGAGGGCACATGTACATGATCATCGGCGAGCACCGGCAGCGTTTCGAGTTCGCCCTGCTCCCGGATGAGCCCGCCGAGGAACTCGAGCGGCCGGAGGCCGCCTGGCGGCTACTGGCGCAGGCGCACGGCCTCGGGCCGGACGACGTGAAGATCATCCGGCAGATTGTCTACACCTTCGAGGCCCGGATCGCCCGGCGCTGGCGCGACCGGCGCGTGTTCCTGGCCGGCGACGCGGCCCACACCATGCCCCCGTACCTCGGCCAGGGTGCCTGCTCGGGCATCCGCGACTCGGCCAACCTGGCGTGGAAGCTTGACCTGGTGCTGCGCGGCCTGGCCGGCGATTCCCTGCTGGACAGTTACGAGGTCGAGCGGCGGCCGCACACCACCGTTATCACCCAGATGGCGATGGGACTCGGCGCGATCGCCAACATGCACGACCCTGAGGCCGCGGCGCAGCGCGACGCGGCCTTCGCGGCCGGCCAGGTGCCGCCGCCCCCGGCCATGCCCACGGTCTGCGACGGCATTCTGCACCGCCAGCCGGACGGCACCGTCATCCCGCCGGCCGGCGGACTGGTGCCGCAGGGCCGCGTCAGCGCCGGGGACCGGAGCGGCCGGCTCGACAACATCGTCGGCCGCGGCTTCGCGCTCATCACTACCGTCGACGCCGCCGCGGCCCTGTCGGACGAGCAGCGGAGCTTCCTCGGCCAGATCGGCTGCCACGTGGTCCGTCTCGGCTGCGACGTGATCGACACCGACGGCGTTCATACCGCCTACCTGCGCGAGCTCGGCGCTGTCGGCTACCTCGCCCGCCCCGATTTCGTCCTGTTCGGCGCCGCCGCCGACCCGGTCGGCCTCAGCGCGCTGGTCGATGAGCTGATCACTGTGACAGGCTGGTCAGCCGCTCCGGCGACGGCCGGCGCATGACCGCGACGACCGCCGCGGCGGCGCTTGACCCGGCGACCGCGGCGCTGCACCGGGCGATGCCGTACACCCGGCTGGTCGACTGCGGCATGAACCCCGCGGACGGCCGCACCCTGCTGACCACGACCGCGGCCGGCCAGGACTGGGCCGAAGCCGCTACCGGACTGGCCGACGCCCGCAGCGGCGCCGCGGAATCCGCGCTAGCGGCCGGGCACCGGCTGACAGCGGTCCAGTCCGCCCGCTGGGCCGCCGCCGCCGCGCTGTTCGCGCAGATGGCGGAGAATGCAGATGCGTCGCTCAAGCAGGAGCTGTACCGGCGCTATGTGCGGCTGGTCGCCCGGAGCGCGGAGCTCAGCACCCCGGCCATTGAGCGCCTCGAGGTTCCGTACCGGCACGGCCGCCTGGTCGGCTGGCTATGTCTGCCGCCGTCCGGCACGGCCGCCGCGACCGTTGTCGTCTGGGGCGGTCTCAGCGGATGGGGCGCCGCTTACCTGCGCACCGCCGACGCACTCACCGCACGCGGGCTGGCCTGCCTGCTGGCCGAGGGGCCGGGTCAGGGCGAGCCGCGGCTGACCGACCGCCTGTACGTCGACGAGCACGTCGCCGACGGCTTCGCGCGCTTCCTGGACGCCGTCGACGCCGACCGGCGGCTCGGCGCCGCCATCGGGGTGCAGGGCAACAGCTTCGGCGGGCTGTTCGCCGCCCACCTCGCCGCCCGGGACGATCGCGTGGGGGCCTGCGTGGTCAACGGGGCCCCGGCCACCCCCCAGCTGCCGCCGTTCCGGAACCCCCGCGCTCAGTTCGAGGCCGCCTTCGGCACCCAGGATGAGCATCAGCTGACCGGCATCCTCGACCGGCTGCGCTTCGATCCAGGCCGCCACCGGATTGATTCCCCGGTCCTCGTCCTTCAAGGCGGCGCCGACCCGCTGGTCCCTGACGCGGCCATCCAGGCGCCCTTCGCCGAGGCCGCAGGCCCGCGCGGTGAAGTGCGTACCTGGCCTGACGGAGAGCACACGCTTTACAACCACGCAGCCGAACGCGACGCCATCACGGGCGACTGGTTCCACGACCAGCTTCTGCCCGGCTGACCGCCACCGCGCGCACCCACCGCAACCAAGGAGTCGACGATGTCCGCGAGCCCGATAACTGACGACAGCCCGTACGACCCTCTCGACCCGGCCCACGTCGGGTATCCGGGGCCTCGCCTGGCCGACGCGCGGAGCCGGTGCCCGGTGTCCCAGCCCCGGCCAGGGGTGTTCGTCGTCGCCAGGCATGACGACGTGGCCGGCGCGCTGCGGGATCCGGCGTCTTACTCCTCGGAGAACAACTTCGTCCTGGAAGGCGGCACCGAGACGGCGGCCCTGCCCGCCATTCCGATCACGATGCTCGACCCGCCGGCCCACACGGCGCTGCGGGCGCGGCTGCGCCAGTGGTTTAGCCCCGTCAAGCTTCGCCGGGAGGAGCCGCGGATCCGCGGCATCGTGTCCGATGTGCTGGCCGGACTGCAGCCCGGGAAGCAGGTGGAGGTGTGGTCGACCCTGGGCCGGGCCGTCCCTGCCCGGACCGTGTATGCGTTCCTCGGCATCCCCGCGCCGGACTGGGACCGCGTCCAGGACTGGGCCGACGTGGTCAACGACCACTTCCCCCAAGTCTCGACGGACATGCCGGAGTTCGGGGCGCTGCTGGGCCACCTCGCGGAGCTCGCCGCCGCCCGGGCGGCCGGCACTGCGACGGGCGGCGACGTGATCGACGGCCTGACCCATCCCGGGCCGGGCGAGGAGCCGTTGACGCCGGTTGAGGTCGTCATGCACTGCGTCCAGCTGATCCTGGCCGGAACGGACACCACCGGAAGCCTCATCACCAACCTGCTGTACGAGTTGCTGGCCGACCGTGCCCGCTGGCAGCGGCTCGTGGACGATCCCGGCCTGATCCCCTCGGCCATCGAGGAGTCACTGCGGCACGACGCCCCCCTGCAGTACATACTGCGCACGGCGACAGCCAACCGTGTCATCCGCGGCTGTCCAGTTGGCGCGGGCGACCGGCTCGTCCTCAGCCTCCAGTCGGCGAACCTGGACGAGCACGCGTGGGGAGAAGATGCGGCGGCCTTCTCCCTCGACCGCGGCACCGGGCACGCGACCTCCCTGACCTTCGGGTACGGCATCCACACCTGCCTCGGGGCCCCGCTGGCCCGGCTGGAGGCGCGGCTCCTGCTCGAAGCGCTAGTGGAGCGCTTCCCCTCACTTCGCCTCGCTCCTTCCTATACCTGGCACGCCGCGCCTCGTTCGATGGTGAGACGGCCCGCCTGCCTGGACGTCGTCCTTTAGCGAAAGGTTTCTTCATGAGATCCCTCTCAGCTGCCCCACCTCCGGCATCGACGTCTTCAGCGACGACGTTCTCAGCGAGCCTTATGAGGCCTACCGGGTCCTGCGTGACACCGGCGCGGTCGTGCGCCTTACCAGCCGGCCGCTTTGGGTGCTCGCCCGCTACGCCGACGTGCGAGCCGCGCTGGCTGACGCCGCGACGTTCTCCTCCGCGGCAGGCGTGGGGGTGAGCGACGAGATGAACGCCATGCAAGCAGGCAGCGTGCTCGCCAGCGACGACCC
Source organism: uncultured Actinomycetota bacterium (assembly GCA_963843745.1). GTDB lineage: Bacteria > Actinomycetota > Actinomycetes > Streptosporangiales > Streptosporangiaceae > Trebonia. Next base: position 1,121,526 of record CAWJLP010000007.1, read on the forward strand.
CGAGCATGCCAGACTCCGCGCGGTCCTCAGCGAGAAGCTCGCCCCGCGAGCGCTGGCCTCGCTCCGCACCAGCTAACCACCCACCACGCGAGCACAGCGCAACGCGCCATGCCTGCTCGCTCAGCCGTGGCACCGCAGCGGCCGCCTCGTTCGCTGCAGCGCCACGGCCTATCACGTCCATCTTTCAGCGGCGGTCCAACGCCATGTTCACCGCCTCCCCGGACGGGCGGTCGATGAAGAGCTGGGCCACAGTTGCGAGCGCCTCGAACGTGATCCTGGACCTTTACCAGGGGTTTTACGGCGGGAATCCGCAGGCGTCAGGCTTCATCAAGGTGGTCAGGGCGAGGAAGGGCCCGTACGGCGCGAGCCACGCGGCGACGGACACCGGCGAGCTAGCGTGCGGAAACAAGCCACACGCAGACGCAACCGTCATCGATGTGTCCAGCGAGCTCAAAGACGTGACGTGACGTTCATGCCGATCGCAACTCGGCCTCGACGGCAGCGCCGAAGCCAACGGCCGGCTTCAGGCGCTGTTCGTCATCTCGATCACTCTCGGCCTGCGCCCCGGAGAGCTCCGCAAGCTCACGTGGGATCACGTCGACCTCGATAGGGGAGTGGTCCACGTCTGGCGCTCGGCGAGCAAGAGCAGCGACACCAAGACTCCCAAGTCGAAGCGCTCGCTGGAACTCCCGAAGCGCGCGATCGCAGCGCTGACGATGCACAGGGCCAGGCAGGCTAGGAACGCTGGGCAGCCGGCGAAGCCTGGCATGATAACGACTTCGTGTTCTGCCATGAGAACGGCGCCCCGTACACGTCCGACCAGCTCAACCGGCGGTTCAGCAAGATGACCAGGCGAGCGGGCATCGGCCGTTGGCACGCTCACGAGGGACGGCATACCAGCCGTGTCGATCATGAGCAGCAACGGCGTACCGATCCAGGACATCAGCGACACCGTGGGCCACAAGTCTACCCACGTCACCGAGACCGTCTACCGCCACGTGATCGTGCCCGCGATCCGCGGGGGAGCGACCGTGATGGACGGCGTCTTCTACGACGACGAAGACGACACGGACGAGGGCAACGAAGAGGCCGAGACCAGTTGGGTCCTTGATTAGGGTACTTAACCATCGAACAGAAGTCCGATAAATCGGTGGAGCTAAGGGGATTCGAACCCCTGACCTTCTGCATGCCATGCAGACGCGCTACCAGCTGCGCCATAGCCCCGCAGCCCACCAGGGTCGTCATCCGATGGCCCCGTAGTGGAACGCAGCCAGCATACCGGTTCCGAGCGCGTGTGTCGTACTCGAACGAACACGCCCGCCAGGTAGCCCCGTACCCTGACACCCATGACTACCGACCCGCACCTGGCCACCCCAACGGGCAAGCCGCGCGCTCGCGCGCTCGGCCTGTCCTTCCGGGGCACCCCAGGCCCGTGGAACGCGATTACCGACGTCCCAGGTGTCGAGGTCGGCTACGAGACGCTGATCCAAGGCGGCAAAGTAAGGACAGGCGTCACCGCGATCCACCCCCGAGGCAAAGACAACCCCGGCGACCCCGTGGCTGCCGGGTTCCACTCGCAGAACGGCAACGGCGAAATGACCGGCATCTCCTGGATCGAGGAGTCAGGCACTTTCGAAGGCCCGGTCGCGATCACCAACACGCACTCGGTCGGGATCGCGCACGCCGGCATCATCAGCTGGATGAACCGGTATCACCCGGAGTTCACCGAGGTGTGGCTGCTGCCGGTCGCCGCCGAGACCTGGGATGGCTACCTCAACGACATCAACGGTCACCACGTCACCGAAGAGACCGTGATCGCCGCGCTCGAAGCCGCCACCAGCGAACAGCCAGACGAAGGCTCCGTCGGCGGCGGCACCGGCATGAACTGCTACCAGTTCAAGGCCGGCTCGGGAACCGCATCCCGCCAAATCGACTACGCAGGCACCAGGTACACCGTCGGCGTGTTCGTGCAGGCCAACTTCGGCCGCCGGGACGAGCTCACGGTGACCGGCATCTACCTCGGCGACGAGTTCGCCGACGACAACCCGATGCGCGAAGCCAGAAACGCGGCTCCGGTACAGGGTGCGGGCTCGGTCATCGCCGTCGTCGCGACCGACGCCCCGCTGTTCCCCAGCCAGTGCAAGGCGTTCGCCCGGCGCGTCACCTCGGGCCTGGCCAGGACCGGCACCAGCGGCTCGCACTTCTCCGGCGACCTGTTCCTCGCCTTCTCCACCGCCAACCCCGGCGGCCTCACCTCCGGCGACCCGAACCCCAACGCCGCCAAAGACGCCGCCAAAGACGCCCCCGAAGACAAAGCCCGGGCGTACGACCAGCTCACCTTCATCCCGTGGAACAACCTGGACCCATTTTTCGAGGCCGTCGTCCAGGCCACAGAAGAGGCCGTGCTCAACTCCCTGGTCGCCAACGAGGACATGACAGGCCGGGACGGCCACCGCACCCCGGCGCTGCCCAGGGACCGGCTAGCAGCGATCGTCCAAGCCAAGACCACCCGCGGCTAAAGCCCGTCAAGCGGTGATTTTCGTCATGATGACCCGGGAACGCGACTCTCAGTTACCACTTCGTTGACATTGATCAATATTCTCGTTTACGGTCGTTCATCCGACGTCAATGTCCCAACGGGGGAGCCGAGCATGCAGCGCACGCCCGCGGTGTCCCGCCCTGCCTGGGCGAACGCGATATCGGGCACCGGGGCCAACCGGAAGTCCCCGGTTGAGGTCTTCGCGACCGCGGCGTCGGTACTCACCCGCGGCCAGTACGCCGAGGCCTCGGGCCTTCGGTTCGGCAAGTTCGGCCGCTGGACAGACGGCGTGACAGCGATGCGCGAGGACTGCGTCGCCTTCGCGGCCTACTGGCGAGCACACAACGACCGCCTGCTGCACGACCTCGAGACCGGAAAAGAAACCGGCCCCATCTGGGTGGCCCTCGGGGACTCCACCGCGCAGGGCCTCGGCGCCCCGGCCCCACGCGGCGGCTACGTCGGGCAGGCGCTCCAGCAGCTGCGGCGCCGCACCGGCCAGCACTGGCGGGTGCTCAACCTGTCGGTCTCCGGCGCGCTGATCCGGGACGTCGTAGGCGAGCAACTCCCGCTGCTGCCGACAACGCCGGACCTCGTGACCTGCGGAATCGGCGCTAACGACATCCTCTACAGCGCGCCAGGCAAGCTGTTCAGCGACCTGCGCGCGATGCTCACCGCGGTCCCGGACCGCACGGTCATGCTCGACCTGCCGCTGCTCGCCGGGTACTGGTGGATCGTCGGCCGGATGAGCGTGCCGTACATCGCGCGAATCAACCGGGTCATCCACGAGGTCTCCACGGACCGCGGCCTGCCGGTCGCCGAGGTATCCGCGCAGTTCACTCCGCCGTGGACCGGCAAGTTCGCGTGCGACAGCTTCCACCCCAGCCAGGACGGCTACCGCGACTGGACCCGCGCCCTCCTCGCCGCCCTCCCAGCCGCCTGACCAGCCAGCCCGCGGTGGCCGCGCCGGGTCTCCAAACGGCACCATTCCCGGCATCGCCCATGATCACGAAGACTTGTGGCTGCCCTGGCGACGGCCCAAACCCTTCGTGATCATGGTCACGGGCACTCAGCCGAACGCCCGGCAAGATCATCGCGAATTTCGGGAATTGGATCTTGATCCGCGCCGAAGGCGAAGCGCAAGGCGCCGAAGCGAAGAGCCTCAGTTGCCGCTGCCAGCCCCGGACTGCACCACGCTCACCGTCAGCAGGTTCACCCCCGTGGCCGAACATCCCGTTGACTTGTACCCCAGGTAAATCGGCGTGGTCTGGTTCGGCGGGTAGATCTGCAGGTACGTCGACGCCATCGGGCTGCACTTCGACGCCGGGTAGTTCTGCGCCTGGGTGATCCGCAGCAGCGTGTTCGCGACGTCGCCCGGCTTCAGGGTGATCAGCGCAGGCCCGGCCTGCGGCGACCGCGACGCCGCGGCCCCGATCTGGGTGACCGGCGACCCGCCCGCGAGCGCGATGCCCGGGTACCCGTACAGCGAGCACGAGGCGGTCCCGATGTTGGTGAAGTCGATGACCTGGTAGACGGACCCGGCCGCGCCCTGCGCGACGCCGACGGTCGCCTTCAGGTCCCTGGTGGCGCATCCGGGCGGCCCGCCGGGGACGTTCGGGTTGACCGCGGCGGACGAGGCGCGCCCGGTCGGCGCGGCAGCCGACGAAGCCGGCGCCGAGGCCGCCGAGGAGGCCGCGGAACCCGCCCCGCTGGACCCCGACGAGCCCGACGTGGCCGCGGGGCTCGAAGACAAAGAGGAGGCCGCCTGCGACCCGCACCCGGCAATGGCCGTGGCAGCGGCCACCATGACCAGGCCCGCCGTCCCGGTCAGCACTGTCCTGCGTAGCGACATCTCGCCCCGTTCCTCTCTGCGACTGACGATGCGGCTCATGAAGGTTCGCACGCTACTAAGACGCCGTCCGATTAGCTGCGGTTGGCCAGAGATTATGCCAGGGTCGCGGCGGGGATGAGGGTGCCATGACGGTTCCGCTGCCCAGCCTCTTCCAGCGCAGGACCCTGACACCGGATGGCATCAGGATTAACACGCTCACCGGCGGCAAGGCGGGCGGCAGCCCGGTCCTGCTGCTGCACGGCTACCCGCAGACCCACGTCATGTGGCACCTCGTCGCTCCCGCCCTGGCCGAACATCACACGGTAGTCCTCACCGACCTCCGCGGCTACGGCGACAGCGGCAAGCCCGCGGGCGGCGCCAGGCACGAGGGGTACTCCAAGCGCACCATGGCACGCGACCAGATGATCGTGATGCGCGAGCTCGGCTTCAACGAGTTCGCGGTGGCCGGCCACGACCGCGGCGGCCGCGTCGCGCACCGGATGGCCCTCGACTACCCCCGGGCTATCACCAAAATAGCCGTGCTGGACATCGTCCCCACCCGGTACGCGTTCCACCACGCCAACAAGGAGTTCGGCCTCGGCTACTGGCACTGGTTCTTCCTCGCCCAGCCGGAGCCGCTGCCCGAGCAGCTGCTCGGCGCCGATCCGGAGGGCTGGATCCGCGGCCGGCTGAGCCTGCTGAGAAGGGGCGGCCGGCCGTTCGACAACAAAGCCCTGGACGAGTACGTGAGGTGCTTCCGCCACCCGGCCGCGATCCACGCCTCGTGCGAGGACTACCGCGCCGCCGCCACCGTCGACCTGAACGACGACGACGCGTCCGCCGCCCGCGGCGAGAAGGTGACCGCGCCACTGCTCGCGCTGTGGGGCGAGCACGGCTTCGTCGGCCGCCACTACGACGACGTGCTGGCGATCTGGCAGCAGTACGCGGTCAAGGTCGACGGCTGCCCGCTGCCCTGCGGTCACTACCTCCCCGAGGAGGTGCCTGCGGAGACGACCACGGCTCTTCAGGACTTCTTTAAAGAAAGTTAGTCCGAACGTCCTCGCCTGACTCCAATCTCGTCGCGCTTCTTCCAATCCGGCGCTGGCCGTCACTCGTAGTATTAATCATGCGCACGACGCTCCAATGGGTCCTCCGGCTGACCGGGGCGGGCCTGCTCGTCGCCACGGCGGCGATGCACCTGGACCTGTACCTGACCGGCTTCCGGACGATCCCGACGATCGGTCCGTTGTTCCTGTTCCAGGTCATCGTCGGTTTCGCGCTAGCGCTCGCCATCCTGGCGGCGCCGTTCACTCCGGTGACCCGCCGGCCAGTCGTCGACGCTTCGATCGCCGCCGTCGGCGCTGGCTACGCCATCGCCACCCTCGGCGGCTACCTGCTCTCCCTGTGGGTGGGCCTGTTCGGCTTCCGCGAAATCCGCAGCACCGCGGGCACGGTCGCGGGCATCATCGAGATCGCCGCCTTCGGCGTGCTCCTCGGCCTCGCGGTGCTCGTCCTTGAACCGCAATGGCTCGGGCGCCCGGGGGAACCCGCTCCCGCCGGGCGCCCGGCCCGCGTGCGTGCGCTGGCGGCCGCGGCGGTCTCCTTCCTGACCGCCGTCGCGGCCGTGGTGTTCGCCGTGTCGGTCGCGACCGCGAGCTCGGGCCAGGCCGTCCCGGCCACCGCCGGCGGCACCGCCATGCTGCGCACCACCACGATCGGCGGCGTGTCCGTGCTGACCAATAGCAGCGGCCGCACGCTGTACTGGTTCGCGCCGGACACGCCGTCCAAGTCGGCCTGCTACGGAACATGCGCCGCCTACTGGCCGCCGGTCATCGGGAATCCGGCGGCCGGGCCCGGCGTCACGCTCAGCAAGATCGCGACGATCGCGCGCACGGACGGCACCATCCAGGTCACCTACGCCGGCCACCCGCTGTACACCTACATCGGCGACACCGCCCCGGGCCAGGCGAACGGCAACGACATCAACCTCAACGGCGGCTTCTGGCACGAGGTCCCGGCGGCCGGATAGACCGGGCTAGCCCACAACCCCCGCTGTGGGCTAGCCCGCCTGCCGGAGCAGGTACTCGTACCCGGCCAGCAACTGCTTGGCGGACCATACGTCGGCGCGCTTGGCCACGGTGTCCTCCTCGTCGCCCCAGCGCCGCACCGGCCCCGCGGCCATCGCGGTGAGCTGCGTCCGGCAGGCGCGGTCGAGCAGCACGGCGGTCATGATCGCCGCGGGCATGTCCGCGCCGACCGTGACGATGCCGTGCTGCGGCAGCAGGCACGCGACGGCGTCGCCGAGGGTCACGGCGAGCTCGGCGCCCAGCGAACGGTTCTTGATCAGCCCGCCGGTCTGCGTGAACCGCGGGATCTCCGGATAGCAGAACAGCGACCCGGCGTGGTCGAGCGGCAGCAGCGGCGCGTCCAGCGCCGAGAACGCGTTAGCCGACGCCGAATGCGTGTGCACGACCGCGCCGACGTCCGGCCTGGCGGCCATGATCTCGGTGTGGATCGGGTACTCGATGTGCCGCGGCCCGTCGCCCGCCAGCACCTCGCCATCCGGGCTGACCAGCACGATCCGGCCGGCGTCGACCTCCTCGAACCCCCAGCCCGAGCACTTCATCCACACCCCGCGCCCGCCGGGGTCGCGGACGCCCGGATGTCCCCAGACCATGTCGGACTGCCCGGCCGCGCTCAGCGCGCGGCACCCGTCAACGGCGAGCGCGATCGCCTCGCCCGAACTCTCCGGTACGTAGCTCATGACCGCCACATATACCGCATGACCTGAGTCAGCTCAGCCGGCCAGCCCGAGTTCCCCGACCGCCGCGGTCAGCGTGACCCCGAGCGGCGCGTCGATCGTAGCGGCGGCGAGGACGTCGCCGCGTGTCTCGCCCTGGTTCACGATCACCACCGGGATGCCGAGCGAGGCCGCGTGCCGGACGTACCGGAACCCGGACATGACGGTCAGCGACGACCCGAGGACCACCAGCGCCGACGCGCCGGCGACCAGGTCGTAGCAGGAGGCGACCCGCGGCTTCGGCACGTTCTCGCCGAAGAACACCACGTCCGGCTTCAGCACCCCGCCGCACTGCTCGCAGTCGACGACCGCGAAACCGCCGGTCTCCTCGAGCGCCACGTCCCCGTCCGGGTTGACCGCAACGTTCCGTCGCATGGAGGGGCTGACTTCCGGCATGGGGGGCTCCCGCCCCCCATCCCCCCTGGCCGCCCCCCCATTCCCCCCCGGGCCCGCCGCCAGGTCCGACCACACGGGGTTCGCGGCCCGCAGCCGCTCGTCAAGCGCCGCCCGCGGGGTGCGCCGCCAGCACGACAGGCATACCACCCGGTGCAGGCTGCCGTGCAGCTCGGTCACGGCGCGGGCGCCCGCCGCCTGGTGCAGCCCGTCAACGTTCTGCGTGATGATCCCGCGCAGCAGCCCGTGCCGGTCGAGCGCCGCCACCGCCAGGTGCCCGGCGTTCGGCGCCGCCCCGGCGATGTGCCGCCAGCCCAGATGGCTGCGCGCCCAGTACCGCTGCCGCGCCGCCGCGCTCCCGGTGAACGCCTGGTAGGTCATCGGCTGCCCGCGGCGCGCCAGCCCGCTGGGGCCCCGGTAGTCCGGAATGCCGGATTCTGTCGACAGCCCCGCGCCGCTCAGGACGACGGCGTCGCCGCCGTGAAAAAGCTCAACCATCATCCCGAACGTACGCGGCTGACTCCCCGGCTCAGCCGCCTCCAGTTCCGCGCGCATCACTCTTCCATGCTGCCTCATATTCCGCTTTGGGTGGGAATCAAGTAATGATGGATGGGTGTGCACCGTGGTCCTGAGCTTTGAGCCGGGGGAGCGTGTGCCGCTATTGCTGCTTGGCGCCAGGGACGAGCTGAAGGACCGGCCGTGGCTGCCGCCGGCCAGGCACTGGCCGGGCTCACCGCTGCTCGGCGGGCTCGATGAGCAGGCCGGCGGCACCTGGCTGGCCGTCCATCCGGACGTGCCACGGGTCGCGTGCCTGCTCAACGGCAGGGGCACGCAGGCTCTATCCCCCCGGCCAACCGGCCCCGACCGACCTCCCGGATCCCCCCGGCCAACCGGCCCCGACCGACCTCCCGGATCCCCCCGGCCAACCGGCCCCGACCGACCTCCCGACGTGGCTTACCGCCGCAGCAGAGGAGAGCTGCCGCTGCGCGCCGCCGCGGACGGTGCCGGGGTGCTGAAGGAACTCGCCGACGACCCGGCGGCCCTGGCCGCCTACGACCCGTTTCATCTGGTCTGCGCCGACATGGACGCGGTGCTGATGCTGAGCTGGGACGGCGACCGTCCGGCGGCCAGGAGCCTTGAGCCCGGCACGCACGTGCTGACCAACGCGGGCCACGCGTATCCGGCCGATCCGGTCACCGAGCCGAAGGCCCTCCACTTCGGGCCGAAGTTCGCGGCCGCCCGCCCCTCAGGCGACCCCGCCGTGACACTGGAGCGGGCCTGGGGCGAGTGGCTGACGCTGGCGGCCGGCGACGGACTCGATCCGGGCGACCCGCGCGCGATCGTCGCCCGCCGCGACCTGCCGGACGGCCGGGTCTGGGGCAGCACGTCGCTGAGCCTGGTGGCGCTGGGCGCCGACGGCATCCGCTACGACTTCCAGCCCCGCCCTGGCGCCGTTACCGGCTGGTATACAGTTGATGTCACTGCGTAACGGAAGTGGCCGGGTTCGGCTCGATAACCAGCACATGGACACCCTGGAGGCCGGGAGCCGCGATGCGTAGGGCATGGACCGCGGGGCTGCCGGCCTGCGTGGTCGCGCTCGTCGCCGCCGCGGTCGCGGCGATCGTGGCCGCCGTCCCCGCCACAACTGCCGCCCCCGCCCCGGCAAAAGGCTCGGCCCACCGGCAGGCGCCGCGCGTGTCGATCACGCCGGGAGTCATACGGCTCGGCGCCCCCAAGCAGACCGGGCCGCCGACCACCGCCCAGTGCGAGCGTGCCTACGGCATCGCGTGCTACCAGCCCGGCCAGCTCAGGGCCGCGTACAACCTGCCGCCGCTGTACGGCAAGGGCATCACGGGCAAGGGACAGACGATCGTCATCGTCGACTCGTTCGGATCCCCGACGATCAGGCAGGACCTGGCCGCGTTCGACAAGCAGTTCGGCTACCCGGCGCCGCCCTCGTTCACGATCATCGCGCCGGCCGGGAAGATCCCGGCGTTCAACCCCAGCGCCCACGACATGGCCGGCTGGGCGAGCGAGACCACGCTGGACGTGGAGTACGCGCACGCCCTGGCGCCGGGGGCGAACATCCTGCTGGCCGAGACCCCCGTCGCGGAGACGGAGGGAACCACCGGCTTCCCGCAGATCGTCGCCGCAGAGAAGTACGTGATCGATCATCATCTCGGCGACGTGATCACCCAGAGCTTCAGCGCCACCGAGGAGACGTTCGCCAGCCTCGCGCAGCTCAGCCCGCTGCGCGCCGCCTATCGCGACGCGTACGCCCACCACGTCACGGTGCTCGCCGCCTCCGGCGACAGCGGCGCCACCGACTACGGGCTCGACCAGCACACGTACTACACGCGCCCGGTGACGTCGTGGCCGGACAGCGACCCGCTGGTGACCGCGGTCGGCGGCACCCGGCTGATCCTGGCCGGCGGCAAGTACACGTCGGTGGCCTGGAACGACACCGCCGACACCGCGGCGGCCAGGTACTTCGCCCTGCAGTCGGCGCCGGTCCCGTTCGCCAGTGGCGGCGGCACGTCCGAGTTCTTCGCCCGCCCGCTCTACCAGAACGGCGTCAAGGCCGTGACGGGCGCCCGGCGCGGCGTGCCGGACATCTCGATGAGCGCCTCCTGCGACGGCGCGGTGGAGGTGTACAGCACCTTCCTTGGCCAGCGGCCCGGCTGGTCGCTGATCTGCGGCACCAGCGAGGCCACCCCGGAGTTCGCCGCCATCGTCGCGCTCGCCGACCAGGTGGCCGGGCACCCGCTCGGCCTGATCAACCCCGCGCTGTACGCGCTGTCCGCCCGCCGGGCCGCCGGGATCGTGGACGTGACCTCGGGCAACAACACCGTGTCGTTCTACCAGGGCTCGCCGCGCGCGCTGCACACCGTGGCCGGGTACCCCGCCAGGGCGGGCTACGACCTGGTCAGCGGGGTCGGGACGGTCAACGCCGCGTCGTTCGTCTACGAGCTGGCCGGAGTCCCCGACTCCTGACCTGGGCCAGCCGCGAGCCCGCTATGTCCGAGCCGCCTGAGCAGCTCCGCGAGCCCTCGCGGATACACAGCCTGCCCGGTCGCGTCCAACTCGGCGAGCGTCCACCAGCGTGCCTCGTGGATCCCGTCGCTCACGTGCATGGCGGCCACCTCGCCGAGCGGGCGCTCGGCGACCGCCACCCGCGCGACGAAGTAGTGGTCGTGCTGGCGCACCATCCGGCGCACCCGGCCCGCCCACTGCACGGTGCTCTCCTGGTGCACCTCACCGGGCGCCACCGGGACGTCGGTCCAGCCGGTCTCCTCGGTCAGCTCGCGGCGGGCGGCCGCGTAGTAGTCCTCGCCCGCCTCGATGCCACCGCCGGGGGTGGCCCAGTGCGGCCCCTTGGGCGGCGGGTCGTCGTAGCGGAACAGCAGCACCCGGCCGGACGGGTCGATCGGGATCACCCGCCCGGCCAGCCGCGCTGGCAGCTCAGTCTCGTCCACCGCGCCATTGTCCCAGCCCCCGTTTGACGCGCCGGGCCGGTAACGTGTCGCGCGTGCTTGAACGTGTCACCGTCACCGGGTACGTGACCCCGCTGCGCGAGGGCGGCAGCCTGCCCGGCCTCGTCGAGGCGGACAACCTCGGCACGTACGTGCTGAAGTTCCGCGGCGCGGGGCACGGCTCGCTGGCGCTGGTCGCGGAGATCATCGCCGGCGAGCTGGCCCGCCGGCTCGGCCTGCGTACTCCCGAGCTCGCCCTCGCCTGGCTGGACCCGAGGATCGCGGCCAGCGAGCCCGATGAGGAGATCCAGGACCTGCTGCGGGCCAGCGAGGGGCTGAACCTCGCCGTCGACTTCCTGCCGGGCTCCGCCGGATTCGACCCGCTGGGCTGGACCGCCGGCGAGGCGTTCGCCAGCGAGCTGCTGTGGTTCGACGCGCTGATCCAGAACGTGGACCGCACCTGGCGGAACCCGAACCTGCTCGTCTGGCACGGCGACATCTGGCTGATCGACCACGGCGCCGCGCTCTACTTCCACCACGACTGGAGCAGGCAGGCCGACCCGGCCAAGCCGTTCGACAGCAGCCAGCACGTCCTTCGCGGCCGCGCCACCCAGGTCGCGGCCGCGCATGAGAAGCTGGCGCCGCTGGTAACCGAGGCGGTGCTCGCCGAGGTGACCGCCGACGTCCCACCGGACTGGTTCGGCGAGCGCGGCGCCGATGCCTACGTCGAGCACCTGCTCCGCCGCGCCCCGCTCGTCCCCGAGGTAATCAGGTCATGAGCACGCCACCCAACCACCCGCCGAACCCCACTGTCCCCTCCAGTCACAGCAGCCCACCTAGCCACACGGAGGTATTCGAGTACGCCTTGATCCGCGTGGTCCCGCGGGTCGAGCGCGGCGAGGCGATCAACGCCGGGGTGCTCGTCTACTCCAAGTCCTTCCGCTACCTAGGCTGCGAGATCGAACTGGACGAGGCCCGCCTGCTGGCCCTTGACCCGAGCGTGGACGTGACCGCCGTCCGCGCCGCCCTGGGCGCGTTCGAGCGGGCCTGCACCGAGGGCCCGCTCGCCGACCGCCCGCTCGGCGAGCGCTTCCGCTGGCTGACCGCCCCCCGCTCCGCCATCGTCCAGCCCGGCCCGGTGCACAGCGGCATCACCGCCGACCCCGCCGCCGAACTCGACCGCCTCTTCACCACCCTGGTCCGGACGTGACCACTCAGGTGATCGTTCTCAACGGCGGATCCAGCTCGGGGAAGTCCGGGATCGCCCGGTGCCTGCAGGCGATCCTGCCGGAGCCATGGCTGAGCCTCGGGGCGGACACGCTGATCGATGCGATGCCCGTCTCCGCGCAGACGTCGGCTTCCGGCATCCAGTTCCCGTCAGGCGGTGCGGTTGTCATCGGGCCGGAGTTCCGGGCGCTGGAGGCAGCGTGGATGGTGGGAGTTGCAGCGATGGCCCAGGCCGGCGCCCGGATCATCGTCGATGACGTGTTCCTCGGCGGCGCGGCGTCCCAGCAGCGGTGGCAGCAGGCGCTCGGCGCGCTGCGGGTGCTGTGGGTCGGGGTTCGGTGCGACGGCGCGGTCGCCGCCGGCCGGGAGATCGCGCGAGGCGACCGGCCCGCCGGCATGGCGGAGTCCCAGGCCGAAGTGGCCCACCACGGCGTCACCTACGACGTCGAGGTGGATACGACGCACACCGAGGCGCTGGACTGCGCTAGGGCGATAGCAGCCTGCGTGACGTGAGGCTCGCGGCTAACCTCCGGGCGCTGCTGGCCAGGTACCCCGAACTGGCAGCGGTGCTCGCCGCCGCGGTCATCGGGCTGTCCGTGCAGCGCCCGCTGGCCTGGCTGGCCGCCAGGCAAGGCATCAACGTGCTGCTCGCGGTGCTGGTCTTCGCCACCGCGGTGACCATCGAGCCCGCGGCGCTGCGCCGGGCCGCCAGCGCCTGGCAGCGCCTGCTCGTCGCGCTCGCCATCGGCGCCACGGTGCTGCCCGCCTTGTCGTGGGCGGTCGCGCACATGGTGCCCGCCGGGCCGCTGCGGAACGGCGTGCTCACGGTCGGCCTGGCACCGTGTGAGATCGCGTCAGTGGCGACCACCGCGATGGCGCGAAGCGAGGCCGCCATCGCGGCCGGCGCGCTGATCGGTTCCACCGTCGTAACAGTCGCGATCGCCGGCCCGATCCTTGCGCTCGAGGCCGGCCACGCCGGCTTCTCTCCCGGCGGCGTCATCGCCAACCTCGCCCTGGTGGTGGCGCTCCCGCTTGCCGTCGGCATCGCGTTGCGCGCCTCGGCCCGGCCGTCAGCCGGCGTCCGCGCGGAACGGTCGCCGCGCGCCACGGAGCCGCCGTCAGCCGGCATCCGCGCGGAACGGTCGCCGCGCGCCACGGAGCCGCCGTCAGCCGGCGTCCGCGCGGAACGGTCGCCGCGCGCCACGGAGCCGCCGTCAGCCGGCGTCCGCGCGGAACGGTCGCCGCGCGCCACGGAGCCGCCGTCAGCCGGCGTCCGCGGGGAACGGGCACCCACGCGCATCGCCTGGCGCGCCTGGTCGGCTACCGCTAGAGCGCTCGCCACACCAGGCGCGCAACGAGGTGCATCTCACGTCGCGCTGGCCGCTGTGGCTGCCCTGGTCGCCCTTATCGCGTCCGAGGTGCACCTGTCAGCCGGCTACGCCACCGTGGCGGCCGCCCTCGTCGTCTTCCTGCTGGCGTCTGCCGTGATCGGCCGCATTCTGGGGCTGCGAGCACCCCGCCCGGTGGCGGCCGCTCTCCTGCTCACCACGTCAATGCGGGACTTCGCCATCGCCGCGGGCCTGGCCACGGCCGCCTTCGGCCCGGCCGCCGCCGCTCCGCTCGGCCTGTACGGCATCCTCGTCCTGGTCTGGGGCACCGCCGCCGCGGGCGCCCTCCGCCGCGGGCACCCTTCGCCGCCGTCCCGCCCCGCACCCCTCCCGAATGACTCTCCGCCCCCGCCCTGCCCCGTCTCCCCGAATGACTCTCCGCCCCCGTCCCGCCCCGCACCCCACGCGAATGACTCTCCGCCGCCGTCCCGCCCCGTCTCCCCGAATGACTTAGGAGCAGAAAACTACGCGGAAAGGGTGATAACAGCAAGAAAAGCGTAGGGTTCTGCTCCTAAGTCGAGATTGCGGTCGGTATAACGAGCACGGCGCACGGTACGGCACGCCGGGCACGTAGACGTTCCACTCGGCGCGGGTGAGCGGCTGGCCCAGGTTGGCGCAGACCTGCGACTCCGCCGCTCCCGGGCTGACGTCCCACAGGTGGACGGTGCCGTCGTCGCTGGACGCCGCGAGCTGGCCGCCGGACGGGGCGAACGCGACGGAGTACACGTGCCCGGCCGGGCCGGTGAGGGTCGCGATCAGCGACGGGCTGGCCGGGGCGGTGACCCGCCACAGCCAGATGGTGCCGTCGGTGACGCCGGCCGCCAGCGTCGTCCCGTCAGGGCTGAACGCCAGCCCCCAGACGTAGCCCGCCGGGCCGGTCAGCGGCGAGCCGACCTGGACCGGGCGCGCGGGGTTCGCGATGCTCCACAGCCGGATTGTCTTGTCCGCGCTGCCGACCGCGAGCAGCTTGCCGTCCGGGGTGAAGGCCAGCCCGATCGCGTAGCTGCTGAACCCGCCCAGCGGCTTGCCGAGCTGGGCCGGGCGCGCCGGGTCGGTGACGTTCCAGAGCCGGGTGAGGTTGTCGGTGCTCGCCGCCGCGAGGGTCCTTCCGTCGGGGCTGAACACGACCGTGAACACGTAGGTCCCCGAGTCGTGCACCGAGCTGAGCTGGCGGGGGTGCGCCGGGTCGGTCACCGACCACAGCCGCACCGTGCCGTCGTCGCCGCCGGTGGCGAGCACGGTGCCGTCCGGGCTGAACGCGACCGTTTCCGCGTTGCCCGCGGCGGTCACCTGGAACGGCGCACCGAGCGGTGCCAGGGTGCTGGCGTTGAGGAGCCCGACGGTGCGGTCGCTGTAGGCGGCGGCCAGGATGCGTCCGTCGGGGGAGAACGCCAGCCCGTTGACGACCATCCCGGCGGCGAGCGGGTGCGTCGCGATGTGCGTGCGGCTCGCCGCGTTCCACAGCTGGACGTCCTGCCCGCCAACCGCGAGCATCGCGCCGTTCGGGCTGTAGGCGACGATGGTCGTCTTGTCGGACGCCGCGAGTTCTGGCGACGGCAGCGCCCACAGCGACACTGTGCCGTCCGCGTCGCCGGACACAAGCCGTCCTTGACCGTCCCAGGCGATCGAGGTGACGGGCTGCGGACGCGACAGCGTCGCGATGCGGTTCCGGCTGGCGCGGCTCCAGACGAGCACCCCGGCATCGGACGTGCCCGCGGCGATCGATGTACCGTCCGGGCTGAACGCGATCGTGTTGACCCAGTCCGTGGCCCCGGTGAGGGTGCCGTCCTGGGTGGCTGTCGGCGTGCCGGCCGCGAGGGTCCACAGCCACACCTTGTCGTCCTGGCTCGCGGCGGCGAGGGTGTGCCCGTCGGGGCTGAACGCCACCGCGGTCACGATGGCCGCGGGGCCGGTCAGCGGCATGCCGTAATAGGGGAACGGCTCGGCTGGGTTGGCCACGTCCCACAGCCAGACGGTCTTGTCGGCGCTGCCGGCGGCGAGGGTCTTGCCGTCGGGGCTGAACGCGACCGACTCGACGTAGCCGGTCGGCCCGGTCAGCGGCTGGCCGAGCGGCACCGCGTGCGCGGGGTCGGCCACGTCCCACAGCCGGACGGTCTTGTCGGCGCTGCCGGCGGCGAGGGTCTTGCCGTCGGGGCTGAACGCGATCGAGTAGATCGTGTTCGACGGTCCGGTCAGCGGCTGGCCAACGCGCACCGGGTGCGCCGGGTCGGCCACGTTCCACAGGTGCACGACGTGTCCGGCGCCGGCCGCGGCCAGCGTCTTGCCGTCCGGGCTGAACACCGCGGTGTACAGCGGGTCCTGGCCGTTCGCCTGCACCAGCGTCGCGACCGGCGACGGATGGCCGGGCACCGCCACGTTCCACAGCCGCAGCGTCCCGTCGGCGCCCGCCGCGGCGAGCAGCCGGCGGGCCGGGCTGACGCTGACCGACTGCACGACACCCGGCGAGTCCACGATGCGGGCCGCCGACGGCTCGCCGCTCGACTCCAGCAGGGCCGCGGTCGCCTGCGGGGTGTGCGCGACACCGTAGGCGGCGACGCTGAGCTGCGCGGCCAGCGAGGGGTCCTGCGCGCGGAGCTGGCCCGCCTCGATGGCGGCCTCGCGGGAGTTCGCGCTCTGGCTCGCGGTGATGGCCGCGTCGCGGGCGTCGGCTGCGGCCTGGCGCTGCCTGAAGGCGTACACCGTCAGCACGGCCACCACGAGCACCAAGGCGGTCAGCAGCGCGATGATGCCCTGCAGCCGCCGGGTGCGCCGCCGCTGCGCGCGGCGGGCGGCGGAGTCCTCGGCGATCGACGCGGCCACGAACTGGGCGGCCAGCGTCGGCAGCGAAGCACGGTTGTCCTCGTCGGCCGCCCAGTCCCTGGCGACCACGAGCTGGCTGCCGCGCCACAGGGCGGCGCTCTCCCGCCCGGCATCCGCCCACGCGCGGGCGCCCTCGGTGATCCGCCGCCGGGTGCGCAGGCCGTCCTTGCCGCCCTCGATCCACGACCGCAGCCGGGGCCAGGCGGTCAGCAGCGCGTCGTGTGTGAGCTGGGCGGTCCCCGCGTCCACGGTGATCATCCGCTCGTCGACGAACGTGGCGAGCACCGCTTCGGCGTCGTCGCCCCAGCCGCGCAGCTCGCCGAGTTCGACGGTGGCGCGGCTCGGCGGGAGGTCATCGGCCACGTGCACCAGGTGAAGGAACAGCCGCCTGGCGAGCCGCTGCTGGTCCGGCGTCAGGCTGCCGTAGGCGCGCTCGGCCGTCTGCGTGAGGGCGTCCCTGATCCCGCCGCTCGCCAGGTAGTCGGCGATCGCCAGCGTGCCGCCCCGGCTGCGTTCCCAGGTGGCCAGCATTGCGTGCGACAGCAGCGGCAGCGCGCCCCGCTCGTACGCGCCGCCGGGTCCGCCGGGGGCGTCGGGGACGTCGAGTCCGCCGGTGGCACCAGGGTCGCCGCCGTTCGCGGCGTGCTCGCCTGCGCCCCGCGGCGCCAGGTCGGAGAGCAGCAGCCCGACGAGGCCGTCTTCGACGGCCACCTTGGCCAGCCGGGCGGGCTCGATGACGGCACGGCGGACCTGGTCCGCTGTCATCGGGCTGAGCACGACCTGCCGGGACTGCAGCGCGCTCGCCAGCCCGGGGTAACGGATCGCCTGGTCGTAGAAGTCGGCCCGCAGGGCCAGGATCACCAGCGCGGTCCCGGCCAGTTCGCCCAGCTCGGTGATGAAGTCGCGGCGCTGCGCCTCGTCGCGGCACTCGGTGAAGACCGCCTCGAACTGGTCCACGATGACCGCCGGACGGCCGCCTTCGGCGCCCTCCGGGCCTGCCGCGAGCTCCGCGAGCCGGGCCTTGAGGTCGGCGACCGGGGTGGCCGTGGGCTCGAGCACGATCACCGGGCCGGCGATTTCCGGTGCTACCGCGGCCAGCTCGCTGAGGCGCGGCAGCAGGCCCGCGCGCAGCAGCGACGACTTGCCGGCGCCCGAGGGGCCGACCAGCACCAGCGGCAGCGCGGAGGACTCGGCGGCGAGGGCGACGAGGTGTTCCGTGACGTCCTCGCGGCCGAAGAACCAGCGCGCGTCCTGCTGCTCGAACCGGGCCAGGCCACGGTACGGGGTCCCCGTCCTCCTGCCTGGCAGCCGCCGTACCCGCTGCCGCGCGGCTTCCCACCACGCGATCCGGTCCGGGTCGGTCTCGCCGCACACCTCGAGAATCCGGATCAGCTGCTGCCGTTCGGCAGGCAGATGGCGTCCTGAGAAGTAGTCGCCGACGGTGCTGACCGGAATTCCGGACAGGCGGCCGACGTCCCGGATCCGCAATCCGGCGCTTTCCCTGAGCGCCGTCAGCTCCCGCCCGAAATCCGCCTGGGATTCGATTTGTTCAGCCGTTTGTTGTGTCGTGGCCGGATTATCAACCATTGATTCCCCTGATATGAAGCTTTGCCTTCACATGACAGTCCCTTTGGGCTCCCAAGTTCACCCAATGCGTGACATCGATGCCAAGTTGCGACCATGTTTCTCACGCCAGTGCTTGTCCGATCTTGTCCGGACATTGTTCTGATGCGGCGCTGCGACGGACAGAGCAGGCACAATGGCACACCAAGGGCGGGGTCGCCAGGGGGTGTGCGGTCTCGCGGTCCGTGGTTTCCGCCTTTCGGACCGCGAGACCGCACGGCGAGGCTGTACGGCGGGTTCTACTCGCCGTTGAACTCGGCGACCGCGGCCTCGAACGCGTCGAGTTCCCGCTCGACCGGCCCGCGCTGCGCGGACGGCAGCCAGTGCACGGCCCGCTCGAACCCGGCCGCCGCGTACGCCTCGAGCGCCCTGGGGTCGGAGGGCACGCCCATCACCATCAGCCGCACCGGCCGGCCCGCCCGCGTCCGCAGCTCCTGAGCCCGGTCCAGGATGCCCTCCGGGGCGTAGTTCGGGAACCACCCGTCGCCGTACGCGAGCACCCGGTCGAGCACGCCGGGACCGTCCCCGCCGACGAGCACCGGCGGGTGCGGCCGCTGCGCGGGCTTGGGCCACGACCAGATCCGGTCGAACGACACGTACTCGCCCGCGTAGCTGGCCTCGTCGGACGTCCAGATCGCCTTCATCGCCTCGATCCGCTCGCGCATGACCGCCATCCGGACCCGCGGGTCGGTGCCGTGGTTGGCCATCTCCTCCCTGTTCCACCCCGCGCCGACGCCGAACTCGAACCGGCCGCCGGACATGAAGTCGACAGAGGCGACCTCCTTGGCGGTAATGATCGGGTCCCGCTCGATCACCAGGCACACGCCAGACCCGACGCGCAGCCGGCTGGTCGCGGCCAGCGCGGCCGTGACCGAGACGAACAGGTCAAAGGTGTGCGCGTACCGGCGCGGCAGCGGCCGCCCGCCGGGCCACGGTGTCTGCCTGCTCGCCGGGATGTGCGTGTGCTCGGGAAAGAACAGGGACTCGTGCCCGCGCTGCTCGGCCAGCCGGGCCAGCTCGGCGGGCGCGACCGCATCGTGGGTCGCGAACATTGCTACACCGGTCTCCATAAGGCGAAACCCTATGATGCTCTCAACGGCGAGAGGAGCACGCCCATGGCAGAGAAGAGCTACACGTCGGCCATCAGCGACACGCCGCTGCTCGGCGACACGATCGGGGAGAACCTCGACAGGACGGTGAGCCGGTTCCCCGATCGCCCGGCCCTGGTCGACGTGCCAGCCGGCCGCCGGTGGAGCTACGCCGACCTCGCCGCCGACGTGGACGCGCTCGCTCTCGGCCTGCTCACCGCCGGCGTCAGCGTGGGGGACCGGGTCGGCATCTGGGCCCCGAACCGCGCGGAATGGGTGCTGACCCAGTACGCCACCGCGAAGATCGGCGCGATCCTGGTGAACATCAACCCCGCCTACCGGACCAGCGAGCTCGAGTTCGTGCTGAACCAGTCGGGCGCCAGACTGCTCGTCGCCGCGCAGCGGCTGAAGACGTCCGACTACGCCGCGATGATCGATGAGGTCCGGCCGCGCTGCGCCGCTTTGGAGCAGGTTGTCCTGCTCGGTACCGGCGCGTGGGACGCGCTGCTCGAGACCGGGCGCCGCGCGGATCCCGCCGCGCTCGCCGCGATCGAGCTGAGCGCCGACGACCCGATCAACATCCAGTACACCTCGGGGACCACCGGCTTCCCGAAGGGCGCGACGCTCTCGCACCACAACATCCTGAACAACGGGTACTTCGTCGGCGAGCTCTGCCACTACACGCACGAGGACAAGATCTGCATTCCGGTGCCCTTCTACCACTGCTTCGGCATGGTGATGGGGAACCTGGCGGCGACCAGCCACGGCGCGGCGATGGTGATCCCGGCGCCATCCTTCGACCCGGTAGCCACCCTGGAGGCGGTGCAGGCGGAGCGGTGCACGTCGCTGTACGGGGTGCCGACGATGTTCATCGCCGAGCTGGCGGTGCCGGACTTCGGCCGTTTCGACCTGTCCAGCCTGCGCACCGGCATCATGGCGGGCTCGCCGTGCCCCGTCGAGGTGATGAAGCAGGTCATCGACCGGATGGGCATGTCGGAGGTGTCGATCTGCTACGGCATGACCGAGACCTCACCGGTGTCCACCCAGACCCGGGCCGACGACTCGATCGAGCGCCGGGTGGCGACGGTGGGCCGGGCCGGCCCGCACATCGAGGTCAAGGTCATCGACCCGGCGACCGGCAGGGCGGTGCCACGCGGCGCCCCAGGCGAGCTGTGCACCCGCGGCTACTCGGTGATGCTCGGCTACTGGCGTCAGCCGGACAAGACCACCGAGGTCATCGACGCCGCCCGGTGGATGCACACCGGGGACCTCGCCGTGATGGACGACGACGGCTACCTGTCGATCACCGGCCGGATCAAGGACATGGTGATCCGCGGCGGCGAGAACATCTACCCGCGCGAGGTCGAGGAGTTCCTCTACACCCACCCGGACATCCTGGACGCGCAGGTGATCGGCGTCCCTGACGCCAAGTACGGCGAGGAGCTGATGGCCTGGGTCCGGATGCGCCCCGGCGCCACGCCGCTGACGCCCGAGGCGCTGCGCGAGTTCTGCCTCGGGAAGCTCGCGCACTACAAGATCCCCCGCTACGTGTACATCACCGACGAGTTCCCGATGACAGTCACCGGCAAGGTGCGCAAGGTAGAAATGCGCGAGCGATCCACCGAAATCCTCAACCTCCACCCTTAGCTACAGCACAAACCGCCAGTCCCATTTACCGCCTCCGCACTAATTGTCGCCCTGACACGCCGATTTACGATTCGGGCGGCATTCCCATCGGCCGGGTGCGCCTGCCAACCCGGGCAGCGGCTATCCCTGGACGGCTAGGATCGCGATCATGGCCGACTTCGACCCCCGTACCCCGTCCATCGCCCGGGTGTACGACTACATCCTCGGCGGCAAGGACAACTTCGCCGCCGACCGGGAGGTGGCGGACCGGCTCATGGCTGCCGCTCCCCTCACGGTCGAGGTGTCGCGGGAGAACAGGCAGTTCCTGGCCCGGGCGGTCGCGTGGGCGGCGAACCAGGGGATCGGCCAGTTCATCGACCTGGGCTGCGGCATGCCCACCGTGCCGAACACGCACGAGACGGCTCAGGCCATCATTCCGGCCGCGCGGGTGGCCTACATCGACAACGACCCGGTGGTGCTCACCCACCTGCGCGCGCTGGCCGAACACGGCAATCCCGGCGTGACGGTGGTGGACGGCGACGTGCGCGAGCCGGACGCGATCATTGGCGCGATCCAGGACGACATCGACCTCGAGGCGCCGGCGTGCCTGCTCATGGGGTACCTGCTGCACTTCTTCGCGCCCGGCGACGCGCGGGAGCTGGTGGCCAGTTACGTCACACGACTGGCGCCCGGGAGCTGCGTGGTGCTTTCCGTCGGCCGTGCCGACGGTGAAGCGGCGAAACAGGGTTTCGGCGCCTATTCTTCGGGCGGGACGCGGGTCTACAACCATTCAGTGCGGGACTTCGCGAGCTTCTTCGGCCCCTTGAAACTCGTGCCGCCCGGCGTGGCCGACGGCCGGGAGTGGTATCCGGACTCCGAGCAGCCGGTGCACGCCGCACCCCGCGACGGACAGGTGATCGTCGGCGTCGCCCGCGTGTGAGGCAGGCTACGGCTGTTCTTCCGGGGGAGTGGCGTGCTCGACGTCTTCCACGGTTTCAGTGAGAAGTATCCAGGTCTGAGACGCCCCAGGACGTTCTGGATGAGGTCTTTTCTCAGTCCGCCAGCCGGAACCTTCCGGACCGAGGATCTCGAGCAGCGCCGGACGCACGACCTGATATGCCCACTCGAACCGGTCGCCGACGACCTCCTCGGGCGGGGCGGCCTGCGTCAGCCACGCCTGCACCTTGCCCCACGTCACCCCGTGGCCGCTGGCCAGCCGCTGCCCGAACTCCGGACGGTTGCGCAGCGCCGAGATCGCCGCCTTCCGGTACGCTGCCTCGGCATCCACGCCAGCCGCCGGTGTCGCGGCGGCCGCCGCGAGCGCGCCGCGGAACCGCGCGCGCAGCCGCGCCGCGTAGCAGTCGACCGGACCGCGAGAGTACGACGAATCCCGCAGTTCCCTGTGTTCCGCCTCGAAGCTGAGCACCCGGACCGGCAGCGGGTACGGCCGCGCCGACCGGTCGGTGCCCGGCGCGCTCGACCAGAAGACGCCGTGCCCGACCAGCGGCTCGTTCAGCAGCGTCGCCAGCAGGTCGTCGGAGAAGTGCGCGTTCGCCCGCTTCAGCGCGGCCAGGTCGCCGGCCGACAGCAGGTGGAAGACGAAGAAGTTGTCGCCCTGGCTGAGCAGCTCCGGCGGGATGCTGCCGGGTTGCTGGGTGACCAGCACCGCGCCGAGCCCGTACTTGCGCCCCTCCTTCACCCAGGAGACGAAGGGGCTGTCCTCGGCTGAGGTCACGCTCGGAGCGAGCACCGTCTGCGCCTCTTCCACAACAGCGATACACGGAACGATCTCGGGCTTCGCCTTGGTGAACTCCCGCTGATTGTGGGAGAAGATCTCGGCCAGGATGATGCTCGCGAGCTGCAGCCCGCGATGTCCGCGCAGCTGGGAGATGTCGACGACGCACAGCTTGCCGTCGCTCAGCGATGTCTTCAGGGCGCGAAGCATCTGGCTGGACGGGTCGTGCAGCGCGTCGACGACCCGCACCATGTTGCCGATGATCGCGTTGGTCTGTGCTTCCTCGTTGGCCGGCTTGATGCCGCAGATCCGGCGGATCTCGGCCGGGTCAACGTCGTAGCGGTGCGCGGCGATGAGATCGACGAGGCGCGTCCACCGCTCGGTGCCGAGCGACTTGAGCTTCGTGACGTTCTGCTGGTCCTGCCGTTCGGCGGGCAATGCGATGCCAAGCACACGCTGCGCGGACAGCTGCCTGATGTCGAGCTTCACCTTGTCCACGACGAACGACTGGTACGCCGGGCTAGGCGCTTGCTGTCCGGTGAAGACAACGAGCCGTTCGGTCAGCGAGGGCACGTCGCACAGTCCCGGGCGGCCGTGCGCGTCCGGCCAGAAGTACTCGCCGTCCGGGTCGAAGATGACGGTGCCGACCCCGGCCGGCGCCCTGCCGGGGGACGGCAGCACGGGATCGGTCGCGTACAGCCGGGAGAACAGCAGCTTGATCAGGTTGGACTTGCCGAATCCTGCCCTGGCGAACACGAAGCTCCGGCGTGACACCAGCTGCGAGACCTGGAACTTCGGCAGGATGGCGGGGTGCAGGGTGACCATCCAGTCCTCGGCGCCCGCGCGCGGGTCGTCGCCGGCGTACACGAACTCCCCGAACGCCAGGAACCCGATCTCTGCTGCCGACGGCCCGGCGTCGACGGCGTTGGCGACGTCCGCCAGCACCTCGTCGGAACACAGCGCGACCTTCGCGCCGACGTGCGGCAGCCGCCGGTGGCTGGGCACGAAGATCAGCTTGTCGCCGTCGACCCGCTCGACGCCGAGCACCCGGATGTCGACGCGGTACTTGAGGTACTGGTCGCGGAGCTCGTCGGGAATCGGCCGGTCGTCGCGGACCGCGCGGATGGCGTAGTCCTCGCCGATGGGGGAGACGAGGCGTCCTTCGGCGGCGACGGAGGTGATCCTGCCGAGCACCGCCTCGTCTTCGCGGGTGAGCTGGACGAGCACGAACTGGCCGTGCATGGGGATGGACTGGAGTTCCTCCCGGTAGGGGAGCACGAGGTCGGCATGGAACTCCATGCCGCTGTCGGAGAAACCGCGGAACACCCCGACGACGTTGGCGGGGTCGAACAGCTTCACCGGATGCCCCGCGTCACGCGTACCGCCTCGCCGCCACGTCGGTGGTCAGCCGCAGCGCGTCCACGATGTGCGCCTTGTCCTTGCCCACCAGGTCGCGCACCGCGTCGACGAGGCTGTCCTCGATGATGTCCACGTCCAGGTCGGCGACCCGGGAGTGCGCGTCCGCCTGCTGCAGGCTGAACGGGTAGAAGGGGACGGGGAACCCCGCCGCGGCGTCTGCTTGCAGGTGCCCGAAGACCGCCTGCGCGTCAGCGGCCTGCCAGGCGAGCAGGTCCGCGGTCCAGACCGGATCCCCGGGCCGGGCGCCGAAGCGCACGAAGTACATCTGCCCGATGTTCTTGACGTCGCGGCCGGTCGCGTCGTCGGGATCGCGCAGGTAATCCTGGGACCGGTACACGCTGTCCTGCATGCGGACCGGGACCTGCACGAAGCACGGCGTGCCGTGGTCGAAGATCCCGGCCAGCGACATGGCGAGCCGGTAATGGTCAAGCACTTTCGTCCTCTTCGCCAACCCGACGAGCCATACCCGCCGGCGGTTCTCCCGCGCCTGGCGATCGATGGCCGCCCGCATCAGGCGCCCGAGCCGGACCAGCGTGTCGCCGGGGAAGATCCTCGCCCGCAGCAGCCCGTCCCTGACCACGAGCGTGTCCGCCGCGAAGTCGTGATTGCACACCAGGTCGTAGAGGGTTGCCCACTCGCACAGGTCGCGGTAGGCCTCGACCCAGCTCCTCGACCGGCCGTCCATGTACGGTGACAGCTCCCGCAGCTCACTGACGCCGAGGTCGGTCATGAGCCCGCCGAGCGCGGTCCGCTCGCTCAGGTGCCTGCGGCTCAGCTCGGTGACGTCGGTGCCCGGTGACACGACGTCGAGGAAGAGCTCCTTGCCCTGGGAGTCCACGACGCGGACGATCTGCAGGGAGAACGGGTTGAACGCCACCGCGTTGTTGCCGCCGTCGGTCGCGGTCAGGGCGACCGCGGTCGCCGCCCGGGGCCTGATCGGCCGGACGTCCTGCGCCAGTCCTTTGGCTTGCCGGACAAGCTCGGCGAGCAGCCTGGAATCGCGCGCCGCCGACGCCCGGATCATACGCCGCAGCTCAGGCAGCTGCTCAGGAAGAATCACGGCAATCTCTTTTTCTGCTCACCCGGGCAACGAATCCGCCCCGCTCATGGTTCATGGTGATCCGGCCCCGCCGATTGCGCAATCAATAGGCTCCTCGGAGCCCGCTAAGCGCACGGCTCCGATGGCCGACGACCCAGACCCCGCCCATCACGCCACGTCCGCACCGCCCGCCACATTCGCCCCGCTCTCCGGGCGACGGGCTCAGCGCAAAGCATGATCACGAAAGAAAAATCTCCTATACGCATACTTTTCTTTCGTGATCATGAAATCCCCGCGTAAGCGAACCGCTGACCCGGCTAGGCGTCCGGGCTAGCTAGCCCCCGAATCCTCTCCACGATCCGGCCAGCTTCCTCTTCGCTGATCGGCACGAACTTGTTTGTAAGGTCGCCTCGTTCATAGGAGTACATAAGCGAACTGCGCGCCCATATCAGGTCGCTCCCGAAGGTCTCGTCCCGCTCTCCGTTGTCGTGCTTAATCCGCCGGAGCACGCCGCCGGGCTGCTCGCGGCTGCTGAAATCGTTGATGATCGCGTAGTAGGTGATTTCCTCGGCCATCACGTTTCTCCGGGTGGGTAGTCTTCGATGTGGGCCGCGTCCCGCGGAATTGGGATCATGGAGTTGACGCAGCGCTGAAAATCCTTTAGCTCCGCGAGCTCTGGGTCCCCTGCAGTGCCGCGGATACGCTCATACGCCTTATGCGTTAGTTCCTTCGCCGCAAGGCTGGCTTGCGTATGGAACTGTACTTCAAAGATCACGCCTGATTCCGGCTCACGCCACCGGCTGTTGATGCCCTTGTACTGGTCGGACGGCCACGAGTTCCGGAGTTCGACCTGGCTGAATCCGCGTGCCTCGAGCCGTTCTAGGTCCTTCCGAACGCTCGCTGTGTAGGCGGTCTCGTTGTACTGGTAGGTGAACCGCAGCACGTCAGGGATGGCTGCCAGCCCTTCTGCAGGCGTAAGGCCGGGGGTCGAGCGCAGCTGGTCGGCGACCTTTTCCTTGAGTCGGTCTTCTCCCTTGAAGCAGTGCTCGAAGCCAGCTAGGCAGCGGCTCGCGTCTTCGGCCTCGACGGCGCGCATGCCGGGAATGATGACCTGACGCCCTACTTCCTGGATGCGGGTGACGCCGCGGTCGACTTCGCTGTTCTGTTCCGGGTTCAGCCGACGGTTCCCGTCGGCCACCCAGGCGCCGTCGGGCTGGGTTCGCGACGCGGCCGGCGCGGCCCGGGCTCGCTCCGGGTACTTCTCCGCGAGCCGTTCCCACGTAGCGCACAGCTCGGGCAGTGCTCGCGCCCACGCGTCCCTGGCCACGCCGTAGGTATGGTCGACGATGGCGTGATGCAGCCGGTGGACGGCCGCCCGCCGTTCGGGATCGGCGAGCACGGCGGCGCCGCCGCCGTCCACGGTCGCAGAACCATCAGGGTGCCGCAAACCGTCACCGTCCTCGACGCGGTCAAGCCCCAACCCGTCACCACCTAGAGCATTCGGCACCTCACCCTTGGCAACGGTTCGCAACCAATTGCGGTTCGCAACCGCTTGCGCTCCGGCGACCCCCATGGGCCTGCGACCTCCGAAAGTGCCAGTAGCCTGCGATAGGTGAAGACTGCGTTCGTGCTCGGCGGCGGCGGGTTGCTCGGCGCGCACGAGATCGGCATGCTGCGTGCCCTGGCCGAGGCGGGGATCACGCCCGACTACGTCGTCGGCACCTCGATCGGCGCGGTGAACGGCGCCTTCGTCGCGGCCGATCCTGACGGCGCCGCCGACCGGCTTACCGAACTCTGGCGCGGCGAGGCGCTCCGCCACGTCTTCAGCGAAACGGTGCTGGGGCGCGCCATCCGGCTGATCCGTTCTGGCACCCACTTCCACGCGATCGAGCCGCTCAAAAGGCTGCTCGCCGAGACCCTCCCGGCCGCCGACTTCACCGACCTGAAGCTGCCGTTTCACTGCGTGGCGGCCAGCATTGAGGACGCGACAGCGCACTGGTTCACCAGCGGCCCGCTCGTGCCGGCCGTCATAGCCTCGTGCGCCGTGCCGGGGCTGCTGCCGCCGGTGGAGATCGGCGGCAACCACTACTTCGACGGCGGCCTGGTCGACTCCATCCCGGTCGGCCGCGCCGTCGCGCTCGGCGCGACCACCGTCTACGTCCTGCACGCCGGGCGCATCGAGAGCCCGCTGAGCGTCCCGAAGCGGCCGTGGGAGGTGGGGCTTGTCGCGTTCGAGATCGCACGCAGGCACCGGTTCCACGAGGAGATGTCGGCGATTCCGTCCGGCGTCCAGGTACACGTCCTGCCGACCGGAGGGCAGCGGCTGCCTCCCGGGATGCGACAATTCCGTTACCGGGACCGAAATCAGGTGAATAACAGCATCGACCGCTCGTACGCGGCCGCCGCGGATTACCTGGCCACCGATCGCGGCTAGCCAGACCGCCAGGAGGCCCGATGCTTCCGCCCAGCCCAGTACGCCGCTTGGTGCTGGTCCCGCTCGTTGTGGCGATCGCCGGCGCCCTGGCCGCCCTCGCGCTGCCGCTGGCCCTGCTGACCGCCGCCTTCAACCTGGTCAGGCACCGGCTGCGGAAGGAGGACGGGGTCGGCGCCGGCCGGCGGCACCGGATGCGGACACTGCGGGTGGTGTGCTTCGCGCTGGTCTGGGCTGTCGCCGAGACCGCCGTGCTGACGGTCATGCTGTGCCTGTGGATCGTGAGCGGCTTCGGCGGCCGGCTGGACACCGAGCCCTACCAGACCCGCCACTACGGGATCATGCGCTGGTTCCTCGACCTGATCTACCGCGCGGCGGAACGCACCTGCGGGCTGCGCGTCACGGTAACCGGACCAACCGAAGCGCCGGCGAACCGCCCCGTCATCGTGCTCAGCCGCCACGCGGGCCCGGGCGACTCCCTGCTGCTCGTCCACCACCTGATCACCTCCTGCGCCCGGCGGCCCCGCATCGTCATGAAGGAGACGCTGCAGCTCGACCCCACCGTGGACGTGCTGGCCAACCGGCTGCCGAACGCGTTCATCCGCAAAAAGCGCGGCGGCCTAAGTCCGCACACCGACCTGATCAGCCGCCTGGCCGCCAGCCTCGACCCACGCGGCGCCCTGCTCATCTTTCCCGAAGGCGGCAACTGGACCCCGCAGCGCTGGCGCCGCGCGATCGCCAGGCTGCACCGCGGCCACCGCGACGACCTGGCCGAACGTGCCGCCGCGATGCCCAACGTCCTCCCGCCGCGCCTGGGCGGGGCATTCGCCGCGATCGACGCCTGCCCGGCCGCTGATGTGATCTTCGTGGCGCACGCCGGCCTGGACCGGCTGGTCAGCGTCCGCGACGTCTGGCAGAGCCTGTCCGGCGACCTCCTCGTCCAGGCGCACTGGTGGCGTGTCCCGGCCGCCGACGTGCCACGCGACGCGGACGACGAGACGCGGCTCCGCTGGCTTTATGACTGGTGGGAGCGCGTCGATGCCTGGATCACAGCGCAGGACCCCAGCCTGCAAGCCCTTTCCCGCTCCGATCCTGAAATCCTTCATCCGGAACGTACGCCCCTGACTCCGGACGCCAGCCCCTTATCCCGGCAGGTGGCAGACAGCCTCGACGTTGTTCCCGTCCGGGTCGCGCACGAAGGCGGCGTAGTAGTGCTCGTGATACTCCGGCCATACCCGCGGCTCGTGCAGGACCGTGACGCCGACGGCGCGCGCCGCTTCGCAGAACGCCCGGACCGCCGCACGGTCCGGCGCGGCGAAGGCGATGTGGGACTCGCGGAAACCGTCCCCCGTCGCCTGCGCCCCGATCCAGAAGTCCGGCCGGTCCGGCGTGCCGTAACCGATCGCCACGCCGAAGTCCATGATCCGCCGCCCGCCAAGCGGCGCGAGGACCGTGTCGTAAAACGAAGCGCTGGCCGCCATGTCGGCGCACTGGATACTCACGTGATCGAGCATGGCGATCATTGTCGCAGCCCAGGCGTCGAAAAGATGCCTAAGACACCGCCGCTCGGGGACTATAGACTTCTCCCAATGCGGCGCCCGAGGTCTTAGCGCGAGTCTTATAACAGGACGACGCAGGGGAGATGACCATGAAGGCAGCACAGCTCAGGCGCCTGGTCGGCAAGGTCGCGGCCGTGGTCGGGGAAATGAACGAGGCCCAGCGCCGGATGATCATCCTGCGCTCCGCGCCGGACCGCTACCTGCTCAACTCGGACGAGGCTCCGGCGACCTACCACGAGTTCCTCGCCCGCACGTCCGCCCCGCTGCTGCACGAGCCCCCGGCGAGCCGCCGCGGTCCGCAGACTCAGCCCGGTAAGTGACCGAGTTCCCGCAGCCGCCCGCCGTCACGCCTGCACGGCGCTACTTCAGCACTAGGTAGGCGAAGCTGGCGACGCCCGCGACCAGGCAGTAGATGCCGAACGGGTTGAGCGACCGGTCCTCGCTGAAGTACCTGGTCAGGAACCGGACGGACAGGTATGCGCCGATCCCGGCCAGCACGCTGCCGACGAGCACCGGGCCGTGGATGCCCTGCCCCATCGGGCCGAACAGGTCCTTCGCCTTCAGCATGCCGGCCGCCAGGATCACCGGGGCGGACAGCAGGAACGAGAACCGCACCGCGTCTTCAGTGCTCAGCCCGCGCCACATGCCCGTGACGGTCACGATGCCGTCCCGGCTGATGCCGGGCAGCAGCGCGAGGATCTGCGCGGAGCCGACCAGGATCGCCCGGGCGTAGCCCATCGTGGACAGCCGCCGGTCAGCCCGCACCGCCCGCTCGATCTCCACCGCTCGCGGACTCTCGGCGTCCCGCGCACCGCCCTGCTGCTGGGAGCCCTGCCGAGGGTGCCCCTGCTGGGGGTAGTCCTGCTCAGCCCACCGCGCCTGCGCCTGACGCGGGTCCTGCGCGTCCCAGGCCGCCTGCGCCTGACGCGGGTCCTGGGCGTCCCAGGCCGCCTGCGCTGCTCGAGGGTCTCGCCCGCCACGCGAAGCCTGCCCGCCGCGCGGGTCCTGTGCCCCCCACGGGTCCTGCCCGCCGCGCGGGTCCTGTGCGCCCCACGGGTCCTGCCCGCCACGCGGGTCCTGTGCGCCCCACGGGTCTTGCCCGCCACGCGGGTCCTGCCCGCCTCGGGGGTCCTGCCCACCTCGAGGATCGCGCCCGGCGCGCGGGTCCTGCCGGCCCGATGGGTCCTGGCCGCCGCGACGGTCGTACCCGCCGCGCGGGTCCTGCGCCCCCCATGGGTCCTGGCCACCGCGAGGGTCGTACCCGCCGCGCGGGTCCTGTGCCCCCCACGGGTCCTGGCCACCCTGGGCGGACTGGCCGCCGCGCGAGGACTGGCCGCCACGCGAGGACTGGCCCCCGCGCGGGTCCTGCTCAGCCCACGGGTCCTGCGCCCCCGCGTGCCCGCGCGGGTCCTGGCCGGCCCGATGGTGACGCCCCTGCCGCGGCGCCTGCTCGCCCCACGGGTCGTCCGCGTTCCTCGGATCCTGGCCGGCCCACGGGTCGTCCGCGTTCCTCGGATCCTGGCCGCCGCGAGGAGCCTGCCTGTACTCCCAGTCCTCCGGCCCCTGCCAGTGCTGCTGCCCTGGCTGCTGCGAGTACCCGCCGCGGCCGCCCGGTCCCCAGTCCGGGCCGCCCTGACCGCCCTGCCAGCCCGGACCGGCCGCGCCGGCCGCCTGCGCGGCCGGCTGCCTGACCGGAGCCCGAACGGCGGCCCGCGCGGCGGCCCTGGCGCGCCGCTGCCGTTCGCTGTACAGCAGGATCAGCCCGTTGATCGCGAGGAAGATCGCGGTGAGCTCGGGCTTGGCGAACACGCTCACGAACACCTTCTGCAGCAGCGCCCCGACGATGCCGACCGGGATCGTGGCCAGGATGATCATCCAGGCCAGCCGCTCGTCGGAGGTCGAAACCGAGCGCGTCCGCAGCGACGAGAAGAAGCCGCGGACGATGCGCAGCCAGTCCCGCCAGAAGTACGCGATCATCGCGACCGCGGTCGCCACGTGCAGCCCTACCACGAACGCGAGGTACGGGGAATCCTTGGCGGACACGTTGAGCGCCTTGGCCCAGCTCCCGCCGATCAGCGCCGGCAGCAGCACGTTGTGCCCCAGGCTGGAGACCGGAAACAGCTCCGTCACACCCTGGATAAGGCCGGTGACGATCGCCTCGGTGTAGGTGAGGTGGACCGACATCAGTCAGGCTCTCCCTTTCTGCCGTGGGGCGGACACACGAGCGACCAGACTAGCCCGTGGGGGCAAGCGACACGTGGCAGACTGGCGACAGGCCGGCAAGCTGCGCTGTACAATTTCTACAGACTCGTAGAGGGTAGCCGGCCAGAGGAGCGAATGCCGGGCAATGAGTGACGAAGCGGAGGTCGCCGGCCGCCGGGCGGCCGGCGAGCTAGAGGCGGCGGTGCTCGCGGTGCTGCAGAAGGCCGGGACGGCGCTGTCCCCTGGCGAGGTCAGGGAACGGATCGGCGGCGCGCTCGCCTACACCACCGTGGTGACGATCCTGTCCCGGCTGCACGCCAAGGGCGTACTCGAACGGCACAAGGCAGGGCGGGCGTACCTGTACGCCCCGGTCGCCGACCAGCCGGGTCTCGCGGCGCGCCGGATGGCGCGGGTGCTCGACGGCGAGACCGACCGGGAGGCCGTGCTGGCGCGGTTCGTGTCCTCGCTGTCCGACAGCGACGAGGAACTGCTGCGCCGGATGCTCGGCGAACACGGAATGGGCGGCGACCCAGGCCTCCGGGCCAGCGGCGGTTAGGCGCGGCGGATGCAACTGGCGGTCTACCTTCCGCTCGTGATCCCGGTGCTGGCGGCGCTGGCCGCCAGGCCGGTTGCCGACCGGCTGCCGCCCTTCGCGGCGACCTGGCTGCTCACCGGCAGCGCGCTGGCGCTGGCGCTGGCCAGCAGCGCGGTGCTCGGCCTGCTGGCCTTGTCGGCGCTGGTCAGGATCCCGCTGGTGGCTGCCGTCGCGGACATGTCCGTGCCGGTCATCAGCCGCAGCGACTCCGTATCGGTGCCCGTCGCGATCGTCGCGGGCGCGCTGCTCGCGGCGGCCGCCGCCGCGGCGATCCGGGCGCTGTGGCGGCGCGGCGGCGCGATCGTCGCCGCGGGCCGCCAGGCGCGCCGCCTGCCAGGCGCCGGACAGGTCGTGGTGACCGAGGACGACGCCGCCGACGCCTACACACTGCCCGGCTGGCCGTGCCGGATCGTGATCACCTCGGGCATGCTGCGCGTGCTGTCCGGACCGGAACGGGACGTCCTCCTCGCCCACGAGCGCTCGCACGCCGCCGGGTCGCACTACCTGTTCACCTCGGCCGCGCGGCTCGCCGCCGCGGCCAACCCGCTGCTCCGCCCGGTCGCGGCGCAGGTCTGCTACACCGTCGAACGGTGGGCGGACGAGCGGGCCGCGACGGCGACGGGAAACCGGCCGCTGGCCGCGCGCGCGATCGCCAGGGCCGCCCTGGCCAGCTCCGCCGCGCCACCGGAGCGCGACGGCCCGCTGGCCGTGCTCGGCATGGTCACCCCTGAGGACGGCGAGCGCGACCATATAAGGCACCGGTTCCGCGGACCAGGCCTGCGCGGGGCCGGCCCGGTGCCGAGGCGGGTGGCCGCGCTGCTCGGCCCGCCGCCGCGCACCCGCATGCTGCTGATCGGCGCGGCCGTGGTGCTCGTCGCCATCTCCGGGCTGTCCGCTTTGGACGCGGCCGCCAGCCTGCACGCCCTCGTCGAACTGGCCCAGGTGCCGGCGGCCGGATCCTGACCCGGCCGTCACCACGGTTAGGATTACAGGCAGGCGAACAGGGGGCTCGGCATGGCGTGGCATCCCGATATGGCGCGGATCATCGAAGCGGTGCACAGCGCCCCGTCCATCTTCGGTCAGCAGCCCTGGGAAGCCGTGCTGGCGGGCGAGGGGCGAAACAGCGTGGAACTGTACGCCGACGCGGGCCGGCTCCCACACGACATCTCGCCGCGCGAGGTCGCGATCAGCTGCGGCGCGGCCCTGTACAACCTGCGGCTGGCGCTCCGGGTGGCCGGCCGCGAGCTGTCGGTCTGGATGCTGCCCGGCCTCGACCAGGGATCGCCGCTGATCGATCACCTGACCGCTACACGGGTCCTCGTCGCTTCCGTCGAGATCATGCCTGACCGCATCGACCCGCCCACCGCCGGCATCCAGGAACTCTATGAGGCCATGTGGCTGCGGCACATCAATCCCGGGGACTACGCGGCACAGCAGGTGCCGCTTCCGCTGCTGGTGGAAATGGAGAACGCCGCCGCGGAGGAGCACGGCTGGCTGCGGATACTGCACCCGCGCGAGCAGAAGGCGATCTTGCGCGCGACGGTCCGCGGCGGGGAGCTGGCCGCCCGCGATATGCAGCTGATGACGCTGTCCACCGACGACGACCGGCCGCTTGACTGGCTGCGCGCCGGGCAGGCGCTGCAGCACGCGCTGCTCACCGGGACCAGGTACTCGATGTCCTCAGGGACCGGGCGCGGCGAGCGGTACCGCTCGTCGCTCAAGTACCGGCTGTCGGACTTTCACCCGCTCCACCCGCCCGACCGGGTGCCGGCCGGCTACGGGGTGACCGCGTCGTTCCTCACCCAGTCCCTCGAACGCGAGGACCAGCAAGGGATTCAGCGGCGCTGGCCGTGGCCGACGTTCTACAACGAGGTGCCGCAGGTGGTGCTGCAGGTCGGTTTCTCACCGGTGGAACGGGTCCAAGCGCCGCCGCTTTACGCGGCCGAGCCGACGGAAACGGAGTGACCGCGGTCCGTTCGGGATAGCTTCTTTGTGCGGAATTACTAATATCATTCTGAACGGATAGTGGCTTCGCGCAAAGGTTCGCCTGCTGCGGAAGCGCAATATCCGGGACCGCAGAATCCCGCCGGGCGTTTTTGGCTTGCGCCCCATGACGACCAGCCAGGTTGCAGAGAAACAATCGCCTCAGGAAAGCCGTCACAACGGCCGGAGGTCCCTCTGCCATGGCCATGCCCACCGCCCTCGAAATCGCCCGTCAGGCCACGCTCAAGCCAATCGCGGAAATCGCCGAAGACGTCGGTATCCCGCCCTGGCTGACCGAACTCCACGGTGAGCACGTCGCCAAGATCGACCTGAAGGCCATCGACGAGCTCGCCGACCGGCCGAAAGCGAAGTACGTCGTCGTCACGGCGATCACCCCGACGCCGCTGGGGGAGGGGAAGACCACCACCACGATCGGCCTCGGCATGGCGTTCCGGCACATCGGCAGGAAGGCCACGATCGCGATCCGCCAGGCGAGCATGGGCCCGACGTTCGGCATCAAGGGCGGCGCGGCCGGCGGCGGCTACAGCCAGGCGGTCCCGTTCGAGCTGCTGAACCTGCACCTCACCGGCGACATGCACGCGGTCACCGCGGCCAACAACCAGATCGCGGCGATGGTGGACAACAGCCTCTACATGGGCAACGAGTTCGGCCTCGACCTGAACCAGATCACCTGGCGGCGGGTGCTCGACGTCAACGACCGGGCGCTGCGCAACATCGTGATCGGGCTCGGCGGGTCCGGCGACGGCGTGCCCCGGCAGGCCGGCTTCGACATCACCGCCGCGTCCGAGGTGATGGCGGTGCTCGCGCTCTCCAGGTCGCTCAGGGACATGCGCGAGCGGCTCGGCCGCATCGTCGTCGGCTACACCAAGTCCGGCGAGCCCGTCACCGCCGAGCAGCTGAAGGCGGGCGGCGCGGCGACGGTGATCATGCGCGAGGCGCTGAAGCCGAACCTGCTCCAGACGCTGGAGAACACGCCGGTGTTCGTGCACGCGGGACCGTTCGGCAACATCGCGCACGGCAACTCGAGCGTGGTGGCCGACCTGATCGGCATTCACACCGGCGACTTCCTCGTCACCGAGGCCGGGTTCGGCGCGGACATGGGCGCGGAGCGGTTCTTCAACATCAAGTGCCGCGTCTCCGGGCTGAAGCCGGACGCGGCCGTCGTCGTCGCGACGGTGCGCGCGCTGAAGTCGCACTCCGGCAAGTACAGGGTGGTGGCCGCGGCCGCTGCCCGAGGACATGCTCAAGGAGAACCCGGACGACGTGCTGACCGGCGCGGCCAACCTGCGCAAGCAGCTGGAGAACGTGCGGGCGCACGGCGTCGAGCCGGTCGTCGCGATCAACTCGATGCCCAGCGACTTCCCCTCCGAGCACGCCGCCATCCAGGAGCTGGCCGCCTCGATGGGCATCAGGTCGGCGGTCTGCACGCACTTCGCCGACGGCGGCCGCGGCGCGGCCGAGCTCGCCGAGGCGGTCGCCGAGGTCGCTGCGCAGCCGAACTCGTTCCACCACATCTACCCGTCGGAGGCGACGCTGCGCGAGAAGATCGAGACCCTCGCGACCAAGATCTACGGCGCCGACGGCGTGGACTACACCCCGCTGGCTTCGAAGCAGCTCGACGGGTACGAGAAGAACGGCTTCGGCAACCTGCCGGTCTGCGTCGCCAAGACCCAGTACTCGCTGTCTGCCGACGCGAACCTGAAGGGCGCGCCCACCGGGTTCCGGCTGCCGGTCCGCGAGGTCCGCGCCTCGGTCGGCGCCGGCTTCATCTATCCGATCTGCGGCAACATGAACACCATGCCGGGCCTGGCGAGCAAGCCCGCCGCGATCAGCATCGACCTCGACGAAAACGGCGAAATCGTCGGCCTCTACTAACCCCGCCGGCCGGCCCGCGCCTCCGCCAGCCCCTGCCACCCCAACGCCCAGCCCCCGGCCCCCCCGCCGCCTAGCCCTCGGCCCCCGCCGCCTAGCCCCGGCCCCCGCCGCCGCCTAGCCTTCGGCCCCCGCCGCCGCCTAGCCCCGGCCCCCGCCGCCGCCTAGCCTTCGGCCCCCGCCGCCGCCCAGCCCCGGCGCCGCCGGCGCTATTACGTGGTCGATGCAACATCGTCCACACTCTTTGGTAGCCGGTGTCACATCGAGCACGTTCGGTCGCCGGGCCTGGTCAGCCCCAGACCCGCTCCGCGGTGGTCACGACCAGCTCGAGCTTGGCCTTCTGCTGGTCGGGGGTCAGCACGTTGCCCGCCGAGGTGGAGGCGAACCCGCACTGCGGGCTGAGGGCGAGGTTCTCCAGCGGGACGTACCGCGCCGCCTCGTCGATCCGGCGCCGCAGCTCGTCCTGCGACTCCAGGACCGGCGTCTTGGACGAGACCAGGCCGAGCACGACCACCGCGCCCGGCCGGACGAACCGCAGCGGCTCGAAGCCCCCGGCGCGGTCGGTGTCGTACTCGAGCAGGAACCGGTCGACGGGGACGGTGCCGAACAGCTTCTCCGCCGCCGGCTCGTAGCTGCCCTTCGCCATGTACGCGCTGCGGTTGTTGCCGCGGCAGATGTGCATCCCGACGGTGATGCCAGGGTTCGCGTCCTTCACGCCGCGCACGATGTCCGCGTCGGCGTCGACCGACGCGTCGAGGATGACCGCCGGGTCGAGCGTGTTCTGCGTCGCGGCGCGGAACTCGTCGTCGAACACCTGGTTGTAGGACAGCGAGTCGAGCTGCACCCAGCGCGTCCCGAGCCCGGCGAGCTCGCCGATCTCCGCGACCTGCAGCGCGACGAGGTCGGCGACCAGCTCCGCCGGGTCGGGGTAGGCGCCGGAGCTGACCTCCTCGCGCCAGGTCATGCCGCCCATCGCCGCGGACATCATGGTGATCTTGAACTGGCCGGGTACCCGGGACGCCATGAACGCCGCCTCGACCGCGGTCAGGTGGTCCTTCTGGAATACCTTCGAGCTGGCCGCGGTCATCACGAAGTCGGTCTCTTCGGCCGGCGGGACCTCGCCGTCCTCGCGGAGCCAGGTCACCGCGGGCGTCTCGATCTGGCTCATCCCGCCGATCGACTCGAGGATGCCGGTCATCCAGTTGGTCCGCCTGGCCTCGCCGTCGGTGAACACGGCGATCCCCGCTGAGCGCTGAATGTCGATGTTCTCGCCGGCCGCGCGGTCTTCCGCCGCCCGCAGGTCCGCCTCGGGTATCCTCCCCGCCCGGTAGGCGGCGCGGGCCTCGAGCAGCCAGGGCTGCCGCAGCATGCTGCCGACGTGCTCAGCGTGAATGTCCGTTGCCATGGGCGACCGTCTCCCTTGCCGATGTCGCGATATGTCCGACTACTTTCCCAAGCGTCGCCCGCGAAGTCTAGGCCCCGAACTCCGCCCGGATCGCCGCGGTGTGCTCGCCGAGCGCCGGCACCGGTCCCAGCACGGGGTCCTGGCCGGCCACCTCGACGGGCGGCAGCAGCGCGTCGATCTCGCCGCCCGGCGTGCTCACGGTCCGCCAGCGGCCGCGGGCGCGCAGCTGCGGATGGCGGGTCAGCTCCTCGGGGGTGCGCAGCCGGGCGCTGGCGATCCCCGCCGCCTCCAGCGCGTCGCTGACCTCGCTGGCGGTGCGGTCCGCGAACGACTCCTCGATCACCGCGGTCAGCTCGTCGTGGTGCGCGACCCGGTCGGTGTTGCTCGCGAAGCGAGGGTCCGCGGCGAGGCCGGGCCGCCGCACGATGAGGCGGCAGAAGGTGAGCCACTCGCGCTCGTTCTGGATACCGAAAAAGACAGCACCGTCGGCGACGCGGAACGGGCCGTACGGCGAGATGGACGGATGCCGTGCCCCGGTTCTCCGCGGCGGCTCGCCGCCGTACCTGGAGAAGTAGGCGGGCTGCATCATCAGCTCGCCGAGCGCGTCGAGCATGGCGACGCGCAGCGTCGCGCCCGCGCCGGTCCGCTCCCTGTCGTACAGCGCGGCAAGGATGCCGCTGTAGGCGTACATCCCGGTCGAGAGGTCGGCGACGGAGAAGCCGGTCTTGGACGGCGTCTCCGGGGTGCCGGTCGACAGGACCAGCCCGGTCTCGCACTGCACCAGCAGGTCGTAGGCCTTCTTCGCGCCGTAAGGACCGCCGTCGCCGTAGCCGGAGATCGAGCAGTGGATGAGCCGCGGCAGCGCCGCGCGGACGGTGGCCGCGTCCAGCCCCAGCCGCTCGGCCGCGCCGGGAATCAGGTTCTGCACGAACACGTCGGCGCGGCCGATCATCGCATCAAGCACCGCCCGGTCGGTGGCGTCCTTGACGTCGAGGACCACGCTTTCCTTGCCCCGGTTCAGCCAGACGAAGTAGCTGGACTGGCCGTGCACGGTGCGGTCGTAGCCGCGCGCGAAGTCGCCGGCGGGCGGCCGCTCGACCTTGATCACCCGTGCGCCCAGGTCGGCGAGCTGCCGGGTGGCGAACGGCGCGGCCACCGCCTGCTCGAGCGTGACCACGGTGATGCCGTCGAGGGGGTGTCGCATAGTGCGTTCTTTTCCGCCGGTTCACGGGATTACGCGTGCGCGGCCGCGCGCGTACGCTGACACAGTGAACCTGGGCAGCGAGTTCATCCAGCGCGTCCTGCACCTCGACGACCCGCTGACGCGCGACCTGACAGTGCAGCGCGGCCTGCCGGTGCCGATGCCCGACGGGACGGTGCTGCTGGCCGACCGGTGGGCGCCGCGGGCCGGCGGCGACGGGCTCCCCGTCGCGCTGCTGCGCACCCCCTACGGGCGCGGCCGGCTGGTCGGCGCCGCCATGGCCAGGCCGCTGGCCGAGCGCGGGTTCCAGGTGCTGCTGCAGTCGGTGCGCGGCACGTTCGGGTCGGGCGGGACGTTCCGGCCGATGCGGGACGAGCGGGACGACGGGCTGGCCACCCTGGAATGGGTCAGGAAGCAGCCGTGGTTCGGCGACGCGATCGTGCTCGCCGGGCCGAGCTACCTCGGCTTCGTCCAGTGGGCGGTGGCCGACCAGCTGCCGTCCGAGGTCAAGGCGATGATCCCGAACGTGACCGACGCAGGCCTCACCCTGGAGTTCTTCCGGCCTGACGGGCTCTCCCTCGAGACGCCGTTCGGCTGGGGGATCATGGTCGACGCGCAGGAGCGTCCCGGCGCGCTGCTGCGGCAGATGACCG
This sequence comes from uncultured Actinomycetota bacterium, assembly GCA_963843745.1. Classification (GTDB taxonomy): domain Bacteria; phylum Actinomycetota; class Actinomycetes; order Streptosporangiales; family Streptosporangiaceae; genus Trebonia. The sequence goes on from CAWJLP010000007.1 coordinate 1,160,446, forward strand.
CGGCAAGGAAGAACCTGCGGGCGCTGCGCACGGTCCCGCTCGGCCGCGCCGACGTGGCCGCCGCCGGGCACCGCGTGGAGTATGTGCAGAACATCCTCGCTCACGACGCAGACGACCCGTACTGGGCGCCGCTTGACCACCGGGACCGCGTCGCGCAGGTCACCGTGCCGGTCAGCTCGATCGGCGGCTGGTACGACATCTTCCTGCCCGGCCAGCTCCGCGACTTCCAGGTGCTGCAGTCCCTCGGCCGGCCGGCCCGGCTGACCGTCGGACCGTGGACGCACCTGTCGATGGACGGCACCCCGGTCAGGGAGGCCGTGGAGTTCGGGCTGGCGTACGCCCGCGGCGTCGAGCCGCCGCCGCGGCCCCCGGTGCGGCTCTACGTGATGGGCGCCGGCGAGTGGCGCGACTTCGAGTCCTGGCCGCCGCCCGGGTACTCGCCGACCCGCCTGCACCTGGGGGCGGGCGGCACGCTGTCCGTGGCTGACCCTGGCGCAGCGGACGCCGCAGGCGGCCCGGGCGCCCCCGCCGAGTCGGCGCCGGACCGGTACCGCTACGACCCGGCGGACCCGACGCCGGCCGTCGGCGGCGCGCGCATGGTCAGGGACAGCGGCCGCCGGGACAACACCGCGCTCGAAGCGCGGCCGGACGTGCTCACCTACACGACCCCGCCGCTCGAGGCGGACACCGAGGTGGTCGGCGAGGTCAGCGCCGAGATCTGGTTCTCCTCGAGCCTGGCCCACGCCGACGTGTTCGTCCGGCTCTGCGACGTCGACCCGCGCGGCCGGTCGTGGAACGTCTGCGACGGCCTGACGAGCCTGACCGGCGCGGACACGGTCACGAGGGCGACGGTCCGGCTGTGGCCGACCGCCTACCGCTTCAGGCGCGGCCACCGGATCAGGGTCCAGGTCTCCAGCGGCGCCTTCCCGCGCTACGCGCGCAACCCGGGCAGCGGCGAGCCGCTCGCCACGGCCACCCGACTGCTGGCGGCCGACCAGTCCGTCTACCACGACCCGGCGCACCCGTCGGCGGTGATCCTCCCGGTCCGCCTCGGGTGACGTCCTGACGGCGCCGCGGTATCGGCCGCGGTATCAGAAGAACTCGAAGTACTCGCGCATCTCCCAGTCGCTGACCTCGTCCGGCGAGTCGGTCAGCCCCGCGGCGGACAGCGCCGCCTCGTACCGCGCGATCTCGGCGCGCTTCATCAGCAGCAGGTAGTCGATCAGCGTGTCGCCGAACGCGGTGCGGTAGAACCCGTCATCGTCGAGGGCCTTCACCGCCGCCGCGAGCGAGGTCGGCAGCATGACCGCGCCTTCCGCCGAGTACGGGTCGGCTTCGACGGCCGGGGGCGGCGTCAGGGACCGCTTCATCCCGTCCAGGCCCGCGGCGATGTTGGCCGCCATGTACAGGTACGGGTTCGCGGCCGGCTCGCCCGAGCGCATCTCCACGTGGGAGCTGGTGTCGCCGGCCGAGCCCTGCACCCTGACGAGCGCTCCCCGGTTCTCCACGGCCCAGCACACCCGGTCCGGAGCGAACGAGTACGGCCGGTACCTCTTGTACCCGTTCACCGTCGGCGCGGCGAACACCAGCGACGGCAGCGCGTGCTCGAGCAGCCCGGCGACGTAGGACAGCCCGGCTTCCGACAGCGGCCCGTCCTGTGACGCGAACGCGTTCCCGCCTGACGGGCGGAAGGCGAGCGACTGGTGCAGGTGCCAGCCCGAGGAGAAGAAGTTCGGCAGCCCTGGCCGGCACATGAACGTGGCCAGCAGGCCGTGCCGCTGGCAGACCTGCTTGACCGCGGACCTGAACAGGATCGCGTTGTCCGCCGCGGCGAGCCCGCGCATCGGCGGGAACGAGAACTCGAGCTGTCCCGGGCCCCATTCGTCTTCCATGGAGCGCGGCAGCAGCCGAAGCGGCGCCAGCGCGTCCCGCACCGCCTCGAGTACCGGTGTCATCGAGTCGAGCCGCACTTCTGACAGGTACTGGTACCCGCGCTCGAACACCGAGACCGGTGGCGGCGGGGGAGTGAACCCGGCGTTCTCCGGGATCAGCGGCACCGCGGTGTCCACCTTCACGATGTAGAACTCGACCTCGAGCCCTGCCACGAAGTCGTACCCGGCCTCGGCGAGCGCGGCCAGCTGCCGGCGCAGCACGCCGCGGCCGTCGAGCGGAACCGGCTGCCCGTTGGCGAAGTACGCGTCGCACAGCATCCACCCGGTCCGGTCCGCCCACGGCAGGATCCGGAACGTCGACGGGTCGGGCACCAGCACCACGTCGGGGAACCCGGTGAACTCGGGGATCCCGAAGCCGCCGTCGGCCGCGAACGGCGAGACGAACACGTTGTTCCCGGTGTCCAGGCTGTAGATGGCGCCGGAGAAGTCGAGCCCGTTCGACATCGCGGCGATCGCCGCGTCCGGGGACAGCGACTTCGCCCGCGGCACCCCGTGCTGGTCGACGACGGCCAGCCGCACCGTGCGCAGCCGGCTCGTGGCGATCCGCTCCGCGACTTCCTGCGCCCTGACGACAGCCTGCTCGGACATCAGCCCGTGCATCGCGACAAACCCGGGCTGGCCGACTCCGGAATCCGGTGGTGTGCTCACTGCAGCAGGGTACGCACCCGCGGTCCGCCGTGGTAGCACATCATGAGTGGCTACTTTTAGAGACTAGTCAACTACTCTCCGCGCTGTTACATTACTCACATATCTGAATACGCTAAGTAATTGCACTGCAATTTTCAGGTGGTGGCCCCGCATGACCGTTAAGCACCGTACTCAGGTCGGCATCGTCGGCGCCGGCCCGGCCGGCCTGCTCCTGTCGCACCTGCTCGCCCTCGGCGGCGTCGACTCCATCGTGATCGAGACTCGCAGCCGGGCGTACTGCGAGGCCAGGCAGCGGGCCGGGATGCTCGAGTCCACCACGGTCGAGCTGCTGCGCGCCGTCGGGCTCGGGCGGCGGCTCGACGCGGAGGGGCTCGAGCACAACGGCATCTACTTGCAGTTCGCCGGGGAACGGCACCACGTGAACTTCCGCGAGCTGACCGGAGGCCGGTGGGTCACGATCTACGCGCAGACCGAGATCGTCAAGGACCTGATCCGGGCGCGCACCGCCGACCGCGCCGCGCTCGAGTTCGAGGTCAGCGAGACCGAGGTGGCCGACCTCGACTCCGACCACCCGGTGCTGCGCTACACGGACTCCGCCGGCCAGCGGCACGAGGTGACCTGCGACGCCATCGCTGGCTGCGACGGCTTCCACGGCATCTGCCGCCCCGCCATCCCGCGCGGCGGGCTGCGCCTGGTCGCCGAGCGCAGCTACCCCTACGGCTGGCTCGGCATCCTCGCCAAGGCGCCGCCGTCCACCGACGAGGTGATCTACTGCCGTCACGAGGACGGCTTCGCGCTGCACAGCATGCGCACGCCGGAGGTCGGCCGCCTCTACCTGCAAGTGCCGGCGGACGAGGACATCACGGCGTGGCCGGACGACCGGATCTGGGACGAGCTGCAGCGCCGGCTCGGGGTGCCGGGCTGGGAACTGCAGACCGGCCCGATCCTGGAGAAAGGCATCACCCCGATGCGGAGTTTCGTCGCCACCCCGATGCAGTACCGGCGGATGTACCTGGCCGGCGACGCGGCGCACATCGTGCCGCCCACCGGGGCCAAGGGCCTCAACCTGGCGGTCGCCGACGTGGCCGCGCTGGCGACAGCCCTGATCAGGCTGCTGCGGGACGGCGAGCCCGCGCTGGCGGACGCCTACTCCGAGCACTGCCTGGAGCGGGTCTGGCGGGCGACGCACCTTGCCTGGTGGATGACCGCCATGATGCACGTCGTCCCCGGCCAGGACCCGTTCGAGTCGGCGCTGCAGCTCGCCCAGCTGCGCAACCTGGTCACCTCGCGCGCCGCGGCCACGATGCTGGCCGAGAACTACACGGGCTACGCCCCGCTCCGCTACGACCCGGCCACCCGCGTGGTCCCGGCCACCCGCGTGGTCCCGACCCCCCTCTGGCCCTGGGTCGCCTGACCAGGTCGCTGCGTTCGTAGCGGACGCGAACCTGTCGATTGCGCAATCGACACCGGTAGAGCAGGTCAATTGCGCAATCGGCAGAATGAGTGCCTATCGAGCCAGACCGCGAAGGCCACGGGCAGCCTCAGAAGTCCCAGCCGCCACACTCGCGTCGAGATCGGATCATCGCGTCGGCCCGCGCTCCGCAGGGGGCGGCCAGCGGCGGTCGCCCAGCGCGGCTAGGCCAGCAGCTTGACCAGGGCGGCGACGCCGACGCAGACGATCAACAGCCGCAGACCCCACGGCGGGAGCCGGCGGCCGATGCGGGCGCCGACTTGGCCGCCGATGATCGACCCCGCCGCGATCAGGCCCGCCACGCCCCAGTCGACGTGCGTGAGCGCGATGAACACGATCGCGGCGAGCCCGTTGACCAGGCCCGCCAGCACGTTCTTCACCGCGTTGATCCGCTGCAGGCTGTCGCTGAACGCGATGCCGAGCATGCCGATCAGCAGCACGCCCTGCGCCGCGCCGAAGTAGCCGCCGTAGACGCCGGCGCAGAAGACGAAGAACCACAGCACCGGGCCGCCGATCGCCTCGACGCCGCGGGAAACATCGGTCGCGGGCAGCACCCCGACCGCGGTCGGGGTGCTGCCCAGGGGCCGCGCCGGGTCCGGGTCGGCGCCCGGGTCACCGCCCGGGTCGGCGCCCGGGTCACCGCCTCCCGGGACGGCGGCCGACCTGTCGACCTGCCGCCGGGCCATCCACCGCGCCAGCCGCGGCTGGATGAGCACCATCACCACCGCCACGCCGATCAGCGCGGGGACGATCGCCGTGAACGCGTCCGCCGGCAGCACGAGCAGCAAGATCGCGCCGACCAGGCCGCCGGACGCCGACGCCGAGCCGAGCCTGATGATCCGCCGCCGCTGGCCCGCGAGTTCGGCACGGTAGCCGTGCACGCCGCTGGCCACGCCGGGCACCAGGCCCACGTTGTTGCTCACGTTCGCGAGCACCGGGGGATACCCGAAGGCGAGCAGCGTCGGGAAGGTGATCAGCGTGCCAGAGCCGACGACAGTGTTGATCGTGCCCGCCGCCAGCCCGGCCGCGAAGATGGCGAGAGCTTGGAGGAATGGCACATCACCACGCTAAGCCCGCCCGCAGGCCATGTCGTCACGTGCGAGATGTGACAACCGTCGCACTCGGCCTCGCCCCGGGCGGCAAATCGGCCGAGCCGTGGAGTAAGCCGCGCCCGTTCCGATTAAGGCTTTTCGTCGAGGTGCGGAGGCAGCCCGAACAGCGGGAACAGCGCACCCGTGTCGAGAAAAAAGGTGAACCGGCTGAACTTCCCGTCCGTCGCCTCGTGCACCTGCACCCCCCACGGCTGGTAGCCGCCGGCCGGGTCGGGCTTGTACTGGCCGAACGCCTGCACGCCGTTCGCGCGCACCGGCACCAGCACGGAGCCGGCGCACGTGCTCGCTATCGGTTGGACCATCCAGGACGTGATGTCGGTGTTCCCCTGCAGCCACAGCTCGAACGGAGGCATCGTCATCACCGCGTCCTCGTGGATGAGCGCGAGCAGCGCCTTCATGTCATACCGCTGGAAGGCGTCGACGTAACGCTCGAGCAGTTCGGCGTTCTCCGGCCCGACCTCGGTGGCGCGCTGGTGGTCGGGCAGCTCGGCGAGGGTGGCGCGGGCCCGCTGCAGCGCACTGTTGACCGAGGCCACGGAGCTGTCGAGGACCTGGGCGGCCTCCGTGGCGGGCAGCTTGAGCACCTCGCACAGGATCAGCGCGGCGCGCTGCCTGGCGGGCAGGTGCTGCAGCGCGGTCACGAACGCGAGCCGCACCGAGTCCCGCATCGCGGCGATCTCCGCCGGGTCGCCGTGCTCCGGCATAACCTTCACGTCCGGGATCGGGGTGACCCAGACGTCCTCGGTCGGCCACGGGCGCAGCAGCGACTCCAGCGGCGGCGACGAGGGCCCGAGGTCCATCGGCAGCGCGCGCCGCTTCTCGCCGCGCAGCGCGTCGAGGCACACGTTGGTGGCGATCTTGTAGAGCCAGGAGCGCAGGCTGGAGCGCCCCTCGAAGCTGTCGGCGTTCTTCCACGCGCGCAGCATCGTCTCCTGGACGGCGTTGTCGGCTTCGAACGCCGAGCCGAGCATCCGGTAGCAGTATCCGGTCAGCTCGCGGCGGTAGATCTCGAGGTCTGCTTGGGTTGCTGTTGCCGGCATAGTGCCACCCTACGCCGGGGGTCCGACATTTTGATCCCGAACGGGCCCGGCCTCCTCACCAGGCCGAACGCTTCCCGGGGGGCGCGGCCGCTAGGTGAGCTCGAGCAGCAGCTCCGCGAGCTCCGCCGGGCGCTTGACCGGGATCATGTGGTCAGTGTCGATCTCCCGGTAGCGCCACGCCGGGTCCGTCTTGGTGCGGTCGGCGGCCTGCCAGAACGGATGCCTGCGGTCATCTTCCGGTGTGCGGGCGTCGGCGGTGGCCTTGATATACGTGCGCGTGAACGGGTATTCCTCGAGCGGCTGGCGCAGCCGGACCGGCTCGGTGAAGCAGCCGACCGGGTGCGGGGAGCGGCGGGCGAAGTGCCAGGCGGCTTCCGCCGCGTCGTCGAAGTTGCGAGCCATCGGGGGCACCAGCCATTCGCCTCCTGGCCCGATGGCGCTCGTGCCGTAGCCGGCGCCGGTGAGATCGTTCAGGGACTGGCCGTCGGCGGGCAGGAACGCGTCCAGGTAGACGAGGTGGCCGACCCGGCCGGCGATGTACTCGAGCGAGCCGGTGACGACCATGCCGCCGTAGGAGTAGCCGAGCAGCACGATGTCGCTCAGGTCCTCGTACAGCACCGTGTTGACCACGTCGGTGACGTGCGTGGTCAGGTTGACCTGCGGGCTGGCCAGGTGCACGCGCTCGCCGATCCCGGTCAGGCTCGGCGTGAACACGTCGTGCCCCGCGGCGCGCAGCGGACCGCGCACGGCGCGGAACCCGTATGAGCCGCCCCATGCCCCGTGCACCAGAACAAACGTCGTCATGCCGGGGACGTTAGACCGCTGGCGCCGGCACGGCAATGTGCGCCCGGCCAAAATCTGGTGGTGTGTACCGTGATGTCCCGCCCGTCGCGGCACGCGATGCTGGCGGTGAGGAAACCGCCCGGGGCGCCGAGGGGGCCGCTCGCGGGGAGGCGGGGCTACCCCGGGTGGTGCGGGGCCGGCAAGTTTGCCTCGATCGCGCTGAGCACCTCGGGGTCGTCGGGCGTCGTCATCGGCCGGAACCGCGCCGCCACGCTGCCGTCCGGGCGCACCAGGAACTTCTCGAAGTTCCACTGGATGTCGCCCGCCTCGCCGCCGGCGTCGGGGACCGCCGTCAGCTCGGTGTAGACCGGGTGCCGGCCGGGGCCGTTGACCTCGATCTTCTCGAACATCGGGAACGTCACGCCGTACGTCGCCGAGCAGAACTCGGCGATCTCTTCCGCGCTCCCCGGCTCCTGCCCGCCGAACTGGTTGCACGGGAAGCCGACGACGGAAAAGCCGCGGTCAGCCAGCCGCTCGTGCAGCGCCTCGAGGGCGGTGTACTGCGGGGTCAGCCCGCACTTGGATGCGACGTTCACCACGAGCAGCGTCTTGCCCGCGAACTCGCCGAGCGAGGATTCCTCGCCGGCCAGGGTGCTGACCGGAATGTCATAGATGCTCACGCCTCTACGGTACAGTCCGCCCCATGAGCCGGACACAGCGTCCTGCCGCATGGCCGCCCGACCTCGCTGGTCACATCAGCCACTTCTACTGCGGAACGCGCAAAGTCACCGGCCGGGCAGGCGGCGACGCCAGCGCTCGGCGCGCTGGTCGGTGAGTATCTGCCGCACCACGTTGCGCCCGGGGATCCCGGTGACCCCGCCGCCCCCGTGCGTCCCCGAGCCCGCCTGGTACAGCCCGCGCACCGGCGTGCGCAGGTCCGCGTAGCCAGCCGCCGGCCGGGCGTGGAACAGCTGCCCGAGCGACAGCTCGCCGTGGAAGATGTTGCCGCCTACCAGGCCGTACTCCTCCTGCATCTCGTGCGGCCCGATGACCTGCCGGTGCAGCACCGAGTCGGTGAACCCGGGTGCGACCGCCTCGACCCGCGCGATCACCCGGTCCGCGTAATCCGCCAGCGCGGCCTCGTCGGGCGCGTCCGCGTACGTGTGCGGCACCCACTGGGTGAACATCGACATCACGTGCTTGCCTGAGGGCGCCAGCGAGTCGTCGAACACCGACGGGATGCAGATGTCCGCGAACGGCAGCGACGCGGGCTTACCGGAAACGGCCTCCTGGAACGCGTTCTCCACGTCGTCGAGCGACTCAGACAGCACGATCGTGCCGCCGTACACGGCCGGGTCGAACGACGGGTGCGCGGTGAACGCCGGCAGCTTGTCCAGCGCGAGGTTGATCTTGACCGTGCCGCTGCGCGTCTGCCAGTGCTCGATGTCCGCCGCGAAGCCGTCGGGCAGCTCCGCGCGGTCGAGCAGCCGCAGGAACGAGATCGCGGGGTGCGCGGTGGTGACGACGCAGGAAGCGTCGATCTCCTCGCCGCTGGCCAGCGTCACCCCGGCGACCGTGCCGCCGCGCACCCGGATCCGCGCCACCTCGGCGTCCGTCCTGATCGTCGCGCCGAACCGCTGGGCCGCCGCGGCGATGGCGGCGGCGACCGCTCCCATTCCGCCGCGCGGGAACCCCCAGGCGCCCGCCTGGCCGCCGGCCTCGCCGAGGTGGTGGTGCAGCATCACGTACGCGGTGCCGGCGCTACGCGGGCCGGCCCAGGTGCCGATGACCCCGGACACCGACAGTACGCCGCGCAGGGCGTCGCTTTCGAAGTATCGGTCGAGCAGGTCGGCGATCGACCCGGTGAGCAGCCGGGTGATGTCGACCGCGCCGCGCACGTCGACCGCCCGCAGCCGCGCGGCCAGTCGCGCCTGCGCCGCCAGGTCGGCGGGCCGCCGCGACCCGAGCCGGGGCGGGACCTGTTCGAGGAGCGGCGCGAGGACCCGCGCCATGCCCGCCAGGTGCGCCTCGTACGCGTCGTAGGCGTCGGCATCACGCGAAGAGAAGCGCGCGATCTCCTCGTGCCGCCGCGCGGCGTCGCCCGGCAGCCGCAGCGCCCGCCCGTCCCTGTGTGGCGCGAAGTACGGCCCCTGCGGGTAGACCGTCAGGTCGAGCCGCAGGTCACGAGCGATGTCCGGCGGCAGCAGGGACAGCACGTACGACAGCGACGTGACCGTGTACTCCGGCCCGAACGGATGCTCGCTCACCGACGCGCCGCCGATGACCCCGCGCCGCTCGAGCACCAGCGTGTCCAGCCCGGCCCGCGCCAGGTAGGCCGCCGCCACCAGTCCGTTATGTCCGCCGCCGATCACCACGGCGTCCCATTGCTTACCCATCGTCCCATTGTCGGTCCCCGGCCGGTCACCCCGGTACCGTTCGGAGCATGGCGAGCGTTTTCGTAACGGGATCATCGGACGGTATCGGCCAGGAGACGGCGCGGCAGCTGGTCAGGGGCGGCCATCGGGTCGTGCTGCACGCGCGGGACGACGCCAGGGCCAAGGAGGCGGCCGCCGCGGTGCCGGAGGCGGCCGGCGTCGCCGTGGGCGACCTGTCGGTCATAGCGGGGATCCGGCAGACAGCGGCGTCCGCGAACGACCTCGGGCCCTACGACGCGGTCATCCACAACGCGGGCGTTGGCAGCGCGGCCGCGCGCCACCGGACCGCCGACGGCGGCGAGCGGATCTTCGCGGTCAACGTGCTCGGGCCATACCTGCTCACCGCGCTGATGCCGCTGCCGGCCCGGCTGGTGTACCTCAGCTCGGGACTGGAGGCGGCCGGCCGGGTGGACCTGGACGACCTGCAGTGGGAGCGCCGGCCATGGAACGGCATGCAGGCGTACCGCGACTCCAAGCTCTACGACATCCTGCTCGCGTTCGCGGTAGCGCGCCGCCATCCGGAGCTGCGCTGCAACGCGGTCGACCCCGGCTGGATCAGGACCAAGATGGGCGGCGCGAGTGCCACCGGCGAGCTTCCGGCCGGCGCGGACACGCAGGTATGGCTCGTCACGAGCGGCGAGCCCGCCGCCGCGGTGACCGGCCGCTACCTCAAGTCGCGCCGCGAGCGGCGGGCGAACCCGGCGGCCTACGACACCGGCCTGCAGGACGCTCTGCTCGCCGCGTGCGCCGCCCTCACCGGCGTCCGGCTGACGTAGATCCGCGCCGCGACATCACCTGACAGCTCGCGCGCCTTGCCCGCCAGACTGGCCGGCGGCCCGCACCAGCCGCCGGCCGAGCGCCGTGACGGCCCGCCGGAGTTCGGCGCCGCCGAGCACCCGGAAGGAGGCCTCGATGGCGGCGAGCCGCCCGGCGTACCAGTCGGGGTTGTCGGTCGTGGCCCGGATCAGCGTCCGGTCGCCGTCGGCCGGCTCCAGCCGCCCCATGCTGCGCGGAACCCAGTACGACGTCTCCCGGACCGTGGCGTCGACGAGAACCTCGACGGGGTAGCGCCAGCCCTGGGACAGGTGCTCCTCGAGGGCGCCCAGCGCGTCGAGGCCGGCGGGCGGCGTGAACTCCTCAGGCAGCGGTTCGGCCGCGGCGATCTTGTCGACGCGCAGCACCCGCCGCGCCCCGGCCGTGTGCGACCAGCCCAGCAGGTACCAGCGGCTGTGCCGCAGCACGACGGCCCAGGGGTCGACCTCCATCGTCCGGTCCGCCTTCGTCATCCGGTACGCCAGCCGCAGCCGGCGCCCGGCGGCGCACGATTCGATCAGCGCCGTCGTCAGCTCGGGGCTGACCCTGGTCTCGCCATCAGGCGGCGGAACGGTGACCGCGCGCACCGCCCTGACGGGGCCGGCGACCCGCTCGGGCAGCACCCGGATGATCTTGCCGAGGGCGCCCCCCACCAGGTCGGCGGGGTCGGCCGCGTTCCTGTGGCCTTCCAGGACGGCCATGACCAGGCCCATCGCCTCGGCGGTGGTGAACGTCAGCGGCGGCAGCCGCAGGCCGCGCCCCACCTGGTAGCCGCCGTAGGGGCCGCTGACCGACTCGATCGGCAGGTCCGCCTCGCGCAGGATGGCGACGTAGCGCCGGGCGGCCCGCTCGGTGACCCCGAGCCGGTCGCCGAGGCGCTGCGCGGTGATGCCGGGAGTGTTCTGGATGGCCTCGAGGGCCAGCAGCGCCCGCGCGGTGGGGCTCAGGTCGTGGGCCAAGGCCCGCCTCCATCCCGGTCGTACACCGTCCGGGACTCACGCTATCGTGCCTGGCATGAGCCACGCCGGCGCGCGGGCGCCGATCACGGCGGACGAGCTGAGGATCGTCCCGGCGAACGAGGCGTCGTGGGCGGACCTGCGGGCGATCTTCGGCACCTCGGACTACCCGGGCAAGTGCTACTGCCAGCGGTTCAAGACGCGCGGCTGGCTCTGGAGCCAGGGCACCCCCGAGGACCGGCAAGGCCAGCTCCGCGACCAGACGAACTGCGACGACCCGGCGGCAGGGAACACGACCGGGCTGGTGGCCTACCTGGAGGGTGAGCCGGCCGGCTGGGTCGCCGTGGAGCCGCGCACCGAGTACCCGCGGCTGATGGGCCTGCCCACGGTCTGGAAGGGCCGGCACGAGGACAAGGCCGACGACGGGGTCTGGGCGGTGACGTGCTTCGCGATCCGCAAGGGATACCGGAAGCGCGGCGTCACCTACGGGCTCGCCGCCGCCACGGTCGGCTACGCCAGGGCCAACGGCGCCAGGGCGCTCGAGGCGTACGCGATGATCACTCAGCCAGGCAAGGAGATCACCTGGGGCGAGCTGCACGTCGGAGCCCGCCAGGTCTTCGCCGAGGCGGGCTTCACCGAGGTGAGCCGCCCCAGCGCGCGGCGCGTGGTAATGCGCGTCGATTTCCCCGGGTGACGGCCCTGACACCCTGACGCCCCGATCAGACCACCCGCGCCGAAATCTGCCGTGCGGCGCCCTGGACGGCGGGCCCGAGCAGGGCGACCAGCTCGGACATCGCGACCGGCGACCACGGGATGGCGAGGTTGACGGCCGCGACGACCGCGCCGCTGCGCGAGCGCACCGGCGCGGCGATGGACCGCAGGGCGTTCTCAAGCTGGTGGGTGCCGTCGCTGCCGTGGCACTCCTCGTTCACCGGCCGGTCCTGCCCGGAGCTCGCCGCCGCCTACACGGCGGCGGGCAACGGCCAGCCGAACGCGAACATCAGCAACTACACGCTCTTCGAGATCGCCTACAAGGCGCTTACCTCGGTCAACGACCCGCACAACAAGGAAGAGGTGGCCACGGCCATCCACGAAGTCGTGATCCCCGACGCGGTGGCCGGGCCGATGGACTTCACCTCGTCCAAGGCTCCCGCACCCGGCGTGGTGATTACCCCGCCGGTTGGCATTCAGTGGCAGAAGGGCACCACGTATCCGCTCGAGGCCAAGGTGGTCGACAATACGCTGCTGCCGCAGGCCAAGATCACCGGCGACCTGCTGCCCACTTTCAAGTAAACGCCGCGGCATAAAGGCATTTGTTCGCCACGAATACTAATCGTTTCGGCGGTGGGGCGGATTTCCCGCGGGAAATCCGCCCGCTTATCTCGGGTCAGTCCGCCAGCACGGACACGTTCCGCACCGAGGGCAGCGAGGCGGCCAGCGCCGCGCCCGCCGCCGCGACGCACGCGATGACGATCCCCGTCACGTGCAGCGCGTGCACCGGCCCGGCGGCGGACCGTGCCACGCTCGCGTACAGCGAAGCCAGCAGCCCGATGCCGAACGAGCCCGCGATCCGCTCCACCACGTTGAACAGCGTGCTCGCGTCGTTCATCCGGTCCGGCGGCAGCGGCCCGGTCAGCGCGATGAGCAGCGGCGTGATGACCAGCCCGATCGACGCGGAGCGCACCGAGAGGATGACCGCGATCAGCCACAGCGGCGTGGCCGCCTCCACCGTGAGCAGCAGCAGGCTCGCCGCGGCGAGCGCGGCGAACCCGGCGCCCACCGTCGCGCGGATCGTGAACCTGGTCAGCAGGCCGCGCTGGCCGAGCGCGGTAGACAGCCCGGTGACCACCGCCTGCGGCGCCATCGCGATCCCGGCGGCCAGCGCGGACCGCCCTTGCGCGGTCTGCACGAACACCGGCAGCAGGAACACGGCCGTCCAGGTAACCACCGCGGCCAGCGCGCACAGGCCCATGGACAGCGCAGGCACCGGCTGCCGGAACAGCGACAGGTCGAGCGCGGGCTGCGCTCGCCTCGCCGCGTGCCGCCCGTACGCCGCCAGCAGCGCGGCCCCCGCCAGAAGCGGCGCCAGGCACGTCGCCGTGCCCCAGCCGGCCGTTCCGCCCTGGCCGGTGCCGAGCAGCACCAGGGTGACTCCGGCGGCGAGCATGACCAGGCCAGCCAGGTCGAATTCAGTCTTTTTCCCCGAACGTACGCTCCCGACTCCGGAGCTGAGCCGCTTCGCCGCCCACACCGCGACCACGCCGAGCGGCACGTTGACCGCGAAGATCAGCCGCCAGCCGCCGGCCCCGATCAGCGCGCCGCCCACCGTGGGCCCGAGCGCGGGCGCGGCGAACAGCATGATCCCGGCGGCCACCGAGATGGACCGGGCCCTGCCGCCCTTGCCGAGCAGCATGGACATCGCCAGCGGCACCAGCGGCGCGGCGACCAGCCCTTGCACAGCGCGGAACGCGATCAGCGCGCCGATGCCGGGGGACAGCGCGCACAGCGCGGACGCCGCCGTGAACGCCGCCAGGCTGACCCGGTACACCGGCACCGTCCCGTACCGCCGCGCGAGGTACGCGGTGCCGGCCAGCCCGGTGCCGAGCCCGAGCAGGTACCCGCTGACCGTCCACTGCACCGTGGTCAGCGGGGCGTCCAGCGCCCGCGCGATCGGCTCGGCCGCCACGTTGACGATGCTGGAGTCGACCATGGACAGCAGCGGCCCGGCCAGCAGTGCGTACTGCACAACGGCTGCCGCCGCGGATGTCCGTGACGCCGTCCCGCGTGCCGCGTCGTCACTGATACCCGCGCCCGCACGGGTCCCCCGGTCCGTCATGGCCCGGCCGCGAGCGTTCGCAGCTCCGCGAGCCAGCCGCGCTCGGCCACGTCGCGGCGGCTGAGCTCGGTGGTCACCGCCGCCGCCCACCGGTCGCCCGCGGAGCGCGTGAGCATCTCCGCGAGGTGCGCGATCCTGGTCGCCAGCGCCTTGTCGCGCGCGTCGAGCACGGCGAGCCGCTCCCCGGGCTCCAGCAGGGCGAACTGGCCGAGCCTGGCCATGAACTCGTAGTCATCGATGGCCTGCTCCGGCGTCAGGTCGGCGAGCATGTCGTGCAGCAGCTCGCGGCCCAGCGGCGTGAGCGCGTACACCAGCCGCGGCGGCCGCCCCTCCTGCGGCTCCTCGCTCCTGGTGACCGCGCCCGCCTCCTCGAACCGACGCAGCGCCGGGTACAGCGAGTTGTTGTTCAGCCGCAGCCCGGTGGTGCGCTCGACCCGTTTCCGCAGCTCATATCCGTGCGCGGGGCGGCGTGTCAGGTGCCGGAGCAGCAGGATCTCGATATACGACATTGGTCCAGCATAACCTATGTACAACTGGACTATCCGTAAACCGCTCGCTCGTCCGGCGTTCTCCCGCGTGACCTAGCGTTCTATGCTGGTCTATGCGCTTCGCGACGCTCATCAGCTGGCTGGTGACCGCGAGCCTGGGCGGCTACATGCTGCACACCTGGCTGGCGCGCGGCGGCTTGCGCCGCGAGCGCGCCAAGGCGGGCGGCCTGCCGCCGCCGCTCATCTTCAGCCACGCCGGGCTGGCCCTCAGCGGCCTGCTGATCTGGGCGGCCTTCGTGGCCTCGGGAGCGCGGACGCTGGCCTGGACGGCGGTCGCCGTGCTGATGGTGACGGTGGGGCTCGGGCTATGCACCGTGACGCTGTGGACGCCGTACCCGGCCCGCCGCCCGGGGGAGCGGCGGGATGCGACGCCCTGGGACGAGGCGGCGGTGGTCCTCTCGGACACCGCGAAGAGCGAGGCAGGCGAACCAGGCCCGCAGGCGTATCAGGTCACCGACGAGATGATCGCGCGGCTGCTCGAGGACCCGTTCTCAAGACCGCGGCGCCACCCCATTCGCCCGAACCTGGCGGTGCTCGTCCCGATCGTCCACGGCTTCGCCGCGATTGCCACGTTCGTGCTGGCTGTGACGGCCGCCAGCACATGAACTGGGAGTGGTGCGGGGCACTGATCGGCCGGTGAGTCTTGCGGACTGAGACCCGCGCTGTCGATACTGCTGAGATGGGCGACCGAAATGTGCTCGGCGGCGAGCTCGAGCCATGTGGCACTGACCCGCTTACCGGCTTCTACCGGGACGGGTGCTGCACCACGGGGCCCGAAGACATGGGGAGTCACACCGTCTGCGCGGTGGTGACCCAGGAATTTCTTGACCACCAGCGGCGCATCGGCAACGACCTGAGCACCCCGATGCCCCAGTTCCGCTTCCCCGGCCTGGTGCCTGGCGACCGGTGGTGCGTGACCGCCGCCAACTGGCTCCGCGCGCACAAGGACGGCGCTGCCGCGCCCGTGGTGCTCGCCTCCACGCACGAGCGAGCGCTGGAGATCGTCCCGCTGTCCGCCCTTAAGCAGCACTCAGTGGACGTCCCCGGCGACGCCAGCACCCTGGAAGACACCGAGCGCTAGCCGCCGGCTGCCCAGCTCACCGTGCCCCACCGAGCTCGCCCTGTAGCTAGCCCCCCAGGCCGACGGGGGCTGAGTGCACGCTGAAGCGGGGGGCTGGGTGTAGCCCGGATTCGGGGTCTAGGCATATCGACCCTGGCGGTCGCGGCCAGCAATGCTGCTGTCTATGGCCACCGTGACTTCCAGGGACAAGCTCGCGACACCCGCGGACAAGCCGCGGCGCCTGCTGGAGGCCGCCCTGCGGCTACCGGCGGCATGGTATGCCGGGTTCGCGGTCTACGCCGCCTGCGTGGCTGCCTTCAGCGGCCCGGGCCTCGACCATTGGTGGGGAATCTGGGCGGCGGGCGGTTACGCCCTCGCCGCCGTCATCGCCGCGGCCCGCCGCGGCCGCGGCGGGCAAGTCACCGCGCTGGCCGTCGCCGTGGCCGGGGCCCTGGTGGCGCCGCTCACCTGGCTGGCGACGCAGGAGCCCAGCACTCCTGACGCCACGGTGGTGGCCAGGTCCGGAGTGCTGTTGCTGCACCACGGCAGTCCCTACCTGCCGCTTGCCCAGCTCGCGCACGGCGGCTGGCTCGCCTATAACCCGTACCTGCCGGTGATGGCGGTCTTCGGGCTGCCGAAGGCGCTGGGACTGCCCGGCATCCTCGGGGACCCGCGGCCCTGGCTCGCGGCGGTCACCTTCCTGCTGTTGTACGCCACGTTCCGGATCACCAGCAAAGCGCGCGCCGCCCAGCTGCGGGCAGGCAACGGCCAGGGCGCCGCGATCACGCTCGCCGCGCTCGCGATCGCGTCCCCGGTCATGGCCTTCCCGCTCGCCATGGGCATCACCGACCCGCCGGTGATCGCCCTTATCTGCCTGACGCTGGCCATGCTCACCCGCGGCAGCCACGGGGCTCGCCGTCTCTGGCAGGCGGGCCTGGTGCTTGGTGTCGTCTGCGCGATGAAGTACACCGCCTGGCCGGCGCTGGCCGTCCTCGTTGTCATGGTCAAGGCGCGCGACGGCGGCCGGGCGGCCGTCAGGTTCGGCGCCGTCGCGCTGGGCACCGCCGCCGTCCTGACCGCCGCGCTCGCCCCGGCCGCGCTGCCGGATCCGGACGCCTTGCTGCGGAATACGGTCGCCTACCCGCTCGGCCTGACCGGCGTCACGTCGCCCGCGCAGAGCCCGCTGCCCGGCCACCTGCTCACCACGCTCGGCCCGGCCGGGCACGCCACCGCGATCGCCCTGCTCATCCTGGCGGGCGTGGCGCTGATCCTGTCCCTGGTCTTCGCGGCGCCCGCCGGCCCGGCCAGGGCGGCCACCAGGATCGCCCTCGGGCTCACCACGCTGTTCGCGCTGTCGCCGGCGACGAGGTTCGGCTACTTTTGCTACCCGCTCGCGCTCTGCGGCTGGGTCGCCCTCTCCGGAGCCGGGCGCCTCACCGTCCGCGGGCCAGCGTCGCGCCTGACGCTCCGCCCGCGCCAGGCTGACCGGCCATCGCCGGTCCCCTTCTCGCGCAGGCCGGCCGACGACAGCGGGTCATAAGGTTCCCTCCGCGATCCGCTTCAGGGCGGCGAGCTAGCGTAAGGCCCATGACGATCATGACGCGGACCCTCGGCCGCACCCAGGCAGACGTGACCATCCTCGGCTACGGCGCGATGGAGCTGAGAGGCCAGCCCCGGGGTCCGGAGATCGACGACGACGCGGCGGGCCGCCTGCTGAACGCGGTGCTGGACGGCGGGATCACCCTGATCGACACGAGCCCGGACTACGGCCGCAGCGAGGAGCTCATCGGCAAGCACCTCGGGCACCGGCGCGACGAGTTCTTCCTAGCGTCCAAGTGCGGCTGCCTCATCGAGATCCCGGCCGATGCCGAGCCCCCCTACCCGCACGACTACAGCCCGGCGAACGTCCGGGCGGACGTGGAGCAGTCGCTGCGGCGGCTGCGCACTGACCGTCTCGACCTGGTGCAGGTGCACATGTCCCCGAGCGTCGAGCAGCTCAGGGACAACCACACGGTCGAGACGCTCCAGGAGCTGCAGAAGGAAGGCAAGGTCCGCTTCATCGGGATGTCCGGCATCTTGCCCCACTTGCCCGGGCAGATCGCCATGGACGTCTTCGACGCCTTCCAGATCCCCTATTCGGCAGTGCAGCGCGATCACGAGGACCTCATCACGGCGGCCGCGGCGACCGGCGCGGGCACGCTGATCCGCGGCGGCGCGGCGCGCGGCGCGCCGTCGGAGGAGAAGAACTGGCAGACCGGCCCGCTCAGCCAGCCGGCCGGGCTCGGCCAGCGGAACTGGGCGGCCGCGGGCATCGGGGACCTGCTCGCGGGCAGCGGCATGACCCCGATGGAGTTCGTGCTGCGCTTCACCCTCAGCCACCCGTACCTGTCGACCACCATCGTCGGCACGGCCAACCCCGGTCACCTGGAGAGCAACATCGCGATCGCGGAAAAGGGACCGCTGCCTGCCGACCTGTACGCCGAGGCGAAGTCGCGCCTGCAGCCGGCCGATGAGTAGCCGGGAACTGCGGGCGGTCGCGGTCTACTGCGGGTCCAACCGGGGCGCCGATCCGGTGTACGCGCGGGCCGCCGCATCCCTTGGGCGGCTCCTCGCGGAACGGGGCATCCGGCTGGTCTACGGCGGCGGGGACGTCGGCCTGATGGGCGTCCTCGCCGATGCCGTCCGCGACGCGGGCGGAGAGGTCCTCGGCGTGATCACCCGCGCCCTGGTGGACAGGGAGGTCGCGCATCCCGGGCTGACGAACCTCACGGTCGTCGAGACCATGCACGAGCGCAAGGCCGCGATGTCCGACGCGGCGGGCGCGTTCATCATGCTGCCCGGCGGCTACGGGACCTTCGACGAGTTCTTCGAGGCCGTCACCTGGACCCAGCTCGGCATCCACGCCAAGCCGTGCGGAGTGCTCGACGTGAACGGCTACTTCGAACCGCTTCGCGCGCTGCTCGACGGCGCCGTGCGGCAAGGCTTCGTCAGCACGGTCCACCGGGAGCTGGTGATCACCGACGACGACCCGGCGCGGCTGCTCGCCAGGCTCGCCGCCTGGACCCCGGTGACCACGGACAAGTGGCTGGAGAGCTCAGAGCGCTGACTGTCCAGGCGGCTGCCTAACTCCCGCATCCAGACGGACAGGCTCGCCGGCTGCAGGGCCTGCTGCACGACGGCGGCGAGGTCGCCGCTGACGGAGCCGGCGTCGAACGGTGTCCTTGAGCCGGGCGGCGCACAGCGCCACGGTGGCCTCGGCGTCGTAGCGGGCCCGGTTGAACCGGCGGCCCACCCCCGCTGCACCCGGCGCCGCAGCACGTTGAACAGCGCCGCCGCGACCAGCGTCGCCCCGGCGACGGCGACGGGGGAGCTGACCGCAAGCACCTTGGTCGCCAGGAGCACCCGGCCCGCGTAGAGGCGTTCCGGGATCGTTACGGCGCGGCCGGGCGGGTACCGTTCCCGTTGTGAGCCGGTGGGTGCTGCACGTGGACCTGGACCAGTTCATCGCGGCCGTCGAGGTGCTGCGCCGCCCGGAACTGCGCGGCAAGCCGGTCGTGGTGGGCGGCGACGGCGACCCCGCCAAGCGCGGCGTGGTCAGCACCGCGTCCTACGAGGCGCGGGAGTTCGGCGTGCACTCGGGACAGCCGCTGCGCACCGCGGCCAAGCGCTGCCCTGACTGCGTGTTCCTGCCGGTGGACGCCGATGCCTACAACGAGGTCTCCGAGCGGGTCATGGCCGTGCTGCGGGACACCGGCCAGCCGGTGGAGGTGCTCGGCTGGGACGAGGCCTTCGTCGGCGTGGACACCGCCGACCCGGAGACCTTCGCCCGCGCGCTCGCCGCCGACGTGCGGGCGGCGACCGAGCTGGACTGCTCGGTCGGGATCGGCGAGAACAAGCTGCAGGCGAAGATCGCGACCGGGTTCGGCAAGCCGGCCGGGGTGTTCCGGCTGACCTCGGCGACCTGGTTCGACCTGCTCGGCGACCGGCCGCCCGACGCGATCTGGGGGATCGGCGCGAAGACGACGGCCAAGCTCGCCACGCTCGGCATCGGCACCGTGCGAGAGCTCGCCGCGGCCGACCCGGACCGGCTGGCGCGGGAGTTCGGGCCGATGACGGGCCCGTGGCTGGTGCTGCTCGGCCGCGGTATCGGCGACGACGAGGTGGACCCGACGCCGTACGTCGCCAAGTCGCACGGCCGCGAGGTCACTTACCAGCGCAACATCGCCGACTGGACGCAGGTGACGGCCGAGGTGACCCGGCTGGCCAGGCAGGTCGAAACGGAGGTGGACCGCCCGGTGGCCCGCGTCGTGGTCAAGGTGCGCTACGCCCCGTTCAACACGGTCACGCACGGCGTCCCGCTGGCCGGAGACTTCGCGGCGGCCGCGCTGGCGGCGCTGGCGCTGTTCGAGCCGGGCGTCGCGCCCCGCCCGGTCCGCCTGCTCGGCGTCCGCGCCGAGTTCGCCGACGTCGCCGGCTAGGCCTCAGCGACAGCGGGCTCCGCGTACGCCGCCGCGACCGTGGCCCGGTCGAACACGCGCCAGGTCGCCGCCGCCACGATGAGCGCCACGACGAAGCCGACCCAGTACGGTGCGGTGATGCCGAAGGCGCCGGCGAGGGCGCCGCCGAGCAGCGCCCCGGCGACTTCACCGCCGGCGGAGATGAACAAGTTCGCGCTGCTGACCCGGCCGAGCATGTGCGCCGGCGTCAGCCGCTGCCGCAGCGAGGTGCCCACGATGGTCCACAGCGCCGCGTGGATCCCGAACGCGGCCATCACGACGCCCACGACGTAGACGTTGGTCGCGAGCGCGAGGGTCAGGTGCGTCAGCGCCTCGACCAGCAGCCCGATCCGGATCGTCCAGGTCGCCGTGACCCGCCTGATCACCCGGTCGCCAACCGCCGAGCCGAGCAGGCTGCCGACCGCCATGCAGGTGAAGAGCGCCCCGTAGCCGACGGAGCCGACGTGCAGCCGCTCCTTCGCGAGCAGCACCAGGACCGCGGTCGCCGCGGCGAGCGTTATGTTCAGCAGCCCGATCAGGATGGCCATCGTGCGCAGCATCCGCTGCTTGAGCAGCCAGCGGAGTCCCTCTGCCACCTCGTCCCGCACCCGGGGACCCCCGGCCCGCCAACGCGGCGGCCCGGGGGCATCCGGCGAGGGCGCTTGGCCGGGCCGGGCCGCGCGGTAGCTCCCGCCGACAAGCCCGACGAGGACCGCGCTGGCCGCGTACGTGCCCGCGTTCGCGAAGAACGGGATGCTCGCCGCGACGACGAACAGGAACCCGCCCAGCGGCCCGGCGATCATGTAGCGCGAGAGGGTCAGCCCGCCGACCAGCCACCCGTTGGCTCGTTCGAGCAGGTCTCGGGGCACCACGGCGGGGACCATCGACTGGGCGGCAGGCTCGAACGCCGTCTCGCCCGTGTTGATCAGGAAGAGAACGAGGTCGAGCAGGACGATGCTTGACCAGCCGCCCAGGATCGCGACGGCCAGCACGCCCATCGCCGCCGCCCGCGCCCAGTCGACCGCCACCATCAGCCGCCGCCGGTCAGCGCGGTCGACGAGAACCCCGGCGGGCAGGGCGAACAGCAGCCACGGGAGCATGGCCACGCCAGTCGTGGCGGAGACGATCAGCGCATTCGACGTGCGGGCGCTGACGTACAGCGGCGCCGCGACGACCGTCAGGCCGGTGCCGAGCGCGGACAGCGTGCTAGCGGTCCATAGCTTGGCGAACCTGCCGCTCATCGATTCAGGCATACCGGGTTGACGGTACCGGGAGCGGGCGACGGGGACCAGCGAATACCCAGCCGGTTCCCAACGCGCCCGTCAGGCTCGCCCACTCCGCATATCAGGCTGATAACAGCAAGAAACGGTGCCCTATGAGGAGGCGCGGCGACGACCCGGGCTAACGCGGCCCGTTTGTTCCTGTTTTCTGTCGTCAGGGCGACAGAAAACAGGAACAAACCCTGGAACTGCGCGCTCAGAGCGGCCGGCGCATCCGGATTTCCGGCACGGCGGGGTTGGACGGCAGCGGCTGGCGTTCTCCGGTCGGGGCGAACCCGTAGCGCTCGTACAGCCGCCGGGCCGGCTCGTTGGCCTCGGCGACCCACAGGTACATCGCGACGTGCCCGCGGGCCCGGGCCCAGCCGGCCGCCGCGTTCATCAGCGCCTCGCCGACCCCGTGGCCGCGCGCGTCCGGCCGCACCCACATCGACACCAGGCCGGCGCCGTCGCCGGCGTCGAAGACGCCTGCCAGCCCGGCGGGCTCGGCGCGGTCCGGGATGTCCGCGAGGAACATGGCGAACCGGTCACTGAACCACCCGCGCCACTGCTCCTCGGAGTACGCCGCTTCCCGCTCGTATGACGACGCGAATGCGCCGGGCGCATCCCGCAGCGCGGCCAGCCGGACGTCACGCACCAGTTCCCAGTCGCCCGGTCCGGTCGCGCGCACCGACACCATGCGCGTCGCTCAGCTCCCGACGTTGGAAGTGAGCCAGGAACAGACGTCGGCGCTCGTTCGGAAGAATTCTGTGACTCTGTCCGCGGCGGATGGTTCCCTGAGCCACGGGCCTGGATCCCAGTGCTGCCACGTGGTCAGGCCCTTGTGCCTGAGCAGGCCGATCCGCGGGTGGTCCGGCGGGTAGCCGCGGGGTGCCGACTTGAGCGACTCGTGGCCGTGGATCTCGACGCCGGCCTTTTCCAGCTCGGCGATGATCGCCTCGAGGTCCGCGCCGGTGCCGTGGGCGGCGACCGCCGCGCGGTACCTGGCGAGCTGGTCAGGCTCCAGGTGCCACATGCCGGCCCCGGCGCCGAGGCCGTCGGCCGAGAACTGCACGTAGCTGGTGTGGCCGAGCACCGCGCCGATGTGCGTCTTGTAGGGCGTCTTGTCCGCGCTGAACCGGATGTCGCGGTACGGGCGGAAGATCTTCGGCTCGCCGAACTCGGGCGCGAGCAGTTCGGTGAGCTCCTGCATCGGGCGCAGCACGGCGCCCTCGTAGACCGCCTTCTGGCTAGTCCAGTACGACTTTGAGTTGTCCGCCTCGAGGCCCTCGTAGAACTCCACTGCCTCGGCCGGCCATCCGCCGAACGCCATGGCCACACCCTACTCGTAGGCTCGGGTCCATGCTGGTGACCAAGGGCGAGTATGAGATCGATGACGATCCGGGGCGGATTGACCTGGACGTGGTGCACGGCTTCCTCACCACGTCCTACTGGGCCGAAGGGGTGCCGCGCGACGTCGTCGCGCGGTCCGTGGCGAATTCCCTGGTCCTCGGCCTTTACCACGGCGACGGCCAACGCGGCCAGGTCGGCCTGACCCGCGTCGTCACCGACCGGGCCACGTTCGCCTGGGTCGCTGACGTGTTCGTGCTACCGGGTCACCGGGGCCGCGGGCTCGCGCACTGGATGATCGAGACCCTGCTCGCGCACCCGGACATGGCGGGCATGCGCCGGTTCATCCTGGCCACCTCGGACGCGCACCAGGTGTACGCGGACTGCGGCTTCACGCCCCTCGCCGACCCCGGGCGCTTCATGGAGATCGCCCGCCCGCCCCGCGAGCTGTACGAGGAGGCTTAGCGTCCGTCCAACGCGATGACGCGGTCGATGAACGAGTTCCGGAATTTGCCCTCCGGGTCGTAGCCGGCCATCAGGCGGCGGAACGCCGTCATCCGCGGGTAGCTCGCCGCGATCCGTTCCGCTGGCAGGGTGAACAGCTTGCCCCAGTGCGGGCGGGGATCGAACGGCGCGAGCCGGTCCTCGATGGCCGGCAGCAGCGCGGTGACCGCGGCCGGGTCCTTGCGCCAGGTGAAGTGGAACGCCGCCGTGTCCCGGCCGTAGCACGGGCTCAGCCAGTAGTCGTCGGCCGCGACCGTGCGGAGCTCGCAGACCAGCAGCAGTTCGGCGATCCTGGGCGCGAGGCCGTCGAGCGCCGCGAGGGCGGCGACCGCCTGGTCGCGGGGCACCAGGTATTCGGTTTGCAGCTCGTCGCCGGCGCTCGGGGTGAAGTCGGCGAGGAAGTGCGGCAGGCGTTCATGCCACGGGCCTTCGGCGCCGCCCTGCGGTGTGGAGTTGCCGGGCGGCATGCCGGGGACGGGGTTTCGCTGACCGTCGGCGAGCCGCGCGCCCTGCCAGCGACCGGGCGCCGTCCAGCCGTCGTCGGCCCGGTGCTTCACGAAGACCTGGTCGAGGTTGCCAGGATCCCGCCAGGTGGTGAACACGCTCACGCTGTAGGCGCTGGCGAAGATCTCGGCGAACCGCGCGTCGAGTTCGCCGCGGGGCAGGTTCTCGTAGACCCACTGCCGGACCGTGAAGGCGGGCACCAGCGTCAGCTCCAGGCCGGTGACCACGCCGAGCGAGCCGAGGGCGACCACGGCGCCGGTGATCTCGCCGGGTCCGATCGTGGTCAGGTCGCCGTCCGCGGTGATCATCTCGATCCCGGCCACCGCGGTGGCCAGCGCCCCGTTCCCGCTGCCGGAGCCGTGCGTCCCGGTGGCGACGGCGCCCGCGACGGTGATGTGCGGCAGCGAGGCGAGGTTGGCCAGGGCGAGGCCGCGCGCGTCGAGCCCGCGGGCGAGTTCCCCGTAGGTGAGGCCCGCGCTCACCCGGGCCGTGCCCCGCGCCGAGTCGATCTCGACCTCGGCGGGCAGGCCGTCCAGGGTGACCATCGCGGGGGAGTCGGCGACCGGGCTGAACGAGTGGCCGGCGCCGAGGACGCGCAGCTTCGGGGTGCGGGCCACGATGGCCTGGAGCTCGCCGGCCGACTGGGGACGGAGCACGTCGGCGGCGGTGAACGTCACGTTGCCCGCCCAGTTCGTGATCGTCACCGGGCAACGGTACCGCGTTACTGTGATAACGATGCTGCTGGCCCGGACCCAGGATTCAGGTGCGATGCCCACGTTCGCCGAGACGACTGACCGGATCACCATCGACGAGCTGTACCGCCGCGGCAGCCTGAAGTGGACCCGCGGCGGACCCGGCGTCATCGGCGCGTTCATAGCGGAGATGGACTTCGGCGCGGCGCCCGCGATCAGCGAGGCCCTGCGCGGCGCGATCGGGCGTGCCGACTTCGGTTACCTCAGCGACCACGCGGCGGCCGAGCTGGCGCAGGCGTGCGCGGCCTGGCAGCACGACAGCTATGGCTGGACCGTGGACCCGGCCAGGGTCCGGCCGCTGCCCGACGTGATCAAGGGCCTGGAGGCGGCGATCACGGTCTTCTCCCGGCCAGGCACGCCGGTGATCGTGCCGACCCCCGCGTACATGCCGTTCCTCACCTGGCCGCTCCAGCTCGGCCGCGAGATCATCCAGGTCCCGATGACGACCTCCGGCCGCCGCCGGGCGCTGGACCTGGACGGCCTCGACGCCGCCTTCCGGCAGGGCGGCCACCTGCTGATCCTGTGCAACCCGGGCAACCCCGTCGGCCGGGTCTACACGAAAGACGAGCTGGCCGGCGTGGCGGAGGTCGTGGCGCGCCACGACGGCCGCGTGTTCGCCGACGAGATCCACGCGCCGCTCGT
This sequence comes from uncultured Actinomycetota bacterium, assembly GCA_963843745.1. Taxonomy (GTDB): domain Bacteria; phylum Actinomycetota; class Actinomycetes; order Streptosporangiales; family Streptosporangiaceae; genus Trebonia. Next base: position 1,185,604 of record CAWJLP010000007.1, read on the forward strand.
CTACCCGGGCCGCACGCACATCCCGTACGCCTCCGTCAGCGAGCAGGCGGCGAACCACTCGGTCACCGGGACGGCCGCGTCCAAGGGCTGGAACCTGCCGGGCCTCAAGTGCGCCCAGCTCATCCTGACCAACGACGCCGACGCCGCGACCTGGGCCGAACGCGGGTTCCTGTTCGAGCACGGCGCGAGCGTTCTCGGCGTGCGCGCGAGCACCGCCGCCTACCGCGACGGCGGCGGCTGGCTCGCCGACGCCGTCGGCTACCTCGACGGCAGCCGTGAGCTGCTGGCCGGCCTGCTCGCCGATTACCTGCCGGGCACCGGCTACCAGCCGCCGGAAGGCACCTACCTGGCCTGGCTCGACTGCCGCGACCTGTTCCGCGACCGTCCCGTCGAGGTGAGCCCCGCCGAGTTCTTCCGCGACAGGGGCAGGGTGCTGCTGACCGACGGCGCCGCCTGCGGCGAGGCTGGCCGCGGTCACGTCAGGCTGAACTTCGCGACGCCGCGCCCCGTGCTCACCGAGATCGTCCGCCGGATGGCGGCCGCCGTGAGTGCCGCGTTAGCTCGCCAGGCACCGGGCCTCAGCCCATGGACTTGGCGCCGTCCAGTGACTCGCGGATGATGTCCGCGTGCCCGGAATGCTGCGCGGTCTCCGTGATGATGTGAATGATCACCCGGCGGGCCGTCCAGCATTCCCCGGGCTGGAACCAGGGACGGTCCGGCAGCGGCTGCGCGGCGTCCAGGTCCGGCAGCGTCCGCACGAGTTCGTCGGTCGCCGCGGCAGCCGACGCGTAGTCCTCGAGCACCCCGGCGAGGGTTTCCCCGGGCAGCAGCTGAAACTGCCGCCGCCACGCGGCGAAGCCCTCTTCGGTCATGGCTCCGGAGCCGGCCATCGCGGCCGGGCCTGTTACGAGGAAGTCCGCCCAGTTCCGCTCCACGAGCGTCACGTGCTTGATCAGGCCGCCCAGGGTCAGTTCGCTCGCCGTGGTGCGCCGCCCGGCCTGCTCGTCGGTCAGCTCGCGGGTGGTGAACCGCAGGAAGTGCCGGTGCTTGGCCAGCATCGCCAGCAGGTCCGCTCGCTCGGCGTCCACGGCGGTTGCGGTCGTCGCCATATCCTTCTCCTTTGTCCGGGTACGGCTCACGCTAGCGGCCATACCGGCAAGGTACGTTCCTCAATAGCGGGCTGCGACGAGGATTGGACGCATGAAGCTGGATCCTGACGCACTGACCGCCGCGCGGGACCGCACGCTCCCCGACGTGCTGCCCGCGGCGGGCGAATCGTTCCACGTGCTGTTCTGCGGAATTAACCCGGGCCTGTACTCGGCGGCGACCGGCTGGCACTTCGCCAGGCCAGGCAACCGGTTCTGGCCGGCCCTGCACCTGTCCGGCTTCACCGACCGCCAGCTGCGCCCAGCCGGACAAGACGAGCTCATCCGCTACGGCCTCGGCATCACCAACATCGCGCCGCGCGCCACCGCACAGGCCGCCGAGCTGACCGCCGCCGAGCTACGGGACGGCGCCGCCGGGCTCACGGCCCTGGCCGAAGCCCGTCGCCCGCGCTTCGTCGCGGTGCTGGGCGTCACGGCGTACCGCACCGCATTCGCCCGTCCCCGCGCCGCCGTCGGCCCGCAAGACGACCTGCTGGGCCCGGCACGGCTGTGGATCCTCCCCAACCCCAGCGGCCTGAACGCCCACTGGCTCCTCCCCGCCCTCGCGAACGCGTTCGCCGAACTCCGCGAGGCGGCGAAGGAGAGCCCGGCCTAGGTAATCCGCCAACGTGGTCGATGGTCCATCGACCGCCCAAGAGTGGGGCCGACCGCCCATCCACCGCCTTCACCCGGCTGCTGGCAATGGCAGTAAAGGTGGGGTATTCGTCATTGCTGCCATGACCGGAGCCTCGGCACACTGGGAGACGTGCCACGAACCGTGCTGATCATCCTGTTCGACGGCGTGCAGAGCCTCGACGTCACCGGCCCGCTCGAGGTGTTCGCCAACGCCGGCGCGGCGTACGACGTCACGACCGCGAGCCTTGGCGGCCGCGCGGTCACCACGTCGAGCAAGCTGACCATCACCCCGGCCGCTGACCTGCGTGAGCTCACCGGTAACTGGGACTTGCTGCTCGTTCCCGGGGGGCAGGGCGCCCGCCACGCCGACCCGGCCCTGGTGCGGTGGCTGGCGGGCCACGCCCGCGAGGCGAAGCGGATCGCGTCGGTCTGCACCGGCACGTTCCTGCTGGCCGCGGCGGGGCTACTGGACGGCAGGCGCGTCACCACCCACTGGGCGTACAGCGCCGAGCTGGCCGCACGGTACCCGGACCTCACGGTTGACCCCGACCCGATCTTCATCAAGAGCGGCAACGTCGCCACCTCGGCCGGCGTCACCGCCGGCATCGACCTGGCGCTGGCGCTCGTCGAAGACGACCTCGGCCGCGACATCGCGCTCGCCCTCGCCCGCCACCTGGTGGTCTTCCTGCGCCGTCCGGGCAGCCAGTCGCAGTTCAGCGCCCAGCTGTCCGCCCAGGTCGCGGACCGCGCCCCGCTGCGCGAGGTTCAGCAGTGGATCGCCGAACACCCCGCCGCCGACCTCTCCGTCGACGCCCTCGCCGACCTCGCCAGCCTGTCCCCGCGCCAGTTCGCCCGCGCCTTCGCCGCCGAGGTCGGGATGCCGCCCGGCCGCTACGTCGACCGCGCCAGGCTCGAGGCCGCGCGCCGCCGCCTCGAGGACACCGCCAGCGGCGTCGAGGAGACCGCCCGCGCCTGCGGCTACGGCACCTCCGAGGCAATGCGCCGCGCGTTCGTCCGCGCCCTGGGCGTCAGCCCCGCCGAGTACCGCCGCCGTTTCCGTCCCAAGGAGCCTCATGCAGATCGTCATCGCCCTCTATGACCGCTTCACCGCCCTCGACGCGGTGGGTCCGCACCAGGTGCTGGCTCACGTCCCTGGCGCCGAGATAATTTTCGCTTCTGAACGGGCCCGTGCCGTCTCCGACGAGACCGGCACCCTCACCCTGGTGGCCGACGCCAGCTACGCCGACGTCCCCGCCCCCGACATCCTGGCGGTCCCAGGCGGCCCAGGCCAGTCAGCTCAAATGGGCGATGGCCCCCTGCGCGACTGGCTCCTCGAGGCCGACAAGACCTCCGCGTGGACCACCAGCGTCTGCACGGGCAGCCTGATCCTCGCGGCGGCCGGCCTCCTGGACGGTCGCCAGGCCACCACCTACTGGCTAGCGATGAACGAACTAGCGAGCCTAGGCGCCAAGCCAGTCCAAACCCGCTACGTCTTTGACGGCAAATACGCCACTTCCGCCGGCGTCTCGGCAGGCATCGACATGGCCCTGGCCCTAGCATCCCGCCTGGTAGGCGAAGAAACCGCCCAGGCAATCCAGCTAGGCATCGAATACGCCCCGAACCCCCCATTCAACGCCGGCTCCCCAGCAACCGCCCCGCCCGCCCTGGTCGCCGCGCAACGCGCGACAAGCCGCTTCCCCAACCCGTAGCCCAGAACCCAGCAAACGGGGTCAATGTGACATCGTCCACCCTGTTACGTAGTCGCTGTGACATCGTCCACGTTCCCCTGACCCGGGGCGGGCTTTTCTGAAAGATGATGGGCCGTTAGGCACCCTCTGGTGTGCCTAACGGCCCATCATGTTGCCGCCAGGCAGGCGCCCCCCAAAGACAATGGATAGTTAGGCACCCTCTGGTGTGCCTAACTATCCACTATGTTCGCGCCGAGGCAGGCGCCCCCAGGGCGTTGTGACTCGGGGGACGCGATGGGCGCCAGTGACGCGCCACCCCCTCGTCCACTGCCCCACGAGGGAAGCGGGGCGCCGGTGGTGTGACGCCGCGTCGTTCGGGGCCGCCCTCAGGCCCCGACCGGACGCGGTGAACACCACCCCAAGCCAACGCGCCCCGCGCTATGGAGTCACATGGACGCCTGAACGCGCCGCGTAGTCATAGTGGTAGACCTCACGACCCCCGACGTAAGCAACCTCCGCGCGAGACATCACGTCCAACGGATCCCCGGACCAGACCACGACGTCCGCGTCCTTGCCGGCGGTCAGCGACCCGAGCCGCTCGTCGACGCCGATGATCCGCGCCGGGTTGATGGTCACGGCGCGCAGCGCGGTCTCGCGGTCCAGGCCTTCCTTGACCGCCAGCGTGGCCTGGTGGATCAGGAAGTGGATCGGCACCACGGGGTGATCGGTGGTGATCGCGATCGTGACGCCAGCGGCGGCTAGCCGCCCCGGGTTGGCCAGCGACCGGTTCCGCAGCTCCACCTTGGACCGCGAGGTGAACAGCGGCCCGATGATGACGGGGATCCCGGCGGCGGCGATCTTGTCCGCGATCAGGTGCGCCTCGGTGCCGTGGTCGATCACGAGCCGGTAGCCGAACTCATCCGCGATGCGCATCGCCGTGGCGATGTCGTCCGCGCGGTGGCAGTGCTGGCGCCAGGGGATTTCCCTGCGCAGCACGCGGGCCAGCGCCTCGAGTTTCAGGTCCCGGGCAGTCGGCTCCTTACGTTCCGGCGAATCGTTTTTCTCGAAGTCCTGCTTGGCCATGTAGTTCCGCGCGTCGGTGAAAGCCGCCCTGATGACGGCCGCGGTGCCGAGCCGGGTGGCCGGGGTCTCCTTGCGCTCGCCGTAGACGCGCTTGGGGTTCTCGCCGAGCGCCGACTTCAGGCCCGCGGGCTCGCGCAGCACCATGTCGTCGACCGTGCGGCCCCAGCAGCGGATGGCCACCGTCTGGCCGCCGATCGGGTTGCCGGATCCGGGGTTGACGTTGACCGCGAGCACGCCGCCGGCGATGGCGTCGCGGAACCCCTCTTCCGCCGGGTTGATCGCGTCGAGCGCCCGCACATGGGCCTGCACAGGCCCGGTCATCTCGTTGGTGTCGGAGCCCGCCCAGCCCTCGCCCTCTTCGTGCACGCCGAGGTGGGCGTGCGCGTCGATGAACCCGGGCAGCACCCACTTGCCGGCGGCGTCGACGACGTCGGCGCCGGGCGGGGGCTTGAAGTCAGGACCCGCTACAGCCGCGATCTTGCCGTCCACCAGCAGGACTGTCCCGCCATCGATTGGCTCGCCCTCGATCGGAACGACGTACCCGCCGGTTATCGCGATGCTGTTGCTGGCCACGCAACCGCCCTTTCCTCATGCGTTTGGGTTGACTTCACTATCCTTTCATCGCGCGCCGATGTACGCGCGAGCCTTGGCCGTGCGCACCGCCTCCTGCAGCGCGTCGATGTCGTAGGCGCCGTAGTACCTGTTGCCGTTGATGAAGAACGTCGGGGTGCCGGACACGGTGGCCAGGTCGGCGGAGTCGACGTCTTCGGCGATCCTGGCGGCGCCGGTGTGCTTGCGCAGGTCGGCGGAGAACTTCTCGGTGTCGAGGCCGAGGTCGGCCGCGTACCTGAGCAGGTCTTTGACCGTGAGCTCGCTCTGATGATCCATCAGGGTGTCGTGCATCTCCCAGAACTTGCCCTGCCGGTCCGCCGCCTCGGCTGCCTCGGCGGCCATTTGCGCGTGCGGGTGAACGTCGGTGAGCGGCAGGTGGCGGAAGACGAACCGCAGCTCGGCGTGTCCCCTGAGCAGCTCGCGGACGTGCGGCTCGGCCTGCCCGCAGTACGGGCACTCGAAGTCGCCGTACTCCACCAGCGTGACAAGCGCGTCCTCCCGCGGTCCCCTGATGTGGTCGCGGTCAGGGTCGACGGGCATGGCGAGGTCGGTGACCGTCTCCGCGGTGCCGAGCAGCGCCCGCAGCCTGGTCCTGATCGGCAGCCGGCCGAGCACCCGGAAGAACGCCCAGGTGAGGATCGCGGCGCAGATCGCGCCCGACAGGATGCCGAGCTTGGCCTCGGCCAGCTGGGTGCCGCTTAGCGAGAGCGAGGCGATCAGCAGCGCGACGGTGAACCCGATCCCGGCGACCAGGCCGGCGCCGGTGACGGCGCCCCAGCCGACCGGCGGGGACAGCCTGCCCTTCGACAGCTTGGTGGCCAGCCAGGCGGCGCCCCCGGTGCCAATAGGCTTGCCGGCCAGGTAGCCGATCATGATGCCGAGCGTGGCGGGGGAGGCGTAGGCGTGCGCCAGGAACGAGCTGCTGATCCTGACGTCCGCGTTGGCCAGCGCGAACAGCGGGACGATCACGTAGCTGGTCCACGGGTGATAGCGCTGCTGCAGCCGCTCGTTCGGTGAGATCGCGACGCGCACCTCCTCGCGGGCCTCGGCGGCCAGCCGGGCGGTGGGCTGCTCGCGGAACAGCCGGAACGTCTCGGTGGCCTGCGTCAGGTCCTCACGGTTCGCCGGGTAGGCGACGGTGAGCAGCCCGATGACCAGGCCGCTGACGATCGGGTCCACCCCTGACTCGAAGAACGCCACCCAGGAGGCGATGCCGATCAGCGCGTACACCGGGCCGTTGCGGATCCCGCGCCTGGAGAGGACCCCGTAGGCGACGAGCAGTAGCGCGCCGATGACGAGCGCCATCCACCGCACGCGGCTGCTGTAGAAGCAGGCGATGACCACGATCCCGCCGAGGTCGTCCACGACCGCGAACGTCAGCAGGTAGGTGCGCACCCGGTCCGGCAGGCCCTTGCCTGCCAGCGCGAGCGCGCCGAGCGCGAACGCGGTGTCGGTGGACATGGCGGTGCCCCAGCCGTGCGCGGTGGGCTGGCCGGCGTTGATCGCGAGGAAGATGGCGATCGGCACGATCATGCCGCCGAGCCCGGCGAGCACCGGCAGCGTCAGCCTGCTGCGCACCCGCAGCTCGCCCATGTCGAACTCCCGGCGCGCCTCCAGACCGACCACGAGGAAGAACAGGGCCATCAGCCCCGAGTTCACGAACGTCCGCAGGTCCATCGACAGGCCGTGGCTGTCGACGCGGACGTCCAGCGGCGTGGACCACAGCCGCTCATAGCTGCCCGCGGCCACGTTCGACCAGATCAGGGCGACGAGGACACCGCTGGCCAGGATGGCGGCGCTGCCGGTCTCCGTCTGCAGGAACTGCCGCAGCGGTGTCTTGCGGATCGGCAGCCACAGGGTCCTGGCCGGCTGCGCCTCGGCGGCGGTCTGGGAGTCGGTCATGTCCTTATTGTCGCAGCGCGGAGGCCGTCACTCCGGGCTGACCTTTTCGCCCGGCAGGCAACCTCCTAGGATCGCATCCGTGGCACAACAAGATCAGACGGAACCCGACGCCCGTGTCGCGGCCGCGGCTGCGCACTGGAGCTACCGCTTCATCTCCAACGGCACCGACTACGGCGACTTCACCGCGACCCTCAGCAGGATCACCCGCTGGGACGACTGGTGCCGGGAATGGGGAAACACCGCGGCGGAGTACGAGCAGCTCGCCGAAAGCGCGGACGACGCCGGCCAGCGGGAGACAGCGGCCGGCGCCTGGCGGCGGGCCGCGCTCGCCTGGCACTGGGGCAAGTTCGTCTTCGTCGACCACCCGGACGAGCAGCGCGCCGCGCACGACCGGAGCGTCGCCTGCTACCGCCGGGCGGCCGGCTCGCTGACGCCGCCGGCCGAGCTGGTGCACATCCCCTACGCCGGCACCCAGCTGCCCGCGTACCTGCGCGTCCCGGCCGGCCAGCGGCCCCCAGTGGTGATCATGGTGCCCGGCCTCGACTCCACCAAGGAGGAGCTGCAGGCCACCGCCGAGTACTACCTGGCCCGCGGCCTGGCCACGATCGCGATCGACGGCCCTGGCCAGGGCGAATCCGAGTACGAGCTGCCGATCGAGCCCGCTTACGAGAAGGTGGCCACCGCCGCGGTGGACTACCTGCGGACTCGCGAGGACGTGGACGGGGAGAAGACCGGGCTGTTCGGAGTGAGCCTCGGCGGCTACTATGCGGCCCGCGCCGCGGCCTACGAGCCGCGCCTGGCGGCGGTCGTCTCGCTGGCCGGCCCGTACCGCTTCGAACTGGGCTGGGACGACCTGCCCGCGCAGACCAAGGCGACCTTCCGGGCCCGCTCCGGCGCGGCGAGCGAGGCAGAGGCGCGGGCGAAGGCCGCCGAGCTCACCCTCGAGGACGCCGCCGGCCGCATCAGCATCCCGCTGCTCGTGGTGGGCGGCGGCAGGGACCGGATCGTGCCCGCCTACCACCAGGAGCGGCTGGCGAAGGAGGCGCCGGGCGCCGAGCTGCTGCTCTACCCGGACGGCAGCCACGGCGTGACCAACCGCGCCTACGAGTCGCGCTCCCGGATGGCCGACTGGCTGGCCGGCTGCCTCACGAAGGCGTAGCCCGGCGATGCCCGCGCACGAGGTCACCAACCAGCCGCCCCCGCTAACCGGCTACGACGCCTCCGACGACCCGGCCCTGCTCAGCGCCCTGCGGCGCGAGCGGGCCGGCTGGGCAGAGCCGGAGCTGTGCGAACTCGGCAGGCTGGCCGGCGGCGGGCAGGCGCAGGACAACGGCCGGCTCGCCAACGAGCACCCGCCGCGGCTGCGCACCCACGACCGGTACGGCCACCGCGTCGATGAGGTGGAGTTTCATCCCGCCTGGCACGACCTGATGGCGACCGCGGTCGGCCACGGGCTGCACGCGGCGCCGTGGCGCGACAGCCGTCCCGGCGCGCACGTGGCCCGCGCGGCCGGCTTCTACGTCTGGGGGCAGGCCGAGGCCGGGCACCTGTGCCCGGTGTCGATGACGTACGCGATCGTGCCCGCCCTGCGGCACACGCCCGCCCTGGCCAGCGCCTACGAGCCGCTGCTGGCCGCGGCCAGCTACGACTTCGGCCTCCGGCCGCCGCTGGGCAAGCGCGGGCTGCTCGCGGGCATGTCGATGACCGAGAAGCAGGGCGGCTCCGACGTCCGCGCGAACACCACGGCCGCGGTCGCGCAGCCGGACGGCAGCTACCTGATCACCGGCCACAAGTGGTTCACCTCCGCCCCGATGGGCGACCTGTTCATGGTCCTGGCCCAGATCCCGGGGAAAGGCCTGTCCTGCTTCCTGCTGCCCCGCGTGCTCCCCGACGGCACCCGCAACGGCATGCGCCTGATGCGGCTGAAGGACAAGCTCGGCAACCGGTCGAATGCCTCCGCGGAGGTCGAGTACGAGAACGCGACGGCGTGGCTGGTGGGGGATGAGGGCCGCGGCGTCCGGACGATCATCGACATGGTGAACTCGACCAGGCTTGACTGCGTGCTCGCCGCCGCGACCGGGATGCGCCTCGGCGTCATTCACGCCGCGCACCACGCCGCCCACCGCACGGCGTTCGGCGTTAGGCTCGCCGACCAGCCGCTGATGGCCAACGTCCTCGCCGACCTCGCGGTCGAGTCGGAGGCGGCGACCACGGTGGCACTGCGGCTGGCCGGGGCCACCGACCGCGCCGCCCGCGGCGATGAGCGGGAGGCCGCGTTCCGCCGGCTGGCGCTGGCGGTGACCAAGTACTGGGTGTGCAAGCAGGCCCCTGCGCATGCGGCCGAGGCCCTGGAATGCCTGGGCGGCAACGGCTACGTCGAGGAGTCCGGCATGCCCAGGCTGTACCGGGAGGCGCCGCTCGGGTCGATCTGGGAAGGGTCGGGCAATGTCGCCGCGCTCGACGCGCTGCGCGCGCTGACCCGCCAGCCGGAAGCCGCCGAAGCGTTCTTCGCCGAGCTCGACCTCGCCGCGGGCGCCGACCGCCGGCTGGACGAGGCGATCGCGCGGCTCCGCAAGGACGCCGCCGACCCGGCTGAGTCGTCCGCCCGCCGCCTCGCCGAGGCCATGGCGGTCACCCTCCAGGCGGCGCTGCTGATCCGCGATGGCCACCCCGCGGTGGCGGACGCCTTCGCCGCTACCCGGCTGGCCGGCGACCGCGGCCACGCCTACGGGACCCTCCCGCCGGGCGTCCGCGTCGCGGACATCCTCCCGCGCGCCACCCCGGCAGGCTGACCCGGCGCTCGGCGCCCCCGGCGCCCGAGGCCGCTGCCCGGAGTCAGGTGAACGTGATCGTCACGTGGGTGAAGCCGAGCGAGCTGAGCATGCTCGTGAGCATGGCCTGGGTGTTCCGCTGCGCATCGGCGACCAGCGGGCTCTGGTTGGCGGCGGTCTGGATCTTCTGCTGGGCGAGCATGTAGACCTGCTGCTGGCTGTTCGGGTTGCCGGAGAAGAAGTTCCCGATCCGGTTCAGCAGCCCCTGCTGCTCGGCGTAGACGTAGGACTGGTCGACGTTCAGCACGGCCGGCTCGAGCTGGGCGTGCGGCACCTTGACCGACACCGTGGTCCGGTCCGGGGACACCTGGATCGCCTGGCCTTTGAGCTGGGAGAAGTCGACGTACGCGATGTCCGAGCCCTGGCCGATGAACAGCGTCTCGCTGCCCTGCAGGAACGACGGGATGAACGAGACCCGCTTGGTCAGGTCGACGACGACCTGGAACGAGCCATTGGCCGCCTCGTAGCGGCTCAGCGAGGTAATCGATTTGAGCAGCGCGGGACCGCCGCGGTCGGTGGTGGTCTGCGTGAACGGGTTGCGCAACTGCGGCAGCAGGTGCACGGCCGACAGCACGACGACCACCGCCAGGACGGCGACGACGGCAATCAGTGCCGTCACTAGCCGGCCCGCGAGCCTTCCACTTCGAGATACCAGCGTCACAGGGACTGCGACTACCCGGCAGCGGCGCGGTAATTCGCCGAATTTACGGCGAACCGGCATATTTCCCGGCAGTCGGGCAGAACAGGGAGCGTGAATCGCCGCCGTCCAAGAACTCGCCTCGGCCGGGTCCTGCTGTGGATCATCCTGATCATCGTGGCGCTGATCGTCTTGTCGGTGCTCTTCGGTGGTTTCCAGAAGGGCACCCATTCGGCCACTGGGCTAAGCATTGGGCTAAACATGACGCGGGGCGGGCCGCATCATGCGGCCCGCCCCGCGGGCTAGCCCCGCTGTCCGGGGTGCTTGTAGCGTCAGGCGGTCGGCCCGGACGCCAGCGTCACCGTCGCGGTGTGCGACTGGCCGGTGGAGTCGGTCCAGCCGATGCTGATCGTGTCGCCCGGGTGGTGACCCACCAGGATGTTCTGGATGTCGGTGCCGGTGCTGACGGACTGCCCGCCGAGCGAGGTGATCACGTCGCCCTGGCCGAGTCCGGCGGCGGCCGCCGGCGTGCCCGACGCGGTGCCCGCGAGCGCGACGCCTGACGAGCCCTGCTGGTCAGAGCTGGCGATCTCGAGGCCCAGGAAGGCCGTCGCGCCGATGTGCACCGTGGACGAAGCCTGGCCGGCCTCGATCTGGCTGGCGACGGACAGCGCCGTGTCGATCGGGATCGCGAAGCCCTGCGTGGTGCTGGCCTGACCGGAGCTGGACGATCCGGTGCTCCCGGACCCGCTGCTGCCGGACCCGCTGCTGCCGGACCCGTCGCTGCCGGACCCGCCGAAGCCGCTGCCGGACCCGCCGAAGCCGCTGCCGAACCCGCCGAACCCGTTGCCGGACCCGCCGTTGCCGCCGGCCTGGCTGCCCGACGAGGAGGCCGCGGTGTCCATGCCGATGATCTGACCGTAGGAGTTCACCAGCGGGCCGCCCGAGTCGCCGGGCTGGATGTCGGCGTTGGTCTGGATCAGGCCGCTGAGCTGCTCCGACGATCCGGAGCCCTCGTCGGAGGCGGTGATCGACTGGTTGAGCGCGGTGACCGTGCCCGCCGCCACGGACGGGGTGCCGCCGGCGCCGCCTGCGTTGCCGAGCCCGACCACGCTGTCGCCGGCCTTCACCGTCGAGGAGTTGCCGGTCGTCGCGGTAGTCAGCCCGGACGCGCCGGACAGCTGCAGCACGGCGACGTCGTGGCTCGCGTCGTAGCCGACCACGGTCGCCTTGTAGGTCTTGTTGTTGCCGATGTCCCTGACGCTCACCGACGTGGCGCCGTTGACCACGTGGTTGTTCGTCAGAATCTCGCCGTTGGAGGTCAAGACGATGCCGGTGCCCATGGCCGTGGCGCCCTGGAGGCCAAGGGTCGAGGTCACGTCGACCAGGCCGGGGTCGACCCGGCTGGCGATCTGCGATGTGGTCAGCATGGTCTTCGAGGTCGCCGTGGCGTTCCCGGTCGGCGTGCTGCCGCCCTGGGACAGCCCGATAGCCGCGCCAGCCCCGACGGCCAGCGCCACCACAGCGGTCGCGGTCAGCCCGAGCGCGTGCCGGCCACGCGACCGCCGCGGCGGCTCCGGCACCGGGTACGCACCAAACGGGTGCTGTGCGAATGGCTCACTCATGGTTTCCTGACACCCCGTGTTCTGTTCGCGGTTCTCACTTGCTGTACCTAGAGAATCGGCTGCGAACCTGGACGGTGGCAGAAAAGACCATCAAGCGTAGCTATTGGTCTCCTGAAGATTTCCTGATGATCTTCAGGCTGGCCGAAGTTAACGCTCCCTGAGCGCGGCGGGCTTCTCCGCGTCGTCGCGCAGGTGCTCGCTCAGCTCCTTGCCGCTATGCGCGATCAGGAAGAAGATCACGCCGACAATGGCGACGATGAACATCACGACCAGCGTGATCCAGTCTAGGTTGAAGTAGGCACGCGGGCTACTCAGCCCCGTCGGCAGCACCACGTTGAGCAGCATCACCAGCAGGTACACCCCGGCCACGATCGTCACCGGCCAGGCCCACCTGCCGAGCCTGAACTTGCCCTCAGGCACCCAGCCGCGCGCCCGCGCGATCGCGGCGCCGATCACCGTCAGCAGGAACGACAGGTAGATACCCGAGACGCCGAACGAGACCAGCGAGACGAGCACGTTGGTGTTGGCCGGATAGGTGAACCACAGGATGTGCACGTTCTTCGACGGCGAGGCGAACTCGAGCAGCACGAACAGCACCGTCACCACGGCGCCGCCGAGCAGCGCGTTGACCGGCGTCTTGAACCGCTGCGACACGTTCGCCAGCCACCGCGCCGCGGGCAGCGCGCCGTCGCGGGCGTAGGAGAACGCCAGCCGGGACCCGGCGCCCTGCACCGAGGTGCCGCAGGAGAAGAACGCGAAGATGATGAGCAGCAGCAGGATGTCCTGCAGCCCGCTGGGCAGCTGCCCGAGGATGAACGGCACGCCGCCGCCGCTCACGGTCGCCCCGACCCCGTTCTTGGCGGGCATGGCGAGCAGCAGCGCGCCGGTCAGGATGAACGAGGCGACCCCGCCCCAGATCAGCGCGTACCGCATGGCGCGGGGCACCTGGCGGCCCGCGTCCTTGGTCTCCTCGGAGATGTCACCAGCGGACTCGAAGCCGTAGAAGATGTAGACCGGGGCCAGCACCGCGATGACCAGCGCGCCGAAGTAGCTGCCGTGGAAGTCGAGGCCGAGCGGGTTGGTCTTCGCATTCTCCACGCCCTGGCTGGTGAACAGGTAACCGACGCCGTGGTGGAAGCCGTGGATGGCCAGCACGATCGCGATGCCGACGGTGCCGAGGATCTCCACGTAGACGCCGGCCTGGGCGACCCGGCCCATCACCTTCGCGCCGGTGATGTTCACCGTCGTCTGGATGAGCACCAGGACGAGCGTGATCACCAGGATCACGGCGTGGCTGGTCGGGTTCAGGTTCCAGTTGAACCAGTTCTTCAGCAGCGCCGCGGCGTAGCCGACCACGCCGGTGTCCACCGACGCGACCGTGACGAGCAGCGCGATGCCGTAGAACCAGCCCACGAACCAGCCGTACCGCCGGCCGACGTTGTACTTGCTGTACTGGTACAGCGCGCCGGCGATCGGGTAGTGGCTGGCCAGCTCGCCGAAGACCAGGGCGACGAGCAGCATGCCCGCCACCGGGATCCAGGTCGTCCACACGTAGCCGGGGCCGCCGGTGCCGACGCCGAGCAGGAACAGTGAGTAGATGCCGACCATCGGCGACAGGTACGTGAACGCGACAGAGAAGTTCGCGAACAGCCCGAGCACGCGGCTCAGCTGAGGCCGGTAGCCGAGGCTCCGCAGGCGTTCGTCATCGCTGTCGGTGGCAGCCGTGGACTGTGGCGTCGCCTCACGCATGAGGCCCTCCTAATTCCGTACCGTCGTGGCGGTAGGAGAATGAAATCGGGAGGAACCGGTCCGCGTCAAGACTGATTTCGTTTGTTCCGAACGGGCCCGTGATGGCTCTCGTCCCGCGCCTGTCACCCGGAGGCGCGGCCCGCGTTCACCCGGCGCCGTGCCCGGGGGCGACGCGCTCCGCCACGGGCGGCGGACCTGGCGGCGTGCCGTCGCCGAACGGCCGCCCGCCGAGCGCCGCCCGGCCGTGCGGCGTCAGCCAGCCGGACAGGTCGGGGCCATCCGGGACGATCTTGCCCGGGTTCAGGCTGGTGTGCACCCGGTAGTAGTGCTGCTTGGTCTGGACGAAGTCGATCGTGTCGCCGAAGCCGGGGGTCTGGAACAGGTCGCGGGCGTACGCCCACAGCACCGGCATCTCGGCGAGCTTGTTCCTGTTGCACTTGAAATGGCCCTGGTACACCGCGTCGAACCGGGCCAGCGTCGTCCACAGCCGCACGTCCGCCTCGGTGATCGTGTCGCCGACCAGGTAACGCCGGTCCGCGAGCCGCTGCTCGAGCCAGTCCAGCCGGGCGAACAGCCGCGCGTACGCCTCGTCGTAGGCGGCCTGCGATGAGGCGAACCCGCAGCGGTAGACGCCGTTGTTCACGTCCCGGTAGACATGCCCGCTGACCTCTTCGATCTCGTCCCGCAGCGGCGCCGGGTACAGGTCGGGCGCGCCGGGCCGGTGGTAGGCGGTCCACTCCTGCTCCATGTCCAGCGTGATGTGCGGGAAGTCGGCGGTGACCACCGCGCCGCTGGGGATGTCCACGATCGCCGGCACGGTGACGCCCCGGTCGTAGCCGGGGACCGCCTTCTCGTACGCGTCGCGGAGCCAGTGGATGCCGAGCACCGGGTCCACCTCGCCGGGATCGAGGTCGAACGTCCAGCTCCGCGCGTCGTGCTCAGGACCGCAGATGCCCATCGACAGCACGGGCTCCAGCCCGAGCAGGCGGCGGACGATCATCGTCCGGTTCGCCCACGGGCACGCCCGCGCCACCACGAGCCGGTACCGGTCCGGCTGCACGGGCCAGCCGCCCCGCCCGTCGGCCGTGATGCGCCCGTCGAGGTACTTGGTGTCGCGTACGAACTCGCCTGCTGTCTGACCCATACCTCTGAACCTAGGCGATGACCGTCCGCTAGCGTAAAGCGGCATGAGCGCTGAGGAAGACTTCGCCGTACTGGCGGGCGACTACCTGGACGACTCGGCGCGGCGGCACCCGGACGCCGCGACGGGTCTCGGCGACCACCGGTTCGACGACCGGCTGCCCGACCTGTCCGGCGCCGCCCTCGCCGCGGAGCGGCGGGCGCTGAACGGCTTCGCCGCCCGGCTGGCCGCCATCGGCACCACGGCGCTGACCGCCGAACTGCGCGTGGACGCGACGATGCTCTCCGAGAGCATCGCGCGCCGGGTCTTCGAGCTCGACGAGCTGCGCGAGCACACCTGGAACCCGTTGCTCGCCAACCCGGGCTCGGCGATCTACGACTTGCTCGCCAGGGATTTCGCGCCGCTGCCCGACCGGCTCGCCAGCGTGGCCGGGCGGCTGGCGGAGATCCCCGCGGTCCTCGAAGCCGCGCGCGCCAGCCTCGGCGCCATGCCGAAGGTGCACATCGAGACCGCCATCACCCAGTTCAGCGGCACGATCAACCTGGTCACCAGCGAGATCGACGCGGCGTTGCGGAAGGCGGGCGGCCCGGCCGTGGTCGACGCGGCCCGGCCTGCCGCGCTCGAGGCGCTCGGCGCGCACCTCGACTGGCTGTCCGCGGAGCTCGCCCGCCCGGCGGCCGGCGACTTCGCCGATCCGCGGATTGGTCCCGAGCGCTTCGCGCGCAAGCTGTCCCTGACGCTGAGCGCCGCGGCCGACCCGGACGCGATCCTCGCCCGCGCCGAAGCCGACCTGGACCGGATCACCGGGGAGATCACCGAGGTCGCGGCCAGCCTGGGCGGCACGCCGCGCGAGGTGCTCGACCGGCTGGCCGCCGACGCGCCAGAAGAGTCGACCATCCTGAGGTTCTGCGCCGCCGCGCTCGCCGCGCAGACCGAGTTCGTCCGCGACCACGACCTGGTCACGCTCTACGACGACCCGGTCGAGATCATCGATATGCCGGAGATCAACCGCGGCGTCGCGGTCGCCTACTGCGACTCACCGGGGCCGCTGGAGACCGCGCCGCTGGCCACGTTCATCGCGGTCTCCCCGGTGCCCGGCGACTGGACGCCAGAGCGGAAGGCCTCTTTCTACCGCGAGTACAACAGGCACATGGTGCACAACCTGATGGTGCACGAGGCGATGCCCGGGCACTACCTGCAGCTGCAGCACTCGCGCCGGTTCAGCGGCGGCACCAGCCTGCGCGCCGCGCTGCGCTCCGGCTCGTTCATCGAGGGCTGGGCCGTCTACACGGAAGAGCTCATGGCCGACCACGGGTACCCGGGGGAGGGCAACCCGCTGGCGGTCCGCATGCAGCAGCTGAAGATGCAGCTGCGCACCACGATCAACGCGATCCTCGACGCCCGGGTGCACGCCCACGGCATGACCGAGCCCGAGGCGATGGCGCTGATGAGCGGCCGCGGCTTCCAGGAGGAGGGCGAGGCGGCGGGCAAATGGCGCCGCGCCCTGCTCACCTCCGCCCAGCTGTCGACCTACTACGTCGGCTACACGGAGATCTCCGACCTGGCCGCCGAACTTCGCGCGACCCCGGGCCAGTCAGACCGCACGGTCCACGACCGCATGCTCGCCCACGGCTCCCCGCCGGTCCGCCTGCTCCGCGAGGTCGTCTAGCCGCGGGCTCAGCCCCGGCCCTGCCCGGCGAGCAGATCAGCCAGCAGGCGCGGGTCGCCCGCGGCGATCTCGACGATCTTCACGCGGCTTGACGCCCCGGACACCAGGCCGACGGCGCTGCGGCGGACGCCGAACGCGTCGGCCACCGCGGCCAGCGCCGCCTCCGTCGCCTTGCCGTCCACGGCCCTGGCGCTCACGCGGACGACCAGAGCGCCGTCGTGCTCGCCGCCGACACCCGGACGTGCCGAGCCAGGCCGCACCCGGATAGTGACCCGCATCTAGCCCCGCCTGCTCAGGGGACCCTTCAGGAACCTGAAGTAGAACGCCACGAACACCAGGACAATCCCGACGTTCGTTATCAGCCGCCACCAGAACTGATGCCTGAGGAACAGGACGTCAACGCAGACCACGAGGGCGATCATCGTAAGCACGTACAGCACGATGGCTGCCCGTCTTCCCATCGTCCCGTTTTACCGTGCTATCGACCTCCTGGCCAGCCCGACAACTTCCCATCACTTTCCGCCCCTGAATTCAGGACAAAGCGGACAGCAAAGGGACCAAAACTGATGGAAAGATGCAGGAGCCGGCGCGGACAGCCTGATGGCGCCGCTGAGCCCGCGAAGAGCACCGCGCCAACCGGCCCATTCAACTTCGTATCACTTCTGGTCCCTAAAATTGGACAAATCGGACGCAAAAAGGGCCGAAAGTGATACAAAGACGAAAAGTGATACGAAGTCGCCGTAGCCATCGGTTGTGAGCCTGGTCGTTCGACGGCGGCCGAGCGGCCAGGGCTCCCGGTCAGCTCAGCCGCAGCAGGCGTTCCGCGTTCAGCCCGGCCACCTTCGCCTTGTCCGCGGGGGAGATCGGCAGCGCGTCCAGCAGCGCCCGGCCCGCGGCGTTCGCGCCGAACGGGTAGTCCACGCTGAACAGCACCCGGTCCACCCCGAACACCGAGATCGAGCACAGCACCGGCGGCACGCTGAACATGCCGCTGGTCGTCACCCACACGTGCCGCAGGAAGTACTCCGACGGCGGTGCGGCGAGTCCCGTCAGGGACGGCGGCAGCACGTCGTCGATGCGGCCCAGCATGAACGGGAGCATCTCCCCGCAGTGCCCGACGATCACCCGCAGCCGCGGGTGCCGGTCGAACACGCCCCCCGCGACCAGCCGCAGCGCGTGCAGCCCCGCCTCGGAGTGCCAGCCCCAGGCGGTGGTGGCGAGCACGCTGGCAACCGGGCCAGGCAGCCCGCCGTACAGCAGCTCACGCAGCGCAGCCGGCGGCGGCGCCGGGTGCAGGTACAGCGGCACGTCGAGCGCCTCGAACCTGGCGAGCAGCGGCGCGAAGCGCTGGTCGTCGAGGAACGACCCGTCCGTTCCGAGTGTGCTGTTGACCAGTGCCCCGGCGAACCCGAGCTCGGTGACCGCGCGCGCCAGCTCGTCACCCGCGGCGGCCGGGGATCCGGTGGGCAGCGTGGCGAACCCCGCCAGCCGCCCGGGGTGCCTGGCGACCGCGGCGGCGAGCTGGTCGTTCGCCCGGCGTGCCGCCGCCACTCCGTCAGCCTCTGGCAGGCCCTGCGCGGCCGGCTGCGCGTGCGAGACCACCTGCAGGTCGATCCCGGCGGCGTCCATGTCCGCGATCCGCGCCTTGTCCAGGTCGCGGAGCGCCTCGTCGAGCCGCTGCCCGTCCGGCCGGGCCAGCGGGCCGGTGCCTGGCGGCGCGGCGAGCTCAGCCGTCCAGAAGTGCTCCTCCAGGGCGATCGTGCGCATCTGCCTATCCTGGCATCCGGAACCCGGGCAGCGGGGACGGGAGCAGCAGCAGCGCGCCGGCCACCGCGCCGGCCACGGCGATCCACAGTGCTTCGCGCAGCCCGAGCATGCTGCCGAGCAGCCCGCCGAGCAGCGCGCCAGGGGGCCGGGTGCCGTAGTTGATGGCCTGGAACGCCCCGGATACCCGGGACCGCACGCTGGGCGGAATGACCACGGCGAAGATCGCCGCGATGCTGATGTCGAGCACCATCACGCCGAACCCGCTGGTGAACTCCGCGGCGAACAGCATGACGAGCACCGCGGCGCCGTGCACGCCGGAGGCGAGCGGCACCAGCGCGAGGGGCGCGGTGAACACCAGGCAGCCCGCCACGTACACCAGCCCGGCGCCGAGCCGGGCGGTCAGCCGCTTGCACAGCACCGAGCCGAGCATCCCGCCCAGCGCGCCCGCGCCGATGACCAGCCCGAGGACGCCGGGCCGCACCCCCAGGGCGCGCACCGCGTAGAGCATGAACAGCGCGCTGAACATGCAGTAGAAGAAGTTGACCACGGCGACCCCGGTGAGCGACGCACGCACGATCGGCGACGCCCTGATGAACTTCAGGCCCGCGGTGACCCCCTCGCTGCCGTCGGACGACGGGGGCTCGGGCGGCCGGATCCGGCTGAGCTGAAAGGCCGAGCCGAGGAAGGACAGCGCGTCCGCGACGATCGCGTAGGGCGCGGTGAGCGCCTCCACCAAAAGACCGCCGGCGGACGGGCCGGCCATGAACGAGGCCGAGCGGCTGCCGTAGATGAGCGACTGCCCGTCCACGTACCGCTCGGGCGGCACGATCGACACGAACAGCACCCCGTCGGACACGGTGAACAGCACCGATAGCGCGCCGACCGTGAACGTCACGAGGTACACCTGCACCAGCGTCAGGACGTGCAGCGCGTAGCAGACCGGAATGGTCGCCAGCGCCGCGGCGCGGCCCAGATCGGCGACGATCATCGTGGTGCGTTTACCCCGCCTGTCGACCCACGCGCCGGCGTGCAGCCCGAACAGCAGGCTGGGCAGCCACTGCAGCGCGGTCAGGTACCCCATCCCCACCGGCCCGGCGTGCAGCACGAGCACGGCGGTGAGCGGGACCGCGACCGACGACACCTGGTCGCCGAACACCGAGACCGTCGACGCGCCCCAGTACCGCCGGAACACCTTGTCCCGCAGCAACGGCGGAACCAGGTCACGACGTCCCGCCCCTGTATTCATAGCCATCAAAGCGTATGGCCGGAATCGGGACAATGCACGCGTCAGGGGGCATCTGGGCGCCCCGGCTGGCCCGTTAACGTGTTATTCGGCGACCGGCTCGGGTGTCTCGTCGATTCCCGGCAGCCACCCGGCGCCAGCGCCAGACACGGCAGACACGCCAGACACGCCAGGCGCCCCAGCCGTCACGGACGCGGCGGGCATGCCGGACGGGGCGGACGCCCAGTCCTTCGGCGCGATCAGCGCCTCGCGGGCCGCCATGAACAGCAGGTAGGGAATGAGGTCGACAGAACGGCGCAGGAACCACTTGGTGCCCTTGGTGGCCATCCACCAGAAGTCGTCGCGGCGGGTCGGGCCAGGGTCGCCCGGCTCAGGGTCCGGCCGCACCCCCATGGCGTACCCGGCGGCGGCGAGGGAGTCCCAGAGCCGGCAGGCGATGAGCCGGTGCCCGCGCTCGTTGGGGTGCAGCCGGTCGACCGACCAGTTGCGCCGCTCGTAGGTCTCCGGGTCTCGCGCGGCGTCCCAGTGCAGGGTCCCGTACCTGGCGGCCACCTTGTCGAGCTCGGTGTTGACCGCGTGCATGCGCCGCGACAGCGGCCTGGCCAGCCCGGCGGGCAGCCCGAACATCCGCGCCGGGTCCGGCAGCCGCATGGTCAGCACGGTGGCGCCGCCCGCCTGCAGCGCGGCGACGGTCCTGGCGGCGGCCTGGCCGGTGCCCACCGGGTCGAAGCCGGCCCGCAGCGTGTCGTTGATCCCCACCACGATGCTGGCGACGTCGGGCCGCAGCTCGAGCGCCGCCGGCAGCTGGTCGCGCTCGACATGCTTGGCCTGAGCGCCGAGCACCGCGAGGTTGTGCAGTTCCGGGTCGGGGAGCCCGGAGGCTAGGTGCCGTGCCCACCCCCGCCAGCCGCCTGATGGGTCGGGATCACCCATGCCGAGGGTGATCGAGTCGCCGAGAGTCACGATCCGCGTCATGCCTGCACCTGCCCGAGAGGACGAAACGAGTCGGTGTTGAGAGCATCATGAACCGCCAGGAAGGCGGTGACGGAGGCCGGCCAGCCGAACTCCTCGGCCCGGGCCCGCGCCGCGGCGCGTCGCGCGATCGGGTCCCTGGCGAGGATGGCGCGCACGCCGCCGGCGAAATCCTCGCCGGTGACCGCGATCCCGGCGGTGGCGACCACCTCCGGCAGCGCACTCGACGCGCTGACCACGACCGGAGTGCCGCAGGCGAGCGCCTCGAGCGCGGCGAGCCCGAACGTCTCCACCGGCCCTGGCGCGACCACCACATCGGCGGTGGCCAGCAGGATGGCCAGCTCCTTGGGGTCGGTGACGAACCCGGCGAACCGGACTGGCAAAGAAGTGCGACGTGCCGCGCGCTCCAGCCGGGCGCGCAGCGGCCCGTCACCGGCGACGACGAGCACGGCGTCCGCCCCGGCCGCGCGCAGCCCGGCCAGCGCGGCGAGCGAACGGTGCGGCTTCTTCTCCACCGACAGCCGGCTGCAGTGCACGAGCAGCGTCTGGTCCGGTTTCGCGTACGCTTCCCGCGCCGCGTCGCTGTACCGCTCGGGACTGAACAGCTCCAGGTCGACGCCGAGCGGGATGCGCGTCAGGTTGGGCGCGCCGATCCGCTCGAACTCCGCCGCCGCCCACCGGGTGGTGCAGACGATCCGCTGGTAGTTCCGCGAGCTGCGCCGGTTGAGCGCGTCGGCGAGCGCGGTGGCCCGCTCGCTGAGCAGCCGGCTCCGCCACCGTGACATGCCGGACACGTCGGCGGGCAGGCTGAACAGGCCGGTCAGGCTCTCGTGCGAGACCATCACCGCCGGCACGCCGTGCTCACGCGCCCACTGGCCGGTCCAGCGCAGCGTGGTGCGGTCCGACACCTCGAGCCGGTCCGGCCGCAGTTCGGTCAGCAGCGCGGCGAGCCGGCGGCGGCCGAGCAGCGCGCGGTAGCCGCCGGTGAACGGCACTATCGGCCCGTACCTGGTGATCATCCGCCCCTGCGCCGTCGCCTCGTCGCCGCGGCGACGGCCGGGGATGATCAGCACAGGATCGTGTCCGGCCGCCAGGTAGCCGGCGCCGAGTTCGCGCAGCGCGGTGCGCATGCCGCCCGAGCGCGGCCCCACGTAGTTGGCCAGCCGCACGATCCGCATTAGGCGGCCATCCTCGCGGCGGCGGTTCCGGCGCCCAGCACCTCGGCATAGTGGCCGACCAGCTCGTCGGTCAGGGCTGGCCAGGACCTGGCGAGCACCCGCCGCCTGCCCGCCTCGCTCATCGCCGCGCGCAGCGGCCGGTCGACGGCCAGCCGGCGGACCGCCGCGGCGAGCGCGTCGCCGTCGCCGGGCGGGACGAGGAACCCGGTCACTCCCTCGTCCACCAGGTCGAGCGGGCCGCCGGCGGCCGGCGCGATCACGGGCAGCCCGCTGGCCGCGGCCTCCTGGATCGTCTGGCCGAAGGTCTCGAACGGGCCGGTGTGCACGAAGATGTCCAGGCTGGCGTAGATCCGTGCCAGGTCGGCGCCGTGCCGCTCGCCGAGGAACATCG
Organism: uncultured Actinomycetota bacterium; assembly: GCA_963843745.1. Classification (GTDB taxonomy): domain Bacteria; phylum Actinomycetota; class Actinomycetes; order Streptosporangiales; family Streptosporangiaceae; genus Trebonia. Next base: position 1,207,873 of record CAWJLP010000007.1, read on the forward strand.
CCGCCGGGAGGGCCTGCCGCAGATCTTCCTCCATCGGGCCGCCGCCGGTGACCGCCAGCCGCACTCCGGGCAGGCGGGTGATGGCGGCGAGCAGGTCGACCCGTTTCTCGTGCGCGAGCCGGCCCACGTAGCCGACGATCACCTCGCCGTCCGGCGCGAGCTCGGCGCGCAGCCGGTCGTCCCCGCGGGCCGGATGGAAGCGCTCGGTGTCCACCCCCCTGCCCCACAGCCACACCCGCTCCAACCCGTGCACGTGCAGGTCGGTGGCCGTCGAGCTGGACGGGGCGAGGGTGCGGTCGGCCGCGTTGTGGATGTCGCGCAGCCAGCGCCACGCGAACGCCTCGGTGACCGCGCCGAGCCGGTAGGCGCGGGCGTAGTTCGGCAGGTCGGTCTGGTAGACGGCGACCATGGGCAGGTCCACGGCCTTGGCCACGTGGGCGCCCCAGGCGCCGAGCGCCACCGGGCTGGCCAGGTGGACCACGTCGGTGCCGTGCCTGGTGATGGCGCGCCTGGTGCGCGGTGTCGGCAGGCCGAGCCGAAAGGTCGGGTAGCCGGGCAGCGGGACAGAGGGGACACGTTCCACCGGGTAGCGGAACTGGCGATCAGCGACGGTGGTGGCGCGCGCGGACTCTGGAGCAATGACCAGGGGGTGGTGGCCCTTGCGGACGAGGTTTTCTGCCACGCGCACTACGCAGTTCGCGACACCGTTGACATCGGGTGGGAAGGACTCCGTAATGATCGCGATCCTCATGTAATCAAGTTCGCCCACGGCGTGTTCGAATTCCGCCAAGATGCCGTTACGGCCGGGCGAACTATCGATGACAATTAATTGCAATGTCTGGAAGATCCGGACCCGGGCCGGTGTTTTCCCTCCACGTGGCCGGAACTCCAGATCCACTGACCCTCAACGGCGCGCCGCTGTCCGTGCTCGACTTGGCGCCCATCCCGGACGGCGGCTCGGCCGGCGAGGCGCTGCGCGCCACGACCGAGCTGGCCAAGCACGCAGAATCGCTCGGCTTCACACGCTTCTGGGTGGCCGAGCATCACGGCATGCCGGGCATCGCGAGCTCGTCCCCGCCGGTGCTGATCGGGCACATCGCCGACGCGACGGACACCATCCGGGTCGGCTCCGGCGGCGTGATGCTGCCGAACCACACCTCGCTGGTGGTCGCCGAGCAGTTCGGCATGCTCGAGGCGCTCCACCCGGGCCGCATCGACCTGGGCATCGGCCGCGCGCCAGGCACCGACCAGGCGACCGCCGCCGCGCTGCGGCACCGCGGCCCCGACGAGTTCCCGCGCCAGCTCACCGACCTGCTGGGCTTCTTCACCGGGCAGTGGCCGACGGGCCACCCGAACACGACCGTGCACGCCGTCCCCGGCGAGGGCGACGGCCCGGACATGTGGCTGCTCGGCTCCAGCGGCTACAGCGCGCAGGTGGCCGGCGCGCTCGGCCTGCCGTTCGCGTTCGCGCACCACTTCATGCCCGCGAACACGCTCCCGGCGCTCGAGCTGTACCGGGAGTCGTTCCGCCCGTCGGAGACGCTCGCCAAGCCGTACGCGATGGTCGCCGCCGGGGTGATCTGCGCGGAGACCGACGAGCGCGCCCGCTTCCTGGCCGGCTCGTCCGCGCTGTCGTTCCTGCGGCTGCGCCAGGGCCGCCCCGGCAGGGTCCCGTCCCCGGAGGAAGCGGCCGCCTACTCCTACAACGACCTGGAGCAGGCCTTCATCGCGGACCGGCAGGCGACCCAGCTCATCGGCGCCCCGGACACGGTCCGCTCCGGCCTCACGGAACTGCTGAAGCGGACCGAAGCCGACGAGCTGATGCTCACCACCCAGACCTACAGCCCGGCCGACCGCCTCCGCTCATTCGAGCTGGTCGCCCAGGCGGTATCCGCCAGCTGACCCGACGCGCCCCGCCTGGTCCTGCTTTCCTTATCCCGAACGGGCCCGTGGTGACTCGGCCCGCTCTCACGCGTCCCGCCGGCTGACGACCGCGAACGCCACCGCGATGAGCGCCGCGGCGAGCAGCAGGAAGATCCCCGTCTCGATGCCCTGGAACGCCCAGTACCGCGAGGCCGGCTGGTACGTCACGAAGCCGCGGATGCCGTGCGCCTGGGCGCAGGAAACCACGGCATGATACGCGGCGGGCCCCAGCCGTCCGTTGCCCGCGAGCTGCTGGCATGCGGCCGGCAGTGAGCTGACCGGAAGCCCGACACCGCCGGCGGCGCCGCCGATCACCGCCCCGTTCGTGGACAACGGCAGGATGAGCGGCTGGCCGTTCGCCCCGACGAACCCCGCGCCGAGCTGCCAGGCGGAGCCGACCGGGGCAAACCCGCTGCCAACCGGGAAGTAGCTGGTCACCGGCGTCATGAAGGACCGGCGCAGCAGCATGAAGATCACGGCCCTGACGGCGATGAACCCGGCCAGCGTGACGGCGATCGCCGGCAGCGTCCGGCGCAGCAGCGCCCCCGCCGTGATGCCGAGCGCCGTGGCGAACACCGCGTAGCCGACGGGGACGATGCCCATGATGTCGAACCGGCCGGGGTTGAACGCGTTCGCCTGCAGCGCGTTGTCCGGCCCGGACCACCAGGTGACGAGCGCCGACACGATCCCGCCGATGGCGGCCGCGGCGAGCAGCAGCCAGCCGGCCTTGATCGCGAGCCAGCGGCGCCTGGTGACGCTTTGCGTCCAGGCGTACTGGTTGGTGCCGGTCTCGAACTCGTGCGCCAGCAGCGGCGCGCCGGCCAGGATGCCGAGCACGGCGGGCACGCCCAGCGTCATGATCACGAGGAACCCGATCGCGTGGCTGCCGAGGAACAGCGTGCCCGACGACAGGTTGCCGCAGCTGCGGTACGCGGTGCACGCGCCCAGCGCCGAGTGCCACTGAGAAGCGGCCTGCACCCCGGTGACCACCACCAGCGCGGCGAACGCCGCGACCAGCGCGGCCGTGATCGCCGCCGCGGCCCGGTACTGTCGCCAGACGACCCAGCTCATCGCGATCACGCGTCTCTGCGGCGGACCGCGTAGAAGGTGATGGCGATCAGCGCGGCGGCCACCGCCAGGTAGATGCCGGTCTCGATGCCCTGGAACGCCCAGTAGCGGCTGATCGGCTGGTAGCTGAGGAACTGGCGGTAGCCCGCCTTCTGCAGGCACCCGTAGACGGCGTTCAGCGCGGCGCCGGACGGGCCGCTGGGGCCGTTGGCGCTGGCCGGAATCAGCCGCTGGCAGGCGGCCGGCAGCGACGTGCTCGGCACCCCGTCGATCATCACGGTCATCACGTTGCCCGACGAACCCGTCACGACCTGCCCGGCCTTGTCGGCAAGGCCGCCGTTGAGAACCGCGGAACCCGCCGGGGCATTGAAGTTGGCCGCCACCCCGTAAAAAGTGGTGACCGGGGTCATGAAGTGCATCCTGAGGTCCTGGGAGATCCACAGCCGCATCCCGATGAACCCGCCGATCACTATCGCGATCGCCGGGAGCGTGCGGCGCAGCACGGCGCCCGCCGCGATCCCGAGCGCCGTGGCGAATACCGAATAGGCGACGGGGACCAGGCCCTGCTGGTCGAAGTAGTTCGCCTGGAACGCGTTGGCGAACGCGGCGTTGCGCGGGCCGGACCACCAGGTGACAAGGACGGCGATCGCGCCGCCCCAGACGGCGGCGGCGAGCAGCACCCAGCCGACTTTCACCGCCAGCCAGTGCGTGCGGGTGATGCTCTGCGCCCAGGCGAAGTCGCTGGTGCGGGCCTCGAACTCGTGCGCGACCAGCGGCGCGCCCACCAGCACCCCGAACAGGACCGGCGCCAGCATGCTGAGGATGGCGAAGTCGTGCCCGAGCACGCTGCCGAGCGGAGTGCCGCCTTCCTGGAGGCTGGCGCAGGTGCGGCTGGCGGTGCAGCTGGCGAGCAGGGTGTGCCACTGCGCGGCCAGCTGGAACCCGGTGACAAGCACCACCGTGGCGAACGCGGCGAGCACCAGCGCGGCGACCGCCGCCTGCGCGCGGTACTGCCGCCAGGTGAGCCAGGTCATTGCTCTTCTCCAACCGCGGTGAGGTGGGCGTACGCCTCGGGCGCGTCGGCGCCCATGTACCCGAGCACCAGTTCTTCCAGGCTGATGTCCTCGGCCTCGTAGGCCGGGTCGATGACCGGCCCGCCCAGCCGGACGAGCAGCCGCGCCTGGCGGGGCGTGCGCACCGCGTGCACCACGTGGTGCGTCCGCTCGAGCGGTGCGGTGTCCTTGACCGGCCCGACGAGCATCGTGTGCTCGGCGAGCAGTTCGTCGACCTCGCCGCAGAGCTGGACATGGGACGAAGACACCAGGATGAGGTGGTCACTCACCCGCTCCAGGTCGGCGACCAGGTGCGACGACAGCATGACCGTGAGCTCGCCGCCCGCGTCCGCCACGGCCGCCGTCAGCGTGCCGAGGAAGTGCCGCCGCGCCAGCGGGTCAAGCGCCGCGACCGGCTCGTCGAGCAGCAGCACCCGCGGCCGCTTGGCCAGCGTCAGCGCCAGCGCCACCTGGGCGCGCTGGCCGCCGGACAGCTTGCCGACCGGCCGGTCGAGCGGGATGTTCAGGCCGGTCAGCCGCGTCCGCACCGACGGGGCGTCCCAGCGCCGGTTCAGGTGCGCGCCGGCGTGAATGTGGTCCTCGGCGGTGAACCGCCGGTACAGCGGTATCTCCTGGGCGAGGAAGCCGACCTCGCCAAGGAACGCCGGGTCCTGGCGCGGGACGCCGCCAAGGACGGCGGCACTTCCGCTGGTTGGCGTAGCCAGCCCGGCGAGCATCCGCAGCAGCGTGGTCTTGCCCGCGCCGTTCGGCCCGACGAGCGCGGATATCCGGCCCTCGGGCACCGTAATGGAGCAGTCGCTGAGCGCGGTGACCCGCCGGTACCGTTTCGTCAGCCCCTGTGTCTCGACAGCCGGAGTCATGCGATCTCCTCCTCGGAGTCAGCAGTAGCAGCCGAGTCAGCTCGCAGCGTCACGCGCAGCAGCGACTCGATCGATTCGTCGTCAAGCCCGGACTCGCGGGCCTCGCGCACCCAGTGCGCGAGCGACCGGCCGAGCCGGGAGTGGGTGCCTGGCGGCGGCCCTGGCGGCAGGCTCATGACGAACGTGCCCTGCCCGGCGCGTGCCTGGACGAGGCCCTCGCGCTCGAGGTCGCGATAGGCCTTGAGCACCGTGTTGGGGTTGACCGCCACCGCCGCGACTACCTCCCGCACGGTAGGGAGCTGATCCCCGACGGTGAGCACGCCCATCCGGAGCGCCTGCCGTACCTGCTGCACGAGCTGCAGGTACGGCGGCACCCCCGACCGCCCGTCGACCCGGAAGCTGATCATCGTGCCCCACAGTCTTAGTGTCTTAATTGACTAGCACTTTAAGACGCGAGGGATGCCGTCGTCAATTCCGTTTGTTTCCCATATGCCCGGGAAGCCGGAAATGGGCCGGCCAGGGAGGCAGAAAAGTGTCAGACCCAGCGAGGTCAACGACGCCCGCCGTCTCGAGCTGATCGCCGCCGCGTTAGCCGTCTTCCTCAGCCCGCGACGACGGCACCACCGGCCGGTCCGGTGGCGAGCCGGCTGTGGCGCGCAGGGCCGCCAGGACCGGGCACCGCAGCCAGGCCCGGCAGCCGCTTTTCCCCGCCTCAGCCCGCAGCTGCCGTTAGCGACGAGGTGATCGTGCACCGGGAGCCGAACTGGCCACCGGCGGGAAGCCGTGTCCGCGCACCTGGATTTTCCGATGGCCGCTGTCACCGGCGCCAGCCTGGCCGCGGTGCTGCCCTGCGTCCGGGCTTGGTGACGCTGGGGGCTGTGTGCCTGGCGGGGCAGCGCCGGGCGCGGCTTGGAACCGGCCTCGAAGATAGTGGATCGTCGGGTACCCCAGAGGGGCACTAACGATCCACTATGTCGCCGGACGCCCACATGTAAGATCGCGAGGCGACGCGCTGGGGTATCGGCGTACCCCTAGCTAGAGCGGGGCGATTGCGCAATCGACAAGCTGGGTGAGCCTTAAGCAGGCTGGCCCTGGCCGGCGAAGACCTTCACTAGCGTCGCGCAGAACGCCGGCAGGTCGTCCGGCTTGCGGCTCGTGATGAGCGTGTTCGGGCCAGACTCGCAGACCTGGACCTCAGTGTCGGTCCAGTTGCCGCCCGCGTTCCTGATGTCGGTCTTCAGGCTCGGCCAGGACGTGAGCGTCCGGCCGCGCACGAGGTCGGCCTCGACCGCTATCCACGGCCCGTGGCAGATGATCGCGGCCGGCTTGCGGGCCTCGAACATCCGCTGCGTGAACCTGACCGCGCCCGGCGCCATGCGCAGCATGTCGCCGTTGGCGACCCCGCCGGGCACCACCATCGCGTCGTACTCGGTGGGGTCGGTGTCCTGCAACGTGCGGTGCACGGTGAAGGTGTCGGCCTTGTCGAGGTGGTTGAAGGCCTGCACGGTGCCGCCGTCCGGCGCGATGAGCTCCGGCGTGCCGCCGGCGTCCTTGACCGCATCCCACGGGGCGGTGAGCTCTACCTGCTCCACGCCCTCGTTGGAGGTGAGGAAGGCGACCCGCAGGCCTTTCAGTTCGTTAGCCATCGAGTATCCCCCTGTGGCTAGGAGTTGTCTGGACCCCGGTCGCCTGCCCGGCACCGGCCCGGCTATGCGGCAGCTGGCTGATTTTCGGTCTCTTTGCCTCGCTCGCGAAGGCGGCGGGCCACCTTCCTGAGCACCGGCAGGGCGGCGAAGACGCTGCCCGCGGCGGCGATGCCGCCGACTGCCACGTCGACCGAGATCCTGCCCTGCTTGGCCCAGTAGACGTCCTGCAGGTCGAGCAGCAGCGCGAACTCGTCCACGATGAGCGCGAGCCCGATGCCGTAGGTGACCGCGGTCCCCGGGTGCCGCCGCAGCTTCTCGTCGCCGCGGACCGCCACCCCGCCCACGCCGGCCAGCATTCCGATGCCCCACATGTAATGGTGCAGGTGCTCGCCGCCAAGGCTCATGTTCCTGAACGGCCCCTTGCCGGCCTTGATCGCGTGCGTGATTCCCCGGACCCCGCCCCATGCCCCGGTGAACGCCAGCCATGCGATAAGCGCCGACTGTTCGCCGGCGTCCAGTTCGCTGTAATAAGCGTCGCGGAACTCAGCGGCTACAGACTGCTGCGCCATTCCGCGAACGATACGCCTGTCGGATGCCGGGTGTTACGGTGCGGTGAGAGGAAGGCACGTGAGGGGAGAGATGATGACGGCTGACGGATACGCGCTGCTAGTGGTGGACATGCAGAACGGGTTCTGCCATCCCGACGGATCGTTCCCCAGGATCGGCCGCGGCCTCGAAGGCGCCATGGACGCCGTGCGGGCCGCCGCGGTCGCGGTCGGCCAGGCTCGGCGCGCCGGGATCCCCGTGGTGTTCACCAGGCACGTCTACCGGCCGGGGCGCCCCGACGAGGGCGCGGCGCTGTTCCGCAACAGTCCTGAGCTCGCCGAGGTCGACGGCCTCGCGGTCAGCACCTGGGACGCCGCGGTGTGCGATGAGCTCGGCTGCGGCCCCGACGACCTCGTGGTGGACAAGGTCCGCTTCGACGCCTTCCAGTGGACCTCGCTCGAGCCGCTGCTGCGCGGCCTCGGCGTGACGAAGCTGATGATCTGCGGCGTGGTGACGAACATCTGCGTGGAGTCGACCGCGCGTTCGGCGTTCATGCGGGACTTCCCGGTCACGCTGCTCGAGGACTGCTGCGCGGCGAAGACCCGGCGGCTGCACGAGCTGGCCATCGAGGTGCTGAGCAGCTACGAGCTCGCCGAGATCGCCAGCATCAGCCGCGGCTTCGACGCCGGCAACCCGGGCGCCGAGGTGGGCCGCCTGTCCTCCCCGGTGCTCGCCTCTGCCTAGCGACTCTGCCTAGCGACTCTGCCTAGCGCCTCTGCCTAGCGACTCTGCTAGCGACGGCGAGCCTGGCGAGCAGCCGCCAGCCGAGCAGGAACAAGCCGAGGAACGCCAGCGCGACGACGATGAACGCCAGCGCGGTGCCCTGGCCGGAGACCACTCGCAGCACCATGCCGAGCGCCACGGTGCACAGCCACCCGGCGATCCCGGTCGGCCACAGCGCCAGCGGGCGGCGCCAGGCGCGCGCGGCCAGCCAGCCGGCGGCCAGCCCGGCGAGGAACGGCCACGCGGTCGAGGCGATGCCGCCGGCCGCCTCGCCCTTGGTGTGGCTGGCCCGGCCGATGATCACGAAGACGAGCACGCAGCACACGTCGAGGACCAGCGCCACCCAAGGGGCCCGAGCAGACCGCATGCCGGCAAGGGTATCCCCGGCCCGGAACGTGGTCGATGCGACATCCACCACGCAAGAGTGTGGACGATGCGACATCGACCACGTTGTGAGTGACGGCTGCCCGGGAGTCGGCCGCCTCCGTTCGGACTAAAAGGCTGTTTTCTGGGTCATCATGGGGTCATGGGCACGTGGATCCTGCGGATGGTGCCGGAGGGCGCCGGCCCTCGGCTCGCGGTGAAGGACTGCATCGACGTAGCGGGGGTGCCGACGACCGCCGGGTGCCCTGTCGTGGCGGAGATGGCGGAGCCGGCCGCCAACGACGCCGCGGTGGTCGCGGCCGCGCGCGAGTCCGGCGCGCGGATCGCGGGCAAGACCGCGCTGACCGAGCTGTGCTGGTCAGTCAGCGGGGTGAACCACTGGGCGGGGACGCCGGCGAACCCGAGGGATCCGCGCCGGGTCCCCGGCGGCTCCTCCAGCGGGTCGGCGGTCGCGGTCGCGACGGGGGAAGCGGACGTCTCGCTCGGCACGGACACCGGCGGCTCCGTTCGCATACCGGCCGCGTGCTGCGGCGTGACTGGCCTCAAGACGGGCTGGGGCCGGGTGTCCGTCAAGGGCGTGTACCCGCTGGCGCCGTCGCTGGACACCGTCGGGCCGATGGGCAGGGACGTCGCGGCGGTGGAACTCGGGATGCGGCTGATCGAGCCTGGCTTCACGGCCCGCCCGCAGGCCGAGCTGACGGCGGCCCGGCTGGGCGTGATCGGCGTCGAGGGCGGCGTGGAACCGGCGATCGACGCGGCCGTGGACCGCGCGCTCGCGGCGGCCGGCGTGGCCGTAACGCACGTCGCGTGCTGTGACTTCCGCGCCGCGCTGGCCGCCGCCAGCGTGATCATCGACGCCGAAGGGTTCCGCTGCAACGCTTACCTGATGCCGTACCTGCACCAGCTCAGCCCGTCCATCCGGCGGAACATGGAGCGCGGCGCCAGGCTCAGCCGCGCCGACCGGGCGGACGCCGACCAGACACGGGACCAGGTCAAGGCGGTGTTCAGCTCGCTGCTCGACGATTTCCCCGTGCTGGTGCTGCCGACGCTCGCCGCGCAGCCGCCGATGCTCGGCCAGCGCGGCTTCCCGCTCACCCTGCTGACCGCCCCGGTCAACCTGGCCGGGCTGGCCGCGCTCGCGCTGCCGGTGCCCGCCAAGGGCGGCGTGATCGCCTCGCTGCAGGTGATCGGGGCCGAGGAGGAGACGGTGCTGGCGTTCGGCCGGGTGGTCGAGGCGGCGGTCGCCGCCTAGGCCGTTACCGTGGGAGAATGATCGGATGAACGTCGCGGGTGACATCGCTGCCTCAGAGCAGTCGCTGCGGCGTTTCCTGCACGGACTGCCCGGCGTCGACGAGGTTGGCGCGCGGGCGCGGGCGGAGACGCTGGCCACGCGCTCGATCAAGACCGACAGCAAGCGGCAGGCGATCGACCTGGCCATCACCATGATCGACCTCACCACGCTGGAGGGGCAGGACACGCCGGGCAAGGTACGCGCGATGTGCGCCAAGGCACGGCAGCCGGGCTACGGCGCCCCGCCGGTTGCCGCGGTGTGCGTCTATCCCGACCTGGTGCGCGAGGCGGTCGCCGGGGTCGCGGGGTCCGGCGTCAAAGTCGCGAGCGTGGCGACCTCGTTCCCGTCCGGCCGGGCCGCGCTCGACGTGAAGCTCGCCGACGTGAAGTCGGCGGTCGCGGCCGGCGCGGACGAAGTGGACATGGTCATCGACCGGGGCGCGTTCCTGACCGGCCGCTACGGGCTCGTCTACGAGGAGATCACCGCGGTGCGCGCCGTCTGCGGGGACGCTCACCTGAAGGTGATCCTGGAGACCGGCGAGCTCAGCACGCTGGACAACGTGCGGCGCGCGTCCTGGCTGGCGATGCTGGCCGGGGCGGACTTCATCAAGACCTCGACGGGCAAGGTGACGCCCGCCGCGACGCTGCCGGTCACGCTGGTCATGCTCGAGGCGGTGCGCGACTATCGTGATTTCGGGGACCGGCAGGTCGGGGTGAAGCCGGCTGGGGGGATCCGCACGGAAAAGGACGCCATCAGGTACCTGGTGCTGGTGAACGAGACCGCCGGCGAGGACTGGCTGGACCCGCGGTACTTCAGGATCGGCGCCTCCAGCTTGCTGAACGACCTGCTCATGCAGCGGGAGAGGATGGCGACCGGACGGTATTCCGGTCCCGATTACATGACAGTGGACTGATCGGGTGGGTTATGCGTTTTGAGTATTCTCCGGCGCCCGAGTCGCGTGCGATCGTTACGCTGCGTGACTCCTACGGGCTGTTCATCGGGGGGGCGTTCGTGCCGGGCAGCTCGGTCTTCAAGACGATCTCGCCGGCCAGCGAGGAAGTCCTCGCCGAGGTGACGCACGCCGGGCCTGAGGACGTGGACAGGGCGGTCGCGGCCGCCCGGCAGGCGTACGAGCGGACCTGGTCCGTGATGCCGGGCCGGGAGCGGGGCAAGTACCTGTTCCGGATCGCCCGGCTGATCCAGGAGCGCGCCCGCGAGCTGGCTGTCCTCGAGACGCTGGACAACGGCAAGCCGATCAGGGAGTCGCGTGACGTGGACGTGCCCCTGACGGCGGCGCACTTCTTCTACCACGCGGGGTGGGCGGACAAGCTGGGCTACGCCGGGTTCGGGCCGTCGCCGCGGCCGCTCGGCGTGGTCGGCCAGGTGATCCCGTGGAACTTCCCGCTGCTCATGCTGGCCTGGAAGGTCGCGCCGGCGCTGGCCTGCGGGAACACGGTCGTGCTGAAGCCGGCCGAGACCACGCCGCTGACCGCGCTGCTGTTCGCCGAGATCTGCCAGCAGGCCGACCTGCCGCCCGGCGTGGTCAACATCGTCACCGGCGACGGCGCGACCGGGCAGGCGCTGGTGGCGCACCCGGGGATCGACAAGGTCGCGTTCACCGGCTCGACCGAGGTCGGCAAGGAGATCGCCCGCGCCTGCGCGGTGTCGGGCAAGCGGCTGACGCTCGAGCTCGGCGGCAAGGCCGCGAACGTCGTCTTCGACGACGCGCCGGTCGACCAGGCGGTCGAGGGCATCGTCAACGGGATCTTCTTCAACCAGGGGCACGTGTGCTGCGCGGGCTCGCGGCTGCTGGTGCAGGAGTCGGTGTACGACGACGTGCTCGCGGCGCTGCGGCGGCGGATGGGGACGCTGCGGCTCGGCGACCCGCTGGACAAGAACACCGACGTCGGCGCCATCAACTCGCGGGCGCAGCTGGACAAGATCAGCGAGCTGGTGTCGTCAGGCGAGGCCGAGGGCGCGTCCCGGTGGTCCGCGCCCTGCCCGCTGCCCGACCGCGGGTTCTGGTTCGCGCCGACCATGTTCACCGAGGTGTCCCAGGCGCACCGGATCGCCCGGGAGGAGATCTTCGGGCCGGTGCTGTCCGTGCTGACGTTCCGCACCCCGGCCGAGGCGGTGGAGAAGGCCAACAACACCCCGTACGGCCTGTCCGCCGGGGTATGGACGGAGAAGGGGTCGCTGATCTTGTGGATGGCGTCCCGGCTGCGGGCCGGGGTGGTCTGGGCGAACACGTTCAACAGGTTCGACCCGACGTCGCCGTTCGGCGGATACAAGGAATCCGGGTTCGGCAGGGAAGGCGGCAGGCACGGCCTCGAGGCCTACCTCGACGTGACGGGGAGCGCCGATGTCTGAGGCCGCCGAGACGACCGTGGCGGCCCAGGCGGGCCGCATCGCCGTCCGCAAGACCTACAAGCTCTACATCGGCGGCGCGTTCCCCCGCTCGGAGAGCGGTCGTTCCTTCGAGGTGACGGGCGCCGGCGGCGGCTTCCTTGCCAACGCGGCGCTGGCCTCGCGCAAGGATGCCAGGGACGCGGTGGTCGCGGCGCGCAAGGCGTTCCCCGGGTGGTCAGGGGCCACCGCGTACAACCGCGGCCAGGTGCTGTACCGGGTCGCCGAGGTCCTGGAGGGCCGCCGCGCCCAGTTCGCCGACGAGGTGCGGCAGGCCGCCGGCGGCTCGCACAAGTCGGCGTTCGCCGAGGTCGACGCGGCGGTGGACCGCTGGGTCTGGTACGCGGGCTGGTCGGACAAGCTCGCCCAGGTGCGCGGCGGCGCCAACCCGGTGGCCGGCCCCTACTTCAACTTCTCGCTGCCGGAGCCCACCGGCGTGGTGGCAGTCCTCGCCCCGCAGGACAGCCCCTTGCTCGGCCTCGTCTCCGTGCTGGCGCCGGCGCTCGTGAGCGGCAACACCGTGGTCGTGGTCGCCAGCGAGAAGTACCCGCTGCCCGCGGTGACGCTGGCCGAGGTGCTGGCTACCTCCGATGTGCCAGGGGGAGTGGTGAACCTGCTCACCGGCCGGGTCGCCGAGATCGCCCCGTGGCTGGCCTCGCACATGGACGTGAACGCGATCGACCTGGCCGGGGCGCTGGACGCGCCGGGGGCGCTCGCCGACGACCTGGCGGTCGCCGCCGCGGAGAACCTCAAGCGGGTGGTGCGGCTGCCGGTCAGCGACTGGACCGCGGAACCCGGCCTCGACCGGATGATCGCCACCCTGGAGACGAAGACCGTCTGGCACCCGCTAGGCGTGTGAGCGCCCGGGGCACAGAGAGTCACAGAGAAAGGCGTCACAGGAAGGCGATGTCCGCGCGGCGGAACGGCCTGATCTCGCCGATCCTGTCGTCGCTTACCTTCGCCACCCAGTCCGGGTCGCCGATCTGGCTCCGGCCGACGGACACCAGGTCGAAATCGCCGCGCCGGAACCGCCGGACCAGGTCCTCGATCCTGCGATTGCCGGTCGGCCTGGCTTCCTCGCCTTCGAGGGTGGCCATGACGTCGACGTCGAGGCCGACGCTGCCGACGGCGATCACCGGCGCGCCAGCGAACGACTTCACCCAGCCGGCCAGGCCGAGATCGGAGCCCTCCCACTCCGGCGTCCAGAACCGGCGGGTCGACACGTGAAACAGGTCGGCGCCCGCCGACCGCAGGATCGAGACGAGCTGGCCGAGCTCGCCGGGGGTCGCCGCGATCTTCGCCTCGTAGTCCAGCTCTTTCCATTGCGAGATCCGGACGGAGATCGTGAAGTCCGGGCCGGTCGCCTCGCGCACCGCGGCGATCACCTCGGCGGGGAACGCCGCGCGGCCGGACATCGCCGCGCCGCCGTACCGGTCGGTCCTGCGATTGATCGCGGGCCACAGGAACTGGTCGAGGAGGTAGCCGTGACAGGCGTGGATCTCAACGCCGTCCGCGCCGGTCTCCTGCGCGTACACGGCGCTCCGCACGAAGGCCTGCCGGATCGCGGCAAGCTCGGCGGCGCTGGCCGCGCGGCCGAACGGCTTGTCCGGGTGCGCCAGGCCCGAGGGGCTGAGCGCGACGAAGCCCTCGTCCGCCCCGCCGGTGTCGACCGCCCCCTGGTGCCACAGCTGCAGGAACATGGCGCCGCCCGCCGAGTGGACCGCGTCGACGCACGACGCCCAGGCGCCGGCGGTCCGGGCCGTCAGCCAGCCGAAGAGGGAGTTGGACGTCGCGCTCGGGTGATCGACCGCGCAGGCCTCGGTGATCACCAGCGCGGTGCCGCCAAGGGCGCGCTGACGGTAGTACTCGCGCATCCGCTCGGTGGGCGCGCCGTCGACGGTCCAGGCGCGCTGCATCCCTGGCAGGACGAACCGGTTGCGCAGCCGCAGCCGCCCGATCTCCAGCGGCTGGAGAAGCGGCGCGATGTCAGGCCCCGGAGCCTGCGGCCGGGCCTCCTTGATCTGTGCCATGCGCTCTCCGCCACACGAGACTGGTCACCCTTTTTGATCATCGCCGTTTTTCGCCCGGCCGCCAAGCACGGCCCGGCCGCAACGCCCGCTCGCCACTAGGCAAGCTGCGGGATGAGCTCCGTGGCGATCTGCTCCATGTGCCCGGGCACCTCGAACAGCGGCGTGAACAGCACCATCTCCGCCCCCGCGTCGATCACCGCCCGGACCGCGGAGACGCACTCCGGCAGCGTCCCCGCGATCGCCGCGGACTCGATGGCGGGCACCCGCTGGCCGTACATCCGCGCCAGCGCGTCGTTGATCCGCTGCCTCGCCCGGGAACCGTCCGAGGGGTCGATCCCGATGTACACCCGCTTCGCGATCGGGAACTCGCCGGGGCCGAACCCCACGCGCAGCCCGAGATCGGCCACCGCGGCCCGCGCCGTGGCCACCTGCGAGGCGAACGCCGCCGTCGGCGACGATCCGGCCCCGAAGAAGCCGTCGCACAGCCGGACCCCGCGCCGCACCGCCGCTTCAGCGGACCCGCCGAACCACAGCCGCGGATGCGGCTTCTGATACGGCTTCGGCTCCATCGCGGCACCCTTGAGCTGCCAGAACTCGCCGTCGAACGTGACGGAAGGCTCCGTCCACAGCGCCTTCACCAGCCGGATGCCCTCGGTGAACCGCGCCAGGTACCTGTCGGCCGGTATCCCGTACGCGGCGAACGGCCGCCGCGGCCCGCCGGACCCCACGCCGACCTCGACCCGGCCGCCGCTGACCTGGTCCAGCGTCGCCAGGTCCTTGGCCAGCTGGACCGGGCTGTGCAGGGTGGTCACGAACACCGTGCAGCCGAGCCGCAGCGAGGACGTGCACGCGGCCGCGTACGTCATCGCCTCGAGGGGCGCGAGCTGCGGTGACGGGCCGAGCGTCATCTCCTGCGCCCACGCGCTCTCGTACACGCCGAACGCCTCGGCGCGCTCGAAGTACGCCCGGAAGCCCGCCGGGGAGAACTCGCCGTCGCCATAGAACTGGGGGATCGAGATCGCGAACCTCATGCCCGCATAGTAAGCCGGGGCCCGCGACGCCGGGAGAGCGTCCCCGGACGGCCGCATTTGGCAAAAATGACACTTTTTGTCGCCGGATGCGCGGCCGGAGACCCAGTGACCGGCCCCCTGGCGATAACTGTGATCGTTGTCCCATGTCATGCTGGTTTCCCCATGACCCGGCGCGTACTAGCGTGCAAAGTAAAGTTTCAGATCCCAAAACGGGGCGGTGCCCCGGTCGGCGATCCCGGCCGCTCTGCCGTGCGCGCGTCCCGTGCGAATGTGAAAGGGACACCGCCAATGCCCGAAGCATCGTCCGCCAACGGCTCGGTCGCGCTGCACTACGACGGTGGTGAGCTCGACCTTCCGGTCAAGACAGCGACCGAGGGAGCCGCGGGAATCGAGGTGACGAAGCTGCTGTCGACGACCGGCATGGTGACCCTCGACCCCGGCTTCGTCAACACGGCCGCCTGCTCCTCGGAGATCACCTACATCGACGGCGACGCGGGCATCCTGCGCTACCGCGGTTACCCGATCGAGCAGCTCGCTGAGAAGTCGACCTTCCTGGAGGTCAGCTACCTGCTGATCTACGGCCACCTGCCGACCGCCGACCAGCTGGCGCACTTCACCAGCCAGATCACCAAGCACACCCTGCTGCACGAGGAGCTGAAGCAGTTCTTCGACGGGTTCCCCGCCGACGCCCACCCGATGCCGGTGCTGTCCAGCGCCGTCTCCGCGCTGTCCACGTTCTACCAGGACAGCCTCAACCCGTTCGACGAGCCGAACGTGGACCTGTCCACGATCAGGCTGCTCGCCAAGGTCCCGACGCTCGCCGCCTACGCCTATAAGAACTCGGTGGGCCAGCCGACGCTGTACCCGGACAACTCGCTCGGCCTGGTGGCGAACTTCCTGCGCATGACGTTCGGCCTGCCGACGGAGCCGTATGAGGTCGACCCGGCGGTGGCCAAGGCGCTCGACATGCTCTTCGTCCTGCACGCCGACCACGAGCAGAACTGCTCCACCTCCACGGTCCGCGTCGTCGGTTCCAGCGAGGCCAACCTGTTCGCCTCCATCTCCGCCGGCATCAACGCGCTGTTCGGCCCGCTGCACGGCGGCGCCAACGCGGCGGTGCTCGAGATGCTCCAGGACATCCGCGATCAGGGCGGCGACGTGACCGCGTACGTCAGCCGGGTGAAGAACAGGGAGCCCGGCGTCAAGCTGATGGGCTTCGGCCACCGGGTCTACAAGAACTACGACCCGCGCGCCCGCATCGTCAAGGCGACCGCCGACGAGCTCCTGACCAAGCTCGCCCCCGACGACCACCTGCTCGACCTGGCGAAGCAGCTCGAGGAAGTGGCGCTGAACGACGAGTACTTCATCAGCCGCAAGCTGTACCCGAACGTCGACTTCTACACCGGCCTGATCTACCGGGCGATGGGCTTCCCGACCCGGATGTTCACGGTGCTGTTCGCGATCGGCCGGCTCCCCGGCTGGATCGCCCACTACCGGGAGATGATCCACGATCCGGCGACCAAGATCGCCCGCCCGCGCCAGGTCTACACCGGCCCGGGCGAGCGCGAATTCGTCGAGATCGAAAAGCGCTAGGGCGCGGCACCCAGCCAGGCGGCCCGCTACCGCGGCAGCTAATGCTCCATCCGGTAGTGGGCCGCCAGTATGTCGTCACCGAAGTCGTTGTCCGGGTTCCGCCACACCGAATGCACGTGGTTCCCGCCGCCCTGCGTGTTGTCGTGCTCGATGAGCAGGTCCGGCCCCTGGACCCGGTAGTAGTGCCGCTCACCTGGCGCCGTGCCGCCCGCCCACGCGAACGCGAGGTTCTCCGGCCCCGCCGCGTCGACCCGCGCCCGCTCCGCCGCCGCGACCTCGTCCGGCAGCCGTCCGGCGAACGCCGCCACCAGCCCGACGAGGGCGTCCAGCTGCCTGCCGTCCAGGTCGGCGCCGCGCACCCCCTTTGGCCCGTCCCGCAGGTAGCTGAGGACCGTCCGTTCCGCATCGGAGATCCGGTAGTCCGGCTCCGGGTTGAAGACGTGGTCCGGCAGCTCCGCGGACCCGATCCGCGGCACCATCCGGGTGGCGAAGTCCGGCGGTGGCCGGCGGGCGATGATCGCGGCGGAACGCTGCGCGCCGGTCAGCGAGCGGATGAACTCACGCCCGCGCGCCTCGTCGTCCGCCAGCGGCGCCAGCGTCCCGTACGAGGCGGGCACGCTGCCGAGCATGCACGGGGTGGGGGAGAGGTACCGCCCGCCGGTGACCGTGAAGTTCAGCGACACGTGGTGCCCGGCCAGCTGCCAGCCCCACGGCGCCGCGCTGCCCGGCGTCCCGAAGATCCGGAAGCAGTACCGTTCGGGGTCAAACAGGCGCGCGATCGCCGGCGCGTCCAGCAGCATGAGCGCCCGCCGCACGTGCTCCATCGCCATGATGGAGACGACCTTCGCGTACCCCGGCATGCTGACCGACGCCGCGACCAGCCGGTGCGCGAGCTTGCGCTGCGGGTCGGTGAGCGATCCGATCGCCAGCCCGCCCCGCTCGGGCTCAGGCAGGTACGACCACTCCCGCCGCGCCCCGGAAAGCTCAAAATCATTAGCCAGAACGTACCGTTGCGACTCATCGAGCGCACCGCTGAACGCGGCCGCGGCGGCGGCCATCCGTGCCGCCGTCTCCGGCGCCAGGTACTTCTCCATCGGGCCGCCTCATGTTGTGGTTACCGCGCGCGCATGTATAACGTAACGCCGTGACAGAAGAGCCGGCGGTGGCCGCGGCCGACGCGGTCCAGTCGGCTCCACAGGAAGCGGCCGACGCGGTCCAGTCGGCTCCACAGGAACCGGCACAGCGGAAACAGGCCGATCCGTGGGATGATCCCCGGCTGCCCTGGTCGGGCAAGCCCCGCCGGGTCGACATCCTGCTCTGGGCGGGGATCACGCTCAGCGGCATTTACTACCTGGCGCTGCTGCCGTTCCGCGCCACCCTGGTCGGCACGCACCCGGTGCTGCTCGAGGTGCTGAACGGCTCGACCGAGGCCATCGTGTCCGGCGCCGCGTTCGCCCGGGTGGGGCACGGCTCACTGACCGTGGTCCTGCTCGCCGCGATCCCGGGGCTGATGAAGTTCGACCTGCTCTACTGGCTGGCGGGCAGGCTCTGGGGCGAGCGGATCATCCTGCTGCTGTCCGGCCGGCGTAAGCACGGTCCGCGCTTCATGGCGCGGGTCCAGCGCTGGGGCTGGAAGTTCACCTGGCCGGCCGTCGTGGTCACGCCGTTCCTGCCGGTGCCGAACGCGATCGTGTACGCGACGGCCGGCTGGGCCGGGATGAGCTGGGTGACGTTCCTCATCCTTGACGTCATCAGCTCGCTGCTCTGGGCCGGCATGCTGGCCGGCCTCGGGTACTCGCTCGGGCAGCACGCGGTCACGGTGGCGCAGACCGTTTCCCGGTATGGTCTGTGGGTATCAATCGGGATCGTTGCCCTTATCGTCATCGCACAAATCCGCAACAATCGGTTGCACCGTTAGCTGCACGATACGAATGAACGTGCATTTGGCCTTGCATCTGCATGGTTACTCGGGCAGGATGAGATCCAGCGTCAATCACCCGGATGACGCCGGACGCTCCCCGGGGTAACGATGAGCCTGAACCAGCTGGCACCACTGCCCACCCGGACCAGGACAGATCCTGCCCTGCGCAGGCCGCTGGACCTGACTGCCCGGGACGCTTGCGCGCCCCGGCGCCCGCGGGTGGTGCGGATGCCTTCCGACTGGTGGGACTCGCCGTCGGCGGTGTGCTGCCCGCTTAGCCGCGAGCCGCAGTCCGCGCGGGCGGCGCGTGGACTGACCAGGAACACGCTGCGCGATTGGGGCCTGGCCGCGCTGGCGGAAGACGCGGAGACGATCGTCGGGGAGTTCGTCGCGAACGCGGTCACCCACGCCGCCGAGGCGGCCAATGACCGCCGGCCTTCGGCCGAGAACCATGGCCTGCGCCTGCTGCGCCGCACCGGCGAGGTGATCTGCGCCGTGCTCGACCCGAGCGACGTCGCGCCGGTGCTCAAGGAGCCGTGCAGTGTGGAGGAAGCGGGCCGTGGCCTGCAAATGGTGGACGCGCTGAGCGACGTCTGGGGCTGGAGCCCGCTGGCGGGCCGCGGCAAGGCGGTCTGGGCGATCTTGTTCTGCGCCTGACCGCGCGTGCTTAACCGCCTGAGCCGATGCGTGGAGGGGCGTGTCGGGTCAGGCGGTTAAACGTGACCGCCGATGCTAATCTCGCATGACCGGAGAATGCTGACGGAGCGAGAGAAAGGCCCGGCGGGATGCCCTGGACGTGGCGGTACGAGAAAGCTGACGGCGCGGTGCTGACGGGCGCGGGCCTGCAGGACGCGATCTTCGCCAGCCAGGGGGACGCCGAGAGCTGGCTGGGCGAGAACTGGCGGGGGCTCCTCGACGCCGGCGTCGACCAGGTGACCCTGCTCGACGACGACCGCAAGGAATACGGCCCGATGAGCCTCCACCCCGAAAGCTAGCCTCCCGCAGCCCCGCCTCCAGGCCGCCACAGCCCCACCGCATCGCCGCCAAAGCCGCGACCGCCCCCAAGGGCCGCACCCCACCGCCCTCAGCCGCCACCCCACCGCCCCCAAGCCGCCACCCCACCGCCCCCAAAGGCCGCCACCCCACCGCCCCCAAAGGCCGCCACCCCACCGCCCCCAAAGGTGGTGGATGTGACATCGTCCACACTCTTTGGTGGTCGGTGTCACATCGACCACGTTCGCTGAGCTGGCGGTCAGGCGCTAGAACTTGTCGCCGGGCTTCAAGCGCGGGGCCGGCGTCCGGAACCGGCGGATCTGCAGCGCACGCATCACCGCGTACGTCGTCATGCCGCGGGTGGACTCGTTGGGGTACCGTTCCGCGGCCAGCTTGAACAGCGCGCGGCGGATGAAGTAGCCGTCGATCACGACGACCACGATGAGCACCAGGACGAACGGCGAGACGTAGGTGTTCAGCACTTTGCTGCGTGAGAGCAGCGCGATGAGCAGCAGGACCAGCACGTACATGTAGTACTCGCTGGGCCTCCGGTGGCTGTCCACGTAGTCCCTGGCGAGCTTCTTGATCGGACCGCGGTCGCGCGGGCTGAGCGCCCACTCCTCGCCGCGCCGCATGGCGGTCATCCGCTTGTCGCGTTCGGACCGCACCCTGACCTTGTCCTCGGGGGTCATCTTGCCCCGGGGAGCGGACCCCGTGCTGGAACCGCGGCCGCTGGTGGTCGACCCGGTGATCGACTGGTACCTGCCGCGCTCGGCCTCACTGCGCTTGGGCGTGGGGCGGCCCTTGCCCGCCTCGGCGGCGGGCTTGTTCTTGGCCGGGGCTTCCTGGCTCTGCGTGGGCGAGGGTTCCTCCGCCGTGCTGCCTGACGACCCGGCGCTGCTGCGTCGGAACACGGGCATAGCTTAATAGGTAATGCCGCGAACTTCGCCCCCCGGGCCGAACGGGGCGGACCCACCAGGACAGGGGCGTCCAGAGCGGGGAGGTTTTGTGGCTACTACTCGCAGCAGCGCGTAGGGTTGATTTCGATTAGCCGGCGGCAATCAGCCGTCGCGTGGTGGCACCGTGCCGCCCGGGGCGGCGCTCAGCTGAATGAAGGGGACGGCCGCGTCTATGAGCGTGATGAAGCGAGTCTCGCTGATTTTCCGGGCCAAGGCCAACAAGGCGCTGGACCGGATGGAAGACCCTCGCGAGACCCTGGACTATTCCTACCAGCAGCAGGTCGAGATGCTGACGCGGGTCCGGCGCGGGGTCGCTGACGTCGCCACCTCCCGCAAGCGTGTCGAGCTGCAGATGAACTCGCTGCAGAAAGAGGTCGACCGCCGCGACAACCAGGCGCGCGACGCGCTGTCGAAAGGCCGCGAGGACCTGGCGCGGGCTGCCCTGCAGAACAAGGCCAGCCTGCAAGGCCAGCTCAACGACCTGCAGGGCCAGTACGCGAACCTGCAAGAGCAGGAAGAGAAGCTGACCCTCGCCTCGCAGCGGCTGCAGTCCAAGGTGGACGCCTTCCGCACCAGGAAGGAAACCATCAAGGCGACCTACACCGCGGCCGAGGCGCAGACCCGCATCAACGAGGCCTTCTCCGGCATCTCGGAGGAAATGGGCGACGTCGGCCTGGCGATCCAGCGCGCCGAGGACAAGACGGCGCAGATGCAGGCCAGGGCCGGCGCGATCGACGAGCTGCTCGCCTCGGGCGCGCTCGAGGACCACGTGAGCGGCCCGCAAGACGCCATCCAGGCGGAACTCGACAAGCTCGGCGCGGACCACTCGATCGAGGCCGAGCTGGCGCAGATGAAGGGCGAGCTCTCCGCGGGGTCGACGCCGCAGCTCGAGGCGAGCGCCAACGGGGACTCGAGCGGCTCGGAGGCCACGCAGGCGGCCGAGCAGCCACAAGCGGGTGACGGGTCGTGATCGTCCGGATTCTCGGCGAGGGCCAGTTCCAGGTTGACGCCGACGTGGCGGCCAGGCTGACCGCGCTCGACGCCGAAATGGACGCCGCGGTCGAGAAGCACGACGAGACCGCGTTCCGCACCGTCCTCGGCGCGGCGGTAGGCCTGGTGCGGGACTCGGGCACGACGGTACCTGACGATACGTTCGTGACCGCGGACTACATCCTGCCGTTCTCGGACGCCAGCGTCGACGAAGTGCGCAAGCTCCTCACCGACGGCACGATCCCCGGCGACTCGATCGGCCGCCCGTAAGCGCATTCGCCAAGGGCGTAACGGCGGGAGCCCTTTTGGCTGACTCTGCGGGACGCTTCAGCTTTCCCCGAGCGTTCTTCAGGTAGATTCGCCATAGCGCCAGGCAGAGCCCCCATACAGGGACAAGCAGCCTGGCATGATCGGAGGTGCCATATGGCGCGTACCAGGTATGCGCCTGACCGGGGGCTCACCGTACGGATGACCGTGACGATGTTCCTCCTGGGACTGGTATTTGTCGCGTTCGTCGCCGCCCTTATCGGCATCATGACGGCGGTTCACGCGTCGGGCGCGGCGATCGTGCTCGTCGCCCTTATCTTCGGCGGCGGCAGTGCCATCGCCTCGCTGTTCTACTCGGACAAGATCGCGCTGTCCGCGGCCGGCGCGAGGGTCGTTACCCCGCAGGACGAGCCGGAGCTGCACGCCGTCGTAGACCGGCTGTGCGCGCTCGCGGACATGGACAAGCCGCGGGTGGCGATCGCCCCGACCGCCATGCCCAACGCCTTCGCCACCGGCCGCAACAGCAAGAACTCGGTGCTGTGCGTGACCGAGGGCCTGTGGCACCGCAGCGGCCTCACTCCCGAGGAGAAAGAGGGCGTGCTGGCGCACGAGCTGTCGCACGTGGCGCACAAGGACGTCCAGGTCATGACCGTCGCGAGCCTGCTCGCGATCGTGGCGGGCCTGCTGGTGCGGTTCGCCTTCTACTCCGAGATCTTCGGCGGCGGACGGCGGAGCGCCAACAACAACCAGGGCGGGATCCCCGTGGTCCTGATCATCATGGCGGTATCGGTCGTGGTGTACGCGGTCAGCTTCCTGCTGATCCGGGTGCTGTCCAGGTACCGTGAGCTGGCGGCCGACCGCAGCGGCGCGCTGCTCACCGGCCAGCCGAGCGCGCTGGCGAGCGCGCTGGTGAAGGTCAGCCAGGGGATGTCCCGCATCCCGAACGAGGACCTGCGGGCCGCCGAGCCGCTGAACGCGTTCTACTTCGCGCCGGCGATGAAGCTCACCCGCGGCGGAGGCGGCGGGGGTCGCAACGGAGGCGGCGGCGGGCCGAGCCTGTCGCAACTGTTCTCCACCCACCCGAGCCTGGAGAAGCGCCTGGAGCAGCTGGCGAAGATCCAGCGCCAGCTCGGCCAGCCGACCGCCGGCGGACTGGGCGCGGGCCCAGGCGACTAATGGGTTTCCTTGACACGCTGCTCGGGCGGACCAAGCCGGTCCAGCCGAAGCTCGACGACCTGTTCGCGCTGCCGTCCGCGGCCATCACCTTGCAGGCGTCGACGGGCTTCGTCCCGACGGGGTCCGGCTCGGTGTGCTTCCGCTCGGTCGAAGGCAAGACGTTCAGCGACGTCGAGTCCGAGGTCCGCGACCTGCTCAACATGGACGCGGGGAAGCCGGGCGGCGGCCTGCCCGTCGAGGTGACCAGGGACAGCTACGGCTATACCTGGCTGGTCAGCAGCCATCTGAGCGATGAGCTCGAAGCCCTGGTCACCGACCTGCACGCGGTGAACAGCGCGCTGGTCGACAACGGGTTCGGCCCGCAGCTGCTGTGCACGCTGGTGGCCTTCAGGGATGAGCGCGAGCGCAGGCTCGCGCTCGTCTACCTGTACAAGCGGGGGACGTTCTACCCGTTCGCCCCGCTGTCCGGCAAGGAGCGGGACAACGCGCTCGAGATCCAGGTCAAGAACGCGCTTGGCGACGACCTGAAGATCGAGCAGGACCTCACCAGGTGGTTCCCCGTGTGGGGCGCCCCGGGTATGTGACCCGGGCTTGTTCATTGCCGCGTTGGCAGGAATGCCGCGCCTGGGCATATGGTTGAAGGCGTACGACGATGCCGCGCTGGCGGCATGACACGTAACGACAGGAGCTAGTCACAGATGACCGTTCAGGACGAAGTGACGCAGCAGGGGATTGTCCTCACGCAGGCCGCCGCCGCCAAGGTGGGCGCGCTCCTGGCCCAGGAGGGCCGGGATGACCTGCGGCTGCGCGTGGCCGTGCAGCCGGGCGGATGCTCCGGGCTGCGCTACCAGCTCTACTTCGATGAGCGCTCGTTCGACGGCGATATCGTCGCGGCGTTCAGCGGCGTCGAGGTGGTTACCGACAAGATGTCCGCCCCTTACCTCAGCGGCGCGACGGTCGACTTTGTGGACACGATCGAGAAGCAGGGCTTCACGATCGACAACCCGAACGCGACGGGCTCCTGCGCCTGCGGCGACTCTTTCCACTGATCGCACCTCGCACCGGTAACCTCCCACAATGCGAATAGCCGTCACCGGGTCGATCGCGACCGACCACCTGATGATGTTCTCCGGGAAGTTCACCGACACGCTCATCGCCGAGAAGCTGGACAAGGTCTCGCTGTCGTTCCTCGTGGGCGACCTGGAGATCCGGCGCGGCGGCGTGGCGGGGAACATCGCCTTCGGCCTGGGCTGCCTCGGGCTTAACCCGCTGCTCGTGGGCAGCGTCGGCGCGGACTTCGCCGAGTACCGCGACTGGCTGGATGCCCACGGCGTCGACACGTCCGGGGTGCGCACGTCGGCCACCAAGCACACCGCCCGGTTCGTCGCGACGAACGACACGGTGGGCAACCAGATCGCGTCGTTCTACCCCGGCGCGATGAGCGAGGACTGCGAGATCGACATCGCCAGCCTCGTGGCCGCCAACGGCGTGGACCTGGTGCTGATCGGCGCGGGCGACCCGGCCGCGATGCGGCAGTACACCAGCGACTGCCGCGCGGCCGGCGTCCCGTTCGCCGCGGACTTCTCGCAGCAGGTGGCCTTCCTCGACGGCGACTCGATGCGCACGCTGATCGAGGGCGCCGCGTACTTGTTCTGCAACGAGTACGAGGAAGCGGTGATCGAGTCGAAGACCGGATGGTCCAACGCGGACATCCTGGAGCGGGTGACGACCCGCGTCATCACCCTCGGCGCGGCCGGCGCCCGCGTAGAGCAGAAGGGCGAGGAGCCGGTCGTCGTCGGCCCGGTCCCTGACGCCAGGTTCGTGGAGCCGACCGGCGCGGGCGACGCGTTCCGCTGCGGCTTCCTCGCCGCCGTGTCCTGGGGCCTTTCCACCGAGCGCGCGATCCAGCTCGGCAACCTGATGGCCGTGCACGTCCTCGAGACGGTCGGCCCGCAGGAGTACGAGCTCAAGTCGGCGGCGCTCGCCGAGCGCGCCGCCACCGCCTACGGCGACACGGCCGCGACGGAACTCACGTCCTGCCTGAGCTAACCCACGTCTCCGGGCTCCGCCAGCCCGGCCCTCCGGGGCCCCTGGCGGGGCCCTCTTCTTTGCTCCCGGACGGACCCCGTGGCACCTGCCTCGGGCCGGTTCCCGCCGGCCAGGCTAACCGGCGCCGCCGGCCGCTGGACCAGCCTTCCTGGCCTGGTACTCGGCCAGCAGCTGGATGACCCGTTCGCGGACGCCGTCCAGGTCCGCGCCAAGCGCGGCCAGGACCTGGGCGGCCACGCCTTCACCCTCGCGCAGCAGGCCGAGCAGGATGTGCTCGGTGCCGATGTAGCGGTGCCCCAGCAGCTTCGCCTCGCTCAGCGACAGCTCGAGCACCTTCTTGGCGCGCGGGGTGAACGGAATGTGCCCGGTCCGTGCCTCCACCTGGCCCGGAGGAACGATGTCCTCGACGCGCTGGCGGACGTCTTCCAGGCTGATGCCGAGCGACTCGAGCGCCTTGGCCGCCACGCCCTGGCCCTCGTGAATCAGGCCGAGCAGGATGTGCTCCGTGCCGATGTAGTCGTGGTTGAACGTCCTGGCCTCTTCCTGCGCCCGCACCACGACCCGCCGCGCCCGGTCGGTGAACCTCTCGAACACTGCGTTCCCCATTCGCCGCGCATGGTTCCTGCCACCTGTCTAACGCGAACGCCGCCCCGCGCGTGCCCTCCCGGCCGTCCCCGGGTGACTTAGGAGCAGAAAACAACGCGAAAAGGCTGATAACAGCAAGAAAAGTGTAAGGTTCTGCTCCTAAGTGGGTGCGAGCGCGGGGGTGCCAAGGGCTCACGGCGCGGGTGACCCGGCGGGGCGGTAGCGTAGCGGGCATGGCGCCGCTCGCAGCTGGATACACCGGGCCGCCGCAGCTGACCCTCGGACGCGCGTTCACGGAATGGACCGCGGACCCCGCGATGATCGCGCTCATCATTGTGCTCGGCGGCTGCTACCTGCTCGCGGTGCGGAAGGTCAGGCGGGGCGGCGGCCAGTGGGGGACCGGGCGCGTGATCGCCTTCTGCGGGCTCGGCCTGGGGTTCCTCGTCATCGCCACGATGTCCTGGGTCGGGGTCTACCAGCCGGTCCTGTTCTACCCGCGGGCCGTGCAGACCGTGCTGCTGGTGCTGGTCGTGCCGCTGTTCCTCGCCATGGGCAAGCCGCTCACGCTGACCGAGACCGCGTTCCCGAGGACGTCGGGAAGCATGCGCGCCGTCGTCAGGAGCCGGGCCGCGCGGGTCGTGACGTTCCCGGCGATCACCGCGCTGGCGCTGGTCGCGGTGCCCATGGTGATGTACTTCACGTCCTGGTACACGGCGGTGTTCCACAGCGTGACCGTCAGGGAGCTCACCTTCCTGGCGCTGATGATCCCGGGCTACGTGTTCTTCTGGACGCTGCTGCGCGTCGACCCGGTGCCGAAGGAGTACCTGTACGGCGTCGCCATGTGGATCACCG
Source organism: uncultured Actinomycetota bacterium (assembly GCA_963843745.1). Classification (GTDB taxonomy): domain Bacteria; phylum Actinomycetota; class Actinomycetes; order Streptosporangiales; family Streptosporangiaceae; genus Trebonia. The sequence continues at coordinate 1,234,299 of CAWJLP010000007.1, forward strand.
CGGCCGAGGTGATCGGCGACGCGTTCTTCGGCATCGCGGTGATCGCGGACAACAACCTGATCGCCGGCCCCTACTACCACGCGGTCGGCTACCCGTGGGGACCGAGCCTGGCCACGAGCCAGGTCATCGGCGGCGGCATCATCTGGATCCTCGGCGACTTCGTAGGGCTGCCGTTCCTCGCCGTCCAGCTGATCCAGATGATGCGCGAGGACAAGGCGGAGGCCGCCGCGGTCGACGCGGAACTCGACGCCAGGGACGCCTCCCGCGTGCCGGAGGCGTCAGAGAGCGGCGAGGACGTCCCCGACGCCGAGCGGCCCTGGTGGGAGAACGACCCCCGCTTCACCGAGCGCTTCAAGAACGCCTAACGGCCGGCCGCCGCGCTGCGCCGTTCGATCAGGACCACATCCCGCCACTCGCCGTGGTGGCAGCCGATCCGTTCCCTGGTGCCGACGACGCGGAACCCGGCCTGCTGGTGCAGGCGCAGGCTGGCGGTGTTCTCCGGGAACACGCCGCTCTGGATGGTCCAGATCCCGGCCGCCTCCGTCGACTCGACCAGGGCGGCGAGCAGGGCCGCGCCGATGCCCCGCCGCTGCTGCCCCGGGTGCACGTAGACGCTGTGCTCAACCACTCCCGCGTACACGCAGCGGTCGGACACCGGGATGACGGCGGCCCACCCGAGCACCTCCCCGGTGCCCGCGTCGATGGCCACGTGCCGGTGGGCGGGGAGCTTGCCGGCGTCGAAGTCCTCCCACGCCGGAGCGGTGACCTCGAAGCTCGCGAGCCCGGTATCCAGCCCGGCCTGGTAGATCGCCAGCACGGGCCCGGCATCGCCATCCTCCATCGGGCGGATGACCACATCGTTCACGTCAGCGGACATGCACGCTCCATTTCCTGCTAGGCCCTGGATCACACGGCGCCGCCCGGGGATCCCATGATCACGAAGGATTTGGGCCGCTATCGCGACCACAGGTCTTCGTGATCATGGGCCGGGCGGGGCGGCGGTGGGTCACCACGGGCCCGTTCTGGATGAGGGAAGACGGGAGCGGGGGAGACGGGATCAGTAGCGGCGACGGATGCCAAACGACCAGCCCGATGGCAGGTCCGTGCGGAAAACGCACTCGTGCGACTTCATCTGGCACCAGGCGGGCACGTCGGAGTAGGCAGCGGGATCGTCGGCGAGCACGGCGATGACGCCGCCGACCGGCACGTCGCGGATCTGCTCGGCGAGCATGATGATGGGGATCGGGCACTTGCGGCCGAGCGCGTCGATCGTCACCTGCGGCTGCGGCTGCGGCTGCGGAGTCGCCAGGACACCAGAGACGCCAGAGACGCCAGAGACGCCAGAGACGCCAGGGACGCCAGGGACCTGCTGGCCGGCGGTCATGCGCGCTATCGGTGCGGCACCCGGCTGCTGTGCGGTGCCTCTGCGGCCGAACCAGTTCACGTTCCCCATACTGCCCCCTGCCCCGGGCCGTTACGCCCGGGAATACGCAAGGAAGCCGGCCGAAAGCGCTCGGTAAGGAAGGGGCGGTAGGGCGCCTAACGCCGGGGGGTCGCATGCGCCGCCGCGGGCGAGCGCGATACTGTTTCCACGACACGCTGTAGAAGACCGCGGACCGGCCCCTGGGCGGGTGCCGGGCGACCTTGTTGGGAAGGCGCTTCGTTGACTCGAAATCGTCGGCAGGTGATGCGCGTTGGGGTGCTTGCCGTCATGCTGCTTGCCCTGACCGGGTGCACGAACGACACGTTCACCCGCCTGGGCTTCCCTGACCCCATCACCACGCAGGGCAAGATCACGCTCAGCCTCTGGCAGGGCTCGTGGATCGCCGGGCTGCTGGTCGGTGCCGTGGTGTGGGGACTGATCCTGTGGGCCGTGGTCTTCCACCGCAGGCGCGGCGACAAGCTGCCGCCGCAGGTCCGGTACAACATGCCGATCGAGATCCTGTACACGATCGTGCCGTTCATCCTCATCGCGGTGCTCTTCTACTACACCGCCAAGGACGAGAACACCATCGACTCGCTGTCGGCGAAGCCGGATGTGACGGTCAACGTGACCGGGTTCCAGTGGAGCTGGTCGTTCGACTACAACCCGTCGGGGTACCACGTCATCGAGGTCGGGCAGATGTGGAACCCGGCGCTGCCAGACAGCCAGCAGCAGCTGCCGCTCCTGGAGATCCCCGACAACGAGACGGTCCGGTTCAACCTGTCCTCGCCGGACGTGGTCCACTCGTTCTGGGTGCCCGAGTTCCTGTTCAAGCGGGACGTCATCCCCGGCCACCCGAACCACTTCGAGATCACCGCCACGCAGACCGGCACCTTCACCGGCCACTGCAGTGAGCTCTGCGGCCTGTACCACAGCAGGATGCTGTTCACGCTGAAGGTAGTGACGCCCGCGCAGTTCCAGACCTGGATCGCTCAACAGCAGACCCTCCAGGCCACATCCTCAGGGAGCACCACGTGACGACTCTCGATCAGCCGGCCGCGCGCGACCTCGCCAGGGAGCAGCGCACCGAGCGGAAGGGCTCGATCCTCGCGAGCTGGCTCTCCTCCACCGACCACAAGATCATCGGGCACCTGTACCTGATCACCTCGTTCATCTTCTTCCTGTTCGCGGGGATCATGGCGCTGGTGATCAGGGTCCAGCTGCTCGGCCCGAACAACTCCATCATCTCCGACCAGCAGTACAACGAGCTGTTCACCATGCACGGCACGATCATGCTGCTCCTGTTCGCGACGCCGATGTTCGTCGGGTTCGCGAACGAGCTGGTGCCGCTGCAGATCGGCTCGCCCGACGTCGCGTTCCCGCGGCTGAACCTGCTGAGCTACTACCTGTTCACGTTCGGCGGCATCATCCTGCTCGCCAGCTTCCTCGCGCCGGGCGGCGCCGCCGCGTTCGGCTGGTACGCGTACGCGCCGCTGACCAGCGCGACGTACTCGCCGGGCATCGGCGCGGACCTGTGGATCATGGGCCTGGCGCTGTCCGGGTTCGGCACGATCCTCGGCGGGGTCAACTTCGTCACCACGATCTTCTGCATGCGGGCGCCGGGCATGACGATGTTCCGGATGCCGATCTTCACCTGGAACGCGCTGCTCACGTCGATCCTCGTGCTGCTGGCCTTCCCGGTGCTCGCGGCCGCCCTGCTGGTGCTGGAGATCGACCGGCGGCTCGGCGCGCAGGTGTTCAGCGCGCAGAGCGGCGGCGCGATCTTGTGGCAGAACCTGTTCTGGTTCTTCGGCCATCCCGAGGTCTATATTTTGGCGTTGCCGTTCTTCGGCATCGCCACCGAGATCCTGCCCGTGTTCAGCCGCAAGCCGCTGTTCGGCTACAAGACGCTGATCGCCGCGACGATCGCGATCGCCGGCCTGTCGATGACCGTGTGGGCGCACCACATGTTCACCACCGGCGCGGTGCTGCTGCCGTTCTTCTCGTTCATGACGTTCCTGATCGCGGTGCCCACCGGGGTGAAGTTCTTCAACTGGGCGGGCACGATGTGGCGCGGCCAAATTTCGTTCGAGCCGCCGATGCTGTACACGATCGGGTTCCTGATCGTGTTCCTGTTCGGTGGCATCACCGGGATCATCCTGGCCTCCCCGCCGCTTGACTTCGCGGTGTCGGACTCCTACTTCGTGGTGGCGCACTTCCACTACGTGCTAGCGGGCACGGTGCTGTTCGAGGTCTTCGCCGGGTTCTACTTCTGGTGGCCGAAGATGACCGGCAAGATGCTCAACTCCCGGCTGGGCAAGGCCCAGTTCTGGGTGATGTTCATCGGCTTCAACATGACGTTCCTCGTCCAGCACTGGTCGGGCGTCCAGGGCCAGGTCCGGCGCACCGCCAACTACCCGGACCTGCCGGGCGACGTCACGACGCTGAACATCATCTCCTCCGTCGGGTCGTGGCTGCTGGCGCTGTCGATCCTGATGTTCTTCTGGAACGTCTACGTCACGCACCGGTACGGCCCGAAGGTGACCGAAGAGGACCCGTGGGGCTACTGCTCGTCGCTGGAATGGGCCACGTCGTGCCCGCCGCCGCGGCACAACTTCTACCGGATCCCGCGGATCCGCTCCGAGCGCCCGGCGTTCGAGGCGCACTACCCGCACATCGTGGCGGGTACCGCGTCCCGCGGCCTGGAGCAGGACATCCCCGCGATCAGCGCCGAGAAGAAGTGGTAGGGGCGTTGACATGAAGGTTGAAGGCTGGCTGTTCCTCGGCTGCGGGGTCTTCTTCGCGGGCGCCGACGTCGTGTACTGGTACACCTCCTACGACCCGACAGGGACGACGGCGCTGGCGCTCGCGGTGGGGCTGGCGCTGCTGACCGGGTTCTACGTGCTGTTCACCGGGCGCCGGCTGCCGCCGCGGCCGGAGGACAACCCGGAGGGCGAGATCATCGAGGGCACCGGCGAGGTCGGGTTCTTCTCCCCGCGCAGCTGGTGGCCGCTGTTCCTCGGCTTCTCAGGGGCGGTCATGTTCGTCGGGGTCGCCTTCGGCTGGTGGCTGGTGCTGATCGGCCTGCTGATGGTGCTGTTCTCGTCGATCGGGTTCGTCTTCGAGTACTACCGCGGCCTCTTCAGTCACTGAAATTCATTTATCCCGAACGGGCCCGTATCTCCGCCCCTGCCCGGTTACTGGGTCCAGGGGCGGAGCCGCGTTACGACGGGTCTTTGCGCCAGACCGGGCGGAGCAGCTCCGCGATCTGGGCGATCGCCGCGCTGGCAGTCAGCTCTAGAGGGCGCCGTCCCGCATGTGCGCGGGCCAGATGCCCTGCTTGCCCGGCGACAGGATGCCGTTGGGGTCGAGCAGGTCCTTGAGCCGCTCGTTCAGCCGCCGCTGGGCGTGGCCACCGAAGTCGAACTGGTCGGCAACCACGTCCATGCTCTGGATGTTGGTGCGGTAGACCGGGTAGCCGGCCTTCGCGAGGTCTTCGACCATCGCGTTGTAGGCGGCATAGCCAGCGCGGGTCGCCTGCTCGTCGCGCGTGTCGAAGACGATAGGGCTGATGTGCAGCGCGGAGCGCTGCAGCAGCACGATCCCGGCGCCGTAGGGGAGGCCGTGGCGGTCGTACAGCTCGCGGCGCAGCCTGATGGACGCCAGGACGTCGGCGCCGTCGAGCGGGCCGAGCGCGGACAGGTCGAGATGCCCGGCATCCTCGCCGTTGAGCTTCTTGAACATCTCCAGCAGCTCGAGGCCGGGCACTCCGCCCTGTACCTTGTCGTCGTGGATCGTGGTGCCGCGGCGCTCGTCCTCGCCGCGGTAGTCGCGCCGTCCGACCTGCACGCCGTCGCCGACGCTGGTCAGCGCCTCGCGGACCAGCGCGTACTGGGCTTCGATGACGGGCTCGCGGCCGTACAGCGCGAAGCGGACCATCCAGCCGCCCTGGCCAGGGTCCCGCCCGCTCTCGCTGGGACCGCCGAAGCCGAGGAGCGGCTGATTGGTGATGACGCCGTCGAACATCAGCTCGCGGAGCGCGTCGACGGCGCCGGCCACCAGCTCATCGTCGCGCCAGGTCGCCCAGCCCGACACGTACACCTCGGGCGCCCGCATCAGCCAGACGCCCATCTTGGTGACGATCCCGAAGTTCGACTGGAAGAAGAGCCCCGCGTGGTTCGGGCCGTACGACTCGCGGAACAGGTGCCAGACCTTGCTGCCGCTCAGCCCGCCCATGCCGGTGCGCAGCAGCTCGCCGTCGGCGAGCACGACTTCCAGGCCGCACTGCGTCGAGGGGTGGTCGCCGTACCTGGTGTAGCCGCGGCCGCTGTCGAGGGTGTTGCCGACGACGCTGCCCCAGCCGAGGTCGGGAATCGACGGCCACAGGCGGTAGCCGCCTTCGCGGAGGTGGTCGTAGAGGTCCTGGAAGCGCACGCCGGGCTCGACGACCGCGTAGGCGAGCTCGTCGTCGACGTCCAGCACCCGGTTCATCTTGCGGAAGCTGAGCAGGAGCGAGCCCTTCACCCGCGGCGCCGGGCCGCCGTACGCGTAGTTGCGGCCCTGGCCGAACGTCCACAGCGGGACGCGGAACGCGTTGGCGATCCGCACGATCTCCTGCACGTCCTCGACCTTTTCCGGGGTCACCACGGCCGCGCCGGTGTGCTCGTCGGAGCCCTTGTAGTCGTAAGGGTCGCGGTAGTCGAGCAGTTCGCCCGCGGACGTGATCACGTTGTCGTCCCCGAGCGCCTCGGTGAGGGCCACGACCGCGGCGCTCACCGAGCTCTCGTCCAGGCGGGTGGTCAGCGTCATCGCACACCTCCGGAATCGGCGGCCCGGCCGCAGCGCTGGAACCGCTATCCACGACATATCACCAGACGGCGCCGCGGGCTACCGGCCCTGTGGGGGCCCACAAATGTGGGACTTATCCGTCGTCCCGGCGACAAGTTAAGTCAGGCATCCCCGGCGAAGGGCTGGCCGCCGATGTCGGCCTGGCCATGGTCGGCGAGCCAGGCCAGCGCCTCGCGCAGGGCGCCGAGCGCGGTGTACCGCGGCGCGTAGCCGAGCACGGCGCGGGCCCGGGCGATGCTCGCGGCGATGCTGCGGACCGTGTGCTCGCGGGTCACCTCGGCGTTGCCGCGGCCGACGAGGCTGGCGAACTCCTCCCAGTCGACGAAGTCCAGCACCGCCTCGCGGCCGAACCACGCCGCCGCGCCGGCCGCCAGGCCGCGCTGGGTCATCGCCTGCTCGGCGGTCACGTGGAAGCTGGCGCCGATCGCCGCCGGCCGGGACAGCGCCAGCTCGAAGGCCTGCGCCACGTCGTCGGCGTGCACGTGGTGCAGGACGCCGAGCCCGTGGTCGGGCAGGGCGAGCGGCTGCCCCGTGGCGAGCGCGGTCCACGTGGCGGGGTCGAGGTTCCCCGCCGGGGTGATGACCGGCCAGCCGGGCCCGCTGATGTGGCCTGGGTGCAGCACCACGCACGGGACGCCGCCAGCCCGGGTTTCCTCGTGCAGCAGCGCCTCGATCCGCTCGCCGAACGTCCCTTGCGCGTCTTCCGCCTCCCGGTCCGCGGTGACGGTGGTCACCGCGGACCACCGCGGGCTGGCCTGGTACGGGCCGCGGGCGCCGCGGCTGACCGCGATCACCTCGTGGCCGCCGGCCACCAGCCGCGGCACGAGGTACGTGCCGATGTGCCCGGTCGCCCCGATGACGACTACCCTGCTCACCGGGCGGTCCAGCCGCCGTCGACCAGGACCGTCTCGCCGGTGATGAGCGAGGCGGCCTGCGACGCGAGGAACACCACCACGCCGGCCACTTCGGCGGGCTCGCCGATGCGGTGCAGCGCCGCGATCCGCTCGATGACGTCCGCGCGGAACTCCGGGTCGGACAGCGCGGCCTCGGTCCCCGGCGTGGCGATGAACGTGGGCGCGACCGCGTTCACGGTGATGCCGTGCCGGCCCCATTCGACGGCGAGGCACCGGGTCAGGTGCGCGATGGCGGCCTTGGTCATGCAGTAGACCGATTCGCCCGGCAGCGCGACCGCGCCGGCCTGGGATCCGATGTTGATGATCCGCCCGTGGCCCCGCCCGATCATGACGCGCCCGGCGGCCTGACTGGCCAGGAACGTCCCCTTGAGGTTGACCGCCAGCGTCGCGTCGAGGTCTTCTTCTGTGACGTCCTCGGCCGGATTCCGCGGCGCGATCCCGGCGTTGTTCACCAGGATGTCCAGCCGGCCGAACCAGGCGACCATCGCAGCTATCGCCGGGCCTATCTGATCGGCCTGGCCGATGTCCATCTGCAGCGGCAGCGCGCGCCGCCCCAGCGCCTGGATCTCCGCGGCCACGCCGCCGTCCGCCCCGGCGTCACGCAGCCCGAGCGCTACGTCGGCGCCTGCCGCGGCCAGCGCGAGCGCGATGGCCCGGCCGAGCCCGCGGGCCGCGCCGGTCACCAGCGCGACCTGCCCGCGCACGTCGAAGCTGGGCAGTACCGCTGTTACCGTGTCCTGATCAGTCACCGCCCTACAGTAACGCGGGCCGCTGCGGGCATTCCGCTACGGCGCAGTGGCGAGGCCGGCCTGGTAGGCGATGATCACGAGCTGCACGCGGTCCCTGGCGTCCAGCTTGGTGAGCAGGTGCGCCACGTGGGTCTTGGCGGTGGCGGGGGAGATGCACAGCCGGGTGGCGATCTCCGCGTTGGACATGCCGGTGGCGACCAGCCTGAGAACCTCGCACTCGCGCTCGGTGAGCAGGGCGGCGACGTCCGTGCCGCGGGGGGAGGCCGCGTGGGCCATCGCGGCCGGCGCGGGGTTCCTGGCGAATTCGCTGATCAGGCGGCGGGTAATGCTCGGCGCGAGCAGCGCGTCGCCCGCCGCGACGACTCTGATGGCGGTCAGCAGGTCGGCCGGCAGGGTGTCCTTGAGCAGGAAACCGCTCGCTCCGGCGCGCAGCGCCGCGAACACGTAGTCGTCGAGGTCGAACGTCGTGAGGATGATCACCCGGACACCAGCGGTTTCCGGCGCGGTCGTGATCCGGCGGGTCGCCTCGATGCCGTCCAGATCCGGCATCCGCACGTCCATCAGGATGACGTCCGGCTTGACGGCGCGGGCGACCTCGACCGCCTCGGCGCCGTTGGCGGCCTCGCCCACCACGGAGAATCCCTGGGTGGCCGCGATGATGCCGCAGAACCCCACCCGCACCAGCGCCTGGTCGTCCGCCACCGCGACGGAGATCGTCACGGCAGCCCGCCTGTCCCGGCCCCGGCACCGGCGCCGTCGGCGGCCGCGGCGCCGGGCAGCGGCAGCGTGGCGTTCACCTCGAACCCGCCGCCAGGCAGCGCGCCGGCCGTGAAGCCGCCGCCGCACAGGTTCGCCCGCTCGCGCATGCCGATGATGCCGTGCCCGGTGCCGGCCACCGGCACGCCGGGGCCACGCGGGCTGGCCGGGCTGAGCACCAGGGAGCCGCCGCCGTCGTCGGTCACCCGGATATGCAGGGCCTCCTCGCCGTAGTCGAGGCTGACCGCGCAGTGGGCGCCGCCGCCCGCGTGCTTGACCACGTTGGTGAGCGCCTCCTGGATGATCCGGTACGCCGACAGGTCGACGCCCGCGGGCACCGCCCTGACCTGCCCGGAACACTCCAGGCTGACCTGCACCCCCGCGCCGTTGGTGCGCTCGATGAGGCGGCCGAGCCTGGCGAGGCCCGGCGCGGGCGCCAGCGGCGCGGACATGCCCGTGGGGCCGCGAGCGGCAGCCGGGGCACCCGGGGCATCCTCGGCGGCCTCACGGGCGGCTGCGGCCGCCGCGGCTGCCGCGGCCGCCGCGGGAACGGCGGCGGAGCCGGCGGCGGGGGCAGCCGTGCCCGGGACAGCGGGCGGAGCCGTCACGGCGGGCGCCGCGGCGTCCTGCTGGCGGAGCACGCCCAGCATCCGGCGCATCTCCTCGAGCGCGTCCCTGCTGGTGGCCTGGATCGCCCCGAGGGCGTCGCGCGCGTCGGCCGGGCTGCTGTCGATGACGTACTGCCCGTAGCCGGCCTGCACCGCGATGACGCTCATGCTGTGCGCCACGACGTCGTGCAGTTCCCTGGCGATCCGCAGCCGCTCCTCGGCCACGGCGCTGCTCGTCGCCTGCTCCTGCAGCATCTGCGCGTACAGCCGCCGCTGCCGCATCGAGTAGCCGGCTATCCAGCAGACGATCAGGGCGAACGCGGCGGGGATCAGCAAGCCCGCGTCGCCGCTGTCGCGGGCGACCCGGTGGTCGGCAAGCATGATGAGCACTATCACGATGAGCGCCAGCCCCAGGGCGGCGCCGCTGGTCCGCCGGTTGCTGGTCGCTGTTACCAGGTAGAGCACGTAGGCGGCGGCCAGGAACACGACCCCGGCGGCGAAGCCCTCGGCGGCGAGCAGCACGCCGAGGATGATGAGGGCGCCGAAGGCGGCGACCGGGGCAAGGCGGCGCAGCGCGACCGGCACGAAGACGGCCACGCCGAGCAGCAGCACGGCGGGCACCGCGACAATGCCAGGACGCTGCCCGACCAGGGCCATCTCGGCGACCGCGGCCAGCCCTCCGGCCACGCAGTCGAGCGCGATCCAGTGGCCCCGCCGCATCCGCTTGGTCAGCGGCGCCCGGGGCGGCCGGGATGGCCGTCCCGGTCCCGCGTCCGGGTACGCCGGCAGCGTGCCCGGCTCGGGCCGCGGGGAGGACGTGTCGCCTTCGGAGACCACAGACCTACGGTAACCGCAGATCGCCGACCGTGCCTCATCCCGCGGGCGTAGCCCGCGATGCGTACCCGGCGCGGCCGGCTTTTCACTACGGAGGGGGACGCCCCGCGGGCGCGCGCCTGGGAGGCTAGGCGCCATGATCCCCTCATTGCCGGACGGTGAGGTCGCGGCGGTCATCGAAACGGCCGCGCTGTCCAAGGTGTACCCGGGCGACATCACCGCCCTGGACGGCCTCACCGTCAGTTTCGCGCCCGGCGTCACCGGGCTGATCGGCGCCAACGGCGCAGGGAAATCCACGCTCATCAAGATCCTCCTCGGCCTGCTCGACCCCACCCAGGGCATGGCGAAGGTGCTCGGCCTGGACTGCGTCAAGGACGGCATGCGGATCCGCCAGCTCGTCGGCTACATGCCCGAGCACGACTGCCTGCCGCCGGACGTCTCGGCGACGGAGTTCGTGACGCACATGGGCCGGATGTCCGGGCTGCCGGCCACCGCGGCCCGGGAGCGCGCCGCCGAGGCGCTGCGGCACGTCGGCCTGTACGAGGAGCGGTACCGCCAGATCGGCGGCTACTCGACCGGCATGAAGCAGCGGGTGAAGCTCGCCCAGGCGCTGGTCGGCGATCCGAGGCTGGTGCTGCTCGATGAGCCGACCAACGGGCTCGACCCCGCCGGCCGCAACGCCATGCTCGAGCTGATCGCGACGATCGGCGAAGAGTTCGGCATCTCGATCGTGGTCGCCTCGCACCTGCTCGGCGAGATCGAGCGGATCTGCGATCACCTGGTCGCCATCGAGGCGGGCCGCCTGCTGCGGGCGGACACGATCGACACCTTCACCAAGGCCAGCCAGACGCTGGTCGTCGAGGTGGAGGAGGGCCTGGCGAGGCTGGAGCGGGAACTGACCCGCCGCGGCCTGCGGCCGCGGGCCTACCAGCGCAGCCTGCTGGTGCCCATCGGCGGCGACGACACCTACGACGCGGTGCGGGACAGCGTCGCCGACCTCGGCTTGCCGCTGAGCCGCCTGGAGCGGCGCCGGCACCAGGTCGAGGAACTGTTCCGCGACGACACCGCGGACATGACCCCCCTGGAGGCGGCAGATGCCGGCTGACGCTCCTACCGCGACGACCGGCGCCGCGGCCGGCGTCATCCACGACCTCGGCTACCGCCGCTACGACGGCCCGCGGCTTGGCCGCGCGCAGATGGTCCGGGCGCTGGCCTGGCACAGCTTCCGGTCGGCCTTCGGCTTCGGCCGGGGCGCGAAGGCCAAGATCGTCCCGGCGATCGCCTTTGTCGCGCTGCTCCTCCCCGCGGTGGTCAACGCGGCCTCGATGGCCAATGGGAACGGGCAGCTGGTTTTCTACGACACCTACCAGCCGGTCCTGCGCGACCTCGTGATGACGATCTTCGTCGCCGTGCAGGCCCCCGAGCTCGTCTCCCGCGACCTGCGCAGCCGCGTGCTCCCGCTGTACTTCGCCCGGCCGATCAAGACCTCCGACTATCCGCTCGCGAAGTACCTCGCGTTCACCGCCGCGTGCGCCGTGATGATCGAGGTCCCGCTGCTGGTGCTCTACCTGGGCACGATCGTCAACGTGCACGGCGGCGCCGCGGTCTGGGCGCAGACGAGGGAGTTCATTCCCGGGCTGCTCGTCGGGCTGATGTGGGCGGTGGTGCTGGCCGCGATCAGCCTGTTCCTCGCGAGCCTGACCGGCCGCCGGGCCTTCGCGACCGGCACGGTGGCGATCTTCTTCCTGGCCACGTACACGCTCGCGGAGATCCTCCTGCAAGTGGAGAACCACGGCATCCGCCAGCAGCAAGCCCAGTCGATCCAGAACGCGGGCCACTTCGTAGCCCCGGCGGTGCCCATGGCGGAGAAGGTGTCCGGGCTGTTCAGCCCCTTCACGCTGTTTGACGGGGTGCGGATGTGGCTGAGCGGCCACGGCACCGGCCAGAGCGACAACGTGCTCTACCCCGGCAGCTTCGGCGCCGTCTACGCCCTCGTCCTGGTCGTCCTGCTGGCGGCGTGCCTGACCGGCTTCTTCGCCCGCTACCGGAAGGCGGCGCGCCTGTCATGAGCGAGCTTGCGAGCGAATCGGTAAGTACCGCGCGTCCGCGAATGCGGACTCCGGGCGCCAGCGAGGTGGCCTCATGAGCGCCATCGAACTGACCAGCGTCAGCCGCTGGTACGGCAACGTGGTGGCGGTCAACGACATCACGATGACCATCGGCCCCGGCGTCACCGGGCTGCTCGGCCCGAACGGCGCGGGCAAGTCCACGATCCTGCACATGATCGCCGGGTTCCTGGCCCCGTCCAAGGGCACGCTCACCATCGGTGGCAAGCCGAGCTGGGAAAACCCGGAGATCTACCGGAGCCTCGGCCTGGTCCCCGAACGCAACTCCGTCTACGCCTTCCTCACCGGCGAGCAGTTCGTGAACGCGACGGCGAAGCTGCACAAGCTCCCCGGCCCGGACGCCGCGACGCGCCGCGCCATCGAGATGACCGACATGGCGGCGGCGAAAGACCGGCGGATCGCCACCTACTCCAAGGGCATGCGGCAGCGGATCAAGGTCGCTGCCGCCCTCGTCCACGACCCGGAGATCCTGCTGCTCGACGAGCCGTTCAACGGTATGGACCCCCGGCAGCGGCTGCACATGATGGACCTGCTCGGCAAGCTCGGGGCAGAAGGCCGCGTCATCCTCTTCAGCTCTCACATCCTCGAAGAGGTGGAGAAGGTGTCCGGCACGATCCAGGTGATGGTCGCCGGGCGACTCGCCGCGTCCGGGGACTTCCGCGCGATCAGGCGGCTGATGACGAGCCGCCCGCACGTGTTCAACGTCCGGTCCTCGGACGACAGGAAGCTCGCCGCCGTGCTCGTCGGCCGGCCGTATACCAACGCCGTCGAGTTCACCGGCCGGGGGAGCCTGCAGGTGCGGACGAGCGACTTCGGCGCGTTCTGCGCCCAGATCGCGGTGCTCACCAGGGAGAACGGCATCGCCCTCCGCGAGCTGCTGCCTACCGACGAGTCGCTGGAAAGCGTCTTCGGCTATCTGATCGCAGGCTCGAGCTCGAGCTCGGCCCAAGGCCAAGGGAGCTGACCCGGCATGTCCGCATTCTTCAACCCGGTGATCGCATCGATCACCGTCCGCGGGACGCTCGGCCGCAGGCGCGCCCTGCTGTTCGCGATCCCCGCGGTGGTCCTGATCGCGCTCACGCTGGCGGTGCGGGCGACCCACCCGGCCGGCTCCTCGTGGGAGGCGCAGATCCTCGGAGACTTCGGCTTCTCCGTGCTGCTGCCGCTCCTCGCGCTGATCATCGGCACCGGGGTGCTCGGCGCCGAGATCGACGACGGCAGCGCGATCCACCTGCTGGCCACGCCTGTCCGCCGCGGCTCGATCGTGCTGACCAAATGGGTGGTCGCCGCGACGGCGACGATGCTGTTCGCCGCCGTCCCCGAGCTGATCGCGGGCCTGCTCGCGCCCAGCAGCGGCAAGCTCGCGTTCGCCCTGTTCGTCGGCGCCCTGGTCGGCTCGGTGATCTACACCGCGGTGTTCGTGCTGGCCTCGGTGCTTACCACCCGCGCGATCGCGGCCGGCTTGCTGTACGTGCTGATCTGGGAGGGGTTGCTCGGCAACATCGTCGGCGGCGCCCGCATCCTGTCGATCGCGCACTACTCGCTCGGCATCGCCAACGCCATCTACCCGGATAAGAACCTCAACGCCGGCCTCGGGCTGAGCACCTCGCTGGTGCTCGGCATCGTGGTCACGGTCGGTGCGCTGGTCCTCGCCTCCCGTCGCCTGTCGTCCTTCGCCATCAAGGGCGAGCCGGCGTGATTTCATCCCGAACGTGCGCGTTTCTCCGCCCTCAGGCCAGGTTCCCCGCCCGCCCGGGGCAGACTCCCTGCCCCCGGGCCCGGTTCCCGGCTCCTAGGCCAGATGCCCCCCGGGGCCGCACCCATGTGACATTCAGCCGCCTACAGCCGGCTCGCTGTCACATTCATCCGTGAGCCTTTGATGCATCGTCGCCTCAGCCGACAGCGAAGCGCCCCGGTGCTGGCACCGGGGCGCTTCGACGCTCAGCGGGCAACCGCCTTAGTGCTCCTCGTCGGCGTGCTCGCCGGACTCGCCCGGCTCACCGGCGCCGACGGCCGCGTGCTCGGGGCCCTCGATCGCCTCGTGGCCGTCGGGGTGCCCGTTGCCGTGCCCGTTGGGCGCCGCCACGGTCTCCGTGAACGCGCGGTTCGCCACTGCGCGGGCCCAGCCCATGACGCCGCGCGAGGCGGGCGCGGGCACGCCGTTGGCGTCCGGCTCGCCGGGCGCCGGGAGCGCCAAGGGCACCTTCTTGGAGTCGATCTTGCCCCGCTCTTCCGGCGTGAGCGGCCGTTCCTCCTCGACGAACCCGCCGTCAGGCAGCTGTTTGATGATGCCGATCTCGACGCCGTGGGTGAGCATCGACGCGTCGTGCCGTTGCAGCCCGAGGCAGATCCGTTTCGTCACGAAGTACGCGCCGATCGGCACCACGAAGACGGCTATCCGCGCGATCCAGGTGATCGTGTACAGCGGCACGTCGAACCTGTTGGCGAGCACGTCGTTGGCGCCCTCGGCCCACAGGATGCCGTAGAAGCAGACCGCCGCCACCCCGGTCCCGGTGCGCGCCGGGGCGTTGCGCGGCCGGTCGTTGACGTGGTGCTCGGACCTGTCGCCGGTCGCCCACTGCTCGAAGAACGGCCACAGCGCGGCGCCGGTGAAGATGATCCCGAGCGGCACGGCGAACGGGATCAGCACCGACAGCGTCAGGGTATGCCCGAGGAAGTTGATCTCCCAGGCGGGCATGATGCGCAGCGCTCCTTCGAGGATGCCCATGTACCAGTCGGGCTGGGACGCCGAGGAGATCGCCAGCGGCGTGTACGGGCCGTACAGCCAGACCGGGTTGATCTGCGCGAACGTGGAGAGCACGGCCAGGGAGCCGAAGATGAAGAAGAACCACGCCTGGCCCTTGAGCAGGAAGTACGGCCAGAACGGCTGGCCGACCACGTTCCGCTCGGTGTTCCCCAGCGCCGGCATCTGCGTGTGCTTCTGCCAGAACATGATGAACAGGTGCGCGGTGATCAGCCCCAGGATCAGCCCGGGGATCAGGAACACGTGGAGGATGTACATCCGCGGTATGATCGCGTTGCCGGGGAACTCCCCGCCGAACAGGAAGAACGCCGCGTACGTGCCCACGATCGGGATGCCCTGCAGGACGCCCTCGAAGATCCGCAGGCCGGCGCCGGACAGCTGGTCGTCAGGCAGCGAGTAGCCGAACAGCCCCTCGAGCATGCCCAGCGTGAACAGCACGATGCCGATCAGCCAGTTGACCTCGCGCGGCTTGCGGTACGCGCCGGTGAAGAACACCCGGAGCATGTGCGCCATGATCGCGACCATGAACAGGTCGGCGGCCCAGTGGTGGATCTGCCTGATCAGCAGCCCGCCGCGGATGTCGAACGAGATGTTCAGCGTGGAGGCGTACGCCTGCGACATCTGGATGCCGTTGAGCTTGGCGTACGAGCCGTGGTACACCACTTCCTGCGACGACGGGACGAAGAAAAACGCCAGGTACGTGCCGGTCAGCAGCAGGATCACGAAGGACCACAGCGCGATCTCGCCCAGCATGAACGTCCAGTGGTCGGGGAAGACCTTCCGCATCAGGACCCGGACGCCGCGCGCCCCGTGGAACCTGTCGTCCAGCCACCCGCCGACGCCGTCCAGCGCCTTGGGGATCTTTACCGCTTCGTCGCTCATCCGCGCTCCCAGAAGCTCGGGCCGACCGGCTGCGGGAAGTCGCTGGCCGCCGCCAGGTACCCGTCGGAGTCGACCATTAGCGGCAGTTGCGGCAGCGGCCGTGCCGCCGGGCCGAAGATCACCCATGCCCCGTTCGTGGCGTCGAACGTCGACTGGTGGCACGGGCACAGGATGTGGTGGGTCGTCTGCTCGTACAGCGCGACCGGGCAGCCCACGTGCGTGCAGATCTTGGAGTAGGCGATGAGGCTGTTGTCGATCGACCAGTTCATCGAGGCGATCAGCGTGCTGCCGCTGTAGCGGTCAGGGAAGTTGAGCTGGCCCGGCTCGAACTTGATCAGGATCACGCCCGCCTTGGCCAGCGCATTGGCATCGTCCTGGTAGCCCTCGGGGATCACCGTGATCATGCTGCCCGGCTGGAAGTCGCCGGGCCGCAGCGGGTTGAGGCCGCCCAGGGTCACGGCCCGCAGGCCCTTGCGCCACACCGTGTGCCGCAGCGACGTGCCGGGCAGCGGGCCCAGGTCGCGCAGCAGCACCAGCGGCGCCAGCGCCAGCGGCGCGGTGGCGAGCAGCAGCGTGCGGCGCAGCAGTGGCCGCTTGGTGACCTGGCTGATGGCCGCGCCGTCGGCGAACTCCGCCTTGAACGCGGCGCGGTCCTCGGGAGCCGACCTGAGTTCGTGCCGTTCCTCTTCGATCTCGATGTTCGGCGTCAGGTGCCGCACCCAGATCATCGACCCGGTGCCGAGCGCCAGCAGGACCACCGACAGCGCCAGGCCGAGCGCCAGGTTCGACCGGAACGCGGCGTCGACAGGGTTCGCGCCCGCCGGGATGTTGCCCGCCCCGACCTCAAGTCCGATATAGGCCGCGATGAACCCGCACCCGGCGAGGAACGCGAGCACGAACAGGGCCGCCACCAGGCGTTCTGCGCGGCTCGCGTGCGCCTTGTCCGGCGGGTCAGTAAGGAGCGGCGGCCCGGCCGGCTTTTCTGCGGTGTCGACCGCGGCCGGGGCGGGCGACGGGGTCCCGATCACCCGGCGCGGGCCGGCCGGCTCCTCGATCTCGCTCATGAGCGCTGCTCCGTGTGCTCCGCTTCGGTCTTTTCGACCTCGAGGCCTTCCGCCGAGGCATGTTCCGGCTCGCCGCGTTCGCTCATGGGGTGGTCTCGCCGCCTGGCGGTGAGCCACATGGCGATGAGTATGAGGAAGCCGAGCCCGCCAAGCCAGATCAAGAGGCCCTCGGTGACCGTGCCGGTGCGTGAGAGGGAGAACCCGCCGGGGTTGGGCTCGACCCGCGTTTCGGTGATGAAGGCGATGATGTCGCGCTTCTCCTGCGGCGTGATCGTCCCGTCGCCGAAGACCGGCATCGCCTCGGGCCCGGTCAGCATCGCCGTGTAGATCTGCTTCGGCGTCGAGACGTTCAGCGGCGGCGCGTTCTTGCCGTAGGTCAGCGCGCCGCCGGCGCCGGCGAACCCGTGGCACTGGGCGCAGTTCGTGCTGAACAGCTCCCCGCCGAGCGCGGCGTTCGCGCCCTCGGTGGACACTTCCTCGTCCGACGGGATGGGCGGGCCGCCGCCGAGCGACGCGACGTAGTCGGCGATGGCGTAGATCTGCTGTTCCGTGAAGTCCGTCGGCTTGCGCTCGTTCTCCGCGCCGAGTTCCTTGGCCGGCATCCGGCCCGTCGACATCTGGAAGTACACCGCGGCGGCGCCGGCCCCGACCAGCGAGGGCGCCTGCGAGGTGCCCTGGGCGTCGAGCCCGTGGCAGGAGGAGCAGCTCTGGACGAACAGCGACTTGCCTTGCGCGACCTGTGTCGAGGCCTGCGCGGGCGCGTCGGCCGACGCGCCGCCGCCGGAGAGCGTGCTGTAGAGCACGCCGACCGCGACGAGGCCGCCGGCGACCGCCGCGTAACCGGCGGCCGGGTGCCTGCGCCGGGCGATGATCGAGCTCACTCGGTTTCCCCTGTTAGTGGATGAGGTAGATGGTGGTGAACAGGCCGATCCACACGACGTCGACGAAGTGCCAGTAGTACGACACTACGATCGCGCTGATCTGCTGTTCCCTGGTGAAGCGTTTAGCGGCGTAGGTGCGCCCGAGCAGGAAGATGAAGGCGAACAGCCCGCCGGTCACGTGCAGGCCGTGGAACCCGGTGGTCAGGAAGAAGACCGAACCGTAGTTGCTCGAGGACAGGGTCACGCCCTGCTGGCGGATCAGGTCGAGGTACTCGTATCCCTGACCGAGGACGAAGTACAGCCCCATGATGAAGGACAGGACGTACCACTCGCGCAGGCCCCACTGCATGAAGTTGAAGATCGAACCCGTGCGCTTGATCTGGCCGCGCTCGACCGCGAACACGCCCATCTGGCAGGTGACGCTGGAGGCCACGAGCACGATGGTGTTCGCCGACGCGAGCGGGAGGTCAAGATGAGCCATCGGCCATGGCAGGCCCTGGCCCTTATCGACGGACCGGATCGTGAAGTACATCGCGAACAGCGCAGCAAAGAACATCAGCTCGCTGGACAGCCAGATGATGGTGCCCACGCTGACGAGGTTCGGTCTGCTGGCAGGGCCGCGGGGTACCGGTGTCTCGGTCACGGATGCAGTCGCCACGAAGGTCATTATTACGACACCTCGTAGGGGATCTGCACCCGACCCCCGGATTTGCTCTGCTCTCCCCCGGGGGGCTGCCCCCCGGTCCCCCCGGTCCTCAGTAAGATGACGGACCATGAAGGTCGTTGTGTACAGTCATGACGCCGATACGCGGGCGGAAATCAAGCTCGCGATCGGGCGCCGACCGGCCCCTGACGTGCCGGAGGCGGAGATCGTCGAGGTGGCGACCGCACCCGCCCTGTTCCGGCTGCTGGACGCCGGCGGCGTAGACGTGATGGTGCTCGACGGCGAGGCGCAGCCGGCCGGCGGCATGGGCGTCAGCCGCCAGGCGAAGGACGAGATCTACCACTGCCCGCCGGTGCTGCTGGTCATCGCCCGCGCCGACGACCGCTGGCTCGCGACCTGGTCGCGGGCCGAGGCCGTGGTCAGCCACCCGATCGACCCGGTGGCGCTGGCCAGGGAGCTCGCCGCCCTGATGCGGTCGCGCGCCGCGGCGATCGCCGCCGGATAGACGGTGCCCTGGTGACTTCACCGTCCGCGGACGGGCCGACCTGGCCCGTGCTTATCCGCGCGCTGATCAGCGGTCAGCCGCTCAGCGCCAGCCAGACGGCCTGGGCGATGAACGAGATCATGGACGGGGCGGCGTCCCCGGCCCAGATCGCCGGGTTCGGCGTGGGGCTGCGGGCCAAGGGGGAGACCGCGGAGGAGATGTCCGGCCTGGCCGCGGGCATGCTCGCGCACGCGACCCCGATCAGCGTCCCCGGGCCGGTCACGGACCTGGTCGGCAGCGGCGGCGACGGCGCGCACACGGTCAACGTGTCGACGATGGCGACGATCGTCGCGGCGGCGGCCGGCGCCAGGATGGTCAAGCACGGCAACCGCGCGGCGTCGTCCGCCTGCGGCGCGGCCGACGTGCTTGAGGCCCTCGGCGTGGTGATCGACCTGCCGCCGGCCGCCACCGAGGCGCTGTTCGCCGAGCTCGGCGTCGCCTTTCTCTTCGCGCCGCTGTACCACCCGGCGCTGCGGCACGCCGGCCCGGTGCGCCGCGATCTTGGGGTGCCGACCGCGTTCAACTACCTCGGGCCGCTGACCAACCCCGCCAGGCCCACGTCGCTGGCGGTCGGCGTCGCGGACCCGCGAATGGGCCCTGTGCTGGCCGGCGTGCTCGCCGGGCGCGGCAACTCCGCGATCGTGTTCCACGGCGGGGGCATCGACGAGCTCACCACGACCGGCCCGTCGGCGGTGTGGGTCGTCGCCGACGGCACGGTCTCGCCGGCCGAGTTCGACCCCGACTCGCTCGGCCTGCCCAGGGCGTCCCTGGACAGCCTGCGCGGCGGCGACGCGGCGCGCAACGCCGGCGTGGTCCGCGCGGTGCTGGCCGGCGAACCGGGCCCGGTCCGCGACATCGTGCTGCTCAACGCCGCCGCCGGCCTGGCGGCCGCCGACGGCTTCGCGCCGGTGGCGTCCGCGGACGCGCTCGTGAAAGCCCTGGCTGACGGCATGGCCCGCGCCGCGGAAGCCGTCGACTCCGGCGCCGCCGCGCGGCTGCTCGGCCGCTGGACGGAAACCAGCCACCGCCTGGCCACCCCGCGCCCGCGCGCCTGAGAGCACCCGGAGCCAGGTATCAGCCGCTGCCGGTGTCTGGCCGGCTCTCGTGCCGCCATTCGTGGCCGAACTCGTTGTCGTGCAGGCGTCGCAGCTGGTGCGCGTAGTGGTCCAGCCGGTCCGCGGCCTGTGTCATCTCGTGGTAGTCCTGGCCGTGGTCGCGCGCGGCTGTCTTTTCCTCCGCCCGCTTGCGCACGATGCGCAGCTCTTCGCGGCTGAGCTCCGCGACCCTCGCCAGTACTTCTTCCAGGTCCACTGTGTACGGACTCCTCTGCTTCAGGCGTCGGCGACGCCGATGGAGAAAGCGGCCTCGAGGTCATGCCGGGAGTAGGTGCGGAACGCGATGTGCGTCTGGGTGTCGCTGACGCCGGGCACCTTGTTCAGCCCGCCGGGAATCACGTCGGCCAGCTCGTCGTGGGCGCGGACCCGGACGATCGCCACCAGGTCGTAGTCGCCGGTGATGGAGTAGACCTCGCTCACCGCCGGGATCTGCGCGATGACCTCCGCGACCTCCGGGATGCGCTGAATCTCTGCCTTGATCAAGACGATGGCGGTGACCACTGGCTGCCTCCCGGACGGCTGTGACGTGACGCCGCTTACCTTATCTCTGCCCCGCCCTTGCCCTTCCGGCGCGCCGCGCCCGCCGCGCCAGCGCACGCAGCGTCCGGGCCAGCCGGCGCGTGCGCCACAGCCGTCCGAACCTGAGCCGTCCGAGCCTGAGCCGTCCGAACCTGGCGGCGGCTTCCGCGTCGCGGGCGGCGAGCCAGGCGGTCAGCTCCCCGAGCGTGCGCACCCCTTCCCGGTCGGCGAGCCGCGCCAGCAGTTCCCTGAGGACGACGGCGGTGGCGCGGGCGTCGTCCAGCGCCCGGTGCGATGGCCGTACCGGCGTCCCGAAGTACTCGGCCAGCGTCGCCAGCTTCCTGTCGGGCACCTCGTCGGGGGCAGCCATCAGGTACCTGGCCAGCCGGACCGTGTCCAGCACCTCGAAGCCAGGCCAGCCAAGCCCCGCTGCCGCACACGCCGCGACGAGGAAGCGCAGGTCGAAGGGGGCATTGTGGGCAGTGAGCACGCTGCCCTCCGCGAACGCGAGCAGCCCGGGCAGCACGGCGGCGACCGGCGGGGCGAGGGCCAGCATCGGGTCGCTGATCCCGGTGAGCTCGGTGATCGGCGCCGGGACCGGCGTGCCCGGGTTCACCAGCGACGTGAACTCGGCGACCACCTCACCGCTGCGCACCCGGACGGCGCCGATCTCGGTGATCCCCGCCACGTCGGGGGACCAGCCGGTCGTCTCCACGTCCACGACCGTGAAGTCCAGGTCGCGCAGGAGGGCGTCAGCGGCGCTGGTCGCCGCGGAGCTGCCCTGAGTTTCCGTCACGTCAACCACGGTACGGCGGGGTACCGACATTCCGCCGGAATGTCAGTAGCCCCCTCTACCGTGTCCCTGGAGAGCGAAAAGGCATCCAATTCCGCTGCAACCGCGAGAGGCGGCGACCATGGTGATCAACTGCGACCGGTGCGAGGCGCGCGGCCTTGCCTGCGGCCACTGCGCCGCGACAGCGCTCGTGGGGGAGGAAACGGATCTCGGGCCCGCCGAGCTGCGGGCGCTGACCGTGCTCGCGAACGCGGGGCTGATCCCGCCGCTGCGGTACGCGCCGCGGATAGCGAAGGCGTCGTTACCAGTAGGCCCTAATTAACCGAATCGGTTGAACCGGTCCCAGTTTCCTCAATAGCCTCCCTGTATGCCCAAGGTCCTTGCGCTGAAGGCCCCCACATCGATCGCCCGTACGCCCAGGGGACGGCGCGCCGCCGTGGTGCTCGCCGTCTTCCTGCTGGCGGGCGGGGCCGCCACCGGGATCTCGCAGGCCGCGGGCGCGGCGCCGCAGCCCACGGTCAGCCAGGTGCAGGCTCAGATCAACCAGCTCACCGCCCAGTTCAACAAGGCCGTCGAGCAGTACGACCAGGTGGCGGAGCAGCTGACCGCGGCGAAGGCCAGGCTCAGCCAGGTCAACAAGGAGATGGCCGGCGACCAGGCCAAGTACGGCGCCGCGCGGCTGAAGGTCGTGCAGATCGTCAACGCCTCCTACATGGACTCCGGGCAGACCTCGCTGGCCGGGCTGCTCACCTCGAACGACCCCGCGCAGGTGCTCGCCGAGGCGTCGATCATCATGCAGCTCACCGGCGCCAGGAACATGGAGACCCAGTACTTCCTCGGCATCGCCCAGCAGCTCGGCTCCGTCCAGCAGGAGCAGCAGCGCACCGAGCTGGGCATCCAGCAGCTGGCCGACCAGCGGTCCCAGACGAAGAACAACATCCAGAAGCTGCTCAAGAGCAAGCAGGAGACGCTGGACTCGCTGACCGCGACGCAGCAGCAGCAAGTGCTCGCCGGAGGCCTCGGCGGCAGCGGCGGCGTCACGTCGGGCACCTACACCGGGCCGACCGGCAGCCAGGCGGACACGGCCGTCCAGTTCGCCTACAACCAGCTCGGCTGCCCGTACGTGTACGGCGGCACCGGCCCCTGCAAGTACGGCTTCGACTGCTCAGGCCTCGTGCAGGCCGCCTGGGCGGCGGCGGGCATCTCGATCCCGCGCGACACCTACGAGCAGTGGGCCGCGCTGCCGCACGTCTCCGCGTCGTCGATCGAGCCGGGGGACCTGCTGTACTACAGCGGCGAGGGGCACGTGGCGATGTACGTCGGCGGCGGGTACATCATCGACGCGCCGTCCACCGGGTACGACGTGGAGAAGATCCCGATGAGTACCGCCTGGTACGCGGACAACTTCGACGGCGCGGCCCGCCCGTAACCCGCTGCGGGCGCGGCTACACTGATGGGCGCCATGCGCCGCACGCTGATCGTCACCAACGACTTCCCGCCCAGGCGGGGCGGCATTCAGTCCTTCGTGCACGCGCTGGCGCTGCGGCTCGATCCCGGCAAGCTGACCGTCTACGCCCCGCGCTGGGACGGCGCGCGGGAGTTCGACGCGGCCCAGCCGTTCGAGGTGGTCAGGCACCCCACGTCGCTGATGATCGGCGGTCCGGCCGTCACCCGCCGTGCCGTCCAGCTCGCCAGGTCCAGGGGAGCGGAGGCCGTCATCTTCGGTGCCGCCGCGCCGCTCGGGCTGATCACCCCCGCGCTGCGCCGCGCGGGCATCGAGCGCGCGATCGCGATCACCCACGGCCACGAGGCCGGCTGGGCCGCGCTGCCCGTCGCCAGGAACCTGCTGCGCCGCATCGGCGACGAGACCGACGTGGTCACGTACCTGGGCGAGTACTTCCGGGTCCGGCTGGCGCGGGCGCTCTCGCCCGCCGCGGCCGCCCGCATGGTTCAGCTGCACCCGGCCGTCGACGCGGCCCAGTTCCGCCCCGACCCGGCGGCCCGCGAGATGGTCAGGGACCGCTACGGGCTCGCCGGCCGCCCCGTTGTCGTCTGCGTCTCCCGGCTGGTCCGTCGCAAGGGACAGGACACGCTGCTCACCGCGTGGCCCGAGGTGCTGAAGAAGGTCCCCGACGCATCCCTGCTGATCGTCGGTTCCGGTCCGCACTCGGCTGCTCTCCATCAGCTGTCAGAACGTACGGGGCTGACTCCCAGCGTCCGCTTCACGGGCCCGGTGCCGGCCGCCGAGCTTCCCGCGCACTACGCGGCCGGGGACGTCTTCGCCATGCCGTGCCGGACCAGGCGCGGCGGCCTCGACGTGGAGGGCCTCGGCATCGTCTACCTGGAGGCGTCGGCGGCCGGGCTGCCGGTGGTCGGCGGCGACTCGGGCGGCGCCCCCGACGCGATCCTCGAAGGCGAGACAGGCTACGTGGTCCCCGGCCGCGACACCGGCGCGCTGGCGCAGCGGCTCGTCGCCCTCCTCACCGACCCGGCCACCGCCCGCGCGATGGGCGACAAGGGCCGCGCCTGGGTCGAGCGCGACTGGTCCTGGGACCTGACGGCCGCCCGCCTCCGCTCGCTCCTCGAGTAACTCTCCTCAGGAGTACAGCGCGTCGATGTCGCTGGCGAACTCCTTGGTCAGCACCGACCGGCGGATGCCCTGCTTGGCGGACAGCTGGCCCTGCTCCTGGGTGAAGTCGGAGTCGAGGATCCGGAACTTGCGGATGGACTCCGCGCGGGAGACCGCGAGGTTGGCGTCGTCGACCGCGCGCTGCACGTCCGCGACGAGGTCCGGGTCATCCTTGAGGCCGGCGACGGTGGCGCTGGCCGGCTTGCCGTGCCGCTCCTTCCACGGCCCGAACGCCTCCTCGTCGATCGTGATCAGCGCGGCCACGAACGGCCGTCCGTCCCCGACGACCATGGCCTGGCCGATGATCAGGTGGCTGCGCAGGCGGTCCTCGAGTACCGCGGGAGCGACGTTCTTGCCGCCGGCGGTGACGATTATCTCCTTCTTCCGGCCGGTGATGCTGAGGAACCCCTCGTCGTCGAGCTCGCCGATGTCGCCGCTGCGGAACCAGCCGTCTTCGGTGAACGTCTCGGCGGTGGCCTCCTCGTTCTGCCAGTACCCGGGGAAGACCGTCTTGCCGTGGATCAGCACCTCGCCGTCGTCGGCGATGCGGACGGCGACTCCGGGCAGCGGCAGGCCGACGCTGCCGATCTTCTGCCGGTCCGGGCGGTTCACCGACACCGCGGCGGTCGTCTCGGTCAGCCCGTACCCCTCGAGCACGGTGACGCCGACGCCGCGGAAGAAGTGCCCGAGCCGGGGCGCCAGCGCGGCGCCGCCGGACACCGCCCACCGCGCCTTGCCGCCGAGCGCGGCGCGCAGCCTGCTGTAGACCAGGCGGTCGAACAGGGCGTGCTCGGCGCGCAGCGCGAAGCGCGGCCTGCCAGGCGCGTCGAGCGTCTCGCTGTAAGCCACCGCCGTCCGCGCGGCGCGCGCGAAGATCTTGCCCTTGCCCTCGCTGGCGGCCCGCTGCTCGGCGCCGTTGTAGACCTTCTCGAACACCCGCGGCACGGCGAGCACGAAGGTGGGCTGGAACGAGGCCAGGTCGGGCAGCAGGTTGTTCATGTCGGAGCAGTGCCCGAGGATGATGCCGGCCTCCAGGCAGCCGACCTCGATGATCCGCGCGAAGACGTGCGCGAGCGGCAGGAACAGCAGCGTGCTCGCCTCGGACGTCTCGTGGATCGCGGCGAGCGGCCCCATGAACGCGTTGCGCACGTCGGCGAGCAGGTTCTCGTGGCTGAGCTCGCAGCCCTTGGGGCGGCCGGTGGTGCCCGAGGTGTAGATGACGGTGGCGAGGTCCGCGGCCTTGGCGGCGCTGGCGCGCTCGGTGAGGGTCTCGTCGCTCACGCCGGTCCCGCCCGCCACCAGCTTGCCCAGGTCGGGGGAGATCCGCCACAGGTGCTCGAGCGCGGGAAGCCGGTCCCGCGCCTGCGTGATCATGTCCTCGAACGCGTCGGTCTCCACGATCACGGCCCGGGCCGCGGAGTTGGACAGCACCCATTCGGCCTGTTCGGCGGAGTCGGTCTCGTAGATGGGCACCACGACCGCGCCGGCGGTCCAGGCCGCGTAGTCGACGAGCGTCCACTCGTACCTGGTATGCGACATGATCGCCACCCGGTCGCCCGGCGAGATGCTGGCCGCGATCAGCCCCCTGGCGAGCGCGTGCACCTCGTCCCTGAACTGGGCGCAGCTGATGTCCTCCCAGCTCCCGTCGGCGGCCTTGCGGCGCAGCGCCACGGCCCGCGGCTGCTCCGCGGCGCGCCGGGTGACCACGTCGGCCAGGTTCGCCGCGGTGGGGATGTCCGCCAGAGCGGGAATGCTGTACTCGCGCACGACCTCTCCCTTTCGTCGTCCCCATTGGACCACGACCGGTATAGAGCCTAGCCACCGCTGGCGCCAAGTGTTCCTACTAGCTGGTAGCTTTTATCGTGATCTCATGAGGGTCCACGTGGTGAGCGACGTTCACGGCTCGGCCGACGCCCTGGCCGCCGCGGGGGACGGCGCCGACATGCTGATCTGCCTGGGCGACATGCTGCTCTTCCTTGACTACGCGGACCACACCCAGGGCATCTTCGCCGAGCTGTACGGCGCCGAGTACGCCAGGGAGTACATCGACCTGCGCACCGCGCGCCGGTTCGACGAGGCCAGGCAGCTGACCACGGGCATCGCGGCGCGGCTGACCGCCGACCGCGGTGCCGACCTGCGCACGCTCACCGAGCAGGCCATCAGGCGGCAGTACGCCGCGCTGTTCGAGGCGCTGGCCGAGCCCGCCTACCTCACGTACGGCAATGTCGACGTGCCCCGGATGTGGAACGGGTACCTGAAGCCCGGCCACCATGTCGTGGACGGCGGCAGGGTGGAGGTGGGCGGTCTCACCTTCGGGTTCGCCGGCGCCGGGCTGATCTCCCCGTACCGCACGCCGAACGAGATTCCGGAGGCGGAGTTCGCCGCCAAGCTCGACGCCGTGGGACCGGTCGACGTGCTGTGCACGCACATTCCGCCCGCCGTCCCCGAACTGCTCTACGACACGGCCGCGCGGCGGATGGAGACGGGCAGTCAGGCGCTGCTTGAGGTGATCCGCCGGACGCAGCCGCGGTACGCGTTCTTCGGCCACGTGCACAACCCGCTCGTCCGGCGGGTGCGAGTCGGCCGCACCGAGTGCGTCAACGTCGGCCATTTCCGCGCGACGCGCGTGCCGTATGTGGTGCAGCTGTAGGGGTAGCGTTAAGGCATGAGCGAGCCAGCACGTGACCCGATCGGCGACTTCCAGCGGTGGCTGATGAAGGCGGGAGCGCGCAGCCTGAGCCGCGACGTGGCCCGCAGGGTGAGGGTCACGCTCGGCGGCGGCGCTAGCGCGAATAAGCATGCCAGCGTGTGGGAGACCGCCACCACGGAACCGCCGGGGGACGAGCCGCCGGAGTGCCAGTGGTGCCCGATCTGCCGGGCGGCCCGCAGGTACCGTGACTCCGGCAGCACCGGCACTCCCGACATCGGCACCCAGCTGGCGGGGGTCACGGACGTGCTCGCGGGGTTCACCAAGGACGCGTTCAGCCTGTTCGAGGCCGCCGTGCGGAATCCGCAGCGGCCGCCAGGCGCCCCAGGTACCCCAGGTACCCCGAAAGCCCCGGGCGCGGCCACTCCGAGCGCCCCCGGCGCCCCCGGCGCCCCCGGCGCCTCGTCAGACGATGGCCCCGTCGTCGGGCCCGGAGTCACGTGGGCCGCCGCCGTTGTCCATGCGGAGCACGAGGATAGCGAACCCGCCGACGAAGGCGGCCACGGAGAGGAAGACGGCGAGCCCGGAGACGCTGCCGCCGACAGCGGTGGCGATGAGCAGGTAGAGGGGTCCGCCGAATAGCGCCAGCCAGGCGCCCTTCGTGATGGGGTCCAGCTTGGGCAGCGGCGGGGGCGGCGGCGGTACGTAGTGCTCGTCAGCGGGGTCGACAGGAACGCTGCCGTCCCTGGGGCCGCGCCCGGCCCTGGCGCCGACTGGCGGCGCCGGCGGCCACGGCGCCTCCTGCAGTCCCGGTGCGCCCGGCCCCCCGGTCAGCCCTGGCGGGTTCGTCGGCGGCTCGCGGGGCAGTGCCTCAGGAACCGCGGGCGGCATGACCGGCGGTGGCATGGCCGGCGGCGGCGGCGCGGGCGTGACGTGCACAGGTCCGTCGAGGTTCTCCAGCTCCGGCCAGGGCGCTTCGCCGTCAGCGGGCGCGGGCGCGTCGAACCGGGCGACCAGGTCGCGCCACACAGCCTCCTGGCCGTCGCCTGCGGCCGCGTCCCCGGCGGTGCCGGGCACGTCTTCCTCAGCCACTGTGCTGTCCTAACACCTTCTTCTCCGCTGCGGTGTGCTCTTTGATGAACGCCAGCGTGCCGTCAAAGATTGCCGGCGCGTCGTTGTCCAGCGTCGCCACGTGGTAGCTGTCGGGCAGCGGGACCACCTCGGCGGCGGGCAGTGCCGCCTTGAGTACCTGCATGCTCGGCGGCCCCACCACATGATCGACAGTAGACCGGTAGACGCGCACCGGCTGAGTCACCCCCGCCAGTTGCCGCGCGGTGAGCTTCCACAGCTCGGGCAGCGTGCCCGCGGCCTTGAGCGGGACGCGCTGGTACCCGCCCTCACTGGCGCCGGGCTTCTTGATGTCACCCGCGATGCCCTTCACCGACACGTTCACGTGCTTGAGGATAGGCGCCAGCACGAACAGCCTGGTGTCCGGCGCCAGCGACGGGTTCACCACAACGAGCCCGCTGACCTTGGCGCCGTGGGTCTCCGCCAGCCGGAACGCCAGGCAGGCGCCCATCGAGATGCCGGTGATGAAGACCTGCTCGCACCGGCCGCTGAGCTCAGTGAAGGCCTGCTCGGCCGTCGCGTACCAGTCCCGTGATCCGGTGGTGGCCAGGTCCTGCCAGCTCGTGCCGTGCCCTGGCAGCCTGGGCGCTCGCACGGTGAGCCCGGCGGCCGCCAGGTGCTCGGCCCACGGCCGCACCGTCCGCGGGCTCCCGGTGAAGCCGTGCAGGACCAGGACCCCGACAGGCCCGCCGTCGGCGGAGAATGGCTCCGCGCCTGGCTGTACGGTCACCGGGGTGCCGCCGGCCGACGCTGACGATGCAGCGGACATGGTCGAATCGTCGCATGCCGGACGGGCGGAGCGCAGCAGTAGATCGGCATTTATGACTGGTTTCAACATGTCTCGCACCCGGTGCGTGATCTTCTGAACCCCACGTACGGCCCGGGACGTGCGACGATGGGGGAGTGTTTTACTGGGTAACCAAATACACGCTGGGCATGGCGCTCAAGGTCATCTTCCGGCCGTGGTCGCGCGGCAAGAAGCACATGCCCCGGCGCGGTCCCGTCATCCTCGCCAGCAACCACCTGTCCTTCGCGGACCACTTCTTCGGCCCGCTCCCGCTGCCGCGCAAGGTGGTGTTCCTCGCCAAGGCCGAGTACTTCGCCGGCAAGGGGCTCAAGGGGCTGCTGAGCAAGGCGTTCTTCAGCGGGGTCGGCGTGATCCCGATGGACCGGACCGGCGGCGAGGCCAGCGAGCGCGCGCTGCGGTCCGGGCTGCGCGCGCTGGCGGCCGGGAGCGTGCTCGGCATCTACCCGGAGGGCACGCGGTCCCCTGACGGGCGGCTGTACAAGGGCAGGACCGGGGTGGCCAGGCTGGCCCTGGAGTCCCGCGCCCCGGTGGTGCCCTGCGCGATGATCGACACGTTCGAGTTCCTGCCCCCCGGGTCGTCCCGGCCGAAGCTGGGGATCCGGCCCGGCGTGATCTTCGGTGAGCCGCTTGAGTTCTCGCGGTATTACGGCAAGGAGTCGGACCGCGCCGCGCTGCGCGCCGTGACCGACGAGATCATGCAGCAGGTCCAGAAGCTGTCCGGCCAGGAATACGTCGATGTCTACGCCACGCAGGCGAAAGAGCCGCAGCCGCCGTCCGCGGAACCGGACTTATCACGCCGCCCAGCACGACGGGCCCGCCAGGCCGCTAGGCTTTGCCTATGCGAGTGGGAGTCCTTACCGGAGGCGGCGACTGCCCGGGCCTTAACGCCGTCATCCGCGCCGTGGTACGCAGGGGTATCCAGGAGTTCGGCCTGGAGTTCGTCGGGTTCCGTGACGGGTGGCGCGGCCCGATGGAGGCGGACACGGTGCCGCTCGACGTGCACGCGGTGCGCGGCATCCTGCCGCGCGGCGGCACGATCCTCGGCTCGTCGCGGACGAACCCGTTCAAGGAGAACGGCCCGGGCCGCAGCGGCGTGGAGCGGATCAAGGACAACCTCGCGGGCCTGGGCGTGGACGCGCTGGTCGTGATCGGCGGTGAGGACACGCTCGGCGTGGCGGCGCGGCTGTACGACGAGGGCATTCCCGTCGTCGGCGTGCCGAAGACCATCGACAACGACCTCGGGGCCACCGACTACACGTTCGGCTTCGACACCGCGGTGAACATCGCCATGGAAGCGATCGACCGGCTGCACACGACGGCGGAGTCGCACCACCGGGCGCTGATCGTCGAGGTGATGGGCCGCCACGCGGGCTGGATCGCGCTGCACGCCGGGCTGGCCGGCGGCGCCAACGTGATCCTGATCCCTGAGCGCCCGTTCGACATCGACAAGGTGGTCGCCTGGGTGGAGCACAGGTTCCAGACCCGGTACGCCCCGATCGTCGTCGTCGCCGAAGGCGCGCACCCCGTTAGTGACGAGCTGTCGCTCGCGTCGGCAAATCTGGACGCCTTCGGCCACGTGAGGCTCGGCGGCGTCGGGCAGCTGCTCGCCGAGGAGATCGAGAAGCGGACCGGCAAGGAAGCCCGCTGCACCGTGCTCGGCCACATCCAGCGCGGTGGCACGCCGACCGCGTTCGACCGGGTGCTGGCGACCCGGTTCGGCCTGCACGCCGTCGCGGCGGTGCACGCCGAGGCGTTCGGCACGATGGTGGCACTGCGCGGCACCGATATCGTCCGGGTCCCGATCGTCGAGGCGACCCGCGAGCTCAAGCTGGTCCCCGTCGACCGCTACGCCGAAGCCGAAGTCTTCTTCGGCTAACCGAGCCAGCTGCCAGACACCCGTCCTTACGCGCTGCGCGGCGCTTTGCGCACGAGATGACCACAATCAGGCCGCCTGAAGACCTAAAAGTGGTCGTTTCATGCGCAAGGTGAACAGCAGAGGCTGCTGTGACCATCCGCGCCCTTAAGCGCAGCCCGGCCACGACCAGCCCCCGGCCCAGCCAGATCCTCGCGCCCCGCGGCCATCCAGCCGATCTACCCGACCGACCCGCTCCGCACTTTGCAGCCGTGCCACCACTTTGCATACGCCATGACCACATGTGACCGGTAACTCCACGCCGGAAGTGGTCACCCAGGCTGCAAAGTCAACGCAAGTGACTGGTGTGACCTGCCACGTGCCGGATCCCGGCGGCAGCGAGCCCCGGCGGCAGCGAGCCCCGGCGGCAGCGAGCCCCGGAGGCAGCGAGCCCCGGCGCGAATCTCGGCCCCCGCTCGATGCGCGCCGATAAGCCCGGTAAACCCCTTGCGTCGGCGACTCGTCGGCGTATACTCGTCTACGAGTACTCGCTCACGAGCCAGAGGCGAGCGGGCAAAACGAAAGGCGAGGGACCGATGGCAAAGCGGCGGAAGGTGGGCAACCTGCTCGCGCTGTCGCTGCTGTCGCTGCTCGCGCAGCAGCCGATGTACCCGTACGAGATGGCGCAGACCCTGCGGGCCCGGGGCAAGGACAAGAACTTCAAGATCAACTGGGGCTCGCTCTACACCGTCGTCAACAACCTCGAGAAGTACGGGCTCATCGAGGAAGTCGGCACCGTGCGCGAGGGCAGGCAGCCCGAGCGGACCACGTACCAGATCACCGCGCAGGGCCTGGCAGAACTCAGGGACTGGCTGTCGGAACTCCTCAGCGTGCCGGAGGACGAGAACAGCGCGTTCGTCACTGCGCTGTCGGAGGGCGGCATCCTGCCGCCGGACCAGGTGATCAAGCTGCTCACGATCCGGCTGGCGACCCTGGACAAGGACAACGCGGCCCACCAGGCGGACCTGAAGCTGTGGACCGAACGGCTGCCCCGCATCCTGCTGCTCGAGACCGAATACCAGCTCGCGATGCGGCTAGCCCAGGCGAAGTGGGTGCGCGGCCTGCTCAGGGAGCTGGTCGAAGGCACGATCGACGGCATTGAGACCTGGCGGCGGATCCACGAGACCGGGGAGATACCGCCGGAGTTCAAGGAACTCGACGAGATGTCGAAGAGGGGGTGGCCGGAGGAGCCAGACGACGTCACGTAAACGACCCCGGCAACGGGTGCGGCAACACCAGGAACCGGGGTCGCAACCTCACCACCAGTCCCGCGGCTGAACCGCGGAGCCCGGCCGACAAGGCCCGCCTTTGATGATAGCCGGACTCCTCTCGCGGGGCTGATCACGCAACGACCAGCAACCCGACAGGAGCTCTCAGCATGCACTCCATCGAGGCCCGCGGCCTCGTCAAGACGTATCCGGCGCCCGGCAGCAAGAGCCGCGTCAGGGCGCTCGACGGCCTGGATCTCCAGGTCCCCAGGGGCACCATCTTCGCCCTCGTCGGCCCGAACGGCGCCGGCAAGACCACCACCGTCAAGATCCTCACCACCTTGGCCGTCCCCGACGAGGGCGAAGCGGTCATCGAGGGCATCGACGTCCTCGCCAGCCCGGCGCGGGTCAGGTCGGTCATCGGCGTAGTGGCGCAGCGGTCCGGCGCCGACCCGACGGCCACCGGCCGGGAGAACCTGGTCCTGCAAGGCCACCTCTACGGCCAGGACACGACGTCCGCGAGGAAGCGAGCCGACGAGCTGCTGGAGCACTTCCGGCTCACGGACGCGGCCGGCCGCTTCGTCCGTACCTATTCCGGCGGCATGCAGCGCCGCCTGGACGTGGCGCTCGGCTTGATGCACCGCCCCGCGGTGCTGTTCCTCGACGAGCCGACCACCGGCCTTGACCCCGAGTCACGGACGGCGATGTGGCAGGAGATCACGAGGCTCGCGGCCGACAACAAGGTCACGGTCCTGCTCACCACCCATTACCTGGACGAGGCCGACCGGCTCGCGGAGCGGCTGGCCATCGTCGACCACGGCCGGGTCGTCGCCGAAGGCGAGCCCGGGCAGCTCAAGGCGGAGCTCGGCGCCCCGTCTCTCGACGAGGTGTACCTGCACTACGCGGGTCGCCGGTACAGCGATGCGCAGCGGCTGACGGAGGTCTTCAAATGACGGCGATCGATTATCCAGAACGTACGGTGCCGGCTCCGGTACCGACCACCCTTCTCACCGACACCCGGTACCTCACCGGCAGGAAGCTGCACGCCCTCGTCAGGCAGCCCTGGGTGCTGGCGTTCAGCGTGATCCAGCCGGCGATCTGGCTGTTCCTGTTCGGCGCGCTGTTCCACAAGGTCATCGACATCCCCGGCTTCGGGTACCAGGGCTCGTACCTCGCCTACCTGGTGCCGGGCGTCGTCGCGATGAACGCGATGTCAGGAAACATGTGGGCGGGCATGTCGATGATCGAGGAGATCGAGCGCGGCACGCTGAACCGCCTCCTGGTCACCCCGGCCAGCCGCCTCGCGATCATGAACGCCAGCGTCGTCGAGCAAGCCGTCGCCACCACGGTGCAAACGCTGATCATCGTCGTCCTCGGCTACGCCGGCGGCGCCCGCTACCCGGGCGGCGTGAGCGGCATCGTCGTGCTCGTCATCGCCGCGATCGGCATCGGCGTGTTCTGGGGCGCGCTGTCCAACATGACGGGCATGCTGCTCCGCTCCCGCGAGGCGATCATCGGCGTCTACACGTTCTTCATGCTGCCGCTGATGTTCCTGTCCAGCGCGTTCATCCAGACGAGCCTCATGCCCGGCTGGATGCAGGCCATCGCGTCCCGCAACCCGCTCAACTGGCAGGTGCAGGCAGGCCGCTCGGTCCTCTCGGCGAACCCCGACTGGGCAGGCGTGGCAATCCGCTGCGGCGGCATCCTGGCCCTGGCCGTGATCGCCATAGCGATCTCGGCCACCACCTTCCGCTCCTACGCGAAAAACGTCTAACCGGCCCGGTGCGGGCGGCGCCGCCCCGGCGCCGCCCGCACCCATAGGCTTGCCAGGATGACCCTCACCGTGCGGGCTGCGGTGCCTGCGGATCTGGCGGCGCTTCCGGCTATCGAGCTGTCGGGCGACGCGCTGTTCGCGGAACTCGGGATCGTCTTCCCGCCCGGTCCTGCGGCCATTGAGACGGCGATCGCCCGCGGTGCGAGCATCGTCGTGGCGGGAGACCCGCCGGTCGCCTTCGCCGCGGTGATCACCCTTGACGGGCATCCGCACCTGGAGCAGATCTCCGTGCGAGCCGACCAGGCGCGGAACGGCATCGGGAGCCTGCTGCTAGCCAGCGTCATCAGAAGCTACGGCCCGGGACTGACGCTGCTCACGTTCCGGGACGTGCCATGGAACGGCCCCTGGTACGCGCGGCACGGATTCGCCGAGCTGCCCGGATCCGAATGGGGACCGGAGCTGCGCCGCCACTGGCAAGCCGAGATCGACGCGGGACTCCACGACCTCGGCCCCCGGCTCGTCATGTACGTCCCCGCTACATAGCCGCCCGACCGCTGCCGCCCTCCTGGCACTAGGGAGATTGGCGAAGACTTTTGGTCGCCATGGCAGCCACGAAGTTTCGTGATCGTGGCATTCGGCGTCCTGGCCGGCCCGGCGTGCGAACGAGTGCCGGGGCTAGCCTGCGGCCCGCGCGTCGAGATCAGCCGGGGCCACGAGAGTGCCTGCTGCCTGTGCTCACGCGTGCAGTCGCCGGCCCCGGACAGCTACGACACGGTCCGGGTCGCCGGCAGCCAGAGCGCTGGCAAGGTGAACGGCGTGTCCACTACGACTGGTCGAGGCGGGTCCAAGGGGTGGGCGGGTTGTCGTCGCGGGGGAGCCAGAGCAGTGGCTGGAGGCCGTCGAAACGGGCCTGGAAGCCTGGTTCCCACGGGAAGCGGTTGTTCCTGTCGGCCCACACGACCTGCAGGTACGGGGGCCTGACGAAGCCGTAGAACTGGTCGGAGATCACGAACATGCCGGTCGTGCGCCAGCTCAGGTCGACGGGGCGGAGGATGAGCCGGGCCGGGCAGATGTCGTCGAGCACGTCGTCAGGGCCGAATTCCGCGCCGTCGGCGATCCGGGCGCCGATCGCGTTGACGATGCCGGCCGCGTTGCGTACCGGGGCGCCGCAGACGACGAGTTCCGGGGTCTGGCAGGTGAGCCACATCCCGACGCTGTAAGCCCAGGGCGGCACCGCGCCGTCACCCTCGACGCCCGGCACGGCCCAGCCGTGCTCGCCGATCGTGCCGGTGATCCAGTTCATGTAGGCCAGCTGGTCGGGCTCGGCGCCCGCGGCCTCCTTCGCGCAGCCGGGGCACCCGGGGTCGTGCCGCCGGCCGGAATGACGCTTAGGAAGGTTCATGGCCGTCACGTTACGCCGGGGGTCTGACATTCCAGCCCGCCGAGCGGCGCCGCGATCACGATAGGGTGACCACGGCAAACTATTCAGGACAGACTGAAGATTTCCGCGTGCCGAGAGGACTGTCATGCCCGGTTCACGTCCCGTTTTGCTCGTCATGGATTTCCAGCACGGCATCGTGGAGAGCATCGCCGACCCGTCGGTCGTCGACGCCGCCAGCCGGGCGGTCAAGGCCGCCCGGGTGAGCGGAATCCCGGTCATGTTCGTGCGGGTGGCCTTCCGCCCCGGCTACCCGGAGGCCGCCGCGAGCAACGCGGCCTTCGGCGCCATGGCTGAGCGGGGCGACGCGATGACTCAGGATCACCCCGCCACTCAGGTGCACGCCGCGCTGGAGCCGCGGCCCGACGAGCCCGTCGTCGTCAAGCGGCGGGTCAGCGCGTTCAGCGGCAGCGACCTCGACGTGCTGCTCCGCGCCGCCGACGCCGGCACGCTCGTGCTCGCGGGCATCGCCACCAGCGGAGTCGTGCTGTCCACCCTGCGCCAGGCCGCCGATCTGGACTACCGGCTCATCGTGCTGTCCGACGCCTGCGCCGACCGCGACCCCGAGGTGCACCGCGTCCTGCTGGAGAAGGTCTTCCCCCGGCAGGCGCTGGTCACCGAGACCGACGAATGGATCCAGTCACTGTGACGACCGCGATGATCGCGGCGGGAACCGCCAGCGCCCAGCCGCAGTAGGCCAGCATGATCGCGGTGGCGGCCGTCGCGGGGATGGCGGCCAGCCGGGCCAGGCCGCGCAGCACCCGGGTCGCCGCCAGCATGCTGCCCAGGTACACCGTCAGGAACAGCGTGGTCGGGATGGCCACCAGCGACACCGGGCTGACCAGGCCGACGCCGTACAGCGCGATCAGCGGCAGGCCGGTGCCCGCGATCGCCGCCAGCAGCAGCAGGCGGCCCGGGCGGCGGCCGTTCGCCTCAGCGGCCGCCGGCCGGGCGGCGGTGGTCCCCGCCGGGCGGCCGGGACCGCCCAGCAGCCGGCCCGTCATGGCGGCGGCGCCGTTGACGTAGGCGTTGACGGCGCCCAGCGTCAGCACGATCGCCGCGACCGCCCCGGCCGCCGTGCCGGCCGGCCCGATGGCGCGCCGCAGCAGGTCGGCCAGCGGTGCCATCGACCCGCCGCCGGTGCCGAGCACGGCGATCGTGACGACGGCGAGGCCGAGGTACAGGACGCTGGTGACCGCGAGGGTGATGCCCACCACGCGGGGCAGCTGGCGTGCCGGGTCGGCGAACTGGGCGGTCAGCGGCGCGACCGCCTCCCAGCCCACGAACGACAGCATGAGCGTGGTGGCGGCGTGGCCGACGGCCAGCCAGCCGTGTGGTGCGAACGGCGTCCAGTTGGCCGCGTGCGCGGAGGCGGCCGACCCGGCGACCGCCACGATGACCACCACGATCAGCAGGCTCACCATCAGCAGCTGGGCGGTGGCGCTGGTGCGCATCCCGCCGGCGGCGAGGGCGAGCACGGTCAGCAGCAGCGCCGCGGCGATGACGGCCTGCCCGGTGCGGCCGCCGCCGGTCAGCTCGGTGAGATAGCCCGCGCCGATCAGGCAGACCACCGGCGCGCCCGCGATGACCCCGGCCAGGAAGGACCAGCCGGCCGCCAGGCCCTGCCGGGCGCCGAGCCCGGCGGCCACGTAGCCGATCACGCCGCCGGCCGAGGGGAAGGCGCGGCCGAGGGCGGTGAACACCACGGCGAAGAGGGCGGACAGGCCGAGCAGCCCGGCCCAGGCCAGCAGCGACGCCGGTCCCGCCTCCGCGGCGGCGAGGCCGGGCAGGAGCAGGAGGCCGGGGCCGAGCAGGGCGCCGATGTAGAGCGCGGCACCCCGGGCGGTCGTCAGCCGCTGGGGAGCGCTGGCAACGGCGGTACGGGGCCGGGGGACCGAGCTGACTGTCGTTTCGCTCATGGCCTCAGCATCGCCCAAATGGGCTCGCACGCGATGGCAAATTTCGCCGCGCCGAGCCTGCTAGACGACACAGGATTGCGCGAAATCGCCGATAAGCTGAGTTTCATGTCGGAACATCTGCCAGACAGAGTTGATCGTGCCATCGTGACCCGGCTGCAGCAGGACGGCCGGATCGCGAACGTCGACCTCGCGGACGCCGTCTCGCTCTCGCCGTCGGCGTGCCTGCGCCGGGTCAAGGCGCTCGAAGCCAGCGGAATCATCGCCGGGTATCAGGCCGAGGTCAGCCGTGCCCGCGCCGGGCTGGGCCTGACCGTCTTCATCGGCCTGACGGTCGAGGGGCACTCCCGTCAGGCCTCGCAGGATATCGAGCAGGCGCTGCTCGCCATCCCCGCGGTGGTGGCCTGCTACCTGGTCTCCGGGAGCGACGACTTCCTGATCGAGGCGGCCATTCCCGACCTCGCCAGCTATGAGAAGGTGCTGCTCGACCAGATCCTGGCCATTCCCGCGGTCGGCACGGCGCGGTCCACCTTCGCCATCCGCACGGTGCTCAGCCGCGGCCCGCTGCCGCTCGACCACTGGCGATAGGCGCCTCCGGCGCTACTCCGCCTCCGCCTCCGCCTCCGCCTCCGCCTCCGCCCCCGGCCCCGCCCCCGGCCCCGGCCCCGGCCCCGGCCCCGGCCCCGGCCCCAGCCCCGGCCGGGGGTTCTTCCCGGCCGGCGTCGATGCCGAGGTGGCGCTCGATCGCGGACAGCCGCCGGTCGATGCTGACCAGCAGGTCCTTCACCTCGGTCAGCGCATCGACGCGAATGCGCACCGGCCGGGACACGGAGACAGCCGTTGGCTGGGATCCCGGCCCGGTCACCTCGGCGGGCTCGGGCTCGGCATTGATCAGCCTGGCGACCGTCTCCCGCACGGCCCGCGTGGTCGCGCCGAGCCGCTGCAGGATCTGGGCGCCCATACCGTCGCCCTCGTCGATCAGCCCGAGCAGCAGGTGCTGCGTGTCGATGACCTCGCTGCCCGTGGTCAGCGCCTCGCGCAGCGACAGCTCGAGGATCTTCTTCGCCCGCGGGGTGAACGGGATGTGCCCGCTCGGCTGCAGCTGCCCCGGCCCGATGATCTCGAGGACCTGCTCGCGTGCCGCCTCGAGGGTGACGTTCAGCGACTCGAGCGCCCGCGCCGCGACGCCGTCCTGCTCGGCGAGCAGGCCGAGCAGCAGGTGCTCGGTGCCGATGTAGTTGTGGTCGAGCAACCGGGACTCTTCCTGGGCGAGCACGACGACCCGCCTGGCCCGCTCGGTGAACCGCTCGAACATCATCGCCCCTTCAGAGCCCGGTCAGCGCCGCTGCGAGTGCGCGATGTTGATGACGACGATGGCCAGCCAGACCACCAGCACGATGAGCACCTGGGCAACGCCGTCGACGTGGTGGCTGACCACCGCGGCCGTCGCGCCGATGCCGATCCCCATCGACCCGAGGCCCAGGATCATCCCGGTGACCCCGTTGCTGCGGCGAGGCACCGCCTGCTGCGGGCTAGCGGTCGCGGGCGGCGCGCCCGCCGTCGCGCCGGCGGCGCCCCGGGGGCCCGGGTAGCCGGGCGGCACGATCTGGTGACCGGGGGACAGGTAGCCCTGCCTCGGCGCCGCCTGCTGGTATCCCGCGCCGGCGCCGGCCGCGCCCACGCCGCGCAGCCGCGCGTCCACCCGCCTGTCGATCTCCTCGCCGATGCGCTCGATAAGACCTTCGGCGAGCGCCGCGTCGTAGCGCGGGCCGAGCTCGGCCTGGGCCGCCACCGAGGCGGCGATCTCCTCACGCTCGTCGGCATTCACACCCGCACGGTACGTCGCCCGGCTCCCCGGGAGCAAGGAGGAAGGGGAGGAAGCCGCGTACGTTCGGGATAATCTGATTTTCCCTCCCTCGCAGCCAGTCATGGCTGGCGGCCAGAGCTGGCACACTGGAGGGATGTCCATGACCGATCCCGTCACGGTGGCCGGGACGGCGGAGCGGGCCGCCGGGGAGCCGTGCGTGCTCCTCAAGCTTGGCGAAGTCGTCCTCAAGGGCCGTAACAGGCACCAGTTCGAGCGGATGCTGCAGACGAACATCCGGGCCGCGGCCAGGGATACCGGGCTGCCCGTCGAACTCCTGCCACGGGAGGGAGTCGTGGTGCTCCTGGTGGCCCGCCAGGAGCGCACGGCGGCCGAGCACGCCGCCGCGGTGGACCGGGTGGCCGAGCGGGTCAGCGACGTGCCGGGGATCGTCCGGGTGTGCCGGGCGGTGCGGGTACCGAAGACGCCGGAGGCGGCCGTCGCCGCGGCCATCGAGCTGACGAGCCCGGCGAGCGGCGCGTTCGCGGTGCGGCCGCGGCGGCGGGACAAGAGGTTCCCCGTCACCTCCTCCGAGCTCGCGGTGATCATCGGCCGGGAGGTGCAGAAGGCGCACGGGCTGCCGGTCAACCTGAAGAAGCCGGACACGGTGATCTTCGTCGAGGTCGACCAGCGTGAGGTGTTCGTGTTCACCGGCGGGGAGCCGGGTCAGGGCGGCCTGCCGGTCGGGATGAGCGGCCGGGCGGTCGCGCTGATGTCCGGCGGGATCGACTCGCCGGTCGCCGCGTACCGGATGATGCGGCGCGGGCTGCGCTGCCACTTCCTGCACTTCTCCGGGATGCCGCTGACCGGCCCGGAGTCGATATACAAGGCCTACGCGCTGGTCCGCGGCCTCGACAGGTTCCAGGGCGGCTCGCGGCTGTTCGTGGTGCCGTTCGGGAAGACGCAGCAGGCGCTGGCCAGCTCGGGCGCCGACCGGCTGCAGGTGATGGCGCAGCGGCGGCTGATGCTCAAGACCGCCGCGGCGCTGGCGAAGCGGCTGCACGCCGCGGCGCTGGTCACCGGCGACTCCCTCGGCCAGGTGTCCAGCCAGACGCTGCCGAACATCACCGCTCTGGACGACGCGGTGCGGCTGCCGATCCTGCGGCCGCTGCTCGGCTGGGACAAGACCGAGATCATGGCCGAGGCGCGCCGGCTCGGCACGCTGTCGATCTCCGAGCTGCCTGACCAGGACTGCTGCACGCTGCTCACCCCGCGCCGGGTGGAGACCCGGGCGCGGATCGACGACCTGCGCCGCATCGAGGGCCGGCTGGACGCCGAGGAGATCGCCGAACAGCTCGCCGCCACGGCGCAGGAGTACCGTCCGGAGTGACGGCGGCTAACCCGCCTTCGTCAGCGCGGGTTCCGCGCCGGGCCGCGCGGCGGTGCTGGGCGCCGGAGCGGGCGTGAGCGTGCGGCCGACCAGCGGTGACAGGTGCAGCGCGACGCTGGCCAGTTCCCGCAGGTCGGTGTCGATGAGCGCCTGCGGCCCATCGCAGAGCGCCGTCTCCGGCGACGGGTGCACGTCGACGATGATGCCGTCCGCGCCGACCGCGATCGCGGCCCGCGACAGCGGCAGCACGAGGTCGCGGCGGCCGCCGGAGTGCGACGGGTCCACGATCACCGGCAGGTGGGACAGCCGCTGCGCGACCGGGACGGCCGAGATGTCGAGCGTGTTCCTCGTGGCCTTCTCGAACGTGCGGATGCCGCGCTCGCACAGCACGATGTCCAGGTTGCCGCGCTGCGCGATGTACTCGGCGGCCATCAGCCACTCCTCGATCGTGGCGCTCATGCCGCGCTTGAGCATGACCGGCTTGCCGCAGCCGCCGACGGCTTGCAGCAGCGGGAAGTTCTGCATGTTGCGGGTGCCGACCTGCAGCATGTCGGCGTACGACGCGACCAGGTCGACGTCGGACGGGTCGACCACCTCGGTGACGATCGGCAGCCCGGTCTCCGCCCGCACGTCGGCGAGGATCTTCAGCCCGGTCTCGCCGAGGCCCTGGAACGCGTAGGGCGACGACCGCGGCTTGTAGGCGCCGCCGCGCAGCAGCGACGCTCCGGCGGCTCGCGCCATCCGGGCCGAGGCGAGCGTCTGCTCCGGCGTCTCCACCGCGCACGGCCCGGCGATCACGGTCAGCGTGTCCGGCCCGATCGGCACCCCCCCGACCCGGATG
This sequence comes from uncultured Actinomycetota bacterium, assembly GCA_963843745.1. GTDB lineage: Bacteria > Actinomycetota > Actinomycetes > Streptosporangiales > Streptosporangiaceae > Trebonia. The sequence continues at coordinate 1,275,278 of CAWJLP010000007.1, forward strand.
ACCGAACGCTCCCTGCGATGCTCCCGGCTCACCAGCTTGTACGGCACGGAGATCCGCACCACGTCCGACACCCCCGGCTGCGACGCGAGGTTCAGCGTCGCCGCGAAGCGGTCGATGTCACCGCTCAGCCCGATGATCGTCCTGGACTCGCCGCGGCTGACGAACGCCTCGCCGCCCGCCTCGCGGACCAGGCTGACCACCCCGTCAGCATCTTCTTCCGTGGCCTCCACGGCCATGACCACAACCATCTGACGTGCCCCTTCGCTCTACGTCCGACTCGCTGCCCACACTCGATGCCCATAAGAAAAGCCCCGGGCCTGATGGCCCGGGGCTTTCAGCTAGGTCGCTCGCGTCAGCGCGTGGTCTGGCGGGCGGCCGGCTTCCCGAGCCGGTTACCAAACCAGAACCAAAACTGCGTGCGCATGGCAGGCACTATACAGCACCGCGGTCAGAACCCGCCGTAGTACACGGTGATCGTGCTGCCCGACGGCGCCTGCCCGGACGGGGTCACCGCGAACACCTTCTGGCCGGGGCCGAACGCCCTGCCGTCCACCTGGAAGCCGAGCTGCTGCAGTTCCTGCTGTACCTGCCGGAAGTTCCGTCCCGTCAGGTTGCCGGGGATATTGACCTCCGGCGGCCCGTTCGAGACGTAGACGGTGACCGTCGTCTGGCCAGGCGCCACCGGGGTGCCCTGGTCCGGGGACTGCCGGACGATGATGCCCTGCGGCTGGCTGTTCGTCACCTGCACCACGTTGAGCTGGATGTTGTTCGAGCCCGCCCAGCCCTGGATGGTCCCGATGTTCTGCCCGACGAGGTTGGGCAGCGGGATGCCCGCGACGACATCCACGTACACGGTGCGGGTGGCCGGCCACGAGGTGCCGGCGGCCGGCGTGGTGCCCGTCACGGTCCCGACGGCGACACCGTCCGCGGCGACGTTCTTCGGTGTGTCGCTCACCGTCAGCCCCGCCTTGCGCAGCAGCGCGATGGCGCCCTGCAGGTTCTGCCCGGTCACCGGCGGCACCGTGATCATCTTCGGCCCCGCGGAGACGGTCAGCACGATCGTCGCCCCGTGCACCGCGCGCCCGGACGGGGACATGCTGATCACGTCGCCCTTGGCCACGGCGTTGTCGGTCACCTGGGGACCGCGCTGCACCGCGAACCCGGCCTGGTGCAGCTCCCGCGTGGCGGCCGTCAGCGTCAGCCCGTCCACGGACGGCACCGGCGAGTACCGGCCCGACGTCAGCCACCAGCCGCCGAACACGAGCCCGAGCACCACCACCAGCGCGCCCACCAGGTACGCCAGCCGCCTGGTGAACAGCCACCGCTGCAGGAACGGCTCGTGGCGGCCGAAGGTGACCTCGCCGTCGTACGGGGCCCCTTCGTACGCGGGACCGTGCCCGTGCCCAGCCGGGTCGTAGCCGTTCCCGCCGCCCACGACCATCGTGTGCGATCCGCCCGCGGGCGAGACCGGGCCGCTCGGGCTCCCCAAGCCGATGGCGGCGACGGCGCCGGCGGCGCCAGCGGCGCCGTACCCCGGCCCCGGATCGGCCCACGCGCCGGTGATCGCGTCGCTCTCGTCGCCCGTGCCGCGCAGCGCCCTGACGGCGCGAAGGAACGCGCCCGCGTCCGGCGGCCGCTGCCGCGGGTCCCGGCTGGTGGCGGCGCGCACCAGCTGGTCGAGGGCGGGCGGGATGCCCCCGACGTAGGCGCTGACGGGCGGCACTTCCTCGTTGACGTGCTTGTACGCCACGGCAAGCGGGGATTCCCCGCTGTGCGGCTGCCGCGCGCTGAGCATCTCCCACAGCATCACGCCGGCCGCGTACACGTCGGTGCGGGAGTCGGTGACGCCGCCGGTGACCTGTTCCGGCGCGATGTACGCGACGGTCCCGATGATCAGGCCCGACCGGGTGTTGCCGGCCGCCGCCTGCGCCCTGGCCAGCCCGAAGTCCACGACCTTGACCCGCCCGTCGGCGGTCAGCAGCACGTTCTCCGGCTTGACGTCCCGGTGCACGATCCCGGCCTGGTGCGCGGCGGACAGCCCGGCCAGCGTGGGGTCCATGACCTCGAGCGCCTCGCTCCAGGGCAGCCAGCCCCGCTCGCGCAGCAGGCTGCGCAGCGTCCGCCCCGGCACGTACTCCATCGACAGGTACAGGAACTGCCCGTCGGAGCCCTGGTCGAAGACCTGCACGATGTTGGGGTGGGACAGCCGCGCGACCGACTTGGCCTCGCCGATGAACCTGGCCACGAAGTCGGCGTCCCGCGCGAGCTCCGCGTGCATCACCTTGAGCGCCACCTGCCGCTCGAGCCGCGTATCGGTGGCGAGGTACACGGTGGCCATGCCGCCGTGCGCGATGCGGGAGCGGACGTGGTACCGGCGGTCGAGCATCCGGCCGATAAGCGCGTCAGCGAGGACAGATTCCATCACGGGCGATTTTACGTCCAGCGGCGTACGCAACGACTGTTAATCGCATTATCGGTGCGGCGGCTGAGGGGGCTGCCGCCGCTTGCGGCCGTAGGCTGTGCAGGTCATGACTTATCCCGAACGTACCGTTGTGACTGGTGCTGGTCTCGCCGGATTCCGCACGGTGGAAGAGCTCAGGCGCCGTGGCTACTCCGGGCAGCTCACGCTGATCGGCGCGGAGGACCGGCCTCCGTATGACCGGCCGCCGCTGTCGAAGCGGGTGCTCACCGACGGGATCGACCCGTCGCTGAACGCGGACTTCGCCTCTCTCGACGTGGACTTCCACCCGGGAGAAACAGCCGTCGCGCTCGAAGTGCCCGCGCCCGCCGCGCCCACCCCCGCCGCGCCCGCGTCCCCCGCCCCAGCGCCTATCCCCGCCGCGTCCGCCTTCCCCGCCCCAGCGCCCACCCCCGCCGCGTCCCCCGCCCTCGCCCGTGCATCCGGGGTGGCCCGGGAGTCCACGCTGATCACGAATCGCGATAAGTACCCCTTTGACCATCTCGTTCTCGCGACAGGCTCGGTCCCCGTGACGCTGCCGGGGCCCGGGCCGCAGCGGGTGCTGCGGACGTACGACGACGCGCTGGCGCTGCGCGCGCTGCTGCGGCCGGGGCTGCGGCTGGCGATCGTCGGCGCCGGCTGGATCGGCGCCGAACTCGCGACGGCCGCGGCCGCGGCGGGCTGCCAGGTTACGGTCGTCGAGGCTGGTCCCGCGCCGCTCGCCGGCGCGCTCGGCGCCGTGGCGGGAGCGCGGACGGCGCCCTGGTACGAGCAGGCCGGGGTGGAGCTGCGGACCGGCACCGCGGTGGAGTCGGTGGAGCGCGGCGGGCTGGCGCTGGCCGGCGGCTGGCTGGCGGCCGACGAGATCGTCACGGCCGTCGGGGTGCGCCCCGCGGTGGGCTGGCTGGCCGGCTCAGGGCTGGTCCTGGACAACGGGGTCGCCGTCGATCCCTGGCTGCGCGCATCGCTGCCAGGCGTCTACGCGGCGGGGGACTGCGCGGCGTTCGCGTCGCTGCGGTTCGGCGTCCGGCTGCGCGTCGAGCACTGGGAGACGGCGCTGCACGCGCCGGAGGTGGTCGCGGCGAACATCGCTGGCGGCGCCGAGGTCTACGACCCGGTGCCGTACTTCTGGTCCGAGCAGTTCGGCCGCATGGTCCAGTACGCCGGCCACCACGCCGCCGCCGACCGCCTTGTCTGGCGCGGCGACCCGGACGCCGCCACCTGGTCGGCCTGCTGGCTGTCCGGGGATACGCCCCGGCTGACCGCCGTGCTGGCCGTGAACCGCCCTCGCGACCTGCTGCAGGGCCGCCGTCTGATCGCGGCAGGCGCCGCGGTCGACGCCGCCCGCCTCGCCGATCCCGCCGTCGCGGTCAAGGACGCCGCCCGCTAGCACGCCGTCCATATGGGCACGTGTCGAAGTGCGGCTGATGGCCGGATATGCAAGACTCGGCCGTCGAGACGACGAGGGGCGAGGGAGAGGTCCAGCGTGGAAGACCGGATCGAGCAGCGGGTCACCGTCAGGGCCACCGTGGACGCCGTCTGGCAGCTTGTCACACGGCCCGGCTGGTGGCTGCCCGGCAGCAAAGCCGAGCCGGCCCGCGGTCCGGGACGGGTAACCGTGGAGTACGGGACCGACAAGCGCCCCTACGTCGTCGACGTGGTTCGCGTCGAGCCCAAGGGCTACGTCTCGTACCGCTGGGCGAGCGCGTTCGGCGGCGCCGCACCCGCGCCGAGCAGGTCCACCCTGGTCGAGTTCTACGTCCGGCCGGCCGGCGACGAGGTTGGCGTGACCGTGGTGGAGAGCGGCTTCGCGTCCCTCGACCTGCCCGACGCGCTGCGCGAGGACGAGTGGAAGGGCAACACCGGCGGCTGGCAGTACGAGATGGCGGCGCTGCGGGCCCGTGCCGAGCAGGCGCGCTGACGGCGCAACCGAACGGTCCTCTTGGGGCAAAAATGCCGTATTGTCAGAAAATGTCGCTGGTTTGGGAACCGCCGGGACGTGGGAAATTGGTCTCGTGGCACAGATAGACCCCGAGGCCGACGCTCTCGTCGGCGAATGGCTGTCACTCTCTGAGGTAGCCGTCACGCTCAACATCCCCATCAGCCGCGTGAAGCAGCTGCTTCGCGACCGCAAGCTCGTGGCCGTCGTCAGGCCGGGCGGGCAGCGTTCCGTCCCCGCGGCCTTCCTCGACGGCGGACAGATCGTCAAGGGCCTCTGCGGGACGCTGACGGTGCTGTTCGACTGCGGCTTCGACGAGGAGGAAGCCCTCCGCTGGCTGTTCACGGCCGACGAGACCCTCCCGGGGACGCCGATCGAGGCGCTGTACAAGCGCCGCGGCACCGAGGTCAACCGGCGCGCTCAGGCGCTCGCCTTCTAACCCCGGCCGCAGCACCCACCGGCTCGCCTTCGGGCACCTCCGGCGCTCCCGCACGCCTGCCGTGCGAGGCCGCGACGGCGGCCGGCAGCCTGAGCCCGCTGATTTCATGATCACGAAAGAAAAGTGCGCGCATAGGAGATTTTTCTTTCGTGATCATGCTGAGCGCCGCGGCTGAGGTCTTCGCCGGCCCGGCCGCCGTAGACTCTGGCCTTTCAACTGTAAGTCGGCCGGTTCACCGGTGCGGGCGTCCAGGGGCAGGCGATCGTTGAGATCCGCTTGTGGTCACGCCACAGGAAATTGCTCCATGGGTTATGCTGGGCCACATGCCGCCGAGACCGCGCCGATTCCACGCTGTCCCAGTCGCCCCTGCAGTCCCAGCGGGCGCCGTCCGTCGGCCGCGTCCGCTCATCTCCGATCTGCTCAAGGCGGGCCGGCGGTCGTTCTCCTTCGAGTTCATGCCGCCGAAGACGCAGCTCGAGGAGCAGCAGCTGTGGCGGGCGATCCGGCAGCTCGAGCCGCTGAAGCCGACGTTCGTCTCGGTGACGTACGGCGCCGGCGGCTCCACCAGGGACCGGACGGTGCGGGTGACCGGCAAGATCGCCGCGCAGACGTCGCTGACCCCGGTGGGGCACCTGACCGCGGTGAGCCACTCCGTCCAGGAGCTGCGGCACGTGGTCGGCTCCTACGCCGACGTCGGCGTGCGCAACGTGCTGGCGCTGCGCGGCGACCCGCCAGGCGACCCCAACGCCGAATGGGTCAGGCACCCGCGCGGCCTCGGGCACGCCGCGGAGCTGGTGCGGCTGGTCAAGGCGTCCGGCGACTTCTGCGTCGGCGTCGCCGCGTTCCCCGAGCTGCACCCGCGGTCGCCCGACGCGGAGACGGACACCAGGTACTTCGTGGACAAGTGCCGGGCGGGCGCGGACTTCGCGGTCACCCAGATGTTCTTCTACGCGGAGGACTACCTGCGGCTGCGGGACCGGGTCGGCCTGGCACGGGTGTGACGTGCCGATCATCCCCGGCATCATGCCGGTCACCAGCCTGCGGGTGGTGGAGCGCGCGCTCGAGCTCGGCGGCTGCAAGGTGCCCCCCGACCTGCTGGCCCGGCTGCGGAAGGCCGACGAGAAGGACGACAAGGCGGCGATCAGGGAGATCGGCGTCAGCTACGCCGCCGCGCTGGCCGAGCGGCTGCTCGCCGAGGACGCACCGGGACTGCACTTCTACACGCTCAACTGGTCCCGCGCGACCAGGGAGATCTATCAGCTGCTGGGCCTCGGCGAGCGCGGCCAGGGCTGGTCAGGCGCGTCGTCCCCCGGGTCCCTTGGCGGTGACCAGAGCGGCAGCCGCGCGCCCATCACGGCGTAGGGCGGCTCGCCGCCGGAGAACCGGAACCCGGTCAGCAGGTCGGTGAACCCGGCCGTCCGGTACAGCCGCCTGGCGGGCGACTCGGTGTCCATGGTGGACAGCACGGCGGTGCGTTCCTGGCGGTCCGCGGTCAGCCGCGTCAGCAGCTCCCGGCCGATGCCCATGCCCTGGTAGGCGGGGATGACGTGCAGTTCGGCGACCTCGAAGGAGTCGTCGAGATAGGCCCGGCCGTCGCGAGGCCCCAGCGCGAGAGCACCGGCCACGACGTCGTGCCACCACTGCCCAGGGGCGCCGTGGAACCCGTAGGTGAACCCGGCGAGGGCGTTCTCGTCGACGAGCGCCGCCAGCCCGCGGAAGCCGGGGTTGGCGGCGTGCCGTTCCATGATGATGTCCCGCCCGGCGAGCATCCGCTCCGGCGGTTTCATCGCGGCCGCGTACACGGCCACGAATCCGTCGATCGCCGACCGGAACTGGGCGGGCCCGAGTTCGGCAACAGTCACCTTCATCGGCGTCAGCTTACGGGGCGCGCGGCGGGCCGGCACGGGAATCACGGGCCCGTTCCGGAATAACTCTATTAAATCTATCGGAATTATTGACATCGATCAGGCCTCTTGCTTCGATCGATACCGAAGGCAACCCCACGAGAGGACCGGAGCATGACAGCCATCGACGTCAGGAAGATCGCCGGCCACGTCGGCGCCGAGATCACCGGCATCGCCGCCAGCCCGAACCTGCCGCCGGACGAGATCACGGTCATCAGGGAGGCCCTGCTCGAGCACAAGGTCGTGTTCCTGCGCGGCCAGCGGCACCTGGACGACGCGGCCCAGGCCGGGTTCGCGAGGCGGTTCGGGGACCTGACCACCGCCCACCCGACCGTCCCTGGCACCAAGGACAACCCGAGCGTCTTCGAGCTCGACGCGCAGCGCGGCGGTGGCAAGGCGAACGCCTGGCACACCGACGTGACGTTCGTGGACCGGCCGCCGGCGATCTCGGTGCTGCGCGCGATCACGCTGCCGCCGTACGGCGGCGACACCTCCTGGGCGAACACGGTGACCGCCTACGAGAGCCTGTCGCCCGCCCTGAAGGCGCTCGCGGAACAGCTGCGGGCGCTGCACTCCAACGACTACGACTACGCGGCCCGCAGCGGCGGCGGCGTGCAGGAGAAGTCGGCGAAAGATCAGCGGCACTTCGCCGAGGTGTTCACCTCGACCGTCTACCGGACCGAGCACCCGGTGGTCCGCGTGCACCCGGAGACCGGCGAGCGGTCGCTGCTGCTCGGCCAGTTCGTCCGCCGCATCCTCGGCGTGTCGGCCAGCGACTCCAGGTACCTGTTCGACCTGTTCCAGCAGCACGTGACCCGGCTGGAGAACACCGTGCGGTGGCGCTGGGCGCCCGGCGACCTGGCGATGTGGGACAACCGCGCCACCCAGCACTACGCGATCGACGACTACGCCGACCTGCCGCGCACCATGCACCGGGTGACGGTCGCGGGGGACCTCGCGGTCGGCGTGGACGGCAGCGTCAGCCGCGCGATCGCCGGCGACTCCGCCGCCTACGCGGTGCCCGCGTAAGCCGGGCTGACTCGCACGGCCACCGCCGCTTCCCCGAGGCCGGGGTGCCGTGCGGTGACGGTCACGGTGCCCGTCGTGCCGGGCACCGACCGCAGGAACGCGCCGCCGACCCCGCCGGACTCCCCGAACGGGAACGGGTTGCTCCCGATGAGGACCGCCGGCCCGCGGACGGACAGCGCGACGTCGCCAGTCACCCCCGGCCGGTGGTTGCCGTGGGCGTCGGCGGCGCGGAACGTGATCCTGGTGGCGTCCGAACCGTCGGCGGTGATCACGGCGTCGTCGGCGGTGAGGACCAGCCGGTCGCGACTCGTGTCGGCCGTCATCAGCAGCGTGGCGGCCGGCCGCGCGCCGCCCGCGGTGTACCCGTCTACCCGCAGGTCGGGCAGGGCGCCCCCGGCGACCGTGAGGTCGGCGAACGCGGGCGGGTGACGGAGGTTGCCGAACGTCGCCACCGCCGGCGTGGCGGTCGCGTGGTGCTCGCCGCCCAGGTAGATCTCCAGGCGGTCGCAGTTGGTGGCGATCATCGCCGTGGCACCCGGCGGCGTCCGGTCGTCCCAGAAGAACGCGGGGACGATCACCGGCGTGGCCGCCGGGTCGGCCTGGGCCCGGTAGACGGCGGCGCCGGGCTTCGGCACCCGGAACACGTCGGCGACACCCGGCGTCTTCATCGCGCGCCAGCTCCTGACCCGTTCCCAGGCGTCGCCGGCCGGCGGCGGCCCCGAGTAGTAGTCGAAGCCGCACCAGGCGATCAGGCCCGCGTACCGGGGGTCGGCCCCCGCCTGGTCGTGGGCGAGGGCGTGCGCGTACGCCTGGCCGGCCAGCACGGCCGGCGGGTCGAACCAGCGGAAGGTGGGCAGGATCGTCCCCACCGCCTCGCTCACCAGGTAAGGCACCCCGGCGACGGGCGCCGCGAGGCGGGGCTCCCCGTCGACCACGTGGTAGTCGTCGTAGCCGAAGACGTCCTCCGCCCAGCCCGCTGTCGACTGAGTCGTCATCGCGCCGCTGGTCTGCCGGGAGCCGTCAAGCGCATAGGCGATCTCACGGGCCCGCGTGTACAGCGCGGGATAGTTCTTCGTCTCGTCGAGCCGCGTGCCCCACACGACGACCGAGGGACGGTTCCTGTCGCGGACCACCATGTCGCGGACGTTGGCCAGCACCTGGCGCTGGAACGCGGCGTCCCCCACGAACCCCCAGCCAGGCGGTTCCTCCCAGACCATGATGCCCAGCTCGTCACAGGCGTCCAGGAAGTGCGGCGACGGGGGGTAGTGCGAGCAGCGGACCATGTTGACGTTGAACTCGTTCTTGAGGATCTCCGCGTCCCTGCGCTGGAGCCGGGCCGGGGCCGCCATGCCGAGGTAAGGGAACAGCTGGTGCCGGTTGAGGCCGAAGATCGCCTGCCGGCTGCCGTTGAGGTAGAAGCCGTCCTGGCGGAAGGCGGCCGTGCGGAATCCGGTCCTGGTGCCGATCGTGTGCGTGCCGCCCGGCCGGGCTCGCACACCGGAGTCCCCGGCGTAGGTCAGGGTCGTGCGGACCGTGTACAGCTTCGGCTGCTCCGGCGACCAGTAGCTCACCGGGCCGGTCCCGCCGATGGTGAGCGCGACGGCGTGCGTGCCTGGCCGGCCGATACGCAGCGTCGTCCTGGCGGTGGCCAGCGTGCGGTCGCCGTCGAGCAGGGCGGCGGTGACGGCCGCGGCCCCGTCCCTGGGGACGGTGCCGGCCTGGACGGTCGCCGTGACCCGGACCGTGCGGCCGGCGGCGAGCACGTTCCGCGGCAGGACGAAGACGTCCTCCAGGTAGGTGTCGGGAACCACCTCGAGCCGAACGTCCCGGCAGATGCCGGCCGGCTGCAGGTAGTCCATGGTCGGCGGCCCGCCGGGCAGGGCGTCCGGCGGGACGTCGAGCCAGCGGCCGTCCACGATGACGGCGAGCACGTTGCCGCGGCGCCTGAGCTGGCCGGTGAGCTCGGCCGTCCAGGGCAGGTAGCCGCCGGCGTGCGTGGCCACGACCCGGCCGTTGAGCACGACGGTGGCGTTCGTCATGACCCCGTCGAAGGTCACGAGCACCCGGCCGCCCGCCACGAACGCGCTGTCGAAGTGCTTGCGGTAGATCCAGGTGCGCTCCCAGGTCCGGTAGTCCCAGCCGGTCCAGGACAGGTCCGTGACGGTGTGCGGCAGCGTGACGCGCGCGTAGCCGCTGTCGTCGTGCCCGGGCGATTCCGCGCCCTTAACGTACGGGCCGCCGAACAGCCAGCCCTGGTTGAAGTCGTAGCTTCCCACCAGGTCGTCAAGCATCGCGGCGCCCGGGCGCGGGCCGGAGCCGCCGCGCAGGTCTTCGGCGGCGATGCCGCCCGCGACGGCGGCGGCCCCCGCGGTAAGACCGGCCAGCGCGGCTCTCCTGGACAGCACCCGGCCGGTCATATGCCCACTATGTCGGACTCGCGGCGCCGCCGGGACCGGACCGGCTGGAATGTCAGACCCCCGCACTATCTTCGAAAGTGTCAGCAAATGGACTGGACATCACCACGAATCTGTGTTCGAATGAGGACGTGGCGAACTCCGGCCGCCGCGACCCCTGGCGGCCGGCAGCTGGCCGGGCGGGGCGTGGGGAAGCGCTTCGCCCGGCCAGGAGCCCCGCAGCGGCGGGGCGAAACGGCACGAAGCGGAAGGCTGAAGGAGTGACGACGATGATCAGCACCCTGACGGTGGCAGGCAACGAAGTGCCAGGCGCACCGGGTTTCCCCGACGGTGCTCAGCCTGCTCGAGACCGCGCGGCGCGGGCTGGCCGAGGCCGGCGCGGAAGGCGATCCCGGTACCCGTTATATCTGCGCGCACCTGGCCGCGCTGCGCGCAGCGGCGGCGATCGTCGCCGCCAGGGGCGAGCCGGGCACGGGGACGCGCCGCCGGCGGCCGCGCAGCGTGTGGGAACTGCTCCCGCAGGTCGAGCCCGCGCTGGCCGAGTGGGCGGCGTTCTTCGCGGCGAGCGCGGCCAAGCGCGCCGCCGCCGAGGCGGGCCTGCCCCGGGCCGCGACCGCCCGGGAGGCCGAGGACCTGCTCAGGGACGCGGGGACTTTCCTGTCGGTGGCCGAGCGGGCGCTCGGCGTCGACAGCCAGCCGATGCTCCCGCTCCGGCCGGCGAGCTGAGGCGGCTGAGGGGCTGGCCCGCCGCGGCGGGCCAGCCCCTCAGCCTCAGAACGACTCGATGGGGGTGGTGCGGGCGTCCGCGTCGAGCACGCCCCAGCTGATGAGCTCTTCGGTCAGGTCGGCGGGCGACTTGTCGTAGATGACCGCCAGCGACCGCAGGTCCTCGTGCCGGACGGAGAGCACCCGGCCGTTGTAGTCGCCGCGCTGCGCCTGGATGGTGGCGACGTAGCGGGCGAGCGGCCCGATTTTCTCCTTCGGCAGCTGGTTCATCCGCTCAAGGTCAATCACGAGCTTGGGGGCGGTCGCGATCGGGGTGGGGGCGGCGTCGCCGGGCAGCAGCTCGGACACGGGGACCCCGTAGAACTCGGCCAGCTCGGCGAGCTTCTGAACGGTCACCGACCGGTCGCCGCGCTCGTAAGAACCGACCACGACGGCCTTCCACCGTCCGCGTGACTTCTCCTCAACGCCGTGCAGCGAGAGCCCCTGCTGGGTGCGAATAGCGCGCAGTCGCGCGCCCAGGGTCTTGGCGTACTCAGATGGCATTTTTCCTCGGTTTCCCGGCCAGTCGTCGCTTACGGTAACGGTTACGCACAGTGACGGTAAGCGTCGGGGGCGACAAGGTCAAGCCAAATGGCAAAAACTGGTCGAAGTCGCTCAGTAACCGTCCTTGCCCTCCCGGAATGCTCTGTACCCCTCGTCATAAAGCGACAACCCCCGATGTCGTTGGGTTTCCCATGCGCAGGGGCGGCAAGGCGACCCGCCGCCCGGCTCCGGACCGTTATGGCATCGTAGGCTCAATGTGATCCAAATCACAGTGCCCATGCTCACTGGGAATCACCGAACGGCATCCGCGCGGCCGGTGGAGGAGCGGGGTTCCGGGAGCCGGTGATGACTAAGGGTACCGATGCTGTCCGCGGCGGCCGCCACGCCGGCGGGTGCGACCAGGGACAAGCGGTCCGGCCTGCGCGGATGTTGCTGGTACGGTAATCGGCGTAGGCATCCTTTAAGGACCGTCCCGTGAGACGGGGAAGGAGGTCGTGACTGGTGTGCGCGATGAGGCCAGAACCAGGTCACGAGTCGAGTGCCCTTAGCGGCCCTAGTGCCCCCGGCGCCGCGAGCGCCCCGAGGGTCCCGGACCCAGGCCAGGCCGCTGGCGACGGCTGGAAAGCGGTGCTCACTCCCGAGGAGATCCGACGCGCGCTGAGCCGCATCGCGCACGAGATCCTGGAACGCACGCACGGCGGCGAGGGGGTTGTCTTGCTTGGCATCCCCACTCGCGGGGTTTACCTGGCCCGCCGGCTGGCGGCGCGGATCGGCGAGTTCGAGGGCACCCCGGCGCCGTTCGGCTCGCTCGACGTCACCATGCACCGCGACGACCTGCGGCTGCGCCCGGCCCGGGCGCTGCGGCGGACCGAGGTGCCGCCCGAGGGAGTGGACGGCAAGACGGTCGTGCTCGTCGACGACGTGCTGTTCTCCGGGCGGACCGTGCGCGCCGCCCTGGACGCCCTCAACGATCTCGGCAGGCCGCGCGCCGTGCAGCTCGCCGTGCTGGTCGACCGCGGCCACCGGGAGCTGCCGATCCGCGCCGACTACGTGGGCAAGAACCTGCCGACGGCGCACCGCGAGGTGGTGCGGGTGCACCTGACGGAGATCGACGGCGAGGACTCGGTGCTGCTCGGGGAGCGTGACCAGTGAACCGGCACCTGATCTCCGCGGCCGACCTGAGCCGCGACGACGCGATCCTCGTCCTGGACACCGCGGCCGAACTCGCCAGCGTCGCGGGCCGGCCGATCAGGAAGCTCCCGACGCTGCGCGGCCTGACGGTGGTCAACTGCTTCTACGAGGACTCCACAAGGACAAGGACCTCGTTCGAGGCGGCCGCGAAGCGGCTGTCCGCGGACGTGATCAACTTCTCCGCCAAGGGGTCGAGCGTGGCCAAGGGCGAAAGCCTGAAGGACACCGCGCTGACCCTGGAGGCGATGGGCGCGGACGCGGTGATCATCAGGCACAGCGCGTCCGGCGCCGCCCACACGCTGGCCCGCTGGGTCACCGGCAGCGTGGTGAACGCGGGGGACGGCACCCACGAGCACCCCACCCAGGCGCTGCTCGACGCGTTCACGATGCGCCAGCGGCTCGTGGGGGACGGCGAGCGGGGCCGCGGCATGGGCCTGGACGGGCTGCGGGTCACGATCGTCGGCGACGTGCTGCACAGCCGGGTGGCCAGGTCCAACGTGCTGCTGCTCAGCACGCTCGGGGCCGAGGTGACGCTGGTGGCCCCGCCCACGCTGATGCCGTACGCGGTCGACAGCTGGCAGTGCAAGGTCAGCTACGACCTCGACGCCGAGCTCCGCAAGGCCGACGTGGTGATGATGCTGCGGGTGCAGCAGGAGCGGATGAGCGCCGCGTACTTCCCGAGCATCCGGGAGTACCGCCGCCGGTACGGGCTCGACACCGGGCGGATGGCGCTGCTGCCCGAGCACGCGATCGTGATGCACCCGGGCCCGATGAACCGCGGCGTGGAGATCGCCGCCGAGGTCGCGGACTCGCCGCGGTCGACGATCGTGGCGCAGGTGAGCAACGGGGTCATCGTCCGGATGGCCGTTCTTTACCTGCTACTCGGCGGTGCCGGGGGCGAGGGGGCGGCGGCATGACCGAGGAATGGCTGATCAAGGGCGTCTCGGTCGCGGGCGGCCCGGACGCCGCGGACATCCACCTCGACGGCGGCGAGATCGTCGCGGTCGGCGCGGACATCGCCGCGCCGGCGGCGCGCGTCCTGGACGCCCGGGGGCTGATCGCGCTGCCCGGCCTCGTCGACCTGCACACGCACCTGCGCGAGCCGGGCAGCGAGGACGCCGAGACCGTGGAGACCGGCACCAGGGCCGCCGCGCTCGGCGGCTACACCGCCGTGCACGCGATGGCGAACACCGAGCCGGTGGCCGACACCGCCGGGGTCGTCGAGCAGATATGGCGGCTCGGCCAGCAGGCCGGGTACGCCGACGTCCGCCCGGTCGGCGCGGTCACCGTGAGCCGGAACGGCAAGCAGCTCGCGGAGCTCGGCGCGATGGCCGACTCGGCCGCGGCGGTCCGGGTGTTCTCCGACGACGGCGACTGCGTCGCCGACCCGCTGCTGATGCGCCGTGCCCTGGAGTACGTGAAGGCGTTCGACGGCGTGATCGCGCAGCACGCCCAGGAGCCGCGGCTCACCGAAGGCGCCCAGCTGAACGAGGGTGAGGTCGCCAGCAAGCTCGGCCTGCCCGGCTGGCCGGCCGCCGCCGAGGAGGCGATCATCGCGCGCGACTGCCTGCTCGCCGCGCACACCGGGTCGCGGCTGCACGTCTGCCACGTCTCGACGGCCGGCTCGGTGGAGATCGTCCGCTGGGCCAAATCCAAGGGCTGGCAGGTCACCGCCGAGGTGACCCCGCACCACCTGCTGCTCACCGACGACCTCGCCGGCGAATACGACACCGTGTTCAAGGTCAACCCGCCGCTGCGCACCAGGGCCGACGTGGACGCGCTGCGCAGGGGGCTGGCCGACGGCACCATCGACTGCGTGGCCACCGACCACGCGCCGCACCCGGTCGAGGCCAAGGAGACCGAGTGGGCGGCCGCCGCGAACGGCATGACCGGCCTGGAGACCGCGCTGCGCGTGGTGCAGCTCGCGATGGTCGACACCGGCCTGCTCGACTGGGCCGGCGTCGCGGACCGCATGTCGCGCCGCCCGGCGGCGATCGGCCGGCTGCCCGGCCACGGCCAGCCGGTGGCGCCGGGCAGCCCGGCCAGCCTCACGCTGTACGACGCGGCCGCGCCCGCCGAGACCGTGGACCCGGCCGCGCACGCCTCCAAGAGCCGCAACAGCCCGTTCGCGGGCATGGCGCTGCCTGGGCGGGTATACGCCACGTTCCTGCGCGGCGCGGCCACGGTGCTGGACGGAAAGGTGACGCGATGACGAGCGGTGCCCAGCCCGCGATCCTGGTGCTCGAGGACGGCACGACGCTGCGCGGCGAGGGTTTCGGCGCGAGCGGCGAGACGTTCGGCGAGATGGTCTTCAACACCGGGATGACCGGCTACCAGGAGACGCTGACCGACCCGTCGTACGCCGGGCAGATCGTGACGATGACCGCGCCGCACATCGGGAACACCGGGGTCAACGACGAGGACCCGGAGTCGCACCGGATCTGGGTCAGCGGCTACGTGGTCCGCGAGCCGTCCAGGCTCGCGTCGAGCTGGCGGGCCCGGCGCAGCCTGGACGACGAGCTCAGGGCCCAGGGCATCCCGGGCATCGCCGTGCCAGGCACCCGGGCGCTGACCATGCGGATCAGGGAGCAGGGCGCGATGCGCGCCGCCGTCTCCACCGTGGAGGACGACCCGCGGCGGCTGCTCGACCGGGTGCTGGCCAGCCCCGGCATGACCGGCGCCGACCTGGCCAGGACCGTGACCACACCGCACCCCTACACGGTCAGCCCGCCCGACGGCACCGCGACCAGGTACCGGGTCGCCGCCGTCGATCTCGGCATCAAGGCCGCCACCCCGCGGAACATGGCCATGCGCGGCATGGAGGCCCGCGTGCTGCCGGCGACGGTCACCGCGGCGGAGATCCTGGCCACCGACCCCGACGGGGTGTTCTTCAGCAACGGGCCGGGGGACCCGGCCGCGGCCGGGTACGCGGTCGACGCGATGCGCGGGGTGCTCGAGGCCGGCGTGCCGGTGTTCGGCATCTGCTTCGGCAGCCAGATCCTCGGCCGGGCGATCGGGCTCAGCACCTACAAGCTGCGCTACGGGCACCGCGGCGTGAACCAGCCGGTCATGGACCTGGCCACCGGCCGGGTGTACATCACCAGCCACAACCACGGCTTCGCCGCGGCGCTGCCGCCCCGGGGGGAATGGGGGGCTGGCCCCCCATGCACGGAGAAGACCGACACCAGCCGCGAAGACGGCACCACCTGGGCGCACATCCCACCCGGCGCGCGCGAGCCGTTCGGCACGCCGTACGGGGAGGCCGTCGTCAGCCACGTCAACCTCAACGACGGCGTGGTCGAGGGCATCCGCCTCCTCGACCGCCCCGCCTTCAGCGTCCAGTACCACCCCGAGGCCGCCCCCGGCCCGCACGACGCGGTCGACCTCTTCGACCAGTTCGCCGCCCTGATGGACAACGCCCGATGACGCCCCATCCGCCCCGCGATGGCGGTGAATGGCCCATCGTCCCCCTTCTTAGGCGGTCAATGGTCCATCGACCGCCATCCCGCGCTGCCGGAACGAGAGAAGACACCTATGCCGCGGCGTGAGGACCTGAAGTCGGTGCTCGTGATCGGGTCCGGGCCGATCGTGATCGGGCAGGGCTGCGAGTTCGACTACTCGGGGACCCAGGCCTGCCGCGTCCTGCGGGCCGAAGGCATCCGGGTCAGCCTGGTGAACTCCAACCCGGCGACGATCATGACCGACCCCGAGTTCGCCGACGCGACCTACGTCGAGCCGATCACCCCCGACATCCTGGAGAAGGTGATCGCCAGGGAGCGCCCGGACGCGCTGCTGCCCACGCTCGGTGGCCAGACCGCCCTCAACGCGGCCGTGGCCCTGCACGCCAGCGGCGCCCTGAAGAAATACAACGTCGAGCTGATCGGCGCCGACATCGACGCCATCGAGGCCTGCGAGGACCGCGAGCGGTTCAAGGAGATCGTCACCGCCCTCGGCGCCGAGGTCCCGCGCAGCCAGATCTGCCGCACCCTGGACGAGTGCTTCGCCGCCACCGGCGGACCTCGGCCTGCCCGTCGTCGTCCGGCCGAGCTTCACCCTCGGCGGGGCCGGCTCCGGCATCGCCTACAACGAGGACGACCTGAGAAGGATCGCCGGCGCGGGCCTGGACGCCAGCCCGACGACGGAGGTCCTCCTCGAGGAGTCGATCATCGGCTGGAAGGAGTTCGAGCTCGAGCTGATGCGCGACCGCAATGACAACGTCGTGATCGTCTGCTCGATCGAGAACGTCGACCCGATGGGCGTGCACACGGGGGACAGCGTCACCGTCGCCCCCGCGATGACGCTCACCGACCGCGAGTACCAGCACATGCGCGATGTCGCGATCCAGATCATCCGCGCGGTCGGCGTGGACACCGGCGGCTGCAACATCCAGTTCGCCGTCGATCCGAAGACCGGCCGGATGGTCGTCATCGAGATGAACCCGCGCGTGAGCCGGAGCTCCGCGCTGGCCTCGAAGGCGACCGGCTTCCCGATCGCCAAGATCGCCACCAGGCTCGCGATCGGCTACACCCTCGACGAGATCCCGAACGACATCACCGGCCAGACGCCGGCCTCCTTCGAGCCGGCCCTCGACTACGTGGTCGTGAAGATCCCGCGGTTCGCGTTCGAGAAGTTCCCCGGCGCCGACACCACGCTGACCACGCACATGAAGTCGGTCGGCGAGGCGATGGCGATCGGCCGCTCGTTCGGCGAGGCCCTCCAGAAGGCGCAGCGGAGCCTGGAAGCCGCCACGGGCCCGTTCCGGTTCAACAGCACAGAAACCGACGCGGAGCTGCTGCTCGACCGCTGCCGCACCCCGCACGACGGCCGGCTGAACACCATGCTGCAGGCGCTGCGGGCCGGCGCCTCCCCGCAGGCGGTGGCGGAGGTCACCGGCATCGATCCGTGGTTCGTGGACCAGGTTGTTCAAATCCACGAGATATCCCGAACGGTAGCGGCCGCCTCTGAACTCGACACCAGTCTGTTCCGGCTGGCGAAATCGCACGGGTTCTCCGACGCGCAGCTCGCCGAGATCCGCGGCATCGGGGCCGACCAGGTGCGCGCCCTGCGGCACGCGCTCGGCGTGCGGCCGGTCTACCACGCGGTCGACACCTGCGCCGCCGAGTTCGCGGCCCGCACCCCGTACCTGTACTCGACCTACGACGAGGGCGACGAGGTGCCGCGGGGGGACCGGCCGAAGGTGATCATCCTCGGCAGCGGCCCCAACAGGATCGGGCAGGGCATCGAGTTCGACTACGCCTGCGTGCACGCCTCGTTCGCGCTGCGCGACGCGGGCTACGAGACCGTGATGGTCAACTGCAACCCGGAGACCGTCTCAACCGACTACGACACCTCTTCCCGGCTGTACTTCGAGCCGCTGACCCTGGAAGACGTGCTCGAAGTGGTGCACGCCGAGCAGGCGGCCGGGCCGGTCGCGGGCGTGATCGTGCAGCTCGGCGGGCAGACGCCGCTAGGGCTGGCGCGGGGCCTCGAAGCCGCGGGGGTGCCGATCGTCGGCACGTCGCCGGACGCGATCCACCTCGCCGAGGACCGCGGCGCGTTCGCGTCGGTGCTCGCCGAGGCGGGCCTGACCGCGCCGCGCGGCGAGGTCGCGCTGTCCGCGGCGGCGGCGGCGGTGGCAGCGGGCGAGATCGGCTACCCGGTGCTGGTGCGGCCGTCGTATGTGCTCGGCGGGCGCGGCATGGAGATCGTCTACGACGAGGAGACGCTGCGGGCCTACGTGGACCGCGCGACGACCGCCTCGCCCGACCATCCAGTGCTGATCGACCGGTTCCTCGACGACGCGATCGAGATCGACGTCGACGCGCTCTACGACGGGTCGGAGCTGTACCTCGGCGGCGTGATGGAGCACATCGAGGAGGCCGGGATCCACTCCGGCGACTCGGCGTGCGCGCTGCCGCCGATCACCCTGGGGCACGGGGACATCGCGGCGGTCAGGGAGGCGACGCACCAGATCGCCCGCGGCGTCGGGGTGCGCGGGCTGCTCAACGTGCAGTACGCGCTCGCGGCCGGGGTCCTGTACGTGCTCGAGGCGAACCCGCGCGCGTCGCGGACCGTGCCGTTCGTGTCCAAGGCGACCGCCGTGCCGCTCGCGAAGGCGGCCGCGCTGGTGATGCTCGGCTCGTCGATCGGCTCGCTGCGCTCCGCGGGCGTGCTGCCGGCGACCGGGGACGGCGGCACCTTGCCGCTCGACTCGCCAGTCGCCGTCAAGGAGGCCGTGCTGCCGTTCGGCCGGTTCAGGGATGCCACCGGCGCCGGGGTGGACACCGTGCTCGGACCGGAGATGCGGTCGACGGGCGAGGTGATGGGCATCGACGCGATGTTCGGCACCGCGTACGCCAAGTCGCAGGAGGCCGTGTACGGCACGCTGCCGGTCACCGGGCGGGTCTTCGTGTCGATCGCGAACAGGGACAAGCGCGCGATGATCTTCCCCGTCAAGCGGCTCGCCGACCTCGGGTTCGAGATCTGGGCCACCTACGGAACAGCCGAGGTACTGCGCAGGAACGGCGTTCGTGCCAAGATCGTGCGAAAGCACAGCGACGGCGCCGGGCCGGACGGTGAGCCGACCGTCGTCACGCGCATCCTAGACGGTGAGGTAGACCTGATCGTGAACACGCCCTTCGGGAGCGTCTCCGCGGCCTCGGCCGCGGTGCGGCTCGACGGCTATGAGATCCGGACCGCTGCGGTCCGCCGTGGCGTGCCGTGCGTGACGACCGTGGCCGGGCTGGCCGCGGCGGTGCAGGGCATCGAGGCGACGATCCGCGGCGAGGTGGGCGTGCGCTCTCTGCAGGAGCACGCCGCCGGGCTGCGCGGCTAAGCGTCTTCGGCGGGCTGCGGGATGGCGCGAGGCGATCAGGAGGGCGGCGAGGTGGCGCCGGTTCAGGTGCGCGGGACGGTGCTGACGGTGCGCCGGGTTGACGCGTACGTGGCCATGACGGTGGTCGCCCCGGCGATCGCGACCAGGTTCCGCCCTGGCCAGTTCATCGCGGTGGCGGTGGGCGGGCCGTCGTCGTCCATGCTGGCGCGGCGGACGTTCTCCGTGCACGACGTCCGGCCGGACCACGGCGGCACGGTCGAGTTCGTGTTCCTGGCGCGCGAGCCTGGCGCGCTGTGGCTGGCGGACTGCCGGGCGCGGGACGTGCTCGACGTGGTGGGGCCGCTCGGCCGCCCGTTCCCCGTGCCGCGCGAGCCCGCGTCGTGCCTGCTGCTGGGGGTCGGACCCGGGGCCGCGCCGCTGTTCGCGCTGGCGGCGCGGCTGGCCGACCGGAACTGCCCCACGGACTTCCTGCTGGGCGCGGAGAGCGCGGACCGGGTGTTCGGTGCGCTGACCGCGCGCCGCACGGGCCGGTCCGCCGTGGTCACGACCGCGGACGGGTCGCTCGGCGCCCGCGGCTCGGTGGCGGACGTGCTGCCGACCGTCGTCGCGCAGGCCCGCACCGACGTGATCTACGCGTCCGCGCCGCTCGGCGTGCTGCGCTCGGTGTGCGCGCTGGCCGCGCGGTACGAGATCCCGGTGCAGGCGCTGGTGTCGGAACCGGCGATGACCTGCGGGACCGGGCTCTGCATGGGCTGTGTGCTGCCCGCCGTGGGCAACGACGGGATCACCAGGATGGTGCGGGCGTGCGTGGACGGGCCGGTGTTCCGCGGCGACCTGGTGCGCTGGGACGACGTGGGCACGATCCCCTTCGACGCGCTCGGCGCCCCGGGCTGGAAGCCGCGTCCGGGCACCTCGGCCGCCCCGGCGGGGGAGCGGTCCAGTGCCGGCTGACCTGCGAACCAAGATCGGGCACCTGGACCTGCCCAGCCCGATCCTCACGGCGTCGGGGTGCGCGGGCACCGGCCGGGAACTGGCCCAGTTCACCGACGTCGCGCGGATTGGCGCGGTGATCACCACGTCGGTGACGCTCGAGCCGCGGGCGGGCAACCCGGCGCCCCGGGTCACGGAGACGCCGAGCGGCCTGCTGTCCGCCGGGGGACTTCAGGGGCCCGGCCTCGACGGGTTCCTGCGGCGCGACCTGCCGTGGCTGCTGTCCCGCGGCGCGCGCGCCGTGGTGTCCATAGCGGGCCACAGCGCGCGGGAGTACGGCGAGCTCGCCGCCAGGCTGTCCGACGCCGCGGGCGTGACCGCGATCGAGGTGAACCTCGGCTGCCCGGACGCCGCGGCCGCGGGGCGGCCGTTCGCCCTGGACCCCGGCGCGGCCGGCGAGGTGGTGGCGGCGGTGCGCGGCAGCGCCAGGTACGACATCCCGGTGTTCGCGAAGCTGTCACCGGAGGTCACCGACATCGTGAGCGTGGCGAAGGCCTGCGTGTCGGCGGGCACCGACGGGCTGTCCCTGATCAACACGCTGCCTGGCCTGGTCATCGACCCGGTGACCGTACGGCCCGCGCTCTCGGGGCTCTACGGCGGGCTGTCGGGTCCGGCGATCCGCCCGGTCGCGGTGCGCTGCGTCTGGCAGGTCCGCGAGGCGCTGCCCGACGTGCCGCTGATCGGCACCGGCGGGGTGCGGACCGGGCGGGACGCGCTGGAGTTCCTGCTCGCCGGGGCGTCCCTGGTGGCCGTGGGAACGGTGCTCTTCCACGATCCTTCGGCTTGCTCGCGAATTCAGCGGGAGCTTGAGGAAGAACTCGCGGCCCGGGGGGTAGACCGCGTGACAGAAATCGTCGGTGGCGCGCACCAGTCAGCCGGGTACGCCGCCCAGCGGCGCAGCTGGGTGTAACCGGCAGGTACGGCGCGGGCAGGAGAAGCAACCCCGCAGGATGAATCCGGGTGGTTCCCGGAGAGAGGAGACTGGCGTGCAAAGGCCAGGAAGGCCAGCACCGGTCGCCGTCGCGCTCGACGCGCCGGACCTGGACACCGCGGCGCGCTGGGCGGCGCTCGTCACCCCGCACGTGTCTACGGTCAAGATAGGCCTGGAGCTCTACTTGCGCTACGGGCCCGACGTCGTGGCCACGGTCCGCGGCGCGAGCGGCGTCGAGGTCTTTCTCGACCTCAAGCTGCACGACATCCCCGCGACGGTCGCCGGCGCGGCCCGTGCCGTGTCCCGGCTGCGACCGGAGATCCTGACCGTGCACGCGGCCGGCGGCACCGACGTGATCCGGGCGGCCGTGGACGCGGCGGCGCCGGGGACGTGCGTGGCGGCGGTGACCGTGCTCACCTCGATGGGCGACGACGACCTCGCCGCTCTCGGGGTCCCCGGGCCGGTCAGCGACGTGGTCCGCCGGATGGCCGTGCTCGCGGTCGCGGCGGGCGCCCGCGGGCTGGTCTGCTCGCCGCACGAGGTCGCCGCCGTCCGCGCCGAGGTCGGGCCGGACGTCGTACTGATCACGCCGGGCGTCCGCCCCGCCGGGGCCGACCAGCACGACCAGGCGCGGGTGGCGACGCCGGAGGAGGCCCTCAGGGCCGGAGCCGACCTGCTCGTCATCGGCCGCCCGATCACCAGGGCGCCGGACCCGGGCGCCGCCGCGGCCGCGGTGGCCGCCTCGCTGCGCCGCGCGATGTCGGGCCCGGTCCCGCGTTAAGCCGGGCCCGGTCCCGCGTTAGGCCGGGCCCGGTCCTCGTCCGGGCCGGGGTCGCGGCGGGCCCGGCGCCCGGCGCGGCTGGCACGCAATTGCGCGCGAATCCGCGGCCGGAATCGTCAGAAAGTCGCGATATCTCGCGAGCAAGCAAAGCGGGACCGTTGCCCCACGGGCACCAGACGTCGCCGCGGCCGCCGGCGATTATGACTAGTCCGACAAACCTCACCTGCTGCGATTGTCGACCCGGTACTGTGATGGACGCGCCGCGGTGGGTAAAATGTCCTGCCAAGAGCCGGGAGAAGGCTAGCGTCTGAACATCCGTGGCATGAGAAAAGCGGCAATTCAATCACAGAAATCTCATATGTCGCCGGCATACGTGAGGGCGGCGCGTCCGGGGCACGCCATGAATAGACGGCGGCCGATGATTCGCGCCTCACGGGAGGCGACACGGCGGGAATACGTTTTCGTGGCATCATGCCAGGGCAGCCCTGTTGCGTGTATGGTTAACACGTCGGTGGTGCCCGTGCCGGGCGTCCGGCACGTCAGTCGCCCGGCGATCGCGATGGCGACGGCCGGCCGCCACCTGGGCGGCCCAGGCGCCCGGGCCGCCGGCGCAAACGGCGCACGCGGCGGTTCGAGCGGGCGGGGCTCCGGCCCCGGCGAAGGGAACGCGGTGCCGTCCATTCGGAAGGGGACAAGGCGCATAATTCGCGGCAGACGGGTCAGTGTTTCGGGGGAAACGACGAGTCCGTGGCTATCACGGTACGAGAGCCTGCCAGATGCGTAGGACCTGCAAATGACTACTCTTAGTAATGAAACATGTACTCAGAGTAATATATTTGGATTTGTGATGACATAAACCGAGATTCACGTTGCCGAAAGGGTGCTTGACTCGCTAGTTTCCCCTCCCGTCCAACCTTTTTTTCAACGAAACCCGAGGTGACCACGAGTGGCTCTTCCTCCTCTCACTCCCCAGCAGCGCGCGGATGCCTTGCAGAAGGCGGCGATAGCGCGTAAGGAACGCGCCGAGGTTAAGAATCGCCTCAAGCGCGGTGCAGTCACGCTGTCCGAGGTGATCAAGGACGGATCAACGGACGACGTGATTGGCAAGATGAAGGTCTCCGCTCTGCTCGAGTCGCTGCCTGGCGTGGGCAAGGTCCGCGCGAAGCAGATTATGGAGCGGCTCGGCATTGCCGAGTCCCGCCGGGTGCGCGGGCTGGGCGCCAACCAGCGCGCCGCGCTTGAGCAGGAGTTCGGTGCGGACATCTGACATTGGTAACCGGCTTCGCGAGCGGCCGGCGCGGGCACGAGGGCATGGCTTTCTCCCCCGACGGTAAGGCGCGCGAGGCGGTTGCCAAGGGCGCGGCGCCCAGCGGGGCTCGTGCGCCTGCGGGACGGAGAAATTCGCGGCTGACTGTGCTCTCCGGGCCCTCCGGGGTCGGGAAGAGCACAGTCGTCGCGGAACTCCGCCATCAGTGTCCGGAGATCTGGATTTCCGTTTCCGTTACCACTCGAAGGCCGCGGCCGGGAGAGGTGAACGGGCGGGAGTATTACTTTATAGACGACCGCGAGTTTGACCGCATGCTGGCCGCCGGGGAACTCCTGGAGTGGAACGAGTTCGCGGGAAATAAATACGGCACGCCGCGGGAACCGCTCCGTGAGCACATCGAGCGCGGCGAGCAGACGCTGCTCGAGATCGACCTCAATGGCGCGCGGCAGGTCCGCGAGGTCATCAAGGACGACGCCTTGTTCGTCTTCCTGCAGCCGCCGTCGTGGGAGGAACTGGTCCGCAGGCTCACCCGCCGCGGCACTGAGCCCCCTGACGTGGTCGAACGCCGCCTGGCGGTGGCGCGGGAAGAACTCGCCGCGGCCGGCGAGTTTGACGTAACGCTGGTGAACACGTCCGTCAGCGAGGCTTCCCGGCAACTGGTAACGTTGATTAACAATCATCAATAGGAAGGCGACAGGTGGCAGCGACCCCCGCCGCAGACGGCATCATCAACCCGCCGATCGACGAGCTCCTCGAAGTCGTGGACAGCAAGTACCGGCTCGTCATCATGGCGGCCAAGCGGGCGCGCCAGATCAACGCGTACTACTCGCAGCTCGGCGAGGGCCTGCTCGAGTACGTCGGCCCGCTCGTCGAGACCCGCGTCCAGGAGAAGCCGCTGTCGATCGCGCTGCGCGAGACCAGGGAACGGCTGCTCAAGGTGGAGAAAACCGAGGGCTAGCCCCCGGGCCCGCCATGGCGCGCGTCATCCTCGGTGTCGGCGCCGGAATCGCCGCGTACAAGGCATGTGAGCTGCTGCGCCTGCTCAAAGAGGCGGGTCACCACGTGCGGGTCGTGCCCACCCCCGACGCGCTGCGCTTCGTCGGCGAACCCACCTGGGCGGCGCTGTCCGGCGAGCCGGTGGCGGCCGACGTGTGGACCGGCGTCGCCGATGTTCCCCACGTACGGCTCGGCCAGGCCGCGGACCTTGTGCTGGTCGCGCCCGCGACCGCCGACGTGCTCGCCCGCGCCGCCGCGGGCCTGGCCGCGGACCTGCTGACCGCGACGCTGCTGACGGCCCGCTGCCCGGTGATGTACGCGCCGGCGATGCATACCGAGATGTGGGAGCACCCCGCCACCCAGCACAACGTGGCGACGCTGCGGGCGCGCGGCGCGCTGGTCGTCGAGCCCGCCGCGGGCCGCCTTACCGGCGCGGACAGCGGCAAGGGGCGGCTTCCTGAGCCGGCCGAGCTCTTCGCGCTGGCGGAATCGCTGCTTTCATCCCCAACGGGCGCGGCCGGCTCCGCGGCCGCCCCGTTCCTCACGATGGCGGGCCGGCGGGTGGTCGTCTCGGCCGGCGGGACGCGGGAGGAACTCGATCCGGTCCGCTTCCTCGGCAACTGGTCGACGGGCAGGCAGGGCTACGCGTTCGCGAGGTCCGCGGCGGCCCGCGGCGCGGAGGTGACCGTGGTCGCCGCGAACGTCGAGCTGCCCGACCCCGCCGGGGTGAAGATCATCCGCGTCGTCTCCGCCAGGGACCTGCACACCGCGATGCTCGACGAGGCACGGACCGCGGACGCGGTGGTGATGACCGCGGCGGTCGCGGACTTCCGCCCCGCGGCGCGCAGCGGCCAGAAGATCAAGAAGGACGGTCCCGGTCCCCGCGTGCCCGGCCCGATCGTGCTGGCGGAAAACCCCGACATCCTCGCGGACCTGGCCGCGCGCCGGGCGGCGCACGGCCCGGCGGCCCAGGTGCTCGTCGGGTTCGCGGCCGAGACCGACCTGGACCTGACGGCCGCTCAGGCCAAGCTGGCCCGCAAGGGATGCGACCTGCTCGTGGTCAACCAGGTGGGCGGCGGGCTCGGGTTCGGCACCGGCGACAACGAGGCGGTCGTGCTCGACGCCGGCGGCGGCCAGACGCCGATCCCGCGGCGGTCCAAGGACGCGCTGGCCAGCGTCGTCTGGGACCTGGTCGCCGCGCGGCTCGGCTGAGACCCGCGCCGCCGGTCGCCGCCGGCGGATAAACTCTGCCAGGTCAGCTGAGCAATGGATGGAGAAGAACGTGGCCCGTCGGCTGTTTACCTCGGAATCGGTGACCGAAGGCCATCCCGACAAGATGGCTGACCAGATCAGCGATGCCGTCCTCGACGCGATGATCAAGGACGACCCCGGCAGCAGGGTGGCGGTGGAGACGCTCATCACGACCGGGCAGGTCCACGTCGCCGGCGAGGTCACCACGAAGACCTACGTGGACATCCCCGGGATCATCAGGGAGAAGATCCTGCAGATCGGGTACGACTCCTCGGCCAAGGGCTACGACGGGGCGTCCTGCGGCGTGTCCGTCTCCATCGGGTCGCAGTCGGCGGACATCGCCCAGGGCGTGACGGACGCCTACGAGTTCCGCGAGGGCGAGGGCACCGAGGACTACGACAGGCAGGGGGCGGGCGACCAGGGCCTGATGTTCGGCTACGCCTGCCGGGAGACCCCCGAGCTGATGCCGCTGCCGATCATGATGGCGCACAAGCTGGCCCGCCGGCTGTCCGAGGTGCGCCGCTCCGGCACCGTTCCCTACCTGCGGCCGGACGGCAAGACCCAGGTGACCGTGGAGTACGCGGGGGACCGGCCGGTGCGGCTGGACACCGTGGTCGTCTCCACCCAGCACGCCCCGGACATCAACCTCAAGGAACTGCTCGCGCCGGACGTCAAGGACTACGTCGTCGAGCCGGTGCTCGCTGAGTTCGGGCTCGACACCGCGGGGTACCGGCTGCTGGTCAACCCGACCGGGCGGTTCGAGATCGGCGGCCCGATGGGCGACGCGGGTCTCACCGGGCGCAAGATCATCATCGACACCTACGGCGGCATGGCCAGGCACGGCGGGGGCGCCTTCTCCGGCAAGGACCCGTCGAAGGTGGACCGCAGCGCTGCCTACGCGATGCGCTGGGTCGCCAAGAACGTGGTGGCGGCGGAGCTGGCTGACCGCTGCGAGGCGCAGGTCGCGTACGCGATCGGCAAGGCCAAGCCGGTCGGGCTCTTCGTCGAGTGCTTCGGCACCGAGCGGGTGCCGGTGGAACGGATCCAGGACGCGATCTCCGAGGTCTTCGACCTGCGGCCGCGGGCGATCATCGCCAGCCTCGACCTGCTGCGCCCGATCTACTCACAGACGGCTGCGTACGGTCACTTTGGCCGCTCCGAGCCCGACTTCTCCTGGGAGCGGACCGACCGCGCCGCCCAGCTGCGTGCCGCCGTCGGCCTCTAAATAAGACATTTCGGCTCCCGTCGAACCGCCCAAAGCGGGTAACGGGGACATGAACAGCTCATACTTCCCTCATCAACCGCCCGTACCTTGGGCAGATCACGTACCGTAGTAGGGGAAGTTGTTTTCTATACAACAAGTCCCTGAGTGGCCGTGCAGATGCGTATGCGCATGAAAGTGCGAAATCCGTTGCGGATGCACGTGCATGCGCTAAGCTCTTTCTCGTACGGCCGGTGAACGTTAGGGATCAGCTGAAGCCGGCTATGCGCAACGGGGACCGGCAGCTAGCGCGCTGGGCCGTGGCAGCACCAGCTAGACATGGTCTGAGTCAATGCGTCAGGAGACGAGAGACAATGCAGGACATTTACAACGGGATCTCTGCCGCGCGGCTGGACGGAGCGGCGTGGCGTAAGAGTGAGCGCAGCAATTCGCAGGGGGCCTGCGTCGAGCTTGCCCGCCTCGACTCCACCACGGTCGCGATGCGCAACTCGCGCGACCCCAAGGGCACGGCGCTGATCTACCCGGCCGACGCGGTCCGGGCCATGGTCAGCGCTCTGCGGGCGGGCGACTTCGACGACCTGCTTAGCTAGTAAGACTCGGTTACACACAGTAGAGCCCGCGCTGGCTCAGCCGGCCGGGCGCCGATTCCAGGCGTGGGGGGCTCAGATCAGGCAGGGGGGCTACCCGCCCCCCATTCCCCCGGGCCCCCATCCCCCTGGACCGGGCCGGCCGGCAAGCCCGCGAGCGGCCGGGCACGGGAATTGCGGCTCCCCGTGCCCGGCCGCTGGCGTCTCCTGGCTCAGCCGCTCCCTGGAGCGTGGTAGGACGGGACGGTGGCGAACAGGCAGCGCGAAGGCGGCAGGGCCAAGAAGGAGCCGCGGACCCTGCGCCCGGCGCCGGACTGCCCGGTCGCCCGCATCGCGGTGGACATCCCGCTCGCCCATCTGGACCGGCCGTTCGACTACCTGGTTCCAGAGCGGCTCGCCGCCCAGGCGCTTCCCGGGGTGCGCGTCCGGGTCAGGTTCGCCGGACAGCTGACCGACGGCTTCGTCCTGGAGCGCGCGAGCGCCAGCGAGCACCAGGGACGGCTCAGCTACCTGGAACGGGTGGTGTCCGCCGAGCAGGTGCTGACCCCCGAGATCGCCGGGCTGGCGCGGGCCGTCGCGGACCGGTACGCGGGAACGCTCGCCGATGTGCTGCGCCTCGCGATCCCGCAACGGCACGCCGCGACGGAAGCGAAAAAGCCACTGGAACGCGACGAGCCGGCCGAGGCCTGCAGATGCCAGGGACGCGTCGCCGCCCCGTCAGGAACCCGGCGCCGCGACCAGAGCCCAGCAACCGACGGCACAGGACGAGTCGGCCGACAGTGGCCCGGGTGGCCGGCGCGAGCTGCCGCGCCGCCCGGAACCCGGGCCCTGGGACAGGTACGACGCGGGCCCGGCGTTCCTCGACGCGCTGCGCGACGGCAGGGTCGCCCGCGCGGCGTGGACCGCGCTGCCCGGCGCGACGTGGCCGGAGGAGATAGCCCGCGCGGCCGTCACCTGCGCGAGCGCGGACCGCGGCACGGTGATCGTGGTACCCGACACGCGCGACCTGGCCCGCGTCGACGACGCGCTGCGGCAATTCGGGTCCTGGCACGTGACGCTCACCGCCGACCTCGGCCCCGCCGAGCGGTACCGGCGCTGGCTCGCCGCGCTGCGCGGCGAGGCGCTGATCGTGGCCGGCACCCGCGCCGCGATGTTCGCCCCCGTCAGGGACCTGGGGCTGGTGGTGCTCTGGGATGACGGCGACGACCTGCACGCCGAGCCGCGCGCGCCCTACCCGCACGCCAGGGAGGTGCTGGCCCTGCGCGCGCACCGGGGCGGCGCCGCCGCCCTGATCGGCGGGTTCGCCCGCACCGCGGAACTCGCGCAGCTCGTGACCTCGGGCTGGGCGCGGCCGCTCCAGCCGTCCAGGGCGACGCTGCGGACAGCCGCCCCGCGGGTCAGGCCCGCCCTCGACGACGCCGAGCTCGCCAGGGACGAAGCAGCCACGACGGCCCGGCTGCCCAGCCTGGCGCTGCGCACCGCGCGCACCGCCCTGGCGGACGGCCCCGTCCTTGTGCAGGTGCCGCGCCGCGGCTACCTGGCCGCGATCGCCTGCGGCCGGTGCCGCGCGCAGGCGCGCTGCGCGCGCTGCAGCGGGCCGCTCGAGCTGGCCTCCCAGCACGCGACGCCGGACTGCCGCTGGTGCGGCGCCAAGGCCGCCGCCTGGACCTGCCCGCACTGCGGCCACGACAAGCTCCGCGCGATCGTGACCGGCGCGGCGCGCACCGCCGAGGAACTGGGCCGGGCGTTCCCCGCCGTCACCGTGCGCACGTCCGGCGGCGACAAGGTCATCGCGCAGGTCTCCGGTGAGCCCGCGCTGGTGATCGCCACCCCGGGCGCGGAGCCCCTCGGCCGCTACGCCGCCGCGCTGCTGCTTGACGGCTGGGCGCTGCTCGGCCGGCCGAGCCTGCGCGCGGGGGAGGAGGCGCTGCGCCGCTGGCTGGCCGCGGCGGCGCTGGTCAGCGCCGGCGGAACGGTGCTGGTGCACGCCGACGCCGCGCTGCCCGCCGTGCAGGCGCTGATCCGCTGGGACCCGGCGGGTTTCGCGGAACGGGAGCTAGCCGACCGCGCCGAGCTCGGGTTCCCGCCCGCGGTGCGGATGGCGGCGGTCACCGGCGAGCCCGCCGCCGTGGCCACCCTGCTCAGCGGCGTCGCGGAGGGCTTCGAGGTGCTCGGGCCGGTCCCCGCCGATCGCGGCGCGGCCCGCGATGAGACTCCCGCGGTCCGCGCCCTCGTCCGCGCGCCGCGGGATCAGGGCGCGGCGCTGGCCCGCGCGCTGCACGCCGCGCAGGCGGCGCGCAGCGCGCGGAAGGAGGCAGGCACGGTCCGGGTGCAGCTCGACCCGGCCGAGGTGATCTAGCCCGCCGATAGAATTCATGGTGAACAAGAGCTTGACATTCCAGGCGGCGTCGGCGGCGTACGGCGACCGCCACGTGAGAGGACTGCCCGTTGATCAGGCCCATCCGGCTTTTCGGTGATCCGGTGCTGCGCACCCCGGCCGAGCCGGTGACGGATTTCGACCTTGAGCTGCGCAACCTCGTCAAGGACCTCACCGAGACGATGGTCGACGCGCCCGGTGTCGGCCTCGCCGCGCCGCAGATCGGCGTCAGCCTGCGGGTGTTCACCTATCACGTGGGGGACGAGCCGGGGCACCTGATCAACCCGGTCCTCGCGCTGGACGGCGAGCAGGAGGAAGACGACGAGGCCTGCCTGTCGCTGCCCGGCCTGGTCTTCCCGACGCCGCGCGCGCCGCGGGTCGTCGCCGCCGGGTTCAACATGTACGGCGACCCGGTGACGATCGAGGGCAGCGAGCTGCTCGCCCGCTGCGTCCAGCACGAGACCGACCATCTCGACGGCATCCTGTTCATCGACCGGCTCGACAAGAAGCAGCGCAAGGCCGCGATGAAGGCCATCAGGGAAGCCGAATGGAACGGAGAGCCCACCCCTGAGGTGAAGGTCTCGCCGCACGCGACCCAGCGGATCTCCTGAAGGGGCGGCCCCTGCCGTGCGCCTCGTCTTCGCCGGTACCCCGCCAGTCGCGGTGACCGCGCTGCGCGCTCTGCTGACGTCGCAGCACACCGTCGAGGCGGTCATCACCAGGCCGGACGCGCCGGCCGGGCGCGGCAGGCGGGTGGAGCCTTCCCCGGTCGCCGTGGTCGCCGGCGACCTCGGCATCGAGGTGCTGAAGCCCGTCCGGCCGAGCGATCCTTCTTTTCAGGAGCGGCTGCGCGAAATCGCGCCCGACTGCTGCCCGGTCACGGCGTACGGGGCGCTGCTTCCGCAGCCGGTCCTCGGCATCCCGCGGCATGGCTGGGTGAACCTGCACTTCTCGGTGCTGCCCGCCTGGCGCGGCGCGGCGCCGGTGCAGCACGCGATCCTGCACGGGGACGACATCACCGGCGCGACCACCTTCCAGATCGTCAGGGAGCTGGACGCCGGCCCCGTGTTCGGCGTGCTCACCGAACCGATCAGGCCCGCGGACACCGCCGGCGATCTGCTGGACCGGCTCGCCGCGAGCGGCGCGGAACTCCTGGTCGCGACCCTGGACGGCATCCAGGACGGCACTGTCCGCGCCGTGCCGCAGTCGGCGGAAGGCATCAGCTTCGCGCCGAAGCTCACCCCGCAGGACGCCCGGGTGGACTGGAATCTCCCCGCCCACCTGATCGACCGCCAGATCCGCGCCTGCACCCCGGACCCCGGCGCCTGGACGGAGTTCGACGGCGCCAGGGTCAGGCTCTGGCCGATCACGCTAACGACGCCACCCAGGCTGGACGCCCCCGGCGAGGCCGAGGCTCCCGGCGAGCAGGGCGGCGCCGCGGCCCCCGGTCGCGGCGCGACGGCCGGTCCTGACGTCGGCCTCGCCCCGGGCGAGCTGCGCGTCGAGCGCGGCGCGGTCTACGCCGGTACCGGCTCGCGCCCGGTCCTCCTCGGCGACGTGCAGCCGCCGGGCAAGCGCCGGATGCCCGCCGCCGACTGGGCCAGGGGCCTGCACGCGGGACCGGCGACGCACCTGGGCTTCAGCTGACCGTGGCCGCCTACCGAGGCCCCCGCAGGGGCACCCCAGGCCGCCGCGGCTCGACAGGCCGGGCCGGCGCCCGCCGCGGCGACCAGGGCGACGCCAGCACGAGCCGCGCCGGCGCCGACCGCTCAGCCACGGAGCGCACCGGTGCCGGCCGCTCAGCCGCGGGCCGCCCGACCAAGGGCCGGCCCGGCGCCGGCCGCGGTAACACCGGCCGCGGCGCGGACCTGCCGCGGCGTACCGCCTACGACGTCCTCGCCGCCGTGGACGCCCGCCAGTCCTACGCGAACCTGCTGCTGCCCAGGCTGCTCGCCGAGCGCGGCATCACCGGCCGGGACGCCGCGCTGGCCACCGAGCTCAGCTACGGCACGCTGCGTGGCCTTGGCACCTACGACGCGGTGCTCGCCGCGTGCAGCGACCGCCCGCTGGACAAGCTGGACCCGCCGGTGCTGCAGGTCCTCAGGCTCGGCGCGCACCAGCTCCTGGCGACCAGGGTCGCCGCCCACGCCGCGGTGGCGACCTCGGTCGACCTGGCCAGGGCCGTGGCCGGCCCGCGCGTCTCCGGCTACGTGAACGCCGTGCTGCGCCGGGTCGCCACCCGCGACCTCGACGCCTGGCTGCCGCTCGTCGCCCCGGACCCGGCGGCCGACGCCGAGGGCTACCTGGCGGTCCGCTACAGCTACCCACGCTGGATCGTCGCCGCCTACCGCGACGCCCTCGGCCCCGCCGCGGACACAGAACTAGCCGCTGCGCTGGCCGCCGGCAACGACCGCCCCCGGGTCACGATGGCCGCCTTCCCTGGCGGCCCGCCCCGCGAGGCGATCATGCCCGAGGGCGCCGAACCCACTCGGTGGTCCCCCTACGGCTTCACCCTCGCGGGCGGAGACCCCTCGTCCCTGGTGGACGGCGGCCTAGCCGCCGTTCAAGACGAAGCCAGCCAGCTAGCCGCGATCACGCTGGCGACCGCCCCCCTCGACGGCCCTGACCGCTTGTGGCTAGACATGTGCGCAGGCCCGGGCGGCAAGGCCCGCCTGCTGTACGGCCTTGCCGAAGAGGCCGGCGGCCGCCTGGTCGCCGCCGACCTCCACGAACACCGCGCCGCATTGGTCAGGGACGCCCTGGCCCGTACCCCCCATCACGGGAGCGGCACGACAGTCATAACGGCCGACGGCCTCCGCCCCCCGTGGCCCGGCGCCGCGTTCGGCCGAGTGCTGCTCGACGTCCCCTGCTCCGGCCTCGGCGCCCTCCGCCGCCGCCCGGAAGCCCGCTGGCGCAAGGCGGAATCGGACCTGCCGGCCCTCGCCGAGCTGCAGCGCGCCCTGCTGCGCTCCGCCCTGGCGGCCTGCCGTCCCGGGGGAGTGGTCGCCTATGTGACCTGCTCGCCAGTCCCGGCGGAAACCCGCGACGTGGTAACCGCGGTCGCGAGCTCCACCCCGGCCACCGAGATCCTGGACGCCCCGGCCATCCTCTCCTCGGTCCCGGACGTCCGCTCGCCAGCCCCTCAGTTCGCGCAACTCTGGCCCCACCGCCACACCACGGACGCCATCTTCATAGCCCTCCTCCGCCGCACCCCCTAGCTACCAGCCCTGCCAGCCCTAGTTGACTGCCCTGCCGCCGCCGCCTCGCTAAGACGAGGGCCTGTCGGGACCCAACTTCCCATCACTTTTTGTCCCTGAACCCGCGCGGACAAATCGGGCGCGAAAAGGGCCGAAAGTGATGGGAAGATGCTGACGCGCCCGCCCGAGCCCGTCTTGCTGGCCGTGACGGCCAGGCCTCAGCGGGCGGCGTCGCCGAGGCGGTATTCGTAGGTCAGTTCGTCCATCTGCCGCTTGAGGTCAGGGTCGAGCTTGTACTCCGCCGCGGCGAGGCTGGCGTCGAGCTGGTCGGGCCGGCTGGCCCCGATGATCGGCGCGGTGATCGCCTTGTTCGCGAGGACCCAGGCGACCGACAGTGTGACGAGGCTGGTCCCGGCCTGGTCGGCGAGCTTGCGGAGCGCCTCGACGGTCTCGAACGCACGCTCGTTCCAGTACCGCTCCTGGTACATCTGCCCGGCCCAGCCGAGGGTGAAGCGGCTGCCCTCGGTCGGTGGCGCGCTGCCGCTGTGCTTCCCGGACAGCAGTCCGCCCGCGATCGGGTTGTAGGGGATCACGCCCACGCCGTCTTCCTCGCAGAAGGGCAGCGTGTCCCGCTCGATCTGGCGGAACAGCAGGTTGTACCGCGGCTGCACAGAATCGAACCTGGCCAGCCGAAGGGTCTCGCTGCGGCCGATCGCGCGGACCAGCTGGTAGGTCAGGAAGTTGGAACAGCCGAGGTAGCGGACCTTGCCGGAGTGCACCAGGTCGTCGAGCGCGCCAAGCGTCTCGTCGATCGGCGTGTCCAGGTCGTAGCCGTGCAGCTGGTACAGGTCGATATAGTCGGTCTGCAGCCGGCGCAGCGAGGCATCCACCGCGGACATGATGTGCTTGCGGGAGTTCCCCGCGTCGAACGGCGCTGGGCCAGTCGGTGCGAAGCACTTGGTGGCGATGATGAACCGGTCCCGTTTGCCCAGCATCCAGCGGCCGATGATCTCCTCGGTGCGGCCGCGGCTGTCCAGGTCACCGCCGAGCGGGTAAGCGTCGGACGAGTCGAGGAAGTCCACGCCCCCTTCGGCCGCCCGGTCCATAATCGCGAACCCGGTCGCCTCGTCGCTCTGCAATCCGAACGTCATTGTCCCCAGGCACAACCGGGACACCTGCAGGCCGCTCCGGCCAAGTCTCGCGTGTTCCACATCCGTGACGCTACCGCCACGCCTCCGGCCCGGCTAGGCGGCCCCGCCCCACTGTGGTCCCGCGTGGGCTAGGTCCTTGGCACATACCGGACGTGGATCGTCCGTGATCACGCGTACTGTGCCTGACATGGCTATCGCACGCTTTCCGAACTTCGTCATCGACTGTCCCGATCCCGGCGCCCTGGCGACCTTCTACGGCGCGCTGCTGGACTGGAAGACCGAAATCTCCGCGGACTGGGCCGAGATCCGCGCCGAGAACGGCAACTGCATCTGCTTCCAGCCGGTGGCGGACTACACCCCGCCGCAGTGGCCGGGCCAGCAGGTGCCGCAGCAGATGCACCTCGACGTGATCGTCGACGACCTCGACACCGCCGAGGCGGCGGTGCTCGAACTCGGCGCGACCAAGCACGAGCATCAGCCGGGCACTACCTTCCGGGTGTTCCTCGACCCGGCGGGGCACCCCTTCTGCCTCTGCGTCGACTGATTACGCAGGGCGGCTGGCGTGTCCAGCCAGGCACCGCCAGCCGCCGGCCGTCCGCACCCACATCTGGGTCAGGCGCAGCTGAAAGGCCAGGTCGCGACCGTCCCCGGTCACCTCGTCGGTCACCGCCGCGGTCAGCACCGCCGCCTCGTCCCCGGCGGCCAGCGCCGCGGCACGGCGCTGGGCCGCCTGGATGACCTCCTCCTCGGGCTGCATAACTCAAAGTCTGCCCAAGCCGGCCGCTAAGCTGCTGCCAGCCGGAAGGAGATCCGACGTGACCGAGTTCCCTGTGACAGTAGTCGACGCGGGTCCCATGGTGCGGGCCACGCTGCTGCTGCCCGGCTGGCCGCCGGAGCGCGCCCTCGCGGCCTTCACCGACCCGGCGACGCTGCGCCAGTGGTGGGGCGGGGAGCTCACCGTCACGCCCGCTGAGGGCGGCCCGTACATCGTGCACTTCGCCAAGCTCGGCCAGACCATGCGCGGGCGGGTCGTCGGCTACGAGCCGGCCAGCCGCCTGGAGTTCACCTGGGGTTGGGACCACGAGCCCGGCGCGTCCGGCCGCACGGTGCTGGTCACGGTTGCCGAGGCCGGCGACAGCGCGGCAAGCGCCGGACCCGAGCGCCCCAGGCGCCCGGGCGGCACGGAGCTGACCGTCCTGCACGGCCCGCACGGGGAAGGCGCAGCGGAACAGGCCGCGCGCAGCGATCATCGCGAGGGCTGGGAGCACTTCCTGGCCAGGCTCGGCCAGCTCCTGGCGCCGGCCCCATCGGAGTGACGGGTCAGCGGGACAGTGCCCCGGCCGGACGCGATCGTAGCTTCGCGCCGCCGATATCGGCCTTCTGGCCTTCGCGGTAGCCGTCGGCGTAGCCGTTGCCCGTGTAGGTGACGCGGGTCCGCCGGGTGCGCGGGTAGGCGTGCTCCGACTGGCGGCGGACGGTCAGGGCGCGGTCGGCGAGCACCAGCTCCGCGGAACGGCCGCCGCCGGCGGCCGTTCCCTCGTCCGCCGTGGCCGAGGCGACCGCCGCCTCCTCCGCGGCACGGACCCGGGCGACGACCGCCGAGGCGTAGCCGAGCATCCACGACCGGCGCCACGCCTTCGCCCCGCCGCCGTAGGCGGGGACCGGCTGCACAGCGAGCGCCCTGGCCATCTGCACCAGCAGGGAGGTGAACAAGATGTCCGCGCGTTCCAGGTCGGACAGATAGCCGAACACGTGCACCCGGCTGCCCGGCTCGCGGCGGTTCAGCAGGATGCACTGGCAGCGGAGCGCGGCGGCCAGCCCGGCGAGCAAGTGCGCCTTGACGGCGGCCCAGGGGTTATCCAGGTCGAACACCCGGTCCCCGACGGAATCGGTCTCCGGCCGCAGCGCCCCGAGCAGCGCCCGGTCGATGCCGTAGCGGGCCATCAAATCGGCGGCCTTCGCGGTCAGCGCCTCGGCTTCCTCCGGCGTGCAGCCCTCATCCTCAGCCTTAGCCAGCAGCTTGCGCACACGATCCAGCAGGTCAGTTTGCACTGGGTACCCCCACAATTGAAGTATTAGAACTCAGTGCTGGATGCTAACTCCGCCGTCTGACATTTCCGGGTCCGCCGCGCGATCCCCCAGCCGGGGGATGAGCGCGCACCGACCGCACTCTACACTCAGGGACTGACATGGCCGTTCAGATCTCGCCCAGCATCCTGTCCGCGGATTTCGCCCGGCTCGCCGATGAGGCGCGCGCGGTCGAGACCGCGGCTGACTGGCTGCACGTCGACGTGATGGACAACCACTTCGTGCCCAACCTCACGATCGGCCTGCCGGTCGTCGAGTCGCTGCTGAAGCACGTCACGCTGCCGATTGACTGCCACCTGATGATCGATGACCCGGACCAGCACGCTCTCGGCTACGCCGAGGCGGGAGCGCGGAACGTCACTATTCACGCGGAAGCGGCCAAGGCACCGGTCCGGACGCTGCGCGCGATCCGCGCCGCGGGCGCCCGCGCCGGGCTCGCGGTCAACCCCGGCACCCCAGTCGAGCCGTACGAGGACCTGCTCGCCGAACTCGACATGCTGCTGCTGATGACGGTCGAGCCCGGTTTCGGCGGCCAGCACTTCCTCGACCTCGTGCTGCCGAAGCTTCGCCGCGCGCGGGACATGGTCGCCAGGCACGGCGGCGCGGTCTGGCTCCAGGTGGACGGCGGGGTCAGCGTGGAGACGATCGAACGGTGCGCCGACGCGGGCGCCGACGTGTTCGTGGCCGGCTCGGCGGTGTACAGCGCGGACGACCCGGCGCAGGCGGTCCGCGCGCTGCGCGAGCAGGCACAGCGGGCCACCGCGCACGCCAGCTGGGCGCGCTAGATCCCCGCTAGAACCCCGAGTTCACCACCAGCGGGTAGCTAGCGCCGCCCGGGTCGATCGTCAGCGTCGCTCCGGGAACGTTCTTGCCGACAGAAGCGATCAGCACCCAGGTGGAGCTGCCCGCGGCGAGAGTCCCTGACGACCGCGGCCAGACGAGGATGCCCTCGCTGGCGGTGATGGACCA
Organism: uncultured Actinomycetota bacterium; assembly: GCA_963843745.1. Taxonomy (GTDB): domain Bacteria; phylum Actinomycetota; class Actinomycetes; order Streptosporangiales; family Streptosporangiaceae; genus Trebonia. The sequence goes on from CAWJLP010000007.1 coordinate 1,312,563, forward strand.
GCTGACCGGGCCGCTGTCGGCCGTGAGCGAGAGCCTGGCGCCGAACCGCCCGACGGTGATCTGGGCGCCCGGCTGGAGCGAGACGGCGGAGCCCAGCAGGGACACCGACAGCGTGGCCGTCACCGGCGGAGGCGTGGTCGTCACCGGAGCCGCCGGGGTGGTCGTGGTGGGCGCGGCCGCCGGGCCTGATGGGGCCTCGGTGCTCGGGGTGGCCGTGGCGGATGATGAGTGCGCCGTCGGCGTGGCCGGCGCGGCCGTCGACGGCTTCAGCCCGCCGGAGGACGTGGCCGGATCGGCGGACGACGCGTGCTGGACAGCGGGAGCCGTCTTCCCGTCGGCCAGGGCTATATGCGCGCTCGGGCCGGACGACAGTGAGGACGACAGTGAGAAGGCCACCGCTCCGACCGCGACAACGAGCACGGCAGCCGCGGCGAGGGCGGTCCGCCGCCGCGGCGAGGAGAGCGGCGCGGCCTTCGCGCCAGGGTTCGGCAGGGGTCCGGGGAAGCCGAGTCGCCCGAACGGACCGGCCCGGTCGCCCGTGACCGCGCGGTGCGCGACGGCGCCGGGATCCTGGCCGGCGGCGAGTGCCATGGTGCGCGCCTTGAGGTCACCGGGCACGCCGGCCGCGAGCCGCAGGCTCTCCGCCGCCGCGGCGGCCATCGCCGCCCCGGCCGACAGGCCGAGCAGGACGGCCGGGCGCAGCTCGTACACCCGCCGGGTGGTGCAGGTCGTGCACCGCTCGATGTGCCGGTGCGCCCGCCTGCGCAGCGCCGGGGTGAGCTGCCCGTTCCAGCCGGCGAGCAGCGCGTTGAGCTCGCGGCAGTCGTCGCGGCCCGCGCGGCCGACGAGCAGCACGGCGAGGCACTCCTCGAGCTGGTCGCGCGCCCGGGACGCCAGCGCGGCCGCCTGGCTGCGGGACACGCCGAATACGTCCGCGACCTCGGCGGCCTCCAGCCCCTGCCGCAACTGCAGCTCAAGGACCTCGCGCTCGGCGGCGTTCAGGCCGCGCGCGGCGGTGGTGAGCAGGGCGCGCAGTTCGGCCCGTTCGGCCGCTCCCTCGGTGATGTCGATGATGGTGTCCGCCATGCCCGGCGGCACGGTGATCCGCTGCGCGGGCCGCGGCGACCTCAGGATCTGCAGGCATTCGTTGCGCGCGACGGCGTACAGCCAGGCGCGCAGCCGGTCGGGATCGCGCAGCTCCGCCAGCCGGCACGAGGCGATGACGAACGTGTCCTGGACGGCGTCGTCGGCGTCGGGCGGATTGCTGAGCATGGACCGGCAGTACTTGTAGAGCGGTTCTGCGTACCTGTCGTAGGCAGCGGCGAGCCCGCTGGGGTCTCCTGCCACGATGGACGCGACAATCTCGCTGTCGCGCATGTGCATTCGGTCGCTGCGCCTCTTCGTGCTAGGCGGTAACGGAGTGACCGCATTCGTCGGGATGCTCATTCGTTACCTTAGTCGCGCGGTAACGGCTGTGGGACGGATGCGCGCCCCTGTTACGTATCCGTGTCGCCGGCGTCGGCTGGCACCGCTCCCAGTGGACCGGTCCCGGCCAGCCGCCCGTCCTCGAGCCGGATCACCACGTCCGCCAGGTCCGCGAGCGACGGGTCGTGGGTGGCGACGAGCGCGGTGAGCCCCTCGGACCGCACCACGGTGCGCAGCAGCCGGATGATCTGCTGCCCGGTCTCGTGGTCCAGCTGCCCGGTCGGCTCGTCCGCGATCAGCAGCCGCGGCTGCCCGGCCAGCGCCCTGGCGATCGCGACACGCTGCTGCTGGCCGCCGGAAAGCTCGTTCGGCCGGTGCGCCGCGTGCGAATCCAGCCCGACGACGTTGAGCATCATCCGCACCCGCTCCTCGCGGGCGTCCCGGGCGGTCGCGGTGACGCGCAGCGGAATGCCGATGTTCTCCGCCGCCGACAGCATCGGGATCAGCCCGAAGGACTGGAACACGAACGCCACCTCGTCCCGCCGCAGCGCGGTGCGCTCCCGGTCGCTCGCCGCGGCCAGGTCGCGCCCGGCGACGCGCAGCGTGCCGCTCGTCGGCTGGTCGAGACCGCCCACGATGTTCAGCAGCGTGGTCTTCCCGGACCCCGACCGGCCGTAGAGGACGGCGAACTGGCCTGCTGCGATGGTGAAGGTGACTCCGCGCAGCGCTTGAACCGCGGAATCTCCTGTTCCGAACGTACGCGTGATGTCTGTCGCCGCCACCACTGTGTCGCCGGGCGGCAGCGGCGCCCGCTCCCGTGACCGCACAGTCGTGGATGCGGCCGCCGTGGCACCCGCCACGGCGGCCGGCACCGCGGCAGAGGCCGGCACCGCGGCAGAGGCCGGCACCGCAGCCGCCGGCGGCGCGGGCTGCTCAGGGTTCCGCACCCGGTCGGGCCAGACGCCGATGTGGTCCGGCGTGGACTCGAGCCGGACCCGCTCCCGCATGCCGAGCGGCCGCGTCATCTCGCGCGGCAGCTGGACGCGGCCGGCCCGGTCCATCACCGCGTACTCCACCGCACTGGTGGCCGCGTTCCCCGCATCGTCGGTCGTGTCGTGCCTGAGCAGCTCGGTGCTGGTGCGGCCGTCCCTGATCGCGACCGTGCGGCGGACGCGGTCGGCCACGGCCGGGTCGTGGGAGACGAGCAGGATGGTGACGCCGAGCTCGGTGTTGGCCGTCTGCAGGGCATCGAACACGCTCGCCGCCGCCGCCGTGTCCAGCTCCCCGGTCGGCTCGTCGGCCAGCAGCACGCGCGGCCGGTTCGCCAGCGCGGTGGCGAGCGCGATCCGCTGCTGCTCACCGCCGGAGAGCTCACCGGGCGTGCGGTCGGCGCAGTGCGCTACGCCGAACGCGGCCAGCAGCTCGTCGGCCCGCCGGCCCCGTTCGGCGCGGGCGGTGCGGGCCAGCCGCATCGGCACGAGCACGTTCTGGCGGCAGGTCAGGTACGGCAGCAGGTTGCGCACGGCCTGCTGCCAGATGAAGCCGATGACCGCGCGGCGGTAGCCGAGCCGGTCGCGCGGGCTGAGCGCGCCGAGGTCGTAGCCGGCGACCCGCACGCTGCCCGCTGTCGGCGTGTCGAGACCGGCGAGGATGTTCATCAGCGTGGACTTGCCGCTGCCCGACGCGCCGACCACGGCGGTCAGCTCGCCCTCTTCGACCAGCAGGTCAAGACCCTGCAGCGCCTGCACCTCCAGGCCGTCCCCCGAGTAGATGCGCACCACGCGGTCGCACACGATCAGCGCGTCCGCGCCGTAGGCGATGCGAGCCTGCTGCGCCTCGGCGTCCAGCTCGCCGATCCCGGATGCCGGGCCTGCCGGCGTCACCTGGGTCATCAGTGTCCCTCCTCGTTCCGGCTCGTCATCGCCTCGACCGCGAGGGCCAGAAGCGTCAGGATGAGCAGCCCCGCCGCGGCGGCGCCGAGCGGCGCCCACCGCGCGCCGACTGGCGCAGTCGCGCCACCCGTCAGGGCCGACAGGTTCAGCGCGGGCCCGATCAGCGGACCGAGCGCCCAGGCGCACGCGATCCCGCCCGCCGCGGTCGCGACGACCAGCGGGAGGGTCTCCGCCAGCTCGGCCCAGCGCGCCTGCCGGCCGGTGACGCCCATCACCCGGAGCCTGGCCACGGCCGACCGGCGGGCCTGCGCGGCGCCCGCGATCATGATCACCAGCACGAGCAGGGTCAGCCCGGCGGCCGCGATCTCGGCGGCCACGATGGCCGCGGCCTCGTCGCGGGGCAGCGGCGCCCGGGACAAGGCGGCCTGGACCGTGGAGCGTAGCGTCACGGTGGCGCCGGGCAGGTCGCGCCTGACAACGGCGTCCAGCCGGGGTACGTCGATGTCCGGGCCGGTCACCAGCACGACGTTGGGGGCCGCGTCCGCCCCGGCGTCCAGCGCCGACGCCGGTAGGATGACCTGCGGGCCGCCCGGTATCCCCGCCAGCCCCGCGATTTCCCCGGTTATCCGGATGCGGACAGACTGCAGCCCGACCGTCAGGGTGGCGTCCTGCCCCACCCCGGCGACCTCCCCGCCCCCGGGCCCGAGCGCGGCCGCGCCGGCCGGCGTGACCAGGGCCGGCACCGGGCTGGTCCCGCCCGGCGCGGGGGCCGCGAGGGCCGCCGCGGGGAACGGCGGCAGCGGCGCGCCCGCGAGCAGCGCGGCGTACTGCCCCGGCTGCAGCGCGGCGACCGGGACCTGCGACCCGTCCGCCTGCCCCGAGGTGGCGCTGACCAGCGCCACGTGCCGCACGCCGGGCACCGCGGACACGTCGCGCGCGAAGGCAGCCGATGGCGGCTGGAAGGCCAGCTGCGCGTTGATCAGCGCGTCGGCGCCCGTCTGCTGCCAGGACTGCGCCGCCTGCCCGTTGGTCACCGCGGCGCGCACCAGGAAGCCGAACGCGGCGACCGCCAGCGCCAGGACCAGCGCGATCCCGGGCAGCACGGCGCCCGGCGAGCTCCGCGCGGCTCTGGCCAGCCCGGTGAACGCGGCGACGCCCCGCCGTCGCCCGGCGAGCCGCAGCAGGCCGCGGACCGCGAACGGGTAGCAGCGCATGACGACGATCGCGACCGGCACGGCGACGAGGACCGGCGCCAGGCTCGGGAGCGCGCCGGAGCCCTGCTGCCGCAGCACCACGACCCCGGCGACCGCGGCGGCGGCCAGCGTGAGCTCTGCCGCGATCCGCCGCCAGGCGCCGCGGCCGCCCAGGCGGGCGGCGAGGCCCGCGCCGCTGTCGCCCCGTCGCGGCACGTACCGTTTCGCCGGCGCGCGCTGCTCCCGCAGCGCGATGAGCGGGGCGGCGGCCACCGCGGTCAGCAGGATCCCACCGCCAAGCCACCACGAGAGCGTGTCGGCATGACCCGGCGTCACGACGACCGCGAGCGCCGTCCCCACCGCGGCGCCGCAGGCCGCGGGAACCGCGGCACCTCGCAGCGTCCGCAGCGCCACCTGTGCGCGCGAGGCGCCGCGGGCCCGCAGCACGGTCAGCTCGGCGCGCCGCCGCCGCGCCAGCAGCTGGCTGCCGAGCAGCACGATCACCACCGCGATCACGGCGAGGCTGACCGCGAGCAGCCGCAGCACGGAGCTGGCCGCCGCGTCGGCGGGCACGAAGTCCGCGAGCACGCCGGCTACCGGGGCGGTGAGGCTCACGGGTTCCGCGCCGCTGCCGATCAGCCCCGCCTGGGTCGCCGCCCGGGTCAGCGCGCCGCTCAGCGCCTGGGCGCTGTCCGCGGTGACCTCGCCGGTCGCGAGCGGGAAGCTCCAGATCGCGTTCATCGACGCCCGGTTGAACACCTGCTGGAACAGCGGCAGCTCGGCCGCGCCGACGTACGCCCCGCCGACCCAGATCGGCGGGTAGTTGTCGTTGATGGTCTCCTGCACGGGAGCCGCGAGCAGAGCGTCGGCCGTCCAGAAGGTCGGGCTCGGGCCTCGTGGCCGGAGCACCGCGGTGACGACGAGGGTCAGCGGGGTTCCGGCGTTCGCCTGGATCCGTGACCCGGGGCGCAGCCCGAACCTGGCGGCGGTCGCGGCGCTCACCGCGACCTCGAACGTCGCGGCGCCGCCCGCCACGTGCGCGACCGACGGCAGGCGGCCGGCGGCGACGGCGGCGTTAGCGCCAAGGCCGCTGTGGTAGGCGAGCTCGAACCGGTTACGCAGCGGGCCGGTGACCGCCGGCGCCAGGCCGGAAAGCACCGTGAAGACCGGCGCGGTGAGCCCTGCCCAGTTGTCAGCCAGCCCGGCGAGCGGCAGGCGGTCTTTCGTGAGGTTGGCCTCCAGCTGCGCACCGACCGCGGCCAGCGACCCGGCATCCGGCAGCTGTCCCAGGTCCGCGGTGAGCCCCGTGTCGTCCACTGTCCCGCTGACAGACCGCGCCACCGGCGAGGCGGCGGCGAGGGACTGCCGCAGCGCGGTTGTCCGCAGCGCCTGGTCCGCCCGCGGCCCGGCGACCGCCAGGAACACGCAGACGCCGACGAGCAGCCCGAAGCCCGCACCGGCTATCCCGTGAGCGTGCCAGGCGCGTCGCAGCCTCTTCATGTCGCCTCCGCGCCGCGCAGCTGCGCCGCGGTGTCGTCGCGGCGCGCCCCGGCCACGAGCGCGACGGCGGCGGGCAGCACACAGATCCCCGCCGCGAGGACCGCCGCCCAGCCGAGCGGCACCTCGGGCACCACCGGCGGGACCGGGGTGGTGCCGCCTGGCGTGAGCACCACCGCCGAGATCAGCAGGTGCGCGAGGCCCACGCCCGCGGCCAGCCCGACGAGGCCGGCCGGAATGCTCAGCAGCAGCTCTTCGGCGCACAGCTGGCGCGCCTGGGCGGACATCGGCACGCCGAGCGCCTTGAGCAGCGCTGAGCGCGCCCGCCGTTCCCGCAGGCTGGCGGCGACGCTGACGGCGAATCCGAGCACCGCGAGCAGCGTGACCGCGACGCCGACCGCGAGCGCCGCCTGCTGCGGCGCCGCCGTCAGCGAGTCGCCGAACAGGCCCGCGGTCACCGCCGCGCGATCGGTCACGACCGCGTCGGCAGGGACGGCAGGGGCCGCCGCTGCCGCGGGCGCGGCACGCAGCCACCAGGACGTCGCCGCCAGCGGCTGCTGGGCCTTGCCGGCCAGGTAATCCTGCACCGCGGCGAGGTCGACGATCAGCGCGCCGTCCGCGCCGGTCACGGTCGGGAACGCGCTGACCGTCGCGACGATCTTCACGGGGACGGTCGCACCGCCCACCGCGGCGGGGAAGACCGAGCCGACGGCGGCGTTGTTCGCCTGCAGGAAAGCGGCCGTCGCGATGCCCGGTATCACGGCAGGCGTGGCCGCCGTCGCCGTGACGGCTACGGTCCCGGTGCTCGGCGACGCGGACTGCCGCCAGCCGGCGAGCCCGGCCGCTATCGGCGTGAACGGCCCGGTCGCCGAGGCGGCCACCGCCACCGCGGTCACCGTCGGCCGGGTCTGGCCTTCTCGCGATGCGGGCGCCGCCAGGCTCAGGCCGATGAGCCGCAGCGGATAGCTCCCGCCGAGCGGGACCGTGAGCGTGTGATCGCGCCCGTCGGGCGGCAGCGACCCGGCGGGCAGCGCGAACACGTCGCCAAGCGAGTCCGCGACTTCGGCGAACGCCGGGTACGCGCCGGCGGCGGCCGATCGCGGCGGCTCGGCCACCCCCGACGGCGGGACGGCCAGCGCGGTCAGCCGCAGCCGCGCGGGACGGCCGGGCAGCGGCACGCCCGCCGGCGCCCCGGCAGGCGTGAGCATCCGCCACAGCGTGGTCTCGGGCACGGGCGCCAGGTCCGGTCGCAGCAGCACCGTCCCCCCCGCCGCGCGCGCGTCGAGCGCGAGCAGGCTGCCGGTGCCGAGATCGGCGCTCGCCGCGGGCATGGCGGCGGCGACGCCTGGCGCACGGCTGATCGACGGCACCGCGGCGAGGCTGACCGGCGACGGCGTGTCGACCCGCAGGTCGGCGCCCGTCGTGAACGCCGCCTGGTCTCGCGCGGACTGCCGCCAGCTGGCATAGCTCGCCAGCGCGAGGGTGGTGGTGGCGACCGCGAGCACGGTGAGCAGCACCGGTCCCGCGCGGCGGACGGGGAGCCTGCTGATCTCCCAGCTCGCCATGGCGGTGCCGATGCGCTTGCTGGCGGCCGCGACCCAGTTGAGGCCCCGCGATGCCAGCGGCAGCAGCCGTATCGGGATCAGGCTGACCGCGGCCAGCGCCAGCGCGGGCGCGACCGCCACCACCGGGTCGACGCCAGCGCCGGCGGACGGCGTGTAGTCATGCAGCTGCCATACCGCGAGCCCCGCCAGCGCGAGCAGGGCCAGGTCGCCGCCGGCCTCGGCCGCGCCGGCCAGCGCCGCCTGCCGGCCGCCGCGCACCCGCACCGTGCCGGGCGGCCGCGCGCGCAATACGGGATAGGTGACGGTCGCCGCCGTCAGCAGCAGGACGATGGCGGCGAGCCACCAGGCGTCGCCAGGGATCCCGCCGAGCGTGAGGCCGTCGCCGTGCAGCAGCCCGCCGCGGGCCAGCAGGCCCGCGGCGCGGGTGCCCGCGAACACCCCGGCGACCGCGGCCACGCCGGCGGCCAGCAGCGATTCCGCGAGCGCCGGCCCGGCCATCGCCCAGCGGGTGGCGCCGCGGGCGGCGAGCAGCGCGTGCTCCTCCTCGCGGCGGACGGCGAGCAGCCGGCCCGCGAGGACCAGCGCGCCCGCGGCGGGCAGGAGCAGCAGCAGGGCCCCGATGGCGAGGAGAGACCTGGCCGCGGTCAGCTCACCGGCCGCGCTCGTGAGGTCGGCGGGCAGCTGGCCGTTGACGACGAGGCCGCCGAGCGGCGCGTACTGCTGCAAGAAAGTCTCGGTAGTGGTGATCCGGCCGGCCACCGCCCCGAAGTCGGCTGGCGGTATCGCGCCGCTGTCCGGCACCATGACCCAGGACGCCTGGTCCACGCCGAACCCGCCGGTGGCCCCGGGGGTCCCGGACGCGAACGCGCCCGGGGCCACCACCATGGGCCCGCCCGCGGTGAAACAGCCCACGGCGCTCGCCCCGCAGGTCCAGATGGCATCCAGGTTCCAGTAGGGCGATGCGGGGTCTTCCTGGCGGTAGACACCGGTGACCCGCAGCCGCGTCCGCGCGCCGGTGTTGCTGTCCCTGACGGCGAGCACCGCCCCGGCCGAAACCCGCAGCCGGCTCGCGACCGGCAGCGGCAGCGCCGTCTCGACCGGCTGGCCAGGGCCGCCGGCGGCGGGCCACCGGCCGGCGATCAGCGCGGCGTGCGCCATGAGCTGCGTGGGCGCGGCCACCTCAGCGCCGCTGCTGGCCAGCCCGTCCGGGGCGGTGATCGTCAGCGGGTCGGACCACAGCGCGCTGTCGAGCTGGTAGCGGGCGCCGCCAAGCGCCGCGTCCGACTGCGCGCGGATCACGGCGGTGTCCGCGGCGGCCTGCCGGGCGCCGACCAGGCCGATGACGGTCATCGACATCCCTGGGGACCTGGCGAGCTGCCGGTTCGCGCCCTGCGGCAGCACTTGCGTGCCGAAGGTGGCGACGGCCGTCACCGCGGCGGTGGCGATGAAGACGGTCAGCGCAACCCCGGCCAGCAGCAGGCCGGACGACCGCATTCTCCGCCCCAGGTAGGAGGCCCAGGGGCCGTGGCGAGACCCCATGGTCAACGGCCTGTCACCACTGGTCGAGGTGAGCCGGGAGCTCGGTGAGGCGGGTGATGACCGCGTCCGGGATCACGCCGTCATGCGGCGGCACATCGCTGTTCGGGATGAGGACGCCGCGCATGCCGGCGCGCTTGGCGCCGTAGATGTCGTCGTACGGCCGGTCGCCGACGAAGACGCACGAGGCCGGGTCGGACACCCCGACGGCGGCCATCGCGGCGCGGAACGCCTCAGGATGCGGTTTGGTCCACGGGATCTCGCTGCTGTACACCGCCCCGTCGATCAGGCTCAGCACCCCGTCCCTGCTGAACACCTGCTCGTGCGCGCTGCGCGGCCACATGGTGTTGGACAGCACGCCGATCTTGATGCCGCGGTCGCGCAGCGCGCGCATGACCGGCGCGGCGTCCGGGTCGGTGAAGGTGTGCGGTTCCCACAGGCCGTAATAGGTGGCGAGCAGCTCGTCGTGCGCGGTCACCCCGGCGCGGCTGAACACGTGCTCGAGGGTCGCGCTCTGCTGGGCGGTCTCCGCCTGCCGCCACAGCTCGAACTCCGCCGCCCTGATCGCCTTCGCGTGCGCCGTCGCCAGCTCGGCGGAGAAATGCGGCGTGCATACCTCCAGCCACAGCGCGTCGTGGTCGATCGTGTGCCACGGGGTCAGCGTGCCGCCCCAGTCGAAGATAACCGCCTGTACCGCCATGAACCGTATGGTACGGACCCCGCGACGGTTACCGCGCGCTGCGCGGCACGCCGCCTCAGGCCCGGGCTACACCTTGGCGACCAGCCGCACCGACACCTTCTGCCAGGGCAGTGCCGCGAGCGCGCCGAGCAGCTCCCGTTGCACGAGGCCGCAGCCGGTCACGGGCAGCGCCGGCCAGATGACCTGGCCGTCCTTGCCGACCAGCACGAACTGCGGCGGCAGCTCGACCAGGTCGGAGCAGAACGTGCCGGGGGGCCTGGTCTGGTTGGGCCGCCGCAGCGCGGTCAGCAACGGCGCGAGCCCCTGGTCGGCCCGCTCCAGGGTGGCGACCTCCCACTGGCCCTTGCCGGGGATGATCTGGTAGTTGGTCACGCAGCGGATCACCGCCACCGGCACGAAGGACGCGGGCAGCGTCTTGCTGTGGGTCGCGTTCGCCGGCCAGCCCACGCACGCTGGCTGGCCTGCCACGAGGGGCGGCCCGGTGGTCGTAGTGGGCACCGGGGCGGCGCTCGCGGACGCGGACGCGGGCGGGCTCGCGCTCGCGGCGCCGGTTCCTGACGACCCGCCCGTCGCGGCCGGGGTGCTCGTGCTGGCCGTCGCGCAGCCGGTGGCCATCGCCGCGACGGCGGCGACCGCCGCGACACGTGCTGCCAGTTGCATCATGTGAGTGCCTCGTTTCTGCCGACCCACCTTAGACGGGCCGTGCCCGCGGCCGGTTCCTTCCGGAGCCTTCAGTTTCCCTGGACCAGTCGTCACACTAGGAACTGTGCATGACTATGAACTGCTGGTGATCGGTTCCGGGCCAGGCGGGCAGCGGGCGGCGATCGCCGCCGCGAAGCTCGACCGGCGAGTCGCCGTGGTGGAACGGCCCGAAATGCTGGGCGGAGTCTGCCTGAACACGGGCACGATTCCCTCCAAGACGCTCCGCGAGGCCATCCTCTATCTCACCGGCGTCGACCAGCGCGAGATCTACGGGCAGTCCTACCGGGTCAAGGACGAGATCACGATCGCCGACCTGACCGCCCGCACCACGCACGTGGTCACCAAGGAAAGCGACGTGGTGCGCAGCCAGCTGACCCGCAACCGCGTCGCGATCATCCCCGGCACCGCCCGGTTCACCGGGCCGAACGAGGTCGAGGTCGACGACGGCGGCGGCCGGACCAGGAAGGTCAGCGCGGACAACGTCGTCATCGCCTCAGGCACCAAGCCAGCCCGTCCGGCCAGCGTGGCCTTCGACGAGAAGACCATCATCGACTCCGACGGCATCATCCACCTGGAACGGGTGCCGCGCTCGATGGTGGTGGCGGGCGCCGGCGTGATCGGCATCGAGTACGCCTCGATGTTCGCCGCGCTCGGCACCAAGGTCACCGTGGTCGAGCGGCGGATGAGAATGCTCGAGTTCTGCGACGAGGAGGTCGTCGAGGCGCTCAAGTACCACCTGCGGGACCTGGCCGTGACGTTCCGCTTCGGCGAGACCGTCGCCTCTGTCGAGGCCCACCCCCAGGGCGCGATCGCACTGCTGAGCAGCGGCAAGAAGATCCCGGCCGACACCGTGCTGTACTCGGCGGGCCGCCAGGGCATGACCGAGCACCTCAACCTCGAAGCCGCCGGGCTGACCGTGGACCCGCGCGGCAGGATCACCGTCGACGAGTTCTTCCGCACCAGCGTGCCGCACATCTACGCGGTCGGCGACGTCATCGGCTTCCCGGCCCTCGCCGCGACGTCCATGGAGCAGGGCAGGCTCGCCGCGCACCACGCCTGCGGCGAGCAGACCGCGACGAACACCGTGCCGCAGCCCATCGGCATCTACAGCATCCCGGAGATCAGCTTCGTCGGCCGCACCGAGGACCAGCTCACCGAGGCCTGCGTGCCGTTCGAGGTCGGCGTTTCCCGCTACCGCGAGCTCGCCCGCGGCCAGATCGTCGGGGACTCCTACGGCATGCTGAAGCTGCTCGTCTCGCCGGAGGACGGGAAGCTGCTCGGCGTGCACGTGTTCGGCACCGGCGCCACCGAGATCATCCACATCGGCCAGGCAGTGATGGGCTGCGGCGGGACCGTCGACTATCTCGTGGACGCCGTGTTCAACTACCCGACGCTGTCAGAGTCCTACAAGGTGGCCGCCCTGGACGCGACCAACAAGATGCGCCAGGTCACCAGGCTGTCCGAGTAATCCGGGCAGATCGCGAACGGCGGCACCGCTCCTGTTGCCCGCAGGACAGGGATTCCCTGGGGCGGAGGAGCAGCGGATGGCCAGGCAGGCGGGCTCGGGCGCGCGCGGCGCCGGGTGGTGGTCCACGGGAATGTCGGCTACCGGGAGAGGAAGTCATGAAGCCTGTCGGCTTGCGCCTTGTTGACGTGCGCATGACTGAGAAACGCGTGGTACGGGCGCTTCCCGATAACCGCATCCACCATGCGACCCCGCAACGCTGTGCATGTGTATGTGCCGCTGACAACACCGGTGTATCCGGCTATATGTCTGCCGCTAGGCGTACCGGTCGGTCGCGGCGGGTGATCGGAAGGCGAGGGGCCGCGTTCCGTCTGGCGACCACTGCTACGGTCAGGCGCCTTAGGCTTCCGTCCTAGGGTGTCCGGTTTCTCCCGGGAATAACTCGTGTGGCACACTAGTTACCGCAGTGCAAAGCGTGCTCCGGGGTCGGTGAAACTCCGAACCGGCGGTTATAGTCCGCGACCCGGCCGCATCCGCGGCTGGTTGACCCGGTGGAACTCCGGGACCGACGGTTAAAGTCCGGATGGGAGGAAGCGCGCACGGGTGATCGGCCGTATCGCGGCCGCATGATCCCGCGTCCCCCGGAGCCGGACCGGAGGAGGACGCGGATGTTCACGGGCATCGTGGAGGATCTCGGCGAGGTCGAGGCCGTCGAGCATCTCGGTGACTCGGCCCGCATTCACGTTCGCAGCGCCGTGGTCACCGCGGATACTCGCCCCGGTGACTCCATCGCGGTCAACGGCGTCTGCCTGACCGTCACCGTGCTCCTCGCCGAGCCGCCAGGCAGCGACCGGGACGCGCTCCCGCCGCCCCGCGGCTTCGTCGCCGATGTGATGGGCGAGACGCTCAAGCGGTCCAGCCTCGCCGCCGTCGCGCCCGGCACCAAGGTCAACCTGGAGCGCTCGGTCCGCCTCGAAGACCGGCTCGGCGGCCACCTCGTCCAGGGCCACGTCGACGACACCGCCGCCATCCTGCACCGGGCGCCGCACGAGCACTGGGAAGTCGTCCGCATCGGCCTCCCGCCCGGCCTAGCCAGATACGTCGCGCATAAGGGCTCCATCGCGGTCGACGGCATCAGCCTCACGGTCTCGGCGATCGGGGGCGACTGGTTCGAGGTCAGCCTCATCCCCGAGACGCTCAGCCGCACGACGCTCGGCATCAAGGAGCCAGGGGAGACCGTCAACCTGGAGGTCGACGTGATCGCCAAGTACGTGGAGAAGCTGCTCGGAGGTGCGCGGTGACCTGCATTGCTGAACCAGCCGGCGTCATCGGCCCCGGCGACGAGCAGGGCCAGGACGTGCCGCTCGACGAGGTCGGCCGCGCGATCGCGGACGTCGCGGCGGGCCGCCCTGTCCTCGTCGTCGACGACGAGGACAGGGAGAACGAGGGCGATCTCGTCTTCGCCGCGAGCAAGGCCACCCCGGAACTGCTCGCCTTCATGATCCGCTACGCGCGCGGGCTGATCTGCGTCCCGATGCTCGGCCCGGACCTGGACCGGCTGCACCTGCCGCAGATGACCAGCCAGAACCAGGAGCACCACGGCACCGCGTTCACGATCAGCGTGGACGCGAGGAACGGCATCACCACCGGCATCTCTGCCGCCGACCGCGCCAGGACCATCCAGCTGCTGGCCAGCGGCACGACCGGTCCCGACGACATCGTGCGGCCCGGCCACGTGTTCCCGCTCAGGTATGCGGAGGGCGGCGTGCTGCGCAGGCGCGGGCACACCGAGGCCGCCGTGGACCTGGCCAGGCTCGCCGGGCTGCCGCCCGCGGGCGTGGTGTGCGAGGTGATCAACGACGACGGCACGATGATGCGGCTGCCGAAGCTGCGCGAGTTCGCCAGTGAGCACGGCCTCGCGCTGATCTCGATCGAGCAGCTGATCGACTACCGCCGGCGCGCCGAGCGGCTGGTCAGCCGCGTCGCGCAGACCCAGATCCCGAACGCCTACGGCAATTGGACCGCCTACGGCTACCGCAGCGACATCGACGGCGCCGAGCACCTCGCGCTCATCCTCGGCGACCTCAGTGACGGCGCCGACGTGCTGACCCGGGTGCATTCCGAGTGCCTCACCGGCGACGTGCTCGGCTCGCAGCGCTGCGACTGCGGTGCGCAGCTTGAGGCGTCGATGGCCGCGATCGCCGAGCGTGGCCGCGGCGTGGTGCTCTACCTGCGCGGCCACGAGGGCCGCGGGATCGGGCTGCTCAGCAAGTTGCAGGCCTACGAGCTGCAGGACGGCGGCGCGGACACGGTGGACGCCAACCTCGAGCTCGGCCTGCCGGTGGACGCCCGCGAGTACTCGGTGGCCGCCCAGCTGCTTGACGACCTCGGCGTCCGCTCGGTCCGGCTGCTGACCAACAACCCGGCGAAGGTGGCGGCGCTGGCCGAGCATGGCTTCGGCGTGACCCGCATCCCGCTGCCGCCGCTGACGACCCCCTACAACCTGCGGTACCTTACGACTAAGCGTGACCGGCTCGGGCACCAGATCACGGTGCCGGCCACCGCGCCATTGACCCCCCTCTCAGGAGAGCGAGCCGGATGAGCGGCGAAGGACGGCCACGGCTCCCGGTCGTGGACGCCGCGAACCTGGCGCTCGCGATCGCGGGCACCCGGTGGCATCCGGAGATCACCGACTCCCTCGTGGAGCGGGCGACCACCGCCGCCAAGGAGAGCGGCGTCGAGGACATGCTCGTGGTCCGGGTGGCCGGCGCCGTCGAGCTCCCCGTCATCGCCCAGGAGCTGTCCAGGCACTACGACGCGGTGGTCTGCCTCGGCGCGGTGATCCGCGGCGGGACGCCGCACTTCGAGTACGTCTGCGACGCGGTGACCGCCGGGCTGACCCGGGTCGCGCTCGACGCAGGGACGCCGGTTGGTAACGGCGTGCTAACGTGTAACACGCTCCAGGAGGCCCGCGATCGCTGCGGGCTGCCGGACAGCAGCGAGGACAAGGGATGGGAGGCAGCTGTGGCGGCGCTGGACACCGCGCTCCTGCTGCGCTCGATTCGCTGCGGTGACCTGCCGAACAACGCGCGACATTAACCCTTCGCCACCACAGTCGCCACCGTACGTTCGGAATAGAAAGAACTTTCATGCTCTCACTTGTCCTGCCCAAAGGCTCCCTGGAGAAGGCCACCCTCGAGCTGTTCGACGCCGCCGACCTGACCGTGCGGCGGTCGTCGGACCGTGACTATCACGCCTCTATCGACGACCCGCGGATCGAGCGGGTGCGGTTCCTGCGCCCGCAGGAGATCCCGTCCTACCTGGAGCGCGGGCTGTTCGACATCGGCATCACCGGCCGGGACTGGATCACCGAGACCGAGGCGGACGTGGTCTCGCTCGGCGAGCTGCAGTACTCGAAGGCGACGTCCAACCCGGTGCGAGTGGTGCTCGCCGTGCCGGAGAAGGCGCCGTGGCAGTCCGCCGCCGACCTGCCGGAGGGGATCCGCATCTCGACGGAGTTCCCGTCGCTGACCAAGCGTTTCCTCGTCGAGCACGGTGTCAAGGCGATGGTGGTGCCGTCATACGGCGCGACCGAGGCGAAGGTACCCGACATTGTCGACGCGATCGTCGACCTCACCGAGACCGGGTCATCGCTGCGCAAGAACGGGCTGCGTATCCTTGAGACCCTGCTGACCAGCTACACCGAGCTCGTCGCCTGCCCGGCCAGCTGCGCGGACGCGGACAAGCGCGCCGCGATGGAAGACATCGCGCTGCTGCTGCGCGGGGCGATCCAGGCACGGGGGAACGTCCTGCTCAAGCTCAACGTGGCGGCGGACAAGCTGGCGGCGGTGACCGCGATGCTGCCCGCGATGTCCTCGCCCACGGTGACCGCGCTGGCGAACTCAGGCATGAACGCGGTGGAGACCGTGGTGCCCAAGCGCGGCGTCAACACGCTCATCCCTGCCCTCAGGGCCGCTGGAGCCCACGACATCTTGGAGATCCCGATCTCCAAGATCGTTGAGTAGCCCGCCTGCCTGATGGCATAGTCGGCGTCCGCGTAGCGTTACTTGAAGACGGTCGGAACTTTCGAGGTGGGGCATTGCGCGACATTCTGGACACGATCACCAAATGGTGGGATGAGGGCGAGACGTTCGGGCTGGCCACAGTCGTGCGGACGTTCCGCAGTGCGCCACGGGATCCCGGGGCCGCGCTGGCCGTGGAGGCCGACGGCGAGGTTATCGGGAGCGTGTCCGGGGGTTGCGTCGAAGGAGCTGTCTACGAGCTCGCCACTGAGGTTTCCGCGAACGGGCAGCCTGTGCTGCAGACGTACGGGGTCAGCGATGATGACGCGTTTGCGGTGGGGCTGACCTGCGGCGGGATCCTCGACATCTTCGTCGAGCCCATTAGCAGGGAGACGTTTCCCGAGCTCGGCGAGATCGCGGCGGCCGTGGAGCGCGGAGAGCCGGTGGCTGTGGCCACCGTGATCTCCGGGCCTGGTCAGGTTGGCGCGCGGCGGGTGATCTGGGGAGACGTCGAGCGGGCGTCAGACGGGTCGCTCGGCTCGGGCGAGCGGCTGGACGCCGCGGTGGACGACGACGTGCGCGGCATGCTCGCGCAGGGCCTGACCGGGGTGCGCCGCTACGGCGAGCACGGCGAGCGGCGCGGCGACGAGCTGGCCGTGTTCGTGAACTCGTTCGCGCCGCCGCCGCGGATGCTGGTGTTCGGCGCGATCGACTTCGCGGCGGCCGTCGCGCGGGTCGGCAAGTTCCTCGGCTACCACGTGACCGTGTGCGACGCCCGGCCGATCTTCGCCACCAAGTCCCGGTTCCCCGATGCCGACGAAGTGATCGTCGACTGGCCGCACCGGTTCCTCGCCGGGATCGAGGTGGACGCGCGGACCGTCATCTGCGTGCTCACGCACGACCCGAAGTTTGACGTGCCCGTCCTTGAGGTGGCGCTGCGCACCCCGGCCGGGTACATCGGCGCCATGGGCTCGCGGCGCACCCACGAGGACCGCCTGGAGCGGCTGCGCGCCGTCGGGATGGCCGAGGAGGAACTAGCGCGGATGCGCTCCCCGATCGGGCTTGACCTGGGCGCCCGCACGCCCGAGGAAACCGCCGTGTCGATCGCGGCCGAGCTGATCCAGCTCCGCTGGGGCGGCACCGGCCACGCCCTCACCGATACCGAAGGCCGCATCCACCACGAGTCGGCGCACGCCTGACGTCCCTCGTCGTCCAGGCTCAGTCGTTGCGGCCGGTGAGCGCCAGCCGGGCGCCGATGCCGATCATCGCCAGGCCGCCGATGCCGCCGATGAGCTCTAGCCGCCGCTGCGACCGGCCCAGCCAGGTGCGGACCGTCCCGGCCGCCAGCGCCCACGTGCTGTCGCTGACCAGTGCGATCCCGGCGAAGATCGCGCCGAGCGCGATGATCTGCACGGGCACGTTACCGGCCTGGCGGTCGACGAACTGCGGCAGCATCGCGGCGAAGAACACGATCACCTTGGGGTTGGTGACCCCGACGGTGAACCCGTCGATCACGATCCGAGTCGCGGTCTTCCGCTCAATCGTCGCGCCGAGCGCTTCGGCCAGCGACTGGCGGTGCCTGATCGCCTGTACGCCGAGGAACACCAGGTACGCCGCCCCGGCCAGCTTGAGCACGGTGAACAGGGCGACGGACCGCTCGACGAGCGGGCCGATCCCGAACGCCACGGCCACCACCTGCATGAAGGCGCCGACGGTATTGCCGGCCACGGTGGCCACCCCGGCCCCGCGGCCGAGCGTGATCGCCCGGCTGACCGTGAACAGCACACTCGGCCCGGGAATCGCGATCAGCACGAACGCGGTCACGGTAAACGCCAGCAGATGCGCAGTAGGGATCACGTCCCCAGCCTAAGAGCCGCCCCGTGCCCCAGGCCACCGAGTTTCTCCCCACGCTCGGTCGGTGCGCGGCACCTCCCGCTAGTCACACCAGCACCTCAGCAGCCGGTAACACGATGGCTCTCACTAGTCACGCGATGCATGATCAACCGTCAGTCACGTCAGCCCCTCCTGTTCACCTTGGGCATGAAATGACCACTCTCAGGCCGAAAACGACCTTCGTGACTCCACGGCACTTTGCAGCCTCCGCGGCACTTTGCAGCCGCCATGACCACTTGTGACCGGTCACTCAGCCTTGATAGTGGTCACCACGGCTGCAAAGTCAACGCCAGAGGCTCTTGTGTCAGGAGTTACCGTGCCCGGCGGGGCAGAGTCGATGGGTCTGGGGTGATTCCGTGCGGTGACGTGCCGTACGGTTGGGGCGTGACACAGCGCGTGGCGGGGATATTGCTGGCTGCCGGATCGGGCTCCCGGCTGGGGCAGCCAAAGGCGCTGGTGGAACTCGGCGGCGAGACGCTCGCCGAGCGCGGGGTCGCGATGCTGCAGGACGGGGGAGCGGACCCGGTGATTCTCGTGACCGGGGCCGTGCCCGTGACGATCCCTGAGGCGCTGGCCGTGCACAACCCGGACTGGAGCACCGGCATGGGATCGTCGCTGGCAACGGGCCTGCGCGCGCTGGCCGAGACGGATGCCGAAGCCGCGGTTGTCGCGCTCGCGGATCAGCCGCTGGTCGGGGCCGAGGCGGTGCGGCGGCTGATCGCCGCCTACCGGGACGGGTCGTCTGTCGCGGTCGCCGCCTACGACGGCACGCCGCGCAATCCGGTGCTGATCGCCCGCGGGCACTGGCCGGCCGTGATCGAGCTCGCAACCGGGGACACCGGGGCGCGGGCGTTCCTGCGCGCCCGCCCCGAGCTCGTCACGCACGTGGAGTGCGCCGACACAGGCAGCCCCGACGACGTCGACACCGCGGAAGACCTGGCGCGGGTCCGTGGAGTCGCTATCGTACGTTCGGAAGAAAAGTCCTGATGCCCCACCGGCAGCTGACGGTTTCCTTTGGCTGCAGCACCAGCAGGTCCTCGCCGGTGACGAACGCGTTCGGCGGGCAGGTCATCGGCTCCACGGCCAGCGCGGTCCTGCGGTGCTCCGGCTCGAGCGCGTCGCCGGTGAAGACCTGCAGCCAGCGGTAGCCCTCGTCCGCCCACACGCCGGTGGTCGCGCCGCCTGCCGACAGCCGGACCCAGGCCAGGCCGTCCGCCTCCCTGCGCAGGCCGGTGAACGCGTGGTCGAGCCGGGTGCCGCCGAGCTTCCGCGCGGCGCGGAAGTCGAAATCGGTCCCTGCCACTTCTTCCGGCGCCCCGGACGGGATGCCGCGCTCGTCGGCCGGCAGCCAGTGGTCGGCGGGCAGCGTCAGCTCGCAGTCGTCGACGACTGGCGTCGGCACGGTCAGGTACGGGTGGTGCCCGACGCCCCACGGTGCCGGGCGGCTGCCCTTATTGACCGCGGTGACGGTGACGTGCAGGCCTGACCGCGCGTCCAGCCGGTAGGTCGCGTCAACCTGGACGGCGAACGGGTAGCCCTGCTGGCCGTGCGGCACGCTGCGCAGCGTCACCTCGCTGCGCTCATGCGCGGTGCGCGTCCACGGCATCCACCGGGTCAGGCCGTGGATCGCGTTGCCGTGGGCAGGCTCGGAGAGCGCGAGCTGGTATCCGGCGCCGTCGAAGGTGTAATGGCCGTCGGCGACGCGGTTCGGCCACGGGGACAGCAGCTGGCCGGCGCCGTGCGGCGGCAGCTGGTCGGGGTCGTAGCTCGTGACCAGCGGCGTCCCGCTGTGCTCGAGTTCCCGCAGCCCAGCGCCGAGCTCGGTGATGATGGCGCGGTAATCGCCGGCCTCGATCTCGTGCTGGGTGCCCGTCAGCGGGATCGTCATGCGATTCAGGATACGGACAGCGCCTGGGCGGCGCGGCAGCCGGCCACCATTCCCCAGGCCAGGTCGGCGGTGCCGAGAGCGGCCGCCGCCTTGACGGTGAGCAGCCTGCGCGCGGCGGGCTCCACCGGATCCTCCCCGGCCACGCCGTGCAGCACCGCGGCGGCTTCGGCTGACGCCTGTCCGCGTGCCGCGCAGTGCAGCAGGGACGCGGCCAGCGGCGTGGTCCGTTCTGAGGCGTAACTGGTGACGGCCGCGCTCAGCCAGTCCGCCAGCCACACGGCTCGGCTCCCGCCCGTGATCGCGCCGCCGAGCAGGCGCAGCGCGAGCAGCAGGCCGCACAGCACGCTGTCCCCGGCGGGGACGATGCCCGCGCCGAGACCGACGAGATGTTCGGCCTGCTCGACGGAGCCGGCCAGGTCGCCGGCCGCGCAGCACGCCGCGAGCGTCTGCACCGCCTCGTGATCCGCCAGCTCGGGCCCTGGCACCCCCTGTCGGCACACTCGCGACAGCACGGCCGCGCCCTGATCCAGTCGCGCGCGGGACAGCGGGCCGAAGACCGGTGACGGGTCCCACCAGCGGCGTGCCTGCACGTTCAGGGTGCCGCCGATGCGTACCCAGCCGCCGCCCGCGATAGCCGAGCCGTCCTGTGGTTCCGTCGTCTTGACGGCTTTTTTCAGCGCCTTCTGCGGCCCGGTCGCCGAACGCGCGGCGGGCCCGGCGGGCACGGTCACCGCGAGAGCCGCCGCGGGAATGCCCGTGATGATCGCATTAGGCAGCCGGACCGCGTCCGGCGCGGAAATGGCCATAACTCGCGGCTCGCGGGGCGCGCCGGGAAATACCACGACGAGCATTCCCTGGATGACGGCATGCACCTGGCCCGCCTGCTGCGGACCGTGCAGCAGGTCACGCACCGCAAGGCTCGCGATGCCCGCTGCCTCGGCCGGTGCACCCGGAGGGCCGGAGGCCCCTTGGGCGGCCGCGGGGTGCTGCCCAGTGGTCACGCGTGCACCCTACTCCGTCGCTCAGCCGGTGCACGCAGCGGCCGGATTCATTTACTAATTCGAGTCGCGGTTTTTGACCCTTGCTGCCCGAATTTCGCATTTTGGTGGCGAATGATATGTGAGCGAAACGCGTTTCAAGAGGTCACACTTGGCCATTCCTGCTGCCCGTGCTGTGGTGCTGGTTTGCGGATCACAGTGGTGTTAGCGGCGGTCAGGAACCGGAAGTACCAGCGGGGATGGGTCGGCGGGGCTGCTTGGGGAGCGGGGGACCGTCAGCCCCGCCGACGGTATCACTTTAGCCTCAGCGGCCCAATGCACGCGACCATGTAAGTTTTCGGCAATGTTTTCCTGCATCGTCGCTGGTAGCGGGGTCAGCCACGGCGCGGGCTCAGCCGGCCGTGCCGCACGGCTTCCGCGGCCAGCACGCCGAACAGGTAGAAATACGCCGCTTCCTCATCTTCGAAGAAGCGGACCTCGTGCCTGGCGTCTTCGGCGCAACTGAACACCTCATAGCCGCCGTCGGTCTTGAAAAGGCACATGGCTCCGGTCACTTCCTCGTCGACCGCATAGGCGGACCGCGGGATGTTCGCCATATCCACGAGATCAGCGAAGACAGCGGACATGGCGAGCCGCGGCTTGCGCGCGGCGCGGCGGCCCCTGACGGCGGCTGGCAGGTGCCTCAGCAGGGACGAGGCCCCGCTGGCCCCGCTGGGCGGAGGCGGCGGCGCGGCCGGCGGTGCGGCCTGCGGCGCGGCAGCAGGCTCGGCGGGAGCGGGGGTGAGCGGCTGTGGTGGTGCGGGCGGTGCCTCGGTCCCCGCGTCGGCCACCGACATGCCGGGGCCCGGCGGAGCGGGCATCGGTTCTGGTTCAGGCAGCGGGCTGACCGCGGGCAGAATGGGCGCGGGCGAGCCCGGCCCCGGCGGAGACGGCGGGGGCATCGAGGGTTCGGGCATGGCCGCGGGGGTCACAGTGTCCCACGGAGCCGTCTCCCACGGTGCTGACAGGGCCTGTGATGACGGGGGCGGCGGCTGGGGCGCGGGCGGCTGCGCCTGTGGCGGCGCTAGCGGCACTTGCTGCATCGATTGCGGCTGCTGGGGTGCCTGAGGCACTTGGTACTGCGGACCCGCGGGCAACTGCTGCGACGGCTGCTGGCCCGCCCCGAACTGCTGGCCCGCCCCGAACTGCTGGCCCGCCCCGAACTGCTGCTCGAGCGGCAGTTGCGGCGCGGGCGGAAGCTGCTGGGCCGAGGGCACCTGCACGGTGCCGGGCTGCTGGGCACTGCCAGGTTGCTGACCGGCTCCGGGTTGCTGACCGGTCCCGGGTTGCTGACCGGCTCCGGGTTGCTGACCGGCTCCGGGCTGCTGGACAGTCCCGGGCTGCTGGACAGCGCCAAGCTGCTCAACAACCCCGGGCTGCTGGACGCTGCCCGGTTGCTGGCCAGCTCCTGGTTGCTGGACGGTCCTCTGCTGCTGGACGGCTGCGGGCTGCTGGATGATGCCGGGTTGCTGAATAGCCTCTGGCTGCTGGACGGTGCCGGGCTGCTGAACCGTCCCCGGCTGCTGAACAGCGCCGGGCTGATAAGCCGTCGCGAACTGCTGAGGCGCCCCGGTGAACTGCTGAGACGTCCCAGGCTGGCGGGCCGTGGGAAGCTGGTTGGCCGGCGTGGCCTGCTGGCTCGCTGGGCCGGCAGGGTTCTGCTGGACAGCCGGGGGCTGCTGGACAGCCGGGGACTGCTGGACAGCCGGAGGCTGCTGGAAGCCGGGGTTCTGCTGGACAGCGGCGCCCTGCTGATCGGCTTGGGCTAGCGGAACGGGCTCGAACGCCTGCGCGGGCGGCGCCGGCGCAGCCGCAGGCAGCACCTGCTGCGGCGCGGCTGACGGGTACGGGGGCGCGCTGATGGCCAGGCCGTTGACCGGCGCCGGCGGCATGCCGCCTGGCGGGTGACCGTACCCGTTCTGGGGGCCGGTCCCGTATCCGTTCTGCGGGCTGGTGCCGTACCCGTTGGGCAGCGGCCCGGTTCCGTTCCCGTTTGGCGCGCCGTACGGCTGCACGCCGTTCTGCCCGGCGGTGCCGTTGTCCGGCGCCTGGTAGTACCACGCGCCATCCGAGGCCGGCGAGCCATGCCACGCGGCGGCCGCGGGCGGCTGCGACGTGGCCTGCGCCTGCTGCGCAGACTGCGGCTGATGGGGTGCTTGCGCCTGCTGCCCTGCCTGCTGATTGCCTTGTAGCTGCTGGCCAGCGCGCGCCTGCGGCTGCGCCGCCTGCGGCTGCGCCGCCTGCGGCTGCGCCGCCTGCGGCTGCGCCGCCTGCGGCTGCTGCGCCCCGGGCAGCTGGGACCCTGGCGGCTGCTGGGACTGAGACGCGGGTGGCTGCGGCGCGGCGGCCGGCGGCTGGTACTGGGCGGCGAGCGGCTGGCCGCCTCGTGCCGGGCCGCCGCCTCCGGCCGGCTGTACGCGCGTCGGCGGTCCGCCCGCGGGCGGCGCCCCGCCCGCCGCCGGCTGGCCGCCTCGCGCCGGCGGTCCGCCCGCGGGGCCGCCGCCCGCTCCAGGAGCGCCGCCGGGAGCGTGCCCGTTCCCTGGCCCCTTGCCGCTCCCGGCCAGCTGTCCGTTCCCCCGACCCATGCCGCCCCCCGCAAGCTGCCCGTTTCCCGGGCCCTGACCGCTTAGCTGCCCCTTCGCCGGCCCCTGGCCGCTTCCCCCGTAATGCCCGTTTCCCGGGCCGTGCCCGGCTCCCGCGAGCTGCCCGGCCGGCCCCTGCCCGCCGCCGGCCGCCCGGCCGGGGTCACCAGCGTTCAGCGCGCGCGGCAGCGACGACAGCAGCAGCGTGATCGGGAACTCATGCCGCTCCTCGGCCAGGTCCGTCACCTCGGCGCGCGGCACCACGACCTCGAACACACCGCGATCGACCTGCCAGTAGCCGAGCTGTCCGGCCCGCCGCTCTTCCATGCCCAGGTAGACGATGTGCAGCCGGTCCCCGAGGTCGTCAAGCACCAGGCACGGCTCGCCGTGGTACGACCCGATAGGCCGCGATTCCCACAGCGCGTCGAGCTCATCCAGCCGGACCTGCTTGCGCCAGACCCCGCCGGGGGCGGGGGAGAAGCCGTGCTCTTCCGGTGGCGGGGGAGCGGCGAAGAGGGTGACATCGCGGTCCGAGGGTCCCACGGCGGCCTGATAGGAACCGCCGAGGTAGGACGCCATCAGCCGGTAACGCATGTCTCACCCCTCCCTCGCGGTTCGCCGCCAGGCCAGCCCGTCGTACCGGGCGACCGGCTCCTCGCCGCTGTCCGCCAACCGGCAGAGGGTGGTGCCAACGGGTATCTGTATCGGCTCCAGGTAGAACTCAACCGGTTCAGCCGGGCCGCGTGACGTCACGGGGACGTATCCGTCGATCTCCCTGGCCTGCCAGCACAGGAAGTACATCTCGGTCATGTCGGACTTGAAGTCCGACCCTTCGTAGCCTAGGCCCAGGGCGTAGAACGCGTCTGCCGTGTTGCGGAACACCACCTCACGCACACGGTGCACATATCCGGCGATCACGCCGCGCTGCCCGTTCATGTACGGGCCGACCATCCGCGGCGGTATTACCTTCCGCATGGGGGTGCCCGGAAGGATGCGCGCAGGCTGTGCAGACTCGCGTGATGCCGAACCCACGGACGCTCCTTCCCGCTGGCACTGATACCTCTGGTCCGCACATCCGGTCTGGTCAGGAGGCCTGGACGTCGCCGCAGGTCACGAGGTTCCCATATCCGGCAATGTGCGCTCACCCGATTCTGCCGTGGAGATCGGGCACTAGCGGGCGTAAAGTGCACTTTCATGGCATCAATTACTCTTTGCAGCCGAACGGCGACTGCCTGGTCAACAAAACACCGGTAAAGTCGCTGCATGCGCATCAGCAGGCCCACGGGAGACACAGGTGACGCCGAGCCAGCCGTCCAGGCGGCCCTCGCCGCGTTCGCCGACGGCACCGGCAGCGAGCACGCCGCGCTGACCGCGCTCGCGGCTGCCAGGCTGCTCGTCCCTGTCGTCGCCGTGCTAGCCGAGGCCGGCGAGGGTGGCGCGGAGAAGGAAACAGAAATGGCGCTGCCGACGCTGATCGGCAACGACGGCCGCACGGCGATCATCGCGTTCACCGGCGCCGAGGCGCTCCGGCGGTGGAAGGAAGACGCCCGCCCGGTCCCGGTACCCGCGCGCAGCGTGTGGGCGGCGGCGCGCGCCGAGGCCGACGCGGCGGTGATCGACGTGGCAGGCCCGGTGCAGCTCGTCGTCGAGGGTGCCAGGCTCGCCGCGCTCGCCAGCGGCGAGCCGCCGCCGCTGCCGCATGAGGACCCGGACATCCGGGCCGAGATCGAGGCCGTCACCAGCGGCTTCACCCTCGAGCCCGGCGGCCGCGACGCTGACCTGACGATCACCCTCGTGACCAGCGACATGGCCGAAGCCCGCGAAACGGCCAGCCAGATAGCGATGCGCCTGGCCCCCCGCCTCCGCCGCGGCATAGAGATAAGAACATCCTTATCCCGAACGTACGCGGCTGACTCCCGTCCCCCATGACCCACCGCGCGTGGGGCCATCACGAGCAGGTGCCCCGCGACTTAGGAGCAGAAAACCGCGCCAAACCGCTGATAACAGCAAGAAAAGCGTAGGGTTCTGCTCCTAAGTCGTGGTCAAGTCCCCCAGGGACCGGTGCGTCCGCGCAGTGGCCACGGCGTACGGCACCCGGGCGCGCTGACTGTAGGGTGAACAGCATGTTTCGGTGGCTGACCGCGGGCGAGTCGCACGGGCGGGCGCTCGTGGCGATCTGCGATGGCGTCCCCGCGGGGGTGCGGATCACCAGCGGTGACGTGGCGGCGGCGCTCGCGCGGCGGCGCGCCGGGTACGGGCGCGGCGCGCGGATGAAGTTCGAGCAGGACGAGGTGGAGCTCACCGGCGGCGTGCGGCACGGCGTCACGCTGGGCGGGCCGGTCGCGATCCGGGTGGGCAACACCGAGTGGCCCAAGTGGGAGACGGTCATGGCGCCGGACCCGGTTGACGCCGGGGAACTGGCGGACCAGGCGCGGAACGCGCCGCTGACCAGGCCACGGCCGGGGCACGCCGACCTCGCGGGCATGCAGAAGTTCGGGCACACCGACGCCAGGCCGATCCTCGAGCGGGCTAGCGCGCGGGAGACCGCGGCGCGGGTCGCGCTCGGCGAGGTCGCCAGGCGCCTGCTCGACCAGGCGCTCGGCGTGCGGATCGTGTCGCACGTGGTGGCGCTCGGCGCCGTGGCCGCGCCGGACAACGCGCCGCCGCCTGTGCCTGAGGACCTGGCACGGATCGACGACGACCCGGTGCGCTGCGCCGACGCGGACACGAGCGCCGCGATGGTCGCCGAGGTGGACGCGGCGCGCAGGGACGGCGACACGCTCGGCGGCGTGGTGGAGGTGCTCGCGTACGGGCTGCCGCCGGGACTGGGCAGCTTCACCCAGTGGGACCGGCGGCTCGACGCGCGGCTCGCCGGGGCGCTGATGTCGGTGCAGGCGATCAAGGGCGTGGAGTTGGGCGACGGGTTCGTGACCTCGGGGCGGCGCGGATCCGGCGCGCACGACGAGATCTTCCTCGCGCCGGACGGGGTGCGCAGGCGCACGAACCGGGCCGGCGGCGTCGAGGGCGGCATGTCGACCGGTGACGTGCTGCGGGTGCGGGTGGCGATGAAGCCGATCTCCACCGTGCCGCGCGCCCTGGAGACCGTGGACGTGTCCACCGGTGAGCCCGCCAAGGCGATCAACCAGCGCAGCGACGTGACCGCGGTGCCCGCGGCGGGCGTGGTCGCCGAGGCGATGGCGGCGCTGGTGCTCGCGGAGGCGGCGACAGAGAAGTTCGGCGGCGACTCGGTGGAGGAGCTGCGCAGGAACGCCGAGGGGTACCTGAAGTCGCTGGTGATCTCGTGACCGCGCCCGGGTCCGGCGCGGTCATCGTGCTGATCGGCCCGCCGTCGGCGGGGAAGTCATCGGTAGGCGCGCTGCTCGCCGCCGAACTCGGCGTGCCGTTCGCCGACACCGACGACCTGGTGGCGGCCGCGGCGGGCAAGCCGGTCGGGGACATCTTCGTGGATGACGGCGAGCAGGTGTTCCGTGAGCTGGAGCGGGCCGCCGTCGCGCGGGGGCTCGAGTCGGCCGGGGCGTCCGGGGCGTCCGGGGCGTCCGGGGCGTCCGGCTCGGATGGCGGCGTCCTCGCGCTCGGCAGCGGCGCCGTGCTCGACCCCGACGTGCGGCGGATGATCGCCGGGCGGCCCGTCGTCTACCTGGAGGCCGGTTTCGCGACGATCGCGAAGCGGACCGGCATGGACCGGCCGCGGGTCGTGATCCCCGGCAACCCGCGCGGGATGCTGCGCGCGATGCTCGAGGAACGCCGGCCGGTGTACGCGGAACTCGCGACGATCACCGTGCCGACCGACGACATGGCGCCCGAGGAGGTGGCGGCCGACCTCGCCAAGCGGCTGCGGGCATGACCGAGACCCGGATTCAGGTCGGCGGCGACCAGCCGTACGAGGTGATCGTCGGCACCGGGGTGCTCGGCGCGCTGCCGGACCTGGTCGGCAAGGGCACGCGGACGGCGGCGGTCATCCACCCCGAGGGGCTCGGCGCGGTCGCCAGGCCCGCCGGCCGGGTGCTGGCCGACGCCGGGTTCTCGGTGGCCGTCGCCGAGGTCCCCGCCGGCGAGGCCGCCAAGGACGTCGCCGTGGCCGCCCGGCTGTGGTCCTGGCTCGCGGGAGCACGAGTGACCCGTTCGGACTGCGTGGTGGGCATCGGCGGCGGCGCGGCGACCGACCTGGCCGGGTTCGTGGCCGCCACCTGGCTGCGCGGCGTGCCCCTCGTGCTGGTCCCGACCACGCTGCTCGGCATGGTGGACGCGGCGGTCGGCGGCAAGACCGCGATCGACATCCCGGAAGGCAAGAACCTGGTCGGCGCGTTCCACCCGCCGGCCGGAGTGCTCGCGGACCTGGCGACCCTGGAGACACTGCCGCGCCAGGACTACGTGGCCGGGCTCGCGGAGGTGATCAAGGCGGGATTCATCGCCGACGGCGAGATCCTGCGGCTGGTCGCGGCCGACCCGGCGGGGGCGGCGGAACCGCACGGGCCGCACACCCGCGAGCTGGTCGAGCGAGCGATCCGGGTGAAGGCCGCGGTGGTCTCCGCCGACCTGCGCGAGGCGGGGCAGCGGGAGATGCTCAACTACGGGCATACGCTCGGCCACGCGATCGAGCGGCTCGAACGCTACCGGTTCCGGCACGGCAACGCGGTCGCCATCGGCATGGTCTTCGCGGCCGAGGTCGGCCGCCTGGCCGGGCACCTGACCGACGCGGACGTGGCGGCGCACCGGGAGGCGCTCACCTCGGTCGGGCTGCCGGTCTCGTACTTCCGCGGGTCCTGGCCGGCGCTGCGCGAGACGATGAGCCTGGACAAGAAGTCGCGCGGCGACCGGCTGCGGATGGTAATCCTGGACGGCGTGGGGAACCCCGTCATCGTCGACAGCCCGCCGGAGGAACTGCTCACGCGGGCCTACCAGGCGGTGTCGGCGTGAGCACGCCGGGCGGCCGCCGGGTGCTCGTGCTCAACGGGCCGAACCTTGGCCGGCTCGGCAAGCGCGAGCCGTCGGTGTACGGCACCGCGACCTACGCGGACCTCGTGGAGCTGTGCGAATCGGCCGGCAAGGAACTCGGCTTGCCCGTCGAGGTGCGGCAGACCGAGTACGAGGGCGAGCTGATCACCTGGGTACACGAGGCGTGCGACGAGGGGCTGCCCGTCGTGCTGAACGCCGGCGCGCTCACCCACTACTCGCTCGCCCTGATGGACGCGCTGAAGATGCGCACCGCGCCGCTGGTGGAGGTGCACATCTCCAACATCGCGGCGCGCGAGGGATTCCGGCACGAGTCGGTGATCACGCCGGTCGCCGACGGGATCGTCGCCGGGTTCGGCTTCGCCTCTTACACGCTGGCGCTGCGCGCCGTGGCGGGGCTGCTGGAGAAGTCGCCGTGATCGTTCTCGTCGGGTTCATGGGCGCGGGCAAGTCGACGGTGGGCCGGCTGCTCGCGGCCAAGCTGGGCCTGCCGTTCACCGACAGCGACCAGGTAATTGAGGAGCGGGCGGGCAGGCCGATCCGGCTTATCTTCGCCGACGCCGGCGAACCGGCGTTCCGCGAGCTCGAGCACTCGGTCGTCGCCGGCCTGCTGACCGGACCGGACGCGGTGCTCGCGCTCGGCGGCGGCGCTGCCGGGCACCCCGCGACGCGTGCGCTGCTGGCCGACGTCCCCGTGGTCTACCTGCGCGTTGGCTACGCCGAGGCGCTCGCCCGCGTCGGCGGCGATACGGGCCGTCCCATGCTGGCCCGCCCCGATGTCGAGGCGCTGCACGCCGAGCGCCAGGCGGTCTACGCGTCGGTGGCGACGGTGACCGTCGACACCGACGGCCGCCTCCCCGAAGAGATAGCGCTCGACGTGCTCGGCAGCCTGGACGGGCCGCTCAGCGGCTGACACCCTCGCCCGGCAGTCAGCGTCTCGCCGTCACGCACGACTGCCCGATGGCTTCGTCCGCGCTCGCCTCGAGCAGCGCGCGCCGCGGCGGCAGCAGCCAGTGCCACCGCCTGGCGAAGCTCTTGGCCCGTTCACCCGCGCGGACGTCCGCTTCGAGTTGTTCCCGCCGGCTCTTGTCGCGCCCGGCCTGGTAGAGCAGGTATGAGAAGTGCATTGTTCTCGCCTCCAGAACCGGACACTAGGAAGGCGCTGTTCCCGCGGTGTTCCCGCCGGAAAACCCTGGCGGGATTGTCGGGCTCCGCCGCGATAATGAGTGCGTGACTGCGGGAACCACGCAGGACGCTCCCTTGGACCACGTCGTGCGGATCAGGCTGCTCGGCGAGTTCGCCATCGCCTCGGGCGGCCGCGCCGCCACCGCCTGGCCCCGGCCGAGCGCCCGGCGGCTATGCGAGCTGGTGCTGGTCAGCCCCGGCCGGCGGATCAGCCGCGACCTCGCCTGCGACGAGCTGTTCCCGCGCCTTGAGCCGCGCACGGCCGCCCGCTCGCTGTCCAAGGCGCTGTCGATGGCGCGCGGCGCGCTCGCCGGCCTCGGCGAGCCTGGCGCGTCGCTGCTGGCGGCCGACCTGGGGCACATCTGGCTAGCGGGATCCGTCGAGGTCGACGCCGAGACCCACGCCGCCGCGCTGCGCGCGGGCCTGGCGATGGCACCCGGCGCGGAGCGCGACGAGACGCTCGCCGCCGCGCTGGCCGAGGACGGGGAACTGCTGGCCGACGAGCCCTACGCCGACTGGGCGGCAGGTCCCCGCGAGCGGCTGGACGCGCTGCGCCAGGAGGCCCGGCTGGCTCTCGCCAGGGACCGGGCCATGGGATCGGGCCGGTCCGGCCGCGACGACGTGCTGGCCGCCTGGCAGTCCTGCCTGGATCACGACCCCGCCTGCGAGGAAGCCGCCGGCGCCCTGGTCCGCGGTTACTTCGCGCAGGGCCGCCCGGAGCTGGCCGCGCGCGTCTTCGAGCGCTGCCGCGCCGCGCTCGAGCAGCTCGGGCTGCGCATCTCGCCGTCGCTCGAACGGGTGTACGCGGCTGCTGGCCGCGAGCACAACGTCCCGGCCGCTTCGCCGGCCACGCCGCCCGCCTCCCCGTCCGCAGGCCCGGCCCAGCCACCGCCCCTCTCCGAGCCCGCCCCGCAGCAGCTCCCGCGCGAGGAGCGCCGGCCGGTGACCGTGCTGTTCGCCGAGGTAGCCGCGCCGGCCGGCCTGGGGGGCGCGGCCACGCTCGGCCTCGAAGCGCTGCGCGACATCGTCGGCGGCTCGCTGGCGGCGGTGATCGCGGAGGTGGAGGCGCTGGGCGGGACGGTGATCTCGGTGTCCGGCCGCGGGCTTGAGGCGATGTTCGGCGCACCGGAGGCGCACGAGGATGACCCGGAACGAGCCCTCCGTGCCGCGTTCCGCGCCCTGACGGCGACGGCGGCGGCCGCCGACGGCGGTACGGCGCTGCGGATCGGCGTGGAGACCGGTCCCGCGGTGGTGGGGCCGGTCGGCGGCGGTGCCAAGGTGGAGTACGGCGCGTTCGGCGATGTGGTCAGCGTGGCGGCCGCGCTGCAGTCGTCGGCGCGGCCGGGCTCCGTGCTGGCCGGGCCGGCGACCAGGGCCGTCACCGGTCACCTGTTCAGCTGGGGCGCGGCCGAAGAGGTCGCCCTCGGCGGCCATCCGCGGCCGCTGGTCGCCAGCTACCTGGACGCGCCGCGGGCCCGGGTCGCCGAACGGCGGCCACGGCTCGGCGGCCGGGCCACGCTGGTCGACAGGGACGCGGAGATGCGGGTCCTGGACGACGCCCTGCGCGCCGCGGTCAACGGCCACGGTTCGGTCGTCCTGCTGACCGCGGAGCCAGGGCTCGGCAAGACCCGCCTGGTCCAGGAGTGCCGCAAGCGCTTCATCGCCTGGGTCGGCGCCGGAAGCGGCAGGCTGCCGCTGTGGCTGGAGGGCCGCTGCGCCTCGTACGCGTCTGCCACCCCCTACAGCCTGTACCGGCAGCTGGTGGCCAGCTGGATAGGGGTATCGCCGGACCAGCCGGAAGCACGGCTGCGGCCAGCGCTCGAGACCGCGCTGGCGCACCTGATGGGGAACACGAACCTGCTGCCCCCGCTCGCCCGCATGATGGGCGCCGCGCGCGGCGCCGAACGTCAGGCGCAAGGCCGGACCGGCCCTGAGGAGCTGCAGCGGATGACGTTCGGCGCGGTGCGCTCGGTGGTGTCCCGGTTCGCGGCCGCGGGCCCGACCGTGCTCGTCCTCGAAGACCTGCACTGGGCCGACCCGACCTCGCTGCGCCTGACCCTCGAGCTCGCGGAGCTGGCCGCCGGCCGCCCGCTCCTGGTGCTGGCGACCACCAGGCCAGGCGCGGGCCCCGAGGTCGCCGCGCTGGCCGGCCGCGGGGAAACACAGCAGCTCGAGCTGCGCCCGCTGTCCGCGGACGCCGCGACGGCGCTTGCCAGCGACCTCATCGGAGGCCGGGTCGCCGGGCCGGAAGTCTTCGCCACGGTGCTCGCCACCGCCGACGGCAACCCGCTGTTCCTCGAGGAGCGCCTCTCTTCGCTGCTCGAGACCAGGGCCCTGGTCCGCGAGCAGGGCGCGTGGCGGCTGCGCCGCACGGACGGACCCGAGGTGCCCCAGGTGCTCGAGCGCCTCGTGCGGTCCCGGGTCGACCGGCTCGGTCCGGCTGCCCAGGAGGCGATCCGCGCCGCCGCGGTGCTGGGCGCCGAATTCACCGCGCCGCTGCTGGCCGCCGTCCTGGACAGGCAGCCGGCCGCGCTCGCCCCGGTCCTCGGCGAACTGTCCGCCAGCGACCTGGTCCACCCGGAGCAGGCCACGGCCGCCGCCAGCCGCTACCGATTCCGCCACGCGCTGCTCCAGGAGGCCGTCTACCTGGGGCTGCTGCGCGCGGAGCGCCGCGATCTGCACGCGCGGGCCGCCGCAGCGCTGGCGGCCGCCTCGACCGGCCGCCTGCCGGAAGTCGCCGCCGTCCTCGGCCGCCACTACGCCGCCGCCGGCGACGCCGAACAAGCCGTGCGTTACCTCGAACTCGCCGGCGACCACGCCACGGACGCGTTCGCCAACGAGGAGGCGATCGCCTCGTTCCGCGCGGCGCTGGCCGTCACGCGGCGGCCCGCCGATGCCGACGCCACGGCGGCGCGCGCCATGGCGGCCGCCGCCGTGCGGCTGCGGACCAGGCTCGCGAACGTGCTGTGGCGCACCGGCCGCCGCGAGGAGGCGAAGGACGAATACCACGCCGTGCTGCGACTGGGTGAGGCGGTCGACCCCCTGCTGCGCGCCCACCTGTACACCCGGCTGGGGCGGCTGGAGCTGACCAGCCTGGACTACGAGGCGGCGACGGCGGCCTTCGACGCGGCCGAGGCACTGCTCGGCGATCGGCCCGGCGACGGCGACGGCGACGACGCCACGGCCGACCAGTGGCTGGAGATGATGATCGACGGCCGGGCCGACGTGCACGTGATGCGCTCCGAGCCGGACCGGGCGCTCGAAGTGCTCGAGGCCGCCAGGCCGGTGCTCGAGGCGCACGGCACGCCTGCCAGGCGGTACGTCTTCGACCGGCTGTACACCCAGCAGCGGCTGATCAGGAACCGGTTCCTGGTCGACGACGCCGACCTCGCGCGGCTGCGCGGCAGCGTCCGGATGGCGGAGCGGACCGGGGAGGAGAAGGATCTCGGGTACGCCACGCACTTTCTCGGCTGGGGCCTGTGGCACCGCGGCGACCTGCCGGAGGCCAGGCGGGAGCTGCAGAGCGCGTACGACATGGCCGAGCGCATGGGAGAGACCTTCCTGCGGGCCGTCAGCCTGCTCACGCTCACCCTGACCGCGCTCCGCCAGCACGACACGGAGGCGGTCCGCGGCCTGCTCCCGCGGGCCGCCGCGGCGGCCGAGAACGCCCGCACCCCGCTGACCGGGATCATGGCGTGCCGGGCGTGGCTCGCCTGGCAGGACGGCCAGCCGGACGAGGTGATCAGGCTGGCGGATGAGATCGCGCACGACGAGCCGACCACGGTGAACATCGTCGGCGCCCACCGGTGGGTGTACCTGTTCCCGCTGATCGCCGCGCGGCTCGGCGCCGGCCGCGTCGACGAGGCGGTCACGGCCGCGCGCCAGGTTCTCGATCCCGCGCAGCAAGCGCTCCCCGGCGACCTGGCGGCCGCGCTGGAAGCGGCGAGCGAAGCACGCGACCGAGGCGAGCCCAGCCTGGCCAGACAGCACCTGGAAGCCGCGCTGCTCCTGGCCCGTGACCGCGATTACTTCTGATCGCGCTACATTGACTGCGCAGGATCAGCGGCCAACCGGAGGGCGAACGCGATGCGCGTGGGGATGATGCTTGGGTACGCGGGCGGGTTCAGCGAGGCGGTCGACGAACTGGCCGACTTCGAACGGGGCGGCCTGGACATCGTCTTCGTGCCCGAGGCGTACTCGTTCGACGCGGTCAGCCAGCTCGGCTTCATCGCCGCGCGCACCACGCGACTGGAGATCGCCTCCGGCATCCTGCCGATCTACTCCCGCACCCCGGCGCTGACCGCGATGACCGCCGCCGGCCTCGACTTCGTGTCCGGCGGCCGGTTCACCCTCGGCCTCGGCACCTCGGGGCCGCAGGTGATCGAGGGCTGGCACGGCGTGCCGTACGACGCGCCGGTCGGGCGGACCAGGGAGCTCGTCGAGATCTGCCGGATGGTGTGGCGCCGCGACCGGCTGGACTACCAGGGCAAGCACTACACGCTGCCCTACGAGGGCGGCACCGGCCTCGGCAAGCCGCTCAAGCTGATCAACCGCCCGGTCAGGGAGCGCATCCCGATCGTCATCGCCGCGCTCGGCCCGAAGAACGTCGCGCTCGCCGCCGAGGTCGCCGAGGGCTGGCAGCCCATCTTCTACTTCCCGGAGAAGGCGGCGATCGCGTGGGACGCCCCGCTCGCCGAAGGCACGGCCAGGCGAGACCCGGCACTGGGGACGCTGGACGTCATCGCCTCCGCGCCGCTGGCCATCGGCGACGACGTGACCGGGCTGCGCGACCTGACCAGGCCGGTCTTCGCGCTGTACATCGGCGGCATGGGCGCCCGCGGCCGCAACTTCTACTACGACCTGGCCTGCCGGTTCGGCTATGAACAGGACGCGGGAAAGATCCAGGAGGCCTACCTGGCGGGCCGCAAGGACGAGGCCGCCGCGCTCGTCCCCGCCGACCTGGTGGAGAAGACCGCGCTGATCGGCCCGGCCGGCTACGTCGCCGAGCGCCTGGAGGCGTTCCGCGAGAGCGGCGTCACGACGCTGAACGTCACCCCGCTGGCCGCGACCCACGCCGCCCGGCTGGCCGACATCGAACGCGTCCGCGCCCTCGCCGGCTAGCGCCTACGGCTTGCGCGCGACGCCGCCGTAGCAGCTGACCTCGGCCGGCGTCGGCCGGGGAGCGCGCGAGTCCGGCCGCCACTCCGACACGAGCACGACGCCGGGCGGCACCATCTCCAGGCCGGAGAACGCCATCCGCGCGAACTGGTCGGAGTCGCGTGAGTTCATCGTGAGGCCGGCGTCGAGGTAGGCCTGCTGCCCGCCGCCCACCGCGACGGGGTCGTGTTCCATCGTCATGTGCGAGGCGGCGAGGTAGCTGCCCGGCGGCAGCGCGTCGAGCAGCGTGCCGATCACCTCGTCGGGCTTGTCCTCGTCGCGCAGGAAGTGCAGCACCGCGATCAGCATCAAGGCGATGGGCTGGCTGAAGTCCAGCACCTCGCGCAGCAGCGGGCAGGACACCAACCGCTCCGGCGAGCGCAGGTCGGCCCGCAGGTAGGCGGTCCGCCCCTCCGGCGACGAGGTGAGCAGCGCCTGCGCGTGCGTGAGCACCATGGGGTCGTTGTCGATGTAGGCGACCCGCGACGACGGGGCGACGTGCTGCGCGACTTCGTGCACGTTGTTGGCGGACGGCAGCCCGGACCCGATGTCGAGGAACTGCCTGATGCCCGCCTCGGCGGCGAGGTACTTCACGACCCGGCCGAGGAACTTCCTGTTCTCCCGCAGGCCTATCCGGCCCGCGGGCCACGCCGCGAGCGCCTTGTCGGCGACGGCGCGGTCGGCGGCGAAGTGGTTCTTGCCGCCGATGTAGTAGTCGTACATCCGGGCCGGATGGGGCTTGCTCGTGTCGATCTCCGACCGGGTGCCCTCGACCGCCGCAAAGGCCGTGGAATCAGCGGAACCCGCCACGCCGCACCTCCTGCCCCCGCATTACCCCGTGGTCGATATCAGGGGACAGTCTACGAGGACCGCGATCGCGGCAGTAGGGAAAAATTAGTTAACAGATTCATGCGAGGGTCGCTACGCAGGCATAACGGCTTGCGGGCGACCCCGCCGTAGCAGCCCACCTCGGCCGGGGTCGGCCGCGGGCCATCGGCCTCCGGCCGCCACTCCGACACCAGCACCACCCCGGGCGGCACGAGTTCGAGCCCGGAGAAGGCGAGCGCGGCGAACTCGCGGGACTCCCGCCGCTGCATGAGTATCCCCGCCTCCCGCATCGTGGCCTGCCCGGCGGTCTCTGAGTCGGGAACGTGGTCGGTGACCAGGTGCGAGGCGGCGACATAGCTGCCCGGCGGCAGGGCGGCGGTCAGGGTCGCGAGGATCTTCGCCGGGCCGAACTCGTCGGGGACGAAGTGCAGGATCGCGACCAGGATCAGCGCCACGGGCTGGCTGAAGTCGAGCACCTCGCGCACCACGGGCGAGGAGAGGATGGCTTCGGGATCCCGCAGGTCGGCGTGGATGTAGGCGGTCCGCCCTTCCGGCGACGAGGTGAGCAGGGCGCGGGCGTGCGCGAGCACGAGCGGGTCGTTGTCGACGTAGACGACGCGGGCCGACGGCGCGTACTCCTGGGCGACCTCGTGGACGTTGTTCGCGGTGGGCAGCCCGGTACCGATGTCAAGGAACTGCCTGATGCCGGCCTCGGCGGCCAGGTACCTGACGGCGCGGCCGAGGAATGCCCTGTTCTCTCGCGCCGCGACCCGGATGGACGGCGAGTGCCGCAGCACCTTCAGCGCCGTCTCGCGGTCCGCCGCGAAGTGGTTCTTGCCGCCGATGAAGTAGTCGTACATCCGGGCCGAGTGCGGCCTGGACGTGTCGATATCAGGCGGCGTTTCCTGCTCGCCTGATTCCGCGCTTCCCATTAGCGAATCGTATAACGGGGCGGCGTACAGTCGCGGTATGCCGCACATCCACGCCGCCCGCCGCGCCCGCGCCCAGGAGATGGTGCGGGCGCTGGGCGCTGGCGCCGTGCTGGTCACCGCCAGGCCGAACGTGCGCTACCTCACCGGCCTGGCCAGCTCGAACGCCGCGCTGCTGCTGCCCGCCGACGGCGAGGGACTGCTGGCGACCGACTCCAGGTACGCGCTGGCCGCCCAGCGCGACGCGCCCGACCTGGAGCTGCTCATCGAGCGGTTCATCGAGGGCAAGCTGGCCACGGAGGCGGCCCGCCGCGGCGTCACGGTGCTGGCCTTCGAGGCGCAGGAGATGACGGTGGAGCGGCACGCGGCGATGACGCGGGACGCGGGGGTCACCACGGTCCCGTTCGGGAGAAAAATAGAAGAGCTCCGCATGGTGAAGGATGCTGAGGAGCTGGAGCTGCTCGCGACCGCGTGCCGGCTGAGCTCGCAGGCACTGGCTGATGTGCTTCCCCAGATCCGTCCTGGTTTGTCGGAACGTACGCTGGCTTCTCTCCTCGACTACCGCATGACCGAACTGGGGGCGGACGCCCCGGCGTTCGACACCATCGTGGCCAGCGGGCCGAACGGCGCGATCCCGCACCACGCGCCCACCGACCGGCCGCTGCGCCGCGGCAACCTGGTCACGATGGACTTCGGCGCGCTGTACCAGGGGTACCACGCGGACATGACCCGCACCGTGGCGGTCGGCGAGCCCGGCTGGCAGCGGGACGTCTACGAGCTCGTCGCGGAGGCGCAGCGGACCGGGATCGAGGCGGTCGAGCCCGGCGCCGAGGCCGGCGCCGTGGACGCCGCCGCCCGCGAGGTGATCGAGGCGGCCGGGCACGCGGAGCACTTCCAGCACGGCCTCGGACACGGGGTGGGGCTGGAGATCCACGAGGCGCCGATGCTGGGGTACGGCGCAGCGGGTAAACTAGCGGACCGGGTTCCTGTCACCGTCGAGCCTGGCGTGTACCTGCCAGGAAAGGGCGGCGTCCGTATCGAGGACGTCCTGGTCGTGACGGCAGGCGGGGGAGCCCGCATCCTGACTTCGACCACCAGGGAACTGCTGGTCCTGTAGTTCTGTAGTAAATGGGAGACGACCCGTGGCAACCACGAACGACCTGAAGAACGGCATAACGCTCAACATTGACGGGCAGCTGTGGAACGTTGTCGAGTTCCAGCACGTCAAGCCGGGCAAGGGGCCGGCCTTCGTGCGGACCAAGCTGAAGAACGTGATGTCCGGCAAGGTCGTCGACAAGACCTTCAACGCCGGCGTCAAGGTGGACGTGGCCACCGTCGACAAGCGCGAGATGCAGTACCTGTACCGCGAGGGCGACGACTTCGTGTTCATGGACATGACGGACTACGAGCAGCCGCGGATCCCGGCCGCCGTCGTCGGCGACGGCGCGAACTACCTGCTGGAGAACCAGACGGTCACGATCGCCTTCAACGAGGGCACCCCGCTGTACGTGGACCTGCCGGCCGCGGTGGAGCTGGTGATCGCGCAGACCGACCCCGGCCTGCAGGGCGACAGGTCCACCGGCGGCACCAAGCCGGCCACGCTGGAGACCGGCGCGACGATCTCGGTCCCGCTGTTCATCTCCACCGGCGAGAAGGTCAAGGTCGACACCCGCACCGGCCAGTACCTCGGCCGCGCGTAATGCCCGCCAGAGCAACCCTCACCCCACCCCTCGGGACAAATCCGACATGTCGGATTTGACTGGTATGCGGCATGCCTGCTCGCAGTAGGGCCCGCAAGCGGGCCCTGGACATCCTCTTCGAGGCGGAGCAGCGCGGGCTGCCCGTGCTCGAGCTGCTGTCGGAGCGCCAGTCGCTCGGCGAGACGCCGGTCCCCGAGTACGCGGCGGAGCTGGTGCGCGGCGTCGCCTCGCACCAGCCCGAGATCGACAACCTGATCTCGGAGAACGCGGTGGACTGGACGCTGGAGCGGATGCCCGCGGTGGACAGGAACGTCCTTCGCCTTGGCGTCTACGAGCTGCTGTGGGCCGACGACGTGCCCGACGGAGTGGCGATCAGCGAGGCGGTGCTGCTCGCCCAGGACCTGTCGACGGACGCGTCCCCGGCGTTCGTGAACGGCCTTCTCGCCAGGATCAAGGACCTCAAGCCCACGTCGACCCCTGAGCCGTAACCGGGCGGAACCTAGGCGCCGGAGAAGCGCAGCCGCAGGCCCAGGCGGCGCAGTACCGCGAGGAACCACACGACGCAGACGGCGGCGCCGACCACCGTCAGGCCGATGGTGACCGCCGTGGACAGCAGCATGAAGAGCTTGTACGGCTCGGTGACCATCATCACCGCCATGCCCAGCGTCAGCAGGAAGAACAGCCCGGCCCAGAACCACGTGGCGCCCTGGAAGAACCTGTGCAGTCCCGGGTGGTGCGCTTCCGGCTGCTTGAGCGCCACGACTTCCTCGGCGAGCTGCGCGACCAGCGGCTTCCCCGTCGGGGCGGTTCTCGCGAACACCACGCACATTGCCAGGTTGGCGAGCGGGAACTGGAGCTGGAACATCCACATGTAGCCGGTGCTGATCGCGACCGCGGTCTGGATGGTCAGCACGAGCGCGGAGATCATCAGCAGCGAGGAGACCGAACCGGAGACGATCTTGCGGATAGCGATAAGGAGCCACACCACTGCCGTGCCCGCCAGCAGGCCCGCGTCGGGGCTCACCACGTCGGTGACCACCACATACGCGCCGAACGGAAGCCCGACAGACTCGGCGATGTTCCACACGGCCGTCCAGATCAGGCGCCGCGGATGCGGCAGCTCGAGGTGTCCGGAGGGGGCAGGCATGCGGACGAGCATACGGGTTGCCGGCACCTCCGGGGGTGGCATTCGCGGATGGCGGCGTGTCGGATCTGTCCGCCCATTTGCACCGGTTCGCGAGGTCTCCACAGTCGTTAGAACGAGAAGCGAGCTTCCCGGGTTCGCCCCCTTTATAACGATTGGTAATGATCTAAGCGCATACGGTAGCCGGCATGTCGCTCCCCTGGCGGGGACGGCGGCCAGCCATCCGCACTACAGTGAGACTGCGACAGTAACCTGGGAAGAGGTTTGGAATGACCGCAGAGGTTCCCGCGAAAGCCGTTCCCGGCGTGCGCGGGCCCGACGCTGAGCGCAGGCGCGACGGAGCGCGGTCATCGCTGGTCTGGGACGTGCTCCAGGGCGTGATCGCCGCCCGGTCGGCGTCGCTTGGCCGGGACGCCGGCGGCGCCGGGGCAGAGCTGGACATCGTGGACGTCGGCGGGGGGACCGGCGGCTTCGCGGTGCCGTTCGCGGCGCTCGGGCACCGGGTGACCGTGGTGGACCCGAGCCCCGACGCGCTCGCCGCGGCGCAGCGGCGCGCCGCCGAGATGCGGGTCACGCTGGCCGCCGTCCAGGGTGACGCGGACGAGCTGGCGAGCCTCGTCGGCGACGGCGCCGCCGACCTGGTGATCTGTCACAGCGTGCTCGAATACGTGGACTCGCCGGCCGCCGCGATGGCGGCCATCGCCCGGGTGCTGCGGCCGGGCGCCACGGTGAGCGTGCTCGCCGCGAACACCGTGGCCGCCGTGCTGCAGCGCGCGCTCGCCGGGCGGTACGCCGAGGCGCGGCAGCTGCTCGCCGCCGACGGCGCCGAGGCGCCGGCGGAGGGGGCCGGGGTGACAGCGCCGCGCCGGTTCACCCTCGCCGGGCTGACGGCGCTGATCACCGGCGCCGGGCTGCGGGCCGGCGACGCGCACGGCATCCGGGTCTTCGCCGGCCTGCTGCCCGGTGCCGGAGTCGGCGGCGGGTCCGCCGCCGCTGCCGCCGACCCGGCCGCGGCGGACGAGCTGCGCGCCCTGGAAGAGGCGGCGGCCGCCTACCCGGCGCTGCGCGACATCGCCGCGAGGCTGCACGTCCTCGGCCACCGCTGAACGCCGCGGTCACCGTGCCAGCCCCCGGCGCCCCCGACGCGGCCCAGCCTCCTTCCGGCCCTCCTCTCCCCGCCCCGCCACCCTTTCCCCCCGCCCCGCCGTCCCCCGACGATGGCTGCCGCATCCTGCACGTCGACATGGACGCCTTCTACGCGAGCGTGGAACTGCGAGACCGGCCTGACCTGGCCGGCCAGCCGGTCGTGGTCGGCGGGCTGAGCGCGCGCAGCGTCGTGCTGTCCGCGACCTACGAGGCGCGGGCGTTCGGCGTCCGGTCGGCGATGCCCGTCGGCAGGGCCAGGCGGCTGTGCCCGCAGGCGGTCTTCATCCCGCCGCGGCACGGGCTGTACGGCGAGGTCTCCAAAGAGGTCATGGCCATCTTCCGCGCGATCACCCCGGACGTGGAGCCGCTGTCGCTCGACGAGGCGTTCCTCGACGTGGCCGGCGCGCAGCGGCGGCTTGGCGCGCCGGCCCGGATAGCGCAGCTCATCAGGGCGCAGGTCAGGGACCAGCAGGGCATCACCTGCTCGGTGGGGGTGGCGCCGATCAAGTTCGTGGCCAAGATCGCGTCCGCCCGCTGCAAGCCCGACGGGCTGCTCGTCGTCCCGGCCGCCGGGCTGCTGGACTTCCTGCACCCGCTGCCTGCCAGCGCCCTGTGGGGGGTGGGCGAGCGCGCCGAGGAAGTGCTGACCCGGCTGGGCCTGCGCACCGTGGGTGATATCGCTCACGTTCCGCTGGCCACCTTGCAGCGGGAGCTCGGCGGCGCCGTCGGCGAGCACCTGTGGTCGCTCGCCTGGGGCCGTGACGAGCGCCGGGTGGTCCCGCGCCGGGAAGAGAAGAGCGTGGGCGCCGAGGAGACATTCTCGACGGACGTCGACGACCCGGTGGTGATCCGCCGGGAGCTGCTGCGGCTGTCCGGCCGGACCGCGCGGGCGCTGCGCGCCGCCGGGTGCGTGGCGCGGACCGTCTCGGTGAAGCTGCGGCTGGCCAGCTTCAAGACCATCACCAGGTCGAAGACGCTCGCCGAGCCTACCGACGTCGCCAGGGAGATCTACGCCACCGCGGTGGCGCTGTACGAGGGGTCCGGGCTGGATCCCCGCGCGCGGCTGCGGCTGGTCGGGGTCCGCGCGGCGGGCCTGCGGCCCGTCGGGGCGGCCGCGCGGCAGCTGGCGTTCGACGACCGCCCGGCAGGCTGGCGGGAGGCGGAACGGGCGGTCGATCAGATCGCTCTCAAGTTCGGCAGCGACGCGGTGCGGCCGGCCAGGCTGGTCCCCGCGGAGCCCGCCGGCCCCGATGACACCGCTGTCGGCATGGCCGGTGACGCGGGCCATGCGGACAGCGGCAGTCGGCTGGGAGCGAAGTCCCCTTCCAAGGGCAGTGCAGAGACTCGTATTCTGGGAAATGAACCAGGTACGTAAGTGAGGTGAAAGTCACCCCACCCCCCGGGTTCCATGGGAGGCGTGTCGTGCCGCTCTCTGAGCATGAGCAGCGCCAGCTCGAGCAGATCGAGCAGGCGCTCTACAGGGAGAATCGGAGGCTGGGTCGTCTTGTGCGGT
The DNA here is from genome assembly GCA_963843745.1 of uncultured Actinomycetota bacterium. Taxonomy (GTDB): domain Bacteria; phylum Actinomycetota; class Actinomycetes; order Streptosporangiales; family Streptosporangiaceae; genus Trebonia. Next base: position 1,354,536 of record CAWJLP010000007.1, read on the forward strand.
CCAGCGATCCCCGCGTGCACTACCGGCGCCGGGTGGTTCAGGCAGCCTCCGGTTTCGGTGTCGGCGCGGGCATGGTCGCGGCGGGTGTCATCTTGCCGATGGTCTGGCTCGCAGTAGGCGGATTCGCCGTCATGCTGGTCTGCGGCATCTGGGCGCTGAACAGCTGGCGGCACATGTCAGGCGTCGCGCTCGGCGTGGCCGGGCGCGGGCCGGCGGGCCAGCGCCGCCGGCGGCGGAAGAACCGCGGCAAGGGCAACCGCAGCGCGATGATGGAGCGCTTGGACGAACGCTGGCGCAGACGGCAGGAAGGGGACCTGTAAGGGGTTCTCCGTCCGGTTCAGCCGGTCCTTCGCGAACCGCTCAGGGTTGAGCCTGCCGAAGATGTCCGTCGCCTGGAGGACGGCGGTCAGCGCTGGTGACAGGACCGAGGTCGGCAGCAGCCGTGCCCGCCACCGGGTCCACCGCGGCACGGCCGTGGCGACCGCCTTGCGGACGGCCGTGCTGTCGCCGCGCAGGCCGGCCCCGCTGTCGGCGCGGGCCGCGTACCTGGCGCGCTCCTCGGCCATCGCGATGCGGCCCAGCGCGGCCTCGGCCGGCGGCGCCAGCTCGAGGGTGCCGGCCGTGCGCGCCGCGACCGTCCGCGGCGACTGGCTCGGCAGGTAGCCGACCTGGTAGTCGACGAGGTCGTCACGCAGTTCGCGCCACGCCGCGTGCGCCCGCGCGTCGTCCGCGCGGGCGCGCCAGCGCCGCCGCCTGACCAGCACCCGGACAACGCCAGGCGCGGCGGCCGCGATCACCGCCAGCCCGAGGACGCAGAACCCGAGCACCTCCCACGGATTCACCCCGGCGCCGCTGTGCGCCGCGGCGCCGCCGCCGCCGCCGATCAGGAGGCCCCCGTTCTTGAGTCCCTGGTTGCGGTTCGACGCGGCGCCGGACGTCGCCGACGTGCCGCCCGGCTGCGACCCTGGCGAAGAGTCCGGCAGGGTGCCGCTCGTGCTGAGCGTGTACACCGGGGTGGTCGCCGTGCCCTGGCCGGGCGCCCCGCCCGCGGGGGTCGGCTCGAACCTGAGCCAGCCGAAGCCCTGGAAGTACAGTTCCGGCCAGGCGTGCGCGTCGTGCGAGGTGACGACCCACTCGTTGCCGGCCACCGCCGTCCCTGAGGTGAAGCCGATCGCGACCCGCGCCGGGATGCCGAGCAGCCGGGCCAGCGCGGCCATGGCGAAGGAGAACTGCTGGCAGTATCCGCGCTTCGTGTGCTCGAGGAAGTTCGCCAGCCCGCTCTCGCTGATGACCGTCGGCGCGCTCAGCGTGTACCGGAAGCCGCCGCCCGCGGACAGCCAGTTCTGGAGCGCGACCGCGTCCTGGAACGCCGTCTTCGCCCCGGCTGCCTTCGCCACCGACTGTGCGAGGCCGCGCAGCGCCAGGTAGGACGAGGGCACCTGGGTGTAGTAGCCGCCGATGGCCGGGAGCGGGGCGCCGTCGAGGCCTTTCGCGGGCGGTGCCGCGTCGAGGCTCTTCACCGAGTAGCTGAGGCCGGCCAGCCGCTGGCCGTTGTCGAACACCATCAGGCTCGACCGGTCGGCCTGCAGGCTGCCGGGCGCGGTGACCGCTGTCGCCGGGTACGGCACGGGCAGCGCGTTGTACTGGTCCTGGGGGACCGATCCGCTCAGCGTGACGTGCGTGGTCACCCTCGCGAACGAGCTGCTCGCCGACGCCGCGAGGCCGGGCGCGGCGGGTAGCTGCGGGTTCACCGCCGCCAGGACGGAGGGCTGCCCGAATATCTTCCAGCCCTCGGAGGCCGTCAGGTTGTCGAGCACGTAGACCTGGAAGTACTGCGGGTTGATGGCGGTACTGGTGTAGGTGAACTCCAGCTGGGTCTGCGTCGTGTGCAGCTCGTTGCTCATCTGGGTATTGGGGTCGGGGAACCCGGCGCCGGCGCCGGCGCCGGGGCCGTGCCCGCCGATGCCCGGCTGGCCGCTGCCGAACAGCCGGGTCACGTGCAGCCCGGGGATGATCAGCGGGACGCAGAGCGCGACCACCATCGAGGCGGCGCCTACCCGCCGTCCCGCGGCCGCGACCGCGGTGGTGTCGGGCATCAGCCGCGGATCCGGGTTCTTGTGTTCCCACTCCCTGATCCGGTCCCTGCCCTCGCTGCTCAGCATCCAGAGGTAGCCGGCCGTGGCGGCGCAGAAGGCGATCGTGGTCCCGAGGGCGTCGCGGGAGATGCTGAGCGTGAACGGCTCGGTGAACAGCAGCAGCAGCGGCAGGCCGGCCAGCGCCGCGCTGCCGAGCCGGACCGCGATGAGGTCGGTGAGCACGGCGGTGATGCCGATGCCGGCGGCGGCGAGCAGCACCATCCCGGACAGCGCGGGGACCGGGGGAGCGTACTTCGAGGACTCGCGGAAGCCCTGCCCGGCCAGGTCCCACAGCAGCCGCAGCGAGGTCGCGGTCGGCAGCAGGTGCGCCCACGACCGCCCGTTGGAGAACACGAGGTTCAGGTACAGCAGCAGGCCGGCGAGCGAGCCGACCACGCAGACGAGCACCGGCAGCCGCCGCAGCCTGGTGAGCGTGGCCGCGCCCGCGACGGCGAGGACCGCGCCCGCGCCGGCCCAGAACCAGGCGGTGCCGATGAAGACCGGGTACAGCGAGATGGAGGTCAGGATCGTCGCGGCGGCCGCCGCGATCGTCCTGCGGTGGCTAGACATCGGCCACTCCCGCCCCGGCTGCCGTTGCCCCGGCGGCCCCGTCCGCCACGTCCGCCGCGTCCGCCGCGTCCGCGCCCGCCTCGGTCAGGCCGCCGGCGAAAGCCATCGCCGCGCCGCCGGCCTGGTGCAGTTCGTGCCACGCCGCGGGCAGCCGCGCGCCGTCGGGCACGGTCGCGACCCGCCACCCGGCGCCGATCAGGAGCTGCGAGGTCGCCGCGGTCCGCGCGGCCCAGGCCCGGTCGGCGGGCGCCAGCAGCAGGGCGAGCCCGGGCGCGGTGCCGCGCCGGGTGGCCGCCAGCTCCGTGGCCTCCGCGTCCGTCAGCAGCCCGACGACCGCGATGATCTGCCCGCCCTCCACGGACAGTGCCTGGATGCCCTGGCCGAGGCCGATCGACCTCGATGGCCCGATGACGGCGAGCGTATCGAGCAGCGTGTCGCCGAACGAGCCCTGCCTGGGCACTTCCCCGGCGTCCGTCACGAACCGGGCCTCGAATCCCTCGCCGGCCAGGTGCACCCCGACCGACGCGGCGGCGGTGACCGCGAGCTCGAACATCGTGGTGGGGTAGGCGGACCGCCTGCTGTCGAGGAAGAGCGTGGCCGTGTTCCGCCAGTGCTGCTCCTCACGGCGCACCATGAGCTCTCCGTATCGCGCGGTGGACCGCCAGTGCACCCGGTGCAGCCCGTCCCCGGTGCGGTACTCGCGCGGCGCCACGTCGTCTTCCCCGCTGGCGGAGATGCTGCGCTTGCCGTGCTCGCTGTCGCCGAGCCAGTTGCCGGACAGCGGCGGGCGGGACAATGCGACGATCCGCGGCGTCACGGTCAGCGTGCTCGTGCTGCTGAAGGCCCGGCTGATCGACACCAGCCCGAACGAGTCGGCCACCCGCACCTGTAGCGGCCCGACCGTGTACTTGCCGCGCGTGTCCGACCCGAGCTGGTACTTGAACTCCCTGCTGCCGCCGCCGGCGATGCCCTGCAGCACGAACCGCGGCCTGCTGCCGAGCGCGAGAGGCACGGTGTCCTGGCAGAGCAGCAGCCCGGTCCGCAGCCGGGAGACGTTCGCCAGCTGGATGGTCACCTCGGCGATCTGGCCGGCCGCCAGCCGCGGCGGCGCCAGCCGCCGCACGCAGGACAGCCGGTACCTTGCCCGCCCGGCGCCGAACGCCGACAGCAGCGGCAGCGCCATCAGCAGGCAGCCGATCCGCAGCAGGTCAGGCTCGGGGATGAGCAGGCCGCAGAAGGCCGCCGCCAGGCCGGCCGCGACGAACGACTTCCCCCGGACCGTCAGCGCGGCTAGCAGCCTACGCACCTGAAGTCACCGTCCGTCAGGTACGCGGCAGCGGGAGCTCCGCGATGAGCCGCGCCACTACCTGCTCGGGGAGCTTGCGCTCGATCATGGCCTCGGCGGTCGGCAGCAGCCGGTGCGCCAGCACCGGGACCGCCAGCGCCTGGATGTCGTCGGGGATCACGTAGTCTCTGCGGTCCAGCGCGGCCCGGGCCCGGCTCGTCCGCAGCATGTGCAGCGCGGATCGCGGCGACGCGCCGAGCCGCAGCTCAGAACGCGGTCCTCGTGGCCGCCGCCAGCGCGATGATGTACTCCTTGACCTGGCCGGACACGTGCACGCCGCGGACCGCCTTGATCAGGTCGCGCACGTCGAGCGCGGTGGCGACCGGCTTCAGCTGGTCGAGCGGAGAGGAGGAGCCGTGGGTGTTGAGCATCTCCAGCTCGGCGGCCGCGGTGGGGTAGCCGATAGAGAGGCGGGCGGTGAACCTGTCCCGCTGCGCCTCGGGGAGCGGGTAGGTGCCCTCCATCTCCACCGGGTTCTGGGTGCCGATGACCATGAACGGGGCCTCGAGCAGGTAGGTGGTCCCGTCGACCGTGACGTGCCGCTCCTCCATGCACTCGAGGAGCGCGGACTGGGTCTTGGGCGAGGCCCTGTTGATCTCGTCGCCGACCACGATGTTCGCGAAGATCGGGCCGGGCTTGAACTCGAATTCCCGGCGTTCCTGGTTGTAGGCGCTCACGCCGGTGACGTCGCTCGGCAGCAGGTCGGGAGTGAACTGGATCCGCCGCACCGAGCCGTCGATCGACCTGGCGAGCGCCTTGGCGAGCATCGTCTTGCCGACGCCAGGCACATCCTCGATCAGCAGGTGACCCTCCGCGAGCAGGACGGTGAGGGCGAGCTTGACCGCCTCAGCCTTCCCGTCGATCACTGACTCGACGGCCGTGGCGATCTTCCGTGCCGTCGCGACCAGATCCTCGAGCGTCCGCTCGCGGCCGCGCCCCGTGTCGACTACCAAAAGGCCCTCCTCGATAGGCCCGGGCGCGTACAGCGCGCTGACTGCGTCGTCTACAGACAGTATGTCGTCCCACGCCAGCGTGCCACGCCTGCCCGTAGCGCGGCATCGCTGCCCAGGCACCCCTCTTGCCAGAAACTTACCTATTAGCAGCCGCCGCGACATCCGCGCAAGGCTTGCTCGCCGGCTGGCTGCCCACGAGTCATACGGTTCCCCGCCGCAATCCGATTGCCCGCCGCCCCGGCCCACCACGAGCTCTGAGTGATCGAAGCCTTGCCCCGCAAGTCCCACGGCCCCCAATCTCACCAAGGCCACGCAAAACAGTCCATGGCCGGGACTCATGTGCCTGACGTAATGGACAGCGGAGGCGCTTGGGACGCCTGGTGCAGGTTGGCGCTGGACGCGACATGCTCTAACCCAGCGACCGGGCGCCTGAGTCCCTAAGTCACGGTGCTCAGCATGATCACGTAAGAAAAATGTTCTATACGAGCGATTTTCTTACGTGATCATGGAATACCTGTGTGAAGGCCAGCTCTCCGGCGAAACCAGCCGCCACAACCGTCGCGCCGGCCACGTCGGGCGCCGTTCCGGAGGCCTCTGCGGCTGTTGTTAAGGCAGCCACGAGACGTGGGTCGCGAGGAGCGTGTAGCCGATGAACGCCACGGCGTTGATCAGGTAGAACGCCAGGAACGCAGGCGATAGCCGACTCCGGCGTTGTGGGACGAAGTGGGGGATCGCCGGCTCGCCGGTCTCGGCGCCGATTCTTCCCCCACTTCGCTCCACCGACGCTGAACTGCAGGTTTACAGCAAAGAAAGCCGCCACCACGCTAGATTCACAGTTGACGGTGGAGGAATGTGGAGTACAGTGGAGCGCGGTGGAGTGAGATGGCTGTCTAAGCCCGGCCCGCCGGGGGGTTGGAGGTGAGCACCGGATGTTCCTCGGTACTCACGCGCCCCGGCTCGACGAGAAGGGGCGCCTCTTCTTGCCGGCGAAGTACCGTGACGAGCTCGCCGGGGGAGTCGTGATCACGAAGGGGCAGGAGCGCTGCCTGTACGTCTTCCCGCACGAGGAGTTCGAGCGGATCACCGAGGCATTGCGCGCCGCGCCGGTCACCGCCAAGGCGGTGCGGGACTACAGCCGCGTCTTCTTCGCCAGCGCCTCCGACGAGACTCCGGACAAGACGGGCAGGATCACCGTCCCGCCCGGCCTGCGCGAGTACGCGGGGCTGCAACGGGACTGCATCGTGATCGGGGCCAATACCCGGCTCGAGATCTGGGACGCCCAGGCATGGGAGACCTACCTGGCCGCACAGGAGGACTCGTTCTCCGAAGCCGCGGAGGAGGTGCTGCCAGGGATCTTGTAGGCGGTCACCGGGATTCCCCGGTGGCCATGGCTGTCCGGCGAGTCTCCACCCGCGCCCGGGCTGCGCAGGCTGGCGCCACTTCCCCGGTGCCAGGCGGCGGCCCCCACAGGGCGCGGAGGAGACCCGGCCGGTCACCAACTGCAGATGACAGCAAGAAGCGTCGCGATAGTGCCACGCCACAGGCATCGCGGCGGCAAGCGTCGCGACAACAGCGGAAGCCGCGATAGCAGCGAGAAGCACAGCGCGGAGCGCTGGAGCGGAGGGGTCAAGTGGGCGACCACGCCTATGCGCACGTGCCGGTGCTGGCCGGCCGGGTGACCGCCTTGCTCGTGCCCGCATTGACCGGCCCAGGACCGGATGGCGGCCCGCCCGTTCTCGTGGACGCGACGCTCGGCCGCGCGGGACACGCCCGCGCCCTGCTCGAAGCCTGCCCAGGTCTGCTGCTCATCGGCATCGACGCCGATGAGGCCGCGATCGAGGCGGGCCGCGCCCTGGCCGCCGAGTACCCGGGCCAGGTGACGCTCGCGCACGCCGTTTACGACCAGATCGCCGCGATCGTCGCCCGCGCCGGGCACCGCCGGGTCCAGGGCGTGCTGTTCGACCTCGGGGTGTCCTCGCCGCAGCTGGACGACACCAGCCGGGGCTTCTCCTACGCGCAGGACGCGCCGCTGGACATGCGGATGGACCAGACGGCCAGCAAGACAGCAGAACGCGTCGTCAACGACTACCCGGTCAGCGAGCTGACCCGGGTGCTCGCCGAGTACGGCGAGGAGCGCTTCGCGCGGCGGATCGCCGAGGCAGTCGCGCGGGAACGCGCGCGCGAGCCGGTCACCTCGACGCTGCGGCTGAGCGCGATCGTGAAGGACGCCATTCCCGCCCCTGCGCGGCGCACCGGCGGCAATCCCGCCAAGCGGACCTTTCAGGCGCTGCGCATCGAGGTGAACGACGAACTCGGCGCGCTGCGGCGGGCGCTGCCCGCCGCCCTTGACTTGCTCTCACCCGGCGGGCGGTTCGTGGCGCTCGCCTACCACTCGCTCGAGGACCGGCTGGTCAAGCGGGAACTCGCGGCGAGAACCGCCGATCCCGCGCCGCCAGGGCTGCCGGTGCGGGCCGGTGACCAGCTGCCAGGAACCGCGCCGCGGTTCCGGCTGCTGACCAGGGGTGCCGAGCGCCCCAGCGAGGCGGAACTGGCGGCCAACCCCAGGTCGGCCTCCGCACGTCTTCGCGCGGCCGAGCGAATCCGGGAGGCAGCATGAGCGACTCAGATACCCGCGACCAGAAGGCTGGCGGCGTCGGAACGATGCCCAGGCCCGCGGCCCCGGCGCGGCGGCCCGCCCGGCCCCGCCCGCCCGCTGAGCCGGGACAGCGGCCCGGCCTGCCCGACGGCGTACGGCTGGCCTCCAGCGCCCCTAGCGTCCCGAGGGCCCCCAGCGTCACCCGCGGCGCACCGCGCGGCGGCCACCGGATGCCGTTCATCCTGATGCTGTGCGTCCTGCTCGGCGGGGCACTGGTCTGCACGCTGCTGATCAGCACGACGCTGGCCGCGGGGTCCTACCGGATCACGAAGCTGCAACAGTCCGTCGACGAGTTCGCCAGGCAGCGCCAGACGCTACAGGAACAGGTGGCCCAGGCGCAGTCCGCGCAGGTCATCGAGCAGCAGGCGGAGCAGCTCGGCATGACCGAGCAAGGCCAGCTGCGGTTCTTCGACCTCAAGACCGGCAAGGTGCAGACCGACGCGGGGAGCGGAGCCGTGCAGGCCATCAACGTGCCCGGATACACCCCATGACCCAACGCGGCCGGGACCCGGGCCCCCCCGGCCGCCCCGGCGGCGCTGACCGGCCTGGCCGCTCTGGTCGCCCGGGCCGCCGCCCGGGCGATGGCCGCCGCGCAGGCGACCACCCCCAACGCCGTCCCCGCCCGGACCGAGGCGAAACCACCGGACGTTCGGGATACCCAGCGGCCGAGAGGAAGGGGACGCGGGGAGATTCTCCGGGGCGTTCCGAAGGACTGCCGCGGAAATCCTCCCCGCGGCTCCGCCCTCCGCGAGATGACTACGCCGCGCCGCCGCTGTCTCCTCCCCGCCGCCCGCCGCGCCCGCCGCGCCCGCCGCGACGACCGCGCCGCATCACCATCCGCCGCGGCGAGCCGGGCAAGCGCATCGGCATCGCGCTGATCGCCGTCGCGGTCACGCTCACCCTGTTCGCCGGCCGCCTGGTGCAGATCCAGGGCATGGAGGCCGGCTATTACCGCCAGGTGGCCAAGAAGCAGACGTTCGAGGCGATCCCGCTGCCCGCGATGCGCGGCACCATCTACGGCGCGGACGGGCAGGTTCTGGCGATGACCGTGGAGACCTACACGGTGACGGCGGACCCGCCGCAGATAGCCGACAAGCCGCTCGCCGCCCAGGAGCTCGCCGCCCCGCTCGGCCTGACGCAGCAGCAGGTGCTCAACCTCCTCGAGCACCCGACGTCGAAGGACTACGTGATCCTCGCCAAGGGCGTATCCGGCCCGAACGAGACCAAGGTCGCCGCGCTGAACATCGTCGGCGTCGCCTGGTCGCCGACATACGCCAGGGACTACCCGGACGGCGACGCCACCGCGAACGTCGTCGGCTTCACGAACGTGAACCCGGCCACCGGCGTGATCGCCGGGCAGACCGGCATCGAGCGGGAGTACAACAAGCTGCTGTCCGGCACGCCGGGCAGCGAGCAGGTGGAGATCGGCGCCGACAGGCAGCCGATCCCGCTGGCGGGCAGCAAGGACACCCCGGCGCGGAACGGCACCAGCATCCGGCTGACGATCATCCCGGCGTTGCAACTGGCCGCGCAGCAGGCGTGCGAGGCGGAAGTGAACAAGACGCACGCCAGGCAGTGCACCGTCGTGATCATCCAGCCGAAGACCGGCGCCATCCTCGCCATGGCGCAGTGGCCGACCTACGACCAGAACACGCTGACCAGCGTCGCGGACGCCAAGGACCTCGACGTGCAGGACATCTTCGCGCCCGGCTCCACTGCCAAGGTCATGACGGCCGCCGCGGCGTTCGAGCGCGGCGGCCAGACGCCGATGAGCCCGTACTACATCCCGTCCGAGATCTACAGAGGCGGCCAGTGGATCACCGACGCGGAGGCCGACGGCGGCTCGCACTACACGATCGCGGGCATTATCGCGCACTCCAGCAACGTCGGCATGTCCCAGGTGGTCGAGCACGTCCCGCCGCAGGTGCAGTACGACTACCTGCGCGCCTTCGGCCTCGGCGAGCCGACCGGGCTGAACCTGCCGGGGGAGAGCCCGGGGATCCTGCCGACGCCGGACAAATGGGCGGGCGACGAGCGGTACACGCTGTCGTTCGGGCAGGGCGTGGCGGTGAACGCGGTGCAGATGGCCAGCGTTTACGCGACGATCGCGAACAACGGCGTGCGGGTGCAGCCGACGCTCATCGCAGGGACGTACAACTCGAGCGGCCAGTACACCCCGGCGGCGCCGGAGCCGTCCCGCCGGGTGATCCAGCCGAAGACGGCGCACGAGCTAGTCCAGATCCTGCAGCAGGTGCCCGGGCTGGACGCGGAGGGCAATGCACCGTGGGCCGTCATCCCCGGCTACGCGGTCGCCGCCAAGACCGGCACCGCGCAGGAGCCGGGCCCGCACTGCGCGCTGTGCCAGTACGGCTCGAGCTTCATCGGGATGGCGCCGGGCAACGGCCCGCAGGTCGTGGTCTCGGCGAACGTGCAGGATCCGGACAGCAACATCGCGTACTTCGGGGCCAACGTCGCGGGCCCGGTCTTGTACAACGCGATGAAGTTCGCCCTGCAGACATTGCAGATTCCTCCGCAACCTGGACTTGTCGCGCCGTATGTCCGGCTCAATGCGCCCTGATATTGGATACCCTCGGGGCGTGATCCGACCCGCCCGCGTTCCGCCACGTCCGTTGTCCGGGCTGGCCGAGCTCCTTGGCGTAGGAAGAACCGATTTCATTCCGAACGGTCCCGGCCGGCTCACCGGCGTCACCCTCGATTCCCGGCAGGTGCAGGCCGGTGACCTGTACGCGGCCCTGTCCGGCGAGCACACCCACGGCGCCGCCTACTGCGACCAGGCCGTCGCGGCCGGGGCGATCGCCATCCTCACCGACCAGGCCGGCCGGGACCGGGCGGCCCGCACCGGCGTGCCGGTGTTCGTGGTGTCCGCGCCGCGGGACCGGCTCGGCGACATCTCCTGCTGGATCTACGGCGACCCGTCACACCGGATGACGATGATCGGGGTGACAGGGACAAGCGGCAAGACGACCACCAGCTACCTGGCCGAGGCCGGGCTGCGCGCGGCCGGGCACGAGACCGGGCTGATCGGCGGGGTAGAGATCAGGATCGGTGCGGAGCGGGTCGGCTCGGCACTGACCACGCCGGAGGCGCCGGACCTGCAGGCGCTGCTCGCCGTCATGGTGGAGCGCCGCGTGACGGCGGCCGCGATGGAGGTGTCCAGCCATTCGCTGGCGCTCGGCCGAGTGGACGGCACCCGGTACGACGTGGCGGTGTTCACTAACCTGTCGCAGGACCACCTGGACTTCCACGCCGGGTTCGAGGACTACTTCAAGGCGAAGGCGCAGCTGTTCACCCCGCGGCACGCCGGGCTCGCCGTGCTGAACGTGGCCGACAGGTACGGCAGGCGCCTGGTGGCGGAGGCGTCGGTGCCGGTCGTCACGTTCTGCGCCGATCCGGCCTCCGGCGCCTACAGGAACGCGGACTGGCGGGCCGCCGACGTGCGCTGCGGCGCGGACGGCTCGACGTTCCGGGTGATCGGGCCCGGCGGCGTGGAGGCGGACGCGTCGGTGACGCTGCCCGGCGCGTTCAACGTGGCCAACGCGCTCGGCGCGATCGTGGCGCTGGTCGAGGCCGGCTGCCCGCTCGAGGACGCGGTCGCCGGCGTGGCCGGCTGTCCCGGCGTGCCCGGCCGGCTGGAGCGCGTCCCCGGCGGTCCAGCAGACGTGTTCGTGGACTACTCGCACAAGCCCGGCGCGGTCGAGGCGGTGCTCGGCGCGCTGCGTTCGGTGACCGCCGGCGACCTGATCGTGGTGCTCGGCTGCGGCGGCGACCGGGACCGCGGCAAGCGGCCGCTGATGGGCGCCGCCGCCGCCCGGCTGGCGGACGTGGCGATCCTCACGAGCGACAACCCGCGCTCGGAGGATCCGCTGGCGATCCTCGACGAGATGCTGCACGGAGTGCTCGGCGTCCACGAAGGGGCGCGGGCCCGGGTGATCGTCGAACCGGACCGGGCGGCGGCCATTGGCCTCGCCGCCGGCCTGGCGGGAAAGGGCGACGTGGTGCTGGTAGCCGGCAAGGGGCACGAGACCGGGCAGTACATGGCCGGGACCGTGCTGCCGTTCGACGACCGGGCGGTCACCGCCGCCGCGCTCGCGCGGCGGGGACCGCCCTCGGCAGGCGACGGGGCGGACCTGTCATGATCCCGCTGACGCTAGCCGAGATCGCGGCGCTGACCGGCGGGTCGCTCGCTCCCGCGGAAGCCGCCGCCCGCACCGTCACCGGGCCCGTGATCATCGACTCCCGGCGCGTGACCGACGGCGCGCTGTTCGCCGCGCTGCCCGGCGAGCACGCGGACGGCCACGACTACGCGCCCGCCGCGGTCGCCGCCGGGGCCGCCGGGGTGCTCGCCTCCCGGCCGGTGCCCGGCGCACCCGCGGTCGTCGTCCCGGACGTGACCGTCGCGCTCGGCGCGCTGGCCAAGGGGGTGCTCGGCCGGCTGCCCGCCGCGACCGTCACCGGGATCACCGGGTCGTCGGGCAAGACCTCGACCAAGGACCTCGCGGCTCAGGTCGTGGAGCACCTCGGGCCGACCATCGCCCCCGAGGACTCGTTCAACAACGAGATCGGCCTGCCGCTGACCGTGCTGCGCGCCGGCGCCTCGACCCGCTTCCTCGTGCTGGAGATGTCGGCCCGCGGCATCGGGCACATCGCCGCCCTGTGCGACATCGCGCCGCCGCGGATCGGCGCGGTGCTGAACGTCGGCCGGGCGCACGCCGGGGAGTTCGGCTCGCTTGACGCGGTAGCGAAGGCGAAGGGCGAGCTGCCGGCGGCGCTGCCCGCCGACGGCGTGGCGGTGCTGAACGCCGACGACCCGCGGGTGCTCGCGATGGCGGCCCGCACGGCGGCCCGCGTGGTGACGTTCGGCGTGCGCGACACCGCGGCCGCGGTACGAGCCGGGGACATTCGCCTCGACGACCTGGGCCGCGCCTCGTTCCGGCTGCTGATGCCCGGCGGCAGCGCGGACGTCGCGCTGCGGTTGCACGGCGCCCATCATGTGTCCAACGCGCTGGCCGCCGCCGCTATCGCGGCCGAACTCGGCATGGACACCCAGGCTATCGCCGCCGCGCTGAGCGCGGCGACCGTGCGGAGCAGGCGGCGGATGGAGTTGCACGAGCGGCCCGACGGGGTACTGGTGGTAAACGACGCCTACAACGCCAACCCTGACTCGACCCGCGCCGCGATCGAGGCGCTACGGCACCTGGCGCGGGGCGGCCGGCGGGGGTTCGCCGTGCTCGGCCACATGGCCGAACTCGGCGACATCGCGGACGACAGCCACGCGGAGGTCGGCAGGCTCGCCGCCCAGGCGGGCGTGGCCGGGCTGATCGCGGTGGGCGAGGAGGCCCGCCCCGTGCTCGATGGCGCGCGCGCGGAAACCGGCTGGCACGGCGAAGCCATCGCCGCGCCGGACGCGGCGGGCGCCGTCGCGGCGCTTGACAACCTGTTGCGACCTGGAGACGTCGTACTAGTGAAGGCATCCAAGTCTGCCGGGCTCTGGGAAGTCGCGGACAGGCTACTGGCGGAGGCTGCACCGTGAAGACCATCCTGCTTTCCGGCACGATCTCGCTGGTCATCGCCCTGCTCGGCACCCGCCCGACCATCACGGTGCTGCGCAAGCGCAAGCTCGGCCAGCAGATCAGGACCGACGGCCCGCAGGCGCACCTGGGCAAGAGCGGCACGCCGACCATGGGCGGCATCGTCATCATCATCGCGTCGCTGATCGGGTACCTGCTCGGGCACTGGCTCACCGGCGACCCGATGTCCCCGTCCGGCCTGCTCGTGCTGTTCCTGATGACCGGCCTCGGCCTGGTCGGCTTCACCGACGACTTCATCAAGCTGTTCATGCGGCGCAGCCTCGGGCTGCGCAGCGGCGCCAAGCTGCTCGGGCAGGCGCTCGTCGGCGCGATCTTCGCGGTCCTCGCCCTGCACTTCCCTGACGGGTACGACCTGACCCCGGCGTCGCCGCACCTGTCGTTCCTGACCGACTTCGGGGTCTCCATCGGCGCGCTGCTGTTCGTGATCTGGGTGATCGTCATGGTCACCGGCACCTCCAACGGGGTGAACCTCACCGACGGCCTCGATGGCCTCGCGTCCGGCGCGGCCATCCTCGTGCTCGCCGCGTACGTGATCATCGGGAACTGGCAGCTCCGCAACGACTGCACGGTCGCGCTGGCGCAGAACTGCTACAACGTCCGCGACCCGCTGGACGCGGCGGTGGTCGCCGCGACCGTGATGGGCGCCTGTTTCGGCTTCCTGTGGTGGAACGCGCCGCCCGCCAAGATCTTCATGGGCGACACCGGCTCGCTCGCCCTCGGCGGCGCGCTGGCCGGCCTGGCGATCGTCACCAGGACCGAGCTGCTGCTGATCCTGCTCGGCGGCCTGTTCGTGATCATCACGATGTCGGATGTCATCCAGATCGGCGTGTTCAAGGTAAGCAAGTGGAAGACCGGAAAGCCGATCCGGGTGTTCCGGATGGCGCCGCTGCAGCATCACTTCGAACTGGTCGGCTGGGCGGAAACAACGATCGTGGTCCGCTTCTGGCTGATCGCCGGCATGTTCGTCGCCCTTGGTCTTGGCATTTTCTACGTAGGCTGGTTCCCGAAGTAGCGCCCGTCACCCTGGATGGGTGATGACCTGCGGCGCATCTCAGCGCACGATCGGAACGTGCGGCCCAGCGAATACGAGCCACGCGAGGATGAAATCGGCCCGGTCGATTTCCTCGCGGTCGAGTTTCCTGACGGACGGATCGGCGCGGCGGATCTCCGGGAACTGCTGTCCCTCGTCACCCAGGGCACCATCCGCATCCTGGACGCGGAGTTCATCGTCAAGGACGCCGCGGGCAATGCCCGCAAGGCCGATGCCGCCGAACTCGGCGAGCCGGACGGCACCGGTATCGGCGCCTGGAGCGGCGCCTCGTCAGGCCTGCTCGACGACGCCGATGTCGAGCACGTCTCGGCGGCGATCAGGCCCGGCTCGGCCGCGGCCGTCATCGTCTACGAGAACCGCTGGATCCTTCGCCTGGCCGACGGCTGGCGGCGCAGCGGCGCCCGGCTGATCGAGGACGGCGGGATTCCTGTCGATGACCTGGTGGCCGCCCTAGACGCCGCCGAGCGTTCCTGACCGCGGCAGACAGGAGATTACGATGGGCATCTTGAAGACCGCCGCGACGGTGGCAGTGGCGAGTTCCGTGCACGGGCGGATACAACGCAGGCAACAGCAACGGTGGGCGGCGCAGGACCAGAGCGCCGGCCTGGCGCCGCCGCCTGCCGCGCAGCCGCCACCCGAGGCCGCGCCGCCACCGCAGGCGCCTTCCACCGACATGAGCGAGCGGCTCGCCCAGCTCGCGCAGCTCAGCGACCTGAAGAACGCCGGCGTCCTGACGGACGCCGAATTCGACCAGCAGAAGGCCCGCATCCTCAACGGCTGACCGCTTCCGCCTGAGCGCACTCAAGCACTTAGGAGCAGATAATTACGCCAAAGAGGCGATAACAGCAAGAAGCGCGTAATTTGCTGCTCCTAAGTCAGTGGCTCGGGGTTCGGGTTAGGCGGTCAAGGCCGCGCCGATGTCCGCGAGCAGGTCCTCGACGGGTTCAATGCCAGCGGACAGGCGGATGAGCGTCTCCGGGGCGGTTTCGCCTGCCCAGCGGGCGCGCCGTTCCCAGGTGGACTCGACGCCGCCGAGGCTCGTCGCCGGCACCACGAGCCGAGCGGCGGCGACCACCGCGTCGGCGTCCGCGGCCGCGCCGGCTAGCTCGAACGACAGGAGCGGACCGAAGCCCCTGGGCAGCTGCGCCTTCGCCGCGGCCGAAGGCCTGAGCCCGGGGTAGTGGACGGCCGTGACGCGGGGGTGGGCCGCCAGGAAGTCGGCGATTCTCGAGGCGTTCTCTGACTCGCGCGTGATGCGCAGGTCGAGGGTTTTCATGCCGCGCAGGACCAGCCAGGACTCGAACGGGCCCGGGATGCCGCCGCCCGCGGTGCGCCAGTCGCGCAGGTCGCGGGCTAGCTCCTGGTCCCTGGTGACGACCGCGCCGCCGAGCACGTCCGAGTGGCCGGAGACGGCCTTGGTGAGCGAGTACACCGACGCCAGCGCGCCGAACTCCAGCGGCTTCTGCAGCAGCGCCGTCGCCACCGTGTTGTCCACGACGAACGGCGCCGCCGTCGCGGCGGCCAGCTCGCCGAGCGCCGCGAGGTCGGCGACCCGCAGCAGCGGGTTGGTCGGCGTCTCCGCCCACAGCACGGACGGGTCGGCGCGGAGCGCCTGGCCGACGGCGGCGAGGTCGAGCTGGTCGACCGCGACCGCTTCGGCGCCATGCGGCCGTAGCCTGTCCGCGAGCGCCCGGGTGTTGTAGTAGCCGTCGGGCGGGAACACGATCCTGCTCCGGCCGGCCGCCAGGCTCAGCATCAGCGCCATCGACGCGGCCTGCCCGGAGGCGAAGCTCACCGCGACCGCGCCGGGCCCCTCGATCGCCGCGAGCGCCTCCTCGACGGCCGTCCACCCCGGGTTGGCCATCCGCCCGTAGCCCCGCTCCGGGTCCGGCTCGCCCTGCGACACGTACGTGCTGGTCGCGAGCAGCGGCGGCGCGAGCGGCGCGCCCGCCGTCCGTTCGGTCCCCGCGTGCGCGAGCCGCGCCTCAGCGCTGAAGTCCATGCCCCATTGTCGCTGACCCCTCCACCCCGTCTCCACCCCCCGTCCCCAGCCGCCAGGCCCCCCACCCGCCAGGTCCTCAGCCGTCAGGTCCCCAGCCGCGAGCGAACGTGGTCGATGTGACATCGTCCACACTCTTACGTAGTGGATGTGGCATCGAGCACGTTCGGCCGGGCCGCGAAGGCCGTCCCCAGGACGGCATTCCCGGGGGTAGTTGCGCGACACGCGGCGGATGTTCCCGGTATGGGAGTGAGCGGCGCGGACACTAGAAGGCATGTACGTCCGTGCGGTGGAGGACACGCTTGAGACGGGTGAGGACGCCGAATCGCTCGAGGCGGCCGCCGGCCGGCCCGTGCCGCGGCTGCCCGGGTTCGGCGAGCAGCTGCGCGCCTGGCGCGCGCTGCTCGACCGGCCGCTCACGCCGTACTACCTGATCGTCGGCATCACCACGCTGCTGCTCGCGCTCGGCCTGGTGATGGTGCTGTCGACGGCGTCGGTGACCGACCTGTCCTTCGGCTTGTCGCCGTACTCGGACTTCGAGAAGCAGCTGGCCGGCGTCTGCATCGGCCTGCCGCTCATGTGGGTCGCGGCGCGCTCGTCGCCGCGGCTGTTCCGCGCGGCGGCTTACCCGCTGCTCGCGGTGGCGATCATCGGGCTTTGCCTGATCCTGATCCACGGCGTCGGCGTGACCAAGAACGGCGCCTCCCGGTGGATCGCCCTCGGGCCACTCCAGTTCCAGCCGTCGGAGCTGGCCAAGCTTGCGCTCGCCGTCTGGGGCGCGGACCTGCTGGCCCGCAAAGAGAAGATGGGCATGCTGGCCGACTGGCGGCACATGCTCGTGCCGCTCATGCCGGGCACCGGCCTGCTCGCCCTGCTGGTGATGGCCGGCGACGACGTTGGCACCACGTTCGTGCTGCTGATCGTCTTCCTGGCGCTGCTCTGGTTCGCTGGCGCCCCGGGACGGGTGTTCAGCGCCCTGCTCATCTTGATGGGGATGGTGCTGCTGCTGCTCGTGGTGACGCAGAGCTGGCGGGTCAAGCGCATCACGGGCCTGTTCGACACGTCGAACACGAACCCGGTGGGGTCGAACCAGCAGGCCATCCAGGGCCGGGTCGCGCTCGGCGACGGCGGCCTGTTCGGGGTGGGGCTCGGCGCGAGCAAGATCAAGTGGGGCTGGCTGCCCGAGTCGACGAGCGACTTCATCTTCGCGATCATCGGGGAGGAACTCGGCCTGGTCGGCACCCTCTGCGTCACCGCGATGTACGGAGGGCTGGCGTTCGCCGGGCTGCGGGTCGCGCGCCGCGCCCCTGACTCGTTCAGCAGGCTCTGCTCGGCCGCGATCACCTCGTGGATCGTCATCCAGGCGGTCGTGAACATCGGCGCGGTGGTCGGCGTGATCCCGATTACCGGCGTGCCGCTCCCGCTGGTGTCCCAGGGCTTGTCATCCGTGCTCGTGACGATGGTCGCGCTCGGTATGCTCATGTCGTTTGCGCGGCGGTCGCCCGGCGCCAGCGAGGCGCTGGCCGCACGCGGCCCCGGCGCGGCGTCCCGCGTTCTAAGCTGGCTTGGCCGGGGGAAGCGCCGCGATAGCGGGTGACAGGCACCCGCGGCGCCACGATGGCAGCCGACGAGCGAGGAGCATCGTAATGAGGGTCGTCCTAGCTGGCGGAGGGTCGGCCGGCCACATCGAGCCGGCGCTCGCTCTCGCCGACGCGCTTCGGCAGGCGGACCGGACCATCGAGGTGACGTGCCTCGGCACCGAACGCGGCCTGGAGACCCGGCTGGTCCCGATGCGCGGCTACGAGCTGGCGCTCATCCCGGCGGTGCCGCTCCCGCGCTCGGTGACGCCGCAGCTGCTCACCGTTCCCGGCAGGCTCGCCGGCGCCGTGCACAAGGCCGGAGTCGTGCTGGAGCGGACCGGCGCGGACGTGCTCGTCGGGTTCGGCGGGTACGTGGCGACCCCGGCCTACCTGGCGGCCAGGCGGCACAAGGTGCCGATCGTCGTGCACGAGGCCAACCCCTCCCCGGGCATCGCCAACCGGCTTGGCGCGCACTTCACCACGCACGTCTTCACCGGCCACCCGGACACCAAGATGCGCAACGCCCAGTACCTGGGGCAGCCGATCAGGCGGCAGATCGCCGAGCTCGACAGGTTCGCGGTCGGCGACAAGGCCCGCGCGCACTTCGGGCTGCGGCCGGACCTGCCGGTGCTGCTGGTCTTCGGCGGCTCGCAGGGCGCCAGGTCGCTCAACAGCGCGCTGGCGGGGGCGCTCGACGCCATCCGCGCCGCGGGCGTGCAGGTGCTGCACGTCACCGGCCCGCGGAACGCCTCGGACGCCCGGTCGGCGGGCGGGACCGTGCCGTACGTGGCGGTGCCGTACGTGGACCGGATGGACCTGGCGTACGCCGCCGCGGACTTCGCCTTGTGCCGCGCCGGCGCGATGACCTGCGCGGAGCTCACCGCCGTCGGCATGCCGGCCGCGTACGTCCCGCTGCCCATCGGCAACGGCGAGCAGCGGCTCAACGCGCTGCCGATCGTGCAGCGCGGCGGCGGCCTGCTCGTCGAGGACGATGAGCTCACCGCCGACTGGATCAAGGGCGCGCTGCTTCCGGTGCTGACCAACATCGACCAGGTAGCGGCCATGTCAGAGGCGGCCGCCGCGCTCGCCCGCAGGGACGCGGACCGCTGGCTGGCCAAGGCCGTCATCGACGTCGCCACCGAGGCGGCGGCGCCCCATCACGCCCAAGGCGCCCAGGCCGTCCCGGCCGCCGAGGCGGCAGACCCGCACCTCCCGGCGCCAGGCAGGCACCGGCAGAACCGGTGAGCGCTACCGGCACCGGTAACAGTTCACGTGAGCGAGGAGAGTGCTGATGCCCCTGGTGACCCCGACCGAACCGGTGCCGCTCGACCAGCTCGGCCGGGTGCATTTCGCGGGCATCGGCGGCGCGGGCATGTCGGGCATCGCCAAGATCATGCTGGCCCGCGGGGTCACCGTGTCCGGCAGCGACTCCGCGGCGTCCGCGACGCTCACCGAGCTCGAGGCGCTCGGCGCCCGGGTCTACGTCGGGCACAGCGCCGCCCGCCTGGGCGACGCTGACACCCTGGTGGTGTCCAGCGCCATCCGGCAGGACAACCCGGAACTGGCGGAGGCCAGGCGGCGCGGCATCCGGGTGCTGCACCGAGCGGGGGCACTCGCCGCGCTGATGTTCGGCCGCCGGGTCATCGCGATCAGCGGGACGCACGGCAAGACCACCACCACGTCCATGATCACCACGGTGCTCCGCGAGACCGGGGCGGACCCCGGCTACGTGATCGGCGGCGTCCTCGCCGCCACCGGGACCGGCGCGGCCGACGGCGCGGGCCCCGACTTCGTAGCCGAGGCCGATGAGAGCGACGGCTCCTTCCTCATGCTGGCGCCCGACGCCGCGGTCGTCACCAACGTCGAGGCCGACCACCTGGACAACTACGGAACGGCGGCGGCGTACCGCGCGTCGTTCGGGGCGTTCGTGGCGCGGATCTCGCCCGGCGGGCTGCTCGTCACCTGCGCCGACGACCCGGGGGCGCGAGACCTGGCCGCCGAGGCGGCGGCGGGCCGCGGCCTCACGGTGCGCACGTACGGCGAGTCCGCGGACGCGGACTACCGGGTGACCGGGGCGTCCGCCACCGGAATGGAGACGATGTTCCGCGTCCAGAGCCGGCCGGGCCCGTTCGGGATGATCGATCTCAGCATCACGCTGCACGTGCCGGGACTGCACAACGCGCTGAACGCCGCCGCCGCGTTCGCCCTCGCCGTGGAGCTCGGCGTGCCGCCGGAGCGGGCCGCCGCCGCGCTCGCCAGCTATCGCGGTGCCGCGCGGCGGATGGAGCCGAAGGGGGAGGCGGGCGGCGTCCGCGTGCTGGACACCTACGCGCACCACCCGACCGAGCTCACCGCCGACCTGCGCGCCGCGCGCGCGATCGCCGGCGCCGGGCGCGTCATCGCCGTCTTCCAGCCGCACCTGTACAGCAGGACGCGGATCTTCGCGGCCGAGTTCGGCGCGGCGCTCGCGCTCGCCGACGAGGCCGTCGTGCTCGACGTCTACGCGGCGCGCGAGGACCCGGAGCCGGGAGTGACCGGCAAGCTGGTCGCCGACGCGGTGCCCGGCGGGACCGCGCTGTACGTG
Organism: uncultured Actinomycetota bacterium; assembly: GCA_963843745.1. Lineage (GTDB taxonomy): Bacteria > Actinomycetota > Actinomycetes > Streptosporangiales > Streptosporangiaceae > Trebonia. The sequence goes on from CAWJLP010000007.1 coordinate 1,375,018, forward strand.
GCGGCCGCCGGCGACGCGCCGAAGGTCGTCGCGTCGCTGGCCGCGCCCGGTGACCTGGTGCTGACCATGGGCGCCGGCGACGTCACCAGGCTCGGCCCGGTCATCCTCGCCGAGATCGGCGCCGAGGCCGGGGCAGGGGCTGACCGGACGTGATGCCGTGACAGAAGCCACGTCGGCCACGACCGACGCCGACGCCCCGGCCGCCGCGCCGCGGCGCCCCCGGACGCGGTGGCGTGCCGCATTCTTCGTGCTGGCAGGCGTGGGCATCATCGCCGGGGTGGTCTGGGCGCTGTTCGGCTCCCGGCTGCTTGTCGTGCGGTCCGTCACGGTGACCGGAGAGCACCTGGTCACGTCCGCACAGGTGATCGCGGCGGCCGACGTCCCGCTGGGCACGTCGCTTGTCAACGTCGACACCGGGCTGGTGGCGCGGCGGGTGGAGGGGATCAGGCAGGTCGCGTCCGTCACCGTGTCGAAGGACTGGCCGGACCACCTGTCGATCACCGTGCGGGAACGCGTTCCCGTCGTCGCGGTGCGGATGGCCGGCGGCGGGTATGACCTGGTGGACCCCAGCGGGGTGCTCGTCGCGTGGTCGCGGACGAAGCCCGCCCCGCTGCCGCTGTACCAGGCCTCGGTGGACGGGAGCGCGCTGCGCGGCAACCCTGGGCTGGCCACGGCCGCCGCCGTGCTCGCCGAGTTGTCGCCCGCGCTGTCGAAGCAGGTCGCGGAGGTGGGCGCGCCGGGCACGGCGAACCAGGTGCTGCTCGGGCTGCGGGACGGCAAGACCGTCCTGTGGGGCGGCACGGACTACGCAGCGCAGAAAAACCGGGAACTCGCCGTGCTGCTGGGCGGCGCCGCGCATTACATCGACGTAAGCGCGCCAGGCACCGTCGTGACGAAGTGACCAACTAAGTGACCAGCGAAACGACACGCAGGGCGCTTCTGCGTGGTTAGTTGACCCTGCCGCCTTCCCACCCTACTGTCCCTATCAATCGTTAGGCAGACAAAACTCTAAATCTCAACCTGAAGGTGAAACCTGACGGCCGTCCGGGATCGCGGTTTAGCCAATTACCGCGTGGCGAGAGGCCGCCGCGATTGGCGGCCAATTCCATCGGCTAGTCGGCGGCCCGGCTCGGTCAGCCCAGGTAGCGCCCAGGTAGCAGGGCCAGCACGGCCCCGGCCGGAATGGCATCGGTCCGGGCAGGAAAAACGAGCGGAAAGGTACCCTCCTCGTGGCAGCTCCGCAGAACTATCTGGCGGTCATCAAGGTCGTCGGAATCGGCGGGGGCGGCGTTAACGCCGTCAATCGCATGATCGAAGAGGGACTCAAGGGCGTCGAGTTCATCGCGATTAACACCGACGCGCAAGCCCTGCTGATGAGCGACGCCGACGTCAAGCTCGACGTCGGCAGGGAGCTGACCCGCGGGCTCGGGGCCGGCGCGGACCCGGACGTCGGCTGCAAGGCCGCCGAAGATCACCGCGAGGAGATCGAGGAGGTGCTCAAGGGCGCCAACATGGTCTTCGTCACCGCGGGCGAGGGCGGCGGCACGGGCACCGGCGGCGCCCCGGTGGTCGCCAACGTGGCACGGTCGCTCGGCGCGCTGACGATCGGGGTGGTGACCCGGCCGTTCGGCTTCGAGGGCAAGCGGCGGGCGATCCAGGCCGAGACCGGGATCGAGCGGCTGCGCAGCGAGGTCGACACGCTGATCGTCATCCCGAACGACCGGCTGCTGTCCATCTCCGACCGGCACGTGAGCGTGCTCGACGCGTTCAAGGCCGCCGACCAGGTGCTGCTGTCCGGTGTGCAGGGCATCACCGACCTGATCACCACCCCCGGGCTGATCAATCTCGACTTCGCGGACGTGAAGTCCGTCATGTCCGGCGCGGGGTCCGCGCTGATGGGCATCGGCTCATCGCGCGGCGACGACCGGGCCGTGGCCGCGGCCGAGATGGCGATCTCATCACCGCTGCTCGAAGCCTCAATCGACGGCGCGCACGGCGTGCTGCTGTCCATTCAGGGCGGTTCCGACCTCGGGCTGTTCGAGATCAACGAGGCCGCGCAGCTGGTCGCCAACTCGGCGGCCGTGGACGCCAACATCATCTTCGGCGCCGTGATCGACGACGCGCTCGGTGACGAGGTGCGGGTGACGGTGATCGCGGCCGGGTTCGACGAGCAGCGGCAGAGCCGGCCCGCGTCCGCGGCCAGGGTGGTCCGGCCGTCCGCCGCCGCCGCCGCTACCGGGTCTGACGGCGCGGTCGGCACGTCAACCGCGCCGCCCGCGCCGCCCGCGCCTGGCGCCGGCGCCGGCGCCGCCGCAGCGGCGTCGCCGGGTTTTACCGCGTCGGCTGAGTGAGGCCGGCTACTCGTCCTACTCCACGCCGGCCGCGGGAACCAGCGCCACGGCCAACGGCGCGTCCAGGGTCAGCGAGCCGGCGCAGGCCGCCTTGCCGGCGCAGCGCGCCGCCCAGGCGCCCGAGACGCCCAAGGCGCCCGAGACGCCGGAGGAGCCCGCTGCCGCCCTGCCGGAGCCGTCCGCCGACGAAGCCCTGAGCGACTACGCTCCCGCGCCGGTCTCGTTCGTCTCAACGGAAGAGGACGGGGGGACCAGCTACTCCGACAACCTGCCGGACAGCGGCCTGTCCGGCTCGTCCAGCTGGGCGGACTCCGGGCGGACCAGCGCGCGAGACAAGATCTTCGACTCCGGGGCCGGGCGGCGTCGCCCGGTGGTCTTCGAAGAGGACGACGACTTGGATGTCCCAGACTTCCTCAAGTGAGCCCGGCCCGTCCGCGGAGCGCCGCGGCGAACTGGAGAAGAACCTGGCGGAGGTCAGGAACCGGATCGCCGTGGCCTGCGCGGCGGCGGGCCGCGACCCCGGCGAGATCACGCTGATCGCGATCACCAAGACCCGGCCTCCGGCCGACGTGCTGCTGCTGCACGAGCTTGGCCTGACCGACTTCGGCGAGAACAAGGACCAAGAGGCGGCGCCGAAGGCGGCCGCCTGCGCCGCGGCCCTAGACGCCGCCGCCCTAGACGCCGCCGCCCTAGACGCCGCCGCCGACGCCGGCCCGGCGCCGCCGCCGGACGAAGCCGGCCGCTGCGCTGGCACTTCGTCGGCCAGCTGCAGACCAACAAGGCGTCCAGCGTGGCCGGCTACGCCGACGTCGTGCACTCCGTGGACCGGGCACGCCTCGTCCGCGCCCTCGGCGCGGCCGCCAGGAAGGCCGGCCGGGAGCTGACCTGCCTGGTCCAGATCGACCTGGACACCCCCGCCGACCCGGCGCGCGGCGGCGTGCCGCCCGCCCAGGTCCGGGAGATCGCCGAGGCGATCGAGGCCGAGCAGGCCCTGATCCTCGGCGGGGTGATGGCCATCGCCCCGCTCGGCGCGGACCCCGCGCTGGCGTTCGCCCCGCTGCGTCCCTGCTCCCTGGCGGTACGGGCGGTGAACCCGGCGGCGACGATCATTTCGGCCGGCATGAGCGGCGACCTGGAGGCCGCCATCGGAAATGGCGCGACACACGTGCGAATTGGTACGGCGTTGCTCGGAGCCAGAAGGCCTCTCGTCCGGTAATGTCCCTCGCGTAAGGCGTTCCAGCGGCTTTTGAGCAGGCCGCGACGCGGGGCTAAGGCATGACGGAGGACTGACGGATGGCCAGCGCGATGCGCAAGATGGCGGTCTACCTTGGCCTCGTGGAGGACGATCGCCGGTATGCCGAGAACTACGAGGCGTACGACGAGTACGACGACTACGACGAGCCGGCCAACGCGGTCGAGCCTGCCGCGCCCGCCGCGCCCGCCGCGCCCGCGCGGGCCGATTACGCGGGATACCCGACCGATCACCGGATCGACACGGTACCGCCGCAGCAGGTCGAGCTCGCCAGGATCACCACACTGCATCCACGCACGTACAATGAGGCCCGGAACATCGGTGAGCATTTCCGCGACGGCACTCCGGTGATCATGAACCTGACCGAGATGGTCGACAGTGACGCACGGCGTCTTGTCGACTTCGCGGCGGGATTGATCTTCGGTTTGCGCGGCTCCATCGATAAGGTGACGAACAAGGTTTTCCTTCTCTCCCCGGCTAACGTCGAGGTGACGGCGGAAGACAAGGCCCGCATCGCGGAGCGGGGTTTCTTCAACCAGAGCTAACGGGCGTGTAGTGATCAAGTGACAGCGAACAGTATCCGGAGCGGCGCTCACCCGCGACGCCAGCGGAGATCGCTGGGCACGGGACGGGTGATGTGATGCAGCTCCTGAAAGTCGTCCTCACCTACGTGCTGTCGATCTACCTCGTGATCCTCATCGGCAGGATGATCATCGGCTGGATCCAGGTTTTCGCCAGGTCATGGCGGCCGACGGGGGTCGTTCTGGTGCTGGCCGAGGGGATTTTCACAGCCACCGATCCACCACTGAAATTCCTGCGTCGCTACATCCCGCCCCTCCGGATCGGTAGAGTAGCCATGGATCTCAGTTACATGGTGCTGTTCATCGTGGTGCTGATTTTGCTACAGGTGGCCGTCCCGAGACTGTAGAACCATGTACCGTTGCTGATCAGGTACGGTGCTGAGAACTTAGGTACGGTGCTGGGGAACGCAGCCAAGCGCGCCGAGGAGACAAGATGCCGCTGACGCCCGCGGATGTGCGGAACAAGCAGTTCAGTACGACCAGGCTTAGGCCCGGCTACGACGAGGAAGAGGTTGATGCCTTCCTTGACGAGGTTGAGTCTGAACTAGACCGGCTGATCCAGGAGAACGAAGAGCTCCGGGCGAAGCTGGCCGAAGTGTTGCGCGGCGGCGGGAAGCCTGCCGGAATTCCGGCCCTGAGCTCCCCATTGTCCGATCCTAAGGACATGATGATGCCGGAGCCGCCGCCGGAGCGCAGGCAGCCGGAGCCCATGATGATGGACCGGATGCGCCCGGTCGAGGACAACATGGACACGGCCGCCCGCGTGCTGTCGCTGGCCCAGCAGACCGCCGACCAGGCGATCGCCGACGCCCGCCGGGAGGCCGACGAGACCCTCGGCCGCGCGCGCCGCGAGGCCGACGAGGTGCTCACCAAGGCCCGGCGCCAGGCGGAGCAGATCACCGGCGACGCCAGGGCGCGCGCCGAGAGCCTGGAGCGGGACGCCCAGGAGCGGCACCGCCAGGCGATGGGCTCGCTTGTTCAGCAGCGTGAGGAGCTTGAGCGCCGGGTCGACGACCTTCGCGCCTTTGAGCGGGAGTACCGCAGCAGGCTGAAGGCGTACCTGGAGGGTCAGCTTCGCGACCTCGAAGCCGGCGTGACCGACAGCGGTACGTTCCCCGCCGTGTCACAGCCGAGCGCGCCGCAGCTTCCCGCTGGCCTTGGACAGCCCGCGGTCCGCACCGGCGGGCAAGCCGCGCCCACCGCTGCGCAGTATGCCGTCCCCGAGCACGCGGGCTACCGCCCAGACGGTCGCTAACCCGGCCAGCCAGCACCTCCGGCGCGCCCGGACACAAGGAGATGACAGGTGATCCGGTTCAGCGCCGCGCTGGTCGCTGTCGCCGTCGGCGTCCTTGTCGCCGGGGTGGTCACGAGCAAGCTGCTGTTCGTCTACGTGGCGATCGGGGTAAGCGCGGCCGCACTGGTCGCGCTCGCCATCGGGGTGGTGCTCAAGCGCGCGGAACTGTTCGGGCAACCGGGGGCGTCACCGGCCCCCGCCGCCGCGGGCGCGAGCGCGGAGGAACCGCGACTCCCCAGTCAAAACCAGGTTCTCCCGAACGGGCTCGTGGATCCTCCCGGCACTCCGCTTCCTGCGGAGGGTTCCGCTGCCTTCCCCCTGGGGCAGTTCCCGCCTGACGCCGGCGGCTCCAGGGACGCGGTCCGGGCAGCCGCGCAGGGAGGCCAGCAAGGGAGTCAGGGGACGACAGGATTCGGCCCGCCCGGATACGGCCAGCCCCGGCCGGCCTTCGGCCAGGCCGCGCAGGGCACGCCTTCCGGCCGGGAGCCCCAGCCTGGCCAGTCCCAACCTGGCCACCCCCAGCCTGGTCAGCCCCAGCCTGGACAGCCCCAGCCTGGACAGCCCCAGCCTGGACAACCCCAGCCGGCCTTCGGCCTGGCCGCGTTCGCCCACGGGGCCCAGGGCGCCCAGGGCGCCCAGGGCACCCAGCCCGGCAGGGAGACCCAGCCTGGTCAGCCACAGCAGGCCTTCGGCCAGGCCACGTTCGGTCAGGGCACCCAGCCCGGCAGGGAGGCACAGCCCGGCCGCGAGACGCCAGCCAAGGAGCCGGCCGCCAGAGGCGACTGGGCCGCCAGGAACGCCCCGGCGCAGGACACCCCGGCCTGGGGCTCTCAGGGCCGGGAGAAAGCTGCCCCCTGGGATGACCCGGCGTGGGACAGCGCGGCACGGGAAGCCTCTTCCCGGAATGCCCCCGGCCGGGAAGCCGCGGCCTGGAACGCCCCGGCCTGGGATCCTCAGCTGCGGGAAGCTCCGAGCTGGCAGCCGCCGCAGCCGCTGGGCACCCCTCGCCCGGATGCCCCGCCGTCGTCGCCGGCCCCGTCACGGGCTGACCGCTCGTCCCGCTCGTACGAGCCGTTCGGCTCTTCGCCCCAGTCGCCGTCCGCTGACCCGCAGGCCCGCCCCGGCCGCGACCGCCCGGCCGCGAAGGAACCGCGCCCGGCGACCCCCAGCTGGTTCGACCGCCCGGTGCGCCTCCGCCACGACACCGAAGAGGACCGCCCGGCCGCCAGGGACACCCGGACCTCCGGCGATACGGACACACCCCGCGAAGCCGAGCGGACATCGAAGACCGCAGAACCCCGCAAGCCCGACGTCCCCGGTGACGCTGAGGCTCCGCCAAGGACTGGCACGACCCCCGACGCAAGCCCGGCGCGCAGGCCCGACGCGGCCGCTGACCCGAAGACCGACCCGGCGGCTAAGCCCGCCCGGACCCCTGACGCCGACGCGACCTCTGACGTAGCGGCGACGCGAGCAGAACCAATGCTCAAGGCGGACCGAACCCCTGAGGCCGAGCCGGCGCCCAAGGCCGCGGCGCCGAAGGCGGACCCCGCATCCACGGCTGGCCCGCAAGACGAGACCGCGGAGACCGTGCGCACGGCGGCCAAGCCCAAGGACGACGACTCCGCCGGCGAGCCCGCGGCAGTCGGCGCCAAGCCCGCGGCAGCCGCAACCGACGAGGCCAAATCCGGCTCGGCAGCCGCCGGGCCGGCCAAACCGGCGGAGACCCTCAAGCCCGCGGAGCAGGCCAAACCGGCGGAGACCCTCAAGTCCGCGGAGCAGGCCAAACCGGCGGAGACCCTCAAGTCCGCGGAGCAGGCCAAACCGGCGGAGACCGCCAAGTCCGCAGAGCGGGACGATAAGCCGCCCGCGGCCCGCGACAGCGAAACCGGCCAGCAGCGTCAGGTCACCGTGGTTCCCGGCGTCCCCCGCTACCACACCGACAACTGCATCCTCATCCGCTTCATGGACGATGACGACGTGCAGCAGATGCCGCTCAAGGCGGCCACCGACGCCGGATGCACCCCCTGCGGCGCCTGCCAGCCCGGCGACTGACCCCGCGGGACATCCACCTACCTTACGTTCGGTAACCTCTCATCACTCTTCGTCTTCGCATCAGTTTCGGCCCTTTTGAACGGTTAAACGGCTCGAAAAGGGACCAAAAGTGATGTGAAGATGAGCGGGCGACCGCGTTGACGACCACACGGATCACAGGACGCTACCGCTGTACCAGGCCGCAAGCGTAAAGCAGACCGGAAAGCGCGAGCGTCCGGTGCCCGCCGCACCCCCGCGGGCACCGGCCGCAACGAGCCGCGCGGCCGCCTAGGCGGCGGCCACCGCCAGCCAGAACCTGAGCGCCAGGTCGCCGTCGTTGTGCTCGTACCACGTCCCGGCATCATCGCCGGGCCCGTCCCCGGGACCGAACGACACCGCCAGCACCTCACTCGCGATCAGCTCGCCGTGCGCGGCCAGCGCCGCGGTGAGGTCCGGGTCGCCGGCGGACCAGCGCACGGCGATCCGGTCGGTGACCTCCAGGCCGTCGCTCTTGCGCGCCTCCTGGATCAGCCGGACCACCTCGCGGGCCAGACCCTCGGCGCGCAGCTCGTCGGACACGGACAGGTCGAGCGCCACGGTCTCGCCGGCGGCCACCGCAACGCCCCAGCCTTCCAGCGGCGTCTGCGTTACCACCAGGTCCTCCGCCGACAAGGAAACGGCGCCGAGCGACTCCACCTCGATCGTGGCCGTGCCCGCAAGAACGGCGTGCGCGAGCGCCGCCGGGTCCGCCGCCCTGATCGCCGCCGCGACCGCCTGGGTCGAAGACCCGAACCGGCGGCCGAGAGACCGGAACTCCGGCTTGACCGTGTAGGTGACGAGCTCCCCGCCAACCGAGTCCAGCGACTCGAGCGCGTGGACGTTCAGCTCGTCGGCCACCAGCTCCCGCAAGGCAGCGGGCAAGGACCCGAACCCCGCGGCCCCGACCAGCGCACGGGACAGTGGCTGCCTGGTGCGCACCGCGGCGGCCGAGCGCGCCGACCGGCCCAGCTCGACCAGCCGCCGCGCCAGCGCCATCTGCGCGGACAAATCCGCGTCGATCAGCGCAGCGTCGTACGCCGGCCATGACGACAGGTGCACGGACTCCGCCTCATCAGCAGGCCGCAGCACGCCCCACACGTAGTCGGCGAGGAACGGCGTGATCGGCGCCATCAGCTTGGTCAGCGTCACGAGCGCCGAATGCAGGGTGGCGAACGCCGCCGCCCCGTCGGCGGACTCCGGGCCGTCCCAGAACCGCCGCCGCGACCGCCGGACGTACCAGTTCGACAGGTCGTCGATCAGCGCGGCCAGCCGCCGGCCCGCCGCGGCCGTGTCGAACGCCTCCAGCAACGCGGTCACGTCCCGGACGCACGCGTGCAGCTCCGACAGCAGCCACCGGTCCAGCAGCGGCCGGTCACCCGGCAAAGGCGCCGACGACGAAGACTCCGGCGTCCACGCCTGCCCGGAGGCGGACCCGGCGGACGACGCGTTCGCGTACAGCACCAGGAACGAGACCGTATTCCAGTACGTGAGCAGCACCTTGCGCACGATCTCGTCGAGCACCGACGGGCCGATCCGCCGCTGCCCCCACGGTGACCCGGACGCCGCGAAGAACCACCGCACCGCGTCCGCGCCGTGGGCGTTCATCAGCCCCATCGGCTCCATCACGTTGCCGAGGTGCTTGGACATCTTGCGGCCCTGCTCGTCCACGACGTGCCCGAGACACACGACGTTCTCGTACGACGAGTGCCCGAACACCAGCGTGCCCACCGCCATCAGCGAGTAGAACCAGCCGCGGGTCTGGTCGATCGCCTCGCAGATGAACTGCGCCGGGTACGCCTCCTCGAACTCGCGCAGGTTCCGCAGCGGCGCGCCCCACTGCGCGAACGGCATCGACCCCGAGTCGAACCACGCGTCGATGACCTCAGGCACCCGGTGCGTCTCCAGCCCGTCCTCCGGGCACGGGAACGTCACGTCGTCCACGTACGGCCGGTGCGGGTCGAGCCCGGACAGGTCCTGCTCCGCGAGCGAACCCAGCTCGGCCAGCGACCCGATCGACGTCACGTGCCCTGACGGGCACTCCCACAGCGGCAGCGGGGTACCCCAGTACCGGGTCCGCGACAGCGCCCAGTCGACGTTGTTGCGCAGCCACTCGCCGTACCGGCCGTTCTTGATCGTGGGCGGCTGCCAGTTGGTCTTCTCGTTCTCCGCGAGCAGCTGGTCCTTGATCGCGGTGGTCCTGATGTACCAGGACGGCAGCGCGTAGTACAGCAGCACGGTGCCGCACCGCCAGCAGTGCGGGTAGCTGTGCACGTGCGGCTCGGACCTGAACAGCAGATCACGCTCGGCCAGGTCCGCGACCAGCGGCTTGTCCGCGTCCTTGAAGAACATCCCGCCGACCAGCGGCAGCCCGTCCTCGAACCGCCCGTCGGGCCGCACCGGGTTCACCACGGGGAACCCGTAGGCGCGTGAGACCTCCATGTCATCCGCTCCGAAAGCGGGTGCCAAGTGCACGAGGCCGGTCCCGTCTTCTGTGGTCACGAAGCTGCCGGCGACCACCCGGTGGGCGTCAGGAATATCCACTATCCCGAACGGTCTCGTGTACTTCACCCCGATCAGATCGGTTCCCCGCACGGTGGCCAGCACCTGCCAGCCGTCCCCGAAGACGCGCTCGAACAGCGCCTCGGCCACCACAACCTTGTCCTCGTGACCCGCCTTGCGGGCGATGACGTAGTTCACCTCCGGGTGCACCGCGACGGCGGTGTTGGACACCAGGGTCCACGGGGTCGTCGTCCAGACCAGCAGGTCGGCGCCTTCCAGCTGGCTGTTCGCGCCGGCCGGGACCGACTCGACAGGGAACCGAACGGTCACCGAGGGGTCGGTGACCTCCCTGTAGACGTCCGGCTGGCCCATCTCGTGGTCGGACAGCGCGGTGCCGCACCGCGGGCAGTACGGGCTGATCCGGAAGTCACGGACCAGCAGCCCCTTGTCGTAGATGCTCTTCAGCGCCCACCAGACCGACTCCACGTAGTCGGCGTCCATGGTGCGGTAGGCGTCAGACAGGTCGATCCAGTAGCCCATCCGCTGGGTCAGCGCGGAGAAGGCGTCGACGTGCCGCAGCACCGACTCGCGGCACCGCTCGTTGAACTCGGCGACGCCGTAGGCCTCGATGTCCTTCTTGCCGGACAGGCCGAGTTCCTTCTCGACGGCGACCTCGACCGGCAGCCCGTGGCAGTCCCAGCCCGCCTTCCGCTTGACGTGGAAACCCTGCATGGTCTTGAAGCGGGGGAACAGGTCCTTGAAGACGCGGGCCTCGATGTGGTGCACGCCCGGCATCCCGTTAGCGGTTGGCGGCCCCTCGTAGAAGGTCCAGCGCGGCCCGCCTTCGGTCTGCTCGAGCGAGTCCTCGAACGTGCGGTTCCTGTTCCACCGGGCGAGCATCTCGTGCTCGAGCGCGGGGAGGTCCGCGTGCGCGGGCACCGCCGGCATGGCGCCGCCCGGCTTCCGCTCTGCCAACCCTCGGTCTGGCAACTCCGCCATCAGGTGTCCTCCAGCATCAGCGATGAGCTTTGCCGGAGGGACGAGGCTCGCTTGCGCGCCGCCCCGCGGTACCACCCTCCTTGACCGAACGCGGGCACTCAGCGCCCGTTCGGACCTCTCGAATTTGATCTTCGCCAGTTCTACTAAGCCGCCCTGCCCGCAATGAGCAGGCGGCCGTTCTTCCGGCCGCTCCGGGGTGATCTGGTCCGTGGCGCACGCACCCGGGCTCGCACCGTCCCCGGGTCGCTCTTCGCAGCATTCCGCGGCAGCTGTCCCCATCACCGCACGTTCAGAATACAGAAACTCGTCCACGGAACCTAACCAACTTCTGTGTGCGTTTGCTCCCCGGGCCGCCGGGCCGTATCCTTCACTGTCCGAATCGTGATCCGCAAAAGTGGTGAAGCAGTCATGACCGCTGTGTCGCGCTCAAGCGCCGCCAGCCTTCCGGTGCGTCCTGGCGAGGAGCCGTGGACCGACGAGGAACTTGGCGAGGTCCGTGCCGAAGTGGCGGACGAGGCGGCGGGGCTGCGCGCGGAGATCGATCAGGCGCAGGCGCAGATCCAGCGCCTCGGGGACACGGTGTCCGAGGCCGGCGACGACGAAGCCGACGCGAGCAGCAAGCTGTACGAGCGCGAGCACGAGCTGGCGCTCACCCGCAACACGCGCGAACTGCTCGAGCAGACCGAGCACGCGCTGACGCGGATCGATGCGGGAACATATGGAGTGTGCGAATCGTGCGGCAAGCCGATAGGGAAGGCGCGGCTCCTGGCGTTTCCGCGGGCGACCCTGTGCGTGGAGTGCAAGCAGCGCCAGGAGCGCCGCTGAACGACGCGAGCCAGCCGCCGGCGGACCAGGAGCCTCGGGCGCCCGGGCGCCGGCGGATTAGCGTGCTGGCCGGCGTCGCGGCCTTCGTGCTCGCCGCCGACATCATCACTAAGGCACTCGTGGTCGCCCACCTGCGGGAAGGTGAGCCGGTGCACGTGCTCGGCGACGTGCTCATGTTCAACCTGCTGCGGAACCCTGGCGCCGCGTTCAGCGTCGGCACCGGGGACACGATCGTGTTCACCGCGATCGCCGTGGCCGTCGTGGTCTACATCGCGCGGACCGCGCGGAAGCTGTACAGCATCGGCTGGGCGATCACCCTCGGGCTGCTGCTCGGCGGGGCGCTCGGCAACCTGACGGACCGGATCTTCCGGGCGCCCGGGCTGTTCCGCGGCAACGTGGTCGACTGGATCGAGGTCACCCGCTACTGGCCGGTGTTCAACCTGGCCGACTCGGCGATCGTCTGCGGCGGCATCCTCACCGTGCTGCTCGCGATGCTCGGCTACCACCTGGACGGCACCCACGGGGTGCGCCCGCCGGCGGCGCCGGACGGCTCCGGTGAGCCCGGCGTGTCAGCCGAGGCGGACGCCGAGCGGTGACCACCTCGGGGGAGCGGTTCGTCGAGGTCCCCGAGGGCCTGGACGGCGAGCGGCTGGACGCGGCCCTCGCCAGGATGTTCGGGCTGTCCAGGGCGCGTGCCGCCGAGCTGATCGGCGCCGGGCAGGTGCTCGTCGACGGCCAGCCGGCCGCCAAGTCGGACCGGGTCCTCGCCGGCGCGCCGCTGACGGTCACGCTGCCGCCGCCGGACGCCGCGCCCGCGGCGCGCCCCGAACCCGTGCCCGGGCTGGTGATCGTCTACGAGGACGACGACATCGTGGTGGTGGACAAGCCGCGCGGCGTCGCCGCGCACCCGACCCCCGGCTGGACCGGCCCGACCGTGCTCGGCGGGCTGCTCGCCGCCGGGCACGCCGTGGCCACCAGCGGCGCCGCCGAACGGCAGGGCATCGTGCACCGGCTCGACGCCAACACCACGGGGCTCATGGTGGTCGCCAAGAGCGAACGCGCCTACAGCGTCCTCAAGCAGGCGTTCCGTGACCGCGAGGTGTCCAAGACCTACCACGCCCTCGTGCAGGGCCATCCGGACCCGCTGCGCGGCACGATCGACGCGCCGATCGGCCGGCACCCGTCCGGCGACGGCCGGTTCGCGGTGGTCGCCGACGGGCGGCCGAGCGTCACCCACTACGACACGATCGAGGCGTTCCGCGCGGCGTCGCTGGTCACCGTGGGCCTGGAGACCGGCCGCACGCACCAGATCCGCGTGCACATGGCGGCGCTGCGTCATCCGTGCTGCGGCGACCTGCTCTACGGCGCCGACCCGGTGCTGGCCGCGCACCTCGGCCTGACCCGCCAGTGGCTGCACGCCGTGCGGCTGTCGTTCGAGCACCCGGCCACTGGCCGCGAGATCACCTTCGAGTCCCCGTACCCGGACGACTTGGAGCACGCCCTGGACATCCTCCGCGCGGAAAGCTGACGCACGTCCCGCATGAGCGATGCCATCCCGCCCTGGGCGCATGAGACGCCAGAGATCCGCCCGCACGATCCCCGGCTCCTGCCGGCCGGCGAGGCCGAACGCGCGCGGCTCGCCGAGGTGCTCGCGCCCTGGCTGGCGGATGGCGTCGAGCACGTGGGCTCGACGGCGGTCCCGGGGCTCGCCGCCAAGCCGGTCATCGACCTGATGGCGTCGGTGCGCGATCCCGGCGAGGTCGTCACGCGGGCAGGTGACCGGCTCGCGGCGGACGGCTGGTGCTACGTGCCGCCTGAGCTGGACCAGCGGCCGTGGCGGCGGTTCTTCGTCAAGCCGGACGAGTCCGGGCAGCACCGGGTCGCGCACCTGCACCTGATCCAGGCCGGCCATCCGCGGTGGGCCGAGCAGCTCGCGTTCCGCGACGCGCTGCGCCGTGACGGCCGGCTGGCGCGCCAGTACGAGGACCTGAAGCGGCTGCTGGCGGCGCGGCACGCCGGCGACCGCGAGGCCTACACGGCCGCCAAGGCGGCGTTCGTGGCGAACGCCCTCGCCGGGCCCGCGCACGCCGACTGAGCCGTCAGGCGGCTTTCCGCGGAGCCATGCGGGCCAGCCCGGCGCGTCAGCGGGCCACCGTCGGACGGAACCGTTAAAGTATCAATACCGGGCTGGCGCGATCACGGCGCCGGCCGTCTTCCCCCGGTTTTCGGTCGTAGGACAACCGCGCCGCGCTTGCGTTTCGCCAGCGCACGGGCGGCGCGAAGCGTGCCTTAGGAGGCGGTTGGTTCATGTCGGCACCCGCGACGGCCTCGACCGAGGGGAACCTTCCGTACGCCCACCTGCACGTGCACACCGAGTACTCGATGCTGGACGGCGCGGCGCGCTTCAGGGACCTGTTCAAAGAGGTCAAGGCCCTGGGCATGACGCACGTGGCGATGACCGACCACGGCAACCTGTTCGGCGCCGCCGAGTTCTACCGGCAGGCCATGGAGGCCGGCATCACCCCGGTCATCGGCATCGAGGCGTACGTCGCCCCGGAGCGCCGCGACAACCCCAGCAAGATCCTGTGGGGCCAGCCGCACCAGAAGAAGGACGACGTCTCCGCGTCCGGCGCCTACGTGCACAAGACGATCTGGGCCCAGAACAAAGAGGGCCTGCTCAACCTCTTCAAGATCTCGTCGCGGTCGTACGCGGAAGGCTGGCTCACCAAGTGGGCCCGCCCGGACAAGGAGCTCATCAGCGAGTACGCCGGGGGCCTGATGGCGTCCACCGGCTGCCCGTCAGGCGAGGTGCAGACCAGGCTGAGGCTCGGCCAGGAGCAAGAGGCGCTCAGGGCCGCCGCCGAGTGGCGGGACATCTTCGGCGCGGAGAACTACTTCCTCGAGCTGATGGACCACGGCCTCGAGATCGAGACGCGGGTCCGCGACGGCCTGCTCGACATCGCCAAGAAGCTGCGCATCCCGCCGGTCGTCACCAACGACAGCCACTACACGAAGCAGTCCGACGCCCAGGCGCAGGAACTGCTGCTGTGCATCCAGACCGGCACCAACATGGCCGACGAGGGCCGGTTCAAGTTCGACGGCACCGGCTACTACATCAAGCCGGCCAGCGAGATGTACGCGGTCAGCAACAGCGACGTCTGGCTGGAAGGGTGCCGCAACTCCCAGCTGCTCATCGCCGACCGGGTCGACCCCGCCGGGATGTTCGAGTTCAAGAACCTGATGCCCAGGTTCCCGATCCCCGAGGGCTACGACTCGGAGGACGCGCTGTTCGCCGACGCGGTCTGGCAGGGCATGGCCAAGCGGTATCCCAACGGGTACGACGAGCAGCGCCGCGCGCAGGCCGAGTACGAGATCTCGATCATCTGCCAGATGGGTTTTCCCGCCTACTTCCTCGTCGTCGCCGACTTCATCAACTGGGCGAAGAACAACGGCGTGGCGGTCGGCCCTGGCCGGGGCAGCGCCGCGGGCAGCATCGTCGCCTACTCGATGGGCATCACCGACCTGGACCCGCTGGACCACGGGCTGATCTTCGAGCGGTTCCTGAACCCCGAGCGGATCTCGATGCCCGACATCGACATCGACTTCGACGAACGTGGCCGGGCCGACGTCATCAGGTACGTCACCCAGAAGTACGGCAGCAACAAGGTCGCCCAGATCATCACCTACGGCACGATCAAGGCGAAGGCCGCCATCAAGGACTCCACGCGGGTCCTCGGGTTCCCCTACGCCCTCGGCGACCGGATCACCAAGGCCTTCCCGCCCGCGGTCATGGGCAAGGACATCCCGCTGTCCGGCATCTTCGACGAGGAGCACCCGCGCTACAACGAGGCGGGCGAGCTGCGGAACCTCTACCAGACCGAGGCAGAGGTCAAGCAGATCATCGACACCGCCAGGGGCATCGAAGGGCTGATCCGCCAGCCCGGCGTGCACGCGGCCGGGGTGATCATGTCCGCGGAGCCGCTGACCGACCACATCCCGGTGTGGACCAGGTATCCCGACCGCGCGGTCATCACGCAGTTCGACTACCCGACCTGCGAGAGCCTGGGCCTGCTGAAGATGGACTTCCTCGGCCTGCGCAACCTGACGATCATGTCCGACGCGGTGAAGGCGATCGAGCAGAACCGCGGCATCACCATCGACCTGCTCGGCCTGCCGCTGACCGACCAGCCCACCTACGACCTGCTGTCCCGCGGTGACACCCTCGGGGTCTTCCAGTTCGATGGCTCGGGATACCGGACGCTGCTGCGGCTGCTGAAGCCGGACAACTTCGAGGACATCTCCGCGCTCGGCGCGCTGTACCGGCCCGGGCCGATGGGCGTCAACTCGCACACCAACTACGCCCTGCGCAAGAACGGCCTGCAGGACATCACCCCGATCCACCCGGAACTCGAAGAGCCGCTGCGGGAGGTCCTCGAGCCGACCTTCGGCCTGGTCGTCTACCAGGAGCAGGTGCAGAAGGCCGCCCAGGTGCTCGCCGGGTACACCCTGGGACAGGCCGACCTGCTCAGGCGCGCGATGGGCAAGAAGAAGAAGGAGATCCTGGACAAGGAGTTCGGCCCGTTCCGCGACGGCTGCCGGGCGAACGGCTACTCCGACAAGGCCATCCAGGCGGTGTGGGACGTGCTCGTCCCGTTCGCCGGCTACGCGTTCAACAAGGCGCACTCCGCCGCCTACGGCCTGGTCTCCTACTGGACCGCCTACCTGAAGGCGAACTACCCGGCCGAGTACATGGCGGCCGTGCTCACCTCCGTCGGCGACGACAAGGACAAGTCCGCGCTCTACCTGAGCGAGTGCCGCCGGATGGGCGTGACGGTACTGCCGCCGGACGTGAACGCCTCCGTGGCGACGTTCACCGCGGTCGGCGCCGACGTCCGGTTCGGCCTCGCGGCGATCCGCAACGTCGGGATCAACGTGGTCGACGCGATCATCGCGGCGCGCAAGTCCAAGGGCGAGTTCACCAGCTTCGCCGACTTCCTGCGCAAGGTCCCCGCCCTGGTATGCAACAAGCGCGTGATTGAAAGCCTGGTCAAGGCCGGCGCGTTCGACTCGTTCGGGCACCCGCGCAAGGGCCTGGTGCTGATCCACGAGCAGGCGGTCGACTCGGTCATCGACATCAAGCGGAACGAGGCGATCGGCCAGGACTCGCTGTTCGGCGGGGACGAGGAGGCCGAGGCGGCGTTCGAGGTCGCCATCCCGGACTCGGAGTGGGACAAGAAGACCAGGCTGAACTTCGAGCGGGAGATGCTCGGCTTGTACGTCTCCGACCACCCATTGTTCGGCCTTGAGCATGTTCTCGCCCGTGATGCTGACATCGTGCTGGCAGAGTTGATGTCCGCGGGCGACGCTGACGGGGGCGACGAGGACCGCCCGGCGATGCCGTCCCCGGCGCCCGGCGGCCGCAACGAGGGCCAGATCGTCAAGATCGGCGGCATCCTGTCCGGCGTCACGCGCAAGGTCACCAAGCAGGGCAACCAGTGGGCCAGCGCGACCCTTGAGGACCTCGGCGGCGCGATCGAGGTGCTGTTCTTCCCGCAGACCTACCAGCTCTACGCCACCGCGATCGCCGAAGACGCGATCGTCGTGGTCAAGGGCCGGGTGGACCGCCGCGACGACGTGCCGAAGCTGATCGCCATGGACATGACGATCCCCGACCTGACGGCCGCGGAGGGGAACATCCCTTTCGTGGTATCCCTCCCGGTCACCCGCTGCGTCCCGCCGGTGGTCGAGCAGCTCCGTGAGGTGCTCCGCACCCACCCCGGCCCGACCGAGGTGCACCTGCGGCTGCGCGGCAACCAGAAGACGACCGTGGTCCGCCTGGACGACAAGCTGCGCGTCACCGCGTCGCCCGCGCTGCACGCGGACCTCAAGCAACTCCTCGGCCCCGCCTGCATCGCCAGCTAGGGCCGACGCGCCCGGGCTTGGCGGTGTTCACCGGGTCAGCCGGCGCCCGGGGCGGCCACCGAACGACGCGGCGTCACGCCACCGGCGCCCCACGCTTCCCTCAGTCATCGGGCGTCCCTCGCGTTAAGCCCGTTATTGGCGGTGTGGCCCACAGCGTCAATAGATCCGCACCCGTGGGCCACACCGCCAATTCGCGCCCGCCGCGCGGAAGGCCGACGCCCAGCCTCACCTTATGAAGGGGGTCGATGGGCCATCGACCCCCTTCTATGGCGGACGATGGTCCATCGACCGCGTTCAGCGGCGGCACTTAGGAGCAGAAAACTACGCGTCAAGCGTGATAACAGCAAGAAGTGTGTAGCTTTCTGCTCCTAAGTCGCGATCAGCCGGGGGTGAGGTTGCGGCGGATTCGGGTGAGGACACCGACGAGGGCTTCGCGCTCGGCGGTGCCGAAGCCGGCGAGGGCGCGCTCGGTGAGGCGGTGGGTTTCCTCGTCGATGACCTTCTCCAGGTCACGGCCGCGGTCGGTGAGCGTGAGGCGAACCAGGCGGCGGTCGGTGGGGTGGGGTTCGCGCCGCAGCAGGCCGGCGGCCGTCATCCGGGTGGCCGCCCGGGTGACCGTCGGCGTCGACAGGCCGAGGCGCCTGGCGATCTCGCCGGGGGACAGGCCGTCCTCGCGCCAGAGGCAGCGCAACACGAACTGCTGGCCTTCGTAGACGCCATGCCGGGCGAACGCGGCGGCCGAGGCGTGGGCGAGCGCGTGCTTCGCCGACCAGAAGGCGGTCTGGAAATCGTCGCCGACCTCGGCGAGCCCGGCGTCGCTGTTTTTCTCGGACATGGCACGCCAAGCGTACTTCGGCGAATTCGGCGGAGCACCTACCCATCACTCGTTAGCCGGCTTATGATTAAAGCTATTACCCGGCTAACGAATGGGAGCCTAGTCGATGAAGCTAGGGATAGTGTTCGGCGACTTCTCCTGGCCGGTGCCGGCCAGCGAGCTCGGCGGGATGATCTCCCGGCTGGGCCGCCAGGCCGACGAGGCAGGAGTCGACAGCCTGTGGGTGATGGACCACTTCTTCCAGATCCGGCTCACCGGCCTGCCGCCCGAGTCGCCGATGCTGGAGTCGTACGCCACGCTGGGCGTGCTGGCGGGGCAGACTACCCGGATCAAGCTCGGCACGCTGGTGACGTCGGTCGCCTACCGGCACCCGGGCGTGCTGGTCAAGACGGTCACGACGCTGGACGTGCTCAGCGGCGGGCGGATGTACCTCGGCGTCGGCGCGGGCGCGCCGTGGAACGTGCCGCCGCAGGGCCCCGGCACGGCGTGGGAGGCCGAGGGCCTCGGCATCCCGTTCCCGCCGCTCGCCGACCGCTTCGAGATGCTCGAGGAACTGCTCCAGGTCGCGAACCAGATGTGGGCCGGCGACCAGTCGCCGCATGACGGCAAGCACTACCAGCTCGTCCGCCCGCTCAACTCGCCCAACTCGGTGCAGCGCCCGCGCCCGCGGATCCTCGTCGCCGGCGGCGGCGAACGTAAGACGCTGCGGTTCGTCGCGCGCTACGCGGACGCCTGCCACCTGCTCGACGCGCCAGGCAGCGAGTTCGGCCACGACATCAGGCACAAGCTCGACGTCCTGCGCGAGCACTGCGCCGCGGCCGGCCGGGACTACGACGAGATCGAGAAGACCGTCGGCACCAGAGCTGACCTCGACGATGACCTCGACAA
This sequence comes from uncultured Actinomycetota bacterium, assembly GCA_963843745.1. GTDB lineage: Bacteria > Actinomycetota > Actinomycetes > Streptosporangiales > Streptosporangiaceae > Trebonia. The sequence goes on from CAWJLP010000007.1 coordinate 1,394,534, forward strand.
GGGGCTCGGCGCGGCGCTCGTCCGGCTGCGCGAGCTGTCAGACCTCGGCTTCGACCACGCCATCCTCAGCCGGCGCGGTCCGTGGACCGAAGAGAGCATCGCGGCGCTCGCCTCGGTCCTGCCCGAGGTGCACGCGATGGGTGTTGACCCCCGCCGGTAGCGGGGCGTGTACTCCAGGCATGACGCAACCGACGGATCCGTTCCCGGTTACGACCGCGTTCGTGTTGCCGGGGATGACGGTCCAGCAGAACCTGGGCATCGCGTTTGGCCTTGTCGTGCGCAGCATGGGCTTCGCCAAGTCCTTCGCCGCGGGGTTCAGGTCGCTTGCCCAGGGCGAGGTACGGCAGTATTCCGAGCTGCTGGAGGACAGTCGGCGGCACGCGATGGACCGCATGATCGAGAACGCGCGGCTGCTCGGCGCGAACGCCGTGATCTCCATGCGATTCGACTCGTCCGAGATCGGCCAGCAGCTCACTGAGGTCGTCGCCTACGGGACGGCTGTGGTGGTCGCGCCCTCCTAGGTAGCCTGAAACTCGTGGACAGCACCGGTGACTCTCCGGCGCGTACGTTGCTCGGTGATCCCGAACGAGACCGTTTCGTCGCCGTCCTCCGCGAGCACTACGCCGCCGGGCGGCTCAGCCTGGAGGAGCTGCGCCGTCGCGCGGAGATCGTCCTCGCCGCCGCCTACCTAGACCAGGCGGAAGGTGCGATGGCCGGACTGCCGGGGATGGCCGTGCAGGCACCCGTCGTGGGTCACCAGCCGCGGCGCGGCTGGCTGTCCCGGCGCGGACACGCGGAAACCGCCGAGCCCGCGCCTGGCTGGCAGCGGACAGGGGAGCGGTTCCGCGATCCGTCGAGCGGCATGATCATGCGAGTGTGGGTCGACCCGGCCGATGGCAGTCGGCATTACGTGCCCGACGACATGACGGCCGGGTGAGCTACGGCCGGCAGAGCTCGTTGAACAGCGCCCGGTACCGCCGGATCAGCAGCCGCAGCTGCTCGGTGTCGGGGCCGCCATCCGCCGCCGGCCGGTCCGCGCCGGAGGACACGCCGGAGGACACCGTGCCCGCCGGCGAGCCGCTGTCGGCGTAGTCGACGCCGTCCGGCATGCCGTCGCTGTCCCACATGGCGCGCAGCTGCTGCTGCCGCTGCCGCAGCGCGCCGGCAAGCAGCTGCCCTACGTGCTCGATGAGCCTCGCCGCGTCCGCTACCGCCTCCCGGGGGTCGTCAATGAACGCCCCCTGAATCCGCTGCCAGCTGGCGTGCAGCTCGTCGGTGTCGCTGAGCAGCGGGCCGTCCAGGCCGGCCGCCGCGTCCCAGGCCGGCGCCCCGCTCGAGTGATACGCCGTGGCTTCGGATGCCGTCGCGGCGGCGGGCACAGCCTCGGCTGCCACAGGCTCGCCGTCGGCGGCCGGCTCGGCGAGCACCGGCTCGGCTGCCGGAAGCACGTCGTCCGGCAGTTCGTCGTCCGGCAGTTCGTCGTCCGCCAGTTCGTCGTCCGCCAGTTCGTCGTCCGGCAGTTCGTCGTCCGCCAGTTCGTCGTCCGCCACCCGGTGGCCCGCGAGCCTGTTGTCCGCCGGCCCGGCAGTCCCGGGCTCGTCGACCACGGACCCGGATACCACGGACCCGGATACCACGGGCCTCGATGCCGTCGGCTCGTCGGCCGCCGGCCCGGGCTCATCGGCCGCGGGCTCGTGTTCGCCGGTTACGGGCTCGTGTTCGTCGGCTACGGGCTCGTCGTCCGCGAACCCCTCGTCCGCGAACCCCTCGTCCGCGAACCCCTCGTCCGCCGGCTCGCCGGCCGCGTGCTTGGGCGTGAAGCTAGGGGAGAGCGTACGTTCCTCATCTGCCGTCGCGGGTGCCTGCTGCGCGGGCACCGGCGCCTGGCCGGCGGGCGGGAGCGGCTCGCCATCGGGGGACCGGTCGAAATCCAGGCTCATCGCGGGTCATTCCTTTCTAGTCGCCTAGGCAGAACGGTCATCCAGCGGGCCATCGGCCTCGGCCCGGGCTCCGGTCCCGGCCGTGACCTCGGGCCCGGTACCGGTCTCGGTCCCGGTACCGTCAGTGTCGCCTGGCTGGGGCGCGGATTCGCTGGCCGCGGATTCGCTGGCCCCATCCGGTGCGTCAAACAGCTCCAGCAGCAGCGTGCGGTAGGCCAGCATGGCCTGCCTGAGGTCTTCGGTCCCGGCGGAGCCCGCCTGCCCGGTTGCCTGGCGGGCCCGCCGGTAGTCCTCGATCCGGTCCGCGTGGTAGACCGACAGGTCAGAAAGCAGCCGCTCTCGGTCGGTGACCTGATAGCCGCGGTCCGCGGCGACCGCGGTGACCAGAGCGTCCGCCCCCTCCGCGGCACGCGCCGGGGCGTCGATGAACTGCTCCTGCAGCGTTGCCCACTGGGCGTCGTACGCGGCGCGCCGTTCGGCGCTGAGCGGCCGGATGTCCAGCTGCTCGATGCGGCGCTGCCGCTCGGCGAGCTCGCTGCGCGCCTGCCGCGGGCCGACCTCCGCCGCGAGCCGGTCGTACTCGGGGCCGAACCGGCGCTCCAAGGCCCGGCGGCGCCCTAGCACGATGCCGGCCGTCGCGGCGAGCAGCACGACGACGATCACGATCACGATGATGGTAACGGCCATGGTGACCTCCGAGACGACGGCGTGACCGACCCCGCGACTGCCCCGCAGATTCCGGTCCAAACTCCGCGAATCCCTGCCGCACGGCACAGCGGCCGGTCGTGTCCGGCGGCCGCCCCGCGCCGTCGCCCCGATACGATCTTCGGGGAAGCGAGGTGGGATGACGCGAATGGGGATGACTCCGGCCCAGGCGAGCGCGCCAGACCCAGGCCCCCGGCCGCCCGGGGCGCGGGCCGTTATCGCCTGGTTCGCGGTGGCGCTCGCAGGCAGCGCGGTGCTCGGCCTGCTCGCCGGGCTCATCTGGGGCGAGGTCGCGCCCCGCGCGCTGCTCCAGGAGGTCTCGCCGGGCACGGCCGAGCTCGTGAACGTCGAGACGAGCGCGTTCATCGTCGCCGACGGCTGGTTCTGCCTGATCAGCGCCATCGCGGGGCTGATCACCGGGCTGGTCGGCTACCGGTTCCTGCTGACCGCGAGGACCGGCGCCCGCGCCGCCGAGGGCGTCCGGGCGGCCGCGGCGGCCGGGCTGATCCTCGGCGGCATCGCCGGCGGGTTCGTCATGCTCTGGCTGGGCGAGCAGATCGGCCTGTCGGGCTACGACCAGCACCTGGCCAGCAGCCCGGCCGGCACGCTGTTCTCCGCATCGCTCGCCCTCGGCGCCAAGAGCGCGCTGGCGTTCTGGCCGCTGGTCACCGCGGTCATCATCCTGGTCTCGGAATGGGGCACCCGCCGCTCCGCCTACCCCAGCACCGAGGATTCCGCCGCCGTCGACGACGCAGGCACGTGAGGCACGCGGCTGTCCAGCATGCGGACGGTTCTGCGACCGGCCTGCGGTCTTCGTAGACTGAGCGGGTGACTTCGGATAGCGGGGTCAGCCCCGTCACCACCGTTATTGACCTGCGTGGTCACGCCGCGGACGGGCTCACCAGGCAGGCGCTCGACGGCGTGCTGCCGCGTGCGGCCCTCGACGTGGATCGCGCCGTGGACCTGGTAAAGCCGATCACCGAGGACGTCCGCGTCCGCGGCGGCGCGGCGGTCCGTGAGTACACCAGGCGGTTCGACGGCGTGGACCTGGCGCATACCCGCGTCCCGCGAGAAGCCCTGCAGCATGCCCTGGACACCATCGACCCCCAGGTCAGGGACGCCCTCGAGGAAGCCGCCCGCCGCGCCAGGGTGGTGCACGAGGCCCAGGTCCCGCGCCGCGCGGACACCGCGCCCGCGCCGGGCCTCACCGTCTCCACCCGCTTCATCCCCGTCAACCGGGCCGGCGTCTACGTGCCAGGCGGCCTCGTCGCCTACCCGTCGTCCGTGGTGATGAACGTGGTCCCGGCCCAGGCGGCCGGAGTCGGCCAGATCGCGGTCGCGAGTCCCCCGCAAAGCGAGTTCGGCGGCCTGCCGCACCCGGCGGTGCTGGCCGCCTGCGCCCTGCTCGGCGTCACCGAGGTGCACGCGGCCGGCGGCGCGCAGGCGCTCGCCATGTTCGCCTACGGCACCGGTGAGTGCGCGCCCGTCGACGTGATCACCGGCCCCGGCAACGTGTACGTCGCCGCCGCCAAGCGCGTCCTGCACGGCCAGGTCGGCATCGACGGGGAGAACGGCCCCACCGAGATCGGCATCATCGCCGACCACACCGCCGACCCCGCCTACCTGGCCGCCGATCTCATCGGCCAGGCCGAACACGACGAACTCGCCGCCTGCCTGCTCATCACCACCGACGCGGGGCTGCCTGCGCGGGTCGACGAAGAGCTCAACCGCCAGCTCCCCGCCACGAAGCACAAGGAGCGGGTCGCCGTCGCGCTCGGCAACCAGGCGGGCTACGTCATCGTCGACGACATCGGCGCCGCCAGAGCGGTGTCCGACGCGTGGGCGCCCGAGCACCTGGAGGTGCAGACCGAGGATGCCGCCAAGGTCGCCGGCGAGATCCGCAACGCCGGGGCCGTCTTCGTCGGTCCCTACTCGCCGGTCTCGCTGGGCGACTACCTGGCCGGCTCCAACCACGTGCTCCCGACGGGCGGCACCGCGCGGCACACCAGCGGGCTGTCGGTGTACCCGTACCTCAAGGTCGTCAACGTCATCGAGTGCGACCGCGACTCGCTCGCGGCCGTCGCGCCGCGCGTCGACGCGCTCGGCGGCGCGGAGGATCTCGCCGCGCACGTGGCAGCCGTCCGCGCCCGCGTCCCCCGGGGCAGCCAATGACCGAAGAGGCGAAGCACCTGCCCGTTCGGGATGACCTGAAAGACCTGCACCCGTACGGAGCGCCGCAGCTTGACGTCCCGGTGCAGCTGAACACCAACGAGAACCCGTACGCGCCGAGCCGGGCGCTCCAGCAGGCGATCGCCGGCGCGGTGGCCGGCGTGGCCGGCACGCTCAACCGCTACCCGGACCGGGACGCGACCGACCTGCGCAAGGACCTCGCCGACTACCTCGGCCACGACCTGACCGCGGCCAGCACGTGGGCCGCGAACGGGTCCAACGAGATCATCCAGCAGCTCCTGCAGGCGTTCGGCGGCCCGGGCAGGACCGCGCTCGGCTTCGAGCCGTCCTACTCGATGCACCCGCTGATCTCCACGGTCACCTGCACCACCTGGCTGGCCGGAGAACGCGACGCCGACTACGGCCTGTCTACCGCCGCCGAACAGGTGAAACGCCACCAGCCCGACGTCGTGTTCATCACCTCCCCGAACAACCCCACCGGCACCTCCGTCCCCCTCCACCTCATCGCGGCGGTGTACGACGCGGCGCCGGGCATGGTCGTCGTGGACGAGGCCTACGCGGAGTTCCGCCGGGACGGCACGCCGAGCGCGCTCGCCCTGCTGCCGGGCAGGCCGCGGCTCGTCGTCACCAGGACGATGTCCAAGGCGTTCGCCGCCGCCGGCACCCGGCTCGGCTACCTGGCCGCCGACCCGGCGGTGATCGACGCGCTGCTGCTGGTCCGGCTGCCGTACCACCTGTCCACGGTGACCCAGGCGGTCGCCCGCGCCGCGCTGGCCCACAAGGAGGAGCCGCTCGCGACCGTGGCGGCACTCCGCGAGGACCGCGACGAGCTGGTGGCATGGCTGCGCGGGAACGGCCTCACCGTGGCGGACAGCGACGCGAACTTCGTGCTGTTCGGCGTGTTCGGCGACAGGGACGCGGTCTGGCAGGGCCTGCTTGACCGCGGGGTGCTGATCAGGAACACCGGCCCGCGGGGCTGGCTGCGCGTCACGGTGGGAACGCCGGAAGAGACAGCCGCGTTCAAGGCGGCGCTGACGGAGGTGCTGGCACTGTGAGCCGCGTGGGACGCGTGACCCGCGAGACGAAAGAGACCGAGCTGCTCGTCGAGCTCGACCTGGACGGCCCCGGCCCTGTCGAGGTGGAGACGGGGGTGCCGTTCTTCGACCACATGCTCGCCCAGCTGGGCAAGCACGCCTGCCTCGGGCTGACCGTCCGGGCCAAGGGCGACATCGAGATCGACGCGCACCACACGGTAGAGGACACGTCGATCGCGCTGGGCCAGGCGCTGCGCGAGGCGCTGGGCGACAAGTCGGGGATCTCGCGGTTCGGCGACGCGCTGGTCCCGCTCGACGAGACGCTGGTCCGCGCCGCCGTCGACCTGTCGGGGCGGCCGTACGTGGTCCATGAGGAGCCCGACGGCATGGCCCCGATGATCGGCGCCAGCTACGACACCACGCTGACCAGGCACATCTGGGAGTCGCTCGCGTTCTCCGCCGGGATCTGCCTGCACGTGCACGTGCTGTACGGCCGCAACCCGCACCACATCGTGGAGGCGCAGTTCAAGGCCGTCGCCCGCGCGCTCCGGGCGGCTGCCGCCTTCGACCCGAGGGCCGGCGGGGTTCCGTCCACGAAGGGCGTGCTGTAAATGAAGTATCCGGAACGGGCCCGTGCCTCCGCCCAGGACCTGACATGACCCCCCGGGTCGTGGTGCTCGACTACGGGTCGGGGAACCTGCGGTCCGCCGAGCGGGCCCTGGCCCGGGCCGGGGCGGACGTCACGGTGACCGCCGACCTGGACGCCGCCGCCGGCTGCGACGGCCTGGTGGTGCCGGGCGTCGGCGCGTTCGCCGCCTGCATGACGGGCCTGCGCGGCATCGGCGGCGAGAAGGTGATCGCGAGCAGGCTGGAGCGGGGGCGCCCGGTCCTCGGCATCTGCGTCGGCATGCAGATCCTGTTCGCGGCGGGTGTCGAGCACGGGGTCCGCGCCGACGGGTGCGGGGTCTGGCCCGGCACCGTCGAGCGCCTGGACGCGCCGGTGCTGCCGCACATGGGCTGGAACACGGTGGCCGTAGCACCGGGTTCGGCGCTGTTCGCCGGGATTCCGGCAGGCACGCGCTTCTATTTCGTGCACTCCTACGCGCTGCGCATGGCGGATGCGGACCCGCTGGTGGAGGCGGGCGCGAAGATCACCGTGACCGAGCACGGCGAGCCGTTCGCCGCGGCCGTCGAGCAGGGCATCGTCGCCGCGACCCAGTTCCACCCGGAGAAGTCCGGCGACGCCGGCGCGGCCGTCCTACGCAACTGGCTGGAGACCTTGTGAGCGCACTGATCCTGCTGCCTGCCGTCGATGTGGCGGGCGGCCAGGCCGTACGGCTGGTGCAGGGCGCCGCCGGGTCTGAGACCTCCTACGGCGACCCGCTGGACGCCGCCCTCGCCTGGCAGTCCGCCGGCGCGGAGTGGATCCATCTCGTGGACCTGGACGCCGCCTTCGGCCGGGGCTCCAACGCCGAGCTGCTGGCGCGGGTCGTCGGCAAGGTCGACGTCAAGGTCGAGATGTCCGGCGGCATCCGCGACGACGCCTCCCTGGACCGCGCGCTGGCGACCGGCTGCGCCCGGGTCAACATCGGCACCGCCGCCATGGAGAACCCCGAATGGGTCCGGTCGGTGATCGGCCGCCACGGCGACCGGATCGCGATCGGCCTCGACGTGCGCGGCAGGACCCTGGCGGCCCGTGGCTGGACGAAAGACGGCGGCGACCTTTATGAGGCGCTCGACCGCCTCGACGCCGAGGGCTGCGCCCGCTACGTGATCACCGACGTGCTCAAGGACGGCATGCTCCGCGGCCCCAACCTGGACCTGTACCGCGACGTGTGCGCGCGCACGAAGGCGCCGGTCGTGGCCAGCGGAGGCGTGTCGTCCCTGGCCGACCTGCGCGCCCTCGCCAGCCTGGTCCCGATCGGCGTGGAAGGCGCGATCGTCGGCAAGGCCCTGTACGCCGGCGAGTTCACGCTGGCGGAGGCGCTCGCCGAGGTGTCGTCGTGACCGCGACGCGGCGGGTGTCGTCGGACGCCCCCTGGGAGCAGGCCGTCGGCTACAGCCGGGCGGTCGCGGCGGGCGACTTCATCTTCGTGACCGGGAGCACGTCCGTGCGGCACGGCGAGATCGTGCACGAGGGCGATGCCAGGGAGCAGACGATCCAGGCGATCGCGAACATCGGCGCGGCGCTGGAGCGGCTCGGTGCCGGCCTGCCGGACGTGGTGCGGACCCGGATGTTCGTCACCGACATCTCCCGCTGGCCGGAAATCGGCGACGCCCACCGCGCGGCCTTCGGCGACGTCCTGCCGGCCACCAGCATGATCCAGGTGGCGGCGCTGATCGACCCGCGGCTGCTCGTCGAGGTAGAGGCCGTGGCGTACAAGCCGGGCATCGGCGCCGCGGGCGCCGACGCGCCCGCGGCCGACGCGCCAGGCGAGCGGCCGGCCGCCGCGCCCGGGCTTGGCTGGCCCTGATGGGCGTCGCGGTGCGGGTCATTCCCTGCCTGGACGTCGACGGCGGGCGGGTGGTCAAGGGCGTGAACTTCCGCGACCTGCGAGACGCGGGCGATCCGGTCGAGCTGGCCGCGCTGTACGACTCCGAGGGCGCTGACGAGCTGACGTTCCTCGACATCACCGCCTCGAGCGGCGGCAGGCAGACGATGTACGACGTGGTGCGGCGCACCGCCGAGCAGGTGTTCATCCCGCTCACCGTGGGCGGCGGCGTGCGGTCGTGCGCGGACGTGGACGCGCTGCTGCGCGCCGGCGCCGACAAGGTCTCGCTGAACACCGCCGCGATCGCCAGGCCCGCGCTGCTCGGCGAGGCGGCGCGGCGGTTCGGGTCGCAGTGCGTGGTGCTCTCGGTGGATGCCCGCCGGGTGCTGCCCGGGGCGCCGGGGGTACCGGGGGCGCCGCCGAGCGGCTTCGAGGTGACCACGCACGGCGGGCGGACCGGAACCGGCATCGACGCCGTGGACTGGGCCCGCCGCGCGGTCGACCTCGGCGCGGGGGAGATCCTGCTGAACTCCATGGACGCCGACGGCACCACGGCCGGGTTCGACCTCGAGCTGATCCGCCTGGTCCGCGCCGCCGTCACCGTCCCGGTGATCGCCAGCGGCGGGGCGGGCACGCTCGACCACTTCCCGCCCGCCGTCGACGCGGGCGCGGACGCGGTGCTCGCGGCCAGCGTCTTCCACTTCGGCGCGCTGCGGATCGGCCAGGTAAAAGAAGTTTTGCGCGCCGCCGGGCACCCGGTCCGCTGACTATCTTCCGAACCACCCGAACGGGCTATGTTTCGCCCATTGATAGTCATCGATCACCGGGCCCGGCCGGTATTTGACGGCTCAACCGGGGGGTTCTGCGACCCGGTGTGCGGCCAGCGAGCCGGGAGTGTAGCAAGCCGAAAGTGGTTTATACCACTTTTTGGTCCGCTGCCGGATTCGGCTTAGTGTCCTCTGTTGTCAGGCGCTCCAAGGCTGCCCGCATCTCGTGCCCCACCGGTACCCCATGCAGGCAGCCTTCCTCGTGAGCGCGTGCTACCCGGGAAGGAGCCCTTTGGGCAGCCCAGCAAAACACGCACGTCCCCGCTTCGCACGCCGGCTGCCGGTCGCGGCCGCCCCTGCGCTGTTCGGCGTAGCGGCCGCGTTCGCTCTGGCCAACGCGCCCGCCGCCTCGGCGGCGCAGGCACCCGCGCACAGCACGGCCAAGACTGCCACCGCGGCCGTGACCCGGCTGGACACGGTCATCCGCCCGGCGGCGAAGAAGACCGCCGCGCGCCCGGCCACGTACACCGTCAAGTCCGGTGACAGCCTCAGCGCCATCGCGAAGCGGGTTTACCACAACCCGGCGTACTGGCCGGCCCTCTACTGGGCCAACCACAGCCAGATCAAGTACGCGAACGTCATCGAGGTCGGCCAGAAGCTGACCGTCCCGGCCAAGCCGGCCAAGGTCCCCGCCGCTCCGTCGGTGCTCGGGCCGGCCGCTCCGGCCCCGGTGCAAACCACGTCGGCCCCCGTGACCTACGCGCAGTCCGCGCCGGTCTACCAGTCCGCGCCGGCCTACTCCGCGCCGAGCCAGGCCGCGACCACCTACACGGGCGGCGGCTCGTTCCAGTCGTGCGTCATCGCGCGCGAGTCCGGCGGTAACAGCCAGGTCATGAACTCCAGCGGCCACTACGGCCTCTACCAGTTCAGCGCGGGGACCTGGGCCGCCTACGGCGGTAACCCCGCCAGCTTCGGCAACGCGAGCGTGGCTGAGCAGAACCAGGTGTTCAACAACGCCATCGCGGCCGGCGGCCAGTCCAACTGGGCCCCGTACGACGGCTGCTGATTAACGCGCCGCGTCAGAATCCCTGAGTACTTCTTCCCCAAGAGTGCAAACGGTGTCGTGACGCGTGCGCGCGGAAGCGGGCCAGCGGCAAGCAGCCGCTGGCCCGCTTCCGCTTTCACTGCCTCGCCTCGCCGCTGATAACAGCAAGAAGCGGGGACCGCCGGCACTCTTAACCTGTTCTGAGCGAAGTTCCAAGGGTTCTCCCAGCGGTTACCCGCAGGGGTCTTATCGGCGATGGCGATACTCATTGCCGTGACGAACATGTACGCACGTGGCGGGCTCGGCGAAACGCCGCCCGAACAAGCGACACAACCAATCGTGCCGTCGTACGGCGGCATGCCATCGCAGGGCCGGCAGCCCGGCCAGCCGCCGCACGGCGGCCGGGGACGCGGGCGGATCGCCGCGGTCATCGTGGCCTGCGCCGTCGTGGCCGGCGGCGCGTTCGCCGTGACCGAAGCGGTCTCCGGATCTACCCCGAACCTCGCCCCGGCGGCATCGACCGCGCTGTCCAGCGGGCCGACAGGCCAGGCGGCCGTGCTGAACGGCGTGCTCGCGGACGCGGCGTCCGCGACTCCCACGACCAGCACTCCCGCGACCAAGGCGGCCGCCGTGCGCCGGCTCGGCCGGGCGCTCGTCCGGCTCCGGCTGCTCGGCGGAATCCACGGCGAGTTCACCTTCGAGACCAAGGACGGGGCCCGCACGCTGGCGTTCGAGCGCGGCACGGTGCTCTCGGTCGCCGGCAGCGACGTGACGGTGCGGGCCACCGACGGGACCACCTGGACCTGGGTGCTCACCAGCACGTCCATCGTCAGGGAGAACGGATCGCGCACGTCGGCGAGCGACGTGGCTGGCAATCAGCTGGTGTTCGTGGCGGGCCAGGTCACTGGCAGCACGCGGGACGCCAGGCTGCTCGTGATCCGGTCCGCTCCGAAGAAGCAGGCCTAGGACCGCCGTCCGCGCACCGCGGCACGCGGGGTGCCACGGTGCGCGGACGGCCCCGCTCCTCCGCGCTACTCCCCGCCGACGGCCGGCCCCGTGGCCGCCACGGACGTCTCCGCCCAGGCGTGGGTCGTCCTGGTGGTGGCCATGCCGGTGGCGGCCACCGCGGCGCCGACGATGCCGGCGTCATTCTGCAGCGAGGCAGGCACGATCCTGGCGTGCACGCCGTCCAGCAGCGGCACCCACTTCTCTGATTCCTTGCTGATCCCGCCGCCCACGATGATGAGGTCAGGCGACAGCAGCGCCTCGACGTGCTGCATGTACTCGGAGACGCGCTGCGCCCATTCTTTCCAGCCCCAGTCGTGCTCTGTCTTCCCGCGCTCGGAGGCGCGCGACTCCGCGTCCTTGCCGCGGATCTCGAGGTGGCCGAACTCGGTGTTCGGGATCAGCAGGCCGCCGGTGAACAGCGCGCTGCCGATCCCGGTGCCGAACGTCAGCATCAGCACCGTGCCGCGCTCGCCCTTGCCCACGCCGAACATCATTTCCGCGATGCCCGCCGCGTCCGCGTCGTTCAGCACCGACACGTCGCCGCCGATGGCCGTGCCGAACAGCCCCGCCGCGTCCGTCCCGATCCAGGACTTGTCGACGTTCGCGGCCGTCCGGATCGTTCCGCCGGTCACGACTCCGGGGAAGGTGATGCCGGTGGGGCCCGTCCAGTCGAACGACTTCGCGACCTCCCGCACCACCTCCGCCACGGCCGTGGGCGTGGAGGGGTGCGGGGTGAGGATCTTCTTGCGGTCGGCCAGCAGCCTGCCGGTGGCCACGTCGACCGGGGCTCCCTTGATGCCGCTGCCGCCGATGTCGATACCGAATGCCTGCATACCTCAGTTCCTCCCACCCGGCGGCGTAGTTATGCGGCCGCCGTCGGCCTCGTCTACCCGGACTTCTGACTATCATCGAATCTGACCCAGTGAAAGGGGGCGCCGGGATGAACTGGCTGAAGGTCGGCGCGGTCGTGATCGGCGGGATCGTCGTCTTCTTCGTCCTCGACTCCGTGGTCCACCTGCTGCTCGGCCTGCTGACCGCGATCGCGTTCGTCGCCATCGTCGCGGGCGGCGGATACGTCGCCTACAAGATCATGGGGGCGCGCCGCCGCCGCCAGGTCAAGGCCACGCGGGAGCCGGAAGAGCGCCGCGTGCGGCGCGACCCCGAGCCGGCCACCCGAGAGCTCGTCGTTCCCCCGGTGGCTTCCCAGCCCGCGCGCCACCAGGACGTCGAGGACGAGCTCGCGCGGCTGAAGCGGGAGATGGGCACCTGACGGACAGCCGTGATGGCCGGCCCTGACGGCCAGCCCTGATAGCCAGCCCTGACGGCCGGCACTGACGGCTAGCTCCGCCACGCCTTCAGCGCGGCGACGGCTTCGCCGGTGCCGTCGAACCGGACGCGCGCCGCGCTGGTCCGGCCCATCGCCCACATCGTCAGCTCGGCCGGCGTGCCGATGACGGTGACGGTGGGCGTCGCGTTCTTCACCGTGACCCGGTACGGCCCGGTCCGGTTATCGCCGTCCTCCCTGGCCAGCTCGACGCCGACCGGTGACCTGCGCAGGAAGAACCTGGCGCCCTTCACCCGGCGCCACAGGGCGCCGGACAGCCCGTCGCTGATCGCACGCGGCTGCCAGTCCGGCTGGGCGCGCCTGACGTCCTCGTGATGGACGAAGTACTCCACCGTGTTCGCCTGCTCATCAGCGCCGGGCAGCGCGAACGGCGACAGCCGCGGCGGACCGTTCCTGAACAGGGCTACCAGCTCATCGAAGGTGTGTTTTCGCTGGTAGTGTCGCTGTACGCGGGCGGTGTAGGGGGCGATAGGCCCGCCCATCACCCCGGCGGCCGCGTCGGGGCGGCGCTCCCGCAGCACCAGGTGCGCCGCCAGGTCACCGGTCAGCCAGCCCGTGCAGAGGGTGGCGGCTTCCGGGCCGGTCTCCTCAAGCAGCGCGGCCAGCGCCAGGCGTTCATCCCGCGAGTTGCTCACCTGGAGATCGTAGGCTGTAGCGGTGCCGGATGGCACCGGGAGCGAGGAGGTCGATGATGACAGGAGCCGTCCGCCCGTCGCGGCTTGACCCGGAGATAGCGGCGCGGCTGAAGCGGGATTCCCATGGCCTGATGGCGGCGATCGCGCAGCAGTACGACACCGGCGAGGTGCTGATGCTCGGCTGGATGGACGATGAGGCGCTGCACCGCACGCTGACCACCGGCCGCTGCACCTACTGGTCGCGCAGCCGGCAGGAGTACTGGGTCAAGGGCGAGACCTCTGGCCACCTCCAGTTCGTGAAGTCCGTGGCGCTCGACTGCGACGCCGACGCGATCCTGGTCAAGGTGGACCAGGTCGGCGCCGCCTGCCACACCGGTGACCGGACCTGCTTCGACGCGGACGTGCTCCCCGCCGTCACCGGCGAACGACCCGATCTGGCCGTCGGCTCCGGCCAGGCCGCGGGCGGCTGAGCGCCGTGCGGACGATCCCGGTGCGCCGTGAGTACGGCCTCACGCTCCTGGCGGGCGCGGTCGGGGCGGGGCTGATCCTGCTCGCGGTCAGGGAGCGCTGGGCCGAGGCCGTCTTTACCCCGCCTAAGCCACTGAGCCAGCAGGTGGTCGGCGTGTCCGGCGCCGACCTTGTCCCGCTGGCCGGCGCGCTCGCGGTGGCGGCGCTCGCCGGGCTGGCCGCCGTGATCGCCACCAGGGGGGTGCTGCGGCGGGCCGCCGGGGTGCTGCTCGCGGTCTTCGGCGCCTGCGCTGGCGCCGCCGTGGCGACGGGAGTCACCGCCGCGAACGTGGTCAGCGTCGCGGCGAGCCACGTCGCCTCGCCGGAGTCGGCGGCCGTCAGCGGCGCCGCGGGCTCCACGACCAGCGGTGCCGCGGGCGGGGCCGCCGTGGTGCTGACCGGCACCGGGCACGCGGTCATGACCGGTGCGCCGTGGCGGTTCGCCGTGCTCGCCGGGGCGCTGCTGGTGTTCCTGGCCGGCCTGGCGACGGCGCTGCGCGGCCCGCGGTGGCCGGTGATGTCCGCCAGGTACGACCGGCCGGCGCGCGGCGCCGCCGGGAGCGCGCCGGCCGCGGACGGCGCGCCCGCGGGGCGGGCGCGTGACTCCGCGTCGATGTGGGAGTCGCTCAGCGGCGGCGAGGACCCCACGGCCGACGACCCCGCGGCCGATGCTGCCCCTGCCGACCGGTTGCACGTGGATTAACCAGATGCCGAGCGTGCTCGTCGCCGATCACGAGCCCGAGGTCGCCGGGCTGGCCCGCCGCTACCTCGAGCGGGCGGGCATGCGCGTGCTGGTCACCGCCAGCCCCGCGGAAACGATCCAGGCGCTGGCCGGGTGCCAGGGCACGCCTGAGGCGCCTGAGGCGCCGGACCTGTTCGTGATCGACCTCACGATGCCAGGCCTGGAGGTCCGCGCGGTCCGCCAGGTGCTCACGCCCGCGATCCCCGTGCTCTTCCTGCTGCGCCGTGGCGAGTCCCGGCCGCACGGCCTGAACAGCCCGCCCACGGCCCGGCGGTGGCTGACCCGGCCGTTCAGCCCGCGTGCCCTGGTCACCGTGGTGGCGGAACTGACGCGCCCGGCGCCAGGCCGCGGCGGCGCGGCCGACGGCGGCGCGGACCACGGCGACGCGGACCACGGCCGCCACGAGATCCGCGTGAACGGCAGGGACGTCAGCCTGACGCGGACCGAGTACGCCCTGGTGACCGCGCTGGCGGCCCAGCGGGGCCGGGTGCTGAGCAGGCAGCGGCTGCTCGCCGCGCTGGAGAGCGAGCGGGGCAAGCGGCCGAGTCCCCGCGCCGTCGACGTGTACATCGCGCAATTGCGTGCAAAGCTCGGGGACGGCGCGATCCGCACCGTGCACGGCGTTGGTTATGTGCTCGATCCGGAGACGAGCCCCTAACGGCCTAGCAACGCGTAGGTATGGGGTATGTATTGCGAAGGCAAACTCAAGGGGGGCTGCCGAGTCCGCTTCCCGGTGGGGGCTAGCATCGGTGGCGCAACATTTCCGATCGAAGGAGACGACGCAAACGCGTGAGTGTGCTCGACGAGATCCTTGAAGGCGTGCGTGCCGATCTCGCCGACCGGCAGCGGCGCGTCTCGCTTGAGCAGCTGAAAGACATGGCGCGGCGGGCGCCCTCCCCGATCGACGCGATGGCCCCGCTCAAGGCGGAAGGCGTCAGCGTCATCGCGGAAGTAAAGCGGGCGAGCCCGTCCCGCGGCGAGATGGCGACGATCAGCGACCCGGCGGCGCTAGCGGGCGACTACGAGGCGGGCGGCGCGCGGGTGATCAGCGTGCTGACCGAGCAGCGCCGGTTCGGCGGGTCGCTCGACGACCTGGCCGCCGTCCGGCGGGCCGTGCGGATCCCGCTGCTGCGCAAGGACTTCGTGGTCAGTTCCTACCAGCTGTGGGAAGCGCGCGCCTACGGCGCCGACATGGTGCTGCTGATCGTCGCGGCGCTCGAGCAGAGCGCGCTGGTTTCGCTCGTGGAGCGGGCGCTGTCCATCGGGCTGCTCCCGCTGGTCGAGGTGCACGCGGACGAGGAGCTGGAGCGCGCGGTCGACGCGGGCGCGACGGTGATCGGCGTGAACGCGCGGAACCTGGCCACGCTGGAGGTGGACAGGTCGATCTTCGCCCGGCTGGCCGGCCGCATCCCCGAGGGGATCGTGAAGATCGCCGAGTCCGGCGTCCGCGGACCGCACGACCTGCTCGCCTACGCCGCGGCCGGCGCGGACGCGGTGCTCGTGGGCGAATCGCTGGTGACGGAGAAGGATCCCAGGTCTGCCGTCGCGGACCTCGTGACGGCCGGGTCACACCCGGCCCTGCGCGGCGAACGCGGCTAGAACGCGGGTAGTCTGACCCCCGTGAACAGCAGTCCAGCCGCGGGCCAGCCACCCGCGGAACCTGAGATTTCCGTCGTCCCCGACGTGTCCGGGCACTTCGGCGTGTTCGGCGGGCGGTTCGCCCCCGAGCCGCTGATGGCAGCGCTCGAGCAGCTCACGAAGGAGTACGAGGCCGCCCGCACCGACCCGGGGTTCACCGCCGAACTGGATGACCTTCTCGCGAACTACGCGGGCCTGCCCACGCTGGTCACCGAGGCCAGGCGGTTCGGCGCCGAGTATGCCGGCGGCGCCCGGGTACTGCTCAAGCGCGAGGACCTCGCGCACACCGGCTCCCACAAGATCAACAACGTGCTCGGCCAGGTGCTGCTCACCAAGCGGATGGGCAAGACACGGGTGATCGCCGAGACCGGCGCTGGCCAGCACGGCGTAGCGACCGCGACCGCCTGTGCGCTGCTCGGCCTGGAGTGCGCGGTCTACATGGGCGAGGAGGACACCCGCAGGCAGGCGCTGAACGTGTCGCGGATGCGCATGCTCGGCGCCGAGGTCATCCCGGTGACCGCGGGGACACGGACGCTCAAGGACGCGATGAACGAGGCGTTCCGCGACTGGGTGTCGACCGTCGAAAGCACGCACTACTGCATCGGCTCGGTGGGCGGCCCGCACCCGTTCCCGATGATGGTGCGGGACTTCCAGCGGATTATCGGCGTGGAGGCCCGCCAGCAGGTCCTCGACCTGACGGGCAGGCTCCCCGACGTCGTGGTGGCGTGCGTGGGCGGCGGCTCCAACGCCATCGGCGTGTTCCACGCCTTCATCCCCGACGCCGGGGTGCGGCTGGTGGGCTGCGAGGCCGGCGGTGACGGCGACGGCACGCCAGGCCGCACCGCCGCCACGCTCAGCCTCGGCTCGCCAGGTGTGCTGCACGGCATGCGCACGTACCTGCTGCAAGACGACGAGGGCCAGACGCTGGACACGCACTCGATCTCGGCCGGCCTGGATTACCCGGGCGTCGGCCCCGAACACGCCTGGCTGAAGGACACCGGCCGGGCCGAGTACCGGAGCGTCAGCGACGCCAGCGCGATGAGCGGCTTCGCCGCGCTGTGCAGGACCGAGGGGATCATCGCGGCCCTGGAGTCGTCGCACGCCCTGGCGGGCGCCATCGACCTGGGCCGCGAGCTCGGCCCTGACGGCCTCATCCTGGTCAACCTGTCCGGGCGCGGCGACAAGGACGTCGCTACCGCGTCGGCCTACTTCGGGGTGTAGGGAGCGCGGCATGAGCACTGTCAGCACCGCCTTCGGCAAGGCAGCCGCGGAGGACCGCGCCGCGCTCGTCGGCTACCTGCCCGCCGGCTTTCCCGACAAGCAGACCGCCATCAGGGCCGCCCTGGCCATGGCCGAGGCGGGCGCGGACGTCATCGAGCTCGGGCTGCCCTACTCCGACCCGCTGATCGACGGCCCGGTGATCGCCGACGCCGTGCACCACGCTCTCAAGGGCGGCACCCGGCTCGCGGATGTCTTCGACACCGTGACGGCCATCGCCAGCGCGGGCACCGCCGTGCTGATCATGACCTACTGGAACCCGGTCGACCGGCACGGCGTGGACAGGTTCGCCAGGGACCTCGCCAACGCCGGCGGCGCCGGGCTCATCACCCCCGACCTGACCCCGGAGGAGGCCGGACCCTGGCTGGAGGCCTCGGACTCCCGTGGCCTCGACCGGGTCTTCCTGGTCGCGCCAAGCTCCACGGCGCAGCGCATCGAGCGGATCACGGCCGTGTGCCGCGGCTTCGTCTACGCCGCCAGCCTGATGGGCATCACCGGCGCCAGGGAGACGGTCAGCTCTGGCGCCGCCACGCTGGTGGAACGGACCCGCGAGCACACCGGCCTGCCGGTCGCGGTGGGCCTCGGCGTCTCCAATGCCGCCCAGGCGAAAGAGGTCGCCGGCTTCGCCGACGGCGTCATCGTCGGCACCGCCTTCGTCCGCCGCCTCGCCGAGGCGCAGGATCCGGAGCAGGCCGTCGCCGACGTCCGCGCCCTCGCGGCCGACCTGGCCCACGGCGTCCGCCGCTCCCGCTAACCCAGCCCCGCCCGCGATTTGTCCCTGATTTGCGCTGCTCTGGCGACAGAAATCAGGAACACAAATCCTGGCCTGGCCGCTGAGCCTGCGCACAAGTAGAGCGGTAATGTCCGGGTATGCCCCTCGCGTCCATCCCGAGCCCGCCGCACGCCGGCGTGCACCTCGGGCCGGTGACGCTGCGGTGGCAAGCGCTGGCCATCGTCGCGGGCATCCTGCTCGCCATCTGGCTGGCGGACCGCAGGTACCGCGCGGCCGGCGGCCCGCGCGGCGCGATGATCGACGTGGCCGCGTGGGCGGTCCCGGCCGGCCTGATCCCGGCCGCGATCGGCGCGCTGACCGCCCAGGCGCACGGCGGGTGGCAGACGGTCCGCACCTGGGACGCGGTGCTCGGCTTCCCTGGCGCGCTCGCGCTGGGCATCCTCGGCGCCTGGCTGGCCTGCCGGCGCCTGCGCCCCGGCCAGCCGCAGAAAACGCCCGGCACGCCGCCAGCCGCCCAAGTCAGCGCCGGCGCGCCAGCAGCCGCTCGCCCGGTCGTCACGATCGCGCCGGTCATCACCGCCGCCCCGATCGCCACGCTCGTCAAGGGCGGCCGGCGGCTGCGGTTCGGCCCGGTGGCCGCCGCGGCGGCGCCGGCCATCGCCTTCGGCCTGGCGGTGGCCGCGCTGGGGAACTGGTTCAGCCAGCAGGACTTCGGTCACCCGAGCTCGCTGCCGTGGGCGGTCGCGATCGCGCCCGCGCACCGGCCCGCTGGCTATGAGAACTTCGCCACATTCCAGCCGCTCTTCCTGTACCAGGCGCTGTGGGCCGCGGCGGCCGGAGTCGGCGTGGCGCTCGCGACCAGCCGGCTGTCGCTGCGCGGCGACCGCGCGCTCGCGCTGTACGCCGCCGCCTACGCGGCCGGCGGTTTCACGCTGTTTTGGCTGGGTATCGGACACCTACCGGTTGTCTTTGGCCTCCGGGCGGGCGAGCTCGGCGACGCGGCGGTACTCGTCGGCGCGGCTGTTTACCTGGTCCGCACTAGGCTTACGCGCAACAGGGCTTACCAGCCTGCGCACAAGTCGGCCCTGGAAAGCGATTCACCAGTCCTGTAATGTCAACGTAACCTACGTGTAGCAGCAGGGCCAACGTCGTCCCGACCGCAGCATGCGATGACAGCGGACATTAGACGACAGGAGTATTGACAGTGCCTGCCGCAACCGAGGGACTTTACGACAGCCGGTTCGAACATGACGCCTGTGGTGTGGGTTTCGTCGCGGACCTCTCAGCCAAAGGCGGCCACGACGTGGTGGCCAACGCCTTGCGGGTCCTGTGCAACCTGGAGCACCGCGGCGCGGCGGGCGCTGACCCGGACACCGGCGACGGCGCGGGCATCCTCACGCAGATCCCAGACGCGTTCTTCCGGGCGGTCACCGGTTTCCCGCTCCCCGACGCTGGCGGCTACGCGGTCGGCCTGGCTTTCCTGCCAATCGAGGATTCGGAACGGGCCCGTGTCTTCGCCCGGATCGCCGGCCTCGCCGCCGACGAGGGGCTGACCGTCCTCGGCTGGCGCAACGTGCCCATCGACCCCGCCGCCTGCGGGGAGGGCGCCCGCGAGGTGCTGCCGAGGCTGGCCCAGCTGTTCGTCGCCGGGGCCGCGGGCGAGACCGGCCTGCGGCTGGAACGGATGGCCTTCTGCCTGCGCAAGCGCGCCGAACACTGGTCCGGCGGACTTGCGGGGGGCATCTACTTCGCCAGCCTGTCGTCGCGGACGCTGGTGTACAAGGGCATGCTGTCCGCGCCGCAGGTTGAGCCGTTCTTCCCCGACCTGTCCGACGAGCGCTACGCGTCGAGCCTCGCGCTCGTGCACTCCCGGTTCTCCACCAACACGTTCCCGTCGTGGCCGCGGGCGCACCCGTACCGGTACATCGCGCACAACGGCGAGATCAACACCGTGCAGGGGAACCGCAACTGGATGCGCGCCCGCGAGGCGATGCTCGCCAGCCCGCTGATCCCGCGGTCAAAGAGCGGCCAGGGCATCGAGCGGCTGTTCCCGATCGTCGACCCGTCGGGGTCCGACTCCGGCAGCTTCGACGAGGCGCTGGAGCTGCTGCACCTCGGCGGCCGGTCGCTGCCGCACGCGCTGCTGATGATGATCCCCGAGCCGTGGGAGAACCACGAGGAGATGGACGAGCGGCGGCGCGCGTTCTACCGGTACCACGCGACGGTCATGGAGCCCTGGGACGGCCCCGCGCTGATCGCCTTCACCGACGGCACGGTGATCGGCGCCGTGCTGGACAGGAACGGGCTGCGGCCGGGCCGGTACTGGGTGACCAGCGACGGCCTGGTCATCCTCGCCAGCGAGGTGGGCGTGCTCGACATCGAGCCGGCCCGCGTGGTACGGCGCGGCCGGCTGCAGCCGGGCCGGATCTTCCTCGCCGACACCGCGGCCGGCCGGATCGTGGAAGACGAGGAGGTCAAGGCCGAACTCGCCGCCCAGCACCCGTACCAGGACTGGCTGCACGCGGGCCTGCTGCACCTCGACGACCTGCCACCGCGAGTGCGGGACAGCGGCGCGTTCGCTGACCCAGCGACCGCAACCCCAGCGGGGGTGGAAAAAGAGGCCGCGGACTTGCTCACCAGGCAGCGCACCTTCGGCTACACCGAAGAGGAACTCCGCATCATCGTCGCGCCGATGGGCCGTACCGGGGCGGAGCCGATCGGGTCGATGGGCACCGACACTCCGGTGGCCGTGCTGTCCGACCGGCCGCGGCTGGTGTTCGACTACTTCACCCAGCTGTTCGCCCAGGTGACGAACCCGCCGCTGGACGCGATCAGGGAAGAGCTGATCACCTCCCTGGCCACGACGACCGGGCCGGAGCACAACCTGCTGGAGCCGGGCCCCGCGTCCTGCCGCCAGATCGTGCTGCCGTTCCCAGTCATCGGCGAGCAGGACCTCGCGAAGCTGCTGCACATCAACGACGACGGTAACCTGCCCGGATTCGCCGCGCACATGATCGACGGCCGGTTCGACCCCAGCGGCGGCGGTGACGGGCTGCGGGCCCGGCTGGCCGAGATCCGCGCCGAGGTGGACGCCGCCATCGCCGGCGGCGCGCGGCTGATCGTGCTGTCGGACCGCCTCGGCACCCCCGCGGACAAGCTCGTCCCCATTCCCTCGCTGCTGCTGACCGGGGCGGTGCACCATCACCTGATCCGGGAGAAGAGCAGGACCAGGGCCGGGCTCATCGTGGAGACCGGCGACGCCCGCGAGTGCCACCACATCGCGCTGCTGGTCGGCTACGGCGCCGCCGTCGTGTGCCCCTACCTGGCGATCGAGACCGTCCGCGACCTCGCCGCCCGGGGAGAGCTCGCCAGTGCCGACCAACAGAGCGTCACCCCCGACAAGGCGGAGAAGAACCTGATCAAGGCCCTCGGCAAGGGCGTGCTGAAGATCATGTCCAAGATGGGCGTGTCCACCATCGCCTCCTACACCGGCGCGCAGATCTTTGAGGCCGTCGGCCTCGGCGGCGAGGTCATCGACGCCTGCTTCGCCGGCACGTCCTCCCGGCTGGGCGGGGTCGGGTTCGACGTCCTCGCGGACGAGGCAGCCCGCCGCGCGCTGGTCGCCGCCGGCGGACCGGGGATGGCGTTCCGGCGGCTGGAGACCGGCGGTGAGTACCAGTGGCGCCGCGAGGGCGAGCCGCACCTGTTCAACCCCGAGACGGTTTTCAAGCTGCAGCACGCCACCCGCAGCCGCCGCTACGAGATCTTCAAGGAGTACACCGCGCTGGTCGACGACCAGTCCCGGCGGCTGATGACGCTCCGCGGCCTGCTGCGGATCAAGGGGATCGATGATGGGGGGAGCCGGCCGCGCCCGTTCGGACGAATCTTGATGATGTTGAACCGGTCAGCAGCATCGTGCGGCGCTTCGCGACCGGGGCGATGTCCTACGGCTCCATCTCCGCGGAAGCGCACCAGACCCTCGCGATCGCGATGAACCGGCTGGGCGGCCGGTCCAACACCGGCGAGGGCGGCGAGGACCCGGACCGGTTCATCCCCGACGTCAACGGGGACCTGCGCCGCTCGGCGGTCAAGCAGGTGGCCAGCGGCCGGTTCGGGGTGACCAGCGAGTACCTGGTCAACGCCGACGACCTGCAGATCAAGATGGCGCAGGGCGCCAAGCCAGGGGAGGGCGGCCAGCTGCCCGGCTACAAGATCTACCCGTGGATCGCGAAGACCCGGGGCTCCACGCCCGGCGTCGGCCTGATCTCCCCGCCGCCGCACCACGACATCTACTCGATCGAGGACCTGGCGCAGCTCATCCACGACCTGAAGAACGCGAACCCGGCCGCCCGGGTGCACGTCAAGCTGGTCTCCGAGGTCGGCGTCGGCACGGTCGCCGCCGGCGTGTCGAAGGCGCACGCGGACGTGGTGCTGATCTCCGGGCACGACGGCGGCACCGGCGCCGCGCCGCTGACCTCGCTCAAGCACGCGGGGACGCCGTGGGAGCTCGGCCTCGCCGAGACCCAGCAGACGCTGCTGCGCAACAAACTGCGCGACCGGATCGTCGTGCAGGTGGACGGGCAGCTCAAGACCGGCCGCGATGTGGTCATCGCCGCCCTGCTCGGCGCCGAGGAGTTCGGCTTCGCGTCGGCGCCGCTGGTCGTGTCCGGCTGCATCATGATGCGCGTCTGCCACCTGGACACCTGCCCGGTCGGCGTCGCCACGCAGAACCCTGAGCTGCGCAAGCGGTTCACCGGCAAGCCCGAGTTCGTGGTGAACTTCTTCGAGTTCATCGCCGAGGAGGTCCGCGAGTACCTGGCCGCCCTGGGCCTGCGGTCGCTCGACGAGGCGGTCGGCCGGGTGGACCTGCTCGACACCGCCCTCGCCGTGTCGCACTGGAAGGCGGCGGGCCTTGACCTGACGCCGGTGCTGCACAAGCCCGCGAGCGCGCGCGGCCCCTTGCGCCGCGTCAAGGAGCAGGACCACGGCCTGGCCCGGGCGCTGGACAACACGCTGATCCAGCTCGCCGAGGGCGCCCTTGAGGAGGGCCACCCGGTTCGCCTCGAGCTGCCGATCAGGAACGTGAACCGCACCGTGGGCACCATGCTCGGCTACGAGGTCACGCGGCGGTGGGGCGGCGAGGGGCTGCCGCCCGGCACGGTCACGGTGGCGTTCACCGGGTCGGCGGGGCAGTCGTTCGGCGCGTTCGTCCCGCGTGGCATTACCTTGCGGCTCTGCGGCGACGCGAACGACTACCTCGGCAAGGGACTGTCCGGCGGCCGGCTGATCGTGTACCCGGCGGCGGACTCGCCGTTCGAGGCCGAGACCCAGGTGGTCGCGGGCAACGTGATCGGCTACGGCGCGACATCCGGCGAGATCTTCCTGCGCGGCACGGTCGGCGAGCGGTTCTGCGTGCGCAACTCCGGCGCGCTGGCCGTCGCCGAGGGTGTCGGCGACCACGGCTGCGAGTACATGACCGGCGGCCGGGTCGTCATCCTCGGGCCGACCGGGCGGAACTTCGCGGCGGGCATGTCCGGCGGCATCGCCTACGTGCTCGACCTGGCGAAGACCCGGCTGAACACGGAGATGGTGGACCTCGACCCGCTCGAGGAGCCCGACGTCGCGTTCCTGCTCGACGTGGTGTCGCGGCATCACGCGGAAACCGGGTCCGCGGTCGCCGGGCGGCTGCTCGCCTCGTGGGACGAGGCGGTGGAGCGGTTCTCCAAGGTCATGCCGAAGGACTACAAGCGGGTCCTCGTGGCGGCCTCGGCCGCCGAGCGCGAGGGCCGTGACGTCAACGAGGCCGTGATGTCCGCGGCGCACGGGTGAGGGGCAGCTAGCGATGGGCGACCCGAAAGGGTTCTTGAAGACCGCGCGGGAGACGCCGCGGCGGCGGCCGGTCGACGTCCGGCTGACGGACTGGCGGGAAGTGTACGAGCCGTTCGCGCGGGAGCGCGCGGAGCGGCAGGCCGCCCGGTGCATGGACTGCGGGATCCCGTTCTGCCACAGCGGCTGCCCGCTCGGCAACCTGATCCCGGAGTGGAACGACCTGGTCTACCGCTCCGACTGGGAGGCGGCCGCCGACCGGCTGCACGCCACCAACAACTTCCCCGAGTTCACCGGCCGGCTCTGCCCCGCTCCGTGCGAGTCCGCGTGCGTGCTGGGCATCAACGCTGAGCCGGTGACCATCAAGCAGGTCGAGGTGGAGATCATCGACCGGGCGTGGGCGTCCGGCGGCGTCGTGCCGCTGCCGCCGGAGTCGCTGTCCGGGTTCTCGGTCGCGGTGGTCGGCTCGGGACCCGCCGGGCTCGCCGCGGCGCAGCAGCTGACCCGCGCCGGGCACCTGGTCACCGTCTTCGAGCGCGACGACGCGCCCGGCGGGCTGCTGCGTTACGGCATCCCCGAGTTCAAGATGGAAAAGCGCCACCTGGACCGCCGGATCGCCCAGATGGAGGCCGAGGGGACCCGCTTCGAGTGCGGCGCGGGAGTCACCTCGGCGGACCAGCTGGAAGGCTTCTCCGCGGTCGTGCTGGCCGGCGGCGCGCGGGTGCCTCGCGACCTGCCGGTGCCCGGCCGCTCGCTGCGCGGCATCCACCAGGCGATGGAGTACCTGCCGCCGGCGAACCGGCACGGCGCGTCGTCGCCGGTCACCGCGGCGGGCAAGCACGTGGTGATCATCGGCGGCGGTGACACCGGGGCAGACTGCCTGGGCACCGCGCACCGGCAGGGCGCCGCGTCGGTCACCCAGCTGGAGATCCTCCCCAAGCCGCCGAAGTCCCGGCCGGCGGTCCAGCCCTGGCCGACGTACCCGATGATCTACCGCGTCTCCTCCGCGCACGAGGAGGGCGGGGACCGGGTGTACGCCGTGTCCACCGAGGAGTTCCTCGGGGACGACTCCGGCGCGGTGCGCGCCCTGCGGCTGACCGAAGTGGCGCTCGAGGACGGCAAGTTCGTCCCGGTGCCTGGCAGCGCCAGGGAGATCCCCTGCGAGCTGGCGCTGTTCGCGATGGGCTTCACCGGCGCTGAGCGTCCGGGCCTTCTTGAGGACCTGGGCGTCGAGTTCGACCCGCGCGGCAACGTCGCGCGGTCCGCGTCGTACGAGACCACGGTGCCCGGCGTGTTCGTCGCCGGTGACATGGGCCGCGGCCAGTCGCTGATCGTCTGGGCGATCGCCGAGGGCCGCAGCGCCGCCGCCGCGGTCGACGAGTACCTCCGGAGCCCGGCCGACGACCGGCCGCGCCTGCCGGTGGCCATCCCCTCCACGGCCCGCCCGCTGCGCTAACCCCGGCCTTCGAGCCTTATGCAGACGGCGCGCGACAGGTGCGTGAACCTTTTGTGGCGCCGGTCACCAGCGGTGACGCGTCCGCTAAAGTGGTATAGACCACTGGGAGGGAAGCTGCCATGAGCCGCCGCGCCAAGATCGTCTGCACGCTGGGGCCGGCGACCTCAACCCAGGAGCGGATCAACGCCCTGATCACCGCGGGACTCGACGTCGCCCGGCTGAACCTGAGTCACGGCAGCCACGCCGATCACCTGCACTCCTACCAGCTCGTGCGGGCAGGAAGCGACGCGATAGGCCGGAGCGTCGGCGTGCTGGCCGACCTGCAGGGGCCGAAGATCCGCCTCGGCGAGTTCCCCGGCGGCCCCGTGCAGCTGACCGCCGGCGACGAGTTCACGATCACCACCGACGACATCCCCGGCGACCGGCACGAGGCGTCGACCACCTACCAGGGCCTGGCCGACGACGTGCGGGCCGGGGACCGCATCCTGATCGACGACGGCAACGTCCAGGTCGACGTGACCGGCGTGGCCGGCACCCGGGTGCGCACCCGGGTGGTGGTCGGCGGGCGGGTCTCCGACCACAAGGGCATCAACCTGCCGGGTATCGCGGTCAGCGCGCCCGCGCTCACCGCCAAGGACCAGGAAGACCTGCGCTGGGCGCTGGCGGCCGGCGTCGACATCGTCGCGCTGTCCTTCGTCCGCAGCCCCGACGACGCGATGCTGGCGCGGAAGATCATGAACGAGGTCGGCCGCTCCCGCGTCCCGCTGATCGCCAAGATCGAGAAGCCCGAGGCGGTCCGCGTGCTGCCGGAGATCGTGGACGCCTTCGACGGGATCATGGTGGCGCGCGGCGACCTCGGCGTCGAGCTGCCGCTCGAGCAGGTGCCCGCCGTGCAGAGCCGGGCGATCGCCCTGGCCAGGGAGCGGGCCAGGCCGGTCATCGTGGCCACCCAGATGCTGGAGTCGATGATCAGCGCGCCGCGTCCCACCAGGGCCGAGGTCTCCGACGTCGCCGGCGCCGTCGTCGAGGGCGCGGACGCCGTGATGCTGTCCGCGGAGACCAGCGTCGGCGCGTACCCGGTGGAGACGGTGGCCACCATGGCGCGCATCGTGTCCGCCGCGGAGGACAACTCGCTGCGCGCCGAGCATTCGCTGACCCGGATGCCGACCACGACCGGCGGGGCGATCGCCCGCGCCGCCGCCGAGGTGGGCGCGATCGTGGGGGCGAAGGCGCTCGTGGCGTTCACCATGACCGGCGAGACCGCGCGGCGGCTGGCCAGGTACCGGTCGCCGATCCCGCTGCTCGCGTTCACGACTGAGCCCGCCACCCGCAGCCAGCTGGCCCTCACCTGGGGCGTGGAGACGTTCATCGTGCCGGCCGTGCGGCACACCGACGACATGGTGCACGCGGTGGACAGCGCGCTGGTGCAGCTGGGCCGCTGCGCGATCGGCGACAAGATCGTCATCGTGGCGGGCAGCCCGCCGGGCAGCCCGGGCAAGACCAACGCGCTGCGGGTGCACCGGATCGGCGACGCCATCGAGCTGCCCTACCCCTGAGGCGCGTCGTCCCTGACCACGCCGGAAAAATAGCGCCCCGGCCGTCGGCGGACATAGGCTATGGTCCTGGCGAACGGGTAGACGATAGGCGTCCAGGACGAGGCACAAGGCCACGCCGCGGCGCGCCGGTCGTTCCCGGCCGGCTGACAGGAGAAAATAGGCCCCATGAGCGCGTCGACGACGCCGGACTCCTCCGGTGCGCGGGACTGTCCGGAGTGTTCGGCGGACGATCCTTCTGGTTTGGCCGCGGCCGGGCCGGACGGCAACTGCCCGTCCTGCGGCCGCAAGGTTCCGGTCGGCCGGGACCACGCTGAGATCGATCTGCGGCTGCTCGCCGGCGTGACCGACCGCGGCCTGCGGCACCAGCGCAACGAGGACGCGATGGCGCTGGCCACGGCGGCGGGCCCGAACGGCACGGTCGCGCTGGCCGTGGTCTCGGACGGCGTGTCGTCCGCGCCGCGTCCCGACGAGGCGTCGCTGACCGCGGTGCGGACCGCGATGCGGGTGCTGCTGACCAGCGCCAGGGCCGGGGACGACGCGGCCGCCGCCGCGGGCGCCGCCGCCAGGGAGGCCGCCCAGGCGCTGACCGGCCTGGCCGACCCGGACGGCGCGCCCGCCGCGACCTACGTGTCGGCGACGGTCGACCCCGAGCACGTCACGCTGTGCTGGCTCGGCGACAGCCGGGCCTACTGGCTCACCGCCGACCCCGCGGGCAGCGTCCGGCTCACGAAGGACGACTCGATCGCCGAGGAGATCGTCGCGGCCGGCGTCGCCAGCGTGGATGAGGCGATGGCGTCGCCGCAGGCGCACGTGATCACCCGCTGGCTCGGCGCCGACCTGCCCGATCCTGAGCCGCACGTCGCCAGGTTCAAGCCGCCGGGACCCGGGGTGGTGCTCGTCTGCTCCGACGGCCTGTGGAACTACCGCCAGGACGCGGCCGACCTGGCCGCGCTCGTGATGCCCGCCGCGCAGACCGAGCCGCTGACCGCGGCGGCGGGCCTGGTGAAGTTCGCCGTGGACAAGGGCGGCCTGGACAACATCACCGTGGTCCTGGTCCCGGTCCCGCTCGCCGCCCAGTAGCGGCGCGCCCGCCGCGAAGCGGCTCTTGACGCATGGATCGCTCTTAGCCGGGAAGTGCCTGCTTCCGACAAACAGCCGTCAGCGGAGGGGATGGCTGGCAGAAGCTTCCGAACAAGGGACTTTCATGCTTGAGGCGCTGGTCATCGCCGGAATCGTCGCTGCCCCGCTGGGCTCGGCGGCCCTGTTCCTGCCCGGGCGGCCGCACCGGCAGGTCACCGGGCCGTGGCCGGTTATCCGCAGGTTCCTCCTCGCCGTGATCGGCACCGCGGTGCTCGCCGCGGCCGCCGCCGTCACCCTGAAACTGCTGCACGCGACCAGCAGCAACCTGATCGCCGGCGTGGCCGGCCTGGTCGCGGTCAGCCTGATCTGGCTGCCGGTGACCCGGCGCTGGTCGCCGCGGGCCCACCTGTGCTGGGCGTCGACCACGTTCCTGTTCGTCGTCTACCTGACCTTCGCGCTCGACTGGACGTTCGCCAGCGACCTCGGCCCGGCCAGCACCATCGGCGGCGTCCTGCTCTGGTTCCTTGAGGTGCTCGCGTCGATATTGTCGGTGGCCTACCTGTGGGAGATCTGCGACGCGCTCGGCACCGAGGACTGGCGCCGCAGGATGACCCCTATCGCGGCCGGGGACACCACCATGATCCGGGAGGTCGGCCGGTTCCCCATGGTCAGCCTGCACGTCCCGGCGCACAACGAGCCGCCCGACATGGTGATCGACACGCTGCGCGCGCTGCTCCGGCTGGATTACCCCCGCTACGAGGTCATCCTCATCGACGACAACACCGACGACGAGGACCTCTGGCGGCCGGTCGAGGCCTGGTGCGCCAGCCACGGCGTCAAGTTCAAGCACCTGGAGAACTGGCCGGGCTACAAGTCGGGCGCGCTGAACTACGCGCTCCGGCATCTCACCGACCCGGACGCCGAGATCATCGGCATCGTCGACTCCGACTACCAGGTGGACCCGGGATTCCTGATGCGCTGCGCGCCGGCCTTCGAGGACCCGTGGATCGGCTTCGTGCAGGCGCCGCAGGACTACCGGGACTGGGAGCACGCCCGCTACTACCGCCGCCTGTACTACTCCTACAAGTACTTCTTCGCGGTCTCCCAGCCCTCGAGGAACGAGCATGACGGCGCCATCTTCGCCGGCACCATGGGCCTGATCAGGCGGGTCGCCCTCGACGAGCTCGGCGGCTGGGACGAGTGGTGCATCACCGAGGACGCGGAACTGTCGCTGCGGCTGCTGCGCGCCGGCTGGTCCGGCCTGCACGTGGACCAGTCCGGCGGGCACGGCATCATGCCGCTGACCTTCGAGGCGCTGAAGGGCCAGCGGTACCGCTGGTGCTTTGGCGGGATCCAGATCCTGCGGATGCACTGGCGCAGCCTGCTGCCGGGCCGCCAGGACCAGGCCAACCACCTGTCCGGCGGGCAGCGCTGGGCGTACCTGGCCGGCGCGTTCCAGTGGTACGGCGACCTGCTCAGCCTGCTGTTCTTCATCTTCCTGCTGGCGGGGGCGGCTAACCTCGCCACCGGCGGCGGCGAGCTGTTCCGCAAGCTCACCGTCTTCCTGGTCGCCACCGTCCCGGTCCTGGTCGCGCTCGGGCTGGTGCGCGCCATCGCGCTGCTACGCCGCGGCACTGGCGCGTCCTGGCGGGACGCGATCGGCGCGTTCTTCATCTGGCAGTCCACGTCGCTGGTGGTCGCCAGGGCGTCGGTGCTCGCGCTGTTCGCGAAGAAGGCCGCCTTCCTGCGCACCCCGAAGACCGGCGAGGACACCAGCTGGTTCAACGCCCTGCGGGCCAACTGGGCAGAGACGACGCTGGCCGTGCTGGGCCTCGCCGGGATCATCGCGGGGCTGACCAAGGCGGGCGAGCTGAGCGGCCCGCTGCTCGCCGCGCTGCTGCTGTTCCCCACCCTCGGCCTGGCCGCCGCGCCGTACAACAGCCTCGCGGCCCGCCGGGCCGCGCTGCCGGCCCAGCTGCGCGAGCGCCGCCGCACCGAGTACCGCCGCGAGCGCCGTACGTTCGCTGCCGGGATCGCCACCGGCGGCGCGGTGGCGGTAGCGGGCGTGGCCGCGCTGGCGATCGCGCTGATGCTCGGCGGCCACCACATGACCGGCCCGAGCCTGGTCGGCCCGGCGCGCGGCACCCCGGCGACCACCGCCCCGTCCACCCCGTCCCCGCACTCGAGCACCCCCACCAGCACGCCGAGCACCAGCCAGACATCGACGTCCGCGACGCCCAGCACCACCGCGCCCTCGACGTCCGCCACGCCAACCCCAACCCCGTCGACGTCGGTGACCACGACCCCGTCAGTCACCCCCTCAACCTCGACAACCACAACCGTCCCGTAGGTCCCCGGAAACCGGATCACAGGCGTCTCCCTGGCACCAGACCCGCTGATCGTGCGGGATCAGCCCCGGATTCCGGCGCGTAATCCCGCACGATCGTCAGTACTTCGGCCCGACGAACTCATCCAGCCGCGCCACGGCCTCCCTGCGCGCCACCGAGATGGTGTTCGGCTTGGAGAACCGCCACGCGACGTCGAGCTGGTCTAAGGTCTGCCCGCAGAGCCACAGGATGTCGGCGGAGTTGTTGACGAACAGGTACCGCGGGTACTCGTACCAGTGGTCGTCACCGCCCCATGTCCTGCGCACCCGGTTGATACCGCGGTAACCGTCCGAATGGAAGAGCCCCCTGGCGAAATCTCCCGGCTACCGCTCCACGATGACCCGCTGCCACTCGGCGAGCTCGATCCTGCGGGTGTGCTTCCGCCCTGGCCCATGCTGCGGAAACAAGCACGGCCAGTGCTTCGAGGTGCTCTTGACCTCGGTCATGCCGATTCTCTGGACACCGAACACCTTGGACATCGGCATCACCGCCGCCATCGCGCTCTGTGCGGCCGCCAGCAGACCAGGCCAGTCGTCGCAGCACGCGATGTTCAGCGCGAAGACGTCCTTGCGCCCGCGCGTGAGCCATCCATCGCCGAGGTACAGGCCCAGGAGATAGGAGTACGCGGGCTCGTCGAGCGGCCTTCCCGTACAGCGCGGACAGTACGCCCTGCGTGCCTTGCGAGCATCGCGACGGGTCCCGGTACGCCATTTCCGAATAGTCCCGATCGGGACAGCAGTGATCTCGGCCACCTCGCGGTCGAGCACGTCCAGGTGGGACAGGCGACGTGCTGTGTCCACGGTAATCTGCGGGTGCATAGGACCATGGTCTCAGGCACCACTGACATTTTCGATAAAGACCGACGTGCTGCGGTAATCGGTGCCGGGAGCGGGATTCGAACCCGCACGCCCTTGCGGGCAAACGCTTTTGAGACGTCCGCGTAAGCCAGTTCCGCCATCCCGGCCGGCTGCTCGATGCCAATGTACCGGTTCCCGGTAGGCTCTTGGCGTGAGCCAGAATGCGCTGCGTGTCGTGATCGCCGAGGATGAGGCGCTGATCCGCCTGGACCTCAAGGAAATGCTGGAAGAGGAGGGCTACTCGGTCGTCGCCGAAGTCGGTGACGGGGAGACCGCGCTCGAGCGGGTGACGAGCTTGCGGCCCGACCTGGCGATCTTCGACGTGAAGATGCCCGTGCTCGACGGGATCTCCGCCGCCGAGCAGATCGCCGCCGACCGGCTCGCCCCGGTGGTCATCCTGACGGCTTTCTCGCAGCGCGAGCTGGTGGAGCGCGCCCGCGACGCGGGCGCGATGGCGTACCTGGTCAAGCCGTTCACGAAGGCCGACCTGGTGCCCGCGATCGAGATGGCGGTCAGCCGGTTCACCGAGATCAGGGCGCTTGACTCGGAGGTCAGCACCCTGCGTGAGCGGCTCGAGGTGCGCAAGCTCCTCGACCGGGCCAAGGGGCTGCTGCAGTCCGAGCACGGGATGAGCGAGCCGCAGGCGTTCCGCTGGATCCAGAAGACCTCGATGGACCGGCGGCTGACGATGCGCACGGTCGCGGAGGCCGTCATCGAGGGGACCATGGGCACCGACGCCGCGGGGAACGCGGCGGACGCGGGGAACACGGGAAAGGCCGCGGACGCGGAGCAGGCCGAGTAGTTCGAGCGCGGAAAGCGCGGAAGTCCGGGACCCGGGGACCCGTTGGTACCGTGTCCGCCTTCCCCGGGCTGACACGTTCTCTACTTGGATCCCCGGGCCCGCTGAACTCACGTTAGCGATCCGCCGCCCCCACGGCAAAGCAAAGTTTGCCACTAGGACTGCGGAAGGTCAGCCCCTGATTCCGTCATGTTTACCCAGATGAGCCCAGGTCCGGTGGCAGCCGGTAGCGGGCCGCTCGCTGGCGGGCCCGTTTAGCGGCTGCGAACTGGGCAGCTTCGGTGACGCCCAATGCGACCAAAATGGCATGTGAGATTGCACGTGCGCGGAGCGTGGCTGGCCGACTATAGATAACAATCTCATTGCGACCGGCGTGTCGCGGGTTCCGTGAGAGCGGTTCGCCGGCCCCTGGTGCCTGCCGCGAAGCGCCGCTGGTGACGCCACGCAGAGCAGCTTCAGAAGTGATAGGCGAGATTCTGTCGGTTATTGCGTGACTTTCGCGTTGTGAGCGTTCACAATTCCTCTAGTAAGTCGTGTAAGGCATGCGCATGCCGGCCGGCTACCGGGGCCCCGATGAAGCCGGCCGACAGGAACCCAGCGAAGGGAAACCGTCATGCGCACTATCAGGAGAGGCTTGCGGTCGCGTGCCCAGATCAGGCCGCGGATCCCGAGAAAGATCACGAGAACGGCAGTGGGAGCGGCACTCGCCGCGGCCCTGACAGCACTGGGAGCGCTCGCAGCCGCGAGTGCGTCGGCGGCACCAGCGGTCGCGGCCGCCCACAGCGGGCACGGCGGTGGCCTGAACATCACCAAGGTGTACTTCGGCAGCACTCCCGAGAAGTACAACCACAACCAGAACACGCCCACCTACCGCTACACGCTGACCAACGCCAACGGCATGAGCATCGATCTCCTGTCGTACGGCGCCATCACCCAGGCGATCTGGGTGCCCGGCAGCAACGGCCATAAGGCCGACGTGGTGCTCGGCTTCAAGACGCTGCAGGACTACGTCACCTTCGCCAGCCCGCCGGTCACCGCGAACGGCGGCCCGTACTTCGGCGAGACCGTCGGCCGGTACGCCAACCGGATCGCCAAGGGCACCTTCCAGCTGAACGGCCAGACCTACACGCTGCCGATCAACAACGGCGTGAACGCCCTGCACGGCGGCCTCGTCGGGTTCGGCAACCACGTCTGGACCCAGGTCGGCCCGCTGATCCACAACCGCCACGAGGTCGGCGTCACGCTCCAGCTCGTCAGCCCGAACGGCGACGAAGGCTATCCCGCCGGCAGCCCTGGCTGCCCGAACGGCTGCACCGGCTATCCGGCGCAGATCACCGTGGACGTCACGTTCACGCTGGACAATGCCGGCCAGTACGGCATCCACTACAAGGCCGTCAACAATGACCCGAAGCTGGCCACGGTCCTCAACCTGACCAACCACAGCTACTTCAACCTGGCCGGCGAGAGCTCGCCCGCGGGCTCTGAGTACAGCCAGTACGTGCAGATGAACGCCAACAACTACTCGCCGACCGACAGCACTCAGATCCCGCTGCCGCTGCCGAACGGTGTCCCGGTCGCGGGCACGCCGTTCGACTTCCGCACCCCGCACACGATCGGGTCGCGGATCGATCAGGTGAGCGCGCCGGACAACACCCCCGCGAGCTTCGCCTCGGCCACCGGGGGAAAGAGCCAGCTGCTCATCGCACAGGGCTACGACCACAACTGGATCCTGAACAAGCAGACCAAGTGGACCACGGGCCCGGACGGCCTCAACCTGGCCGCCAGGGCGTTCGACCCGGGGAGCGGCCGGGCGCTGACCGTCTGGACGGACCAGCCGGGCGTCCAGTTCTACAGCGGCAACTTCCTTAACGGCACGCTGGTGGGGATCAGCGGCAACACCTACCGGCAGGGGGCCGGGTACACCTTCGAGACGCAGCACTTCCCCAACTCGCCGAACGAGCCGTCGTTCCCGTCCACCACACTGGCCGCGAACGGCACCTTCACCTCGACGACGATCTTCGCGTTCTCCTCGTAACCATCCGCACGTAACCCGCGGAGAACGGGTGCCCGGCGGCCGTGCGGCCGGCCGCCGGGCACCGCCATGTGGTCATAGGATCAGGAAGGTGACTGACAGGCTGCTGCTGCTCGACGGGCACTCGCTGGCGTACCGCGCGTTCTTCGCCCTGCCGATCGAGAACTTCGCCACGACCACCGGCCTGCCCACGAACGCCGTCTACGGCTTCACCGCGATGCTCATCAACGTCCTGAGAGACGAGCAGCCGACGCACGTGGCGGTGGCGTTCGACCGCGGCGAGCCGACCTTCAGGCACGAGCAGTACGTCGAGTACAAGGCGGGCCGCACCAAGGCCCCGGACGAGTTCCGCAGCCAGGTCAGCCTGATCTTCGAGGTGCTCGACGCGCTCGGCATCCGGCGGCTGTCCGCGGCGGGCTACGAGGCCGACGACATCATCGCGACGCTCGCCGCCCAGGCGGAAGCCGAGGGCATGAACACCCTCATCGTCACCGGCGACCGGGACGCGTTCCAGCTGATCTCCGACCACGTGACCGTGCTGTACAACAGCCGCGGCGTGTCCGACATGCGGCGCTACGACCCGGCCGCGCTGGTCGAGAAGTACGGGCTGACGCCGGCCCAGTACCCTGATTTCGCGGCGCTGCGCGGCGACAACAGCGACAACCTGCCCGGCATCCCCGGGGTGGGGGAGAAGACCGCGACGAAGTGGATTACGGAGTTCGGGTCGCTCGAGGAGCTGGTCAACCGCGTCGGCGAGGTCAAGGGCAAGGCCGGCGACGCGCTGCGCGAGCACCTCGGCAGCGTGCTGCGCAACCGCCAGCTCACCACGCTGATCCGCGACCTGCCGGAATCCACGGTCGGCGCCACGCCAGCCGACCTGGTGCCGCGGCCGTGGAACCGGGAGGCGATCCACCAGCTCTTCGACACCCTCCAGTTCCGGGTGCTGCGGGACCGGCTCTACCAGACCTTCCCCGACGGCCTGCCGGGCACCACGCCGGCCACCGCGGGCGCCGCGCTGGACCCCTCCGACCTGGCGGGGTTCGAGGTGGAGGTGTCCGTTCTCGGCCCCGATGAGGTCGCCGGCTGGATAGAAGAGCATCAGTCTTCAGAACGTACGGGGCTTGCTGTGGCAGGCAGCTGGGGCCGCGGCACGGGCAACGTCACCGGCATCGCGCTTGCCGCGCCCGATGGCGCCGGGGCGTACCTCGACCCGGAGGCGCTGACTCCCGACGACGACCGCGCCCTGGCGGAGTGGCTGGCGTCGGCGGAGCACCCGAAGGCGCTGCACGACGCCAAGGGACCGATCCACGCGCTGGCGGCGCACGGGTACGTTCTGGATGACCTGACGAGCGACACGGCACTAGCCGCATATCTCGCACTGCCCGGCCAGCGGACCTTCGACCTCGCCGACCTGGCGCTGCGGTACCTCGGCAAGGAGCTGCGCGACGACGGCGGGGACAACCAGCAGCTGACCCTGGACGGATCCGGCGAGGAGGAAAGCGCGGTCGCGCTGGTGCTGCGCGCCCGCGCCACGATGGACCTCGCCGCGGCGCTGGACACCGACCTGGAAAAGCGCGGCGCGACCCGGCTGCTCGACGAGATCGAGCTGCCGCTCGTCGGGGTGCTGGCGCGGATGGAGCGGACCGGCATCGCGGCCGACGCCGAGCACTTCGCGGAGATGTCCGCCACCCTGTACGGCGAGGTGAAGGCCGCCGAGCAGGCCGCGTACGCGGTGGTGGGGCACGAGTTCAACCTCGGCTCGCCCAAGCAGCTCCAGGAGGTGCTGTTCACCGAGCTCGGGCTGCCGAAGACCAAGCGGATCAAGACCGGGTACACCACCGACTCCGAGGCGCTGACCAGCCTGCTCGCCGCCACCGGGCACCCGGTCCTCGAGCACCTGCTGCACCACAGGGACGTCGCCAAGCTGAAGTCGATCGTGGACTCGCTGATCCCGATGGCGGGCGAGGACGGCCGCATCCACACCACGTTCAACCAGATGGTCGCCGCGACCGGCAGGCTGTCGTCGACCGACCCCAACCTGCAGAACATCCCCATCCGCACCGAGCTCGGCCGCCGCATCCGGCAGGGGTTCGTCGTCGGGGCGGGCTACGAGACCCTGCTGACCGCGGACTACAGCCAGATCGAGCTGCGCATCATGGCTGACCTGTCCGGTGACGAGGCGCTGATCGCGGCGTTCGAGTCGGGGCACGACTTCCACGCGACCACGGCGTCGCGGGTGTTCGGCGTCGAGCCGGCCGACATCACGCCCGAGCAGCGCGCCAAGGTCAAGGCGATGAACTACGGGCTGGCGTACGGCCTGTCCGCGTACGGGCTGTCCAACCAGCTGCGCATCTCCGTGGAGGAGGCGCGGATGCTGATGGACGAGTACTTCAAGGAATTCGGCGGGGTGCGGGATTACCTGCAGTCCATCGTCGCGCAGGCCAGGATCGACGGCTACACCTCGACGATCATGGGACGGCGCCGGTACCTTCCCGACCTGGTGTCGGATAACCGGCAGCGCCGCGAGATGGCAGAGCGGATGGCGCTCAACGCGCCGATCCAGGGTTCGGCCGCCGACGTGATCAAGGTGGCGATGCTCCGGGTAGCGGCCGCCCTGGCGGAGGCCGGGCTGAATTCCCGGATGCTGCTGCAGGTGCACGACGAGCTGATCTTCGAGGTCGCTCCCGGCGAGCTGACGGACGTGACGGCGCTGGTGACAGCCGCCATGGCCGGCGCGGCCGAGCTCCGGGTGCCGCTCGAGGTCTCCGTCGGCACGGGTCGCAGCTGGGCCGATGCGGCCCACTGACCCCGTATTGGCACCAGGAAGGCACTCAGCATTCACTAAGCTGAGTCCGAGTTGTAGCCGCGTTCAATTGACCAGCCAGCGAGAAGTTCATACCCTGAACTCTGCGCTGTGTCCTCGTGCGGTCTCGTCGCGGTCAGTTTGATCGTGAGGCCGCCGGGGCATGTCGGCCCGCGATCCGGTCAGGCAAGTCCCGCGCGTTCACTGCATGAGTTCCTGGCGCTCCATATTCATCCCTGTCCGTATCCGGAGCCAACCCACACATGACGAGCAGCACGCAAGCCACCTCGACCCCTAAGGTAGCGGTCAACGACATCGGGTCTGAGGAGGACTTCCTCGCCGCGATCGACCAGACCATCAAGTACTTCAACGACGGCGATATCGTCGAGGGCACCGTCGTCAAGGTCGATCGAGATGAGGTCTTGCTCGATATCGGCTACAAGACAGAGGGGGTCATCCCCTCTCGAGAGCTGTCGATCAAGCACGACGTCGACCCGCATGAGGTCGTCAAGACCGGTGAACAGATCGAGGCGCTTGTCCTCCAGAAGGAAGACAAAGAAGGCCGCCTGATCCTGTCCAAGAAGCGGGCGCAGTACGAGCGCGCGTGGGGCACCATCGAGCGGATCAAGGAAGAGGACGGCGTCGTCACCGGCACCGTCATCGAGGTCGTCAAGGGCGGCCTGATCCTGGACATCGGGCTGCGCGGCTTCCTGCCGGCGTCGCTGGTGGAGATGCGCCGGGTCCGCGACCTGCAGCCGTACGTCGGCCGGGAGATCGAAGCCAAGATCATCGAGCTGGACAAGAACCGCAACAACGTGGTGCTGTCCCGCCGGGCCTGGCTCGAGCAGACCCAGTCCGAGGTGCGCCACACCTTCCTCAACACGCTGCGCAGGGGTCAGATCCGCAAGGGCGTCGTGTCGTCGATCGTCAACTTCGGCGCGTTCGTCGACCTGGGCGGCGTGGACGGCCTGGTGCACGTGTCGGAGCTGTCCTGGAAGCACATCGACCACCCCGGCGAGGTCGTCGAGGTGGGCCAGGAGGTCACGGTCGAGGTGCTGGACGTGGACATGGACCGCGAGCGCGTCTCGCTGTCGCTGAAGTCCACCCAGGAAGACCCGTGGCAGCAGTTCGCCCGCACCCACCAGATCGGCCAGGTCGTCCCCGGCCGGGTCACGAAGCTGGTGCCGTTCGGCGCGTTCGTCCGCGTGGAGGAAGGCATCGAGGGCCTGGTGCACATCTCCGAGCTGGCCGACCGCCACGTGGAGATCCCCGAGCAGGTCGTTCAGGTCGGCGAGGAGATCTTCGTCAAGATCATCGACATCGACCTGGACCGGCGGCGGATCTCGCTGTCGCTGAAGCAGGCCAACGAGGGCACGGTCGGCGAGGCCGTCGGCGACGACTTCGACCCGGCCCTCTACGGCATGCCCGCCACCTACGACGAGGCCGGCAACTACGAGTACCCCGAGGGCTTCGACCCGGAGACCGGGGAGTGGCTGCCGGGCTACGACACCCAGCGCGAGGAGTGGGAGCGGCAGTACGCCGAGGCCCGCGCCCGCTTCGAGGCGCACCGCCGTCAGGTGGAAGAGTCCCGCGCCAAGGCCGAGGAAGAGGGCGGCGAGGCCGAGGAAGGCGTGGCTGCCAGCAGCTTCTTCTTCTTCTTCTTCTTCGTCGTCGAGCACGCCCGCGGCCCGGCCGCGCGGCGGCCGGAGCGCCACGCCGCAGGACTCCGCGCCCGGCGGCACGCTGGCCTCCGACGAGGCCCTGGCCGCCCTCCGCGACAGGCTCTCCGGCCAGGCGTAACGCGCACCGCTGACGCTGGCCCCCGGCTCCATGACCCTGGAACCGGGGGCCAGCGCCGTTTCCGCCTCATTCCCATGCTGCGCCCTCGGCCCTGCGGCTCCCGCGGCCCTGCTGCTCCCGCGGCTCCCTCGGCCCTGCTGCTCCTGCGGCTCCCGCGGCCCTGCGGCCCTGCGGCCCTGCGGCTTCCGCGGCCCTGCGGCTCCCGCGGCCCTGCGGCTCCTGCGGCTCTGCGGCTCTGCGGCTCTGCGGCTTCCGCGGCCCTGCGGCTCCTGCGGCCCTGCGGCTCCTGCGGCTTCCGCGGCTCTGCGGCTTCCGCGGCCCTGCGGCTCCTGCGGCTCCCGCGGCCCTGCGGCTTCCGCGGCCCTGCGGCTCCCGCGGCCCTGCAGCTCCCGCAGCCATCCTCCGCTCCAGACCCCAAGCCCCGCCTTCGTCACAGGCGTCCCTGCGCCCCGTCCGGCCCCAGCCGTCGCGGCGACCGGATCCTGCTTTTCACTTAGGGCGCGAAAAGTACCAAAATCCGTCCGATATGTCCGTTTTTCCGGTCACTTTCGCGCCCTAAGTGGTGCCGTGACGACTGCTGGCGCGGGACTGGAGGGTGGTCCAGACGTCGGCGACGCGGCAGTCCAGGTCTTCCAGGGTGCCTGAGTTATCGATCACGATGTCGGCGACCGCCAGGCGCTGGTCGCGGGTCGCCTGGGCGGCCATTCTCGCCCGGGCCTGGTCTTCTGTCATGCCGCGCCGAGCCAGGCGCTCGACCTGGACCTCCGGGAGGACGTCCACCACGATGACCAGGTCGAACTCTTTGCCCCTGCCGCCTTCGGCGAGCAGCGGGACGTCGTGCACGATGACCGCGCCGTCCCCGGCCGCCTGAACGGCGGCTTCCTCTGCGGCGCGCATGTGGTCGTGGACGCGGGGGTGCACGATCGCGTTGAGCTTGCCGCGCGCCGCATCGTCGGCGAAGACGATCTCCGCGAGCTTCGCCCGGTCCAGCGACCCGTCCTCGCGCAGCACGCCGGGACCGAAGGTTTCCGCGATCCTGGCGAGGCCCGGTGTGCCTGGTTCGACGACCGCGCGGGCGGCCTTGTCCGCGTCGAGGAGAACCGCGCCGCGCGCGGCGAGCCGACGGCCCACCTCGCTCTTGCCCGATCCGATCCCGCCTGTCAGCCCGACCCGCAGCACGGCCCTCCCTTCCCCGGCACCATACGCCGACCGGCACGTTCGGTTCGGTGGTCCGCCTCGAGCAAGAGCGCATCAGTTTTGGCGCGATCGCGCGGGCCCTCGCCTGCTTGCGGGCTGATTCACGCCGTCATCGCCTGCCGTCGTGAGAAACTCGTCGCCATGGCTAATGTCGGTGAGTTGAAGATCCCAGCGGCCGTGTTGCTCAGCCAGCCGGATCTTCATGACGCATGACCAGTGCTCCGGATCTCCAGCGAAGGGTGGAGGCGGCGGCCGCGGCGGCGCTTGCCCGGCATAAGTTTGTCAACACTGTCGAAGTGTGCGTTGGCATCGGCTGGCTGCATACCGGCAACGTGGAAGACTGGCGCCGCGGGCGCGTCGACGACCTTGAGTACTTCCTGCCCGTGCACGACGACCGGCTCACCGACCTCATTCGGTACCTTCACCAGTGGGCGGAAGCGCACGGCCTGACGCGAACCGAGACCGACTACGTCTCAGCCACCAGGGACCGCCACCCGCTGCGCTTTTTCGCCAATGGAGATCCGCTGAAGGAGGCCGCCTGGCGGTCGCAGTGGATTAGCGCCGACGTTCCCGCCGCGCAACGCGATGCGCATCGCCAACCGTAAGGCCGCTCCGCCGGAACTGATCGTCGTGCAACCGGTCAAGGACTGGACGTGCGCCGAATGCGGCGGCACGGGCAACTTGACTCATCATGGACGGCACCGGACCGCTGTGCCTGACCTGCGCCGACATGGATCACCTGATGTTCTTGCCGGCCGGTGACGCCGCCCTTACCCGCAGGGCAAAGAAGGCGAGCTAGCTTTGGCGGTAAAAGTGCTTTGCGCAGGACGCGCAAAGCAGACAAGCGAAAGGACGCCGCGGGATGAACACCGAACCAGAGACCAACACCTCCGCGACCACAGGCGACGGGGACGAGCTCGATCCCACGGAGGCGGCGGCGATTCTCGCTCAGGCCACCCGGCAGGCCGAGCTCGAGTTCGACCCCACCCCGCCCTGGAAGCTCGTGGCCATGGCCTTCGTCGCGCTGCTCGCCTTCGGGGCCATCTGGCTGTCGGTACGCGGCCAGCACCCCTACACCGGTCCGAGCGGGTGGGCCCTGGTAATCACGTACGGACTGGTCGCCGGGCTCATCGCGGTGTCCGTCTCAACCACAAAGCGGCAGCACGTTCCGCGCCGCCTTGAACAGGTCGGCGGACTCCGGCTCATCCGCGACGGGTCCCATTCGCGATGCAGCAGCTCGAGGCTGGCCAGGCCGCCATGCGCCAGGCGAGGGCCTGCCTGGCCAGCTCGCGGGCGCCGATCCCGGAACGCGCGGCGATCGGCCCGAACGCCGGGGTGCCCAGCGCGCGCGCCGCCCTGCGGGCGAGGTCCACGTCCGCGCTGAGGCCTAGTCCCGCGTCGGCGCTGAGTCCCACGGCCATCTCCCAGGCGCGTGCGGTCGCGTCGGTCGCCAGCTCAAGCAGGTCGCTGCCCAGCCCGGCGCGCCAGGCCGGCGGATCTACCGGGAGAGCCGCGGGCTGCCCGGGACGCGCGGGCGGCAACGGCGGGGCGGGGATCTCCGCCCACGGCACCGGCGCGTCGAAGGCTGCCCTGGCATCCACGCCCTAGTCGTTAGCGGCACGCTCAGCGCCGGGCCGCCCGCAGGCCGGTTCGCCGGCCCTCTCGCCGGCCGCCTCCCGTTCATGCGCGCCGACATGCGCATCGCCTGGCGCGCCGCGCCGCCGCGTCCGCACCCCGGCCAGCACCTGGTCGCGGGTGCGGCCGCGCAGCAGCAGCGCTGCGAATGGGTCGGCATCCAGTGCGTCGGCCACGAGGTAGCAGGCGGCCGCCGAGTGCTTGCACGGGTCCGCGTCGTCTGGACAGCTGCACCGCGGCCCGATCTCCCCGCCGCCCGGCAGCAGGTCCAGTCCGGCACTGGCTGCGTCGTCGGCGATCTCCGGGGGCAGTTCGCCGTCAAGCAGCGCCGCGGCATGGCCGAGCCGGGCGGAGATCGCGGTGAGCACCCGGTCCCACTCCTCGTCGGTGAACCGCCGCACCCGGATCCGGACCTCGTACGGCTCCGTCTTACGGCCCTGCACC
Organism: uncultured Actinomycetota bacterium; assembly: GCA_963843745.1. GTDB lineage: Bacteria > Actinomycetota > Actinomycetes > Streptosporangiales > Streptosporangiaceae > Trebonia. The sequence goes on from CAWJLP010000007.1 coordinate 1,436,465, forward strand.
TGTGCCCGCGCCTCGCCCGGCGCCAGGGTCAGTTCGCCGACTGCGCCGCTGCGCGCGTAGTCCCGGCCCCGCGGCAGGCGGTTCGGATCCAGCCGCGCCCGCTGCTCGAGCGCCTCCACCCACGCGGCGCCCCACCAGGTGCGGCAGAATTCCGCGGAGCCGTTCATGACGCGTCCCGCAGGCCGACGAGCTCGGTGAGCTCGCTGTCGGACAGCTCGGCGATCCAGCGCTCGCCGGAGCCGATCACCGCGTCGGCGAGGTCGCGCTTTTTCTCAAGCAGCGCCGCGATCCTGTCTTCGAGGGTCCCCTCGGCGATCAGCCGGTGCACCTGTACCGGGCGGTCCTGCCCGATCCGGTAGGCCCGGTCGGTCGCCTGATCCTCGACCGCCGGGTTCCACCACCGGTCGTAGTGCAGTACGTGCGTCGCCCGGGTCAGCGTCAGCCCGGTGCCGCCTGCCTTGAGCGACAGCAGGAACACCGGCACGCCGCCCGCCTGGAACTCCGCCACCATCTCCTCGCGCCGCGGCACTGGGACGCCGCCGTGCAGGAACAGCGATCGGATCCCGCGCGCGTCGAGATGCTGCTGCAACAGCGTCGCCATCTGCGTGTACTGGGTGAACACGAGCATCGACTCGCCGCCCGCCAAGATCACGTCTGTCAGTTCGTCGAACAAAGCAAGTTTTCCCGAACGGCCGGGTAGTGGCCCTGGCTGCTTCAGGTACTGCGCCGGGTGGTTGCAGATCTGCTTGAGTCCTGTGAGCAGCTTGAACACCAGCCCGGCACGCTCGATGCCCTCGGCGGAGGCGATCGCCTGCATGGTCTCCTGAACCATCGCCTCGTACAGCGTCGACCTGTTCAGCGGTCAGCGGCACCAGCTGGTCGGTCTCGGTCTTGCGCGGCAGTTCGGGCGCGATCCCGGGATCGGTCTTCTTCCGCCGAAGCAGGAACGGCCGGATCAGCGCGGCGAACCGCTGCGGTGGCGTCGGCGTCCCGGTACAGCTCGACCGGCCGTGCGATCCGGCGGGTGAACGCCTCCAGATGGCCGAGCAGGCCGGGTGTCGTCCAGTCCAGGATCGCCCACAGCTCCGATAGCCTGTTCTCCACCGGCGTACCGGTCAGCGCGATCCGCGCCGGAGCGGGGATGGCCCGCAGTTCGCGCGCGGTCCGCGAGAACGGGTTCTTCGCGTGCTGGGCCTCGTCGGCGACGACCAGGCCCCAGCCGATCTCGGCGAGCCGCACGGAGTCGCGCAGCACCACGCCGTAGGTGACCAGGACCACCTCGTCGAGAGGCGAGGTCCTGCAGGTGCCGCGCGCCGCCGTGGAACCGGCGGACGGGGATGTCCGGGGCGAACCGCCGGATCTCGCGCTGCCAAGTGCCGAGCAGGGAGGCCGGGCACACCACGAGCGTCGGTCCCGCCTTGAGATCCCGCCGGTGCAGGTGCAGCGCGATGATCTGGATCGTCTTGCCCAGGCCCATGTCGTCGGCGAGGCAGCCGCCGAGACCGGAATCGCACATCCCGGCCAGCCACGCCAGACCGCGCTGCTGGTAGGGCCGCAGCGTGGCATTGAGCCCGGCTGGCGGCTCGACCGGTTCCGGCGCGGACCCGAGGCTCGCGACCCGCGCGGCGAGGTCGGCCAGCGGCCCTTCTGCGGCGACCTTGACGGTCCCGCCGTCGATCTCCGCCTCGCCCGCCAGCACCGCACCGAGCGCCTCGGTGGCGCGCATCCGGGTTCGCGGCGGCTGGCGCAGCCGGTCGAGCAGCGCCGGGTCGAGGATCACCCAGCGGCCCCGCAGCCTGATCAGCGGCCGTTTCGCCGCCGCGAGGGCGGCGATCTCGTCGGCGTCGAGTAGCGCGCCGTCGAGCGTGAGCTGCCACCGGAATTCCAGCAGCGCCGCGAGCCCGAACCCGGCTTCGGTCAGCTGCTCCGGGGCCGGCGTGACAGCGGCCCGCAGTTCCAGGCCGTCGTCGAGCATGCTGGACGGCCACATCACCTCGATGCCGGCGCCCGCCAGGGCCTCGGCCGCCGGGCCGAGCAGGCTGGTGAGCGCGTCGTCGTCCAGGTCGATCGCCGAGGGGCTGGCCTGCTCAAGCACCTGTGCGAGCGGCGGCCATACCGCTGCCCCGCGGCGCAGCGCGAGCAGCAGGTCCGTCTCCGCCTGCGCTCCGAACCTGACGAGTACGGTCTCCGGCTGGCTCCACAGCGACGCCGCGTCCACGATCAGGCTCGGATCGCTGGTGCTGCGCAACTGCAGCACCAGCCGGAATCCCGGCGCAGGCGGTTCGTCGCGGCCTTTGCGGCCGCCTCGTCGTCGGCTAGATCCGCGCCGTCAGCCAGGTCCACGTCTTCGTCCGTGCCCGGGAACGCCTCTTCGCCCGGGAACGCCGTCGCTGCCGGGACCGCCTCGATCCGCAGGCTCAGCCGGGCGCCGGCGGACAGCCCGTCCGTGGTGTCCGCGAGCTACGGCGGGCGTCACAGGCCCGTCGGTACGTCAGCGGCACACGCTGATCGCCGCCATTGTGGTGGTGTACATCGCCGTGTACGTGTTCATGGGCGATCGCGTCTCACAGGTCGCGGACCAGCGACTCGGGGGAACGCAGCCGCATCGGGCGTGAGCCGGGGATCGCCAGAGCGTGCGCGGCCGCCGGGAACGCGGCGGCGAGTTCGCGCAGCCAGCTGAGGTAGGACGGGTCGAGCGGCGCGGCCCGCCAGACGTCCACGTCCCCGGGGCCAACCGTGGGCAGCAGCCGCCCGCGGGCGAGCAGGCCAACTCCCGCCGCGGCGGCCGCGGCCCAGACCCGGACGCTGCGCCGCATCCGCAGGGCATCCTCGCTGCTCAGCAGCAGCGGCAGCGCCTCGGCGACCGGAATGAGCTCGGCCGAGACCATGCGCTTGCGAATGCCGTAGGTGCCGCCGGGAAAAACGAGCTCGACCTTGGCGTTGCCAGGGACAGGGCTTCCGGGGCCCTCGCGCTGAAGTACCTCGGCGTGAGTCACGAGATCGTTTACGGGGTGTACCCCGCCGTCGGACCGCTGATCATCGTGGGCGGGGCGATGGCGGGCGTCGCCGCGGCCAAGGAGAACTGGCTGGACCTCGGCACCGCGCTCGCCGTCGTAAGCGCGGGCGCCATCTGCGCCTACGCCGGCCCGGTCGGCGTGTGGCTACGGTCGGCCTCAGCCTCTTCGTCATCGTCATCCGTGGGTCTATGCCTTGCTGGTTTGCGTTGCTAGCGGTCGGCATCAGCCTCTTCGTCATCGTCAGCGCGCGCGCCGCGGTCTTGGCATGGCGGCGCCGGGCCTGAGGACGCGTCGGTGACTAGCGAACCACTCAACCCAGTGATCCACGCCCCGGCCCGGCTGCGATTCCCATAGCTGTCCTTCACCAGGCTGCAGGACATTCTCGACCTGACCCCCGGCAACCTCATCACCCACCTGCGCAAGCTCGAGGACGCCGGCTACGTCAGCACCGAGAAGACCGGCAACGGGACCGCGGGCAAGACCACGGTGGCCCTTACCGGCGAGGGCCGCAAGGCGCTCGACGACTACACGCAGGCGCTGCGCGGCCTGCTCGACGGTCTCTAGGCGGGCCAGGAATGTCAGACCCCCGCCATAGAGTTGGAACGGTGAGGCGCCGCTGGAGAGCGGCGGCGAAGGAGGAGGTGGCGCCGTGCGGCCGGTAACGGACCTGCAGCGGAAGGTGGCGCCGTTCCGGGTAGTCACGGACATGGTTCCCGCCGGGGACCAGCCGACCGCGATCGCCGAGATCGACAAGCGGGTGCGCGCGGGGGAGAAGGACATCGTGCTGCTCGGCGCGACGGGCACAGGGAAGACCGCGACGGTCGCGTGGGTCGCGGAGAAGCTGCAGCGGCCCGTGCTGGTCATGCTGCCCAACAAGACGCTCGCCGCGCAGTTCGCCAACGAGCTGCGCGAGATGCTGCCGGACAACGCGGTCGAGTACTTCGTCTCCTACTACGACTACTACCAGCCAGAGGCGTACCTCCCGCAGACCGACACCTACATCGAGAAGGACTCCTCGATCAACGACGAGGTGGAGCGGCTGCGGCACTCGGCGACGAACTCGCTGCTCACCCGGCGGGACACGGTGGTGGTGGCGTCCGTGTCCTGCATCTACGGCCTCGGCACGCCGCAGGAGTACGTGGACCGGATGCTCACGCTGCGGATCGGCGACACCGTGGAGCGCGAGGCCCTGCTGCGCCAGCTGGTCGGCATGCAATACAACCGCAACGACATGTCCTTCACCAGGGGCTCGTTCCGGGTGCGCGGCGACACCATCGAGATCATCCCGCAGTACGAGGAGCTCGCCGTCAGGATCGAGATGTTCGGCGACGAGATCGAGCGGCTGTCCACGCTGCACCCGCTGACCGGCGAGGTGATCAGCGAGGACGAGGAGCTGTACGTCTTCCCCGCCTCGCACTACGTCGCGGGCGAGACGCGCATGGAGCGCGCGATCGCGGGCATCGAGGCCGAGCTTGGCGAGCGGCTCGCCGAGCTGGAGCGCGCCGGGAAGCTGCTCGAGGCGCAGCGGCTGCGGATGCGCACCACCTACGACATCGAGATGATGCGCCAGGTCGGCAGCTGCTCGGGGATCGAGAACTACTCGCGGCACATCGACGGCCGCGAGGCGGGCAGCCCGCCGAACACGCTGCTCGACTACTTCCCCGAGGACTTCCTGCTGGTGATCGACGAGTCGCACCAGACCGTGCCGCAGATCGGCGCGATGTACGAGGGCGACGTGTCCCGCAAGCGGATGCTCGTCGAGCACGGCTTCCGGCTGCCGAGCGCGATCGACAACCGGCCGCTCACCTGGGACGAGTTCGGCGAGCGGATCGGGCAGACCATCTACCTGTCCGCGACCCCCGGCCCGTACGAGCTGCAGCGGGTCGGCGGCGACGTGGTGGAGCAGGTGATCAGGCCCACCGGCCTGGTCGACCCGCAGGTCATCGTCAAGCCGACGAAGGGCCAGATCGACGACCTGCTCGAGGAGATCAGGCTGCGGACCGAGCGCGACGAGCGCGTGCTGGTCACCACGCTGACCAAGAAGATGTCCGAGGACCTCACCGACTACCTGCTGGAAAACGGGGTCCGCGCCCGCTACCTGCACAGCGAGGTGGACACGCTGCGCCGCATCGAGCTGCTGCGCGAGCTGCGGCTTGGCGAGTTCGACGTCCTGGTCGGCATCAACCTGCTCCGCGAGGGCCTCGACCTGCCCGAGGTCTCGCTGGTGGCGATCCTGGACGCGGACAAGGAGGGCTTCCTGCGCTCGCCGACGTCGCTCATCCAGACGATCGGCCGGGCGGCGCGCAACATCTCCGGTGAGGTCCACATGTACGCGGACAAGGTCACCCCGGCGATGCGGCACGCCATCGACGAGACCAACAGGCGGCGCGAGAAGCAGGTCGCGTACAACACGGCGAACGGGATCAACCCGACGCCGCTGCGCAAGCGCATCGCCGACATCCTGGACCAGATCATCAGGGAGGACGCCGACACCGAGCAGCTGATCGGCGGCGGCGGCCGGCAGCAGTCCCGCGGCAAGTCCCCGGTGCCGGGCCTGTCGTCCCGGGCCAGGGCGGCCGCCATCGGCGCGGGCGCGGAGCCAGCCACGGCGGGCGCGGCGCGCGGGGACCTGGTGGCCCTCATCCAGGAGCTGACCGACCAGATGCACGCGGCGGCCGCGGAGCTGCAGTTCGAGGTCGCCGCCCGGCTGCGGGACGAAATCAAGGAACTCAAGCACGAGCTCCGCGGCATGCACGCCGCGGGCGTGTAAAGGTCAGCAAGCCCCGTGGGCCGCTAGCGCGCGTAACCCGGTCGCGCTGCGGCGTTTCTTGGGGATTTGCCGGGCCGGTAGAGTGCACCGGAGCGCGCCGGCGAGCGCTCCGTGGAGGTAGGACATGCCGTGGGTGGTCCGCGACGCGGTGCGCGACATCAACCGCATGGTCGGCCGGCGCTGGCAGGCGGTCGACCCCCTGCTGCCCGACCCGGCCGCCCTGCCGGCGGGCTGCGGCGCCCCGCTCGTCGTCAACGGCGATAACGGCCGCATGGCCGGTCTCGGGATCTGCGTCCACCACCACGTCCCGGCCGGCTCGCTCAACCAGACCTGGGGCGCCGCGGACCGGTTCACGCTGGTCCCGCGGCTGGCCGGCCAGGACGTCGGAGCGCCGGCGGACCTGCTGCTCGCGCAGTGGCGCGAGCACCTGGCCACGGTCGGCGCGACGCGCGGGCCGGACTCGTCGGCGAGCGTCGTCTGGCCCAGCATGGACATCACCGGGGTCGGCGCGCTGCTGCGGCACGGGCTGCAGCCGCTGACGGTGATCGCCGTCCGCACCCGGCCGTCCGTGCTGATGGGGCCGCCAGGGCGCCCGGCCGCGCCGCGCGGCGCTCACGGGGTCACGATCCGCGCCGCGGGTCCCGCCGACGAGGACGTGGTCACGGACCTGGAGCTGCGGCTCATCAGGTACGACATGCACTTCGGCGGCCCGGTGTGGCGGCCCGGCACGGCCCGGCTGGTGCGCGAGGAGATCCGCAGCAGCCTGGCCAGGCCCGCGACCTGGACCTGGCTGGCGGAGCACGGCGGGCACCCGGTCGGGCTGCTGGTCGCTCAGCCGCCGCAAGACAGCGGCTGGATCGCCGGGATGACCAGCGCGTCCCCGGCCGCGTACCTGCAGACGATGTTCGTCGACACCCGTGAGCGGGGCACCGGCATCGGCGCGGCGCTCGTCAGGAGCCTGCACGCCAGGCTCGACGCCGCGGGCGTCGCCGTTACGCTCTTGCACCACAGCCAGGTCAACCCGCTGTCCGCGCCGTTCTGGTACCGGATGGGCTACCGGCCGCTGTGGACCAGTTGGGAGGCCAGGCCCGCCACGGCACTGCGTTAGATATGCCTCATCGTGGGAAGGGGAGGGACATATCTGCATGAACGCTGATGACAAGCTGAGCGTAAGCTAATCGTTATGGTGGCAAGCCTGACTGCCGCTCTCGTCGCCGCCGTGTTCTACGGAATAGCGTCGGTGATGCAGTCGATCGCGGCGCACGAGGCCAGCAACCGGAAGCCCCAGGATGCCGACGTCGGCGGCGTGGACCCTGGCCTGCTTCCGCGCATGCTGCGGCAGTGGCGGTTCGTGGTCAGCTTGTGCCTGGACACCCTCGGGTTCGTGGCGCAGCTCATCGCCCTGCAGCGGCTGCCGCTGTTCGCGGTCCAGGCCATCGTCGCGGCGAACCTCGCCGTGACCGCGGTCGTCGCCTCGCTGGTGATCAAGGTGAGGCTGTCCTGGCGGGAATGGCTCGCCGTGAGCGGGGTCGTCGCCGGGATCGGGCTGCTCGGGTCCAGCGCTGGGCCGGAGGGCGCCAGCCAGGCAGGCGTGGTGTTCAAGCTCGCGCTCATCGTCGCCATCGCGGCGCTCGGGCTCGTCGGCCTGGCCGCGGCGCGGATGCTGCGCGACCCGGCCCGCACCCTGGCGCTCGGCTTGGTGGCCGGGTTCGGCTACGGCGTGATCGGCATCGCGGCGCGGGTGCTCAACGGCTTCGAGCCGCTCACCCTGCTGCGCGACCCCGCGGCCTACGCCGTCGCGGCGGCGGGCATCGTGTCGTTCACGTTCTACGCCACGGCGCTCGAGGGGGGCAGCGTCACCGTCGCGACGGCCGCGGTCGTGCTCGCCGAGACGCTCCCGCCCGCGGTCATCGGGGTGACGTTCCTCGGTGACAGGACCAGGCCGGGCCTCGAGCCGGCCGCCATCGCCGGCTTCCTGCTCGCGGTGGCCAGCGCGGTCATGCTCGCGAGGTTCGGCGAGGCCGATCATCCGGGCCAGAGCCCGGGCGGGCAAGAGCCGCGGAACGCCGCCGTCGGCTCCGCGCCCACGTCCGCGTAGCGGGCCGGAGGCCGCTGAAAAGGGCGCTGGAAAACGCCCGCAAACCAGGTTAAGAAGTGACAAAGCGGCGCGTCGCCGAGCCTGGTACCTGCGGCATGTTATCCTGGTGGCCCGTGGACATGCGGCTTTACGCCGACACATCTGACACCACGGGAGCCTCATCTTGCCCGCTACCACGACTCAGTCAAAGCTAGCCTCATCAAGGCAAGTAGAGACCAAACACCTCTTCGTCACCGGCGGCGTCGCCTCCAGCCTCGGCAAGGGCCTGACCGCCTCCAGCCTCGGCCGGCTCCTGAAGATGCGCGGCCTGCGGGTGTCCATGCAGAAGCTGGACCCGTACCTCAACGTCGACCCCGGCACGATGAACCCGTTCCAGCACGGCGAGGTCTTCGTCACCGACGACGGCACGGAGACCGACCTGGACGTGGGGCACTACGAACGCTTCCTCGACACCAGGCTGAGCGGCGAGGCCAACGTCACGACCGGGCAGGTCTACTCGAGCGTCATCGCCAAGGAGCGCCGCGGCGCCTACCTGGGCGACACGGTGCAGGTCATCCCGCACATTACGAACGAGATCAAGGCCCGCATCCTGAACATGGGCGGCCCGGACGTCAACGTCGTCATCACCGAGGTCGGCGGCACGGTCGGCGACATCGAAAGCCTGCCCTTCCTCGAGGCGATCCGCCAGATCAGGCACGAGATCGGCAGGGACAGGTGCTTTTTCCTGCACGTCTCGCTGCTGCCGTACATCGGCCCGAGCGGTGAGCTGAAGACCAAGCCCACGCAGCATTCGGTGGCCGCGCTGCGGTCCATCGGCATCCAGCCGGACGCGATCGTGGCGCGCAGCGACCGGCCCATCAGCGACCACCTCAAGCGCAAGATCAGCCTGATGTGCGACGTGGACGAGGAAGCGGTGGTGTCCGCCCCGGACGCGCCGTCCATCTACGACATCCCGAAGGTGCTGCACGCCGAGGGCCTGGACGCCTACGTGGTGCGGCGGCTGATGCTGCCGTTCCACGACGTCGACTGGAGCGAGTGGGACGACCTGCTGCGGCGGGTGCACCGCCCGGCCCGCTCGATCACCATCGCCCTGGTCGGCAAGTACGTCGACCTGCCCGACGCGTACCTCTCCCCGGCGGAAGCCCTCAGGGCGGGCGGCTTCGGCAACGACGCGAAGGTGACGATCCGCTGGGTGACCAGCGACGACTGCGAGAACCCCGACGACGCGGCCAGCCAGCTCGACGGCGTGGACGGGGTGCTGATCCCTGGCGGCTTCGGGGTCCGCGGCATCGAGGGCAAGATCGGCGCCATCCGGTACGCCCGCGAGCACAAGATCCCGCTGCTCGGCCTCTGTCTGGGCCTGCAGTGCGCGGTGATCGAGGTCGCCAGGAACATGGCCGGCCTGCCCGAGGCGAACAGCGCGGAGTTCGACCCCAGCACGCCCGACCCGGTGATCGCCACGATGGCCGACCAGGAGGACGTCGTGGCGGGCGAGCGGGACATGGGCGGCACCATGCGGCTGGGCCTGTACCCCGCGAGCCTGCAGCCAGGCACGATCGTGAGCGAACTGTATGGCGGCGCGGCCACCGTGGAGGAGCGGCACCGGCACCGCTACGAGGTCAACAACGCCTACCGCGACGAGCTCGAGGCAGCCGGGCTCGTGTTCTCCGGCCTGTCCCCTGACGGCCGCCTTGTGGAGTTCATCGAGCTGCCGCGCGAGACGCACCCGTTCTTCGTGGCCACCCAGGCGCACCCGGAGTTCCTGTCCCGGCCGACCCGGCCGCACCCGCTGTTCAGCGGCCTGATCGCCGCCGCGCTCGCCAGGTCGCGGGCGGGCGAGGCCGGCGCGCGCGCGGTGGCGACGGCGTGATCGAGGACGCTGCGGAAAGCTGGCCGGTGGTCGCGTCGCAGCCGCTGCTGAAGAACTGGCTGATCACGGTGCGGTCGGATAAGGTCCGGCTGCCGGATGATCATTATGCGGAACGTACGGTGGTGACTCATCCGGGCGCCGTGGCCATCCTGGCGCTGGACGACGCGCAGCGGGTGCTGATGATCAGGCAGTACCGGCACCCGGTGAGCCGCCTGCTGTGGGAGATACCGGCGGGCCTGCAGGACACCGACGGGGAGTCACCGCTGCAGACCGCGCAGCGCGAGCTGCTCGAGGAGACCGGCTACCGCGCGTCGCGGTGGCACACACTGCTCGACTACTTCAGCTCGCCGGGGTACAGCACCGAACGGATCAGGATCTTCCTCGCCCGCGGCGTCGAGCAGGCCGCGGACAACGGCTACGTGCGGGAGCAGGAAGAAAAGTACATCGTCGCCGACTGGGTTCCGCTAGCAGAGGCGGTACGGCTCGCGCTGTCAGGGAAACTGCACAACGGGCCAGCTATCGCCGGGGTGCTCGCTGGGTACGCTGCCAGTTCAGAAGAGTTTTCTGGACTCCGCCCCGCGACCGCGACCGACACGTAGGCGCGTGCCGCCGGGGCGCGTCGCGAATCGAGGCGCACATGAGGATCGGCGTGCCGCGGGAGGTCAAGAACCATGAGTACCGGGTGGCGATCACCCCGGCGGGCGTGCACGAACTGACCCGCGAGGGCCATGAGGTGTTCATCGAGACCGGCGCGGGGGAGGGCTCGTCGCTGCCGGACGAGGAGTTCACCGCCGCGGGCGCCAAGGTCCTGAAGACCGCCGACGACGTGTGGGGCACCGCGGACCTGGTGCTGAAGGTCAAGGAGCCGGTGCCCGAGGAGTACCACCGGATGCGGCAGGGACAGGTGCTCTTCACGTACCTGCACCTGGCCGCGTCCCGGGAGTGCACGGACGCGCTGCTCTCCCGTGGCGTCACGGCGATCGCGTACGAGACCGTGCAGCTCCGCGACGGGTCGCTGCCGTTGCTCGCCCCGATGTCCGAGGTCGCCGGCCGGATGGCGCCGCAGGTCGGCGCGCACCACCTGCAGCGCGACGGCGGCGGCCGCGGCGTCCTGATGGGCGGCGTGTCCGGCGTGTACGCGGCGAAGGTCGTGGTGCTCGGCGCCGGCGTCTCCGGCATGAACGCGGCGGCGATCGCGCTCGGCATGCAGGCCGAAGTGCTGCTGCTCGACAGGAACGTCGCCAGGCTGCGCTCAGCGGACGCGATCTACCAGGGTCACCTGCAGACCGTGACGTCCAACGCCTACGAGGTCGAGCGCGCGGTGATCGACGCGGACCTGGTGATCGGCGCGGTCCTCGTGCCAGGCGCGAAGGCCCCCAGGCTGATCAGCCACGAGCTGGTGACCCGGATGAAGCAAGGGTCCGTGCTCGTGGACATCTCGATCGACCAGGGCGGCTGCTTCGAGGACTCCCACCCGACCACGCACGCCGAGCCCACGTACCGGGTTGCCGGCTCGGTGTTCTACTGCGTCGCCAACATGCCGGGCGCGGTGCCGCACACCTCGACGTACGCGCTCACCAACGTGACGCTGCCGTACACCGTGGAGATCGCCAACCGCGGCTGGCGCGACGCCCTGCGCGCCGACCCGGCGCTGGGGCTGGGCCTGAACACCTACGACGGTGTTGTCACCTGCCGCCCGGTCGCAGAGGCCCACGACCTGCCCTACACCCCGGTGGCGGACGTCCTCGGCTAGGGCAGTAGCCGGCTCGCGTGCCTGGCGTACACGTCGCGCATGACCGCCGGGTCCGGTGGCGTGCCCGGCTGCAGGACGGCGCCCACGTCCCGCATGAACGCCAGCGCGGGCCCGGAAGGCGCCCAGATGCCCAGCACCAGGGCGGGGGAGCCGAACGGGTTGCCGAACCCGTGCCGCTTCCCGCGCGGCGCGGTGAGCATCGACCCGGGCGCTGCTTCGGCCGGTTCCCCGTCCCCCCAGACCAGCAGCCGCCCCTCGAGCACGTAGATCGCCTCGTCGAACGCGTCGTGCGCGTGCGGCACCGGCCCGGGGAACCCGGCCGGGATCGCGATCTCCGCGGCGGCGAACCCGGCGGGCTGCTCGCTGTCGCCCGCGAGCACGTGCATCGGCTGGCCCGCGTACGGAAAGCTCGGCCCCTCACCCCGCCCCGTAAGGAAAGTCATGGCCGCATTATCCCGCGCCCGTCTTCACCGCCCGCGTCCCGCTCCTCCGCCCGCGGCCCGCCGGCGTCCCGCTCCCCGCCCGCGCCGCTCCATCGCCCCCCAGCGCCGCGCCCGGCTGTTGTCCGCAGCCCCCGACGGCACATCCACCCTCCCGCCAACTCCGCCACAAATTCAGGTGATAACAGCAAGATGCGATGTGCCGCCAAAGATTGTGGGGACTTTGTCCCCGTTTTCGACGTCAAACTTCACACGATAATTGGCCGCGCGCTGATAACAGCAAGATGCGGCGGAGCCGCGAGTAGTATCGGCGGCGTGGTTGGAGTTGACGACGCGGTGCGGCAGTACCTGCAGTACCTCGTGGTCGAGCGCGGGCTTTCTGCTAACACCGTCGAGTCGTACCAGCGGGATCTGCGCAGGTACGCCGAGGTGCTTGGCGCTCGCGGGAAGAGCGAGCTCGCCGACGTGGCCGCCGCCGACGTCGCGGAGTTCCGCGCCGCGCTGCGCGCCGGCGACGACCGGCATCCGCCGCTTGCCGCCAGTTCGGTGGGGCGCGCCGTTGTCGCCGTGCGCGGGTTGCATGGCTTCGCTTTCAAGCAGGGGCTCGCCGGTGACGACCCGGCGCGGGAAGTGGCGCCGCCTGCGCAGGCGAAACGGCTGCCCAAGGCGATCAGCGTCGACGAGGTGGAGCGGCTGCTCGAGGCGGCCGGGTCCACCGAGGACCCCGATCCGCGCGTGCTGCGGGACCGGGCGCTGCTCGAGTTTCTCTACGGGACCGGCGCCCGGATTTCCGAGACGACCGGGCTGGACGTCGATGACCTGGATCTCGCTGATGATCCGGTAGTGCTGCTCACCGGGAAAGGGGGGAAGCAGCGGTACGTTCCGGTGGGGAGCTATGCGGTCAAGGCGCTTGACGCCTATCTGGTGCGGGGGCGGCCCGTGCTGGCCGCCGGCGCGGGGCGGAAGGCAAGCCCGGCGGTGTTCCTCAACGCCCGCGGCGGGCGGCTCACCCGGCAGGGAGCGTGGGGGATCCTGCGCGAAGCAAGCGTACGTTCGGGAAAAGAGGACGTGTCACCACACACCCTGCGGCACTCTTTCGCGACCCACCTGCTGGACGGGGGCGCGGATATCCGGGTGGTGCAGGAATTGCTCGGACACGCCTCCGTGACCACCACGCAGGTCTACACTCTGGTGACTGTTGACAAGCTGCGAGAGGTGTACGCCGCGGCCCATCCGAGGGCATTCGGCTAGCCGGTAACTGCTAATTATTCGCCGCCAACGGCGCGTTGGCTTGCTCCTGACCCGCTAGCAGCCTAAAGTCCCGAACAGTTCCGGACCCCGAGCCCCGGAAGGATCTTACTGGTGGCTGCATCTCGCGTGATAGAGCTTCTGCCGGGCGACATCGGACCGACTGGGCGGCCGCTGCCTGCCTTCCCTGAGCCCAAGCCGCTGGCCGTGCACGGTCCGGCGCGCATCGTCGCGGTCTGCAACCAGAAGGGCGGCGTCGGCAAGACCACGACGACCATCAACCTGGGCGCGGCGCTCGCCGAGCAGGGACGCCGGGTGCTGCTCGTGGACTTCGACCCGCAGGGCGCGCTGTCGGTCGGGCTGGGGATCCAGCCGCACGACATCGACAACACGGTCTACAACCTGCTGATGGAGCGCGACGTCAGGGCGCAGGACGTGCTGTTCCACACCCCCGTCGCGGGCATGGACCTGCTGCCGAGCAACATCGACCTGTCCGGCGCCGAAGTGCAGCTGGTGCACGAGGTCGGCAGGGAGTTCGTGCTCGGCGGCACGCTCAAGGACGTCGTGCCGGAGTACGACTACATCATGATCGACTGCCAGCCGTCGCTCGGCCTGCTGACGATCAACGCGCTCGCCTGCGCTGACAGCGTGCTCATTCCGCTGGAATGCGAGTACTTCGCGATGCGCGGCGTCGCGCTGCTGATGGAGACGATCGACAAGGTGCAGCAGCGACTCAACCCGCGGCTGCAGATCGATGGACTTTTGGGCACAATGTACGATTCGCGTACTTTGCACACCCGCGAAGTGCTCGGGAGCATCGTAAATGGCTTCGGTGACAAGGTATTTCATACGGTGATCAACCGCACGGTGCGCTTCCCGGACGCTACCGTTGCAGGTGAGCCCATCACGAGCTTCGATAGCTCCTCGATGGGGGCTAGTTCCTATCGTGAACTTGCCAAGGAGGTACTTGAGCGGTGGCGGCAGGCAGGGGGCGGTCACGCCGGGTAAGCATTCCCGGGGTAGCAGAACTGCTGCGCCCCGCCACCCCCGATCCAGTCGACTCGGATGAACGGCAGGCGACCGGCAGGGAAAAGCATGATCAGAAGATCACCGTTTACCTTTCCGCCGCCGAACTGCTTGAACTGGAACACGCCCGCTTGGCGCTGCGCCGATTCGGGTTCGTCGTCGACCGCGGCCGGCTGGTTCGGGAGGCCATCGCCATCCTGCTCGCCGACCTCGACGCGCGCGGGAAAGACAGCCTCGCGGCCCGTCGCGTGCGCGCTGGCCTCAACGGCGGCAGCCTGATCGGCGTCCCCCACCCGGATGAGGCGGAGGGTGACGAGCCGAGCGCCGATGCCGCGAGTCCGCTACCGTCATTAGCGTGGTGATGATCGCGGGCGGCACGGTGAGCGGTGAGCCGGCCCCCGGTGCTGGCGGCACGGGCGCCTTTGAAGTGCACCTGGATGTCTTCGAGGGACCGTTCGACCTGCTGCTCGCGCTGATCTCCAAGCACAAGCTGGACATCACCGAGGTGGCGCTGTCCCAGGTCACCGACGAGTTCATCGCCTACATCAGGCAGCGCTCCGGCGGCTGGGACCTGGACCAGGTGAGCTACTTCCTGGTCGTCGCCGCCACCCTGCTCGACCTCAAGGCCGCGCGGCTGCTGCCGTCCGGCGAGGTAGAGGACGAGGAAGACCTGGCGCTGCTCGAGGCGAGAGACCTGCTGTTCGCCCGGCTGCTGCAGTACCGCGCGTACAAGGAGGTCGCGGCCGTGTTCGCCGGCCGGATGGCGGTGGCGGCGAAGCGCTTCCCGCGGCGCGTCCCGCTCGAGCCGCGGTTCGCCGAGCTGCTGCCCGAGGTGCTGTTCGCCATCGGGCCGCAGGAGTTCGCGATGCTCGCCGCGCGGGCGCTCGCCCCGAAGGCGGCGCCGGTGGTGCCGACCGGGCATATCCACCCGCCGTTCGTCTCGATCAGGGAGCAGGCGGCGCTGATCGCCGGCCGGCTCCGCGGGGTGGGCCGGGCGAGCTTCCGGCAGCTGACCGCGGGCGCCGAAGGGAACTACGAGCTCGTGGCGTCGTTCCTCGCCCTGCTCGAGCTCTACCGGGAGGAGATGGTGGCGTTCGAGCAGGTGACAGCGCTCGGCGAGCTGTACGTCACCTGGACCGGCGGCGACCGCGAGGTGGCGCCAGCCCCGCCAGACGGGAACGGCGCCCTGGCACCGACAGAAAGCGAAGAAGAAGACTACACATGACCAGCGACTTCACCGGCGAACCCCTGGAGCCCGCAGCGCCCACGGAGCCTGACGAGCCCGCCGAGCTTGATGAGCCCGCTTCCGATGGCGGGCCCTGGCCTGCGGGCCTCGCTCGAGGCGATCCTGCTCGTCGCCGACGAGCCGGTGCCCGAGGTGCTGCTCGCCCAGGTGCTCGAGCGGCCGCGCGGCGAGGTCGCGGCCGGGCTGCAAGCCCTGGCGGCGGAATACACGGCCGACGGCCGTGGCTTCGATCTGCGGGAGATCGCCGGCGGCTGGCGGTTCTATACTCGGGAGGACTGCGCGCCACTGGTGGAGCGGTTCGTCAGGGACGGACAGGAAGTACGGCTCACCCAGGCCGCGCTCGAGACCCTCGCCGTGATCGCCTACCGGCAGCCCGTCAGCCGGGCGCGGGTATCCGCGGTGCGGGGGGTCAACTGCGACGGCGTGATCAGGACGCTGGTGCTGCGCGGCCTGGTGGAGGACTCGGGAACCGATCAGGAAACCGGGGCGATCCTGTATCGCACCACCGGCTACTTCCTTGAGCGGGTGGGCATGGCGAGCCTGGACGAGCTGCCCGACCTGGCGCCGTTCCTGCCGGAGAACATTGAGGACATCGAGGACAATGAGCACACGCGGGCATAACCGGGAGGCCGGTCGGGGCCGGCCGGCCGGGGGAGCCCAGGAGGTCGGTCGGGGCCGGTTGCCCGGAGAAGCAGAACCCGACTATGACGACGAGGACGACGACTGGGGCGACCTCGGCGGTGAGCGGGACGACCTCACCGACGTCCCCGGCGGGGTCCGGCTGCAGAAGGTGCTCGCCGCGGCGGGCGTGGGCAGCCGCCGCCACTGCGAGGAGCTGATCGGCGCCGGCCGCGTCGAGGTGGACGGGCAGACCGTCCGCAGGTTCGGCGCCCGGGTGGACCCCGAGCACCAGATCATCCGC
The DNA here is from genome assembly GCA_963843745.1 of uncultured Actinomycetota bacterium. Classification (GTDB taxonomy): domain Bacteria; phylum Actinomycetota; class Actinomycetes; order Streptosporangiales; family Streptosporangiaceae; genus Trebonia. The sequence continues at coordinate 1,452,855 of CAWJLP010000007.1, forward strand.
GTGGACGGCAAGCGGATACCGGCCCGGCAGGACATCGTGTACCTGGCGTTCAACAAGCCGCCGAAGGTGCTCACCGCGATGTCCGATGACCGCGGCCGCAAGACGGTCACTGACTTTCTCGGCGACCGCGCCGAGCGGCTGTTCCACGTGGGCAGGCTCGACTACGACACCGAGGGCCTGATGCTGCTCACCAACGACGGTGAGCTAGCGCACCGGCTCGCGCACCCGAGCTACGAGGTCGCGAAGACCTACCTGGCGGACGTGCCGGGCCCGGTCCCCAGGGACCTGGGACGGCGGCTCGCCACCGGCGTCGAGCTGGAGGACGGGGTGGCGGTCGCGGACCGGTTCCGGGTGCTTGAGCAGGCAGGCTCGCACGCCCTCGTGGAGATCACCCTGCACGAAGGCCGCAAGCACATCGTCCGCCGGATGCTCGCCGAGGTCGGGCACCCGGTCAGCCGCCTCGTCCGCACCACGGTGGGACCGGTCAAGCTCGGCGGCCTGCGGCCCGGCGAGACCCGCGACCTCACCACCAGGGAAATCGGCGAGCTGTACGCCGCCGTCGGCCTGTAGGCACCAGCCGGTAGCCTTCGGGCCAGGGAAAGGAGTTGAGCACGTTGACAGTCCGGGCGATCCGAGGCGCGATCCAGCTGGACGCGACCGACCGCGACGCCATCCTCGAGGGGACCGCGGAGCTGGTGGCCGCGGTCATGAGCCGCAATGACCTGGCCGCGGACGACGTGATCAGCGTCTTGTTCACCGTCACCCCTGACCTGACCGCCGAGTTCCCGGCGCTGGCGGCCCGCAAGACCGGCTTCCACGCGGTCCCGCTGATGTGCGCGACCGAGATCCCGGTGCCGGGGGCCATGCCTCGCGTGGTCCGGCTGATGGCGCATGTGGACACCGACCGGCCGCGGTCGGAGATCCAGCACGTGTACCTGCGCGGCGCCGCGGCGTTGCGGCTGGATATCGCGCAGTGATTCGGGGCGGTCGGGGACTCCGGGGCAGATTCCAGCGGCCAGTCCTTCGGAACGCCGCCGGGAATCTCCCCTGCGCACCCCTCCCTCTCGCGGGAGTATCGCGATGACGTTTCTCGTTTCCGGAGCCGGGCTCATCGGGACGTCGGTCGCCCTCGCGCTGCGCGCGAAGGGCGCCAACGTCTGGCTGAGTGACCGCGATGAGGCGACGGCGCAACTGGCGGCCGACCTTGGGGCCGGCACTGTCGTCCCGGATCTGCGGGACGCCAAGGGGATCGCGGATATTGCGGTGCTTGCCATGCCGCCTGCTGTGGTTGCTGAGTCGCTCGCGTTCGCACAGGAGCATGGCGTCGCGGACGTGTACACGGATGTCGCCAGTGTCAAGGAGTTGCCAGTTCGGCGGGCTCGGGAGATTGGGTGCGATCTCCGCAGTTTCGTGCCTGGACATCCGCTGGCGGGACGAGAGCGGCATGGGCCCGCCGCTGCCCGCGCCGACCTGTTTCTCGGGCGGACCTGGGCGCTGTGCCCGCTGCCTGAGACCTCGCCAGCCGCGGTGGAGGCAGTGACCGGGCTGGTGGTGGCTTGCGGCGCGGATCCGGTGACTACCGATCCGGGGACGCACGACCGGTGGGTAGCGCTGATATCGCACGCGCCGCATGTGGTGGCGGCCGCGATGGCCGCCCGGCTGGCGCCGTCCTCGGTGCCGCCGGACGCCTTGCGGCTGGCCGGCCAGGGGCTCCGGGACGTCACTCGCGTCGCGGCGGGCGACAGCGTGCTGTGGACCGAGATCCTCGCCGCCAATCCCGGGCCGGTCGCTGAGGTTGTCGCGGCCGTGGCGGCGGACCTGGCCGACACCGCTCGTGCACTGGGCGCCCACGCCATCGGCGTTTCCGCGGAAACGCCGGCGGCCGACGTCACTGACTTGCTTGCGCGGGGGCAGGCCGGGGTGGCGCGGATTCCCGGGAAGCACGGCGGCCAGCCGCGCAACTTCACCGTGGTGCAGGTGGTCATCCCCGACCAGCCGGGCGAACTGGCCAGGCTGTTCAATGCCGCCGGTGCCGCCGGGGTGAACATCGAGGACGTGCGGATCGAGCACTCGCCTGGCCTGCCGGTCGGCGTGGCCGAACTGTCGGTCCGCCCGGACCAGGTGACGGCGCTGCTGGACGCGATGGAGGCGGGCGGCTGGCCGGTGCGCCGGTAAAAGCCGTTGTCACCGTCCGGCAAGTATGTGCGAAGCTTGGCTTCATGAGTGACACCGCGAAACAGGCCGCCCCCAAGGCCAAGGCTGACCAGACCGCCCCAGAGGCCGACGTGAAGCAGGGCGAACCTGAGGCGGTCACCGAGACGCCCCCGGAGGAAGCCGAAGCCGCCCCCGCGCAGCCGGACATGGACGAAATGAAGCGGAAGTTCCGCGAGGCCCTGGACCGCAAGAACCAGGCGCACGCGGAGGGCCAGGGTGACGGCGGCCGTGACACCGGCAAGATCCACGGCGCGCACGGCCCGGCGGCCAGCCGCCGGAACTTCCGCCGCAAGAGCGGCTGACAGCACGTCCGACCCTCTAGGTGTGTTATTCCGGGGCATATTGACCCGGAATAGCACATTTAACGCCCTTTTGAGGTGATAACAGCAAGAAGCGGCGCGCCGCCGCCGCTACCGGGCTCGCGCCGAGGCATCGGCGGGGAACGGATGCCGGCGCTGCCGGTACCATTTCGGGGTGGGAGATTCTTCGCCGGGGCGTTTTGTCGTGGCCGTGGACGGGCCGTCGGGGTCGGGCAAGTCGAGCGCCTCGCGCGGTGCCGCGCGCGCCCTTGGCCTGCGCTACCTGGACACCGGTGCGATGTACCGCGCGCTGACCTGGTGGCTGATGGGCGTGCCCGTGGACACGGCCGACGAAGCGCTGGTGGCGAGCCTGGCCGCGAAGCCGGTCATCGAGGTCGGTACCGACCCCGATGACCCGTGGACGCTGGTCAACGGCACGGACGTTTCCCGCGATATCCGCACGCGGGAGGTTTCCGCTCAGGTCAGCGCCGTCGCCCGCGTCCCCGCGGTCCGGCGGCACCTGATCGAGCAGCAGCGCTCCATCATCGCGGCGGCCGCAGGCGGCATCGTCGCCGAGGGACGCGACATCGGGACGGTGGTGGCGCCTGACGCGCCGCTCAAGGTATTCCTGACCGCGGACGGCGGGGCCCGCGCCGAACGGCGCGCGGCCGAGCAGGGCGCGGCGGTCGATGTGACCGAAGCCGACCAGGCCCGGCGCGACCGGCTCGACGCCGCCCAGTCCGCCAAGGCGGCGGACGCGGTGCTCATCGACGCCACCGCCCTGACGCTCGCCGAGGTGATCGACGCGATCGTCGGGCTCGCTCGCGAGCGGCGGCCGCTCGCGAGCGCGGGGGACAAGAGCAATTGATTCTTAACGTAGGGACTGACTGAGAAGTGGAAGGAACGCAGCCGGTGCTCGCCGTCGTCGGACGGCCGAATGTCGGCAAATCCACCCTGGTGAACCGCATCCTTGGCAGCCGGCAGGCGGTCGTGCAGGACGTGCCCGGTGTCACCAGGGACCGCGTCGCGTACGACGCCAACTGGCGCGGCCGGACGTTCACCGTGGTGGACACCGGCGGCTGGGAAGCCCGCGCGCAGGGCCTGTCGGCGCAGGTCGCCGAGCAGGCGAAGATCGCCGTCGACATGGCGGACGCCGTGCTGTTCGTGGTGGACGCCCGGGTCGGCGCGACCGACGAGGACGAGGCGGTCGCGAACGTGCTCCGCCGGTCCGGTAAGCCGGTCGTGCTCGCCGCCAACAAGGTGGACGACGCGCGCAGCGAGGCCGACGCCACGTCGCTGTGGTCGCTCGGCCTCGGCGAGCCGGTCATGATCAGCGCCATGCACGGCCGCGGCGCCGGCGACCTGCTCGACCTCGTGCTCGAGGCGCTGCCGGAGGCGCCGCCAGAAAGGGACCAAGAGGGCGGCCCACGCCGCGTCGCGCTGATCGGCAAGCCGAACGTCGGCAAGTCCAGCCTGCTGAACAAGCTCGCCGGCGAGCAGCGCGCGGTGGTCGACCCGGTGGCGGGCACCACCCGTGACCCGGTGGACGAGCTCATCGAGCTGGGCGGCACCACCTGGCGGTTCGTGGACACCGCGGGCATCAGGCGGCGGTTCAGGGACAGCCAGGGCGCGGACTACTACGCGACGCTGCGCACCGCGGGCGCGCTGGACCGCGCCGAGGTCGCCGTCGTGCTCGTCGACGCCAGCGAGCCGCTGACCGAACAGGACCTGCGCATCATCACCATGGTGATCGAGGCGGGCCGGGCGCTGGTCATCGCCTTCAATAAGTGGGACCTGACCGACGAAGAGCGCAGGCACTACCTGGAACGGGAGCTCGAGCGCCAGCTCAACCAGGCGCGCTGGGCGCCCCGGGTCAACATCTCCGCCGCCACCGGACGGCACGTCGACCGGCTGGTGCCGGCCATCGAGGAGGCCCTCGCGAGCTGGGAGCAGCGGGTGCCCACCGGGCAGCTCAACCAGTTCCTGAACCAGGTCGTCGCCGCCACCCCGCCGCCGATGCGCGGCGGGCGCCAGCCGCGGATCCTGTTCGCCACCCAGGCGGGCACCAAGCCGCCGCACTTCGTGCTGTTCACCACCGGGTTCCTCGAGGAGACGTACCGCAGGTTCATCGAACGCCGGCTCAGGGAGGAGTTCGGCTTCGAGGGCACCCCGATCAAGGTGACCATGCGGGTGCGCGAGAAGCGCGGCAAGGGCGCGGGCAAGTCAGCCAGGCCCGCCGCCAGGCGGGCATAGGCGGCCGAGAGCCAGCCGCGCGCGTTCGGGATAATCCCTTTCATGCTCACCACGGAGAAGCTGCTTGAGCTGGACAGGCAGCGGGTCTGGCATCCGTACGCCCCGATGCCGGGCACGTATCCGCCGCTGGTCGTCGCCGAAGCCAGCGGCGTGCGGCTGCGGCTGGCGGACGGCGCCGAGCTGATCGACGGCATGTCGTCGTGGTGGGCGGCGCTGCACGGGTACGCGCACCCGGCGCTCGACGCCGCCGCCAAGGAGCAGCTGGGGCGGATGAGCCACGTGATGTTCGGCGGCCTGACGCACGAGCCGGCCGTGACCCTGGCCGACCGGCTGGCGGCGCTCGCCCCCGCCGGGCTCGAGCACGTGTTCCTGTGTGACTCGGGCTCGGTCAGCGTCGAGGTCGCGGTCAAGATGTGCCTGCAGTACTGGCGGTCGCGCGGGCTGCCGGGCAAGAACCGGCTGCTCACCTGGCGCGGCGGGTACCACGGCGACACGTTCATGGCGATGTCCGTGTGCGACCCCGAGGGCGGCATGCACCGGATGTGGGACGGCGTGCTGCCCCGGCAGGTGTTCGCCGGGCTGCCGCCCGCCGGGTTCGCGGCCGGCGTGGACGAGTCGTACGCGGACGAGCTGCGCGAGCTGATCCGGCGGCACAAGGACGAGCTGGCCGCGGTGATCGTGGAGCCGGTCGTGCAGGGCGCGGGCGGCATGCGCTTCCACGACCCGGGGTACCTGCGGGTGCTGCGCGAGGCCTGCGACGCGCACGGGGTGCTGCTTGTCTTCGACGAGATCGCCACCGGGTTCGGCAGGACCGGGGCGCTGTTCGCGGCCGGCCACGCCGGGGTATCGCCGGACGTGATGTGCGTGGGGAAGGCGCTGACCGGCGGATACCTGTCGCTGGCGGCGGCTCTCGCCAGCGGCGAGGTGGCGGCGGGCATCGCGGCGGGCGAACTGCCCGTGCTGGCGCACGGGCCGACGTTCATGGGCAACCCGCTGGCCTGCGCGGTGGCGAACGCCTCGCTCGACGTGCTGCTCGGCGACCGGGTGGCCGGTGATCGGGTGCCCGGTGGCCAGGCGGCGACGGCGTCCTACCCGGACGGCTGGCGCGCCGCGGTCACGCGGATCGAGGCGAGGCTGCGCCACGGGCTGGCCCCCGCCGCGGGCCTGGCCGGCGTCGCCGACGTCCGGGTGCTCGGCGCGATCGGCGTGGTGCAGCTTGACCGCGAGGTCGACGTCGCGGCCGCCACGACGGCGGCGGTGCGGGCCGGGGTCTGGCTGCGGCCGTTCCGCGACCTGGTGTACACGATGCCGCCCTACGTAACGGCCGGCGAGGACGTGGCCACGATCTGCGCGGGGGTCCTGGCCGCGGTCGAGGCAGCCGTCGAGGCCGCGACACGGTGAGCGGGCCCTCGCGCCATGCGATGGAACGGCTAACGGATTTACCTATGGGCGGATTCAAGAACCCTTATGTTTTCGGCAATCTTTGCGCGAGAGGCGGCGGGAGGGTCAGCGTTCCTGATGCTGGGCGTAATGTCAGATGAAATCCCGGATGGGATTTCATCCGGCGCGGTTTCGCTGTATGGTCTCGTTGTGAGGGCGTCCTTTACGACCCTGGTTTGGCCTGCCATTAATTAGGGATGCAGCGACGTGAGGACTTTGTTCGCTCGCGGGAGGTGGACCTCCGATGGCTGCCGGCCCGACCGTCAGAAGGCGGCGGCTCGGCGCTGAGCTACGCGGGCTTCGAGACTCCGCGGGCTACAAGCTAGAGGAAGTCGCCGGGATACTGGGCGTCGCCCCGTCTACCTTGTCCCGTATCGAGACCGGCAAGGCTCCGACCAAGTCGGCGTACCTGAGTCACCTGCTCGAGCTGTACCAGGTCACTGACCCCGGGCAGCGCCAGATCCTCGTCGACATGGCGCGCGAGGGGCACCGCAAGGGCTGGTGGGCGGCGTACGACGACGTGCTGCCCAGCGGGCTCGGCGTCTACGTGGGCCTCGAGGCAGAGGCGTCGGGGCTGCGCAGTTACGAGATCGGCGTGGTGCACGGCCTCCTGCAGACCACGGACTACGCGCGGGCCGTCTTGCGGGCGAGCGCGCCGCGGCACACCGCGGACCAGATCGAGCGTCTGGTGGACCTGCGCATGGAGCGGCAGCGGCGGCTCGGCGACGATCCACCGCTCGACTTGTGGGTGATCCATGACGAGGCGGTGATCCGGCGCACCGTGGGCGGCCCGACGGTAATGCGTCACCAGCTCGCGCACCTGCTCGTGGCGTCCGGGCTGCCGGGGGTCACGCTCCAGGTCCTGCCGTTCGACAGCGGCGCGCACGCGGGCCACGACGGCCCCTTCTCCATCGTTGAGTTTCACGACCGGTCCGATTCTGAGGTCGTCTACGTTGAGTCGGCGGCCGGGCCCATTTACCTGGAGAAAGACCGGGACGTCCGGGCCACCACCGAGGTCTTTGACCGGCTCAGGGCGGCGGCCCTGCCGCCGGAGGCGTCCCTCGACGTGATCTCCAAGGCGGCGCGAGAGCTTGCCTGAACCACGAAGGAACCCCGCGAAAGCCCGCGCCGGCCGTCGGTCCGGCGCGGTTGAGGGATGGTGAACCTAACCACAGGAAGGAAGCGCATGGAAGGCGAGTTGAACGACCTGCACTGGTTCAAGAGCAGCGCCAGTGCCTCGGGGGCGTGCGTGGAAGTCGCGCACCTGCCGGGCGGCGACGTAGCGGTCCGCGACTCGAAGGACCGTGCCAAGGCGCCGCACGTCTACACCAGGCGTGAATGGGAGGCGTTCCTGACCGGCGCCAAGAACGGCGAGTTCGACCTGCCGGCCGCCTTAGCCGCCAGCGCTCGCCCGGGAAGCCTGAGAATCCCGGGAGAGCGATGAGGACGGGTTCCCGCCCTCAGCGGGAGCCCGTCGCCTGGCGACGGCCGCGACGAACGCGGTCCACTGCTCTCGCCCGAACAGCAGCGCGGGGCCCGCGGGGTGCCGCGAGTTCCTGACGGCCACCCGGCCGTCGCCGAGGCACGCCACCTCCACGCAGTTACCCCCGGTGGGCCCGCTGCGGGTGCTCTTCACCCAGCGGGCGGCGGTCAGGCCGGCCGCGTCACTCATCGCGGGCCGCCTCCAGATCCTTGATGATCTCGTCGAGGATCTCCGTGGTCCGCTGGGGATCGTGGGCCATGATGCTCAGCCGCTCCATGGCGAGCAGGTACCGCTCGACTTCGGTCGGCTTGTCGAGGTACAGCGCGCTGGCCAGGTTCTCGACGTACACCACGTCGGGGAGGTCGGGCTCGGCGAAGCGCAGGATGCTGAACCCGGTCGGCGTCGCGTGGCCGCCCAGTCCGTAGGGCAGGACCTGCAGGGTCAGCGACGGCGTGCCGCTCTGCTCCCTGAGGTAGCACAGCTGGTCAAGGTGCACGCCGATCCCGGCGACGGGACGGCGCAGCGGCGCCTCGTCCACGATCATCCAGAGCCTGAGCTTGCCCTCGCGGTAGCGGCGCTGCCGCTCCCTGCGCAGCAGCACGTGCCGTTCGGTCTGCTCGACGGGAAAGTCGCCGAGCGCGAGCACGGCAGCCGCGTACTCCTCCGTCTGCAGCAGGCCGGGGATGAAATGCGGGTCGTAGCCGCGGATCGCCCGCGCCGCCTCTTCCATGCCCACGTAGGACTGGAACCACTCGGGCAGGACGTCGTTGTACCGGTGCCACCAGGCCGGCCGGTTCGCCTGCTCGGCCAGGGTGAGCAGCTCTTCCCGCTCGGCGGGGGCGACGCCGTACAGGGTCAGCAGGTCGAGCACGTCGATCTCGCGGATGGCGTTCCGGCCCAGCTCAATGCGGCTGATCTTGGAGTCCGACGCGCGTATGGACGCGGCCGCCTGCCGTGCGGAGATTCCCTGGGCTTCCCTGATCCGGCGCAAGTGGTTGCCGAGCAGGATGCGCAAGACGGTAGGCCCGTCAGAAGAGTCAGGCACGCCGGCCGACCTCCCCATTTCCCGTCGCCATGCGCTGCGGCTAAAGGCGCATGAAATTATGCATTCCCCTTGCGGTGGGCGCATGCATACGCCCGATGATATCCCAGATGCCTAATCAGGCTAGGTTCTCAGATAGTGAGATTAGGCGCTGGCCGGCCCCGCGACGCGCTCCGGCGCCGGCCGATGCCCGCTCGTGCCCGCTCGTGCCCGCTCGTGCCCGCCGGTCCGGGTTCACGGCCGGCCCGGATGTTAACTGCCGTCCGCCCAAGCACCACGTTTGCGCATGCACAATGCCCCGCTATGTACGTGGAAACGGACAGCCGCCGCCCGCGGACAGCGGATGGCGCCCGCCGCCGGGCGGCCGGGGATTCGCCGGCCTCGGGAAATTTACCGTCGTAAATTGCCGAATTAACCCGGCCGCAACGACGCCGCAGGCGGCGGGCCATTGCGTTAGTTATTCCGGCGCTCGGCCTATTCTCCGGCCCTTTGTCAACAGCATTGTCAACAGCGTGCCGTCGGCGGGACGCCGCCGCCGGCCCCTCCGCCGCCAGGCCGCCGGGCCGCCAGGTCGCCAGGCCGTCGTCCGTGGGGCCTGGCGCGCATCCGTATGATGCCTGCCATGCGCTATCGAACCCTCGGTGATTCAGGGCTGCTCGTATCGGTAGTCGGCCTCGGCTGCAACAACTTCGGCGGCCGCATCGACCTGCAGCGGACCCGCGCGGTGGTCGACGCGGCCATCGACGCCGGCATCACGCTCTTCGACACCGCCGAAATGTACGGCAAGGACGGCGGTTCTGAGCTCGCCCTCGGCGAGGTGCTGGCGGGCCGCAGGGACAAGGTCGTGCTCGCGACGAAGTTCGGCCACCAGAAGGTGGACATGGGCTACGGCCCCGCCGCGGGCGCCAAGGGCGGCCGCGGCTACATCAGGCTCGCGGTGGAGAAGTCGCTGCGCCGGCTGCGCACCGATTACATCGACCTGTACCAGCTGCACACCCCGGACCCGCTGACCCCGATCGAGGAGACGATCGCCGCGCTCGACGAGCTGGTGGCCGAGGGCAAGGTCAGGTACATCGGGCACTCGAACCTGTCCGGCTGGCAGCTCGCGGACGCCGCGCACAAGAGCGCCGCCCGCACCCCGTTCATCTCCGCGCAGAACCAGTGGTCGCTGCTCGACCGCGGCGTGGAGGCCGAGGTGGTGCCCGCCGCCGCCGCCTTCGGGCTCGGCGTGCTGCCCTATTTTCCGCTAGCCAACGGGATGCTCACCGGGAAGGTCCGGCGCGGCAGTGAACTGCCCGCGGGCAGCAGGATCGCGACGCGGTCGCACTTGGTCACCGAAGAGAAGCTGGAAACGGTGGAGGCGCTCATCGAGTGGGGCGCTGAACGCGGCGTCTCCATCCTCGAGATCGCCATCGGCGGCCTCGCGGCGCTGCCCGGCTGCGCCTCGGTGATCGCCGGCGCGACGTCGGCGGAACAGGTCATCGCCAACGTCTCCGCCGGCGAGTGGGAGCCGACCCAGGAAGAGCTCGCCGAGCTTGACAAGATCTCGCCGCCACCCGCCCGGGATGTCTAGCTGGCTGCCTTCGCCGTCTGGTACAGGACCGCCACCGCCGCGCCGAACGCCGCGGAGTACGACACCTGCGGCAGGTCACCGCCCTGCTCGTAGCCGCCGATCACGCCGATCACGGTGCCCTGGCCCGAGGACGCCGACACGTCGGCGAGGAACGGCCCGCCGCTCGTGCCGTTGGTGTACCCGCCGCAGTCGAACTCGAGCTGCGTCGGGCTGAAGAGCTTCGTCCAGTTCACGCAGGAGACCGGCTGGTCCGCGGCGTCGGGGTAGCCGATCACCCGCACCAGGCCGCCGGCGGCGGCGTCGGCGTCGGTGGCGACGTGCTCGGCGCCGGTCACGGCCTCGACCGGCGCGCCGCCAGGCGCGGCGGACAGCTGCAGGAAGGCAACGTCGTCGTCGGGGTCCTGGGCGGACTGCCAGGCCGCGTCGGTGTACACCCGGGTGACCTGCCAGACCCCGTACGGTTCCGTGCCGTTGGCGTAGCCGGGCACGAACGCGATCTGGCCGGACACGCCGGTCACGCAGTGCGCGGCCGTGATGGCCAGGTCACCGTGCGGGCTGTCCACGACGCTCGCGGTGCAGAAGTGCGAGCTGAGCTTTCCCGAGCTCTCGGCGAACAGCGCGCCGACGGTCGCTACCCCGTCGAAGGACTGCCCGTTGCTGGACACCCGGGCGGCCCCGATGCCGCCAGCGCCCAGCCGGGCCGGCCAGGTGTTTCCTGCGGCCCCGCTGCGCGCGGGCGCCAGCGACAGGGTCACGAACACGGCAACGGCGGCCAGGATGGAGATGAGGCGACCATGCGTCCGCCCGCTCGCCGCGAGGCGCGCAGCCAGCCTCATCCACTAACCTCCACAGAGCCCGATATATGCTGATTTGTCCGCCAGGAGGCAAAAATCAGCTACTGCCCACATCGCGCATCGTTCGTTGCCGTGCCGATGCCTAATTGTGATCTATCGACTGCCCACACACTAGAGGCTCATCCTTGGAACTTCCTTAGAGTTCCCTGGTTCTCCCTAAACTTTGCGACGTGACGGCACACCGCGGGGCGCATCGTGAGCTCGACAGGCGCATCATCGCGCTTGGCCTCCCCGCGCTCGGCGCGATCGCGGCCGAGCCGCTGTACACCCTGGTGGACACCGCGATCGTCGGCCATCTGGGCCGCCAGCAGCTCGACGCGCTGGCGATCGCGACGAGCGTGCTGTCGATCGTCTCCTGGCTGACCATCTTCCTGGCCACCGCAACGACGTCCGCGGTGGCGCGGCTGGTCGCGGCGCGCGACGGCGAGGCCGCGGGTCGCGCGGTCGGGGCGGCGTACCTGCTCGCGGTGGCGCTCGGCGTGCTCACGGCGGCGATCCTGCTGGTCGCCGCGCCGTGGGTCGCGCAGGTGCTCGGCGCCCGCGGTGGCGTCCTGACCGGCGCCGTCGGCTACCTGCGGGCCGCCGCGGCGGGGCTGCCGTTCCTCTACGTGTCGTACGCGGGCAACGGCCACCTGATCGGCCTCGCCGACACCAAGACGCCGCTGCGGATCGCGGTCGCGGCCAACGTCGCGAACGCCGGGCTGGAGGCCGCCCTGGTGTTCGGCGCGCACGCCGGGCTGCTCGGGTCCGCCTGGGGCACGGTCATCGCGCAGGCAGGAGCGGCGGCCTGGTACGCGGCCGAGTCCTGGCGGCAGCCGCAGGCGCCGCCCCGCCGGCCGCGGCGCGCGGAGATCCGCTCCCTGCTGCGCGACGGGCACCAGCTCTCGGTGCGGACGATCGCGCTCGGCGTGGTGCCGCTGGCGGCGGTGGCGGTCGTGGCCAGGCTCGGCCCGACGCAGCTCGCCGGCCAGCAGATCGCCAACCGCATCTGGTACCTGCTCTCGCTGTCGCTCGACGCGTTCGCCGTGCCCGCCCAGGTGTTCGTCAGCGCGGCCCTCGGCGCGGGCGACCCGGACACCGCCCGGCTGACCGGCCGCCGCACGCTGCGGCTCGGGCTGGCGGCCGGCGTCGCGCTCGGCGTGGTCACCGCGGCGCTGGCGCCGGTCGCCCCCGCCCTGTTCACCGCCGACCCCGCGGTGCGGCACGCGGCCACGACCGGGCTGCTGTGCGCGGCGCTGACCCAGCCGCTCGCCGCGCTCGCGTTCGTCCTCGACGGGCTCATCCTCGGCATCGCCGACTACGCCGCGATGCGCCGCGCGATGCTGCTCGCGATCCTCGCCTTCGCCCCGGTCGCGGCCCTGACGCTGCGTTTTCCCTGGCTGGGGCTGCCCGGCATCTGGGCGGCGCTCGGCCTGTGGCTGGCCGCCCGCTCGGCGCTTCTCGGGTACCGCTGGCGCGAAGCAACGCGTTCGTTCGGAATGAAAGATCCTTATCCCGAACGGGCCCGTGATTCCTCCGCCACCTAAGCTGGTCCTCATGAGGGCCGCTGTGTACCGGGGCACGGGCGCCGCGCGCGACGTGCTGCGGGTCGAGGAAGTCGCCAGGCCGGAGCCCGGGCCCGGCGAGGTGCTCGTCCGGGTGCACGCCTCCGGCGTGAACCCGACCGACGTCAAGTCGCGGGCCGGGGCGACCGCGCGGCCGGTCGACGAGTTCCAGATCCCGCACCACGACGGCGCCGGGGTGATCGAGGACGTCGGCCCTGGCGTCGACCCGGCCAGGACCGGTGAGCGGGTGTGGGTGTGGCTCGCCGCGTTCGGACGGCGCTGGGGCACCGCCGCGGAATGGACCGTGGTCCCCGCCCGGCAGGCCGTCCCGCTGCCCGACGGCGTGAGTTTCGAGCTGGGCGCGTCGCTCGGCGTCCCCGCGGTGACCGCGGACCGCTGCCTGTTCGCTGACGGCCCGCTGTCAGGGAAGGCCGTGCTGGTCGCGGGCGGGGCCGGCGCCGTCGGGCACTTCGCGATCGAGCTCGCCAGGCACGCGGGCGGCCGCGTCGTGACCACGGTCAGCGGCCCGGAGAAGGCGGAGCTCGCCGCCAAGGCCGGGGCCGACCTGGTGGTGAACTACCGGGACGCGGACGCGGCGGATCAGCTGAAGGCGTTCGCGCCCGTGATGGACCGGATCGTCGAGGTGGCGCTCGGCGCGAACCTGGCGCTCGACCTGGCGTTGTCCGGGCCGCCCACGGTCGTGGTCAGCTACGCCGCGGACGGTCCCGACCCGGTGCTGCCGGTGCGGGCCTGCATGACCGCCAACGTGACGCTGCGGTTCGTGCTGCTGTACGGGATGACCGCCGGCGCGCTGGACGCGGCCGTCGCCAGCGTCTCCGGCGCGCTCGCCGCGGGCGCGCTGACCGAGCTGCCGGTCCGCCGGTTCCCGCTCAGCGAGATCGCGGCCGCGCACGAGGCCGTCGAGCGCGGCGTCACCGGCAAGGTGCTCGTGATCCCGTAGCCGCCGCGCTAGCCGAAAAACCGCTTGCCGAACCGGTCCTTCCGGCCACTGCCGCCGCACCTGCGGCAGCGCCGGTTCGCGTACGTGTACACTCCGCCGGAGTGCCTGCCGGTCCCCTTGCACAGCCCGCATCTGGCCAGCGGGTGAATTCGCAGTGAGACGAAATATCCCACTACTGCGATGATGATGATGAGAATGAGAATGACCAAGGTCAGAACACCCCGTCGATGCGCGGCGCATGCAGTTCCCCGAAACCGCGCACTGAGCGGTGCGCAGCTCCCCGTGTGCCCAGGGTCCAGTCAGGTCGCGCAGGCCGCCGCCGTGAGAGCGCCCCGGGTAAATGTGCCGACGACGTCCCGCTGCCGTCGGTGTATATCCACAAGAATAGATGAAATTCATTGTTCGGGTAAGTGATTTATCTAAACTGGGATGCCTTAGGCGGGGACAATGAAAACACCGGTATCGCCAGATAGTTTTGGTCAAATTCCGTCACAGCCGTCGGCCCTCGCGCCGAGCGGCCTGCTGGTACCTGGCCACGCGGCCGGCTTGCCCGGTCCAGGTCCAGGCGCTGGCCGGGCACCGGTGAGTACCCGCGAAGCCACCAGATGACCCACTCCGTAACCACCGCCACGATCCGCGAGCCGGCTGCCGCCGGGCAAATTCTTAAGATCTCCTTAATTCGTCGGGTCCGAAAACCCTGATCCCTACAATTGCCTTCAGCTCAGCAGAAATCGGTCTTTTACCGGGAATACCCGCTTGCCCGATAACAGGCCGCCGGGGACGGGGGAGTCGTCCATGTCGCAATCCGGACTCTTGCCGTCCGTTAACACCCCGTCGCAGTCTGGCGCGGACATTGGGTCCGGATTTGACTGGCGGCGGCTGGTGACGCCGGCGTGCTTCGCGGTGGCGGGGGTGGCGCTGTACTTCCTCTACCTCGCGCAGGCGAGCCGGATCGGGTTCGGTTCCGACGGCGCGGCGATCGCGCAGCAGGGCTGGGACGTGCTGCACGGGAACGTGCTGCTGCACGGCTGGGAACTGTCCGACATCGCGTTCTACACCATCGAGGTCCCCGAGTTCGCGGCGCTTGAGTGGCTGCGCGGCGGGCTGGACCCCTGGGTCATCTCCTCGCTCGAGGCGCTGAACCTGACCATCGTAGTGCTGCTCGCCGCGCTGGTGGCCAAGGGCCGGGCGACCGGGCGGGAGGGGCTGATCCGGGCGCTGATCGCTGGCGGGATCCTGCTGGCACCGACGCCGGGGGCGGCCGGCACGCTGATGCTGGGGAACCCTGACCACCTGGCGACGCAGATCCCGCTGCTGCTGGTGTGGCTGATCCTGGACCGCGCGGTGCCGAGCTGGCGGGTGCCGGTGGCGGTCGGCGCGCTGCTGGCCTGGGCGCGGATGTCGGACACCATCGTGCTGCTCGAGGGCGAGATCCCGCTGTTCGTCGTCTGCGTGATCCGGATGTACCGGCGCCGCGGGCCGCTGCGCGGGCAGTGGTACGACGCCTCTCTCGCCATCGCGGCGGTCATCGCGAACGAGGCCGCGAAGGTGGCGCTGCGGCTGGTGCACGATCACGGCGGGTTCACGCCCTTCCCGCTGCAGGAGTACTTCGCGAGCATCTCCGCGTGGGCGGGCAACATCTTCGTGACTGTGCAGAGCTTCTTCGACCTGTACGGCGCCGACTTCTCCGGCCAGCGGCTCAAGGCGGCCCCCGGGCTGGTCATCCCCGCCGCGCACCTGGTCGGGGTGGCGCTCGCCGTGGTGGCGATCTGGTGGGCGGTGCGCCGGCTGCCCGGCAGCGACCTGATGATCCAGGTGCTCACGGCGGCCATGGTGTGCTCGCTGGTCGCCTACACGGTACTCGGCGGGTACAGCGCGGGCGGCGGGGCGCACGACCTGATGCCGGTGCTGCCGATCGGCGCGGTGCTGGCCGGGCGGCTGCTCACCGGCGACGTGATCCGCCGCGGCCTCATCCCCGTCCTCGCGCTCGCGCTGGCGCTCTACGGCGCCATTCTGTGGCGCGACGCCCTGGTGGCCAAGCCGAGCCCCGCGATCGCCACCCGCCAGCAGCTGGCGAACTGGCTCACCGAGCACCACCTCGGCTATGGTCTGTCCAACTACTACACGGCGAGCCAGCTCTCGGTGGACAGCAGCGGGACGATGATCGTCCCGATCAACCGGCGCTTCGGACAGCTCGTGCTGAGCCCGTGGAACTCGGAGGCGTCCTGGTACGACCCCGCGCGGCACGACGCCACCTTCTTCGTCGCGAACCAGATGCAGGGCTGCCCGCCGGACGATGCCGCCTGGGCAGCGGCGGCGCGCAGCGCGTTCGGCCCGCCCGCCGCGACGTACTCCGTGGCCGGTGCCGAGGTCATGGTCTGGCACCACAACCTGCTCAGCGACTACCTGCCCGCGGTCAAGCCGCACCGTCCGTCGGCCTGCTGAACTGGCCTGCTGAACTGAGCTTGCGGAACCCGGCGATCGCGGCGGTCACCGGGTACGGCAGGTGCCGCGGGTACACCAGCAGCGCCCTGGCCAGGTCCCTGATCCGCGGCCGCAGCGGCGTCAGCGCCGACGCGGCGTACCGCCAGGCGGCCGCCTCGTCGGCGCCGAACCGCGCGCCGATGCCCGCGCGGAACCGGCGCGCGTCCCCTCCGTCGCCGCGCCAGGACGCCAGCCACGCGCGCACCTCGGCGTCGGTCCCCGGCAGCGTCCAGTCCCGCAGCCGTTCGGCGACCTGGCCGGCGGCATCGATGACGAAGCCGAGCTCACCGCCGCCGCGGATCGCGTGCACCCGGCCCGCGCTGGCGGCACCGGCCCGGATGCTCGCCGAGCTGAACCGCGCGCCCAGCTCCAGCGCGGCGACCGCGTGTCCCGCCTCGTGCCACGCGGTGCGCACGGCCGCCGCTCTCGCGGGCGCGTAGCTGGCCGCGAATCCGCCGTCGTACCGCTGCCTGATCCAGGCCTCGTGCACGACCGACTCGTCGTCGTACCTGACAAGCCGGGCCAGCTCAGCCTCGATCACGGCGAGCGTGCGCTGCTGGGCCGGGGTTACGGTCGTCACAGCCCGACGATACGCCGCGGGTATTCGGGTACGTTTAGATGTTCGTGACCCAGTTGCGGCCGACGGCGCCAGTCAAAGCCGGGGGAATGCGCACGCTCGAGCGGGCGCTGCTCGTGATCGGCGTCGCCGCGCTCGGGTTCAACCTGCGCGGCGCGATCACCAGCCTGCCGCCGGTGTTCCCCGAACTCCAGGACGGGCTGGGGCTGTCCACGGCGACGATCTCGGTGCTGGCGGCGACCCCGGTCCTCTGCTTCGCCGTCTTCTCGGCCTTCGCCGCGTGGCTGAGCAGGCGGCTGGGCGAGGAACGCGTGCTGCTGGCAGCCATCGCGGCGCTGACCGCGGGCCTGCTGCTGCGCGGCGCCGCGCCCGGCGCGCTGCTGTTCCCGGGGACCGTGGTCGCGGCCGCCGCGATCGCCATCATGAACGTGCTGCTCTCCAGCCTGATCAAACGGCGGTGGCCGGAACGCGCCGGCTTCCTGATCGGGCTCTACATCACCGCGCTGTCGGTCGGCGCGATCACCGGGTCGGTCGTCGCCGTGCCGCTCTGGAACGGCACCGGCGGCTCGGCGGGGCTGACGCTCGGCTGGCTGGCCGCCCCCGCGGCGCTCGGGGCCCTGCTGTGGCTGCCGCAGGCAGGGCACGTCACCAGGCCCGGGTTCGCGGCCGGGGCGCCGCCGGCCGGTCCGGCGATCCCTGACGACATCGCTGCCATCCCTGGCGACATCCCCGTTCTCCTTGACGACACGCTCGCGGTCCCTGGCGACGTCCCCGCGGCGTCAGACGCCCGCGCGGCCAGGGATGGCCGCGCCGCCCCTGGCGGCGCCGCGTCCGCCGGCGACCGGGCGGCCGCCGATGCCGCGCCGGCCGCGCGCCCCGCGCCGGCGGGCGGCCGGGACCGGGTCGCGGTGCACCGGTACCCGCTCGCCTGGCACGTGACGCTGTTCATGGGCCTGCAGAGCCTGCTGTACTACGCGGCGCTGTCCTGGCTGCCGACGATCCTGCGCGACCGGGGCGCGAGCGCGGACACCGCGGGGAACCTGCTGGCGCTCATGGGCGTGGGCAACCTGGCCGTGTCGTTTCTCGTCCCGATGGTCGCGCAGCGGATGCGCGCCCAGCACACGCTGGTGGTGCCGACGGTGGCCGCCATGGCGCTGGGCCTCGCCGGGGTGGTGTACCTGCCGCTGAGCTCCGCCGTGGCCTGGGTGCTGATCCTCGGCGCCGGCCAGAACGCGGCGCTCAGCCTCGCCATCTTCTTCACGATGGCGCGGGCGCCGCACCCGGCCGCCGCCGCTTCGCTGTCCGCGCTCGCGCAGTCGGTGGGCTACCTGCTGGCGAGCGCGGGGCCGCTGGAACTCGGGCTGCTGCACTCCGCGACGGGATCCTGGAACCTGCCGGTCGCGGTGCTCTTCGTGCTCAACGGCGTGCTGCTCTTCGCCGGGCTGCTCGCCGCCCGCGACCGGGAACTGCCGGCCCTATGACAGCCGGCGGGCACGGTCACCAGGGGGCACCGGTCGGATTCGACCTGGACATGACCCTGATCGACTCGCGGCGCGTGATCCTGGCCTCCTTCGCCGCGGTCAGCGATGCGACCGGCGTGCCGATCGACCCGGCCGCCGTGGACCGCAGGCTGGGCATCAAGCTCGAAGACGAGCTCGGCTTCTGGTTCCCCACCGAGCGGGTCCCCGATGCGGTGCGCGTCTACCGTGAGCACTACCTGCGGCTCGCCGCGCCGCTGACCAGCGCGCTGCCCGGCGCCCGTGAGGCGCTGGCCGCGGTCCGCGCGGCCGGCGCGCGCGCCGTCGTCATCACCGCCAAGCACGAGATCCCGGCGCGGCTGAGCCTGAACCTCGCCGGGCTGGAGCCCGACGACCTGGTCGCCGACGCGCACGGGCCGGAGAAGGCGGCGGTGCTCATCAGTCTGGGCGCGGCGGTTTACGTCGGCGATACACCAGCGGACATGGCCGCCGCGGCTCAGGCCGGGGTGCGTGCGGTCGGCGTCACCACGGGATCATTCACGGAAGGTGATCTCCGCGCGGCCGGCGCCCAGACGGTCCTCGAGTCGCTCGCCGGGTTCCCGGCCCTCTACACCACTTTCACCTGGTGAAACACCGGTTATTTGGTAACAGCGAATTATCGGCGAGCCTGCGACGCAAAATCCTAAGAACCGGTAAGGTTTGCGCGTGCGTGAACCACTAAGAACTGGTAAGGGTTGCCTGTGAGTTCGGTGCTGGAGCGTCGCGGCGCCGCCGCCCCCGCCGGGAGTGTAACCAAAACAGGCCTCCTAGTCGCCGGGATCGTGGCGTTCGCCGCCGTGCTCGGTTTCTGGGCGTGGTACGCGCACCGGCATCCGCTCGGTTACACACTGTATCCGGTCGACCTGGGCGTCTACCGGGACGGCGGCCTCATCGTCCGGCAGATCAGCCCTCCCTACGACGGCACGCTGGCCAACCCGCTCTACGGCTGGCCGCTCAACGACCAGTCGCTGAAGTTCACCTACACGCCGTTCGCCGCGCTCTTCTTCGCGGCCGTGTCCTTCGTGCCGTGGTCGATCCTGCCGCGGCTCTCGCAGCTGGTGAACATTGTCGCGCTGCTCGCGGCGACGTGGTGCACGATGAGTGCGCTGGGCTACCGGGACCGCAAGGTCCTGGCCGGCGGCGCCCTGCTCGGCGCCGCCGCCGGACTGCTCACCGAGCCGGTGTTCCGGACCATGTACCTCGGGCAGATCAACCTGGTCTTGATGGCGCTGATCATCTGGGACCTGCGGCAGAAGGACAGCCGCTGGTGGATGGGGATCGCGACCGGGTTCGCCGCCGGGATCAAGCTCGTTCCGCTGATCTTCATCCCGTACCTGCTGCTGACCAGGAAGTTCCGGCAGGCCGCGGTGACCACCGGTGCTTTCCTCGGTACCGTGCTGCTCGGCTTCGTGATCCTGCCCGGCGACTCCCGGGACTGGTGGTTCAACGGCCTGTTCATCCAGGACGGGCGGACCGGGTTCGTGGGATGGGGCGGCAACCAGTCGCTGCGGGCCATCGCGACCAGGCTCGCGGGCAGCATCGACGCCGGGACCGTGCCGTGGGTGATCGTCGCGGTGATCGTGACCGTGGGCGGCCTGCTGTGCGCGGCCAGGCTGTATCGCGCCGGGCACCCGATGCTCGGGATCCTGACCACGGCGCTCATCGGGCTGCTCGATTCGCCGATCAGCTGGGACCACCACTGGGTGTGGGCGGTGCCGGGCATGATGGCGGCCGTGCACTACGCCGTGCGCGCCTGGCGCGCGCGCAGGCCGGGCCGCGCCGCGGGCTGCGCCGCCCTGGCGGGCGGCATGTTCCTGGTGTTCGCCCCCTGGCCAGGCAAGCTGTGGAGCGTCCTCACCACCGGCCCTGGCAACTTCACGCACGGGCTCATCTGGGCCGCGCCGAACACCCCCGTCACCAAGTACATCGCGCTGGGCGACCAGCCCTGGTTCCTCGAATACCACTGGCGCACCCTCCAGCTCCTGGCGGGGAACGCCTACGTGCTGTCCGGCCTGGCGCTCCTGGTCATCCTCGGCTTCACCGCGGTGACCAGCGCTCCGCTCGCCTCCGCCCCCGCCGGTTGCGTGGTCGCGGCGCAGGCCGCAGGCGACGCCGGCGCTGGCCAGCCGGCGGCCGCCAGCGACGCCGGCTCGGCCGCGCGGGGCACCTCCGGCGAGGACGAGGCCGGCTCCGCGGAACCCGCCGCCAGCGACCCCGCCCGCGGCTGACACGCGGCAGGCACAATTGCCCCATGGAGATCGTTGACGCCGGGCGGTTCCTCCCGGCGGCGGATGGCACCGCCCGGTACGAGGAGCAGTTGCGGGTACCGGCGCTGAGCGTGGGAACCTATTCGATCCCGGCGGCTCCCGCCTACACGGGACGTCCCTGACCTGGCGAATCCGCCCGCGTCCGGCGGCCCTGGCTGGCCCGCCGCGCTCGGGAAGCTGTCAGGCCGCGATCGCGTAGGGACGCGGGGCGCGGCGCAGCCACTGCCAGAACGACCGGCGCGGCGGCCGCGCGGTGATGTGCCCGCTGCCGCACGTGCCCGCGACGTCGATCCGCAGCAGCTCCGGGACGTCCGTGCCCCACGGCGCGCGCACCTTGACGTGCCCGCTGCGGACGGTCACGTCGTCGGCGTCCACCACGATGCCCGGCTTGGTGATCAGCGTGATGTACCCGCTGCGGACGTCGGCGTCGATATGCAGCGAACGCTGCATGATCACGGCCTCCGTGAAGTCCAGCGTGATGTGGCCGCTGGATACCTGCAGGTCCATCCGGCTCGGGACGACCCAGCGCCCGCGGCGCTCCGCCTGACCGCTCGAGCAGTGCAGCCGGATCAGGTCCTTCGGGGCGGAGGGGGCCACCACGGGCGACAGGGACGCCGGCGTCACGGCCGTCGCGGCGTCGGGCAGGTCGGCGACGAGCGTAGCCAGCTCGGCGTACGTCCGTGCGGTCAGCGCCAGTTCCAGCCGTTCGTCCAGCTCCTCGGGGGACAGCCGTCCGTCGCCAGCAGCCACCCGGAGCTGCTCGACCACCAGGTCACGATCGGCGTGCGACGCACGCAGCACACCCGGGACGCTGGGGGCGTTCTGCGCGCGACGGTCAGCCGCCGGGACGATGCCGCCGTCGCTCGGTTGGGGATCCGCCATGGGAAAACTGTAGGACACCGGATTGCCGCCCGCTACGGGCGCCAGCATGGACGGGCAGCATAGACGCCCAGCATGGACGCCCGGCCTCGAGGCCGGGCTACCCCGCGGCCCGCGCCAGCCGCGGCCGTCCGGCGCGCTTGACCGGCCGCGCGGCGGCGAGCATCTCGCCCACCGGCTTCTCGGTCACCATTGCCCCGAACGCGTCGGCGTCCATCGTGACGCGCCGCGGCAGGTCCTCGCCCGGCAGGTACAGGTCGAGCACCGCCACCCGCAGCGTGTCCTTCTCCAGGCCCAGTGCCTCGTCCGCGAGTGCCTCAATCTCCACGGGCCCGTCGCCGAGGTCAGGGTGCTCGTGGATCACGATGCGCGCCAGCGCGTCCTCTCGCATGATGAGCTGGCCGCTCAGATCGCTGAACCGGACAGTCTTCTGACCCATGATTCGACCCCTCTTTCTAGACCACTCGCGTTGGGGTCAACATTGCCGGAAACCTGTTCGTTTGTCAAACGCCTGTTCCCATGGCGGACCACTATACGAAACTACTCTCGACAGCGCCGCCAGCCACGCTGGCAGCCGGCAACTACCACTGTTGCTTCCGCTCGGTGAAGCTGAACCAGTTTCCCGAATCGTCGCGCAGGATCGCCTCGATCCCGTAGGGCCGCTCGGCGGGCGGCGAGGTGAACTCGACGCGGGTGTCCCCGTACGCCGCGCGGAAGGCGCGGATGAAGTGCTCCCGCGAGTACCCCGCGCCGCTGGCCAGCGCCGCGATCGCGATCTCCTCGCGGTAGTCCCTGTCGATCCTGTCCCGCGCCCTCCGCAGCATCCGCAGCGAGCTGACGTCGGCCTTCCGGTAGGTCACAAGCCGGAGCCTAACCCGAACGTCAGGCGTCGCGGCGGACCAGGAGCCAGCCGCCGGCGGCGAGCAGCGCCGCCGGGTAAAGCGCCACGATGCCGAGCTCCAGCCACGGCGACCAGGTGAACCCAGCGACGGGCTTGACCGCCGCGAGCGAGTTGCCCGCGATCAGTTCCGGTATGAACTTCCCGGTCGCGCGGGATGCCGCGCCGGTGATGAGCGGGAGCACGAACAGGCCGCCGACGAGCACGCCGACCGCGGCCGCGCCATGCCGGAGGATCGCGCCGACGCCGAGCCCGGCCAGCCCCGTCAGGGCCAGGTAGGCGCCGGTCATCAGGACCGCGCGCAGCACCGCGGGATCGCCGAGGGACGGGTGCGGGACCGGCGATCGCAGCGCGGCGATCCCGCCGAGGAACGACGCGACGACGGTGATCTCCCCGGCGACCAGGCAGACCACGGCGAAAACAACAGCCTTGGCGGCCAGGACCAGCCCCCGCCGCGGCACCGCGGCGAACGTGACCCGGACCAGGCCGGAGGAGTACTCGCTGGTCATGGCCAGCACGCCGAGCACGCCGGTGATCACCTGGCCGACGAGGACGCCGGCCAGCACGTTGCTGGTCGGGTCGCCGGTCACGCTGCGCGTGTTGTAGCCGGCGACCACGCCAAGGGCGACGGTCGCGACCATCCCGCCCGCCAGCACCCACCGCGTCGAGCGCAGCGACCGCAGCTTGATCCATTCCATCCGGGCGGCCTCCCGGAATCCGTAGCGCGGGTCCACCGAAATCACCGGATCCCTTCCGTGAGCCCGAAGAACCCTTCTTCGAGCGACCCGCCGCCCCGCGCCGTCAGCGCGCCGACCGTCGTGTCCGCGAGCAGCCGGCCGCCGCCGATCACCAGCAGCCGGTCGGCGGTCAGCGCCATCTCGCTGATCAGGTGGCTGGAGACGAACACGGTCCGGCCCTGCGCGGCCAGCGACCTGATCAGGTCCCTGATCCAGCGCACTCCCGCCGGGTCCAGCCCGTTGACCGGCTCGTCGAGCAGCAGCACGCCCGGGTCGCCGAGCAGCGCCGCCGCGATGCCGAGCCGCTGCGCCATCCCCAGCGAGAACCCGCCGGCCCGGCGGCCGGCGGCGTCCGCGAGGCCCACCTGCGCGAGCACCTCCTCGACGCGCCGGCGCGGCAGCGCCGACGCCGCCGCGAGAGCGAGCAGGTGCGCGCGGGCCGTCCGGCCCGGGTGGAAGGCACGCGCCTCGAGCACCGCGCCGACCGACCGCAGCGGCCAGCGCAGCGCCGTGTACGGCGCCCCCTCGATCAGCGCCGAGCCCCGCGCCGGCGCGTCGAGCCCGAGCAGCAGGCGCATGGTGGTGGATTTCCCCGAGCCGTTGGACCCGAGGAACCCGGTCACGCAGCCCGGGTGGATGTCGAAGGACAGGTCGTCCACGGCCAGCGTGCCGCCGTAGCTCTTGGTGAGTCCGCGTACTGAGATCATGGTCGCGACGCTACGAACGCCGGCACCGGACAGGCATCGCCATCCGGAGCCAACTGCGGCGGCCCGCGTCGTACCCCGGTATGACACCGCGGGCGGGACGACGCCGCCCGCGGCGCGCGCCTACGCTGAACAACGTGAACGCGCTGGCCCAGGTACTCGCCGACCGCGACGCCGCGCCGGTGTGGCGGTCCGCCGCCACCCGACGGGTGGCGTACGCGGCTGCCGCGGCAGGCTGGGCGCTGCTCGCGGTCATCGCGATCGCCGAGGTGGCGGCCGGCATCCGCGGCCCGCACGGCCCGCACGGGACTGACCTGGCCGGCTGGCTGGCCGGCACGCTCGTGGTCGCCGCCGCCCTGCTGCTCACGCCGCGCTTCCCGCTGACGGCCTGGCGGCTGGCCTGGCTCGCCGTCCTGGTCGCCCCGCTGATCCCCGGCCAGAACCGGGTGGACACCGGCTACTACATCATCTTGACGATCGTCTACGTCGTGGTCGGGCTGCGCTACGGTCCGCCGCGGCTGTGGTGGCTGGCCGTCCTCACCCTGATCCCCGTCTGGCTGTGGACCGGCCCGGACTGGGCGTACCCGATCCGGGTCACCATCGGCCTAGCGGTGCTGACCGCCGCCCTCTACGGCATCCGCGCCTGGCTGGGCGACCGGCAGCGGCTCGCCGTGCAGACCCAGCAGACGCGGCACCACCGCGAGCGCAACGCCGTGCTCGAAGAGCGGGCGCGCATCGCCCGCGAACTGCACGACGTCGTCGCGCACCACATGTCGATGATCGCGGTGCAGGCGGAGACCGCGCCGTACCGGCTGGCGGCGAAGCCCGGCGCGGAAACCCTGCCCGAGCCGGTCAGCGAGGAGTTCGCCGCGCTCGGCCAGGCGGCGCGCGAGGCCCTGATCGAGATGCGCCGCCTCCTCGGCGTGCTGCGCACCCCTGATAACAGCAAGAAGCGCGGCAGCGCCCCGACTACCGCCGGGACCGAGGCCCCAGCCGAGGCCCAGGCCGCGACCGAGTCCCCGGCCGAGACCCAGGCCGCGGCGGAAGCCGCCGCGCTCGCCCCCCAGCCGCGCCTCGACGACGTCCCGGAACTCGTCGCCACCGCCCGCCGCGCGGGCGCCGCCGTCACCCTCCAGATGCCCGGTGACGGCGAGCAGCTGCCGGCCAGCGTCGGGCTGACCGCGTACCGGATCGTGCAGGAGTCGCTGTCCAACGCGGCCCGGCATGCCCCCGGTGCGCGGATCAGCGTGACGGTCGACGAGTCGCCACCGTACGTTCGGATCGATGTGACGAACGAGCCGCCGGCGACCGGTCAGCCGCACGCGGACGGAACCGGTCACGGCCTCGCCGGGATGCGCGAGCGGGTCACGCTGCTCGGCGGGCAGCTGCGGGCCGGTCCCGAACCCGACGGCGGCTTCGCCGTCCGCGCCGTCCTCCCGATGACCGACACCGCCCGTCCAGGCGAGGCGCCATGATCAGCTGCCTCATCGCCGACGACCAGGCGATGGTCCGGGAGGGGTTCGGCGCGCTGCTCGCCGCCCAGCCGGGCATCGCCGTCGCCGGCCTGGCCGCGGACGGCGCCGAGGCCGTCCGGCTGGCCAGGCAGACCAGGCCCGACGTGGTGCTGATGGACGTGCGGATGCCGGTGCTTG
Organism: uncultured Actinomycetota bacterium; assembly: GCA_963843745.1. Classification (GTDB taxonomy): domain Bacteria; phylum Actinomycetota; class Actinomycetes; order Streptosporangiales; family Streptosporangiaceae; genus Trebonia. Next base: position 1,478,233 of record CAWJLP010000007.1, read on the forward strand.
ACGGCCTGCAGGCGACCCGTGAGCTGCTCAGCGGCCCCAGCGACGCCCCCGACGCCCCCAGAGTCCTCATGCTCACCACCTTCGACCTCGACGAGTACGTGTACGAGGCGCTGCGCGCCGGCGCGAGCGGGTTCCTGCTCAAGGACGCCCCGGCCGCCGAGCTGGTGCACGCGGTCCGGGTGGTCGCCGCCGGCGAGGCGCTGCTCGCCCCGTCGGTGACCAGGCGGCTGATCGCGGACTTCACCAAGCGTCCCCGTGCCCGCGCGACCGCGCCCGTCGGCCCGCCGCACAGCCCGCTCACCCCGCGCGAGGAAGAAGTGCTGACACTCATCGCCCGCGGCATGTCCAACGCGGAGATCAGTGACACCCTGGTCATCGCGGAACAGACCACCAAAACCCACGTCGGAAGAATCCTGATGAAGCTCCAGTTGCGCGACCGGGCGCAGGCCGTGGTGTTCGCCTACGAGTCCGGGCTGGTCACTCCGGGAGAATGAGCACATGCGAGACGACGCGCCGTCCCAGACCGCCCGCGGCGTGGCCGCGCACCGGCTCGACTACGAGCGGCTCGAGGCGCCGTACGGCGATCCTGCGGCGGACGAGGCGCTGACCCGCGACGTCGCCGACGGACTGGTGCGGCTGCCGGGCAGCCCGCGGCACGAGTACCTGCGCGCCAGGACCGCGTTCTTCGACCGGGTAGTGGTCAACTCCCTCGACCGCCGGGTCAGGCAGGTGGTCGTGGGCGCCGCCGGGTACGACGGCCGGGCGTTCCGGTACGCGAAACCGGGCGTGCGCTGGTTCGAGGTCGACCACCCCGCGACGCAGGCCCACAAGCTGGCCAGGATCGCCAGGCTCGGCCTGGACACCAGCCACATCGCGTTCGTCGCCGCCGACTTCGCGGCGGACCCGGTGGCGGACCTGCTGACCGCGGCGGGCCTGGTCACCAGCCGCGCGGCGCTGTTCCTGCTCGAGGGCGTGGCCCTCTATCTGGAGCAGCCGGTGCTCGAACGGGTGCTGGGGGAGTTTCGCGCGGTGACGGTGGCCGGCAGCCCGCTGGCGATCAGCGTGTCGTCGGAGAACGCGCAGTCCGCCGACCGCGAGCGGTTCAGGGCCGCGGTGGCGGCGGTGGGCGAGCCGGTGCGGAGCACGCTGTCGCCGGCGGCGGCCCGCGAGCTGCTGGCCGGCGCCGGCTGGCAAGTCCCTGAGGAAGGCCGCGACCGGCCGAGGTCCGCCGGCCTGCTGCTGGCCCGCGCCGCCGCCTCGTCCCCTCATCCAGAACGGGCCCGGCCTCCTCACCGCCCTTCCCCCTCCGCCCCGGCGGTTTCTTCGCCTTCCCCGGTATCGGGGTGGCTCCCGCTGTCCGCATTGCTGTCCCAGGCGCTGGTCGCCTTCACGATCGAAGCCGACAACGAGGCCGAACACCGCCTGCCGCACCGCACCCAGGACTACGGCCTCTCGGCGGGGGCGGCGGCCGACGCGCCCTGGCAGACCTCGCTGGTGATGTGGGCGAACTGCCTGCGGCACGTCCCCGACGGCGGGATCACCGTGGCGGGCATGCGCGCGGCGGCGCGGACCGGCACGAACCTGGACGGCATGCGCCGCTGGCGCTACGTCACCTACACGCCAGACCCGGGCCGCGGCAAGCGCCCTCGCCCGGACGCGATCGTGCGGCTGACCGCCGGCGGCCGCCGGGCGCGCGACGTGTGGGACGGCGTGCCCGCCGAGATCGAGCGGCGATGGCGGGACCGCTTCGGCGCGCCCGCCGTGAACGGCCTGCGCGCCGCGCTCGCCGCCGTGGTCGCCGGACTCGACCCGCGCCTCCCCGACTGCCTGCCAGTCCTCGGCTTCGGCCTGCTCTCCAAGCCGGACCTTCCTGATGGCGCGACCACGCAGGACCCCGCCACGCTGCCGCTGTGGGTGCTGCTGTCGCGGACGCTGCTCGCGTTCGCGGCCGAGTGGGAGGACGACTCCGGCAGGTCGCTGGCGGTCAGCGCCAACCTGCTGCGCGTCCTGACCGAAGACGGCGTCCGCAGCCGCGATGTGCCCGCCCTCGCGGGCATCTCCACGGCGGCCGTGGCGTTCACGATGGGCCCGGCGGCGAAGCAGGGCCTGGTGACGGAGCAGCCGGACCCGGACGGCAGTCGCTGGAAGATCACCAGGCTGACCTCGCCGGGCGCGCGGGCCCAGCGGGCCTACGCCGACCTCACCGCGGCGGTCGAAGACCGCTGGCGGTCGCGTTTCGGCGCCGAGCGGGTCGCCGCGCTGCGCGCCGCCCTGGAGCCGCTGGCCGTCGGCGACCCGCCGCCGCTGTTCGGCGGCCTCACCCCGCACGAGGACGGCTGGCGCGCCCAGGTCAAGCCCCCCGCCGTGCTGCCGCACTACCCGATGGTGCTGCATCGCGGCGGCTACCCCGACGGCGCCTAGGCTTACTCGATCGGCTGCCTGGCGATCGCCGGCGGCTCACGCCCGGCGAGTAGCCAGCCGCCTACGGCGGCGAGCAGCGGCAGCCCGATCAGCAGGATCAGGATGTCCGTCAGTGGCACGCCGCCCGCCGTGGCGGTCAGCCCGCTGCGGGTCCAGGCCATCCCGGCGATCACCGCGCCGGCCATGCCGAGGACGGCCCCGAGCAGGCCGAGCGCGGCGGCGGTCGCGGCGGTGATCGCCCGCCGGGTCGCGCCGCTGGCGCCGGTCGCGGTGAGCGTGCGCAGGTCCGGCGCGGCCTCACTGCGGATCAGGCCGACGGACATGGCCAGCACGCTGAGCGCGATCACGATGCCCGCCGTGATGGCCCGGTCGGTGAAGTCGCTGAGGCTCGGGTAATAGGTCGCGATCTCGACCGTCACCTCGTAGGGGCGCCCAAGCTGTCGTCCTGCGTTGAGCTGCGCGGCGGTGAGCGGGGCAGGGGCCTGGATGAGCCACCCGAACAGCTGAGGCTGCATGTGGTATGTGCGCACCGCGTACTCGGTGATCACCGTGTTCGGCGCGTCTGTGCCGCCGGGCAGGGCGCTGATCGTCTGGATCGGCGGGCTGGCCACGCAGTTATTGCCCGGCGTGCAGGACGGACCGCCATCGCTGCCGGGAGTGGCCGGGTTGGACGCGTCGCTGACCGGTCCGCCCCGCCAGAGCATCTCCAGGTGCGGCAGGCCGGCCAGTCCGGGCCGCATGGTGAGGAAGTCGGTGCCCGGAGCGATCTGGCTGGCCTTGATCCCGTACGCGGCCAGCAGTTGCGGGGTGGCCACGTACACGTTGCCGCTGAAGTTCTGCGGACCGTGTCGCGGCGTGCCGGCCTGGTACAGGCCGCCCACGCCTTCCAGCGGTACCACGGACGCGTGCAGGCGGGCGGCGAGGCTGTTCACCCGCCCGTTCAGGCTGGCCACCTGTGCGCCGCTGAGCGGCTCGGACTGCCCGATGCCCGGGGTCGCATTGGTGGGGACGAGCAACTGGCTGCTGGACAGGTTCGGGCCGATCCAGTTGAGCGGGTTGTCGAACTTGATGCTGGCGACGACGCAGATCCCCATGGCCAGGAACACGGCGAACGTGGTCGCCGCCAGTGCGGCGCCGGACCGGGCCCGGTAGCGGACCAGGTCGCGCAGCGCGATACGGATCGCGACCGGCAGCCGTCGGGCCGCTCCGGCGGCCAGCACGCCGATGGTCAACGGGGCGAGCAGGCAGAGCCCGGTGACGCTAGCGACCAGGCCGGCCAGCAGGAGCAGCGCGTGCCCGTTGGCCCCGCCGCCGCCGCTGTGCGGCCCGTTGCCGCCGCCCACGGCATTCAGGCCGCCGCTCAACGCCAGGCAGGCGAGACCGGCCGCGAACACGATGAGGCCGGGCAGGGCGGAGCGGTGCGGCGGCTTCGGCGGCGCGGGCCGGCCGGACAGCGCGGTCACCACCGGCACCGCGGCCATCGCCTTCGCCGGGCGGCGGGACGCCAGCCCGGAGGTCGCGATCGCGAGCGCGATCCCGATGGCGAACGCCCACCACGGCAGGTGCGCCGCGTCCACCACGTGGCCGGTGTCCTGCTGCAGCGTCGGCGCGTACGCGAACCAGGCGGCGAGGCCACCCGCCGCCCCGGCCAGCGCGGCCGTCGTGCCGACGGCCAGGCCGTTCGCGACCATGACCAGGCGGAGGTTGCGTTCGGTCGCGCCGATCGCGCTGAGCATGCCCAGGGCACGCAGCCGGCGCTGGGCCAGCACGGAGAAACTGGCTACCGACAGCAGGCCGATGAACGCCAGGCCGAGTACCTCTACCAGGAGGATGGGCACCGCGGGCGAGAGGCCGCCCGTGATGCCATTGGGAAACGTCACAGTCGCCGCCGGGACACCGGGCAGCGTCCCGCCCGGGCCGGCCGCCTGGGCCGCGGCCGGGCCGAGCAGCATGGTCACCTGGCTGGGGTGCGCGATCTGGCCGGGGGCGACCAGCGCGAACTGGTCGGCCAGGTTGCTCGGGTTCGCCGCGATGCCGGTCACCCGCCAGGTGACGCGCCCCGCCGGCTGCCAGGTACCGCCCACGTGCGCGCCGTACTGGGCCGCGACTCCGCTGGTCAGCGCGACCTGGCCGGGGCCGGCGGGGTAGGCGCCGCTGACCAGGCCGAGCAGCGGGGCGTTGTAGTGCCCGCGCGGGCTCTCGGCGAGAAGCTGCAGCGGCTGGGCGGAGCCGGCCGTGATGGTCTGGCTCTCGATGAGGTCGGCCGGACCCCAGCGGCCCTGGATGGCGGCGATGTCGGCGGCCAGCTGCGGGTCAGCGCCCGGCAGCGTCGCGGACGCGGCAGCGGTGCCGAGCGTCGCGTACGTCGCGTTCGGGAGCTGCGAGTTCGTGACCACGCTGGTGCCCCAGACCGCCGCCGCGACCGCCACGGTGAGCAGGCCGAGCACGAGCAGCTGCTGGCGCCACTCGCGGCGGAACAGCCGCCAGCCCCAGCGGATCACCGCCCGGCGGGCGACGATGCCGCCTGCGTCCCGGTCCAGGTCGGGCGGTTCGCGCAGCGCGATGCTCACCGGATTTCCCCGGGCATCAGGAGGGATTCTGGGCCGGGCGGCCGGGTGGTCTGTCCGGTCATCCGCCCGTCGCGCAGCAGCACTATCCGGTCAGCCCAGGCGGCCAGCTGCGCGTCGTGGGTCACCACCACCGCGGCCATGCCCCGCTGGCATGCTTCATGCAGCAGCCGCATCACCTCACCCGCGTTCACCGAGTCCAGCGCACCGGACGGCTCGTCGGCCAGCAGCAGCCTGCGGTCTCCCACCACAGCGCGGGCGATGGCTACCCGCTGCCGCTCGCCGCCGGACAGCTGATCGGGGAACCAGCCGGCCCGCCCGGCCACGCCGAGCGCTTCCAGCGCGGCGAGCCCGGCCTTACGCGCTTTCGGCACCGGGACGCCGTCCAGTTCCAGCGGCAAGGCGGCGTTCTCGGCGGCGGTCAGGCCCGGGAGCAGGTTGAAATCCTGGAACACGTACCCGATCACCCGGCGCCGCAGCCGGGCCTTGCGCGCTCGCGGCATCCCCGCCAGCGCCATACCGCAGACCAGCACCTCCCCGCTGGTGGGGTTCTCCAGGCTCCCGGCGATGGTGAGCAGCGTGGACTTGCCCGACCCGCTCGGGCCCATCACCGCCACCATCTCCCCGGCCCGCACCGACAGGTCGACCCCGGCGAGCGCCTGCACGGCGCGATGCTCCTGCCCGTAGGTCTTCGACACGTCGCGCAGCTCCAGCACGCTCGCCGCGCTGCCGCCGTGTCCTGGCCGGCTCACCGCCTGACCCCCAGCCGGCGAAGCTGCGGAGCGGGCACCGGGGCGGAGGCGGGCCGGGGCGGCTCGGCGGCGGCCCGCGCCAGGCGCACATCCGCGGCGTCCAGCCAGCGGATCACCGCGTCGAGCCGGAACAGCTCAGAATCGACCACCAGCGCCAGGCTCAGGTCATCGCGGGCCTCGCCCTCCTTCAGCCGCGTCCACTGCTGCATCAGCTCGAGCAGGTATATGCGGTGCGCCAGGATCACCGCATGCGCGTCGGTGCCCGGCACCCGGGCCGCCACCAGCACCTTCATCACCAGCTCGTCGCGCGGCGGGGAGGTCAGGTCCGGCGGCGTCCGCAGCCAGGCGGCCAGCGCCTCCCGGCCGCCGGCCGTGATCCGGTACCGCTTCTGCGGCCCGTCCTGTCCGGCCTCGTCGGATTCGGCCAGCCCGTCGCGTTCCAGCCGGCCCAGCGTCTTGTACACCTGGCCGACGTTCAGCGGCCACACCTCGCCGGTCCCGGCCTCGAACTCCTCGCGCAGCTGCAGCCCGTATTTCGGCCCCTCGGACAGCAGCGCCAGCAGCGCGTGCGGGACGCTCACGACTTCACCATGCCTGACATCATGTCCGGAATAATACCCAGCATACTCACGTCAAGACAACACCATTTCGCGCACCCTCGCCGACATAGGAGCAGCAAACTACGCCAAAACGCTGATAACAGCAAGAAAAGCGTAGCGTTCTGCTCCTAAGTGCCGGGCACGGGCCTTGAGGCGGTGATGCGAGCGGCCTCGGCGATCATCAGGGCGGACAGCTGGCCCGCGGCGACAGCGGGGCCCGGCGAGGCGGGGCGGCAGCGCCCCCCGGCCGGGTCGTATTCGGTGCCGGTCACGCCGGCGTGGTCGGTCGGCTGCTCCTCGAACCGCACCGGCCAGCCCTTCTCCGCGAGCAGCGCGGCGAACTCGCGCGACGCCTCGACCGGGACGACCGTGTCCTGCGTGCCGTGCACGAGCCAGAACGGGACCGGCGCCGCGCCGGTGGCCGCCAGGTCGGCGATGGGCGAGCCGCCGGTCGTGGGGGCCGCCCGGGTATACGCCGCGCCGAGGCAGACCGCGCCGAGCGGCCGCCAGCCGCCCACCGCCTCCGGCCGCACCGCGACCGCGGCCGCGGCGCGGCCGCCCCGGGACCAGCCCGCCAGCACGATCGCGTCCTCGCCGATGCCGCCGAGCGCGGCGGCCTGCTCCCGCGTGAAGGCCAGTGAGGCGAGCAGGTGAGCGCCGCCGCCGTCGGGCGCGTCGGAGCGCCAGTCGGGCACCACCACGGTCAGGCCGTAACCGGCCGCCGCGGTGGCGAGGGTGGCGAGCACGTCCCGTTCGTCCGGGCCGACCCCGTGCCATAGCAGCACGGTCGGCAGCGGTCCTGGGCTTGAGTCCGGCCGGTAGATGTCGAGCAGCTTGCCGGGGCCGTACGGCACGCCGAGCTCGACGCTGACCGTCGCGTCGGTAGGCACATCCCGCACCGTACGCCCGCCACTAGCGGCGCGCCAAACGGTGTGGCACCGTTAGTTGGCGTGAGCGAACTAAAGAGCGAGGTCGACCCGGCCGAGGTCGGCATCGACCCGGACCGGCTGCGCCGCGTCGACGAACAGCTCGCCAGGTACGTCGACGACGGCCGGCTGCCAGGCTGGCTGGTGACGGTGAGCAGGTACGGCCGGCTGGCGCACGTGTCGTGTTACGGCTCGCGGGACACCGAGAAGGGCCTGCCGGCCGAGCCGGACACGCTATGGCGGATCTACTCGATGACCAAGCCGGTCACGTCGGTGGCGGCGATGATGCTGTACGAGGAGGGCGCGTTCCAGCTCACCGACCCGGTCAGCCGGTTCATCCCGTCGTTCGCCGACCCCCGCGTCTACACCGGCGGCTCGGACCAGCGCCCGGTGACGGTCCCGGCGACCGAGCCGGTGCGGATCTGGCACCTGCTGACGCACACCGCCGGCCTCACCTACGGGTTCCACAGGAACCACCCCTGCGACGCCCTGTACCGGGCCGCGGGCTTCGACATCGGCCTCAAGCCCGTCACGCTCGCGGAGGCCTGCGACGCCTGGGCGCGTCTCCCGCTGCTCTTCCAGCCCGGCACCGAATGGAACTACTCCGTCGCGACTGACGTCCTCGGCCGCGTCGTCGAGGTTGCCTCGGGCCAGCCGCTCGATGAGTTCTTCGCGCAGCGGATCTTCGGCCCGCTCGGCATGACCGACACCGGCTTCTACGCGGCCGCCGATGACCTGCCCAGGCTGGCGGCTCTGTACGGCCTCGGCCCGGAGCGCAAGGCGGTCCGGTTCGACGCGCTCGGCGAGGACGCGCGCAAGCCGCCGGTGATGCTCGGCGGCGGCGGCGGCCTGGTCTCCACGGCCGCCGACTACCACCGGTTCACCCAGATGCTCCTGCACCGCCAGGACAGCCCCGCCGGCCTCCTCGACGGCGCGCGCCTGCTCAGCCCCCGCACGGTCGCCTACATGGGCCGTAACCACCTGCCCGGCGGGCTGGACCTGGAGCAGTTCGGCAGGCCGCTGAACGCGGAAACGCCGTTCCGCGGCATCGGCTTCGGCCTCGGCTTCGCCGTCGTGCTCGACCCGGTTCGCGGCAAGGTCGTCTGCTCCCCGGGCGAGCTGTCCTGGGGCGGCATGGCCAGCACCGCGTTCTGGATCGACCCGGCCGAGGAACTGACGGTGTCGTTCTTCACCCAGCTGGTCCCGTCCAGCGCTCACCCGATCCGCTCCCAGCTCCGCCAGCTCGTCTACCAGTCCCTGCTCTGACGGTTTCCCGCCAGAAACCTGGTGGACGGCACCGGGCGCCCGCTGACATCGTTGGATGCCATGCGCCAGGAGGATATCTGGGATCAGGAGGCAGCCCAGGCGTACGACACGCCGGGCACCGGCATGTTCGCGCCGGACGTGCTGGGGCCGGCCGTGGACCGGCTGGCCGGGCTGGCCGGTGACGGCCGGGCGCTGGAGTTCGCCATCGGCACCGGCCGCGTCGCCATCCCGCTCGCTCAGCGCGGCGTGCCGGTCACGGGCATCGAGCTGTCCCGCCCCATGATCGAGCAGCTGCGCACCAAGGCCGGCGAGACGGCCATCCCGGTGATCGCCGGCGACATGGCTACCGCCCGGGCCCCCGGCGCGTACGCGCTGGTCTACCTCGTGTTCAACACGATCTCCAACCTGCTGACCCAGGACGACCAGGTGACCTGCTTCCGCAACGCGGCCCGGCACCTGACGCGAGGCGGCCGGTTCGTCATCGAGCTGTGGGTACCGGAGCTGCGCAAGCTGCCGCCGGGACAGCGGGCCATCGTCGTCAGCTCGGAGCCCGGCTACATCGCCCTGGATACCTATGACGTGCTGCGCCAGCAGGTCGTCTCGCACCACTTCAGGTTCGGCGACGGGAAACAGGCACGGCTGTTCCGCAGCCCGCACCGGTACATCTGGCCATCGGAACTCGACCTGATGGCGCGGCTCGCCGGGTTTGAACTGGAAGCACGCCACGCCGACTGGGCCGGGGCAGAGTTCACCGCCGAATCCGCGTCCCACGTCTCGGTCTACCGCCTGAAAACCGCCTAAGTTTGCAATTCCGGGGCATATTGCCGCGAAATAACACAACTAGAGCGTCTTAGGGAACGCGGGGCCCGCCATCCGTGGCATCGGTTGGCGCATACTGGTAGGCATGGCAGACGACTGGGGGGAAGACGCGACCCGCCGGGCGAAAGCCGCGCTGATCAACACCCGGGTGCCGAACGCGGCACGCGTGATCGATTTCCTGTACGGCGGCCATAACAACTTCGAGGCCGACCGCAAGGCCGCGCGGATCCTCGGCGCGACCGCACCGGGGATAGCGGCCATCCCGCCCGCCGTGCGCGGGTTCCAGCAGCGCGTGCTGCGCTTCCTGGTCGTCGAGGCGGGAATCAGGCAGTTCCTTGACATCGGCATGGGGCTGCCTCTCGTGGGCGCCACCCACGAGGTCGCCCAGTCACTCGCGCCCGAGTGCCGCATCGCGTACGTGGACAACGACCCGATGGTGCTGTCGCACGCCCGCGCGATGATGACGTCCGCGCCCGGCGGCGCGATCGGCTTTGTCGACGCGGACGTCCGCGATGCTGACGCGATCGTGGCGGGCGCGGGGGCGACCCTGGACTTCGGCCTGCCGGTCGCGGTCCTGCTGCTGTTCACGCTCTCCTACGTCGAGGACGCCGCGGAGGCGGCCGCGGTGGTGCCAGCGCTGATGGCGGCGGTGCCGTCCGGCAGCTACGCCGCGGGCTACCACGTGGCGAGCGACGTGGACCCGGCGCTGGAAGAGGCGGCCAGGCAGTGGATCAAGATGATGCCCGCGCAGCCCATCACGCTCCGCTCCCGCGCCGAGGTCGCCGCCCTCGTGGCCGGCCTCGAGCCGGTCCCGCCCGGCCTGGTCCCCATCACCGAATGGCGCCCCGACCCCACCGCCCCCGCCGACAGCAGCCCCGGGCACACCGTCCCCGTCCACGGCGTCGTGGCCCGCAAGCCATAGCCCCGACTCGAGTCAGGGAGTTCCCGGCTGCGGCAGCCAGCCGCCTGAGCCGGTGCCGGAGCCGACCAGGTACCGGTCGGCCAGGTGGTTCAGCACCCGCCGCGCCTGCCGGAACCGCTCCGCGACCTCGCCCACGACGTCCAGCCGCGCGGTGCGCACCGGGGCGGTCGCCAGCGCGGCCCGGTACCAGCGCGCGCCCAGGTACTCCAGCAGGTCGAGCGCGGGCGCGGCGGCCAGCCCGTCCCGGTCGGCGGCCGGGACCCGCGCGGAGCGCAGCAGCCGGGACACGTCCACCGGCCCGAAGGCGTGCATCGCCGAATAGTCAGGGAACACCCCGGCAAGGAACAGCGACACGTCGCCCAGCCTGCGGTAGATGCCGGGCCGCGACTCTTCCGGCGCCACCTCGATCAGCCCGGCCAGCTTCACCGGGTCAAGCTCGCTGAACCGCCGCGTGCGCGACCGCCCGCCAGACCCGGCGCCAGGACCGGGTGCAGAGCCGGGCCCAGAACCGCCCCACCGCGACGGCACCCGGTACCGTCCGCTCGCGACCCGGGTGAACGACGCCAGCAGCTCCGCGAGGAACAGCCGTCGCTCCGCGGAGCCAAGGAAATCGCGCAGCTCAGGGGCGTCGAAGACAGGGACCCGCTGGCGCAGCCCGGACCGTTCCGGCAGGTAGTCCATGGCTGCCAGGTCCGCGACCGTCCGGTGCACCGCCACGCCGAAGGCGAGGAACGGCGACGCGAACACCAGCACCTCCGGCGCCGCAGGCGGTGCCGGGGACGCCGGGGACGCCGGGGACACCGTCCCGAACACCGCGGAGAACACCCGCGGGTCCGCCAGCAGCCCCTCGATGGCGGCGGCGTCACCGGCCAGCTCCGCGACCGCGGCGGCAGAGGCACCCACGGCCTGCGCGATCAGCCGAAGGTCCGCCTCGGTGAGGTAGTCGGCGTACGCGGAAACCTCCATACATCACCTCATACCCGTGGACACCTGTACTTATCCGGCGAAGAGTGGTAACCATGGCCACCCCGCACCACGCCGAACACGTGGGCAGCCTCCTCCGGCCGCCCTATCTCCTCCGGGCCCGCGAGGCTCACGAAACGGGCGAGCTCGCGACGGCGCAGCTCCGCGAGGTCGAGGACCGCGCGATCGCGGAGCTCCTCGAGATCCAGAAGCAGGCCGGCCTGACCGTGTTCACCGACGGCGAGGCGCGCCGCGAGTCCTGGCGGGCAGGCCTCCTGGAGTCGCTCGGCGGCGTCGAGCCGGCCAGCAGGACGCTGCGCTGGTACCGGGACGGCAAGGAGCTGTCACCGGAAGAGACGCTCAGCGACGGCGCGGTCGCGGTGGCCAAGGTGTCGAGAAAACAGGACCTCACCGGCGTCGAGGCCCGCTTTATGACCGAGCACGCGCCCGGCCCGTTCAAGATCACGATGATCAGCGCCTCGATGGGCGGGATGATCTGGAACCGCGAACGCAGCTCCGCCGTCTACCCGGCGCCGAGCGACCTCATCGACGACCTCGCGGCCCTCCAGATCGACGAGATCGGCGGCCTGGCCGCGAGCGGCGTTCGCTGGGTCCAGCTCGACTCGCTCAGCTACAACCAGGTGATCGACCCGGGCGCCACCGGCCGCACCAGGGCCGCCCTCAGCCCGGAGCAGGCCCTCGACGCCGCGGTCACCGTGGACAGCAACATCGTCTCCGCCGTCAAGCGCGAGCACCCAGACCTCACCGTGGGCATGCACATCTGCCGCGGCAACTACCGCAGCTCCTGGATGGCGCAGGGCGGCTACGAGCCGGCCGCCGAGCGGCTGTTCAACGAGGTTCCCGTCGACAGGTTCCTGCTCGAGTACGACACGGAGCGCGCCGGCGGCTTCGAGCCGCTCCGCTTCGTCCCGCCAGGGCCGACGGTGGTCCTCGGCCTGGTCACCACCAAGGTCCCCGAGCTGGAAACCCGCGACGACCTGCTGCGCCGCATCGACGAGGCCGCCCGCTACGTGCCGCTCGGGCAGCTGGCGCTCAGCCCGCAGTGCGGCTTCGCCTCCGGCTCCCTCGGCAACCTCATCACGGTCGACGACGAGCGCCGCAAGCTCGATCTCGTCGTCTCGGTGGCTGGCCAGGTGTGGGGATGACCCAGCCGGGGCACCAGGAAAGATAGGAGGTGCGAGCATGCGGCTGGGCAAGGAAAAGGCGGCGGGCTACGTCGAGGACACAGAAACCGCCTCCGCGGCGGCGGATCTGATCACCGATCCGGAACGTACGCAGCCGGCTCCGGAACCAGAACCGGCTGTCCCGGCTCGCTGACCGGGCGGCTGGCGAGACACCCCGGTGGCGTGGTTCCCCATACCCGGGCACCCGGGAGGGCCGCCGGGCGCTGAGCGCCCGGACCGGCCGTTCACCGGGTACAAGCTGGCGCGCGCGGTGCTGTCCGCGGACTGCGCCAAGACGGCGTTCGCCGGGCTGACCCTCGGCGCGGAGCGCGTGTACGGCGTCACGGCCGAGGCGTCCTGCGTGTGGACGCCGCGGCACGCGCCGCCGCGCCGCTGGTGCGGCTGCGGGTTCTACTGCCTGCATGACGTGTCCGACGCGCAGGCCCTCGGCTGCGCGACAGAGAACCGGACCGCGTTGCTGATCGAGGTCGCGGCCTCCGGCCGGTACATCCGCTACGAGCGCGGGCTGCGCTACAGCAGGCAGCGGGTCCGGGTGATCTCGGGCTGCTGGTGCGACTGCGGTAACCCGGGGACGGCGCTGACCGACGCGGGCACCGGCCTGGTCGGCTGGCGGCACCTGAGCCCGGTCTGCGACCGGTGCTCGGCCGGCCGCCGGGCGCTGCGGCTCGCCGAGTTCGCCGCGCTCCTCGATGGCCGCGTGCAGGTGGAAACCCCGCCAGGAACATCCGGCGTCGGCGCGCCGGGCGCCGGGGACATGCCCGTTCCGCCGCAAGCCGGGGAATCGCCGTATGCGGTGCTGTCCGCCGAGATCGCGCTGCTGCACGCCCGCCTCGACGACCTGCAGTCCCGGCTGGACCGCTGAGTTGCGCGCGGATGGAACTGGCGATCGTGCTGGCCCTGGCCGCGAGCGTGTGTACCGCCACCTCCTCGGTCTGCCAGCGCCTCGGCGCGCGGCACCTTGAGGCGGGCGGGCACCAGGTACGCGGCTTCGACCCCTTGCTGGTCTTCCGGCTGGCGACCCAGCCGGTCTGGCTGCTCGGCTTCACCGCCATGATCGCCGGCTTCGTGCTCCAGGTGGCCGCGCTGCACTTCGGCCCGCTGGCGCTCGTGCAGCCGATCCTCACGGTCGAGCTGCTGCTGGTCTTCGGCTATCTCGCGATGCGTACCCGGGGCCGGGGAATGCGATGGCACGAGTGGCTGGCCGCGGTCGCCATGTCGGCGGGCGTCAGCGTGTTCCTGCGCGCGGCCTCGCCGTCGCAGGGCCAGCCGCACGCCCCGGCCTTGTCGTGGTGGCTGGGAGGCCTGGCCACGGCGGCGGTCGCGGGCACCGCCATCGCCGCGTCCAGGGGCGGGTCCGCCACGCGCCGCGCCGCCTTCCTGGGCATCGCGACCGGCGTCAGCTGGGGGTTCATCGCCGCGGTCATCAAGGAGCTGAGCTCGCACGTGGACGGCGGCCCCAGCGCGATCTTCGCCAACTGGTCGGTCTACGTCCTCATGGCGGCGGGGGCGGGGGTCCTGCTGCTGACCTCGCACGCGATGGCGGCCGGCCCGCTGGCCGCCTCACAGCCCGGGTTCACCCTCGGCGACCCGATCACCGCGATCCTGCTCGGCGCCTTCCTGTTCAGCGAGACGCTGCAGACCTCTCCGGCGGCGCTGGCCGCGGAAGTGCTCGGCCTGGCCGTGCTTGCCCTGGGCGTCTGGGTGCTGAGCCGCAGCGACCTGATCACCGGCCACGCGGCCGCCCAGCCCGGCGGCCCGCCCCGCCCCGCCGCCGATCGGCGGCCCGAAACAACTTCCTATCAGTGATGACCACTTTGCCGCCCGATTCGTCCGATTTATCCCCACGTAACTGATGGGAGGATGAGCGACGGCCTGCCGGCTACGGCTCGTTGACGCCGGCGAGCAGGTCGAGGACCTGCTCGCCGTATTTGGCTAGCTTGGCTTCGCCGACCCCGTTGATCTCCGACAGCTCGGCCAGCGTCGCTGGCCGAGCCATGGCGATCGCGCGGAGCGTCGCGTTCTGGAAGACCGTGTAGGCGGGCAGGCTCTGCTCCCTGGCGGTGGCGCCGCGCCAGGCGCGGAGCTCCTCGAAGACCGCGGCGTCCGCCGCGGACAGGTCGGCCGCCTCGACCGGCGCCGAGCCGGCCCCGGCGGCCCCGGCGGCAGCCGAGCGGCGCCCGGCCCGCGGCGCCTTCGGCGTCGGGACGTCGCGGCGGAGCATGACCAAGCGGTCGCCGCGCAGCACCTCCCCGCTGGACGGCGTGATCGCCAGCGTCTGGTACTCGCCGACGACGGTGAGCAGGTCGCGGGCGAGCAGCTGGCGGACGACGCCGCGCCATTCGGCTTCGCGCAGTTCGGTGCCGATGCCGAAGGTCTTCAGCTCGTGATGCCCGTACTGCGCCACGCGATCGGTCTTGCGGCCGAGCAGGATGTCGATGACCTGCCCGGCGCCGAACCGCTGGTCCCGCTCCCTGTCCAGCCGCACGATGGTGGACAGCAGCTTCTGCGCGGGTACCGTGCCGTCCCACACCTCCGGCGGCGACAGGCAGGTGTCACAGTTGGCGCAGGCACCGGTCCGTTCGGAAAAATAAGCCAGCAGCTGCGTGCGGCGGCAGTCCGTTGTCTCGCACAGCGCGAGCATCGCGTCCAGGTGCGACGCCAGCCGCCGCCGGTGCGCGAGGTCGCCGTCGGAGCCGTCGATCAGCCGCCGCTGCTGCACCACGTCGGCGAGGCCGTAGGCGAGCCACGCGGTCGCGGGCAGCCCGTCGCGCCCGGCCCGCCCTGTCTCCTGGTAGTACCCCTCGACAGAGCGCGGCAGGTCCAGGTGCGCGACGAACCGCACGTCCGGCTTGTCGATCCCCATCCCGAACGCGATCGTGGCGACCATCACGAGGCCGTCCTCGCGCAGGAAGCGGGCCTGATGCGCGGCGCGGGTGCCGGCGTCGAGGCCGGCGTGGTACGGCAGCGCGGTGATGCCCTGCTCGGAGAGGAACGCGGCGACCCGCTCGGTGGAGTCGCGGGTCAGGCAGTAGACGATCCCCGCGTCTCCCGGGTGCTCTGTGCGCAAGAACTGCAGCAGCTGCTTCTTAGGTTCATTTTTCGGAACGATCCGGTATTGCACGTTCGGCCGGTCGAATGACGACACGAACAGCCGGGCGCCGGCCAGCTTGAGCCTGATGGCGATCTCTTCCCGCGTCGTCTGGGTGGCGGTGGCGGTCAGCGCGATCCGCGGCACGTCGGGCCACCGCTCGTGCAGCACCTGGAGCTCGAGGTAATCGGGGCGGAAATCGTGGCCCCACTGGGACACGCAGTGCGCCTCGTCGATCGCGAACACCGAGATCCTCGCGTCGTCGAGGAGTTTGAGCGTCGCCTCGGTGCGCAGCCGTTCCGGCGCGAGGTAGAGCAGGTCGAGCTCGCCGGACCGGAACTCCTGCTCCACGACGTGCCTGGTCCCCGGGTCCTGCGTGGAGTTGAGGAAGTCCGCGCGGATCCCCAGCTGCTGCAGCGCCTGGACCTGGTCTCTGCATCAGCGCGATCAGCGGCGAGATCACCACGCCGGTGCCGGGGCGGACCAGCGCGGGGATCTGGTAGCACAGCGACTTCCCGCCGCCGGTCGGCATCAGCACGAGCGCGTCGCCGCCGCCGATGACGTGGCCGATGATCTCCGCTTGCCGGTCGCGGAAGCTCTCGTAGCCGAACACGCGGTGCAGCACCGTCGCGGCGCGGCGCGCGCCGTCCTGCGTGCTGGATTCGCTGGGGGTGGCCACGCGGTGATTCTACGGTCGGGCACCGACAACCGGGCTCATTCGATGCGCGTGGCGACCGGGGTGCCGAGTTCGACGGTGCGGCTGACCGTGCAGAGCTGCTCGTGGGACCTCTTCACCGCGTCCGGCAGCAGCGCGCGGGCCTTGTCGCCGCCCTCGCCGTCAGGGAACCTGATCTGGAACGTCACCGTGATGTCCGTCAGGGAGTTGCGGCCCTTCTCGTCGCGCAGCTTCTCCGCGCCGACGTCCACCGGAACGAGTCGGGCTCGGCGCGCCGCGAGGTGAGGATGTCGACGTCGATCGCGGTGCACGCGCCGATGGCGGTCAGCAGCAGCTCCACCGGCGAGAAGTCCGCCGAGTCGGCCGTCCCCACGGTGATCGTCCCGCCGCGGGCATTGGTGACGGTGTAATGGCTGTTCGAGATCCGCTCGATCGTCACCTGGCGATGCGTGTCTTCGGTCATGGCTCCCACCCTGCCAGGACCCGTCAGGACTCGTCGAGGCGGACCAGGATGACGCCGGTCAGGATGAGCGCGCCGCCGAGGAACTGCGTCGTGGTCGGCACCTGGGCCAGCAGCACCCAGGCGAACGCCGTGGCGAACAAGACCTCCGCCAGGGCGACGAACGACCCGAGCTTGGCTCCGAGGCGCCGGGCGGCTGCGATGCCCGTGACGTACGCGAAGGCAGCCGCCAGCACCGACAGTCCGAGGACCGGTACCAGCCAGCTCACCTGGTGGTTCAGCAGCGTCACGTCCGCGCTCGAGAACGCCAGCGGCGCCAGTCCGGTCAGCCCGGACACGGCGAGCACGGCCGCGCCGACGATCATCCCGCCCCACGTCATGACCACGGGCGGCAGCGGGTCCGCGCCTGCCTTGGCGGACAGGATGAAGTACACCGCCATGCTGACCGCGGCGAGCAATGCCCAGAGCACGCCGACCGGGCTGATGCCGCCGGGTCCCGACAGGTCCAGCATCAGCGCCAGGCCGCCGATCGCCGCGGCGCTGCCCGCTATGGTCAGCCGCCGCGGCCGCTGGCCGTGCCGCGCCCACAGCCACCCCACCACGAGCAGGATGCCCATGTACTCGATCAGGAGGGCGATGCCCACCGGCATCCGGGCGATCGCGTTGAAGTAGCCGAGCTGGCAGGCGGCCACTCCGACGCAGCCGTAGGCGACCGTGCGCCAGCCCCACCGCCGGAGCAGCGCCCACCGGCCGCGCAGCTGCACCAGCGCGGGCCCGGTGAGGACCAGGGCCGCGATCGACACCCGGGCGAGCACCGCGCCGGCCGGGGACCAGCCGGCGCCGATCAGCGCCGTCCCGAACGTGCCCGACGTGCCGAACGCCGCGGCGGACATCAGCCCGATGACGAGCCCGGCGCCGCGCCTGCCCCCGACGTTACTGACGGGGACGTCCAGCGTGCCGGTGGTTTCACGTGTGACGGTTTCCAGCATGTCGCCGTTGCCGGGCCGGTCGTCCAGTGCACGTGCACTGCGCATCCGCCTGCTCCTCGTCATCAGCGACGCGTAAGTGGTAAAAATGAGTTACGGTAATGACACTACTCGTGGGCGGCGAAAGAGGTCAAATGCTTTTTGCCCATGACACCGAGGTTTCGCTGAACGCTACCGCCGCGCTGATCAACACCGCGCGCGGCGGCAGGGAAGAGCTGCCCGACGTGGCCGCCCTCGACCAGTTCACCGAGTACTGGCGGTGGACCGGCAGTCGCACCCATGACCAAGAGGAACTCGACCAGGTCAGGCAGCTCCGCCCGCGTCTCGCGCGGCTGTGGGAGATGACCGAGGACGAGGCCGCGGACCTCGTCAACACGCTGCTGCGGGACGCCGGAGCGCTGCCCCAGCTGCTTAAGCATGACGGCTGGGACTACCACATCCACGCCACGACGCCGGACGCGCCGCTCGCCGACCGGATGGCGGTGGACGCGGCGATGGCCTTCGCGGACGTCATCCGGGCCGGTGAGCTGGCCCGCCTCCTGGTCTGCGCCGCGGACGATTGCGACGACGTGGTCGTCGACCTGTCCAAGAACAGGTCGCGCCGGTTCTGCAGCCTGACCTGCGCGAACCGCGTCAACGTCGCGGCGTACCGCAGCCGCCGCAGTGCCAGCTAAACGGCGGCACGGCTAGCGTGCCAGGCGATTTCCTCTTCCCCCATGGGAGTCGACGGCGGCGCCTGCACGAACGGCCATATCTCCTCCGCGATCGCCCGCCAGTCGGCGGTCGCGGCGAGGTCGCCGAGCAGCGCGAACATGCCCAGGTTGATACGCTGCAAGATCACGTAGGACTTGGGGATGCGGGCGTACGCCGCCAGCGGGTTACGGAAGTCGAAGTACCGGCGGGCGACCGCCGACGCGTACTCCGGGGTCATGGTCCGGGTGCCTGGCGTCCGCACGGTGTCATAGAACAGCGCCATGTGCTCGATGACCTGCTCGTTCGTGATCGGGGCGCCGCGGGTCAGGAAGTCCGCGTCCTCCATCGCCTTGCGGAACGCCTCGGGGTCTCTGTCCACGCACAGGTAGCGCACCATGTGCACGAGCGGCTTGAGCTCCTCCGGCGTGAAGTACTTGACCAGGCCGAAGTCGAGGAACGTGACGTGCCCGCCTGGACGGAACAGGTAGTTGCCCGGGTGCGGGTCGCCGTTGAAGGCGTTCATCTCGTACAGGCTGCGGAAGGTGAACCGGTAGATCGTCTCGGCGGCCAGGTCCTTCTCGGCCTGCGGCCAGGTCAGCAGCTCGGCCCAGCGCGCCCCGGTGGCCAGCTCGCTGGTGATGACGCGGGCGGTGGAGAGCTCGTCGACGATCTTCGGCACGGCGATGGTGGGGTGGCCGTCGTAGTAGGCGGCGAACGTGCGCTGGTTCTCGGCCTCGCGCAGGTAGTCCAGCTCTTCGGTGATCCGCTCGCGCAGTTCCTCGATGAGGGCGTTCACGTCCTGGCTCGGGGCGGCGACCCGGAGCAGGCGGCGCAGCAGCCCGACGTTGCCCAGGTCGGCGGCGATCGTCTGGGCGATGCCCGGGTACTGCACCTTGACCGCGACCGCGCGACGGTCCTTGGTGATGGCGCGGTGCACCTGCCCGATGGAGGCGGCGGCGATGGGCTGGGGGTCCCAGGTGTCGAAGACCTGATCCGGCGGGGCGCCGAGTTCTTCGGCGACGACCTGGGCGGCGAGGTCGGCGGTCATCGGCGGCACGCTGTCCTGCAGCGTGCTCAGCGTGCGGCGCACCGGCGGGGCGAGGCCGTCGTCCACGTAGCTGGCCATCTGGCCGAGCTTCATCAGGACGCCCTTCATCGTCCCCAGGGTGGCCGCGATGTCTTCGGCGTTCCGCAGCGCCAGGTCGTTGCGCAGCTGCTCGCGCTGCTCGCCGGCCGTCGCGAACAGCCGCGGCGCACTCGTCGCGTACCGCGCGCCGCCGCGCGCAACCAGCCGGGCGGCCGCCAGGCCCCGGCTCAGCCGCAGCCGCCCATGCCGCTGCGGGCGTCCGCCCGCCCCTGAGCTCACCGGCGCCCCCAGCGCTTCTCACGCCCTCCGAGGTTCCCGTGCTGTCTGCTTAGCTGTGTCTGTTCGGGTGAATCGGCCCCGGGACTACGCACCTAAGCCTCGTCTGCCTGCTGCGCGTCGCGCATCCGCAGCTCGAGCCGTTGCCGGGCCTCGAGCACGCCAGGCTCGCCCAGGTAAAGCACGTCGAGGACGCCGAGCACCTGGCGGACCTCCTCGCGGTACTGGGCGGAGAGAGTGGCGGGCTTCCTGCCGTACAGATCCAGCGCCCAGGTGGGCAGCGACGCGACCGCGGCGCCGCCGACCTGCCGCCAGATGTCCGCCATGTCCTCGTCGAGTCCCGGTAGCCCGAGCAGGTAGGCCGTGGACTCGGCCGCCGCGGGGCTGAGGGTCAGCTCCGGCTGAATGGCGGCCAGATAAGCGTCGAGCTCAGCGGCGCTCGATGGCGCGCGCCCGGCGGGCACGCCGACGAGCTCGGCGGCGACGGTCATCTCGGCCACGTAAGCATCCCGGTCCGGCGCGCTCACCGGGGTGCCGAACAGGTCCGCGGCGGCAAGCACCGAGTCGACGAGCCCAGCGTGCACCCAGATGAGCAGGTCGGGGTCTCCGGCGGCGTAGGGCCGCCCGGTGACCGGATCGGTGCCACGCACCCGCTCGTGGATCTTCCGCACCCGGTCGGCGGCGCGGCGCGCCGCAGCCTTGTCCCCGTAAGTGATCGTGACCAGGTACGCGGCGGTCGAGGACAGCCTGCCCGCCGGGTCGGCGCGCCACTCGCTGTGCTGATCGACGCCAGCCATGGCCAGCGGGTGCAGCGCCTGGACGAGCAGCGACCGCAGCCCGGCAACTGGCGCCGACAGGTCGCCGTTCAGCCGCCACGTCACGCTGCCGGGGCCGAAGAACCCGTCGTCCGCCGGACTGTCGGGCACGCTCGCGGTGAACGCCGCCGCGGCCCGTTCCACTAGACCCGCCGTTGGGAACACGTCGGCCGTCATCGCCTCACCCCCGGTCCCGACAATTCAGCCCGCATACCATCAACGCTACCTCGCGGTAGGCGGGCCTCCCAGCGGCCGGCCCCCCGGACCGCCCCGGCCGGGTTACTGGCTGACCCAGCGGATGGTGAACTGGGTCAGGGTGTAGCCGAGCGCGTTCACGGTCGGCTGCAGGAAGTTGTCGCGGATCATCGTGGTAGCCTCGGTCTCCGCCGCGCTGACCAGCGGCTTGGTCACGCTCGACAGGCTCGTCGCCTGCTGGAACGCGACGTCCTGCGCCTGCGCATACAGGACCGACTGGGCGAACTGCGGCTGGATGAGCACTCCGCAGCCCAGGCCCGGGTAGGTCCAGCTGTGATCGGTCGAGATCGGCTTGGACAGGGTGTTGTCGACCGTGACGTCATGCACCGACTGCGGCAGCTGAGGCAGCGGCAGCGCCATCGAGACGGTCAGCCGGCCAGGGGCACCCGGCGCGGCGGCCCGCAGCACGTGCAGCTGATAGTGGCCGGTCGACGGCTTCCACCAGGCGGCGCCAGGGTTCAGGTCGACGGTCGCGGACGCGTGCCCGACCGCGGCGAATGTCCCGGAGTACCAGCACGGCCACAACCCGATGTTCTTGGACACGGTGTGGGTGAAGACGAAGTTGAAGTTCTCGGTGCCGAGGGCGGGCCGGGAGATTCCCTCGATCTTCTGCAGCACGAGCGGCCCGACAAGGGTATTGGTGGCGGTGCCGGCGCTGATCGACTGCCATGGCCAGTCGAACTTGAGGTGCGGCAAGTTCACGTTAAGCCCGAAGAGGTGCAGCGCAGCGGACAGTGCGGCGAGCACCGCCCACGCGACGGCTCGCCGGAAGAAGAGGCCCGCGACCACAGCGAGAACTGCCCACTTCGCCCAGCGCGGCACGCGCGGCCGCCGTGGCCAGCCGCTTCGCCTGCGCGGCTGCTGCGGCGGGTACCACGCCGGTTCCGTGAGCGGCAGCGTGCGCCCATCGAGCTGGGTGGGCGCGAATGCCGCCGAGGGGTAGGGGCGCACCGCCTCCTCGGCGGTTGCGGTCTCCGGCCGGGCGGCGCGCTGGATCACGATACGGACCACGGTGGGTCACCTGCGCTTTCTGTCGTTCACACGAGGGCAGGGTAGTTGAGGGTGAGCAGTACGGGGACCGCGCCGAACTGTCCGCGGAACTTGCTGCCTGGCTTGTCCGGGGCGTCCGGCTCGCCGATGACGGGCCAGTGCATCTTCAGGTGCTGTTCGGTCAATCCCGCGACCGAGTAAGGGAATTCCATCGCGGAGACGCCGTGCCGCATCAGCAGCCCGCCCCAGCGGAACGCGGCGAACACGTCCGCGAGGGCGCGGACCGGCAGGGCGCGCCGGTCGGTGAGGTCGAGCCCGTACACCGCCCCTGCGAGGTAGATGAGGTCGCTGGCGCACTGGGCGAGCGCCTGAGATTTCGTCTGGTAGACGGTGCCGTCAGGGTTGTGCTTGCCCAGCCGCTCGCCGTTGACGGGGGAGAGTGTGTGGTCCGCGTGACACTGCATCCAGTCGCACGCGGCGAGCAGCTGCCAGCGGATGCCAGCCCGGCCGGCGACGTCGCGGTGCAGCTGTTCCGCGCGGGCGAGCGGTCCCTTGGCCTTGGCGAAAAACGCGGTCGCGACGATCGCCGGCAGCGGTGTCTCGTACCGGATCGCTGCGGGCGCGACCAGCCCGGGAACCCGGGCGGCGCCCCGGGTCTGGGAACCGGCGCCTCGCCTGCGGGCCGGCTGGGCGGGCGCCGCGGTGGTGCCGCGCCGCGAACGTTCGCGGCGCACCGCCGCGCCGGCCCCCGCTACTCCCAGCCCGGAGACAGCTGCGCCGACGCCGGGAACCGCGGCGCCGCCTGGCATGGCTGCCGGGGAGTTCCCGTGGGGCTGGGCCGAGTTCCCGTACGCCGCGGTGCTCTCGTAGTTCCCGGTGTTCCCCTGCGGCGGGGAGCTTGCGAGGCCGGTCATGCCGGTGCCCGGTACGGCCGCCGCGTAGTTGCCGGGGGCGGCGGTTGAGTTCCACTGGGGCGCGGAGGTCGTCGACGTCGCCGAGCCAATGCCTGGAACCGCAGCGGCGCCGTGCACGGGCGCCGCCACGTTGCCGTGGGGCACGGCGGAACTGGCGTGGGTCGCCGCGTTGCCCGGCGCCGCGGAGGGCGCGGCGGCACCATTCCCCGGCATCGCACCGCCTCCAGGGCCCCCGGCCGCGTGTCGTGTACCAGGCGTCGAGGCCGGTGACGGAGTGGTCGCCGGCGTCTGAGTGGCGCTCGGCGTAGGGGTCGCGGCGGCGGTTGGTGCGAGCGCGGACATCATGCCGGGGACCGACGCCTGCCCGCCCGGCGGCTGCGACTGCGGAAGCTGCGACTCCGGCGACTGAGGCGCCGACGACTGAGGCGCCGACGGCCGTGTCGCCGAGGGCCGGGCGGCCGACGGCTGAGCGGCCGATGGCTGCGCGATGACCGGCTGAGCGGTCGGCGTCTGGGTGGCGGGCGGCTGCGAGTCGGACGGCTGCGCGGTTGGCGCCTGGGTTGCGCTCGGCGTCGGCGTTCCGGCGGCGGCCGGCGCGAGGGCCGACAGGATGCCGGGGATCGAAGCCTGTGCCTCGGACGGCTCCGACCCGGACGGGTGGCCGTTGGGGGCCTGGGTTGCGGTCGGCTGAGGGGCCGGTGCCTGGGATGCCGACGGCTGGGCCGCTGGCGTGTGGCTGGAGCGCGGGGTCGGCGTGCCGGACTGCGCCGGCGCGAGGGCCGACAGGATGCCCGGGATCGACGCCTGCGACCCCGACGGCTGGGATGCCGAGGGATGCGCGCCGGACGGCTGGGTCGCCGGCGTGTTGGGGGTGCTGGGCGTCGGCGTGGCGCCGAGCCCTGGTGACAATGCCGACAGGATGCCAGGGATCGACGGTTGCAACCCTGATACCGCGGAACCGGCGGGGTGCCCGGCCGGTGAATGCGCGGCCGGACTGTGGCTGGCGGCGCCGCCCAGGGCGGCTGCCTGGGACTGGCTCGCCGTGGGGGAGTCGAACCGGTACAAGTTGTACAGCCGCATCAGGCCGATCAGGTTCGCGCCGTATTCGGGGTCGGTCGCGTAGACGCCGGTCAGGTCGTTCGCGAAGGCGTCGGGGACGGTGCGGTCTGCCATGGCGCGCGTGTAGTACCCGCTGGTGGCAAGGAGTTCCGCGTGGTCGGCGATGCTCTCTGAGACGTTGTGATAGACGCGGAACTGGGCGTAGATCGTGACCCACTGGCCGTTCTCGAACTCCTGCGTCGGCAGCGTGACGCTGCCCGCGGGACCGCTGCCCTTGATGCCGAACAGGTTGTAGTCAGTCGCGGCGAGCTGGCTAGTTCCCCACCCGGACTCGTCGATGGCCTGCGCGATGGTGACGGAGGCCGGCACGCCGTACCGCTGCTGTGCCGCGAGGGCACCTGGCGCGATCTGATTGATGAACGCCTGCTGTGTTTTCGTCCCCGGCGTGGCAGTGGCCGGCGCGGTGTGCTGCCGGTAGGGCGCGGACGTCCGGCTGGGAGCTGCGGTCCCCGTGCTAGACGGACGCGGCGCGGCGACCGCAAGCCCGGCGGCCACCGCGGCACCAGGGATGTCCGCCTTGGCCTGCGGGGCGGCACTCCCCGTGGTGCTCTGAGCGGGCGAGACTGGCGCGGCACTGCCCGTCGCGGCCCCGTCCGACTCGCCCGAAGCGGACGTACCCGTCTGCCCGGCGCCGGCCCCAGGCGCCACGACGCCGGGGATGGCGGCCGTCTGCGGCCGAGCGGACGACCGCGTACCGCGCGAGGTGCCAGCTCCCGAGACCGGAGCGGGCGCCGCGGCGGGGGCGGTGCCTGAGGCTGACGTTGCCTCGGCGAGGTGGCCGTTGTCGACAAACCCCTCGACGCCCTGCTGCGCGAGCGGATCGGGAAAGGAGTGGGCATTGACCGTCAGGTTGGGCAGCGAGTCGGCCCCGATTGTGTCGAGCGCTCCGTTGGAGTAGCTGGTCACGACCTCCACGTGTCCGTCGAATACCACCCAGTCGCCGGGCTGTGGCTGATAGCCGTCGCCGAGCGGATGCCAGCGCTGATGTGCCTGAGCGTCTTGGACGATCGACGTGACGCCTAGCGAGTCCGGGTTGGGATTGACCCGGACGTCGGCCCACTCGTGCATCGGCCACGGGTACGTCGCGCCGCCACTGACCCAGCTTTGCTGCCCGACCGCCTGGGCGGCCAGCTCGAGGGTCAGGCTGGCGAACGCGGCGCACGACGGGCCGTGGTCAGCGCCATCCAGGCTGTCCCTTCCCCAGATCAGCGCCTCCATCTGAGCCGGTGTCCTGGATTGCGCTAGCTGCAGGTAGTAGCCGGCGACGTTGACGATGGCCGGGCGGAGCTTGTCGTCGCCGGTGTCGGCCGGCTTGGCCGCCTTCTCCAGCGCCATCAGGTGGAGCGGCACATTGCTCGGCGAGGTCATCGTCGCTGCCGCGCCAGGGACGAAGGTGAACCCGGTAATCACGCCGCCGGTGCTCACGGTCACAAGCGCCGTCGCTTGCTGCCACCATGGCTTCCTGACGGAGTGCACGAACCCCTTCCTTTCTTCGGGGACTACATTCCTGACGTGCGCAGCGTGTTCAGGATCGACTGGACGCGCGGGTCACCTGGGTTGCCGGCGTTCTGGAAGAGCACGCCGGCCTCGGTCGAGAACTGCGCCGGAGCGCCGACCATCCACTGCGAGAACACGTCGCTGACCAGGGCGGCCTGACCGGCCGCGGTGCTGACCGGCAGCGCACACACGGCTGGGAACCCTTGTCTGGTGATCAGCGCGGACGAACCTGTGTACTTCGCGCAGTTCGCTGCGCTGCTCTCTAGGCCCTGCTGTACCACGGGTGCCCCACTCGTTCCGGTGACCGTGGCGCCGCCGATGATGTTGTTGATCGCGCGAGCTGCCACCTCCAGGCTGTCGATCGGGCTGGCCGGGTTGTACGGGTGGTGCAGGTTGAGCGACCAGGCGATGTCGCCGCCCTGGGCCGGCTGAATAGGCTCGAGGCCCTTCCTGCCATTGGACTTGTCGGTGTAGCCGGGGTTGTTGTCGCTCGTCAGCAGGGAGAACGCCCACAGGACCTGCTGGGTGTCCTTCGCGCAGGCGAAGTTGACCTCGGCCGGCTCGGATACCACGTTGGGGTTCTGGCAGGCGGTGGTGATCTCGGTCTGTACGGTCGCGACGCTCGCAGGCCAGCCAGGACTGCGACCCGGCAGGACCACGGTGATGAGGGTGATGCCAGCGACGAAGGCTGCCGCCCCGATCGCGATCGCGCGCCAGTGCGCGAACCAGCGTCGCGGGCCGCGCTTGACGTGCCGCCGCCCGCCGTTGATGAGCCGCTCGGACCGTGTCCGCTCGCCTGACCCGCCGCGCACGCGAGGGGGCGCCTCGCGGTAACCGCTCCCGGTGGCGCCATCCTCCGGGTAGTCGGGGTCGTCGAACTCCGGATCGTCCCGGCCCGAGTCTCCGTAGGTGTCGTTCTCGTGCGGCGGCGCGAAGGCCGGGAACGCGACAGTACCGTGGTCGCTGGCGTGGAACTCGGGCAGGCCGCCGGACGGGGTCACCCGGGCGATCTTGCGCTCGAGTTCTGCGGCCCTGTTTTCCAGCATGGCCAGACGATCGTCGTCCGAGTAGGATATATATTCGAGATTGTGGGTCATGCTCTTCCCCTCACATTCAGCTGGGTACAGGGCGCCGAGGCGCGATTCAGGGCGAGCGGCCGGTGGCGGCGGTCAGTGCCCGTCGCGTTCAGGCGCGACGGGAGTGGCGACTCCGGCCGTGACGAGCACCGGCGGACCGTGCCACCGCGCGCGGACGAGCGCGGGCAGCCGCGGCGCGGGGAAGTGCGCCGCGGTCACCCGGCTGTTCGCCATCGCGCGGATCTCATGCATAAACAGTAGTAGAACATACGTACGATGTCAATGGAATTGGTTGTAGCAATCGTTATTTTAAATTCGATTCATGACTCCTGACCGCGCCTCGCCGTCCCCTGCGGAACCGGCGTGCGAGGGGTCGTCGCCGTGGCACGATGGACCGGTGATCAGCGGATGGCTTGCCGGGTATCAAGCAGCGGGCGACACCGAGGCCACTGACGTGGCGCGGATGCGGGGCCTGGCCGCGGCTGAGCCTGATCCGTGGTCGCGGTCGCTTCCCCTGCACTTCACCGCGTCGGCGCTGGTGCTGCACCCCGGCAGCGGGCGGGTGCTGCTGCGCTGGCACCAGCGGCTCCGGATGTGGCTTCAGGCGGGCGGGCACGCGGACCCGGGGGAGAGCGACCCGCTGGCGATCGCGCTGCGGGAGGCGTCTGAGGAGACTGGCCTGCCCGACCTGGTGCCGTGGCCGGACGGCGGCATCAAGCACGTCGTGGTCTGTCACGTCCCGGCAGGCAAGGGTGAGCCCGCGCACGAGCACGCCGACCTCCGGTACTTCATGGCCACCGGCGAGCCCGATGCGGCGCGGCCGGAGAACCCGGAGGCACCCTTGCGCTGGCTCACTCTGCCGGAGGCCCGCGATCTCGTCGGCACCAACAACCTCAGGCGCACCCTGGACCGCGCGGCGGCGCTGCTCGCCGGGCAGCACGGCCCAAGCTGAGTGAGTTTTAGGCTATCAACAGAGTCAGATAACGCCTGATGAACGATTTGTCCCATTTGGTCAGTGATTGACTCACTTACACGTATATTGGGCGTCTGTGTCCGGCAAGCGCACCGCCCAGGAGCGGTTTCCAGAAGTGATCGCGGCCGCGGTGCGTGTGTTCACCCATGAGGGATACCGCGCGGCGCGGATGAGCGACGTCGCGCGCGCGGCCGGGCTCTCCGAGGCCGCCCTGTACCGGTACGTGGACAGCAAGGAAGGGCTGTTCGTGCTCGCCATCAGGCATGCGCTGCTGCTCGCGGACCTCCCGGCCGACGAACGTGAGCATTTCCCGCTCACGCCGCCGTCCCTGGCGGAGATGATCGGCGAGGCCAGGGAGTTCGTGGCCGCCGAGGTGCCGTTCGGCTCGCTAGCGGCGGCGCTCGGCCGGCCCGCGGCTGATGATCCTGCGGCCGAGCTGGAGTCAGTGATGCGCGAGCTTTTCGCCCTGGAGACGCAGACCAGGGAGGCCGCGGACATGATCGAACGGTCCGCCCGCGAGCTGCCCGAGCTTGCCGACCTGCTGAACGGCGGGCTGCGGCGCCCGGTGCTCGCCGCGCTGACCGAGTACCTGGGCAGCCGCGCGCGCTCCGGCGCGCTGCGCGCGACGCCCGACGCGGCCGCGACCGCGCGCTTGGTGCTCGAGACGCTGACCTGGTTCGCCAGGCACCGGCACTGGGATCCCGACGGCGCCGCGATCCCTGAGGACCTGGCGGCGGACACCGCCGTCGACGCGCTCATCCACGCCCTCGTTCCGCATGCTTACCTCGGAGGACGCCCGTGACGCAGCTGCTGGCGATGCCGGAGCACGGGGCCACGGCTGAGCCCCTCGCGATCGAGGTGTGCGGCCTGACCATGAGCTACGGTTCCCGGCCGGTGCTGCGCGGCGTGGACTTCGAGGTCCGCTCCGGAGAGGTCTTCTGCCTGCTCGGCCCGAAC
This sequence comes from uncultured Actinomycetota bacterium, assembly GCA_963843745.1. GTDB lineage: Bacteria > Actinomycetota > Actinomycetes > Streptosporangiales > Streptosporangiaceae > Trebonia. The sequence continues at coordinate 1,506,535 of CAWJLP010000007.1, forward strand.
GGCGCGGGCAAGACAACCACGGTCGAGATCCTGGAGGGCTTCCGGCAGCGTACCGGAGGCGATGTCCGGGTGCTCGGCGTGGACCCTGCGGACCAGCGGGCCCGGCTGCGCGAGCGGATCGGCATCGTGCTGCAGGAATGCGGCTTCCCGCGGCAGGCGCGAGTGGCCGAGCTGATCGACATCTGGCGCGCCTACTACCCGGCGCCGCGTCCACTGGCCGAATTGCTCGCGCTCGTCGAGCTCACCGCGGACCGGGCCTGCCAGGTGCGTCGGCTGTCCGGCGGTCAGCGCCGCAGGCTCGACTTCGCGCTCGCTCTCGCGGGCGATCCCGACCTGGTGTTCCTGGACGAGCCGACGACCGGCTTCGATCCGGAGTCGCGCCGCCGGTGCTGGGCGGCAATCGAGAACCTGCGCTCGATCGGCAAGACGATCGTGCTGACTACCCACTACCTGGACGAGGCGGAACGGCTCGCGGACCGGGTGGCGATCTTGCAGGACGGCCGGGTCCAGACCGCCGGGTCGGTCCGCCAGGTCGCCAGGGAGGCCGGCGTGCTGACCACCATCTCGTTCATCGCGCCCGAGGGGCTGCGGTCCGGCGACGTCGCGGCACCAGGCTGCCTCGAGGTCGAGGTCCGCGGCGAGGTTGCCCGCTGCCGGGTGCCGAACGCCGCGGTCGCGCTGCGCGAGCTGCTCGCCTGGGCGGCCGCTCACGGCCTCGGTGACCTGGGCGATCTCACGGTGGAAACGCCCACGCTTGAGGACGCGTACCTCCGCCTCGTCGACGGGCGAAGCCGGTGACCAGTCTCACCAGGCACGTCCGCCTCGGCGTCAGGCAGGCACTGCACGAGCAGCGGTCCTTCTGGCGCAGCGCCGAGTACGCGCTCTTCACCTTCGCGCTGCCGCTGGCGCTGCTGCTGCTGATCGGCTCGACGACCGCGGGGGGCTACCTGCCCGGCACGCACGTCAAGGCGCAGATGATCTTCGTGCCTTCCATCCTGGCGTTCGGCGTGATCGTGGCCGCCTACGTGAACCTCGGCGCCAAGGTCGCGACGCTGCGCCACGACGGGGTGCTGAAGCGGATCAGGACCACGCCGCTGCCGGCCGGCGCCTACCTGTCCGGCGTCCTCGGCAGCACGGCAGCCACCGCGCTCGCCATCAGCGCCTGCACCGCGGTCATCGGCTGGCTGGCCTTCGGCGCCGTGCCGCGCGCGGCGGGGCTAGCCGAGATCGGTGGCGGCCTCGCGCTTGGCGTGGTGTGCTTCGGCTCGCTCGGCCTGGCGCTGAGCTCCGTGGCTCGCAGCGCGGAGTCGGCGTCGCCGCTCGCCAACGCGACGTACCTGCCGGTGGCGATAATGTCGGGTATCTTCGATCCAACATTCAGCGTGCCGCGCTGGCTGTCAGCCGCCATCGGGCTGCTCCCGGTCCGCGCGCTCGCCCAGATCCTGCAACAGGGCTACACGCCTGTCGAGCACGCCCCGGCCAGTGACCTGCTGGTCCTGGCGGGCTGGGCAGTGGGGGGCTGCGCGCTCGCGGTGTGGCGGTTCCGGTGGCAGTAACCTCGGCGGCGCCGCCCCGGCGCGCTCCGCCATGAAACGGGGCGAGGATTGTAACGCTCTGTGCAAATGTCCGGGCGCTCGTTGCCGGGCCGCACCAGGCTCCTTACCAGCAGTACCCGGAGTTGCGGATTTCGTGTCGTGAGGTAACTTCACTGTAAAATCTTCAGCTTCGGCTGAGGCCGGCTGGAAGCCTTAGAGTGAGCGGCCTCGGTCAAGCGATCGTCGCTTCTGGGTCAAAATTAGACATCGGGGCCTTGACGGGCCAATTCCGCCGTGGTTTTCTCTAGTGTTCGACGGGTCTCCAACCTCGATCGATGGCAAATTGTGACTTTTCCGCGCGATGATTGATGCACCGAGAACCTACGCTGCGGTCAGCTCACAACGCCGGCAGACATCCATCGGGTTCGCACAGACTCGCACGGATGCTCCGGACAACAGGCTGTGACCGGACCCCGCCGGTACCGTGACCCGTGCCGTCGGCCATTACGGCCTGCTGTGACATAACCGCAGAGACAAGAAGGGCGACACACGATGACCCAGTTTCGGGCCGACGGCGCCAGCAGCGTGCTGAGGGAGGGCTAACGATGAAAAACAAGCGAATCATCGGCGGCCTTGCCCTGGCGCTCGCGGGCACGATCGCGCTGGCCGCGTGCAGCAGCAGCGGTAGCAGTAGCAGCAGCACACCCAGCTCGAGCTCCAGCGCGTCTTCCGTCAAGAGCGGCGGCACGTTCACGTACGCCCTCGACCAGGACGTGGCCGGGTTCAACATCAACCAGGCGACCGACGCCGAGTTCGTGCTCCAGGAGATCATGAACCAGGTCTGGCCGACGGTCTTCATCACCACGGACAGCCTCAAGCAGCAGCTGGACACGAACTACGTGACCAGCGCCACGGTGACGAGTACGAGCCCGCAGACGATCGTGTACCAGATCAACCCCAAGGCGGTCTGGTCCGACGGCGTGCCGATCAACGCCGACGACTTCATCTACTTCTGGCAGGCGAACAGCGGCAACCCGAAGTTCACCGACGTGGGCGGCAAGGCGTTCGAGCCGGCCAGCACCTCGGGATACAACCAGATCAAGTCAGTGACGGGATCCAACGGCGGCAAGACCGTGACCGTGGTCTTCTCCACGCCGTTCGGCGACTGGCAGTCGCTGTTCAGTGACCTGATGCCGGCGCACATCGCGAAGACGGTCGGCTTCAACAACGGCTTCCAGACGTTCAACGCTGCCGTCAAGGTGTCCGGCGGCCCGTTCGCGATCCAGAGCTACACCCAGGGCCAGGACCTCGTCGAGGTCCGGAACACGAAGTGGTGGGGCACGCCGACCCCGCTGGACAAGCTGGTGTTCCGGTTCTTCGCCGATGACAACCAGATCCCGCCGGCGCTGCAGAACAGCGAAGTCAACGGGGCCAACCCGGCGCAGGCGTCGCTGCAGTTCAAGGACGCCATCGCCGCGGTCCCGAACCTCACCACGAACATCATTCCCGGCCTCGAATTCCAGCACATGGACTTCAACCAGGCGAACCCGTACCTCGCGAAGGTCGACGTCCGGCAGGCGATCGCCTACGGCACGAACAGGGCGGACATGGTGAACCGGATCGTCGGGCCGATCACCACGGCGGTGAAGCCGCTGAACAACCGGATCTTCATGCCGACCCAGCCGCAGTACCAGGACACCAGCGGCGGCCTGGGCGCGTTCGACCCGGCCAAGGCGAAGCAGCTGCTGCAGGCGTCGGGGATGACGATGGGGTCCGACGGGTACTTCCACCCGGCCTCCGGCCCGCAGGCAGGCAAGGACCTGACCTTCACGATCTCCACCACGTCCGGCGAGCCGGTGCGGGCCGAGATCGAGCAGCTCTTCCAGAGCTACATGAAGAACATCGGCATCAAGATCAACATCCAGAACTACTCGCCCAACACGCTGTTCGGCACCGTCGGCCCGAAGAGCGAGTACGACATCATCGAGTTCGCCTGGGTGGCCACCCCGTTCCCCTCTAGCAACCAGCCCATCTACTGCTCGTACACGAACGCCAACCTGTGCGGCGAGAACTGGAACCACTACGCCAACCCGGAGGTCGACAAGTTGATCAGCCAGGCGGCGACGACGCTTGATACGGCGAAGGCGACGACCCTCTACAACCAGGTGGACGCGATCCTCTGGAAGGACATGGTGACCCTGCCGCTGTTCCAGCAGCCCCAGCTGTACACGTGGACCAGCACCTACGGCAACATCGTGCCGAACTCGAGCAGCGTCGGTCTCACCTGGAACGCCCAGACCTGGGGTCTGAAGGCGTCCTGACGCAGGATGCGTCCTGGCGCACAATCTGGGTAGGACGCACAATCTGGGTAAGTAGGTAATACCCGTCCTCGCTGTTCTGCGCGGCCCGTTACGGCGGGCCGCGCAGAACAGCACCCGCCCCCGTACCCGCTGAGGCCCTCAATATGGCTGGATACCTGATCCGCAGGTCGCTCGCCGGGCTCGCGACCCTGCTCGTCGCGAGCTTCCTGCTGTTCCTCCTGGTCGCCGTGTCGGGCAACCCCCTCGCGACCCTGATGGCTAACCCCCACGTCTCGCAGGCGACGATCGCCGCCGCCCGGCATCAACTTGGCCTGGACGAGCCACTCCTCCAGCGCTACTGGACCTGGCTCACCAACCTGCTGTCAGGCAACTTCGGCACCAGCACCACCGGCCAGCCGGTCGGGCCGGAGCTCTGGAGCCGGCTGGGGATCACGCTGCGGATGGTGATTCCTAGCGTGATCATCGCCGCGTTCATCGCGGTGATCATCGGGGTGGTCACCGCGGTCAGGCAGTACAGCATCCTCGACCACACGCTCACCGGGTTCGCGTACCTGTTCTACTCCGCGCCGGTGTTCGTGATCGCGATCCTGCTCAAGGACTTCGTGGCGACCGACGTCAACAAGGGCGTCGGCCACACCGTGCTGTACACGATCGGAGAGAGCACCCCGGGTGTGACCGGCGCGTGGCCGACCTTCACCAACATCCTCGGCCATACCGTGCTGCCCGTGATCACCCTGGTGCTGGTCACGTACGCCGGGTGGAGCCGCTACCAGCGCGCCTCCATGCTGGACGTCCTCAACGCCGACTACGTGCGGTTCGCCCGCGCCAAGGGGCTGAACCCGCGCCGGGTGCTCTACGTGCACGCGCTGCGTAACGCGCTGATCCCCGTCGTCACCGTGGTGGCGCTCGACTTCGCCACCATCATCGGCGGGGCGATCATTACCGAGATCGCCTTCGGCTGGAACGGGATGGGCCAGTTCCTGTATCAGGGGCTGACCGGGCCGGTCAGTCCGGACACCGCCGTCGTGCAGGCGTGGCTGCTGATTACCGCCACCGTCGTCATCGTGTTCAATATTCTCGCCGACGTGCTCTACGCCGTGCTCGACCCGAGGATTCGCCTTGCCTGACACAGAGCCCGGCACCGAGGCCGGGGCACAGCCGGAATTTCTCTCCGCGGAGTCACCGCGAGGCACCGTCATCGCGGCCCCCATCCCCGGCGCGAACGCGGGCGGTGAAACCGATGAGATGGCCACGCCGAGCCGCGGGCAGCTGCGGATGGCGGGCAAGCGGTTCGTCCGCCACAAGCTGGCGATGAGCGGCGCGATCATCTTCCTGCTCCTGCTGCTCGCGTCGATCATCGTCCCGATCTTCTGGCCGTACAGCTATTCCACGATCACCAACACGTTCGCGAGCGGGCCGTCGGCGGCCCACCCGTTCGGCACCGACCTGATCGGGCACGACATGCTCGCGCAGGTCATGGCGGGCACCCTGACCTCGATGGAGGTCGCGCTGCTGGTGGCGGTGATCTCCACCGTGATCGGAACGGTCGTCGGTGCCCTCGCCGGCTACTACGGCGGCATCATCGACCAGGTGCTGATGCGGCTCACCGACCTGGTGCTCGTCGTCCCGCTGCTCGCGATCCTGCTCGTGCTGTCCAACAAGTTCAGCAAGCAGGCGAACGGCCCGCTGTTCGTCGCGCTGCTGCTCGCCCTGCTGTTCTGGACGTACCTCGCCCGGCTCATCAGGGGCACGTTCCTGTCGCTGCGCGAGCGCGAGTTCATCGAGGCCGAGCACGCGATCGGCGCCTCCACATGGCGGATCATCCTGCGGCACATGGTGCCGAACGCGGCGGGCTCCATCGTGGTCAACGCCACCCTGACGGTCGCGGCCGCGATCCTCACCGAGGCGTCGCTGTCCTTCCTCGGCCTCGGCATCCAGCCGCCGCACGTCGACCTCGGCTCGCTCATCGCCTCCGGCGAGGGCGACGCGACCACCCTGCCGTGGCTGTTCTACTTCCCCGCGGCGTTCCTCGTGCTGGCCATCCTCGCCGTGAACTTTATCGGCGACGGCCTGCGGGACGCCCTTGACCCGACCCAACGGGGGCGCTGACGTGACCGAGGACGTTACGGCCGCCGACGCGGCTGTGCTTTCGGCTGCCGAACTGGCGGTGACCTTCCCGACCGACGACGGCGACGTGCGGGCCGTCCGTGGCGTGAGCTTCACCCTCGGCCGCGGCGAGACCATCGGGGTCGTGGGCGAGTCCGGGTCGGGCAAGTCCACGATCGCGCTCGCGATGCTCGGCCTGCTGCCGCGCAGCGCGCGCGTCACCGGCTCGGTTCGCTGTCAGGGCAAGGAGCTGATCGGACAGGCGGAAAAGGATCTCGCGAAGGTCCGCAGCAGCACGATCGCCTACATCCCGCAGGATCCGCTGACCTCGCTCAACCCCGCCTTCACCGTGGGCCGTCAGGTCGCCGAGACCATCTGGACCCGCGGCCACGTGGACAAGGAAGAAGCGCATAAGAAGGCCGTCGAGCTGCTCGAGCTCGTCGGGATCCCGAACGCCGCGCGCCGCGTGGACGACTATCCGCACGAGTTCTCCGGCGGCCAGCGGCAGCGGATCGTGATCGCGATCGCGATGGCCAACGACCCGGTCGTGATGATCGCGGACGAGCCGACGACCGCCCTCGACGTGACCATCCAGGCCCAGGTCCTCGACGCGCTGCGCGCCGCCCGCGACAGGCTCGGCGCGTCGCTGATGCTCATCACCCACGACCTGGGCGTCGTCGCCGGGATGGCGGACCGCGTCATGGTCATGTACGCGGGGAAGGCGGTCGAGGCCGCGACGGCCGACGTCCTGTTCCGCGAGAGCAAGATGCCGTACACGCTCGGCCTGCTCGGCTCGCTGCCGCGGCTGGACACGACGGTACGCGAGCCGCTGCGACCGATTCCCGGCAGCCCGCCGTCGCTGATCAACCTGCCGGACGCGTGCCCGTTCGCGCCGCGGTGCCCCGCGGTCATCCCGCGGTGCCGCGAGGAGGAGCCGGCGCTGAACCTCGTCGAGCCCGGGCACGAGGCCGCCTGCATCCGGGCGACCTCGCTGCCCAACGGCGGCATCAACCTGTTCGCGCCGACCTGGACCGACACCGAGTCCGAGGGCGTCAAGCAGGAGACCCTCACGGTCGGCGAGGTGGACGGGGCGGCGGCGCCCGCCACGGTCGGCGCGACGCTGGTCTCCGTGCACGACATCGTGAAGCACTTCCCCGTCCGCGCCGGCACGTTCGTCCGGCGCACGGTGGCCGTGGCGCACGCGGTCTGCGACGTGAGCTTCGACCTTGCCGAACGCGAGACGCTCGGCCTCGTCGGCGAGTCAGGCTGCGGCAAGTCGACCACCGCCCGCGTGGTGCTGCAGCTGCTGCCGGCGACCTCCGGCTCGGTGAAGTTCGAGGGGAAGGAGCTGGTCGGCAAGAGCCGCAAGGAGCTGCGGCCGTTCCGCCAGCAGCTCCAGATGGTGTTCCAGGACCCGTTCGCGTCCCTTGACCCGCGCATGCCGGTCGGCGAGATCGTCGGCGAGCCGCTCAAGGTGCACCGCCGCTGGGGCCGCGCCAGCGGGCCGAAGCGCGTCGCGGAGCTTTTTGAGATGGTCGGCCTCAACCCCGAGCACCGCAACCGATACCCGCACGAGTTCTCCGGCGGCCAGCGGCAGCGGGTCGGCGTCGCCCGCGCGCTCGCCCTCGGCCCGAAGGTGCTGATCCTTGACGAGCCGGTGTCGGCGCTCGACGTGTCCATCCAGGCTGGTGTCGTCAACCTGCTCGAGCAACTGCAGGACCGGCTCGACCTGGCGTACCTGTTCATCGCCCACGACCTGTCGGTGGTCCGGCACATCTCGGACCGGGTCGCGGTCATGTACCTGGGCCGGATCGTGGAGACCGGGACCGTGGACGAGGTGTACGACAGCCCGTCGCACCCGTACACCCAGGCGCTGCTGTCCGCCGTCCCCGTGCCGGATCCGAAGATCGAGCGGGAGCGCCGCCGGATCCTGCTGACCGGGGAGGTGCCGAACGCCGTAACGCCCCCGTCCGGCTGCCGGTTCCGCACCCGGTGCTGGAAGGCCCAGGACATCTGCGCGGCAGAGAACCCCGAGCTGACCGAACGGGGTCAGGGCCACCCGGTCGCCTGCCACTTCGCCGACGCCACCCGGGTCATCCCGACGGGGTCCTATGACGGATGACGTGGCGGGTGACGCGACGGGCGACCGGATCGCGATCAGGAACGTCGTCGAGTCCTGGGCGATTGCCAGGGATTCCGCGAACTGGGACTGGTTCCGCGAGCAGTGGCACGACGACGGCTACATGATGGCCACCTGGTTCCAGGGCCCGAAGGAGGACTTCATCCGGGTCAGCCAGGAGGGCTACGAGAAGGGCGTCAACATCCTGCACTACACCGGCGCCAGCCAGGCGGCGGTGCGGGGCACTCGGGCGATCTCGCAGACGCGGATGACGATCATGCAGCGCGGCGAGGTGCACGGCGTGCTCGTCGACGTGTCCTGCATCGGGCGGTTCTACGACTTCTTCGAGAAGCGCGCCGGACGGTGGGGGATCGTGCTGCGACAGCCGATCTACGAGAAGGACCGCATGGACCCGGTCCAGCCGGGCGCCACAGTCGAGCTCGACCCGGACCTGCTCGCTCGGTTCCCCGAGGGCTACCGGTTCCTCGCGTACCTGCAGGTGCTGGCGGGCTACCCGGTCAAGCCGGACATGCCGGGGCTGCGCGGTCCCGGGGTCGAGGCGCTGTACGCGCGCGGCGCGGCCTGGCTGGCCGGCGAGCCGGTCGCGCCGTAAGCCGGCGGCGACGGCGCGGACGCGGCCGTCAGCTGGCCGCTGCGTCCTCGTCAGGCAGCTCGGCGTCCGGGCACGGCGGGGGACAGGATCTCGCGTCGTAAGCGGCCTGCGCCGCCTGGATCTCGTCGGTGTGCGCGTCCGCCCAGGTGACCAGCTGCCCGATCGGGTCGAGCAGCGTCTCGCCGAGCGGCGTCAGCGCGTAGTCGACCCGCGGCGGCACTACGGCGTGCACGGTCCTGGTCAGGATCCCGTCCCGCTCCAGTCCGCGCAGCGTCACGGTGAGCATCCGCGCGGTGATGCCGTCGATGCCGCGGTGCAGCTCGCTGAAGCGGCGCGGCCCGGCGCCCAGCCGGTCCACCACGTAGATGGCCCACTTGTCGCCGATCCGGTCGAGGACCATGCGGACCCGGCAAGAGGCGGATGCGGACCCCGCTTCCATCGCGTCACCTGTTGCCGTCATAGGCTCAAGACTACGTGTTTGCCCAGCGTGAGAATAGTCCTTGACACTTCAACCTTCCATGGTTACTGTTAGGAAGTAACGCACTCAAGCGTAGCTGCTTAGCAATCGCATCCCCTTCCCAATCGCATCCCCTTCCCTGGAGGCTCGATGAGCACGACTGCCGTGGAGATTCCCGGCTACATCGCCGGCACGTGGACGGTGGACCCGGTTCACTCCGAGGTCTCGTTCGTCGTGCGGCACATGATGATCAGCAAGGTGCGCGGCCGCTTCGACAAGTTCGAGGGCACGATCGTCACCGCCGACGACCCGCTCAAGTCGTCCGTCACCGCATCGGTCGACCTTAACTCGATCAACACCGGACAGGAGCAGCGCGACGCGCACATCCGCAGCGCCGACTTCTTCGACGTGGAGAACCACCCGTCGATGACGTTCACCTCCACCGGCATCCGCCAGGTGGACGGCGCGCTGCTGCTCGAGGGCGACCTGACCATCAGGGGCACCACCAAGCCGGTCACCTTCGAGCTCGAGGTCAGCGGCTTCGGCCCGGACGCCTACGGCGGCACCCGCTGCGGCTTCTCGGCGCAGACCTCGATCAACCGGATGGACTACGGCGTGGCGTTCAACGGCCCGATCCCGGGTGTCCCCGGCGGCGTCGCCGTGAGCGAGAACGTCAACGTCACCCTGGAGATCGAAGGCGTCCTGCAGTCCTGACCAGCACAGCCGTGCAATGGCCCGCCCGTACGCTCGTACGGGCGGGCCATTGACGTGTCAGGCCGGGTGCTTGGTCAGGTAGTCGATGTACAGCGGGCGCAGCGCGTCCGCGACTTCGCCCTCCCCGGAGTTCACCGCGTCGGCGAGCAGCGCCGAGACCTTGGTCGCGTCCGCCTCCGACTCGCCGATCTCGCCCTCGGAAGCCTCCGCGGCCGGGATCGCCCGCAGCAGCTCCCACAGAAACTTCACATCCGCGTGGTGCAGCGCTCGCCGCACCGCCATGTCGTGCAACTCGTGCGACGACAGCGCCTCAAGATCCACGGTTGGACTCTACCGCCCCGCAGCGGCGTCCGCGTCCTCGCGAGTGGTGCGGAGCACGAGGGTGACAAGAGGCACGGTGAACTCCCCGCCCGACGTCTCCGGCCGGGTACGGAGGTACTCGCGAACCCGCGTGAGCACCCGGTCCCGGTCGGGCGGGTCCATGACGAGCAGCCTGGAGTGCGTCGAGAGGGTGGCGACCAGGGACTCGGCCGTGTGCCGCTGGGCGTTCGGGAACTCGGCGCGCTCCGCCGCCCCGAACGACCGGGGCTCGAAGTGCATCGCCTGGAGCGCGGCGGTTTGGGCCCGCCGGATGCTCAGCGCGGGGCTCGTCGCGCCCTCGGCCGCCGTCTGCAGCCCCGCTACCCAGTCCACGCGGTCGTCGTCGTTGTTCCACAGCCCGGCGAGCACGCCGCCTGGCCGCACCACCCGGGCGATCTCCGGCAGCGCGCGGTCCATGGTGAACCAGTGCATCGCCTGGCCGCACAGCACCGCGTCGGCCGATCCGTCGGGCAGCGGGATGCCTTCCGCCGAGCCTGCCAGCAGCCGCACCGACGGCAGCCGGCGCGCGAACTCGGCGCGCATCTCCTCGTCCGGCTCCACCGCGGTGACGTCCGCGCCGAGGCGGATCAGCAGCTCGGTGAGGATGCCGGTCCCCGCGCCGAGGTCCACCACCCGCAGCCCGGTCACGTCAGCCGCGACGGGCGCGAGCGCCCAGCGCACCGACTCGTCCGGGTAACCGGGCCTGAGGTCGGCGTACGCCGACGCCACCGCGCCGAAAGATGAACCGCGACGTACCCATTCGTCCTGCGTCACGGCGATTACTCTAGCCACCGCCCGGCGCGCATCACCCGCCGGAGCCCCAGGTTCTCGCCAGTCACCACGAGGTCGGCGACCATGCCCGGAGCCAGCGCGCCCCGCGACGCCGACAGCCCGAGCACCCGGGCAGGCGCCGCGGTCGCGGCCCGCGCCGCGGCTGCCAAGGGCACGCCGGCCGCCCGCGCCGTCGCCACCACCCGCAGCAGCGTGCTGGTCCCGCCGGCGATCGCGCCGCCCCCGCCCGCCTCACCCTCGGCCGTCAGCCGCGCCACGCCACCGGAGACGGTCACCCGCAGCGGCCCGAGCACGTAGTCTCCGTCCGCCATGCCCGCCGCCGCCGTCGCGTCGGTGACGAGCACCACCCGTCCCGGCGCCGCGGCGGCGAACACCAGCCGGGTGAACCCCGCGTCCACGTGCACGCCGTCGGCGATCAGCTCGACGCTCGCCGCGTCGCCGGCGGCCGCCGTCAGCGCGGCCGCCACCGGCCCCGCCGCCCGGTGATGCAGCGCGGGCATCGCGTTCCCCAGGTGCGTGACCAGCCCGTCCCCCGAGGCGCCGGCCAGGGCGCGGGCCATGCAGTCGTACCCGGCGTCCGTGTGGCCAAAGGCGACCACCACGCCGGCGGCGCGGAGCATGGCGGCGACCGGAGCAGCCCCCGGCCGTTCTGGCGCCACAGTGACGATCTTGATCGCACCACCCGCGGCTTCGAGCAGGTCAGCAACCAGCGCCGGGTCGGGATCGCGCAGCAGCGACGGCGCGTGCGCGCCGCGGCGCGCGGGCGCCAGGAACGGGCCCTCCAGGTGGATGCCGAGCAGCTGGCCGGCGGCGACCAGCGGCGCCAGCGTGCGCACCTGCCGCAGCAGCTCCTCGGGTGCCGCGGTCACGAGGCTGGCGATCACCCCCGTCGTGCCGGCCGCCGCGTGGTACGCCGCGGCGGCCAGCGCCTCGGCAGGGTCGGTGGTGGCGAAGCTGTGCCCGCCGCCGCCGTGGCAGTGGATGTCGAGCAGGCCCGGCAGGATCACGGTCCCTGGCGCCCCTGATGACCCGGGCGCGTCCGCCGCCGCCACGCTGGCGACGACTCCGTCCTCGACGGTCACCACGCCGTCGGTCAGGCCCGCCGTCGGCACCGCGCCCCGGATTTCCATCCCTCCAGGATGCCTGGCCGCAACCGCCGGGCCCGCACCGGCGTCTCCAGGCATGAGGCTCCCCGCGCCGGGGAACCATCGCCGCAAGGACCGTCAACGTCTTCACCGGGGAGCAGCAATGATCAAGGGAGCTCGGCGACGCCGCGGGCCGGAACCCGCTGTACGCGGGGGCGTGGGTGAACATCCCGGCCGGCGGCACCGCGCACTCGCTGCTGTCCTACGGGAACGCGGAGGTATCCACGTCCGGCTGCAAGCCGACGACCGCCAGCCTGATCAAGGTCTACCCGCCGAACCAGACCGCGCCGGCGCTCGGGTTCTTCAGCCTGCCCGTCTGCTCGCTGACGCACCACGTCTACCTGCACGTGACGGTCCTCAGGCCAGGGACAAACATATAGCCAGAACGTACGCTCCCGACTCCACCACCCTCATTACCCGCCGTGGATGAGGTCGCGCCCGGTGTCTTCGTGGCGACAGCAGAGCTGTACGTGACGACCACCACGGTCGTCACCGGGGCCGATGGCGGCTGCCTGGTCATCGACCCCGCCGTGACGGTGGCCGAGCTCGACGAGCTCGCGTCGTGGCTGTCCGCCACCGGGCTGCGCCCGGTGGCGGGCTGGTCCACCCACCCGCACTGGGACCACGTGCTGTGGAGCGGCTCGCTCGGCGGCGATGTCGTCCGGTACGCGACCCGGCGAGCCGTGGAGGTGGCCGCGCGGGAGCTGCCGGGCCTGGTCAGCGGCGTGGAGGAGGCCGCGCCAGGGCACGACCTGGCGCTGTTCGCGCGGCTAACGCCGCTCGATGAGCCAGAGATCCCGTGGCGCGGGCCGCGCGCCACCGTGCTCGCGCACGACGCGCACGCCCCCGGGCACGGCGCGGTGTTCCTGCCGGGCACCGGGGTGCTGGTCGCCGGGGACATGTGCTCCGACACCGAGATACCCCTACTGGGTATGGAGCCGGCCGAGACCGACCCGTTCGGCCGGTACCGGCACGGGCTCGGCGTGCTGGCGGACGTCCCCGGCGTGCGGGCGGTCGTGCCGGGGCACGGTCACGTCGGCGACGCCGCGGAGTTCCGGCGGCGGGTCGCCGCGGACTTCGGCTACCTGGACGCGGTGCAGGCGGGCCGGGACGTGACGGACGACCGGCTGGCGGCGGCCGCGCCCTGGCTGCTCGCCGAGCACGACCGCCAGCGCACGCTCGGCTACTGAGCCTTCTCCAGCACGAACAGCGGGATGATCCGCGAGGTCTTCTGCTGGTACTCGGCGTACGGGGGATAGGCCGCGACGGCCCGCTCCCACCACCGCTCGCGCTCCTCGCCGGTCAGCTCGCGCGCGGTCATCGCCCACTTGTCCGGGCCGTCCTGCAGTTCGACGCCCGGGTTCGCGCGGAGGTTGTAGACCCACACGGGGTTCTTCGGCGTGCCGCCCTGGGACCCGACGGCCAGGTAGCTGCCGTCGTGCTCGACACGCATCAGCGGCGTCTTCCTGACCGCCCCGGTCTTCGCGCCGATGTTGGTGACGATCACCACCGGCAGGTCCGTGTTGGGCAGCGTCGTCGCCTGCGTGCCGCCCGACGCTTCGTAAGCCTCAACCTGATTCCGCACCCAGTCGCGCGGGCTCGCTACGTACTCACCTTCGACAGCCATGCTCCTATCCAACACCACGAGGCCCCCGGCGCTTCCGCCCGCCGGGGTGTCCCGCGCCGGCGGTGAATTCCGCCCGGGCGCGGCGTCTACCAGACGAAGCCAACGGACAAGACAAGGAGAACGCCGGATGTCCCAGACCGAACCCGTCGCCGAGTTGAACGAAAGCTTCAGCCAGCCGGGCGCCGCGGCCCCGCCGTGGACCGATGTGGCCGCGGTGCTGACGGAGTCCGAGATGTTCTGGCTGTCGACCGTGCGCCGCGACGGGCGGCCGCACGTCGCCCCGCTGCCCGCGATCTGGCTGGACGGAACGCTGCACTTCTGCACCGGCTCCCATGAGCAGAAGACAGCGAACCTGCGGGCCAACCCCGGCTGCGTCCTGACCACCGGCACCAGCGATCTCCGGTCCGGCCTCGACGTCGTGGTCGAGGGAACCGCCGTCCGCGTGACCGACGTACCCCGGCTGCACGAGCTGGCGGGGATCTGGAAGTCCAAGCTCGACTGGGACTACGAGGTCACCGACGACGGGTTCCGTGATGGCGCGAGCCCGACCGTACTCGTCTTCGGGGTGAGGCCGGCGAAGATCCTCGCGTTCGGCAAGGCGCCGTACACCCAGACCAGGTACCGCTTCCCCGCCTGACCCGCTCTGCCCGTTACCCGTCGGCGGCGGGAAGCAGCTCGCCGACGAGCCTGATCGCCTCCTCGGCCGACGCGCCGCGTCCGACCGCGACGCCGATGAGGTAGCTGCTCAGCGGCACCGCGAGCCGCACCACGTTGTGCGCGATGTCCCCGGTCAGCGTCAGCAGCTCGTCCTGCGTGGCTTCGGGCAGCACGTCCTCGAGCGTGACATCCAGCGCCCCGGCCACCTCGCCAAGCCACAACCCCACGTCGGCCATCCCGCCACCTTTCCGCCGATCCGGACAACACACGCCAGGCCCGATCCTCTCAGGCCCGCGCCCGCACCTCACGCCGAGGGCTGCACACCGCGTTCCTGCACGGTCACCTCAGCCGCGAACAGACCACTCGCGTTCCCCACGATGTAGCTGGTATACGCCCGAATCAGGACCCGGACGCGTCCGGCGAGGGCCCGGCTGGGGATCAGGTACATCGTGAAGTCGCCGTCGATTACGAAGAACAAATCGATGGAGTCGGGATCGTACGCGGCGAGGTGGCCTCGCTTGGCGCCGGCGTTCGGATGGCGCCCAACGGTCACCATCCAGCCGTCTTTGGTGAGGCTGGTGGAGGTTTTCACCTGTACTCTGCTGATCCCGTCAGGTGCCTCAACCAGCAGGTCATAAGTGGTGGGCTCGGCAGGAAACGACACCGCGCAGCCGCGGAGCGCGAACCATGTGGCGGCCATGGTGGGACCCGCGACGCGCAGGTACTTGAGATCAGCCTTGAGATATGAGATTTCGGCAGGCGGCTTGGCTGGTCGACCAGCTCTCAGATGGCTGAGGTCTAGTCCTAGCCGCACGGCGTGGCCCCTGATGTGGCCCTGGACGTTACCACTGTTGGCCGATAGCCCGAGTCCCGCCAGGACGTCGTTCCACGAGCGGCCTTCGGATATCGCGTGCTTCAATTCCGCGTCTGACCATCTGCGCTTTCCCCGGAAATGCGACGTGTCAAGGCCAAGCCGAGAAGCGTGGCGACGGACAATCCGAATCGCACCGGCCGACGTAGCGCGTTCCCCAAGCCCCAGTTCGCGCATCACGCCGCGCCAGTTGGTGGACTTCTTTACGGCATTGACCAGTTGCGTATCTGACCAAGTACATTGCCAGGAAGATTGAATGGGCATACTGCCACGATAGGTCCGGGTACCGACATTCCGGCGCTGTTCGGAAGCCTCTGATGAAGAATAGCTGCGGCGCCGGTCGTGGAGTGGGTCGACTATGGCCGGACAATCAGCGCACGCTAATCGGGGCGTGACTGGCGTGACGGCTGGGTCCGCCGCGCGCTGCTCTGCGCGGTGATTCCATGATCACGAAGAAAATGACCGTTATCGCGACACTATTCTTTCGTGATCATGCTGGGGCCCTGGGCGACGGATAGCGGGCGCGTCGCGCTGGGATTTGGCCTCATATTCTGGCCCAATCCCCAAGCTAATGCTCAAGCCGTAGATTGTAGTCTGCAAGGTGGCTCGGTGTGGCGGTCTTGAGTGCGCTGGGCCGCGACCATTGGACGCGCCAGTTCGGCAGCAATTCCGAGCTATGTTCGAATTTGATTCTGTCGGGACGGGGAGATTCGAACTCCCGATCTCTTGGCCCCCAGCCAAGCGCCTTAACCAAACTGGGCCACGTCCCGGTGCCGAACGGGAACCCCGGCCGGCGTCCTTCACCTTAGCGCATCTGGGCCACCACCGGAAAACGGCGGCCGACATGCACCGTCCCGTCTGGAGCGAGCCTTCAGGAAACAGTCAGGTCTTGCGGTTAGCATCGGCAACGACGGTCACGCGCCGCGTGTCCACCCCACAGGGGGCCAACGGGAGGGAAACGGGCATGGTCTGGCGGCCACCGGACGGCAGCACGGCGGACGACGTCCCCGGTTACACTCGTCCGCTGCCAGAGCCAACCCAGCAGCCATGGCAACAGCCAGGGCCCTCAGCGACCGCAGCCGCGCAAGCAGCGCAGTCGCAAGCGCCGCTACCTCAAGCGCGCCGCCATCACCGTGGCCACGCTCGGGGTCGTGCTCGCCCTCGCCGTCGGCGTGCTCTACGTCGTCACCCCCGCCGCGGGCGAGGCCACCACACTCGCGCAGCAGCAGGCCCGCCAGCACGGCATCGCCTACCCTGGCCCCAACGTCCCAGGCAACTTCGCCCGCCCCCTCGTCGCCACCGAAGACCACCGCTTCTACTCGGAGCCTGGGATCGACCTGTTCGCCGTGGCTCGCGTCGTCAAGGCCAAGCTCGCCGGCGGCCAGGACCAGGGCGGCGCCACGCTCGAGCAGCAGCTCGCCAAGATGCTCTACACCCCGGGCCAGGCCAGCCTGAGCGCCGAACTCGAGCAGGTCACCCTCGGGGTCAAGCTCAACAACACCTACAGCAAGCAGCAGATCTTGCGGCTCTACGCGGAGGTCGCCTACTACGGCCACGGGTACTACGGGCTGGAGCAGGCGAGCTGCGGCTACTTCGGCCGCCCGGCGAGCGAGCTGACCGTCGTCCAGGGCGCGATGCTCGCCGGCGTCGTCAACGCCCCGAGCATTGACGACCCGATCAACGACCCCGTCAACGCTCGCGCCAGGCTGACCCACGTCATCGACCGCATGGTGGCGGTCGGCTACCTCACCAAGGCCCAGGCGAACAACGCGCTCGACGCGCCGCTCGGCATCGTGCCTCGCGACCAGGCGGGCTGCTAAGCCCTCACAACCAGAAACTCAACGCCCGGACGGCTCAGGCTCCAGCTGCTCCGCGGAGGCCGGCGCGGCCGGCGTGCGGAACACGAACTTGCGGTACGTGAACAGGCGGAACATCGTCCCGATCCCGATGCCGATGATCGTCGCGACGTTGTAAGCGAGCCGGTCGCCGTGGCCCAGTCCGTGCACGACGAAGTAGACGATGCCGACCTGGATGAAGATCCCGACCACGTTCAGCCCGACGAACAGCATCGTCTCCTGGCCGAGGCCACCGCCCTTGCGGTGCTTGAACGCCCAGTGCCTGTTCCCGATGAACGTGACGACGGTGGCGACGGCGTACCCGATGACGACCGCGGTCACCGCCCCGACCCCGTGCCCCGGGTACAGCACGTTCTGCACGCCTAGCTGGACGACGAAGCCGATCGCTCCCACGACGCCGAACTTCGCGACCTCGTGGACCAGTACCTGAAACCGGATATACGTGTCGCGGATCAGACTCAACTGGCTCAATCCTCTCGCCTGTACCCCGTCGCGCCACCTGTCGCGGCTGGTTTCCGTACTTTACCTGCCAGCACTGCTGCCCGGAGGACGAGCCGGAAAACCGTTCGGAATCCGACACGACGCCCGGTATTCTCGCTCGGGTGCCTGAGGTACTGGTGCGCGCCCGAGGCCTTACGAAGCGGTTCGGCAGCTTCACCGCGGTGGACGGGATCGACTTCGACCTGTACCGAGGTGAAGCCTTCGGATTCCTCGGCCCCAACGGCGCCGGGAAATCCTCCACAATGCGGATGATCGGCTGTGTCTCCCCACCGACACAGGGTGAGCTTACCATTTTCGGTGCGGACCCCGTGCGCGACGGGGCCGCTATCAGGGCGAGATTGGGGGTTGTCCCCCAGGACGACACCCTCGACGTCGAGCTGACGGTCCGCGAGAACCTGCTCGTCTACGGCCGCTACTTCGGCCTGCCGCGCGCCGTTATCAGGGAACGCACGGCGCAGCTGCTGGACTTCGTGCAGCTCACCGAGCGGGCCGGCGACATGGTGGATCCGCTGTCCGGCGGCATGAAGCGCCGCCTGACGATCGCCAGGAGCCTGATCAACGAGCCGGACATCCTCATCCTCGACGAGCCGACGACCGGCCTGGACCCGCAGGCCAGGCACGTGGTCTGGGACCGGCTGTTCCGGCTCAAGCAGCGCGGCGTCACCCTCATCCTCACCACGCACTACATGGACGAGGCCGAACAGCTGTGCGACCGCCTCGTGGTCATGGACCACGCCACGATCGTCGCCGAAGGCGCCCCCCGCGAGCTCATCGAGCGCTACTCCACTCCCGAGGTGCTTGAGCTGAGGTTCGACCCGGAACTGCACGAGCAGGCCGCTGAGAAGATCAAGGACCTCTCTTCCGAACGTACGGAGGTGCTTGCCGACCGCATCCTCCTCTACGTGACGGATGGCGACGCGGCGCTGTCGCGAGTTCTGCAGGCCGGGCTTGAGCCGCTGACCCAGATCGTGCGCCGCTCCACCCTCGAAGACGTGTTCCTGCACCTGACCGGCCGCCAGCTGGTGGACTGATGGCTGTATCTTCCCCGCAGGCCCCCCGCTTGGGGGGACTGCCCGTCCCCCCAAACCCCCCTGGCCCCCTGGGGTGGGAACTCACCATACGCGCGTTCCGCTGCTGGCTGACCACCTACCGGCGGCTGTGGCGCTCCTCGGTCTGGTCGTCGTTCCTCGGGCCGGTGTTCTACCTCGCCGCGATGGGCTACGGCCTCGGCTCGCTGGTGGACAAGAACGGCACGGCAAGCCTCGGCGGCGTGCCCTATGTGGTGTACGTCGCGCCGGCGATCCTCGCCTTCCAGGCGATGAACACGGGGATCAGCAACGCCTCGTTCCCGGTGTACAGCTCGGTGCACTGGAGCCGGATCTACCTCGCCGCCCAGGCCACGCAGCTGCGGCCCGCGGACATCTACCGCGGGCACGTGATGTTCATCACGATGCGGGTGGCGATGAACTCCGCGTGCTTCATCGTGGTGATGGCGGCCTTCGGCACGATCCGCTCGGGGTGGGCGGCGCTGCTGCTGCCCGTGGCGGCGCTGACCGGGCTGGCGTTCGCGGCCCCGGTCGCCGCCTGGGCGGTCACGCTGGACAAGGACTACCCGATGAACTACGTGTTCCGGTTCGGCGCCGTCCCGATGATGCTGTTCTCCGGCACGTTCTTCCCGGTCAGCAGGCTGCCCGGATGGCTGCAGCCGGTCGCCTACGCGACGCCGCTGTGGCACGCCGTGGCGCTGTGCCGCGGGCTGTCCCTTGGCACCGGGCTGACCGCCTGGAGCGCGGCCGCGCACGTGGGGTACCTGGCGGCCATCGCAGCGGCGGGCCTGTGGGCAGGCAGCGTCACGTACCGGAGACGGCTGTATGTCTAGGGGGGAACCACGGGCCCGTTCCGGATATCCCGTACTGCCGTGGGGACCGGGCAGCTTCCGGCTGATCGAGCGCCACGGACGGGTGTACCGGCACGTGTGGCTGGTGTTCATCTCCGGGGTCGCGGAACCGCTGTTCTACCTGCTGTCGGTCGGCGTCGGCATCGGCGGGCTGATCGGCACCGTGGCCGGACCCGACGGGCAGCCCGTCCCGTACCGGGAGTTCGTCGCGCCGGGACTGCTCGCGATCTCCGCCCTGAACGGGGCCATGTACGACTCCACCTTCAACATCTACGCCCGGATGAAGTTCGCCAAGCTGTACGACGCGGTACTGGCCACGCCGATCGGGCCTGGGGAGGTGGCGCTGGGCGAGGTGGGCTGGGCGGTGCTGCGCGGCGCGCTGTACGCGATCGCGTTCATGCTGGTCATGCTCGTGCTGGGGCTGCTGCACACGCCGTGGGCGCTGCTCGCGATCCCCGGCGCGGTGCTGATCAGCTTCGCGGTCGCGTCGGTCGGGGTCGCGTGCACCACGTACATGAAGAGCTGGCAGGACTTCGACTACGTGCTGCTCGTCTCGGTGCCGCTGTTCCTGTTCTCCGGCACGTTCTACCCGCTCAGCGTCTACCCGCCGGTCGTCGCCGACATCGTGCAGTGGACGCCGCTGTACCAGGGCGTCGTGCTGTTGCGCGACTTGGTGCTCGGGGTGCCGTCGCCCGAGCTGCTGTGGCGGGCCGGGTACCTGGCGGTGCTCGGGGCCGCGGGGCTGACGGTGGCGGGCCGCCGGATCGCGAAGCTGCTGCTCGTCTGAGCCTGCTGACGATGACCCTGCTGACAATGACCCTGCTAACAATGACCCTGCTAACAATGAAATGACGCCCGGTGTCCTGCTGACTCCGAGCGGGTAGGCTGCAGCGGATGCTGGAGGAGCGCCGCCCGGAACCCGCCGCCGTCACCAGCGTGGACCTGACGGCGCGGCCGACTGCCAGCGCCTACCGCGACCCAGTGACGTGGGCGATAGCCGCCTGCGTGTTCGGCGCCTACGTGACGCTGTCGCTGTACCGGCTGTGGCAGCGCACCCCGTCCTCCTGGGACCTGGGCATCTACACCGAGTACGTGAAGCAGTTCGCGAACCTGCGCGCGCCGATCGTGGACGTGCGCGGCGCGGGGCTCAACCTGCTCGGCGACCACTTCCAGGTCATCGTGGCGGTGATCGCGCCGTTCTTCCGGGTGTTCCCTTCCGTGAACACGCTGCTGGTCGCGCAGGCGCTGCTCACCGCGGTGTCGGTGTTCCCGGTGACCACGGCGGCGACATCGCTGCTCGGCCGCGGCGCCGGGCGGACGATCGGCTTCGCGTTCGGGTTCTCCTGGGGCCTGCAGCAGATGATCGACTTCGACTTCCACGAGATCGCGTTCGCCGTGCCGCTGCTGGCGTTCTCGCTGTCCGCCCTGGTCCGCGGGCGGACCAGGGCGGCGGTGCTGTGGGCGATGCCGCTGGTGTTCGTGAAGGAGGACCAGGGCTTCACCGTGGCGGCGATCGGCCTGCTGATGGCGCTGGCCGGCCAGCGGCGCTTCAGGATGGGGCGGGGCAGCGTGTCCGCCGGGCTGTTCCTCGCCGCGTGGGGCCTGGGCTGGTCGCTGCTCGCGATCGCCGTGATCATCCCGCACTTCAACGCGCAGCACCATTACATCTACTGGGACCTCGGCGGCGTGGTGGGCGGCTCGGGCTCGTCGTTCTCCGCGACGGGCCTGGTGGCGCAGACCCTGCACTCCTGGCCGGTGAAGCTGGAGACCGTGGTGATGCTGGTGCTGCCGACGGCGTTCATCGCGCTCGGCTCGCCGGTCGCGCTGATCGTGCTGCCCAGCCTCGCGCTGCGGTTCCTCGCCACGAACGCCTTCTACTGGCAGACGAACTGGCACTACAACGCCACCGCGATGCCCATCCTGTTCATCGCGGCCGCCGAGGTGATGGCCCGCTGGCGCGGCGTCGACCGGGCGGCTGGCGAGGCGGCGGTCGCTGGCCCGGGCGAGCTCTGGACGTCGACCCGGATAGCCGCGGCGCGGCACGGCGCCGCGATGATGGCGGCGATCACGGTCGCGCTCGCCTTCCAGTTCCCGGTCAGCGACATCTGGCACGCCTCGACGTACCAGATGAGCCCGCACGTCGCCGCCGACAACGCGGCGATGGCCCAGGTTCCTGACGGCGCCACCGTGCAGACGACGCTCGGCCTGCTGGCGCCGCTGTCGGCGCGCACGGACACGTTCTGGATCGGCAACCCGAAGAACCCGGCCACCCAGTACATCGTCTTCGACGGCCTGCAAAGCGGCTACACCCCGGTCCCCTCGGACGTGCCCGCCTTTATCAAGGAGCTGTTCCCGAACACCACCTACGTCCAGATCTTCCTCGACGACCAGGTCTACGTCTTCCGCCGCGCCTAGCCCTGCCCCCGGGCGCCGGGCATTCCCTCCGGATCGTGTGCGCTCGGCTGGGACTAGTCTTGCCTGGGTGACGACGGTAGCGCCCGCTGAGCTGGCCGCGGCCCTGCGCGGGGCCGGGCTTGCCGAGACCGACACGGCGACCCGGCGGCGGGCGGAATACTCCTCCGACGCGTCCAACTACCGGGTCGTTCCCGCGGTCGTGGTGTTCCCCAGGCACGCCGACGAGATCGTGGCCGCGCTGACGGTCTGCCGGGAGCTCGGCGTGCCGATCGTGCCCCGCGGCGGCGGCACCTCGATCGCGGGCAACTCGCTGAGCACCGGCGCCGTGCTCGACCTGTCGCGGCACCTCAACCGGGTGGTCAGCGTCGACGCCGAAGAACGGACCGCGGTGGTGGAACCCGGGACCGTTCTGGACTCGATCACCGCGGCGGCCGCGCCACGCGGCCTCCGCTTCGGCCCCGACCCGTCCACGCATTCGCGCGCGACGATCGGCGGCGCGATCGGCAACAACGCCTGCGGCTCGCGGGCGCTGCGCTACGGGCGCACCGCCGACAACGTGGTCGCGCTGGACGTCATCACCGGCAGCGGCACGCGGTTCACCGCGCGCCGCCTCGGCCCCGGCCCCGGCCCCGCCGGGGCCGGGGCGCTCGGGGCGCCGGGGGCGCCCGACCCGGAGACGGGCGTGCTCGCCCCGCTCACGACCCTGGTTAACGGCCACCTGGCCACGGTCCGCACCGAATTCGGCCGGTTCACCCGCCAGGTCTCCGGCTACTCCCTGGAGCACCTGCTGCCGGAGAACGGCACCGACGTGGCGAAGTTCCTCGCCGGCACAGAAGGCACCCTCGCGCTCACGCTGCGCGCCACCGTCCGCCTGGTCGCGGCGCCGAAGGCCACCACGCTCGCCGTGCTCGGCTACGCCGATATGGCGGCCGCCGCTGAGGCCGTGCCCGCGCTGCTCCCGCACCTGCCGGTGGCGCTGGAGGGCCTCGACTCGCGGCTCGTCAACGTCGTCAGGACGCGCCGCGGCAGCGCCGCCGTGCCCGACCTGCCGCGCGGCGGCGGCTGGCTGTTCGTCGAGACCGCAGGCGACACGCCCGCGGCAGCGCGCGACGCCGCCGCCAAGCTGGTCGCCGACGCCGCATGCCTGGACAGCGCGATCATCACCGGCGGCCAGGCCGCCGCGCTGTGGCGCATCAGGGAGGACGGCGCGGGCCTCGGCAGCCGCACGCCCGACGGCGCTCCTGCCTGGCCGGGCTGGGAGGACAGCGCCGTGCCGCCGGACAAGCTGCCCGGCTACCTGCGCGAGCTGGTGGCCCTGATGGCCAGGCATCACGTCGACGGGCTGATGTACGGCCACTTCGGCGACGGCTGCGTGCACGTGCGCATCGGCTTCCCGCTGCGCGACCGGCCGTCCGTGCTGCGCGAGTTCATGCAGGACGCGGCCCGGCTGGCGGCCGGTTACGGCGGGTCGGCCTCCGGCGAGCACGGCGACGGGCGCGCCCGCGGCGAACTGCTCCCCGCGATGTACTCGGCCGAGGCGATCGGGCTGTTCGGCGCGGTGAAGCGGATCTTCGACCCGGCCGGGCTGCTCAACCCCGGCGTGATCGTCGCCCCCGCGGCGCTCGACGCGGACCTGCGGGTCCCGGCCGCCCGCTCGCTCCGCCGCGGCCTCGGTTTCACCTACCCGGACGACCGCGGGGATTTCGCCGCCGCCGTGCACCGCTGCGTGGGGGTAGGCAAGTGCCGCGCGGACACCACCGCCTCCGGCGGCGTGATGTGCCCGTCGTTCCTGGCCACCCGGGACGAGAAGGACTCCACCCGGGGCCGCGCCCGGGTCCTGCAGGAACTGGCGAACGGCTCGCTGGTGCATGACTGGCGGGCGCCAGAGATCAGCGAGGCGCTCGATCTGTGCTTGTCCTGCAAGGGCTGCTCGAGCGACTGCCCGGTCGGCGTGGACATGGCGACCTACAAGGCCGAAGCGCTGTACCAGCGGTATCGCCGCCGGCTCCGCCCTGCGGCCCATTACTCGCTCGGCTGGCTGCCGCGCTGGGCCGCGCTCGCCGGCCACGCGCCGTGGCTGGCCAACGGGTCGCTGCGGGTGCGGCCGGTGGCCACCGCCGCCAAGCGGCTCGGCGGCATCGACGAACGCCGCCCGCTGCCGGCCTTCGCCCGGCAGACCTTCCGCCGCTGGTTCACCGGCCGCCGCACCGGCGCCGGCCGGTCCAGCGTCGGCGCCGCGGCCGGGCGCAAGCCCGTGCTGCTGTGGGTGGACACGTTCACCAACGCCTTCACGCCCGAGGTCGGCCAGGCGGCGGTCCGGGTGCTCGAAGCCGCGGGCTACGAGGTACGGATCACGCCGCGCCAGGTCTGCTGCGGCCTCACCTGGATATCGACCGGCCAGCTCGACGGCGCCCGGCGGCAGCTGCGGCGCACGCTGCGCGCGCTAGGCCCGGCGCTCGACGAGGGCATCCCCGTCGTGGGCCTCGAGCCGTCCTGCACGGCGGCGCTGCGCGCCGACGCCGCCGAGCTCCTGCCGGGCGAGGCCCGCGCCGAAGCGCTCGGCGCCGCGGTCACGACCCTCGCCGAGCTGCTGCGCGCCACCGACGGCTGGACGCCGCCGGACCTGAGCGACGTCAGGGGCGTCGCACAGCCGCACTGCCACCAGCACGCGGTGGGTGGCTGGGACGCCGACGCGGCGCTGCTGGCCGCGGCGGGCGCCCAGGTCAGCCCCGTGGGCGGCTGCTGCGGCCTGGCGGGTAACTTCGGCGTCGAGCGCGGGCACTACGACGTCTCGACGGCGGTCGCCGAAACCGCGCTGCTCCCCGCGGTGCGCGCGGCCGGCCAGCATGCGACGGTGCTCGCCGACGGCTTCTCCTGCCGCACTCAGCTCGACCAGCTCGCCGACGTCAGGAGCACCCACCTGGCCGAGCTCCTCGCCTCCCGGCTGCCGGCCGACCCGGCGGACCAGCAAAGATAATGGGCCGTTGTGCACCCTCTGGTGTGCCTACTGGCCCACGCTGTTACGCCACCATTGATAACAGCAAGATATGGCAAGCTCGCGAACATAGTGGATAGTTGTGCACCCTCTGGTGTGCCTAACTATCCACCATCATGCGCACTCGCGAGCAATGCTGTGATAACAGCAAGAAACAGCGCGGAGGTGGTGGCACACCCCGTCCGGGTTACTCACCGAACGCGAACCGCGGCGCGGACTGGCTGAGCACGGCGGCCACCGGTGCGATGGACCAGATGGCGGTCAGTTCCGCGACCACCGCCGCGATGAGCTCAGGCACGTCCGATGGCGCCGAGTCGTGCATGGCCTCGGCCACGATCAGCGCGGTGCGCGTCGGTGCCCGGACGGCCGACAGGCCGCTTTGCCGGTTCGTCCATCGCCGGGCGTGCACCTGAGCCGCCTGGTCAGCGAAGATCACCTCGCCCGGGCTGGGATGCTCGGCCTCGCCAGCGAACGTCAGGTAGTTCTCGTCGCCAGCCGCGTACCGCACTCGCAGGGAGCCGCTGACCGCGGCGACGTCGAAGACGGCCACCGGGATCGCGAAGGCGAGGGAAACGGCGTTGCACACGTCCACCAGCGGGTGCAGCCGCGGCAGGGTCCCCTCCTTCCTGAAGCGCCGGAGCAGCGCCTCAGACGCGCACCGGTACTGGGTCGGCTTCAGCCCCATCGTGGTGAAGGCCCGCCGCCACGCCTGGATTTCCGGCAGCTCGCTTTCCGCCGCCTCCGCCAGCCGTGACTTCGCGATGGCGGTGAACCTGGCGACGCTGTCGTCGGGCGACGCATCAGCGGAGATCCCGGTCGCGAACGCGACCCCGGCGACGAGCTGAGGGAAATCGCGCCAGACCTCATCGGAATGCCGGAAGTCCACCACGTTCCCTAGGAACCGCCGAGCACCGCGGCGGCCGCCTGGCGCTTCATCAGGTTGTAGGCGATCGTCGCCGGGGCCAGGCCGGTGGGCACGGCGGCGCCGAGCCCGACCGCGGCCCCCGCGAACACGTCCACGCCGCTGGCGGACATCACCGTGTCGATCGACAGAGCCGAGTGGTTGAGCACTCCGGTCTGCGTTAGCTCGAGCGACGGGTGCCCGCCCACCGCGGCCCCCGGCGCCGCCTTCAGCCCGAACGTCCCCGTCGCGCCGTTGGAGGTAGCGGTGAACGACCGGCACCGCCCCGCCACCGAATTGACCCCGGCCACGAACGCCGCGGCCGCGGCGGGGGAGCCGAACTGGTAGACCACCTGGTCGTACGCCTGCGATTGCCCCGCGGCACTGACGGACGCCAGCGCGGTCTCACCGAACCCGGTGTTGCCGAAATGGTTGACGAACGTCGCGCAGTCGACCGTCGCCAGGTCGTACTGCGGGGGCGACGACGACAGAGCGGGGCCGGAGCTGACCACGGACGACGACGACAGCGTGAACCCGGCGGGGAAGAACGACTGGGGGAGCAGCACCGTCTCCAGCTGCGTGCCGGTGAGCTGCCCCGACGCCGCGGGCACCGGGGTCATCGACACGGTGGGCGCGGCGGCGGCCGTCGTCGGAGCGGCCGTCGCGGACGACGAGGACGAGGGCGTGTTGTACGGCACGCCCTTGGTGGCGCACCCGGTCAGCGCGACGGCCGCGACCGCGGTAACCCCCGCGAGGACCCGAGAAACCGATGACACAGCGTAGCCAGCCCCCAATCCGGACATCAACACCTGACAAGGTACCGTCCGGCGTCCACCGCCCGCACGTGGCGTGCGGCGCGCGGACGTGGATAATGACGCTGGAACACCGACGTTCGCGACATCGACGTCGGGCTAAGGAAAGGAAACACAACGATATGGCACAGCGAATCGCGATCGTTACCGGAGCCGCCCGCGGGATCGGCGCCGGAACCGCCAAGCGCCTCGCCGGCGACGGGATGGCCGTCGGGGTGCTCGACCTGAACGAGGCCGACGGCGCGCAGACCGTCGCCGAGATCGAGAAGGCGGGCGGGAAGGCGATCGCGGTTGGCGCCGACGTCAGCAACGCGGACCAGGTCCAGGCGGCTGTCGAGCGGGTGGCCGCCGAGCTTGGCGAGCCGACGGTGCTGATCAACAACGCGGGCGTGACGAGGGACAACCTGCTGTTCAAGATGTCGGAGACCGACTGGGACACGGTGCTGAACGTCCACCTGAGGGGCGCCTTCCTCATGACGCGCGCGATCCAGAAGTACATGGTCAGCGCCAAGTGGGGCCGGATCGTCAACCTGTCGTCGGTGAGCGCCGTCGGTAACAGGGGCCAGGTGAACTACTCCGCCGCGAAGGCCGGCATGCAGGGGCTGACGAAGACTCTCGCGATCGAGCTCGGCAAGTTCGGCATCACGGCGAACGCCGTGGCGCCCGGGTTCATCGTCACCGACATGACCGCGGCGACCGCGGCCAGGCTCGGCGTGTCGTTCGAGGACTTCCAGGCCGGCGCGGCGCAGACGATCCCGGTGCAGCGGGTCGGCTGGCCGGAGGACGTGGCGAACGCGATCTCGTTCTTCTGCAGCGAGGCGGCCGGTTTCGTGTCCGGCCAGATCCTGTACATCGCGGGCGGACCCGTCTCGTAGGAAAGGGGCAGGGCGTTGACCACCGACACCGATCTCCGCGACCGGGTGCGCGCGTTCCTCGCGGAGCACGACCCGGCGACGACTCCGGCAGCGGAGTTCAACAGCGCCAGGTTCGACGCTGGGCTGGCCGCCGCGCACTACCCGGTCGGGCACGGCGGCCTCGGCCTGTCCCGCACGCTGCAGCGGGCGGCCGATGAGGAGTTCGCCAAGGGCGGCGCCCACGACCTCGACCCGCGGCGCAACGTCATCGGGCTCGGCATGGCCGCGCCGACGATCATCGCGTTCGGCACCGACGAGCAGAAGACCCGCTGGCTGAAGCCGCTGTGGACCGCCGAAGAGATCTGGTGCCAGCTCTTCAGCGAGCCAGGCGCCGGCAGCGACCTGGCCGGCCTCGGGACCCGCGCCGTCAAGGACGGCGACGAGTGGGTCGTCAACGGCCAGAAGGTGTGGACCTCGCTCGCCCACGAAGCGCGCTGGGGCCTGCTGCTCGCCCGCACGGACCCGGACGTGCCCAAGCACGCCGGGCTGAGCTACTTCGTCATCGACATGCATCAGCCGGGTGTCGAGGTGCGCCCGCTCCGCCAGCTCACCGGCCAGGCGGAGTTTAACGAGGTGTTCTTCACCGATGCCCGGGTGCCGGACGCGAACCGGCTCGGCGACATCGGCGCGGGCTGGCGTGTCGCGCAGACCACGCTGATGAACGAGCGGGTCTCGATCGGCAGCTCCCGGTCGGTGCCGAGGGAGCAGAGCGCGATCGCGTTCGCCGCCGCGGAGTGGCGCACGCATCCTGAGCTGCGCACTCACGAACTGCACCAACGGCTCCTCCGGCTGTGGGCGGAAGCCGAGGTGGCGCGGCTGGCCGGCGAGCGGCTGCGGCAGCAGCTCGCGGCGGGGGAGCCGGGTCCGGAGGGCTCGGCGGCCAAGCTCGTCTTCGCCCGGCTGAACCAGGAGATCTCCGGCTGGGAGATCGACTTCGCCGCGGCGGACGGGCTGCGCTACGACGACTGGACGATGCACCGCGGCTCGGCCAGCGACTACGCCCGTGGTCCCGGGTACCGCTACCTGCGCTCGCGGGCCAACTCGATCGAGGGCGGCACCTCCGAGGTGCTGCGCAACATCATCGCCGAGCGCGTCCTCGGCCTGCCGGCTGAGCCCCGCACCGACACCGGCGTCGCGTGGAAGGATCTGCCCCGCTGATGGCTCACAACGTTGACCTTCTCTATTCCGATACGGAACGTACGCTCGCGACTGCCCTCGCCGATCTCCTCTCGTCCCGTGCGCAGGCCTCCGACGTGGTGGCAAGGACCGAGAAACCAGACACGTACGACCTGGACCTGTGGCACACCGTGGCCGCGGAGATCGGCCTGGCGGGCCTGCTGATCCCTGAGGCGCTTGGCGGCGCCGGCGCCTCCTACCGGGAACTCGCCGCCGCCGCCGAGCAGTTCGGGGCCGCCGTGGCGCCGATCCCGTACCTGGGCAGCGCGGCCGTGGCTACCGCCACGGCGCTGTCGGCCGCGAAGAGCAGCGCGCAGCGCACCGACTCCGCACCTGTCTCACCCGCGGCTGACCTGCTGCGCCGGATGGCCGACGGCGAGCTGACGGCGGCGCTCGCCGTGCCGCCCGCCACGCTGCCCGGCGCGGCGTTCCCCTCGGCAGTGCGGGTCGCCGGGCCGGCCGACGGCGGCATGACCAAGCTGCGCGGCACGATCCCCGCGGTGGCCGACGCGCTGCCCGCCGACGTGCTGCTCGTGTCCGCCGACGGGGTGCCGAACGCCCTGTACCTGGTCGAGGCGACCGCGCCCGGCGTGCACCGCACGCCGGTGACCTCGCTGGACATGACCAGGCAGCTGTGCGACGTGACGCTGGACGGCGCGCCCGCCCGGCAGGTCGCCGTCGGGCCGGCCGCCGAGGCGGCCGTGGACGCCGGGCTGATGGCGGGCGCCACCGTGCTCGCCGCCGAGGATCTCGGCCTCGCGCAGCGCTGCCTGGACATGACCGTGGCCTACCTGAAGGAGCGCCACCAGTTCGCCCGGCCGATCGGCTCCTTCCAGGCACTCAAGCACCGGCTGGCCGACCTGTGGACGATGATCACGCAGGCGCGGGCGGCGTCCAGGTACGCGGCGGCCTGCCTGGCCGACGGCGATCCGGACGCGCCGGTGGCGGTGGCCCTGGCGAAGTCGGCGTGCGGCGAGGCCGCGGTCGCGGCCGCGCAGGAATGCGTGCAGATGCACGGCGGCATCGGCTTCACCTGGGAGCACCCCGCTCACCTGTACCTCAAGCGGGCGAAGGCGTCCTCGGTGCTGTTCGGCACGCCGGGCGCCCACCGCGCGGCCCTGGCGAGCTTGGTGAACCTCCCCGGCCCGAGCAGCTAATCCGTTCGGGCGCCGGGGCGCCCTCGCTTCCCCGGAAGCCGGCAGGGTTAGGGGCTTCCGCCCGCGCCACTGCCCGCCGTGTCGGCGGGGGCCGGACTGTCGGCCGCGCTGCGCTGGGCCGGGATCGGCTCGGCGGGCGCCTCCACGCTGTGGCCGCCCGCTGCCATGTGTATCCCGCCGAGCACCGGTCCCTGCATGCCGGCCGCCGGCCGCAGCCGGGGATCCGGCCGGTTCGCGAACACCATCACCATGAACAGCCAGAACGCCAGGAGGACGACCGCGACGACGACGATCACCCAGATAGCGGCCGGCGACGCCGTTGTCCGCAGTGCCAAGTCCATAGCTGACCCCCTACCAGCACCATCCTCAACGCTACGTACCCACCCCGAGTCGCTTTCACCACACGGCGTGAGGCCCGGAGTCGGCCTCCCGTCCACCGCCGCCGACAGCTGATAACAGCAAGAATGGCAGGGTGGCCGCGTCCAGGATCATGTCGATGCGCAATCGGCAGGTCCGCTCCCGCAGGGCGGGCGCGGCGCCGCGGAAGGCTCAGGTGGCGATCGCGTCTAGTTCCGCTAGCGCGTCCGCGGGCAGGGCCAGGTCAGCGGCGGCGACGTTCTCGCGCAGGTGCGCGACGGACGAGGTGCCCGGGATGAGCAGGATGTTCGGCGACCGGTGCAGCAGCCACGCCAATGCGACGGTCATCCGGGCGGCGCCGAGCTGCTCGGCGACCGCGTCCAGCGTGCCGGACTGCAGCGGGGAGAATCCGCCGAGCGGGAAGAAGGGCACGTAGGCGATGCCTTGCTCGGCGAGGGACCCGATCAGGTCGTCGTCGCCCCTGCTGGCCAGGTTGTAGTGGTTCTGCACGCACGCGACCGGCGCGATGGACTGCACCTCGGCGACCTGCCCGGCGATCACGTTGCTGACCCCCAGGTGCCTGATCAGCCCTTCCTGCTGCAGCTCGGCCAGCACGGTGAACGGCCCGGCGATTGAGCCGGGCTGCGGCCCGCGCTGGCCGGGGTTCCGCAGGTTGACCACGTCCATCGCGTCGAGGCCGAGATCACGCAGGTTCTCCTCGACCTGCGCGCGCAGCTGCTCAGGGGCCAGCGCCTCGGGCCAGCCGCCGTTGGCGTCTCGCCGTGCCCCGACTTTGGTGACGATGTGCAGGTCCTCGGGGTAGGGGAACAGCGCCTCCCTGATGATCTGGTTGGTGACGCGCGGGCCGTAGTAGCCGGATGTGTCGATGTGGGTGATGCCCAGCTCAACCGCCTCGCGCAGCACCGCCACCGCGGCGTCACGGTCGGCGGGCGGCCCGAACACGCGCGGGCCGGCCAGCTGCATCGCCCCGTATCCCATCCGCGTGACCGTTAGGTCCCCGCCCAAGGCGAACGTCCCGCCGGGATGCGCCGTCGCTGCCATCAGGACGCCCCGGGGGTAAGGGCGATGACGGGGATGGTCCGCGCTGTTTTCCGCTGGTAGTCGCCGAAGCGGGGATAGCGCCGGGCCTGCTCGGCGTATTTCTCGTCGCGCTCGGGTCCGGCCAGTTCGGTGGCGTGCACTTCGATGACGCGGTCGCCGACCTCGATCGTGGTGTCCGGGTGGGCGAGGAGGTTGTGGTACCAGGCGGGGTTGTCGTCTGCCCCCGCCTTCGACGCGAAGACGAGATACCGGCCGTCGTCGGCCAGGTACATCACCGGGCTGACGCGCGGCGTGCCGGTACGGGCGCCGGTGGTGTGCAGCAGGAGCAGCGGCGCTCCGGCGAAGCCACCGCCGACCTGGCCGTGGTTGGCGCGGAACTCCGCGATGATGCCCGCGTTATATCCGCCCGGTTGAGTCATGCCATCTCCTGTCCCTGGATGTCGCGGGACCAGCATGCCACCGTCTCCCGCCGTGGTGCCGCCGGGGCCTGGCGTGGAACAGTAGGGCTATGGCCGAACTCCACGGGAAAGTCATTCTTGTCACCGGTGCGACCGACGGGCTTGGCCGGGCGCTGGCCGCCGAGCTTGCCAGGGCCGGGGCGACCGTGCTCGTGCACGGCCGCGACCCAGGGCGGATCGCGGACACGATCAAGGAGGTCACCACGGCGGCCGCCGAGGCGAACGAACCGGCGGCCGGCGACCGGGTGCGCGGGTACCAGGCGGACCTGTCGAGCCTCGCCGGGGTGCGTGAGCTCGCCGGCCAGGTCATCGCGGCGGAGCCGCGGCTTGACGTGCTGGTGAACAACGCCGGCATCGGCGGCGACGTGCCCGGGGGCGGCGCCCGGCAGGAGAGCGCGGACGGGTACGAGCTGCGGTTCGCCGTCAACTACCTGGCGACATACGCGCTGACCCGGCTGCTGCTGCCGCTGCTGCGTGCTTCGGCGCCGTCCCGGATCGTCAACGTCGCCTCCATCGGGCAGCAGGCCATCGACTTCAGCGACGTGATGCTCACGAAGGACTACAACGGGATGCGCGCCTACCGGCAGAGCAAGCTCGCGCAGGTCCTGTTCACCTTCGACCTGGCCGCCGAGCTCGACCCCGACGGCGTGACCGTCAACGCCCTGCACCCGGCCACGTTCATGCCGACCAAGATCGTGTCCTCGCCCATCAGCACCATCGCCCAGGGCGTCGAGGCGACGATGCGGCTGATCGCCGCCCCGGACACGGAGACGGGCACCGGCCGGTTCTACAACAGCCTCGACGAGGGACGGGCGAACGACCAGGCCTACGACCTCGCGGCACGCCGCCAGCTGCGCGAGCTGTCGGAGCAGCTGACCGGCCTGTAAGGCCGGCGTCGCCGGCTAGCCGGCCGCCCCGGGAGCGCCAGGGACGGTCGCCACGTCGACCGCGGCCCGGTGCACCCCGCGCAGAGACAGGCCGCGCAGCAGGCGATCGCGGCGGTCAGGCACCCGGCCGCGCGGTGGGTTTTCCAAGCCAGCGCCAGCCGCATGGGCGTCATGCTAGCGCTCGTGCCCTTTGCCGGAGATGCGGACAATGTCCCAGGCAGCTGACGTCCCGACACATTCAGGAAACATCGCTGGCATTCCCACCTGCCACGTTACCGCTGGCGTAACAAACGGGAAATGCCCTCGAAACCCGCGCATGGGAAACATTAACCGTTGCATGAAAGCAGGCGGAGCGGCCGGGGCGGGCCAGTAAGCCCGGGGGGCGACCCTGGAACCCGAGAGGCCCTTCATACAGGTAGCCCCTGGAGGAGTAAATACAGTGATTCCATACCCCACTTGGCTGGGATCGGGAGACAACGCCTGGCAGATGACAGCGGCCACGCTGGTCGGGCTCATGTCCATCCCGGCCCTGGCCGTCCTGTACGGCGGCCTCGTGCAGAAGAAATGGGCGATGAACACCGTCTTGATGGTGTTCAGCACCTTCTGCCTGGTCCTCATCACGTGGGTTCTCTGGGCCTACAAGATGGGCTTCGGCACGCCCCTGATCAGTACGTTCGTCGGTGATCCGCGGACAATTCTCGGCGCCAACGCGTTGCAGAGCCAGGCGAACATCCCGCTGCTGAACGGGTTGATGCCGAGCTTCAGGCTGCCCGCGGCGTCGGTCGAGTATTTCCAGTTCGTGTTCGCCGCGATCACCCCGATCCTGTTCATCGGCAGCGTGCTCGGCCGGATCAGCTTCAAGGTCTGGCTGATCTTCGTGCCGCTCTGGATCACCTTCGCCTACTCGGTGAACGCCTTCCTGCTCTGGGGCGGCGGCTACTGGGCAGGCAAGGGCGCGCTCGACTTCTCCGGCGGTTACGTCATCCACCTGGCGGCCGGCGTCTCCGGCTTCACGGCGGCGGCGATCATCGGGCCGCGGCTGCGGCGCGACCGCGAGAAGGCCATCCCGAACAACCTGATGTTCGTCGCGCTCGGCGCCGGCATCCTGTGGCTCGGCTGGAACGGCTTCAACGGCGGTGACCCGTACTTCGCTGGCGCGGACGCCGCGGCGGCCGTGGTCAACACCAACCTCGCGACGGCTGTGGCCATGATGACCTGGATCTTCATGGACATGTTCCTGACCAAGGAGAAGAAGCCGACCTTCCTCGGCGGCCTGAACGGCATGATCTGCGGCCTGGTCGGCATCACGCCCGCCGCCGGTTACGTCAACGGCTTCGGCGCGATCGTGATCGGCCTCGTCTGCTCCGGGATCGTCTGGGTCGCCTGGCAGTTCCTGCCGAAGTACGTCTGGCCCTTCAACAGGGTGGACGACGCCCTCGGCGTGGTCTACACGCACGGCTTCGCTGGCCTGTGCGGCGGCCTCCTCGTCGGCCTGCTCGCCGACCCGAACATGATCGTGTACGTGGGCCTCGGCAAGACGTCCTCGGTCGCCGGCACGGGCCTGTTCTACGGGCACCCGCACCAGTTGCTCGTGCAGTTCCTCGCGGCGCTCACGATCATCATCTGGGACGGGGCCGTCACCGCGGTCATCCTGTTCTTCATCAAGTACGTGCTGCGGATGAAGCTGCGGTTCGACGACGCGGACCTGGAGATCGGCGACGTCGCGATCCACGGCGAAGAGGCCTACCCGCAGGAGGAGGTGTACAGCAGCCGGCTGTCGGTGACGGCCGAGGCCGAGGCCTCACCCACGACGGAGGAGCCGCACCTGCCGGAAAAGGCCACCACCGAATAGGTGACCTGCGTTACGTTGCGGCCGTAACGCACTGGGGCCGCGCGCCGGGGTACCGTCAAGGTGCCCGGGTGCGCGGCCCCTGGCATGTCCCGGACGGCCCGCTTGTTAGCTAGAGGCACAGGCCGCTCAGGATTGGAGTGCTGTGAAATCCGTCGTCACGACCGTGACACTGGTGACCGAGGACGGCGTGCCGATCGACGCCGTGCACATGCCGGGACCGCGGGATCTCGCGATCGTCATGGCGCACGGGTTCACCCAGTCGTGGCAGCGGTCCACAGTGTGGACGATCGCGCGGCGGTTCAACCTCAAGGCGGGCGTGGTGACGTTCGACTTCCGCGGGCACGGCAGGTCCGGCGGGCTGTCGACGCTCGGCGACAAGGAGATCAACGACCTGGACATGGCCGTGCACTACACCCGTGAGCTCGGCTACCAGAAGGTCGCCGCCGTCGGCTTCTCCATGGGCGCCTCGGTGGTGCTCCGCCAGGCGGCCCTGCGAGGCGGGGTGGACGCGGCGGTCTCGGTCAGCGGGCCGGGCAGGTGGTACTACCGGGGCACCGAGCCGATGCGCCGGGTGCACTTCGTGGCGGAAAAGCGCCTGGGCCGGGTGATCGCCAGGCAGTTCCTGCACACCAGGATCGACCCGCACGGCTGGCCGGTCCCTGACCCGCTGCCGCCGACCGCCGCCGCCGAGCGGCTCTCGCCCGTCCCGCTGCTGATCGTGCACGGTGACAAGGACCAGTTTTTCCCCGCCGACCACGCCCGCCAGCTCTACGCCGCGGCCAGGGAGCCGAAGGAGCTGTGGCTCATCCCCGGCTTCGGTCACGCGGAACGGGCGACGGACGACCAGCTCACCGACCGGATCGCCGGATGGGTGACCGAGGCGGTCACCCAGAAGACCGGCCAGCAGGAGCCAGCCTCCCCGTAATCACCAGCTGCCGGGCACCGGCATGCCCTCGGTGTACCCGGAGGCGCTCTGCACGCCGACTACGGCCCGCTCCGCGAACGACGGCAGGTCGCGCGCGCCCGCGTAGGTGCACGCGCTGCGCACGCCGGCGACGATCATGTCGAGCAGGTCCTCCACGCCGGGCCGCGCGACGTCCAGGTACATCCGCGCCGAGGAGATCCCCTCCTCGAACAGCTCCTTGCGCGCCCGCTCGTACGCGGAGTCCGCCGCGGAACGCAGCCGCACCGCGCGCGCCGACGCCATCCCGAAGCTCTCCTTGTACAGCCGCCCCTCTGGGTCGCGGAACGCGTCGCCAGGCGACTCGTAGGTCCCGGCGAACCAGGATCCGATCATCACGCACGACGCGCCCGCCGCCAGCCCCAGCGCGACGTCGCGCGGATGCCGGACGCCGCCGTCAGCCCAGACGTGGGCGCCCAGCGCCGCGGCCTCGGCGGCGCACTCGAGCACCGCGGTGAACTGCGGCCTGCCCACCCCGGTCATCATCCGGGTGGTGCACATGGCGCCGGGCCCGACACCGACCTTCACGATGTCCGCCCCGGCCGCCACCAGGTCGGCCACGCCGGACGCCGTCACCACGTTCCCCGCGACGACCGGCACCGACGGCGCCAGGCCCCGCACGGCGCGCAGCGCGGACAGCATCTTCTCCTGATGGCCGTGCGCGGTGTCCACGACGAGGATGTCGACGCCCGCGTCGAGCAGCAGCTTCGCCTTGGCCGCCACGTCACCGTTCACGCCGACGGCCGCCCCGACCCGCAGCCGCCCCGCCGCGTCGGTCGCGGGGGTGTACAGCGTGGCGCGCAGCGCCCCGGTGCGGGTGAGGATCCCGGTGCACTCCCCGGACGGGGCGACCACCGGCGCCAGCCGGCGCCGGTGGTCGTGCAGCAGGCCGAACGCCCGTTCCGGCGGCGTGCCCGCGGGCAGCGTGACGGGGTCGGCGGACATCACGGTGCTGAGCTGGGCGAACCGGTCCGCCCCGGCGCAGTCCGCCTCGGTGACGACGCCGACCGGCGCGCCGCCGCCGTCGATCACCACCACCGCGCCGTGCGCCCGCTTGGGCAGCAGCGCGAGCGCCTCGCCGACGGTGTCCGCCGGCCCGAGCGTGATCGCCGTGTCGACGACGAGGTCGCGGGTCTTGACCCACTCCACCACGTCGGCGACCACGTCGGCGGGGATGTCCTGCGGCAGGATCGCGATGCCGCCGCGCCGCGCGATCGTTTCCGCCATGCGGCGGCCGGAAACGGCGGTCATGTTGGCCGCCACGACCGGGATGGTGGCGCCGCTGCCGTCCGGCGCGATCAGGTCGACGTCGAGCCGCGACCCGACCGCCGACCGCCCGGGCACCATGAACACATCGCTATAGGTCAGGTCGGTGGCCGGATCGATATCGTGAAGGAAACGCACGTCCTTAATTCTTACCCCAGACCGGGGCTGTAAAAGTTATCCGGAACGGGCCCGTGGTGACTCCCTCAGGCAGGCGTCAGCCCGAACGCGGCGAACATGATCTCGGCGATCCTGTCGGACATCTCGTCGATCGGCAGCTGCACTTCGGTGGTGACCACGAAGTTCACCCGCTCCAGCATCATCAGGCAGGCGAACGCTGTGAGCTCGGCGTGCTCCTGATGCCGACCGGCCGCTTCCGCGGCCGCCGTCATGCCGGTGGTCATCGCCTCGGTGATGCTGAAGAACAGCCGCAGCCCGTCGCCGAACAGCTCCCCTGGGGCATTCGCCGAGCTGAGCGTGCGCAGCACGGTCGAGTGCGCGGCGTAGGCCGCGAAGAACTTCCGCACCCACTGGCGCAGCACGGCCAGGCCGGTCTCGTCGCCCGTGACGACGGGGAAGTCGCCCGCCACGCTCTCCATGTCGTGCAGCGCGTCCCGCAGCAGCGCCTTGAACAGGTCTTCCTTGTTGGAGAAGTACAGGTAGAACGTGCCGTGCGAGATCCCCGCCCGGCGCACCACGTCGTCGACGCGGACCCCGCTGAAGCCGCGTTCCTCGAATTCGATCGTGCCCGCGTCGAGCAGCTTGCGCACGGTCTCTCTGCCCTGCGCGCGCAGCTCGCGGTCCTGGGCGGGCGCGCCGCCGCCGAGCGACGGCCGTCCTGGTGGTTTGCGCGCCGGGCGCCCTGCCGCCCGCCGCTGGCCGGCGCCCGGCTGGGCCGGACTCCGGTCTGCCTCCTGCGTCATAGTCAGAGAGTAGCCGCAGCTTCGCCACTGCCCCGCGCATACCGCCAGATGCGGGCGCGTGGACGCGCCGATCGCCTGGCGGAGGGGGTCTTGGTGGCATGGGCGCGGGCCTATACAGTTAGGTAACTGTGAGGCTGCGCAGCGTCCGTCGCACGTCGCGGCCGGCCACCGTGACGGGTGCGCTGGCAGCGGCCGTCGTGGCCGTGGCCGGCTTGGTCGCCGCGGCCAGTCCCGCGCCTGCCGTCCCGCACACCGCCGCCGCGAGCGTCCCGCGCCTGGTC
Source organism: uncultured Actinomycetota bacterium (assembly GCA_963843745.1). Lineage (GTDB taxonomy): Bacteria > Actinomycetota > Actinomycetes > Streptosporangiales > Streptosporangiaceae > Trebonia. Next base: position 1,544,520 of record CAWJLP010000007.1, read on the forward strand.
GTCCCCGACCTCATCGCCGCCGGCCCCGGCAGCGTCACCGCGGCCGACCTCGCCAGGCTCAGGAAGCTGAGCCAGGTCAGGTCCGTGCTCCCGGTCGACGGCGCGCGGATCACGGTCAACGGCAAGCCGCTGACGGTCATCGCCGCGACAGCGAGCGCGCTGCGCCCCTGGACACCCCCGGCCACGGCCGCCAGCGCCACGGTGTGGCGCGGCTTCGCCGCCGGCGACCTCATCACGACCGCCGCGGCTGCCCGGGCGCTGCGGCTGTCCCACGGCGCGTACCCGGTGGCGGCGGCGGTCCGGACGACGATCACGTTCGGCGGGACGGCGCTGCTCGGCGTGACCGGCGTGGACGCGATCGTGAACCAGGCCACGGCGCGCCGCCTCGGCCTCGTCAGGAACGTGGCGGTGCTGGTCAACGCGCCGGCCGCCGACATGACCAGGCTCGCCGCCCAGGTGAGCGCGGTGCTCGGCACGCAGAGCCGGGTCGTCCGGCTGGTTCCGGTCATCGCCGGCACCACGCTGCCGGTCGACGCGCACCCGCCCACGGGCAGGCCGGGCAGCTACCTGGCGCTGTTCCAGGAGTCCGCCGCGCAGTACTGCCCGGGGCTGTCCTGGACGGTGCTGGCCGCAATCGGGCAGATCGAAAGCGGTGACGGCGCGAACACGGGGCCGTCGAGCGCCGGGGCGCTCGGCCCGATGCAGTTCCTGCCGTCCACCTGGCGGGTCTGGGGCATCGACGCGTTCGGCGAGACCGGGCCGCCGGACATCATGAACCCGTACGACGCGGTGCCGTCCGCGGCCGTGCTGCTGTGCGCCAGCGGCGCCGCCCAGGGCGGCCAGGGGCTGCGGCAGGCGATCTTCGCCTACAACCACGCCACCTGGTACGTGGACGAGGTGCTGACGCTGGCCGCCGAGTACGCCCGCGAGTCCGGCTGAGGACGCCCGCGAGTCCAGTTAAGGAAGAGCATCGGGGCCGGGCGCCGGCGGCGGGCCCGCGAGCCGCCGCAGCCCGGCCAGGCAGAGCAGCACGCTAGCGCTGCCGCACGAGGCCGCGAATACGTACCCCCACCGCGCCCCGAACGCGTCCAGGATGAACCCCGCGGCCGTCGCGCCGCAGGCCACGCCGACGCCGATCCCGGTCGACAGCCAGGTCATCGCCTCGGTGGTCCGCCCTGGCCAGGCCTGCTCCTCCATCAGGCTGTACCCGGCGATCAGCGTCGGCGCGATCGCCATCCCGCACAGGAACTGCACCAGCGCGAGCGTGATCAGGTTGGGCACCGTGCCGAACGTCCACACCCCGGCGACGGTGAGCGCCAGCGTGATCGCGAACCGCCGCCAGGTGGGCGACCGCCAGTTCCTGGTGCCGTACCAGAGGCCGCCGACGCCGCTGCCGAACGCCCAGCAGGCGAGCAGCAGCCCCGCCAGCGGCTTATGGCCGAAGCTCGTGGCGAACGCGACCGTGGACAGGTCCACCGAGACGAACATCCCGCCGAGGAACACGTACACGGGCGCGAGCACGATGAGGCCGGGCGCGGCCAGGGAGAAACGACGCGCTCCCGGAGTAGGCCGGGGACGTTCAGGAGAATCCTTCAGAACCACCCGCGAACGCGGCGGCGGCTCGGTGTCCCGCTGCGACGCGAACCAGAGCGTTCCCGTCAGGCAGAGCGCGGCGGCGGCGGTCACGCCGGCCGCGGGGTGGACCTGGGTGGCGAGCAGCGTCACCACCGCCGGCCCGACCATGTAGCACAGCTCGTCGCCGACCGACTCCAGCGAGAACGCGGTGTGCAGCCGGGGCGAGCCGGCCAGCAGCGCGCTCCACCGGGCGCGCACCATCGGGCCGAGCACCGGCATGCTGGCGCCGGCGAGGATGCCGGGGAGGAACAGCACCCAGTCCGGCGCTCCCAGCTGTACCGCGAGCACCAGCCCGGTGACCGCGAGCGCGAACACGAGGCACAGCGGCATCAGCACCCGCCGCTGGCCGAGCCTGTCGACCAGCCGGGCGAACTGCGGCGCGCAGAGCGCCGCGCCGAGCGCCCCGGACGCCGCCACGCTGCCGGCCACCCCGTAGTGGCCGGTTCGGGCGGAGATCAGCAGCACGGTGCCGAGCCCGAGCATGGCCATCGGCATCCGCCCGATGACCCCGGCCGCGGAGAACCGCCGCGCGCGGTGGTCGCGGAAGATCTCCGCGTACGGCAGCAGAAACCCCCGTTGAATCCTCTCCCCCGTACTCGTCATCGCGTGCGTTGCCTCCAGAAACCCGACGATACCGGGCGCAAGCACCAGGCGTCGCTGTCATTTCCCGGCAGAGCGCCGGTTACCAGCGCGCGCCGGGTCCCTGGTTGGATAGGACATGTGCCGACCTATGACGCGTTCCTGCTGCTGTCGTTCGGCGGCCCCGAGGGCCCCGATGACGTGTTGCCGTTCCTCGAGAACGTCACGCGCGGCCGCGGCGTGCCCGCGGAGCGGCTGGCCGCGGTGGCGGAGCACTACTACGCGGCGGGCGGGGTCAGCCCGATCAACGGCCAGTGCCGGGACCTGATCGCCGCGATCGAGGCCGCGGGCATGGACCTGCCCGTCTACTGGGGAAACAGGAACTGGCCGCCGCTGCTCACCGACACGGTGCGGCAGATGGCCGCCGACGGAGTGCGGCACGCGGTCGCGTTCGCGACCTCCGCCTACAGCTCCTACTCGGCGTGCCGGCAGTACCGGGACGACATCGAGGCGGCGGTCGCGGCGGCCGGACCAGGCGCGCCGCGGATCGACAAGATCCGCCCGTACTTCAACCATCCGGGGTTCATCGAGCCGTTCGCGGCCAGCACAGAAGCGGCGCTGCGCACCCTGCCGCGGGACGTCGCCGATGGTGCCCGGCTGGTGTTCACCGCGCACAGCGTGCCGGCCGGCATGGCCGCCGCCAGCGGCAGCGTGTCGGCCGGGACCGTGGTTCCAGGCGGCAGGTACGTGGCTGAGCTGAGGGAAGCTTCGCGGCTTATCTCGGAACGGACGCGTGGTGGCTCCCTGGGCTGGGACCTCGTCTTCCAGAGCCGCAGCGGCCCGCCGAGCGTGCCCTGGCTGGAGCCGGATGTGAACGACCACCTGCGGGTGCTGGCGAAAGACGGGGTGCCCGCCGTCGTGGTCGTGCCCGTCGGGTTCGTCAGCGACCACATGGAGGTCGTGCACGACCTGGATGTGGAGGCGGCGGAGACCGCGTCGTCGCTGGGCCTCGCGTTCGCGCGGGCGGTGGCGCCCGGCTCGTCGGAGCGGTTCGCGCGGATGGTGTGCGAGCTGACGGCGGAGCGGACCGGATCGTCCGGCGCGCCGGCGCTGGCGCTCGGCGGGTTCGGGCCGGCGGCGGGGGACTGCCCGGCCGACTGCTGCCGGTACGCGCGCCCGCAGGCGCCGGGGCGGTCATGAGCGCCGCGGGCGTGCCCGCGGCGGACCGGGGTGCCGCGGACCAGGGCGCCGCGGACCAGGACGCCGCAGGGCTGCTCGCCGTGGCGACCGGCGCGGCGCGCGAGGCGGGCGAGCTGCTCGCGTCGCCAGGCGCCGGCGTGTCGGTGGCGGCCACGAAGTCCAGCCCGACCAACGTGGTCACCGAGATGGACCGGCGTTCCGAGGAGCTGATCAGGGCGCGCATCCTGGCCGGGCGGCCCGCCGACGCGATCCTCGGGGAGGAAGGCGGGCAGATCGGGGACACGGCGGGCGCGCCGGTCCGCTGGGTAATCGACCCGCTGGACGGCACGGTCAACTACCTGTACGGGCTGCCCGACTGGGCGGTCTCGATCGCAGCGGAGGTGGCGGGCGAGGTGGTGGCGGGCGCGGTGTTCGTGCCCAGCCGCGGCGAGCTGTTCACCGCGACGCGCGGCGGCGGCGGCTGGCTGGAGTCCGCGGGGGCCGGACGGGTCCGGCTGCGCTGCCGTCCCGGCGTGCCGCTCGACCAGGCGCTGGTGGCGACCGGCTTCGGGTACCGGGCGGCGCGGCGGAAGGTCCAGGGCGAGGTCGTCGCCGCGCTGCTGCCCCGGGTCCGGGACATCAGGCGGGCCGGGGTGGCGTCGGCCGACCTGTGCTCGGTGGCCGCCGGCCGGCTGGACGCGTTCTACGAGCGGGGCCTGAACTACTGGGACTACGCCGCGGGGGCGCTGATCGCGACGGAGGCGGGGGCGGTCGTCGGCGGGCTGCACGGCGCGCCGCCGAGCACGTCGATGACGGTGGCGGCGGGACCGGGGCTTTTCCCGGCGCTGGCGGAGGCGCTCGCGAACCTCGATCCGGAGCGGGACGGGTGATGTAGCCAAGATCACCCCCCCTCGGGGCGGAATTCTGTCACCTTCCCGTGTGTTGGTCCGTCGATGCAGGAAGTGTTGTGCGAAAATTCCTCGCCGGAATCGGGCACAACTATGGCTCCCGGAGCGTTACACCCGCGCAGCGACCGCGCACCACCTATGGAGGGGGATGGGTCACAATGGCTACCGATTACGACAGCCCGCGCAAGACCGATGACGACCTGACCGAGGACAGCCTTCAGGAACTGCAGGCCCGCCGGATGGACAAGTCGTCGAGCACCATCGACCTTGATCCGGACGACGTGGCTGAGTCGCTTGAGCTTCCTGGGGCTGATCTGTCGAACGAGGAGCTCTCGTTCCGGGTGATCCCACGGCAGGCGGACGAGTTCACTTGCTCGCGTTGCTTCCTTGTGCACCACCGGAGCCAGCTTGCCGAAGAGAGGAACGGCCAGCTGGTCTGCCGCGAGTGTGCCGCATGACGGCCACGGCCCCGCGGGCTGGGCTGCCCGCGGGGCCCGGTGACCGGTCGCTGTAGCGTACTCAGTCCGATTCCAGGCCGGCGGCCTCGAGCGCCGAACGCTGCCTGGCCGACCGGGTGACACCGAACCGGGCGGTTTCCACGACGACCGCCAGGGCGACGGCCCAGCCCAGCGCCTCGGGGAACGTGATCTTTGGGTCCGTCAGGTCGATCGGCGGTCTCTTGCCGAAGACCTTGGTCCACGCGACGGCCAGCACTTTGCGCAATATCAAAGGCACCGCAATGGACGCGAGCGTGAGGGTCGCGCGCCCGTCGGAGCCGTCCTTCTTCTTACTCATCTGTTACCTCCTCGCCCCCTTTAGTGAGCGTCATCATCCCACGGCCTGGCAGCCCGCGCTCTGCCGCCCGCGCTCGATCGCGGTCGCGAGCTCGGCCGGGTGCCGGGTGGCCACCAGCCAGTAGGGGACTCCGCTACCCGGATCGGCGAGCCTGATGTACACGGCGCGCTTCAGGTAGGGCCGCAGCATGAGATGGGCCGCCGGGTCGGCCCTCGGGCCGCGCAGCAGCGCGGCCTGCTTCTCGTCGAGCGGCACGACGTCGGAGGTCCGGTCCAGCGGAAGCTCGGCCCCGCCGGCCCGCAGCGTGCCGTTCGCCACCTCGATGGTGGTCGCGCCCCAGGTCAGCAGGAAGCCCGCCACGACCACGATGAACACCGCGTAGATCACCGGCGGGATCCAGCCGCCGAAGCCGGCGTACACCTCGCCGCCGAGGATGGCGATGACGGGGACGGCGAGCAGCCACCAGCTGGCGGGCACCGGCAGGCGTTCGCGGTACGACGCGTCCTGTGCCCGGTCCCTGTGTGTCAGCATGACCCCACCGTAGTTGGTTAGATGGAGACATGATGGCGCGGGGAGCGCGGTCCTGGCGGCCTGGCGGTGGCTTCCCCGGGCTCCGGGTATCGGGGCTCCGGTTCGGAAGGCCCGCGGCGGACGGCGTGGCGGCGGAAAAGACGCCGCCCGACGGCGAGCCAGCGCGCCCGGTGGCGGAGAACGGGACGGCCCACAGCGAGGCGGCCCCCAACGGGACGCCTGAGGCGAGTGCGGCGCTGGCCGGGACGCCGGCCGCGACGCCGCCGGAGCTGCAAGCGGGCATCGTCCCGCGCTGGCTGCAGACCTCGGCCGCCTGGTCCTGGCGGCTGCTGCTGCTCGCGGCCGCGCTGTACGTCGCGGCGCGGGTGGCCGCGCTGCTCTACATCGTCGTCGTGCCGTGCGCGGCCGCCATCCTGCTCACCGCGCTGCTGCAGCCGCTGACCGCCCGGCTCCGCCGGCGCGGGATGTCCCCGCTGGCCGCCACCTGGTGCACCCTGCTGCTCGCCATCGTGCTGCTCGGCGGCGCCGGGTGGCTGGTGACCACCAGGGTCCAGGCCGACTACCCCAGCCTCGTCACCCAGTTCAAGCACACCACCACGCAGGTCCAGGCCTGGCTGGCCGGACCGCCGTTCCATCTGCATACCGGCAGCCTCCAGCAGCTGTCGAACGACGTGGTGAAGTACCTCAGCCAGCACAAGTCGGCGGTCGAGGGCACCGTGGTGACCGGCAGCAGGATCGTGGTGGAGCTGCTGGCCGGCGCGGTGCTGTGCTTCTTCGTCTCGTTCTTCCTGATCAAGGACGGCGACCGGATCTGGCAGTGGCTGACCAGCCGGTTCCAGCCGGAACGCAAGCGTCGCGCCGACCTGGCCGGCGCCGCCGCCTGGCAGGCGGTTGTCTACTACGTCCGCGGCACGTCCGCGGTGGCCGCTATTCACGCCGTGGTGATGGGCGTCACGCTGACGATCATCGGCGCGCCGCTGGTCGTGCCGCTGGCGCTGTTCATGTTCGTCGCGGCGTTCGTGCCGCTGGTCGGCGTGCTCGTGGCGGGCGCCGTCGCGCTCCTGGTGGTGCTCGCCACCAAGGGCTGGATCGCCGCGATCATCGTGTTCGTCGTCATGGTCGTGATGAACCAGCTGGAAGGCCACCTGCTGCAGCCGCAGGTCGTCGGCAAGATGGTGCGGCTGCATCCGCTCGCGGTAATCCTCGTGCTGGCCGTGGGCGGCGTGGTGGCGGGCATCGCGGGCGCCGTCGTGGCCGTGCCGATCACGGCCGCGGTGACACGCGCGGCGCGGGCGCTGCGCGACGACCACGGACCGGGGTAGGGTCGCGTACCCTCTGGGGTGTGGAAGTGCTGATCAGCCGGCTGGACCCGGACGTTCCGCTGCCGTCGTACGCGCGCCAGGACGACGCGGGCGCTGACCTGGTCTGCGCCGAGGACGTCGACCTCGCGCCCGGGCAGCGCGCCGTGGTCGGCACCGGGATAGCCATCGCCCTGCCGGCCGGGTACGCGGCGTTCGTGCACCCGCGCTCGGGGCTGGCCGCCAGGCACGGGGTAACGCTGGTCAACGCGCCGGGCACGATCGACGCGGGCTACCGTGGTGAGATCAAGGTGGTCCTGCTGAACACCGACCCGGCCACGCCGGTCTCGTTCCGGCGCGGCGACAGGATCGCCCAGCTGGTGGTGCAGCGCGTGGAGCGGGCCGCCTTCCGCGAGGTGGCCGCCCTGCCCGATTCGGCCAGGGGCGACAATGGTTTCGGCTCGACCGGTGGTCACGCGGGCGGTCTCGCGGGCGTGACCGCGGGCTGAGAACGGAGGAGAGATGCCAGTGTTCGGTCGGCGCCGCGGCGCCGGTGGCCGCGACGCGGTAGAGGAGAGCGCGGCGGACCTTGCGGCCGAGGCCGACGAGACCCCCGGCGGGGACGCGGCCCCCGGGGCCGGACCGTGGGACGTGGCCGAACCGCACCCCGACATCCAGCGAGTCGACCTCGGCAGCCTGCAGGTGCCTGTGCTGGAGGGCACGGACATCCAGCTGGTGTTCGCCGAGCAGCACGGCGCCTGGGTGACGGTGCGCCACGGCCTGAGCGAACTGCAGCTGCAGGCGTTCGCCGCGCCTAAGCGCGACTCGCTGTGGGACGACGTGCGCGCCGAGATCGCCGCGGAGATCAGCGGCGCAGGGGGCATGGTCACGGAGCGCACCGGGCCGTTCGGCCCCGAGCTGCAGGCCCGCGTGCCCGCGCAGCCGGGCCAGCCGCAGGCAGGCACGCAGCTGGTCAGGTTCACCGGCGTGGACGGTGCCCGCTGGTTCCTGCGCGGGGTGTTCAGCGGGGCGGCGGCGGAGGATCCCGCCGCGGCGGCGCCGCTCGAGGCGGTGATGCGCGAGGTCGTCGTGGTCCGCGGCGAGCACCCGGTGCCGCCACGGGACCTGCTCGAGCTCCGGCTGCCGCCGGAGGCGGCCGCGGCGCTTGAAGAGCAGGCCAAGGCCCAGCAGGAGGAGCAGAACAGGTTCGCCACCCCGCCCAACCCCTTCGAGCGCGGCCCGGAGATCACCGAGACCCGCTAGCCAGCGCTCCGGCCGGTCCTCGCTGATTCCCGCGGGGGTGCTGGCACGAGCAGTCCCGCGGTGGCTGCCCTTATTGTCGCCCGCACCGCCCGCGAGCACACTGCAACCGATGGTGCTCGCACGGCGAAGCACCCGCGCGCGGGACCTGGGGCGCGGGGAAGGGGGCGGGATGCGCACGTCGGCCGCTCGCTGGACCGCGGGCAGCGTCGCCATCGCGTCGGTCGCCCTGATGGCCGCCGGGCTCGCCCTCGCGTTCGCTGACCGGCACCATGTCCCCGCCCGCCTGACTAACTGGGACTTCTCCGACATCGCCGGGGACGTGGAGAACCTGACGATCCCGGCCCTGGCGTACCTTGTCGCCTCCAGGCGGCCGCGCAACCCCATCGGGTGGCTTGCCCTGACGGCGGCCCTGGTGCTGGCCGCCAGCACGTTCTGCACGTCCTACGCGTTGCACGCGATCTACGTCGCCCCGGGCTCGCTGCCCGGCGCGCGGGCGGCGCTCTGGTTCGTCAACTCGTTCGCCCTCGTGCCGATCGGCACGGTCGTCTTCCTGTTCCTGCTTTTTCCCACCGGGCGGCTCAGGTCACGGCGGTGGGTGCCCGTCGCCTGGTTCGAGGCGGCCATCCTCGCGTTTGCCCTGGTCGCGGAGATCGTGGAGGCGACCAGGTATTACTCGCGGCCGTTCGCCATGTACGGAGCCGGGCAGGCCCCGGCGCTGCTGCAGGTCGAGAACCTGCTCATACCCGTCGCGATCCTGCTCAGCGTGATCTCGCTGATCGTGCGCTTCGTGAAGTCCGCGGGCGACGAGCGGCTCCAGCTGAAGTGGTTCGCCACCGCCGCGGTGCTCGTGCTGCTGACGATCATCCCGTCGGCCCTGACCAACTCGGCGGCCGCCAGCGTCGTGCTCAACGTGGCGCTGTTCTGCATGAACGGCGCCGTCGCCCTCGCGATCCTTAAGTACCGGCTGTACGACATCGACATCGTGATCAGCAAGGCGCTGCAGTACGGCGCGCTGGCCGCGTTCATCACCGCGGTCTACGCGGCGCTGGTAGTGGGCGTCGGCGCGGCCGCCGGCGACCAGCACAGCATCTACCTGTCGGCGCTGGCGGCGGCGATCGTGGCGGTCGCCTTCCAGCCGGTGCGGCAGCGCGCCGCCCTGGTCGCCAACCGGCTCGTGTACGGCCGCCGGGCGACCCCTTATCAGGTGCTGTCCGAGTTCGCACACCGGATCGGCGGCGCCTACGCCGACGATGACGTGCTGCCGCAGATGGCCCGGATGGTGGCGGCCGGGACCGGGGCGCGGCGGGTGGTGGTGTGGCTGCGGGTCGGCGGGGAGCTGCGCCCGGGCGCGACGGCGGGCGACCCCGGTGCCGTCCCTGACCCAGGCCCAGTCCCAGCGGCCGGTGAACTGCTGCCGGAGCTGCCGGACGGCGACACCACCGTGCCGATCCGCTATCAGGGGAAGCTGCTCGGGGCGCTGGCGATCGCGATGCCGCGCGATGAGCCGCTGCGTCCCGCGGGCGCGCAGCTGGTGGCCGCGGTGGCGGCGCAGGCCGGCCCGGTGCTGTCCAACGCGGGGCTGATCTCCGAGCTGCGGGAGTCCCGGCAGCGGCTGGTGACGGCGGGGGACGAGGCGCGGCGGCGGCTGGAGCGCAACCTGCACGACGGGGCGCAGCAGGACCTGGTGGCGCTGGCCATCAAGCTGAAGATCGCCGGCGGCGTGCTCGGCGACGACGACGCAGAGGCCAGGGAGCTGCTGGAAGAGCTGCAGGCGGACACCGCGGCCGCGCTGCAGAACCTGCGGGACCTGGCGCGCGGCATCTACCCGCCGCTGCTGGCCGACCTGGGCCTGGTCGCCGCGCTCAACGCGCAGGCCGGCAAGTCGCCGGTGCCGGTGACCGTGCGGGCCGACGGGATCGGCCGGTTCCCGCAGGACACCGAGGCCGCCGTCTACTTCTGCTGCCTCGAGGCGCTGCAGAACACCGCCAAGTACGCCCGCGCGACCGCCGCGCGCATCAGCCTGTCCGCCGCGGGCGGCGCGCTGACCTTCGCCGTCTCCGACGACGGGGCGGGCTACGACAGCGCGCGCACGCCGATGGGGTCGGGCCTGCGGAACATGGCCGACCGGCTCACCGCGCTCGGCGGCCGGCTCGAGGTGCGGTCCGCGCCGGGCGCGGGCACCACCGTCACCGGCCAGCTCCCGGTCGCGGCGCCGGCCGCGGAACCAGCGATTGCCGCCGGCGTGTCTCTTCTCGCCCGCTAGCCGTTCGCTAGCCGGCCGAGAAGAGGCGCTCCAGTTCCTCCTCGACGTCCTCCGTGGTGACGAAGAACAGCTCGTCGCCCGGCTGCAGCGGGTCTTCAGGCTGCGGCACCAGCACCCGGCCCTCGCGCAGGATCGCCACCAGCGCCGAGTCGGCCGGCCACTCGATGGACCCGACCTGCTGGCCGGCCAGCGGCGCGTCGTCGGGCATGGTCAGCTCGACCAGGCTGGCCTCGCTCTGCCCGAAGGTCATCAGCCGGACCAGGTCGCCGACGCTGACGGCCTCCTCGACGAGGGCCGACAGCAGCCGCGGCGTGGACACGGCCACGTCGACGCCCCACGACTCGTTGTACAGCCATTCGTTGCCCGGGTGGTTGACGCGGGCGACGACCCGGGGCACGCCGTACTCGGTCTTGGCGAGCAGCGCGACCACCAGGTTGACCTTGTCGTCGCCGGTGGCGGCGACGACCACGTTGCACCGGTCGAGCGCCGCGTCGTCCAGCGAGCTGATCTCGCAGGCATCGGCGAGCAGCCATTCGGCGCGCGGCACGCTGTCCACCTTGATCGCGCTCGGCTTCTGATCGATGAGCAGCACCTCGTGGCCGTTCTCGAGCAGCTCGCGGGCGATGGACCTGCCCACCGCGCCCGCTCCGGCGATGGCGACGCGCATCAGTGACCGCCCCTCTCGCGCGAGGCGAACGCGGCCTCGATCCTGTCCAGGTCGCTATCCGGGGCGATGACGTGGACCACGTCCCCTTGCTGCAGCACGGTTCCCGGCTGCGGGACGATCGCCTCGCCGAGCCGGTCGATGTAGGCGATGCGGGTGCCCGCCGAGGCCTCGACGAGCTTGACCGGCTCGCCGATCCATTCCGGTGACACGCTCACCTGGGTGAGCACGATCTTGCCGGTGGCGTCCCGCCACAGCGGCTCCGCGCCCTCGGGCAGCAGCTTGCGGAGCATCTGGTCGGCCGTCCACCGCACGGTCGCGACCGTGGGGATGCCGAGCCGCTCGTAGACCTCGGCGCGCCTGGGATCGTAGATCCGCGCCGCCACCTGGCGGACCCGGAAGGTCTCACGGGCGACCCGGGCGGCGATGATGTTGGAGTTGTCGCCGCTGCTGACGGCCGCGAAGCTGTCGGCGCGCTCGATGCCCGCCCTGGCGAGCACGTCACGGTCGAAGCCGATCCCGGTGACCCGGTCGCCCTTGAACGCCGGGCGGAGCCTGCGGAACGCTTCCGGGTCACGGTCGATGACCGCGACCGTGTTGCCCCGGTCCTCCAGGATGTGGGCAAGCGTCGAGCCGACCCGCCCGCACCCCATGATCACGATATGCACGACCCGTCCTTTCACGGTCCGTCACAGCGCTGGTAGCGCCCGCTTCGGGCACCTCGCCAAAGGTATGCCCTCACGTGGGAGAATGCGACCCCAGAACAAGGAGGTCGGTTTGGTGGTTTTCGAGGTGGGCGAGGCCGTCGAGGTGACGACCGAGGACGTCGCGCAGGGCGGCTGGTGCGTCGCCAGGCCGCCGGGGCTTCCCGTGCTGTTCGTCAGGCACGCGCTGCCCGGCGAGCGGGTCGTCGCCCGGGTGACGGAGGTCACGTCCCGGTTCGCGCGGGCGGACGCCGTCGAGATCCGTGAGCCGTCGCCGGACCGGGTAGCCGCGCCCTGCCCGTACGCGCATCCCGGCGGCTGCGGCGGCTGCGACTGGCAGCACGCCAGCCTCTCCGTGCAGCGCGCGCTGAAGGCCGCCGTGATCGGGCAGCAGCTGCGGCGGATGGCCGGCATCGACCGCGCGGTGACCGTCGAGCCGATGCCCGGCGACGAGACCGGCGGCCAGCGGGGACTCGGCTGGCGAACCCGGGTCCAGTTCGCGGTCCGCGACGACGGAGCGGCGGGCCTGCGGAAACATCGCTCGCACGAGGTCGTCGCCATCGACGACTGCCTGATCGCGCACCCCGGCATCCGCGACCTCGGCATCCCGCGCCGCACCTGGCCGGACACCACGGCGGTCGAGGCCATCGTTGGCACGGGCGATCGTGCCGTCATCGTCACCCCCGCCAGATCAGGACCGCCGGCCGAGACACCGGCAGTGCCTGCCGAGTCCCTGCTCAGCAGGAACCGGCGGCGGCTCACCCCGCTGAAAGGCAGCGGTTTCCTCACCCAGCACGCCGCGGGCCGTGCCTGGCGAGTCAGCGCCGGAGCGTTCTGGCAGGTGCACCCGGCCGCGGCGGACACGCTGACCGAGGCCGTCCTCGCGGCCCTCGAGCCGAAGCCAGGGGACACCGTGCTGGACCTGTACTGCGGCGCAGGCCTGTTCGCCGGCGCCGTCGCCGCTAAGGTCGGCAGCGACGGCGCGGTCATCGGGATCGAGGAAGACCCCGCCGCGGTCAGGGACGCGCGGCACAACCTGCGCGACGCCCCGTGGGCGCAGGTGCGCAAGGGCGATGTCGCGCGCGTCCTGCGGCAGCGCGGGCTGCCGCGGGCCAGGCTCGTCGTCGCGGACCCGCCGCGCGCCGGGCTGGCCCGCGAGGTCACCGGCTACCTGGCCGGCGGCAGCGGCGCCGAGCGGTTCTGCTACGTCTCCTGCGATCCGGCCACGCTGGCCCGCGACCTCGGCCTGCTGCTCGCGGCCGGCTGGCGGCTCGATGAACTGCGCGCGTTCGACGCGTTCCCGATGACCCACCACGTGGAGTGCGTGGCCGCGCTCAGCCGCTGAGGCGACGCCCCGTTACGGGGCTAGGCCCGTTACGGGGCGTCGGTCTTGCCCGCGCCGCTGGCGGGGTTGTCCGGCTTCGCGGCGCCGGCCACGTAGTAGCCGAGTCCCGGGTACCTGATCAGCAGTTTCTCGTCCACCAGCAGCCGCAGCGCCTTGGCGCAGGTCTGCCTCGCGTGCCCGTACCGCTGGCTGAGCGTGGTGATGGACGGGGTCGGCGTCCCGGGCGGATACGTGCCGTCCGCTATCGCCCGACGCAGTTCTGCCGCGAGGCGAATGTACGCTCTCGGGTCTGCTTCGTCACCTATCGACACTCTTGTACCGTACTCGAATGGCAATATTGCCAATCGCAACGCTTCGACAGTAGTCGACGATGGACATCTCACCGCAATCCCGCTACGCTGGCCGCCATGTACCTATGGGCACTGCATTCCGGCGACACCGCCGAGCCGCCGCGGGTGCGCGGCATCACCGACGACCTGGACCGCGTGATGCGGCTGACCGAGCCTTACATCATCGAAGGACGCTGTTTCCTCTGCTGCGTTGTGGAGGTACGGCACGTCATGACCGTGATCGGCATAGACACGTCCTACGCGCCGACCGGGCGCGGCTGGATCGGCCGTCGCAACACCCGCGGCGGCGTCGCCTGGCGGGAGACGGAGATACCCGTCGACCCGCCGACCGCGCCGTCAGCGCATGCGTCAGGATGGGACGCATGCGACTTCGGATCTTCACAGAACCCCAGCAAGGCGCCAGCTACGCCACCCTCCGACGAGTGGCCACCACCGCGGAAGCCCTCGGCTTCGACGCGTTCTTCCGTTCCGACCACCTGATGAAGATGGGCCCCGGTGACGGCTTGCCGGGGCCGACCGACTCGTGGGCAACGCTCGCCGGGCTCGCGACGGAGACCAGCAGGATCCGGCTGGGCACGCTGGTGACCGCCGCGACGTTCCGGCTGCCGGGGCCGCTCGCGATCGCCGTCGCACAGGTGGACGACATGAGCGGCGGCCGGGTGGATTTCGGCATCGGGACCGGCTGGTATGAGGCAGAGCACCGGGCGTACGGCGTTCCGTTCCCGCCGCTGAAGGAACGCTTCGACCGGCTGGAAGAGCAACTCGCGATCATCACCGGGCTATGGGAGACGCCAGCGGGCGAGAAGTTCTCCTTCGACGGCACGTACTACCAGGTCGCCGATTCGCCCGCGCTGCCCAAGCCCGCGCAGCGCCCGCGGCCCCCGGTGATCATCGGCGGCGCCGGCCGGCGCAGGACCCCGGCGCTCGCCGCGCGGTACGCGGACGAGTTCAACGCGAACTTCGTGTCGGTCGCCGACGCGGGAGCGCAGTTCGGCCGGGTGCGCGACGCCTGCACGGCCGCGGGACGGGATCCTGGGTCGATGACCTACACCGTCGCGCACACCGTGTGCTGCGGGAAGGACGACGCGGAGCTGCGCCGCCGCGCCGCCGCGATCGGCCGTGACCTCGCCGCGCTGCGCGACGACGGCATCGCGGGCACGCCATCGGAGGTCGTAGACAAGATCGGCCAGTACGCGGAGGCCGGCGCCTCGACGGTCTACCTCCAGGTGCTCGACCTCGCTGACCTCGACCAGCTGGAGCTGATCGCCGCGGAGGTATTGCCGCAGGTCTGAGGCAGGCGCCTGGCTCCTTCCCGCCTCGTTGCCGCCGACCGGGATGCTATCCGCGGTGCGTGTGCTTACGATCGTTGCTGTGGGAACGCCATCAGGGGGTCAGCGCGGGCGCCGGGACCCGGCCGCCGACGCACCGCGCCCTGGCCCCCCGCCCGCGCGCCCCAACCCCGGCCCCGGGCCGCCCGGACCGCAAGGCGCGCCCAGCCCTCACGCGCCCGCCCACGGCCCCCACACACCCGGCCCGCAAGGCGCACCCGGCCCTCAGCCGCCTGCCCAGGGCTCTTACGCACCCGGCCCTCAGCCGCCTGCCCAGGGCGCTTACGCACCCGGCCCTCAGCCGCCTGCCCAGGGCTCTTACGCACCAGGACCGCAAGGCGCGCCGGGCCCGTATGCTCCGGGATCGCCGGCCCCGGCCCCCCAGGCACCGGGACCGCGTTTCCAGGGACCACGGACCACCGGCCCGCCCGTCGCCGGGCAACAGTACGGCACAAGACCCCATGTCCCCGGGCCGCCCGCTGGCGGGCCTTTCCCGCCAGGACCATACGCCGCCCAAGGGCCCCAGCCCGGCGCCCCGGCCGTCCCTGGACCCCAGCCGACCAGGCCATCGCCCTCGGGGCCGCACGTCTCCGGCCCGCCCGCTGCCGGGCACTACGCCCCCGGACCGTTTGCCCCAGGCCCCTACCCCGTCCCCGGCCCGCCCGTCTGGGAACCCCAGGTCCACGGGCGGCCCGTCCAGGGCCCTCCGGCATCCGGCCCGTACGCCGCCGGACCTTCCGGGCCTGCTCCGGCTGCCTCCGGATCGTCTGCCAGGGAGCCTCAGGTCTCCGGGCGGCCCGTCCAGGGACCGCAGGCATCCGGCTCGTATGCCGCCGGACCTTCCGGGCCTGCTCGGGCTGCCTCCGGATCGTCTGCCAGGGAATCTCAGGTCTCCGGGCGGCCCGGCCAGGGCGCCCCGGCAGCCGGCTCGTACGCCGCCGGACCTTCCGGGCCTGCTCCGGCTGCCTCCGGATCGTCTGCCAGGGAACCTCGGGTCTCCGGGCGGCCCGGCCAGGGACCGGCGGGATCCAGCCCGTACCATGCCGGGCCTGTCGCACCAGGTCCGGCGGCCCCCGGCTCCTACTCCGTCCCAGGACCGCACGCCGCCCGTGAACCCCGCGTATCCGGTCCGCCTGCCCCTGGACCGTACGCGTCCGGCCCGCCCCCCGGACCGCAGGATGCCCGCGGATCTCAGGTATCCGGGTCACCGGCCGGGGGGTGCACGCCCAGGCCGCCTGCCTCCGGACCGCACTCCGCCCCCGGCCGGCCTGCCCAGGGACCCCAATCCTCAGGGCCGTACGCCGGCGGATCTTCCGCTTCCGGAAGGCCCGGCTCAGGACCGCACCGCGTCCCCAGGCCGACCGCCGCCCAGGAACCCCAGGCACCCAGGTCTCCTGGGCCGGCCGATCCCGGGGCTCCCGGCCCCCGGCGACCGGGCAGCGGCCCACAGGGCATGCGCCCGCCCGCGTCCGCGGGCCCCGGCCCGCTGCCACCTGGCCGCATGGCGATCGCTCCGGGACAAGCCAGCGCCGACCCAGCCGAGACGCCTGACGGGGAGCGGGTGATCGTCCCTAGCTCGATCTACGCCCCGGGCACCCTGGTGGACGCACCCGCCGATGCCGACGGCGCCGCGACAGGCGCGCCGCCGCGTACCGGGCAGCCCGCCGGACCCGCCGCGGGACCCGGTGCGGGCCCGGCGGCGGGTTATCCTGCTCCTCCCCCCGATCCGGGCATGAGTCAGGCGACTTTCCCCGGCCATGAACCGCCGGCTGCGTCTGATCCCGGCTATGACTCGTCCGCGCACCGTCCCGCCAGCCCGCCCAGCGAGCACCCGTACGGCGACTACGCGTACGTGATCCGGGAGGAAGAGGCGTCCGCGTCTCGCCCGCCCCGGCCACGCGCCAGCGCTCCAGGCACGAAACCACCCGCGAGTCAGCCGCCGGCGGAGCCGGTTACGGCGTATGGCCCCGACGACCCGGGCTACGGGCCGCCGAGTCCCGAGTGGTACACCAGCGAGGACCAGGACGAGCAGGAGGCAGCCGAAGAACTCCAGCCCATCCGCGGCGTCTTCGAGCCCCTCCCGAATCAGGGCGGACTCAGCCTGGAGCCGCCCGACGATATGCCGCCGCTTGAGCAGATCAAGCGCTTTTACCTGACGGCGGAGGCGATCAGCGCCGAGAACCTCGACAGGCAGTTCGACGGGCTGCTGGAAAGGCAGCGACAACTGATCAGCGCATACTTCACCGAGACAGCCCTTCAGGAGGATCCGCGATGAGCGGTGTCATCGCCGTGCTCGGGTTCGGCGAGGCGGGCTCGCTCCTCGCCCGCGACCTGGTGGCCGCGGGCGCCAGCGTCCGCGGCTTCGACCCCGCGGTACCCGCGCCCGCCGGCGTCACCGAAGCGGGCAGCGACGCGGAAGCCGCCGCCGGCGCGGACCTCGTGCTCAGCGTCAACAGCGCGAAGGAGGCGGTCGCCGCGCTGACCGGCTCGCTGGACGCGATGCGTCAGGGAGCGGTCTGGGCCGACCTGAACACCGCCGCCCCCTCCGTCAAGCAGCGGCTCGCCGAGATCGGCCGGTCCCGGGGCATCCCGGTCACCGACATCGCCATGATGGCGCCCGTCCCTGGCAAGGGCCTGCGGGTGCCGATGCTCGCCAGCGGCGAGGCGGCCGGAGAGGTCGCCGCACGGCTGCGCGGGTTCGGCGCGGACGTCGAGGTGCTCGACGGCCCGGCTGGCCTCGCCGCCACCAGGAAGCTGCTGCGCAGCGTCTTCTACAAGGGGATGGCGGCGTCCATCGTGGAGGCGCTCGAGGCAGCCCGCGCCGCCGGCTACGAGGACTGGCTGCGTGAGCACATCGCCGAAGAGCTCGAGAAGGCCGACGCGAAGACCGTCGACAGGATCGTCACGGGGACCCGCCAGCACGCCGTCCGCCGCGGCGCCGAGATGGCGGCGGCGGCCGAGATGGTGGCGGACTTCGGCGTCGAGCCCATCATGGCCGACGCCAGCCGCGCCCTTCACGAGCGCCTCGCCGCCGAGCAGGAATAGCGCCCGTCCCGGGAAGAAGCCGCCGCACAGTCAGACGCGTCTGTTCGGGCTTCCCGGCCTGCGCCAGGGTCTTTTTGTCATGACGTGGTCTCCCTAACCCGGTACTCACGCCCAGCCAGATGGCGAGCGTCATCGGTGCCAGGACCAGTCAGGAGGAGGCCGCGGACCGACGTACCGCCGCCCACGGCTCAGGGAACCCCACTCCGGGTCCACGCGAACGAGTTCGGCCCGCGACGGAAAGTGGATCGGCCACGCAGACGGAAGCCAGATGATTGTGCGGGATTACGCCCGGAATCCGGCGCCCGATCCCGCACGATAACTCCGTCACGGCCAGCAGTACCTCACGGACCACCCCCTGATAGCAGCGAGCCGCTCCTATCCTGATAACAGCAAGAAGCGGCGTTGCCGCCAGCAGTCACCACGCGTCCGTTCGGACGATAAAGATCGGCGAGCCCCGGACTACGCAAGCGGGGCGAGTGCCTCGGCCAGCGGCGCGAGCTGCTCTGGCTTGACGTGCAGCGGGAGGCCGACGATGCACAGGTCCACGCCCGCGTCCCGCCAGCTCGTCGCGTCCGCGACTACCTCGTCGATGTCGTCTTCGTACCGGACGTTGACCGAGCAGGTGATCTCAGAGACGTCCCGGCCGATGGCTGCGCAGTGCCCGGCGAGCACGCCCTTGAGCTCGAGCCATTCGGAGACCCCGCCGCGGGCGAGCGAGTTCCACTGCTGCGCCCACCGGGCGGTCGTGCGCAGCGTGCGCCGACGGCCGGTGCCGCCGATGGTGATCGGCGGGTGCGGGCGCTGCAATGGCTTGGGCTCGCAGCGCGCGTCGGTGAGCCGGACGTACTGGCCGGGGAAGTTGGACACTGGCTCGGTGAGCAGCATCACCATCGACTCGACGCCCTCGTCGAACCGGTCGAAGCGCTCCTTCAGCGGCGGCAGCGCGATGCCGTAGGCGTCGCACTCCATCTGGTTCCAGCCCGCGCCGATGCCGAGCTCGAGGCGTCCGCCGGACATGATGTCCACGGTGGCGGCCATGTTGGCCAGCACGGCCGGATGCCGGTAGATCATGCCGGTGACCTGGCAGCCGATCCTGATCCGCCGCGTCGCGGTGGCGAACGCGCCGAGCATGGTCCAGGCCTCGAAGTTCGGCCCGGCCATGTCGCCGGTCAGCGGGTAGAAGTGGTCCCAGTTCCACGCCGACTCGAACAGCGGGAGCTCGTCGGCCGCGAGCCACGCGTCGCGGATCTCTTCCCAGGTCTGGTGCTCGGGCCGTGTCTTGATCGCGAACCGCATTGAGGGAACCCTTCCCGCGAAACGAACGAAAAACGAAGTCGCATCGTCTTGGTCTAGCCGGGACATGACGTTACGCCACCGGCGCCAGCACCCCCGCAACGGGTCACCTTGTGAAGTAGCTTGATATCGAGATACTGTACCGTTAGGTGCCGGGGGAGACATCAGGGCACGCATGCACCGCACCGCATCGATGGGCGAGGAGGCTCACGAACCATGACCGCTAACAGCTTCGGCAGCCGGACGACGATCGAGGCGGGCGGCGCGTCGTATGAGATATACCGGCTGGACGCGGTCGCGGGCAGCGAGAGCCTCCCGTACAGCCTGAAGATCCTGCTCGAGAACCTGCTGCGCAACGAAGACGGCGTCAACATCGCCGAAGAGCACATCAACGCCCTCGCCGGCTGGGACGCGAAGAAGGAGCCGGACACCGAGATCCAGTTCACCCCGGCCCGGGTGATCCTGCAGGACCTGACCGGCGTGCCGGCCGTCGTGGACCTCGCCGCCATGCGCGAGGCCATGGAAAGCCTCGGCGGCGACCCGACGAAGATCAACCCGCTCATCCCCGCGGAACTGGTCATCGACCACTCCGTCGTGGCCGACGTCTTCGGGCGCCCCGACGCGTTCGAGAAGAACGTCCAGCTTGAGTTCCAGCGCAACCGCGAGCGCTTCCAGTTCCTGCGCTGGGGCCAGCAGGCCTTCAGCCGCTTCCGCGTCGTCCCGCCGGGCACCGGCATCGTGCACCAGGTGAACATCGAGCACCTGGCCCGCGTCGTCATGACGAACGATGAGGGCGGCGAGGGCGGGACCAGGACTGCGTACCCGGACACCTGCGTCGGCACCGACTCCCACACCACCATGCAGAACGGTCTCGGCATCCTCGGCTGGGGAGTCGGCGGCATCGAGGCGGAGGCGGCCATGCTCGGCCAGCCGATCTCCATGCTGATCCCGAAGGTCGTCGGCTTCCGCCTCACCGGCGCCCTGCCGACCGCCACCACCGCCACCGACCTGGTGCTCACGATCACCGAGATGCTGCGCAAGCACGGCGTCGTCGGCAAGTTCGTCGAGTTCCACGGCGAGGGCGTCGCCGAGGTCCCGGTGGCGAACCGGGCGACGATCGGGAACATGTCGCCGGAGTTCGGGTCGACGTGCGCGATCTTCCCGATCGACGCCGCGACGCTCGAGTACCTGACCCTGACCGGCCGCCCGCAAAGCCAGATAGAGCTCGTCGAGACGTACGCCAAGGAGCAGGGCCTGTGGCACGACCCGGCCCGCGAGCTGCGGTTCTCCGAGGAGCTGACGCTCGACCTGTCCACCATTGTGCCGAGCATCGCCGGCCCGAAGCGCCCGCAGGACAGGATCGAGCTCGCTAACGCCAAGACCGCGTTCCGCGACGCGCTGCCGTCCTACACCCACGACGACCAGCTGAACGGCACCTTCCCCGCCTCCGACCCCACCACCGGCGACGACTACCGGGCGACTAACGAGGCCGGCGTCACCCTGGAGGATGGCACCAAGACCACGGTCGACCATGGCCACGTCGTCATCGCCGCGATCACGTCCTGCACGAACACCTCCAACCCGTTCGTGATGATCGGCGCCGCGCTGCTGGCCAAGAAGGCGGTCGAGAAGGGCCTGAACCGCAAGCCGTGGGTCAAGACCAGCCTCGCGCCAGGCTCCAAGGTCGTCATGGACTACTACGAGCGGGCCGGCCTGCTGCCGTACCTGGACAAGCTTGGCTTCAACCTGGTCGGCTTCGGCTGCACCACCTGCATCGGCAACTCCGGGCCGCTGCCGGAGGCGATCAGCCAGGCGGTCAACGACAACGACCTCGCCGTCGTCGCCGTGCTGTCAGGCAACAGGAACTTCGAGGGCCGGATCAACCCGGACGTGAAGATGAACTACCTCGCGTCCCCGCCGCTCGTCGTCGCCTACGCGCTGGCCGGCACGATGGACATCGACCTGAACACCGAGCCGCTGGGCACCGACACCGAGGGCAAGCCCGTCTACCTCGCCGACATCTGGCCCGCCCCCGCGGACGTCGCGGACGTCGTACAGCACGCGGTCGCCGCGGAGATGTTCACCCGCGACTACGCCGACGTGTTCACCGGCGACGACAACTGGCGCGGCCTCGACGTCGCCGAGGGCAACACGTTCGCGTGGGGCCCGGACTCGACCTACGTCCGGCGCCCGCCGTACTTCGACGGCATGCCGGCGGAGCCGGAGCCGGTGCGCGACATCGACGGCGCCCGGGTACTCGCCAAGCTCGGCGACTCGGTGACCACCGACCACATCTCGCCGGCCGGCGCGATCAAGACGACCGCGCCCGCGGGCGTCTACCTGAGCGAGCACGGCATCGAGCGGGCCGACTTCAACTCCTACGGGTCGCGGCGCGGCAACCACGAGGTGATGATCCGCGGCACGTTCGCCAACATCCGGCTGCGCAACCAGCTCGCGCCCGGCACCGAAGGCGGCGTCACCGTGCACATCCCGTCCGGCGAGCAGATGTCGATCTACGACGCCTCCCGCCGCTACATCGAGGAAGGCACGCCGCTGATCGTGCTCGGCGGCAAGGAGTACGGCTCAGGCTCGTCCCGCGACTGGGCGGCGAAGGGCACCGCGCTGCTCGGCGTCCGCGCCGTGCTCGCCGAGTCGTTCGAGCGCATCCACCGGTCCAACCTGATCGGCATGGGCGTGCTGCCGCTCCAGTTCAAGCCGGGGGAGTCGGCCGCGACGCTCGGCCTTTCCGGGCACGAGGTCTTCTCCATTGCGGGAATCTCAGAAATAAACAACAAAGAAATTATCCCGAACGAGCTCGTGGTGACTGCCGACGACAAGCAATTCACCGCGGTGGTCCGCATCGACACGCCAGGTGAGGCCGAGTACTACCGGCACGGCGGCATCATGCCTTATGTGCTGCGATCGCTGCGCGCCGCGCACTAAGTCTCGAAGCCGCGCACTAAGTGTCGAATTAGCATCATCGGTCACGCGCGAGGCAGCGTTACCAATAGGCTCCCCTCGTGGCAGCAGATTCCGGGGCTAGTTCCGGGGGGAGCCTGTCCGGCCTGGCCGGCCAGATCCTGCGCGAGGCGGTACGCGCTTACGACACCGACGACATCGAGCGGCTGGTTGTCGGCTACAACCCGGTGCTGGCGGCGTGGAACACGGGCATGTTCGCCGCGGCCGGGGACATGACGGGCTCGTTCAGGACGATCGGCTTCGCCGCCGTGGGCCAGGATCCGGAAGTCAGCCTCAGCCGGGTGTTCCGGCTCGGCAAGCGGCTGCCGGCCGTCCGGCTGCCCGCGGCCGCCGAACTCGCCGCGCAGGCGCGCAGCGCGCCGCTGATGGGCCGGCTGGAGGCGCTGGCCTCGTGGCTGGGGCAGGACGGCAGGCCGGTCACCGCGGCCGACGAGCTGCTGCCCGCCGACGCGGCGGAGGCCGCCCGCGTCATGGGCATCGGGCCAGAGCACCTGCCGTACGTCTGGGAGTACGCGCTGACCGCGCGCTGGGTCGAGTTCGAGGACGGCCCTGGCGAGAGCCAGTCCCGCGCGGTGCCCGGCTTCACCGCCTGGCGCTGGGCGGGCGGCGACGACGTCAGCACGCTGCGCGCCTGGACGGTGGTCTTCTCCTCGGTGCTCGCCCAGGCCATGGAGGTGAGCGCCGCCCTCGACCCCCGCGCCGCGAAGAAGCTGAAGTTCCAGGGCCAGGGCGTCGTCGTGGCGGTGCTGCTGTTCCTTGACCGGCGGACCGGGATGACCGCGTCCGGCATGCGGGACGTCGTCCGGGCCGGCGCGCTCAGCGGCCGGAAGTCCGCGCGCGCCAGGCGCCCGTGGGACGCCTGGCTCCGCAACCACGGCGACCCGGTGCGCTGGCTGCTTTCCGAGCTCGCCGCGCTGCGCGCCGTCGAGCTGCCGCGCGCCGCCGACGGCAACGTGCAGCTCGCGCCGCTCGCGCTGTGGTCGCTGCGCGAGCAGCTGCGGCTCGAGGGGATCGAGATCCCGCAGATCACGGCGACGAAGGGCGAGCTGCGGGCCGCGGACCTGGTCGCGCTGGCCGACAGCGTGCCGGAGGCGGAATTTGAGGCCGAGGTCGGCACCTGGGTGACGGCCCTCGGCGCGGACCGGGCCGCGCGCGACCTGCTCGCGTTCGCGGCGTTCAGCGGGCCGCAGCTGCGGCTGGTGGCGGTGAACCTCACCCGCCGCCTCGGATCCGGCGCGCAGCGGGCCTGGCGGGACGCCATGCAGCGGCCCGAGCTGCGCGGGTACGCGCGGATCGCGCTGTCGGCGCTGGCCGCCGACCTGCCGGACACCACCGTGCCGCTGGTCCTCGAACCGGAGCCCGACGACCTGACCTGGGTGGCCACCGACCTGCTGGCGCTCGCCTGCGGCGAGGAGGACCCCGATCCCGACGAGATCGCGGCGCAGTTCGCCGAGGCGGTGCCGCCGGGCGAGGAGGCGTGGCTCATCGACCAGATGTCGCGCGGCTCGCACCCCGACGTCGTCCAGGTCCTCACGGTGCTCGGCCGCTACCACCCGGACCGCCGGGTGGCGAAGCTGGCCCGCCGCGCGGCGCGCGAAGCCGCGCGGAACCGGCCGCCGGCGCGGGCCGACCGGGTCCCCGCCCGGGCGGCCGGCCGTTAGGCTCGGGCCATGTCCCAGGACCGTTTCGGCCCCTTTGACGTCGGCGCCGACTCGGACGACGGCACCGGCGACATCGACCTCACCAGCCTGAAGGAAGCGTTCGAGCTGCCCGATTCGCTGCCGCCGATCCGGCTGCCGTCGATCGCCGAGCTCGCCGCGCAGGCCCGCGAGGCGCCGCTGCCCGGCCAGCTCGCCGCGCTCGCCATGTGGGTGGGGTCCGGTCGGCGGGTCGACGAGGAAGGCGACCTGCCGCCGTCGGATGCCGCCGCCGCGGCCGCCGCGGCCGGCGTCGGGGCGGACGACTTCGCGTTCCTGTGGGAGTACGCGATCGAGGCGGACTGGCTGAGCTACGACGACGCTGACGAGGATCTCGTGCTGCCCGGCGAAGTGGCGGAGGCCTGGGTGGACGACACGGACGAGGACGTGCGCTTCGCCTGGGACGTGACGTTCAGCGCCGTCCTCAGCGAGACGCTCGAGGTGGCCGGAGCGGCCCGCGCGTCCTCGCCGGCGGCCAGCGAGGACGACGAGGATGGCGGCGAGGACGACGGGCCCGACGAGGACGAGCGAGACGAGCCGGACAACGACGTCGAGGGGGAGCCGACCCTCGACTTCCTCGGGCTGCCGCTGGCGCTCGCCATCCTGCTCTTCACGTCCCGCGCGGAGGGCGTGCCACGCGCGGAGCTGACCGAGGTGTTCTGGGCGGACGCCGCCGTCGACATGACCCCCGCCCAGGCCGCGGTCGCCCGCGAGGAGTGGCTGGCCGCCTACGGCGACCCGGTCGAGCTGCTGCTCGGCAAGCTGGCCGCGCTGAGCGCGATCACGGAAGCCGGCGACATCGTCCGGCTGACCCCGCTCGCCCTGGCCGAGCTGCGCGACCGGCTCGTCGAGGAGGGTGTCGGCATCGCGCTGCTGCCGCCGACCGCGGCCGAGCTCACCGGCGCCGAGCTGCTCGCGATGGCCGAGGGCGTGAGCGAGGACGAGTTCTACGCGGAGTCCGCCGCGTGGGCCGCCGCCCGCGGGGCCGACCCGGCCGCGCGGGAACTGCTCGACCTGGGGGCGCACGGCGACCCGGGCGACCGGCTGCTCGCGGTGGCCGCGGTCAGCCGCATGGGCGCGGCCGCCGCGCCTGCCTGGCGGGACAGCCTGAACGTCCCGCCGATGAGCGGCTACGCCAAGATCACCCTGGCGACGCTGGAGAACGACGGGCCGGCAGGCCGTTCAGCGGGGCTGGAGCCGTCGCCCGCGGACGTCGCCTGGATGGCGACCGACCTGCTGGCGCTGGCCTGCGACGACGAGTATCCGGACCCGGATGAGCTGGTCGTCAGCTTCAACGAGGCCGTCCCGGCCGGCGGCGAGGCGGCGCTGTTCGACGCGATGTCGCGCGGCGTTCATCCCGACGCCGTGGCCGTCCTGAACCATGTCGGGAAATACCACCCGGACAAGCGGGTGGCCAAGGCGGCGCGGACCGCGGCGCATAAAGCCGCGTCCCGCGCTCAGTAAGCCCAGCAAGGGGGGGATATCCATGGCCGACGGCACCAACCTCGCCGCGGTGAACCACGTGGTCGTGCTGATGCTGGAGAACCGCTCGTTCGACCACATGCTCGGCTACCTGTACGCGGGCAGCGGCAACGTTTCGCCGTCCGGCCAGCCGTTCGAGGGGCTTACCGGCAACGAGTCCTGCCCGGACGCCGCGGGCAAGCAGGTCGGGGTCTACCAGATCACGCCGTCCACGCCGAACGCCTACTTCATGCCGGGCGCCGACCCCGGCGAGGGGTACAAGGCGACCAACGACCAGCTCTGGGGCAGCGACAACCCTCCCGCGTCGGGAACCGCGGCCACCATGCAGGGGTTCGTCAAGGACTTCGCGTACACGATCAACTGGGAAACGAACGACAAGTGGACGATCGTGCCGGGCACCACGGCCGACATGATCATGGGCTGCTTCACCCCTGAGGCGCTGCCGGTGATGTCCGCGCTGGCGCGCGGGTACGCGGTCTGCGACCACTGGTACGCGTCGGCGCCGACCGAGACGATGCCGAACCGCGCGTTCGCGATCGCGGCGACCAGCCAGGGGCACATGGACGACGTCACGAAGACGTACACCTGCCCCTCGATCTTCGGCGCGCTCACCAAGGCCGGGGTCAGCTGGCAGATCTTCGGGTACGACAGGCAGCCGCTGACCAGGTACGACTTCCCGGACATCACCAGCGCTGACGCCAGCCATTTCGGGCTGTTCACCGACTTCCAGGCCGCCGCGGCGGCGGGCACGCTGCCCGCGTTCACCTTCCTGGAGCCGAGCTGGCCCTCGACGGGCAACAGCCAGCACCCGAACTACGACGTGGCCCTCGGCGAGCAGCTGATCCACGACACCTACGAGGCGCTGCGCGGCGGCCCCGGCTGGCCGCAGACGCTGTTCGTGCTCACCTACGACGAGCACGGCGGCTGCTACGACCACGTCCCGCCGCCGTGGGGCGCGACCCCGCCGGACAGCACAGCGGGCGAGTTCGGCTTCGGCTTCGACAGGTTCGGGGTGCGGGTGCCCACGCTGCTCATCTCGCCGCTGATCGCGCCGGGCACCGTCTACCGGGTCCCGGCCGGCTCGACGCCGCTCGATCACACCTCCGTGCTCAAGACCATCCAGCAGCGCTGGAACGTCCCGTCGCTGACCGCCAGGGACGCCGCCGCCCCTGGCTTCGGCGACGTGCTGACCCTGGCCACCCCCCGCACCGACGACGTGCTGGCGGGCGTGACCGTCCCGGTCTCCGGCGCCGCTAACCCGTCCGCGGGCCAGATCTCCCACCTGCAGGCGATCCACGACGAGCTCGTGGCCCGCTACGCCCCGGCCTCCCCGGCCGCGGCCCCCGCGGCCATAGCCGCCGAGGAGGCCGCCACCGTCGTCCAGGACCCGGACCGCCACCCGTAACGGCCCCCGCCCCGCACACTGCCCGCTGACAGCTCGTTGCTCTCGTCAGCGCGGTCCCGCTGTGGCCGCGGCGACGGGCGTGATAGTTAGTTAGGTCAACGAGCGCGAAGGGGCGTGATGTGATGCGAGCGATAGTCGTCAGGGAGCTCGGCGGGCCCGAGGTCTTGACGATCGGGGAGCGCGACGACCCGCAGCCGAAGCCCGGGGAGATCGTCGTCACGGTGGCGGCCGCCGGCGTCAACTACATGGACATCTACCAGCGCTCCGGCATCGGCAACTACAAGGCGCAGACCCCCTACACCCCAGGTGCCGAGGGCGCGGGCACCGTGCTCGCCGTCGGGGAGGGCGTGACCGACTTCGCGGTGGGCGACCCCGTGGCGTGGGCCGGCGGTCCCGGCAGCTACGCCGAGCAGGTCGCGCTGCCCGCGGCGAACGCCGTCCCGGTGCCGCACGGCTTCGACCTCAAGATCGCCGCGGCCGTGATGCTGCAGGGCATCACCGCGCACTACCTGTGCAACAGCACGTTCCCCGTCCAGGAGGGGAACATCACGGTCGTGCACGCCGCGGCCGGCGGGGTCGGGCTGCTGCTCACCCAGATGGTCAAGCGGCGCGGCGGCATCGTGGTCGCCACGACCTCCACCACCGAGAAGGCCCTGCTCGCGCAGCGGATGGGCGCCGACCACGTGACCAGCTACGAGGAGTTCGGCGAGGCGGTCATGCGGCTCTCCGGCGAGCGCGGCGCCTCCGTCGTCTTCGACGGCGTGGGCCAGGCCACTTTCGACGCCAGCCTGGCGGCGCTGCGGCCGCGCGGCATGATGGTGCTCTACGGCGCGGCCAGCGGCCCGGTCCCGCCGTTCGATCCGCAGCGGCTGAACAGCGGCGGCTCGCTCTTCCTGACCAGGCCCACCATGGGGCACTACATCGCCGACCGCGCGGAACTGCTCTGGCGGGCAGGCGAGCTGTTCGAGTGGCTCTCCAAAGGCGAGCTGGACGTGCGGATCGGCGGCGAGTACCCGCTCGCCGACGCGCGCCGCGCGCAGGAGGACCTGGCGGCCCGCCGCACCACCGGCAAGCTGCTGCTGATTCCCTAAGCCGCTGGTGTCCGCGCCTGCGAGGCAGGCGCGGACCCGGGCGGCGACGGCGGGCACCTCGACCGGGGCGGTGGTGTCCACGACGACGAGCCCGCCGATCCCGACCGGCCGGTCGTACTCGGTCATCGCCGCGGCCGGCAGCGTCTTCAGCACGTGCACCGGGTGCGCCGGCCGCGCGTTGTAGCGCGCGGCGGCGACTTCGGCCGGGCACTGGCAGTGCACCTCGACGGTCCGCCCGCCGAGCCCGGACGAGGCCGGTGAGCTTGCCGCGCTCGAACTCGCTGTACGGCCGGAAGTTCGCCTCGATCACCACGGCGGGCGCGTCGGCCGCCAGCCGCCACAGCAGCTCCATCGCGGCGCCGCCGAGCCGGCGGGACCAGGCCAGATCCGGTTCCGGCGCGCCGAGCGCGTCGTGCAGCGTCTCCTTAAGCGTGTCCTTGGTGATCAGCGTGAACCCCAGCTCGGCGGCGAGCGGCCCGGCGAGACTGCTCTTCCCGGCCCCGGGCGCCCCCGACACGTAAACGAAACGTCTCACGCGCCCACCCTCCCACGCCCTGGCTCGCAACCATGATCACGGCCCGCACCACCCCGAATCCCCGGCGGAACCATGATCACGTAAGAAAAGTGTGCGTATAGGAGTTTTTTCTTACGTGATCATGAAAAGAGGTTTCTAATAACGTTATTGAGCGCCGAGTATCGCTTCACGCGCGCCGCACCGGGCTCGACCGTCACAGTGGTCACCCGCGCGCGGGGCGCAGGCCCGCTCCGGCCGCCCAACCGCTCCGGCCGCCCAACCGCTCCGGCCGCGCTCGCCGCCAGCCCGCCCCCGCCCTCGCCCCCGCGCGCTGATAACAGCAAGAAGGGGCGGCAGCCGCCAGCGTGAAGTCCGACACGTGTGTCGGTTAACTTGGCGGGCATCCGCGACTGGCAAGGACGCTGGGCCGTACTATCGGTTAGTCCAGCCAGACAGACGCGTGAGGAGCAGCCCGCCGTGACCTTGCTTGAGCGCATCAACGGCCCGGAGGACCTCAGGGAACTCAGCCAGGACCAGCTAGCGGTCCTGGCGGCGGAGATCCGCGACGTCCTGGTGGAGACGGTGACGAGGACCAGCGGCCACCTGGGGCCGAACCTGGGCGTAGTGGAGCTGACCATCGCGCTGCACCGGGTGTTCGACTCGCCGAAGGACAAGCTCGTCTTCGACACCGGCCACCAGTCGTACGTGCACAAGCTGCTGACCGGCCGGTTCAAGGACTTCCACACGCTGCGGCAGCCCGGCGGCCTGTCCGGCTACCCGAGCCAGGCCGAGTCCGAGCACGACCTGGTGGAGAACTCGCACGCCTCGACGTCCCTGTCCTACGCCGACGGCATGGCCAAGGCCTACCGGCTGCGCGGCGAGTACGACCGCACCGTCGTCGCGGTCATCGGGGACGGCGCGCTGACCGGCGGCATGGCCTGGGAGGCGCTGAACAACATCGCGGTCGCCCGCGACTCCAAGATCGTCATCGTGGTCAACGACAACGGCCGCTCCTACCAGCCGACGATCGGCGGGCTGGCCAGCCACCTGGCGAGCATCAGGATCAGCCAGCGGTACGAGAACGTGCTGGACCTGATCAAGACCAGCGTGACCCGCACACCGCTCGTCGGCCAGCCGCTGTACGGCGCCCTCCACGGCGCCAAGAAGGGCCTGAAGGACTTCCTCCAGCCCCAGGTGCTATTCGAGGACCTCGGCATCAAGTACATCGGCCCGATCGACGGCCACGACGAGCTGATGACCGAGCACGCCCTGCGCAAGGCCGCCGAATACGGCGGCCCCGTCCTGGTGCACGCGATCACCCGCAAGGGCTTCGGCTACCCGCTCGCCGAGCAGAACGAGGAGGACTGCCTCCACCAGGTTCCCGCCGCTCCCAAGGCCGTCACGCCGAGCGCCGCGAGCGCCACGCCAAGCGCCCCGGCCGTCCCGAAGCGCGCCTGGACCGACGTGTTCGCCGACGAGATGGTGGCGATCGGCGCCCGCCGCCCCGACGTGGTGGGGATCACCGCCGCGATGCTGCACCCGACCGGCCTCGCGCCGTTCAAGGCCGCCTACCCGGATCGCGTCTACGACGTCGGCATCGCCGAACAGCACGCCATGACCAGCGCCGCCGGCCTCGCGATGGCCGGCCTGCACCCGGTGGTCGCGGTGTACGCCACGTTCCTGAACCGGGCGTTCGACCAGCTGCTGATGGACGTGGCGCTGCACCGGCTGCCGGTCACCGTGGTCCTCGACCGGGCCGGCGTCACCGGCCCCGACGGCGCCAGCCACAACGGCATGTGGGACGGCTCGATCCTGCAGGTCGTCCCCGGGCTCAAGGTCGCCGCCCCGCGGGACGGCAGCCGCGTGGCCGAGCTGCTGAACGAGGCGGTCCGGGTCGGCGACGGCCCCACCGTGGTCCGCTACCCGAAGGGCAGCGTCGGCCCCGAGGCCGAGGCGGTCGGCACGCTCGGCACGATGGACATCCTGGCCGTACCTGAAGACGGGGCGGCCAGCGACGTACTGCTGCTCGGCGCCGGCCCGATGGCGGTGACCTGCGTCGAGGTGGCGAACCGCCTCAAGGACCATGGCATCGGCGTCACCGTCGTCGACCCGCGCTGGGTCAAGCCGGTCGACGAGGCGGTCATCGAGGCGGCCAGGGCGCACCGGCTGGTCGCGGTGGTCGAGGACAACGGCCGGGCCGGCGGGTTCGGCGACGCGGTGGCCAGGCTGCTGCGCGACCACGACGTCGACGTCCCGGTCAAGACGTTCGGCCTGCCGCAGGAGTTCCTCACCCACGGCGTCCGCGAGCAGATCCTCGAGGCGGCCGGGCTGAGCCCGCAGCACCTGGCCAGGCAGCTCACCGAGGCGGTGGCGCGCCGCACGCCGCCCGCGCCGGGCGCGCCGGCGCAGCAAGCTTCGACGCCGGAGCGCCTTCCCGAGTAGTTTTACTTCCATGCAGTCGTCCCCCGGGGGGACGACCCCCCGTACCCCCCGGATAAGTGTTGCCGTGGTCGGCTCGGGTCCGGCCGGCCTGTACACCGCGGAGGCGCTGGTCAAGCAGGCGGCCGCGCTGCCGGTTCCTGTCGCCATCGCCGTGGACGTGCTCGACCGGCTGCCGACGCCGTACGGGCTGGTCCGCTACGGCGTGGCCCCGGACCACAAGTCGATCAAGTCGGTGGCGAACTACCTGCGGCGGGTGCTGGAAAGCCCGGACGTGCGGTTCCTCGGCGGCGTGCACTTCGGGGACCACGTCACCCGCGAGGACCTGCTGGACGCCTACGACGCGGTCGTCTACGCGACCGGCGCGATGCGCGACCGGCGGATGGCCATCCCCGGCGAGGACCTGCCGGGCAGCTTCGCGGCCACCGACTTCGTCAACTGGTACTGCGGCCACCCCGACGTCGACCCGTTCGCGTTCACGCTGGACGCCGAGTCGGTCGCGGTGATCGGCGTCGGCAACGTGGCCGTCGACGTGGCCAGGATCCTGGTCCGCGACCCCGCGGAGCTCGAGGGCACCGACGTCCCCGAGCCGGTGCTCGCGGCGTTGCGCGCCAGCAAGGTGCGCGAGGTGCACATGATCGGCCGCCGCGGCCCCGCGCAGGCCAAGTTCACCACCAAGGAGCTTCGCGAGCTGGGCGAACTACCCGGCGTTACGGTGGCGACGGAGCCCGCGGAACTCGACCTGGCCGGCTTCGACGCCTCCGGCGAGTCCGCCGCGCTCGCCGAGACCGACCGTCGCGTCCGCGGCAACCTGGTCGCGCTGCGCGCCTGGGAGTCCGCGCCGGCTGGCGGTGGCCGCACGCTGCGGATCCGCTTCTGGTTGCGGCCGCTGGAAATTCTTGAATCATCATCAGGAACGGTCTCGTCCCTTCGCCTCGAGCGCACCCGCCTGACCAGCAACGGTGTCTTCGAGGGCACCGGGGAGACGGAGCTTCTCGACGCGCAGATGGTGCTCCGCAGCGTGGGCTACCAGAGCGTGCCGCTGGCCGGCGTCCCGTTCGACTCCCGCAGCCACACGGTGCCGAACGCGGGCGGCCGCGTCCTCGGGCCCGACGGAGAGCCGCTGCCCGGGGAGTACGTGGCCGGCTGGCTGAAGCGCGGCCCGACCGGCGTGATCGGGACGAACAAGGCCGACGCGGCGGAGACCGTCCGGGCGCTGCTCGCCGACCTGGCCGGCGGCCCGGGCGAGGGCGACGCGCCGCTGCCGCGGCCCGGGCTGCTGCGGTACCCCGACGGCCCGGCGTCCGCGCCGGACAGCCGGCTGCCCGGCGCGGACGGGGACTCGCCGCTGGCCGGCGTGCTCGCGGAGCGCGGCGTGCAGCCCGTCTCCTACGCCGAATGGCTGCGCATCGAGTCCGCGGAAGCGGAGCTCGCCGAGTCCCTCGGCCGCGGCGAGCGCGTGAAGCTGCCAGGCAGCGAGGCGATCTGGTCCGCGTGCCGCCCGGGAAGGCACGTCGCCCGCTGACCGCGGGGGAAGCCGGCTAGCCGATCGGTTGATCGCGCCGGCCGGATGGATGACCGCGCCGGTCCGCCGCCGGGGCGCGAGGTGTGGCCGCCGGGACGATGCGCGGCGGGGGTCACCGCGGCGACGCTGGACGCATGACAACGGTTATCGAAGTGCGGGGACTGCACAAGGAGTACGGGGACACGGTCGCCGTGGACGATGTGTCCTTCACCGTCTCCGAGGGTGAGATCTTCGGGATCCTCGGCCCGAACGGCGCGGGCAAGACCACCACCGTCGAATGCGTCGAGGGGCTGCGGAAGCCGGACCGCGGCGAGCTGCGGGTGCTGGGGCTCGACCCGCTGCGGGACCGCGCCGAGCTGACGCAGCTGCTCGGGGCGCAGCTCCAGGAGAGCCAGCTGCCGGCCAAGCTGCGGGTGGCCGAGGCCCTCGACCTGTACAGCTCCTTCTACCGGGCGCCCGCCGACTGGCGGTCGCTGCTGGAGGCGCTCGGGCTCGCCGGCAAGAGCAACACGCCGTTCAGGAAACTGTCCGGCGGCCAGCAGCAGCGGCTGTCGATCGCGCTGGCGCTGGTCGGCAGCCCGCGGATCGCGGTGCTCGACGAGCTGACCACGGGCCTTGACCCGCAGGCCAGGCGCGACACCTGGGAGCTGATCGAGAGCATCAGGGATCGCGGGGTCACGATCGTGCTCGTCAGCCACTTCATGGAGGAGGCCGAGCGGCTCTGTGACCGGGTGGCGCTGATCGACAAGGGCCGCGTCGTGGTGCAGGACACGCCCGCCGGCCTCGCCCAGCGGGTCGAGGTAGCGCAGCGGATCCAGTTCCGCCCGTCCGCTCCGGTCAGCGACGCCATGCTGACCAGCGTGCCGGGGGTCACCGATGTCATCCGCAGGGGCGATGTCGTCGTGGTCAGCGGCACCGGCGACGCGGCGAACGGGGTCATCTCCATGCTGGCCCGCAACCAGGTCGTGGCTCAGCAGCTCCGCGTGGACCAGGCGAACCTGGAGGACGCGTTCCTCGAACTGACCGGCACGCACGCCGAGGAGGCGTAAGCCATGTCCGTCGCGATCGAGACCCCTGGCGTTCCGGCCGCCCCCGCCCGCCGGCGCTCCGCGCTGGCCCGGCTCACGGTCACCGAGCTCACGTTGTTCCTGCGCGAGCCGATGCTGGTCTTCTGGGTCATCGCGTTCCCGCTGCTGCTGCTGGTCATCTTCGGCCTTATCCCGTCGTTCAGGCAGACGCATCCCGGCTACCAGGGCCTCACGGTGCTCGAGACGTACGTGCCCATCATCATCGTGACGATGCTGGCGCTGCTCTCGTTCTTCTCGCTGCCCGTCACGCTGGCCACCTACCGGGAGCAGCGGATCCTGCGGCGGCTGCGGACCACGCCCGCCGGCGCGTGGCGCGTCCTGGCCGCCCAGCTGGCTGTCACTGTCGGCGCCGCGGTCGTGATGGTTGCCGCGATCCTCGTGCTCGCCAGGCTGGCGTTCGCCGTCCCGTTCCCGCTGGCGCCCGGCATCTGGGTGGTCGTCGCGCTGCTCACCGCGGCCTGCACGCTGTCCCTCGGCCTGTTCATCGCCGCGGTCGCGCCGAACCCCCGGGTAGCCGCGGCCATCGGGAACATCCTGTTCTTCCCGCTGATGTTCTTCTCCGGGCTGTGGCTGCCGATCCCGTCGATGCCGGCGGTGCTGCAGCACATCAGCCACGCGACGCCGCTCGGCGCGGCCTGGGAGTCGTTCCAGGCGGCGACACTCGGGCACTGGCCGCCCGCGCTGGCCCTCGGCACCCTGGCGGCGTACGCGGTGGCATTCGGGCTGGCGGCGGCCAGGCTGTTCCGCTGGGAGTGATACTAGATCCGGCACGCGCGCATGAATGGAGGACGCCGGTGAGCGGTTCAGGGACTCGCTCATATCCCGATCCGTGGGACGGGCAACTGCGGATGGCGCGCGCCGTCGTCGACGTGGTGCCCTGGGTGATGCTGGCGTTCTCCGCGATCCTGACGGCAGTCCTCTACCAGAACCACTGGGAGACCGGATCGCCGCTGGTCCCGCTGCTGCTGTGCGGACTCGCCGCGGCGTGGACGCTGGGCATGTACACGCTTCGTCCCGCGTGGCGGGACCGGCCCCGGCGAATGGCCGTGTTCGTCGCGGTACTGCTCGTGATCATGACCGTGATGGTGGCCGGGTACTCGTGGCTCGGGTTCTACACCTTCACCGGGTACTACTACGTTTACCGGCTGGTCAGGTCCTGGCGCTGGCGGATCGTCGGCGTCGGCGTCATCGCCTGCCTCGCGGGCGTCTCCCAGGGCCTCGGCCTTCAGGGGACGTTCGATCCGGCCCGGGCGCTCCTTCTCGTCGGGGCCATTCTCGTCAACGTGATCCTCGGCTGCGCGTTCGCCTGGTTCAACTGGGTCAGCTACCGGCAGGGCCAGCTGCGCGGCCAGCTGTTCGACGAGCTAGCCGAGACCAACAGCAGGCTCGAGGCGACCCTCGCGGAGAACACCGGCCTGCACCGGCAGCTGCTGGCCCAGGCCCGCGAGGCCGGGGTCCTCGACGAGCGGCAGCGCATGGCCAGGGAGATCCACGACACGCTCGCGCAGGGCCTGACCGGGATCATCACCCAGCTGCAGGCGGCCCAGCAGGCCAGCCAGGACTCGCCGGAGCGGCGCAGGCACTTCGACGCGGCCGTCACGCTCGCCAGGGAGAGCCTCACCGAGGCGCGCCGGTCGGTCCACGCGCTGCGCCCCGAGGCGCTCGAGCAGGCGCGGCTCGGTGAGGCGCTGACCGGGGTCGCGCGCCGCTGGACGGAGCGCAGCGGCGTGCCCGCGCAGGTCACGGTCACCGGGACGGTGCGTCCGCTGTCGCCGGAGGCCGAGTCGGCGCTGCTGCGCACCGCGCAGGAGGCGCTGGCGAACGTCGCCAAGCACGCGGCCGCGACGCGGGTGGGCGTGACGCTCTCCTATATGGACGACGAGGTCGTGCTCGACGTCCGCGACGACGGCAGGGGCTTCGAGCCGCACCGGGCACCCGGGGCACCGGAGCCGTCCGCCGGGTTCGGGCTGGTCGCGATGCGGCAGCGGATCGAGGGTCTGGCAGGGACGCTGCACGTCGAGTCGGAACCCGGCCAGGGCACCGCGATCTCCGCCCGCGTGCCCGCCGGGCCGCACCCGGCTGACGCCGGCCCCCCGGCGGCGGGGGAGACCCCGGCCGGCCTGGCGCGGACCGGGGCATGAGCCACCCCGCGCCGGATGAGGCGCCGATCCGGGTGCTGATCGTGGACGACCATCCGGTCGTCAGGGACGGGCTGCGCGGCGCGTTCGGCACCGGCCCCGAGTTCGAGGTCGTCGGCGAGGCCGCCGACGGCGCCGAGGCGGTGCGGCTCGCCCAGGCGCTGCGCCCCGACGTGGTCCTGATGGACCTGCGGATGCCGGTGATGGACGGGGTGACCGCCATCGAGGAGCTGGCCAAGCGCGGTGTCGCCGCGCGCGTCCTGGTGCTGACCACCTACGACACCGACAGCTACGTGCTGCCCGCCGTCGAGGCGGGCGCCACCGGCTACCTTCTCAAGGACGCGCCGAGCGGTGAGCTGCTCCGGGCGGTGCGGGCGGCCGCGCACGGCGAGTCCGTGCTCGCGCCCACGGTCGCGGCACGGCTGCTGAGCCGGGTCCGCTCGCCAGGCCAGGAACCGCTCAGCCAGCGGGAGCTCGAGGTCCTCGAGCTGGTCGCCGCGGGCAGCACCAACCGCGAGGCGGCCGCCCGGCTGTTCATCAGCGAGGCCACCGTCAAGAGCCATCTGATCCACATCTACGGCAAGCTCGGCGTCGGCGACCGCGCCGCCGCGGTCGGCGAGGCGTTCAACCGCGGCCTGCTGACCCCGGAACCACGCGACAACCCCGACCGCCGCTAGCCATCGCCTGGCACGGCCATCTCGCCGAGCAGGGACCAGTCGTCCTGCGGGATCGTGAAGTTGACGATCCGCGGGGTATGCGCCAGGTGCGGCGGGAGGTCCCGCTGTGCCTTCTTGAAGTGCGCGGAGTTGACGTGCGCCCCGCCGGCCTCGCCGTCCCTGAAGGCCTCCACCAGGACGTACTCGTCCGGGTCGGCGATGCTGCGGGACCAGTCGAACCACAGGCAGCCCGGCTCGTTCCGCGTCGCCTCGGTGAACTCGGCGGCGATCTGCGGCCACTGGTCGGCGTCCTCGGGCCGGATCTTGAACTTGGCCGTAATGAAGATCATCAGTCCTCCTGCCGGTCTCGGCGGCGCCGTTTTGTCAGACCCTCATCGTACGGTTAGAACGTACGTTCGATCGATTGAGGAGCCTGTCATGAACGACGACGAGTTCGGCGACGAGGACACCGACGACATCGAGGACGAGATCGCCTGGCTGCTGCGGCCACAGTGGCTGCACCCGGACTGCCGGAACGCGTGCTCCGCCCTGGAGCTAGGCACCTGCTGCAAGTACCCGGACAACCCCCTCGTGCGCGTCGCGGTGGACCTGGCCGAATCCGTCGACCGCACCCTCAGCGGGTTCGGCGCCATGCCCGCTGACGGCGCGGGCGATTGCGCGGGACCGGCCGCCGAGCTCGCCCGGCTGTTCAGCGCCGTCCCCGGGCTGCTCGCGCAGGTGCACGCGATACTGCCCAGGCTGAACGCGACCGCCATCGCGCAGCTGCTGTGCCCGGTGGGCAGGCTGGCGGGTGCGCTGGACCAGGCGTGCGCGTACGGCTGCCCGTGGGCGTGCCGCGACCCCGGTGTCCCCGACCGGCGGGCTGGGCTTGAGCCGCTGCGCCCGTTGCTCGCGGAGTCCGCGCACGCCATCAGGGCCGCCCTCACCGGGCCCGGCCGGTGACAGAGGTGTGCGGGGCCTGGCCGCCGGGTAGGAATTTGACCGGCCTGGACTATCCCAATTAATATCATCAGAAATATTGGCAATTTGCCCGCTTGCTCTGACCCGCGACATGAGGACGAGGGGGGAACATGGCACTGCCTGACTTCCTGGTGGCCGGAGTTCCTAAGGCGGGGACGACCGCGCTGCACGCGGCGCTGTCCCGTCATCCGGGCCTGTACATGTCGCCGATCAAGGAACCGAAGTTCTTCCTGACCGACGGCCCGCCGCCGTCGAAGGGCGGCCCGGGAGACGTGCTCACGTACCGTGAGCACGTCTGGCAGCGCGACAGGTACGAGGCGCTGTTCGACGCCGCCCCGCCGGGCGTGCCGCGGGGCGAGTCGACGCCGCTGTACCTGTACGACCGGGCCGCGCTGCGCCGCATCAGGGACCTGGTCCCCGCGGCCAAGCTCGTCGTGATCCTGCGCGATCCTGTCGAGCGGGCGCACTCCAACTGGACGCACCTGTGGTCGGCGGGCCTGGAACCTGAGGCGGACTTCGTCCGGGCCTGCGCGGAGGAAGAGCGCAGGAGCGCGGCCGGATGGGCGTCGTTCTGGCACTACACGGGGCTCGGCAAGTACGGCGCGCAGCTCGACTACGCGTTCTCGCTGTTCCCGCGCGAGCAGGTGCTCGTGCTGCGCTACCGGCGGCTGGTCGACGAGCCGGCCGCCACGCTGGACCAGATCTGCGCCTTCCTCGGCGCCGCGACCGGGATCGTCACGGAGATACCCAGAGAGAACGTGACGGCGCACCCGGAGCACACCCTGGGCCATCGCGCCGCGGCGCTGGGCATGCGGGTCGGCGCCGCGGCCGGCCGCTGCTTCCCGGCGACGCCGCGGCCGCGGCGACGCACCGGCTCGAACGGTTCCTGCAGCGCAGCCGACGGGAACGCCAGCCGCTCAGCTGGGAGCAGCGGCAGGCGCTGCTGCCCAGGTTCGAGGACGACATCAAGCTGCTCGAGAAGGTGCTCAGCGAGGACTTCGGCGACTGGCTGTCGCCGCGGGAGAGGTCAGGCGGCATGGTCGGCGCCCGGCCCGCGGGGCAGGGCCAGGCGAAGAACGGCCGTCACCGCTAGGCCCGGCCAGGGGCCGGCGGCGACCGGGGCGGTCAGCGCAGTTCGGTGACCAGCGCGTGCGAGCCGTCCGGCTGGGTCATCTCGTAGTACAGCCGGGTTCGCCCGCCGGGCAGGTCCACCAGGTCCATATAGCGCAGCCCGCCACCGCGGTACGGCGAGGAGGCGGCGGGCCCGGCGCCCGGCGCCGACGTCGCGATCAGCGCGACCGGGTCGGTCCCGACGGCGACGCCGGTCCGTTCCTCGTAGTTCTCCGCGGCGCTCGCCCGGCCGTCGTAGTAGGCCGTGACCGAGTGCCCGTCGAACCGCACCGCGGCGACCCGGGTGCCGCGGGAGTCCCACTCCCCGGGCCTGCCGGACAGCGCGGTGCCCTGCCAGGTCCAGTCGAGCCCGTCCGGGCTCGTCGCGTACTCGGTCGTCATCTGGTCGGTTTCCAGCGGATCGGCGAGCGGGTGAATGGTCGCCCACATGTGCCACCTGCCGTCGTGACGCTGGATCACCGGATCCTTCACCGCCCGCTTGGTGACGTCACCAGGGAGCACGACTTCGCGCCGCCCGGCATCGAACTCCGCCGGGATGCTGGCCTCGGTGACCTCGACCCGCCAGTGCTTGGTGCCGGCGGTGGCGCAGCTCAGGTACAGCCGCCAGCGGCCGTCGGGCAGCCGGAGGAGCTCCGGGCGCTCCAGCGACTCGGTGCCCATCTCTTCCTTGGTGATCACCGCGATCGGCGCGCCGAAGTTCACCCCGTCCCGCGCGAAGGCGATCGCCACCGCGTAGCCGCGGCCGGCGCCGAGCGGGCGGCGCAGCCGGTAAGCGAGGTAAACGCCATCGTCGGCGGCGACCGCCGAGGGGCAGCCGGCCCAGTACCCGGGACCTGACCCCGGCGGGACTATCGCGAGGACCGCGTCGCCTGGCCGGGGAAGAAACACGTCATTATTACTATTTTCCATATAGAAATTATAGACAATCTCGCTACCACGCATAGCCGAACGCGTCGGCACGCGACCTGACAGGCGGGAACGAGACGATCATACGCTCGGCGCACGCGCGCCCGCGCGCACAAGCCCAGATAGGCGGCCGGCGGCCCTAGGCAGACCGGGGGTAACCGGATAAAGATGATGGTTACGGGCCGAATGTCCAAAGGGGGGCTCGATGAGGGCAGCTGCCCGCCTCGGCTGGCGCGTCGCCGCCGTCGTGGCGTTCGGGGCTACTGCCGCGCTGGCCGTGACCCTTACCCGGGGGGCGCCGATGCACGCGGCGCTGATATCGGCCAGGAACCATGACGCCGCGCCGCGCTGTGCCGCGTCCGGCCTGCGCATCTCGCTGGGCGCGGTCCCGGCCGCGGCCACCGGGGTTCGCCGGGGACCGACCAGCTACGCGCTGGACTTCACCAACGTCTCGGACGCGAGGTGCGAGCTCGGCGGTTACCCCGCGGTGGCGGCGTACCTGGCGAGCGGCGCCCAGGTGGGCAACGCGGCGGCCGCGGACACCACGGCGGCCGCGCACCGCGTCGTGCTCACGCCGGGCGAGACCGCCCGCGCCGCCGTGATCGCCTCCGCCGTCGGCTCGGCCTCGGCGTCCGCGGGCGGCTGCCGGCCGGTTGTCGCGACGGGACTGCGCGTCACCCCGCCGGGAGAGTCGGCCGCCCGCTTCATCAGGCACAGCCTGCTAGCGTGTTCCGCCGCGGGCCCGCGGGCGCCGGTCTTCCTGCGCGTCAGGGCCGTCCAGCCGTACCCGGCGGCCGGGAAGCTGGACTCGTTTGCCCAGCCGGCCAGCCGGGCGCGGGTCCGCTCCCGCGCGGCGCGCATTGAGCTGCGGAAGAACCACCGCGCCGCGGGCACCCCGGCCCCGGGCGAGCCGGTGCTGGCCTCGGGCCTGGCCGGATAGCGGCGCCGGCCGGATACTCCGGCGGGTACCGCCGATTCGTTCGTGGCAGTGCAGGGGACAATGGGAGTCATGAGCGTCAGCGAGCCCGGGATCGCCGCCCCGGGCGACTCGTCTCTCCAGCCTCACGACCCGTATTCGGAAATCGCGGAGATATCGGAAATCTCGGACATGTCCACGCGCCAGGACGAGGCGCCGGCGGTGCCGGCGGACCAGCACGAGGGCGGCGGCGCCCTGCTCGCGGACGGCCTGACCGGCGCCGCACTGCCAGCCGACCGGTACCTCGACCGGGAGCAGAGCTGGGTCAAGTTCAACCAGCGGGTCCTCGAGCTGGCTGAGGACGACGCGACGCCGCTGCTCGAACGAGTGCGGTTCCTCGCCATCTTCGCCTCTAACCTGGATGAGTTCTTCATGGTCCGGGTGGCTGGCCTGACCCGCCGGATGGTCGCTGGCTTCCCCGTGGAGGGCGCCGGCGAGCAGCTGCCCGTCCAGGTGCTGAAGAACACCCTCAGGGGCGCCGCCGAGCTCGCCGAACGGCACTCGGCCGTCTTCACCGACCTGGTGCAGCCGGAACTGGCGAGGCACGACATCGAGATCCTGCGCTGGAAGGAACTGGAGGAGCGGGAGCGCGACGACCTGACGCGGCTGTTCAGGGACCGGATCTACCCGGTCCTCACCCCGCTGGTGGTCGACCCGGCGCACCCGTTCCCCTTCATCTCCGGCCTGTCCCTCAACCTGGCCGTCATGCTCGCCGAGCCGGGCACCGGCGCCACGATGTTCGCGCGGGTCAAGGTCCCGCCGAACCTGCCGCGTTTCCTCAACGTCACCGCGCGCCGGTTCGTGCCGATCGAGGACGTGATCGCGGCGCACCTGGACGACCTGTTCTCCGGCATGGACATCGTCGAGCACTACGTGTTCCGGGTGACCAGGGTCCGCGACCTCGAGGTCGACGAGGACCTCACGGAGAACCTGCTGCAGGCCATGGAGCGCGAGCTCGCCAAGCGGCGGTTCGAGCCGGCGGTCCGCCTCGAGGTCGAGGCGGACATGGCCGACGACGTGCTCTGCCGGCTGGCGAAGGAGCTCAGCGTCGACGAGGACGCCATCTTCAAGGTCAACGGCCCGCTCGACCTGGCGGGCCTGGACGTGATCGCCGACCTGCCGATCGGTCAGCTGCGCTATCCCGCGTTCGTCCCCTCGACGAAGGCGGTCCCCGCCGACGTGAGCATCTTCGCCACGCTCAACGAGCGCGACGTGCTCGTGCAGCATCCCTACGA
Source organism: uncultured Actinomycetota bacterium (assembly GCA_963843745.1). Taxonomy (GTDB): domain Bacteria; phylum Actinomycetota; class Actinomycetes; order Streptosporangiales; family Streptosporangiaceae; genus Trebonia. Next base: position 1,585,943 of record CAWJLP010000007.1, read on the forward strand.
CTCGTTCACGACGACCGTGGAACGGCTGGTCGAGGAGGCCGCCGCCGACCCGCGGGTGCTGGCCATCAAGCAGACGCTGTACCGGACCGGCGAAGAGTCGCCGATCGTGGACGCGCTCATCGACGCGGCCGAGGCCGGCAAGCAGGTCGTGGTGGTGGTCGAGATCAAGGCCAGGTTCGACGAGCGCGCCAACATCATCTGGGCGCGCAAGCTCGAGGAAGCCGGCTGTCACGTCGTCTACGGCTTCGTCGGGATGAAGACGCACGCCAAGGTCATGCTGATCGTCCGTGAGGAAACGGACGGCTCGCTCAAGCGGTACTGCCACATCGGCACCGGCAACTACCATCCGGCGACCGCCCGGCTGTACGAGGACTACGGCCTGCTCACCGCCAACCGGGAGGTGGGCGAGGACGTCACCGACCTGTTCAACCACCTCACCGGGTACAGCAGGAAGATCGGCTACCGGCGGCTGCTCGTCGCGCCTGAGGCGCTGCGGGCCGGCATCGTGGGCAGGATCGGGCGGCAGGCCGCGCGGGCCAGGGCGGGCAAGCCGGCGAAGATCGCGTTCAAGTGCAACGCGCTCGTCGACGAGGTGGTGATCGACGCGCTGTACCGGGCCGCCCAGGCCGGCGTGACCGTCGACCTGTGGGTCCGGGGGATGTGCGCGCTTCGACCCGGTGTGCCTGGTTTGTCCGATACCATCAGGGTGCACAGCATCCTGGGCAGGTTCCTCGAGCACTCGCGCATCTACGCGTTCGGCACCGGCGAGCCGGATCCTGACCCGCAGCCAGGGGAGGATCCGGAGGCGGGCAACGAGGTGTGGATCGGCAGCGCGGACATGATGCACCGCAATCTGGACCGCCGGGTCGAGGCCCTGGTCCGGGTGGGCGACCCCGCGCACACCGCCCGGCTGCGCTGGTTCATCGCCCAGGGCATGGACGAGGGGACGTCCTCGTGGTGGCTGGACAGCGACGGCAACTGGACCAGGCACGCGCGGGACGCCAGCGGCCGGCCGCTGCGCGATGTGCAGGAGACCCTGATCAGAGAAAAAAGCCGAGGTCGCAGCGCTGATGGCTAACGATAAGCCGCCCGACAGCAAGGAAAGCAAGCTGATCCTGGCGGCAGGCGCGGTCGCGTGGCGGCCGGGCCGGGACGGTGGCGAGCCCGAAGTACTGCTCGTGCACCGTCAGAAGTACGACGACTGGTCGCTGCCCAAGGGCAAGACCGAGCCCGGCGAGCCGCTGCCGCTCACCGCGGTCCGTGAGGTCTTCGAAGAGGGCGGCGCGCGACTGATCCTCGGCCGCCGGCTGACCTCGGTGCGGTACCAGGTGGGCGGCCGGCCCAAGCGGGTGCACTGGTGGGCGGCCCGAGTTTCGGGCATGGACGCGGCGGCGGTGCCGAACAGCGAGGTCGACGAGGTGATCTGGGCCGTCCGGCCGCACGCCGGCGAGCGGGCCAGCTATCAGCACGACGTGCGCGTGCTCGACGACTTCGCCAGCGGGCCTGCCGACACGGTGCCGCTCATCCTGCTGCGGCACGCCACGGCGCTGCCCCGCTCGAAGTGGAAGGGCGACGACGGCGAGCGGCCGCTGGACAGCAGCGGCCGCGCCGAGGCGAAGCTGCTCGCGCCGCTGCTCGCGGCCTTCGCCCCGCGCGCCCGGGTGATCAGCTCCACGGCCGCCCGCTGCCTGGACAGCGTCGGTCCGTACGCGGACCTGACCGGCGCGCAGGTCCGGGCAGAGCAGGCGCTGCAGGTCCGGTCATCAGGAACGGACCCGGCCGCCTCCGCGGCCCTCATCGCCGAGACCATCGGCGCGGGCGAGCCCGCGGTGGTCTGCGCGCACCGCGAGAACGTGCCCCTGCTGCAGGCCGCGGCCATCGGGGCGCTGGGGCCGCCCGACGGGACGCTCCTGGGGAAAGAATGGGCCGATGAGCTGCCGACGGCGGGCTTCTGGGTGCTGCACCTGACCCCGCCGCCGCCCGCGTCCGCGCCACCGCCCCGATGGTGGCGTCGGCGCCGCGTCGGCGCCGACGCCACGACTGCTGGCTGCGGCGGCGCGCTGGTCGCCGCCGACCGTTACGACTTGTCGGACGCCTGAGGCTCGACCTGCTCCCCGGCGCCGCCGGCGGCCCGCCGCTTGCGGGCGGCCCTCACCCGCAGCCCGATCCAGACGGCGAGCGCCACCGCGAGCGCGATCAGCGCGTAGTAGGAGTAGCGGGTGAGGTAGTTGTAGATTGTGGTGATGTGCTGGCCGGCGAAGTAGCCGACGCTCACCCAGGTGCCTACCCAGAGCGCGGCGCCGAGCATGTTGAACGCCAGGAAGCGCAGCCAGTGCATCTCGGCGATCCCGGCGATGATCCCGTTTGCCTGACGCAGCCCCTCGACGAACCGGGCGACCACGATGATCTTGCCGCCGTGGCGGTTGAAGAAGTGCTCCGCCTTGTCCAGCCGTTCCTCCGTGATGAACACGTACTTGCCCCAGCGCAGCACGAGGGCGCGGCCGCCGAAGCGGCCGATCGCGTAGCCGATGTTGTCGCCGAGGATGGCGGCGAAGAAAGCGATGCAGCCGACGGCCACGACGTTGAGCCTGCCAGAACCCGCGTAGACGGCCCCGGCGATCAGCACGGTCTCGCCGGGCACCGGGATGCCGAAGTCCTCCAGGAGCACCAGGACGAAGATCGCCCAGAGGCCGTAGTGGTTCAGCGGCGACGCCAGGGAGTTGAGGAAGCCCGGCAGCGCCGGCGCCGGCCCGCCCGCGATCGCGGCGGCGGACGCGACAGCTGCCAGTCGTCCGGTCACTGTTCCTCCCCGTCAGCCCGCGTCGTTGCGGGCCACACTACCCGCAGCGTCCGCCGCTAACGAAGGCCCAGCTGGCCCTCGGCCTCAGCCGGACCCGTCAGGCCCGTCAGGCCCGTCAGGACCGGGTGGGGGGCGGTCCCGGCCGCGCGGAACGCCGCCGCGAGCGGCCCGGCGGTCAGTTCCACCTGCCAGGGCCTGGCGCCGTAGCCGGCCAGCGCGGCGGCGACCGCCTCCGGCGTGGCCGGCTGCGGCGGTTCCCAGGTGATCCGGCGGACCGTGTCCGGTGCGAGCAGGTTCTCCGTGGGCAGCCGGTGCGCCTCGGCGACCGCGGTGACCGCCTCCCGCGCGGCGGCCAGCCGCGCGGCGGCGTCCGGGTCGCGCTCGGACCAGCGGTGCGCGGGCGGCGGCCCGGGGATCGTCGCGGGGCCCGTGACCTCGGGCAGCTCGTCGTCGCCGAGCTCGCGGGCGCGTTGCACCGCGGCGAGCCAGCGCGCCGCGTGCCTGCGCGCGTTCCGCGCGCGGAACCCGCCGATCTTGTCGAGCTGCGGCCGGGTGAGGGGCGGCTGCCCTGTCACCGGCAGCCGGGCCGCGTCGATGATCGCCTGGTCGGCCAGCACCCGGCGCGGCGACAGGTCGGCGTCCCTCGCGATCTCGTCCCTGGCGTTCCACAGCTCGCGGACGACGGCGAGCCCGCGCCTGGTCCGCACCCGGTGAATGCCCGAGGTGCGCCGCCACGGGTCGGCCCGGGGCGGCGGGGGCGGCGCCGCCGCCTCCGCCGCGAACTCCTGCCTGGCCCACTCTGCTTTTCCCTGCTCCGCGAGCTGCTCCGCCAGCGCGTCCCGCAGGTCGGTGAGCACCTCCACGTCGAGCGCCGCGTACCTGAGCATCTCCGCCGACAGCGGCCGGACCGACCAGTCGGCGGCCGAATGCTCCTTGGCCAGCCGGTAGCCGAGCACCTCCTCGAGCATCGTGCCCAGCGCCACCCGCGGGTAGCCGAGCAGCCGCCCGGCCAGCTCGGTGTCGAACACCAGCCGCGGCCGGTACCCGACCTCGGCCAGGCAGGGCAGGTCCTGCGGCGCGGCGTGCAGCACCGCCTCGACGTCGGTGAGCGCGGCGTCGACGCCGCTGAGGTCCGGGCAGGCGACCGGGTCGATCAGCATGGTCCCGGCGCCTTCCCGGCGTAGCTGCACCAGGTAGGCGCGCTGCCCGTACCGGTAGCCAGAGGCCCGTTCCGCGTCCACGGCGACCGGCCCGGTGCCGGCCGCGAGCCGCCGCACCGCTTCGGCGAGGTCGTCAGCCGCGGCGATCACCGGCGGCAGCCCGTCGCGCGGCTCGGTGAGGTCGACGACCTCCCGCCCGCTGACCTGCTCCGCCACCGTCTCCGTCAGCGGGGGATCGGTGACCGCGGGCTCGGTGTCCTCGGGAGGCAGTACCCCGGCCGGTTCCTGGCCGGCCGTCACCGGCGACGCCGCCCGCCAGACCGCAGCGCCCTGGTGCCCGGCGGCTGCGCCGGCAGGCCGGCGGCGGCGGCGATCAGGTCACACCAGGCGGCGACGTCGCCGCCGAAGTCGTCGTCACCCGGGCACCAGGAGGCGCGCAGCTCGAACCCGGTCGCCGGCGGCTCGCCGTCCTTGACGCCGAAGCCCTCCGTGATCACCCGGGTCACCGTCCCGCTGGGCGCGGAGTAGCCCGGCGCGTGCAGGTCGAGCGCCTCCGTCAGCCAGCTCCAGCCGACCTCGCCGAGCAGCGGGTCGGCGGCCATCTCCTCCTCCACGTCGGCGTGCACCTGCGCCACCACGCGGAACGATCCCGTCCAGCCCTCCTGGCCGTCGGGGTCGTAGAGCAGCACGATCCGGCCGGTGCCCGCCTCCACGCCGTCCCTGAACGCGGTGGCGGCCATCGCCGCCGCGTAGGGGGCGAGCCGCCGCGGCGCCGGGTGATCCTCGAACGTGATGTCGCCGCGCACCTCGGCGACCGCGTCGCGGCCTGCCTCGAACGCCGCCAGCGCGGCGGAAAAAACGGCTTCGCTGTCCGTCGCAGGCGCCTGCCCGCTCGCCGTCGCCGGCGCGGGCCCATCCGCCAACCTCATGGCCCGAGCGTACGTCGTTGCTGGCCCCGGCTGTAACGCGGCACGGACGGGCCGGTACTCGGCGGTGGCCGCGCTGCTCACGGTGCCCATGATGACCGCGGCGCCGCACCCGGTGCACATGAACTCGGGGCAGTCGCCGCCGTCCGCGTCCGGGCAGTCAGCGGGATGGATCTGCTCGAAAGGCTCTTCGCCACCACATCCGGGACAATTTCCAAGCGGCTGGCTCATCGCTGCGTCCCTTTCACGTCGACCCGAGATGGCGAGACTCGTCCCGATCTTGGCATGCACGACGGCGTTTCCGGGGGATATCGGACGGCGTGTCGCCGGGCTGGCGGGGGCGCAGGGGGCGCCGGGCCGCGGGTCCGGCGCCCTGTGAGAAAATCCCGTGGTGACCCAGCCCCAGACCACTTCGCCCTTCATCCGCGCCTGCCGCGGCGAGCCGGTGCCGTACACCCCGGTCTGGTTCATGCGCCAGGCGGGCCGTTCGCTGCCCGAGTACCGCCGGGTCCGCGAGGGCGTCCCGATGCTGGAGTCCTGCACCCGTCCCGAGCTGATCACCGAGATCACCCTGCAGCCGTTGCGCCGGTACGACGTGGACGCGGCGATCCTGTTCAGCGACATCGTGGTCCCGCTGCGCGCGGTGGGCGTCGACGTGGACATCAAGCCCGGCGTCGGCCCGGTGATCGGCCAGCCGTTCCGCGAGCCTGGCGACGTGTCCCGGCTGCGCCCGCTCGAGCCCGGCGACGTGCCCTACATCACCGCGGCGGTGCGGTCCCTGACCGGCGAGCTCGGCCCGCGGCCGCTGATCGGCTTCGCCGGCGGCCCGTTCACCCTGGCGTCCTACCTGATCGAGGGCGGGCCGTCGAAGAACCACGACCGCACCAAGGCCATGATGTACGGCGACCCCGAGCTGTGGCACGCGCTGCTCGGGCGGCTCGCCGACATCGCGATCGCGTTCCTGCGGGTGCAGGTCGCGGCCGGCGCGTCGGCCGTGCAGCTGTTCGACTCCTGGGCGGGCGCGGTCAGCCCGGCGGACTACCGGCGGTCGATCCTGCCGCACACGTCGCGGATCTTCGCCGCGCTCGCGCCGTCGGGCGTGCCGCGGATCCACTTCGGAGTCGGCACAGGGGAACTGCTCGGCCTGCTCGGCGAGGCGGGCGCGGACGTGGTCGGCGTGGACTGGCGCGTGCCGCTCGACGAGGCGGCCCGCCGGGTGCGGCCGGGCACGGCGCTGCAGGGCAACCTGGACCCCGCCGTGCTGCTGGCGCCCTGGGACGTCGTGGCGCCCCGGGCCGGCGAGGTGCTGGCGGCGGGCCGGTCCGCCCACGGCCACGTGTTCAACCTGGGCCACGGCGTGCTGCCGGAAACAGACCCGGACACCCTGGCCCGCCTGACGGACCTCGTCCACGAGACCTCAACCCGCCCCCCGGCCTAGCCCGCCCCGCACCCGGGGCACACCCACTCCGCCACGGGCCCGCGCCCCGCCCTCCACCGGCCCGCCCGCCCTCGGCCCGCACGCCCGCCCTCGGCCCGCACGCCCGCCCTCGGCCCGCACGCCCGCCCTTACCAGCCCCAACGCGCCCTCCACCGGGGCCCCAACGCGTGCGGCGATGCCGACCCAGAGGGCAGTCGATGGTCCATCGACCCCCAAAGAGTGCGGTCGATGGACCATCGACCGCCTTTGGCCGGGACGGGTGGCCGCCCGCAGCGGGGGATACCCGCGCCGGAACGTGGTCGATGTCCCATCGACCACCAAAGAGTGTCAACGATGTCACATCGACCACCAACCGGCGCGCTGGCCGCGCGTTGACATAAGCCCCAGCTGTCACACGCGCCGCGCCACCGGCGTATCCAGTTCAGACCGCGGGCGAGGGTCGAAGTCATCGGCCGTGGCGCGATGAGTTCGCGCGCCCGCGACTGGTCCTAACTAGCGAGACCGACACCGCGATCCCCTGGGAGCAGTCATGACATACCCGCTGATGATCCAGGCCGTAGCCGACGGGAACCTCGCCGATGCCCGTCGGCGTGCCGACCGTGCGCGGCGCGCCCGCCAGGTGAGGGCGGCGACCCGTCACGCTTCGCGCCGCCGGACCAGCCACACCGTGGCCGCGATGAGCAGGGCGCTGACCGCGAGCAGCCACGCGCCCTCGGTCAGCTGAAACTGCCAGAACCGCGAGTTCGGCTGCATGGACTGCCACAGCGTGTAGCCATGCTGGGTGAGCCAGTTGGTGAACGCGTCAGGGGACGGCGAGTTCTGCACGCTGGCCGGCAGGTGCTGGGCCAGGCTGTTGACGGCCGGCTGGCTCAGCACCTGGCCATCCGGCGCCTTGACCCACTGGCTGATGACCCAGACGGCCCCGTTGTTCCAGCCCCGCACCGTCACCGGCGTCGCGTAGTGCGGCCGGAGCGCGGTCGCCGTGGCCAGCGCCAGCGCGATGTAGACAACCAGCGTGACCGCCATCGCCGGCACCGTCCGCCGGAACAGGGTTCCGAGGAACGCGGCGACCGAATAGGCCAGCAGCGTCCAGGCCGCGAACGCGACCCCGAGCAGCGCGAACCCGAGCGGCAGCATCTCGCTGACCTGCCCGTCGGCGATGAACGGCCGGAAGTACCAGTAGAAGATCCCGGTGAACGCCCCGGTCGCCGCGAGCAGGACGACCGCCGGCAGCGCCAGCGTGCTGACCGTCCACCGGGTCCGGCCCGCGCCCTGCGTCCAGGCGAACCGGAAGGTTCCGCTCTCCAGCTCCCTGGCCAGCAGCGGTGCGCCGGCGAACGCGCCGAGCAGCACGGGGATGGCGAACAGCAGGCTGGAGACGGTCTGCGCGCCGCCGCTCGCGATCACCGGCCCGGCGCCGCCGCCCCAGTAGCTGCGCGTGAACGAGTCCGCCAGCTGCTGGCACTTGAGCGCGGCGGCCGGATGGCAGGCGGTCACCGCGGCGTAGGCGTTGTTCTGGATGACCGCCATGATCACCATGTAGACGGCGAACACGCCGAGCAGGATACCGCCGCCGATGAGCAGGCCGCGGCGCTGCCGCAGCGTCACCCAGGCGAGCTTCGACCAGGGAACGGGGCGCCGCGCGATGGCCGGGACGTCGCCCCCCTTGTCCGCGGCAATGGTGCGCGCCGTCATTGACCCGCCTCCGTTCTGGATGATGATGGGACCCCCGCCCGGAGATGACGGAGAGCTATTTCCTCGAGCCCGGCCCCGTGAGCGGAGAGCAGTTCCCGCACCGGTCCGGAGAGCCGCACCTGACCGCGGGTGAGCACGACCAGGTAGGTGGCGACCCGTTCCAGCTCGGCGAGCACGTGCGAGGACAGCACCACGGAGATCCCGTCGCCGGTGGCCGCCGCGACGACGGCGGCGAGGAAGTCTTCCCTGGCCACCGGGTCGAGCGCGGCCAGCGGCTCGTCGAGCACCAGCAGCGCGGGGCGGCGCGCCAGCGCGATCGTCAGCGCGAGCTGGGCCTTCTGGCCGCCCGACAGCTCGCCGACCTTCTGGCTGAGCGGGATCTCGAGCTGCCCGAGCCGGTCTTCGGCTCGCCGCTGGTCCCAGCGCCGGTTCAGGTTGCGGGCCAGGTGCAGCATGTCCGCGACCGGCAGGTTCCGGTACAGCGGCGCGTCCTGGGCGACGAAGCCGATGTGGTCGAGCGCGCCGGGGGAGCCGGGCGGCTCGCCGCCGAGCACGGTGAGCGTGCCCGCCGTCGGCCTGGTCAGGCCGACTGCCATGGTGAGCAGGGTGGTCTTGCCGGCGCCGTTCGGGCCGACGAGGGCGACGATGTGGCCGCCAGGGATGGTGAGCGTGCAGTCGCGCAGCGCCCACCGGCGCCGGTAGCGCTTGCCGAGTTCGCTGGTTTCTATGACGTTCATGACTGGTTACGGTAGGAAGCGGGCCGGTCACGGCGGTATACGGCTGAGCGGCGTCCTGAGGTGGATCTAGATACACCCGCGGTTCCGGTGTCTGGCGCCACTGCGGCCGCGGCTGGCCGGGCGGCACACTGGAGGAATGATGAATGGCGTGGCGGCCAGGGCCGGCGAGGCTCGCGGACCGCGGGCTCGGCCGGGGCTCCACGGGCGGCTGCTTGCGATGGGGTACGCCCTGGCGTTTTCCGGCCTGCTGCTGACCGGGGCGGTGCTGCTGTTCGTGCTGCTCGCGCCGGTGGGGCTCGCCGCGCTCGGCCTGGGACAGTTCCTCAAGTACCAGCTGAATCACGGGCTTGCCTTCGACAGCCAGGATGCGCGCGACCTGCTCGGCCTGCTGCTCGGGCTGGCCTGCTGCCGGTTCGTGCTGCCCGCCGCGCTGCTGGCGACGCGGCGGCTGGCGATGCTGACCAGGCGGCTGTCGGCCCGCTGGTGCGGCGTGGCCATCGCCGCGGCGTACGCGCCGAAGCCAGATCCCGCCGGGGCGGGCAGCCGCCGTCTTGGCTATCAGCAGCGGATGAGCTGGCTGCTCAGCGACGTGAGCACCTGGCGGGACCTGCTGTGGCTGGCGGTCAACCTCGTCGCCGGGTGGGTGCTGCTGCTGGTGCCGGTCACGCTGGTGGGCGTCGGCGTGATCGCCTTCCTCGTCCCTGGCTCGGCCATCGTGCCGGGAATGGGCGCGGCGAGCCGCTGGGTGCCGCCGCCCGCGTTCCCCGGCAACACGCCGTCCCTGCTGCTGGTCATCGGCGTGGCGCTCGTTGCGCTCGGGCTCGGGACCGCCCCGGTGGCGCTGCGCGGCTACGGCGGCCTCGCCCGGCTGGTGCTCGCCCCCTCGCGGGAGGCCGATCTGGCGCGCCGGGTCGAGCAGCTGGCGCAGACGCGCCGCGAGACGCTGGACACCGGCGCGGCGGAGCTGCGGCGGATCGAGCGCGACCTGCACGACGGGGCGCAGGCCCGGCTGGTCGCGATGGGCCTGACCCTGGATGCCGCCGGGCGGCTGATCGACACCGACCCGGCCGCGGCGCGTGCCCTGCTGTACGAGGCGCGGGACGCCTCGGCGCGCGCGCTGGCGGAGCTGCGCGACCTGGTGCGCGGCATCCACCCGCCGGTGCTCGCCGACCGGGGCCTGGCCGACGCGATCAGGGCGCTGGCCCTGGACAGCCCGCTGCGGGTCCGGGTGACCGGGCCGCTCGACGGCCGGCTGCCGGCGCCGGTGGAGTCCGCCGGCTACTTCGCGGTCAGCGAGCTGCTCGCCAACGTGGTGAAGCACTCGGGCGCGGGCGCCGCCGAGGTGGACCTGCGGCACTCGTCCGGCTCGCTGCGGATCACCGTGTCCGACGACGGGGCCGGCGGCGCGGACCCGTCGCGCGGCACGGGACTGCGGGGCGTCGCGCGGCGGGTGGCCGCGTTCGACGGCGTGCTCGTCGTGTCCAGCCCGGCGGGCGGCCCGACGGTGATCAACCTGGAAATGCCGTGCGAGTTGTCATAGCGGAGGACCTGTTCCTGCTCCGCGACGGCCTGATCCGGCTGCTGGAGGCGTACGGCTTCGAGGTCAGCGCGGCGGTGGACAACGGCGAGGATTTCCTGGCCGCGGTGCGGTCGCAGCGGCCGGACATCGGCGTGGTGGACGTCCGGCTGCCGCCGTCGTTCACCGACGAGGGGCTGCGCGCGGCGCTGCGGGCCCGCGCGGAACAGCCCGGACTGCCGATCCTGGTGCTGTCCCAGTACGTGGAGCAGCTGTACGCCCGTGAGCTGCTCGCCGACGGCGCGGGCGCGGTCGGCTACCTGCTCAAGGACCGGGTGCTGGACGGCGCCCAGTTCACCGACGCGGTCAAGCGGGTCGCCGACGGCGGCACCGCGATGGACCCCGAGGTCATCGCCAGGCTGCTGGCGCACAGCACCGCGGCCGAGGGGCCGCTCGGCCGGCTGAGCCCGCGCGAGCGCGAGGTCCTGTCGCTGATGGCCGAGGGCCGCTCGAACGCCGCGATCGCTGCCAGGCTCGTCGTCACCGAGCGCGCGGTCGCCAAGCACACCGCCGCCATCTTCACCAAGCTGGACCTGCAACCCTCCGACGACGACAACCGCCGCGTCCTGGCCGTCCTGGCCTACCTAGGCCGCTAAGACCTCCGCAGCCCGTAATCCTCTCCGGAACCTCACCTCCCTAGTCACACCAGCCACTCCCGCTTACTTTGCGCATGAAATAACCATTTCGGCATGGAGTGACCGGTCACAAATGGTCGTTTCGTGCGCAAGGCGGGCCCGAGTGTGCATTAGCCGCCGGCCCGGCCTCCGGTTTGTCCCTGTTTACTGTCGTCAGGGCAGCAGAAAACAGGGACAAACCCGCGGGGCCCAGGCTGCGCACCCGAGCCCGCCCGCGCACCACACATCCCGCGGGTACTCCACCCTCGAAAGAACCACCATCCCCTCACGTGGAACCCCGCCTCACATTCACTATGTCCCATGAGTACCGTCAGCCTCTTCTGCGGAGCGGAGCCAATAAAGTCGCCGCCCGGCGGACAGGTCCCGGGCGCGCGTCGGGGACTGTTCACCGGGGGTTCGCGAGGGCAGGGAGCTTGAAATGGGACAATGGGGACATGGCTTGGATCGATCTTGAGGGTGCCGTCAACGTCAGGGACCTTGGCGGCCTGCCCACCGTGGACGGCGGCAGCATCGTGCCCGGCAGGCTGCTGCGCTCGGAGAACCTGCAGGAACTGTCGCCGGCGGACATCGCGAAACTGGTCAAGGAGATCGGCGTCACCACGGTCGTGGACCTGCGCACCACCGGGGAACTCGAGGTCGAAGGCCCGGCGCCGCTCGACGCCGTGCCCGCCGTGCGGCACGTGCACCGTCCGATCCTGAAGGAGCTGGGAAACGCCAGCGAGGCGGCCTCGGAGGCGCTGCTGGTCACGAAGCTCGAACGTGACCGCGCCAGGTACCCGGACGACATCACGACCGGGCATTACCTCGGCTACCTGGAAGAGCGCCCCGACCAGGTGACCGGCGCGCTGCGGGACATCGCGACCGCGGACGGCGCGACGATCGTGCACTGTGCGGCGGGCAAGGACCGGACCGGGGTGATCGTGGCGCTGGCGCTCACCGTCGCCGAGGTGGAACCGGACGCCATCGTGGCGGACTACGTGGCGACCGCCGACCGGATCGAGGCGATCCTCGACCGGCTGCGCCGGTCCCGCACGTACGCCAGGGACCTCAGCGAACGGCCGGTGCAGGCCCACCTGCCGCGCGCCGGGACGATGCGGGCGCTCCTCGAACAGCTGGACGTCCGGTACGGCGGCCTGCCCCGGTGGCTGGCCGCCAACGGCTTCACCGACGAGGAGTTCAGCCTGCTCCGCGACAAGCTCAGGGAGCCCTGATCCGATGGTCCGGGCGTGTCTTGTCGACGTCTACGACACGATCGTGAACTCGCGGTTCGAGTCGCGCCTGCGCGACGTGGCGGCCTTCGCCGGGGTGGACGCCGATGTATGGCTGGCGGGATGGGTGAAGACCCGGGTCGAGCGTGACCTCGGGACGCTCTCCGTCGCCGACTCGGTCGCGCAGACGTTGCTGGCGTGCGGGATCGACCCGGCGCCCGAGCTGGTCGACACCCTGGTCCGCAAGGACGCCGAGCTCCTGCGCCAGCAGGTCCGCCTCTTCGACAACGCGGTCCCGTTCCTCGCCGGCCTGCGCGCGAGCGGCATGGCGATCGCGCTGGTCAGCAACTGCGGGGACACGACCAGGGCGCTGCTCGACTACCTCGGCGTCATCCCGCTCGCGGACGCGGTGGTGCTGTCCTGTGAGGTCGGCTCGATGAAGCCCTCCCCGGACATCTACCTCACCGCTCTGGAGGACCTCGGGGTCGCCGCCGCGGACGCGGTCATGATCGACGACCAGCCCAGCTTCTGCGCCGGCGCGGAAGCCGTCGGCGTGCGGGCCATCCAGATCGCCCGCCCGGAACTGAACGGGCAGGTCCCCAGGTCGGCATTCCCGCTCGTCCGCTCGCTGCTGGATGTGCCCGCGCTGCTGTGACGACCCTTGTGGCAGGCTTGACGCCATGACCGTTGCCGAAACCCCGCACGTGGTCATCATCGGCGCCGGGATCGCCGGGCTCGCGGCTGCCTTCTACCTGAAGGACGAGCCCGTCCGTGTCACCGTCCTGGAAGGCTCGCCGCGCCTTGGCGGGAAGCTGTCGGCCAGCGACGTCGCCGGGGTGCCGATGGACGAGGGGGCGGAAGCGCTGCTCGCCCGCCGCCCGGAAGGCATCGACCTGATCACGGCGACAGGCCTCGCCGGCAACCTCGTCCCCGCGGGCACCACGTCGAGCGCGATCTTCACCCGCGGCGCCATGCGGCCGCTGCCGCGCCGCCAGTTCATGGGCGTCCCCGCCGACATGGACGAGCTGGCCGCCACCGGCGTCGTCTCCGCCGGCGGCGTCGCGCGCGCCCGCCACGAGGAGCAGCTCCCGCCGTCGACCGCCGACACCTCGGTCACCGGGTACGTCGGCGCGCGGCTGGGCGAGGAGATCGTCGACCGGCTGGTCGACCCGCTGCTCGGCGGCGTCTACGCCGGCCGCAGTGACGAGCTCTCCTTCCAGGCCACGCTCGCTCCGCTGGCCACCGCCACGAAAACCCACCCAGGGCGGCTGACCGAGGCGGTCGCCGCCCTGCTCCCGTCCGCCCCCGCACCCTCGGCTGACAAGAGCTCCGCGCCAGCCCCGGTGTTCGTGACGCTCACCCCCGGGCTCGGCGCGCTGCCCGAGGCGGTCGCCAAGGCGTCGAACGCCGGCATCAGGACCAGCGCGATGGTCCGCGCGCTCGAGCGCACGCCGGCCGGCTGGCGGCTCACCGTCGGTTCCGCTGCCGACCCGGAGTACCTGCTGGCTGACGCGGTCATCGTCGCTGCCCCCGCGGCGCCCGCTGCCCGCCTTCTCTCCAGAACGGTCCCGGCCGCCTCCGCGACGCTCAGCCAGATCCCGTACGCGAGCATGGCGATTATCACACTGGCTTACCGGGCCGAGGATTTCCCCGAGACGCAGCGCAGCGGCTATCTCGTCCCGGCCGTCGACGGCCGGGCCGTCAAGGCGGCCACGTTCTCCACGGTCAAGTGGCCGCACCTCGCCGCGCACGCGCCGGTGCACGTCGTCCGCTGCTCCGTCGGCCGGATCGGCGAGACGGCGCTGCTGCAGCGCGACGACGCGGACCTGGCGGCGCTCGCCGCCGCCGAGCTCGCCGACGCCACGGGGATAACAGCAAGAAGCGTCGCGCAGCGGGTCACTCGCTGGGGCGGCGGGCTCCCGCAGTACAACGTCGGTCATCTGGACCGGGTGGCGGCCATCCGCGCAGCCGTCAGCGAGCAGCCGGGCCTCGCCGTCGCGGGCGCCGCCTACGACGGCGTCGGCATCCCCGCCTGCGTCGCCACCGCCAAGGTTGCCGCCCAGCAGGTCCTGGCCTACCTCGACGAGTCATCGCGGGCCCGTTCGGAATAAGATTCATAACCGTGGCAGACGACGAGAAGCGGCCTAAGGCGCGGGACCTGAACGAGCTCATCAGGTACACGATGTGGGCGGTGTTCAAGGTGAGCGACCGGCCCGCGCTTGACGGGCCAGGCGACCGCGAGCGGGCGGCGGCCGAACTGACCGAGGTCCTCGACCAGTCCGCGGACAAGGGCATCGTCACCCGGGGCTGCTACGACCTGCAGGGCATGCGCGCGGACGCCGACTACATGCTGTGGTGGGTGGCGCCGACCTCGGATGAGCTGCAGGAGATGTACGTGCGATTCCGCCGGACGCGGCTGGGCCAGGCCAGCGAGCCGGTCTGGTCGGCGATGGCGCTGCACCGGCCCGCCGAGTTCAACAAGGGCCACATCCCCGCGTTCCTCGCCGACGAGGAGCCCAAGGCCTATGTCAGCGTGTACCCGTTCGTCCGGTCCTACGAGTGGTACCTGCTGGATCCCGCCGAGCGCAGGAGGATGCTCGCGGAGCACGGCATGATGGCGCGCGAGTACCCGGACGTGCGGGCGAACACCGTGTCCTGCTTCGCGCTCAACGACTACGAGTGGATGCTCGCGTTCGAGGCCGACGAACTGCACCGCATCGTCGACCTGATGCGGCACCTGCGCGGCGCGGACGCCCGGCGGCACACCCGGGTCGAGATCCCGTTCTTCACCGGGCGCCGCAAGCCGCCCGCGGAGCTCGTCGCCGGCCTGGCATAACCGGCGCCGGACCCGCAACCAGATGAGCAGGGGCAGGCTCGAAGCGTTCAGCGATGGCGTGTTCGCGGTCGCCATCACCCTGCTCGCGCTCAACCTCGCGGTCAAGCCCCCAGGGAACGGGACGCTCGCGCACCTGCTTGCGCAGCAGTGGCCCGGCTACCTGGCGTACCTGATCAGCTTCTTCACGATCGGCATCATCTGGGTGAACCACCACACGCTGGTGGCCAACGTCGCGGTCGTGACCCGGGTGCTGCTGTTCCTGAACCTGGTGCTGCTGATGTTCGTCGTCCTGATCCCGGTCGTGACCGGAACGGTGGCCGACTACCTCTCACCAGGCGGCTTCGACGCCAAGCTCGCCGTCGCCGTGTACGGGATCGTGCTCGAAGGGATGTCGCTCAGCTTCGCCTTCATGCTGGAGTGGTCGCTGGGGGAGGGGCGGGCGCGGGTGCCGGTGCCGCCGGAGAAGCGGTGGGCGGCCCGGCGCCGGTTCATGTCCGGCGGCCTGGTCTACCTGCTGGTCATCGGCGGCGCGTTCATCAGCGCCCCGGCGGCCCTTGGCCTGTCTGGCCTGATCGGCATTTACTACATCTTCGAGCGGACGCCGACCGTCAGCGCGGTCGGCGACGCCGACCAGGCCGGCCAGGACGCCTAGCCCGGCTAGCCGTCGGCCGCTCCCGCGCCGTCGGCGGCGCGGGAAGTGCGGGCCGCAAGCCGTCGGCGTACCCAGAGCGCGGCGAGGCCGGCCACCGCGACGACCGCGGCGAACGGCGCGATGGCGCCGATGATCGCGAGCAGCCAGGACACCGCCACCCGCAGCGCGTGCCAGCCGCCGGCCAGGCCGTTGACCAGCCCGGGCGGGGGAGCGGGCTTCGGCTTCGGTTTCACCGCGGCCCTCGGGCCGACGACCGTCAGCGCGACCGTGGCGTACGCCGTCTCGTGGTTCAGCGCGTTCTGCTGCGACAGCATGGCCTCCAGGTCGGACTCCTCGGAGTCGATCTGGTTCTGCACGCTGAGCAGGTCACCGACGCTTCCGGCGCGGGACAGCAGCGCGCGCAGCTGGGTGATCGCCGCCTCGTCGGAAGCGACCCGGCTGCTGACGTCCGCGACCTGCTGGGTCACGTCCTGCGTCTGCTGGGTGAGGGAAAGCCGCGTGCCGAGCACGTTTCCCGACAGCTCGCTGAGCGTGGTCGAGTAGACCACCACCGGGATCTTCAGCGTGACGGTCGCCAGGGACTGGCTGGGCTGCGCCGGGTCGCTGCTGGCGTTCTCCGAAGAGACGTAGCCGCCGACGGCCGTCGCGATGGACGTCGCCTGGGAGACCGCGTCGCCGACGTCGCGGGCGCGGACGGTGAGCTGCGCGGTGTAGATGAGCTGCTGGCCGGCTGGCGCGAGCCGGGCGGCCGAAGCGTCCTGCCCCGCGCCGGCGGACCCGGCCGCGCTCTTGGAACCGGACGCCGCGCTGGCGGCCCCGGCGACAGCGGGTGAGGCGATGGCGCCGTTGGCGGCGTGGGCATCAGGGGCGCCGAGCGCCGGAGCGGACGAGGCGGCCGAGGAGGCGCTGCCGCCAGAGCAGCCGGCCAGCGCGGCCATCGAGATCAGTGCCAGTCCCGCCGGGAGTGCCACGAGCGGCAGCAGGCGGCGGCGGGGCGCCGCGACAGCGGCGGTGCGCGTCTTTCGCATGCCCCTTGGACGGCGGCCCGCGCCTGGCCGGTTGCGCCGCCAGGTCACGATTCGGGATACGTGGCCGCGCCGGCCATGCTAGAGGTCATGCCCGGTGACCTTCGCGTGAACAGCTGGCTGGTGATCCCGGCAGGCGAACTGCACGAGCGGTTCTCCCGCTCGTCGGGTCCCGGCGGCCAGTCCGTCAACACCACCGACAGCCGCGTCGAGCTGTCGTTCGACGTGCTGCGCTCGCCGGCCCTCCCGGAACGGGAGCGGAGCCGCGCCCTCGAGCGGCTCGCGAGCCGGCTCACCGACGGCGTGGTCACCGTCGCGGCGGAAAACGAGCGCAGCCAGCTGATGAACAGGGAGGCGGCCCGCGCCCGGCTGGCGTCGCTGCTGCGCGAGGCGGTCGGCCCGCCCCCGCCGCCGCGCGTCGCCACCAGGCCGACTCGCGGGGCCCGGGAGCGCCGCCTGGAAGGCAAGCGCCGCCGCGCCCAGGTCAAGCGCAACCGTCGCTACCAGCCAGGCGGCGACCAGTAAGGTACGCGGGCAGCCCGTCGCGGGCCGCGGCGCTGGCGAACGCCGCGGGCGCCGCGGGTGCTGGACGCGCCGCGGCGCCTGAGACCGTGCCTAAGACTCCGCGGGCCCGACAGGCTCGAGGGTCATCGAGATCGAGTTGATGCACCACCGCTCGTCGGTCGGCGTCTGGTACCCCTCGCCGCTGAACACGTGCCCCAGGTGCGAGTCGCACCGCGCGCACCGTGCCTCGACCCGGATCATCCCGTGTGACCTGTCCTCGATCAGCGTGACGGCGTCGGACGACGTCGGCTGGTAGAACGACGGCCACCCGCAATGCGACTCGAACTTGGCGTCAGAACGGAACAGCTCCGCCCCGCACGCCCGGCACCGGTAGACCCCGGTCGTCTCGGTGTCGGTGTACTCACCGGCGAACGGCGCCTCGGTCCCCGCCTGCCGCAGCACCCGGAACTCCTCGGGCGTGAGCTGCTCACGCCACTGCGCCTCGGTCCGGCTCACCTTCTCCATACCTGCGAGGTTAATTGATTCGGCGGAATGTCGGCGCACCACGGATAATAGAGACATGGCGACACTAGTCGGCCGCGCCGCCGAGCTCAGCAAGCTGGCCAGCCTGCTGGACGAGGCGGCGGCGGGCCATGCGGTCGCCGCGCTGGTCGGCGGCGACGCGGGGGTCGGTAAGTCGCGCCTGGTCGCCGAGGTGGCGGCCCGGGCCGCGAGCCGGGGCTTCACCGTGCTCACCGGGCAGTGCGCGGAGATCGGCGACAGCGTGCCGTACCTGCCGTTCGCCGACGCGCTGCGCACCGCCAAACCCGGCCTCGAGGCGGCGGTCAAGACCCGCCCGGTGCTGGCCATGCTGCTGCCCGACGGCGACGGCGGTTACGACCGGGAGTCCGACTGGTCCGGGCTGACGAAACAGCAGATGTTCGGCGCGATGCTCGGCCTGCTCGCCGAGCTGTCGGACGAGGCCCCGGTGCTGCTGGTCCTCGAGGACCTGCACTGGGCGGACGCTACCACCCGCGACCTGGTCACGTTCCTGCTCCGCATGCTGCACCGCGAGCGCGTCGCCACGATCGGCACCTACCGCACCGACGACCTGTACCGCCGCCACCCGCTCCGGCCGGTGCTGGCTGACCTGCAACGACTGCCGTCGGTGGTGCAGGTGGAGCTCGGCCCGCTGCCCCCGTCCGCGCTGGCTGAGCATCTTTCCTCCATTCGGAACGGGCGCGCCCTTCTCCCGGCCGCCGCACTGAACCACATCGTCGAGCGGGCCGAGGGCAACGCGTACTACGCCGAGGAACTGCTGGCCGCCACCACGGCGTCAGGACCGTCGGGCGCGCTGCCGTCCGGGCTCGCCGCGTTGCTCATGTCCCGGGTGGAGCTGGTGTCCGACGCGGCCCAGCTGGTGCTGCGCGCGGCGGCGGTGGGCGGCCGGCGCGCGTCCGACGACCTGGTCCGGGCCGCGGCCGCGCTGCCCGAGGGCCGCTACGACGAGGCGGTGCGCGAGGCGGTAGCGCACCAGCTGCTGGTCCCTGACGGCGCGGACGGCTACGCCTTCCGGCACGCGCTGCTGCGGGAGGCGGTCTACAACGACCTGCTGCCCGGGGAGCGGACCCGGCTGCACGCGCGGCTCGCCGCGCTGCTGTCCGGCGTGCCCGGCGCGGCGGCCGAGCTCGCGCACCACAGCCTGGCCAGCCACGACGTGCCCGGCGCGTTCACCGCGTCGATCCGCGCCGGGGAGGAGGCGCACCGGATCGGCGCGCCCGCCGAGGCGCACCAGCACTACGACCGGGCGCTCGCGCTCTGGGACCGGGTGCCAGAGGCGGAGCTGCTGGCCGGGATGAGCCGCGGCAAGCTGGGCCTGCGGTCAGCGCTCGCCGCGGCGGCGAGCGGCGACGTGCCGCGCGCGGTGCACTTGCTGCGGCGGATCCGCACCCTGCTCGCCGGGCAGGCCGAGCGGCCGGGTGCCGTCGTCGACGACGACCCCAGCCTGCTCAGCCGCGTCGGGGAGCGGCTGGCCTACTTCCTGCTGCAGAGCGAGAACAGGGACTGGTTCGCCGAGGCGCTCACAGTCGCCAGGGACACGGTGCACGAGACACCGCACGACCCGCCGACCTGGTACCTGGCGCGGGCGATGGCGACGTACGCGATCGCGCTGATGGTGGCTCACGACGACGGCGAGGCGCTGGACTGGGCGCGGCGGGCCCGCGAGGTCGCGGGGGAGTCGGGCGCGCGGTCGGTCGAGGCGGACGCGCTGGTTACGATCGGCCAGCTCAGCAACAGGGCGGGCAGCACCGACGACGCGATCGGCATGTTCACCGCGGCGTTCGAGCAGGCCGCCGCGGCCCGGGTGCTCGGCGTGGAGCTGCGCGCCGCGTTCAACCTGGCGCACGAGCACCTGATCCGCGGCGAACTGCACGACGCGGCCTGTGTCGCGCACGTGGGCGTGCTGCGCTCGGAGGAAGAGGGGCTCGGGCTGGCGCCGTTCGGCATGGACCTCCAGCACCTGCACTTCCAGGCGCACTACGCCCGCGGCGAGTGGGACCATGCGCAGGAACTCGCCGACGGCTTCCCCGTCCGGGTCACCAGCGAGCCGGAGGCGGTGCTCTCGGCGATGGCCCTGTTCCTCGACGTGGCCAGGGACAGCGCGACCGCCGCCGAGCGGCAGACCTGGCTTGAGCCGTTCTGGGACGACCTCACGGTCGGCTACATCGGGCGCGGGCTGCTCGCCGAACAGGCGCTGTGGCGCGGCGACACCGAGCTCGCGGTGGCGCACGCGCAGGCCGCGATCAGCGCCGACTCGTGGCCGTCGCACAGCCCGTCGGTGCTGCGGGTGGCGGCCGTCGCGATCGCCGCGCACGCCGACCGGGCCTGCGCAATGCGGGCCGCGGGCGACCTCGACGGCGCGGCGGCGGAGGTCGCCGCCGCCGAAGCGCTGGTCGGCCTGGCCCGCGAGGGCGCCAGGTACCCGGCCAGGCCCAAGGCGCGGCTCGGCCCCGAGGGCCGTGGCTGCCTGGCCCGCTGTCTAGCCGAATACGACCGGGCCCGCGGCTGCAACTCGCCCGCCGCCTGGGAGGCGGTGCTCGACGCGTTCGGCCCCGGGTACGTGTACGAGACCGCGCGGGCCCAGTGGCGGCTCGCCGAGTCGCTCGCGGCGGCCGGCCGCCGCGAGGACGCCGCCGCGGTGTGGCGGCCGGCGGCCGAGACCGCCGCCCGGCTGCGCGCCGCCCCGCTCGCCGCGGCGCTTGACGACCTGGCCCGCCGCGCCCGCCTCGACGTGGGTCCCGCCAGGAGCACGCGCAGCGGCGCCGGACCGGTCGCCGCCCTGACCGACCGCGAGCGCGAGGTGCTCGAGCTGCTGGCCCGTGGCCTGTCCAACAGGGAGATCGGCACCGAGCTGTTCATCACCCCGAAGACCGCCAGCGTGCACGTCTCCAACATCCTGGCCAAGCTGGGCGCCGCCAGCCGCACGGAGGCCGCCGCGATCGCGCACCGCGAAGGCGTCTAGCCGCCGAGCCTCCACGCCGTCGCGAGCCCCCGCGCCCCCGGGACCCGCGGCGACACGCGACGCGCCCGCCCGACATCACCCAGCCACATTCAGCCTCACCAGCCACTTCGACTCACACGCCCTGACCCGTCGGCCATGATCACGTAAGTTCTTGGTCGTTATAGCGACGACCACAAGTCTTCGTGATCATGGAGTGGACACGATGGAACTGGCCTACGAACGGCACGGGACCGGGCCAACGCTGGTGCTGCTGCATGGCGTGGGGCACCGGAGGCAGGCGTGGCAGCCAGTGCTCGACCTGCTGACGCCGTATCGCACCGTCATCATGGTGGACCTGCCCGGCCACGGCGACTCGCCGCCGCTGCGGACCGGGGACCGGCCGGCGATCCGCGCCATCGCCGAGGAGATCGTCGCCTTCTTTGACGCGCTCGGCCTGGCCCGCCCGCACGTCGCGGGCAACTCCCTCGGCGGCGCGCTCGCGCTGGCGGCCGGGGCGCGCGGCAGGGCCGCAACCGTCACCACCCTGTCCCCGGCCGGCTTCTGGGCGAACCGGTGGCAGTACGGCTACGCGAGGGCGGCCTTCAGGTTCGCGCAGCGGGCGGGCGCGGCCGACCGGCCGCTGGTCCTCGCGCTGGCGCGCATCCCGCTCACCTGCGGCCTCACCCAGGCCGCGTTCGTCGCCCGGCCGCAGAACATCACCCCAGAACACGCGGTGGCCGACACGGCGGCCTTCCTGCGGGCGAGGGACGCGGTCTACGCGATCCTCGCCGACCGCGAGACCTGCACGGACGCCGTCCCGGCCAGCGTCCCGGTGACCATCGGCTGGGGCACCAGGGACCGGATGCTGCGGCCCAGCCAGGCCCGCGTCGCGATGCGGCGGCTGCCGCACGCTCGGTTCGTGCCGCTGCCCGGCTGCGGGCACGTGCCGATGACCGACGATCCCCGGCTCGTCGCCCGGGTGCTCCTGGAGGGCAGCGACCGGTAACTCGCGGATCGGCAGCCCCGCCGCCTGGTACGCGTCGTCGATCAGGCGCATGGTCGTCACCGCGCTCGCCGCGGTCGTGGGGAACGGCTCACCGTCCAGAGCCGCGGCCGCGAACGCGCGCAGCTGCCACGCGAACGTCGTGTCGGCCGCGGGGCTCACCCGGCCGGTTCCCGCTGCGGGCAGGTCGGCGCCGCGCTCATCGCTCACCACGGACCCGCCGCGGGTCACGATCAGCCGTCCCTCCTGTGCACGGATGAAGTTCCGCAGCCGCAGCGTTCCCTCGGACCCGATGACGTGCACGTCGGCGAGGAACTCCCCGTCCCTGGTGAAGGCGGACTCGAACCAGCCCGTCAGGCCGGAGGCGAATGCGACCCGAGCCGCCGTCGCCCGGTCCGTCACGCGATCGGGCATCGGGTCGGCGACCGCCGCGGGAACCGAAGGGTCGCCCGCGCCGGCGGCGGAGCCGACCAGCCGCAGGCAGTCGATCGCGTAGCAGCCGCCGTCCATCAGCGCGCCGCCGCCGAGCCCGTAGTCGTACCGGATGTCGCCAGGATCCTCGACAGGCCACCGGGTCCACGCCTGCGCGTGCGACGGCACTCCGATCGCGCCGTCCGCCAGCAGCGCGGCCATCCGGCGCACCAGCGGGTGATACCGGTAGTGCATCGCCTCCATGACGACCAGGCCCGGCCGCTCCGCCGCGGCCGCCACCGTCAGCGCCTCCGCGGCGTTCGACGCGAACGGCTTCTCGCACAGCACGTGCTTGCCCGCGTCGATCGCCCGCAGCGTCCACGGCGCGTGCAGCGAGTTCGGCAGCGGCACATAGACCGCGTCGACGTCAGGCGCGGCGAGCAGTTCCTCGTACGACCCGTACGAGGACGGAATCCCGTGCTGCAGCGCGAAGGCCTGCGCGCGGCCAGGGTCCCGCGTCGCAACGGCCGTCACCGCGACGGAAGGCAGCAGCCGCGCGGGCTCGAGCAGGGCGCTCCCCGCGATCCGCGCCGCCCCGAGCACCCCGATCCGCAGCACGTCGGTCATCGCCGGCTCCCAGGGGCCAGCTCTTCGAGCACCTCGCTGGCCCGCAGCACGGCCGCCCCTTCCTCGGCGACCGGGTTGCCCACGGCCGGATCCCAGTTCAGGTCGTAGAACACCTCGGTCACCCCGCAGCTCTCCAGCCACGCGACGTCCGCGCGGATCTGCGGGTAGCTGCCCGACAGCAGGAGCCGCTGGCCCGACTCAGACCGCGCTTCCTTCCCGGCCCTGACCACTCCCCGGCAGATGATCCGCACCGGCCCGCGTCCCGCCGCGGCGGCGGTCTCCTGGACGATCTTCGCGGCCTCCGCGATCCCCGACAGGTCGGCGCTGCTCGCGGTGACCCACCCGTCCGCGATCCGCCCGGCGCGTTCCATCGCCGGCCGGGACATGCCGCCCAGCAGGATCGGCGGACCCGGCCGCTGCACTGGCCGCGGGTCCTGCCGTCCAGGCGGGATCGTGTAATACGCGCCGGTGAAACCCGCGTCGCTGGTCCACAGGGCGCGCAGCGCCGCGAGGTACTCCTCCGTCCGCGGGCCGCGGCGCGCCATCGACGCCCCTGACCCGGTGAACTCCTCGGGCAGCCAGCCGCTGCCGATGCCCAGGTCCAGCCGTCCGCCGGACAGCACGTCCACGGTCGCCGCCTGCTTGGCGAGCAGCAGCGGCGACGCGAACGGATGGTTGACCACCGCGACCCCGAGCCGGATCGAGGACGTGGCGGCGGCGAGAAATCCCAGCGAGACCAGCGGGTCGAGCACGCTCTGGTACACCGGCGCCATCCGCGACCCGGCCGGGACCAGCAGCCGCTGGAACGTCCACAGCGACCGGTAACCGAGTCGTTCCGCCCGCCGGCCGAACTCCGTCAGGTTGCGCGGCGTCGCCCACGCGCCCGCGATCGGCGCCCCGAACCCGATGTCCATGCCCCCACCCTAGTGACAGCCGGGGCAGCAGCGGTCACTCGGCTCGCAGCGCGGCGGCCGGGCGGATCCGGGCGGCGGCGACGGCCGGCCCTAGGGCGATGAGGTTCGCGACCGCGATCGTGCCGGCCGCCAGCGCGACCAGGCCCCAGGCCAGCACGATGGGGACCGGCACGAATCCGATGTAGCCGGCGAACAGGTCCCAGCCGAGCCGCCCGGCGGCGATGCCGAGCGGCAGCCCGACGATCAGCCCGGCTACCGCGACGGTCGTGGTCTGCCACGACATAGCGAACGCCGTCTGGCGGCGGACGAACCCGAGCACCTTGAGCAGCCCCGTCTCCCGCCGGCGCCTGCCAACGCTCACCACGAGGGCGTGCATCAGCGTGGCCGCGCCGAACACCGCCACCGCCAGCCCGAACAGCAGCGGGAAGTTCACCTCCCCGAAGTTGACCAGGCTGGTCGGGGGATAGGGAAGGTTGACCTCCGCCGGATAGGCCCGGGCGAGCCGGGCGATGTCGGCCTGGCCACGCGGCCCGGGCACGGCCGTGACCAGGACGTCACCGCCGACGCTGAAGACGGTGCGCAGCCGGCACGCGTTCTGGGCGGCGCCGGCCGGGAGCCGCCCGCACTGCGGGCTCAGCAGGCCGTCAAGGGTGAAGACCGCCCCCGTGCCGAGGCCGCCAGTGCCGTCGCTGGGCGCGAACACCACGGTCCCGGTCACCAGGTACCACGAGGTGCGGCTGCCGCCCGCGGGCTGCTGTGCCGTTACCCGCACCTCCGACCCGACCTGCGCGCCGAGCTGGCGCAGGGTGGTCGCGCCGAGCGCGACCTCGGACGTGGTGCGCGGCGGCCGCCCGCCGGACCCCACGAGCGTGAGCGGGCCGCGCAGTGACGCGCCCGCGATCGCGCTGATGACCCGCCCGTCGATCATGACACCGCCGCCGCCGCCGATGGTTATACCGGTTATATCCGGATCACGCTCCAGGGTGGTCACGAGTGCGGCGAACTGGGCCGCGCTGGTCGCGTTTCCGGAGCCGCTCGGCGAGAACCACGCGTCGTACGGCTGCCCGTAGAGGGCGGGCGTGCTGGTCAGATGCCCGAGGCTGGCGCCGAAAACGACCGCCGCCGACAGCGCCGTCACGGCGAGCACCGACCCGAGCAGCGCGGTCCGGGCCGGTACGGCGGCCCGCCCGTGGCCGCGCTCCAGCGCGCGCCTGACCCCGATGAGCGCGCTGGGCGGCGCCCCCGCGCCCGCCAGCAGCATCGCGGTCCGCGACGACCGGACCGAGCGTGCTGTCCCCGCACCGTCGCCCCGCACGGCACGCCGGGCGGTCCTGACCGCCGGCCAGGTGCCCAGGGCGAGCACGACCAGGACGGCGACGCCGGCCCCGGGACCCAGCACGACGGTGTCGAACGTGAACCCGGTCGACAGCTCGGCGACCCGCGCCAGGCCCACCGGTGTCAGCGGCGACAGCAGGACAGCCAGTGCTGTCCCGATGCTCGCGCCCGCCACCGCCACGAGCAGCGTCGCGATCAGGCCGGCTCCGGCGAGCTGCCGCCAGGTCGCGCCCAGGGCGCTATAGACGCCGTAGGGCTCGGCGTCGGCCTCGGCCTGCCGGGCGAGTGCCTGCGCCAGAACCACCATCCCCGCGAGCGCGGTCAGCCCGGCCAGCAGCCACCAGCCCAGGACCTGGGGCCAGATCGCCGTGCCGATCGAGCCGACCGCGGTGTCCGCGTCCGACACCGCAAACGCCCCGGCCGCGCGCGCCTGTGCCTGGAACCGGGGGAACGCGGCCGCCCCGCCGCGCAGCCGCACGAAGGAGAACGTGACGCCCGTGGTCCGCCCCGCCCAGAGCCTGGAGAACGCCGCGGTGGTGTACAGGGCGTACGACGTGGTGGCGGCGAAGGGAAATTCGGCCTCAGCGGCTTCGATGCCGACCACCCGCAGCGTGACGGTCCCGCCCGCCGGGGTGATCGCGGCGCCGTTCAGGTACGCGCTCCGCTGCGCCGCGGAGTACAGCGGCACGCGGATGACGGTGCCGACGCCGACGCCGATGTCCTGCTGCATCCGGAACGACGCCAGCACCTCGTCGGGCGAGTTCTGGTCGGGCATCCGGCCGGCCACCAGCTTGACCATTCGCGGCAGGTCCGACGGTGCCACCGCGGACATGTTGAAGTACGCGGGGTTGATGGGACGCGCGCACGCGCACGTCGGCGTTCCGGCCGCGAACTGGTGCACCAGCGTCGCGGACGCCACATCGGGCAGTGTCGTGAGCGCTGGCATCGGCGCCGCGCTGATCACCAGCGCGTCGTAGCCGTGCGCCGCGACGAACTCGGGAAACGCCGTCGCGGTCCGGTGGCCCGCGCTCACGGCGGCGAGCACGAGACCGGACAGCAGCCCAGCGAGCAGGCACAGCGAAACCCAGCCGCGCCAGCGGCGCAGCCTGGCGCGGAGCAGCAAGCCGAGCGCGTCCACTACTACCTCCCCACGGCAGCGTGCCCGCCGGGCGCCCGCGGGCGCCAGCATGCCACCCGGCGGGAGAAATGTGGTGATAGCACCATAGGACGTCCGGCCGTACGGTTGGGCCATGCCTGCCACGACGAGATCCGTCACGACCGACTTCTGCGCGGCGATGCTGGACGCCGCGGCCAGCCCGCTGCCGCCGGACGTGTCCCGCGCGGCGCGCCGCACGCTGCTCAACGTGCTCGGCACCGCCGCCTCGGCGGCCGGGTCGCCGGCCGTGACGGTCCTGCTCGCCGCCGCGGCGGAGCAGGGGAGCGCCGGGGACGTCCAGGTCCCCGGCCTGGCGGGCACGCTGGACCCGTACTGGGGCGCGCTGGTCACCGGCACCGCGGCGCACCTGGACGACTTCGACGACACGCACCTGGCGACGGTCATCCACCCGGGCGCGGCGACGCTGGCGACGGTGCTGTCGCTGGCCCCGGAGACGGCGCCGTCAGGAGCGGCGTTCCTCGGCGCGTTCGCGGCCGGCTGCGAGGCGCAGCTGCGGATCGGCAACGCGATCTCACCCGCGCACTACGACCATGGCTGGCACATCACCGGGACCTGCGGCGTGTTCGGCGCCGCGGTCGCCGCGTCGGCGCTGCTCGGCCTGGACGCCGAAGCGGCCAGCCGGGCACTGTCGCTGGCCGCGACGATGACGCTCGGGCACCGCGAGGCGTTCGGCTCCATGACCAAGCCGCTGCACGCGGGGAAGGCGGCCGCGAACGGCGTCCTCGCGGCGCGGCTGGCGGCCGCCGGGCTGTCGGCGCCGCCCGATCCGCTGGGCCCGGGCGGCGTCCTCGAGGTGCTGGCCGCCGCCGTGGACCGCGACGCGCTCAGCCGCGGCTGGGAACTCGAGCTCAACACCTTCAAGACCTATCCGTGCGGCGTGGTCGCGCACCCCGCGATGGACGGGGCGATCGCGGTTGCGGACCTGATCGACCCGGCGGAGATCACCGCGATCACGCTGCGCTGCCATCCCCTCGTCCCTGAACTCATGGGCACCCTCCACCCCGCCGACGGCCTGCGATCGAGGTTCAGCGCCCGGCACGGCGTGGCGGCCGGCCTGCTGTTCGGCCGCGCCGGGCTGCCGGAGTTCAGCGACGCGGTAGCCACGGCCCCAGAGGTAGCCAGGCTCCGCGCCCTGATCACCCTGGACCCGGACCCGGAAATGGCGCGCGACGCGGCGGTCCTGCGGATCGAAACCCGCTCGGCCGAGCCCGTGGAAGTCCGCGTCGAGCACACCCGCGGCAGCATCGCCCGCCCGCTCACGGACGACGAACTCCAGGACAAGGTCCAGGCGCTGGTGACTCCAGTCCTGGGCGACGGCGCCGCGGATCGCATCCGCAAGGCGGTCGACAACCTCCCCGCCGCCGCCGATGTGTCTGGCCTGCTCATTGCTTTGCGTCCCTCCGCGGGGGCGCCGGGGCTTGGGGGTGTTCACCGCGTCCAGCCGGCGCCCATAGGGGCACCGAACGACGCGGCGTCACACCCCCGGCGCCACGCGCCCGCCCCCGCCCAGGACAGCGCCACCCCGGGGCCAGGCGCCACAGGTCATGCCACCGACCCTGAGACCACCACCGGCCGGCTGCTCGCACCGGCGGCGCCTCCCGCATCCACGCTCCCGGCCGTGAAGGCGCTGGCCCTCTTCACCAGGGCAGTCACTGCCCAACAAGGCACCGCGACCGCTCGCACGCTGCTCCGCATGCTCCGCCCGGTAGACCCTAGTGACACGCCGGGCGGCCCGGCGGGACACGCGGTTGGCGCGGCGATGCCCGCGGGACCGGCGCTGACGGCGTGGGTGACGGGTGCCGGGGCGGTCGCCGGGCTAGGGCCGGGTGCGCTCGCTGGCAGCGAGAACCGGAACCTCCCGGGCGACATGTCGCCCGACGATCCCGATCCCGTGGTGGCCACGGTCGTGTGCGCCGCCGCGAGGGCACTGGGGGATGACTGTCGCGCGGCCGTTACGGCGGGACTTGCGGCCGCGGCGGTTGTCGAGTCAGGGCTAAACGGCCTTACCAGTCCTGGGTGGTCGGTGCCGATCGTGGCGGCTGGCGTTGGCGCCGGGCTGGCGGCCGGGGTGATGCTCGGGCTACCAGAAGACCAGTTGCGCAACGCCCTTGGCGTCTGCGCCACCCAGGCGGCGGGGCTCAGCGCGGCGGCTGGGACCGACGCCGGGCCGCTGCAGGCCGGGAAGGCCGCCTTCAACGCGGTCGAGGCTGCCTTGCTCGCCCACGCCGGCTTTACATCGTCGGCTGAGCCGCTCGATGGCCGCCGAGGCCTGTTCGCCCTATTCCGCCAAGGCTAGAGGACGACACCGGAATCGTCCCAGTGACCCGGGTACCGCGGCCTGGTTCAGAGGACACCTCGAGGGTGCCGCCGAGCGCGGCCATCCGGTCTGTCATGCCTTGCGCGCCGGCGCCCATGCGCGCCGTCGCGGGGTCGAAGCCCTTGCCGTCGTCTTCGACGGTGAACGTCAGGCTGTGGCCGGTCCCGCGCAGGGTCACCCGGGCGCCGGACGCCTGCGCGTACTTCGCGACGTTCTGCAGCGCCTCGCCAATGGCGAAGTACACGGCGGCCTCGGTCTCCTGGGGGTACCGTCCGGTCCCGTCCGCCTCGACGGTGACGGGGAACGGCGCCTTCCTGGCCTGGGCCGCGAGGGCGGCGTCCAGCCCGTGATCGGCTAGCAGCGGGGGATAGATGCCGTGGGCCAGGTCCCTGAGGTCGGCGAGGGCCCCGGTCGCGGCCTGCTCGGTCTGGGCGAGCAGTTCCGCTGCTTCCTCCGGCGACTCCCTGACGGCCTGGCGGACCAGCCCGAGGTTGATACGGATCGCGATGAGCTGCTGCTGGGCGCCGTCATGCAGGTCTCGCTCCAGCCCGCGGCGAGCCTCATCGGCCGCGGCGACGAGGCGATGCCTGGAGGACCGGACATCCTCGATCAGCGCCACGTTGCGGAGCACCAGGCCCGCCTGGCCCGACACGGCCTGGATGAGGCGCTCGGCGGCAGGGGTGAGCGGTTCGCGCGGCGAGGTCACCACGCGCAGCGAGCCGAGCCGCTCACCCTGGTGCACAACCTCGAAGACATGGCCGCGCCCGGCGGTCTCATCATCCCGCGCCGCTGCCAGCTCGCCGGCGACCGGCTCGCTGTCCGGCGATGCCGGTGCCCTGATGGCGGGCCAGCCGGCCATCAGGCGCTCGTCCTGGTCGTCGCGCATCCAGACTTCGGCCCGTTCGGCGCCGGTCGCCTCGCCCAGCATCCGCGCCATCCGGGGCAGCACGTCCACGATCGACCCCGTCCCGGCCACCTGGCCGGAGAACTCCGTGAGTACTTCATACGGGGTGGCCCGCTGGCCGTACACCAGGCGGTCCGCGAGCAGTCCGGCACGGACCCGCACCGGCTGCAATGCGGCTGCGGCCAGCGCGGCGGCCGCGAACGTGAGCAGGCCGCTGCCGTGCTGGCCAATCAGCGCCCCGACCCCGGCCACGACGAGCGCGTAGATGGCGGTAAACGTGCCGGCCACCAGGGCGGCGACCACGGTCTTGCGGACCACGATGTCGAGGTCGTACAGCCGGTACCTGAGCACGGCCACGGCGACGGCGACGGGCATCGTCGCGATGGCGACGATGAGCACGCCCGCCGCGATGCGCGCGGGGAGCCCCTTGGTCAGCGAGAGGCCCACCGCCGGCACCAGGGCCGGCGCGACGAGGCAGCCGGAGCAGGCAAGCCACTTGACCTGCTGGCGCTCCACGGACTGCCCGCGCCGCGTGCGGGCGACCAGCGACCACGCCGCCAGCACGGCGCAGCTGAGCATCCCGGCGAGCCCGGCGACGGTCAGGGCGAAAGGGATCGCCGCCGGAGTGATCCCGAACGGGTTCCGCAGCCCGGGCAGGTTCGGCGTCTCACCGCCAGGGGTCGTGGCGACGGCGACCGTCGCCAGCAGTGCGAACGCGCCCCCTAGCCAGCCGACCGGTCGCCACCGCGGGCCTGGCAGCCGTCCGGTTGGGAACAACAGGAACACGTAGACCGTCAGCAGCACGAGGAACAGCACCCACACGAATAGCTGGAACCAGCCCACGTACCGCGCGGCGGGCAGGCTATGACCCGCGGTCGCCGCCAGTCCGTACTCGAAGGTGGCGAAAGACGCCGCCAGCAGTATCGCGGCGGTCGCGAACAACCATCCAATCGGGTGGCGGGGCCGGCGCGACGTAAGGAGCGCGCCTCTGCCTCCGAAGGCGACGGCGAGCACTCCGTCGGAGCCGCGAAAACCGAAGTATCCGGCGGGCACCGGGGTGGACCAGTCCCAGGCCATCAGTGCGAGGCCAGCCACCGTGACCAGGAAGGTGGTGGCAGCCAGCAGCGACCCGACCAGGCGTGCGGCCCGCACAGTGATCCGGCCGTCCGCGACGGCCGCCGGACCATCCATGCCCATGATTCTGGACGGTGGCCGCCGGCGTGCCCAGGGTGCGAGCCACCCGGCGACGGTGGTGTTATCCGCAGTCCGCGGCCGTGGACGCCGCGTGGGTCAACTGGCGCTGACCGAGAAGTCGCTGAACGAGAAGGTCGCGGGCACGCCGTTCGTCGAGACGAGTTCCACGCCGTAGTCCACCTGCCCGAGCGTGGAGTTGCCGGGGATCCAGCCCTGGCCCATGATCCACTGGAAGAACGTGAGCAGGTTCATCGTCCCCGAGGTGAAGTTGGAACTGGCGACGAACGCGATGTAGCTGCCGTCCTTCCAGACCGCCCAGGACCGCCCGCCGAGGGTGACCGTCGCCACCTGGTTGCCTGACGGCACCTGGCCGTGGTTCTCCGTCCAGATCATGACCTCGGTCGAGCCCGAATCCGCGATGCCGTTGAGCCAGATATCGTAAGCGTCCTCGTAGATCCCGGTGCCCGGGCTCGTCTCGGCGAACGTGCTGGTGACCGACTGCAGCGACGAGATGGCCGGCTCGCTGTCCCAGTCCCTGTGCGAGTTCGGGTACGTCTTCACGTGGCCGTCGCCGTTGTCGTTGTTCATCGTGGCGGTGACGTACCAGTTGCTGTACGAGCAGGCTGACAGGGTCTGGCTGACGCTGTACCCGCTGATCCCCCACATGTCGTTGTAGACGAAGTAGGGGTCCTGGTTCCACATCCCGAACTGGTCCGACGTCACGAATGACGGATGCGCGCAGGTAGCGGGCCCGGCGGCCGTCGGCGCGCTCGCGGAGGGACCGCTGGAGTGCGTGGCGGCCGGCGAGCCCGTCTTGGCTTTCGGCATCACGGCCATCCGCGGGCCGGCCGCGACCTGCGGCATCGCCGCCGCCGCGTTGTCGGCTGCAGCGCCGGTGCCGCCGACGGCGACGTTTTTGACGTCCGCCTGGCGCGCGCTGCTGCCCGAACCGCCGCCAGTCAGGCTGGCCGCGGCGAGGCCGCCGGCCGCCAAGACCACGCAGGCCGCTGTGACGCCGATGATCCCGGCGCGCGACAGCGGAATCAGCCGCTTCCCGCGTGGCCCGGCCCCGGGTGAGGTGTCCGCGTCCGCCTCATGCCGGGCGATAATCTGCCGCACGGGTCGAGATGCTACACAGCGGCAACGGGCGCAACATCGCAAACGCGCACCAGCCCGCGCGTGTCGCCGGTGTCGGCCGGTCAGTCGGTGCCGGACTCCATCGCGGCGCGGTCGAGCATCTCGTCGGCGTCGGCCGCCCGGTCAAGGGCCGCGATCGCGTCCGCGCCGCCCTCGGGCAGCGCGCCGATCAGCCCGGTCGAGGCCGCCTGCGCCGCGCCGACGGACGCCGGATGCGGGGTGCCGATCATGCCGATCGCGACGAACTGCTCGAGCTTCGCCCGCGAGTCGGCGATGTCGAGGTTGCGCATGGTCAGCTGGCCGATCCGGTCGGCGGGCCCGAACGCGGGGGCCTCGGTCCGCTCCATCGACAGCTTGGCCGGGTGGTAGCTGAACGCCGGTCCGGTGGTCCCGAGGACGGAGTAGTCCTCGCCGCGCCGCAGCCGCAGCGTCACCTCGCCGGTGACCGCCGTGCCGACCCAGCGCTGCAGCGACTCGCGCAGCATCAGCGCCTGCGGGTCCAGCCAGCGGCCCTCGTAGAGCAGCCTGCCGAGCCGCCGCCCCTCGTTGTGATAGCTGGCGATGGTGTCCTCGTTGTGGATGGCGTTCACCAGCCGCTCGTACGCCGCGTGCAGCAGCGCCATGCCGGGCGCTTCGTAGATGCCCCGGCTCTTGGCCTCGATGATCCGGTTCTCGATCTGGTCCGACATGCCGAGGCCGTGCCGGCCGCCGATCGCGTTGGCCTCCTGGACGAGGTCGACGGCCGAGCCGAACGGCTTGCCGTTGATCGTCACCGGCCGCCCCTGCTCGAAGCCGATCTCGACGTCCTCGGCGGGTATCTCGACTGAGGGGTCCCAGAACCGCACGCCCATGATCGGCTCGACGATCTCGATGCTCGCGTCGAGGTGCTCGAGCGACTTGGCCTCGTGGGTGGCACCCCAGATGTTCGCATCGGTCGAGTACGCCTTCTCGGTGCTCGCCCGGTACGGCAGGCCGCGGTCGAGCAGCCACTCGGACATCTCCTTGCGGCCGCCGAGCTCGCTGACGAAGTCGGCGTCCAGCCACGGCTTGTAGATCCGCAGGCTGGGGTTGGCGAGCAGGCCGTACCGGTAGAACCGCTCGATGTCGTTGCCCTTGAAGGTGGAGCCGTCTCCCCAGATCTGCACGCCGTCCTCGAGCATCGCGCGCACCAGCAGGGTGCCGGTGACGGCCCGCCCGAGCGGGGTGGTGTTGAAGTAGGCACGGCCGCCGGACCGGATGTGGAACGCGCCGCAGGCGAGTGCGGCGAGCCCTTCCTCGACGAGCGCCTCACGGCAGTCCACCAGGCGGGCCAGCTCCGCTCCGTACTCCGCCGCGCGCCCGGGCACCGACTCGATGTCAGGCTCGTCGTACTGGCCGATGTCGGCGGTGTAGGTGTACGGCACGGCGCCCTTCTCGCGCATCCACGCGACCGCTACCGAGGTGTCGAGGCCGCCGGAGAAGGCGATTCCGACCCGTTCACCGACAGGGAGAGAGTTCAGTACCTTAGACACATTGAAAGTATATGCATACTACTGCATGAACATGCAACCCGCTAGGGTGAGGTCGCGTGATGATCTTCAAGGACGCGCGTCGGGACGAGGTATCGCGGATCGTGGCGCTGCGGGCCGACGATGAGCTCGGCGCGGGCCGGGAGAGCGGGGTCGACGACGCGTACCTGGGCGCTTTCGACGACCTCGCCGCCGATCCGCGCAGCCGGCTGATCGTCGCGGACGTCGACGGTCAGGTCGCCGGTACCGAAGCCTCCCACGAGGGCCTTAAGCTGCCGCTGTAGCCGGGAGCGTGCCTGGGCCAGGGCGGCACCCGATGCACCGCCCGGCTCAGTCATGACCACATCATCCACCTGATGAGCCGGCCCTAGTGGACAGCGTTATCCGTGGGACACTTCCACAATGACCGACTTGGCTGTGCCGGGAGTGCCGTTCCCGCTTGAGCCCTCTGGGAACCCGGCATGCCAGGTGACCGTCTCCGGCGGCAGCCTCACCCTGATCAGTGGCCCGAAGTCCGACCTGTTCATGGACCCGGCGGGCGAGGAGGCGGCCAGGCCGGACGCTGGCCGGCTGACGGGGCTGCCCGGCGACGTGGACTTCACGCTGTCCGCGCGGGTTACCGTGCGGTTCGGCAGCGTCTTCGACGCGGGCGTGCTGCTGCTCTACCTGTCAGAACGGCGCTGGGCCAAGCTCTGCTACGAACTGTCACCGCAGCGGCGGCCGACCGCGGTCACCGTGGTGACCCACGGCACCTCCGACGACAGCAACTCGTTCGAGACCGCCGGCGGTCCGCTCTGGCTGCGGATCACCAGATCCGGCCGGGTGTGGGCCTTCCACGCGTCGGAAAACGGCACCTGGTGGCGGCTGCTGCGCTACTTCACGCTCGGCGAGGCGTCCGGCGCCCGGGTTGGCTTCCTCGCCCAGTCGCCCACCGGCCCCGGCTGCACCGTCGTCTTCGACGAGATCGCCTACAAGCCAGGGGCCCCCGCCGACCTGCGCGACGGCAGCTAGCCGATCGCCAGGCCGGAGGCCGCCTGCTGCCGGTGCCGCCGCCACTGCCGCACCGCATGGTACAAGGCGACCAGGATGAGCACTGCGAACCCTGCGAGGCCCCGGGGTGTTGTGTTGGACAGTGCGCGGTTCTGTTCGGCGGTAGGTTACCAGAGCGTCAACGATTGGCTGGCGAACGGCAATCTGCTGCCTCTACGCTCAGTCCACCGATGTCAGCAGGTTGCGTTCCACCCAGTGCAGGACCCCCTAGTACAGGGAGAGGCTAGTGACCGAGCAGGACAACCCAGAGCAGAGCGGTAACGCCGGCGAACCGGCGAAGCACCGGACGACCAGGCGCGCGTTCATGGTGGGCGGCACGGCGGCGGCGTTCGGCGCGGCGGTCGCCGGCCGGGCGGGCGGGCAGCACTCGATCACCGACGATCAGGCCAGGCTCATCGACAAGGTGACCGCTTCCGCGACCGCGAACGCGAGCCTCGGCGACGTGAAGCACATCGTGATCCTGATGCAGGAGAACCGGTCGTTCGACCACTACTTCGGGACGCTGTCCGGGGTGCGCGGGTTCTCAGACCCGAACGCGGCCAAGAACGCCAACGGCACCCCGGTGTTCGACCAGTACGGCTACCAGCCAGGCACCGGCGTCGACCCGGCCGGCTACACGCAGCCGTTCAACCTGCTGAACAACCCGCCGACGGAGAACGGCGAGGACACTAACGACATCGCGCACGACTGGGTGACCCAGCACCACAGCTGGAACGGCGGCAAGATGGACTCGTTCATCAAGGCCCACCTGACCGCCGACGGCACCTCTAACGGCCCGGTCACCATGGGCTATTTCAACCGCTCCGAGCTCGCCTTCTACTACGCGCTCGCGGACGCGTTCACGGTGTGCGACCACTACTTCTGCTCGGTGCTCGGCCCGACCGACCCGAACCGGCTGATGACGTTCTCCGCCTCGATCGACCCCAGCGGCGCGCACGGCGGCCCGGTGATCACCACCGCGACCGACCGCGTCGCCATGACCGGCAAGCTGAACTGGGAGACGATGCCCGAGGCGCTGCTCAAGGCCGGGGTGAGCTGGAAGGTCTACAACGACCCCACGGGCATCCTAGGACTTGGCGTGCTGTCCTATTTCAAGAACTACACCGACCCGTTCTCCATCACGGACCTCGAGCTGATCGACAAGGGCCTCGCGCCCACCTACCCGGGCGACTTCCACCGCGACGTCAAGAACGGCACCCTGCCCAGCGTCTCCTGGATCGTCCCGCCGCTCGCCGAGTGCGAGCACCCGGCCGCGCCGCCGGAGTGGGGCGAGTACCTCGTCCAGCAGATCCTGAACATCCTCGTCTCCAACCCCGCGGTCTGGGCGCAGACCGTGTTCATCGTGAACTACGACGAGAACGGCGGCTTCTTCGACCACGTGCCGCCGCCCACCGCGCCCGCCGGGACGGCGGGGGAGTACCTGACCACGCTGCCGAGCAGCGCCGGCGGCATCGTCGGCCCGATCGGCCTGGGCTTCCGCACCCCGTGCCTGGTCATCTCCCCGTTCACCGCCGGCGGCTACAAGTACTCCGGCGTCCTGGACCACACCTCGACGCTGCGCCTCATCGAGAAGAGGTTCGGCGTCACGGTGCCGAACCTGACCGCCTGGCGCCGCTCCGTCACCGGCGACTTCACGGGCGCCCTGAACCTCGTCAGCCCCCCGGTGACCAAGGTCCCGTCGCTGCCGTCCACCTCGATCGGCAGCAACCTCACGGTCGTCGAGGAGGCGGTCCTCAACGCCCTGACCGGCACCCTGGACGTCGGCATCCCCTACCCGCTCCCCACCAGCAACAAGATGCCGTCCCAGGAAACGACCCCGTCCCGTCCCCCGGTCCCGTAGCGATCCGGTCTGCTCACCCGCGCCTTTCAGTTTCATCCCGAACGGGCCCGTGGATTCTCCCGCATCGCCCCGCTGACCCCGCGCGCGGCCCCACCTACGCCCGCCGGTGACCGCGCCGCACGACACCGAGCAAGCCCCCCGGCAGGCCCCCGAGGCGGCAACCGCGGCCGAGGACGGGTTCGACGAGCTGATCCACGCCTCCACCGCATCGTCGGCCGCGGCGGCGCGTAGCACCGCCGCGGCCGACGCCGGTCCGGGTGCTTTACCCGGTACTACAGGAGACCGTCGGCCATGTCCATTGGCCATTGGGGGAGATCGTGACTCCCCAGTTGTTGCCGTTGCCGTTGGGTTTCGCGACCAGCTGGTACTGGCTGGGGTAACTGGCGCTGACATTCCAGGTGGAGTAGACCGTCGCGGGTGCCACCAGGTTCATCGTCACGCTCCAGGTGCTGGAGCCGGTGACCGAGACGTTGAGGTTGTACCAGTTGCTCCCCTTCGACCCGGCCAACAGCGTCGCGGTGCAGCTGCCGGAGCCGCCGCCACCGCCGCCACCACCACCAGAACTGCCGCCGGAGCTTACCGTGGCGCTGGAGCTGCCGCTGCCGCCGCCGAAGGACTCGGTCGCGAGGATCTGATAGTTGAGCGTGCCCAGGTTCATCCCGTGGCTGGCCCACGCGTTGAAGAAGTTCTGCGTGGTGATGGTCCCGCTGCTGGTGGGCGACGTCCGGATCGCCAGGTACTGCTCGAAGGTCGCGGTGCCCTGGATGGAGGGCTGGTTGACCTGCTGATGCTCGTAGATGTTGTACGTGCCGCCGTCGCTGGTGACCTGGCCCATGTACGTGCCGGCCGTGGGCGGCGACCCGGCGTAATTCTCCATGACGTAGTACTCAACGAGCGGGTTAGTCGACCAGCCGTAGAGCGACACCAGCGAGGTACCGCCAGACGCGCTGAGGCTGCTGGAGAAGGTCTTCGTCGAATTGTTGCCGGGATTCCAGCCGACTCCGGCGACGAAATCGCCGATGCCGCTCCACGTGGTGGAATAGCTGTTGCCCGAGTTCAGGGTGACGCAGGCAGATCCCTGGCCGGCGGACCACATCTGGTAGTAATAGCCGCCGTTCGTGCCGGTCTGGTTCGAGCAGATGGTCGTCGCCGCCTTGGCGGTGCCGGGCAGCGCCGCCGCCGCGGCGGCCAGAATCGCGGCGACGGCGACGCCCAGCAGTAGCCGGCCCCGGCCGCGGTTGCGAGCTCTAGGCACGTGTAGGGGAGTGTTCACGCCTACCACCTCCGTGGACAGGTCAGTGGAATTCTGATCGACAGATTTGGATACCTGTCGATGGCGTTAGTGTGAGTTGGTCGCATTAGACGGTCAATTACTTTCGGAAAACTTTCGAATCGAAATATTATCCGTAGTTTTCGGAATCCCGACTCTTGTGGAGACCTCTCGCTATCAGAGTGACTAATGATGCGAAATTGGCTAATGAAGTCAGACAATAACGGTCACGATCGAAAGATTCGATATCGGGCTTTCGAGCTGATGCGAAATTTTCGGAATTGGCCGCCACGACGCGATTGGCGGTGATGATCCCGGCCAGGCGCGGCGGACAGGGCGGCCCGTCACGGCCGAAGCTCGGTCAGGCCGGGGACGCTCCCGTGAGCACCGCGTCGGTGAGGTCGCGCGCGCAGCCCCAGGACAACGACGCGCCGCCGCCGTGCCCGTCCGGTCTGCCCGCCCGCGGCTTCCGATTCATCCCGAACGGGCCCGTGGATCCTCCGGAAGATGCCCTAGGCGCCCGTCGGCGCTGGCTGACCCGACAGTCAGTAACTCCATATCACTCTTCGTCTTCGTATCAGTTTTGGCCCTTTTCACGCCCGATTTGTCCGGTTCTAGGGGCGAAAAGTGATACGAAGATGAACGCCGAGCCGCGTGGGCGACAGCACAGATCACAGGACGCCACTGCTGCAACAAGGCCGCGGGAGCAACGCAGACAAAAGGCGCAGCGAGCCGAGCGTCGGCCGCGGCGAGCCGAGCGTCGGCCGCGGTGAGCCGAGCGTCGGCCGCGGCGAGCCGCGCCGGCGCGTAGCGCTCCTAGGCGGTCGCTCCCGTGAGCACGGCGTCGGTGAGGTCGCGGGCGCAGCCCCAGGACAACGAAACGCCGCCGCCGCCGTGACCGTAGTTGTGCCACAGCACCCGGCCGCCGGGCAGCGACTCCGCCTCCAGCCGCACCGTGGGCCGGTACGGGCGCAGCCCGACCCGTTCCGCCACCACTTCGGCCCCGTTCAGTTGCGGGAACACCGCCGCGGTGTCGCGCAGGATCCGCGCGGAGACCTCGGGCCGCGGCGGCAAGTCCCACGCCTCCTCCTCGGCGGTGCCGCCGAGGAGGACCAGGTCGCCGTGCGGGAACAGGTAGACGTAGTCGTAGCCGTGCAGCGCGTGGTTGATGTAGAACTCGTCGATCCCGGGGTTGCGAACGACGACGACCTGCCCGCGCACCGGCACCACCGACGGATCTCCCGCGAGCTTCCGCGCGCCGACTCCGGTGCAGTTCACGACGACCGGAGCGTCGACCGCGGACAGCGAGCTGACCGTCTCGATCTCAATCGAGCCGCCCGCGGCCGCGTAGCGCGCGAGCAGGTACTCCAGGTACACCGGCATGGTGACCACCGGCGCGGTGTACTGCCAGCCAGACGCGAACCCGGGCGGCAGCTCGCCGGCGTCCAGCAGCCGGTGGTCGGCCAGCAGGTCAAGCCACTCCGGCGGCGAGTCGACCTCCTCGGAAACCTCCCGCCCGCTCACCTGCCGCACGCCCGCGCCCGGCTCGTCCGTCAGCTTGGAGAGCACCGACAGGCCGACCGCCGCCCAGTCGCGGCACCGGTCGGCCGGGCCGCACAGCACCGGGCCCCAGACCGCGCCGGCCGCCGCGGACGTCGTCCCCGCCGTCGGCTCCGCCGTGACCACCCGCGTCGCCAGCCCCGCCTCGGCCAGCGAGATCGCGCTGGTCAGCCCCACGACCCCGGCCCCCACCACCACAGCATCAACCGCACTCATGCCGTCGACCGTACAAGACGCGCGTCGCTGATGCGTAAGCAGGCGCGTCGCTGGCTCCGGCGGCTAGATCTCGCCCTCCGCCGTCCTGACCCCGATCAGGCCGTCCAGGATGCGGTCGAGGAGGCGGTCGAAGTGCGGCCGCGCGTCGGGGTCCGGCGGGCCGTGCTGCGTGACCGCGGCGGCGAACCGGGGGTAGCGCCCGGTGGCGAGCAGTTCGCCCAGTTGCCTGGCCTGCGCCACGGCCTGCTCGGAATCGGGCGGCGGCGCCGCGCGCGCGGCCAGCTCGCCGCGGACCACGTCGCCGACGAACCAGTTGAACATCGCGATCGTCTCCAGCCGCTCCCCGGCCGGCAGGCCAGTGGGCTCCAGGACCCCGAGCGCCCACTCGATGGGGGCCAGCACCGCCGGGCCGAGCGGCTGCAGGTGCGAGCTTTCCGTGACGAGCCACGGATGGCGGTGCAGCAGAGCGCGCTGCTCGCGGGCGAGCCCGTGCATGTCGGCCCGCCAGTCGCCGGTCGGCTCGGGGAGACGGAGTTCGGCGGCGGCTTCCCCGACCATGTCGTACACCAGCGCCTGCTTGTCCGGCACGTAGTTG
Source organism: uncultured Actinomycetota bacterium (assembly GCA_963843745.1). Lineage (GTDB taxonomy): Bacteria > Actinomycetota > Actinomycetes > Streptosporangiales > Streptosporangiaceae > Trebonia. The sequence continues at coordinate 1,625,695 of CAWJLP010000007.1, forward strand.
TAGAGCGACATCACGCCCACGCCGAGCCTGGCCGCGACCGCGCGGAAGGTCACCTTGTCGATGCCGTCGGCATCGGCTATCGCCACCGCGGCCAGCGCCACGTCCTGCCTGGTGTGCCGTGGCCGGGGTCCCCGCCGCCGCGGGGCTGCGCCGGCTGGCCTGACGACCGGCATCCGTTCGGTCCTCCTCGCTGTGATCGCCCGGGCCCGCGAGCGCAGGGGTGCCCGAACGATCCTCAACCATAGGCCATTGCCCGCCCGGCCTGCGGTATCCGCGGATCGGCCACCCCCAAATAACTACGTACAGCATACGACGTACTATGTACGTAGTTGTCGGGAGAGAGAACACAGGAGGTGCTCGGGATGATCGCGATCGAGGCCGAGGGGCTGCGGAAGTCCTTCGGGCCGGCCCGTGCCGGCGCGGCGCCGCCCGGCGCGGCGCCAGCCAGTGCCCGACGGGCCGGCAAAAGGCGGGCAGAGCCCGTGCAGGCGCTGCGCTGGGTGGACCTGAGCGTGCCGCGCGGCGGCGTGTGCGCGCTGCTCGGGCCGAACGGAGCCGGCAAGACGACAGTGGTCCGGGTGCTGGCCACGCTGCTCCGGCCTGACGGGGGCACGGCCCGGGTCGCCGGGCACGACGTGCTCAGGGAGCCGGGTCTGGTGCGCGCGGCGATCGGGCTCGCGGGGCAGCACGCGGCCGTGGATGACGACCTCACCGGCCGGGAGAACCTGTTCATCCTCGGGCTGATGCATCACCTGGGCCGTCGCGGAGCGCGGGCGCGGGCCGCGGAGCTGCTTGACAGGTTCGGCCTCGCCGACGCGGCCGACCGGCTCGTCAAGACCTGGTCGGGAGGCATGCGGCGCCGCCTGGACCTGATCGCGAGCCTGGTGGTGGCGCCCCCGGTGCTGTTCCTCGACGAGCCGACGACCGGCCTGGACCCGCGCAGCCGGGCGGAAATCTGGGCGGCCGTCCGCGCACTGGCCGCGGACGGCACGACGGTCCTGCTGACGACGCAGTATCTCGAGGAGGCTGACAGGATCGCCGATCAGATCGTGATCATCGACGCGGGGCTGGTGACCGCGCACGGCAGCCCGGACGAGCTGAAGGATTCGCTCGGCAGCCGGGTCGACGTGGTGCTGGCCGACGCCGCCGGCCTCGATGCCGCCGAGGCCGTCCTGGCGGATATCGTGACCGGCCGGCCCCGGCTGAACGCGGGAGAGCGCCGGCTCACCGCCCCCGTGGCCGCGGGCGCGGTGACCCTGCCGGAACTCGTCAGGAGGCTGGACGCCGCGGGGGTCACGGCCGAGGATGTCAGCGTCCGGCGGCCCACCCTCGACGAGGTCTTCCTGGACCGAACGCGGGCTGCCGAGGGGTACCCGGCATGAGCGGCGCGTTCACCGACGGGGCCGCCGCCGCCGAGCGGGTGCTCACCAAGCTCAGGCACGACCCGGCCGCGATCGCGCTGACCCTCGGCGCGCCGGTGATCATGGTGATCCTCTTCGGCTACATCTTCGGCAGCGCCATCACGGTGCCCGGCGGGGGCTACCGCGCGTACCTGATCCCCGGCCTGTTCGCGACGATCGCGGTGAACATCGTGCCGTCGATGTTCACGATGGCGCGGGACAGTTCGCGCGGCGTGGTGGACCGGTTCCGGTCGCTGCCCATCGCGCGGGCGGCCGTACCGTTCGGCCAGGCCGCCGCGACCGCGGTCTACGGGCTGGCGAGCTTCGTCCTGATGGCGCTGTGCGGGCTGGCGGTTGGGTGGCGGATCGAGCGCGGCGCCGGCTACGCGCTCGCCGCGCTCGCCCTGCTCGCGGCCTTCCAGTTCGCCATGACCTGGATCGGCATGTACCTCGGGCTGGTCCTCGGCAGCGAGCAGGCGGCGGGCCAGGCGTCGATCCTGATCTTCCCCGTGACCATACTGTCCAACGTCTACGTGCCCACCTCAGGGATGCCGCCGTGGCTGCGGGCCATCGCCGACTGGAACCCGGTCAGCGCGCTGGCCGCCGCGGTCAGGGACCTGTTCGGCAGCCCGCAAGCGCCCGCGAACGGGGTATGGCAGCTAGCGCACCCGGTGCCCGCCACGCTGGCCTGGACGGCGCTGCTCCTCGCCGTCTTCGTGCCGCTGTGCACCCGCCGCTTCGCCCGCACGTGACCGCGCGGCGGACGCGCCAGAGGCACATCAGCTCAGCCGCTGATCGCCGAGGCGGATTGCTTCGCGTGCCAGCGCCGGCCGTCGGACCGGGGCCGGACCAGGGTGAACGTCTCGAAGACCGTGTAGTCGCCGGTCGGCGCGCCCGGCTCGCCTGACGACGGGTTCACCGGGTCGGCGCCAAGCGCGTGGTAGTGCGTGACCGTGATCGACGTCTGGCCGCCCGCCTCCGTGCCCGGGTTCACGTCGAACACCGCGATGCCGTACCCGGTCGCGGTGTCGCGGCGTGCCGACCAGGTGGCGTCCTCCACCGCGTCGGCGCCCGGCCGGTCATAGACGCCGGGGGTCGCGGACAGCACAGGACGGTTGGACCGGGTGAACACCTTCGCCTCGTCAAGCCGCCCGGGCGCGGGCGCGCCGAACACATCCAGGTTCGCGTCGGTCCCGCCGCAGCCGAGGACCAGGTGCACGGTGCCCTGGCTGGTGTCGAAGACGCCGCTGTCCACCGTCGTCACCGGGTGCGGCCGCCGGGTGTCGACCGGCGCGCCGGCGGCGACCGACGTCCCCGCGGAAGGATCGAACCCGCGAACGGGGAACGACCGCTCGTAGCCGTGGTCGTGCCCGCAGAGCACCAGGTCGACCTCGTACTGGTCGAACAACGGCAGCCACGATTCGCGGATCCCCAGGTCCGAGCCGTTGCCGTCCCGCGAGGATGAGCAGGCGCACTGGTGCAGCTGCGCGATGATCCAGTCGACCGAGGCGTCCCCGCGGGCCGCCGCCAGGGTCGCCTCCAGCCACCGGGTCTGCGCGCCGCCCGAGTAGCCGCGCACATAAAGCGAGGTCCCCGCGGGCACGGGGGGATTCCCCGTGGACGGGGCGGGCACCAGCGCGGACGGCCCGGCGACGAACGCGCCAGCGTCCTGGTACACCACGTCGTCCGCGCTCAGCGAGACGAACAGCACCGAGCCGACCCGGAACGAGTACCACCGCCCCTCGAACGGCCCGAACCCGTTGGCCGGCAGGGTGTACCTGGTCAGGTACGAGGAGAACCCCTGCGGCCCGTTGCCGAACTCGATCTCGTGGTTGCCGGGTACCGGCATCCACGGCCGGTTCGCGGCCGAGGCCTGGTTGTTGTTGCCGAAGTCCCGCCACACCTGCGGCTGCGCCGCCGGGTTCAGGTCCGCGTAGCAGAGGTCGCCGTTCAGCAGGTGGAACAGCGGCTGGAACTGCTCCACCGCGCCGACCGCGTACGCGGCCTGGCCGTAGGACAGGACCCAGTCGGTGTTCGGGGTGGCGAGGTCGCCGAAGCTGGTGAACCGGAACGCGGCCCGCCCCTCGGGCGCGGTGCTGAACATCGCGCTGAACGGGTCGGCCCCGTTCCCGTCGTTGTCGGCGGTGACCGCGTAGCCGTAGGTGGCGCCGGGGCGCAGCCCGTGCACCCGTGCGTGGTACGTCCACACGGCCTCGCCGTTCAGCCCGTCGGTGTAGCCGCGCTCCTCGGCCGGGATGACCCGCTGCCCGATCCGCACCCGGGGCCGCACCGCACGGCCGGGCGACGCCCACGAGACGACCACGCTCCTGGCCGGGTCGTCGCCCCAGGTGAGGTGGATCTGCTCCGGTGTGCCGTCGTCAGGGCCGCGGCTCGCGGCGCGCCCCGCGGTACGCGCTGGGACGGTGGCCGTCCCGGCGGCGGTGGCGATGAGCCCGGTGCCGCTGACGGCGAGCACCTGTCGCCTGGACAAGGCGGACCCCGAGTCATCTGGCATGACGAGACTTTGCCGTCCGCCGGTGAACGCCTGGTGACGACAGGGAAGGTCGTGGTCCCAGTTCTAAATGAATATTCCGAACGGGCCCGTGGTGACTCCCGCCCGCCGCGAAAGCGGGATCAGTCCAGGACCGGGGCGGCCGTGAACCGGAATCCGATCCCGAGCCTGCGGGTCACGGACCTGAGCCACACGGTCGAGGCCGCGATCCCCGCCGCGATGAGGATGATCGTGGTGACTGCCCAGACCGGAACGTAGGTGGCGAAGGGAACGGCCGCGAGCAGCGCGCCCAGGCTGACCGCCAGCAGCAGGAACACCCCAGCCCACAGCAGGGTCACGCGCTGGAAGAAGCGGTTCATGGGCAGCCGGTGGACGGCCGGGCAGCGCAGCCCGATCACCTCGGCGGCCAGCCGCTCGGCGATCGGGCGGTGGCCGCGCGCGGTGCGGGCGAACAGGACGCACAGGCCGAGGTTCGCCAGCGGGAAATGCAGCAGGAAGATCAGCAGGTTCCCGGTGGCGATCGCGGCCAGGGTCTGCAGGGTGAGCACCATGAGCGAGATCGCTACCAGGCCGGGCACGGATCGGGTCACGAGCTTGCGCATGCCCGCGGTGAACCAGATGGCGGCGAGCATGGCCCACAGGCCGGCGTCGCGTCCGCCCAGCCACGCGGCGAGGATGTAGCAGCCGGTCGGCAGCCCGAAGGATTCGGCGAGGTTCCAGCCCGCGGTCCGGACCAGCCGCACCGGCCGGGGCAGTTCCAGGCACTCGCGCGGCGCGGCGAAGGCGGGATCTGCGCTGCTCGGGGACGTGGGACGGCTCCCTCCGGTCCTGGGGCGACCTCACTGTGGGTTCCAGCGTAGTCCCCGCCGGCGGCAGCACGGATAGCGAAACCCCTACGTCACGGAGCGCGCCCGGCTAACCGGTGAGCACGGTGACCACCACCAGGATGACGGTGGTGACGGCCAGCACGCCGTGCAGGACGACGGCCGAGAGCGGAAAGTGCCGCTCCGGCGGGACCGTGACGACCCGCGTAGCCGACGGGTCGCGGCGGGGGGCGGTGCGGTAGGTGCGGTAGACGCCGATCCAGCGGGCCGCCATGGTCAGGCCGAGCACGACGGCGATGCCCAGGACAGCGAGCGTCGCGTAGGCGAGCCGGTCCTCGTCGGCCAGCAGGTAGGCGCCCCACAGCAGCAGGCCGGCCATGCCCAGCAGAGCGTGGGTGGAAATCACCGGGATAGGCAACCGGGTCGCGGTCGCGGACTGGAACTGCGGGTCGTACTCCATGAGCCAGATAACAAGCAGCAGGAGGCCAACGAGAACGGTGGCTATCCAGGCGAACAAGGAGGCAGTGCTCATCTGAATCTCGTCTCTGAAGTTCCGGAACACACAAGTGGCGCCTGGGGCCGGCGCTCCCTGTACGTACGGAACCGACGAGAAACTGGATTGCCCGGGATGGGCATCTCGCCCACCCCGGAGCGTGCTAGATGCCGGCCGCCCGCACGCCGCCGAATAACCGGCTGCCGTAAGGGCTACTCATTCGAGTCCCTGGTTATGGCGGGTTTCGCCTGTGCCGCCTGCACCACATTCATGCCCGGCAGCAACTGGCGCACCTGCGCGAGGTGGCTGGCGATGCTGTCCTTCTGCCTGGTGAGGTCGTCGACCTCGCGGCGGGTAGCAGCGCGGCGGCGTCCGGCATCAGCGTTGACCTCGGCGAGCAACTGCTCGGCCTGGGTCTTGGCCTGGCCGGCGATCTGGCTGGCGTTCTTCTCCGCGTTGCCGACCAGCTGCCTGGCGTGCTGGTCGGCGTCCCGGCGAGTCTGGTCGGCCTGGGCGCTGGCCTTCGCTGCCCGCTGCTCCGCGGTTGAGGCGCGCTGCTCGGCTGTGAACACGAGTTCCTGCGTCGCCGACTGGGCGGCAGCGAGCCGGTCGGCCTCCTGGCGCCCGGCCTGTTCCCTGTGTGCCGCGAACCGGATCTCGAACTCGGCTTCCGCCTGGGCTCGCTGGGCCTCGCTCTCCTCCAGGATCCGCTGCGCCTGGCCGCGCATCTCCTCAGCTTGGCGCTTGGAGGTGGTGAGGATCTCGTCCCGCTCGCGCGTGGCGGTCGCCCGCAGCTGGGCGGCATCGCGCTCGGTGCCTGTCCGCAGCTTGACGATCTCGGCCTCGGCCGTGGCCTGCTTCTCCGCGACCTCGTGGCCGGCCGCGGCACGGAGCCTGGCGGCCTCGCGCCCGGTAGCGGAGGTCAGCTCGCCGGCCTCGCGCCGGGCTGCGGTCCTGATCGAGTCGGCCTCGCGCTGGATGGCGGCCCGTTGCTCGCCGGTCTCGCGCTTGGCGTTCGCGGCCAGTTCGGCAGCATCGTGGCCGGCGCCGGCCCGCAGCTCTGCCGCATCGGCCTTGGCCGTGGTCGTGATCTCGTGAGCTTCCGATCGAGCGGTCTGGACCAGCTGGGTTGCCTGTTCTTCGGCGAGCCGCAGCAGCTGCTCGATCCTGGCACCGAGGCCGGCATAGGCGGGTCGTTCCTGCTCGCGGAGCTGGCGGCGGGCTTCGGACAGCTCGCGCCGCAGGGCCTGAACTTGCTCGCCGTGCTGCCGGACTTCGGCTTCGATCTGCCTGATGTGCTCGTCGACCTGGTGACGGTCATAGCCCCGCATCGCCGTCACGAACTCACGCGGCGGGGCTTCTTGGAAGAGGCTGGTCAGCAGGGCGTCGGTGTCTGGTTGCATATGGCCTGATCCTCGCTAGACGTGACGAGGACGGGGTATTCACGGGTTTGCGGCAGGTGACCGGGCGTGTCATTCGCACCGCGGGCCTCAGGCTCCCGCCCAGTAACACGCACACTACTCTCATTCAGGGATGTCCGACGCCCTACCGGCCCGCGGGGGTGGCGTGTTCAAGCACGCGCTCTAGACCCGGCAGGTCGCAGTCTCCCGCCTGCCAGGCGGGGATCGGCGCCAACCCGGACATCACCAGCCGGCCACCGTGCAGGCGCGCTTCCCCGGTAGCGGCGGCCAGCACCTGCTGCGCCTCCGGCGACCAGGACAGCAGCCCGGTGAAGTCCACCAGGACGACCGGTCGCGGGCCGGACACCAGCCGGGACAGCCGGGCCCGGAACTGCGCGATGGTGCTCCAGTCGATGACCCCTGTCACAACCAGCCGCGCTGCTGACGATTCGACGAGATCGCTTTCCATATTCAGGCGCATAGCCTGACCTCAAGACTGCCGGCCTACCAGGACCAGCGCAGAAGCCGCGATGAGCAGCTACTTTGACCATAACACTCACTCCGCGTGACATCACCGCGGCGATCCGCGAAGCGGCGCCGGGACCACTCACCCGGTCGTCAGCAGGTACACGTTCAGGGCGACGATCACCGCGGTGACCGTGACAGCGGCGACGATCGTCAGCCGCCGGTTTACCAGCGACCCCATCAGCGACCGCCTGGACGTGAACACCACCAGCGGGATCAGCGCGAACGGGATGCCGAACGACAGGAACACCTGGCTCAGCACCAGCGCGCGCGTCGCGCTGAACCCGACGCCGATCAGCACCAGGGCCGGCACCATGGTGATGAAGCGCCGCAGGAACACCGGCACCCGCCGGCCGAGGAAGCCGGCCATCACGATCTGCCCGGACATCGTGCCGACGCACGAGGAGGCGATGCCTGAGACCAGCAGCGCCACGCCGAACACGGTCCCGGCGTGCGCCCCGACGTACGAGTTCAGCCCGGCGAAGACCACGCCGAGGTCGCCGCCAGCGGACGCCAGTCCCCGGCCGTGGAAGACTGCCGCCGCGGTCGCCAGCATCGCCAGGTTGATCAGTCCCGCCACGCCCATCGCGACGAGCACGTCGATGATCTCGAAACGGAAGATGCGCCGCCGGTCCCCGGCCCCCGTCCCCACGACACGGGACGAGGTCAGCGACGAGTGCAGGTAGATCACGTGCGGCATCACGGTCGCCCCGACGATGGAGACCGCCAGCAGCGCGGCGCCGCCGGGCAGGTGCGGCTCGAGCGCGCCGGCGGCGACCGCGCCCGGCGGCGGCTTAGACGCCAGCAGCTCGATGCCGAACGCCAGCACCACCACGCCCACCAGCCCGGTGATCACCGCCTCGAGCCGCCGGAATCCGTGCACCTCCATGGCGAGCACCGCGAACGTGGCCACCCCCGTCAGCAGCGCCGAGACTCCCATCGACAACCCGAACAGCAAGTGCAGTCCCAGCGCCGCCCCGGTGAACTCCGCGAGGTCGGTGGCCATCGCGACGGCCTCCGCCTGCAGCCACAGGGCCACGACGAACCGCTTCGGCAGCCGGGCGCGGCACACCTCGGGCAGCGACTGCCCTGTCGCGATGCCCAGCTTGGCCGACAGCGTTCTGGATGAGCATCGCGAACAGGTTCGCGGTCAGCACCACCCAGCCCAGCGCGTAGCCGAACTGCGCGCCGCTCGCCATGTTCGTGGCGAAGTTCCCCGGGTCCACGTAGGCGACGGCGGCGATGAACGCCGGGCCGAGAAAGGGCAGGAGAGCCCGCAGGCCCCGGCGTTCCCCCGCCAGGGCCTGCTGAGCGGCTAGGACGGTATCAACCAACCGATGGTCCGAGCCCCAGTGACTGCGGCGTCGAGGCGTCAGGCGACGGCTGGTGCAGGCCCTCGTCCAGCGACCCGTACTCGGTCATCAGGGCAGGCGACCCGCCCCAGGGCGTCTGCTCCTCGGCGACCAGCGTGTTGGTGGTAAGCAGCAGGCCGGCGACCGAGGCGCCGTTCTGCAGTGCCGAGCGGACGACGCGCAACGGGTCGACGATGCCCATCGAGATCATGTTCCCGTGCCGCCCGCTGAGCGCGTCGAACCCGTCGTCGGGCCCGAGCGCCGCGGAGCGCTCGACCACGTCGGCGGCCGCGAAGCCCGCGTTGGACGCGATCAGCGTGGCGGGCTCGCGCAGCGCCTGCCGCACGATCCCGACGCCGATCTTGTAGTCCCCGGTCACGTCCGCGTCGCCGGCCACGTCGTCATCCAGTGCGGGCATCGCGTGCAGCAGCGCCGCGCCGCCGCCCGCGACGATGCCCTCGGCCATCGCGGCCCGCGTCGCGGCCAGCGCGTCCTCGACCCGGTGCCGCAGTTCCTTCAGCTCCGCCGGGGTCGCCGCGCCGACCCGGATCACCGCGACGCGGCCGGACAGCGCCCCGATCCGCTCGGTCAGCACGTCCTCGTCGATGCCGAACGTGGCCCTGTCGAGCTCCGCTCGCATCTGGGCCAGCCGGAACTCCACGGCCTCGGCGGACCCGCCGCCGCCGATGATCGCGGTGTTGTCCGCGGTCACCCGCACCTGCCTGGCCCGGCCGAGCTGCTCGATGGTCATCGTCTCCAGGGAGAACCCGGCGTGCCTGCTGAAAACAGCGCCGCCAGTCAGCGCCGCGATGTCCTCGAGCTTGTGCAGCCGCCGGTCGCCGAACCCCGGCGCCCGGATCGCCACGCACTGGAAGATGCCGTTGACGTGGTTGTGCACCAGCATGGACAGCGCGGTGCCCTCGACGTTCTCCGCGAGGATCACCAGCGGCCGCGGCGCCCGCATGACCTTGTCGAGCAGCGGCATGAGCTGCTGGACCTTGGTGATCTTCTCGCTGCACAGCAGGATGTACGGATCGTCGAGGATGGCCTCGAGCGACGCCGGCGACGTCACCAGGTACGGCGACAGGTAGCCGTTGTCGAACTGGAACCCCTCGACGAAGTCCACGCCCATGCCGGGGGCGGGGGAGTCCTCGACGGTCACGATGCCCGCGTCGCCGACCGTGTGCAGCGCCTTGGCGATCACCGCGCCCACCGCGTCGTCGTCGTTGGCGGAGATCGCCGCGACCCGCCGGAAGTCCTCTTCGGAGCTCACCGGGTGCGCGACCGACTGCAGGTGCTCGACGAGCCGCCCGACCGCGAGGTCGATGCCGCGCTTGACCAGCACCGGGTTCGCGCCGTCGTCGATCGCGCGCATGCCCGCCCGCACGATCGCCTGGGCGAGCACGGTGGCGGTGGTGGTGCCGTCGCCGACCACGTCGTTGGTCTTGATCGCGGCTTCCTTGACCAGCTGCGCGCCCATGTTCTCGAACTGGTCCTTGAGGTAGATCTCGCGGGCGATCGTGACGCCGTCGTTGGTCACCACCGGCGATCCGGTGATCTTCTCCAGGATGACGTTGCGGCCCTTGGGCCCGAGCGTGGACTTCACCGCCTCGGCGAGCTGGTCCACGCCCGCGAGCAGCAGGCCGCGTGCCTCGGCCCCGAAGCGCAGTTCCTTAGCCACGTTTCCTCCTAAGGGACGAGAATCGCCCGGCCGCGAACGCGGCCGGCGTCGAGGTCGGCGAGCGCGTCGGGCGCGGCGGCCAGCGGATACGTCTTGGTGTGCAGGGTGACCTTGCCGCCCTGCGCGAGCGCCATCAGCTCGGCGAGGTCGTTGTAGGTGCCGACGATGTTGCCGATGATGTTCCGCTCGGTGGAGATGATGTCGAGGGTCGGGATGTGCAGCGTGCCGCCGTACCCGATGACGAAGTACGACCCGGCCGGGGCGGTCATGTTCCACCCGTCCATCTCCGCCCCCTGCTCGGCGACGAAGTCGAGCACGACGTGCGCTCCCGCCCCGCCGGTCAGGTCCTGCACGGCCTCGACCTGCTTCCCGTCGGCGACCACGGTGGCGGCGGCCCCCAGCTCTTGCGCGAGCTTGAGCGCCTCAGGGTTCCTGTCCACGACGATGATCCGCGCCGCGGTCAGCGCCGCCAGGCACTGCACCCCGATGTGCCCGAGGCCGCCGGCCCCGATGACCACGCAGGTCGTCCCTGGATACAGCAGCGGGATCGCTTTCTTCACCGCGTGATAGGCGGTAATCCCGGCGTCGGCGAGCGCCGCCACATCCTGCGGCCGCGTGGCAGGATCGAGCTTGACGCAGGCACGGGCGGAGGTGAGCAGGTACTCGGCCATCCCGCCGTCGGTGGACAGCCCGGGGAACGTGGAGTTCTCGCAGTGCATGTCATCCCCGGCCCGGCAGGCCCGGCAGAGCCCGCAGGTAGGCGTCGGATGCAGGATCACGGTGTCGCCAACCGCGACATTGGTCACGGCGGACCCGATTTCGTGGACCCACCCGGCATTCTCATGCCCGAGGATGTAGGGCAGCGGCGTATGCATCCGCTCGTCCCACTGCCCCTCGATGATGTGCAGGTCGGTCCGGCACACTCCGGCGCCGCCGATCTTGACGACGACGTCCAGGGGACCGGTGACTTTTGGCTCGGGCACGTCGTCAACGACAGGCGTGCTGTGAAACTTGTGCAGTCGTACGGCTTTCACTAAGACCTCCCGATCGTGGGTCTGCGTTAGCCAGCGGAGTACCGGTACCGGAGCATCCCCGAGCACATTGAGGCGTTCGCGTCGATGCCGGCCTGGGTCACTCGCGCGCGCCGCAGATGCAGCGGAATCGCCCCGAGGGCGACGGGAGCGCCCGTCTCCGGATCGATGAGCAGCGGCGCGTCGTCAGCGGCGGGCAGACCCAGGTCTGCCCGCCGCTGCCGGAGCCGGTCGAGCTCGGCGGACTGCGGCGCCGCACCGAGGGTCAGCGCCACGAGCTCGGCCGGCGTCACGCCGGCCGCGATGAGCGGCCGGCACACGAGGTCGGTGCCGGCCAGCACCGCCTTGCGGAGGAACTGCGCGCGCAGGTCGCCGAGCTCGGCGACGGCCTCGCCGTCGAATGAGGCGACGAAGCCGGCCTGGGCCGCTACCCCGGCGTTGATCGCGTCCGACGCGAAGTGGTCCTCCAGGACCACTTCGGCCGTCCGCACGCCCGGGATCGCGACGAGGGCGTCGTAGGCGTCGGCCACCATGAGGAACGCGAAGTTCGGCGCGCAGAAGTAGGTGGGCAGGCGCAGCCGGACCCGCGCCTGCCCCTCGTCGGTGACCGTGCACGATGCGACGAAGCCGAGGCTGGTGATCGGCTCGTCGAGCTCCGGGTCGCGCACGGCCGACAGGGCGGTAAGGACGTCCTCCCTCATTGACCGGCGACCAGCTGGGCGTCGTCTTTCGCGGCGGGGGCCCCGGCCTCGGCGGGCAGCTGGCACTCGTCAGGGACCTTGATGTCGTACAGCTTGGCCGCGTTCAGGCCGAGGATCTTCTTCTTCGTGGCGGTGGTGAGCTTCTGGTAGTCGGTGAACTGGTCGTCGTCCGGCATCTGCCAGTCGACGAAGCCCTCGACCTGCCACTTCGGCTCCCAGATGCCGTAGTCGCTGCCGAAGGTCATCTTGTCCTCGCCGACCCAGAACAGCAGCTCGCCCATTACCCGCGCGAAGAACTTCGGCCGCGCGTGCATCAGGCCGCCGATGACCACCGACAGGCCGGCGTAGACGTTGGGCTCCTGCGTCGCCATGTAGCAGAAGTCGTCGATCCGCGGCAGTCCCACGTGCTCGATGATGAAGTTCAGCTCGGGGAAGTCGGTCGCGGCGTGGTCCACGTCGGCGACCTGGAACGCGTCCTTGTCCAGCGGCCAGATCGTCGGGCCCTTGTGCACGTGGATGTTCTTGATGCCGAGCTCCTGCGCCTTCTCAAGGAACCGGTAGGCCGCCGGGTCGCTGAGCTGGTAGCCGCGGGAGCCGTTGTTCCACTCCGCGGTGTAGAGCTTCACGCCCTTGGAGCCATAGCGCTCGACGTTGCGCCGCAGCTCCTCCAGGCCGTTGTCGCCGTCGCGCGGGTCGAACCGGGTGTTGGCGATGAACATCCCCGGGTGCTTCTCGCCGAGCGCCGCGTTCCGCTCGGTGGTGTTGAAGCCCTCCTTGTACCACTCCTTCAGGTAGGTGGGCTGGAAGATCGCCACGTCCACGTGCCCGTCCTCGAAGACGTCCTTCATCAGGTCGTCTTCCGAGTACTTCTGGAAGTGGTCGATCGGCCAGTGGGTCTCCTTCGGGCCGAGCGACTGGTAGGCGTGGAAGCACTCGATCCAGCCCTTGGCGTACTGCTCCGCGCCAGGCACCCAGTTGTCAGGCGCGGCGTTCCAGTAGTGCATGTGCGAGTCGACGATGAAGTACTTCTCGCCGTTCTTCTCGTACAAGGGGACCTCCTCTACTGCTGCGAGGCGATGAGGTCGAAGCCGAGGTACTCGGCGGCGTCCTCGGGGTTGGCGAACATGATGGTCCGGTCGTCCTCGTGGATCATCCGGCCGTAGTGCGTCGACATGTTCTCCTCGAACTCGGCGGAGTCGAAGAAGCCTGGCTCCTCGCCGAGCGCCTCGGAGATCTCGTCGTAGATGACGTCCATCCGGCCGGTCGCGTCGACCCGGATCATGGACGGCAGGGCCCGCACCTTCACGTTCGGCTTGGTGGACATGACCTGCGCGACGACGGCGCCGACCTGGTTGTTCATCAGCGTGAAGCCGCACTGGTTGGAGGCCGTGTTATCGGACTTGAACGGGCTCTCGGCGGTTTTGAACGTGGTCACTGGGCCAGCTCCTTCGGTACGTCCAGGTGCAGGTCGGTCACGATGCCGGCGAACCGGCTCTTGACGGCGTCCAGGCCGTCCTCGAAGCGCGGCGGCTTCTGGTCGGGCTGCGACCACAGCGGCTGCATCTTGCGCGCCGCCTGCAGCGCCCGCGGCACCCAGTCGGTCAGCCAGCCGTTGAGGAGCGTCTTGTTGTGATCGGCGAACTCCCGGTCGGTGGTGAGCAGCTCGAACATCGCCCGGGTGTAGCGCAGGTCGCGCTCGGCGAAGTCGTACTCGGCCGCCCCGACGATGGTCGGCGTCACGAAGTCGCCGTTGCGCGGCGCCGCGTGCTGCACGAGCTGGCTGCGGAACAGCTCGCCGACCAGCGGCTCGAACACCACGTTGCCGGCGAAGATGGCCTCGCCCCAGTCCCAGATCGAGGTGAGCTGCTCGGCGGTCTCCCGCACCCCCTGCCAGGCCGGATCGGAGTGCCAGGTCTCCAGGTGCGCCGCCCCGTCGAACCCGGGCACTTCCTCGGTGAGCGTGAGGTTGTACAGCGCGAGGTCCTGCGCCGCCCTGATGCGGTGCATGCTGTTGACCGAGATCGCGTTGTTGTGCATGTTCGTGGGGGCCCGCCGCTGCGCGTTCGCGAACAGGTACAAGCCGAGCCCGTGATCCACGTGCATCCAGGCGCCGACGTTGCGCTCGACGAACCGCACCCAGTTCGGGTTCCACTGCTCGAACGCCTTGGACTGGCGGGCGTTCTCTATGTTCTGGTTGACCTGCCGCACGACGTTGGAGTTGTAGCGGTAGAGGGTGAGCTCCCACTCCTCGTTCGGGTCGCGGAACTCGTGCCAGCCGTGCGCGGGCCAGTCGTACCCCTTGCCGCCGGATCCGGGGTAGCGCTCTGGCTCGGGCCGGTCGACGCCCCAGGCCTTCAGCGCGGTCCAGTCGAGCGGGTAGCCGCCGCGGCCGTCGGCGAACCCGTACAGCCAGCCCTGCGACAGGTAGTGCCGCGGGTCCGGCTGGACCTCGACGGTGACGTCCTCGTAGTGCGACTGCTTGCGCTTGGCCGGGATGTAGTAGTTGAACCGGCGGCTGTCCGAGTCGGGGAACTCCTTGGCGCCCGCCTCGGCGTCGGTGAAGACCGGTTTCGGAACGCTGCGTTCTTGCATGCTCGTCATTGGGGCTCTCCGGTGGTGGTGAATTTGTCGTAATAGACCCGCTTGTCGTCGACGCCGAGCGTCTCGAGCAGGGGGATCGCGGCCTCCACCATGGGCGGCGGACCGCAGACGTAGGCGTGCACGCCGGCGAGGCTGCCCCGCAGGCGCTTGACGACGTCGGTGATCATGCCGTTCTCGCCGTCCCAGTCCTCGTGTGAGAGAGCCGGGACATAGCTGAAGTTCGGCAGCTTCTCCGCGATCGCGCTCAGCTCTTCCTCAAAGCACAGGTCGCGCTGCCCGCGGGCACCGTAGAAGAACGTGGCCGTGCGCTGGATGCCGCGCTCGGCCATGGAGCGGAGCAGGGACAGGATCGGGGCCATCCCCGCTCCGCCGCCCACGAAGACCAGCTCCGCTTCGGAGTCGCGCAACGTGAAGACGCCGAACGGGCCGGTCAGCTCCAGGCGGTCGCCAGCCTGGAGTTCCTTGTCGAGGAACTGGGAGAACAGCCCGTCCGGGTACACCTTGATGACGAACTCGAGCAGCCCGTCCCTGCTCGAGGTGTTCGCCATCGAGAACGACCGGACCTCCTCGGTGCCGGGCACGCTGATGTCCATGTACTGGCCGGGAAAGAACTTGACCTCGTCAGGGGAGATCAGCCGCAGCACCAGGTGGCGCATGTCGTGCGTCACCGCGTCCTTGGATACGACCTCGGCTACCGCGTTCTGGATCGGCAGGCCGGACCTGATCATGTCCTCGTCGTAGTTGAGCAGCTCGATGACGACGTCCTCGTACGCGTGCGCCCGGCACAGCAGCGTGTAGCCCTCCTCCTTCTCGTAGTCGGGCAGCGCGAACGTGGAGTACTTGTCGTGCTCGACGTCGTCGCCGTCGAGGATGAACGACTTGCACGAGGCGCACTGGCCTTCCTTGCAGCCGTGCATGAGCATGATTCCCTGCTCGGCCGCGGCCCGCAGGATCGTCTGGTCCTCGCCGACTTCGATCTCGATGCCGACGGGCTCGAAGCGCACCTTGTGCTTGCCGGGCACGGTCACCTCCCTCCGCCCTCCCCGGCGCAGGCTGGCGCCTGGCGCCGGGGAGTCGCCACAGGTCCGTTCGGGATAAGGAGACCGTCACTCAGCCTCAGCCGGAGCGGGGCGGCCCGCGGGACCACCGCGGACGTAGTTCGCGGCGAACGCCGCGCGCTCGTCGTCGCTCATCTCGTTGAGCAGCACGTTCGGCGACTGGAGCGGTGCCATCCTGCGCAGGTGGTCGAGCGTCCACATCTTCTTCTGGTCGCCCAGTTCGAGGTGCGGCTGCGCCACCATGGTCTTGCCGTCGTCGCGGACGTAGCCCATGTCGCTGACCACATCGGCCCAGTTCCAGCCGTGGTAGAGCGTCTCCCACTCGCGCTTGCCGATGAGCTGGCCCATGTTCGGCGTCTCGCGGCCCTGGTACGTCGGCCGGAAGGCCGTCGCGTCGGTCCAGTGGCACGGCTCTGAGCAGTAGGTGCGCCACTGCCCGTCCACCTGGTCCATCACCATGTCCTCGCGGACCAGGCACGGGACCATGCAGGTCCAGCAGCGGTGCGGGTACTGGTAGTCGACGTCCTCGGCGACGATCGGGTGGTGCCCGTTCGGCCTAGACAGGCGGTTGTAGTTCTCCCACCACTTGCCGTACTTGTCGTACCAGCCCGGGTACTTGTACTCGAACCACTCGAAGTCCTTGTCGGTCATCGGGTCGATCCGCCAGTAGTTGGCGAGCCAGCCGGTGGCGAAGAACTGCGCGACCTCGTGCACGTAGCCCTTGTTCCAGATCTCGTCCCACGCCATCTCGATGAGGTCGTGGGGGATGACCAGGCCGTACTTCTCCAGCGGCACGAGGTAGGAGCGGTAGTAGTCGTCGTAGATCCACCGGCGCCACATCTCGGCGTAGGACTCGCGGTCCTTGCGCCGGTCCTTGGTGCCGTACTCGATGAACGTGCCGATGGCGGCGTCCACCACCCGGTGGTTGTTCCACCACGCGTAGCGCAGGTCGCGCTCGAGCAGCTGGTGGTTGGACTCGTCGGACAGGGCCATCAGCAGCGTGGCGTAGCCGTTGCTGATGTGCCGGGATTCGTCGCTCTGCACCGAGTGGAAGACCGTCGGCAGCAGGTAGTCGCCGTTGGCCGCGGCCTCGGCGGGCATCGCGACGAACAGGGTGTTGGTGAACGCCGTCTCCGCCACGATCGTGAGGTAGATGCTCGCCGCGGTGATCGCGTCACCGGTGATGAAGCCTTCGGCGAACTGACGGCCGATCGTGCCGCAGTAGTCGTTCTGGAAGTCCCTGAGCGAGCTGTTGAAGCCGGCCGGGTCGATGTAGTTGTTCATGTACAGGCGCTTGAGGTTCTGCTGGATCGTCGAGTGCCGTACCTCGTCGATCATCTGGATCGCCTGGCCGTTGTGCAGCTCGGGGTTCGGCACCGTGCGGAACAGCAGCGGCATCGCGCGGGCGGCGCTGATCTCCGGCAGCGGGATGATGGACAGGAACAGCTTCTGCCATTCCAGCCAGCGCTCCTGCACCTGGCGGAACATGTTGCCGCGGATCGCGCCGTCCTGGGCGCCATAGACCCGGTGGTCCTTCTCTTCCTGCATCGGGAAGTAGGACCGCAGGACCTGCTTGAGCGGGTCCTTCTTCTGTGCCTTGCGGAAGGTGTAGTCGGTTCCGTAGTGGGACACCGGCTGGTGGTACTGCGGTTCCCAGGACAGCTCCTGGATCTTCTGGTGGGCCTTGGCCACGCTCTGGCGGCTCATCGGCATCCCTCCTTCGGTCTGGTCCCGACCGCGTGAAAGTCCTTGTGCTCTGGATCACACCTCGCCTTGGGGCGGCGTGTGCTCTCAACCTGAGACAGGCGGGTCTCCCGCCTCGAAGGCCTCGCGGAGCTGGGCAAGCTCGTCAGCGGTCCGCGCGGAGACCTGGCGGTTGCCTTCGCTGGCAGGTGTTATGCCGAATGCGCGGAGCAAAGCGGCGGCCGGCGGGCCCGGATCGCCTGTCTCGCCGAGGACCGGGTGCAGTCCCTCGCTCGCCAGGTGGCGGAAGACCAGGTTGACGACGCTCCAGGGGTTGTATGTCTCTTCCTCGACCTGGGTATTCATGGGGCGAGCTGATCTCCGCGGGATTGTCCCGCGGGTCTCAACTTGAGACAGTGCCAGGCAACGCCGGGTTTATTTTGTGGTTACAGCGCGGAAACCCCGACCGACATTTACGACAGGGGAGGAGGCGAAATGGCTCGTGCATCAACGGGGCTGCGCGGCGCCGGAGATCGCCTGGCCTCGGCCAGGGACCGGTTCCTCGCGTCGCAGCCTGTTGACCGGGGGGTGGTCAGGGAGCCGATCCTGGCGTCCTGGTGGCGGTCCAGGGAATGGAACGTCGCGGCGGACCGGCTGCGGCTGGCCTACCTGCGGACGCCCGACCTGGAGTCGTCGCTGGCCCGCGCCGCCGAGCCGGTGCTGCGGCACCTGCACGACCAGCTGGACGGCCAGCCGATCAGCATCGTGCTCACCGACTCCGCTGGCCTGGTGCTGCTCCGCTACACCGGCGACCACGACCTCGAGCGGCACCTGGACGCGATCATGCTGGCGCCCGGGTTCTCCTACGCCGAGGACATCGTCGGCACCAACGGCATCGGGACGGCGCTGGAGTCCGGCGGGCCCGCTCACGTGTTCGGGCACGAGCACTACGCGGAGCACCTCGAGGGCATGGCCTGCGCCGGGGTCCCGATCAAGGACCCGGTGTCCGGCAAGACCGTCGGCGTGATCGACCTGACCTGCTGGCGGCGGGACGCCGACCCGCTGATGATCTCCCTGGTCCAGTCGACCGCGGGGCAGATCAACCAGGCTCTTGGCGAGGTGAGCAACAGCCGTGACCTGCGGCTGCTGCAGGAATACACCCGGGCCTGCCGGCACACCGGCGGCATCGTGCTGGCGCTCGGCCAGGACGTGGTCATGCTGAACGATCACGCGAGGAACGCCCTGTCACCCGTCGACCAGGCCGTGCTGATCTCGCAGGCCACCGAGGCGCTGCTCAGGCCGCCGGCGTCGTCCGGCGCCGTGACGGTGGACCTGCCGAGCGGGGCGGTGGCGCGGATGTTCTGCCGGCCGGTCGAGCAGGGGCGGCTCCCGGATGGCGTGGTGCACGTGAAGCTGCTCTCGTCCGCCGACCCGGCGGCCGAGGTGCCCGCCCCGCGGGCGCCGATGTCGCTGCCTGGCCTGGTCGGCCACGGCGCGGCATGGCGGCGGGCCTGCCGCGCGGCGGAGGCCGCCTACGAGCGCGGCGAGTGGCTGACGCTCGAGGGGGAGAGCGGCGTCGGCAAGCTGAGCCTGGTCCGCGCCGTCCACCAGCGGCACAACCCCGCGGCGCCGTGCCACGTGGTGGACGTGACGGCGGGCAGCGACTGGCTGGCGGAGGTCCGTGAGGAACTGGCCGACGGTACGGGGCTGCTGGTCATCAGGCACGTGGACGCGCTGAACGCCCGTCAGGTCCGCGCGCTGACCGAGGCACTGGCCGGCGCGAAGGCCGGCCGGGAGGCGGTACCGCGGGTCGCGATCACCCTCGACCGGGAGCGGGCCACCGCCGACCTCACCGGCCTGCTGCGGCTGTTCCCCGGCACCGTGGGGGTGCCGCCGCTGCGGCACCACAACGAAGACTTGCGTGAGCTGGTGCCGTTCTTCCTCGGCAAGCTGAGCCAGCAGGGCCGCGTCAGCTGCTCACCCGCGGCGATGCAGCTGCTGCTGCGGCACACCTGGCCGGGCAACGCGACCCAGCTCTGGCAGGTGCTCAAGCAGGTGGTCCAGCACCGCAGGACCGGCCAGATCATGCCGCGGGACCTGCCGCCAGAATGCTGGACGGTGAGCCGCCGGGTGCTCAGCCCGCTGGAGTCGATCGAGCGGGACGCGATCGTGCAGAGCCTGCTCGACAACTCGGGCAACAAGATCCGCGCGGCCCGCGCGCTCGGCATGTCCCGTGCGACGATTTACCGCCGCATCCACGAATACGGCATCGTCACCCCGGCCGGCTAGCGGCGGATCAGCCCGGCGGCGCCGCCGGGGATATGTCCGGCCCGCTGATCAGTTCGCCGGCGCCGAGATCGGCGATCAGTTCGTCGCGCAGGACGTACTTCTTGATCTTTCCCGACGGGGTCAGCGGGAAAGCGTCGACGATCCGCCAGTGCCGTGGCGCCTTGTGCGGGGCGAGCCGCTCGCGGCAGTAGGCGAACAGCACGTCCGGGTCCGGGGTGCGCCCGGCCGCCGGGCGCACGACCGCCGCCACCTGTTCGCCCCACACCGGATCGGGAACCCCGACCACGGCCACGTCGGCCACATCCTCGTGCTCGAAGAGCACCTGCTCGATCTCGCGTGGGTAGATGTTCTCGCCGCCGCGGATGATCATCTCCTTGAGCCGCCCGCCGATCCGGCAGTACCCGCGCTCGTCCATCGACGCCAGGTCGCCGGTGTGCAGCCAGCCCTCGGCGTCGATCGCCGCCGCCGTAGCTTCGGGGTCGTCCAGGTAGCCGGTCATCACGTGGTACCCGCGGGTGCAGAGCTCGCCGACGACGCCGGGCGCGACGGTGTCGCCGGTCGATACGTCGATGATCTTCACCTCGGTGTGCGGCAGGGGCCGCCCGAGGGTCTCCGCCCGGTCGGCAGGGGCGTCGCCCGGCGCCGTCCCGGTGATGACGGGCGAGGCCTCGGTCTGGGCGAAGACGATGCACAACGGCGCGCCGAACGCCGCTTCCACGCGCTTGACCAGCGCGGGCGGGACCACCGCGCCGCCGGTGAACAGCAGGCTCACCGACGACACGTCGGTCGCGGCCAGCCCCGGGTGGTCCAGCACGCCGATGTGCATGGTCGGGACGCCGATCACGCACTCCACCCGCTCCGACTCGACCAGCTCCAGCATCAGGCCAGGGTCGAACGCCGGCGGCAGGACCAGCGTCCCCCGGGTGGCGACCGCGCCGAGCACGCTCATGACGCATCCGGCGGCATGGAACAGCGGCATGGGGCTGAGGAAGACGGTGCCCGGCGGCAGGCCGCCGCGCTCCATAGTCAGCCGGGCGTTGTTGACGATCCCGCGGTGATGCAGCACCGCGCCCTTCGGCACGCCGGTCGTGCCGGAGGTGTACTGGACCTGCGCCGGGTCAAGCGCCGTGACCGTGGGCAGGGTCTGCGCGGGCGAGCCGCTCGCCGTGAAGTCCGCCCAGTCGGCGAACGACACGACCTCGCGCAGCGCGGGCAGCCTGCCGCGGACCTCGTCGAGCAGCAGGTCCATACGGATGCCGCGGTACTCGGGAATCAGGAAGATCCCGTTCGCCTTCGACTGGCCGAGGACATGGGTCAGCTCCTGCGCCCGCAGCGCCGGGTTGACGGTGACGATCGTGATCCCGGCGAGCGCCGCGGCGAACTCGAGCATGACCCATTCGGGGATGTTGTTCGCCCAGACCGCGACGCGCTCGCCGGGCTCGAAGCGGCCGAGCAGGGCTCGCGCGGCTTGTTCTGACTGCTCGAGCAGCTCTGTGTAGGTCCAGCGCCGGCGATCCCCGTGGCGGGCCGTGCCCGCGACCAGGGCGGCCGCGCCGGGTGCCGCCGCGGCCGCCTCCCGCAGCATGTCGCCGACCGAGATATCCAGCACCGTTGACGACCGGTCCGCCGGCCAGTAAGCGACCATCGGCATCCCCCTGCCCTGCCGTTTTCCCGATCCACCCGCCCATATTGTGCAAGGTCCGCCCGGCGGAAGTAAACGCCGGCCCCAGCTGCCACTTTGCCCGTCGATCGCGCAAGCGGCACCGGTAGAGGCCGGGTGACTGGGCGTTGACCGGCGTAGGCCCGGCCGCCGCGTTCGGGCTTGGTGACGCTGAGGGCTGCGGGATCTGCGGGGCAGCGCCGGGCGCGGCCCGGGACCGCGCTGGACGATGGTGGATCGTTAGGTCCCCCTGGCGGGCCCTTTCGATCCACTATGTCGCCGGGTGCCCGCGCCCGACAACGGCCCCTAGCGCGTTGCCCTATTACTACGTACCGATCGAGCGGGTCGGTCGCGCAATTGACGAGCGGCCGCTTGTCCCCGATACGGGTTCCTGCTCGTCTCCAAGGCGAGAAAGAAATAGCCAAGGAGGCAGTGATGGGCAGGGTCATCGTCATCGAGTTCGCATCCCTGGACGGAGTCATGCACGATCCCGACGGGAGTGACGGATCTCCGCAGGGCGGATGGGCGTTCCGGTACGGCCCGGCAGCGATCGCGGGTGACAAGTTCGCCCTCGGGGAGGTGCTCGACACCGGCATCATGCTGCTCGGCCGCCGGACCTGGGAGCTGTTCGCCAAGATCTGGCCGGGCCGGGACGACCCGTTCTCGGCCAAGATGAACGCCATGCCCAAGCTCGTGGTGTCGCGTTCGCTGGAACACGCGGACAGCTGGCAGAACTCCGCCGTGCTCCGGGGCGACCTGATCACGGAGGTGCGGAAGCGCAAGCAGGCCCGGGACATCGTGATCACGGGCAGCGCCAGCGTCGTCCACGAACTGGCGGCGCACGGCGAGATCGATGAGTACCGGTTCGTCGTGTTCCCGCTGGTGCTAGGCGAGGGCACGCGCGTCTTCCCCGGCGGCACGCCCTCCGTGAACCTGGCGCTCGTCTCGGCCCAGACCGTCGGTCCCGCTGTCCGCCTGATCTATTCCAGGGACGCTGGCTGACCCGCGGACGCGGCTAGATCTTCGTCCAGGCCTCGGTGAGGACCGACCGGAGGATCTGCTCCATCTCGTCGAAGTGCTCCTGGGTGCAGATCAGCGGCGGCGCGAGCTGGATCACCGGGTCGCCGCGGTCGTCGGCGCGGCACACCAGGCCGGCGTCGAACAGCGCGTGCGACAGGAAGCCGCGCAGCAGCCGCTCGGACTCATCGTCGTTGAACGTCTCCCTCGTGACCTTGTCCTTGACCAGCTCGATGCCGTAGAAGTAACCGGCACCGCGGACGTCGCCGACGATCGGCAGGTCGCGCAGCTTCTCCAGCGTCGCGCGGAAGCCGTCCTCGTTCGCGCGGACGTTCCCGAGGATGTTGTCATGCTCGAAGACGTCCAGGTTGGCCAGCGCCACCGCGGACGACACCGGGTGCCCGGCGAAGGTGATGCCGTGCAGGAACGTGGCGTGCCCGGTCAGGAACGGCTCGATCAGCTCGTCGCGGACGATCATCCCGCCGAGCGGGGCGTACCCCGAGGTCACGCCCTTGGCGAAGGTGATGATGTCCGGCACGTAGCCGTACCGCTCGGAGCCGAAGTAGTAGCCGAGCCGGCCGAAGGCGCAGATCACCTCGTCGGAGACGAGCAGCACGCCGTACCTGTCGCAGATCTCCCTGACCCGCTGGAAGTACCCGGGCGGCGGCGGGAAGCAGCCGCCGGAGTTCTGCACGGGCTCGAGGTACACGGCGGCCACCGAATCCGGGCCCTCGCGCAGGATCGCCCGCTCGATCTCGTCCGCCGCCCAGATCCCGAACGTTTCCTCGTCGGCTGCGACGAAGTCGGGCGCGCGATAGAAGTTCGTGTTCGGCACCCGGACGCCGCCCGCTGGCAGCGGCTCGAAGTCGCCCTTGATCGCGGCGAGGCCGGTGACCGCCAGCGCCCCCATCGAGGTGCCGTGGTAGGCGATGTCGCGGCTGATCACCTTGTAGCGGCCAGGCTCGCCGCGCAGCTTGAAGTACTGCTTGGCCAGCTTCCAGGCCGACTCCACGGCCTCGGACCCCGAGGTGGTGAAGAACACCCGGTTCAGGTCGCCGGGCGCCAGTTCCGCCAGCCGGGCCGCCAGCTGCACCGCGGACGGGTGCGCGTAGGACCAGAGCGGGAAGTAGGCGAGTTCCGACGCCTGCTTGGACGCCGCCTCGGCGAGCTCGGTGCGGCCGTGTCCGATCATCGACACGAACAGGCCGGCCAGCCCGTCCAGGTAGCGCTTGCCCTTGTCGTCGTACACGTAAGGGCCGGATCCGCGCACGATGACCGGGATGTCGCCGTTGTTGTACGCGGACATCCGCGTGAAGTGCATCCACAGGTGCTGCTTGGCCGCGGCCTGCAGCTCTTCTGGCGAAGAAAAGGTCATCGTGTTCCCCATGTGTATGTTTGTTTGCGGAGCTTCAGATAGACGAGTGTCTCTGTTGATCTAACGGACGGTACCCCGCGGACCTGGCTCAGAATCTCCAGCAGGTGGTCGTCGTCCTCACAGACCACCTCCAGGAGCAGGTCGAACGACCCCGCGGTGATCACCACGTAGTCGATCTCCTCCATGGCGGCCAGGTCGTCGGCGACCTTCTGCAGGTCGCCGTCACACTTGAGGCCGATCATGGCCTGGCGGCGGAAGCCGAGCGTGAGCGGGTCGGTCACCGCCACGATCTGCATGACCCCGGTCTCCTGGAGGCGCTGCACCCGCTGCCTGACGGCGGCCTCGGACAGGCCGACCGCCTTGCCGATCGCCGCGTAGGACTGGCGGCCGTCGACCTGCAGCTGCTCGATGATCCGCTTGGAGATGTCGTCGAGCACAACCGGTGCGGCGGGACCGCCGCGTGAAGTGTGGGCCATATGATCCATGTTGTCACGGTACGGGTTGATGTCAACTGATTTCGTAGATATCAGCTATGATAGCAACTGATTCACTTGTTTCGGCCAACTATCTCTGCGAAGCTCGTCGCGCAGATGATCACTCACCGGAGGCTGGGATGGCACAGGCACCGCTGCGGAACTTCGTGAACGGCAAGTACACCGACCCGCGCGACGGCGTGTACAGCGATGTAGTGGACCCCAGCACTGGAGAGGCGTACACCCAGGCACCGGTATCGGGCGGCGCCGACGTTGACGAGGCACTCAACGTCGCGGCCACCGCCTTCGAGACGTGGCGGGACGCCACGCCCGCCGAGCGCAGCCTGGCGATGCTCCGCTTCGCCGACGCCGTGGAGAAGCGCGCCGAGGAGATCACCCAGGTCGAGTCCAAGAACACCGGCAAACCGGTTGGCCTGACGCTGTCGGAGGAGCTGCCGCCGTCGGTCGACCAGCTGCGGTTCTTCGCCGGCGCCGCGCGGATGCTCGAGGGCTTGTCCGCGGGGGAGTACCTGAAGGACCACACCTCGATGATCAGGCGCGAGCCCATCGGGGTGTGCGCTCAGGTCACGCCCTGGAACTACCCGATGATGATGGCCGTGTGGAAGATCGGCCCGGCGCTCGCGGCGGGCAACACGGTGGTGCTCAAGCCGTCTGACACGACCCCGGCCTCGACGCTGCTGCTTGCCGAGATCGCGTCGGAGTTCTTCCCGCCCGGCGTCTTCAACGTGATCACCGGTGACCGGGACACCGGGCGTGAGCTGGTCAAGCACCCGATTCCCGCGATGGTCTCGATCACCGGCTCGGTGCGGGCCGGGACAGAGGTGGCGCGCGCCGCCGCCGACGATCTCAAGCGCGTGCACCTGGAACTCGGCGGCAAGGCGCCGGTCGTGGTCTTCGACGACGCGGACATCGCCGCCACGGCCGAGGGCATCGCGGGCGCCGGCTACTTCAACGCCGGCCAGGACTGCACGGCCGCGACCAGGGTGCTCGCCGGCCCGGGGATCGCGGCCGACCTGACCGCGGCGCTCGCTGAGCAGGCGCGCTCCACGGTGACCGGCGGCCTGGACGTCGAAGACGCCTACTACGGCCCGCTGAACAACCCGGACCAGCTTGCCCGGGTAACCGGCTTCCTCGACCGGGTGCCCGCGCACGCCTCGGTCGACGCCGGCGGCCACGCGATTTCCGGCCCGGGGTACCTGTTCGAGCCGACCGTCGTGTCGGGGCTCCGGCAGGACGACGAGATGGTCCAGGACGAGATCTTCGGCCCGGTCATCACGGTGCAGCGCTTCAGCGACGAGGAGGAGGCGGTCCGCTGGGCCAACGGCGTCCGCTACGGCCTGGCGTCGAGCGTCTGGACGAAGGACCACGGCCGCGCGATGCGGATGGCCAAGCGCCTCGACTTCGGCGCGGTGTGGATCAACACCCACATCCCGATCGTCGCCGAGATGCCGCACGGCGGCTTCAAGCACTCCGGGTACGGCAAGGACCTGTCGATGTACGGCTTCGAGGACTACACCCGCATCAAGCACGTCATGAGCTACATCGGCGCGTCAGCCGGCGAGGCCGCACCGTCAGGGATACCTTGACGCGGAGCGACCGTCAGGGATACCTTGACGCGCCTCAGGACGGCGGCGGCTGGCCGTCCTCGCGCCCGGCCGCTTCGTGGTTCTGCCCGCTGATCAGGGAGGTGACTTCCCGCGTCAAGCCAATCGACGGGCCGCCGATCAGCTCCCACGCCCGGGCGATCCCGATCAGGAAGCAGATGATCACCAGGACCGCGATCTGGTTCACGTTGCCGGAGTCGGCTGGCTGGGCGATGATCTGCACCCCCGTGATCACCTGGACGATGAACACGACCACCAGCCCGAGCAGGAACACCGCGTCGCGCGCCGTGGCCCAGCGGGCGTGGCGCACGCGCCACAGTGACAGCAGCGCGGCCGCCACGAACATGAGGCCGAGGACCCCGACGATCACCGCGGTCAACCCGATCTTCCGGCCGGGAATCAGTGCAAACAGCGAGATGACGAGCGCGTTGAGGAAGGCGGTCAGCGCCGCGGACGCGCGTACGCGGTGCAGCTGGGCCTCGTGGCCCTGCCGCGCCAGCCGCGGCGCGGAGACCGAGATCGCGACGAACAGCAGCCCGATCAGCGCGCCGGCCACCCCGCCGCCCGCCAGGAAGAAGTCATGGGTCTGCTCAGGTACCACCCGACGATCTTCCCAGCCCCGGCCTGTCCCGGCCAGCAGCCTCTCAGATCTCGGCGATACGGGACCCGAGTCGCCACTGGTCCGTTCCGGATAACTGAATTACTGCTCCGCGATGTAGCGGTTGATGATGGAGTCAATGTCCGGGTCCGGGGTCAGCCCGAGCCGGGCGGCGCGGTCCGCCTGCACGCGCGTGGGCCAGCCGAGCACGATCTTGGCGACCACCGGGTCTTCCACCCAGTCGATGAGGGCGCTGACCTCGGGGCCGGCGATCCGTTCCAGGGCGGCGGCCATCTCGGCGGCGGTCGTCGTGAGGCACGGCATGGTGACGGCCGTGTTGTCACCCCACTCCTCGTCGGTGGCGGTGGCCGCGCGGATCAGCGCGGCGACGGCCTTAGCGGGGGAGGCGAGCCCGGCCGCCGTCTCCGGCGGGACAGGGACGACGGCGCGGACTCCCGCCAGCGGTTCCCTGATGATGCCGGACAGGAAGCTGGACGCGGCCGTGTTGGGGCGGCCGGCGCGGACCGAGACCGTCGCCAGCCGCATCGCGCGGCCGTGCAGGAAGCCCTTGCGGGTGTAGTCGGCGAGCAGCAGCTCGAGCATCGCCTTCTGCGTGCCGTAGCTGGTCTGCGGGTTGGGCGGCGTCTGATCCACGATCACCGGCGGCATCGGGTGCTCCGCGGAGCCGCCAAACACCGCGTATGAGCTCGTGAACACCACCACCGGCGCGGTGCCGAGCGTCCGGCAGGCCGCGAGCACCGCTTCGGTGCCGCGCAGGTTCGCGCTCAGGCCCAGGTCGAAGTCGGCCTCGGACTCGCCGCTGACCGCGGCGGCCAGGTGGAAGATCACGTCGGCCCCGGCGAGCATCTCCGGGGTCACCTCGGTGATCTCGCTGCGGATCGCCGTCACCCGGTCGTCGGCGGCCAGGTCGTCGGGGACCGGAACCCGGTCGATGAGCGTCACCGTGGACAGCGGCTGCGGCGCAGCGCCCGCCGCGCTCAGCGTGCCCGTCTTCAGCAGTTCCCTGGCCAGCCGCGCCCCGACGAATCCGGCGCCGCCGGTCACCACAATCCGCACCATGTCGCCTCCGCGCACGAGCCTAGCCATAAGGTGGGTGAGTCGCGTAGCCAGACGAAGGGGAGAGCGAGATGGACGCAGGCAAGCCGGAGGTCGACTTCCCCGGGGGCGAGCCGCCCACGAAGCTGGAGATCACCGACATCTGGGAAGGCGAGGGCAAGGTCGCGAGCGCTGGCGACACCGTCCAGGTGAACTACGTCGGGGTCGCCTACTCGACCGGCGAGGAGTTCGACGCGAGCTGGAACCGCGGCGAGCCGTTTAGCTTCAGGCTGGGCGCCGGGAAGGTCATCGCGGGCTGGGACCAGGGCATCCAGGGGATGAAGGTCGGCGGCCGGCGGCAGCTGATCATCCCGCCGGACCTGGCCTACGGGAACCGGGGCGCCGGGAACGTGATCAAGCCGGGCGAGACGCTCATCTTCGTCTGCGACCTGGTGTCCGCCTGAACCGCGAGAACACGCGTTAGGCCCTCCTAGGGCGCACGACGACGTCCTAGGCGGTCTTGCGCGCGACCCCGCACCACAGCGTGTCCGTGGCGGAGGCCTCCAGCTCGGATCGCGGACGCCATTGCGCCACCTGAACGATCCCGGGTTCCACCAGGTCCAGCCCGGTGAAGAACCGCGCGACCTCCTCGCGGTTTCGCAGCGTGATTTTCTCGCCGGACCGCTCGTTGTAAGCGCGGGCGAACGCCGCGAGTTCCTCGGGGAAGATGTCGCTCGCCACGTGCGAGACGACCAGGAAGCTTCCCGGCGGAACGGCATCCATCAGGGAATTAACGATTTCGTAAGGATGATCGTCGTCGGAAACGAACTGCACTATCGCGAGGAGCATGACGGCGACCGGCTGGGTGAAGTCCAGCGTGCGCGCCGCCTCGGCGAGGATCGTTCCCGGATCGCGCAGGTCGGCCTCGATGTAGTTGGTCACGCCCGGTGCGCTGCTGGTCAGCAGCGCCTGCGCGTGCAGCATGACCACCGGGTCGTTGTCCACGTAGACGACCTGGGACTCGGCCGCGGTTTTCTGCGCGACCTCATGGGTGTTGTTCGCCGACGGCAGCCCGGTCCCGATGTCGAGGAACTGCCTGATGCCCTCCTCGCCGGCGAGGTACTCGACCACGCGGGCCAGGAACGCGCGGTTGGCGCGGACCGACGAGATCGTGGAGGGAAAGGCCTCAAGGCCAGCCGCCGCGGCCGCCCGATCGGCCGGGTAATTGTCCTTGCCGCCCAGCCAGACGTCATAAATGCGAGCGGGGTGCGCTACGGCGGTATTCAGCCGCCGGAGCAATTCCTCGCCGTTGGACGACTCGCCGGTCATGGATCTCCCTCAGCGTCTTGATTTCCGGCCGTCTGAAACACGCACCGTCTGAAACACCCAGCAGCCTATACCGCCCGCATTGCCCGATAGGCTCCCGGTGTGCTCGAGTACAGCCATGTCCACGTCGCTCGTGACGACCTGACGACGGCGGCCAGGTACATGTTCTGGCTGATGTTCAGGAACGTCGCCTCGGACAGCCTGGTCTTCGACGACCCGGTGAACGCGGGGATCATCTCGAGCCCCGGCTGCGTGCTCGCCTCACCGTCCTGGGAGAACACCGCCACGCACGTCACCCAGGATTACGTCTACCACTGGACCCGCGACGCCGCGATCGTGGCGCGTGAGCTGTCGGCCGCCTACGCCAGCGGGGTGCTGCCGGACAACCAGCCGCTGAACGACTACGTGCGGTTCTCTCAGACCTGCCAGCAGTCGCAGGGTGACTTCGACCGGGCCTCCTTCTACATCGACGGCACGCAGCGCCCGTGGACCGACCAGACCGACGGCCCGGCACTGCAGACGCTCGCCCTCGTGACGATGTACGGCCAGCTCGACGCCTCCGTCCAGGCGACGGCGGCCAGCCTGATCGGCGCCAACCTGGAATTCCTGGCAGGCGCTTATCAGGGCCAGACGTACAACCTGTGGGAAGAGGAGTACGGCTACTCGTTCTTCGCCAGGTCGGTGCAGCTGCGCTGCTTCCAGGCGGTCACCGCTAACAGCGCCGGGATCGCGGTGCCCGGCTGGCTGCCCGCCGCGATGACGTGGCTGGCCAGCGAGCTCGACGGGCACTGGAACGGGGAGTACTACCGCTCGGTGCTGCCGGTGCCGGCGGACTACCGGGCCCCCTACGACCCGAACATCGACATCGCGGCGTCTGCGATCTACGGCGCCGAGTCGGTCACCGACCCCCGGCTGCTCGCCACCGCCGCCCAGCTGCGCGCCCAGTGGGCCGACCCGGGGTCGCCGTACTTCTACCCGGTCAACGGCGCCGACGCCGCCCGCGGCACCGGCCCGCTGCTCGGCCGCTACCCAGGCGACGTCTACGACGGCGACACCGACGCGCTGACCGGCGACCATCCGTGGCCTGCGACCACCGCCAACTTCGCGGAGCTCTACTACCGTCTCGCTGTCAAAATCCTTTCATCCCGAACGGTCCCGGCCGACTCCCTGGCCGCCCCCTTCCTCGCCCAGGTCGGGATCACCGCGACGACGGCTTCGCCGCGGGACGCGGCCGCCGCGCTGCGCGCGGCAGGGGACGGGATGCTGCAGGCGATCGTGTTCCACAGCGACCACTTCGAGCTGAGCGAGCAGTTCGACGCGACGACCGGCTTCGAGAAGTCGGTGTCGAACCTGTCCTGGAGCTATGCCGCGTTCCTGTCCGCGGTCCGCGCGCGGAGCTTGACCGGCTAGGCGCTGGTGCCCGCCGCGGCGGTCTGCAGCGGCGCCTTCGCCGTGTCCGGCGGCAGCGTCGCCGGGTTGACGAACGTGCTGCCGCCGGGTCCAGCCTGCACCGCTTCGTGCAGCGCGCTGCCCTTCAGGTACTGCGACCAGGACAGGAACCACATCGTCCAGCCGTTGCCCCAGGTGCCGCCCCGCGGGCTGCCCTTGATCGTGATCGGGTCGCCGGGCACCGCGAGGTTGTAGTAGGTCTCGGCGTCGGCGGGGGCCAGGTTCACGCAGCCGTGGCTCACGTTCTGGAAGCCCTGCTCGCCGACCGACCAGTAGGCGTCGTGGTAGTAGTCGCCGCTGAACGTGAACCGCACCGACCACGGCACGCTCAGGTCGTATCCGGGGCCTTTCATCTCCACCGGGTTGGCCTTCTCGATCGTCAGGTAGCTGCCGTTCGGGGTGTCGTCGCCGGGCTTGCCCGAGCTGATCGGCCAGTTGTACGTGAGCTTGCCGTCGACGTAGATCTGCGTCCGGTGTGTCTTGGTGTTACCGACCGCGATCACCGACTGGCCGATGTGGAACGTCTGGGTCAGGGTGTGGTGCCCGTAGACGCCTGGCGCGCCCTCGACCCCGTTGAGGTGCCCGGTGAAGCTGACCGTCGTGCCCGTCGGCCAGTAGTCGCGGGGCCGGAAGTAGGCGCAGGTGGCGGCCATGTTGCAGGGATAATCCCAGTACCAGGAGCCGATCACCGGCGTGGAGGTGCTGATCTGCAGCGCCCGCTCGACCGCGGCCCTGTTCGTGATCCGCTGGCTGAAGTACAAGATGATCGGCATCCCGACGCCGTAGCTCTGGCCGTATCCCTCGAGGATCTCGGTCGTGAACGTCGAGGCCGGCGCCAATGTGCGGAACGCGGCTGTCTTCGTCACCGTGCTCCCGTTGCTCGCGGCCGCGGTCACGGTCACGGTGTAGGACTGCGACACGTTGAGCGCCCACGTGCTGTGCCAGCTCGTGTTCCCCGCCGAATAGCTGCCGGTGACCGGATCGCCCGCGGTGCGCACGCTGACGTTCTTGAGCGTGCCGCCCGACGCGCTGACCGCGATCCCCTTCGACGGGTCGGCGCCGTGGGCGCCGTTGCCCGGCGTGATCGTCACGGCGGGCCCGGCCGGTGTCGGTTTCGCCGACGGAGCGGCGGCCGCTCCCGTTCCCGTCGCCGACGCCGAGGCGCCGTTCGCGGCGGGCTTGGTGTTCAGCGGCCCGCCGCTCGTGCACCCCGCGAGTGCCATGCCGAGCACCGCCACGGCGGCGGCGCCCGTCAGCCCGATGCGCCTCATGCAGTAAACATTTCCCGACACGAGGCGCGCTGAACGCGCTAACCCGCCAAACCTGACGCCTTTGCGTCACCGCTCTGACGCGTATGTCACCGCTCTCACGTGGTCGATGTCCCATCGTCTACGCTCTTTGGTGGTCGATGTCACATGGACCACGTTCCGGGGCTGGGTGCCGGCCTAGGCGTGGGCGTAGTCGCTGGCTATCGTGGCGCTGATCGCGGAGATCACGGCCGCGTTCGCTGTGCGGATGCCGAGTTCCCTGTTCTCGTCCAGGCTCGCGGCGGAGAAGTTCTCCGAGCCGACGAACACCTGCTGGCCGGACCGCCCCGCGTCGGCGACGACCGCCTTGGCGTGGATGTACAGGGCGCTGCCGCTGTCGGGGAACGTATGGACGTGCACGCCGGCCCGCCGCAGGGCGGCGAAGGCGCTGTTCCACTCGCTGTCGGCGGTCATCACGACCGTGACGTCCACGCCGCGCTTCCCGGCGGCCTCGAGCGCCGCGGTCACCGTGGAGTCGTTCATCTCCTCGTTCTCCACGGCGAGCGTGCGGTGCGCCGCGTTGATGACGGCGAGGATCGACGCCTGCGAGTTGGTCGGCGACCAGACCAGGTCGGCGCCGTCCGGCGGGGTGATGCGCTTGTGGGCGAAGTCGGCGTCGAACGTCGCGGTGATCGCGGCGATGTCCGAACGAGCGGTGTCGATCACCGCGAAGTCCCTGGTGCCCGGATAGTCGGCGGACACCATGTTGAGCGTCATGATGACCGACGTCTTGCCATCGACGGTGAGCGTCTTCTGGTGGTACGTGGTGCCCGAGGGTGCCCAGGCCACGTGCACCTTATGCGCCGCCAGGGAGGAGTAGGTCGCCGAGTTCCGCGACCTCTCCAGGTGCCGGTCGAGGAGCACCCGCACGTCGACGCCGCGCGCGGCGTCCGCGGCCAGGTCCTTCTCCGCGGTGGTGTCGCGCAGCTCGTACATGGTGAGGTTGACCGACGACCTGGCGCCGGTGATGAGCTTGTCGATGGTGGTAAGCCCGTCGGCGGGCTCTATCAGCAGGCGAAGCGGCCCGGTGCCGATCCCGGCCGGGTGGGCATCGCTCTTGGGGTCCTTGGCGGGCTTCGCGCTCGAATGTGTGCTCTTGTGCGCGGAGTGGGAGCTCGCGGGCGGGTCCGCGGACGGAGAGACTGTTACCTTGCAGCCCGTGAGGATCACGAGCGCGCTGGCCACCGCCAGCAACGGCAAACGGTGCATACCGTCATAACTACCGACGATTCCGCATCACTAACTCGGGCTGCTCAGCGTGTCACGATGGCCGGTTCCCGTCCGTCATGGAGGAAGACGGACCCCGAAACGAGCGATGAGGCGTAGCAGATGAACGACGACTGGCTGGCCGGCCAGTTCGAGGGCAATCGCGCCAGGCTGCGGGCGATGGCCTACCGGATGCTCGGCTCGGCCAACGACGCCGAGGACGCCCTGCAGGAGGCGTGGATCCACGCGGCCGGGGCGGACGCGGACGCGGTGGCGAACCTGGACGGCTGGTTCACCACGATCGTGGCGCGCGTGTGCCTCGACATGCTGCGCAAGCGCAGGGCGCGGCCAGAGGAGCCGACCGGGGCGGACATCGAGCCCGGCGCGTTCGCGGGCGCGGCCCCGGCCCAGGCCGGGCCCGCGCCCGGCCCCGAGCAGGAGGCGGTGCTCGCCGACTCGGTCGGCCTCGCGCTGCTCGTGGTGCTCGACAGGCTGGCGCCCGCCGAACGGGTGGCGTTCGTGCTGCACGACATGTTCGGCGTGCCGTTCGGGGAGATCGCGGGGATCACCGGGCGCTCGCCGGACGCGGCGCGGCAGCTGGCCAGCCGGGCGCGACGGCGGGTGCGCGGCGAGGACGCGGCGGCGACGGGCGGTGCGGCGTCCGGCGAGCGGCTGGCCAGGCAGCGGACCGTCGCCGAGGCGTTCCTGGCCGCGTCAAGGGCCGGTGACCTGACGGCGCTGCTCGCGGTGCTCGACCCGGACGTGGTGCTGCACGCGGACCAGGCGGCCGTGCCGCCTGGGTACCCGGCCGTGCTCGAGGGCGCGGCGGCGGTCGCGCGCGGCGCCAGGACCGCTGCCGCGCGGTCCCGCACGTCCGCCGTGGCGCTGATCGACGGCGTGCCAGGGATCGTGTGGGCGCCGCGCGGGCGGGTGATCGTCGTGCTGGCCTTCGCCTACCGGGAGATGAGGATCTCCGGCATCGACATCATCGCCGACCGCGGCAGGCTCGACGCACTGGAAATCGCCGTGCCCGGTTAAGGCACGATCAGGCGGCGCAGCAGCTCCTCCACCGCCACGCGGCCTTCCGCCAGGGCCGCCTGCGGGTCGTCGGCGCGGGCGATCACGATCGCCATCTCGTCGATCGCCGCCAGGATCATGTGCGCGAACGCGCTGACGAGGTGCGGCGCGAGATGCCCGGCGTCCGCGACCGCCTGCAGCAGGGCCCGGGTCTGGCCGTACGCGCCTTCCTCGCTCATGGTGCGCCAGCGCTCCCAGCCGAGCACGGCCGGCCCGTCGGTCAGGATGATCCGCTGGATGACCGGGTCGCCGGCGAGGTCGATCCACTTCAGCGCGCCGGCCTGCAGCACCTCCACCGGGTCGTGGACGCTGGTGATCGCCGCCGTCATGTCGGCCGAGATCCGCTCATCGACGCTCTCGACCACGGCCTCGAACAGCGCGTCCTTGCCGGCGAAGTGGTGGTAGAGCGCGCCGCGGCTGACACCCGCCGCCGACAGCACCGCCTCGATCGAGGTGTCCTCGTACCCGCGCTCGGCGAACAGCCGGGTGGCGACCTCGATGAGCTGCTCGCGGGTGGCGCGCCCCTGCGCGGCCCGCTTGCTCGTGCTGATAGGCGACGACTCGGTCATGGGATCCATTTGTACCTGGGTTGAGGCGCTGCTTGAGAGCGTTCCCCGCATCGGCCTCGATCATGCGCGTTGACAGACCGACCATCGGTATGTATTTAATAGACCGACAGTCGGTCTGTAACTGGAAGGAAGCCTAGCATGGACGTCAGCACCTTCACCGCCCGTCGCCGCTCCCTGCCCGCCGAGGGCGGCGAGATCGCCTACACCGAGTTCGGCGACGGCGGCGCGCCCGCCGCCCTGTTCGTGCACGGGCTCGCCACCGGCGGCCTGATGTGGCGGCACGTCATCGAGCAGCTGTCAGGCACGACCCGGTGCATCGCCATCGACCTGCCCGCGCACGGCGGCACAGCCGCGCGCGCCGACATGTCGGTAGCGGCGATGGCGGAGGTCCTCGCGGAACTGTGCGGCGGCCTCGGGCTCGGCAAGGTCGACCTCGTGGGCAACGACACCGGCGGGGCCATCTGCCAGATCTTCGCCGCCCGCTATCCCGCCGGCCTCCGCTCGCTCACCCTGACGAACTGCGACACCGACGGCAACTTCCCGCCGCCGGAGTTCGCGCCCATGGTCGAGCTCGCCAGGCAGCGCAAGCTCGCCGAGGGGTTCGCCGGCGTCGCCGCCAGCCCCGCCTCCCGGGCGGCGGGCCCGCTCGCGGGCCTGTACAACGATCCCGCCACGGTGCCCGACGAGGTCTGGCGCGAGTACTACGGCGGGGGTCTCGACCGCGCACGGGACGTCGAGCGGATGATGGCCGCCTTCGACCCGGCGGACCTGGCGGCTGCCACCCCGGGCCTGCGCGCGCTGCGGGTCCCGGTGCTGCTCGTCTGGGGGACCGCCGACGAGAACAACTTCCCGGTCAAGTGGGCCTACCAGCTGCGCGAGATGATCCCTGGCGCGCGGGACGTCATCGAGGTGGACGGCGCGAAGCTGCTGTTCCCCGAGGAGCGCCCCGGCGACCTCGTCCCGCACCTGCGGGAGTTCTGGGCCCGCTAACCGGGCCCGCTAACCGGGCCCGCTCACCGGGCCCGCTAACCGGGCCCGCTCACTGGGGCCGCCGACGGGGGCGGGCCTCAGTCCCTGAACACTTGCTCGGTGAACCACTGCCACAGGCGGGGGATGCCGTCCTCGCGGCGCACCGTGGGGGTGTACCCGAGCAGCTCGTGCGCCAGGTCGTAAGAGGCGAAGTTGCGGCCGACCTCGCCGGCGCGCCGTGGCCGGTACTCGATCGGGTGGCCAGGCTTCCCCGCGGCGCGGCGGCACAGGTCGGCAAGCTCGGTGAGGCTGGTCTCGACGCCAGAGGCGGCGTGCAGCACCGTGCCGCCTGGCACCCGGTCGTTTTCCAGGGCGAGCTGCAGGGCATTGGCGATGTCGTCGACGTGCACGTAGTCGCGGGACGCCGTGCCGTCGCCGTAGATGAGCAGCGGAACGCCGGAGTGCAGCGACTCGAAGTAGACGTTGATCACGCCGCGCTTGCGGGCGCACCAGGGACCGTAGACGTTGCCGAACCTGATGGCGACCGTGCGGATCCCGTAGGTCTTGGCGAACGCGTGCGCGTATCCCTCGCCGGCCAGCTTGCTCGCCCCGTAGGGGGAGATGGGCTTGGGCAGCGACCGCTCGTTGACCGGCGGCGTGGCGTCGCCGATCAGCGCGCCGCCGGTGGAGGCCTGCACGACGTTGGTGACCCCGCCGCGCCGCGCGGCGTCCAGCACGCGGAACGTGCCGATCACGTTGGCCTCGAAGTTCAGATGAGGATCGGCCACCGAGCCGACCACCGAGCCGGCCGCGGCCAGGTGGATGATCGCGGTCATGCCGCGCAGCGCGTCGTCGAGGGTGTCGGCGTCCCTGATGTCGCCCTTGATCAGCTCGGCGTCCACGCCGGCCAGGTGCGCGGGGTCGCCGGTGGACAGGTTGTCAAGCACGCGGACCCGGTGGCCGCTCGCCACCAGGCGCCGGACCAGCGTCGCGCCAACGAAACCGGCCCCGCCGGTCACCAGGACTTCTTCGGCAGCACTCACAAGTCCCGGAGTCTAGCCGGTGGCGGCCGCGGCCGGCGCCGCGCCGGCGACAGCCGAGACGGCCCGAATGGCGCCAATTGTACTAAAAATATACGTCAATTGCGGACCAGGAAATGACCATATTCGGCTCCTCGCGATAGTCCTGGCGTATATGCGGCAGCCATCGGAGCCGCGACTATGCGTGAGAACAGCGTGACGGATAGCTCCAGCCGGGGTAGTAACACCAGTACCATCAGTCTCGATTTTCCGACGAATAACATCAATCGCGGAACGAGTAACTGAATTTATGCGGTTCATCTGGCATAACGGCAGGAAAACAGCTCGCCAGGCTAGTGTGACATATCACACACATCAATGTCCTGATCTCGGCTGCGGAACCGGTCATACGTGACAACTTTTACGGTGCCTCTGAGCTGCGAATATATATGAAAATGGAAGCGTTGATCGATGTCTCGGAAACGTAGTTATCTCAGTGTGATCTGACGACGACACGCGGACCTGAGAATCGCGTATCGCCGGACAACGGTGTCGAACGGGTGATACGCAAGTACGGCGGCAAGCAAGTCAAAGCCGTCCCGCGAGACAACCCAAATGCTTTGGGGGGAAAGGTAAATGATGGCAACGATCACGCTTCACCGGGAGTCCTGTACCTATATCCGGGCCCGAGCTATGCGACGCGGAGGCGCCTAAGGATGCGGCGCAACTGGCTGGGTCGCTCAGCCCTGGTGCTCCTCCCGGCAGCAGCTGCCGGGGCTCTGACCGCCGTCGCCACCCAGCCTTCTGCGGCGTACCAGGCATCTCCCGCGTACCACGTGTCTTCTGCGTTCTACGCGGCTCCCGCGGCCCCCGTGGCCGCGCAACTGACCGCATCTACCGAATCAATCGGCAACCGCATCCTTGACGAGGCCGAGACGCGCACCGGCGACTGGTACTCCTACGGCAGCGCCGGGCCGTCCGCGTTCGACTGCTCCGGCCTGGTCTACTGGGCCAGCCACCGGCTCGGCGTGAACATGCCCCGCACGACCTACGGGATGCTGGGCTCCAGCCTGCTGTACCGGGTATCCAGCCCGCGGCGCGGGGACCTGGCGTTCTACGGCACCGGCCACGTGGAGATCGTCACCTCCTGGTACCACACCACGTTCGGCGCGCAGAATGCCGGAACGCGGGTGGGCTGGCACACCTGGAACGCCTACTGGTACCCGACCATGTACTTCCGCATCCGCTAAGGAGGGTCTGACCCTGTACGGAGGGCCCTGACCCTGCCCTACCTCGGTGCGATCGCGCACCAGCGCGCACCCGCGGCGCGGCGGCCGGCGAAACCCCACGGTTAGCCACCAGGCCGCCGCGCCGCAGTATGCTACTAAGTCATGCCGGACAGGAACGGTTAAGTGGAGTCATCCGCGCCGGCGCTGTCCCGGCGCCACGAGGCCGGCGCGCAGAGCGCGCGCGGCATGCTGCTCACGCTGCTCGGCGAGTTCGTGCTCCCCGCCGAGGGCGTGGCATGGACGAGCGCCGTGCTCGCCGCCTTCGAACGCCTCGGCGTCGCGGAGAAGGCCACCAGGCAGGCGCTGATGCGCACCAGCAACGCGGGCTGGCTCAAGCCGGACAAGGTCGGCCGCCGCACTCGCTGGCAGCTCACGCCGGCCGCGCGCCGGCTGCTCACCGACGGCGCGGAACGCATCTACTCCTTCGGCCCCGCCCACGACTGGGACGGGACCTGGATCCTCGTGCAGGTGCGGATCCCCGACAGCGACCGGCGGGCCAGGCACGAGGTGCGGACCCGGCTGGCCTGGGCCGGATACGGCTCGCTCGGCCCTGGACTGTGGATCAGCCCGCACGCGGCGCGTGAGCGCGAGGCCGTCAGGGCGCTCACCGAGGCGGGTGTCGCGGGCGACGCGCACGTGTTCAGCGCTCGCCGGACGGGCCTGTCCGACGCGCGGGCGATGGTAGCGGCCGCCTGGGACCTGCCCGCGGTTGGCGCCGAATACGACCTGTTCCTCGCGGAGTTCCGCGACCCGGCGCCGCCGGACGTGCTCGCCAGGCAGCTCGAGCTGGTGCACGCCTGGCGCCGGTTCCCCTCGCTCGACCCGTCGCTGCCTCCGCAGCTGCTGCCCGACCAGTGGAGCGGCACGGCGGCGGCGCGGCTGTTCGCCGAGCGCCACGGGCAGTGGGCGGACGGCTCGCGCCGCGAGTGGAAGCGCCTCAATACGTAGCGAACGTGCTACGAACTCTTGACGAATCACCGGTATTTCGTAGAGCATGGGAGCATGTCGTACGTCGACTTCCGCACTGATCCCGGCCGGTACAAGCACTGGCGGATGAGCGTCGACGGCCCCGTGGCCACGCTCATCCTGGACGTCGACGAGCAGGCGGGCCTGCAGCCCGGCTACGAGCTCAAGCTCAACTCCTACGACCTGGGCGTCGACATCGAGCTCTACGACGCCACCCAGCGGCTCCGCTTCTCCCGCCCGGACGTGACGGCCGTGGTGATCACCAGCGGCAAGGACCGGATCTTCTGCGCGGGGGCGAATATCCGGATGCTCGCCGGGGCCAGCCACCCGTGGAAGGTGAACTTCTGCAAGTTCACCAACGAGACCCGCAACGGCATCGAGGACGCCACGGACAACTCCGGCCAGACCTACCTCGCCGCGCTGAACGGCACCGCGTCAGGCGGCGGCTACGAGCTGGCCCTGGCGTGCGACCGCATCCTGCTCGTGGACGACCGCTCGTCGGTGGTGTCGCTGCCCGAGCTGCCGCTGCTCGGCGTGCTGCCGGGCACCGGCGGCCTCACCCGGGTGACGGACAAGCGGCACGTGCGGCGCGACGTCGCCGACTACTTCGCCACCAGGGCGGAAGGGGTCGGCGGCCGCAAAGCGGAGCAGTGGCGGCTCGTGGACGAAGTGGTTCCCCGCGCGAAGTGGGAAGAGATTGTGTCCGAACGGGCCCGTGCCGTCGCCCGGACCGCCGCCCGCCTCCCAGGCGGGGCCGGCGTCGAGCTGGCGCCGCTGGACAAGTCCCGCGGCGGCGACGCGATCGGCTACCGGTACGTGTCGGCCGCGCTGGACCGCGACCGCGGCGTCGCCGAGATCACCGTGTCGGGCCCTGACGCGGACGCGCCGGCGTCGATGGACGAGGTGCGCGCCCTCGGCGACGCGTTCTGGACGCTCGCCATGACCCGCGAGCTCGATGACCTGATCCTCGACCTGCGCACCAACGAGCCGGAGATCGGCGCGTGGGTGCTCCGCACTCAGGGGTCCGCGGAACGGGTGCTGGCCTGCGACGCCCTGCTGCTGGCGGCTCTGCCTTCGGGAGAGGGGGCGACCGACTGGCTGGCCAACGAGATCGTCCTGTTCCTCAAGCGCACGCTGAAGCGGCTGGACGTGACGAGCCGGTCGCTGATCGCCCTGATAGAGCCGGGCTCGTGCTTCGCCGGGTCGCTGCTCGAGCTGGCGCTGGCCGCCGACCGCTCGTTCATGCTGTCCGGCGTCTTCGAGGATGTTGACCCCGGCGCGGTCCCCGCGGCGCTGACAGTCGGCCCGATGAACCTCGGGCCGCTGCCGATGGGCAACGGGCTGACCCGGCTGCAGACCCGGTTCCTCGGCGACTCCGACGGGCTGGCCGCGGTCGGGAAGCGGGCCGGCGCGCCGCTGGCGGCCGCCGAGGCCGCGGAACTCGGCCTGGTCACGTTCGCCCCCGACGACATCGACTGGGACGACGAGGTGCGGCTCGCGCTCGAGGAGCGCGCGAGCTTCAGCCCCGACGCGCTGACGGGCCTGGAGGCGAACTACCGGTTCGCCGGGCCTGAGACGATGGAGACGAAGATATTCGGCCGCCTGTCGGCCTGGCAGAACTGGATTTTCTACCGCCCGAACGCCTCGGGTCCCGACGGCGCGCTGCGCGCCTACGGCACGGGCAAGCGGGCAGATTTCGACCGGAAGCGAGTCTGATCGCCTGTGACCACGCCCGACTACGCCGAGAAGATCCCCAACAACGTCAGCCTGGCCGACGACCGGCGGCTGCAGCGGGCGCTGGAGTCCTGGCAGCCCAACTTCCTGACCTGGTGGGAGACGATGGGGCCGACGCTGCCGACCCAGGACGTCTACCTCCGCACGGCGGTGAACGTGGGCCGCGAGGGCTGGGCGCAGTTCGGCCACGTGCCGATGCGGGACTACCGGTGGGGCATCTTCCTCGCCGAGCCGGACCCGGACCGGCGGATCGCGTTCGGCCGGCACAAGGGCGAGCCCGCCTGGCAGCAGGTGCCCGGCGAGTACCGCGCCGAACTGCGGCGGCTCATCGTCATCCAGGGCGACACCGAGCCCGCCTCGGTCGAGCAGCAGCGCAACCTCGGCGCCACCGCGCCCAGCCTGTACGACCTGCGCAACCTGTTCCAGGTGAACGTGGAGGAGGGCCGTCACCTGTGGGCGATGG
Source organism: uncultured Actinomycetota bacterium (assembly GCA_963843745.1). Classification (GTDB taxonomy): domain Bacteria; phylum Actinomycetota; class Actinomycetes; order Streptosporangiales; family Streptosporangiaceae; genus Trebonia. Next base: position 1,666,423 of record CAWJLP010000007.1, read on the forward strand.
TGTACCTGCTGCACGCCCACTTCGGCCGCGAGGGCCGCGAGGAGGCCGAGGAGCTGCTGCACCGCAACTCCGGCAGCGCCGACGCGCCGCGGATCCTCGGCGCGTTCAACGAGGAGACCCCGGACTGGCTGTCGTTCTTCATGTTCACCTACTTCACCGACCGGGACGGCAAGTACCAGCTCGGCACGCTGAAGGAGTCCGCGTTCGACCCGCTGAGCCGCACCTGTGAGTTCATGCTCAAGGAAGAGGCGCACCACATGTTCGTCGGCACCACCGGCGTCGACCGGGTGGTGGAGCGGACCGCCCAGGTGATGGTGGAGAACGACACCGACGACGTGGCCGCGCTCGGCGCGATCCCGCTGCCGGTCATCCAGAAGTACCTGAACTTCCACTACAGCGTCTCCCTCGACCTGTTCGGCGGGGAGACCTCCACCAACGTCGCCAACTACTACACCGCCGGCCTGAAGGGCCGCTGGATGGAAGAGCGCCGCAAGGACGACCACCTGCTGGACAGCGACTCGATCATGGTGGACGCGCTGCTCGACGCCGGAACTGATCAGCAGAGCATCGCCCAGACCGAGGTGTCGGCGCTGACCGGGCTGAACACCGACCTGCGCCGCGAGTACATCGCCGACTGCGCGGGCGGCGTGAAGCGGTGGAACCGGATCCTGGACGGCGCCGGGCTGCCGCACCGGCTGACGCTGCCGCACCAGGCCTTCAACAGGAAGGTCGGCGCGTTCGCCGGCATCGAGGCGTCGCCGGCCGGGGAGATCCTCACCGCCGCCGAGTGGGAGCAGCGCGAGAGCCAGTGGCTGCCGACCGACACCGACAAGACGTTCGTGCGGTCGCTGATGCGGCCGGTCTACGGGCGCGGGAAGATAGCCGCATGGCTGGCCCCGCCGCGCAACGGCATCAACGGCCAGCCGTTCGACTACGACTACGTGCATCTCGCCTAGAAGAAAACCCCACCACCCCCGACCAGGCACACCAGCCCCTCTCACCTCATAGATCCCATCAGCAAAGGCGGCGGCGATGGCGCAGCTGTTCAACGCCAGTGAGTACCTGCTCGACCGGCGGCTGGCGGCGGGCGACGGCCAGCGGATCGCGCTGACCGGCCCGTCCGGCGACCTCACCTACGCGGAGCTGCACGACCGGGTCCGGCGCACGGCGGCCGGGCTGCGGGCGGCCGGCGTGCGGCCGGAACAGCGAGTGCTGATGGTGATGTCGGACTCGCCGGACTTCGTGATCGTTTACCTCGCGGCGATGCGGGTAGGTGCGGTGCCGGTCCCCGTTTCGACGATGCTGCGCGCCGACGGCATCGCCGAACTGCTCAGGGATTCCCGGGCGAGATTTCTCGCGGTCACTCACGAGTTTGCCGCCGCGGCAGAGTCGGCAGCCGCGGCGGCGCCAGAACTGGCCGGGGTACTGGCGGATTCCCCGCTTCCCGCCAGTCCCCGGCCGGTGCACCTGCTGAGCGAACTGGCGGCCGCCGCACCCGACGACGTCGTGTACGACACGTCGCGGGACTCGCCGGCGTTCTGGCTCTACACCTCGGGCACCACCGGCACGCCGAAGGGCGCGATGCACCGGCACGCCTCCGTCCGGGTGGTCTGCGAGACGTACGGGACCCAGGTGCTCGGCATCAGGCCGGACGACCGGTGCCTGTCGGCGGCCAAGGCCTTCTTCGCCTACGGCCTGGGCAACTCCGTGCTGTTCCCGCTGTCGGTGGGCGCGGCGGCGGTGCTGAACCCGGTGCCGTCGCGACCGGACATCATCGTCGACGCCGCCGCCAAGTACGGCGCGACCTTGTTCTTCGGGGGCCCGACGTTCTTCGCCAACATGCTGCGCGCCGGGCTCCCGCCGGACGCCCTCGCGGGCGTCCGGCTCGCGGCGTCGGCGGGGGAGGCACTGCCCGCGGTGCTCTACGAGCGCTGGACGTCGCGCTTCGGGATCGACATCCTCGACGGCATCGGGATGACCGAGATGCTGCACATCTTCCTGTCCAACCGGCCTGGCCACGTGCGGCCGGGCACGACCGGCGTGGCCGTCCCCGGTTACGACCTGCGGCTGCTCGACGAGGACACCGGCGCCGAGGTGACCGAGCCTGGCACGCCAGGCACGCTGTTCGTCCGCGGCTCGTCGTCGGCGACCGGCTACTGGGCGCGCTACGACGCGTCCCGGCTGGTGTTCCAGGGGGAGTGGCTGCGCACCGGCGACACCTACGTGCGGGACGCCGACGGCTACTACGAGTGCCTGGGCCGCACCGGCGACATGCTCAAGGCGAGCGGCATCTGGGTGTCGCCGATGGAGGTGGAGGCCAGGCTGCTCGCCCACCCGGCCGTCGCCCAGGCGGTCGTCGTCGGCGCGGCCGACGCGGACGGCCTGGAGAAGCCGGTCGCCTACGTGGTGCTGGCCCCAGACGCTGATAGCGCCACGGCGCCGGTCACCGAGGCGGAGCTGGTCGAGTTCTGCCGGGCGGGGCTGCCGTCGTTCAAGCGGCCGCGGGCCGTAGTGTTCACCGAGGGCTTCCCGACCACCGCGACGGGCAAGGTGCGGCGCGTGGAGCTGCGCGCGATGGCCGCCGAGGTGCTCAACCCGGCCGCGATCACGGCCGCCGGGGCGCCTGGCGAGGCGCCCTGATGATCGACGGGTTCCCGCTCATCGACGTGCACCTGCACGTCGCCAGGCTGCCGACGCTGAAGAGCGGCTGGATGGACTGGGCGCAGGGCTTCGGCGACGCGGCGATGCTGGCCCGCGTGTACGACCCAGGGGGCACGGTCGTCCCGGCCGCGTTCGACGACTACCTCGCCGCCGAAGGCGTCGACGTCGCACTGCTGCTGGCCGAGTACAGCCCGAAGGTGACCGGCCTGCAGGTCATCGAGGACCTGCTGCCGGTCGCGCGGCACAACCCGGACCGGATCAAGGTCATCGCGAACGTCAACCCGCACCTGCACTACCCGCTGGACGAGGAGGTCCGCCGGCAGCTCGACCTGGGCGCGGTCGCGCTGAAGATCCACCCGGTGCACGCCGGCTTCGCCGCGAACGACCGGGAGCTGTACCCGGCCTACGAGGCCTGCCAGGCGGCGGGGATCCCGCTGGTGGTGCACTGCGGCACGTCCACGTTCCCCGGCTCGTCGAACAAGTTCGCCGATCCGGTGAACCTCGACGACGTGCTGCGCGACTTCAGGAACCTGACCGTCGTGCTCGCGCACGGCGGCCGCGGCTGGTGGTACGACGCCGCGGCGTTCATGGCCCTGGCGAACGACCGGGTTCTGGATCGAGCTGTCCGGCCTCCCGCCGTCGCGGCTCCGCGAGTACTACGCCAAGCACAACTGGACCCGCCTCACCAGGCGCATGATCTTCGCCACAGACTGGCCAGGCGTCCCAGGCATAGCCGCGAACGCCCGGGCGATAAAAGAGCTATGCCCCGACGACGCAACCGCTGCCCTGGTGCTAGCGGGCAACGCCTCCCGCGTCTACAACCTCAAACTCACCGCATGACCGACGGGCACCGGGGACCACTCTCACCGGCTACCTGCCGCTCCATGGCTGCCCGTCGCCCGGCCGCCACCTGCGCCTCTCTAATCACCCACGCCCCGCTTTTCCCGCCGCGGGTCACGTCCGCGCGACTTAGGGCGAGAAAGCACACAGAGAATCGGACATATCGGACGGATTTTGGTACGTTTCTCGCCCTAAGTGCCGTCGGCATAGGCCACAGGGCCAAAGGCGGGCCCGATGACTGAGCCTGTCGGGGTCGTCGGCGCGGGGACGATGGGGGCCGGGATCGCGCAAGTGGCTGCCGTGGCGGGGCGGCGCGTGCTGCTCGTCGACGCCGTGCCCGGCGCCGCCGAGCACGCGATCGCGAAGATCAGGGACCGGGTCAAGGCGCAGGTCGAGAAGGGGCGGCTCGACGCCGACCCGGCCGCGCTCGACCTGACGGCCGTGGAGATCGCCGGGCTGAGCGAATGCGGCGTGGTCGTTGAGGCGATCGTGGAGGAGCTGGGCGCGAAGAAGGCGCTGTTCGCCGAGCTTGAGGGGATCGTGGGCACTGACTGCGTGCTCGCGTCCAATTCCTCCTCGCTGACGCCGACCGCGATGGCCGCCGGGCTGGCGCATCCGGGGCGGCTGGTCGGGCTGCACTTCTTTAATCCCGTGCCGGCCATGAAGCTCGTGGAGGTCATCTCGGGGCTGGCTACTGACCCGCAGGTAGCGGACGCCGCGGCGGAGGTGGCGGCGGGGTGGGGGAAGACGGTGGTGCGTTCCGCCGCAACGCCCGGGTTCATCGTGAACAGGATCGCCCGGCCCTACTACGCCGAAGCGTGGCGACTGTACGAGGAGCACGCGACGACCGCGGCCGCCATCGACGCGGTGCTGACCGGGGCCGGCGGCTTCCGGATGGGGCCGTTCGCGCTGATGGACCTGATCGGCCACGACGTGAACGAGGCAGTCACCCGGTCGGTGTGGGCCGCGTTCGGCCACGACCCGAGGTTCGCCCCGTCCCTCGCTCAGCGCGTCCTCGTCGAGGCCGGCTGGCTCGGCCGCAAGACCGGCCGCGGCATCTACTCCTACGCGGACCCCGCCACGGCTGCCGCTGCCCCGGCTCCGGCCGCGGCCCGGCCGCGGACCGTCATCGAGTACGGCCATGACCTAACTGATAACAGCAAGACGCAGCTGCGGGAGCTGATCGCCCGCAGTCTCGGCGTCGCCGTCATCGCCCGGGACCGCGACGACACCGCGGCAGGCCTGCCCGATGGGCTGCTGGAGCTGCCGAGCGGCGCGCTCCTCATCCAGTGTGCGGGTGCCACGGCCACCGCGCTGTCCGCGGCCTTCGAGCGCCCGGTGATCGTCGTCGACCGGGTGCTCGACCCGGCCAAGGCCACGGCCATCGCGGTCGCGCCCTCCGACGGCTGCCCGCCCGCCGCCCTCGCCGAGACCATCGGCCTGTTCCAGGCGGGACACCTGAACGTGTTCGTGATCGACGACGTGCCCGGCCTGATCGTCACCCGCACGGTCGCCATGCTGGCGAACCTCGCCGCCGACGCCCTCGCTTCCCGCGTCGCGAGCGAAGCCGACATCGACACCGCGATGCGCCTTGGCGTCAACTACCCGCTCGGCCCGCTGGCCTGGGCCCGCGAGTGGGGCACCGGCACCATCCTCGGGATCCTGGACAGCCTGGACAACTGGTACCGCGACGGCCGCTACCGGGCCAGCCCCCTGCTCCGCCGCGCGGCGCTGTCCCAGCGAACCCCCGGCGGCGGCACTCTGCTCCCGCGCCAGTCCCAGTCGGGCGAGCATCTCTAGCCAGCATCGCGGCAGGGCGCCCGGTCACCGCATGGGCGAGTTCTCACCCAGGAGAGACGGCGGCGGGCGCAGCAACAGACGCCGGAAGGGGCGGCAGGGTGCCGCCGAACTCGGGGCACAGCGCCTTGTGCCGGCACCAGTCGCACAGGCGGCTCGGCCTGGGACGCCAGTCGCCGGACACCCGCGCCCGCTCGATCGCCTGCCACAGCGCCTCGACCTTGCGCTGCGTGGCGCGCAGATCGGCCTCGTCGGGGGAGTACCGCAGGACCTCGCCATCGGACAGGTACATCAGCTGCAGCATGCGCGGGATGACGCCTTGCAGCCGCCAGATCACCAGCGCGTAGAACTTCATCTGGAACAGCGCACTCGCCTCGTACGCCTCCCGCGGCACGCGGCCCGTCTTGTAGTCCACGATCCGGATGTCGCCGGTCTTCGTCATGTCCAGCCGGTCGATGTAGCCGCGCAGCCGCAGCCCGGAGTCCAGCTCGGCCTCCACGTACCATTCCCGCTGCGCCGGCTCCAGCCGCCGGGGGTCCTCGAGGGTGAAATACCCGTCAAGAGCGGCGGCGGCCTCGGCGACGAAACGGGCCCGTTCCGAATCATCGGAAAAGAGCTCCGCCAGACCAGCGTCAGCTTCCGCCAGCCGTTCCCATTCGGGGACCAGCATGTCGAGCGCCGCCGCCGGGGTCCGCTCACCCGCCGGGCGGTCGAACAGCCGCTCAAGGACGGCGTGCACCAGCGTGCCGCGCGCCGTCGCCGTGGTCGGCGGCTCGGGGATCCGGTCGATCACCCGGAACCGGTAGAGCAGCGGGCACGTCATGAAGTCGGCGGCGCGCGACGGCGACAGCGCCGACGGCGGATCGCCCGCCGGGCCGAAGTCGGCCGGGTCCGGCACGTCAGCCGGAGTCGGCACCCCGACCGGGGTCGGCACGTCGACGGGGATGCCGACAGGCGCATCAGGCACGTCAGATGGGTCCACAGCGCCACCGTAGGACAGGGCACCGACATTCCGCAGCAGACCCGCCGAGGCCGCGTTAAAGGCCGCACCAAAGGCCGTGCAACCGCCAGGCCCGCTCGCAATACCCTCGGATGCACGTAGCATCGGTGCTGTGGCAAGTGGCCAGGAAGGGCAGCAGGACCAGCGCGGGCAAGCGGACCAGAACGGCCAGGGCGGTGGCCTGGGCCAGCCGGGTCGGCAAGACCCGGTGGGCCGGGCGAGCCGGGCAGGCATCGTGGTGGCGCGCCCGTTCGGCATCCCCGTGTTCGTGTCGCCTTACTGGTTCGTCATCGCGGGCGTCTTCATCGTCATTTACGCCAACGACCTGAGCAACTCGCTGCACGGCAACGTCAGGTTCGCGGTCGCGGCCGCCTTCGTGGTGCTGCTGTACCTGTCCGTGCTGGTGCACGAACTGGCCCACGCGGTCGTCGCCCGGGGCTACGGCCTGCCGGTGCGCCGCATCCTGCTGTACCCTCTCGGCGGCATCTCCGAGATCGACAAGGAGCCGCAGACCCCGCTCCGCGAGTTTTGCGTCTCCGCCGCCGGCCCGGCGCTGTCGCTGGCGCTCGGCGGCGTCGGCTGGGCGCTGTCGCTCGTGGTCACCCACGGCATCAGCAATTCGCTGGTCCGGCAGCTGATGTACGCGAACATCATCGTCGGCATCTTCAACCTGCTGCCGGGGCTGCCGCTGGACGGCGGCCGGATGCTGCGCGCCGTCATCTGGAAGATCACCGGCAAGCCGTATACCGCCACGATCGCCGCCGCCTGGGTGGGCCGGGCGCTCGCCATCGCGCTGCTGGTGATCCCGTTCTACTCCGGCCGGCTCTCCGGCGGCAACATGGTCAGCACGCTATGGGTCGCGGTGATCGCCGCGTTCATGTGGATCGGCGCCGGCCAGTCGATCCGCGCCACCAAGTTCCGCGAGCGGCTGCCGGAGCTGCAGGCCAGGAAACTGGCGAGAAGGGCCATCTCGGTGCCGGCCACCACGCCGCTGGCGGAGGCGATCAGGCAGGCCGACGAGTCCCGCGCGCGGGCGATCGTCGTGGTGGACCACGACAGCAAGCCGATCGCGATCGTGAACGAGGCCGCGGTGATGGCGACCCCGCCGCAGCGCAGGCCGTGGGTCGACGCGGGCTCCATGGCCAGGTCGATCGAGCCGAACATGATCCTGCCCGCTGACATTTCCGGCATGGCGCTGCTCGAGGCCATCAAGCGCGCGCCGGCCAGCGAGTACCTGCTGGTGGAGCCCTCCGGCCAGGTGTACGGCGTGCTGGCGGCCCGGGACCTCGACCACGTGTTCGCCGGCGTATAGGCCCGCAGCCACTAGTCTCTAGCGCGTGACACGACGCGGACCGTTCGCGGCAGGGGACCTGGTGCAGCTCACCGACCCCAAGGGCCGCATGCACCAGGTCGTCCTCCAGAAGGGCGCCACGTTCCACACGCACCGCGGCTCGCTCAGCCACGACGACTTGATCGGCGCGCCGGAAGGCAGCGTGGTGACCGCCGCGGGCGGCACCGGGTACGTGGCGCTGCGGCCACTGCTCGCCGACTACACGCTCGCCATGAAGCGCGGCGCCACGATCGTCTACCCGAAGGACGCGGCGCAGATCCTCGCCTACGCCGACATCTTCCCCGGCGCGCGAGTGCTCGAGGCGGGCGCGGGCTCCGGCGCGCTGTCCTGCTGGCTGCTGCGCGCGGTGGGGGCCGGCCCGTCAGGGCGGCTGGTGTCGTTCGAGCGGCGCCCCGACTTCGCGGCGATCGCCGCGGCGAACGTGGAGAAATACTTCGGCGAGACTCCCGGCTGGTGGCGGCTGGTGACCGGCGACCTGTCCGCCCCGGCCGCCCTTGAATCATTGTCCGGAACGTCCCCCGCCGACTCCGGGGATCCGCCCGGCGTCTCTTTCGACCGGGTGATCCTCGACATGCTCGCGCCCTGGGAGTGCCTGCCCGACGCGGCCGCGGTGCTGGCGCCCGGCGGGCTCATCTGCTGCTACGTGGCCACCACGACCCAGCTGTCGCGGGTAACGGAGGACCTGCGCGCGCACGGCGGGTTCTTCGAGCCCGCCGCGTGGGAGACGATGGCGCGCGGCTGGCACCTGGACGGGCTCGCGGTGCGGCCGGACCACCGGATGATCGGTCACACCGGTTTCCTGGTGACCGCGCGGCGGCTCGCCCCCGGGGTGACCGCGCCGCCGCGGCGCCGCCGCCCGGCCAAGGGCGCGCATTCCGCCGAGGACGAAATAAATCCGCAACCGTACGCGACAGAAATGTAACATTGGGCGAGCAATAGCCCGATAACCTGCGATTTCTCCCTCGTGGGCTAGACCAGTAAGCAGATGAACACGCGCTGGCATGTTAGTTCTGTGCTCCAGATAGGTAAGGTCGGAGTAGAAACGCTCCCGGGAGGAGGTGAGGGCCGTGGCAGCCAGAGAAGAGGGCGGACGGGCTTCGCGGCACGACGATGAGGTGTCCAGCCTTACCGCGCAGATCTCCTTCCTCGATGAGGAGATCGCGGTGCTGCGCCGCAGGCTCGCTGATTCGCCGCGCCAGGTTCGCTTGCTGGAGGAACGGCTCCGCGAGACAGAGGCGTCGCTGACTTCGGTTACCTCGCAGAACGAGCGCTTGGCCTCGACACTGCGCGAGGCCAGGGACCAGATCGTGGCGCTCAAGGAGGAAGTCGACCGGCTGGCGCAGCCGCCGTCCGGCTTCGGCGTGTTCCTCGCCGCGCGCGAGGACACCACCGCCGACGTGTTCACCGGCGGCCGCAAGATGCGGGTGAACGTCAGCCCGAACGTCGAGCTCGAGGCGCTGCGGCCCGGCCAGGAGGTCGTGCTCAACGAGGCGCTGAACATCGTCATCGCCCAGGACTACGAGACCATCGGCGAAGTCGTCATGCTCAAGGAGATCCTGGCGGACGGCGAGCGGGCGCTGGTGATCTCGCACGCCGACGAGGAGCGGATCGTCCGGCTGGCCGCGCCGCTGCTCGACCAGGTGCTGCGCGGCGGCGACTCGCTGCTGCTGGAGCCGCGTTCCGGCTACGTCTACGAGCGGATCCCGAAGGCCGAGGTCGAGGAGCTCATCCTCGAAGAGGTCCCGGACATCTCCTACCACGACATCGGCGGCCTGTCGTCGCAGATCGAGCAGATCCGCGACGCGATCGAGCTGCCGTACCTGCACGCGGACCTGTTCCGCGAGCACCAGCTGAAGCCGCCGAAGGGCGTGCTGCTGTACGGCCCGCCCGGCTGCGGCAAGACGCTGATCGCCAAGGCGGTGGCGAACTCGCTGGCCAAGCAGGTCGCGGCGAAGACGGCCGCGGACGCGGCGGACGGCGCCAGCGCCGGCAAGCAGCAGGAGGGGAAGAGCTTCTTCCTCAACATCAAGGGCCCCGAGCTGCTGAACAAGTACGTCGGCGAGACCGAGCGGCACATCCGGCTGGTCTTCCAGCGGGCGCGGGAGAAGGCGTCCGAGGGCATGCCGGTGATCGTGTTCTTCGACGAGATGGACTCGATCTTCCGGACCCGCGGCTCCGGCGTCTCCTCCGACGTGGAGAACACGATCGTCCCGCAGCTGCTGTCGGAGATCGACGGCGTGGAAGGCCTGGAGAACGTCATCGTCATCGGCGCCTCCAACCGCGAGGACATGATCGACCCGGCGATCCTGCGGCCAGGGCGGCTGGACGTCAAGATCAAGATCGAGCGGCCGGACGCCGAGGCGGCGAAGGACATCTTCTCCAAGTACGTGCTGAAGGAACTGCCGCTGCACCCCGATGACCTGAAGGAGCACGGCAGCTCGCTGCAGTCCACGGTGGACGCGATGATCCTGCGCACGGTGGAGCGGATGTACTCCGAGTCGGAGGAGAACCGCTTCCTCGAGGTCACCTACGCCAACGGCGACAAGGAAGTCCTGTACTTCAAGGACTTCAACTCCGGCGCCATGATCGAGAACATCGTGGCCCGCGCCAAGAAGATGGCCATCAAGGAGTTCCTCGACACCGGGCAGAAGGGCATCCGCGTCGCCCACCTGCTGGCGGCCTGCGTGGACGAGTTCAGCGAGAACGAGGACCTGCCGAACACGACCAATCCCGACGACTGGGCGCGCATCTCCGGCAAGAAGGGCGAGCGCATCGTCTACATCCGCACCCTGGTCTCGGGCAAGCAGGGCACCGAGGCGGGCCGTTCCATCGATACGGTCGCGAACACGGGCCAGTACCTCTGAGCCCGCACTACGCTGGATAACTATGAGCGTGCTGCGGGTCATGGGCACCGAGACCGAGTACGGCATCTCCGTACCCGGCCAGCCGGGCGCCAACGCGATGGTGACCTCATCGCAGATCGTCAATGCCTACCAGGCGGCTACCGCCGCGCGTGCCAGGCGCGCCCGCTGGGACTTCGAGGAGGAGAACCCGCTGCGCGACGCGCGCGGGTTCGACCTCGCCAGGGAGGCGGCCGACTCGACCCAGCTCACCGACGAGGACCTGGGGCTGGCCAACGTCATCCTCACCAACGGGGCGCGGCTGTACGTGGACCACGCGCACCCGGAGTACTCCGCCCCTGAGTGCACTAACCCGCTGTCGGTGGTGATCTGGGACAAGGCGGGGGAGCGGATCATGGCGGAGGCCGCGGCCAAGGCCGCGACCGTGCCTGGCTCGCACCCGATTCAGCTGTACAAGAACAACACCGACAACAAGGGCGCGTCGTACGGCTGCCACGAGAACTACCTGATGCGCCGCTCGACGCCGTTCGCCGACATCGTGCGGTACCTGACGCCGTTCTTCGTGACCCGCCAGGTGGTCTGCGGCGCGGGCCGGGTCGGGATCGGCGCCGACGGGCGCGGCACGGGGTTCCAGATCTCGCAGCGGGCGGACTTCTTCGAGGTCGAGGTCGGCCTGGAGACGACGCTGAAGCGGCCGATCATCAACACCCGCGACGAGCCGCACGCCGACCCGGAGAAGTACCGGCGGCTGCACGTGATCATCGGCGACGCGAACATGAGCGAGGTGGCCACCTACCTGAAGGTGGGCACCACCGCGCTGGTGCTCGCGATGATCGAGGACAAGTTCCTGTCCGGCGACCTGTCGATCGAGGCGCCGGTCGCGGACCTGCGCGCGGTGTCGCACGACCCGTCGCTGCGGTACCTGGTGACGCTGCGGGACGGGCGGAAGATGACCGCGGTCCAGCTGCAGACCGAGTACCTGGAACTGGCCCGCAAGTACACCGAGGACAAGTACGGCACCGACGTGGACCCGACCACGGCCGATGTCCTTGACCGCTGGGAGTCGGTGCTCGGCCGGCTGGCCGACGACCCGATGCAGCTGTCCCATGAGCTGGACTGGGTGGCGAAGCTGGAACTGCTCGAGGGCTACCGGCGGCGCGACGGGCTGTCCTGGGACCACCCCAAGCTCCAGCTCTTCGACCTGCAGTACTCCGACGTCCGGCAGGACCGCGGGCTGTACAACCGGCTCGCCGCGCGCGGCCGGATGGTCCGGCTGACCGACGAGAACGCGATCGGCTGGGCGGTCGACAACCCGCCGGAGGACACCAGGGCGTACTTCCGCGGCCGTTGCCTGCGCCAGTACGCGGACGCGGTGGCCGCCGCCTCCTGGGACTCGGTGATCTTCGACATCCCCGGCCGGGAGTCGCTGCAGCGCGTCCCCACCCTGGAGCCGCTGCGCGGCACCAAGGCGCACGTCGGCGAGCTGCTCGACCGCTGCCGGACCGCCGCCGACCTCGTGGCCGCCCTCACGGCCCAGGAGTAGTTGCCCAAGTGATGCCGCCGCGGAGGGTTGGGCGGGACTGTCGCTGGCGACGATAACGTTGAGCTGTTGAGGGGCCGTGCCCCTCAGGGACGGAGGTACGCCAGATGGCGACGAACAAGGACACCGGCGGCCAGCGCCAGACCACGCGCCGCACCGAGGAGACCGAAGAGGAGCAGGCCGCCTCGGCCGAGGAAGTCAAGGAGCGGCACGAGAAGCTGTCCGACGACGTGGACGCGATCCTGGACGAGATCAACGAGGTCCTCGAGGAGAACGCCGAGGAGTTCGTCAGGTCCTACGTCCAGAAGGGCGGCCAGTAACACCCCCGCCGCGAGGTTCGCGGTAGGCGAAAGGCCCCGCCTCGGGGCATGTGCATTCACTACCGCAACCGGCGGTAGTGTCTGCTCAAGAACATCAAACCGGGCAGTAATTCGGCAGGGCAGGGAGGCGGGCGCGTGAACGGGCATTTCGACGGCGGGCTGGGACAAGCGGGGGCCTTCATGACGGCGCGCATCCCGTCGTTCACGCATTTCCTGGCCACGCACGCCCCTGACTTGCTGCCGGCCTCGCTGGCCGGGCAGCTGCCAGCCGGCAGCGCCGACATCATCAAGGACTTGCCGCACGCCACCACGATCGTGGCCGCGGCGTGCGAGCGCGGCGTGGTGCTGGCGGGCGACCGGCGGGCGACCGCCGGCAACATGATCTCCAAGCGGGACGTCGAGAAGGTGTTCCGCAGCGACGAGTTCTCCGCCATGGCGATCGCCGGGGTGGCGTCGGTCGGGCTGGAGTTCGCCCGGCTGTTCCAGGTGGAGCTCGAGCACTACGAGAAGATGGAGGGCCGGTCGCTGTCCCTCGAGGGCAAGGCGAACCGGCTGGCCAAGATGGTCAGGGACAACCTGGTGCCCGCGATGCAGGGGCTGGCCGTGATCCCGCTGTTCGCCGGCTACGACGAGGAGACCGGGATCGGCCGGATCTTCAGCTACGACGTGGCGGGCGGCCCGTGGGAGGAGCACCGCTTCCACTCGATCGGCTCCGGGTCGGTGTTCGCCAAGAGCGCGCTGAAGAAGCTGTACGCCGACGACATGACGATCCCCGATGCGGTACTCGCCTGCGTGCAGGCGCTGTATGACGCGGCCGACGACGACTCCGCGACCGGCGGCCCCGACCTGCCCCGCAAGATCTTCCCTGTCGTCACCACGATCACCGACGACGGCTTCCGGCGGCTGCCCGACGCCGAGGCCGAAGAGTACTCGGAGCAGGTGATAGGGGAGCGGATGCGCTCGCCCGACGGCCCGAAGGCCTCGCTGCGGACCGGTAGTTGATCCTCCCTCCTCATCCCCAGACAACCTGAAGCAAAGGAAGCGCCCGCGGTGTCCATGCCGTTTTACGTGTCGCCCGAGCAGGTCATGCGGGACAAGGCTGACTACGCCCGCTCACGGATCGCCAGGGGCCGCAGCTGCGTCGCGCTGCAGTACGCGGGCGGCATCTTGATGGTGGCGCCGAACCCCTCCACCGCGCTGCACAAGATCAGCGAGCTGTATGACCGGATCGCGTTCGCGGCGGGCGGCCGGTACAACGAGTACGAGGCGCTGCGCAAGGCCGGCGTGACGTACGCCGACGTCACCGGCTACCAGTTCGACCGGCGTGACGTCACGGCGCGAGCGCTGGCGAACTGGTACGCGCAGACGCTCGGCGGGATCTTCACCGACTCCAACAAGCCGTACGAGGTGGAGATCGTGGTCGCCGAGGTGGGCGTCACCCCGGACAACGACCAGATCTACCGGATCACCTTCGACGGCTCGGTGTCCGACGAGCCGGGCTTCGTCGCCTTCGGCGGCCAGGCTGACCAGGTGGCGGCCGCCCTGAAGGAGCGCTTCCACGACGGCATGACGCTCACCGAGGCGCTCGGCGCCGCGCTGGAAGCGCTCGCCGCCCCGCCCGCCCAGGGCTCCGGTTCGGGCTCGGGCTCGGCGGCGGGGAACGGCGCCCAGGCCACGGAGCTGAACGCCGCCCAGCTGGAGGTCGCGATCCTGGACCGCGCCCGCGCCCACCGCACATTCCGCCGCCTGCGCGGCCCCCGCCTGGAGGAGCTCCTGGCAGAAAGCCGCGCCGCCACCTCCAGCGGCGCCTCCGCGGCCTCAGACCCGGCCGCAGACGCCCCCGCGGCCCAAGCCGCGGAAGCCACGCCCCCGGCCTCAGACGAGCCCCCCACGGGCCCCTCTTCGGCCGCCGGCGACGGCATCCCGAAGCCATAACCCCACCCTTCACGCCTAGGTGTGTTATTCCGGGGGATAATCCCCCGGAATAACACACCTAGAGCTCCCTAGAGGGGGATGTTCTTGTGGGCGCCGCGGCGTTGCGGGGCTTCGCCGATCGCCGACGCGATCACCGAAGCCGTTGCCGCCGGAGAGATGATCTCGTCGATGACGCCGATCTCCACGGCGCGGTCCAGGCCGCCGACGGTGGCCGAGTGCTCGGCGGCGAGTTCCTGCTCCGCGTCGTGCAGCTGCTCCGCGGGGACGGCGGCCAGCCGCCGCTTGTGCAGGATGCGGACCGCGGCGAGCGGGCCCATGACCGCGACCTCGGCCCCGGGCCACGCGAACACCTTCGTCGCCCCCAGCGACCGGGAGTTCATCGCGATGTAGGCGCCGCCGTAGGCCTTGCGGGTCACCAGCGTCACCCGGGGCACGGTGGCCTCGGCGAAGGCGTGCAGCAGCTTCGCGCCGCGGCGCACCACGCCGTCCCACTCCTGCCCCACGCCCGGCAGGTACCCAGGCACGTCCACCAGCACCACCAGCGGCACCCCGAACGCGTCGCAGAACCGGACGAACCGCGCCGCCTTCTCCGCGGACGCCGAGTCCAGGCAGCCGCCCAGGCGCATCGGGTTGTTGGCGATCACGCCGACGGTGCGGCCGGCGAGCCGGCCGAGGACCGTGACGATGTTCGGCGCCCACTTGGGGTGCAGTTCGATCCCCGGCTCGTCGAGCAGCCGGGCGGTGACCCCGTGCACGTCGTACGCGCGCCGCGCGGAGTCCGGCAGCACGCCCGACAGGTCCCGGGCCGCGACAGAATCCGGCGAGATCTTCCCCTGCTCCGACAGCAGCGCCACCAGCGTGCGGGCGTACCCCAGGGCCGCCTCGTCGTCGTCGGCCACCAGGTGCACCACGCCCGACCGCCGGCTGTGCGGCTCCGGGCCGCCCAGCCGCGCCATGTCGACGTCTTCGCCGGTCACCGACCGCACCACGTCAGGCCCGGTGACGAAGATCCGGCCGTGGCGGGACAGGATCACCACGTCCGTCAGGGCCGGCCCGTACGCGGCACCGCCGGCCGCCGGGCCGAGCACCACGGAGATCTGCGGCACCACGCCGGACGCCGCCGTCATCGCGGCGAACACGGTGCCGACGCCGTGCAGCGACGCGACGCCCTCGGCCAGCCGGGCGCCGCCGGAGTGCCACAGGCCGATCACCGGCACACCGCGCGCGATGGCCTCGTTGTAGGCCGCGACGATCACCGCGCAGCCGTCGGTGCCCATCGCGCCGCCCTGGACCCGCGGGTCGGAGGCGAACGCGACCGCGCCGGACCCGTCGATCAGGCCGCGCGCGGCGATCGCGCCTGACCCGTCGGGGGCGACGGAGGGGAGCAGGGTCATGGTGCCGGGGTCGAACAGCGCGGTGAGCCTGGCGGCCGGGTCGCGCGGCAGCGAAACCGGGACGGCTGGCGCCCCGTCAGCGGGCGTCCCGGCAGCAGACTTCTCGGAAACGGCGGTCATGAAAGATCAGCCCTCCTCAGCGGAGCCTTCGGATGCTGGCGGAACGTACTCGGTGAACACCAGCGCCACGTTGTGCCCGCCGAAGCCGAACGCGTTGTTCAGCACCGCCATCGGCCCGTCGGCGCCGGGGCGCGGCGCGAGCGGGGTCGCCTTCGTGGCCACCGAAATCGTCACCTCGTCGTCGAGGTCATCCAGGTTGATGGTCGGCGGCGCGACCCGATCGGCCAGCGCCTTGACACTGGCCACCGACTCGATCGCGCCGGCTCCGCCGAGCAGGTGCCCGGTCATCGACTTGGTGGCGGACACGGCGACCGAGGACGAGGAGTCCCCGAAGACCGTCTGGATGGCCCGCGCCTCCAGCGGGTCGCCTTCCGGCGTGGACGTGGCGTGCGCGTTGACGTGCGTCACCTGCGCGGGGGACACGGCGGCGTTCCTCAGGGCGGCGGACATGGCGAAGGAGACCCCGCCGCCGTCCGGCGACCCGTGCGAGATGTGGAACGCGTCGGCGGAGTAGCCGGCGCCCGCCGCCACGGCGTAGATCCGCGCGCCGCGCGCCAGGGCGTGCGGCAGCGACTCCAGGATCAGCACGCCGGCGCCCTCGCCGAGCACGAACCCGTCCCGCCCCTTGTCGAACGGCCGGGACGCCCGCGTCGGCTCGTCGTTGCGGGTGGACATCGCGCGCATCGCGGCGAACGCGCCGATGTTCAGTGCCATGATCGCGGCCTCGGTCCCGCCGGCCACGACGACATCGGCGCGGCCGGAACGGATCATGTCAATGCCGTACCCGATGGACTCCGCGCCGGACGCGCACGCGCTCACCAGCGCGTGCGCCCCGGCCTTGGCGCCCAGTTCGATGCTGATCCAGCCGGCCGCGCCGTTCGGCATCAGCATCGGGACCGTGTACGGCGAGATGCGATCCCAGCCGCGCTCGCGGAGCGTGTCGTACGCGGTGATCGTGGAGCCGATGCCGCCGATGCCGCTGCTCACCGCGACGCCGAGCCGGTACGGCTCCACCTCCGGCGAGCCCGCGTCGGCCCAGGCCTCGCGGGCCGCGACGAGCGCGAACTGCTCGCAGCGGTCCATCCGGCGCGCCTGCACCCGGCCGACGACCGCCACCGGGTCCGACGCGGCGGGCGCCGCGATCTTCACCGGCAGCGCGTCCGCCCAGGATTCGGTGAGACGCTGTACCCCGCTGGTTCCGGCGAGCATCGCCGACCAGGTGGACGCGACATCACCGCCGAGCGGCGTGGTCGCGCCGAGCCCGGTGACGACGACGCTGGCCTGATCGTTGGTGCTCACAGCAACCTCCGTGAAACGACTGGTGACGACGAACCCCCTGCCGGGGAACGCCGTCAGTTCTTGGCTACGAAATTGACGACGTCCTGGACCGTCTTGAGGTCCTTGAGCTGGTCGTCAGGGATTTCGACGCCGAACTTGTCCTGCGCGGCGACGGCGATCTCGACCATGGACAGCGAGTCGATGTCGAGGTCGTCCACGAAGTTCTTCTCCGGGGTTACCTCGGCGGCCGGCACGCCGGCGATCTCCTCGACGATCTCCCCAAGCCCTTCCAGAATCTCCAGGTCAGTCACTGTTTTCTCCTTCTTGTGTGGGAGTTTGGATGCGATGGCCGCTAGGGTACCGTGACCACCTGCGCGGCGTAGGACAGCCCGGCGCCGAATCCGATGAGCAGCGCGGGCGTGCCTGGCTGGAGCCGCCCCTGCTCGGCCATCCGCGACAGCGCGAGCGGGATCGACGCCGACGAGGTGTTCCCCGCGTGCACGATGTCGTCGGCGACCCGCTCGCGCGGGATCCCCAGCCTCCTGGCGATCGCCTCGACGATCCGCAGGTTCGCCTGGTGCGGGACGAACGCCGTGATGTCGGCGGGCGTCACCCCGGCCCGCCGGCAGGCCTCGAGCGCCACCGGGGCCATCGCGGTGGTCGCCCACCGGAACACCGCCTGCCCGTCCTGCCGCATCGACCCGGTCCGCCCGGTGACCGTGATCTTGTCACCCTGGGCACCGGTGCTGCCCCAGACGACCGGCCCGATCCCCGTCGGATCGCCGTCATCGGAGGGCCCGACCACGGCCGCGCCGGCCCCGTCGGCGAAGATGATGCACGTCGACCGGTCGGTCCAGTCGACCCACGAGGTCATCTTCTCCGCCCCGATCACCAGCACGTTCCGCGCGCTGTCCGCCGCTATCGCGTTCGACGCCGTGCCCATCGCGTAGCAGAACCCCGCGCAGGCGGCGTTCAGGTCGAACGCCCCTGGCGCGACGATGCCCAGCCGGTGGGCGACGATGGCGGAGACGCTGGGCATCGGCACGAGGGGGCTGCACGTCGCCACGATCACCAGGTCGATGGCGGACGGGGCGAGGCCGCTCGCCGCCAGGGCCTTGGCCCCGGCCGCCTCGGCCATGTCGGTGACGGTCTCGTCGTCAGCGGCGACCCGGCGGCTCTCGATGCCGACCCGCGACCTGATCCACTCGTCGTTAGTGTCGACGATCTTCGCCAGGTCGTCGTTGGTGACCACCTTGTCCGGCTGGTACCCGCCGAACGCCAGTATCTTCGCCCCAGTCACGGGTTCTCCTTCGGCTCGAGACGCACCAGCGGCTGCCCCTCGCTGACCGGGTCGCCGTCTTCGACCAGCCACTCCACGAGCACCGCGTCGAACTGCGCGGTCACCGGGCGCTCTCCGCCGCGCGCCACGACCCGGCCGAGCACCGCGCCGGCTGGGACGGTCCCGCCAGCTGAGGTCGCGGCCGCTGCTGCTTCCTCGGCTCCAGAACGGAACGTGCCGCCTCCGGGCGCCACCACGATCTTCCACTCGGCGAGGTGCCCGACGGATGCCGCCTGGTACCCGTTCGTGGCCGTGGCGTGTGCCCCGACCAGCTCGCGGGCCGTCGCCAGCTGGTCGGGGGTCTTGAGGGCCAGCAGCGCCACGCCGGGCAGCGCGCGCTTGGCCATGCCGGCCAGCGTGCCGCCGGGGAGCAGCTCGATCATCGCCGTGACACCGATGTCGGACATCGTCTCCATGCACTTGTCCCAGCGCACCGGGTTGGCGACCTGGTTGACGATCCGCTCCACCCAGTTCGCCCCCGACGTGACGACCGCGCCGTCGGCGTTGGACAGCAGCGTGATCGCCGGGTCCTTGACCATGGTCTGCGCCGCGGCCCGCTCGAGCGCGTCGACCGCGGGGGCCATGTGCTTGGTGTGGAAGGCGCCCGCGACGCGCAGCGGCCGCAGCCGCGCGCCCGCCGGCGGGTTCGCCGCGAACTCCGCGAGCTGCTCGAGGGTGCCGCCCGCCACGATCTGCCCGGCGGCGTTGACGTTCGCCGGGGTGAGCCCGGTTTCCGCGATGGCGGCGAGCACGGCGGCCTCGTCGCCGCCGAGCACCGCGGTCATGCCGGTGGGCTCGTCATTGCAAGCAGCCGCCATGGCCTCGCCGCGCACCCTGGTCAGCCGGATCGCGTCACCGGCGCTGAGCACGCCGGCGATCGCGCCGGCGGCGAGCTCGCCGACGCTGTGCCCGGCGGCCGCGTCGGGCTCGCCGAGCAGCCCGGCGACCGCGAGGGCCGCGGCGACGAGCAGCGGCTGGGCGACGGCGGTGTCGGTGATCTCTTCCGCGCTGCCGGTGGTGCCGAGCCTGATGAGGTCGCGGCCGGCGAGCTCGGACCAGGCGCCGAGCTGGTCGGCGATGCCGGGGATGTCAAGCCAGGGTGACAGGAAGCCCGGAGTCTGGGCACCCTGCCCAGGCGAGGCGAAAATAAGCACGCTGTTAACCTTGCCCTGTAGAGGTCCGCTATTCCGATGCCGAACGATACGAAGTTGCCCGCAAAATATTTGTAGCTTTCCTCTAGAAAGCGTTCACCTGCGCGTCACCGCTCCGTTACCCGCGGCGGGCGGCGAGGCGGCCGAGGGCGATGGCTGTCCAGAGGGTATGGCCGTCGCGGCCGACCGCGGGAGTGAACCCGGTGAGCTCGGTGACCCGGCGCAGCCGGTACCTGACCGTGTTCGGGTGCACGAACAGCATCCGGGCCGTGCCCTCGAGGGACGACCCCTGCTCCAGGTAGGTGGTGAGCGTGTCGAGCAGCGCGGTGCCGCCGGCCAGCAGCGGCTCGTACACGGTCTCGACCAGCGCCTCGATGGCGGCGCCGTCCCCGTCCAGGGCGCGCTCGGGCAACAGCTCGTCGGCGCTGGCCGGGCGGGGCGCGTCGGGCCAGGCGGGCGCGGCGCGCAGCCCGGCGAGCGCGGCGCGGGCCGACACCGACGCCGAGCGCAGGTCCCGCACCGGCGGCCCGACCACGACCGGTCCCGGCCCGAACCGGCCGGCGAACCGCTCGGCGGCCGCCATCGGGTCGTCGGTGCCGCCGAGCACGACGATCAGCCTGCTGCCCTGCACGCCCGCCAGCAGGTCGAGCCTGGCCCGGCGGGCGGTGGCGCGCAGTTCCTCGATGACCGGCTCGGCCTCGTCGCCGTCGATGCTGCCCGCGATGACCGCGACGGGGGAGGACGACCAGTTCAGCGCCGACGCCCAGGAGTTCAGCGACTCGGCTGCCTCGCCGCGCACCAGCGAGTCGACGACGAGCGCCTCGAGCCTGGCGTCCCAGGCGCCGCGCGCCTCCGCGGTCCGCGCGTACACTTGCGCCGCACTGAACGCGATCTCCCGCGCGTAGACGAGCACCGCCTCGCGCAGCTCGGCCTCGGCGCCGGGCGCGGCCAGCGTGTCCACCTGGTGCTCGACCACGTCGATCAGCACCCGGACCATCTCCACCGCGTGCTGCAGGCTGACCGCTCTGGCCAGCTCCCGCGGGGCAGTGCCGAAGACCTCGGTGGCAGCGGGACGGGCCCGTTCCGGATGCTTGATCCAGTCAGCGAACGCGGCGATGCCAGCCTGCGCCACCAGCCCCAGCCACGACCTGTTCTCCGCGGACATCTTCCTGTACCACGGCAGCCGCTCGTCCATCGCCGCGATCGCCGCGGTGCCGAGCGCGCCCATCGACCGCTCGATCCGCCGCACCGTCTCCGGATGCACCCGTGCGGGCGCCTCCAGCGCGCCCGCCGCGGCCTGCCGCTTCGCCTGCATCACCCCACCCTGTCACGGAGCGGCGGCCCGGCCCAGACCGAGCCGCCGCTCGTGTGCGGCTAGCTGAGCGCCTCGGAGACGGGCAGGTCCAGCTTGTACTTCGCGATCGC
Organism: uncultured Actinomycetota bacterium; assembly: GCA_963843745.1. GTDB lineage: Bacteria > Actinomycetota > Actinomycetes > Streptosporangiales > Streptosporangiaceae > Trebonia. The sequence continues at coordinate 1,687,435 of CAWJLP010000007.1, forward strand.
CTGCGCGGGCAGCGACGGGTCCACCGCGCCGGACCGCGCCAGTTCCGCGAGCACCGCCAGGGTGATCGACTCCGCGTCCACGTGGAAGAACCGCCGCGCGGCCGGCCGGGTGTCGGAGAAGCCGAACCCGTCGGTGCCCAGCGACGTGTACGAGCCGGGCACCCAGCGGGAGATCTGGTCGGGCACGGCGCGAATCCAGTCGGAGACGGCCACCACCGGGGTGTCCGGGCCGGAGCCGGCCAGCGCGGACGTCACGTACGGCGTCCGCGGCTCCTCGCCAGGGTGCAGCAGGTTGTGCGACTCGGCGGCCAGGGCGTCACGGCGCAGCTCGGTCCACGAGGTGACCGACCACACGTCCGCGCCCACGCCCCAGTCCTCCGCGAGCAGCTGCTGCGCGCGCAGCGCCCACGGCATGGCAACCCCGGAGGCCAGGATCCGGGCTCCGGCCGTAGCCGGGGCGGCCGCGTACCGGTACATGCCCCGCAGGATGCCCTCCTCGAGCCCCTCGGCCTCGGGCGCCGGCGGCTGCGGGTACGGCTCGTTGTAGACGGTGAGGTAGTAGAAGATGTTCTCGCCGTCCGGGTGCTCTGGCGATGCGTCGTACATCCGGCGCAGCGCGTCCTTCACGATCACCGAGACCTCGTACGCCCACGCCGGGTCGTAGGAGACGCACGCCTCGGATACCGAGGCGAGCAGCACCGAGTGCCCGTCGTTGTGCTGCAGGCCCTCACCGGTCAGGGTCGTGCGGCCCGCCGTGGCTCCCAGCAGGAAGCCGCGGCCCAGCTGGTCGCCGAGCGCCCACATCTCGTCGCCGGTCCGCTGCCATCCGAACATCGAGTAGAACACGTACACCGGGATCATGTGCGTGCCGTGGGTGGCGTACGAGGTGCCTGCCGCGATCACCGACCCCATCGCGCCGGACTCGCTGATGCCCTCGTGCAGGATCTGGCCGCGCTCCGACTCCTTGTACGACAGCAGCAGGTTGCGGTCCACCGCCTCGTAGGTCTGCCCGAACGGCGAGTAGATCTTCGCGGTCGGGAACAGCGAGTCCATGCCGAACGTGCGCGCCTCGTCGGGGATGACCGGCACGAACCTGTCGCCGATGACCGGGTCCTTCATGAGGTCCTTCAGGATCCGGACGAACGCCATCGTGGTGGCGACCGACTGCTTGCCAGACCCCTTCATCATGTCCTGGTACACCGAATCCGGCGGCTGCGGCAGCGGCTTGGCGCGTACTACCCGCCGCGGCAGGACGCCGCCAAGCGCGGCACGCCGCTCCTTCATGTACTGGATCTCGTCGGAGTCCTGGCCCGGGTGGTAGTACGGCGGCAGCCCGTCGGGGCCCTCCAGGGCGGAGTCCGGGATCGGCAGGTACAGCCGGTCGCGGAACTCCTTCAGCTCGGCGAGGGTGAGCTTCTTCATCTGGTGCGTAGCGTTGCGCGCCTCGAAGTCCTTGCCGAGCGTCCAGCCCTTGATCGTGTGGGTCAGGATGACCGTGGGCTGGCCGACGTGCTCACGGGCCGCCTTGAACGCCGCGTACACCTTCCGGTAGTCGTGCCCGCCGCGGGACAGGTTCCGCAGCTCGTCGTCCGACAGGTGCTCGACCATCTTCCGCAGCCGCGGGTCGCCGCCGAAGAAGTGCTCGCGGATGTAGGCGCCGGACTCCACCGAGTAGGTCTGGAACTGCCCGTCCGGCGTGGTGTTCATCTTGTTGACCAGCACGCCGTCGGTGTCCTGCGCGAGCAGCGGGTCCCAGTCACGGCCCCAGATGACCTTGATGACGTTCCAGCCCGCGCCGCGGAAGAACGCCTCGAGCTCCTGGATGATCTTGCCGTTGCCGCGCACCGGGCCGTCGAGCCGCTGCAGGTTGCAGTTGATGACGAAGGTGAGGTTGTCCAGCTCCTCGCGGGCGGCCAGCCCGATCGCGCCGAGCGCCTCGGGCTCGTCCATCTCGCCGTCGCCGCAGAACGCCCACACGTGCGACCGCGACGTGTCGTGCAGCTCGCGGGCGAGCAGGTAGCGGTTGAACCGCGCCTGGTAGATGGCGTTCAGCGGCCCCAGGCCCATGGACACCGTGGGGAACTCCCAGAAGTCCGGCATCAGCCGCGGGTGCGGGTAGCTCGGCAGCCCGCCGCCCTGGTGAGACAGCTCCTGCCGGAACCCGTCGAGCTGCGTTTCCGCCAGCCGTCCCTCGAGGAACGCGCGGGCGTAGATGCCCGGGGCGGCGTGCCCCTGGAAGAACACCTGGTCGCCGGACTCGCCGTGGTCCTTGCCGCGGAAGAAGTGGTTGAACCCGACCTCGTACAGCGAGGCCGCCGACGCGTAGGTCGCGATGTGCCCGCCCACGCCGAGGCCTGGGCGGTTGGCGCGGGACACCATGATCGCCGCGTTCCACCGGATATAGGCGCGGATGCGGCGTTCTACGTATTCGTCGCCGGGGAACCACGGTTCCCGCTCCGGCGGAATGCTGTTGATGTAATCGGTCGATCGCAGGCCGGGCACCCCGACCTGCTGCTCGCGCGCCCTCTCCAGCAGGCGCAGCATGAGGTAGCGGGCCCGGCCCCGGCCACGGGTGCGCGTGACCGAGTCGAAGGAGTCGACCCACTCCCGCGTCTCGTCCGGGTCGATGTCCGGGAGCTGCGTGGGCAGCCCGTCGCTGATGATCGAGTAACGCTGGCGTCCGGAAGCCACGGGGTAGCCTCGCCTTCCGCAGTTCGGCGGCTGATGGCCGCGGTAGTTCGTCTCGCTTGTCCAGACCAATCGTCGTACGTCTTGGCCGGTTTTTCATCTCTACCAAACGGTAACCGCTGCCGCCCTATGACCTGGCTCACGGGCCGGCTTCACGGGATCCGCTTTAGCGGCTACGGTTCGTAGTGAACGGTCCGCGGGACTGCTGTCGCGGGACCTTCGCGGGCTCGCGGGAGGTCAATATATGGCGGCTGTTTTCGTCGCTGGGCAGATTGCCACTTGCGCGCGAGGCCGACCCAGTGTGAACTGTCCCAACAAGAAGTACAGACGCGGCCACGGACGCTTACACGCGGCTGGGGGGTTCGCGGGGAGGGATTCGGAGGAACGTCAGTGAGCGCGACCGCGCGCCAGGCGCAGGATGAACGCGGCCAGGCAGAACGGCTCGGCATCAAACCGGGCCAGGTGGTGCAGGAACTCGGCTATGACACCGATTGCGACGAGCAACTGCGCGACGCGATCACGGCGGTCGAGGGCGTTGAGCTCGTCGACGAAGACTACGACGACGCTGTCGACGTGGTGCTGATGTGGTGGCGGGAAGAGGACGGCGACCTCGTGGACGCCCTGGTCGACGCCCTCGCGCTGCTAGCCGACGGGGGGTACATCTGGCTGCTCACGCCCAAGTCGGGCCGCCCGGGCCACGTCGAGCCGAGCGACATCGGCGAGGCGGCGCCCACCGCGGGGCTCGCCCAGACGTCCACCGTCAGCGCCGGCCGGGACTGGTCAGGTTCGCGGCTGGTGGCGCCGAAGGCGCGCCGCTGAACCATCATTACCGCCATGACAAACTAGGCGTGGCAAGCCCGCCCTGGAGAGGATTCAGGCATGGCAGTTGAGGTCGGGGAAGAAGCCCCGGACTTCGAGCTTCCGGACCAGCACGGCACGCCGGTGAAGCTGTCCAGCTTCCGCGGCGCCAAGAACGTGGTCCTGGTGTTCTACCCGCTCGCGTTCAGCCCGGTGTGCAGCGGCGAGCTGTGCGCCATGCGGGAGGACTTCCCAGAAGTGAACCGCGATGACGTGGAACTGCTCACGGTGTCCGTGGATCACATGTTCGCGCACCGCGCCTGGTCCGAACAGGAGAACTTCCAGTTCGGGCTGCTCGCGGACTTCTGGCCGCACGGCGCGGTCGCCAGGGAGTACGGGGTGTTCGACGAGGATCGCGGCGTGGCCCTGCGGGGCACGTTCGTGATCGACAAGGCGGGCATCGTGCGCTGGAAGGTGGTCAACCCCATCCCGCAGGCGCGCGACATCGCCGACTACCAGAAGGCTCTGGCAGCCTTGGCGTAAGGGCGTTGGCTCGACCCCTGAGACGGGAGGGGACGAGATGCCGTGTTACCGGTGCGGCACCCGGCAGGGGGATCCCGAGCCGGGCAAGGGCAGCGCGTGGCGGCGGGGCGTGATCCGCGAGCACCAGGTGCTCATCTGCCCCGCCTGCCAGCCCGCGGCCCTCGCTGAACTGTCCCGCTGCCCAGGGTGCGGCAGCAAGCACCTGGTCAGGCGGCTGGACCAGGTGGAATGCCTGGACTGCCGGCTGACCAGGGACGCCGACGCGGATTCCGTAGTACCGGGCGCGGAAACCGCGCCCGGTACCCCGGATACTAGCGATATTCGCGATATTCCGGACATTCCGGTTATGTCGGACTCCACCGGGACCAGGGATCCCGGGCTGGCCGCCGAGGTAGCCCGCGCCCTCGACAGGCTCCGCAGCCGCCCCTCGACGGGCTAGGAGGCGGGCAGCGGCGGGACCGCGTTCGCCCGCGCGACGTCGGCGTAGAAAGCGGAACTCGCCTTCGGGATCCTGCGCTGCGTGCCGAAGTCGACGAAGACGATCCCGAACCGCTTCTGGTACCCCCACGCCCACTCGAAGTTGTCCAGCAGCGACCAGACGTAGTAGCCGGCCAGGTTCGCCCCGTCCCTGATCGCGCGGGCCGCGGCGGCCAGGTGCAGGTGCAGGAACCTGACGCGCTCGATGTCGTTGACGGCCCCCTCAGGGTTCACGTAGTCCTCGGCGGCGCAGCCGTTCTCCGTGACGTACAGCGGCAGGCCAGGCGCGTCCTTGGACAGCCGCAGCAGCAGCTCGTACAGCCCCTCGGGGTCGACAAGCCAGTCCATCGCGGTCCGCGCCACGCCGTTGGGCTGGTACACGCCGTCGGGCCGGTACTTGACAACGCCGTCGACCCTGGCCGGCGGCGCCTCCTCGTCGCGCTTGAGGTTGTCCGGATCGCCGGGCCGCAGGTGGACGGGCTGGTAGTAGTTCACGCCGAGGAAGTCCAGCGGGGCGGCGATCGTCGCCATGTCGCTGTCTTCGATCAGGCTGTCAGGCGGCAGCAGGGCGGGCAGCGCGTGCTCCGGGTACCGGCCCGACAGGACCGGCTCGAGGAACACGCCGTTCAGGCACGCGTCGGTGACCTGGCGCGCCCGCTCGAGGGCGGCGCCCTCGCCGCTCGCGTCGGCCGTGACGCGCACCGGGGTCAGGTTGAGCGTGATGCCCACCTCGGCCGCGGACGGCAGCGCTGCGCGCAGCGCGCTGACGGCCAGGCCGTGGCCGAGCAGCAGGTGGTGCGTCGCCGCGGCGGCCGCGTCCATGTCCCGCAGGCCAGGCGCGTGCACGCCGGTGCGGTACCCGTTGCTGGCGACGACGAGCGGCTCGTTCAGGGTGATCCACCGCGCGACCCGGTCGCCGAGCGCCTCGCCGACGATCGCGGCGTAGTCGGCGAACCGCAGCGCGACCTCACGCGACACCCAGCCGCCGCGGTCCTGCAGGGCCTGCGGAAGGTCCCAGTGGTACAGCGTCGCCGTGGCGGCGATCCCGCGCTCGCCGAGCGCGTCGGCCAGCGCGCGGTAGTAGTCGAGGCCGGCTTGGTTGACCGGCCCCGTCCCGTCAGGGAGGATCCGCGGCCAGGAGATCGAGAACCGGTAGGCCGACAGGCCGAGGGAGCTCAGCAGGTCCGCGTCCTCGCGGTAGCGGTGGTAGGAGTCACAGGCGATGTCGCCGGTGTCGCCGCCGCGTACCTTGCCTGGCGTGTGGCTGAACGTGTCCCACACCGAGAGGCCCTTGCCGTCGGCGTCAGCCGCGCCTTCGATCTGGTAGGCGGCCGTCGCCGCGCCCCAGGTGAACCCCGGGGGGAACGCGAGCGGCGATTGGTCAGTCATAAATCCTCCTCGTTCGTTCTGGTTCCGACCAGCAGTGAGTTGTGCAGGTCGGGCAGCACTACTTCGGTCCAGACCAGCCGGGGCTCACCGCTGAAGAACTCGCTTGATGTCGGCTGCCCGCAGCGGCGAATCGGGCGGCAGCGCGCGTTCGGGGGTGACATCGTCCATGACGATGCGGCCGCCGATGCGCAGCGAGCTGACCAGCGTGGCGAATCCGGCACGGTCGCGCACCCCGCTGTCGGCGAAAAGCAGGTCGAAGGGCCCCCTGCCCCGATTCCGGCGCCGGTGCCGAGTTCACCGATCCGGCCTGACGCTAGTGGCGCTGGCCCCGCGCAGCCGGCCGCCAGCACGGCCAGAAAGCGGCCGACGCCGGGCAGGCACGCCGACGGGCGCCCGGGGCCTGCTTCTTCCCTGGTCAGCGCGAAACCCGCCTGCCGCGCGAGGGCCTGCGCACGGGTGACAAGCGGCGGCAGCCGCTCCACGATGAGCCTCCCTGGGCCGATGAAGGCCGGCCTGGCCCCTTGTGGGGGCCAGGCCGGCCTCGTGTCAGGCGGTCAGGTGATCAGGAGACCGGCTTGAGGTGCAGGAGGACCACCTCGTCGGTGCCGGTGCTCGGGCTGTTGTTGCTGCCCGATGGCTGGCCGCTTTCGTAGGGGTTGTCCTGGCTCGGCCACCCGGTGAAGTGGCTGCTGTTGGCCTCGAACCACTGGGCGGAGTTGACGGTCGGGATGACTGGCAGGTTCTGCGCGACCCACTGCAGCAGCGGCTGGAAGTCAGTGGCCTGCTGGGCGGTGCTCTGGTCGCCCGCGATCTTCGCCAGCATGGCCTGCACCTGCGGGCTGTTCAGGCGGCCGAAGTCGCCCGCGGTGTTGGCCCCGTTGACCAGCGTGTGATCCAGCCAGTTGTCGTACATGCTGTACGGCGTGATGGCGCCGTTGCCCCAGTGCATGGACAGCTGGAAGTTGCCGTTCGAGAGGTCGGTTTGCCAGATGGCCGGCGTGGAGGTGAGGTTGGGCGTGGCGTTGATGCCCGCGGCCTTCAGCTCGGAGACGATGATCTGGTCGTCCTGGGCGTAGTCGGTGTAGGCGGCCGGGTCTTCGATCTTCAGCGCGACTTCCTTGCCGTTGAGGGCGTAGAAGCCGGCGCTGTCCTTCTTGTAGCCGGCCTTGGTCAGGATCGACTCGGCGGTCGCCGGGTCGGCGCTGACGTTCACGGACGGCGCGGAGCCCGTGCCAGCCCAGGGGGTGAACACCGGCGTGGTGAGGCCGGACGCGCTCTTGACCGCGAACTCCTGGCCGTCCTCGCCCTGGGCGCCGATCGCGGTGCGGTCGATCGCCGCGCTGATCGCCTGCCGGACCGCGAGCTGGTTGGTCGGCCAGGTGGTCATGTTCGGGATCAGGACGTTGGTCGCGCCGGGGTTCTCCCACCCGATGTGGTGGGCCGGGTCCTTGGCGACGAAGTTCTTCTGCAGGCCCTGGATGAAGTTACCCGTCCAGTCGATCTGGCCGGAGAACAGCGCGTTCGTGGCGGCGGTGTTCGTGGTGTAGGCCGGGAAGTAGACCTTCTTCACCGGGACCGGCTGCCAGTAGTACTTGTTGGGCACCATGGTGAAGCCCTGGGAGGTGTAGTTGCCCAGCACGTACGGGCCGGTGCCGACCGGGTTGGCGTCGGTGTAGCTAGCCGCCTCGCCGGCTGTGGACCAGATATGCTGCGGCACGATGGCCTGGCCGGCGATGTTCTCCAGGTTGGTGTACTGGGAGGTCGGGAACGTGAGGGTCACGTTGTTGCCGGAGGCGGACACGCTGGCGATCGACAGGCCGGCGATGTTGACCTTGGCGTCGGTCTTCATCAGGTTGAAGGTGTAGACGACGTCGGCCGGGGTGAACGGCTGCCCGTCGCTCCACTTCACGCCCTGGCGGATCGCGAAGGTGAGCGACTTGCCGCCATCGCCCCAGGAGTAGCTGGTAGCCAGCCACGGGTAGTACTTCGGCGGCGCGGCCAGGTCGAACTGGATCAGCGGCTCGTAGACGAGGCCGTCGGCGCCCATGGCGTAGATCGGCGCGGTCGTGTTGAACGGGTTGAAGTTCTTGGTCATGGTGGTCTCCGGGGAGCTCTCCATGACCAGGGTTGCGCTGCTGCCGCTTGAGCTGCTGCTGCCGCTCGCGCTGCCCGACGATGAGCTTCCGCTCGACCCGCAGGCCGCGACGCCGGCGGCGAGGAAGCCGACTGCGGCGACGGCTGCGAGCCGCCTGCCTCTGAGGGCTCTAATGGACATTGTGTATCCTCTCGGGTGTTGTGAGGGTTAGGCCGTGCCATGAACGAGTGCTGGCGCGGCTTCGGACAACCGCCAGCAGGCCGCCGCGCGCACGGCGGTCAGCTGGTGGAGTGCCGGGTTCTCCGCCCGGCACTTGTCGTCCGCCAGGGGGCACCGGGTGCTGAACGGGCAGCCAGCCGCGGCTGGCCCGCTCCCGATGCCCTTGGCGCGCGCCGCGCTGTTCCCGGATTTCAGCACGGAGCCGAGGTTGTCCGGGTCGGGCGAGGACGCGATGAGGAGCTGGGTGTAGGGGTGCGCGGGCTGCTGGGTGACCTCCTCGGCCGGGCCGCGCTCGACGATCTGGCCCGCGTACATCACCAGCACCTCGTCGGCGAAGTACCGCGCCGAGGCGATGTCGTGGGTGATGTACAGCAGCGCGAGGTGCAGCCTCTTGCGCAGATCGTCAAGGAGGTTCAGCATCTCCAGCCGGATGGAGACGTCCAGCATGGACACCGGCTCGTCAGCCAGCAGCACGTTCGGCTCGGCGGCGAGCGCCCGGGCGAAGCTGACCCGCTGGCGCTGGCCGCCGGACAGCTCGTGCGGGTACTTCGGCTCGAACTGCGCCGCCGGGGTCAGCCGGACCTGCTCGAGCAGCTCGATGACCCGCTTCTTCACGTCGACCTCGTGGCCCTGGTGCAGCCTGACCGGGCGGGCCAGGTGGTAGCCGACGCTGTGCACCGGGTTGAGCGAGCCGAACGGGTCCTGGAAGACGTACTGCACCTCGCTCTTGTAGCGGCGGAACGCCCGCTGGGTGCGGACGTCGACCGGCTCCCCGTTGAGCCTGATGGTGCCGGCGGTCAGCCGCTCCTGCCCGGCGAGCATCCTGGCCGCGGTCGACTTGCCTGAGCCGCTCTCCCCGACCAGGGCGACGACCGCGCCCTTGTAGAGGGAGATGTTCACGTCCCGCACGGCGTGCAGGGTCGCGCCATGCCCGAGCCGGAAGTCCTTGCTGAGGCCTGTCGCCTCCAGGGCGAGCGGGCCATTGCCGGCGGCGGCCGAGGTCAGGGTGATCGCCGCGTCCTGGGTCATGACAGCGCTCCTTCCGAAGCCGTGGTCTCCTGTTCGGGGGCCGCGTTGACGGCGCCCTCATGGGTGACGAACGGGCAGGCCGTCACGTGCAGCGGGCTGCGGCCGCCGCGGACGGGGATCAGCGACATGTCCACCTGCGCGCAGCCAGGCTGGGCGAAGCCGCAGCGCGGGATGAACGGGCAGCCTTGCGGCGGGTCGCGCAGGTCCGGCGGGCTCCCGGGGATCCCGGTCAGCTCGCGGCGGGCGCCGTGCAGCGACGGGAACGACCGCAGCAGCCCCTGGGTGTACGGGTGCGCGGGGGCGTCCTTGAGGTCGGCCGCGCTGCCGAGCTCCACGATCCGGCCCGCGTACATCACCGCGATCCGGTCGCACAGCTCGAGGAGCAGCGACATGTCGTGGGTGATGAACAGGACCGAGAAGCCGAGCGTGTCCTTGAGCTCGACGATCTGGGCCAGGATGTCGCGTTGCACCACCACGTCGAGCGCGGTGGTCGGCTCGTCCATGATGACGACCTCGGGGTCGGCGGCCAGCGCCATCGCGATCATGACCCGCTGCCGCATGCCGCCCGACAGCTCGTGCGGATAGCTGCGCAGCCGCTCCCGCGGGATGCCGACGAGGTTGAGCAGCCTGGCGGCCTTCTCGTGCGCCTCGTCCTTCCGCAGCCGCAGGTGCGCCTCCATGCCGTCGATGATCTGGTCGCGGACCCGCAGCACCGGGTTGAGCGCGTTCATCGCGCTCTGGAACACGATCGCGACGTCGCGCCAGCGGATCGCGCGCAGGTCGTCCGGCGGCAGTCGCAGGATGTCCACCGGCAAGGCCGTGCCGGTACGCGCGCCGGAGTACAGCACGCTGCCGCTGGTGATCACCGCGGGCGGGCGCAGCAGCCGGCACGCGCCGTAGGCGAGGGTCGACTTGCCTGAGCCGCTCTCCCCGCACAGGCCCACGACCTCGCCCTTGTTGATCGTGAGGTTCACGTGGGAGGCCGCCCGCACATCACCGCCTGGAGTCTGGTAGGCGATGGACAGGTCCTTGATGTCCAGGACGGGGCTCATCTGAGCTCACCTGCCTTCTCCGCGTTCCCGGTGCCGACTCCGGCCTCGTCGATCAGCGACTTGCGGCTGAACGAACGGGCGAGGCCGGCCAGGCCGCCGCGGTGGCCGTTCGGCGCGCCGAAGACCGGTGTCGGGTCGGTCGTCCACACCCGGCGGTTGGCGATCTTGGTCGCGCTGCGGGCGTCCCGCAGCCGGGGGTTGCTCAGCTCGTCGATGCCGGTGTTGAGCAGCACCAGCGCGGTGCCGAGGAGGGCGACCGCCAGGCCCGGCGGCACGTACCACCACCACGCGCCGATCTGGAGGGCGTTGCCCAGCTGCGCCCAGTACAGCATCGTGCCCAGCGACCATTGGTTCGGGTCGGTGAGGCCGATGAAGGCCAGCGCCACCGAGGCGCCGACCGCGTAGAGCACGGTGTTGACGAAGCTCGCGGCGATGAGGCTGACCATGTTCGGGATGACGTCGAAGCCGATGATGCGCCAGCCCCGCTCGCCGGTCTCGCGGGTGGCGGCGATGAAGTCGCGGCTCCTGATCGACAGCGCCTGCGCCCGGATCACCCGGGCGCCCCACGGCCAGCCGAGGAGGCTGAGCACGAAGATCACAGGGAGCTGCCCCTGTCCCGCGCTCGTGCCGTTCAGGAAGCCGAGCAGCACGATCAGCAGCGGCAGCGCGGGGATGACCAGGAACACGTTGGTCAGCAGGGACAGGAACTCATCCACGATCCCGCCGGCGTACGCGGCGGTCACGCCGACGATCACCGCCAGCCCGGTCGCGATCACGCCGACCCAGAAGGCCAGCTCGAGGGTCAGCCGGACCCCGATCAGGAACTGCGATAGCACGTCCTGACCGGTTTGCGTGGTGCCGAAGAAGTGCGCCCCGGACGGCGCGGCCGCCTGCAGCGGGGTGGTAACGCTGGGATTGTACGGGGTCACCTCGGGACCGATGATGGCGATGAGAAGGAACACGCCAAGCAGCACGACGCCGGCTTTCGCCGTACCGGGCAGCCGTCGCCACAGGCGGGCCAGTGCCTTCATCGGGCCACCTCCATCGCCCGTACCCGCGGGTCGATGAACACGAGGACGATGTCGACGAGCAGGTTGGCGGCCAGCACGGCGACCGTGATCAGCAGGAAGATCGCCTGCATCAGCGGGGTGTCCTTGCTGGCGGCCGCGTTGAGCAGCAGGTAGCCGATCCCCGGGTAGCTGAACACGATCTCCATGACGAGCGCGCCGGAGATGACGAACCCGATCGCGAGGCCGAAGCCCTGCAACTGCGGGAGCAGCGCGTTGCGCGCCGCGTAGGTGAAGACGACCCGGCGGTCGGACAGGCCCTTGGCCTGGGCGGCCACCACGTAGTCCTCGCCGACCGTGGTCACCATCACGTTGCGCATCTGCAGCATCCAGCCGGCCACCGAGGTCACCACGATCGTGAGGGCCGGCAGGAACGCGTGGTCCGCCACGTTGGCGATGTAGGGCCAGGTCCAGCCCGGCGTGTAGTTGATCCCGTCGTAGGCCCCGGCGACCGGCAGCGCGTGGAGCGTGATGCCGAACACCTGGATCAGCAGCAGGGCCAGGAAGAAGTACGGGGTGGCCTGCAGGAACATCATGCCCGGCAGCGAGCGGTCGAGCCAGCCGCCGGCCCGCCAGCCGGCCAGGATGCCGAGCCCGGTGCCGACGACGAACGCGATGACCGTGGCGACGCCGACGAGGCCGATCGTCCAGTAGACCCCGTTCGCCACGATGCTGGTCACGGGCGTCGGGTAGTTGCTGAGGCTGGCGCCGAAGTTAAGGTGGAAGACGTGATTGAGATAAGTCAGGTACTGGCTCCACACAGATCCCTGGTTGCCGGTCCCTAGCGTCGCCTCCAGCGCCTTCCTGGCCGGCGGCAGCAGCTGCGGGAACTTCGCCAGCACCGCGTCGACGGCGCTGCCCGGCATGGCGCGCGGGATGAAGAAATTGAGGGTGAGGGCTACCCAGAACGCCACCAGGTAGAAGGCCAGGCGGCGGAGGAGGAACTGCATACGCCCTTCCACCTACCTTTCTGCTGTGAGTGGCTCGGCGGCTACACCTGCGGCGCCTGCCAGGGGCCGGCCGGACTTCGCCGCGCCCGTCGGCCTGCGCCGGGCGACATGCCTGACTTCCCAGCGCTCCATGGTGCCCGGCGGGCAGCCGCAACTCGACCGAAGCACAAGCTCGGTCGGCAGCAGCTCCTGCTTGGGCCGCAGCGTCGGGTCATTGATCCGCTCGGCGAGGCGGTCGCAGGCGACCTCAGCAAGCTTGCGGATCGGTTGATGAACGGTGGTAAGCGGCGGATCGCACAGGCTGGCGGGGAAGATGTCGTCGAAGCCGACCACCGCGATGTCGTCAGGCACCCGGATGCCGCGCTCCGCCAGCGTGCGCAGCGCGCCGATCGCCATCTGGTCGTTCGCGCAGACGAGCGCGTCGGGCAGTTCCCCGCCGGCCGCCAGCATCGCCAGGGTGCCCTCCCGGCCGGACATGACGCTGAACAGCCCGGTGAAGCTGCCCGTCAGCACGGTCCCGGGGTTGGCCTCGATGACCGCCGCCATGGCCAGCCGCCGCTCCGTGGCGTCCGGCGCGGTCGCCGGGCCGCCGATGTGGAACAGGCGGCGCCTGCCGTGATCGACGACCAGGTGCTCAACGAGCGCGTGCGCGCCGGACCAGTTGTCCGCCGACACGACGTCCACCGCCCGCTGCGCGGTGTCGCCGGCTACGACCACTAGCGGCAGCCGCCTGGCCAGCTTGGCCAGCGTCTGGGGAGCCAGGATGCCCTCACCGATGAGCAGGCCGTCGACCTTGCCCGACAGGGCCAGCAGCCGGGATTGCACCGACTCCTGCTGCGCCATGGCCGACGGCGTGTCCTCCTCGCGCAGGAAGTTGATGAGCAGGGCCCAGTTCTTCTCACGGATCCGCAGCTCGACGCCGCGGATCACCGCGTCATAGAACAGCAGGCTCATCGACTCGATGTCATACTGGTCGGGCTTCAGGCCCATGTGCTCCACCGCGACAAGGCCGATGACGTCCTTGCGATTGCGGGCAAGGCTCTGGGCCGCCCCGTCCGGGACGTAGCCGAGCTCATCGATCGCCGAACGCACCCGGTCGCGGGTGTTGTCCCGCACGGGCCCCTGCCCGTGCAGCACCCGCGACACCGTGGCGATCGAGACGCCCGCGTGCCGAGCGACGTCATACAGCGTTACCAACTCGTAACCCATCGATAATGTAAGCGTTTACAACGTGCCGTGTAAGCGCTTACGCTAAACCCCGCCAGGGTTCACGTCAAGGAGGAGTTACATGACTGATGCAATTACGTCGTCCGGCGAAGATCTTCCGTTTCCCGCCGGCTTCACCTGGGGTGCGGCGACGGCCGCCTATCAGATCGAGGGTGCGGCGACCGCCGGCGGGCGGGGCCCGTCGGTGTGGGACACCTTCAGCCACACCCCGGGAAAGGTACGCGGCGGCGACACCGGCGACATCGCCTGTGACTCCTACCACCGGTACGCCGAGGACGCGGACCTGATCAAGTCGCTTGGCCTGTCGGCCTACCGGTTCTCCATCTCCTGGCCCCGGATCCTCCCCTCCGGCGAGGGCGGCAAGGGCGCGGTCAACCAGGCCGGCCTCGACTACTACAAGCGGCTCCTTGACGCGCTGGCCGAGCGCGGGATCCGGCCCAGCGTGACGCTTTTCCACTGGGACACCCCGCAGGCCCTGCAGGACAAGGGCGGCTGGGCCAGCCGCGATACCGCCCTGCGGCTCGCCGAGTACGCGTCCGTCGTCGGCGAGGCGCTTGGCGACCGGGTGCCGACGTGGATCACGGTGAACGAGCCGCACGTCGTCGCCAACAACGGGCACCGGATGGGCGAGCACGCCCCTGGCCTGACCGATGACGCGGTCGCCGCCGCCGTCACCCACCACCTGCTGCTCGGGCACGGGCTGGCCGCCAGCGCGCTGCGCGCCGTCACCCCGGCAGGGACGGACGTGGGCATCACGCTCAGCCTGACCCCCGTGCGGCTGGGTTCCGACGCCCCCGAGGACCTGCAGCACGCCGCCCGCGTCACCGACGCCTCCATGAACGGCCTGTTCCTCGACCCGCTGCTGTACGGCCGGTACCCCGCGCACGCCCTCCCCGGGATCCTGCCGTCGGCCGGCCTCATACGCGATGGCGACCTGGCGGCCATCAGCGCCCCGCTCGACTTCCTTGGCGTGAACTACTACCGGCCCGTCCACCTGCGCCGCGGCGACCCGGCCAGGCTGCTGCTCGGCGAGGGGCCCGCGCTGCCCGGCCTCAACGGCGTCGTCCAGTTCGATCCCCTCGAGCTAGAGCACACCAACATGGGCTGGCTCATCGACCCTGAGGGCCTGTACGAGCTGTTGCTCCGGCTGTCGAAAGACGCCCCTGGCCTGCCGCTGTACATCACCGAGAACGGGTGCGGAGCCGAGGACTACCTGGGCACCAACGGCGTCGTGAATGACCTGGAGCGGATCAAGTACCTGCACCAGCACCTGCACGCCGCCGCCCGCGCGGTGAACGACGGAGCCAACCTCGCCGCGTACTACGTCTGGTCGCTGCTGGACAACTTCGAGTGGGCCTACGGCTACCAGAAGCGGTTCGGCATCGTCTACGTGGACTTCGCGACCCAGAACCGGACCCCCAAGGCCAGCGCGGGCTTCTACGCGGGGGTGGCGCGGGCGAACGCCGTGCCGCCGCTGCCCGCCGAATGGCCGGTGTGAAGCCGAATAGACCGGTTTGCCCGGGGTAATCGGGAGGCAGTCCCCCGGAGGGACCCGAAGGGAAAGGCTGCCATGACATTCCTGACCATCATCACCTGGCTGATCATCGGGTTGGTGATCGGCGCGGTGGCGCACCTGCTCGTCCCCGGACGGCAGCGTATCGGCATCATCCTGACGGTGCTCATCGGCATCGTCGGCGCCCTGGTGGGCGGCGTGGTCACCTTCGCGCTGCTCGGCGCGGGCCACGCGATCATCACCTTCATCGTCTCGCTGATCGTGGCCGCGCTGCTGATCAGCGCCGTGAGCCACCCCCGCTCCCGGCTCCACTACCGGCGCCGCCGCCGCCTGCTGCGGCGCTGACCGGGATCTTCCCGCGTGCCTGACCCCCCGGAGCCCCGGCTCCGGGGGGTCAGGCGTTTAGGCGCGCCGTCGGCCGGTAGCGGAGTAAGGGAGAACGGACCCGGAGGGAAAGAGAAATCATGGACAAGAAGATCCGCGACATCATGACCCCCGATCCGGTCGGCGTCTACTACGACCAGACGCTCGCGGAGACGGCCCGCGTCATGCGGGACGCAGCCGTCGGTGCCGTCCTGGTTGTCAACGGCGACTCGCTCAGCGGCGTGGTGACGGACAGGGACCTGGTGGTTCGCGGCCTGGCCGAGGGCGCCGGGCCCGACTCTCCCGTGGGACCGGTGTGCAGCGCCAAGCTGGTCGGCGTGGACGCGGGCGCCGACGTGGCCGAGGCCCAGCGGCTGATGGGCGAGAACGCCGTCCGCAGGCTCCCGGTCATCGAGGACGGCCAGATCGTCGGCATCGTGTCGATGGGCGATCTCGCCGCCTCAGGCACCGATGGGCAGTCGTCGCTCGCCGAGGTCAGCAAGGCGGAACCCAACACCTAGCTCGCGCTCGCGGCGCGCCGGCCTGGCACGTTTCAGCACCTGGCCACGGGTAGGAGGACGACGTGCAGAATCAAGGTCATACAGCGGAGCTCCTAGGGCTGCAGAACGCGCTGCTGAAGACCGACAGCGTGGAGCAGTTCCTGCACGAGCTCGCGGTGCTTTCTACCCGCGTGGCGGGCGAAGGGCTGTCCTGCGGCATGACGTTGCGGCAGCAAGGCCGCCCGCCCGCCGCCGTCGCGTGCACCGACCCGCTCGCCGCCCAGGCGGACGACATCCAGTACCGGATGGGTGACGGGCCGTGCCTGCACGCGATGCGGCACGCCCGCCCGGTTCGCATCGACGACTTCGCTGTCCACGACCGCTGGCCGCGCTTTTCCCGGCAGGCCGTCGCGCTCGGCATCCGCTCGTGCCTCGCGGTGCCGCTGTTCGCCGACGAGGAGCCGGCGGGCGCGCTCACCTTGTACGCCCGGCGGCCGTACGCGTTCGGGCCGGCCGAGACCGCGCGAGCGGAGCAGTTCGCTGGGCACGCGTCGGGAGCGCTCACGCTGGCGCTGCGGATGGCATCGTGCAACGACACCAACGACCAGTTGCGGTCGTCGATGGTCTCCAGGGCGGTCATCGACCAGGCGCTCGGCGTGATCATGGCCACCGAGCGCTGCCCGCAGGACAAGGCCTTCACGGTGCTGAAGACAGTGTCCCAGAACACCAACGTCAAGATCCGCGACCTGGCTGCGACGATCGTGACCAGCGTGAGCGGCGAGCCCCCCGGCCGGCCGCGCACGGTTTCCAGGACGGCTGATGCGACGATGAACACACGGATGCGCGGCCCGAACGCCGGGAAGCCGGTTCTTCCGGTGGCCCGCGCGCTGGCGGAGCAGACATTCCGGTTCGCGGACATTCCGGCGGTCCGCCGTGCCGCGGCGGCGTTCGGCGCCCGCGCCGGGATGGGCATGGCTAAGCTATCGGACTTCGTGCAGGCGGTCAGCGAGGCCGCGGCCTGCGCGGTCGCGCAGGGGCCGTGCACGGCCAAGCTGCGGCTGTGGACGACGGAGAACCGCGCGTTCTGCGAGGTGCACGGTGACGGCATGCTGCTGGCAGAAGGGCCGCGGGGCGCCAGGCAGGGCGACGCGGAGCGGCTCCGCCGCTGGCTGCTGCGGCGCCTGTGCGACCACGTGTCCGTGGAGTCAGGCCCGCAGGGCGTGCACGTGCTGCTCTCCGTCGCAATCGGCTGAGCTCCTGCCGGGCTCCTCTTCCGTCGCAATCGGCTGAGCTCCTGCCGGGCTCCTCTTCCATCGCAATCGGCTGAGCTCCTGCCGGGCTCCTCTTCCATCGAAATCGGCTGAGCTCCTGCCGGGCTCCTGTTGATGACAGTCGGCTGACCAGGCCCCCGCTCTGGCCAGGCGACCGTCAGCGGACCAGGCCGTCCTCCTGGTCAGGCAAGGACGCGCGAGCAGCGTCCACCGTCGGGTAGATGTCGATCAGCCGGTCGATGCCGACGAGGGAGAAGACGCGCAGCACCGGCAGGCCGACCGCGGCCACGCGCATCGTGGCCCCGGTGGCCTCCGCGCGCCGGGAGGCGCGCACCAGCGCGGTGATGCCGGCCGAATCACAGAACGTGGTCGCGGTCATGTCGACCACGAGGCCGAGCGCGCCCTTGTTGAGCACCGACAGCAGCGCCTCGCGCATGTCGTCGGCGATGGTCAGGTCAATCTCCGCGGGCAACCTCACCACAGCGGTCCGGCCGTACCAGGACACGAGAAAACGCGCTTCGGACACGACGACACCGCCCTTCACAGGCTAAGGGGCGGGCCGCATCTCCGGACCCGGGAAAACGTGCGCGGGCAATTGCGCACAACACGCAGCATTATGCTCATACCGCTCGCCGCGCACAAGCAAGATCGTAACTAAGGGTATGCGAGTCTCAGAGTTTCCCGGGCACGAACGGCGGTTCCGCGTCGACCGCGTCCAATGGCCACTCAGCGTGTCGCTAATACCCCGCATTGTCACGTTTCCCGCGCGGCAGCCGGGTAGTGGAGGGAGGCCGTTACCCGGGAGGTCAAAGGTGAGTGGTCCCGCTGAGCCAGCGGATCGGTTCGCCGACCAGGTGCTGCCCTACCAGCCGCAGCTGCGCTCCGCCGCGCTACGGCTGACCGGGAACCCCGCGGACGCGGAGGATCTCGTACAGGAGACGTTCGCGAAGGCGTTCGCGGGCTTCGCGACCTTCCAGCCGGGCACGAACCTGCGCGCCTGGCTGCACCGCATCCAGGCCAACGCGTTCTACGGGACCTGCCGGGCGCGGCGCCGCCGGCCCCAGGAATTCCCGCTGGACACCATCGAGCCGTTTGCCCCCGAGCGGACGGCCGCGGCGGGCTCGGCCGAGGACGCCGCGCTGGCCCGCATGCCGGATCCCGTGCTCAAGCGGGCGCTGCGCGAGCTGCCCGCCCGCTTGGCGACGACGGTCTACCTCGCGGACGTGGAGGGGTACACCTACGCCGAGATCGCGCGAATCACCGGGGTGCCGGTCGGGACCGTGATGTCCCGGCTGCACCGCGCCCGTAAACGGCTGCGGGCCAGGCTCGCGGACTCAATGGCAGAGCGGGCGGCCGGTCGAGGCCAGCCGACCCGCGCGGCATGAGCTTTTATCGCATGTCTCTCAATTCCTTGGGAAGTAGCTAAGCGAAATCGGCCGGAGGGCCCAACAACCGAAAAGGTTAAGAAAGGGAACTGATGAGACTCGGCTCCGTTATCCTGGCAATCTGGCTCATTATCGGCGCCATCGCCGCCGGGCAGCGTGGATACTATGGCTCGTCGGTGACCTGCGCCCACGCGAGCACCGTGTTCGTCACGATCCTCGCGGGCCCGCTCAATTACGTCGGCGCGAACCCCAAGGTCAGCTGCCACTGATGAAATAAGGTTCCCGGCGGCCATGCGGGGTCGCCGACCGAAATCAGTGGGATTAGGCGAGGCCGGCCTGGGTACGCGGTGCTCGTCATGAAGAACACTGAGATATCCCAGGTCACTGTGCTCGTCAACGGGGAGCCACGCGCCGTCGAGGTCGACAACCGGATGTCGGTGCTCGACCTGCTGCGCGAGCGGCTCGGGCTGACCGGCTCGAAGAAAGGGTGCGACCACGGGCAGTGCGGCGCCTGCACCGTGCTCATCGACGGCCGTCGCGCTAACTCGTGCCTCGCCCTCGCGGTCGCGCACGACGGCGCGGACATCAGGACCGTCGAGGGCTTGGCCGACGGCGCCGTGCTGCATCCCCTTCAGGAGGCGTTCGTCAGGCACGACGCGTTCCAGTGCGGGTACTGCACGCCAGGGCAGCTGTGCTCGGCGGCCGGGATGCTCGCCGAGGCGGGTCCGAGCGCGGTCACCGAGGACCTGACCGCCGACCCGCCGCTGACGCCGGGGGAGATCCGCGAGCGGATGAGCGGCAACCTGTGCCGGTGCGGCGCCTACGTCAACATCGTCAAGGCCATCATGGCCGTCTCGGCTCCCGGCGGGGACCCGTCGTGAGGGCCTTCAGCTACGTCAGGGCGGGCAGCCCGGCCGAGGCTGTCAGCCAGTACCGCCCGGGCGCCGCCTACCTTGGCGGCGGCACGAACCTGGTGGACCTGATGCGGCTCGGCGTCGCGGCGCCGGACCACGTCGTCGACGTGACCCGCGCGGTGGACGGCAGCATCAGCGAGGGCGACGACGGTGAACTGCGCGTCGGCGCCGGGGTCCGCAACAGCGACCTGGCGAACCACCCGGTCGTCCGCGAGCGCTACCCGATGCTGGCCCGCGCCGTGCTCAACGGAGCCTCCGGCCAGATCCGCAACATGGCTACCGTCGGCGGGAACCTGCTGCAGCGCACCCGGTGCCCGTACTTCCAGGACGTCACGATGCCATGCAACAAGCGCCAGCCGGGGTCCGGCTGCCAGGCGGCCGAGCCGGGGGCGGAGACTGGGAACATGGCGATCCTGGGGCACTCGCCGTCCTGCGTCGCGACGCACCCGTCGGATATGGCGGTCGCGCTGACCGCCCTCGGCGCCCGGGTCCGGGTGGCCGGGCCTGACGGCGGCCGGCTGGTGGAGATGCCCGGGCTGCACCGGCTGCCCGACGGCAGGCCGGACTTGGACACCGTGCTCACACCCGGGGAGCTGATCACCGAGGTCGAGCTGCCGCCGCCGCCGCGGGGCCGCTCGACGTACCGCAAGGTGCGCGAGCGCGCGTCGTTCGCGTTCGCGCTGGTCTCGCTTGCTGCGGTGCTCGACATCGGCAAGGACGGGCGGGTGCGGGACTGCCGGCTGGCCCTGGGCGGCGTGGCGCACGCCCCGTGGCGCGCGTACGCCGCCGAACGGGTGGCGCTGAGCCTGCCCGCCACCCGGGAGACCTTCGCGAGGGCGGCCGACGAGGAGCTGCGCTACGCGCGCCCGTTGCCCGGCACCGAGTACAAGGCCACGCTGGCCCGCAACCTGATCGTCTCGGTGCTCGAGGAGCTGTCCCGGTGACCAGGGTCGAGGCACCGGAGAAGGTCACCGGGACCGCCAGGTACGCCTTCGAGTACCCGGTGCCCGACGCGGTGTACGGCTACCCGGTGCTGGCGGCGATCGCCAGCGGCCGGCTGCGCGCGTTCGACGCCGCCGGCGCGCTCGCCATGCCGGGGGTGCTCGCGGTAGTCGGGGGAGTCACCACGAGGCCGTTCGGGACAAAGAATTTCGAGCTCGCGCTCTTCACGAGCGACCAGATCACCTACCGCGGGCAGCTCGTCGGCGTGGTCGTGGCGGACACGC
The DNA here is from genome assembly GCA_963843745.1 of uncultured Actinomycetota bacterium. GTDB lineage: Bacteria > Actinomycetota > Actinomycetes > Streptosporangiales > Streptosporangiaceae > Trebonia. The sequence continues at coordinate 1,708,141 of CAWJLP010000007.1, forward strand.
TCGAGAACGCGCGGGCGGCCGCGGCCGCCGTCCGGGTCGGCTACGAGCCGGAGCCGCACGACGCGGTGCTGCGCGCGGACCACCCGCGGCTGTACCGGCCGGAGAAGATCAACCCGGCGCTGCCCACCGACACCGGCTACGGTGACGTGGGCGCCGCGCTGGCGGCCGCGGCGGCGCGGGTGGACGTCACGTACACGACGCCCGTGCAGCACAACAACCCGATGGAGCCCCACGCCGCGATCGCGGCGTGGGACGACGCAGGCGCCCTGACCATCTGGGACTCTACCCAGGGGCCGTCCGCGGACCGGGACACGATCGCGGCCACGCTCGGCCTGCCGCCTGAGCAGGTGCGGGTCATCTCGCCGCACGTGGGCGGCGGGTTCGGGTCCAAAGGCACCACCCGCCCGCACGCCATCATGGCGGCGCTCGCCGCCCGGGAGGTGGGCCGGCCGGTCAAGGTGGCGCTGACCAGGCAGCAGATGTTCACGCTGACCGGCCACCGGACGCCGACGATTCAGCGGCTTGAGCTAGGCGCCACCGCGGACGGCACGCTGACCGCCGTCGCGCACGACGTCATCGAGCACACCGCGGTGCGCACCGAGTTCGCCGAGCAGACCGCCGCCTGCACCCGCGTCATGTACGGCACTCCGGCGATGCGCACCACGCACCGGCTGGTGCGGCTGAACGTGCCCGCCCCGTCGTGGATGCGCGCGCCTGGGGAGACCCCGGGGATGTACGCGCTCGAGTCCGCGATGGACGAGCTCGCCGTCGCCCTCGGCATGGACCCGGTGGAGCTGCGGATCAAGAACGACCCGGCCGCCGAGCCGGACAGCGGCCTGCCGTTCAGCTCGCGGAACCTCATCGCCTGCCTGCGCGAGGGCGCCGATCGGTTCGGCTGGGGTGGCCGGGACCCCCGGCCCGGCGTCCGCCGCCGCGGCCGCTGGCTCACAGGCACCGGGGTTGCCGCGTCGACTTACCCGGCGCGGCGCCGGCCCTCGACGGCGACCGCCGACGCGCTCGACGGCGGGTACGTGGTGCGGATCGCCGCCGCCGACATCGGCACTGGCGCGCGGACCGCGCTCGGCAAGATCGCGGCGTCCGTGCTGGACGTGGCGCCTGCCCGGGTGCGGGTGGAGCTCGGTGACAGCGCGCTGCCGGCTGCGCCGCTCGCCGGCGGGTCGATGGGGACCGCCTCGTGGGGATCCGCGGTGGCCGCCGCCTGCGAGGCGCTGCTGAAGGACGGCTCGCACGGGCGCGCCGACACCGCCGCGGCCGTGGCGGAGGACTCGGGGTTCGCGCGGCATTCATTCGGCGCACAGTTCGCGGAGGTGCTCGTCGACCCGCTGACCGGCGAGATCCGGGTGCCACGGCTGCTCGGGGTGTTCGCCGCCGGGCGCATCATCGACGCATCGCTTGCCAGGTCGCAGTTCATCGGCGGCATGACCATGGGCCTTGGGATGGCGCTGATGGAGGCGACCGCAGTGGATGCCTCGGCCGGCTGCTTCGTTGGCCTTGACCTGGCCCAGTATCACATCGCGACCTGCGCGGACGTGCAGGACCTCGACGCGTTCTGGATCGACGAGCAGGACGCGCACCTATGGCCCGGCGACGGCAAGGGCATCGGCGAGATCGGCACCACCGGGACCGCCGCCGCGATCGGCAACGCCGTCTACCACGCGATGGGCCGCAGGGTGCGCGACCTGCCCATCACCCCGGCGAAGCTGCTGCGGCCCGAGTAATCCGGTCCGGATCTAGAGAGGAGAAGCCGACATGGCCTTGCCAGACCGCGGCAGCCGGCCACGGCGCGGCCCGCGCGGACGATGGCGGCTCCGGCGCCAGCTCGCGGGGATAAGGAAGAGCCTGGCGAAAGACGCCACGCTGGCCGCGAAGTTCGCGATGTTCAACGCGCTCAACAAGGGCGAGCCGTCGTCCGGCGCCGAACCGCTGCCGCGCTTCCGGTGGCGGCTGCTACCGTTCGGCTGGCCGCTGACACTTCTCGCCGGCAGGGGCCGCCGGGCCAGGAACGGGCCGGACAGGAAACGGGTCGCCTGGCGGGGCCGTGTCATCGCCATAGCGGCGATGATCGTCGTCATCGTCAGCACGCTGGTACTCAGCTCGATGCTGCGGCCCGTGGGGCGGACGTGCCTGATGCTCGCTTCCTCGGGGGCGCAGGCCTCCGCCGCCCCGTCCAAGGCTGGCCAGCCGACCCCGGCCGTCGTCCCCGGCGAGCCCGTCGGCGGGTTCGCCAGGGGCCCCGGGTCGACCTGTCCCGCGTATCCTGCTAAGAAGTAGCTAAGCCCGAGAAGTGGCTAAGCGGCGGAGGGGCGGGGCGGTGTGACGGTCGAAGATCTCGGTCATGAGGCGACCGCGCTTGTCAGCCTCTCCAACGGCGAAGCCAAGTCGCTGAACAAGCTGGCCGAGATGGCCGTCCGCCAAGTGCCCGGCTGTGCGGCGGCCCACGCCACGCTGTGGCGGGACGGCGAGCTGGCCGTGATGGCGGCCACCCACCCTGACCCGGCCGAACTCGTCGACTTGGAGATCAAGACGGGGGCCGGGCCCCTTGCCGTCGCCGTGGCCGAACGCAAACCGGTGAGCTGCCCGGACGCGGTGTTCGAAGACCGCTGGCCGGAGTGGGCCACCGAGGCGCTGCGCCGCGGCCTGCGCAGCTCGGTACACCTGGTCCGGCAGTTCCCGCCGATGACGCTGGTGCTGGCGTTGTTCGCGGTGCGGCCGGGCGTCCTGGACGCCGACGGGGTGCCGATGGCGGAGATGGTCGCGGGCTTCGGCAGCACGGTGTTCGCCAACACCCTCGCCTACGGCGAGGCGCAGCGGACCGCGACGCAGCTGAAGGACTCCGTGGCCGCCCGCGCGGTCACCGACCAGGCCAAGGGAATTCTGATGCACGCGCTCGGCTGCGACGCCGACCAGGCGCTCAAGTACCTGCGCCGCGAGTCGCAGCGGCGGCACCTCAAGGTGACCGAGGTGGCGGCGCGGATCATCGAGAGCCACGCCGCTGGCGGCCGCGCCGGCCCCTCGGCTGAGTGCCGCGCCACCCGTCACGACGCGTCAGGACGCCCGGGCTTCCTGCAAGGACCGGTGGGTGCGCCGCGCGCGGCGCAGCAGCGCGCGGCGGGCCCGGACCCGCTCTTCCGGCGTGGTGCCGCCCCAGACACCGTGCACCTCACCGTTCTGCATCGCGAAGTCCAGGCACTGCTGCCGGACCCCGCAGCCGGCGCAGATCCGTTGCGCCTTCATGACCTGGGTGGCGGTCACTGCGACGCCCGTGGCAATCGGGAAGAACAACTCGGGGTCGGCGGAACGGCACGCGCCGGCCGCCCGCCAGTCGGTCGCATAGGTGGTCATCTGAGTCCTTCCGCGAAGCCGGTTTCGCCATCCGCTTCCCTTCCGTCTCGCGGCTAACCCATCAATTCGCTCTAAACCGCGCGCGTTTTGCGTCTGTGACTTCTGGTAACGGACCTAACGGATGTTCGTCACACAGGATTCGTCACACAGGAAGGGGCGACGGCGTGGACCTCGGTTTCCTCCGCCCGCTGTACGAGAACCCGCCGGACTGGCCGGCCAGCGGTTACGTTTCTGTCTACCTGGACACCACACCGAAGGAGAACGCCCCCAATGAGGTGGCGCTCCGCCTGCGGGCAGCGCGCGAGGCGCTGGCCGCCGCCGGCGCCGATCAGGCGACGCTCGACGCCGTCCTGGCGGCCAACCTGGACCACGCGCCCGCGCGGAGCCACGCCTTGTTCGCCGCCGGCGGCTCGGTCCGGCTGCACGGCATCATGCTCCAGGCGCCGCCGCTGGGTGAGAGCAGCAGTTACACGCCGCTGCCGCACGTAGTGCCCTGGCTCGCGGGGCGGCCGCCGCGGCTGCCGCACGTACGCGTTTCGGCCAACCGCGAGGGCGGCCAGGTGCTGGCCGTACCGGGCGCCTGGCCGGAAACGCAAGGCGACCTGGAGACGGCGATGCTCGGCCTGACGGAGGTCACCGGCGAGAGCTGGCCCGTGCACAAGCCCTCGGGGGGCGGTTGGTCGCAGCCGCGGTTCCAGCGCTCGGCGGAAGAGACCTGGAAAGAGACCGCCAAGCGGATCGCCGGCGCCGTCACGGCGGCGGCAGACCGGGTCAAGGCCGTCTTCGTGGTCCTCGGCGGCGATATCAGGGAACGCGAGATACTGGCCGACGAGCTGCCCAAGGCGCTGCGCGGCAACCTGGTGATCGTCGACCGCGAGATCGAGCTGACCGCTCCCGCCTTCGACGAGGCGGCCTGGGCCGAGGAGTCATGGCGCGCGGCGCTCGACGCCCGTGCCCGGCTCGACGAGCTCCGCGCCCAGCTGGACAGGGCGCCGGGCGAGCGACGCGCGGTGCAGGGGCTGGACAGCACGCTGACCGCGCTGCGCGACGGCCTGGTGTCCGACGTCCTCATCGCCGACCCGGCGTGGCAGGCGACGGCGTGGATCGGCTCGGGCATGGCCGACGCCGCCACCGAGCGGGACCAGCTGGCCGGGCGCGGCGTCACCGATCCGGTCACCGACCTGGCCAGCGAGGCGCTGGCGCGCGCGGCCGCGGGAACCGGTGCTGAGCTGCACTTCCTCGAGCCAGAGGCGGCGGAAACCGGCTGGGTGGCGGCGCTGCTTCGCGCGCCGGCGGCGGCCATCGAGCCCGCGACCTAGGAGTTTGCCGCCGCGGCCGGCCGCGGCGGCACTGGAACAGGGAATGCGCCATGGTCGTGTGACGCAGGTCACAGCCGATCACGTTTAGACGTCCTCTCACGGGCACACTGGCTTCGTCCGGCATTCCCTGACCAGACCCCGCGGAGAGCGCCATGACGAAGGCAACGACCTGCCCCCCGGTTCGCGTGCGGACCTGACCCGATTGTCCGACGACGAACTGCTCGGCTGCTTCCGTGCGGAGCCGCGCGACAGCGACCTGCGCGCCACAATCTGCGAGATCCTGGTCCAGCGGCACGAGAAGCTAGTCCGGGGCTGCGTCCGGCAGTACCGTGGCAGCCCCGAGCCGGTCGAGGACCTGATGCAGGTCGGCTACGTCGGCCTGATGAAGGCCATCAACAACTACGACCCGGAACTCGGCCACAGCCTGTCCGCGTACGCGGCGCCGTGCGTCAGCGGCGAGATCAAGCGGCACTTCCGCGACAAGCGGTGGCAGATCCACGTCCGGCGATCCGCGCAGGAGATGCTGCTCGAGCTGCGCAAGGCGACCGAGGAGCTGACCCACAACCTCGGCCGCACGCCCACCGAGGCGGAGCTCGCGGAACGCCTCGGCGTCAGCGCCGAGGACCTGCTCGAAGCCAGGCAGGCGGACATGGCGTTCAGCACCTACTCGCTGGACGCCCCGCTGTCCGACAGGGACGACCCGGCGCAGCTCGGCGACGTGCTCGGCGAGGAAGACGTCGAGATGGAGCACACGATCGACATGGAGGCCGTCGCCACGCACTGGGACGAGCTCCCAGAGCGCGAGCAGCGCATCCTCGTCATGCGCTTCTACGGCAACCTCACCCAGGCGGAGATCGGGATGCGGCTGGGTATATCCCAGATGCACGTGTCCAGGCTCCTCGCAAGGGCGCTCGGCCATCTGCGGAGCCGCCTGCTCGATCCGGCGGACAGCCGGGTCACCGTCGACGTCAGGGACGATGTCCCGGCCGGCGTGGCCTGACAAGCGCCATCCAGGGACTATATCGGCGGCCCGAGAACCGTCAGGAAGGGAGCGTCCATGAAAACGGGAATCGCCCTGGGGTTCATCTGCATCGGAGCCATCCTGGCATTCGCGGTGACGGGTAACACCTCGGTCTTCAATATCCACACGGCTGGCTGGGTCATCATGCTCGTCGGCCTGGTCGGGCTCTTCCTCCCCAGGCGCAACCGCGCGTGGCTTGGCCGGCGAGTGGTGGTGCGGCGCACCCGCAGCTACCCGAGCGACGCCGGGCCGGTCGAGGAGGTCCCGGTGCCGCCGTACGTGGCCCGTAACCCGGGGACGGCGCGGATCGAGGCCGGCCTGCCGGCCCGCCCGACCCTGATGACCGAGCGCCAGCAAGAGCGGGACGACCTGATCGAGGACGCGGAGAACCAGGCCCCGGCGGCTACCCAGCCGACCACGGCCACCCCGCGGACCGCGCCCAGGACCGAGATCATCGAGGACCTGTACGAGAACCCGGAGTGACCGCGGTGAAGGTGGGGGGTGCCGGCTAGCCGGCACCCCCCACCTTCACCGCGACGATCGTGACGTCGTCCCTGAGCTCGCCGCGCGAGAACCTGGTGACGAGTTCCTGGACGGCGCGCACGGTCTGCGCCGCGGTCCGGGTCACGTCGGCGGCGAGCGAATCGGCGAGATGATCCTCGAAGAACTGCTGCGCCGCGTTGCGCGCCTCTGTCACCCCGTCGGTGTAGAAGAAGAGCAGGTCGCCCGCTGACAGCTCCAGGTCGGCGTGGTTCGGCTGGGTATCAGCGAACAGCCCGAGCGGAAGCCCGCCGCCGTCCATGATCTCCACCCGCCCGTCGGCCCGCACCACGGCGGGGCCCGGATGGCCCGCGCCGCCCAGCCGCACCTGCACGCCGCGGCCCGACTGCTGCAGGAAGGCGAGCTTGACCGTGACGAACCGCTCGTCATAGTCCCCGGCGAGCAGCACGTCGTTCGCGGCGGCGAGGACGTCGACGGGGGAGGACTTCACGTGCGCGAGCGCGCGGATCGCGTGCCGGGCGGCGGCGGTCATCGCGGCTGCGTCCTGGCCCTTGCCGCAGACGTCGCCGATCGCGACGGCCCAGCCGTCCGGCGACTTGAACACGTCGTAGAAGTCCCCGCTGACCTCCTGCGACTGCGTGGCGCCGATGTAGGCCGACGCGAACTCCAGGCCAGGCACGTTGGTGGGCAGCCGGGCGGGCAGCAGGCTGGCCTGCAGCGTCTCGGCCACCTCCGAGCGGTGCCGGAACATCCGGTCGACCCGGACCGCGACGGCCAGGTGCTGGCCGAGTTCCTCGGCGAGGCCCAGGTCGGCGACGGTGAAGCGGGGCGAGCCAGCCTGGCGCGCCAGGGTCAGGGTGCCGTAGCCGTCCGTCCCGTCGGAGATCGGGACGCAGATCAGCGAGGCCGCGCCGAGCATCATGAGCAGCGGCGTTCCGTCCGGCCCCGTGCCGAGCGCGCCGGGGTCGTCGGCGTGCGCGACCAGCACGGACTTGCCGGCCGCGTGCACCTGCCAGGGCACCGACTCGGGCACCGGGTCGACGCCGCGCGCGGAACGCGCGAGCTGGTCGGCTTCCCGCTGCCGCGCCGTCCCGGTCGCGAACTGGCGGCGCAGCTGGCCAGCGCGCTCCATGTCGATGATCACCCAGTCCGCGATCTCCCCGGCGAGCAGCCTGGCGCACCGCTGCAGGGTCACCGCCTCGCTGAACGTGCTGTTGTCGAGCAGCAGCCGGGTGACCGTGGTCACCATGTCCATCCGCTGGGTCATCGACGCGATCGACGCATCGGCGCCCGGGGCCGCTTTCGCCGCCTCTTTTCCTGCCTCTTTTCCCGCCCCTCGGGGCCGCTGCGAGCGGGCCGGCGCGGTCTGCTGGGGCGCCGCGGTGATCACCAGCACCGGCGGATCGCCAGGCAGGTCGATCGCGGTGGCGGTCAGCGTGATGTCCAGCTGGCCCTCGGCCGCCAGCATGCGGCAGTCGGCCCGCCGCGGCCCGCCGGTCCGCGCGACGGCGGCGAGCTGCGTCTGCACGGCCGCCCGCGACCCCAGGTCCACGAAGTTCGTCAGCGGCTTGCCCGTCGCGTACCCGGTCGGCACGCCGAGCAGCGTGGCAGCTCCCGAGTTCGCCCGCCGGATGGTCCCGTCTCGCTCGAGCAGGAACAATGCGACCGGGGCCTGCTGGAACGCGGCGTGCAGCAGCCGCCGTTCTGCCCGGATGGTCTCCGGCAGCCCGTCGGTGGCCCCGTCGCCGGGCACGCCGTCCGTCAGAGAGCCGCCGAGCAGCGCCTCGATCGCGCCGTCGAGCTCCGTCAGCGCAGCGTCGAGAAGCGCCTCGTGGTCACCGCCGGGTACCCGCGTGGCCTGGCGCAGCGCGTCACGCCGCGCCGCCAGCCCCGCCAGCTGCTCTTTAGGCCATCCGCCCTGCGGCATCTCCCCGCCATTCACGCACGTCGGTCTCGGGTCACGGGCCCGTGGTTCGTCCAGGGCAGGCGGGCCCGGCTGTTAAACACTACGGCACCCGACCGGCTCAGGGAGACACCGCGCACCGTTCCTCCGGCGGCTGGACGCGTCGCCCGCCCTGATCCCAGCCCCGCAGGTTGAGCGGCCTGCCGGTCGCGCAATCGACCGGCCAACCACGCCGCGAACATCCGATAACAGCAAGAAGCCGATGGTGGCGTCGCGATCGAATCCCTTCGGCTGATAACAGCAAGAAATGGCCAGAGCGGTCATGGCCCGCCCGCCTCCCTACATCCGGGAGACCTGGGTGTCGACCTGCCCGCCGTACTGGGTCACCAGGTCGTCAAGAACGACCGCGAGCTCGTTCAGCCGGGCGAGGTGAGCCGGGGTCAGCTCCTGCAAGATCCGGTCACCCGCCTCGGTCAGCCTGACCCGCACCACGCGGCCGTCGTGCGGGTCTCCGGTCCGTTCGACCAGTCCCGCCGCCGCGGCGCGGTCGACGAGCTCCACGGTGCTGTGCGAGCGCAGCAGCAGGTAGCCGGCCAGCTCGCCGATGGTGGGCGGGAGGTCGCCAGGGTGTCCCTTGACCGCCACCAGCAGCTGATGCTGGACGTGCGTGATGCCCTCGGCCTGGGCCTGGTCTTCGCTCCAGTGCTGGAAGCGCCGCAGCGCCACGCGGAACTCAAGTAGCCGCTCGAAGTCGCATCGGGTTGGCCGGGGCATCATCACCCTTCCTGACAGGTACGCGACACTATATCGCGGAACGAGAGATGTAGCCCGCGCGACGCGAGCGGCTCGTCACCGGGCTGTCATCGCGCACCCCATCATCAAAAAAATATCGTGTCACGATTTAAATATGCGCCGGGCGGAACGATCAGGCGGACGACAGGAAACGGTGGCCGCGGGGCAGGCGGCAGGCCACTCAGGACCCGGCCAGCCAGCGCTCCATGCAGTTGAGTAGCTCGTCGGTGTCGACCGGCTTGGTGACGTAGTCGCTGGCGCCGGCGGCCAGGCTCTTCTGCCGGTCGCTTGGCATCGCGCGGGCGGTGACCGCGATGATCGGCAGCGTCGCGAACTGCGGCATCTGGCGGATCACGGTCATCGCGGCGTAGCCGTCCATGCCGGGCATCATGATGTCCATCAGGATGAGGTCGGTGCCCGGGGTGGCGAGCAGCGCCTCGATGCCCTGCCGCCCGTCGGACGCGTGTGCCACCTGCATGCCGTGCAGTTCCAGCGTGCTGCTCAGCGCGAAGACGTTGCGCGCGTCGTCGTCGACCACCAGCACGCGCTTGCCCTGCAGCGCCTGGCGGCCCGTGCCTGGCGCGCTGTTCGCCGCCGGGGCGTCGCTGGCCAGCGGGGGCACCTCGCCAGCCCGCGTCGCGGACAGGTACAGCCCGATCCGCTCGCGCAGGTGGTCAAGGGACGGCAGCAGCTCGAGCCTGCCGTGATTCGAGCGCAGCACCGCCAGCCGCCCCTGGCCGTCGCCGTCGGCCGGGCGGTCCGCGCTGTGCGCGAGCACGGGGATGTCCCGTAGCTCCGAGTGTTCCCTGACCTGCTCGAGGAACTGCAGGGCGGACGACTGGGCGAGGTCGACCACCACGCAACGGAACGGCTCGGCCATCAGGGTGGTGATGGCCTGCGCCGGGCTCGTGGCCGTGCTGACGCCAATGGTCCCGTCGGTCTCGGTGAGATCGGAGATCGCGCTGTGCGCGAGCAGCGTGAGCAGGCCACTGCCGCTGCCCTCGAACACCAGCACGTTCCTGACCGCCGTCCCGGACCCGGCGCCGCCGAGCCCCTCGTGGGCAGCGGCCGCGGCGAGGGCCGCTATATAGGCGCCTGCCGTCTTGACGCGCTGCGCGACCGTCGTCACCGCGTGCCCTGACGGGCCCTCCGCAAGCGCCTCGTCGTTCCCGCCCAGCGGGCCGAGGCCGTCACCGCCGGCCAGCTCGTCCGCCGCGGTGAGGTCGACAGCCAGGGTGTCCAGCGCGCCCAGGTCGTTCACCTCGTACCAGTCGGCCGCGCCCCCGACCCGCGCCCCGGCGGGCCCGCCGGGCCCAGCCGAGCCACCAGGGCCGTCGGCGTCCTCGCCGCCGCCAAAGTCGCTTAGCCCGGCCGCGTCGCCAGGCTCGGCCAGTGCGGCCAGCCTCGCCAGGCCGCTGGGGACGGGGCCCCCGGGCCCGTACAGGGCCGGGCTGTCAGTGGCGTGCGGGCCGCCCTGGCCGCCCAGGCCATCAGAGCCATCCTCCGGCCCTCCGGCCGCTCTGGCCACCCCGCCCGCCGCGCCGAACTCGTCGCCAGCCACGTCCGCCGCCGGAATATCCGGCAGCGTCGCCGGCGCGTACAGGGTGAACGTGCTGCCCCTGCCCAGATCGCTCTCCGCGGTGATGCGGCCGCCGAGCAGCGCGGTGACCTCGCTGGCGATGGACAGCCCGAGCCCGGTGCCGCCGTACCGGCGGTTGAGCGTGCCGTCGCCCTGCTGGAAGGCGCCGAAGATCACGGCGAGGTTCTCCGGCGCGATGCCGATTCCGGAGTCGGTGACGGAGAACGCGAGCAGGCTGCCATCGCCATCCCCGTCCCCGTCCACGTCCACGTCCACGCCGCCCACGGACGACAGCATGGAACCCTCCTCGGCGGCCGCCGCCGCGGAAACGGCCCGCACCCGCAGCGCCACCTGCCCGTTCTCGGTGAACTTGACCGCGTTCGACAGCAGGTTGCCAAGCACCTGCCGCAGCCGCTGCCGGTCGGTCACCAGCTCGGCGGGGGCCGACGGCTCGATCGCGATCTCGAAGTCCAGCCCCTTTTCCGCGGTCAGCGGGCCGAACGTCGCCCGCAGGTCCTCCACCAGCGCGCTCAGCAGGAACCGCTCGGGGTGCACGTCGAGCCGCCCCGCCTCCACCTTGGACAGGTCGAGGATGTCGTTGATGAGCTGCAGCAGGTCAGAGCCCGCCGAGTGGATGACGTTCGCGTACTCGACCTGCTTGGCCGTGAGGTTACGCCCCGGGTTCTGCGCGAGCAGCCGCGCCAGGATGAGCAGGCTGTTCAGCGGGGTCCGCAGCTCGTGCGACATGTTCGCGAGGAACTGCGACTTGTACTGCGACGCCAGGCCGAGCTGCCTGGCGCGCTCCTCGATCTCCTCGCGCGCCCGGGAGATCTCCGCGTTCTTCGCCTCGATGTCCTGCTTCTGGGCGGCGAGCAGCGCGGCCTTCTCCTCTAGGTCCGCGTTGGACAGCGTCAGTTCCTCCAACCGCGTCTGCAGCTCGGACGACCGCGCCTGCAGTTCCGCGGTCAGCCGCTGCGACTGCCCGAGCAGCGTGTCCGTCCGCGCGTTGGCGATGATCGCGTTGACGCTCACCCCGAGCGTCTCGGTGAGCTGCTCGAGGAAGTCGATCTGGATCGGCGTGAACTTGCTGAACGACGCGAGTTCCACCACGCCCATCACGTGGTCCTCGAACTTGATGGGCATGACGGCGAGGTTCGCCGGCGGCGCCTCGCCGAGTCCTGAGCTGATCCTGATGTAGCCGGGCGGGATCTCGTCGACCACGATCGCCCGCTTGCTCTTGGCCACCTGGCCGATCAGCGACTGCCCGATCCGGTACTGGATCGGGGCGTCCTTGTCGGCGCGCAGCCCGTAGCCCGCGATCAGCCGCAGCCTGGTCTCGCCGTCCGACTCCTCGCTCAGGAAGAACGTCCCGTGCTGCGCCCCGAGCAGCGGCGCCAGCTCCTCCATGATCAGCTCGGCGACCACCTCGAGGTCCCGGTGGCCCTGCATCATCGAGCCGATGCTGGCCAGGTTCGACTTCAGCCATTCCTGGTCGCGGGAGGCCTGCACGCTCTCGCGCAGCGACCGCACCATCGCGTTGATGTTGTCCTTGAGCTCGGCGACCTCGCCCGCGGCCTCGACTGAGATCGTCCTGGTGAGGTCCCCGGCCGCGACCGCGCTGGTCACCGCGCCGATCGCGCGGACCTGCCTGGTCAGGTTCCCGGCCAGCTCGTTGACGTTCTCCGTCAGCCGTTTCCAGGTGCCGGACACGCCCTCGACCTCGGCCTGCCCGCCGAGCTTGCCCTCCCTGCCGACCTCGCGCGCCACCCGCGTGACCTCGGCCGCGAACGCGGACAGCTGGTCCACCATCGTGTTGATCGTGGTCTTGAGCTCGAGGATCTCCCCGCGCGCGTCCACGTCGATCTTCTTGGTCAGGTCGCCCTGCGCCACGGCCGTGGTGACCTGCGCGATGTTCCGCACCTGACTGGTCAGGTTGGTCGCCATCGAGTTGACGTTGTCGGTCAGGTCCTTCCAGGTCCCCGACACGCCGCGGACCTCCGCCTGGCCGCCGAGGTTGCCCTGGGTGCCCACCTCGCGCGCCACCCGCGTCACCTCATCGGCGAACCCGGACAGCTGGTCGACCATCGTGTTCAGCGTGGTCTTGAGCTCCAGGATCTCGCCCTGGGCCTCCACGCCGATCTTCTGGCTCAGGTCGCCCTTGGCCACCGCGGTGGCCACCTGCGCGATGTTCCGCACCTGCGTGGTGAGGTTGCCCGCCATCGCGTTGACGGAGTCGGTCAGGTCCTTCCACGTGCCGGAGACGCCGGGCACGTGCGCCTGCCCGCCGAGCTTGCCCTCGGTGCCCACCTCGCGGGCCACCCGGGTCACCTCGGCGGTGAACTGGTCAAGCTGGTCGGCCATGCCGTTGAAGACGGAAGCGATCTCATCGACGAGCGGGTCACCGGTCGGTCCCAGCCGCCTGCTGAAGTCGCCACCGCGCACCGCTGTAAGGCCCGCGAGAAGCTGCTCGAGGGCCGCTCTGTCGAGCCGCGGTGGCTGGTGATCAACGTCTGTCATCGGCTGCTCCCAATACCCTCCGCCAACGCGGATAATCCACGCCGGCAACCGTTACACGATAGCCGCGGAGTGCCGGAGTGTTCTGTTCAGAACGGCGATATGCTCTCGGCCGCTCATTTTCAAAAGTATTCCGAACGGGCGCGGCTGTCTCCCGGCTATCCAGCTCTCTCCCGGGGGTGCAGGTCAGCCGAACGATAGCTGCTGACAAAGATGGTACGGTTTCCGCATTCGCGGCGGCCAGGTCGCGGGGAGGCGGTGCTGTTGGCCGGCAACAACGGTGACGACGTGCCGCGGCTAGCCGCGGTGGTCGAGCGTCAGCGGCGCGAGCTCGCGCTGGCGCGCGCCGAGGCGGACCTGGCGGCCGTCATCGCGATGGCCAGGGGCGTGCTGATGGAACGGCACGGCTGGTCCGTGACCGAGGCGGCCAGGCAGCTCACCGACATGGCCGCCGCCGCGGGGATGCCCGAGCACGAGATGGCGGCCGCCGTGCTCAGGCTGGAACCGCCGGCCGGCCGGGAACTGGCGGGGCCAGAACACGAGCCGCGGCTAGCCGACGATCCGGCGGCCGTCGTGGCGGCAGAACGGGCGCGAGACGGCGCCGAGCTCGTCGGCGCGCTCGCTGAGCACCTGCGGCCCAGGTTCGGCGCGGTTGCTGTCGCGGTGTGGCTGCTCGACACCGACGGTGCCCTGGAGATGCTCGGCGCCGACGGCCTTGGCGGCACCGAGTCGAGCCGGTGGCGGCGGCTGCCGCCGCAGCTCGACTGCGCGGAGCAGCGGGTGGCGTTCACGGGAAAAGACCTGTGGGGGCTGACCGGACCTCCGCCGGAGGCCGGCCGGCTGCCTTCCATCGCGCCATGGGGCCAGGCCGCTGCCCGCGCGGTCCTCGCGCTGCGCCACAGGTCGGGTGCCAGGCTCGGCGTCGCGGAGGTCTGGTGGCAGGCGCCGCGCGACGACTTCGACGCCGCCGCGCGGGCGGGGCTGACCGCGGTCGTCGCCGGGTTCGCGGAAGTGCTCGGCGTGCGCATGGCGACTGAAACGGTCGGGTCGACCGCCCCGTCTCCCGGGGTGTTCACGCTGCTTGACGAGATCGCCGACTCCGTGCTGATCCTCCGGCCGCTGCGCGACGAAAGCGGCGCGCTCACCGATTTCGCCATGATGCACGAGAGCCCCGGCTACGTCGACCCGGCCGGCCGCCTGCCCGCCGAGCTGGCCGGCCTGACCCTGCTGGAGGCGTACCCCTCGTCGGGAGCACCGGACGGCCTGTTCGCCCGCGCCAGCCGGGTGCTGGCGACCGGCCGCGCCGAGCAGGTCCCCGGGGCCAGCACCGCCCCGCTCACGGGCGGCAAGGACGCGGTCGGGATCGCGGACCTGCGCGTCGCGCCGTTCTTCGCCGGGGTGATCTGCACCTGGCGGAAGCTCGGCGAGCCAGAGCGGCTCGCGGACCTGCTCGGCAACGCGCAGCGGCTCGGCCAGATCGGCGGCTGGGACGAGAACCTCACGACCGGGACCGTCCGGTGGACCAATGCCGCGTTTGCCCTGTTCGGGCTCGACCCGGCGCAGGCCGCCCCGATCTCCATCGCCGACCTGCACAGCTTCGTCATCGCGGCGGACCGGGCCGCCGTCCGGCGATTCCACCAGGCGCTGCTGCGGGCCAGGGAACCCGGCGTCGCGGTGTTCCGCATCGTCCGGCCAGGCGACACGGCGGTCAGGCAGATCCGCGTCTTCGCCGAGCCGGTCCTCGCCGGCGAGGACGTGGTGGCGCTGCGCGGGGCCTTCCAGGACGTGTCCGCGCACTACCAGACCCAGGTGGCGCTGGCCGCGACCCGCGACCAGCTCGCCGACAGCGAGCAGCGCGCCGCGGAGGAACACCTGCTGGCGATCCGCTTGCAGCGCGCGATCATGCCGCCGGACGTGTCGCCGGCGGCGGCCGCGGGCGTGGACGTCGCGGTGCGCTACCGCCCGGCCGAGGCGGGGCGGCTGGTGTCCGGTGACTGGTACGACACGCTGCTGCTGCCAGGCAAGGACCTGCTGCTCGTGGTGGGCGACATCACCGGTCACGGCATCGAAGCGGTGACCGGCATGGTCGCCGCGCGCAACGCGCTGCGCGGCCTGGTGGCGACCGGCGTCGGCCCCGGCGAGCTGCTCAGGCACCTCAACTACTCGGCCTGCCACCTCACCGAGGGCATCGCGGGAACCGTGGTCTGCGGCCGGTACGACCCGGACACCCGGGTGCTGCGGTGGGCGCGAGCCGGCCACCTGCCGCCGATCCTGGCACGCGCGGGGACGGCGGAAACGCTGCCGCTGCCTGGCGGCGTGCTGCTGGGCCTCGACCCGTCCGCCGAGTACGACGAGGCCATCCTCCAGCTGCAGAGCGGCGACACGCTGCTGCTGTTCACCGACGGCCTGATCGAGCGCCGCGAGGGTTCGATCAGCGACGCGCTCGGCGAGCTCGCCGCCACCGCCGCCCCGCCCGCGGACGACGCGGCCAGCCTGGCCGACCGCATCTTGTCCAGCGCGGTCTCCGACACCGGCGACGACGCCTGCCTCGTCACGATCCGAATCCTGTAAAGACGCACCTCGGGCTCGCCCCCTCGCTGTTGCAGTCCAACTACGAATACGATATAGTGTTCGTGTAGACATTTAATGATGAACCTATTAGCGATCATGGAGTTAAGGGTGTCCGAAGCTTCGTTCCCCGGTCCCGGGCCAGGCGGCGAGCAGCCGCCGCCCGTCGGTCCGGCGCGGGACGAGGCCGTGGAGGCGGCAGCCGGCGCCCAGCCGGGCGGGCGTCAGGGCGACACGCGAGACGAAGTCGCGGGCATGCCGGCCGGGGTGCCGGAGGATGACTGGGACGGCGACGCGGAGATGGCCGCCTACATCGCCGACCTGGACGCGGGCCGGGCCCGGATCCCCGAAGAATGGGAAATCGAGGGCCCGGCCGCCACCATCGGCCTCGGCGACGCCGCCGACGTGGACCTTGTAGAGCTGGCTGCCATGCTGGGCCCGGACGGGCTGGGCGGGGAGGTGTTCGCCCGGGACCGGTCCGCGGACGCGATGCGGCCCGGGCCGGTGCTGGCCGCGCTGACCGAGCAGGCGACCGGGGACCTGGGCCGGCTGACCGATAACCAGGTGGTGGGCGCGATGTCGGCGGCGCGGCGGCTGGCGGCCCGCGCCGCCTGGCTGGAACTGGCCGCGGTCGCGGAGTTCACCCGCCGCCGCGAGGCCCAGCTGGCTGACGCGACGGCGCGCGGGGTGCCGCGCGGCTGCCGGGACGGCGAGTTCCCCGACGCCGAGCTCGGCATGGAGCTGGTCACCTCGCCGGACGCCGCCCGCGACCAGATGGATCTGGCCACCGACCTGGAAACGCGGCTGCCGCGCACCTGGGCCGCGCTCGGCGCCGGGCTGATCGATGAGTACCGGGCCCGGCTGATCTGGCGGCCCACCCGGCACCTGACCGACGCCGACGCCGCCTACGCCGATGAGATCCTCGCCGCGCTGGCGCCCGGGCTGCGCTATGACCGGCTGGCCCGCAAGGCGGTCGCGGTGGCGATGAAACTCGACCCCGGCGCGTTCCAGCGCGGCAAGGACCAGCAGCGGCGCGACCGGCAGCGGGTCGTGGCCGGGCGGGAAGAATCCGGCAACGCCTACCTGTCCGGCCGCGAGCTGGCGATCGAGGACGCGCTGGCGTCCAAGGCGCACATCGACGCGCTGGCGGTCGCGCTGCGCAAGGGCGGGCTGCCCGGCACCCTGCAGCAGCTGCGGGTGCTGGCGTTCAACGACCTGACCCAGGGCCGCGACCCCCGCGACCGGCTCACCAGCCCCGGGCCCGCTGACGAGGCCCGGCAGGACAGCACCGCAGCAGGCGGTACACCCGGCGACGGCGCCAGCGATGGCGACGGCGATGACGCCAGCTGGGACGGCTGCCCCGACATGCCCGAATGGCAGCACGAACGCCGCGGCACCACCGAAGACGACGACCACCCGGACGATGCTCCCGCCACCCCGGCCGGGCCGCCCGCGCCGTTCCCGGCGCTGATCAACCTCACCGTTCCCGCAGGCAATATCTTCGGCTGGTCCTCCGCCCCCGGCGAGGCCGGCAGCTGGGGACTGACCGACCCCGACGACACCCGCCGCCTGGTCCAGGCCGCCTCCGCCCATCCCCGCACCCGCTGGTGCTTCACCCTCCTCGGGCCCGACGGCACCGCGGTCGCGCACGGCTGCGCCCGCGGCCCCCACCCCTGGATACCCCCGCCGCCCAGCGCAGCACGAAACCGGGACGGACCCGACCAACAGCAGGCCGCGGCGCTCGCAGACTTCCTGCGCGGCCTGAACATCACCTTCACCCCCATCGCCAGCGGGACCTGCGACCACGCCGGCCGCGAAGACCGCTACACCCCCAGCCGGAAACTCAAGCACCTGGTCCGGGCCCGCACCGCGACCTGCCCGGCGCCGGGCTGCGGCGCCCAGGCCGTACACTGCGACCTGGACCACACCCTCGCCTACCCCGCCGGGATCACCTGCCAGTGCGACCTGGCCCCGCCCTGCCGACGCCACCACCGCGTCAAGCAAGCACCCGGCTGGAAGCTCACCCAGCCAGAACCCGGCGTCATGCGGTGGACCACGCCCTCCGGGCGCTGCTACACCACGACCCCGACCGTATACGAAATGTGATCGATTCTCGCTATGTTGGCACATCCGCGATAGTCGGCGGGATCGGGGTAGGCAGATGGCATGGAGGCAGACCAGGGCGGAACTGCCCCGGACGTTAAGGACGACCCGGGCACGGAGCGGCAGGAGCGTCGGCCGCGCCGCTGGCCGCGACTGCGGCTCTGGCTGCCGTATCTGGCCAAGCCGCTGCGCCGCACTGTGCTGCTCTTCGTGCTGCTGCTGATCGTCGAGTACCTCGTTGTCCCTGAGCTGGTGGGCGCCAGCAAGGACCTGTACCTGCTCGGCCAGGTGAACGCGGCCTGGCTCGCCGCGGGGCTCATCCTCGAGGGCCTGTCACTGTTCTGCTACGCGGTGCTGACCAAGGTGCTGCTGCCGCCGGGGCCCAAGCCCAGCCTGTCCATACTGTTCAGGATCGACCTGTCCGCCGCCGCGGTGGCGCACGTCATCCCGGCCGGCACACTGGGCACGGCGGCGCTCGGGTTCAAGCTGTTCACCGACGAGGGCATCTCCGGCAACGACGCCGGGGTGATGATGGCGGCCAAGGGCATCGGCTCGACCGTGGTGCTGAACGTGCTGCTGTGGGTGTCCCTGGTGATCTCGATCGTGCTGGCCGGGTTCCAGCCCATTTACGGGACGGTCGCCATCATCGGGACGCGTGGTGCTGCTGGGCGTCGCGGCCCTGGTGTTCGGCGTCACCAGGGGTGCCGGGAGGGCTTCCCGGATCCTGCACGTGGTCGCCGACAAGATCCCCGGGCTGAGCGGCGAGCGCGTCGAGCACGCCATCCTGGACGCCGCCCGCACGTTCGCCACGATGGCCCGCGACAGGCGCGTGCTCGCCCTGGCCCTGCTGTGGGCCTCCCTCAACTGGATCCTCGACGCTGCCTCGCTGTGGGCCTTCGTGGCGGCGTTCGGCAAGTTCGTCAACCCCATCGAGCTGTTCGCCGTCTACGGGATCGCCAACGTGGCGGGCGCGCTCCCGATCACGCCGGGCGGTCTCGGGGTCGTCGACTCGATTACGCCGCTGCTGCTGGTCGGCTTCGGCGTCACCCGCAGCGTGGCCACGCTGGGCGTCATCGCCTGGCGGCTCGTCAACTTCTGGCTGCCCATCCCGACCGGCGCCCTCGCCTACGCGTCGCTGAAGGTGAAGCCTCGGGCGGGCTGGCAGGCGATGCGGTCCGCGATCTCCGGCATGCTGCCTACCGTCGGGAAGGAAGACGACAGCCCCGACCCGCCTGCCGACGACGATTCCGGCTAGCCAAGGTCGATGAGCGCCAGGCCGATGTCGGGCCGGAGCGTCTTGCGCAGCTGCGCGGGCGCCTCCCGCACGACGACCTCCAGGGTCGGCCAGACATGGCCTTCCAGCAGGTGCCCGCCGCGGGTGGTGCCGTCGGACAGGCCGAGCACGGTGTGCAGGTGCGGCTGCGACCGCTCCGCCTCGCCATCGCCGCCGGGCCCGATCGCGATGTCCCCGATCAGTGACAGCACCTCGCACTGCTGCCCCACCGTGATGCGCCGGTAGTCCTTCGCCGCGCGGTCGAACCAGCCGACGACCGCCCGCTCGAACGCCCCGACCGCGGTCACCTGGGCCGCCGAGATCCCCTCGCTCGCGGCCCAGCCCATCAGGGCGGAGAACGCCTCCTCGCCCTGGTCGAGCACCACCACGTACGTCACGGTCGTGCCCTCCGCCACCAGCTTCGCCTTCATCGCAGCCTCCCTTGTCACCGGCGAGAGGAGCGCTACCCGATGCGTGCCGTCCTATCCGCGTGCTCGCGGCGCGGCCGGGTGGCGCCGGCCGGAAGTCACGCGTCATTAAGCTGCTAGTCATGGCAGATATCCGGCTGGGCACGGCGGGGTGGACCGACAAGACGCTGATCGACTCGGGCTGGTACCCGAAGGACGCGAACACGCCGGAGAAGCGGCTGCGCTACTACGCCAGCCAGTTCCCGCTGGTCGAGGTCGACTCCACGTACTACGCGCTGCCCGCCGAGCAGACCGCGGCGACGTGGCGGGACAGGACCCCGGCGGAGTTCACCTTCAACATCAAGGCGTTCAGCCTGTTCACCCAGCATCCGACGCCGGTGAAGGCGATGCCCGCGGACCTGCGCGAAGCCGCGGCCGGCGAGACGGGCAAGGAGCGCGTCTATCTCAAGGACGTGGACCCGGCGGTGACCGGCCAGGCGTGGGACCGCTTCTTCGCCGCCCTTGAGCCGTTGCGCGAAGCGGGCAAGCTCGGCGCGATCCTGCTGCAGTTCCCGCCGTGGTTCCCGATCTCCCGGGCGAACAGGGACTACATCGTGGCGTGCGCGGAGCGGGCCGCGCCGCGGCGCGTGTGCGTGGAGTTCCGTAACCACACCTGGATGACCGACGACAACCAGAAGGAAACGCTGGACTTCCTGTCCCGCCACAACCTGCCGTACGTGTGCGTGGACATGCCGCAGGGGTACTCGAACTCCATCCCGCCGGTGGTGGCCGCCACTAGCGACCTGGCCGTGGTCCGCATGCACGGCCACTCGGACAAGTGGGAGAGCAAGAACATCTCGGAACGGTTCGGCTATCGCTATGGCGGCAAGGAGCTCGACGACTGGGCGGCCAAGGTCGCGCGACTCGCCGAGGACGCAGCCGAGACCCAGGTGGTGTTCAACAACTGCTACCGGGACTGGGCCCAGGTCAACGCCCGCCAGCTCGCCGAGAGGCTCGGAATATAGATAGACATGGCGGGCAGGCCGCCTACTAAGGTGTAGGCCGTGCCAGAGCCTCGGGAGGAGCCACTGCTAGAGCCGGTACAGGAGCCAGAATCGCCCGGTGCCGCCATCGAGCAGGCCGCGGAACAAGCCGCCGAAGCGCACCAGGCCGCGGCGGCGGCGAAAGCCAGCGCGCCGCAGGGGGAGGGCGGGAAGCGGGACAGCCTGTGGCGGCACCGCGACTTCATGCTGCTGTGGGGCGGCCAGACCGTCAGCGAGATGGGCTCGTCGGTCACCCAGCTGGCGCTGCCGCTGACCGCGGTGGTCCTGCTCAAGGCCAGCACCTTCGAGGTAGGCCTGCTGACCGCGGCCGCGACCCTCGCGTTCGCGCTCATCGCCCTGCCGGCCGGCGCGATCGTGGACCGGCACCCCAAGCGCGCGATCATGCTGGCCTGCGACGTGGCGCGGGTGCTGATCATCGGATCGGTTCCGTTGGCCTGGGCGCTCGGTGTCCTGACGCTCTGGCAGCTGTACGTGGTGGCGCTGACGGCCGGGGTGGCCACCGTGTTCTTCGACGTCTCCTACCAGAGCTACCTTCCGGTGCTGCTCAAGCCGGAGGACCTGATGGACGGCAACGGCAAGCTGGGCGCTACCCAGGCGTTCGCCCAGTTCGCCGGGCCGGGCCTGGGCGGCGGCCTGGTGGGGGCGGTGGGCGCGGCCACGGCGATGTGGGCGGACGCCATCTCGTACGTGGTGTCGGTGGCGTCGCTGTTCGGCATCAGGACCAGGGAACAGCGCGTCGAGACGCCGCCAGAGCACCGCAACCTGCGGGCGGAGATCGCCGAGGGCCTGAAGTTCGTGGTCAAGCATCCGATCCTGCGCAAGATCGTCGCCTGCACGGGAACGTCGAACCTGTTCAGTTCCATGGCCACGGCCATCGAGATCGTCTTCCTGATTCGCGTGCTGCACGTCCGTCCCGCCTACACCGGCCTGCTGTTCGCGATCAGCGCGATCGGCGGCATCGCCGGCGGGGTCTTCGCCGGGCGGCTCGCCCGCCGCATCGGCTCGGCGCGCATCATCTGGTTCTCCGTCCTCGTCTTCGGCCTGCCGCAGTTCCTGCCGGCGCTCGCGGAGCCCGGCTGGCTGGTGGTGCTGTTCCCGATCGGCTACGCCTCCTTCTTCTTCTCTGGGGTGGTCTATAACGTCGCGCAGGTCAGCTACCGGCAGGCGGTCACCCCGCCGCAGCTAATGGGCCGGATGAACGCGGCCGTCCGGTGGATCGTGTGGGGCACCATGCCGCTCGGCGCCATCATCGGCGGCGCGCTCGGCTCGACGATCGGCATCCGCCCCACGCTGTGGATCGGCTTCATCGGCAGCTGGGCCGCCGGCTTCTGGGTCTACTTCTCCCCGCTCCGCAAAATGCGCGACGTCCCCGCCAAGTAACGGTGCGGTCCGGATCGCCGCGCGGCAGCGGGGAAGGAGACCGAATGTTTGTCCCTGGTAACGTCGGCCGCAGACTCCGTGCTGAGGCGGGGGCGAGACCTAATCAGTGGAGGTGCCGGATGGCCGAGCTGCCACCGCCCCCAGAGGGAATTGTGCTGACCCACTTCATCGTCTCGGACGATGTTGAGCGCTCCCGGCGCTTCTACACCGAAGTACTCGGCGGCAGGGTGGCCTTCCCCGGAGATCCGGTCAATGTCGCACTAGCCAACAGCTGGATCGTCATCAATGGCGGCGGAGGACCGACCGACGACAAGCCCACGGTCATCCTGGAGACGCCGCGTGATCCCGACCGGGTCAGCAGCTTCCTTAATATCCGGGTTAAAGACATCGATGCCGTGTACGCCGAATGGAGCGCCCGGGGTGCTCAATTCCTGACACCGCCGAAACAGCACCAGTACGAGAAGCGTTGCTACATCCGCGATCCCGACGGTCATCTGATCGAAGTGGGGCAGACCACGGACCCAGAGGGGGACTGGTCGCCCGCTCACTGGCCGTCGAGCCCGCCCGCCGAAGAGTCCGGGTAAAGGCCGAGATCACCGGCGGTGGTGTCATGACCGCTCAGCTTTGTTCCTGTTTTCGGTCGTCGGGACAGCAGAAAACAGGACAAATCGCGGAGTCAGCGGCGAGATCGGCTTAGACGGCGCCGCCGCCGAGCTGCACGTCGGGGGACAGCGTCACCGCGCATTCCAGCACGCCCGCGTGCACGAACGCCTGCGGCAGGTTGCCGCGCAGCTGCCGCTGGTGCACGTCGAACTCCTCGGTGTACAGCGCGGCGGGCCCGCAAGCGCCCCGGTTGCGCTCGAACCAGTGGGCCGCGGCCACCGGATGGCCGCGCGCATGCTCGACGAGCGCCATCCAGAACCCGCACAGCAGGAACGCCCCCTCCGCCTGGTCCAGCGGCCGCGCGTCGTGCCGGAACCGGTACACGTACCCGTCGGCGGCCAGCTCCCGCTGCACCGCGTCGATCGTCGCGACGTTCCGCGGATCGTCGAGGGGCAGCCCGCCGCGGACCAGGGGGACGAGCAGCGCGGCGTCCACCCGCTCGTCGTCCGGCGCCCGCTGCCACCGCCCGGACGGGTGGACGCAGTCGCTGAGGCTGGCCAGGATGGCGTCGGCCAGCGCGGTCCACCGCGCGGCCTCCCGGCGCCCGTGCCCGCCCGCCGGCCCTTCGGCGGCCACGGCCGCGATAGCGCGCAGCCCGGACACGCAGGCCAGCCGGGAGTGCGCCCAGCGCCGGTTGTCCAGCTCCCAGATGCCCGCGTCCGGTTCCCCCCACCGCTTCCCGATCGCCTCGGCGGCGACGGACGCCGCCTGCCAGTCCTCCTCGTCGAGCATGTCGTGCCGCGCCGCGGCGGCCAGCAGCGACAGCGACTCGCCCAGCGCGTCCAGCTGGAACTGCTCGCACACCCAGTTCCCCGCCCGCGCGGTCCCGCCAGGGAAGCCGCGCAGCCCGCGAAGCTGCCGCTCCTCGGGGATCGGCTGCCCGCTGACCGTATACCCGGGCATCAGGTCGGGCCCGTCGGCGAGCAGCCGCTCGGTGACGAACCGCACCGCGCCGGTGAGCAGCGGATGCGGCCCGCGCGCGGCGACGGCGAGGCCGGCGTAGCACTGGTCCCTGATCCACGCGTACCGGTAGTCGTAGTTGCGGCTGCCTTCCAGCCGCTCGGGCAGCGACGTGGTGGCCGCCGCCACCATCGCGCCGCTCGCGGAGGTCAGGCCGTGCAGCACGGCGTACGCGTGCCGCGCGTCCGCCACGGCGATCAGGTCGCTGCAGTCGGGCGTGACCCGCGACCAGGCCTCTTCCGTCGCCGCCCAGGTGCGGCCGGCGTCCGGTGGCTCATCGGGAAGATCACGATCAGAAATTTCCAGAACGAGCTCGTGCGTCGCCCCTCCCGCCAGCTCGATCGTCATACGCAGCCCGCCGTCGACGGCCCGCGCCTTGGCGGCGCCCGACCAGCGGAACCGCGTCGTGCCGCTGCGCCCGGTCCAGATGTCCCCCTGCCGCTCCACGGACGCGGCGCGGCTGCGCCCGTACCCGCCCCGCACGTCGAGGAACACCGTGACCTTCGCCGGCCCGTCCACCGCCTCGATGCGGCGCAGCAGCACCGCCCGGCGCGGGTCGGGCGGCATGGCGAGCGCCTCCCGGCACTCGATCGCGGACGAGCCGACCCACCGGTTGTGCCAGATCAGGGTGCCGTTCTCGTAGTAGCCGCCCCACACGTGCCAGGGATCAGCGGGGGCGACGGTGTACTGGCCCGGGCCGCCAAGCAGCGCGCTGAACGCGGCGGGGCTGTCCCAGCGCGGCACGCACAGCCAGGCGACCGAGCCGTCCGGCGCGATCAGGGCGCCGCGTTCGCCGTCGGCGACGAGCGCGTACTCGCGCAGCACGCGGGGAGTGACGAGGGTCTCAGTCATGTCGTTGCGGCTTCCCTCGTTTGGGATGCCTCATGCCAGGAAGTAGGCCTTTCATGACCCAGACAGTCGTGATCACCGGCGCCAGCGCGGGCATCGGCCGCGCCACGGCGCGGCTTTTCGGACGCCGCGGAGCCCATGTCGCGCTGGTCGCGCGCGGCGAGGCGGGCCTGGAGGGCGCCGCCCGCGACGTGGAAGCGGCGGGCGGCAAGGCGCTGCCGATCCCCGCCGACGTCGCCGACTTCGACGCGGTGCAGCAGGCCGCGGACCGGGCGGAAAGCGAGCTCGGCCCCATCGACGTGTGGGTGAACGTCGCGTTCACCTCGGTCTTCGCGCCGTTTACGGAGATCAAGCCCGAGGAGTTCAAGCGCGTCACCGAGGTCTCCTACCTGGGGTTCGTGTACGGGACCAAGGCGGCGCTCGGCAAGATGCTGCCCCGCGACCGCGGCACGATCGTGCAGGTCGGCTCCGCGCTCGGTTACCGGGCCATCCCGCTGCAGTCGGCGTACTGCGGCGCCAAGCACGCCATCAACGGGTTCACCGAGTCGGTGCGCACCGAACTGCTGCACGACCACAGCAATGTGCGCATCACGATCGCGCAGATGCCGGCCGTGAACACGCCCCAGTTCTCCTGGGTGCGGTCCAGGCTGCCCAGGCACCCGCAGCCGGTGCCGCCGATCTACGAGCCCGAGGTCGCGGCCCAGGGCGTCGTCTTCGCCGCCGACCACCCGGAGCACAAGGAGTACTGGGTCGGCGCGTCCACCGTGGGCACGATCTTCGCGCAGAAGTTCGCCGCGCCGCTGCTGGACCGCTACCTGGCCCGCACCGGCTACGGCTCCCAGCAGACGGGGGACCTGCGCGCCGTGCACGGCCCCGGCAACCTGTGGCACCCGGGGGACGAGGAGCCCGGCGAGGACCACGGCGCGCACGGCGACTTCGACAACAGGTCGCATCAGCGCAGCGCGCAGCTGTGGGTGGCGCAGCACGCCGTGTCCGCCGCCGAGGTCGTCGGCTCGGCCGTCACCCGGGCGAAGGACGCCATCCGCCGGTGAGCGATTTCCCCGCCGTGGAGGCGGTGACGGCCGCCGCCTACACGATCCCCACCGACCAGCCGGAAGCCGACGGCACCCTCGCCTGGTCCTCGACCACGCTCGTCGTGGCGCACGTCACCGGCGGCGGCCGGACCGGGACCGGGTACACGTACGCGTCGAGCGCCTGTCAGCCGCTGATCGAGAACGAGCTCGCGACGGCCGTCGCGGGACACGACGTGTTCGAGACCGGCGCCGCCTGGCAGGCCATGGTGCGCGCGGTGCGCAACATCGGCCGTCCCGGCCTGGTGTCCTACGCGATCTCCGCGGTCGACACCGCGCTGTGGGACCTGAAGGCGGCGCTGCTCGGCGTGCCCGTCAGCCGCCTCCTCGGCCAGGCCAGGGACGCCGTGCCGGTCTACGGCAGCGGCGGGTTCACCACCTACGACGAGCCCGCGGCGCGCGCCCAGCTGGAGCAGTGGACGGGGGAGTGGCGCATCCCCCGCGTCAAGATCAAGATCGGCGAGTCGTGGGGCGCCGACGAGGCCCGCGACCTGGCGCGGATCGCCTTCGCCCGGCGGGTGATCGGCCCGGACGCCGAGCTGTACGTGGACGCCAACGGCGGCTATACGCGCAAGCAGGCCGTCCGGGTGGGCCGCGCGATGGCCGATCACGACGTGACCTGGTTCGAGGAACCCGTGAGTTCCGACGACCTGGACGGCCTGCGGGAGGTCCGCGACCAGGTGGCGCCCGACGTCACCGCGGGGGAGTACGGCTACGACCTGGCCTACTTCGCCCGCATGGTGGGCGCGCAGGCCGTCGACTGCCTGCAGGTCGACGTGACCAGGTGCGGCGGCATCACGGAGTTCGTGCGGGCCGCCGCGGTCGCGGCGGCCTCCGGCCTGCAGGTCTCCGCGCACTGCGCGCCGAATCTGCACGCCCCCGTCTGCGCGTCCGTCCCGAACCTGCGCCACCTGGAGTACTTCCACGACCACGTCCGGATCGAGTCGATGCTGTTCGACGGCGCTCTCGATCCGCACGGCGGCGTGCTGCGCCCGGACCCGGCCCGCCCGGGCCTTGGCCTGGCGTTCAAGGCCGCCGACGCCGAGCAGTTCCGGGTGGCATGACGGACTGGGCGGTCCGGCAGCGGATGCTCACCGCCGGGCTAGCCCTTTCCATCGGTATCCCTCCGCATGCCATCCTGGCTGTGTGAATGACCAGAACATGGTCGCCGCCGAGCTTCCGGCGATTCCGGTGTCCGCCGGCGCGCTGATCTTCGACCAGGCGGGACGGCTGCTGATCCTCAAGCCGACGTACAAGACCGGCTGGACGATCCCCGGCGGCATCGTGGAAGCGGACGGGGAGACGCCCTGGGATGCGTGCCGGCGGGAGGTGCTCGAAGAGTGCGGCATCGAGGTGCGCGGCGGCCGGCTGGCCTGCACCGACTACCGTCCCGGCCGTCCGGGTCACCCGGGCGGCATCCGGTTCCTGTTCGACTGCGGGCCGGCTGACGACGCGGATCTGGCGGCGATCAGACTGCAGCCGGAGGAGATCGCCGAGTACCGGCTGGTCCCGCTGGCTGCCGCGCTCGCGCTGCTCAGGCCTCCGATCCGGCGCCGGGTGCGCGCCGTATCGCGGCACCGCGGATTCGTCTACCTGGAGGACGGCCGTCCAGTCCCCGGCATCCGCTCATGAGTTGATGATCAGGTAGAGGCTGTCGGCGATGAACCAGAGACCGATGAGCAGGCTCCCGATGGTGATCGCCTGGTCGATGTGGGAGTCGACCCAGGTCTTGCACCTGACCAGCAGCGCCTGGCTCTGGGCGGGCCTGACGACGGCGTAGATCTCCATCGCCAGGTAGGACGACGAGGCCAGGACGCAGTACAAGCCCAGCGCCAGGAAGCTCTGCCAGCTGGACAACTTGGCCTCCACCACGGTGGCCGCCCCCAGGCCGATCAGCACCCAGGGCTGCAGGGTCGGGGCCAGGGCCATGGCGAACCACGGGGACATGCTGTCCACGTGCGCCTGCCACTTGGGCGGCTTCTTGGGCGGCATGGGCCGCCGTCTGGCCCGGATGTGCCGGACCGCGATCCTGACGAGGACAACGCCGAGCACGATCTTGACCGCCAGCGCGGCCAGCGACGGGGCCGTGGCTGGCTTGGGCGGGTCATTGCCGGTAGCCGCGACCGTGACCGTGACCACGATGGCCAGGGACACCAGCCAGCCGAACACGAACGCGGCGCCCTTGCGCACTCCTCGCTCGGAGGGCAGCACGACGAGGAAGGCCGTCAGCGGCAGCGGGTCGACCGCGACCGCGAGGCCGACCAGCATCAGGTCAAGGACCAGCACGGCCTTCCCCCGCTCTCAGCCGGGCCGGATCGTGGATCCGGGTCAAGAGCCGGCCGCGCCGAGTGCCGCCGTGATCTGCTCGATGGCCGCTGCCTCTTCGGGGCTCACCGCCTGCCCGTGCTCCCGGTGCGCGGCGGCGACCTTGCCGGCCAGGGTAAGGACGAAGTGCCGGTAGTCATCGCATTCCTCGGCCGTCGCCTTGCTGAGCAGCAGGGTCATGGCGTCACGGATGTGCCCGAGCCCGGTGTCCCTGAGTTCTTCTGGCGAGTGATACCGCGTGTGGTCCACCTTGGGTTTCGCTGACACGATCTCGTCGAGGAGCTCGCTTTCGCCGTGCTCGGCGCGTGCCTCTGTATAGGCCTTCGACATCGCGACGGTTTCGCGGAACGTGCCCCCGTGGGCCGCCGTGATCACGATCATGCCCGCTGTCGACGGTCCCTCGAGGACCGTTGTCCATTCCTCGGGGGCGAAGGCGGCCTTTGTCGTCATGTGGTGCTCCTGCGTTCCTGAGAGTGTTGGCTACGCCGAGAATTTCGCGCGCGCTGCCGACGCGCCTCCCCCGCCCGGGGTGAAAAGCCGTCTCGCCGCATCTCGTTTCGATGTCGTGTTTGGGACAGCGAGATTATGGAGTGTGAACGCGCATACCTAGGCTCCGCCCCGCCTCGGTGGCTTAGCCGAAGTAGTGCCCCTTGTCCATGTCCTCGATCAGGCCTGGCTGGACGGGACGCCAGCCGAGCAGCTCGCGGGTCAGCGCGGCGGACGCCGGCTGGTCGATGGAGAGGACCTGGCCGAGAAAACCGAGATCCCCGGCCGGGACGGAGGCGGCCGGCACGTTCAGGTGGCGGCTGATCACCTCGGCGATGTCCCGGATCGGCACGCCCTCGTCACCGACCGCGTGCAGCCTCGATCCCGCCGGGGCCCGCTCCACCGCGAGGCGGAACAGGGACGCGGCGTCCAGCACGTGCACCGCGGGCCAGCGGTTGGACCCGTCGCCGATGTAGCCGGAGACGCCCGTGTCGCGGGCGATGCCGACCAGGCGGGCGATGAAGCCGTGCCGGTCGCCGTCGCCGTGCACCGTCCTCGGCAGCCCCACGACCGACGACCGGACCCCGCGCGCCGCCATGCCGAGCGCCGCCCTGGCGTTCTCCATCCGGCCCGCCACCGGCGAGCCTGGCGCGGACTCGTCGCGCTCGGTCGCCACGTGCCCTGGCAATGCGGGCGTTCCTGAGGCGATGACCAGGGGCTTGCCGGAGCCCTCGAGCGCACCGCCCATTGTCTCGATGGCGCGCCGGTCGGCGGTGACCGACGCCTCGAAGTCGGCGAAGTCGTGAATGAACGCGAGGTGGATGACCCCGTCGGAGCCGGCGGCCCCGGCGCGCAAGGTGTCCAGGTCGTTCAGGTCGCCGCGGAGCACCTCGGCTCCGGCGGCGATGATCGCGGCAGCCGAGTCGTCGGACCTGGCCAGCCCGAGGACCTGGTGACCCGAGCCGAGGAGCTCGGGAACGACGGCCGAGCCAATCCAGCCGGACGCGCCGGTGACGAATACCCGCATGAGAAACCTCCTGATGTCAGTCGCTGTCGTCAGCCTAGCACGCCGATGCCAGTCACTGTCATCACGTAGTATCATGCCATGGGTCGATGGGAGCCGGACGCACGCGGCCGGCTGGCGAAGGCGGCGATGGAGCTCTACGCCGAGCACGGGTTCGAGCAGACCACGGTCGCGGAGATCGCCGCCCGGGCCGGACTGACCGAGCGGACGTTCTTCCGGCATTTCGCCGACAAGCGCGAGGTCCTCTTCTACGGCATGGAACGGCTGCGGGACCTGCTGGCCCGCGCTGTCGCCGGCGCCCCGGCCTCGGCCTCGGCCATGGACCTGGTGGGCGCGGCGTTCGAGGCCGCGGCCGCCATGATGCAGGAGAACCCGGAACGCGTCAGGCTGCGCGACGCCATCGTGTCCGCGAACGCGGAGCTACGGGAGCGCGAGCTGATCAAGCTCGCGGCGCTCGCGTCCGCGGTGGCCGGCGCGCTCAGGGACCGTGGTATCCCCGAGCCGGGCGCGAGCCTGGCCGCGGAGACAGGGGTCGCCGTCTTCAAGGTCGCCTTCGCGCGCTGGGTCAGCGCGCCAGGCCAGCCCGACCTGCCGGGCATCTTCCGTGAGTCGATGGCGGAACTGAGGGGCGTCCTGGCCTAGGCCAGCCAGTGCGTCCCGGCCGTCACGCCGGCGGCAGCGGCGCCGGCGGGACGATGGCCAGCCGCATCGTGAGGGCCGAGTGGTCCGAGAGCCTGTCCTCGCGTGGCTGGTGCAGGTAGTCGCAGCCGGTGATGTGGCCGCTGAGGGACTGACTGCAGAACGCGTGGTCATACCGGTAGCCGTCGCCGGCCCGGCCGACCCAGCTGTGTTCGGCTGCGTCCGGGTGCAGGTGACGGAACACGTCGGTCAGCCGGTGCGCCTCCGCCAGGGCGCGGTAGAAGCCGTACTCGAACGGGGCGAAGAACGGGTAGCGCGGCCAGTGGTCAGGCTCGAGGACGTTCAGGTCGCCGAGCACGATCGCGGGCATCTCCGTGACGGCCGCGGCGAGCGCGGCGTCGCAGGCGGCCAGCCACTTGCGCTTGCGTTCGGTCTTGCCGGCGCTGGCGTCCCTGGCCGGCACGTACAGGCCGATGACCCGCAGCGCCCCGGCCGGCGCGGGCAGGATGACCGCCGCGGCCCTGGACGGCAGGTACCCGAGCCGGCCGCCGAACCCGTCGTCCGGCGCCGCGGGCACGGTGCTGACGATCATCGTGCCGTACTCGCCGGGACCGGGCTGCGGATAGTGCACCGCGTAGCCAGCGGCGGTGAACTCCCCGGCGAGCAGCCGGCATCCCGCGCTTGCCCTGGTCTCGGTGAGGACCAGGACGTCCTCCTCACGCCGGACGAGCCAGGCCAGCTGCCGCCGGGCCCGGTCCGGGGACGGGTTGCCGATGTTGAGCGTCAGCAAGGACAGGCCGGGAGACGACATGCCCCGTAGGTTAGGCGGTGAAGTGCGCGCTGCCCGGTCCAGCACGGGAAAATGGCATCATTGAACCCACGCCGCGCGAATCCGCGCACAGTGGAAGGTGATGACGGTATGGCGACTGCGACGCAGGCCAGACAGCAGGAACAGATGCAGCAGCTGCTCGCCGGACTGAGCGCGGTGCGAGGCGGTGACTTCAGCACCCGGCTGCCCGACGGCCAGGACCCGCTGATGAACGAGATCGCCGCCGTCTTCAACGGGATGAACGAGCAGCTGTCCGTGTTCACCTCCGAGGTCACGCGGGTGGCCCGCGAGGTGGGCATCGACGGCAAGCTCGGCGGCCAGGCCCAGGTCCCCGCGGTCGCCGGCACCTGGAAGGACCTGACCGATTCGGTCAACGGCATGGCGGGCAACCTGACCAGCCAGGTCCGCAACATCGCCCAGGTGACCACCGCGGTGGCGCGCGGCGACCTGAGCCAGAAGATCTCCGTCGAGGCCAAGGGCGAGGTCGCGACGCTCGCCGAGACCATCAACGGGATGGTGGACACGCTGTCGGCGTTCGCCGGCGAGGTCACGCGGGTGGCCCGTGAGGTGGGCACCGACGGCCGGCTCGGCGGCCAGGCCGAGGTGCCGGGCGTGGGCGGGACGTGGCGGGACCTGACCGACTCGGTCAACTTCATGGCGGGCAACCTGACCAGCCAGGTCCGCAATATCGCCCAGGTCACCACCGCCGTCGCCAAGGGCGACCTGAGCCAGAAGATCACGGTGGACGCCCGCGGGGAGATCCTGGAGCTTAAGAACACGGTCAACACCATGGTGGACCAGCTGTCCGCGTTCGCGGGCGAGGTCACCAGGATGGCGCGCGAGGTGGGCACCGAGGGCCGGCTCGGCGGCCAGGCGCAGGTGCCGGGCGTGGGCGGGACGTGGCGGGACCTGACCGACTCGGTCAACTTCATGGCAGGCAACCTCACCGTCCAGGTCCGGTCGATCGCCCAGGTCGCCACGGCCGTCGCCAAGGGCGACCTGAGCCAGAAGATCACGGTGGACGCCCGCGGGGAGATCCTGGAGCTCAAGAACACCATCAACACGATGGTCGACACGCTGTCCGACTTCGCCGGCGAGGTCACCAGGGTCGCCCGCGAGGTGGGCACCGAGGGCCGCCTCGGCGGTCAGGCCGACGTGCAGGGCGTGTCCGGCACCTGGAAGGACCTGACCGAATCGGTCAACGTGATGGCGGCCAACCTGACCGCGCAGGTCCGCTCGATCGCCCAGGTCACCACCGCCGTCGCCAAGGGCGACCTGAGCCAGAAGATCCGCGTCGACGCGCGCGGGGAGATCCTCGAGCTGAAGGAGACCATCAACACGATGGTCGACCAGCTGTCATCCTTCGCCGGTGAGGTCACCAGGGTCGCCCGTGACGTGGGCACCCAGGGCAAGCTCGGCGGCCAGGCCATCGTCCAGGGCGTGTCCGGCACCTGGGAAGACCTGACCGACAACGTGAACGTCATGGCGTCTAACCTCACCGCGCAGGTCCGCTCGATCGCCCAGGTGGCCACCGCGGTGGCGCGCGGCGACCTGAGCCAGAAGATCACCGTCGAGGCCAAGGGCGAGGTGGCCGCCCTGACCGGGACGATCAACGGGATGGTGGACACGCTGTCGGCGTTCGCCGGCGAGGTCACCAGGGTCGCTCGCGAGGTCGGCACCGACGGCCGGCTCGGCGGCCAGGCGACCGTGCCGAACGTGGCCGGGACCTGGAAGGACCTGACCAACAACGTCAACTCGATGGCCAACAACCTGACCAGCCAGGTCCGCAACATCGCCCAGGTCACCACCGCCGTCGCGCAAGGCGACCTGACCAAGAAGATCGACGTCGACGCGCGGGGCGAGATCCTCGAGCTGAAGACCACCATCAACACGATGGTCGACCAGCTGTCGGCGTTCGCCGCCGAAGTCACCCGGGTGGCCAGGGAGGTCGGCCGCGAAGGCCGCCTCGGCGGCCAGGCCGAGGTCGAAGGCGTGTCGGGCACCTGGAAGCGGCTGACGGAGAACGTGAACGAGCTCGCCGGGAACCTCACCAGGCAGGTCCGGGCGATCTCCGAGGTGACCAGCGCGGTCACGACCGGCGACCTGACCAGGTCGATCGCGGTCGAGGCCAGCGGCGAGGTCGCCGAGCTCAAGGACAACATCAACACGATGGTCCGGTCGCTGCGCGAGACCACCGAGGCCAACCAGCAGCAAGGCTGGCTGCAGACCAACCTCGCGCGGATCGCCAGCCTGATGCAGGGTCAGCGCGACCTGGCGGACGTCGCCGAGCTGATCATGGACGAGCTCATCCCGATGGTCGGCGGGCAGCACGGCGCGTTCTTCCTCGCCGAGCCCGGCGAGCCGCGGACCCGGCTGCGCCTGATCGCCGGGTACGGGCTCGACGGCGACACGCCCGCCGAAGTGCTGCTCGGCCACTCGCTGATCGGCCAGGTCGCCAAGACCAGGAAGCCGATCGTGCTGGAGGAGGTCCCCGGGGGTTACGTCCGCATCTCCTCGGCGATCGGCGAGGCGCGCCCGGTCAATGTGATGATCATGCCGATCGCGGTCGAGGACCAGGTGCTCGGCGTCATCGAGGCCGGCTCGCTGTGGCCGTTCACCCAGGTGCACCGCGAGTTCCTCGAGCAGCTGATGGAAACCATCGGGGTCAACGTCAACACGATGATCGCCAACGCCCGCACCGACGCGCTGCTCGAGCAGTCGCAGCGGCTGACCGCCGAGCTGCAGGCCAGGCAGCAGGAACTGCAGCGGTCCAACGCCGAGCTCGCCGACAAGGCGGGGGAGCTGGACCTGGCGTCGCGGTACAAGTCGCAGTTCCTCGCGAACATGTCCCACGAGCTGCGCACCCCGCTCAACAGCCTGCTCGTGCTCGCCAGGCTGCTCGCGCAGAACCTGGAGGGCAATCTCACCGCCAAGCAGGTCGAGTACGCCACGATCATCCACTCCTCGGGCTCTGACCTGCTGCGGCTGATCAACGACATCCTGGACCTGACCAAGGTCGAGGCGGGGAAGATGGAGATCACCCCGGAGCGGTTCGCGCTCGCCGGGCTCGTCGAGGACCTGCGCGGCGTGTTCGGGCCGCTGACCGAGGAAAAGCGGCTGCGGTTCATGATCACCACGGCGCCCGGCGTGCCCGCCGTGCTCGAGACCGACAAGCAGCGGCTTCGCCAGATCCTCTACAACCTGCTGTCCAACGCGGTCAAGTTCACCGACCACGGCCGCGTCGAGCTGCATATCGACACGGCGGGCCCTGGGCAGGCGGGCGCGGACACGGAGTCGTGGGTGGTGTTCTCGGTGACCGACACCGGCATCGGCATCGGCCGCGACAACCTCGGCAGCATCTTCTCCGCCTTCCAGCAGGCCGACGGGACCACCAGCCGCCGCTACGGCGGCACCGGCCTGGGCCTGGCCATCTGCCGGGAGGTCGCCGCCCGGCTCGGCGGCGAGGTCACGGTGCGCAGCGAGCTCGGCGTGGGCAGCACCTTCAGCCTCCGCCTCCCGCTGTCCGTGCTCGCCGGACCCCGGGTAGCGGCGCCGGCCCAGGCAGCCACCGTGCAGGCCGCCGCGCGGCCCGCCGTCCAGTCGTCGGCCGCGACCGCGGCCGACGTCCGGCCGGTTCCCGCCGCGCGGGCGCACGCCGGACTGGCGGGGCACCGGATCCTCGTCGTCGACGACGACCCACGCAACGCCTTCGTGCTGACCGACGTGCTGGAAATGCACGGCATGACGGTCGTCCAGGCGACCGACGGGAGGAAGGCCATCGCCGCGCTGGCCGCCGGCGACATCGACCTGGTGCTGATGGACGTGATGATGCCGCGGATGGACGGCTACGAGACCACCCGCGCGATCCGCAAGATGCCCGAGTACGCCAGCCTGCCCGTCATTACCGTCACCGCCCGCGCCATGCAGGGCGACCGTGAGAAGAGCATCGACGCCGGCGCCAGCGACTACATCACCAAGCCGATCGACATCGAGGAACTCCTCAACTGCATGGAACGCTGGCTGTCCCCGCCCACTCCCTGACCCTCGACCCCGCCCGCCGGTTCATATCGACGGCAGCGTCGGCGGCTCGAGTGGGATCGGCGGTGGCTGCGGCTGTCCGAACGCCGCCTCGGCCGCCGACATGGCGCCGTAGTCGGTCGCGAGGTTGGCGTAGATCGAGTAGATCAGCGTGATGAAGATGCCGAGCTTGAGCCACAGCGTGGGCGTGAAGAAGAACAGGCAGCAGATCAGCGGAAAGTTGATCAGCCAGTAGATCGCGCCCCACATGTGGACCTTGTACTGGGTGTACGGGTTAGTAGACAGGTCTTTGAAGATCATGCTCATCCAGCCGTGCCGGATGTGCACCGCCGTGTGCTCGGTGTGCAGCCGGGCTACCTCGGCGCGCAATTGGCGGACCTCGGCGATCAGGGACTCGATCTCAGTCATGGCACTAGTATCGGCGTGCTCACGCCAGCCATGAGGCGCAGACGGCGGGAAAGCAGGAGCGGCGGCCGCGTAACGCGGCCGCCGCTCCCTCGGGGGAGGGGGATGGCTATCAGGCCGCCAGCGCCGCCGCCTTGTCCACGGCGGTGTCGTAGACGGCGAGCGTCTCGTGGGCGATCCGGTCCCAGGAGTAGCGGGACCTGGCGCGGTCGGCGGCGGCCACACTGAACGCCTCGAGCAGCATCGGGTGGGCGAGCAGCTGGCGGATCCGCTGGGCGAGCAGCGCCGGCCGGCCGGGCGGCACCAGGATGCCGGTCGTGCCGTCGACCACGGCGTCGCCCTGGCCGCCGCCCGCGGTCGCGACGACGGGGGTGCCGCAGGCCATCGCCTGCACGGAGACCATTCCGGTGGGGTCGTACTCGGAGACGTTGACCAGCAGGTCGGCGGAGCGCAGCAGCGGCGGCAGCGCGCCGCGGCCGACCTCGCCGGCGAACAGCACCCGGCCGGTCACGTCGAGGGACTCGGCGACCTTCGCCAGCCTCCGGTACGCCATGTCGCCGCGCAGCTTGGCGCGCGGCGGGCCGCCCGCGACGACCAGCTCGGCGCTGGGCACCTTGGACAGCACCTGCAGCAGCATAGTGAGCTCGTCGTGCTCGTTCAGGTCGGCGACGGTCACCAGCCGCGGCCGGCCGGTGCGGTCGGCCACCGGCCCTTCCGGGCTGAACTCGTCGGTGTCCACGCCCCAGGGCACCACCTTGATCGACCGGCGCGGGACGCCGAGCCTGGTCAGGTCCGACTCCTCGTCGGAGCTTCCGGCCACCACGGCGTTGACGCTGCGGCCGATCGCGGGCTCGAGCCTGATCCGCTCGGTGCCGACGCTGACCGGCAGCACGTGGTGCCTGCGCTCCGCGACGCCAAGGGAGCCGAACGACTGCACGACCGGGATGCGCAAGTCGCGGGCGGCGGCGAGGGCGGCGAGGCCGCTGGTCCACCGCAGCGCGTGCACAACGTCGGGGCGCTCGTGGCGCCACTGCTCGTGCAGCGGCTGGCTGAACGCGGGCACCTGGGCGAGCAGTTGCGACTCGTCGCTCGCGTGCTTGCCGCCCGGGCCGATGAGCTCGATCTGAACGCCCGGGTCGAGATCGGCCTTGGCCGGCAGCGTGGCGCCATCCTTCCTCGCGTACACGGTGACGCGGTGGCCCTTGCCAGCAAGGCTCCGGCTGAGTTCGCGCAGCCTGGCATCGTGGGCGAGCGACGTCGTGTGCTGGGCTACCAGGGCGATCTTCATGGAGAGGCCTCCTCGTCGGGGGGAGCCATTACGGCGTGCCCTCGGGAGGCCTGCGGTCAAAAAAATAGTGGGCCGCGCGAGCACGCACGCCGATAACTGGCGTGGAACGTGCCTGCGTCGTAGGCACCACTGAGCTGAACTATATCCCAGCCGGACCCGCGCTAAACAAGTGGTTGGCCGGTTTTTTTGCGCCCGGCTATCCCGCGATGGCCTCGCGCACGCTGGGATATACGGGAATGAGCTGGTCAGCGGCGGTCAGCCGGAGCATCTTCGCCACCGGCTCACGCGGCGACGCGAGGGCGAGCACGCCGCCCTGGCGGTCCATCACCCGGTTGGCGCGCAAGATGACGTGCAGCGCCGAGGAGTCCATGAAGCGCAACCCGGACAGGTCGATGATCATCGTGCGCGGCTGCTTCGCCACTTCGGCGTCCAGCACCTCGCGAAGGGCGTCGCTGTTGGTCACGTCAGCTTCTCCGGTGAGCTCCACCAGCGTGTATGGCTCGCTGTCTGACTCGACCGTCGCGACAGACGTCGTGAGCAGGTCCACATCCGAGTTTTACCACATAGACGCGGCCGCCGACGCCGCTCAGCTAAGCGGCCGCGGCGACCGGATCGCCATGTGCATGCGGACGGTGGTACCGGTGTTGTCCGAGCGGAGTTCCACTAGGTCACAGACCTGATGAACGAGCCAGAGGCCGTGCCCGCCCAGCGCGCCGGGCGCGGGCCTGCGGCGGCCGGCGAGCGGGTCGCCGATGACGCCGTCATCGTGGACCTCGCAGACGATCTCGTGCGGGTCGTGCCAGATGGCCAGCGTGCCGGAGGACGGGGTGTGGCGCAGCGTGTTCGCCGCGACCTCGCTGACGGCGAGCACGAGGTCGCCGACCCGCTCATCGGGGAGGCCCGCCTCCCTGGCGCTCTTCAGTACCAGGGCCCTGACCTGCGACAAGTCGCTGCGGTAGGTGTGGATCATGGCGGTGTCCGGCCGGGCGGGCAGCGGGGCGATGCAGCTGGACGGGAGGCCGAACGGTCCTGAGTACTCCGGGCTCGTTCCCCCGTCACCGCCGGCCAGCAGCAGCGGATGGGTCTGCCTGGCCTCGGCGATGACCGCCTGGCCGAGCCGTGTGGTGTCATAGGGGCACAGGATCTCCGCGTCCGCGCCGGCGAACGCGAGGTTGATGAGTGCCTCATGCCTGGTCGCCTCCCGCAGTTCGGCCCTGCTGCGGGAGGCCCAGATCGGCTCGCCCACGTATCGCACGTGCTGCCCGGCGTGCAGGTCGACGAACGCCTGGACACGCGGGATGATCCGCGCCGGGTTGCGCCCCATCTCGGTCATGTCCGCGAACTCCACGCGCCGCGCGTCGGCGCCGAGCGCGTCCGCCACGAGGCTCAGCTGATCCCCAGGCAGTGCGGCGAAGGCAGGCTCGCCCGCGGCCACGCCGTCGCCGAGGAACGCCGCCACCGTGGTCGCGTACTCCTGCGCGGTCCGGTAGAAGAACCCGACATGCCTCAAGGGCCCGGACGTCGCCGGTGACTCAGCCATCCTCACCTCCGTCGCGCTTCCGGACGGATACTCGGTCACCTCCTGCACGCTGCTTGCCACTACCCGCCCCGGTGATCCGCAAACGGCCGCGGGTGTTACCGGTCTTTCACGGTCGCGAAACCCGCGCCCCTGGTCACGGCCGCCCCGACGGGGAATACGGCGGCTTGCCTCGATGCTTGCGCCACTATGAGTGGTCTGGATGCCAAGGCAGGCGAGGACTTCGCCGCCGACTGGGACGTGTGGCACAAGCAGCATGAGGACCGGTTCGCGGCGCCGGACGGGTTCCTGGCGATCACCAGCATCAACTGGCTCACCGAGACCCCGACCCGGTTCCCCGACGCGCCAGGGGAGTGGGCCGCCGATGGCGACGGCATCTCAGTGCGCCTCGCCCCCGGCGAGGAGCTGACGCTGGACGGCACCCGCATCACCGGCCGGCACCACTTCGGCCAGATCCCCGAACGCGGCGGGCTCTTCCCCAGCGACGCCGACGGCGTGTACGAGGCGGCCAGGCGCGGCGGGAATGACATCCTGCGCCCGCGCCACCCGGACAACCCGCTGCGCACGGGCTTCCGGGGCACTCCCGCGTACGCGCCCGACCCGCGCTGGGTGATCCGCGGCCGCTACCGGCCCTTCGACGAGCCCAGGGACGTCGCCGTCGGCTCGGTCGTGGAAGGACTTCAGCACGTGTACGCGGCGCCCGGCGTCGTCGAGTTCGAGGCCGGCGGCCAGCCGCTCGCGCTCACCGCGTTCAACGGCCACACCCCGGGCAGCCTGCACATCCTGTTCACCGACGCGACCAGCGGCGTCACGACCTACCCCGCCAACCGGTCGCTGCGGGTGGCGGCGCCCGGCGCGGACGGCACGGTCATCCTGGACTTCAACCGGGCGACCAACCTGCCGTGCGCGTACACCGAGTTCGCGACGTGCCCGCTCCCGCCGGCGGAGAACCGCCTTCCGGTGGCCGTCGAGGCGGGCGAGCAGCTGCCTTACGAGGCGAAGGCAGGAGTGGCGTAGCCAAGGCTCTCGCCGTCCGCTACCCGCCGCCGCCACCCGCCGCGGGCTAGCGAAGCGTTTGCCCCCAACCGCGGGGGGAAGACGCGTGCCCATGGCGGAAGAGAGCGCACAGCAGCCTCAGCCGGCAGGTCCCCTCGCAGGCGAGCCGCGACGGCGCGGCAGGCCAGGCCAGTCCGCGCCGACGGCACGGCACCGCGCGGCCACCTGGTTCGCGTGGTGGGTGCTCCTGATGTCGCTGTGGGTCGCGGTCGACGACTCGCTGCGGTCCGACGAGCTGCTGGCGGGCGCGGGCGCCGCCGCCCTCGCCGCGCTGGCCGCGGAGATCGCCAGCCACCAGGCCGCCACCAGGCTCCAGATCAGGGCCGGCTGGCTCGCCAGGGCGTTCCGCCTGCCCGGCGAGGTGGCCCATGACACGTGGACCGTCTTCGCCGCGCTCGCCAGGACGCTGGCCACGCGGCAGCCGCCACGCGGCGGTTTCAGGGAACTGCCCGTCCGCTACGGCGACGGCACGCCGCTCGGCGTGACCCGCCGCGTCCTGCTCACCGGCGCGTACAGCCTCGCGCCCAACACGTTCGTCCTCGGCATAGACGCAGAACGCGACGTCATGATCGTCCACGAGCTGGTGACGGACCGGTGACCGCCTTCGTCGTCGCCGCCATCGCGATGCTGATCGTGATGGTCCCGGCGGCCGTGACCATCGTCCGCGGCACGGACGCGGACGCCGTGGTCGGCTACCAGTTCATCACCGCGGTCGCGGTGATGATCCTCGCGCTGCTCGCCGAGGGGTTCAAGCGGCCGGGCCTGTTCGAGCTGCCGGTGCTGCTGGCCGTGCTGCTGTACGGCAGCGGCCTGGTATACGCCCGCGCCCTGGAGCGATGGCTGTGATCAGGGACGTCGTCGTCGACGGGCTGCTCGGCCTCGCCGTGCTGACGGTCGCGGCCGCCGCGCTCGGCGTGGCGGTCATGCCCGACGCCTACGCCAGGCTGCATTACGTCACGCCCGCGGCCATCGTGGCGCCGGTGTTCGTGACGCTCGCGATCTTCGTCAGGGAAGGCCTGGACGAGAACACCGGCGAGACCATCGTCGCGCTGTTCTTCATGATCGTCGCGGCCCCGTTCCTGTCGCACGCGACGATCCGCGCGATGCGCGTCCGCGACCGCGGCGACTGGCGCCAGCCGCACGAGGACAGCCAGCGGACGAAGGCGAAGGAGCCGCGATGATCTCGGCCGGGCTGATGAACACCCTCCAGGTCACCGTCCTCGTCCTGGTCGCGGCCGGCGCGACGGTCGTGGTCCGCACCAGGACGCGGGTCCGCCAGGTGCTCGCGCTCAGCGTCTACGGCATGCTGCT
The DNA here is from genome assembly GCA_963843745.1 of uncultured Actinomycetota bacterium. Classification (GTDB taxonomy): domain Bacteria; phylum Actinomycetota; class Actinomycetes; order Streptosporangiales; family Streptosporangiaceae; genus Trebonia. The sequence goes on from CAWJLP010000007.1 coordinate 1,748,429, forward strand.
GGCGATCTTGTTCCTCGTCTTCCAGGCGCCGGACGTGACGCTGTCCGAGCTCACGGTCGGCGCCATCGTGCTGCCGATCATCCTGCTGCTCGCGATCGCCAAGGTGAGCAAGCCGGACAGGAAGCGAGAGCGGTGACGCCCAGGCAGCGCCTCTGGTTCTTCGCCGTGGCCGCCGCCGGCCTCGTCGCCTGCTACCTGTGGGCGTTCACCGGCCTGCCCGGCTTCGGCGGCTACCCGGGCCCGTACGGCCAGGAGATCCTCCGGGTGGCCGTCCAGCAGACGAACGCCACCGGCGTCGTCTCCGCCGTCAACTTCGAATACCGCGGCTTCAACACCGTCGGCGAGGAGTTCATCCTGTTCGCCGCCGCGGCCGGGATGAGCGTCGTGCTCAGGAAGCTGCGCGAGGAACGCGAGACCGAGCCGGCTGACGAGGCCGGATCCAGGACCGTCCCGCCGAGCAGCAGCGCCGTCCGGGTGGCCGCGCTGCTGATGGTCGGCCCCACGGCGCTCCTCGGCTGGTGGCTCGCCTCGCACGCGCAGGCCAGCCCGTCCGGCGGCTTCCAGGGCGGCGTGATCCTGGCGAGCGCGTTCCTCCTGATCTACCTGGCCGGTGAGTTCCTCAGCTTCCGCAGGCTCAGCCCGGACGCGCTGCTGGACGCGGTCGAGGCGGTCGGCGCCGGCGGGTTCGTCGCCATCGGCCTCGCCGCGATCGCGATGAACCTGCCGTACCTGTACAACTACCTGCCGCTCGGCACGATCCCCGGCGCGGTCAGCTCGTCGGGGACGATCGCGCTGATCAGCTTCTTCGTCGGCATCGAGGTGGCCGCCGCGTTCACGGCGATCGTCAGCGAGCTGCTCGACCAGACCCTGCTGCGGAGCGCCTGATGGGTATCTTCCCGTTCCTGGTCGTGGCCTGGGTGGTCGTGGCCGGCCTGTACGGCATCGTCACCAGCCGCGACCTCATCCACCAGATCGTCTGCCTGATCGTCGTGCAGTCCTCGACGTACGTGCTGCTGCTCGGCGTCGGCTACGTGACCGGCGGCGCGGCGCCGTACTTCTTCGACATCCCGCTGCACACCAAGGCGGTCGACCCCGTGGTGCAGGCGCTCGCGCTCACCGACGTGGTGGTCGAGGCGGCGGTCACCGCGCTGCTGCTGTCCTTCGCGATCCAGGCGCAGAAGCGCTTCGGCACCCTGGACCCGACCGAGCTCGCTGAGTTCAAAGGCTGATGGACCAGCTCTACGCCCTGGCGGTGACGGTGCCGCTGCTGGCCGCCGCCGCGCTCCTCGCCGCCCGCCCGCTGTTCGCGGGGCATCGGCGGGTCCCCGACCTGGTCGCGATCGCGGTCTCGGCATCCGTCGCCGTCATGCTCGCTTTCCTCGTCGTCCGAACGTATGGTGCCGACTCCACATACTGGTTCGCCGGTTTCCGGCCCTCGGGCGGCATCGTGATCGGGATCGACTTCGAGGCCGGCCCGCTGAGCGCCGGGCTGGCCTGCCTCGGCGCGGCGCTGATGACCGCGTCGCTGGTGTTCTCCTGGCGGTACTTCCCCCAGGCCCGTGGCTACTTCCACGTCCTGATGCTGACCTTCCTCGCGGGCATGACCGGGTTCTGCCTGACCGGGGACGTCTTCGACCTGTTCGTGTGGTTCGAGCTGATGGGCGTGTCCGCCTACGCGCTGACCGCCTACCGGCCAGAAGAGCGCGGCCCCATCCAGGGCGCGCTCAACTTCGCCATCACCAACAGCGTCGGCGCCTACCTGTCGCTGACCGGGATCGCGCTCATCTACGGCCGCACCGGCGCGCTGAACATGGCCCAGATCGCCGCCTACGTCAACCGCCACACCGCCGTCGGCAATAACCCCCACCCCCACAACCCCAGTGGCCTCATAGTCATCGCCTTTCTCCTGATCATCACCGGGCTGCTCGTCAAGGGCGCGATCGTCCCCTTCCACTTCTGGCTCGCCGACGCGCACGCGGTCGCGCCGACGCCGGTCTGCGTGCTGTTCTCCGGCGTGATGGTCGAACTCGGCCTGTACGGGATCGCCCGGATGTACTGGTCGGTGTTCGGCGCGGCGCTCGGCCACCGGCAGCAGATCTCGCACCTGTTCCTGGCGCTCGGCGTGCTCACGGCGGTGGTCGGCGCGCTGTTCTGCTTCCGCGAGCGGCACCTCAAGCGGCTGCTCGCGTTCTCCACGATCAGCCACGCCGGGATGTTCCTCGCCGGGTTCGCGCTGCTCACCCCGCTCGGCCTCGCGGGCACCGCGCTGTACGTGGCCGGCCACGCGTTCGTCAAGGCCGCGCTGTTCCTCTGCGTGGGCATCGTGCTGCACCGGCTGCGCTCGGTGAACGAGACCTGGCTGCACGGCCGCGGCAGGCGGTTGCCGGTCACCGGCATCATCTTCACCGCGGCCGCCCTCGGGCTGGCCGACCTGCCGCCGTTCGGCACGTTCCTCGGCAAGGGCTGGATCGAGGACAGCGCGGCCGCGCCGTGGCTGACCGCCGTCTTTCTCGCCTGCGGCATCCTCGTCGGCGGGGCGGTGCTGCGGGTTGCGGGCGGCGTGTTCTACGGGCTCGGCGACCCGCCGGGGGAGGACCCGGGGATGGCCGCCGAGGCGAACGAGGAGACGGGGGAGACGGACGAAGCGCGGCAGCGGACGCCGCTGTCCATGCTCGTCCCGGCGGCCGCGCTGGCGGCGCTCGGGCTGGCCGCCGGCGTCGCCGCCATGACGCCGAAGATCGCCGCGGGACTGGAGGCGGCGGCCGCCAGGTTCCAGGACCAGCCCGCGTACATCGCGACCGTGCTCACTGGCGCCCGCGTCACCCGCGCCGTGCCGCTGCACCCGGTGTCCCCCGCGGACGTGACCGTGGTCTCCGTGATCACCGCGCTGTGCACGGTGCTCGGCGCGGCGGCGCTCGCCGCGACGGCGCTGTACTGGCGCCGCCTGCCGGTGCTCCGTCGCGGCTACGAGCCGGGCGCCGGCCTGACCGTCGCCATCCGCCGCTTCCAGAGCGGCGTCATCAACGACTACATCACCTGGCTGATCGCCGGCGTCGCCACCCTGGGCGGCGTGCTGGCCCTAGTAATCCGCTGACCCAGAGATAACAGCAAGAAGCGAGGCGCTGATCCGGAATGAGCAGGCGCTTGTCCGCGTTGCACTCACATTGGTTTAAGACTTGGGAATCTGTGGAGTCATGCACAACCTGATCGCTTGCCCGAACTGCCACATCTGGCATTGCGGGACGTGTGGCTGTCCTAGGGACATCAGGGCGAACGGCCGCTCAGTCGCCAGCAGCGGGCCCAGCGGCCCTCGGTGATGCTTCCCGGCGGCGGGATCGTCACGGGGCCGGTCACGGAACAGGCGAGCCGGGCGGACGTGTCGCCGGGGGCGGCCAGCGGCGGCAGCTTCGGGAACGTCGCGCGCCCTGGACGACAGGCGCGATGGCGTCCGGCGGGATCGCCGGCGGCGGCGGTGCGGTGCGCGTGATCAGCTCGTCGGCAGCCCGGTCAGTTCCGCGTACAGCGCCGCGGTCTGCGCCGCGACGGCGTCCCAGCTGAACTCCGCGACCGCCCGCTCCCGGCCGGCGCTGCCCATCTCCGCGGCGCGCATGGGGTCGTGCAGCAGCGCGTTCATCGCGTCCGCGAGGGACGCCGGGTCGTTTGGCGGCACGAGCAGGCCGGTCACCCCGTCGTCGACGACCTCGGGGATGCCGCCGACCCGGGAGCCGACCACGGCGGTCCCGCACGCCATCGCCTCCAGGTTGACGATGCCGAGCGGCTCGTACACCGATGGGCAGACGAAGATCAGCGCGTTCGTGAGCAGCTGGATGATCTCCCGTTTGGGCAGCATCTCCGGGATCCACAGCACTCCCGACCTGGTCGCTTGCAGCATGCCGACCAGCCCCTCGACCTCGGCGGCCAGTTCCGGCGTGTCGGCCGCGCCGGCGCAGAGCACGAGCTGGGCCTCCGGCTCCATCGCCGACGCGGCCCGCAGCAGCACGGACACGCCTTTCTGCCTGGTGATCCTGCCGACGAAGATGACGTAGGGCCGGTCCGGGTCGACGCCGTGCTTCTCGAGAACGTCGGTGCCGGGGTCCGGCCGGTACTCGGCCGTGTCGATGCCGTTGCGTATGACACGCGTACGTTCCGGATGAATGTCTGGATAGGCGGCCAGGATGTCAGCCCGCATGCCTTCGGAGACCGCCACCACCGCCGACGCGTGGGTGGCGGCCTCCCGCTCCGCCCAGGACGACAGCGCGTAGCCGCCGCCGAGCTGCTCGGCCTTCCACGGGCGCAGCGGCTCGAGGGAGTGCATCGTCACGACGTGCGGGATGCCGTAGCGCAGCGAGGCGAGATGGCCCGCCAGGTTCGCGTACCAGGTGTGCGAGTGCACCAGATCCGCGCCTGCGACCGCCTCCGCCATCGACAGGTCGGTGGAGAACACGCGGAGCACCTGGTCGTTCAGCGCGCCCCACGGGTGGTGGGCCACCGCGTCCGGCCGGTCGATGCCCTGGCAGTGCACGGTGAGGTCCACCAGCGGCGCCAGCGACTTGGCCAGGTACTCGACGTGCACGCCCGCGCCGCCGTAGACCTCGGGCGGGTACTCGCGGGTGAGCAGCGCGACCTTCATTCCGTGACCACCGCGGCCTTGCCCACCACGGTGATGCCGCCGGGGGACACCACGAAGCCGCGCGCGCGGTCGTGCTCCTTGTCCACGCCGATCTTGACCCCCTCGGGCACCACCACGTTCTTGTCGACGATCGCGTTCCTGATCTCCGCGTGCCTGCCGACCACCGTGTTGTGCAGCAGCACGCTGCGGTCCACCGTGGCCCAGCTGTTGACTTTTACCCCGGGAGACAGCACGGACTGCCGCACCAGGCCGCCGGAGACGATCACGCCGTTGCTGACCAGGCTGTCGATGGCCCGGCCCACCCGGTCGCCGGTGTCGTGGACGAACTTGGCGGGCGGCAGGTTCTCCACGTGGGTGAGGATGGGCCACCGGTAGTTGTACAGGTTGAACATGGGGTCGACGGTGCGCAGGTCCATGTGCGCGTCGAAGTACGCGTCGATGGTACCGACGTCGCGCCAGTAGCCGGCGTCGCGTTCCGTCGACCCGGGGACCTTGTTGGTCATGAAGTCGTAGGCCTGGGCGACGCCGTCGTCGACCAGCATGGGGATGATGTTCCCGCCGACGTCGTGCCTGCTGTCGGGATCCTCGGCGTCCCGGCGCAGCGCGTCCACGAGCACCTTCGTGCTGAACACGTAGATGCCCATCGACGCGAACGACTCCTCGGGGCTGTCCGGCAGCGGCGGCGGGTCGGCCGGCTTCTCAAGGAACGTGGTGATGGTCCGCCCGTCGCCGCTGACGCCTACGATCCCGAACGCCTTGGCGTCCTGCCGGTTGACCGGCAGCGCCGCGACCGTCACGCCCGCGCCGTGCTCGAGGTGCTGGGCGATCATCTGCCTGGGGTCCATCCGGTACACGTGGTCGGCGCCGATGACGACCACCAGTTCGGGGTTCTCGTCGTTGATCAGGTTCATCGACTGGAAGATCGCGTCCGCGGAGCCGGTGTACCAGTGCGGCCCGAGCCGCTGCTGCGCGGGTACCGGCGTCACGTAGTTGCCGAGCAGGTCGCTCATCCGCCAGGTCACGGAGATGTGCCGATCGAGGCTGTGGCTCTTGTACTGGGTGAGTACGCAGATCTTCCTGATGCTGCTGTTCACCAGGTTGGACAGCGCGAAGTCGATCAGCCGGTACACACCGCCGAACGGCACGGCGGGCTTGGCCCGGTCGTCGGTCAGCGGCGCCAGGCGGGTGCCGGCGCCGCCGGCCAGTACGATTCCCAATACCGACGGGTCCGGCATGTTTTCCCTCCCGGTGATCATCTGCTGCCATGCTGCACCCTCAGCGCGTTCCGCCGCCAGCCGGCGTCCTATCCCCCAGGCGATCGTGCAAACCTATGGTCTATGACCGAGGGCGCGACACGGCCCAGGGCCGTGATCATCGGAGCGGGAATCGGCGGCCTCGCCGCCGCCGCGGGCCTGCACGCGGCTGGCTGGGACGTCACCGCGTACGAGCAGGCGGCGTCGCTCGAACCGGTCGGGGCCGGGCTGGCACTGGCGCCTAACGGGCTGCGGGCGCTTGACGTGTTCGGCGCCGGAGACGCGGTCCGGGCGCACGCCGTCGGCCAGGAGATCGGGATCCGCCGGCCCGACGGCCGGTGGCTGCTGCGGTCGAGGACCGAACGCATGATCACGGACCGGTTCGGCGATCCGGTGATCCTGCTGCCGCGGTCGCGGCTGATCGAGGCCCTGGCCTCCCGGGTCCCGGCCGGCGTCCTCGCGCTGTCCACCGAGGTGACGTCGGCAGACTCCGGCGGGCACGTGGCCACCACGGCGGGCCCGCTCGACGCGGACCTGGTGGTCGCCGCGGACGGGCTCAGCTCCGCTACGCGCGCCGCGCTGTTCCCCGCGCATCCCGGGCCCCGCTACGCGGGGTTCACCACCTGGCGGCTGCTGACCCCGCAGTTCCCTGGGCCGGTGCCGATGTCGGAGACCTGGGGACGCGGCAGTGTGTTCGGTGTCATGCCGCTGGCTGACGGCCGGGTGTACTGCTACGCGGCCGCGCCCGCGCCGCGGGGCGCGCACAGCCCGGACGACGAACTGGCCGAGCTGGTCCGGCGCTTCGGCGGCTGGCACCAGCCGATCCCCGCGCTGCTCGCGTCGGCCACGCCCGAGTCCGTGCTCAGGCACGACGTCGCGGAACTGGCCGAGCCGCTGCCCGCGATGCACCGCGGGCGCGTCGCGCTGCTCGGCGACGCCGCCCACCCGATGACGCCCAACCTCGGGCAGGGCGCCTGCCAGGCACTCGAAGACGCCGCCGTCCTCGCCCGGCTGGCTACCGGTCTGGACGGCTCCGGCGTCCCCGGCGTGCTGGCCCGCTACACCGCCACGCGGCTGGCGCGGACCACGAAGATCGTCCGGCTGTCCCGCCGCGCCGGCCGGATGACCACCTGGACTTCCCCGCCTGCCATCGCCGTCCGCGACGGCCTGGCGATGACCCTCGGCAAGCTGGCGCCCGCCGCCGCGCTCCGCGGCCTTGCCCCGATCTACGACTGGCACCCGCCGCCGTCCCCTAGCGGGAGGCCGGGTGCACGCTGAGCGCCCGTTGGGTGAGCATGCGCGGAGAGCGGCACGCACCTACGGGGCTGCCGCTGATCACTACGGCCTGGCCGCGCTGAGTTTCTGGGACCGGTTCGGCGCGGCCACGGTGGCTGGATTGCCGCTGGCGGCCGGGCACACCGTGCTCGACCTGTGCTGTGGCGCGGGAGCGTCGGCGATTCCGGCTGCCCGCCTCGTCGGTCCTGACGGGCGCGTCCTCGGCATCGACGTCGCGGAGTCGCTGCTGGACATGGCCCGCGCCAGGGCGGCCCGCGAGGGCCTGGCCAACATCGGGTTCCGGGCGGGCGATGCGACCAGGACCGCGCTGCCTGATGGCGGCTTTGACGCGGTGATCTGCGTATTCGGGGTGTTCTTCGTGCCGGATATGGCGGGGTTCGTCGCGGAGATGTGGCGCCTGGTCCGTCCCGGCGGCGCGCTGGCGATTACCACCTGGGGCGCGGGCCTGTTCGAGCCCGCCAACACCGTTTTCTGGGAATCGGTGCGCGAGGTAGAGCCATCGTTGTTCAAAGCGTTCAACCCCTGGGATGAGATCACCACCGAGGCCGCCCTCGCGGACCTGCTCGCTCGCGGCGGCGTGGCACATCCAGCCATCAGGGCCGCCCCAGGCTGGCACCACCTCGACGAGCCGGACAGGTTCTGGGACATCGTCCTCGGCACCGGCTACCGGGCCACCATCGATGCCCTCAGCCAGGAGCAACGCGACATCGTCCGCGATCGCCTCCTCAGCAGGCTGCGGTCGGAGGGCATCACGTCTGTGCGGACAGACGTGGTGTTCAGCACCGCCCAGCGCCCAGACTGAGCGATTCGCGCGACCCGTGTTCCGGGCTGCGCGCTAGCCGACCGCGGGAGCCCGCTGGCTACGGTGCAGCCAGCGGGCGCACAGCAGGAAGGCGGCGATCAGCACGACATCGGCGGCGACCTGGTCCCACCGGTGGGTGGCGATCCCGACGATCCCGAGCATCACCTCGGCGAACGCGGCCTGAACGAGGATGCCGGTCAGCACCCGCCAGGCGCGGATCGCCAGCGGCACGAGCAGGGCGGCACCGAGCGCGATGATGTAGGGCGCGCTGTAGTGAGCCCAGGTCCGGGCGGAATCGGATAGCTGCTGCCCGGAGGTGAGCATGGTGGCCGGCGAGAACAACGCGCTGTAGGCGAGGCTGAGCACGCCGAGCGCGCCGACGATCACGACGACGTACAGCCACCAGGGCTGACGGCCGGCGGCGGATTCCCGGCTGGCGGCGGTGATGCCGAGTGGCCGGGGGGACGCGGGGCCTTGGGCGGTGGTCACGAGGTCTCCTTAAGGTGATAGCGCTAGATTCTTAGCACTAAGCTCTTTGCCTTTAGTATTTAGTCTTATGTTCTTAGCGCTAGACTGTCAAGGGATAAACGCCGAAGAGAGGGAAGCGACCCAGGCCATGACCGTGACCAGCGGAAGCAAGCGGACGCGACGGCGGAACCCGCGCGGGCAGGGCGAGAAGCTGCGCGAGGAGCTGCTCGATGCGGCGAGCGCCATCATGACGGCGGACGGCAACGCGAAGGGCCTGTCGCTTAGCTCGGTGGCGCGGGCCGTCGGGATCGCGGCGACCTCGGTGTACCTGCACTTCCCCGACATTGAGCAGCTCAAGTACGCCCTCGTCGACCGCGGGTTCGCCGAGATGAACCGGCGTCGCGCCGCTGCCACGGCGGAGCTGACCGACCCGGCCGCGGTCGTGCTCGCCCGGTGGCGTGCCTACGCGGGGTTCGCCGTCGACAATCCTGGGGTGTACCGGCTGATGTTCGGCCCCGAGCTTCCGCCCGTGCTGGCCTTCGACTCGCCGGATTCTCCCGGCCGGCAGGCCTTCATGTCCGGCGTCGAGGCCATCGCCACCGCCCAGCGGGCAGGTGCGATCGGCGCTCCCGACGGCCCGTTCCGGCTTGCCGCCCTGACCTGGGCGGCCGTCCACGGGCTGGTCTCGCTCCGGGTAGACCGGCCGAACTTCCCCTGGCCGCCGCTCGACGGAATGATCGACGACACCGTGCGCCGCCTGCTTGTTATGCCCGGAAGGGAACACGGGGAAGCAACCCAGACCGCTTGACACCGCCCGGCCGCCCTTAAGCCCCCGGCATCGCGCCTAGGCCAGGCTTCGCTCCCGGCGGGCGGCGGCCAGGCCGAGGCCGTCCAGGTGAGCAGCAGCAGGGCCGCGGCCGCGGTCCGACTCCAGCCACATCCGGACCTCCTGCCGCGCAGCGTAGCCCGCCCTTCCCGCCAACGGTCTCGCCGCGCCCAATGTCACGAAATGGTGGAACACAGGGAGCGAAGACGCGAAAACGGGCCGCGTGCGCCCGCGGTAGTAGCACAATGAGGCGCGCATCACGGATGATCGCAGAAGGCGGATACATGAGTGTTATCGAGACGGCGGGCGTGCGCACGCTCGCCGGCCACACGGGCGCGGTCAACTCGGTGGCTTTCAGCCCGGACAGTGCCCGGGTCAGCACCGCTAGCGAGGACAACACCGCCCGGCTGTGGGACGCCGCCACCGGTCAGCTTCTTCACACGTTCACCGGTCACACCGATGCGGTGTTCGCGGCGCCGTTCAGCCCGGACGGCCGCCGGGTGGCCACCGTCAGCGCCGACGTGACACCGCGGCTGTGGGACGTCGCGACCGGCGCCTGCGCGTACGAGCTGGTGGGCCACACGATCGCCGTGTTCGGTGTCGCGTTCAGCCCGGACGGCACGCTGCTCGCCACCACGAGCTACGACGAGACCGTCCGGCTCTGGCAGTCGCGCAGCGGTGCCCCCCTGCACGTGCTCGAAGGCCACAGCGACATCGTGTACGGCGCCGCGTTCAACCCCGACGGCGCGCTGCTCGCCACCGCCAGCGGCGACGGCACCATCCGGCTGTGGAACACCAGGACCGGCGCGTGCCTGAGCATCCTGACCGGCCACACCGGCATCGTCTCCGCCGTGACGTTCAGCCCGGACGGCGCGCTGATCGCGACCGCGAGCTTCGATGGCACCGCGCGGTTGTGGGACGTCCGGACGGGCAACTGCGTACGCATCCTGAGCGGCCATTCCGGCACCGTGTGGTCGGTCGCTTTCAGCCCGAACGGGCGCGTGGTGGCCGCCGCGAGCGAAGACGCGACCGCGAGGCTGTGGGACACCGAGTCCGGTACCCCGATCCGCACCCTGGAAGGCCACACCGACTCGGCGTTCGTCGTCGCGTTCAGTCCCGACGGCGCGCTCATCGCGACCGCGAGCTCGGACGCCACGGTCCGGCTCTGGGACGCCGCCACCGGAAAGTGCCTGCGCACCCTCGAGGGCCACGCCGGCGCGGTCAGCTCCCTGGCGTTCAGCCCCGACGGCCGCCAGCTCGCCACCGCCAGCGCCGACGAAACCGCCCGCGTCTGGCCTCTCTAACGGCCCCCCGTCAGCCGGCCCCGTCAGCCGGCCCCGTCAGCCGCGGGGAGGATCGCGTACGTGACCGCGGCGGCGGCGGCGCCGAGGACGCAGCCGGCGATGACCTGGGCCGTCGTGTGGTCCTGGAGGGCGACGCGGGACCAGGCGGTGAGCGCGACGAGCGCGTAGGCGGGGATGACCCGCGGGCCGTACATCAGGCCCAGGATCGTCACAGAACCGCAGGCGACCGCGCAGTGGATGGAGATCTTCCAGACGGTCGTGATGGCCGCGAGCACCGCCACGCTGACGAGCATGCAGCCGAAGTACCCGGACAGCTCCGGCGGCGCGCCGAGCGCGACGAGCAGCACGAGGCCCGCCGCGAGCGACGCGGTGATGAACGTGAGGACGATGAGCCTCGGGCGCTTGGCGCCGACGTTCCTGTCGTCCCACTGGCCGTGCCGGATGCCGCGGGTGATGAACAGCGTGGGCACCACGCCCGCGAAGAAGGCCGCGAGCAGTCCCCAGCCCAGGCCCGCCACGCCGTCCGCATGCCAGCCGACGATGACGACGGTGGCGATGATCCAGTTCTTTGGCTCGAGCAGGTACGTGACCCGCTCCGCCACCGTCCTGTCCTTCACCGGTACTTCACGGGACCAGGCAACCACCAGTCCCGGCCGGCTGGCAAGCTCGATTCCCGGGTTGTCCCGCACGCGGCCGGGGGGTTACGGTCCGGTCATGCCAGCACGCACCGGCGCGGAATTCCTGGACCGGCTCGCCGCCGCCAGGACGCATGTGGAGATCCAGGGCGAGGCGCTGACCGGGGGAGTGGCGGAGCACCCCGCGTTCCGCAATGTAGTGCGCAGTTACGCGGAACTGTTCGACATGCAGCACGACCCGGCGTACCGGGACGTGCTGACGTACCCGTCGCCGCTGACCGGCGAACCCGTGGCGACGTCGTTCCTCGTCCCGCGTACGCAAGCCGACCTGGAAAAGCGCCGCCTGGCGTTCAAGCTCTGGGCCGACCGGTCGCTGGGCATGCTCGGCCGCACGGGCGACTACCTGAACAGCGCGCTGATGGGGCTGGCGTCGGCCGCCGACTGGTTCGGCCAGGCCGACAGGGCGTTCGCGCGCAACATCACGGCGTACTACGAGAAGGTCCGCGAAGAAGACCTGCTCTGCACGCACACCCTGATCCCGCCGCAGGCCAACCGCGCCGTCACGGGCAGCCAGCAGGCCGGGGGAGCGCTGATGGCGCACGTCGTCCGCGAAGACGACAACGGCGTGGTGGTGCGCGGCGCGCGGATGCTCGCCACCATCGGCCCGTTCGCCGACGAGCTGCTCGTCTTCCCGTCGACGGTGCTGCGCGGCACGCCGGAGGACAAGCCGTACTCGTTCGCGTTCGCGATCCCGTCGGACGCCCCTGGCCTGCGGTACATCGCCCGCGAGCCGCTGGACTACGGCCGGACGCATTTCGACCACCCGCTCGGCTCGCGGTTCGACGAATCCGACGCGGTGGTGGTCTTCGACGACGTGCACGTCCCCTACGAGCGCTGCTTTGTCCTCGGCGATCCCGAACTGTGCAACGGCTTCTACACCGCCACGTCGGCGGTCGCGCACATGACGCACCAGGTGCTGGCCCGCACGACCGCGAAGACCGAGTACATCCTCGGCCTGGTCACGCTGCTGACCGAGGCGATCGGCATCGGCCAGTTCCCGCACGTCCAGGCCGACCTCGCCGAGATCATCACGACCCTGGAGACGCTGCGCGCGTTCGGCCGCGCCGCCGAGGCGGACGCCGCGGTCAACTCCTACGGCGTGCTCACCCCCGCCTGGGCCCCGCTGAACGCGGCGCGCAACCTCTACCCGCGGCTCTACCAGCGGTTCCCCGAGATCCTGCGCAAGCTGGGCGCCTCCGGCCTGATGGCGACCCCCACCGAGGCCGACGTGACCGGCCCGGCCGCCGCCGACATCGACACCTACCTGCAGGCGGCGGCGCTGCCAGGCGCGGACAGGGTCCGGCTGTTCCGCCTCGCCTGGGACACTTGCATCTCGGCGTTCGCGGGCCGCCAGGCGCTGTATGAGTACTACTTCTTCGGCGACCCGGTCCGGATGGCCGGCGCCTACGCAGGAAGCTACGACAAGACCCCGTACGCGGACCGCGTCCGGGATTTCCTGCGGCGGTGATGACGCATGTGCCGCTGGCTCGCTTACACGGGCGCACCGATTCCGCTGACCGAGGTGCTCTACACGCCGGTTCACTCACTGATCGACCAGAGCCTGCACTCCCGGCTCGGAGCCGAGACAACCAACGGCGACGGCTTCGGCGTCGGCTGGTACGACGCCGCCGCGGCCCCCGGGCTGTTCCGCAGCATTGAACCCGCGTGGAATGACCTGAACCTGCGCGAGCTCGCCGGCCACATCAGTTCGCATCTGTTCTTCGCCCACGTCCGCGCGGCGGTCGGCTCGGCGGTCCAGCAGACCAACTGCCACCCGTTCCGCCATGGCCAGTGGCTATTCATGCACAACGGGTTCATCGACGGCTTCGCGGCGATCAAGCGCGACCTGGTGGTCGCGGTCGACGAGTCCCTGTTCCCGGACATCCAGGGCACCTCCGACACCGAGGTGCTGTTCTACCTGGCGCTCACCTTCGGCCTGCAGGACGATCCGCCCGCAGCGGTAGCACGCGCGATCGGGTTCGTTGAGGCGTGCGGGCGGGGCCGGGGCGTCGCCTACCCCTTCCAGGGCACCATCGCGACGTCCGACGGCGAGACTGTGTGGGCATTCCGCTACTCCAGCCAGGGCACGTCCCGGTCGCTGTTCTACACCCGCGACATCCGCGCGCTCCGGCGCGAGTACCCCGACCGGGAACTCCTCCGCGAGGTACCGGACGACGCGCGGCTCGTGGTCTCCGAGCCGATCGGCGACCTGCCCGGCGCCTGGGAGGAAATGCCCGAGGCGACCTACACCGTGGTCCGCCCGGGCGAGGACCAGCTGCTCCCCTTCCGCCCCGAACCTACGGACGGACACTGAGACCGGGATAGAGGGGCTGACCGGTCGGCCAGCCCCCTGACGCCCGATAACAGCAAGAAGCAGGCTGGCCGCGCACATAGTGGATCGGTAAGGCCCCTCTGGGGCGCCTGCCGATCCACTATCTTCAAGTTCGCCGTCACCATTCGTGATAACAGCAAGAAGCGGCTAGAGCCGCCGACAGCGCGCGCCAGAGCAGACCGCGGCAGTCAGGAGACCTGGAAGGAGCGCTTCGCCAGGCCCATCCAGTAGCCGTCGATCACGGTCTCCACGGGCGCCGACGGGTCGGAGGCCGCGCCGAGCGTGACGAACAGCGGCAGGAAATGGTCCGCTGTCGGATGCGCGTACGGCATCCCCGGCGCCTGCCGGAACCTGGCCAGCGCCTCAACGTCCCCGCGCCTCAGCGCATCAGAGGCCCACGCGTCGAAGTCGGACGACCAGCCGGGCACTTCCGGCCCGAACACCATCTCGCGGGTCAGGAACGGCAGCCCGTGGGTGAGGAACCCCGACCCGATGATCAGCACCCCGGACTCGCGCAGCGGCCGCAGCCGGGCGCCAAGCGACAGCAGCAAAGACGGGTCCGACGTCGGGATCGACAGCTGCAGCACGGGCACGTCCGCGAGCGGGTACATGACCTTCAGCGGCACCCAGGCCCCGTGGTCGAGCCCGCGGCTCGGGTGCTGGTGCACCGGCGCGACCGCCGGCATCAAGCCCGCGACGTCGCGCGCCAGGGACGACGCGTCCGGCGTGGGATACGTCAGCGTGTAGTACCGCTGCTGGAACCCGCCGAAGTCGTAGACCAGCGGCGTCGCCGCGCCAGGCGCGGACAGCATCAGCGGCGCGGCCTCCCAGTGCGCCGAGACGATCAGCACGCCGCGCGGCTTGGGCAGCGTGTGCGTCCACGACGCGAGCTGCGCCATCCACTCCGCGTCGTCGAGCAGCGGGGGAGCGCCGTGCCCGATGTACAGCGCCGGCAACGGCCCGTCAGCCGGCGTCCACGCGCGCTGCGCGGCGCTCGCCGGCGCCGCCGTCGCGGCGAACTCGTCGTACGCCCCCGCCGGCACCAGCGGATCGAAGATCGAGCGCGTCGCCACGGCTACTCACCACCTCAACCATCAATGGAAACTTGATGCTTCAAGTCTAACCCGAAGAATCTTGAAGCGTCAACTTATCGCCGTGCCCGCGCAGGGCACGACGGACCTTGTGCGCCCGGACAGTTCCCATAACCGCCGTACAGGCGAACAATCGGAGAATGACCCTACGCGAGGCACTAGCCGCGGGCACCTTCTCGGTCACCGCCGAACTCAACCCGCCAGTAGATCCCGTCGCCGGCCCGGTGCGCGCCACCGCGGCGAAGCTGGCGCCGCTCGTCGCCGCGGCTAACGTGACCGACAACCAGGCGGCCACGGTCAAGGTCACCCCGCTCGCGGTCTCGGTCTGGATGCTCGAGCAGGGTCTCGAGCCGATCATGCAGGTCACCACCCGCGACAGGAACATCCTGGCGCTGCAGTCCGAACTCCTTGGCGCCTGGGCCCTCGGCGTCAGGAACATCCTCGCCCTGTCCGGCGACCCCCTCAAGGTCGGCAAGTACGCGGACATCGCCACCAAGGTCGGCGACGTCGACTCCCTCGGCCTGGTAAGGCTGATCAGGAAGATGAACGACGGCGAGCTCGCCGCGGGTGAGAAGCTCACTACCCCGACGGACTTCTACGTCGCCAGCGCTATGAACCCGCTGGTCGACAGCCCGGAGAAGGTCAAGTCAAAGCTCGACGCCGGCACCGAGTTCTTCCAGACCAACATCGTCTACGACGTTCCGCGCTTCGCGAAGTGGTTCGCCCCGCTCCACGAGCAGGGCCTGCTCGAGAACGTCCCGGTCCTCGTCGGCATCATGCCGCCACGCAGCACCCGCGCGCTCGAGCACATGCACAACCACATCCCCGGCGTCGAGGTCGACGACGCCACCTTCGCCCGCCTGAAGGACCTGACCGGCGACGACGCGAAGGAGGCGGGCGTCCGCGTCGCCGCCGACGTGATCAGCCAGCTGCGCGAGGTGCCCGGCGTGGCCGGCGTGCACATCATGGCGCCTAGCTGGGAGGCCGAGGCCGTCACCCGTGTCGTCGAGGCGGCGGGGCTTGAAGCGTCAACCTCATGACGTAGCCTGGAAGGCATGAACTGGCTCACCGCCGAGGAGCAGGCCGCCTGGCGTTCCGTTGTCGCGCTGCTCATCCGGCTGCCCGCCGCCATCGAGGCCGAGCTGCAACGGGACGCGGGCATCAGCCAATTCGAGTACCTCGTGCTGTCCGGCCTGTCCGAGGCCCCGGACCGCACGCTGCGGATGAGCGACCTGGCCGCGATGGCGAGCGGCTCGCTGTCCCGGCTGTCGCACGTCGTCAGCCGCCTCGAGGCCAGGGGCTGGGTCCGCCGCGAGGCCTGCCCGGGCGACGGCCGGTTCATCAACGCGGTGCTCACCGACGGCGGCTGGGCGAAGGTGGTCGCGACCGCCCCCGGCCACGTCGCCGCGGTACGCAGGCTGCTCATCGACGTGCTGACTCCCGAGCAGCTGCGGGAACTCGGCGCGATCAGCGACGAGGTCCTCGCCGGGCTGGCGCAGTCCACCATCATCCAGAACGGGCGCGTGGCCTCTCCAGCCCCGCCCGATTAGCTCTGCCCGCGGGCCGGCACCACCAGGCCCGACTCGTACGCGGCCACGACGGCCTGCGTCCGATCGCGCAGCCCCAGCTTGGCGAGCATCCGGCTGACGTGCGTCTTCACCGTCTCCTCGGTCACGACCAGGCGGGCCGCTATCTCCGGGTTGGACAGGCCCTCGGCGACCAGCCGGAGCACTTCTGTCTCCCGCGGGGTGAGCGAGGCGAACGCCGCCGGCGCGGCCGAGGCCGGCCCGGCGGCTCTGGTGCCCGGCCGGATCCGGGTGAACTCGCTGATCAGGCGCCGGGTCGCGGCCGGCGCTAGCAGCGCCTCGCCCGCCGCGACCACGCGGACCGCCTCGAAGAGGCGCTCCGCGGTCGCGTCCTTGAGCAGGAACCCGCTGGCGCCCGCCCGCAGCGCGTCGAAGACGTACTCGTCCAGGTCGAACGTGGTCAGGATCAGCACCCGCGGCACGTGCCCGGCGCCGGCCACCAGCTGCCTGGTCGCCTCGATGCCGTCGGTGCCGGGCATCCGCACGTCCATCAGCACCACGTCGGGCTTGAGCTCCTGGCAGGCCAGCACCGCCTCGGCGCCGTCCGACGCGGTGCCGAGCACGGTGAAATCCGGCTGGGTGTCGAGCAGCGCCGCGAACCCGGCCCGCACCACCTCGTGGTCGTCGGCCACGACGATGCCGATTTCCTCGCTCACGGGGTCGCCTCCGCTCGGGACGATGGGGCCGGGTGTCCCCGCAGCCCGGCGACCTCTGGTTTCGCCGGCAGGACCGCCTCGACGAGGAACCCGCCGCCCGGCGCGGGCCCGGTCCACAGCGTGCCGCCCACCGCGAGCGTCCGCTCCCGCATCCCGAGCAGTCCGTGCCCGCCGCCCGCCAGGTCCGCCGGCGTGTAACTCTCGGTCCCTGGTGCCTGCGGCAATCCCGCGGGTCCCGGGCCGTTGTCGCGGACCCGCAGCCGCAGCGCGTCGTCGGCGTAGCGCAGCTCCACGTCGACGGCGGCGCTAGGCGCGTGCCGCCGCGCGTTGGTCAGCGCCTCCTGCACGATCCGGTAGGCGGCGAGCTCGACGCCGGGGTCGAACTCCGTCACCGGGCCGGACACGATCAGCCTGATGCCAGCGCCCGACGCGTCCCTGGCCGCGTCGACCAGCCCCGCGAGCTGGGGCAGTCCGGGCAGCGGATGCCGGTCGGCGACGATCGCGCCGGCGTCCTCCGCGTCCTCGCGGAGCACGCCGAGCAGCCGCCGCATCTCGGTCAGCCCGGCCCGCGCGGTGTCGCCGATCTCAGCGAACCGGTGTGCCCCGGCGGCGGGCAGCCCGGGCGTCGTCAGCCGCGCCGTCTCTGCCTGCACCGCGACCATGGAGATATGGTGCGCGACGACATCGTGCAGCTCCCTGGCGATCCGCGCCCGCTCGCCGCGCGCGGTGTGCGCGAGCATGGTGTCCGCGAGCGCCTCGCCGGCCGCGGTCCTGGTCCGCGCCTCGCGCCGGGCCCGCACCGCGATCCCCGCGCACCCCGCGGCGGGTCCGCCCCACGCGAGCAGCACGGCCGCGGCGCCGCCGCGGCCGGCCAGCGCCAGCACGAGGAACGGCACGGCCAGCACGATCCCGAGATACTGCACGCTGGCAGTTGCCAGGACGCTCACCTGCCGGGCGCCGGGCAAGCGCCATAGCCAGTCGCCTGCCCAGGCCACCCCGCCCGAGACCACATCCCCGGCCGTGCCCGCGGCGTCCGCCAGGCCCCAGCGGCTCGTCACGCCCAGGCCGTCCGCCGCGCTCGTGACGTCCGCCCAGCCCACGCCGTCAGTGCGGGCCGGCTCAGCGCCGCTCGCCCGGCCCGCCCGGCTCATGGAGCCTGTCTTGTTCACCCAGCGCGGGTCGCGAGCCGGCCGTGGCTCGGCCGCCGCGCCGGCCTGGTAGGCGGCGATCAGCTGCGCGAGCACGCCCGCGACGGTGGCCATGCCCAGCCCGGCGAGCAGCAGCGCGTTGGCCGCGGCGATGGTGATCGCCGCGGCGGCCGGCCGCAGGAACAGCAGCGGGACCGTGGCCGCCAAGGCGAGCAGGCACACCGGCAACGGGCCGAACACGGCCTGGACGGCGCCGCCGGTCCGATGCTGGCCGTCCGCCATGACGAACTGGGCCAGCGCCTGCCCGAACGCGGCGCTCGCGAGCACCGCGACGCCGACCGCCGGCGCGTGCCTGGCGGTCACGACCCGCGCGAGCCAGTCCTGGACCATGCCTTTCATTGTCCTCCGCGGCACGGTCCGGCGGCGTCACCCGCGGCAGGCAATCGGCGGGTAGCTCCTGCGGGGGACCACGGGCCCGTTCGGTAGCCCGAAGACAGGACCGCGGAAGACCGCTCTGGCGCGTGACGACCCCGGCCCGGCGCGGACCGTAGATTTCCGAACCATGGAAGCAACGATCGAAGTCGCCGGACTGCGCAAGCGGTTCGGGCCGGCGGTGGCGCTCGACGGGATGTCCTTCGCGGTCCTCCCCGGCCAGGTGACCGGCTTCGTCGGCCCGAACGGCGCCGGCAAATCCACCACGATGCGCGTGATCCTCGGCCTGGACGCGGCCGACGAGGGCACCGCGCTCATCGGCGGCCAGCCGTACGCCACGCTGCGGCACCCGCTGAACCACGTCGGCGCGCTGCTCGACGCGGCGGCCCTGCAGCCGAGCCGCAGCGCGCGCAACCACTTGCTGTGGCTGGCCCACTCGCAGGGCCTGTCCGGCCGCCGGGCCGACGAAATGCTGACGCTAACCGGGCTCGCGACCGTCGGAAAGCGGAAGGCCGGCGGCTACTCGCTCGGCATGCGGCAGCGGCTCGGCATCGCGGCCGCGCTGCTCGGCGACCCGCCGGTGCTGATGATGGACGAGCCGTTCAACGGCATGGACCCCGAGGGCATCGCCTGGATGCGGTCGTTCCTGCGCGGGCTGGCCGCCGAAGGCCGCGCGGTGCTCGTCTCCAGCCACCTGATGAGCGAGCTCCAGGACACCGCCGACCACCTGGTCGTCGTCGGCCGCGGCCGGGTCATCGCGGACAAGAGCGTCGCGGACCTGATCGCGGCGGCGTCGGGGGACCGGGTGCGGCTGCGGACGGCTGCCCCGGCCGAGGCGATGACGGTGCTGGCGCGTGCCGGGGGAACTGTCGCGGCGCTGGCGGCTGACCTGCTCACCGTCTCAGGTCTTTCTTCCGAACGGATCGTGGCCGCGCTCACCGCCGGTCATGTCCCGTTCAGCGAGGTGAGCGCCCACCGGGCGTCGCTTGAGGAGGCGTACATGGAGCTGACGCGGGAGTCCGTTGAGTTCCACGCGGGGGCGAGCTCATGACCGTCATGACTCCTCCCTACCGGTCCGAGCTGAGCTCCGGCCGGGACGGGTTCGGACAATTGCTGCACGCGGAGTGGACGAAGTTCCGCACGGTGCGCGGCTGGATCATCGGGCTGGTCATCGGGGTCATCGCGATGGCGGGCCTCGGGCTGCTCACCGCCGGGGGCGCGCAGAGCTCCTGCCAGGCCCAGGGCGGGCCGGCCGGTTCCGGAGCGGCCTGCATGCCCTCCTTCCCGCTCGGGCCGGCCGGCGAACCGGTGAACGACAGCTTCTACTTCGTGCACCAGCCGCTCACCGGCGACGGCACGATCACGGTCCGGGTCACCTCGATGACCGGCCTGCTGCCGCCGGCCAACACGCGGCTCGGCTCGGTGAGCCCGGCATCGACCGGGGATACGCGGCCAGGGCTCTACCCGTGGGCCAAGGCCGGCGTCATCATCAAGGAGAACCTCAATCAGGGGTCCGCGTACGCGGCGATGATGGTCGCCGCCGGTAACGGCGTGCGCATGCAGTGGAACTACACCGGGGACACCCCGGGCCTGCCCGGCGCCGTCAGCCCGGCGAACCCTCGCTGGCTGCGGCTCACCCGGTCCGGCGACGTGATCACGGGTTATGACTCGGCGGACGGCACGCACTGGACCCAGGTCGGCGCGGTCACGCTGTCCGGCCTGCCTTCTGTCGTGCAAGTCGGGCTGCTCGCCGCGTCCCCCCAGTACACCGTGAAGGGTCAGGCCTTCGCGGGAACCAGCACGATAGGCCTCGGACCCACCCAGGTCACCGGCGTGTTCGACCACGTCAGGAGCGTTGGCGGCGCATGGACGGGCGAGGACGTCGGGCGGCCGGCGGATTATCCCGGTTTCGGGAGCTATCACCAGGCTGGCGGCCAGTTCACGGTGACGGGAACCGGTGACATCGCGCCGATCCCCGAGGGCCACGGCGGGGACGCGGACTCCGCGCTCACCGTCACCGAGTTCCTGGTGGGCACGTTCGCGGGGCTGATCGCACTCGGGGTGGTCGCCGCGCTGTTCATCACCGCCGAGTACCGGCGGAACCTGATCCGGGTGACGTTCGCCGCGAGCCCGCGCCGCGGCCGGGTGCTCGCCGCGAAGGCGGTCGTGGTCGCCGCGGTGTCGTTCGTCGTCGGCGTGCTCGGCGCCGCGGCCGGGGTGCTGCTCGGCACGGCGATCGCGCACGCCCGCGGCTACTACGTGTTCCCCGTGTCCGGGGCGACCGAGGTGAAGGTGATCATCGGCACGGGGCTGTTCGCGGCCGTGGCCGCGGTGCTCGCCCTCGCCATCGGCGCCATCGTGCGCCGCGGCGCGGCGGCGGTCGCGATCGTTATCGTGGCGATCGCGGTGCCGATCTTCCTGGCTATCTCCGCGGCCCTGCCGCTGGGCGCCGCCGACTGGGTGCTGCGGGTCACGCCGGCCGCGGGCATCGCCCTCCAGCAGGCGTATACGCAGTACGGGCAGGTCACCGGCGTGATCTATTCGCCGCTGTCGGGGTATTACCCGCTGTCGTGGTGGGCGGGCTTGCTCGTGATGTGCGCCTGGGCTGCGGCGGCGCTGGCCGGAGCCGCCTACCTGATGCGCCGGAGAGACGCGTGACCGAGGCTGTCGCCTCGGCCGGCTATCCGACCTGGGGCGCCCGGTATGTCTGGGGCGGGTTCGGGGACGCGCTGCACGCGGAGTGGACCAAGCTGCGGACGCTGGCGAGCACCTGGTGGCTGCTGCTGGCGGCGGCCGCGCTCACCGTGGTGGTGAGCGCGGCCGTGGCCGCGGCGTACCGGTGCTCCCCGGGCGCCGGCGGCGGCTGCGCGCCCGCGGCTACCGGCGCGGACCCGGCGAAGATCAGCCTCACCGGCGTCTATCTCGGCCAGGTGATCGTCGCCCTGCTCGCGGTGCTGGCGGTCGGCGGCGAGTACGGCACCGGCATGATCCGCGTGACGCTGGCCGCGACGCCGCGCCGGCTGACCATGCTGGCTGCCAAGACCGTCGTGGTGACCGGCTGGGCGCTGGCGGCGGCCGCGCTCGCCGTGGGCGGGTCCCTGCTCGCCGGGCGGCTGATCCTGCCCGGCCATGGCCTGTCCGCGGCGAACGGCTACGTCGGGCCGTCACTGGCAAACGGCACCGACCTGCGGGCGTTCGGCGGCTCGGTGCTCTACCTCGTGCTGATCGCCCTGCTCGCGCTCGGCGTCACCACCGCGGTCCGCGACTCCGCGGTCGCGATCGGCCTGGTCCTCGGCCTGCTGTACCTGTTCACGATCGTCGCCTCGGTGATCCCGAACCGCGACCTGTCCCGGCACCTGGAGCAGATCGCCCCGATGACCGCCGGCCTGGAGATCCAGGCCACCGTGGGCGTGTCGTCGCTCCCGCTCACCCCCTGGCAGGGCCTCGGCGTCCTGGCGCTGTGGGCGGTCGGCGCGCTGCTCCTCGGCGCGGCCGTCCTCCGCCTCCGCGACGCCTAACCCGGGCGGGTACGGCGGATCGCGACACTGCCTCCCGGATATAGCGCGCAAATGCTCACTGCCATGCGGCCAGGCCCGCACATTTGAAAATGCGGGCCGCCCGCCGCCGTCTGCAGCAGAATGATCCGAGCTAAATTCGAGAATTCGACAATCCGGGAAAGTGTAGTAGCATAATAAATGTCGCTCCGGACCCTGGTAGCTGCACCCGCGTAACACTTGCGGGAGCACGGGCAGGGCCCGGATTTTTCGTTGTACGCAGCAGTTTCGCCCAGGAGGCCACCGACCGAAGGAACGGTGAACCCGCGGGAGAATTATTCTCCCTCCGCGATCTACCCAGTATGACTGACTGCCGTACGCATCATTTCGCCGGCGACCAAAGGAGTCAGTTATGGGCATTATCGCATGGATCGCTGTCGGCCTGACCGCGGGATTGCCCGCCAATATACTGCTGCCCGGAAAAAGGCCACCGGGCCTTATTTTCATCCGCCAGACCTGCCTCACCGGGGCGCTGGGCGGCGCCTGGCCGCCAGCCAGTTCCGCGCGCACGGCCTGGCCGACACCATGAAGCGGGCGATGGCCCGCCAGGCCGAGGCCGAGCTGGAGAAGCGCGCCAAGATCGTCAACGCCGAGGGGGAGTCCCTGGCCGCCGCTACCGCCAGCGGAACCGCCATGAGCTAGCGCATAGGCAGCCAGGCATGACATCCGGACACCGAACCCCACATCTACCGCTTAACCAAGGAGAACCGCTATGAGACGCAGAACCTTCGACATATTGATGGCCGCTGCAGGCATGTTCCTCGCCGTCACGCTGATCTTCGCCGGCGTGATGCTCACCTGGGCCCATAACTACATCGGGAACGAAGTGCACACCCAGCTCGCCGCCCAGCAGATCTACTTCCCGCCTGCCAACAGCCCGGCAGTCGCCGCCCCCGAGTTCGCCGCGATGCGGCAGTACGGCGGCCAGCAGCTGACCACCGGCGCGCAGGCGGAGGTCTACGCCGACGACTTCATCGCCAACCACCTCAAGGTGATCGGCGGCGGCAAGACCTACTCGCAGCTGTCGGCAGAGGCCATCGCGCAGCCCAAGAACGCCGCGCTGGCGGCCCAGGCCAACACGGTGTTCAAGGGTGAGACCCTGCGCGGCCTGCTGCTCAACGCATACGCCTTCGGCACCATGGGCACGATCGCCGGCATCGCCGCGATCGGCGCGTTCATCGCCGCCGTCGTCATGCTGGTGCTCAGCGGCCTCGGCCTGATGCACGCCCGCCGCACCTCTCCGGCCACCGAGATTTTCAGCGGCCAGCCCGCCAACGGACGGACCCCGGTCCCCGCATCAGCGCCGGCCGACCAGGCCTGAGCTGAGTCCCGCACCTGGTGGTGCTGGCAGGTGAAAGAGGCATTTAGATTCCGAACGGACCGTGGTGACACCACGGTCCGTTCGGAATAATGACTTTTATTTACTGCTGCGGCGCTTGCACGTGACTTCCGGATTCACCCCCGGCATTGTCCTCGCGGACGTCCTGCTGCCCCCCGGCACCGGCCCGTCGAAACTCGGGAACGCCGCCCCCCGGCCCGCGCCGCGGCCGGGCACGCGATCCCGGTGGCCGTGGCCGATGCCACGCTGGCCGGACTGCTTCCGGCGAGCACACCGCCGATTCCGGGAATGCAAGCGGCATAAAGACGACCGCTGACACCGTGGGCTAGCTGCCGAGGCCGGCCAGTCGCAGCACACGCCGGTAATTCGCGTCGAGGGGATCAGGGCAGCGAACCAAACCTTGCATGCGAACTGGCCTGAATCTGGCCGGACGACAGCGAGTGCGTCCCGCTGCGCCTAGCGGCCTTCGTGCGTATCGATCTCTGGAGTCGCGGCCCAGCCGTGAGTGGCCCAGGATGATCTGTGCGCCCCTTCGGGACGCCGAGGCTCAGTCGTTGTCCAGGCCAGTACGCCGGGTCCGGGCGTGCCGGTGATCGCGCTGGCGGTTCCGGAGGGTTGGACCGGGCCCGGGATATCTGCCAGCGTGTGCAGCAGACCGTCATCCGGTGCGTTCGGCACGGCGGCCCGTGGCGGCAGAGAGGTTGTGGCAGATGACCTGCACCTTGCATGTGGCCTGGGACGAGCGGCTCACGGACTATCACTTCGGGCCGGGCCATCCGATGGCACCGGTACGGGTGGAGCTGACGATGCGGCTTGCGCACGAGTTCGGGCTGTGGAGCCAGTCCGGGGTGACCGTGGCCGTTCCAGCCCTGGCCGCCGACGCGGACCTGGAGCTTGTGCATGACGCGGCGTACGTCGCGGTAGTGGAGGCGGTCAGCCGCTGGGCTGAGCATCCCGATGCCAGTGAAGGCCTGGAGGGGAGCCAGCTCCGCGTCGCGCGGATGTTCGGGCTGGGCACCGAGGATAACCCGGTCTTTCCCGGCCTGCACGAGGCGTCGGCGCTGGTTACCGGGGCGACCCTGGCAGCGGCCCGCGCTGTCTGGTCAGGCTCGGCCGGGCACGGGGCCAGCATCGCGGGCGGCATGCATCATGCCATGGCCGCGCACGCCAGCGGGTTCGGCGTCTACAACGACCCGGCGATCGCGATCGCCTGGCTGCTGGGACACGGCGCCGAACGCATCGCCTACGTGGATATCGACGCGCACCACGGCGATGGGGTGCAGGCCGCGTTCTACGCCGATCCGCGGGTGCTGACGATCAGCCTCCACGAGCACCCGGAGACCCTGTTCCCGTTCACCGGCCTGCCCGCCGAGACCGGCGGCCCCGGCGCCGAGGGGTCAGCGGTCAATGTCGCGCTGCCAGCCGGGACCGGCGATGCCAGTTGGCTGCGCGCCTTCCACGCGATCGTCCCTCCGCTGCTGCGCCAGTTCGGGCCGCAGGTGCTGGTCAGCCAGCACGGGGCCGACACGCACCGGCTGGATCCCCTGGCCAATCTGGAGCTGAGCATCGATGCGCAGCGCGTCGCCCATGCCGCGATCCATGCGCTCGCCCACGAAGCGGCCGGCGGACGCTGGCTACTCACCGGCGGCGGGGGGTATGAGCTGGTCCAGGTGGTACCGCGGACCTGGACCCATCTGCTCGCCGAGGCCGCAGGCCAGCCGATCGCCCCAGGCGCGCAGACGCCCGCCCGGTGGCGGGAGTACGTCGCGCAGCGAACCGGCCTGACCGCACCGGAGCAGATGACCGAGGGGGCACCGGCCGGGTTCGTGCCGTTCGAGTTCGGCTACGACCCAGCCGATCCGGTCGACCGGGCGATCATGGCCACCCGCAAGGCAGTCTTCCCCCTGCACGGGCTGATGCCGCCATGACGGCGATGCCGGTGCGGCCACGCCGTGCAGGCGGACTTCAACGGGCAGCGATGATACCCACAACCGACGCGCCGATCTCCCAGCACGCCCATCCGTCTGTCACACCGACACCGGTCAGGTACCCGATGGTGGCGGGATCGAAGGTCGCTTCCAGGCCGGAAAAGCGCATGCCGGTCTCAGCGGTCACGGCATCGTCGAAGACGTAACGGTCTTCGGTCATGCCCCCTGCTGCCATGTGCTCGCGTTAGCGCCGCTGGTGCCCCTCAGGCCGGTTCGCCCGGGGCGCGGTAGGCGGCGGTGGCCGCCGACCCGCCGAGCGCGGTGAGCATCTCCTCGACGGTGAGCAGCTTCGTGGTGGTCACCGACGAGAACGCGCCGGACGAGGTGACCCTGGTCGTGAGGCCGGTCGACGCGACATCGTCCGGCAGCTCGGCGACGACATAGACGTCGGATCCGCCCACGCCGTACCAGAAGCCGAGAACGCCGCCGCCCATGCCCTTGAAGATCGGCTCGATCGTCTGGCGGCGGTCCTCCGGCGCCGCGATCAGCTTCGCGAGCGTCGCTGGTGTCTGGACGAGGTGGTACAGGTAAATGCTCATCTCTTCTCCCCCGGGAAAGATGGCCGAAGCCCAGGACAGGCCGCCCGGACGTGCCTGACGCTACGGCCCTGGGAGGCAAGTGGCAATAGCGAGCCGCGACACCCCGTCGTTTATATACGAGCACGTTTTTGAAAGATAGTGGATAGTTAGGCACCTTATAGGGGCCCTAACTATCCACTATGATCCGCCGCCCTCACGAGAGGACCTGGCATGGCCCTTGTTGGCCTGGTGGCGGTGCGGGCCGGGGTGGTCCTCTAGCCCACGCCCGCCGCCAGCCGTGACGCGAATTCGGCGGCGGCCGCGCCGGGGTCGCCGGCCTCCGTGATCGCGCGCACCACCACGACCCGGGAAGCTCCGGCCGCCAGCACGTCGTCCAGCCGGGACAGGCTGATCCCGCCGATCGCGAACCAGGGCCGCGCGATGCCAAGCGACGCGATGTGCGAGATCAGCGACAGCCGGGTGGCCGACCGGCCAGGCTTGGTCGGCGTGGCCCACACCGGCCCGGTGCAGAAGTAGTCCACGCCGTCCTCGGCAGCCGCCGCGGTCGCCTGAGGCGTGCTGTGGCTGCTCCGTCCGATCAGCGGCCCCGGCCCGAGGATCCGCCGCGCCACGGGGACCGGCAGGTCGTCTTGCCCAAGGTGCAGCACGTCGGCCCCCGCCGCGAGCGCGACGTCCGCCCGGTCGTTGACCGCGAGCAGCCGCCCGTGCCGTCGGCAGGCGGCGGCGAACACCTCGAGCAGCGCCAGCTCCTCGCGGGCTTCAAGGCCCTTCTCCCGGAGCTGGACGATGTCCACCCCGGCGGCGAGCACCGCGTCGAGGAACGAAACCAGGTCACCCTGGCGCCGCCGCCCGTCGGTGCACAGGTAGAGCCGCGTGGCCGCCAGCCGCTCACGCACGTCCGTCATGGCCCCATCGAACCACGGGTTAAACTGACGTGAACAACCACGGGAGCCCAGACGAGGGCTGAGAGGGAGGCGGACGAGCCTCCGACCGTCGAACCTGATCCGGGTAATGCCGGCGAAGGGAGAGAGCGTGGACGCGGATGTGGTCGTCGTCGGCGGCGGGGTGATCGGCACCGCGATCGCCTGGCGCGCCGCCAGCGCGGGACTCTCGGTGACGCTTATCGATCCGGATGGCGATGCGGACAAGGCCAGCCTGGTCGCGGCGGGCATGCTCGGCCCCGTGTCGGAAAGCGTGTTCGGCGAGCGCGACCTGCTGGCCCTGAACCTGCTCTCGGTCGGCCGGTTCCCCGGCTTCAACCAGGAGCTCGAGGACGCTACCGGGCTGACCACCGGGCTGCGCACCGAGGGCACCCTGGCGGTGGCCTACGACAGCGGCGACCTGGCCGCGCTGCGCCGCCTCACCGAGTTCCGCCACTCGATCGGCCTCAGAGCAGAAGCGCTCGACGCGAAGCAGTGCCGCGCGCTTGAGCCGTTCCTCGCCCCGGCAACCCGCGGCGGGGTGCTCGCCACCGGCGACCTGTCGGTCGACAACCGGCGCTACCTCGCCGCATTGACAGCCGCCGCGGGGAACGCCGGCGTAAAGCACCTCACCGGCACGGTCACCGAGGTAGCGCCCGGGCGCGTTACCGCCCGCCTCGGCCAGGCGCCAGGCACCACCGACATAGAAGCCCGCGACGTCGTGGTCGCGGCCGGCTTCGCCACCCGCGACCTCGACGGCGTCCCGGACGCGATCCGCCAGGCGGTCCGCCCGGTCAAGGGCCAGCTGCTCCGCCTCAGGCACCCGGAACACCTGCCGCGCATCGCCACCCGCACCATCCGCGCCACCGTCCAGGGCCGCGACCTCTATATCGTGCCCCGCGCGGACGGCGAGGTGGTGGTCGGCGCCACCCAGGAGGAACGCGACGACAGGGACGTCACGGCAGGCGCCGTGCACGACCTGCTCCGCGACGCGGTCATCGCGCTGCCGGCGATCAGCGAGCTCGTCCTCGCCGAGATCAACGTCGGTCTCCGGCCGGGCAGCAGGGACAACGGCCCCATCGTCGGCCGGGTAACCGAGGGCATGGTCGTCGCCACCGGCCACTTCCGCAACGGCATCCTGCTGTCCGCGGCGACCGCCGACGCCGTGGCCGCGATCCTGGCCGGCACCGGGCCGGATCCGGCCTGGGCGCCCTTCGGTCCCGGCAGGCTCGGATGACCGTCACCGTCAACGGCGAGCCCCGCGAGGTCGCCGCGGGCACCACCGTGGCACAGCTCGTCGCCCAGGTAACCGACGCCCCGTCCGGCGTCGCGGCGGCCGTCAACGGCGACGTGCTGCCGCGCCGTTCGTGGGCGGACACGCCGCTCGCGGACCGTGATGAGGTCGAAGTCGTCACCGCGGTCCAGGGAGGTTAGGAACATGAATGAAGGCTGGAAGCTCGCCGACCGCGAGCTGACCTCCAGGCTGATCGTCGGCACCGGGGGAGCGCAGTCCCTCGACGTGCTGGGCAAGGCGCTCGCCGCCTCCGGCGCCGAGCTCACCACGGTCGCGATGCGCCGGGTCAGCCCGGCGGGCGACGGCTCCCTGCTCGGCGCGATCCGGCAGGCCGGCGTCGACGTCCTGCCGAACACCGCCGGCTGCCACACCGCCGCCGAAGCCCTCCTCGTCGCCCGGCTGGCCCGCGAGGCCCTTGGCACCGACTGGGTGAAGCTGGAGGTCATCGCCGACGACACGACGCTGCTGCCGGACCCGGTCGAGCTGCTCGACGCGGCCCAGCAGCTCGTGGCCGACGGGTTCACCGTGCTGCCGTACACGAACGACGACCCGGTGCTCGCGCTGCGGCTCGAGGAGGCCGGCTGCGCCGCGGTGATGCCGCTCGGCTCGCCGATCGGATCGGGGCTCGGCATCAGGAACCCGCACAACATCGCGATGATCGTCGAGCGGGCCGGCGTACCGGTGATCCTGGACGCGGGGATCGGCACCGCGAGCGACGCGGCCCTCGCGATGGAGCTCGGCTGCGAGGCCGTGCTCGTCGCGTCGGCGATCACCAGGGCCGCGGACCCGGAGCGGATGGCGGTCGCGATACGGCTGGCGGTCGAAGCGGGCCGCGCCGCCAGCCAGGCGGGCCGCATCCCGCGCCGCTGGCACGCGGTCGCCTCCAGCCCCATGGC
Source organism: uncultured Actinomycetota bacterium (assembly GCA_963843745.1). Lineage (GTDB taxonomy): Bacteria > Actinomycetota > Actinomycetes > Streptosporangiales > Streptosporangiaceae > Trebonia. The sequence continues at coordinate 1,777,478 of CAWJLP010000007.1, forward strand.
GGGCCAGGTCCTCCCATGATCCCCAGGGTGCTGACGATCGCCTCGTCGGACTCCGGCGGCGGCGCCGGCATCCAGGCCGACCTGAAGGCCTTCGCCCGCTGCGGCGCGCACGGCATGTCCGCGATCGTCGCGCTCACCGCGCAGAACACGCTCGGAGTGACGGCTATCGCCGAGCAGTCAGCCGGGATCGTTCGGGATCAGATAAGGACAGTTCTCGATGATCTCGGCGCGGACGCGGCAAAGACCGGCATGCTCTTTTCCTCCGCCATCATCGAGGCGGTAGCGGACGAGCTGACCGGGCGCGGCCTGCCGCTCGTGGTGGACCCGGTGATGGTGGCCAGCTCAGGAAGCCAGCCTGCTGCAGCCGGACGCGGTCCAGACGCTGACAGAGCGGCTGTTCCCGCTGGCGACGGTCGTAACGCCGAACCTGCCTGAGGCGCAGGCGCTGACCGGCATGGCCACCGAAGACCGGGGCGCGCTGGCGCAGCGGCTCGTCGCCATGGGCGCGGCCGCCGCGCTCGTCACCGGCGGGCACGGCGCCGAGCCGGTGGACCACCTGTTCGACGGGCGCAGCCACCTGCGGATCAGCGTGCCGCGGTACCCCGTCGCGGCGACGCACGGGGCGGGCTGCACGCACTCGGCGGCGCTCGCGGCGGGCCTGGCGGCTGGGCTGCCCCTCGCGGACGCGTCCCGGCAGGCCGCCGCCGTGGCGGGCAACGCGGTCGCGAACGGGCTGGCGAGCCTCGGTGGCGGGGAGGGCCCGGTGCACGCGCTGCACGGCCTGCACGCCCCAGGTTGCCCCCTTCACGCTCAGTAGCGCCTGAGCTGGTTTTCAGCAGACCCCCAGTTCCGCTGCCTACGGTGGCCACTGTTAGGAAACCCATCATGGGGAACAGGGGCGCAAGCATGGAGGCTGGAACCGTGCCGGACAAGGTGAGCATCTCGCACCGGGGCGCGAAGTACGAGATCGGACGGGGAAAGCGCTATTACGGCATCTGGGTAGCTGGCGCGCCGGAGTCCGACCCGGTCGACCGGTGGCCGGAAACCCGCGAGGGCTGGGAGCAGGCCTGGGGGCGGTTCGTCGCGATCGAGAAGCCCGAGACGATCGCCCCGGTCCAGAAGACGCCGCGCGCCGGGTTCAAGCTGCCCAGGATGACCGCTCCAGCGGCGCTGCGCCCGCGCGGGAGCGGACCCGCCTGGACGGCGGCCGGCGCGGGCCTGCTCGGCCTGGGCGTACTGCTCGGGCTGATCGGGCTGTTCCCCAGTTACACCGGGACGCACAGCCTCGCCGCGCAGACCGAACAGCTGGTGCCGCACCTGCTCTACCTCCTGACGTGGGCGGTAAGCGCCGTGCTGGTCGCGGGCGGGCTCAGGGCACGGTCCGGCGGCGCGCGCATCGGGGCGCTGCTCGGCGCCGGGCTGAGCGCGGTGACGTTCGGGCTGTTCTTCGCGGATCTCGGCCAGGTGATCGCGTACGGCGGCCTCGGGGCCGGCCTGGTGCTGAGCCTGCTCGGCTGGCTCGCGTGCGCCGCCGGCTCGGTGGCCGCGCTCATCGCGCCGTCGCGCGCCGTCGCCGCGGCGCCAGGCAGCGCCGCGCCCGGCAACCCGCCCGGCCGGGGCGGCTGGGGCGCTCCGTCGCGGCCGCGCGCCACGGACGCGGGCCCGATCGCGCTGCTACTGCTCGCGGCGGTCGGCACGATGGCCGCCTTCGTGCCCTCATGGGACACCTACACGCTGACCCAGGCCTCGACCGGGGCCTCGCAGACCGTCACGGCGGGCAACGCGTTCGCGAGCCCGGCCCCGGTGATCGCGGGGAACGTCGCCGTCATCGTCGCGGTCATCGGGGTGGCGGTGCTCGCCGCCCTGTGGCGCCCGGCACGGCAGGGCGCGGCGCTGCTCGCTGGCGCGATAGTGCCGCTGGCCGCGCAGGCGATATCCGCGCTTAGTCAGGCGAGCGAGCCCGCGACGCCGGCGATGTTCGGCATCTCGCAGAGCCAGGCCGCCGGGCTGACGATCAGCTCCGGTCTCACGCCGATTTTCTGGGTCTACTGTGTGTTTGTTATATCCCTGCTCGTATCGTGTGCGTGGATGCTGACCGCCCCGCAGTATCAGGCAATGCAGGCCGCGCCGCTGCACCCCGCTCCCGGTCATGTCCCGCCGGCGCAAAGCGCCGGCACCGGCGACGCCGGCGATAGCGGAGCCGAAGTCGGCGATAGCGGAGCCGAAGCCGGCGATAGCGGAGCCGACGCCGCCTATAGCGGAGCTGGCGCCAGCGATACCGCCGCGGAAGCGCGTGATAGCGAAGCCGGAGCCGACGATAACAAGGCTAGCCATGATGGCGATACCAACGGCGGCGAAGACCGCGAGGAATCGACATACGCCTGAGCGCGCGCGTGGTGTCCCATCCTGCGGAACAAATAACGCCCCCCGGCTGCCTCGCCGGGGGGCGTTACGCTGAATGTGGTCGCGGGTCGCGGGGAAACTAGATATTTCTGCGGACGTGCTACTTACCGGTCGCCGCCTGGTACTTGGCGACGAGGTCCGCCGGCACCCGGCCGCGGTCCTTAATGTCATAACCCTGCTCGCGCGCCCAGGTCCTGATCTCGGTGGTGTTGAGCGCGGAGCCAGCTCCCCTGCTGGTCCTGCCCGGAGCGCGGCCAGCGCGACGAGCGCTGCCACCCACCTTGCGGGCGTGGGTGACGTACTTGCCGATAGCGGAGCGCAGCTCCTCCGAGTGCTTCGCGTTGAGGTCGATCTCGTATTCCGTGCCGTCTAGCGCAAAGCGCACCGTGCCTTCGGCTGCCCCGCCGTCGATGTCGTCGATGAAGAGCGTCTGAATCTTCTGGGCCACTTGGATTTCCGCCTTTCGTGGTATCGACAGTCATCATAATCGATGACCGCAGTGTTACCGGCGCCGGACCCACCCCGTCCCAACGCACCGACAGCAATTGCCGGAGGCCGCACCCGGGTTGCTGGCGCTATTGTGCCGCGCATAGCAGACGCAATCTTATCCGACCCACCCCTTTGCGATGTGACATTTACGGCAATCTGGGCGAGTCGCGGGGTGTCGCGATCGCTATGCGAGACCCGGGTTTTCACGCATCACACCCCCTTAACGACACAGCGGCTGGACCGTGTCCGTCGTTACCGCAAAGAGGTTAGATGCGTCCCGGATTACAGGTGCTACCCATCTCATTACGAGACAACCGCGCGTACGTGGCCGGTGTTCACCGTTTGGCCGTCGAGAGTTCCGGCATCGGCGGTGGCGGCGGCGCGAGCGCTCGCCTACGGTGCTGGCTAAATATTCGCATCGCACGGATAGGCAGGGGTTTCCATGGCCTTTCGTACGGCTGCGCCGCGCCGCGCCGGCGCGGGAATCCTTGGGACGCTCGCGGTGCTGCTCGCGGCGGCACTGGCGACGGGCCAGCCGGGTCCGGTGCTGGCCGCCACGCCGGTTAAGCACGTCACGCCCGCTGCCAGCCTGGCCGCGCCGGACACGAATCTCCTGCTCAATCCCGAAGCCACCGCCGGTGCCACCTCGGCTCAAGGCTGGGACGCCGTCACAATTCCCGGCTGGCGGGTCGCCGGCGGCCTGTCCACCGTCGTCCGCTATGGCACCCCGGGATTCCCGGAAACCGCCAAATCCTGGCCGGCCAACCGCGGCAATCTCTTCGCCGGCGGCGCTGGCGGTACCGCAAAACTCGTTCAGCAGGCGTCCGTCACACCGAATGCGCGCCACGACATCGCCGGCTGGCTCGGCGGCACCACGACCAGCGCCGCGGAACTCACCGTTCAGTTCACGGGAGCAAGCGGGCGAATTCTGGCCACCGCCGCGATCGGGCGTGCCGGGAAACAGGCGAAGCCCGTGCTCGATTACCGGCAAGCGGCCGGCACGGTTCCCGCGGGCGCGGCGCGGGCCCGGGTGACGATCACCCTGACGACCGCCCTCACCGACTGGAATGGACCCGACGCGCCGCAGACCGGATATACCTACGCGACCGCCGCCGATATCAGCCTGACGCTTAATCAGCCGGCCCCGCGCCGGCAACCGCTCACGCCCCCGGCGCCCGACGTCCCCGGCTATCAGCACGTCTTTCTCTTCTACTTTGAGAACGAGGACTACAGCCAGGTCATCGGCAACACCAAGCAGGCCCCGTACCTGAATAGCCTCCGGCGCGGTGGCGCGGCCCTGACGAACTTCTACGCGGAAGAGCACCCGAGCGACGCCAATTACCTCGCGCTCGCCGGCGGCAGCGCGTTCGGCGTCCCGCTCACCGACCCCGAAGAGGAAGACCCGCTCTATAACGTCGACGCCGCGAACATCGGGGACCTCATCGCCGGCAGCGGCGAATCATGGAAGGCATACCTGCAGAGCGCGAACGGCCCCTGCGACACCGTGCACGGCTATTACTGGAACGACGACCAGCCGATGATGTACTTCCAGGACGTCCGTGACCCCCCCGCTATTGCGCGGGCCACGTCGTCCCGCTCGAAGAACGCAGCAGCGACCTGGCGAATCCCGCCACCACCCCGAATTTCGCCTGGGTGGCCCCCGACGACTGCGCCGACATGGAAGGCTGCGGCATCGCCGCGGGCGACGAATTTCTCAAGACCGAGCTGACCGCGATCCTGAACTCGCCGGCCTGTCGCACCCAGCGGTCGCTCGCGATTATCACGTTCGACGAGGCCGCCCTCGGCCTGGGTACCCTCACCGCCAATGACCGTTACGCCCAGCCGCTGAACGGCATTTTCGATTCGGAACGGAACGGTCAGCCCGGTCAACGTCGCGACCCGCAAGGCTGGCCCGCAGATCCCGCGACCGGCACGCCAGGGACGCCCATCGACGTGGGCGACGACCCCAGGCTGATCGCGATGGCCCCCGACGGGACGACCGCGTACGTGGTGAACTGGCTGAGCGGCACCGTGACCCCCGTCGGCACCCGCACCGGCACGGCGGCCGCCCCGCTCAACGTCGGCGCCTACACCTACCCGACCGCCATCACGCTGGCTGGACAGACCGCCGTCGTGGTGGAGCCCTACGGCTACACGGTCACGCTGATCGACACGAAAACGGGCCGCGTCTACGCCCCGGTCACGGTAAGCAGCTACCCGGTAGCCGCCGCCATCACGGGCTGAGCGCCCCGCGTGCCCTACGCTTGGGCCGCGTGACGACCTTTGGGGCGACATGCATTCCCCAGGTTCCCCCGGAACGGCTGCGTGACGTCGCCCGCGCGGCGGAAGACGAGGGCCTGGACGAGCTATGGATCTGGGAGGACTGCTTCTGGGGCGGCGGGATCGCGACCTCCGCGGCCGTGCTCGCCTGGACCACGCGGCTGCGGGTGGGAATCGGCGTGCTCCCCGTTCCGCTCAGGAACGTGGCGCTGACCGCGATGGAGACCGCCACGCTGCACCGGCTGTTCCCCGGCCGCCTAACGGTCGGCGTCGGCCACGGCGTGCAGGACTGGATGGGCCAGGTGGGCGCGCGCGCCGAGTCGCCCGTCACGTTGCTGCGCGAGTACATCGAGGCGCTGCGCTCGCTGCTCCGCGGTGACCAGGTGAGCACCGACGGCCGCTACGTGCGTCTCGACGGGGTCCAGCTCGGCTGGCCGCCCGCCGCCGCGCCGGAGGTCCTCGCGGCGGCGCGAGGCCCGCGCACCCTGCGGCTGAGCGGCGAGGTCGCGGACGGCGCCATCCTGGACCAGGTCACGACCCTGGAGGACTTCAGGACCGCTCACGAGTCCATCGACGCCGGCCGCACCGCCGCGGGCCGCTCCGGTCCGCACCGCGTTGTCCAGTACATGGCGGCCGACCCGGGCAACGCCGGCGCCGTCGCGCAGGCAGTCCGCTCCTGGGCCGCCGCTGGCGCCGACACGGTAGTCCTGCACCCGACCTCCGCCGGCGAGGACCCGCTAGCCCACATCCGCTTCGCCGCCCAGGTCCGCCCGCTGCTGTGACTCGGTCCTGGCCGGCTCGCGGGGGTCAGTAGTAGATCGGGCCGACGTTGCCGCCGCTCGCGGTGATCGCGTCGCCGTTGAGCGCGACGCTCTTCGGCGAGGCGAGGAAGGCGACGACCGTCGCCACCTCCTCGGCGGTGACGAGGCGCCCGATACCGATGGAGGCGCCGATCCGGCGCTCGATTTCCGGCACTGACACCCCGGCGCGTTCGGCCCGCAGCGCGAGGGTCTGCGGGGTGTGTTCCGTCACGGTCACACCGGGGTGCACTACGTTGACGTTGATGCCGTCCTTGCCCAGCTCGTCGGCGAGGTTCTTGGTCATCGCGGCGACGGCCACGTTGCGGACCGAACCGGTGATCGCCCCGGTGGACCGGGCGGCCTGGCCGCTGATGTTGATGATCCGGCCCCAGCCGGCCGCGCGCATCAGCGGCACGACCTCGCGGATGCACCGCAGGTAGCCGAGCACCTTCACGTTGACCTGCTCGGAGAAGTCCGCGGCGTCGAACTTCTCGATGCCGGTCACCGCGCCGGTGTTCGGCCGGGCCGCGGCGTTGACCAGGATGTCGACGCCGCCGAGCCCGTCGGCGACGGCGCGCACCGCCGCGCGCACCGACTCGTCGTCGCCGGTGTCGGCGCTGACCGCGAGCACCTGCCGCCCCGACGCGGCGGCGACCGTCTCCCGCGCCGTTTCCAGCGCGGCCTTGTCCCGCGCCAGCAGCGCGACGTCCGCCCCCTCGGCGGCCAGCGCCTTGGCCACCGCCAGCCCGATACCGCGGCTCCCGCCGGTCACAAGCGCGCGTTTCCCAGTCAGCTCAAGATCCACTCGGCGATCTTCTCACGGCCGCGGATCGCGAAAAGGCGCGCGGATCCGTGACTTTGCGCACTTCCCGGCACTTTGCGCACCGCATGACCACCTGTGACCGGTCACCTGGTCAGAGAAATGGTCGCGCCGTGCGCCAAGCCAACGCAAGCGACTGGTGTGACCACGCCAGGCCCGCGACTTTGCATACGGGCCGCCACTTTGCATACTCCGTGACCACCTGTGACCGGTCACTCGACCTGAAAAATGGTCACGCCGTATGCAAAGTCCACGGAAGTGGCTGGTGTGATCAGTGGGACTGGGGATTGGGGGATGGGTGCTGGCGGTCTCGAGGCGACCGCCAGCACGCGCGACCGGTGGTGGTTATGCCTGTTCGGGGGTTGGGCGCGGCGCCCGGACCGTGACTGAGGCGTCCTCCTCAGCGGCGACGGCGATGCCGGTGATCTCGGCGGACGACGGCTCGCCGCGCGTGTTCGCCGCGCGCAGCGCGATCACCGCCGAGCACAGGATGAAGATGCTGGCCAGCAGCAGCGCCCGGTGGAACCCGGCGGTCAGCGCCACCGGCCGGGCCGTCCCCGCGGCCAGCAACGCGGAGGTGTGCGCGGTCGCCACCGCCGAGAAGACCGCCAGCCCGAGCGCGGCGCCGACCTGGGTCGACGCGGTGACCAGCGCCCCCGCCAGCCCCGCGAGCGACGGCGGCACGCCCGCGTTGGCCGCGGTCTGCACGCCGACGAACACGCCGCCAAGCCCGAACCCCATGATCATCAGCCCGGGGAACAGGTTGGTCCAGTAGGACCCGTCCGCGGGGAGCTGGGACAGCCAGAACACCCCGCCCGACGCGATCAGCGCGCCGGACACGATCAGCGGCCGCGTCCCGATGCGCGTGATCAGGGCCGACCCGGCGCCAGCGGCCACGGCGACCATCACCGTGACCGGCACGTACGCCGAGCCCGAGCGGAAGGCGGAGAAGCCGAGCACGTCCTGCATGTACAGGGTGACGAAGAAGAACGCGGAATAGAACCCCGCGATCCCGATCACCTGCGTCGCGTCGGCGGCGCCCAGCCCGGGCACGCGGAAGATCGACAGCGGCACCAGCGGCCTGGCGCTGCGCGCCTCGTTCACCGCGAACAGCGCGAGCAGCACCGCCGCGCCGGCCAGCTCGCCGACCGTCTGCCCCGCGCCCCACCCGGTGCTGGGGGCGCGCACCAGGGCGAAGATCAGCAGCAGCATCCCGCCGGTGCCGAGCACCGCTCCGGAAAAGTCAAATTCAGATATCCGGAACGTCCCCGTGGTATCTCCCTCAAGCAGCCGGAACGTCGCGGCGAGGATGACGGCGATGACGGGCAGGTTCACGAACAGCACCCAGCGCCAGCCCGGCCCGGCGGCCAGCACCCCGCCGAGGAAGACCCCGGCGGCCGAGGAGACGCCGGCCATGGCGCCCCAGGCGCCGAGCGCCCGTACCCGGTCGGTGCCGTAGCTGAAGGTCGTGGTCAGGATCGACAGCGCGGCCGGCGACATCAGCGCCGCGCCGAGCCCCTGGACGAGCCGGGCGCCGACCAGCGTGCCCGCGTTCGGCGCGAGCCCGCCGGCCAGCGAAGCGAGCCCGAACGCCGCGGTGCCCGCGACCAGCGTCCTGCGCCGTCCGAGCAGGTCCGCGAAGCGGCCGCCGAGCATCAGGAAGCCGCCGTACGTGACCACGTAGCCGCTGAGCACCCACTGCAGGTTCTGCACGGAAAAGTGCAGGTCACGGGCGATGGACGGGAGCGCCACGTTGACGATCGAGGCGTCCAGGAAGTCGAGGAAGCCGACGGCGCAGAGCAACGCGAGGACGAGCTTGCCCCGGCGGGTAGCGAGCTCAGATCTGGGGGGTCTGGAGGGCTGGAGCCCCCCAGATGGCGGGGTCGCGAGCGGTGGTGCGGTCATGCTGACGGAACCTCCGGAAAGCGGTACGTAATGATGTAATCAGTCAGTTAACCAACTTAGATCATGCGACCGTGAAGGTCTATACTTCTCAGCAAGATGACTGACTCACTGTCCGCGACCCCCGGCGCCAGCCAGCGCGGCGGCAAGCGCGAGCGGCTGGTCGCCGCCGCGGCCGAGACGATCTACGCCGCGGGCGTCGAGAAGACCACGCTGGCCGACGTCGCGGCGGCGGCCGGGATCCCGCTCGGCAACGTGTACTACTACTTCAAGACCAAGGACGCCCTCGTCCAGGCCGTGGTCGAGGCGCACCTGGCCGAGGCGAGGACCATGCTCGCCGCGATCGACGACGCCCACGAGACGCCGCGCGAGCGGCTCAAGGCGCTGTTCGGCGCCCTCGCCCAGCAAAGCGACCTGATCGCGCGGTATGGCTGCCCGCACGGCTCGCTCTGCCAGGAACTGGGCAAGCGCGCCGACGGCACGCCGACCGCCGCCGAGCTGATGCGCGCGCCCGTCGAGTGGGCGGAACGCCAGTTCGCGGCCATGGGCCGCCTCGACGCCCGGGATCTCGCGGTCCAGGTGATCGCCAGGTACCAGGGCACCGCGCTGCTCACCAGCGCGTTCCGCGACCCGGGCCTGATGGAGGCCGAAGCGCGCCGGGTCGCCCAGTGGATCGGCACGCTCGACTGAGCGAAGTATCGGTAACAGAGTCACCACGGGCCCGTTCGGGATAAGCTGCCCAGCGCGGCCACCGGAGACGCGTAACGCGTACGTAACGAACCGCCGGATTTCGTTGCGTTTGGGTGAGAAGTCAACGGAAAGTCTTGAAAAACAGCATTCACCTGTGCGAAAGTCTCACCTCTAATGAGCGAGCAACAGGTGGCTGAGGAGACTCGTACCAGCCCACAGGACGCACGGGCCTCTCAAGACCCGCCCGCGATCGAACTGCACGGGGTGGTCAAGGAGTTCCGCTCCCACGGTGAGGTGGTCACCGCCGTCCGCGACATCGACGTCGCCATCGCGGAGGGGGAGTTCTTCTCCCTGCTCGGCCCCTCCGGTTGCGGCAAGACGACCACGATGCGGATGGTCGCGGGCTTCGAGGAGCCGACCGCGGGCACCGTGTACCTGCACGGCACCGACGTGACGAACGTCCCGCCGCACAAGCGCGACGTCAACATGGTCTTCCAGTCCTACGCGCTGTTCCCGCACATGACGGTGTTCGACAACGTGGCGTTCGGGCTGCGCCGCAAGAACACGCCGAAGAAGGAGGTCACCGACCGGGTGACGGACATCCTCGGCGTCGTCGGCCTCGACGGGTACGCGAAGCGACGGCCGCGGCAGTTGTCCGGCGGCCAGCAGCAGCGGGTCGCGCTGGCGCGGGCGCTGGTGAACCGGCCGCGCGCGCTGCTGCTCGACGAGCCGCTCGGGGCGCTCGACCTCAAGCTCAGGCAGGCGATGCAGATCGAGCTCAAGCGGATCCAGCGCGAGGTCGGCATCACGTTCGTCTACGTGACCCACGACCAGGGCGAGGCGCTCACGATGAGCGACAGGATCGCGGTGATGAACGAGGGCGTGATCGAGCAGCTGGCCGCGCCGCGGGACATCTACGAGCACCCGAAGACCCGGTTCGTGGCCGGCTTCATCGGCACCTCGAACCTGCTGTCCGGCACGGTGACGAGCACCGACCCGGCGACGGGCGGCGCGGTCATCGACCTCGGCGACGGCGGCCGGATCGTCGTCCCGGCCGCGCACAAGCAGCCCGGCGACGAGCTGGAGATCACCGTGCGCCCGGAGAAGATCACCCTGGTCGCCGGCGGCGCGGACGCCGCGCCGCCCGCACGGGCCGCCCAGGACGACTGCGCGCTGCGCGGCACCGTCGCCGAGGTCGTCTACCTCGGCACCTCGACCAACTACAACGTGACGACCTCCGCGGGGGCGGAGGTCGTGGTCTACAGCCAGAACTCAGCCAACGACGCCTCAGGGCCGCAGCGCGGCGAGCAGGTCTGGCTGCACTGGGATCCAGCCAACTCCTACGCGATCGGAAGCACGCAATGACCGCACGCTACAGCCGCCGTGCCGCCCTCCAGCTGGGCGGCCTGTCCGCCGCGGCCCTGACCGCGGCCGCCTGCGGCGTGCAGGGCGCCGCCAAGCAGCAGAGCACTGCGCAGGCCGAGTCCGCCGCCGACAAGTTCTGGAAGGCGCAGAAGCCGACGGGCACCGTCACGTTCGCCAACTGGGCGCTGTACATCGACCCGGATCACCAGACCCTGAAGGACTTCACCGCGAAGACCGGCATCAAGGTCACCTACGACGAGGTGATCCAGGACGACTCGAGCTTCTTCGCGAAGATCCACCCGCAGCTCGCCTCCGGCCAGTCCACCGGCTACGACATCATGGTGATCACCGACGGCCTCGAGTTCTCCGAGCTGGTGGCGCTCGGCGAGGCGATCCCGCTCGACCAGTCGATGCTGACCAACTTCCACCAGAACGCGGGCCCCGCGTACCAGCACCGCAGTTTCGACCCGGGCAACGTCTACAGCGTGCCGTGGGCGAGCGGGTCCACCGGCATCGCCTGGAACCCCAAGTACGTCAAGACGCCTCCGACGTCGATCAACGACCTGTGGAACCCCGCGTACGCCGGGCACGTCGGCATGATGTCCGACCCCCAGGAGATCGCGAACTTCGGCCTGTTCAAGATCGGCGTCGACCCGGAGAACTCCACGCAGAAGGAGTGGGAGGCCGCGGCCGCGGCGCTGAAGCAGCAGCGCAGCGCGGGGATCGTCCGGCAGTACTACGACCAGTCGTACATCAACGCGCTGTCCAAGGGCGACGTGTGGATCACGATGGCGTGGTCGGGCGACATCTTCCAGCAGAACCTGTCGGCCGGCACCAACCTGCAGTTCACCGTGCCCAAGGAGGGCGGCACGATCTGGACCGACAACATGATGATCCCCAAGTACGCGGCCAACCCGGTCGCCGCCATGCAGCTCATCGACTGGTACTACCAGCCGCGGATGGCCGCGACGCTCACCGAGGCGATCAACTACATCACCCCGGTCCCCGCCGTGCAGGACATCATCAAGTCGGACGCCGCCAGCGCCAAGGGCAGCGACAAGGCGACGCTGGAGGCCGTCGCGACCAGCCCGCTCGTCTGGCTGTCCGCGGCCGACTACGCGCGGCTCAAGAACTACGTGCCGATCACCTCGAAGAACCACTCGACGTTCTACGGCATCTTCCAGCCCGTGGTCGCGGGCTGATACGCGGGCTGATAACGGCATGAAGCGCTGGCGCGCCGCCGTCGTCCCTTACCTGCTGATCCTGCCCGGGGGGCTGTGGCTGGTGATCTTCTTCGCGATCCCCGTGATCGTGCTGATCAGCCTGTCCACCCAGCAGGGCGACATCGTCGACGGGTTCAGCCAGACGTTCCACTTCGCGAACTACGCCAACGCCTGGGACAACTACCACGACCAGTTCATCAGGTCGCTGCTGTACGGCGGGATCGCCACGATCCTGTGCATCCTGCTCGGCTACCCCGTGGCGTACTGGATCGCGTTCCGCGGCGGCGCCCGCAAGTCGACCTACCTGTTCCTGCTGCTGCTGCCGTTCTTCGTCTCGTTCGTGCTGCGCACGGTCTCCTGGCAGTACTTCCTGTCCGACAACGGCATCCTGCTCGGCCCGCTGAAGTCCGCCGGAATCCTTCCGGAGAACTTCCGCATCCTCGCCACCGGGACCGCCGTCGTCGGCGGGCTCACCTATAACTACTTGCCGTTCATGGTGCTGCCGATCTACGTGGCGCTGGAGCGGATCGACCCGCGCCTGGTCGAGGCGGCGCAGGACCTGTACGCGACGCGGGCGGCGGCGTTCCGCCGCGTGGTGCTCCCGCTCAGCCTGCCCGGCCTGTTCGCCGGGGTGCTGCTCACGTTCGTCCCGGTGGCGGCCGACTACGTCAACGCCGCGATCCTCGGCGGCACGGGCAACACGATGATCGGCAACATCATCCAGGACGAGTTCCTCACCGTGCAGGATTACCCGACCGGCGCCGCGCTGTCGTTCATGCTGATGGCGATCTTGCTGATCGGGATGTTCAGCTACGCTCGCGTGCTCGGCACCGACGAAGTGCTCGAGGTGGCTGCCCGGTGACGGTCGATATTGATTCGGAACGGGCCCGTGACTCCGCCCCGGCCGCCTCGCCTGCTGCCGCGCGTGAGCGACGCCGGCCCCGGCGCCGCTGGGGCGACCGGCTGCTGTTCGCCTGGACCTGGCTGATCATCATCTGGCTGGCGCTGCCCATCGCCGTGATGATCATATTCTCGTTCAACAACCCGCACGGCAGGTTCAACTTCACCTGGGTCGGCTTCACGCTCAAGTGGTACGGCCCCCACCTGCTCGACTACCCGTCGCTGACCACGGCGATGGAGAACTCGCTGATCGTCGCGTTCGCCGCCACCGTGGGTTCGGTGGTGCTTGGCACGCTCGTCGGGCTGGCGCTGGGCAAGTACCGGTTCCGCGGCCTGGGCACGGCGAACCTGGTGCAGTTCGCCGCGATCTCCGCGCCGGACATCGTGCTGGCGTCGTCGCTGCTGGCGTTCTTCGTCACGCTGCGCGTGCCCCTCGGGCTGCCGACGATCATCGTGGCGCACGTCATGTTCTGCCTGTCGTTCGTGGCGGTGACCGTCCGGGCCCGGGTGCTGACGCTGGACAGGTCGCTCGAAGAGGCGGCGCGGGACCTCGGGGCCGGCCCGTGGGCGACGTTCCGGCTGGTCACCCTCCCGCTGATCTTCCCCGGCGTGCTGGCCGGCGCGCTGCTCGCGTTCGCGATCTCCATCGACGACTTCGTGGTGACCAGCTTCGTGTCCGGCTCGACGCAGACGTTCCCGCTGTGGATCTGGTCCGCGACCCGCAACGGCCTGCCACCGCAGGTGGACGTCCTGGGCACGCTGATCTTCGTCGCCGGCCTGGTCATCGCCGCTGGCTCGGCGCTCTTCGGCCGCCGCGCTACCAGGTAATCGCAGGTCGCGGGCTGCTGTTTGCCTGGTGGCAACTCCCCGTTGGTGTGGCCGCGCTAGGAAATGGTTCACTGGCAGCGGTCGTTAGGGAGAGTCATGGAGCAACAGGAACGGGACGGGGTGGCCACCAGGCTGCCCGAGCCCGCGGCCCTGGCGGACAAGTCCGCCGAGGTTCCAGAAAAGCACCTCGTGCCCGTCTTCGATGCGAAGAGCGTCTCGATCTTCTACGGCTCGTTCCGCGCCGTCACGGACGTCTCGCTGACCATCTACGAGCACGAGATCACCGCGTTCATCGGCTCGTCGGGCAGCGGCAAGTCGACGGTGCTGCGGGCGTTCAACCGGATGAACGACCTGGTGCCGATCGCCCACATGGACGGCGAAATCGACTACCGCGGCGTCTCCCTGTACGCCCCTGACGTGTCCCCGGTGGCGGTGCGCCGCCGGATCGGCATGGTGTTCCAGAAGCCGAACCCGTTCCCGAAGTCGATCTACGAGAACGTCGCCTACGGCCCGCGCATCAACGGCATCAGGAAGAAGAGCCACCTGGACGAGATCGTCGAGAGCTCCCTGCAGAAGGCAGCGCTGTGGGACGAGGTGAAGAACCGGCTCGGCGCGTCGGGGCTCGGCCTGTCCGGCGGCCAGGCGCAGCGGCTGTGCATCGCCCGCACGATCGCGGTCGAGCCGGACGTGGTCTTGATGGACGAGCCCGCGTCGGCGCTCGACCCGATCGCGACGGGCCGCATTGAGGACCTGATGCACGAGCTCAAGTCGCAGTACACGATCGTGATCGTCACGCACAACATGCAGCAGGCCACCCGGGTCAGCGACCGCACGGCGTTCTTCTCCGTGCTCGTCAACCCCGACAGCGACACCCGCACCGGTGTGCTCATCGAGTACGGCCCGACCCAGCAGATCTTCGAGAACCCGCACGACAGCCGCACGGAGGCGTACGTGACGGGCCGGATCGGCTGACGGTACGCCCGTTACGCCGTTACGTCCCGCGCCGTTTCCGGCGCTTGACTCTCCTGTAATGGGAGACCGGAGGGTCGGGTCATGACCACCATGACCCAGCAGGCGAGGGCGGACGCCGGTCCGGTCTCGCGCTTCGCCAAGTGGGCCCCGCTCGCGATCGTGCTCAGCGGGACCTTCATCTTCGTCCTTGACTTCTTCGTCGTTAACGTGGCGCTGCCGTCCATCGCCCGCGACCTGCGGGCGAGCGCGGCGGCCATCGAATGGCTGGTGTCCGGCTACGCGCTGACCACCGCCGCGCTGCTCGTCACCGGCGGCCGGCTCGGCGACCACTACGGCCGGCGGCGCTGGTTCAGCATCGGGCTGGCCGTCTTCGTGCTCGCGTCCGCGCTGTGCGCGGTCGCGCCTGACCCCAGTGTCCTGGTCGCCGCCCGTGTCCTGCAGGGCGCCGGCGCCGGGGTCATGGCGCCGAACATCCTCGCCATCCTCGGCATGACCTACACCGGACCGGACCGGGTGCGCGCGATCAGCGTGTACGGCATGGTGATGGGGCTGGCCGCCGTGAGCGGCCAGCTCGTCGGCGGGCTGCTGATCGACGCCAACGTGGCCGGCCTCGGCTGGCGAGCCATCTTCTGGATCAACGTGCCGATCGGGCTGGCGGCGCTGGCCGCGACGCCGCGGCTGCTGCGGGAGTCCCGCGCCGAACACGCCGGCCGGCTCGACCTGCCCGGCGCCGCCCTGCTCGCCGTGGCCCTGGTCGCGATCGCGGCGCCGCTGGTCGACGGCCGCCAGCAGGGCTGGCCGGCCTGGGCGTTGGCCTGCCTGGCCGCGGGGCCCGTGCTGCTCGCCGGCTTCGCCGTCTACCTGCGGCGGGCCGCCAGGCGCGGCAGGCAGCCGCTGCTCGACCCGTCGATCTTCGCGGTGCCCGCGTTCCGTGCCGGGCTGACCGTGCAGGTCCTGTTCTGGTGCCAGCAGGCGGCGAGCTACCTGCTGCTCGCCCTGTTCCTCCAGGAGGGCCGCGGCCTTTCGCCGCTGGCGTCCGGCGGGGTGTTCGCGGTGCTCGCCGCGGGATACCTGGTCACCTCGCTGCGCGCGCCTGCGCTGACCATGCGGTTCGGCCGCCGGGTGATCGCCACCGGTGCCGTCGTGGGCGCCGCCGGCTACCTGCTGGTGCTGCTCGCGGTCGCGCGCTGGGGCACCGGCGGCCCGCTCAGCGCGCTGTTCCCCGGCCTGTTCCTGGTCGGGGCGGGGCAGGGCCTGTGCATCACGCCGCTCACCACCACGGTGCTCGCGCACGCCTCGCCGCGGACCGCCGGCTCGGTGTCCGGCGCGCTGTCCACCGCCCAGCAGGTCGGCAACGCGATCGGGGTCGCGGTCAGCGGGGTCGTGTTCTACGGGCTGCTCGGCCACGGGTACCGGGTGGCGTTCGGCTCGTCCGTCGCGCAGCTGGGCGGCCTGCTGCTCGTGGTGGCGGTGCTCGCGCTGAGCCTGCTCCGCCCGGCGGCCGGCGCCACCACGGAGGGCTGATACTCAGACCATGGCACCGCTGCTGACGATCGGCGAGTTCTCCAGGATGACCCACCTGAGCGTGAAGGCGCTCCGGCACTACCACGACATGGGCGTCCTGGAGCCCGCCGCCATCGACCCGTTCACCGGCTACCGCTCCTACGACGCGACTCAGGTGGTTCCCGCCCAGGTCATCAGGCGGCTGCGCGACCTGGGCATGCCGCTCGACTCGATCAGGTCGGTGCTCATCGCCCCCGACCTGGAGACGAGGAACCGCGAGATCGCGGCGCACCTGGGGCGGATGGAACGCCAGCTCGCACAGACCCAGGCGTCGGTCGCCGGGCTGCGGGCGCTGCTCGCCGGCCCGGCGGTGCGGCCCGCCGTCGAGTACCGCACGATCCCGGCGGTCACGGCGCTGGCGGTCGCCCAGGTGGTGTCCGCCGCCGACCTCGCGACGTGGGGGAGCGACGCGCTCGGTGCCCTCTCGGAGACGCTGGCGACGGCCGGCGTGGCGCCGGGCGCGACGGGACCGTTCGGCGCGCTGTTCCCCGGCGACTTCTTCGAACTGGAGCGCAGCGAGATCACGGCGTTCGTCCCTGCCGGCTCCCCGCCGCCCGGCTTCGAGCTATCCGACGGCCAGGTCCGGCTGCTGGAGATCCCGGCGGTGGAGGCCGCGGTCGCGGTGCACGAGGGCCCGCTCGACGACATCGACCGCACCTACGGCGCCCTCGGCACGGTGGTGGCCGAGCGCGCCATCGGCGTGGACGGCCCGATCAGGGAGTACTACCTGATCGGCTTCCCGGAAACCGAGGACGAGAGCAAGCACCGCACCGAAGTCGCCTGGCCGGTGTTTCTCACCACGTAAGAGTCGCCTGGCCGGTATTTCTCAATTAGTGAGAAAACGCGCTGGGTTTGACCAGCGAGGTCCAGGTTAGGACTGACTCGTGCCCATCGAGCAAGGCGGTGACCAGGCGGCGGCGGCGCCGGACGCGCCGCCGCCGGAGCCGCAGAAGACCGATCCCGGATCCCAGGAGATGCTCCTGCCGGTCCCGCTGTCGCGCGATCCTGGCGAGTCAGAGAGCAAGATCACCGTCCTGGTCGCCTTCGCCGCCAACATCCTGATCGCGATCGCCAAGACAGCCGCCGCCGTGCTGACCGGCTCGGCGTCCCTGGTGGCCGAGGCGGCGCACTCCTGGGCCGATTCTGGCAACGAGATCTTCCTGCTGACGGCCAACCGCCGGTCCCGGCGGCCGGCCGACCGCACGCACCCGATGGGTTACGGCCGGGAAGCGTACGTGTGGTCGCTGTTCGCCGCGCTCGGGCTGTTCGTCGCGGGCGCGGTGGTCTCGGTCTCGCAGGGCGTCGGGGAGCTGGTGCACCCGGAGCCGGCCAGCAACTTCCGCATCGGCTACATCGTGCTTGCCGTGTCGTTCGTGCTGGAGGGAATGTCGTTCCTGCAGTCGGTCCGGCAGGCCAAGCCCGAGGCCGAGTCGATGCACCGGGATCTCATCGACCACGTGCTCGCCACCTCTGACCCTACGCTGCGCGCGGTGTTCGCCGAGGATTCCGCCGCCCTGGTCGGCGTGCTCCTCGCGGCCGGCGGCCTCGGCCTGCATCAGCTGACCGGTTCCCCCATCCCGGACGCCGTGGGCTCGATCCTGATCGGCGTGCTGCTCGGCTTCGTCGCGATCGTCTTGATCAACAGGAACCGGCGGTTCCTCGTCGGCCAGGAAGCCGATCCCGAGGTCCGCGCCGCGGCCATCAGGGCCCTGATGGCCGCGCCGGAAGTCGCCAGGGTGACGTACCTGCGACTCGAGGTGGTCGGCCCGCGGGTGATCTTCGTGATCGGCGACGTGGACCTCACCGGCGATGACCCAGAGCCGCGGCTGGCCTACCGGCTGCGCGCCCTGGAGGCGAGGATCAGCGCGTCGCCCGCGGTCGTCGGCGCGGTGCTGAGCCTGTCGGCCCCGGACGAGCCGACGCTCGAGGCGTAACCGCCCAGTGCTATCCCTCAGTGCTATCCCTCAGTGTCCTTGCCCGCGCGGGCAAGGACACTGAGCCTGGTCAGCCCGTGCAGCGCGTCGACGTACGGGGTGGGCACGCCGACGATGGCGCCGATCTCGCGGACCGCGCCGGTCAGCGCGTCGAGCTCGAGGGGCCGCCCGGCCTCGGCGTCCTGCAGCATCGAGGGGCGGAAGTCGCCGAGCTTGCGGGTGACCGCGTGCCGGTCACCGGGGGTCTGGTCGATGGGGCAGCCGATCCGCGCGCCGATCTCCCGCGCCTCCAGCATGGCCGAGGAGCAGAACGCGACCACCAGGTCGTCGGCCAGCACCGGGCCCATCGACGCTCCGGTCACCGCGGAGACCGGGTTCATGGTCAGGTTGCCCCACAGCTTGTACCAGACGGCCTCGTGAATGCGCGGTGAGACCGTGACGTCAAAGCCCGCGTCGCGCAGCGCCGCGGCGAGCGCGGCGAGCCGCGCCGTCTCCGCGCCGGTCAGCTCGCCGATGATGAGGCCTTTCCCGCTGTACAGCCGGACCACGCCGGGCTCAGGCGAGCTCGCGGACAGGTGCACGGTGCCGCCGATCACGCGGCTGGCCGGGAGCACCGCGGCGATCCGGCCGCCGGGGTCCACGCTGTCCAGGTGGCGGCCGGCGACCGGCCCGCCGAACCCGTCGAAGAACCACCACGGCACGCCGTTGAGCGTGGACAGCACGGCCGTGTCAGGGCCGAGCAGCGGGCCGATGCCGGTGACGGCGGCGGGCAGCGACTGGGCCTTGACAGCGAGCACCACGAAGTCCTGGGGACCGAGTTCCGCGGCGTCGTCCGACGCGGCGACCTTTACGGTCACGGCGCCGTCGGCGGACTCGACGCTCAGCCCCCGGGACCTGAGCGCGGCGAGCGTCGCGCCGCGCGCGTACACCGACGTCTCCACGCCCGCGCTGGCCAGCCCCGACGCGATGACGCCGCCGATCGCGCCGGCGCCCACGACACAAATGCGCATGCGCTCGACCTTAACGGTTGCCCGCTCCGGCCTTACACGGGCCCGCAGTCACACGGGCCCGCAGTCACACGGGCGCCGGAGTCGCCGCCCTCCCGCGTCCCGTTGTCCGGCTGCGCCCAGATGTCCCGCTCGTGCATCAGCCGCACCTGCTTGTCGATCACCTCGCGCCGGTACTCGGCGTGCGTGTACGGCGCCCGGTCCAGGTACAGGTTCTTCGGGTAGACGGGCTGCTCGTAGATGAGCTGGTACTGCTCGGTGGTGAGGTCCTTGAGCCAGTTGTCCCACTGCGCCGCCGCCCGGAACCGGCGCAGCGCCTCCACGTCGATGGTGCCCGCCACCCAGGACGAACCGCCGCTGTAAGCGTGCCGCCCGACGACCTGACCCCGGTAGTCGATGACCGCGGACCCGCCGCCGAACGTGTCGATCGGCACGTCGGACTCCGCGTCCAGGTAGTAGGTGCCGACGTTGCAGGCGATCAGGTACAGGTTGTTATCCAGGGCGCGCGCCCGGTTCTGGATCTCGAACAGGCCGTTGCCGGTGTGCGGATGCGGATACGGCCCGCGGTACACGATCTCGGCGCCGTTCATCGCCAGACCGCGGGCGTTCTCCGGGTACGAGCCCTCGTTGGCCATCAGGAAGCCGAGCCGCCCGATCGCGGTGTCGGCGACCGGGTAGAACGCGTCCAGGGTGCGCCCGTACAGCTCGATCCACTTGTCCCACACGTTGTGCGGTGTCACCGAGTGCTCCACGGGCAGCAGCGGCACGACCTTGTGATGCTTCAGCACGATCTCGCCGTCGGGGTCGAGGACGAAGCCGACGTTGAAGAACCGCCCGGGGAACTCCGGATGCCTCGCCTTCGCCTGGGCCATCAGGAACGTGTTCCACTGCCTGGCCAGCTTGCCGAGGTAGTCCGTCTCAGGGCCGGGCACGTCGATCGCGCACTCCCGCGCGAACGTCTCGTGGTCCAGGTCGAGCACCTCGTCGTTGAAGCCCTGCAGGGCCCCTTCGGGGATGGCGATCAGCCGGACGGGCAGGTCGAGGCTGGATAGCCAGGACGCGGCCTTGATCAGGTGCGAAATGTGCTCCAGGTTGACCGCGATGTCGGCGCGGCGGCGGATGCCGCGCATGGTGGGAACAAGGCCGATGGCCTGGTAAGGCTCGATCATGACGCGTCCTTTCGGCGGCTACCTCTGTATGTACCTGACGACCCGCCTCCTGTCTGCAACCTTGATGTGTGCGAAAGTCGGACGATGATCAATCCGCAGGTCGCGCGGTCGCTGGCGGGCGCCGCGCCACGATCGTTCTGGCTCGATCAGCCGGACGCGCCCGAGCCGCTGCCCGCGCTCACCGGCCGCGTCACCGCCGACCTGGCGATCGTGGGCGGCGGCTTCACCGGGTTGTGGACGGCGCTGCTGGCGAGGGAGCGCGCCCCGTCCCTCGACGTGGTGCTGCTCGAGGCGCGTACTGTCGGCTGGGCGGCGTCCGGGCGCAACGGCGGCTTCTGCTCGGCGAGCCTCACCCACGGACTGGCCAACGGCCTGGAACGGTTCCCCGCGGAAATGCCGCTGCTCGAGGGGCTCGGCGCCGGGAACCTGCGCGAGATCGGCGAGACGGTCGCCAGGTACGGCATCGACTGCGACTTCGCGCTGACCGGCGAGCTGAACCTCGCGACCGCGCCGTGGCAGCTCGACGGCCTGGCCGGGGAGGCGGCGGCCGCCAGGGGCCTCGGCCGTGAGGTCGAGGTGCTCGACGCCGCCGCGGCACGCCGGGAGCTCGACTCCCCGCTGTTCGCCGGCGGGCTGCGGTACGCCGACGGCAACGCGATGGTCGAACCCGGCCGGCTGGCCTGGGGGCTGCGCCGCGCCTGCCTGGAGGCGGGTGTGCGGATCTACGAGAACTCGCCGGCCGGGTCGCTGACCAGGGCCGGCGGCGGGGCCGCCGGCCTCGAGCTGACGACGCCGTACGGCAGCGTGCGGGCGGGCACGGTGGTCCTCGGCACCGGAGCGTTCCGTCCGCTGCTGCGCCGGATCGGGAACTATGTGATCCCGGTGTGGGACTACGCGCTGATGACCGAGCCGCTGACCGCGGCGCAGCTGGCGAGCCTGGGGTGGAAGGACCGGCGCGGCGCCTCCGACCTGGGCAACCAGTTCCACTACTTCCGGCTGACCAGGGACGACCGGATCCTGTGGGGCGGCTACAACGCCGTCTACTTCAACGGCGGCCGTATCCACGAGGAGCAGGCGCAGCGCCCGCGCACGTTCGCGATGCTGGCGGAGCACTTCTTCGCGACGTTCCCGCAACTTGAGGACGTGTCGTTCAGCCACGCGTGGGGCGGGGTCATCGACACGTGCACCAGGTTCTGCCCGTTCTTCGGCACCGCCTACGGCGGGCGGCTGGCTTATGCGGCTGGGTACACGGGGCTCGGGGTGGGTGCCACCAGGTTCGCCGCCCAGGTGCTGCTGGATCTGCTGGAAAAATCCGGTTCGGAACGGACCCGCCTGACTCTGGTCACGTCCAAGCCGCTCCCGTTCCCGCCGGAACCCGTCAGGTCGGCGGTTGTCCAGCTGACCCGCTCGTCGCTCGCCAGGGCCGACCGCAACGAGGGCCGCCGCGACGCGTGGCTGCGGCTGCTGGACCGGCTCGGACTCGGGTTCGACTCGTAGCGAGGTCGCGGGTTTGACGCCCGCGGGGCACGGGTATCACGAATATCCGCGTTCGATTTGACGAAGGCTTCCCGCGGTCGTAGAGTTCACATGCCCCGAGGGGGACTGAACGCCGCGAGGCGGGACGGGACCCGGGGAGCCACCTGCTACTAGTGTCGCGGACCTTGGCGCGTGCCAAGGACTCCGTCGGTGCCGGTACGCTATGGCTCGGGAAATCCGGAAGGTCTCAATTTGACCGGATGGAAATCCCAGGGTAAATTAGAAAAAACAGCCACCCCGGACGGGGAACGAAAGTTCTCCCATGGTGTGTGTCCGTTTCTTGAGAACTCAACAGCGTGTTAAAAGCCAGTGCATTATATGTACTAAACCCCCGTCGCGGGATGGTTCTTAGGGGTTGTCCCGTTACGGATTTCAGCCATGACTTGAGCTCATGGTTGGGTTTCTGGTTTCCCGGGTCCTTTTGGGGTCTGGGTGCTGGTCATTCAACGGAGAGTTTGATCCTGGCTCAGGACGAACGCTGGCGGCGTGCTTAACACATGCAAGTCGAGCGGAAAGGCCCTTCGGGGTACTCGAGCGGCGAACGGGTGAGTAACACGTGAGCAACCTGCCCCTGGCTCTGGGATAGCCTCCGGAAACGGGGATTAATACCGGACATGACCTGCTGCCGCATGGCGGCGGGTGGAAAGTTTTTCGGCCAGGGTGGGGCTCGCGGCCTATCAGCTTGTTGGGGGGGTGACGGCCCACCAAGGCGACGACGGGTAGCCGGCCTGAGAGGGCGACCGGCCACACTGGGACTGAGACACGGCCCAGACTCCTACGGGAGGCAGCAGTGGGGAATATTGCGCAATGGGGGAAACCCTGACGCAGCGACGCCGCGTGCGGGATGAAGGCCTTCGGGTTGTAAACCGCTTTCACCAGGGACGAAGCGAGAGTGACGGTACCTGGGGAAGAAGCGCCGGCTAACTACGTGCCAGCAGCCGCGGTAATACGTAGGGCGCGAGCGTTGTCCGGAATTATTGGGCGTAAAGAGCTCGTAGGCGGCCGGTTGCGTCTGCTGTGAAATCCCGGGGCTTAACCCCGGGCGTGCAGTGGATACGGGCCGGCTGGAGGCAGGCAGGGGAGAATGGAATTCCCGGTGTAGCGGTGAAATGCGCAGATATCGGGAGGAACACCGGTGGCGAAGGCGGTTCTCTGGGCCTGTACTGACGCTGAGGAGCGAAAGCGTGGGGAGCGAACAGGATTAGATACCCTGGTAGTCCACGCCGTAAACGTTGGGCGCTAGGTGTGGGTCCCTTCCACGGGGTCTGTGCCGCAGCTAACGCATTAAGCGCCCCGCCTGGGGAGTACGGCCGCAAGGCTAAAACTCAAAGGAATTGACGGGGGCCCGCACAAGCGGCGGAGCATGTTGCTTAATTCGACGCAACGCGAAGAACCTTACCAAGGTTTGACATGGCCGGAAAACTCGCAGAGATGCGGGGTCCTTCGGGGCCGGTCACAGGTGGTGCATGGCTGTCGTCAGCTCGTGTCGTGAGATGTTGGGTTAAGTCCCGCAACGAGCGCAACCCTCGTCCCATGTTGCCAGCATTCAGTTGGGGACTCATGGGAGACTGCCGGGGTCAACTCGGAGGAAGGTGGGGATGACGTCAAGTCATCATGCCCCTTATGTCTTGGGCTGCAAACATGCTACAATGGCCGGTACAAAGCGCTGCGACATCGTGAGATGAAGCGAATCGCATAAAGCCGGTCTCAGTTCGGATCGGGGTCTGCAACCCGGCCCCGTGAAGCCGGAGTCGCTAGTAATCGCGGATCAGCAACGCCGCGGTGAATACGTTCCCGGGCCTTGTACACACCGCCCGTCACGTCACGAAAGTTGGCAACACCCGAAGCCGGCGGCCTAACCCCGTATGGGGAGGGAGCTGTCGAAGGTGGGGTCGGCGATTGGGACGAAGTCGTAACAAGGTAGCCGTACCGGAAGGTGCGGCTGGATCACCTCCTTTCTAAGGAGCAGAGGCGCTTTAGGTCAGCGAATGACTGACCGGGCGCCCGTGCTTTCTAGTGGAGCACTGGCTATTCACCTGGGTCCTGTTCGTGATGGCGCGGCCAGTACGCTTCCCTCTGTTTGAGGGGTGCGGAACGGGGCGGCTTGACCGGCTGGCTGGGTGGGCACGCTGTTGGGTCCTGAGGGAGCGGGCTTTTGCCCGGGTCTTCAGTACAGGCTACGGGCCGTCTTCCGCGGGTGCGGAGGGGGGCCTGTGGTGCTGTCCGTTTCTTGAGAACTGCACAGTGGACGCGAGCATCTAATACCTGGAGCTCCCTTTCCCTTCGGGGGCGGGGGTTCCTCTGCGTATTTGTTTTTTGCAGTTGTAGTGTGTAGCCAAGTTTTTAAGGGCACACGGTGGATGCCTTGGTACCAGGAGCCGAAGAAGGACGTTGGAGCCTGCGATATTCCCCGGGGAGCCGGCAGCCAGGCTGTGATCCGGGGGTTTCCGAATGGGGAAACCCGGCGGCCGTCATGGGCCGTCGCCCCTGCCTGAATGCATAGGGCAGCGGGTGGTAACGCGGGGAAGTGAAACATCTCAGTACCCGCAGGAAGAGAAAGCAACCGCGATTCCCTGAGTAGTGGTGAGCGAAAGGGGAAGAGGCCAAACTTGTCACGTGTGATAGCCGGCAGGCGTTGCGTGGCGAGGGTAGCGGGACCGCCCGGTCAGTGCTGCCGCGCTGGCGGGGAGTGATAAATCGCGTGGCTAGCGGAAGGTCTTGGAAAATTCCGCCATAGCGGGTGACAGTCCCGTACGCGACAGCCGCGTGACTCCCGGGCGTGTTCCCAAGTAGCACGGAGCCCGTGAAATTTCGTGTGAATCTGGGAGGACCACCTCCTAAGCCTGAATACTCCCTGGTGACCGATAGTGGACTAGTACCGTGAGGGAAAGGTGAAAAGCACCCCGGTGAGGGGTCGTGAAATAGTACCTGAAACCGTGTGCTTACAAGCCGCAGGAGCGTAACACCTTCGGGTGTGTGGTGTGACTGCGTGCCTTTTGAAGAATGAGCCTGCGAGTTACGGTGTGTGGCTAGGTTAACCGGTGACGGGTAGCCGTAGTGAAAGCGAGCCTGAACAGGGCGTCAGAGTCGCATGCTGTAGACCCGAAGCGGAGTGATCTACGCATGGGCAGGGTGAAGCGCGGGTAAGACCGCGTGGAGGCCCGAACCCACCAGGGTTGAAAACCTGGGGGATGACCTGTGTGTAGGGGTGAAAGGCCAATCAGACTCCGTGATAGCTGGTTCTCCCCGAAATGCATTTAGGTGCAGCGTCGCGTGTTGCTTGCCGGAGGTAGAGCTACCGGTTGGCCTAGGGGGCCTGAAAGCTTACTGAAGTCAGCCGAACTCCGAATGCCGGTCAAGCGCAGCGTGGCAGTGAGACTGCGGGCGATAAGGTTCGTGGTCGAGAGGGAAACAGCCCAGATCGCCGGCTAAGGCCCCCAAGCGCGTGCTAAGTGGGAAAGGATGTGGAGTCGCAGGGACAACCAGGAGGTTGGCTTAGAAGCAGCCACCCTTGAAAGAGTGCGTAATAGCTCACTGGTCAAGTGATTCCGCGCCGACAATGTAACGGGGCTCAAGCACGCCGCCGAAGCCGCGGCATTCCCGCGTCATGCGGGGATGGGTAGGGGAGCGTCGTGCAGCGGGTGAAGCAGCAGAGGAATCTAGCTGTGGACGCTGCACGAGTGAGAATGCAGGCATGAGTAGCGAAAGAGGAGTGAGAAGCTCCTCCGCCGAATGACCAAGGGTTCCTGGGGCAGGCTAATCCGCCCAGGGTAAGTCGGGACCTAAGGCGAGGCCGACAGGCGTAGTCGATGGACAACGGGTTGATATTCCCGTACCCGCGCGCGGCCGTCCATGCCGAACCTGGCGATGCTAAGCCCTGAAGCCCGCTGCCCTTTCGGGGGCGGCCGGGGGGAAGGGCGGCCCGAGCCGGCAGTAGGCAAGCCGAAGGAGAGACGCAGGAGGGTAGCTCTACCAGGCGGTGGTTGTCCTGGAGTAAGGGTGTAGGGCGGCACGCAGGCAAATCCGCGTGCCATGAAGCCTGAGACCTGATGCCGAGCCGTTACAGGCGAAGTGAGTGATCCCGTGCTGCCGAGAAAATCTTCGCGGCGAGGACGCGCGCGGCCCGTACCCTAAACCGACGCAGGTGGTCAGGTAGAGAATACCAAGGCGATCGGGTGAACCGTGGTTAAGGAACTAGGCAAATTGTCCCCGTAACTTCGGGAGAAGGGGACCCCTTTCCGGTGACGCACCATGCGTGACGGGCCGGAGGGGGGCGCAGAGGCCAGGGGGAAGCGACTGTTTACTAAAAACACAGGTCCGTGCGAAGCCGTAAGGCGATGTATACGGACTGACGCCTGCCCGGTGCCGGAACGTTAAGGGGACCGGTCAGCCTCTCCGGAGGCGAAGCTGAGAACTTAAGCGCCGGTAAACGGCGGTGGTAACTATAACCATCCTAAGGTAGCGAAATTCCTTGTCGGGTAAGTTCCGACCTGCACGAATGGCGTAACGACTTCCCCGCTGTCTCAACCGCGGGCCCGGCGAAATTGCACTACGAGTAAAGATGCTCGTTACGCGCAGCAGGACGGAAAGACCCCGGGACCTTTACTGCAGCTTGGCATTGGTGCTCGGGATGGTTTGTGTAGGATAGGCGGGAGACCGGGAAGCGCGGACGCTAGTCCGCGTGGAGTCAATGGTGAAATACCGCTCTGATCATCTTGAGTGTCTAACCTGGGCCCGTGATCCGGGTCAGGGACAGTGCCTGGCGGGTAGTTTAACTGGGGCGGTTGCCTCCCAAAAGGTAACGGAGGCGCCCAAAGGTACCCTCAGCCCGGTCGGTAACCGGGTGCCGAGTGCAAGTGCACAAGGGTGCTTGACTGTGAGGCAGACATGCCAGGCAGAAGCGAAAGCTGGGACTAGTGATCCGGCGCCGGCTAGTGGAAGCGGCGTCGCTCAACGGCTAAAAGGTACCCCGGGGATAACAGGCTGATCTTGCCCAAGAGTCCATATCGACGGCATGGTTTGGCACCTCGATGTCGGCTCGTCGCATCCTGGGGCTGGAGCAGGTCCCAAGGGTTGGGCTGTTCGCCCATTAAAGCGGTACGCGAGCTGGGTTTAGAACGTCGTGAGACAGTTCGGTCCCTATCCGCTGCGCGCGCAGGAGGCTTGCGAGGAGCTGTCCCTAGTACGAGAGGACCGGGACGGACGGACCTCTGGTGTGCCAGTTGTCCCGCCAGGGGCACGGCTGGTTTGCTACGTCCGGAAGGGATAACCGCTGAAAGCATCTAAGCGGGAAGCCCCCCTCAAGACCAGGCCTCCCACCACCACGAGTGGGTAAGGCCCCCAGCCAGACGACTGGGTTGATAGGCCGGAAGTGGAAGCCCCGCAAGGGGTGCAGCTGACCGGTACTAACCGGCCGAGGGCTTGGCACCACCACCCACTGCAAACAAGCAAGCATGCTACGCGTCCACTGTGCGGTTCTGGAGACACGGCCACCACCACGGCCACACAACTCCACAGCGTTGCGGCGGCCACAGCGAAGGGGAAACACCCGGACCCATTCCGAACCCGGAAGTTAAGCCCTCCAGCGCCGATGGTACTGCGAGGGAGGCCTCGTGGGAGAGTAGGACACCGCCGCGCACCATTAGCAAGAAGGCCGGCCCCTCGGGGCCGGCCTTCTTGCTTTCCCAGCCGCGACAGAGAGTTACCCGGGGTGGCGGGTCATGATGTGACCGCCCCGGCGCCTGGGTCCGCTTCCAGCGCCGCGAGGTCGCGTACCGCGTAGCGGCGGTGCTCGCACTCCTCCGTCATGATCACGTTCAGGCAGCGGCCGAGGGTGTATGCCCCTTCGGGGTAGCCGGGTGCGGGCAGCCGCGGGCATTCTCGGTCCAGGTCGTGATCGGTGAGCTCGTCGACGATGCCGCGTACCATCGTCATCCGGGTGCCGCGTACTTCCAGCACCTTTGCCAGAGGCGGGCGCGCGTCGAGGTCGATGCCGAGCGCTGCGGCATCCGCGGGCGTGCAGCCGGGCTGCGGGAGGCCGAGTGGGTGATACGGCATCGGCTTGTCGAGAATCATGGAGCCGGCCCACTTGTCGGTGGCAAAGACGAGATGGCGCAGCGTCTCGACGAAGGACCATTCGTCGTCGACCCGCTGGTGCAGGGCAGGTTCGGGTAGCCGCTCGGCACGGGCGACGGTCTCGGCCCAGAGACGCTCGATCCTTTCCCACAGCGCACGGCAGTCGTCGGCTGTCCGCATCGCTCTCAGCTGCACTCGTTCGGGGTGCCGCTTGTCGAGCTCGCCTTCCACGAATGCCGTTACGTCGACGTCGTTGACGACAAGATTGCCTACGAGGCCGGACAGGCTGACGTCAACGAGCCACGAGTCAGTGATCTTGGCCCGGCGTAGGTCACAGTCCCGGAAGTTCGCGCCGGTGAAGTCAGCGCCTGTGAAGCTGGCACCGCGAAATTCGCCGGTGCCGTTGTAGTCGGCTGCCACCACGGCATTCTCCCCAATCGGCCAGGGGCCTGCAACCGCCGCTGCGCTGCTTTCCCAGCGCAGGTGGGCGGCCAGGCTCAGAATGGGGCGTCCCGCAGCGGGTAGCCAGTATGTATGGCCATTGGTGCAGGGGAGGAGTCGCACGGTAAGCCCGAGGCTGCCGTCAGGCCCGCGGAAGCTACCCTGCACAGGGTTCTCCCACCCCACGGGCCACCGGACACGGACCGGGTGCGCCGCCCCGCTGACCTGCTGCTCGCGATTTTCTCGTTCCTGGTCGTCGCGGCCACGCTCGGCTCGATTGCGGCGCTGCCCCTCGGCAGTGGCGAGGTGGCCGACTACGTGTCGCGGGGGGTGCGGCACATCCCCCGCTGGCTCCCGCCCGCGGCCGCCGTACTCGCGGGAGTGGCCTGCTTCGTCCTGGCCATCGTGGCGCTGGTCGTGCTCGTGCGCAGGCAGTGGCGGGACGCGCGGAACGCCGCCGCCGCCGGGCTGGCCGGCGCCGCTACGGCCATCATCGCGACTGTCGTCTGGCGAGCCGGGCACGGGGCGATCGAGCACGCGGTACTGCACGGCAGCAATCCCTCGATATTCGTGGTGGACACCGCGTTCGTCGCGTTCGTGGTGGGAACCGATCTCGCCCGGCGCTCGCGCTGGTCGCGCTGGTGGGCGTGGTCAGGCGCGGCGCTGCTGCTCAGCGGCCTGGCCGTCGGCACGCTCACGCCTTTCGCAGTGGTGCTCGCGTTGTTCGGCGGCCTGCTGGTGGGCTGGGTCGTGCGCTGGCTGCTCGGCGCGGCGTCGGTGCTGCCCACCACCGCCGAGCTCACGGACTGGCTCACCAGCCAGGGCGTGACGGCCGCGGACCTGTCGGTCACCGGACCCCAGGGGCGCGCGCGGATGGAAGGCACGGTGGCCGACGGCAGCAGGATCCGCGTTCACCTGTCCGGCCGCGACACCCGTGGATCAGGCGCGGCGCGGCGATTGTGGGCGCTGGTCCGCCTCCGGTCGGCGGTCGCGGGGCACGTCGCGCTTACTTCCCGCGCCCGGGTCGAGCAGCTCTCACTGGCCTGCTGCCTAGCGGAGCGGGCCGCCGTACCCAGCCCCGCGCTGGTGCTGCTCGGCGAGATGCCCGGCGAGACGCTGGTGCTCGTCACGACCATTCCGGATGGGCGTCCAGGGGTCGAAGGGGCGAGCCCGGCGGGCGCGGCGTCCTTGTTCGCGTCGCTGCGACGCCTGCACGACGCCGGCGTCGCGCACCACGACCTGCAGCCGGACAACCTTTTCATCGCGGGGAACCGCGCCGGGTTCTGCTCACTCGACGCGGCCGAGCCCGGCGCCAGCGAACTTGCCCGCCGCCTCGACCTGGTCCAGGCGCTGACGACGCTGGCCGGAGCCGTCGGTGCCGTCGGCGCCGTCACGGCGCTGCGGGCCGGTTACGGACCGGTAGACCAGGCCGCCGTCGCGGCCGTGACGCAGCCGATCGCCCTCGCCCAGTGGGGGTGGCGGGCGATGCGCGCCGCCTCGGGTTGCCTGGACGAGATCAGGCACCAGCTCCTCGGCGACAGGGTCGCGCTGCCGACACCCCGGCTGGAACGATTCCGCTGGCGTACCGTCGTCACCGCGGTCGCCCTCACCGTCGCCGGCTACCTGCTCGTCGGCCAGCTCTCCGGCGTCAACCTCCTCAGCACGCTGAGCCAGGCCAATCCAGCCTGGTTCGCCCTCGCCGTGCTCGGATCGGCGGTGACCTACCTGGCGGCGGCCGAGAACCTCGCGGCGTTCGTACCCAAGCGGCTGTCCATCTGGCGCGGCTTCCGTGTTCAGCTGGCCACCGCGTTCGTGGGCGTGGCCTTGCCGCCGACCGTCGGCCACGTGGCCGTGAACGCTCGCTACCTGCACCACGAGGAGGTGGACGACGGCACCATCGCCGCCGCGGTCACGATGTCGCAGATCGTGAACGTCGTCACGACGGTTCTGCTGCTGATCGTGCTGGGCGTGCTCACCGGGTCGGGGTTCAGCCGGTTCAAGATCGCGCCCGGGGCCGACGTGCTCATCGGGCTCCTGGTGATCTTGGCTATCGTCATCGTCCTGCTGGCCGTGCCGCAGACCCGTGCCAAGCTGACCGGCACCGTGTGGCCGCACCTGCAGGCGGTCTGGCCCCGGTTGCTTGACGCCATCTCCCATCCGGTCAGGCTCGCCATCAGCGCCGCGGCTAACGTGCTGCTGTCCATCGCCTACCTGGTCGCGATGCTCGCGGCGCTGTGGTCGGTCGGCGCCCACCCGCCCATCCTGGCGACCGCGGTCGTCTACCTGGCTGGCAACGCGGTGGGAGCGGCGGCGCCGACGCCCGGCGGAATCGGCGGAGTGGAGGCCGTCCTGGCCGCCGGGCTGACAACCATCGGCATCCCGGCACACCAGGCGATAGCCGCGGTCCTCATCTTCCGCACGGCGACGTTCTGGCTGCCCATCCCGGTCGGCTGGATCTCCTACCTGGACCTGCAGCGGCGCGGCATCCTGTAGCGATGAGTTTCCCCCGGGACGTCGGTCTGACAATGTGATGATCCGGGACACCAGACAGGAGGCTTCGCATGTCGCGGGTTCGGGTGCACAACTTCTCCGTCTCGCTCGACGGGTACGGCACGGGCGAGGGTCAGAGCCTGGAGTCGCCCTTCGGGCACGCGAGCGGCCGCCTGATGACGTGGTTCTTCGGCACTCGCACCTTCCGTGCGATGCACGGCGAACCCGGCGGCAGTGCCGGCGTCGACGAGGCCTTCGCGAACAACTGGGGACCTGGCATCGGCGCGGAGATCATGGGGCGCAACAAGTTCGGGCCGCAGCGCGGCCCGTGGGAGAACGAGGAATGGAAGGGCTGGTGGGGCGACGACCCGGTGTTCCACACCCCGGTCTTCGTGCTCACCCACCACCCCAGGCCGTCGGTAGAAATGAAGGGCGGCACGACCTTCCACTTCATCGACGCCAGCCCGGCCGAAGCGCTGGCGGCCGCCCGCGAGGCCGCGGGCGGCCTGGACGTCCGCGTCGGCGGCGGCCCGGCCACCGTCCGCCAGTTCCTGGCCGCCGACCTGATTGACCACATGCACATCGCGCTAGTGCCCATCGTCCTGGGGCGAGGGGAGCGACTGTGGGACGGGTTCGAGGGCCTTGAGGACCGCTTCGACATCGAGGCGGTCAGCTCCCCGAGCGGCGTCACCCACCTGACCTTCACCCGCCGGCAGCCGCATTAGACTGCGGCAATGCCCAGCCGAGCCGAGATCATCGCGTTTGACGACTCACCGCCGCCACCGGGAGCCGATGCATGGGTTCCCGGTGCCGCCCCCGGCACCGGGATCGAGATGACCGAGCCGGATCCTGCCTGGCCGCAGCGCTACGACGAGCTTGCCGCCAGGATCCGCGAGGCCCTCGGCTGGCGGGCGCTGCAACTCGACCACGTGGGCTCGACCTCGGTCCCTGGACTGCCGGCCAAGCCGATTATCGACATCGACCTGCTGGTGGCGGACCCCGGCCGCGAGCAGGACTACGTGCCGGCGCTCGAGGCGGCCGGGTACACGCTCGTGATCCGCGAGCCCTGGTGGTACGGCCACCGGGCGCTGCGCGCGGACGAGCCTCCCCACAGCAACCTGCACGTCTTCGGATTCGACAGCCCCGAGCCGGTGCGGCACCGGATCTTCCGCGACTGGCTGCGGGGCAACCCCGGCGATCGCGACCGGTACGCCGCCATCAAGCGCCAGGCCGCGTCCGAGGCCAATGCGCGAGGCGAGCACGTGATGGAGTACAACGCCCGCAAAGAGCAGGTCATCCGCGAGATCTACCAGCGGGCGTTCGCCGCCGCGGGCCTGCTCGCGGAGTGACGCCCAGGCAGCCCGCCTACCGGTAGCGGAAGCCGTCGAGGAAGCGGCGGAAGACGCCGCCTTCGCGGGTGAGAGCCGGCCCTGGCGGCGCGGCGGCGGCACGCTGATGCGCGACGGGCTGGTCGTAGTCGGTGTTGGCGATGGCCTCGACTATCTGGGTTTCGTCGAAGTCCTCGGAGCCTTCGATCTCGGGCACGTAACCCACGAGCATGCCGTCGAGCATCACCTGGGCCTCCAGGCCCGCCGTGCCGTCGGTGTCCCATTCGGCCTCGCGCCCGCCGGTCAGCGTCACGCGCACGCCGAACGCCTCGCCGCGGAACAGGTGAGCGTTGACGCCACGGTCGCGAAGGGCATCCACCACCCGGCGGGCCTTGAACTCATCCATGCGAGCGAGGGTAGCGCCCGTTACTCGCGCTCGACCACGCGAAGCCCGCGCTGCGGCGTCCACGACTCGATGACCAGCAACGTCGCCTCAGGGGTCAGCCGGGTGAGGGCGACCTCGGAAATGTCGGCAGTGAACATCTCCCCAGCGGCTCCCTCGTCGAGCGGCCCTGCGGGAACCGCCCGCCCGGCGATCTTCGCCTCACCCGGCCACTCGGCCTCCTTGCCCGTCACCGGATGAACGGTCGGGCCATGCAGCGCGAACCGGGGATCCCGTCGCAGGTCCGCGCCCTTGCGCGCCCCCGGCATCGACCCGAACGTGAGCTCGCCGTCGGCGAACTCGCACTCGATGCCCGAGATCCGCGGCGACCCATCGGCCCGCAGCGTCGCGATCGTCTTATGCCTGCCCGCGTCAAAGAGCCGCCGCACCCGCTCCGCGAACTCAGGCTCCGCCCGCTCCACATCCGCCCACGCCACCATGGCCACAGTATGCCCCGGCCCCCCCACACCCCCGCGCCCACACCCCGGCCCTCCACGCCCCCGCCCTACGGCCACCCCGGCGCCCCTTGCCCCCGCCCTACGGCCACCCCGGCGCCCCTTGCCCCGCCCCACGGCCACCCCAGCGCCCCACACTTCCGCCGCCCGGCCCGACCATGCCAGGGCCACTCCTCAACTTCCCATCACTTCTGGCCCCTGTAGCGCCCGATTTGCCCGGATTGAGGGGCGGAAACTGATGGAGGGATGAGCCCGGGACATCTTCGTATCACTTTCGGCCCGTCACGCGTCCGATTTGTCCTAGATTCAAGGGCCAGAACTGATACGAGGTTGGCCCGCAGGGCCAGAACTGATACGAAGTTGCCGAACGCGCGCCCCTTATCCTGGCGACGTGCGCCTTGTGTCACTGCTGCCGTCGGCGACCGAGATCGTGTACGCGCTCGGCCTGGGCGATGACCTCGTGGGGGTGACGTTCGAGTGTGACGAGCCGCCCGCCGCCCGCACGGAAAAACAAGTCGTGGTGGGCGGCCGGGACACGTCCGGCATGACCCCGGCAGACATCGACCGGTACGTCCGTGACCAGCTCGCCAGCGGCGAGGACCTGTACACGCTGCACGCCGATGCGCTCGCCAGGCTGCGCCCGGACCTCATCCTGACGCAGGACCTGTGCCGGGTGTGCGCGCTGCCCTCGGGGCACGTGTCGGAGGCGCTGGACTACCTGGGGTGCAGCGCCGACGTGCTGTCGCTCGACCCGTACACGCTCGAGGATGTGCTGGACACGATCCTCACGGTAGGCGAGCGGACCGGGACGGCCGAACGCGCCGAGCGGCTGGTCGCGAGCCTCCGCGGCCGGCTGGCCCACGTGGCGGCGCGGGTCGCGGGCCGTCCCCGCCCGCGGGTCGCGGTCATCGAGTGGGTCGATCCTCCGTTCGCGGCCGGGCACTGGATCCCCGATCTGGTGACCGCGGCGGGCGGCGAGCCGGTCGCGGATCGGGCCGGCCGCCGATCCGAGCCGCTGACCTGGCCGGAAATCATCGCTGCCCAGCCTGACCTGGCCATCGTCGCCCCGTGCGGCTACCACCTGGCGGGCGCGGTCGCCCAGGCCGCGGCCGTGACAGCCGCGTTGCCCGGCGTTCCGGTGTGGGCCATCGACGCCGACTCCCTCGTGGTCCGCCCCGGTCCCCGCCTGATCGACGGCGTCGAGGCCATCGCCGCGATCGTGCACCCCGGCGCCGTGCCGCCACCACCGGACGGACAGGTCGCCCTGGTACAAGATCGTGCGGGATAGCGCGCCGGAATCCGGGCCTGATCCCGCACACTCATCGCGTCCGGCTGATAACAGCAAGAAGCGGCTGGAAGCCGCGCCAGCCGGCCCGCCACCAGCAGTCAGCTCATGTTGAGCAGCAGCACGCCGATGACGACCAGGAGCGTCGCCGCGATCCGCCAGCGGCCGAACCGCTCGCGGAACACCACCGTCCCGATCACCGCCCCGAAGATCACGCTGGTCTCGCGCAGCGCGGCGATCGGCGCCAGGTCTCCGCGGGTCTGCGCCCACAGCACCAGCCCGTATGCCAGCACGCTCAGGCCGCCGGCGAGCAGCCCGGACCCCAGTACCCGCCGCGACGTCCCTGACAGCAGCTCATGCCGCCGCCTGGCCAGCGCCCAGGCGGGCACGCACAGCGATTCCAGCAGCATCAGCCAGCCGATGTACGCCACCGACGACCCGGACAGCCGCACCCCCAGGCCATCGACCGTGGTGTAGGCGGCGATCGTCAGCCCCGTCCCCACCGCCGCGATCAGCGCCGCCCGCCCGAGACCGCTCCCGCCCCCGCGCCCGGCAGAACCAGAACCGCCACCGGCAGCCGCCCGCCGCCTCGTGCGCCCGGCCAGTACCAGCAGCGCCAGCCCGCACGACACCACCAGCACGCCCGCCACCTGCGCGGCCGACGGCCGCTCCGCGGCGAACACCGCCGCGAGCACGGTCACCACCAGCGGCGATGTGCCCCGCGCCAGCGGGTAGACCTGGCCGAACTCTCCGTACCGGTAGGACCGCATCAGCAGCAGGTTGTAGAAGACGTGGATGACGATCGACGCCAGCAGGTAAGGCCAGCACGCGGACAGCGGCAAGGGAGACACAATCACCAGCGGGATCGCCACGAGAATCCCGCCCGCCCCGATCAGCCCGAACGCCAGCAGCTGGTCCTTGATCCCGTGCGCGATCGCGTTCCAGGCGGCGTGCGTGACGGCGGCGGCAAGCACCACCAGGGTGACAGACAGCGGAAGGGCGGCTGCGTGCATCGAAGGCTCCTGAGGCATCGCTGAACGAGGAGCCCTCAGGGTTTCTATCCCGTCAGGTGTTCACCGGCCGCCGTGGCGAGCCGGCTCCTGGCGTCGCTCGGTCCAGCCCCGGCCGCCCTCGTTGTAAAGAAACCCCACATGAGGGTGCGGGCAGCCAGCGGAACCCTAGACGCAACCGCATGCTGCGACCGACGATACCAGGCATGAAGACCCCAGAGCAGCTCAGAAGCCACCGCTGGTTCGGCGATAGCCGCGCCGAGAGCGTCCGCGCGTTCAGCCACCGCTCCCGGATGCGCGGCCTCGGGGTCACGGCGGAAGAGCACGAGGGCAAGCCGATCATCGCCATCCTCAACACCTGGTCCGGCATCAACCCCTGCCACCAGCACCTGCGCGAGCGCGCCGAGCAAGTCAAGCGCGGCGTCCTCGAGGCCGGCGGCTTCCCTGTCGAGATGCCGGTCGCCACGCTCAGCGAGACGTTCCAGAAGCCGACCCCGATGATGTACCGCAACCTGCTGTCGATGGAGACAGAAGAACTGCTCCGCTCCTACCCGTTCGACGGCGCGGTGCTCATGGGCGGCTGCGACAAGACCACGCCCGCCCTCATCATGGGCGCGGCGAGCGCGAACATCCCGGCCATCTTCGTCCCCGCGGGCCCGATGCTCAGCGGCAACTACCGGGGGCAGCGAGTCGGCAGCGGCACCGATATGTGGCGCGTCTGGGACGACTACCGGGCCGGCGTCGCCACCGACTGCGACCTGCAAGACCTCGAAGAAGGCATCGCGCGGTCGCCTGGCCACTGCATGACGATGGGCACCGCCTCCACGATGACCAGCGCCGCCGAGGCGCTCGGCATGACGCTGCCCGGCGCCGCGTCGATCCCCGCCGTCGACTCCGCCCACTACCGGATGGCCGTCAACTCCGGCAAGCGCATCGTCAACCTGGTCTGGCACGACACGACCCCGGAGTCGATCCTCACCCGCGAGGCGTTCGAGGACGCGGCGGCGACCGTGCTCGCGCTCGGCGGCTCGACGAACGCGCTGATCCACCTGATCGCCATCGCCGGCCGCGCGCGCGTCACCCTGACCCTGGATGACTTCGACGCCATCTCCCGCCGTGTCCCGTGGCTGGCCAACATCCGGCCGTCGGGGGAGTACCTGATGGAGGACTTCTACTACGCCGGCGGCCTGCCCGCGCTGCTCGCCCAGCTCGCCACCGTGCCGGGCGCGCTGCACCAGAGCGTCCCCGGCCATCCCGTCTACAACGCGGACGTCATCCGCACCCCGGGCACCGCGCTGGCCAACGAGGCCGGCATCGCCGTGCTCAGGGGCAACCTGGCCCCCGATGGCGCGGTGATCAAGCACATCGCCGCCGATCCGCGGCTGCTCAAGCACACCGGCCCCGCCGTCGTCTTCGACGACTACGCCGACCTGAAAAAACGCGTCAACGACCCGTCCCTCAACATCACACCCGACTCGGTCATGGTGCTTCGCAACACCGGTCCCAAGGGTGCGGGCATGCCCGAGTACGGCCAGCTGCCCATCCCCGACTACCTGCTCGCCCGCGGCGTGCGCGACATGGTGCGCATCTCCGACGCGCGGATGAGCGGCACCAGCTACGGGGCCTGCGTGCTGCACATCGCCCCCGAGGCAGCCGTCGGCGGCCCGCTCGCGCTCGTCGAGACCGGCGATCTCATCACCCTCGATGTCTCCGCCCGCGTTCTTTCACTGGATCTGCCCGAACGTACGGTGGCGGCTCGCCGAGCCAGCTGGACTCCCCCTGAGCAGCGGTACGGCCGGGGTTACGGCGCCCTGTACAGCGAGCACATCACCCAGGCGAACGAGGGCTGTGACTTCGGCTTTCTCGCCAGGCCAGGGGCCAGCCCAGACCCCGACCCGCAGTAGGGTGCAGGCGTGACGACCACGCCGACAGACCCAGCGAACGCCGACTTCCGGGCACTCGAGGAGATCCATGCCGCGGCGCTGCGCGCCCTCCCCGCCGAGGTCGCCGGCTACCTGGAAAGCGGCGCGGGCACCGAGCAGACGCTGCGCGCGAACCGCGAGGCGTTCACTCGCTGGGTGATCAAGCCGCGCCCGATGAGCGGCGTCACGGCGCCCGATACCAGCACCGAGGTGCTCGGCATCCCGCTCTCCATCCCGGTGCTCACCGCCCCGTTCGGCGGCGACGGCCTGTTCGCCCCCGACGGCCACCTCGCGGTGGCC
The DNA here is from genome assembly GCA_963843745.1 of uncultured Actinomycetota bacterium. Taxonomy (GTDB): domain Bacteria; phylum Actinomycetota; class Actinomycetes; order Streptosporangiales; family Streptosporangiaceae; genus Trebonia. The sequence continues at coordinate 1,815,107 of CAWJLP010000007.1, forward strand.
CGCGCGAACGCCGCGTGCGGCACGGCCTCGATCGTCCCGGAGGTCGGCACGTTCTCCTACGCGGAGGTCGCCGCCGCGGCGCCCGCGGCGGCGCGGATCGCCCAGCTGCACCCGTACGAGTCCTTCGACCACGTGGCGAAGCGGATCCGCGCCGCGGGCTACGCCGCGCTGTGCGTGACGGTCGACTGCCCCGCCATGGGCTTCCGGGTCAGGAGCAGGATGAACCGGTTCCGTCCCGACCCGGTCGTCTGGTCGGGCAACGTCGTGCACGACGGCACGCCGAACATCACCGAGACCTACGGCAACCGCATCATCCAGAGCTGGACCTGGGACCAGCTGGCCGAGGCGGCCGCCCGCCAGGACCTGCCGTGGATCGCGAAGGGCATCCTCACCAGCGAGGCGGCGGAGGCGGCGATCGGCGCGGGCGCGTCCGCGATCCTGGTGTCCAACCACGGCGGCCGCCAGGTCGACCCGGCCGCCGCCAGCCTCGACGTGCTGCCCGGGATCGCGGAGACGGTCGCGGGCCGGGTCCCGGTGCTGCTCGACAGCGGCGTCCGCACCGGCGCCGACGTGTTCGTCGCCCTCGCCCTCGGCGCCGACGCGGTGGTCATCGGCCGCCTCGCCGCCTACGGCCTCGCCGCCGCCGGCGAACACGGCGTTCGCCGTACCATCGAGCTGCTCACCGAGGAGCTCCGCACCCTGATGATCCTCGCGGGCACCCCGGACATCCCGTCCGTCACGACCGCCACGGTGGCCCGGCGCGCACAGCTATAGGGTCGTGGCATGGCACGGACCATCGCGACGAACACCGCTGTCGACCGCGGCGAGCTGTTCGAGTTCATCAGGCCCAGGCACCACGCGATCGTGATCACGACCCGCGCGGACGGCGGACCGCAGGCCTCGCCCGTGACCTGCGGCGTCGACGAGCAGGGCCGGATCGTCATCGCCACCTACCCGGAGCGCGCCAAGACCCGGAACGCCCGCCGCGACCCTGAGCATGTCAGCGTGCTGTTCCTCTCCGACGACTTCGGCGGCCCGTGGGTGCAGGTCGACGGCACCGCCGAGGTGCTCGACGTCCCGGAGGCGGTTGACGCGCTCGTCGACTACTACCGCTCGATCGCCGGCGAGCACCCGGACTGGGCCGAGTACCGCGCGGCCATGGTCGAGCAGGGCAAGTCGCTGCTCCGGGTGACCCCGCGACGCTGGGGTCCGGTGGCGACCGGCGGCTTCCCCGCCCGCCTCGCCTGACGGTGCCCGGGCGCGGGCCGCTCCTGTGGGCCGACGAGTTCGCCGGGCCTGCCGGCGCCCCGCCCGGTCCCGGGACGTGGCGGCCGGAGACGGGCGGGCACGGCTGGGGAAACGCCGAGCTGCAGTACTACACCGGCGAGCCGGACAACGCCGCCCTGGACGGCGCCGGCCACCTGGCCATTACCGTGCGGCGCGCCGCCCCCGAGCTGGCGGCGGCCAGGTATGACGGCTGCCGCTACACCTCGGCGCGGCTGATCACCAGGGACCTGAAACCGGTCAGGTACGGGCTGATCGAGGCCAGCATCAAGATCCCCAGGGGCCGGGGCCTGTGGCCCGCGTTCTGGCTGCTCGGCACCGACATCGGCCAGGTCGGCTGGCCGGCCTGCGGCGAGATCGACGTGATGGAGAACTTCGGCACCGCCCCCGCCTGGGTCTACGGAACCGTCCACGGGCCCGGCTACTCCGGCGAGAGCGGGATCGGCGGCGAGTTCGCCGCCGGCGCCCGGCTCGCCGACGACTTCCACGCCTACGCGGTTCACTGGGAGCCCGGCCGGATCCGCTGGTTCTTCGACGGGACCCTCTACCACACCGTGACTCCGGCCAGCCTTGGCGGCAATCCGTGGGTGTTCGACCACGACTACTACCTGCTGCTGAACGTCGCCGTCGGCGGCACCGCCTCGGTCTCCCCGGAGAGCTCGGCGCCGTTTCCGCAGACCATGCTGGTGGACTACGTCCGCGTTTACGCAGCATAGGCGTGCTGGCAGACTAGGAGTATGTCTGATCTTCTCGCACGCCACCGCGCGGTAATCCCCAACTGGGTCGGCCTCTACTACGACCAGCCGATCGAGATCGTCAGCGGCAAGGGCTGCCGCGTCACCGACGCCCAGGGCCGCGGCTATCTCGACTTCTTCGCCGGAATCCTGACCAACATGCTCGGCTACGACGTCGCCGAGGTGCGGGAGGCGGTCGAGCGGCAGATCTCGACCGGCGTGGTGCACACCTCCACGCTGTACCTGATCCGCGGCCAGGTCGAGCTCGCGGAGAAGATCGCCAGGCTCTCGAACATCCCGGACGCCAAGGTGTTCTTCACCAACTCCGGTTCCGAGGCCAACGAAACCGCTCTCGCGGCTGCCCTCATCGCGCGCAAGGCGAACCAGGTGCTGGCGATGCGGGGCAGCTACCACGGCCGGACGTTCGGCACCGTCGCCATCACGGGCAACCCGGTATGGAAGGCGAGCAGCAACGATCCGTTCGGAACTCACTACCTGCACGGCACCGACCGGCAGCTGCCCCCCTACCGTGACCTGTCGGACGCGGCGTACATCGACGCGTGCGTGGCCGACCTCCGGGCGCTGCTGTCCGGCGGCATCCACCCGGCCGACGTCGGCGCGCTGATCGCCGAGCCGGTGCAGGGCGTCGGCGGGTTCACGATGGCACCCGACGGCCTGTTCAAGGCGTACAAGGAAGTGCTCGACGAGCACGGCATCCTGCTGATCTCCGACGAGGTGCAGACCGGCTGGGGCCGCACCGGGGCGCACTTCTGGGGCATCCAGGCGCACGATGTGGTGCCGGACATGATGACCTTCGCCAAGGGCCTCGCCAACGGGTTCGCCATCGGCGGCGTTGTCGGCCGCGGCGACCTGCTGGACAGCATCCGCGGCAACGGCATCTCGACATTCGGCGGCAACCCGGTCGCCACCACGGCGGCTGGCGCCACCCTCGACTACGTGCTCTCCCACGACCTGCAGCAGAACGCCGCGACCTGCGGCGAGATCATCATCAGCGGGCTCAAGGAGGCCGCCGTGGCGCTGAGCACGGTCGGCGAGGTGCGCGGCCGCGGGCTGATGTTCGCCGTCGACCTCGTCGACCCGGCGACGAAGCAGCCGTCCCCGCCGCTGGCGGGGAAGGTACTCGAGGCGGCCCGCGAGCGCGGGCTGCTGATCGGCAAGGGCGGCCTGTTCGGCGCCACGCTGCGGATGGCGCCGCCGCTGACGCTCAGCGAGGCCGAAGCGCGCGAAGGCCTCGGCCTGCTCATCGACGCGCTGCGCGCCGTGGACGCGGAGGCGGCCGCATCGTGAAACACGTTACGCACTGGATCGGCGGCAAGCCCTGGACAGCCGGGGCTGAACGGCACGGCGACGTCTACGACCCGGCCACCGGCCAGGTCACCGGGCACGTCGACTTCGCCACCGCCGACGACGTGGACGCGGCCGTCCGGGCGGCCGCCGAGGCGTTCGCGAGCTGGCGGCACGTGTCGCTGGCCAAGCGGGCCAGCATCATGTTCGCGTTCCGCGAGCTCATCAGGGAGCACACGGCGGAACTCGCCGCCCTCATCACCGCCGAGCACGGCAAGGTCGCCGCCGACGCCGCGGGCGAGGTCGCCCGCGGCCTGGAGGTCGTGGAGTTCGCCTGCGGCATCCCGCACCTGCTCAAGGGCGGCTACTCGGAGAACGTGTCCACCGGCGTGGACTCCTACTCGATCCGCCAGCCGCTCGGCGCGGTGGCCGGGATCACCCCGTTCAACTTCCCCGCCATGGTGCCGATGTGGATGTTCCCGCTGGCGATCGCCTGCGGCAACACGTTCGTGCTCAAGCCGTCGGAGAAGGACCCGTCCGCGTCGCTGCTGCTCGCCAGGCTATGGGCGCAAGCCGGGCTGCCCGACGGGGTGTTCAACGTGGTGCACGGCGACAAGGTCGCCGTCGACGCGCTGCTCACCCACCCGGACATCGCCGCGGTCAGCTTCGTCGGGTCCACGCCGATCGCCCGGTACGTCTACGAGACGGGCACCAGCCACGGCAAGCGGGTGCAGGCGCTCGGCGGCGCGAAGAACCACATGGTCGTGCTGCCCGACGCGGACCTCGACCTGGCCGCCGACGCCGCGGTGTCCGCCGGGTTCGGCTCGGCGGGGGAGCGCTGCATGGCGATCTCGGCCCTCGTCGCGGTCGACCCGGTCGGCGATGAGCTGCTGGCGAAGATCAAGGACCGGGTCGGCAAGCTGATCGTGGGGCCTGGCGCCGACGAGCGGTCCGAGATGGGCCCGCTCGTGACCGGGCCGCACCGCGACAAGGTGGCGTCCTACCTGGATGCCGGGGTGGCTCAGGGCGCGTCGCTGCCGATCGACGGTCGGCGGCACCCGGTCACCGGCGACGCGGGCGGCTTCTGGCTCGGGCCGAGCGTGCTCGACCACGTGACCCCGGAGATGAGCTGCTACACCGACGAGATCTTCGGCCCGGTGCTGTCGATGCTGCGCGCGCCGTCGTACGAGGCGGCGGTCAGCCTGGTCAACGGCAGCCCGTACGGCAACGGCGTGGCGGTCTTCACCTGCGACGGGGGAGCGGCCCGCCGGTTCGTCTCCGAGGCGGAGATCGGCATGGTAGGCGTGAACGTGCCGATCCCGGTGCCGATGGCGTACTACTCGTTCGGCGGCTGGAAGTCGTCGCTGTTCGGTGACACGCACGTGCACGGCACCGAAGGCGTCCACTTCTACACCCACGGCAAGGTCGTCACCTCCCGCTGGCCCGACCCCAGCCACGGCGGGGTGAACCTCGGCTTCCCGGTGAACTCCTAGCCCGCCGCGCCAGGACGGTACCTCGACGGGACGGCCCGCGGCGGGTCGAGCAGCGCCAAGCCCAGGTCGGTGGCCTGGTACAGCACGGTCCGGCCGGTGCGGGTGCGGTCGGCCAGCCCCGCCCGGTGCAGGACCGACAGGTGCTGCGACACCGCGCCAGGGGTGACGCCGAACCCGCGGGCGAGCGCGGTGGTCGTGGCGGGCGAGCGCAGCGCGCTGAGCAGCCGGGCGCGCACCGTGCCGAGCAGCTCCGCGGTGGCGGCCGCGCCAGGGTCCGGCGCGGCGCCGCCCGCGTCACCGCCGGCGTACCACACGGTGGCGGCGCCGCGCGCCGGATAGTGCAGCGTGGTCTGCGTGCTGGTCTGCTTCCGCACCGATACATCGGGCCAGCCGAACACGCTCGGCATGATCACCACCCCGCCCGGCCCGAGAACCACCTCGTGGAACCGCGGGTCCGGTTCGCTGATGGTCAGCACGCCCTCGTCCCAGTGCAGGTCGGAGTGCAGGTCGTGCAGCAGCGCCCGGGCGCCGCCGTCGGCCAGCAGCCCGCCCCGGTAGGCGACGTCGGCATCCAGGACGGCACGCATCCGCGGCCAGTGCGGGGCGATCAGCCGGTCGTGGAACCCGGCCAGCTCTGCCGCGATCTCCGCCAGCGACGGCGCGGGGCGGGCGGCCAGCTCGACCGCGCTGGCCGGCCAGGTCACACCGCCGAACACCCGTCCCAGGCTGGCCCGCACCGCCTCGGCGGGGGTGGCGCGCAGCCGGTCCAGTTCGGTGTCGAGGGCGGGACAGCGGACCGCCGGGGCGGGGATCAGGAACTCCGGGTAATACGGCAGCCCGTTGATGAGGAGCGGCCACACCCGGCCAAGCGGCTGCGGGCGGCTAGCCAGCTCGGCCTGTGCCCACCGCACCCAGGGAGCGTTCACGGCGGACTTCCCCGGCTCCGCGAGCAGCCGGATCGCCATGATGGTCTCGTCCAGCGGCGAGAACGCGAACCGGCTGGCGGCCAGGTCCGCCACCCCGATCTCAAAGCGGATCACGATTTAGCGTAACTCTAAAATCTGGACGTCGCCGCGGGGCGGCAAGCAGGCTGGCAGACGTGACCAGGCTGGGTTCCGCCTACTGGCGGCTATGGTGGGCTAACGCGGTGAGCTACGCCGGCGACGGCGCGCTCGTGTCGGCGCTGCCGCTGTTCGCGGTCACCGTGACGAAGGACCCGCGGCTGATCTCGGTGGTGTCGGCGGCGATGTTCCTGCCGTGGCTGCTGCTGTCGCTGCCGGCCGGGGCGATCGTCGACCGCTACGACCGGGTGGCGCTGATGTGGCGCTCTCAGGCGGTCCAGTTCGCTGTCATGGGGGTGCTGACCGTTCTCATCATGACGCGCGTGGCGGGTATCGCCGTGCTAGCCGCCGCCGGGTTCCTGCTCGGCTGCGCGGAAGTGGTGTTCAGCAACGCCGAGCAGTCCGCGCTTCCCGCACTGGTGCCCGCCGACCTGCTGCCAAGGGCCAACGGGAACCAGCAGGTCGTGCTGACGATCGGCGAGACGTTCGCCGGGCCGCCACTGGGCAGCGCGCTGTTCGCGGTGCGGGCGGCACTGCCGTTCGGCCTGGACGCGCTGAGCTTCGCCGGGTCGGCGGCGCTGCTGGCCGGCCTGCCCCGCACCGCCCGGTCCCGGGCCATGCGGAGCAACCAGCGGATGCGCGCCCAGATCGCCGAGGGCGTGCGCTGGCTGGCCGGGCACCGGCTGCTGCGCACCGTCGCGCTGCTGCTCGGCGTGTCCAACTTCAGCAGCCAGATGGGCCAGGCCACCCTCGTGCTGCTGGCGACCCAGACGCTGCACGTCGGCACCCGCGGCTACGGGCTGCTGTGGACCGCCGCCGCCGTCGGCAGCCTGCTCGGCGGCCTGGTGAACCCCGCGATCACCCGCCGGCTGGGGCTGCTGCCGTCGCTGACCGTGGCCATGGCGGCGTTCGCCGTCGCCGACGCTGGGGTCGGGCTGGCACCGGACTTCGCGGTGGCCGCGGCGCTGATGGCGTGCAACGGCTTCTTCGTCACGATGTGGAACGTCGTCACCGTGACCCTGCGGCAGCGCATCGTCCCGGCTGAGCTGCTCGGACGGGTCAACAGCGCCTACCGGATGATCGGCTGGGGCCTGATGCCGCTCGGCGCGCTGGCCGGCGGGTTCGTCGCGCACGCGGCCGGCCTGCGCGCCGTGTACGTCGTGGCCGGCGTGCTCAGCGGCGCCGCGCTGCTCGCCGCCCTCCCCGCGCTGGCCGGCGCCGCGTCCGGCACTGGCAGCTCCGATAAGGCCAGCCCCGATAAGGCCAGCCCCGATAAGGCCGAGGTCCCCGCTTCCCGGTGAGCTCCTACGGGTTGTTGCCGTCCCCGTTGCCGTTGCCAGGTGCTGGCGGCGTCGTCGTGGCCGACGCGGACGCCGAGGCGGCCTCCTGCGGCGTCACGCTGAGCTGCAGTGAGGAGACCAGCGTGTCCACGTTGCTCTCCCCGAGGTTGCCGGGGACCGACACGTAGAACACGGCGGGCGCCGCCCCTGTGCCACTGTCCGCGACCACCACCGCGCCCATCTCGTCGTTCCACGACAGCCCCTGCCCCGACACGTTCGTGTAGGTGATCAGGAACTTGACCTCCCAGCCGGCGTGCCCGCTGACCTGGACCGGCTGGCTGAGCTCCTGCTGGTAGTTGTGGCTCAGCGCCTGGTAGTAAGAGCCGTTGAACTGGTTCGCCAGCGTGGTCGTGACGTTCGCCAGGTCGGCCACGCCGTTGTACCCGTACTGCTGCGGCAGCGGCGCGGAGCAGGCGGCGCCGTACCAGGTGGTCTGCCCCCCGTTGACCTGCCCGGCGAGGGCGGACTCGCCGGCCGTCCAGCTGAAACCCTGGCTGTTCAGGCCGCCGGGGCAGGTGGCCCCCCACGGGGCGGCCAGCTGCGCGTAGGACAGCCCGGTCTGGCCGTCGGTGAGCGTCGAGGAGGTCCCCGTCGCCGCGGCGCTCGGGCTCGGCGACGGCGCCGCCGACGTCGCCGCGGCGACCGGGGCGGTCGGGGTCGGGGCCTGCGTGGCGCCCGAGCTCGCCGAACTCGGGCCCAGGGTGTTCACCACGAGCGCGATGACCCCGAGGGCGACCACGGTGCCGCCCGCGAGACCGCCCGCTACCCATATCTTGCGCCGCCGCTGCGCGCGCTGGTACCCGTACCAGTCGCCCCCCGGCGCGCCGCCGTGGCCATTCGGGCCGCCGGGGGCGGCCTGGCCGTTCCACGTGTCGTCGCCGAGGAACAGCACCTGGGTGCCGTTGCCATCGTGCCCCCGCGCGGCCTCCGGCTGCACCCGGCCGGCCTGCATCGCGAGCGGCTGCACCGTCGTGGGCTGGACGCCGCCGGGCTGCCCGGCTGGCTGCACCGCCATCGGCTGGACAGTGGTCGGCTGCACCGCCATCGGCTGGACATTGGTCGGCTGGACAGTGGTCGGCTGGACAGGGGTCGGCTGGACGGTCGCCGCTTGTACAGCCGGCTGCACGGCCGTCGGCATGAGCACCGGCTGCGGGACGGTCGTCGCCAGCGTGCTGGCGGCCGGCGGCGCGGCCGTGAGCTGCACCGCTGGCTGCACCGCGGTCGCCTGCACGGTGGTCGGCTGAACGCTGGTTGCCTGCACCGCCGTGTGCTGCGAGGCGCCCGCTTGCGCCGCGGCCGCGGATCCGCCGCCATCGGCGTCCGTCGCGGCGTCAGCGTGCGTGTGGTGGGTCCAGGTCGACCCGTCCCACCAGCGCAGCAGTGCGGGCACCCCGAACGGATCCGGATACCAACCTGAAGGCGGCAACTCCATGCTGGCAAGGGTAGACGCAGGAGCGGCGCGACGTGCGCGAACCCGCTGTGTTACCAGTTTCTTGGCGGCGGGGCGCTCCCGGGCGCGCTCGCCCCGTCCGTGATTACTGATGCGCCTGATGCGAAGCGAGCGAGCTCGTCGCCGTCCACCACCCGCGCGGGGAACGGGTCGCCCGCCGCCGCGCGCCGCAGCTCCGCGTATGGCAGCGGGCGGTCGCTTCCCGCCAGCACGAGGTTGCCGAGCCGGCGCCCGCGCAGTACGGCCGGCTCGGCGATCATGCAGGTTTCCTTGTATTCAGAACGTATGGTGGCGACTGCCCGGCGCGCCTGCTGAAGCGGCGGCCCGTCGGCGACGTTCACCGTGTACACGCCGCCGGTCCGCAGCGCGCGGGCCGCGGCGCGGGCGGCCTCGGCCGTGGTCAGGTGGAACGGGGTCTTCGCGCCCGCGTACACGTCGCTGATCACCAGGTCGTAGCCCGCGGCGCGGACGGACTCGAGCACCTCCCTCGCGTCGGCCGCCCGGACCCGGACGCCGTGCCCGGGCGGCAGCGGCAGGTGCTTGCGGACCAGATCGGTGAGCGGCACGTCCAGTTCGGCGACCAGCTGCCGTGATCCGGGCCTGGTGTGCGCGAGGTAGCGGGGCAGCGTCAGGCCGCCGCCGCCCAGGTGCAGGACGCGCAGCGGCTCGCCCGCGGGGAACGCCAGGTCGGCGATGTGCCCGATGCGGCGCACGTACTCGAACTCCAGGTAGCCGGGATCCTCGATGTCCACCTGGCTCTGCGGGATGCCGTCGGTGAAGAGGAGCCACGAGCCCGTTCTGGATAGATCTGGCACAAGCTCAGCCCTACCGAACCGGACCTCTTTGTGAACAGCGCGCCGGGTGAGACGTTCCCTAACCCGGCGCGCTGCAGATCCCGACACCCTTCTAGTATCCGGTGGGGAGCCATCCCCCCGGGCCCCCCGGGTCTAGTATCCGGTGGCGAGTCACCCCCCGGACCCCCGGAGTCCTGCTCCTCGCGGAGATCGACCTCTCGGTCGGCGCGGTCGCGCTTATCGGCGGAGCGGATCGCGGGCGATTGTGCCTGTCAGGGGGTATCCGATAAGAATTGACAGCGTGACGGTCAGCGTACAGCCTGGCGCCATCGGCGCGGTGCCGGAACTGACGGTCTCTTCGCTTACTGTGCGTTTCGGTGCGCTTACAGCACTGGACGGGGTCGACCTGGCGGTGCAGGCCGGGGAGCTCGTGGCGCTCGCCGGGGAGAACGGCGCCGGGAAGACGACGCTGATCCGCGCCATCGCGGGCGACGTCACCCCCGTCTCCGGAACGATCAGGCTGGGCGGCCGGCCGGTCACGCCGAATCTGGCCGCGGCCGCACGGCTGGGCGTGCGCATCGTCTGGCAGGACGTCCCGCTGAACGACAACCTCGACGTCGCGTCGAACGTCATGCTCGGCAACGAGCGTTTCAGGCACATGTTCTCCGACGTGGCACTTCACGGCGACGCGGCCAAGCTGTTCAACCGGCTCGGCATCCCGCTGCGGGACACTACGCGGTCGGTCAAGTCCCTGTCCGGCGGGCAGCGGCAGATGGTGGCGGTCGCCCGGGCCATGGCGCACGATCCGCGGGTGCTGCTGCTCGACGAGCCGACCGCCTCCCTGGGCGTGCAGGAATCGGCCCTGGTCGAGCGCCTGATCAGCCGGCTGCGCGAACAGGGCACGACGATCCTGCTCTCCTGCCACGACACCGGGCAGATGTTCCGGCTCGCAAACCGGATCGTCGTCCTGCGGCACGGACGGGTCGTCGCCGAGGTGTCGCCGAGCGAGGTGCACCCGGACGACGTCGTGGCGCTGGTCTCCGGGCAGGCCGTGGACTCCTCGGCCCGCCGTCAGCTGACCCGGCTGCACAGGCTCACCGGGCGGCTCGTCTCCTCCGAGCCGTCGTCCAGCCTGTCGCTGATCCTGTCGGCGCTTGGCGCCGCGCTCGGCAGCGAGCGCCTGTGCATCCATTTGCTTGCCCCCGGGGGACAGTCCTCAAGCATTGGGGGGCTTGCGCAGCCCCCCATGGCCCCCGCGCCCCCCTGGCCCGGGGCAGAGGGGTACCTGTCGCCCGAGCTCGTGTGCGCGGCCTCGTTCGGGGTGCCGGCGCCGGTGCTCGCCGCCTGGTCGCGGCTGCCGTACGGCGCGGGCGGCGGTCCGGTGGGACTCGCGGCCGTCACGCAGCAACCGGTCATCGAGGACAACATCCGGGCCGGCACGGGCTCGTGGACCATCTTCGGCGATCTCGCCAGGACGGCGAAGGTCGCCAGTTCCTGGTCGGTGCCGGTGCTCGGGCCGGGCGGCCTGCTCGGGGTCATCACAGTGTTCCGCGCGGTGTCGGGCAAGCCGCAGCGCGACGACCTCGACCTCGCCGCCCTGTACGCCGGCTACGCGGCGAGCGCGATCGACCGGGACCGGCTGCTGGACCAGCTCACGGCCCGCAACCGGCTGCTCGAGACCATCCGCGAGGTGCTGCAGACGCTGGCCGGCCCGGTGCCGGTGGCGGAGGCCCTGCACATCGTGCTGCACGCGCTGCGGGGTGGCCTGGACGCCGACGAGGTGGCGCTGGTCACCGCGGCGCCCGACGGCATCCCGGCCGTACGGGCCTACTCCGGTGGCGCGTACATGCCCCCGGAGACGCTCCGGGCGGCACTGGCGGCCCTGGAGCGCGGCGCCCCGGAGGGCGTCGCCATGGCCGGCGAGGACCGGAGCCTGACGGTCACGTTCGCCGCCCCTGACGGCCAGACCATACTGCTCGCTTCGTGGCGGGACGGCATGTCCCCCGACGACGCGACCGACCTGATCGAGGACGCGGCCCACAGCCTGCGGATGGCGCTGGAACGGGAGAAGGCCCTGGCCGCGCACCAGGAGGCGATGGCGCTGCGCCAGTCGCAGGAACTGCAACGCGCGTTCCTGCGCAGGCTCAGCCACGAGCTGCGCACGCCGCTCACCGCGATCACCGGGTACGCGACCAGCCTGCTGTTGAAGGACGTGACCTGGGACGACGAGTCGCAGCAGCGCTTCCTGTCCCGCATCTCCGCCGAGTCGGGCCGTCTCGGCCGGCTGGTCAACGACCTGCTCGACTTCTCCGCGATCGAGTCCGGGATCTTCCGGCTGCAGTCCGACTGGTGCGACATCCCGCTGGTGCTCGATGCCGCGGTCGCCTGCCTGCCGCCGGCCAGCGGATCGCAGGTGGAGGTGAAGTGCGCGCCCGGCCTGCCGGCCATCTGGGCCGACCACGACCGGCTCGAGCAGGTGTTCGTCAACCTGCTGAGCAACGCGCTCGGGCACAACCCGCCAGGGACTAGGGTGCTGGTAGTGGCCGAGGCGACGGAGCCGGGCACGGTGACGGTCAAGGTGGCCGACGACGGCGAGGGCATGCCGCCCGAACTCGTGGGCGCGCCCGCCGGGGAGGCCCGGCTGCCCGACGCGGGGCGGCACGGCTCACGCGGGTCCGGCGCGGGGCTCGGCCTGTCTATCGCCACCGGCATCGTGGCCGCGCACGGCGGCCGGATGGAGCTGGAGCAGGCGCCGCGGGGCACCTGCTTCGTGATCACCTTGCCGGTAGAGGACCAGCAATCGCGCGGGAAAGGACCGGACACGATTGACTGAGCTGACCATCCCCACCCGGGTGCTCATCGTCGAGGACGACCCCAACATCGTCGACCTCATGAGGTCCAACCTGGCCGTCCGCGGCTTCGACACGTGCGTGTCCGGCGACGGGAGCAAGGCGCTGGCGCTGCTGGACACCGAGCAGCCCGACATAGTGCTGCTCGACCTCATGCTGCCCGAGGTGGACGGTTTCGAGCTGTGCCGGCTGATCCGCGAGCGCTCGGCGGTCGCCATCATCGTCGTGTCGGCCCGCGGCGGCGAGCGGGACAAGGTGACCGCGCTCAACATGGGCGCCGACGACTACATGACCAAGCCGTTCGGCATCGAGGAGCTCCTCGCCAGGATCCTGGCCACGCTCCGCCGGACCCGGCCCGCCGAGGCGGGCGAGCAGGCCGTCCCGTCGGTCATCACGATCGGCGACATACAGATCGACCTCATCGGGCAGCAGGTCCGCCGCGCCGGGACCGTCGTGCACCTCACGCCCACGGAGTTCGCGCTGCTGCGCGAACTGGCGCTGCACAGGGGCAAGCTGCTGTCCCGCGCGCACCTGCTGCGCCGGGTGTGGGGCCGCGGCTACGAGACGGAAACCGAGTACGTGCGCGTCTACATACGGCGGCTGCGCGCCAAGCTGGAGCCGCCGGGGGCCGCACCGCTGATCATCACCCAGCCCCGGGCCGGTTACCGGATCGCCGGCGATTAACGACATCACGATTGGCTATCAACTTGGAAAACCGCTGTCACGATTCCGCAACAATCGATCGGTCAGTGACCGGTCACATTAGGCAAACGGCCCAGCTCCTGCCGCGTATTAACTCTTTATTAACGGTTTTACGCACGTGTTAACGGGAACGTTTCTGACATCCCGTCTTACGATTCCGGAAAACAGTGCTGGGGCCCGATTATGTATGGTGACCCGCATCGGCTTATTGGGGCATATCGAATCGAAGGGATATGGGGGTTAAGAGTGGGTAACAGATTCACGGGAGCCTGGAGCTCCCGTTCTATCCGCCGCGTGGGCCTGGCAGGCCTGGCGGCAGCTCTTGCCTTGACGGCTGCGGCCTGCAGCTCGGGGTCCTCGTCAAGCTCGTCAAGCTCGTCAAGCGCGTCGGCAACGGGGTCATCAAGCGGCTCGGCGTCGGTTCCGGCGGGGCTGAGCATCGGCTCCTTCACCGTTAACATCGGGGCGACGATGAACCAGCTCAAGGCGCTGGGCCAGGCCGCGACCAAGGGAGCTAACAGCCTGCAGGTGGGCGTGGTCCTGCCCGACACCACATCGTCGACGCGGTGGGTTGACTTCGACGCGCCGTACCTGAAGCAGTCCTTCACCGACGCCGGATTCACCAGCTCGGAGTACCGCATCCAAAACGCGCAGGGCAGCGACGCGACCCAGCTGAGCGACGCCACCGCCGACATTAACCTGGGTGCCAAGATCCTGATCGTGTGCCCGCTCGATGGCCCGACTGGCGTCGCGATCGCGAAGCTCGCGGAGCAGAAGGGCGTCACCCTGATCGCCTACGACCGTGCGATCTTCCAGGGCACGAACACTTACTACGTCAGCTTCGACAACGTGCTCGTGGGTACGCTGATCGGCCAGGGTCTCGAGTCGTGCGTCTCGTCCTGGGCGATCAAGAGCCCGAAGGTCTTCGTGCTGAACGGCGGCGAGGACACCGACCCCAACGCCATCTCCTTCGCCTCCGGGTACAACAAGGTGGTCTGGGGCCAGGCGGCCAAGTCCGTCGGGGCGGGCGCGACCAACAGCGCGGGCTACTCGCTGGTCGGCGAGAACTTCGCGCCTGGGTGGGACAACACCAAGGGCGGCACGATCTTCCAGCAGGAGTTCACCGCTCACCCGTCGATCAACGCCACGATCGAGGCCAATGACGGTCTCGCCAACGCGGTGATCACCGACCTGAAGTCGGCCGGGGTCAAGCCCAAGACGATCCCGACCACCGGTCAGGACGCCACCTCCCAGGGCATGGCCTGGATCCTCGAGGGCTACCAGTGCGGTTCGGTGTACAAGGCCGTTTACAAGGAGGCCCAGGACGCCGTGACCATGGCCACGATCCTGCTGGCCGGCAAGACGCCGCCCCCGGCGCTGCTGAACAGGACGACCGTCGACCCGGCCGACTCGAGCGTCACCGAGCCGGCGTCCCTGCTGACCCCGGTGTGGGTCAACGCTTCCAACATGGAGTCGACAGTCGTCAAGGACGGCTTCGACACGGCCTCGTCCATCTGCTCGATCGCGGGTCAGGCCGCCTGCTCCGCGGCTGGGATCTCGTAATCGCTTAACCCGTGGAATCCCGGCGGTTCTCGCCGGGATTCCACGTAGCCGGGGCTGGTGGACCCTCCAGCAGGGTGCGCCAGCCCCGGCATAATGAGATGCTTGTTGACCTGGGCACGGCTAGGGACGGGTATTCAAGATGACTGAGGTGAACGAGCCCCCGCGGGGCGCGATCCCTAACGGGGACGGGGCGGAGCCCCTGCTGAAGCTGCGGGGCATCGATAAGCACTTCGGGCCGGTGCAGGCGCTCTACGGGGTGGACCTGGACCTGCCCGCCGGGCAGGTGACCGGCCTGGTCGGGGACAACGGCGCCGGGAAGTCGGTGCTCACCCGCACGATCGCCGGCGTGCACCAGCCGGACGCTGGCCAGATCTACTTCGAGGGCCGGCCGGTACACATTCGCAGCGCCAGGGACGCCTCCGCGCTGGGAATCGAGACCGTCTACCAGGACCTGGCGCTGGCCGACAACCTGGACATCGTCCAGAACATGTTCCTCGGCCGCGAGCGGCTGAGCCACGGCCTGCTGGATGAGGACTCGATGGAGAAGACGGCGGCCGAGACCCTGAGCACCCTGCGGGTGACCACCGTGCGCTCGATCCGGCAGCCGGTGGCGTCCCTGTCGGGAGGTCAGCGGCAGTCGGTGGCGGTCGCCAAGGCGGTGATGTGGAATTCCAAGCTGGTGCTGCTTGACGAGCCCACCGCCGCCCTCGGGGTGGTGCAGACCCGGTCGGTGCTGGACCTGATCAAGCGTCTCCGCGACCACGGGCTCGCGGTGATGGTGATCAGCCACAACCTGAACGACGTCTTCGAGGTCGCGGACCGGATCGCGGTGCTGTACCTGGGGCGGATGGTGGTCCAGGGGCCGGCTGCGGACTTCGACCGGCAGAGCGTGGTGGAGTACATGACGACGGGTACCGCCAGCGGGCGGCCGTACGAGCCGTCCGCATCCGCCAGTGGCGAAGGCTGAGGCCATGGCCAGGATCGAGAAGTCCCCGTGACCGCGGACCCCGGCGAGACCCCGGCAGCGACGGGTGCCGGGACGGTCGACCTGACCGCCGACGCCAAGGTCGAAGCGGCCGACATCCCGCCCGAGCTCGTCGCCCAGTCGCTGGGCCAGTACGTGCGGGCCTGGTTGCTCCAGATACGCAGCGGCAACAGCGGTGTCCTGCCCGTGGTCCTGGGCATCGTGATAGTCGCCGTCGTCTTCGAGATCATCACCCCCGAGCACGCCTTCCTGCGGCCGAGCAACCTCGTGTTCATCTTCGGGCTGAGCACCGTGTACATGGTGCTGGCGATAGCCGAGACAGCGGTCCTGCTCCTGGCGGAGGTCGACCTGTCGGTCGGCGCGGTCGCGCTGATCGGCGGGGTGATCGCCTTCAAGCTGGTCCAGCAGCCCGGGGCGGACTGGCCGTGGTGGGCAGCGCTGCTCGCCGCGCTCGCTATCTGCGGTGCGTTCGGCGCCGCCCAAGGGGCGCTGGTAGCACGGCTCAGAATCCCGTCCTTCGTCGTGACCCTGGCCGGCTTCCTGCTGTTCTCGGGGATCCTCATCGTCATCCTCGGCGGGGCCGACTCCTCGGTGAACCTCAACACCTCAGACCCCAACCAGAACATCATCTATGAGATGGTCCAGGGGCTGATCTCTCCCGTCGTCGCCTGGATAGTCCTGGCGGTGCTGGTCGTCGCCTACGGCGCGACCCTGTGGCTGCGCACGACCTCGAGGCGGCGCCAGGGCCTGACCGCTCCCCCGCAGAGCGTGGTGGCGATCAGGATCGCGCTGGTG
The DNA here is from genome assembly GCA_963843745.1 of uncultured Actinomycetota bacterium. GTDB lineage: Bacteria > Actinomycetota > Actinomycetes > Streptosporangiales > Streptosporangiaceae > Trebonia. The sequence goes on from CAWJLP010000007.1 coordinate 1,831,462, forward strand.
GCGATCATCGGGGCGGCAGTGGTGCTCGTCTGCTCCGTCAACCGCGGGAGCACCCTGAAAGCGGTCACGGGAGTTCCGTGGGTGATCCCGATCGTCCTCGCCGTGCTCGGCGTCTGGACACTCGTGCTAGGCCGGACCCGCTTCGGCCGCTACATGTATGCCATCGGCGGCAACCCGGAAGCGGCCCGCCGCGCCGGCGTCAGCGTCCCCGCCATCCGCATCTGGGCCTTCGCGTTGTGCTCGGCGACCGCCGCCCTCGGCGGCATCCTGCTCGGCTCCTTCTTCTTCGGTGAGTACAGCACCAATACGGCAGATCCCGGCCAGCTCGTCCTGTACTCGATCGCCGCCGCCGTTATCGGCGGGGTCAGCCTCTTCGGCGGCCGGGGCAAGGCAATTCACGGTATTCTCGGCGGCCTCCTCATCGGCGGCATCGCCTACGGCGTGTCCCTTCTCAACCTGGGTGCACTGTCCACGCCGCTGGAGTACATCGTGCCGGGCGCCGTGCTCCTTCTCGCGGTGATGATTGACGTGCTGTCACGGCGCGGGTCCGGGGGCGTGAACCGTGTCTGATCAGGTGGGGAGGACAAGTGATGAGGAAATGCCCGTGACCGCGGACCCCGGCGAGACCCCGGCGCCGGCGGCGGGTGCCGGGACGGCCGACCTTACCCTCGACGCCAAGGTTGCCGCGGCCGATGTCCCGCCCGAGCTCGTCGCCCAGTCGCTAGGCGAGTACTTCCGGGCCTCGTGGGCCCGGGTCCGCGGCGGCAACAGCGGTGTCCTGCCCGTGGTCCTGGGCCTCGTGCTGGTCGCCGTCGGCTTCCAGATCGCGAACTCGAAGTTCCTGTCGGCGCAGAACCTGGTCAACCTCTTCGAGCAGAGCACCGTGTACATGCTGCTGGCGATCGCTGAGATCTTCGCCCTGCTGCTGGGAGAGATCGACCTGTCCGTCGGCCTGATCATGGGGCTCGGCAGCGTCGTGGTCGCCGAACTTGTGCAGCCGACCGGCGCGAACTTGCCGTGGTGGGTGGCGATCATCGCGACGCTGGTCGCGTGCGCCGCGGTCGGCTTCATCCAGGGATCGATGGTGGCCCGGCTGAGGATGCCATCGTTCATCGTCACTCTCGGCGGGCTGCTGATCCTGGAGGGCGTGGCGATCATCGTCCTCGGCGGGGGGCTCGTGGGCATCGGCAACTCCGCGTTCCACAACGAGGTTGTCATCTACGACATCTTCTGGGGGTCGTTCACCCCGCTGGTCAGCTGGATCTTGATGGCAGTGATAGTCGGAGCCGCCGGCATCGGGCTCTGGCTGCGGGAGGCCAGCAAGCGCCGCCACGGCCTGGAGGCTCCGCCGCCCAGCCTTACCGCGCTGAAGATCGCCCTCATGGCGGTGTCGGGAATCGCGGTCGTCGCCATCTGCAACGTCAACCGGGCCCACTTCGGGACGATCGAGGGGGTTCCCTACATCATCCTGATCGTCCTTGTCGTGGTCGTCGCCTGCACAGTCCTGCTGCAGCGAACCCGCTTCGGCCGCTACGTGTACGCCATCGGCGGCAACGCAGAGGCGGCGCGGCGAGCCGGAGTCAGCCTGCCCTCGATCCGGACCTGGTGCTTCATCCTCTCAGCCGTGATCTCCGGGATCGCTGGCGTGCTGTTCGCCTCGTGGCAGGTGTCGCTGACCACCAACATCATCAAGGCCTCCAACAGCTACGTGCTGCTGGCGGTGGCGGCGGCGGTCATCGGCGGCACCAGCCTTTTCGGTGGCCGGGGCAAGACCATCCACGGCGTGCTGGGCGGCCTCGTCATCGGTGCCATCTACAACGGCCTCTACCTGCTCGGCGTGCAGAGCCAGTGGATTGACGTCGTGGTCGCCGCGGTGCTGCTCGCGGCGGCGCTCGTCGATGTCCTCTCGCGCCGGGGCGCACAGGGCCAGGCCTGACGCGGTGAGCTCAGGCGCCACGGCGCCTGAGCTCACCGCACTGACCGCCACGTCACCAGTCCTTATCCGAGCCCGCCCTCACCGCCACATTCACTCCCGGCGCTCCGGGTGGCAGCGGCCGCGGCCGCGGCCACGCTGACGGCGGGCTTCCCTTCTGGCCCTTCCGGCGCCCCTGGCCGGGCAGCGTCCAGGCCCGGTCGCCGAGCAGCGCCAGGCCGGCGGGCAGCAGCACACCGCGGACCACGGTCGCGTCGATGAGCACGGCGGCCGCCATGGCGACGCCGAACACCTTGAACTCGATCTCGGACAGCGTGGCGAAGATCGAGAACACCGCGACCATGATCGCGGCCGCGCTGGTGACCACCCCGGCGCTCGTCGTGATCCCGTCGACGACCGCCGCCCGGGCCCCCGCGGTGCCTGCCGGGCGGCGGCGCCGCAGTTCGGCGATCCGGCTGAGGATGAACACGTGGTAGTCCATGCTGAGCCCGAACAGCAGCACGAACATGAACAGCGGCAGCCACGGCGTGATCCCGCCGTACGGCGTGAAGCCGAGCGGGCCCTGCAGGTGCCCGTCGCGAACGCCGCGTGCCCGGGAATCCCGGCCGCCTCGCAGCGGGCCGGGTCACCGGTCCAGGACTTCGGCAGGTACAGCTCCCGGTCAATCAGCGGGTGCCCGTGCGGGGCAGCATAGCCAAGGTAGACCGCGACCTGGGCGTTCTCGATCCGGCCCGCGGTGCCGGTGTACTGCCGCTGCACCCCCGGCGTGGCGGTGCCTTTCTTCACGTCCCCCGTCTCATCCGCCACCAGCACCGCGCCGGGATCACCCAGCTGCTCCACGACGTAACTGCGCACGTCGTCGCGGACCCCGCCGGCGTCCCACCGGGCCCGGGACAGCAGGTGCTGCATCCCGTCCGGAGTCCGGTCCCCGGCATGCCCGGCGATCGCCGGCAGTTCTTGCGCGGCAGCTCGGCCAGCAGGCCCAGCACGAACGCCCGGGCCCGGCGCCGCGGCTCCGCCCGGCTGAACCGGGCACCGGCCCGGGTCATCAGCTCATCGAATGTCCCCAGCCAGCGGCCAGGGTCTACGCTGGGGCCAGCGGCCGCCAGAAGATCATCGCGAGTCATCACAAACCCAGATGATCAGACAGCGGCCGCCCCGTCTCCGGTACCGGACCCAAGATCAACGGCCCGGGCGGCAGGCGAGGCTGCATCACGTCAAGCCGCGGCCGGGGTAGCATCCGCCTGCCATCTCACACCCAGGAGCACACATGCGACGAGGCGAGGTCTGGTGGGTCGAGTTCGACGAGCGACGGCCTGTCGTGCTGCTGTCGGAAGACGAGCCATCCGGGTTCCGGGCGATGCAGGTCGTCGCTCCAGCGGATACCGACATCTCCGGCGTGGGAATCGAGGTGGCAGTCGGCGTCCCGGAAGGACTGCCCTTTGACGGCGTGCTGCGGTTCGCGTTCCCGTGGCCGGGCTTTACCCCGTGCACCTGGCTGACCACCCTGAGCCGGGACGACCTGATCGAGCGGGCAGGCGCAGTGTCCACCGCCAAGCTCAGCGAGATCGACGACGCACTGCGTGCCAGCGAGCAAAGGACGGCGTGGACCCCGGCCGCGGCGGCCAGGCTCAGCGAGACTAAGGATTCCCTCCGTCGGCGGACTCAGGCAGACGGAGAAGGAACGGACGCCCACGCCGACGAAGGTCGACCTCGTCCGCACGACCGACGGTCCGCGGCGCCCCAGCAACAAGATCACGATCTACGGCTGGAGTACTAGGCGCGAGTTCGTCCGTATCCTCAAGACCCACTGAACATTTTGCGCGCAACCGCCCCAACGCCGCTAGTCAGATTTATGGCCAGGCTCAGTGCAGGGTTTCACTATGACAGCCCACATGCTGGACGATAGGTAATGGCTGCCCGTCGCGGGACGGCGCGCCGGCTGGGTGAGGCGGCGGGCGATCCCGTTGCAGCTCCTGCCGCGCGTGCCGGGACGCTTCCGCTGGCGGGCGAGTAGCGTGTCAAGTTAGCACACGTCAGGTTACCGGAAACGTATCTGGAGGGAATGTAGGCTTTTCTCGATTGAACTTGGCGACCGCGGTGGAAGCGAGGGGAGGTGAAAAGAGCAGGATGGCTGAGCAGCCGATGTACCAGCAGATCGCCGATGACCTGCGGAAGCAGATCGACTCCGGGGTCCTCGGGCGGGGCTGCCAACTGCCGACGGAGCTTGAGCTGCGCGAGCGGTACGACGCGTCGCGGAACACCGTCAGGGACGCGATCAAGCGGCTTACCTGCCAGGGCCTGGTCGAGACGCGGCCCGGTCAGGGCACCTTCGTGACGATGAAGGACGACCCGTTCGTTACCATACTGACGAGAGAAGTGGGCGGGCATACGAGCGGATTCGGCGGCTCCTACTTGCGGGGTGAGCTCTCCGGAAGCTTCTCGCTACTTGACAGAATAGCAAACAGCCTAATTGCCGTTACGGGCGACGAATCAGATGATGGCTCCTGGCAACGGGGCATCCGGACGGGATTCAGCTACTCACACGAGCTTTCTGGTTACGTTCTAGAGTATCCGTCCTTTGCGGAACTTTTGTCCCGACCCTTTGCGGGACTTTTCTCCCGAATTTGGGACGCTGAACCTTGGGGGGATGACTATGTTCTCTCAGCGTTCTCTGAGCGACAGCGAAGTGCGGCGCAACTACTTATTCGTTACTCTGCTGAGCGCGTGGAACTTCTAGCAGCGGCACTAGTGCGCTTGCTGGCAATCATCTTGATTGTGGCGGCAGCGATATTGTTTGCTGTCCGTTCAGTATTCAGATTTGCTACAGCTGCGACGATTATAGTCAGAATGCTCATGGCTCATAGAAATAGCCGTGAACCTGCATATTCCCCCACATCACGCCTGCCTCTTTATCAGTCGCTGGCGGGGGTTGCGTTAGCCCAGTAGGCCGCCCCCCGCCGTAGGTGTGGGGAGTACCCGTGGCTTACATTTATCATCTCGCGTCAACTATCGACCGTGCGCTTTCCTGGCCCGAAATTTACGCGGCCGCGACAATGAGCGCATTCATACTCCTTATCAGCATCGCCATGTTCGTGGCGTTGTTCGCTCGCGACGACAAGCGTGCCGAGCGGGCGCACAAGATCTTCTGCGACCTGCTGAAAGTGTTCCAGCGGAGAACACGATGAGCATCACGGTCGCATCATCGACACGTCGGCCGGGGGCGCCCCGGCGCTGTCCTCTTGACGTCTTCGTACGCGTCGTGGAACTGAGGGCTGCAGGTGCTCTGCTCAAAGAAATATGTGAGCAGCTCAATGCTGAGGGTATCCCTACGCCCGGTGGTGGTGCGCGGTGGTGGCCATCGCACGTCTGCCGCCTACTAGGGACGTGCGATGCTCAGCAGCTCGCAGATGGTTACGAAGTCGATGGGCAACGTATTTGCTGGTCAAGACAGCCTTATAACCTCGGGTGGCGCCCATAGTGGGTGTTGTTCTTCCGCGGATGCGGGACGCGCCGTGGTTTCGGTCCGTACCGGGGGATGTGCCGCGGCCAAACCACGGGCGGATGTGCCGCGGTGATTTGTGGCCTGCGGCCGCGGGTTAGCTCAGACGGACTGTCCGGAAGCCTCAGGGCGGCATCTCCTGGCCGGTGGTGTCCTGCCCGGCCAGCGACTTCTGCGCCGCCGTCGACGGCGCCACCGGGAACGTGGTCACCTTCGACGGCAGCACCTGGACCGCGCCCGTCAACGTCGACTCGAAGGCCGCTAAATCTGTCAGCGGACCAGTCCTTATGTTCCTTATGTCGGTGTCCTGCCGTTCCGCCGCGTTCTGCGTGGCCGGCGACTCAACCGGGGATGTATTCGTCCGAAGCTAATGGAAAAACAGAATTCCCACGGCGTTGCGAATGGCAACGAATTGCAATTTCGCGCTCAGTGAAATAATGCGTAATTCTCCTTCCCCGCGTCTGGAATGTCAGTGCCCGCTAGTACCGTACTTCCACTGGCTAACCACACTTCGTATCGAGGGGAACGTCATGAATAACGATCTTGAGGGCTTCGGGCAATGGCGTCGCACAGTTGACACTCGGCTGGGTACGCTGGAGACCCGGGTGGCAGAGCAGGCAAGCTAAGCCAAGCTTGATCTTGGCCGGTTCGGTGCCTTTGCGAGCGGAGACAGGTGTCGCGGGCACCGTGCCGGAGGTGGCTTTATCCGTTCGCGAAGATAGTGGATAGAAAGGGCCCTCAGAGGGGCCCTGAGGATCCACTATCTCCGCCAGCCGGCCTGGATGCCGCAGCGGCCAGCGCGGACGGGGCGACAGGGATGGAAGACCGGCCTGTCCTGCCGGGCCCGGCGCGGGAGCCCATCGCCGCCAGGCTGACCACTGTTGGTTAAGCGGCATTGTGGCAGAGCAGGCAAGCTTGAGGACTCAGATGGACGAGGACATGAGCGAGCTGAGGGTGGAGTTCCGCGCGCAGCGGACACCACTGCAGGCGCTGCATGACACGCAGCAGGAGCACGGTGCGACGCTCAGGGAGCACAGCGCGACGCTCAGCGAGCACGGCGTGATGCTCAGCGAGCACGGCGCGCAGCTCACGGCGCTCCAGACGGGGCAGCAGCGAATCATGGCCGGGGTTGACGCGATTCGCGAGATGCTCGACAGGACGCTCGGCAGCGGTAACTAGCAGCCGTCACTCGGTAGAGTCACCACGGGCCCGTTCGGGATAAAAACGGAACTACAGCGAGGCGAACGCGTCCTCCAGGATGTCCAGGCCCTCTTCGAGGAGCTCTTCGCCGATCACGAGCGGCGGCAGGAACCGCAGCACGTTGCCGAACGTCCCGCACGTGAGCACGACCAGCCCCGCCCGGTGGCAGGCGCCGGCGACCGCCGCGGTCGAGGCCGGGTCAGGCTCCAGCGTCCCCGGCCGGGTCAGCTCCACCGCGACCATCGCGCCGCGGCCGCGGACGTCGGCGATCACCGGGTAGGTCTCGGCCAGCTTCCGCAGCCGGGGGAGCATGATGTCGCCGATCCGCCGAGCCCGCGCGGAAAGGTCCAGCGCCTCCATCGTCTCGATCGCGCCGAGCGCGGCGGCGCAGGCGACCGGGTTGCCGCCGTAGGTGCCGCCGAGGCCGCCGGGGTGCACGGCGTCCATGATCTCCGCCCGGCCGGTGACGGCGGCGAGCGGCAGCCCGCCGGCGATGCCCTTGGCGGTCGTGACCAGGTCCGGCACGACTCCCTCGTGCGAGGACGCGAACCAGTCGCCGGTCCGGCAGAACCCGGACTGGATCTCGTCCGCGATGAACACGATCCCGTGGTCCGCGCAGAAGTCGGCCAGCCCGCGCAGGAACCCCTCGGGCGGCACGATGAACCCGCCCTCGCCCTGGATCGGCTCGATGATCACCGCGGCCACGTTGGACTCACCGACCTGGGCGTGGATCAGCGACTTCACCACGGACAGCGCTTCGGCGCGGCACGCGTCCGGCCCGTCCGGCCAGCGCAACGGATAGGCCATCGGCACCCGGTAGACCTCCCCGGCGAACGGGCCGAACCCCTGCTTGTACGGCATGTTCTTGGCGGTCAGCGCCATGGTGAGGTTCGTCCGGCCGTGATAGGCGTGATCGAACGCCACCACGGCCTGGCGGCCGGTGTAGTGCCGGGCGATCTTGACCGCGTTCTCCACCGCCTCGGCGCCGGAGTTGAACAGCGCCGACCGCTTCTCGTGCTCGCCAGGCGTCAGCCGGGCCAGCTGCTCGCAGACCTCGACGTAGCCCTCGTACGGCGTCACCATGAAGCAGGTGTGGGTGAACTGCGCCACCTGCGCGGACACCCGGGACGCCACGCCGGGCGCGGCGTTGCCCACCGACACGACCGCGATGCCCGAGCCGAAGTCGATCAGCGAGTTGCCGTCGGCGTCGAGCAGCACGCCGCCGCCGGCCGCGGTGATGAACACCGGCAGTGTGGTGGAGACGCCCCGGGCGACGGCCCCCAGGCGGCGCTCGAACAGGGCGCGCGAGGCAGGACCGGGGATCTCGGTGACCAGGTTGCGACGCTGCGGCAGCTCAGGGCCGCCGTGAGGAACATGAAGCATGTTCGGACGATAACATCCGGACATGCCTGACCAGAATGCCGGAACATCCGGGAGCTTGTTCGGGGGAGTATTCGCGCGCGGCAGCGCCATCATCGACGACAGGGCGTGGCTCCAGGCCATGCTTGACGCCGAAGCGGGCCTGGCCAGGGCCCTGGAACGCGCCGGGCTCGCACCCGCGGGTGCGGGCGCGGCGGTCACCAGGGCGGCGCGGGCGAACGACTTCGACATCGCGGAGCTCGGCGAGCTGTCCGCGCTGACCGGTAACCCCGTCCCCGGGCTGGCCAGGGCGCTGGCCGTCAGGGTCGGCGGGCAGCCGGGCCGGGCGGTGCACCGGGGCGCGACCAGCCAGGACATCCTCGACACGGCGGCGATGCTGCTGGCCCGCACGGCCATCGACGCCGCGCGCGCCGACCTGACGGCCGCGGCGGCCGCCGCCGCGGAGCTCGCGCGTGAGCACCGGACCACCCCGATGATCGGCCGGACGCTGCTGCAGCAGGCGGTGCCGGTGACGTTCGGGGCGGTGGCGGCGGGCTGGCTGGCCGCCCTGGACGCCGCGATCACGGGGCTGGCGGAGACCCGGCGGACCAGGCTCGCCGTGCAGTTCGGCGGCGCGGCGGGGACCCTCGCCTCCCTCGGGCCTGACGGCATCCGCGTCAAGGCGCTGCTGGCCGACGAGCTGGAGCTGGCGGACCCGCCGGTGCCGTGGCACACCGAACGGCTGCGGATCATCGACGTCGGCGCCGCGATGGCCCGGGTCACGGCGGCGCTGTCCAAGATCGCCAGGGACGTGACGCTGCTGGCCCAGACCGAGGTGGCCGAGGTCGCGGAAGGCGGCGGGGGACCGGATGGCGGCGGCACCGGCGCGCCGCGCCGAGGCGGCTCGTCCGCCATGCCGAACAAGAGCAACCCGGTCGCCGCCGTCGCCGTCCTCGGCTGCGCGAAGCAAGCCCCCGGCCTGCTCGCCACCCTGGTCGCCAGCGCCGAGCAGGAGCACCAGCGCGCCGCGGGGGCGTGGCACGCCGAATGGCAGCCGTACGGCCACCTGCTCCAGGTCGCGGCCTCGGCGGCTTCCTGGGGCGCTGAGCTGCTGGCCAACCTGGAGGTCGACACCGGCAAGATGGCAGCCAACCTGACGGCGGCCGGCGGCCTGCCGCTCGCGGAGCGGGTCTCCGCGCTGCTGCGCACCGCCATCGGCGCCGCCGAGGCGCACGACCTGGTGGCCACGGCCGCCGCCAAGGCGGCCACCTCGGGCGTGCCGCTGCGCGACATCCTGCTGGCCGACCCGGACCTGGAGGACAAGCTCACGAAGGCGGGGATCACGCAGGCCCACATCGAGCAGGCCCTCGACCCGGCCGGGTACCTCGGCGCCGCCGCCGATTTCACCGACGCGGCGCTGGCGGCGCACGAAAGCGGCGTCTCGTGGTAGCCGTGTTCTTCGGACCTGTGACGGCCCGTGCGAAGCTGACGGTATGCATCCGGCTGAGGTTTCCCGTCATCCAGAACGTACGCCGCCGACTCCCGCGGCCTACCGTGCCGCCGCGGCGCGGATAGCCCCGTACGTCCGGCGCACGCCGGTGCTGCGCGCCACGGCCGACGGCCGCCCGGTCGCTTTCAAGCTCGAGCACCTGCAGGTCACCGGCGTGTTCAAGATCCGGGGCGCGCTCAACGCGCTGCTCGAGAACCGGCCTGCAGATCCCCCGCGCATGGGGGGACTGACTTCCCGCGTGGAGGGCTCCCGCCCCCCATCCCCCCTGGCCGTCCCCCCATCCCCCGCTGGGGTGGTGACCGCGTCCGGCGGCAACCACGGGCTCGGGGTGGCGACGGCCGCCCGCTGGCTGGACGTGCCCGCCACGGTGTTCGTGCCCGCGACCGTGCCGGAGGTGAAGGCCCGACGCATCGCGGCCGCGGGCGCGGAGGTGGTCAAGACCGGCAGCGTGTACGCGGAGGCGGAGCTGGCGGCCCGCGAGTTCGCGGCCCGGAGGCGGCTGTATTACGTGCACGCCTACGACGACCCGGCCGTGGTGGCGGGCCAGGGCACCGTCGGCCTGGAGATCCTCGAGGACATCCCGGACTGCGACGCGGTCGCCGTGCCGGTCGGCGGCGGCGGCCTGCTCGCCGGCGTCACCGGCGCCATCGCGCCGGTGCAGGCCGTCGGGGTGGAGCCGGAGGGCTGCCCGACCCTGCACGCCGCGGCGGCGGCCGGCGAGCCGGTCGAGGTCGGCGCTGACTCGATAGCTGCCTCCGCGCTCGGCGCGAGCCGCGCCGGGGACCTGGCGCTCGCCGCGTACCGCGCGCACGGTGTGGCCCTCGCGCTGGTCAGCGACGCGGAGATCGTCGCGGCCAGGGACCGGCTGTGGGAGGAGTTCCGGCTCGCGGTGGAGCCCGCGGCGGCGACGGTGTTCGCCGCGTGGCTGTCCGGCCAGGTCCCCGGCGGCAACCCGTGCCTGCTGCTCAGCGGCGCTAACGCCGACTGGATCCCGGCCTAGCCGCGCGCCGGGCTCACTGGAATCGCGGGGACCGCGGCCCGTGGCCGGCGCCGGAGTCGCAGATCACCGCGCCGCGGCCGGCGGCGGGCGCCACCCCGTGCGCGCGCAGGGTCGCCGCCACCTTCGCGGCGATCCACGCGTCGCCGGCCGCCGACGGGTGCAGGCCGCCGCGGGCGGCGCGCTGGAAGCTCCAGCCCCCGCCGAGCGGGTTCATGACGATCACGTGCGGGTCAGCGGCCCTGGCGGCGGCGATGATCACGTCATTGACCAGGGACAGGGCCGCGGTCGGGCCTGACTGCGCGGCGAAGACGGTGAGCAGCGCGATCCGCGCCCGCGGCGCCGCGGCGCGGATCGCGTCGATGGCCTGGCCGACCCGCTGACGCTCCAGCGACGCGGGGACGCCGCTGTCGTCGTGGCCGGCCTGCACGACGACGAGCCCGGGGTCGAGCGCGCGCAGGTCCTCCCTGGCGAGCTGCCGCGCGACGGGTCCCTGGTGGCCGGCGCCGGGGCGGACGTATCCCGCGCCGGGCACGCCGTCCACGACGGCGTTCCAGCCCAGCGTCCTGGCGAGCAGCACGGCCCAGGACAGCGCGGCGTTGCCTGGCCCGGTCCCGGCGGTGAAGGACGCGCCGACGACGGCCACGACCGGCAGCCCGTTCGGCGCCCGCTCCAGCCGCAGCTCGCAGGCCGCCAGCGCGTTCCCGCTGGCGGCGCCCCGGTTCCCGGCCCGCGTGCCCAGCGTCAGCGCCCCTGGCGCGGACCCCGGGGCGGTCCCCGCGGCGGGCGCCCCCGCCGCGGCAGCGGCAGGCGCCGCGGGAGCCGCAGGCGCGGCGAGCGACCAGATCAGCAGCGCCAGGCAACAGGCGATCGCGGTCGCCCCCACGGCCGCCACCCAGCCGGCCCTCCGCCATCGCACATTCCAGTGTCGGCGACCGGCGGGGCCGCCGGCAACGGCGCCGCCCTGACGACTGGTTAAAATTCCGGTCATGGACTACCTGTACGCGGCCCTCATCTTCATCTTCATAGTGACGGTCCTCGTCGTGCTGTGGAAGCGCGAGCATCCGAAGAAGAGCTAGCGTGCAGGACCGGCTTCCGCAGCGCTGATAACCGATTCATTACGCGGCGCCCGCGGCGACTGGCTCCTTCGTAGGGTCGCTTCTAATGGTGGCCGATTCTGCGATGGGAACTCACATGAGCCCGAGCCGACACCTGACGGCCGCGCCGCGTCTCAACCTCAGGACGGCGGCGCCGATGGCCGCGCTGTCCGCCGCCCTGTGCCTCGCCGCCGTGGCGTGCCGCGGCCCGGCCGCGTCCGCCGGCGCCGCCTACGGCACCGCCTCCGCCGGCACCGCCTCCGCCGGCGCCGCCTACGGCACCGCCTCGGCCGCGGCGCCGACGACGATGACTCCCGCGGCTCCCGCGAAGGACCTGCTCACCGTCCGCCAGACCGGCGCCGGCTACGTGCTCGCCACGAGCACGGGGCGGACCATCTACTGGTACTCGGGCGACATCAAGGGCGGCGGGAAATCCAGCTGCGTCGGCACCTGCCTCACCGCCTGGCCCGCGGTCACCGGCGCTCCGGTGGCGGCACCCGGCGTGCAGCTGGCCGGCCAGCTCGGCACGATCACCAGGCCCGGCGGCGTCGTGCAGGCCACCTACAACGGGTACCCGCTGTATACGTACGCGCAGGACATGGCACCCGGGCAGACGACCGGCAACGGGGTCACGGGAGCGTGGCACGTGATCACCGGCGCCGTGCTGTCCCCGTCCCCGTCCAGCGCGGCCGCGGCGTCCCTGCGCGACGCGTCGCCCGCCGCGAGCACGACGCCCACCGCGACGGCCTCCGGGTACGGCGGCTACTGAGGCCGCCCCGCCTGCGTGATGAGGGTCGTTAACCGGGGTAACAGTTCCATGTGACGACACCAGGTGATTCGTCCGTCACGCCCTCGCGGGCGGCGGCGACGGCAGGGACGACCGGGACGGCGACGGCCGCAGGCGGGGCGCCCGGCGAGGCACACGGCCGCCGGTTGCTCGTCATCTACATCGCACTGATGCTCGCGCTGCTGCTGGCCTCCCTCGACCAGACGATCGTGTCGACCGCGCTGCCGACGATCGTCAGCGACCTCGGCGGGCTGAGCCACCTGTCCTGGGTGGTCACCGCGTACCTGCTGGCCAGCACCGCGACCACCCAGGTGTGGGGCAAGCTCGGCGACCAGTACGGCCGCAAGTACCTGTTCCTGACCGCGATCGTGATCTTCCTCATCGGGTCCGCTCTCTGCGGCCAGTCCCGGAACATGGGTGAGCTCATCGCCTTCCGCGCCGTCCAGGGCGTCGGCGGCGGCGGCCTGATCGTGCTGACCCAGGCGATCATCGGCGACATCGTGCCCGCCAGGGAGCGCGGCAAGTACCAGGGCGCGTTCGGCGCGGTGTTCGGGGTCTCCAGCGTCATCGGGCCCCTGCTCGGCGGCTTCTTCGTCGACAACCTGAGCTGGCGCTGGGTGTTCTACATCAACCTGCCGATCGGCGTGCTCGCGCTCATCGTGATCAGCATCGTTCTCCCGGCCACCTCAAGGCGGCAGCAGCACAAGATCGACTACCTGGGCGCGACGCTGCTCGCCGGGTTCGCCGTCTGCGTCGTGCTCGCGACCTCCTGGGGCGGCACGACCTACCCGTGGGGTTCCGGGGTGATCATCGGCCTGTTCGCCGCCTCGGCCGTCATGCTGTTCCTGTGGTACCTGTCGGCGCGGCGGGCGGCCGAGCCCGTGCTGCCGCTGCGGCTGTTCCGCAACTCGGTGTTCACGATCGCCTCCTCGATCAGCCTGGCCGCCGGCTTCGCGATGTTCGGCGCGCTGTCCTTCCTGCCGCTGTTCCTCCAGGTGGTGCGCGGCGTCTCGCCGACGATCTCCGGGGTGTACCTGCTCCCGATGGTGCTCGGCCTGCTGCTGACCTCGGTGGGCAGCGGGCAGCTCATCGCGCGGACCGGCAGGTACAAGATTTATCCGATCGTCGGCACGTTCGTGATGACCATCGCGCTGTTCCTGCTGTCCAGGCTGGACGAGAACACGGCGACGTGGGTCATGAACCTGTACTTCTTCCTGCTCGGGTTCAGCCTCGGCCTGATCCTGCAGGTGCTCGTCATCGCGGTGCAGAACAGCGTCGACTACGCCGACCTCGGCGCCGCCACCGCGGGCGTGACGTTCTTCCGGTCGATCGGCGGCGCGTTCGGCACCTCGGTGTTCGGCGCGATCTTCACCAACCAGCTAGCGCACAACCTCGCCAGCGCGCTGCACGGCATCCCCCTGCCGCCCGGGTTCAGCGTCGCGGCCATCGAGTCGAACAGGCACCTGCTCACCCGGCTCCCGGCGGCCGTCCAGCACGACATCCTGCACGCCTACAGCATCTCGCTGCACCCGGTCTTCCTCACCGCGGTGCCGATCGCGCTCGTGGCCTTCGTGCTCTCCTGGTTCCTGCGCGAGGTGCCGCTGCGCACCGCGGCGGGCGAGACCCTGCGCAACCAGGCGAACGCCGTCGACATCGGCCAGGGGATCGGCGCGGCACCGACCCAGCGGTCGTCGGCGGAGGAGGTCGAGCGCGTGCTCGCCCGGCTGTCAGACAGGGACCTGCGCCGCTTCGGCTACGCCAGGCTCGCCCGCGCCGCCGGGCTCGACCTGACCGGCGGCGCCACCTGGATCCTGACCCGGCTCGGGAGGCAAGGCCCGACACCAGGACCGGAGCTGGCCGAGCAGGCGGGCGTCACCGTCGAGGAGGGCCACCCCAATGCCCAGCTGCTCGTCGACAAGGGCCTGATCACCCGGACCGACGGCGTGCTCGCGCTGACCCCCGGTGGGCAGCGGGTTGCGGACAAGCTCTACGCCGCACAGCACGACTGGCTGTGCCACCAGCTGGCCGGCTGGTCGCCGGAGCAGCAGGCCGAACTCGAGCCCGTCCTCGCCAAGCTCTCCCACGCCATGCTGGGTGACGAGGCGGACCGCGACGTGCTCAATCAGGCGGCGGGCACGCAGCTCACCGCGGGCTAGCCGCTCCAGAAAGGGTTCTCAGTCCAGGTCAGCGTCCGCCGGCAACCGCCCGGCCGACTCGGGCGCCGACAGCAGGCCCGCGAGCACATGGCGCAGCGCCACCGGCCCGCCGCCCACGCGAGTCCGCAGGCCAGCCCTTCCGGGGTCGCGGCGTGCACCTGACCGTCGCTGCGTCTCACATTCCGGACGGTTTCCATCGACATAGGGCGCGAAAGTTACCTCGGAATTACGGCAAAACGGACATAAAATGTCACGATCGCGCCCTAAGTGCTTCTATCAGCCCTCTAGATCGGCGTCGGCCAGCGCGCGGGGGGTCTCATCCGGACTGGTCAAAATGGCCGTCAGTACGTGGCGGGCCTGCCATCGGCCCGTCGCCCACGCCAGGCCATGGGCTAGGCCCGCCGGGGTTGCGGCGTGGATCACGCCGTCGCGGTAGCGCCAGGGGATCTCCACGCCGTCGACGGCTAGCTTGTCGTGGGACTGGTACGTCTCGGGTGCCGTGGGGAGGACAGACCGGACGATCTCTGGGACGGGGCGGGGTTCGCCTGTGGTCTCGATGACCCCGGGGACTTCCTCGGAGGCCAGGGGGAGGTCGAGGAGGTCGGCCAGATGGGATGCCGTGGTGTGCGGGCTCAGCACGAGCGGCTGGTCCGCGACTAGGGGCCAGAGGTCCGGGGCGTCCAGGATCAGGACGTCGCCGGCGTGGGTGACGACGACTTCAGTGCCGCGGATCGCGCGGATCTGGTCCGGGGGAGTGATGTCGTCCGGGCTGCGGTTCGCGGTTGCCAGCGCTGACCAGAGGGCGCGGAGCTGGGGGCGGGAGACCGGGCGCGCCGCGTCGGCCAGCCTGGTGAGCAGCTCGTCGGGGCCGCCTGGTTCGGTGAGGAGGCCGGCCAGGGAGGTGCGGACGCCGAGGGCGCGGGCGATCGCCGGGTCGGCGAGGACGCCGGAGGGGGTGGCGGCCAGGTCGTCGTAGAGGCCCGCGAGCAGCGGGTCGGAATCCGCGGCGCGCAGGCCGGCCGGACGGCGGCCGGCCAGCGTCACGTGGCGGCGCAGCCACCAGGCCGTGTAGGACGGGACGTCGGCGTGGCGTCCGTCGGCGAGGCGGACCCGGACCGGCTCGACAAGCGCCGCGCGCAGCGGCGGGCGGGCCAGCAGGTCCAGGGCCCGCGCCCAGCGGTCCCGGTCGACGAACTCGAGGTCACGGACGGCCGCGACCTCGACCGCGATCGGCGGCACAGCCGCCGCCCCGGCCGTCACCCGCGGCAGCTGGGCGACGACGTGCTCGGCCCACTCGCCGGCCTCGTCCAGGTCGAGGTCGGGGTCGGCCAGGTCGACGTCGTGCGCGGTCAGCAGGTCAAATGACGACAGCACACCCGCCGCCTGGAGCGTCGCCGCGCCGTAACGCTCCAGCATTTCCGGATCGATCACGCCGAACGGCGCGTCCGCCGCCGCCACCTCGGCCAGTGGCCCGTCCGGCAGCAGCAGCTCGCCCGCCGGGACCCACTCGCCGTCGGCGTCACGCAACGCCAGGTCCGCCAGCCACGGGTACTCGCCCCGTTCGGCGCTGGCCGCGGAGAGCAGGCCAAGCACCGCGTCGGCCACCTGCCCGGGCCCGTCATCGTCGTAGCCGGCCTCGGCCGCCGCGTCATAGGAGTTCGCCACCGCCGCCCGCGTCGCCGGGTCGGCCAGCACGCCGCGGGGTGTCGCCTCGACCGCGCCCAGCCGGGCGAGCAGCGGATGCGCCGCCTCCGGGTGCACGACGCGCAGCCCGAGCGCGGCCAGCCGCCCCGGCTGCTCCAGGCCAGCTCCGGGCAGCAGCAGCCCCCGCGGTCCGCGCACCTGGCGCCCGTCGGCCAGCGGCACCGGCAGCGCGCCAAGCTCCGCCAGCTCGTCAGGCGCGGCGGCGGCCAGCGCCGCATAGAGCCCCCGCCACCAGGCCGGCGGCCGGTCGAGCGCCGCGAGCATGTCGGCCAGCTCGGCGAGCGGCAGGCGCCGCACCCCGAGTACCGCGTAGGCCGGGTGGCGCGACGGCCCGGCGATCAGGTCAGGCAGCACCGGCGCGAGCCACTCGGCCAGCCCCGGCAGCCCGGTGCCGAGCAGCAGCGCGTCCCGCGGCCGGATCCGGGAGCCCGACACCGCGGGCAGGAACGCCACTTCAGGCAGCCGCACCGCGATCGCGCGGCCGAGCCGCGCGTCCAGCTCACCGCGCCCCACCGGCCCTGGCACCAGCTCGAGCAGGCCGGGCCCCGGCGCCAGCCCGGGCAGCAGCCCCGTATAGACCTCGGCGGCCCGCTCGACCAGGAAGTCAGTGAGCGCCCCGGGCGCGACATGCCGCCGGTCTGGGCTCAGCGGGAACGACGCGAGCAGCAACGCGGGCAGCCCGAGCGGCTCATCGGTGGGAGTCGGCGCGTGCACCACGGCGCTCACCCCGGCGGGCAGCCGCCCAATCGCCTGGTCGCGGACCTCGACGTCAGCGGGCAGCCCCCGTCCGATGTCCGGCCCGGCCAGCGGGACCGCCCAGCGGACCGACCAGGACGTGCGCGTGCGTTCCTCGGCCGGGCGGTCGGCGAGCAGTGCCGGGTCGAGCTCGCCGCCGGCGGCCGTCACGCGCCACCGGGAGACGCCATCGTCGGCCGTGATCGTGGTGGCGTCACCGGAATGCTCCGCGGTCAGCACCCGCGTCCCCGTCGCGGTCTCGATCACCACCTCGGCCAGAGACGGCAGCGCGAGCAGCAGCGCCGGACCAGTCTCGGCGAGCAGCCGGGCGGCCAGCTGTCCGGCGGCCTCGTCGCGCAGCGGCAGCTCCACCACGGTCGCGAACCCGTCCGGCAGCGTGTCGCCCGCCGACTGACGGTCCGCGAACGGCAGCCGCAGGACCGGCACGTGCCCCGCGCGCTCGGCCAGTTCCCCAGCCAGCGCAGGCACCCCGCGCACCAGCTCGCGGGTCCGGTCCCGCGACCAGCCGACGGTACCGGTCAGCGACCGGATGCGCGGCGCGTCGCTCACCGCGACTACCGCCGCGAATCCCACGCCGAACCGGCCCACCGTTTCCCCGGCCGCATCCGGTCCCCGCTTGCTCGAGGCCCGCAGCGTGGACAGCGCCTCCACGCCGGCGGCGTCCAGCGGCGCTCCGCTGTTCGCCGCGGTCAGCGTCCCGTCCCTGAGCGTCAGCCGCAGCTGGCCAGGGACACCCGCGCGGGCCGCGGCGTCCGCCGCGTTCTGCGCCAGTTCCACCACGACCCGGTCCCGGTATCCGCCGAGCGCGTAGTCCTCCTCGGCGTTCGCGTCCTCGCGGAACCGCGCGGGCGACGCCGCCCAGGCGTCAAGCACCCGGCCGCGCAGCTCCGCGGTCGCGAACTGATCGCCCGGCTCATCCAGCACAGCCCGACACTAGCCCACCGGCTCCCGGTAAACCGGATCGCCGGGCGCCTTCGGAGCGGCTACCGTATGCGAGTGGAGTCCTGGGCAGATCACGCCGTGCTGTGGCAGGTGTACCCGCTTGGCTTCACCGGTGCGGAGCGGTCCGCGCTGGCCCCGCACGAGCCGGTCAGGCACCGGCTGCGGCAGCTGGAGGCCTGGCTGGATTACGCCATCGGGCTCGGCTGCAACGGGCTGCTGCTCGGCCCGGTCTTCGCGTCGGAAACGCACGGCTACGACACGACCGACCACTTCACCATCGACCCGCGACTGGGCGACGAGGCTGACTTCGACGCGCTGGTCGCCGCCGCCGGCCTGCGCGGCATGCGGGTGATCCTCGACGGGGTGTTCAACCACGTGGGCCGCGGGTTCCCCGCGTTCCAGGCCGCGGTCAGCGGGGGCGCGGGGACCCCGGCGGCGCGCTGGTTCAGGCACGCGCCCGACGGCGGCTACGCCCTTTTCGAGGGCCATGACCGGCTGGTGGAGCTCGATCACGACGAGCCCGCCGTGCTCAGCTACGTGATCGAGGTGATGAAGCACTGGCTCGGCCGGGGTGCGGGCGGCTGGCGGCTGGACGCCGCGTACGCGGTGCCGCCGGCGTTCTGGGCCAAGGCGCTGCCCGCGGTGCGCGAGTCGTTCCCTTCCGCGTGGTTCCTCGGCGAGATGATCCACGGCGACTACGCCGCCTACGCGGCCGAGAGCGGGCTCGACTCCATCACCCAGTACGAGCTGTGGAAGGCGATCTGGTCCTCGCTCAACGACCGGAACCTGTTCGAGCTCGACCACGCGCTCGAGCGGCACAACGGCTTCCTCAACGCGGAGCTGCCGCAGACGTTCGTCGGGAACCATGACGTGACGCGGCTGGCGAGCATGCTGAAGGACGAGCGGCACGTGGGGCACGCGCTCGCGGTGCTGTTCTGCGTGGCGGGCGTGCCGAGCGTGTACTACGGGGACGAGCAGGCGTTCCGCGGCGTGAAGGAGGAGCGGCAGGGTGGCGACGATGCGGTCCGGCCGGCGTTTCCCGCGGATCCGTCCCATCTCATCCCGAACGGATCGTGGTCTTACCGCCTCCACCAGCGCTTGATCGGCTTCCGGCGCCGGCACCCGTGGCTGGTCCGGGCCCGGACGGTCACCGAGCACCTAGTCAACGATGCGATGGCGCTGCGCGTCGGCGGCGACGACGGCCAGATACTGCTGCTGCTGAACGTCGGGGACGAGCCGTACCGGTTCCCGGTAGATGCGGGTCCGCTGACCGTCGCCGAGACCGCCGAGGCAGGCGCAGCGCCCGATGACCCGCTGGTTGTCCCGCCGCACAGCTGGACGATCCTGGCGTAACGCGATCGTGGGCTGGTGCGCCGTCCGGGGCCGGGTCTACGATCTTTAAAATCTTGTCGCCTGGTCCCAGCCGAGGGGAATCTCGATGGCGCTGTACATGTATCAGGCCTCCTATACCGCGAAGTCGATGGCGGCTCAGCTCACAGAGCCGCAAAACCCCGTGGAAGTGATCAGGCCGGCGTTGGAGGACGTGGGAGCCAAGATCCTGGTGGCTGGCTTTCCGTTCGGGGAGTACGACGTGCTCATCGTGTATGAGGCACCGGATGATGTGACCGCCGCCAGCGTCGCGATGGCGGTTGCGGCCGCGGGCGAGGTCAAGGAGGCCAAGACCACGCGGCTGCTCAGCGGTCAGGAATGGCTCGATTCACTGCTCAAGCGCAGGATTGTCAAGGCCCGGAAGGTGCGCTAGCCGCGTCAGCGCTGGTTCCAGAAGTCGCGTTCCTCCACCACAAGCCCGTCGTTCCCGAACCGGAGCAGCGACACCCCCGCTAGGTCCTCGCTGCCACCATCGGTCAGCCGGGTCTGCGCGGTCCAGGGCACGGCCGCCTGATCACCGTCGACAACCGGCGCGCCGAACCAGACCTGCGCCGATTCCTCCTCTCCGAACACGCGGGCTAGATACCCCGGCTCCGGGTCGAGGAACGGATGCTGCTGCCAGAACGCACCCTCGGCATAAAGCGCACTGATGGCAGCGACGTCATGCGCGGGCCAGCCGCGCTCCCACACGTCTGCCCACCGCTGGGCTGCCTGTCGCGTATCCATGCGCCCACCCTAAAGAAGGGCACCGACAAACGGGGTTACCCGGCGCGGAGGGTGGGTGGTGAGTGGCTGTGCAGCACCTGCCCGTCGGGTCCGTAGGCGGTGGTGGTGCCGTCGGGGTGCAGGACGAGGCGCCAGCCGCGGCGGTGGATGCACACGTCGTGGTGGAACTGGCACAGCAGCACGCAGTTGCTGACGGAGGTCTTCCCGCCGTCGGCCTTGTGGGTCAGGTGGTGCACGTCGCACCAGGCGGCGGGTCTCCCGCAGCGGGGCCAGGCGCAGCCGCGGTCGCGGAGCTGGACGGCGCGGCGGATGCTGGCCGGGATGGAGTCGGAGTAGCCGATGTCCAGCGGCAGCGACGGGGTGCTGTAGGGCGGGTGCGAGGAGGGTGGTGCGGAGCCAGGCGGCGAGGCCGGCCGGGCCGGAGACGAAGTCGATGGCGAGCCGGGCGATGGCGTACCGCAGCGCCTGCATCGCGTCGGGGGTGAACCGCTCCCGGGCCCGGCTGCGGGCGCGGGACGCGGCCCGGGCGGTGTCGGCTCCGCGGGGATGACCGCCGGTGCCCCAGGACCGGCCGCCGTCACCGGCGTCGCTGTCCGGGCCGGCGTCGTCATGGTCGCTGTCGTCCGGCCCGCTGGCCTCAGTGTGGTCATCGCCATCGGGCCTGGTCTGCGCCGTCCAGGGTGATGCCGGCCGCGGCCAGCGCGAGGGCGATGATCTTGTCGACCACCCGCATGTCGGCGTGCCCGGTGACCACCGGCTCGGCGACCGCGTCGCAGGCGGCCGCCTCGGCGTCCTTCCCGGTCAGGTAGCCCGGCTCGCCGGCCGTGCCGCGCAGCCACACCTCTTCGGCCTCCGGCGCGCCGGGACGCTGCCGCAGCTCCGGGAACGCGATGTGCACCGCCACGTGGGTGTCCGCGCCCGCCCGGTCCGGCACCATCTTCGCACCGATCAGCAGCTCGCAGCCGGCCTGCAGCGCGTCGTGGAACCGCTGCCCCTCGGTCCGGGTGTCCTCCGGGCCGGCCTTCTTGCCCAGCGCCTCCAGCACGGCCTGCACCGCGGCGGCGCATTCCGGGGTGAGGTTGCCGCGGATCACGCCGGCGCCGCCGAACGTGGTGCCGGCCTGCACGTACCGGTCGTCGAACCCGTCCTCATCGGCGTCGGGCCGCGAGGCGCGCCACTTTTCCACGCGACGCCGGCGATGATCCGCAGGTCATCCAGCGACGCCCCGGCCTGAGCGGCCTGCACCAGGATCTTGATCGTCTCGGCGCGCAGCTCCGGCCGGCAGCTTCCTGGTCCAGCCGGCGATTGCCAGTGCACAACGATTTGGAGATGTCCGCTTCCGCGAGGGCGCCGGTCATGTCGGGGTGGTCGCGCAGCAGCCGCATCCGCCGGACCTTGGCCCTGGCGTCCGGGCGGGTCATGTCGGTCATCGCCATCAGCCACGCGGCAGAGTTGCCGTACCCGTCGCTGTCGTGGGCGTCGGCGGCGTCGAACCGGGCCAGCACCGAGCGCGTGCGCGGCGGTGAACTTCGCCTCGATCTCGCCCAGCGACCGCAGCACCGACCCGCACGCGGCACCATCCAGGTCATCCCCGGCCGGGCCATTCAGGTAGTCCATGGTGGCATTCGCCATCTGCAGCGCCTCCGCGACACTGCCGAACACACGGCCGCCTGCGGTGCACATCCTGAACCACCTCCCCGGGTAACGCCGTGACCGATCGCCTGCCTCTCATCGCTCGCGCCACTCTTGTGGCCTGTTACCAGGATAGCACGAGTGTTCGAGATAGCACAACTGATAGCATCAAGATCTTTTAGTCGGTACGAACGTCGGAGCCGGGCGTGCCGCTACGCGGTAATCACAGCCGTTCCGCGGATCGTCCCGGCGATCAGGTCGAGCGCGTCGCTGACAGGCCCGATCGTGGCGGGCAGGTTGAGGAAGCCGTGCAGCATCGAGGTCACCATGACCTGCCGCACGTCGACCCCGGCGGCCGCCAGCGCCGGCGCGAACGCCTGGCCGGAGGCGCGCAGGTCGTCGTACTCGGCGTTGAGCACCAGCGTGGGACACAGGTCGGGGTGACCCCGGCGTGGCTGCTTTTCGGCCGTGCGCTTTCGGGGTATGGATCACCGCACTCGGCGCGATCCGTCGTTTTTTGAGCCTCTGCCCCAGTTTGCCGTCCGCCGCCCGCCCGAAAGTAATCACATGGAAGCTAACGCAGACCGCTTCCTCGAACTCCTCCATCAGTTCGAGGACTTCACCGAGGCGATGTCCCCCGAGCGCGCGCACGCCGAGTTCGATGAGACGACCCTGCAGCTGTTCTGGATGCACTGGCCGCGGGTCTCCTCATGGACCGGATCGCTGTGGCGCATGCTGTCCGAGGAGATGTCCGGCCCGTCCGCGCCGCACACGGACTCGGAGTTCCACGAGGTAGGCGAGGGTGGCTGACAACGCTCGGCGCGCGCGGACCGTCCGCGACATAATGAGCACCCGCGTGGTGGCGACCGCACCCGACGAGCCGGTGGCGGCCGCCGCCGCGGCCATGGTCCGGCACGGGGTCGGATCGGCACTGATCATGCAGGGCCGTTTCCTCGCCGGCATTCTCACCGAGCGGGACGTGCTCCGCGCGGCGGCATCCGGCAGCGACCTGACCCATTCGCCGGTGTCCGCCTGGATGACCAAGGACCCGGAGCAGGCGTCCCCGGACACCATGGTCGAGGATGCCGCTCAGCTCATGCTGCTGCACGGTTTCCGGCACCTTCCGGTGCTGGAAGGCCGCGAGGTGCGCGGCGTGGTCAGCCTGCGCGACCTGGCCGCCGCCAGGATCATCCGGCCCGCCCCGCAGAGCTGACCCGCTGCCGCTGCTGCCCACGTCAGGACGGGTCGGCGTAGCCGTGGGTGTAGGCGTAGCGCGTGGCCTGGGCGCGGTCGCGCGAGGCTGTCTTGGCGAAGATGCGGTTGACGTGGGTCTTGACCGTCGCCTCGCTGACGAACAGGGTGCGGGCGATCTCGCGGTTGGACTGGCCGGCCGCGATGAGGCGCAGCACCTCGGCCTCGCGCGGGGTCAGCTCGTCGTCAGCGCCCCCCGAGGCCCCCGCGCCAGGCGTGCCAGGCGCGGCAGAAGCCGCGGGCACCCCGGGCGCGCGGGCGGCGGCGGACAGCAGCCGCTGCTGCACACCAGGGTCGAGTATCGCCTGGCCCGCCGCGGCGGCGTGGACGGCGCGGCCGATCTCGGCCCGCGTCGCCTCCTTGGTCAGGTAGCCGAGCGCGCCCGCTTGCAGCGCGCCGATGATCGATTCGTCGTCGGCGTAGGTGGTGAGGACGACGACGCGAGTGCCCGGGTGCTCAGCGGTGATGCGCGCGGTCGCGGTCACCCCGTCGCAGCCGGGCATGTTCAGGTCCATGAGCACGACCTTTGGCTTTACCGTCGCCACGAGCTCGACGGCCGCGTTGCCGTCGGCGGCCTCGCCTGCGACGGTGATGCCGGGCAGCGTGCCGAGCAGCAGGACCAGGCCCTCACGGACCGCTGACTGGTCGTCGGCGACGACGACCGTGACTGGTTCCTCCGGGGTCATGCGGGCATTGTCAGGGATACCCGCCACTCACCGCCAGTCGGACGCGCGATCAGCGAGCCGCCGCCGAGGGCGGCGCGCTCCTTGAGGCCGACCAGCCCGTACCCGGTGCCCGCGCCCGCGAGCGGCCGTGCCGCGCCTGCCGGCGGCAGCGGGTTGCGGATGTCGACCGCCACCTGCGACGGGCTGAACTCCAGGGCGACGGTGACGGGCTGGCCCGGGGCGTGCTTGCGCGCGTTGGTCAGCGCCTCCTGCGCGGTCCGGTACACGGTCAGGCCAGGCTCCGCGCCGACCGGGCGCGGGTCGCCGGCGATGGTGAACTCGACCGGCATGTCGCCATCGGCGTGGTACTGCCCGGCCAGGTCCTCAAGCTGCTCGGCAAGCGGCTTGGGGGCCGGCGCGGACACCCCGTCGCCGCCGTCGCGCAGCGCCAGGATGGCACGCCGCGCCTCCGCCAGTCCCTCCCGGGTGAAGGCGCCGGCGCGCTCGACGCACTCGATCGCCTTGGCGAGTTCCGGGCGGTCGCCAGGCAGCTCGCCGAGCAGCCCCTCGGCGGCCTGGAGGTTCACCGACACCGCGCCGAGGGAGTGGGCGAGCACGTCGTGGATCTCGCGGGCGATGCGCGCCCGCTCGGCCAGCGCCGCCGTCTGCGTTTCGGCGGCGTGCGCACGGCGGGCCTGTTCCAGGGCCTGTTCGGCCTGCTCGGCGCGGAGCAGGTATTCGCGGCGGGTCAGGCCGAACGCCCATAGCCCGAGGAACGCGGCCGGGTAGCCGACCAGGGTGCCGAGCGGCGCGCCGACCGCGATGCCGGTGATGAGGAACGCCGCGACCGTCTCGAGGGTGAGCGCCGCCGACACTTCGAAGTCCAGTCTGGAGCCCGCGGCGGAGGTGACCACGCAGCCGATGGCGACGGCCGTGCTGAAGGTGGACAGCCCGGCCAGCGTTCCGCCGGCCGCCCCCAGGACCGCCAGCGCGACGACGGTCGCCGTGTAGCGCTCCCCGGCGCGCATCCACGCGATCCAGGCGATCACGCAGACGCCGAGGGTGACGCCGATCGCGATGCCCTGCGCGCCGTCGCCGACGTGCGGCGTGGCGAACGGAACCGTGACCAGCACCATCACGAGGACGAGGGTCCTGATGAGCTCGATCGCCCACGGCACCTGACCAGGCCCGGTGACCCGAACGTCCGGGGGGCAGGTTCGCGGCGTGCGTCGCGCGGACAGGGAGCTGAACACGCCTCCAACGTAACCGGCCAGCCGGGCCCGGCGCGCCGGCGGACGGGTTGACGCCGGGTGGACGTCCGCGTCTCCACCTGGCCTCCACCTGGACCGCATGTCCACCTCCAGCCGGCTCCCGAAGTATCCACCCGGCATCGAGCCACGGGCCGACGCGCTGCCCGGGGGTCGCTACCTAGCGTGGCACATGTAACGACAACCGCCACAGCCAGCAAACAGCTAGCAACTCAAGGAGTTCCCATGGACGCCAGCGTCTTGATCCCCAACCTCGTGATCCTCGCCAGCGTGCTGCTATCCGACCTCGGGCAGCGTCCCGTGCGGACCCACCGGCTGATCCGCCCGTTCATCGCGGCGGCGGTCATCATCCCGTTCTTCTTCAAGGGCGTCGCCACCTCAGGCAACGGCCTGCTGCTCGAGCTCGCCGCGATCGCCGCGGGCCTGGCCCTGGGTGTCCTGGCCGCCGGGCTGATGCGGGTGTTCTACGACGAGCGGTCGGGCCGGGTCGTCACCTACGCCGGCCTGTCGTACGCGCTGCTGTGGATCGTCGTCGTCGGCGGCCGCCTCTGGTTCGCCTACGGCTCCCAGCACGTCTTCGGCGCGCAGCTCGGGCACTGGATGTTCGCCAACCAGATCACGGTGAACGCGCTGACCGACGGCCTGATCTTCCTGTCAGTCGGAATGATCCTGGCCCGCACCGGCGCCCTGGCCATCAGGACCCGCCGCGCCGCCGCCGAGCGCGCGACCCGCGCCACGCTGACCGCCCCGGTAACCGCCGCCCGGTAACCCACCCCGCAGCACACGCCGATCCGGCGGCCCCCGCACATGGGGAGCCGCCGGATCGGCGTTTCGCTGGGCTCAGTCGTGACCCAGGCGGCGCAGCGTTTCCGAGGTGCGCTCGTCGGCGCCCTCACCCGACGAACCCGCGCCGGCCGAGATCGAGTGCGCGTAGTCGGAGTCCATGTACTCGCGCAGGAACCGCACCGTGTCGCCGGCGACTTCGATGATGAACACGTACTCGTTCTCGTAGTGGTTCCCGTTCCGCAGCGTGCCCCGGGCGGTCGTCTCGGCCGCCACCCGGGAACCCTCGGAGATCATGGACCTGACCTCGACCTTGGGGTCGCCGGGCTCGAACAGCCCCTCCCTGATCGGCTGCAGGAAGTCGTCGATGATCGCCGTGCGCCCGCGCTGCGCCGGGAGCCCGCGCGCCACGTCGTTGACCTGCCAGACCGAGTCATCGTCGAAGAACTCGCCGATCGCGGCGAAGTCCCCGGTACCGAGGGTCGCGAAGAACCGGCGCACCACGTCCTTGGGATCACTGGGAACGTCGGGCATGACGACCTCCTCATCGCCGTGACGGACGCCCTGATGGTCTCACGCCCCCACGACGCTGGGAAGCGCCGGAATAGGCCATTGGGCCGGGGCCACAGAACCCCGCCCGCGAGCCGCGACGCACGCTACAAGATCGCGACCGCGTTGGCGGGCGACCCCACGCCCCCGGTGAGGTTGAGCGGCACGGACACGAACATGAACTCAAACCGCCCCGCCCGCGAGCACGCCGACGCCAGCGGCCCGAAGTCGAAGAGTTCCCCGATGGCGAACCCGAGGCAGGGGATCAGCCGTGCGTGCAGGGACCCGACCGACGGGTCGCCGGGCACCGTCTCGACTGCGGGGTTGTCGCAGGCCACGGCCGCCACCCCGGAGTCCCACAGGAATCGCGCCATCGCCTCGCTGCCGGCCAGCCCGGCGGCGGTGTACCCGTGCACGTCCACCATCGTCGTGGCGAACTCCTCCCGCTGCGCGGGCGACAGCGCCAGGTACTTGTCTATCCACCCGGTCCGCACGCACAGGATGTCGCCGTACCGCAGCGAGACCCCGGCGGCGGACAGTGCCGCCGACAGGTCCTCCGGCGCGAACGCGACCGACGTGAACGGGTCGTACCCGGTCCCCGCGCGGGTCGCGAGCATGTCGATCAGCACGCCCCGCCCGATGATCCCCCGCGCCGCCCAGTGATGGATGCCGAGCGGCTGGGGATCGTCGTTCGGCGTGCCCTGCCAGCCGCCGTACCAGCCGTCGGGCCCGCCGACGTGCCGCAGCCCGTCCCACTGCGACGAACATTGCAGGTAGAAGCCGTCCACGTAGTCATCGAACGCGGTGGGCCCCATCGGGTACACCGTGTGCTTGAACGCCTGCCGCCCGAAGAACGGCGGGTCGGGCAGTCCGAGCGGCAGCGACACGCCGATCCGCTCCCCGGTCCGCACCGAGGCGGCGGCCGCCGCGACCACCGGGCCGGTCAGCCGGTTCAGCGTCCCGAGCTGATCCCCAGGCCCGTGCAGGTCCCAGGAGTGCTGGAGCCCCGACTCCGGCAGCAGCGGCAATTCGTCGAACGCAACGGCCACACTGTCAGCCACAGTCGTGACGTTACCGGACACCACGCCCGTGACAAGAGAGTGTGGGGCAACGGGGAAACGACTGGCCCCGCCGCTCCCGTGATGGCACCGTGGTCCGCATGGCGCCGCCAGAGCACCCCGACTCGCCCCCGTCCGAACGAGTATGGCGGCAACTCGAAGCCGCACCCCGGGCAGCGCTCGGGCACGACCTGAGCCAGGCCGACCTCCAGACGCTGCTGCTGGACGTCGCGAGCCAGCGAGCGGCCACGGTAACCGCGGCCAGGCTCATGCAGCGGTGGCGCCAGGACCGGTACGTGACGCCGTCGGTCAGCGACCCGCGCAAGGTCTGGCGTACCGAAGCCAGGCTCTGGGAGCTGCTTCCCGAGGAGTTCACCGGCGTCGAACTGTCGCCGGTCACGCCGCTCGGCACCTGCGCGGCGCTCGGGCCGGTCAGTCAGAACCGGGTGATCTCCACGATCCGCGGCAGCGAGGTCGTCAGCGACCCGACTAACGTGCTGGCCCTTGAGGCGGCATGGCGCAGGCGGGAAGCGGGGGCCAGCGCCGCCCCAGTGCACCTGGCCTGCTGCCAGACCGTGCTGCGCGCCCAGCCGTTCGACGCGCCGGGCGCCTTCCAGCACTTCCGGCTGTTCGCCCTCGTCACCAGCGCCAGGGACCGCGGCTCGGCGGCGACCGAGGCGGCGATGCTCATCACCCACCTGACGTTCTGGACCGCGGCGCTCGGCGCCATAGCCCAGGGCCGCGACGCCACGCTCAGCTACACCGTCTTCGGCTTCCCGCCGCTGACCGAGCGCATCAAGGACACCGTGCTCCCGGCCATCCAGCCGCTGCCAGCCAACGTCACCCTCACCGAGGACCCGGACCGCCAGCACGGCCGCGGTTACTACGAACGCGGGGCGATCAAGCTGTACGTCGACGACATGGAGATAGGCGACGGCGGCTTCACTGACTGGACGGCACAGCTGAACAACGACGCGAAGGAACGCTGCCTCACGTCCTGCATGTCCACGGAACGTCTCGCCGCGCTCACCGCATAGGACGCATCGGAGACGAAATGACGCCGCAAGTGCTGACGCCGGACAACGTGGTCGCGGCGGCGGTAACGGTCGAGGCCGCGCTGCGGCCCGTCGCCGGCCGCGACTGGTCGGTCCAGGCAGGCCCGTCAGATCAGTCAGGCCCGCCAGGGACTAGCCACTAGGACAGAAACCCTACTCCGGCGTAACATCCCGGAACATGACCGCCGTGACCGTCGTCACCGACCTGGACCTGCCAGAGATCGACTACAACCAGCCGGGCTTCGGCCCAGAGACGTACCACGAGCAGCTCGCCAAGGCGCGCGAGCACGGCTGGCTCGCCCACTCACCGCTCGCGTTCGTCGTGCTCGACCAGGAGTCCGGCGACTTTTTCCTGCGGGCCAGGCAGACGGCGTTCCCGGGCCGGCAGATCGCCGAGCTCTTCGGCATCACCCAGGGCCCGCTGTACGAGCACATCGACACGAACATCCTGAACCTCACCGGTGACAAGCACCGCCGCCTGCGCTCGCTGGTCGGACACGCCTTCACGCCCAGGGCCGCCGACCGCTGGCGTCCCGTCATGCGCGAGTTCCTGGCACAGCTCTGGGCCGGCCTCGGCGGCGCCACCCGCACCGAGTTCGTGGCCGCCATCGCCCAGCCCTACCCGTCCCGCACGATCGCCGCCGTGCTCGGCGCTCCCATCGAGGACGCCCCCCGGCTGTACTACCTGTCCAACATGGTGCAGCGCCAGTTCGACATTCAGGCGCTGTCCACCCAGATCCCGGAGATCGAGCGCGCCGCCGTCGAGGCCCGCGAGTACGTCACGCAGCTGCTCGAACGCCGCAAGACCACCCCGGGCGCGGACCTGATCAGCACCCTCCTGCAGGCCGAGGAACAAGGCGACAAGCTCAGCCACGACGAGTGCGTGGACTTGGTGCTCAACGTTCTCGCCGGGGGAGTGGACACGACCCAGAGCCAGCTAGCGCACGCGCTGCGGCTGTTCGCCGCGCACCCGGACCAGTGGCGGCTCCTGGCCAGCCAGCCGGAACAGTACGCCAAGCCCGCCGTCACCGAGGCGCTGCGCACCGAGCCGATCGCCCCGTTCACCGCCAGGATCGTGCTCGAGGACATCGACCACCGCGGCGTCCGATTCCCGGCGGGCACGATCGTCGCGGTCTGCGCCGAGCGCGCCAACCGCGAGGTCGACGGCGACGCCTTCGACATCACCGCCGCCCGCGACGGCAAGCTCTTCACCTTCGGCGCCGGCCCGCACTTCTGCCTCGGCGCCAACCTCGCCCGCGCCGAGCTGGAGGAAGCCCTCGCGTTCCTCGCCCCCCGGATGCCCGGCGTCGCGCTGGACGGCGAGCCGGTCCTCGGCGGCGTGGAGGGAATCTACAACGTCGAGTCGCTGCCCCTCCGCTGGGATTAAAAGCATTGTCATCCCGAACGTACGCCCCCGACTCACAGCCGCTCCTGCTTCGCCTGCGACTCGGCCCACGCCGCGAACGTGATCGTGCCCCGGACGTCGGGGCGCGCGGCCGTCAGCCACCCGTCGCGCAGCGCGCGGCCAACCCGGCCTGGCACCGGCAGCGGGACGAGCAGCGCCCGCCGGCTAGCGGCCTGCCGCCAGGTCGCGGCCAGGTCCCCGATGGGGACAACCTCGGGCCCGGCGACCTCAACCCGGCCGCGCCGCGGCTCGCCGACGGCCACGTCGGCAACCGCACGCGCCGCGTCGGCGGCCGCTACCGGCTGCAGCACCCCGCGCAACGCCGGCACCAGCCGATACCGCGCGGCCGCGACGAACAGGGCCGCGACCAGTTCGTGGAACTGGGTGGCGCGGACGATGGTCCACGGCAGCGGTCCGCGCGCCACGACGTCTTCCTGCTCGGTCTTGACCTGGTAATACCTGACGGGCAGCCGGTCGCAGCCGACGATGGACACGCAGACGTGGTGCTCGACGCCGGCCTCCCGGCCGGCGTCGAGCAGCCGCCGGTTCCCCTCCACCAGCGTCGCCGCCGCGGTCCGCGGCGGCCCGTTGCTAGCGTCGACCACGACCTGGCAGCCGTCGAGCGCCGCGGCAAGACCGGCCCCGGTGGTGAGATCCACCCGGTACTCGGGCGCGTGCCTGCTGAGCACGCGCACCTCGTCCCCGCGCTCGCGCAGTTCCGCTGCTACCTGTCGGCCCAGCGTCCCGGTGCCGCCCGCGATCGCGATTCTCATGGTGCAGGACATACCCCGCCGTCGGCTCAACCGTCAGCGAGCGCGTCCTCCCGGTGGTGGTATTCCGCGAGCCGCGCCAGGCTCTCGTGGTCGATCTGATGCCTAGCGGCCACGGCGACCAGGCAGGGGGTGGCAGCTCGGACGGTGGCCGTGCGCCGTCCCCCTTCCAGGATGGCCCTCTCCCCGATGACCGCGCCGGGCCCGAGCTCGGCGAGGTCCTTGCCGTCGACGCTGACGCCGATCAGCCCGTCGAGCAGCAGGTAGAGGTCGTCGGCCGCGGCGCCCTGCTCGGTCAGCAGCGCGCCCGCGGGCAGCCTGCGGAGCTCGGGCTTGGCGCCGCCGTGCATGATGAGCACGGATAGCTGGTGCTCGAGGGCCGTCTCGACCACCGCGACGAGCGGCCTGGTGTCCTCAGCTCCCCACGGCGTGTGCGCGCCGTGACTGACGTGCATCCACTCGCTGAGGTTCGCCACGGCGGACTTCGCGGTCAGCTGGCCCGTATGGTCGTACACCCAGTGCCGAGGGAACCTGCTGGCGCCGGTCAGCTCGCCGGCCGCCTCCCCATCGGCGCCGATGGTGAGGGTCAGCGTCGTCCACACCGTGGGCGACACCCACTCCACATGCGGGCCGCCGCTGACCGGCCGCGGCATCGGCATGCCGGTTCGCCCGCCCGTCGTCTGGACGAACCGTGCCCCGGTGGCGGTGACCTGCGGCTGATGCCTGATCTCGGGAAACGCGGCCGGATGGAAGACGATCCCGTGCCGGCCGCCGACGCGGGTGCGGGAGATGTAGCCGCGGCCGCTGTACCCGGCGTCCACGACGACCCCGTCCGTGACCTCGATCCAGGCGGCCAGGTGGTTGGCGAACCGGAACCGCTCGGCCGCGAACAGGGCCTCCAGGTCCTCGATGACCTCGGGCGGCGGGGGATCGGCGTGGCCGAGCCCGAGGTTGATCCCGGCCTGGAGCAGGCCGGTGGGCACCTCCGAGGGGATCCACGACACGCTGGTGACCGACGATTCGATACGCATTTCCGCTCCTCTCGGGCCTAGCGGGCCTGGGTCAGCGCGACGGATCCCGACCTCGCGGCGATGGGCAGCCCCACTAGGGTGCCGCCCAGCACGAGCTCAGCCCGGCGTCCGACGAATCCGGTCAGCTCACCGGTCAGGTTCCCATGCGCATCCACCGATTCATCCTTGCCAGGCCCCTTTTGCCGCGACGGTAAGCCTGAATCGTTCCCTTGGGCAATGGTGGCAGCACTCCAACTCACTTGTACACGCACGTACGTCAGCGTACAATTTTTCCCATGGCAGTCATGACGGTAAGCGAAGCCCGCGCGGCGCTGCCCGAGGTCCTCAACCGGGTCGCCGACGGCGAAGAGGTCACCATAACCCGGCACGGCCGGCCGGTCGCGGTGATCGTCCGTCCGGACATCCTGTGGAGCCGGTCCCGCGCCAGCGACCTGCTCGAGCAGGCCGAGCGGCTGAACGGGATGCTGCGCGCGGCGGCCGAGAGCTCCCGCTCGCCTGGCGGCATCAGCGTGGAATACGCGGAGGAACTGGTCGCCGCGATCCGCGCCGACCGGGACGCCGAGTAACTTCGTGGACGCTTTTGACTCCGACGTGCTGATCTATGCCGCCGCCCCCGGCCACCCACTGGGGGAGCGGGTGGCTGCTCTCTTTCCGGCGCATCCCCCCGGGGGTCACGGTCCCGTTGCCGGCGTCGGCTCCGTGTTGCTGCTGCCCGAGCTTCTCAGCAAGCCGTTGCGGGATGGTGACGCGGAGGCAGTCCGCTCGCTCAGTGAACTCCTGGTCATGATTGACCTGCGGCCCGTCGATCAACTGACGGCCGTGAAGGCCGCTCTCCTTGGCGCCCGGTACAAGCTGCGTCTGGCCGACGCCATGCATCTGGCCACGGCGATCAGCATGAGGGCGGACCGGTTCATCACCAACAACAGTAAGGATTTCGGCCCGTTCATCAAGGAGATCGACGTCACCTTCCCCGCCGACCTGCCAGGGCCTGAGACCACCGGCTAGGCCGGGCAGGTCCAGTCTTCCGGGCTGAGCAGCATCTCGGCGTCGCCGCTGTCCGGCGGCGGGAAATGGACCCGGAGCGTGAACGCGTACGGGGCCGGGCCGTGCGCGCGCAGGTGCTTCACCCGCTCCTCGGCCTCGTGGACGGTGGGGATGTGGCCGCGAGGGATCCACCACAGCGCGGTGTACGCCTCTTTCATCGGCTCGAACCACTGGCGCCGCCGCCGCAGCACGGCGATGTGCGCTGTCCCGAACACGTACGCGCCGAGCGCCTCGACCGACTCCCAGACCGACATGTTGATCAGGATGCCGCCGTCGGCGCCCTCCGCGTCCTGCTCGAAGGCGCGGATCGCGGTCGCGTTCCCGTCCTCTGTCTGCAGTCGCCATACGAACCCGGGCGCCGCGTCCGCGACCGCGTTCACCGAGTCGAGCGCCGCGACGAAGCCCGCGATCCGGCGGCTGTCCAGCGGCGCCAGCAGCCGCCCGATGTTCACCTGCGCCAGCACGTAGTCCACCCGCTGATCGTCGCACAGAATCCGGGCACGATCTCTCGCCGGGTCGACAACGAATACGGTTCCCGCTGATCACCGCAGGTACGACGCGCCGTTGAGGTCGAGCACCGCCCCGCTGGCCCACGCGGCCTCTGGCGAGGCGAGGTACACGACCGCCGCCGCGACCTCCTCGGGCCGCGCGACCCGGTCGAACGGGCTCTGCGCCCTGATCAGGTCGCCCGCGGGGGTCGCGAGCTCCTCGACGGTCATGCCCGTCGCCACGTAGCCGGGCGCGACCGATGCCACGGTGATGCCGTGCGGCGCGAGCGCGACCGCCAGCGACTGGCCGAACGCGTGCAGCCCCGCCTTGCTCGCCCCGTACGCCGGATGCGCGGGCTCGCCGCGGAACGCGCCGCGCGACCCCACGTTGACGACCCGCCCGCCGCGTTCTTTCATGTGCCGCACCGCGCACCAGGTCGCGTTCGCCGCCCCGGTGAGGTTGACGCCAAGCGTGACGCGCCACGCGTCCTGCCATTCTTCGTACGACGTGGCGGTCACCGGGTGCGCCAGGTAGACGCCGGCGTTGTTGACCAGCACGTCGAGCCCGCCGAGCCGGCCGGCCGCCTCGTCGACCATCGCGCGGACCGCTTCGGCGTCCGCCATGTCCGCCCGCACGACGGCGTGTCCCTCGCCGGGCAGCCCGTCGCGCACCGCCTCCGCCGCCGCGACGGCGGCCCGGCAGTGCACCGCCACCCGGTCCCCGCGCGCCGCGAACGCGCGCGCGATCGCCGCGCCGATGCCCCGGGACCCGCCGGTAACAAGAACTCCTCGACCCGCTGTCACCCGCGCGACTTTACCCGTCGCACAGCACGAGGAGCTTGGTCATCGTCGCCCAGTTGCGCGCCGTGCCGGTGGTGCCCGCCTTCGGCGAGCTGACGATCCGCATCAGCGCCGCCGCCAGGTCACTGCGGCCGTAACCTTCCGGCGTGTGCAGGTACAGGGTCCGGCCGACGACCCGTATCTCATCCCCGAAGCCCTTGGCGGCGGACTGCGCCACCGCGGCGTCGAGCTTGGCGGTCAGCTCAGGACCGGGCGGCTCGCTCAGCACCACGGCGTGCACTCGCCGGGGGTCCGGCTCGTCAGGGAACGGGTTGGCCGCCACCACCTCGGCGAGCTCGTCCCTGGTCAGCACGACGACCGGCGCCGTGACCCCGAGCTTCGCGGCGATCGCCTCGGTCATGGTCAGCGCCAGCGCGGCGGCCTCGGCGTTCCCCGTCGCGCTGAACAGCACGTTTCCGCTCTGAATGTAGGTCGAGACGTCCGCGTGCCCGAGCTCGCTGACGAGGGCGCGCAGGTCCGCCATCGCCACCTTGTTCCTGCCGCCAAGGTTGATCCCCCGCAACAGCGCGACGTGAGTAGCAGCCATGCGCTCATTCTGCCGCGTCCGCGGTCAGCGGTTCGAGCAGCTCGATGATCGCCTGCTGGCCGAAGTGGCGCGCCCAGCCGAGCGGGGTGGAGTCGAAGCGCTGGTCGCGGATGTCCGGGTCCGCGCCGAGCCGCAGCAGCGTCCTGGCCAGCTCGACGTCGCCGTCTTCCGCCGCCTTGTGCAGCGCGGTCTGCCACGGCTGGTCGCTCGGCACGTCGGTGCGGCCCTTGGCGTTGACGTCGAAGCCCAGCTCCGCCAGGATCTCGACCGCCGCCGGGTTCCCGCAGGCCGCCGCCCACGTGATCAGGGCCGGCCGGGCCGTGCGCATCTCCGTGGCGAGCCCAGGGTGGTCCGCGAGCAGCCGGCCGAGCCGCGCCCGGTCGGCGGCCAGCGCGGCGGCGACGAACGCCTCGGCGGGCGGCAGGTTGAGCGGCGGCGCGCCGCGCGCGACGAGGTAGTCCACGAGATCCGCGTGCCCGGTCGTGGCGGCCATCGAGGTGACCGTGACCCCGTCCAGCGGCGCGGTCACGTCGACGCCGTGCTCGACGAGCAGCCGGACGCGCTCTGTCATGCCATGCGTGATCGCCCAGGCGAGCTGGCCGCGCAGCATCTCGGCGGGGGAGTCCAGCGCGTCCCCGAGCCGCCTGCGCCACGGCCCGCCGTCCCCGGTGCCGAGGCCGAACTCGAAGAGCAGCTCCAGGTGGTCGTTGCCCGGCTCGAACATCCGGTTGTAGAGCGTCTGGCCGTCGTTCGGGTCGGCGCCGGCCTCGAGCAGCAACCGGGCGAGCGCCAGCGAGTGCGGGTGCCGCGGGGCGCGGACCGGTCCGGCCTCGCCCTCGCCGAAGACGCCGGTGAGCACGGTGAACGGGGTGGTCAGGCCGTGCCACAGGTAGCCCGAGTTCGGGTCGGCCCCGTCGTCGAGCAGCAGCCGGGCCGACTCCAGCGTCGCCGCCAGCGAGATCCCCGGATCGTGCCGGGCGTAGGCGAGGTAGCACAACGGCTCCCACCGGAACGGCCCGCCCTCCCGCCGCGCGGCGGCCGGGTCGGCCGCCAGCACCCGGCGCAGCGCGCCGGCGTCCGCGGTCGCGGCCGCGACGTAGACGTCGCCCGCAGCGAGCTCAGGCGCGCGTTCCAGGATCCGCCGCGCCTGCTCCCACCGCCCGGGCTCGTCGTCGTAGTAGCTGAGGCAGGCGAGCCGCAGGAACGTGCCGGCGTCGCTGTCGGTCGCGACCCGTTCTGGGAACCTGCTGTGCCTGGTGAGCAGCTCGACGTGCTGCTTCAGGCACGCCCAGCTAGTGAAGCCGTACCGGCGCGCCACGCTGAGCCGCGCCTCCCACAACGGGATCCCGGACGCCCGGCGAAGATCCTTCGCCTGGTTGCGAAGCTGTTCGAGGCTCGGCTGCTCGGGGAGCGGGACAGGCGACTCGGACATCATGACTCCTTCCGTTACGCCTGCTGTCCGCGTCGCAAGGCCGAAAGGAGGAGGTAACAGCCGTTCGAAGGTCGTGCGCTCAGGCGGGCTCTGCCCTTCCCGCGGACCGGCGGCCCCCTGCGGGCCTGCGCCCATCCTACGCCGCTGATCCACTACGACTGATAACAGCAAGAAGCGGGCCAGAACGCTGTCCGTCCCTCCATGTCGATTGCGCAATCGACACTGATAGAGGCCGGGTGACTGCGCATTGGCCGGCCTATGGCCGTCCTCCGCGTTCGGGCGTGGTGACGCTGGGGGCGGTGGGATCTGCGGGGCGGCGCCGGGCGCGGCGCGGGGCCGGGCTGGACGATGGTGGATCGTTAGGTACCCGTGGCGGGCCCTTTCGATCCACTATGCCGCCGGGTGCCCGGATCCGGGCCGGCCAGGTGCCTGTGCCGGTCAGCAGGCGATGCGGGGCGTGCGCCGGGCGCGGGCTGCCGGGACCAGGGTAATCCTGCGGGGCCGGCGTGTCGCAGCCACGCGACCAGGCTGGCCTGGTCGAGCTGGTCCGGCGAGTAGTACCGGTAGCCGGAGTACTCGTCGACCCGGACCGGGTGGAGCAGGCCAAGCTCGTCGTACAGCCGCAGCGCCTTCGGCGACAGCCGGGACGCGCGGGCGAACTCACCGATCGTCAGGAGCTTCACAGCGTTCAGCCTCGGCATTGCCCCAAGGGCAAGGTCAAGCCCGGTTACTGCTTGTAGGTGGCGAGGAACGTCGCGAGGCGGCCGATGGCGTCTTCGAGGACCGGAACGCTGGCCAGGAACACGAACCGCAGGTGGTCCGCGGACGGCAGGTTGAACCCGGTGCCGTGCGACAGCAGCAGGTACTGCTGCTCCAGCAGGTCGATGACCATCTTCTGGTCGTCGGCGATCTTGTGCACCTCGGGGTCGAGCCGGGGGAACAGGTACAGCGCGCCGGCCGGCTTGTAGCAGTCCACGCCGGGGATCTCGGTGAGCAGCTGCCAGCCGCGGTCCCGCTGGTCGTACAGTCGGCCGCCGGGGCGCAGCAGCCCGCTGATGTCGATGCCGCCGTCGAGCGCGGCGGGGATGGCGTGCTGCGCGGGGACGTTCGGGCACAGGCGCATGTTGGCGAGGAGCTCGAGGCCGTCCAGGTACTCGGCGATCGGCTCCTTCGGCCCCGTGACCACCAGCCAGCCCGACCGGAAGCCGGCGAGCCGGTACGTCTTGGACATGCCGCCCATGGTCAGGACCGGCAGGTCGGGGGCGAGCGCCGCGGCGCAGTGGTGCTGCGCGCCGTCGTACAGGATCTGGTCGTAGATCTCGTCGGTGAGGACGACCAGGTTGTTCGTGCGGGCGATGTCGAGCAGCTCGATCAGCGTTTCCCGCGAGTACACCGCGCCGGTGGGATTGTTCGGGTTGATGATCACGATCGCCTTGGTGCGGTCGCTGACCTGGGCCCGGACGTGCTCGGGGTCCGGGTTCCAGTCCAGGTCTTCCCGGCAGCGGTAGTGCAGCGCGCGGCCGCCGCAGAGGCTCACGGCGCCGGTCCACAGCGGGTAGTCCGGGCTCGGCACGAGGACCTCGTCGCCCGGGTTGAGGAGGGCCTGGAGGGACATGACGATGAGTTCGGAGACGCCGTTGCCGAGGAACACGTCGTCGGCGGTGACGCCTTCGACGCCGATACGGTCGTAGTAGGCGGCCACGGCCTCGCGGGCCGGCGCGATGCCGCGCGCGTCGCTGTAGCCCTGGGAGTCCGCGACGCTGGCCGCGACCCGCTGCACGACCGCGTCGGGGGCGACGAGGCCGAACGGCGCGGGGTTCCCGAGGTTCAGCTTGAGGATCTGATGGCCCTCGGCCTCGAGCTGGCGAGCTCGGCGCAGTACCGGCCCCCGGATGTCATACCGGACGTCAGCCAGCCTGCTCGCCTGCGAAACCACGTGCGTCCTCCCAGATCCAGAACGGTAGGTGATGCCCGAATGTTACCGGCTGATCGCCGAAGTGCCTGAATATTTACGGACTGCCACCGGACGAAGGGGTGTTGCCCATGACCACGGCGGATGGTCACCCGCCGGCGCGGGCGCCTGAGGACCTCGGTGACGGGGAGAATCACGGGCATGACCGAGACATGGATGCTGGACGAACTGGCGCACGCGGGTCCCGAGCACTTGGACGCGGCGTTCATCGCGGGTTACGACAAGAAGCAGGGATTTCCGGATCCTGGCGAGGATCTGGCGGCGTTCGAGGCGCGGGGGCTCGGCAGGTCATCCACCGTGGTCGACCTCGGCGCCGGCACCGGGCAGTTCGCGATCCCCGCGGCGCGGCGGTTCGGGCGCGTCGTCGCGGCCGACGTCTCGCCCGTCATGGTGGACGCCCTCCGGCAGAAGGCCGCCACCGCGGGCGCGGACAACCTCGACTGCGTGCGCGCGGGGTTCTTCAGCTACGCCCACGAGGGGGCGCCCGTGGACGGCGTCTACACCAGGAACGCGCTGCACCAGGTCCCTGACTTCTGGAAGGGGATCGCGCTGCAGCGGATCGCGGACACGCTCCCGCCGGGCGGCGTGCTGCGGCTGCGGGATCTCATCTTCGACTTCCAGCCGCGGGAGGCGACCGAGATCTTCGCCGGCTGGTTCGCGGGCGCCGCCGCCGACCCGGCGGACGGGTACACCGCCGCCGACTACGCCGAGCACATCCGCACCGAGTACAGCACCTACCGGTGGCTGCTTGAGCCGCTGCTGGCCGCCGCCGGGTTCGAGATCGTCGAGGTCAGCTTCGAACGCCGCCTCTACGGCGCCTACACCTGCGTCAAGCGGTAGGGTCCGTGATCGTGGACAGCGACGGCGTGAGCCAGTGGTTCGGCGAGTACCTCGACGCCTTCGCGGCCTGCGGCCGGGGCGAGCGCGACACCGATTCGCTGCTCGCGTACTACGGCGTTCCGTTGCTGGTCACGACCGACGAGGGGTTCTTCGCGCTGACGAGCGACGCCCAGGTTGTCGCGGTGATGCGGCAGCAGGTCGACGGGATGCGAGCGGCCGGATACGGCCGCAGCGAGGCCCTCGGCTCCGAGGTCACCGTCGTGAACTCCACGTCCGCCCTCTACCGCGGGACGTACTCGTGGCAAACCAGCGACGGCGCCGAGATCCGCCGGGTCACGCTGACTTACCTGGTGACCGACGGGCCGGCGGGCCGCCGCATTTCAGCGCTGCTCGTTCACAGCCCCTGATCAGCTGTCAGGCGGTCGAACAGGTCGGTGTACCGCGCGGTCATCGCCGCCACGACGTCCGCCGGGATCTCCGGGCCCGGAGGCTTGCGGTCCCAGCCGATCGCGGTGGCCCAGTCACGCAGGTACTGCTTGTCCAGCGAATGCTGCGGGCGCCCGGGCTGGTATTCGCTGGCGGGCCAGAAGCGGGAGGAGTCCGGGGTCAGCACCTCGTCGGCGAGGACCAGGTCGCCGTTTTTCGCCCGGCCGAACTCCAGCTTCGTATCCGCGACGATGACGCCGCGCTCCGCGGCGAGCGTGGCGCCCCGGCGGTACACCTCGAGCGTGATCCGCTTGAGCTCGGCGGCGGTTTCCGCGCCGACCAGGTCGACGACCTCCTGGTAGGTCATCGGCTCGTCATGCCCGGCGGCCGCCTTGGTGGTCGGGGTGAAGACCGGCTCGGGCAGCCTGGACGCCTCAACCAGACCCGGCGGCAGCGGCACGCCGGAGACCGTGCCGGTCTCGTTGTAGGAGGCGAGGCCGAGCCCGGCCAGGTAACCCCGCGCGATGCACTCGACAGGAACCATCTCCAGGCGCTGGCAGCGGATGGCGCGGCCCTGCCACCCGGCGGGGACGTCGGTCGCGGAAATCACGTGATTAGGCGTGACATCGGTGAGGCGGCCGAACCACCAGAGCGACAGCTGGGTGAGGATACGGCCCTTGCCGGGGACCGGCGTGGGCAGCACCACGTCGTAGACGGACACCCGGTCCGACGCGACGAGGAGCAAGTCGTCGCCGTCGGCGTAGACGTCGCGGACCTTTCCCGAATGAATCAGCTCCACTGCGGTAACCCCCAGTCTGGCCTGGCAACGGCCTGGCCAGCGTACCTTCGCGGCGGGGCGTACGATCAGGTGCCATGGCGGTAAGCGACGCTGGCGACCGCAGGGACAGCGAATACCTGCAGGTGCAGACGACGACCGACTCGCGGGCCGAGGCGATGGAACTCGCCCGGGCGGCCGTCGAGGCACGGCTGGCGGCCTGCGGCCAGGTCGCCGGTCCCGTCGCGTCCATCTACTGGTGGAACGACGAGCTGGAGCGCTCAGAGGAATGGTTCGTCTTCCTCAAGACGCCGGCCGATCGCTACGATGAACTCGTCGTATTCCTGGCCGAACGGCACAGCTACGACGAGCCGGAGATCGTCGCCACCGCGATCGTGTCGGGCTCGGCGTCGTTCCTCTCGTGGATCAGGGACGAGACCCGTCCCCGGCCAGCGTCCGGGGCGTCAGGGACGCCCCGGGAATCCGGTGCGGACGAGGCGGTGCGGCAGGCCGCCGAGGGACAGATCAGAGCGGAGTGAGCGTGTGGGTCCCCGTGGGTTGACCGTCCTTTCGATAGCGGGGGTCGCCGGGCTTCTCTTTGGCGTGGTCGGGTGGAAGCAGGCCGGCATCGATACGGCCGCCGCACCGCCGGCGCCCGCCGGCGCGAGCTCGCCATCCGCCACCGTGCCGGCGTCCGCGGCCGCCGGTGCCGGGCCGCTGCTGAGCTCCATGCCGTACGCGCCGTTCGCCTACCTGGTATGGCCGGGGCCGGTCAGCGCGAATGGCAAGCTCGCGATGAGCCGCTGGAAACTCACGGTCACCAGGCAGACGGGCGGCATCGCGGTGCAGGCCGCGGAGGACGGTCATTCGATGGCCTCCGTCTCGCACTTCTATCCCGGCGGCGCCAAGGTGTACATACTCGACTCCGACCTCGGCGCCAACGCCCCGGGCACCACTAATGAGGGCCTGGAGGTCACGAACACGCAGGGACAGGTGCTGCCGTGAGCGACGAGTCGCACCGGCCCGCCGGCTGGGCGGGCGGCCGTGGCCGGGGCTGGGCTGGCGGCCGGCTCCGCTCGCCGCTCGGGCGCCGCGACGAACAGAGGATCAGGCAGGCCAGCGCGCCGGCTGACCCGGCGCCCGGCGGCCTCGACCTGGCCCCGGCCTCCGCCGACCTTGACCTGGCCCCCACGGAGGTCGCCCCCGCCCGCTCCGGCGCCGCGCCGGCGACGGGCTGGCGCGGTCAGGCCGAGCGCGCCGGGGACCTTGTCGCGGAGTGGGCGCCCGTGGCCGGCCGCGTCCTGCTGGGCCTGGTGCTGGCCTGGTTCGGCTACCACGAGCTGACATCCCCGGACCAGTGGACCGGCTACGTTCCGGTCATCAACGAGGCGTCGCGGCTGGCGATCGTCGCTGTTCTCGTGCACGGCTGGGTGCTGTTCGTCCTCGCGGTCGCGCTGATCGCCGGGATCGCGCCGAGGATCGGCGCCGCGATCGCGAGCGTCCTGCTCCTCGAGATCGTGATCTCGCTGTCGGTCAGCGGCCTGTCCGACACCGCGATGCGCGACGTCGGCGTCCTCGGCCTCGCGGTCGTCCTCACCGGCTGCCGCAACCAGCGCCTCGTGCTGCGCAACTAAGCCGGCGCGCCGGCGAGGCTACGGCGATGGCGGGACGTTCCAGGTCAGGATCACGGGTTCTTCGTGTTCGGTGCCCAGCGTGCTGATCGTCCCCGTGTCCAGCCGGAACAGCCGCCCGCCGTCAGGCGGCAGCCCCAGGTACCTGGCGGTCAGCACCCGCAGCACGTGGCCGTGCGCGACCAGCGCCACGTCCCCGTCGCGCAGGAACGGCGCCACCCGCGCGAGCACCCGGTCAGCCCGCTCGCCTACCTGGGAAACGGTCTCGCCAGGATGCCCGGCGTCACCGGGGATCACCCCGTCGCGCCACAGGTACCAGCCGGGGCGCTGCTCCTGGATCTGCAACGTCGTCATGCCCTCATAGCCGCCGTAGTCCCACTCCCACAGGTCCGGGTCCTGCCTGACCGGGTACCGGCCGCCCGCGCCCTCGAGGTTGGCCAGTTTCGCGGTCCAGACGGCCCGCGCCGCGGGACTGGTGAATACCGCGACGATCTGCCGTTTCGCCAGCATCGGCGCCAGCGACGCGGCGCTGGCGACGCCGACGGTGGTGAGCGGGACGTCCGTTCGCCCCGTGTGCTTCCCGGCCTTGCTCCATTCGGTCTGGCCGTGCCGCAACAAGATCAGGTCTCCCATGCGCTTAATCATGGCCGGCTAATCTCTTCGCGTGACCCCAGGGCGCGCGGTACGGATCATTGCGTGCGCGGTCGCCGTCCTCCTCGGCTTGGCCGTGGCCGTCGTCGCCGGCGGCCGGGCGCACGCGGAGCTGGTCCGCAAGCCCACCGCCGCTGAGCTTTCCGCGGCCGCCGCCACCGGGGTCGCGCAGCGCTGGGAGCGAGCAGGCCGGCCAGCTCTTCCCCGCCCGCATCACCTACACCACCAGCCTGAATACCACAGAGACGGCCAGCCGGGTCGGCATGGCGCCCAGCGACGCGTGCACCGCCGCGGTCGACGTCACGCTGGCGAGCCGGGCGAAAACCGACGGCTGCGTCGCCGCCCTGCGCGCCGACTACACCGACCAGCTGCGCGGCGCGGTCTACACGCTCGGCGTGCTGGCGTTCGGCAGCACCGCGCGGGCGACCGGCTTCTACGACAGCCTGCCGCCCGCGCAGTACCCGGCCACCGGGCTGCGGGCGCTGGCGATGCCGGGCACGCCCGCCGCGCTGTTCGGTGATGCCGCGCGGCAGCTGGCGGTCGCGCAGCAGGCAGGACCGTACGTCGTGCTCGCCGTCGCCGGGTACGCGGACGGCAGGCCCGCCAGCGCCGACGGCGAGCGCCGGGACGTGGTCTTCGACCCGGCGATTCAGCTGGTCACCGCCGTCGCCGCGCCGCTCGCCAAGCCGGTCGCCGTCCGCTGCGGCGGCACGGAATGGTCCTGCGCCGACCCGGTGCCTGGCCTGCCGCCCCCGCCTGCCGACCTGGCCGCGGTCAGGCCCGACGAGATGCAGGCGCTCGACCAGATCGAGGTCCCGGCCGCGTGGCAGGCCGCTAAAGGCAAGGGCGTGACGGTTGCCGTCCTCGACACCGGCGTGGACCCGACCGCGCCGGACCTGGCCGGCGACGTCAGCACCGGCCCGGACTACACGACGGGCGCCGACCCGCCCGGCTACCAGCCGCCGCTCGATCACGGGACCTACATCGCCTCGCTGATCGCCGGGCACGGCAGCGGCCCTGGTGACACGCTCGGCGTCATGGGCGCGGCGCCGGACG
This sequence comes from uncultured Actinomycetota bacterium, assembly GCA_963843745.1. Lineage (GTDB taxonomy): Bacteria > Actinomycetota > Actinomycetes > Streptosporangiales > Streptosporangiaceae > Trebonia. Next base: position 1,874,689 of record CAWJLP010000007.1, read on the forward strand.
CGAAGATCCTCGCCGTCCGCGTCATCCTCGACGACGGCGAGCCTGGCCTGCAGGCCTACAACCAGGACAAGCGGTTCGCCGACGCCATCGGCAACGGCATCTACTACGCCGTCAGGCACGGCGCCACGGTCATCAACATGTCGCTCGGCTCCGCCGACTCGGCGGGCAACCTGCGCGCGGCGATCGGCTACGCGATCAGCAAGGGCGTCGTGGTCGTCGCCTCAGCAGGCAACGACGGAACAAGCAGCGGCTTCGCCCCCTACATCTACCCCGCCTCGTTCACCGGGGTGATCGCCGTGGCGGCCGTCACCAGCAGCGGCGCCCGCGCCTTCTTCTCCGAGCAGAACAGCTCCGTCCTGCTCTCCGCGCCAGGCGTCGGCGTCATCGGCGCGGGCCCCGGCGGAGAGTACCTCGACGCGGAAGGCACTAGCCCGTCCGCCGCCCTGGTCAGCGGCGTGGCGGCGCTCATCAGGAGCCGCTACCCGGCGCTGAGCCCTGCGCTCGTCACGCAGGCGCTGATCACGAGCACCACCCGCCGGCCGTCCGGCGGGTACAGCACGGGAACCGGCTTCGGTGAGGTGGACGCGGCCGCCGCGCTGCGGGCGGCGGGACTGCTGGCGGCCGCCGAGCCCGCGACCGGACTCGCCGCGGCCAGGTTCTTCGGCTCGCCCGGCTCGCCTGGCCGGGGGAGCGCGGCGCTCCGCCCGATCCAGGCGGTGCACAGGAACACCAGACTGATCATCGGTTACTCCGCCGCGGCCTACGGCGGCGCGGTGTGCGCGATCATCGCCACGGTCCTGCTGATCTGGACGATCCGCCGGTCCCGGCGAGACTGGCGCGACAGGCCGGCCGCAGGCCCCGCTACCACCGGCCTGTAACCAGCCAGAATTGCCCAAACAGTTATCTCAGCAGCTAGTTTGGCGTTCGGTGAGACCTCTATAGTTCACGCCTATGTCGGACACTGTTCAGTTCGGTAGCGCGGTTCGCCGGATCCGTGCGAGGCGAGAGCGCCAGCACCGCCCACTCTGGCTGATCACGAGCCTGCTGCTTGGGCTGGCGGTCACCGTAACCCTGGCGCCTGCAGCCGAGGCGGCGGCCGCCTACTCCCCGCCGTCGGACGCCTGGGCGCGGTTCCAGTCCGATATGAACGCAGCCCAGGGCCTGGCGACCGGTAACGGCGTCACCATAGCGCTGTTGTCCACCGGCGCGGATCCCACCGTCCCCGGCCTGGCCGGCAAGGTCGCCAATGGCCCGGACTACATCTTCAAGCCGCGGGCAGCACCGGCCGGCATGCTCGGCACGCTGACGGCCGCGTTCTTCACCGGGTCGCCGGGAATAGCCGCGGGCGCCGCGCCCGGCGCGCGCATCCTGGTGGTGCGCACCGAACCGGACGGCACCGAACCTGGCGCCCAGTCCTTCTACAACGACCAGAACAATGCCCTGCGCATTGAGGCCGAGGGCATCAGGTACGCCGCCGGCCACGGCGCCCAGGTGATCCTCCTCGACTACGGCAGCCAGGAGGGGCCCGCCCTGGACCTGCAGTCCGCGGTGAGCTACGCGCTGTCGAGGAAGGTGGTGATCGTGGCGCCGGCTTTCCCGACGACCGGCTCGCATCCCTCGCCGTATGCGTACCCGCAGGGATTCCCCGGCGTCATCGGGGTCTCACCGGTCATGCTGCCGGGCGGCATCGCGCCGACGAGCCCCGTCAGCGCGCAGAGCAACAACACCGTGCTCATCTCCGCCCCGGCCGACGCCGCGCCTGTCTCGGACACGATGGAGCTGGACAACATCTGGAGCGCGGCCTGCTACGTAGCCGCCACGGTCGCGCTGATCAAGCAGCGGTACCCGCAGTTGCCGCCCGCGCTGGTCGCCCGCGCGCTGGCGATGTCCGCCCGCTACCGTCCCCGCGGCGGGTACTCGCCGTCCGTCGGGTTCGGGGTGCTGGACCCCAACGACGCGATCCTCGACGCGGGGACGCTGGCCCGGCTGACCGTGAGCGCGCCCGGCGGGGCGGCCGGCACGGTCGCGGCGGCCGCCCACTTCGGCGGCGCACCGCCAGGGGTGGTCAGCGCGCTACCGCCCGCCGGGCGGGTCGCCTACCTGTACTGGGCGCTCATCGCCCTGGGCGCGGTGCTGCTCGGGACCGGTGCGGCGCTGTCGGCGCGCCGGCTCCGGAAACGGTCGCCGGGCCAGCGCGGCGGCTCGCGTCAGGTCGTCCCAGCGTACGCCGGGCAGCCGGCCTCGGCCCATCCGGATCCGTGGGCCGCGTTCCAGGCGCCGCAAGCGCCCTGGAAGCCGGCGCCGCCGGCGCACTGGGACCGAGCGCCGCAAGCGCCGTGGGACCCGGCGCCGCCGCCGGACGCCCCGCAAGCTCCGGAAGGCTGGGTGGACCCGCGATGAGCGCTGTCACCGCGACGGCCGGGAGACGCCCCCTCCCGTTCTGGATCATGATCGGCCTGATCCTGCTGGTGGGACTGGGCGCGGCGGCCGGCGGCGCCGCGGGGGTGGTGGCGACGGCCACAAGGCACCCGAGCCAGGCGCAGATCTCCGCCGCGGGGCAGCGCGAGTTCGCGGTCCAGTGGCAGCGACTGAGCGCCGGGCGGATCTTCCCGTCCTCGGTCTCCTACCTGGACTCGTTCGGGGGACGGACCACGGCCACGCTGGTCGGCATCGCCCCGCAAGCGCCATGCGGCAGCACCGTGGACGCCGCGGGCGCGCCCGTCCTGGCGGCGGCCGGCTGCGTGACCGTGCTGCGCGCCACGTATACCGACGCCTCGCAGACCGCGGTGGCGACGATCGGGATCGCGGTGCTGCGCAGTCCGGGTGACGCGCTGAGGGCGCTGAGCACCTTCGTGGCGGGCGGCCGCGGCGGGCTGCTGGGGCTCGGCTTCCCCGGCACCGTGGCGAGCTTGTTCACCGGCAGTGCCCGCGAGACCTACGCCGCGAAGACCACCGCCGGACGCTACCTCTTCCTCTACGCCGTCGGCTACACGGACGGCCGGCGCACCACCCTGCAGGTGAACTCCGACGGCGGTTACACGGGCGAAACCGTGACAACGGACTTGGGCAACGGCGTGGTGTCCCAGCTGAGCGCCGAGTTCCAGGCGCCCCTCAGACCCTGCGCGGACCAAAACGTGCGGTGTTAGCGCGGGTCCCGGCCGCGCCTTGCCGGACGCCGCGTTACAGCAGCCTGCGCAGCCGGAGCAGGTCCCTCATGCTCGCGTCGATCTTCACCCGGCCCGCCACCCAGGCGCGGGCGATGTTCATCGGCGACTCGGCGAGCGACACCACCTCGTCGCTGTTCGCGGTCAGCCGGATGTCGGCGGGCGGCTCGCCAGGCCCGATCTCCCGGACCGGAGCGTCCCCTGAATCCAGCCTGGTCCCGAACGTAACGCCGAGATCGGGAATCGTGACGCTCATCGTCTGGTTGCCGAAATACGCGTCCCGGTCAGCGGGGCTCAGCTCGGACAGCCTGCTCGCCAGCTTCTGCAGCGCCTGGCGGCATTCTTCAGCCGATTTCATGTGCGCCTCGTTCCTCAATGGGCGGTACCGTTCACGCGGAGGGTAGCGCATTCCGGACAGCGCGCTGGTCTCCCTGAGCCGGAGGAAAATCAAAACATGGATCCCGAACGTACGCAGCCGACTCCCGAAGGCACCGGTGACTCCCGGGTGGACGAGGCCATCGCCGGTCTCGCCGCCCTTGACGACCAGCCGCTCGACGACCGGCCCGCGGCACTCGAGGCCGTGCACGACCGGCTCCGCGAGATCCTCGGCGAGCTCGGCACGCCAGGAGCGCCCGGTACGCCAGGCGCGCCCGGTACGCCAGGGGCGGCGGGCGCGCCCGGCCAGCCCGGCGAGCAAGGGGAGCTGGACCGGCGGTGACCGTGCGGTCCAGGCTGGACGCCGAGCTCGTCAGGCGGGGACTGGCCAGGTCCCGCGAACAGGCGGCCGAGCTGATCGCCGCGGGACGGGTGGCGGTGTCAGGGCAGACCGCGGCCAAGGCCGCGACCCAGGTGAGCAGGGACGCGCCGGTGACGGTGGCGGCCGATGACGAAGGCCCGGAGTACGTCTCGCGCGGCGGGCACAAGCTCGCCGGGGCGCTGCGCGTCTTCGCCGACGGCGGCCTGACGGTGGCGGGGAAGCGGTGCCTGGACGCGGGCGCGTCGACCGGCGGGTTCACCGACGTGCTGCTGCGCGCGGGCGCGGCGCACGTCGTGGCCGTCGACGTGGGATACGGGCAGCTGGCCTGGAGCCTGCGCACCGATCCGCGGGTTACCGTCCTGGACCGGGTCAACGTCCGCTCCCTCGACCCGGCCCTGGTGGCCCCGCCGCCCGCGGTGGTCGTGGCTGACCTGTCGTTCATCTCGCTGACCCTGGTGCTGCCCGCGCTGGTCGCGTGCGCCGCGCCGGACGCGGACTTCGCGCTGATGGTGAAACCTCAGTTCGAGGTCGGCAAGGCCCGGGTCGGGGCGGGCGGCGTGGTGCGCGACCCCGCCGACCGGGCCGCCGCGGTGCGAGCCGTCTGCGACGCCGCGGCCTTGCTGGGGCTAGGCGTAAGAGGTGTAACGGCGAGTCCGCTCCCGGGGCCGGCGGGAAACGTGGAGTATTTCGTGTGGCTGCGGCGCGGCGCGCCGCCGCTGTCCGACGACGCCCTGCGGCACGCGATCGAGACGGGACCCGATGCCTGATTCCCCCCGGACAATGCTCGTGCTCGCGCACACCGGCAAGGAGAACGCAGTGCGCAGCGCGCGGTTCGTCATCGAGCGGCTGATCGCCGCCGGCGTCACGGTGCGCGTCAGAGAAGACGAGGCGCCCGACCTGCGCTGCGCGGGCGTGACCGAGGTGCCGGCAGGCCCGGAAGCGGCCAAGGGCGCGGAACTGGTGATCGTGCTCGGCGGCGACGGCACGCTGCTGCGCGCCGCGGAGATCGCCCGCCCGGCGCGGACCCCGCTGATCGGCGTGAACCTCGGCCACATCGGATTCCTCGCCGAGGCGGAGCCCGACGGGCTCGCCGAGACCGTCGACCGTCTCGTCGCGGGGGAGTACCGGGTCGAGGAACGGATGACGATCGACGTCATAGCGCGCGACAACGGCACCGAGCTCGCCGCCACCTGGGCGCTGAACGAGGCGACCGTCGAGAAGGCCCGCAGGGAGCGGGTGATCGAGGTCATCATCGAAGTCGACGGGCGGCCGCTATCCCGCTGGGGATGTGACGGCGTGGTCTGCGCGACGCCGACGGGATCGACCGCGTACGCGTTCTCCGCGGGCGGCCCGGTGGTGTGGCCAGAGGTAGAGGCGATGCTGATGGTGCCGATCAGCGCGCACGCGCTGTTCGCCAGGCCGCTGGTTGTTTCCCCAAACTCGGTTCTCGCGGTAGAACTAGTGTACGAGGGTGTCGCCGCCCGCGCCGGCGCCGGCCGGCTCAGCGCCGAGTCGGCCGGTCACGAGCCGGCGTGGGCCGAGACATCCGAAGCCGTTATGTGGTGCGATGGGCGTCGTAGGTTCGACTTGCCGCCCGGTGCCCGGGTCGAGGTGCGCCGGGGCTCGCTGCCGGTGCTGCTGGCGAGGATGCACGACCCGGACCAGGACGGCGGGCCGGGCGGTGGCGCGTCGTTCACCGACCGGCTGGTGGCCAAGTTCGGACTGCCCGTCGCGGGCTGGCGGGGTAGGAAGGAGACTGCTGGCGGTCATGCTTGAGGAAGTGCGCATCACCGGGCTCGGGGTCATCGACGACGCGCTGCTCGAGCTGTCTCCCGGTTTCACCGCGCTGACCGGTGAGACCGGCGCGGGCAAGACGATGGTGGTGACCGGGCTCGGCCTGCTGTTCGGCGGCCGCGCGGACCCGTCGCGGGTCCGGCCCGGCGAGCAGCGCGCCGCCGTGGAGGGGCGGCTCCGCACCGAGCCGTCCGGCAAGGTCGCCCGCCAGGTCGAGGAGGCCGGCGGCGAACTCGACGAGGACGGCACGCTGGTGCTGACCAGGTCGGTATCGGCCGAGGGCCGGTCCCGGGCGTTCGCCGGCGGCCGCGCCGTGCCGGTGTCGCTGCTCACGTACCTGGCCGACGACCTGGTCGCCGTGCACGGCCAGTCCGACCAGCAGCAGCTGCTGAAGCCAGGCAGGCAGCGCGAGGCGCTCGACAAGTACGCGGGCGCCGAGCTGACCGTGGTGCTCGGCGACTACCAGCGGGCGTTCCAGCGGCACCGGACGGTGCACGAGGAGCTCATGACGCTGACCTCGCAGGCGCGGTCCCGCGCGGCGGAGGCCGAAGCCCTCAGGGCCGGCCTCACCGAGATCGAGAAGCTCGAGCCGGCGGCCGGCGAACAGGCCGCGCTGCGCGCGGAGGAGGAGCGGCTGGCCAACGCCGACTCGCTGCACGCCGGCGCGACGATGGCGCACGAGGCGCTGCTCGGCGACCCGACCGCGGCCATGGAAGGGGCGGACGCGATCACGCTGCTCGGCCAGGCACGGCGGGCGCTGGAGGAGGTGCGCCGCTATGACGCCGAGATCGACGGCGTGGCCGGCCGGCTCTCCGACGCCGCGTACCTCGTCTCAGAAGTGGCCGCCGAGCTGGCCTCCTACATCCAGTCGATCGACGCCGACCCGGCCAGGCTCGCCGTCGTCCAGGAGCGCCGCGCGGCGCTGAACCGGCTGGTCCGCGTCTACGGCCCCGGCGGCGTCTCCCCGTACCTCGACCTCCCGCCCGCGGGCGGGCAGGACCCGGCCGAGGAACCCGACGAGATAGCCGCCGTGCTCGACTGGGCGCGCCGCGCCGCCGCCCGGGTCGCCGACCTCGACACCGACGACGACAAGATCGGCGCCCTGGCCGAGGAGGAGGCGGCGCTCGCCGGCGAGGTCGCCGAGCTGGCCGCCCGGCTGTCCGGGCTGCGCCGCGCGGCGGGCGAGCGGTTCGGCGGCGACGTGACGGCCGAGCTGACCGCCCTCGCCATGCCGCACGCCAGGGTCTCGGTCCACATCAGCGAGCTGGACGAGCCGACGCTGCACGGCATCGACGACGTGGAGATCCGGCTGGCCGCGCACCCGGGCGCGCCGGCGCTGCCGCTGCACAAGGGCGCCTCCGGCGGCGAGCTGTCCCGGGTGATGCTGGCGATCGAGGTGGTCTTCGCCGGTGCCGACCCGGTGCCGACGTTCGTCTTCGACGAGGTGGACGCCGGCGTCGGCGGCAAGGCCGCGGTCGAGATCGGCCGCCGCCTGGCCAAGCTGGCCAGGCTCGCCCAGGTCATCGTGGTCACCCACCTGCCCCAGGTCGCCGCGTTCGCCGACAACCACCTGGTGGTGGCGAAGTCGAGCGACGGCAGCGTCACGAGCAGCGGGGTGGTCCGCCTCGATCACGACGCCCGGGTCCGCGAGCTGTCCCGCATGCTGGCCGGCCTGGAAGACTCCGAGTTCGGCCAGGCCCACGCCGCCGAACTCCTCGCCCTCGCCGCCGAACAGGCCGAACAGCCCTAGCCCGCCCCGCGGCCCCCGCAGCCTCGCTCCCAACGTGGTCGATGTGACATCGTCCACCAAAGAGCGTGGACGATGTCACATCGTCTACCTTTACGCCGCCGCGCCGTCGAGCAGCAGCGTCATGAAGCAGTTGTCGCCGCTCGGGCGGTAGTCAGCGAACGGCTCGCAGGCGGTGAACCCGGCGCTTTCGTAGAGCGCCCTGGCGGGCGCGAACTCCGCCATCGTCCCGGTCTCCAGGCTCACCCGGCGCACGCCCTCGGCCCTGGCCACCCCCAGCAGGTGGTGAAGCATCGCGCGCCCGACCCCGCGTCCGCGGGCCGCGGCCGCGGTGTGCATGGATTTGATCTCGGCGTGCTCCGCGTCCAGCCGCTTGATCGCGCCGACGCCGAGCAGTTCGCCGCCGGCCCGGAAGCTGAAGAACGAGATCGCCGGGTCCAGCAGCCCGTCCACGTCCAGCGCGAAGGCGTGCTCAGGCGGCGTGGAAGCCAGCATCGCCGCCATGTGCCGCTCGAGCAGGGCCCGCACGTCGGGTGCCCGGGGATCGTCAGCGCAGATCTCGCCGTCAGGTGTCACGGCGGAAGGGTACAAGACCTCGATCCGGCCCAGGTAACGCTTTGGTTACGTCCGCCGCCCGCTCCCATCCGGTCGCCGGGCGGCGTCGAAGCACGGGCGTAGCAGGAAGGTTCTCACCGCGATGAAAGGACCGTCCATGTCCGGAAACAGCTATGGCCGCCGTGCAGTACTGCGCGGCGCCGCGGGAGCCGGAGCGATCGGGCTCGTTGCGGCGGCCGGCGTCGGCACCGTCGCGGCCAGCGCGTCAGCCGCGGCGGCAACGCCAGAGCAGGAGCAGGCGCCGGCGGCGACCGACACCCCGGTCGTCGTGTACCTGCGCGACGCCAGCTCGGGCGAGCTGGAGATATTCGCCGGCACCAGCCGGACCCAGGTTCACGACCCCGCGCTGGCCGCCCGGCTGGCCCGAGCGATTTCTGTGAGGTAACCGCATGTCATCGCACCGCGAGGCGCCGGAGATCGCCAAGGACCCGGTGGCCGACAGCACCGATGTGTACGCGTTCGTCAGCCCGGACAAGCCGGACACGGTCACGCTCATCGCCAACTACATTCCGCTTGAGGGCCCGGCAGGCGGCCCGAACTTCTACTCGTTCGGCGACGAGGTCCTGTACGAGATCCACGTCGACAACAACGGCGACGCCCGGCCGGACGTCACCTTCCAGTTCAGGTTCCGGACGGCGCTGCGGGACCCCGGGACGTTCCTCTACAACACCGGGCCGATCCTGTCGCTCGGCAGCGCGAACTGGAACAGCCGCCAGTTCTACTCGGTCACCCGCATCAGCGAGGGCCACAGCGTGGTCCTCGGCAGCGGCCTCGCCTGCCCGCCGTGCAACATCGGCCCGCTGTCCACCCCCAACTACGCGAGCCTGGCGAACGCCGCGGTGCACGGCCTGCCCGGCGGGATCAAGGTCTTCGCCGGCCAGCGGGCCGAAGGCTTCTACGTGGACCTCGGCTCGATCTTCGACCTCGCCGACCTGCGCCCCTTCGAGCAGCTGCACGCCCAGTACGGGATGAACGTGTTCTCCGGCCCGGCGGCCGGCGTCAACGCCACCGCCCAGCTGAACGTCCACTCGATCGCCATCCAGGTCCCGGTCTCGCAGCTGGTGCACGGCAAGCACGGGAAGGTGACCGACCCCGGCTCGGTGATCGGCGTCTGGACGACGGCGAGCCGTCAGCGGGTCAGCGTGTGGGATTCCTCCGGCGGCGAGCAGGTCTGGAGCGGCCCCTTCCACCAGGTGTCCCGGCTGGGGAACCCGCTGATCAACGAGGTGCTGATCCCGCTGGGCCGCAAGGACCTGTGGAACACGCTGCCGCCGTCCGACGACAAGCAGTTCGCCGACCGCTACGCCCACCCCGAGCTGGCCATGCTGCTGCCCGTCCTGTACCCGGGTGTCTTCCCGAACCTGGCCAAGCTAGTGAAGGCCGGCACCTCCCGCGCCGACCTCGAGGCGATCCTGCTGACCGGGATCCCGGCTGGCATCGTGCCCGGCTTCCAGAACTTCACCGGCTCGATCCAGGCGGACATGCTGCGGCTCAACACGGCCATCCCGCCGGCCGCGAAGCCTAACCAGCTCGGGGTGATCGGCGGTGACCTGGCCGGGTTCCCCAACGGCCGCCGGGTCTCCGACGACGTGGTGACGGTCGAGCTGCGCGCGATCGCCGGCGTGACGGTCCCGCTGGTGGACAAGAAGTTCACGCCGGACGCGGCCGCCGGCGCGGTCACCGACGGCCTCACGGCCGCCAGCGTCCCGTCCGGCTACCTGACCACGTTCCCTTACCTCGGCGTCCCGTACAGCGGCTTCGACACGCCGTCATGATGACTGACCATCACAGAACCGATCCGTCAGGCCCCGGCAGCGTGGTCCTCGATCTGGGCGAAGGTGTCGGCGCCCTCATCGTGGACGCGCCGCCGGAGCGTTGTGGTGACGAGATCGAGATCAGTGCGTCCGGCGACTTCTGGAGCGGGGGTCGCCGGACGCACTCCCTCGTCAGGGAGCGAAGGACCGCCGCGGGCACCAGCTACGCGGCGGTCTACCCCGGCCTGGCGGCCGCCGAGTACACCGTCTGGCTGGACGAGCACACCCCCGCGGGCACGGTCACGGTCCATGAGGGCCAGGCCGCCCGCTTCCGCTGGCCGCCAGTCCCGTAGGTTCACGGGGATCCCGCAGGTTCACGGGGACGAGGGCAGGATGAACCGCTCTACCGCGTTAGCGAAGCCCTCGTCCTCGTTGGACGTGGTGACGCGGCGAGCGGCTGCCTGGACCTCGTGGCTCGCGTTACCCATGGCGATACTGATCCCGGACTGGGCAAACATGAGCACGTCGTTGGGCTGGTCGCCGATCGTTGCGATCTGCTCGGAAGGGATCTGACAGGTCCGGGAAAGATACTGGGCCACGGCGCCCTTGTTGGCGTGGGGGTTGGTGACATCGCAGTAGTACGGCTGAGACCGAGCCGCCGATACGTGGTCGCCGAAGCGCTCGCGCACCGCCTCCACGCCCTTCTGGACCGCGTCGTAGTCATCGCTCACCCCGGTGATCTTGGCCACTCCGTCCGACACCGGGGCGAAATCGCCGGTTACCGTCGGGTCGAACTTGACCGTCCAGCTCTCGCGGGCGACGTGCGGCGCCTTCGGATCCCGGATGAACCAGTCCGACCCCCGGTAGATCCACACATCCAGGTTGTGGGCCGCGAGCAGGTCGATCACCGCCGGCGTCACGTCGTCGGGGATGACCTGCTGCTCGATCACCGACATGTCGGGGTGGACATACACGCCGCCGTTGAAGGCCGCGATCGGCATGGTGAGCTGGAGCGGCTGCACGAGCATCGACATGCCGCGGGGCGGGCGGCCGCTGGTGATGGCGAAGAGGACTCCGGCCTCCCTCAGCTTCGCGACCGCGGCGATGGCCCGGTCGGTGAGAATTTTGTCCTGGGTTACCAGCGTGCCGTCGACGTCGGCGAGGAACAGCCGGATTGCCGGGGCCATGTTGCCTCCACTGTGGTCCGGTGGTTGGGTCCGGTGAGGTCAGGAGCTAGACGCCGAGTGCTTGAAGTCGGTCCGGTCGACTGACTCAGCCCGGCCCACGAGCACCGTCGCCACCATCTCCGGCGGGAACAGGCCGTGCTCGATGACCCCGGGCGTCGCCGACAGCCGGACGGCCAGCGCCGCCGGATCGTCGACCGGCCCGTGGAAGTCCGCGATCACGCCACCATCGGGACTGAGCGGGACGTCACGCAGCACGGCCGGCGCGACCCGGCGCATGGTGGCACGCACCCCGAAGGAGAGCAGTTCGAGGGGAATCGGGCTGTGCAAGGCCTGGACGGGCTTGGTCGAGTCGGCGATGACCACGAACCGGTCTGCGGCCCCCGCGACGATCTTCTCCCGGGTGTGCGCGCCGCCGCCACCCTTCACCAGCCATCCGTCCGGGGCGATCTGGTCCGCGCCGTCGATGGTGATGTCGAAACGGTCGATGCTGGTGACGTCCTCGATCCGCAGGCCCAGCTCGCGGGCGGCGCGCTCGGTGCGCGGCGACGTGGCCGCACAGACGATGTTGAGCGATCGGCGGGCCAGCGCGGGAAGGAGGAACGCCACCGTCGAGCCGGTGCCGAGCCCGACGGTCATGCCGTCCTCGACCAGTTCCGCGGCCGCCTCCGCCGCGATCTGCTTCTCCCGCTCGATACCCTGCGGGCCTGGCTGAGCTCCCATCGGGTCCTCAGGCCGCCGCCCGGTCGGCCATCACCAGGGACGCGGCGGCCTCGACGCGGCCCGCCGGGATCGTCGTGTCCCCGGCCAGCAGCCTCTGCAGCGGCTCCCTCTTGTCGTCGCCAGTGACCAGCCAGAGGATCTGCCTGGCCCGCGCCAGCGCCGGGTAGGTCAGCGTCATCCGCACGTGGTTCTGGTACGGCTCTGTGAGGGCGACCAGGCGATCGGTGACCGACAGGACCGGATCGCCGGGGACAAGCGAGGCGGTGTGCCCGTCGGGGCCGAGACCCAGGTGGACGAGGTCGAAGTGCTCAGGCAGCACGGCCGCGTAGCTGACGGCCGCGACCTGGAGATCGCTCTCGTTGACCGGCATGGGCCGCACCTGCGCCGGAGCCGACCCCAGCGCCTTGGTGAGGTGGGTCAGGTTCCTGTCCGGGTCACCGGGCGGTGCTACGCGCTCGTCCACCTGGTAGATGACGGTCGCTTCCCACGGGACCTCCTCCGAGGCCAGTTCGGCGAACATGGCCCAGGGGGTGTGCCCGCCGCTGACCGCGAAGTGGAAGCTGCCGCTGGCCGCGACCGCGGCGCGGGCGCGCTCGGCCACGAATGCCGCGGCGGCCCGGGCTACGGCATCGGGATCGGCGAGAGTCCGGAGGTCGTGGTGCATGTCGCTCCCTACTGTTTGAGGCCAGCCTAGAATGCCCGCGTCCGGTATCCCGTCCGGGGCGGGGTTGGTCACGCCGGCACCGCCAGCACCACGATCGGCGTGGTCGTCGGCGCCGTCGTCCCGGCCGAAGGCTCGACGGTGACGCCGACGCTGTCGCCGGTCTCCAGCCCGGACGCCAGCACGGGGGCGGTGGACCCGGTGACCCCGGCGGGCGGCACCAGCCCGGCCGCCCGGGCCTTGCCAGGCCCGAGGAACCACAGCTCGTACACCTGGGACGACGGCAGCACGCGCAGCCCCGAGCTGGTGAACACGATCTTGCCCGCCAGGCGCGACGCCACCACGGTAGCGGTGCCTCCCGCGGTCGTCGGTCCGGACACGATCCGCGCGTCCGGCGCGGCGAGCACGGCGGCGATCGCCTGGTTGCGCGCCCGCTCGGTGTTCAGGCGGTTGTTCGTGCCGATGGTGATCACGGCCAGCGCTACCACCGCGGCCAGCGCGACCGCGGCGATGCCGGTGGCGATCTTGGGCATCGTCCAGAACGTACGCGAAGTTCCCCTCCTGGCCGCCCTGCTGCCCGGCGCGGCCCGGCGCCAGCGCGGCGTGGCCGTCACGGGCGGCAGCTGCCGGGTGACCGTGGTCGCCGCGAGCACCCGCTCCTTCAGCCCGGGCGGCGGCTCGGCCGCCGCGGCCCGGCCGAGGGCGGCCGCGGTCGCGGCGAAGCCGCGGACCTCGTTCTGGCAGGCCTGGCAGCGGCGCAGGTGCCGCTCGAACCGGTCCCGCTCGGCGTCGTCGAGCGCGTCGAGCGCGTACGCGCCGGCCAGGGCGTGCAGGTCACGTCGCCGGAGTCGCATCAGCTCACCCCCAGGCACGCGCGCAGCCGGGTCAGCCCGTCGCGGATCCGCGTCTTGATCGTGCCGAGCGCGGTGTCCAGCAGCGCGGCGACCTGCGCGTAGCTGTACCCGCCGTAGTAGGCGAGCGTGATCGACTCGCGCTGCAGCTCGGTGAGCCCGGCCAGGCACCGCCGGAGGCGTTCGGCGTCCATGCTCGCCTCGACGGTCTCCGCCACCTCGTCGATGTCGGCCGGCCCCTGCGCGCTCCGCTGCTCCCGCGCGGTAGCCGCTTCCTCCGCCCGCACCCGGTCGATGGCCCGGCGGTGCGCGATCGTCAGCACCCAGGTCGCCGCGCCGCCCCGGGCCGGGTCGAACCGGGACGCGGTCCGCCACACCTCGAGCAGGACCTCCTGGGTGACCTCTTCCGCCTGGGACGGGTTGCGGAGCACCTTCCTGATCAGGCCGTAGACCGACGCCGCGAGCCGGTCATACAGCGCCTCGAACGCGGCCTGGTCGCCCTTCGCCACGTGCGTGAGCAAGGTGTCCAGGTCCGCGTCAGCCCGCTCCGCGGGCTCTTGCTCAGACCGCGCCGCGCACATCGTCATACGCCTCCACGCGGAGTATTCGGTGCCCCCGCCCCAGCCGGATTGCCCGTCGACGAAAATCCTACGGGTGCGGTGCGGTCAGTCCCGGCCGCCCCCGAAGATGCGCAGGAAGAACCAGAACACGTTCAGCGCGTCGAGGAAGATCGACGCGGCCAGCAGCGGCGCGGAATCCAGCCCGCGCGACCGGCGCAGCCGCTGGAAATCGCCCATCGTCAGCCCGGCGAAGACCACCAGCCCGATGATCGCGTAGATCAGCGACCCGTGCGGGATGCGCACGAAGATCAGCACGATCCCGAAGATCAGCAGCGCGATCAGCGCGAAGAACGCGATCCGGTAGATGACCGACAGGTCCCGCCGGGTCAGGTACCCGATGGCGCCGAACACCCCGATGAACAGCGCGGTCGCCCCGCCCGCCTGCCACAGGATCTGCGGGTTGGTCGACGCGTACCAGTACAGGGTCGGCGCCGACGCCACCCCCATCAGCACCCCGAAGATCACGAGCAGCACAACCGCGGCGGCCGACGACCGCCGCGCCACGAAGTTCATGATCAGCAGCACCACGAACGCCGCGATCCACGCGACGATCACCGCCCCCTCCGACAGGTGCCGCCCCGCGTACGCCCCCAAAGCGAAAAACGCCGCCGTCATGGCGACGAGCCCCATCGTCTGCCCGAACAGCGTCGCCGTCCGGTCCCGTGTCACCGACCCCTGATAGGCCACGTCCGAGTACATAACCTCATCCTCCCCGCACGCACCTTGCTCCTGTGCCGAGCGTCCTTCTCCGTGAGACGATAGCGGGCGGAGAGGACGAGCGGATGGACCCGATCACGCTAATCGTCACGGCGCTCGCCGCTGGCTCCGGCGAGGGCGCTCTCGAAGCGCTGAAAGACGACGCGAAGGACGCGATCAAGGCCGTGTACGAGACACTCCGCGGTCTGGTGCGGAACCGTGTCTGCGACCAGCCCGGCGCCGAGCTGGTGCTGGCCCGGTACGAGGATGAGCCTGGGACCTGGGAAACTCCCCTCGCCAAGATGCTCCATGACACTGGCGCGGCCGTTGACGCCAATCTCCTCGCCGTCGCGCACGCGCTGCTGGAACTGGTGGACGCGGTCGGCACGGCCGAAGGCAAGTACGACGTGACGATCTCCGGCTCCCAGCCCGCCTAGGGTGGGATGCATGAGCAAACTCAAGGTTCTCTTTATCGGCGGGTCCGGGGTTATCTCCTCCGCGTGCGCCCGGGTGGCGGTCGAGTCAGGCATCGACCTGTACGTGCTCAACCGCGGGCAGAACACCACGCGGCCGCTGCCGGCCGGGGTGCGCGAGATGCGGGCGGACGTGAGGAACCCCGCGTCCGTTCGGGATGCGATAAAGAACCACGAGTTTGATTCAGTCGCTGACTTCGTCGCCTTTGCCCCGGAGCACGTCCGCACCGACATCGAGATCTTCAGGGACCGGACGAAGCAGTACGTGTTCATCTCCACCGCGTCGGCGTATCAGACGCCGCCCGAGCGGCTGCCGGTCACCGAGTCGACGCCGCTGAAGAACCCGTTCTGGCAGTACTCGCGGGACAAGATCGCCTGCGAGGACCTGCTGGTGCAGGAGTACCGCGGCAGCGACTTCCCGGCGACGATCGTGCGGCCGTCGCACACCTACGACGCGACCAAGACCGTGCTGTCCGGCGGGTGGACGAGCCTCGCCCGGCTGCGGGCCGGCAAGCCGGTGATCGTGCACGGGGACGGGACGTCGCTGTGGACGGTCACGCACCACGACGACTTCGCGCGCGCGTTCGTGCCGCTGCTCGGGCACCCGCGGACGTACGGCGAGGCGTTCCACATCACATCCGACGACGTGCTCACCTGGGACCAGATCGCGCGGGCCCTGGCGACCGCGCTCGGCGTCACCGCGCGCATCGTGCACGTGCCCTCGGACGTGATCGCCGCGGCCGATCCGGAATGGGGCGCCGGGCTGCTGGGGGACAAGGCGCACTCGATGGTGTTCGACAACTCCAAGCTGCGGTCGGTCGTGCCCGGCTGGCGGGCGACCATACCGTTCGAGCGGGGCGCCAGGGAGATCGCGGACTGGTACCTGGCGGACCCCGCCCGGCAGGTCGTGAACGACAAGCTCGACGCGCTGATGGACAAGCTGGCCGCCGACTTCAGCGGGTGACCGTGGCGGGCTCGATCCGGAATATCGGGTAGCCAGGCGCGATCCCGCGCAGCGTCTCGTCGGATGCCTTGGCGTCCACGCCGTCGAAGAACACGCCGACTTCCCACTTCCAGCGCCTGAGGTAGGCGCGCAGCACCGGCGGCTTGTCGTCGTCGGTGATCTCGGTCGCGCGGAAGGGCTCGACGCGGCGGCCGATGCGCAGCTCGCCGGTGCCGTCTCCGGCGCGCAGGTTGCGGACCCACTGCGTGTTCCCGCGCGGCGCGACCAGGTAGCGGGTGCCGTCGACGGTCAGCGGGTTGACGGGGTTGCTGCGCCATTCGCCGGACTTGCGGCCGCGCACGTACAGCACGCGCGAGCCGTAGACGCTGATGCCCAGCCGGGTCAGGCGGCCGACGGACTCGTTGAAGAAGTTGGTGGCCTTCTTCGGCTTCACGTAGCGGGGGCTGGTCGCGTTCATCGCGGTTCTCCTTGTCGTCGTTCCGGGCTTTCGTCGTTCTAGACTTTGCGAGAGCGCTGCTCTCGACTAAGATCAGTGAACACGACAGTGGACCGCATTGTCAAGAGCAGTGCTCTCGTTTGTGTCAACTGATCTCAATTATATCGAGGTGCCCGATGAGCCCGGTCAAGGCCAGCCCCACCGCCCGCGAGCGCGCCCGCGCCGAGCTGACGCGCGAGATCAAGGAGGAGGCCCGCAGGCAGCTGGCGGAGACGGGGGCACCCGGACTGTCGCTGCGCGCCGTCGCGCGCGAGCTCGGCATGGTGTCCTCGGCGCTGTACCGCTACTTCCCGAGCCGCGACGACCTGCTGACCGCGCTGATCATCGACGCCTACGACGCCCTGGGGGAGGTCACGGAGACCGCGATCGCGGCCAGCGCGAGGCCCCGGGTCCGGTGGCTGGCGGCCTGTCACGCGATCCGCGGCTGGGCGCTGGCGCACCCGCACGAGTACGCGCTGATCTACGGTTCGCCGGTCCCGGGATACCGGGCGCCGCAGGCGACGGTCGGCCCGGCGTCCCGCGTGCCGCTGGCCTTCATGGGCGTGCTGCGCGACGCGGTAGCCGGCGGCGATATGCCTGCGGACGGCGACGGCGACGGCGACGGCGACGGCGCCGGGCCGGGGCTGGGCGGCGCGCTGGCCGACCAGGCAGCGGCGATCTCCGCCGCCCTCGCGACCGCCCCCGGCGCTCCCGCGGTGCCGGCGGAAGTCGTGGTCCGCGCCGTGATCGCCTGGACGCAGCTGTTCGGGATGATCAGCTTCGAGCTGTTCGGCCAGTTCGTGGGGTCGTTCGAGCCCGCGGACGCCCTGTTCGAGTCCGCGGTCGCGCAACTGGCCGCGTTCGCCGGCCTGGACTCCGTCCCGTCCAGGGCCCGCGCGCCGATACGCTAACTCGGGTGAAGGTACTAGTAACCGGCGGCGCGGGTTATATCGGCAGCGTCGTGACGCACGACCTGGCCGACGCGGGCCACGAGGTGGTCGTCGTCGACGACCTGTCCACGGGGTTCGCTTTCACCATCCCGGCGGGCGTTGAGTTCCGCCAGCTGCCCGTGCACGAGATCGGACGGGTGCTGACACCGAGCGCGGGCTTCGACGCGGTGCTGCACTTCGCGGGGAAGATCGAGGTCGCAGAATCGGTGGCCCGTCCCGACCTGTACTGGAACATCAACGTGGCCGGCTCCATGGCGGTGCTCGACGCGATCCGGGCGGCGGGCACGCCGCGGATGATCTTCTCCTCGACCGGATCGATGTACGACGCGGCGGACACGGGGAAGCTCACCGAGGACGCGCCGGTGCGCCCGCGCAACCCGTACGCGGCCACCAAGCTGGCGGTGGACCTGATGCTGGCGGGGGAGTCCGGTGCGTTCGGCCTGGGCGCGGCGAGCCTGCGGTACTTCAACGCCGCCGGCGCGGTGGGCCCGCTCGGCGAGCGGCACAACCCGGAAAGCCACCTCATCCCCATCGTGCTCCAGGTGGCCGGGGGCCAGCGTGAGGAGCTCATGCTGTACGGCGACGACTACCCGACTCCCGACGGCACCTGCGTCAGGGACTATATCCACGTCGCCGACCTGTCGGCCGCGCACCTGCTCGCCCTGGACGCGATCCAGCCGGGCAGGTACGAGGTCTACAACCTCGGCAACGGCGACGGCTACAGCAACAATCAGGTCGTCGAGGCGGTCCGCGAGGTGACCGGCCGCCCGGTCCCGGTCAAGGTCGCGCCGCGCCGCCCCGGTGACGCCGCCGTGACGGTCGCGTCCAGCGACAAGGCCCGCCGCGAGCTGGGCTGGCGCCCCGCCAGGCCGGACCTGCGCGAGATCATCGCCGACGCCTGGGCCTTCCACCAGGCGAGCTGGTAGCTATGCCCGGGGCCAGATGCGGCGCGCGAGCCTGGCCACCATCTCCAGCTTGGCCCGCTGCACCGCGGGCGTGACCGGGTTAGCGACCGGCACCGACGCGAACCCGCACTGGGTGCTGAGCGCGAGCTCGTCCAGCGGCTTGTAGCCGGTCGCCTCGGTGATCCGCGCGGTCACGTCGTCCTCGGACTCCAGCTGGTCCGATTTCGTGGTGAGCAGGCCGAGCACGACCACCGTGCCGTCGCGCACGTCCGCCAGCGGCTCGAAGCCGCCCGCCCGGTCGGAGTCGTACTCCAGGAGCAGGCGGCTGAACGCCAGCTTGGGGAACAGCGCGGCCGAGATCACGCCGTAGCCGCCCGCCGAGTGCCAGGCGCCGCCCGGGCCGTTGCCCCGGCAGACGTGCAGCGCGGTGGTCACCCCGCTCGTGCCGTCGAACAGCGAGCTGTCCAGCTCGGCGTCGAACGCCAGCTCGGCGTCCGCGTCCCGGCCGGCGGCCCGCATCGCGGCGCGGGTGTCGGGGTCGCAGAGCGAGCCGTAGTTCGGCGCGTCGAGCTGGATGTAGTCGCAGCCGAGCGAGATCAGCCGGTCGACGACCGACCGCTGGAAGTCGCGGACCTCGGTCAGGTACTCCTCGGCGGAGTCGTAGACGCCCGCGCCGTGCTCGGCCGACCAGTACCGCCGGTGGTAGCTCGGGGCCGGCATCGTGTACTTGGTCCTGGCCCGCGCGTAGCGGGCCAGGAACGCGTACTCGTCGGTCATGTCGCCGGTCCGCGGCGCGGTGGCGATCCGCCGGACCACCGCCGGGTACCCGCCCGGCCGGGCGCCCGAGCTGGAGTCCGGCGCGCCGGGGGCGGCAGGGGCGGCAGGCACGGCCTGCGCGGCCGCCGTGGCCGGCGCGTCAGCCCCGGCCCCCGGGCTGGCGCCGCGCCAGTTCAGCGCGCCGCGGCCTGAGGTGGCCGCGAACGCGTCGAGGAACCGCGGCGTCTGCGCCCACGCCACGCGGCGCACCTCGCCGTCGGTGATGACGTCGAGCCCGGCCTCTTCCTGCAGCCTGATCGCGTCCCGCGCGGCGTCGTCGAGCACCGCCGCGTCGGCCGGGCCGCCGCGGCGGGCGGCACGGACCACGGCCTCGTCACGCAGCAGGCTGCCGACCGTCTCCGCCCGCGTCGCCTCGTCCCGTTCGTTCACGCACGCCCCCAGCAACGTCAGCGGATCTTGGCCAGCGCGGGTACCACCCGGGCCGGGTTCTCGTTGAAGATCTTGATTTTGTCATCCTCGGTGATGAAATCGAAGGCCCCGATGATGGGTACCAGGTCATCGCTCGTCCGGCCGGTCTCCGGGCGGACCGCGCGGCCCGACCCCGGCGCCTCGGTGCCGAACAGCAGCCGCGGCACGCCGCGCTGCTTGATGGCCGCCTCGAGGAAGTTCAGGTCGTAGGCGCACGTGTCGTAGAACAGGTTCTCCGACAGGTCCTTCTGCGCGATGTGGTGATCGGACGGGATGAACCGGTCCAGCCCGCCGCCGCAGTGGCAGATGATCACCTTCAGCTCGGGGAATCGCTCGAAGACGTCGCCGTGGGACAGGAACTGCCCGGCGAGGTACTGCTCGGTGTAGAAGCCGAGCTGATAGTTGTGCGGCACCACCCGGAACCGCGGGTCGAGCGAGTTCGTGCCGTGCACGATCAGCGGGATGCCCAGCTCCTGGACGCGCGTGTACAGCGGGTACCAGTACGCCTCGTGCATCCCCGGAGTGGTCCGGCGGCCGCCCGGGTCGGGCGACACGTAGGCGGCGGCGAAACCGAGCTCGGTCACGCAGCGGTTGAGCTCGTCCAGGCAGTTCGACAGGTCATGAGCGTCGGAGTGCTGCGGCAGCATCGCCGCGCCGAGGAACCGGTCGGGGACCATCTGGCACTGCTGGTGGATCATGTCGTTGACGTAGCGGGTCCAGGCCGGCAGCAGGTGCGGCTCCATCCAGCCCATCATCAGGAACGGGCGGGGCCCGATGATCTGCACGTCGATGTTCCTGTCGTCCATGTACTTCGCGTGGCCGAGCGCGGCGGCGCGGAAGTCCTCTGGTGTCACCCCCGCCGGGCCTGCCTTGTCCTGGCCGATCGGCGAGGCCATCGGCGTGTTGGACCCCATCATGAGCACGAGGAAGGAGTTGGCGGAGAACGGCACCGACACGTGGCCGTGGACGTCGAGCACGCGGACGTTGTTGTACACGAGGATCCTTTCTAATCAGCGGCGGAGATCGGCTCGGCGGCGCACGGCGCGGTACTCACCGGACGGTCACTCCCACCGGGCGAAGGCCATGCCGGCGCCCGTGCCCGCTGGTGTCCGGTAGCCGGGGATGTAATCGAGCACGGTCGCCGCGAGGTACTCGAGCGCCCCGGCGGCGGCGACCCAGTTGAGGATCTCGGAGTTACCCGAGCGCAGCTGGTCCCGCGGCAGGGAGCCGAGGACCGACGCGTCGCGGGAGGTGAGCCCGTCGAGGACCCGGTGGTCGAGGTCTTCGTCCACGACGAAGTGGCTGAGGCCGCCCGATGCGATGACCGCGACCCGCGCGTCGCCAGGCCAGGACTCCACGGCACGGCGCACCGCCCTGCCTAGCTGGTAGCACCGCGTCGCGGACGGCACGTTCGGCGGGTAGTAGGTGTTCACGAAGACCGGCACGATCGGCGTGCTGTGCGGCAGCCCGAGCCGGTACCTCGGGAAGGTGAACGCGTGTCCCAGGGTGCGCCCGGCGGGCTGCTGCCGCACCACGGTCAGGTCGAAGTCGTCCCAGGCAAGCTGCTCCGCGACGTGCGCGCTCAGCTCCTGAGCGACCGGGTGGATCGCGGGCTGGTTGGCGTGCACGGCCCAGTACGCGGCGCGGATGCCCTTGGGGATCCGCTGCAGCGTCTCCTCGTCCGGCAGCATGTCCACGAGTTCGGGCCCGGTGAAGCAGGCGAACGCCGGAATGCCGTCGTCGGTGAACATCTCGCGCTGGTCGTCGCCGATCACGATCGCGATGTCCGGGCTCGCCTTGGCCAGCGCGACGGAAAGCGCCTCGACGGCTTCCTGCCCGCGCTGGTACTTCTGCTCCCAGACCGAGGGCGCGAGCTGTTCCCCGATCGCCGGGTCGGCCACGGCGAGCAGATCGTCGTACGTGTGGTACGCGGCGTCCTTGCCGAGCAACTGCGGATTGCGCCGGTCACGCTCAGCGTGGTCCAGCCACATGTCAACCCCAGAGCTCAGCTGGGGCGTATGCGACGAAGCAACGCCGATCACGATATCTGCCATCCTGACACCTCTTGAGTGGCTATAGGTCCGTCAGTGTCAGCAGAGTTGGCAGGCCTGTTCACCTCTGGTAACGATCACGCTAGGAAACGATCATTACCCTGTCAACGGGGGTAACAACAAAGCCGCGCACATCCCCGTTGTGCCGCACCGAGTGAGGAGGCCGCCGTGGAGAGCCGGAACCTAGGCAAGAGCCAGCTGAGCGTGCCCGCGGTCGGGCTGGGAACCTGGCGGCGGCTGGAGGCCGCCGCGGCCGGCGGCATGGACCGCGAGCTCATCGACGCCGCCATCGCCGCGGGCGTCCGGCTCATGGACACCTCACCCATGTACGGCGACGCGGAGCGGCTGCTCGGCGCCGCCCTTGAGGGCAGGCGCGACCAGGTTATCGTCGCCGACAAGATCTGGACCCCGTCCGCGCAAGAGGGCGTGACGCAACTGAACCGCGCCGTGGGCTGGTACGGCGGCCGGGTCGACCTGATGCAGATCCACAATCTGGTCGCCTGGCGCGATCAGCTCCGGATGCTCGAGGCCGCCGTGGACCGCGGGCAGGTTGGCCTGATCGGGGCCACGCACTACTCACCAGGGGCCTTCAGCGAGCTCGCCGATCTCATGCGCAGCGGCCGCATCGACACCGTTCAGGTGCCCTACAACCCCGCCCATCGCGAGGTGGAGCGCACCATTTTGCCGCTGGCCGACGAGCTCGGTCTCGGGGTCCTGCTGATGCGCCCGCTCGGCGAGGGCCAGCTAGTGCGCCGCCAGCCCAGCCCGGCCGACCTGGAGCCGCTGCGCCCGTTCGGCGTCACCACCTGGGCGCAAGCCCTCATCAAGTGGGGCCTGAGCGACCCGCGCGTGCACGTCTCGCTGACCGCCACCGCCCATCCCGCCCGGCTCGCGGAGAACGCGGCGGCCGGTTCACCGCCATGGTTCGGCCCGGACGAGCGGCAGTACGTGCTCCGCCTAGCCGCGTCCCGCTGAGCCGCCCGCGATCTCATAGGACCACAGCTCGCTGTGCACGCCGACCGGCCGTTGCGGCGCTTCGCCGCCGGCCCGCTCGGCGGCCGACCGGTGCCCGTGCGCGAACGCGGGCGAGTTCACCCACGCCTGGAACGACTCCTCATCCCGCCAGCGGGTTACCACCAGCCACACCGACCGGTCATCGGTCGGCTTGAGCAGCTCGAACCCCTCGAACCCCGCCTGGTCATCCACGGCCCCCGCCCGCGCGGCAAACCGCCGCGCCAGCTCGTCCCCGCCATCAGCAGGCACAGTAATCGCATTGATCTTCACGACACTCATGCCCCGATCATGCCAAACCCCGCCCGCCAGCTCGCGCCACCCCGCCAAACGTGGTCGATGGGCCATCCACCACCAAAGAGTGTGGTCGATGGCCCATCGACCACCCAAGAGAGCGGCGTGCGCCCGCTATTTGGTCGGGATCACGCTTTGTTCCTGGTTTCCGCTGCTGGGACGACAGAAATCAGGGACAAATCGAGGCGGTCAGGCGGGGGTCGACAGGGACAGGCCGAATTGGCCCGCGGGGTCGGTCCACCAGGAACGCATCGCGAAGCCGGCCGAGGCCAGCTCCGCCTCGACGCCCGGGCGGCGGAACTTCGCGGACACCTCGGTGCGCATCTCCTCGCCGTCGGCGAACGTGACGGTGAGCCCGAGGTCCCGCACCAGCACGTGCTGGCCGGCCGTCGAGCGCAGCCGCATCTCGATCCACTCGCGCTGGGCGTCCCAGACCGCGACGTGCTCGAAGGCGTCCAGGTCGAAGTCGGCGCTGAGTTCGGCGTTGAGCACGGCGAGCACGTTCTTGTTGAAATCGGCCGTCACCCCGGCCGAGTCGTCGTAAGCCGCGACGAGGACCGCCGGGTCCTTGACCAGGTCGGTGCCGAGCAGGAACGTGTCGCCCGGGCGCAGCTGCGACCGGACCCGGGACAGGAACGCGGCCCGCTGCGCGGGCACCATGTTCCCGATCGTGGAGCCGAGGAACGCGACGAGGCGCGGGCCCCTGCCGTCGCCGTTCGTCGACGGCAGGCCGAGCGACTCCTCGAAGTCCGACTCGACCGCGTGCACGGCGAGGCCCGGGTAGTCGGCGGCGAGCGCGTCGCCGGCGGCCACCAGTGCCGACTCGCTCACGTCGACCGGCACGTAGCTGCGCAGCGTGCCTAGGTCGCGCAGCGCGTCGAGCAGCAGCCGGGTCTTCTCCGACGAGCCGGAGCCGAGCTCCACCAGGACCTGCGCGCCGGACTCGGCGGCGACCTCGGGAGCGACGGCGCGCAGGATGGACCGCTCGGCGCGGGTGGGGTAGTACTCGGGGAGTTCAGTGATCTTCTCGAACAGCGCGCTGCCTTGCGCGTCGTAGAACCACTTGGGGGGCAGCATCTTGGGGTTCGCGGTGAGTCCCGCCAGAACATCGGCGCGCAGCGTGCGCGCCCGGTAGTCCGGCGGGAGGCGATGCTCGACGGTAGTCAACGGATTCCGATCCCTTCATTGAGCGAGCTGAGCGGCCGCACCGTCACCTGCGACGGCGCGGCGGAGAGCAGTTGGCGGTCGGGCGCTTCGGTCCAGCCGGGTTCGTCGTCGCCGGGTTCCGAGGCGACGGTCACGCCGCCACCAGCTCGCCGGTACCACAGGGTGTCCCCGGCGGTCGTCGCGACGATCGTGTGCCCGTCAGTCAGCAGGAAGTTGAACCGGCCGGTCCCGCCGGCCGCCTCGACGGCGTCGATCGTCGCGGCGAGGGCGACGTCCGGCGCCGCCCCGGAGCGCAGCCGCTCGAGTATCAGCAGCCACAGGAACGCCGAGTCGGTCATCGCCTCGAGCGACAGCAGCGCGGCGGGATCGAGCGCGCGCGCCAGCGCCGCCGCGGACGCCGGCCATCCGGCCAGCGCGCCGTTGTGGCTGAACAGCCACGACCCCGACGCGAACGGCGCGGCGGCCGCCTCACCCAGCGCGGTGCCGACCGTGGCGTCGCGCACCGCCGCGAGGACGGCGGACGACCGCGTCACCCGGGCCAGGTCAGGCAGCGACGGGTCGCCCCACATAGGAACCGCCCGCCGGTACCTGGCCGGCACCGGATCGTCGGGGGAGTACCAGCCGATGCCGAACCCGTCGGCGTTGACCGTCCCGTGCCGCTGCCTCCGCGGCGCCCACGCCTGCCGGTACAGCCCGTACGGCGGGTCGATCAGCAGCGACTTCAGCGAGACTGAAGGCCCGAGGTACGCGAGATGCCTGCACATCAGGCGGTCTCCAGCGACGCGGAGCGCGCCGTCCTGAAGCCGGCGAAGATCTGCCGCCTGACCGGGTAGTCCCAGTTCCTGAACGTGCCGCGGCACGCCACCGTGGACACGCCGAACGCCCCGCCGCGCAGCACCTTGTACTCAGGGCCGAAGAACACCTCCGAGTACTCCCTGTACGGCCAGGCCGTGAAGCCCGGGTACGGCAGGAAGTCCGAGCTGGTCCACTCCCACACGTCACCGATCAGCTGCCGGGCGCCGGATGGCGCGGCACCCAATGGATAAGACCCCGCCAGGGCGGGCCGCAGGTGCCGCTGCCCGAGGTTGGCCACCTCAGGGGTGGGGTCAAAGTCGCCCCACGGGTACCGCATGGACCGCCCGCTCACGGGGTCGTGCCGCGCGGCCTTCTCCCATTCCGCCTCGGTGGGCAGCCGCCGCCCGGCCCACCGCGCGTACGCGTCGGCCTCGTACCAGGAGACGTGCAACACGGGCTCGTTCGGGATGATGGGCAACGCGACACCGAAGCTGACCCGCACCCATTCGCCCTCCCAGCGCCAGAACAGCGGTGCTTCCAGCCCCGCGCGCTGCCGGTGCGCCCAGCCGTCGGCGGTCCACCAGCGGGGGTCGTCGTAGCCGCCGTCGGCGATGAACGCGGCGTAGGCGGCGTTCGTCACCGGCGTGGTGTCCAGGTAGAACGGCCTAACGTCGACGGCGTGCGCGGGCCGCTCGTTGTCCAGCGCCCACGGCTCTGTCGACGTGCCCATCGTGAACGGGCCGCCCGGCACGAACACCTCAGCCGGCAGCGTCACCGCGTCAGAAGGCGCGGGGGGCGGGGGAGCGGACAGCACCGGCGGCCCGACCCGCAGCTGATGGGTGGCGAGCATGGTCTCGTCGTGCTGCTGCTCGTGCTGCGCGATCATGCCGAACGCGAACCCGCCATCCGTGAGGCGGGTACCGTCGAACCGCGTCTTCTCCAGCAGGTCCATGACCCGGCCGCGGACGTCGCGGCCGTAGCCGCGCGCCTCGCCAGGCGCCAGCAGCGGCAGCGTCGGGCGCTTCGACCGCGGGTGCTCGAACGCGTCGTACAGCGGGTCGATCTCGGGGTGAATCGGGGTCAGGCCGCCGACCTCGCGCAGCAGCCACAGCTCCTCCTGGTTGGCGACGTGCGCCAGGTCCCAGACCAGCGGCGACATGAGCGGGGAGTGCTGTCTGACCAGGTCCGCCTCGTCCACCGCGGTGGTGAGGTAGGTGGTCCGGTCGCGCGCCGCGGACA
Organism: uncultured Actinomycetota bacterium; assembly: GCA_963843745.1. Lineage (GTDB taxonomy): Bacteria > Actinomycetota > Actinomycetes > Streptosporangiales > Streptosporangiaceae > Trebonia. The sequence continues at coordinate 1,900,824 of CAWJLP010000007.1, forward strand.
GCTCCCCGGCGATTCGCTCCCGTAGCGTGTCGTTGTCCGTCATCCCAGTTCCTCCAGCAGGTCGTCGGCCGGACAGCGGTCCTTGCTCACGTAGCGTTCGATGAAGTCGTCCACCGTCGCGAGGATGGCGGCCGGGGTGCGCTGCCTGACCAGCGCGTCGCGCGCCACGGCGAAGCACTCCCTGCTGGCCCGCGCGATCCGCGGGTGCGCGGGCCCGGCGCTGGCCGCCAGCAGCCAGGGGTCCTGGCCGTTCGCCCCGTCGGGGTGCCAGAGCCGCTCGGCGGCGGCCATCGCCGCGTCGGTGGCCTGCGCGTCCGACAGCAGCGCGCTCGCGACCGCGACCGGCACCACCCAGCCGTCGCCCTGCTGCGCGTCGATCATGCGCAGCTCGAAGTGCCCGCGCGGCCGCACCGGCGGGAACAGCGTGGACAGATGGTAGGTCAGGTCCTCGGTCGTCGGCGCGCGCACGGCGCGGGATCCGTCGGAGCCGCGCACCCAGTCGCGCAGCCGCAGCCCCGGCGGCGCGGACCAGTCACCTGACCCGTCCGAGGGCACGCACATCACCTGCGCGTCGAGCGCGTACGCGGCCCACACGGCGGGCAGGTCGCCGTCCCCGGCTAGCGGCGGAGGCTTGGTGCGGCCGGGGTCCATGCGGGCCCAGACCTGCTGCCGGGACGACTTCCAGCCGGTCGGCCGCCCCTCGCGCAGCGGCGAGTTCGCGAACGCGGCCACCAGCACCGGCCCGATCGCGTGCAGCAGCCGCCATCGCCAGCGGTAGCCGGTATGGCCGTCGCTGTCGTCGCCGGCGTCCAGGGACACCTGGACCGACGCGGTGCCGCACATCATCTGGCGCCCCCACGGGCCGCCCCGGTCGAAGAAGGCCTCCATGGCCGCGTACCGCGGCAGGTCGAGCACCCGGCGCGGCGGGCGGTAAGGATCGAGGCCGAACCCCGCGAGCTCGAGGCCCGCCTCGGCGGCGGCGGCGCGAAGCGCCGCGAGATCGGCGGCGGTGGCGCGGACGCATTCGGCAACGGAGTCCGCGGGCAGCGAGCTGAGCTCAAGCTGCCCGCCAGGTTCGGTGGTCAGGAGGCTCCCGGACGGCAGTACGCCGGGGGCGGAGCTAGTCGGCAAAGCCGGGAGTCCGGTCGCGGTCGCGGTCCCGGTCTCGGCGCCGAATGCCGCCACGGCCGCCGCGATCCGATCCGCCGTCACCGGCAGGGCGGGATCACGCGCGTCGCGGACGAGCCACTCGAGTTCGACGCCGACCCGGTGCGGCGGACCGGTCTTCAGGCAGATGCCGTGGATGTGCTCGGTCGCCTGCTGTTCGGCGAGAACGGTCATACTGGCACCATAATCGGGGGTACTGACAAAACGGCCAGAAGGATGGGCGCCGGACCGCCCCGCGGGAGCGCCCGAGACACCGCCTGAGACAACGACCACACCGTCAGCCGCCTTGCGGATGGCGGCTGACGTGCGAAGATCCCCGTCGGGCTCGTCGTGACTCATTTGTTACAAATCACTATTTCATACCCCATGCCAAGGCCAGATGCCCACCCCGTGTACCCGTGTAGTCCCTGATGACACCCTGGCGTTACACCGCAAGCCCGCGAACGACAGAGGCGGTAGGCCGGCGCTACGCGCGGACCTCGATGTGCCCGGGCGAGCCCGCCGCCTCCTCGACGCGGCCGACGACCGCGGCGAGCACGCCGCGCCGCGTCAGCTCGTCCCGCAAGATATCCGGCGAGGACGTGGCGAGCAGCAGCCCGCCCGACGTCTGCGCGTCCTGCAGCAGCACCGCCACCGGCTCGGGCACCAGGGGGTCGATCGACGCGAACGGCTCCAGGTACGACATGTTGTTCCGGGTGCCGCCGGAGATGTAGCCAGCCTCGGTCAGCGACAGCGCGCCAGGCAGCAGCGGCACCGCCGAGGCCGAGACGACCGCCCGCACGCCGCTGGCGCGCAGCATCCGGTGCAGGTGGCCGAGCAGCGAGAACCCGGTGACGTCGGTAGCAGCCACCACCCCGGCGGCCAGCGCCGCCTCGCTCGCCCGCGCGTTCAACGTGGTCATCGACGAAACCGCCGCGGAAAGCACGTCGTCGTCCGCCGCGCCCCGCTTGTGCGCCGTCGCCACCACCCCGGTGCCGAGCGCCTTCGTCAGCACGAGCGTGTCGCCCGGCCGTGCCGCGTCGACGGTCAGCAGCCGCGACGGCGCGGCCAGCCCCACGACGGCCATCCCGTACTTCGGCTCCGGGTCGTCGATCGTGTGCCCCCCGACCACCAGGCACCCGGCAGAAGCGCACACCGACGCGCCACCGCGCAGGACTTCCGCGAGCAGGTCGATCGGCAGCGTCGACCCCGGCCAGGCGGTGAGGTTCAGCGCCACCACGGGCCGCCCGCCCATGGCGTACACGTCGGACAGTGCGTTAGCGGCGGCGATCCGGCCCCAGTCCCTGGCGTCGTCCACGATCGGCGTGAAGAAGTCCGTGGTCAGCACCAGCGCGCGCTCGTCGTCGAGGCGGAGCACGGCGGCGTCGTCGCCTTCGGCCGCGCCGACGAGCAGGTCACCGTCCGCCGCCCCCGCCGCGCCGAGCACGCCAGCAGCGCTGCCGTCGGCAGAAGAACCGAGGGAGACCATGAGCTGGTCCAGAGCCGACAGCGGTAGCTTGCACGCACAGCCGGCGCCGTGCGACAGGGAAGTGAGCCGGATCGAGTCAGAAGCAGGCTGCGCAGTCACCCGTCCACCGTATGCCGCGGCCGGCGGCACACGCCACAAGAGGGGTTGTAGCACCCGGTGATACCCCGCATGGCACGTGGTAGTCGCCGCGTTATGCCAGGATGAAGGTAATGAAACGACCGTCCGTGAGGATCCCGCGCGTCGGGCGGGGCAAGGCTGAGGAGCCGCCCGGCATCGTTGGCGTCGCGCGCGTGGACCCGCGGACGAAGGTCCTGGTCAAGCGGCTGAACCCCGGTGACATCGCGGTCATCGACCACGCCGACCTGGACCGGGTGAGCGCGGACGAGCTGATCGACTGCCGGGTCGCCGCCGTCGTGAACGCGGCGAGGTCCATCACCGGCAGGTACCCGAACCTCGGCCCGCGGCTGCTGCTCGAGGCCGGCATCCCGCTGCTGGACGACGTCGGGAGCGACGTGCTGATCCGGGTCAGCGAGGGCGCCGTCGTCCGGCTGGACGGCGACGTGCTGTTCGCGGGCGACCAGGCGGTCGCCAAGGGCGTGCTGCAGGACGAGACCACGCTCGCCAAGTCGATGCAGCAGGCCGTCGACGGCGTGACCACCCAGATCGACTCCTTCGCGGCGAACACGCTCGAGTTCCTCCGTCACGAGGCCGACCTGCTGACCAGCGGCATCCAGCTCCCCGAACTCGGCACCTCGATGGAGGGCAGGCACGTGCTCGTCGTCGTCCGCGGCTACCGGTACCGGGAGGACCTGCGCGCCCTGCGGCCCTACATCCGCGAGTACCGCCCGGTGATGCTCGCCGTGGACGGTGGCGCCGACGCGCTATTCGAGGCCGGGTACCGGCCGGACGTGATCATCGGCGACATGGACTCGGTCACTGACGACGCGCTGTGCTCCGGGGCCGAACTCGTCGTGCACGCCTACCCCGACGGCCACGCCCCCGGCCTGGCCCGGCTGCAGTCCCTCGGCCTGGACGCCGTCCCGCTCCCGGCCGCGGGCACCAGCGAGGACGTGGCGCTGCTCGTCGCCGACGCCTGCGGCGCCAGCCTGATCGCCGTGGTCGGCACGCACTGGACCCTGGAGGAGTTCCTCGACAAGGGCCGCCCGGGCATGGCGAGCACGTTTCTCACCCACCTGCGCGTCGGCGGTAAGCTCGTCAACGCCCGGGGCGTGCACCAGCTGTACCAGAGCAGGATCTCCGGCTGGGCGCTGCTCGTACTGGTGCTCGCCGCCGCGTTCACGCTGGTCATCGTGGTGATGTTCTCGCCTGCCGGGCCGATCCTCGGCAACTACTTCAGCGTCACCTGGCGCACCTTCACTACCTGGTTCACTGGACTGTTCACGTGATCGACTTCCGCTACCACCTCGTCTCGATCGTCGCCGTTTTCCTGGCGCTGGCGATCGGCATCGTGCTCGGCGCCACCAACCTGCGCGGAGGCACCCTGGACCTGCTCCAGTCGACGAACGACTCGCTGAAAAACCAGCTCACCGCCGCCCAGGCGGCGCGTGACGGCTACCTGTCCCAGTCCAGCGCGGCGGAACAGTACCTGCAGTCCGCCGAGCCCACGCTGCTGGCCAGGCAGCTCAAAGGCGAAAACCTGGTCATCATCACCGAGCCCGGCGCGCAGGGCTCGGTCGTGGACGGCATCAAGCAGGCCGCGACGCTGGCCGGCGCCACCGTCACCGGAGAGGTGGCGCTGCAGCCGAAGTTCAACGACATCAGCGGCGCCAACCAGTCCAGCCTCAGCAGCATCAACAACTCGATCGCCGGCCAGGACGGCGCCACCCTTCCCACCGGCAGCAACCCGCAGACCACCTACCAGCAGCAGGCGGCCCAGCTGATCGCCACCGCGATCCTGGCCACCACGACCACGGCGGTCGCGCCCACCGACGCGCAGCAAATCCTGAGCGCCTACGCGCAGGGCGGCTACCTGACCGTGTCGCCAGCCGGAGCCCCGGCCGTCCCCGCGCAGCTCGCGGTGATCGTCACCCCTGAGTCAGCTCCGGCCGACGGCCAGAACGACCCCGCCAACCAGGTGCTGCTCGCGGTCGCGCAGGAGTTCGCGGGCGCCAGCTCGGCGACCCTGGTCGCGGGAAGCGCCCTCGGATCCGCGCAGTCGGGCAGCGCGATGTCGGTGCTGCGCTCGAGCAGCGTCTCCAGCCAGGTCTCGAGCGTGGACGACGCGGACCTGACGCTCGGCCAGATTACGGTCGTGGACGCCCTCGCCAACCAGCTAGCGGGCAAGAAGCCGAACAGCTACGGTATCTCCGGTGCGTCCGCCGTCAGCCCGTCGCCGCTCCCCACCCCGACGTCGACGTCGACTCCGACGCAGACCGCCACGCCACACTCGACGACGACCCGGAAGGCTGGCGCGAAGAAGTGAATCGGGCCCTCGCGGCCGCCCTGACCTCAGTCGCGGCCGCTGGTGCGGCGCGCGCCGCCTATGCGGTGCTCACGCGCCGCCCGCCGGGCGGCGACAAGACCTGGACCCGCGTCAACCACCGCGGCGAGCCGGTCACGCTCCTCGAAGGCCCCGCCGTCGCTGCCGGTGCGGTGCTCGTTCAAATTCTGCGGGGGGTTCCGGGGGGTCGTCCCCCCGGGCTAGCACAGTCTTCTGAACGGGCCCGTTCCTCCGCCCGGCCCGCTCAGGCGCTCGCCCTGGCCGGGGCCGGCGCGTTCGGCTTCGGCGTCTACGACGACCTGGCCGGCTCCGGCAAGCGCCGCGGCCTGCGCGGCCACCTCGGCGCGCTGGCGAACGGCGAGGTCACCACCGGCGCGGTCAAGCTCGGCGGCCTCGGCGTGACCGGCCTGGCCAGCGCGCTGCTACTCGGCGGGGATCCCGCGGACGTGATGGTCAACACCGGCCTGGTGGCCGGCGGCGCCAACCTGCTCAACCTCTTCGACCTGCGCCCGGGCCGGGCGATCAAGGTGGCCACCCTGTCGGCTGCGCTGATCAAGGCCGGGGCCCCCGAGCGGGGCGGCCAGGCGGTGGCCGCCCCGCTCGGCGCGGCGCTCGCCCTGCTCCCCGACGACCTCGGCGAGCGCGCCATGCTCGGCGACGCGGGCGCCAACGCGCTCGGCGCGATGCTCGGCGGCGCGGCCGCGGTCAGCCTGCCGCGCCCGGCGCGGATCGCGCTGCTGGCGGCCATCGTCGCGCTGACCGGCGCCAGCGAGAAGGTCAGCTTCACCAAGGTCATCGAGGCCGTGCCGCCGCTGCGCTGGCTGGATATGCTCGGCAGGCGCGCGCCGGCCGTCGCGGGCGTCGCCCCCGCTCCGCGGGAAGCGGAACCACCCGGAGTCGCCGCCGTACGTTCGGGAGAAGATTCCGAAGCATCCCCGCGCCGGGAGCCGTGACCGCTCCTGTCACCGAGCGCGGGGGCGCTCGGCAGCATAGCGGTGGCATCGGGCGGGCCGCCGTGATGATCGGCGTCATCACCGTGCTCGCCCGGCTGGTCGGGTTCGGCCGTCAGGTGGTGTTCGCGCACACGGTCGGCACCACCTGCCTGGGCACCGCCTACACCACCGCCAACATGGTGCCGAACATCGTCTACGACATCGTGCTCGGCGGCGCGCTCGCCTCGGTCGTGGTGCCGGTGCTCGCCGGGCAGGCGGGCCGCGCCGGCGACGCGGCCAGGCAGATCTCGTCGGCGCTGCTGACCTGGACGGTCGTGCTGCTCGTGCCGGTCAGCGCCGTCGTCGCGGTGGCCGCGCACCCGATCGTCTCCGTGCTGCTCGGCAACGGGGGCGGGTGCCCGCGCGCCGAACTGGCCGGCGTCGGCACCCGGATGCTGATCGTGTTCGCGCCGCAGGTGCTGTTCTACGGGCTCGCCGTGGTGCTGTACGGGATCTTGCAGTCGCACCGCCGGTTCGGCGCCCCGGCGCTGGCGCCGCTGCTGTCCAGCCTGGTGGTGGTGGGCGCGTACGCCGGGTTCGGCGTGATCGGCGGGGCGTACGTCAACCGGCTGCGTGACCTGCCCCCGTCCGCCGAGTACCTGCTGTCCGGCGGGACGACGCTCGGCGTGCTCGCGCTGGTGCTCACCGCGGTCGTCCCGGCCTGGCGGCTGCGCATCGGGCTGCGGCCTGCCTTCCGGTTCCCCGCCGGGGTCGGCGCCCGGGTACGCAAGCTGGCGATCGCCGGGGTGCTGACCCTCGTCGCGCAGGACGCCTCGGTCGCCGTGGTGATCGTGCTGGCCAACCGGTACGGCGACCCGGGCGCGCTGGTGCTGTACGGGTTCGCGTGGGCGGTGTTCGTCGTGCCCTACGCGGTGCTCGCGGTGCCGATCGCGACGAGCACCTTCCCCGAGCTGTCGGCCGCCTCGGACGTCTCCCTGGACGCTGGCGCCGGCTCGGGCGCGGTCTTGGGCGGGGGCTCGGGCCGCTTCGACGCGACCGCGGCGGCGTCGACGCGCGCCGTCATGCTGGCGTCCTGGCTCGGCGCGGCCGCGCTGGCCGGCGCGCGGCTGCCGCTGGCGCGCGTCTTCGAGTCGCACTCCGCCGCGTCGGCGTCGGTCCTGGCGGTGACGCTGGCCGCCTTCGCGCCAGGGCTCGTCGGGTACGGGCTGTCGGCCAACCTCTCCCGCGTGCTGTACGCGCGGGGCAGGAACAGGGCGCCGGCCGTGGCGATGGGCGCCGGCTGGGCGCTGGTGATCGTGGCGGACCTGCTGATCGTGCCGTTCGTGCCGCGCCCGCGGGTCGTCCCCGCGCTGGGGGTCGGCACCTCGGTCGGCCTGACGGTCGCGGGCGTGGCGCTGCTCGTGCTGGTGCGCCGCGAACGCGGCGCGGCGGCGCTGGCGGGAGTGTCGCGGGCGTTCCTCGCCGGGCTCGCGGGCTGCGCCGCCGGGGCGGCGGCCGGGTCGGCGATCTCCGTCCTGCTCCGGGTCCACGGGTTCTTCCCCAACGTCGGGGTTTCCGTCCTGGTCAGCGCCGCGGTGACGGCGGTGTTCGTCGTGGTGGTGATGAACCTCGACGGCGGCGACCTCCGCACGGCCCTGCGCCGCCTCCGCACTCGCGTCCCCGCCGTAACCCCGTAGCCGCGGCCACGCGACGCGACCCCGATCGCCCCAATGGCCTCACCAGCGTCGCAGGATTTACGCAAGTCAGCTAGATGTGTTATTCCGAGGGATATTCCCCCGGAATAACACACTCACAGGCTCATAACTCGAAAACCCAGTCGTCCGAGAGAAAACCGGTGCCGTCTCATCGCAGCACACCGCACCACACCGGGCGCGTTGCCTGCCCCGCTGCCCAATTCCCCGCGATAACAGCAAGAAGCGCCCGGGCTCATCATGATGATGGATACTTGTGCACCCTCTGGGGTGCCTAACTATCCACTGTCTTCAGGCCCGCGCGGCTGTGCCGCTGATAACAGCAAGTCGCGGTCCGCCTGCAATGACAATGGGCCGTTGTGCACCCTCTGGTGTGCCTAATGGCCCGTCATCCTTCAGGCGCCGGGGCGCGCCACTGATAACAGCAAGAAGCGCTCGGCGCAGGGCGACGGCGACCAGGCAGGCTCGCCGCTTATGTAAGCAGTGTGATCAGTGCGGGTTAGGCGCGACGCCCATACTGAAGGACGTGAGCCGGGAAGGGACAGCGGAGCTCCGCCACGTCGCGTTCGTGGTCGGAACGACCGCCGGCGGCACCGGGGCGCACGTCCGGATGCTCGCGGCGGGCCTGGCGCGGCGCGGGATGGCCGTGTCGGTGTTCGGCCCGGCGTCCGCGGCGGCCGTCCTCGGAGTTGAGTCGCTGCCCGGCGTGGGCTTTACTCCGGTGGAGTTCGGCGACCGGCCGCGTCCCGGCGACGCGGCCGCGGTGCTGCGGCTGCGGCGGGCGCTGCGCGCGGCGCCGCCCGGTGTTGTCCACGCCCACGGCCTGCGGGCCGGGGCGCTCACCGTGCTCGCGCTGGCCGGGGCGCGCGGCGCGCGCCGTCGGCGCCCGGCGATCGTGGTTACGGTGCACAACGCCCCGCCGCACGGCGGGGGAGCGGCCGCCCGGGTGTACCGGGTTCTGGAGCGGATGGTGGCGCGCGGCGCGGACCTGGTGCTGTGCGTGTCGCCGGACCTCGAACGGCGAATGCGGGCGGCAGGCGCGCGCCGGGTCGGCCGGGCGGTCGTTCCCGCTCCGGACACACTCGCCGGTGAACAGCCCGCTCCGGACACACTCGCCAGTGAACAGCCGGACGTACGCTCCGGTGAACAGCCCGTCCTGGACACGCCCGCCGACGACCAGGCTGTCCCCGCTGTCCCCGCCGCCCCCGCCACACAGGTCTCACCCGGCGCGCTGGCTGCCGGGGCCCCCATTGTCCTCGCGGCGGGCAGGCTTGCCCCGCAGAAGGGCTTCGGAGTGCTCCTCGAGGCGGCGGCGCGCTGGCGGGACCTGGAGCCCGCGCCGCTGCTCGTGATCGCCGGGGACGGGCCGCTGGCCGGCGAACTGCGGTCCAGGGCGGCCGCGCTCGGCGTCCGCGCCGAGTTCCCCGGCCGGCGCGACGACATCCCCGCCTTGCTCGCCTCGGCCGCCGTGTTCGTGCTGCCCTCCCTGTGGGAGGGCCAGCCGCTCGTGCTCCAGGAAGCGCTGCGCGCGGGCGTGCCCGTGGTGGCAACGCACACCGGCGGGATCCCGGACCTGACCGGCGACGACGCGGCCCTGCTCGTGCCGCCAGGCGACCCCGCCCGGCTCGCGGACGCCGTTCGCTCCGTGCTGCGCGACCCGGCGCTGGGCACCCGGCTGCGTGCCGCGGCACGGGAGCGCGGCGCCGCGCTCCCGTCCGGGGACGACGCCGTCGCCGCCGTGCTGGCGTGCTACGCGGACGTGGCCCGGGGGTTATGCCTGGGATACTGATGGCGTGCCGCTGATTCCCACCTGCCTGTGCCTGCTGACCAGAACCGCCGGCGACGGCGGCCGGCAGGTTCTCCTCGGGCACAAGAAGACCGGGCTGGGGTGCGGCAAGATCGTGGCGCTCGGCGGTCACGTGGAGGACGGCGAATCGCCGGCGGACGCCGCGGCCCGCGAGGTGAAAGAGGAATCGGGGATCCAGGTGGCGGCCGGCTCCCTGCGGGAGGTGGCACAGGTGACGTTCCTGTTCCCGGTGTGCCCGCGGTGGGACATGATCGCGTTCGTCTTCACCAGCGCGGAGTGGACGGGCGAGGCGGTGGAGACACCCGAGATCAGGCCCGAATGGTTCGACGTCACGGATCTGCCGCTCGACCGCATGTGGGACGACGCCAAGCGCTGGCTGCCGCGGGTCCTGGCCGGTGAACGGCTCGGCGCCGTCTTCACCTACGCGGAGGACTGCGAAACGGTGGCGGCCGGCACCCTCGGCCCGCTAGCGGCGACAGCCTGAACCCGGCTGCAACCGGCTACCCGAGCCAGTCGGCGGCGATGCGCCCGGCCAGCTCCTCGAGCAGCGGTCCGGCCTCGGTGATGCACCTGGTCAGGTCGGCCTCGATGTCGGCGATGGCGTAGCACGCCGCGAAATCCGGCCTCGCGCAGTTCGGCGGGCGAGAGCCTGCACACCCCGGCCACCGCGACGACGGGAACCGGCGGGTCGTGCGCGGCAGCGGCGCGGGCCACCCCGACGGGCGCCTTCCCGTGCAGCGACTGCGCGTCGAGCGAGCCCTCACCCGTGATCACCAGCCGCGCGCCGTCCAGCTGCGTGCCGAACGAAAGCATCTCCAGCAGCACCTCGATGCCGGGCCGCATCCGCGCGCCGAAGAACAACTGCGCGGCGAAGCCGAGCCCGCCCGCCGCGCCGGCGCCCGGCGCGTCGCGGGCGGCCGCGCCCCAGGCCGCCTCCGCGACGTCCGCCCACGTCGCCAGGCCCGCTTCGAGCAGCTTCACGTCGCCGGGCGCGGCCCCCTTCTGCGGACCGTAGACCGCCGCCGCGCCTGACGGGCCGAGCAGCGGGTTGTTCACGTCGGACGCGAGCTGGAACTCCACCCCGGACAGGTCCCGCAGCCCCGACAGGTCGAGCGTGGCCAGCCGCGCGAGCGCCGCGCCGCCGGGCGGCAGCTGATTCCCCGGCGCGTCGGTCAGCCGCGCCCCGAGTGCCTCCAGCAGGCCCGCGCCGCCGTCCGTGGTGGCGACGCCGCCGACCGCGAGCACGATCCGCTTGACCCCCATCCGGATGGCGGCCAGGATCAGCTCGCCCACGCCCCAGGTGGTCGCCGTCAGCGGCGCGAGCTGTCCCGGCGCCAGCAGCGCCAGCCCGGACGCCTGCGCCGCCTCGATGACCGCCGTGTCGTCGAGCAGCGCGAACGCGGCCTTAACCGGCCGTCCGGTCGGCCCGCGCACCTCCAGCCCGACGCGGCGGTACCCGGCGGAGACCGCGGCGTCGACCGTCCCGTCACCGCCGTCCGCCACGGGCAGTTGCACGACCTCGCCGCGGAAACCGGCCCGCGACAGGCCCGCGGCCACCCGCGCGGCCACCTCCGTCGCGGCCAGGCTGCCCTTGAACTTGTCCGGTGCGACGAGGACGCGGTCCGCCATGGCACCGATTCAAGCACGCTGCCGGGAGACCAGGCGCGGAACACCGGATGGTCCGTTGTCGCGGTCACGGCCGAGGAGAAGCATGGCATCGCGGAGCTGCTGGCGGCGGCCCGGCCCACGACAACGGTCGGCGCTAGCTAGGCGCACCCGCGAAACCGGCCACCGAGGCCAGGAACGACTCCAGGTGCGCCGGGAACTCAGGGCGCGGCGCCTCCGGGCAGCCCGGCAGTTCCGTAGCGGACGGCAGCAGGCGGAGCAGCGAGTCGACCGTGCCACGCGGGTGGAACGGGTCTGGCGGCAGTGCCGGGATCACGCCGACCGGGACGGCGATCGCGCCAAGCTCCGCGTCGGTGGCGCTCGGCAGCGTCCCCGCGCCAAGCAGGGCGTCGAGGACCCGGGCAGACGCGCCGAGCCTGGCCAGGTCGGCGCGCATCCTGATGAGCGCGAACTGGTCGCTCAGCGCGGCCGGCCACGACAGCACCATACGCAAGACGCGGCCGGGGGAGTCGAGGGCGAGCCGCGCCGCCACCGAACATCCGAATGACCCGCCCACCACGGTCACCGGCTCGCCGCCGGGAACCGCGGCCAGAACGTGCTCGGCGTCCGCCGCCCAGCTGGCGGGGCGGCGGAGCCGGTCCGGTGCCGCCACGGTGAACCCGAGCCGCTCGAACCCGTCAATGATCCCTGGCCGTCGCCAGAACCAGTCAGCGCCGATGTCCTCCCACAGGCCGCCGTGGATCAGCAGCAGCGTCGCCATGGCGCCATTACATCGTTCCGTAGGCGGCGACGAAAGCCGACGCGCCCGCGTCCGCCTGAGCCGCCAGCTCCTCAGCGGTAAACGGCTGGTCCCCGCAAAACAGGCTCTTGTCGAGCGCGCGGCCAAGCACAAGGAACGCGAAGTGGGCCGCGGCTTGCTCCGGTTCCGGTGCTCGCAGCAGGCCGCGGTCCGCGAGCCGCTGGAAGCAGTCGGCGATCGCCCGGAGCGTCTGCTCGGGCGCCCGTTCGTAGTACGCCCGCGCGAGGCCAGGCAGCTGATGGGAGGCCCCGATCACCAGCCGGCGCAACTGCAGGACGGCCGGCTCGGTCACCGTGGCGAGGTACCGGCGCGCCAGGTCCTGCAGGTCGTCGGCGAGCTGCCCAGTTTCGGCCAGACTGGAGAGCTCGGCGAGGAACGGGGCACCCGCCCGGTCGAGCGTCTCCAGGACGATGGCGCTGAACAGTTCCTCCTTGTCCGGGAAGAACTTGTAGACCATCGCGCACAGCGGCAAGTCCGCGACCGGCATCGAGGTGCCAGCCGACGTCGTGGCCGCGCTGGCTCAGGGCAAGCGGCCGAAGATCACGGTCACCATCAACGGCTACAGCTACCGGACCACCGTCGGCGTGATGGGCGGCCTGTCGCTCATCCCGGTCAGCGCCGACGTCCGCGCCAAGGCTGGCGTCGCGGGAGGCGATGAGGTGGACGTCAACGTGGTCCCCGACACTGCGCCGCGCGTCGTCGAGGTGCCGGGGGATCTCGCCGAAGCACTGGACCGGGTGCCCGCCGCGCGCCAGGCCTTCGACAAACTGTCCTACAGCGGCCAGCAGCGTTACGTGCTTTCCGTCGAGCAGGCGAAGACACCGGAGACCCGTCAGCGGCGTGTCGAGAAGGCCGTGACCGAGCTATCCGCGGGCTAGCTGTCAATAGCGGACTGAGACTGTCCGCGACGGCCGCTAGCGTCACTCCATTAGGCGACGCATGTCGAGGAGGGATGACGGCGATGGCGTATGAGTTCCAGGTAGCGGTGGACTGCGCGGACCCGCACACGCTGGCGGACTGGTGGGCCGAGACGCTGGGCTGGCAGGTCGAGCCCTCGGATGAGGCGTTCATCCGGCGGATGATCAGCGAGGGGTATGCCGCCGAGAGCGACACGACGCTGCACAACGGCGTGCTCGTCTGGGAGGACGGGGCGGCGATCCGCCACCCAGACGGCCTGCAGCGGGCCCCGCGGCTGCTGTTCCAGCAGGTCCCCGAGCCTAAGACGGTGAAGGACCGAATACACCTGGACGTGCGCATCGGCGCCGACGACGTGGAATCCGCGGTCGCGGGCCTGGTCGCGCGCGGGGCGAAGTTCCTGCACAACGGCCAGCAGGGACCGCACACCTGGGTCACGCTCGCCGACCCGGAAGGCAACGAGTTCTGCGTGTCCCAGTCCGCTAAGCAGTCCGGGTAGCGGACGCTCACCCCGCGAGGGCAAGCCGTCTCCGCCCACCGTCGGCGGGCCGGCGCGGGGGCCTTGTTCGGAGGCGAAATGGAGGGTTAACTGGCACCGATGAAAACGAGGCCCCGGCCCGCGGTGACGACGGCGGATGACTGAGCGCCAGGCCCAGGAGTCCCGGCGCCGGCGCCGGGACTTCATTCGGGCGCATCATCCGGACGGGGGCGGCGATCCGGAGGCATTCATCGCTGGCCTGCGCGCGTTCGGTGCCGGGAACGATACGGACACGGGGGCTCTGCCGGAGGTGATCGTCATCCGGCGGCGGGCGTGGCTGCTACGGCGGGGGGCCACTCTGGCGCGGCGCCTGCGATACGGTCCCAGGCCTCCCCGGGTGCGGTAGCGCCTCGCCCCGCCACGCGCCCGCATGACGGCTAGCTGTCGTCCGCGCCGAGGATGTCATCCACGGTGACGTTGACGGTTACGCTGCGTAGGCCAACCTGGTCGCGCAGGGTGGCGGTGACGTGTCGCTGTATGTCGCGGGCGACCTCGTGGACGGGATTCTGGTAGGTGACCGCGACGGCCAGGTCCACCACTGCCGTGCGGCCGAGCACGCCGACGGCTGCGTTCGGATGCCGGTGCCCGAAGGTGGCCTTCTCGGCGAGCGCGGCGGTCTGGCCCTCCGTACTGCGGCCCAAGGCGACCCGGACACCGGGGATCATCCGTGCGCTATCGCGCGCCAGCGCCGCCACGATGCGGGCCGCGATCCGGACCGCGCCGATCTCGGTAACTTCCAGGGTGTACCAGATGTCGCGGACCAAGGTGCGGATCTGGCTCATCACCACCGCGGTCAAGCCGGGCGGGGCAGGCACCGGGACGGCTGCTAGCTCGCTGACCGGTGCCCACAGGGCGGTGAATTCGCCGAGGGCCGCCTGGCAGTGCACGCATTCGCGCTGGTGAGCATCGAGGTCGTGACCGCGGCCGACCGCGGCCTGCTCCAGCAGCAGGTCGACGTCGGCACCGCACGGCAGCACGGCGGCGCTCAGCAGCGACGGGCCGTCCGGGTGCGGGTCATTCACTGGGTAGCTACCTCTCTCCATTCCTCTAGCTTCTTGCTCAATGCGCGGCGAGCACGAAAAAGGTGGCTGCGGACGGCCGGCTCGGTGCTGCCCGTCGCGGCCGCTACGTCAGCGTATGACAGTCCCTCGAAATGGTGAAGGACGATCACGGCCCGCTGCGAGAAGGGCAGCGCGAGCAACGCGTCGGTGACGGCATCGACCGCGAAGTTGCGCTCGGCTCGCTCGGCGGGCTCGTCAGCCGGGTCGGTCATATCGGGCAGCACGTCCAGCGGGCTGGCGGCCCGGCCCCGGCTGACCTTGTTCAGCGCCCTGCGGGTCACGATCTGGTACAGCCAGGTCGAAAACGACGCCCGGGCCCGGAACCGGCCCAGGCTCTCCCAAGCCGCGATCAGCGCTTCCTGGGCCACGTCCTGGGCGTCGTGGTGGTTGCCGGTCAGCCGCAGGGCTACCCGGTAGGCCATGGCGGAATGCCGCTGGACCAGCAGCTCGTAGGCGTCGACGTAGCCTTCCTGAGCGCGAGCTACCAGGTAGGCGTCGCCCACGTCGGGCTCGCCTGCCTGCGCTGCGTTCAATGGCTGCCCCCTCGCCGCGGTACGCCGAATGCCCGCTGCACGTACCCCTGCCGCGCCGGGGCATGCCGGCCACGGGCCACCCGGCGGAGAATCCGGGAAAACTTGCGAGGATTCCTTGCGCGCGGTGTCTAACCATGTAACGGCCCGGGAACACGTCAGGGCCGCCCTGTCCCGCACTCACCCAAGGAAGCTTCCTGATGACCCAGCCTGCCAAGTCCGCCAACACGCAGACCTCCGACGCACCGTCCACGGCCGCCAACCCCGCGGTCCGTGACCGGCTCGTCACCGAAGAGGGCCAGATCACCGTCGCCGAGAACGTGGTGCAGAAGATCGCCGGCAAGGCTTGCCGGGAGATCGCCGGAGTGCACGCCATGGGCACCGGCGGCACCCGCGCGTTCGGGTCGGTCCGCGAGCGGATTCCCGGCAGCACGGGCCCTAACTTCGCCCAGGGCGTCGGGGTCGAGGTAGGAGAGAAAGAGGCCGCCATCGACCTGGACATCGTGGTCGAGTACGGCGTGTCCATCGCCGAGCTAGGCCGCGGCATTCAGCGCAACGTCAAGCAGGCTGTCGAGCGGATGACCGGCCTGCGCGTGGTCGAGGTCAACATCGCCGTCGACGACGTCTACCTGCCTTCCAACGGCGACCAGGACGCCGCGCCCACGCGGGTGGCATGACCGCGGTCAGCGCCGGGCCCGCGCCCGCCATGATCGACGGCATCGACGCCGAGATGATCGCTGCGGCCGTCCGGGGGTGCGCGGGCGTGTCCGCGCTCGACGGCGGCCCGTACGGCGAGGTCGCCACCTACCTGCCCGGCCGGAAGGTCGCCGGCGTCGTGATCGGAGAAGGCCAGATCACGGTCCAGGTTCGCGCCGCGTGGGGAGTCCCGGCGCCGGAGCTGGCCGCCCTGATCACCACGGTGGTGTCCCCGTTGGCCAGGCACCGCCTGATCGACGTGGTCATCGCCGACATCGACGATCCGCCCCGCGCACCGGGACAGCCGCGCCCGGATCCTGGCCTGCCGTCCGTCTGAACGCCGGGTCGTCGCGTACTTTCCGCTATCTGGATGTGAGAGTCATGAACCGTACCGCGCTCGCCACTATCACCGGGCTGGTCTTGGGCCTGGCGCTGGTGTTCGGCAGCTTCGGCGACATGCTGATCGTGGCCCTGTTCGGCGCGATCGGCTACGGCGCCGCCAAGGTCCTCGACGGCGATATCGACGCGCAGGCATGGCTGGCCCGCGCCCGCCGCGATAGATGAGCGCCGTCACCCAGGCCGTCCCTGCGCCGCTGGTCGGCCGCACCGACCTTGGCACGATCAGCATCGCCGACCGGGTGGTGGTCAAGATCGCTGCCCGGGCCGCGGCAGAGAACCCCGACGCCGGCGCCGCCACGGCACGGGTGCTGGGCCGTGCCGTCCCCGGCGCCGGCAGCCTCGGCGTGCGCGGCACCGACCTGAATGCCCTGCCGAAGACATCCGTCGACGTCGACGGCGCTAAGGCGTACGTGAGCCTCGAGATCGCCGTCCGCTGGCCCGCGTCGATCGCCGAGATCACCGGGCAGGTCCGCGGCCACGTCCAGGCCAGAGTCCGGGAACTGGCCGGGCTGGAAGTCGACGAGGTCCATATCGTCGTGGCCGACCTGGCCACCGACATCACACCGCCGCCCCGGGTCCGGTAAGGGAAGGAACCGAACATGCGCGTCCTGAACCGGCCGCTGGCCTTCATCCTCGCCGCGGCGGTGATCGCCGTCTGCGTCGTGGTCATCGCCGAGGTGATCGGCTTCTTCGTGCATCGCAGCCCGCTGCTGGTGCACTGGACCACCTGGTATCACTGGGCCGGGGTGACCCGCTGGAACGTATTGGTAGTCCGGGTCTGGTCAGCCATCTTGATCGCGGTCGGCGTGCTGATCCTGGCGGCCCAGCTCAAGCCCCGCCGTGCCACCCGGCTGCCGCTGCGTTCTCTGCATGACGCTACCGACGCGGCCGTCACCCGCCGCGGCCTGTCCGGGATGCTCCGCACGGCGGCAACCGGGGTGGACGGGGTCTCCGGCGCCACCGTCAAGGTCCGCCGCGGCCGCGCCCGCGTCACCGTCACCTCCGCCGCCCGCGGCCGGGCCGCCGCCGAGGCCCACACCGAGCCCGTCACCCAGGCGGCCCGCGCCCGAATGGACCAGCTCGGCCTGCGATACCCACCGCGCCTGAAGGTGCACGTCCTCCCGAAAGGCCGCTGATGCACGCCGACCGCACCAATCGCGCCGCGCTGACCTTGCTCGGCCTGCTGCTCCTGGCGGCGGGCGGGGCCGGAATGGCCGCCTCGACCGGCGTGTTCGGCGCGGCCTTCTCCCGGCGCGCCCTGTTCGCCAACCCCGCCAGCAGCTACATCGGCCAGCACGGCGGCTGGCTGTGGCCTGTCATCGCCGGCGGCTGCCTGCTGCTCGCCCTGGCCTGCCTGCGGTGGATCCTGGCCCTGCTCGCCTCCACCGACCGGGCCGGGGACCTCATCATCCCCGGCGACACCGGCCAGGGCACGACCATCTTGCACCCCGCAGCTGTCACCGGCGCCCTCACCCGTGAGATCAGCGCCTACCACGGCGTCGACGCGGCCAAGGGCCGGATCATCGGGGACAGCCGCGACCCCCAGATCGTGCTGACCGTCAGTCCCTCCACCGCAGCTGATCTGCCCGCGCTGCACCACCGCATCGAAACCGAAGCCCTGGCCCATGCCCGGCAAGCCCTCGACAAGCCAGCCCTGCCCATCCAGCTCGACCTGGTCTGATCGTAAGCGGCGCGATGCAGGTAGTGACCCAGCCGCCGTAGCGGACGGTCACCCTGTCAAGATCCCGCCGTCTCCGCCCAGCGCCGGCGCACCCCGGCCAGCCCGTGCGACGTCAGCGACCCGTGCAGCCGCAGCCGCGCGACTCCGCCGTCGGGGAACACGTCGAGCCGGACGTGGGTGACCGGCCGCGAGCCGGGCAGCCGGAACCGGTGCGGCGTGTCCGGCAGCAGCGGGGTGCGGGGGAGCAGCGGGAACCACGCGGACGAATCGTCCAGCGACGACACCGCGGCGTCGATCCCCAGCAGCGACGCCGCCCCCGGCGGGTTGCCGACGTACCCGGACGTGTCGATCTCGGCCAGCGCCACCACGGACTGCGCGGTCAGCCGGACGATCAGCCATTCGTTGCCCGGCTCACGCCGCCGCCGGGTCTCCCAGCCCTCGCCCATTACCCGGGACAGCCCGGGCGAGAGAACGTTGCGCGGCGAGGAGTAGAACCGGTCGCTGCACGCGATCACGTCCCCGCCGTTCTCCAGCGCCGCCAGGTCGAACGTCAGCCCCTCCAGCAGCGATGGCGACGGCACCACGGTCCCGTGCACCCGCAGCCTGGCGACGCCGCCGTCCGGGTAGATCCGCAGCCGCACGTGCGTGCAAAGCAGATCCGACGACACCTGGAACACCTGCTGCGCGTCGCCCGTCAGCGGGCTGCGCGGCACGAGCGGCATCCACTCAGCGGCCGGCGCGACATCGCCGTATCCGTCGACGCGCGCGCCTTCCACCGAACACGACTGCGGGTAATTCCCCGTGAAGTACGCCGTGTCCACGACGACGGCGTACACCACCCCGGCCGCGCCCAGCCGCACGATCACCCAGTCGTGCTCGTCGGCTCCGGGCAGCGCACCGGACGGGCCGCGCCGCCGCCGCGTCTCCCAGCCGTCGTACACCTGCCCCTTGTGCCCGAAGGTCTGCGCCGTGAATGAAGGGGCGCCGGGCAGTATCAGGTTCTCCTTCTCCGCGAAGAACTCGTCCGACGCCGCGACCACCGACCCGCGCAGCGCCCGCGACGCCAGGTCAGGCAGCGCCAGCGAGTCAGAGCCGCCGAGCCCGCCGTCGTCGTCGGTCACAGGGTGCCGCCCCCTCGGCGCAGCAGCCGCCCGCGCGGCTCGCCGTCAGGCGTGACCTCGGAACCGCCCAGCCACACCCGCGACACCACCCCGGTCAGCGTCCGCCCGTCGTACGGCGTCAGCGGATGCCGGTGCAGCAACTCGGACCCGCGCACCACAAAAGAGGCGTCCGGGTCGAACGCGGCGAAGTCCGCGTCGCATCCGGCCGCGATCCGCCCCTTCGACGGCAGCCCCGCCAGCGACGCGGGAAACGCGGCCATCCACCGCGCCACGTCCGCGAGCGAGTGCCCGCGCCGCCGCGCCCCGGTCCACACCGCCGGCAGCCCGATCTGCAGTGACGCGATCCCGCCCCACGCGGTCCTGAAGTCCCCGGTGTCCTTCAACGCCGGAGTGCACGGCGAATGGTCGGACACGACGCAGTCGATGACGCCGGCCCCGAGCGCGCGCCACAGCGCCTCCCTGTTGGGCGCGTACCGCACCGGCGGGCAGCACTTGTACTCGGTCGCGCCCGCGGGCACCTCGTCGGCGGCGAAGGTGAGGTAATGCGGGCACGTCTCCGCCGACAGGTCGATCCCCGCCGCGCGCGCCGAGTCGATCAGCGCCGCGCACTCCCCGGCGGCGAGGTGCACGATATGCGCCCGCGCCCCGGTGGCCGCGGCCGCCCTGATGACGGTCTCGATCGCCCGCCGTTCGGCCACCGGAGGCCTGGAGGCGACGAAGGCGTCATACCCTGGACCGTTCGGCACACTGATCTCGGCCGGATCCTCCGCGTGCACGATCATGGGAGCCCCGGCCACCGCCAGCTCCTTCATCGCCGCCCGCAGCTCGTCGCGGGACAGCGGCGGGAACTCCGCGATGCCCGAGTCGATCAGGAAGCACTTGAACCCCACGACGCCGGCCTCGAGCAGCGGCCCGATCGCCGCGACGTTCCCCGGCACCGCCCCGCCCCAGAACGCCACGTCCACCGCGCACTGCCCGGCCGCCGCGGCGGCCTTCTCCCGCAGCGCGGCCACGGAGGCGGTCACCGGCACGGAGTTCAGCGGCATGTCGCAGATCGTCGTCACCCCGCCGGCCAGCGCGGCTCGCGTCGCGGAGGCGAACCCCTCCCACTCGGTCCGCCCCGGCTCGTTGACGTGCACGTGCGTGTCCACGAGCCCGGGCAGCAGGGCGAGGTCGCCGAGATCGACCTCGCGGTCAGCGTCAAGCTTCGCGTCGTACCCGTGAATCGATTCGATCTTTTTATCCCGAACGTACGCCGCCGACTCCCGCACCCCATCTGGCAACACCATGCGGGTCGACCTGATGACGAGCGTCTCGCTCATAGCCACCCGAAACTGCCGGCGCTGTCCGACGCGTCGGACGGCAGGTACTCAAGCCCCACCCACCCCTTATACCCCTGTTCGGCCAGCTGCCCGAACAACGGCTCGAAGTCCAGCGTCCCCGTCCCCGGCGCCCCGCGCCCCGGCGGGTCGGCGACCTGGACGTGCCAGATCCTTTCGCGGTACTCATCCAGCACGCCGGGCAGGTCTTCGCCCATCTTCCCGAGGTGGTACAGGTCCGCGAGAAACCCGACGTTGGGCGCGCCGACCGCGTCGATGACCGCGATCGCCTTGGCGCTGGTGTCGATGGGGAACGCGGGAACGTCGACGGAGTTGATCGCCTCGACCAGCACGGCGGCGTCGGCGCTGGCTGCCGCCTGGGCGGCGAGCCGCAGGTTCTCGATCGCGACCGCGTCCTGCTCCGCGGGGTCCGCGCCCTCGATCCGGTTCCCGTACGCCGCGTTCAGCCTCCGGCAGCCGGTCCGCCGGGCGATCTCGGTGCAAGCCCCGATGTTCTCCCGGAACGCTTTAGCCGCTGACGGCACGGACACGAGCCCGCGTTCCCCTGCCGCCACGTCCCCGGTGTGAAAGTTCAGGCTGACCAGCTCAACCCCGGCGTCGCTCAGTGCGCTGACGAACGCGTCCGCTTCTTTATCGGACGGCACCATCGCGTCCCACGGCCACCAGAACTCCACCCCGTCAAACCCGGCCGCCTTAGCCGCCGCGGGCCGCTGCAACAGCGGCAGCTCGGTAAAGAGAATCGAGCAGTTGACGTCAAATCGCAGCCCGTAAGTACGCACCGCCTCAGTGTCCCACGGGTCGGGAAAGCCACCCCAAGACAGGAAATAGTAACCACCAGGTAAGGGATCCAGGCCGGTGGAATGTCATTAATGGTGATAGAATTCGAGTTAAGCAAGTTCTTTTAATAGCACTTGAACGAGGAGCATTCATGGCGCAGCCGCCGACTTCCGGGCGCGGGCCAGGCGAGGAGCCGGCCCGCGACTCCGGGTCGCCCGGCGGCAGCGCGGCCGCTCCGGGCCGGGATCCGCGGCTGGCCGGGTTCGCCAAGGACGGCGCCGGCGACACCTGCCCGCCCGGCCCGGAGCTGGCGGCGGCGGTCGCGGAGCTGTCCGGCCCGGAGTGGCGGTGCGCGGGCGCGACCGACGATGAGCTGATCGGGCTGCTCGGCCGGTGGGACGCGATCGGGTCGTGGGCGGAAGCCGCCAAGCTCGGCGTGGTCCGCGAGCTGCTGCGCCGCCGCGCCCGTCCCGGCCTGGGCGGGAGCCCGTCGAGTGCACGGGGACCTGCCGGACCAGTGGGAGGAGGGCACCGCCCACGAGGTCAGCGCCGCGCTGAAGATCTCGCTGCGGTCCGCCGACAACCTGACCGCCTTCGCGTGGGACCTGCAGGCCCGATTGCCCGGTATCGGCGCGGCCCTCGCAGCCGGTATTCTCACCGCGCTGAAGGCCCGGATCATCTCCGATGAGCTGAAGGTGCTGGACGACGAGCACGCCGCGCACGCGGAGAAGCTGATCCTAGACCTGCTGGATAGGCAGACCCCGGCGCAGCTCGGCCGCCTCGCCGCGCAGGCAGTCGTGACCGTGGATCCGGACGGGGCCGCTAAGCGCCGCCAGTACGCGGAGCGGGAGGAGGCGCGGGTGCGGTTCTGGCGGGACAACGGCGGCGCGTGCGCGCTGGCCGCGTTCGGCCTGCCGACCGACGCGGCGCTGGCGGCGAACGACGCGATCAACGACCGCGCGGCGGCGTACAAGGCGGCGAAGCTCCGGCCTGAGGCGCGGATGGACCAGCTGCGGGTGCTGGCGTTCCTGGACCTCCTCAACGGCATCACCCTCGAATCCCGCATCGCCTACGACCGCGCCGCGCAGGCCAGCCCAGCGGCGCTGACGGTAGCACCAGCCAAGGAACACGTGGCGGCCCCGGCAGTACCCGTCCAAACGGCACCGGCGGCGGTGGCGCTTCCACCAGCGAACGAGCCAGTACGGGCAGCACCAGCGGCAGTAATGGTGACAGCAGCACCACTAACAGCCCAGTCGGCGAGTCCGGCAGCCCCGTTGCGGCTCCGGTTCTCCCGGCGCTGACCGCGCGGGCCAACCTCACCCTGCCGCTGGCCACCCTGCTCGGGCTGGCCGAACGGCCCGGCGCCGGGCACGGCCTCGGCCCCCTCGACCCCGCCCTCGTCCGCGACCTCGCCGCAACTGTCGCCGCCAGCCCGCACAGCCACTGGTGCACCACCATCACCGACAGCCAAGGGGTAGCCGTCGCACACGGCTGCGCCAAGGCCGCCCGGACGAAAAACAACCGGCCCGCCAGCCGCGACGGGCCGATCCCGTGGGCGTTCACCCCGACCGACGACCCAGGACCGCCCGGCGGCTACGGCACCTGGACCCTCACCCTGCCCGGCGGCCGCGAGTTCACCGTCAAACTCGAGCCGATCCCGGTCACCGACTGCGACCACCGGCACGAATCACGCGGCTACCAGCCCAGTGACACCCTCCGCCACCTCGTGCAGGTGCGGGACGGAGAGTGCACCTTCCCGCCGTGTTCCCGCCACGCCCGCGAATCCGACTTCGAGCACGCGGTCCCGTATGACAAGGGCGGCCGGACCTGCGCGTGCAACGGCGGCGCCCGCAGCCGCCGCTGCCACCGGGTCAAGCAATCACCCGGCTGGACCGTCACCCAGCCGCAGCCCGGCTGGCACCAGTGGACCACCCCCAGCGGACGCACCTACACCCAAGGACCCATGCAGTACCCCGCGTGACACTAGGTCCTGAGCTGTTACGATCACCCGCAGTGATTACCCCTTCGCGCCGGCCCAGGGTGGCACGGCGCGAAAGCCCTGCTGGAGTCCGGCGGCTAGAACCCGACGCGAACCGGCCTGCCGGGTCGGGCATCAGTCACGAGTTCCGCATCCGAAACGACGAACTCGCCGCTGACCAGGACGTGCCGGATGCCCGTGGACGGCCGGGTGGGATCGTCGTAGCTGGCCTGGTCGGTGATGCGGGCCGGGTCGAACACCACGATGTCGGCGTCGCATCCTTCGGCGAGGCGGCCCTTGCGGCGCATCGCGGGCACGTGGTCTTGCAGGAGCCTGGCCGGGAGCAGGCTGCACTTCGCCAGGGCATCGGGCAGGCTCAGGGTTCCGCCGTCGCGGGTGAGTACCCGGATCGACCTCGCGAACGTCCCGGCGGTCCGCGGATGGGTGAACGCCTCGCGCGGCAGCGGCCAGGCGTCCGGTTCGGGAGCGGTCCCCATCCACGTCAGCGGCATGGCGTCGCTGGCCACCACGGCGCCGGGAAACAGCAGGTACCGCAGCAGGAAATCCCGGTCGGCCGGATCATCCTCGTCGAGATGCCGGATGATCACCAGGGCGCCAGGATCGGCCGCGCGAAGTTCCCGCAGCCGGTCCGCGGTGGCGATCCGCTCGCCGGTCGGCGCGTAGGTGAGCGACGTCGGGTCGAGGCCGCGTTCGCTGAGCCGTTCCGGGGAGAGGAACGCGGCGCCGATCCCCGTCATGCCCGCGCCGTAGGGGTACGCCTCGGTGCTGACTCGCGCGCCTGCCCGCTGTGCGCGCTCGACCAGGCCGAGCACCCGGTCGGCCTGCCGCAGCGTGGTGCTGTTGAGGTGGCAGTAGTGCATGTGGGCGCCGGTTTCGCCCGCGGCGCGGACGATCTCCTCGGCCCCGTCGATGAGCGTGTCCGGGGCGAACTCGACCAGGTCACGAGAGTGCGTGAAGGTCGGGATACCGGCGTTCGCGGCGAGCGTGGCGACCGCGAGGTACTCCTCGGGCCGGGCCGCGGGGACGTAACCGGCCAGTACGCCGATGCCGAGCGCGCCGTCGGCGATGTCGGCCTCCAGCCGGGCCAGGACACGGCGAACCTCCGGGCCGGTCGCGGCGCGCTGCCACCCTGGGCTCGCGACGTTCGCGAAGAGCGTCCGCAGATCGCCGTCCAGCCGGACCCCGTCGAGCACTTCCATCCGGGCCAGCGCCCACGACGTGGCGAAGCCGTAGTTGACCGGCCGGCCTGCCGCCGCGGCCCGTTCGTAGGCGATTCGTACCGGGGCGACGCCCGCCTCCAGTTCCAGGGCGGTCGTCACGCCGTCCATGGCCTGCAGCCGAGCGCCCCCAATGTCGTAAGCATGGCTGTGCAGGTCGATGAAACCGGCGGTCACCACGTGCCCGGCGACGTCTAGTTCACGGCGCCCTGGCGGCAGCGCGGTGCCGACCTGTACCACCCGGTTACCCGCGATCGCCACGTCGCGGACCGCGTCCAGGCCGGACTCCGGGTCGATGACGCGGCCACCGCGGAGCACGATGTCAAAGTTGATCATGCAACCGGAATACCCGAATGAAGGGGTGTGTTGCCGCGGTCATGACGGAACAGGCGCAGTCCCCGGAAAATGTGCAGTTCTGGTTCGATCCGTTGTGCCCTTGGGCGTGGATCACTTCCCGCTGGATGCTGGAGGTGGAAAAGGTCCGGCCGGTCCGTGCCGACTGGCGGATCATGTCGCTCGCCTACCTGAACCTCATCCAGCATGAGGGCAAGGGCCTGAGCGAGGAGTACGTAGAGCGCATGAGCAGGGCCTGGGGGCCGGTCCGGGTGGTCGCCGCCGCCGCGCAGCACAGTGGCCCCGGCGTCCTCGGGCCGCTGTACACGGCCATCGGCACTCGCCTGCACAACGAGGGACGCCGGGATGACCCCAAGATCCTCCCCGAGGCTCTGGTGGAAGTAGGGCTGCCCGAGTCGCTGGCCAGCGCCGCCGAGTCCGACGAGTTCGACCAGATCATCAAGGACTCCCACAACGAGGCGTTCGATGAGGTCGGCCTCGACGTGGGGACACCGGTCATCCGCGTCCGTGGCAAGGCCATGTTCGGCCCGGTCATCACGCCCGCGCCCAAGGGCGAGGCCGCCGGGGAGCTGTGGGACGGCTTGGCGCTGGTGATCAAGGCGGACGGGTTCTTCGAGCTCAAGCGCAGCAGGGACCGCAAGCCCTCCTTCGACTGAGGCCGCGGCGTCGCACGGTCACGACCTGAGCCGCGACCACATGCTGTCCGAACTCCGGCCCGCCTAGGCCGGCAGCTCCATGGTGTAGACGATGAAGCCGTAGTAGGTCGCGACCCGGTCGTACAGCACCCGCGCGGTCGCGTTGTCCTGGCGGGTCTGCCAGTAGACGCTGCCGCAGCCGTGCGCGGCGGCCCACTCTCCCACCGCGCCGATCAGCGCCCTGGCGATGCCGTGACCGCGATGTTCCGGCGCGGTGTACAGGTCCTCCAGGTAGCAGAGGTCGTCGGGCGCCGTGGTGGTCGGGTGCGTCAGGAAATGCGTGATGCCGGCCAGCGACCCGTCCCGCCACGCCCCGAAGGCGTGCATCCGGGTGTCCGCCTGGAACTCGGCCCACGCCCTGTCGTACATCGACTGCGGATGGTCCTGCTCGTAGAACGCGATGTAGGCGCGGAACAGCCGCTCCCAGTCCGCCCGGTCCGAAGCGGCCAGCGGGCCGACCGTGGTCACCGCTGGCTCGCGAGCTGGGTCTCCAGCTCACCGAGCACCCGGTAGCAGCCGAGCACGCTGGCGATGCTGGAGTTCGGCTCGCGGCCCTCGTTGATCGCCGCGACGAACTCCCGGTCCTGCAGCTCGATGCCGTTCGTAGAGACGTCGACGTGAGAGACGTCGATCGGCTCCTCGCGGCCCGTCACCAGGTCGTCGTACCGGGCGATGTAGGTGCCGTTGTCGCAGATGTAGCGGAAGAAGCTGCCGAGCGGGCCGTCGTTGTTGAAGCTGAGCGACAGCGTGCAGATCTTGCCCGAGGGGGTCCGCAGCTGGATGGACATGTCCATCGCGATGCCCAGCTCGGGGTGGATCGGCCCCTGTACCGCGTGGTGCAGCTGCGACTGCTCACCGGTCTGGTACTGGAACAGGTCGACCGTGTGCGCGGCGTGATGCCACAGCAGGTGGTCGGTCCAGCTGCGGGGCTGCCCGGCCGCGTTCATGTTCGTCCGGCGGAAGAAGTAGGTCTGCACGTCCATCTGCTGGATGGACAGCTCGCCGGCCACGATGCGGCGGCGCACCCACTGGTGGGACGGGTTGAACCGGCGAGTGTGCCCGACCATGCAGGTCCGCCCGGTCTCCCGCTGCACGCGGTCGACTTCCTGCGCGTCCGCCCAGCTGTCCGCGACCGGGATCTCCACCTGGACGTTCTTGCCCGCCCGCATCGCCGCGATGGACTGGCTCGCGTGCAGCTGCGTCGGCGTGCACAAGATCACGGCATCCACGTCGTCGCTGGCCAGGACCTCGTCCAGGCTGGTCGTGGCGCGGGGGATGCCGTACTTGCGGGCGACCTCCTCGGCCTGCTCCAGGCGCCGGCTGACCACCGCCGTCACGCTCACACCGTCGATGTTCTGCAGGCCGTCGAGGTGCTTGATGCCGAAGGCACCGGTGCCGGCGAGCGCGATCCGCATGGTCTGAATCTCCTAAGCAGGCGTTTCGACGGACTGGAGCACGAGGTGGCCGACCGCCGTGTTGGAACCTGGAACGTGGTAGAAACGGTACAGTTCCTCGGCCTCGGGGCCGAGCGCACCCCGCATGATCAGCCACATCACCAGCTCGATGCCCTCCGCGCCGGCTTCCCGCACGTACTCAATGTGCTTCAGCGTGGACAGGCCGTCCGGATCCTTGATCAGCCGGTCCATGAACGCGCTGTCCCACGGCGTGTTGATGAAGCCCGCGCGCGGTCCCTGCAGCTGGTGGCTCATGCCGCCGGTGCCCCAGATGTGCACGTTGAGGTTATCGTCGAACTGCTCCACGGCCCGGCGGATCGCCTTGCCGAGCATGTAGCAGCGGTGGCCGGTCGGCGGCGGGTACTGCACCACGTTCACGGCGAGCGGGATGACCGTGGTCGGCCACGCCTCGGGCTGGCCGTAGACGAGCGACAGCGGCACGGTCAGGCCGTGGTCGACCTCCATCCGGTACATCAGCGTGAGGTCGAACTCGTCGAGGATGAGCCCCTCAGCCAGGTGGGCCGCCAGGTCGGCACGGCCCTGGACGACCGGCACCGGCCGGGGTCCGTACCCCTCGTCGGCCGGCGGGAACTGATCGGCGCAGCCGAGCGCGAAGGTGGGGACCAGCTCAGGCGTGAACGCCGACGCGTGGTCGTTGTAGACCAGGATGATGACGTCGGGGACGTTCCGCTTCGCCCAGGCCTTCGTCCACTCGTACCCCGCGAACAGCGGCTTCCAGTAGGGCTCTTCGGTCTTGCCGAGGTCGATCGCGGCCCCGACAGCCGGGATGTGACTCGTGGTCAGCCCGTGTGTGATGCGAGCCATTCTCAGTTACCGTCCTTGATTGAGCGCCAGCCCTCCGGTGAGCGGCCGCCGTGGATCATCATCTGCTGGTATTCGTCAGTCGGCATGCCCGTCATCGTGCTGACCGCCTGCAGGTAGCTCAGCCCGTCGGTGGCGAAGATCTTCGCGAGGAAGTAGATCTGCCCGCCGAGATCGATCATCTTGTTGTAGTCGCGATCGAGGACGGCCTGCTTCTGCTCCTCGCTCATTTTCGTCTCGTCGAGGTAGGCGCGCTCGTTGGCCTTGAACCGCTCCCGGTTGGCCTCCTTCATGAGGCTCATGCAGAACTGGTTCAGCTCGTAGCCGGCTTTGGCGCGCTGCGCGGTGAACACCCGGGTGCCGGGGATGTCGTCGAATTCCGCGGTGTAGGACGTCATGAGTTCTCCCAGTACAGGCGCATCGGGTTGGCGACGAGGAGCTTGCGCTGCAGCTCTTCGGTAGGCGCGATCCGCGGGATGAGGTCGACGAGGTCGCCCTCATCCGGCATGTGGCTCTTCATGTTCGGGTGCGGCCAGTCGGTGCCCCAGATCACCCGGTCAGGGAACGTCTCGGCGATGTGCCGGGCGAACGGGACGAAGTCGTCGTATCGCGGCGGGCCGGAAACCGACAGCCGTTCGGCGCCGCTCAGCTTTGCCCACACGTTCCCTTGTTCCCGCATCAGCTTCTGGAACAGCGCGAAGCCCTCGCCGTCGAGCGGCTGGGCCACGTCGGGCCTGCCGACGTGGTCGACCACGATGTCCGTCGGCAGGGACGTGAACAGGTCCCAGCGTTCGGCCAGGTCGGGGGCCTCGAAGTAGATGACGATGTGCCAGCCGAATTCCCTGATGAGGTCGACGAGACCCCGGTAGTACTCGTCCGGCTTGGGGTCGGCGAGCCGCCTGACGAAGTTGAACCGGATGCCGCGCACGCCGGCCTGGTGCATGTCCGCCAGTTCAGCCCTGGTGACGCCCGGCTTGATGGTCGCGACGCCGCGAGCCCGGTCATCGGACGCGAGCAGCGCGTCGACAAGCGCCCGGTTGTCCGCGCCGTGGCAGGTCGCCTGGACGATGACGTTGCGGTCGAAGCCGAGGAAGTCGCGCAGCGCGAACAGCTTCTCCTTCGGGGCGTCCACTGGCGTGTACTTGCGCTCTGGCGCGTAGGGGAAGACGTTCCCCGGCCCGAAGACGTGGCAGTGCGCGTCGACCGCGCCCGGCGGCAGGACGTAATCCGGCTTGCGCGGGTTCGCCAGGTAGACGAGCCAGTCAGCGTCGGGCTCGAAGGTGACGGTCATCCACAGCCTCTCTCGTCGCTTACCTGCTTACGCCGGGCCGGGCGGGGATGAAAAGGGCTGGCGCCATAAGCCTTGCGGCCCGATATCGCACCAGAACCACAAATCCCACCGGGCGATGGCTCAGCTTACCGTCGTGAGCCCGAGACGCCGCTGGCCAGGCCCTGGACGCGCGCGGACGACGCGGCGTGCCGCCGCAGCCTGTCCTCGACGTCGCCGCCGGGAACGGTGAGCTCCCCGTCGCGGACGAGCACCTTCCCCGCCACCACCGTGTGGCGAGCGCTGGCCGGCCCGCAGCGCAGCCACGCCTCGACCGGGTCGACGAGTGCGCCGGCGTACCGCACGCCTTCCTGCGGCCAGCACACCAGGTCGCCGGCCGCGCCGACGGACAGCTCGCCGATCTCACCGGCCCGGCCCAGGCAGGCCGCGCTGCCGCGGGTGGCGATGTCGAGCACCTCGCGGGCCGTCATCCCGCCGGGCCCGAGCCGTTGCCGGCCGAGTAGCAACGCGGCCCGCGACTCGACCCACAGCGACGCGCTGTCCGTGCAGGCGGACCCGTCGCAGCCGAGGCCGACCGGCGCGCCCGCCGTCCGGAACTCCCGGACCGGGGCGAAGCCGCCCCCGCCGATGAGCATGTTGGAGCTCGGGCAGTGCGCGACCCCGACGCCGGCCGCGCCGAGCCTGGTCACCTCCGCGGGCGACGGGTAGATGCCGTGCGCCACCCACGCGCGGGACGTCAGCCAGCCGGCCTCCTCGAAGAGCTCGACGGGCCGGCGGCCGTACCGCTCCAGGCAGTACGTGTCCTCGTCCGGATCCTCGGCGAGGTGGGTGTGCAGCCGGACGTCCAGCCTCTCCGCCAGCTCGGCGGTGCGCCGCATCAGGGCGGGGGAAACCGAGAAGAGCGCGCACGGCGCCAGCGCCACCCGGACCATGGATCCGAACGACGGGTCGTGATGCAGCTTGACCAGGCGCTCGCTGTCCGCGAGCACCTCGTCGTCGTCCTGCACCACCGAGTCCGGCGCGAGCCCGCCGTCCTTCACCGACACGGTCATCGAGCCGCGGGTCGGGTGGAACCGCATGCCGAGCTCGCGGGCGGCCGCGATCTCCGCGGACCACAGGTCGCCGCCGCCGCGTGGCGCGATGTACAGGTGGTCGGTCGTCGTGGTGCAGCCGCCGAGCGCGAGCTCGGCGAGCCCTACCCAGGCCGACAGGTAGGCGGCCTCCTCGTCGATCCGCGCCCATAGCGGGTACAGCACGGTCAGCCACGAGAACAGCGGCCCGTTGATCGCCGGTCCGTAGGACCTGGTGAGGTTCTGGTACATGTGATGGTGGGTGTTGACCAGCCCTGGTGTCACCAGGCACCCGGACGCGTCGAGCGTGGTCGCGGCCTCCGGTGCCGGGTCGGCCGCCGCGCCCACGCCGGTGATCACGCCCCCGGTGATGGCCACCCACCCGCCGGGCAGCTCGCGCCTGGCGTCATCGCAGGCGGCGACCAGCTTCGCGTCATGGACCAGCAGGTCAGCGATGAAGTCGCTCACGCCGCCACCCCCGCCGCATTCGCGTTTCCCAGCATGACCTCATCCCTGCCCCGCGCGGTGAATTGCCATTCCGCGACGCGTGCCCCGATACGATGACCAATGTGCGCGCGCTGGTGATCGACGGGCCGAAGTCGGCCGGGGTTCAGCACGTGGACGCGCCGGTCCCTGGCCAGGGGCAACTGGTCGTGGACGTGCACCGGGTGGGCATCTGCGGCACCGACATCGAGCTGTTCACCGCGGAGCTGGCCTATTTCGAACAGGGCAAGTCGCGCTTTCCGCTGGTTCCCGGCCATGAGTGGTGCGGGGTCGTCTCCGCCATAGGGCCGGATACAGACCCGGCGTGGCTGGGGCAGCGGGTCACCGCCGACACCATGCTCGGCTGCGGCCAGTGCGAGCGCTGCACGTCGGGGCGGCACCACGTGTGCGCGGACCGGCACGAGATCGGGATCATGGGATGGCCGGGCGCGCTGGCCGAGAAGGTGCTCGTCCCGGCCTGGAGCGTGTACCGGCTGCCGGACACCGTGGACGACCGCGCCGGCGCCATGGTCGAGCCCGGCGGGAACGCGTGGCGCGCGGCGGCGGCAGCGGGCGCCGGACCCGGTAAGACGGTGCTCGTCTGGGGACCGGGCACCATCGGCCTGCTGACCGCGTCGTTCGCCACCGCCGCCGGGGCGGAGGTGCACGTGATCGGCATGGACGCCAGCCGCGAGGACCTCGCGAGGACCATGGGCGCCAGCCGCTACCACACGCTAACTAACCCGCCGTCGCGGAGCTACGACGCGGTCGTCGACTGCTCCGGCGACGCGGCGGTCCCCGCCCTCGCCCTGCGGCACGTCGATCCGGCCGGCCGGATGGTCTACATCGGGGTTTCCGGGAAACCCAGCCCCGTCGACAGCCGGGACCTGGTGCTCAACGACATCACGGCGGTCGGCATCCTCGGCGCGTCGGCCGGGCTCGCGCCCGCGATCGGGCACTACGCGGACGGCCGCGTGGACCCGGGGCCGCTGGTGCACGTCGTCGTCGGCCTCGACCGGGCCGTCGAGGCGTTCGACGGCCGGCTCGATCCCAGCCCGGGAACCAAGATCCACGTCGATCCGCGACTCTAAAGCGGAGCCAGAACCGGAGCCCGCGACCGCGAGCCCGGCGCCGGGCGCCCGCGGCCGCAAGCCGTCAGTCACGCCTCGCCGGAGTTCGGCGGTGACTTCATGCTGGACT
The DNA here is from genome assembly GCA_963843745.1 of uncultured Actinomycetota bacterium. Classification (GTDB taxonomy): domain Bacteria; phylum Actinomycetota; class Actinomycetes; order Streptosporangiales; family Streptosporangiaceae; genus Trebonia. The sequence goes on from CAWJLP010000007.1 coordinate 1,932,436, forward strand.
CCCAGGGCGACCAGGAGCTGATCTTCGACCAGCCGCACGGCTGGGGCGGGGGAGTGAGCCTGAGCGTGCTCGCGATCGGCAGGTCGGTCGACGACACGTCCTGGGCGACCTCGCACTCCGGCGCGCTGTACATCAAGTTCTGACCGGCGGCTCAACGGCACCGGGCTCGGCCGGCTGAGCATCGTCGGCGGCGGCTCGGTCTACCCCATGGCGCTGAACCTGTGCCTCGCGCTGCGCGCCCAGGGCGTCGCCACCACGTTCACCACGCTGCTGGTCGCCCGCGAGCCCGACGTCAGGGAGCTGCTCGGCATCCCCATGCACATGGCCACGGCCTGCCACATCGTCGCCGGGTACCCGGCCCGCCCGTTCCCGCGGCGGCTGCACCGGCCCGACGCGTCCGAGCTCGCCTTCGCCGACCGCTACGGCAGCCGGCTCAGTGCGGGCGCGGGCGCGCCGTGAACCAGGACTGGTCCTCGGTCAGCCACCGGCCGAACGTCAGCCCGGCGGCGTCGAGGTCCGCGGTCAGCTCCGCGTCGCTGATCTCGTAGCAGGTCCAGGCCTGCGTCCAGGTCCGGTCGCCCGCGCGGTACTCCACCTCGCAGGACATGGTGGGCGGCGTCCTGCGGGACTCGCGGATCACGAACGTAATCCCGCCCCGTTCCCGTTCCCGCGGCGCGCCGGCGAACGCCGCGAACCAGCCGGGCGGGTTGTACTGGAACACGGCGACGCCGTCATCGGCCAGGTGATACCGGCACGTCGCCAGGAACGCCCCGCGATGCTCAGGACCGCTATTCAGCATCCCGGAAGCCAGCAGCACGACGTCGAACTTCCCCGCGAGCCGCAGCGACTCGATCGGCGAGCGGGTCACCGGCAGGCCGGCGACGCGGGCGAGCATGCCCGGCGAGTCATCGACCCCGTGCACCCGATGGCCGAGCTCCGCCAGCGGCTTCAGGATCCGGCCGGTGCCGCAGCCGAGTTCCAGGATCGAGGCCCCCTCCGGCACCGCGGCGTGCACGATGTCCGCCTCGCCGAACGGGGGAAGCAGCGTGTACAGCTCGACGGCGCAGCCGTCGTCGGTGATCTCACCGGGACCGGTGCCGGTAGCGTGGCTCACGAAGAATCAACGGCGCCCGTCCGCGCGGGCATTCCGGAAAGCCCGCCGTCCGCGCCGGTTCCTGTTCCCCTTCATCCGGAACGTACGCGGCTTACTCCCTGGCTAACCAAGGTCCCACAACAGGCGGTAGTACCTGGTCCGTTCGGGATCCGGCTCGACGCCGTAGGCGTCGAGCAGCAGCCGCTCCCAGCCAGGGCCGTAGTTCCACCCGGCGCTCCAGGTCGCGATCGCCAGGTCCGCCCACCGGTCCGCGATGCCGAGCCTGCCCAGGTCGACATGCCCGGACCAGCGGCCGCCGGCGCCGATCAGGGTGTTCGGCGCGCAGGCGTCGCCGTGGCAGACCACCAGCTGGTCGGCCGGCGGGATCGCCGCGGCGCTCTCGAGCGCCGCGGCGACCGTCAGCCCCCGATGGCTCGGGTGCCACGCCGCGGGATCCTGGCCGCCGGCCTCGGCCTTGCGGCGGGCGGCGGCGAGGCGCTCCGCCGCGCTCCACGAAAACGGGCAGCCGGCCGCCGGCAGGCTGTCGTGCATCGCCCGCAGGCCCGCCCCGATCGCGGTGACCGCCACGGCAGGCTCGGCCTTCCACCGCGCCGTCACCGCGCTGTCGCCCGGAACCGGGGCGGTGACCAGCCAGGAACCGTCCGCGTCCTGGCCGCGGGCCAGCGGCCTCGGCACCGGGTGGAACCGGCACGCCCACTCCATCCGGTCCGCCTCGGCCGCGAGGTCCAGCTCGTCGCTGCCGGCCGGCGCCCACTTGACGAAGCAGCGCTCCGCGCCGTCCCCGACCTCGAAGGTGAGGCCGCCTGCCTCGTTCACCCACACCGGCACCGCCGGCGGCCCCCGGCGACCGCGGCGACCGGCGGGGGAACGATCACGCTGCCCGGCAACGGCCGCCCGCTCCAGAAGACCGGCAGGTCCCCCGATTCACTCATCCGGCACGAACGGCGATACCGGGATAGTCGAGCGCCAGCCCGGATTCGTCATAGGCGATCCGGCAGGCGAAGTCGAAGACCGGAGCGGCGTAGTCATAACTCTGGCCCGCGGCCTCATCCGGGGCGCGCACGTAGGTCTGCTCCAGCCGTTCCACGGCCAGGCCGACGGCCCGGACGTAGGCGGCCGGAGCAGCGGCACGAGCGCCTGGTGCCAGGCCCATCCGGCGAACCGGCAGCGCGTTGGTCATGGACGAGGACTCCAGGTCCACGTCGAGACAGCCGTCAAGGTGCGGCGCCGGCCCGCCGCCGGCCAGCCAGCGCCCCGCTCCGTCGGCCTCGAGCAGGGCCGAGGAGGACCCGGCGGCCGACCGGCCGCGGATCCGCGCGCCTCGTGTCGCCCCCGTCTCATCCAGGTCGATGGAGTACTCCACCGCCCAGGTCACGCCGTCCTCGATCGCCGTGGTCATCCCCTCTATCCGGCACCCCCGGTCAAGGACCTCGAAGTACGCCACCTCGAAGCCGTCACGGGCGCCCCGGTGCCGCCATGCCGCGCTCGTCGGCAAGGGCGCGAAATCCATGGACTCACCTCCTGGCCTGAATGGGTTACCGACAAGATATTGCCGTGAGGGTGGCAGCCGCCCGGATGCGGGGAGACGTGGTGAGCCAGAGCGGAGAGCGCCTCAAGTCCGGTCAGCTCGGTACCGCCGACGTGACGGCCTCGACGGTCGCGAACATCGGGCCGGGGATCGACTTCTACTTCGGGTTCGGCGTCATCGCGGCAACGGCCGGTGTGGCCGCGCCGCTGACGATCCTCGCCGCCGCGCTGGCTGTCGCGCTGCTGGCTTTCACGGTGGCGGAGTTCACGAGGGCGGAGCCGTCGGCGGGGAGCTTCATCACGTATGTCGAAACCGGGCTGGGAGCCAGGGCCGGTGTCGCGACGGCCCTGCTGGTCACCGTCGGGTACACCGTTGCCATCGCGTCGGTGTTCACCATGTCGGGCGGCCTGGTGGCGATGACCCTCTCCCAGTTCACCTCGTGGCATCCCTGGTGGGGGCCGTTCACTGTCGTCCTGACCGCGGGCGCGATCTGGCTCACGGCCCGCGGGGTCAAGCTGTCGACCGTCGCGGTGGGCGCGGCCGTGGTCGTTCAGGTGGCGATCATGCTCGCGGTCTGCTTCCTTGTCCTGGTCGATCAGCGGGCCGCGCTGTCGGCCATACCGTTTTCCTGGGCGCACCTCACCGGCGGCCTGGCCGGTCTTTCAGCAGGCTTCCCGCTGGCCCTGTTCATGTTCATCGGATGGGAGAACGGCCCCGCGCTCGCCGAGGAGTCCCGCGATCCGCGCCGCACCATTCCGCGGGCCCTGTACCTCTCGGTGGCGATCGCGGCCGCCCTGCTCGTCTTCTTCGCCTACGCGACCATTACCGGTTTCGGCTATGACGTCTCCTCCATCGGCCGCTCATCGGTCCCGTTCCTGACGATCTCCGATCGCTATCTCGGCGGAGCGGCCGTCCTGGCCTGGATCGCCGGCATCGCCTCCGTGCTGGCCACCCTGATCGCCGGAGCCGATTCCCAGTCGCGCATGATCTTCGACGGCGGCCGGACGGGGCTGTTGCCGGCCAAGCTGGGCCAGGTCCGCCCCCGGTCCGGCACGCCGGTGAATGCCCTGCTCTTCATGACGGCCGCCGGCCTGGGAATCATCGGGATCTGGTGGGTGTCCCACCTCGTCACCGGGGACACCGGATCGATGGACCCGGTCGGCCTGTACGCCGAGTGCTCGACGATGGCGACGATCGTGATCCTCTTCGTCTACTTCCTGACGATGGTCTCCCTTCCGGTGTTCATGTGGCGCCGCCACCGGGCCTCGTTTTCGCTCCTCAGGCATGTGGCTATCCCGGCACTCGGGTCCATCACCCTGATCGTCCCGTTCGTCGAGCTGTGCCAGCCCGGGCAGCCCGCTCCCTACAACGCCTTCCCGTTCATCGCCCTGGCGCTCGGGGCGGCGGCCGCGGTGGCCGGCTGGCTGGTCGTGCGCCGTCACCCGCACGCCGGAGCCGGCGAAGGAGCGGAGGTCCCGGGAACCTGAACGGGGTACGGTCGGGGCATGGCTGACTTCACCGGGGACGACCTGACCGGTTCGCGATTCGAGCGCGTCGACCTCAGCGGCTCGGAGTTCCTGGCGGTCAACCTGAGCGGCAGCCGGTTCCGCGGCGTCGCGCTCAGCGGGTCGGTGCTGCGCGGCGTCGAACTGGGCAACGTCGACATCAGCGGCGAGATCGAGAACGTGACGGTCAACGGCGTCGACATCGGCCCGCTGATCGACGCGGAACTGAACAAGCGCTACCCCGACCGGGCCAAGATGCGCCCGGCGGACCCGGCGGGGTTCCGCGAGGCGTGGGACACCGTGGAGCGGCTCTGGGACCAGACCGTCGCCAGGGCCCGCCGGCTGCCGCCGGAGTCGCTGCACGAGTCGGTCGACGGCGAGTGGTCGTTCACCGAGACGCTACGCCACCTCGCGTTCGCCACCGACGCGTGGATCAGGCGGGCGGTGCTTGGCGACCCGGCGCCGTGGGACCCCCTGGACCTGCCGTGGGACGAGATGCGGGACACCCCGGGGGTGCCCAGGGACCGCGCCGCCCGCCCCTCGCTCGAGGCGGTCCTCGTGCTGCGCCGCGACCGGATGTCCACCGTGCGCGAGCTCGTCGACGGCCTGACCGGTGCGTCGCTGAACGCCAGCACCGAACCGGTCGACGGACCAGGCTGGCCGCCGCCCCGCGGTTTCCTGGTCCGCGAGTGCCTGCTCGTCGTCCTGAACGAGGAGTGGGAACACCGCCTGTACGCCGAACGGGACCTAGCCGTCCTCGAAGCCCGCCAGCGGAAGGACGACGATGGACGATCCTTACCGGCTTGAGCGGTTCGCCCAGGCGCAGGACGCTGGCGGCGCCTACCAGCGGGCCGTGGCCGAACTGCGCGCGGGCCGGAAGGTGAGCCACTGGATGTGGTTTGTCTTCCCGCAGGTCACGGGCCTCGGGTTCAGCGCGATGTCACAGCGGTACGCGATCTCGGGGCGCAGCGAAGCCCAGGCGTACCTGAACCACCCGGTGCTCGGCCCCCGGCTGACCGTATGTGCCCGCATCGTCGCGGGCACCGAGGGCAGAACCGCCGGCGACATCTTCGGCCCCGTGGACGCGATGAAGCTACGCTCGTCGATGACGCTGTTCGCGGCCGCGGCGCCGGAGGAACCCGTGTTCGGCGAAGTGCTCGCGAGGCACTTCGACGGCGTCCCCGACGACGCCACGCTGGCGCGCCTCTAATCCGCGCCGGGACCTTCCTCGACCAGCCTGGCAAGCTTGCCGATGGACTGGCTCCAGCCGAGCTCGTTGTCCTCGGGCCGCACGCCGGGCGGGAGGTTCTCGTGCGTGCCGGTGAGCACGGTGCCGCCGCCGCCGGCGTCGGCGAGGGTGTACGTGATCGTCATCTCGCCGCCCAGCGCCGGGTCCGGGGTCTCGAACTCCACCACCTGGACGACCTCGGTGTCGGGGACGAGCCGCGTGAAACGGCCGTGGTACGTGTCGGTCTGAGCGGTGGTCTTCCCGGTCCCCGTCGGCGCGTCGTAGGTCAGCGAGACCCGGAACTCGCCGCCTTCCCTGGCATCGAACGCGTGCACGTGGCTGGTCATGATGTCGGGGACCTGCCAGCGCTGCACGGCGTCGGCGTCCAGCAGCGCCCGGTAGACGCGGCTGCGCGGAGCCCTGATGTGCCTGGTGAGGCGCGTCGTTCCCATGCCCGCAGGCTAACACCGCGAGAGGCGGTCCTAGGGGATCGTCCACGCGCGGTCCGGGGTGATGTGAATGGCCGTCCGGTAGTTCTCGTCGAACCACGACACCGGGCGGCCCCTCGACTCGACGGCGGGCATGTACTTGTCGAGCAGCCCGGGGAACCGCGACGGCGGCGGCGCGTCGCGGACGATCCTGGCGTGGCCGGAGATCACCACGACGTCGCCGCCGCCCGGCGTTGAGTTGAAGTTCAGCGACACGCTGTCGTTGACCGCGATGTGCCGCAGCTTGGCGCCGCCGTTCACGCTGTAGACGGTGATCGCGGACCCGTCCCACACGAACCACACCGGCCGCGGCGTAGGCCGCCCGGTCGGCGTCACGGTGGTCAGCCAGACGACCTGGTCGCTGATCAGATGGCGTTCGATCTGCTCGGTTGACTCGAATCCCATGCGGCCTATCCTTCCAGACGCTCCCGGGGCGCCTCGGGCGAGCTGGATCTTGTGGTGTTGTCGCTCATCCTGGCCGGTGGCGCTGGGTCAGGTGGGTGTGTCGCCGGTGACGTGGGTGCGCAGGTCGCGGATGATGAGTTCGACGGTGTGGGCGATGACGTCCGGGATGCGCTCGAGGGGCAGGCCGTAGTTGTCGTGCAGCGGCCACGAGGCGTCGGCGCCGGACAGGCGCAGCACCATCGCGGTGGCTTCCGCGGTGGCCTGGGCCGGCGCCCCAACAGCGTCCACCGCGGCCCGGATCGCGTCGAGGCGGTTCGCCCGGCGGCTCCGGCGCACCGTCTGCCAGACCTCGCCGCTGCTGGTCGCCAGCGCGCGGCTCAGCGGGCTGGCCAGCGCGTTGGCGTGGATCTCGCGGAAGTAGCGCGGCAGGTCGTCGGGGCCCGCGGCGGGCGTGATTCCGCCTGGGTTGAGATGCTGGTCAAACCACTCGGAGAGAGCGGTGACCTGGCTCTCGAGGTTCGGGAAGTACAGGTGCACGGTGCGTACCGAGACCCCGGCCCGTACCGCGGCCTCGCTGGGTGACAGCGTATTGCGCCCGGGGTCGGACAGCTGCTCCACGAACGCGTCGAGGATCGCGCTGCGGGTCGCGGCGGCCTGCGCCTCCCGCTTGGGACTGACGTAGCGTCTGGGCTCGCTCACATGACGAATTCAATATCATGGCTGGCCGCGACCCGGACCACCCCGGCGATGTCCGGCGGGTTCATCTCGACCGCGCTCGCGACCTCGGAGAAGAACGCCGCGGCGTCGCCCCGCGTGCTCATGGTCAGGAAGTGGACGTCGGTCACGTTGCGGTAGCTGTGCACGGCACTGGCCGGCACGTGGGCGGCGCCTCCGGCGCCGATGATCTGCGTCGCGCCGTCGACCGTGACCTCGAGCTGGCCGGACAGGACGACGTAGATCTCTTCCCACGGGTGGCGATGCGGCGGCGGCCCGGCCTCGGCGGGGCCGCTGGTGTCGAAGACCTCAACGGCCGACCCCATCGCGTGGGTCAGCAGCGGACGCAGCGTCTCGCCCAGTACGAAGTTGCTGTCGGCGGTGTCGAGGGTGGTGGTCGTGATCGTCATCGGATGCCTCCGTCCCGGAGCCTCGCAGCCCCGCATAAATGACTTCAGTCAAATGAAGCCAATCTCCAGGAAGAAGACGATACAGTTCGCTGCAGTCAAGTGCAACCAAGTGCGGCTGGAGTGCTAGCGGCCGCGGTACGTGGAGTAGGCGAACGGGGAGAGCAGCAGCGGCACGTGGTAGTGGCCCTCGGTCACGGTGAAGGTGATCGTCACCTCCGGGTAGAACGCCGCCACCCGGCGCGCCGCGAAGTACCCGCCCGTCCCGAACACCACCCGGTACACCCCCGGCTTCGTCCGCGCCACGAACCGGTGCCGGCCGTCGGCGTCGGTCGAGCCGGTCTCGATCGCCTCCCAGCCGCCGGGCGCGGAGAAGGCCAGTGACACCAGGACGCCGGCCGCTGGCGCGCCGAGCGTCGCGTCGAGCACGTGCGTCGAGACGGTCACGCGGTCAGCGCCTTCGCCACCCGCAGCAGGGTGATCTTCTCGAGCTCAGCGGTCGCCACCGCCCGTTCCGTCGCTGGATCGTTGCGCAGCCTTGCCTCGAGAGCGGCCCGCATCTGCTCACCGCTGAGCCCGGTGGCGCAGATCAGGAACACGTGCCCGTACCGCTCTTCGTACCGCGCGTTCCCGGCGGCGAGCGCGGTGCGGGACGAATCGGCGACGCCCGACTGCTCAGCCGCCGACTGACCCTGGACCCGGGCGCCGATCCGCGGGTGCGCGGACATCGCCTCAAGCACGTCATCCCAGGTGAGCGACTCGAACGCGGTCTGGGTCGCGCCCTGCGCCGCGGCCAGCGACGGATACGGCCGGCCGGCCGTCATCGCGTCGGCGAACCGCCGGGACGCGCAGCACGACAGCATCACGGCGACCGCCTCGCCGGCCGGCGATGCGTTGAACGACGCGAGGGTCACACGGCCAGCCAACCACGCCACGGCGGGGAAGGCGATGTTAACGCGCGGCTATCCGTCTTGTAGCTTCCGCTAAACATAGGCGGGTTACGGTGGCGCGGTTGCCAACTGGAGGTAGGTATGCCGGAGGTCCACTCCCACGAGCTGCTGCTCGCAAGCGTCCCGAGGCCGGTGCTCCGCTCATTCCGCGACCGGCTCCTCGGACCGCTCGCCGAATACGACACCCGTCACAACGCCGAACTGCTGCCCACGCTGAAGTCGTTCCTGGCCTGCGACGGGTCGTGGAGCGTGTGCGCGTCGCGGATGTACGTGCACGTCAACACCGTGCGGTACCGGATCGGCCGGATCGAGGCGCTGACCGGCCGTGACCTGTCCGCGCTGCCGGACCGGGTCGACTTCTTCCTCGCGCTGCGCGGCGGGTAATCCGCGCGCGGGGCCGCCGGGCGCCCCCTAGGCTGGGCACGTGGTGCCCGTGACCTCTGAATCCGAACAGCAGTGGCTCCGCGTCCACGCCTACCTGAACCGCCACCGGCACGATCTCGCCGTGCGCGCCGCCGCCGGATACCCGGCGGCGAACCGGGTGGCCGGCACCCCGCTGCTCGCGCCGCCCGCGTGGCGGCCGCGGATCCCTGTGCCGCTCGGCGACGTGCACCTGGAGTTCCGCGAGCCGGCGCCCGCGCCCCGCGTCACCGACGTCGCGGACATCGCGCCGGAGCTGCTGCCGGCGCGCGCCGACGGCACCCGCTACCGGCGCTACTCGGACGTGGTCCGTGAGCTCGCCAGCCCCGCCATCTTCGAGAACCGCAGCACGTACCGGCTGCTCGACGCGGACCTGGCCGGCGAAGGCCCGCACCTGACCTTCACCCGCGGCCGGTTCTTCGACGGCGTGGACGTCGGCGGGCCTGCGGCGCACGAGTTCGCCGCCGCTGCCTGGCCAAGGGGGGACGACCCCCCTGCGACCCCCCGCAGCCATGCCCTACGACTGCGCCGCGCCATCGGGGACCCGTGGGACCCTACCGCGCGCCCGGCGGTCATCGCCGCCGGCGCGCTGACCCTCCGCCATGACCGCGCGGCGGGCTCCGCGTCGTTCCCGCTGCACTGGCGCGACCCGGCGCGGGTCGGCCACGCCGGCGGCATGTACCAGGTGATCCCCGTCGGGATCTTCCAGCCGTCCGGCGAGGCCCCGTGGAATGAGGCGAATGACTTCGACCTGTGGCGGGGCATGCTCCGCGAGTTCGCCGAAGAACTGCTCGGCGCCGACGAGGACCACGGCAGCGAGCGCGCGCCCATCGACTACGACCGATGGCCGTTCGCCAGGGCGATGACGGACGCGCTGCGCGACGGCCGCATCCGCGCGTACTGCCTCGGCCTCGGCGCCGACCCGCTCACGTTCGCGCTCGACCTGCTCACGGCGGTGGTGATCGACGCGCCGCTCTACGACGAGCTGTTCGGCGAGCTGGCGGAACGCAACGCCGAAGGCACGGTGCTGAAGCCCCGCCCCTTCGACGAGCCGACGATCGCCGAGCTGATCGCGAACGAGCCGGTGCAGGCGGCCGGCGCGGCCCTGCTGCAGCTGGCCATCGCGCACCGCGGGCTGCTACTCGGGGGCTGACCCCGGCTTACCAGCCGCGTTCGCGCCACTCGGCCAGGTGCGGCCGCTCGGTCTCGAGCGTCGCCGCCGTCCGTGAAGTCTGCGCTGACCAGCGCAAACGGACCGGGCAGCGCACAGGAGGCAGTGTTACCGATCAACTCGGGGTGATGCTCCAGGTTCCGCCTGCGCCGCCTGCTTGAGTCTCAGATTTCATCTTTCGAGACTTGACCCCAGCACAGGCCCGGCGCATGCAGACGCCAGGACCGCACTGGCTGGCAGCTCGCCCGATTCTGCGGCGCGTCGCGGCGGTGCGGCGGTTTCACCGCGCTGGCGGCATCGGGCGGATCTCGAATACCGCGACGTGGCCGGCGGCGGCGGCGAAGGCGTCGGGATCGGGGCTGCTGGCGATGCCGGCCCGGACGAACAGCGGGGCGCCTCTGGGGACCTCGCGCGGATACGCGCGCATGACCTGCTCTTTCAGCTTGCTGTCGGTGACCTCGGTGAGCGTGACGGGCTCGTGCCGGCGCCCCCGGGAGAGCTGGCCGTGCCCGGCGGCCCGGACGTTGCGGGCCCAGTCGGAATCCGGCAGTCCGGCCACCACATACCGGCCGCCGCTGACCGTCAGCGGCGAGACTGGAGCTGAGCGCGGCTTGCCGGTGTGCCGTCCCGGCACCGTGAGCACGCAGACGGGCCCCATCGTGAGCCCGACGCGCGACATGACGAGCGCCGCGCGGTTGGCGGCCCGGAGCCAGCTGGGCAGGGGCTTAACGTCTGGCACGGCAGATCCTCTCGGTCAGCGGAGTACGCATGCATCGCGCTACTGGCGGGATAGGCGCCTTTAGCCGGGGGGTGATCTCGTCGAGTTGCACGAGGCTTCCCGGCCTGGTGGTGCTGAGGGTGGAACGGCCGCGATGAAGTCGTGCACGGACTGGGTTTGCGGGTGCTCGCCGAATGCGGCAGCGCTGGCGCAGACCTCGTAGAGGTAGAAGCGGCCGGGTACATCGCGGGCCTCGTAGGCGGAAGGCGAGGCAGCCGGGCTCGCGGCGGACCTGGGCGGCCAGCTCGGCGATCTTCTCGCGGCCGTCGTCGCTGGGCATGGTCAGGGCTCCGCTCGGGTGCTCAGGGGTCAGGGGGCGACGGTCAGTGGTTCCCCGGGCCTGATGACCTTGACCGGGACGTCGGGGACGAGGCGGCGGGCCGCCTCGACGAAGTGGGCCGGGTCCTTGTCGCTCTTGAGGAAGAACATGTCGCCCGCGGTCCCGCCGGTGAAGGCGTAGTGCTGCGGTACCGCCAGCTTGGGGCGCAGGACTGCGGTGAGCTCGGCGGCCTCCTCGGCGTTCATGACCACCTGCTTGTTGCCCGCCATCCGGATGCGCAAGCCGTTGACGGGGAGCAGGGCCACGTCGAGCGGGCCGTAGCGGTCGGTCAGGGTGCGCAGCTCCGGGATGAGCAGCGTGTCCCCGGCGAAGTAGACGCTGCGGCCGCCGCCGCTGATCACGTAGGTGACCTCGTAGACGCCGTGCTTGCCGGGGGCGGCGGCGATGGTCAGGTCGCCGACCCGGGCGGACTGCCACGGCTCGAGCGCGCGGACGTTACTGAAGCCGGCCTTGCGGGCCTTCTCGACGACTGGCCCGGCGACCAGGAGGGGCACGTCCTTGTCGGGGTAGCGGCGGAAGGCCTCGAGGTCGCAGTGGTCGTAGTGCTCATGGCTGATCACGACAGCGTCCAGGTGCGGCAGCTGTTCCGGCTGGAAGGCGATCGGCTCGCCCGGGTGGTACAGGGCGCGCTGGGAGAACCAGGGGTCGGTGATCACGGTCAGGTCGCCGATCTGGATCAGGTGGCAGCTGTGGGTGACCCGGGTGATGACGAGCGGCTCGGTCATGACTGTTCCCTGACTTGGCAGGCAGCGGCCATCGGAAAGGGCGAGCTCACCGGTTGCCCGCGTCAGCGAGGTGGGCTCCGCCCAGGGGAGTGCGCTGCGGGGAGATGACCCGGCGGCTGATACGCCAGCCGCCGTCGTGACGCCGCAGGGTGTCAAGGTGCGTCACGCTGGAAAGCGTCCCGTCCGCCATGAGCATGAGGCCCTTGGACAGCGCGGTTACCGGGCCGTCCCCCTCGCCGCTGATGACGACGTTCGTCACGTGATGAGCGACGGGGTTTCCCGGGCCAAGCTGCAGGGCGGCACGCTTGATCGCCTCGATCCCTTCAAAGGTTCCCACTCCCACGGCGCTCATGTCGTAGACGACGTCAGGCGTGAAGATCTCCCCCAGCCTGTCCAGGTGGCCTCCGTCGAATAGGTGCCCGTGCAAAGACAAGGTCTCGCCGATTGTCTGGCGGTCTTCCGCGTGCAGCGCGTGCGTCACTGTGTCCTCCGGTTGTTTGGTACTCAGTACCGTATCATACTGAGTACCTTTTGGAACGAAAAACCGGTATCGGTATGCTTGCCCTCATGACCCCGCCCCTCCCGCTCGTGGAGCGCAAGCAACGCCAGGCCCGCCAGCGCATCATCGAGGCCGCCCGAGAGCTGTTCCTCGAGCGGGGCTTCGACGGTGTCTCGGTCGGCGACATCGCCGAGCGCGCCGAAGTCGGCCGCACCACGTTCTTCCGCCACTTCGGCGACAAACAGGAGGTCGTCTTCGCCAACGAGCAGGAACTGCTCGACACGATCACCGCAGCCAGGCAGGGAGACAGCACCCCCGCCCCGCGAAACGCGACCGAGGCCGTCGAACAGCTCCGCCCGATCGTCCTCGCCCTCTGCACCCAGGCAACCGCCGACCCCGAGGCCTACACCCGCCACTTCCAGCTCATCGAGCAGCACCCAGAGCTGCGCGCCCGCGACGCGGTGAAGACGCAGCAGATCGCCGACAAGCTGAGCGAGCTCCTCATCCACCGCGGATCCGACGAGGCCACCTCCCGCTTCGCCGCGCAAATCGCCCTCGCCTGCTACCAGACCGCCAAGCACCTCGGCAACAACCCCTGCACTCTGGCCGACGAGACCCAGGCCGCCCTCAGACGAGCACTCACGCTCGGGACCGGCACCGCCGAGACCCAGGCGGAACCGCCTGGCTCAGGATGACCTCGCTTGCGTGCCGGCAGGCACGTCATACAGATCAAGCCCGGCGTGCTGACGGGGACTGCGACATCCGCCAGACCGGTGCCGGCCGCCAGCCCAGGCCATCGCGGCCGGAGCGGCCCGCAGGGCCCCGAAATGCCCAGCTTGCCTGTTCGCTCACACCGTGCCGCATCCGTACGGGCGGGCGAAGCAGGACGCTACCGCTTTGCTGCCGTTTCGGCGTTTGAAGTGGCCGCCATCAGTCACTCTCTGCAACGGACTGTCGATCGGCCCACCCTGCTGCCTGTGGGGCATCCCCGAGAAACCGGATGCGCATCCCATTGCCACGAAAGCGTAAGTACGGTCCGCGCCCCGTGTCGGCCTCGGCCCTGTCGGCTGCGGCGGTGGCTGTAGTCTCGTCGGGATCGCGGCGGTCGCTTACCAGCCGCGTTCGCGCCACTCGGCCAGGTGCGGCCGCTCGGTCCCGAGCGTGGTGTCCTTCCCGTGCCCCGGATAGACCCAGGTGCTGTCCGGCAGCCGGCCGAAGACCTTCGTCGCGACGCCCTCGTACAGCGACGCGAACCGCGCCGGGTCCTTCTGCGTGTTCCCCACCCCGCCGGGGAACAGGCAGTCGCCGGTGAACAGGTGCGGCTCGGCCCCATCGGGCTGGTAGACCAGCGCGATACTGCCCGGCGTGTGCCCCACCAGGTGGATCACCGACAGCGCCGTGTCCCCGAACCGGACCGTGCCGCCGTCGTCGACCAGTTCGTCGGTCGGCACCGGGATGCCCGGCGCGTCCGCCGGATGCGCCACGGTGGCCGCGCCGGTCGCCGCCTTGACCTCCGCCAGCGCCTGCCAGTGGTCCGGGTGCTGATGCGTGGTCACGATCCGCTGCACGGGCGTGTCGCCGATCATCTCCAGCAGCCGCTCAGGCTCGGCCGCCGCGTCGATCAGCAGTCCCTGCCCGGTGCTGTCCCGGAGCAGGTAGGCGTTGTTCTCGTAGGGCCCCACAGCGATCTTGGTCACCGTCAGGCCGTTGATCTCCCGCGTGTCGGACGGCCCGCCGACACTCACGTCTCCGGTGTAAGTCACGGGAAAACCCTAGCCCAGCTAGTACTTGCGATCGAGGTAGGCGGCGGCGATCGCGGCGTCGATGCTGCCAGGGACGGGGACGACGCAGCTGGCGGCGTCCACGCGGCCGTTGGCTACGGCCTCCAGGCACCGCGCTTGCAGCGCGAAGCCGAGGTCCATCGACTCGATCGAATTGCCCAGCGGCCGCGGGCCGGCCAGGTTGAACATGTGTCCGCGCGAAATCACGTGGACGCGCCGGCCGTCGTCGAGCTCAAGGGTCATGAGGTCATCGGCGTACTCGCGGAAACCGGCGACACCGGGAGAGCCCGCCATGCCGTCCACGTCGATTTCGAACGGGAAGTGGCCGGCGTTGGCCACGATGACGCCGTCGCGCAGCAGCGGCAGGTCCGCGGCCGTTAGCACGTCCCGGGCACCGGTGACCGTGATGATGAGATCGGCGTCGGCGATGGCCTGCTCACGTGGCGGTGTGCTGAAGCCGTCCAGGTGCGCTCGCAGCCGGGTGACCGGATCGACGTCCACGACGCTCACCCGTGCGCAGGCGCCGCGGAAGTTGGCCGCCACTCCGCGCCCGCACGCGCCGTAGCCGAAGACCGTGACCTGCTCGCCGTTGGTCACGCGGTTGGTCAGCCGCAGGTAGGACTCGAGCGCGCTCTGGCCCACGGCGTGCTCGTTCTCGGCGAACTGCTTGATCGGGCTGTCGTTGATCACCAGGATCGGCATCCGCAGGCGGTCGCGCAGCGGCTCCAGGCGCATCCGGCCGGACGTCGTCTCCTCTGTTCCCCCGCGCAGGCCGTCGTAAGGCTCGTCGAGGTACCTGGCGAACAGGTCGCCGCCGTTGTCGAGGATGAGGTCTGGCCTGGCGGCGATGACCTCCCCGAGGTACCGGCCGTGCACCTGCCGGTCCCTCGTCGGGCCGCCGATCACCGTGACGCCCTCGGCGTTCAGCGCCTGCAGCGCCTCGGGCTGTGTCGTGTTCAAGTTGCCGGTCGAGACCAGCCGCGCTCCGCCATCGCGCAAGGTCAGGAGCAGCGCCACGGTCTTGGCCTCCAGATGGATGCCAGTCCCGATGGTGAGCCCGCGGAACGGCAGCGTGTCCTTGAACTCCGCCGAGATCGACCGAAGCAAGTGACAGTGCTCAGCAACCCAGTCAATGCGCGTAGATGCCATGCGGTAGCAGTATCACGCATGACCGGGCCCTTGATTCCTGCGGCGCGGTGATCAGGTCTAGGAGGCGGGGGCGTCGCTATGCTGCGCGCCGACCCTCACCCCGGTGACGGCTCCGGTGTCGATGATCACGTCGTTGACGACGACGAGCCTGGTCCATGGCTCGGTGTCCTCGTCCTCGCTCCCCGTGACCGTGAAGATCGCGCCCGGCGGCAGCTCGCCCGTGTACCCGTCGATCCTCGGCTGGCCGCGCTCGTCGGTCCTGATGATGAGCTGATAGTCCATGGATGCCCCTCACTTCCGCCTCCCCACGAAAAATACCCGGCTGTCTGGCGGGGCACCAGGGCTGGCGAGGCCGCTACAGCGACGTGGCGATGAGTTCGTCCGCGACCCACCGCCCCACGTTGGCGGGGTACGGCTCTGCCGGCAGGCCGAGGGTGATGTGCCGGAAGCCGGCGTCGAGCGCTTCGCTGATCGCGTCCCGGGTGGTGCCGGGCTGGTCGTAGGAGACGTGCAGGGCGATCGAGCGGATGATGGCGGCGGGATCGCGGCCGATCTCGGTGCAGTAACGGTCCAGCAGCGCGCTGCGCTGGGCGGCGTCGGCGATGTCGCCGCCCGGGATGTTCCACAGGTCCGCGTGTTCGGCGGCCACGCGGAGCACCGCGGCCGAGCGCCCTGCGATGAGGATCGGCGGGTGCGGGTGCTGGACAGGCTTCGGGTTGCCGAACGCGCCGGTGAGATCGATGTGGGCGCCATGGAAGTCGAACGGCGTGGTCTGTGTCCACAGCCGCCGGATGACCGTGCAGGCGTCGGCGAGGTCCTCCACGGAGTGCCGGAAGTCGTGGTAGGGCAGGCCATGTGCCTCGTACTCGCGGCGGGCCAGCGGGTGGCTGGGACGTGAGCCCGCGCCAATACCGAAAACCAGCCGTCCGCCGGAGACGATATCCACGGTCGTGGCGATCTTGGCGAGCATCGCGGGCGGCCGGAACCTGTTGCTGGTCACCAGCAGGCCCAGGCGCAGCCGTTCCGTCTGGGCGGCGAGTGCCGACAGCAGGGTCCAGCCCTCGAAGATCGGCCCGTCCGGGTCGCCGGCGATCGGCATGAGGTGATCGAACAGCCACGCGTGCTCGATCTCCCTGATGGCGTCCGCCTCACGCCAGACCCGCAGGATGTCCTGGTAGCTGACCTGCATGGGGGCGGTCGCGATTCCGAAACTGGGGACAGCTGCTTGCGGCATGGGACTCTCCGTGAACGGAGGCGAGCCTGGGACGCGGATTGGCGCCGGCTAGCCGGATCTGGCATCCTGTATAAACGGAACCATGTTCCGGTAGGAACGATACGGAACACGGTTCCGTTTGGCAAATCACGTGATGGAGGTAGCTGGGCAGTGGCCGGCGAGAACGGATCGGCTCCGGCGGCGCCGCGGAAGCGGGCCGACGCCCGGCGGAACGAGGCGACGCTGCTCGACGCGGCCGCCGCGGCGTTCGTCGAGTCCGGCGTCAACGTGCCGGTGCGCGAGATCGCCGCCGGGGCCGGCGTCGGCGTCGGCACGATCTACCGGCACTTCCCGACGCGAGCCGACCTGATCGTCGCCGTCTACCGGCACCAGGTCGAGGCGTGCGCCGAAGCCGGCCCGGTCCTGCTGGCGCAGGCCGGTACGCCGCACCAGGCGCTCGCCCGCTGGATCGGCATGTTCGTCGATTTCCTGGTCACCAAGCACGGCCTGGCGGAAGTGCTGCGGTCCGACGACGCGGCCTTCCTGACGCTGCACGCCTACTTCATCGACCGCCTGGTCCCGGTGGCTGGGCAACTCCTCAACGCTGCCGCCGCGGCGGGGGAGATCCGCCCTGGCCTTGACGCCTACGAACTGCTCCGCGGCGTCGGTAACCTCTGCGTCGGGGCAGGCGGCGACCCTCGCTACAACCCACGTCACCTGGTCGAACTCCTCATCGCCGGACTGCGCGTCCAGCAGGCGAGCACGCCCGCTAGGCCAGCAGCCGCGCTCGCCCCGCACCGGGAGATTCGCTGAGCGAGCCCGGGTAAAACTCACGGGCCGTTCTGAATATCTCGTCAAGGGACGGCCACCAGCGGCCATGCCGCAGCGAGCCGAGGACGGTCAGCACCTCTGCCGCCTGCTCAGCCGGCTCGGCCGCGGCGGCGACGGCGACCCGGTGCGGCCGCACCGAGCGCAGCGGTCCGAGGTAGAAGTCCGGCGGCTGCCCGTCGCCAGGCGCGGCCTGGACCGCCGCCTCGGCGAGCACCAGGTAGTAGTCGGGCAGCTCGAACTGGCCGGCCCGCCAGGCCGCCAGCGCCTCCGCCGCGCGCAGCTCGAACGCCTCGCTGCCCGCCGTCGGCCGCCCCGTCTTTTGTGGGGCCTCCCGCGGTATCTCCCACATGGCGCGCCACTCGGCGGCGACCGCCGCCAGCGGGTCGGCCGCGACCAGCACGTAGGGGGAGGAGATCCCGGCGGCCCTGCGCAGCGCGCCCGCGGCCGCGTCGAGCCCGTCGGCGGAGTCCTCCGGCCGGACGAGCACCACGTTCATGGACTGGCCGACGGCGGCGAGCAGCCCGTCGCTGGCGTGGCCTGCCAGCACCACCACGGTCGCCGGATTGCGCCTCACCGGCCCGATAATAGCGCCGGTGACCGGGCCTGCCGTGCCGTAGTCTGGAGGGTACGGCTGGCCCGGCGGGGCGCGGAGGGCGCACGGGCATAACGGGAGTCTCTCCGGCGCTATAAATCCGGGTTCCGTACTCGGGCGGAAATGTCAGACCCCCTCGCTACCATGGCGAGGCGTTGAGTCGACCCAGGATTGAATTGACGAAGAGAAGAGCGCGCAGTGGCTGACCGGCTTGTCGTTCGCGGCGCACGCGAGCACAACCTGAAGGATGTCTCCCTCGATCTGCCGCGTGACGCCATGATCGTGTTCACCGGGCTGTCCGGATCGGGCAAGTCCAGCCTGGCCTTTGACACGATCTTCGCTGAGGGGCAGCGCAGGTACGTGGAGTCGCTGTCCGCGTACGCCAGGCAGTTCCTCGGCCAGATGGACAAGCCGGACGTGGACTTCATCGACGGGCTGTCCCCGGCCGTCTCGATCGACCAGAAGGCGGCGAGCCGTAACCCCAGGTCCACCGTCGGCACGATCACCGAGGTGTACGACTACCTGCGGCTGCTGTACGCCCGGGTGGGCAAGCCGCACTGCCCGCTGTGCGGCAGGCCGATCGCCAGGCAGACCCCGCAGCAGATCGTGGACCGGGTCCTCGAGCTGGAGGAAGGCACCAGGTTCCAGGTACTCGCGCCGGTGGTGCGCGGCCGCAAGGGCGAGTACGGCGAGCTGCTGCGCGAGCTGCAGACCAAGGGCTACTCCCGGGCGCGGGTGGACGGCACGGTCATCCGCCTCGACGAGGCGACGAGCAGCGCGCTGCCCGCGCTGAAGAAGTACGAGAAGCACGACATCGAGGTGGTCGTCGACCGGCTCGCGGTGAAGGACACCGCCAGGCGGCGGCTGACCGACAGCGTGGAGACCGCGCTCGGGCTGGCCGGCGGCGTGGTCATCCTCGACTTCGTCGACCTGCCGGACACCGACCCGCACCGGGAGCGGATGTATTCCGAGCACCTGGCGTGCCTGTACGACGACCTGTCCTTCGACGAGCTGGAACCGAGGTCGTTCTCGTTCAACTCGCCGTGGGGTGCCTGCCCGGACTGCACCGGGCTCGGCACCCGGATGGAGGTCGACCCAGAGCTGATCGTCCCGGACCCGGCCAAGTCCCTCGCCGACGGCGCGATCGCGCCGTGGGCGGGCGGCCACGTCAGCGACTACTTCGACCGGCTGATCGAGGCGCTGGCGGAAACCATCGGGTTCCGGCTGGACACCCCGTGGGAGCGGCTGCCGGCCAAGGCGAAGACCGCCCTGCTCAAGGGCTACGACGCCCAGGTCCACGTGCGGTACAAGAACAGGTACGGCCGGGAGCGCTCGTACTACACGAACTTCGAGGGCGCGATCACGTACGTCGAGCGGCGGCACGCCGAGGCGGAGAGTGACTCCAGCCGGGAGAAGTTCGCCGGGTTCATGCGCGAGGTGCCGTGCCCGTCCTGCGGCGGCTCCCGGCTCAAGCCGGTTTCGCTGGCCGTGACGGTGGACAGCAAGTCGATCGCGGCCCTGTGCGCCCAGCCGATCGGCGAGCTCGCCAAGAACCTGCTCAACCTCGACCTGTCCGAGCGGGACATGCAGATCGCGCGGCTGATCTTGAAGGAGGTCAACGCGCGGCTCGGCTTCCTGCTCGACGTCGGGCTCGACTACCTCACGCTCGACCGGGCGTCCGCGACGCTGGCCGGGGGAGAGGCGCAGCGGATCAGGCTGGCCACCCAGATCGGGTCCGGCCTGGTCGGCGTGCTGTACGTGCTCGACGAGCCGTCCATCGGGCTGCACCAGCGGGACAACCACCGGCTGCTCGAGACGCTGCTGCGGCTGCGCGACCTGGGCAACACGCTGATCGTCGTCGAGCACGACGAGGACACGATCAGGGCCGCCGACTGGGTGGTGGACATCGGACCGGGCGCCGGCGAGCACGGCGGCCACGTCGTGGTCACCGGGCCCGTGGAGGACCTGCTGGCCAGCGAGGACTCGCTGACCGGCGCGTACCTGTCCGGCCGCCGGGAGATCCCGGTGCCGAAGGTGCGCCGCACGCCGGTCAAGAGCCGCGAGCTGGTGGTCAAGGGCGCCGCCGAGCACAACCTCAAGAACGTCGACGTCACGTTCCCGCTGGGCTGCTTCATCGCGGTCACCGGCGTGTCGGGGTCGGGGAAATCGACCCTCGTCAATGACATCCTGTACCGGGCGCTGGCCAGGGAGCTGCACGGCGCGCGCACCGTGCCGGGCAAGCACGTCCGGGTCACGGGCATGCAGCACCTGGACAAGGTGGTGCACGTGGACCAGGGGCCGATCGGCCGCACGCCGCGGTCCAACCCGGCGACGTACACCGGGGTGTTCGACCACATCAGGAAGCTGTTCGCGACCACGACCGAGGCGAAGATCCGCGGCTACCAGCAGGGCAGGTTCTCGTTCAACGTGAAGGGCGGCCGCTGCGAGGCCTGCTCTGGCGACGGCACGATCAAGATCGAGATGCAGTTCCTGCCGGACGTGTACGTGCCGTGCGAGGTCTGCCACGGCGCCAGGTACAACCACGACACGCTGCAGGTGCATTACAAGGGGAAGTCGATCGCCGAGGTGCTCGACATGCCGATCGAGGAGGCGGCGACGTTCTTCGAGGCGATCCCGGCGATCCACCGGCACCTGAAGACGCTCGTCGACGTCGGCCTCGGCTACGTGCGGCTCGGCCAGCCCGCGACCACGCTGTCCGGCGGTGAGGCGCAGCGCGTCAAGCTCGCGTCGGAACTGCAGCGCAGGTCGACAGGACGCACGATCTACGTGCTGGACGAGCCTACTACCGGCCTGCACTTCGAGGACATCCGCAAGCTGCTCGGCGTGCTCACCAAGCTGGTCGAGAGCGGCAACACGGTGATCGTCATCGAGCACAACCTCGACGTGATCAAGTCCGCGGACTGGCTCATCGACATGGGCCCCGAGGGCGGCTCGGGCGGCGGCGCCATCATCGCGACCGGCTCCCCTGAGCAGGTCGCGGCCAACGACAAGAGCTACACCGGCCAGTTCCTGAAGCCCCTCCTGTCACGGGCGCGTTGATCAGGGCCGTAACGCCTCTGGCATCAGCCTGTCTATTGCGCAATTAATTGCGCAATAGACAGGCTGAACTTTTGCTTTGCAGATTATGGCCGGGATGGCACGCTATTACCCATGAGCGCGGAAACGCCGGGAAAGCCGGATCCTGATCGCGTGCTGACCTGGCGGCAGCACAAAATCCTCCGTGTCATCAGGGACTCGGTGCAGCGGCGCGGCTATCCGCCGTCCCTGCGTGAGATCGGTGACGCGGTCGGGCTCGCCAGCATCTCCAGCGTCTCCTACCAATTGACCGCGCTCGAACGGAAGGGTTATCTGCGGCGGAACGGCCGCAGGCCGCGCACCGCGGAAGTCCGGCTGCCGTCCCGGCCGATGGTCCCGGAACAGCGAAAGAATCCCCCCGCTTATGTGCCGATGGTGAGACGGATTACCCCCGGCGTCCCTATGCTGGCCGACGAACAAATCGACGACATTGTCCCGCTGCCCAGGCGGCTGGTCGGCGAGGGCACGGTGTTCCTGCTGGAAATGGCCGGCAATTCCATGATCAGCGCCGCGATCGCCGACGGCGACTGGCTCGTCGTCCGTCAGCAAGCGGACGCGGCGGACGGAGACATCGTCGCCGCCATGATCGACGGCGAGACCACCGTGCGCAGGTTCAAGCGGAGCGACGGGCACGCGTGGCTGATCCCGCACCACCCGGCCTACGTGCCGCTGCTCGCCGACGACGCCACCATCCTCGGCACGGTGGTGGCCGTGGCGCGCCGCGTCACCGCCACGCCGTCAGCGCCGTAAACCCCGGCCGCTATCCGCCGGCTCCGTAGGCGCCGAGCGTCGTGGTGAACGCGCCGGGGGACTGAGCGATGCTGCCGCACATCGGCTGCGCCGCCAGTTGCGCGCCGCCGGAACATCCGGTGTCCCTGGCGGCCGGCCACATCGACAGCCAGGCGAGGTGCTTGCTCGCGGCGAACGCTACGAGCTGCCGGGCATTGGCGAGCGTGACGACCTCGCCGGTGACGTCGTTGACGCCGATCATCGGGGTGACCGCGATCCTGGGATGGCGTTACCGCCAGCGCGGGTACGGTGACTGCCGTGGAGATCATGACCAGCGCCGGCCCGGCGCACGTGGTGGTCGAAGAGCCCGCGGGGCGGCCGCGCTTCCTGGCCGTGCTCACGCACGGGGCGGGCGGCACGCCGGACACGCCGGACGTGCTCGCGGTCCGCGACGTCGCCCGCGGGTTCGGCGCGGTCACCGCGCTGGTCACCCAGCCGTACCGGGTCAGGGGCGGCCGCGCGCCGGGATCGGCGGCCAGGCAGGACACCGCCTGGGCGGAGATCGTGGCGGCGCTCGGCGGCGGCGGCCTGCCGCTGGTGCAGGGCGGCCGCAGCAACGGGGCGCGGGTCGTGTGCAGGACCGCGCGGCAGGCGGGCGCCGCGGGCGTGATCGCGCTGGCGTTTCCACTGCACCCACCCGGGCGCCCGGGGCAGCCCGGCAAGTCACGGGACGCGGAACTGCGCGCAGCCGGTACGAGAGTGCTGGTGCTGAACGGAGACCGGGATCCCTTCGGGATCCCCGAGCCGGACGACGCCACCCGCGTCGTCGTGCTCCCGGGGGAAACTCATGCCCTCTCGAAGAATCCGGCGGCGATCGGCGAAGCCGTCGCCCGCTGGCTGGGCACGCTCCCCGGGATTGGCAGCCGGCCGCCCTCTGTCAGCGGCCAGGCGCCCCCCGGTAGCTGGCCTGGTCAGGCCGCGGGGGCCTGAGGGCCGGAACAGTTGGGACGGTGCGGGGCGATGGTTGCCCCATTGGGCAGTAGTTCACCGGTGTCGTCGAAGATGACGACACCGTTGCACAGCAGGCTCCAGCCCTGCTCCGGGTGACTCGCTATCGTGTGTGCCGCTTCGCGGTCGGGTGCTGATGCATCCGGGCAAGGCGGATTGTGCGGGCACATGTCAGTGCCTCCTGGTTTTCTTCTGCAGACCACGGTCTTCGTGCTACTTGGCCTGGCGCGTGACCCCCCGCATCGCGGTATCACGCGCTTGCCCCTCACCAAGTGGCCTAGACCACTTACCCCAACTGTGCCCCGCTACGCCGGTTCGCGCAAGCAACTTGGCCGCGGTTTGAGCTGAGTTTTCCTTTTATTGATACGCGCAGGCCACGGCAATGGTTCAAACCTCTGGGACCGCTCACCGGGGTGTTGCGCGACCGTTATCGCATCGCGTCCGTGCCGTCACTGCCGATCTGGCCGTCCCCGAAAGAACTGTCACCAACTGTACCGAACGGCCGCGACTGACTGCGTCACGTCACCATTTTTTAGCCCGTGGCACAACGTCGCACGTGAGGTTCTGTTTCCCGGGCATGTCGACCACCGCGGGGCAGACCGCGTCAGGCTAGACGGCCGGCTGGCGCGGCACCTCGGGGATGTGGTTCATCCGGTGGTTCTCGCGGAGCGTCAGCAGCCGCTCGGCCTCCCTGGTCAGCGTCCGGACGGCCGGCGTGGCCCTGGCCTTGCGCGCGAAGATCCTGTCCTCGTAGCCGCGGGGGCCGATCTCGGCGCGCTGCGCGGCGTAGGTGGCCCGCATCGCGGCCGTGAGCGCGGCGTCGAGGTCCGTCGCCAGCCGGTGCAGCTCGGTGACCGGGGCGCGGCGCTCCTGTCCCTGCCGCAGCGCGATGTCCGCCGCGCGCGCCGCGTCGAGCAGCCTGCCGCGCTGCGCCGCCGCGGAGACGTCCGCCGCGTACCTCTCCAGCGCCTCCTGGCTGGGCTTGTAACTCCCGGGCTTGTGCATCCGTGTTCCGTACCTCCGTGTCGGCCCGCACCGTAGGTTACGCCAGCGCCGAGACTAGCGCTGCGGCGGCTCCCCGGTTGCGCGGCAGGCGTCCGCCACCGCGGCGCGCAGCGTGGCGGCCGGCGTCCCGAGGGCGGCGAGGACGGGCGGCACCAGCCCGGTAGTGAGCGACAGCAGGCTCAGCGCGAGGAGCTCGACGCCGATCTGCGGGTCGTGCCGGGCCTGCTGCTCGGCGCGGGCGCCGGTCAGGCAGTGGATCACGTCCGGGCTGTGCGGGAGGAACACACCGTTGGCGTGGACGCCGGGACCTGGCCGGCGCGGGTCCCAGCGCGGTCTGCTGATCGCGCGCGGCCGGGCCGCCTGCCCGGCCCGGCTGAGGGCCTCCAGGCCGAACGTCTCGGTCATCCGGTCCCGTACCGCGTCGACGTCGATTCCGACGGCGGCGAGCGCGTTCCTGTCCAGGTCGCCGAACAGCCCGCCGCCTGACAGCCGGACCACCTGCTCTTCGACTCGCTCCGGCGTGACCCCGTGCTCGCGCAGCGCGGCGGCGGCCGGGTGATCGGCGCCCGCCAGGGCGATCAGCCAGTGCTCGCAGCCGACGTAGGGGAGGCCGAGCCTCCTGGCATACTCGAAGCCGCCCATCGGGATCGACCTGGCTTCCCTGGTCAGCAGCGGGGCGACCGGCTGCCTGCGGCGCCTGATCATCCGAGCCTCCGCTTGCCGTGCTTCCTGTGCACGGTCTGCTTGGTGACCCCGAGCCGCACGGCGATGTCCTGCCAGGACCACCCGAGCCGCCGCGCGTTGTCGACCTGCAGGATTTCCAGCCGTTCGGTCAGCATCCGCAGGGCGGCCACGGCCCGCAGCCCCACGTCCGGGTCGGTGCTCCCGGCGGCCTCGGCGATCTCGGCGCTCGTCTCCATGGCTGTCAGCATATGCTGACAGCCATGCGCCGTCAACAAAAGCTGACGCCCGGGACGTCGGGCATTATTGAGCGATGGCTGATGCCGACGACGTGCGCCGCCTCGCGCTGTCCCTGCCTCACGTGGAGGAGATCGACAGCGACGGCTTCGACTTCCGGGTCGGGGGCAAGGGCTTCGTCTGGTCCTATCCCGAGCGTCAGCCGGGCAAGCCCCGCGTCATCAGGACGGATATCGCGGTGCTCTACGTCGGTGACGAGGCCGAGAAACAGGCCCTGCTGCTCGGCGAGCCGCGGCTCTTCTTCACCGCGCCCGGATACGATGGCTGGCCGCTGGTGATGCTGCGGCTACCGGAGGTGGACGCCGGTCGCCTGGCGGAACTCGTAACCGATGCGTGGCGGATGCGGGCGCCTGAAGCGCTCACCGCTGAGCTGGGCGAAGCGTGAGGCGGAAGGTGTGGTCGTGAACGGTGCGCAGGCGCTTATCAGGACGCTGGCCGGGTGCGGAGTGTCGGTGTGCTTCGCCAACCCGGGCACGTCGGAGATGCACTTCGTGGCCGCGCTGGACTCGGTGCCGGAAATGCGCGGGGTGCTGTGCCTGTCCGAGGGCGTGGTGACCGGCGCCGCGGACGGCTACGGGCGGATGACAGGCCGGCCGGCGGCGGTATTGCTGCACCTCGGTCCCGGCCTGGGCAACGGGCTGGCGAACCTGCACAACGCGCGCCGCGCGAGAACGCCGCTGCTCGCGGTGGTCGGCGACCACGCCACCTATCACAAGCGACTGGACGCGCTGCTCGAGTCCGACATCGAATCGCTCGCCAGGCCGGTTTCCGTGTGGGTCCGCCGGTCGATGCGCGCGCAGGACGTGGCCGCCGACGCCGTTGACGCCGTCGCGGCGGCCAGCGCTCCGCCCGGCGGGGTGGCGACGCTGATCCTGCCGGCGGACGTGTCGTGGACCGACGGCGCGCAGGCCGCGGCCCCGCGACCCCCGCGGCGGCCGGCCCCGGTCCC
Source organism: uncultured Actinomycetota bacterium (assembly GCA_963843745.1). Lineage (GTDB taxonomy): Bacteria > Actinomycetota > Actinomycetes > Streptosporangiales > Streptosporangiaceae > Trebonia. The sequence continues at coordinate 1,958,039 of CAWJLP010000007.1, forward strand.
CGATGAGGTCACCGGGGCCGCCGCGAGAGCGCTGCGCAGCGGTGAGCCGTGCGTCATCCTGCTCGGCGGGGCAGGCGTGCGGCAGCCGGCCCTGGACGCGGCGAGCCGCGTCGCGGTCGCCACCGGCGCGCGGCTGTTCAGCGAGACGTTCCCGGCCCGGCAGGAACGCGGCGCCGGCCTCCCCGCCGTAGAGCGGCTCGCCTACCTGGCCGAATTCGCGACCGCGCAGCTCAAGGGGGCCCGCCATCTGATCCTCGCCGGGGCGCGTTCCCCGGTCTCATTCTTCGCCTACCCCGGCCTGCCCGGGTCTCTGGTCCCCGACGGCTGCGAGGTGCACGTCCTCGCCGAGCCGGGCGACGACGTCACCGGAGCGCTGGCGTCGCTGGCCAACGCGGTCGCCGCCGGCGCCGCGCCCGCCGCCCAGCCGGCCCAGCGGCCCGCGCTGCCCGGCGGTGACCTCACCGCCGAGACGGCGGCGGCGGTCATCGGCGCCCTGCTGCCCGAGGGGGCGATCGTCTCCGACGAGTCGGTCACCACCAGCGTGTTCCTGGCGGCGGCGACCGCGGGCGCTCCGCCGCACGACTGGCTCACGCTGACCGGCGGCGCGATCGGCCAGGGCCTGCCGCTGGCCGCCGGCGCGGCGATCGCCTCCCCGGGACGGCCGGTCATCGCGCTGGAAGCCGACGGGAGCGCCATGTACACGATCCAGGCGCTGTGGACGTACGCGCGGGAAGGCCTCGACGTCACCACGGTCATCTTCAGCAACCGCCGGTACGCGATCCTGGCCATGGAACTGCAGCGGGTCGGGGCGGCCGCCGCCGGGGACGCCTCCCGCAACCTGCTCGACCTATCCCGGCCGGCGCTCGACTTCACGGCCCTGGCCGCCGGAATGGGCGTCCCGGCCGCCAGGGCCACCACCGCGACGGAATTCGCCGCCCAATTGGGCAAGGCCCTAGCCGAACCCGGCCCCCACCTCATCGAAGCCGTAATCCCCTAACCACCCGCCCCGCGCCCCCACCCCGCCGAATCACTGCTCCCCCGCGTCTGATAACAGCAAGAAGCGCTCTCCGCGACCGACGTCAACGGCCTAGATGTGTTATTCCGGGGGATATGCCCCCGGAATAACACACTTAGTGCACCTCGGGCTGATAACAGCGAGAAGCGGCACACGGGCCGCGCCGGCATTTTGTCGCCCCTGCCCACCGCGGCCATCACGTATCCACGCCCCGTCGCGATCTCACATCGTGAGACGATCGCGACTTAGGAGCAGTAAACTACGCCGAAACGCGGATAACAGCAAGAAAAGCGTAGCGTTCTGCTCCTAAGTCGTCGGCATGTCCTGATAACAGCAAGAAGCGGCGGAGCCGCCTGCAGGCGGCTGGGCCGGGGAGGCATGGTCAGGCCAGGCTCGCGGCCCAGCGGGCGTGCAGGTCGGCGTATTCGCCGTCGCCGCCCATCAGGTCGGCGGGGGAGCCGTCCTCGATGATCCGGCCGGCCTGCAGCACCAGGACCCGGTCCGCGATCGCGACGGTGGACAGCCGGTGCGCGATGATCACCGCGGTGCGCCCGGCCAGCACGGTCTGCAGCGCCGACTGGACCAGCCGCTCGCTGGGGATGTCCAGCAGTGCCGTGGCCTCGTCGAGCACCAGGACGCTGGGGGCGGCGATGAACGCCCTCGCGAATGAGATGAGCTGGCGCTGGCCGGCCGACAGCCGGCCGCCGCGCTTGCCGACCTTGGTGGCGTAGCCGTCCGGCAGCGCGGCGATGAACTCGTGCGCGCCGATCGCCCGCGCTGCTGCCTCGATCTCGGCGTCGGTCGCCTGCGGGCGGCCGAGCCTGATGTTCTCCGCGACCGTGCCCTCGAACAGGAAGCTCTCCTGGGTGATCAGCACGATCTCCGCGCGGAGCTCGGTGTCCGGCAGGTCGCGCACGTCGACGCCGTCCAGTAGCACCCGGCCCTCGTCCGGGTCGTAGAAGCGGGCGAGCAGCCGCGCCACGGTGGTCTTGCCCGCGCCGGTCTCGCCGACGATCGCCACCGTCTGCCCCGCCGGGATGTCCAGGTCGAAGTCCGGCAGCACGACAGCTTCCCGGTAGCCGAACCGCACCGCCTCGAACTCGACCCGGCGGCCGCTCGCCGCCGCGGGCAGGAGGGCGGGGACGGCCGGCTCGGCGACGGATGGCTCCTCCTCGAGGACGCCGGAGATCTTCTCCAGTCCCGACGCCGCGCTCTGGAAGGAGTTGTAGAACTGCGAGACGTCCTGCAGGGGGTCGAAGAAGCGCCCGAGGTACAGCAGGAACGTGGCGAGCACGCCGACCTTGATGTCGCCGTCGATCACCAGCAGGCCGCCGTAGCAGAGCACCAAACCGATGATCACGTTGGCCACGAGCGAGATGCACGGGCCGAAGACGGCGATGAGCTGCGACGATCGCCTGGTCGCCCGCGCGTAGTCGGCGGACAGGTCGTCGAAGATCTCCGCGTTCCGGTCCTCCCGGCGGAAGGCCTGCACCGCCCGCAGGCCGCCGAAGGTCTCGACGAAGTGCACGATCACCAGCGCGTTGGTTTCCCTGATCCGCCGGTAGGCGGTCGCCGACTCGCGGCGGTACCAGGCGCTCAGCCAGGTCAGCGGGAGGAAACCGGCGAGCACCACCAGGGCCAGCTGCCAGTCGAGCAGCAGCATGCCGGTGCCGACGAGGACGAGAGTGAGCGCCGCGGAGATCAGCGAGTCCAGGCCCTCCTCGAACAGCGATGAGATCGCCTCCACGTCCGACGTCTGCCGGGAGATCACCCGCCCCGAGGTGTAGCCCTCGTGGAACGCCACTGGCAGCCGCAGCATGTGCCAGAACAGGCGGCGGCGCAGCTCGAGCACCACCGACTGGCCGACCCGGCCGGTCATCGTGACGAACATCCGCGTCGCCACCGCCTGGATCAGCACGGTCGCGGCGAACACCGCCGCGATGCGCAGCAGCGGCCCCGCGTCCCCGGACTCCAGGAACGGCGGGAAGCCGCTGTCGATCGCGATGCCCACCAGCCACGGGCCGGCCAGCGCGGCCAGCGACGCGACCACGATCGCAGCGGCCGTCCACAGGACGCCCCGCCGGTGCGGGCGGAGCAGGTCGGCGAGCAGCCGCCGGCTCCGTTTTCTCAGTAGCGCCGCGAGCGGCGCGGAAACATCGTCGACCTGCTCGGTCGCGATGCCGCGCCACGACGCGTCGACGGTCATACCTCCACCTCCGTCATCGACATCAAGGCCGCGTAGGCCGGCTGGGCCGCCATCAGCTCGCGGTGGCTGCCGGTCGCGGCGATGACCCCGTCCCCGAGCAGCGCGACCCGGTCGGCGAGCGCGACCGTGGACGGCCGGTGCGCGACGACCAGCGCTGTCGTCGTAGCCAGCAGGTCGCCGAGCGCGCTGGTGACCCGCTCCTCGGTGTGCACGTCGAGCGCGGACAGCGGGTCGTCGAGGATCAGCACCTCAGGCCTGGCGAGGATCGCGCGGGCCAGCGCGACCCGCTGCCGCTGCCCGCCGGACAGCGCCATGCCCTGCTCGCCGATCCGGGTGTCGAGCCCCCAGGGCAGGTCGTAGGCGAACCGCGCCTGCGCCGCGGTCAGCGCCGCCTCGATCTCCTCGTCCGAGGCGTCCGGCGCGCCGAACGTGACGTTCTCCCGCACGCTCGCGGAGAACAGCGTGGCCTCCTCGAACGCGCAGCCCACCGCCGCGCGCAGCTCGGCCAGCGGGATGTCCCGCACGTCGGTGCCGCCGATCAGCACCCGGCCGCTGGTCGGGTCCGCCAGCCGGGGCACGAGCTGCAGCAGCGTCGTCTTGCCCGACCCGGTCGCCCCGACCAGCACCAGCGTCTCGCCGCGCACCAGGCTCAGGTCGACGTCCCGCAGCACCGGCGCCGTGCTGCCGGGGTAGGTGAACCCCACGTGCTCGAAGCGCAGGTGGGCGGAGGCGAAGACGCGGGGCCGTTCGGGCTGGCTGGTTTTCTCCGTGATCTCCGGGTCGGTGTCGAAGATCTCCAGCACCCGCTGCGCGGCGGTCGCCGCCTCCTCACCGGAGGCGATGATGTACCCGAGCGCCTCGATCGGCCACACCAGGAACAGGGCCAGCGTGATGAAGGCGACCAGGCCGCCGATGGTCAGCGAGTGGTGGCTGACCGCGACCGCGCCGAGCACCACGATGAGCGCGATCGCGGCGTTCGGGATCAGGTCGAGCACCGACCAGAACCCGCCGAGCAGCCGGGCCTTGGCGACCTGGGTCTTGTAGACCTCGGTGGACTGGGCGAAGTGGACCTCCGCCGCCTCCGGGGCGCGGCCGAGCGCCTTCAGCACCCGCACCCCGGTCGCCGCCTCCTCGATCAGCGTGGTCAGGTCGCCTTCCTGGTCCTGCACCCGCCGGGACAGCACCTTGTACCGCCGCTCGAACCTGGTGCAGAAGACCAGCACCGGCGCGAACATCGTGCCGGTGAGCAGGCCGAGCCACCAGTTCAGGTGGATGAGCAGCGCGGTGACCCCGAAGAACATCACGACGCTGGTGATCAGGAAGACGATCCCGAACCCGGCGAACCGGCGGATGGATGACAGGTCGGTGGTGGCGCGCGACAGCAGCTGGCCGGACTGCCACTCGTCGTGGAACGCCGGGTCCAGCCGCTGCAGGTGCGCGTACAGGTCGTCCCTGATCGTCTTCTCCATGCCGGCGACCGCGTTGCCCTGCACCCAGCGGCGGATCAGGCTGAGCATGGCTGACGCCACCCCGAGGGCGATCGCGGCGATGCCGAGGGGTATGAGCAGGCTGCGCTCGTGGTGCGCGATAGCGCCGTCGATCACGGACTTGATGAGCAACGGGATCGCGACCTCCGCGCCCTCCGCGGCCAGGGCCGCGACGATCATCGCGATCAGCTGGAAACGGTACGGGCGCAGGTAGGGGCGCAGCCGCCAAAGGGCGGCGACTGGGCTGGAGGACACTAGCCGGATCGTAATAAGCGCGGCGGGGTATGTCACCTGGTTTTTTCGACGCCCGTATATGATCGTGCGTCATGGCTACGACCTTCGACGTCGCCCGCGTCCGGGGTAGCTACCCCGCGCTGGCTGACGGGCACGCGTACCTGGACGGCGCGGCGGGGACGCAGGTTCCCGTTCCCGTCATCGACGCGATCGCGGACGCGTACCGGGCCGGAGTCGGGAACACCGGGGGCGCGTTCGCGGCGAGCGAGCGTTCCGGTGCGATCGTGGCGGAGGCACGGCGCGCCGTCGCCGACCTGACCGGCGGCGCGGCGTCCGGGGTGGTCTTCGGGCCGAGCATGACAGCGCTGACGTACCGCATGTCGGCCGCGCTGGCGCGCGGCTGGGAGCCGGGAGACGAGATCGTGGTGTCCCGGCTCGACCACGACGCCAACATCCGGCCGTGGATCCAGGCCGCGGCGCGGGCCGGCGCGGTGGTCCGCTGGGCGGAGGCCGATGTGGCGACCGGGGAGCTGCCCGCGGCGCAGTACGCGGAGCTGGTCGGCGACAGGACCCGGCTGGTAGCGGTGACGGCGGCGAGCAACGTGCTCGGGACACGGCCGGACGTGGCGGCGATCGCGGCTGTCGCGCACGCGGCCGGCGCACTGTGCTACGTGGACGGCGTGCACGCCACCCCGCACATTCCGGTGGACGTGTCCGCGTTCGGCGCCGACTTCTACGCGACCAGCGCCTACAAATGGGCGGGCCCGCACGTCGCCGCGGTCGTGGCCGACCCGGCGCTGCTCGAGACGCTGCGGCCGGACAAGCTGGCGCCCTCGTCCGACGAGGTGCCGGCCAGGTTCGAGCGCGGCACGCTGCCGTTCGCCGACCTGGCGGGGGTGGCCGCGGCGGTCGAGCACCTGGCGTCGCTGGCGCCCGGTGCGGACGCCAGCGCCGCCGCCGGTGCCGCCGCCGGGGCCGCGTCGCGGCGCGAGCGGATCCTGGCGTCGATGACGGCGGTCGAGGAGTACGAGATGGCGCTGTTCGCCGAGCTGCTCGACGGGCTGTGCGCGATGAGCCGCGTGACGCTCTACGGGAAGGCCGCGCGGCGCGCGCCAACGGCGTTCTTCACGGTGACGGGCCTGACGCCGCGCGAGGTAGCGTCCCGGCTGGCCGCGCGCGGGGTCAATACGTGGAACGGCGACAACTACGCCTACGAGCTGTGCGAGGCCCTGGGCCTTGAGCCTGACGGCGCGGTGCGGGCCGGCCTGGTGCACTACAACGACGCCTCCGACGTCGACCGGCTGCTGGCGGGTGTCGGCGAGCTGGCGAGCTGACCGCATCGCCGGGCATCACCGGGGCGTCGCAGGCCATTGTCAGCCGTTGTAGGCTTTGCGTAATTGCCCGACTTGGGCCCGGAGGTTCCCGTGCTCGCTGCGCTGTCCCAGGTGGCTGGCTACCTGCTTGCCGTCCTTATGTGGGCGGACACTCCGCAGCGTGCCGCCGTGGTCGCGGTCGCCGTCCTCGCGGTTGCCGCGGTCGCCGTCGTCGGCTGCCTGGCGGCTAGCGCCACGCCTGCCGCGGCGGCACGCCTTCCCGTCACCCGCCGCGTCGCCGCGCTGCGGGACAAGTCATGGCGCGTCGCCTTCCTGCGGCAGCGCGACCCCGACGCGCGGGGCAGAAGCAGACCCAGAGCTCCAACGGCGGCCCCAGCGGCCGCCTGATCTCTCGCGCATGTCGCGGTAGAGCGCGCTGATCCGCGGCCGCTTCCAGCAACTCAATCCGTCTTTCTCTGCTGGAAGGTCGCTTCGTCATGACTGCTGTCTTCGGCGTCCCCGTGGACGCCGCGTATCACCTCGTTCTCGCTCTCACCAACTTCCTCAGCCCCGTTCTCGGCGGCCTCGCCGCCGTCGCCGCCATCGTGGTGTTCACCATGGCGATCCGGCTGCTCCTGACCCCGCTCAGCTTCCGCGCGTTGCGCGGGCAGGCCGCCATGACCAGGCTGGCGCCGCAGATTCAGGAACTGCGCAAGCGCTACGGCCGCCAGCCGGAGCGGCTGCAGCGCGAGCTGACCGCGCTGTACGCGCGGGAAGGCACGAGCCTGCTCGCCGGGTTCGTGCCGCTGCTGGCGCAGTGGCCGGTGTTCAGCGTGCTGTACCTGCTGTTCAGGTCCCCGACCGTGGCGGGCGGGGCGAACAGCCTGCTGTCTCGTGACCTGTTCGGCGTGCCGCTCGGCGCGCACTGGCTGAGCGGCGGGGGCGCCGGCGTCGCGACGGCTGGCCTCCACGCCGCCGTTTTCCCCGCCGTGCTCGCGATCCTGGCGCTGATCTGCTGGCTGTCCGTGTGGGTGGCGCGCCAGATGACCGCCGGGCCCGCGTCTGCCGCGTCCGGTACGAGCGGCGCGGCCGGGCTGCTTGTCAAGGTGCTGCCGTACATCACGGTGGTGATCGCCGCGTTCGCGCCGCTGGCCGCCGCCGTGTACCTGGTGGTGTCGGTCAGCTGGAGCGTCGGCGAACGGCGGGTGTTCGCCGCGCGCTCGCGGCGCCGCCTGGACACCGGACCCGCGGGTGGCAATCAGCCGCGTGCGGCCAATACGCTCGGAGACCGTGCCCAGCGATAGCAACGGCGTCCCGTTCCCGCCCGTCCGCCGCCTCGGCCCTGACGACCTGCGGCACTGCGTACGCCTGTCGGTCGACCGCGGCTGGCTGCCTGAAAGGGCCAAGTGGTCGCTGCTGCTCGAGGTCTCCCAGGTCTTCGGCATCGACGCGCCCGACGGCGGGGACGGTGCGGACGGCGCGGGCAGCGGGGACGGCGCGCTGGCCGGCGCGGTGGTGCTCACCAGGTACGGCGCGGACCTGGCCTCGGTGGGCATGATGCTGGTCGCGGCGCGGTACGGTCGGCGGGGACTCGGCCGCGCGCTGATGGAGCACCTGCTCGCCGAGGCCGGTGACGCCACGGTCACGCTGTTCGCCACCGACCTCGGCAAGCCGCTGTACGACAAGCTCGGCTTCCGCACGATCCGCCGGAGCGCGGCGTTCACCGGACCGTTCCGCGCCGAGCCCGCCGAGTCCGCCGAGACCGCGGAGCCCGCGCAGCCCGCCGAGCCCACCGTTCCCGCCGCCGCCCGTACGGCTGATAACAGCAAGATGCGGACACGCCCGGCCGCGGCAGCGGACATGGCGTCGATCATCGATGTCGATAAAGCGGCTTTCGGCGCCGACCGGAGCCGCCTGCTCCGGCGGCTGCCCGCGTTCGCCGGGCAGCTCCTGGTCCTCGAGTCAGGCCGTGGCGTCGCCGGCTTCGCCGCCGCCTGGCAGAACCACACGTCCACGGTCATCGGCCCCGTTGTCGCTCCCGACGGCGCGGCCGCCCGTCGGCTGATCGGCGACCTGGCCGCGGGAATCCGCGGCCAGGTCCGCCTGGACCTGGACCCCGACCGCCCGGAGCTGCCGGCCTGGGCGGTCAGGCACGGCCTCCAGCCGGCCGGGCTGAACGCGGTCATGGCCTACGGCGACCGCCCGCCGCCCGGCGACCCCGCCCGCCTCTTCACCCCCATCAGTATCGCCCTCGCCTGAGATGACGGACGCTAGCCCTATCTCGGCTGGTAGACGGTGATCTGAGAGGAGGGGTAGCCGGTCGCGCCGTTGGGCGCGACGTCCGCCTGGAGGGAGGTCTGCGTGTAGCCGGTCTTGTCGGTCGCGCGTGCCTCGATCAAGTGCGGGCCCACCGCAGCGTTCTCCCACTGCCACGCCCACTGCCGCCAGGTGTCGATGTTCGGCACCGTGGCGAGCGTGGCCTCGTGCCACTCCCCGCCGTCCACCCGGACCTCGACCGCGTCGATGCCCTTGTGCTGCGCCCACGCCACGCCGGCCACTGCCACGCGTCCCGCGGCGACCTGCGAGCCCGACCCGGGCACGTCGATCCGCGACTCGGTCTTGATCGGCGCCTGCTGCGACCAGCCGCGCTGCGACCAGTAGGCCACCGCCTGCTGGAACGTGGTGACCTCGATGTCCACGACCCACTTGCAGGCCGACACGTACCCGTACAGGCCCGGGACGACCAGCCGGGCGGGGAACCCGTGCTCCACGGGCAGCGCGGCCCCGTTCATCGCCACCGCGACCAGCGCGTCGCGTCCGTCCAGGACCACCGACAGCGGCGTCCCTGACGTGAACCCGTCGGTCGACGCGCAGAGCAGCTGCGACGCGCCGGCCTGCGGGCGGGCCTCGCGCAGCAGCGACGCCAGCGACGCGCCGAGCCACTTGGCGTTCCCGATGTACGGCCCGGCGACCGGGTTCGACACGCAGCACAGGGTCATGTAGTTCTCGATCAGCGGCCGCCGCAGCAGTTCGCCGTATGTCACCGTGATCTCGCGGTCGACCATCCCGTGGATGCGCAGCTGCCAGTTCGACGGGTCCACCTCGGGCACGATCAGGGCGGTGTCGACACGGTAGAACTGGCCGTTCGGGGTGATGAACGGGCTGATCCCCGGGATGGGCAGGTTGACCCCGGCAGGCAGCGGCGGCGCCGGCTCGGCCGCGCGCGGGAACCGGACAGCGGAACGCGCCGCGCTCACGTTGCGCCGGGTAGCCAGCTGCCTGCCGCCGATCTCGCCGATGGCGGCGGCCGCCACGGAGATCCCGGCGGTCACCAGGAACGCCCGCCGGGCCGGCGTGCCGGGCGGCCTCGCCGGCACGCGCAGCGCGGGGACGCTGGCCCCCGGCGGCTCCGGCGCGGCCACCTCACCGGGCAGCCCCGCCGCACCGGGCACGTCGGGCAAGTCCGGTGCGTGCAGCTCCCCGTTCACCCCGCTTGCCCCGCCGGTCCCGTCACTCGCGCCCGCGGTGCCACCCTCCGGCCCGCCGAACACAATCGGCGGCAGCCCACCGGAAGCCCACGAGCTTCCCGGCGCCACCGGAGCGCCACCCCAAGCCACCCGCCGCGCCGCGATCACCAGCCGGTACAGCGCGAACGCCCCGACCAGCGCCCCGCCCAGCGTCGGCAGTGCCCACCCGGCCGCCGCGTGCGGCCTGGTCAGCGCCGCCGCCATGCCGATCACCGCGAAAATCGCCAGCCCGATAAACCCGGCCGACAGCCGCCGCATCGCGACCACGCCAACCGCGATGGCGTACAGGAACACCACCACGACTACGCCGGTCAGCAGCACGTTCTTGTCGTTGTTGCCGAACGTCGACGTCGCCCAGTCCTTGACCGGCAGCGGCGTCAGGTTGATCGCCACCTGTCCCACGGCGATCACCGGCGACGCGTTCGGGATCGACAGCCCGGCGAGCAGCTGCGCTATTCCTATCGCGACGGCCGCGGTCAGCACCCCGCAGACGGCGCCCCAGGCAGCGCCAACACGCCCAGCTCTAGCAGTCATGCAGGTTATGTCCGATGAGTTCCGCCTCGCGTTACGCGAGGGCCCACAGCCACGCTACCTGTCGCAGCCAGCCGAGGACGTTTCGAAATATTACTGTTCGTCATCGAATACCCAGCGAGTCGGTGAGCCGGTGAAGTCCCCGTGCAGCATGCTGAACACGCGCCGCGGCCGGACCCCGATCGTGGCGTTCTGCGCCGGGTCGAGGAAGTCCACGGTCAGCTCGGTCCGGTACTTGGCGTTCATCAGGTCGATGACGCGCTGCAAGACCACGGGGCCGGTCACGAAACGCGCCGTGCCCTCGACGATCACGGGGTCGGAGGCGTCTTCCGTGGAGACGCAGCACCGCGGGTCGCCGCGCAGGTTCCGCGCCTTCCGCGACTGCGCCGCGGTCGTGAACCACAGCACGGCGTCGTCCCACATGCCCCAGACCGGCATGGTGTGCGGGCGGCCGTCCGGCCAGACGGAAACCACCCAGTAGTTCCTGGCCGCGGTGAGCCGTTCCGCCGCCCAGGACCAGTGCAGGAGCCCGCTCCCTTGTTCTGGCCCGGCGATGCCGTATCCAGGCATGTAGGGCCTGCTTACCCGAGGGATCCCCATGGCCAAAGTGTCTACCATGCGACAACGCTCGCCGGTGCGACTAACGTAGGCCTTCGTGAAGGCATCACCCGAGGCGCAGCAGCGGCTGCTCGAACTAGCCGACCTGGACACCGAGCTCGGCAGGCTCGCCCACCGGCGCCGGACGCTCCCCGAGATCGCGGAACTCGACCAGCTCGCCGCCCGCGGCGCCCAGGTCAGGGACGATATGACCCGCGCGGACACCGAGCTGTCCGACCTGGACCGCGAGCAGGCCCGCTCAGAACGCGACGTCGAACAGGTCCGGGTCCGCATCGACAAGGACCAGCAGCGGCTCGACGCGGGGAAGGTGTCCAACGCCAGGGAGCTTGAGTCGCTGCAGTCCGAGATCGCGTCGCTGCGGCGCCGCCAGGGTGACCTCGAGGAGATCGTGCTCGACCTGATGGAGCGGCGCGAGGCGGCCCAGTCGCGGCGGGACGAGGCTGCGGCGGCCGCCGAGACGCTGGCGGCCGAGGAGGGCGAGGTGACGGCGCGCCGGGACGCCGCCCTGGCCGACATCGCGGAACACGAGTCCAAGGCCGGCGATGCTCGCACCTCGGTCGCGTCCGGCGTCCCCGACGAGCTGCTGGCACTATACGACAGGGTGCAAGCGCAGGTTGGCGGCCGCGCCGCCGCGATGCTCCGGCGCGGTAAGTGCGAGGGCTGCAACGTGTCGCTGTCCACCGTGGAGCTGAACGAGATCAGGGCCGCCGCTCCCGATGAGGTCATGCGCCACGAGGAGTGCCGCCGGATCCTGATCCGCACCGCGGAGTCCGGTCTTTAAATCGTTATTCGGAACGGGCCCGTCGTGACTGCCAGCGCCTCAGCTTGATGCGCGATTTCTGGCAGACGTCCAATAGACTTCCCGACCGTGGAGAACAGCGGACGACGCGGGCAGCTCAGCGCCCCTGGACGGCTTGAGTCCGGCGCGGTCGTCGTGCCCGGGGCGCCGCGGGTCCCTGACCAGCCGCTGGGGGAACTCGCGGCGCAGCACGGCCTGAAGCTCTCCGGGGCCCGCCCGTCGCTGGGGCAGTACCTGGCGATGCTGTGGCAGCGCCGGCACTTCATCATCGGCTACGCCACCGCGCGGAACGTCTCGATGTACACCGAGGCGAAGCTCGGCCAGCTCTGGCAGGTGCTCACCCCGCTGCTGAACGCGGGCGTGTACTACCTGATCTTCGGCGTGCTCTTCCAGGCCTCGAAAGGGGTCCAGCACTACCCGGCGTTCCTGCTCGCCGGCGTGTTCGTGTTCGCGTTCACCGAGCGGTCGATCGTGACGGGCTCGAACGTGATGCGCGCCAACCTCCAGCTGATCCGCGCCCTGTACTTCCCGCGCGCCTCGCTCCCGCTGGCCTACGTGATCGTGGAACTGCAGCAGATGCTGGTCGGGTTTGTGGTGCTGATCCCGGTCATGCTGGTCAGCGGGGAACCGCTGACCGTGTACTGGTTCCTGCTGATCCCCGCCACGGCGCTGCAGACGGCGTTCAACATCGGGGCGGCGCTGATCGTCGCCCGCCTGGGCGGCAGCCTGGCCGACGTCAGCGAGCTGATCCCGTTCATCTTGCGGATCACCCGGTACTTCTGCGGCGTCATGTACATGGTCACGACGCTGCCGGCTGCGGTGCCCAACTGGGGCATCAAGCTGCTGTCGCTGAACCCGCCGGCGGTGTACATCTCGCTGGTCCGGGTGGCGCTGATGACGACCTACCGGCAGAACTCGCCCGGATACCAGCCGTACAACGCGGCCTACTGCACCGCCTTTAAGACCAACGATGGCGGCTACAGCCTGGTGGCCGGGAGCAAGTACGTGCCGCTCCCGAGCGGCACGAAGGTGGTGGATGGCTACACGCTGGCCGGTCATCACCCGGTGGTGCCGAACGCGGTGCTGCAGGCCTACTGCCACCCCGTGGTCACCAACAACGACCTCTGGATCGCCGGGGTTGGCTGGGGCATCGGCTTCCTCGTCCTCGGCATCATCTTCTTCTGGCAAGCCGAATCCAAATACGGCCGCGGCTAACCCCCAGCGCGGCCTCGCCACCCCCACAGGCCCCACCCCCGGCGCCCCGCGAGGTTGAGACTCTGAGCGGCGCCGCACCAGGGAGGCCGTTCTGTCGGTGGGTGGTGACACAGTGTCCTCATGCCAGTTAAATCCGTATATGACCGTTCTCGCTTGTCTCGTCTGCTCTTGGATCAGTTCGGCGTCGTTAGCCGGAGCCAGGTGCTCGACTGCGGGCTGAGCCGGGGCAGGGTCGACCACCTCACCCAGCCGGACGGACGGTGGCAACGCATTCTGCCGGGCGTCTACGCGGCCACGACGGGGACCGTCACTGTAGACCAGCGAGCGATGGCGGCCTTGCTGTATGCCGGGCCAGGAAGCTTGATCACGGGGGCGGTCGCTGTCCGGCGCCATAATCTGCGCTGTGCGGGGCTCAATGAGATCGACGTCCTGGTCCCGGTAGGCATGCGACGGCAAGGCACCGAGTTTGTACGGATCATTCATACGTCCCGGATGCCGGAGAAGTGGTGCTCGACGGACGGGATCCGGTTCGCGCTGCTGGACCGCGCCGTTGCTGACGCGGCGCGAGGCATGACTCGGCTGAGTGACGTGCGAGCGGTTGTCGCCGAAGCGATCCAGCGAGGCCGGTGCGATCTCGCGTCGCTGATCACCGAGTTGAACGAGGGGCCGACCGCTGGATCACGCTTCTACCGTGTGGCGCTTGCCGAGATCAGCGAGGGCGTCAGGTCCGCTGCGGAGGCTGACATGAAGCACCTGATCGACAAGTCGGACCTGAAGAAGCCGATGTACAACGCGGAGCTGTACGCGGTCGATGGCACGTTCCTCGGCATCGCGGACGCATGGTGGGAGCGCGCTGGCGTCGTCGCGGAGGTCGACTCACGCCAGTACCACCTGAGCCCGGACGACTACGAGCGCACTGTCATGCGCCACAACCGGATGGAAGCGCACGGCATCAACCTGCTGCACTTCCTGCCGAGCACCCTGAGACGGAAATCGCCCGCGGTCGTAGCCGATCTCCGCGGCGCTATCGAAAGCGGAACCAGTCAGCCGCCCCTTCCGATCGTGGCCATCCCCGCGCGCGCCTGACTCTCCCGCGACCCTGTCGATTGCGCAATCCACACCAATAGAGCGGGTCGATTGCGCAATCGACAGGTCAGTCCGGGGCGCTTTGACCTGATAACAGCAAGAAGCCTAGGCGGGAGCGCGCGAGGCGTGGTCTGGGCAGGGCGTGGGGCGCGAGCGGGGCTGTGTGAGCGGGGTGGCTAGGCCACGGGGAGGAGCTGGGCGGGTTCGCGGGCGTGGCGGTAGTCGCCGGACAGCAGGCACGCGAGGGTGGCGAGGGCCCAGACCGTGGCGCGGTCCTGGTGCGGCGGGGTGAGCGCCTTTTCGGCCGCGGCGCGGTTCACCACGTCGTAGAGGCCGCCGGAGGCGCCCTGGTCGAGGGCGTAGTCGCGGAGGAACGTCGCGATCTCGCCGCCGTACTGGCGGCGCCAGTCGAAGGAGGCCTGGCCGGAACTCGCGGGCGCCTTGCCGGCGAGCGGGAGCTCGGTCAGCGGCGGGCACAGTTCGGCGAGGACGGCGCGGGACAGCTCGCCGCTGGTCCGGGTCGCGAGGGGGACAGCGCGGGCCGCAAGCACCACCCGCTCGTCGAACAGCGGCTGGACCAGGCACTCCCTGATCAGGTACGCCTGCCGGGCGGCGGCCGACCAGCGGCCTGCCCGGTTCACCAGGTAGAAGTCGTCGAGCGCGCGCAGCGGGGCGCGGGCCAGCGCGCCGGTCCACGGGGCGAGGCTGGCCACGTACCCGGCGGCGGCACCGCGCCGCAGCAGGCCCAGGTGGCGGGTGGTGAGGCGGCGCAGCAGCTCGGCGGCGCGCAGGCCGGCGGCGCGGCGGCCCGCCGCGGTCTCGGCGTAGCCGCCGCGCAGCAGCTCCCCGCCGTGGCCGCCGGCGGTGACCGTCGCGGCGACAGCGACGGCCGGGTCGGGGCGGCCCACGTTCTCGAAGGCGGACAGCATCCCGTCGGCGACCAGCACCGTGGCCCTGATCCTGCCGATGACGTCGACCTGCTGCCCTGGCGCGGCGGGCACCCGCACGTCGTGGTGGATGCCCAGGACGCGGGCGACCTCGGCGGCGATCACCACGTCCGGGTGATCGGCGAACCCGTGTGTCCGCGCTCGCACCGGAACCCCGGCCTTGACCAGCGCGGCGGCCACTAGGCGGCTGTCCTTGCCGCCGGTAAGGCTCAGCTCGACGGGCTTGCCGCCCTCGCGCAGCAGCGCGACCGCGTCGACGAGCGCGGCGGCCACGCCAGCGGCAGCTCCGCGGGAGGGACCGCCGGCCGGGGCGGCAGCGGGCTCGGCGGCGGTACGGCTGGCGGCGCCGCTGAGCACCTGGATGATCGTGGACCGTGACAGGGCCGACACGCCGCGGTACGGGGTCGCCGAACCGAGGGGGAAACCCGGGTTGAGCAGGGCGCAGGCCAGCAGGGGGTCGTGGTCGTCGAGGCGGTCCGCGGTCCACGCGGCCCACATCGCGCGGTCGGAGAGGATGACCGCGCCCGCGACCTCGGCGACGTAGACGGGATCGACGCGGGTCGCGGTCGTCCGCGCGTACACGGGGGCACGGCCGCCGCCCGGGGCCGGCGTGCCCGGCCAGATCGTTCCCGCGTGCGAGGCGACCGGCAGGCCGGGCGCCAGGGCGGCGTCGGTGCCCCAGCGGAGCAGGGCGCCGCGGCCGTCGGGGGACTGCCAGGCCACTTCCGGCGGGCCGGGTACCGGCAGCACCGCGGGGTCGGCGGTCCGTGCGCGGCCGGTCAGCGCCGCGCACCGCTCCTGCGACGCGGCGCTGACCGCGAGCGTGAAGTACATTTCCGGTCAGCCGGGAGCCCGGGCACCAGACAGCTCGTAGGCCGGTCCCGCGCCCGGCGCCAGGTCAGTGGTGAGCAGCCGCTGCCAGCTGCGGCACACCGAGTCCAGCTCGAACCCCCGCGCCTGCTCGTGCGCCTCCCGCCCGGCCGCGCGCCAGTCGTCAGGCGAAGCGAGCGAGGCGATGAACGCTGCCATCTCGGCCGGCGTCTCGCGTATCCACCGCGGGTCGTAGATCGTTTCGGCGCCCGGCCAGTGCCTGATCACCGGCACCGCGCCGGAGGCCATGCCCTCGGCGGGCGCGACGTGGAACGACTCGTCGTCGCTGGTGGACAGCACGAAACCGACCCGGCGCAGCCACGCGGCCACGTCGGGTCCCGCGTCGTCGAACACCACCGCGTCGCGCAGCAGCGGCGACCGCTGGACCCGGCGCAGCACGGCCGAGTAGTGCTCACGCTCGGCCGGGAGCTGCCACACCCACCAGTGCTCCCACGGCATCCGCGACTTGACGTACAGCAGGTACCTGTCGTCGTCGCGGCGCAGCTCCTCGAGCACGTCCAGCGCCAGGTCCAGCCGCTTGCGCGACGGCACGATGCCGATGATTCCGAGGTGGTACTGGGCGCCGTCCAGCTTCGCCCGGTCCAGCTGGGACACGTCGACGAAGTTCGGCACCGCCGCCACCTTGGCGGCCGGCCAGCCAGTGTGCTCCCTGGTCAGCTGGGCATAGTGCTCGCTGACGCAGATCACCTGGTCGACGTTGCCGATCTTCACCTGGCCCGGGTAGTGCGAGTACAGCTCGAACCGGTGCAGGTGGACGATCAGCCGGGAGTCGCGGCGCTTGTGGCGGCTGTACCAGACGGCGTTCGGGCCGCACCACTCGCAGATGACCACGTCGGCCCAGTCGGCCAGCTCCTTGGAGACGTGCTCGTCGTGCTCGCCGAGCGACGCCCACTGGTCGACCCGGATCTCGAGGCCAGGCTGGAGCTTGAAGTACGCGATCAGCGGGGTGAAAAACTTCAGGTCGTGGCCCGCGATGACCACCCGCAGCGGCGGACTCGCGGGGGCCGCATCCGGGCCGTCGCCGCCGGTGCCCACCGCCCGCGCCAGGTAGCCGCGCAGCCGATCCGCGGCCTTGTCCAGCGTGAACTCCCGGGCCGCGGCGGACGTCCTGGCCGCCGCGAGGGCGAAGACGGCGGGGTCGGCGGCGCACGCCGCCGCCGCGTCCGCGACGTCGTCCAGGCTGGCGGCGAACAGCGGGTAGTCGGCGCCGAGCAGCGCCTCGTGCATCGGCGTCCTGTTCAGGATCACCGGCAGCCCCAGCTGGCCGAACTCCAGCACCTTGGTCGACAGCTCCAGCGACGCGTCGAGGTCCGGGTGCCGCCAGGACAGCCCGATGTCACAGCCAGCGGCCAGCCGCATCGCCCCGGCGCGCGGCTGCCCGCCATGCCAGATCACGCCGGGGACGGCAGGCGTCCCCACCTCGCCGAGGGCCGCGCGCATCCGCCGCTTGTAGCCCGCGTCCCGCGGGTCGTCGTGCACCTTGTCGCCGACCATGTGCACCTCGGCGGGGACCCCCCGGCTGGCCAGCAAAGAAGGCAGCCGGGTCATCTCCAGCGTGTTCCATCGCGGCGCGAACTTGCCCGTGTAGACGAGCTTCAGTGGGACGCGAGGCGAAGCAGCCGTACGTTCCGGAAAATCGAGAGCAGGGAGCACGGGCGGGAACAGGACGGACTTACCGCAAGCGGCCGCGACGCTGCCTTCGAGGAAGCAGCGCAGTTCCTCGGTCTGGCAGAGCAGGTAGCGGGAGGCCTTCGCGATCGCGGTGAGGTCCTCGGCCGCCTTCGGGGTCACCGCGGGGATGGCCTGCGGGACGTCGGTCAGGTACGACCACAGCCGCCCGTCGAAGGCGCCGTCGCGGGCGGCAGCAGAGACCAGCGCCCGGCCGCGGAGCACCACCAGGTCGTGGCGGCGGCCGTCGTCGACGGCGGCGAGCACGCCGACGGCCTGGGCGACGGTGAGGCTGGCGTCGGTGAGTTCCGGCAGGAGCTGTTCGGCGTGCGGGCTGCGAATGGTGACCGCCTCGACGTCGCGCAGCGGCGCGATGAGCCGGTCGGTGCGGACCTGGGCCTTCAGCACCAGCGTGACCGCGCACCCGGCGGCGGCGAGGGCCTGGGTCATCGACTGCAGCCAGATGGCCGAGCCGTCGAGCAGGTTCATGTCGACGTCGGCGTAGACCAGGGCGCTGGGTCGGGTTCCGGACACTGTGGGTGTCGCTCCTTGTCCGTGCATCGCGTTACCTGGGGATCGTGAACAGCCGCAGCCCGTGGCTGCCCCAGTCGTCCAGCGGCGGGCCTTCCGGCGCGAGCAGGTCGCGCCGGACGAGGCAGGGGGTCTTGTCGAGCCACGAGGCGAACTCATACTCACCGGTGCCGAACCCGATCGCGTCCGCCTGGGAGCATTCCCGCGCGCAGGCCAGGTCGAGCAGGTAGCTGTCCGCCAGGACCGCGGCGCTCACCGGATCCCACGGGGCCAGCCACGGAGCGCTGGCCAGCCGCGCCAGCGGCCGCGCCCAGTCAGGGCCGGCCGTGATCGCCTCATCGGTCGTCACGACGCGGATGCCGTGGTCGGTGAGCGTGCCGAGCGCGTCCCGCACGCCCGTGGTCTCGGCGGCGTGGACGGTGCCGGTGGCGGCGACCAGCTCGGCGGGGCGCAGCCGCTGGGCGAGCAGCGCCGCCGCCAGCTGGCGGGCGTGTTCGGCGCTGGTCACGGCGTCGAGCACCGCGATCTGCCTGCCGCCGACCAGCCCGGCGGGGACGCCCGCCGCCCGGGCGATCGCGGTCAGCCGGGCGGGGGTCGCGTGGCTGATGAAGACGTCCCGCAGCTCGCGGCGGATCTCGGTCAGCGACAGCGGGCTGGCGGTGCGGGCCTTGTCGAGCTCGGCGCGCACCGCGTCGGCGTCCAGGCCGGAGCCGAGCGGGCCGATCACCCGGGCGCCGCAGGCGAGCTGCTCGCGAGCCTGGTCGGCGGAGGCGGTGACGAACACCGCGTGCTCCCGGTAGAGGGCCGGCAGGCCGCGCCAGGACCCGGCGGCGGCCGCCGCCAGCCGCACCGGCGCGTCGCGTCCGCCGGTCAGCGAGTCGAGCAGGGCGCGGACGGCGGGCGCCTCCCGCGGGTCCCTGACCCCGGCGTACAGCGGGTCCGTCGGCCGGGCGGCGGACACCCCGACCGGGTTGAACCGCGCGAGCTGCACGCCGAGGCCGCCGTCCACCACCGCGTCGCAGCTGGGCGCGAGCCAGCCGAGACCGGGCAGGAGGGAGGGCGGGACGTTCCGCAGCAGGACGACGGGCTTGCCGAGGGACCGGGCCATGACGACCATCCGGGCCAGCCGCCGGCCCCGGTCGGCGGCCGCCGGGTCGGTGGCGTACGCCCACGGCTGGCCGGGGAGCAGCGCCGCGGCCTCGATCAGCACGAGGTCGGCGCCGGTGCCCTCGAGCACCACGTCGGCGTCGTGCGGCAGCAGCGGGTGCACCACCGCGTCGGGCGCGAGCGTGGCGCAGCCGAGCGCGCTGAGCGCGCCGGTGACCACGAGCCCGCCCGCGGCGCCGCTGACGCCGCCGGGGCCGGTGACCCCGGACAGCGCGAGCGCCGGGTCGTGAACCGACAGCACCCCCGGAGCGGTCAGCGCGGACAGGAACCGTTCCCCGGTCCCGGCCAGGTCGGTGAGCTGCGCGGACGCCAGCGCGGTGGCGGCGTTGGCGGCCCCGCTCTTCGGGATGCCGCGCTCGCGCCACAGCCGGTACAGGTCCCGCGGCAGCTGCGCGCCGCGCGGCCAGGGGCGGTGCGCGGCGTTCGCGATGATGCGGCCGAACCGCATCGTAGAGGACTGTTCAAGCGCCGACAGCCGGGCCTGGGTCATGGCCAGCTGCATCCGGGTGTCACGGAGCTGGCGGGCGAGCCGCTCGCGTTCCGCGGCCATCCCGGCGTCGTCGGACAGGCCGACGCCGGCGGACCGGCCCGTGTCCGCCGGCGTGTCCTGGCCTTGAGCGCCGTACAGGGCGCCCGCCGGCGTCATGTCGGTCATGCTGCCTTCAGCCACGTCGTGATGACCCGGGCGATCCGCGGCCCGGCGTGGCCGTCCCACAGCGGCGGGAGCTCTCCGGTGTACGGGCCGTCGTCGCACGCCTTGAGCACCGCGGCGGCCAGCTCGTCCCTGGTGATGAGCCGGTTGCTGCCGCTGGTGACGGTGATCGGGCGCTCGGTGTTGGGGCGCAGTGTGAGGCAGGGCACGCGAAGCAGCGTAGTCTCCTCTTGCACGCCGCCCGAATCGGTTACGACCGCCGACGCGCCGCGCACCAGCGACATGAACTCGAGGTAGCCCAGCGGGTCGATCACGCGGACCCGCGGCGCGTCGAGAAGGCCCGCCGCGGCAAGCGTGGCGCGGCCGCGCGGGTGCAGCGGGATGACCACGTTCGAGCTCGGCCGCGACCTCGTGCAAGGCGCTGACGAGTTCCCGGGCGCGATCAGGCGAGTCGACGTTCGCCGGCCGGTGCAGGGTGGCGACCACGTACCGCCGGTCCCCGAGACCGTGCGAGGTACGCGCGGCCTCCGCGTCGAACTTGGGCAGGTTCGCCAGCAGCGTGTCGATCATCGGGTTGCCGACGAAGTGCACGGCGCCGGCGGGCCGCCCCTCGCGCGCCAGGTACCCGATCGCCTCAGGGGACGTTACGAACAGCAGCGAGCACAGCTGGTCGGTGAGCCGCCTGTTGATCTCCTCGGGCATGGTGTCGTCGAAGCTGCGCAGCCCCGCCTCGACGTGCGCGAGCGGGACGCCGAGCTTGGCCCCGGCGAGCGACGCCCCGATCGTCGAGTTCACGTCGCCGTACACGACCGCGAGCGCGGGCGGCGTCCGCGTGAATTCCTCCTCCATGCCGACCATGACCTCAGCGGTCTGCCTGGCCTGCGTGCCCGACCCGACGCCGAGGTTGACGTCCGGCCGCGGCAGGCCGAGCTGCACGAAGAAAATCTCCGACATGCGCTCGTCGTAATGCTGCCCGGTGTGCACCACACGCTGCGCATGACCGAGCGCGGCCAGCGCCCGGATCACCGGCGCGGCCTTGACGAAATTCGGCCTGGCCCCGAGCACGTGCGTGATCGTGCCGCCCAAGTTACCTCCCTGCGGTCGCACCACGGCTAATATCTCCCCGCGTGACTGTACAGCCGACGCCGCGCGCGGTAGTGCTCGCCGTGTCCGTGACACTGCGGCACGTGGCAGATGATCCGGTCCGGGCCCTGACGCTGGCCTGGAGGGCGCTGCCTGCCCCGATGCGCCGCTGGATCAGGCTCGCGGGCCCCTACGGCCGGGCGGCGGCGCTGTGGGGCGCCGGGGACCGGCGCGCGGCGCTGACCGCCCTGGAAGGCCGCCCGGCCCGGCTGGCCGCGTTCAGCCTGGCCGTGGACCAGCCGCAGGTCGCCCGCTCCGCCGTGGCCCGCTTGTCGGAACGCAGCGGTGCCCGGCCCAGGCTCGCCGCCCGGCTGGCCTACCGGGAGGGCCGGCTGACCGACGCGATTCGCGCGCTCGACGGCGCGCGCGGCTGGCGGGCGGCCCGGATGCGGCGCTGGCTCCGGGCCGAGACCGGCATGCTCGAGCCGGACCGCCTGCACATCCCGGAGCTTCCCGCTGCCGGGAACCGCCGGCCCGGCACCATCCTGCACATCGTCACCGACGCGCTGCCGTCGACCAGCGCCGGCTACACCATCCGCACCCAGGAGATCGCCGTCGCCCAGCGCGCCGACGGCGGTGCCCCCCGGCTCGACCCGCACGTCGTCACCAGGATCGGCTTCCCAGTCACGGCCGGCGCGATCGACGGCCGCCGCCTGGTGACCGTCGACGGCATCCCGTACCACCGGCTGCTGCCGTGGGTCATGCCCGGCCGCGCGGACACGATCGCGGCCGACGGCCTCAAGCACGCGGCCCGCCTGGTCACCGAGGTCAGGCCCAGCGTGCTGCACGCGGCCAGCAACTACTCCAACGCGCTGATCGCGCTCGCGCTGCGCGACGCCACCCAGCTGCCGGTGGTGTACGAGGTGCGCGGCTTCTGGGAGGACACCTGGCTGTCCAGGCACAGCGCCGGCGCCACCAGCGACCTGTGGCACAGCGACCGCTACGTGCGCAGCCGCGCCCTCGAGACGCACTGCATGCGGGCCGCCGACCTGGTGGTGACGCTGGGCGAGGCGATGCGCGACGAGATCGCCGGACGGGGCATCGACCCGGCGAACATCCTCATCGTCCCGAACGGAGTCAGCAGCGAGTTCCTGCAGCCGCTGCCCGACCCCGCGGCGCTCAAGAGCCAGCTCGGCATCGACGACGGCGAGCACGTCGTCGGCCTCGTCTCCAGCCTGGTCGCGCACGAGGGCATCGGCACGCTGCTCGCGGCCGTGAAGATCCTTAACGACCGCGGCGTCCCGACCCGCGCGCTGATCGTCGGCGACGGCCCGGACCGCGGCACGCTCCAGCGCCATGCCGGCCAGCTCGGCCTGGACGCCATCTTCACCGGACGCGTGCCGATGGCGAAAGTCCGTGACTATCACGCCGTCCTCGATGTCTTCGTCGTCCCCCGCACCCCGGACCGAGTATGCCAGCTTGTCACCCCGCTGAAGCCGGTCGAAGCGATGGCCAGCGGCCTGCCGGTCGTGGTCAGCGGGGTCAGGGCGCTCGGCGAGATCGTGCAGGACAAGGTGACCGGGCTCCTGTTCCCCCCGCTGGACGCCGAGGCGCTCGCGGACGCCCTCCAGCTGCTGCTCGGCAACCCGGAACTGCGCAGGGAACTGGGCGCCAACGCGAAGCAATGGGTGGCCAGGGACCGCACCTGGGAGCACAACGCGGCCCGGTACCGTGACGCGTACACCCGCCTCGGCGCGCTCTGATCACCTACCATGAAGGGTCATCGCGCGAGGAGGACCTGCACCGTGAATGTCGTGATCATCGGGCTTGGCTACGTAGGGCTGCCGCTGGCTCAGGAGGCGGTCAGGACCGGCTTGCGGGTCACCGGGCTCGACATCAACCGGGCCACGGTGGACGGCCTGCGCGCCGGGCGGTCGCACGTGGACGACCTGTCCGACGCCGACATCGCGGCGATGCTGGCGGGCGGTTTCCGCGCCGTGACGAAAACCGGGGACATCCCCGGCGACGCGGACGTGATCGTGATCTGCGTGCCGACCCCGCTGTCGGAGTCTGACGGCCCGGACCTGACCGCGGTGCGGGCGGCCACCGAAACGGCGGCGGCGCTGGTGCGCCCCGGGTGCACGGTGATCCTGGAGTCCACCACCTACCCGGGCACGACCGATGAGATCGTCCGCCCGATCCTGGAGAAGGCCAGCGGCCTGAGCGCGGGCATCGGCTTCCACCTCGCGTTCTCCCCGGAGCGGATCGACCCGGGCAACGAGACCTACGGCATCCGCAACACCCCGAAGGTCGTCGGCGGCATCACCCCCGGCTGCACCGAGGCCGCGGCGGGCTTCTACGGCCGGGTCTGCGACACCGTGGTCCGCGCCAAGTCCGCGCGCGAGGCGGAGATGGCCAAGCTGCTGGAGAACACCTACCGGCACGTGAACATCGCGCTGGTCAACGAGATGGCGATCTTCTGCCACGAGCTCGGCGTGGACCTGTGGGACGCGATCAGGTGCGCCGCCACCAAGCCGTTCGGCTTCCAGGCGTTCTACCCCGGCCCCGGCGTCGGCGGCCACTGCATCCCGATCGACCCGAACTACCTGTCCTACAAGGTGCGGGCCGAGCTGAACTACCCGTTCCGGTTCGTCGAGCTGGCGCAGGAGATCAACAGCCGGATGCCCGGCTACGTGGTGGACCGCGCCGCGGAGCTGCTGAACACCCACGCCAAGCCGCTGAACGGCGCCCGCGTGCTGCTGCTCGGCGTCACCTACAAGAAAGACATCGCCGACCAGCGCGAATCCCCCGCCCGGCCGATCGCCCGCAAGCTGCTGCAGCGCGGCGCCGACCTGAGCTACCACGACCCGTTCGTGGACAACTGGCAGGTCGACGGCCGCGAGATCCCGCGCGCCGCCTCCCCGGTCGCCCCGGCCGACCTCACGATCCTGCTCCAGGCGCACACCGGCTACGACCTGCCCGGCATCGCGGCGCAGGCGCGGCTGCTGTTCGACACCCGTGGCAAGATATCCGGGGAATCCGTATACCCGCTGTAGAGGAGGGCCGGCGGTTGCGCGTCGTCGTGTGCACGGTCGTGCACCACCCCGCCGATGCCAGGATCTATTACCGCCAGATCCGGGCCCTCCTCGACGCAGGGCATCAGGTCACGTACATTGCCCCGCTCGGTGAGCTGGAGAATTTTCCCGAACGTACGCAGCCGTCTCTTACCACCGTCACCATTCCGCGGGCCGTGGGCAGGCGCCGCCTCGGCGCGCTGCGCGCCGCGAAGGCCGCGATGGCCGCCCAGATGGGCGGCGCGGACCTGCTGCTGGTGCACGACCCCGAGCTGCTGCTCGTGCTGCCGCCCCGCCGCGGCCGCCCGCCCACGGTGTGGGACGTGCACGAGGACACCGCGGCGGCGCTGACGACGAAGGCATGGCTGCCGGGCTGGCTGCGGCCGGCCGCCGCCGGGGGAGTCAACTTCGCCGAGCGGCTCGCGGAACGCCGCCTGCACCTCATCCTCGCCGAGCACGGCTACAACGACAGGTTCAGCGGCACCCACCCGGTGGTGCCCAACACGACCTATGTCCCCGACGAGGCGCCTCCGCCGTCCGGGCCACGCCGCGTCGTCTACGTCGGCCACATCTCCCCGGACCGGGGCTCGGCCGAGATGGTGGAGCTGGCCGGGCTGCTGGCGCCGCACGGAATCGCCGTTGAGCTGATCGGCCCCGCCGACGCCGCGGCCCGCGCGGACATCGAGTCGGCCGGCGACCTGGCGCAGTGGCACGGTTTCGTGCCGAACGCGGAGGCCCTGCGGCTCACCGAAGGGGCCTTGGCCGGGCTATCGCTCTTGCGCGACGAGGCCAACTTCGCCCATTCGATGCCGACCAAGGTCGTCGAGTACATGGCGCACGGCGTCCCGGTGGTGACGACGCCGCTGCCGCTCGCCGTCGAGCTGGTGCAGAACGCGGACTGCGGCTTCGTGGTCCCGTTCGGCGACGTGGCGGCGGCGGCCAGCGCGGTCCTGCGCCTGGACGCCGACCCTGACCTCCGCGTCAAGATGGGCCTGCGCGGCCACGACGCCGCTGCGCGCACCCTGGGCTGGCCGGCCGCCGCCCGCGACTTCGTCGCCCAGCTGGAAGCCTGGGCCCGCAAGTCCTAGCCAACCTCGTAGGTCACGTAGACGAGGCCGTCCCCGACGGTCCGACTCTCGATGAGACGGGCCGGCTTCTCGCCGCTGGTCTCGCCGAAGAGGCGCTCGCCGGCCCCGACCACGACCGGGAAGACGAACAGCCGCAGCTCGTCCACGAGGTCGTGCTCGAGCAGCGTGCGCCCGAGCTGATGGCTGGCGTAGACGACGATGTCTCCGTCCAGCTCCTGCTTCAGCCTGGTGACCTCCTCGACCACGTCGCCCTTCAGGACCGTCACGTTGGTCCACGCGGGGTCGTGGAGAGTCGCGGATACGACGTACTTGGGCATGCCGTTCAGCCGGTCCGCCCACTCGCCAGTCCGGGACGGCCAGCGCGCCCCGAACCACTCGTCGCTGCGCCTGCCGAGCAGCAGGGCCGCGGAGCTCAGCGCTTCGGCATACGAGATCTTGGCGAACTCGTCGACGTCCTTGCCGCCAGAACGGCCGAACCAGCCGCCCCGCCCGAAGCCCTCCTTGCCGTCGGGATCCTGCACCACTCCGTCGAGCGATACGTTCGTGCTGATGACGATCTTTCCCATCGCGGTTCTCCTCGCAGTAGTTGTCAGCCGTCACCGGTGAATACACCGCGACGAGCGGAAACTGGGCGTCCGTGAACCGCCCAGTTCGGCGCCCGGGCGGTGTACGTACTGGGGGAAGAGGGTGAGGCTCATGATGCTGGCAGGATCTGATCTGGTCGCACGAGCGCGGGGTGGAGACGGCGAGGCGTTCCGTGAGCTGACCGAGCCGTACCGGCGGGAGCTGCAGGTGCACTGCTACCGGATGCTCGGGTCGGTGCAGGACGCCGAGGACACTGTGCAGGACACGCTGCTGGCCGCCTGGCAAGCCTTCGGCGGGTACACCGAGGAACGCGCCTCGCTGCGCACCTGGCTGTATGCGATCGCCACCAACCGGTGCCTGAACGCGCTCCGTTCGGGCCGCCGGCGGGCCGCCAGAGGGTGGGACGTGCCTACCGTCAAACAGCCTGAACCGACCCGGTTCGGCGAGGTCGTCTGGCTCCAGCCGTATCCCGACGCCCTGCTGGAGGGTGTGCCGGGTGCGATGTCCGGGGCGGGCGTGCCGCTCGGCCCTGAGGCCCGCTACGAGCAGGCCGAAACGATCTCGCTCGCCTTCGTGACCGCCCTGCAGGTGCTGCCGCCGCGGCAGGTCGCCGTGCTCATCCTGCGCGACGTTCTCGGCTTCCACGCCAACGAGGTGGCCGGCATGCTGGAGGTGACCGTCGGATCGGTCAACAGCGCCCTCAAGCGGGCGCGCGCCAGCCTGCGGCGTCAGCTGCCGCCTCGCGACGGCGGCGAGCCGGCGCCCGCCGCCAGGTCACCGGCGGAGGACGCGATCGTGGCCAGGTTCGTCAGCGCGTGGCAGGCCGCCGACCTGGACGCGCTGGTGGCCCTGCTGACCGATGACGTGTTCGTCTCGATGCCGCCGATGCCCTTCGAATACGCGGGCCGGGACGCCGTGACGGGGTTGGTGCGCCAGCCCTGTTCGGCTCGGGCCGGCGGTTCGACCTCGTGCCGACGCGGGCCAACGGCCAGCCGGCGTTCGGGGCGTACCTGCGCGCCCCCGACGGCATCAGGCACGGCATCGGCCTGTACGTGCTGACCCTCAGCGGCGACCGCATCCGCGCCATGACCCGCTTCGAGGCCAGCGTGCTGCCGTGGTTCGGGCTGCCGCGATCGCTGCCGGCCCGATAGTTCCCTATTTACCGGTAAATCGTTAGCGTCCGCCTCTTCCGGGTAGTCGCCCGGCATGGTGACAACTGAGCCAAGCCGCCTTCTCGACGGGCGATACCGGCTCGGCGAGGTCATCGGGCACGGCGGGATGGGCGTCGTGTGGCGGGCCCGCGACGAGCTCCTCGACCGTGACGTGGCGGTGAAAGAGGTCGTCTGGCCCGCGAACTTCACCGAGCACGAAAAGCAGACCGCGTGCCGCCGCGCCACCAGGGAAGCGCAGGTGGCCGCCCGGCTCAATCACCATAACGTGGTCCGCATCTACGACATCGTCGAAGAAGACGACCACCCGTGGATCGTCATGGAGCTCCTGCCGTACCGGTCGCTGCGCGACATCGTGCGGGACGAGGGGCCGCTCACCCCCGCCCAGGCGGCCAAGGTCGGCCTGGGGATCCTCGCGGGGCTGCGCGCCGCGCACGCCGAGGGCATCGCACACCGGGACGTGAAGCCGGCGAACATCCTGATCGGCCCGGAAGACCGGGTGGTGCTCACCGACTTCGGCATCGCCCGTGCCGCCGACACTACGACGCTCACCACCGCCGGCATCTTGATCGGCTCACCCTCGTACATCGCCCCCGAACGTGCCCGCGGCGGCCCGTCAGGCGCACCGGGAGACCTGTGGGGGCTCGGCGTCTCGTTGTACGCGGCGGTGGAGGGCCACCCGCCGTTCGAGCGGGAACACGCGCTGGCGATCCTCACCGCCGTCGTCACTGACGATCCGGAACCGGCGATGCACGCGGGCCCGCTGTGGCCGGTGATCAACGGCCTGCTCCGCAAGAACCCGGACGAGCGCCTCGGCGCCGCCGAGACCGACCAGCTGCTCCGCCGCATCGCGGCCTTCGCGCCGGCCGGCGCGGCCGCCGCGAAGGCCGCGCCGACCGAAGCCATGGTGGCCGCGCCCGAGGAACCCGCACAGCCCGAACAGCCCGAGGCGATGGTGGCCGAGCCCGTCCCCGCCTCCCCAGAGCCCTGGCAGCCCGAGCCCGGGCAGCCCGAGCCCGCCTCCGCGGAGTTCGCATCCACGGAGCCCGCGTCGGCTGAGCCCGCGCCGACGGAGGCACCTGTCGCGGAGGCCGCGCCCGCCGAGGCTGTGTCGGCTGAACCCGTCGCCGCGGAGCCTGCCGCCGCTGAGCCCGCGCCGACGGAGGCACCTGTCGCGGTGGCCGCGCCCGCCGAGGCTGTGTCGGCTGAACCCGTCGCCGCGGAGCCTGCCGCCGCGGAGCCTGCCGCCGCGGAGCCTGCCCGGGCCGAGCCCGCTCCGGCTGAGCCTGTGGCGGTCGGCCTGGACAGCCTGCTTTCCGCTGAGCCGCGGGTTTCTCCCCGGCCACGCTTTCGTCCCAAGCCGCGGGTCGCCCCAAAGCCGCAGGACCCTGCTCAGACGCAGGCCTCTGCTCGGCCGCCTGTCTCGTCCGAGTCGGAGCGGTCTCGCCGTCCGCGGGCCGCGGTGATCGGCGCGGCCGCACTGGCCATGGTCGCGGCCGGGGCCATAGCTTTGGCGCTGGTCCTCACCAGCTCGCCGCGGCACCAGACGGCTTCGCCTCCGGCCCGCACGCGCTCGAGCTCGACGGCCAGCCAGCAGCCGAGCGCCGCCGGTACGTCCACGGGGACATCGGTCTCCCCGTCCAGTTCGGCGACCGCGAATCCCAGCACGGGAACCGTGGCCGTCCCCGCCGGGTTCTACCGGTTCACCAACTCCACCGGGTTCTCCATCGGCGTGCCCCACGGCTGGCAGATCTCCCACGTCGGCCACTACGTCTACATAACCGACCCGAACAACGGCGGCATCTTCCTGCTCATCGACCAATCCGACAACCCGAAGCCGGACCCCCTCGCGGACTGGCAGCAGCAGCAGGCCAACCGGGAGAGCAGCTACCCGGACTACCACCTCATCCGCCTGCAGTCCGTGAACTACCCGCAAGCCGAGAAGGCGGCGGACTGGGAGTTCACCTACGACAGGAGCGGCGTGATGGTGCACATCCTGAACAGGAACATCCTGGCCAACGCCCACCACGCGTACGCGCTCTACTGGTCCACCCCGGAAAGCGACTGGGACGCTTACTTCCGCTACTTCCAGGCCTTCGCGGCCACGTTCCGCCCCGCCCCGGCGTAATCGCGCACCGAGCGGATAAGAGCCGCTCGGCGTAGAACCCGCGCAGCGCCTCCCAGTGCCGCTCGGCCAGCGCCGCGTCGTACGGCGCGTTGTCCGCCACGGCGAACCCGTGGTGCCCGGGGTAGAACTCGATCGTGTGCGGCACGCCGGCCGAGGTCAGCGCGTTGTCGAGCAGTTCGGCGTGCTCGGCAGTGAACCCCTGGTCCTCGATGGAGCCGGCCACGTAGACCGCGGCGCGGATGTTGCCGGCCGCCAGGTGCGGGCTGTTCGGGTCGTCGGGGATCGCGACCCGCGCGGCGTGGAACGACGCGGCGGCGGCGATCTTGTCGCCGATGCCTCCCGCCGCCACCAGCGACATGCGGCCGCCCATGCAGTAACCGGTGGTCCCGACGGCGGTACCGCGCACCTCTGGCCGCGCCAGCAGGAAATCGGCGTAGGCGTCCGCGTCGGCGACGATCCGGCCGTTGGTGAGGCCGCTCATGAGGCCGAAGAGCCGTCCGCGTTCCTTCTTGTCGGTAAACGCGGTGTTCGGGTCGAACGGCGCCCAGGCGCCCGCCCGGTAGAAGACGTCCGGAACGAGCGCGACGTACCCGAGGCTGGCGAGGTGGTCGCCCATGTCCCGCATGGTGTCCCGCAGCCCGAACGCGTCGGGGAAGACCACCACGCCCGGCCACGGCCCCGCCCCGTCAGGGACGTGGAGCGACCCGTTGCTCAGGCCATCACTGGCGGGGATCTGCACATCGACGCGCGGCATCTCGGACTCCTCAATTAGTTAGCCTTTGCAAAGAATAATTGTTAGCACGGGCGGCGCGCGGGTAGTCCGCCGGCATGCGGACAGCAGGGCCAGGACGGGTGGTCGCCGGGCGTTACAGGCTCGGCGCGGTCATCGGGCGCGGCGGAATGGGCGTCGTGTGGCAGGCCCGCGACGAGCTCCTCAGCCGCGACGTGGCGGTCAAGGAGATGATCTGGCCGCCGTCCCTCACCGACCAGGAACGACAGGCCGTCTGCCGCCGGGCGACCAGGGAAGCTCAGGTCGCTGCCCGGCTGAATCACCGCAACGTGGTCCGCGTCTTCGACATCGTCGAAGAGGACGGCTGCCCGTGGATCGTCATGGAGCTTCTGCCGTACCGGTCGCTGCTAGACGTCATCGAGGACGAGGGGCCGCTCGCCCCGGCCGAGGCGGCCGAGGTCGGCCTGCAGATCCTCGCCGCGCTGCGCGCCGCCCACTCGGAAGGCGTCATCCACCGGGACGTGAAGCCGGCGAACATCCTGATCGGCCCGGGGAACCGGGTGGTGCTCACCGACTTCGGGATCGCCTGGGCCGCCGACAGCACGGCGGCCACCACCGCCGGGATGGTCCTCGGGTCCCCGTCTTACATCGCCCCGGAACGTGCCCGTGGCGGTCACTCAGGCGCGCCTGGAGACCTGTGGGGGCTCGGCGCCTCGCTGTACACCGCGGTCGAGGGTCATCCGCCGTTCGAACGGGCCAACGCGCTGGCAAGCATCACCGCCGTCATCACCGACGAGCTGGCGCCGGCCACCCACGCGGGCCCGCTCTGGCCGGTGCTCAGCGGCCTGCTTCGCAAGGACCCGGACAGCCGCCTCGACGCAGCTGAGACGGAGCGGCTGCTCCGCGGCGTCAGCGCGGCGCCCGCCTACGTGATTGGACCGCCCGATCCGGCGCCACGCCGATCGCAGGGCTCGCTGGCGGCAGCGGTCGGAACGGCGGCGCTGCTCGTGCTCGCGGCGGGCGGCACCGCCGTTGGGCTAGGCCTGGCCAGGTCGCAGAATCAGCCGCCCCCGCCCGCGGTCGTCGCGCCGCCGTCGGCGGCCAGCACGCACCCCGCGACAGCCAGCACGCACCCCGCGACGGCCAGCACGCGCCCGAGCACGCCGGCCAGTCGGCACGTGACATCCCGGACTTCGCACCGTCCGGCTGCTCGAGCCGGCTCAGCCACCACGGTCGCCGTCCAGATACACCCCTCGGCCGCCCACAAGCTAAAACCGGCACCGAAGCATGGCCAGGGACCTCTGCCCAAGCCACCCAAGCCACCCAAGCCACCCAAGCCGAAAGGCGGCCCCGGCCACGGTTAGCATCACCTCTACCCGGTGCGACGAATTGTCAGGTGCTGCGGGCTGAGCGCGTCCAGGAAGTCCGCGGCGTCGAAGACTTCTCCTGGCGCAGCGGCGCCGCGTACCTTTGCACGACCGTCGATGAGCCGCATGGCCGCTTCGACGACAAGCGGTGCCGTGACGGCATAGATGTCGCGCCCAGCCGCCGACATCCGGCGCTCCTGCTCGCCGCGGCGTACGACGACGTCGACGGCGAACTGCTGCGCTGATCGGCCGGCCTCATCGATGGCCCGGGGCGCGGGTGTCCCGGGGTTTCTGATGTCCTCCAGCGCGACGGTCGCGAGGTAGGTGTCGATTCTCGCCGCGACCAGGTGACGTGTCATCGTGATGACCTCGGCGAAAGGGGTGCCGACCACGGCCTGGCGCCCGAGTGGCCGGGCAAACTCCCAGTCGCGTCGCGGCGCAGGGCTGGGAGCCGGGACAAGGCGACCGTCGTCGACGACGAGGCGGGTCGCGGTGTTGCGCCGGCCGGTGTTCCTGGTGCCCTTGGTTGGCCACCACCTGTCGAGGCCGATGACCACGGTGATCGCATCGGCTGCACCACCAGCGCATCACCCGAGCGCAAGACCTGCTCGAGCGCACCGAAGCCTCAGTCGAGCAAATCGCGGTGCGGTGCGGCATGGGCACGGCCACCACGCTGCGACGGCATTTCCACCGAACCGTGGGCGTCAGCCCGACGGCCTACCGCACCGCCTTCCGCGGCTGAGCGTCAGACCTCGTAGACGGTGGGCCGGGTGGTGTAGCTGCGCCCGGATGGCGTGGTCCAGTGCATGACGCCGGGCTCGGGCTGGGTGAGCCGCCAGCCGGGGGCTTGCTTGCACCGGTGGTGCCGGCGACAGGCGGGCGCGAGGTCGCACTGGCAGGTGATGCCGGCGGGGTAGGCGAGGGTGTGGTCCAGGTCGCAGTGGACGGCCTGGGCGCCGCAGCCGGGGGCGGTGCAGCGGGCGGTGCGGGCGCGGATCAGGTCTTTGAGCTTGCGGCTGGGGGTGTAGCGGTCTTCGCGGCTCGCGTGGTCGCAGCTGCCTTTAGCGATCGGGGTGAAGCGGAAGTTCAGCGCGCGCAGGAATGCGGCGAGCGCGGCTGCTTGCCGGGTGTCGGGACCGGCCCGGGAGGTGCCGGTGACCGGCGGCGGGATCCACGGGTGCTGGCCGCGGGCGCAGCCGTGGGCGGCGGCGGTGCCGTCGGGAGCCAGCTGGGTGACGCGCCAGCGGGTGCGCGGGTGCATGGAGGCGGCGTGCAGCAGGCGGCGGGTGTCACCGGCGTCGGTCAGTCCCCAGCCGCCAATGTCGCCGGGGGCGTCAGACCAGCCGTAGGCGGTGCCGGCCGGGACGGTGAGGTTGATCAGCGCGGGGAACGGCGCGGGCGGCCCAGGCGGAGGACCGGGGCCGTCGTGGTGGTCGTCGTCTTCGCGGGTGCCGCGGCGCTCGTGCTGCCATTCGGGCATGTCGGGGCAGCCGTCCCAGCTGGCGTCATCGTCGCCGTCGTTGCTGGCGTCATCAGTGCTCTTGCCGGCGTCAGTACCAGGCGTGCCTCCTGCGGGCGGGCTGTCCTGGCGGGCGTCCTGCCCGGCTGTCTCGGCCGGGCCGGGGCTGGTGAGGCGGTCGCGGGGGTCGCGGCCCTGGGTCAGGTCGTTGAAGGCCAGCACCCGCAGCTGCTGCAGGGTGCCGGGCAGCCCGCCGCGGCGCAGCATGACCGCGAGCGCGTCGATGTGCGCCTTCGAAGCGAGCGCGTCCTCGATGGCCAGTTCGCGGCCGGCCAGGAACGCGTTGCCGGATTCTTCCCGCCCGGCCACCACCCGCTGCCGGTCGCGGCGCTGCTGGTCCTTGCCGCGCTGGAACGCCTCGGGGTCGAGTTTCATCGCCACCGCGGTGGCCTTGTGGGCCAGCTGGTCATAGCGCAGCCCCGGCGCCAGGCCGGCCAGCAGCTCATCGGCGTAGGCCGCATCAGCGTCAGACAGGGAGCGGGTGGGCCGCCAGATCAGCCGGGCCCGGTACTCATCGATCAGCCCGGCGCCGAGCGCGGCCCAGGTGCGCGGCAGCCGGGTCTCCAGGTCGGTCGCCAGGTCCATCTGATCGCGGGCGGCGCCCGGGGAGGTGACCAGCTCGTAAGCCAGCTCGGCGTCGGGGAACTCCCCGTCCCGGCAGCCGCGCGGCACCCCGCGCGCCGTCGCGTCCGCCAGCTGCGCCTCGCGGCGGCGGGTGAACTCCGCGACCGCGGCCAGTTCCAGGTACGCGCCGCGGGCGGCCAGCCGGCGGCCCGCCGACATCGCGCCGAGCACCTGGTTATCGGTCAGCCGGCCCAGGTCCCCGGCGCCTGCTCGGTCAGCGCGGCCAGCACCGGCCCGGGCCGCATCGCGTCCGCCGTCCGGTCCCGGGCGAACACCTCGCCGCCGAGCCCGTCCGGGCCGACCAGCGCTGCGAGCTCGGCAAGGTCGACGTCGGCGGCGTCACCCAGGCCGATGGTCGCGGCCGGGCCCTCGGTCTCCCATTCCTCGGGGATCCGGGCCCGGCCCGCGTCGAGGTCGGCGATATACGGCGCCATCTCCGCGTCGCCGTCCCAGTCATCCTCCGGCCGGCATGCCCGCGGTCTCGTCCCGCGCCGGACGGGCGGCGGCTGCTCGCCGTCTGGCCCGGGACCGGGGAACGAGGCTTGGGACACTGCAAAGCTCCATGTTCTAGTGATTGTGTACTCAATTTATGTCTACACGAACATTATATCAAATCGCGAGTGACAATCGGCGCCTTGAAAGCTACCCATTCTCAAGATTTTCCGGTGGGGAGCAGGGTGGCGGAGCGAGAGACACCACGAGGCCGTTCGGGATAAAAGTGCTTGCTCAGCCGGGGAGCACGCGAGCTCATGCGCGCACCGATAAGATCGAGCCCGTGAATGCCGCGCGCCTGGAGCCACTGAAAACGCTCGTCAGGGAACACAAGCTGTTCTCGGCGGCGCTCGCGGTGGGCGCGTTCCTGCGGCTGATCGCCGTGCTCGGGTACCCGGGCGCGCTGTGGTTCGCCGGCGACTCCTACGTGTACCTTGGCGCCGCGCTCCGGCCCCAGCCGAACCTGTCCAAGTCGACCGGCTACTCCTTCTTCCTGCGGGCGCTGCTGCCGTTCCACAGCCTGACCCTGGTCACCGTGGTCCAGCACCTGATGGGGCTGGCCGTCGCGGTCATGATCTACGTGCTGCTCCGCCGCAACAATGTGTCCAAGATCTGGTCCACCGCGGCGACCCTGCCCGTGCTGCTCGACGGGTACATGATCGAAGACGAGCACATGATCATGGCCGAGGCGCTGTTCACCTTCCTGATCATGCTCGCCATGCTGCTGATCCTGTGGCGACGGGATATGAGGTGGTGGACGGCGCTGATCGCCGGGCTGCTCGTCGGCTACGCCGTGACCGTCAGGACCGAAGGCGCGATCGTGCTCGTCATCTTCCCGCTGTTCCTGCTCATTCGCGGCTGGATGACCCACGGCTGGAAGCACCTGACCGGCTGGCTCGCCGCCGCGGCGATGGCGCTCGGCTGCGTGATCCCCGTGGGCGCGTACATGAGCTGGTTCCACTCCAGGACCGGGCACTACGGCGTCTCGGAGGCCACGGGCTTCTACCTGTGGGGGCGGGTGTCGTCGTTCGCCGACTGCGCGGTCATCAAGCCGACCGGCGCGGAAGCGACCGTCTGCCCGAAGGAGCCGCTCACGAAGCGGACCCCGCCAGGCAACTTCGTCTGGCACGCGCCCGAGGTGCACACCGACCTGAACAGCACCGGCGGCCCGGTCGACCCGGCGAATAACCAGCTGCTCACGGACTTCGCGATCCACGCGGTCGAGGCGCAGCCGCTCGGCTACGTAAAGACGGTCGTGAAGAACACGCTGCTGTCGTTCGGCTTCCCGCGGATCGCTTACCCGGGCGCGGGGACGACCTACTACTACAGCTTCCACCTGCACTACAAGACCGCGACCCGTGACCTGCTCCCGCCCGATAACCACGTCTGGATCAAGGGCGGCACCGCGTACCAGGACTGGCTGAGGTACGGCCACCAGGCGCCGGGCCGCGTGATCAAGGTCTTCGCCGCACCGATCGCGGTGTACCAGCGGCTGGTGTTCACCTACGGGCCGCTGCTCGCGCTGATCTTCATCGTCGGCCTCGGCGGGCTGTTCCGCCTGAAGCTGAGCAGGCGCCCGCGCGAGATCCGGCTGCGCTGGGCGCCGCGCGGCACCAGCATGCTGCCGTGGGTGACCGCGGTCGCGCTGCTGATCACCCCGATCGCCATCGCCGACTTCGACTACCGGTACCTGCTGCCGGTGATCCCGTTCGCCTGCCTCGCGGCGGGCCTGGGATTCGCGCCCGCGAAGCGCCGCAAGGGCCCGCAGGACGGGGCCGGAGATCAGAGCCCGGTATTGGCCCAGGAGATCGACTCAGGCGCCACCAGCGGGGTGCCGACCTCAAGCTGAATCTCCGCGTGTTTCGTCAGCGGAACATCCCGCGGGTTCCCCGTGAACACCTTCCCGTTGACCAGAACGGTGACGTGCCCGTGCGCCGGACCGACGGCGTCCGTCCCGAGCGGCTGGCCCCATTCGTCGAAGAACTGGCCGAGCGTGTACGTCCGCTGCACCGGCGACTCGATGTGCACGATCCCGTCAGCGGCGTGCGTGTGCAGCCAGTAGAAGCACGTTCCCGAACGTACGCGGCTGGCTCTCCGCGGTTCACCTGGCTGCGGCGGCGACGGGCGACCTCGCGGGGGACGCTTGTTTCAGCGTCCGGATGATCGGCGCCGTCTCCACGCGCTGCACGCCGGGAAGCGTCGCGGCCTTGGCGGTCAGGAACTCGTAGAACTCGGCCTCGTCGCGGCATACCACGCAGGCCGCGAGGTTGGCCGCGCCCGTGGTCGCGGCGGCGTAGGCGACCTCGGGGAACTTCGCCAGCGCCGCCCCGGCGGCGGCCAGGTCCGCCGGCGGCACCGACAGCCACAGCCACGTCGCCGACCGGAAGCCGAAGGCCGGCATGTCCAGCTCGACGTCGAAGTACAGGACGCCGACGGCGCGCAGCTGGTCCATGCGGCGCCGGACCGTGGACTCCGACCAGCCGGTGGCCGCCGCCAGCTCGGCGTGCGAGGCGCGCCCGTCCACCCCGAGCGCGTCGAACAGGGCGAAGTCGAGCTCGCCGAGCTCTACCTGACCGCCGGCATGGCTGGCGGGGACCGGCTGCCGCAGCGGCTCGACCCGCAGCGCGGGCAGCACCTGAAGGAACCCGAGGGCGTCAGGTCCGCCGGTGAACATGTGCAGCAGGGAATGGGCGGTCACGTCCACGATGCGCTCGCCGCGCGGCAGCTTGGCGAGCAGCGCCTCGCGGTCTTCCCGCGCGTCGCCGCGCAGCGTGCAGAGCACTTCGGTGTTGCCGTTGAGGAGCTGGATCCATGCCGTGTCGGCGCGCCTGGCCAGCGCGGCGGCGATCGCGGGACCGGCCCCGGGAACGCACCGGATGCGCAGGAACCAGCCGAGCGAGCCGAGCTGCTTGCGCGCCTTCAGCCCGACCACGCGCAGCAGTCCCGCCGAACGCAGCCGGCGGTACCGCCGGGCCACCGTCTGGTCGGAGACGCCGAGAACCTCCGCGAGCTGGCTGAACGAGGCCCGCCCGTCCACGCCGAGGCATTGGGCGAGCTGCCGGTCCAGGTCGTCGATCGTGATGGTATCCACCGTCCTGATCGTAGCCAATGTCGAAATCCGCCGACATCCCCGCGCTGGCTAACGGGCGCGGTCACATTCCGGCCAGGGTAGGTGTCGAACAGTACGGGAGGCGAGATGAAGAAGTGGTGGCCGCTGGCGGCGGTCTGCGCGGGGACGTTCATGCTGCTGGTCGACGTGACGATCGTGACCGTGGCGCTGCCCGACATGGCGCGTGAGCTGCACACGACGTTCCAGGACCTGCAGTGGGTGATCGACCTGTACGCGCTGGTGCTGGCGGCGCTGGTGCTGACGGTGGGGTCGGTCGCGGACCGGCTCGGGCGGCGCCGGGTCTACCTGATCGGCCTGGTGGTGTTCGCGTTGTCCTCGCTGGCGTGCGGCCTGGCGCCGAACGTCGGCGTGCTGATCGCCGCGCGCGGCGTGCAGGGGCTTGGCGCGGCGGCGATGTTCGCGACGACGATGGCGCTGATCAGCAGCTCGTATTCGGGGCGCGAGCGGGGTGTGGCATTCGGGGTGTGGGGTGCGGTCAACGGCGCGGCGGCGGCCGCGGGCCCGATCGTCGGCGGGCTGCTGGCGACGCACTTCGGCTGGCGGTGGATCTTCCTGGTGAACCTGCCGGTCAGCGTGGTGGCGGTGGTCCTGACGCGGGTCGTCGTGCGGGAGTCGCGCGATCCGCATCCGTCCGGTGTTGACGTGCCCGGCATGGTGAGCTTCACCGTGGCCGCCGCCGCCCTGACCTACGCGCTGATCCGCGGCGCGTGGGCCTCGGGACCGACGGTCGCGTTGCTGGCGATCACGGTGTGTGCACTGGTCGTCTTCGTTCTCGTCGAGCGCCGCAGGGAGTATCCGATGCTGGACCTGGCGCTGCTGCGCAACGCGACGTTCACGACGCTGCTCGTCGCGGGCGCGCTGCTGTCCGCGGCCGCGTGGGCCAGCCTGACGTACGAGTCGCTGTGGCTCCAGTCGGTGCTCGGACTGACCCCGATCAAGGCGGGCCTGGTGCTGCTGCCGGCGAGCCTGGCGGCGTTCGCGGTGTCCTTGGCGGTCGGCCGGGTGCTGCACACCGCCTCACCGCGGCTGCTGATCGGCAGCGGGCTGCTGGTCATCGCCGCGGGCGCGCTGGCGCAGAGCGTGATCAGGACCGGGTCCAGCTGGTGGGTCGTGATGCCGGGCCTGTTCCTTGTCGGGATCGGCGCCGGGCTGGCGATGGCGCCACTGTCCGCGACCGCGATGGGCGCGGTGGAGCGCTCGCGGGCTGGCATGGCCGCGGGAGCGGTCAGCACGTTCCGGCAGCTGGGCTACGCGTTCGGCATCGCGGTGCTCGGCGAGGTCTTCCACGCCGGCCTCTCGCGGGTGGCTGGCCCGGCGCTGGCCAGCGCGCTCAGCGGCGGCGAGGCAGGCACGGTGATGGCCAGGTCTCCGGCCCTGGTGCCGGTGGTGCACCACGCGTTCGCGGCCGGGCTCGACGCGACGTTCGCCGTGGCGGCCGGCCTCGGCGTGGCGGGGGGCGTCCTGGTGCTGGTGTTCGTCAGGCCGTCGAAAGCCCCGGCCGCGGCGCCCGCCGGCGTATCCTATGAGACAGAGGGTGAGTCGGCCGGGCGGTCGCGCCGGACCGCGGTCCGGTGAGGAAGGTCCGGGCTCCACACGGCAGGGTGGTCGGTAACACCGACCCGGGGTGACCCGCGGGACAGTGCCACAGAAAACAGACCGCCGTTGCCGCCCGTTTACGGGCGGCAACGGTAAGGGTGAAACGGTGGTGTAAGAGACCACCAGCGCCGCAGGTGACTGCGGCGGCTCGGTAAACCCCACCCGGAGCAAGGTCAAGAGGGCCAACGCCGCTGTAAGCGGCGCGGCCTGCGCGAGCGATCGAGGGCTGCCCGCCCGATGCTCGCGGGTAGACCGCACGAGGCTGCCGGCAACGGCAGTCCCAGATGGATGACCGCCGGCCCGCGCGAGCGGGCGCACAGAACCCGGCCTACAGGCCGGCTCACCCCCTCTTAATGCTTCTGAGCTGCAGCGATACACGTGGACGCGTCAGGCTGCGGTCAAGTGATATTGAGTGCCGCTGCTGCTTTGGATCCAGCTGTCGGGTAGCGCGGCGGCGAGGGTGTGTTGTGCTCGCCAGCCGGTGCAGTGTCCGGGTACCAGTAGGTCGGGTGCCAGTTCGGTGAGCGCGTGGACCGTGGGGCCGATGCTTGGGGTGAAGAAGGCTCCGCTCAGGTGCAGGCCGCCGAGTAGTGCATGCAGCCGGGGGACTCCGGTCAGCCGCTGTGCGTGGCGGACGATGTTGACGGCGCCGGCGTGCCCGCAGCCGGTCACGATGACCAGTCCCTTGCCGCGCACGTTGGCGACGAGGGCCTGGTCGTCGAGGATCAGCGGGTCGGGTTCCCACGCCCCGCCGGTCCAGTGCTGGTGTGCTGGGGGCATGCCGTGTTCGAAGTCGGTGGTGCGGTCGACCTCACCGGTGATCAAGATGGAGCCGCCGGCGAGCAGGGACGGCTGGCGGCGCTCGATGACGTCGAAGCCCTCGCCGGTCAGCGCACGTTTGCTGAGTGTCGGCCAGTCGTCGGCCCCGCCGCCGGGCAGGGCGAGGCGGCGGCGGGTCCACACCAGCGGGTGGACAACCATCGGCAAGGACCGGGTACCGCGGCGGGCGGCGAGTCCGGCCAGGCCGCCGGCGTGGTCGAAGTGGCCGTGGCTGAGCACGACGGCGTGCACGCCGGACAGGTCGAGGCCGAGCCGGCCGGCGTTGGTGACCATCGCATCCGGGGACAGGCCGGTGTCGAACAGCACGGACGTCGTGGTGTCGCCGCGGCGGACGGTGACCAGCGCGGAGAAGCCGTGCTCGGCCATCAGCCCGACGTTGGTACGCCCCGTCTCGAACTGGGGCGCCTGGGCGGTTCCGGCTGCCAACGGCGCTCGGGTGATGGTGGTGTCGCCGGTGAGCAGGGCGTCGTAGACGTTGTCGACCAGCGTGGTGACGACGACGTCGTCCACCGGCTCCAGTGCGATCGGGTCGGCCGCGCTGCCCGCGGCCGGGTGCGGCATCGCGGCGCGGACGCCGCCGGCGGTGGCCGATTCCTTGCACACGGCTGCTACTCCCCGGTGGCCGGGTCGACGATCTCGATGAGCCCGGTGCCGACGTCGTAGACCAGGCCGGACACGAGCCGGGTCGGCGGCAGAGCACGCCGGGCGATGGCGGTGTCGACCCGCACCGCCGCGTACGGGTCGGCGACCGCCTTGCTCTCCAGCTCGTCTGCCGGGATCTCGAAGAACGCGGCGAGCTGCTCGGGGTAGTCCGCGAGGCGGGTGATGCCGCAGTCGGTGTGGTGCAGGATCACCAGGTGCCCGCTCCTGGGGGGCTGGCCCTGGCCGAGCCGGCCTAGCAGGGCCCATGAGCGCAGCGTCGCCGGGGTGATCCGGCCGCCGATGTTGCGCATCACGACACCTTCGCCGAGCTCGAGACCGAGCACATCACTCGGGTCGACCCGGGAGTCCACGCAGCCGAGCACCTGCAGGGTCTCGCTGGTCGGGAAGGGAAGGCCGGCGAACGCCCCCGTTGCGGCGAACGCCGCATTACGCCGAACCAACTCGCCGGAAGAGATGATCATGTCTGCGGTCGTACCCGTCCCGCCACGTTTGAGCCTTCACCTGAATAACTGAGGTGCGAGGAAGGCGAGGCGAACTAGGGTCTCCGGTAGAGATGCCGGTCGCTACCTAATGTCCGGCCAGCTCAGCTACGACCGGAGCGAGCGCGTCGGCGAAGTCGGCGCCGAAGACGAAGTAGGAGAAGCCGATCTCCTCCCGTCGACGCCGGATTTCCTCGGCGGCCGCCACCGGGTCATCCGGGAGAAAGGCCAGCGAGTCCGCCGCCCGAAGCGCAGCAGGGTCCGTGTCGGGGGACGCCATAAACGGCGCGCGAGTGCCGCCGACAACCGACACGTGGAGCGCGAGCTCGACATCCCGGATGGCTTGGAAGTCGCGTGCCAGCCGCGCAACTACGAGCCGAGACTCACCCGGCACCGTTGCGAAGGTGACCGTATCTGCGACCTCGGCCGCCAGCGCCTGCGCCTTCGGGCCACGTACGGCCATCACCACAGGCGTGTGAAGGTCGGGGCCGTCGAGATCTCGAAGTGCCGTGACGGTCTCACGCACCTGGGCCAGCCGCTCGCCCGGTGGGACCACGGGCAGTCCCAGAGCGCGGAGTTCATCCTCAATTCCTGGCCTGCCGGTGCCGACGCCCATCTCGAAGCGACCGTCAGTGATCACCGACAGCGAGTGCGCTTCCCACGCGGTATTCCAAGGCGGGCGCAGCGGGGAGGCATACACCCAGGTGCCCACCCGCAGGTCGGCAAGGGCCGCCGCGAAGGCCAGCGTTGGGCCAGGCGCCGGCTGCCATTGCGGGACGTCGGGCATTAGCAGCGTCGAGTAGCCGCTGTCGGCGATGCGGCGCACGCGGTCTCGCCACGTCGGCAGGTCAGTCGTTAGCGGGGCAACGACCCCGAATCGGAACGGTCTAGCCATGCCTGGGCTCCTCTCACATAGGCGGATGTCGGGCCTGTTGCCGCGACGCGGCGGTCTGTGGCTTGTCGCCGACACTGCAGACGCCGCTGGCGTCCGGAACTTATCGATGCCCGGTCAATTGGCCCGAGGCGCGGTGCGGTCAGGTCTCATCTCTTCCGAAGTCCCATGACCGGCTGGCCAGCGGAACAGCGGGCGGCAGGTGTGAGGCTTGCCGTCCGGTTTCTCCCACGGCAGCGTGTACGGCCGGGGCGAGTACCGGCCAATGTGCCGCTTGATCACCTGGATATCCCGGGTCGAGAGGGGAGATACTCGCTGGAGAACAGCCCTTCCGATTACAGGGCAGGCACGTCCCGAGGCTAGGAGTGTTGGGCCCGGCGGAGCTCGAAGGCGATCACGATTTCTGAGATGCCGCGGAACAGGGCGAAGAAGCCGACCCAGATCAGCAGCAGCGCTCCTTGCACCGGGCGGTACTGCTGGGAGGCCCAGAAACCGAGAAAGATCTCCAGGATGCCGCCCACCAGGCCGAGCCACCAGGTGGAGTTGACCTCCCGGGTGCTGATGGAGGTGATGATGTAGAACGTGCCCTGGAAGATGAGCAGCAGCCCCAGGATCGAGGCGAGTGCCCAGAACGCGTTGTAGGGCTGGGCGAATGACCAGCCGGCGCCGAAGGCAAAGATAATACCCATCAGGATGTGCAGCCACCGCCAGCTGGGGATGACCGAGGCGATGAAGAACTCGTTGATCGCGGCCACCAGGAAGTAGACGCCCAGCAGCACGCCCACTGTGGGGATCGAGGCGGGGGCGAACCGCAGTGCGATCCAGGCGAGGATGAGCCAAGCGATACCGGTCAGCAGGAATATCCACCAGGGG
Organism: uncultured Actinomycetota bacterium; assembly: GCA_963843745.1. Classification (GTDB taxonomy): domain Bacteria; phylum Actinomycetota; class Actinomycetes; order Streptosporangiales; family Streptosporangiaceae; genus Trebonia. The sequence continues at coordinate 2,000,258 of CAWJLP010000007.1, forward strand.
CCGGCCAGCCGCGCTAGGCCCGCGCGGCTCCTGGACCCGATGGCTGTGCCATCGTCCATGGTGCTCATGAGCAGCTTCCTTTCCGGCAGGTAGCTATCGAATACGGGACCGTCTGCCGGATGATTTACCCGGTTCCGGAGATTACGACGCCCGGTCGGGAACAGGCACCTTCAACGTCAAAGTGGACTATTCCCTGGCAGGTGTCCACTGACGATTAGCAAAGCTGGACAGCAACGTCGTTCTTCGTCTGGTAAGGACGTGCCCACGGGGCGAGCTGAACCGTCCGCTTATCCGCTCAACGGAGTCGGCCGGTACCCGGAACCAGTCATGAATTCACGGCGGGCTGTACCGCCTGGCGGTAGTACCGGTTGGATTGCCGGGTGAAGATGAGGACCATCGTGGCGAGGGCGATGAGCCAGACGATGGCACCAGCGATCATGTCGGCCGGAGCGTCGGCCGCGCCGTGCTGAGCCAGCGCGATGAGCACCATCAAGGTGATGAGGGCGAAGAAGGACGAGAAGGAGAACCGGGCAACATCACGCCCCTGGCTGATCGCCCAGGCCGTCAGGAGCCACACGCCCACCGCCACCACCGCGCCGATCTCCCGGAAGGTCAGCAGGCTCAGCTCCTGGTTACGCAGCGCCGCGGTGAGACCAGGCTGGCTCGCGACCGCCTCCCTAACGGTGCCCCCGGTCACCATCATGGTGACGGCGGCGGCCAGCTGAGCCACCGCGCCGGCGCACATCAGCCGGACCGCGCCCCGCACAGAACGCGGCGGCGGGCAGGCAGGGCGCAGCCGCATCCGGAGCGCACCGCGGATCAGGTCCGCCGCCTCGGCGAGCCTGACCCGCTGCTGGCCCTCGTCGGCGGTGGCCAGCAGCACCGCCACGATCTCGTCCTCACTGTCGCGCCGGAACGACCGCGGATACCATGCCAGCAGCCGCCGGTACCCGCGCTCCAGCCTGTCCTGCCCGTTCATGCCATGCCTCCCGCGAGCCCCGGGTCCAGCCGCCGCAGCGCCGCCGCCGCATTGGCGCGTAGCCGGACCGCCTCCTCGGCCAGCACCGTGGCGCCGGTCGGGGTGAGCCGGTAATAGCGGCGGAGCCGGCCCCCCACGACCTCCTCCCGGTCAACCTCGATCAGGAGGCTGACGACCAGCGGCGCTAGAACCGGCGACGGTCCCGGCGCATGTCCCGGCGGCGCACCCCGGCGACCGAGACCGGCGAGAGCGGTCGGCCGAGCGGGTCGATGAACAGCACACACGGTCCGGCCTCTACCGGCGGGGTGCCTTGGAGGGTCTGGATGCTGTACCGCAACCCGTCCTCGGTGACGGCCGGATCCGAAATGACGACGATGGCTTCCTCTGGGGTGTCTGTCCCAGGCTCCCCCCAGGCCAGTACGGCGTTAGGCGGGTCGGCGGCGAAACTGTCATCACCCTCCGACCACCACTGAAGGAACCGGTGTGTCGTCAGGTGCCCGACGATGCGCTGCGGGCGGTCAGAAAAGTAGATCGTGTGCGGGGTAAGCCCGAGCAAGGTCATGGTCCCGTCGTCAGTACGGACGGCGCTCGCGGTCTGCACGAACATGTCCTCGACGGTGGTGGGCGGCGCGTCAGGCATGGAAGCCCCTTTCAGAGGTTGAGGCTGTCGCCATCAGGCGGCCACCCCCGGCTCACGTTTCCTTGTTGCTGCTCAGCGTGCCCCTAACGGCCCAGCAATGCGTCATCCAGTGCGGATGAAAAGCCAGCTCGGATGGCTGACGTGCTTGGCTGGCTGGCGCGCCTGGTGGAACGCTGATGACCATGACTGACAATGCTCACCGGCCGGGCCGGGACGCCGATGCTGGCCGTGCTGCGAACGACCCGGACCGTTTGGCGGAGTATCAGGGCAGGACCCGGGACCTGCTTGACCTGCTGGCCCTGTCTACGTTGTGGCTGGTCGTGGTTCCCCCAGGCGACTTCGGGCATCGGGTGACTTACGTCGTGATTGCCTTCCGGATCGCCCTATCGGCCGTCTACGGAGCCGACCTGGCCATCCGGAGCTCCCTAGCCCCCCGGCACGTGCACTACGCGCTTACCCATCCGGTTGCCCTCATCTCGATCGTCGTCCCACCGGTGCGAGTGATCTTCAGCATCAGGCTCGTCCGGTCGGTGTTCCTGCGCGGGCACCTGGGCCGGTTCTTGCTGGCCGCCGCGGTGTTTGTCCTTAACGGCGCGGTCATCGTGTACCTGTTCGAGCGGCACGCCCCTGGCGCCAACATTCACACGCTGGGAAACGCAGTGTGGTGGGCGTTTGTCACGGTTACCACCGTCGGGTACGGCGACTTCTACCCGGTCACTACGTGGGGACGGTTCACGGCATGCTTCATCATGGGCACCGGGCTGCTCACCGTGGCGGTCGTCACCGCGCAGGTGGCATCGAGTTTCGTCGCCCAGGCGTCCAGCCGGGCCAAGCCTGCGCCGCCGGACGAAGCAGCCCGCCGCGAGGTGACGCTGGCCGAGCTTGACGAGCGGCTGGGCCGGATCGAACAGCTGCTGGCCGCAATTCATGCAGGAAGTTCTCCCGGCGCTATCGATAGCGGTTGACGGCGAAACATCCTGGGTATCCCGGGGTGGCCTGCGCCCGCTTCATCCGGCGTGGATGAGGCGTGTCCCGAGTTGCCCATGGTTGTGTTATCGGGCAGCGCACCTGCTCGTGAGAGGCATCCCAGTGGACATCGAGGGGAAGGCATCCGAGCGGCCGACGGCATCGTCTGCCGACGCTTCGAGCCGGCCCGCACCGCCTGGCAGTACCGGCCGGCCGTCCCGGCGGCGGCGTATAACGCGTGCGCAGCTCGGGCAGTTCGTCCAGGCCGTCAGGGACAGCGACCGTCAGGTCGTAGACGACATGCTCCTGCGGCTGAGCCGCTCCCGGCCTTGGCTGGCTCCCCTTGCCCTGGTCGTCGGAGCCTTCGCGATGCTGTTCGACGGGGTCAAGCTGCTGTTCAGCAACTGGCGGCTCACCCTGGTCCAAGTGCTGCCCGCGATGTGGATCTGGGTGGCCATGCTGGACTTGAAGGCTCACGTGCTGCACGGCAAGGCGTTCCACGAGCTGAAGGGACCGGCGATCGTGATCCCGCTGGTGCTTGCCGTCGCTGCGATCACCGCGGCGAGCTTCTACCTGAACGCCGTCTTCGCCTTCGCGATCACCCAGCCCGGCCGCCCGCAGATCCGGCCTGCCCTCACCCAGGCCCGGTCGCACCTGGGCATCATCCTGATATCGGGAGGGACTGTCGGCATTCTTCTCGGCGTGTCCACGTTGGTCGTGGATCGCTGGGGGCTGTTCTGGTTTGCTGTGTCGCTGAGCATTGTCGTCGGGGTCATGATGGTCTGCTACGTCGCCGTGCCGTCCCGGCTGATCGGTTTCAAGCCCAAGCCGTCCAGACGCGACAAGCTGGCCGCAACCGCGGTGGGCGGGGCCGTCGGGGCGGTGATCTGCGGCCCTCCGTACGCGCTGGCCCGGATCGGGCTGCTCATGCTCGGGTCGCACGTGCTGTTCATTCTCGGCGTCATCCTGTTGGTAGTCGGGTTTACCCTGCAGGCAGGCGCGACAGGCGCGGTCAAGACGGTCAAGATGAGTGCCAAGCTGGTCGGCAGTCAGCGTGATGAAGTTGCGGTAGGTGCGGGCCAGCAAGATCCTCCTTAGCGGGTGAGGCTGGCGCGTCTCCGGCGAGACCAGGACCAGATGATCACCGGCACAAGCTACCTGTGGCACAGTCGAAACTGTGCCGTTGGATGATCTGCCGGACTGGCTGCCGGCTTGGTGCCTGGATCATCTGGGTGGCGAACCGGTCGGCGTGCTGTTCCGGCAGCACCAGGTTTCCACGGTGTTCGGTCTCCGGCTGACTGATGGCCGGGCCGTCGTGGTGAAGGCGCGCGCCGATGACGGCCGGGCCGTGTCGTGCGTCGAGGCGCAGGCGCGGCTGGCGGAGCGCGGGTTTCCGTGTGCGCGGCCGCTCACCACGGTGGCCGGTGCCGGTTCGCTGGCCGTGCACGCCGAGGTGGGAGCGGTGCACGACTGGGACAGCCTGGCGTGGCAACCGGAGGCGGCGCTGGCGGGAGCGGCGAGCGCGGCGTCCGCCACCGCTGCCCGGCGCGCCGCGATCAGGCGGTCACCGGCCAGGTGTGGACCGGCTCGTTGGTGTGCATGTGGTCGATGTAGCGCTCGGTCATCTGCTGCAGTGCGTCCAGCCGGCCGACTCCGCCGCGTCCGGAGATCGCCTCGACCGTTGCGATCTGCCAGGCGGCCCCGGTCTGGCCGGTGACGCAGCGCTGCTCGATGAACCCGAGCAGCCGGTCGGCGTGGACGGGGTTGACGCCCCAGCGGCTGAGGCCATCGCGGGCCAGCGGCAGCAGGCGGCGCAGCACCAGTTCGGCCACTGGCACCTCGCCGAGCCCGGGCCAGTACAGGTGCGCGTCCAGGCCGCGGCGGGCCGCCTCGTGCAGGTTCTCGCCGGCGGTCGCGAACGCCATCTGGGTCCAGATCGGCCGCTGCGCCTCGGCGAGCGTGCGCACCAGCCCGTAGTAGAAGGCAGCGTTAGCTACCACGTCGGCGACGGACGGGCCGGCTGGCAGCACCCGGTTCTCCACCCTGAGGTGCGGCCTGCCCTCGACAACCGCGTAGATCGGCCGGTTCCACCGGTAGACCGTTCCGTTGTGCAGGCTCATCTCGGCCAGCTGCGGGCAGGCGCCGTCGTCGAGCACGGCGAGCGGGTCCTCGTCCTCGCAGATCGGCAGCAATGCGGGGAAGAACCGCAGGTTCTCCTCGAACAGGTCGAACACCGAGGTGATCCAGCGCTCGCCGAACCACACCCGGGGGCGCACGCCCTGTTCCTTCAGCTCGTCCGGCCGGGTGTCGGTGGCCTGCTCAAACAGCGTGATCCGGGTCTCGTGCCACAGTTGCCTGCCGAACAGGAACGGGGAGTTGGCGCCCAGCGCCACCTGGACGGCGGCGGCCGCCTGGGCGGCGTTCCAGTAGTTCGCGAAGCTCTCCGGGCTGACCTGCAGGTGAAGCTGAAGGCTCGTGCAGGCGGCCTCTGGGGTGATGCTGTCGGTGTGGGTGAGCAGTTTCTCGGCGCCGTCGATGGAGATCCGCATGTCCTCCCCGCGCGCGGCGAAGATCTGCTCGTTGAGCACCCGGAACCGGTCGCTGGCCGTCAGCGTGCCCAGGTGCATGTCCTGTTTCCGCAGCGTCGGCAAGATTCCGACCATCACCACCCGGGTCCCGGTGCTGCGGGCCTTCTCGTCCCCGGCGTTGAGGTCGTCCCTGACGACTTGCTCCAGTTCGGCCAGCGCGTCTCCGGCCAGCCGCCGGGGCGGCACGTTGATCTCCAGGTTGAACTGCCCGAGCTCAACGCCCCAGGCCGGGTCCGCGATCGCGTCCAGCACGTCGGTGTTGCGCATGGACGGCAGGGCCTGGGAGTCGACGAGGTTCAGCTCGATCTCCTGGCCTACCGACGCCGGATTGTCCTCGAACAGGTGCTCCCGCAGCATCCGGGCCAGCGCGTCCAGCGAGCGCCGTACCTTCTCCCGGTACACTCGCCGGTCCTCGCCGCTGAACTTGATCGCCTGAATCTCACGACCCATGAGGCCTCCCGCCCACCGCCATTCTCTACACAGTCGCACGCTACGTGACCGGGCGCCAGCGTCTGCAGCTGGTCAGACCGGCCGGTCAGACCGGCTGGTCAGACCGGCTGGTCAGGTGGTGTGCAGGCGGGTGGTCTCGTCGCGGACCCACAGGCCGAGCAGGCCGCGCAGGTGCGCGATGAACGTGTCGTGCTCGCGGGCCGGGTAGGTGGAGCGCACGGTGTCGATCAGCAGCCGGTCGAAATCGGGTCCGGCCACCCAGTCGAGCACGATCTCGTCGATGCGCGCCAAGCTGGTCTGGCAGAAGTCCTGGTAGCGGTCCGTCTCGAAGTAACTGTCGGCGAGCTTCCCGTAGGCGTCCAGCTTTTCCTGGTAGGTCATGCCGGGGTCATCGCCGACCTCGAAGAACCTGTCTATCTCCACGTCAAGCTTGGCCCGCCGCCCGGTTACCAGGGCGAAGACGCACCACTTGACCAGCGCTTTGATCGCCCAGGGAAAGTAGTAGTGCAGGCTGGTCAGGGCCACGTCCGGGCAGGCGTTGGCATAGTCGATGGGATAGACCTCGCTGCCCTTGACCAGCGTCTCGCAGGAGTTGAGCTCCCACCGGAAGAAGCTGTTGACCAGCCGCCCGATCGTCACCACCTCAGACCCGACCTGCGGTGAGAGAAAGTCGTGGTCGACCGCGTAGCGCAGGTGCATGGGCTGGTCCGGCTGGAAGCGCATGACCATCGTCTCGGCCCCGATCGACAGCGAGCGGGCGAAGACGTCGTAGTCGATGGCTTTCTGCAGGTGCATGAGCATCTCACCGCTCTGGTCGTAGGCGGCGTGCAGTTCGGCGGGGTTGCTGATCCGGGAGACGCCGCGCCAGGCACCGCCGTCATACGGCTTCATGAACAGCGGATAGCCGATCCGCTCCGCGATGGCGTCTAGGTCGAAGGGCTGATTGTAGCGGGCGGCGGTGTAGGGGTACCGTGCGTTGTCCACCGGGTTCTTGAAGGGGACGAGCACGGTCTCCGGCACCTTGAGGCCCAGCCGCATCATGGCGCAGTAGGCCGCGTGCTTCTCCATGGACTGGAACGTGAACGGGCTGTTCAGCAGGTACACGCCGTTCATCAGGGAGACCTTCTTCAGCCACTCCCTCGGGACGTAGTACCAGTACGCGAGCCGGTCGATGACCAGGTTGTAGCGGGGCTGGTCGCGCAGATTGAACGGCTCGATGGTGATCCGCTCGCAGTCGAAGGTGTGCCGGGTGCCGCCGGTGCCCTCGACCCGTCCCACCCGGCGCAGGATCTCCTCGAACGCCTTCGGCCAGTCCTCCTCGGTACCGAGCAGCAATCCGATCAGGTGCCTGGAAGCGGTCAACATTGACTCCCGTTCAGCAGAATCGTGGCAGGTGATAGGCAAGCTGAGCGCGCCAGGAGGGCCAGTCGTGGGGCACGTCGAAGCCCCACAGGTCGAGCTCGTGCCTGATGCCCTTGCTGGCGAGTAGCTCGGCGAACCGCTTAGTACTGGACAGCGATCCAGTGGTGTCTTCCCACTGTCCCTGGCCGCACACCAGCAGCAGGCTAATCCGGGCGCGCAGCCAGTCGAGGTGGTCGCCGTCCAGGTTCCCGACGTAGTCCAGCGGATTGTTGAAGTACGCCTCGCTGCCGCGCTCGCCCCAGCCGTGCCAGGACGCGGGGTCATAGTTGCCGGAGAGGCACATGGCCAGCGGGAAGAGGTCGGCCCGCTTGAGCGCGAAGTTGGCCGCGTGGAAGGCGCCCAGGCTGCAGCCCAGGGCGGCCACCTCCACCTCGCCGCCGCAGTCCCGGTAGATCCACGGCACGACCTCGCTGAGTATCCACGACTCGTAGCGGCCGTGCTGGCGCGCGCGTTCTTCCAGCGGGATGTTCTGGTTGGACCAGGAGGCGGCGTCGTAGCTGTCGACGCAGTACAGCTTCAGCCGGCCCTCGTCGATCAGGTTCGCCACGGCACCGACCATGCCGTTGTTCTCGAAATCCCAGGCTTTGCCCTGCTCGGACGGGAACGCCAGCACGGCACGTCCCCAGTGGCCGTACCGGATGACGGTGCCCGCCGCGCCGATGGCGTCCGACCACAGCTCAGTCACCTCCCGGCTCACCGGCTCACCCGCCCGAGCAACTCGGTGAGGTAGGGATCGAACGCGTCACGCCAGGCCGTGTAGTTATGCATGTCGGGTACTTCGTGCAGGGTCGTCGGGTAAGCCCTGCCGCGCATGGCCTTGACCATCAGGCGGTTGTTCTCGAGGTTCTCCTCGATCACACCGCAGGTGAGGACGGCGGGCACGGGCCGGGGCGGCAGCCCGCCATCGTGGGTGTCGGTGACGAACCTGACGACCCGGCGGTAGTAGGGGAACCACCGTTCGTGAGAGTCGAAGCGCGGCAAGAAGAAGCTGCCGGACTGAAGGAACAGCGCGTCAAACGCGTCCGGGTAGCGGCAGTACGCGTGCAGCATCGCCAGCGCGCCGAGGCTAGTGCCCATCCCCACTCGCCCGCTCGTCGCCACCCGGCCGGTGATCGCGGGCAGTACGGTCGTGCACAGCGCGCTGGTGTAGCGCATGCTGGCGGAATACCAGCGGTCCCTGGGCCCTGGGCTGAGCAGCGCGGCCCGCAGCCGCGGGAGCCAGTGCCCGGCGACCCCTGCGGACAGGTACCGGGTAAGGCTCGCCAGCGTGTCGTACTCCGGCCCGTCGTGCACCACGAGCAGCGGCAGCTGCTCGTCGTACCGCGTACCCGCAGGAGACCAGACCCGCACGGAGACCGCCGCGTCAAGCGCCTTGACCGGCACGTCGACATCGGTAACGTTCCCTGGCTCGGCTGGGACGCTCAGCCAGCCCGGTGGCGTGTAACCGGGGAACTCCAGGACACTCTTCGGCCCGAACGCACCCGCGACCTGCCGCGGGTTCCCCGGATCCAGCACGGTCTCCGTGCCGCCGCCGGCATGCCGCAGCTCCAGCAGGTACTCCATCCGGCTCACCGGCGGCCGGCCGATGACCAGCTCCCATCCGTCACCGCTGGGGTGGAAGCCAAGCCGGTCGCCGGGGATGCGCACGTCCTGCACGAGCCGCACGCCCGCCAGTCGATGCTCCGGATCGGCCAGCCGGAAGGTCACCGCATGTTCACTCATCGGGCCGCTGGCCTTCGGCGCCGACGTCGCGGCCAAGTTCGTGGCGCAACTGATCCTCCACGAGATCCCACTGAGGGCCGAAGGCCGCGGTCATCGCGGCTTTCACGTCGTTGGCGGCATCAGCCAGCCGATCGGCTACTTGCCGTACCTCGGCCGGCGTCCGCACCAGGACCGTGACGTCGTGCGAGTCAGGGCTGCCATGCAGCGTGACCATGACGTCACCGGGCCGCGTTGCCCACGCGTCGTGGATCACCCGGTTGCGATGCGAGTTCGCCTGGTGGCAGGACTTAAGCGCTGCCAGCAGCCGCTCCTTCTCCGCGCCAGGGATATCGGTATGGTGCCGGGTGATGCGCTCGCAATCCTCGATCATGGTGGCCGCTGTCAGCCGGGAATCCACCACCGCGGCGTACTTGCTGCCGATCAGCGCGCTGAACGCCGCGCGCAGCACCCGTTCCAGGTAGGCCGACTCGAGGACAACGCCGCCCAGCGCGTGCTGCAGGTCATCCACGTCCATGCCTGTAGACATTACGGGTTGCGGCCGGTGAAGAGGCGCGACCAGGGATGGACCAGGGGCATCTACTGGCGCGAGCGGACCCGTCCGCGCGCGAGGGTGGGACCGAGGACCAGCCCGGTGGCTAGGCTTGCGGCATCCGATCAGGAGGGGGTTATGCGATGAGCGGCTACGACTACGACGTCATCGTCGTGGGTGCCGGGTCACCGGGGGAGCACTGCGCCGGGGAGCTGGCCGACGGCGGGCTCCGGGTGGCGGTCGTGGAGCGGGAGCTGGCGGGAGGCGAGTGCTCGTACTACGCGTGCATCCCGTCGAAGTCGCTGCTGCGCCCGGGCGAGGCGGTGTACCAGGCCCGGCAGGCGGCGGCCACCGCGCAGGTCGACGTCGCCGCCGCGCTGGCCTGGCGGGACTACATGGTCTCCAATTACTCCGACGAAGGCCAGCAGCGCTGGCTGGCGGGTGAGGGCATCGACCTGATCCGCGGCACCGGCGCGCTGGCCGGGCCCGGCGTAGTGGAGGTGGACGGCAGGCGCTACACCGCGGCCAACGTGGTGGTGGCGACCGGCTCGGATGCGGTCATCCCGCCCGTCCCCGGGCTGCGCGAGCTCGACGGCGTGTGGACCAACCGCGAGGCGACCGGCATGAAGGCCGTGCCGCGGCACCTGCTGATCCTCGGCGGCGGCCCGGTCGGCGCCGAGATGGCCCAGGTCGTGCGCCGGTTCGGCGGTGACGTCACCGTGGTGGAAGGGGCCGAGCACGTGCTGGCCCGCGAGCCGGCCCCGCTCGGTCACGCCCTCGGCGAGGAGATGCGACGCGGCGGCATCGAGCTGATCCTCGGCATCAAGGCGGTCTCGGCGAGGCGCGACGGCGACGACTACGTGCTGGTCCTCGACGACGGCCGCGAGCTGCGCGGCGACCGGCTGCTCGTCGCCACCGGCAGGCGCCCCCGGGTGCCCGCCGGACTGGACACGGTGGGCGTGACCGCCGGCCCGCATGGCATCCCTGTCGACGCGCACCTGCGCGTCGCCGACCGGCTGTGGGCCGTCGGCGACGTCACCGGCGTCCGGCTGCTGACCCATGTCGGCAAGTACCAGGGCGAGGTCGTCGCCTCGAACATCCTCGGCGAGTCCCGCGAGGCCCATTACGAGGCCATCCCCGACGTGGTCTACACCGACCCGCAGGCGGCCTCGGTCGGCGCCACGGAGGCGCCGTTCAGCGCGACCATCCCGCTTTCCGAGGTGGCCAAGACAGCGACCTACAACCACGCCTACGCCACGTCCACGGGCTTCCTGACCCTGCTGTCCGACGGCGAGACGCTGACCGGCGCGTTCGCGCTCGGCCCCGAGGCGGGGGAGTGGATGCAGCAGGCCACGCTGGCGATCAGGGCCCGGGTGCCGCTGGCCGTGCTGCGCGACGTCATCCAGCCGTTCCCCACCTTCTCGGAGGTCTACGTGGCTGGGCTGAAGGCGCTGCGCGGCCAGATCGCGGCCCCGCGCGAGCCCGCGCGGGCAACGGAATCGCAATGACCCACGAGGTGATGTCGTGACCAGCGAACCGCAACTCGCCGGACAGACCGTCGTCGTGATCGGCGGCAGCTCCGGCATCGGAATGGAAACCGCCCGCCGGGCCGCCCAGGAGGGCGCCGGCGTGATCATCGCCGGCCGGCACGCCGACCGCCTGAAGCAGGCCGCGGCCGAGGTCGGCGCGCGCGGTACCGCGGCGTTTGACGCCACCGACCAGGCCGCGCTCAGCGGCTTCTTCGCCGGCCTGCCGGGACCGGTCGACCACGTGCTGGTCACCGGCCCCGGGCCGTACTACGCGCCGCTGGCCGAGCTGCAGCACGACCGGGGGCAGCTCGACTGGGACCATCACATCTGGCTGCCTGTCGCCGTGGCCCAGCAGGCCGTCGGCCGGGTGCGGCCCGGCGGCACGCTGCTGTTCATGGGCGGCACCCGCGGCGGCGGGCGGGGGGCGGGACTGTCGCTCATCGCGGCGAACTCCGCCGCGCTGCCCGCCCTGGTCGCCAACCTGGCGGTCGAGATCGCGCCGATCCGGGTCAACCTCATCGCGGCCGGCTTCGTCGACAGCCCGCTGTCGGCGACCCTGCTCGGCGCGGACCTCGACAAGCGCCGTGCCCAGCTGCGCGCCACGCTGCCCATCAGGCGCGTTGTGGAGCCAGCCGACGTGGCCGCGCTCGCGGTGCACCTGATGAGCAACACCGCGGTCACGGGCGCGACCTACGACATCGACGGTGGCCAGCAGCTGCTTCCCGGAGAGTTACGTGGAGCCGGATCGGCGGGTCGCCATCATCACCGGAGGCTCCAGGGACATCGGCGCGGGCCTGGTGGCCGGGTACCGCGGGCGCGGCTGGGCGGTGGTGGCCACTGCCCGCAAGATCAAGCCGTCGGAAGCCGATGACCTGCTCACCGTGGCCGGGGACATCACCGACCCGGCCACCGCGGACCGGATCGCCGACGCGGCGCTGGACCGGTTCGGCCGCATCGACACCCTGGTCAACAACGCCGGCGTGTACATCTCGAAGCCGTTCACCGAGTACACCGCCGAGGATTACGCCACCATCACCGGCGTGAACCTGGCCGGGTTCTTCTGGCTGACCCGCCGCGTCATCGCCGAGATGGCCATGCGGTACGGCGGCCACGTGGTCAACGTCTCGGCCACCCTGGCCGAGGTCGCGAACTCCGCCGCGCCGTCGGCGCTGCCCGCGCTGACCAAGGGCGGCCTGGCGGCCGTCACCAGGTCGCTGGCCGTGGAGTACGCCTCGCGCGGCATCCGGGTCAACGCCGTCTCGCCCGGTATCATCCAGACCCCGATGTACCCGGCGGAAAGCTACGAAGGGCTTGGCAGCCAGCTCCCCCCGCTCGGACGCCCCGGCCAGGTCAGCAACGTGGTCGACGGCATCTTGTTCCTGGAGTACTCGCCGTACATCACCGGCGAGCTCCTGCACATCGACGGCGGCCAGACCGCCGGCCACTGACGCCGGCCGGCTAGGTCGCCGCGGCGGCCGCCTCGAGGTCGGGCAGCGCCACGCCGAGTTCCTTCCGCGAGCTGATGCCGAGCTTCGTGAATACCTTGCGCAGATGCCACTCGACCGTGCGCGGGCTCAGGAACAGCTGCGTGCTGATTTCCGGATTGGTGTGCCCGGCCACGGCGAGCCGGACGATCCTGGCCTCCTGCGCGGTCAGCCTGGCGGCCGTCTCCGTGCTGCGCTTCGGGACCGTCCCGCCGGTGGCCATCAGCTCGACGCGAGCGCGTTCCGCGAACCCCTCGAGCCCCATCGCGGCCAGCATCTGGTAGGCGGCGCGGAGCTGATCCCGCGCCTCCACCCGGCGCCGCTCGCGGCGCAGCCACTCGCCGTACAGCAGGCAGGTGCGGGCCAGCTCCACCCGCACCCTGGTGCGGCCCAGCCGCCCGATCGCCTGCAGGTAACCGCGCTCGGCCGCCGGTCCCTCGCTGAGCAAGGCCCGGCAGCGCGCCTCGATACCCAGCGCCCAGCTGGTCCCGGCGGCGGACGTGGCCTCGGACAGCCGGTCCAGGGCGGCGGCCGCCTGGCCGGGCTGCCCGCACCGGGCCGCGGCCTCGATCAGCTCGGCGAGCGACCAGGTAGCCGGCCCCAGCTCGTCAGGCTGCGCGCTGGCCAGGACGGCCGCGGCCAGCGCCTCGTCGTACCTGGACCGGCCATTGTGCAGCACCGCGGCCGCCCAGGATGCCGTCGCCCGCCATCGTCCGTCGCCGGGCGCGGCCGTCTCCACGGCGGCGGCCGCGATCAGCCGGCCCGCCTCGCAGTCCCGGCCTGCCCAGGCGGCCAGCATCAGCGGGCCGGCCGGTTCCGGCGCCCGGCCCGTCGCCCGGGCGACGGTCTCCGCCTGCCGCAGCAGCCAGGCTGCCTGCCCGGGCTGCCCGGCCAGCAGCTGTGCCGCCGCGCCCGACGTGAGCGCGGCGGGCAGGACGCTCAGCGCGCCGGCGTCGCTGGCCAGCTCGATGAGCCGGGCCGACAGCACCGACCAGCTGTGGTCGTCCCAGACTTCGGCACTGAGCCGGGCCGCCAGCGGCAGCCACCCCAGGCCCTCCTCCAGGGACACCTTCGTCTCGGCGAACGCGTCAAGCGCCCGTCGCAGCAGCGGCGCGCCCGCCAGGTACCCGTCGGTGAGCAGCGTCACCAGCCCGTCAAGCAGCTGGTCGCCTGGCCTAGCCGGCCCCGGCCGGCGCCGCGTCGCGCGGGTCGCTTCGGCCGCTTCAAGCACGCCGCCGTCCGGCCATCCGCCGCGGCCGGCCCCCGCGTCCTGACCGCTGGAGGTCAGCGCCGTGAGGAACGCGTCCCTGTACGCCTGCCTGGCCAGCCCTGGATGCAGCGGCTCCAGCCGCCGCGCCGCCCTGACCAGCAACGGAAGCGCGTCCCGGCTGCGGCCCGCGTCGGCCGTCAGCCGGGCGCGCAGCAGCTCCGCCCGGCCGCGGCCGAGCTCGTCGAGCGGCCCGGCCTGGGCGAGGCCGAGCAGCCGCCGCGCTCCTTCGGCGGCGCCGGCCTGGTGCTTCACCTGCGCCGCGGCCAGCGCCCGGCGGGATCGCCTGCCCGGGTCTGGGGTCAGCTCGGCCGCCCGTTCGCGGAACGCGCCGTCGGCGCCCAGCCCGCCGCGCGCCCGCGCGGCGGGCACGGCACGTTCCAGCTCAGCCGCGAGGTCCTCATCGGGTCCCGGCGCGGCCTGCCCGCGATGCCAGGCCCGCCGGTCGGGATCGGCGGTCGCCGCGAGGGCGTGGTGCACGCTCTGCCGTTCGGCCGGCGAGGCCGTCCGGTAGACCGCGAACCTGGCCAGCGGATCGCGGAACCGCACCGGCCCGCCGAACTCGATGAGCCCGGCCTCGGCCGCGGGCGCCACGTCACGCGCCCTGACGCCGAGTGCGCCGGCCGCCTGCCAGATCAGCACGGGATCCAGCGTCGGCTCCGCCGCGGCCACCAGCAGCAGCCGCCGCGTCGCCTCAGGCAGCGGCGCCAGCCGCTCCCGGAAGCTCTCCTCGACCGGTGCCGCCAGCGTCACGGCGCCGGGCAGCCCGAAACCGCCCGCAAGCTCCTCCGGGCACATCCTGGCGGCCAGTTCCAGCAGCGCGCCGGGGTTGCCGCGCGCCTCGGCCACGATCCGGTCGGACACCCGCTCATCCAGGCGCCCCGTGACGGCCGAGGACAGCAGCACCCGGGCATCACCGTCCGCCAGGCCGCCGGCCACCAGCTCGGGAAGCCCCGGCAGGCCACGCTCCAGCCGGCCCGGGCGCGCCGCCATGAGCACGGCGACCGGCCCGCCCGCCAGGTGGCGCGCCACGAACGCGAGAGCCCGCGCCGACGGCTCATCCAGCCACTGCGCGGCGTCAGCCACGCAGATCACCGGGCGCTCGGCGGCTGCCTCCGACAGCAGGCTCATGAAGCCGAGCCCGAGGAGGAAACGATCGGGCTCGGCGCCGTCCCGCATGCCGAAAGCCACGCTCAGCGCGTCGCGCTGCGGTCCGGGAAGAAGCTCGAGGCGGTCAAGGAACGGCGCGCACAGCTGGTGCAGCGCCGCGAACGACAGGTCCATCTCGGATTCTGCGCCGGCCGTCCGCGTGACCTGGCATCCGGTCGCCCGTTCCCGTAGGTAGTCGAGCAGCACCGTCTTTCCGGCGCCCGCCTCGCCGCGCAGCACGAGTACCTGGCTGTGTCCGGCCCGGACGTCGGCCGCCAGCCGGTCGAGCACGGCGCACTCGTCGCGCCGGCCGAGCAGCCCGTGCCGGCTCAGCAGCCCGTGCCGGCTCAGCAGCCCGTGCCGGCTCAGGAGCCCGTGCCGGCTCAGGAGATCGTGTCGGCTGGGCAGATCGTGCCCGGCCGCGGGATAGGGGATCTCGGGCGGCGGCATGGCCGCCTCGAGCACGTCGATGTCGCTGATGACTGTGCCGCGGGGGATCTCGCGGTGGAAAACTGTCGCGGTCATATCGCACTGCTCCCTGCCGTCCCTGCGATTGTCAGCCTGGGGGAGACACACTCATATCCGCCAGTGCCCAGTGCGACTGGCCAGTGCACACTGGCCCGTGCCCGGCCAGTGCCGGCACTAGGGCACCGCCACGGCGTCTAGGTCGCCATGCAGGGCCGCCGCGAGCTGGCTGCGCGAGGTGATGCCGAGCTTGGCGAACACCTTCCCCAGGTGGTACTGGACCGTGCGCGCGCTGATGAACAGCCGGGCGCCGATCTGCGGGTTGGACAGGCCATCGCGGGCCAGCCGCGCGACCTGGGCTTCCTGAGCGGTCAGCTCGACCGGGGTCTCGACGCTGCGCTTGCGAGCGGTCTCTCCCGTGGCCAGCAGCTCCCGCCCGGCCCGCGCGGCGAACGCCGTGATACCCATCGCGTCGAGCATCTCGTGCGCCGTGCGCAGCGGCGCCCGCGCCTCGCCGCGCCGCCGCTCACGGCGCAGCCATTCGCCATAGAGCAGCTGCCCGCGGGCCAGCTGCGCGCGGACCGGCGTGCGGCTCAGCCGCTCGATCGACTCGCGGTACCATCGCTCGGCCTCGTCGCCCTCGCTGAGCAGGGCGCGGACCCGGGCCTCGATCCCCAGCAGCCACTCGGTCGGCGTGGCGCGGGCGCGTTCCGAGAGCCAGTCAAGCGCGGTCGCCAGGAGCGTCCTGTCGCCGGTCCTGGCCGCCGCCTCGGCCAGTTCGGGCACGATGTGGGAGCCGTATCCCATCGGTTCGCGCTCGAACGCCCGCCGCGCGGCGTCGCAGGCGGCGGCGCTGCGCCCGAGGCCGTTGTACAGCACCGAGCCCGCGTAGGCCGCGAGGCTGACCAGCCGGTCCGTGCCGTGCGCGGCGGCCTCCCTGGAGATGGCCTCGATCAGCTCAGCCGCCGCCTGCTCCCGGCCCTGCCAGGCCGCGAGCATCATCGCGGTGTCTGCGATCGGCGGGTGCCCGACGGCCTCGGCGATCAGGTGGTCTTCTTCCACCAGCCGCGCCGCCGCCGCCAGGTCGCCGGCCAGGATCTGGGTCCTGGCCAGGTAGTTGAGCGCGAACGACAGGTGCATGAGCGCGCCGGTGTCGCGGGAGAACGCGACCTGGCCGGCCGCCAGCGTGCGCCAGGACTCGAAGTTCCATGTCTCCATGGCGATGATCTGGCCGATCCGCCCGCCGGCGAGCCAGCGCCAGCGGCCGGATCCTGCCGAGCTGACGTCGAGCGCGAGCACCGTCTCCAGCGACCGGGCCAGCGCGGGGGCGGCGGCCGCGTATCCTCCGGTCACTCGCAGCGCGACCGCGTCGAGCAGGACGTCGACCGGGCGCGGCGGCACCGGGCCCGGCGGTGCCGTGCGCGCGGCCTCAGCCGCCTCCCTGACCTCGGGACTTCCGATGTCCTTGGCCCATATGGCGGCCACCAGGGCGTCCAGATGCGCGGCGCGGGCCATTCCGGCGTCGGCCGGCTGCAGGCGCCGGGCCGCGCTGAGCAGCAGCCCCCGCGCGTCGTCGCCGCGGCGCTGGTCAAGGGCGATCTGCCCGCGCAGCAGCTCCACCTCCGCGTCCTGCTGCGGGTCGAGCGGGTCGGCCTCGACGGCGACCAGCAGGCCCAGGGCGGCATCCAGCGCGCCGGAGTCGCACTTCGCCCGCGTCGCCGCGAGCAGCCGCTGCGTCCGGCGCGCCGGATCCGGGGTCAGCAACGCCGCGCGTTCCATGAACGCGGCCGCCGCCGCCAGGCCCCCGCGGGCCTGCGCGCGCCCGGCCGAGCGCTCCAGCTCGTCGGCGACCTCCTCATCGGGGCCGGGCGCGGCCTCCGCCCGGTGCCAGGCGCGGCGGTCGGGGTCGAGCCGCGGATCGGTGACCTCCGCCAGCACGCGGTGCACCTCTCGCCTGTCCTGCACGGACGCCGACCGGTAGGCCGCCGAGCGCACCAGGGGATGCCGGAACCGTACCCGCGGGCTGAATTCGGCCAGCTCGGCCTCGACCGCGGGCGCGCCCGCCTGCACCGGGATGCCGAGCCGCCCGGCCGCCCGCCACACCAGCGCCACGTCGCCGGACGGATCCGCCGCGGCCAGCTGCAGGAGCCGCAGCGCCTCGGGCGGCAGGGCCTGCAGCTGCCGCAGGAAGCTCTCCTCGATCCGCCCGGATAGCGGACGCGCGCCAGCCAGCCCGAACCCGCCCGCCAGCTGCGCTGGCGTCAGCCCGCGCGGCAGCTCGAGCAGCGCCAGCGGGTTACCCCGCGTCTCCGCCACGATCTGGTCCCTGACCCGCGCGTCCAGCGGGCCAGCCAGGGCCGAGTCCAGCAGCGCCCGCGCGTCGTCGTCCGGCAGCCCTTCGACGGTGAGCTCAGGCAGCCCGGCCAGTTCCGCCACGGGGTCACGGGCCGTCAGGACCAGGCCGACCGGGTCGGCCGCCAGCCGGCGCGCCACGAAGCCCAGCGCCTGGGCCGAGGCCCTGTCCAGCCACTGGTGGTCGTCCACCAGGCACAGCAGCGGCTGTTCCCCTGCCTCCTCGGACAGCAGGCTGAGCACGGCCAGGCCCACCAGGAACCGGTCCGGCGCCGGTCCCGCGCTGAGCCCGAACGCGGTCCGCAGCGCCTCCCGCTGCGGCTGGGGCAGGCCATCGAGCCGGGTCAGCATCGGCACGCACAGCTGATGCAGGCCGGCGAAGGCCAGCTCCATCTCCGACTGGACACCCACCGCGCGCACCACCCGGCAGCCGGGCGCCTGCCCGGCCAGGTAGTCGAGTAGCGCGGTCTTGCCGGCTCCCGGCTCCCCGCGGATCACGAGCACGCGGCTCTGGCCGGCCAGGACGGCCTCGACGAGCCGGGCCAGCGCGGTCAGCTCGCTGGCGCGGCCCCGCAACGGTGCATGGCGGCCCAGGGGCAAGGGTTCCGCTGAACCAGTGGGCACCACAGCGCTGCCATCCTTCGTGGTGGTTCGGTCAGGACCATCATCCAGGCCCGCATCGTCCGCGCGGCTAACGGCCCGTGAAATGTCCGTCCCGGTCACCAGCGTAATCCGAGATCCCGGCCTGGAAAATGGGAGACGCGCGATGCATGCTTGATCTTGGAGCCGGCAGGCTAGCGAACCATGGAGGGGCCGGCATGACCCGCATCGCCTACCTCGTTACCAGCGCGCGCGAAATGACGCTCGCGGACGGAACCCCGCACCCGACCGGCTACTTCGCCGAGGAGGCGCTCAAGCCCTACGAGCGCTTCGAAGCGGCCGGCTTCGACATCACGGTGATCACGCCCGACGGGCAGCCGCCGCACGCGGACCCGTACGGGCTGTCGTGGTTCTTCAACTACCCGGACGAGGACAAGGACTACCTCGCGTCGGTCGTCCGGACCTTCGCCCGCGACGTCGACGACATCCGGTTCACCCTGCACCAGAGCAGCGAGCTTGGCCTGGCGGCCGCCCGCCGGGTGGCCGCGCTGCTGCAAGCCGACGGCCGGCCCGCGGCCGAGGCACACCGGATCGTCAGCGCCGCCGCGCGGGCCGCCTGGCGGCAGGACAGGCAGTTCGCCGACGTCCTCGCCGGCGACGGCTCGCTCGGGCTGACCCGCGAGCAGATCCAGGCCGCGGTCGACGCCCAGCGGGCCGACAGCCAGCGGCTGGCCGATGAGCGGCGCGCCAGGCTGGACGCCATCCCCGGGTTCCGGCACCCGGTCGCGCTGTCGTCGCTGACCGACGCGGACCTGGACCAGTTCGAACGCGGTCTTCGTGCCTGGCGGTCACGGGCCCATGGTCGACCTGTCCGGCAACCCCGACGCCGGGCGGCTGCTCGCCGCCCTGCACCGCAAGAACGCCCCGATCGCGGCGCTCTGCCACGGCCCGGCGGCGCTGCTGTCCGCGCCGGAGCGGCCCGACGGGCTGTGGCTCTTCGACGGCTACCGGATGACGGCGTTCTCCGACGAGGAGGAGGTGCAGACCGAGGCGGGCCTGCTCGGCATGGCCTGGCTGCTCGACGTGGCGCTCATGAACGCGGGCGCGGTCTTCGACGACGGCCCCGCGGCGTGGGACTCGCACGTCGTCGTCGACCGCAACCTCATCACCGGCCAGAACCCGGGGTCGACCGAGGCGATCGCCGACGCGGTGGTGAAGAAGCTGCGCGCTCCGGCCCGCCA
Organism: uncultured Actinomycetota bacterium; assembly: GCA_963843745.1. Lineage (GTDB taxonomy): Bacteria > Actinomycetota > Actinomycetes > Streptosporangiales > Streptosporangiaceae > Trebonia. The sequence goes on from CAWJLP010000007.1 coordinate 2,019,641, forward strand.
GGTCGCGTAACAGGCCGCATCAGCCGCATAAGGAGTAACCGGCATGACCAGCTCAGTGCTTACCGGGACGTCCACGCAGACCGTGCGGGCCTTCCTTGACGCCTTCGCCAGGCACGACGTCGACGCCGCCATGGCCGTGGTGGACCCGCGGGCATCGGTCACGGTCCACCCGCTCGACGCGAATGCCCAGGGCGCGGACGCCCTGCGCACGGTCCTCGACGACCTGCTGCGCGGTTTCCCCGACCTGATGATCAGCGTCCGCCGGGTCATCACGACCGGCGACGTGGTGACCGCGCTGCTGCGGGCCGAGGGAACCCAGGCGGCCGGCTACGCCGGGGCCATCAACACGGAAAAACATCTCGACATCGAGCAGGCCTGGCGGTTCGCGACCGGCGGCGGGCTGATCACCGGCGTCGCCGTCTACTGGTGCCAGGCGCAGCTGTACCGGCGGCTCGCGGTCAAGCGCTACGACGAGATCTCGATCGCCTGAACGCGGAGGGGACATGACGCAGACCAGCACGGGGACGGCCCGCACCGCCGAGTCGGCGGCCGCGGTCGTGACCGAGTTCTTCGACCGCTACCGCGGCCACGATGTCGACGGCATGACCGACCTGTGCTCGATCACCGCCGCCTTCTCCTACGTCCCCGTCGAGATGTGGGGCAAACAGCGGGTGCTGCGCGGCGACGGCACGGTCGGCACCGTCGGCAAGCCGCTGTGGGCCGGGCTGATCGCCTCGTTCCCCGACCTGTCCAACACCGTGCACACCGTCACCAGCAACGACGACGGCAACGTGGTCGTCCAGGCCGACATCGAGGGCACCCAGCAGGGGGCCTGGGGCCTGATCACCCCGGCAGGCAAGCACTACCGCGAACCGCACCTGTTCATCTTCCACGTGGGGCCTGACCTGCTCATCGACAGCATCACCGGCTACTGGAACGACGCCGGCATCAGCCGGCAGCTCGGCCACAACGAAGTCGACTGACCGGAGGGACCACCCATGGCACTGCTCAAGCGCGAGGAATGGCAGGGCTTCGTCCGCGACGTGGACTGGTCCTATCGCTACGTCGACGACGAGGCCGTCTACCCGGAATGGCACAGCGGCACCGGCAAAGTACCGCGGGACGCGTGGCTGACCTGGGAGGAGAGCTACAAGGTCAGCTACCCGGAGTACGTCGCGACCCAGCGGGAGAAGGAGACGGCGGCGTACGCGGTGAAGGCCGCGCTGCAGCGCTCATCGGTCTGGGACGGCCTGGACGAGGGCTGGAAGTCCGCGACCAAGATGCACTTCGGCGGCGTTTCCCTCAGCGAGTACGCCGCGACGCTCGCCGAGCTCAAGATGGCGCGGTTCGGGCTGGCGGGGTCGTGGCGGAACATGGCCGTCTTCGGCGCGCTCGACGAGCTGCGGCACACGTCGATCACCACGTTCTTCGGGCACGAGTTCATCAGCAAGGACCCGCAGTACGACTGGACGCAGAAGGCGTTCCAGACCAACGACTGGGTGGCTATCTCGCTGCGCAACATGTTCGACGCGATGATGAGCTCCGCCAACGTGGTGGACATCGCGCTGCAGCTGCCGCTGGTGTTCGAGACCGGCTTCACCAACCTGCAGTTCGTCGCGCTGGCGGCGGACGCGCTGGCCTCCGGCGACGTCAACTTCGCCAACATGATCTCCTCGATCCAGACCGACGAGGCGCGCCACTCCCAGCAGGGCGGCCCGACCCTGGAAATCCTCATGGAGCACGACCCGGTGCGGGCCCAGTGGGTGGTCGACAAGACCTTCTGGGCCTCGGCGCGCGCGCTGGCCGCGCTGACCGGCACCTCGATGGACTACTACACCCCGCTGGAGCACCGCAAGCAGTCCTACCGGGAGTTCATGGAGGAATGGATCATCGACCAGTTCATCAGGACCATCGAGCAGTACGGGCTGCGCAAGCCGTGGTACTGGGACGAGTTCATGCGCGGCCTGGACATCTGGCACCACGCGCTGCACATGGGCCTGTGGTACTGGCGGCCGACGATCTGGTGGCGGCCGATGGCGGCGGTCAGCCCCGACGAGCGGGCCTGGCTGGCCGAGAAGTACCCCAACTGGGAGAAGGTCTTCGGCGACAAGTGGGACGTGATCATCGACAACGTCAACGCCGGCAACGTGCCGGCGACCCTGCCGGAGACGCTGCCGTGGCTGTGCAGCACCTGCCACCTGCCCGTGTGCAACGCCACCCAGTCCCGCGCCGGGACCTGGCGGGTCAGGGACGTCCCGCTCAGCTACGACGGCAGGACCTACCACTTCTGCACGAACGCCTGCCGGCAGATCTTCTGGAAGGACCGGGCCAGCGTCAACAACCCGACGCTCATCGACCGGTTCCTCGCCGGGCAGATCCAGCCGATGGACGTCGGCGGGATCCTCGGCTACATGGGCCTGACCCCGGAGGTCATGGGCGACGACCCGGACTACCAGGCCTGGACCAGGGACTACGCCGGCCGGCCCGCCGAGGGCATCGCCGCGGCGGCGCAGCCATGACCGCCGAACCCGGCGCGGCAGGCGACCCGCCGCAGCTAGTCCCGCTGAACGCCGTCTTCGCCACCGACTTCGTGCAGATCCTGGTCCCGGTCACCACCGCGAACACCATGCGCGAGGTGGCGGCCGCGGTGGCGCACCACGTCGAGGGCAAGCGGGTCCGCGCCCAGCCGTACGACAAGGTCGTCATCTACCGCGGCGAGCGGCTGCCGGCCGAGATGACCGTCGCCGCCGCCGGCATCCAGCCGCTGGACCACGTCACGGTCGAGTACGACATCCCGGAGGGGTCATGAAGAACCCGGTGGGCCCGGTGCTGCGGATGGGCGATGAGGTCGAGCTGATCATCGCGGCGATCGAGGAGGACAACCCGGGCACCGAGATCGAGGTCATCGACCGCGGCGCCTACGTCCGGGTGCAGGGCGAGGACCAGATCACGCTGACCGAGCAGACGCTGCGCCGCTACCTGGGCGCGGATTACGAGATCAGGTCGCTCGGCGCGATCATGTCCGCGTTCAGCGGCCGGGCCGTCACCACCAGCGACTCCATCACCTGGCAGGCGGTGGGTGTGGGAGCCCGGGGGGCCGGGGGAGCCCAGGCCAAGGCGGCGACGCCATGACCGAGACACCGCGGCAGCGTCCGCGCCGCACGTTCAGCGCGTTCGGCGACGTCCGCCGGATGCCGAGCGAGTACGAGATCGTCACCGAGGGGGCGAACTGGACGCTCAGGAAGAACCGGGCGGCGACCTTCGAGCAGAACCCGTCGTCGGCGGCCAACCTGTGGTTCCTCACCTACCGGGACAACTCACCGCTCGCGGCCGATGACTGGGACGCCTTCCGCGACCCGGCCGCGCTGACCTACCGGTCTTACGTCACCCTGCAGTCCGACGCGGAAACCAAGCTGCAGGGCGTCCTCGAGGCGCACGCGGACCAGGGCGCCGACGAGAAGCTGCGCCCCAAGTCCATCGCGCTGCTCGGCCGGCTGTTCACCCCGTCACGCTACCTGTGCCACGGATTCCAGCAGGTCGAGGCCTACATCGGGTTCATGGCCCCGAGCTCGTACATCACCAGCGCGGCCAGCTTCTCGACCGCGGATTTCCTGCGCCGCGTGACGACGATCGCCTACCGGACCAGGGAACTGCAGATCGCCTGGCCCGAGGCGGGCATCGGCTCGACGGAACGAGCGGAATGGGAAGACGACGACGGCTGGCAGCCGGCCCGCCAGGCGATCGAGTACGCGCTGGTCAGCTACGACTGGGGGGAGGCGTTCACCGCGCTCAACCTGGTGCTCGCCCCGACCCTCGACGACGTGCTGCTGACCGGGCTCGGCGAGGCGGCCAGGAAGAGCGGGGACGACCTGACCTGGCTGCTGAGCTCGTTCCTGGCCGAGGACTCCCGGCGGCGCGGCCGGTGGAGCCGTGCGCTGGCCGAACTGGCGGTCACGCAGCGCCCCGACAACCAGGCCGTGCTCGGCAAGTGGATCGCCCGCTGGTCGGCACTGGCCGACGAGGCCGCCCTCGGCCTGGGGACGATCCTCGAGGAGGAGACGGGCGGCGACGTGACGGCCGCCGGCGTCGCCGGCCAGGCGCAGGCGGCGCGCCAGGAGTTCCTCGCCGGCCTGCTGGAATGATGACCGTGCGCTGGCGAGACACGATCAACCTCGATGACCTGTGGGAAGGCGACATGACCGCCGTGAGCGTCGACGGCGAGTCCGTCTTGCTGGTCAACGTCGACGGCACCGTCAGGGCCTACTCCAACGTGTGCCCGCACCAGGCGTCGGCCCTGGACCTGGGCGATCTGGACGGCGAGACGCTGACCTGCGCCACGCACCTGTGGGAGTTCAACGCGCTGACCGGCCTGGGCATCAACCCGGACGACGCGGCGCTGAAGAGCTACGGCTGCCAGGTCGGCGACGACGGCACCATCTTCGTGGACATCGGCCGGTGAGCGCATGACGTTCACCGCCGGATTGCGCATCGAGGAGCCGCGGCTGCGGATCGCGGAGCCCGACGCCGTGACCGCCCTGCGCGCGGTCAGCGGCCAGCCCGTCAGCGCCGCCCGGGCCAGGCTGCGCTTCGGTCCCGGTCGCACCTGCGAGCCGCTCGCCCGGCTGCTCGACAGGGCCATCGTGCGCGCGGAAGCCGCGGGCCTCGACCCCGCGTCGCTGATCGTGGCCGACGGCAGCGCGGCCGCGGCGGAGGACATCGTCCGGGTGCGTCGCGGGACGTACGGCGCCGCCGACTGGATCGCCAGCCCCACCTGCCAGGTGCGGATCGTGCTGGGCCCGGCCGGACTGCACGCGACGGCCGCCGCGGAGCTGCCCGCGGAGCCCGAGCGCGCGCAACCGTCCCAGCCGCCGCCCGTCACGCCGCCCGCTGCCCCCGCAGCCGCGGCCCCCGCCGAGCCGTCAGCAGGGCAAGCCGCCGTTCGCGCGGCGCTGGCCGACGTCATCGACCCCGACCTGGGCGTGAACATCGTCGACCTGGGTTTCGTCCGCGCCGTCGCCATCGAGGGCCGGACCGCCGTCATCACCATGACCCTCACGTCGGCGGCGTGCCCGCTGACTCACGTCATGGAAAGCCAGATCCGCACCGGGCTCGCCGCGCTCGACTGCGTCGAGGGCTTCCGCGTCGACTGGCAGTGGATACCGGCCTGGCGGCCAGCCGACATCACCGACAGCGGCCGCGAGCAGCTCAGCGCCATCGGGTTCAGCTTCTAGGGTCCGGGGGAACCACTGGACCGTTCGGTAAAGACTGATTTTCCAGAACGGGCCCGTGGTCATCACCCCTGGGCCGCGGAGTCGCGCGTTCGAGGGCCGGCCATCCGGAGTCGGCCTGGCGCAGGGCCCGCTGCGCTCCCTCGCCGCCGCGCAGGCCGAACAGCCGTTTCGCCCACACCAGGTAAAGGACGACCGCCAGGTTGATGGCCAGCGTGACGCCCTTCAGCACGGTCGGCCGGTGCACGATCTCGTAGATCTCCAGGGGCAGGAGCAGCGCCGTGGCGATGAACGTCAGGTATTCCGCCCACCGCCTGCCCCGCCACAGCCCGACGGCCTCCGTGCCCTCGAGGATCGCGTAGCCGGTGAGCACCACGCCGGTTATCTGCAGGTTGCGCATGCTGATCGCGAACAGCCTGGTCAGCTCGCCCTCGACGCCGCCGGTCGTGGTGGCCGACGGCCCGCCCACGCTGGCCTGCAGGGCGGTGACGATGCGGACGAAGTCCTCTTGCAGCATCGCGTGGTCGGCGGCGAACACGAAGACCGCGGCGGCCAGCGCGGCCAGCACCACGCAGTGGATCACCCGGTCCACCGCGATCAGCCGCAGCACATACCGCTCCCGCAGCTCCCTGCCCCGCAGCGGGAGGGTGATCTCAGCCCGCTCCGGCGGGAACGGCCGGGCAGGCGAGGGCGGGACCGGCTGCGGCAGCCACGCGTCGCACCGCAGGCAGCGGTGCCAGCGCAGGCCCGCCTGCTCGCGGACCACGAGGTCGTCTTCCTGGCGCACGCCCGCGGCGTCGGTCCCGACGAGGGCATGCCCGTGCCAGCCGCAGCCGAGCAGCTCATACGACAACCGGCGGCTCCTGCGGCTCATCAGACCAGGGTACGTGCCAGGGCTTTCACAGGCGCGACCGGTGACCGGCCCGCGCCACCGTAGGCATAGCTGGCGGCCGACCTGAAGGAGCAGGACATCATGACCGATTCACTGACCTACCAGCGGATGGGGACGGACGCCCGCAACCAGGCGCACGTGCTGTTCAGCCAGACCATGGGCTACGTCGCGATCACCGCCGCGCTGTTCGCCCTCGGCGCCTGGCTGGGCCGCAACCTGACCGGCGCGGTCGGCATCATCGCGTTCATCGCCGCGTTCGGCTGCCTGATCGGCATGCGGTTCGCGGTGCGCAGCTCGATCCAGCTGGCCGTCGGGCTGCTGGGCGCGTTCGGCCTGCTGATCGGGCTGGCCGTGGCGCCGACCATCGCCTACTACGGCAGCATGGACCCGCGTGCCCTCTGGCAGGCCGGCGGGGCGACCGCGTTGTTCATCGCCGGGTTCGGCGCGGCCGGCTACGCGACCCGCCGGGACCTGGCTCCGGTCGCGCGGGTGGCGTTCTGGGCCCTGGTGGGCTTGATCATCTTCGGCATCGTGGCGATCTTCGTGAACATCCCGGGCAGCGGCCTGGTCTACTCCGTGCTCGGCCTGGTGATCTTCTCCGGGTTCGTCCTGTTCGACTTCCAGCGGCTGCGCACCAACACCGACGCCGAGTCCGCGCCGCTGCTGGCCGCGTCGATCTTCCTGGACATCCTGAACGTGTTCTTGTTCTTCCTCGAGATCTTCGGCGGCGGGGAAAGGAACTGAGCGATGAGCGGCGTCGACGAGATCCTGGCGGGCTATGAGAACCTGCGGCCGGCCATCGCCGGGACCGTGCAACCCGCCAGCGTATGCTGGACGCCATCGGCCGGATCGTGCGCGCCGAGTGCCAGGCCTGCGGCTCACCGGAGGATCCGGAGTTCGAAACGATCTTCACCTTCCCGGTCACTGACAACGACGCGGCCGCCACCGGCCGGGTGGCGAAGGCGTTCGCGGCGCATTTCGGCGATCTGGCGGGCAAGATCCCCGACGCCGCTCACGTCCCGTACTGCTACTGGGCCATCGGGTTCACCGGCAAGCAGGCCTGCCTCGCGGCCGAGAAGGCCGGGACCCTGGACGACCTGCCTACCGGCCACTCGCCGGCGTTCCTGCCCCCGCTCCAGCCCACCCTGCGAACCGGCACCGAGGCCCTCGGCGCGGGCGCGCTCGCCTGGTTCGCGCCGCACTGAGCCCCAGCTGTCCCGTCCGACCGATCGGAGACTCGATGCACGGCTTCAGGCACCCACTGACACCACTCGCCGCGGTCGCGGGAGGCATCCTGGCCGGCGTCGTCGGCACGGTCTGCCTGGACGCGGTGCAGTACCTGAAGTACCGCCGCTCCGGCGGCACGGAGGACCCGCTGGCGTGGGAGTTCGCGCCGGTCGACAGCTGGGACAAGGCCCCCGACCCCGGGCAGGTCGCCAAGCGCGTGATCGAGGGCTTCACGCAGCGTGAGCTGCCCGACCGGTGGGCCTTTCCGGTGAGCACGGTCATGCACTGGGCCTACGGGTCGTCGGCGGCCGCGGCGTACGGGATCGTGGCCGGATCGCTGCGCGACCCGCGCCCGGTGTACGGCCTGCCGTTCGGCGCCACCGTCTGGATCAGCGGGTACGCGGTGCTGCCCGAGGCCGGGCTTTACAAGCCGATCTGGGAGTACGACGCGAAGACACTGGCCTGGGACCTGGCCGGGCACCTGAGCTACGGGGCGGGCACCGGAACCGCGTTCTGGCTGCTCGCGAAGATCTTGTAGCGACCCGGGGGACGACGGGAGGAGAAGCAGATGGCTACGACGGTGGCTGACGTGATGGTGGCGACGCTGAAGGCGTCGGGCGTGCGGCGGGTGTGGGGAATCCCCGGCGACTCGCTCAACGGGTTCACCGACGCACTGCGCCGGGACGGGACGATCACCTGGGAGCATGTCAGGCACGAAGAGGGCGCCGCGTTCGCGGCCGCGGCGGAGGCGGCGGTGACCGGCGAGCTGGCGGTGTGCGCGGGCAGCTGCGGGCCGGGGAACCTGCACCTGATCAACGGGCTGTTCGACGCGAACCGCAGCCGGGTGCCCGTGGTGGCCATCGCGGCGCATATCCCGCGGGAGGAGATCGGCGGCGGCTACTTCCAGGAAACCCATCCGGACCGGCTGTTCGTCGAGTGCAGCGTGTACTGCGAACTGGTCAGCGTCCCCGAACAGCTCCCCCGGGTGCTGGAGATGGCCATGCGCGCGGCCCTGGCCCGCGGCGGGGTCGCGGTGGTCGTGGTGCCCGGCGAGGTGTTCCTCGCCGACGCCCCGTCGGGCCACGATCCGGTCGCGATCCGGCCCGCCCGGCCGGTCGTCCGCCCGGACGAGCGGTCGCTGGCGGCCGCCGCGCAGGTGCTGAACGACGCGAGCGACGTGACCATCCTGGCCGGGGCCGGCTGTGCCGGGGCGCACGACCAGCTGATCGCGCTGGCCGGGGCGCTGCAGGCGCCGGTGGTGCACGCGTTCGGCGGCAAGGAGTTCGTGGAGTACGACAACCCCTACGACGTGGGGATGACCGGGCTGATCGGGTTCGGCTCCGGGTACCGGGCCATGGAGCACTGCGACGCGCTGGTCATGCTCGGCACCGACTTCCCCTACCGGCCGTTCCTGCCCGACGGCGTGCCGGTGGTCCAGGTCGACGTGCGGGGCGAGCAGATCGGCAAGCGGATCCCGGTGCGGGCGCCGCTGACCGGCACGGTCACGGACACGGTCGACGCGCTGCTGCCGCTGCTGCGGCCCAGGACGGATTCACTGCACCTGGGCCGGATGACCGCGCACTACCGGCGCGCCCGCGAGAAGCTGGACAAGCTGGCCAGGGACAAGCGGAACGACTCGCCGCTGCACCCGCAGTACGTTGCCGCCACGGTCGACCAGCTCGCCGCTCAGGACGCGATCTTCACCTTCGACGTCGGCACGCCGTCCATCTGGGCCGCCAGGTACCTGCGGATGAACGGCGCCCGCCGGCTGGTCGGCTCGCTCAACCACGGCAGCATGGCCAACGCGCTGCCGCACGCCATCGGCGCGCAGGCCGCCAGCCCGGGCCGGCAGGTCGTCGCGCTGTCCGGCGACGGCGGGCTCGCGATGCTGCTCGGCGAGCTGGTCACGCTGCGCCAGCAGCGGCTCCCGGTCAAGATCGTCGTGTTCAACAACGGCGCGCTGTCGTTCGTGGAACTGGAGATGAAGGCGGCCGGGATCGTCAACTACGGCACCGGCCTGGACAATCCCGACTTCGCCGCGATAGCCAGGGCCACCGGCCTGTTCGGTGTCAGGGTGGACAAGGCAGGGGACCTGGCGGACGCGCTGCGGGAGGCGTTCGGCCATGACGGCCCGGCCCTGGTGGACGTTCGCACGGTCCGTGAGGAACTGTCCCTGCCGCCCAAGCTGACCTACGGCCAGCTCAAGGGCTTCACCCTGTACGCGACCAGGACGATCCTGTCCGGCGGGGGAGGGGAGCTCGTCGAGCTCACCAAGTCCAACCTGCGCGAGCTCGAGGTGGAATAACGCCGGTCCGCGGCGCGGACCAGGGTCACCACCAGGGTTCTCCCTGGAGCCAGCCGGCGGTGGAACTCCTTAACGTTTGCTTAGGAATTACTCCAAGGAGGCGGCGAGATGGCAGAAGAGCACAAGCAAGGAGACTGGGTAAGCGGCGTCCGGGAAGGCTACGCCGAGGTCGGCGACCAGCGGTTGCATTACGTCGAGGCCGGTGACGGGCCGCTGGTCGTCCTGCTGCACGGCTTCCCCGAGTTCTGGTACGGCTGGCGGCAGCAGATCCAGCCGCTCGCGGCGGCGGGATTCCGCGTCGTGGCACCCGACACGCGCGGCTACAACCTGTCGTCGCGCCCGAAAGAGGTCGCGGCCTACGACGTCGATAAGCTCGCCGCCGACATCCGCGATCTCATCCACGAGCGCGGCGCGGAGACCGCGATGCTGGTCGGTCACGACTGGGGCGGAACCATCGCCTGGACCATGGCGATGCACCACCCCGAGGTCGTGGAGCGGCTGGCCATCCTCAACGCCGCCCACCCGCGGAAGCTATCGCAGGGACTGCACCACCCGGGCCAGCTCCGCAAGTCCTGGTACTTCTTCTTCTTCGATCTCCCGGAACTGCCGGAAACCGTCGTGCACGCCAACCACTGGCACTTCTTCCGGCACTTCCTGAGCGATGCCCGCCCGGCCTTCACGAAGGAGGAAACCGATCGCTACATCGAGGCCTGGTCGCAGCCGGGCGCGGCCACCGGGATGATCAACTACTACCGGTCCTCGGTGCGGACCCCGCCCAAGCGCGCGGAAGCGGCGCTTCGCCCGATCAAGGCCCCCACCCTGGTCATCTGGGGGGAGCGCGATCATTACCTCGGCCCCGAACTCGCCGAGCCGGAGCACGACGACGTCCCCAACCTGGACCGCGTCGAGCGGCTGCCCGACGCCTCGCACTGGGTGCACCACGACGAAGCCGAGCGCGTCACGCAACTGCTCACCGAGTTCTTCGCCCCAGCGCTGCCAGCCAAGAACTGACCATGCCCCACGTGTACCGCACGTTGCGGGTCGCCCCGGCCGGGGGCGGCGTGCTCAGCGTGGTGATCGACGCGCCGCCGATGAACCTGATCGGACCGGAACTGGTGCGTGACCTGGTCAGGCTGCTTGGCGCGCTGGAATCCGGCGAGGAGACCAGGGTTATGGTGCTGGAGAGCGCCGACCCGGAGTACTTCGTCCCGCACGTTGACCTCACCAAGGTCGCGGAGTACACCGCCGAAGCAGCCAGGGCGGGCGGCCCGGAGGATGCGTCGCTGGGCATGTTGTGGCACAAGCTCAGCGAACTGCCGGCTGTCACGATCGCGAAGATCCGCGGCCGGGCTCGCGGGGCGGGCAGCGAACTGGCGCTAGCGTGCGACATGCGGTTCGCCGCGCGGGAGAACGCCATCATGGGACAGATCGAGGTCGGCTGCGGAGCGCTTCCCGGCGCGGGCGGCGTGCAGCACCTGGCCCGGCTCATGGGGCGGGGCCGGGCCATGGAGGCAATTCTCGGCTCCGACGACTTCGGTGCCGAGCTGGCCGAACGGTACGGCTGGATCAACCAGGCGCTGCCCGACGCCGAGCTGGACGCGTTCGTCGCCCGGCTCGCGCGGCGCATCGCATCGTTCCCGCCCGACGCGGTGCGCTCCGCCAAGCGCCTGCTCAACGAGCTGACCATGCCCGGCCCGGACGCGATCCGCGCCGACGCCCGGCGGTTCCGCCAGCTGGTCGTGTCGGACGCGGCCCAGGGCCGCACGGCCGCCCTGTTCGCGCAGGGCCTGCAGACCCGTGGCCCGCTCGAACTCGACCTCGGCGACCGCCTGGGAACCCTGTGACAGAGGTCGCCCGGGTGCCGGGTTTGGGATCGCCCGGCTGAGGGACAAGTGAACAGGTGGTGCCCGGCCCGAGGAGGATGGCATGGAAATCAATATGACGCTCCATCTCCCTCGTGACGCCGCGAGTGTGCCGGTCAGCAGGCAGGTTCTCGACAGCTGCCTGGAGACGCTCGGAGTCACACCGGATACCCGCGCCGACATCGCCCTGGCGCTCAGCGAGGCCTGCGCTAACGTCATTCAGCACGCCGGGCCTGGCCAGAAATATGAGGTGCAGGTGAGCGCCATGGACTGCCGGTGCGTCATCGAAGTCGTTAACACCAGCGGCAATAACGGCGGGCCGGTACGAGTCGGGACGATCGCGGTCACCAGCGATCCGGTACCCGAATTCGCCGAGCACGGGCGCGGCCTGAAGATCATCGATGCGGTGGCCGACAACCTGCGGCTGACCGGCGATGACGGCCAGGGGACGGTCGTCCACTTCGAGAAGACACTGGAGTGGCTGCCCGGAGCACCCGGGCAGCACCTGATCAGCACCGATAGCGCCCGATAGAGGCACCGCGGATCATGGATCGAGCCGGTAGAAACGCCAGGTATCGGTTTCGAGCGGGAGGATTTCCACGCCGCTGAAGCCGGCCTCGCGTGCGTAGCGGCCGAGCGTGGCCGGGCGCATCACCGCCCCGGTGGCGGCCGTGCCGGGATCGCCCATCGCGCTGGGCAGGCATGACAGCACGCTCCAGCCGTAGCAGTAACGCTCCAGGTCAGAGGCGGGGGCGGTGAACTCCTCGGCGACCAGCTCATCGGCGATGAGGACCGAGCCCGACGGGCTGAGCATGCCGCGCGCCGCCCGCAGCACCTCCACGGGGCGGGACATGTCGTGCAGCCCTTCGAAGATGGTCACCAGGTCATACCGGCCGACGGTGGCCAGGCCAGCCGTGCCCAGGCCAGCCGTGCCCAGGCCAGCGGCATCGGTCGCGGCGAAGGTGACCCGGTCCGCCAGGCCGGCCTGCTCGGCGTAGCGGCGGGCGGCGGCGATCACATCGGCGTCGAGGTCGAAACCGTCGACCGTGACCAGGGGATACGCCTGCGCGATCGCGATGCTGGACCAGCCAGGGCCGCACGCCAGGTCAGCCATCCTGGCGGGTGGCTCGCGGCGCAGCCGCCGGTGCACGTCCGGGATGGCGGGCAGCCACCGGGTTCCCAGCAGGTTCAGGAACGTGGCCCGGTTGTACTCGGCCCGGCCCTCCGGTGCCCAGGGCAGCGGGGGCGGCGCACCCCCGGTGCGGAACGCCTCGGCGAGCTGCGGCAGCCACCGTCCCGCCCGGGCGATCTCGACGCCGTTGTAGGCCCGGTAGCGGACGTCATCGGGGTCGGCCAGAACCGGTACATGCGCCGGCGGCAGCCAGTAGCGGCGGGCCAGCGGTCCGACGGCCGGGTCGTCAACCTCCAGCAGCCCGCTCGCCGCGTGATGTTCCAGCCATTCCCGCACGTACCGCTCTGTGGTGCCGGTTCGCCGGGCCAGCTCCGTCGAGGTCGCCGGGCCGTCCGCGGCGAGCGCCCGGTACAGCCCCAGCCGCTCGCCCAGGTACACGGTGAACAGCTCCAGCGCCCCGATCATGTCATGAAACAGCCGGTCGGCTAGCGTCGCCGCGGGGTCGGCAAGACCGTCCTGGCCGGCCGGGCCGCTATCGGTCGTCATGCGGCTCAAGCTACAGCGGTCAGGCAACGGCCGGACCCTTGACCCGGGCGAACGCCTGAACGACAGTGACCAGGTGGAGTGGCGCATCCCTGCAAAAGGAGGAGCCACCGATGTCCCTGAACGACTTCGAGCGTTACCCGCTGCTGTTCGGCCCCAGCCCGGTGCACCCGCTGGACCGGCTCAGCGACCACCTCGGCGGCCCCCGCATCTGGGCCAAGCGGGAGGACTGCAACAGCGGGCTGGCCTTCGGCGGCAACAAGACCAGGAAGCTGGAGTACCTGATCCCCGACGCGCTCAGGCAAGGCGCGGACACCCTGGTCAGCATCGGCGGGGTACAGTCCAACCACACCCGGCAGGTGGCCGCGGTCGCCGCCAGGGCGGGCCTGAAGGCCGTCCTGGTTCAGGAGAGCTGGGTGGACTGGCCGGACGCGGTCAACAACAAGGTCGGCAACATCCTGTTGTCCCGCATCATGGGGGCCGACGTCCGCCTGGTAGAGGCGGGGTTCGGCATCGGCTTCAAGGACAGCTGGCACCAGGCCCTGGACGACGTCCGGGCCGCCGGCGGCACCCCGTACGCGATCCCCGCCGGAGCCTCGGACCACCCCCTTGGCGGCCTCGGCTTCGCCAGCTGGGCCGTCGAGGTACAGCAGCAGGAGCGCGACCTGGGTGTCTTCTTCGACACGATCGTGGTGTGCAGCGTCACCGGCAGCACCCAGGCGGGCATGATCGCCGGGTTCGCTGGCCAGGACCGCCCTCGCCGCGTGCTCGGCATCGATGCCTCGGCGAAGATAGCCGAGACCCGTGCCCAGGTGGCGAAGATCGCCAGGAACACCGCCGAACTCATCGGCCTCGGCCGGGACCTGCGCGACGACGAGATCACCGTCGTGGACGGCTGGGCCGGCGACTTCTACGGCATCCCCGTCCGGTCCACCCTGGACGCCATCCTGCTCACCGGGCGCCTCGAGGGCATGATCATCGACCCGGTGTATGAAGGAAAGTCCATGGCAGGCCTCATCGACCTCGCGCGAAGCGGAGACATTCCCAGGGACTCCACCGTCCTGTACGCCCACCTGGGCGGCCAGCCCGCCCTCAACGCCTACAGCGGCGTCTTCCGCTGACCCGGGAGTGCGGGGTCGTAGAGTTGCCCCCGTGAGTGAGCTCAAGAACCGTGTGCATGATCAGCTGCCCGGCCTGCTAGGCGACCTGGAGGACCTGGTCAGGATCCAGTCCGTCAGCGCCGACCCCGAGCGCGTGGCTGAGGTGGAGAAGTCCGCGCGGAAGACGGCCCAGCTCCTGGCCGCTGAGGGTGTCGCGGCGGAGGTCGTCCGGGCCTATGACGGTGCCCCGCCGGCCGTGATCGGTGAGCGGCAGGGACCCGAGGGCGCTCCGGTTGTCCTGCTGTACGCGCATCACGACGTCCAGCCGGAGAACGATCCCGCCGACTGGGACAGCCCGCCGTTCGAGCCCGTTGTCCGCGGCGAGCGCCTTTACGGCCGGGGCGCGGCCGACGACAAGGCGGGGATCGCGGTGCACGTGGGCGCGCTGCGTGCCCTGGGCGATGACCTGCCGGTCACCGTGCGGTTCTTCATCGAAGGCGAGGAGGAAGTCGCTTCAGGGACCCTCCCCGACCTGCTGCGCCAGTACCGCGACCAGCTGGCCGCGGACGTCATCGTGATCGCGGACGCGGGAAACTGGGACATCGGCGTCCCGTCGCTCACGACCAGCCTGCGCGGCCTCATCCGGATGGACGTCGAGGTGCGCACGCTCACGCACGCCGTTCACTCCGGCATGTGGGGCGGGCTGGTCCCGGACGCGATCATGACGCTGACGAGGCTGCTGGCGACACTGTGGACCCAGGACGGCAGCCCCGCCGTCGAAGGCCTCGTCTTCGCCCCCGCCGCCGATGTGGACTACCCCGAGGACCGGCTGCGCGCCGAGTCCGGCGCCGAGCCGGGAACCAGCTGGATCGGCACCGGCTCGGCCGTCGAGCGGCTGTGGGCCGGCCCGCCATCACGGTCACCGGGTTCGATGCCCCGAAGGTCGCCGGCGCCTCCAACACGCTCGTCCCGGTCGCCCGCGCCCGCGTCACCGTCCGCCTCGCGCCGGGGGACACCAGCGCGAACGCCGCCATTCGCCTCAGGGAGCACCTGGAAAAGCACGTCCAGTGGGGTGCCAGGCTCACGACCACCCTCGTCGACGCGGGCGAGCCGACCGTGCTGCCCACGACCGGGCCGGCCTACGCCGCCGCGCGCTCCGCCCTCGCCGAAGCCTGGGACGGGACGGCACCGGTCGACATGGGCACCGGCGGCTCGATCCCGTTCATCGCGGAGTTCCAGGAGGCGTTCCCCGCGGCGAGCATTCTCGTCACCGGCGTGGAGGACCCCGACACCCGCGCGCACGGCCCGAACGAAGGACTCCACCTGCCGGAATGGGAGCGCGCCGTCCTCGCCGAGGCGCTGCTCCTCCAGCGTCTCGGCGACCTGTCGCGCCGATAAATGCAGATATCGGCTCATTTCCGCGTTTGATGCGGTAGACCGCTGTGTGTGCCTGCCGCGAAAGGTGCCCGTCTCAAGCCCTGGCGGCCCATCGCCGCCGCCCCGCGTGCCGCTGTGCTGCGCTGCGTGGCGGCTGCCGTGAGCGTCGCTATGGTCGGGGGAACCGCGGCGGCATGTTCCGTGTCCCCCGTGCTGTCGCCCCTCACGGCCAGGGCGGGAAGCGACCTGAAGAGAGTCACCCTGCGACTTCCTGTCGCGCTGACCCGGGCGCCGCCGCCGGCCGTTTCCGTGCTGGCCGGCGGCGCCCCCGAT
Organism: uncultured Actinomycetota bacterium; assembly: GCA_963843745.1. GTDB lineage: Bacteria > Actinomycetota > Actinomycetes > Streptosporangiales > Streptosporangiaceae > Trebonia. The sequence continues at coordinate 2,035,640 of CAWJLP010000007.1, forward strand.
GTGCTCACCGCGACGTTCGCCGGGGCACTGTTCGTCACGTCGCCGGTCGTGGTCATCGCCGCCGCGGATGGTAACGCGCTGCCCACGGCGGCGCGGGCCGCCCGCGCGGCGCATGCCCCGTTGCTGCTCGCGGTGAAGGTCACGCCACAGCTCACCACCGCCGTGGGGCGGCTGCGCCCGCGGGCCGTCCTTGCCGTGGGCCTGCCGCCAGCGGCCGCGGCGGCGCTGGCGGCCAGGCTGCGCGGCGTCAGGGTGGTCACCCGCGCGGCCGGGCTTCCCGTGACCGCGGCGCCTGCGCCGCTCAGTCGTGTCGGGGTGCTGGTCAGCCGCGGGGAGACCACCCCGGAGATCACCGCGGTCACCGTGACAGCCGAGGGGGCGGGCGCAGCCGTGGTCGGCGTGCGCGGCGGGGATCCGCGGGCCGACCCCACGGCGATCCGCGTGCTGGCCCGGCTCAGGCCGCTCGACGTGGTAGGGGTGGGGGCGCAGTTCTGGCCCGCTACCCGCCTGGGCAGCCGGCTGGCCGTGGCGGAGACTGGCCGCCAGCTTCCCGGCGGCGGGCAGGTGATGTTTCCCTGGCGGCGGCTGGTGGCGCTGTACGGATACCCGGGGACGCCAGGCCTCGGCGCGCTGGGGCAGCAGGACCTGACCGCCAGCGTGGCCAGGGCGGAGCAGGTGGCCGCCGCCTACCAGCCGCTCAGCCGCGTGCCGGTTGTCCCCGCGTTCGAGATCATCGCCACGGTGGCGGAGGCGTCACCGGGCGCGGACGGGAACTATTCGTACGAGTCGCCGGTGTCGTCGCTGCTGCCGTGGGTCAGCCAGGCGGCCGGGGCCGGCATGTACGTGGTGCTCGACCTCCAGCCCGGGCGCGCTAGCCTGCTCGCCCAGGCCCAGCTGTACGAGTCGTTGCTCCGGCTGCCTGACGTCGGGCTGGCGATCGACGCGGAATGGAAGCTCCAGCCTGGGCAGAAGCCGTTGCGCCAGATCGGGCACGTGAATATCAGCGAGGTCAACAGCGTCATCGGCTGGCTCGCGATGCTCACCGCGAGGTATCACCTGCCGCAGAAGCTGCTGGTACTGCATCAGTTCCAGCTATCGATGATCGCCGGCGAACCGGATCTCGACACCAGCCACGACGACCTCGCGATCGTCGTCCACATGGACGGCCAGGGCACGCCCGCGGCGAAGCAGGAATCCTGGAACGCGGTGACGGGCGCGGCGCCGGAGGAGGTGTACTTCGGGTGGAAGAACTTCCTGGTCAAGGACCACCCGATGCTCACCCCGCAGCAGACGATGGTGAACGTACCGGCACCGGTGATGATCTCCTACCAGTAGCCCCGGCGGCCCGGCCACGAGTCCGGACATGACAGCGCCCCCGGGAGCGTGCGCTCGCGAGGGCGTGCCGTGGCCGGCGCGCAGGTCGCCTCACGGCGAAAGGCGCAACATGGCTCCAGCCGGACGGTATTCCATGAAGGCAGTGAGTAGGCCCGGGGGACACTAACGCACCGACACGAGGATAGGAACGCGAGGGCGGCCGGCACTATTCCAGCCGCGGAGACTACGTGGTGACATTCGTCCATACGGGGACGAAATCCGGTGCCAATGTCCTAGTGTCAGCGCCTGTAGGCGGTGATGACATGGATCGCAGGGCACGGATGGCGGCGACACCGGCCCGCCGGGTCAGGTTCCTGCTGCCCGGCGTGCGCGCGCTGGCCGTGCTGGCCGTGCTGGCCGTGCTGGCCGTGCTGGCCGGCGGCAGCCTCTACCTGGCCCGCGGCGAATTGTTCGCCGGCCCGGCACCGAGCAGGGCGACCGTGAATCCGCGGGCCACCGCGGCCGGATGCGACGCGGCGGCCGCCAGCGCCTGCCCAGGGAACCCGGCTTATCTCGCCATCGCCGCGCCGCCGGCGGTGGTCACCGTCCCGCCGCGCCTGGCCAGGACGTCGCCGTCGGCGTCCGCATCCTCCCGCTCCCCGTCGGCGCGCCCGAGCGCACCGTCCGCCCCGGCGAGCCCGTCCGCCTCGGCGAGCCCGTCCACGGCTGCGGGCGGCGCCGCCGCCGCGCAGGTGCTCGCGCTGATCAACCAGGCCCGCTCCGCGGCCGGGCTGCCCGCGCTGACGATCACCGGGGGGCTGGAAACCAGCTCATCCCAGCACAACCTCCTGATGGCCGGCGGCTGCGGGCTCTCTCATCAGTGCCCGGGCGAGCCGCCGCTCGGTGACCGCGAGACCGGCGCCGGAGTGGACTGGACCGCCGCCGGAGAGAACATCGGCGAGGGCGGCCCCGTGGCCGACACCGCCGCGGCCATCGCCCAGATGGCGGTCGGCCTGACCCAGTCCATGCTCAACGAGCAGCCGCCGGATGACGGCCACCGGCTGAACATCCTGAGCAGCTCGTTCACGCACATCGGGATCGCGGTCTACCGCGACAGCTCCGGCACCGTCTGGCTCACCCAGGACTTCTCCAACTGAGCCGAGGTTCCCGGGGCTGGGACGCGTGGAAAGATCGTGAGCGTGAACGCGCACCTTCCGGTCGATGACGGCACGTCAGACAGCGACTTGCGGCGCGTTCTTGAGCGTTTCGACGCCGGCGTGGTCGTCCGCCGGATGGAGGTCGGGATCCGTCAGCTGCCCGCTTATTCGCGCTTCTTCTGGCCGGTGGACAGGGGCGCGATGGTTCGCTGGAATGTCGATCTGACCTTGCGCTGGATGATGCGCGGGACTCCGCCTGATGAGCGTGTTCTGTCCGATCTGCTCGAACTGATGCGGGCCAGGGCCGCGGCCGGCCAGCCGCTCGACGACAGCGTGCTCGTCTACCGCCGTGGCGCCCGGATGTTCTGGGAGGCGCTGCTCGACCTGGCGAGCAGGGACGACCGCTCGCTGCTGACCGCGCGGGCGGACACGGTATGGGGTTACCTCGAGGACTACGTCAACATGGTCGTGAGGGTGTTCGCGCAGGCGCACCCGGGCCAGGATGACTCGCCGGCCGCGGCCGGCGACCTGCGCGCCCGCGCGCTGTTCGATCGCCTCTGCGCACAGGTGCCGGTCACGATCGAGGACCGCGACCGCACTGCCGGGCTCGGGTCCGATCTGGCCGCACCCGCTTGCCCGTTTACCGCGCAGCTCGCCGGGGCGTCGGTCGCCGACCACGCCGGCCTCGCGGCACGATTGCGCGCCGCCGGGGCACTCGCGTTCACCGAGGGGATCCGCGTCACCGGGCTGACGTCGCCGGGATTCGGCTGGAGTACTTTCCTCGCCGATCCGCGGCTGCTCCTCGCCCACGATCCGGCCACCCCTCGCGCCCGCCTCGGGGCAACGGCCGAGAATCTGCGGGCGCTGACCGCCATCGCGGCCCGGTCCGGGTGCCGGGGACGTGTGTCAGCCGATGACTTCCTGCCTGAGCTGCTGGTCGCGGAGACGCCAGAAGTCGCCGACCGCATCGTCCGGCGCGTCTTTGGCCGGCTCGAACGAGCCGATCCCATGGATCTGGCGGTCACCCTGCGATGCCTCGCTGCCCACGGGTTCGACACCGCGGCGGCCGCTGCCGCGCTGGAGTTGCAGGTCAACACGCTGCTGTACCGGATCAGCAGGATTGAGAAGCTGACCCGCCTGTCCCTCAAAGAGCACCGGGACCGGACGCTGGTGCTCCTCGCTGTCACCTGGGAGACCATTTCCAGAGACCAGCGGCCCGCCTCGGCCGAGTCAATAGCCGGACTCGGGTAAGGGTGCTGGCTACGCCGAGCCCTTCAGGTCACGGCGCACTTCGTCGGCAAGGTCGTGGATCTGCTGCTCGGTCTGCGTGAGCATGGCCTCGGCCCTGGCGGTGCGCTCGGCAGCGCGCTGCTCGCGGCGGCTTGGCTTCCTGCCGGCGCGCACGGGCCGCTGGGTCCTCCGGAAAAGCCTCATGATCCCATCCTCTCCCATTAGCATCCCGAGACGAATTCAGGCGCTTGCTACCCAGGTCCGGGCTTTCCATGTGAATGGCTGCCATGCGGCTTGGTTATTTCCCCGCCGCCACCGTGCCTTGTTACCGCCACCGGGAAATGGTGGCGCGGCGGCGCGCGCCCGGGAGGGACGGGATTGACGGGCAGGGCACGCGGCGGCCGTCGCGCGGCTCGCCGCGGCCGTCACGGCTCTTCACAGATGACGCGCGGCGGCGGCGTGCAATCGTCAGGGGAACGTCACGCGGGTCGCTTCCTGCTTGCCTTGGGCGAAACCGGCGCGGGCGGCGGGGATGCGGGTCGCCGGATCCATCTGGTTCGTGCTCATTGCGGCTCGGGAATCGCCGTCCGGTGTGATCACCTCGACGTGGCTGCCCTGCTTGCGCAGGGCGCGGACCTGGCTTGCCAGGTCCACGCCCCATTCCGGTGGTCTGCGCAGGCCCTCGAACTGGCCTGCTTCCGGTGGTGTCTGGCTCCGTCCGCCCAACGGGGAGAGCACCACGACGTTCGCGTAGCCCGTGGCAAGGTCGGCGTTGTCGGTGGAGCGCACGCCACCGTCGATGTAGCGGCGGCCGTTGATGCTGACTGTGGGCACCAGACCGGGCAGCGCGGTGCTCGCGGTGACCGCGTCCACCAGGTCGACGCCGGAATCGCGGTCGAACGCAGCCAACTCGCCGGTCTGCGCGTCGACAGCCGTCACGATCATCGGCCTGTCCGGCCATTCAGGGCAAGGCAACCTGGCGGCGACCACTGCGCGCCGCTGTTCCGCCCCCGGTCCGAGTATGGCGTCGCTCTCCAGCCCGAACGCGCCCATAGCGCGTCGTAGATCGGCTGCCGAGGTGGCGGCGGCGCCAATGGCCCTCATCCGCCCGAACACCGTGGCCGTCGGCAGGGACGGCGGCCGTTCCCGGTGCTGTCCGACCGGCCGGACCGGCGGGGACAGTACGGAGGCCAGCAGTTCGGCCGCCGGTATACCGCTGCGCACCTGCACCGCCGCGGTGGCCCCGGCCGAGGTGCCGACCACCAGATCGGCGGCCTCTGTCATATCGAGACCAGCTTCGGCCAGGCCCGCGATGACACCGATCTCCCAGGCATTTCCGGCAGCCCCGCCACCACCGAGAACCAGAGCAACGTTGTGAACCACGTGAAATTGTGACATGTCTTGGTCCCTTTCAGGCATCCGAGATGCGGGCACCCAAGGACCGATGACGACGAAGCTCTAGAGGCTCCAGCGTGAAGGGGTGAGCACCCGACTGTGAACGAAAATCGGACTCACCTCCTTAGACCGTGCGCTGCGACAGCGCACCTGAACGAACTCAGCTTGAACAATAGTCAGGCAAGGAGCCGCGCCGCAAACGACGAAGCAATCTACGCGGTGCCGTGGGCCCTGGCGAGGGCGTCGGTGATGGCCTTGGCGCCGCCGTGCGAGGTGTGCCCGCCGTCGACAGGGATCTCCGCGCCGTTGAGGTAGGACGCACGGGCCGACAGCAGGAACACGACCACGTCGGCGACCTCCTCGGGCTGTCCCTCCCGGCCCGCCAGCGTCTGCTCGATGCTGGACTGCACGAAGACCGGGTCGGCGCCGTCCAGGATCGGGGTGTCGATCGGGCCCGGGTGCACGATGTTGACCCGGATGCCTCGCGGCGCGAGCTCGAGCGCGGCGGCCTTCGTCAGGCCGCGCAGGCCCCACTTCGAGACCGTATAGGCGAGCGCGAAGTGCGCGGTGAGACCGGCGATCGAGCCGATGTTGACGATCGACGCCCCGTCGTTGCTCGGCATCAGCGGAACGATCGCGCGCATGCCGAGCATGGCCCCGGTGAGGTTGATCCCGATCACCCGCTCCCAGCCCGCCAGGTCCATGGTCAGCAGCCGCGCCCGGTAGGGCACGCCCGCGTTGTTGACCAGGCCGTGGACGGGGCCGCGGTCTAGGTGCGCCGCGAGCGCCGCCCACTCCTCCGCACTGGACACATCGAGGTGCCAGTACTCCATCGCGCCAGGGCCGAGCGCGGTGAGCCGTTCCGCGAGCGCCTTGCCCTCGTCGTCGAGGATGTCCGCGCCGACGACCCGCGCCCCCTCGCGGACGAGGATCTCCGCTTCAGCGGCGCCCTGGCCGCGCGCCGCGCCGGTGACGATGACCGTCCGTCCCGCCAGTCCGTAATCCATCAGGCTTCTCCCTTCATGGGTCGTGCATCAGGGCGCCGAGGACGTCGCCGCCGATCGAGTCGAGCAGTTCCGCAGCCCGGCTCAGCGTGGGTCAGCCCGGTTTAGCCCACGTGGGACTGGCCGGTCACGTCCGCGGCGCAGGCCTTGTTCAGGGTGGTGATGGCGGCCCTGACGGCGGGGCCGGCCGCTCGCCAGCCGGAGGCGCCGTTCGTGAGCTTGTTCGCGTTGCTGTCCAGCGAGGTGACAGCGGGGACCAGGCTGCCGGTGGCCCCTGTGCCGGTGCCCAGGTCGCTCAGGATGGCGGTCAGGTCGGTGATGGCCTGGTCCTGCGCCGCCGTGGGCGTAGTGTTGGCACCCGTGGTCGCGGCCTCGGCGTTCGCCCACTGTCCGTTGATCGCCTGGTCGTCGGTAAAGAGCTTGCTGACCTCATTGGCCAGGGTGTTGCCGCTGTCCAGCACCGACTGGCAGGTCAGCGTGCCAGTCAGGGTGTGCTCGGCGAGCGGGTTGGTGGATGAGGAGCTTGCGCATCCAGCCAGGGCGGCGACGACGGCTGCGCAGGCGGCAAAGGTCAGGGGTTTCATGAGACTCGCCCCGGTCATGACAAATCAGCCTCCGCATCCCTTTTTCCTCCATCGGATAAGACGCGCAGCCGCCTTCGATGGTGCGCACAGCGGGTGATTGTTACCAGGATGAGACGCTGTGCGACGGGACCGTAACCGCCAATCAGAGGGGGATTCGCCGTTACTGAACGGACGATCCGCTGGGCAGCGACGCCGGCGACGTGACGCTGGTCGAGAAGGACGTCGTGGTCGGCGTCGGCGTGGCGGTGCCGGTGCCCGTGGAGGTACCCAGCGTCGGTGTCGGCGTGTGGCTCGGCGCCTGGGTCACGCTGGGCGTCGACGAGTGAGAGGGCGATAGCGTGTGATGGCTGGGGGTCGTGGTGGTGGCCGGGGTGGATGGCGTCTGGCTGTGCGCGGGATTCGTCTGCTGGACGTTGCCTGTGGTGCTCATCGGCGTTGGCCGAACCCAGACGTAGAGGGTGAGAAAGCCGAGGAACAGCCCGATGAGCACGAGGGTCGACGTGCGCGCGCGGCCGATGTGCCTGATGACGGGGCGGTTGCGGTGCCGCGGTTCCCGGGTCATGGGGCCTCATCCGCGGTAGGGCGGCCGGTGTCGACCTCGGCCGACACAATGATGCCCTCGGTGCGGAACGCCGCCGCGACCAGCGCGCGGATCTCCCGGCCGACGTCAAACTGCATGCCTGGCAGCGTCCGCGCCACCATGCGCAGCGAGAACGTGTCGACGTCCATCCGTTCGACGCCCATGACGGAGGGCTGGTCGAGCATCATCTTGCGCAGCCGCTCGTCGCTGTAGGCCTCCTTGCCGACCTGCTCGAGGACGTCGGTCGCGTGGCCCACGTCGACCACGGTGGGCACGGGGATGTCGATCACCGCCCGCGCCCAGTCTCTGGACAGGTTGGTCACCTGAGTGATCTGGCCGTTCGGCATGATGATGACCTCGCCGCTGACCGACCGGATGCGGGTGACCCGGAGGGTGACCTCTTCCACCGTGCCGAACGCAGGCTCCGTCACGCCGCTGACGTTGATCTTGACGACGTCACCGAAGCCGTACTGTCGTTCCCCGGTGATGAAGAACCCGGCGCCGATGTCCTGCACGAACCGCTGCAGGCCGAAGCCGAGTCCCGCGCTGATCAGCGCGGCCGGCGCTACCAGGCCCGCGGTCGGAATGCCGAGGTTCTGCACGACCAGCACGAAGGTCACGGTGTAGACGATCGCCACGGCGCCCCAGGTGACGACCTGCGCCACGACGTGACGGTGTTTAGCGGCCTCGGAACGCACCAGTTCATCGGAATCGGCGTATCGGGCGTCGATGCGTGTCATGATCCGGCCGCGCGCCCAGTCCGCCAGCCGCGTGAGCAGGAGCGCTCCGAGGACTAGCAGGATGATGACCAATAGGTTGCTGCGGGCCCAGAGACTGAAATCGTCCAGTGGTGCGATCGCGCCCGTCAATACGCCCCTCCGTTCTGCCGATCGTCTTTTACACGAACCCACCAGTGTAGGCAGCGTGGTGCGATGCCACGCCGCCGAACATCGATTCAGTGGTGCACTTCACACAGTCGGTCCAGTCTGCTCGAAGCTCCCCCTCCGGGGCCCGATGTCATCGGCTGGCCACCGGCGGTGCTGGCTAGTGCGCCAACGGCCTGTCTCGCCCCCGGCCTGATCAACACCACACAGCAGATGGGCGGCGCGGCGCTGACACAGGTCGCGGGCCGCACGGGCGGGGCAAGATCGTGCTGCGAATCGGGTAGCGGCACCGACATCTCTCAGGGCGTTCCCGGTGCGGTCACTGCCGCGGAGCGCCTCCCAGGTAGTCGAGGAATACTGCCGGTATTCCAAGGACGAACGTGTGCGCGTCGTGAGTCAGGCGAAGCCCGCGGGCATCCCAGCTGAATTCCCAGTGGTGCGTCTCGGTCAGGTGTGTGATGGTCCTGATCAGCGCCTCTTCTCTCATCTGCCGGGTGATGTCAAGTGAATTGCTCTCGAGCGCGACTTCGTAGGCGAGCCCGTCCTTGTCGAGCTTGCCTAGTTCCTCGATCTTGGCGTCCACCGCCAGCAGCACCGGGGCAAGGTACAGGTCAGTTACGTCGTGCGGCCTGTCGGCCATGGGGCACCTCCACCCGTTCTGAATGGATCGACAGGGCCATGCTCCCGGGATGAGCGCTCGCGCGGTAGGGCTGAAGGTCCTATCCGGGTCCCTCCAGCTTGGCGACGCGGGCGAGCGATCCGGCGGGCTGGTGTCTCTACGCCGCGTGCTACTGGACGGCCAATCCCTTCGGCGCGACGCTGCAGTTCGCCAGTTCTGCGTGCCGGCGCTCGGCGCCATCTCGCTCCTGGGCGCCTGGCTGGTGACGCGGAATCAACTGCCCCGCCGGCGCGCGGGTAAATTTGCCAGGGTGAGCTTCGACGTCAGCGCCGGTGCCTACCTGCGATTCATGGGGCAGTACTCTGAGCCGCTGGCGCCGCGGTTCGCTGACCTGGCCGGGATCGGGGATGGCCAGCGGGTTCTCGACGTCGGCTGCGGACCGGGCGCGCTGACGGCTGAACTGGTGAGCCGGGTCGGCGCGGCGTCGGTCAGTGCGGCAGAACCATCGGCCTCGTTCGCCGCGGCGGTGCGGGAACGGCTGCCAGGGGTGGAGGTGCGCCAGGCGGCAGCCGAGCAGCTGCCATTCGCTGACGGCACCTTCGACGCCGCGCTGGCGCAGCTGGTCGTTCATTTCATGGCTGACCCTGTGCGGGGCTTGCGGGAGATGGGCCGGGTCAGCCGTCCCGGCGGGATGGTGGCTGCCTGCGTGTGGGACCACGCGGGCAGTCGCGGTCCGCTAGCCGCATTCTGGTCCGCGGTGCGCCAGCTGGATCCGGCCGCTGACGACGAGTCCGGCCTGGCCGGCGTCCGCGAAGGCCACCTGGCCAGCCTGTTCACTCAGGCCGGTCTGGGCCACGCCGCGGTCACCACTCTGACGGTCCGGGTCCGCCACGCCAGCTTCGACGATTGGTGGGAGCGGTTCACCCTCGGCGTCGGCCCGGCCGGCGCCTACGTAGCGTCCCTGACCCCCGGTCACCGGACCGCGCTGCGCGAGCAGTGCCAGCGCCTGCTCCCGCTCGCCGGCCCGGTAGACATCACCGCGACCGCCTGGGCAGCCACCAGCCGAACCTGAGACCGCCGTCCCGCATGTGCGCTGAGGGGCAGCGCTATACGCCGGTAGTGCCGTGGCCCGGTGGAAGTCAAGGCAGCTTTCGCGCGTGGTGCGCTCGCCGGCGTTCAAGGGGCGGCAGGGGCCGCTCGATGGTGCTCACTGGCGGGAGTGCGCTCCTCGCACTCCCAGGGCGCACCGTGGCTGTTCAGGACTTCGAGGAACGGCTCGGCCGGCAGCGCCTCCGGGCCGAGGACGCCGGCGCCGGACCATGCGCCGGAGTCGAGCAGCTCGAGTGCCACCACCGGGTTGACCGCGGTCTGCCAGACCACCGCCTGCGAGTCGTATTCAGCCATCGACCAGCCGTTGTCCACGACGTGGTACAGGTAGACCTCGCGCGGCGAGCCGTCCTTGCCCGTTCCGGTGACCCAGGTGCCGGCGCAGGTGAGCCCCGACATCGCGTCGCCAAGTCCGGCGGGGTCGGGCAGGCACGCGGCAACCACATCCCGCGGCGAGACGGCAGCCGCGCCCACCTGGACGGGGGCGGTGGAGTCCAGGCCGAGTTTGTGGAGCGTCTTCAGCACGCCGATGAACTCCTCGCCCAGCCCGTACTTGAAGGTCACCCGGCCAGCGTCGATCCAGCGCGGGACCAGCAGGACCTCTTCGTGTTCCACGTTCACGCACTCGATCGGCCCGATCCCGGCCGGGAAGACGAAGGTCTCCGGCTCGCTGAACGGCTCGGTCGTGTACCACTGCCTGCCGCGCTCCCACACGACCGGCGGGTTCAGGCACTCCTCGATCGTCGTCCAGATGGAGAACGTCGGGGCGAACTCGTAGCCCTCGACCACCAGGTTCGCGCCGTCACGGACGCCGATCTCGTCAATGGACTCGAACAGCCGGTCTGCCGCGTAGCGGGCGAACACATCCGACAGCCCCGGCTCGACCCCCATGCCGCACAGCGCCAGCAGCCCGCGGCGCTCCCATTCCTCAGCGAGCGCGAACTGCTCGTCACCCAGTTTGACCCCTGGCTGCCGGTACGGCTCGGTCGCGTGCGGGTGGGACAGCGACATCGCCATATCGAGATAGGTGACCTCGGCGGCAAGAGCGGCACGGAAGATCGCCATCACAAACCGCGGGTCGACCGCGTTCAGCACCGCATCGCATCGTTCAGCTCTGATCAGCTCCGCAATCGCCTGCTCGTCCGACGCGTCCAGTTTCACCGCGGCGAACCGGTCGCCACCCCCGGCGATCGCCCGCCGCGCCCGTTCCACGTCGTAATCGGCCACCACAACGCGCTCGAACAGATCCCGTCGCGCGACCGTTCGCGCGACCGCCGACCCTACTCCGCCAGCCCCGACGACCAGCACCCGCATCATGCGCCTCCCCGAATGATTGCCCGACGACGGACGTCCGCCCGGCAGGCCGATCCCGCAACACATTACGGCGCGACGCACGGGGCTCAGGCCTGCTGGATACCTCCATCGCTGAAGACCTGCCCCTGTTCACCGCCAACCCGGCCGACTTCGCCAGCCTGGACGCCCTCCTGCGCATCATCCCCGTCACCCGCCCGACGTTCCGCACGAGCAGTCGCGGAGCCGCTCACGGAGGCTCCCGGCAGGACACCAAGACCCGCTCGCACACGAGACCAAGCCCGGGAACGAGACGTCGCGAGAGGACGGAGCAAAGAACCGCCGCCCGGCGCGAGGCGCAATCGCGAGAGTGCCGCTAGCGAGCGGCTGCGCATATCTGGCTCACCAGCCGGCAGCCCCAACGCTCACAGTAGCCGATGACCGGACGTTGAGGACTCGCATACTTATACGTCACCTTGCATTACGCAAAAAGGTGGCAGCGGTCGTCAACTCAGCTCGTCATCCGTACCAGAGGCACGCCGAACGATGCCGATTTCGTGCCCAAGGTCCAATGCCGCTTAGCCAGCAGTGGTCAGCCTGGCGGAGATGGGCTCCCGCGCCGGGCCCGGCAGGACAGGCCGGTCTTCCGTCCCTGTCGCCCCTTCCGCGCTGGCCGCTGCGGCATCTAGGCCGGCTGGCGAAGATAGTGGATCCTCAGGGCCCCTCTGAGGGCCCTTTCTATCCACTATCTTCGCGAACGGATAAGGCCACCTCCGGCACGGTGCCCGCGTCACCTGTCTCCGCTCGCAAAGGCACCGAACCGGCCGCAGCAAGATCAACTTAAGCTGACCGGCATTGGCCAAGGTCACCAGTTATCCGCGCGTGCAGCCGCGTGCGCATCATCCAGTTCGGCGTGCCCCTGAGTTGCCCTAGATTGGTGTTTTTCGGATTGCGGAGACATTGTCGCACTCAGGAGGTGTGGACTGCTCGCTCATTGCACTGTTAATGCGGTCGTCCACTGAGATTCGCTTATACGACATGTGCGGGTCATCGCATGGTAAGGAACCGTTTGAACGCGGCCCATACGCTGCAGGGATTCTGGTGAAGGGAGTGATCATTGAATTCGAAAACGAAATTCGCGATGGCGGGAGTCGCTGCGCTGGCGATCGCGACGTTGGCGCCGGCTTCCTCCAGCGCCGTCGCTGCCGGCCGCCCTCAGATCAAGCACGTGCTGCTGATCTCGGTCGACGGCATGCACCAGTCCGATCTGGACTGGTACGTCGCAACCCATCCCAACTCGGAGCTCGCGCGGCTGGCCACCGGCGGCGCTGAATACACCCACGCGCAGACCGCCGACCCGTCGGACTCCGCGCCGACCGGCACGGGGCTGATGACCGGCGCCGACCCGAAGCTCACCGGCATCTACTACGACGACGAGTACAGCCACGGCGTCTTCCCGCCGGGGACGACCAACTGCTCCGGGCCGGTCCCGGGCGGCGACGTGATCTACGACTCGCCTGACGACAAGCTTCCCGCCGTGCCGGACCTGCTGCATAACGGGAGCGGCAACACCTTCCCCGCGTTCGATGAGGACGGCTCGATCTACCCGGGCGGCATTACCACCAACCCGGCCTTGATCATGAACCTGACTCCGCACCCGCAGTCGGGTCTGAACCCGGCGACGTACCCGGTCGACCCGAAGACCTGCCAGCCGATTCAGCCGTGGGACTACCTGGGGGTCAACACGATCTTCCAGGTGATCCACCACGCCGGCCTGCGGACGGCGTGGTCCGACAAGCACGCGATCTACACGTCGTTCAACGGCCCGGGCTCGAACGGCATGAGCATCGACGACTTCTTCGGGCCGGAGATCGACTCGCAGGCGGTCGAGCCGAACGGCGTGCCGTACCCGGTCGACGGCGCGTGGACGGCCGACAACGCCGCGACCAAGCAGTACGACTCCTACAAGGTCCAGGCGGTCATCAACTGGATCAACGGCTACGGCCACGCCGGCACCGGGCCGAAGGCCGGCACGCCGGCGATCTACGGGATGAACTTCCAGACCGTCTCGACCGCCGAGAAGCTGAAGAGCTCCCCGGCGGTGCTGATCGGCCCGAACGCGCAAGGCAAATACACCGAGGGACCGTCGCTGCCCGGCGGGTACGTGACGGTGGACGGCCAGCAGGTGCCGGGCCCGCTGCTCCAGAGCGCGCTCGGTTACGTCAACAACGCCCTGCAGCGGATGGCCGACACGATCTGGGCCGACGGCGAGGCCGGCTCGACGGCGATCATCCTGACGGCCAAGCACGGCCAGTCGCCGCTGAACAACAACCTGCTGCAGCGGATCAACGACGCTCCGATCATTGCCGGCGTCAACGCCGCCTGGGCCGCACAGCATCCGGGCAAGCCGACGCTGGTCGTCCAAGAGGCCGACGACGACGGGCTGCTGTGGTGGCTGTCCGACCGCTCGCAGGCGGCGGCTGACTTCGTCAAGAACTACCTGTGGACGCATACCGCCCCGGCGGTCAACTACGCCGGCCAGACGATCACCGTCCAGCACTCCGGCCTGCGGGAGATCTTCGCCGGCCTGCAGTCGGCGAAATTCTTCGGCGTCTCGAAATCCGACCCGCACCACCCGGACGTGTTCGGGATCGCGCAGGTCGGCACGATCTACACGACGGGCACGAAGATCGCCGAGCACGGCGGCGACAACCCGGGCGATCGGGACGTTCCGCTCATCGTCTATGCGCCCGGCACCGTCCAGCCTGGCCAGTCAGGCCACCGGGTGGAAACGACCCAGGTCGCGCCCACGATCTTGAAGCTGCTAGGACTCTCTCCGAGCTCGCTTCAGGCCGTCCAGCGAGAGGGGACGCACGTCCTACCCGGCATCGGCATCGGCAACGGGGATTAACCGCTCCATCTGATCGAGCTGCGGGCGGCTCCAAGCCGCCCGCAGCTCGGCCACTCGTCCCGCAGGTCCATCTGAAGCTTCCGTTATGATCGCAAGACCCGGCGACAAAAGATCCCGTTCTGCGCGCCTCCATGACCGGTGTGAAAGGGACTCTTCCGTTACGCGACGGCGGCTACGCGCGTCGATAGACCGCCGCGCCCCTCATGTCAACCTGCATAAATATGCGCGGATGCTTGGCATCGGCAACGCACACTCCTGCCGCGATTAGATCGCCCGCGGACTGCTGTCTTACGCGCATGGCGGGGATTCGTAGTCTGGTGGGTGCGGTCGGCGGTTTCGGTAGCGGCGGGACGCGGCCGGTGCCGCTGCGGGGTGCGCGTGCGAGTGCTCAGGTGAAGGCGGGGATGCCGGTGATGGCCCGGCCCATGATCAAGATGTGCACCTCGTCGGTGCCTTCGTAGGTGCGGACGCCCTCGAGATTGTTCGCGTGCCGCATCGGAGAATACTCCAGCGCGACACCGTTGCCGCCCAGGATGGTCCGGGCCTGCCGGGCGATGGCGATCGCGGTCCGGACGTTGTTGAGCTTCCCGAAGGAGATCTGCTCCGGTATCAGGGTGCCGGCGTCCTTCATCCGGCCGATGTGCAGCGCGACCAGCAGGCCCTTCTGGATCTCCAGCACCATGTCGACCAGCTTTTGCTGGGTGAGCTGGAACGCCGCGATCGGCTTGCCGAACTGCCTGCGGTCCAGCGCGTAGCTCAGCGCTGCCTCATAGGCGTCACGGGCCGCGCCCATGGCACCCCAGATGATCCCGTAACGGGCCTCGTTCAGGCAGGCGAACGGGCCGCGCAGGCCCGCGGCCCCGGGCAGGACCGCGCCGGCCGGTACCCGCACGTCCGTCAGCGTGATGTCACACTGGATCGAGGCGCGCATCGCCAGCTTGGGCTCGATCGGCGTGGCGGTGAACCCCGGGGTACCGGCGGGAACCAGGAAGCCGCGGATGCCGTCCTGGGTGCGGGCCCAGATGACGGCGACATCGGCGATCGACGCCAGGCCGATCCAGCGTTTGGCGCCGTTGATGATCCAGCCGCCGCCGTCCCGGTGCGCCGTGGTGGTCATGCTGGCCGGGTCACTGCCGGCTTCGGGCTCGGTCAGGCCGAAGCAGCCGATCAGCTCGCCGGCGGCCATCGGCGGCAGCCAGCGCTGTTTTTGCGCTTCGCTGCCGAACTTGGCGATGGCGCTCATGGCCAGCGACCCCTGCACGCTGACGAAGGTCCGCAGCCCCGAATCGCCTGCCTCCAGCTCCAGCGCGGCCAGGCCGTACTCCACCGCGCTGCGGCCCGGGCAGCCGTAGCCAGACAGGTGCGTGCCGAGCAGACCGAGCCGCCCCATCTCCGCGGCGATCCCGGCCGGGAACACCGCCCTCTCATACCAGTCCGTGATATGCGGCCTGATGCGGTCGCGGACGAACCCGCGGACCGTATCACGCCAGGCGAGCTCCTCGGCCGACAACAGGGCGTCCAGGCCGAGATAGTCCATGGCCAGGTCAGTCATGCCGATCTCCGCTCCTCAGGCAGCTTCCAGGCGGCGCTGCTGGCCCCGAGCGTATGCCGCAGCGCGATCACCCGCCGACCCTGGGCGCCAGCCAGTGCCCCTGCACCGAACCATCCGGCGCGAACACGCCTACCCCGCCCGCCTGCAGCCAGCCATCACCGAGATCCTGTTACGCCGGGGCATCCCGGTAGGGCTGCGGCGGTATTAGCGTGCAGTTGTGCTGATTGCAGAGATGCTGCTGCTCACCGCGCTGAATGACAAGGGGAACGTTCCCGTCGGGAGCGGCGCCCTCATCCAGGTCGGCTTGACCGGCGCGCTGTTGGCCGATCTGGCCATTGACGGCCGGTTGGCGGTCGCGGAAGACGGGACAGTACGGGCCGGAGATACCAGGCCCGGCGACGAGCTGCTTGCTGATGTCTGCGATGCGGTGCGGGAGCATCTGCAGGGCAGGAACGTGAGGCAGGTCATCGGGGGTCTCAGTCATCACATCGGCGGAAGCTGGAATCGTGTCGTCGACCGTCTTATCGATGTCGGCGTGCTGGGCCGGGACAGGCCGTCGCTCCTGCGGCCGACCCGTCATCCGGTCCTCGACACGGCGGCGCGGCAGGCGGTCTTGGATCAGATCGGGGCGGCAGCGGCAGGCGAGGGGCCGGTATCCTCGCAGGTCGCGGTGGTCCTTGCGCTGATCGGGCCGTGTCGTCTGCTGGAGCGGGTCGCGCCAGATCCAGGCACCCGCGGCGAGGCGAAGCGGCGGATCGATCGCGTCACCGCTGAAACGCCGTCCGCGCCGGGTGTCGCCAAGATTGTTGACGAATTGATCGTCGCCATCACCGTGGCCGCGACAACCATCCCTCCGTCTTTCGTCTTCTTACCGGCCGGCCGCGACGTCCTCGTCCAGCGGACCGGGCGGCGGCTCGGGCGCGACCCCCCGGAGGATGTAGTCGATGTCCAGCAGGAGCCGACCGTGATTGTCAGAAAGCGGTTCCCGGGCAATGGCGTGCACCGCGCTGGCGGGACATGGGCCGGGGCCACGCTAAGCCGGGCCCAGGGCCGGCTTAGGCCCGTATCAGCAGGGAAAATAGGGATTTCCTCCAATGCGCCGGGCAGCGCCTTACGGCGAGACTCGGTAGTGACCGGCGAACAGATAGCCGGAAAACCGAGGAGGAACGATGAACCACCACGTGACGCAGGGCCTACGGGCTCCGCTGGCTCGCATCGGCCGGCGCGTCGCCGCTATCGTCGCCGAGTGCAACTACGCCCAGGCCCAACTGGTCAGCGGGCGGAACACTCCGGCGCGTTTCTGACCCAGGGAAACTAGCGCCCGGCGCCCGGGCGGCGGGCATGGGTTTCCGCGAAGGTTCGCCAACCGTGCAGACATGCTGCTGCATGCCCGCGAAACTGGGCGAGTGGATGCCACAGAGCTCGACGCCGACCCGCTGCGGCAGCTATCTGTGTGGCTGGTCGCGGCCCGTGCGGCCGGCCAGCCGATGCCGGAAGCGATGACCATCGCCAGCGCGACCAGCGACGGCGTTCCGTCGGCCCGCATGGTGGTGCTGCGCGGCCTGCGGCGGGGGCTGGTCTTCTTCACCGACTGCGACAGCGACAAGGGTGCCGAGCTGGCGGCGAACCCGCAGGCGGCTGCGGTGCTGCACTGGCTTGTTCCGGTGCACCGCCAGGTACGCGTGGCCGGGCCGACCGAGCGGGTGAGCGAGGACGAGGCGGACGAGTACTGGAGCACGCGCGCTCGCGCCGTCCGCCTGGTCGCCGCCGCCTCGCGGCAAAGCCGCGTCGTCGCCAGCCCGGCGGTCCTGGAAATGCAGGTCCGGGACATCCAGCGGCGTCACCCCGACGGAGCCGATGTTCCCCGGCCGCAGCGCTGGGGCGGCTTCCGGGTGCTGCCGTCCAGCGTCGAGTTCTGGCAGGAGTCACCGGACGGTCTGCACGACCGGATCCGCTACCGCGCGGGAGGCAGCGGCTGGATCATCGAGCGGCTGTCGCCGTAACGACCGACGGCCTCCGCCAGGTGTGACGTGCCGGGCTAGCGGCGGGGTTACTCGCTCGCGAGTTCTTCCCACGTCTTGCCGCTGCGCACGCTCCATGGCTGCTCGGCAACGATGTCCGACCCAGGTCGCGCATGGTCATCACGGGTCTTGACCAAGATCCAGCGGTGCTCGCCGGTACGGGTCAAGGCGAATCCCCCGGCGAGCTTGCTGCCGTGCAGAACGACGGACAGATGGTCAGGCTGATCGCTGATGACCTCAGCGGCGCCCTCATCCCAGATGATCACCGCGCCGGTACCGCGTGCCTGCCCGGGGCGGACCCCTTCATAGTCACCCGCGGACAGGGAGTGGTCCTCCACCGGCACCGCCAGCCGCCGGACCCTGGGATCCAGCGACGGTCCCTTGGGAACCGCCCACGACCGAAAGGCCCCGCCGATCAGGATCCGGAGATCGAAATGCAGCGTCGTCGCGTCATGAAGCTGCACCACAAAGCGAGACTCCGTCACGGCCCGATCCTGGCCGCCTCGATGGTAAGGATGACGCGGACCTGGTCGCGGCCCCCGTACCACGGGTACGGGGTGCCGAGGTAGCGGTGAGTGTCCCGCACGGAGTTGATCACGACGTGCTCGCCGTCGGTATCGACCCAGGTCTGAGTTACCTGGGGCGACCCGTCAGGCATCACAGTGGCCAGGAAGCACAGGCTGGGCCGGCGCAAGAGCGCGATCAGGCCCTCGGGCAGGTTCACGCTCGATTAGCTCCCTATGAGTCAATGCGAATCGCCGTAACCGCGCGGCGACTCTCATCTGACCAGCCCCGCCGCGGAAAGCAGGAGAGTACCACCGCCAGCGGCCATAGCGCCTCCGCGGCGCCCGCCGCGCGCTCGGCCAGCCCCGCCTGCCCGGACCCGGTGATCAACTCGGCGCCGAACCACAAGGCCAGCGCGAGCAGCACCACAACGGCCGCGGCGGCGACCCCGGGCCGCAGGCCCCACGGAACGGCGGTACCCCGCCGCCAGGCCCCGGCGGGCCAGGCGGTCACTCCCGCCAAGCCGATCGACGCCCAGACAATGTGCCCCCACGGGTAGACATCCCCCGGACGTTCCGGATTCGCCGCCACCAGCATGCCCGCAACGGCCCCGCAGATCAGGATCAGCCGGCCAGCGGTCCTGGCCGGCCGGAGCGCGAGCGCGGTGACGACATAACAGACGCCGACCACCACGAACGTCACCGACATGACCCACCGGTCAGGCGTGCCCTGCGCGGCCAGCTCGCTGACCGTATCGGCCACCGGATCGAACCGCGGCTGCACGCTGGCCGCCACCGTCCACCCGCCGACCATCAGCACCGGAGCCGCGGCCGCGGAGACCACACCCCACCAAGGCACGCGCCGCATGCCACCACCGTAAGCGAACCCCTCACGGCGCGCGGCGCCGAGGTCTCCGCTCAGTCGAGACAGAACTCGTTGCCCTCGATGTCCTGCATCACGAGGCACGACTCGTTGTCCTCATCGGCAGGCAGTAGTCGCACGCGTACCGCGCCGAGCGCGACCAGTCGTGCACATTCGGCCTCAAGTGCGGCCAGGCGCTCTTCACCCACGAGCCCGGTGCCGACCCGCACGTCAAGATGCAGCCGGTTCTTGACGACCTTGCCTTCTGGAACGCGCTGGAAGAACAGTCGCGGGCCCGCGCCCGAGGGGTCAACGCACGCGAACCATGAACCCTGATCCTCAGGTGGCAGCGTGCGATCGAAATCGTCCCAGGTGGCAAACCCCTCTGGCGGCGGCGGGACGACGTACCCCAGGACCTCACACCAGAAGCGAGCGACGCGCTCAGGTTCTGCGCAGTCGAAGGTGACCTGGATCTGCTTGACCGGTGCCATCGGTCCACCATAGAGCCGGGGTCTTCTGGCACGCGAGCGCGTAGCGGAAACGTCGCAGGGGGATTACGCCGTCGCCCGGCCGTAGAGGACGAGCGGCCGGGCGCTGGAAAGTCAGCACGCCGTCAGCTACTTGCTGGGTTGCGGGAGCGTGCAGTCGACTTTCGGGTTGACACCCATTGGTTCATAGCCGGGCATCCGGCAGCCGCGATGAATCCCGCCGTGCCGTGCCGTCTTACGGTGAAGAGCCCGCGGAGCGTGGAGGGACGGTGGCCTAGATGGCCTTGTTCGTGCTGGTGCCAGGCGCCGGCGGTCAGGCGGCGTACTGGGCACTGCTAGTACCCGAACTGGAGCGCCGGGGCCACCGGGCGACCGCGGTGGACATCGCCGAGGACGACCCGGCGCTGGGCTTGCCGGACTATGCCGAGATCGTCGACCAGGCGATCGGCGCCCGGCAGGAGGTGGTGCTGGTCGCCCAGTCGATGGCCGGGTTCACCGCGCCGATGGTCGGCAAGCCGGTCGCGATGATCGTGCTGCTGAACGCCATGATTCCCGAACCCGGCGAGACCCCGGGCCAGTGGTTCGAGAACACCGGGGCAGGAGAGGCGCGCTTCGCCGCTGACGCGGCGGCCGGACGTAGCGGCGAGTTTGACGCCAGCACCCATTTCCTGCACGACCTGTCGCCCCGGGCCCTGGCCGTCCTGACGGCCGCCGGACCGCCCCGCGAGCCAGCCGATACTGTCTTCGGGCAGCCGTGTGCGTTCCGGCGCTGGCCCGGCGTGCCGATCAAGGTGCTGGCCGGCGCCGACGACCGCTTCTTTCCCGCCGGGTTCCAGCGCCGCGTCGCCAAGGACCGGCTCGGCATCGACGCCGACCAGATTCCCGGCGGCCACCTGGTCGCGCTCAGCAACCCAGCCGGCCTCGCCGACCGCCTTACCGGCTACGCCGCCGAACTCACGAACGGGGGGCGCGGCCGAGGCTGATCCAGAAGCGGTCTTCACCGCCAGCCTGACTGTCCGGCACGCCGCCGTTGGCCGGGATCACCCGGCGCGATGGTTCGTTATCGGTGGCGCAGGTCAGCAGCACCCGGTCCAGCCCTAGCCCGCGGCATTGCTCCAGCCTCTAGCATCGATGGGTGGCAGCCGAACACTTTACGATCGACGTCGCCGCCGCGCCTGAACGTGTGTGGCAGGTGATCGTGGATATCGAGTCCTGGCCTCAGTGGACAAAGTCGGTGACCGATGTGAAACGGCTCGACTCCGGGCCGCTTCAGCTGGGCAGCCGGGCACGGCTCAGGCAGCCCGGCCTGCCGCCGCTCACCTGGGAGCTCACCGAACTTCAGCAGGGGACGCAATTCACCTGGGTGTGCCGCCTGCCTGGGGTGACCGCGATAGCACGCCACGAGATCATCGCGTCAGAAACCGGCTCACGCCTCGAGCTGACCACCACGTGGACCGGTCCCTTCGCCGGACTCGTCGCCGCGCTCAACAGGACCCGCACTCATCGTCTCCTGGAAACAGAGGCCAACGGCGCCAAGACCCGCAGCGAGCGAGCCTTACCGGGCGCACGCTCACTGTTATGCGTCGGCGTAACGGGCGAGCAGGGGGCGAGAACCGCGGCGCCGGGGCTGCCCCAGCCGGTGACCGGGTCCCACCCGGGTGCGGCCTGGTAGCCGGAGATCGTCGTGGGCGGGAACTCCACGGTGTTATTCCCGTGGTGATGTCGTGGAAGGCCTGATGGTAGCCGGGGCCGCGGGCGATCTGGTAGCTGGCCGGGTTGACGAAGCCCAGGTGGCGCCCGGCGTACTGGTCGGCCAGCGCGATCAGCGCGGCGCGGATCGGGGCGCGACCGGGATGAACGTGCCGGTGCCGGCCAGCGCCGCGTAGACATCACACGGTTCGGCCACCGCGCCGATGTCGCCGGAGGCGGCGACCACCGTTGCGGCGTGTAGCAGGTGGCCAGGGAGTCGCAGTCCACCGCGGAGCCGCCGGCCGGGCTGGTGGCCGGCGTGGCGCCCAGACGGAACCCGGCCATGTTCGTCCTCCCGACGCCGTCCGCTATAAACTCAGCGTATATACCGAGAGAATATAGGAAGCGCGCGACGTCATCAAGCGGGTCTGGCAGGCTGCGGTCGCCTCGTCAGGCCGGGACCACGTAAGGGAAGTTGCTGTCTCGCTGCTGCTCGGTAACGGCGGGCCTGAGCCCGGACGGCACGGCCATGTTGGTGACCAGCGACAGCATCGCCTCTGGCGCGTTGTCGGCCTGCGTCCGGCCGTTGAATCCGGCGAAGCTGTACGACGCGGGCGTCCCGATCACGTAGGGCAGCACGTCAGGGAACAGCTTCGCGGCCACTGTGCGGCCGTAGCCCGTGGGGTCGCCAGAGGTGCCGGCGGCCGCCACTACGGCGGCGACCTGCCCGCCGATGTACTCGGCCGCGGCGCCGACGTCCTGGGATGGGTGCCGGGTGTTGGACGGGTCGGAGAAGTCGGTGTCGTTCGGCCAGAAGATCGGCCACATCATCGGGTGTCCCGCGCGGTTGATCTGCCGCCAGCCGCCCGCGTCGGTAGCGAGCTTCGTGGCGCACCAGACGCCAATGCGGGCATCGAGCCGGAGCAGGGGATGCCCGTGGGAGATCTCCAGCACGATCGAGTCGACCATCGTGTCGGCGAAGCTGTTCTGCGCGCTGTCCGGGTGCCACCCGGACAGGTCCGGTGCCGTCCCCTGGGCAATCGCCCCGTTGATGATGGCCAGCAGCGACAAGTCGATGTAGAACGAGTCGGCGATGCGCCCGGCCCAGATCCGGGTGTCGACCGCGGTCGCCGTCTCGCCGGTCCGGGCTTCGAGGACCAGGTCGCCAGGCGCGAAGTCATCGCGCGCCTGGTCGCCCGTCAGGGCGTCGAGCCGGAGGGCTTGCTGCCCTTCGGAGTCCGCCTCGCCGAAGGACACCCGGTAGGTCAGGGTCTCGAACTCCGCCCCGTCGAAGTGCACCTTGAACTCGTAGCGCGCCTCGGGGTGGAAGCCCGGCTCAGAGTGCAGGCCGTTGACGTTGGAGTTCACGTCCATGACGAACACCGTGCCGCTCTCGCTGGGGAAGACGTACAGGTCGTCGATGTACAGCTGGCCGGTCTGCGCCGCGAGCGGAGTGTCGAGGTGGTGAGACATGGGTGTCCTCTTTCTGAGTGCTTTCTGAGTGCCGGTGCTGTCACTGTTGTGCCCAGGATCTGCGCCCAGGATGAACCCCAGGGAAATGACTGGCGCGACGCGGCTGCCCCGCACGCGAACCTAAAGGGGGTTACAGCTCAACGATGCTGATGGAGGGCATGGCATGACACAGACGGGAAGCGGCGATCCCACGCTCGCCAGCTACTATCCAGCCTGGCTCGACCGGCTGGCCGACGAGGTCACCCTGGAGGGCTCGATGATGGACGGCGTCCTGCAGGGCGCCGGGGCGGTGCGGACCGTGATCGTGGCCATCCGCGGGCTCTACGACTACCAGGAGTTCCATTTCGTCGGTCCGTACGGCGAGAACGGCTGGATGGAGGACTACACCGCCGGGGTCCGAGGCGAGCCGATCAAGAACGTCACCCTGGTCACCAGCGACGCCGCCGGGCAGACGCGGCACGTCGTGGGCAACTACCGGCCGCGGAGCACGCTGCTGGTCTTGTCCCGGCTGCTCGGCGAGAAGTTCGCCGGCACCCCCATCGGCGAGCATTTCGTCGCCAGTTAAGGCCTGGTCAGCCCGCGGAACTCGGTGCCCAGCGCTTCGATGCCGCGGGCCAGCACGCTGTCACGCTGCGGCCCGTACCCGATGAGGAGGGCCGGCGGCGCCGCGTCGCGGTCGGCCCAGTAGCGGGCCGCCTGCTCCAGCTGCACGCCGTGCCGCGCGGCGGCCGCGGCGACCGTTGCGGGGGCGAGCCCGGGCGGCAGCCGCAGCAGCAGGTGCAGTCCGGCCGCCTCGCCGCTCGGCCGCACCGACGGCAGGTGGGTGCGCAGCGCGGCGAGCAGGCTGTCGCGGCGTGCCCGGTAGACCGGGCGCACCCGGCGCAGGTGCCGGGCGAAGGCGCCGCTCTCGATGAACCGGGCGAGCGTGAGCTGGCCGAGCGCCTCGGTGGCGAAGTCCTCGAGGAACTTGGCGCGGGCGATGTCGCCGCTGAGCCGGGGCGGCGCGGCGATCCAGCCCAGCCGCAGCGCGGGGCTGAGCACCTTGCTCACGGTGCCGCCGTAGATGACGTGATCGGGATCCAGGCCCTGGAGCGCGCCGACCGGCAGCCGGTCGTAGCGCAGCTCGGCGTCGTAGTCGTCCTCGATCACCAGCGCGTCCGCGGCGCGCGCCCACTCAAGGAGCTGAACCCGCCGGTCGGCGGAAAGCACCGCGCCGCTCGGGTAGGAGTGCGCGGGAGACAGCAGCACGGCGCCCACGTTCAGGCCGGCGAGCCGCCCGGTCCGCAGTCCCTGGCCGTCGACAGGGACGGGAACCGGCTCGAGCCCGGTCGAGCTGATGATCCGGCGGAACAGCGAGAAGCAGGGGTCTTCCACGGCGACGCGGGTCACGCCGCGCCGGCCGAGGGCCCGGCACAGCAGCGTCACGGCCTGCGAGAAGCCGCCGCAGACCACGATCTGCTCCGGGGTGGTGCGCACGCCGCGGACCCGGCCCAGGTACGCGGTGAGCGCGGCGCGCAGCTCTGGCTCACCGCGGGCGTGCGGGTACAGCAGCCGGTCGTCGGGGATGTCCCGCAGCACGTCGCGGTAGTGCCGCAGCCACTCGCTGCGGGGGAAGAGCGCCGGATCGGGCAGCCCGCTGCGCCGGATGGCGGCGTCCCGGGTGGCCGGCGCGGACCCCGCGCCGTAGGGCTCATTGTCCGCCGAGCCGTCACCGGTCCCGTCGCCGCGCAGTCCCTGCGCCCGGACCCGCGTCCCCGAACCCTGGCGGGCTTCCAGGTATCCCTCGATGACCAGCTGCTCGTACGCCCCGACGACGAGCGAGCGCGACACGTCCAGCTCGGCGGCGAGCACGCGCGACGGCGGCAGCGCGGTCCCCGGCGGAAGCGATCCGCGGGCGATGGACTTGCGCAGGCCGCGCTCGAGCTGGACCCGGAGGCTGCGGGGCCTGGACCGGTCGAGGTGCACCAGCAAGTCGGCGGGGAACTCACCGCCCGCGCTATTGGTCTGTGTATTCGCGGTCAATTGGATCTTCCTATCCATGCCATTGCCCGTAGCCTAGCTACAGGCCATGGGTTTCGGGCAAGCGGCGGCGCTTTGCCGGAAACCGGAGCCGAGAGGCCGGAGCACCCGTACGTGGGCCGGGTGCTCGCCACGGCCGTCTCGGTCAGGCCCTGGGTACCGGCACCCTGGACCGTTCAAGTCAGCGGTTACCGAAAAGCCGCGAGCCCGTTCTGGATGATGTTCTTGATTTTCCCGAACGTACGCGTGATGCCTCCCGCAGGCACGCTGCTCGCCACGGCGACCCCGCCCAGGATCAGCACGCCGCCGCCGATCGTCACCGCCGTCACGGGCTCGCCGAGGAACACCGCCGCGCCGAGCACGCTGACCACAGGCTCCAGGTAGAGCAGCAGGCTGACCCGGGCGGCCCCGGCGGATAGCACCGCGACGTTCCACAGCAGCATCCCGGCCGCCGTGCTGCCGAGCGCGAGGAACGCGAGCTCCCCCCAGACCGCGGCGCCGAGATGCCCGAGCCCGGCGCCCGGCAGCGTCCCCGCGAAGGCGAGGTAGGGGAGGGTGCCGACGGCGGTCGAGGCCGCGGTGGCGGGCACCGCGCCGAACTCCTCACTGAGCGGGCGGGCCGTGATCGTGTAGGCGGCGAACGCCAGCGTGCCGGCCAGCACCAGCCCGGTCCCGGCGAGCGCGCGGTCGCCGCCGGCGCCGGTGACGGCGCCAGGGCCTGCCAGCACCGCCACGCCCGTCAGCGCGACGCCGCTGCCCAGCCAGGCCCGCAGGCCACCGCGCTCGCCAAGGAACAGCCGCCCGAGCACCATGACCCAGACCGGTTCCGTCGCGAGCAGCAGCCCGGCCGTGGCGGCGGGCAGCCACCGCAGCCCGGCGGTGACCGGCAGGCTGTACCCGACAAGCCCGAGGAGGCCGGCCGCCGCCAGCCGGCCGGCGGACCGCACCCGGAGGCGGCGGAAGAGCGGCACGGCCCACGGCAGCAGCACCAGGGTCGCCGCGGTCATCCGGAGCGTGAGCAGCGGCAGCGGCGACAGGTGAGCAACGGCCGCCCGGGTGGCGACCGGCGCGAGACCCCACATGACGACCGCCACCAGGCCGGCGGCCAGCGCGCCCCGTTTCATGCCGCCAGTCTGCTGTAATGGTCTTGTGCAGTTCAACACTTACACCGTGGCGGGCGCGCACGTCGCCGTGTGGCTGGTGAACCACCCGGTGCCCGGCGCGCTGGACCTCACCGCGGCCCTGCGCAGCCACGACGTACACGAGCCGGCCGCGACCGACGCCAACGCGCTGGCCCTGCGGCCCTGGGCGATCCGGCTGCGCGAGGTGTTCGAGGCGGGCACCGTTGCCGAGAAAGCCGGACTCGCCGACGCGCTGCTCGCCGCCGCCGACTGCCGCCCGCGGCTGGTCAGCCACGGCGCGGGCCAGCCCTTCCACCTGCATTACGCGCCGGTGCGCACTGGCCTGGCGGCGCGGGTGCGGGCGCTGACCGCGGGCGGGGTGGCGCACGTGATCGACAGCGGCTGGGGCACCCGGCTGCGGACCTGCGACCGCGCCGGGTGCGGCGTCGCGTTCCTCGACACGTCCCGCAACGGGCGCCGTCACTTCTGCAGCGTCCGCTGCGCCAACCAGGTCAATGTGGCCAGCCACCGCCGCCGCCAGCGGCAGCGCACGGCGCCTGGGGCAGGATGACAAGGATGAGTTCCGTCATCCACGGCACGTTCACGGTGCCCGCCGCCCTGAACGCCCTCGGCGCCGCCCTCGGCTGACCGGCTTTCCGGCTAGCGGGCCGGTTCAGTCCAGCCCGTCGGGCAGCAGCGAGCCGACGAGCTGCCGCATCTGCGCCAGGTGCCTGGCGACCTCGTCCTTCTGCTTGTTGAGCTCGTTCAGGTCGCGCTGCGCGGTCGCCCGGCGGCGTTCGGCGTCGGCGTCCGCCTCGGCGCGCAGCCGGGTGGCCGCTGCCGTGGCGTCCGCCAGCACCTGGTCCGCCTCGCGCTTCGCGTCCGCGAGAACCTGCCGCACGCGTTCGTCGGCGTCGCGCTTGGCCTGCTCGCTGCGCGCGGTCACCGCGTCGGCCTGCTCTTGGGCCGCGGCGGCGCGCCGCTCCGCCTCGGCGACCAGCGTCCTGGTCTCGGCCACGGCGGCGGTGTGCCGCTCGGACTCTTCCCGCTCGGCTTCCTCGCGGCGGGCCGCGAGCTCGATCTCGAGGTCCGCCTCCGACTGGCTGCGCAGCGCCTCGCTCTCCTCGAGCAGGCGCTGCTCCCTGACCCTGATCTCCTCGGCCTTGCGCCTGGCCGTCTGCACGATCTCGTCGTGCTCGCGCTGCGCGGCGGCCTTCAGCTGCGCCAGCTCACGTTCGGTGGCCGCCCGCATGGCGGCCGCGTCGCGTTCCGCCGCCGCCCGCCGCTCCGCCAGCTCGCTGTCGATCCCGTCCCGCACCTTCGCCGCCTCGCGGTGCGCCAGCGCGATCAGCTCCTCGGCCTTCTGCATGGCCGCCGCGCGCATCGCGTCGGTGTCCCGCTTGGCGGCCTGGCGCAGTTCGTCGGTCTCCTGGCCGACCCGCGCCCGCGACGCGGCGGCCTCGGCCTCCGCCGCGGCCCCGACCCCGGAGGCGTACCCGTGCGCGCCCTGCTTGATCTCGCCGGCTTGCGCCTCGGCGGCCGCGACGACCCCGGCGACCTGCTCCCTGGCGGCTTCGAGCAGCTGCCCGATCCGCGTGCTGGCCGGCTGCTCGAGCTCCCAGATCCGGCGCCGCGCCTCGGCGAGCTCGCGCTGCGCCGCCTGCGCCTCCTGCTGGAACCGGCGCAGGTCGGCCATCAGCCGCTGCAGGTGCGCGTCGGCCCGGCGAGGAGCGTAACCGTTCATTGCTAACGAGGCTAACGCCATCAGCCCGGGCCACCGCCACCAGTTTCTTCGCCCCGGCCCTCAGCCGACCGCGGCGGCGGCCTCGACCACGTGGCGCAGCAGCAGCGCGGTGGTGACCGGACCGACCCCGCCGGGGACGGGGCTGAGCGCGGTGGCGACGCCGGCGACGGCCGGGTCGACGTCGCCGGCCAGCTGGCCGGCGTCGGTGACGTTCGTGCCGACGTCGATGACCGTGGCACCGGGGGAGACGTGCTCAGGGCCGATCAGGCCGGCGCGGCCCGCGGCCACCACCAGCACGTCGGCCTGCCGGGTGATCGCTGCCAGGTCGGCGGTCCGGGAATGGCTGATGGTGACGGTCGCGTGCCGGTCGAGCAGCAGGTGGGCGACCGGCTTCCCCACCACCACGGAACGGCCCACCACCACCGCGTGCCTGCCGTGCAGCTCCACCTGGTAGTAGTCGAGCAGGGCGAGCACGGCCTCCGCGGTGGCCGGCGCGAACGCGGGCAGCCCGGCCGTCACGCGGCCCAGCGACTCCGGGCTGGCGCCGTCCACGTCCTTGCCCGCGGGGATGGCTCGCGCCAGGTCAGCGAGCAGCGCGCCGTCGGGCAGCGGGGTCTGCAGCATGACGCCGTGCACTTCGGGATCGTCGGCGAGCTGGGCGAGCGTCGCGGAGACCCCGGCTGCCGTGGTCGTGCGCAGCAAGTCGCAGGCGATGCCCTCCTTGCCCGCCGCGTTGGCGATCGACCGGACGTACGCGGCGCTCGCCTCGTCGTCGGTCGCGGTGACCACGGCGAGCCGCGGCTGGCGGCCTGCCACGGTGAGCTCGGCGGCGCGGGCCGCGGCCGCGGCTCTTATGGTGGTGGCGAGCTCCCGGCCGGTCAGCGACGCCGCGGTCACTGCGACATCTCCTCGCGGACCGCGGTCACGAGGCGGCCCGCCCGGTCGGCAACGCCGTCGCCGAGCGCGGCGACCGCGGCCAGCTCGTCGGCGAGGGCTTCGTCCTTGACGCCGGTCAGGTTCGCCTCGAGGTTCACCTGCGCGGTGATCGCGGCGGCGCCGATCGCCGCGGCGGCGGCCGCCAGGTCCGTGATGAGGTTCCTGTTGGCGGCCGGCAGCAGGTCCTCGGCCAGGCCGGCCAGCCGCATCGCGGCGGCCATCAGGTCAGCCTGCGGCCTGGCGGCGCCGCCGAGGGCCTCCGCGATGGCGGCGGACCTGGCGGCCTTCTCCTCATCGGTGCCCTTCGGCCGGTCGTAGGCGGCGATGACCTTCTCGAACGCGGCCGAGTCGGCTTCGGCCAGCTCGAGCGCCTCGTCAACGAGACCGTCCGCCGCGGCGCGGACCCGGCCGACGACGTCCGCGTCGCTTCGCGGACCGTCGCTGAACCTGGCGACCATCGCCAGCAGCGCGGCGGCCTGCGCGGCGTGCAGTGCGCCGGTTGCGCCACCGCCCGGCGCCGCGGTGCGGGCCGCGAGCCGGGTGAGGAAGCTTGCGATCGTCTCATCGCGCATGCTGGTGAGGCTACCGTTTGCCGCGCTGGCCGGCAGGATCGGCACCAGAAAGTAATCACGCCTTCATGCTCGCGGGTGCGAGCAGCCGGAAGTCGCGGGACGTTCTACCGCGCGGCGAAGGCCTGCTGGCCAGCGGGTCGCATTCCACCTCTCGAACGCCTACGCCAAGACCGGCACCACATCGCGGCACGAGCTCGTCCAGCTCGTGCGCACCGGGTGAGAACGTGACGACCGCCGCTACCGCTGGCAGCTCGGGCACCAGAACCTGAGCCGTTCTTGTCCCGGTGCCCCCTGCTCGGCCCTCCTGATCAAGGTTCCGCAGCGCCGGCAGGGGCGGCCAGCGCGCCCGTACACCCACCTCTCCCGACCGGGCCTGGCGTCCCCGGTCGTCACCTGCCCCAGCCGCTCCTTGTTGGCGTCGAGCAGCCGGTGCCCCAGCTCCACGAGCGCGGTCAGGTCCTCGACATCGCCTGCCGGCCGTGACGGATCGACCCCCCGCAAGAACAGCGTTTCCGCCATGTAGACAGTCCCGAAACCGGCGACGCTGCGCTGGTCGAGCAGCGCCTCGCCGATCGGCCGTCCGCCGTCCGCGGTGAGGCGGCGGACCGCCTCCGCGGCCTGCGCCGTGTCCCAGGCCTGGCCGAGCAGGTCGGGGCCGAGATGCCCGGTCACCTGGTGTTCCCGCGCGGTCGGCAGGATCTCGGTGACGCCGAGCAGGTAGCCGACGGCCTGCCACTCCGCGTTGGCCAGCACGACCCGCACCTGGTGGGCGTTCTTCCGCGGCGGGCCCGCGGCCGTGGGGCGGATCCGCCACGAGCCGTCCATCTTGAGGTGGGTATGCACGGTCAGGCCGTTCCCCACCCGGATGAGCAGGTGCTTGCCCTGGGAGACGGCCTCTGTCACCGGGTGACCGGTGAGGTTAGCGGTCGCGTACCTGGGCACGCGGAAGTCGCTGCGGGTCAGCACCCGCCCCGCCAGCGCCTCGTGCAGGCGCCGGGCGGTGTTCCACACGACATCACCTTCGGGCACCCCTCAAGGATGCCCGCCGCGGGGGAGTGCGCCGCACAGGCGGCCCGCCGCGCGGGAGTGAACGGCGCGCTAGCGGCGGCCTGGGTAGCCGCCGCTGCCGTAGCCGCCCGTGCCGTAGCCGCCCGTGCCGTAGCCGTTGTTGCCCTGGCCTGCCGGGCGCGGGGTCCGGTACCTGTCGTCGTCCTGGTCGCCGGCGGGCCTGGACGGACGGGGCTGGCTCGGGTACGGGTAGGACGCGCCGTTCCCGCGGTCGTACGGGTGCTGGCCGGAGTGCTGAGCGCCCTGGCCGGGGTTGCGGGCGGTGCCCGCCTGCGGGTCGGCCGGGTACTGCGGCATGCTGAACGCCTGGGTCTGCTCGCTCAGCGCCCCCTCCCGGCGGTCGTCGGGGACCTGCGCCCGGCGCGCCGCGACCCGGTAGGAGCGGCCGTCGGTGTCGGTGAGGGCCGACCGCGACCACGCCTTGCTGGTCAGCGGGTCGTCGTCGGCGCCCCGGCGGGGGCGGCCCTGGTTCCTCGCGTCGTGACCGGCGGCGTCCTGGCTCCACACGCCCTGGCCCTCGAGGGCGCCGCGGCTGTCCTGGCCGCGAGGGTCCTGGGGCCTGGCGCCGTGCCGGGGCTCGGGGTAGCCGGTGGCGGTCACCCGGTCGATGCGCTCGGTGCGCTCCCCCCAGTCGGGGCGCTCGGGCGGACGGCTCGCGGCGCGCGCGCTGTTCGGCTGGAAGGTCGGCTGCGCCAGGCCCGCGGCCGGGCGGCCGGGGGGCGCCGCGTGTGCCGGGGGCGCCGAGTACATCTGCGGCGTTGCGGGCGCGGGGGCCGGGCCGGTGGCCGCCCTGGGCATCGGGCCTGAGGACGACCGGGCCATGGGGCCTGAGGACGACCGGGCCATGGGGCCTGAGGACGACCGGGCCATGGGGCCTGAGGACGACCGGGCCATGGGGCCGGAGGACGACCGGGCCATGGGGCCTGAGGACGACCGGGCCATGGGGCCGGAGGACGACCGGGCCATGGGGCCTGAGTTCGCGCCGTTCGTGCCCGCGTGGGCTGGACGGCCAGGTGCCGTGCCGCCAGGCGGGTAGCCGTGCTGCCCGGACAGCGCCGCGGACGCGGCGGGGCTCAGCCCCGGCGGCGGCCCGAGGCGGCCGGATCCGGTCCGCTGTTCGCTCGCCACGCGCGGCTCGCCCGCGACGCGCGGGTCAGCAGGCAGGGGCCGGTCCCCGCCGGGCCCGCGCTCGGCGCCCAGCGGCCGGTCGGCGGTCAGCCGAGACTCGCTCGCACCGCCGCGCCGCGCCGCGCCGGCGGGCCGCCCCATCGGACGGCCGTCCGCCGCCGCCTGCGAGGGGTCAGCGTCGAGCGCGTCGTTGGCCGAGTGGAACGGCCGGTCGGCCGAGACCGAGGCCCAGTAGTCCTCGTCGGACACCTCGTCATCCGGCCAGATGTCGACGGACCGGTCGCGGCGTCCCAGCCGCAGCCGGCGTTCGCCGCGGTCGCCTCCGCGGTCACGGCGCCTGCGGCCACCGCCGCGCTCGGCGCGGTCGCCGCGGTCGCCGCCATCGTCTTCCGTCAGGTCGTAGCCGCCCGTCCCGTAGTCGGGTCCCGCCTCGAAGTCGTCGTTCTCGTACGAACCGTCCTGGCCGTAGCCGTCCGGCCCGTATCCGTCGCGGGGATAGCCGCCGGACTGGTAATCGCCCCGGTGTCCGGCCGCGGCGCCGCGCGCCCGCTGCGGACCGGCGCCCTGGTCGTCGTAGCCGTAGCCGTCGTCTCTGTGCCCGGGGACGCCGGAACGCTCACCGGGCCGCGCGCCCGCGGCCCACCGGCCCTTGATGCCCTCGGGGGAGAAGTACTCGTCGGGGGACCAGGCGTCGTCATCGCCGGCGTAGGCGTCAGGGGCGTAACCGTAGTCGTCGTACTCGGAGTCCGCTCTCCGCCTGTCGGCGGCTCTGCCGCCGCGCTTTTCAGGCTGTGAGTTCTTACGGCTCAGAAACGACATTCCACACCACCCGGGCAGAGAAAAGCCTAACGGTGACGCTAGCTAGGCACGCGCGGCCATCGACGCGAACCTGCCCCCTAATGCAAGCGCCCTACTACATGGCACTGGTTCTGTTGATTCTTACCGACGTCGAGTTTTCATGTCTGCCAAACCGCGAAGTTCGCCACTCAATGGCGCAAAGCGGGATGCTTCACGCCAAAACAACCTATGATGTCGCGTTGACCGGCAGCCGGCCCCGGCCGATCGTCGCGGCCGCGATGGCCCGCCACGTGGCCTCGAGCGGGGCGCCGTTCGGCAAGTTCAGCACCGTGTTCAGAGCGTACACCGTGAACCGGTAACCATGGATGATGCTGCCGGGACACGGCGCGTCGTAGCCGACGCTGCCCTCGCTGTTGTGCGCCTGCCGGGCCCCCGGCGGGAGCTGTCCCTCCACCAGGGCCGAGGTCGCCGGGCCGATGTTGAAGACGATCCAGTACACGTACGGCGTGATCGGCGCGTCCGCGTCGTCGAACACGAGGGCGATGCTCTTGGTGCCACGCGGGGCGCCCGCCCAGGTGAGCGGGGGATTGGCCGCCCGCGGGTCGGCGCATGTATAGCGCTGCGGCATCATGTCCCGCTCGACCGGGCCGCTGTTGATCGTCATGACGCTCGGCGCGGTGATCGTGATGTTGGAGCCGAACACCCCGCACCCGGTCAGCGGCACCGCGCAGCAGACCGCGACGACGGCCGCACCCAGCCGCCGCGTGCGCCTCGCGAGCCAGTCCACGCGTCACCTCCGGGCCCGATCTTAGGGCCTGATCTCGCCGAGCGTGGCGATCGCCGCGGTCAGGTCTTCAGGCGGCCGGGTGAACGCCAGCCGCAGGTGTGCCCTGCCCCCGTCCGCGGCGCTGAGCAGCCGCCCGGGAACGAGCGCCACGCCGCGCCGCAAGGCCGCCTGCGCGAACGCGTCCGAGTCGAGTCCGCCCGGCAGCCGCGCCCAGATCGTAAGCCCGCCCGACGGCGGGGTCCAGGTCCAGCCAGGCAGCGCGGCGCGCAGCGCCGCGGCAACCGCGTCGTACCGCGGGCGGAGCCAGTCGGCCCGCCATTTGACGATCTCGTCGTGCCGGCCCGTCACCAAGGCGGCCACCAGGCCCTGCTGGTACGCGGTGCTGCCCAGGTCGGCCGCCGCCTTGGCGGCGGCGAGCCGGTCCGCGACCCCCGCCGGGGCCCGCGCCCAGCCCACGCGCAGCCCGCCCCAGTAAAGCTTGGACAGCGAGCCGACCGTCACGATGTTCGGCGCGTCCGGGGCGAGCGCGGCCAGCGGCGGCGGCGCACCGCCGTCGGACAGCGGCAGTTCTGCGAGCGTCAGGTCGTCGGCGAACGTGACGTCGGGGTGCCGTCGCGCGAGCGCCGCCACGGCGTCCCGCGCGTCGGCGGACAGCACCGACCCGACCGGGTTCTGGTGCGTCGGGATCAGGTAGACGAGCGCGGGAGCGTGCGCCGCGACCGCCGCGGCGAGCCGCGTGACGTCGCCGGGCGGCACCCCGACGAGGCGCGCGCCCGCCCGGCGCAGCGCGTCGAGGACCCCCGGAAACGTGGGGTCCTCGGTCACCGCCGCGCGCCCGGCGCCCACCTCGCAGCTGACCAGCAGGTCGAGCGCCTGCTGGCCGCCGGTCGTGATGATGATCTGCGCCGGGTCGGTGGGCACGCCATGCCGCGCGGTGAGCATGTCCGCGATGGCGGCCCGCAGCGCCGGCAGGCCGTAGGGAAGGTAGCCGGTGCCCGCGGTCAGCGCCCGCCGCGCGGCGCCGGACAGCACCGACGCCGGGTCGTCGAGCGCGGCGGCGACCTGCGGCGCGCACTCCACCGCCGCCAGCGTCAGGTCGAA
Source organism: uncultured Actinomycetota bacterium (assembly GCA_963843745.1). Taxonomy (GTDB): domain Bacteria; phylum Actinomycetota; class Actinomycetes; order Streptosporangiales; family Streptosporangiaceae; genus Trebonia. The sequence continues at coordinate 2,069,577 of CAWJLP010000007.1, forward strand.
CGACACCGCGGAAGTCTCCAGCATCCCGGTGAAGAACCCGTTGGCCCGGTGCACCGCGGCCGGCGTGACGCGGTGCGGCACGATCCTGGTCCCCGAGCCCTGGCGGCTCTCCGCCATCCCGTCGTCGCGAAGCAGCTGGTAGGCCAGCGCGACGGTGTTGCGGCTGACGGCAAGCACCGCGGCGAGCTCGCGTTCCGGCGGCAGCCGCGTGCCTGGCGGCAGCGACCCGGTGTCGGCCAGCCGCCCGATCCGGCTGGCCAGCAGCCGGTACAGCGGCCCCTCGGCGGCGGACCAGCGGCCGAGCAGGTCCGCGAGGGCAGGCCCGCCGATCCGAGCATCGATTGGCACTGTCACAATAAGGCCAATCATGCCACGGACCGTGGTCAGCCCGGGACCCCTGGACCGGTTAGCGGAACCTTTCCCGGGCAGCGGCACCTGATGACAGTTATGGCCGGCCGCGCGGGAACCGATAATGGGTGGGTGGTCTCTGCTGCGAAAGCGACGGCCGACGGCGGTGCGACCGTCCGTCAGGTCTTCACGTCGCGCCTGAAAGGGCGGCCGCTGGTCGACAGCGACGGGCTGGTCATCGGACGGGTCAGCGATGTCGTGCTGCTGCCCCAGGTCGGGGACGAGCCGCCGCGCGCGCTCGGGCTCGTGGTGGCGCTGCGGCGGCGGTCCATCTTCGTCGGGTTCGGGCGGATCGGGGAGCTGTCCCTCGACGGGGCGCACCTCCTCGGCGGCACGGTCGACCTGGATCCCTTCACCCAGCGGACCGGGGAGATCATGGCGTCGGGGCTCTACGGACGGCACGCCGCGGGCGGGATCGTCGCCGACGTCGCCATCGTCCAGAGCGACCCGCGGCCCGGCTGGGAGGTCAGCGCGGTCGCCATCAGGCGCGGCCTGGTGCTGCGTAGCCGCAGCCCGGAGATCGTGCCATGGCAGGACGCCAAGGAGCTGTTCGACGCCGGCCCGGTCGCGGAACAGCTCACCAGCCTGCGCGAGATGGAGCCGGCCGATCTGGCCGTCGCGGTCGGGCGGATGCCCGCGGCCAGGCGCGGTCAGCTCGCCGCCGCCCTCGACGACGAGGAGCTGGCCGACCTGCTCGAGGAGCTGCCGGAGCAGGACCAGGTCCGGCTGCTCGACAGCCTCGAGCTCGAGCGCAGCGCGGACGTCGTGGAGGAGATGCAGCCCGACGACGCCGCGGACCTGCTCGCCGAGATGCCGGCCGAGCAGCGGGAACGGCTGCTGCTCGCGATGCGCTCCGTGCAGGCCGACGAGCTGCGGCGGCTGCTGCTCTACGACGCGAAGACGGCGGGCGGCCTGATGACCTCCCAGCCGCTTATCTTCACGCCGGACACGTCGGTGGCCGAGGTGCTCGCCCGGGTCAGGGACAAGGCGCAGCCGGCCACCCTGGCCGCGCAGGTCTACGTCTGCGAGCCGCCCGCGATGACGCCGACCGGGCGGTACCTGGGCAGCGTGGGTTTCCAGCGGCTGCTGCGCCGTGCGCCGTCCACGTCGATCGGCGAGTGCGTCGAGGCCCGGCTGTTCGTCCGGCCGGAAATGCCGGAGCGGGACCTGGCCGCGCGGCTGGCGGCGTACAACCTGATCGGCGTGGCGGTGTGCGATCCTGACGGCAGGCTACTCGGCGCGGTAACCGTGGACGACGTACTCGACCGGTTGCTGCCGGCGGACTGGCGGGCGGGAGGGACCGAGACACGATGACACGGTTCAGCCCTCGCCGCCTCGGCGACCGCAGCGACCTGTCGGTGCCCCGCGGCGCGGCGCCGATGGGCGCCAGGTACGACGCGGACGCGTTCGGGCGGTTTTCGGAGGCGATCGCGCGGTTCCTCGGCACCGGCCGGTTCCTGTTCGGCCAGACGGTGCTGGTGATCGGCTGGATCATCATCAACTCGGTGGCCGCCTTCCACCACTGGGACCCCTATCCGTTCATCCTGCTCAACCTGGCCTTCTCCACCCAGGCCGCGTACGCGGCGCCGCTGATCCTGCTCGCGCAGAACCGGCAGGACGACAGGGACCGGGCCAACATCGAGCGCGACCGCGAGGTGGCGGCGCGGACCCAGGCCGACACCGAGTACCTGGCGCGCGAGCTCGCGGCCGTCCGGCTCGCGCTCTCTGACGTGGTGACCACCGGGGACCTCGAGGACATGATGGGCAAGCTGGCCAAGATGATCGCCGACCGGCAGTTCCCCGACGGCGACGGTTCGTTCCCTGGCGCCCGGTCCCGTGGCGAATCGTGAGCTCGTCGTTCTCGGCACGGCGAGCCAGGCGCCCACCAGAACCCGCAACCACAACGGGTACTTCCTGCGCTGGGACGATGAGGGCCTGCTGTTCGACCCTGGGGAAGGCACCCAGCGCCAGATGCTGTTCGCGGGTGTTACCGCGAGCCAGGTCACCCGCGTGCTTATTACGCACTTCCACGGCGACCACTGCCTGGGGGTGCCCGGCGTGCTGCAGCGGATGTCCCTGGACCGGGTCCCGCACCCGGTGCGGGCGTACTACCCCGCGGCGGATGCCGAGGTGTTCTGGCGGCTGCGGCACGCGTCGCTGTTTCACGACACGCTCACGCTGGCGGAGCATCCGGTGGACGGCGACGGCGTGGTGGCCGACCGGACGGACGGCGCGGGGAGCGACGGCTTCCGGCTGGAGGCGCGGGCCCTGTCGCACCTGGTGCCCGCCGTGGGCTACCGGCTGGTCGAGCCGGACGGACGGCGGATGCTGCGCGACGAGCTCGCCGCCCGCGGGGTGGCCGGCCCGGACGTCGGCCGCCTGCGCCGGGCGGGCCGCCTCGTGACGGGCGGCCGGCTGGTGACGCTGGAGGAGGTCAGCGTGCCCAGGCGCGGCCAGCGCTTCGCGTTCATCATGGACACCCGGTTGTGCGACGCGGCGTTCGAGCTGGCGGACGGCGCGGACATGCTGGTGTGCGAGTCGACGTTCGCCGACGCGGACGCCGCGCTGGCCCGCGACTACGGTCACCTCACGGCAAGGCAGGCGGGGCAGATCGCCGCCGCCGCTGGCGCCCGCCTGCTGGTGCTGACCCACTTCTCGCAGCGCTACGAGACAGGCCCGCCGCAGCGCCTCAGGGACGAGGCCGCGGCGGCTTTCACCGGCGAAATCGCGCTGGCCGCGGACCTGGACAGAATCCCCGTCCCGAAGCGCGAGCCCTGACGCCGCGCGACATAGGGCGAGAAACGTCACACATTCTGTCCGGTATGCCCGATTTCCCGGGCACTTTCTCGCCCTATGTCAGCCCTGCCGCCGATAACAGCAAGAAGCGTTTGCGTCGCCAATGATTGTGGGGACTTCGTCCCGGTTTTCGACGTCCCGGTTTTCGACGCCAAACCGGACACAATAAGTTCCTGTCGCTGATAACAGCAAGAAGCCGCCGGCGGCTGGCCAGTCCGCGACTGGCACCGCCAACGGCTGGAGCGGGGCACCGCCGCGCGCCGTACACTCGCGGTCGTGTCGGTGCCTGGCATCACGTTCCGGTTGCTTGCGGGGAACGGCGGCGCGTCCGAGAACGAGGCGGAGCTGCTGGCGCTCCGCGCTGAGGTGTGCGGCGACGGCGACGGCGCGCCGGCCGCCGCCGCCAGGCAGCTGCGGGTGCGGCGCCGCCAGCCTGCCTTCGTCCTCGCCGAGGCCCGCCACGGCGGCTACCTGGTGGCGTACGCGTCCGGCCTGCCGCTGCGCCCGTCCACCTCCTGGTGGAAGGACCTGACCACTCAACTGCCCGACAGCGTCACCGCCGAGTACCCCGGCCGCACCTTCGCCCTCACCGAGCTCCTCGTCCGCCCGTCCTGGCGGCGGCAGGGCATCGGCCGGGCGCTGCACGACCTCATCCTCGACGGCCGGGCCGAAGAGCGGGCGACCGTCACCGTCCCGCCGGGGGCGGCCGCCGCGCAGGCCGCCTTCAGGTCCTGGGGCTGGCGGCGGCTCGCTCGCACCGCTGGCCCGGGCCCGGACGTGCCGGTGCTCGACGTCCTATTGGCCGGTCTCCCGCTGGAGCGATAAAGCCATAAATGCCGCTAAACGTGATTTAGCGGCATGAGGGCTAGACTTCACGGCGTAAAAGTTCAGACAATGTATCTGGCGGTCCCCGGCGCTCTCATTTATCTGCGCGGACAGCATCCACGCTGTCCAGGTACGGGGGACACTATGTACGCAGGAACAACCAGCACCAAATTCGGACAAGTAGCAATAGCGGAACCGCTCAGGTTCGACCTACTTGAATTCCACGACGACACACCGCTCAAAGAAGTCGAGCACGACATCCCAATTCCGGTCCTCGACCAGGAAGACCTGCACCAGCAGGGCATCGACGTGACCAAGCTCGTGTCAGGCGCGGCGGACACCGACGCGCTCGGCTCCTGCACCTGCAACACCGGCACGGCGCACATCGCCGAGCGGTGGGCCGCCGCCGGCAAGGACCTCGGCGGCCTCAAGCTCACTGGCGGCACCGGCGCGATCACCATGTCGGCGACCGACGGGATGGCCGACGAGGAGTTCGCGATCCTCCTCTACCACCTGGTCACCGACCAGACAGGCGCCCCGTCCCAGGAGTGGCCGCCCACCGACTGCGGCTCCAACGGCCTGTACGTCTGCCAGGAGCTCATCGCCCAGGGCTTCGCGGTCAGCTACAAGTCCGCGTCGAACGTCACCGCCGACATCGCCCTGCTGCAGAGCGGCAGCGTCATGCAGGGCGGCCCCTGGTTCAACTCGTGGATGAAGCCCGACAGCAACGGGTTCGTGGACGGCGACGGCAGCTACGAAGCCATGCGCGCGGCCGTGAACTCCGGCGTGGCCGGCGGCCACGAGACGCTGCAGCACGGTATCCCGCAGCTGGCCCTGGCCAGCGACGGCAGCGTCGACCTGGCCAACACGGTCATCAAGGTCAGGAACTCGTGGAGCACGCAGTTCGGCCTGAACGGCGACTACCTGCTGCACGCCTCGACGCTGAACTACCTGCTCAAGTACTACGACTTCAAGGCGGTTGTACTCGCCTGACGATCCGGTGTCACCGGGGGCAGCCCGAACACGGGAAACAGCCCGGGGTCGAGGAACGACACGATCCGCGTAAGGGCTGCCCCCCTGACCTCCAGCACGACGATGGCGTGCGCGTGATAGCCGCCGTCGCCGCCCCGCCGGTACGCGGCGAACGCGGGCTGCCCGTTGGCGCCGGTCCCGGTCAGCAGGAAATCGCCTGGCGCGCCGAGCACCCGGGTGCCGAAGAAGCGAGCGACCGCCTCGCGGCCGGCGAACCAGGTCGGCGTCGGCGGCATCTCGAGCACGGCGTCCGCGGCGAGCAGCCGCGTCAGCGCGGCCACGTCGGCGTTCTCGAACGCCGACGCGTACTGGTCCACGATCGCGCGCGTGCCGGCGTCAGCGGGCTCGCGGACGTCGTCCTCGCCGACCCCGGCCTGCCGCAGCCCGTCCCTCGCGCGCCGCAGCGCGCTGTTCACCGCGATCACCGACATCTGGAGCAGGCCGGCGACCTCGGCGGCGGGCCAGCCGAGCACATCGCGCAGGATGAGCACGGCGCGCTGCCGTGGCGGCAGGTGCTGCAGCGCGGCGACCAGCGCCAGCCGGACGCTCTGCCTGGAAACGACGATCGAAGCGGGATCCGCGGGGGCGCCCGGGCCGGCGCGCAGCGCCGTGTCCGGCAGCGGTTCCAGCCACGGCACCTCAGGCCGCGCGGCGGCGAGCGGCGCGTCCAGGGCGTCCGGCGCGCCAAGGCCGGACGGCAGCGGCCGCCGCGCCCGGTTCTCCAGCGCGCGCAGGCACACGTTCGTGCAGATGCGGTACAGCCAGGTCCGCATCGAGGAGCGGCCCTCGAACCCGTCCCACGCCCGCCAGGCGCGGACGAGGGTCTCCTGCACCAGGTCCTCGGCGTCGTGCACCGAGCCGACCATCCGGTAGCAGTGCGCGAGCAGTTCGGGCCGGTACGGGTCCGCCAGGCGCGCGAAGTCCTCGCCGTCGCGCGGCAGGCTGCCGGCCGCTGTTGCTGACATACCTCAATAGACCCGCGGCGCCGCGAAAACTCACCGGTGAGTTCGCGCCGCCCCCGGATCAGTACCGGTAAACCCGCACCGGACTGAGGAGCTTCCCATGTCAGCGAATGACCTGTCAGGAACCACCGCCATCGTCACCGGCGCGAGCCGGGGCTTCGGCCGCGGCGTCGCCGTCGCGCTGCACGCGGCCGGGGCGCACGTCGTCGGCATCGCCAGGGACCGCGCCCCGCTCGATGAACTGCGCGCCGAACTCGGCGGCGCGTTCACGCCCGTCGCCGCCGACGCGGCCGACCCAGTGGCGGCGGGCTCCCTCATCGACACCTACCAGCCGCGCGTCCTGGTACTGAACGCCGGTGTCAGCCCGTTGTCCCGCCCGCTGCACGAGCACACCTGGGAGACGTTCAGCCGTCCCTGGGACGTCGACGTCAGGCACGCCTTCCACTGGACCCGCGAGGCGCTGCTGCGCCCGCTGCCCCCCGGCAGCGCGGTCGTCGCGATGTCCAGCGGCGCCGCCCTGCAAGGGTCGCCGCTCAGCGGCGGCTACGCGGGCGCCAAGGCCACCATCCGGTTCCTCGCCTCCTACGCCGCCGACGAGTCGGAGCGCGCCGGGCTCGGCATCCGCTTCACCGCGGTGCTGCCGCAGCTGACCCCGGCCACCGGGCTCGGCGCCGCCGCGGTCGCCGCCTACGCCGTCCGCGCGGGCATGGATGTCGAGGCCTTCCTGAAGGACCGCGGCCCGGCCCTGACCCCCGAGCAGGCGGGCGCGGCGATCACGGCGCTGATCGGCGACCCCGGCCACGACCAGCGCGCCTATCTCCTGACCGCCGCCGGTCTCCGCCCGCTGAGCTGAGAGAAGATCTTTTATCCCGAACGGTCTCGTTGCTTCGCCCTGTCCCGCCATGAAAGTCTTGAATCGACGATCATCGACGCAGGCAGGGACGGCAGCGCATGACAGTGACCGAACTCGGCAAGCCGGCGACCGGGGACTACGCGGCGGAGGAGGCACGGCTGCGGCGGGAGCTCGCCGCCGTCTACCGGCTCATCGCGCACTTCAAGATGACCGACCTGATCTACAACCACATCTCGGTCCGGCTGCCGGGTCCTGAGCACCGCTTCCTGCTCAACCCGTATGGCCTGCTGTATGAGGAGATCACCGCATCCAGCCTAGTGATCGTCGGCCTGGACGGCCAGCTGATCACCGAGGGGCCGTGGCGGGTCAACCCGGCCGGGTTCGTGATCCACAGCGCGATTCACGAGGCCCGCGAGGACGCGCTGTGCGTGCTGCACACGCACACGAAGGCCGGCTGCGCGATCGCGGCGCAAGAGCATGGCCTGCTGCCGCTCAACCAGATGTCGCTCGAGTTCTACAACCGGGTCGGCTACCACGACTACGAGGGCATCGCGCTGTCCAACGCGGAGAAGAACCGGCTTGTCGCCGACCTCGGCGACAAGCCGGTGATGATCTTGCGCAACCACGGCCTGCTCACGGTCGGCACGACGCCGGGCCAGGCGTTCCGCCGGATGTTCTACCTGGAGCGCGCCTGCCAGATCCAGGTGGACGCGCTCGCCGGGGGAGCGGCCCTCGTCACGCCGCCGCCCGAAGTCTGCGAGCACACCGCGCGGCAGTTCGAGGGCGACCGCAGCGACGACGACTACGGCGACGCGACCGGACCGGACCTCGTATGGGACGCCATGCTGCGCCTCGTGGAGCGCATCGCGCCGGACTACCAGGACTGACCGTCCGGGACGCCGGAGCCTAGCCGCGCTCGGCCGGCAGGATTCTCTCGGGCTGCGTGGCCGTGGGGGACTGGTCCGCGTCGGTTTCGCCGTCCGCCTCGGAGTGGCCGTTGGCATCCGGGTGGCCGTCCGCATCGTCGCTGTCCCGCTCGGGCAGCCGGAGAACCTCCGTGTCCCAGCTCAGCTCGGGGGGTTCCCAGCTGACCCGCGGTATCGGCCCTGTGTCGGCGGCCCAGTCAGGGACGGCTCCGTCAGCCCACGCCGGCTTGGCTGCCTCGCTCGCGCCGTTCGACACCGCGCCGTCCGAGACTGCTGCACCGTTCGACACTGCTGCACCGTTCGACACTGCGTCGTCCGAGGCCGCGCCGTCCGAGGCCGCGCCGTTGGACACCGCGCCGTCCGAGACTGCTGCACCGTTCGACACTGCGCCGTCCGAGGCCGCGCCGTCCGAGGCCGCGCCGTCCGAGGCCGCGCCGTTGGACACCGCGCCGTCCGAGACTGCTGCACCGTCCGAGACTGCTGCACCGTCCGAGACTGCTGCACCGTTCGACACTGCGCCGTCCGAGGCCGCGCCGTCCGAGGCCGCGCCGTTGGACACCGCGCCGTCCGAGACTGCTGCACCGTTCGACACTGCGCCGTCCGAGGCCGCGCCGTTTGACGGCGCGGCGTGCGGCTCAGCCGGCTCGTCGGCCTCCGGCTGTGTGCCATTCGGCTGTGTGCCGTTCGGCGCGGCCTTCGCCGCTGCCGCCGGCGCGCTGTCCTTGTCGTCGTCCAGCTTGAGCATGGGGAGCGCCCTGGTCTCGGCGTTCTCGCGCTGCCACTCTTCTTCCTCGGTCACCTGGGCGGTCTCGCGCTCCCACTCTTCCGCGGAGACCTGGGTGACTTCGGCCAGCGGGATCCCGCCGGTCGTCCGGGCCGCCACAGGCACCTGCACGGCGTCGACGCCGACCTTCCTGGAGACTGTGCCGCCGACGACGACCCCGCTGCGGGGCACCTGCGACCAGATTTTCCGCGTCGTCGGCATCCGGCCGCTGAGGACCATCCAGAAGCAGACAGCCGTTAGGTAGATCTGCAGCGGGTCGTTGATGAACCGGTACCAGATCGCCGCGAACGGGTTAATCTTGGAGCGCAGGATGATCATCGCGATCACGGTCTGCACGGCACGGAAGCCGATGAAGATGATCGGGAAGAGGTAAATCGGCCCGAGCGTGCCCTGGGTCAGCCCGTAGATGAGCATGATGTAGGACAGCGGCAGGAACAGCTGCGGCACCACGCTGCCGTACAGGGCGAACCACCACTGCAGCGTGAGCAGCTGGTACTTGTCCATCCGGTAGAAGATCTCGCGGTGCTCAAACAGCGTCTGCAGCACGCCGATCGTCCACCGCCGCCACTGCCTGCGCAGCACCTTGAAGGTGAGCGGCACCTCGGTGTAGGCGACGGCGTGGATGTCCTGCATGATGCGCATCCGCGGCCGACGGCGTCGCATCCGCTGCGGCGCCTCGGCGTCCTCGGCCACCACCCGGTCCGGCAGGAAGCCGACCTCGCGCAGCCACTGGGTACGGAACGCGGAGTACGCGCCGGGCACGATGACGATGCCGTTGCTCAGGTTCTGCACCGCGCGGGTCAGCGCGATGCCCAGGTCGTACTCGGCGGCCTGGAAGTTGGCGATCATGTGCTGCCGCCAGCCCGTGCCGCGGTCGCCCGCCCTCGTGTTCCCGGCGACCGCGCCGACCCGGCGGTCCTTGAACCACCTGACCAGGCACGCCATCGAGTACGCGTCCTTCGGGATCGTGTCGGCGTCCATGATGACCACGATGTCCGAGGTGACGTACTGCAGGCCGAAGTTGAGCGCCCGCGCCTTTCCGCCGTTACCCTGCTGTACGGCGATGACCTCGGGATATTCGGTGGCGAGCTCGCACAAGATCTCCCACGTCGTGTCGGCAGGATCGTTGTCGGCCGAGCCGTCGTCGACCAGCACGATACGAAGCGGGAAGGGAAGGCCTTCGCCGCAGTGCAGCACGCGCTCGACCGTGTTCCTGATGACCTTCGACTCTTTCCAGCACGGGATCAGGATCCCGAGCTCGTCCGGGTGCCACGCCGGCGCCTTGCGGTAGCTGAAGATCCGGTCGGCGGCCGCGCCGAGCAGGATCAGCGCGCTGATCACGATGATGATGACCGTCATGATCCGGATCAGCGACGCGTAGAACCCCTTGAAGACCGAGCCGTAAGCCTCCAGCCAGTAGCCGGCGGTGTCGACCCGGGTCGGCGGCACGCCGCGGGAGATGACCGGCCCGTGCCAGCCCGGCTGCTCGGAGAGCAGCTCCGGGATGGTCATGAAGCGGTAGCCGTCGCTCTTGCCCTCCCTGATGATCTTCTTCGAGAGAGCCACCGTGGACGCCCGGTTGCCGCCGCCGTCGTGCATGATCACGACCTGCCCGGGACTGCTCGGGTCGCGCGACAGCGGGGGCGGCGGGATCTCCTGGCCCGAGTATGCGTAGTCGGAGGTGTCGCTGGTGAAGCCGACCTCGGTGAGGCCGAGCTGCTGGCCCACCAGAGTGTCGAACATGCCGTTGCCGGCCGACACCTGGTCACCACCCTGGTACGGGGTGCGCCAGATCCGGGTCTGGTAGTTCCCCAGCTCGGCCTGGACGCGAGCGGTGGCGAGCAGCTGGTCCCTGGCCTGGAGGTTGGTCAGGTTGAACAGCTCGGGGTGGGTGTACGAGTGGTTGCCGACCGCGTTATCGTGCGCCAGCGCGGACTGGAATTCCTGCTGATACAGGAGATCCTGGCTGCCGATGTTGAAGAATGTGGCGCGCACGCCGTAATAATCGAGGATGCCGAGTATCTTCGGCGTCCACTGCCCGCTCGGCCCGTCGTCGTAAGTGAGGATCAGCGTGTGTGCCGGCACCGTCCCGAACTCCTCGACCGCGTAGCCGCAGCGGGCACCGTGGGCCTCGAGCTGGGTGAGCGGCCGGTAGACCTGGCCGGTGAAGGGGTCCACGGCGTAGTCCGTGCCGCCGTCGTGCACGACCTTGACGACGCGCTGGAACACGCCGGTGCCGATGACCGGCATCTCAAGGTTGCCACTGTCGCCGTACTGGCCGTCGGTCTTGGCGCACTTGTAGACCGCGTCGTAGACCTCGCGTGGGTAGTTCACCGAGGTGTTGTAGCGGGCGGCCTGGGGCGGCAGCTCGGTCGTCACCGTCCGCGCCCAGTCAACCGCCACCGCGATGAAGCAGCCCACCAGCACCAGGATCGTCAGCAGGATCCAGCCGCGCCGCCCGCCGGGGCTGTAAAAGACCTGGTTGGGGTTGACCTCGTGGATCTCGTCGGCGTGCAGGCCCTTGCGATGGGCAGCCGTCGAGCGCCTGGTCATGACGGCCCCTTCTCCTTCTTCCTGGTCTCCTGCTGCGGGTAGCTCACGGCGTTCACGGGACGTGGCGTATCGCGGTCAGGATGAGACCGGCCCGGCGCTGGTCGGAGTGACCGCGAGCGACGCGGTGATCGTGATCGTCGGCAGGACCGTCGTCGGCGCGATCGTGGTCGGCGGCACCGTCGTCGGCGGGACCGTGGTCGGCGGCACCGTCGTCGGCGGGACCGTGGTCGGCGGCACCGTAGTGGGGGCCACCGTGGTCGGCGCGACTGTGGTGGGCGCGACCGTGGTGGGCGCAACCGTCGTCGGCTTGACCGTGGTGGGCTTGACCGTGGTGGGCGCGACCGTGGGTTTGCTACTCGTCTTGCTAGCCGCGGGCGTCGTCGGCGTCGTGCCCGACGCGGAAGTCGACGGGTGTACGACCGGGCCGACGGTGGTGCCCGTGGTGGTGGTCGTCGGGTTAACCAGGGCGTTGATGATCGGGGAGAGCCCGGTGACGGTTCCCGACCGCTTCGTCGAGCCGCCAATCGCCTTCGGGTTGCCGCTGGAACTGCCGTTGGCGTTGGCCTGGGCGGCGGCCGGGGACTCCATCGGAAGCGCCGTCGGAGCCGCGCAGTTGCTGCAGGCGATGAACCCGTTCGACGAACTGCCGGTCTGGGACGCGCCGGTCCCGTAGTAGCAGATGAGCGTGATGGCGCCTAGTACGCCGGTGCCGATCACAAGGTTCCGCACTGAGTGCGGACGCTGCAAGTCGTCCTCTTTCGGCTGTTGCCGGTACAACGACTTCCCCCCGCTTTTCATAGCTGTCTCTTATGGTTGAGAGGCGTTCGGTTCTCTTAGCTGCGAAAACTAACGGATCGCAGGCACGCTGTAGTAGAACGCGGTACTGAGCCATCGTTGCGGGGACACGATAGCACGCCGTTCGTGACAATTGACTGCAAATTTATGTTAGCCGAATGTGCGCGACGTGTCCAGGTTCGTGCCTTGCATAGCTGGTTCAGAAGTTACACAGGGTAGTAGAGAGGTCACAGTAACCCCTGTGTTCCGCTGTGGATCAGTTGTTACTTCGTTAACTCTATTTTACTTTACTTGCGCGGCCAGCGTGGTCCCGACCGGATCGTTATTGCCTATTTGCCAAACGTTGATCGCAACCCCGGGCAGCACCTTCGCCAGCTGTGCTTTCTCGTAGGAGATTGCCGTAGCTGAGTCCCACACGATGTGCTGTACGGACTTCCCGCCGACGGTGGTCGTGTAGCTGTACTGGGTTTCGCCATCCTGCGTCCCCACCTTTCGCCAGGCGCCGGCCTGCATCTTCGCCGCCAGCTGGGTGGGGTTCAGCTGGGTGGCCTGGATCACCTGACCGGACGAGCTGGTCGCGTTCGCGCCACTGGCGGTGACCTGCCAGTCGTAGGAGTAGTTGGGCACCTCGATGGCGAGCTTGCTCGGCGGTATGCCGTAGCTGCGCACGTAATTCGCCACCTGGGTGACGTCGGCCAGCGGCGAGATCGGCCCCGGGGGGCCGCCTTGATAGTGGAAGTCGATGGCCATCAGCACCAGCTGGTCGGCGTACTTGGCCAGGTTGCCGTAATCCAGCAGGTAGGGAGCGACGTTGGTGACCTCGGAGTCGACCATGTCGTTGTTCCTGACCATGGACGCCACCCGGAGCAGCCGGTGCTGTTTGTGCAGCGCGGCGGCGACCATCTGCACCAGGCGCGTGTAGTCGAGGGTTACCTGGTTGACTTCCTGGTCGAACGTCAGGTTGTGCCACCCCGCCAGCTTGGCGTAGGTGGCCAGGTCGGTCGCGTTTTCCGGCAGCGAGAACTCGTAGTCCAGGGTGAGGCCGTTCGCGTCGGGCAGGCTGGCCATCTCACTGGCGATGGCCGTCACGTGCTCGTTCATCACTGAGGGCTCGGTGAGGATCTCGGCCATCACCTTCTTGGAGGTGTTCTGGTCGTTGATCGTAACGAACCGCAGCGTGCAGGGGTTGGCCTGGGCGTCAGCGCTCAGCACGGTCGACAGCGACTCGCTGAACGGGTCGGCCGAGGTCAGGGAGCCTGGCGTGGTGAACGTCAGCCAGTCGAAGTCCAGCACGCCGAACTGGGCCGCGCCGCTCGGGACCTCGCTCGTGTTCTGCTTGTCGTCGTTGTACCCGGCCATCCACGCGCCGGTGGTCTGCAGTGAGACCGAGTGCGAGCACCCGGTGGCGGCGGGCGACGCGGACGCGAAGTTCGCCGTGTTGACGGTCGGCTGGGCCGACGGGGCGGGCAGCTTCTGCGTGGGCGGCGGGCCGGCGTTCTGGGGCGTCGCCCGCTGGCTCAGGGACACGAAAGAGTAGATCGTCACGGCCAGGATCACCGTTATCACGCTGAGCGCGATAATCGCCGGCCGGTTGGACCGCGTGAAGAACTTTCCCATTGATCAGTCTTTCGTGTGTGAATGACGCGCACGACTCCGGCGGCGGTGCGGCAAGGGTGTTACCGCGGGAGCGTCTGGCAGCGGGAAAGTTGGCCTGGATCCTGCGCGCTGTAGCGGCCGTTTCCACGATACCCCGCGAGCCGTGTCCAGCGGCCCGCGGGAACGGCCGCGAGCGTTTTCAGAGGAAGCATTCAGAAAGGCCAGCGCATCGTTATGCGATTGTGCCTTTGACCTTGACAACGCCGGTAGCCTTCGGCGTGACCGCCGGGACCGACGTGGCGCTGCGTGACCAGGCAGCCGGCCGCGGTGGTACTGGACTGGGCGGCCCCGCCGTCCTCGCTCAGAGTTCGATGCGAGCACCCATGATGACGGTGCTCTCGCGGGGGAGCTGGAAGTACTCGGCCGCGTCGGCCGTCAGCCGGGCGGTGGCGACGAACAGGCGCTTGCGCCACCGGCTCATGCCCGGGGTGTTCCCGCGGCGGATTTCGATGGTGGACAGGAAATAGGAGATCTTGCCGCCAGACAGCGCGTGTTCCTTCCCTGCCGCGCTGATGAGTGGCAGCAGCGAGGGGACGCTGGGCATGTCCATGTAGCCGAAGCGGGCGGTGACGTGGTAGATCCTGTCCTCGGAGTAGCCGAGGTCGTCGATCTCGAGCCGGTCCGCGTCGGCCACGTGCGGCACGGGAAGCGTCGTGATAGCCAGGATGATGACGTGATCGTGCAGCACCTCGTTGTGCTCGACGTTCGCGCGCATGGCCAGCGGGGCGGTTTCCTTGCCGCGGTTGAGGAAGACCGACGTACCCGGCACCCGGAGCAGCGGCGGCTTCCTGCCGTGCAGCTCGTTGATGAAGTCGCGCAGCGATCCCTCGTCACGCGCGCGCTGCACCGTGACGAGTCCCCGGCCCTTCTGCCAGGTGGTGAGCACGGTGAACACGACGACGCCGATGGCAAGCGGCAGCCAGGCGCCGTGCGGCAGCTTGGTGAGGTTGGCGGCGAAGAACAGCCCGTCCACGGTCAGCAGCAGTGCGGCGATGGGGATGACCCGCCCGAGAGGCCACCGCCACTGCTGGCGGGCGATGTAGAAGAACAGCAGCGTGGTGATCGTGATCGTGCCGGTGACGGCCACGCCGTACGCGTAGGCGAGCGCGGTGGAGGTGCGGAAGGTGAAGACGAGCGCGAGCACCGCCACGCACAGCGCCCAGTTGATCCACGGCACGTAGATCTGGCCGGCCCGCTCCTCGGAGGTGTGGTCGATGCGCAGCCGCGGCAGGTACCCGATCTGGGCGGCCTGCTGCGTCAGTGAGAAGGCGCCGGAGATGACCGCCTGGGAGGCGATGACCGTGGCCACGGTGGCCAGGATCACCATGGGAATCCGCCCCCAGCTCGGCACCAGCAGGTAGAACGGGTTGCTGATCGCGCGGGCGGGGTCGGCGAGGACCAGGGCGCCCTGCCCCAGGTAGTTGAGGATGACGGCGGGGAACACCAGGAACAGCCACGCCCGGGTGATCGGCCCGCGGCCGAAGTGCCCCATGTCCGCGTACAGGGCCTCGGCGCCGGTGACCGCCAGCACCACGGCCGCCAGCGAGAAGAAGGCGGTCCCGAAGTGCCCGAACAGGAAGGCGCCCGCGTAGGTGGGGGACAGCGCCTTCAGGATCGACGGGTCGCCGGCGATGCCGTGGATACCGCAGGCGGCGATCACCGAGAACCACACCACCATCACCGGCCCGAACAGCCGCCCGACAGCGCCGGTGCCCAGCCGCTGCAGCACGAACAGGCCGATGAGGACGGCCGCCGTCAACGGGAGCACGATCGCGGCGACCGACGGCGCCGCGACCTGCACGCCCTCGATCGCGGACAGCACCGAGATCGCGGGGGTGATCATGCTGTCGCCGAAGAACAGCGACGCGCCGAAGATCCCGAGCGCCGCCAGTATCAGTGCGGTGCGGCGCCTGCTCGGCATGCTCCGCCGCCGGATCAGCGTGATCAGCGCCATGATGCCGCCCTCGCCGTCGTTGTCGGCGCGCATCACCAGCAGCACGTACGTGATCGTGACGACGATCGTCACCGCCCAGAAGATCAGCGAGACGACGCCGTAGACGTTTCCGGTCGACGCGTGGACCCGGTGCGGGTCCGAGGGACTGAAGACCGTCTGAACGGTGTACAGCGGGCTCGTGCCGATGTCACCGAACACGACTCCCAGCGCACCGAGCTCCAGAGCCCCGCGCGCAGCGCCCTGTCTCATCTCCCCCTCCGCCTCCCACCGCCAGGACAACCCTAGCGTGACTAGCATTGCCACACATGGATGAGGAGCCGGCTGGCGCACCAGATCAGACAGCGGTGCGGGTCGCGCTGTGGCGGGCGATGCACGTGCTGGTCGACCCGCCGCCGCACGTGCTCGAGGACGAGGTGGGGCTGCGGCTGGCGGCGCCCGAGGCCGGCTGGCGGGACCGCCCGGACATGGACCCGGTGTTCACCAGCGGTTTCCGGGCGCACGTGGTGGCCAGGGCACGGTTCATCGAGGATCTCGTCGCCGAGCAGGTCGCCCGCGGCACAGGCCAGTACGTGCTGCTCGGCGCCGGGCTGGACACCTTCGCGCAGCGGCGGCCCGACGCCGCCGCCCGGCTGCGGGTGTTCGAGGTCGACCAGCCGGGGCCGCAGGCCTGGAAGCGGCGGCGGCTGACCGAGCTCGGCTACGCCGTCCCTGACTGGCTGAGGCTGGTGCCCGTCGACTTCGAAGCAGGCGCGTCCTGGCGCGGCGAGATCGCGGCCGCCGGGTTCGACGCGGGCCGGCCGGCCGTGGTCGCCTCCACCGGGGTCAGCATGTACCTGACCAGGGAGGCGAACGCAGCCACGCTGCGCGAGCTGGCGTCGCTGGCTGCCGGGTCCACGGTGGCGATGACGTTCCAGCTGCCCGCTGAGCTCGTCGATGAACGGGACCGGCCGGGGCGGCAGATCGCCGTGGACGGAGCCGCAAGGTCGGGCACGCCGTTCATCAGCTTCTTCCCCCCGGCGCAGATGCTGGCGCTGGCCCGCGAGGCGGGCTTCACCGACGTGCGGCACGTGTCGGGGACCACGCTCAACGGGCGGTACTTCGCCGGCCGCGCGGACGGCATGCGCATGTCGACAGGGGAGGACTTCCTGGTCGCCACGACCTGACGGTCATGGTGCGGGGCGGGCGGAGGCGCGGGCCCGTTCTGGATAACTGAAGCCGGCGGCGGGGGAGGCGGCCAGGTTTTCCGCGTGCAGTTCCCACGCGACGGCGAGGCGCTCGGCGGCGAGCTCGAGCGTGCCCGGCTGCTCGGCGAAGGAGAGCCTGGCGAAGTGCCGGTGGCGGCCGTCGGCGCACGCCGCGCCGCCCGCCATGATCGTGACGCCGTGCCTGGCCGCCGCGGCGTGGGCGAAGGCGTCCGCGTTGTCGAGCGGGAGCCGCGCCCACAGGGACAGGCCGGCCGCTGGCCGCTCGGCGCGCCAGGCGGGCAGGTGCCTGCCGACGAGCGCCAGCAGCAGGTCGCGGCGCTGGGTGAGCGCGGCGCGGTGCGCGGCCAGCCAGTCCGCGTCGATCGCGGCCAGCAGCCGGGCGGCGAGCGCCTGGCCGATGACCGCGGTGCCGAGGTTGAGCGCGGCCTTGCGGGCGATGAGCGCTGACCGCAGCGGTTCCGCGGCCCGGATCCAGCCGACGCGCAGCCCGCCCCATAGCACCTTGGAGACCGAGCCGACCGCGACGACCCGGGTGCTCAGCGCGGCGAGCGGCGGGGGAGCGGCCTGCCGTGGCGCGCCGAGCATGAGGTCGGCGAGGGACAGGTCCTCGACGATCGTGACGCGGCCGGCGTCAGCGATCGCGGCGAGGGCCTGCCGGCGCAGCAGCGGCATGACCGTCCCGGCCGGGTTGTGGCCGGTGGGCATCAGGTACGCGACGGTGTCCGGGGCGCGGCCGGCGCGCTCGATGCTGGTGGGGGCGTCGCCCGCGGCGTCGGCCGGCGCGATCGTCCGCTCCCCGCGGGTGCCCGCCAGCGCGCTCGCCAGCCCCGGGTACGTCGGGCAGCTGGCCAGCACGCGCGCGGCGGGCAGCGTCCTGACGAGCAGCCAGAGCGCTTCCTGCGCGCCGGCGGTGATGACGAGCTGGCCGGGGTCGGTCGGGAGGCGCTGGTGTTCGGTCAGGTAGCGGGCGACCTCGGTTCTCAGCTGCGGCAGGCCGGCCGGGTCGAGGCCATGGCCGTCGAGGGAGTGCCAGGCGTCGCCGGCGTCCACGTGGGGGAGATGCCGCAGGTCACCGGGGGCGGAGAGGGACAGGTCGATGGACTCGCGGTCTTCGGCCACGCGGCGCAGCAGCATGGTCGCGACGCTGCTGCCGGCCGGGCGGGCGGCCCACGACGGGCGGCCCGCGACGTAGGTGCCCGCGCCCTGGCGGCGGGTCAGCACGCCGGCCTTGACGAGCTCGTCGAAACAGGCGACGACCGTGCCTCGCGATGTTCCTGTGACGGCGGCCAGGGTCCGTTCCGCGGGCACCCGGCTGCCCCTGACGAGCGTGCGCTGGTCGATCGCCTCCAGCAGCGCGGCGGCGAGCTTCTGGTACCGCGGGCCCGGACGCTGCCGCCAGCCGGCGAAGACGACTTCCGCCCACCACGTCAGGTCCCTGGAATCCTGGTCCATTTCTCGATATTGGCACTGTTCTGTTCGGGCCGCTGCGGGCAGGGTGGTTGTCCATGGAACCGACTCCGACGCTGGCCCGCCGCTTCTGGGTGGCGATCGAGCCCATTCACTCCATCGTGTACTTCGCGCCAGAACCGCTCGAGGCCGCCAAGAAGACCGGGCTGCGCGGCTTCTGGATGACCTACTTCGCCGGCCGGGTGGCGCCGCTCGGGCCGGTGCCCGCGTCGGCTGTCGAGGCTATGACCTACGGGTTCGCGCCCGCGATGGTCGCGCGGGCCATTCCGGACGCGTGGCGGTTCGCGTCCCCGTCCGCCGTGCTCGAGGCGCGGCTGTCCAGCGCGCCCGAGGCGCTGCGACTGCACGTGGGCGAGCCTGGCCTGACCGCCGCCGGCGAGCTGGCGGATCTGTTGTGGGAGGCGGTGGCCGGGTGCCGGTTTGACGGGCGGCCGCTGGCGGCGGCGTGGGCGGCCGTGCCGAGGCCCGATGACCCGGTCGCCGCGATGTGGCTGGCGGCCACCGCGCTGCGCGAGCACCGCGGCGACGGGCACGTGCTTGCCGGGGTGGCGTCCGGGCTGCGCGGGCTCGACGCGACGGTGACGTTGGTGGCGACCGGCGCGATCTCGCGCGACCTGATCCAGCCGACCCGCGGGTGGAGCGACGAGGACTGGTCCGCGTCAGTGCGGCGGCTGCGGGCGCGCGGGCTGCTCGACTCGGGCGGACGCCTCACCAAGACCGGCGGCGCGCTGCGCCGTGAGGTCGAGGACCTGACTGACCGGCTCGCCGCCGGCCCGGTCGAGCGGCTCGGGTCGACCGGCGTCGAGCGGGCGATCGAGCTGGCGACGCCGGTCAGCAGGCACCTGATCGACACCGGGGTGATGCCGGTGCCGAACCCGATCGGCCTGCCGCGGCCGTGAGCGCCGTGGACGTGCCGCCGGCGTCGGTTGCGGCGGGGACGTGCTCCGTGCGGCGGGCGGCCGCGGCGGACCGGCCCGCGCTGGAGCGGATGCTGGCGCGGTGCACGGGGCAGACCAGGTACCGGCGGTTTCACGGACCGGTCTCCGTGTTCCCCGAGCGGTACCTGACCGAGGCGCTGTCCGGCAGCCCGTTGCACTTCGCGCTGGTGGCGTGCCTTGGCGACGACGCGGAGGGGGACGGCACCGTGGTGGACGGCACCGTGGTGGACGGCACCGTGGTCGCGCTCGCGAGCTGCCGCGCGGTGGACGAGGGCGTCGCCGAGCTGGGCATCCTGGTCGAGGACGAGTGGCAGCGCCGCGGCGTCGGCAGTGACCTGCTCTGCGAGATCGTGGCGTACGCCGCCAGGACCGGGCTGCGCGCGCTGCAGGCTCAGGTGCTCGCGGACCAGCCGTGGATCGTGGGACTGCTGCGCCGCCACGGCCCCTGCCGGGTGGCGGGTGCGGGCCAGGCGCTGCACGTGACGCTGGCGCTGCCCCGGTGATTGCCGTCCGCGCGGCCCCAAGTCGCTAGGCGAGCGCCGCTTCGTGGAGCTCATCGGTGAACGCCGCGGCCGGCACCCGGTCCGGGCCGACGAATATCGCGCTCAGGGCCAGCCGAAGGTCATCGCGGCCGTTCCTGCCCGCCGCGTACAGCCGGGCGCGCCTGGCCCGGCCGGAGTCGGTGAAGGTGGTCATGAACTCCGCATAGGTGGTGGACACGCGCCGCATGCGGCGAAGCCGTTCGGCCCGCTGCCCGGCGTACGGGCGCAATCCCGCTGTCGTCCAGTCGGCCGACGACAGCAGCAGTTCGGACAGCGCGCGCACGTCGCGCAGCGCGAGCGACAGGCCCTGGCCGTCCACCGGGTTGTCGTACCCGCCCGCGTCGCCGGCGAGGACGACTCCGTCCGCGGAGGGCTCGTCGCACCAGGTCTGGTCCCCGCCGAACGTCCCGCACGGTCCGGCCGGCGTGACCTGGCCCAGGCCCAGCGATTCCGGGATGGCCCGCAGCCCGGCGAACGCCTCGATGAAGCGCTGCGCGCCCGCGCGTCCGGCCCACCGGGTCGCCTGCTCGTTCGCATGGCAGATGTAGAGACGGAGGCGGCCGTCACCCTGCGGGAACACGAAGAACATGCAGTCCCCCTCGACGCCGATGGAGTACTGGTCCTCCGGCCACTTGCCCGCGCCCTCCACCAGCAGGCCGGTGGCCACATGGGTGGCCGGGATCCTGTTCATCTGGATGCCGGACTGCTTGCGCACCGTCGACGTGCGGCCGTCCGCGCCGATGACGAGACGCGGTCGCACCTCTGTCTCCCTGCCGTCGCGATAGGTGACCGACGGTCGCCTGCCCGGCTGCACCCGCACCTCCGCGGCGCCGGAGACCACCTCCACCCCGGAACGCGCGGCGTCGTCCGCGAGCGCCTGGCACGTCCTGGGATGGGACGCGCACAGCCCGCCGGAAACGCCGGGAAAGACGGTGGAGTTGTCCCTCTTGGCCGCCTCGGCGGCGGACGGGTCCACCAGCTCGTCGTATCCGACGCTATAGCGCGCGTCGACCGCGCGGGTGGAGCGGATCACGTCTTCCAGCCCGAGAGCCCGTGCTTCCAGCACCCCCCATGGGGCCATGTACTCGCCGCGCACCCGGTCGCGGTAGGCGCGCTGGCGTTCGAGCAGCAGCACCCTGATCCCACTGCGGGCCAGGACAGTCGAGAGTGAAGCGCCCGCGATGCCGCCGCCGACGACAACGATGTCAGGCTGATTGAGCCGCATGACCGAAACCCCATTCTTGCGCGCGGTACACGCCCCCGTGACGTGGTGACCGACAGCTCAAGTCCACCAGCGGGGACGCCCGCGCGGCATCGGGCGGACCAGCCATCTTCCGCTGGCCCGTTCAGGCCATGGCGGCGCGCCGCGGCCGGGCTTACGGGCCGAGCAGCCCGGCCCGCGCGGCGGCCGCCGCGGCCGCGGCGCGCGTGGGCCGCCGCAGCTTCGCCAGGATGTTCGCCACGTGGCGGTGCACGGTGTGCGGGCTGATCACGAGGCGCTCGGCGATCTGCGCGTCGCTCAGGCCCGCCGCGACGAGCGCGAGGACCTCCCGTTCCCTGGCGCTCAGCTCGGCGAGCGTGCCTGTGCCGGCGTCGGCCCGGTCCTCGCCCGGTGGCGCGGGCGGGCCCTCGATCCCGAGGAACGGCGCGACGACGCGAAGCACGGCGTCGCCGTCACCGTGCCACGGCAGGTGGGTGTTTCCCGGCAGCGTCACGAGGTCAGCGTGCGGGAGCAAGGCGGCTACCTCGCGGGCGCCTTTCAGGCGCATCGCGCGGTCGCGCTCGCGGTGCACGACCAGGGCCGGCGCGCGAACCCTGGGCAGCTCGTCGCGCACGTCGGTGTCGTAGATCAGCGCGAGCAGATCGGCGGCCACCTCGGCGCCGGCGGCCGTGCGCTGCGCCACGGTGAAGGCGGCCCGGTCCTCGGCCGACCAGTCGGGGCCGAACATGTCCGCCAGCAGCCGGCTGCCCAGCCCCCAGTGCGAGCGGACCAAGTCGATCATGCTGGTCCGCGCTTCCGGCGAGCCGAGCGCGTGGCCCTGCGCGTAGCTGCCGTAGAGCACGACGCGATCGACGCGCTCCGGCCGCCGGGCAGCGAAGCTCACGGCGGTACAGCCCCCGCACGAGATGCCCAGCAGCGCCGCCCGCGCCAGGCCGAGCTCGTCAACGACGGCGCACAGCGTCGCGTCCTCGAAGTCCTTGGTGAACGTCTCTGGCGGCCGTTCCCGGTCGGACAGGCCGGTTCCGAGCCGGTCATACCGCACGACCGTGCGCTCGTCCGCAAGGCCCTCGACGAAGTGGCGCATCGGGCCGAAGTGCCAGTCTTCGACGACGTTGGAGACCCACCAGGCAGGCAGCACCAGTGCCGGGCCGCTGCCCACCACGGCAAACGCGATCCGCTGCCCGCCCGGCAGCCGCGCGAAGCCGGTCGTCTGTCTCACCGGCTCACAGTAGCCCGCGCGCCCGCGCCGGCGCCATCGCGAACCCGCGCCGCGTAACTCCCAGGTCAGCCCTGTCGCTCCAGCCGGGCGGCGATCGGCCGCCAGACGGCGAACTGGGCCAGGGACAGCGCCAGGATGAACGGCAGCAGCACCCACATCCCGGCGTTCTGGGCAAGCGTGCCCGCCAGCCAGGGCAGCGCGGAGCCGCCGATCACCGCCCCCGCGTTCATGACGCCGATGGCGGTAGGCACCAGGCGCGGCCGCGTGAGCCGCGGCACGATCGCCATGGTGGTCGGGAAGACCGGGCCGAGGAAGAAGCCGAGCAGCCCGAACGCCACGCAAGCCACCACAGCCGGCGACACCCAGGCCGCCACGATGGCGGCGCTGATGCCGGCCAGGCACGCGTAGATCATGGCGGCCGTGGTCGCGCCGGCCCTTGCGGCGATCGGGCTGATCAGGAACCGGCCGAGGGTCAGCCCCAGCCAGAACCCGCTGATCGTGTAGCCGGCCAGCGAATCCGGCAGCGCCCGCGTCTGCACCAGGTAGCTGAACCCCCAGTTGCCCACGCCGAGTTCGACGCCGACGTAGACGAACAGCATCGCCGCCCCGAGCTGGACACCCCGGTCCCTGAGCGCGCTGTACAGCATGCCGCGCGGGGGCGGCGCCGGCGCTGTCCCGGGCCCGTCGGGCGCCGCGTGAACGACAGGCGTGCCGTGCGCGTCGGCGGTGCTCCGCTCCGGTCCCGGGTAGGCCAGCAGGAAGCCGGCGACCAGCGGGACGCAGGCCACGGACACCACCAGCCAGACCACCGTCCATGACGCGAAGCCGAGGATCCAGGCGGCCAGCGGCGGCCCGACGAGCGCGCCGACGCCGAAGAACGCGTGCAGCCGGTTGAGCAGCGTCGTCGCGCCCGGCAGCCCCGCGATGTAGACGTTGAGCGCCGCCTCGAGAACCCCGGTGCCGTACCCAAGGACCAGCTGTGCCAGCACGAACGCGGCGAACGGCGGGCGGGTGGCGAGGTACAGCCCGGCCAGCGTGAAGGCCACGCCGCCCGCCGTCAGCGCGATCCGGATCCCGGCCTTGTGGATCAGCGCGCCGGTGCTGACACTGGCCAGCACGAACCCGGCCGAGCTCGTGAAGAACGTGATCCCGATCGTGGCCCGGCCCACCCCGTAACTGGCCATCTGCGACGGGAGCAGCACGCCGCTGATCCCCACGTTGATGCCGACCAGCACGAACGCGGCATAGGACATCAGCACCGGCGGCCGGGCCTGCCGAAACCTCACGAATTCTCCAGACTCGGTCGGAGTGGGAATCCGAGACTATCGGTGGCCTGGCAGTGACCTGCCTAGCCCGGCTGGCTGCTGTCCTTCAGCGCACCCCAGCCATGCCAGCCGTCCACGGCGATCCAGGCACTGATCCGGCCGCGGTCGCGCCGCGGGTAAGGCTTGCCCGTGTACTGCATGGCCACCCGGTCGATGTCGGCCAGGTCGGTGTCGTCACGCATCTCGTCGATGTGGCCGATGATGCTCAGGTGGGTGTACCAGCCGCCTTCATCGAGCACGTCGAGCGCGACCCGGGGATCGTTGCGCATGTGCGCCACCCGCGTCCGGCCCTCGTCCATGTTCACGAGCACCCTGCCGTCGTCCCAGAGGTACCAGGTGGCCGTGGCCACCGGCTGGCCGTCTCGCCGCAGCGTGGCGATGACCGCTGGGTTGGGCTTGCGCAGCATGGCTACCGCGGCGTCGGGTAGCGGCGGTTTCGACATACGGTACCTCCGGGGAAGCTGTGGTGACGGGTTCAGCCGGGATGCTGCCCGCACGGCTCCGCCGTACACCCGGCTCGCCGTACCCCTGGCCGCGCACAGCCGCGCGGCCCCGACGAGGAATAGCTTCACGCGCCCGGCGTTATAGTTGCCGAAGCGAAGGGGAGTAGCTCTTCTGCCGGACCGTCGACATACTGGCCCCGCATCGCGGGACCCGGCGCCCGGGAGCCGCCAGGCTTGAGCGAGACCTTCGGGCCGCAGGACCCGATGAGGAGCGTCTCAGATGAGCCTGGCCATCATCGCCACCGTATTCGCTGTCATCTTCCTTTCCGAGCTGCCGGACAAGACCGCCCTGGCGAGCCTGCTGCTCGGCAGCCGCTACCGGCCAGTCTGGGTGTTCACGGGCGTCGCCGCCGCGTTCGCCGTGCACGTCGGGCTGGCGATCGCCGCCGGCAGCCTGCTGGCCCTGATTCCGCACCGCCCGCTGGAGATCGTGGTCGCCGTCCTGTTCGCGCTGGGCGCGGTGCTGCTGCTGCGCGGCAGGCACGAGAGCGACGATGAGCACGTCGAGCTGCACGGCAGGGAGCCAGGGTTCTGGCGCGTCGCCTGGACCAGCTTCGCGGTCATCCTCGTCGCCGAGTTCGGCGACCTGACGCAGATCGCCACCGCCACCCTGGCCGCCCGCTACCACGACCCGCTGTCCGTCGGGGTCGGCGCGGTCCTCGCCCTGTGGGCAGTGGCCGCCCTGGCCATCACCGGCGGCCGCGGCCTGCTCAAGGTCATCCCCCTGACCTGGATCACCCGCATCGCCGCCGGGATCATGCTGGTCCTCGCGGGAACCAGCATCGCCGCCGCCGTTTCGTGACCAGCCGTCTCCTGACCGGCCCGGGCGGCAGCCCAGGTTAAGGTCTCACCTCGGCCGTTCGCGCACTCGGGTACAGTTCGCGCACTCGCGTCCATGCCGCCAGGCCCAGCACCACGACGCCGGCCAGCTGCACCGCGGTGACGACCGTGAGGCCGGCGCCGAGCGCGGTGAGCGTGCTGAAGGCCAGGCCGGCCACGATCGCGGCGGCGAGGAACGACACCGCCACGATCACCAGCCCGGCGATCACGCCGGGAACCGGGTGGGCGCGCAGCAGCCCCCGCGACCTGGCGGAAGCCATCGCCCCGGCCAGCACCGCGACCCCGACCGCCTGCAGAATGCCCGCCGCGATACCCGCGCCCTGGCTGGCGGCCGAGGTGAAGCCGTACCCGATGGCCAGGACGAACAAGCCGACGGCGGCGGCCAGCCACAGGTCCGCCTGGTGCCCGGGGCCGCCGTGACTTCCCGGCACCGCGGCTCGCCCCGGCCCTTGCTCGGCGAGAGAGGCGCGCGCCGCGCGGCTCAGGACCAGCAGCGCCCAGATTCCGATGCCGACCGCGCTGGTCACCGGGCCGGCCGTGCTGGACCCGTTCGAGGCGGCGGCGGCGAGCAGGCCGATCATCAGCAGCAGGGTGCCGAGCGCGGCGGCGGCGATCTCCGCTGCCGCCGCCCACTCGCTGCGCACGACCACTTCCCAGCCCGCGGTGCACACCGCGGCCATGGCGCCCGCCCCCGCCAGGAACTGTATCCAGCGCCCGGCCTGCGCCAGGTCGCTCGACGCGCCCAGGGAAGAGGACAGCGTCGCGTCCGACGCCAGGAGGAATGCGGTGCCAAGCACGAACACGACGGCGGCCGCCACGAGCAGCGCCACCGGTGTCAGCGACTTCGTTATGTGTTCCACGACATTTCCCTCGTCACATGCTCCCCAAAGAGGCGGTACAAGACTGCCACCCATCTACCCGCCGGCCGGCGGTTTTGCCGGGAAACGCGGCAAAGACCCCGCCTCGTCAGCCCGCGTTCAGGCCAGCGCCGGGGAAGGCACGGCCCGGCGCGGATCGATCAGGCCCGGCTCGGTGGCCATGAACAGGTCGAACTCCCCGACTCGCCAGCCGGCGGCGAGCAGCGGCCGGACCGCCGGGTGCGGCGCGGGCAGGCAGACGCGCGCCACGCCGTCCGCTGGCGCCAGGGCGGCCAGCACCGTGAGCACCGCGGTGGCGGCGCAGCCGTCATCCGCCGCCGGCGTGATCGCGAGGTGCGTCACGCCGAACTCATCGCCCGCGCCGCCCACCGTCCCGGCCGCTATCACCTCGCCCTCGCGAACGGCCAGGACGCCAGCCCCGCCCGGCCGCCGGGCCCATGCCTGATGGTCCGCGGAGCGGTCGGCACCGGTCCAGGCCAGTTCCGCCGCGGCCACCGAGGCGGGCGGAGCCGCCGCGGCCTGCCAGCCGGCCGGCGCCGTCAGGGCGTCGACCCGGCCGCGCAGGTACAGCAGGGGCCACCAGGCGTCCAGCCCGAAGCTGGTGTACAGCGGCAGCGCGTGCGCGTGCAGGCTGCTGAAGGTCATCCGGCGCCCGCCACTGCCCGGCCACAGCGCCGCCAGCATCGCCCGGCCGCAGCCGCTGCCGTGCACCTCCGGATGGACGAACAAGTCGCACAGCATGCTCACCGCGCCGGGGCCGCTGCCGACCGCCCGGGTGGCGCCGAAGCCGGCGACCGCACCTCCGGTCACGCCGACGACCACGCGGCCGTGGGCGAGGAGGTGGGTCATGTACGCGGGGTCGGCGCCGCCCCACTCCTCGTCCTGCCCGGTGGCGAGCGCCACCGCCGCGATCTGCGGCAGGTCGGCATGAACTGCCTCGCGCACCTCGATCTCCGCCACGGCGGGCATGTTACCTCGCGGCGGGCCGCGAGGTCAGGTCGCCCGGCGGCGGACCAGCCACACGGTCAGGGCGATCAGCAAGGCTGACAGCACGAGCAGCCAGCCGCCCTCGATCCACTGGAACGCCCAGAACCGGCTGGCTGGCTGATAGCTGGTCCACTGCGTGTAGCCGTGCGGGGTGAGGCACTCCGCGATGGCTACCGCCTTCGACTTGCCGAAAGGCCCCACCGGCCCCGGAGGGCCGTTCGGGCAGAACTGCCGAAGGAGACGGTCGGGGGGCCAGCCGGAGAAGGCGAACTTGCCGCCTTTGGTCCACCACTGGCTGATGATCCACGCGGAGCCGGGCAGGTTCAGGTTGCTGGTAACCAGCGGCGCTAGGTAGTGCTGGCGCAGGAACCCCCCGGCCGCGAACGCGAGCGCGGCGTAGGCGACCAGGGTGGCGGCGATCGCCGGGACGACCCGGCGGATGAGCGTGCCGGCCAGCGCGCCGATCGCGAAGGCGGCCAGCGTCCAGGCGGCGAATCCGATCCCGCGCAGGTCGAAAATGCCGGGAAAGAACGGGGTCGTATCTTCAAGTGCCAGGTTCTGGTTGGCCGCGGCGAAGTACGGCTGGTAGTACCAGTTCAACAGCAGGCTGAACACGCCGGCGGCGGCGGCGAGCACGACCGCGAGCGGAACCAGCTTGGCGAGCGTCCAGCGCCAGCGGCCGAAGCCCTGGGTCCAGGCGTACCGGAAGGTGCCGGTCTCCAGCTCACGGGCCAGCACCGGCGCGCCGACGAACGCCCCGAGCAGCGGGGGTATCGCCTGCAGCAGGAAGCCATTGGCCAGGAAGGCGTTCGTACCATTGAAGGCGATGATGCTGCCGGGGCAGGTCAGTGCGCTTGCCGACTGACAGGCAGCGATCGCGGCGGCGTGGGCGCTGTACACCTGACGGCCCGCGAGGTACACGAGCACCGCCAGCACGCCGAGGAACACGATCACCCAGGCCAGCGTGGCCCGGTGCTGCCGCCAGGTGACCCAGCCCATCCGCTGCCACGGCACCGGCCGCAGGCTGGCGTCCTCCTCCTGGCGGGCGGGCACGCTCAGCGCGGTCATTTGGTTACCTCCGTCTGCTGGCTAGTTTCTGATGGCAGCGCCCGGCGCCGGGCGCGATCCGGGCCGGGCAGCACCGCCGCGGCCGGCTCGCGCAGGTAGGCCAGGGCGAGTTCTTCCAGGCCGACCGGGTGCGCTTCCCAGCCGGGCGGCACCGGGTCGTCCGCGGTGGCCCGGACCAGCAGGTGCGCCTGCGCCTCACCGCGGCGGGCATGCACCACGCTCAGGCGCTCGGCGTACCGGTCGGCCTCGGCGGCCGGGCCGGTCAGCAAGCGGTGCGAGGCGAGCAGGTCATCGACCTCGCCGGTCAGCTGCACGCGGCCCCGGGACATCAAGACGAGGTAGTCGGCCACTCGCTCAAGCTCGGCCAGCACGTGCGAGGACAACACGACCGACACCCCGTCGGCGGCCATCGCCGTCATCACCGAGGCCATGAAGTCGTGCCGGGCGATCGGGTCCAGCATCGCCATCGGCTCATCGAGCACCAGCAGCCGCGGCCGCCGGGCCAGCGCCAGGGTCAGCGCCAGCTGCGCCTGCTGGCCGCCGGACAGCTTCCCGGCCTTCCGCTTCAGCGGGATGCCCAGCTCGCCCAGCCGGCTCTCGGCGAACTGCTGGTCGAAGCGCCGGTTCAGGTTGCGGGTCAGGTGCAGCATGTCCCTGGCCGACAGGTTCTTGTACATTGGCGTGTCCTGCGCGACGAACGCGATGCCGTCCAGCGCGGCCATCGATCCGGCCGGCCGGCCGCCGAGCACGGTCACGCCGCCCGCGGACGGCGCCGCCAGCCCGGCCGCCAGGTTCAGCAAGGTGGTCTTGCCCGCGCCGTTCGGGCCGACCAGCGCGGCCACGTGCCCGGCAGGGATCGCCACCGTGCAGTCGCGCAGCGCCCAGGTGCCGCCGTACCGCCTGCCCAGGCCGCTGGCCTCGATCACGTTCATGCGGCACCCTCCGTTTCGCCGCTCGCCGCGCCGCGGTCGGCCTGGCCGCCGCGGCGCTTATAGAAATCCCGTAGGGCGCTGGTGAACAGCGCGACCACCCCGTCCTCGTCAAGTCCCGCCGTGTCGGCATCGGCGAGCCAGCCGAGCAGGGATCTGCGCAGCCCGCTGAGCTCGGGCAGGGCGACCTGGCTCAGCGTCGCCTGGATGAACGTGCCCTGGCCGGGCCGGCCGGCCGCCAGGCCCTTGGTCTCCAGGTCCTTGTACGCCTTCAGCACCGTGTTGGGGTTGATGGCCAGCGCGGCGACCACGTCCCTGACCTTCGGCAGCTGATCGCCAGGCTTGAGGTACCCGAGCCGCAGCGCGTGCTCGACCTGATGCACAAGCTGCAGGTAGGTCGGCACTCCTGAGGCCGGATCGAGCCGGAAATCGATCGGCGACACCCCCGCGGTCCGCCGCGGCTCATCGCTGATCCCTTTATCTATATCCATAAGACAATGATACAGCGGCGGGCGTCACGGTCAAGCGCATCCGCCGATCTGATAACAGCAAGATGCGGCCAGGCCGCGAAAGTCCCCACGATGTTCGATCGCCCGCGAAGACAATGGGCCGTTGTGCACCCTCTGGTGTGCCTAACGGCCCACTATCATCCGTGCAACCCGCGATCGTTGCTGATAACAGCAAGAAGCGGCTGCCCCGCCAAGATGATGGATAGTTGTGCACCCTCTGGTGTGCCTAACTATCCACTATCTTCGCGTCGACGCGATAACAGCAAGATGCGCTGAGTTCGCGGCGACCCCAGCCGGCACCTCCGGTGCCTCAGGCTGATAACAGCAAGAAGCGGGAGGCGGCGGCCGCCGCCCGTGCTTGAATGGCACGAACACAGGAGAGGCGGCGACGGATGAACCTCGGCAGCAAGGACGATCTGCGGGTGCAACTGCGGCGCGGCGCCACGGCCGTGGCGGCCGCCAGGGTCGCGATCGGGGTGCTGGCCCTGGCGCGTCCCGGCGTGCCGAGCCGCCCGTGGGTCGGCGTCGGCGCCGGGGCCGAAGAAGGAGCAGCCGGGCTGGCCGCGCGGGTGCTGGGGCGTGCGCTCGGCGGACGTGACCTCGGCCTGGGCCTCGGCGCGCTGGCAGCCCTCACCCAGGAGGACGGCGAATCCTCGTCCGCTTGGGTCGCCGCGGGCGCGCTCTGCGACGCCCTCGACGCGGCCACTACGCTGGCGTCCTGGCGTGAGCTGCCACGGGTAACCCGGTGGTTCGTCCTCTCCTCGGCGGCCGGCGCGTCGCTCGCCGGCGCCGCCGGGGCCGTGGCCCTCCGGGCTACCAGGGCAGCCGGCTAGCCAGTCAGCTGTCGACCTGCGGGGGCTCGGTGCGGCTCCGCTTGAGCTCGAAGAAGTACGGGTTGGACGCGAGCATCAGCGCGCCGTCGAACATCCGCACCGCCTCCTCGCCGCGCGGAACGCGGGTGATCACCGGCCCGAAGAACGCCACGCCGTCGATGTGAATGGTCGGCGTGCCGACCTCGTCGCCAACCGGGTCCATGCCCCGGTGATGCGACTCGCGCAGCGCCTCGTCGTACTCCGCGGAGTCGGCCGCGTCGGCCAGCGCCGGGTCGAGCCCGCACTCGGTCAGCGCCTCGACGTACATGTCGTGGCCGAAGTCCCGCTTCTCGATGTGGCGCTTGGTGCCGAGCGCCGTGTACAGGTCGCGCAGCGCGGCCGTGCCGTACTTCTGCTCGGCGGCGATGCAGATCCGCACCGGGCCCCAGCCCCGGTCGAGCATCTCGCGGTACCGCTGCGGCACGTCGCGGCCCTCGTTGAGCACCGACAGCGACATCACCCGGAAGCTCAGGCTGATCTCGCGTTCCTTTTCCACCTCCAGGATCCAGCGCGAGCTCACCCACGCGAACGGGCACTGCGGATCGAAGTAGAAGTCGACGACCGGAACCGGGGAAGTTGTCATGTCACCTATTTTACTGGAACCAACGGGCCCGTTCAGAATCAAAATTTTTCGGAACGGGCCCGTTGCGACTCTCTCAGCTACCGGATACTATACTCAGTATCATACCCGGTGGAGGGATGCGATGAGCGTACGGCACGCACTGTTGGCCCTGCTCAGCGAGGGCCCGAAGTACGGCCTGCAGCTCCGCGAGGAGTTCGAGGCCCGCACGGGCGAGGTCTGGCCGCTGAACGTCGGCCAGGTGTACACGACCCTGCAGCGGCTGGAGCGCGACGGCCTGGTCGAGACGGCCGGAGCGGCTGGGGCGACTGGGGCGAGTGGGACGGGAGATGACAGAGTTCCCGTCGAGCACGACGCGCTGGCGAACGTGCCGGGCGCGCCGCAGAAGGCGTTCCGGATTACCCCGGCCGGCTCGGCGGAACTCAGCCAGTGGCTGCGGGTGCCGCCGGACCTGAGCTCCCCGCCGCGTGACGAGCTGGTCATGAAGGTGCTCGTCGCCATCACGGTGCCGGGAACCGACGTGCACGAAATCATCCAGGCGCACCGCACCTACCTGGTCCAGCTGATGCAGGAGTGGACCCGGCTCAAAGAGGACGAGGACGGATCGGACCTGGCGTTCTCGCTGGTGGTGGACGCGGAACTGTTCCGGCTCGACTCGGTGGTCCGCTGGCTGGACGCGGCCGACGGGCGGCTGCGCCGGGCCAGGGCCGATGGCTGGGCGCCTGCGCGGACGGCGCAGGCGACGATGCCGGCGCTGGCGCGCCGGCGCCGGATTGGAGCGAGGCAGCAATGAGCGTTCTGGAACTGCGGTCGATATCCAAGGTGTTCGGCAGGGGCGCCGCCGAGGTGCAGGCGCTGCGCGACATCAGCATGTCCGTCCCGGCGGGCATGATGGTCGCGGTCATGGGACCGAGCGGGTCGGGCAAGTCGTCGCTGCTCACCATCGCGGGGACGCTCGAGGAACCGACCTCGGGCGCCGTGCTGATCAACGGCCAGGACGTGGAGCGGATGTCGAACGGCGCCAAGGCACGGGTGCGCCGCCGCACGATCGGCTACGTCTTCCAGGACTTCAACCTGCTGCCGGGCCTGACCGCGGCGGAGAACGTGTCGCTGCCGCTCGAGCTGGACGGGATGAGCGCGCGCCGCGCGTACTTGGCCGGGCTCAAGGCGCTTGAGGAGCTCGATCTCGGCGACCGGGCCAGGCACTTCCCCGATCAGCTGTCCGGCGGCGAGCGGCAGCGGGTGGCGATCGCCCGCGCCGTGGTAGGGGACCGGTCGCTGCTGCTCGCCGACGAGCCGTCCGGCGCGCTCGACTCGGCCAACGGCGAGGCCGTGATGCGGCTCATCCACACGTACTGCAAGCGCGGCACCGCCGCCGTCGTGGTCACCCACGACGCCCAGCTCGCCTCCTGGGCGGACCGGGTGGTGTTCCTGCGCGACGGCCGCATCGTCGACCAGACCATGCCGCCGGCCGGCCCGGAGACGCTGCTGGAGCAGTCGTCATGAGCATGCTGACGCTGGAGCGCGACCGCCCGGTCCGCGAGCCTGACGATCCCAGGCGCGCGGCCGCCGCCCGGCGCGTGCTGTCCCGCTGGGCGCTGCGTCTCGCCGTCCGCGAGTGGAAGCAGCGGATCCTCATCGTCTTGCTGATCACCGTGGCGACCGCCGCGACGGTGCTCGGCATCGCGGTCGCCTCCGCGACCCCGGGGACGCCGAACTACGGGATCTACGGCACCGCGTCGACGCTCGTCCAGCTGCCAGGGACCACTCCGGACCTGCCTGGCGTGATCGCGAAGATGGAGAAGGCCTACGGCGCGGCGAGCGTGATCGACGACCAGCCGATCGTCACCGGCCAGGCCGGCGGCGCCGACCTGCGCGCCCAGGACCCGAACGCCCCGTACACGCACGTGCTGCTGGCGCTCGACTCCGGCCGCTACCCGACGGCGGCGGCCCAGGTGGCGGTCACCTCCGGGCTCGCCCAGCTCTACGGGCTGCGGATCGGCTCCGTCTGGCACGTCCCGGCTTCCGCGGGGGCAAGCGCGGGCCGTGCCTTCACCGTCACCGGCATCGTCGAGAACCCGTCGAACCTGCTCGACGAGTTCGCTCTGGTGCCGCCTGGTCAGCTCCCCGCGCCGCAGAACGTGCGGATCTTCCTCGGGGTGTCGCTGGACTCGGCCGCCGCGACGGCGGCCGGGGACGTCATCCCCGGCAGCGCGACGGTCAGCGCGCCGCAGCCCACGGACACCATCGTGTCGCCGGCGACGATCGTGCTGATCGTCTCGGTGCTCGGCCTGGCCTTCATCGGCCTGGTGGCCTCCGCCGCATTCACCGTGATGGCCCAGCGCAGGCAGCGCGCCCTCGGCATGCTCGCGTCACTCGGCGCGACCGAGCGCGACGTGCGGTTCGTGCTGCTCGTTGACGGTCTGGTCGCCGGCGTGCTCGGCGCGCTTCTCGGCGGGGCGCTCGGGCTGGGCCTCTGGTTCTGGTATTACCCGCACCTGGAGACCGCCACCGCGCACCGCACCGACCCGCTCGGCCTGCCCTGGGCGGCCGTGATCATCGGACTGCTGCTCGCCGTGGCCACCTCCGTCATCGCCGCCGCCTGGCCGGGACGCGCGGTCAGCAAGGTCCCGGTGGTCGCCGCGCTCTCCGGCCGGGTCACCGCGCCGCACGTGATCAGAAGGTCGCTGCGCCCCGGCCTCATCTTCCTGGGCGTCGGCCTGTTCATCCTGTTCTTCTCCGGCGGCTGGCGCGGCGGCGGCGATGATGCGTACCTGGTCATCGCCGCCCTGATCGCGTGCGTGATCGCGTGCGCCCTGCTCGCCCCGTTCGTCGTGGACCGGCTCGCCCAGGTGGCGGGGCGCGCCCCGCTGGCCACGCGGCTGGCCCTGCGCGACCTCGCCAGGTACCGGTCCAGGTCGGGCGCGGCGCTGGCAGCGGTCTCGTTCGCGGTGTTCCTCGCCACCGTCACGATCGTCATCGCGAGCGTGCGCTTCGACGACGCGCTCGACTACGTCGCCCCGAACATGGCGTCCAACCAGCTCATTCTTTACGCGCCCGGGAATGACGGGAGTCAGTACCAGCCGGGTCAGTTCACCCCGGCCGCCAAGCTGGCGTCCGCCAGGCACGAGGCAGACACGCTCGCCGCGCAGCTGCACGCGCCCGCCCCGCTCGAGCTTGACCTGGCGGTCAGCCCCCACGTGTCGGCGCTCGGCCAGCCTGTGCAGAATCAGCCCGGGGCGCTGGTCTCGCTGCACGGCCAGGGAGTCGGCGGCCGCCTGTACGTGGCTACCCCGGCCCTGCTCAAGACGTTCGGCATCAGCGCGAACGAGGTCAACCCGGCCGCCGACGTGCTCACCATGCGCGTCGGGCTGCCGTCGACGGGGGGCCTCGCGCTGGCCAGCGGCAGCTTCCTCGCCGGGTCGCCGCCCGGATGCCCCGCCGGGATGTGCATCGTGAACCCGGTCATCCAGGAGGTCAGCAAGCTGCCGGCCGGCACCTCAGTGCCGAACATGGTGATCACCGAGCAGGCGGTCAGGGCGCTGCACGAGACGATCGTCCCGGTCGGCTGGCTGGTCCAGGCGCCGGCCGCGCTCACCGCGGTGCAGGTCAACGCGGCAAGGCAGGCCGCCGTCACGCTCGGCACCACGATCGAGAGCAAGTCCGGCCAGCTCGGCCTGGGGCAGATCAGTGAGGGCGCCACCGTCGGCGGCATCCTGCTCGCGCTCGGCGTGCTGGCCATGACCGTCGGCCTGATCCGC
Organism: uncultured Actinomycetota bacterium; assembly: GCA_963843745.1. Lineage (GTDB taxonomy): Bacteria > Actinomycetota > Actinomycetes > Streptosporangiales > Streptosporangiaceae > Trebonia. The sequence continues at coordinate 2,103,966 of CAWJLP010000007.1, forward strand.
TCCGAGACGGCGAGCGACCTGCGCACGCTCACCGCGACGGGGGCGGGCGGGCGCACCAGGCGGGCGCTCACCGGCGTCACCGCGGGCGTGATCGCGCTGCTCGGCGCGGCAATGGGCACGGTAGCCGCGTTCCTGGCCTCGCTCGCGTGGGCTCACTCGAGCCTCACGCAGACGTTCGGCAACGTGCCGTGGGCCGACATCGGGCTGCTGGTCATCGGCATGCCACTGGTCGGCGCCGCGGCCGGCTGGCTGCTCGGCGGCCGCGCGCCGTCCGCGGTCTCCCGTCAGCCCCTGGAGTAACCGGTGATTCGGTCCTCGCGACACGCCGGAAAATCTCGCCGCGCACGGGGTGTCGCGAGTATCGTCTCAATTCGTGACGGGAGCGCCGGCTTTCACTGTCGTAGCGGACGTCGCGATCGTGAAGGGGGAGACGCCGGCCGGGGACCGGACCTGGCTGTCACTCCCGGACGGGACCGCGCACCGCGGGGTCGTGCACGTGATCCACGACCTGCCGCACTTGGTTGTCGAGTCGGTGTTCGGCCTGCCTGACGGGCTGTGGGGAACGCTGGCCGCGGGCGGCTTCGCGCCCGCGACCCGGGAGCTGACCAAGCGGAGGTCGCACATCCGGCTCGTTACCGACGCGCCGCCCGACGAGCTCGCGGCCAGGAACTGGTCCGCGCACAAGGTCGCGAAGGCCGCGGTGAACGCGGTGCTCAACCGGTGGGGCGACGGGCCCGACACGCCGGAGGGCGTCAGGGCCCGGCTGCGCGGCTACGGCCCCGACGCGGCGGAACTGGCCGGTCAGCTGGACGACGACACCATCCGGCTCGCCGCCGCGGGTGTCCGCCGCCTGTACCGCGAGTGGTCCGCCCTGCCGGCGGGCGGCACTCTCCGCCTCACCTGGCCGCTGCACGACAGCTGGCTGCGCCTCATGTCCCCGGCGTAGGCGCGGCTACGCTTCGGCTATGAGCGTGTTCACCGATAAGGAACTGGACTACCTCGCCGGGCAGCGGCTGGGCCGGATCGCGACCGTCGGCGCGGACGGGCAGCCGCACGTGGTGCCCACATCGTTCCGCTACAACCCCGACGACGACGCCATCGATGTGGGCGGGCTGCGGATGAGCCAGACCAAGAAGGTCCGCGATGTGCGGCGCACCGGCCGCGCGAGCATCGTCGTCGATGACGTGCTCCCGCCGTGGTCGCCGCGCATGCTCGAGATCCGGGGGACCGCGGAGGTGCTCTCGTCCGGCGGCAGGGCCCTGTCGGACAACTTCGAGGACACGATCGTCCGCATCACGCCGGTCCGCATCATCGCGTTCGGGATCGACTCCGAAGACCCTGGCATGAACGCGCGCTCGGTGACTCCCGGGGCCTAGCCGTGGCGATCGCGCGATACAAGGACCTGTGCCTGGACGCGGGCGGCCAGGCCAGGCTCGGCGAGTTCTGGGCGGGTGCGCTCGGCCTCGCCTGGCAGGTCAGGGACGACGGCGTGGGGCTGCTGACCGGCCCCACTAAGCGGCACGCGATCTGGGTCGCCGTGGTCCCCGAGCCCAAGACCGTCAAGAACCGGGTGCACCTGGACGTCTACGCGCGGGACCTGGCGGACCTGGAAGCGCTGGGCGCGACCGTCCTTGAGCCGCGGTCCGGCAAGCGCACCTGGACGGTGATGGCCGACCCGGACGGCGGCGAGTTCTGCGCGTTCCTGCGCGCCGAGCTCCCCGCCGACCGGCTGCACGCCCTGGTGGTGGACTGCGCGGACCCGGAGGCGCAGGCGCGCTGGTGGGGCCACGTCTACGGGGTGGACGCCGCCGCGATGAACGGCGGCTGGTTCAGCCTCGAAGGCATTGCGGACATGCCGATGCGCTCGATGGACTTCGTCCCCGTGCCCGAGCCGAAGACCGCCAAGAACCGCGTGCACTGGGACGTCACGGTCTCCGCCGTGGCGCCGCTCGCCTCGGCCGGCGCGGTCGTCCTCCGCGAGCCGGACGACGAGATCGACTGGTACGTCATGGCCGACCCGGAGGGCAACGAGTTCTGCGCGTTCACCGGGTAGCCGGACCCAGTGTTAACCCAGCCGGTCGAGGAACTCCCTGGAGTGCCGCAGGACCTGCGCCGCCGCGTCCGGGTCGTAGGACGGCAGCGAGCTGTCTTCGAACAGGTGCCGGTCGCCCGGGTAGAGGAACAGCTGGCCCAGCTCGGGGCCGACGGTCTCGACCAGCTCACGGGCGGCGTCGAGGTCGCCTTCCAGCGCGAAGAACTGGTCCTTGTCCATGCCGTGGATCTGCACGGCGACGCCGTCCGGCCACGGGCCGAAGGCCCAGTCGCCGGTGAGCGGGATGCAGCCCTCGTACAGCAGCGCGCCGCGGGCGCCCGGCCGGGTCTGGGCGAGCCGCTGCGCCTGCGCGGAACCCATGGAAAAGCCCCCGTAGACCAGGCCGCCGGGCAGGCCGGACACGGCCCGGTCAACGCGCTCGTTCAGCGCCTTCAGCCCGATGCCGTCGGCGAACGCGATCCCGTCGGGGATCGTCGCCGGCCGCTCGCCGTCGAACAGGTCCGGTGTGTGCACGGTGTGGCCGCCGGCGCCCAGCTCCTCGGCGAACGCGCGGATGCCGTCGGTGAGCCCCTGCACGTGGTGGAACAAGACGACCTCGGCCATGGCTGCGCTCCTATGATTGCACGGCAGTAATCGAATGGTCCATAAACTTGGTATGTTCCATAATCTTAGTATGGTGCCATCATGACGGTCAATGAGCGGATCCCGGACTACGACCTCGAGGATATGGTCGTCGTCACCGCGCCAGGACAGCTGCGCGCGCTGGCCGACCCGCTGCGCGGCACCATCCTGGAACTGCTCCTCGAGCGGGCCGCCACGGTCACCGAGCTGGCGCGGGCGGTCGGCCGCCCCAAGAGCACCATCGCCTATCACGTGAACCTGCTCGTCGACCAGGCCCTGCTCCACGTCGTGCGCACCCGGCGGGTGCGCGCGGTCGAGGAGCGGTATTACGGCCGGGTGGCCAGGACCCTCTACATCGGCGCGCTCAGCCGCGCCGAGGATAAGCAGGTCGTGGCCGCCATCAACGGGATCGCGCGGGCCGCCGTCGAGTCGGCCCCCGCGCACGCGGCGGATGACGTGCGGTGCACGCTCGTGCACGCCCGCATCCCGATCGGCGAGGTGCGGAACTTCTGGGCCCAGGTCCAGGAGCTCGCTCGCCAGTTCGCCCAGATTCCGCGCTCCGGCGACCAGGTGTACGGCTTCGTGGCCGGCCTTTATCCCACCGATGCCCCGACCCTCCCCGACGCCTAGGCAGGGGGACGGGTCAGGCGGCCGTCAGCCACAGCGGCCAGCAGTTCGCTCAGCACCGCGGCACCGTGCTCCCAGCCGGCGGCCGCCGCCACCGCGTGACCGTCCTCGGTCAGCTGCTTGGCCAGCGCGACGTCGGACAGCACGGCCGTGAGGGCCGCCGCCCAGCCAGCCACGTCGCGCGGCGGCACCATGCGGGCGGCCGGTCCGGCCACCTCGGCCAGGACGTCGATATCGCTCATCACGACCGGCGTGCCGGCCGCCATGGCCTCGAGCACCGGAAGGCCGTACCCCTCGGCGAGCGAGGGAAAGGCGAAAACCGACGCGGCGTGGTACACGGCGGGCAGCAGTTCATCGGCCACGTTGGGCACCAGCCTCACCCGTGAGGTCAGCCCCAGCCCGGCGATCAGGCCTGGCAGGGGGTCGGCGAACCCGGGATCGAGGCCGCCCACCACGACGAGCGACACATCGCCGGGAATCGCGGCCAGGGCCTGGACAAGCACCTCGTGGTTCTTGTGCGGCCGGTGCGCGCCCACGGTGAGGATGAACGTGTCGGGAAGCTGATAGCGATCTCGCGCCGCGCTGACATCCGCCGCGCTGACATCCTGGAATTGCCTGAGGTCAACGCCATTGGGCACGAGCGTGGGATTCGGCGCCCGCGGATAATGGCGGGCGATTTCCGTCAGGCTGGCCCTGCTCGGCGACGTCATCGCGGCCGCCCGCCTGAGCACTGATCTGGTTATCATTCTCGTCCAGGCTTGCCGCCGGCGGTCGCCGGCGAAGCGCACGTCTTTCTCGATCGTGCAGTCGTGCACCGTAACGACGAATGGGCACGGCCTGACCGGCGGCGTGAACGTCGGATAAGGGACGTAGAGCGCGGCGGCGTTAACGGAGCGGATCACCGCCGCGAGTTCCAGGCAGCGGTGCAGCTGCGGCGCCGTGACATCGGTGCTTATCACGTCGGTGTGCGGCGGCAGTCCGGACATCGGAAAGAGCTGGGTGTGCCGCGGGTTGACGAGCACGCGCAGCGCGAGCCCCTCGGGTGGCTCGTTCATGTGCGCGACGAGTTTCATCACCGTGCGCGCCAGCCCGTGAGCCCCGGGGAACCCGTTTACCCGCGCGTCGATCACAATAGACCGGCGACTGCCTGCCATGTCCCGCCCCGCCCCTTTTCTCTGGATATTCACACCGGTGCCATTGCCTAGTTCTACTCCTGATAGGAATCTGACTAGGTGTCGGTTTCTCACTAGCGCCCATCGGTGGGATTATGGGCGTTTTTGTTTATTTTGGGGACGATTATGCAAACATCGCTAATGGTAGAGGCGCGCGGCCTGACCAAATCCTTCGGCCCGGTCCAGGCGCTGGCGGGACTGGACGTGCGCGTCCCCGCCGGAACCACGACGTGCCTGCTCGGGCCGAACGGGGCGGGCAAGACCACGGCGGTGCGAGTCCTCTGCACGCTGCTTCGCCCCGACGCCGGCTGGGCGCGGGTCGCGGGCCACGACGTCAGGACCGAGAGCGCGGCGGTGCGCCAGCGCATCGGCATGGCCGGGCAGTACGCCGCGGTCGACGAGTGCCTGACCGGCCGCGGCAATCTCGTCATGATCGGGCGGCTGAGCCGGATTCCGCGCCGGGAGGCCAGGCGGCGGGCCGCCGAGCTGCTCGCCGCGCTGGACCTGGAACACGCGGCGGGCAGAGCCGTGCGCACGTACTCGGGAGGCATGCGGCGCCGTCTCGACCTGGCGGCCAGCCTCCTTGGCCGGCCGGACGTCCTGTTCCTCGACGAGCCGACGACGGGACTCGATCCGGGCGCCCGGCTGACCCTCTGGGGCATCATCGGCGATCTCGTGGCCGGCGGGACCACGCTGCTCCTGACGACTCAGTACCTGGACGAGGCGGACCGGCTAGCGGACCGGATCTGCGTCATCAACGGCGGGCGGGTCACGGCCGAAGGTACTCCGGCCGAGCTGAAGGCCAGTTTCGGCGCTTCGCACCTGCTGCTGACTGTCACGTCCGCCGAATCGCTCACCACGGCCGCCGACGTCATCGCCTGCTACGCCGCCGGGCCAGTCCGGCGGCTGGCCTCCCGCAACGCGCTCGCGATCCCGGTGGTCCCGAGGGCGGGCCTGATCACCGACGTCGTCCGGACGCTCGACGCCGCCTCGATTGGCATCGACGACCTCACGCTCAGGCACCCTTCTCTCGACGACGTGTTTCACGCGCTCACCGCTCCCGCGGCAGCCGGGACGGCACGATGAACGGATTGCGCTGGGCGCTCAGCGATGTACAGGTACTCGCCTGGCGCACGCTGGCGCGCATCATCACCACGCCGGAACAGGTCCTGAACGTCACCGTGCAGCCGCTGGTCTTCGTCCTGTTGTTCAGCTACGTGTTCAACGGCGCCATTCTCCTTCCCGTGCACGGCAGCTACCGGGACTACCTCATCGCGGGCATCGTCGCGGTGAACATGGGAGGCACGGCTCAAGGCGCCGCCATCGGGCTCGCGGTCGACCTGCAAAGCGGGCTGATCGACCGGTTCAGGTCGCTGCCGATGTCGCGGGCGACGGTCATCGTCGGCCGGACGCTAGCCGACCTGATCCTCACCCTGATCGCCGTCGCGGTCACCGTGGCCGGCGGCCTGGCGGTGGGCTGGCGAGTGCACACCACCCCGGCCCACGTGCTGGCCGCGATCGGCCTCGGCGTGCTTTTTGCCTATTCCGCCGCCTGGGCCGGAGCCTGCTCGGGGATCCTCGCCAGGGGACCGGAGTCGGCGCAAGTGGTGGGCCTCATCGTGATCATGCCGCTGTCGCTGATCTCCAACGCCTTCATCTCCACCGCCCGGATGCCCGCCGTGCTGCGCGAGATCGCGGACTGGAATCCGATCAGCGTGCTCGCCGCCGCCTGCCGCCAGCTGCTCGGCAATCCGGATCCGGCCGCCGCGATCCCGTCCTGGCCGATGCGGCATCCTGAACTCGCCTCGGCGCTCTGGTCGTCGGGCTTGCTCGCCGCGGTGGCGCCGCTCGCGGTCTGGCTGTACGTGCGCCGCATGAGGCGATGAGGGGGAGCAGATGCGGGTCATGGTGGTGACCGATCAGTACGAACCGATGGTCGGCGGTGTTACGGCCGTGACCAGGGGACTGGCGCGGGGCCTGGCCGGGCGCGGGCACACGGTCGCCGTCGTCGCGCCGAGCCCGCGCCGGCGCGGCAGCCGCCGCGCCGAAGGCAGCGTCAGCATTACCCTGCGCGGCTCAGTACGCTGGCCCTGGTACGAGGGAATGCGCCTGGGCTGCCTTCCGCGCGCCGCGGCGGCCGCGCTGATCGCCTCGTTCGCGCCCGACGTGGCGCACATCCACTCCCCGGTGACGCTCGGGGTCATGACCAGGATCGCGGCGTGCCGCCAGCGCGTGCCCGTGGTGTACACGAACCACTTCCTGCCGGCCAACGTCCGCGGGTCCGCACCCGGGCCGCCTGGGTTCCTCGATGCCCTGTTCTACCGGTACGTGGTTGGATTCTCGAACAGGTGCAGCCATGTCACGGCGCCCACCGCGACCGCGCTCGGACTGCTGCGCGGCCACGGGCTCCGCGTACCGTCTGGTGTCGTGTCCAATGGGGTGGACCTGCGCAGATACTCACCGGGACCGGCCGATGACCGGCTCAGGCAACGCTACGGGCTGGCCGCCGGGCGGCCACTAGTCCTGTCGGTCGGCAGGCTCAGCCAGGAGAAACGGCTCGGCGTCCTGCTGGACGCCGCGGCCAGGACGGACCCCGGCGTCCAGTTCGCCATCGCCGGCGCCGGGCCGGACGGGGCGAGGCTGCGGGCATACGCGAGCGACCTCGGCGTCACCGCGCGGGTCCGCTTCCTTGGCTTTGTCCCTGAGGCCGACCTGCCCGGCCTCTACCGGCTGGCCGACGTGTTCGCCATCGCGTCAGAGGCGGAGCTGCAGAGCCTGGCCACCATGGAGGCGATGGCCACCGGCCTGCCGGTGGTCGCCGTCAACGCGGGCGCGCTCGGCGAACTGATCCGCGACGGGGAGAACGGGTTCCTGGCTGGTCCGGGCGACGCCGCCGGGATGGCAGCCAGGCTGGACCAGCTCTGCGGCGAGCCCGCGATGCGGCGCGCCATGGCCGCGGCGTCCGCGCGGATCGCCGCCGTCCACGACAGGGACCGGTGCCTCACGGCATGGGAGTCCCTCTACCGAGCGCTCCGTCCGGCCAGGGCAGGAGGCGAGCCATGACGGCGCCCTCGCGGCCGCCGGTCCCGTTGCTCTTCCTCGTCGGCGACAACGGCGGCGGTCACCGGAGCGCGGCGAACGCCGTGGCGCAGGCGCTCGACCGGCTCTGGCCGGGCCGCTTCGCCCCGGTCATCTACGATCCGCTGCTCGGCCCCGATGCGCCGCGCCGGCTGCGCTGGCTCGCCGGCATCTACGGGCCCATGATCCGGTGGTGCCCTTGGGTGTGGGGCGTCCTGTGGCGCGTGTACGGCTCGCCCGCGACGCTCGGCTGGCTCTGGCGGACATTCCTGGCCCCCGCCTCCACCACCGTCGCCAGAGCCGTCGCCGCCAGCCAGCCTGCCATGATCGTCGCCTTCCATCCGATGACCACTGAGCCCGCCGTCCGGGCGCGCGACGGCGCGGGCGGACGGCCGCCTGTGATCACCGTGATCACCGACCTGATCACCGCGCACTTGGCGTGGCGGAACCCCGCGGTCGATCACGTCATCGCGCCGTCCGCGGCGATGGCGGGCAGCCTGCCGCGGCAGGGCCTGCCGGAAGAGCGCGTCTCGCAGATCGGGCTGCCCGTCGCGGCCGAGTTCTGCCGGGCGCCGCTGCGAACGCCGCAGCGCCGCGCGCTGCGCCGCTCTCTCGGCCAGCGCGGCCGGTTCCTTGTCGTCGTCACGGGCGGCGCCGAAGGCTCCGGCGGGATGTACCGCCGCGCCGTCGCCATCCTCAAGCGAGTCGAGGGCGTCGACGTCGCCGTCATCTGCGGCCGTAACCGCCTGCTCGCCCGTCGGCTCGCCAGGCTCGCCGCGCGAATCCCCGGAACGCGGCTGACCGTGCACGGCTACGTCGACAACATGGCCGACTGGCTCCGCAGCGCTGACATCGTGGTGGGCAAGGCAGGACCGGGCACGATCGCGGAAGCGCTGTGCTGCGGGACGCCGCTCATCCTCACCTCGCGCGTGCCCGGTCAGGAGGAGGGTAACGCCGAGTTCGTCGTCACGGCGGGCGCCGGCAGCCATGCGCCGCGGCCGCGCCAGCTCGCCGCGGAGGTCGCCCGCCTGCGCCGCGACCCGGCGGCGCTCGCGCGGATGCGGGCGGCGGCGGCCCGGGCCGGGCGGCCGCGTGCGGCAGCCGACATCGCCCACTTGATTGCCGAGGTCGCAAGCGACACCATTCGAGGGGAGTACGCGTTCCGCCCTGACGCTGAGCTCGCGCAGCTCGACGCAGGCCGGTGACGCCGAGGGGGAGGGCATTGACATGACTGCCGGGGACGTGGTTTCGCCGGGCGACGAGGGCGTCAGGCAAACTGCCGGGGAAGACGCCGGGGCGCCGCTGGTGGTGCGGGCGCAAGGTGTCACCAGGACCTTGCAACCGGGAGCCGTCTACCGCATCGGCCGGGATCCGGCCGCCGACATCCCGGTCGAGGAGCCGCTGGTGTCCTGGCGGCACGCGACGGTGACGGCGACGCCCGGCGGATGGCTGCTTGAGGACGTGGGGAGCACCAACGGGACCTTCGCGGACGGTGAGAAGGTGCAGCGGGTGGAGATCACGGGGTCGAGCCAGATCCGGCTCGGGCACCCGCAGGCGGGCCCGCTCGTCTCGTGCTCCCTGCCGGACGCCGGCGGAACCGCGTCAGCGAAACCCCTGGCCACCGCCGTATTCCAGGCGAAGCCGGTCCATGCGACCGGTGAGCGGGCCCCCACCGGCGTCATGCGGCTGCCCGCCAAGGTCCTGCGCATCGGGCGTGTCGACGACAACGACGTGGTCGTGTCCGACCTGCGCGTCTCCCGCTGGCACGCTGAGCTGCGCAGGGCCCCGGGCGGCGGATACGAGATCACGGACCTGGGCAGCCACAACGGGACGTTCGTCAACGGCCAGCGGCTCGACGGCTCCGCCGCCGTGACCGAGGCCGACGTCATCGGCATCGGGCCGGCCACCTTCCGCCTTGTCGGTGACGAGCTCCAGCAGTTCGACGATGTGGGCGACGTGTCGCTGGACGCCAAGGGGCTTACCGTCACGCTGTCCAGCGGCAAGGTGCTGCTCGACGACGTCACGTTCCCGCTCCCCGAGCGCTGCCTGCTCGGCGTCATCGGGCCGAGCGGCGCGGGCAAGTCCACCCTGCTCGGTGCGCTCACCGGGCTGCGGCCCGCCACCACGGGGACCGTGCTGTACGACGGGCGCGACCTGTACGCCAACTACGCCGAGCTTCGGCACCGCATCGGCCTGGTTCCCCAGGAGAACATCCTGCACACGCAGCTGTCCGCACGCCGCGGCCTCGGCTTTGCGGCCGAGCTGCGGTTCCCGCGCGACACCAGCCCCGCGGAACGCTCCCTTCGCATCGACGAGGTCCTCGGCGAGCTTTCGCTAGCGCAACACGCCGACACCCGCACGTCGTCGCTGTCCGGGGGCCAGCAAAAACGTGTGAACGTCGCGCTGGAACTGCTCACCAAGCCGAGCCTGCTGTTCCTCGATGAGCCGACGTCCGGCCTCGACCCCGGCCTCGACAAGTCCGTGATGGAGATGATGTCAGGCCTCGCCAAAGACGGCAGGACGGTCATCGTCGTGACGCATTCGGTCGCTAACCTGGCCATCTGCGACCGGTTGCTCGTCCTGGTGCCCGGTGGCAAGATCGCCTACTTCGGGGCCCCCGCCGACGGGCTGCATCACTTCGGCAAGCGCGAGTGGGCAGAGGTCTTCCAGGCGTTCGAGGCCGAGCCGGATCGCGACTGGGCGGGCGAGTACCGCAAATCTCCGTACTCTGCCCTGTACAGCAACAGCCTGCGGCACACGACCGCGCCCATCCCGCCGGTGCCTGACGACGCCCCTAAGGCGGCGCCGCCGCCGACGCCGGCCAACCGGCTCGCCCAGCTGTCCACCCTGATCCGGCGGTACCTGGCGGTCATCGCCTCAGACCGCGCCTACGTCGGCGTGATCGCCTTGCTCCCGGTCATCCTCGGCGGCCTGATCAGGGCCATCCCCGACGCGGAAGGGCTGACCGGCACCAACAACGGGCTGGCCATCCAGCTGCTGATGATCCTGGTGATGAGCGCCTGCCTGATCGGCGTGGCCAATGCCGTGCGGGAGCTGGTCAAGGAGCGGGCGATCTACACCAGGGAACGCGCCGCCGGGCTGTCTCCCGGCGCCTACCTGGCCTCAAAGCTCATCGTCCTCGGCGTCATCAGCGCCGTCCAGGCGGCCGTGCTGGTGGCGATCGGCCTGGCGGGCCGCCCGCTGCCGCCGCACGGCGTCGTGCTCACCGACGCGCCCCTCGTCGAGCTGATGCTCGGCGTGGCCCTGCTCGCGATCGCGTCGATGACCGCCGGCCTGCTGATCTCCGCGGTGGTCAACTCCTCGGACAAGACGATGCCGCTGCTCGTGGTCACCGTCCTGGTCGAGGTCGTGCTCAGCGGCGGGATCATCAGGCTCAACAACATGGCCGGCCTGTCCCAGCTGTCCTGGCTCTCCCCGTCACGCTGGGGCTTCGCCGCCGTGGCGTCCACGGTGAACCTGAACGCCGTCACCCCGCCGCCACCCGGCAACACGCCCGACCCGCTGTGGAATCACACCGCCGGTACCTGGTTCCTCGACATGGGGATGCAGCTTGCCCTCACCGTGATCCTCGCCGCTCTAACCTGGTGGCGTCTCGCCCAGGCCAGCCCGGGACGTCGCTAGCGACGCGGGCTGGGTGGCCGGGTTATAGCTCCATGGTGACGCCCTGGGCCGCGACGGTCACCGGGATTTCCGCGGTCTCGAACCGGCGGGCCACCTCGTCGAGCTCGGCGTCGGTGCGGGAGGGCTTGTGGTGGAACAGCGCCAGCCGCCGCGCGCCGGCCAGCACCGCGAGGCGCACCGCGTACTCCGCCGCCGCGTGGCCGAACGCCGCCTCGGCGGGCAGTTCCTCGGCGAGCAGCTGGGCGTCGTGCACGAGCAGGTCGGCGCCGTCGGCGAGGGCCATCGCATCGGGGTGGTATTCACCCAGCCCGTCAGGGCCGGGACCGTACGCGGTCGGGCAGTGGTCGGTGATGTAGGCCAGCACGCAGCGCCCGTCGCTCACCCGGTAACCGAACGTCCTGCCGCCCTTGTGCGGGATCTCCCGCGCCTCGACGGTGAACCCCTCGGCCTTGAACTGGCCGGGCGAGATCGACCCGAACCGCCAGTCGCCGCGCAGCCCGGCCGGCGGGATCGGGAAGAACGGGGGTGACATCACCCGCGCCAGCAGCTCCTCCGCGCCGGTGCCGTCCTCCTGGTCGGGCAGCAGCAGCGTGGTCCGCGCGTCGTCCCGGTCGCCGCCCGGAAAGAAGGGCAGCCCGAGGGAGTGGTCCCAGTGCAGGTGGGTGAGCAGCATCGTGCCGGTAAACGGCTCGCCGCCGAGCAGCCCGGTGACATTGGCCAGGCCGGTTCCCGCGTCAAGCAACAGCACCGGCGGCGAGCCGGCAGAGTGCGACACCGCCACGCAGGACGTGTCTCCGCCGTATCGGGCGAACCGCGCGCCGGTGGCCGGCGTGGATCCGCGGACTCCGCAAAAGGTGATAAGCACTCCGGTCAGGCCTGGCCGCTGGGCTCAGCGCCCGTCTCTTCCCGGCGGTGCCCGCCGGACAGTTCCTGCAGCGCGGCCTGCTCGAACTGCGCGCCATCCACCGACGCGACCTTGCACCGCGTCACGGTGACCACGCTCGCCGTGCGGGTGCCCGCCTCCAGGCCGGCCCGCTCGCCGAGCATCGCGCCAGGCCCGTACTCCGCCAGCGGCTCGCCGTCGTGTTCCACCCGCACGATCCCGTCCAGGACCAGGTAGACGTCGGTCCCTGGTTGCCCCTGCTGAACCAGGGTCGCGCCGGCCGGGAAGTTCTCGATCCGCGGCTTGGCGGCGCCGTGCATCAGCTGCACGGAAAGCTGGCGTTCGAGTGCCGTCTCGACGGCCACGACCAGCGCGGGGGAGTCCTCGTCGCCCCACGGCGTGTGCTTGCCGAACGACTTGCGGTACCACTCGCTGAAGTCCGTCAGCCCGGACTTGCGGGCCAGCTTGCCCCCGTCGTCGTAGATCCAGTGCCGCGGGAACACGCTTGCGCCCTGGACGTCGAGCTCCGCGCGTCCGTCGGCGTGCAGGGTGAGGTTCAGCGTCGACCACACGGTCGGCGCCTGCCACTGCACGTACGGCGGGTGCGCGACCCGGCGCGGCGCCGGTACTCCGGTCTTGCCGCCGCACGTCTGGGTGAACGTGACCCAGCCGTCGCCGGACTCCGGCGCCTTGCGGATCTCGGGGAACGTGACGGCCTGGAACGTGCGGCGGACCGGGCCAACGGCCACCGTGGTGGCGCCGATGCGGACGCCGCTGTCGGGCGCGTAGCCGGCGTCGGTGATCCGGCCCGCCCCGTCGGTCTCGATCCACGCCTTGAGCACGTTCGCGAACCGGAACCGGTCGGCCGCCTGCAGTGCGGCGAGGCTCTGCTCGCCAGACGGGGTGAGCTCGTCGGGCGGCGGGTTGTCGTAATGCGCGAGCCCGCTCTCGAACGCGGCCTTCATGGAGCCGGTGACCGCCTCAGAGGGGATCCAGGAGAGCGAGGTGACACTGCTTTCGTATCGCATACTCCGACGTTAAGCCCAAGCCGCTTCTCCAGCGAGGGTGCTTCCGCGCGCTTTCTGGTGTACCTAGCACTACCGTATTCCGTATGAACACGGTCAGAGTGGCGCTCGCCGAGGACAACGTGCTCCTGCGGGAGGGCATGTCGCGCCTTGTCGCCGCCAACAACGACTTCGAGCTCGTCGGGGTCGCCTCCGACCTGCCGCAGCTGCTCGCGCTCGTCGCCGAGCAGGCCCCCGACGTGGTGGTCACCGACATCCGGATGCCGCCGACCGGCACCGACGAGGGCATCAAGGCCGCCAGCTGGGTCCGCGAGCACTACCCGCACACCGGCGTGGTGGTGCTCAGCCAGTACGTCGCCCCGAAGTACGCGGTGGCGCTCCTCGAGCACGGCTCGGCCGGCCGGGCGTACCTGCTCAAGGAACGGGTCGCCAGCGTCGACGAGCTGGCCAGGGCCATCCGCACGGTCGCTTCCGGCGGGTCGGTGATCGACCCCACGGTGGTCGACGAGCTGGTCAAGGCGCGCGCCGCCGAGCACTCCTCCGGGCTGTCGCTGCTGACCGCCCGCGAGTCGCAGATCCTGGCGGAGATGGCACAGGGCAAGAGCAACTCGGCGATCGCCGCCGCGCTGTACGTCACGGAACGCGCCGTGGAGAAGCACACCAACTCGATCTTCGCCAAGCTGGGGCTATCCGAGGAAAAGGACGTGAACCGGCGGGTGAAGGCGGTGCTCGTCTTCCTCAGCCACCAGGGGGCGAACGGACCGTGATGCTGGCCACACCCCCCGTCAGGTGGGCAACACCCTGGGCAACATTTGATCTTGATGCGAAGCTTAACTCGTGAGCAATCCCCGGTCCGTGCTCGTTGTAGACGACCAGGCGCCGTTCCGCCTGGCCGCCCGCGCTGTGCTGCGCAGGCTCGACGGATTCGAGTTCGCCGGTGAGGCGTCGAGCGGCCCCCAGGCGATCGAGCTGGCCGACACGCTGCACCCGTCGCTGATCCTGATGGACATCAACATGCCGGACATGAACGGCATCGAGGCCACCCGCCGCATCGTGGCCGGGCACCCGGACGTCGCGGTGATCCTCTGCTCGACGCACGATCCCAAGGACCTGCCGGCGGAGGCCGCCGCGAGCGGCGCGATCGCCTACGTGAGCAAGGAGCACCTGGCCGCCGACACGATCCGCGAACTGTGGGAAACGCGCACCTCAGGCCACTTCGTCTCCCGCTGACCCGGGTCCGCGTCTCAGCGGCGCAGGGTGGTTTCCCGCTCCATGCGCGACAGCTTCTCGGGATTGCGCACGGAGTACAGCCCGGTGATGAGGCCGTCGTCGATGCGCAGCGCCACGACGCTGTCGACCTCGCCGTCGAGCCGCAGGACGAGCGCCGGGTAGCCGTTGACCTGGGCCGGCTCCAGTCGCATGGCCGCATCGGCGGCGATCCGGCCCAGCCCGATGGACAGCAGGCGGCCCACCCGGGCGGCCCCCACGACAGGTGTCCGCACGGCCTGCACGACCCCGCCGCCGTCGCCGAGGAAGACGACGTCCGGCGCGAGGATGTCGAGCAGGCCTTGCAGCTCGCCCGTTTCCGCCGCCCGCTGGAACGCCTCAAGCGCGTGCCTGGTCTCGGCCGCGGACACCACCCCGCGCGGCCTGCGCGCCGCGACGTGGTCCCGTGCCCGGCGGGCGATCTGACGGACCGCCGCCGGGCTCTTGCCGACGGCTTCGGCGATCTCCTCGTAGGGCACGTCGAACACGTCGCGCAGCACGAACACCGCCCGCTCGGTCGGCATCAGGGTCTCGAGCACCAGCAGCATCGCCATGGAGACGCTGTCGGCCAGCTCGATGTCCTCGGCCACGTCGGGCGTGGTGAGCAGTGGCTCGGGCAGCCAGGGGCCGACGTAGGACTCCTTGCGGCGGCCGAGCGTGCGCAGCCGGGTCAGCGCCTGCCGGGTGGTGATCCTGACCAGGTAGGCCCGCTGATCCCGCACGGTGCCCAGATCGACCCCCGCCCAGCGCAGCCAGGTCTCTTGCAGGACGTCTTCGGCGTCGGCGGCCGAGCCGAGCATCTCGTAGGCGACGGTGAACAGCAGGTTGCGGTGGGCGAGGAACGCCTCGGTGGCGGGGTCCGGGCGGCCGTCTGCCATGGCTGAACTCCTCCGCACTCTCCACTGTGTTCCCCACCAGACGCCGCGGCGCGCCTTTTTGTGACACCCGGGACGTTGTCACAAGGACCGGGTTCCCGGCATCTCGTGTTCGTTCAGTCCAGACCACGAGTGAGGACAAAGCCATGGAACCCCGCTTCAACATGTTCGGCAACGACCTCGGCGCCAAGTTCGCCAAGCGATTCGCCAACGCCAGCATGGTGATCGCGAACTCGCCGCTGCCGAAGTCAACCCAAGAGCTGATGGGGCTGCGCGCCAGCCAGATCAACGGCTGCGGCTGGTGCGTCGACATTCACACCAAAGAGGCCGCGGCCGCCGGTGAGTCCGCGCTCAGGATCAACCTGGTCGCCGCGTGGCGCGAGACCACCGTGTTCACCGAGGCCGAGCAGGCCGCGCTGGCGCTCGCCGAGGAGGGCACCAGGCTCGCCGACGCCGACCAGGGCGTGTCCGACGAGACCTGGGCCCAGGTCCGCGAGCACTACGACGACGACCAGATCGCCGCGATGGTCTGCCTGGTCGCCATGATCAACGCGGCCAACCGGCTTGCCGTGATCGTCCACCAGAAGGGCGGCTCCTACGAACCCGGCATGTTCGACAGCATGCAGACCTGACCGCCCGGGCGCCTCCATCCTGTCAATAGCGCCATCGACTCGCTCTGTCGGTGCCAATACCCCACCACGTCGTCTCACGATCGAGGCAGCTTACGAGTTCTAGAGCCATACGACGAGGCGGAAACGGCGCGGTCGTTCTCCACGTCGATGCCCGCGAAATCCGCGCCCTCGGACGTCAGCGCACCAATCGCCCCCGGCGGGATGCACGTGCCGTCCGGCCTTTCTCGCCAGTCCCGAGCCAGCGAGGCAAGCAATCAACGGTCAGCTAGTAGACAGCTGATATACAGATGCTGGGCAGAAAATCAACAATAAGCGGTGAGTAATTCTCAAGCATCTGCTCAGGTACGACCTCGATACTCGTCCATGACACAGCACGGGTAAACGCGTACCAAGGACCACCCATCGTGAGCGCTGTCCGCGATGTGGCGGCCGCTGCGGGGCCAGGAAACCCGCGATCGCATCGCCGTGAGCAGTGCCGGGCGACCCGGCGGACAACGGGGTTGAGGTTTTCAGGCGATGAGCGACCAGGGCAGATACGGTCACGCGTGCCACGGCCGGACGGGAGCGGCCCGGGGGCGCCTGCAGCTGACGCTGCCGGCCTCGGGCCTGCCGGTGCGGCTGTCCCGTCAGGTGGCCCGCGAGGTGCTGGCCGCCTGGGGGCTGGCCCACGTGGAGGAGACCGCCGTCCTGCTCGTGTCCGAGCTGGTCTCGAACGCGGTACGGGACGCCGCCAGTACCGACGCGATAACGCTGGAACTCGAAGTCGTGCACACCCGGCTGCGGATCGAGGCGTACCGATGCCGGCCCGGGCTGTCGCTGCCGCGCACCACGGGCGAGTTCGACGAGTCGGGTTTCGAGTTCGCCCTGGTGGATTCCCTGGCCGACAAGTGGGGAGTGCGTGAGACCGTGACCGGCAAAACCGCGTGGGCCGAACTCGACGTACGAGGCGAGCCCGGCCCTCAGGCGCGCTGATCCCCACCGCTGTCATGCCGGATCTGGACTCGCCGCCCGGGCGCTCTGCTCGTCTTCACCTGGCGTGACGACGGGCCGCCAGCACCTCACCCGCTGCGGGAACTGCAAGCGCGTCAAGTGGGCAGGCACAGGTACACCTGAGTTGGGCCACGATTTGACCGTGGCCGGTTTCGCCGGGCGCTGACCTGATGGGTCTGCAACTCGTGAGCGCTGAACTTGCGCACTAGCTAGCTGCCGGACTCGGCGAGATCATGCAACCAACTGGCGCGTGGCCGCCCTCTTAAGGGGCGAGGAGGTGGGCATGGGCGCCGAGTCGGACGAGGAGTTCCGGGACTTCATGCGGGGCAGGTGGTCTGTCATGGTCCGCCTGGCGTACACGCTGACCGGCGACCAGGGGCACGCCGAGGACATCGCGCAGGCGGCGTTCGCCAGTGCCTACGCGTCCTGGGGGCGGGTCAGGCGGGCCGGCGACCCGGACGCGTACGTGCGGGCCATCGTGGTTCACGAGAACAGCAAGCGGTTCCGCAAGCAGCGCGTCCGTGAGGACCTGCGCGCCACCGTCCCGGAATGCGGCACCGGCGCTGACGACAGCGTGGCCGACCGGGCGGCGCTGCACGACGCGCTAAGCAGGCTTGGCGCGCGCCAGCGCGCGGTGATCGTGCTCCGCTTCTGGCTGGACATGTCCGAGGCCGAGACCGCGCGGGCGCTCAACTGCTCGGTCGGCACGGTCAAGAGCCAGACCTCCCGGGCGCTGGCCACCCTGCGCAAGAACGGTGAGATCACGGAGGGCGAACTACGATGACCGGACTGCACGAGGCTCTCGACGACATCGCCGCCGAGATCACGCCCATCGACCCGCCGGTCGAGCTGGCGATGCGCCTGGGCCGCAGGAAGAGGCACGGGCGCCGCATCGCGGCCATCGCCGGAACGGCGGGCGCCGTCGCCCTGAGCGCCGCCGCGGTGGCCGGCATCCCGGCACTGACCGGTCCGGCGTCCACGCCGGCCCGCACTCCCGGGACGGCCAGCGGCGCCGGCATCCCGCTGGCGCGGCCGGTCCTGCTTGAGTCGCCGCACGGCAGCGCGAAGGAGTACGGGGACGCTCACCTGGTGAACGCCGCCACGCTACGGCTGTTCCACCGGCTCGCCTGCACCCCGGTGCCGAGCGCCCTGAGCGGCGTCGCCACCAATGACGCCTGGAAGGCGACCGTGGGCTACACCGCCGTCCAGTGGAACGCGCCGGGAAGCGAGGTCGTCTCCTGCGACGCATCCGGCGGCAAGTATGTCCTCGGCAAGGCCGTGGTCCTCGGCTCGCAGGTGACGTCCGCGACGGCCCAGCACTTGCAGAGCACCGGCCAGTGGGTCGTGGACGTGACACTCAACAGCGCGGCCACTGCGGCCTTCGCGCAATTGACCACCAGCCAGGCCACGCGCTACTACCCGGCTAGCCAGAGCAACTGGAACGACGCGGTGCTGGCCTCCACCGCCTTCGTCATCAACGGCGACGTCCAGTCCGCTCCGGTCACTGAGGCGCCCATCACGATCGGCAAGCTCATGATCGCCGGCCCGCAGCCGACCGGCTTCACCGACGCCGAGGCCGAGGCCCTCGCCGCGCGACTCAGCTAGGCGCGCACTAGGATGACCAGCCAAATGTCGAAGCATTCCACCCGGTTTGTGTCGGGTACCGCCTATCGGTACGTGCCGATACCCCAACGCGCCGCCTCACGCTCGAGGCGATGTACGACCTTCCGGTCCTACGACACGCCGGCCCGCAGGCTTACCCTGGTCCCGGTAGCCCGCGCGCGGCGCACGCCCCGCATCGCCTGCTGACCGGCAAAGGCACCTGCCCGGCCCGGCGGCGGGCACCCGGCGACATAGTGGATCGAAAGGGCCCGCCACGGGTACCTAACGATCCACCATCATCCAGCCCGGCCCCACGCCGCGCCCGGCGCCGCCCCGCAGATCCCACCGCCCCCAGCGTCACCAAGCCCGAACGCGGCGCCAGGGCCTACGCCCGTCAATGCGCAGTCACCCGGCCTGTATCGGTGTCGATTGCGCGATCGACAGGTTCACCCCCGACCCACGCCGCCTGGATGGTGATAACAGCAAGAAGCGGTAACCTCGCCTTGGCCGCGTCTCAGCGGCCCGATAACCCCGCGCCTGCGCCGAGATCGAATTAGCGTGCGGGATTTGCCTCGGATTCCGCCGCCCTATCCCGCACGATCATCCCATCACACTGATAACAGCAAGAAGCGAAGCCGCGCGGGCTGGAAGGTCAGGTGCCGCGGCGCGGGCTAAGGCGTGAGCAGCGGGACTGAGCCCAGGACGCGGGTGCCGGCGCCTATCGCCGATTCCCAGCGGACGGTGCCGCCGATGGCGCCGAGCCGGTCGGCCATGTTCATGTAGCCGTGGCCGTTCTTCGCCTTGGCGACGTCGAACCCCGGGCCGTTGTCGGACACCGAGAACAGCAGTCCGCCGGACTCTTCCCAGATCCGGATCGTGACGGTCGCGCCCTGGGCGTGCTTGCCCGCGTTCTGCAGCGCTTCCAGGCAGCAGAAGTAGACCGCGGACTCGATCTCGAGGCCGTACCGGCCGATGCCGTCGGCGGAGACAGTCACGCCCAGCGGGCTGCGCCGCCCCGCGGCGGCCAGCGCCTCGCCGAGCCCGCTGTCGGCCAGCAGCGGCGGGTAGATACCGTGCGCGAGGTCGCGCAGCTCCTGGATGGTGCTCTTGACCTCCTCGGCGAGCTGGTCGATCATCGCCGTCGCGGTCTCCGGGTCGTCGCCGACCAGGTCGCGGGTGAGCCGCAGGTTCACCGCCAGCGCGACCAGGTGCTGCTGAGCGCCGTCGTGCAGGTCGCGTTCCACCCGGCGCCGTTCGGCGTCCGCGGTGGCCACGATCCGCGCGCGGGACTGGCGTAGCTCGTCGGCCTGCTTGCGCAGCTCGTCGAGCGTGGTCTGCAGCGCGGTGTCCAGCCGGGCGTTGTGCACGGCGAGGCCCACCTGGCGGGCCAGCTCGGTGAGCACCCGGTCGTCCTCGGCGGAGAACGGGTCGGCCGCGACAGGCCGCCGCACCACGATCAGGCCGAGCAGTTCCCCGGCGTGGCTGACCGGCGCCACGCGCAACTGGCCGGAATCGGGACCCGAGCCGTTCAGCGAAGGCAGCCAGACCGACGCCCAGGCGTGCCCGGATACTCCGGCGCGGGCCACGACCTGCCGTTCCCTGTCGCCCACGAGCAGCGACCGCGACCCGGTGTCCGGCACCGCGGCGGTCCGCTCCAGCACGTCGCCCGTGCCGGTGTAGACCTCGGCGGACGTCAGCGCCATCGTCTTGCGCAGCGACTCGGCGAGCTGCAGCAGCAGCTCGTCCATGGAAATGGCGCGCGTCATCCGGCTGCCGAACGTCCGCAGCACCTCGTCGGGCGCCTGCCTCGCCCCGAACACCCGCCGCGTCGCCCAGTCGGTCAGCCGCTCCCTGGCGGGGGCGAAGCTGATCGCGGCGACCGCCGCGGCGACCATGGACAGCCCGAGCAGCTGGCGGTCCGCCGAGCTGGACGGCGGCCGGCCGAGCCCGAGGATGACCACCAGGTAGATCAGCGCGACCGTGACGGCGAACCCGGCGACCGCGAGCACCTGCACGAGCAGGCGCCCGCCGCGCGAGCCGAGCCGCGGCACGTCCCCGGCGGCGATGCCGACGGGGACGAGCACCATCACGGAAGCAGCCACCGGCGCGACCGGCGCGGGCCAGTCCACAAGCAGGTACAGCACGGCGACGGACAGCGCGAGCCCGCAGGCGACGACCAGGCCGATGGCGCCCCACTGCAGCCGCTCCCTGTCGCGGCCCGCCGAATGCTCGTACCGCATCCGCGCGGCGGGCAGCGCGAGCAGCAGCCCGACCGACCAGGCGAGCACGCCGAGCCACGCCGCGGGCCAGTGCCCGGCGACCGCCAGCGCGGCCCCGGCCGCCAGGTACGCCACGTACGCAACGCCTGCCCCGATCCTTCGTCCCGTCGACGTGAGCCTGCCGTCGGGCAGCGAGAGCAGCAGGTGCACCGAGATCGCCGCCATCAGGGCAGCGGCCAGCACCTCGATGGCCACCGCCCCGTGGTAGGAGCCGGACCCGGGAACGTACCGGCCGGACAGCCGCCCGGCGCCGGCCGCCACCGCCGCGGCCACCGCGCCCGCCGCCTGCTCCCATTGCGGGGTCCGCTCCGGCGCGAACGCCGTCACGGCGCCGCACAGCGCCCATGCGATGACCAGCCCAGCGGTCACCGCGGCCAGGTCGCTGATCCCCCCGGGGACCGGTATCAGCAGGCCGGCGATGGCCAGCGCGACGGCGGCGAGGGGCAGCAGCACCCCCGCCACCAGCCGCCGCGCCGCGGGCGCGGCCTCAGGGGTCATATCATCCCCGAGGCAGACGCCGACGCGGACGCCTCGGCCGGGTCGGAGGTCACTACGCGGCCGTCGCGCATCCGGACGATGCGGCCGGCGGCTTGCGCGACCGCTGGGTCGTGGGTGACGAGGATGATCGTCTGCCCGCCGTTGTGCAGGCGGCGGAGCAGTTCGATGATCTCCGCGCCGCCCGCCGAGTCCAGGGCGCCGGTCGGCTCGTCGGCGAGCAGCAGGGTCGGCTCGTTCGCCAGCGCGCGGGCGATCGCCAGCCGCTGCCGCTGCCCGCCGGACAGCACCCCGGGCACCGACGACGCCTTGTCCCCGATGCCGAGCAGGTCAAGCAGATCCCGCGCCCTGGTCTCCGCCATCTTCCGGCGCCGCCCGGCGATCACCGACGGCAGCACCACGTTCTCCAGCACCGTCATGCCTTCCAGCAGGTTGAAGAACTGGAACACGATGCCCATATGCTTGCGCCGCATCCGGGCCAGCTCGTCCTCTGTCCTGCCGGTGACCAGCTCGCCGGCCACGGTGATCGTGCCCTCGTCGGGCACGTCGAGGCCGGCCACCAGGTTGAGCAGCGTCGACTTGCCGCAGCCCGACGGACCCATCACGGCGACGAACTCGCCGGACTCGACCGTCAGGTCCACGCCGCGCAGCGCCCGCACCGGGGCGTTCTCCGCCTCGAAGGTCTTGCGCAGGCTCGTCACGGTCAGCGCGGCCTGTTCGGGAGAATCGATTGTCATAGTGTCCCCGCCTTAGTCATCTGTCCGATCTTGAATGCCACCACCGGCGTGTCCCGCCCCTTGACGAGCTGCGCGGGCAGTTCCGTCGCCGGCACCGGGACGGAGAGCACGTCCCGCGTCGCGGACGAGAGCACCGTCTCGCCGGCGGACGCGAACTGCTGCAGCCGCTGCGCCAGGTTGACCGTGTCGCCGACGAGCGTGTACTCGAGGCGTTCCTCCGAGCCGAGCAGCGCCGCGGCGGCCGGCCCGGTCGACAGCCCGATGCCGAGGCCGAACTCCGGCAGCCCGATAGCCCGCCACGAGGCGTTGATGTCGGACTGCAGCGCATGCATGCCGGCCGCGGCGGCGACCGCGCGGTCGCCGTGGTCCTCCTGCGGGAACGGCGCGCCGAACACCGCCATCACCGCGTCGCCGACGAACTGCATGACCGTGCCGCCCTCGCCGAGGATGGCCCGGTTCATCGCGGCCCTGTGCGTGTTGAGCTGGCTGGCCAGCTCCGAGGGGTCGGCGTGCTCGGCGATGGTCGAATACGCCCTGATGTCGCTCATCAGCACGGTGACGAAGACCTTCTCCGTCTCGCCGATCCGCACGTCGGACGCGTTCCGCAGCTTCGAGGCCAGTCCCGACGGCAGCAGCCGGGACAGCGTCTCGCCCTGCTCCTCGCGGTCCACGATGGCCTGGTGCAGCAGCCGCAGCCGGTTCAGCGCCGTGTGGTCGCCCGCGGACACGCCGGTGGCGAGCTTGACGAAGACCGCCTCGACCTCCGCGTCGATCACCGACGGCGGCACTTTCCTGATGGCGGCGATCGCCTTGATCGTGCGCCCCTCGGCGATGAGGCTGAGCAGCGACTCCTCGGCGGACGACAGCCCGCCGGGGGTCAGCACCGGGCGCACCAGCGCCTCGACGATCTGCGGGTCGAGCGCGGTGCCGCCGGTGGCCACCGCGCGGATCGCGTCGGCCAGCTGGGTGCCCTCGGCGACCCGGTCCTTCAGCAGGTAGCCGTACCCGGCCGAGCCCTCGGCGAGCAGCGACACCGCGTACTCCGGGTCGTCGTACTGGGACAGGATCACCACGCCGGTGCCGGGGAACAGGGACCGCACCTCCTTGGCGGCGTCGATCCCCTCCCGTCGGAACGACGGCGGCATCCGCACGTCGGTGACCAGCACCTGGGGCTCGCTGGCGGCGCAGCCGGACACGACCCCGTCGTAGTCGGCGGCCACCCCGACCACGCGCAGGTCGGCGTTGCGCTCGATGAGCGCCTTGACTCCCTCGCGGACGATCAGGTTGTCGTCCGCGAGGAACACGTCGATTGCGCGGCTCGTCTGCCCGGATGCACCGGGCGCCGCGGGATTCCGCTCCACGATGCCAGTTTTCCCACGGAACACCCGCCGGGCGCCAGTGTGCGGACTACCCCAAAACGCGGTGGTGGTAGGCACACCAACCCGCGCGCGGCACCCCCCTACCGGCCGCCCGGGATCACCCCTACGCTGCGCGTATGTTCGCTGTCGCGCTGCTCGTCGCGCACAAGCTGCGCGTCGGCTGGCGCGGCTGGGCCGCCCTGGCGGCGATCATCGCGCTGGCCGGGGGAGCGGTGCTCGCCGCCGCGGCCGGGGCAAGCCGCACCGAGAGCGCCTACCCGCGGTTCCTGGCCCAGTCCCACGCCTCTGACGTGCTCGTCTCGCCTGCCGACTCCGGCATGACCGGATACGACGCCGCGGTCGGCGCGCTGCCCGGCGTGGCCGCCTCCGCAGCGGTGATGGGCGTCAACGCGGTGCCGCTGACCGCCAGCGGCGCGCTGAACAACGGCGGCCTGATGTTCGTCCCGCTCGACGGCCGCCTCGGGCGCACGATAGACGTCCCGAGGGTCATCGCCGGCCGCCTGCCAGGGCCGGATGCCCCTGGCGAGGTCGCGATCGACCAGATCGGCGCGCAGCAGTTGCGCCTGCACGTCGGCAGCGTGCTGCGGATGGCCGCGATAGACAACTCGAATCACCCGCGCCTGCTCACTGAGCAGGTCGTCGGTGTGTTCGTGACCCGCTCATCCGTGGTCACCGTGACGTACCTGGACCGGGTGGCGCAATTCTTGACCAGCCCGGCGCTGTACCGTGAACTCGGCCCCGGCTACCACGCCTTCGACGGCGTGTACCTGAAGCTGAAGCCCGGCGCCTCGCCCGCCACGATCAGCGGGCAGGCGCAGGATCTCGCCAAGCGCTACCCGGCCACCGGCCGCCAGGCGTTCATCGCCGACGAGGGGACGCAGGCAGCGACCATCGAGCGCGCGATCCGCCCGCAGGCGGTGGCCCTCGCGCTGTTCGCGCTCGCACTGGCGCTCACCGCGCTGCTCATCGTCGGTCAGGTCGCCATCAGGACGCTGGCGGTCGCCGCCCAGGACAACGGCACCCTGGCGGCGCTCGGCATGACTCGCCGCCAGCTGTTCGCCACCAGCATGGCCGAGGCGGCGGCGGCGGCGATCGCCGGTGCCATCGGCGCGGTCGCCATCGCCATCGCCGCCTCCCCGCTTACCCCGATCGGCCCGGCCCGGCTCGCCGAACCGGATCCCGGCGTCAGCGTGAATGCCGGCGTGCTCGCCGCTGGGGCGGCCGCGATCGTGGTGCTGCTCGCCGCCCGCGTCGCCCTGACGGCCTGGCGGCAGGCCGGCGCGCGCCCCGCCGCGGAGGTCGCGGAACCGTCACGGCGCCGGCCGCGGCTCGCCGAGCGGCTGTCGTGGACCGGCGTCCCCCTCGCCGCTGTCACCGGCGTGCGGTTCGCGCTCGACCCGGGAACGGGCCGCGCCAGCGTTCCGGTGCGCAGCGCCATGCTAGGACTCGCGGTCGCGGTGGCCGCAGTCGCAGCCGCGGGCACGTTCGGCGCGAACCTGCTGCGCCTCGTCGGCACTCCGAGCCTGTACGGCCAGGCCTGGGATGTCGCGTTCGACGGGCAGTTCTCCAGCGTGACGCCGAAACAGTTTGACCAGCTCACCGCCCACGTGCCCGCCATCACGGACGTGACGTTCGGCATTCACGGCTCGGTCACCATCGGCACGACCGTCATCCCGGCGATCGGCCTGGCGCCCGGGACCGGCCCGGTGATGTCCTCGACGGTGCTCGACGGGCACCCGCCCACCACCGCGGGGCAGATCGCGCTCGGCGCCTCGGTGCTGCGTGACCTCAGGCTGCGCGTCGGCCAGACGGTGCCCGTCAGCACCCCGATCGGCAAGCGCCCGATGCTGATCACCGGCAGCGCGGTGTTCCCCTACTTCGGCGAGGGCAGTTTCACACCCACCGACGCGGGCCAGGGCGCCGAGACCACCGCGGCCGTGCTCGCGCCACTCGCGTATGCCTCCAACGGCGCCGGCTACAACTTCGCCCTGGTCAACTTCGCCCCCGGCCCGGACAGGCAGGCGGACATCGCGGCGTTCCAGCGCGCGTGGAGCTCGTTCTGCGCGAACATCGGCCAGACCACGTGCGTCGTCACCGACCAGCGCCCGAACACGGTGACCAACTACGCCGCCATCGACGCCACGCCCGAGATCCTGGCCGGCGTCCTCGCGGTGCTCGGCTTGGCGGTGCTCGCCCAGTTCATCCTCACGTCGGCCCGGCGCCGGCGCCGCGACTTCGCGCTGCTGAAGGTGCTCGGGATGTTCCGCAGGGACCTGAGCGCGATCGCGCTCTGGCAAGTCGCCACCGTGACCGCCGTCGCGCTCGTTGTCGGCGTGCCGCTGGGCATCGCCGGCGGCCGGTGGGCCTGGCAGCTGTTCGCGGATCAGGCCGGCCTGCCGCCCGACGCGATCACGTCGCTGCCGGTGCTGTGGATGATCCCGGTGACCCTCGCGGTCGCCGCGCTCGTCGCCCTGCCCCCGGCCAGGTCCGTAGCAAGGGTTCCCGCAGCCGCCACCCTACGTTCCGAATTATCCAGAACGGCCGCGGCCGTCTCCCGAGCCCCACCGCACTCCCCGCACGTGGTCGATGCGACATCCAGCACACTCTTTGGCGGTCGATGTCACATCGGGCACGTTCGCGGCGCGGTGAGGGGAGGCTACTCCGCGCGCAGCACGGCCGCGGGGCGGAGCCGGGCGGCGGTCCAGCCGGGCCACGCGGCGGGATGAGGTTCGCGAGCGCGAGGGTGACAGGGACGGCGAGCAGGATCGCCGTGAGCGGGATGGCGGCGCCGGCGGGGACGCCGGCCGCGTCGGCGAAGAACACCCAGGCCAGCGGCCGGCAGGGCACCTGCGTCGTCACCGACCAGCGGCCCAACACGGTGACCAACTACGCGAGCATCGACGCGACCCCGGCGGTACTCGCGGCGATCCTCGCCGTGCTCGGCCTGGCGGTCCTGGCCCAGTTCACCATGGCGTCGGCGCGCCGCCGCCGCCGCCGCGACTTCGCGGTCTTGAAGGTGCTGGGCATGGTACGCAGCCAGCGCGGGCGCGGCCATCCTCGTGGCCCTGCCCGCCGCCCGCGGCTGCGCTCGGCTGCGGGCAGCCGCCACCCTCCGTTCAGAATGAAAACCAGTGTGCGGCCAGGAGCGTTATCAGTGGTGGTAGGCACACTGCCGCCAGGCGGCAGCCTCCCTGGCGCGCGCCCCGCGCCAGGGCCTACAGTCAGGCGCATGCTCGCCGTCGCCCGCCTCGCCGCGCACAAGCTGCGCGCCGGCTGGCGCGGCTGGGCCGGCCTCGCGCTGATCATCGCGCTGGCCGGGGGAGCGGTGCTGACCGCCGCGGCCGGCGCGAGCCGCACCGACACCGCCTACCCGCGGTTCCTCGCGCAGTCCCGCGCCTCGGATGTGCTGGTCGCGCCCGCCGGGTCCGGCGTCGCGGGCTTCGACGCCGCGGTCGGCACGCTGCCAGGCGTCAAGGCGAGCGCCGCCCTGGTCGGCATCACCGCGGGGCCGGTGACCGCCAAGGGCCTCCAGGCCCAGAACGCCGCCACAGTCGCCTCACTCGACGGCCGCTACGGGCGGACGGTGGACATCCCGAAGCTGCTGGCCGGCCGCCTGCCCAGCCCCAGCGCCCCCCAGGAGGTCGCCGTCAACCAGATCGGGGCCCAGCAGCTGAACCTGCACGTCGGCTCCATCCTGACGATGGGGGCGGTAGCCAACTCGCTGCATCCGCGCCTGGTCAAGCTGACCGAGCACGTCGTGGGCATCTTCGTGACCCGCGGCTCGGTCCTGCCCGTCACCTACCTCGACAGGGACGCGACGGTGCTGGCCAGCATCGCCCTGTACCGCCAGCTCGGGCCCAACTACGAGGCCTTCGACGGCGCCTACGTAACGCTCAAGCCAGGCACGTCGCTGACAACGTTCACCGCGGCCGCGGAAAACCTGGCCAAGCGGTACCCGAGCACCGGCAGCCAGGTGTTCACCGCCGACGAGACGACGCAGGCGGCGACCGTCGAGCGCCTGATCCGCCCGCAGGCGATCGCCCTGGCGCTGTTCGCGCTCGCCCTCGCGCTCACCGCGCTGCTCATCATCGGCCAGGTCGCGGCCAGGACGATGCTGACCGCCGCCCAGGACAACGGCACGCTGGCGGCGCTCGGCATGACCCGCCGCCAGCTGTTCGCCGCGAGCATGGCGGAGACGGCTGCCGCCACGGTCGCCGGCGCCCTCGGCGCGGTCGCGATCGCCATCGCCGCCTCCCCGCTGACCCCGATCGGCGCCGCCCGGCTCGCCGAACCTGATCCCGGCGTCAGCGTGAACGCCGGCATCCTCGCCGCCGGGGCGGCCGCGATCGTGGTGCTGCTCACGGCCCGCGTCGCGGTGACCGCGTGGCGGCTGGCCGGCGCACGTCCCGCTGTGGACGTCGCGGCGCCGTCGCGGCGCCGCCCGCTGCTCGCCGAACGGCTGTCGCTGGCCGGCGTGCCGCTCCCCGCCGCCACCGGCGTCCGGTTCGCCCTCGACCCGGGAACGGGCCGCGCGAGCGTCCCGGTGCGCAGCGCCATGCTCGGCCTCGCGGTCGCGGTGGCCGCGGTCGCCGGCGCGGGCACGTTCGGCGCGAACCTGGTACGCCTCGTCGGCACGCCGAGCCTGTACGGCCAGGACTGGAACATCGCGCTCGAGGGCCAGTTCGGCGCCGTGACGCCCAAGCAGTTCGAGCAGATCACCGGGCACGTGCCGGGCATCACCGACATCACGTACGGCCTGCACGGCACGGTCACCATCGGCAAGGGAGACCGTGATCCCGGCGATCGGTCTCGCGCAGGGAACCGGCCCCATGACGTCCTCGACGATGATCACCGGGCACCCGCCCGCCACCGACGGCCAGATCGCGCTCGGCGGCTCGGTGCTGCGCCAGCTCGGGCTGCGAGTGGGCCAGACGGTCACGGTCGCCACGCCGGCGGGCACCGGCCCGATGCTGATCACTGGCAGTGCCGTGTTTCCCTACTTCGGCCAGGGCAGCTTCACGCCCACCGACGCCGGCGAGGGCGCCGAGACGACCGCGGCCGTGCTCGCGCCGCTCGCGAACGTCGGCAACGGCGGCCCCGGCGGGTACAACTTCGCGTTGGTCAGCTTCGCGCCAGGGCCGGCCAGGCAGGCGAACATCGCGGCGTTCCAGCGCGCGTGGAGCTTGTTCTGCGCGTCCATCCAGCAGGACACGTGCCTGGTCACCGACCAGCGCCCGAACACGGTGACCCACTACGCCGCCATCGACGCCACGCCCGAGATCCTGGCCGGCGTCCTGGCGGTGGCTGGGCCTGGCGGTGCTCGCCCAGTTCATCCTCACGTCGGCCCGGCGCCGGCGCCGCGACTTCGCGCTGCTGAAGGTGCTCGGCATGTTCCGCCGTGACCTGAGCGCGGTCGCGTTCTGGCAGGTCGCCACCGTCACCGCGGTCGCGCTCGTTGTCGGCGTGCCGCTCGGCATCGCCGGCGGCCGGTGGGCCTGGCAGCTGTTCGCGAACCAGGCCGGCCTGCCGCCCAGCGCGATCACGTCGCTGCCGGTGCTGTGGATGATCCCGGTGACCCTCGCGGTCGCCGCCCTCGTCGCCCTGCCCCCGGCCAGGTCCGTAGCAAGGGTTCCCGCAGCCGCTACCCTACGTTCCGAATTATCCAGAACGGCCGCGGCCGTCTCCCGAGCCCCACCGCACTCCCGTACGTGGTCGATGCGACATCCAGCACACTCTTTGGCGGTCGATGTCACATCGACCACGTTCCGGTGGTCGTGGCAGGGTCTACTCGGCGCGCAGGACGAGCGCGGGGCGGAGCCGGGCGGCGGTCCAGCCGGGCCAGGCGGCGATGAGGTTGGCGAGTGCGAGGGTGACAGGGACGGCGAGCAGCACCGCGGTGAGCGGGATGGTCGGCGCCGGCGGGGACGCCGGCCGCGTTGGCGAAGTAGGTCCAGGCCCAGCGGCCGGCCAGGATGCCGAGCGGCAGCCCGATGAGCAGCGCGACGACGGCGAGGGCGCTGGCCTCCCAGGCGACCACGCCGAGGACCTGGGACCTGGCGAACCCGAGGGTCTTGAGCAGCGCCAGGTCCCTGCGCCGCCGGCGCACCCCGGTAAGCAGCACGTGCGCGAGGGTGCCGACGGCGAAGACGATGAGCACGGCGGCGAGCACGAGCGGGGTGTCTCTGACGCTGGCGTAGTCCTTGATGTCGCCGGGCCGCTGGTCGGCGGTCACGGTGCAGGAGCCCGGCGGGCAGCCCGCCTTGGTGACGGCGCTGGTCAGCGTCGCCGCCGCGGCGGCCGCGTCGGTGCCCGGCCGGTATCGGAGCAGGAAGAAGTTGTAGCAGGTGGCCTTGGTGTTGTTGCACAGCGTGGTCGCGGCGGGCACCGAGAGTACCGACAGCAGCGACGCTGTCGTCACGGCCCCGGTACCGAGCCCGGTGGGCGTGAACGTGCCGCGGCCGAAGGCGGGCAGCACTGCCACCCCGGTGATGCGCATGTCGCGCCGCACGCTGGGCAGGTCGGCCGCCAGTTGCTCGACGGTGACCAGGATCGTCTGGCCGACGTGCGCGTGGATGGCGCGCATCGTCTGTGCCCCGAGGGCGATCTCGTCGGAGGCGGCGGGTGCCCGGCCCGCCAGCATCGTCAGGTATCCCCCGCTCGGATCGGTGGCGGCGCCGGCGGCTGGTCAAGGCCGATCGCGGGCACGACCTGGCCGTCGATCACGAACTGGCCGTAGTTGCCCGCCGCGTAGCCGGTGACCGCATGCTCGGCGGCGATCACCCGCGCGCCGAACGCGCCGGGCGCCCCGCCGAACTCCAGGTCGAGCTGGGCGTCCCAGTTCTGCCCGTAGTCGTGCGGGGTGGAGACCAGGGCGACGAGGCTGGTGCCGAAGACGGCGGCGGCCGCGAGCGCGGCGACCGCGATGACGCTGCCCGCGAGGGCGGTGCGCACCGGGACCGCGGTGCGGCCGTGGCCCGGCTCGAACGCCATCGCGACGCCGACGCCGCCGGTCACGGAGCCGGCCCGGGTGAGCGCGCCGCCGACCCGCGACCGGTGCGCCGGCTGGGCGGGCTCGGCGATGCCGAGCGGGCCTCCGGCCGCTCTGGCCGCGCGCCAGGCGGCTCCGGCCAACAGCGCGAGCGGCAGGAGCGCGATCGCGGCGAAGCCGGCGCCGAGGACCGCGACGTTGACCTCGGTGCCGGGATGCGGCTCGGCCAGCCGGGCCGGGCCGATCGGCATCAGCGGGGACGCCGCGATGGCGACGACGACGGCGATGACGCCGCCCGCCACGGTAACGATGGCGAGCCGGGCCAGGGACAGCGCGATCAGGCTGGCGCGGGTCGCGCCGATCGCGCGCAGCACGGGGAACTCGGCGGCGTCCAGGGCGAGCTGCCTGCTGAGTAGCTGGCCGATGACGGCGAGCGCTATCAGGCCGGCCAGCACGGCGAACGCGGCGAGGGCGATCGCCAGCGGGCGGATGGCCTGCTGGGTCGCGGCCACCTGGGTGGCCTGGCTGATGGCCAGGATCTGGCCGCTGGTGTCGCGGTACCGCTTCGCCAGCGCGGTCGCGGCCCGCGAGAGGCTGTCGACGGTCGCGCCGGACCGCAGCCGGATCTGAGCCTCGTTGCCGTAGCTCATCGTGCTGGCGGCGCCGGGGACAGGGAACGAGCTGACCAACGCCGTCGGCTCGATGTTGCCGCTGCCGCTGCCGCCGCCGATCGGCACGATCTGGGTGTCGAAGACGACGACCGCCGTCACCCGGAAGGCCATCGGGACCCTCTTGGCGAAGTCCGGCCTGCCGTCCGGGTCGTTCGGCACGCCGAACAGGCGGAGCGTGCCGCCGGGGCCGACGTGCTCGAGGGCGGCGAGCTGGGAGTCGATCATTGCCTGGCCTGGGGTGTCCGGGTTGAACAGGCGGCCCCCGAGGACCTTGGCCCTGTCGACGGTCACGCCGAAGGCATGGTCGGGGCTCGACATGGCGGTCACCTGGTTGTTGTACGCGTGCCTGGCCGTCGGCAGCACCACCTGGTACAGCACCGCGGTGGACAGCTGGGCGACCTGCGGTAGCTTCGCCAGCGCCGCGTAGTAGTCGGCGGGGACGTCGTTGGCCGTCGGAATGAGGTCCGCCTGGGTGGCATTGGCCCAGCTCAGCAGCCGGGAGTAGGCGGTGTCGGTGCGCCGCGCCCCGGCGGCGGCGGTCAGCACCACGCCGCCGATGAGGCCGAGCAGCAGGGCGAGGCTGAGCAGCGCCCGCCCGCGTTGCCTGAGGTCGGCGCGCAGCTCAAGCCAGAGGGTTTCCATGGACTGTGCTTACTCCGTTCGCAGGACGACCGCGGGTCGCAGCCGGGCGGCTTCCCAGCCGGGGGCGGCGGCGATAAGGTTCGCGGCCAGCAGTGTGGCCGGAATGACGAGCAGCACGGTCGCGAGCGGCACGGTGGCCGCGGCCGACACCCCGGCGGCGTTCGCGAACAGCGCCCAGGCCCAGCGCCCGGCGATGACGCCGAGCGGCAGCCCGATGAGCAGCGCGACGGCGGCGAAGGCGCTGGCCTCCCAGGCGACCGTGCCGAGCACCTGCCACCTGGTGAAGCCGAGCGTCTTGAGCAGCGCCAGGTCGCGGCGGCGGCGGCGCACGCCGGTGAGCAGCACGTGGGCCAGCGTGCCCACGGCGAGCACCGCGAGCACGACAGCGAGGGCGAGCGGGGTGTCCCTGATGCTGGCGTAGTTCTTGATGTCGCCGGGCCGCTGGTCGGCGACGGCGGGCACGATGCAGGAGCCGACCGGGCAGCCGTGGGACGTGAGGACCTTCGTGATCATGGCCGCCTCGGCGGCCAGGTCGGTGCCGGGCTTGTACCGCAGCAGGAAGAAGTTGTAGCAGAGTCCGCCGGGGCTGCACGGCGAGTCGGTGGTGGCCTCCCGCGTCCCGGCGGACAGCACGATGGCCGGCACCACGGCCCCGGTACCCAGGCCGGTGGGGGTGAAGCTCCCCCGGCTGAACGCGGGTAGCACGGCGACACCGACGACGCGCATCCGGTGCGCGGGGCCAGGGCCGCCGGTGATGTCCTGGTTGACGGTGACCGTGATGGTCTGCCCGAGGCGGGCGCCGATCGCGCGCAGCGTCCGCGCGCCAACCGCGATCTCGCCCGGCGCGGTCGGCGCGCGGCCGGCCAGCAGCGTGAGGTAGCCGCCGCCGCGCACCTGGTTGAGGCCGATCGCGGGCACGATCTTGCCGTCGATGGTGAGCTGGCCGTAGTTGCCGGCCGCGTACCCGTCAAGCGCCGTGATCGCTTGCGCCATCTGGGTGCCCTGGCTGGGAGAGGCGGTGCCGAAGTTGAAGTCGACCTCCTGGACCCAGTTCTGCCCGTAGTCATGCTGGGTGGTGACCAGGCCGATGAGGCTGGCACCGAAGACGGCGGCGGCAGCGAGAGCGGCGACCGCGATGACGCTGCCGACGAGGGCGCTGCGCACGGGGACGGCGGTCCGGCCGTGGCCGGGCTCGAACGCCATCGCGACCCCGGCGCCGCCGGTCACGGACCCGGCGTGGGTCAGCGCCGCAGCCAGTCGGGACGGTCGCGACTGCCGGGGGGTGGGCTCGGCCACCCCGAGGGGGCCCTGCGCCTGGCGGGCCGCCCGCCAGGCGGGCGGCCCGAGCACGGCGAGCGGGAGCAGCGCGATGACGGCGAACCCGGTGCCGAGGATCGCGAGGTTGACCTCCACGCCCGGATGCGGCTCCGCCAGCCGGGCGGGCCCGATCGGCATCAGCGGGGACGCCGCGATGGCGACGGCCAGGGCGACGATGGCCCCGGTGACGGTCACGATCCCTAGCCGGGCCAGGGACAGGGTGACCAGCGTGGCCCGCTGCACGCCGAGCGCCCGCAGGACGGGGAACTCAGCCGCGTCGAGCGCGAGCTGGCGGCTGAGCAGCTGGCCGATGACGGCGAGCGCGATCAGCCCGGCGAGCCCGGCGAAGACGGCGAGCGCGACGGCCTCCGGCCTGATGGCCCGCTCGGTGGCGTTGACCTGGTCCGACAGTGGCAAGGTGAAGATGTTCCCGCCGGTGCCCGGATAGCGTCTGGCGAGCGTCGCCGCGGCGCTGCTGAACGCGGTCTGCGATGCGCCCGGCTGGAGCTGGACCGCGGCCTCGTCCCCGGCGGCGAGGTTCGCCGCTGCGGTCGTCGCCGTGAACGGCGAGCTGACCAGGGCGGTCGGCAGGGCGTTGTTGGTGCCGGTCGGCACGATCTCGTCGTCGAACACGACGATCCCGGTCACCCGGAACGTCAGCGTGACGGCCTTGCTGTACTCGGGGGCGCCGCTAGGGGCGCTGGGCACTCCGTACAGGCGCAGCGTGCTGCCCGGTGCCAGGTGCTCCATGCTGGCGAGCCGCTGGTCGACCATGGCCTGCCCGGGTGCCTTCGGGTCGTATAGCCGACCGGCCAGGATCTTGACCCGGTCGACGCTGACGCCCATGGCGCCATCAGGACTCGACATCAGGTTGACCTTGCCCGGGTTACGTGGTGACAGCACCACGTTGTAGATGGAGACGGTGGTCATCGCCGCGATGTGCGGCAGCCGGGCGAGCGCCGTGTAGTACCCGGTGAACCCGGTGTTCTCGGGGACGACGTTCACCTGGCTCGCGTTGGCCCAGGTGAGCAGCCGCGGGTAGGCGGTGTCGGTGCGCCGCGCCCCGGCGGCGGCGGTCAGCACGACACCGCCGATGAGCCCGAGCAGCACGGCGAGGCTGAGCAGCGCCGGCCAGCGCCGCCGGACGTCCGCGCGCAGCGCGAACCAGACCGTGGTCATAGCCAGCATTCCATCGCCGCCCCCGCCGGGCGGCAATACGGCCGCCATCCCGGCGACAGTGGTACTGCCATCACTCCGTGCGCAGCACTGTCGCGGGGCGCAGCCGGGCCGCGGTCCAGCCGGGCCAGGCGGCGATGACATTCGCCAGCAGCAGCGCGACCGGGATAGCGAGCAGCAGCAGCGGCAGGTCGACGGTGGCCTGGCTGGCGACCCCGGTGGCGTCGGCGAAGACCGCCCAGGCCCAGCGGCCGGCGATCACCCCGAGCGGTATCCCGGCGAGCAGCGCGGCGGCGGCCAGCGCGCTGGCCTCCCAGGCGACCATGCCGTGTACCTGCGACCTTGTGCAGCCGAGAGTCTTGAGCACCGCAAGGTCGCGGCGCCGCCGCCGGACGCCGGTCAGCAGCACGTGCGCCAGGGTGCCGATCGCGAGCAGCGCTAGCACAGCGGCGAGGACGAGCGGGGTGTCCCTGATCGCCGCGTAGTTCTTGATGTCGCCGGGCCGCTGGTCGTTGACCACGCTGCAGGCGCTGAACGGGCAGCCGGCCCGCTGCAGGGCCCTGAGTGCCTGTGCCCCGGCCGCGCCGGGATCGGTGCCCGGCGGATAGCGGAGCAGGAAAAAGCTGTAGCAGGTCGCGCCGTGCACGCAGCCGTTTTGCGGCATGGTTTCCGACAGCAGCGATGTCGCGACCAGTGAGCCGTTCCCCAGGTCTGTGTCGCTGAACCCGGAAAGGCCGAAGTCAGGGAAGACGGCCGTGCCGACGATGCGCATCGGGCGCGGCGCGCCAGAGCCGCCCCTTCCGCCCGCCACGGTGACGACGACTCGCACGCTCTGCCCGACCTGCCGGTGCAGCGCGCGCAGCGTCTGCGCGCCGAGCACGATCTCGTCGGGCGCCGCTGGCGCGCGACCGGACAGCAGCGTGAGGTAGTCTCCGCTGCGAACCTGATCGACCCCGATCGCAGGCACGATCATCCCGTCCACGGTGACCTGGCCGATGTTCCCCGCCGCGTACCCGGTGACTGCGGGCATGGCGGGCGCGACCTTGGCCGCGAAGAAGGTGCCCGAGACGCCGCCGAACCCGAGGTTCAGCTCGGTCTGCCAGTTGTCCCCGTAGCGGTGCGGCGTGCCGACGAGCCCGGCGAGGCTGGCGCCGAAGACGACCGCGGCCACCAGCGCGGCAAGCGCGATCACGTTGCCCGCCAGGGCGCTGCGCACCGGCACCGCGGTCCTGCCGCGCCCTGGCTCGAACGCCATCCGCACGCCCACGCCGCTCGTCACGGGCCCGGCCGCCGTCAGCGCGGCCGCCAGCAAGGACGGCCGGGTCCCGCCTCCCGGCTCGGCCGCGGCGCGCGGACCAGGCGCCCCGGCCGCGTGCCGCACCCCTCGCCACGCCGGGCCCGCGAGCACCGCGAGCGGCAGCAGCGCGATGACCGCGAAGCCGGCCGCCAGCACGGCGACGTTGACCTCGACGCCCGGGTCCGGCTCCGCCAGCCGGGCCGACCCGATCGGCATCAGCGGCGAAGCGGCGATCGCGACCGCCACCGCGATGACCGCCCCGGCGACGGTGACCACGGCCGGCCGGGCCATCGCCAGGACCATCAGGCTGCCCCGGGTCATGCCGATCGCGCGCAGGATAGGGAACTCGGCCGCATCCAGCGCCAGGTGCCTGGCCAGCAGCTGGCCGAGAACCGCGAGCGCGATCAGCCCGGCCAGGCCGACGAATACCGCCAGCGCTACGGACAGCGGCCTGATCGTCCGCTGCGTTGCGGTGACCTCGTCGGCGAGGTTTACGATGCCGATCGGCTGCGCCGCCTGGTACGGCCGTCCCAGCGTCTGTGCCCGCGCGGCGAACGACGTGAGGCTGGTGCCCGGCCGCAGCCGCACCCCGGCCACAGGCAGGTAGACGACCGAGTTCGCCGCCTTGGTGCGGCTGAACGCCGGGGTTAGCAGGACTCGGGGCTGCGCATTGGTCGCCGTCGTGGGCACCAGTTAGTCGTCGAAGAGGGCGATGCCGGTGACCTTGAAGGTAATCGGGAAGGCGAGGCTGAGGTCCGGTTCCGCGCCCTGGGACGGAGGCCCGTACGGAATCCCGGTCATGCGCAGCGTGCTTCCGGGCCGCAGGTGCTCCATGGCGGCGAGCCGCGCGTCGATCACCGCCTCGCCCGCCGCGCCGGGATTGAACATCGCGCCCTGGAGAATCTTCACCCGGTCGACCGACACGCCCAGCGTGTCGTCGGGGCTCGCGAAGGACTCCAGCTGGGTGTTCGGAAGCTGGCTGCCGGACACGGGCAGCCCCAGGTTGTACTGGATCGCCGACGACATCGCCGCGACCTGGGGCAGCCTTGCGAGCGCCGCGAAGTAGGATGGCACGACCGCGCCTGGTCCCACGTCGAGCTGCGCGGCGTTCGCCCACTGCAGCAGCCGGGGGTAGGCCGTGTCGGTGCGCCGCGCGCCCGCCACCGCGGTGAGCACGACGCCGCCCGCTAGACCCAGCAGCAGCGCGAGGCTGACCAGCGCCCGCCACTTGCGGCGCAGGTCGGAGCGGAGCACCAGCCAGAGTGTGTCCATTTGCGGCGCTACTCCGTTCGCAAGACCTGCGCTGGGCGCAGCCGGGCGGCGGCCCAGCCGGGCCAGGCGGCGATGACGTTCGCCAGCAGCAGGGTGGCCGGGATGGCGAGCAGCACGAGCGGGACGTTCACGGTGGCATGGTCGGCGATCCCGGCGGCGTCGGCGAACAGCGCCCAGGCCAGGCGGCCGGCGATCACGCCGAGCGGGATTCCGACGGCCAACGCGGCGGCCGCCAGCGCGCTGGCCTCCCAGGCGACCGTGCGCAGCACCTGCCGGCGGGTGAACCCGAGGGTCTTGAGCACCGCCAGGTCGCGCCGTCGCCGCCGCACCCCGGTGAGCAGCACGTGAGCGAGCGTGCCGACGGCGAGCACGCCGAGCACCGCGGCGAGCGTGAGCGGCGTGTCCCTGATGGCGGCGTAGTTCTTGATGTCACCGGGCCGCTGGTCGGCGGTCACCGTGCACGAGCCGTACGGGCAGCCGGCCTTGGCGGCGGTCGCGAGCAGCGCTGTGCCCGCCGCGGCCGTGTCGGTGCCCGGCCGGTAGCGGAACAGTAGCAGGCTGTAGCAGGTGTCGCGCGCTGTGGTGCAGCCGGGAAAGTTGTTGGGAGCGGACAGCAGCGTCGGCGACACGACGGCGCCGCTGCCGAGGTCGGTGTCGCTGCTCAGCCCGGATT
Source organism: uncultured Actinomycetota bacterium (assembly GCA_963843745.1). Lineage (GTDB taxonomy): Bacteria > Actinomycetota > Actinomycetes > Streptosporangiales > Streptosporangiaceae > Trebonia. The sequence goes on from CAWJLP010000007.1 coordinate 2,141,358, forward strand.
GGCCGAAGTCGGGCAGGACGACCGTGCCGGTGACGCGTAGCAGGTGCTGCGTGGCCGGACCCGGGTGTCCCGTCGCCCAGTCGACCGTGGCCCGCACCAGCTGGCCGATCCGCGCGCCGAGCGCGCGCATGGTCTGCGCGCCGAGGGCGATCTCGCCGGCGTTCGTCGGCGGCCGTCCTGCCAGCATCGTCAGGTAGCTGTCACCGTGGACCGGGGCCACGCCCACCGCGGCCACCCGCGTCCCGGCGATGCTGAGCTGGCCGATGTCGCCGACCGCGTACCCGGTGACGTCCGGCGTGGCGGCGAACTGCGCGGTGTAGGAGGCGGGGATGCCCGCGAAGCCCAGGCTGAGCTGCTGGTCCCAGTTCTGCCCGTACTGCTGCGGGCTACTGACCAGCCCGACGAGGCTGGAGCCGAAGACGGCCGCGGCGACCACGGCGGCGACCGCGATCGCGGTGCCGGCCACCGCGCTGCGCACCGGCACCGCGGTGCGGCCGTGCCCGGGCTCGAACGCCATCCGGGTGCCGACGCCGCCGGTGACCGTGCCCGCCCGGGTGAGCGCGCCCGCCAGCCAGGACGGCCGCGCCGACCGCGGCGCCGGCCAGGCGGCCGACGATCCCGCCCCGGTGGAACTGCGTGCCTGACGCACCGCACGAATGGCCGGTCCAGTGAGCACCACGAGCGGCAGCAGGACGACGGCGGCGAACCCGGTGCCGAGGACCATGGGGTCGAGGTCGATTCCCGGCTGCGGCTCGGCTAGCCGCGCGGCCCCGATCGGCATCAGCGGCGACGCCGCGATCGCGATGCCGGCGGCGATAACCCCGCCGGCCACGGTGACCAGCGCGAGCCGGGCGGCCGCGAGCGCGAGCAGCTCACCCCGGGTCATGCCGAGCGCGTTCAGTACCCCGTACCCGGCCGCGTCCAGCGTCATCTGGCGCGCCAGCAGCTGGCCGATGACCGCCAGCGCGATGAGCCCGGCCAGCGCGGCGAACATCGCGAGCGCGACCGCGAGCGGCCTGATCGCCCGCTCGGTGCCGGCGACCTGAGCGAAGTTGTCGACGAAGACGAGGCCGCCGTTCGCCCGTACCCCCGGATACCGGCTGGCCAGCGCCTGGGCAGCGGCGGTGAACGCGGCCGGGTCCGCGCCGGGCCGCAGCCGCACATCCGCCTGAGCCAGGTAGTCGATCGAGCCGGCGGAACCATAAGGGCGTGCAGCCATGGCGGTGCGGGTGAACCCCGGGCTGAGCAGGATCCGCGGCTGGCTGCTCGTGCCCGTGGTGGGGACCACCTGGTCGTCGAAAAGCCCGACGGCCGCCACCTGGAAGGTCAGCGGAACCTGCAGCTTGGCCGGGTCCATCTCCTGGTTCTTCAGGTATGGGATCGCGGCCAGATGCAGCGTGTCACCGGGCGCCAGGTGCAGCCTGGCGGCGGTCCCCGGATCGATCACGGCCTCGCCAGCCGCGCCGAGACCGAACATCCGCCCGTGCAGCACCTTGACCCGGTCGACGGTCGTGCCCAGGCTCCCGTCGGAGCTCGCGAGCACCTGCACCTGACTGTCGGGCAGGCCGCCGGGCACGGGCAGCGCGATATTGTACTGCATGCCCGTCGCCACCGCCGCCACTTGCGGCAGTTGGTTCAGCGCCGCGAAGTAGGCCGGGTCGAGGCCGCCGAGCAGGACGGTCACCTGGCTGGCGTCGGCCCAGGTCAGCAGCCGCGGGTAGGCGGTGTCGGTGCGCCGGGCGCCCGCCGCCGCGGTGAGCACCACGCCGCCGGCCAGCCCGAGCAGCAGCGCGAGGCTGACCAGCGCCCGCCACCTGCGCCGCATCCCGGCGCCCAGCGCGAACCAGACCGATGCCATGGTCAGCATTCCACCGGCCGGCCCGGCGGCGGGCAATGGGGGAGGTATCCCGTGACCGGTGGTGCTGCCCGCACCGTTGGCGACCTGAGGAAGGCAAGCTGCCTCCCTCCCCGGCCGGCTGTCAGCCGGGGGATACTGCGGGGCATGCGGGGTGCGGACGCTTTCGGAGTCGCGTGGTACCGGTTCCGGTGCACGTGGGGTGAGCGCTGGCCTGGGTACCTCGCGCTCGTGCTGCTGCTCGGCTTGCTCGGCGGCCTCGCGATGGGCTCGGTGGCCGCAGCCCGGCGCACCCAGGCCGCGTTCCCCGCCTACCTGGCGAGCACCAACCCGTCCGACCTGACCGTGCTGACTGGCCTGTACGGAGTGGCGGGCAGCAAGGGCTACGACCCGGCCGTGATCGCGAAGATCGCCGCGCTGCCCGGCATCCGGCACGTGTCGAACTACGAAGGGCTGAACGTGGCCGTGCTCGGCCCCGGGCAGAACCAGCAGGAGGAGGCGGGCAGCCAGGGCCTGAACGGCAGTCTGGACGGCGAGTACTTCAAGACCGACAGGGTGACCGTCGTCCAGGGCCGGATGGCTGACCCCGGCAAGACCGATGAGGCGGTGATCGACGCGCAGGGCACCCCGTCGCCGGTGCACGTCGGCTCCGTGGCCCCGCTGGGCTTCTTCACGAACGTGCAGGTGCAGGCGGGCCGGCCAGCCAAGCCGTACCTGACGGAAATGATGAAGGTGGTCGGCAAGGTCGTCTACAACTCGGAAGAGACCCAGGACGACGCCGACGTCCAGCGCGACGGCGGCGCGCTGTTCACCCCGGCGCTGACCCGGCTGCTCGCCCGGTGCTGCGCCAGCTTCACCGAGACCTCCGTGCAGCTCGCCTCGGGAACCAGCGTGGCCGCCGCGGAAGCAAGCATCCAGAAGGTGCTGCCGAAGGGGTTCCCCATCGAGTTCTACGTTACGTCGCTCACCGCGGCGAAGGCGGAGCGGGCCATCGAGCCGACGTCGATCGCGCTCGCGGTCTTCGGCGGCATCGCGGCGGTGGCCGCGCTGCTCATCGCGGGTCAGGTGATCGGCAGGCAGCTCCGCCTCGGTGCCGGCGACCTCGGCACGCTGCGCGCGCTCGGCGCGAGCCCGGCCGTGACGACCGGTGATGGGCTGCCAGGGATCGTCGGCGCCATCGTGGCCGGGACCCTGCTGGCCTGCGCCGTCGCCGTCGGCTTGTCGCCGCTCGCGCCACTCGGCTCGATACGTGCCGTCTACCCCTACCCGGGCATCGCGTTCGACTGGACCGTCCTCGGCGCCGGCTTCGCCCTGTTCACCTGCGTGCTGGCCGCGACCGCCGTGGTGATCGCCTACCGGCGGGCGCCGCACCGCGCCCTCGCCCGCGGTGTGCCGTCCCGTGCCACCGGGTCGGCCGTGGTGCGCGCCGCCTGGGCGGCCGGCCTGCCGGCGCCGGCGGCCGAGGGCGTCCGGCTGGCTCTCGACCCGCGCGCGGAACGCGGCCGGGCGCCGGTCAGGTCGGCCATCCTCGGCACCGTCCTGGCCACCGTGGTGCTGCTGGCGACGGTGACGTTCGGCGCGAGCCTGACCACGCTCGTCTCGCACCCGGCGCTGTACGGCTGGAACTGGACCTACGCGCTGAGCTCAGGGGTCATTACCGTCAACCACAGCCAGACGACGGCCGTCCTCGACCATGACCCGGAGGTCGCGGCATGGACGGGCGTCTGGTTCGGCACCGCGCAGATCGACGGCGTGACCGTCCCTGTCCTCGGCGCGGATACGAACGCGCCGGTCGCGCCCCCGCTGCTGTCCGGCCATGGCCTGAAGGGACAAGGGGAGGTGGTGCTCGGCGCGATGACCCTCGCGCAGCTGCACAAGAACGTCGGCGACGTCGTCACGGTCACCGACGGGGGACCGCGCCCGTTCTCCGCGCGGATCGTCGGCACCGCTACCCTGCCGTCGATGGGCGTCGCGGCGACCTTGCACACCGAGATGGGCACTGGCGCCGTGCTGCCGTACCAGGACATTCCCGGCACTGCCGGGAACGAGCCCAACAACATCCTGGTCACCTTGCGCCCCGGCGCCAACCTCGGGGCGCAGCAGAAGGTTCTCCAGACCATCGTCCCGGCCAACGTAGGCGGCGTGGTGCTGCCTGTGCAGCGCCCGGCGGAAATCGCCGATTACCAGTCGATGGGCACCGCGCCCGTGATCCTGGCGGGCGTCCTCGTGCTCGGCGCGCTCAGCTCGCTGCTGCTGACCCTGATGTCCTCGGTCCGGCGTCGCCGCAGGGACCTCGCGCTGCTCAAGACCCTCGGGTTCACCCGGCGCCAGCTGTCCGCCACCGTCGCGTGGCAGTCCACCGCCGCGATCACGGTCGGCGCCATCGCGGGCGTCCCGCTGGGCATCGCGCTCGGCCGCGCGCTGTGGGACCTGTTCGCCGGGCAGATCAGCGTCGTTCCGCAGCCGACGGTCCCGGCGCTGACCGTCGTGCTCATCGTGGCCGGCGCGCTGGTCACCGCCAACCTGGTGGCCCTGCTGCCCGGCTGGGTGGCGGGCCGCACCCCCGCGGCCGCGCTGCTGCGCGCCGAGTTACTGGTCTTCGTACAGTTCGGTCAGGTCGGCCGCGCCCGACTCGGCGCTGAAGGCCTCCTGGACGACCGGGTCATCGCTGGTGCCGAGCACGCGCCAGTCTTCGCCGGGCTCGAGGATCTTCTCGGCGCCACGGATCGACCGGAAGTCCAGGCCGGCGCCGACGGCGGGCGGCTCCTTGCCCGCGGCCAGGCCCTTCGCCGCCGAGATCAGGAGGTGCCGCATCCGGCTGATGGCCTTGTCGGTGGAGCCAAGCTGCTCCTGGGTGCGGTCGTAGATCGGGCCCATCGACTCGGTCACCATCAGGTCCTGGCTGACGAAGTCGGAGACGCCGCTGAACGTGGAGTTCCGCTGCACGTCCCGGTCGATCAGGTAGTCGTTCTCCGCGGTGTACCGGCGCGGGACGATCCCGTCGTTGTAGGAGGATATCGGCGTCGAGAACGGGGCGATCGAGAAGAGGTTCTCGCCGCCGAGCCCCCGGGGGTTCGGCCGCTGCTTCGGCGCGAAGAAGTAGCGCCAGCAGTTCTCGTCGTCGATCGGGATGAACATCCCCTGTCCTGCGCTGAACGGGATGCTCGCGACCATCGTGTGGAACGGCACCGCGAAGGCGGTGATGCGGACGTGGGTGTTGCCGTTGGGGGTGGTGCGGATGCCGGCGTAGCGGTAGCCGTACCAGGTGTCGTCGAGTTCGAGGCGGGGGGCGCGGTCGTGCCGCCAGAATTTCCAGGACATGGCGTTGGAGGGGTAGCCGGGCTTGTCGGATCCGTCGTCGGGGATGTCGTCGATGGCGTCCCACTGGTGCAGGTGGGAGATGTGGGCGGTGTCGATGTTGCCTTCCATCGCCTGCACCCAGTTGCAGGTCGAATGCTGCTTGGTGGCTATGAACTCGCTGGCGTCCATCCCGTCGGACCCGAAGTCCCTGAAGGGCGTCATCGTCTCGCGCGGTCCGAGGTAGGCCCAGACGATGCCGCCGGACTCGTGTACGGGGTAGGCGCGCATCCGGACCTTTTCGCAGAACGGCGCGGGCTCGCTGGGCATGTCCACGCACCGGCCTTCGGTGTCGAACGCCCAGCCGTGGTAGACGCAGCGGATCGCCTGATCCTCGTTGCGGCCGAAGTACAGCGACGCCCCCCGGTGCGGGCAGTTCTCCTGCACCAGCCCGACCCGCCCCGCGGTGTCCCGGAAGGCGACCAGGTTCTCACCCAGCAACCGCACCCGCGCGGGCGCGCCGCCCGGCTCGGGGATCTCGGCGGTCAGGCAGGCCGGCGTCCAGTACCGGCGCAGCAGCCCGCCCATCAGCGTCCCGGGGCCCACCCGAGTGAGGATCTCGTTCTCTTCTGCCCGCAGCATTCCGTACCTCCGATGAGAAGTCCGCCGCAATCATACCAATTCATCTATTAACGAAAGTGATTAGAGATATCCAGTTCAATGATGGCGCCGAATGATTCCGTTGCCCCTTGCCTCGTCACGCGACAGTGTCGTACGGTGGTGACCGAACACCATGTCCGGTTCGGACTCATGAAAAGCCTCGGCGCGTGCATAGTTGCGCGGAAGACGGGCAGACGTGCCAGGCCAGCTATCCGGCGGGTGGGAGTAGCTCATGCCGCAGCCGATCGTGCGTCGCATCGCTCACCGAGCGATGCAGCTCGCGATCCTGGCTGCCGGGATCTTCTTCGTCATGCTGGTGTTCTCGCGACAGGCGCACGCCGCCGCGGACCCCCCGCCGCCCCCGGGCCCGCCAGTCTCAACGGCCAGTTCAGTGGTCGGCTCGACCGTCAACGCCGCGTCACAAGCCCTCACTGGGCACTCTGGCTCAGCGGCCGCGGACGCGAACTCCAACAGCACCGGGACTGAGAACACCTCCTCCGGCACCAGCGCAAGCCACTCGAGCACAGGCTCCGCGGGCTCGGGCGCCAGCCAGTCGGGGACGGCCAACTCGGCCCCAGGTGCCACCCAGTCGAGCGCGAGCAACTCCGGCTCGGGCAGCGGCACCGCCCGCTCGGCCGCGGGGACCGCGTCCTCAGACACGGCCAACTCAGTCTCGGCTTCGGCCGCCGGTCCCGCGGGCGCCGCGCTCGTCCCGTCCGCCGGGGCGCCAGGGCAGTCCGCGACGAGCGCGTCGGGGACCGTCCGTAAGGCCGCCGCCGGCGCGGCGCTGCCCGCCTCGGCGACGGGCACGTCACCGCAGCAGCCGACGGCCGGTTCCGCGGCGGGTCACCAGACGGCCTCGCCGACCGCGGGGCAGCCGCTAGCACCGGTCGCCGCCCAGGGGGCACAAGGCCTGCAGCCGGTGACCAGCACGAAGACGGCAGCCCCGCTCGTTGCCACCGTCACGCAGACACCGGCCGCATCGCCGGCCACATCGTCCGCCAAGCAGGCGCAAGCGACCGTGACGAGCACCGCGCCGGCGCTACCGAACCTCAGCGGGCCGCTCGCGGCACAGACCACGCCGCCGACCGCATCGCCCGTGACGCTGGGATCCGCAACCACGACGGCGGCCCCGGTGCTGTCGACCGCTCGCGGCGCGGTGGTCCCCGCGGCAACCGCGGCGCCCCTGCCTAAGACAACCGTCGGCAGTGCGCTGACCCCCGCGACCGACGCAGCGGGGCCGACAATGTCGACCTCCGGCGGTGTGCTCGCTCCGGTGACGGACACGGCGGGGTCGGCGCTGTCGGGCTCCCGCGGGACGCTGGCTTCGGTGACCAACGCCGCGGGCCCCGCGCTGTCGACCTCCCGCGGGGCGCTGGCTCCCGTGGCGAACACGGCGTCCCCGGCGCTGTCAGGCGCCAGTGGGGCGCTGGCTCCGGTGACCGGCGCTGCGGCCCCGATGCTGTCAGGCTCTCGCGGGGTGCTGGCTCCCGTGACGAACACGGCGAGCCCGGCGCTGTCGACCTTCGGCGGAGCGCTGGCTCCCGTGACGAAGACTGCGGGGCCGGTCGCTTCGACAGCCGGCGGCGTGCTGAGTCCGGGGAGGAGCACGGCGGCGCCAGTGCTGTCGACGGTGACCGGCCTGCCGGGTCCTGTGACCGGGACTGCGGCGCCGGTGCTGTCGACCGTCACCGGTGCGCTGGGGCCCGTGACTGGCAGGGTGGGGCCGGTCCTCTCGACTGCTACTGGCCCGCTGGTTCCCGTAACCCGGACGCTGGCGCCGGTCCTCTCGACAGTGACTGGTGCGCTGGCGCCTGTGACCGGAACGGCGGCGCCGGTGCTGTCGACGGTGACCGGCGCGCTGGGTCCCATGATCGGGAGTGCGGCGCCGGTGTTGTCGACCGTCACCGGTGCGCTGGGGCCCGTGACTAGCACGGTGGGGCCGGTCCTCTCGACTATCACTGGCCCGCTGGTCCCCGTGACCCGGACGCTGGCGCCGGTCCTCTCGACGGTGACCGGCGTGCTGGGTCCAGTGACCGGGACTGTGGGACCGGTGCTGTCGACGGTCACCGGCCCGCTGGCGCCCGTGACCGGGACGCTGACGCCGGTCCTGTCGACGGTGACCGGCGTGCTGGGTCCGGTGACCGGGACGCTGACGCCGGTCCTCTCGACGGTCACCGGGGCGCTGGCGCCCGTGACCGGGACTGTGGGGCCGCTCCTGTCGACGGTGACCGGCGTGCTGGGTCCGGTGACCGGGACTGTGGGACCGGTGCTGTCGACCCTTAGCGGCGTCCTGGCCCCCGTGACCGGGCCGCTGACGCCGGTCCTCTCGACGGTCACCGGGGCACTGTCGCCGGTGACCGGGACTGTGGGGCCGCTCCTCTCGACGGTCACCGGAGCGCTTGCGCCTGTGACGGGCACAGTCGGCCCGCTCCTCTCGACGGTCACTGGGGCGCTGGGTCCCGTGACCGGGACGGTGGCGCCGCTGCTGTCCACGGTTACCGGTGCGGCGGCGCCCGTGACGAACACCTCCGGGGCGGTCGTCACCGGGGCGCTGGGTCTCCTGACCGGTACGGTGCCGCCGTCCGGGCCGGCCGGCGGCGGCGTGCCTAGCTCCGTGATAGGCGCAGCGCCGGCGGGGCTCACCTCCGGCATGGCGGGGTCGCCCGTCGCCGCTGCGGCAAGCCTGGGTTCGCCGGTCGGCGGGGCCGCGGGGCTTGCCAGCGGCGTGCCGGGTTCGTCGGCTCCGGTAGTCCCCAAGGCGCCGGCACCGGAAGGCGTGCCCGGCAGCGTCCCCGCTGGCGTGCCAGGCGGTGCCTCCGGCGCCGCGGGCGGCGTCGGCGGACCGAGTTCCGGAGGCAGTGGTGTCGCCGTCCTCGGCGGGCTGGCGGCGGCGCTGTTGCTGCTCTTGCTGCTGCTGGCGCGCCGCGCCCAGCTGCAGCCAGTTTGGCGTTCGTACCTGCCGGAGGTTCCGCCGGCGTAAGTCCTTTCCTTCCCGATGGTTCGTGCCCTAGTGCCGGACCCGTGCGTTCGGCACTGATTCAGTGGAAGGAAAGTGACGCACCTTGCGTGTGTGGACGAAGTCCGCGTGCGTGGTGCTTGCCTGGGGCGTCCTGCTCACCCTCTTGGTAGCAGGCATGTCAGGGTCCGTTCCCGGGGCCCAGGCGAGCATTCGCATGGCGAGTAGTAGTACCAAGGTCACCCTGCACGTGACCGCGGCGTCCCCGACGGCGGCGAAGCCCGCCACGGCGGCCGCGCGGTATGTCGTGCGGCCTGGTGACACACTGTCCGGCATCGCCGCCGCACTGGACGTGCGGGGCGGCTGGCAGGCGCTGTACGAGACCAACCGGACGGTCATCGGCACGGATCCTGACGTGATCCAGCCCGGGACCGTGCTGGTGCTCCCCGGCCGGGCGACTCCGGCCCGCTACACCGTCCAGGCCGGCGACTCCTTGTCGGGGATCGCCGCCGCGCTGGGCGTGCGGGGCGGCTGGCAGGCGCTGTACGCGGGTAACCGGACGATCATCGGTCCGGACCCGGATGTCATTCATCCGGGCACGGTCCTGGTGATGCCCGGGCGCCTCGGCCGGCCGACGGCCGCGCCGTCCTCATCGAGGCCGGCAGGCCATCATCAGGCACACCCGGCGCCGCCGGCGCCGCATGCCGTGCGGCCGCACCCCGCGCCGTCGGCACGGACGAGCGCGCCGGCGCCCGCGGGCATGCCGCAGTGGCTGCGGATGATGCTGCTGGCGGCGGGTCTGCTCATCGGGGCCGCCTTCCTGGCCGAACTGGTCCTGGCGATCGCCCGCCGGCGCCGTCAGCCCGTGGCAGGCAATGCCCAGCCCGACAACACCCAGCCAGAGAACGCCCAGCCCGACAACGCCCAGCCCGACAACGCCCAGCCGGAGAGTGCCATGCCAGAAACCGTCAGCCCCAGCCCGCCGCGGAACGGCAGGCGGTTCGTCCTCGCCGACTACGACCGGCTGGTCGTGACGCACAACCAGGCCGACGACACGGTCTGCGTGCTGCGCCCGCCCGGCGAGGATCCCAGGGCGATCCTGCGGGTCGCCCGCCTCGTCCTACCGGAGGATCCCTATGAGGAACTCGCCGATCAGCTCGGGGTGCCCGCGAGCTGGCCGATGGAGTGACGCGCTAAGGAGGAAGCGCGGTTCCGGAGCGATTCGACGAGCGCGGCGACGTGCCGGCGGTCGTCGGGTGACAGTTCGTCGATGCTGGCGATCAAGAGCTCCCGCTCCCGGTCGTCCCGGCGCTGCCCCGCCGGCCCACGGCCGTAGTAGTGCAGCCCGGTCGACTCGGCCGCGGCGGTGCGGACCACCGAGACCGGCGCGTCGAGCCCTTTGGCGAGCGCGTCGATAGTGGCCGGCCGCGGCGGCCGGACCAGGTTGCGCGTGGTGGCGAGCGTGTAGACCGTGGACCGGGGCAGCCCCGCACGGCGGGCGACCGCGCCGTAGGACCAGCCCCGGTCGCGCAGCCGCTGATGGATCAGCCGCTGCAGCGGGTTCATCTCGTCTTGCGATGCCGGGGCGCCATCCTCGGGGACGGCCGGCGTGGGGTCTGCGGCGTGCGCCGTCATGCCTATCAACTTAATCCTGCGGAGGAGCGGAGGTGTTCGTCGTCATTCTCACATTGACTTATCCGGTCAACCTATTGTACGGTAGTGAACGTACAGTTTGCGCGTTGATTAACGCTCAAACAGGGAATGCCAAAGGAGGCTTCCACGTCCACAACCGCCGTGACGCTGGTGGAGTTCGAGTCCTGCGTGGGCGTTTGCCTCCACTAACCCTGGGATCAGCCCAGGAGAGCCTGCTGCGCGTGTCAATCGCGGGGACGCGTCGTAGCAGGCCAGGAGGGGCCGCCCGGCCGCATCCGGGCGGCCCCTCCTCTTATCTGGCCGGCCACCGCGCTTGCCCTGTACTGGACGGCGCAAGGTCAGTTCCGCGGCTGGTAACACGGTCGGCCGGATCCGCCCGCCGGTTACTCCGGCGCGAGGGCGCCAGCGGCTAGCCGGCGAAGTGCCAGCTCCGCGTACAGCGTGGTGCCGTCGGGGAGCACGTCGTCGGTGAACATGGCCGTCGCCGAGTGGTTAGCGGGAGCCGTCTGCGGGTCCGTGCCCGGCGGGCAGGCGCCGAGCAGGACGAACGCCCCGGGAACCTCGTTGAGCACGTACGAGAAGTCCTCGGAGCCGGTCAGCGGCTCGGGCGGCGTGACGGCCCGGTCGGCACCGAACAGGCCCGCCGCCGTCCCGGTGGCGAACGCCGCCTCGGCCGGGTCGTTGACCGTGACGGGGTAGCCTCCGGCGAAGTCCACGTCCGCGGTCAGGCCGTGGGCCGCGGCGATGTTCGTGACGAGGCGCACCGTCTCGTCACGGAGCCGCTGCCGCGATTCACGGCTGAACGAGCGGGCGGTCACGTAGAAGGTGGCGTCGTCCGGTATCACGTTGCGGACGGTCCCGGCGTGGAAGCTGCCCACCGTGACGACCACCGGGTCGAACACGTTGAACTTGCGGGTGACCATGGCGTGCAGCGCGGTGACCATCTCGCAGGCCGCGGGGATCGGGTCCATGGCCTGGTGCGGCGCCGAGCCGTGGCCGCCGCGGCCGTGCACCGTGACGTCGATCGCGTCCATCGCGGCCAGGGCCGGGCCCGGCCGGGCCGCGAACACGCCGGCGTCGTAGATGCCGGAGAAGACGTGCAGCGCGTAGGCGGCCACCGGCGGCTCGCCCGCCGCGCCGAGCACGCCTTCGTCGATCATGATCCGGGCGCCGCCGCCGCCTTCCTCGGCCGGCTGGAACATGAAGATCACGTTGCCCGGGATGTCGGCCCGCCGTGCCGACAGCAGCCGCGCGGCACCGGCCAGCATCGTGGTGTGCAGGTCATGACCGCAGGCGTGCATCGCCCCCGCGGTGCGGGACGCCCACGGCAGGCCAGTCGCCTCATGCACCGGCAGCGCGTCCATGTCGCCGCGCAGCAGCACCGTCGGCCCCGGCCGGCCGCCGCGCAGCACCGCGGTCACCGAGCTGAGCTGCCTGCCCAGGGTGATCTCCAGGGGAAGCCCGTCCAGCGCGGCGAGCACCTTGCGCTGGGTCGCGGGCAGGTCATAGCCGATCTCGGGTTCCTGGTGGATGGCGTGCCGCAGCTCGGTAAGCTCGCCGGCGATCTTGTCCGCTTCGTCGCGAATAGTCATCCCATGACCATATCCCCGGCATCCCCGGCCTTGCCGGGACCGGCGGCGGATGGTGGGGTGGGCGGGTGACCCGATCTCGCGCGGTCGCGTACGCGACCGAGTATTTCGACTCTGGCGCGTTCCTGGCCGACCTGACCCGCCGGGTCGCGTTCCGGACGGAAAGCGCGCTGCCGGAACGCCGCCAGGACATGCACGCCTACCTCGGCCAGGAGATCGTCCCGGCGGCCGCCCGGCTGGGCGCCACGGCCCGGATAGCGGACAATCCCGGCGACGGCGGGCCGCTGCTGATCGCGCGCAGGCACGAGGCCGACGGCCTGCCCACCGTGCTGACCTACGGGCACGCCGACGTCGTCACGGCCGAGCCGCACCGCTGGCGGCCTGGGCTCGATCCCTGGCGGGTGACGGTCGAGCAGGACCGCTGGTACGGGCGGGGAACCGCGGACAACAAGGGCCAGCACACCATCAACCTGGCGGCCCTGGAGCAGGTGCTGCGCGCTCGCGGCGGACGGCTCGGCTTCAACCTGGTCATCCTCATCGAGACCAGCGAAGAGAGCGGATCGGCAGGACTGAGCGAGTTCTGCGCGCGGCACCGCGACGAGCTGGCCGCCGACCTGCTCATCGCCTCGGACGGCCCGCGGGTGGCCGCCGAGCGTCCCACGGTCTTCCTCGGCGCGCGCGGCTCGGCGGGGTTCACCCTGCGCGTCGCGCTGCGGAGGAGGTCCTACCACTCGGGCAACTGGGGCGGCCTGCTCCGCAACCCGGCCACCGTGCTGGCCAGCGCCATCGCCTGCCTGGCCGACGGGCGCGGCCGGATCCTGGTGCCCGCCCTGCGCACCCCGGCGATCCCGGCTGCGGTGCGGGACGCGCTGGCCGTCATCCAGGTCGGCGGCGGCCCCGGTGACCCGGACATCGACCAGGACTGGGGCGAGCCTGACCTCACCGCCGCCGAGCGGGTCATCGCGGGGAACACCCTCGAAGTGCTGTCACTGGCCGCCGGGAACCCTGATACCCCCGTCAACGCGATCCCCGGCGAGGCCCACGCGCACTGCAACCTCCGGTTCCAGCCCGGTACCGACATCGCCGGCCTGACCACCGCGATCCGTGCTCACCTGGACGACCACGGCTTCGGCATGGTCACCGTCGAGCCGGGCGGCGTCATGCACGCCTCGCGCACCGACCCCGGCAACCCGTGGGTCCAGTTCGCCCTGGCCTCGCTGGAACGGACCGAGGGCGGCCCGCCCGCGCTGCTGCCCAACCTCGGCGGCGGCCTGCCCAACGACGTCTTCACCGATCAGCTCGGGCTGCCGACCATCTGGATCCCGCACTCTTACCCGGCCTGCGCGCAGCACGCTCCCGACGAGCACCTCCTCGCCCCGCTCGCCCGCCAGGCCCTGCGCCTCATGGCGGGCCTGTTCTGGGACCTGGGCGAGCACGCGGGCGCTAGCCAGACTCAGGCCGCCGAGGACTCTCTGAGCTGGTCGAAGTCGATGCCGAGCCAGGCGTCCAGGCCCGAGTAGCCGTCCGGGGTCACCGTGACGACGCGGCTGGCTTCGTGGCGCCGGAGCCAGTCGCGCCGCATGAGCTCGGCGGTCAGCGCGGCGCCGAGGGAACCGGCCAGGTGGTGGCGGCGTTCCGTCCAGTCCATGCAGGGGCGCAGCAGCGGCCGGGTGCGGCGCGGCACGGCGGCGACGTCGATGCCGACGCCGGCGAACACCCGCGCGCCGCGGGCGCCGAGCACCCAGGCGCCGTCCAGCTCCGCGATCGCGTCTTGCGCCGCGAGCGCCTCGGTGACGGCGACGCCGGCGACACCGGCGAGGTGGTCGTAGCACATCCGGGCCCAGCGCAGGTTCCGCCGCGCCGCCGCGCCGCGCAGCGACCTGACGGGCGTCGCGGGCGCGAGGAGCTGCAGGATCTCCAGCGCGTCGGCCACCGGCTGCGCCGCGATCGAGTACAGCTGCTGGCGGCCGCGGCGTTCCGCGCGGACCAGGCCGCCAGCGGTGAGCTTCTTCAGGTGCGCGCTGGCCAGCGACCGGGAGATGCCGGCCGCGGCGGCCAGCGCGGAACCGGACTGCGGCGTCCCGCCGAGCAGGACGTTCAGCATCTGCGCCCGGTTGGGGTCGCCGATCAGGCGGCCCATCGCGGCGAGGTCGGCTTCGGCTTCCATGACAGCGAGCCTACGCCAAGGACAGTCAAATGGCCGTTTGACAATTCTCGGGATACGGTCGGGGACTATGACGCTGAGGGCTCCTGCCGCCTGGATCCGGGTCGCGCTCGCCATGTTCGCGGTGGGCTGGGGCGCCAACCAGTTCTCGCCGATGCTGATCGTTTACCGGCACGCGCTCGGCCTGGGGTCCGCCGAGATCGCCGGGCTGTTCGCCATCTACGCGGCCACGCTCATCCCCGGGCTGCTCGTCGGAGGACCGCTGTCCGACCGGTTCGGCCGCCGCGCGTGCGTGCTGCCGTTCGCGGCGCTGTCGCCGGTTGCCACGCTGCTGCTCATCCTCGGTCCGCGCGACCTCGCGCTGATCGCGGCCGGGCGGGCGCTCGCCGGCCTGTGCTCCGGCATGGTGTTCGGCCCGGCGACCGCCTGGGTGCAGGACCTGTCCGGCGGGAGCGCGCTGAGCGCGCGCCGCGCGGCGCTCGCGCTGAGCGCCGGGTTCGGGTTCGGCCCCATCGTGGCGGCGGCGCTCGCGCAGTGGGCGGCCCATCCGCTGGTCGTGCCTTACCTGCCGCATCTGGTGCTGGGCGTCGTGGCGGTCGCCGCGGTCTGGACCGTGCCGGATGTCCGGCGGGCGGAGCGCCGGCCCCGGCACAGCCGGTCCCGGCGCAGCAGGTCCCGGCGCAGCCGGGCCGGGCGGCACGGCGGTGGGCGGCGCCAGCCGCGCTGCGGACCCGCGCGTTCTGGCTCACGGTCGCGCCCGCCGCGCCGTTCGTGTTCGGCTCGATGTCGATGGCCATCGTCGTGCTTCCCGAGGAGGTGACCAGCGCGAGCACCCTGTCGGCGGCGTTCGCCGGGCTGATGACCGCGCTGGCGTTCGCCGCGGGCATCGGGGTGCAGCCGGTCGCCAGGGTTCTCGCGGAGCGCAACGACCGCCTCGGCATCCTCGCCGGGACCAGCGCGGCCGCCGCGGGCGCCGCGGTCAGCGCCGTCGCGGTCGCCGGCCCTGACCGCGTGCTCGCCGGGCTCGGCGCGGTCCTCCTCGGTCTCGCCTACGGGCTCTGCCTCGTCTGCGGCCTGCGCCAGGCCGAGCAGCTCAGCGACCCCACCGACCGCGGCGCCGTGCTCTCCTGCTACTACGTGCTGGCCTACCTCGGCTTCAGCGCGCCGTACGCGATGACCGGGCTGAACGAGGTGTTCGGCAAGCCCGGGACGTTCGCGGTGCTCGCCGTGGCGGCGGCAGGCCTCACCGGGCTGCTGGCGATCGGTGCCGCCCGGGGCCGTCCCGCAGCGACCGGGGAGCCGCAGGCCGCGCATACTTGGGACCATGCCAGATCGTGACATCGCGCTCGCCCGCGCGGCGGGCTACGCAACGCAGTGGCTCGACAGCCTCGCTACCCGGCCCGTCCCGCCGCAGGCCTCCGTGGCCGAGGTCACCGCCGCGCTCGGCACCGGCCTGCCGGACGGCCCGGCAGAAGCGCCGCAGGTCATCGACCTCCTCGCCGGGGCCTGCGAGCCCGGCCTCACCGCGATGCCGTCGGGCCGGTTCTACGGGTTCGTCATCGGCGGCACGCACCCGGCGGCCCTGGCCGCCGACTGGCTGGTCAGCGCCTGGGACCAGAACGCGGGCCTGCTCCTGCCGACACCCGCGCTCTCCGCGGTCGAGAACGTGGCGAAGGGCTGGCTGCTCGACGTGCTCGGGCTGCCCGCAGGCGGCGGGGTCGGCTTCGTCACCGGCGCCACGATGTCCAACTTCACCTGCCTGGCCGCCGCGCGGGACGCGGTGCTGCACAAGGCAGGCTGGCAGGTCGCCGCCGACGGGCTGACCGGGGCGCCGCGGGTCCGGGTGCTCGTCGGCGCGGAACGGCACGACACCGTCGACCTGGCGCTGCGTTACCTCGGCCTCGGCGCGCCCGAAGTCGTCGCCGCCGACGACCAGGGCCGCATCGATCCCGATGCGCTCGAAGCGGCGCTGGCGGCGCGGTCCGGGACGGCCGGCAGCGCCGGCCCGGCGATCGTGGTCCTGCAGGCGGGCAACGTCCATTCCGGTGCGTTCGACCCCTTCGGTCCCGCGATCGAGGCCGCTCGCCGGCACGGCGCCTGGGTGCATATCGACGGCTCGTTCGGCCTGTTCGCGGCGGCGTCCCCGCGGACCAGGCACCTCGTCGCCGGCTATGAGGCAGCCGATTCGTGGACCACCGACGCGCACAAGACCCTCAACGTCCCCTACGACTGCGGAATCGCGATCGTCCGGGACAGTGCCGCGCTGCGCGCCGCCATGGGGATGCACGGGGAGTACCTGATCAGGGACGCGGCGGGCGACCCGTTCGAGTTCGTCCCCGAAGTCTCCCGCCGCGCCCGCGGCGTCCCCGTCTGGGCGGTCATGCGCGCCCTCGGCCGCTCCGGCCTGGCGGCCCTCGTCGACGGCTACTGCCGGCACGCCGCCAGCTTCGCCGCGGGCATCGCCGGGATCGACGGCGCTACCGTCGAGAACGACGTCGTTCTTCTCCCAGGTGTGCGCCAGCTTCGGCAGCGACGAGCGGACCCAGGAGGTCACCCGCCGGCTGCTCGCCGACGGCACCGCGTGGATGTCCGGCTCCCGCTGGCGCGGCACGTCCGTGCTGCGCATCTCGGTGTCCAACTGGTCCACTACCGACGACGACGTGCGGCGCAGCCTCGAGTCATTGCGGGACGCGGCGAAGTAGCGGGCCCGTTCCGGATAAAGGTACTCAGCAGCGGGACCTCAGCGGAAACGGCCGGGGATACCGGAGTCCGCCAGCGCCGCGGCCGCGTGCCGGTAGCCGGTCTCGATCAGCGCGGCGCCGGCCTTGAAGTCGTACGCGCCGATCGCCGGGACCGGCGGGCGCAGCAGCAGGTCCACGTGCTCGCCGCCCAGCGTCACCCGCTGGTGCCGGGTGCCCGACAGCCCGGTGGCCCTGCTCACGATGTCGAGCACGCTGGGCACCGGCTGCGGCGGGCTGAGCGGGTTGAGCCGGTCCGCGAGCACCTTCCAGCCGGACAGCCCCGGCCCGAACGGGGCGACCATCATCGGCTCGACGGCGGGGGAGATGTCCACCGCGATCACGGTCCCGCCGCCGACCCGGGCCCGCATCTGCTCGGTGGGCACGTTGTCGAGTGCCCCGCCGTCGACCAGCAGGTCCCCGTCGTAATAGACCGGCGGGAAGATGCCCGGCAGCGACAGGCTGGCCCGGATGGCCCGCCACAGCTCGCCACGCTCGTGGATGACCTCCTCCGCGCGGGTCAGGTTCGCCGACACGCAGAAGAACCGCACCGGCAGGTTCTCGATCGTGCCCCCGAAGTACTCAGCGAGCAGCCGGTCCACCCGGTTCCCCGACGACAGCGCGACCAGCGGCAGCGTGGGGCTCATCAGCGCGCCGCTGCGGGTGAAGGCGCGCAGCGCCCGCTCGACCCGTTCCGCGTGCGGCAGGCCTTGCGCGCATAGCGCGCCCATCACCGCGCCGATGCTGGTCCCGCCCACGATGTCGACGGGCACGCCGGCCAGCTCGAGGGCGTGCAGCACGCCGAGATGCGCGAAACCACGCGGACCGCCGCCGCCGAGCACGACGCCGCACGCCGTGCCCGTGACCATGCGCGCGAGCCTGGCAACGTCCGCCGGGTGTCCGTCGCGGATGTGGTGATAGTCAGCCACCGGTCGCTGCGACAGCCAGCGGGCGGTGCCGCCAGGGCGGGACCGGTGCACGAGCACGAGCTCGCAGCGCAGCCACCGGGTGGCGAGCGCGCGTGCCTCGACGGCGCCGAGGCTCGCGTCGGTGCCGCCGCCGGCCAGCAGCGCCACGTCACTCTGGCCGAGGCAGAGCCGGCTCCATTCGGTGTCCTCGGCGTCGGTGAGGTAGACGACGTGGTCATGGCCGCGCTCGATCCCGTCGAGCCAGCCGGTGAGCTCGTTGCGCCGGGGGTGGGACGGTCCTCGTTCCGCGGCCCCGGGGCCGAACTGCCGGTCGATCGCGTCCCTGTCGAGCAGGATGGTGGCGCCGCTACCGGTGAGCCAGTCCGTCAGCGCCGCGGCGATCGCCTTCGCGTGGGCCGGGTCGCGCCCCGCCGGGGCGACGGCGATGGCGCGGTTCCCGGCGTGCGGCTGCGGCCGGTCGACCGCGAGCAGCCGCTCGATGAGCAGCCGGGCCATCTGGGCGAGGAAACCGGGGTTCTGCTCAATCAGCGCCTTGAACGACGCGGTGCGCAGCAGCAGCAGGTCGCTGTCGCGGACCGCGCGCACCGTCGCCGACCGCATCCGGTCGCTCAGCAGCGCGATCTCCCCGATGACCGCGCCGCGGCCGAGGTCGTGCAGCGCGCGCTCGCCGACGGTTACCCGCAGCCGGCCGCTGAGCAGCACGTAGAGGCCGTCGCCGGGATCGCCCTCGGCGATGACCGCGTCGCCCGCCTGCGCGTGCACCGGCTCGAACTGCCGCGCCAGCCAGACCAGGGTGTCCTCGTCGAAGGACGCGAAGAACGGGATGCCAGCCAGGAACGCGCCTAGCTCATGCGCACGGTCAGTGCCGCTCATGCAGGCAGCATCGCAGCCGTGGCGCCTGCCGGGAATGAGGGAAGCACCACCCCCTTCCGGGGTGTCTTCATCCTTCCGAACGGGCCCGCGCGATGCCTAGATAGAACCATGACAGTCGTGGCGCTGCTCACCCGTGCCGGGCTGCGCGCGCGATGGCGGACCTGGCTCGTGCTCGCGGTGCTGACCGGGCTGGCCGGCGGCCTGGTCACCGCCGTGGCGGCGGGCGCCCGCCGCACCGACGCGGCCTATCCTTCGCTGGTCGCCTGGAGCCGGGCGCCCGATGACCTGGTCAGCGTGAGCACCGGGGCGGGTTCCAGCGTCGGCGCGGCGTACTCCAACGTCCCGGCCGCGGCGATCGCGCGGCTCCCGCAGGTCATCGCGTCGGCTCCGGCCGCCACCTACACCGTGCTCGAGCCGGCGGCCGCGACGGTCGGCGCGCCGCTGAACGGCGCGGTCCCGGGGACGTTCTGGCGCCGGAAGCTGCTCGCCGGACGCCTGCCTGACGCCCGCCAGCCGGACGAGGTGGACGTCTCCTTCACCGTCACGCAGGCATTGCCGCATCTTCAGGTGGGGGATACCCTGCCGCTGCTGCTGCTCGGCGCGAAGGGCGAACCCGTCCGGGTGAACGTGCGCGTCGTCGGCATCGACGCGGCGCCGGCGGAGTTCCCGCCGCAGTACGGGCCGGGCGTGGACTACGTCTGGGCGACGCCGGCGTTCGTCCGGGCCTACGGGGCGCGCCTGCTGGACACTCCCGGGGTCGCGGTGCGGCTGCGACACGGGGCGGCGGACGTGCCGGCGCTCGAGCGGGAGATCAACCGGATGGGCGGGGGGAAGTTCGTCAACGACTACCCGCTCGGCCCGCAGGCGGCCAACACCGAACATTCGATCCACCTCCAGGCGGTGGCGCTGTGGCTGCTCGCCGGGGTGCTCGCGGTGCTGGGGCTGCTCATCCTCGGGCAGCTGCACGCACGGCTGACCGGCGCCGACCAGGCGGACTCGGGCACGCTGCGGACTCTTGGCGTGGTGCCGCGCCAGCTGGCGGCGGCCGGGCTGGCCCGGGCGGCGCTGATCGGCGCCGCCGGCGCGGTGCTCGCGGTGGTCACGGCGATCGCCATCTCGCCGGTGTTCCCTGTCGGGCTGGCGGGGATCGCCGAGCCGTACCCGGGCATCGACGCGGACTGGACGGCGCTGCTGCTCGGGGCCGCCGGCGTGCTGGCCGCCACCGTCGGCGTGGCCGCGTGGCCGGCCTGGCGGGCGGCGCAGGCCAAGGCAGGCACGGCGGGCGGGCTGCCCGTCGCGAGGACGTCCGCCGGCGGGCCATCCGCGGTGCTGGCCGCCACGCGTTCCGTGCGGTCGGTCCCGGCCGCGACGGGGGTCCGGTTCGCGCTCCAGCGGGGCGCCGGCCGGACCGCCGTGCCGGTGCGGTCCGCGATCGCCGCCACCGCCGTCGGGGTTGTCGGGCTGAGCGCGGCGCTCGGGTTCAGCGCGAGCCTCGGGTACTTGCTGGCGACGCCGCGGCTGTACGGGGTGGCCTGGGACGCGATCGTCACCAACGAGCGGTTCGGCACGTCCACCGCGCCCGCGGCGCGCAGCATCGCCGCCGACCCGCTCATAGCGGCCTGGTCAGGGACGTACGATGGCACTCCGCTGACGGTCAACGGGACCGCGGTCGGCGGGGTGACCACCGGGCCCGGTCCTGACGGCTCACTCGCCGCCGTCCCCCTGGCGGGGCTCCCGCCGTCCGGTTCTGGCGACATTGTGCTCGGCCAGCACACGCTCACGTCCCTGGGGGTCCGCGTGGGACAGACCGTCAGCGTCGGGCTGGCCGGCCTGTCGCGGCACGTCCCGTTCCTGGTGACTGGCACGGCGGTCTTTCCCGCGGTCAGCGACACGACCGAGCTGGGAACCGGCGCTGAGCTGACGGTGCCCGGCCTCCTGCGGCTGCCGCCGCCGGGCATGGTGGCCCCCCCGTACAACGGGCTGGTCGTCAAGTTCCGGCCCGGCGTGCCGGTGCAGCAAGGCATCACCGCGCTCACGGCGCGGATCGAACGGCTCGGGCCGTACGCCATCAGCGGGCAGTCAACCCCCGCCGACCTGGTGAACTTCGGGCAGCTCCAGGACCTGCCGCTGCTGCTCGGCCTATCCCTGGGGTTGCTGGCGCTGCTCACGATCACGCACCTGCTGCTCACCTCGGTGCACCGCCGGCGGCGCGACCTGGCCGTGCTGCGCGCGCTGGGATTCACGGGTGGGCAGGTCCGGGCCACCGTGTCCTGGATGGCGGTCACCCTCGCCGCGATCGCGCTGGCCGTCGGCATCCCCGTTGGCCTGCTGTGCGGCAGCCAGGCTTGGCGGTTCTTCGCCGGCCAGCTCGGCATCAGCGATGTGACGCGGACCCCGGTGCTCTCGTTCGTCCTGCTCGCGGTGGCGGGCCTGGCGCTGGCCGTGGCGATCGCTTCGGTGCCGGGCATCTCCGCCGGCCGCATCCGCCCGGCCGACGCGCTGCGAGCCGAGTAGGCGTCTAAGCGGCCGGCTTGATCAGCGGCATGTCCCTGGTGAACGGCCGGAACCCGACCCCGTAGTACAGCCCGCGCGCGGCCGGGAGCCCGGGCGCGCCGTAGCAGGCGACGGTCATGTGCGCGGCCCCGGCGTCGCGCGCGAGACGCATCCCGTGCAGCAGCATCGCAGTGCCGAGTCCCCGCCGCCGGTAGTCCGGGTGCGTTCCGACGGGCTCGAATTCCGCGGTCTTGTTGGCCTCATCCAGCCACATGATCGTGGACGCGGCCATCGTCCCGTCCGGTGCCTCCACGAGGACGTGGAGATCGCCGCGGTAGGCCGCCATCCGCCGGACGCCCTCGTAACCCTCGGCTGTGTACGTGGACGGTGCCCAGGCATCGACGTGGGCGCTGACCGCGGCCTCAGGCCCGGCTTCGGCGGCGTTGCGGAACCGGAACCCGTCCGGCAGCGCCGGCTGCTCCACGTCGGTGAGATCCCGCTCGTTGACCTGACCCCAGGATCCCGTGTCCCCGTTCGCGACCGGGTCGGTCTGGTATCCGTGTGCCTCCCACCGCTTCAGCGCGAACTCGTCGGACATGCTCGGCAGCACCGTGCGCTCGAGGCCCGCCGCGACGCGGTCGTACCAGCCGATCACCTCGTCAACGAGCTCCGCCTGCTCGGGGTGAACCTGATATCCCAGGTAAGCGTCGGTGACCTGCCGAACCGACCCGTCGCTGCGCCGCACCTCATGCGGCAGATAGGCCCACCCCCACGCGACCAGCTCGCCGCCGGACAACCAGAGGCGGCGCGGCCAGGTCCCGCCGTCGCGGGCGTGCCCCTTGCCCCAGATCCACGCCAGTTCCCCGAACGTCGCGTCGCTGTTCACCAGCTCGGGCCGGACAGCGGTGACGCGCTGGGCCAGGCCCTGCATGAGCCGTACATCCTCGACGGTAACGACATCGAACTCGCCCATGCCGGACCACTGTGCCAGACCTTAGGACGGCCCGCTCTGCTCGGGGGAAGCCGCTAGCGAACGCATGCAGGGCCGCAGCAGCCGGATGACCTGCGCCGGGTCGGCGGTGGCGAGTTCGTCAGCCTTGATGAGGTGCCGGGAGACCGAGATGCCGAGGGTGATGGCGCTGATGATCGCGGCTCGCAGGTCCGCGTCGTCGGCGGGGATGGCCTCAGCGATCTGCGCCTCGTAGCGGGCGATGCCGGCGCTGGCGGCGCTGGCGGCCTCGGGGTTGGTCAGCATCGAACGCAGGAGGGTCAGCGACGCGGCCGGCTCGCTTTCCAGCCGGCTGGCGAGCGCGGCGAGGATCTGCTCCGCCGCCTGCCCCGGCGGTCCGCTCATCGCGGGGACGGGGGCGGCGTCGATCACCCGCCGGAACAGTTCCTGCTTGGACCCGAAGTAGTGCATGACCAGCCCCGCGTCGACTCCCGCGGCCGCGGCCACGGCTCGGATGGTGGTCCGCTCGTACCCGGCGGTGAGGAAAGCCTGGGAGGCGGCGTCGAGGAGGCGCGCTTCGGTGCGGCGGCGCTGCTCGGCGCGCGAGCCGGGCCGGGGAGTGGTCACTTGTTCATTCTACGGGCGTTGACCGGGCAGGCTATTTCGTTCTACGTTTGTTCAATGAACGCCTGGTGAGCGAACTGTCCGAGCGAAGGGAACCACTCTCATGCCTACTGCCACGCCCGCCGACGTCCTGGCCCGGCGCAGCCAGCTGATCCTGAACGGCGATGCCGACGGCTTCGCCGCCCTGTTCGCGCCCGATGCGGTGATCGAGTCGTCCTTCGCGGGGCCGCCGGGCACGCCCCTGCGCCTGGCGGGCCAGGAAGCGATCCGCGAGTACTCGCGGCGTGTCATGGCGTCGCCGCTGCGACTGGAGGACTTCGAGGTGGCGAAGCTCTACCAGACCGAGGATCCGGAGGTGGTGATCACCGAGATGCGGGCGACGGGGACCGTGACCACGACGGGCCGGTCGTTCACCACGACATCCGTCCAGATCATCCGGATCCGGGACGGCCATATCGTGCACTCCCGCGACTTCGCCGATCCCCGGATCCTGGAAGACGTAACCGGGGAACCGCGTCGTGACAGCTGACGCACTTCCCGGACGCAGGGTCGTGCGGCGGGTGGAGGCCGGCGCTGGCGAGCCGGCCGTCGTGCTTGAGGCGGGGATGAACTGCGGGGCCGCGTCCTGGCAGCGGGTCATGCCGCTGCTGGCCCCGCACGTCCGCGTCGCCGCCTACGACCGGGCGGGGATAGGCGGCAGCGCCCCCGCGCCAGGCCTGGTGACCATCGACCGGCAGGTCGATGACCTGGCATCGGTGATTACCGGGCTGGCGGCGGGACCCTGCGTGCTGGCCGGGCACAGCTGGGGCGGCATGCTGGTCCAGCTGCTTGCCTTCCGGCGGCCGGACCTGGTCGCGGGCCTGGTCCTGGTGGACCCGGGGCACGAGGAAATGGACAGCGCGCTGCCCCTGCCCGCCCGGTGGGGATGGCGGGTCATCAACGCGGTCTTCCCCGACGAGCTGCACGATGACGCACCCGTGACCCTTGCGGCCGTCCGGGAACTGCGCGCCGCCGCACGGCCCTTTCCCGATGTGCCCGTCGTCGTCCTGAGCGCGGCCCGCGGCTTTCCCCGCCGGTTCCGCGCGCACTGGACGCGCCTGCAGGCAGCGCTCGCCGCGGCAGTGCCGCGGGGACGCCACGTCGTCGTCGACGGCACCGGCCACAACATCCCCAGGGACCGGCCCGACGCCGTGGCCGGCGCGATCCTCGCGGTAGCCGCCCAGGCGCAGCCGCTGGCATGAGATCCTGGCTGCTGTCCCGGCCGTGCTGCGCGTGGAGTGAACGCTGGTGATCGAGGAGATCCTGCCCGCCGCGGTCGCGACCGCGGAGACGTTCACCGACCCGCCTGACGCCACGCTCTTCCCGCAGGAGGCGGCGATCGTCGAGCGGGCGTCGGACAAGCGGCGCCGCGAGTTCACCGCGGGGCGGGAGTGCGCCAGGATCGCGCTCGGCAAGCTCGGTATCGCGCCCGTCCCGATCCTGATCGGGGAACGCGGTGCGCCCCAGTGGCCGCCGGGCATCGTCGGCAGCATCACGCACTGCGACGGGTACCGCGCCGCCGCGGTCGCGCACGCCAGCGACGTCGCGGCCATCGGGATGGACGCCGAACCCGGCGACTCGCTGCCCCGCGGCGTCCTGGACGTGATCTCGCTCCCTGCCGAACGCGCCCGGCTGGCGGGCCTCGCGGGGGAGCGGCCAGCCGTGTGCTGGGACCGGCTGCTGTTCAGCGCCAAGGAGTCGGTCTATAAGGCGTGGTTCCCGCTTACTGGCCGCTGGCTCGGCTTCGAGGACGCGGACGTGACGATATCGCCGGACGGCACCTTCACGGCACGCCTCCGAACCGGGCTAACCGCGCCAACCGGGGCACCGCCGCCGCCGGCCGGCTTCGCCGGCCGCTGGCTGGCCGCGGGCGGCCTGATGCTGACCGCGATCGCGGTCCCGCGCCATTAGCGGCTGATCAGTCGGCCTGTTCGAGCGCCGTCTGCATTGGCCGGAACTTGACCTGCGCCTCGGCGAGTTCGGCGGCCGGGTCGGAGCCCGCCACGATGCCGCAGCCGGCGAACAGCCGGGCCCGCTCCCCGGCGAGCTGCGCGCAGCGCAGCGCGATGCCCCACTCCCCGTTCCCGTCGGCGTCCACCCAGCCGACCGGGCCGGCGTAGCGCTCCCGGTCCATGTTCTCGAGCTCCCTGATGAGCTCCACCGCGGCATCGGTCGGGGTGCCGCCGACGGCCGCCGTCGGATGCAGCGCCGCCGACAAGGCGAGCGCGGAGTGGTCGGTCGCCAGCGTGCCGTGCACCCACGTGCCGAGGTGCTGCACGTTGGCGAACCTCAGCAGCTCGGGACGCGGGGCGATCCGCAGCGCCTGGCACAGCGGCTCGATCGCGTCGGTTAGCGAGGTGACGGCGTAGCCGTGCTCTTCGTTGTCCTTCGCGGAGCCGAGCAGCGTGGCCGCCAGCTCCGCGTCCTCCGCGGCCGTGGCGCCTCGCGGCATGGTGCCGGCGAGCACCAGGGCGCTGACCTTGCGGCCGTTCCTCCGGACGAGCAACTCCGGCGTGGCTCCCACCAGGCCGGCACAGGCGAACGTGAAGCAGCCTGGGTACCTGTCGGCCAGCCGGCGCAGCAGCACCCGCGAGTCGATCGGCTCGTCGGCCGACGCGTAGATGTCGCGGGCGAGCACCACCTTGCGCAGTTCGCCGCGGATGATCCGGCGCACCGCGGCGCTGACCGCCTGCTCCCACGCGGGCGCCGACAGCGACCCGTCGTGCCACCGGACGTGCCCGGGCGCGAGCAGCGGACGCTGCGGCGCCGCGTGGCGGGCGGCCTCCCCGACCGGGGTAATCGTGGTGACCCACGCGTTCCCTGTGCCGTCTCTGCCGAGCACCGCGCGGGGCACGATGAGCACCGAGCCCTCGGACCAGTCGTCGAAGGTGAAGCTGCCGAACGCGACCAGCCCCGAGCCGCGGCACCCTGCCTCGTCCTGGACGTCCGCGTTCTCGATGACCTCGCGCAGCCACTTCTCGCCGACGGCGAACCTGTCCGGGCCGGAGGGCAGCGTGACGCGCGCCGCCTCGCCCCAGCCGGCAAGGCCGGCACCGTGCCGGATCCAGGCGAGCGCCGCGGGTTCCGGGAGCCAGCCGATCAGGTCGCCTGGATCGGGCACCGGCACGCTGCGCACCACCAGGTGCTCGCCACCGTAACCCCCGCTGGGCCGTCCGTCCGTGGCGTGATAGTTCCCGTACGGCTCTGCCATGACAGGAAATTGTAGTGGCGGGCGGGAAACGGCTGTCCGCCTGGTTAACCGGTCCGCCGGCTGCTCGCTCCCGGTGAGCAGTTCACCGTGGTTACCGATGCGGTGCGTGGCTAGTCGATCGGCGCCAGCATCCTGGCCATCGCGGGCAGCACCCCCGGTGCGACCCGGCAGTACACCCAGGTGCCGCGGCGCTCGGAGATGATCAGGCCCGCCTCCCTCAGCTTCTTCAGGTGATGGCTGACCGTGGGCTGGGACACCCCGACGTTCTGGATGTCGCAAACAGAGGCTTCCCCGCTTTGATGCGCGGCGACCCGGGAGAAGAGCCTGAGCCGGACTGGGTCGGCAAGCGCCTTGAACATGCAGGCCATGCGCTCGGCCTCCGCGGCCGAAAGCTCCGCCGCGCCGAGCGGCGGGCAGGGAAACTCAAGCGCAGGCTCCGCGATGAGTTCCGCCGTCTGGTTCGTCATGGGCTAATACTCACCGCATCAGTGATCACTTGCCACCGATCCCACCATAACGTGACATCACGTATATCTAAGGTTGCTCAGATGAGCGTTCGCCATTCTCGGCACATTCTTCGCCAGCGGCCACAGCAGCCCTCCCGCGAGCCCGGAATCCAGTCGTGGCAGGGGTTGTCGTGGGTGTCCTGGCGGCTTGCGCGAGGAGCCTATCCAGTCAGATCCGGGTTCTCCCGCGAATTCGGAAAGCGCGCATATTCGGCATTTCCGGCACTGATTCCGTCTCACCAGCTACCGTTCTGTCCTGTTTAGGCCCGTCATATCGGCCTACTAGTGAGTAGCCCCTGGAATTCAGGACACCATGACGGGCTCGTCATGACCCGCGGCGCCAGGCCGGGGCGATCACTGCCGCGCCCCGGCCGAGGTGCCGACCTCGCCGACGGCCGGCCATCTCCCGGCCCCAGCCTGGCAACTATCCACCATCTTCCGGCCCCGAGGCTAGGCCGCTGATAACAGCAAGATGCGCTGGGCTCACGATTATCGTGGGCACTTGTGCGGCCTCCGGACCGCTGTCTCCGGACCGCCCAACTACCCACGATCTCCTGGCCGCCAGCCCTCAACGCCTGATAACAGCAAGAAGCGCTCGGCGCGCGATGATGATGGGCCGTTGTGCACCCTCTGGTGTGTGCCTAATGGCCCATCATCATCCGGACACCGTGGCTGTCCGGAACCGTTCAGATCGGTTCGCGACCTCGGGCTTGGATTTCCCGGTTGCCCTGGGGTAGTGCAGCGGCATGACGGACGCCGATGGCCCGGTCAGCGAGGCCCGAACTGTGTGGCTGGGTGTGGTGTCACTGTGCCTGGTGCAGTTCATTGACGTTCTCGGCGTGACCGTCATGGTGACGGCCCTGCCAGCCATGCTGTCGGACCTGCATGCGTCGCCGGATGCGGCCAGCTTGATCTCTACTGGCTATGCCATGTTCTTCGGCGGGCTGCTGATGTTTGGTGCGCGGCTGGGGGACCGGTTTGGTCACCGGCGGATCATCTTCACGGGCCTGGCGATCTTCGCCGTGGCTGCTGTCGCGGGTGCGACGGCTCCGTCAGTAGTGGTGCTGACGGCCGCCAGGTGCCTGCAAGGTGCGGCTGCGGCAATGTCGGTACCGTCGGCGTTGCGGCTGCTGACCACGATTACCGCTGACGGGCCTCAGCGTGAGCGGGCGATCGCAGGCTGGAGCGCGTCCGGAGCTGCCGCAGGCGCAAGTGGCTTTGTTGTCGGCGGGGTTGTGACCTATCTGGTCGGCTGGCGGGCGGTGTTCTGGGTCTACGTTGCCGTGGCGGTGCTGCTGGCCGTGGCCATCAGGCGATCCGTGCCACGAGATCAATCTGCTGACCCGTCGGTCCGGCTGAGTGTGCCTAGCGTTACCGCCTTCACCACCGCCGTGATGGCGTTCGTCGTCGCGACGACGCTGCTGCCGCAACCCGGTCGGGCGGCGCTGGGTGGCGCGCTGCTGGCGGTCGCGGTTGTCCTGGCCGGCGTGTTCATCACCGTCGACCGGCGCTCCGCGGCGCCGTTGCTGCCCAAAGCAGTACGTGGTATGCGCCCGTTGCGGCAGGGTGCGGCCGGTGGGCTGCTGAACACGCTGACGACCAG
Organism: uncultured Actinomycetota bacterium; assembly: GCA_963843745.1. GTDB lineage: Bacteria > Actinomycetota > Actinomycetes > Streptosporangiales > Streptosporangiaceae > Trebonia. The sequence continues at coordinate 2,169,500 of CAWJLP010000007.1, forward strand.
CTCGGCCCTCACCTTGGCGACGCTGTACCTGCAAAACACCCTGGGGCACAGCCCGCTGGTGGCCGGGCTGATGCTCTTGCCGTTCAGCGTCGCCGTCATTGCCGGGTCCGCCCTTGCCGCTCCGGCGCTGGCGCGGTGGGCACCGCAGCGTCTGGTCTCGGCCGGCCTAGCGGTCATCGCCGTCTCCGACGCCGCGCTCATTCCTGCCGCCAGCAGTACGTGGGCGCTGCCGGTGTGCGTCGCCGCCGGGGGCGCCGGCATCGGGCTATCCTCGGTCGCCGCGACCAGGCTAGGCACCAGCGTCCCGATCGCCGTGCGCGGCACCGCCTCGGGAATCATCAACACCGCCGCGCAGCTGGGCACCGCCGTCGGCATTGCCGCGCTGCTGCTGCTTGCCACGGTGACTACCGGCATCCCCGAACCAGGATCACCGGCCCCGGCGATTGCGTGGGGAACCGCTGCGCTGATCGCCTGCACCGGCGCGGTGATCTTCGGTCTCAAAAGCACCGGTCACGCAACTAGCTTCCGGCCCGCTGCCGCTGATAGCGAGGCCAGGGCCACGGGGAAGCGATCACCCAGCGCCCCGCCACGATGATGGATACTTGTGCACCCTCTGGTGTGCCTAACTATCCACTATCTTCCGGTCCCGGGCCGAACTGCTGATAACAGCAAGATGCGGCCAGCCCGCGATCATCGCGGGCACGTGTGCGGCCTCTGGACCGCCTCACTACCCGCGATCTCCTGGCCGCCAGCCGCAACGCCTGATAACAGCAAGAAGCGGGCCCTGCACGCCCGCCGACGCGGGCGTTCCGCGTTCCGCGGTTCACTTAGGGCGCGAAAGTACCCGAAATCTGTCCGGTATGCCCGGTTTGCCGGTCGCTTTCGCGCCCTAAGTCGGCTCGGCGACCCGTCCAGCGCTGATAACAGCAATGCGGCCAGCGGGCCGCTACAGGAGGGTGAGCTGCTCGGGTTGCGCGACCGGGGTCGCGGGAGCGGGCGCGACCGGGGTCGCGGGAGCGGGCGCGACCGGGGTCGCGGGAGCGGGCGCGGCTGAGGTCGCCGCGGGGGAGCGGATCGCGCGGGCCTGGCGCGGGTTGGCGCGGCCAACGCCGTACTTTTCGGCCAGCTCGCGAACCTGGGCGGTGATCCTCGCTTGGTAATCGCGTGGCGCGTAGGAGCCCCGGTCGTACAGCGCGGCGTACTTGTCCACCAGCTCCGGGTGCGCCGTCCGCAGCCAGCCGAGGAACCACTCACGGGTGCCCGGCCGCAGGTGCAGCACGATCGGCGTGACATGCGCCGCGCCCGCGGCGGCGATCTGCCGGACCGCCGCGTCGAGCTGGGCGGGGGAGTCGGAGAGGTACGGCACGACCGGCCCCATCAGCACGCCGCAGCGCAGCCCGTTGTCGTTGAGCGTGGCGCAGGCCTCGATCCGCCGTTCCGGGGCCGGCGTACCCGGCTCGATGGCCCGCCATAGCGATGTATCGACAAAGGCGGCCGACACGTTCAGCCCGACATCGGTCACCTCGGCGGCCTCGAGCAGCAGGTCGAGGTCGCGGAGGATCAGCGTGCCCTTGGTCAGGATCGAGAACGGGTTGGCCGCGTCCCGCAGCGCGGCGATGATCCCGCGCATGAGCTGGTAGCGCCCCTCGGCCCGCTGGTAGCAGTCGACGTTGGTGCCCATCGCGATGTGCTCCCCGGCCCACCCGGGTGAGGCGAGCTTCTTCCGCAGCAGCTCGGGCGCGTTGACCTTCACGATCACCTTGGAATCAAAGTCCCGCCCCGCGTCGAGGTCCAGGTAGGTGTGCGTGTTCCGCGCGAAGCAGTTGTGGCTCACCACCCCGTTGGCGATGAAGTCACCGGTTCCGGTCGTGATGTCGTACATCGGCAGCTCGATGCCCAGCGGCTCGATCGCGGCCACCCGCAGCTTCGCGTCGCTCTTCAGCGCCACGCCCTCGATCGACCGCTTGCGGGTGATCGCCGGGTCGGTGGTGTGGAAGAAGCGAATGGTCTCCTTCAACCCGCCGCGCAGACGGATGTACTGGAGACCATTTGACCAGCCGCGAGATTCAAGCGCGTAGTCGAAGCCGAACGATGACAGCGCCTTGGCTGTCCAGTCGAGGATCTGCCGGTCAGTGTTGGCTACCCGCCAGATACCTCTGCTGCAACTCCCCTCGGCATCGAAGATGCCGGCGAGGAAGCCCTGGAACCAGTCCTCGCATGGATCGGTGGGCCACTCGATCAGGCGTTGGATGGCGAGCACGTTTCCGCGTGACCCGGTTCGGATGGCCCGCAGGGCTCTGCGCGTCTCACTTGCGGCGCTGAAGTCGAACTCACTGGTGAGAATCCCGAATGTGCCCAGGTAGTGCCTGGTGCGGGTGAGTGCTTCCGTATCCACGAGAGCCAGGCGGAAGGAGAAGATATCCCCGTGCGGCCCGTTGTAACTTCGGAGATTCGCATCTCCCCGGATCATGCCGCAGAGGTAACCACGGCGGTAGGCCGCCGAATCCTTGGGCGGTTCGGCAAAGGCGCCGACCCCCATGAGCTTGTTGTTGACGGTAAGGAACGGACGCTGCTCTGGCCCCTGCTCGGCGCCAGTCACGTGCTTCCATCCGCGCTCGGTCAGGAACCGGTGGTCGCCGCTCGCGACGAGCCGCGTACCGTCCTCCAGCGTGATCCGGTACGCGGGCTTGACCGTGGACCAGTGCGCCAGCACCTCGGTGATCGCGTAATGGCGGTAATAGCCGTCTCTCACCGTCCCGTAGATTTTGTCGCCCACACGCACGTCGCCAAGGGGGATGGTTGTCCCATCTGCCAGCAATATTGGCGTATCGCCCGACAGGCAATATCGGCAGGCATGCTGGCATCCCCGATACGGGTTGATTGTCCAGCGGAAGGACATGCGCGAGGACTCAGGGACGTGCGAGACGATCGACTTGGCGTGGACCTCGTAGAAGGTCATGCCGCGGAAGCCCGGCGTGTCGAAGGTACGGACGACGGCGTCGCGGGCGAACATCGGCACCTGTCCCTGGTCACCGTCGTCGGCCGAATCGAGCCGCAGGTTGTCCCAGCGCATGTTCCACAGCCTAGAACGGTTATTCGATCATGGCAAACACCAGTTCGGTGCCTATCCTCGCCGCACAGCCAAGGATCACCCGATGATGCTGTTGTGAACACTGTGGGTAATCGAGACTATCGTGGTGTAAAAAGAGTCGGGCACAAACTAAGAACGATTGGATAAAGCTGCCTCCGTGGGGGATAGTTAGAGAGTTCCCACCGGCGCGCGGAACGCGGAGGTATGGCGCTATGGCGCTGTCAATGGACGAGCAGCGCATGCTCGCCGAAATAGAGCGGCGGCTCGCCGCGGAGGACCCTGGCCTCGCCGCCCGGCTGTCCTCGTTCCGCCGGCCAGGACCGGCCGTCAGGCTCCGGACCACCCGGGGCCGGATCATCGGGACATTCTTTACGATCGCCCTGGTAGCCGCCATATCGCTGATGATCTACGCCATGGTTCCGCTTCGCGCCCATACATCCAAGCCCGCCTCGCAGGCCTCCACTCATCCCGCGGCCAGCACCCAGGCGAAAACCGGTGCCCAGGTGAAGAACGGTCCGTCCGCCAACGCCGCCGGCAGCGCCACCACGACGACCAGGACATCCCCGTCGACGCCGTAACCGAGCGCGCAGGCCAGGCCGAGCAGGCGAAAGAACCAGGCAGCTAAAGAACCAGGCAGCTTACGAGTCACGCCAGAGCTGGATCAGGTACCGTTCCACGCCCTCGAGCTTGCGCTTCTCGCGCTGGAAGTCGTCGCTGAGCCGGTCCCTGTGCTGGCTGAGCAGGTCCGCGTACATCTGCACCACGGCCTCGCGGTAGCGCGCGTACACCCGGACCTCGTAGTCGCCGACGCCGCCGGACAGCCGCATCTGGGACACGGCGGTGCCGGCCGAGCACATGTCGATGGACAGCGACCCGCGCAGGTACAGCCGCGCCTTGGCCTCCTCGTCCCACGCCTCGGGCAGCAGCGGCTGCCCTTCCCACTCCTCGAGCACCAGGCGGACGTCGATGTCCTGCTGCAGGCTGGCGACCCACAGCTGCTCGCGCGTGCTGGATACCAGTGCGCCGGCGGGCGGCGTCAGCGGGCTGCCGAGCTCGTCCGGGTCCACCCAGGGGTCGTGCAGCCGGAACATGCGGCGGTCAGGGGTTACGGGCATCACAAGCTGAAGCAACCTGCGGCTCACGAATTCCCCCTCGGACACTCACTAAATCTAAACCCAGCAAGCGCAGCGTGCAGGCAGAACTTGTACTGAAGCAATTGCGTCATAAGGAATGCGTAACCTATTGACTACTGCGCGCAGCCATGTAGTGTCATATCCGACATAACAGTCGCTGCTCCCCCAGGCGGTGCTCCATGCAATCGGTCTCGGCTGCCCACCCTCAGCTACGGAACGTACCGGGACGATCACCATATGCAGCAGCGACCATATCTACCCCTGTAACGGCCGAAGTGGTGCCGGCGGTTCAATCCCAGCCAGAACCGTACATCCACCACGTGCAGCAGGCCGCCCTGGGCGGCGGCAGGCGAGCGATCGTGCTCGCGATCTGCTGCAGCGCGCTGTTCATGGTCGGGCTGGACAACACGATCGTGATCGTCGGCCTGCCCTCCATCGGCGCGAGCCTGCACACCGCGGTCTCCGGCCTGCAGTGGACCATCGCCGGCTACACGATCGTGCTGGCCAGCCTGCTGATATTCTCCGGGGCCGCCGCCGACAGGATCGGCCGCCGGACGATCTTCCAGGTCGGCCTGAGCCTGTTCACGCTCGGCTCCTGGCTGTGCAGCCTGGCGCCGAGCCTGGCGTGGCTGATCGCGTTCCGCGTGCTGCAGGGGGTCGGCGGGAGCATGCTCGCCCCGGCGGCCCTCGGCATCATCACCAACATCTTCAGCGCGCCGAAGGACCGGGCCAAGGCGATCGGCGTCTGGGACGGTGTCTCCGGCCTGTCGATGGCGCTCGGTCCCATCGCCGGCGGGATCCTGGTGGGCAGCGTGGGATGGCGCGGGATCTTCTGGGCGAACATCCCGGTCGGGCTCGCCGCGGTCGCGCTGACCGCGCTGCTGGTGCCCGACTCCAGGGCCGAACGAGGCCGCAAGGCCGACCCGGTCGGGCAGTTCCTCGTCATCGTGATGCTCGGCTCGCTGGCGTACGCGATCATCCAGGGGCCGAGCGAAGGCTGGCGCTCGCCGCGGATCGCGGTCTTCTTCCTCGTCAGCGTCGCCGCCCTCGCCGCGCTGCTGAAGTACGAGCCACGGCGCGCCGAGCCGCTGATCGACTTCCGGTTCTTCCGCAGTGTCCCGTTCACCGCCGCGAACCTGACCGCCGTCTGCGCGATCGCCACCCTCGCCGGGTTCCTGTTCCTGACCACGCTGTACCTGCAGGACGTGCGCGGGTATACCGCGCTGCAGGCGGGCCTGACGCTGCTGCCGATGCCGATCATGATGGCGGTGTCGTCACCGCTGTCCGGCCGCATCCTGGCCCGCGGCGGCCCCCGCATCCCCTTCGTGATCGCCGGCGCGGCGCTTACCCTGTCCACCGCCGCGCTGTCCCAGCTGAGCGCCTACTCGGGCCCGCTGTTCCTGCTCATCACCTACGGCCTGTTCGGGATCGGGGCGGGCATGGTGAACGTGCCGATCTCCAACGGCGTGATGTCCGGCGTGCCGAAGTCCCAGGCCGGCATGGCGTCAGGGATGAACTCCTCGAGCCGTCAGCTCGGCCAGTCGCTCGGGGTCGCGATCGTCGGCTCGGTGCTCGCCGCGTCGCTGCGCGGCTCGATGCACGCCGGCTTCCTCAACGCCGCGCACGCGGGCTGGTGGATCATGGCCGGCTGCGGCTACTCGGTGCTGGTGCTCGGGGTCGTCTCCACGACGAGCTGGGCGAAGTCGACCGTCCGTTCCGAATAGAGAGGAACGTCAGCCGCCGCACCCGCAGGCACCGCCGCAGCAGCCCCCGCCACCGCCGCCGCTCGCCGGCGCGGACGAGGCGCGGCCGCCGACGGCCACCGTGGACAGCAGCTTCACGGTGTCGGCGTGGCCCTGCGGGCAGCTGGCCGGCGCCGACGACTCGCTCATCGGCCGGCTCAGCTCGAACGTGTCGCCGCAGGCGCGGCAGCGGTATTCATAACGTGGCACGATACGGATTCTACTCAGCGGGCGCTGTTTCGACAGTATCCAGAACGGGCGCGGCCGGCTCTTGGTCCGCTGCCGGGGCCGGCTTTCCGCGGAAGAACCAGGAGACCGCTGCGCCGGCGAACGCCATAATCGCCGCCGCGGTGAACACGATCGCCAGCGCGTGGTGGAACGGCCCGGCGATCAGGATCGGGAAGAACTGCTTGCCGGTGAGCACCGCGGCGTTAAGCCTGGGCAGCGTGTTCAGCAGGCCGGTCGGCGCCAGCAGGTTGTGCACCGGGTTGTAGCCGAGCATCGCGGCGAACACGGTGGACACCGGCGGCAGGTGGGCGATGGTGCTTGCCTGCGCCAGCGGCACGCCCTGCGCGGTGAGCCCGAGGGTGAGCGCCCGCGGCAGCGTGTTCGCCAGGCCCGCGACCAGCAGCGAGAAGAAGATGCCGATGGACAGCGACATGCCGGAGTTCTGGAAGGTGGACCGCATGCCGGACGCCGCGCCGCGGTCGTGCGCGGGGACGCTGGACATGATGGCGGAGGTGTTCGGCGAGGCGAACAGGCCGGAGCCGATGCCGTTGCCGAAGATGAGCAGCGCGAACAGCCAGTAAGGGAAGTCGATCGGCAGCATTATCAGCCCGGTGAAGCAGGCGCCGGCGACCAGCAGGCCGGCGGTGGCGAACGGGCGGGCGCCGTACCGGTCGCTCAGCGTGCCGGAGATCGGGCCGGCGATGAGGAAGCCGGCGGTGAGCGGCAGCATGTAGATGCCGGCCCACAGCGGGGTGACCTCGAAGTCGTAGCCGTGCAGCGGCAGCCAGATCCCGGCCAGCCAGATGACCAGCATGAACTGCAGGCCGCCGCGGGCGATCGCGCCGAGCAGGCTGGCGATGTTGCCGGCCGCGAACGCGCGGATCTTGAACAGGCTCAGCCGGAACATCGGGTCCTTGACCTTCGTCTCCACGAAGCAGAACACGACGAGCAGCGCGACGCCGAGCAGCAGCCCGCCGTACACCATCGGGTTGCCCCAGCCAGTGGCGGACCCGCCGTAGGGCCTGATGCCGTAGGTGATCGAGGTGAGCAGGATGCCGGCGCCGGCGGCGAAGGTGATGTTGCCGATCCAGTCGATGGACGCCTTCCGCGTGGTCGCGATCTCCTTGAGGCTCTTGTACGCCCAGATGGTGCCGAACACGCCGAACGGCACGTTGATCCAGAAGATCGCCCGCCAGTCCCAGGCGGCGAGCAGGCCGCCGAGCAGCAGGCCGACGAACTGGCCGGAGATGCCGGCGATCTGGTTGATGCCGAGCGCCATGCCGCGCTGGCCGGCCGGGAACGCGTCGGTGAGGATCGCCGCCGAGTTGGCCATCAGCATCGCGCCGCCGAACGCCTGCACGACCCGCCACAGGATCAGCCACAGCGCGCCGTCCGGGCCCTGGAAGGGGTCGAGGGACAGCGCGATGCTCGCCAGCGTGAAGACGACGAAGCCGAGGTTGTAGATCTTCACCCGGCCGAAGATGTCGCCGAGCCTGCCCAGGGTGACGACGAGCACCGACTGGACGAGCAGGTACCCCATGATCATCCACAGCAGGAAGGAGACGTTGCCCGGAGTCAGCGGGTCGAGGTGGATGCCGCGGAAGATCGCCGGCATCGCGACGATGACGATCGAGGCGTCGATGGTGGCCATCGTCATGGCGAGCGTCGTATTGGAGAGGGCTACCCACTTGTAGGCACGGCGCTGCCCGCCGCGCCTGGCCCTTGATTCCCCTGTCTGCTGGTTGGCTGCTGCCTGCTCGCCCGTCGTCGTCGCCACGTTTCACCAGCATAGCTGGTAGTTGCCTTATGGCAACTATTAAAGGTGCTAACGATTCTGTTGGTAAGCGTAACGCGGGCTTAACGACCGCGGTGAGGATCTTGTTCACCGCGTCCTGGATCTGCCGCTGCCGCTCGGGCATTTCCTGGCTGGCGAAGTTGTCCAGGATCGCGAGCACCCGGTCCTGGCCGTGCAGGATGTCGATCTGCTGCTTGCCCATCTCGTGCAGCGCGATGAGCGTCTCGTGGTCGGCGATGGCGCGCCGGTCGCTGGCGGCCTGCGAGCGGTTCGCGCTGACCTGCAGCGAGATCATGATCGACAGCTGCGGCAGGTTGAGGATCACGAGCAGCAGCGGCCACGGCGTCTTGTCGAAGCCGACGATGACAGGCGACTGTCCGGCGGGCTGCTGTCCCGTGGGCTGCTGTCCCGTGGGCTGCCGTTCCGTGAGCTGTGTCATGCGGACCCCTTATACCGGGCGGTTTCCCGGCAAAGTACCGCAATCAGCTGAAGGTGGGCAGGAAGACCGACTTGGTCGTCAGGTAGGCGTCCATGCCCTCGGGCCCGTACGCGCTGCCCTGGCCGCTGGCGCCGCGGCCGCCCCACGGGGAGCCGATGTCGGGCTCGTACAGGTTCACCCCGAACGTGCCGACCCGGGTCTTCTTCGCGATGTCCAGGCCGCGCTGCGGGTCACCGGTCCACACGGTCGCGGCCAGCCCGAACCCGTCGTTGGCGAACGCGACCGCCTCGGCCTCGTCCCGGTACCTGATCACGGTCGCGACCGGGCCGCAGATCTCCTCCTGGGCGATCGGCATGCCCGGCGTCACGTCGGCGAGCACGGTCGGCTCGTAGAAGTAACCGCGCACCGGCGAGGCCGGGCGCCTGGCCCCCTTCACCACCCGCGCGCCGTCGGACACCCCGGCGCGGACCCGGCCCTCCACGTCTGACCTGCGCCTGCTCGAGGCGAGCGGCCCCATCGTGGTGGCCTCGGCGAGCGGGTCGCCGATCACCAGCGACGCGGCCTGCGAGGTCAGCGCCTCGACGGCTTCGTCGTAGCGCTGTTCGGGCACGAGCACCCGGGACATGGCGAAGCAGGTCTGGCCCGAGTTGCCGAAGCACAGCGCGCCGAGGCCGTGCGACGCCTGGCCGAGGTCGGCGTCGTCGAGCACGATCGCCGCGGACTGGCCGCCGAGCTCCAGGCTGGACGGCTTGAGCTCGGCGCCGCAGATCGAGGCGATCCAGCGGCCCTGCTTGGCGGGCCCTGAGAACGCGACGGTGTCCGTCCCTGGGTGCCTGGCGAGCAGGCCCGCGGTCTGGTGCGTGCCGGTGACCAGGTTGAACACGCCGGGCGGAAAGTCGGCGGCCTCGAACGCCTCGGCCAGGATGTAGGCCGACAGGCTCGTCGCCGCGGCGGGCTTGAGCACGATCGTGCAGCCGGCCGCGAGGGCGGGGGCGAGCTGGCTGAACGCGAGCATGATGGGGTAGTTCCAGCTGGCGATCACCGCGGCCACGCCGGCCGGCTCGCGGCGGACCACGGTCCGCCCGGTGAAGCTCACCGCGGTCCTGGTCTCCTCGGTGTCCATGGCGCGCGCCAGGCTCGCGTAGTAGCGGAGGATCGCGCAGGGCGCCGCCGCGTTATGCTGCCGCGAGTAGGCGATGGGCATCCCCATCTCGGCGGTGACGAGGCGGGCCGCCTCCTCGGCCCTGGCCTCCAGGGCCGCGGCCAGCCGGTCGAGCGCGTCAGCGCGGTCGGCGGGCGCGCAGGCAGCCCACTTGCCGTCGTCGAACGCGCGCCTCGCGGACCTGACGGCCTTGTCGACGTCGACGCCGACGGCGGCCGGCACGGCGCCGACCACCTCTTCTGTGGCTGGATTGACGATAGTGATCACGTCGGGAGATGCTGAACCGACCAGCCGACCTCCCGCGTAGATATCGCGGTACTCAAGCAACGTCGGCCCCCTTCGCACGGAAGTGCCTGATTATTTGCGCGCCGGATACGGGTCTGTCAAGTACCCGTAACATATCATCCGACTCCTGACCCAAAATCTGTCATGTGTCGGCATCGTTGTCAGCCCGTGGCCGGGCCGCTTTGGGGGTGTGGGCGGCCACAGCCGGGCCGGCCGGGCGGCGAGCGAATCCTTGTGATGGGTTTTCACCGGCCGAGATGCGTGGTAGACATCCCTTTGTGGGTTCCCACAAACACGAAGACAGCCCAGCACCCTATAGTTCAGGGACCATGCCTGATCCGACACAAGCCGCTAGCCGGCTGACAGCAGAGCCGACCCCCAGGGAAAACCAGCGGGACGTCGACAGGGAGAACGCTGTCCTGCGCGAGCTGGTCACCGTGTACCGGCACCTGTCGGGCCTCGCCATGCAGGACGCCGACCTGGCCGGAGTCGTGCAGCTCATCTCCGAACGGGCGTCGGCCACCGTCGCGGTCGTCAGCCAGCTGATGGACGTGCAGACCGCCGCCTCGCCGGGGCTGCCGCCGGAGAAGGCGGCCGCGCTGGTGCGGGACCACGTGGTGCACCCGCGGCTCGGCCAGGTGCTGCGCGCCTCGCGGCTGTCGCAGCGGGCGCTGCGGCTGCCGAACGTCGGCGGGGTGCCCGCCATCATCGTCGCGCCGATCCTGGTCGGCGACGAGGTGCCGTCGTACCTGATCACCCTGGACCCGGCCGAGGAGTCGTTCGGCGAGGACATGTCGCTGCTGGTCACCGAGCACGCCGCCACGATCTGCGGCGTGATCCTCGGCCGCGAGCGAGTGGTTGCCGCCGCGGCCCGCCGGGTCCGCGACGACCTCGTGGAGGGGCTGCTGCTCGGCCGCGGCCGGGACGCCGGCGACGCGGCCCGGTGGGCGGCGCACCTCGGCTACGACCCGGCCAGGACTCACAACGTCGCCGCGATCGCGTTCGAGCTGCCGCCGGCCCGGGCCACCGACGCCGAGGCGCTGCGGCAGCGGATCAGGGAATCGATCGAGCACTTCATGACCACGCGCGCGCCGGAGGCCATCGTCTCGGCCCGCGAGGCGGAGGTGGTCGTGGTCACCGCGGCGGTGCCCGATCCGCGCAAGCTCGGCCAGGCGTGCCTGGCCCGGCTCGCCGAGCTGTTCCCCGGCGCGAAGGTCGTCATCGGGATCGGCGGGCCATGCAAAGAGCCCGAGGAGATCTCCAGGTCCTACGACCAGGCGCACCGCACCACGCAGACGCTGTGGCGGCTCGGCAGGACCGGCGGGGTCGCCGCGTTCGAGGACCTGGGCATCCACCGGCTGCTGCTGCAGGTGCCCGACCTCGGCGAGCTGCGGTCGTTCGCCGCCGAGGTGCTCGGCAAGCTCAGCGAGCACGAGCAGGAGCACAAGTCCGAGTACCTGTCCACGCTCGCCTGCTACTTCAGGGAGAACAACAGCCCGCAGCGCGCGTCCAGGCTGCTGCACGTCCATCCGAACACGGTGGCCTACCGTATTAAGCGGATCGAGGAGATCACCGGGCTGCGGCTGGACAACTACAGGGACCGGCTGATCGCGCAGGTGGCGCTGGAGATCCTCGACGCGTTGCCGGAGGCACAATAGTGACTGATTCAACGGGGACCTCGGCTACGGGGCCCGCCTCGACAGAGACCGCGCGGCGGCTGCTGTCCGGGGAGCGGGTGCTCGTCGGCGACGGCGCGATGGGCACGATGCTGCACGCCGCGGGGGCCGCGCTCGACAGGTCGCTGCCCGAGCTGAACCTGTCCGAGCCGGGCCTGGTGGAGACCATCCACGACAGCTACCTGAGCGCGGGCGCGGACATCATCCAGGCCAACACGTTCGGCGCGAACCGGCTGTGGCTCGGCGACCACGGGTTCCCCGACAAGGTGGACGAGATCAACAGGTCCGGGGTGCGCCTGGCCCGCGCGGCCGCCGCGCGGGCGGACCGCACCGTGCTGGTCGCCGGCTCGGTGTCGCCCGCGGTCACCGCGCTGCAGCGCCGCCGGGCCGGGTCGGCCGAGCGGATGGAAGTGCTGCGCGAGCAGATCCTGGCCCTCGTGGCCGCCCCTCCCGACGGGGGCCGCGGCGTTGACCTGCTGATCCTGGAGACGTTCGGCTACCTGGACGAGCTGGTCGAGGCCGTGTCGGTGGCCGCGTCGGTGACCGACGTGCCGCTGATCGCGCAGGCCACGTTCGCCGACGACGCGCACACGCTCGGCGGCGAGACGCCGCGCGAGGTCGCGTCCGTGCTCAGCGCGATGCCGGTCGCGATGATCGGCACCAACTGCACGGTCGGACCGCAGCGGATGCTGGTCGTCGCCGAGGACCTGGTGCGATACTCGGCGGTGCCGGTCAGCGCCCAGCCGAACGCCGGGCAGCCGCGCCGGGTCGGGCCGCGCACGTTCGAGTTCAGCATCGACGGCGGGTACTTCGCCAGGTACCTCGGCCGGTTCGCCGACGCCGGGATCACGCTGGTGGGCGGCTGCTGCGGCACCACGCCGACGCACATCAGGGCCGCGACCGAGGCGGTGCGCACCCGCGGCGCGGCATCGGCGGCGCCGCGAGTGTCCGCCGCGGAGCGGCGGCCGCGTATCGCCGAGGTTCACGGCGCGGGATCACTGGCCGAGCTGCTGGCCGCGCGCCGCTTCGTGGTCGGGGCCGCGCTGACCCCGCCCGCCGGCGGCTGGGCCGGCGACAGCGACCAGGCCGCGGCCGTGCTGCAGGCGAACGGCATCGGGCTGGTCGTCGTGCAGCCGCGGGAGAACGCGCGTACCCACATGGACTCGCTGAACATGGCGCTGCAGCTGCAGCAGCGGGTCGGCGTGGAGACGATCGCCACGGTCACCACCTGGGACAAGACGATCATGTCGCTGCAGGCCGACCTGCTCGGCGCGCACGCGCTCGGGATCCGTTCCGTGGTGTCGACCACGGGCAGCCCGCCGGTGCTCGGCGACTACCCGGCGGTGGACGGCACCTGGGAGGTCGACTCGGTCGGGCTGACCGCGCTGCTTGCCGGGCTGAACGCCGGGCGCGACTCCAACGGGCTGGCGCTGACCGCGGGGACGTCGTTCTGCATCGGGGCACGGGTCAACCCGGGCGCCCGCGACGCGCAGGCGGAGATCGCCCGCGCGCACGCCAAGATCAGGGCCGGCGCGCAGTTCCTGATCAGCCGGCCCGTCTACGAGCTCGAGTCGCTGTCCCGGCTGGTGGCGGCGCTGGACGGCACGGGCGTGCCGCTGCTGCTGTCCGTCAGCGCGCTGCGCTCGTTCGAGGAGGCCGACTACCTGGCGAACGAGGTGCCGGGGGTGACGATGCCCGCCGACACGCTGGACGCGCTGGAGAAGGCGGGCCGCGGCGCGGCCCGCGCCGTGGGCGTCGATCTGGCCGCGCAGCTGCTCGGCAAGGCCCGCCCGCTGGTCAGCGGCGTGATGCTCGCCGCGCCCGACGACGACGTGGCGAGCCTGGTGCCGCTGATCGACGCCGCGCTGGGCTAGCTCGCTTAGCGGGGGCTGACCCATACCGACAGGTGCGCGGGCTCCAGGGCCTCGTGGACCGTTTGAGCCAGGTCGTCGCGGGCCGCGTCGAGGTTCACCGCGTCCTTGAGCCGGTCCGCGAACGCGGCGACGGTGGTCTCCGCGTCGTAGCGGGCCCGGTTGAACCGCCGGTCCACGAGGCGCTGCACGCGCCGCCGCACCGGGCTGAACAGCGCCGCCGCGGCCAGCGTCGACGCGGCCACCGCGACCGGGGTGTGGAACCCGAACACCTCGGTGGTGAGCAGCACCAGCCCCGCGTACACGCCGACGAGCAGGCCGGTCACGATCGCGTAGGCCAGCGTGCGGGAGACGATCCTGTCGATGTCGAACAGCCGGTACCGCAAGACGGCCACGCCGATGCTCACCGGCAGCGCGAGGAAGCCGATCACGGGGATGGCGCTACTTCCTGGCACGTCCCTGACCAGCGCGTCGTTGAATGGCCCGAGGATGATCAGAGTGGTGGCCGACCCGGCCAGCAGCCACTTCAGCTGCTGGCGGCGTTCCCCCGACGAGCGCCTGAAGCTGAGCGCCTGGCTGGCGATGGAGGCCAGCCAGCACACGGCCAGCACCGGGAAGAACACGTTCTGCACCACGTTCCACCACCCGGCCGCGGGGTCGTTGCCGCCGAGCAGCAGCAGGTTCCCGCCTGAGTCCACCTGGGTGCGGTGATCGGCCAGGGCGCGCACCGTGAGCACGACCGCGCCGGCCATCCACAGCGCGGCCACCGCCACGTAGGCGGCCACCAGCCACCGCCAGCGCGAGGAGGGCAGCCGGCCGTCGGGGAACAGCAGGACGAGCAGGCCGAGCAGCACGATCCCCGGCGCCCAGCCAGGCTGGGCGAGCAGCGCCAACCCGCCCAGCGGGAGATCACCGTGCCTGAGCCCGTAGTCGGCCACCGTGTAGTAGCTGGCGTCCTCGCTCAGGGCGAAGAAGAAGGCGCCGCCGAGCATGATCCAGCCGAGCGGGTTGGCGGGACGGCGAAATGCCAGCACCCATCCGGCCGCCGCGAACGCGGCCGACACCCATATCGGCAGCGAGCCGCCGCCGGCGTTCAGGTTCTGGCGCGCCAGCCCGGACAGCGGCACCGCGGCCGCGAACAGGGCCAGCAGCACGCCGCCGACGACTATGCAGGCCGACCGCGACGTCAGCCGTATGCTCCCCACGAACACCACCGTACGCGCGGAGCGTTCCGGGAACGTTACCGTTCTTACCGTTAGCCGGTCAGTCACGCATACCTGGCCTCGTCCGTGGCATGCTTACGCGGATGGAAGGGAAGACGAGCCGGCGAGCCTTCCTCGGCCTGGCCGCGGCGGGCGCGGCGGCCGGGGTCGCGTCCGGGGCCGCCAAGATCTTCGGCCACCCCGCGACGTCCGGGCATCCGGCCGCGCTCACCGCGTCCCCCCGCCCGTGGAAGCCCCCGGTGCCGGAGAACTCGCTGCCCGGCGACCCGCACTGGCAGCTGCATAACCTCGGCGCGGAGCACGAGATCGAGGGGTACACGGGCACCGCGAGCGTGCTGACCGGCGAGTCGTTCCCGCTGTTCGTCTCCACCAACTCGAGCGGCTTCCGGGTGACCGCGTTCCGGCTCGGCTGGTATCAGGGCACCGGCGCGCGCAAGGTCTGGTCCTCGGGGCCGGTGCACGGCGCCCGGCAGAAGAGCGCCGCCGTCGTGCAGCCGACCAACACGGTGGTCACCGACTGGGACCCGGTGGTACACGTGCCCACCGACGACTGGCCCGCCGGTGCCTACCTGCTCCGGCTCGACGCCGACTCCGGCGCGCAGCGGTACGTGCCGATCACCGTGCGATCCGCCTCCACGGCCGGCAAGATCGTGATCAAGAGCTGCGTGCAGACCTGGCAGGCCTACAACTTGTGGGGCGGCTACGACCTGTACAAGGACGCCGCGGGCGCGTACTCCAACCGGTCGCTGGTGGTCAGCCTGGACCGGCCGTACGACTCCAACGGCGCCGATTACTTCCTCACCTACGAGCGCAACGTCGTCAAGCTCGCCGAGCACCTGGGCCTGAACCCGGCCTACGTGACCAGCATGGACATCGCCGCCGACCCGCACCTGCTCGACGGCGCCAGCGCGCTGCTCTCGCTGGGCCACGACGAGTACTGGACGCCGGAGGAGCGCGCGAACGTCACGGCGGCGCGGAACGCCGGGGTGAACCTGGCGTTCCTGGGGGCGAACGCGGTGTTCCGCCGGACCCGGCTGCAGTCCTCCACGCTCGGCGCCGCCCGCGAGGTGGTCTGCTACAAGACCTCGTATACCGAGGACCCGCTGTACCGCCAGGACCCGACGGAGGTCACCAGCGACTGGCGCGAGCCGCCGAACTCCGACCCGGAGTCTTCGCTGATCGGCACGATCTACGAGGGTTACCCGTGCGACGCCTCGTTCGTGGTCTCCAGCCCGTCGAGCTGGGTGTACGCCGGCACGGGCGTGTCGTCGGGCACGAGCTTCCCGCACCTGGTGGGCGTCGAGTACGACCGGGTGAACCCCGCCTACCCGGTGCCGCGCCCCATCGAGGTGCTATCCCACTCGCCGCTCACCTGCCAGGGCGCGTCCAGCTACGGGGATTCCGCCTACTACACGCATTCGAGCGGCGCGGGCGTCTACAACTGCGGGACGATGCGCTGGGTGGAGGCCATCTACGGCGACCAGCCGCACGGCATCACCGGCAGCACCCCGGACTTCGTCCGCCAGGTGACGACGAACATCCTGCGCGCCTTCGCCGACGGCCCCGCCGCCTCGAAGCACCCGGCCCGCGACAACCTGGTCGCCACCCGCGAATACGTCGGCGACCCGGTAGGCAACCCCCAGAACCTCCAGTAACGCTTACGCCGTACACCCCGCCGCCCCCCCGGCCGCAGTCGCCTGACCTGTCGGCTTGCCCGCCGGTTGCGCAATCGACGCCGGTAGAGCATGCCGATTGCGCATTGACTGCCTCGCGGCCGAGGCTGCTTTCCGGTAGCGCTGAAAGACCTGCCCGCGCTGTCTGCCGGCCGGGTGTTCAACGTTTATTCGATCGTGGTGCGGCTGGGGACTGCGGGATTGACGGGGCAGCGCCGGGCGCGGCCCAGGGCCGGCCTGGACGATGGTGGATCGTTAGGTGCCCTGGGCGGGCCTTTTCGATCCACCATCGTCGCGGAACGCTTGCGGCCGGGGCAGGCCCGCCCGGATACGCGATGCGGTAAGGCTCAAAGGCCGTATGCCGCCTCGATCGTGAGGCGTGCTGGGGCATTGGCACGCACCGATGGAGCATGCTGATTGCGCGATCGGCAGGTCCGGGCGAGGACGGTGGACTGCTTCCATCGGTGCTCGATCCTGGTGGCGCCCGGGGACTGTGGGACGTGCGGGGCAACGCCGTCGGCGGCGACGGCGGGCCGCCGCCACTTTGGGCGCGAACGTCACCGCGAAACTAGGGCAAAACGGACATAAAACGGGACGATCGCGCCCTAAGTGATTGCGCAATCGACAGGTGAGATGATGCCCGCGTGCGCGTTCTGATGCCGCTGCCCGACCGGGACTTCGACGTCACGGAGGTCGCGGTGCCGTGGCGGGTCCTGCGCGATGCCGGGTACCAGGTCGTCTTCGCCACCGAACGCCAGGGCACGGTCCCGGCGGCCGACCCCCGGCTGCTGACCGGTGTCCTGTTCGGCCAGCTGGGCGCGGCGCCCGCCGCCAGGACCTGTACACGGAGATGACCAAGGCGCCGGAGTTCTCCGCCACGCTCGCGTGGGACGAGCTGGACCCGGCTAGCTTCGACGGGCTGCTGCTGCCCGGCGGCCACGCGCCGGGAATGCGGCAGTACCTCGGCTCGCCGGTGCTGCGCGACCGGGTAGCCGGTTTCTGGCGGCTGGGCAGGCCGGTCGGCGCCATCTGCCATGGCGTGCTCGTGCTGGCGCGGACCCGTGATCCCGCCACCGGACGCAGCGTGCTGGCCGGGTGCCGGACAACGTGCCTGCCCAAGTACATGGAACGCTCGGCATACCTGGCCACCGGGTGGCGGCTCGGCCGCTACTACCGGACCTATCCGGCCTACGTCGA
The DNA here is from genome assembly GCA_963843745.1 of uncultured Actinomycetota bacterium. GTDB lineage: Bacteria > Actinomycetota > Actinomycetes > Streptosporangiales > Streptosporangiaceae > Trebonia. Next base: position 2,187,015 of record CAWJLP010000007.1, read on the forward strand.
GGATGAGGTCAAGGCCAGCCTTGACGACCCGCGCGCCCAGTTCGTGCGGGGGCCGCTGACGCTATCCGCGCGCGGCACCGCGACCGATGACCGCCCGGCGTTCACCGTGGAAGACGGCCGTTACCTGTCCGCGCGCTGGCCGGGTGACGCCTACCTGTTCGCACGCCGCTTCAGCGAGATCCTCGCCGTCACTAGCGACGGCGGCGGCCGCCTTCCAGGCCGGTGAGGCGGAGCAGGAGCAGCAGCACCCAGGCGCCGATGACCGAGCCGATGAGGCCGACGGCGTGGAAGCTGTGGACCGTCAGCGCGTGGTTCTCGACCAGGTTCTGCAGGAACCCGCCAAAGAAGGAGCCGGCGATGCCGAGCACGATGGTGCCGAAGACTCCGATCGGGTCACGGCCGGGCATGAGCAGGCGCGCGATCGCGCCGACGATGAACCCGACGATCAGGAGCACGATGATGAACAGGACCATGGCGGTAAGACTCCCCTCCTGCGGGTTATGCCTCACAAAGCAGGATATGGGCGTGCGAAGGGTGCGGTTGCCGTTAAGATCCTCCGGGTGCAGCCTACGGTTGTGACGCCGGCGGCCGCGATCCGTCCGGGCCGGTTCAGGGCCTGGCAGGTCGCGGTTGTCCTCGTGCTCGCGGCGCTCGCCGGGGCGGCGATCCTGCTGCAGATCCGCGGCTGGTCTGCTGTGGAGGGCGAGTCAGGGAGCGCGTGCGCCAGCGGGTCGACCGGGTGCCCGCGCGGCGTGGTCCCGGTGCTGGTCATCTCGTTCGTGGTGGGGCTGGCCACGATCCCGTTCGTGATCGCCGCCGTTGTCCGCCGGCCGAAGGTCAACGCCGCGGCCGCGGCGGTCGGGCTGGTCGCCGGGGTGTTCGCCGCGCAGGCGCTGTCCGGCGGGCTGCACGCCGCCGGGCTGCGCGTCGACTGGACGGCGCCGTACGACGCCGCGGGGAGTCCGGCGACCGAGGGCGTCTGGACCGCGGGCAGCTCGCTGATCCGGGTGCGCGCCGATCAGGTCGTCAGCTACCAGGCCGCGACCGGCCGGCAGCAGTGGACGCTGCCCGTCTCCGGCGGGGACGTCGCCTGCGCGGTCAGCGCGGGCACCTCCTCCGCGACGGTGGGGCTCATCGGCTACGGCACCGCCGGGGGAGCGTGCGACCAGCTCCTCGCCGTCGACCTCGGCACCGGGCAGCAGCTGTGGTCGAAACGGGTGCCCGCTAGCTGGAAGGGTGACCAGGGGACTGGCTTCGCAGCCGTCAGCGGCGATACCGCCGTGACGGTCACCGCTGGCGGGGTCCTCGGGTACGACGAGCGGACCGGCGCGGCGCGCTGGACCGCGCTGACGCCGCCCGGCTGCAGCGACCAGACGCTCGCGGGCGCCCAGCAGTCGGTCGTGGTGCTGGCCGCCTGCGGCCGGAGCTTCGACGTGATCGACCTGGATGCCGCGTCGGGCAAGCAGCTATGGCGCACTCCGGTGCCCGGGCAGGCGCCCGGCTACCATTTCGCGATCCTGTCCGCCGATCCGGCCGTGGTGACCGATGTCGCACCTGGACAGCCTGAGCAGGTGCTGGCGTTCGGCGCGACCGGGCACCTGACCTCCGCCATCCCGATCGGTGACCTGGACACGAGCTACTACCAGGGCTCCGGGCCCCAGGTCGCCGTGTCTGGCGGCCTGCTGGTCGGCGTGACCCGGTCCAGCGGCCACTCCGACGTGGTCGCGTACCGCCTGTCTGACGGCGGCCGTCAGTGGCTAGTGTCCATGCCCGACGACGTGCTGAGCCTGCGGCAGGACGGCGGCCAGCTGCTCGTCATCGACCAGTCCCGCCCGTCGCTGGCGCTCGACGCGATCTCGCTCCTCAAGGGCTCGCTGCACACCATTGGCTATGTCCCGGCAAGCATCGTCAACCCCAGCGGCACCAGCGTGTACCCAGCCGGCGACCGCTACGTGGTGGTCAACCTGAGCGGCCGCGCCCCCGTCCCGCCGGCCGCCGCCGTCGGCTGACGAGCGGCGGCGCCGCGACGCCCATCGGCGAACCACCCGTGGCAGGTGAGCCACGCGGACGACGGGATGACGATCCTGGACTGATGACCGAGAATGTGGGCACCGGCGCTCTGCCCAGCCCGCTGAGCCATTTCGTGGCCCAGCTCGACGAGGTGCGTGCTGGCGGCGTCCCCGACATGGACGCGATTGGGCGGCTGCTGGCGCAGCTGGCCGCCGATGACGAGTTCTTCGCCCCGCTGATCGCCGGCCTGCCTCCCGAGTCGATGGGCGTGCACTGGCTCGTCAAGCCCGAGCGTGGTCCTCGCCTGGTGCTTGTCCACCGGCCCGAGGGCGTCATGGCCTACACCCATTCCCACGGGTGCTGGGTCGCGATCGCCCCTGTCCGGGGAGCGGAGACTCACCAGCGTTGGAATGTGGTCAGTCATGACAGCGGCCGGGCCGAGCTGAGCCTGGCGGACGAGCGCGTCCTGCACCGCGGTGATGTCGCGACACTGATCCCGCCCAGGGACGTCCACAACCACGGTCATGTCATGGGCACGGGTCCTGCCCCGTACTCGCTCATCCTCCTGGGCGACAACATGTTCGTCTTCGAGCGCCAGGAATACGATCCCGACGAGGGAACGTGCTGGACGCTCGCGCCTGGCGATCCGGGCAAGGACAACCGCCCATCTCCGCTTCACCCGCGCTGAGATACCGCCCCGGGAAAGACGGCAGAGCGATGACGGACATCGACCCTAGCGCCGACATCGAGCTGACAGGCGCCAACGAACACGTGACGGCGCGGATACCGCTGGCCGGGCAGGTCAGCGGTGAATGGCTCGGCTGCTATCACCGGCTCGCCCGTGCCGCCGCCGTTCCGGTGCGAGCCGAGACGCAGCCGGACCGGGCGTGGATTGTCGTCACCGTGCCGGCCGCCAGCAGCCACGCGGAGATAGCCGAGACCCTGGATGCCGCTCGCGCGCTGATCGCCGAAGCCGACACCGTTGCGCGGCGCGCACCACCCACCGCGCAGGCCGAGGCGAGCATCCGCGACTGGTGGTCCCACCTGCGGAAAAGCCCGCACCGCAGGCCCGCATCCAGGATCGAAGTGGTGCGGACCGGGATAGGCGCCGAGAAACGATGGCTGCTGGCCGCGGCCCTCGTGCTGGCGATGATCGTGCTGCTGCTGTTGCCTGCCCGGTTCAGCGTCGGCCCGAACTGGATAGTTCCGGTGATTGAGGCACTGTTGCTGGCGGCGATATTCATCGCGGACCGCCACCCGGGCGATCGCCGCCCGGCGGTCATCCGCGGGCTGTCGTACGCGCTGGTATTGATCCTGGTCGCAGACGCCGTGTTCGTCACCATCCGGCTGGTGACCGATCTGGTGGAAGGCGGCCCAGAGACGAACTCCGCGGCGGATCTTCTCAGCGTCGGCTCCGGGGTCTGGATTTACACGATCATCGCCTTCACTTTCCTCTACTGGCTGCTCGACGGAGGGGGGCCTGAGGCACGCATATGGCATCCGCCGGAATTCCCGCACCTGGCGTTTCCCGAGCACCTCAACCCGGTCGTTGCCCCGCCGGGCTGGCGTCCGGAGTTCGCCGACTACCTGTATCTCGGCTTCACGAACGCCACCGCGCTCAGCCCGACGGACGTGATGCCGCTCGCCCGCTGGAGCAAGCTGGCCATGACCATCCAGGCGATCGGTTCGCTCGCCGTCCTCGGGCTGGTCATCGCCCGTGCGGTCAACATCTTCAAGTAGATCCCGTGGCGGGCGGGGAGTCACCACGGGCCCGTTCGGGATAATTTCAGGCGGAGAGACCACCGTCGACGGGAATGACGGCACCGGTCAGAGCGCCCGCGTCCGGCGAGCAGAGCCAGGCGATCGCGGCGGCCACCTCGTCCGGTTCGAGGAGGCGGCGCAGCAGCGCCTGGTCGGCGAACGTGTCCTGCGACGGCAGGTGGTAGACGGCCGCGCTGGCCTCGAGCATCGGGCCGCGGGTCGAGCCGGGGCAGACGACGTTGGCGGTCACCCCGCTGCCGGCCAGGTCGGCCGCGAGCGCCCGCACGTACGCTAGCGCGGCGGCCTTGGCGGCCGAGTACGCGGCGAGCTGCGGCATCGCGCGCAGCGCGGCGGCTGAGGAAACCGCGACGAACCGGCCCGTTCCGGCGGCCGCCATCGACGGCACGCACGCGTCCGCCAGGTGCCTGACCCCGTACAGGTTCACCCGCAGCAGCAGGTCGAAGGCGTCGTCCGGCGCGTTCCAGGCGTTGTGCCCGTGGACGACGCCCGCAACCGCGACGGCCGCCTTCGGCACCCGTCCGGCGAGCGCGGCCGTGATCTTGCCGCGGACCGCGCCGTCCCCGACGTCGGCGATGAGCGTGTCGACGGTCCCGGCACCGGCATCCCGGCAGTTTCGCGCCACGGCGTCGAGGTCCGCCGGCGTCGGCATCGGGTAGTCGAGCGGCGGCTGCGGCGCGCACGCGTCGACGAGCAGCAGCGACCAGCCGCCGCCGGCGAGCCGCCGCGCCACCGCGGCGCCTATGCCGCGCGCGGCCCCCGTCAGGACCGCGAGGTCCCCGCTCATTCGTCGCTGTCCAATACACATGCCCGGTTCGATGGTTCACTGCCGAGGTTACGATACTGGCCTCGGGAGGTGAGCGCACTTGCGTGCGATCCAGATGACAGCGCCCGGCGGGCCCGAGGTGCTGCGCCTCGTCGAGCGGCCCGAACCGGACGTCACGGGGGAGCACGACGTCAAGGTGCGGCTGCGGGCGGCGGGCATCAACCCGGCGGACTGCAAGCAGCGCGCCAGCGGGGCGATCGGCGGGTCGCTACCGGTGGTGCTTGGCGCGGACGGAGCCGGGGTCGTGCAGGACACGGCGCCCGGCGTAACTCGTTTCCGGGCGGGGGACGAGGTGTACTTCTGCGACGGCGGTTTCGGGGCGCCTGGCACGTACCAGGAGGTCAGGATCGTCGACGAGCGCTTCCTCGCGCGCAAGCCGCGGCGGCTGTCGTTCGTCGAGGCGGCCGCCGCGCCGCTGGTCACGATCACCGCCTGGGAGGCGCTGCGGGGCCGCGCCCGGGTGACACGTGACCAGCACGTCCTGGTCCAGGCCGGGGCGGGCGGCGTCGGGCACATGTCCGTGCAGATCGCGCGGCTGGCGGGCGCCCGGGTCGCGACGACGGTCAGTCCCGGACCGAAGACGGATCTCGCCGCCTCCCTGGGCGCCGAGCTGTGCATCGACTACACAACCGAGGATGTTGGCGCCCGGGTCCGCGACTGGACCGGCGCGGACGGCGCCGACGTAGTGCACGACACGGTGGGCGGCAGGACGTTCACGGCCTGCTTTTCGCTCACCCGCCCCTACGGCGACCTCGTGTCGAACGTGGAATCCCCGTGGCCGGACGAGGCGATCCAGGCCATGCACGACCGGAACCTCCGGGTGTCGTTCACCTGGATGCCGGCGCCGATGGTGTTCGGCTGGGATGGGCAACGGGAGCGCCAGCGGGGCATTCTCGAGCAGGCCGCGGCGCACTTCGACGCGGGCGAGCTCCGGGTGCACGTCGGCGCGACGTTCCCGCTGGAACGCGCCGCCGACGCTCATCGCGCGCTGGAAGCCGGGCAGGTCATAGGCAAAGCGGTGCTAACGATGGACGGATAATCTCGGCCCGCAGTGATTTGTCCCTGTTTCCTGTCGTGATAGCAGCGGGAAACAGGAACAAATCGTCGGCCGTTACGCGTCCGCGAGGAGGCTGTCGAGGGTCTCACTAACGGCGTCACATGGCGCTTCGCAGATCCGAGCTGGGCGCCGAGCTACGGCCGGGGCCGCTGCGCCAGGACCGGGCTCCGCGGCTGGTGCAGCGTCTTCGCTCACGGGGAGCCACCCGGCTTCGAGGGGCCAGTCCCGTCCGCGCCGCCGGGGATGATGACTTGCCAGGACGTGCCGGGCAAGCTAGCCCCATGAGTCTGGAAGGCGTGAGCGGTCTGGTGAACCGGATCATCGCGTGGGCGGACCGGCTGCAGCGCAAACATGGTGTGCTGGGTTTTCCCTATGCGGTGGTGAAGAAGTACGGCGACGATGAGGGCGGGCGGCAGGCAGCGCTGATCACCTACTACGGATTCCTGAGCATCTTCCCGCTGCTGCTGCTCGGGGTGGCGGTACTGTCACGGGTGCTGGCAGATCACCCAGACCTGCGGCAGCGGCTGATCACCGAGATCGTGCCGCAGGCGCTGCGATCCACGGTCGAGCACTCGCTGGCTACCTTGCCAACGTCGACGATCCCGTTCATTGCCGGCCTGATCGGTTTGCTGCTGTCCGGAACGGGTGTCGTGTTTTCCGCCTACCAGACGCTGAACCATGTCGCCGCGGTCCCGTACCGCCAGCGGGCCAGTTTCTTCTCACGGTATCTTCGGGTGTTCGTGGTGCTGGCGATGCTGCTGCTCGGAGCGCTGGCAACCGGGGCGCTCACGGTGGTGGCCACCGCGCTGCCCGGCCAGCACGGAGTGCAGCGGGCGGCCGCGGTGCTCGGGTCGGTGCTCGGGTCGGCGCTGGTCGTCTTCGCGGTGCTGCTGTTTGGTGCCAAGTTGTTGCTGGCGCGGCCCACGCCGGTCCGGGCGCTGTGGCCGGGAGCAGTCCTGGGCGCGGTGGTGGTGACGGTGGTGCTCAACGCCGGGGCGCCGCTGCTGGCCAGGCTGGTGGCCAAGGCCGGACCCGTCTACGGCAGCTTCGCCACCGTGGCGGGCATGTTCGCCCTGCTGTACCTCGTCGGTCAGGCGCTGGTATACGCGGCCGAAGTCGCCGCAGTCCGCTATGCCCGGCTGTGGCCACGCGCCCTGGACCTGAACCGTCCCACCGCAGCCGATGGCCGCGCGCTGGCCCTGCTGGCCCGCGAGCAGGAACGTATCCCCGCCGCCCGCATCGAGTTCCACCTCGCGGCACGGGACTCCCCGCCGGTACCCAGTGATTCTCCGGCAGCCAACGATGGTCCGCAGTAACGCCATCACGCGTCTGCGAGCAGGCTGTCGAGGTTCTCACGCAGACTGGCGACCAGCAGGCGAAGGAGCCGCGTCCCCTCTTCGGCGGAGGCGCCCGCCGGGTCGCCGAGCACGCCGTTGGGGCTGACCTTCCTGACGCCGTGCGCGCGCAGTTCGGGCAGCAGCTCCGCGATCGGCCGGGTATCGCCCGCCGCGGCGCGGTCCAAGAGCACCTCGGACGGGGCGAGCGCCAGCATCAACGACGTCTCGGTCCGCCCGGCGTGTGCGTCGCCCGCCGCCGGACCCAGCCCCGCGTGCCACACATGACACTCTCGTCCCTCGGCCCGCAGCCGCGAGACCGCGTCGGTGATCGCCGCCCCGTTCCCGCCATGCCCATTGACCAGCAGCATCGCCGGCCAGTGCAGGCTCGCATGCCGGCCGAGCTCGACAAGCACCAACGACAAGGCAGCGATGCCGATCGACAGCGTGCCGGGGAAGTCCGCGTGCTCGCCGCTCGCCCCGATCGCGACCGGCGGCGCGAGCCCCACGCCCGCCCGCCCGGCACAGGCGCGCGACGCGACGAAGCAGGCGATCCGCGTGTCGGTATCCATCGGCAAGTGCGGCCCGTGCTGCTCGAGAGACCCGAGCGGCACCACGAGCAGCCGCCGCGGGCCTGCCTCGACCTCCGGCCAGCGGGCGCCAGACAGGGTGAAACCAGCCACGGCTACCGGGAGCGGGAGCCGGAGCCGAGGCTGCCGTCGAACGCCGCGCCGAGCTGCCGCATCCCGTCGTCGAGCAGCGCCCCGAGGTCGGCGGAAACGTCGTCGAGCCAGTGCTCGTAGGCGGCCACCGCGACGCCGAGCACGGCGTGCGCGACCGCCTGCGGCGCGAGGTCGTCGGGGCGCCGCCCGGTGCGTTCGGCGACGAACTCGGCGACGACCTGGCGCCAGGCGGTGAACCGCAGCGTCGAGTGCGCGAACAGCGTGGGCACCCGCAAGATCAGCTCCATCCGCCGCCGGTGCAGCGGCACCTGCGCGGGCGCGACGCGGTTGAAGTCGATGAGCGCGAGCCTGATCGCGTCCATCAGCGGCACCTCGGGCGGGCAGGCCTTCAGCCGGACGCGCATCCGGTCCAGCTCGGCCTCGAACGCGCCCCACGGGACGTCGTTCTTCGACGGAAAGTACCGGAAGAACGTCCGTCGCCCGATCCCAGCCGCCGCCGCGATCTCGTCCACCGTGGTCTGCTCGAACCCGCGCTCCGCGAACAGGGCGAGGGCCGTCTGCTCGAGCTCGGCGCGCGAGGTCACCCGCTTCCGGCCGGGGTGGCCGCGCACGGCAGTCGCGGCCGGTGACGGCACCGGTATCACCATCCTCGCTGAGACATGCGGCAATCGTACCCGCGACGACCTTGATTCCGGCACCTAGTGCCGTTACTCTCCTGCTAACCGCGTTCCTGGCACTTAGTGCCACTACTCCGGAGGTGCCCATGCCCGAGCAGGTCGAGGAGCAGGTCGAGGAGACGGAAGCCCTCAGCAGCGACGAGCTCCTGGTCGAGGAGGTCTCGATCGACGGCATGTGCGGTGTCTACTGACGGCTTCGACATCGACCGCCCCTGGCAGGTCGATCCGCGGGTGTCGATGCGGCCGGAACCGTTCGGCGCGCTGCTCTACCACTTCGGCACCCGGCGGCTGTCCTTCCTGAAGAATCAGCGGGTGCTGGCGGTGGTCAGGTCGCTGGCCGACCACCCCAGCGCCCGTGCGGCGTGCGCGGCGGCCGGGGTTTCCGAGGCGGAACTCCCGGTTTACGCCCGCGCGCTGGCCACGCTCGCCGATTCAAAGATGATCTCGGAACGGACCGTTGCATGACCCTCACCCACGACATGGCTCCGGCTGGGCCTTCCGCCGCTCCGGGGAAACTCACCGACCTGTTCCAGCTCGGCCTCGACGCGCCGATCTGCCTGACCTGGGAACTCACCTACGCGTGCAACCTGTCCTGCGTGCACTGCCTGTCGTCGTCAGGCCGCCGCGACCCGCGTGAGCTGTCCACGGCCGAGTGCAGGGCGGTCATCGACACGCTGGAGCGGATGCAGGTCTTCTACGTCAACATCGGCGGCGGCGAGCCGACCGTCCGCCCCGACTTCTGGGAGCTCGTCGACTATGCGACCGCGCACCACGTCGGCGTGAAGTTCTCCACCAACGGCGTGAAGCTCGATCCGGCGGCCGCCACGCGGCTGGCGGCCAGCGACTACGTGGACGTGCAGATCTCGCTGGACGGCGCGACGGCGGACGTGAACGACGCGGTCCGCGGGCCAGGGTCGTACGCGACCGCGATGCGAGCGATGCGGAACCTCGCGGACGCGGGGTTCCGCGGGTTCAAGCTCTCCGTGGTCATGACCAGGCAGAACATCCCGCAACTCGACCAGTTCAAGGCCATCGCCGACCGGTTCGGCGCGCAGCTGCGGCTGACCAGGCTGCGCCCGTCGGGCCGCGGCGCCGACGCGTGGCACGACCTGCACCCGCTACCCGAACAGCAGCGGCTCCTCTACGACTGGCTCGTCGCGCACGGCGAGCAGGTGCTGACCGGCGACTCGTTCTTCCACCTGTCCGCGTACGGGTCCGCGCTGCCGGGCCTCAACCTCTGCGGCGCGGGCCGGGTCGTCTGCCTCATCGACCCGGTGGGCGACGTGTACGCCTGCCCGTTCGCCATCCACTCGGAGTTCCTCGCCGGGAACGTGCGGGACGCGGGCGGTTTCGAGACGGTGTGGAAGTCCTCGCCGCTGTTCGCCTCGCTGCGCGCGCCCGACACCGGGGGAGCGTGCCGGTCCTGCGGGTTCTACGACTCCTGCCGGGGCGGCTGCATGGCGGCGAAGTTCTTCACCGGACTGCCGCTCGACGGCCCCGACCCGGAGTGCGTGCAAGGCCACGGCTCGGCGGCGCTGGCCGCTGTCTCGGGTGCGGCGCCGAAGCCCTCGGTGGACCACTCGCACCGCAAGGTCCCGGTGACCATCGGCCGCCGCCGTCCGCCGTCGAAGGACTGCGACGAAAACCCGCTCACGGGCTTCACGGCCTAGGCGTCCTCCGTTGCGGCGCGTGGGGCTTGGTGGTGTTCACCGCGTCACGTCGGCGCCCGGAGCGGGCACCGAACGACGCGGAGTCACACCACCGGCGCCCCGCTTCCCTCAAGCACCAAGCCCACGCTCAGGTTCACCCCCGCCACTCGGTCGGCCCGCCCCGCCTTGGCGCGACCATGCTCTCTGCCGTTTGCAGCGCGCCTCGGCCGCCGGATTGCCATGATCACGAAGAAAAAGCATCCTATACGCGTACTTTTCTTTCGTGATCATGGAACCGAAGGGGTCGTCGACGAGATCGTGCCGGCTGGAATGCGGTTGCGGGCGGACTCTGGGACGCGGCTAGTCGCGGGGGGCACAGTGCTCGTCGGCGGGTCGCCGGTACGGGTGTTGCGGCTGACGCCCGCCGGGGCACGCGCGGTGGCGGGGTGGTTTTCCGGGGCGCCGGTGGGCGACGGCGCGCCGGCGCGGGCGCTGGCGCGGCGGTTGCTGGACGCCGGGATCGCGCACCCGGACTGGGGCGCCGCCGACGGAGGCGATGGGTCGCCTGGCGCGGATGACGTGACGGTCGTGATTCCGGTGCGGGATCGGTACGCGGAGCTGAGGCGTTGCCTGGACGGGCTGCGCGGGCTAAAGCACGTGGTTGTCGTGGACGATTGCTCCGCCGATCCTGAGGCGATCGCGGCGATCTGCGCCGAGCATGGCGCGCGGGTGGTCCGCCGGGCGGTGAACGGGGGACCCGGGGCGGCGCGAAACTCCGGGCTGGCGGTCGCATCGACCGCCCTGGTGGCGTTTCTCGATTCCGACTGCGTGCCGCGGCCGGGCTGGCTGGACCGGCTGCTGCCGCACTTCGGCGATCGGGCCGTCGGCGCGGTCGCGCCGCGGATCGTGCCGCACGAGGAAGGAACGACCTGGCTGGGCCGGTACGAAGGGGCGAGTTCCACGCTCGACATGGGGAGCCGGCCGAGCATCGTCCGGCCCGGGGCGCGGGTCCCCTACGTTCCGGGGGCGGCCCTCGTGGTGCGTAGGGCGGCCGCGGGCGCCGGGTTTGCCGAGGGCATATACGTGGGGGAGGACGTCGACTTCGTATGGCGGATGGCCGACGCCGGCTGGCGGGCCCGCTACGAGCCGGCGGCCGTGATGGGACACGATCACCGCGTCAGGTTCCGCGCCTGGTTCGGCCGCCGCCGCGATTACGGCACGTCGGCGGCGGCGCTTGAGGAACTCCACCCCGGCGTCGTCCGCCCCCTGTACGCCTCGTGGTGGACGGCCGGCGCGTGGGCGGCCGCGCTGTCCGGCCGGCCGGGCATCGCCGTGACGCTGACCGGCACCGCGACCGCCCTGCTGGCCAGGCGCCTGTCCCAGGTGACCGGCGAACGATGGCCGCTGCCCGCCGCTCCAGGTGCCTCCGGCACAGCCCCTGGTACCACCCAAACGCCCATGCCTGATAACAGCAAGAAGCGCGCCCGCGCCGGCGCCGCGTGGGCACTCGCCGTCCGGCTCGCCGGGGGCGGGACCCTCGCGGCGGGGCGGCCGCTGGGCAGTGCGCTATCGCGGACCTGGTGGCCAGTCGCCATCCCGGCGGCGGTCGCGGTCCCGAAGCTGCGCTTGCCGGTCGCGGCGCTGATCCTCGCGCCGCCGCTGCTGGACTGGGCGGACCGGCGCCCGCCGCTGGATCCTGCCCGCTATGTCGCGGCCCGGCTGCTCGATGACGCCGCCTACAGCCTCGGCGTCTGGCAAGGCTGCCTCAGCCGCCGCACCATTCGCCCGCTGCTGCCCGTCCTCGGCGCGACGGGCAGGTCAGCCGGCGGCCGGAGGGACGACCCGCGGCGGAAGGCATGACGGCTTTTCCTGGTAACACCTTGGAGGGCTGGCTCCAGTCGCTGTTCCTGCCGCTGGTGGTCCCCGCTATCCTGCTCCCTGCAGCCCGCGCTCAAGGAGGCAAGGACCAATGACCACCCCTGCGGTCGGCTCGTATTTGCGCTGGAAGAAAGAAGTGGCCGAGCACGACTACACCGCGGCCGCCAGCTACCTGAGCATCCGCTTCGGCCAGGACCACGCGGACCAGGTGGCGGTGAAGCTGCGGAAGCTGCCGGTCATCACGCGCCGGGCCAACGACATCCTCCGGGCCACCGGCCGCGAGCCGCTACCGCTGAACGACCCGGGCGTGCTGAACGACCTGAAGAAGGTGCTCGCCGGCGACAAGCTGTCGCCGGTCCTCGTGGCCGAAGGAGACATCGCCGACGGCTACCACCGGGTGTCCCTCGCCTACGCGCTCGATCCCTTCGCGGAGATACCGCTCAAGATCGGCTGAGCTCAGGACCCGGGCTCGTCGAGCCGGAAACCGACCTTCATGGTCACCTGGAAGTGGCAGCGCTGGTTGTCCTCGATGCGGCCCCTGATGTCGGTGACCTCGAACCAGTCGAGGTTGTGCAGCGTCCTGGATGCGCGGCTGACAGCTCCCTTGATCGCGTCGTCGATGCTCTCCGTGGACGAGCCGGCGATCTCGGTGACCGAGTAGACGTTATCCGACATCGGCGTATTCTCCTTTGGCTACGTGTTACTAGCCGGGTACCCAGCACGGCCGACGGAAACCCGGTTGCGGCCGGCGTCCGGCGACGCGACGCTGGCACACGTGCGGATGCATGCCGACCAGATGACGGTGCCCGACGCGACGGTCCGGGCGCTGATAGCCGAGCAGTTCCCGCGGTGGCAGGCGCTGCCCGTCAGGCGGATCGCTTCCCAGGGCACGGTCAACGCCATCTTCCGCATCGGCGACGACCTGGCGGCCCGCTTCCCGCTGCGGCCGGGCGACGTCGAGGCGACCAGGCGATGGCTGCAGAGCGAGGCGGCCGCGGCCCGCGAGCTAGCCGGCCGCACCAGGTTCCCCACCCCGGAGCCGGCCGCGATCGGAGAGCCGGGAGCCGGCTACCCGCTGCCATGGTCGGTTCAGACGTGGCTGCCCGGCGTCGTGGCCACCGACGAGGACCCGGCCGAATCGGCCCCGTTCGCGCACGACCTCGCGGCGTTCATCCGCGACGTGCGGGACATCGGCACCCGCGACAGGACCTTTCGCGGCACTGGCCGGGGCGGCGACCTGCAGTCCCACGACGCGTGGCTGGAAACGTGCTTCAGCCACAGCGAGGAACTGCTCGACGTGCCCCGGCTGCGCCGACTGTGGGACCGCCTGCGGGACCTGCCGCGCGCCACGCATCAGGACGTCATGACCCACGGCGACCTGATTCCCGGGAACGTGCTGGTCCGCGACGGGCACCTCGCCGGGGTGCTGGACGTCGGCGGCCTCGGGCCCGCCGACCCGGCCCTCGACCTGGTGGCCGCCTGGCACCTGCTCGAAGCCGGACCGCGGCAATCGCTGCGCGACGACCTTGGCTGCGGTGACCTGGAGTGGGAGCGCGGCCAGGCGTGGGCATTCGAGCAGGCGATGGGCGTGGTCTGGTACTACGCGGCGACCAACCCGGCCATCAGCCGGATGGGCCGCACCACCCTGGAGCGCATCCTGGCGGACAGCCGGACAATGGACGAGTGATCGACATCGAGCCCGGCCGCTTCGAGGAGATGGTCGCCATGGCGCTCGACAGCCTGCCCGCGGAACTCGGCCGGCTGATGAGCAACGTCGCCGTGACCGTGGAGCATGAACCGGGCCCGCCCGGGCTGCTCGGGCTCTACGAGGGCATCCCGCTCACCAGCCGCACCAGCCAGTACGCGGGGGTGCTGCCCGACCGCATCACGATCTACCGCCTGGCGATCTGCGCCATCTGCCGCACCGAAGACGAGGTCGCCGGCGAGGTCCGCCGCACCGTCATCCACGAGGTCGGCCACCATTTCGGCATCGACGACGACCGGCTCGCCGAACTCGGCTGGTAATCGGCAGAGCGGCAGAGCGTCAGTCGTCGGAGATCCGGACCAGGAACAGCCAGGCGTTGACCACGCCGCCGACCAGCCCGGCCAGCACCGCCGGGATCAGCCAGTACAGGCCGCCGCCCGCCTTGAGCAGGAAAGTGAACCCGGCGGCGGCGACGAGCACGGCGGTGACCGTATTCGGGGACGCCTGCTCGACGTACCCGGCGACGCCGGTCAGATCGTGTCCGGCCCGGCGGTCGAGGATGAACAGCGTGACGCCGGCCACCGCCGCCAGCGCGAGCAGTTCCGCGCCCAGGGCCGCCGCGGGCTGCGGAGCCGTGAGCAGGACCGCGGCGATCGCCGGCGTCATGAACAGCACCAGGGTCTGCGCGGCGCGGGAGGCGAGGCTGCGCGACTTGCTCAGCGCGCCGCTGTGCAGCGACACCGCGACGAACAGCAGCCCCGTCAGCGCCCCGGCCAGGCCGCCCGTCGTGACCGCGAAGTCCCGCCACGCCTGCGGTGCGTACGCCATGGACCAGAACCTTACGCCGCGGGTGCGGCGGCAGCTACTGGCCTGCCGCCGCACCCGCGCTGCCCGCCTGCGCCGCTGCGGCGGGCGCTTGGGGAACGCGGAGCGCTCCCGCGATCTGCCCTCTGGCTCGCGGGAGCGCTCTCGTTGAGGTCGGCGCCTCGGTTGTCAGGAAGCGGTACCTGCCTCGTGCCCGGCCTCGTTGATCTGCTCGATGGCCGGGCCAACCTGCGCTGTGGCCGGCTTCCGGTCGCGGCGGAGGCTGGCGAACCCGAACAGGCCGGCCAGGAAGCTCAGGGTGCCGAGCCCGAAGGCGGCCAGCGAGATGATGTAGGTGATCTGGGAGACCTTCCACCAGCCGTAAGCGTTCAGCAGCATGGACCGCAGCGTCTCGCCCTTGAACACGGTGGCCACCAGGCCAGCCAGCTGGGTGTTGTTCGGCTGCGCCAGCGACTCAGTCGACAGCTGGGAGTAGGTCTTGCCGCCCGCCATGTCGGTGATGTGCACGGCAATGAAGTGATCGGCGTACGCCTCAGCCTGCTGCCCGGTCAGCAGCTGCTGCCCGGCGTACTGCGAAACCGAGGGAATCATGGACGGGGTGATCTCGGTGCCTGCCTTGGGGTGCGCGAACGCGGAGGCCGGCGGGAAGGTGATCTGCTGCTGAGCGAGCTGGCTCTGGACCGTGTTGTGCACGTAGGCCGAGCCCCATAGCAGCAGGCCGCCCACCGCGAGCAGCACGATGCCGAGCGAGATCCCAACCCACCCGAGAAGCTTGTCGAAAGTGGTGCGGCGCATGGCCATTTCTCCTGTCTGACCCGCCGGGCCCGTGTGGCCCGGCGCCTTGCCTGATTGCCTGTTTGACATGACTGAGCATCCCGCGCGCACCCCAGGCGCGGTTATGGCCGACAGGCCCTGCTCCACCGGGACTTCCGTCCCCTTTTATCCCGAACAGGCCCGCGGTGACTCCGGACTACCCCGCCAGCACCTTGTCCGTGGCAAGCGCGGGGGCGAGCGAGTGCGTGCCGCGCAGCAGCAGCGCCGCGTAGCCGACGACCGCCGCGCCGCAGGCGAGCAGCGCGCCGGTGGTACCGAGCCAGCTCACCAGCACCGGGGCGATCAGCGACCCGGCCGCGATGCTCGCGATCGACGCCGGCAGCGCCAGCCCGTACGCCCGGCCGAACACTTCCTCGGGCAGCGTCCGCTGCAGCGCGGTCTCCGTCATGATCTCGACGCCGATCGCGCCGGTACCTGTCAGGGCCGCCAGCAGGATCGCCGCCCGGCCCCAGTGCGCGGCGGGCAGCGCGAGCGTCGGCAGCCCGACCAGGGCCAGCGCCGCGACCAGCGCCGTACGGTGCGGCAGCCAGGCCGCCCGGCCGGCCAGCGCGCTGCCGAGCACCCCGCCGGCGCCGATGCCGGCGAACAGGTACCCGTAGCCGTGCAGGCCGAGCCCGGCGGAGCGGGCGACCAGGACCAGCAGCACCGTCTGCGTGCCGTAGATCAGGCTGCACATGATGTCCGCGCCGACCAGGCGAACCGCGGCCGGGTGCGCGCGCAGCGCGGCCGCGCCGTCCGCGATGCCGTCCCATAGCCCGCCGAGCAGGCCGCCCCGTACCGGCCCGGCCGCCGCGGCGCTGGCGAACGCTCCGCTCGTCCTGATCGTGAGCACGCAGGCCGCGGCCACGCCGAACGTCAGCGCGTTGACGGCGAACGCCAGGGCCGGCGAGCCGAGCAGCAGCACGAGCCTGATCAGGTCGCAGGCCACCATCACGCGGCGTCGGTCGAACCGGTCGGCGATCGCGCCGCCGACGGGACCGAAGACCACCATCGGGATGACCCGGGCGGCGGTCGCGACGCCGGCCCAGAGTGCCGATCCGGTGCGCTGGTAGACCAGCGTGACCAAGGCCAGGTTGTAGAGCCAGTCGCCGGTCTGGGAGACCGCGAGCCCGGTCAGCAGCGACCGGAACGCCGGGTAGCGAGCGCGGAGCGGATGCTTCCTTCTTGTGCCGTCATGCGAGGAACGCGGTCAGGTCGAGGGTGGACCGGTCGGCCCAGTGCACGTCCTCGACCGAACAGCACGGGCGCGACGCCGCTCAGCCGGCTGAGCGTGCCGAGCACGAGCTCCAGCAGTTGCGCCTTCTGCATGTCCTCGCCAGCCGGGCCGGCGCGGACGCGCCGCCGGCCGTGAGCGGCGCGAGTTCAGGCAGCAGCCGGGACAGCCCGGGCGCCGCGGGGCCGAGCACCCCGGCGAGCACGTCGGGCGGCATGGTCCTGGCCAGCGTGCGGAGCGCATCGACCAGCGGCGCCAGCGGCAGGCCTTCGGCCCCCAGTTCCACGCACTGCCCGGTCAGCACGCAGAACCCCTCGTCGGCCGCCCGCGCGCCCAGCTCCCTGGTCAGCCGGGTCTTGCCCACGCCCGCCTCGCCGCCGATCAGCGCGAACGCCGCGTCCCGTGCCTACGCGCGGTCAAGAAGCCGTTCCAGCGCCCTCATCTCGTCCTGCCGCCCGATGAAGACCAGACTGACCACGTTCGCGCTCACAAATAAACGGTCCCATATGGTCCGCGCGGCTGCATCAGGCCCCTGGAGTGGTCCCATGCCCGCCTGCTGGCGTGGAGAAATTCCGGCACCTCATCGATCTTCGTGTCGAGTCCGTTGTGGTGCCTCAGTTTTGACTCACGATCGGCCGCCCCCGACAGGTGCATCGCGTTGCGAGGTACAAGCCCCTCCCGACAACAGCAGCAGAGTCGGCCTAGCGAAAACCAAGGCGAAAAATAGACATTTTCAGCGTGTATGTAACTGATCTTCGCCGCGAGGCCGATATGATGGAGGCGTGTCTATGCGTTATCGGTACTGTTCCTTTCCGGCTATGGCTCAGCAGCGGCCGCAGCCGTTTGGCTGCGCGCTGGTGGTGCTCAGTCAGGCACGGCACGGACGGTCAGTTGGTGCTCTACGGTGAGGCGCTCATATAAGTTCCGGCTGCGGCCAACTAAGCGGCAAGAGGCCACGCTCAGCGCCTGCCTGGAAGACACCCGTCAGCTATACAACGCCGCCCTGGAAGAAAGGCGCGAGGCGTGGCGGATGGGCCGTCACCAGGTCACGTTCTACAGCCAGGACGCGCAGCTGAAAGAGATCCGAGCAAATGACCCGGAGCGGTTCGGGCGCTGGGCCTTCACCTGTGAGCGGGCCGTGATCCGTCGCCTGGACCGCGCGTTCCAGGCCTTCTATCGGCGTGTCAAGGCCGGGGAGAAGCCGGGCTACCCGCGTTTCAAGGGACGCGGCTGGTGGGACTCCATTGAATGGTCCGCCATATCGGGCGGTGCCAGCTGGGACTCAGTGCCGCATCCCAAGGTGACGCGCGTCTACTTTAAGGGCATCGGCCATGTCCGCGTCCACCAGCACCGGGCCGTCAAAGGCCGCATTAAGACCATCACCACCAGGCGGGAAAACGGGCACTGGTACCTGATTCTTTCCTGTGACGATGTCCCGACCGAGCCGCTGGAACCGGTCGGCGCGGCGGTCGGCATCGACATGGGCGTGACTTCGTTCCTGACCACCAGCGACGGCAAGCATGTCCCCAACCCGCGCCACCTCGCGACCGCCGCCGGGCGGCTCACGGCAGCCCAGCGGAATCTCACCCGTAAACAGCGCCGTAGCAATCGGTGGCAGAGGGCGTCCGCGCAGGTCGGGAAGCTGCACGGCAAGGTGCGCCGCCAGCGCCTGGACCATGCCCACCAGGCTGCCCTCGCGCTGGTCCGCGACCACGACCTGATAGTCCACGAAAAACTGCAGGTCATAAACATGACCCGGCGGCCTAAGTCCCGTCCGGACGGGAATGGCAGTTATGAGCCGAACGGCGCGGCGGCCAAGGCCGGCCTGAACAAATCGATTCTCGATGCGGGATGGGGTATCTTTCTGCGAGTCCTGTCCGCCAAGGCTGAAAGCGCCGGGCGGCAAGTGATCGCGGTACATCCCCGTCACACCTCGCAGCGGTGCGCCGAATGTGGGTATACCGGGGCGGGAAACCGGACCAACCAGGCGGCGTTCCAGTGTCTGGCATGCGGTCACCAGGCGCACGCTGACGTGAACGCTGCTAGGAATATCTTGCGGGCAGGGCTTGCCCTTCAGCAGGCATAAGATGCCTCCTGAGAAGCCACTCCCGATAGGAGTGGAGGAGTCACACCATGAGCGAGATGCCGTTGTTCCCCTTGTCGACGGTGCTGTTCCCGGGAATGCGCCTGCCCCTGCACATCTTCGAGGAGCGGTACCGGCAGCTCGTCGCGGACCTGCTGGCGGGGCCAGAGCCGAGGCAGTTCGGCATCATCGCGATCCGCAAGGGCCGGGAGACGGGCATCGAAGGCGTCACCGCGCTGTACGACATCGGCTGCGTCGCCACCGTCCGCCAGATCGCGGAGCGCGAGGACGGCCGGTATGACCTGCAGACCGTGGGCGCGCAGCGGTTCCGGCTGCTGAGCCTCGACAGGTCGCTGCCGTACTTCCAGGGCGAGATCGAGCCGCTGGCCGAGGAGGCCGGCGACCCCGCGAAGGCCACACCGCTGGCGCAGCGTGTGCAGGCGGCGTTCCGCGGCTACCTCAACGCGCTCGCCGACCGGGGCGGCGGGACGATCAGCATCGCCAGCCTGCCCGACGAGCCGGAGCTGCTCTCCTACGTGGTCGGGGCCGCGATGATCATCGACCTGCCGGACCGGCAGGCACTGCTCGCCGCGCCGGACGTGGTCACCAGGCTCAAGGCCGAGCGATCCCTGCTCACTCGCGAGACGGCCATGCTGCGCGCGACCACATCCCGCCCGGCGCCCGACTTCAGCTATCGAGCCGTACAGCGAGAACTAAGCACTACGCCGGGTCCGGCAGCCCCAGGACGTGGGCGGCGTTGTCCCGCAGCAGGGCCGGGCTGGCCAGGCCGAGCTCATCCAGCTCGGCGAGGCAGCGCTCCGGCGCGATGAACGGGAAGTCGCTGCCCCACACGAACTGGCCGGACAGCCGGCCCTTCAGCTCGCGGACGACCTCCGGCGGTATCCGTTTCGGCGACCAGCCGGAGATGTCGATGTAGACGTTGGTCTTGTGCAGCGCGACCGCGATCAGGTCCATCTGCCACGGCCAGCCGAAGTGCGCCGCGACCACGGTCAGCTGCGGGTGCGCGGCCGCCACGGCGTCCAGCTTGAGCGGGTGCGCGTAGTCGATCCTGATGCCCTGGCCGCCTGGCTGCCTGGCGCCGATCCCGCTGGTCCCCGTGTGGAAGAGCGCGAGCAGGCCGTGCCGCTCGCAGGCGGCGAACACCGGCCAGAACTTCGGGTCGTCAGGGGCGAACGCCTGCAGCGACGGGTGGAACTTGACGCCGCGAAGCCCGAGCGCCGCTATGTGCGCGACCTCGTCCACCGCCGACGGCTTGTGCGGGTCGACCGAGCCGAGCCCGGTGAACGCGTCGGGGTACTCCCGGCAGGCGGCCGCGACGGTCTCGTTCGGCACCCGGGGGCGGCCGGTGGCCGTCTCGGCGTCCCAGGCCAGCAGCACCGCCAGCACGTCCAGGGCGCGGTACTTGTCCGCGAGCTCGCCGAGCGACTGCCGCTCGACCGTCGACCGGAAGTAGGCCTCCGCCGCCTCGACGTAGCCGTCCATGCTGCCGTCCAGCCAGTCCGGCGTCGGCAGGTGCACGTGGAAGTCGATCGCCCGCATCCCGTCATCGTACGGCGATAGGGGATGCGGGCGACGGCAGGCTCGCTAGTGCTCGTGGATGATGACGCCGCGGATGTTACGGCCGGCCATCATGTCCTCGTAGCCCCGGTTGACCTCGTCGAGCGTGTACGTCCTGGTGACCAGCTCGTCCAGCTTGAGCTTGCCGGCCCGGTACAGCTCGAGCATCCGGGGGATGTCGTCGAACGGGTTGCCGCTGCCGAACAGCGCGCCGTGCAGCCGCTTCTCGAACGCCGTCAGCTCGAAGCCGTTGACGTGCACGGTCTTCGTCGCCAGGCCGCCCATCGCCGTCAGGACCACGGTGCCCCGCTTGCGGATCGCGGCGAACGCGTCGGAGACGACTTGCTCGGTCGCCACGCCCACCGTGATCAGCGCCTGGTCCGCGCCGACGCCCCAGGTCAGCTGCTGCGCCAGCTCGTGCGCCTCCTCGGCGGACGCGACGGCGTGCGTCGCGCCCAGCGAGAGCGCCGTGGTCCGCTTGAACTCCACCGGGTCGACCGCGATGACGTACCGCGCCCCGGCGTGCGCGGCGCCCTGCACGGCGTTGATGCCGACGCCGCCGATGCCGTAGATGATCGTGGTGTCGCCGGGGCGGACATCGCCCGCGTTCACCGCCGTGCCGTAGCCGGTGGGCACGCCGCAGCCGACCAGCACCACGACCTCGAGCGGCAGGTCGTCCTCGATCTTGACCGCGGACGCCTCGGATATGACGGCGTACTGCGAGAACGTGCCGAGCAGGCACATCTGCCCGAAGTCCGTCGATCCCTCGTGATAGCGGTAGGTGCCGTCGGGCAGCGAGTTGTCCACCAGGAACCGGCCCAGGTCGCACAGGTTGGTCTGGCCGCGGGAGCAGAACCGGCAGTGCCCGCAGACCGGCAGCCACGACGTGACCACGTGGTCGCCGACGGCCAGCCTGGTGACACCCGGGCCTACCTTCTCCACGATCCCGGCGCCCTCGTGCCCGCCGACGATCGGGTACCTGACCGGGATGTCACCGGTGCGCAGGTGGTCATCGGAGTGGCACAGACCAGAGGCGACGAACCGGACCAGGACCTCATTGGCCTTCGGCTCGTCCAGGTCGAGTTCGACGACCTCGAATTCCTTGCCCACGTCCCTGAGCACCGCTGCTCGTGTCTTCATGCAGACCTGCCTTTTCCCGGGGAGATCGTAGTTTGCCAGTCATCATCCGCCCCGCCTGACGGCCGGGTCAATGGTGCCCAAACCTCAATGACGTGGGCCCTTATCTGTGGCGCGGCGGGTGCCACACCCGCACGGTCAGCGTCGTGCCCGCCTTGACGTGCGAACCCGCGGCAAGGGACTGGCTGACCACGAGCCCTTCCACCGGCATCGGGTCCTGGGTCAGCCGGACCACCGCCAGCCGCAGCCCTGCCATCGTGACCACGTCGCGGCACGGCTGGTAGAACAGCCCGCGCACGTCGGGCACCGTCCGGCGGCGCGGCGGCGGGGCAGGCCGAGGCCTCAGCCAGTCGGACAGGGCCATGGCGGCGCCGCCCAGCATGGCACCGAACCGGCCGCGCAGCAGGTAGAAGGCATCGGCTCCGTACATCGCCGAGCCAGCGGAACCGCCGAAGTCGGCGGAGCCGCGCAGCCCGCGCTCCTGGTGCAGCCCGATCTCCTCGTCGTACTCGCGCCGCCGGCCAGGGTCGCTGAGCACCAGCCAGGCCGCCTCGATCGACTGGCTGGCCCGGGCGGCCGCGGACAGCACGGGGGAGGGGGCGCCGTTCAGCAGCTCGGCGCGCAGCTGCCCCTTGCGGCCCTCGTACGCCTGCCGCAGCGTGTCAGCCGACGCGCCGGCCGGGACGCCGAGGACGTCATACCAGGTAATCGCCATCGCTATCCGTCCGCTCGGGAGGCGGGCCCCAATCGATGTCTAGCTTGGTTGCGTCGCGCAACTACCGCTGGCTATCGTCGTGGAATGCTTACTTTCCGGTCATCAGGCAGGCGGATTGCCGCCGTGCTAGGCATAGCATGCATCGGGCTGGCCGCCGCGGCCTGCTCCAGCTCGTCGAGTTCGTCCTCCTCGTCGGCCACCACCAGCGCGAGTGCGAGCGCGTCGCCCTCGAGCACGAGTACCACGGTGTCGGGCACCGCCAACGTCGCCTACGCGAGTTCGCTCGAGTACCTGAACGAGCACGTGGTGAAGCCGGCGTTCACCGCCGCCACCGGGGCCGGGTTCTCCGGCACGGGCAACTCCTCCGGCACGCTCGAGGCGGACATCGCCGCCGGGGAGATCAGCCCCAACGTGTTCGAGTCCGTCGGCGGCGACAACATCACGCCGCTCGAGCCGAAGTTCACCAACTGGTACGTCCAGTACGCCGGCACCTCGATGGTGGTCGCCTACAACCCGAACAGCAAGTACGCGAGCCAGTTCAAGGCCATCGCGGACGGCTCTAAGCCGGTGTGCGACCTGTACACGCTGCTCCAGACGCCAGGCCTCAAGCTGGGCCGCACCGACCCGAACACCGACCCGCAGGGCCGCGACTTCATCTACATGCTCGAGCTCGCCCAGTCCTACTGCAAGCTGCCGTCGGACACGGTATCCAAGATCCTCGGCACCACCGACTTCGGCACGTCGAAGTCCAGCCAGATCTACGCCGAGTCCGCGCTTGACTCCACGCTCCAGTCCGGCCAGCTGGACGCCGCCAGCGCCTTCGTCACCCAGGCGATCGAGCTGAAGCTGAACTACATACCGCTGCCGGTGCAGGTCAACCTGGGCAGCGCCGATCTCGCGGCGCACTACAAGACCGCGAAGGTTACGCTTGAGAACGGAATGACCAAGAGCGGCTCGCCGCAGGTCATCGACATCACGATCATCGGCACGCCGACCCCGGCCGGCGAGGCGTTCGTGGCGTACACGTTGTCGTCCGCGGGCCTGGCGCAATACAAGCAGGGAGGGTTCACGGTGCTCACGCCGACGCTATTCGGCAGCAAGAGCGACGTGCCCGCGTCTATAGCCAGTGAGCTGGGCACCTAGCCCGCAGGCCGCCGCTTCCGGTGGGGTGATCCGGGACGTCGAAGGCGGGCGTCCCGGATCACCCCCGGGCAGGAGAGGCGCGTTCGGCAGGCAGGCGCCACGCGTCCGTTCTGTATCGGCAGTTCTTTCGGTAGCGGGGGCGGCGGTCATCTGGATCGCCCTGCTCGGCCCCGTGATCACCCTCCTCACCCACCTGTCCTGGGGTGAGATCGTCAGCGCGCTCACCGGGCCCGGCAACCTGGACCCGCTGATCACGTCGCTCGCGGCGGGCGGCGTCACGCTCGCCGTGCTGCTGCTGGTCTGCACGCCGCTTTCCTGGATGCTCGCCCGCGGCCGGCTGCCGCTGCCCCGGCTGTGGGAGGCCGGCCTGCTGTGCTCGCTGCTGCTGCCGCCGCTGGTCATCGGGCTGCTGCTGGTGTTCATGGTCGGCCCGTACACGCCGGTCGGCCACGTGCTGGGCTGGCTGCACCAGGACGCGACCAACACGTTCCTCGCGCTGGTGATCGCCGAGGTGTACGAGTCCGCGCCCTATTACGTGCTCGGCGCGCAGGCCGCGTTCGCCGGCGTGGACACCCAGCTCGAGCAGCAGGCCGGGCTGCTCGGCGACCCGCCGCGGCGGGTGTTCCGCCGGGTAACGCTGCCGCTCGCCGCGCCCGGGCTCGCGATGGCGATGGCGGTCGCGTGGGCGCGCGCGATAGGCGCGTTCGGGGCGGTGGTGATCATCGCCTACCATCCGTTCGGGATTCCGTTGCAGATCTTCACGACCCTGCAGGAGACCGGGCTGGCGTCCGCGCTGCCATTTGCCCTGGTGCTGCTCGTGGTCGCGCTGCCGCTGCCGATGGCCGCCTACGTGTGGAGCGCTCGTGCTGAACGCCGACGTCGAGGTTGACCGCCGCGACTTCACCGTGCGCGCGGCGCTGAGCGTGGCCGACGGGGAGCGGGTGGCGCTGTTCGGGCCGTCGGGGGCGGGCAAGACGACCGTGCTGGAGACGATCGCCGGCCTGGTCTGGCCGCGTCGTGGCCTGGTGGAGCTAGGCGACCGGGTGCTCACGTCCACCGGTTCCCCGGCTGTCGAGGTCCCGCCGTGGCAGCGCCGGGTGGGGCTGCTGCGGCAGGACCCCGGGCTGTTCCCGCACCTGCCGGTGCGCGCCAACCTGCTGTACGCGCGGTCCGCGGCCCGCGCGGAGCTGGAGGAGATCGCGCGGGATCTCGGCATCGACGGGCTGCTGTCCGCGATGCCCGCCCGGCTGTCCGGCGGCCAGCGGCACCGCGTGGCGCTCGGGCGGCTGCTGCTCGCGCACTGCGACGCGCTGCTGCTCGACGAGCCGTTCGCGAGTCTCGACGCGGCCTTGCGGCGCGCTCTCACGGCGCTTGTCAAAGATCTTTCTTCCGAACGTGAGGTGCCTTCTGTCCTCGTCACCCACCAGCTCTCAGACGCGCAGGCCTTCGCGGACCGGCTGCTCGTGATGGACCAGGGCTCCGTCTTGCAGGCGGGCGCGCCCGACGAGGTGGTGCTCAGGCCCGCGTCCCGCCGCGTCGCGGAACTGGTGGGCTACCTGGGCTTTGTGCCCGCGGCCAAGGACGCGCCCGGCATGGTCGCCGGGGTGCACCCGGACCGGGTCCTGCCGGGCGCGGATCCGTCGCGCGGGCTCGTCGTGACGGGGACGGTCGAGGCGGCGCGGCCGAGCGGCGCGGACTGGGAGACCGACCTGCGCGCCGGCGACGCCGCCTTCACGTGCCGGCTCCCGGCGCGGCCCGAGTCGGCGCAGGTGTCGGTGACCCTTCTCGACCCGCCGTTCTTCGCCCCCGACGGCTCGCTGATCCGCGCCGCCGCGGGCGTCTCACCGCCCGCCTAGCGGACCGGGGCAACCAGGGCCCGGGCGCCGGCGTCCTAGAGGCAGCATGCCGGGTTTCTCGCCATAGGGGGATCGATGACCTCGGTAACTCGCCTCTTCACGCTCGCCGCGACGACCGCCGTGACCGTACTCGCCGCCGGATGCGCGAGCCAGGGCTCCGCCGGTTCTCCTGTCCCGCCCGCCAGTGTCCCGCCCGCCAGTGTCCCGCCCGCCAGTGTCCCGCCCGCCAGTGTCCCGCCCGCCAGTGTCCCGCCCGCCAGTGTTCCGCCCGTCAGTGTCCCGCCCGTCAGCCACAGCGCGCCGGCACCCGGCAGCCACGCGGCGGCGAGCGAGCCGGCCACCACGGCCACCACGGCCACCACGGCCACCGCCGTGGCTTCCGCGTCCCCGGCCCAGGCGCCGGCCACGCCTTCGGTGACCAGCACCGCCGGTTCTGTGCCGTCCGGCGCCGACGTGTACCTCGCGGAGAGCCAGGACGTGAGAGGGATGACCGCGCACGCGCCGGGCTGCCAGGCCGGCTGCCCGCTGTCGGGCGACGGCACGACGGTGCTGTGGGACATGACCTGGCCGACGTGGACCGGCGGCCAGGCCGTGGGCACTGGGACCGAGAAGATCGACGGCTGCGACCCCAACTGCGCGGCCGGCCCGGAGTACTCGGTGGCGGTGACCGTGACGTTCAGCCAGCCGGCCAGGGACTGCGCCCTGGGCAAATGGTTCTGGACCTACGCGACGTTCACGTGGCCGAATGGCCTCCCATCCGCGCTGACCGGCGTCAGCGCCCCCACCAACCCCTGGGACTTCTCCCAGGTCAAAGCCGAGGCCACCCAGTCCTGCGCCTGACCGCCAGATCAGCCTTTGGGGGTCGATGGCCCATCGTCCCCCCTCTTAGGGGGTCAATGGCCCATCGACCCCCTTCGCCCGAGAGGCCGGGCGCGTTAGGCGCTAATAACAGCAAGAAGCGATGCCCGACCAGGTTGGCGGGTTCACCCTGCGTGAGAGCGAGCATCCGCGCTGATACCCCAGCGCGCCGCCGCACGCTCGAGGCGACGTACGACCTTCAGGTCCTACGACACGCCGGCCCCGCAGGATTACCCTGGTCCCGGTAGCCCGCGCCCGGCGCACGCCCCGCATCGCCTGCTGACGGGCACAGGCAGCTGGCTGGCCCGGCTGCGGGCACCCGGCGGCATAGTGGATCGAAAGGGCCCGCCACGGGTACCTAACGATCCACCATCGTCCAGCCCGGCCCCGGGCCGCGCCCGGCGCCGCCCCGCAGATCCCACCGCCCCCAGCATCACCAAGCCCGAACGCGGCAGCCGGGCATAGGCCGGTCAATGCCCAGTCACCCGGCCTCTACCGGTGCCGATTGCGCAATCGACAGGTCACCCACCCGGGTGCGGCCCCTGCCGTGGACGTCTTCCGTCACAGGGGTCACTGTGGAGGTTAGCCCGCGGCTTCACCGGCTAGCTGTGTTATTCCGGGTCGATATGCCCCGGAAGTACACACCTGGAGGCCGTGTCGCAGGCACCGTCGCGGTATTGGCACATCGGCCGCGTCCGGCCCGTAACCGAAGCGCCCCCCAGGCTGATAACAGCAAGAAGCGGCGGAGCCGCGACAGTCGCCACGGGCTCGTTCGGGATAAAACTGCTAACCTTCCGCGGCGGAGACCGTCAGCTTCGTGCTGTGGTAGGCGGCGCGGGAGGCGAGTTCGGGGCTGTAGCGGTCGATGATCTGCCGGACGCGGCGGGCCGCTAGCGGGCCGAGCAGGTCGTAGCAGGCGATGAACAGCTCACGGGCCGCGGCGCGCGGCCAGGCCGGCGGCAGCAGCTCGTCGGGCAGGTCAGGGTCCATGGCGGGGAACGCGCGCCACTCGTCCATCACCCGGGTGCGGGCGACGAGCGCGTCCATCGGGGTGATCTCGCCAGCCTCGGTCTGGTCCCGCAGCAGGCTGGCGAACGCGATGAACTCCTCGTACCGCTTCCGCAGCCCGGCCAGGTCCCAGGCGCGGGCGGGGATCTCCGACGCCTCACCGCCGGAGGGCACCGCGGAGGCGCGGAAGGCGGTCGCGGTGCTGATCCCCAGTTCCTTCAGCCTCGCCATCACGTCGCCGGCGTGGTCCCGCGGCGCGACCCACATGCCGTCGTACAGCGGCGCGAAGCCGAGCCAGCGCAGCGCCTTGCGCAGCTCGTCACGGACCGCCCGGTGGTCCTCGGGGATGGAGAACGCGACCAGCGACCACTGCCCGTCCCACGGCGCGGCGCTGCCTCCGAAGGAGAAGATGCGCCGCGCGCCGTCGTCGAGCACGTCCGCGGCGCGCGGGCTGAGCCGGACGAACGTCCGCCGCCCGGCCCGCGACGTCACCAGGAGCCCGTTGCGGGTGAGCCGGGACAGCGCGGCCCGCGCGGCCGAGTCGCTGACGCCGAATTCGGCGAGCAGCGCGACGATCACGGCCGACGGCAGCGGCTCCGTCCGCTGCCACCAGTAGTCGCCGAGCAGCGTGAGCAGCAGCCGGGGGGGCCGCTGCGCGACCGGGCCGGGCGCCGTCCACGGCTGGGGTACGTCGTCCTCGAAATCGCTGAGGTACGCGGATGCGCTAGTCACTGGGAACTCACTGAACGAGGATAACTTCGGGGGTTCCGCGCCGAGGAATCGGAAGCAGTTATGCCACAGGATGTCCTGTAGTTCAGCGTCCGAAAGCCCCATCGAGCGCAGGGTCTTGGCGATCGGCTCCTCCCGGGTCATCGCCGGGAAGTCGGAGCCGACCAGCAGCCGGTCGGTGCCGAGCATGTCGGCGAGGTACCTGATCGCGCGCCGGTCGAAGACCAGCGAGTCGTAGTAGAAGCGGCGGGCCAGCTCGGTCGGCGAGTGCTCGGCGAACCAGGGCTTGGCCTCGGGACGTTCGGACTCGGGCGCCGGCGGCTCCTCGTTCCAGGTGCGGCCCCAGAACCACTGGGCGCGGGTCAGCACCAGCGGGAACCCGCCGCCCGCGTGGCTGAACGAGATCCGCAGGCCCGGGTACTTCTCCGCCACCCCGCCGGTGATGATCGCCGCCGCGCCCAATGTGGCCTCCGCGCCGACGCCGAACGTCGCGACCGCGGCGCCGGGGAGCCGGTCAGACGGCACCGGCATGCCGTGCACGAAGACGGCCGCGCCGAGCCGGTCGGCCTCCGCCCAGAACCCGTCGAACTCGGGCTCGTGCAGCGACTTCCCGTTGATGTTGGAGGCGATCTCGACGCCGGCCAGGCCGGTCTTCACGACCTCGGTCAGCTCGGCCGCCGCCATGTCCGGGTCTTGCAGCGGCAGGGTGCCGAGGCCGTAGAAACGGGTCGGGAAGGCGGCGACCAGGCCCGCGATGTACTCGTTGGTGACCCGGCACAGCTCCCGGCCGACGCCGGCAGGGGCCCGGTAGTTCAGCAGCGCGGGGAACGGCGAGAGCACTTCGGCGTCGAGCCCGCTGGCCGCCGACGCCTCCAGGCGCCGCTCCGCGTCGAACCAGACCGCCTTGGCGGGGAACCGCATCGGGCCGTTGATGAGGAACTTTCCGCCGTCAACGTCCGGGTTCGGCTCGGTCGACGGCCAGCCGCCCGGGTCGCACCCAGCGGGCGCGGGGCCGAAGTCGGGCGGGAAGATGTGCGCGTGCGAGTCGATGATCGGCATGAGATTTCTCCCTGTTACCGGCCGGGGTTACCGGCCGGGCATGACCGCGACGTGGATGCCCTCTTCGCCGGGCACCTCGCCGGCCAGCAGCTTGATCGCGTGCTCAACGTCGTCCAGGCCGTACTTGTGCGTCTGCATCTTGTGCAGCGGGAACTTGCCGGACTCGATCAGCTTGATCGCGTTCTCGTAGCCGGCCGCGTCGACGGAGAACGCGCCCTTCATGGTTATCGCCTTGTTGATGAGCATGTCGGTGACCAGCTCGATGGGCTTGTGGCCCTTCAGCCCCGCCAGCACGATCGTGCCGCCCCAGCGGACCGCCTCGATCGCGTCCCTGATCGGCTGGTGGGCCATCGGGGTGAGGTCGAGCACCACGTCGGCGCCGTCGCCGCCGGTCAGCTCGCGGACCCGCTCGACGGTGTTCTCCTCTTCCACGTTGATCACGGCGTCCGCGCCGAACTCCTTTGCCAGCTCCAGCTTCTTCGCGTCGCGGGTCAGGCCGGTGGCGATGATCGTGCCCGCGCCAACGTACCGGGAGGCGAGGATGGCAGCGAGGCCGCGCTGTCCGGC
Source organism: uncultured Actinomycetota bacterium (assembly GCA_963843745.1). Classification (GTDB taxonomy): domain Bacteria; phylum Actinomycetota; class Actinomycetes; order Streptosporangiales; family Streptosporangiaceae; genus Trebonia. The sequence continues at coordinate 2,216,218 of CAWJLP010000007.1, forward strand.
GCCCATCACGAGCACGTTCGTGCCGAGGTGCACCCCGCCGTACTCCAGCGCCCAGCGCACGCCGGCGCCGAGGGGGTTGTACATGACGGCGATCTCGGCGGGGATGTCGCCGCGCATCGGGTGCACGATCGAGTTCGGGTGCAGGTCGATGTACTCGGCGTAGCCGCCGGTCAGCCGTCCCTGGCGCGCCGGCGGGTTGCCGCCGCCGTGGCTGCCGATCCTGTTGCGGCAGTTCATGTAGTTGCCCGCCAGGCACCGGGCGCAGGACCGGCAGGGGATGAGGATCTCCACCGCGACGCGGTCGCCGGCCTGCACGCCCCAGCGGGCGGCGGTCTCGTCGGTGATCTCCTCGATGATGCCGAGCGGCTCGTGGCCGGGGATCATCGGCAGCCCGCGGGTACCCATGGCGCCCTTGTACTGCTCGACGTCGCTGCCGCAGATGCCGCAGGCCTCCACGCGCAGCAGTGCGCCGGTGTCGCCGCCGAGCACCGGGCGGGGGTACTCGCGCATCTCCATCTGCCGGGGGCCGGTCTGCACCACGGCGCGAACCATGTCAGCCAAGGGACGTACCTTTCTGGCCGCGTTGGGTCTGTCGTTGGGTCTGTCGTTGGGTCTGGCAACAGAGGCGGGCCGGGGGATTCCGGCGCTGGTCATAACCGGTTCCCCTGTCCCGCGGATCACGATATATGACACTTGGCGCGACGAGAAGCGCGTGATATGAAATCTAATGTCAAGACAGCCGCGCGGGGCCTCGTCATGAGTACGGACACAAAATTTCCGGCTGCTAACAGTTACGGTCGCTAACGATCGCTCCTATCCGGAGGCACCACATGAAGACCAGGGCGGCGGTGCTGCGCAAGGCGGGCACGCCGTGGGAGATCACCGAGCTTGAGCTGGACCCGCCCAAGGCCAACGAGGTGCTGATCCAGATGGAGGCGGCTGGCCTGTGCCACTCCGACGAGCACATCCGCTCGCGCGGCATGGCGCGGCTGCCGCTGGTCGGCGGGCATGAGGGCGCTGGCGTGGCGGTGGCGGCCGGCCCCGGTGTCACCAGGGTGAAGGTGGCCGACCGGGTCTCTTGCTCCTATATCCCGGTCTGCGGCAAGTGCCGCTATTGCTCCACCGGCAAGCAGAACCTGTGCGACGCCGGCAAGCACGTGTTCGCCATCGACCCGAACGAGTGGAAGCAGCAGCAGGCCCTGCAGTTCGGCGCGACGCACGCGTTCGGCGACCCGGTCAAGGCGAAGGACGTGCTCATCGACCTGACCCGCGGCCAGCTTGCCGACACGGTGATCTGCACCGTCGGTGAGATGGACAACGACGTGGTCAAGGCCGCCGTGGACATGACGGGCAAGGCAGGCACGATCGTGATCACCGGGCGTCGGGTACTACGAGATGGTGCTGCTCGGCCGCATCCTGATCGGGTACCACAGGAAATCGGGTACCACAGGAAGATGCAGGGCTCGCTGTTCGGCGGCGCCAACCCGCTGTACGACATCCCGATGATCCTCAGCCTGTGGCACGAGGGCCACATCAAACTCAGCGAGCTCATTACCAGGACCTATACGCTCGACGAAATTAATGAGGGGTATCAGGACCTTATGGATGGCAAGAACATCCGTGGCGTTGTCGTCCACCAGCACTAGATAATTAGCCGCGGCAGTCAGGCAAGGAAAGGTCGAAGCCCCATGCCGAACGCGATCCTCGACCCGACCGGGTCCGTCAAGGCCAAGGCCGCCATGGCGGCCGCCCCGCGGGCCCGCCGCCCGGCCAGCCTCAACGGCGCCCGGGTAGGCCTGCTCATCAACACCAAGCAGAACGCGCGCCCCTTCCTCGAGGAGGTCGGCCGGCTGCTGACGGAGAAGTACGACGTCACGCTCACCGAGCGGACGAAGGTCAACTTCGCGGTGCCCGAGCCGGACGAGGTCATCAAGGAACTGGTGGCCGATAACGACGTGGTCATCACCGGCGTGGGTGACTGCGGCTCGTGCAGCGCGGCCGCCACGGCCAACGGCGTCGTGCTCGAGGCGGCCGGCGTGCCGGTGGCCGCGATCATCACCGAGTCGTTCATCCCCACCGCCGACGCGATGGCCGCGCTGCGCGGCGCGCCCGGCTACAAGTACGCCACGACGGCGCACCCGGTCGCCGTGCTGACCGAGGACAAGGTCAAGGAGCGCGCGGCGCAGGTGCTCGACAACGTGGTCGCCCTGCTCACCGACTCATCGGGCAAGAATGACTGACGAGGCGCCTGAGGGTTCCGGAGCTCCGGGGGCGCCGGAGGCGCCCGATCCCGACGAAGCGCAGCGCGCGATCGAGTACTGCTACGACCAGGGCTGGTCCGACGGCCTGCCGCTGGTCCCGGTGTCCAAGCCGCTGCTCGACCGCTTCCTGGCCACCACGGACAAGGAGCCGGATGAGATCATCGGCTCCCTCGAGCAGGTCGGCCGGGACGTCGACGTCCGCACCGCCGCGATCAACGCCGCCATGGCCGGGTGCAAGGCGGAGTACTTCCCTGTCGTCCTGGCGGCGTTCGACGCGCTGATGCGCGAGCGCGCCGCGCGCGGCGGCGGCTTCCAGTCCACCAGCGGGCCCGCGCCGCTGATCGTGGTCAACGGGCCGATACGCCAGGAGCTGGGATTCAACACCGCCGGCGGTGCGTTTGGCCCGGGATTCCGGCCGAACATGACGATCCCGCGCGCCATCGGCCTGATCGTCCGCAACGCGTTCGGCATCCACCCGCACGTGCTCGAGCAGGCCACCCAGGGCGTGCCTGGCCGGTGGTCGATCTGCGTCGCGGAGAACGAGGAAGAGTCCCCGTGGGAGCCGTTCGCCGAGAACGGCGGCGTGACCGGCGGCGTCTCGGCCGTGTCCGCCACGCTCACCCGGACCATGGAATTCGTGGACAACAGGCACACCCCGAACCCCGAGGACGTGCTGCGCGACTTCCGGGACACGATCTCGCGGATCGGCTCGCAGATCTTCCCGCTATCGTCCGTCGCCCTCGTGCTGTGCCCCGAGCACGCCCAGATGTTCGCCACCGCCGGCATGTCCAAGGCCGACGTGCAGAACTGGCTCATCGAGCGGTCCGGCCGCACCGGCGCCGAGCTCACCAGCATGGGCAAGGCCGAGGTCAACAGGAAGGGCTTCCGCGGCGAGTACGAGGGCGACGACACATTCCACAGGTTCCTCGCGGGTCCCACGTCGATCCCGGTCATCGTCGCCGGAGCGAAAAACGCCGCCATTTCCATGGTGGTGCGAATTTTCGGCGAATGGTCCGGTACAGCAGTGCCGGTAGTGGAGAAGAAATGAATTATTCGGAACGTACCGCTGCTCTCGCCTCGACGCTCGAGGCCGACGGATATCACCTGGCGATCGAGGAGCTGGATTCCCGCCTCGCGGTCACGATCACCGCCGGGCCGGACGCCTGCGAGGACTGCCTGGTGCCCAAGGACCTGATGCGCGGCATCCTGTCCCAGCAGCTCGGCATCGACGGCGGCATGATCGACATCGCCTACCCGGTCGACCTGCCAGGCTACTCAGGCTCGGCTGGCGCACATTGACCACGCGGGTCGCGCTGATCACCGGCTGCGGCAAGCGGGACGGGATGGGGCGCGCGATCGCGAACACGCTCGCCGCGTCCGGCGTCGCCGTGGTGGTCACCGACAAGCAGCCGGCCGGGGTGCTCAACCGCCGCCAGGAGGTCGTCGGCGGCGCCGATGAATCCTGGGGAGGGGTCGATTCCCTGGTCGAGGAGATCACGTCGGCCGGCGGCACCGCCATGGCCCAGCTCGGCGACATCTCCGTCGTTGAGGACGCGCAGCGCATGGTCGACGCGGCGGCCGCCTGGCGCGGCCGGCTCGACATCCTCGTCAACGTCGCGGGAGCACCCCAGGGCCTTGACCGGCAGGACATCGAGGACGTGCCGATCGAGGCGTTCGACCGGCAGATCGCGGTGAACCTGCGGGGCACATTCCTGATGGCGCGGTTTGCCGTGCCGCACATGCGGGCGCAGCGCTGGGGCCGGATCATCAACATCTCGTCGCAGGCCGGGCAGGTCGCGGCCGCCATGTCCACCGCGTACTCCGCGTCGAAGGCGGGCATCCTCGGATTCACCAGGGCGCTGTCCGCGGACGTCGCCCCGTGGGGGATCACGGTCAACGCGATCGCTCCGGGCATGGTGGCGACGTCGCGCGCGATGCTGTCCCTCGACCCGAACATCAACGTGGACGCGGAGATCAAGCGGCGCGGCTCGATGCTCGCCGTCGGCCGGTCCGGGTACCCGGAGGACATCGCCGCCGCGGTCGCCTACCTCGCCTCCGACGGCGCGGGCTACATGACCGGTCAGACCCTGGTGCTTGACGGCGGCGGGTCCGGGTCTATGTTCGCGAAGAAGCCGCCAGAGGCGGAGAACCACGCGGGGAGGAGATGACCATGGCGCCGAGGACCACGCCGCCGTTCCGTGCCGACCACGTCGGCAGCCTGCTGCGTCCCGCGGAGCTGCACGCCGCGCGGGCCGACCGGGCGGCGGGGCGCATCACCGCCGACGAGCTGCGCGCGGTCGAGGACGAGGCCATCAGGGACGCCGTCGCGATGCAGCAGCTGGTGGGGCTGAAGTCGGTGACGGACGGGGAGTTCCGGCGGGCGACCTGGCACATGGACTTCATCTACCAGATCGGGGGGATCGAGCGGGCGCCGGGCACCCTGCTGTCCACCTTCCACAACACCCAGGGGGACATCACCTTCACCCCGGACGCGATCCAGGTGACGCGGCCGCTTTCTGTGGACAAGACGATCTTCGGCGACGACTTCGCATTCCTCCAGTCGATCGCGGGAGATTCTGTCCCCAAGCTGACCATTCCGGCGGCGTCGATGGTGCACTACCGGTCGGGCATCAGGGCCGTCGTCACCGAGGACATCTACCCTGACGTCGAGTCGTTCTGGTCCGATCTGGGCGCCGCCTACAACGCCGAGGTGCAGCGGCTGGCCGCCCAGGGCTGCCGGTACCTCCAGCTCGACGACACGTCGCTGGCCTACGTGAACGACCCGTCGCAGCGCGAGTACATCGCCGCGCGCGGCGAGGACGCCGGTCGCATTCACCTCCGGTACATCAGCCTGACCAACGCGGCGGTCGCCGGGCGGCCGGCCGACATGGCGATCACCACGCACCTGTGCCGCGGCAACTTCCAGTCCTCATGGGTGGCGTCCGGCGGTTACGACTTCGTGGCCGAAGCGCTGTTCAACGAGCTCGACGTGGACGGCTTCTTCCTCGAATTCGACGACGAGCGGTCCGGCGGCTTTGAGCCGCTGCGCTTCGTGCCGCCTGGCAAGCAAGTGGTGCTGGGCCTGGTAACCACGAAGCGGCCGGAGCTTGAATCCGCGGACGACCTCAAGCGCCGCATCGACGAGGCGGCGAAGTACGTGCCGCTCGACCAGCTCTGCCTGTCCGGTCAGTGCGGCTTCGCCTCGACGGCGGAGGGCAACGCGCTGACGCTGGACGACGAGAAGGCGAAGCTCAGCCTCATCGTCGAAGTAGCCCAAGAGGTCTGGGGTTAGCGTCGGCAGGCTCGCACGTCCCGCCCACTTAGGGCGCGAAACCTACCGGAATCCGTCTGATATGTCCGGTTCTCCGGGTACTTTCGCGCCCTATGTCACCGCGCCCGAGAGGCAGTGGCTCCTCCCGTCCGATAACAGCAAGAAGTGGTTTGCCGCTGGCGTGTTCGCGCCCCGTCGCTGAAGATCGTGCGGGATACCGCGCCGGAATCGTGGGCCAATCCCGCACAATAATTCGATCAGGCTGATAACAGCAAGAAGCGGCTGGACGTCGGTACAACAATTTCATCACGCTGATAACAGCAAGAAGCGCGGCGGCGCGGGGAGCGGCTACTGGGGCCGCGGTGGCGGGGTGCGCCACGGGGCCGGGCGGGCGGCCAGGGCCATGGCGGCCGCGGCGGTCACCGCCAGCAGGGACAGCGCGAGCGCCAGCGCCGCTACCGGGCTCACGTAGAGGGTGAGGCTGGCGCCTGCGAGGGCGCCGGCCAGCATTGTGCCGATCGCCAGCAGGCGCCTGACCAGGTCAGACGTGGCCGTGGCATGGGTGTCGCCGGCCCGGAGGACGGTGCGGAGGTCGGCGCCGATCCCTGTGAGGGTCATGGTGAGGACCGTGGTGGTCAGGTCGGGGACGGCCAGCTTGCGGGCGACCGCGTTCTGGATGCCCATGGCGGTCGCGAGCACGGCGGCCAGTGCGTCGGTGATGGCGGGGCCGAAGGCGCCGGCGATGATGTGCGTGGTGCCGTGAGAGACGCCCGGGTCGCCGGATAGTGCCGCGAGCACAAGGGCCACGGCGGCCAGGGCGACCTCGGCCGCCGTGCCGGCGCGCAGCAGGGCGGCGCGGTCGCTGCCGACGCGGGTGATCATCGCGCCGCCAAAGCCTGCGCCGACGAGGAAGCCGGCCAGGGCGAACAGCGACGCGCTGAGGGAGAAACCGGGGGCGCCCACGATCGCGAAGCCGGCGAACACCACGTTCCCGGTCATGTTCGCGACGAAGACCCGGCCGAGCGCCAGGATCGAGATTGAGTCCACGACGCCGGTGACGACGGTCATGATCAGCAGCAGGCCCGGGAGTGGCCCGTATGCGGGGTGCGCGACGAGGGAGCGCGGGAATCCGGGCGCCCCGGGCGCCCGGGACGCCGCCCGGGCTGGGGTGCTGCCGCTAGTGCTGGTCATCGTGACCTCCCGCGTCTAACGTGTCATACACGCCGAACCAGCAGGCGGCCCCCCGTCATCTCAGCACCTCGATAGATGTCCAAGATCACGCCGATCTCCACCGCTAATCACTACGCTGTCGCCAACCACGTAACCGGCGTGTAAAGGAGCTTTGTGGCAACCCACAAGGGCAACGCGCGGCCGGACGTGGACGGATACAACCGCTCACGCGAACCGGGAGACCTCGGATCTTCCTCCTTGCAGGCACACCGAGCGAGTGAGAGTATCCAAGACAAATCTTCAGACGCTCGACTCAGCATTTGTCACATGCCGGCGTACAAATAATCACGAGTAGGTGAATGCCGTGGGATATCGGCTTCTGTCAGTGCGGACCGCATGTATCGCTGGTGCGGCCGCACTCGTGGCGACGGCTGCCGCGTGCAGCTCATCACCGTCGTCTTCCAACTCCAGCGGTCCCAGCAATAGCGCCGTCGCGACCTCCGCTCCGAAGGCCGGCGGCTCGATCACGGTCCTGGAGAGCTCCGGGTACTCCGGCGCGTGGTCGACCCTCGACCCGGCGCAGAACAAGGAAGGCGCGGCTACCCAGGACTTCATGACCGCGGTCTACGGGCAGCTCTTCCAGCTCGGCACGGGCGGGACTATCGTTCCCGACCTGGCCACCGGGTACTCGTTCAGCCCAGACGCCAAGGACGTCACGATCACGCTCCGCCAGGGCGTGAAGTTCAGCGACGGCACGCCGTTCAACGCACAGGCGGTGGAATACAACTGGGAGCGGGACCTTGGGCCGGTCGCCATCAAGAACGGCCTCAACCCGCCGTGGCTGATCAAGGAGCAGCCGGTGCCGGCCGGCACGAAGCTCGTGCCGGGCGCCCCTCCGCCCGCTGAGCCGCCCGCCGCGGGTGTCATCCAGGTCACCGGGCCGTACACGATCGTCGTTCACCAGAGCGCGCCGAACGGCGCCTTCATCAACCAGCTGTTCGACTCGATCGCCACCTGGATCGCCTCGCCGACCGCCCTGCAGAAGGATCCCACGTCGTTCGGCCAGAACCCGGTTGGCGCCGGGCCGTTCACGGTGGTGACCAACACCCCCAACGACGAGCTCATCGTCAAGAAGAACCCGGGTTACTGGAACCCGGGCCGTCCGTACCTCGACCAGATCACGTTCAAGACGGTCGGCAGCGACGAGGCGGCGTACGAGGCACTGCTGGCCAACCAGGGCCAGGTCTACGAGAACATGTCCACGACGCAGCTGATCGACGAGTCCGCGTCGCACTTCGAGGTGGAGAACAACCTCGGCACCTCGCCGTACGACCTGCAGCTGAACACCGCGGTCCCGCCGTTCAACAACCCCAAGGCGCGCCAGGCGATCTACGCTGCGACTGACTTCCAGCCGATCCTGCAGCACCTGTTCGGCGGCAAGTACCCGATCGTCCAGGGCTTCACCGGGCCTGGCGGCATCTGCTACCAGCAGTACGTGCAGGGGTACCAGGGATATGACCCGACGCTGGCTAAGCAGCTGATCCAGCAGAGCGGCCTGGCCAACACGACGATCCAGCTCGGCACGATCGCCCTGTCGACCGCGCAGGAATCCATGCAGGCGCTGGCCACCGAATGGGAGGCGCTCGGGCTGCATGTCAAGCAGTCGTCCTGGCCGCTGTCGGGGCTGATCGCGGCCTTCGAGGCGAACGGCGGCAAGTCCTGGCAGTCGATGGTGCAGACCGCGGGCGCCTATGACCCGGCGGGCGGCGTCGGCGTCGGCTTCCGGTTCGGATCCTATTCGCCGTTCAGTGGCGTGCACGACCCGCACCTGGACTCCCTGCTGGCGAGCGCGCAGGGCTCGACGAGCCTGTCGGTCCGGTGCGGCTACTACGACCAGGCGGCCGCGTACATCGCCAAGAACTACTACGGGCCGTTCTACTTCGCCTTCTCCCCGGCGAACATCTCGGTGCACGGCATCGCCGGGCCCGGCCTGTCCTCGCCGCTGTCCTCGGTCGCGGTTGTCCCGACTATCCCGTGGGAGCAGGTGTACTACACCCCTGGCTCCTGACAACTGAATCCTCACGACAGGAGGACGTAAGAATCATGGCGCTGGTCCAGCAAACCCAGCTCCAGCAGGTTGAGCCCGGCGCGCGCGACCGCGCGCGCCGGGTCGCCGGCTCACCGGCCCTGCGGATGGTGGGGCGGCGGCTGCTCGCCGCCATCCCGGTGCTCATCGGCGTCACCCTCCTGACGTTCGCGATCATGAGCGCGCTGCCCAACGACACCGCCCAGGCGATCCTCGGGCTCCGTGCGAGCCCTAGCGCGGTGGCCGCGCTCAACCACACACTCGGCCTGGACCAGCCGTTCTGGCAGCGGTACTGGAACTGGCTCGTCAACGTGCTGCACGGAAACCTCGGCACGTCCATCCAGGGTCAGAGCGTCAACCACGAACTGGCCCTCCACGTGCCGACCACCCTGGGGCTGCTGCTGTACGCGCTGGTGGCCTCGGTGGTGCTCGCGATCATCGTGGCGACGCTCGCGGCGCGCAAGCCGAACGGCATCGCGGACCGGATCAGCCTCGCGGTAAGCATGCTGGGGCTGTCCATCGCGCCGTACGCGTTCGCGTTCCTGCTCATCATCGTCTTCGCGGTCAAGCTGGGCTGGTTCCCGGTCCTGTCCGGCGCCGTCACCGGCCCCGCCTCGTTCTTCAAGAACCTGACGCTGCCCGCCGCCGCGATCGGCTTCGGGTTGTTCGCGATCTACACCCGGATACTGCGGGCTGACATGGTCGAGCAGATGCAGCGCGAGGACTACATCGTCACCGCCAAGGCCAAGGGAGTCGCACCGTGGCGGGTCCTCATCAGGCACGCACTGCGGAATTCCATGTTCACCCTGATCACCATCATCGGGCTGAACCTGGGCGGGCTGGTCGGGGCGGCGGCCATCATCGAGACGATCTTCCAGGTGCAGGGCATCGGCAACGACCTGCTGACCGGCATCAGCAACCACGACGTGCCCCTGGTCGAGGGGATCACGCTGTTCTTCGCGCTGGTGACCGTGTTCGGCAGCCTTTTCGCCGACATCGCCTACGCGGTACTCGACCCAAGGATCCGGTATGGTAGCTCCACTTCCTGACATAACGCTCGCGAGCCCCCACCCGCCGCCGCTGCCGTCCCTGGTCAACGCGCGCCGGCTGCGGACGCAGCGGATCGGCCGCGCGCTCCGGCTCTGGGTGCCCGTCGGGGTCCTGATCCTGATCCTCGCCATCTGCTTCCTGTTGCCGCTGGTCGTCACGCTGCCCTCGGGGACCAGCGGGAATATCATCTACAACAACGAGCCGCCGTTCTCGCCGGGTCACATTCTCGGCACCGACGTGCAGGGCGTCGACATCTTCTCCCAGCTCGTGTACGGCGGCCAGGTGGCGTTCGAGGTCGGCATATCCGTCACCGTCATCGGCATCGCGATCGGCGGCACGCTCGGGGTCATCGCCGCCTACTTCGGCGGCTGGGTGGACGCGGTGATCTCGCGGCTGTTCGACATCCTGATCGCGTTCCCCGCCCTGGTACTCGCCCTGGTGATCGCCGAGGGGCTCGGGCCGAGCGAGATGCACGTGATCTGGGCGCTGGCGGTGTTCGGCATCCCAGCGATCGGCCGGGTCGCGCGCGGCGCCACGCTGACGATACGGGGGCTCCCGTTCATGACCGCCGCCAGGCTGGCCGGCACCCGCCGCTGGCGGATCATCGCCCGCCACATCGTGCCGAACATCATGCCGAACATCGTGACGTTCAGCCTGCTCGGCCTCGGCATCATCATCATCCTCGAAGGCGCCCTTGACTTCCTCGGCTACGGTATCCCGGCACCGACGCCCAGCTGGGGCAACATGATCTCGAGGGGCCAGCAGATCCTGTCGGTCCAGCCGGAGTACGTGCTGATCCCGTCGATCGCCCTGCTGATCACGGTGGCGGCGCTGAACATGCTCGGCGACGCGCTGCGCGAACGATGGAGTACCCAATGACCGACGCTCTGCTGCAGGTCGATGACCTGCGGGTCACCTTCGCGGTCGGCGGCCGCGAGGTGCGCGCCGTCGACGGCGTTAGCTTCACGGTTTCCCCGGGCGCGACGCTCGCCATCATCGGCGAGTCCGGTTCAGGGAAGACCGTCAGCTGCCGGGCGATCATGGGGCTGCTGCCGGCGGGCACCGCCATCGGCGGGTCCGCCCGGCTGCGCGGCACCGAGCTGCTCGGCCTGTCGGACGCCGAGCTGCGCAAGCACCGCGGCTCCGACCTGGCGATGGTGTTCCAGGACCCGGCGCGGTCGCTGAACCCGACGATGCGGATCGGCCTGCAGATCACCGAGGCCATCACGACGCACCGCAAGGTGAGCAAGCGCGAGGCGCAGACGCAGGCGATCGAGCTGCTGCGGCTGGTGCGCATGCCGGCGGCCGAGCGCCGCTTCCACGAGTACCCGCACCAGCTGTCCGGCGGCATGCGGCAGCGCGTCATGATCGCGATCGCGCTGGCCTGCCGGCCCAAGGTGCTGATCGCCGACGAGGCCACGACCGCGCTCGACGTGACCACCCAGGCGCAGATCATGGAGCTGCTGCTCGACCTCCAGGACGAGCTGGACATGGCGCTGATCATGATCAGCCACGACCTCGGCCTCGCCGCCTCGTACGCGGACGAGGTCATCGTCATGTACGCGGGCAAGATCGTGGAGCAGGCGCCGGCGGCCGGGCTGTTCGGCGCCGGGGGCGCCGTCCGGATGCGGTACACCCGGGCGCTGCTCGACGCGATCCCGCACGTGGAGAGGTCGGCGCACACGCCGCTGCCTGTCGTCGGCGGGCGGCCGCCCGACCCGACCGCGCTGCCGCCGGGGTGCTCGTTCGCCCCGCGCTGCCAGTACGCCGAGGACGACTGCCTGGCCAAGATGCCGGCGCTGACCGAGCACGTTCCCGGTCACCGCTGGGCCTGCTGGCATCCCTGCGAGAACGGAGGTGCGGCGTGACCGTGCCGGAGCCGAGCGCGACGCCAGCCGGCAGCGAACCGCGGCCAGCGGAGCCGGCCAAGCCCGCGACGCCGGCCGCCGGCGACCCGCTGCTGTCCGTGCGCGACCTGGTCCAGGAGTTCACCGTGCGCGAGCGCGGCGGCGGCAAGGCCGGCATCGTGCAGGCCGTGTCCGGCGTGTCGTTCGACATCATGCCCGGCGAGACGCTGGGCATCGTGGGCGAGACCGGCTCGGGCAAGTCCACCCTGGCCAGGGCGATCCTGCAGGCGCCGCGGCCCAAGTCGGGCTCGGTGACCTTCCGCGGCACGGAGCTGACGAAGCTCCGCGGCGGCAGCCTCCTGCAGGCCCGACGGCACATGCAGTTCGTGTTCCAGGACCCGTTCGGGTCCCTGGACCCGAAGTGGAAGGTGCGGTCGATCGTCGCCGAGCCGCTGGTCGCCTATCACACCGGCAACGGGACGGCCAGGCGCAAGCGGGTCAACGAGCTCCTGGACCTGGTTGGCATGGACCCGGCGCGGTACGCCAAGCGGCACCCCAGGGAGCTGTCCGGCGGGCAGGCGCAGCGGGTCGCGATCGCCCGCGCGGTGGCACTCGAACCATCGCTGCTCATCTGCGACGAGGCAGTGTCCTCGCTCGACGTGCTCATCCAGGCGCAGGTGCTGAACCTGTTCGAGCGGCTGCGCACCGAACTCGGCCTGTCCTACCTGTTCATCGCCCACGACCTGGCGCTCGTCAAGCAGGTCAGCGACCGGGTAGCGGTGATGTACCTGGGCAAGCTCTGCGAGACGGGCCCGGGCGAGGCGGTGTACCGCGAGCCGCTGCACCCCTACACCAGGGCGCTCCTCGACTCGATCCCGTCCACCGAGCCCGGCGCCGCGCGGGCCAGCTCCGTCATCCAGGGCGAGCCGCCGTCGCCGATCAACCCGCCCAGCGGCTGCCGGTTCCGCACCCGGTGCCCGCGCGCCACCGACCTGTGCGCCGAGGAGGAACCAAGGCCCAGGGAGCTGGCGCCCGGCCACGCGGTCGCCTGCCACTTCCCGCTGATCGAGCCGCCTCCGGCTGAGTCGGCGGAAAGCACGTCGGCGGCGAACGGGACGGCGCCGGCCGCCGCGCCCGCGCCTCCCACCGCCAAGGTGCAGGGATAGCCGGAGTCAGGACCCTGCCGAAAATCTTCATTCCGAACGGACTCGTGATGACTCGCGGACCCGACCAGGTGCACCCGGCATAGTGGGCCACGCGGGACCGTGATGGATGTCCTTAATCGTTAGTCTTCTCCGACCGAAGGAAGAGCGGATGCGGCTGCGGATCCTGCTAGAACCCCACCACGGTGCCAGCTACGCACAGATCCTCGCCTTGGCGAAGGCAGCGGAAGAGGGTGGTTTCGACGCTTTCTTCCGCTCTGATCATTACCTAGGCATCGATGCGAACGACGTCACCTACCAGCCCACTGACTCGTGGACCACACTGGCGGGCCTGGCAGTCCAGACGGGACGGGTAAGGCTCGGCACGCTGGTCAACGCGTCGACGTTCCGGCTGCCCGGGCAACTCGCGGTCGAAGTGGCCACCGTCGACCAGATGAGCGGCGGCCGTGCCGAACTGGGCATCGGCGCCGCCTGGTACGAGCGCGAACACCAGTACTTTGGCATTCCGTTCCCCGCGCTCGGCGAGCGGTTCGACCGGCTCGAAGAACAGCTCGCCATCCTCACCGGCATCTGGGACACACCACCGGGGGAGCGGTTCAGCTACGACGGCAAGTTCTACCAGGTACAGGACTGCGCCAGCATCCCCCGCTGGGCCTCCCGGCCCAAGATCATCATCGGCGGCGCGGGCGTCAAGCGCACCCCGACGCTGGCGGCCAGGTACGCCGATGAGTTCAATGGCGCGCTCGGCCTCGATGTGCGAGAGCGGTACGCCAACTTCCGGCGGATCTGCGAGGACGTCGTCGGCCGCGACCCGGCCGAGGTCCGGCTGTCCGCCACGCTGCCGGTCTGCATCGGGTCCGACCCTGCCGACCTGGAGCGCCGCAAGGAGTCCCTCGGCGAGCCGGGCGCCAGGCTGCTCGCGGCCGGCGTGACCGGCACCGCCGGCGACGTGATCCGGGCGATCGAGGACGTGGCCGGCCAGGGCGCCGACACGGTCTACTTCCACCTCTACGGGCCCGGTGACGTCGAGCACGTCCGGCTGCTCGGCAGCGAGGTGGTCAGCCGGTTCTTACCCGCGGCCGTGCCGCCTCCTCCGTCCTGAGGCCGGCCTGAGGCCGTCGCGGCCTCCTGTGCGCCACCACAATGGTTTCCTCGCAAAGCTTGTCGGCGCGGGTACTTGCCTGCAAGCATTCACCGTTGGCGTTGTGCGGCCGCACAAGGGTCTCGCCGCGAAGCTTGTCGGTGCGGGCAGATGCTTGCGGGCATCCGCTCGGGCAGCATGAGGGACGTGACAGATAGCGCATTCGACGTCAAGTTCCGGCGCGATGGAAATTGACGTACGCGCCGACCGCAGGCTTCGCGGATCGGCGGCCGCCCAGGCGGCGTTCGGCCCGCTGGTCGAGGCGCTGTGCCGGTCCGACGCGGACCTGGCCCGGATGCGGGTGGTCTGCGACTGGATCCAGTACCGGAACAACTTCAGGGACACCGCCATGGTGCGGCCCCTCCTGCCGGCCACCCAGGTCGCGGCGACCCCCACGGCACCGAGGGAGCCGGCCGTCGACGGCTACGAGCTGGCCGTCGACCTGCGCCGCTGCGCGCTGCCGGGGGCGGACGTGGCGGCCGAGGTGACCGAGGCGCTGGCGGACGCGTCGCCCGCGGCGGCCGGCATCGGCGGCCTCGGCGGCGCCGCCGGGGACCGGGTCTGGCTGGAGTCCTGGGTGCCCGGCTCGGCGAGTTGCGTGTGGCAGTTCAACGCGCTGTACTGGCAGGCGCTGGCGGCCTGGGAGAAGACCACGGGCAAGGAGTACGAGCAGGCGCTGCCCGGCGGCGAGAGCGACGCGCGGAACTCCGCCGCGGCGCGCGACCTGATCCTCGACCTGTTCAAGATCTGGGACGAGCTGGCCAACCGCAGGGCGCTCCCCGAAGAGCTCTACGTCCTCGAACTCGGCGTCGGCAACGGCGCCCAGGCGCGCACCTGGCTTGATGAGTTCACCGAGCTCGACCGGCGGCACGGCCGGGACTACTACCGGCGGCTGCACTATCTGATGGGCGACTACTCCGCGCACGTGCTCGACCGGGCGCGGGAAGCCGTCGCGCATCACGGCGACCACGTCAGCGGCCTGGTGCTCGAGGCAACCAGGCTGTCAGGAAGCGTCGGGTTCCTGTCCGGCAAGGCGTTCCTCGTCTACATCTCCAACGTGTACGACAACCTGCCGAGCGACGAGATGGCGGTCATCCTCGGCCGGATCTACCTGGTGCAGGTCCGCTCCTTCATCGGCGGCGCGGCCGCGGACGAGATCGCCGCGACGTTCGGCATGCCGCGGGCGGAGATCGCCTCGCTGGCCGGCCGCCTGCTGCGGATCGGCCCTGAACTGCTCAGCGAGTCGGTGCCCGGCACGTTCCCCGACACCGAACGCGCGGTGCTGTTCTGGCAGTCGGTCTGGGCCGCGCTGCGCCAGGCCGAGCGGTACGTGCCGCTGGAGGGCCTGGACACCTACCACGTGACGCCCTCGCTGACCGGGGAGATCCTGCGCCCGCTGCTCGCCACCGAGGGCGACGTGCGGATGCACGTCAGCAACGGGGCGCTGAGCAGCTTCGCGGACACCCTCCCGCTGCTGCACCCGTACGGCCGGGTGGTCTGCCACGACCTGTTCACCACGGACCCGGGCCAGTACCGGACTGGCTTCTACGGGCCTGGCAAGTACGACGGCTCGACGGTCAACTGGGTGAACGGCCCGCTGCTCCAGCTGTTCGCGAACCGCCGCGGCTTCGACGTCAGCTTCGCGCCGTTCAAGGAGCGGCCTGGCGCCAATATCAAGACCATGACCGCGCAAATCCGGGATTGAAAAACAGATGATTCCGAACGGAAGCACACGACTCCTGCTGCCCACGACGGTGGTGGGCTCGTACAGCGTGCCCGAGTGGCTGGAGCGGCTGAAGACCGAGTTCTACCAGCGCCGGATCAGCGCCCAGCACCTGACGGAGATCCACGAGGTGGCCATCAAGGCCGCGGTCAAGGACCAGGAGCGGGCCGGCATCGACATCGTCTCCGACGGCGAACTGCGCCGGGACAACGACATCGACTACTTCCTGGCCAGGATCCCGGGCGTGCACATCGCGCAGCGGGCCAAGTCGGACTACTACGACTACTACGAGGCCCAGGTCACCGCGCCGCTGCCGGAAGACCAGGACAAGTCCAGCCTCGGGCTGGCCACCGACTTCGAGTTCACCAGGCAGCTGACCGACCGGCCGGTGAAGTTCTCCTTCACCGGGCCGTTCTCGCTGTCCCGCAGGATCGCCGACGGCGCCTACGCCGAGCCTGCCGACCTGGTCCGCGCGCTCGCCACCCGGCTCAACGCCGAGGCCAGGGCGCTCGCCGACGCCGGCGCCACCTTCCTGCAGATCGACGAGCCGTTCCTGGCCGGCTACCCGGAACAGGCCGCCCTCGCCGTCGAGGCGGTCAACATCGTGACCGACGGCGTGCCGGTCAGCTGGGCGCTGCACGTCTGCTACGGCAACAGGTATGCCAGGCCGTCATGGGAAGGGCACTACGACTTCCTGTTCCCCGCCGTGCTGGCCGCGCGCGTTGACCAGCTGGTCCTCGAGTTCGCCCGCAAGGGCCTTGAAGACCTCAGGCTCATCAAGCAGTACGCCTGGCCGTCCTCGCTCGGCCTGGGCGTGATCGACGTGAAATCGGCCACAGTGGAGACCCCCGACCTCGTCGCCGCGCGCATCCGGCGAGCCCTGGAATACGTGGAGCCCGGCCGCCTCATGATCAACCCAGACTGCGGGCTGCGGCATCTCGCACCCGAGGTCGCCCGGCGCAAGCTGCACGCTATGGTAGCTGGCACGGCAATTGTCCGGTCCGAGCTTGACCGTGCAGAACCCGACTCCCCACGCACAGGAGATAACCATGGATAGCGGATTCCTCTTCACTTCCGAGTCGGTGACGGAGGGCCACCCGGACAAGATCGCGGACCAGGTTTCAGACGCCGTCGTTGACGCGGCGCTCGGCGGCGACCCCTTCTCCCGCGTCGCCTGCGAGACGATGCTCACGACCGGCCTTATCGTGGTGGCCGGCGAGATCACCACCGCGTCGACCATTGACTACGCCGCGGTGGCCCGCCGGGTGGTCAACGACATCGGGTACGACAACGGGGAGTACTACTTCGACGGCAACGCGGTCGGCGTGATCGTTGCGATGGACCGGCAGTCGCCGGACATCGCGCAGGGTGTGGACACCGCGCACGAGGGGCGCGTCGGCGGCTCTGAGGACCCGCTGGACCGGATCGGCGCCGGCGACCAGGGCATGATGTTCGGCTACGCGACGAACGAGACGCCCGAGCTGATGCCGATGCCGATCACCCTGGCGCACCAGATATCGAAGCGGCTGTCCGACGTCCGGCACTCCGGGCAGCTGCCCTACCTGCGGCCGGACGGCAAGACCCAGGTGACCGTGCGGTACGACGACAAGGGCAAGCCGGTCGCCATCGAGAAGGTGCTGATCTCCACCCAGCACCAGGACGGCGTGGAGAGCAAGCTGCCCGAGGCGCTGTGGGAGGAAGTGGTGACGCAGGTCCTCCCCGCCGACCTATACGACCCGGCCAGGCTGCGCGAGGAGTTCTACGTCAACCCGACCGGCCGGTTCGTGATCGGCGGCCCGGTCGGCGACACCGGGCTCACCGGGCGGAAGATCATCGTCGACACCTACGGCGGCTTCGCGCGGCACGGCGGCGGCGCGTTCTCCGGCAAGGACCCGTCCAAGGTGGACCGCTCGGCCGCGTACGCCGCCAGGTACGTCGCGAAGAACATCGTCGCGGCCGGCCTCGCCGACCGCGCCGAGGTGCAGGTGGCCTACGCCATCGGCGTCGCCAGGCCGCTGTCGCTGCTGGTCGAGACGTTCGGCACCGAGAAGATCGCCAAGCCCGCGATCGTCGAGCTGGTCACGGAGAACTTCGACCTGCGCCCCGGCGCGATCCTGCGCGACCTGGACCTGCGCAGGCCCATCTACCAGCAGACCGCGGCCTACGGTCACTTCGGGCGCACCGGTGACACCTTCACCTGGGAGCGCACCGACAAGGCCGACCAGCTCCGCACCCAAGCGGGGCTGGCCTAAAGAGGGGAGCGGACGCCGGCTGACGCCCGCTCGCCTGAAGTCGTGCCCGGCCGCGCTCAAGCGCGGCCGGGCACGCGCCATTCGCCAGCATTTTCCCAGGCTGCGACAGCGAACGATTGCAGCGGCCCGGTCACAGAATGTGGTAATTCGCTCGCCGACGTTACCAGAGCGACGGAAGCGATTGTGTTCTGCCGCAATAATCGCGTTCCCGTTTTAGCGTGCCGCGCGGTTGTTACCGGTCACGGCCCGTGTGATTCTCACCGGTAGGGGGTTACACCGCGCAACTCTTGAGCAGGGGGGCGAAACGTGATGAAAACGTACTCAGACTCAGGGGTACTTGAGTTCGCCACCGACGATAATCCTACCAAAACGCTCGATGGCATCTGGAACTATAGACCACACCACTGAATCACAAAGGCAGTGCAAAGAAGCACCGTTTTCCCTGTGAACGCCGTGCTCTTCGTCTGCCCACCGGCAGCGGGCGTTGGGTTTTACGCAACGTCACGAGACCGTTCGGAAGAATACTTCGCTGTCAGCCACGAGAAGGCAGAACACATGAATAGACACCCCGGCAGGCGCTCGCGGATGTTGCTCGCGACGCTCGCGGCGCTTTCGCTCGGCGTCCTCGCCGCCTGCAGCAGCTCGGGCTCGTCCAGCTCGAGCAGCTCGTCGTCCGCCGCGAGCAGTTCGTCGGCGTCCGCGTCAAGCAGCTCGAGCAGCAGCACCGTCAGCACATCAGCCTGCGGGACCAAGCCCGGCGTCGCGGCCACCGGCACGCCGATCAACATCGGCGCGATCGCCACCAAGCAGAACGGCACCGACTTCAGCGACATCGAGAACATGGCGGGTGCCTACTTCGCCTGCGTGAACGCCAACGGCGGGATCAACGGGCACCCGATCAAGTACTTCCCACTGACCGAGCAGACCAACCCGTCGCAGATCACGGCCCTGGCGAAGCAGCTGATTACCAGCGACCACGTGGTCGGCATCGCCGGCAACATCTCGATCATCGAGTGCACGGTCGACCAGGGCTACTGGAAGAGCCTGGGCGTCTACACCATCGGCGCGGGGATCGCCCCCGAGTGCTGGTCCACACCGAACAACGCGGCGGTCAACATGGGCCCGCGTTACTCTTCGGACGGCGCGGTGCAGTACGTCATGGCCCAGGGGGCGACCAAGATCGCGTTCGACCAGTCGAACGTGCCCGGGACGACCTACATCGCCGCCGGGCCGAACGCGCTGGCCGCGGCCAAGCACGTGCCGATCCAGGACTTCACCGAGAACGTGCCGATCACCAGCGCCGACTCGATCGCCATCAAGCTCGTCAACGCGGCGGGCGCGAACGGCGCCGTGGTGCTGAACTTCACCCCGCCGGAGGCGCTGCTGATCCTGCAGGCCGCGCAGAAGCTCAACCTGGAGGACCGGGTCAAGTACTGGGCCTGCTCCACGCCGTGCAACACCGACTTCCTCGCTACGACGCTCGGCCCGAAGTGGAACAACAAGCTGTTCGTCAACGCCGAGCTGACCCCGCTTGACAATAACACCAGCCCGACCGCGCAGCTGTTCGACGCCATTCTCAAGCAGTACGGCTCGGACGTGTCCGGCGGCGTCGGCTCGTTCTCCGAGATGGGCTTCGTGATCGGCGAGGCCGCCACGCACGCCCTGGAGACCATCACGGGCCCGTACACGATCGCGTCGGTCAGCGCCGCGTTCAAGGCCCTCAACAGCTACAACACCGGGCTGCTCTGCCAGGGCTTCACCTATGGCGACTACTCCGAGCACATCCCGAACAACATGGACTACACGGTCACCCCGGACAACGGTAAGTTCGTCGTGGCGACCAACGGCGGCGGATGCACCCTCATCTCCGCCGACGACCCGCAGATCGCCCAGTACCGGTCCATCGCCGGCACAGCGCCTTCGGTCAACCCGCCCACTTCCTAATCCAATCCACAGGGACTGAGACTAGAACCATGCCGAGCTGGTCCGATTTTCAGCCCTTCATCGTGAGCGGCCTGGCCCTGGGCGGGGTGTATGCCCTGTCCGGGGTCGGGCTGGTCGTTCTCTACCGCGCCACCGGGGTGCTCAACCTCGCGTTCGGCGCGGTCGGCGCGATGGGGGCCTTCATCGCCTGGTCGATCATCAACAAGGCCGGCGCGCCCGGCTGGGTCGGCTGGATAGCCTGCATCCTGTTCGGCGGCGTGCTGACGCTCGGCTACGGGCTGATCTTCGGTCCCCTCCTCGCCGCGCGGGGCCCGCTGGTCCAGTCCATCTGCACGCTCGGCCTCGCGCTGGTGCTGTTCGGCGCGATGGACCTGCTCTGGCCCAGCAGCGGCGGCCAGGCCCGGTCGATCACGCTGCCCACCGACAACGGCGGGTTCACGGTCGGCCAGGTCCAGGTCAACTGGACGTCGGTGATCGGGCTCGGCGCCGGGATCGTCATCACCGCCGGCACCCACGCGTTCCTGCGCTACACCAAGCTGGGCACCGCGATGCGCGCGATGGCCAACGACCGGGAGATCACCGCGACGCTCGGCGTCCCGGTCCGCCGGGTGGAGGCGGCCGCCTGGTTCGGCTGCGGACTGCTGGCAGGCATCGCCGGCATCCTGCTCGCCGACCTCGCCGCGCTCGACGACACCACGCTGACCTTCATCATCACGATCTCCGCGCTCGCCGCCGCGCTGATCGCGAGGCTCCACTCCATCTGGATCACCTTCGCCGCCGCGATCGTGATCGGCCTGGTGCACGACCTGATCACGCCGATCACCCAGCTCACCGACTACCGCGACATGACGCCGTTCGTGCTCGCCGCGATCGCGCTGATCGCCGCGTCGCGCCGCCAGGTGTTCACCCAATCCAGGGAGGAGGGCTAGATGATCGACACCGCCGGGCCGAAGGCGCCCGCTGCCGCGCGCCTGCTGCCGCGGCCGGACCGCCCGGCGCTGGTGCGGGGGACGATCATCGTCGTCCTGCTGCTGCTGGCGCTGTTCGCGCTGCCGCCGCTGATGAACGGCTACTACACGGACACGATGACCCAGGTGGCCATCTACTCCATCGTGACGCTCGGGCTCGGGCTGCTGGTCGGCCGGGTCGGCCTGTACTCCCTCGGCCAGCTCGCCGTGCTCATCATCGGAGCGTGGACCGCCGCGCGGCTGCTGTTCGGCACCGGCCAGCCGTTCATCCTGGTAATGATCGAGGCCGGCCTGGTCACGATGATCATCGGCAGCCTGATCACGCTGCCGGCGCTGCGGCTGCGCGGCCTGTACCTCGCGCTGATCACGCTGATGCTGGCCGGCGCCGTCACCGTCATCGAGGCCACGCTGAACTTCCCGAACGGCGGCGGCGGCTTCTCCGGGTACAACGGCTCGCTCGTGCACATCCCGCAGATCCGCAGGCCGTCGTTCGCCGGCACCGACCCGGCGTACTACCGGTTCTCCGTGATCGTCGCGATCGTCATGTTCCTGCTCGTCTACGCGCACCTGCGGGCCAGGCCGGGCCGCGCGTGGGCCTCGATCAGGCAGTCCGAGGCTGCCTCGCTCGCGGCGGGCATCAGCACCACGTTCTACAAGCTCTGGGCGATGGCGCTGGCGTCGTTCGTCACCGGGGTGGCGGGCGCGCTGCTCGCGGGCGGCGACCGCTACCTGTACTCGATCGACTTCCCGATTCAGAACTCGATCACCCTGCTGGCCGTGGTCCTCATGGGCGGCGCGTTCAGCCTGGCAGGTGCTGTCATCGCCGCATTCTTGCAGTCCTTCCTTCCCGCGATGCTTTATCAGCTGTGGAGCGTTCCCTACGACTGGCTGCTCATCTTGTTCGGCGTCGGCGTCATGCAGGTGCTCGCCACCGCACCCGGCGGGATCGCCGATCAGTTCCCCAAGGATATGAAGCGCCTGTACCGGCTGATCAGGAGGCTGGTGAGCCGGCCCGCGCCGGCGTCGTCGTCCGGGGCCGCGCCGGCGAAGGGGGGCGAGGCGGCATGATCGAGGTCAAGGACCTGACGGTCAAGTACGGCGGCGTCACCTCGCTCGACGACATGAGCATCACGTTCGAGGCGGGCACCTGCGGGCTGATCGGACCCAACGGCGCCGGCAAGACCACGTTCTTCAACGTGCTGTCCGGCTTCGTCCGCCCGGCGTCGGGGTCGGTGCACGGGTTCGGCGATGATCTGCTGAAGCTGTCGCACTACCGGCGCGCCCGGTGGGGAGTGCGCCGCACCTTCCAGACCGAGCAGGCTATCGAGGGGCTGACGGTCTACGACAACGTGGCGATGCAGCACTCGCCGCTGCGCGGCGCGGCCCGGCGCGCCGATGTGCTCGGCGCCATCGAGTTCGCCGGCGGCGGCCTGTCTCCCGACGCGCGGGTCGGCTCGCTCGGCGCCGGGCAGCGGCGGCTCGTCGAGGTCGCCCGCACGCTGGCGGGCAAGCCGCGGCTGATCCTGCTCGACGAGCCCGCGGCGGGGCTGCCCGAGGCGGAAACGACGCACCTGACCTCGGTGATCAAGTCGATCCCCGAGCAGACCGGCGCGCTGGTCATCCTCGTCGACCACGACATGTCGCTGGTCTCCGCGGTGTGCGAGACCACGGCCGTGCTCGACTTCGGCAAGCTGATCGCGTCCGGCCCGACGGCGGCGGTGCTGCGCGACGAGAACGTGATGCGCGCCTATCTCGGAACAGCGGAGGTCGCGACATGAGCTCGCTCACCCTGGGCGGCCTGACCGTCGAGCGCGGCGGCCGGCCGGTCGTCAAGGACGTGACGATCACCGTTCCCGCGGGCGAGGTGACCGCCGTCCTCGGGCCGAACGGCGCAGGAAAGTCCTCCATGGTGCTCGCCGTCGGCGGGGTACTCAAGCCGCGGCCCGGGTCGGTGTCCATGGACGGCACGGAGCTGGCGGGCCGCCGCCCGGAGAAGATCCGCGCCGCCGGCGTGGCGATCGTGCCCGAGGGGCGGCGGCTGCTGCCTGACCTGTCCGTCGAGGACAACATCCGGGTGGCCACCTACGCGCTGTCCAAGCAGGCGGCTGTGGAGGGCCGCGCCCGCGCCCTCGAGCTGTTCCCCGCCCTGGAGAAGCGGCTCACGGTGCCGGCCAGGTCCCTGTCCGGCGGCGAGCAGCAGATGGTCGTGCTCGCCCAGGCGCTGGTCTCGCAGCCGAAGTACATCCTGATCGACGAGCTGTCGCTCGGCCTGGCGCCGGTGGTGGTCAACCGGCTCATCCCGGTGATCCGCGCCGTGGTGGCCTCCGGCGTCGGCGTGCTGCTCATCGAGCAGTTCGCGACGGTGGCGCTCGGCCTGGCGACCAGCGCCTACGTGATGGAAGGCGGCGTGATCCGCTACTCCGGCACGGCCAGCGAGCTGCGCGACAACCCGGAGCTGCTGCATTCCGCCTACCTGCTGCGCGGCAGTACCGCCGCGCAGGCGCCCGGTCAGGCAGGGACACCTGCCGTGCCCCCCGTGGCCCCGCCCCCGGCCGCCGGCTGAGCGCCCGCTGAGCCCTCCGGCCCTGCGCCGCCCCTGCGCTGAGGCCTTGGCAGGGGCTGACGGATCGTATACGTTCCAAGGCATCGCGACGATGCGGCCAGGGGTCGGAGGTGGGCGATGGGAGAGTCAGGACGGGCGCTAGACGGAGTTCGGGTGCTCGACCTGACTCACCAGGTCGCCGGGCCGTCGGCGACGCTGGTGCTGGCGTTCCTCGGGGCCGAGGTCGTCAAGGTGATCGCGCCGGGCAGCAGGGACAGCTTCGACGCGATCCCGTTCTACCTGAACAACGCCAGCAAGAAGTCGGTCGAGCTCGACCTGAAATCACCGGACGGGCTGCGCACCGCGCTGCGGCTGGCCGAGCGCGCGGACATCTTCGTGGAGAACTTCAGCCCCGGCGTCATCGACCGGCTCGGGCTCGGCTGGGAGGCCCTGTCGGCGCTGAACCCGCGGCTGATCTACGCGCAGGTGAAGGGGTTCGCCGAGGATTCGCCGTACCGGGACTTCCCGTGCTTCGATCCGATCGCGCAGGGTTTCTCCGGCGGGTCGAGCATCACCGGCGAGCCGGACGCGCTGCCGATGAAGCCCGGCCCCGACGTGGGCGACACCGGCACCGGCATGGTGCTGGCCGGCGCGATCCTCGCCGCGCTGTACCAGCGGGAGAAGGACGGGCTCGGCCAGCGGGTGCAGATCGCCATGACCGACCAGGTGGCGACCTTCATGCGGATCCACTACGGCTGGCCGATCGAGCGCGGCATGGATACCCCGCGGTTCGGGAACCGGCCGCCGTTCCTCGTCACGACCGCGCCGTCCGACATCTACCCGTGCCCGCCGTTCGGGCCGAGCGATTATGTGCACATCCACTGCGGGAGCGACCGGCAGTGGGAGCGGATGGCCAAGGCGATGGGCCGGGAGGACCTGCTCGGCGACCCGAGGTTCGCCACGATGGCGAGCCGCGGCGAGCACAAGGCGGCCGTCGATGAGGCGGTCCGCGCCTGGACGGCCACGCTGGACAAGATGACGGTGATGCGGGTGCTCGGCGGCGCGGGCGTCCCGGCCGGCGCGCTGCGCACCACGACCGAGGTGCTCAACGACGCCGACCTGCGGGACCGCGGGATCTTCGTCACCGTCGACGACCCGGTGCGCGGAGCGGTGACCATCCCGGGCTGGCCGGTGCGGATGTCCAGGTCACCCGCCCGGGTAGCGACGCCGCCGCAGCCGGGCGAGCACACCGCCGAGGTGCTGCGGGAGTGGCTCGGGAGCGACGGATGACCGCCCGGGCGGCGGCGATCGCGGGCATCGGGCAGACCGCCTACGCCAAGGCGCTGCCGCCGGCCGCGTGGGAGCTCGCGGTCGAGGCCGTCCTCGCGGCCTGCGCGGACGCCGGCGTGGACGTCGCGGACGTGGACGGGATGTGCCGGTTCACCGCCCCGTTCGAGACGGTCAGCGAGGCGATGCTCGTCCGCGCGCTCGGCATCAGGGAGCTGTCGTTCTTCGCGCAGGCGCCGCACGGCGGCGAGGCGCTCGGCGCCGTCGTGGCGCACGCCGCCGCGGCGGTCAGCGCCGGGCTGGCGAACGTCGTCGTGGTCTACCGGGCGCTCAGCCAGTCCAGGGGCGGCCGGTTCGGCAGAGCTGACCGAGGAGACAGGGCCGACCGGGGCGCGGGAGAGAGCGCGGCCTGCATCGTGGTGCCCGAGCAGGACAACCTGTCGTTCGCCTGGCCGTACGGGCTGATGTCACCCGGCCAGCTGTTCGCGCTGTGGGCCAGGCGGTACGCGACCGTGCACGGGCTGACCGACGAGGACCTGACCAGGACGCTGGGCACGATCGCCATCACCCAGCGGCAGTACGCGAACAGCAACCCGGCCGCCATGATGCGGGACCGCAAGCTGGACTGGGAGACCTACCAGAGCGCCCGGATGATCAGCGAGCCGCTGCGGCTGTTCGACCTGTGCCTGGAGAACGACGGTGCCTGCGCGTTCGTGGTGACCAGCGCGGAGCGGGCGCGGGCGCTGCGGGACGACCCGGTGTACGTGCTGTCGGCCACTCAGACGCTGAGCCCGTACCGGGAGCCGATGGGCATCTACACCGGCGGGGAGATGCTCGAGCTGTTCCCGCCCGCCGCCGCGGACCGGCTGTTCAGCCAGGCCGGCGTGTCCAGGAAGGACATCGACGTCGCCGAGCTGTACGACGCGACGTCGTACATGACGCTGCGGTCCCTGGAATCGTACGGGTTCGCGGCCGACGGCGCGGGCTGGCGGTACGTCCTTGACCACGGCACCGGGCCGGGCAGCCCGCTGCCGGTCAACACGCACGGCGGCCACCTGTCCGAGGCGTACCTGCACGGGATGAACGGCATCCTCGAGGCGGTCCGCCAGCTGCGCGGCACCGCGTGCAACCAGGTGGCCGGTGCGGAGGTCGCCCTGGTCGGCGCGCCGGCCGGCAGCGCCACGATCCTGGCGAGGTGAACACGGTCATGGCGGTTGTTCCCGGGATAACGGAGCTGACGGCCCCGTACTGGGAGGCGGCGCGCGAGGGGCGGCTCGTCATCCAGGAGTGCCGGTCCTGCGGCCAGCTGTCGCACCCGCCGCTGCCGGCCTGTCCCCGCTGCCACGCCCGCGACCTCGGCTGGCGGGAGGTGTCCGGCACCGGGACCGTCTACACCTACACGGTCGTCCGCCACCCGACGCACTTCGCGTTCGCGGACCAGATCCCGTACGCGATCGCGCTCGTCGAGCTGGCCGAGGGCCCCTGGCTGATCACCGGCATCACCGGCTGCCCCCCGGACGAGGTACGCGCGGGAATGCCGGTCCGCGCGGTCTTCCGCGAGGTCGCCGACGGCGTGACGCTCCCCTACTTCGAGCCCGCCCCATGACCCCCCACCCGCGTCGGCTGCCCCAGGCGAAGGTGGTCGATGGCCCATCGTCCACCTTCTATGGCGGTCGATGGCCCACGGACCCCCGTGAGCCCGGCGGTGCTCCACCGATAACAGCAAGAAGCGGCGTGCCCATTGGGTCACCATCCACGCGGACTGATAACAGCAAGAAACGATGCCGCGGCCGGGTCGGCTCGGCCGTCTCCGTGTTCGCGTCCCGGGATCACAACGCGGTTCCGCGTGATAACAGCAAGAAGCGGCTGCCACGCGAAGATAGTGGATAGTTGTGCACCCTCTGGTGTGCCTAACTATCCACTATCTTCCTGGCGCACTAGCGTGGGTTGATAACAGCAAGAAGCCATTGGCGGACAGGAGTTCGGGCCATGGGAGTGCTTGACGGGAAGGTGGCGTTCGTTACCGGGGCGGCGCGGGGGCAGGGCAGGTCGCACGCGCGGCGGCTCGCCGAGGAGGGCGCCGACATCATCGCGATCGACGCCTGCGCGACCCCGGGGTGGCTGAGCTACCCGCTGGCCAGCGAGGCGGACCTGGCGCAGACCGTCAAGGAGGTCGAGGCGGCCGGCCGGCGGGTCGTCGCCCGCCGCGCGGACGTTCGCGACCTCGGCGCGGTCCGGGCCGCGCTCGACGAGGGCGTCGCGGAACTCGGCGGCCGGCTGGACATCGTCTGCGCCAACGCGGGGATCATCTCGCAGCCGGTCGCCACCTGGGAGATCGACCTGGACCAGTGGCGCGAGCTGATCGACGTCACGCTGACCGGCGTGTTCGTCACCATCAAGGCCGCGGTCCCGCACATGATGGCGGCGGGCAACGGCGGGTCGATCACGCTGACCAGCTCGGGCGCGGCGCTGATCTCCGGCGGCGGTTTCGCCGACTATAAGGCGGCCAAGTCCGGGATCCTGTCGCTGACCAGGACACTGGCCTGCGAGCTGGCCGAGCACTTCATCCGGGTGAACGCGATCTGCCCGACCGCGGTCGACACCCCGATGATCCAGAACGAGACGCTGTACCGCTCGTTCAGGCCCGACCTGCCGAACCCGGGCCGCGAGGACGTGAAGGCCGGGTTCCAGACCATGAACCTGCTGCCCATCCCGTGGGTGGACGCGGCCGACGTGTCGAACGCGATCGTCTGGCTGGCCTCGGACGCGGCGCGGTACATCACCGGTGTGACACTGCCCGTCGACGCGGGGAACCAGCACAAATGATCACGACGCAGGCCGCGGTGCTGTGGCAGAGCGGCACGGACTGGAAGGTCGAGGAGGTCACGCTCGACGAGCCGCGGCAGGGGGAGGTCCTCGTCCGGGTGGCCGCCGCCGGGCTATGCCACTCCGAGGAGCACCACGTCACCGGCGACGTGCCGTTCGCCGCGCCGATGATCGGCGGTCACGAGGGGGCCGGCTACGTGGAGGCGGTCGGGCCCGGCGTCACGCTCACCAAGCCGGGCGACTACATCGTCTTCTCGTCGATCCCGAACTGCGGCCGCTGCCCGTCCTGCGCGCGGGGCAGGCAGAACCTGTGCGACCTCGCCGCCACCATCGGGGACGGGCTGCAGATCGGCGACCACACCTCGCGCCACCACGTGTCCTCCGATGAAGGGGGCGCCACCGACCTGACGATCACCTGCATGATCGGCTGCTACGCGCGGCACACCGTGGTGAACGAGGCGTCCGTGATCCCGGTGGATCCGGCGGTGCCGCCGGAGGCCGCCTGCCTCACCGGCTGCGGGGTGGCGACCGGCTGGGGCAGCGCGGTGTACGCCGGGGGCGTCCGGGCCGGCGACGACGTCGCGGTGATCGGCGTCGGCGGCCTCGGCTCGGCGGCTGTCCAGGGCGCCCGGCTGGCCGGCGCGCGACACGTCTTCGCCGTCGACCCGGTGCCGTTCAAGCGGGAGATGGCCGGCAAGTTCGGCGCGACGCACACGGCGCAGGACGCGGCCGCGGCGTTCGAGCTGATCCGCGAGGTCACCTGGGGCCGGATGTGCGACGTGGTCGTGCTGACGATGGGGGTGGGACGCGGCGACCTGATGGACGACTTCATCGCGCTGACCGCCAAGCGAGGGCGGATCGTGGTGACGAACATCCACCCGGTCGCCGACACCCACCCGCGGCTGAGCCTCATCGGCCTGGCGCAGTGGGAGAAGCAGATCGTCGGCTGCATCTTCGGCTCGGTCAACTCCCGCGCCGACATCCCCCGGCTGCTCGGCCTGTACCGGGACGGGCTGCTCGACCTGGACTCGATGGTCACCAGCACCTACCCGCTCGAGGACATCAACCAGGGATATCAGGACCTTCGCGACGGCAAGAACATCCGCGGCGTCCTGGTGATGTGACCCTGGTGCCCCTGGCGGCAGCGGGTTAGAGGTCGCCGACCTGGTAGGTCTTCAGGGCGTACTGCCTGGCCAGCGGGTTCCACAGGCGGGTGAACGCCTGCTTGTCCGCGGTCGC
Organism: uncultured Actinomycetota bacterium; assembly: GCA_963843745.1. Classification (GTDB taxonomy): domain Bacteria; phylum Actinomycetota; class Actinomycetes; order Streptosporangiales; family Streptosporangiaceae; genus Trebonia. The sequence goes on from CAWJLP010000007.1 coordinate 2,244,988, forward strand.
CTGACTGTCAGGACCGTAGGACGCCTTCAGGTTGGCGTCGTTGCCGGTCTTGCCCTTGTGGCAGCCGCGGCTGAGCTCGTCCTGCGCCCACTTGGACAGGTCGGTGTCCGCCTGGGCCGACGCCTGCCAGGCGCCGGTGAGGGCGCTGACCATCGCGGGGGACAGGGCGGCGCGGTCGGGCAGGGCGCCGAGCCTGGTCAGCAGGGCCTGCCTGTTGGCGGCGGCCGTGGAGAAGGTCGCCGAGTCCTGGGCCAGGTTCTTGCCGCAGTTCTGCACATCGACGACGGCGTTGACGACCTTGCCGCGGTCGGCTCCGCTCTGCGGCAGCAGGGCGGACAGCTGGGTCGCCGCCGCCTTCTCCGTCTGCGCGTTCGCGGAGGCGGTCGCCGTCGGCGTGCTGCCGCCCGTGGCGCCCGGCGTGGAACTCGAACTCGAACTGCCGTGCATGGCGGCGATGACGACGCCCGCTACCACGAGCACCAGCACCACGGCGATGATCACGGGGGTCACCGGGCCGCTCGGCAGCCGCGACCATGGGCGACGCTTCCCGTCTGGTGGCGGGCCAGGCGGGAACGGGCCGCCGGGACCCCCCGGCGGATAAGGCCCAGGCGGGTACGGCCCGGCTGGCTGGTACGCGCCGCCTGGCGGCACCGGCTGCATGCCGTGCGGAAGCGTCTGGGACACGCCTTCGCGCTGGCCCGCGTCACCGGGCAGCGGCGGCGCGAACAGTGAGGCGGACCCGCCGGAACCGGGCCACGGCTGCGGCTCGAACGGGCGCGGCGAGGAGAACAGCCCCTGCGGCTGCAGCATCCGCTGGGTGTCCGACATCTCGTCTTGCGGCACCGGCGCGCTGTACGGCGGCGACGGCGGCTGCGCACCCGGATGCTGCGCCCCCGGATGCTGGGGCCGGGGCGGCAGCTGGCCAGAAGGCGGCAGGCTGGCGGGCGGCTGGCTGCCCGGCGGCGGCGGCCACGGCAGGCGGGTCTCCGCGGTCGGCGGAGGAGCGGACCCGAACTGCGGCGGTGACGGCGCCCCAGGGTACGGCGTCCCTGGCGGCTGCATCCCCGCTGGCTGGGGCCCGGGCATTCCCTGTGACGGCGCGGTGACCGGGTGTGGGCCAGCCGGGGTAACCGGGACTGCTTCTCCGCAGCTGGAGCAAAAACGCGTGCCCGGCTCCACGGAATATCCGCACGCCGGGCACCACTCACTACCCATACCGGCCATCCCCAGCAGGCTAACTCCACTTGTCCGTGTTCGGCAGGCAAACGGGATCACTGGGCGTGGCGGGAGCAGCCACGAGACCGTTCAGAAGAAAAACCTCGCAACAGATTACACATCCGCCGCACCGCTGAGAGAATGCAGATGTCCTCGTCAGCGAAGCGCGTTGGGAGAGCCGATGCGGGTGCCGGCCGGGCTGCTCAGCGCCGCCGCCGTAGCAGGGTTGCTCGCGGCCGGCCTGACCGCCGCCGCCCCCGCGGCGAGCGCCGCCGCCACAGCGAAGACCGCCACTGCCCCGAAGTCTGCCACCCCCGCGAAGACCGCCACCACCGTGATGGCGGCCGCCGCGCCCGCCGGGGTACGGGCGCCGTGGGCCGAGGTGGCGAACGCCGCCACCGGCGCCGACCTGTGGAGCCGCTCGTCGGTCAGCGAGCGGCCGATGGGCAGCGTCACCAAGGTGATGACCGCGTACGTGGTCATCGAGGCCGGCGACCTCAACCGGGTGATCACCGTGCCTGAGGGCATCGTGGCCTACGACAAGAAGTACGACGCGTCCACCGCGGGGCTGGTGCCGGGGGAGAAGCTGACCGCCCTGCAGCTGCTGTACGCGATGATGCTGCCGTCCGGCTGCGACGCGGCGTACACGCTGGCCACGGCGTACGGCCCGGGATTCAGCGCGTTCGTCGCCACGATGAACGCGACCGCCAAGAAGCTCGGCCTGTCGAAGACGCACTTCTCCGACCCGAGCGGGCTGCCGAACCCCGGCCAGTACACCAACTACTCCACGGTGCGCGACCTGATCAGCCTGGGGCGAGACGCGATGAAGCTGGCGGCGTTCCGCCAGGTGGTGGCGACGCGGAGTTATCACGTGGCGGCCGGTCCCGGGCACCGGGCGCACACCTGGAAGAACCTGAACCAGCTGCTGACCAGCTACTCAGGGGCGATCGGCATCAAGACCGGATTCACCGCCGCGGCCGGGGAGTGCCTGCTGTTCGAGGCGCGGCGCGGCAGCACGACGCTGATCGGCGCGGTGCTGCGCTCCGCGGCGACCGAGTCGGCATCCGACCAGGCCGCGCCCGTGCGCGACGCGACGGCGATGCTGAACTGGGCCTTCAGCCGCTAGCGGCCTGTCCCGCGGCGGACTGCCCGTCGCTTTCGGCGGCGGAGCTTTCCGCGGCGGAGCCGAGGTAGCTCGCGGCGAGCAGCGCGCTGTCCTTCGACAGGCTCTCGGCGGTGCCGCTGGCGGTGAGATCACCGTGCGCCAGGATGTAGCCCCGGTCGGCGATCTTCAGCGCCATGTGCACGTGCTGCTCGACGAGCAGCACCCCCGTCCCGGTCGACGTCGCGTAGTCCCGCACCACCGGCAGCAGCCGGCCGACGATGACAGGGGCGAGGCCGAGGCTCATCTCGTCAAGCATGAGCAGCTTGGGCGCGCGGCTGAGCGCGCGGGCGAGCGCGAGCATCTGCTGCTCACCGCCTGACAGCAGGCCGGCCTTGCGGTCGCGCAGGTCGCGCAGCGCGGGGAAGTGGTCGAACGCCGTGTCCATCTGCGCCGGCGAGCTGAGGCCGTCGAGCCGGAAGTGCTCGGCCACCGTCAGCCCGAAGAAGATGCCGCGGTCAAACGGCACGTGCGCGATGCCGAGCCGGGCTCGCGCGGTCGGCGCCACGCCGGCGAGGTCGGTGCCGCCGAACCTGATGGTTCCCGGTGGGTGCTTCAGCAGGCCGGAGATCGCGCGCAGCGTGGTCGTCTTCCCTGCGCCGTTGGCGCCGAGCAGCGCCACCACCTCGCCGTGCCCCACGGTGAGACTCAGGTCGCGCACGACCAGCGCGCGGTCGTAGCCCACGCTCAGCCCGTCGAGCTCGAGTACCGCGTCACCGCCAGCCCTGTTGGTGCCCGCGCTCTTGTCGACAGCCTTGTTGTCGACAGCTCCGTTGTCGACAGCCCCGTTGTCGACAGCCCCGTCGCCGCCAGCCACGTCGTCGCTAGCCATGTCGTCCAAGCCCGCCTTACCTCGGTCAGCCGTTATTAATTTGCCTGTCGGCAAACAACAATCCGGTCGCTCATAACACCTGTCTTGTACAGGACAAACGGCCTTTTGACCAGCTTGTACCCCGCATCGTTATCGCTGCATTGGGGTTGTCGCCAAGTTGCCGGGCATCGATGTGTGGCCAACGGACACGTGACTTGATTGTGACCGCCGAAGATCATAAAGCCAGTTGACTGACGTCACGCTGCGGGCCTTTGCTTGAGAAGATTTCCCGATGGCTCCCACAGTCACAGGCGGAGAACGCGATGGAGCGAATCCCGGTCACGCATGCCGGAAGCCTGATCAGGCCGGCGGAACTCCTTTCCTTTCTGTCGGCGATAGACCAGGGGAAGGCGTTCGACAGCGCCGATTACCGTGCCGAGCTCAGCCGGGCCGTGGCCGACGTGGTCGCCAAGCAGGTCGAGACCGGCATCGACGTGGTCGACGACGGCGAGATGGGCAAGTCGACCTGGATCACCTACCTCTACGAGCGGACGACCGGGCTTGAGTCCAGGCCCGTCGAGGGCGGGTTCGCCAGCATCATGCCGGCCAGCAGGGACCGGCAGCACTTCCCCGGCGCGTACGCGGAGCTCGACTCGCTCGACGAGCGCACGGCCAGGGCCAGCACCAGCCTCGGCGCCGACGGGGACCAGGGCCGTCCCGGCGCCGCCGACCCGGAGGAAGGGGACGGTCCCGGCGGCGCGTCGGAGTGGGTGTGCACCGGCCCGATGACCTATGACAAGACGGCGCTGGACAGGGACATCGCGAACTTCAAGGCCGCCCTCGACGCCGCCGGCAAGGCCTACTCCGAGGCGTTCCTGCCGGTGGTGGCCCCGGCCAGCGCCTACTGGCTGAAGAACGAGTACTACCCGTCCGACGAGGAGTTCGTCTACGCGCTCGCCGACGCGCTGCACGAGGAGTACAAGGGCATCGTCGACGCCGGGCTGCTGCTGCAGGTCGACGACGCGGTGCTGATGCACGAGGCGGACACCATGCTGTCCAAAGGACAGTCGTGGGAGGACTACCGGCGGTGGGCGCAGCTGCGGGTGGACGCGCTGAACCACGCGCTGCGCGGGCTGCCCGAGGAGCAGGTCAGGTACCACATCTGCTTCGGCAGCTGGCACGGGCCGCACGCCTACGACCCGCCGCTGCGCGACTCGGTCGACCTCGTGCTCCAGGTGCGGGCGAAGTACTACCTGATGGAGCAGGCCAACCCGCGGCACGAGCACGAGTGGGCAATCTGGGAAGACGTCACGCTGCCGGCGGACAAGGTGCTGGTCCCCGGCGTGGTCACGCACCACACCAATGTTGTCGAGCATCCCGAGCTCGTCGCGCAGCGCCTGGTGCGGCTCGCGAACGTGGTCGGCAGGGACCGGGTGATGGGGGGCACCGACTGCGGGTTCGCGCAGGGCGCCTTCGTGCACCGGGTGCACGAGGAAATCCAGTGGGCCAAACTGGCCTCACTCGTCGAGGGCGCGCGGATAGCGTCCCGCGAGCTATGGGGCGTAAAGGCCGAGGCGTGATCCGCGGCGCTACCGCGGTCATCGCCATCTTTCCAAGCGACGTGAGAAGAACAGATATCCCGGGAGGAAACGAAATTGCGTAGATATAGAAGAGCCGGTTATGCCGGGATCGCTGCCCTCGCGGTAGCGCTCCTGGCAGCGGCTGGGTGCAGTTCGGGCTCGAGTTCGAGTTCGAGTTCGAGCTCGGCCAGCACGACCACCAGCGCCGCCGCGGCACCGTCCCCGAGCGGCTCCTCCGGCGGCCTCGGCGCGCAGTCGGTGACCAACTACCTGACCTACACCGGCGGCAAGTCAGGCCCGGCGAACAGCTCGCTGACGCCCGTCACCGTCGGCTTCGTCAACCAGCAGGGCGGCCAGCAGGTGATCGGCCTGCACGCCACCGACGGCGCGGAGATGGCGGTCAAGTACATCAACGCCCAGCTCGGCGGTGTTGACGGCCACCCGATCGTGCTGGACACCTGCTTCATCGCCTCCGCCGAGGAAGAGGGCACCGGCTGCGCCCAGAAGTTCCTCGCGAACAAGAACGTCCACGTGGCCGCCTCGGGCGCTGTCGTGATCGGCGCGCAGTCCTTCTACGCCACGCTGGGCGGCAAGCTCCCGGTGGTCGGCGGCGTGGCCCCGCTCTCCATCGACGGTCAGCAGAAGAACACCGCGGTGCTCTTCGGTGACGCCACCAGCGTGCTCGGGCCGATGGGCACCTACGGCAAGGACGTGCTGCACGCCAAGACCGCGGTGATCCTCTACCCCGACACCGCCTCGGCCACCCCCGGCGCGCTGGCCACCGAGGCGGGGCTGAAGGCGGCCGGCATCTCCGTGAAGATGGGCCCGTACCCGCCGACCACCACCGACCTGACCGGCGTGCTCGCGTCGACCGGGGCCGCCTCGGCCGACATGGTCATCCCCGCCGTCGCCGCCCCGGACTGCGTGAACATCGAGAAGGCGTTCACCCAGCAGGGCATCACTGACCCCAAGAAGATCGTCGCCGCGCCGCTGTGCCTCAACGGCCAGGTCGCGGCGGGCCTCGGCGGTGACTTCCCCAAGTGGACCTACCTCATCGCCAGCTCGCTGTTCGGCGACACGACCGACCCGGGCATGATCGAGTACATGAAGCTGGCGCAGACCTACTCCACGCCGGCGAACGCGCCCGACCCGTGGAACATCGTCGACTTCGGCCAGATGATGACGATCGACAAGATCCTCAACCAGGTCGGCTACGCCAACCTGACCCCGGCCGCGATCCTGTCAGCCGTGAAGGCGTTCAAGGGCCCGCAGGCCCTCGGCGCCCCGGCGCTGGAGTGCGGTTACAACCCGAGCGCGCCGGGCGTCTGCAACAACCGCTCGCAGTTCTTCGAGTACACCGGCCATAACCAGTGGATCAAGACGGCCGGCTGGACCCAGCCGCCGGCGGGTGACTGATCCGCAACGGCTGACCGCCGCGCCGCGACCGCGGGGCTCACCCTCGCGGTCGCGGCGCCGCCGCGTCCTTGCAATCGCGGGCCAGCACCGGAACATTTGACGTAGCGGAACGACTGAACGAGGAATGACCCCCCGTGGAAACTTTCCTGCTTTTCATCCTGCTAGGGCTCGGCTCTGGCGCGCTCATCGCGGGCATCTCGCTCGGTGTCGTGGCGACCTACCGCGGCTCGGGGTTCATCAACCTGTCCACCGGCGCCATCGCCATGCTCGGCGGCTACGCCTTCTGGGCCCTGACCAGCGGGAAGCTCGCCTCGCTCCCGCACGCGGTGGCCCTGCCGCTGGCCTTGATCTTCGTGCTCGCCGTCGCCACGCTGCTGGAGTTCGTCGTCTACCGTCCGTTGCGCAACACCTCGCCGCTCGCCAGGATGGTCGCCTCGCTCGGCGTGCTGCTCATCCTGCAGTCGTCCATGCTGCTCGCCTTCGGCGTCACCCAGCAGGCCGCCCCGTCCGTCCTGCCGACGAAGCTGATCCACCTGCTCGGCTCCGGCATCACGCTCGACCGGTTCCTCCTCGCCGCCATCGTGGTCGCCGCGACCATCGTGCTCGCCGCGGCGTACAAGTGGACCAAGTTCGGGCTGGCCACCAGGGCGGCGTCGGAGAACGAGGTCGCGGCGATGCTCAGCGGGGTGTCGCCGGGCACGATCTCGCTCTCCAACTCGCTCATCGCCGCGTTCCTGGCCGGCTCGCTGGGCATCCTCGCGTCGTCGGTCACTCAGCTCGACCCGTCGACGCTGCCGCTGCAGATCATCCCGGCGCTGGCCGCCGCGCTGATCGCGCGGTTCACCTCCTTCGGCCTGGCCGCCGCGGCGGCCTTCGGCATCGGGATCCTCGACTCGCTGCTCCAGCTCGCGTCGGGCGAGTCCTGGTTCCCGCAGTCCGGCGGCGTCGCGATTCCCGGCACGACGGACCTGCTCGCGTTCCTCATCATCATCGGCGTGCTGTTCTGGCGCGGGCGCAGCATTCCCGGCCGCGGCGAGGTGCAGGAGACCAGGCTGCCGCAAGCGCCGCGGCCGCAGCACCTGTTCCGTTCCGCGCTGATCTTCGGCGGCGGGGCCGCGGTGCTGCTCGTCGTGTTCCCGTTCGACTTCCGCAACGCGCTGATCAACACGCTGATCGGCATCCTGATGGCGCTGTCGCTCGTCATCATCACCGGCTTCGTCGGCCAGATCTCGATCATCCAGCTCGCCCTGGCGGGCGCGGCCGGCTTCACGATCTCGCACATGGCGAGCAACTTCGGCATCACCTTCCCGCTCGCGGCGCTCGCGGGCATCGCGGTCGCCGTCGCCCTCGGCATCCTCACCGCGATTTCCGCCGTCCGGGTACGTGGCACCAGCCTCTCGGTCGTCACCCTGGCCGGTGCCGTGGCCATCGACAACTTCGGCTTCCAGAACCCGACCTGGGGCGGCGGCGGACTCGGCTCGCCGGTGCCGGAGATGCACTGGTTCGGCGTGGACTTCGGCCCGAACGCCGCGTTCCGCGGCATCGACGGCAACCAGCCAAGCCCCGTCTTCGGCTGGGTCGTGCTGCTCTGCGTGGTGCTCGCCTGCGTCGGCGTCGGTTACCTGCGGCGCGGCAAGCTCGGCCAGCGGATGCTCGCCATTCGTTCCAACGAGCGCGCGGCGGCCGCCGCCGCGATCAACCCGCGGACCGTAAAGCTGTACGCGTTCATCATCGCGGCCCTCATCGCGGGCGTCGCCGGATGCCTGTACGCCTATAACTTCGGCTCGGTGAGCGCCGACCGGTTCGACGCCTTCACCGCGCTATCGCTGATCGCGTTCGCCTACGCGGGCGGCATCACGCTCATCTCGGGCGCGGTGTTCGCGGGCCTGATCTCCGCCCAGGCGCTGATCCCGTACGCCCTCCAAAAGTGGTTTGGCCTGGACGGGAACTGGTTCCTCCTGGTCGGCGGCATCCTGCTGATCTTCACGCTGCTGCAAAACCCGGAAGGCGTGGCCGGCGACCTCTACCGCCGCCTGCACAAGCGGCCGCAGGTCCGCGCGCCGCAGGTGGACGCCGCGACCCGCGAGCATCTCGTGCCGCGCACGGCGCGCCCCGACCTGTCGGGCCATCCGGCCGCCCTCACGATCGAAGGCCTGTCGGTGCGGTTCGGCGGCGTGCACGCGCTGTCGGAGGTGTCGCTCAACGTCCGCGAGGGCGAGCTCGTCGGCCTCATCGGCCCGAACGGCGCCGGCAAGACCACCCTCATCGACGCCATCTCCGGCTTCGTGACCAGCACGGGAACCGTCCGGCTCGGCGAGCGTGACCTGCGCGGCCTGGCGCCGTACGACCGCGCCAGGGCCGGCCTGTCCCGCACCTGGCAGTCCACCGAGCTGTTCGACGACCTGAACGTCGGGGAGAACCTCTCAGTCGCCTCCCGCGAGGGCACGGTCAGTGAGGAGGCCGTCAGCGAGACGCTCGCCGTGGTCGGCATGGACTGGGCGGCCGGGGCGATGCCTGCCCAGCTGTCCTCGGGGCAGCGCAAGCTCGTCGGCGTCGCCCGCGCCCTGGTCGCGAAGCCGACGGTGCTCTGCCTGGACGAGCCGGCCGCCGGCCTGGACAGCACCGAGAGCGAGGAGCTGGGCGTCACCCTGCGCCGCCTCGCCGACCAGGGCCAGTCGATGCTGCTCATCGAGCACGACATGGGCCTGGTCCTCGGCATCTGCGACCGGGTGGTGGTGCTCGAGTTCGGCAGGGTCATCGCCGAGGGCACGCCCGAGGTCGTCCGCCGGGACGCGCGGGTCATCGCGGCCTACCTCGGCGAGGACGACGCCGACCTGGGAAGGGCCGCTGACGAAGGGGCGGCTGCGGAAACCGCGGAAAAAGCGTAAAAGCATTATCCGGAACGTACGCGGCTTACTCTGGCGGCCCCATGACCCCCTGCCGTGGGGGTGTGGGTAGCGTCCCCGCCCGGTGTGGGTGAGGCACCATTGCCCAGCGCGCCGGCCGGCCGGTTAACTTTTCCTATGGAATTCCGCGCCGACGGCGCGGCCAGGGGGAGAGCGGGTGAGCCGGCATGCGCATGGCGCTGACCTGGCTGCGACTGGACCTGCGGCGGCGCTGGCGGTCGCTGGTCGTGCTCGCGCTGCTCGTCGCGCTGTCCGCCGGCGTCGTGCTGACCGCGGTGGCCGGGGCCAGGCGCGGCGACACGGCCTTCGGCCGGCTGTGGGCGCGGACGCTGCCAGGCACCGTCGTCGTGCTGCCGAACCAGCCCGGCTTCGACTGGGCGAAGGTCCGCGCGCTGCCCGAGGTCACCGCGCTCGGGCTGTTCGCCGTCTACTACGGGGCCGCGGTGGAGGGAATGGACGGCGTGGACCTCGGCTTCCCGCCGGCGAACGCGGACGCGTTCAGGACCGTGGAACGCCCGGTGGTGCTCGCGGGCCGGATGGCGAACCCGGGCCGGGCGGACGAGGCGGTCGTCTCCCCGCACTTCCTGACCGCCCACCACAAGCGGGTCGGCGACATCCTGACGGTGCACCTGTCCACCCCCGCCCAGGCCGCCGCCGGGGACGACGCGAGCCAGACGCCGCCGGCTGGCCCGCGGGTCAAGCTGCGCATCGTGGGCGTGATCAAGACCCCGTTCGGGCTCGACAGCCCTGGGGACAGCGGCGGAGTGATCCCGACCTACGCCCTGCTCACCAAGTACCGCGCCGACATCATGGGGGGGACGAGCAACAGCGCGACCTACCTCAACGGCATCGTGCGACTGGCGGGCGGCGAGGCAGCGATCCCGGCGTTCCGCGCAGATCTCGCCCGGGTGACCGGGCGGTCCGACATCGACGTGCTCGACGAGAACATCTGGATCGGCGACCCCGTCAGGACGGTGACGGGATACGAGGCGGCCTGCCTGCTCGCGTTCGGGCTCGCGGCGCTGCTCGCCGCGCTGGTCCTCGTTGGCCAGTCGGTGGCCAGGTACGCCTCGGCCGCGGTGGCGGAACTCCTGGTGCTGCGGGCGGTGGGGCTGACCCGGCGGCAGGCGGCGTCGTCCGCCGCGCTCGCCCCCGGGCTGGCCGCGGTCGCCGGCGCCACGATCGGCGTGGCCGCCGCGATCGTCGCCTCCAACTGGATGCCGATCGGCGCCGCCTCCCTCACGGAACCCAGCCCGGGGATCAGCGCGGACTGGCTGGTGCTCGGCGTGGGCTGGGGCGCGGCCGTGCTGCTCGTGCTTGCCGCGACGGCGGCCATCGCGTGGACCGCTTTGCAGGCCGGGCCGGCTGCCCTCGCCCGCAGGTCCCCGGCGGTCGCGGCCGGGGCCCGGGCGGGTCTGCCGGTGCCCGCCATCGTCGGCGCGCGGTTCGCGCTCGAGCCGGGGCGCGGGCGCGCGGCGGTCCCGGTCCGCCCGGCGATCGCGGGGGCGGTCGCCGGGGTGCTCGGCGTGCTGGCCGCGCTGACGTTCTCCGCGGGCATCTCCGACGCGGTCCGCAACCCGGCGCGGTTCGGCCAGACGTGGCAGCTGGAGACCTTCTACGGCGCGGATGGCCAGGACTTTGCCCCGGCGGGCGCGGCGTCCCGTGCCGCGGCGGCCGACCGCGACGTCACCGGATTCCTCGACGTGCGCATCGCCGGCGCTCAGGCGGGCCGCGTCTCGATCGAGAGCTTCACCTACGACTCGGTGGACGGCAAGCGGGTTCCCATGGTGCTGACCGCGGGCCGGATGCCCGCCAGCCCTGGCGAGATCGCGCTCGCGCCGACCACCGCCCGGGAGCTGGGGGCGGCCGTCGGCTCCGCGATACGGCTCGACGGCGGACCTGCGACGCGCGCCATGACCGTCTCCGGCATCGCCTTCGTCCCGAGCGGGCCGCATAACAGCTACGACCAGGGCGCCTGGCTGACCCCGGGCGGGTACGACCGGCTGTTCGCCGGCGCGCACTACGCGTTCAAGTTCCACGCGGCGGTGGTCGCGCTGCGGCCAGGCGCGGACGTAGCGGCGGTGGCCCGCCGCCTGGACGCCACGGTCAGCGCGGCCACGCACGCCCAGGGGGTCGTCTTCACGCCCCCGCAGTCGCTGCCGGTGCAGGAGCTCGAGGACGTGTCGGTGCTGCCGCTGGCGCTCGGCGGCTTCCTCGCCCTGCTCGCTGCGGGGGCGGTCGGGCAGGCGCTCACGATGGCGGTGCGCCGCCGGCGGCGCGAGCTCGCGGTGCTGCGCACGCTCGGGCTGACGGGCCGGCAGACCCGGTGGGTGGTGGTCACGCAGGCGAGCGTGCTCGCCGCGATCGGGCTCGCGCTGGGCATCCCGCTCGGCCTCGCGGTCGGCCGCGCGATCTGGCGGGTCGTCGCGGACTTCACCCCGCTGGCGTACTACCCGCCGCTCTCTGTCTGGGCGCTGGTGCTGATCGTGCCGGTGACCCTGCTGGCCGCCAACCTGCTGGCCGTCTGGCCGGCCCGCCGCGCCGCGCGGCTGCGCCCGGGCCGCATCCTGCGCGGCGAATGATCGTCGTGACCGATGCCGGCGCTCCATCAACGCCGGCGCCTGGGCGCTGGCCTAGGCCGTGATCAGGCTCGTCGTCAGCGTGCGGCCGGTCCTGCGCAGCGCGGGCCGCAGGAGCTCCCACAGCGGCGCGTCCCCGACGTCCGCGGTGCCGCCGCCCGCCGTGATCGCCCGCGCGTAGTCGGCGCCCTGGCTGAGCGCCGACATCCGGATCGTCACCTCCCGCGCCAGGTCAGGCACCCGGTCCCGGCCGGGCGTCCCGGCCGTCCCGGCCGCCCCGAGCGACCTGATGTCAGCCGCCAGCCGCCGCGCCATGTCCGCGAGCCGCTGCGGGAGGTCGAGCGGCAGGTCGGGCCGGCACGGCAGGGCGCGCCGCCAGGTGGTCGCGATCTCGCTGAGCGCACCGGAAACCGTGGCCAGGTCCCAGGCCATGCCCTCAAGATAGGGGCCCTCGAGATAGGGACCATCGAAACCGGGACGGACCGTCGCCCGCGTCTCCTGCGTGCTGATCATCAGCGCCTGCCCATCGTCGTGCCTGCTCGTCGCGGAAACTCTAACGCCTAAGGTAATTAGGTTACTGAAGGCTCGCTCTGAGCTTCCTAGGTACGCTGAAAACTGATTCTCGGCACAGGTTCTTACGTCATACTTTCTTTCTAGAACGGGGGGGCGACCGCGGGACCCGCCGTGACGAGCGGGAGGTGGGGGATGCGCGGTTTCGGCGATCTGGAAAGCGCCATCATGGATCAGGTGTGGTCGGCCGGCCGGCCGCTGCTCGTCCGCGAGATCCAGCGGGCGCTGTACCCGGAACGGGCCTACAACACCGTGTGGACGGTGACCGAGATCCTGTACCGCAAGGGCTGGCTGGTCAGGGAGAAGGCGGGCCGTGCCTACCGGTACCGTGCCACCGTCTCCCGCGACGAGTACACCGGCGACCTGATGGGCGAGGCCCTCGCCGCCAGCGGCGACGTGGCGGCGGCGTTCCGCAGGTTCACCGAGCGGATCAGCCCCGACGAGGCCGAGCAGCTGCGGCAGGCGCTCGAGCAGGCACGCCGCGGCGGGAGCACCCGATGATCGCGGCGGCGGCGCTGCTGGGCTACGCCGCGCTGCTGCTGACAGCCGGAGCACCCGTGCTGGCGCGGGCCGGCTGGCCGGAGCGCGCACCGCGGCTGGCGATGGCCGCGTGGATCGCGCTGGCCTTCTCGGCGATCGTGTCGGTGGTGCTCGCCGGGCTGGTGATGCTCGTGCCCGCCCCGCGGGTGAGCCGCGGCATCTCCTGGCTGCTCGCGATGTGCGGGATGCAGCTGCGCGCGCGGTACGCCCACCCCGGCGGCGCCGCGCTCGGCGCGGTGGGAGTGCTGGTCGCGCTTGTCCTGGCGGGGCGGCTCGCCTGGTGCGCGTGGGCCACGCTGACCGCCACGGCGCGGGCGGGCCGCAGGCACCGGCTGCGGCTGCGGCTGGCCGGCCGCCAGGACGACCGGCTCGGCGCCCTGGTCGTCGAGCACAGCGAGCCCGCCGCCTACTGCATGCCAGGCGCCAACCACCCGGTCGTGCTCACCACCGCCGCGTTGCGGCTGCTCGACGACACCCAGCTCACCGCCGTGCTCGCGCACGAGCGCGCGCACCAGTCCGGTCGGCACCACCTGCTCGTCTCGCTGGCCGCGATCCCGGCGGCCGCGTTCCCGTGGGTGCCCGCCTTCCGGCACGCCAGGGACGAGGTCGCCAGGCTGGCCGAGCTGGCCGCCGATGACGTCGCGGCGGCGCGGTCGCCGCGGCTGGCCGTGGCCGAGGCGCTGCTCACGCTCGGCGCCGCCCCGGCGGTGCCGGCGGCCGCGTGGGCGCTGGCCGCCGGCGGCTCCACGGCCGCGGCTCGCGTCCGGCGGCTGATCGCGGCGCCGAACCCGCTCAGCCGCGCGGCGAGCGCGACGGGCGCGCTCGCCGTCGCCGCGCTGGTCGCGCTGCCGCTCGTGCTGCTGGCCGCGCCGGCCTTCGGCGCGGTCGGCACCGGCCACCACGCACACTCCGGCGCCTCGTCTTCGTATGCAGGGGCCGCTGCCTACGCAGCACGGGCCGCTCGGTAGCTTCATACCCCTCGGGGGTATAGTGAGCGGCATGCACGCCATCACGCATGCCCTCTCGATCACCGCGTCGATGACCTGGGAGATCACCTGGGCGCTCATCCTCGGGTTCACGCTGGCCGCCATCGTGCAGGCCGTGGTGCCCAAGGAGGTGATCGTGCGGCGGCTCGGCGACGACCGGCCGCGCACGCTGGCGGTGGCGACGGCCTTCGGTGCGGCCTCCTCGTCGTGCTCCTACGCCGCGGTCGCGCTGGCCAGGTCCCTGTTCAGGAAGGGCGCCGGCTTCACGGCCGCGATCGCGTTCGAGATCGCCTCGACGAACCTGGTCATCGAGCTCGGCGTGATCCTGGCGCTGCTGATGGGCTGGCAGTTCACCGCCGCCGAGTTCACCGGCGGCCCGATCATGATCGTGATCATCGCGACGGCGTTCCGGCTGTTCCTGACCAACCGGCTGCTGGGCGAGGCGCGCACCCAGGCCGACCGCGGGATCGCCGGGTCGATGGAAGGCCACGCGGCGATGGACATGTCCGTCGGCGGCTCCGGGTCGATCACGCGGCGGCTGCTGTCCAGGGACGGCTTCACGGGGGTCTCCCACGTGTTCGTCATGGAGTGGGCCGCGATCATCAGGGACCTGGTGATCGGTCTCCTGGTCGCGGGCGCGATCGCGGCCTGGGTGCCCGACTCGTTCTGGCAGGGCTTCTTCTTCGCCGGCCACCCGCTGGCGGCGAAGCTGTGGGGCCCGCTGATCGGCCCGGTCGTCGCGATCATCTCGTTCGTCTGCTCGATCGGCAACGTGCCGCTGGCCGTGGTGCTGTGGAAGGGCGGGATCAGCTTCGGCGGCGTGATCGCGTTCATCTTCGCCGACCTGATCATCGCCCCGATCCTGAACATCTACCGCAAGTACTACGGGGCGCGGATGGCCGCGTTCCTGCTCGGCACGCTGTTCGCCGCCATGGCAGCCGCCGGGTACGTGGTCGAGCTGGTCTTCGGCGGGCTGGGGCTGGTGCCCGACAGGTCCGCCGCGCACATCCCCGACCAGGGCGTGTCGCTGAACTACACGACCTGGCTGAACATCGTGTTCCTGCTGCTCGCCGCCGTGCTGGTCGTCAGGTTCGTGCGCACCGGCGGAATCCCGATGCTGCGGATGATGAACGGCGGGCCTGACGACGACCACGCCGGGCACGGCGACCACGCCGGGCACGGCGAGCACGCCGGGCACGATCATCATGCGGGGCACAACCACGACGCCCACCATCACCACCACGCGACCTGACGCCGCCCGGCAGTAGGGCTGGCATCCGCCGGGTGTCGTGTTACCCCCCGCGCGATGAGCCCCGCTGGGCGGGAGAATCGCAGCACAGGTCCGGCGCGGGCAGGAGTGGGCACCCAGTGAGAACGGTGTGGTTGTGCGTTCGGGCGGGGCTGCGCCAGGACTGGCGCGGCCTCGCGCTGCTGACGCTGATCACGGCCGTGATAGGGGCGGTGACGCTGGCCGCGCTGGCGGGGGCGCGCCGGACCGAGACGGCGGTCGCCCAGTTCCTGCAGTACGCGGGCCCCACGCAGGGATTTGTCTCGGCCGACCCCGCGACGCTGGACAAGATCGCCGCACTGCCCGGCGTCGCCTATGCCGAGGTCGCCGACAGGATGCTGGCCGGCCCGGTCTCCGTCGACGGACGGCCGGCGTCGCCGGTCGAGGTCAGCACGCTGGCACTGCTCGACCGGCCGTCGCAGGTACGGGGGATCGTCATCGCCGGACGGTGGGCCGCGCAGTCGCGCGCGGACGAGGCGGTGCTCAACGAGTCGGCCGCGCAGGTGCTGGACGCGCACGTCGGATCGGTGCTCGAGCTGCGCGGGTACCGGCACAGCCAGATGCAGCAGGTGATGAACGGCTCTGCGGTCCCCCCGCAGGTCGTGCTGGGCGACGTGCGGGTGACCGGCATCATCCGGATCCCTACCGACCTGACGGAAAACTCCGCCGCGGATGCCAACGTGACCTACGCCGGCCAGGGCGACCTGTTCACGACGGCCGCCTTCTACCAGAAGTACGGGGCCTCCGTCGCCGGCTTCCCGGGCGTCTCGTTCCAGCTCAAGCAGGGGGCGGCGGGTGTGGCGGCGTTCGAGGTCCAGGTGAAGCGGCTGGCGGGCGGCAACGCGCAGGTGGAGCTCGGGGCGGACGACAACGCCATCGCCGGCGCCTCCGCCCAGCAGGGCACGACGCTGGAGGCGCTGGCGCTGCTGGTGTTCGCCACCATCGTGGCGCTGGCGCTGCTCGTGGTCGTGGGGCAGAGCCTGGCCCGCCAGGCGTACGCCGCGGCCGGTGACTTCCCGGCGCTGCGGTCGCTGGGCGCCACTCCCCGGCAGCTGGCCGCGATCGCGGCGACCCCCGGGGCGCTGGTCGCCGTGGCCGGGATGGCGCTGGCGATCCCGGTCGCCTACCTGCTGTCGTGGTTCACGCCGATCGGACTGGCGCGCCGGGCGGAGATCTCACCGGGGTTCGGGTTCGACACCGCGGCCATGCTGGGCGGGGCCGCGGTGCTCGCGCTGCTGCTCGCAGGGCGGGGGGCGCTGGCGGCGCCGCGGGCGGCGCGGACCGGCGTACGCCCGGCGGCCGAGCGACCTAGCGCGAGAGTGGCCGGGCGTCTCGCGGCCCGAGGGCTGTCCCCGGCCGCCGTGTCGGGCATCCAGCTCGCGTTCGAACCGGGCCGCGGCCGGTCGGCCGTCCCGGTCCGCGCGGCGATCGCCGGGATGGCGGCGGCGCTGGCCGCGGTGCTGGCGGCGCTGGTGTTCGGGTCCAGCGTGTCGCACGTGATCGGCGACCCGGCGCTGGCCGGCTGGGACTGGGACGTGACGGTCGGCAACCCGCACTCCGGGGACGTCAGCGCGCAGGCCGTGCCGCGGCTGCGCGCCGACACGTTCATCTCCGGGTTCACCGTGACCGCAATGGGCGGCGCGCTGCTCAACGGGCGCGACTACGTCACGCTGGTGGGCCTGCAGACCGTCACCGGCCGGGTGGTCCCGCCCGTGCTGGCCGGCCGCCTCCCGGACGCGCCCGGCGAGATCGCGCTCGGCGGCCGGGAGCTGCGGGCGCTGGGCAAGAGCGTCGGCGACACCGTGGTGGCGAGCGGCCCGCACGGCCCGGTCCCGCTGCGCGTCACCGGCGAGGTGGTGCTGTCGCCGGAGATCACCAACGAGCAGACCGCGCTGGGCAGCGGCGGGGTGATGACGATGGCCGGCGCCCTCGCGGTGAGCCCGCAGCCGATGCCGCGCAACGTGTTCCTCGTTAGCCTGCGGAAACCCGGCGGCTCCGTCAGCCCGGCGGCCATCGCCGCCCTGGAACAGCAGTTTCCCGGCACCGTGCTGCCCGCGGTCCCGCCGCCGGAGGTGCGGGACCTGTCGGGGGTCAGCGGCCTGCCGCTCATCCTCGCCTTCGTGCTGATGCTGCTCGCCTCAGGCATCATCGCGCACACGCTGCTGACGTCGGTGCGCCGGCGGCGGCGGGACCTGGCGATCCTCAAGACCGTCGGGTTCGTCACGAGGCAGGTCCGCGCGACCGTGGCCTGGCAGGCCACCGCCCTCGCCTGTGCCGGCCTGATCGTCGGGGTGCCGCTCGGCCTGCTAGTCGGCCGCTGGGCATGGCTGCTGTTCGCCGGCCAGGAAGCCATCGTGCCGGCGCCGGTCATCTCACCGCTGACGCTGCTCGCTATCCCCGCCGTCCTGCTGCTGGCCAACGCGATCGCGGCCATCCCGGCCAGGTCCGCCGCGCGGACCCAGCCGGCGGCGATCCTCAGGTCCGAGTAGCCGGTTACAGCTCCAGGCGCGTCCCGACGGCGTTCGGGATGTACGCCGCGGGGAAGCGCTCGGCGAAGGCGCGCTGGGCGGCCCACCCGGTGCAGTGCGCGGGGACGAGGACGGCGGGCGAGAGCCGCTCGAGTTCGGCGCAGACCTGGGGGATCAGCGGCTCGAACAGCGGGCCGCCGAGGTGGAAGCCGCCCACGACGGCGTGCACCTGGCTGACACCGGTGAGCCGCCGCGCGTACCTGGTGATGTTGACGACGCCGGCGTGCCCGCAGCCGGTGAGCACGACCAGCCCCTTGCCGCGCACGTGCACGATCAGCGCCTGGTCGTCGAGTACCAGCGGGTCCGGCTCCCACCGCCCGCCCCGCAGCGCCTGCTGCGGCGGGAAGCCGGGCTCGAACCCTGACGTACGGTCGACCTCGCCGGTGATCAGCACGCTGCCGCCGAACAGGAAGCTCGGCCGGCGGTCCTCGATGATCGTGAAGCCCGCGCCCTCGAGCGCGGAGCGGCTGGTCGTCGGCAGCTCAACCGGGTCATGGCCGGGGATCACGAGCCAGCGCCGGCTCCAGAACTCCGGATGGATCATGACCGGCAGGCTGGCCCGGCCGACCGCGCGGATGAAGCCGTCCAGGCCGGCGGTGTGGTCGGAGTGGCCGTGGCTGAGCACGATGGCCTCGATGCTGCCCAGGTCGACGCCGAGGGCGCGCATGTTCGAGACGAGCCCGTCCGGGCTCAGCCCGGCGTCGAACAGCAGCCGGTGGGTGCTGCCGCCGGCGGTGACCGTGATCAGCGCGGCGAAGCCGTGCTCGGCGACCAGGCCCCGGAAGGTCCAGCCGTCTTCGAACACCGCCGACTCGGCGCGCCGCGCGTCGCCGATGAACGGCCGGATCGCCGGCCCCTGGTTCACCGCGAGCATGTCGGTGACGTTGTCGATGAGGGTCGTGATGACGATGCTGTCGACCGGCTCGAGCGGGATGGTGAGCCGCGGCCCGGTCTCCTCGCTGACCGCCGCGACAGGGACTGGCGGGGCGCTCCCCGCGGTGTCACACATGACGTCAGCCTAGTGCGGCGCTAGCGTTGACGCTGGCGTCAATGTTTAGGCTGGGGCGCACTGGAGGTGGTGGCCAGCTATGGCAATGCGCATACGGGAACTGGCCGCTCAGGCGGGCACGACGACCCGGACGCTTCGGTATTACGAGGCGCAGGGGCTGCTGCCCACGGGACGTTCGGCGAACGGGTACCGCGTCTATGGCGAGCACCACGTGCGGCTGGTCAGGGAGATCAGATCGCTGCAGGCTATCGGGTTCACGCTGCGGGAGGTGCGACCGTTCGTCGAGTGCCTGCTCGCCGGGCACGAATCGGGCGACGACTGCCCGGCATCGGTCGACGTGTACCGCCGCAAGCTCGTGTACCTGGAGCGGCACATCGCGGAACTGCGCGATGTCCGTGACCGGCTTTCCGAGCGCCTCGCTGGCCTCAGCGACGCTCCGCCTCCTCGCTGCGAACTGCTGCCCCCTGGTCCGGGGAGCGACACCCGAGAAGAGGAATCATGAGTAACGCGGAAACGACCAGCGCGGTCATCAAGGTCACCGACGACACGTTCCAGGATCTCGTCCTGTCCTCCTCGTTCAGCAAGCCGGTCCTGGTCGATTTCTGGGCGCGGTGGTGCCCGCCCTGCCACCTGCTCTCGCCCGTCTTGGACGAGATCGCGGCGGAGCTCAGCGACACGCTGACCGTCGCCAAGATGGACGTGGACGAGAACCAGGTGACCGCCCAACGGTACGCGGTCCTAGCGATGCCAACGCTCAGCGTCTTCAGGGACGGCGAGGTGATCTCCCAGATCGTCGGCGCCCGCCCGAAGCGCCGCCTGCTCGCCGATCTCAGCGCGCTGCTGTAGCCGAGCGCGGGGGAACCACGCGTCCGTTCAGGAAGAAAAATCGCTTAGCCACAAGCGAACGGAAACCCATACTGAGGGCATGGGGACGGCGCAGGAGACGCTGCCCGATGAGGAGACCGCGGAGCTGACCTCCGGCTACTGGGAGACGTACAACGCGCGGATGGCCTCGGTCGGGTTCGGCGACGTGGCGCGGCGATTCCCGGGGCTGGTCGGACAGGCGGTGCGGCTGGGCTGGTCGGCCAGCCGCCTGGACACGGCGGCCGCCCTCGGGCTCAACGTGGTCTCCGGGGTGTTCTCCGGGTTCGCGCTGTTCGCGACGACCGGGGTGCTGGAGGCGCTGTTCGCCGCCGGGCCGACCCCGGAGCGCGTGAAGGCGGCGCTGCCGTCGCTGATCCTGGTCGCCCTCGCCACGGCGGCGAAGTCCGGCCTCTCGATCGCGGCGGGCTGGGCGCAGAGCCGGCTGGAGCCGCAGGTGGACCAGGTGGTCGAGGTACGCCTGTATGACCTGGCCACGCAGGTGGAACTCGCCGCGTTCGACGAGCCGGACTTCCACGACCAGCTGCAGCGCGCCAGGGACCGGGGAGTGTGGTCGGCGTGGCAGCTGGTGAACAACGTGATCAACTTCGTGACCGCGTTCGCGGGGATCGCCGCCGCGGTGACGGTGGTCGGCCTGCTGAACCCCGTGCTGCTGGTGGTGGTCCTCCTCGCGCAGGCCCCCGGCGCGTGGGCCGCGGTGCGGTCGGCGCGGATCCAGTACGTGACCCGGTTCGCGCTGGTCGACAGCTACCGGCGGAAGTACATCCTGGCGGACCTGATCGCCGAGCGGCGGACCGCCGCGGAACTGCGCTCGTTCACGATGCGGTCCTTCCTGCTGGCGCGGGTCTCGCAGCTCGCCGGCTACGTGCGGCGCGCCGAACTGGCCGCGGCGCGCCGCGAGACGACGACCCGGGTTCTGGCGAGCGCGATGGGCGGTGTCGCGACCGCCGGGGTCTACGCGTCGCTTGGCGTGCTGCTGGCGACGGGCACGCTGCCGCTGTCGGTCGCGGGCACCGCGGTGCTGGCGATCCGTTCGGCGCACGGGTCGCTGCAGCAGCTGATGTTCGCGGTCAACCAGTGCTACGAGGACGGGCTGTACTTCTCCGACTACCTCGCGTTCTGCGAAGACGCGCTGAGGCGGCTGCCGCCTGCCGGGTCCGTGGCGGTGCCGCCGGAGTTCTCGCGGCTCGAGGTCCGCGGCGTGACGTTCTCCTACCCCGGTGCGGAGGAGCCCGCGCTGCGCGACGTGTCCATCGAGATCGGGCGCGGCGAGGTGGTGGCGCTCGTGGGGGAGAACGGCTCGGGCAAGACGACTCTCGCCAAGGTGCTCGCGGGGCTGTACCGGCCGTCGTCGGGGTCGGTGTGCTGGGATTCGGTCTCGCTCGCCGACGTCGACGGCGAGGCGCTGCGGGAGCGGATCGCGGTGATCGCGCAGGACCACGCCAACTGGCCGCTCACCGTGCGGCAGAACATCACGATGGGCCGGCCGCATGACGAGGCGCTGCTGCTGTCGGCCGCGGCCTCGTCGGGGGCGGACACGGTGATTTCCGGCCTGGCGCGGGGCTACGACACGCTGCTGGCCCGCGAGTTCAAGGACGGCGCGGAACTGTCCGGCGGGCAGTGGCAGCGGATCGCCGCCGCGCGCGGCTTCTACCGGAGCGCGCCGCTGCTGATCATGGACGAGCCGACCGCGGCGCTGGACGCGCGCGCCGAGTACGCGCTGTTCTCCTCGCTGCGGACGCTGGCGGCCGACCGGACGGTGCTGATCATCACGCACCGGCTGGCGAGCGTCCGGCACGCGGACCGGATCTACGTGCTCGGTCACGGGTCGGTCGCCGAGACGGGCACGCACGCGTCGCTGATGGCGCTGGGCGGCCAGTACGCGGAGCTGTACACGCTCCAGGCGTCCCAGTACGACCTGTGACCCGGTCAGCGCTCGCGTGTCTGGAGGCGGACGCTGACGGTGAAGGCTTTCAGCGCCTCCTCGTCGCTCGCGGGGGTGCGCACGTTTCCGGTGAAGCCCTCGATCCCCGGCAGGTCGCGCGCCGCCGACCACAGCACGGCCGCCGCCGCGCCGGCGTCGTAGCGGGTGCGGCGCAGCATCACGTCCGGCCCGAGCATCGCCCAGCTCGCGCCCTGGTGACCGTATGGCAGGCCGACGGATCCGGCGTTGATCACGCGGCGCCCGGCGGCGAGCCGGTCGAACGGCATGTGGGTGTGCCCGACGACCACGGTCGGCTCGGCGACCCCGGCGAAGGCACCCTTGTAGTGCGCGATCGGGCTGTCGACCAGGATGTACTCACCGTCGTCGCGCGCGGTCGCGTGGCAGAACGCGACCGGCCCGAGCCCGTCCACGTCCAGCGTGACCAGCGGCGGGAGGCCGGCCAGCAGGTCGCGGTAGTAGCGGTCCAGCCGCGCCGCGCACCACTCGAACCAGTCCGCCGACGGGTCGGTGTCCAGCCCGGGGATCATGAAGTTGCCGTCGAAGGCGTCGACCAGCCGCCGGTCGGCGTGGCCGCGGACCCACACGGCGCGGTCGCCGAGTCCCGCCAGCCGGTCGAGGGTCTGCGCTGGCATCGGGCCGTCGGCGAGGTCGCCGTTCAGCACGACGAGGTCGGGGCCCGCCTGCCAGACATCGGTGAGGACGGCATCCAGCGCGGGCAGGTTCCCGTGAACATCGGAGAGCACGGCAACGCGCATCCTGCCTGCGTACCCGTCCGGGCTGCCCGTTCAACCTTCGCGGGGCAGGTGCCAGCGGCTGGCCAGCGTCAGCGTTCGTCGAGGACGGCTACCAGCTTGGCGGGGGCCACCGCGCGGTAGGCGTCCTCGCACAGCTCTTTGATCTCGGCCCAGTCGACATCGCCGTCGAGGCGCACGCCGATCCAGCCGCGGCCGCCGACGTAGGGCGGCCGGAAGAACCGGTCCGGCGCCCCGGCGACGAGCTCGGCCTGCGCGCCGGGCGGCGCGGCGCACCACAGGTGCGGGAAGTCGTCGTCATGGTGCCCGGACGCCCACAGCTGCAGGAACGACTTCTTGTCACGCACGAAGAACGCGGGCGCCCCGTGGCTCGGCCGCTCGTTCACCTCGGGCAGCGCGAGGCAGATAGCCCGCAGCCGGTCGGCAAGATCATCGGCCATCAACAGCCTCCACGGTTCCAACTTCCGGCCAGCCTACCCAGCTCATCCGGTGACGGGTCTGACACCAGTCGCGTGGCGCCGGGCCAGGGCGCGGTAGATCTCGGGGTTGCCGTCCACCCACTGCTTCGCGCCCGGGGTGAGCTCGCCAAACACTCGCGCGGGGACTCCGGCGGCGAGCATGCCATCGGGGATCTGCATCCGCGGCGGCACCGTCGCGCCCGCGGCGACCAGGGCGTGACTGCCGACGATCGCGCCGTCGAGCACGGTCGCGCCGTTGCCGATCAGCGCCTCGAAGCCGACGACCGCACCGTGCACCACGCACAGGTGCCCGACCGTCGCTCCCTCGCCGATCTCGGTAGCCGGGTCCCAGCCCCCGTGCAGGACCGAGCCGTCCTGGATGTTCGCTCCGCGCCGCACGATGATCGGCCCGAAGTCGGCCCGCAGCACCGCCCCGTACCAGACCGACGCGTCGTCTTCGACGCGCACGTCCCCGATCAGCGTGGCGGTCGGCGCGATCCACGCCGTCGGGCTCACCTGGGGCTCATGACCCTCAAACGCGAACAGTGGCATCCGCCAATAATGCCCGACCCGGCCCGCAGCAGCCTGGCCGGGCAGGAACCACGGGCCCGTTCGGGATGAACAGGAACGTTCGGCGGCGCGGACCTGTCAGCTCGGCGCCGGCCCGCACCCGGCTGGCCGGCCCAAATCACCTCATTTAGTGTGTTCATCATGGGCAGCGAACCAAGCGAGGTCGTCAGGGTCGTCATGAACGGCGTCACCGGGCGCATGGGTTACAACCAGCACCTGGTCCGGTCGGTACTGGCGATCAACGCCGACGACGGCGTGCTGCTCGGTGACGGCAGCAGGGTCCGGCTCGAGCCGGTCCTGGTCGGCCGCAGCGAGGCCAAGCTCCGCGACATCGCGGACCGGCACGCCATCAAGGACTGGACCACCAGCCTGGACGAGGCCCTGGACAGCATCAAGGAAGGCAGCGGGATCTACTTCGACGCCCAGGTCACCAGCCAGCGGTACCCGGCCGTCATGAAGGCGCTCGACGCGGGCGCGCACGTGTACGTCGAGAAGCCGACGGGGACCACCAGCGAGCAGGCCGCCGACCTGGCGGACGCGGCCGACCGGGCCGGCGTCAAGCACGGGGTGGTGCAGGACAAGCTGTTCCTGCCGGGGATCCGCGCGCTGCGGTCGCTCATCGACGGCGGCTTCTTCGGCCGGATCCTGTCGGTGCGCGGCGAGTTCGGGTACTGGGTGTTCGAGGGCGACTGGCGGACGTCGCAGCGCCCGAGCTGGAACTACCGCAAGGAAGACGGCGGCGGCATCGTGCTCGACATGTTCCCGCACTGGACGTACGTGCTCGAGGGGCTGTTCGGCCCGATCGAGGCGGTCACCGCGCGAGCGGTCACGCATATCCCGGAACGCTGGGACGAGCGCGGCGAGCGGTACGACGCCACCGCGGACGACGCCGCGTACGCGATCTTCGAGCTGGCCGGGGGCGTCGTCGCCCAGCTCAACTCCTCGTGGTGCGTGCGGGTGCACCGCGGTGAGCTGCTCGAGTTCCAGGTCGACGGGACCGAGGGCAGCGCGGTGGCCGGGTTGCGGGACTGCGTCGCGCAGCACCGCGGCGTCTCCCCGCGTCCCATCTGGAATCCAGATATCCCGAACGTAAGCAGGTTCCTCGATCAATGGCAGCCCGCTCCACTGGATGGCGAACCTGGCAACGCGTTCCGCCTGCAATGGGAGATGTTCGTCAGGCACGTGGTGGAAGACGCGCCGTTCGGGCAGGATCTGCACGCCGGCGCCCGCGGGGTGCGGGTCGCCGAGCTGGGGATGCGGTCGTCCGAGGAAGGGCGGCGCATCGAGGTGCCGGCGACTACAGCGGCGGGCTCATGAAGATCGTTTTGCCCGCGCCCGACGGGACCCTGCAGCCATATCAGCTCTCGCCGCCGCGCGCCTGGCCGCGCCCGGAGGGGCCGCCCCGGTCGCGCGTCGTCTACGCGGCGGCGCACGTGGTGGCCGATCCGCTGGGTGACCCGGCGGCGCCGCAGCCCGCGGTGGACTGGGACTCGACGCTGCGGGTGCGCAGGCACCTGTGGGCGTACGGGCTGCGGGTCGCCGAGGCGATGGACACCGCGCAGCGGAACATGGGGCTGGACTGGACCGCTGCCCGCGAGCTCGCGAAGCGGTCCGCGGATGCGGCGAAGGACTTCGGCGACCCGGCGGAACTGGTCGCGGCCGGCGTCGGCACCGACCACGCGCCCGGCGCGCCGGACCTGGACGCGATCGTCACGGCGTACAGCCAGCAGCTGCACGCGATCCGCGCCACCGAAGCCGGAGTCGTCCTCATGGCCAGCAGGGAGCTGGCCGCGCTTGCGCGCGGCCCCGAGGACTACCTCACGGTGTACGGGGCGGTGCTCGGCCAGGCGGACCGGCCGGTGATCGTGCACTGGCTGGGGGAGATGTTCGACCCGGCGCTCGCCGGCTACTGGGGCTCGCCCGACATCTGGCGCGCCGCGGAGACGCTGCTGCAGCTGATCAGGGAGAACATCGGCAAGATCGACGGCGTGAAGGTGTCGCTGCTGGACGCGCAGCACGAGGTCGCGCTGCGGACCGCGCTCCCGCCGGGCGTCCGGCTGTACACCGGCGACGACTTCAACTACCCGTCGCTGATCGCCTCTGGCAGCCACGCGCTGCTGGGGATCTTCGACGCGATCGCCCCGGCGGCGTCCACGGCCCTGCACGCGCTCGACGAGGGCGACATGCTGAGCTACGAGCAGATCCTCGCGCCCACCGTGACGCTGTCCCGGAAGATCTTCGAGGCGCCGACCTACAACTACAAGACCGGGCTGGCGTTCCTGTCCTGGCTGGCCGGGCACCAGGACGCGTTCGTCATGATCCGCGGCGCGCAGGCGGCGCGGTCGCTGCCGCATCTCGCCGAGGTGTTCCGCCTCGCGGACACCGCCGGCCTGCTGCCGGACCCCGACCTCTCCTTCCGCCGGATGAGCGCGCTGCTCACCCAATACGGAATCACCCAGTGACAACAGCACGAACCAGCCGGTTCGCCGCGCGCCCACGCCGCGAGCGGATCATCGTGCGGGATTTGCCCCGGATTCTGAACACCCGGATTCTGGCGCGTTATCCCGCACGATCATCGCGCGCCGAGGCGCCTAGCCTGATAACAGCAAGAAGCGGCTGGTTCGCCATGATGGTGGATACTTGTGCACCCTCTGGTGTGCCTAACTATCCACTATCGTCCGGTCGCTGGCGCCGGCCACGGATAACAGCAAGAAGCGGCGGCGTGCCGCCGCTGCCGTGGAGCAAGCCGTGACCACGTCGGCTGATAACAGCAAGATGCGGCCGGAGGCCGCGCGGGCCGCTAGCGAGCGGTTGTCCGTTAATCAGTGGACCGTGCGGTCGTGGGGCGTCCGGGAGCTCGCCGACGGGTGCGGCCGGCACGGCATCGGAGCCGTCGGGCTGTGGCGCGAGCCCGTCGCGGAGTTCGGCCTCCAGCGCAGCACCAAGGTCGTGCGGGATGCTGGTCTGCGGGTCTCGTCGCTCTGCCGGAGCGGGTTCTTCGCCCGGCCCGGCTGGCTCGACAGCAATCGGGCCGCCATCGACGAGGCGGCCGAACTCGGCGCCGCCTGCCTCGTCCTCGTCGTCGGCGGCCTGCCTGATAACAGCAAGAAGCTCGGCGCAGCCCGCGTGCACGTGGCCGACGCCATCGCGGAGCTTGTGCCCTACGCCGAAGAACGCGGCGTCCGCCTCGCCCTGGAGCCGATGCACCCGATGTACTGCGCCGACCGGGGCGTGCTCTCTACTCTCAGGCAGGCCCTGGACCTCGCCGCCTGCTATCCCGCGGGAGCGGTCGGCGTCATCGTCGACACCTTCCATCTATGGTGGGATCCCGAGGTCGGCGACCAGATCCGGCGGGCCGGCCAGGAAGGCCGGATCGCGGGGTACCAGGTCAGCGACTTCCTCATGCCGCTGCCCGCCGACATCCTGCTCGGCCGGGCGATGATGGGCGACGGGGTGATCGACTTCGAGCCGCTGTGCCAGGCGGTCACCGCCGCCGGGTACCAAGGCGACATCGAGGTCGAGATCTTCAACGCCGACGTCTGGGCGGCCGACCCGGACGACGTGCTCGCCAACCTCAAGGACAGGTACGAAACGCTGATAGCGAAGTGGCTGACGTGACAGCGGAACCGGTCCGGGTCGCGATCGTGGGCACCGGGAACATCGCGCGGTCGCACGCCCAGGCCATCGCTAGCCAGCCGGGCGCAGCCGGCGCCGCGCCCGCCACGATCGTCGCGGCGATGGACGTGGACCGGAGCCAGCTGGGGACGTTCTGTGCCGAATTCCACATTCCAGGCGGCTACGACGACCTGGCCACCCTGCTCAGCCAGGCGCGACCCGATCTTGTGCACATCTGCACGCCGCCGAGCACGCACCACCCGATCGCCCTCGAATGCCTGCGCGGCGCGGCGAGCGTGCTGACCGAGAAGCCGCCCACCATCAGCCTGCGGGAGTTCGACGAGCTCGTCGCCGCGGAGCAACGCCCGCCGTGGTTCGCCACCGTCTTCCAGCACCGCTTCGGCGACGGCCAGCGCCGCCTGAAGAAGCTGGCGGCGAGCGGCGCGCTCGGCCGGCCCCTGATCGCCGTCTGCCACACCACGTGGTTCCGTGACCAGGCGTATTTCGACGTGCCCTGGCGCGGCAGGTGGGACACCGAGGGCGGCGGGCCGACCATGGGCCACGGCATTCACCAGATGGACATGCTGCTCGACGTGCTCGGCGACTGGACCGAGGTGTCCGCGATCGCCCGCACCCAGGCCAGGACCATGCCCACCGAGGACCTGTCGCTGGCGCACGTCACGTTCGCGAACGGCGCGGTGGCCAGCGTGGTGAACAGCGTGCTGTCCCCGCGAGAGGAGTCCTACCTGCGGTTCGACTTCGAGCGCGCGACCGTGGAGGTGACCCACCTGTACGGCTATGGCGACGACGACTGGCGGGTCACCCCGGCCCCTGGCTGCGAAGACGACGTGGAGGCGGCCTGGAAACACGCTGCCGACGGCGGCGGCGACGGCGAGGCACGCAGCGGTCACGCCGCCCAGTTCGCCCGCGTCCTGGCCGCGCTGCGCGACGGCCGGCGCCCGCCGGTGACGCCGCCCGAAGCCCGCCGCACGATGGCGCTGATCGCGGGCATCTACGCCTCGGCGTTCACGCGCCGCCCCGTCGCGCCGGCCGACCTCGCGCCACCTGCGGCGTTCTACACCGCGATGAACGGAGGCCACGAGGCGTGGTGATGTCCCTGCGGCACGGCGAGACCGAGGTCACGGCCCTGGCGGATGACCTCGAGCTGTTCCGCTACGTGTACCGGCCTGGCGAGGCGCAGCTGGAGTCGCCACGGCCGTTCTTTCACCCGGTGCGCACTTTGCGCGGGGACCTCGTGACCATCTACCGCCCGCATGACCACGTGTGGCACAAGGGCATCGCCCTGTCGCTGCCGCACGTCGGCACCGAGAACTTCTGGGGCGGTCCCACCTTCAGGAACGGCGGCTACGTCCAGGAGCACAACGACGGCGCGATGCGCCACGACGGGTTCGACGTGGCGGTCGCGAAGGACGACGTCGCGCGGTTCGACGAACGGCTGACCTGGGTGACCGAGGCCGGCCAGACGCCGGTTGCGGAGCGTCGCCGGATCGCCGCGACGGTCCTGCCAGACGCGGACCCGGACCCGGACGCTGACGCGGCGTGGCTGCTCGCGTTCGAGACGACGCTGGTCAACGTCAGCGGCACGGAGATCGTGATCGGCAGCCCCACCACGGCGGGCAGGCCGAACGCCGGCTACGGCGG
Source organism: uncultured Actinomycetota bacterium (assembly GCA_963843745.1). Classification (GTDB taxonomy): domain Bacteria; phylum Actinomycetota; class Actinomycetes; order Streptosporangiales; family Streptosporangiaceae; genus Trebonia. The sequence goes on from CAWJLP010000007.1 coordinate 2,273,462, forward strand.
CCTGTTCTGGCGCGGCCCGCGCTCGTTTACCGGCGGGACGGTGGTGACGCCTGACGGCAGCGGTGGCGACGAGCTGATGGGCACCCGCGCGCCGTGGGTCGCGTTCGCCGGGCGACACGACGAGCACGGGCGGAGCTCCACGCTGGTCTTCCGCGACTCGCCCGCGAACTTCAGCTACCCGAGCCAGTGGTTCGTGCGCAGCACGCCGTTCGCGGCGGTATGCCCCGCGCCGTTCTTCGACACGGAGTTCCCGTTCGCCGCGGACGCGGCGCTTACGCTGCGTTACGATATCGCGGTCGCGGACGGCTCGCTCGACCGGGCCGCCTGCGCCCGGCTCGCCGAGCGCGCGGCCGCGCGGGACTTGCTTCCGGCTGAGGAGTGATCGATTTTGCCCGAACGTACCGTTGGTTCCCCCCAGGCGCACCCCTCCGCTGCCGCGGCCTTCCCGGGAGCGACCGCGATCACGGTGCTCGACGTCTACGACTGGGTGGCGCCCGACGGGCTGCCCGGCGGCTCGGCGCACGTTCACCTCGCCTCCACGGAAGGCTACGTCGTCGCCTCCGGCGCCGGCCGGCTCCAGACGCTCGGCGAGCGCGGGTACGCGGAGACGGCGCTGCGTCCCGGTGACTGCCTCTGGTTCACCCCGGGCACCATCCACCGGCTGGTCAACGAGGGGGACCTGCGGCTGTTCGTCGTGATGCAGAACGCCGGCCTGCCCGAGCACGGCGACGCCGTGCTCACGTTCCCGCCGGAGATCCTCGCCGACCCGGACGCCTACGCGCGTGCCGCGACGCTGCCCAGCCCTGAGTCGATGGCCAGCCCTGAGTCGATGGCCAGCCCTGAGCCGGTGGCCAGCCCTGAGCCGGTGGCCAGCCCTGAGCCGGTGGCCAGCCCTGAGCCGGTGGCCAGCGGGTCCGCAGGCAGCGCGGGCGGGGACAGCGCGGGCGGGGACAGCGCGGGGGGTGACACGGTGGCCGCGGCGGCGCGGCGGCGGGCCGGCCTCGCGGTCGAGGGCTACCTGTCGCTGCGGGAACGGGTGCTGGAGTCGGGTCCCGGCGCGCTCGACGACTTCTACGCCGCCGCGCTCCGGCTGGCCGGGCAGCGCGCGGACGACTGGCGGGACCGCTGGCGGGCTGGCGCCCTCGCCACCGCGGAACTGACCGGCGACCACCTGGATGAGATCGGCGCCGGCGTCGCCGGCCACCTGGACGCGGCCGGCCTGTGGCGGATCGAGCGTCCCGCGGAAGAGCGGAGCTACGGGATGTGCGGCCGGCTCACCACCTACCCGGCCGCGCGGGCCGTGCGCGCCGGCTGAGCCCGTGACCTAGGATCGCGGTCATGAAGCACGCGATCGATGTCGGGCCGTTCAACGAGCTGGCCGATCCGCGGGTGGTGGCCCGGCTGGCCGCGCGGGCCGAGGAACGGGGCTGGGACGGCTTCTTCGTGTGGGACCACATTCTCTACAGCCCGCCGGTGCGGGCGGTGGCCGACCCGTGGGTGACGCTGGCCGCGGTGGCGTGCGCCACGTCCCGGGTGCTGATCGGCCCGATGGTCACGCCGCTGTCCCGCCGCCGGGTGCACAAGGTGGCCAGGGAGACGGTCACGCTGGACCTGCTCAGCTCCGGCCGGCTCGTCTTCGGTGTCGGGCTTGGCAGCACGCGGCACGGCGAGCTGGAGCCGTTCGGGGAGGTGACTGACGCGCGTGAGCGCGCCCGGCTGCTCGATGACGGGCTGGACGCGCTGGCCAGGTACTGGGCCGGGGAGTTCGAGCCGGTCCCGGTGCAGCGGCCCAGGCCCCCGGTGTGGGTGGCCGGGGTGTGGCCGAACCGTCCGCCGGTACGCCGGGCGCTGCGCTGGGACGGCCTTTTCCCCATCGACCTGCCCGGCCCCGAGGCGCTGGCCAAACTGGCCGCCGAGGTCCGCGACGCCCGCCCCGACGGCGGGCCGTTCGACCTGATCACCGAGCTTCCCCCGGGCACCGACCTCGGGCCCTGGGAACAGGCGGGGCTCACCTGGGCGGTCACCTACTTCGAGCCGCAGCCCACCGAGGCGGAGGTCCGCGCCGTGATCGAGGCGGGCCCCGGGGCCACATCCAGGAGGTAGACGCCATGGGCGTTGTGGGCACGCTGCTGAAGAACCGCAGGGCGGGGGAGACGAAGCTGGCCTGGAACCTGTCGAACCTGAGCGCGCCGGAGACGCTGGTGCTGACCAGCGACGCGTTCGCCGACGGGGAGGCGATCCCGGCCGAGCACGCCGGGAAGCGGGCCGGCGGCGAGAACCTGTCCCCGCAGCTGTCCTGGAACGCGCCGCCGGCGGGGACCGCGGAACTGCTGCTGGTCGTCGAGGACACCGACGTCCCGATGCCGCGGCCGTTCGTGCACTGCGTGGCGCTGATCGAGCCGCGGGTCCGCGAGCTGCCGCCGGGCGGGCTGGCGGCCGGGAACCCGGCTGCCGGGGTGCGCGTGCTGCGCTCCGGTATGGGACGGGGGTACCTAGGCCCGGAACCGATCAAGGGGCACGGCCCGCACCGCTACACATTCCAGCTGTTCGCCCTGGCCACTGCTGTTGCTGCCGATGACGGGGCGGCTGCGGAGCAGGCGAGGCCGCGGGCGCTGCTGTCGGCGGTCTCCGGTCCCGTTCTCGCGAGGGGCCGTCTCACCGGCGCCTACGAGCGCTGACTCGGGCGCCCCGGTCGCTGCCGCGTTGTTGCTGGACTCGTACTTTTCACGGCCCGGATTGTGCGGACTGGGCCAGGCGCGGCATGGGCGTGGACATCTCGCCGCGCGGGCTCTTCACTGGAACACGCAGGCCATCCATGAGGGGAGGCGGCGATGCGCATCCAGGCGGTCACGGGCGAGCTCAGCTACCTGGCGCCCGAGTCTACGGTGCTCCGCCGGTTCACCGCGCCGGGGGAGAGCGTCAACACCGGGACGTACCGCACGTATGAGATGCCGATCCGCGACGGGCGCCCGGTCCGCGACCAGTTCACGCTCGATCGCAACGGCTTCGCGATCGTCGGGCACACCTCAGCGGTGACGGATTTCACCAACCGGGACGAGGTGAACGAGGTCTACGCCGCCGAGGTGACCGAATTCGTGAAGTTCTACACCGGAGCCGACCGGGTGTCGACGCTTGGCTGGGTCCTGCGCCGCTCCGCGGCTCCCAGCGAGAATGCCTCGCAGCCCCAGGCCGCCCTGGTCCACGACGACTACTCGGTCGCTGGAGCGCGCGGCCGGGCCGAGGCCGATTACGCCTCCCGGTTCCCCGGCGGGCCCGGCTTCCGCCGGGCGCTCATCACCAGCCTCTGGCGCGTCTTCAGCCCGCCGCCGCAGGACTGGCCGCTGGCCTTGTGCGACTATCAGAGCGTCGAGCCGGGCGAGGGGCTGGACAACCGCCTGTACTTCGTGGACAAGATCCCCGACGACCTGTACGCGGACATGCCCCCGGACGCTCCGGGGACCAGCGGGTTCGAATTCCACCACAACCCCAGGCACCAGTGGTGGTACTTCCCGGACATGACCCGCGAGGAGATCCTCTTCTTCAAGCTCAACGACAGCGATCACGCACGGGCGTGGCGTGTTCCGCACACCGCGTTCCGCGATGAAACCGCGCGGGCGACCCAGCCCAGGCACAGCATCGAGTTCCGCAGCATCGCCTACTTCGAATAGCCGTGTATCCGCACGAGAAGCCGGGAGCGCGATGACTGAGAACGACCTGCCTGCCGCGATCCAGAACTTCATCGAGGCGACCAACCGCGGGGACTCCGACGCGTTCGTCGCAGCATTTACCGAGGACGCCTATCTCAACGACTGGGGCCGCGAGTTCCACGGCCACGAGGGCGTGCGCAGCTGGAACCGCACCGACAACATCGGCGTGCGATCGCATTTCGAGCTCGTCAGCGCCGAGCCGGGCACCACGCCGGGCAGCTACACCGTCACCTTGACGGTCACCGGCGACGGCTTCAACGGGACTGGCCCGATGAACTTCGAGCTGCGCGACGGGCGGATCGCGAGCCTGCGGATCAGCTGACCGCGGCGCGCAACTGCCTCGTCCGCGCTGGCCAGCTACAGGGTCCTTGCGCTCGGCTCCGGGCCCGTTCGCCGGATGGTGGTTGCGCAGGCGGAATGGCCGTGCTTCTCGAGGTACCGCTGGTGGTATTCCTCGGCCCGGTAGAACGCGGACGCCGGGGTGATCTGAGTGACGATGTGCCGTCTCAGCGATTGCTGTTCGGCGTCACGTGATGCGATCGCGGCTTCCATCTGGCCGGCGTCATGGTAGAAGATCGCCGAGCGGTACTGGCTGCCGAAGTCAAGGCCCTGGCGGTTGCGGGTAGTGGGATTGTGGATCTGCCAGAACGTCTGGAGTAGCTCCGCGTAGCTGACCTGAGCCGGGTCGAACCACACCTCGACCGCCTCGGCGTGGCCGGTACGGTGCCGGCAGACCCGCCCGTAGGTGGGGTCCGCGACGTGGCCGCCGGTGTACCCCACGGCAGTCTGCAACACCCCGTGGACCTGGCGGAATGCCGCCTCAACACCCCAGAAGCATCCCGCGGCGAATGTAGCGCGCTCGGCTCCGTCCGGTCCGTGTCCCTCAAACGGCGGTGCCGGTGCCGGGTCGGCGTTGCGGTTCTTGAACTTCATCACGTCATGCCCCCTCGAACTCCTGTACCAACACGAAGCCCGCGCCAGGCATTCCTGGCGACGGCACGGGGCGAAGAGATGCCTACGGCGAGCCTCGAGGCATAATCCGGCCAGGCGTGGAAACCAGACCGTGCATGGACGCTCAGAGCGAGAACCGCGGAGGATCAGGGTCCGGACCAGTCGTCGCGGGGCTGGCCCCGCCGGGCGAGCTGGAAACCGATGAGGTCCCCGATTCGCTGATCTCGGAGTTCGCATCGCTGACCACGCCGTACTGCTGGGTCATCATCGAGGATGCGGTCGCCGGCTACGACGGGGCCGAGCCGTCCTCGGTCGGCAAGTCCGGACCCAGCGAGGCGGTCGCCGAGGACGTTGCCGAGGCCTTGACCGCCGGGCGGTTCTTCAGGCTAGTCGACGGTCAGGGCCGCGAACTTGTCATCGGGCGACTGTACGACCCGAGCGGCGAGAACGAACTCGCGCCGCTGGACGACTTCGGGCGGCAGAACCTGGGTGCGCTGAACATCGAGTTCCGCGCCGACGGCGGCTGGCAGGCTGCCTGACCGGCTGGCCGAGCCAGCGGCTGATTCCAGGTTGGCCGAGGCCAGCGGCTGGGCATACAAGCGCATATCCGGCTGGTCACCCCGCGCCGTGAGGAAGTCTCAATGAGTGCCGAACTGAATCACACCATCGTCCGGGTCCATGACAAGCGCGAATCGGCGCAGTTCCTGGCCGAGATCCTTGGCCTGGGCGACCCCGAGCCGTTCGGGCCGTTCCTGGTCGTACAGACCGGCAACGGCGTCTCCCTGGACTTCGCCGATGACCACGGCCCGGTTAGTCCGCAGCACTACGCGTTCCTCGTTTCTGAATCCGATTTCGACCAGATCTTCGGCCGGATCCGGGATCGCCGGCTGCCGTACTGGGCCGACCCCGGCAAGCGCCGGCCGGACCAGTTCAATACCCACGACGGCGGCCGGGGCGTGTACTGGGAGGACCCCAGCGGCCACTTCCTGGAGATCATCACTCGGCCGTACGGCAGCGGCACCTGAGCGCGGTGCCGCTGGTGTCGAAGTGAGGATCACATGCTGATTGACCACCTGGTCTATGCCGCTCCGGACCTGCCCGCTGCGGTAGCCGAGGTGGAAGGGCGCTTCGGCGTGCGGGCCCAGGCTGGAGGCAAGCACAACGGGTCGGGTACCCACAACGCGTTGCTCGGGCTCGGCGCGCAGACGTATCTGGAGATCATCGCTCCCGATCCCGGGCAGCCCGCGCCGTCCAGGCCGCGTCCTTTCGGGGTCGATGGCCTACGCCGCGGCGGCCTGGTCAGCTGGGCGCTCGCTTGCGACGACATCGACGCGGCCGTCGCCCGGGCCCGCAGCCGCGGCTATGACCCAGGTGAGGTGGCCGACGGACAACGGGCCACGCCCACCGGAACGGTACTGCGGTGGCGGCTGACCCTCAACGCGACGCCCGGCAGCCTGATCCCGTTCCTGATCAGCTGGGGCGACACTGAGCATCCCGCCAGATCAGCGCCGCATGGGCTCACCCTGGAAGCCTTTCACCTCGAACACCCCGATCCTCCGTCCCTCGCGTCAGCGCTCACAGCCCTCGGCGCCGACGTTGAGATCAGGCCAGCGGGCACTGCCGCCCTTGTCGCGCGCCTCAGCGGCCCGAATGGCAACCATGTGCTGCGGTGACCTCCAGTTCTACGCGGCCTGACACGACGCCGATTCCAGTCGTAGCGGGCTGCCCGGCCATAGGCTGGTCCCGGAATCGGAGTCGCGAGAGGAGACCGGTGTGCCGTACGTCGACAATGGCGAGGCGAGGATCTGGTACACCCAGCAGGGGACAGGGTTTCCGATGCTGACGCTGGCGCCGGGCGGGATGCGCTCGAGCGTGCCGCTGTGGGAGATGGCGGCGATCAACCCGCTGACCGCGTACGCGGGGCAGTACCAGATGATCGCGATGGACCAGCGTAACGCCGGCCAGTCCGCCGGCCCGCTCGAGACCAGCGACCCCTGGGGCGCCTACGCGGCCGACCAGCTGGCGGTCATGGATCATCTGGGCATCGACCGGTTCCTGGTGTTCGGCTGCTGCATCGGCGGCCCGTTCATCCTGAAGCTGTGCGAACTCGTGCCGGAACGAGTCGTCGCGGCCGTCCTCGAGCAGCCGGTCGGGATCATCGACAGCAACCGGGAGCTCTTTGACAACGTCTGGAAGCAGTGGCGTGACCAGCTCATGAGCAAGCGCGACGATCTCGACAGCGATCAGATCGAGGCGTTCGCCACCACGATGTGGGCTCCCGACTTCGCCGTCAGCGTGACCCGGGACCAGGTGCGGTCCTTCCGCACGCCGATGCTCGTCTTGCCCGGAGTCGATGAGTACCACCCGGCCGAGACCGGCCGCGAGATCGCCGCGCTCGCGCCGGCCGCCGAACTGCTCGAGCCGTGGAAGGACCCCGGGCATCTTCCCGCCGCCACCGAAGCGGTCGGCCGGTTCCTCCACGACCACACCCCGCGCTAGATCACCGTCAGCTGGCCGGCGATGATTCCGTTCCCGACGGCGGTGGCTGCTTGTCCTGTTCCAGGATGCGCCGCTTGGCGGCCGTATAGGCGTCGTCGGACAGCACGCCCTGGTCGTGCAGCTGCGCGAGCTTGTGCAACTGCGATATCCACGGCGCCTGATCATCGGCGGCCAGCGGCGCAGTCGGGGCCGGGGCCGGGGCGGTTGCTGGGGCGCGTGCTGCCGGCCGGGCGGGTGCGGGTGCACCGGGGCCGGCCGGGGCCGGGGGCTGCTGGCCTGCGGGGTTCACGCCGAGCTGGCGCCAGAACTGCCCGGCCTGCGCCATGTACCCGGCCTCGGGGAGCCGGCCTGCGCGGAACGACGCGGTCGCGGCGGACATGGAACGTACCCGGGGCAGCTGGGCGCGGCTGAGCTGAAGGCCCCGGCTGCAGACCGGGCAGACCAGGTAGTCATCGGTCCCGTAGGGCATGACGGGCACGAAGTACAGGCGCACTGACTTCTTCGACCGGACGTGGTGGAGGAACACCTGGTTATGACAGTTCGGGCACACGCATGGCGCGACTTCGCCCTGATCCTCCGGACTGCCTGCCCCGAAACCGAAGATCACCACCATGAGGCTATTGAAGCCGGAACATCCGCGCCCCGGCTCATCCCGGGCAGGTGATACCCGGCTGCACTGTGCCCGTCTAGCCGTCGCCCGTCCCGCGTCGCCTGGTTATCCTCTCCAGGTGTCAACACTTGCTGTGGTGGGTGCCGGCCCGAAGGGTATCGCGATCGCCGCCAAGGCCCGCGCGCTTGGTGCTGCCGGGTTGCCGGCGCCGCGCGTGGTGCTCGTCGACCGTGGCGAGGTCGCGGGGAATTGGAGCGGGCGCCAGGGGTACACCAGCGGACTGCTGCCGCTGGGGACGCCGCCGGAGAAGGATGTCGGCTATCCGTACGCTGCGAGCTGGGGCGATGCATCCGATGATGTTGTCGCGGCGATGGCGGAGTACAGCTGGCAGCGCCACCTGATCAGGCACGGCGCCTATGGCGACTGGGTCGACCGCGGCCGGCTCCGGCCGACGCACCGCCAGTGGAGCGCCTACCTGCGCGAAGTCGCCGACGCGGCCGGCGCGGAGATTGCCCACGGTGTCGTGACCGGCCTGGAAGTGGCTGGCGGCCGCTGGGAGGTCAGGCTGGAGGCCGGCGATGCGATCGCCGCCGACGGCGTAGTCCTGACCGGCGCGGGCCCGGTCATCACGGTGCCGGGCCAGCCTCGTGAGCACCCGCGGGTCCTGGACGGGCGGACCTACTGGCTGGCGGCGGGCGGGCTGCACCGCGACCGCGCGCTGAACCTCTGCGTCGTCGGCAGCGGGGAAACTGCCGCCTCGGTGGTCATCGATCTGGTGAAGCGGTGCCACAAGCACTCGGCGATCGACGTCCTGACCGCCCGGGGCGTCCTGTACTCGCGCGGTGAGAGCTACGACGAGAACCGGTTCTACTCCGACCCCGCTGACTGGCCGCGCCTGGCTGAGGCGCACCGGCGTGAGTTCCTTGCGCGCACCGATCGTGGCGTCTTCTCGCTGCAGGCCGAGGCGGCGCTCAACCAGGCGCGCGGCTTGCGCACACTGGCCGGGCGGGCGGCCGCGGTCGAGGCACGCGAGCACGACGTGATCGTGACCATCGCCTACGGCGATGAGCGCGAGCGCGTCGCCTACGACGCCGTTGTCGTTGCTATCGGCTTCGATGGGCGCTGGTTTGAGACCCTCCTGGGTGAAGAAGCGAGCGGCCGGTACCAGAACGCGCTCGATGGCGCCGAACTGGAGCAGGTGATCGACGTCGACCTGTCCGTGGCCGGCCTGGCGCCGCCGCTGCACCTGCCGGTCATGGCGGGGCTCGCGCAGGGGCCGGGGTTTCCGAACCTCAGCTGTCTCGGCCTGCTGAGCGACCGCATCCTTCGCCGCTATGTCGCGGGCAACGACACTGGAGCGCTGGTATCGGAAAGGAGGGACCGTGTTCTGAATTCAGTGACGAAGGCTGGGAGCGTGACGACGGCGTGCACCGCACCATCGTGCTTCCGGATGACCTTGCCGAGCGGCTCGCGGCCGAGGCCGGCCGCCGTGGCATCTCGCTGAGCGATCTCTTGGCCGAATACGCCGAACAAGGGCTGCGCCAGGCCCGATAGCGCCGCGCGCCCGGCGCCCGATCAGCGGTATGTGCGGCGTCGCGGTTGGACGACGGCTGGTGAGTGAATCGGTGCGATGCTGAAGGCGTGCCGTGTGTTGCGTCGCTGGATGCATTCCGCCGGGCAATCGACGAGTTCGTGGTCGAGGACCTCGGCTTGGCGGTCGAGCCTGCGGCGCTGGCGGCGGCCGGGCGGTCGCTGGATTCCTGCAGTCTGCTGCTGCTGGGCGAGATGCACGGCGTACGGGAGAACCCGCTTGTCATCCGAGCTGTCATGCAGGCGTTCGGGCTCACCCGCCTGGCACTGGAATGGCCCGATGAGCTGGCACCGTGGTCCGGGCGTTTCTCGCCGGCGAGCCGCTGCCCGATCACCCATGGCTGTGGGGCGGGGACGGCCGGATTACCGCCGGTCACCTGGCGGTGCTGGCCGAACGCAGCAAAGCGCGGCCGTTGGAGGTGATCTTGTTCGACGGGGTCATAGGCGCAGGCTGGAGCTGGTCCCAGCGCGATGAGGCGATCGCCCGCCATCAAGAAAGCGGCGTAGACCCAGCCGGAAAGCGTATCCACATAAGTGATGTCCGCGACCCAGCGCCGGTTCGGCGCCGGCGCGTCGAAGCACCGGTCCAGCAGGTCAGCCGGGTACGCAGCAGGATCGCCCGGGACCGTGGTGCGCGGTAGCTTCCGGCGCGAGCGCGCGCCGCCGATCCCCAGCTCGCGCATCAGCCGCTCTACCGTGCAGCGCGCCACCACGATACCCTGCAGGTTCAGCTCTAGCCAGACTTTCCGCGCCCCGTAAACCTCCCTGCCTTTCTCGCCTTTCCACACCTCCATGATCTTCTCTTTCAGGATCGCATCTCGGGTTTCCCGCGCCGGCGGTTTCGCCTCGCGTTTCTTCGCGAAGTAATACGACGACACGGGAAATCCAAGGACCGCGCAGGCCGACTCGATGCCGAACCGGTCTCGGTGCGCGTCAACGAACTCGACTAGCGCGGCAGCCTCGGGTCGAGTTCCCTCGCGAAATAGGCACTGGCGGCTTTCAGTATCTCATTGGCCCGCCGGAGCTCACGGTTTTCACGCTCCAGCTCGGCGATCCGCTGCTTATCCCCGGTCGTCGTGCCGGGCGCTGACCGGAATCAATTTCCACCTGCTGTAGCCAGGACCGCAATGCCTCGGGATGAACATCCAACTGCCTGCCCACCCGGGCGATCTCCCCATGCCCTTTCCCATCTTGTTCCTGGATCTCCAAGACCATCTTCACCGCGCGATCGCGCAGCTCTCGGGGTACTTCGCTGTGCCGCCATGACCTGCATACTCAGAATAGAAAGATGGGGACAGACTGCTGGTCGGCTCCCCCTCAACAGCTCGCACGCTTGCGATGGCAGGCAACGCCCATACCCCGGCTAGCCCCACGGACCTGGGCGTTCCGCTGGGCGCCTGCCTGGCCCGGCAGCGGCCGGGCATCCGGGAGATCCAGATCAGGTACGGGGGCGGGCGTTTCCGCGGAAGCGCTTTGTGAAAGATTGCACAAGCCGCTTCCGCGGAAACGCCACGGATGTAAAGCGTGCCGGGTCTTAGTCTTCTATTAGCCGGAATTCTGACACTACGACCAGGGTGTCATCCCCGACGGTAAAAGCGGGATCACCAAGAGCCCGGCGTATCTCGGCCGAGTGCCAGAACCGCTCATGACCGGTCCGCCATTCCGCGACCGAGGCAAATCGCTCACCCTCGCCCAGCGCGTGGCCCAGGTCCACATCCGCGAGCCGCACCACCCGCACCGCGGCCGTCTCGATGACCGCGACCGGGCGGCCGCCCGAGTCGACCACAACCTCGCGCAGCCCCGGGACCGGCAGCGGATCGTTCGCGTGCTCGTACTCCGCGACCAGCCCGGTCGTCGTAGTCTTCTCACCCGCCAAGATCGCGGCCACGAGCTGATCCCGCAACGGTCCCGGGAAGGCAAACTCCACCACTGGCAAATCGCCGGCAGGCATGGCGGCAAGCCTACAGACCCGCGATCGCCTGAAGATCCGCCCGGTTCGCGGCAAATGAGCGGGTCCGTGAAGCGCACCAGATCTGCCATCCTCTCGCCCCGTTCGGAGTTCATGACGTAGCTGACGGAGGGCAACTCGCTGGGTCCCAGCCGACCGCGGACGCGGCGCTTAGGCTCAGGGAGGTGAATGCGACGGTCCACCGCGAGGCTGCCCAGGTCATCCTGGCCGGCCACCGCCTCCCAGTAGCGCAGAGAGCTTTAGTAAAAGTATTTGATACTTGCGGAAGCAATGTGCTGCCCTTTTCAGGGTTGACGTGGTGCTTGCGGTACTGAAGCGGGACGGGTGGACCGAGACCAGGCGGTCGGGTTCGCACCGCGTGCTCGTCAAAGGGGACCAGCAGCGCATCTGGGCCTACCATGATGGTGTGGACCTGGGCGGCCCGGCGATGGCCAGGATCGCTCGTGACTACGGCTATACCCTTGCTGAACTGCGGAAGCTATAGGACGGTCTGGTGACTGGCGTGCTGCGTGTCGAGCTGTTCTTCGACGAGGAAGCCGGCAACTGGCACTACCGCGTGCCGGCCCTGCACATTAACGGCGGCGGAACCCCCACCCGCGAGGACGCCGAGCGCGACGCCCTGTCAGCCATCGCGTTCGCCCTCGAGGGCGACCCCCGGGACTACGACACCGACGCCGAAACCCTCACCCTCGATGTGAACGTGGCGCCAGCAGCCTGACAAGCAAGCTCCGCCGCCGCATTCCCCACCTGGCGTCTGCAACGAGCCGCCGCAATCGAGCTCAAGAGCACTCGGTGCGGCAGATGCGCGCGGTGTCGGCACTGGCTTGCTGTGCATGGTTATCGGGGGCCCAAGCGGCCGGCCGACAGCTGCTGGTGAGGTTGGCGAGGTGGCCGGCGTCGTTGACTGCTGGCCGGGCGGCAGATCGTTGGTGCGCGTCTAGCGGCTGTTCTGCCCTGTCCCAGGCGCCTGCCGGATGATTTGCACTGTCATGATCTGGCGGCGGCGAATGGAGCGACTGGCGCCGCTGATGCCCGGGGCATCCGCGTCTGGGGCGCCGGTGTGATCATCAGCTTCGTGGCCGGCCGCGCTGGCGCGGGCCGGAAGGGATCATGTGATCGTCGATCGGCACGTACCCTGCCGTCAGGAGGGCTTGCAGGCCTGCAGTCATGGGCGGCCATGGAAACCGTCTCCGCTGTCCAGGTCAACCCTGGTACGCCGTACCGGCCCGGGTCCGGGGATCGCCAGGTAGCGGGAACTCGCCGGCGCGTTGGCGGATGCAGGTTATGGCGCAGGCGGTCAAGATCAGCCGAGGGCGAGCTGGGGTTACGTGCTCGCCGTCATCAGGGAGGAGCGGCACAGTGCTTGTAGAGCGCGATATCGCGGTGATGACGCGTGATGGCTCGCCGATCGTGGTCGATGTCTTCCGGCCCGAGGGCGGCGAGCCGGTCCCGGTGATCGCCTCGATCAGCCCTTACGGCAAAGACGTGCACTGGCCCGAGCGCTATCCGCTGTACGAGCTCGTCGGCCATCACGACCACATGGTGTGGGAGACGCCTGATCCGGAGTGGTGGGTGCCACGGGGCTACGCGCTGGTGCGCGCTGACACCCGGGGGACCGGGAAGTCGCCAGGCCGGCTGGAGCTGTACGGGACCAAGGACGCTGAGGACTTCTACGACGTCATCGAGTGGGCTGCCGCTCAGCCGTGGTCGGGTGGCAAGGTCGCCTCGAGCGGGATCTCCTGGCTGGCCATGATGGGCTGGCGGGTAGCGGCTCTCCAGCCGCCGCACCTCGCGGCGGTCGTGGCCTGGGAGGGCTCGGCCGATTTCTACCGCGAATGCGCCTACCAGGGCGGTCTGTATGCCAACGGATTCATCGAGCCGTGGTGGGAGAACCAGATCGAGCCGCAGCGCAACAGCCCTGACGGCGATGACTGGCGGGAGGTGCTCCCCGAGCATCCGCTGGTCGACGACTACCACCAAGAGCGCATCACCGATCTGGAGCGCGTGACCGTGCCGCTGCTGTCGGCGGGCAACTGGGGGGCCCTGCATCTGCACCTGCGGGGCAACATCGAGGGCTGGCGCCGGGCCGCGTCGAAGGACAAGTGGCTCGTCGTGCATACCGGCACTCACATCGACCCCTACTACGCCGACTGGGCTCAAGAGCTGCAGCTGCGTTTCCTGGACCGGTTCCTCAAGGGTCAGCAGGAGCGGATGGACGGCGTGGCGCGCGTGCGCCTGGCGATCCGTCACGGCCGCGAGGTCGCCTGGCGTGACGCCTCGGACTTCCCCCTGCCGCAGACCCAGTGGCGCGAGCTCTACCTCGGCGGTAGCCGGCTCGGCTGGGCGGCGCCGGCCACAGCCGGTGAGGTGAGCTATCCCGCGAGCTTCTCTACCGACCCCGCCGAAGAGCCGCTGGAACTCACCGGCCCGGTAACGCTGCGCTTGTGGATCTCGGCTGACCGCGACGACCTCGACGTCCTGGCCCGGCTGCAGCACCTGGGCGCCGACGGAGAACCGATCCCGGCCATCGGCCCGCAAGGCGGGCCGCTACCGATGGCCCTGGGCTGGCTGCGGGCCTCGCACCGCGAGCTCGACCCGGAACGATCCGAGCCCTACCGCCCCTGGCACCCCCACGACCGCGCGATCCCGCTGACGCCGGGCGAGCCGGTCCTGCTCGAGGTCGAGATCTGGCCGACCAGCATCACGCTCGCGCCAGGCGAGCGGCTGCGTCTTGAGCTGGTGACCAGCGACGACGATCTCCCGCGAATGCAGCACAACGACCCCCGGGACCGGCGCCCGGCGGCAGGCGCCACCATCCACACCGGCGCGAACCGCGCCTCGCACCTGCTCGTCCCGGTCATTCCCGCCGCTGAAGCTCCCCGCCGCCCAGCCTGAACGCGCACGACAGCAAGCGCGAAGCAGCCAGCCGGCCTGGAGAAGGGAAGGATGCGGGGCAGCACCCGCATCAGCCAGGACGGGCCGCGCGCCGTGCGGCAGGCGGACCGGCTGCACCCGGTACCCGGGCCGGCCGCACAGGCCGGCCCGGCAGGTTGCCGGCCCGGAACCTGGCCGAGTCCTCACCGAGTCCGACATGAACTCAAGCGCGGTCACCACGTTCACGGTCTTTCCCGGGGGCGGGTCGCTCGGGCGGATCTCCACCGCCTGGGATGGCGCAGGCGGCATCGGCGGCTCGTTCGAGCAGCTGTTCGCGCCGACAGTGCTGCGCGCCATCTACGCCGGCGAACTCAAGCGACTCGACACCTGCGCGCGACCACCATTCCCCGTGAGCCCGCCGCACACTGTCGGCGGCATGAGCGAGCGTTCGTGGTCCACGTGTCGTCGGTGGAAGTGAGTGCTTCAGGATGGCCGCCATCGGCGACAGCCCATTAAGCTGGCGCGTCATGAACCGAAACCGGGTACTGGCCTTGGTGGCCACGGCCCAGCTTGCAGCCGGACTCGGCGGAACGGCGCTGGCCCTACGCCGCCGCCACGCTTTTGACATTCCATTCTGGCGGGGACAGCCGTCTACGGTTGGGCGCGATTGCGTGCTGATGGGAACGGCGCTATCCGCACCCCTCGTAATGCTCGCCGCACAGGCATGGGCGATCGCGGTCCTCCTGCGACGGCCGGATGCCGCGCCAGACCGCACGCTGGGCAGTCTAGGCGCTGCGATGACGGCTGGGTACCTGGCCGAGCGACTGGTGCGGCAGCGGCTTGCGCCCGTAGGCTGGGATAAAGCCGAAACACCTGTGGTCGTCGCCGGGATAAGCCTGTCCGCGACCATGGCAGTGATCGGCCTTCGTCCCTCCGGCCCGGGACAGACCAGCTGAGCCACCGCAGCCACACCCCTCACCAACTCACAGCACACCATCCGCGGCATGAGCGCGTGTTTCCGTGCATGGCTCCGGTGCATAAGCATGCAGACTGATGGGTCTCTCACCCGCTGCATGCCTGATCAGTCCGACAGCATCTGACGAATCCGCGGACGCACCGGGCAGCCGGATCACTGGCAAGACCACCACCCATGTGCCGCGTCAGCCGAGATGGCTCATTTCGAGACGGCTGGGTCCTGCTCGCGGTATAGCGGGTGCGAATTCGTGCCGGTTAGGCTTCTCTGGCGGTGCGCGATGTTTTCCGGTTCCTGCAGGCGACGCGGTTCCGCGTGCGGGGCTCACCTTGCGTTGTGAGATCGCCGCCGTGGCTCCAGGTCCGGCAGACGGTATCCGGGCCCGCGGCCAGCGTCGCCCCGCACCGGCGCCTCTGGCCTGTCATATGCAGAAAGGCCTGGAGGCGGCTTACATCTGGCAGGCCGTCCCGAAGGAGGTAACACCATGCAGGACTTCAAGAGAGGGACAGTCCGGGCGAACCAGCTGACATTCGAGTACCTGGCCGAAGGAGACGGCCCGCTCGCGCTGTGCGTGCACGGGTTCCCTGACTCTCCCTACAGCTACCGTTACCTGCTCCCGGCGCTGGCTGAGGCCGGCTACCGGGCAGTGGCCCCGTTTAACCGCGGGTTCGCCCCGACCGAGTTGCCCGATGACCGTCACCATATCCACTCCAGCACCATGGTCGCCGACCAGATCGCGCTCCACGAGGCGCTCGGCGGCGACTCTGATGCGATCCTCATCGCGCACGACTGGGGCGCAGTGGGCGCATGGGGCGCGGCCGGCAAGGAACCTGGCCGGTGGCGGCGCTGCGTCGTCCTCAATATCCCGCCGTTCGCGATCTTCGGTGAGAACATCGTCAAGTACGAGCAGATCAAGCGGTCGTTCTATTTCTGGTACTTCCAGAATCAGCGGGTGGCCGAGGATGTCATCAGGGCCGATGACTTCGCGTTCATCGACAGGATCTGGGCGGACTGGTCGCCCGGCTACGACGCCTCCGAGGACCTGCCCAAGGTCAAGGAATGCATCCGCGATCCGGCGCATTTCAAGGCTGCCCTGGGCTACTACTGGGGGCAGTTCGACCCCAACCGGTTCGGCTCGGAGGAATGGGCAGCTGAGCAGGCGGCGGCCTGGGGCAGGGACATCACCCAGCCCACGCTGTACCTGCACGGCACCCTGGACGGCTGCCACGGCATGACCCAGGAGCAGGTGAACCGGGTGCCAGACCACTGCGGCCCCGGATCACAGTCCGAGCTGATCAACGGTGTCGGGCACTTCCTGATGGTGCAGCGTCCCACCGACATCAACAAGCAGATCCTGGAATTCCTGGCAGCGTAGCCCTGCCCCGCCATCAACACGACGGCGATCATCCGGCACCGGCCTCCCCGGACCCTGTCCTTCAGACTGTCGTCCGGGGTTACGGCCGTGGCAGCCACCCCAGGCATCGGCTCTGAGACAAACCTGAACGCGGCATGACCGGACATTGCCTGGGCAAGCTGGAGCGGATACTTATGCGAGCTTTCCAGGTCGCCGCTGACGCGGCCTGCTTAAGCGGCGGCCTGCCGACGGCGCTGGCCGGGTCGCCTGATTCTGGGCCGGTGTCGGCTTGAATCCGATCAAGACGCTGCCCTGCAGAGTGGTAGATCTGCGCGTCGCTTCCCGCACTGTCGACGTGGCCGTGAGCAGCTCATACTCGGCTGCGCGCCGCTAGGCGCCTGGGCGGCTGGTCGTGCGCGGAGCACCTGCGGGGTGCCCGTAGCATACCTGCCGGGGGCGGGGGCAGCACCGTCAGTTAGAGCGCGGTCTCGGCGAGGTGGTCTATTTGGCTGACATCTGCGGAGGCGGGGAAGCAGATGACGTCATCGGTGCCAGCAGCCTCGAAGCCGGCGAGGTATTGCCTGACCGTATCGGCGTCGGTCGCGGCGCTCGCCACGACCTGCTGGGCGTAGTCGCCGAGGAAGGCGTAGTAATGGCCGAGCGTATCGCTGGCCATCTTTTCGGCGTCCCCGCCGAGCGCGAAGTAGAACAGCGCCATAGTCCTGGGTCTGCCCGCGCGGCCCGCGGCATTCCACGCTTCGGTCAACTTGCCCAGGGCTTGGGTGACCATGTCCGGAGGGCCGCCTCCGATCGTCCAGCCGTCGGCGTATTTGGCTGCTCGCTGGTAGGCGGCATCGGAGCGCCCGCCGATCAGAAGCCCTGGCCGCCCGCCCTGCCCGGGCGCGGGCCCGATGCCGCGCTCTCCGCGCCACACCGCGGTCATCTCATCGAGCTGCCGTTCGAAGATGCGCCCGCGCCGGCTGAAGTCGACGCCGCTGGCCTCGAAGTCGTCCCGGCGTCCTCCCGGGGCCAGGCCCAGGGTGAGGCGCCCGCCCGACAGCGAGTCGATCGTGGCGGCCTGCTTGGCCAACAGCGCCGTGTTCGACCGGAGCGGGGCAATGAGAATGTCGGTCACCAGCTCGATCCGCTCGGTCACCGCCGCCGCCGCTGCAAGAGCGATCAACGGCTCGTAGTTGGAATAGACGAGCCGGTCGAGGGTCCCCAGGCTAGCGAAGCCGGCCCGTTCGGCGCGCTGCGCCCACTCGACTATCCCGGCCCGGTTGACACCGCGCACCGCGTTCGGAAGTCCGATTCCCACC
This sequence comes from uncultured Actinomycetota bacterium, assembly GCA_963843745.1. GTDB lineage: Bacteria > Actinomycetota > Actinomycetes > Streptosporangiales > Streptosporangiaceae > Trebonia. Next base: position 2,291,308 of record CAWJLP010000007.1, read on the forward strand.
TTCATCGCATTTCCTTCCTCGCCATACGGCGACGGTGCGCTGGCAGATCGGGCACCGCGTGGCCGGAAGCGGGGGTCACGATCGCACGGAAGCGGCGGCCACTTGAATTGCTCAATCTTTTCTATGATGCCAGCGGCACCGCAGCGACCTTGCCTGGTGCCACACGCGCGCTTGTCGCGATGTGAGTACGCGTGCATCGGCGCCAGCTCTTGCCTGGCTGGCTTTTAGACTGGGCGGTCATGGGCTTGCTGAAGGGGAAGCGTGCGCTGGTCACTGGCGGCACCACCGGTTTGGGCCTGGCTATCGCCGAGCGTTTCCTGCACGAAGGCGCACGGGTGGTGATCACCGGCCGCGATCACGGTCTCGGCCGGAGCGCCGAGCAGGCGCTGGGACCGCAGGCCCGCTTCATCGCCGCCGACGCCGCCGACCCGGACGCCGTCGCGTCGTCGGTGAGCGCCACCGTGGATTATCTGCGGGGCCTGGATGTGCTGGTGAATAACGCCGGCGTGGGGGTGACCGCGCGGCTGATCGACACACCGCTGGCCGACTACGAGCGGATCATGAACGTCAACGTCCGCGGCTACCTGCTGTATGCGCAGCACGCCTACCCGCACCTGGCCCGGCACGGTGGCTGCATGATCCACATTGCCTCTGACGCCGGGATCTGGGGCGAGCAGGCAACCGGCCTGTACTCGGTGACCAAGGCCGCCGTCATCATGCTGGGAAAGATGCTCGCGCTGGACGGCGGCCCAGATGGCGTGCGCTCCAACGTGCTATGCCCGGGCGACATCTGGCCGGGCATGCGGCACATGGCGCCGCCCGGCCAAGATGACACAGGCGAAAGCGGCGGCGACTGGCCGGTGCCACCGATCGGCAGGGTCGGCCAGGCCCGCGACGTCGCAGCCGCGGCCGTGTTCTATGCCAGCGGGGAAACCGAGTTCATCACCGGGACCACGCTGCTGGTAGACGGCGGCATGACAGCCGGCTACCAGCAGCGCGAGCACAGCCCTCAGCCCGGCAACTGATGAAAACCTGCGCCGACGCGGCACCAAGTCAGCGCGACAGGCCACACTCACCGCGGCTACCGTCGCGCTCGGAGAGTATATGAAGCCAGCGGGCTATATCGACCACGGGCGGGAGGGACAGAATGAGATACCGGCATGTCGTGGGTGTAACCGCTCTTGGATGCGCGGCGGCCGCCTGCATCTTCTTGGCCAGACGTTGGCAGCTGCGGTGGGGCGCGACCGGTCAGGAGTCCAGCGAGCCCTTGCCTGGCGATGACCTCATCGCCGATCCAGACCTCACAGCAACCCGCGCCATCACCGTTGGCGTTCCAGCCGGTCAGGTATGGCCGTGGATCGCCCAGCTGGGGCAGGGGCGCGGCGGGTTCTACAGCTACGACTTCCTCGAAAACCTGGTCGGCTGCCATATCCACAGCGCTGACCGAATCGTGCCCGAGTGGCAGGACGCCAGAGTCGGCGATGAGATCAAGCTCGCTCCCCAGGTCGGTCTTGTCGTGGCCCTTCTGGAACGGGGGCGATCACTTGTTCTGCGCGGCGGTGTGCCGATGGGGAACGCCCCGCCCCCTTACGACTTCACCTGGGCCTTCGTGCTCCGGGATGAGCGATCCGGAGCAACGCGGCTGCTGGTGCGCGAGAGATACGCGTACACGCGGCCGTGGGCCCGGCTCCTGGTCGAGCCGGTTGAGGTAGTCAGCTTCGTGATGAGCCAGAAGATGCTCCGTGGGATCAGGCACCGGGCCGAATACTCCGCTGCCCTTCAAGGCGAGCCCGGCACCGAACCGGTCTTAGGAGCGGGCGCCGTATGAGCACATCGCGGCAACTGAGTGAGTGGGAGAAGACGAAATCTAGCCGGCCGTCGCGGTTCTTTTGGGCTGAATGGTTAGGGTGTTGCGGGCGGGTGGAGCCCGGCCAGGATGGCCTGGCCGTGGTTGGTGACGATGGACAGTGACCGTCGCCGGGAAACCAGTGGGTAGTGCAGTGGGGGATGAGCTTGGCCAGGTAGCGGGCCATCACCGGAGGGCGTTGCGGTCCAGTTCGCCCTGCCAGAGCAGGACCGGGATCTGGATCTGGTCCGGGGACAGCCGCCAGGGCCTGGCCATCAGCGCCATGTCCTGGACCGCGCCAGCGGCGCCCGGCCGTAGTGCCTCGCGCAGGGCGGCCAGGTAGGCGCTGGCCATCGGGGTGTCGGCGAGCGCGCGGCGGTCGGGTTCGGGTAGCGCGGCCGCGGTCTGGGCTAGCGCTCGCTGTGGGTAGCGGCGCATCGCCATCCGGACGCCTGCCCAGGTTGCCCTGGCCAGCCAGGGGCGGGTGCGGCTGGTGCGCCGGGTCTTGGCGACCGCGGGATCCAGGGCGGCCACCAGGCCGGCGATCTCGTCGGGCCCGACGCAGGCAACCAGGCCGGCCGCGGTGACCCGGCCGGGCAGCAGCTGGGCACAGGCCAGCGCATAGGGGACGCCACCGGAGTAGCCGAGTACCCCGAACCGGCCCAGGCCCAGCGCATCGGCCAGCGCGCTGACGTCGGCTGGCCAGTCCAGGATGCAGCGGCCGTGCTGCCGGCCCGACCCGCCCAGGCCGGGCCGGTCCACGGCGATCACCCGGAAGCCGCACCTCTCCGCGCTGCCCGGTGGCCACATCAGCCATTCCACCGCGTAGCTCGGCGTACCTGGGAAGTACAGCAGCGGAACGCCTGCACGCAGCCCGTACTCCCGGTAGGCAAGGCGGCGGCCGCCCGGAACGCGTACCACCGCCCGGTCCTCCCGCACATCCGCCACCCGCCCAGCATGGCCGGCCGGGACGGCCAGAACCAGTGCCGAACGACCCGCCAGCCTCAGCCACATGGCCCACCGAAATGCGTGACGACGGCATGAAGCCCATGAGCTATCCACACGCCCAGAGCGGCAGAAGCGGATACCGAGACGAAATAACAGCGCCGGATGTCCTCCGCTGACCACTATTAATTGCGAATGCTACTCAAGGCGCAGCACATCACGCAGGGAACTACTCCTTACATTCAAGCAGATCCACTCACATTCCAAGCTCCAAAGGCCTCGTTCAAATTCCCGGACAGCGCAACCCAACTATCTGCTAGATGGCGAACAGACTGCACGGCGGTCCTCCACGACTCAACCCGTTGCTTAGATGATACACTCTTGTCTGATAGAGCATCCCACGCCGCCCGTATATCGTCCGCGAAAGCCTCCCTGACATCTATCTCCATGGAGTTAAGCTCGTTAAAGATCAGTCCTTTGAGTCTTTCTTTCACTCCCCGGCTAACGGCGATACGAAAAGATTCGTCAAATAGACTCAGATCTTCGACCAAGATATCGCGGATACGCCACAAGAGATCCATTTCATATATCATGTATCTGCGTATGTCGACTGGATCTGCAGGTCGGCTATCTTCCAAGAAGGAAAAGTGCGCATTCAATCCATCGGCCATCGCTCGTGCGTGTAGACTAAACACCTTCAGCAGATCACGATCCTTATAGCTTGCGCCAGTGAGAGTTGCCCGAAATTGGTGAATAGTATCGGTATAAGTGTCCAGCAGTTCACTGAACTCTTCGTCGAATTGGCTGCTCGGACTGGTCACGATCGCTTACCCTGGCTTGGCGCACCCGAGCTACCGGGAACCTGCGAACGCTTGCTCGATTTGTGTAAAGAGACGCGCCTGCTCATGCAGCGTCAGGGTGATAGATCGCACCATTCGCACTCGCTGGTCGCGGGGCTGACGCTGGTCTCGCAGACTGCCAAGAGCCGCGTCCAAATCTTCAAACTTCCGCCGAGCGTGAACACACGTCTGCTTCAGGCGTAGTCTAGAGTAGAGATACTCTGGCTCTCGCAGCGCCGAAGATTCTATTTCATCAACCAGGTCACCGATATACGCGAGACGGATCGCGGCGGTTCCCAGGCTTGGTATTACGCCTGATGCAATGTCTGCCTGTTCGACAAAGGCTTCGCTCTCGCTCTCTAGTTGCTGCAATTGACGATGCAAGTCCTGAAACTGAAGCCTGATGCGACCCAGCGGATCAGAAGGGAAGAGTATTACATTTGATCCTGGAGGTGCATACATGATAGGAACGCTCCATAGAGTTGAGAATTTCTTCGTTCGCCGCACGGTCTGGACAGCCTGGCCAAAAGCTTCTATCATGGAGAAACCGTATAGCAGCGCCGTGAAGAAGCTTTCCGAAAATTCAGCGCCCACAAGATTCGGGACTTCCGTAGACATACCGACCGCAGTTAGTGCACTTTCGGTAGCGATCTGGCGCGCTACAGGCATACGGCCTTCCCAGGGATTTGCAGAGTCACAAGCGTTGAGCACAACTAGATTTGCCGTCGATGAAGCTGCCAAGTATCCAGCAAGCTCTTGCGAGAGAATATCGTAGTGGGATCTAGAGAACTCCTCCTCCTCTTGAAACTGGAAGCCGCGGATATCCCCGTGTGTAACTATATGAATGACGGAAGGCTCAAGTGTCGATAGTAGCTGAGTAAAATCGTGGAAAGTAATGCTCGCGTGAGGGTGTGGATGGATACCGCCGTGATTCCTGACAAGCTTGGCTAGGTGGGTAATTTCCTCTGTCGCATTCGTCGATATTGTATCCAGAGATGCCGAGCCTACCAGCAGCACCGCACTACTCGGTCTTCGCGCCAGCTTTGGCCTGTACACGCTTCGCCATACTATAACTGTTATGCTTCGATCCACGAGCAATCCGGGCTTCGAGAGTAGCTCCCATGGGTAGCACTCAAGGATTAGTGCATCGTTGAGCATGATTTCCAGCGCTATAGTGGCGGTCTCAGGCCTCTTCATAATTGCATCACGAAGCAGCTGGATCGCCTGACGAGGGATAACACGCCGTAGCTCGCGTTCCATCACGGAGCGAACCGACCCTGACCCCGACCTTGACCTTGGCCGAGAATAACCTTGAGTCGCTAGATCGATCTCTTTCCGATGCTCAGTCAGTAGCCGGTCACTGAACAGTGTTGTCGCAGTACGGAACTCTTTCCCGCTGAAAGAGAACGCACATTCGAGCTGCCGCGGTTCTGGGCGAACACTCAAGCTCATCCGAACTGCGATCAAGGTTTCCTTGCTCTCCATCGGCTGCACTGCACTTACGCAGATGTGGAGCTATCTGAGTTGTTGCCATGATTAGCACGCTTCAGCGCGGCAATCGTGACCCAAGCCACGAGCAGGCCGATCGGGTAGCTGTAATGGTCGACTGAGATTCCTTGTTCACCTGCCCACTGGACAACGTCGGCGGCCACCATCGCTGTCATTACACTGACGCTTTCTTTCTCGCGGATGGCGCGTCCGAGCAACTCCTCTCGCAGGCTTCCCCAGAATTCGCGACCAGACCCGCGGGTGGGGACACCGTAAAGACCGGCCTGGCTCCATGCACGTTGCAGGAGTAGCTCCAATTCGTCTTCTGACGTTTCCATGTATTCTTGCGCCACTGCGGTGATTTTTGGTACGACCTGCTCTGATGTCACTGCTCTGCCCGCCCCATCGTCTGGCCCCTTCAAGTCTGTCGCTGCCGATCTGGTCAGGAGGACCTTCCGGAAGTGCGCAAAGGGGTTACCATCCCATAAATGTCCCACTCAAGATGGGCGTGATCAAGGTCAGAAGGAATCTTTGCTCCGTAGAGCGTTGAGTCCAGGTTGATTGGGCCGGTTTGTTGACAGGGATTGCACGAATTCCCCAGCAGTCGGTTGCTTTTTTTCAAAACTCTGTGCGAACCTAATGGCGGATGACGTGGGCTTAACGACTTCCGCTCACG
>CAWJLP010000008.1:0-108434 GCA_963843745.1 uncultured Actinomycetota bacterium
CGGGCTGGCGGCGGCCTACCGCCCATAGACGTCGACATGCCTGGTGCTATATCGATGATCATCTTGCATTCGTACATCAGTACGAGTAAAATTGGCGCTAGAACTGAGCTCGAGTCCGAGAGCTCAAGCGGGCCGCCGAGGCGCTGCAACGCCAGGGCGGCCCTAGACCCCCTACCAGAAACAGCTGGAGGAGACCATGTCACCCATGATTACCCAGTCCGGACCGAATGCCTACGCGAACCTGGACGGTGCGCGAGCGGGCCTCGATGCGTCCGCGCGCAAGCGCGCGGACCGGCTCGCGAGGGCCACCACCGACCAGATGGAGGCCGCCCTCGCTCTGTTGAGCATGCTCGATCCGGAGGCCTTCGAGATCGCGTTCACTGCGGTCCCCATTGCCTCCGACGACGGCGACGACGAGCCCATCCCGGTGTGCCGCGAATGCGGCGGCCTGGTCGGCATCTTCCCCGACCATGGCCTGCGCTGGCAGCACTTCCGCGGCGATGGCACCACCTCCGGTGCCCAGCAGATCTACGAGCCGGGCCACGACCCCGCGGTGACCTGGATCCTCCCTGGCGAGGACCCGGACGACCTCTAGACAGCACCTCTGTTCAGTGCCCCCGCCGGGTTTGTCTTCCCGGCGGGGGCACTCAGCTCACGCGGCCTACCGGCGCGGCAGCGGCGGACAGGGCAGCAGGGAATGCGGGTGGGTCGCGTGGATGCTCACAGCGCCTTCCCGAGGTCGAATTCGTTACCTTCTGGGTCAGCCATGAGCGTCCAGGTGTACCCGTACTCGTCTCGGTCAGCGACGCGAGTGGCGCCGAGCCCGACGAGGCGCTCGATCTCGACTTCCGGGTCAGCCGCGATGACATCCAGGTGCAAGCGGTTCTTGACTGTCTTCGACTCCGGCACGCGGGCAAACAGCCACGTGGGGTCGGCGTCGCGTTCGACCGGACCCCATCCCGCCCTGTCCCGGCGTCCGTGAAATCCGATGCTGGCGAACTCGCTCGACGCCCCCGGATCGAGCGGGCGCCCGATCGCTGCAGACCAAAAGCGGCCGACCACCAGAGCGTCGAGGCAGTCGAATACTACGCAGGCGATCTTGACAGTCATCGAACCTCCTGCAGATCCATTCACCCAACTTGGCTGCCGTGTCCATCTTGCAATTCCAGACGCCCGCGTCCACGCAGGGCGAGCAGGCGTAGCTCATTCTCGCCCATCACCAATCGCCTAGACACTAACGCTGACCTGCGCCAGCGATCCCACGGAGTAGCGAGGCAGGAGAGGCGCGACGCGTACGTTCGGAAAGAATGAATTGAACGCGACTACGGACATGGCTTATGCGGGCCAGGTACGGAGCGCGGCGCGGGCGAATACGGCGCCGTCACCGGTTGGCTGCTCGGGACCCAGGCCTTGCCGGGCTTGGACAAGTGCGCCGAGACGGATGAGCACGATGTGCGTGTCCGCCGCGATGTCGCGGGCCTGCCACTTTGTCAGCGGGCTGCCGTCGCGGTTTTGCCAGCCGGCCTCGTCGAGCATGCGGGCGACGTATTCGAGCGGGTCGTCTCCGGCAGCCGAGCCGATGCACCCATCGGTGATGGGTGCGCGTCAGTTTTGTAGGTGACCAAGATCGTTTAGCCGGTTCGGCTGGTCAGGCTGCTCCTGTCTGGTTGTGCGGTGCACGGCATCGCCTGCGATGGTCCATCTCATGCCTGACCGCTTCACGCGCGGCCCGATGACGGCTTTGCATCCTGCCTCCACGACGCCGGAGCCGGTGAACAGGCGCCGCGCGCTCGACACGCATGACCGTCAGGCGGATCCCGGCCAGGTCGGCCAGCCTGGCGGCCTTCGCGAACGGCCGACCGCGGCCGCTGACCCCGCGCCTCTGTCAGGCCTCCCGCAGGACGGGACGCATGGCGTCGAGGGCGGCGACGTCATCGATGGTGGAGGGCACGGGCTCACTGGCGTTGCCACTGGCGATGCCGCGCATGGTCTTGCGCAGTATCTTGCCCGAGCGGGTCTTGGGCAGCGCGGCGCCCACGTCGACCCTGCGCAGGGCGGCAATGGCGCCGATCTGCGCGCGGACCAGGCCGGCAAGCCCCGCGCTCACCTGGCCGGGGTCAGCATCGATGCCCGCCTTGAGCACCATGAACCCGCGCGGGACCTCGCCCTTGAGTGGGTCATGGACGCCGGTGACCGCGCACTCCGCGACAGCGGCGTGGCTGGCCGGTATTTCCTCCATCTCCCCGGTGGACAGCCGGTGCCCCGCGACGTTGATGACGTCGCCGGTCCGACCCGTCACGTAGACGTAGCCGTCCTCGCCGCGGAAGCCGCCGTCTCCGGTGATGTAGCTGCCGGGGTACTGCGAAAGGCAGGCGCCGGTGAACCGCTGGTCGTCACCCCACAAGGTGGGCAGGCAGCCCGGCGGCAGCGGCAGCCGCAGCACCAGCTCCCCGCAGGCACCCGGCGGGACGTCTTCGCCCGTGGCCGGGTACCGGCATGGCCGTCGTGGGCGCGCCCGGTACCAGTCGATCCCCTCGACAGCCTTGTCCCAGCAGGGCATCCGGGTCCTCGATGCCCTGCCGGAGCGCTTCCGCGCATCTGCCCATGGATACACCCCCCTTTACTGCCTTTCCGGGCCGCTTACCCCTCCCCGAGCGACTCGCGCTCCGGCTTTGCGAGGTGGCCGACCGGAAGGATCTCGCGGCCGTAGGTAGCCTCGCACACCTCGGCGAGGGCCAGGTAGAAGGCGAGTCCCGCGACCACCAAGGCGATCCACCCGCCGGTCTTGAGGAGCCCGGAGGAAGCCACCCCCGCAATGACTCCCAGCGACGCCGTGTACAGGGCGGCGCCGAGCACGAACAGCGCGGCGGTCAGGCCCGCGAGGGCTGTGACGACGACCATGCTGGTGCGGAAGGACGCGAGGAACATGATGGCGGCGAAGATGCCGAACGCGTACAGGAACAGGCCTTCAGCGTGGCCGATCTGTGCCGGCGGCACGCTCTTGATGAAGAACTGGGCGATGGCGAACAGGGACAGCCAGAAGGCGCCGAATCCGCAGAACAGCATGCCGCCGAAGGTGTTGCCCATGCGCAGCTGGATGACCCCGCCGACGAACTGGGCCAGCCCGCCGAACATGAGGGCCACGCCGAAGACCACCGGCGTCGTGGCTGCCGGGACCGCGGTGATGTAGATCAGGCTGAGCATGAACGTAGTGGTGCCGAAGGCCGCCAGTGCGAGCGGCGCAGAGTTCCCCCACGCCACACCGGCCGCCGTGGCAGCCGCGACGGGGGCTGGCCTGGCTGGTAGTGCCTCTGGCGCCGGCCTGGGCCGTGGTGGCGCAGGTGTCGCTGGTGTGGTGTTTTGATCGGTAGACATTTCGTCCCCTCTCATGCGAACTTTTGTTGCGGAACGGCCAGCATCTGCCGCCGCCAAGATCACGACGAGGGCCATAGGTCCTGATCAGAGTCACGCGAAAATACAGCTGCTCACCGGGACCTTGAGATTGGAGACTGGCACTGTGGGCGCAAACCTGGACGCCGGCGTCGGCCAGCCCGGCTTCGTGGCGCGGTACGGCCTGGGCGCGGGCGACGACTCGCGCGACGAGGTCGCCACCTGGGTCTGGAACATCGCCACCGTCAAGTTCCCCGAGGCCACCCAGATCGTCGATCTCTGCCACGCCCGCGAGCGCCTATACGACCTCGCCCGCCTCCTCGAGTTCATGCTCGGCGACCAGAAAGACGAGCTGGACACTGCCCTGAGCTACTTCGAGCACAATGCGCCCCGCATACGCTGCCACTGGTTCCGCTCCCGCGGCCTGTTCACCGGCTCCGGCGTCGTGGAGGCAGGATGCAAAGCCGCCATCGGGCCGCGCGTGAAGCGGTCAGGCATGAGATGGACCATCGCAGGCGATGCCGTGCACCGCACAACCAGACAGGAGCAGCCTGACCAGCCGAACCGGCTAAACGATCTTGGTCACCTACAAATCTGACGCGCACCCATCGGTGATCTTGACCGGACGGAATGTCACTGGGGCTGGTTAGCGTGGCTTTGATATTGCTACACACGCGGAGGCACGGCATGTGCTGGGTATGCGAACATCCGGAATCCACTAAGCAGGAACGCCTTGAGTACCTACGGGGAGTGCTGGTCCAGCACGGCTGGGTTGTGATTGGCGTGCACGAGGAACGGTACCGTCCGCCGTACTCGTACACTCTCGGGCTGACGGATCGCGAGCTGCCGGAACTCGTGATCACCGGGCTTCCGCACAAGCGGGCCGCCGAGGTGCTGACCCCGGCCGCATGGGATCTGCTCGGCGGTGGAACGCTGGCACCAGGAAACCGGATCCGCACGGTCGGCGGGCTGCTCGCCGAGGTTGTGAAGGTTGCCGAGCCCGGGGCGCACCTGGACGTCGCGGCCGACCTCTACGGGCAGCAACTGGCGGCTCTACAGCTCGTGTATACCGATCAGCACGGGCATTGGCCGTGGGACAGGAAATTCCGCGGCGGCCAGGGTGGCCAGCCGGTGCTCGGCGCACGGGCGAAGCAGACGGCATGACCGCGAGACGTGGGCGAGGCTGCTCACTCGGCTATCGATAGCTCGGGCACGGCGGGCTCGGGGACGGGCTCATGCGTGCGGGAGGTGATCGCTGTCGCGCTGAGCGCCACCAGACGTTCTTGGGCGGCAGGCGCGTCGTCAAGCAGGAATTGCCCGCGCTGCCGGAGCAGGCGGCGAACGCTCGCCAGCGTGCCGCGGGCTTCGTGCCTGATGCGCACCCGCAGAGAGTGATGCAGCCCGATCGCGTTGCTGCTGGACTTCCCGGCGATGGCTGTGGATACTCCTTGCGGTAACAGCAGGAGGAGGGCACACCTATGGCGGCCGACAGGGTTGAGCCCGGGCGCTCGGATGAGGTTGCGGCCGGGCCGTCGGATCATGCCCGGGAAGACAGGACACGCACCGTAGAGATCATCTCCGCCGTATTGCTTTCCCTCGCCACCGTGCTGGCCGCGTGGTCTGCCTTCCAGTCCGCGAAGTGGAGCGGCGTGCAGGCAACCCGGTTCAGCGAGGCCTCCGCGCTCCGGATGGAGTCGGTGCGCGCGTCCACGGCCGCGGGCGGTCAGGAACAGGTCGACGTCACCCTCTTCGCCCAGTGGGTGAATGCATACGCCGCCGGGAACACACGGCTGGCGACCTTTTACTTCGAGCGGTTCCGGGCCGAGTTCAAGCCAGCGATGGACGCGTGGCTGGCCACCAAGCCGCTGAGCAACCCGGACGCACCGTCCTCACCGTTCGCCATGCCGGAGTACAAGCTTGCCAAGACCGGTCAGGCGAACGATCTTCTCGCCAGCGCCGAGGGACGCACTAACCTGGCGCTGCAGGCGAACCAGAACTCGGACGACTACGTGCTTCTGACCGTATTGTTCGCGTCCACTCTGCTGTTCGCCGGCCTCGCGTCCAAGTTCACTGCCCGCGCAATCCAGACTGCGATGAGCGGGCTGGCCCTCGTCCTGCTGTGCGCCGGCATCGGGTTCCTCGCGGCGTTCCCACGGCAATTCTGATGCCGGTCACCCTCGCCACCGCACAGCAGTATCGACCCAGGATGCAGGGCATCCTCGACGCTGGTGACGAGAAGCCACCGTACGTTCGGACTATCGGGAGGCCGCGGCGAACGCTGAGCCGCAGTGTGGTGACCGCGGAACCTGCCGCGGACCCTCTCGCGGCGCCACGGCCTACTTCCTGATCATCGACGGGATCAACCGGTTGAACCTGCCAGCCTGGGCTCCAGGCCTCCCCTGACGTGGGCGAGGCCGCTCAGTCGGCTATCGATAGCTCGGGCGCGGCCGGTTCGAGGACCGGCTCATCTGTGCGGGAGGTGATCGCTGTCGCGCTGAGGGTGGCGAGCAAGGCGAACCCGGCGCAGGCGGCGAGGGCCGGCTTGAAGCCGCTCGTGACGCTCGCTGGCGTGCCGAGGTGGCCGTTGGCGGTGAACACGGCAGTGGAGATGGCGATGGCGAACACCCCGCCGAGGCGCTGCGCCATGTAGTTGATCCCGGATGCCTTGCCCATCTCGTCCGGGGCGACGGCGTTGAGGACGGCGGTTGGCACGGTGGGGAGCGCCATCGAGATGCCGATGCCTGCGACGAGCAGCGCCAGCGTGAGCTCGACCCAGCTGGTCGCCAGCGAGCCCCTGACCGCGACCCAGGTGAAGCCGGCGGTGAGCAGGGCGAGCCCGGTGACCATCACGGGGCGGCGGCCGATCTTGTCGGACAGGGCACCGGCGAGCGGCGAGATGATCATCGGCATGCCGAAGAACGGCAGCAGCCGCAGGCCGGTCGACACCGGTGAGTAGCCGCGGGCGAACTGGAATTCCTCGGCGACGAGGTAGGCGCCCGCGAAGATCGCCCCCGACATGAGGAAGGTCGTGGCGTTGCCGATCGCGAACGGGCGGCTGCCGAACAGCCGCAGCGGGACCATCGGCTGGGAGACGCGGTTCTCCCAGGCGAGGAAGGCGACCAGGAGGACGGCGCCGGCGCTGAGCGTGGTGACGATCTCCGGGCTTGCCCACCCGGACTGGTTGGCGCGGACCAGCGCCCAGACGATCGCCACGACGCCGCCCGTGATCAGCCCGACTCCGATCAGGTCGAGGCGCTCGCGTGGCCCGTGGCTCTCCGGCAGCAGCCGCTGCGATAGCGCGACGGCGGCCACGCCGATGGGGACGTTGATCCAGAAGATCCAGTGCCAGTTGATGCCCTGGGTTACCGCCCCGCCAACTAGCGGCCCGGCGGCGACGGCCAGGCCAGCGAGCCCGCCGTAGATGCCGACGATCGTTCCGCGCCGCTCGGCGGGAAACGCGGTCGTCAGGATCGTGAGGCTGAGCGGCAGCACGATCGCGCCGCCGAGCCCTTGCACCGTGCGGGCAGCGATCAGTTCCGAGGCGTTGGGGGCCAGCGCGCAGGCGGCTGACGCGACCGTGAAGAGGGCAAGGCCGATGGTGAAGATGCGGCGGCGGCCGTAGCGGTCGCCGAGCGCGGCCGCGGTGATGATGCCGGCGGCGAAGGCGATCCCGTAAGCATTCAAGGTCCACTGCAGCGACGTCAGCCCGACGTGGAGGTCCTCCTGCATTCGCGGGAGGGCGGTCGACACGACCGTGGCGTCGAGCGCGACCATGAAGTAGGCCGTCGAGGTCAGGGCGAGAACCCAGCCCAGACGGCGCCTCCTAGCTGGGTCGGCGGGTCCGAACTCTGCCATTGTCTTTCTCCTTCCGGTGGCCGGTTCCCGCGCCGGTGCGCTGGCCACTGCGGGTACTGATCCCGCCTCGGCGGGAAACCGGGCGCCCGGTTTTCGCCCGCTCCGGGATCAGTACTTGTGAGGCGGCCATACAGGGCATGGAGAAGGCGATGGAAGGATGGCGCGGTGACGGAGGACCTGATCGGGCAGGTAAAGGCCGGCGATGAGCAGGCGTTCCGGCAGCTCATTGGTCCCTACCAGGCCGAACTCCAGCTGCACTGCTACCGGATCCTCGGGTCTGCGCAAGACGCCGAGGACGCGCTGCAAGAGACCCTGCTGGCGGCCTGGCGCGGCCTGCCGGATTTCGAGGGGCGCTCGTCGGTCCGGACCTGGCTGTACCGGGTCGCCACCAGCTGCTGCCTCAAGGCGCTGCGGTCTTCTCGCAGACGGCCTCCGATGAACTGGCCACCGCCTGGGGTGGAACTGCCCGAGCCCAGCAGGATGGGCGAGGTCATCTGGCTGCAGCCCTACCCCGACATGCTGCTGGAAGGGCTCGCCGACGCCGCACCTGGCCCCGAGGCCAGATATGAGGCTGCCGAAGCCATCTCACTGGCCTTCATCGCGGCCTTGCAGACCCTGCCGCCCCGGCAGCGCGGCGTCCTCATCCTGCGCGACGTCCTCGGCTTCCCCACCAGCCAGGTAGCCGAGATCCTCGACAGCAGCGAGGACTCGGCCGCCAGCGCGCTCAAGCGCGCCCGTGCCACGATGCGTCAGCGGTTCCCGGATTCAACGGTGAGGCAGCCGGCCCCGCGCCCTGGTTCTTCTGAAGAGCGGGAAATCGTAGAGCGGTTTACCCGCGCCTACCAGGCCGGCGACGTCGCCGCGGTCGTCGCCCTGCTCAGCGAGGACATCGCTGTGACCATGCCGCCGCTCCCGCTGGAATACCACGGCCGCGACGCGGCCGCCAGGTTCTTCGCCAGGACTGGGCTCCGCCCTGGCCGCAGGTCCCGCCTCATCCCGACCCGGGCCAACGGTCAGCCTGCGTTCGGCATCTATGTCCAGGATCCCCAAGCCGGGATCTGGCACACGTCCGGGGTGCTCGTCCTCACCCTCACCGGCGACAAGATCTGCGGCACGACCGGCTTCGATACCAGCGTGCCTCCTTATTTCGGGCTCCCCCGCACCCTGCCCGGCCAGTAGCGGGCAGCCGCTCGTTATCGAACAGAATGTCGGTGCCTCTGTTTAGAGTGGCGGCGTTGGTCGCTCATTTTGGAGGAGGACGATTATGTGCTGGGAATGTGACCATCCAGAGAGCAGTCACCAGGACTATCTCGATCACATGCAGGGTCTCATCGAACGCTTTGGCTGGGCGGTGGTGGGCGTAGCAGACGACGGAGTCCACCCGCCTTGGGCATACACGCTCGGATTGACCCCGCTTCGCACGCCGGAACTGGTAGTGACCGGGTTGCCGCTGCAACGCGCCACCTGGCTGCTGAACGAAGTAGGCCTGTACGTGCTGGAGACGGCGGTCCCACGGCCAGGTGACGAGGTCCTTGTCGAAGGCGGTCCCTTGATGGAAGTCGTCAGGGTCGCCCAGCCATCGGCCCACATGGTGACCGCCGTAGAGTTCTACGGGCCAGGAGTCCAGGCGCTGCAATTGGTGTATGCCGACGACAGCGGCAACTGGCCGTGGGATTCCGGGTTCCGCGGGGGCAAGCGAGGGCAGCCCGTCCTTGGCCTGCGGGCCACGATGCCAGTACGGCATTGAGGATTACCTCGACGGCTCGCTTTTGAAGCGCGGAGCCTTACGGCTTCGACGTCTGCTATCCGCCCGGGTCAGTGAGCGGGTGTTTTCGCAGGGTTTGCCTGCCGTCGGGGCTGGTGGCTTCGTAGGTGCCGTCTGGGTGGAGGATGACCTGCCAGCCCCAGCGGTGGATGCAGGTTTCGTGGTGAAACTCGCAAAACAGCCCGCAGTCTTGGACGCTGGTGGGGCCGCCGTCCTTCTTGTGCTTGAGGTGGTGGACGTCGCTGGCGGCGGCCGGGCGGTCGCAGCCGCCGGGCCATGCGCAGTGCTGGTCGCGCAAGATGACGGCACGGCGGATCTGGGCCGGGATCGAGTCTGAGCGCCCGATATCGAGCGGCAGGCTCGGCGTGCTGAAGGGAGGCTCGAGGAGGCCGGTGCGCAGCGCGGAGGCGAGGCCGCCGGGGCCGGACACGAAGTCGACGGCCAGCCGGGCGATCGCGTACCGGTGCGCCTGCCAGGCTCCCGGTGACATCGGCTGCCTGCGGGCATCAGGGGCGTGGGCGGCGAGGACCAGGGCGATGATCTTGTCGATGACCGTCATATCCGCGTGGCCGGTAACGACCGGGACCATCATCGAGTCGCAGGCGGCGACCTCGGCGTCCTTCCCCGCCAGGTAACCGGGCTCCCCGAGCTTGGCGCGGATCCAGGCGTCCTCCAGCTCGGATGCGCCGGGCAAGTCACGCAGCTGCGACAGGCCGATGTGCACGACTGTCTGGGTGTCGGCGCCGGCCCGGTCGGGGACCATGCGGGCACCGATCAGCAGCTTGCAGGCCTCCTGCAAGGCATCGTGGTAGCGCTGGTCCTGGGTGCGGCGGTCTTCCTTGCCGCGCTTCTTGCCCAGGGCGTCGAATACGGCGGTGACGGCGGCGGCGCATTCGGGGGTCAGGTCACCGCGGATCACGCCGGCTCCGGCGAACGTGGTGCCGAACCGCACGAAGCGGTCGTTGAAGCGGTCTTCGTCGTCTTCGTCAGGCCGCTGCTGGCGCCACTTCTCGATGGCCAGCCCGGCGATCGTCGCCAGGTCATCTTGGTCGGCGCCGCCAGCGATCGCTTGCAGGAGGATCTTGTCGGTCTCCTCGCGCATCGCCTCCGGGAGCTTCCGCGTCCATTCTTCGATGGTGGCGGCCCAGGATTTGGAGATGTCGCCGGCGGCGAGGGCGGCACGCAGCAGTGGCCGCTGGGTGAGGCGGCGCATGTCCCGGACCTCGGCCCTGGCGTCCTTCCTCGATATCCGCGTTTTCGCGGCGAGCCAGGCCGAGGCCGTTCCGTACCCGTCGGCGTCATGGGCGTCAGCGGCGTCGAACCGGCGCAGGAACTCCATGTGCGCCGCGGCCAGCTTCGCCTGGATCTCCCCCAGCGCGACCAGCGCCTCGCCGCACGCCGTCCCGTCAAGACCGGCCGCCTCCGGAGTGTTCAGGTAGTCCGCTGCCGAGCGGGCCATGCGCAGCGCTTCGGCGACGCTCTGCGGCGCGCCCGACGCGTGACTGGCGTCTACGCACATCCTGAATCACCCCTTCCGGGTGCCGTTTTATGTCCTGACGTTCCTCCTCAATCAACCCAGCTACCGCTGGCCCGTGGCACCCCATCTTGGGGAATACGTTTAGCTTACCAGTTCGATTAGCTTAAGTCAATTTAGTAACTCATGATCATTCTTTCGTTAAGCAGGCGCGGCCGCGAAGGGAGTGAATGTGCGAGTGGGAGAAGGCCGCGTACGTTCGGGATAATGAGGACAGGTGGGGGCGGGGACGGCCACCTGGGCAGCGGCCGGGACAACATTGGCGTTCGCGGCGTGTCGCGATTACCGCATCGGCCGAAACAGCTACCGTCGGTCGCATGTCATCGCGGAAACGTGATCGGGACAGTCGCTGCCAAGTCGTCGATACGCCCTCAATGTCGCTTTCGATGCGGTAGACACGCCCTGTGGACGTGCTCGGAAGAGTCCGTCGTGATCGCCGGCGGATCATCGCCGCTGCGGCGCGCGCCGCAGCCGTTGCCGTGAGCGTTGTCGTTGTCGCGGGAGTGTCCACGGCGTGTTCCGCGCCGCTCCCGCTGGCCGGGGCGGCCTACGGGAGCCCGGCGACGGCAGGCGGCGGGAAGGACAGTCCTCGGCAGCTTGCGATTGGGCTGACACGCGCGCCGTTGTCCGCGACTTCGGTGCTGGCCGGCGCAGCCCCCGATGTGCTCACCGCGGAGTTCGCGCGGGCACTGTTTGTCACGTCGCCCGTCGTGGTCGTCACCGCCGAGAGCGGCCCAGCGCTGGCGGCAGCCGTGCCCGCGGCCCGCGCGGCACACGCTCCGCTGCTGCTCGCGTCGAAGATCACCCCTCAGCTTGTTGCAGCGGTCACCGGGCTGCGCCCGCGGGCCGTCCTGCTCGTTGGCTTGCCGCTGGCCGTCCTAGCGGCGAGGCTGCCGGGCGTCCTGGTCGTGAGCCGCGCGGCCCAACTTCCCCTGACGGGAGTGCCTGCGCCGTTGAGTCGCGTCGCGGTGCTGGTGGGCGTCGCCCAAGACAATCCGGCGGTCACCGCGGTGGGGGCCACGGCAGCGGCGGCGGGCGCGACCGTGGTCGGCGTGCAGGGCGGTGATCCCCGGGCCGATCCCGCGGCGATTGGAGCGCTGGCGCGGCTCCGGCCGCGAGAAGTGATCGGGGTGGGGACTGAGTTCGGGCCGGCCTCTCGGCTAGGCAGCCGGGTAGCCGTCGCGATGACCGGCCGTCAGCTTCCCGGAGGCGGCCAGGTGCTGTTTCCCGGGCGCCTGCTGATAGCGCTGTACGGGCATCCTGGAACACCAGGCCTCGGGGTGCTCGGACAGCAGGACCTGACCGCGAGCGTGGCACGGGCGAAGCAAATGGCCGCCGCCTACCAGCCGCTCAGCCGCGTGCCGGTTATCCCCGCGTTCGAGATCATCGCCACGGTGGCGGAGGCGTCACCGGGTGCGGACGGGAACTATACGTACGAAACCCCGGTGTCGTCGCTGGAGCCGTGGGTCAGCCAGGCGGCCGCGGCCGGCATGTACGTGGTGCTCGACCTACAGCCAGGGCGCGCTAGCCTGCTCGCCCAGGCCCAGCTTTACCAGTCGCTACTGCAGCTCCCGAATGTCGGGCTGGCGATCGACGCGGAGTGGAAGCTTCAGCCCGGGCAGAAGCCGTTGCGGCAGATCGGGCACGTCGACATCGGCGAGGTGAACAGCGTCGTCCACTGGCTCGCGGCGCTGACCGCGCGTTACCAGCTGCCGCAGAAACTGCTGGTGCTGCACCAGTTCCAGCTATCGATGATCAACGGCGAATCCGACCTCGATACCAGCGAGGATGACCTCGCGATCGTCGTGCACATGGACGGGCAGGGCACCCAACCGGAGAAGCAGGAAACCTGGAACGCGGTGACGAGCGCGGCACCCGGCAACGTGTTCTTCGGGTGGAAGAACTTCCTGGTCAAGGATCACCCGATGCTCACCCCGCAGCAGACGATGATGAATACTCCGCTACCGGTGATGATCTCGTACCAGTAGCCTCACCCCCGCCACCAGGTAACCGTTACCCTGGCGGCGGCGCGCCGATGGGATCGCTAGGCTGACGCTGTGGCAGCTAGGAAGCGACGTTCTGGGAAGAGCAAGAGTCCGCGCCAGGGCATCAGCGGCAATCCGCTGCGGCGCGCCGAGCAGCTGGCTGAACAGCGGCCGACAACTGCGGACGGGCCGGATTTCCCGCCGCTGGTGATGGACTTCCGGTCCGCGAGACCAGAGAATTCGGTGATGCGGGAGCTGGCCTATGCCCTGGCAGGCGGCGTGGAACCCGCGCCCTGGTGGAGGGAGTCCCACGAACGCGTTCTCGCCGCGGCGCGCGCTCTCGACTGGCCCGCAGGGTCCCTCGACGTGGAGGCCCAGGCAAGCCGGGTCGTAGGCGATGAATTCTACGAGATGCTCAACTCCGCGGTGACCGGGCTGGCCCCGGCCCAGTGGCTGGTCTCGCTAGCTGAAAAGGCCGGGGCGGCTCTTAGCACCGCCATCCGCAACGGCGATGGTGACTGGGAGCGGCTCTGGGCGCTGCTGTGCGGGCTGGCCCTGATGGCCCCCGCCGGCGACACCGGGAGCGAGACCGCCAAGCTAGACCGCGAGCAGTTCCCGGACATCAAGGACCCCTTCGAGACCGCGCTGGCCGAAGCCGGAAAGGGCGCCAAGCTGCTGGCGGACCGGGGACTGGTTCCCGGCATCGGCGCCCAGGCGGACGAATGCCGGGTGGCCGGGGGGCCGCTGGTCGCCCGGGACGCGTACGGCAGCCGGTTCCTTGTCACGGCGCCGTTCGGCTACGGCCAGGCGCAGGGCGGATCCAGGGAGCAGCCGGACCACTGGTACGCGTGGGACATCGACTGGTGCTGGACAGAAATGGTCGTGGGGGCCGGGGTGACCGGGTCGGCCGCGGAGGCGCTGCGCGAATGGCAGGATGCCGTCGGACCCTCGGCCTTCGGCGCGACGCTGTCGCCGAGCTCGCCAGGGACGGCCGCGCTGCTGCTCGAGCCCTGCCTGCAAACCGGGCCGCTGTCCGACCAGCTGCAGGGCAGCGAACCCAGGGAGCTGATGCGCGAGTACTACCGGCTCCGGAGGCGTGCCCGCGTCCTCGCCGCGGTCCGCAGCGCCGACCCGCCATCGCCCGACCCGTCCGGCGGCACGTCCTGCGCCTTCGACACACGCAGCGCCGACAACGCCGGGCAGCTGCGCGACGCGTTCCTGGCGTGGTACGCGGCGCGGCACGACGTCAACCCGCAGGCCGAGGACGCGGGCACGATCATCCAGGAATGGGGTCCGTGGCAGCTTCCCGACGACACCTGGTTCTATGCCTGCTCGCCGCACCGCATCGAGATGACGGCGACCTTGATCCGCGACGGCTACCTCGCCGAGCATGCGAACGCGGCGCTCCGGCTGCTGCCGGAGTGGACGCAGTGGTGCATCGAGCAAAGCGGGCTCACCGGCGACCTCGCCGCGCGGTCGCGGGATGCCGCGCTCACCGAGGCCGCCGTGCTCGTCGACGAGGAGGCGGACGAGGGAGCCGGGGAGAGCGACGGCAAACCGTTCCGCCGCCGGGAGTGAGCGCCTGCCGTCGAGGGAACGCCATGGCTTCGCCTATTGGTCGTGCTCTGCAGCATGCTCGCCGCCTATCTCACCTGGCACCTGGGCACAGCCCTGGGCCCCGCTGCTCCATGGGCCCGGCGGTTGGACGCGTCTGCACCGGAATGTCCGTGGCGGGTGGCAGAATCACCTCCGTGCGGAGGCGGAATTAGCGGAGGCGGTTCAAAGTCCGGAGAGGATCTGCGACATGGGAAAGGCCAGCCGACAGCGGCGGCTGAACAAGGAGAAGGAGCGTCAGCGGCAGCGCGCCGCACGGGGCGCAACATCTCGCGGTCCGGGGCTGGGATACCAGCCGGGACGACGCCAGGTTCCCTCGCAGCAGGACCTGGTGAACTCCCTGATCGGCAAGGCGGTATACGCGCTCTGCAGCGGGAGCCAGGAGGCCTACCGCGGCCGCGTCCAGCAGCTCGCGAACGAGCGGGCCCCGGGCTGGATGCAGGCGGTCAGCCGGAGCCTCGTCGAGTCCATGCGCCTGTCGGTGACGGCTGCCTGGCGGCACGGCTGGCAGCCGGCCGAGCTGGCCAGGCATGTCCGCCGGGAGCTTTCCGACACCCATGCGGAAATGGCCGCGGACATGATCACCGACGAGATGCGCGGCTACGCCGCCGCTACCGTGGACGCCCGGTGGGCCGCCCAGGTGGCCGCGCTTGACGCCACCCCGCCGCAGGCCGCCACAGCGGGAAGCGGGGCCTGGTGGGGTAGCGACGCCGAGTACCTGGGTGCCTTGCAGGGACTGGCGGGCGATGGCCGACCGCGCGGGGCGGTCGCGACCGCGATCGAGACGCTGCACGTGTTCCAGCATCTCGAGGTCCTCGAACGGCTGCTCTCGCTGCCGGGAACCGCCCGGCCGGCCGCGCAGCGTGCCGACCCGACCGGAGCCGCCGACGAGCGGCTGCTTGGCAAGATCCGCGCGCTGCTCGCCAAGGCGGAAGCGACGGAGTTCGCGGAGGAAGCGGAGGCCCTGTCGGCTCGCGCGCAGGAGCTGATGGCCAAGTACAGCATCGATCACGCCCTGCTCGCCGCCGAGACGGGGCGCACGGAGGAACCGGGCGGGCAGCGGATCGCCGTGGACAACCCCTACGAGGCGCCGAAGGCTTCGCTGTTGCAAACCGTGGCGCAGGCCAACCGCTGCCGCGTCGTCTGGTCCAAGGAGCTAGGCCTGGTCACAGTGATCGGCTTCCCGGCGGACCTGGACGCGGTCGAGCTCTTGTTCACCTCGCTGCTCGTCCAGGCGAACAGCGCGATGCTGCGGGCCGGGGCGAAGCGGGATGCCTACGGGCGGTCCAGGACACGGGCGTTCCGCCAGTCGTTCCTTGTTTCCTACGCGATCCGCATCGGGGAGCGGCTGTCCGAGGCGACCGGCCACGCGGAACAGCAGGCCGCGGCGGAGCAGGCCGCGGCGAGCGGTGGTGGCGGCGGCAAGGACCTGGTGCCCTTCCTGGCGGCACGTCACCAAGCCGTCGATGACGCGGTGGACGCGATGTTCGGCGACACGCTGACGACCAGCCGCGCGGTCCGGGCCACCGACGCGGAGGGCTGGCACTCCGGCCGGGTCGCCGCCGACATGGCCAGCCTGCACAATCACGCCCAGGTCGTCGGCGCCACGACGTTACCGGGATGCTGGGAGCCCACAAACGTCGTCAGCGCATTCGCGTAGCGGTTCAGTAGGCGGGCGGGCGCAGCCATCCAACTCAACGGAGGCATCCGACTAAAGGCACCCGCAAACTGAAGAATGTTATTTAGCTTGCGGAAAGAAGGCCCGCATCCTCCCAGGCGCGCCGCATCCCTCGGTCCACCGGGAAATCGAACGAGCCGAACAGGCAGGGAGTCGCGCCTCGAGTCCGTCAACCGAAGTCGTGGGGATGAGGAGTGCGGATCGTGGACTTCTCGATGAGGGTACGAGAGGGGGATCGCCCTCGCGCCCTACGATTAGGTCCCATGCCGGCGAACCGGATGAACCGTGACGAGTTTTACGCCGCGATAGCCCCGCACGACGACGCGCGTCTCCGCAAGGTCTTGTGGACCCTGTACTGGCGCGGGAGCGCGCAGCTTCGCGCGCGCATTGAGGATGAGCTGCGCCCGCAGGAGCGGCCGAAGGCCGGGTCGAAGAAGGAAATGCCCGACCCGGACACCGTCCTGGACGAGGTGACGACGTTCGCCGAGCTGGCCAAGGCCGGCGCCTATATGGGCGGAGACCGCCGGGTACACCACACCGAGCGGTCGAAGTGGCGGCACACGTTCCGCCGGCTGGTTGCCGACGCGCTGGCGGCGCTGGAGGCCGACGACCCCGCGCCGGCGCAGCGGGCCATCGGGAAAATAGTTGACCTGGCCTGCGACATGCGCAGGTACGAAGGACTTCGCCGTGGAAGTCGGCGCGGCGCTGCCGCCCCGTGCCCGCGAGATGATAGCCGAACGCGCCCGGATCCGGGGATGATGCCGCAAGATGGCGCCCATTGATGCGCCGAACTGCGCTAGGGCGGCATACATGACTGCGAGGTGCCCTCCTGAGGTCGTCAATGCGGCCGCGCCGCGCTGCTTCTGCGGGCGGTGAAGAGGCGGTGAAGCGAAGCCACCGTCCGTTCGGATAACCGAAAAGCCGCAGCGGACGCTGAGCTTGCGCGTCGTGACCGCGGAACTGGCTGGAGACCTGCTCATGGACACCATCGAGCGGGACAAGATCGCCGGCCGGCAGCCGCGTGCCTGCCTGGTTGAGTCGACCCGACCCAAGCCTCGGGCAGGGGACGCCGTCCGTAGCGGCTGACCACAGGATGCTTCAGGTATCAGAGTGGGTATGTCGGCATAACGAGCCCATCTGACGAGGACGACATGAGTGAGACCACGCCGGCCCTGGACGAGGCGTTCGAGCGGATGGCGGCTGCGAGCTTCGAGCTGCCGAACGGCTTCGTCAATCACGGGGCGATGGCCTGCGAGGCCCTGGCCAAGCTCGGCTGCACCGGCGAAATCGACGGCTGGGCGCGCCGGTTCGCCCTGGCAGGCGGGGCGTCGGTTGAACCAGTCGCGTCAGCCGGCTTTGAGTGGCAGCAAGCACTCGGCGTCTACGATCGCCTCCCGGAGTGGATCGGTTTCTTTGCCAGTGCCGTGGATGAGGACGGGTGGCCTGCTGTGGTCCAGACGTGGGTGCCCCGGCTGATGCCCGGGCTGCGCACCGCGCTGTTCCACGGCGCCATCAGGACCGCGCACGCGGTCCGGGCCATTGACGCGGCCGACACCGAGCCGCGACGAGGTGAGCTGGCCAGGGCGCTCGGCTACTGGGCCGCGCGAAGCGTGGCAGGGCAGCCGGCCGCCACGGGCGGCCCCGCCGAGGACGCCGAGGACATCCGGCTGGCGGTCGTCTATGCCGCGGCGCAGGGCGCTCGCCATTATCTGGCCCGGCCTGACATCTTGAATCTGCACGGCGTCACCGGCGCGATGGCGGTGGAGATCCTGGCCGGTCACATCCCGGCATCGGCTGCCGCCGCCGCGCTGGCCCAGGTTCGAGCCGAACATGCCGTGCTCTACGCCCGCACCCAGCCGGTGGCCGAACTCCGCCCAGCCGACCCGCAGGGCACCGAGCTGGTCCAGGCGGCCGTAAGCAGCCTGGACCCGCATCAGGTCAAGCTGGTGGAGGCCTGCCGGCGGGGACTCGCGGCGACCGGCGACCCCGCCTTCGCCGCCGCGGCACAGACGGTAACCGGCCTCGCCTGACGCGTCAGGCGTGGTGATAGAGGATGGGCATTGCGGTGACGTGGTTGGCGGTCATGCTAGGCAGCAGCTAACTGCGGCGGCAGCCTCGGGGGAGGTCGTCTCGACCAAGACGACGACGCCGAACCACGCGAGCGCGCCACGGGCCGCCCCTTGAGCGCTCTGGTAGCTGGGCCTGCTCCCTAGCGGGTGTGCGTTAGCATGAGTGTCCATGAGCCACCTGCTGGTAGAAGGGCAGCCGGTTATGCCCCTGCCGGAGCGCGAGCCCGCGGCGCTTCGTGCGGCCGTGGCGCGTCTTGACCCGGCGGCTCTCGCGAAATTCGAGGCTGACTGGACGGCCGCGACTGCGCGTGCGCGCGACGAGTACAGTCTGCTGCCTGCGCGGTACTTCGTCGAGCACTGGTTCAGCTGGGTTGCTGTTGAACGCTGGCCTCAGTTGGCGGCCCGCTTGCATGCCTGCGAGCGCATCGTCGCCGAGGGGCAGGACCGCGCGGAGCGCCGGGCGGCTGCGGCCGAGATCAGCCAGATCTTGCGGCAGGCCGAGACAGCCACTGCATGAGCGACTGGACGTGGGAGTACGTCCCGGACGCAGCCAATGTTATCGGTGGACTCACACATGCCCAGATCGACGAGGTGGAAAGCCTCGCATCCCGGATTGCCGACGCGGTAGCGGTGCGCAGGATAGGCGTGCCATTCGATGTCCGTGAATCGGTGTCCAGCGTGAAAAGCTACGGCGAGGGTCCAGTGGTCATCTGGTTTCTGGAGGACTACCGGGATGATGTCGTTCTCGTGGTGCGGGTACAGCACTTCGGGTTGTCTGACCCGGCAGATTAACCGCGTCGGCCAGGCAGTTGCGAGCTCGACCGCATTCGGCGCGACGATCACCATCTGGGCGTCGAGATTGATCGGAGCGTCTTCCGCTTTCCCGTGTTTGCAGCCGCGAGTGGATCGCCCGGGTTCTTCGATGGCCTCGACCTCGTCGAGCCCGGCATCGTCCACCTGCCCGACTGGCACCCCGACGAGTCGGTGTCGCGACCGCTTGACATCTCCGGCCTGCTGTAACTCGGTGGCCTTGCGCGCAAGCCGTAGAACCGGCACGCCTGGTCCCCAGCCAAGGAGACGTTCGTCGCGGCAAACGCGTCGCCAAGCAGAAACTGCCCAAGTTCCCGAAGCGAGCGGAAACCACCGTGCACGTCGTGAAGGTAGATCTCTACAGCGCGAAGCCACCGGTCTGGCGACGCCTTCGGGACCACCGGGCGAAGGGGATAGCCGGCCAGTGATTTGTCCACTGTGGTTGATAGAGACGGCCGCGTACGTTCGGGATAAATGAGTGGAGGGAATGTGCGGGCGTAGCTGTGGCGGGCTTGAGCGCCTGGCTGGAGGCTCCGCATCGCGCTAGACGCGGCAGGTTCAGGTGATGAACAGAGCTATCGCTGTGTACTGGCACGCCGCTGCGGCGCAGACGAAGACGTGAAAGACCTCGTGGTAGCCGAAAACCGCCGGGGAGGGGTTCGGCCAGCGGCGGTGATAAGACAGTGCCCCGGCGGTGTAGAGCAGGCCGCCGGCGAGCATCAGCGCTCCCGCCACGGCCCCGGAATGCAGCCACACCCCGGGCAGCGCGAGACCGGCTACCCAGCCCAGTCCCACGAACGTCCCGCCGGCCACAAGCTCGGGCACGTTCATCCGTGCCATGCGGATCGTCGCCGCGATCAGCGTCAGCGCCCATACCGCGATCAGGCCGGCCACCCGGGCGGTACCGTGGACGGCGATCAGGAAGGCGGGGGTCGCCGTGCCCGCGATGAGCAGGAAGATCATGATGTGGTCCAGCCGCTGCAGGCGCCGGTGCCACGTAGCGGACCAGTTGCCGCGGTGATAGAGCGCGCTGGTTCCGAGCATCGCGCTCACGCTGGCCGCGAACACGGCGATCGCCGTGATCCGCACCGCGCCATGCGTGTGGACCAGCGCCAGGGTCCCCAGCACGAGCGACGCCTCGAAGCAGATCAGGTGCAGCCAGCCGCGCAGCAGCGGCTTCACGGCCGGGAGAGCCGGGGCGCCAGCGGGCGGCGCGTCTCCTGCGCGCGGCGCGGGTTCTCCCGCCACACTGTCCATTGCAGTCACTGAGACCTCCACTTCCGCGCCAGGGCAATGCGGCCGTCCATCCAGCTACCGCGCTCGCACAGTGTCATGCATAACCGTCGATGCTCCGGACGCCACGCGGCTCGGGCTGGCGGCGGCCGCCCGCACATAGACGTCGACACGCGGCGATGGAATCACCCCCAGTGCCCAGCAGATCTACGAGCCGAGCCACGATCCCGCGGTGACCTGGATCCTCCCGGGCGGCGCACTCGCGCCGACTCACGTGGACGCTATCCGGGGAGCAAGCCGGACCCGCAGTGGTGGAATGCGGCAGAGCGTCGCTCGGACTCCAAGTACCGACTGTTTCCCAGCACCGTCCCAAAGTCGCCTGCTTCCGGCTCTCAAGCCCGGATAGCGCGGACCTGTATCCTCGCAATAGAAAAGATCGAATAGAAGAGAAGCGATGATCAAGGAGGTATAGCCGTGGCCAGCTATCGCCCCATGACCCTCGCCGATCTCGCTTTGCACTTGATACAGGCGACCGATGACCGGATCCGCTGGAAGCTTGTGTGGGAGTTTCTGGAGGAGTACCGGTGGGAGCCGGCCGGTATCCAGCCGGCCCTGCTTCGAGATGAGCCTCCTCCTATTGGTGACGAGCGCTGGGACGTCCTTCTGGCAGCCCTGGCAGAGCACCTCGCGGCTCAGCACGATCTCGCACCGCCAGCCTGGGCTGAGCTGCGGGTCCTGCAGCAGCCATGGTTCCCGGCCGAACTTCGTATCCAGCGTGCCGATGCCCTAGTCCGGGCGCCCGCCGCATTCCGGAAACACGGCGTGTACTTGTCGGCCGCCGACCTGGAGGCAGCGTGACCGAACCCGGCAGCGTCCTCCTTGACCGGGCACAGCTCGAACGGGCGTTCACCGCGCTTGGCGAGCGCCTGGTCCGGCGAGGCGTGGTCGCGGATGTGTTCGTAGTCGGCGGCGCAGCGATGGCACTGGCGTACGACACGACCCGCGTGACACGCGATGTCGATTCGCTGTTCGTCCCGCATGGTGTCGTCCTTGAGGAAGCTCGGAACGTCGCGAAAGAACTCGGGCTACCCGCGTGGTGGCTCAACGAGCAGGCCAGCGTCTACATCTCGGGGAAGGACGACCCGGACAAGCGCCGCGTATTCGACGACCTTCGTCTGCTGGGCGAGATGATCGGGGTGGAATCCGCCGAAGCGGCCCTCCAGATATGCGCAGAGTTCTTCCCGGACGAGGCTATTCTGCCCAGGTCCGCCGGCGTTCCCCAGGAACTCTTCGGCTGACGGCCGAACATTATCTGGCAGATCGACGGGAGCGAACTGCGCGGCCCTTGGCCTGCTCCGGAGTCGATGCTGATATCCCGCGTCGCTGTGCCTGCGCTGGCCGACGTAGCACTCCGACTCACCGCACCATGCCGTGAGGCGCCGATTTCCGTGGGACCAGAGATTCCGCGGCGGCCGGGGTGGCCAGCCGGTGCTCGGCGCGCGGGCGAAGCAAGCGGCATGACCGCGAGACGTGGGCGAGGCTGCTCAGTCGGCTATCGATAGCTCGGCCTGAGTTGGCTCACGATCGTTGCTTCGCAGTGAATGCAACGTGCTGGCCTGGGTTTTCCTCGGTTCTGGTGGGTGAATTTGCGCACTGGCTAGCTAGCGGCCCGCTGTGGAGCCTGTTTGGCTATTGTTCCGCGGCGGTGGCGGTCTTCATGGCCGTGAGGAGCCGGTCAACCCCGTTTAGGCCTTCGGGCAGGCACTCCTGCAGCACACCGATGCCCAGAGGGACGATGCCGTCGGGAAGGCCCCTGGCTGCAAGGACCGACTTCAGCCAGCTGGCGAAGCCGGTGATGATGCTGTCGTCGCCTGTCAGAAGCGAGGCCTCGGCGAACCGGAGGATGTAGTCGAGATCTTCCCTGGTCCTTGCCAGTTGCCCGCTGGTGTAGTCCGCTAGTGGCGGGAAGCGGCTCGCCAGGGCGCTCATCGCCCGCTCGAGGATCAATGGGCGTTCGGCGCCGGCGGCGAGGGCGGGAGCGTCATCCACAAGCGGCGCGGCAAGGGGTGGCCTGTTGCTGACCCATCTGCTGAGGGTAGCGACCGCATCGTCGAGGGTTGATGCCCAGGCGTCAGCGCCGATGGCGGTGGCCCGGTTCGGGGCTGTGCCGAAGGCAGCACCGCCGGCGAGTACCGGAACGCCGGCGGCATGACTGGCTGATATCGCCCGGCGGGCGCCGTGAAGATATAGCGGCACGGTGCAGGACACCGCCACGGCCGTCGGCGGTTCGGCGGCCACGAACCGCTGCAGGTGCTCAGCGGGTGTTGAGGCGCCCAGGAATACGACGTCCCATCCGGCAGCTGTCAGCTGCTCGGCGAACATCCGCGCAGGCATGACGTGCCATTCCTCCTCGGCACAGGCAACAACCACGGTCCCGTCGGGCGCATGGGGACTGCGCTCAGCTTCGAAACAGGCGGCGGCCAGCGCGAGATCGACGATCGCGGTTGCGGCATGCTCGTCGGCGACGGTCAATTCGTCGTGTTGCCACAACTCGCCGACCTTCCGCTGCACCTCGGCAAGCAGTTGCACCGCGGCCGCCAGGCCCGCATCCCGGGCGGCGGACCGGACGAGTTCCAGGGCATCGTCTCGGCGGCGGGCCTGGATCAGTTCAAGGACCGCGCCGGCCGGTGACACGAGGGCACCTACCGGGCGGCGGGACGGGCGGCGATTTTACCGGTGGCGGCGAACAAGCCGGATGAGCCGGTGCGGGCAACAGCGTCAGTCATCACAGCATCTTCGCACCAGCCCGGCTTGGCGTACCAGACGGCGTGGGCAGCTGGAGGCGGTGGACGACAATCCGGGCGTCCTCCATTACGAAGGGAAGGACGGCTTCCAGGCGCATCCGGGCCACGCTGGGGGACGGCGCGCGGGGAAGCAGCGGCGGCCCCGCACCGAAGGCAAGATCCACGGGGATGACCGCGTCATCCTGCAGCGCGGCCTCGCCTACCTCGCCGCCGAGCCGCTGGACCAGGCCCGCCAGGATGTCGCGTACCTGGCCCGCATCGGTGGCCCGCAGCAGGTCCCGGACCGTCTCATACGCGGCCAGCACCGCGTAGGCGTCGATGCCAGCCAGCGCATCAAGCACGGGCCGCCGGGCGATGCCGGGCAGGATCACGCCAGATGCCGTAGCCGCGCCCCGGCCCTCCTGGCCGGATGCGTCACCGGGCGGCTCGCCGCTCGCCACCCCTGGCCAGCCGGGCTGACGCAGAACCTCGCTGACAGCACCCGCGACCGACCAGCCCTGGTCGACGAGCCGGCGCACAGCCTGCACCCGGCCGACATCCGCCTCCCGGTACAGGCGGTGCCCGCCCGCCGTTCTAGCCGACGGCAAGAGCCCATAGCGGGCCTCCCAGGCGCGCAGCGTTGCGGTGGTCACGCCCGCCCGCCGTGCGACCTCACCGATACGCAGCCCCGGCCTGGTGCCCCGATATTCGCCCACGTCCCCAGACTATAAGCGCAGACTTTGACAACTTGTATAAGTTTCATATAACTTCTGGCGGTGTGAGTGCGGGGCGACTGCCTTACCCGGCTACTAGAACCGGTGACGGTTGCCTGGCGGGCTGGCCGGGGGGGCCAAGCCGCAGGCCCGTTTGCGGCATCGCCCCGCACTCCCCGAAGACCTGGGCCGACCGGAGCAACCCGCCAGCGTGGGACACGGAATCGGTCCTGACGCTGGCTTCATCGAGGGGGACAACGGCATGGATGGAACCGGCAGGAATGTGATGACCAGGTCTGCGCTCATGCTGATGCAGTCCACATTCGCGCGCGTCGCGTGCGAGCAGCGGAGCCCTCAGGCTCTGCACGCCCTGCGGGCCAGCGTCGACCAAGCACGCGCGCTGCCGGCCGATGCGGCCTGGGACCGCAAAGCCGCCGCGCACGCTGAATTTCACCACCTGCTGGCCGAGGCCACCGGCGCGTCGGAATATGCGCTGATAGCCAGATCAATCGGCGGCAGCCTGCGGGAGATGATCACGCTAGCGGGCCCGGCCGCCGAGGACCTCATCATCGCCTCCCGCCGCGGCATGCTCCGTCACCTCGCGTGCCGCGACGCGGACGGCGCGGCGCGGGAGATGGAAGACCACATGGCGCGGCTGTCCCGGCAAGTGCTAGTTGCCTGCGTTCCGCAGATGCGAGCCGGGCATGGGTGACCCGACCCAGCCTCTTTACCTGCGCGAACGCGAACTGGCCGGTGCGGGGTGGGTCAGATGACGACGGGGGCTCGAAGTACGCTTCAGCGCCATGCTCCGGGTGCGGCATCGTGACCAGGACCACGCTCGGTCCGGCCGGCACCGCCGCCCCGCCTACCCGCGGAGCGCACTAGTTTGAGCCAAGTCGGGTAGCACTCCGACTCACCGCACCATGCCGTGAGGCGCCGATTTCCGTGGGACCAGAGATTCCGCGGCGGCCGGGGTGGCCAGCCGGTGCTCGGCGCGCGCGCGAAGCAAGCGGCATGACCGCGAGACGGGGGCGAGGCTGCTCAGTCGGCTATCGATAGCTCGGGCGCGGTGGGCTCGGGACCGGCTCGTGTGCGCGGGAGGTGATTGCTGTCGCGCTGAGGGTGGCGAGAAGTGCGAGCGCGCCGCGGGCGGCGAGGGCCGGCTTGAAGCCGCTCGTGACGCTTGCTGACGGGCCTAGCTGGCCGGTGGCGGTGAACACGGCGGTTGGCGTGCCTCCATATTTCGGGCTCCCCCGCACCCTGCCCGGCCGATAGCACGCGACTCGCTTGCTATCGAACAGAATGCCGGTATCTCTAGTTAGAGTGACAGTATCGAGTTCTACGGACCAGGCATACAAGCGCTGCAACTGGCGTGGGCCGATGACCGTGGCAACTGGCCGTGGGACGCCGGATTCCGCGGGCACAAAGGAGGGCAGCCGGTCCTCGGCCTGCGCACCGCTTCCCAGACGGGGGTGGCCTGAGCCATGTCCAACAGCCGGGAGGTGACGAGGGCGCGCAGTGCTCAGAGGCGGAAGAACAGACTGGGGGTCGTCGCTGGACAGAGCGCCGACGTTTCTCCACGTCGCGGAAGGCTGCGCGCGGTTCGTCCACAGCCCGATGACTACCCCGATGATTGCGACGCACGTGCCGTGAGGCTGGATGTGCCCGCGCTCCCCGAGACAGCGGCGAGGGAGATTCATGTCCTCTGCGTTAGCCTGCATGGTGCGAC
Organism: uncultured Actinomycetota bacterium; assembly: GCA_963843745.1. Classification (GTDB taxonomy): domain Bacteria; phylum Actinomycetota; class Actinomycetes; order Streptosporangiales; family Streptosporangiaceae; genus Trebonia. Next base: position 25,159 of record CAWJLP010000008.1, read on the forward strand.
ACCGCCACCATGGCGGCTACTCGAAGTGCCCAGTGCGATGACGCTTGACCGGCTGCACGAACTGCTCCCGAGGAATTGACGGACGACCTCGCCGATCTGGCGACGGTGATCGTCCCGAGTCTTGAGTACCCGGGGGTCGGTTAAACCAGGAGATCATCGCGATCGTTGAGAACTTGACGACCCAAGAAACTACATAAATCGACAAAAGTGGTCAATAAAGCATCGTGACTTCATCTGTCTTCGTGCGAGCGGCCAAATTCAGATCGATCGCTCCCCGCCGCAGCAGCAAGAAAGCTAGCCGTGCCGCCTCGCGAAAGGCACAATGAGGGCGTGAATTACGGGACGGGGCAGTCGGTCTGCCCGCAGTGCGGCAGCGGCACCGACGTGCGCACAGTCGCCGAACTCTTCGACATGCTGAACGGCGGTGCGCGAGGCGGCGCCACGCAGCAGGGGTATCCGGGCCAGCAACCGGGCCCCGGCTATCAGGGAACCTATCCGGACTACCCGGCTCAGGGTTACCAAGCACCCAGTAACCAGGACCCGGGTAACCAGGGCCCGAGTAACCAGCAGGGCTCTGGTAACCAGAGTTCGGACAGCACCGACACCAGCTCGGATCACCCGTACCAGAGTTACCAGGGACCGGGCTTCCCCAGTCAGCCTTACCAGAGTCCTAGTAACCAGGGTTCGGGCAGTTCCGGGACCAGCTCGGACCAGCCGTACCAGAGTTACCAGGGACCAGGCTTCCCCAACCAGCCTTACCAAGGCCAAAGCTCAGGCCCAGCTCCTGGCTACCAAGGACCGGATTACCCCAACAGCCAGCGACGCGGCCCGACGATAAACGGCGTCCTCGACGACCCGGTCCAGGAAATCGCTGGCGCTGTGCTCGGAGCGGCCTTCAAGTTCGCCGGCCGGGGCATCGGCAAGCGGATGCAGAAGGCCTACGAGGAGCGCATCGCCCCGGTGATCGAGGCTAAGACGGCGCAGGCGCGGCAGCAGTGGCAGCCGTCTCCTGACGACCAGGCCGCCATCGTCCAGCGGTACCCCGACCTCCGCGGCTGCATGCGCGACCAGGTCGTGTTCCTCGAAGGCGGGAGCCGGACCGTGCCGATCACCGAGATCCGCATGCCGATCACGCTGGCCCAGGCCGACGCCCTCGTGGCCCGGCTCCGCGCCAGCTGAGAACTGGGCGCTGCACGCCTATTCGATCGCGCTGGCGGTTGCCTGGGCCAGCGTGCGCGCGATCCAGCGGGCGACCTCTTTGGCTTCGGTTTCTTCGAGGTCCCAGATGTCGCGCAGGACGACGAGGGATTCGGCGCCGACGATGAGGGACAAGCCGATCGCCAGGCGGCGCAAAGCGGCGGGCGTGAGCGTGTCCTGGTAGGGGGCGAGGGCGGCCTGGATCGCGGGAATGCGGCCGGTGCCGCGCCTGACCGGCTCCTCCTCGAGCTTGTCGCCTGCCTGCATCGTGGCCCACTGCTGGAGAGACAGGAGCAGGACGCCGCGCAGGATTGCCTCGTTATCGTGCGTCAGCGCCAGCATCTCCGCTACCGCGCGCTCAACCCGGTCGGCGAACGCCAGCAAATCGCCGTGCCGCCTGTCTGGTTCCCACGTATTCGGGAGTCCAGTGTGGACGGCCTCCTGGATCAGCGCGCTCTGCGTCGGAAAGTAGCGATAGGCAGTCGCCCGCGACACCCGGGCCGCCTCGGCCGCGTCGGCGACCGACGGGATCTTGCCTTCGCGCAGCAGTTTGCGCGCACCCTCCATGATGGCCAAGCGGGTACGTTCGCGCTGGTTAGCGCGCGAATCGCGGGGGGCTGAGGGCGCGGGGTGTTCCGCATCGCCATTAGGTGAGATAGGCATCTCGTTGCGAGATCATCATCTTGTTGACGGACACATGTTTTAGTTCGGGGCCGAATCACGGCTTGGGTTAGGGATCGCAGAAATGGGCGGTGCCCACCGCGGACGGCGAATAAGGCAGAACGGGTGGCCTGCCGGGTCGCCATAGACATCCTTGCCGTCGAGCTTTACCGCGCCGATCGCAAGCACCTGCGGACTCGCAGTCGCAGGGTCCCCGACCATGATGTCGAGGTGGACCTGCTGGGGCACTTCCGGGTCTGGCCAGGTCGATGGGCGGTTGCCGGGCGCGCGCTGGAATGCCAGGCCAGAAGTCGTTTCGTTGACGGCGACCACGACCCAATCGTCGTCCTGATACGTCACCGGCAGTCCCAGCAGCGACGAGTAGAACGTGGCGAGGGCGGGCGGGTCCGGGCAGTCGAGGACCACGTGGTGCTTCCGGCCGATCATGCTATCGATACTGTCATGAGATCCTTAGCAAGCGCGAAACTCCCGAAAGAATCGTTTGCAGCATGAAGAATCCTCCGCAGACGGACGACGGCCAACGTCACAAGTGGTGCATCTCTGTCGCGCCGAGAAGGTCCGCAAGGTGACCGAAGATGGCCGGGACTATTTTGAATGCGGTCGATGTGGCCGCCGTGATGAGCGGCGCATCATGCGTGACCCGGAAATGGAGACGGAACTGAGCTATCCGGTGCGCTACGTGATCGAACTGCATAGAGGCGAGCTGGAGGGGCGCTAACGATGGAGGGACGTGCCTGGCTTGCAGCACTGCCTGAAGAGCTCGCCGCGCAGCGGCGCGTCTTGACAGGACTCGTCGACCGATGCGAAGCCTGGCCGCTGGCGACGTCGCTGGTGGTCGGCTGCTCACTTGGCCGCGGCGCGGCCGACGAGCTTTCCGACATCGATGCTGCGCTCGGGGTCGATGCGCCGCGCGGCGAGGCCGGCGCCAGGCGGATAGAAACCATGGAAGCGATGGTGGTCGCGGCGCTCCCGGAGCTGGGCGCGCTCGTCGACGTGCTACGGCACCCGACCGGCCCGGCCACCCAGTACGTCCGGCGGATCTTCGCCCAGTTCGCCGATCGCACCCAGCTCGACCTGGCGGTCGTGGCCGATGCCGAGATCGAGGCGCGCCGCCGCGCCGGCGGCGCGCCTGACTTCGTCTCGCTGTATCAGGCACCGGCCTCGGCGGAGCCGGATCCCCGGGTGCCGGCCGATGGCGGCGCATCCGGGGGCGAGCCGCCAGATGCGTACGCGGTCACCGGCGAGCAGGTCAGGGAATGGGCCTTCCTCGGCTGGATCGCGCTGATCGACGCGGACAAGTACTTGCGGCGGGGGTCGCTATGGGAGGCGCACAGCCGGCTGCAGGAGGCACGCCACCGCATCTGGGCGCTGTGGGCGGCGGCGCGAGGCGCCATGTACCCGTGGCACGGCCTGTCGCAGGTGCTCGACCACGACCCCGGTGACCTGCCGCCGGGCATCGAGTTCACCGTCGCCGGGCTCGACGCGGCTGACCTGCGCCGCGCCGCGCGCGCCAGTGCCGGAGTACTCGCCGCGGCTAGCGAGGCCGCCGCCCGGCGGCACCCGGCCGACCTTCCTGCGGCGATGGCTGACTACGTCACGCGCGTGCTCTTCCCCGATCTGTGATCGCGGGCCAGCACGTTAATTGGATGTGCCTGATTCGCGGCGGATGCGGTCGACGATGCCCATCGCCTCATCCTCGGTGATCGGGTAGAAGTGGTTTCACCGTGTTTCCTCGTTCGTACGAAGTGGAGCATGGAGGTGTGCTTCCATGACAGGTCTCGCCCGAACGCTTCGTCTCGCTGGCCGTCATCGTGCTTGACACGCCGGAGCACACCCGCCGGGCTCTGCTCTACGCTGCTGTAATCATCAACGACTGCGTAGTAGGTGATCTCGTCAGCCATCACGCTGCTCCGGGGAGTAGTCTTCGATGTCCGCTACGCCAGGTGGGATGGGGATCTCGGCAGCAGACTTTGCGCTGGAATTCCTGGAGGTCATCCCGTTCGATGTCCGGAGTGTGAGTGAGTTGCGGAGTCGCTCGTAAGCGGCGTGCTAAGCTGCTTGGCCTCGAAGCTGACTCTGCGTGTGAAACTGCACTTCGAAGCAGCAGCCCTGTCTCAGGGTCTCGCCATCGGCTGTTGATTCCCTTGTACTGATCTCTCTTCCATGAATTCACTCGGTCGAAAGCCTGGCCAATCCTCGATCCAGGAGACGTTGGCAGTCTTCGAGAACGCCGGTAACTCCGGTATAGCGCTGTTCGCTGTAGACAACGTGAACCGCACGTGTCTTTCATCGTTGCGATGGCTTCTTCGGGGGAACGGCCCTTGGCGCGCATCGAGCATCCGCGCCACCTTTTCCTTGAGGCGTCCGTGCCTTTGAGGTGGTGTTCGAGGCCTGTCAGGTGGCGGTCCGGGTCTTCGGATTCGAGGGCGCGCATCGCAGGCACGATGATGTTCTCGGCGATCTCGCGGATTCGGCCGCAGCAGCGTTCGACTTCTGCGTTCGCCTCGGGATTCAGGTGGCGGTCGCCATCACCGCCGGCATCGTCAGGGGACGGCCATTTCGTCTCGTGCGCTTCCCACACTTGGCGCAGTTCTAGTGCGGCCGCATCCCACGTGTAGGCGGCTTCGACGGTGACACGGTATTCCGCGCGATACGCCTGCTGGTCGCGGGTCTCCGGTGTCGCGACGCCCTGGTCATCGGCCTGCTCGCGGCCGACGACCAGGGCGTCGGCCTCATCCAGGCGTTCGATCTCCACGGGTAGCCACCCAGCGAAATGGATTGGTTACTCCATGAAGCCTAACCTATTGGCAACACGTTGCCAGTTGGTTAGGCCTGGCCGTCGACGGTGGCTTTATAGAGGCTGACCTGGTATTTGCCCGGAGACTTGGCCGGCAGCCTGGTGAACCAGATCAGTACGTACCGCGCGCTCGCCGGGGAGTTCAGCGGCAGGCGGACCGTGCCGTGGGCGTTCGACACGCTCGCTGCCGTCGACATGGACCCCAGGGCCGCCGAGTCGCCGACGCGCACCTGGACGCCCGCGCCCGCCGCGGAGCCGAGCACCAGCCCGACACTGTTCACCGTCACCGCGTGGCCCATGTCGAGCAGGATGCCGGTGCCCGACTGCATGTGGCCGAACTCAGCCGTCGCATACCACGAGCTGTCCCACGCCCCGCCGCCGCGGAGCACCCGCGAGGCCATCCCCGGGTTGTCGCCGTCCGATGTCCCGTCGGGTCCGAACGCCGTCGCGTTCGCCACGGTCAGCGTTACCGCCGAACCGGTCGGCATGGCCGACGATGACGAAGACGCGGTAGGCGACGAGCTGGCGGACGCGGACGGCCGTGTCGAGGACGCCGTCGCCTTCGGCGATGTCGCGGGCGACGCCGAAGCGCCGCTCAGCACTCCACCGGAGATCAGGTCATAGGCCGCGAGCACCACGAACAGGACAGCCAGGCCCGCGAGCATCATGGTCCACTTCCGGTACGCCCCCCACAGCGTCGCCAGCGCCGGCCGATCCTCGTCCCGCGCGCCGTCGCCGGTGCTCACGGACTGCCTCCAGACCCTTCACTGACCCGATTACCGGCTCAAAGCCTTGCCTACGACGCGCCGCCGCGTCTACCAGAACAGTGTTTTAGGAAGAAAAGCCACGTCACGCGTGCGGAACGCCGGCCGCGGCGAGCACCTGCGCGGGCGTCATGAAGCCTGGCGCCTGGTGCTCCGCCGCGGCCCGGTTGGCGAGCCGCTGCAGCGCCTCGTTCACCGGGGTCGCCACGCCGTATACGCGGCCGAGCAGGACGATCTCGCCGTTGAGGAAGTCGGCCTCGATCGTCCCGGTCCCCCGGGAAAGGCTCTGCCAGGACGAGCCGCCCGACCGGGCCGAGCCGTCGACCTGCTCGATACGGATGTGGTCGCCGGCGACCTCCGCGATTTCCGCGCGGCTGGCGTGCGCGATGCCGGCGGCGCGGAGAGCGGCGATGCCTTCGGCACGCGTACGGCGGTAGAGCTCGGCCGCGTCGTCCGACCGCGGTTCCGCGGCGAAGCCCGTGTGCTCAGGGCCGCACAGCGCCTCGATCGCGTTGTTCAGGTTGTCCAGCAGCTTGGCGTACTTCCAGCGCATCACGTCCGCGGTGACCGGGGCCAGGAACCTGCTCTTCGTCAGGTCCTCGCCGATCCGCCCGGCCATCGGGTCGGTGCCGCCGGGATAGCGGCCGACCTGGAGTAGCCCCGCGAGCGGCGTACCCTGCGCTTCCACCGTGCCCGGCTCCAGGTGCGTCGCGGGCAGCCGCACGTAGATGCCATACACGTGGCGGAAGCGGCGGAGGGCGAAGCGCTCGCTGGCCACCCCGTTCTGCGCGCACGCCACGGGAACGACCTCCGCGGCCACGGCGCCGTCAGCGTCGCCGGCCACCGGCTGCCATGCCCACTCGGCCAGCAATGCCTCGGCGTCCTGGGTCTTCGTCGTGAGGATCAGCACGTCGTCGTGGCGCAGCTCGACCTCGGCAGGGCCGCTCACCGCCGGGATGGGCAGCACCTCCGTACCGAGCGGGGTCGCCAGCCGCAGCCCGTCCCTGCGCAGCGCGTCCAGATGCGCGCCCCTGGCCACCAGCACTACCTCGTGGCCGCCCTGGAACAGGCATCCGCCGATCGTTCCGCCGACGGCGCCGGCCCCGATGATGATGTACCGCATTCGCCCCATTCTGGCATCTCAGCCGCGATCGGCGAGGAGGCGGCAGGCGCCCAGCGGCAATAGGTGCGGGAAGGGGAAAGGTGGCGGGCACGTGTCAGCAGCGATCGGCGAGGAGGCGGCAGGCGTCAGCCGCAATAGGTGCGGGGAGGGGAAAGGTGGCGGGCACGTGTCAGCGGCGATCGGCGAGGAGGTGGCATGCGTCGACGGCGAGGAGGTGGCAGGCGTCGACCGCGAGGAGCAGCAGGAGGAGGCGAGCACGCGTCAGGCGCGGGCGGCCAGCAGCTGGCAGGCAATCGCCGCGGCCGCCACCACGTTCAGCGAGTCCACCCCGGCGCCGCGCGCCGCGGGGCTCATCGGGATGCGGACCGCCTCGTCGGCCTCGCGCAGCCACCGGGAGGAAAGACCGTCTCCTTCGGTCCCGAGCAGCAGCGCCACCCGGTCCGCGCCGCCCGCATCCGGCAGCGACGAAGAGATCGGCGTCGCCCGCTCGTCAGGCGTCAGCGCCAGCACCCGGAAGCCCGCTTTCCGCAACGAGGAAAGGCCGTCATACCAGTCGGTCATCCGGGCGTACGGGATCGCGAACACCGCGCCCATCGAGACCTTGACCGACCGCCGGTACAGCGGGTCGGCGCAGCGCGGCGACAGGACCACCGCGTCCACGCCGAGCGCGGCCGCGCAGCGGAAGATCGCGCCCACGTTCCCGTGGTCCACCAGGTCCTCAAGCACGACAATCCGGCGTGCCGAGCCGATCACCGCCGGGACGGCCGGCAGCGGCTTGCGGCCGAGCGACGCGAGCGCGCCGCGGTGCACGCGGTAACCGGTGATGCCTTCGGCCACCTCGTCGGGAACCACGTACACCGGCACGGCGTCGGCAGAATCAAGGCCGAGCGCGGGCAGGTCGGCCAGCCGGCCGCGCCCCAGCAGCACGGAGCGCACCGGGTATCCCGCCGCGACAGCGCGGCTGATGACCTTCGAGCCCTCCGCGATGAACAGGCCGTGCTCCGCCTCCAGGTGCGTGCGCAGCGAGACGTCCGTCAGCCGCGTGTAGTCCGCCAGCCGCGGGTCGCCGGCGCTGTCGATGCATACCGTCCGGGGCACGACCCTAGTCTGACGCACCGTCCCGTACCGCGAGTCATGGCGACGCGCCGAGAGTCATCACGGGCCCGTTCAGAAGAAGAAATATAACGATAAATACAACATTGATGCGAAGTGGTGGCGCTTGTGGGAATCTCTGCCCGATGGCTGGCGGCTGGGCTGGCCGTGGCTGCATGAGCGGGAGAGACCCAAGTGAAGATCCGGACTTTGCTGACCGCCGGCGCTGCCGCCGCGGTCGCTACCGCCGCCGCCCTCGCGGCGCCCAGTATCGCGAGCGCGGCCAACGGCCCCGCACCTGCCATCAACGTCGTGCAGCCCGCCTCCCCGGCCTCCTTCGACAGCAGCTCGGGCACGGTGGCCACTGGCACCGTCTCCGGCCTGATCCCTGCGCGCGGGAGCAGCCTCAAGAAGAAGGCGGCGCTCGCGCCGGCCAGCGGCGGCACCAGCCACGCGGCCGCCGCCGTGCCCTGCACCGAACCCGACTGCAACCTGCCCTACGGCGGCGGCCCGGTGCAGCACACGCCGCACGTGTACCTCGTCTTCTGGGGTCCGAAGTGGGGGACCTCGGCCTACACCGCCGCCAAGAACTACATGACCAGCTTCTTCACCGATCTCGGGAAGCCGACGGATTACTGGTCGACGACCGTGCAGCAGTACACGGACAAGACCGGCCACCCGACGTTCGGCAAGGGGCTGCTGGTCAGCACGTACTGGGATAATCACACCCCGGAGAAGTCGGTCAACGACATCAATCTCGGCACCGAGGCGGCAGCGGCCGTCAGCTGGCTGCACATTACTGACAGCAACGACGCCAACGTCGTCATCGCCGCGCAGCAGGGGACCTGCTTCGCCGGAGCCGCCGGCGCCAGCTTCGCCGGCAACTGCGGGACACCCCAGACGAGTGGCTACTGCGCCTTCCACGACTGGGACGTCAACGGGTCGAACTCCAGCCTCTACCTGCCGTGGGTCAACCTCCCCTACCAGCCCGACGCCGGGGTCGGCTGCGGCCAGACCTTCATCAACACGCCCGGCACGTACGACGGGTACAGCATCACCGGCGGGCACGAGGTGACGGAGGCGATCACCGACCCGATCGGCAACGGCTGGCTGGACACGGCCGACAACGTCAGCGGCGGCGAAGTCGCCGACAAGTGCGCCTGGGGCGGCCAGCTCTGGAGCGAACCGGTGGGCAACGACCCGTACGGGAACGTCGCGCTCGGCGGCGGCACGTTCGCCATGCAGAGCCTGTGGAGCAACGCGGTCACCGGCTGCGTGCTGAACGGCGGCCTCGGGCTATCCGTCACCACGCCGGCTACCCAGACGGCCACCCTCGGCAAGGGCTTCAGCCTCAAGATCCAGGCCTCCATCAATGGCAACACGCCCTTGACGTACACGGCGTCCGGGCTGCCCGGCGGGCTGTCGATCAACAGGTCCACCGGCGTGATCAGCGGCACCCCCAACATCACGGCGGGCACGTTCACGTCCAAGGTCGTGGTGGCGTACTACGCCGGCTGGCACACGATCAGCTTCGGCTGGCAGGTGAGCTCTCCCACCGGGGAGATGAAGGGCTACTCCAGCAAGTGCCTCGGCGACTACAACGCCAGCACCACCGCGGGCAACAAGATCGTCATCTGGACCTGCACCGCCGGCGCCGCGCAGAACATCACCTTCGCGGCGAACACCGAGCTGCTCGTGGTCGGCGACTGCGTCACGGGCACGACGACCGCGTTCCTCGAGAAGTGCATTGGAGCCACCAGCCAGGAATGGACACGGCAGTCCAACGGCGAGTACGTGCTGAAGTCGAACGGCAGGTGCCTGACCGCGCCGTCCGCCAACAACGGCACCCAGCTGACGCTGGCGGCCTGCGAGAACACCGCGAACCAGCACTGGGCGTGGCCGTAACGGGCGCCCACTCCCCCGGATGGCCTCAGGACACGTTCACCCACACCGAGACGTGCACCGGCTCGAACGCCTGGTTAACGGTCGTGACCAGCTCGCGCTGCACCCCGGGCAGGTCCGCTGACGACCGCATCGCGTCGGCGAAGGCGGCCACGGTCGCCTCCGCGTCGTAGCGGGCCCGGTTGAAGCGCTTGTCGACGAGCCGCTGCGCCCACCTGCGCAGCGGGTTGAACAGCACCGCCGCGACCAGCGTCGAGGCCGCCACCGCGACCGATGAGGAAAACCGGAAAACATCCGTCGTGAGCAGCACGACGCCGATGTAGACGCCGACGATGAGCCCGGTGACCAGCGCGTAGGACACCGTCCTGCTGATCACCCTGTCGATCTCGTACAGCCGGAACTTGAGGATGCCGATCCCCAGGCTGATCGGCAGCGCGGCGATCCCGAACGCGAGCACGTCGGTGACGACCGGGCCGGTGAGCTGCAGGAGGGTCACCGCGAAGGTGATCACGAAGACGGCCGCCCCGGCGTACAGCCACTTGAGCTGGAGGCGGCGGTCGCCGCGGGACCTGCGGTACTTCGGGATCTGGACGGCGAGCCAGACGAGCCAGGACAGGATCAGGGCGATGAAGCCGATGTTCTGGATGATGATCCAGAGGAGCCAGAGCGGCTGCGAGACAGGCGGGTTTTCGATGACCGAAGGGGTGCCGTCGGCGTCGACACGCAGGCCAGGTGAGGCGGCGACGGCCACCGAGGGCGCATACATCGCCAGCGCCCAGAGGATGCCGCCGGCGAACAGCAGCCCGCCGGCCCGCCGCCAGCGGCCGGAGGGCAGTTCCCCGTCGGGGAACAGCCACAGCAGCCCCGCGATGAAGACCATCCCCATCGCCCACCCGGGCTCGAACGCGATCGCGACCCGCCCGAGGGGCAGCGACCCGTGATGCAGGTGGTAGTCCAGGATCGAGTAGCCGGTGCCGAGGGCCTGCGTAGTGAAGAAGAACCCGGCGCCGAGCATGAGCCAGCCCATCGGGTTGCGCGGCCGCCGGACCGCCACCAGCGTCCCGATCGCCACGGTGGGCACCAGCCCGCTCAGCCGCACCAGCTCAGTGATCGAGTAGTGAGTCAGCGCCATGACCACGATGGCGGCCACGTTGAACGCGAACACCAGCGTCCCGAGCACGATCGCCGTCCGCGGCGTGGCCAGTGATGACAGAACGCGCCGCATGATCAGGTCTCCCACATCCACACCGACAGGTGCTCGGGCTCCAGCGCCCGCTGCACGGTCCCGCCCAGGTCCGTCTGCACCGCATCGAAATCCACCGCGTCCTGCAGCCGGGCGGCGAACTCCGCCACGATCAGGTCCGCGTTGTAACGAGCGCGGTTGAACCGGCGGTCGACGGCGTGCTGCACCCGCCGCCGCACCGGATTGAACGCGGCCGCCGCCGCCAGCGTCGACACCGCCACCGCCACCTCGGAAGAGAACCGCAGTTCCCGCGTCGCGAGCAGCACCAGGCCCGCGTACGCGCCGGCGAGCAGGGCCGTCACGATTCCGTAGGACACGGTGCGGGAGACGATCCTGTCGATGTCGTACAGCCGGTACCGCAGGATGCCCACCCCGATGGCGAGCGGCAGCGCGGAGAACCCGATGGCGATCCCGGCTTCCCAGAGGTCCGAGCTGGTTCCGAGGGACGGTATGCCGATCACGAGGAACACGCCCACGCCGCTGAGCAGCCATTTGATCTGCTGCCGCCGGTCGGTACCGGCGTGCCGCCAGGCCAGCACCTGGCGCACGATGGCGGCCACGCACAGCACGGCCACCCCGGCGAAGCCCGCGAGAGTGGCGCTAGTGGACAGCGGGGCGGCGATGACCGCCGTGCCGTCCGGACTGATCCGCAGCCGATGGCCGAGCAGCCCGGCCACGATCCCGATCTCGTTCGCCGCGACGGCGTAGACCGCGAGCGCGAGGACGCAGGCGACAAGCCAGCGCCAGCGCCGTGACGGCAGCCGGCCATCAGGGAAGAGCAGCACGATCAGCGGCAGCATGAAGATGGCGAGCATCCCGATCTGGGCCGCCGCGAGCGCGACCGCGCCGAACGGAAGATGACGGTGCTGCGGGTACACGAGCATGGCATAGCCGCCGGCGCTTAGCGTGATCAGGAAGCACAAGGCCGTGCCAAGCAGCAGGTATCCGATTGGGTTGCGGCGCTGGAAACGCGCCACGACCAGGCCCACCGCAGCCATGATCAGGAACATCAGTCCGAGCGCGAACCCGCCGATCGTCGACCCGGCCGACCCAGGACCTGTCTGCGAGCCGAGGTACGGGGCGGTGGCGAGCAGCGCCACCACAGCCACGGCCATGGCCAGGGCCGCCTTCGGCCAGGGAGGCCGCGACCGCGCCGCCCGCGTCGCCCGCGCGTCGCCCGTCATGACGTCATCTCCGCGATCCACAGCGACAGGTGCGCGGGCTCGAGCGCCTGCTGGACGGTCTCGCCCAGGTCGAGCGTGGTCGCATCCGGATCGGCCATGTCCTGCAGCCGGGCGGCGAAGGCTGCCACGATCAGGTCCGCGTCGTAGCGGGCGCGGTTGAACCGGCGGTCGACGGCATGCTGCACCCACCGACGCACCGGGTGAACGCGGCCGCCGCCGCCAGCGTCGACACCGCCACCGCGACCTCGGAAGAGAACCGCAGCTCCCGCGTCGCCAGCAGCACCAGGCCCACATACGCCCCGGCGAGCAGCGCGGTGACTGCACCGTAGGCGAGCGTGCGGCTGATGAGGCGGTCGATGTCGTATAGCCGGTATCGCAAGACGGCCACGCCGATGCCAATCGGCAGCGCCGCCACCAGCGCGAAGCCGATGCCGCCCACCGCGCCAAGGAAGCCGGTGGTGCTGCCGAGCGCGATCGACAGGCCCAGCCCCGGCATGGCGACAGCGGTGCCGCTCAGCAGCCACTTGAGCTGCTGACGCCGTTCCCCAGTGGACCGCCTGAACCGTACCGCCTGCCCGGCGAGCGAGCCGATCGCGATGGCTATCAGCAGCGCGAAGAACACGATCTGGACGATGCCCCACCATTCGGTGTCACCGTGCGGGCTGCCGATGCTCACCAGGTTCCCGCTCGCGTCGACCCGGACGTCGCCCGCGGCGATGGCGCCGATCGTGATCGCCACGGCACCGCCCGCCCAGACCGCGCCGATCGCCAGGTAGACCCGCAGGATCCAGCGCAGCCGCGGCGACGGCAGCCTCCCGTCGGGAAACAGCAAGACGGTGAGCCCGAACGAGACGATGCCCGGCGCCCAGCTCGGCTGCAGCACCAGCGCGACGGCGCCGAGCGGCAGGTGGTGCCCGAGCCGGTAATCCAGTTCGGCGTAGTACGCGGCGGCGAAGTTGAGCGCGACCAGCGCGCTGCCGCCCAGCAGCAGCCACCCCATGGCGTTGCGCGGCTGGCGGAGTGCGACGAGCAGGCCCACCACCGCGAACGCGAGCTCGACCAGCGTGGAGGCGACGATCTGGGGGTTGAGCTGGCCGGCCATGCTGGCCAGCGGGAACGTGGCCACCATCACGGCGAGCGCCAGGCAGCCGATTCCGGCGGCGAGCACCGCGGGCCAGCGAGCGAACGGCGCGGCCGGTTGCAAAGGCTGCGCCGTTCTCCCCGCTACCGTCATCTTTCATTCCGAACGGGCGCGGCCTGCTCCTCCCGCGTCGCGCTGCTGCCTCTGCGCGCGACACGGACGAGGCCGGTCACCGGGGCCGCGATCGTCTGCAGCACGCTGCGCACCATGGAGTTGTGCCAGACGCTGCCGGCGTGCCGCCACTGCCGCTTCTTGTCGACACAGCTGTTCTCGGCGGTGATCGGCGCGTCAGGCACGCCGAGCCGGTCGCCGAGCGCCCGCAGCGTCGCGATCCAGAACTTGTCCTCCTTCCGGTGCCCGCCGAGCGTCATGCCGATCTCGTAGATCGGGTCGCTGGCCCGCATCAGCACCTGCGCCTGCACGACGGTGCCGTCGCCGGCGCTCTCGGCGGAGAAGGTGATCCAGCCGGCGAACATGTGCCCCTGCGGGGTCATCAGCGTGAAGGACTCGGTGTCGGCGTAGAGGACGAAGACCCCGGTCGACAGCTTCACCCCGCCGCCGACGGCCAGGTCCAGCAGCGCGACATCGCCCGGGTTGATGCCGGTCAGCGCGCCGGCGAAGCGGTTGCCCGTGGGCCAGAAGTCAGGGAAGTTCGACCGCCACAAGGCGATCGCCGCGGCCGGCTCGATCGCGTCCCCGACCTCCATCCGGTAGGTCTTCTGCCACATCTTGCCGAAGCCCTGCACCGGGCCCGTCAGCCGGCGTCCCGCGACGTTGGTGCCGCGCACCCCCGCCCGCTGGTCCACCGCGAGCCTGTCGACCTTCGCGGCCCAGCTCTGCGCGTCCCGCGGCGCCGGGGCGCCCCGCGGCGGCGCGTGGCCGGGTGGCGACGCCGCCGCCTCACGGTGGCTGAGTCCGATCTGCTCCGCCGACGCGGCGCGGTCCGGGCCTGCTAGTTCAGTCATGACAGCCCCTCGATTCTTACTTTTGTTACTTTGCGGCGCCGACCAGCGCCGACTCCTCGCTGTCGTAGATGGTGATGGCCTCGTCGAGCCTGGTCAGCTCGAAGATCTCCCGGTAGTGGTCGCTCAGCCCGATGGCGGCGAGCTCCTGGCGCTGCCGGTTCGCGCGGACGAGCAGCGTCACGAGCATGCCGATGCCGCCGCTGTTCATGTACTCGAGTCCCGCGAAGTTCAGCACCAGCTTGCTCGCCGACGCGCCGCCGGCGGCCTCGTAGGCCGACATCAGCACCGGCTCGCACGCGGCGGTCACGTCGCCCTTGATATCGACGATGGCAACGCTGTCGCCCACCCGGCGAACGTCCATCGAGAGTGCGGGAACGCTCATCTGTCTCTCCCCTTACAGTGGTCCCTTGGTCCTGCAGTGATGTGCGGTGAATTCCGCGCCGCCGTCGGTCCCGTCAGGCGGCAGGTCCTGTTAGCTGACTGACGGCGTGATCGAGGTCGGGAAAGAGCTCGATGAAATCCGACAGCCTGGTGATATCGAAGATCTCGCGGTAGTGCGCGGACAGGCCGCTGGCGACGACCTTCCTGCGCTCGGCCCTGGCGCGGGCGAGGATGCTCACGATCAGCGCGATCCCGGTGGAGTTGATGTAGACGACCGAGGCGAAGTCGAGCACGACGACGCCCACATCGGTGCCCGTCACCGCGGCCTGATAGGCCGCTGTCAGGACATCGGCGGCGGTCCCGTCGACCTCGCCCGTCAGTTCGATCACCGCCGCGCCCGGCATCGTGCGGGTCGTGGCCTCACACCTGCTCGTCATGTTCAGCTCCTTCAGGTGCGCTGGTTCGCATGGTCAGCCACACGGTGTGCCGCTGGCCATCGGTTGTTACTTCCATCGCGTCGACCATGTTGCGGATGAGGAACAGCCCCCAGCCGCGCGGGCTCTGCGCGCCCGCCAGCTTCTTGACCAGGTCCGGCTCCTCCGCATTGGACGCCGGGTCCTGGACAGGGGCACCGCCCTGGTCGCTGATCGCCACGGTGATCTCGTCGCCGGTCTGGATGATTTCCACGTCGACGGGGATCTCCGCGTGGTTCTTGTTGCCGTGCTCGATCGCGTTCATGGTGGCCTCGGCGACCGCGGTCTTGAGGCGTTCGAGCCGCTCGGCGGAGATGCCGGCCGAGGAGGCGGTCTCGGCTACCCGGCTGATCGCGAGGCGCTCGTTGCCTGGTTCGCTGGCGAGAGCGAACGCGTCCAGCCGCCGGGGCGCGGGCTGGGCTAGTGATGTCATGAATCGCCTCCTTCGCTGACGGCGCGGGGCCACGCCGACGGCGAGCGCTGGAGTGACACCAGGGTGATGTCGTCTTCCTGTTCGTAATCGGTTCCCGTGAAGCCGCGGAGCTCGGTCAGGCACAGGTCGATGAGCGACTCACCGGAAACTCCCTTGCCGACCAGCCCCGCGACGCGCGGGAAGCCGAACATCTCCCGTTCGGGCCCGTGGGCTTCCGCCAGGCCGTCGCTGTGCAGCAGCGCGCAGTCGCCCGGCTCGAACTGGAAGGCCTTCTCCTCGTACGCCATGCCCTGCATCAGCCCGAGCGGCATGCCGCGGGCCCGCAGCTCGGCCACGCCGTCGCGGGTCCGCACGTAGGGGACGTCGTGTCCCGCGTTGGCGAACACCGCCGCGCCGCTGACCGGATCGAGCACCAGGGCCAGGCAGGTGACGAACATGTGCGCGGGGATGTCGGCGCACAGCATGTCGTTGACGTGACCGAGCACCGCGCCAGGGGAGATCAGCCGGGGGGCCGCGTCCCTGAGCAGCGCGTGCGTGCTCGCCATGACGAGTGCGGCCGGCACGCCCTTGTCCGTCACGTCGCCGACGACGAACATGACCCGGCCGTCCGGCAGCTCGATGAAGTCGTAGAAGTCTCCGCCGACGGTCCTGGCCGGGCGGTAGAACGCGGCCACATGCCAGGACGGCAGCTCGGGCAGGCTCTTCGGCAGGAACTGCTGCTGGATGAGCTGGGCGACCTTCAGCTCCTGCTCGATGCGCTCGCGGTTCCTGGCCTCCGCCTCCTGCTGGCGCACGAGCTGGCCGACCCGCATCGCGGGAGCGGCGTAGCCGGCCAGCGAGTTCAGCAGCCGCAGGTCGTCGGAGGAGTAACCGCGCTCCGACATGCGCGGGCCCAGGCTGAGCAGGCCTACCAGGCTGCCCGACGAGATCAGCGGGACGACAAGCACGACCCCGGCGGCCTGCAGTGCCTTCAGCGCCGGAGAGGCGAGCCGCAAGTTGGTGATGTCGACCGCGCCGGCCGCGCTGAGCAGGTAGCCCACCAGCGGATCGTTCGCGACCAGGTCCAGGTCGATCCCGGTCGGCACGACCCGCGGCGCCGGCGCCTCGCCGGGCGTCCCGGCCGGCGACCTGCGGTGCAGCAGCCCGCGCACCCGCGGCCGGCCGGCGCGCTCCCCTGGCTCCGCGCGCTCCTCGCGCCGGCCGGCGCTGCCATCGTCGGCGGCGCGGCTGCCGTCCCAGCCCGCCCCGCTCGTTTCCTCAAGCTCGCCAGCAGGGTCCTGCCAGGCGGTATCCGGCGCAGTGGCTTCCTGGGGCCCCTGCGCTGTCTCGCTGGCCCGCTGTCCCTCCGTGCGCTGCGGCATATGATTCTCCGGATCGTGGCGAATTCCGACGAGATCAGCGTAGAAAGAAGGCGGTACGGGATCGTTACG
The DNA here is from genome assembly GCA_963843745.1 of uncultured Actinomycetota bacterium. Taxonomy (GTDB): domain Bacteria; phylum Actinomycetota; class Actinomycetes; order Streptosporangiales; family Streptosporangiaceae; genus Trebonia. The sequence continues at coordinate 41,965 of CAWJLP010000008.1, forward strand.
GAAAGCGTGATCGTGTGAGGAACTTTCACGAATTACCGTTACGGTGATAATGCGGTCCAGGGTGGGGGGGAACGCATGAGTGAGTTGAGCCTGGCATTGCTCGGGGCGCCGGTGGTCAAGCGTGACGGCGCGCCGGTCACGTTCGACACCAGGAAGGCCATCGCGCTGCTCGCGCTGCTCGCGGTCACCGGCCGCGAGCACACCAGGGAACAGGTCGCCGACCTGCTGTGGCCGGACGCCGACGAGGCCAAGGCACGCGGGTCGCTCAGGCGCACCCTGTCGGTGGCGGCCGCGGCCGTGGGGCCTGCCCTCGCGATCACGCGGACGACCGTCGGGCTGGTGCCCGCGGCGGTCGACGTCGATGTGCGCGAGTTCGAGACCCTGCTGACCCGCAAGGACGCCGCCGCGCTGGAGCGCGGCGTCGGCCTGTACCGGGACGACTTCCTGGCCGGCTTCACCGTGCGCGACTGCCCGGACTTCGAGGACTGGCAGGCGTCGGTGCGGGAAGAGCTGAAGCAGCTGCTCGCCAGGGGCCTGCAGCGGCTGGTCGCCGCTTGCGTGGCGGCCGGCGAGCTGGAGCGCGCGATCGGGCACGCCCGCCGCTGGCTGCAGCTCGACCAGCTGCACGAGCCCGCCCACCAGGCGATGATCAGGCTGTATGAGTGGACGGGGCAGCGGTCCGCCGCCATGCGGCAGTACCGGTCACTGGTGCACGTGCTGGACAGGGACCTCGCGGTCCGGCCGCTGCCGGAGACCACCCAGCTGTACGAGGACGTGCGCGCGGGCAGGCTAGCCGCGCCGCCGCTGCCGACGGCAGCGGCGGCGACCGGGACCGCGACCGGGACCGCGACCGGGACCGCGACCGGGACCGGGACCGGGACCGCGACCGGGACCGGGACCGGGACCGCGACCGGGACCGGGACCGCGACCGCGACCGGGACCACGGCCGGGGCCGCTGACCAGGTGACCGCCCTCGACTGGCCGCTGGTCGGCCGGGCGGCCGAGCTGTCGGCGCTGCGCAGCGCGTGGCGATCGGCCGGGGCCCGCGGGCCGGACGGGGCGCGGGGCCGGGCAGTCGCGATCGTCGGCCAGGCCGGCAGCGGCAAGAGCAGGCTGGTGGAGGAGCTGCGCGCCGAGGCGGTCGGCGCGGGCGGCACCGTGCTGGTGGCCCGCTGCCATGACGGCGAGTCGGCGCTGCCTTTCGTGCTGGCGGCCGACCTGCTGCGCAGCGCGCTCAACGTGTGCCCCGAGCTGCCCGACCTGCTGCCCGCGCAGACGATCGCGATGGCCGGGCGGCTGGTGCCCGGGCTGGCGGACGTCCAGCAAGATCCGCGGAGCTCCGCGCTGGACAGCCCGGCGGCTGTGGCCCGGATGTACGCGGCCATCGCGGACACCCTGCGCGTCGCGGCCGCAGCGCCCGCGCAGGGCGGGAACGGGCAGCGGCGGCCGACGGGCGTGATCGCTGTGGAGGACGTGCACTGGGCGGACAATTCCTCGCTGGGCTTGCTCTCCTACCTGGTCCGCAGGCTCGCGGGCTGGCCGCTGCTGCTCGCGCTCACCTGGCAGCCGGAGCAGGCGGGCCGCCTGCGGGTGCTGCGCGCCGCCTTCGGCGAGGCCGGCCCGCTCGGCGAGACGATCGAGCCTGGCCCGCTCGGGCCGGACGCGATCAGGTCCCTGCTGAGCCTGCCGGGGACGCCGCCGGTAGACGTGGACCTGCTGCTCGCCGAGACGCACGGGCTGCCGATGCTGGTGCGCGAGTACGTGGAGGCGCTGCGCTCCGCCGATGCGCCGGGGGCATCGGCGGACGGCGGGCGGCTCGCTGACTGGTGGCCCCCGGCCAGCGTGCGGGAGCTGTTCCTGGCCAGGCTGCGAGCGGCCAGCGAGCCCACGCTGCAGGTGCTCACCGCCGCGGCGGTGCTCGGCAGCGACGCCGACGCGGACCTGCTGCAGGCGGTCAGCGGGCGGGGTGAGGACGAGATCGTGGAGGCGATCGAGGAGGCCGTCGCCAGGTCGCTGCTCACAGAGGACCCGCCGCCGGCCGTCGGCGGGGCGCCGTCCTACCGGTTCCGTTACGAGGCGATGCGCAAGACCGCCTACGACTCGGCCTCGCTCGCCAGGCGGCGCCTGCTGCACGGACGTGCCGCGGACGTCCTCGCCCCCAGGCACCAGCGCGATCCGGTGGGGACCCCCGCCGGCACCGTCGCCGAGCACCTGCAGCTGGCCGGACGGGACAGCGCGGCGGCCGAATGGTGGTGGCTGGCCGCGGCCAGGGCCCGCGAGCTGTACGCGCACGCCGAGGCGCGCGGCTATCTGGCCCGCGCCCTCGCGCTCGGCTATCCCCAGCTGCCAGGCCGGATCGCCCTGGGTGAGGAGCTCGTGGTGCTCGGCCGGTACCGCGAAGCGCTCGCCGAGTTCGAGACCGCCGCGGCGATCGCCAGCGGCCAGCAGGGCGGCGACCGGGCCACGCTGGCCGGCATCGAGCACAAGCTCGCGGACGTGCACCACCGGCTGGGCGACTGGGACCTGGCGGAAGCGCACCTGGCCACCGTCGCCGAGCTCGCCGACGACCCCGGTCACCTGGCCCGCGCGGCCGCGGACCGCGCGGTCGTCGCGTTCCGGCGCGGCGACACCGTCCAGGCCGAATTGCTCGGCCAGGCCGCGCTCGACTCCGCCCGCGCCGCCGCCGACCCCGGCGCGATGGCCCAGGCGCTCAACGTGCTCGGCATGCTCGCCGCCCGCGCCGGGGACACCGCCGCGGCGGAGAAGTACCTCCGCGACAGCCTGGCCGAGGCACGGCGGCTGCCCGAGCTCGGCGCGGCCGTCGCGGCGCTGAACAACCTGGCCAGGCTGCTGGCGGAAACAGGGCACGGCACGGAGGCGCTCGCGCTGGCAGCCGAAGCGCTCGAGCTGGGCAGCGAGCTCGGCGATCAGCACCGGGTGGCGGCGCTGCACACGAACCTGGCCGACCTGCTGCACGCGGCCGGCCAGCGTGAGGCGGCGGTGACGCACCTCAAGGAGGCCGCCAGGCGCTTCGCCGCCGTCGACGCCGACGACCACCCCCGCCCGGAAATCTGGATGCTGGTGGAGTGGTAGCGCCCACTCGCCCCCATAAACGGACCTGTCGATTGCGCCATCGACCTGCTCTACGGGGATGCCCCCTCCGCACGCAGCCTCACGATCGAGGCGACGCACGGCCCAGTGGGCGCGGATGGCCCGGACTCGGCTCGTGCGCCGTCACGATGGCCAGTTTTCGCCACTTAGGGCGAGATCTGCCCGTTTCATGTCCTTTTTGTCATAGTTCTGCGGTGCGTTTCTCGCCCTATGTGCGTGCGGCACGGCGCTGCGGCTGACCTGCGGTTGTGCTGGCGGGATCGCTCGCCTGCTCATCTGCCGTTCCTAGCCGCCGGGGAGCTGTGGGGGCGGACCCGCGAGTTAGCGCGGCAGGCAGTCACCGGCCAGCTAGTAGACAGCTGATGCGCAGGTGCTGGTCAGTGAATCAGCAACCGGCGGTCAGTAATTCTCAAGCATCTGCACAGGTACGGCCTCGATACTCGTCCATATACAGCACGGGTAAACGCGTACCAAGGACCACCCGTCGTCAGCGCTATCCGCGATGCCGCGGCCGCTGCGGGGGCCGGGGAACCCGCGATCGCATCGCCGTGAGCAGTGCCGGACGACCCGGCGGACAACGGGGCTGAGGCTTTCAGGCGATGAGCGAACAGGGCAGATACGGTCACGCATGCCACGGCCGGACCGGGACGGCCCGGCGGCACCTGCAGCTGACGCTGCCGGCCTGCGGCCAGCCGGTGCGGCTGGCCCGGCAGGTTACCCGCGAGGTGCTGGCCGCGTGGCGGCTGGCACACGTGCAGGAGACCGCCGGCCCGCTCGTGTCCGAGCTGGTCACGAACGCGGTACAGGACGCCACGGGTACCGACGTGATAACGCTGGAACTCCAGGTCGTGCACACCTGGCTGCGGATCGAGGCGTACCGTTGCCGGCCCGGGTCGGCCATGCCGCGCGCCGCGGGTGAGTTCGACCAGCCGGGCTTCGGATTGGCCCTGGTGGATTGCCTGGCCGGCCAGTGGGGGTGGATTGCCTGGCCAGCACGCGGGGAGTGGCGTGAGACCGTGACCGGCGAAACCGCGCGGGCCGAACTCGACGCCCACGGCGAGCCCGTGCTCCAGCCGCGCTGACCCCGCCACGGTCATCCCGGACCTGCACCCGCCGCCGGGCCGACCAGGACCCTGCCAGCCGCATCCGGGCGGCCCTGGCCCGGCTGACCGCGTCCACGATTCCGGTCGGCATCCGCGACCAGCGCTATCTAGCCGCGCTACCGGGACGTGCCAATACCCCAGCAACTTACGACCTCAAAAGCCATACGGCGCCGCCTACCCGGGAGGATCTTCCCGCCTTCGGTGCGCGGCGTCGGTGCGTCCGGACGGACACTGCGTGCAGCTGTTGCAGCAATTGGTGAGTTTGTATGTGCGGGGCCTGTCCCGCTGGGACTCGGGCAGGTTCCCTGCGGTCGCGGTGACGACGGCGCGGGCGGCGGGGCTGGTCAGATACACCACCTGTGTGTAGCCGGGCCGGGCCAGCAGCCCGGCCATGATCCGCGCGGCCGGCTTCGGCGTCTGCTCCACTTCGACAGCCCAGACGTGGCCCACGTGCGGGCCACAGCCGGCCGACGGCCAGTGAATCTCTGCGTCTGCACGGTCTGCGCTCCAGCTCGCATCGGCCCGGGAACATCGGCGGCGCACAAGGCCTTACCCCAGATCAGGCGGAAGCTGGTGCCGCACAGCGGCACGTTCCTGGCGGACGAGAGCACATCCAGGTAGGACTACACTGTAGGTATACGGCATAGCCACAAGCCGCCTCCAGCGGCAGGCGATGCTACGAGAGGAAGGCCGACATGTTCGAAGCGGCCGATATCCGTGAGTGGCGCGGCCACGACGTCGTTGACCCCGACGGTCACAAGATCGGGGAACTGGAAGCCGTCTACGTCGACACGACCACAGACCTGGCAGCGTTCGGCACCGTCAAAGTCGGGATGCCGACCCGGCACCGGCTCGCGTTCGTTCCCCTGGCCCAGGCGGTCGTAGGCCCCGGATACCTGAAAGTCGCCCACGACAGGAAACAAGTAAAAGATTCCCCCTCGATCACCACCGACGGCGAATTGCCCGCGGCCGACGAAGAGGCCATCTTCAAGCACTACGGCCTGCCGTACCAGGCAGGGGCCAGCGGTGAACGGCAGCTAGCCCGCCGCTGACCCACAACCACCGAGCGGAGCATCAGATGATTGCCCTCTTCCTACTCCTCGTGATCGTGGCGATCGCACTAGGCATCGTAGGCGTCGTCGCCAAAGGCCTGCTGTTCTTGCTGTTCATCGGCATTGTCGTGTTCCTCGGCGCCCTTCTGTTCGGCGCTCTGCGGATGCGGCGGCGTCCCGGGAACTCCCCAGCCCGTTAACCCTTCATCACACTCCAGACACCGCGGCGAACTGCCCGCCCTGGCAGTTGGCACCGCAACCTGATTCGGCACGAAGAGGCCCGCGACAGGCGCGTGCCAGGTACGTGCCAGAATCGGCGGAAAACCATAATCATTGAGCGTCCGCCAGCGACGCGGCATGTTGTGTCTGACCTGGGAAGCGGCAGGCCAATGCAGAGCACAAAACGACCTATCGGTTCGTGCCAATACCCCAGCACGCCGCCTCATGATCGAGGCGACGTACGACCTTCAGGTCCTACGACACGCCGGCCCGCAGGATTACCTGGTCCCGGTAGCCCGCGCCCGGCGCACGCCCCGCATCGCCTGCTGACCGGCACAGGCACCTGGCCGGCCCGGATCCGGGCACCCGGCGACATAGTGGATCGAAAGAGCCCGCCAGGGGTACCTGACGATCCACCATCGTCCAGCGCGGTCCCGGGCCGCGCCCGGCGCTGCCCCGCAGATCCCACAGCCCCCAGCGTCACCAAGCCCGAACGCGGCAGCCGGCCATAGGCCGGCCAATGCGCAGTCACCCGGCCTCTATTGGTGTCGATTGCGCGATGGGCAGGTGCGGCTCGTGCGCTTAGCTGCCTGGGAGCTCGCCGAGGGCTAGCTTGAACGTCAGCTCCTGGCCGCCGCGCTGTACCGAGAGGGTGAGCTGATCGCCTGGGCGCGCGGCGGCCAGGACCCCGGCGAGGGCCTGCGGGTCAGGGGTCGGCGTCCCGCCCGCCGTGCGGATGACGTCACCGGCGCGCAGCCCGGCGCGGTCCGCGGGGCCGCCGCTCGTGACCGTGACGATGCCGGTCCCGGCTGGCTTGCCGTCCTGGCCCGTGACGGCGCCGACCTGGGCGCCGATCGCGGCGCGGTGCGAGTTGGTGACGGACCCCGACGTGATGATCTGCTGCGCGATATCCCTGACAAGGTTGGACGGGATGGCGAAGCCGATGCCCTGCACCTGGGCGCCGCCCGCCGAGCCGCCGGCGGTCAGCGTCGGGATGCCGATCACCTCCGCCGCGGTCGTGACCAGCGCGCCGCCGCTGTTGCCCGGGTTGATCGGCGCGCTGGTCTGGATCGCGTCCGGCAGCGTGGCGCCTGGTGTCCCGGCGCTGGCGGGTTCGGCGACGACCCGCCCGGTGGCGGAGATGATCCCGCTCGTGACGCTGCCGGACAGGCCGAGCGGGTTGCCAACGGCGAGGACCACGTCGCCTGCCCGCGCCGCGGCCGAATCGCCGAACGTGGCCGGCCGCAGCCCGGCTGGGTCATCGACCCTGATCACGGCCAGGTCGTCTGGCGGGTAGCTGCCCACCAAGGTGGCGGTGCGCGGAGCGGGATCGCCGGAGACCTGCACCTTGAAGCTGGTCGCCTGCCCGGCCACGTGGGCGTTCGTGACGATGTTCCCCGCCTTGTCGAGCAGGACACCAGAGCCGAGCCCCTCGGCCGTGCTGATCAGCACGACCGAGGGCAGGACCTGGCGGACGACGTCCGCGTAGCTCGCCCGCGCGCCGCCGTCCACGGACGGCGGCGCGCTCGTCGCGGCCTGGACGCTGGTAGCGGCCGGGCTCGGTGTCGCCGTGGCCGCGCCGACAGCAACACCGCTGCCACCGATCACCGCTGCCGCCACCACGGCGAGTCCCGCGCGGCGGGCGCGCTGCATGCTTTTCATTTCTGCCTGGCTCCTTCTCGAGGGTGTCTGGAGCCAGCTGAACCGCTGGCGGTGCAGGCACTGTGCCGTCGCGATGGCGGTCATATGGAGGCCGAGGCCACGCCGGCCCGGCGTTCCGTGACGCTCAGGCCAGCGGCAGGGTCAGGGTGAGCGTGGTGCCACGCCCGGGCTGGCTGCCGGCGGTGAGTGCGCCGCCGTGTGCCACGGTCAGCTCGGCGGCGACGGCGAGGCCGATCCCGCTGCCTGAGGTCTGGGCGGCGGCCTGGCCGCGCCAGAACCGGTCGAAGATGCGCGGCAACTCGTCGGCGGGGATGCCGATGCCGGTGTCCGCGACCTCGAGGACCGCGTCCGCGTCGCGGCGCCTGGTCCGGATCGTGACCGTACCGCCGGCCGGCGTGAACTTGAGCGCGTTGCCGAGGAGGTTGGTGACCACCTGGTGCATCCACCGCTCGTCGGCGAGCACCGGCGCCGCGTCGAGCTGGCGGTCCAGGTCAACCTCGGCCGCCTCGAACCTCCTGGCGAGGCTGTCGGCGGCGGCGCCCGCGATGGCCGCGAGATCGGTCCGCTCGCGCGTCAGGCGCAGCACGGCCGCGTCGGCGGCCGCCATCGTCTGGAGGTCATCGACCATGCGGGCCAGCCGGAGCACTTCGTCGCGCAGCGAGCCAAGCTCCTCAGGGTTTGGGTCCGTGACCCCGTCCAGCAGCGCCTCGTGCCCGGCCTGCAGGACGGCGACCGGCGTGCGCAGCTCGTGGGCGACGCTCGCCACCAGGTCCCTGCGGATCTTGTCCTCGTAGTCGAGCGTGTCCGCCATGTTGTCGAACGCGGCGGCCAGTTCGCGCAGTTCGCTGGGGCCGCTGAGATTGCCCGCACGAGCGGACCTGTCGCCGGCGGCCATCGCGCGGGTCACCGTGATCAGCCGGGCGATCGGCCGGGTGATCCGGCGGGCGACCGCGAGGCCGGTGAAGAGCGCGAGCAGGGCGGCGAGCCCGGCCGCGCCGGCGATGGCCCGGAACAGCGCGGTGCGCAGCACGCTGTCCGCGGCGCCGAGGCCGGACGCGGTGAGGCCGAGCACCACCGTGCCGACCTGGCGGCCGTGCACCAGGATCGGCTGGGTTGACTGGGATCCCGTCGCCTCGAAGCCGGAGGTGGTCGCGACCGCGTGACCGTTCGCGTCCTGGACCTGGAGCCTGAGGCCGCTGTGCTGGGCCAGTTCGAGGACGGGCATCAGGTCGGCGCCTGCCCAGCCCTGGTCCTGGCTCCAGGAGGCGGCCGCCGCCACCGCGACCGCGGCGGCCAGGTCGTCGCGCTGCCGGTTCGCCAGCGAGGAAACGTCGACGGCGGAGAACACCGCGGCGAGGACGGCGAGCAGGGCGACCGCCGCCAGCGCCACGCCGAGGAACGCGAGCGCCAGCCTGGGCCCCAGCGTGTTGCCGCGCTGGCCGCTGCGCGGCGTGTCAGCCATCGCGGGTCAGGCCGAGCCGGTAGCCGCCGCCGAGCACGGTCAGGATGATGCGCGGACTGGCCGGGTCCTCCTCGATCTTGCGGCGCAGGTTCTTCACGTGCGAGTCGACGGTGCGCTCGTATCCCTCGAACTCGTACCCCCGCACCTTGTTGATCAGCTCGAACCGCGAGTACACGCGTCCGGGGACGGTCGCCAGCGTGCCGAGAATCCCCCACTCCGTCGGCGTCAGCGCGATCGGAGTCCCGCGCACGGTCACGGTGCGCCGCGGCTCGTCGATCACGAGGTCGCCGCTCCCGTAGCTGGCGACGCCGTCGTCGCCGGCCGCCGGTCCGCCGCGGCGCAAGATCGCCTGCACCCGCAGGGTCAGTTCCCGCGGGCTGAACGGCTTGGTCACGTAGTCGTCGGCGCCGAGCTCCAGCCCGCGGATCCGGTCCTCTTCCGCCGCCTTCGCCGTCAGCATCAAGATGGGCACCGCGGACATGGTGCGCAGCTCTCGCGCCACGGTCTCACCAGGCACGTCGGGCAGGCCGAGATCGAGGACCACCAGGTCGGGCGCGGCGGCCGTCGCCATGCTGATCGCCTCCGCGCCCGAGCCGGTCGACAGCACGGTGAACCCGGCCCGCTCCAGGTATGACCTGATGAAATCCCGCAGCTTGCGCTCGTCTTCAACCACCAGCACTGTGGCCGCCATCGTGCCTCCGTCCGCCGTGACCGCACGCGCCTCCACACCGTCACCATCGCAACTTCACCAGGCAGGCACGCTCGTGGGGTGCACTGGTACCGCACAGCGATACCGCTAGCAACGCAGCATAAGGCAGGGCCGATGACAGGAAGCGACCTGATCGTGGCGGCGCCGTGGATCGTCTTCGGCGTCTGCCTGGCGGTCCTGTGCGTCGGCCTGCTCCGTGCCCGCCGGTCGGCTCACCGGCCGCCGTCAGCGCGGCGGAGGCAGGACGATTAGCCTGAGCACAGGGAGCGGCATGCGACGAGAAGAGCACGTAGCAGACGGCCCGCGCTGGCGGGCCATCCTCGAGGCGCGGTGGCGGGACCGGCTGCAGGAGGTCACCGAGCTGTCCCTGGCGTATCACGTCGCCGTCGGAGACGCACCGGACGGCAGCGCGGACAAGCGGGCTCGCCGGCTGGTGCGCCGCACCGTCGCCGCGCGGCAGCGGCTGGCCGACACCGAGGATGCGCTGAACCGGCTGGCGGCAGGAAATTTCGGTGAGTGCGAGCAGTGCGGGGCACCGATCCCGGTGGTCGTGCTGTTCGCCGCCCCTGAGACCAGGTACTGCCCGGGCTGCGCCGGGGCGGCGCTGAGGACGGATGCCCGTGAGCGTGTTCACTAGCCTTCAGGTGGATTCGGTCGTCTCCTACCTGGTGGCGCTCCTCCTCCCGGCTCTTGACGCGATCTTCCCCGTGCTGCCGAGCGAGACGGCGATCATCGCCCTCGGCGTCGCGACGGCGGGCAGCACCGATCCGCGGATCGCGCTGCTCATTGCCTGCGCGGCCGCGGGAGCGTTCATCGGCGACAACCTCTGCTACCTGCTCGGCCGCCACTTCGGTCCCGCGATGCAGCGCAGGTTCTTCAGCACCCCGAAGGGCCAGCGAACGCACGCGTGGGCGGAGCGGTCGCTCGACCGGTTCGGCACGCAGCTCATCATCGTCTGCCGCTTCATCCCCGGCGGCCGCACGGCAGTGACCCTCACCTGCGGCCTCACCGGCTACCCGCGCCGCCGGTTCGTCCCCGCGACCGCGGTCGCCGCCATCGTCTGGGCGCTGTACGCGTTCTTCATCGGCCGCCTCGGCGGCCGCGCCTTCGAGAACGACCCCTGGATCGGCCTGGTCATCGCCTTCGGCGCCACCATCGTTGTCAGTGGCGTCATCGAGCTGATCCGCCGGCTGATAAGCACGTCACGGCGTCACGCCGGACAGGTTGAGCCCGATCACGCCGGACAGGATCAGCACAATCGAGACGAGCTTGGTCGCCGACACCACGTCGCCGAGGAAGACCATGCCGACGGTCGCCGCTCCCGCGGCGCCGATTCCGGTCCAGACGGCGTAGGCGGGTCCGACCTCCAGATCGCGCAGCGCGACGGTCAGTAGCCCGAAGCTAGTCAGCGCGGAGATCGCGAACGCCACCGTAGGCCACAGGGCCGTCAGGCCGTTGCTCAGCTTCAGGCAGACAGCGAAAGCGGTCTCGAACAAGCCGGCGGCCACCAGTGCCACCCATGCCATCACGTCACCTCACACCGGGAATCATGAGCCTCTCCCAGTTATGCCGCGCGGGCGCGCAGGACCGGTGTGCTCGTGTTGGAGCCGAGATGGAGACGCCCGCCAGGCATCCGCGACGGCGTCGCCGCCGTCTCCATCGGATCTCCACGCGGCGCGGACCGGCCCTGCACACGGCAGCGCGAACCTGAGTACGTGAACCACGAGGAAGGGCAGGGACGCTGCGATGCGAGGAAGCGGAACGCCGCTGGCGGACCCCATCAGTGCCGCGTGGAATACCGTCGCGCGGTTCGACGACTACGAGAGTGCCCAGCGGGCGGTCGACCGGCTGTCCGACGACGGCTTCCCGGTAGAGAAGCTCGACATTGTCGGGTCGGGGCTGCGGCTCGTCGAGCGGGTGACGGGGCGGCTGACCACGTCGCGCGCGGCGACGGCGGGGGCACTGAGCGGTCTGTGGGCGGGGCTGCTGTTCGGGGTCCTGCTCGGGTTGTTCACGTCGGGGCACTCCTTCCTCGCGGTCGCCGCGACCGGCGCCGCGCTCGGCGTGCTATGGGGCGCGGTCTTCGGGTACGTGGCGCACGCCAGGACCAGGGGCCAGCGCGACTTCAGCTCAGTGCAACAGCTGGTCGCGGCCCACTACGACCTGATCGCGCGCGACGGCACCGTCGAGCGCGCCCGCTCCATGCTCGGCGAAGCCGGGCTGCTGCCGGAACCGGGACCAGCGCAGGACTCCGAACGCTGACCATCCTGCCGCCGCGGACGGGCGGTGGCCAGCGGTGACCATTCCGCTATGGGCGTGGGGCGCGTTCCTGGCCTTCGTGGTCGCGATGCTGGCCCTGGACCTGTTCGTATTGCATCGGCGTGCGCAGGAGGTATCGCTGCGCGAGGCCGCCGCCTGGAGCGCCGTCTGGATCGTTGTCGGACTGGGCTTCGGCGGGCTGGTGTGGGCCTGGGCGGGCAGCGGGGGCGCCCAGGCCTACCTGGCCGGCTACCTGATCGAGAAGAGCCTCTCGGTCGACAACATCTTCCTGTTCGCCGCCATCTTCTCCGCGCTGGCGATCCCGGCGCGCTACCAGCACCGCGTGCTCATGTTCGGCATCATCGGCGCGCTGCTCATGCGGGCCGGGTTCATCGCCGCGGGCATCGGCCTGCTCGACGCTATCCACCCGGTGATCTACGTCTTCGGCGCGATCCTGCTGGTGGCCGCGGCCGGCATGCTCCGCGGCGACAGCCACGCCGCGCCCCGGGAGCCGCGCGTGCTGCGCGTCCTGCGGCGGGTGCTGCCGGTCGGCGACCGGCTGCACGGCCAGCGGTTCCTGGTCAGGGACGGCGGCCGCCTGATCGCCACCCCGCTGCTGGTGGCGCTCGTGGTGGTCGAGACCGCCGACGTGATCTTCGCCGTCGATTCCATCCCGGCGGTGCTCGCCGTCACCACCGACCCGTTCATCGTCTACACGTCCAACGTGTTCGCCCTGCTCGGCATGCGCGCGCTGTACTTCCTGCTGGCCGGGGCGGCGGACCGGATCCGCTACCTGCGGCCGGCCCTGGCGGTGATCCTCGCGGCCGTCGCGGTCAAGCTGCTGCTCGCCGACATGTGGGAGCTGCCCGCCTGGTCCGCGCCCGCTTTCATCGCCGTGGTGCTCTCCGTCGTCGCCGTCGCTTCCGTCCGCGCCAGCCGCAGCCAGGCCCGCAGCCAGCGCCGTAGCCGACGGAGCAGCCAGGTCAGCGGCTATCATGCGGCGGCAGCGTCCGCTCCTCGTGATCGAGCTCCCGCTCCAGCACCCGAAGGCTCGAATCGGGCAGATGCCCAGCGTCGCGCCAGCGCAGCAGCTCCTCCCGCTGCGCGTCGATGACCTCGCGGCGGGCCCGCAGCGCGGCGTCGTGATCCGCCGCCAGGCACTCTGGCTCGCCATCGTGCCCGGCCTCATGCTCGAGGCTCGCCCGCAGCGCGGCCAGCGCCGCGCCGGGCAGCTCACCATCGGAGGCGAGCTCGTCGAGCCTGGCCAGTCCCGCCCGGACCGCCGCGTGCCGCGCCTCCCAGCGCAGCGCCGCCTCGTCGTTGCGATCGGCCCGCACGCCCAGCAACCGGGCAACCAGCCCGAACGTCAGCCCCTGCCCGAGCAGCGTCACCACCACGACCAGGAACGTGCAGAACAGCAGCAGGTCACGCCCGGGGACGGGTGTCCGTCCGAGGGGGCTGCCGCCGACGGCGGGGTTCGTGTCCGAGTGGTTCCTGCTCGAGTCGCTGATGCAGCAGTTCCGGGTGACCCCGCTCGCCGGCCGGCTGACGCTGGCGCTGGCCGGGGCCGCGGTGGCGCTGACCGTCGGCTTCGCCGGGGTAACGTTCATGCGGCTGCTCGGGATGGTGGTGCTCGGCCCAGCGGGATACGGGGGGACGGGGAGTCCCCCGTGCGCGGGGGGATCCCGGGGGCCAGGGGGGATGGGGGGCGGCTGCCCTCCATGCCAGGGGAGCGTCCCCCCGGGGCGACAGAACTGGGCCGGGCGGCGATCGCGTTGCTGTCCGTGTGCCCGCTGGCGCTGGCGGCGCTGACGCCGCTGGAGATCCGCGTGATCGCCGCCGGGCTGTCGCCGGTCGTGCCCGGCACGCTGACGATGGGCGCGCTGAAGTCGCCGTGGGTGCTGCAGCCGGTGTTCGCCGGATTCTCGATCCTGTCGCCGTCCTGGCTGTGGGTGGAGCTCCCGGTGATGCTCGGGCTGGTCGGCCTGCTCGTGCTCGGCCTGTCCGGGCGGCGGCTGCTGCGGGTGCGGCGGGTTCCCGCCTGGCGGTCGGCGACGATGGGCGTGGCGGGCGCGGACTCCTACACGGCGTTCGGTTACGCCAACCCGACCCGGCGGGTGCTGGCGAGCGTCCTGCACACGCAGGCCGAGGTGGTGGAGGTCGAGGCCGCCGGTGACGGGGAGCAGGTGCCGCACCTGCGGTACGCCTCCGACGTGGTCGAAGTCGTCGAGACATGGCTGTACCGCCCGGTCATCCGGATATTCGGCGTCGCGGTGGCGTACGCGAAACGGCTCCAGTCCGGCCGCCTGGACGCCTACCTGCTGTACATGCTCATCGCGCTGGTGGCCGTGACCGCGGTAGTGGCCGCGCTGGCCTGACCGGAGGCTTCGAAAGCCCAGGGCGCGCCAGGCGCTTGCCTGTCAGGCGAGCTTGAGCTGCTCGTCACCGAAATCGGCGATGAGCTTGAGGGTGCCGCCAAGGGCGGCGACGAAGCGGCTGAGAACATCCTGGGTCGATACGTCGCCGCTCTCTATCTGAGAAACCCTGGCAACCGACACGCCCATCCGGACGGCGACCTGCTCTTGCGTCAGCCCTCGTCGCTTGCGCATCTCAGCCAACCGCCAGCCTCGCGCATCATCAAGCATCGCGGCCACGGCGGCATCGAAGGCCTGCTGACCGCCCGCTGTTTCAACGGCCCGCTCCAGGTGCCCTGAGTCTCGCCAGCGGGACACGCCGCTCATATGCCTCGCTCCTTCCTGCGCTCGGCAAGGTAATCCTCATACATCCGCTCGGCACGGGGGATGGCGGACCTGTACCACTTCTCCCACTGCCCCGACTTGTCTCCCGCGACTAGGAGGATCGCCGCCCGCCAGGGATCAAAGACCAGCAGGATGCGGATCTCACTTCGCCCGGCTGACGGTGGACGCAGCTCCTTCATATTGGCGATCCTTGAAGCCGTAACCGAGTCCACCAGTGGACGGCCTTCCGAGGGACCGTTGCGTTCCAGAACCAAGATCGCCTGGTTCACCAACTGATGGGTCACCCGGTCTGACTCATAGAGGTCATCAAGGAATGCCTCGACCTCAGCAGTGAGCAGGATTTCCCACTCCTTAGGCTCCTCCTCTTCCCCGTGCGCCATGCACCCACTTCCTTAAGAATATCCTTAACCTGGCGGGCGCGCGAGCCTGTCCTCGGTTACGTGACAACGCCCGCACCCCGTCGGGCGGGGACAGAGACGCCGCATCCCGCTGATGATCGAGACGGTAGCCATAGCCACCGACATTCCAGGAAACGGTGGCAGATGGCCTGAACCCAGTGGTTCAGCCCAGGCCGGTGAACGTTTCCGCGTAGTAGCGGGCGGCGGTGTCGGAGGACAGCAGGCGCTCGAGGCGGGTGCGCATGATCCGTTCCCTGAACGAGCCGCCGCCGCCGACCGGGGATCCCGACGCGCCGTGCACCATCTCGGCCAGCCAGTTGGAGTACTCCTGGTAGCGGCCGGCCGACGAGCTTGGCTGGTTTGATGAGCCGGGGACGCGGCTGGACATGCTCGCCGCTTCGGCGTTGCGAGCCGCCCGCGTGGTCATCGACATCGGCGTGCACTTGGACCTGCCGTTGCCGTACGGGTCCCGGTGGACCTTCGAGAAGGCGTGTCAGGTGCTGCGCGAGCGAGGGCGCGCAGAGCCGAGCCGGGTGCACGCCGAGGTGGTGCGCTACTTCGGCTGGCCGGCCCAGGCGATCGCCTACAAGCTGGGCGAACGCGCCTGGCTCGCGGCCGGGCGGAAGCCGCGCGGCGCCCTGGATTCGACGTGGAACGCTGGCACACGGCCGCACTCAGCCTCGGCCCGATCGGCCTGGACAGTCTCGCTGGCGAGCTGCGCGCTATCCCTGGCTAGAGCGAGGTGACATCCACCCGGCGGCGGTCCGGCTTGAACGGCAGCGCGGTGACGGTGGCGCGAATCTCGCGCTGCGGCGTCCCCGGCCGGCCCCAGATGACCGTCACCTCAGTGCCGGGGGCCGCGTGGGCGCGGTCGATGACGCACAGGGAGATCATCGCCCGCAGCGTGGGGCTGACGGTACGGCCCGTCGACACGCCCGCCGGGGCACCGTCGATGAGGACCTGATCGAAGCTCGGTCCGGCCAGCCTGGGCATGTCCATCTGGTCGGGCAGCTCGCCGTCGCCGAGCATCGAGGTGATGACGCCGGTGACGTCGGCGGCGTTCCAGGTCAGGCCCGCGAGGGTCCGGGTGGGCCCGCCGACGGCGGCATCGGCGGCGAGGGCGCCGCGGCCGAGGAAGTCATGGCCCGGCAGGGGGCGCGGCCCTCAGCCCAGCTCGCCTGGCTTGCGGAAGTAGTCGGTGAAGCAGCCGGCCGGGACGAAGCTGCCGCCGATCGAGCCGCGCTTGAACTGGCGCGGGGCGCCAGAGGTGATGGCGGCCGCGGGCAGGTAGTCAAGGCCGTTCGTCGCGATGCCCGCCTCGATGTGCTGTACCGGCTGGGAGCGGAAGCCGAGCAGGTGCATGCCGAACTCCTGGCCCGCCGTCGCGACCGCCAGCCCGGCCTGGTCGGCGTCGCGGCGGTCCGTGCAGCTCATAGCCCAGCTCGCCGGAGATCCCGGTGCGCAGCACCCGCACGGGCACGCCGCCCATCGATGCGGGGCGGCTGCGGTTGAAGCCGAGGTCGCGCAGCGACTCGCCGATGGCCTTCTCCAGGATGAACAGGGACTGCGTCGCCGAGCACGAAGCCGGCGAGCGCTCGCGAGACGCCCGCCGCGGCGGCCACGTCCCGCAGCGTCGCCCGCTTAGCGTCCATCCCCACATTGTGCCGGTTACCCCGCGGGCGGGCCGCTCACTGGCCGTCGTACTCGTCGTGGCGGCGCCACCAGAAGCCGTTCTCGTTGCGGCCGAGCGGCGCGCGGTCGAGCCACTGGTACATGCCCCACAGCCCGTCAAGCCCGCGTGAGTACGCCGAGTACGCGTGGTAGACGGTGCCGTCCTGCAGCGCGAAGGCGCTCATGCCGGGTCCTTCGCGGCGGTAGGTCTGCCAGTCCGTGCCGACGATCGACTGGCTGAAGGCGTCGAGGGCGTCCTCCTGGCCGGCCGCAGGCCGCAGGTCCGCCTCGCCGAAGTTGTACGCGACGGTGCCCGCTTCCCACTCCTCCTTGGTGTGCGCCGCGCCGAAGTCGAAGTTGAAGTCGCTGCCGTAGGCGGACGCCCACGGGAAGCTCCACCCCATTCGCCGCCGGTAGGCCTGTATTTTCTCCAGCGGCGCCCGCGACACCGCGCAGAGCGCGACGTCGTGGTTGGCGAGGTGGACGGCCGAGCCGTTGAACCCGTCGGCGATCGCCGAGCAGGACGGGCATCCGGCGGTGTAGTCGGGCCCGAACATGAAGTGGTAGACGAGCAGCTGCGAGCGGCCGCGGAACAGGCCGGCGAGCAACGCCGTCCCCTCGTCGGTCTCGAATCGGTAGTCCTTGTCGACCCGGACCCAGGGCAGCTCCCGCCGCTGCCTGGCCACCTCGTCGCTGCGCCGGGTCAGCTCCTTCTCCGCCTCGAGCAGCTCCAGCCGCGCGGCTAGCCACTCCTCGCGTGTCCCCGTCTTATGACTGGTCATTGCCTGTCTCCTTCTTTCTTGGTTGATTTTGTTGTCGTTACATCGCTGGCGGGGTCAGCCCCGGAACCAGCGAGGGCGCGTAGACGATCAGCAGTCCGAGTCCGACGATCGCCAGCGCCAGCGGAATGTCGATCGCGGCCTTCGCGGGCAGCAGCTTCTGGGCGCAGCAGACGACGGCGACCACCGCCATCCAGACCAGGCTCATCACGTCCAGCGCTACCAGCATCGCCATCAGCCCGATGCCCGAGCCGACACAGCACAGCCCGTAGCCCAGCCCGGAATCGGCGTTCTCACGGCCGCGCTGGCGGAACTGCCGCTTGACCGGCGTCAGCTCGTAGACCCCCGCCGCGATCACCACCGCGCCAGCGGCCAGCGACCCGTGCGGCCGGTCCAGCGCATACGCCACGACGCCCGCGAGCGCCCAGATGGCCAGGTAGTACCCGGCGAACGGCAGCGCGGCACTCGCCTTACCGCTGCGGCGGACGTGCCTGGCGATCGCCGGCGCCGCGCCCGGCAGCATCATCGCCGCCATCATCGTCACCCACGCCGCGGCGAAGAACCCGAACGGCCCTGGCCGGGTCGCGACCCCCATGTCCATGCCGTCCATCAGCCAGGCCGCGACCGCCCAGCACGCGGCGGCGAGCCCGAGCGTCGCCGCCAGCACTGCCGGCGACGCCACCAGGCGCCGGGATGCCACGTTGACCATCAGTCCTCCTGGGATTTGCCCGCATGCTGGTCGAGGTGATCCTTCAGCGCGCCGAGCTGGCCGTCCCAGTCACGCGCCAGCGCGGCAAGGAACTGCTGCGCTACCCGCATCGGCCCCGAGCTCAGCCGGTACCGCACCCGGCGCCGCTCCCCTGGTTCGGCCGTCACCAGGCCCGCCTCGGCCAGCAGCGCCAGGTGCTTAGCGATCGCCTGGCGAGTGATCGGCAGCTGGCCGGCCAGGTCCGTGGCGGTGGCCGGGCCCCCCGAGGCCAGCGCGGCCAGGATGGCGCGCCGGCTCGGGTCGGCCAGGGCAGCGAAGACCTGTTCGGCGATTGCCTCGATGTCAGGCTGCGGCATCGAGGTAGTCGACAAGCTCGCCGAGCTCACTCCCCCACCCCTGGGTGTTGCCGTCGTACGCCGTGCGGTAGGCGGCCTCGGGAAGCTGCGCGAAGCCGGACTCGACCACGGTCAGCCGGGTGCCGGCGCCTGTCGGCTCCAGCGTGAACTCAACGTAGGTGCGGCGCGGGTCGTCCTCGGACAGCCCGAAGATATGCCAGGTGAAGCCAAACACTGTCGGCTCCTCCACCCGTTCCACTCGCATGCCGGCGGTGTGGCCGCCGTCCCACCTCATGCTCGCCGAGCCGCCAGGGCGCAGGTCGATCTTCGCGTCCTTGCCGAACCAGGCGCTAAGCCCTTCGGCGGTGGTGAGCGCCGCCCATACCTTGGCCGGCGGGTGAGCGATCTCGACGGTTCGCTCGATGCGATCAGGAAACGCCACGATTCCCTCCACGATGTAGCAACTGTTTGATTGCGATATTATAGCAACCAACAGGTTGCGTCAATCATCCTGGGGGCGGTGTTGCCCCGGTGGCCGCTGCCAGGGGACAATTATTTTGTGACCTGCGTTTTTAGTCAGAAGTTGGCAATCTAAGGACGGTTGACATGTCTGAATCTGCCAGCACCGCACTCCGTCCGCTCCAGGAGCAGATCGAGCAGGCCAACGCGAGCGGGCGCACGCCCGTCGTGTTCATCCACGGGCTATGGCTGCTGGCCAGCAGCTGGGATCGCTGGGCCGAGCACTTCGCCCAGGCAGGCTACGCGCCGGTGAGCCCGGGCTGGCCTGATGACCCCGACACCGTCGAAGAGGCCATCGCCGACCCCGAGGCCTTCGCCGACAAGACCATCGGCCAGGTGGCCGATCACTACTCGAGCGTCATCGGACAGCTCAGCAGCAAGCCGGCCGTGATCGGCCACTCGTTCGGCGGCCTGCTCGTCGAGATCGTCGCCGGCCGCGGCCTCGCGGCGGTGTCGGTGGCCATCGACGCCGCCCCCTTCCGCGGCATCCCCCAGCTACCGCTCTCCTCGCTGCGCGCGGCCTCGCCCGTGCTCGGCAACCCGGCCAATAGGCACCGTGCGGTCCCGCTGACCTACGAGCAGTTCCGCTACTCGTTCGCCAACGCCGTCGACGAGGACCAGGCCAGGCGCCTGTTCGACACGTTCGCCGTCCCGGCCCCCGGCGCCCCGCTCTGGCAGGCTGCCGCGGCGAACTTCAACCCCCGCACCGAGGACAAGGTGGACACGCGCAATCCCGACCGGGGGCCGATGCTGATCGTGTCCGGCGAGAAGGACCACACCGTCCCGCCCACCCTGTCCCGCGCCGCCTACACCCGTCAGCAGAAGAACCCCGGCGTCACCGAGTTCACCGAGATCCCGGGCCGCGGCCACGCGCTGACCATCGACGACGGGTGGCAAGAGGTCGCCGACACTGCCCTGACCTTCATCCGCCGGTTCGCTTAGCCCGGGCGACTGCCAGTCCGTGCCGCGCTAGTCCGCCTGGTGACCCCGGCCTGGCCTTTCAGCGCCGGCGGGGGGCTGGTCGCCGGCCGGAGAGTCTCCGGCCGGCGGTCCGGCTGGCGGGTACCGGTCATCCGGCGGCACGTTCGCGTCAAGCAGCGTGGTACTGCCTGCCGCCCGTAGCGTCGCATCGTCGGTGCGCTCCCTGAGGCGCTCGACCGTCTCGGCATCGCCGAACGGGACGCTAGCCTCTACCCGGTCGCTTGCCTTGACCTCGGGCAGGTCCATGACCTCATCGACCAAGGCGGCCCGGTCCCCGGGCCGTACGTTCTCGTTCTTCGCGTACATCGAGGTCCGGACGGTGCCGTCTGGACCTCTGGCGGTCGTTACGTCCGCCACGGCCGCGGTGCGGTCGTCGTCGTCCTTGATCTCGACATGACGCGAGGTCTCCGGGTCAGTCATGACTTCTCCTGTGGTTCGCTCAGAGCGGCGGCCGCGAGTCACGTAAGTCGTTCCAGCTCGCCACATGTCCGAAGCAGCCCGTCGCGGCCGCAGGTACTCCAGCACCCTGCCCAGGGCACCGCGCATGAAACGGTCCGGCCGAGCGTGGGAGGGTGTCTGGCTCCAGTCGGATGCGCAGTTTGGGCGTCTGTGGCCGGGTAGCAGAAGCACATCCCAATGAACAGGAGGATCCGATGGCTGCCTGGGTATGGGTCGTGATCGTCATCGCCGTAGTGGTCGTCGTCGCGCTGGTCGCGATCGGGGCAAGGAAACGAAGAACCGCCATGCTTCGCGGCCACTTCGGCCCGGAATACGACCGGGCGGTAGAGAACAGCGAGGACCAGCGTGCGGCCGAGGCCAACCTTCGCGCACGTGAGAAGGAGCGTGCTCAGTTCGACCTCCAGCCGCTGCCGGAAGCCACCCGGCTGGGCTTCGCCAGCGAATGGCGCGATCTGCAGGAGCGGTTCGTCGACCAGCCGGCGCAAGCCACAGGTGCTGCTGACACCCTCATCATCCGCGTGATGGAAGCACGGGGTTACCCGATGAAGGACTTCGATGCGCAGGCCGAACTGATCTCGGTCGACCATCCGGACACCGTTGAGAACTACCGGTTCGCGCACGCCGTACAGCAGCGTGCCGAGATACAGCAGGCCAGCACCGAAGACCTGCGCGAGGCACTGCTGCGGTACCGGTCCCTGTTCGACGAACTGCTCCGCCCGGAAGGCAACGGCACGGCAGGAGTCGACGGCCAAGCGCAGCCAGCCGACTACGACAGCAGGCAGCGTGTGGAGGCCGGGGAAAGCGGCAGCGCGGGTCCCGCGGTTTCGGACACGGAATACGACAACCAGCAGATAGGACGGCGAGAGGGACGATGAACGACGCTGACAACACCCAGGACCAGGGGCTGACCACCGAGCAGATCGCTACTGCCGGCCGCGCGCCGGCTCAGGAGGACATCCCCGCGTCGGCCGGCCGCCCCGGCTACGATGACGGCAACGCCGCCCCCCTCGCCACGGATCATGCGGTATCCGGGCACGACGACCGCGGTGCGCCGGACGCCGGCAACGGCGGCAGCTACGATGACGGCAACGCCGCTCCCCTCGCCACGGATCATGCGGTATCCGGGCACGACGACCGCGGTGCGCCGGACACCGGCAACGGCGGGCGCATCGCAGCTGACCCCGGATCGCATGCCAGCCTGCTGGATGACAGCGAGCTGCAGAACATGACCATGCGCTGGAAGGACATCCAGGCAGAGTTCGTCGACGAGCCGACGACAGCGGTCCGGGAAGCCGACGCGCTCGTAGCGGAGCTCATGCAGCGGCTGGCCACGATGTTCGCCTCCGAGCGCGCCGAACTCGAAAACCGCTGGGCCGGCGGTAACGAGGTGTCCACGGAAGAACTCAGGCAAGGGCTCCGCCTCTACCGCTCGTTCTTCGAGCGGCTGCTCGCCGCGTAGCCGGCTATCCAACCGCCCGTACGTGAGCAAGGGTCAGCAACTGGCCCAGTCACGGCCGAACCAGCGCCGTACGCGGCTGGTACCGAACTCGGCCTTGTCGGCCAGCAGCAGGGCGGAGGGCTCATCGAACCGCGCGTTCGGGCGCTCTCCGCTGCGGAAGGTCACCTCGACACGAGCGACCCGGTCGTGACCGAACTCGATGTAGCAGATTCCCTTGCCGTCATAGGTCCGTCATAGGACCGTGCGCGCCGGGCCGGCCGTGCCTGGCGATCAGCTGGTCGGCGACGACGTTGAACGCGCCGGCGTCCGTCTCGACCCGGCGCCGCACCGGGTCGATGGACCGGATCGCGGTCTGGACGAACCGGACGCCCGGCTTCACCAGGTCGCGCTAGGATGCCGGACCGCCTGCGGCGTGGTGCGGCCGAACATCACGTCGAGCTTGGAGAAGCCGAACACGAATCCGTCGGCCCTGTCGATCAGCACGATGCCGACGTCATCGCCGAGCTCGTCGGAGAGCCGGGTGGTCAGCTCCAGGCCGCCGAAGCCGGCGCCGAGCACGAGAACGCGCACCCGTCAGTCCTTGAGCAGCTGGCGGGCCATCACCATGCGCTGGATCTGGTTGGTGCCCTCGTAGATCTGGGTGTTGTTGGACGTGGTTGTCTGTGATCAGGACTTTTATTCGTGACTGCCTGCCTGACCTCGCATACGACTGGTGGCTGATGATGAGCGTCTTTCGCTGCCTTCCGGGCTCTGACGGAACATAGACGGAACAGCGTCGTGCAGCGCCAGGCCGACCGTGACGTTGGTCAGTGCGCCGTCCCCGGAGCCGCCAGGTAGCCAAAGCGATAGTCGTTAGCAACCGGTGACGGCACAAGTTGCCCTAGACACTTAGGAATTCGCTCACCTCGGCCTCAATGTGCCCTTGATTGGCGCCAGGCTTGGTCGCGGCCGTCAGGGAGCGGCCGGCGCCCGCGGCCCCGGCACAGCCTGACCTTAGCCCACAATGGGAAGGGGCGAACGGAGGGAGTCATGCCAGCTGCCACCAGGGAACTGCTGCCGCCGAAGCGCATCGCGGTCAAGGGGAGGCCGATCAGGCTCCGCTGGCTGCAGCAGATCATCTGGGCGTTCCTGGCCGCGAACGCCGGGGCGCTGATCATGGTCGCCCTGTACTACCTGTTCGTACAGCTGCGATGGCACGTCGGCGGGCACACGTTCCTCTACCTCAAGCCCGACTGGGACAACCTGTTCAGTTTCCGCGGCTGGGCCGCCGACCGGCACGACTTCCGCGACGTGTATGAGGCGATCCTGGCCACCCTGTTCGTCAAGTCACTGCTGGCGAACTGGCGCAAGCACGACCGGCGCGCCCCGGCCTGGTACGTCCTGCTCTCGCCGATCCTGATCGTGGTGGTCGCGTTCCCGATCGTCGCGGCCGGCGTCTGGCTGATCAACCACGCCCTGCCGTATCTGTGGCACGCGCTGTTCGCCCACCACGTCGTGCGCAACCCAGTCCACATGACGGGCCGGCTGGCCTGGCTGGGCACCTACCTGGCCGGTTATCCGTGGCAGCCGGCGGCGATCGGCATCCTGGCCGGGCTGGTGGTGCACCGCGTGTACGCCCCGGCCGGCAACACCGTCCAGCTGTACTTCGTGGGCCGCTCGGTCGACAGGACCAGAGACGGCATCGCGGCCGGCGAGGAGAACCCGCACCGGCACCTGCCCCGCTGGCCGTGGCCACCGCTGATCAGGGAACGCGCCGCCTGGATCATGCAAAGCGACCAGCCCGTGCCCGACCGCACCTTCAACATCACGTGGGCGGTCCGGATCGTCATCGTCATCCTTACCGCCCTGGCCATCTACGGCGCCTACGTCCGCTACGTGATAGCGAAAGGCCACGGATAGGGTCACATTGGATTGGTGTCGTGATCAGACCGGAATGTCAGCAACTCCCATCGTCTACCTGCTATATGAGTTAACGTGCGGCCGGAGGAGGTCGCCGGGACAAAGGAGTCTGCGGGATGACGCGGTATTTGATCTCGTTTGGTGCTGACGCGATGGACGACATCCACGACTAGGACATGCCCGCCGTGGCCAAGGCCGCGCACGCAGCGGTCGAGGAGGCCGTGAACGCTGGCGTGTTTGTGTGCGGCGGCGGCCTGGAAGACCAGCGGGCGAGCATCGTGGCCACCGACGGGACGGTCACCGACGGCCCGTACCCGGAGGCCATCAGCGGCCTCACGGTCGTCGAGGTGCCCTCACGCGAGGAGGCGCTGAAGTGGGCTGCCAAGATCGCCGTCGCCTGCCGCTGTGCGCAAGAGGTCCGGGAGTTCGGGCCCGACCCCGAACTCGACGAGATGCTCCACCAGGCAGATAGGTGACGGTGACGTCAACCTGCCGTCTGAAAGGCTAGGCTCCGCAGCTTCCCAGAACGGCGGCTGGCCATATCCAGATCCGCGCAGCGAGACTCAGATCCTAGGAACCGTCAAGCGTCACCTGAACCCAAACCGGGCGGATTCACTTGATGTGCGACACGGCTGCTCGTCGATTGGCGCCTGGTTCGGTGCCGGGCCCGGCTGGCAGACTGACCGCCATGAGTACCCCGGACCAGAAATCGGACCTCCGCCAGTACCTGCAGCAGGCTCGGGAGGCCATGCTCTGGAAGCTCGACGGGCTCAGCGACTATGACATCCGCCGCCCGGTGACGCCGACCGGCACCAATCTGCTCGGCATGGTCAAGCACCTGGCCGGGTGCGAGATCAGGCACTTCGGGGGCGGTACCTTCGGGAGACCGCTCGTCGATCCCCCGCTTTGGGCTGACCTCAAGTTGCTGGAGCGCGAGCCTATGTCGGATATGTGGGCAACCGCAACGGAGTCGCGGGACTACATCGCCGGATGGTACAGGAGAGCGTGGGCTCACGCGGACGAGACGTTCGACGCGCTCGAACTCACTGCTGTCGGCCATGTCCCCTGGTGGCCAGGCGACCGCTCTGAGGTAACCCTGCACCGGATCATGGTCCACATGATCGCGGAGACGCACCGGCATGCTGGTCACGCCAACATCGTCAGAGAGCTCATCGACGGATCGGCTGGCCTGCGCGCAGGCGCCAGCTACTTGCCCGCCACCGACCCGGCCTGGTGGGCCGACTACCGGGCGCGGCTGGAGCGCATCGCGCACTCGGCAAGCACAGCCTGACCATCCCACGGCGACGTGCGGAACCCAAGAAACCTAGGGACTGTCGCAAGTTAAGCGAAGCCGATCCGTCGCGCATCAAGTGGAGCTAGGCAACGGTCGGCCGTACGGTGAAACCCTCGCGGCGGCCTGGCCCGCACCTAGCTTGCAGCAGGAACAGCGGTGAGCGTGGCGAGCTGGTCGAGGTAATCCCGCGTCTTAGTCTCGGTCGGGTACTGGTCGTGGAGGGTGATCCTGGCATCGGCTAACCGCATCGGCGCTCGTTCGCGGCACATCAGCAGGTACCCGCCCCGCTCCTACTCCCTGCCATGGGAAAAGCCGGACGGGAAACGGCATGCCTGCAACCTGCTGTTCCGGTGCGCGTCTGACGACCAGCACGTCAAGGCCCGCAGCTACTCGGAGACTGTCCGGGGAACCGGGAACGCTCTCACGGAACAGAGACGGAACAGGCCTGATCGCGAAGCACGTGGACCTGTCGGCTCGCCCTGCTGACGGCTTCCCCTCAGCTCCGGCAGGCTGTCGTTCCCCGCAGCTCAGCGCCCTAACGTCAGTCCTTGAGCAGCTGGCGGGCCATCACCATGCGCTGGATCTGGTTGGTGCCCTCGTAGATCTGGGTGATCTTCGCGTCCCGCATCATCCGCTCGACCGGGTAGTCGCTGACGTAGCCGTAGCCGCCGAGCAGCTGCACGGCGTCCGTCGTGACCGACATCGCCACGTCCGAGGCCAGGCACTTGGCGGCCGAGGAGAAGAACGTCAGGTCCCCGACCTTCTCCCCCGCCATCGCCAGCTCCGACTTGGCGGCCGCGGCGTAGGTGAGCTGCCGCGCCGCCTCCAGGTTCATGGCCATGTCGGCGAGCATGAACTGCACGCCCTGGAAGTCGGCGACCGCGTGGCCGAACTGCCGGCGTTCCTTCACGTAGCCGACCGCGTAATCGAGCGCGCCCTGCGCGATCCCCAGCGCCTGCGCCGCGATCGTGATCCGGGTGTGGTCCAGGGTGCGCAGCGCGATCTTGAAGCCCTGGCCCTCGTCGCCGACCAGCCGGGAGGCGGGGATCTCGCAGTTGTCGAAGTACAGCTCGCGCGTCGGGGAGCCCTTGATGCCCAGCTTGTGTTCTGGCGCGCCGAACGAGAAGCCCGCGTCCCCGTCCTCCACCACGAACGCCGAGATCCCGTTCGGCCCGGCCGCGGGATCGGTCACCGCCATCACGGTGTAGAACTTCGACACCCCGGCGTTGGTGATCCACCGCTTCACGCCGTTGAGCACGTAGCCGTCGCCCGTCCGCGCCGCCCTGGTGCGCATGGCGGCCGCGTCCGAGCCGGCCTCCGGTTCTGACAGGGCGTAGGAGAACATCCCCTCGCCGCGCGCCACCGAGCAGCAGATAGTGCCGCTTGACCTCATCCGACGCGCCGAGCAGCAGCGGCATCGTGCCGAGCTTGTTCACCGCGGGGATCAGCGACGACGTGGCGCAGGCCCTGGCGACCTCCTCGATGACGATCGCCGTGGCCAGGGCGTCGCCGCCCGCGCCGCCGTACTCCTCGGGGATGTGCAGCGCGTGGAAGTCGGCCTTGACCAGCGCCTCGTACACGTCCCAGGGGAACTCCGCGGTCCGGTCGATCTCGGCCGCCCGCGGCGCGATCTTGTCGTCGGCGAGGGCGCGGACGGCTTCCCGCAGCGCCAGGTGTTCTTCAGACAGGTCAAACGTGCTCATGCCCAGATCGTAACGGTGCCCGTCAGGTCACCGAACGGGCACTGCACGCGGGCGGGCCGTGTCAGGCAGTCTCTTCCTCGCGGGCAGCCGGCTCCTGGTCGGCGGCCTTCTCCTCGGCGGGCTCGCGCGGGCTCGGCACCGACACCGCGTGGGCCGGGCGGTGCGCCGCCGCTCCCGCGGCCGGACGCGGCGGCCACTGGATCCCGCCCCGCGGTGCGGCGTGCTTGCCGCTGCTCCGGTATAGACCCAGCGACCGGAATGGGCGCCTCTTGGTAACTGAAAAGCTCATGTCTCCCCCATGACCGATTAACGCAATGTGCCCGATCTCCCCACCGGCCACATGCAACCGTTTCCGTTTCGATTGGCGGTACTTCTCCCAGAATGCCCTAGCGCCTCAGAGATAAAACTTCCCGCGAGGAGCTACTGCCCTCAAGACGATATCTAACCTTGTCAAAACAGCGAGGCAGGAGGGGCGCACGAATTTGCTGAGAGCAATGGGACGGTGGTGAGACGGCCGGGCCCGTTCCGGATAACTGGCTACCGCATGGAGCGCAGAGCCGCGCCTTTCGCACGGGCCTGTGCCGTGAGACTCGCCTGAAATTCGGCCATTTTGCCGCGCAGCGACGGGTCCGCCGCGCCCAGGATGCGCACCGCGAGCAGGCCCGCGTTGCGCGCCCCGCCGACCGCCACCGTCGCCACAGGAATGCCCGCCGGCATTTGCACAATCGACAGCAGCGAATCCATGCCGTCCAGGTACTTCAGCGGCACCGGCACGCCGATGACCGGCAGCGGCGTCACGGACGCGAGCATCCCCGGCAGGTGCGCCGCGCCGCCGGCGCCGGCGATGATGACGCGGAGGCCGCGCTCTTCGGCGCGCTCGCCGTAGGCGATCATCTCCCTGGGCATCCGGTGCGCCGAGACGACGTCCGCCTCGTGAGGCACGCCGAACTCGTCGAGCGCCTCGGCCGCGGCCCGCATTACCGGCCAGTCCGAGTCGCTGCCCATGACGACGCCGACCAGCGGGGTTTCAGTCTGCACGGGCTTAGCGTAACCGGTTCGCTAGGGGTGGCCCTGGATCGCGACCTGATGGATGAACAGCTCGAACGCGGCGTAGCCGAGGACGGCGAGGGCCACCACCCCCAGCGCCGCGGCCAGGCCGGCCCGGCGCCGGGCGGTGATCATCCCGGCCACGGTCAGGGATGCCCGTTCACGGCGGCGTGGTAGATGGTCGCCTGGTACTGTCCGGCGCCGTTGGGCGGCAGCAGGGTGAACCAGATCAGCACGTACCTGGCCTGGTGCGGTGACCGCAGGTGCAGCCGGACCGTGCCGCCCACGTCGTCGGCCGCCGCCGCGACCCGGAGACTGGACAGGGCGCCGTCCGTGCCGCCGACCCGCAGTTGCAGGTTGGCGCCCTGGTAGCTGGCGAGATCGATCCGCACGCTGGTGACCGTGACCGTCCGGCCCAGGTCGAGGATCAGGCCGGTGCCCTGCTTGAGGTTGCCGAATTGGGCCGTCGCGTACCACTGGCTCTGCCATGGCCCCGGGGCACCCCGGGTGATCGCGTACGACGCGACCCGGGAGTTGTCGCCGTCGGCGAGACCGCCGGGGCCGAATCCCGCGGCGCTGGCGATGGGCAGCGCCGCGATGGCGGGCGGCGCCGAGGCGGGCGCCGTGGCGGTGGGCGTGGGTGCCGCGCTGGCGGGCGTGGCCGGCTTGGAGGCGAGCGGGGCGTGCGCGGCGTGGCTCGAGGGCTGCGTGACCGCCGCGGCGTTCTTGCCCGCCGCGGCGGGCTGGCTGGACAGCGCGAGGCCGCTGGCCACCCCGGCCGCGGCCAGCACGAGCACGACGGGGACCGCGACCCGGGCCACCCGGCGGCGGTCCCGGCTGCTGGTGCGGCGCCGGTCCCGCGCGGGCGGCGGGACAGGCGTCCAGCTGTCGGGCAGGTCCCCGTGACGCACCGGGGGCCCGGCTGGCTCGGGCGGGATGACCGGCAGGTCAGCGACCGTGGGCGCGGGGTCTTCGGTCACAACCGGGAGGTCGAAGACCGTGACGGCGGGGTCCGCGCTCACCGCCGGGAGATCGGCGGACGTGACGTCCGGATCCGCGGGGCCCGGCGGCGACCCGGCGGACCCGGCGGACCCGGCGGGCTCGCGGGAGGCACGGCCGGGGGAAGCGGATCGGCTGCCGTGGCGTCTGACGGGCCGGCGGAGCCCGCCGCCGCGAACGGGACATCGGCGGCGGTATCGGCGGGGCCGGATGGGGGCACCGGGTGCGCGACCCTGGCGACGTGCGCGAACGTGTCGCCGGAGGTGTCGGTGCGGGCCTTGTCGTATTCGCGGATCAGCGGCCGGGCGTCGATGCCGACGGCGCTGGCGAGCGCGCGAACGTACCCGCGCACGAAGACGTCGCCGCCGCAGGCGTCGTAGTCATCCTGCTCGATGCACCGGATGACCGTTCCCCTGATCTTGGTGCGCTCACTGAGCTCGGCTACGGAAAGACCGGCTCGCGACCGCGCCTCGGCTAGCGCCTCGCCAACGCTCACGAAGTCTCCACGACCCATCTAGCTTGATCATTTCGTGACAGGTTAGCCGCCGGTGTCCTTGGGCTTAGCCCGATCGCAGGTTTGCCCGCGTTCGCCCTTCTTAACCCAGCTGCCCGGAATCACCTCATGACCTTGTAAGAAAGCGTGCGCATGGCACGCTTTTGTTACATGCTCACGGGCGCGGGCGCCGCGGGGCTAGTCGCCGTCTTCGGTGCCCCAGCGCAGGTAGCTGGCCGCGCGGCGGGCCCTGGCCCGCGCCTCGTCGAGGTCGCCGGCGGAGTCGCAGGCGACCGTGACGTGCCCGATCTTGCGGCCGGGCCGGACCTCTTTGCCGTAAAAGTGCACCTTGACCGCCGGGTCCGCCGCCATCACGTGGATGTACCGGTCGTAGATGTCCGGGTCAGTGCCGCCGAGCAGGTTCGCCATCACGGTGAACGGGCCTGACAGGGCGCAGGACCCGAGCGGCAGGTCGAGCGCCGCCCGCAGGTGCTGCTCGAACTGCGACGTCCGCGCGCCGTCGATCGTCCAGTGCCCGCTGTTGTGCGGCCGCATCGCCAGCTCGTTGACGAGCAGTCCGCCGGCCGGCGTCTCGAACAGCTCGACGGCCAGCAGCCCGGTCACGTCGAGCGAGGACGCGATCCGCAGCGCCAGCGCCTGCGCCGCGGCGGCCACCTCCGGGTCGAGCCCCGGCGCGGGCGCGATGACCTCCCGGCAGATGCCGTCTACCTGGACGGTCTGCACGACGGGGTACGCCGCTCCCTGGCCGGACGGGGACCTGGCGACCAGGGCCGCCAGTTCCCGGCGGAACGGGACGAACTCCTCCGCGAGCAGCGCGATCCCGTGCGCCACGACCTCGGCCGCCTCCGCCGGAGACGCGCAGACCCAGACGCCCTTGCCGTCGTACCCGCCGCTCACCGCCTTGAGCACCACCGGCCACGAGCCCGCGGCGAACTCCTCGACGTCCGCGACGGAAGCGACCGCCACGTACCGCGGGCACGGCACGCCGCGGGACGTCAGCGCACCGCGCATCGCCAGCTTGTCCTGGGTGTACCGCAGCGCGGCCGAACCGGGCCTGACCAGCACGCCCGCCGACTCCAGCTCCGCCAGGACGCGGCCAGGCACGTGCTCGTGGTCGAATGTCACGACGTCGCACCGGCCGGCGAACGCCGACACATCCCGCAGCGAAAGGTGCGATCCGACGGTCACGTCGTGCGTCACCAGCGCGGCGCTGTCAGTCGGCGCTTCGGCGAGCACCCGGAACGTCACGCCGAGCCCGATCGCGGCCTGCGCGGTCATCCGCGCGAGCTGTCCGCCGCCGACCATGCCCACGACCGGCATTCCGCTGCCCGCCTGCCGCGGGATCGGCCCGGCGGGCGCCTCGCGCGCCGCCCGCGATGAGGCGGATGACGAGGGAGGCGACGAGGCAGGTGACACGCGGTGTAGCCTACGCGGAACCGCCGAATCCTGGGTACAACGTACGTGTACAGGATTTCGGTTCGACCAGCAGCGCCAACGACGGCACTCCAGTTACTAAACGTAGCCACGCCCAACTACAGGGAGTACCGATGACCACGGTCAGCGACCCAGAAGTCGAAGTCAGAGAGGGAACGTACGGCGATAAGGTCATCGCCGTCGAGCCTGGGGGAGCGGAGTTCATTCCGCTAAGCGAGCGCCACGGGCGCCCGCTGCAGCTTTTCTGGACCTGGACCTCGCCGAACATGGAGTTCGCGACCGTCTTCGTCGGCTTCATCGGCGTGGTCTTCTTCGGCCTCAGCTTCTGGGCGACGTTCCTCGCGATCCTGATCGGCACCACGCTCGGCTCCATCACCCAGGGCATCCTGTCCACCAGCGGCCCGACGTACGGCGTGCCGCAGATGGTGCTGAGCCGCCGCGGCTTCGGCTACTGGGGCAACATCATGCCCGCCGGGATCAACGCCCTGGTCGCCGGCATCGGCTGGTTCGCGGTGAACAGCGTCAGCGGCGCGCTCGCGCTCAACGCGCTGACCCACATGCCCGAGGTGCTGTGCCTGCTGATCGTGGTCCTGGTACAGATCGCGGTGGCGTTCTTCGGGTACAACCTGATCCACGTCTTCGAGCGGTACGCCTTCCCTGTCCTCGTGGTCATCTTCCTGATCGCGTCCGCCGTGACGCTGGGGAAGGCGCACCCCGGCGCGGTGCACCACACGATCCCCGGCGCGTTCCTGATCGAGCTGGGCGCGACGTTCGGCTACGCGGTGGGCTGGAACCCCTACGCGTCGGACTACACCCGTTACTTCAAGCCGGAAACAAGCAAGCGGGCGATCGCCTTCTGGGCCGGCCTCGGACTGCTGCTGTCCTGCGTGCTGCTCGAGACCGTCGGCGCGGCGGCCGGGACGATCGAGAAGGTCGCGACCAACGCGAACCCGACGGCCGGCTGGACCGGCATCTTCCCCACCTGGCTCGGTGACCTGACGCTCATCGCCATCGTCATCGGCGGCATCGCCGCCAACGCGCTCAACATCTACTCCGGTGCGATCTCGTTCAACGCGCTCGGCTTCAAGCTGCCGCTCGCGGCCAGGCGGGCGATCGTCGCGCTCGGCCTCGGCACGATCGGGTTCTTCGTCGCCTGGGCCGGCCTCGGGAACGCGGGCCAGGACTACAACAACTTCCTGCTGATCATCGCCTACTGGATCGCGCCCTGGCTGGCGGTCATGTTCTGCGACATGTACCTGCGCCGCAACCAGAACCAGGCGGAAATCGAGCACCTGCTGTTCAACAGGAAGTACACCAACTGGGCGGGCCCGGTGGCGATGGGGGTCGGCGCCGGCGTGTCCATCTGGCTGTTCTCCAACCAGACCAAGTACGTCGGCATCGTCCCCACGCACTTCCCCTCCACCGGCGACCTGACCTTCGAGGCCGGATTCGTGCTCGCCGCCGTGATCTACCTCACGTGGCGGCTGGTCGCGGACCGCCGCACCCGCGCGGTGGCAGCGGCTCCGGCCGCTGCGCATCAGGCGTAACGGAACGTTCATCGCCATTCCTCCCATCGAGGCCAAAAGGGTCGACTACGTTAGTGCGCAGCATGACGAAAGGGGACCGCGCGCATGGGCCGACCACTCGCCGACCTGTATGACCATGTCCGGCAGCACGGTCCGGAACTCGTCAAGTTCGGCATAGTCGGCGGCCTCGGCACGATCATCGACCTGGGCGGCGCGGCGGTGCTGCACAGCGTCTATCACGTGGGACCGCTTGAGTCCAAGGCGCTCTCCATCACCGCCGCGACCATCTTCACCTACCTCGGCAGCCGGTTCTGGACCTTCAGGCACCGGGAGAACCAGCCGGTGCACCGCGAGGCGCTGCTGTTCGTCGCGCTGAACGTGGTCGGCCTGGTCCTCGCCGAGCTGGTGATCGCGGCCACCACCTACGGGCTCGGCCTCAAGGGCCCGCTCGCCTACAACGCGGCCAGCTTCATCGGCACCGGCCTCGGCACCGTCTTCCGCTGGTACGCGTACCGCAAATGGGTCTTCCTCGCCCCCGCGCAGCAGCCGCACCCGCAGCCCGGGGCAGCGTTCGCCGGGGGCGCCGGGGGCGCTGGGGCCGCCGGCCAGGACTTCCCGTACTACGCGCCCTGGGAGCTGGATCCGTCGTACCTGGACCCGGGCTACTCCGGGCGGCCAGGCAGGCACCCCCGTCCGGTGGTACTGCACAATCAAAACCCGGTCATTCCGAACGAGCGCATGGTGTCTCCCCTGCTCACCGCCCCTGTCCCGGCGGGCTATTCCGTCCGCCCGGCCGCTGCGGGGCCGGTCCCGGCCGTCCCGGGCGTCCCGGCCGGGTCGAGCGTCCCGGCCGGGTCGAGCGCCCCGGGCACCCCGCGTGCTCCTGGCCGTCACCGCAAGCGCTAAGCCGCGATGCCCGGCTAGGCCGGGCCGGCGCGGGTCTTGCCGCGATCCTGGTCCCCTGGCGCGTTCGTGGGCAGGAACACCGCGAACACCGGAGGCCTGCGGCGGGCGAGCACGATCCGGCCGCCGTCCGCGGCGGCCATGGTGCGGGCCAGCGCCAGGCCGAGGCCGGTGCCC
Organism: uncultured Actinomycetota bacterium; assembly: GCA_963843745.1. Lineage (GTDB taxonomy): Bacteria > Actinomycetota > Actinomycetes > Streptosporangiales > Streptosporangiaceae > Trebonia. Next base: position 75,107 of record CAWJLP010000008.1, read on the forward strand.
TCGGGCCGGCCGCTGACGCTGCGCTCGAAGATGCGGGACACGAGCTCCCCGGGCACCCCTTCGCCCTCGTCCTCGACCTCGATCACCACGGAACGCCCCGCTTGCGTCCGCCGGATCGTCACCGTGCCCTTGCCGTGCATGAGGGCGTTGTCCAGCAGCGTCGCGATCACCTGGGCCAGCCCGCCAGGAGTCACCCACGCCTGCAACCGCGACTCGCCGACGAGGACGATCTTGCGGCCCGCCCGGCGGAACGCCGGCGCCCACTCCGTGATCTGCTGCAGCACGATCTTGTCGACGCTGATGAGCGCCGCGGAACCGGCGGCCCGGCGCGCGGGGTTGAGCAGCTGGGTGACGACGTCGGCGAGGCGCTCGGCCTGGTGGAGCGCGGCGGTGCCCTCTTCCCTGACGGCCTCAGGATCGTCGGCCGACGCGATCATCTCCTCGAGCCGCATGGACAGCGCGGTCAGCGGCGTGCGCAGCTGGTGCGAGGCGTCGATCGCCAGCTCGCGGTCGGCGGTCAGCAGGGTGGTGACCCGGCGGGCCGCGCTGTCCAGGCCGTCCGCCACCTGGTCAAGCTCGGCCACGCCGTACCGGCGGCCCACCGGGCGCGGGTCACCGGTGCCGAGGCGGCCGGCCGCCTCGGCGAGTTCCTCCACCGGGCGCGCCGCGCGCCGCGCCACGGCCCCGGAGAGCACCCAGGCCCCGGCGATCGCCGCGGCGAGCAGCGGCAGGCCGAGCGCCAGCAAGGCGGGATCCCTGACCGCCACGACGACAAGCAGCGGAACAGCCGCGACCGCCGCGGCGACCATCGCGACCGCCGCCGCGGAAAGCCACAGCCGCCGTCGCAGTGCTCTTTCGGGGGGGCTGGCCGCCCCCCCGTGCCCCGCCGCTTTAATCACCGCGCTCGAAACGGAACCCGACCCCGCGCACGGTCGTAATGTACCGGGGGTGGTGCGCGTCGTCGCCGAGCTTGCGGCGCAGCCAGGAGATGTGCATGTCAAGCGTCTTGGTGGACGTCCACCACTTGGCGTCCCAGACCTCGCGCATGATCTGCTCCCTGGTGACGACCTTCCCGGCGTCCCGCAGCAGGATCCACAGCAGGTCGAACTCCTTGGTGGTCAGGTCCAGCTCGGTGTCACCGTGCCAGGCGCGGCGCGCCTCGGCGTCGACCCGGACGCCGCGCACGACCCCGGGGGCTTCCGCGGTGCCCCTCCGCAGCAGGGCGCGGACCCGCGCGAGCAGCTCGGCGAGCCGGAACGGCTTGGTCACGTAGTCGTCGGCGCCGGCGTCGAGGCCCACCACGGTGTCCACCTCGTCGGCGCGCGCGGTGAGGATCAGCACGGGCACCGAGTGCCCTTCGGCCCTGACCCGGCGGCACACCTCGAGCCCGTCGAGTTCTGGCAGCCCGATGTCGAGCAGGATGAGGTCGACCCCGTCCGACAGCGCACGCTCCAGCGTGGCCGGGCCGTCCTCGGTAACCTCGACCTGGTAGCCCTCGCGCCGCAGCGCTCGGGACAGCGGCTCGGAGATAGAGGTGTCGTCCTCGGCGAGCAGCACTCGGGTCATAGGTAAAGCGTAAAGCCACGGTAAAGCGCGCGCGTCGGGGAGGCCACACCAGCCCCTCCGCCACCCGCACTAGCCCCTCCACCGCCCGCTGGCCCCTCCAGCACCCGCGCTCGCCCCTCCGCCACCCGCGCGCCCTCCAGCACCCGCGCGCCCCTCCGCCACCCGCGCTCGCCCCTCCGCCACCCGCGCGCCCTCCAGCACCCGCGCTCGCCCCTCCGCCACCCGCGCAAGGGGGTCGATGGTCCATCGACCCCCTTCTATGGCGGTTGATGGTCCATCGACCGCCATCCGGACCGGCACGGCGCCACGCCACGCCCCGCCACGCCACGCCGCGCCACGCCATGCCCGCCACGCCGTGCCGTGCCGCGCCACGCCACGCCACGCCACGCCCCGCGAACGTGGTCGATGTGACATCGTCTACGCAAGAGCGTGGTCGGTGTGGCATCGAGCACGTTGAGGCGGCGTGCGGGTGCGCTCAGCGCAGCAGGCGGTTGCGGTAGGTGAGGGCGAAGTCACGGAAGGCGGCTACCGGGGCGGGCAGCGGCCGGTCGGCCATCCAGGCGAGGCCGACCGTGCGCGCCGCGCGCGGCGCGGTGATCCGGACCGCGGCCACCTCCGGGTCGGCGTCGATCGCCGCCAGCGCGGGCAGCAGCGCCACGCCCAGGCCGGCCCCCACCAGGCCGCGGCAGGTCGCCGTCTCCTCGCCCTCGAAGGCGATCCGCGGCTCGAAGCCCGCCGCGCGGCACAGCTCGTCGGAGATCGTGCGCAGTCCGTGGCCCGGCGGCATGCCGATGAAATCCTCCGCCGCGGCTTCGGCGAGCCGGACGCCGCGCCGCCGGGCGAGGCGGTGCCCGGCCGGGACCACGAGGTCGATGCGCTGCGAGTCAAGCTTGCGCGTGACGATGCCGGGCTCGTCAGGCAGCGGCGCCGTCAGGCACAGGTCGGCCTCGGCCGCCCGCAGCCTGGCGAGCAGCATGTCCGCGCTGCCCTGCACGAGCACGAAACGGACGGCCGGGTGCGTCGTCCGGAAGTCGCGCAGCATCCGCGGCACCGCGTCGGTGCCCAGCGTGTGCAGGAACGCGAGCGCCACCCGGCCCCGCGCCGGATCGGTCTCCTCCGCCAGCAGGCGAAGCTGGGCGGCGAGAGTCGTGAGCGTACGTTCCGAATACTCGAAAAGAAGCCGGCCGTGACGGGTCAGCTTGACGGACCGCCCGGGCCGGGAAAACAGCGGAACGCCGAGCTCCGCCTCGAGGCGCGCGATCGAGCGCGACAGCGTGGGCTGCGGGACGCCGAGCTGCTCGGCGGCGCGGGTGAGGTGCTCCTCGCGGGCGACGGCGACGAACTGGCGGAGCCGGGGAACGAGCGCGTCGAGCCCGGCCGCCATGTCCTCGTCATTCATATTTGGATAATACGTCTGGCTATCATGCATTGGACGTATGAGGTGCCTGCCGCCTAGCGTGGATGTCGTGCTGGACATCACTGCGCGGCGCGCCGGCGTCGTTACGCAGCCGATCCGGCCAAGGCTGCGGCACACCGACCCCGAGATGCGACGGGTCCGGCTCGGGCTGTTCGCGGCGGCTTTCGCCACGTTCGCGCTGCTCTACGCGCCGCAGCCGCTGCTGCCGCAGATTGCCACGACGTTCCGGGTAAGCCCGGCGGCGGCCAGCCTGGCGATATCGGCGGCCACGTTCTCGGTGGCCATCGCGGTCATCCCGATGAGCTCGCTTTCTGAGGTGCTCGGGCGGCGCCGGATCATGACGGTCAGCGCGCTGGCCGCGTCGATCCTCGGGCTGGCCGCGACGATGGCGCCCTCGCTGCCCGTGCTGATAGCGATCCGGGTGCTGCAGGGCCTGGCGCTGGCCGGGGTGCCCGCGGTCGCGATGGCGTACCTGACCGAGGAGGTCGAGCGCGGGTCGCTTGGCCGCGCGATGGGGCTGTACATCGCGGGGAACTCAATCGGCGGGCTCAGCGGCCGGATCGTGGCGGGCGTGCTCGTCGACCACGGCGGCTGGCGAGTCGCGCTCGCCGGCGTCGGCGGCCTCTCGGTGACCTGCGCCGTCGTGTTCGCGCTCGTGCTGCCGCCGTCCGCCTACTTCACGCCGGCGCCGCCGCGGGTCCGTGCGCTGCTCGGCACCCTGCGGCAGAACGTGGCCGACACCAGGCTGCTCCGGCTCTACCTGATCGGGTTCACGCTCGCGGGCTCGCTGGTCACCGTGTACAACTACCTGACGTTCCGGCTGAGCGGGCCGCCGTTCCGGCTGTCGGCCACGGTCATCGGCTTGCTGTTCGTGTCCTATCTCGCCGGGACGTACAGCTCGGCGGCTGCCGGGCGGTCGGTGGAGCGGTTCGGGCGCTACCGGGTGCTGAGCTGCGGGGTGCTGGTCACCTCGGTCGGCGTACTGATCACGCTGTCCGGCTCGCTGGCCCTGATCGTGGCCGGGCTCCTCGCGCTGACCGGCGGGTTCTTCGCGGGGCACTCGGTCGCCAGCACCTGGGTCGGCGGGCTGGTGCGGGTGGCGCCCGCGCAGGCCGCCGCCCTGTACACGTGCTCGTTCTATATCGGCAGCAGCGTCGCCGGGTCCGTCGGCGGTCTGTTCTACGGCCACGGCGGCTGGCCGATGACGGTGGCGTTCGTCCTTGTGCTGCTCACCGTCGCGCTCGCCAGCGCGACGTCGATCCGGCGGGCCGCTTAACGTCAGGCCGGGATCGTGCGGGTGCGCGGGCCGGCCCGCAGCACCTGCGACGGCAGTGTGTGGCCGACCGCGCGTTCGGCCTCGGCGGCGGCCTCGATCATCGCCTCGAGGTCGATGCCGGTGTCGATGCCCATGTCCTCGACCATGTGCACCAGTTCCTCGGTGGCGATGTTGCCGGTCGCGCCCGGGGCGTAGGGGCAGCCGCCGAGCCCGCCCACCGAGGCGTCGAAGTCCGCCACGCCCAGCTCGAGCGCGGCGAGCACGTTGGCGAGCCCGGTGCCCCGGGTGTTGTGGAAGTGCAGGTTCAGCGACGTGTCTGGATTCGCGCCGCGGAACGCGCCCACCAGCGCGCGCACCCGGGTGGGCGTCGCCATCCCGGTCGTGTCGCCGAACGACGCCGAGTCCGCCCCGTCGCGGACGGCCCTCGACGCGACCGTGACGACCCGCTCGACAGGCACGTCGCCCTCGTACGGGCAGCCCCACGCGGTGGAGACGATCACCTGGACGGTCGCGTCGCGCCGGTGCGCCATGTCGATGATCGCCGCGATCTCGTCGAGCGATTCGCCCGTGGTCCTGTTCACGTTCTTCAGGTTGTGGGTCTCGGAGGCCGAGACGACGACCTCCAGTTCCCTGACCCCGGTGTCCAGCGCGCGGACGGCGCCGCGCAGGTTTGGCACGAGGGCGGAGTAGCGCACGTTCGGCGATCTCTTGATGCGCGACCACACCTCGTCCGCGTCCGCCATCTGCGGGATCGCCGACGGCCTGACGAACGACACCGCCTCGATCCGCGTCACCCCGGTCCGCGACAGCGTGTCTACCAGGGCCACCTTGGCGTCCGTGGGGATCGGATCCTCGTTCTGCAGGCCGTCGCGCGGGCCGACCTCGCGCAGCGATATCTTCGCCGGAAGTTCCCAACTCACGATTCCAGGCTAATCCGCCGCGGTCGCGGCCGCGCCACCCGGCTCGCCTGCGGAGCTTACACGCCCTGGTTTCTACCCGCCCTGGTTTACTCGCCCGGTTACTCGCCCGGTTACTCGCCCGGCCAGCGGGGCGCGCGCCTTTCCGCGAACGCCGCGATGCCCTCCCGCCGGTCGGCGGACAGCGCCGCGGTGCGCCAGGCGGCGTCCTCGATGTCGAGCGCCTGGTCCAGCGGGACGCCCCAGCCGTTGCGCAGCGCCCGCTTCGCGGCCCTGACCGCTACCGGCGAGTTCTTCGCGATCGTCCTGGCCACCTCGATAGCCGTGGCCCTCGCCTCGCCGACCGGGACGCGGCGGGCGACGAGCCCGATCTGTGTTGCCTTGTCCACGGTGACGCGGCGGCCGGTGAGGATGAGGTCGGCGGCCAGCCCGGTGCCCAGCCTCCTGAGCGCCAGCTGCGTCCCGCCGCCGGGCACCAGGCCGACGGTGACCTCGGGCAGCCCGAACACCGCGTTCTCGTCCGCGACGATGATGTCGCAGCTCATCGCGAACTCGCAGCCGCCGCCGAGCGCGAAGCCGTGCACGGCGGCCACCGTGGGCTGAGGCAGGTCCCGTACCCCGCCGAACGCCGCGCGGAACACCTCGCGCTGCCGCAGGATCTGCGCGTCGGTCATGGCGTTGCGTTCCTTGAGGTCCGCGCCCGCGCAGAACGCCTTCGTCCCCGCGGCGCTGAGCACGACCGCCCTGACGCGCTGGTCGCCGCCGAGGTCCGCGCATGCGGCGGCGATGGACTCAGCCATCGCGGTATTCAGCGCGTTGAGCGCGTCCGGGCGGTCAAGCACGATCTCCGCGAGGTAGTCAACGCCAGCGTCCTTGCGGACGGTGATGCCGTCATAGTCCACAGCGCTGAAGGCTAGTCCATGGCCGCCGGCGTCACGGGCCCGCGGCGTGCGAGTCGTCCCGGTCGGTGCGGGCCCGCTCGTCTTCGACGAGCTGGAACAGCGTTGCCTGGACGCGTTCCGCGTTCGGGATCTCCTTGAGCCTTAGCTGGCCATGCTCGCCTGCCGACTCCACGACCAGCGTGCCGCTGCCGAGCAGCCGGTCCAGCGGCCCCTTGCGGAACGAGACGTCGGTAATCCGCGACAGCGGGATATCCCGGCCGTTGCGCGCGATGATCCCGTCCCGCAGCCGCAGTCGCTTGGTGGTCAGCTCGTATACGGTCGTACGCCACCTGAGCAGCGGAATCGTCAGCCACCACATAAGCAGCACAATGGCCAGGACCGCCAGCGCCAGCCGTTCGCCGTCGGCCGCCCTGCTGGCCGGGATGAGCACCTCCCCGATAAGCAGCACGGCCACCACGACGAACGTCAGCAGGATAGGCCGCACTAGCGTCTTCCAGTGCGGGTGCAAGATGGCAACGACTTCTTCGCCCGTCGCCAGCGAGCGGTCAAATCCCATACGAGACATCGTAGGACCCCCGGCCCGCTGCCTGGTTCCCGCGCTTTGTCCCTGTTTTCCGCTGTCCTGACAGCGGAAAACAGGGACAAAGCCGCCGCCTAGCATTAGTAGGCCGCCTCGCGGACGGCCTGACGGATTTGGGCGGCGACGTCCGCTGGCTGGCAGCGGACCACCCAGGCCGGAAAACGCAGCACGCGGTAATGCTCAAGTTGGAGACCATTGCCCCTGTCCATGTCATCCCAGTAGGTGCGTACGTCGATATGACCCGCGCCGTCGATCTCGACGATCAGCCGGGCCTTCTCCCAAACCGCGTCGAGCCATCTCCGGCGCCCTTGCTCGTCGCGTAGCGGTACCTGCCGGTCGGGTACTGGCAGTTTGAACTGGCGCACCACGAGCCTGGTGAAATCGAGTTCGGACAACGCGTGGGCGCCACCCGCTATGTCGGCCAGGGCCTGGCGGATAACCCTGCGCCGGTATAGGCGCTCGTTGCGTTCGAGCTCGGCGGCAAGGTCGCTGACTCGTACCAGCCGTTGCTGGACTCCGGCCGCGAGCAAGGCCTGGGCGCCACGGTCGGTCCCCATCCATGCCGCGGCGTCGACGAGCGACCGGGCGATCCTCGTCTGTGGCGGCTGTCTAGCTGGATGAATATCTGCAGGCGCAAGGTGCCGTGAGTAGTGCACGACCAGCGGCATTGATGGCCGGATGGACCGCACGCCGTGGCGTGCGCTCGCCGGTATTAGGAGATGAATCGAGCCGGCTTTTTCATCGAAGCCGCGAAAACCCTGGAGGCGCGCGGCCGTGAGCCCGGCGAGCACCGCCCCCTTTCCCGCCCACAGCGCCGCAACGCGGAGAGCCTGCTGTGGGATCAGCGGACCGGAATGCGATACGACGACCCCGCGGCACGGCTGCTGCCAACGTCCCGATGTCAGCCGCCAGCGAAGCGCGGCCGGGGAAAGGTAGTCAAGCGCCGACCTGGTATCGAGTACCCCGTCCTGCCAGGCCAAAAGATCATCAAGTGTTATCTGTGATTCGCGCTGTGCGGTCATGACAACACCGTGGGGCATTAGCGGCGTTCGAGGCCTGCCTAGCTGCCTGCCTGTGGAAAACCCTCCGGTTATCCACACTGCGAGGAGAGAGCGCTTGCGCCCGGGCGGCCAGTCTGCTATTTGTTCCTGTTTTCCGTCGTCAGGACGACGGAAAACAGGAACAAACCCAAAGGCGAGGCTGAGAGGAGGCGCGCATGATCGCGCGGATTTGGCGCGGGTGGGCGTCATCGGGACAGGCTGACGATTACCAGCGGCACTACGAGACTGAGGTCAGCGAGCACCTGGCGGCGGTTAATGGGTTCCGCGGCGCCCAGCTGCTGCGCAGCGACGAGGGCGGAGAGGTCGCCTTCACCTCCATTACCTGGTTCGCGGACCTGGACGCGGTGCGCGGGTTCACGGGGGACGACTACGAGCGGGCCGTGGTCGAGGACGCCGCCCGGGCGGCGCTCAGCCGCTGGGACGAGCGGGTCTCGCACCACGAAGTCGCGGTGCGAGTGGCGTAACAGCCCGCTCAGCCGGCCGCTGGTGAGATCCCGAGCTGGGTGAGCAGGTCCACCTGGTCGAAGAACAGGTGGAAGCTGCTGATCTTGCCGTCCTCGAACTCGTAGACGCCGCTGTAACGCCCGTCGACGTGCCGCCCGGTCGGGGCAAGATCCCCGGCCGGACCGCGCAGCATGCCGGTATGCGTGCCGGTGAAGTGGCCCTCGAGCACGCCGCCCCGGTCGTCGGCGTGGATCGTGGTCGTCTCGATCCGGTTGTCAGGGAACGCCTCGTGCCAGGTGGACCAGACCGACTCGGCGGCCTCACGACCGGTCAGGTGCATGTCGCCAGGGGCCTCGAAGTCGAGCCGGTGCAGGTCGAGGCAGCCCATCCAGCCGTCGCGGTCACCGGCGTTCCACAGTTCGGTTTCTCGCTCGATGAGGCTGCGGGTGTCCCCGTCGCGTACCGAGGAGAATACGAGCTGGTACTCCTCCACGCCGCGGATCTGCACGTGCGCGGCCGCGGTGGCGTCGGTGCGCAGCCGCGCGGTGGCCGCGCGGCTCGCGGCGAGGGTGTCGCGATCCTGCCACGCGGTGATGACCATGCACCGGCCGCTGGTCCGGTCGGTCATCAGGTGCGCGCTGCACAGGCCGTTCATGTCCATGAGGGCCGGGACGCCGGTGGTGCGGAATTCCTCGATGAACGAGTCGATGTTCGCCGGCGCGCAGTCGGCCCGGACCATGCGCACCCCGGCGCCCTCCGACGGCCGGGAGCGGCGGACGAAGACCGGCACATCGTAGTGCTCGACCGTGACGCTCGCTCGCAGCCGCTCAGCGACCTCCTTGCGGGAGACCTGGACGGCCTGCTCGCTCGCGGTCATCGCGTCGGGGCTGTCCCAGTAGGACGCGACGACGCAGACCCCGGTATCGGCATTGACCAGGCAGGCAAGGCCCCGGTTGCCGTGCTGCCCCTCGACATGCGGGCGGACCGTTCCCTCCAGGTACCTGGTCGCCTCGCTGAGTTGCGCCGGGTCTCCGGCAAGCATGTTCATCCGTGCGTACATGAGCTGCCCCCCTCGGCAGGACGTCATTGTCGTGCCACGGCCTACGCCTGGCCCCTTGAGTCAAGCACCGGGCAGCACAGGTGGAAAGACGGAAAAACATCGAACATCGTCATACATTGACCGTGCGTTTTCCCTGGTCACGCATTAGATTCCGATTCAAGCAACCTAGTTCACCTGACGTGAATCACGTCGCCGGCCGAGACCGTCACCGGCGGGGCGCCGGAATCCGGCGCCACCAACAGCCGCCCGTCGGCATCGATGTCTTCCGCCACGCCGGACAGGACGCTGCCGCCAGGCAGCTCGACCCGGACCGCACGGCCGAGGGTCGCGCACAGAGCGCGGTAGTCGGCCAGCAGGCCTCCGCCGGATGAAGGGTCGTCCCTGAAGGCCGTGTAGCGGCGTTCCAGCTCGCGCAGTATCCCGGCCAGCAACGCCTCGCGGGAGACGGCGGCGCCCTCAAGCAGCAGCGACGTCGCGGGCAGGCCGCCCGGCGACACCGGGAGTCCGTCAGCCGGCGTGGCCACGTTCAGCCCGATGCCGATCACCACGGCGTCGCCCGACTGCTCCGCCAGGATGCCGGCGAGCTTCCGCGACCCGGCGAGCACGTCGTTCGGCCACTTCAAGACGGCAGCCACGCCCGAGACGTCCCGCACCGCACTGGCGACAGCAACCCCGGTCAGCAGCGGCAGCCAGCCGCGCCGCGAGGCCGGCACGGAGACGGGGCGGAGCCGCACAGAAAACGTCAGCGACGCGCCGGGCGCGGAGACCCAGGACCGTCCCATCCGGCCACGCCCCGCAACCTGCGACTCGGCGACGAGGACCTGGCCCTCCGCGCCACCGCGCCGGAGCAGGTCCGCGTTGGTGGAGCCGGTCACGGCCACGACCTCGAGCGACGTCCACAGGCCGCCGGCGCCGAGCCCGGAGTCACCGGAACCCGGGCCGGCCAGGGCCGCGCGTACCGCGTCGGCGTCCAGCGGCGCCGCCGGCTTCGAAGCCGCGCCCATCAGTCGCCGATGGCGAGGCGGATCCGCCGGAAGCCCTTGCCCTTGTTCTCGACCTTCACGACCGAGATGCGGCCGACCTGGGACGTCGACGCGACGTGGGTGCCGCCGTCGGCCTGCTGGTCCAGCCCGACGATGTCCACGATCCGCACGTCCTTGACGTCGTCGGGCACCAGGTTGGTCGCGGTCCTGATGATGCCGGGGATCTCGAACGCCTCGGCCCGCGGCAGCGTGCGCACCACGATCTGCCGGTCAAGGCGCAGCTCGGCGTTGCACGCGCCCTCGACGGCCTCCTTGAAGCCCGGCGGCACGGCCTCCAGGTTGAAGTCCATCCGCGCCGTCAGCGGCTCCATGTTCCCGCCGGTCACCAGCGCGCCGAAGTCGCGGAACACGACCCCGCACAGCACGTGCAGCCCGGAGTGCGTCCGCATCAGCGACGTCCGCCGCCCGTCCTCGACCGCGCCGCGCACCGTGGTGCCGGCGGCGGGCAGCGGGTCGCCGTCCAGCGGCACGAGGTACACGTCGTCCGGGCTCTTGCGCGCGTCCACGATCCGGGTCTGCACCCCGCCCCACAGCAGCACGCCGTGGTCCGGCGGCTGGCCGCCGCCGCCCGGATAGAAGGCCGAACGGTCAAGCACGATCCCGTCCGGGCCGGCGGCCAGCACCACGGCGTCCCACTCGCGCAGGGTCTGATCATCTAGGTCAAGCCGGTGTGTCCTGCTCACGCCCCGCAGCCTACTGCCGCGCGACCGCCAGCGCGTGCCGCGCCGTCACCCGCACGTGCGCGACCGAGAGGAGCGCGCCGAGCACCCCGAGCGCCGCGAGCGCGACCGACGTGGCCAGGTAGGCGTTCGCCGACGAGATCGCGAAGGCGGCGGAGCCGCCCAGCGACGCAGGCAGCCGGCCGGCCAGGTTCAGGTACAGCGTGCCGAACGTCGCCACGCCGGTCACGATCCCGAGCTGGTTCACGGTCACGATGACCCCGCTGGCGTCGGCCGCGATCGCCACCGGCACCCGGGACAGCACCCGCGTCATCAGCGGACCGAACGCGGCCGCCATGCCGGCCCCGGCCACCGCCGACGCGGCGTACACCCAGAAGCTGGTCCCGTCATCGCCAGACCGGAACAGCAGGCCCAGCCAGAGCAACCCGAGCCCGTTCACGACGAACCCGGCGGCCGGCAGCGCCGCGTGGTACCGCGCGGGCAGCCGCTGCCAGTTGAGGCTGACCAGCGCGAACGCCACCGCGGCGGGCGCGAAGGTGAGCCCCGCCCGCAGCGCCGACTCACCGAGCCCGTCCTGCAGCTCCAGCGCGAACCCGAACAGCCAGCCGCCGAACACCATCATCGCCGCGAACAGCCCGCCGATCCCGGTCAGCACGCCGGGCAGGCCGAGCAGGGCACGCGGCAGGATCGGCTGCCCGCCGCCCGCGGCGACCCGGTGCTCGACGAAGCCGAGCAAGACGAACAGGACGACCGACGCCAGCAGCAGCGCCCACCCCCACGCAGGCCAGCCAAGCGGCTGCCCGAGCACCAGTGGCAGCACGAACGCGAGCACGGCCGGGGTCAGCACCAGCAGCCCGGGCAGGTCGAGCCGTCGCCCGGTCATGTCCCGCGCGCCGGACAGCATCCCCGTGCACAGCAGCACCGCGACCCCGATGGGCACGTTCACCAGGAAGACCGACCGCCACGTGAGGCCGAACACGTCCGCGCTGATCAGCAGCCCGCCGACCACCTGGCCGAGCACCGCGCCACCGGAGATCACCGTCGCGTACAGGCTCATCGCCCGCGCCCGCGGGCCCGGCGTCTGGTACGTCCGCTGCAGCAGGCTGAGCACCTGCGGGATCATCACGGCGGCTCCGACCCCTTGCGCGAAGCGCAACCCCACCAGCACGCCGGCCGTCGGCGCCAGTCCGCAGCCGAGCGACGCCAGCGTGAACAGCAGCACTCCCGCGCGGAACACCCGCCGGTGCCCGAGGATGTCGCCGAGCCGCGCCCCGGTGATGAGCAGCACGGCGTACGCGATCGTGTACCCGGCAACGATCAGCTGCAGCAGCGCCCCGGACGCGTGCAGGTCGGCATGCATCGACGGGATCGCGACGTTGACAATGTTCGTGTCGAGCACCGCCATCAGCTGCCCGGTCAGCACGACCGCCAGGACGACGCCGGGTCGCGGCCCGGTCCCGGCAGGCGTCCGGCGCCCGGCGCGCAGCGGAAGGCGTTCGATGAGTTCTGTCATGTCACCTAGTCTCGTTGGCAGCTTATTCTGGTACCAAGAGCCTGCTTATCCTGGTACTAACAGCACCTGGCACGGCCGTCGTCATGAAGACAGAATGGATCGCGTGAACGTGAGCTCCATGAACGGAACCGCGGCTCGCCGCACCGAGCTGGCCGCGTTCCTGCGCACTCGCCGGGAGCGCATCAGCCCGGAGGACGTCGGCCTGCCGCCGGGCTCCCGCCGCCGCACCGCCGGCCTGCGGCGCGAGGAGCTGGCCCAGCTCGCCGGTGTCGGCGTCACCTGGTACACGTGGCTGGAGCAGGGCCGCCCGATCAACGCCAGCGTCCAGGTCCTGGACGCGATCGGGCGCACTCTGAAGCTCGACGCCACCGAGCGCGCGCACCTGTTCCGCCTCGCCGACGTCCCCGGCGCGGCCGGCATCGCGGCCTGCGACGACTGCCCGCTGCCCGACGAGGTGCAGCGGATCCTCGACGCGCTCCCGTTCCCGGCTTGCGTGGTGACGGAGCGGTTCGACCTGCTTGCCTGGAACGCCGTGTACGCGGCGCTGTTCCCCGCCGTCACGTCCGGCCCTGCCGACGAGCGGAACACCCTGCTCTCAGTCTTCACGAGCCTGCCCTGCTGCGCCCCGTACGACAACCATCAGCAGTCCTGCGCGACCATGGTCGGCCAGCTGCGCGTCGCGTACAGCAAGCACCTCGGCGACCCGGCCTGGACGCACTTCATCCGCCGCCTCGAGGCGGAAAGCCCCGCGTTCGCCGAGTCCTGGGCCGCGCACGACGTCGCACAGCCGATCGGCATGCTGAAGAACCTCCGCCACCCGGGCGTCGGCCGTGTCACCGTGACGTCCACCAGCTTCGCCGTGAACGCCGTGCCCGGCGTCCGGATGACCGTCTACACCCCGGCCGATGAGCGGAGTAAAAAGGCAGTCGCCCGGCTGGCCGCGGGCGAAGAGGCGGACGCCCGCTTCCCCTGCTGGTCCGCCCATCATCCCGAACGTAAGGTGCCGGCTCTCACCGCCTGACCTCTCCCTCGGCGCCCAGGCCAGTGAACGTGGTCGATGGGACATCGACCACGTTCCAGCGGCTCCCCACCCTCGGCGCGAACGTAGTCGATGGGACATCGACCACCTTCTCAGCAGCCCCACCCCCGCCACGAACGTGCTCAATGCAACATCGTCCACGCTCTTTGGTGGTCGATGGGACATCGACCACGTTTGGGTGGTTGGCCCGGCGCCCGAGGTGATCGGCCATACTCGAGAGTATCCGAGCCCCGGGGGGGACCGGTCGACGGGGTGTCGACCGCCTTATTGTTCATGGATCATCGATCACATATGGCGGCTGTCGCCACGACGGCCGCTATGGGCTCCCTATTAGCCCCTTTGGTGGTCGATGGGACATCGACCACGTTTGGGTGGTTGGGGCCCGGCGCCCAAGGGGGTCGATGGGCCATCGACCCCCTTCTATGGCGGTGGATGGGCCATCGACCGCCATCAGGGCGGAGCTGGCGCCGGGGGCGGGGCCGCGGGGCCAGAGCTGCCCCGGTCGCGGCTGGTCAGCCGGTGTTCTGGAGGCCCGCGGCGATGCCGCTGACCGTGAGGAGCAGCAGGCGCTCGTCGGAGCCGGCGTCCTCGGGGGCCTGGTCCGCGCGCAGCGCGGACAGCGCGCGCAGCTGAAGGTAGGAGAGCGCGTCCACGTAGGGGTCGCGCAGCACGATCGCGCGGGACAGCACCCGCCGGTCGGCCAGCAGCCGGTCGTGCCCGGTGACGGCCAGCACCAGCCGCCTGGTCAGGTCGTACTCGGCGAGCACCCGGTCGGTCAGGTCCTGGCGGCCGCCGAAGGCGAGGTACCTGGCGGCGATCGCGCGGTCGGTCTTCGCGAGGCTCATCTCGGCGTTGTCCAGCAGCGTGGCCAGCAGCGGCCACGCGCTGTAGGCGCGGCGAAGCGCCGTCAGGCCCTCGATCGGCAGGCCCTCGTCGGAGTCGCCCGCGGCGACGCCTGACCACGCCGCGGCGGCCAGGCCGCTGCCAAGGCCGTACCAGCCGGGCAGGTTCAGCCTGGTCTGCGCCCAGGCGAACACCCACGGGATGGCCCGCAGGTCCTCAAGGCCGAGCGGTCCGCCGCCCAGCCCGCGGCGCGACGGCCGGGAGCCGATCCGCAGCCCGGAGATCTCCTCCAGCGGGCTGACCCGGGCGAACCACTCCGCGAACCCCTCGGTCTCCACCAGCGCGCGGAACGACCGCCGCGCCGCGTCGTCGATCTCGGTGGCCAGCGCGCGGAACGTCGTCGCCGCCATCCCGTTCCGCGCGGCCACCGACGGCGAGGAGGCGAGCAGCACCGCCGAGGTGACCTGCTCGAGGTGGCGCAGCCCGATGGCTGACCTGCCGTACCTGGCGAAGATCACCTCGCCCTGCTCGGTGACCTTGAACCGGCCGTCCACGGAGCCCGGCGCCTGCGCGAGCACCGCGCGGCCCGCGGGGCCGCCGCCGCGGCCGAGCGCGCCGCCCCGGCCGTGGAACAGCGTCAGCCGCACGTCGTGCTCGGCCGCCCACGCCGCCATCGCCGCCTGCGCGTCGAACAGCCGCAGCGTCGCCGACGCCGGGCCGAGTTCCTTGGCCGAGTCGGAGTAGCCGAGCATCACCTCGAGATGCCGCCCGTTGGCCGCCAGCCGGGCGGCCACCGCGGGCAGCGCGAGCATCGCGGTGAGCACGGACGGCGCCCGCGCCAGGTCGCCGCCGCTCTCGAACAGCGGCACCACGTCGAGCACCGGGCCGTCCCCGTCGGGGAACGCGTACCCCGCCAGCTCGTAGACCGCCGCGACGTCGTTGGCCGAGGTGGTGAACGAGATGATGTACCGGCGGCAGGCCGCCACCCCGAACCGGCGCTGGATCCACCCGATGACCCGGATCGTGTCCAGCACTTCGAGGGTCATCGGGGTCAGTTGAGCAGGCGGCTGGTCGGGGGAGGTAGCCGTCGCCGCCCGCAGCTCCGCCAGCGCATTCGCGTGCACCCGGGAGTGCTGCCTGACCTCAAGCTCGGCCAGGTGGAACCCGAACGTCTCCGCCTGCCAGACCAGGTGCTGCAGCTCCCCATAGGCCTGCCGGGTCGCCCCGGCCGCCGCCAGTGACGACTGGACCAGGCGCAGGTCGGCGAGGAAGTCGGCCGGCCCGTCGTAGCCGAGGTCGGCGTCTCGCGAGCGCGTCGCGGCGAGGCGCTCGGCCGCGTACAGCAGGTAGACGCGGTAAGGCTCTTGCGGCGACCTGGCGGTGATCTCCGCCAGCAGCTGCGGGTGCGCGGCGGACGCGGCGGCCAGCGCGCGGCGCAGTTCCGCCGACGGCGGCGCGGAGCCGTCGGTCACGGTCAGCGCCCGGCCGATCCTGCCGGTGGCGGCCTCCAGCGCGCGCAGCGCGTGATCGGCCTGGATGAGCGCGGCCTCCCTGGTGACGGCCGCGGTGACCATCGGGTTGCCGTCCCGGTCGGCGCCGACCCAGCTGCCGAACCGCAGGAACGCGGGCACCGGCGGTGCGGCCCGGCCGCTGTCCTGGCCGAGCAGCACGTGGTCCATCGCCCGGTACACGGCGGGCACCAGCCGGAACAGCGTCTCGTCGAACGCGGTCATCACCGTGCGAACCTCGTCGGCGGGCGTCATCCCGGCCACCCGCAGCTGCGCGGTGCGCCACAGCAGGTCGACCTCCTCGTACAGCCGCCGTCGCATCTCCGCCTGCTGGCCCGCGCCGGACTGCTGGTTGTCGATCTCGGTGAGCAGCCCGCTCAGCCGCCGCAGCGACGCCACCACCGCGCGGCGGCGCGCCTCGGTCGGGTGCGCGGTGAACACCGGGTGCACCCGCAGCCCGGCCAGCAGGTCGTGCACGTGGCCGAGGCCCTGCTCCGCGGTGATCCGGGCGACCGCGTCGGCGAGCGACTCGCGCGGGGGGCTGTCCCCTGAATCGCGCTCCCGCAGCGTCCGCACGCGCTGCTGCTCTTCGGCCAGGTTGGCCAGGTGGAAGTAGACGGTGAAGGCGCGGGCGACCTGCTCGGCGCGCTGCCCGGACCAGGAGGCGACGAGCGCCGCGATGGCGTCGCCGGAGGCGGCCGCCTCCGGCGACGCAAGGTCGGGTATGCGGCGGGCCTCGATCACCGCGCGCCGCAGCCGCTCCACGTCCGCGAGCAGGTCAGGCCCGTCGGACCCAGTAATGACCTCGCCGAGGATGTCGCCGAGCAGCCGGACGTCCCGCCGCATCGTCTCGGGCAGCTCGGCCGAGTCTCGTTCCCTGTCCCTCACGGTGCTCACGAGACCGACTCTAACCACCGGCCGGTGAACCCGATCATCCGACGCAGCTACCCTTTCCCTCATGACGGCAGCTAAGACGACTGACGGTTCGGCGCCCGATCCGCACACCACGGCGGGGAGAATCGCCGATCTGGAGCGCCGCAGGTACGAAGCGGTCCACGCCGGCTCGCAGGCGGCCGTCGAGAAACAGCACGCGCGCGGCAAGCTGACCGCCCGCGAGCGGATCGACCTGCTGCTCGACCCCGGCTCGTTCACCGAGTTCGACGAGCTGGCCAGGCACCGCGCCCATGACTTCGGGATGGCACGGAACCGCCCCTACGGCGACGGCGTGGTCACCGGCACCGGCACGGTGGACGGCCGGCCGGTCGCCGTGTTCAGCCAGGACTTCACCGTGTTCGGCGGCAGCCTCGGCGAGGTCTACGGCGAGAAGATCGTCAAGGTGATGGACCACGCGATGAAGACCGGCTGCCCGATCGTCGGCATCAACGACGGAGGCGGCGCCCGGATCCAGGAAGGCGTGGTGGCGCTCGGGCTGTTCGCGGAGATCTTCTTCCGCAACACTCGCGCCTCCGGCGTGATCCCGCAGATCAGCCTCATCATGGGACCGGCCGCGGGCGGGGCGGTGTACTCCCCGGCGATCACCGACTTCACGCTGATGGTCGAGGGCACCAGCCACATGTTCATCACCGGCCCGGACGTCATCAAGACCGTGACGGGCGAGGACGTGACCTTCGAGGAGCTCGGCGGAGCGCACACCCACGCGGCCAAGTCCGGCGTCGCGCACTACCAGGCGGAAGACGAGGAGGACTGCATCGCCTTCGCCAGGGACCTGCTGTCCTACCTGCCGTCCAACAACCTCGACGAGCCGCCGCTGGTCCCCGTCACGCCGGACTACGAGATCAGCTCCGACGACGAGGAACTCGACACCCTCATCCCGGACTCGCCGAACCAGCCGTACGACATCCACCGTGTCATCGAGACCGTCCTCGACGAAGACACGTTCCTGGAGATCCACGCCGCCTTCGCGCCGAACATCGTGGTCGGCTTCGGCCGGGTCGCCGGCGCGCCGGTCGGCGTGGTCGCCAACCAGCCGATGCACTTCGCCGGCTGCCTGGACATCGACGCCTCGGAGAAGGCGGCGCGGTTCGTGCGGACCTGCGACGCGTTCTCCATCCCCATCCTCACGTTCGTCGACGTCCCTGGCTTCCTGCCCGGCGTCACCCAGGAGTGGGGCGGCATCATCAGGCGCGGCGCCAAGCTGCTGTACGCGTACGCCGAGGCCACCGTCCCCAAGGTCACCGTTATCACCCGCAAGGCCTACGGCGGCGCCTACGACGTCATGGGCTCCAAGCACCTCGGCGGCGACATCAACCTGGCGTGGCCCACCGCGCATATCGCCGTGATGGGCGCGCAGGGCGCGGTCAACATCCTGTACCGGCGGGAGCTGGCCAAGGCCGAGGACCCGGACCGGCTCCGGGCCGAGCGGGCGACCGAGTACGAGGACACCTTGGCCAACCCGTACATCGCGGCCGAGCGCGGCTACCTGGACGCGGTAATCCGCCCCGCGGAAACGCGGGCCGCCGTCACCCGGGCGCTGCGCAGCCTGCGCACTAAACGGGAAACGCTGCCGCCCAAGAAGCACGGCAACATTCCGTTGTGATCCGACGAGTCCGCTACAGTCAGAAGACAATGAGCGACTTCGCTGCCCCGCTCCCCGTCCTCGCCAGATATGCGGTCATGGTAGACGTCGGGTATATCTACGCGGCCGCAGGCGAATTGCTCTTCGGCACCAGCTCACGGCGCGAATACCGGGTGGACGCGGTCAGCCTTATCCAGGCCGTCACCAAGCACGCCGACGAGCTATTCCGCGGTGAACTGCTCCGCGTCTACTGGTTTGACGCGGCGCGGGACCGGGTGCCCACGATCGACCAGCGCGTCGTCGCTCAGATGCCCTGGGTCAAGCTGCGGCTCGGCAACCTGAACGCGCGCGGCCAGCAGAAGGGCGTCGACGCGAACATCCGCGCCGACATGGAGGCCCTCGCCAGGCACCGCGCGGTCACCGACGTGGTGCTGATCGCGGGCGACGAGGACATGGTGCCGGCGGTCGAGGCAGCGCAGGCCTTCGGCGTCCGCGTCCACCTGTGGGGCATCGAGCCGCCGTTCGGCACGAACCAGGCCGAGCGGCTGGTGTGGGAATCGGACACCGTTGACGTGCTCGACGGGCCGTTCCTCCGGCCGTACTTCACCAGGAACCCGACCGTCGAGCAGCCCCGGCCGGACATCCAGGCGTCGGTCCCGTCACCGGCCCAGTTGTTCGGCGAACGGCATATCCGGCAGACAGGCCCGATCAGCCGCAACTCGCACATCGCCTCCACCGGCCCGATGCCGCGGCTCGGACCTGACCGGCGGCAGGTCGAAGAGGCCGGCGAGCACGTCGCGCACAAGTGGATCCTCACCCGCGGCTCGGACAACATCCGCGACCTGCTGCCCGGCCCGATCCTGCCGCCCGTTATTGACAAGGAACTGCTCGTCGAGGCGGAAAAGGAACTCGGCCAGTCGCTGCGCCCCTATCAGGAGGCCCGCGAATGGCTGCGGGACGCCTTCTGGGCGCGGGTGCATAGAGAGTTCGGTATAGGAGTGGGGAAGTCGCGTGGTTAGCCGGGCGGAGCCCGGCACTCGGGGGTTCCCGGGGGATATGGGGGGCGGGGAGTCCCCCATGCCGGGAAAGGGTCGTCCTCCCGGGCAAGCAGAGTTCGTGGCTGAGCCGGCCGAGCACGGGGGGCTCCGGGGGGGCGTCCCCCCGGGCAAGCGGAGCCTGAGGATCGTCAAGGGTGACGCCTCCGCCGAGGAGATCGCGGCGCTTGTCGCCGCGCTCGCGGCCGTCGCCGCCGCACGCAGTGGTGCCAGGGACGGGTCGGAGCCCGGGCCCGTTCCGGATAACTGGAATTCCAGGGCCCGGCTGATGCGGTCACCGGTGCGGCCAGCCGCGGATGGCTGGCGGCGATCCGCTCTTCCCTAAAGCCGCCGGATCATATATTTTCACTTCGGTCACTGGAAGCCGGGGTGGTGCCATGAAGAAGGCGAACATCGACGAGCTCAAGCTGAGCGACGTGCGTCCCGGGGTCACCCGGCGGTCGTTCTCCGGCGAGGGCGCGACGCTGGCGTGGGGCACGCTCAGCCCCGGCCATGAGCCGCGGCCGCACACCCACCCGCACGAGCAGATCGTGTACATCATCTCCGGGCACGGCCAGTTCACCGTCGGCGACGAGACGGCCGACGTGAGGGCGGGTGACATGCTCGTCGTGCCGTCCGGGGTGCTGCACTACGCGGTCGCGGCCGACGACGAGCCGATGGTGGACCTGAGCGTGTTCAACCCGCGGCGCGACGACTACTACGCGATCGACGAGGGCGATCCCGGCGCCTGATGGCCGGTAACGGCTCGCGCGAGCGCCTGCGGGCCCGGCTGCGCGACGGCGAGCGGCTGCTCGGGACGTTCGTGAAGTCCCGCGACCCGTTGATCAGCGAGACGCTCGCGACCGCCGGGTACGACTTCGTGGTCGCCGACCTCGAGCACTCGTCGCTGTCGGCTGGCGAGGTGGAGGGGATCGTCCGGGCCTGCGACGCCCATGACGTGCCGGTGATCACGCGGATCCCGGCGACCTGGCTGGCGCTGTGCGGGGCGCTGCTGGACGCCGGCGTGACGGGCATCCAGGTCAGCGACGTGTCCTCGGCCGGGGTCGCCGCGGCGGTGCGGGCGGCGGCGCACTACCCGCCGGTCGGGGAGCGGAGCCTGTCGCTGTCGACTCGGGCCGCGCTGTTCGGTGCCGTGCCCGCGGTGAAGCATGTCGGGTCGAGCCTGGCGCGGACGGTGCTCATCGGGCAGATCGAGTCGGCCGCGGGGCTGGCCGCGCTGCCGGAGATCCTTGAGTCGGGTGTGTTCGACGGGCTGTTCTTCGGGCCGGCGGATATGGCCGTCGCGCTGGGGCATCCGGGCGATCCCGGGCATCCGGACGTGGCGGGGGCGCTCGCCTCGGCGACCCGTCTCATCCTCGGACACGGCACGCGCCTTGGCATCTTCTGCGCCACCGCCGACGAGGCGCGCCAATGGTCCGACCGCGGCCTGACGCTGCTGGCGATCTCGACCGACCTCGGGATGCTCCGCGGCGCCGCCGTTTCCGCCCTCGGACAGCTGCGGGCTCCGGGATGACCGGGGAACGCTGGCGGGACGTCGCCCACATCGGGCACGCGGAGCTGCTGACCCCGGTGCCGGAAGACAGCCTGCGGTACTTCACGTCACTGCTGGGGCTGACCGTTGTCGCCCGGGAAGCCGGCTCGTGGTACCTGCGCGGGTACGGCGACTACGAGCCGTACTGCCTCAAGCTGACGGCCGCCGCCCGGCCGGGACTCGGGCACATGGCGCTGCGGGCGTGGAGCCCTGAGGCGCTAGCGCGGCGGGTCGCGTGGCTTGAGTCGGCCGGGGTGCCGGGGTCGTGGACGGCGCCGGAGGCGGGGAAGGGGCCGTTCTACGCGTTCGAGGACCCGGACGGGCACCGGGTCCGGCTCTACTACGAGACGACGAAGTACCAGGCTTCCGCGGCCTCGGACCGGCCGGCCATGAAGTCGAATCACCAGCGGTACCTGGGGACCGGCGCGAACGTCCGGCGGCTCGAGCACGTCAACCTGATGGCCGCCGATGTCCGGGCGTGCCGGGTGTTCTGGGAGTCCGGGTTCGGGCTGCGCACGTTCGAGATCATCAGCGATGCCGACGGCTGGGAGGACGGGGCGTGGCTGTCCTCCACCGTGCAGGGGCACGAGATCATCTACGTGCGCGATTACCTGGGCGGCCGGGGGCGGCTGCACCACGTGGCGTTCTGGGTGGACTCCCGGGAGGACGTGCTGCGGGCGGCCGACCTGATGAACGACGCCGCCGTGCCCATCGAGGCGGGCCCGTCCAGGCACATCCCCATCCAGGGGTTCTACCTGTACACCCGCGAGCCGGGCGGGAACAGGATCGAGATCTGCTCGGGCGGCTACCTCGGCTTCGACCCTGACGACAACCCGGTGATCTGGACCCCGGCCGAGTACGCGGCCAAGCCCGGCTGGGGCGCCCGGCTGCCTTCGACGTTCCGGACGTACGGGACCCCGCCGCTGGGCGATCCCTCGGAAACCGACACGTCCGGCTGGCCGGCCCCGTGAAGCGGACAGCGCGGGAAGCGCGGGAAGCGCGCCTTTGTCCCTGCTTTCTGCTGTTATAGCGACGCAAAACAGGAACAAAGCCGAGCCGCGGAGGTGCCATGAAGATCGCGATCGCCGGGTCGGGCGCGATGGGGTGCCGCTTCGGCGGGGCGCTGTCCGCCGCGGGGAACGATGTCCTGCTGCTCGACGGATGGCCGGAACACGTGGACGCGATCAACGCCTCAGGGCTTCGCATCGACGAGCCGTCCGGCTCGCGCGTGGTGCGCGTTCCAGCAGCGCTTTTCCCTGCCGCCGCGTCACCGGCAGACCTGGTCATCGTGTTCGCCAAGGCCACCGCGACCGCCTCGGTGGCCGCCGCGGCGGCGGCCGCGATCGGCCCTTCCACGCTGGTGCTCACCCTGCAGAACGGCCTCGGCAACATCGAGGCGCTGCGGTCCTACGTGCCCGAGTCCCGGCTGCTCGCCGGCACCACCACGCTCGGCACCGAACTGATCGGACCCGGGCACATCCGCGCGCTGGGCTCCGGCGAAACGGTGCTGGGAGCTCTCGGCCCGGCCTCGTCTCATCATCCCGAACGTCTCGTGCTTGCTCTCTCCGCCGCCGGTCTCCCCGCCCGCGTGGCCGACGACACCCTGGGCGTCATCTGGGCGAAGGTCGCCTTCAACTGCGTGATGAACACGCTGTGCGCGATCGCCTCGATCCCGGTATCCGCGCTTGGCCGCTACGACGGGTTCGACGAGCTGGCTTCCTCGATCCTGGCCGAGGTAGCCGCCGTGGCGCGGGCCGAGGGCGTGTTCGTGGACCAGGCCGCGGCGCTGCGGCTGATGAAGGCGCAGTTCGACCCGTCCGCGTCGGGTTCCCACCTGGCGTCCACCCTGCAGGACCTGATGAACGGCCGCCGCACCGAGATCGCCCACCTCAACGGCGCGATCGCCGCTCGCGCCGCCGAGCACGGCCTCGACGCGCCGTTGAACGGTTTGATCACCCGGCTGATCCAGCTGCTAGAGGCCACCTGGCCGGAGCGCGTCAACCGCCTCCACCCCGACACGCAGTAGCTCCGCCGAAGCGGGGCGAACGTGCGGGAAGATGCTGCATGAGCCAGCGGGAGGTGGGATGGCGGAGTACAAGGTCGTGGAGATCTGCGCTGGGGCGGGCGGGCAGTCGCTGGGGCTTGAGCTTGCTGGGTTCGAGCATGAACTTGCTGTTGAGCTCGATGCGAACGCGTGCGCCACGCTTCGGAGCAACCGGCCGCACTGGAAGGTGGCCCAGGGGGATGTGGCCAGCCCGGCAGTCTGGGCTCCCGCCGACTATGCCGGTATCGACTTGCTGGCCGGCGGGGTGCCGTGCCCGCCGTTCACCATCGCGGGCAAGCAGCTCGGCGCCACCGATGAACGGGACCTGTTCGCCTGGGCGATTGAGCTTTGCGGTGTCGTGGCGCCGCGGGCGCTGCTGCTGGAGAACGTGCGGGGGCTTTCGCTGCCGAGGTTCGCGGCGTACCGGCAGCACGTGCTCGACCGGCTGGCCGAGCTCGGCTACGCCGCCGACTGGCGGCTGCTGCACGCCTCGGACTACGGGGTGCCGCAACTGCGGCCCAGGTTCGTGCTTGTCGCCATGCGGCCGGCGGATTTCGCGTATTTCGCCTGGCCGGAACCGGTAGGCCAGCCCTTTACCGTGGGTGAAGCGCTAATAGATCTGATGGCGGCTCGTGGCTGGCCGGGCGCCTCCGCCTGGGCTGAGCGCGCGAACGACATCGCGCCGACGATCGTCGGCGGATCCAAGAAGCACGGCGGGCCCGACCTCGGCCCCACCCGGGCAAAGCGGGCGTGGCGGGAGATGGGCGTGGATGCTCTTGGCGTGGCCGACGCCGCGCCTTTGATAGACGACCCGGTGACCCTACTGCCCAAGCTGACCTGCGAGATGGTCGCCAGGCTGCAAGGCTGGAATGACGCCGAGTACCGATGGGCGTTCACCGGCCGGAAGACCTCCAACTACCGGCAGATCGGCAACGCCTTCCCGCCGCCGGTCGCGCACGCGCTCGGGAAGTCGATCCGGCGTGCTCTCGACCACGAGGGCACTCCGCGCCTGCTGGTTGAGGAGTCGAGCGTCACACACGATCCGGTCTACGCGGTGCTGCGCCAGGACGGCGGATTCCTGACCATGGACCAGATCCTGCGCCGCCTCGCGATGCCGATGGAGGTCCCGGCCTTTGAAAGACACTTGGCCCACCTCAAGCGCGACTTCCGCATCGAGGTCGACACCCGCAAGACCGGCGACGCCTACAAGCTAGGCGAGTTCAAGGCCTTCGTCGGCCAAGACGACCACCTTCGCCACGAAGCTTTCCTGGACCCGAGCAAGATCAGTTAACTGGCCTGCCCGGGCTGAGCGCGCCGGAGCGGGAGGCGATACGGCCGCAAACGGGCTCGCGGTGGTCTCATGGAGCCACCACGAGCCCGTTCGGGATAAGGAAAACGGGCAGGGGCGCGATGCCGCGGCTCAGCTGAGGCGCTGCATGATGAGGTCGCGGACGCGGGCGGCGTCGGCCTGGCCGCGGGTGGCCTTCATGACCGCGCCGACCAGGACGCCCGCCGCCTGGACCTTGCCGTCGCGGATGCGGGCCACGACGTCGGGGTTGGCCGCGATGGCCTCGTCGACCGCTGACAGCAGCGCCGAGTCGTCGCTGACCACCGCCAGGCCGCGGGCGGCCACCACTTCGTCGGGCGTGCCCTCCTCGTCGAGCACGCCCTCGATGACCTGGCGGGCGAGCCGGTCGTTCAGCGCCCCGGCGGCCACCAGCTCGGAGATCCGCGCCACGTCGACGGGCGTGATCGGCAGGGCGGATACCTCGATGCCCATGTCGTTCGCGCGGCGGGCCAGCTCGCCAAGCCACCACTTGCGGGCGTCGGCCGGGGAGGCGCCGACGGCCACCGTCGCCTCCACCACGTCGAGGGCGCCGACGTTCCGCAGCGCCTCGAATTCGAGCTCCGACAGCGACCACGCCGACATCAGCCGGGCACGCCGCGCCGAGGGCAGCTCGGGCAGCGAGGCGGCGATCGACTCGACCCAGTCGCGGGGCGGCGCGACCGGCACCAGGTCGGGCTCGGGGAAGTAGCGGTAGTCCTGCGCCTCTTCCTTCGACCGGCCGGACGTGGTCACGCCAGTGTCCTCGTGGAAGTGCCGCGTCTCCTGGGTGACGCGGCCGCCGGAGTCGAGCACCTCGGCCTGCCGGGAGACCTCCGAGCGCACCGCCCGTTCCACCGAGCGCAGCGAGTTCACGTTCTTCGTCTCGGTCCGCGTCCCCAGCACGTCAGAACCGCGCGGCGACAGCGACGTGTTCACGTCGGCGCGCAGCGAGCCCTCTTCCATCCGCACGTCGGAGACGCCGAGCGAGCGGAGCAGGTCGCGCAGCTCGGTGACGTACGCACGGGCGACCTCCGGCGCCAGGTAGCCGGTGCCGGGCACGGGCCTGGTGACGATCTCCACCAGCGGGATGCCCGCCCGGTTGTAGTCGACCAGCGAGTAGTCGGCGCCCTGGATGCGACCCGTCGCGCCGCCGATGTGCAGCGACTTGCCGGTGTCCTCCTCCAGGTGCACCCGCTCGATGCCCACCCGCACCGTCTTGCCGCCGACCAGCACGTCCAGGTACCCGTCGACGCACAGGGGCTCGTCGTACTGGGAGATCTGGAAGTTCTTCGGCATGTCCGGGTAGAAGTAGTTCTTCCGCGCGAACCGGCACCACGACGCGATCGAGCAGTTCAGCGCCAGGCCGATCTTGATCGTGTACTCGATCGCCACCCGGTTCGTCACCGGCAGCGAGCCGGGCAGCCCGAGGCAGACCGGGCAGACGTGCGAGTTCGGCTCCGCGCCGAACGTCGTCGGGCAGCCGCAGAACATCTTGGTCGTGGTGCCGAGCTCGACGTGCGTCTCAAGCCCGAACACCGGCTCGTACTTCTGCAGCGCCTCTTCGTACGTGACGGTCATCGCGCCGACAGTCCCTTCGCCCCGGCGAGCAGCGGATGCCCCCACCGCTCGTTGAACGCCGCCTCGACCGCCGCGGCGACCCGGTACAGCCGGTCATCGGCCAGCGGCGGCGCCATAACCTGCAGCCCGGCCGGCAGGCCGTCCTCGTCGGCCAGCCCGCACGGCACCGAGATGGCGGCGTTGCCCGCCAGGTCCGTCGGGATCGTGCACAGGTCGGCCAGGTACATCGCCATCGGGTCGTCGGCCCGCTCCCCGATCGGGAAGGCGGTTGTCGGCGTCGCCGGCGACACCAGCACGTCCACCTGCCCGAACGCCGCGTCGAAGTCCTGGATGATCAGCGTCCGCACCTGCTGCGCCTTGCCGTAGTAGGCGTCGTAGTACCCGCTGGACAGCGCGTACGTGCCGAGCATGATCCGGCGCTTGACCTCGGCGCCGAAGCCAGTCTCGCGGGTCGCGGCCATGACGTCTTCCGCGCTGCCGCTGCCGGTCCGCAGGCCGTATCGCATCCCGTCGAAGCGGGCCAGGTTGGACGACGCCTCGCTGGGCGCGATCAGGTAGTACGCCGGCAGCGCGTACTTGAAGTGCGGGCAGCTGATCTCGGTGACCTTGGCGCCCAGCGACTCGAGCAGCTCGACCGCCTCGGTGAACCGGGCCATCACGCCCGGCTGGTAGCCGTCGCCGGCGAACTCGCTGACCACGCCGATCCGCAGCCCGGCCACGTCGCCGTGCCTGGCCGCCTCGACGACCGGCGGCACCGGCGCGTCGATCGAGGTGGAGTCCATGGGGTCGTGCCCGGACATCACCTCGTGCAGCAGCGCGGTGTCAAGAACAGTTCTTCCGAACGGGCCCGGGGTGTCCAGTGAAGAAGCGAACGCGACGACTCCGTACCGGGACGACCCGCCGTAGGTGGGCTTGGTGCCGACGATCCCGCACACCGCGGCGGGCTGCCGGATCGAGCCGCCGGTGTCGGTGCCGAGCGCCAGCGGCGCCATGTGCGCGGCGACCGCGGCGGCGGAGCCGCCCGACGATCCGCCGGGGACCTTCGCCAGGTCCCACGGGTTGTGGCTCGGCCCGTAGCCGGAGTTCTCGGTCGACGAGCCCATCGCGAACTCGTCCATGTTCGTCTTGCCGATGAGGATCGCGCCCGCGTTCCTGAGGCGCTGCGTGATCGTCGACTCGTACGGCGGGCGCCAGCCCTCGAGGATCTTCGAGCCGCAGGTGGTCGGCATCCCGACGGTGGTGTACAGGTCCTTGACCGCGACCGGGATGCCGGCCAGCGGGCCGAGCGGCTCGCCCGCCTTGCGCCTGGCGTCCACCTCGCGCGCCCGCGCGCGGGCGTCGTCGGCGGCCACGTGCAGGAACGCCTTGACCTGGTCGTCGACGGCGGCGATCCGGTCCAGGTGCGCCTCGGTGACGTCGGCGGCGGAGACCTCGCCGGCGGCCATCGCGGCGGACAGCTCCGCCGCGGTCATCGTGATGAGCTCGTCCATGTCTCTCTTCCCGTCAGGGTTCCTCGGCCAGGATCCGCGGCACCTTGAACCGCTGCAGCTCGACTTCTGGCGCGCCGCTGAGCGCCTGTTCCGGCGTCAGGCAGGGGGCCGGCTCGTCGTCGCGGAACACGTTGGTCAGGCCGGTCGCGTGCGAGGTCGGCGGAATCCCCTCCGCCGCTACTTCCTGTACCTGCGCGACCGCCGAGATGATCTGGTCGAGCTGCGGGGCCAGGTGGTCGAGCTCTTCGTCGCTGAGCGCGAGCCTCGACAGCCGGGCCAGGTGAGCCACCTCGTCACGGGTAATGGACATGCGCTCAATCCTAGGGCGATGCGCGCAGTACCTGTAATGATTACGGTTGCCGCGGTCGCCAGGACATCGCCGTAAGCTGAGCACCGTGGCGGATCGCGGACGATGGCTGGACGCGCTGGCCGGGGTCGTGCCGGTCGTGCCGACGATCTTCCACGACGACGAGACCGTTGACCTGGACGGCACGGCGCGGGTCGCGGACTACCTGATCGACGCGGGGGTCGACGGGATGTGCCTGCTCGCCAACTACTCGGAGCAGTTCTCGCTGACCGACGCGGAACGCGACGCGATCGTCCCCCTGCTGCTGGAGCGCGTCGCTGGACGGCGTCCGGTGGTCGTCACCACCAGCCACTACAGCGTCCGGGTCGCCGCCGCGCGCAGCCGCGCCGCGCAGGACATGGGCGCGTCGATGGTGATGCTCATGCCGCCGTTCTTCGGCGCCACGCTCACCGTCCCCGGGCCCGCGGTGATTGAGTACTTCAAGCGGGTGGCGGACGCGATCGACATCCCGATCATGGTCCAGGACGCGCCCTTGTCGGCGACGCCGCTGCCGGCCAGCCTGCTGATCAACCTGGTCCGGCAGGTGCCCCAGGTGCAGTACGCCAAGGTCGAGGTGCCGCAGGCCGCGGACAAGCTGCACGCGCTGGTCAGCGCCCTCGGCGGCAGCCTGCCCGGCCCCTTCGACGGCGAAGAATCCGTCACCCTGATCCCCGACCTGGACGCCGGGGCCACGGGCACCATGCCGAGTTCCATGGTCCCCGCCGAACTCGGCCAGATCGTCCGCCGCTACCTGTCCGGCGACCGGGCCGGGGCCGTGAGCGCCTATGAAGGCCTGCTGCCGCTCATTCACTTCGAGAACCGCCAGTGCGGCCTGCGCGCGCAGAAGATCCTGCTGGCCGAGGGCGGCATCGTCGCCTCGGACCGCACTCGCGCACCGCTCGGCCCGGTGTCGCCAAGGACCCGCCGCGGCCTGCTCGAACTGGCGAAAGCCCGCGATCCGCTGATCCTCCGCTGGGCCCGCTAGCCGGCCTTCGGGTCGGTACCGGTCCGCTCAGCCATCTTCGTATCACTTTTCGCCCCTGAAATCGGGGCAAATCGGACAGCAAAGGGGCCGAAAGTGATACGAAGTTGGGAAAAGGGCGGAAAGTGATACCTAGATGGCCGTCTCTGGGATGGCGGGGACCGCGTCGGGGCCGTGGGTTAGCAGCGCGCGGAAGGCGTCCTCGTCGAGGATGGGGACGCCCAGCTCCACCGCCTTGTCGTACTTCGAGCCCGCGTTTTCCCCTGCCACCACGAAGTTCGTCTTCTTCGACACCGAAGACGACACCTTACCGCCGGCCGCGCGGACCGCCTCGGCCGCCTCGTCCCTGGTCAGGCCGGGGAGCGTGCCGGTGATCACCACCGTCACGCCCGCGAGCAGCCGGGACGACGCCGCGGACGGATCGAATCCCGGCGTCGCCAGCTGGACTCCCGCCGCCCGCCACTTGTCGACGATCGCGACGTGCCAGTCGACGGTGAACCACTCCACGACCGAGGCGGCGATCGTCGGTCCGACGCCGTCCACGATCGCCAGCGCGTCCACGGACGCGGACGCGATCTCGTCCACGGAGCCGAACGCGTCGGCCAGCGCCCGCGCCGCGGTCGGCCCCACGTGCCTGATCGACAGCGCGACGAGCACCCGCCACAGCGGCCGGGTCTTGGCCTCGTCCAGGTTCATCATCAGCATGCGGGCGTTGACCTTGAGGCCGCCGGCCTTGTTCACGAAGAACGCGCAGGTCCCGAGCTTCTCCGCGGTCAGCGCGAACAGATCGCCCTCGTCCGCCACGAGCCCGCAGTCGAGCAGCGCGACGACCGCTTCGTAGCCGAGCACCTCGATGTCGAGCGCGCTGCGCGACGCCAGGTGAAACAGCCGCTCGCGCAGTTGCGCGGGGCACGACACGGTGTTCGGGCAGCGCCAGTCGACCTCGCCCTCGTCCCTGGCGAGCCGCGTGCCGCATGCCGGGCACTCGACGGGAAAGACGAACTCCCGCTCGTCGCCGGTGCGCAGCTCCGTCACCGGGCCCACGACCTCGGGAATGACCTCGCCGGCCTTGCGCAGGATCACCATGTCGCCAATGAGCACACCCTTGCGCTTGACCTCGTCCTCGTTGTGCAAGGTCGCCCGGTCGACGGTGGACCCGCTGACCTTGACCGGTTCCATCACCGCGTACGGGGTGACCCGCCCCGTGCGGCCGACGTTGACCCTGATGTCAAGCAGCCGGGTGTTCACCTCTTCCGGCGGGTACTTATAGGCGATCGCCCACCGCGGCGCCCTGCTGGTCGCGCCCATCGCGCGCTGCACCTCGAGCGGGTCGATCTTCACGACCACGCCGTCGATCTCGTACGGCGTCTCGTGCCGGTGCGCCGGGTCGGAGTAGTACTCGATGTAGGCCTTGACCTCATCAAGGGCGGAAAAGACCTTGTACCGGTCACTGACCGGCAGCCCCCATTCGCGCAGCCGCTCGTACCAGCCCGACTGGCTGTCAGGCGCGCCTTCCAGGTGCCCCGCCTCGCTCGGCCCGGCGGCGGTCCCGCTGATCTCGCCGCCTCCCGAGCCCACCACCCGGCCGATGCCGTGCACGATCGCGTCGAGGCCGCGGGATGCGGTCACCCGTGGGTCCTTCTGCCGGAGCGAGCCCGCCCCCGCGTTCCGCGGGTTGGCGAAGGCCGGCTTGCCGGCTTCCTGCAGCGACTCGTTCAGCCGCTCGAACGCCGCCGCGGGCAGGAACACCTCGCCGCGGACCTCGAGCACGTCGGGCACCCCTGGTCCGCTGAGCCGGTCGGGAACCGACTCGATCGTGCGGACGTTCAGCGTCACGTCCTCGCCGGTCCGCCCGTCCCCGCGGGTCGCGGCGCGCGCCAGCCGGCCCCGCTCGTACACCAGGTCGATCGCCAGCCCGTCGATCTTCAGCTCGCACAGGTAGGGGCCGGCGCCGCCGAGCCTGGCGGCCCGGTCGGCCCAGGCGGCGAACTCCTCCTCGGAGAACACGTTGTCCAGGCTGAGCAGCCGCTCCAAGTGCTCCACCGGCGTGAACAGGGTGGACAGCCCGCCGCCCACGTTCTGCGTCGGCGAGTCCGGGGTGCGCAGCTCGGGGAACTGCTCCTCGAGCGCTTCCAGCGACCGCATGTCCGTGTCGTACTCGATGTCGGCGATCGTCGGCGCGTCGAGGACGTAGTACCGGTACTGCGCGTCGCGCAGCTTCTCGCTCAGCTCCGCGTGCCGCCGCCGCGCCTCGTCCAGTTCCATAACGCCAGCTCCCCCATCATCTCCGGCAGGATGCGCGCCGCCTCCCGCACCCACCGCAGCGCCTCGCGCGCCTGCGCGGGCGAGGCGCCGGCGAGCCCGCACGCGGGCGTGACCACGACCTGCCGCGCGCAGTCGCCCGGCGGCAGCGACGTCCTCCGCCATACCTCCGCGACGGCCCGGGCGGTATCGGCGGGAGTCACCCCGGGACGTTCCGGATAATCGAAGCCGGACAGGGCGCCGACCAGCAGCCCCTTGCCCGCCTCAGCCGCCGTCGCGAGCTCGTCGTAATCGGTGTTCCGCAGCAGGCTCGCGTCAAAGGAGACCGCGTCCGCTCCGGCGCTCAGGATTATCCCGAACGGAAGGTTGCGACTGCAGCAGTGCACCGCCGTGTACCTTCCGGGGGCGGCGAGCACTTGGCGGAGTCTCTCCCGCAGCACCTCCTCGTCCACCGGGCGGACACGGGACAGGCCGCTGGCGGTCGGCACCCCGCCCCCGGCGACCGCGGGCAGCGCGGGCTCGTCCAGCTGGACGATGATCGTCGCCCCCGGGATCCGCTTCGCGACGTCGGCGACGTGCGCGGCGACGCCTTCGGCCAGCGACGTCGCCAGGTCGGCGACCAGCCCGGGGTCCGCGAGCGCCGGGTTCAGCGAGCGGGGCTGCTCGAGGGTCGCGGCGAGCGTCCACGGCCCGGCGACCTGCACCTTCAGCAGGCCTTGGTAGCCGTCCAGGACCTCCTCCATCGCGTCGAGGTCGGAGGAGAGCAGGCCGCGGGCGCGGCGCAGGTCGCGGCCGGGGCGCTCGGCGATCCGCCAGCCGCGCGGGGTGACTTCGACGGGGATGTCCACGAGCATTGCGGCGGTCCGCCCGGTCAGGTCCGCCCCTGGCCCGCGCGCCGGGAGCTCGGCAAGGTGCGGGAGGTCGGGCAGTTCGCCGGCGATGATCCGGGCCGCCTCCATCGGGTCCCCGCCGGGCATCGACCCGATCCCGGTCGCGGTGCCCTCCTGCCACGGAAATGCCTGCTGCTGCGCCACAACGTCGAGCTTAGCCGGGCGCGTGCCCCAGGTCGCGGACGCGCCGCGCACGTCAGCGGTCCCCGGGCTCCTTGGACTGGAGCCCGGGGACCGCCTTCCCTGACGCGGCCCCCGCAGGCGCGTCAAGCTCTGCTGCCTCCTCAGTCGCTGCGGGCGGCTAAGTCACGGCGCCCGCCGGGCCACGGTGGCGGCGGTTCGCCGATTTCATCCGGACGTATCTGTCCTTCCCAGCCGGGCTGGTCTTCCCGGCCAGGACCGGCTGGCCACCGTGGCCGGTCCCAGTCGATGCTGTCGGCCCGGCGCGCGGCATACCGGCGCCGTGCCCCGCGGCCGCGGTGGTCGCGCATCGCGGACAGTGCCATCACGCCCAGTACTCCCGTCAAGATCCCGGCGGCGAAAAACAGGGCGACGACGCCTGCCACGATCCCGAAGCCGGTCACCGGAGGGACTCCCGCCGCAGCACTCTGCCTTCCTCGTCGAATTCGAACGCCCGCTCCGGCCTGGCGCCCCGGACCCAGACCCCGAGCAGCCGCCGCGCCCCCTTGCACGCCGGGTCCGGTGCCTCGCCCCACAGGGAGTAGAGCCGGTCCTCACGCCGCGAAGCGAACGAGACGACGAGCACGATCCCGATCGCGATGCCGAGGATGAAGACGCCCAGGATCCCCATCCCCGCTGCCACTTCTATGCTGCTCATCCCCAGCCTCCCGTCCGCCGGATGTTGCATACCACCTGGTAGGACTAGGTGTCTTGCCTAGCTCATACGACTCAGATGATCCATCTGGGTCATACCTACCTTTGGTACATCTAGGCGTCCCCGATTAGATAACCATCGAAACCCAACCGTAGGCAGTATCCGTCTGGTTCTATCTATATGTCTCATTCCATTGGTTGGGATGATTAGTACAGGACGGTCGCGTCTCTCCAGAGCCTGCCGCTCGTCCAGGTCTGCGGAGCTGGTTCAATCGGGCGATCTTGCTGCCGGACCGTTGGTCGCTCGGCGGCTCGAGAGTTGACCTGGACAGGGAGTTTCTGATATATCTGACCAGCCGGACCGTCCAAGCCATCCCAACCTTTGGGACTGATGGTAACGATTTTGCGACTGCTCGGCGGGTATAACCAGGCAGTGCCAAAGAGTCTGATGAACTTGGCTGCAAGGATCGTCGGGCTTGTTGGTACCTATGGGAGGTGTTATGGCTCAGCGACCGATGTACCAGCAGATCGCGGAAGATTTGCGGGCTCAGATCGAGTCCGGAGCCCTCGCGCCGGGCGCTCAGCTGCCGACCGAGCTTGAGCT
>CAWJLP010000009.1:0-167672 GCA_963843745.1 uncultured Actinomycetota bacterium
GCGGATACTTGCGCTCGTCATCAAAAGGACTCCGCCCCCGTCGGCAACGGAGGGGCAGGACCCACGTGCATGTTTATGCGCTACCCGCAGGGCCGAGAACGCACGCACATGGCTGATATGCAGGTGATCGTGAGGCTCCAGGATCGAGGCGCACTGCGCCTCGATCACCTGCAGGATCAGGCATTATGTGAGCCCGAAGGGCGCGGTGATCTATTGATCACCCACATAATGCCGCAGACAGGGCGATGGTCTCTCGTGATGCTGGCGATCATATCCGGGCGTCTCACGCCGCGGACCGTGTTTGCTTCATCAGCGAAGGACTCGAAGAGGGATCTATTCTGGCAAAGTGCCGGACCTGAGCAGCTTCGACCTGGAGGAGATCGGCAACGCACTGGCCGACCAGACCGACTACGAACACCGGTGGCTGATCAACCCGCAGACCGGAGAGATCGCGTTCTGGACAGCCGACACGGGCATCGACGGCCAGACACCGATTGACCTCGACGATCTGGATCTGGTCTGCATCCATCCCCTGCCGTCCTGGGTCTGGTACCAGGACATGGCCGACTTCGCCGACACCATCACCGATGAGCGCGCCGGGCGCAGGCTAACACGGGCCATCCAGGGGAAAGGCGCCTTCCGCCGGTTCAGGGACGAGCTCCACGAGGAGTATCCGGATCTGCTGCCGTCGTGGTACGCATTCCGCGATGTTCGCGCTAAGCGCCGTGCCGTCCAATGGCTGGCCGACAATTCGCTCGTCGATGACGATGCTTCCAGCCGCTTTCTGACCGCTCATCCAGATCCCGATCTGCCCTGACCTTTGATCATGCCGGTGGCCGGATGGACTTGGTCTGTTCAGGCCGGGAGGATGGTGACCCTGTACCTGCGGCAGTTCTCATCCCGGGTGACCAGGGTGAGATCCTCGCACTGCGCTTGAGCGACCAGCATTCTGTCGAATGGGTCGCGGTGGATCATCGGCAGGCGCCCTGCGGTAATCGCGTGGTCGAAGCTGATGGGCAGGTGCCGGAACCCACTCTCATGGATCCGTTCCGGGAGCCCGGCGGGTTCCGGGAATTTGCCGATGGCTTGCTTGATGGCCACTTCCCAGACGGTCGCCGCGCTGACGTAGACGTCCGGCTCGTGGTCGAGCCGGTCCTTGATGTCGTCGGCAAGCGCGGGGTCGTCGGCCAGCCACCAGAGCACCACGTGCGTGTCGAGCAGCAGGCTCACGGCGCGGTCCCGAAGTCGTCGGCGATGGCGTCGTTGACTTCGCGGGAATCCCAGTCCGGCGCCATGACGAGCTTGCCGCGCAGCGAGCCCCGTGCCGTCCGGTGGACGGCACGGCTCAACGGGACCACCTTGGCGACAGGCGTTCCCGCGCGGCTGATGATGATCTCCTCGCCGTGCTCGACCCGCTCGATGATCCGTGACAGGTTGGTCTTCGCATCATGGATGTTGAACTGCGAGCTGCTCTCCGCGGCCAATGTACCCTCCCTTAGCTAAGAGGTTAGTCCAGTTGCGACGAATAAGCTACGAGCGAGACGTTGCCGTGACGGGTGTGGAGGTGGGTGGCTTGGGCGAGTTCGTGCGGGTCGAGGTGGCGGACGCTATCGCGACGATCCGGCTGGACCGGCCGAAGATGAACGCGCTCAACGCGCAGGTCCAGGATGAGATCGCGGCCGCGGCGGCCGAGGTGAGCCAGGACGCGGCGGTTCGCGCGGTCATCCTGTACGGCGGTGAGCGGGTGTTCGCGGCGGGCGCCGACGTCAAGGAGATGGAGCAGCTCGGATACCCGCAGATGGCCGAGCGGTCGGCGCGGCTGCAGGCCTCGTTCAGCGCCGTCGCCGACATCCCGAAGCCGGTCGTGGCGGCGGTGACCGGGTACGCGCTCGGCGGCGGTCTCGAGCTGGCGCTGTGCGCCGACTTCCGGGTCCTCGGCGAGAACGCGAAGGTGGGCCAGCCCGAGATCCTGCTCGGCATCATCCCAGGGGCGGGCGGGACGCAGCGGCTGCCGCGGCTGATCGGCCCGGCCCGGGCCAAGGACCTGATCTTCACCGGCAGGCACGTGCCCGCCGCCGAAGCCCTCGCGATCGGGCTGGCCGACGCGGTGGTTCCCGACGAGGAGGTCTACCAGGCCGCGCGGGACATGGTGGCCAGGTACGCCACCGGGCCCGCGCTGGCGCTGCGCGCGGCAAAGCAGGCGGTCGACAAGGGACTCGAGGTGGACCTGGCCACCGGCCTGGAGATCGAGCGGCTGCAGTTCGCCGCGCTGTTCGCCACCGAGGATCAGAAGACGGGCATGCGCAGCTTCGTCGAGCGCAGCGAGCCCGCCTTCGAGGGGCGTTAGGCGCAATCCGGCCGCGACACTGGAGAAGGCATGAGCTTCGAGTACCTGGCGGACCCGTCGAGCGGTTCCGCGTGGAAGGCCTGCTGCCCGGTCGCCCCGAGCCCTACTTCCTGAAGCGCGGCGAGGGCGAGCACGCCATGCTCTTCGCCGACCTGTTCACGGTCCTGCTGACCGGCGACGAGACCGAGGGCCAGTTCGGCGTCTTCACCAGCCAGGCTCCTCGGGGACAGCTGATCCCCGCGCACGCTCACCACAGGACCCACGAGGTGTTCTACATCGTCGAAGGCGGCGTACGCGTCTACATCCAGGACCGCGACGGGACGAAGACGTCGCAGCTGCTGGCCGCGGGCGACTTCGGGTACATACCAGCCGGCCTGGTGCACGCCTACCAGGTGGCGGAGGCGGCGTTGATTCTCGGTGTCTCCACCGGCGGTTTCGAGCGTTTCTTCCAGCAGATGGGGCAGCCCACCGACCACCCCGCCGCCGGCCAGCCGCCGTTCATCCCTGACCTCCCGCGAATGCAGGCCGCCGCCCAGGCGCACGACATGGAGTTCCTGCCCGGCTTCGAATGGCCGGCGCAGCCCGATCAGGAATAGCCGGCGCTGGCAAATGCGATACTTGAACCGTGACTGAGCCTGACGACGCGCTCTCCCTCGAGATGGTCACGGCCGCGCTGCGGATGGACAGCGCCGACGTGGCGGTGTACACGCGTGTCCTCACCAAGTCGCTGAGCGAGGCGCTGCCGCCCGGTTACGTGACCGTCGAGCGCGAGCGCTCTGTGTCCGACCGGATGCGCGGCCGCCCCGGCGAGATCTCCAAGGTGGTCGTGCGGCTTGGCGACCAGCTCATGACGCTCGCGGTCAAGAACGGGCAGCCCGTCGCCGAGATCTGCCGCGAGGTCCGCGGCGTGGTGCTGTCGAGGGAGAACGTGCCGTTCCAGCAGTGGGCGAGCGCGCTGGCCAGCGCGCTCGTGGTGCACGCGGAGAGCAACGCGCAGGCCGCTCAGGCCCTGCGCCGCCTCGTCACCGGCGCGTAGGGCCGTTATCTGCCCTTTACAGAAAATCTCCGGACCCGGACGTACTCTGGAATGCACCATGCCTGCACTGGATGCGCTTCCGAGCAAGATCGGCCCTTACCGCCTGCTCGACAAGATCGGCGAAGGCGGCATGGGCGTGGTCTACCTTGCCCGCGACGCAGAAAGCCGGCCAGTGGCGGTCAAGATCCTCGGGCCCGCCGTGGCGGGGGACCCGAACGCCAGGCGGCGCCTGCTCCGTGAGGTCGAGACCATGCGGCGGGTACGCAGCCGGTACGTCGCGGAGATCCTCGACGCTGACGTCACCGGCGACGCGCCGTACATCGTGACCAGGTACGTTCCCGGCCGCACGCTCGAGGACGTCGTGCGGACAGACGGCCCGCTGCGCGGGCAGGCGCTTGACCGGCTGGCCGGGGGGCTGGCCGAGGCGATCGCCGCGATCCACGCCGCCGGGGTGGTGCACCGCGATCTCAAGCCCGGCAACGTGATGCTGGTCGACGGGCAGCCGGTGGTGATCGACTTCGGCATCGCGCACGTCCCTGACTCGACGCGGCTGACGCAGACCGGCATGGTGATGGGCACGCCCGGATACCTGGCCCCCGAAGTCATCGAGGGCCAGGCGAGCAGCGGCGCGTCCGACGTGCACTCCTGGGGCGCGACTGTGGCGTTCGCGGCGACCGGGCGTCATCCGTACGGCAGCGGGACGTTCCAGACGATCTTCTTCCGGGTGCTGCAGGGGAAGGCGGAGCTTACCGGCGTCCCCGCGGCCCTGCTGCCGCTGGTGGTCGCGGCGCTCGCCACCGAACCGCAGGCCCGCCCGCCCGCCAGGTGGCTGGCCGACCGCTGCGCCGAGCTGCCGCTGGGCGGCGGCCTGCCGGCGGGCGTCGGGCCGAACGGCACGCGGCTTTCCACGGCCTCGGTCCAAGCGCCCCTGGCGAATGGCCTGAATGGGTCGCGGCGGCGGGCGGCCAGGGCCGGCGTCGCGCCGCTCGTGCCGGCGCCCGCGCCGGTATTCCGCGGTCCTTCAGAGGCGGCCGCCGACGTGGCGGACCTGCTGCCGCCGGTCCGGTACTCCCGGCGCCCTGCCGTCGCCGCCGCTCCCGCTGCGGCCCCGCGGCCCGCGGCCACGGCGCCGGTAGCCGGGCACGGGCTGGTCATGCTGGCGTTCGTGGTCATGGCGGTGGCGCTCAGCGTGGTGCTTCCTGTCGCGGGCACAGCACTCGTGCTCGCAGTGATCACGTTGCTGCGGGCGGCGGACCGGGCCCAGTCGGGTCTCGCGGTCCGGCGTTCCGTGCGCGGGCCGCGGCCAAGCGACATCCTGGTGGTGGTCGTGACCGCGCCGTGGACGGTCGCCAGGGCACTCGTCACGACGGTGCTGCTGGCACCGCTGGCGCTGCCGGTGGCCGCGGCGGCCGCGGCGCTGTCCGTGCTGCTCGTGCAAGCGGACTCGCTGCCGAAGGCGGGCGGCTGGGCGGCCGGCGCCGCGGTGGCGTTCTTCTGCCTCGGGCCCGGTTCGCGCCGTCC
Organism: uncultured Actinomycetota bacterium; assembly: GCA_963843745.1. Lineage (GTDB taxonomy): Bacteria > Actinomycetota > Actinomycetes > Streptosporangiales > Streptosporangiaceae > Trebonia. The sequence continues at coordinate 4,905 of CAWJLP010000009.1, forward strand.
GCGGCGCCAGTTGCGCCGGATAACCGGCGGGGTGATCCGCAGCCGCACCGCGATGACGGTCGCGATCATCTCTTCGTGGGCGCTGGCCGCCGCCACGGTGTCCTCTGCGCTGTCGCAGCCGCCGCTGGTGTGGCCGGCGTCGAGCTGGATGCTGCCGCAGCTGCCGTCACTGGGCAGGTCGCTGCACTCCGTCCAGCAGGGGCTGCTTGGGCACGCTGTGCGCATGCTGAACCTGCCCTGAGCCGTGGTCGGCGAGCGGCCGGACCAGGCCGAGGGCAATGACCTCGTTCGCCAGCCGGGTGCGCCGGTTCGGTCCCTCGGGCACCCGGAACTTCTGGTAGAGCCGCAGCAGGTGCTGCTTGACCGCCGCCTCGGTCACGACCAGGTCGTCGGCTATCTCCCTCGCGGTTGCGGGCGTGACGAACGCGTCGTCGGATAGCGCGGGCCGGCACAGGGAGATGAGCACGTCGAGTTCCCTGCGCGTCAGTTCGGGGGCGGCGGAGCGGCGCAATTCCGCGTCCGCGGCCAGCTCCTCCCTGGGCAGCCCCTCGATCTTGCAGCGCGCGGAGCCGAAGGTCAGCACGTCACCGTCGTCCAGCACCCGGCGGGCAACGGGCCTGCCGTTTACCCGCGTGCCGTTCCGTGATAATCCGAGATCGGCCACATAATAGTAAGGACCGCGCCGCTGAATTTCCGCGTGCAGCCTGGACACGCTCGGATCATCGAGCCTGATGTCTACGCCATGCCCCCGGCCTATCGTCGTGATGTCGCCACGTAGGGGAATTAGGTCCCCGGTCTCCTCTATGCGAATGTAAGGCGTGTCCACGCCAGACCCTCCCGTCAATCGAAGACGTGACGCTTATCTCACTGTAGCGTTAGCGTGGCCGCTGAGTAAGCGTCAACTAGCCTGGGAGTGACGCGCACACTTCCGTGCGTTACGGGTGTCTGGGCGCGCGGCGGCGCGCCGGGAGCGGTAAACTTCGCAGCTAGCAGGGGACGTGCTGTCCGCCGGACATGCCGGGACGCGCGGCGACGAGGACTTATCACCGGTTGCCCCGGTCCGTGAAGGAGATCGTCTTGACCTTTGCTATGGCAGTGCGATGACACGCCAGACGCAAGCGCCCTCTGGCTTCCCGCGCTACGGAGTCCCGGTGCGGCAAGCAGGCGCCACCGTACGTTCGGTAAACCAGGGCGAGGAGGCGGCGCGGGCCGGAAACTGGGACGCTGCTCCCTGGCCACCGCAGGGCCGCCCCCCGCAGCAGGGCGCCGCACCCGAGCCAGCCGTCCAGGCGGCCCCGGGCGCGCGGGCAGCCAGAAGGACCGCGGCCACCAGGGCGCGGCGCGAGCGCAGCCTGATCGCCGTCGTCCCGTACCTGGTCCTCCTGCTGTGCACCGTCGCCGGCGTGTATATCGCCTGGCGCGACGGTTCGGCTGGCGGCGGCGCTGGCGGTGTCATCGCCGGACTGGCGCTGCTCGCGGCCGCGGTGGTCCGGGGACTGCTGCCGGCCAGGCTGGCCGGGCTGCTCGCGTCGCGGCGCCGGGCGACTGACGTGATCACGCTCGCTGCATTCGGCGCTTGCCTGCTGATTGCGGGCTTGGTTTTGCCGCGCTTAGGGCCGCTATCCGCACAAGGGAGAATGGCGGGCCCGCCGATGAAAGGGAAACACGGATAACATGTCGAAAATCAAGGTGGCTAATCCCGTCGTCGAGCTAGACGGCGACGAGATGACCAGGATCATCTGGCAGCTCATCAAGGACCAGCTGATACTCCCGTACCTGGATATCAACCTGGAGTATTACGATCTCTCCGTCCAGAACCGGGACGCCACCGACGACCAGGTGACGATCGACGCGGCGCATGCCATTCGGCGGCACGGCGTCGGCGTCAAGTGCGCCACGATCACGCCGGACGAGGCGCGGGTCACCGAGTTCGGGCTGAAGAAGATGTGGCGGTCGCCGAACGGGACGATCAGGAACATCCTCGGCGGCACTATCTTCCGCGAGCCGATCGTCATCTCCAACATCCCACGGCTGGTGCCGAGCTGGACCAAGCCGATCATCATCGGCAGGCACGCGCACGCCGACCAGTACAAGGCGTCCGACTTCGTGGTTCCCGGGCCGGGCACCGTCACGATCACCTACGTGCCCGACTCGCCCGAGGACGGCAGGCCGATCGAGATGGAAGTGGCGAAGTTCACCGGCGGCGGCGTCGCGATGGCCATGTACAACTACGACGACTCGATCCGCGACTTCGCGCGGGCCACCATGCGGTACGCGATCAGCCGGCGGTTCCCGCTGTACCTGTCCACGAAGAACACGATCCTCAAGGCGTACGACGGGCGGTTCAAGGACATCTTCGCCGAGATCTTCGAGGCGGAGTTCAAGGCCGAGTTCGAGGCCGCGGGGATCACCTACGAGCACCGCCTCATCGACGACATGGTCGCCCAGGTGCTCAAGTGGGACGGCGGCATCGTCTGGGCGTGCAAGAACTACGACGGCGACGTGCAGTCCGACGTGGTGGCGCAGGGCTACGGGTCGCTCGGGCTGATGACGTCGGTGCTGATGACGCCGGATGGCCGTACGGTCGAGGCGGAGGCCGCGCACGGCACCGTGACCAGGCACTACCGGCAGCACCAGCAGGGCAGGCCGACGTCGACCAACCCGGTCGCGTCGATCTTCGCCTGGACGCGCGGGCTCGCGCACCGCGCCAAGCTCGACGGCACGCCGGAGCTCGCGGAGTTCGCCGGCACGCTGGAGCGGGTCTGCATCGAGACGATCCAGGGCGGCCAGATGACGAAGGACCTCGCGCTGCTCGTCGGGCCGGACACGCCGTACCTGAACACGCAGGAGTTCCTCGACGCGCTCGACGGTAACCTGCGTGCTGCGATGGCCAACATCTAGGCGTCTAGGGAGATTTCACGGAATGTCACACAGTGTTAGCCAGGGGGGACAGCCCCCCGCAACCCCCCGCAGGGGGAAAGTAGCCGTCATCGGCGCCGGCTTCTACGGCTCGACCACGGCGCAGCGGCTTGCTGAGTACGACATCTTCGACGAGGTCGTGCTCACCGACATCATCGAGGGCAAGCCGGAGGGGCTGGCGCTGGACATGAACCAGTCGCGGCCTGTCGAGGGTTTCGAGACGAGGGTGACCGGCCAGACGACCGGCGCCGACGGCGCAGGTTACGAGGCGATCGCCGGCGCGGACATCGTGGTGATCACCGCCGGCCTCGCCCGCAAGCCGGGCATGAGCCGGATGGACCTGATCGAGGTCAACGCCAAGATCGTCAGGAACGTGGTGGAGAACGTCGTCAAGCACGCGCCGGAGGCGGTGCTGATCGTCGTGTCCAACCCGCTCGACGAGATGACGGCGCTCGCGGCGAAGGTCTCCGGGTTCCCCTCCGCGCGGGTCATGGGCCAGGCGGGCATGCTGGACACCGCCAGGTTCTCGTACTTCGTGGCGGAGAAGCTGGGCGTTCCTGTCGGCTCGGTGCGGACGCTGACCCTGGGATCGCACGGCGACACGATGGTGCCGGTCCCGTCGGCCTGCTCCGTTGACGGCAAGCCGCTCGCCGAGCTGCTGCCGGCGGAGGAGATCGAGGCCCTGGTCCAGCGGACGCGCAACGGCGGCGGCGAGATCGTCGCGCTGCTCAAGACCGGCTCGGCGTACTACGCGCCGTCCGCGGCGGCCGCCAGGATGGCGCGCGCGGTGGCCAAGGACACGGGCGCGGTCATGCCGGTCTGCGCGTGGGTGGACGGCGAGTACGGCATCAGCGGCGTCTACCTCGGGGTGGAGGCTGAGATCGGGTCGGGCGGCATCCGCCGGGTGGTGGAGCGCGACCTGTCTGAGGCCGAGCTGGCCGCGCTGCGCGCGGCGGCGGAGGCCGTCAGGGCCAAGCAAGCGGACGTCGCCAGCCTGTAAGGGTTTTCGCGGCCCGTGCCAGCTCGCCGTGGTCTGTCTACGCGAGCTGGCGGGCCGCGGCCGACGGGATCGCGTCGATGAACTCCGGCGGAGTCCACCCGCGTTCCGTGAACGCCTCCGTCAGCGCCGCGCGTACCGCGGCCATCCGCTCCACGGGGATCAGGGCCAGCACGGAACCGCCGAAGCCGCCGCCGATCATCCGGGCCCCGAGCGCGCCGGCGGCGACGGCGACCTCGACCGTGACGTCCGCCGCTGGCCAGGAGACCTCGAAGTCGTCCCTGAGCGACGCGTGTGCCTCGGTGAGCAGGCGGCCGATGTACCGGTAGATCGCCAGCGGCGGCACTGACTCGGCGCCGCCCGCCGCGGGGACTGAACCGCTCAGCAGCGCCGACGCGATCGCGCGGGCCCGGGCGCTGTCGGCGATGACGTGCCTGGCGCGCCGCCGCAGCACGGGGTCGGCCAGCCGGCTGGCGTCGGCGGGGTCCTGCACCGCGCCGAGGTACGGCACCCCCAGCAGCCGGGCCGCCTCCTCACACTCGGCGCGCCGCTGGCCGTACTCGCCGGACACCAGGGCATGCGCGACGCGGGTGTCGATGATCAGCGCGGCCGCCCCGGCCGCGGCCGGGGTGAACGGCACCTGGGTCACGGTCAGCGTCGCGCAGTCGAGCAGCATCGCGTGGCCCTCCTGGCACAGCAGCGCCGCGTACTGGTCGATGATCCCGGTCGGCGCGCCAACGAAGTCGTTTTCTGCCCGCTTGGCGATCGCCGCGAGCGTCCGGCGCTCCACCGTCACGCCGGACAGCTCGCAGAGCGCCAGCGCCACCGAGCATTCCAGCGCGGCGGAGGACGACACCCCCGCGCCCACCGGCAGGTCGGAGTCGATGTCGATAGAGGCGCCCGCGACGTCGACTCCGGCTTCGCGCAGCGCCCACGCGACACCCGCCGGGTAGGCGGCCCAGCCCGTCACGGCGCCGGGCGCGAGCGAGTCCAGCGCCACCGTGACCGGCTCGTCGGGCACCTGCTTGGAGCGCAGCGCCAGCATCCAGCCGGGGCGCCCGGGCCGCCCGGGGCGCCCGGGCCGGGCGGCGGCGCTGGCCGTCACGCCGTGGGCGAGCGCGAACGGGAGCACGTACCCCCCGTTGTAGTCGGTGTGCTCGCCCATCAAGTTGGCCCGCCCGGGCGCGAACCATCTCACAGTGCCTCCCTGAACGTTCCCGGGGTCCGCGTCGTCGCCCAGGTGGCCAGCGGTCTCACGGGACGCATACGCTATCCCGTCTAGACTGGCCGCGATAGCGCGGCTGGCACAAGGGACCGGGAAAGTCGGCGATCGCAGCGTGAGCCAGGTCGTCTGGGACGTCATCATCGTTCTTGTCATCGTGTGCATCGGCGGGTTTTTCGCCGCGGCGGAGATGGCACTGGTCTCGCTGCGCGAGGGCCAGGTCCGGTCGCTGGCCAGGCGCGGCAGGCGCGGCGCGAAGGCCGCGCGGCTGGCGTCGGACCCCAACAGGTTCCTGTCCGCGGTGCAGATCGGCACGACGCTGGCGACCCTGGTTACCGGCGCGTTCGGCGCCGACACGCTGGCCACCGCCCTGCGGTCCTGGCTGGTCAGGCAGGGCATGGCGGATGGCGTCGCGGGGCCGCTGGCGTTCGGCATCGTCACCGTGTGCATCACGTTCATCACCCTGGTCCTCTCTGAGCTGGCCCCCAAGCGGCTGGCGCTGCAGCGCACCGTCCCGATAGCGCTGCTCGCCGCGCCGACGCTGGACCGGATCGCCACGCTCGCCAGGCCGGTGGTGTGGCTGCTGTCGGTCTCGGTCAACGTGGTCGTCACCCTGCTCGGCGGTGACCCGCGGCAGGGCCGCCAGGCGATGACCGAGGCAGAGCTGCGCGAGCTGGTCACCGGCACCCAGGCGCTGAGCGCGGACGAGCGGCGCATCGTCGGGGAGGTCTTCGACGCGGGCAAGCGGCAGATCCGCGAGGTGCTGCTGCCGCGCACGGAGGTGGAGTTCCTCGCGGCGGGCACCACGATCGGCGAGGCGGCGCGCATCGCGTCGAGCGTGCCGTACTCACGGCTGCCGGTCTACCAGGACTCCTACGACAACGTGATCGGCTTCGTGCACATCAGGGACCTGCTCGGGCCGACGGCCCCGGACCGGATGGCGCTGGTCGACGAGGTGATCAGGCCGGTGAAGTTCCTGCCGATCAGCAAGACGGTGCTCGCCGCGCTGTCGGAGATGCGCCGGGACCGGGCGCACCTGGCGATCGTGGCCGACGAGTACGGCGGCACCGCGGGCATCGTCACGCTCGAGGACCTGGTCGAGGAGCTGATCGGCGACATCAGGGACGAGTACGACACCGGGCTCGCCGCGGCCACCAAGCTGCCGCGCGGCGAGGTTGACGTGGACGGCCTGCTCAACCTGGACGAGTTCGCTGAGCAGACCAGCGTCGAGCTGCCTGAAGGACCGTACGAGACGGTGGCGGGCTACGTGCTCGCGGCGCTCGGCGAGCTGCCGTCGCCCGGCGAGTCGGTCAAGGTCCCCGGTTACACGATCACGGTCACCGAGATGGACGGCCGCCGGATCGCCCGGCTGCGGGTCACGCCCGTGCCGCGTCCCGCGCCGGCCCTGGCACGCCGGCCGCTGGGGCGCCGGCCGAGGCCGCCCCGCCCGGCCAGGCTCCCGCGACGCCGCCCGGCCAGGCTCCCGCGACGCCGCCCGGCCAGGCTCCCGCGACGCCGCCCGGGCAGGCTCCCACGGCGCCGCCCGGGCAGGCTTCCACAGCGCCGCCCGGCTGACCGGCGGCTAAACTTGACCTTCTGCATGGGAAATTCCCTGGGGGAAGGCGGTACATGTGCCTGGCGGGTTTGACACCGTTCTGGTCGTTGACTTCGGCGCTCAGTACGCCCAGCTGATAGCTCGCCGGGTACGCGAGTGCCACGTCTACTCGGAGATCGTCCCGTCGACGATGCCGGTCGCGGAGATGCTGGCCCGGCAGCCGAAGGCGATCATCTTGTCCGGGGGACCCTCGTCGGTCTACGCGCCGGGCGCTCCGGCCGCGCCGGCCGGGCTGTTCGAGGCCGGCGTGCCGGTGCTCGGCATCTGCTACGGGCATCAGGTGCTGGTCAGGGAGCTGGGCGGGACCGTCGAGCGCACCGGCGCCGCCGAGTACGGCGGGACGCCGGTGCGGGTCACCGCCGGCGGCGGCCGGCTGCTCGCCGGGCTCGGGGACGGATTCGGCGTCTGGATGTCGCACGGCGACACGTCCACGGTCGCGCCGCCGGGCTTCACGGTGACCGCGTACACCGCGGCGACCCCCGCCGCGGCGGTCGAGGCGCCGGATCGCGGGCTTTACGGGGTCCAGTTCCATCCCGAGGTCATGCACACCGAGCACGGGATCACGATCTTGCGCCGCTTCCTCGAGGCGGCGGGATGCCGGCCTACGTGGACGATGGTGAACATCGTCGAGGAGCAGACCGGGCGGATCAGGGAGCAGGTAGGCGGCGGCCGGGCGATCGCCGGGCTGTCCGGCGGGGTGGATTCCGCGGTCGCCGCGGCGCTGGTGCAGCGCGCCATCGGGGAGCGCCTGACGTGCGTTTTCGTCGACCACGGGCTGCTGCGCAAAGGCGAGGCGGAGCAGGTCGAGCAGGACTTCGTGGCGGCGACGGGGGTGAGCCTGCGGGTGGTGGACGCCTCCGCGGCGTTCCTCGGGGCGCTGCGCGGGGTCATCGACCCTGAGGCCAAGCGCAAGATCATCGGCCGGGAGTTCATCAGGGCCTTCGAGCGTGCCGCCAGGGAGATCACCGCCGAGGCCGGCGCGCACGGCGAATCCACCGAGTTCCTCGTGCAGGGCACGCTCTACCCGGACGTGGTCGAGTCCGGCGGCGGCGCCGGCGCCGCGAACATCAAGTCGCACCACAACGTGGGCGGGCTGCCTGACGACCTGAAGTTCCGGCTGGTCGAGCCGCTGCGCGCGCTGTTCAAAGACGAGGTGCGACGGGTCGGCGAGGAACTCGGGCTGCCGCCGGAGATCGTGTGGCGCCAGCCGTTCCCCGGCCCGGGGCTAGGCATCAGGATCATCGGCGAGGTGACCGCGCCGCGGCTGGAGATCCTGCGCGAGGCGGACGCGATCGCGCGCGCCGAGCTGACCGCGGCGGGACTGGACACGACCGTCTGGCAGTGCCCGGTGGTGCTGCTCGCCGACGTGCGCTCCGTTGGCGTGCAGGGCGATGGCAGGACTTACGGGCACCCGGTCGTACTGCGGCCGGTAACCAGCGAGGACGCGATGACCGCGGACTGGGCCAGGCTGCCGAACGACCTGCTGGCCCGGATCTCGACGCGGATCACGAACGAGGTGCCTGAGGTGAACCGGGTGGTCCTCGACGTCACGAGCAAGCCGCCTGGCACGATCGAATGGGAGTAGCCACAGTCGCCGCGGATCGGCCCTGGCGATGCCACGGTCCGTGTTGACGGGGTACGGACTGGCTACTAGTGTTCGGCATTAGCACTCACTGGTGTAGAGTGCTAATGCGACGAGGCAGGTCTGACACCCGCGACGGCAGGCCAACCCTGGTCGTCCATCGCCAGCAACTCACACAGTTACCCTTTCCGGAGGGGGAGGTCAGATCGTGACGACCGCCACCAAGGTTGTTCTCAAACCACTCGAGGACCGGATCGTGGTCAAGCCGCTTGAGGCGGAGCAGACCACGGCATCCGGACTTGTCATCCCGGACACCGCGAAGGAGAAGCCCCAGGAGGGCGAAGTCCTCGCGGTCGGTCCCGGCCGCTTCGACGATGCGGGCGCCAAGCGCGTGCCCGTCGACGTGAAGGTCGGCGACGTGGTCCTGTACAGCAAGTACGGCGGCACGGAAGTGAAGTACTCGGGCGAAGAGTACCTGGTGCTCTCGGCCCGCGACGTGCTCGCGATTATCGAGAAGTAGTTACGCGTCGGCGCGTGGCCTCCGGCGGCTTCCCCGTCACGAACGGTGCGGGCCGCCGGAGGCGCGTCCGGCGTGCCAGTGCCCGCCTGATCCAACCGTAGGTTGAGGTAAGTCAATGCCCAAGATCCTGCAGTTCGACGAGGACGCCCGCCGCAGCCTTGAGCGCGGCGTGGACCGGCTCGCCGACACCGTAAAGGTGACGCTCGGCCCCCGCGGCCGCAACGTCGTCATCGACAAGAAGTGGGGCGCACCCACCATCACCAACGACGGCGTGACCGTCGCCAAGGAGATCGAGCTCGAGAACCCGTACGAGAACCTCGGCGCTCAGCTCGCCAAGGAAGTCGCCACCAAGACCAACGACATCGCCGGCGACGGCACCACCACGGCGACCGTGCTCGCGCAGGCGATGGTGCACCTCGGGCTCCGCTCGGTAGCGGCCGGCGCCAACCCGATGGACCTCAAGCGCGGCATCGACGCGGCCGCCGCCGAGGTCTCCGACCGGCTGCTCAAGTCCGCCCGCGAGGTGGAGGAGCAGAAGGAGATCGCGCACGTCGCGACCATCTCCGCGCAGGACCCGAAGATCGGCGAGCTCATCGCCGAGGCGTTCGCGAAGGTCGGCAAGGACGGTGTGGTCACCGTTGAGGAGTCCCCGACGATGGGCCTCGAGCTGGAGTTCACTGAGGGCCTCCAGTTCGACAAGGGCTACATCTCGCAGTACTTCATCACCGACCAGGACCGCCTCGAGGCCGTGCTCGACGACGCCTACGTCCTGGTCAACCAGGGCAAGATCTCCTCGATGGCGGAGTTCCTGCCGCTGCTCGAGAAGGTCGCGCAGACCAAGAGGCCGCTGCTCGTGATCGCCGAGGACGTGGAGGGCGAGGCGCTCGCCACGATCGTCGTCAACAAGATCCGCGGGCTGCTGAACATCGTCGCGGTGAAGGCGCCGGGCTTCGGCGACCGCCGCAAGGCCATGCTCGCCGACATCGCGACGCTCACCGGCGCGACCGTCATCAGCGACGACCTCGGCATCAAGCTCGAGACCGTCGGCCTGGACACGCTGGGCCGGGCCCGTCGCGTCGTGGTCACGAAGGACACCACCACCGTCACCGACGGTGCGGGTGACAAGTCCGCGATCGAGGAGCGGATCCGGCAGATCCGCACCGAGATCGAGGACACCGACTCCGACTGGGACCGCGAGAAGCTGCAGGAGCGGCTGGCCAAGCTGTCCGGCGGCGTCGCCGTGCTGCGCGTCGGCGCGGCCACCGAGGTCGAGGTCAAGGAGAAGAAGCACCGCGTCGAGGACGCCGTATCCGCCACCAGGGCGGCCATCGAGGAAGGCATCGTCGCCGGCGGCGGCAGCGCGCTCGTGCACATCGCGGCGGAGCTTGACGACCTCGGCAGGACCGGGGACGAAGCGACCGGCGTCGGCGTGGTCCGCAAGGCGCTGCCCGAGCCGGCCCGCTGGATCGCGCTGAACGCGGGCCAGGAGGGCTCGGTCGTGGTGGCGAAGATGGCGACGCTGCCCGCCGGGCACGGCTACAACGCCGCCACCGGCGAGTACGGCGACCTGGTAGCGCAGGGTGTTCTCGACCCGGTCAAGGTCACCAGGTCCGCCGTGCAGAACGCCGCGTCTATCGCCGGCATGCTGTTGACGACCGAGACGCTGGTCGTCGAGAAGCCGGAAGAGGAGGGGCCGGACGCGGACGCCCACGGGCACTCCCACGGCCACGCGCACTAGGAATTAGCCGCGCGGGTTCGCCTCTCACGCGGGGGTCACGGGAAACCGTGGCCCCCGCGTTGGCGTGGCAGGCGAATTGATGTTCCCCTGGCGGGAATCAATCCAGGCGTGGGGGATCAGGATGGTGTGGACGAGGCTGCGCTGCCGCCTGCTGCTGCGGGTGGTGAGCGGGTTCACCGCGGCGGAAACCGGCGCGGTGCTTGGCATATCAGCCGAGGCGGTCCGGGTCGCGCAGTACCGCGCGCTGGCGCGAATGCGCAAGCTGCTCGCCAGCGAGCCCGGCTAGCGGCGCGGTTTCACGATTCGGCCCACATTGGCAGCGCGTCCGGCGGCAGCGGCACGGCGAACGCGTTCAGCAGGAAAGAGATCAGCGTGTAGTACCCGCATAGCGCCACCAGCCCGACCATCCCGGCGTCGCCGAGAAGGCGGTGCGCGGCGTCGTACGTCTCCTGGTCTAGGCGTCCGGCGTCACTGAGCTGGCGGGCCACCGCGTACACGGCCCGTTCATCGTCGGCTTCAAACGGCGGCTCGTCACCGCGGCCGATCGCGTCCACTACCGCGCCGGCGACGCCGTGCTCGCGCGCCATCGGCGCGTGCGCCCACCACTCGTACTCGGCCTGCCACCGTGCGCCGACCGTGATGATGGCGATCTCGGACAGCCGCCGCTCGATCGACGGGGCGGACCGCAGCGTCGCGCCGAGTGCGGACAGCCGCCGCCCGGCGTCAGGCGCCGTGGCGATCGCGTTGAACGGGCCGGCCAGGGCGCCGTCAGCGGTCACGGCCAGGTCGCCCCAGGTACCGACGATGCCGTCCCACAGTCGCTGACCCTCGGGTCCCAGATCCTCGCGGCGCACATAGGGAATCCGGGTCATAGCCGAATAATAGCGACGACCGGACTGGTCACGAGCGGGGGATGCGCAGGGGTGACCAGAAGGCCTTCGTGCAGCTCGGACCACGTGTTGTGGTAGGCGCCGGGGTGGGCGATGAACCACTGACGCTGGCCTGACGGGACCGCTCGTCATCTGGGCCGTCAAGGTCCTGGAACGGGAGATCCGCGCCGGGAACCTCCCCGAGCCGCCCGGGTAGGATGAGTCGATATCCCACCGTCACCAGCTGCTGCAGCCGCAGCTATGAGCCGTGAGGGCATCATGACCGACTCTCCGAAGTTCTCCCCGGTAGGCCTCACCTACGACGACGTGCTGTTGCTGCCGGCCCACTCGGAGCTGATGCCCAGCGAGGCGGACACCAGCACCAGGATCACCCGCAAGTACCGGCTCCGCATCCCGCTGGTCTCGTCGCCGATGGACACCGTGACCGAGGCGCGGATGGCGATCGCGATGGCGCGCCAGGGCGGCGTCGGCGTGCTGCACAGGAACCTCGCCATCGAGGAGCAGGCGCAGCAGGTCGACCTGGTGAAGCGCTCCGAGGCCGGCATGGTCACCGACCCGGTGACGTGCGGCCCGGACGCGACGCTCGCGGACGTTGAGCGGCTGTGCGCGCACTACCGGATCTCCGGCGTCCCGGTGACCAGCGATGACGGCAAGCTCCTCGGTATCGTGACAAACCGCGATATAAGGTTCGAATCTGACCTGTCGCGGCGGGTCGCCGACGTGATGACGCCCATGCCGCTGGTCACCGCGCCGGTCGGCGTGGACCCTGAGCAGGCGCGCACGCTGCTCAGGCAGCACAAGATCGAGAAGCTGCCGCTCGTCGACTCCGACGGCAGGCTGCGCGGCCTGATCACGGTGAAGGACTTCACCAAGAGCGAGAAGTTCCCCAGCGCCACCAAGGACGAGGGCGGCCGGCTGGTGGTGGGTGCCGCCGTCGGCGTCGGCGAGGATGCCAAGCGCCGCGCCCAGGCGCTCATCGACGCGGGTGTGGACTTCCTCGTCGTGGACACCGCGCACGGCCACGCGCAATCGGTGCTGGACATGGTCCGGCAGCTCAAGGCGAACACCGAGATCGAGGTCATCGGCGGCAACGTGGCCACCAAGCAAGGCGCGCAGGCGCTGATCGACGCGGGTGTGGACGGCGTGAAGGTCGGGGTCGGGCCTGGCTCCATCTGCACGACCCGCGTGGTCGCCGGGGTCGGCGTCCCGCAGGTGACCGCGATCTACGAGGCATCGCTGGCGGCGCGGCCCGCCGGCATCCCGATCATCGGCGACGGCGGCCTGCAGTACAGCGGCGACATCGCCAAGGCCATCGCGGCCGGCGCGGACGCGGTGATGCTCGGCAGCCTGCTGGCCGGCTGCGAGGAGAGCCCCGGCGAGATGGTCTTTGTCAACGGCAAGCAGTACAAGACCTACCGCGGCATGGGCTCGCTCGGCGCGATGCGCAACCGCGAGCGCGGCAAGTCCTACTCCAAGGACCGGTACTTCCAGGACGACGTGCTGCGCGAGGACAAGCTGGTCCCCGAGGGGATCGAGGGGCAGGTGCCGTACCGCGGCCCGCTCGCCGCCGTCGCCGACCAGCTGGTCGGCGGGCTGCGGATGGCCATGGGGTACTGCGGCAGCCGGACCATCCCTGACCTGCAAGAAGCCAGGTTCGTCCAGATCACCGCCGCGGGCCTGAAGGAAAGCCATCCGCACGACGTGCAGATGACGGTCGAGGCGCCGAACTACAGCGGCCGGAAGTAAGCCAAACCCAAAGGAACACAGTGGCAGACGTAGAGATCGGGCGTGGCAAGACCGGGCGCGGGGCGTACACGCTTGACGAGATCGGCATCGTCCCGGCGCGCCGGACGCGCGACCCCGAGGAAGTGTCGATCGCCTGGCAGATCGACGCCTACCGGTTCGACCTTCCGCTGATCGCCTGCCCTATGGACAGCGTCGTCTCGCCCGCGACGGCCATCACGATCGGCAAGCTCGGCGGCCTCGCCGTGCTCGACCTCGAGGGCCTGTGGACCCGGTTCGAAGACCCGGAGCCGCTGCTGCGAGAGGTGGCGGAACTCGGTGAGGAAGCGGCCACCAGGCGGCTGCAGGAGATCTACGCCGAGCCGATCAGGGAAGAGCTGATCGGCCGGCGAATCGAGGAGATCAGCCGGGCGGGCGTGATCACCGCCGCCCGGCTGTCGCCGCAGCGCACCGCCCGGTACTACAAGGCCGTCGTGGACGCCGGGGCGGACATCTTCGTGATCAGGGGCACCACGGTGAGCGCGGAGCACGTCTCCGGCCGCGCCGAGCCGCTGAACCTCAAGCAGTTCATCTACGAGCTCGACATCCCGGTCATCGTCGGCGGCTGCGCCACGTACACGGCCGCGCTGCACCTGATGCGGACCGGCGCGGCCGGCGTGCTCGTCGGTTTCGGCGGCGGCAGCGGCCACACCACCGCCGCCGTGCTCGGCGTCGCGGTGCCGATGGCGACCGCGGTCGCGGACGTCGCGGCCGCCCGCCGCGACTACCTGGACGAGTCCGGCGGACGGTACGTGCACGTGATCGCCGACGGCTCGATGACCCGCAGCGGCGACATCGCCAAGGCCCTGGCGCTGGGCAGCGACGCCGTCATGGTCGGCTCGCCGCTGGCGCGGGCCGCGCAGGCGCCCGGCCACGGCTACCACTGGGGGAGCGAGGCCAACCACCCGGAGCTGCCGCGCGGCGCCCGCGTCAACGTCGGCACGATCGGCACCATGGAGCAGATCCTGCACGGCCCGTCCACCGTGCCCGACGGCTCGATGAACCTGATGGGAGCGCTGCGCCGCACGATGGCGACCGCCGGGTACACCGACCTGAAGGAGTTCCAGCGGGTCGAGGTTGTCGTCACTCCGCCCGGCACGAGGCCCCGTTAGACTTCGTGCCCATGGGTTCACGTCGCGTATTCTCCGGCATCCAGCCGACCGCCGATTCGTTCCACCTGGGCAACTACCTCGGCGCCGTCCGCCAGTGGGTGGACCTGCAGGAGACCCGTGACGCCATCTACTGCGTCGTGGACCTGCACGCGATCACGGTCCCTTACGACCCGGCCATGCTGCGCCGCCGCACCCGGGTAGCCGCCGCCCAGCTGATCGCCGCGGGCCTGGACCCGGAGCGGTGCATCCTGTTCGTGCAGAGCCAGGCGCCCGAGCACGCCGAACTCAACTGGGTACTCGGCTGCATCACCGGCTTCGGCGAGGCGAACCGGATGACCCAGTTCAAGGACAAGTCCGCGCGCGGCGGCGCCGACCAGGCCTCCGTCGGGCTGTTCACGTACCCGATCCTGCAGGCCGCCGACATCCTGCTGTACCAGGCCGACGAGGTGCCGGTGGGCGAGGACCAGCGGCAGCACCTGGAGCTGTCGAGGACGCTCGCGCAGCGGTTCAACCACCGCTTCGGCGAGACCTTCACCGTGCCCGCGCCGTACATCCTGCCTACTGTGGCGAAGATCACCGACCTCCAGGACCCGGCGAGCAAGATGAGCAAGTCGTCCTCGTCCCCGCAGGGCATCATCGACCTGCTCGACGAGCCCGACGCGATCCGCCGCAAGATCAACCGCGCCGTGACCGACGCCGAGTCGGTGGTGCGCGCCGACGAGGTAGCCAAGCCCGGCGTCACTAACCTGCTGCGCATCTACTCGGCGCTGTCCGGCCAGAAGATCGAGGAAATCTCCGCCACCTACGGCGACTCCGGCTACGGCAAGTTCAAGAAGGACCTCGGCGAGCTGGTCGTGGACACCTTCGCCCCGATCAGGGAGCGGACCGCGAAGATCCTCGGCGACCCGGCCGCGCTGGACGCGGTGCTGCTCGACGGCGGCCGCCGGGCCCGCAAGATCGCGGGGGAAACGATGACCGTGGTGCGGGACCGCTGCGGCCTGCCGCCCGTCGCCTGACGCCGGCGAGACCGGGGCCGGGGCCCCGCTTACCCCGGCGTAACCTGAAGCGCATGGAACTGTCGGAGTCTGGCCTGCCCATCGACCCGGTTTACGACCAGGACACCAGGCCGGGGTTCGACCCGGCCACCCGGCTAGGCGAGCCAGGCCAGTACCCGTTCACTCGTGGCGTGTACCCGGCCATGTACACCAAACGCCCGTGGACGATCCGCCAGTACGCCGGCTTCTCGACGGCCGCCGAGTCCAACCGCAGGTATCGCCAGCTGATCCACAACGGCTCCACCGGCCTGTCGGTCGCCTTCGATCTGCCCACCCAGATGGGCTACGACTCCGACGCCGCCGTGAGCCACGGCGAGGTCGGCAAGGTGGGCGTCGCGATCGACAGCCAGCAGGACATGCGGACCTTGTTCGACGGGATTCCGCTCGGCGAGGTGTCCACGTCGATGACGATCAACGCGCCCGCCGCGGTGCTGCTGCTGATGTACCAGACGGTCGCGGAGGAGCAGGGCACGGACGCCAGGAAGCTCAGCGGCACCATCCAGAACGACATCCTGAAGGAGTACATCGCGCGCGGGACCTACATTTACCCGCCGCGGCCCAGCCTGCGGCTGGTGGCCGACACGTTCGCCTACTGCTGGAGTGAGCTGCCGAGGTGGAACACGATCTCCATCTCCGGCTACCACATGGCGGAGGCCGGCGCCACGCCGGTGCAGGAGATCGCGTTCACGCTGGCCAACGCGAGGGAGTACGTCAACGCCGCGCTGCAGGCCGGCCTCAAGGTCGACGACTTCGCCCCGCGCCTGTCGTTCTTCTTCGTCGCCAGGACGACGCTGCTCGAGGAGGTGGCGAAGTTCCGCGCGGTCCGCCGCATGTGGGCACGGATCATGAAGGACGAGTTCCGGGCCCAGGACCCCAAGTCGCAGATGCTGCGCTTCCACACGCAGACCGCGGGCGTGCAGCTCACCGCGCAGCAGAAGGAAGTCAACCTGTCCCGGGTGACGATCCAGGCGCTCGCCGCGGTGCTCGGCGGCACCCAATCGCTGCACACGAACTCCTACGACGAGGCGATCGCGCTGCCGAGCGAGAAGGCGGCCCGGCTGGCGCAGCGGACGCAGCAGGTGATCCAGGCCGAGACCGACCTGACCAAGACCGTGGACCCGTTCGCCGGCTCGTACGCCGTCGAGTCGATGACCGACGACATCGAGGCGGCGGCCGCGGAGCTGATGGAGCGGATCGAGGAGATGGGCGGCGCGCTCGCCGCCATCGAGCAGGGCTTCCAGAAGTCCGAGATCGAGCGATCCGCCTACGAGGTGGCGAAACAGACCGACGAGGGCACCCGGGTGATCGTCGGGGTGAACAAGTTCACCGCGGACGACGAGGAGCCGTATGAGCCGCTGCGCGTCGATCCGCGGATCGAGCAGGCCCAGGCGGACAGGCTGGCGCGCCTAAGGGAAGACCGTGACCAGCGGGCCGTGGCCAAGCACCTCGACACGATCAAGGCGGTCGCGGAAGGCCCGGACAACGCCCTGCCGCCCATCAGGGACGCGCTCCGCTCCGGTGCCACCCTCGGCGAGGTCTGCGACGCGCTGCGCGCGGTGTGGGGCGTCTACCAGCCGCCGGACGTGCCGTAGCGAGGGTTCAATCCCGGGTGGCGGGAAATCGTAACTGAGGCGCAGTTTTCTGACATTTCTCTAATTTTTGACGCTACCCGGAGGTTTGTTGTGGCGATTGCCTGGACTCCCTCGTCAGGCCCGACGCTCGGCATCGAATGGGAAGTGCAGCTCATTGACGCGCAGACGCGCATGCTGCGGCAGGACGCCGGCGTGGTGCTGGCCGGCCTGCGCGGCTTGCAGGAGAGCGGCGAGCACCCGAAGATGCGCCATGAGCTGATGCAGTCCACCGTGGAGGTGGTGACGGGGATCTGCGGGACGGTCGCCGAGGCCAAGGCCGACCTCGCCATGACGGTCAAGGAACTGCAGCGCACCGCGGAACCGCACGGTATCGTGCTGGCCGGCGCCGGCACGCACCCGCTGAGCGACTGGCGGGACGCGAAGATGGCGCCCAGCCAGCGGTACTCCGAGCTCGTCGAGCAGATCCAGTGGCCGGCCCGCAGGCTCCAGACGATGGCCACGCACGTGCACGTCGGGCTGCGGGACGCCGACCGGGCGATGCCGATCGTCAACGCGCTCGCCGCCTACCTGCCGCATCTGCTGGGGCTGACCGCGTCGAGCCCGTACTGGTCCGGCATCGACACCGGCCTCGCCTCGTGCCGTTCAGTGGTGTTCGGCTCCCTGCCGAACACCGGCCCGCCGCCCGGCCTGCCCGACTGGAAGAGCTTCGAGGACTACATGGACACCCAGCTCCGCGCGGGCACCATCCGCACCATCAAGGAGGTGTGGTGGGACGTCCGGCCGCACCCGGACTTCGGCACGATCGAGACCAGGATCGCCGATGCCGTTCCGACGTTCCGCGAGGTCGGCATGCTCGCCGCGATCGTGCAGTGCCTCGTGCAGCTCTTCGACGCCCAGCTCGACCGCGGCTACCAGCTGCCGAGCAGGCCGTCGTGGGTGACCAGAGACAACAAATGGCGTGCCACCAGATACGGCTTGGACGCCGTCGTGATCACCGACGCCTCGGGCGCGACCGCACCGCTCCGTGACGAGGTATTTGAGCTACTCCGTGACCTGGAGCCGGTAGCATGGCGGCTCGGCTGTGTTGAGGAGCTCGCGGTCGCGTCCGAGGTGCTTGAGTACGGCGCCTCGAGCGAACGGCAGCGGGCCGCGCACGCCGCTGATGCCGATCTGACCAGCGTGGTAGACGCGCTCGTCACCGAGTTCGCGGAGGACCGCTTCGTCTTTCGCGGGGATGGCGGTCATGGAGGGTAATGTCCGGCGCAGCCTGGACGAGTTTCTCGCGGCCCGCGGGCCCGAGCTGATCGCGTTCCGCCGGGACCTGCACGCCCACCCGGAGACAGGGTGGGCGGAACACCGCACCACGCGCGTTCTCATCGAGCGCCTGGCCGCGGCCGGCCTTGACCCCGTGGTGCTTCCCGGGGGCACCGGGCTGCTCGCCGATATCGCCGCTGCGGACAATTCTTCCTATCCAGAACGTACGGTGGTGGCTCTGCGGGCAGACCTCGATGCCCTGTCGATGGACGACGAGAAGGACGTTCCGTACCGGTCCACGGTCCCCGGCGCCTGCCACGCGTGCGGCCACGACGTGCACACCACCGTGGTCCTCGGGGCTGGCCTGTTCCTCGCGGACCAGGCCAGGGCCGGCCTGCTGCCCGGGCCGGTCCGGCTGATCTTCCAGCCGGACGAGGAGGGCAGCACCGGGGCCAAGGACGTCATCGCCGCGGGCGGCCTGGCGTCGGTCGGCCGGATCTTCGCGGTGCACTGCGACCCCCGGCTCGACGTCGGAAAGCTGGGCATCAGGTCCGGGGCGATCACCGCCGCCTGCGATCACATCAAGGTGCGCGTGCGCGGCCCCGGCGGGCACACCGCGCGCCCGCACCTCACCGCCGATGTGGTGTACGCGCTGGGCAAGGTCGTAACCGAGCTGCCTGCCGCGCTGTCCCGGCGGGTCGATCCCCGGTCCAGCCTCAGCCTGGTGTGGGGCCGGATAAGCGCGGGGTCGGCCGCGAACGCGATTCCCCACGAGGGCATCGCGGAAGGCACCGTCCGCTGCCTGGACAACGTGGCCTGGGAGGCAGCGCCGGCCCTGTTCGACGAGCTCGTCCAGTGGGTGGCCGGCGCCTACGGCGTGACGGTGGAGCTGAACTATCAGCGCAACGTGCCCGCGACGGTGAACGAGCCGGCCAGCGCCCTGATGTTCGCGACCGGGGCGGAGAGCGTGCTCGGCCCTGACGGGGTGATGCCCACCCAGCAGAGCCTCGGCGGCGAGGACTTCGCCTATTACCTGGACTGCGTGCCCGGCGCGCTCGCCAGGCTCGGCACCAGGACGCCGGGCGGCGCCGATGGCGACCTGCACCAGCCGTCCTTCGACGTGGACGAGCGCGCGATCGGCGTCGGCGTCCGCGTCATGGTGGCCACCGCCCTGACGGCCCTCTGGCACGGCGCCGCCGCGCCAGAGCCCCCGGCCCGCGGTTCCCTCACCGGTGCCGCAGAGGGAGAACGTTGACGACAGACCAGGACGCACCCGCCAGGCCGCGGCCGCAGACGTTCCGGTCGCCGTTCGCGGTCGCGATCTGGTGGCTGTGGGCGCTGTTCGCGCTGGGCAACCTGATCGACCTGGCCGTGCAGGGCCGCGGTCACGGGTCCGTGGACGCCGGGTTCGTCCTGCTGCTCATCACCGGCGTCGTGTACACGGCCGCGCAGCGGCCGCGCATCGTCGCCGATTCCGGCGGCATGACGATGGCCAACCCGCTGCGCGACCACCGGGTGGGCTGGGCCGCTGTCGTCGGCATCGACGCCGCCGAACTGATCCGGGTGCGCTGCAAGTGGCCGCTGGACGACGGCGGGACCGGCAGCCGGGCCATCTACTCCTGGGCCGTGCATTCCTCCCGCCGCAGGCAGGCGGCAGCGCGGATGCGCGCCCAGCGGCGGGCGGCCAGGGCCGCCCCCGGGGCGCGGGGCTTCGGCGCGTTCGGCACCCCGCCGGCGGCGGCGCGGCCTCCGGCGCCCACCACGGCGGACGCCGACCACGTGATCACCGCGCTGACCTCGCTCGCCGACCAGGCGAAGGCGGCGGCCCCCGATGAGCGGGCCGTGCCGCCGGTGAGCACCTGGAACTGGAAGGCGGTCGCGCTGATCGTCGTCCCCGCGCTCGCCCTGCTGATCGCCGTCTTTGCGTGAGCCGGGTCCTTAGCCGGGCAGCAGGCCTTCGGTTCCCGACGGCGGGTTGGATGGCCGCTCGCGCAGCCAGTCGATGTACTCGACAGGCGCGCCGGCCTTGATGGCGGCGTCCACCAGGATCGACAAGTGCCGCGCGGAGGGCAGCCCGCCCTCGTAGGCGTCGAGCACGTACAGCCAGGCGAGCGCGTCCGCGTCCTCGGTGGTGGTTTGCACCCGGACCTTCAGCTTGCGGTAGAAGCCGAGCGTGACCCCGTCCCAGCTGTCGAGCTCCTTCTCGTCGACCTCAGGGACGTCGTAGAGCGCGACGAAGACGCGGTGGGCGGCGTCCTCGACGACCGTGGTGAGCGCACCGTCCCAGCCGATGTCCTCACCGCCGAAGGTCAGGCGCCAGCCTTCAATCCATCCGGTGCCCCGCTGCGGGGAGTGCGGGCAGCGCGCGAGCATCTGCGCCGGATCCATGTTGCTGCCGTAGGCGGCGTATAGTGCCACGCTGCCTAAGCGTAGAGCGTAATCACCCGAGCCGGCGTGCAACCCAGTAGTGAACGTCCGGGATAATTGCCTAACGTGACCTTGCCACGCCCACATGTCGCGATCCTGGGCGGCGGTCCTGGCGGCTACGAGGCCGCGCTCGTGGCCGCCCAGCTAGGCGCCGAGGTAACCGTCATTGACGAAGACGGCCTCGGCGGCGCGTGCGTGCTCACCGACTGCGTCCCGAGCAAGACCCTGATCGAGTCCGCGACGACGATGACCTCGCTCGGCCGGTCGGCCTCGCTCGGCCTGCAGCTCGAGGACGGCCACAACCCGGTGGTCGAAGTGGACGCGCCTGCTCTCTATGCGCGGATCAAGGCGCTCGCCGCCGCCCAGTCGGACGACATCACCCAGCGGGTGGCCGCCGAAGGCGTCCAGATCATCAGGGCGAGGGGTACGCTGACCGGCCCGCAGACGATCGACGCGGCGGGCACGACCGTGCGCGCCGACGTGGTGCTGATCGCGGCGGGCGCGAACCCGCGGGTCCTGCCGGACGCGGTGCCCGACGGGGAGCGCATCCTCACCTGGCGCCAGCTCTACGATCTCCCTGAACTGCCAGAAGAGCTGATCGTGGTCGGCTCGGGGGTGACCGGCGCCGAGTTCGCCGGCGCCTACCAGGCGCTGGGCTCTCAAGTGACCCTGGTGTCGTCGCGCGACCGGGTGCTGCCGCACGAGGACAAGGACGCCGCGGTCGTCATCGAGGGCCTGTTCCGGCGGCGCGGCATGAACGTGCTCGGCAGGTCCAGGGCTCAGGCGGTGCACCGCAAGGGAGACAGCGTGGTCGTGACGCTGTCCGACGGCCGGACGGTGACCGGCTCGCACTGCCTGCTGACGGTCGGCATGGTGCCGAGCACGGCCGGGCTCGGCTGCGAGCACGCGGGCGTCACCCTGGACAGCCGCGGCTTCATCGAGGTGGACCGGGTGTCGCGGACGTCGGCGCCCGGCGTGTACGCGGCGGGTGACTGCACGGGCGTGCAGATGCTCGCCTCGGTGGCCGCGATGCAGGGCCGGATCGCGATGTGGCACGCGCTGGGCGAGGCGGTGCAGCCCATCAGGCTGAGCCACGTGGCCGCCACGATCTTCACCGACCCGGAGATCGCGTCGGTCGGCGTCTCGCAGGCGGCCGTGGACCGCGGCGAGGTCCCTGTCCGCGTGGTGAAGCAGCCGCTGGCGACCAACCCGCGCGCGAAGATGGCGGGGATCCGCGACGGGTTCGTGAAGATTTTCGCCCGCCCGGGCACCGGCATGGTGCTCGGCGGCGTCGTGGTCGCGCCGCGCGCCAGCGAGCTGATCCTGCCGCTCTCGATCGCGATCGCGCAGAACCTGTCGGTCGACCAGATCGCGCACACGTTCTCCGTCTACCCCTCGCTGTCCGGCAGCGTCACGGAAGCGGCCCGCACCGTCATGGAGTTCGGCCCCGACGCGATCGTCTGAAACCGGGCCCGCCCGGTTAGTCCTGACGCAGCTCAGCGATGAGATCGCGCAGCACCCCGAAGGCGGGCTTGGGGGAGTAGTCGTCGCGCAGCACCCCGAACCGGTAGAACATGTCGTCCTTCGAGCTGTTCGCGTCGCGGAGCGTGAACAGCTCCCAGTGGGTGACGTTCAGCTCAGCCCGGAGGTCGTGCACCGCCCGCAACGTCGCCTCAAGCACTCGCGCCTGCGTGGTCTCAGGCCGGTCCTGGCCGGTCGGCCAGCCGCTCTCGCAGATCCGTACCGGCGTGCTCGCCTGAATGCCGGCGATCGGCAGCGTCTGGTCACGGAAGGTGCGCAATACCCAGCCCACCACCTCCGCCACCCGCTCCACGCCGACCCGCGGCCCGAACACGTCGACGTACACATCGAGGCCTGCGTAGTCGAGCGCGGCCGCGAAGTGCGCCTCGCCGAGGTCGCGCACCCGGCGCCAGAAGCCGGCGGGATCGGGAGCGGCCTGAACCGCGGCGGCGAACCCGATCGCCGCGGTCGCGCCGGTCGCCCGCTTCGCCTCGGCCGCGCTCAGCACGCCACGGACCAGCGCCTCGTCAGCTCGCGGGAACGCGCCGTCGACGCCGCCAGGGACTCCGGTCAGGTTCGCCTCCCCGGTGACCTGGACGGCGGCGAGCCGGCGGCCGTAGTCGCTGACCACACGGCTGACGAAACGCTCCCAGGCGGCTACGTCGCCTGACTTGTCGCGGTAGCAGAGCACCAGGTCGTGCGGCGGCCCTCCGGCTTCCGCGATGCGCCTGACCTGGGCAAGCGCCGTCTTGTTCAGCCACCGGCCGGTCCAGTTCACGTACCCGCGCGACAGCAGCGGCGGTCCGTCGCCGCCCAGTTCGGCGAGGGCCCGCGCGATGGCCGCGGGATCGTCCCGCCGCCCCCTCGCCACCCAGCCGGGCGCCCCGGCCAGGCCGCGCGGGAACACGCCGAACTCGAGGGGAGCAGCCATGCCGGCGAGTGTACGGCTACCCCGTCCTGAGGACCACGTCCGCGCGTTCCTGCGTCCGCTCGCGGGCGAGCATCGCCTCCTCTTGCGCGGCCCACATGTCCCAGTAGGGCGCGAACGTCTCTCCGTCGCGACCGAGAGCCCGCTGCTTCCTGACCGCCGTCGGCGCCTCCAGCCACACCAGCAGGCTCTCGAAGGCGGCCGCCCGCCGCGCCCCGGCGCCGACCCCCTCTACGATCAGCACCGCAGGCGGTTCGAGGACAACCGGCTCGCCCCACGTGCGCGCCACCCAGTCGTACCGCGGCACCCGCACCGTCCGTCCCGCGGCGAGCGGCTCAAGCACCTCGGAAACAAGCACCCCGATCCCCCGATCGAGCCCGTCCCACCCGCCATAGAAATCCTCAAGCGACACCACCGCCGCGCCTAGCTCAGCGGACAATTCCGCCGCGAGCCGAGTCTTCCCCGCCCCGGACCGCCCGTCGATGGCCAGCACACGAGTCCGCCCCGCTCGCGCCGGCGCGCCCTGCAGCGCCGGCTGGATCTCCGCACTGCCCACGCCGCTCACCGCCCGGACCTCCCCAGCCCCGCTGGCACCCGCGCGCGGCGCGACCCCGACTTCCCCCGCTCCACTGGCCACACCTGCTCACCGCCGCCGAACGCGTTTTTGGCGAACAGCACTTTAGTGGGTGGGGTGGCCGAGGTCGGGGTCGTTGGGGACCGGCAGGCCGTGCTGCTTCAGCCGGGCGGCGCGCACGTCGTCGGCGCTGATCAGGACCGTGCCGATGCTGGCGATCAGCGCGAACCCCGGGACCGCGACGCGGAGCCAGACCGGGCCGGGCAGGAACGCGAGCCCGATGCAGATCGGCACCATGAGCACGAGGAGCCGCCTGACCGTGCGGCCGCGCCAGCCAGCGTCGGTGAGCTCGTGCCGTACCCACTCCCGGTTCTCGGCCGGCAGCCGGAAACCCACGGCGAATAGCAGCCAGCGGCCGATGCTCGGGTCTCCCGGCAGCCGAGGCACGACGCTCAGTCCCTTCGGGTATGTCATCAGTCCTTGATCTGGCAGATCTCGGTGTCGGCCGCGACGGTCTGGCCGACTTCGACGGCCAGGCCGGTGATCGTCCCGTCCTTGTGCGCGGTCAGCGGCTGTTCCATCTTCATCGCTTCCAGTATCACCACCGCGTCGCCCGCCTTCACGACGCTCCCCTCCGCCGCGACGATCTTCACGATCGTGCCCTGCATCGGGGTGATCAGGGCGTCGCCGCCCCCGCCCGCGCTGCCACCGCCCCTGGTGCGGCGGGAGCTGGAGCGGGAACCACGGGCCCGTTCAGGAGAGGGGGACGAGGTACCGGACGCGGCCGGCACGCTCAAGGCGCCGGGCAGCACGACCTCGAGCCTCTTGCCGCCGACCTCGACCGTCAGCCGCTCGCGGGCGGGTGCGTCGGCGGGCGGGGCGATCGGCTGAGGTTCGAGCTCCGCGGCGAACTCGGTCTCGATCCAGCGGGTGTGCACGTCGAAGTGGTCGCCGGCGAACGCCGGGTCGTCGACAACGGCCCGGTGGAAGGGCAGCACGGTGGGCATGCCGCCCACGGTGAACTCGGCGAGCGCGCGGCGCGAGCGCTCCAGCGCCTGGGTACGGGACGCGCCCGTGACGATCAGCTTGCCGATCAGCGAGTCGAACGCCTGGGGCACCGTCATGCCGGCGGTGTACCCGGCGTCCAGCCGCACGCCCGGGCCGGACGGCGGGTTCCACTCGGTGATCGTGCCTGGCGCGGGGAGGAAGTTCCGCGCGGGGTCCTCGGCGTTGATCCTGAACTCGATCGAGTGGCCGCGGGCCGGCGGGTCGTCGTAGCCGAGCGGCTCGCCCTCGGCGATGCGGAACATCTCGCGGACCAGGTCGAGGCCGGTGACCTCTTCAGAGACCGGGTGCTCGACCTGGAGCCTGGTGTTCACCTCGAGAAAGCTGATGGCGCCGTCGGCGGCGACGAGGAACTCGCAGGTGCCCGCGCCGACGTAGCCCGCCTCGCGGAGGATCGCCTTCGACGCGTCGTACAGCTGCTTTTGCTGCGCGTCGGACAGGAAGGGGGCCGGCGCCTCTTCGACCAGCTTCTGGTGCCTGCGCTGCAGCGAGCAGTCCCTGGTGGAGACCACCACGACGTTACCGTGGGCGTCCGCCAGGCACTGGGTCTCCACGTGCCGCGGCCGGTCCAGGTACCGCTCGGCGAAGCACTCCCCGTTTCCGAAGGCGGCGGTCGCCTCGCGGACCGCGGACTCGTACTGCTCGCCGATCTCGTCCATCGTGCGGGCGATCTTGAGCCCGCGGCCGCCGCCGCCGAAGGCGGCCTTGATCGCCACCGGCAGCCCGTACTCGCGGGCGAAATCCACGATTTCTTCCGTTGACTGGACGGGGCCGTCCGTGCCGGGCGCGAGCGGCGCGCCGACGTGCCTGGCGATGTCCCTGGCCTTGACCTTGTCGCCGAGCGCCTTGATCGCCTCCGGCGGGGGCCCGATCCAGGTCAGGCCCGCGTCGGCGACCGCCGTGGCGAAGGCGGCGTTCTCGGCGAGGAAGCCGTAGCCGGGGTGCACGGCGTCCGCGCCGGCCGTGGTCGCGATGTCGATGATCTTGCCGATGTCCAGGTATGTCTGCGCTGGCGTGCTGCCGTCGAGCGCGTACGCCTCGTCGGCGACCATGACGTGCAGGGCGTCGAGGTCTTGGTCGGCGTAGACGGCCACGCTGGCCAGGCCTGCGTCCCGGCAGGCGCGTGCCACCCGGACCGCGATCTCGCCGCGGTTCGCGATCAGAACTTTGCGCAATTTCGCCTCAGGGAACTGATGGGGAGGTTCGTCGTAGCTGGGGCGAGTCTAGATCAGTACTGTGTATGGCGTGCTGATGTGGGTGCCCGCGGAGTGGGTCGCGGCCGGTATGACGGGGTTGCCGGGCACGGACGTCGAGATCGTCCACGTCGAGGACGGGGCGCCGCCGCCGGCGAGCGTGGCGGACGTCGAATTCTACGTGCCGAGCTTCTTCCCGACCGTCGCGAGCGGCGAGGTGATGCGGCTGATGAAGCGGCTGCGCGTGGTGCAGACGCTGACCGCGGGCGTCGACCGGCTGCAGCCGTACGTGCCCGACGGGGCGGTGCTCTGCAACGCGCGCGGCGCGCACGACGCCGCGACCGCGGAATGGACGGTGGCGGCCATGCTCGGGGCGCTGCGGGAGTTCCCGCTGTTCGCCAGGGAGCAGGCGGCGAGCCGGTGGACCTACCAGCCCACGGACCAGCTGGCCGAGAAGACGGTGCTGATCGTCGGGTACGGCTCGATCGGCGCGGCGGTGGAGCGGCGGCTCGCCGGGTTCGAGGTGAGCGTGCTGCGCGTGGCGCGCGGTCCCCGAGCCGGGGTGGCCGGCCTCACGGAGCTGCCCGCGCTGCTGCCCGCGGCCGACGTGGTGGTGCTGCTGGTGCCCTTCACGCCGGAGACCAAGGGCATGGTGGACGCCGGTTTCCTGAGCCGGATGAAGGACGGCGCGCTGCTGGTCAACGCCGCCAGGGGCGCGGTCGTGGACACCGCGGCGCTGTGCGCGGAGGTGGTGGCCGGCCGGCTGCGGGCCGCGCTCGACGTGACCGATCCCGAGCCGCTGCCGCCTTCGCATGAGCTGTGGACGCTGCCCGGGGCGTTCATCACCCCGCACGTGGCGGCGTCGACGCCGGTGTCGCAGCAGCGGGTGGTCCGGCTCGCGCGGGAACAGGCCGAGGCGTACCTGCGAGGCGATCCGCTGCGGAATGTGATCACCGGCACATATTGACGGCGGTCGTCCCAGGATCTTCGCAGGACGCGAGCCCATCGAGGCTCTTGTGACCGGACTTGTCTCCCGGTGGACGCCCTTCCTCAACCGAAGCGTGATCTCGGGTACGTAGAGTAATGGCTAAGGCCGGATCGCCGGACCGCTCCCTAGGGCGGCGAGACCGGCTATCGGCGGGTGCCGCGGGACGCTCGTCAACGGTCACGGGTCGTTGCAGATCCGTTACCGAATTCTCAGCGAATGACCATACCGGGACACCACGCTACGCGTTTAGCGGGAACCGGTCACGGAAGGAGTTCCGGTTGCACCCAACGGGCAGGGGGGGCAGACAGTGAGCATTGTCGCCATGCTCGCCGCGGCCGGAGCTGTCGTCGGTCTCTGGGTGGGCGCGACGCGGCACACTGGCTCCGTGGCCAGGGGCTACCGGTGGCTGGGCGGCGCCGCCTTGTTCTGGTGTGCCGGGCTGATCGTGGACACGGTCGTCGCCGGATCGGTGAGTTCCTCGGGGGAGCCGCTCGGGCTGGCCGACGTGGCGCCGCTGCTCGGGCTGGCGGCCGCCGCGACCGGCATCATGGTGCTGGCTTCACCGTCGCCATCGCAGCGCGCCGCGCAGGAGGGGAAGCATCCGGAGCACGGCACGTCAGGGTCGGTGCTGCCCGGTCTCGCCGACGGGTACGTGATGGCAGTCGCCCTGCTCGTCATCGGCTGGGTGGTGGCGTTCGGCGCGGAGTTCCACCGCTCCGGTGAGCGGCCGTCGAGCTTCCTGCTCGACCTGCTGCACCCGCTCGCGGACCTCGCGGTGCTTGGCGCGCTGCTGCCCGTGCTGACCGTGGCGTGGCGCCGCGTGCTCGTGCCGTACCTCGCGCTGCTCATGCTCACCGTCGCGGACTCCCTCGGCGTCGGCGCCAGGATCTCCGGCGGGCACGAGGGCATCCTCGAGCAGCTCGCCATGATCCTGGCGGCCTGCCTGCTCGGTATCGCGCCCTGGGTGCCGACGATCGCCGCCCGGCTGGGACTGCCGGTCTGGCGCAGCGACGAGGACCCGCCGGTCGGTCAGGGCGGCGGTTCACCCGGGGCCCGGGGAGCACCAGGCGCGACGCTCACGAGCGGTGGCGCCGCGACGATCGTGGCGGCGGCGGCCGTGGTGGTCGCCGCGTTCGTCGTCATCGTGAACGGCCTGGCCAGCGCACCGGCCACCGGCCTGGCACTGGTCATCGCCGGGGGCGCGGCCGTGCTCGTGGTCGGGATACGAACCTTCATGCTGGTCAGGGAGAACAGCGTCGCGGTGCGGATGTGGCGGGACTCAGCCGACAGCCTGCGCGACCTGGCGGACCGGACCGGCGACATGGTGCTGATCTGCGACCTCGACGGGACGATCAGCTACGCGAGCCCGGCCGCGAGCGGCTTCAGCTACCCGCCGGAGGCGCTGGTCGGCAAGGATCTCGTGGAGTTCGTCCACCCGGAGGACGTCGCGGCGACCCGGGCTGCGATCCAGCAGGTCCTCGTCCTCGCGGAGAGCGCGGCCATGGGGGACAGCGCCGAGCCTGGCGCCGCGGGCGATACGGGCCGCTTCTCCTGCCGGGTGCGCGCCGCGGACGGGACCTGGCGGCACGTCGAATGCGCCGTGCTCATGTACCGGCGGCCCGGCGAGCCCGCGCAGATGCTGGTGACGGCCAGGGACGTCAGCGACGAGGTCGCGCTGCGCCAGCAGGTGACCCACCTGACGTTTCACGACGGGCTGACCGGCCTGCCGAACCGCGCCTACGTGGAGGAGCGCGCGCGGGAGGCGCTCGCGGTGCGGGAGGGCGGCATCCCCGACGACGCCGACGCCACCGGTGCCGAGCGCAGGAGCCGCCGGGCGGGTGTCATATTCCTCGACCTCGACGGTTTCACCGCGGTCAACGACCTGGTGGGGCACGGCGCGGGCGATCTGGTGATCGCGCAGGCGGCGCGGCGGCTGCGGGCGGTCGTGCCAGCCCAGGAGACCGTCGCGCGGTGGGGCGGCGACGAGTTCGCGGTGCTCGTGGAGAACGCGACGGCAACCGAGGAGATCGTCGAGCTCGCCGAACGGCTGGCCGGCACCATCGCGGGGGAGCCGTTCCGGGTCGCCGACAGGGAGATCGGGCTGACCGCGAGCGTCGGCGTCGCGCTGGCCGACGAGACCCGGCCGGGCCTGGTGCTGCGCAACGCGGACGTGGCCATGGCCAGGGCCAAGGACACCGGCGGCGGCCGGGTCGAGGTCTACGCGGCGCACATGCACGCGGACGTGGTCCGGCGCCTCGACATGGCCAGCGACCTGCAGCGCGCGATCGCGCGGGAAGAGCTGACCTTGCAGTACCAGCCGATCGTGGAGCTGGCTACCGCACGGGTCACCAGCGCGGAGGCGCTGGTCCGCTGGTGGCGCGGGGACGAGGCGGTGCCGCCACGGGCCTTCCTCGCTGTGGCGGAGGATTCGGGGCTGATCGTCCAGCTCGGCGAGTGGGTGCTGCGCAAGGCGTGCGCGCAGGGTGCTGCCTGGCGGGCGGCGTCCTGGGACGTCGGAGTCTCGGTGAACGTCTCGCTGCGCCAGCTCAACGCGCCGCAGTTCCCCGCTCAGGTGGCCGCCGCGCTCGCGGAGAGCAACCTGCCGCCTGGCGCGCTCACCATCGAGATAGGCGAGCGGATGCTGGTGGAGGACGCCGGGCTTGTCGCGGACCGGCTGGCCGAGCTGCGCGACCTGGGCGTCAAGCTGGCCATCGACGACTTCGGAATCGGCTATGCCTCGCTGGCTCACCTGCGCCAGCTGCCGGTGGACATCATCAAGATCGACCCGTCGTTCGTCGCCGGCCTCGGCCAGGACCCGGCTCTGGCGCTGCTCACGAGGACCATCGTCCAGGTCGGCAGGGACCTCGGGATGCAGGTGGTAGCCGAAGGGATCGAGCAGCCCCGCCAGCTCGCCGAGCTGCGGGAGGTGGGCTGCGGGTACGGCCAGGGCTTCCTGATCGCCAGGCCGATGGCTGCCTCGGGTGTCGACGCGCTGATCCGCACCGCGGGCGGCGCACCCGCCGCGCAAGCTCCGCCAGAGACCGCCAGGGCGGCCGCCGCGACGGACGTCACCGGCACGACCAAGCCGGGCGTCCCCGCCGTGTAGCGGATTTCCGGACACGGTGTCTCGGATAGTGAGATGGCGGCGGTGATAATTTGACGTGGAGCCGTGTCGTAGGTGAGGGTGGACCCGTGAAGCGGAACTACATCCTCGTACTTGGCTGGCGCGCAGCAAGCTGACCAGTCGGCTTCTGCGCGCACCCCTCGACCGCCGCCCTGGCGCGAGGGGTTTTTTAATGCCGTTAGCCGCCGCACACTCGTGACAAGGAAGCCACACCGATGACCGAGCAGACGAGCCCCGTCCCTCCCAAGGCGCACGCCGCCTCCGGGCCAGCGGACCAGCCGCCAGGCAGGACCCACCCCGGTCCCTCGCCACTGGACATCCCGGCGAGGCCAGGCCCCCAGAAGGCGGCACCGCCCCGGCCGGCGCCACCCGCGGACGTTGACGCCCCGACGCAGCCGGCCGCGGCGGAGCCAGCCGCCGGCCGCGCGCAGAACGGGCGGCCCGCGGGCGCGTCCCAGCCCGCGGCGACCCACCCGGCTACCGCGCAGCCCGCGGCGGCACAGCCCGCCGCGGGTCAGGCCGCCGGAACCGCCGCCTCAGGGGCGGCGATCAAGGCGCGGGTCACCGGCGCCCAGGCGCTGGTCATGGCCATGGAGCAGATCGGCGTCGAGGTGGTGTTCGGGATCCCTGGCGGCGCCGTACTGCCCGCCTATGACCCGCTGCTCGATTCCGACAAGATCCGGCACATCCTGGTCAGGCACGAGCAGGGCGCGGGCCACGCGGCGACCGGGTACGCCCAGGCGACGGGCCGGGTCGGGGTCTGCATGGCGACGAGCGGTCCCGGCGCAACCAACCTGGTCACGCCGCTAGCCGACGCGTACATGGACTCCGTTCCCGTGGTGGCGATCACCGGCCAGGTGTCGACCAACCTGATCGGCACCGACGGATTCCAGGAGGCGGACATCTCCGGCATCACGCTGCCGATCACCAAGCACAACTTCCTCGTCACCAAGCCAGGGGACATCGCGCGCACGGTCGCTGAGGCCTTCCACCTGGCAGGCACCGGCCGTCCAGGGCCGGTCCTGGTGGACATCGCCAAGGACGCGATGCAGGCGATGACCGACTTCACCTGGCCGGTCCAGTATGACCTGCCCGGCTACCACCCGGTGACCAGGCCGCACTCGCGGCAGGTCCGGGAGGCCGCGCGGATGATCACCGACGCGAAGAAGCCCGTGCTCTACGTGGGCGGGGGCGTCATCAAGGCGGCCGCGGCCGTGGAGCTGAAGGAGCTGGCCGAGCTCACCCACGCGCCGGTGGTCACGACGCTGATGGCGCGGGGCGCGTTTCCCGACAGCCACCCGCAGCACCTCGGCATGCCGGGGATGCACGGCACGGTCGCCGCGGTCGGCGCGCTGCAGAGGGCGGACCTGATCGTCGCGCTCGGCGCCAGGTTCGACGACCGGGTGACCGGGAAGCTGGACACCTTCGCGCCGGACGCGCTGATCGTGCACGCCGACATCGACCCGGCGGAGATCTCCAAGAACCGGCGCGCGGACGTGCCGATCGTGGGTGACTGCAAGGAGGTCATCACCGAACTGATCGCGGCCGTGCAGGCCGAGCGCACGCACGGCCGCGAGCCCGACCACGCCGAATGGTGGGTCCAGCTCAACCAGTGGCGGTCGAAGTACCCGCTCGGCTACGCGGACCCGGACGACGGCAGCCTGGCGCCGGAGTACGTGATCGAGCGGATCGGCAAGCTGGTCGGCCCGGATGCGGTTTACCTGGCGGGCGTGGGCCAGCACCAGATGTGGGCGGCACAGTTCATCGACTACGAGAAGCCGCGCACCTGGATCAACTCCGGCGGGGCCGGCACGATGGGGTTCGCGGTCCCCGCGGCGCTCGGCGCCAAGGTCGGCATGCCGGACACCCAGGTGTGGGCGATCGACGGTGACGGCTGCTTCCAGATGACCAACCAGGAGCTGGCCACCTGCGTGATCGAGGGCATCCCGGTCAAGATCGCGATCATCAACAACGGCAGCCTCGGCATGGTCCGCCAATGGCAGACGCTGTTCTACAACGAGCGGTACTCGAATACCAACCTCGGTGACAAGAAGGCGGAGGTCGCGGGCACCCGCGTGCCTGACTTCGTGAAGCTGGCCGAGGCCTACGGCTGCATCGGCCTGCGCTGCGAGAAGAAAGACGACGTCGACGCGATCATCGAGCAGGCCATGGCGATCAACGACCAGCCGGTCGTGATCGACTTCGTGGTGCACAAGGACGCCATGGTGTGGCCCATGGTCGCGGCCGGCACCAGCAACGACGACATCAAGTTCGCGCGCGGCATCGCGCCCGACTGGGAGGCGATGGACGAATGAGTCAGCACACGCTCTCCGTGCTGGTGGAGAACAAGCCGGGGGTCCTGGTGCGCATCGCCGGCCTGTTCTCGCGGCGCGGCTTCAACATCGACTCACTCGCGGTCGGGCCGACCGAGCACGAGGAGATCTCCCGGATGACAATCGTGGTGAACTGCGACGAACACCCGCTCGAGCAGGTCACCAAGCAGCTCAACAAGCTGATCAACGTGCTCAAGATCGTCGAGCTGGACGCGGCTCAGGCGGTGCAGCGTGAGCTCATCCTGGTCAAGGTGCGCGCCGACGCGGACACGCGGTCCAAGGTTCTCGAGACCGTGGAGCTGTTCCGCGCCCACATCGTGGACGTGGCGCTGGACGCGGTTACCGTCGAAGCGACCGGCAGCCACGACAAGCTCGAGGCGCTGGTGCGCGTCCTTGAGCCGTTCGGTATCAAGGAACTGGTCCAGTCCGGCGCGATCGCCGTCGGCCGCGGCGGCCGGTCCATCACGGACCGCACGCTGCGCCCGCTCGAGCGCTCCGCCTGACGCCCGTACACACGAAGAAAGAGATAACTCCAGTGGCAGAGATCTTCTACGACGACAGCGCCGACCTCTCGCTCGTCCAGCGGCGGCATGTCGCCGTCCTCGGTTACGGCAGCCAGGGGCACGCGCACGCGCTGTCGCTGCGTGACTCGGGCGTGGACGTCCGGGTCGGCCTGCCGGCCGGCTCGGCGAGCCGGGAGAAGGCGGAAAGCGACGGCCTGCGCGTGCTGACCCCGGCCGAGGCGTGCGAAGAGGCCGACCTGGTGATGGTGCTGATCCCGGACCACCTGCAGCGCGCGGTGTACGCGGAGGCCATCGCGCCGTCGCTGGTCGAGGGTGACGCGCTGTTCTTCGCCCACGGGCTGAACATCAGGTACGACCTGATCCAGCCGCCCGCCGACGTGGACGTGTGCATGGTGGCGCCCAAGGCGCCCGGCCACCTGGTCCGCCGTCAGTTCAACGAGGGCCGCGGCGTGCCGATGCTCGTCGCGGTCGAGCAGGACGCGTCGGGCAACGCGCTGGCGCTCGCGCTGTCGTACGCCAAGGGCATCGGCGGCACCCGGGCCGGGGTACTGAAGACCACGTTCAAGGAGGAGACGGAGACCGACCTGTTCGGCGAGCAGGCGGTGCTGTGCGGCGGCGTCTCCGAGCTGATCAAGGCGGGCTTCGCGACGCTCGTCGAGGCGGGGTACCAGCCGGAGGCGGCGTACTTCGAGTGCCTGCACGAGATGAAGCTGATCGTCGACCTCATGTACGAGGGCGGCATCTCCAAGATGTACTGGTCCGTGTCCGACACCGCCGAGTACGGCGGGTACACCCGCGGCCCGCGGCTGATCAACGAGTCGACCCGCGAGGAGATGCGCAAGATCCTCGGCGAGGTCCAGGACGGCACCTTCACCCGTGAGCTGGTCGAGGAGTTCGACGCGGGCAAGCCCAACTTCCTCAAGCGCCGCGAGGCGGAGCAGTCCGAGCAGATCGAGCAGGTCGGGGCCAAGCTCCGGCCGCTGATGAGCTGGCTGTCGGACAGCGAGGACTAAGGTTCTCGCATGCGATCACTACGACTCGCCGTCATCGGCGGCGACGGCATCGGCCCGGAGGTGACGGCCGAGGCGCTGAAGGTCCTGCGGGCCGCGGCGCCCGACGTCACCTTCGCGGTGACCGACTACGACCTGGGCGCGCGGCGCTGGCATCGCACCGGGGAGACGCTGCCCGACACGGTGCTCGAGGAGATCCGCGGGCACGACGCGATCCTGCTCGGCGCCGTGGGTGACCCGTCGGTGCCGAGCGGGGTCCTGGAGCGCGGGCTGCTGCTCCGGCTGCGCTTCGAACTCGATCACTACGTCAACCTGCGGCCGGTCCGGCTGTACCCCGGAGTGGCTTCGCCGCTGGCGAAGGGGTCGCCGGAGACTATCGACATGGTGGTCGTCAGGGAGGGCACCGAGGGACCGTACACCGGGGCCGGCGGCTTCATGCGACGCGGCACGCCTGAGGAGCTCGCGACCCAGGAGAGCCTCAACACCAGGTTCGGCGTTGAGCGGGTCGCGCGGTACGCGTTCGAGCAGGCCATGAAGCGCCCGAGGAAGAAGCTCACGCTGGTGCACAAGACCAACGTGCTGACGTTCGCCGGGGACCTCTGGCAGCGCACGGTGGATTCGCTGGCCAAGGAGTATCCCGAGGTCTCGGTGGACTACCAGCACGTGGACGCGGCGTCGATGTTCTTCGTCACGCAGCCGGAGCGGTTCGATGTCATCGTGACCGACAACCTGTTCGGCGACATCCTGACCGACCTGGGCGCGGCGGTGGCCGGCGGCATCGGGCTCGCGGCGAGCGGGAACATCAACCCCGCCCGCAAGTACCCGTCGATGTTCGAGCCGGTGCACGGCAGCGCGCCGGACATCGCGGGCCAGTCGAAGGCCGACCCGACCGCGGCGATCCTGTCCGCGGCGCTGCTGTGCTCGCACCTGGGCCTGCCGGGCGAGGCGGCGAAAATCGAGCAGGCAGTTGCGGATGACGTGATCGAGCGTCAGGGTGAATGGGCAGCACGGACTACCGTGGAAGTAGGCGACGACATCGCCGAGCGAGTATCCGGATAGCGGGCCACAAGCCCGCACTGTCCCGCACCACCGTGCGGGGCGATCCGATCTATCCGATACTGCCCAGAAAGGACCAGCTGTCATGACCGCACATCCCGACACCGAGATCGACTTCGAGATCCATCCCTCCCAGGCACGGGTGCCAGCCGCCGAACGCGAGCGGATACTGGCGGCGCCGGGATTCGGTCAGAACTTCACCGACCACATGATCACCATGCGCTGGTCGGCCGGGCGCGGCTGGCACGACGGCAAGCTGGAGCCGTACGGCCCGTTCGCGCTCGACCCGGCCACCGCGGTGTTCCACTACGCGCAGGAGCTCTTCGAGGGGCTGAAGGCGTACCGCCAGCAAAGCGGGTCGGTCGTCATGTTCCGCCCGCAGGCGAACGCGGCGCGCTTCACCGCGGGCGCCGGCAGGATGGCGATGCCAGAGCTGCCTGAGGAGACGTTCCTGCGGGCCCTGGAGCTGCTCGTCGCCCAGGACAAGGACTGGATCCCCGAAGGCGAGGGGAACAGCCTCTACCTGCGCCCGTTCATGATCGCCACGCAGCGCGGCCTTGGGGTCAACCACCCGTCTGATTCCTACCTGTTCTGCGTGATCGCCTCCCCGGCCGCCTCCTACTTCGGCCCCGGCGCCAAGACCGTCAAGGTCTGGCTGTCCGAGGACTACACCCGCGCCGCCCCCGGCGGCACCGGCGCGGTCAAGTGCGGCGGCAACTACGCCGCGGCGTTCGTCGCGCAGCAGCAGGCCGTGGAGAACGGCTGCGACCAGGTGGTCTGGCTCGACGCCGCCGAGCATCAGTGGGTCGAGGAAATGGGCGGCATGAACCTGTACTTCGTGCATGGTTCCGGCGCCGACGCGCGGATCATGACGCCCGCCCTGACCGGCACCCTGCTGCCGGGCATCACCAGGGACTCGCTGCTCACGCTCGCACCGACGCTGGGCATCCAGGCGGCCGAGGGACGGATCTCGGTGCCCGACTGGCGGCGGGCCTGCGCCGCCGGCGAGATCACCGAGGTGTTCGCCTGCGGCACGGCGGCCGTGGTGACCCCGGTCGGCGCCGTCGACGGCCCATCGGGCGGCTGGACGATCGGCTCGGGAGAACCGGGCCCGGTCACCATGCGGCTGCGCGAGGAGCTCATCGGCATCCAGTACGGCCACCGCCCCGACCCCTTCGGCTGGGTCCACAAGGTCGCGTAGCCCGCGGGGCGCAGCCCGCCTGCGGGGAATGCCCGTTGGTTCCCCCGTGTTGATCGGGGTAAGGTCATAGGTGGCTGGCAAGCCACGTGCGGCCGGCTTACAACTAAACAGGGGGGTGAACGGTTTCGACTTCGGTAGTCGATCCAGGAGAAGCGAGCCGAGGGTGACGGACGTGACCTCGTAAATAATGCGGCCGTAACTTATAGGTGCCAACTCTAAGAGCACTCTGCCCGTCAAGGGCGCTCTCGCTCTCGCCGCCTAAAGCGGAGTAAGCGAGATCTGTCAGCCCGGGACTGCCTTCGGCCCGGACCTGGCATCAGCTAGAAGGCTTACTGGCCGGCCCGGTCACGGGGCAGGCTAGGACATCTAACAGTGGCTGAGCCCGTCGGCGTCTTGCCTGCGTGATCGCCGGGGCTGAGAAAATCAAATGCAGGCTGCGCTCGGAGAAGTCCTGGTGAGGTACTGAAGGACCCGGGTTCGATTCCCGGCACCTCCACCGTTAACGACGCGCCGAATGGCTAAATAGCCGCTCGGCGCGTTTTTCTTGCCGTGTATTGGGACCTGGAGCGGTCGGCGCCCCTTGTTTCTCACATAGGGCGTTACCCCGCAAGTCCCACGGTCCCTGGCGTCAGCACTAACAGAAAGCAGCCGATCGGCCTCGAGCGTGTTCCTGCCGATTGCGCAATTGACAGTAATAGAGGCCGGGTGACTGCGCATTGACCGGCCTGTGCACGGCCGCCGCGTTCGGGCTTGGTGACGCTGAGGGCTGTGGGACTTGCGGGGCAGCGCCGGGCGCGGCCTAGGGCCGCGCTGGACGATGGTGGATCGTTAGGTACGCCTGGCGGGCCCTTTCGATCCACTATGTCGCCGGGTGCCCGCAGCCGGGCCGGCCAGGTGCCTGTGTCCGTCAGTAGGCGATGCTGGGCGTGCGCCGGGCGCGGGCTACCCGGACCAGGGCAATCGTCCAGGCCGGCGTGTCGTATGACCTGAAGGTCATACGTCGCCTCGATCATGAGGCGGCGCGCTGGGGAATTGGCTACGTGCCAATAGAGCGGGTCAATTGCGCAATCGACAGGTCAGCCGGGGCGCGTTCGGGCGCACGCAGCGCGGTGCCGCACACACGTAGGGCGAGAAATGTACCGCATAACTAGGACAAAAAGGACATAAAGCGGGCAGATCTCGCCCTATGTGCCGGACACTGACCATTGTGATGGCGCC
Source organism: uncultured Actinomycetota bacterium (assembly GCA_963843745.1). GTDB lineage: Bacteria > Actinomycetota > Actinomycetes > Streptosporangiales > Streptosporangiaceae > Trebonia. Next base: position 42,345 of record CAWJLP010000009.1, read on the forward strand.
CGGGCCGGTCCGGGCCGTCCGCGCGCCCGGTAGGCCGTACGTTGCTTCCGCGACGCGGGCGTGCGGTCAAACAAGCGGATTGCAGGCGCGTGGCGTCGTCACAGCCGTGGCGTGGCTTTTCATCGGGCACAGGCGCACCAGGCCGGGACAGGGGAGCGACTGCGGGGCGGCGCGGGGGCCTGGAACGGGCTCGGGGACGGTGCCGGCGGGCGGTTTGCGCCGGGTTCCTGGGCGGCGCGCGTAGCCGATCATTACCATTCTGCGTCCGAACACGGGATAATAGGGCGACGGATCGACACGGTTGTTGCGGTCAGCCCTGCCTGGCGGGGCCGGCCTGATACGGCCCGCGCGAGGCGGTTGGCGCTCGCGGTTCGCGAAGGACCGCACGGTCGCCACGGCGGCGAGGACCATTGGTACGTGCGCGTGAAGGAAGGGGATGCAGGATGGCGGCGATGAAGCCGCGGACGGGCGATGGCCCGCTCGAGGTGACCAAGGAGGGCCGCGGCATCGTGATGCGCGTCCCGTTGGAAGGCGGCGGCAGGCTTGTTGTTGAACTGTCGGCTGACGAGGCTGTCAAGCTGGGTGATGCGCTGCAGGCGGCTGTCGGGTAACGCCACGCCGAACCCGTTGCCAAGCCTCTAAAATCCGTGCCGCTGAACTGGAACCATGCGTACGTTCGGAATAACTCTCTTATTTCTTTATGGCGGCGAGCAGGCCGCCGGCGATCGGAAGCAGCAGCGGAATCACCCGGTCGTCGATCCTGATCATGTCGGCGAGTTCGCGTGCGCCGTCTTCGGCCGGCCCGGCGTCGCGCGGCAGGGCGTCGTTGAAGACCGCCATGCCGCCGGCGCGGAGCAGGCGGATGCTCGCGGTCAGGTACTCGGGGTAGGCGACCGGGTCCGCGTCGCAGAACACGAGGTCGTACCCGCCGTCGGACAGCCGCGGCAGCACATCGAGCGCCCGGCCCAGGATGAGCCTGGCCTGGTTGGTCGCGAAGCCGGCCTGGGCGAACACCTTGCGCGTGATCCGGTGGTATTCCGGTTCGGTGTCGACGCTGGTAAGGACACCGCCGGGGCGCATGCCGCGGAGCAGCCAGATGCCGGAGCTGCCGCAGCCGGTGCCGATCTCCACCACCGCCTTGGCCGCGATCGCGGTCGCGAAGAACCGCAGCGCGGCACCCGTGGCGGGTGTCACTGGTGCTGTCCCGCCGATCTCTTCGGCGGCTCTGCGGGCGGTGAGCAGCGGCTCGTCTTCTACCGCGTACTCGGCCTCGTCATACTCGATGACTGCCCCCTTCCCGACGTGTCCCTGGCGGTGAGCCTAGCCAATTTCGCTGGTGGGTGGAACCTGATGGCGGTGCTGAGCGTTGGCCAGATGACGAGGCAAGCCCTCTTCCGGGTGGCATAGCGGAAGAATTCAGTGCAGGATGGTCGTGATCACGCCGATGCTTCAAGCGCTCGGCGGACCGGTGGAGGAGGCCGTGGGGCCTGAACCAGCGCAGCTGTCCCAGTGGGAGCTCCCTAGCTGGGAAGAGATTGTGCGGGCACATTCGGCGCGGGTGTACCGGCTCGCGTACCGGCTCACCGGGAACCAGCACGACGCGGAGGACCTGACCCAGGAGGTCTTCGTCCGCGTGTTCCGCTCGCTGTCCAGCTACACGCCGGGTACGTTCGAGGGCTGGCTGCACCGGATCACCACCAACCTGTTCCTTGACGGCGCGCGGCGCAGGCAGCGGATCAGGTTCGAAGGCCTGGGCGACGAGGTCGCGCAGCGGCTGCCTGGCACCGAGCTGACCCCGGCGCAGGCGTGGGACGAGCGGCACCTCGACGGCGACATCCAGGAAGCGCTGCGGGCGCTGCCGCCGGACTACCGCGCCGCGGTCGTGCTCTGCGACATCGAGGGGTTCTCCTACGAGGAGATCGCGGTCACGATGGGCGTGAAACTCGGCACTGTGCGCAGCCGGATCCATCGCGGGCGCGCGCAGCTGCGTGCCGCGCTCGCGCACCGGGACCGGCAGGCTGGACGGCGCGCCAGGCGGGAAGAGCAAGACGTGGCGGGTGAGCTGTGACCCATCTCGGTGAGCAGATCTCCGCCCTGATCGACGGAGAACTGACCGGCGCGGAACTCGACCGGGCCAACGCGCACCTGGCGGCGTGCGAGCGCTGCCGCGCGGAGGCGGCGGAGCTGAGGCAGCTCAAGCGTGCCCTGCGTGCCCTGTTCGAGGTGGACTGCGACGACGAGCTGACCCGCAGGCTGCTGAGGGAAGCGGGTCCCGGCGGGCCCGTGCCGTCGCGCCAGGACAGGCGCGAGCAGTACCGGCGCGACCGAGGCAAGGGACCGCGGGACAAGCGGCCGCGCGGCAGGGGTGGTGGCCGGGGCGACGGGGACGAGCCGCGCTCGCGCGCCCGTTACGTGGTGTGGAGCGCGGTCTCGCTCTTCGTCGTCGGCATCGGCGCCGCTGCGTTCTCAATGGGCGGCGGCGGCGCTGCCCCGGCGCCGAAGATCACGCCGCAGCTCGAGATGTTCAGCGTCGAGCACGCCATCGTCTCCGGCACCATCCCTGAGCCCGACCAGACGACGGCCGCCACGAGCGTGACGAGGCCCTGATGCTCGCGATGCCAGCACTGCGCCGCCCGGGGCTGCTGATCAGCGCCGTGCTGGCGATCACCGTGCCCGGCGTGCTGGCGATCGTCGCGTTGCTCGGCCCCGATCACGCGGCCACCAGGGCGACCGCCTCCGCAGGCGCGGGCGCGGGGGAGGCGGCCACGGGCAGCGGCGAGCTCTACGACTACGCGGAAACCGCCCAGGACGGGATGGGCATACAGCTGCTCGGAGAATCCGCGGCGGCCGGCCTCGCCATGTCCTATCAGGGCGTCGAGTTGCTCGCGCAGTCGGGTGTCGCGGGCCAGGACACGATCGTCTCCGACGTGTGGCACAGCGGCGGCGTGACGGTCACCCAGACATCGGACGCCGCGATGCTGACCGGCACCCAGCCATACGTCTCCTACGACGTGGACAACCGGTCACCTGAGGGCGTCTTCGGGGTCACCAAGACCCTGGTCTCGCTGCTCGGCCAGCACTACGTCGCGGTCTACCAGGGCATGGGTTCGGCCGTCGGCAGGCCCGCGCTCATCGTCGAGCTGCACCGGGCCGACGGCAGCCTGGCCGCGCGGTTCTGGCTGGACAAGCAGACGATGGTGCCGCTGCGGCGGGAAGTCTTCGACACGTCCGCCCGGCTCACCAGCGAAGAAGCGTTCGTCCAGGTGCAGTTCGGCGCGCTGACGAAACCACCGGGGCCCACGGCCGCCTCGGGTTCCGGCGCCAAGACCGGCGCCAAGACCGGCACTAAGGCCAGCGCCGGGGCCACCGCCGGGGCCGTCGCTGCAACGCCGTCCGGGTCGGGCTGGTCGGCGGTGACGGCCCCGGCGCAGCTGCTCGCGGGCCTTAACAAGCAGGGCTGGCGGCTGCCGGTCTCCCTCCCCGGGGGCCTGCCGCTGTACTCGGCCGCGCGCAGCACGACCACCGCGGGGCAGGTGCTGGACCTCGGCTACTCGGACGGGCTCTCGGTCGTCTCGCTTTTCGTGCAGCGCGGTACGCTCGCGCAGCGGCCGGCCGGCTGGCAGCAGGTCAGCTTGCCGGGGCACCAGGTCTACGTCGCGGGACACTCGATCATCTGGGCCGGGGGCGGGTTCGTCTACACGATGCTCGCCGATGCCCCGCCGCTGGTCGTGACCCAGGTCGTCGCGTCCCTGCCGCAGAACACGGCGCCCGGGTTCTTCAACCGGATCATGCGCGGGTTCCGCCGCCTCGCGGCGGTCGCCGACCCCTTCCACTGAGCTAAAGTAGTGACGTGTTCGACCTGTCCCTGACCAAGCTGCTGGTCCTGGCGGTGATCGCGCTCGTGGTCTTCGGGCCGAAGGAGCTGCCGAAGATCGCCGCGCAGGCGGGCCGCGCGCTGCGCGACCTGCGCCGGATCGCCGAAGGCGCCAAGCAGGATCTCAGGGAGGGGCTCGGCCCGGAGTTCGAGGACTTCGACTTCGATGACCTGAACCCCCGCCGTTTCGTGCAGAAGCACCTGCTCGATGAGCCGGGCACGACCGCGACCCCGGCGAACATGAGCAACGCGGGCACCGTCGCTGCCGCCAACGGCGCCAATGGCGCCAATGGCGCGCGCGCCACGCTCGAGGACGGCGCGGACCCGCCGTTCGACCTCGAGGCCACCTGAGCGGCTGCCCCGCGGGCGTTAGCGCGGGCTGAGGTTAAGCATCCGGCCCGCGAGGCCGCGGCCGCGGCTGGACAGCGCGTCGGCGATCTTGACGAGCTGCAGCGCGGCGGGCGATGACGGGTCGTCGAGCACGAGCGGGGTGCCGTTGTCGCCGCCCTCGCGCAGCCTGGTGTCGAGCGGAACCTGGCCGAGCAGCGGCACCGTGGTCCCGGTCAGCTGGCTGAGCGTGGCCGCGACCGCCTCGCCGCCGCCTGATCCGAAGACGTCCATCTGCTCTCCGCAGTGCGGGCACACGAGGTACGACATGTTCTCGATAACGCCGGTGATGCGCTGCCGCGTCTGGGTCACGATGGCGCCCGCGCGCTCGGCGACCTCGGCCGCGGCGAGCTGTGGCGTGGTCACCACCAGCAGCTCGGCGTTCGGCAGCAGCTGGGCGAGCGAGATGGCGATGTCCCCGGTGCCCGGCGGCAGGTCGAGCAGCAGGTAGTCCAGGTCGCCCCAGAACACGTCGGCGAGGAACTGCTGCATGGCCCGGTGCAGCATCGGGCCGCGCCACACGATCGGAGTGTTCCCCTTGGTGAACATGCCCATCGAGATCACCTTCACGTCGTGCGACGACGGCGGCATGATCATGTTCTCGACGGGGGTGGGTCGGCCGGTCACGCCGAGCATCCGCGGCACCGAATGGCCGTAGATGTCGGCGTCGATGATGCCGACCTTGTGCCCGGCAGCGGCGAGCGCCACCGCCAGGTTCACGGTGACCGAGGACTTGCCGACGCCGCCCTTGCCGCTGGCCACCGCGAGCACTTTGGTGAGCGACGCGGGCTGGGCGAACGGGATCACCGGCTCGGGGCGCCCGCCGCGCAGCTGCGTCTGCATGGCCTTCCGCTGCTCTTCGCTCATCACGTCGAGGGTGACGCGCGCCCCGGAGACACCGGGCAGCGCGGTCACCGCGTCGGTGACTCGCGAGGTGATGGTGTCGCGCATCGGGCAGCCGGCCACGGTCAGGTAGACGCTGACGTCCACGAGGCCGTCGGCGCCGACCGAGACGGACTTGACCATGCCGAGTTCGGTGATGGGGCGGCCGATCTCTGGGTCGTTGACGCCGGCCAGCGCGGACGTCACCTGCTCGGCAGTAGGCAGCGGGGAAGTCATGCCCCCAATGCTACGTGCCTGGGACGCGCGGGCTGTGCCGCACGTCCCAGGCACGTGATCGCTGCCGGGCCGGCCAGTAGTGCCGGACTACCAGCTAACCGGTTCTCCCGTGACCGGGCTGAGGATGAACGGCTTGCCGTTCGGTGGAGACCCGATACCGTGCGCCTTGAAGCTGAACATGTCCATAATGCCGCCGCTTACTGCGTCGAAGCTGCCGGGGATGCGCGGCAGGTCCCAGTTGTCCTCGACGAACTTGATGATCGAGGTCTGGCTGGTCAGCGTGTTCGACACGTAGTTGCGCTTCGCCCACGGCGAGATGACCAGCAGCGGCAGCCGCGGGCCGAACCCGCAGCGGCCGTTCTGCCCGGCCAGCGGAGTGCCGCTGCCGCACATGCCGGTGCCGGTAAGGGCGTCGGCGACCGAGGTGGACGGGTTGGTCACCCCGGAGAACATGTGGTCATACCAGCCGTCGGAGTCGTCGTAGGAGATGATCACCGCGGTGCTATTCCAGTCCGGGGTCTTCTGCAGCGCGTTGATCGTGTTCACGATGAAGTGCTGCGCGTCGAGCGGGTCGGAGTACCCGGCGTGCTCGTCCTGGTAACCGGGGGCCTTGAGGAAGCTGACCGCGGGTAGGTCCGATGCCGGCAGCCGGCCCTTGCCGATCGCCGCGACGAGCTGGCTGAAGTCGGTCATGTCGTACTGGTGGTTCGGCGTATTGAACTGCGGCACGCCCTTGACATAAGACTGGGTGTCGTGCCCGATCTCACGCAGCCCGGCAAGGGTGTCCTTGCCGCTGGCGCCGGTCGGGATCGTCAGGTGGTGCGGGTTGGCCGTCGAGGCGTAGTACTGGAACGGCTCGTGGTGCGGGATGTAGTCGTTCTTCCAGCCGTACTGGCCGGTGCCCGGGGTGAGCGGGCTGGTCAGGCCCGCGCCGACGGCGGTGACGGCGTTACAGGTCCCCTCGTTGGTAGCGTGCGGCACCGACTTGTAGAACCCGGCCGTGGCGAACTGGTTGGGGATGAAGGTCGAGGTCGGCTGCCCGGACTTGCCGATTGCGGCCAGCGCGTCAGTGAAGCTCGTCGTCGGCCGGAAGCCGCCCTGGAACCAGCCCCAGGACAGCCCGGCGGAGTTGAGCTCGTCGCCGATGTTGGTGCCGGACATCGCGACCGCGTCCCGGGTGGAGCAGTCGTCCCAGTACGGCTGCGCGTCGCTGGTCAGCGAGTAGCCGCCCTTGCCGTCCGCGGTGAGGTCGCCGTTCGGCGCGGCCGGGGTGGAGATCGTCGGGTTGTTGGCGGTGTGCTTCATGTCCACGCCGCCGGTGTTGCCGGACGCGAGGTTGATCGCGCCTGGTGACGACGGGCCGAACGTGGTCCCGTAGGAGTTGTCGCTCATCGCATAGCGCTGGGCGTAGTTCCACAGCCCGGTGACGGTGTTGCCGTCGTAATAGTTCATCACGTCGCCAGCCTTGCACGCGACGCCGGTGGGCGACGTGCCGGTCGCGGTGCCGAGGGTCGCGACGAACTTGTCCATCTTGCCGCCGTTGAAGGCGACCTGCTCGTCGTGGTAGTCGTGATCCTGGTCGCAGGTCAGCACGTCATTGATGTTCGCCGGGTCGTACCGCCGCGGGTTGACGCCGTTCGGGTTCGCGGTCAGCAGCGCCTGGGTCAGCCCGGTGACCGTGGGTGTGCCCTTCTTGGCGTGGAATGGCTGGCCCGAGGTGTTGGTCGCGTTCGGGTAGGTGCCGAAGTAGTGGTCGAAGGAGATGTTCTCCTGGAAGATGACCACCAGGTGCTTGATCGGCGTCGCTGTCTTGTGGAACCACTCGAAGTGGGCCGGACCCTTCGGCGCGGCCACGGCCGCCGTGGCGGCAGTGGCGGCTGTCGCGGCACCACCGCCCGCGACGAGGGCGGTGGCCGCGACGATCGCGGACGCCTTCCGGAAGGACAGGTGCATCGCTCCTCCAGTGCGTACTGTTACGACGGGGAATACCGATGCCGACGATTGCTGGGCCAGAGGCCTTTTAGGTGAACGAACCGTTTCGGATGTTCAAATTTGAGTGGAACACAGTCGGCAAAGTAGCTGACCGCCGCCGTCAGGCCAGCTGGCCAAGCCGGATAAGGTAGCGCAGTGGATGCCGAGTACCGGCCGCGCCGGACCTGCATGTCGGTCCCGGCGAGCAGCGAGCGGTTCCTCGCCAAGGCGCGGGAACTGGCCGCCGACGAGGTGATGCTCGACCTCGAGGACTCGGTGGCACCCGCCAGCCGGCGGCAGGCTCCTACACGACTCCCCATGACCGGAGCGTGTCGAGCAGGCCTGCGGTCAGCGGCAGCGCATCCAGTTCGGCCGGCCCCGCCCACACCGCGTCGTCCGCGTCGTCGCCGGGAACGACCGCGCCGCCGGTGACGGCCGCCGCGTAATCCCTGATGTCGAACACGCCGCCGTCGCCGCTGGCCGGCCGGCGCACGCTGCCGATCAGCCGCCCGGGCACCACGACAAGCCCGGTCTCCTCGCGGACCTCCCGCACGACTGCCGCCGCGTCCGACTCGCCCGCCTCGACCCGCCCGCCGGGGATCGACCACAGCCCCTTGCCAGGCTCATGACCGCGCTTGATCAACAGCAGCCGTCCAGCGTCATCCCTGATCACAGCGCCTACGCAGGGGATCAAGTGTGTGCTCACGGCCCTAAGGGTAGATAACGGTGAGGTGGTGGGAAGAGCGGTATGCCCGCGTTGCGGCAATGAAGCACGCGCTCCGACGGCGTGGTCGAGCGCGTGGCGATGCGACCTGCACGGCGAGATCTACCCGCTCGCGCCGGCCAGGATGCCGTCGAAGGAATCCCTCGGCGGCCTGCTCAGCGACGCGCGGGTGCCCTTCTGGGTGCCGTGGCCGCTGCCCCAGGGCTGGCTGGTCACCGGGTTCACCGGCGCGGGCGACGAACGCTCGGGCATCCGCGGGTCGGCGGTCGCGGTGTCCGGCCCTAACCCGCTTGGCGGCCCCGCCGACCTGCTGATCGTCGCGGAAGAACCGGGTGTCGGTCTCGGCGCCGGCCTGGCCGGCCTGCCTGGTCCCGATCCCGGTGACGGCTTCGCGTCCGGCCAGCCGAACGCGACCGTCAAGGTCGCGAACCACGAGGCGCCGCTCTGGCTGGTCGACGCAGATCACAAGGCCGTGTTCGCCGGCGAGGTGGAGGGCAGCTGGCTGTGGCTGGTGCTCTGGCCGGACACCGCCGGCACGCTGCTCATCGAGCCGCTGGAGCTGCGCGACCTGCGGGATCCCGCCCAGGACCTGGATCTCCCGTTCGGCGCGCTCTCGCCGCGGCTGCCTGCCTGAGCGGCCTGCCGCGCGCCGCGGGGGCGGTGGCCCAAGTACGATTGCCGCCGTGCGTATTGACCTGCACGTGCACAGCAGCGCCTCGGACGGCACGGATCCCCCGGCTGAGGTGGCCCGCCGCGCCGCCGTGGCGGGCCTCGACGTCGTCGCGCTGACCGACCACGACACGATGGCGGGCATCGCGTCGGCGGCGGCCGCGCTTCCGCCGGGGCTGACCCTGGTCCCCGGCCTGGAGCTGTCCTGTCTCGATGGCTCTCATCCGGGGGGATGGTCTCCCCCCGGATCCCCCTCACGCAGCATGCACCTGCTCGGCTACCTGTGCGACCCCGGCGACCCGGCGCTCGCCGCCGAGACGGAGCTGATCCGCGACGATCGGGTGCACCGTGCGCGGGCGATGGTCGCGCGGCTCGCGGAGCTCGGCGCCCCGGTCACCTGGGAGCAGGTCGCCGCGATCGCCGGCGACGGGGTCGTCGGCAGGCCGCACATCGCCCGCGCCCTGGCCGAAGCCGGCGTGGTCGCCACCCCGGCGGACGCCTTCACCGCCGAGTGGATAGCCGACGGCGGCCGCGCGCACGTCGACCGCTACGCCCCTGACGCGGCCCGCGGGATCGCCCTGATCCGGGCCGCGGGCGGCGTTCCCGTCCTCGCCCACCCCCGCTCACCGGGGTACGAGATCGCGGATGAGGTGGTCGCCGGGCTGGCCGCCGCGGGCCTGGCTGGCCTTGAGGTCTTCCACCCTGATCATGATCATTCGGAACGTACGCGGCTGACTCAGCTAGCCAACTCGCTGGACCTGGTGATGACGGGCGGCAGCGACGATCACGGTACCTTCAACGACAGCGGTCTCGGCAGCGAGACGACGCCGCCCGGGCAGTACGAGCGGCTGCTGGCGCTGGCCACGGGCGCCCGCCCCGTGACCTCCCACGGGTGGGGGGCGGGGGCGGAGCCGCGATGACGTTCTTCTTGCAGGCGTTCGTCACGCTGTTCGTGATCATCGATCCGCCCGGGATCGTGCCATTGTTCCTCGGTCTGACCAGGGGCCGGTCGGCACGGACGCGCAAGAAGCTGGCCTGGCAGGCGGCGGTGGTGGCGTTCTCGGTGATCATCGCGTTCGCGCTGTTCGGGCGGGCGATCCTGAACTACACGCAGGTCGGGCTGCCCGCGCTGGAGGGCGCCGGCGGCCTGCTCCTGCTGCTCGTCTCGCTGCAGCTACTCACCGGCCAGACGGAGGAGCCGACCTCAGCGGAGCGGGCCAAGGCCAACGTGGCGTTCGTGCCGCTCGGCACGCCGCTGCTCGCGGGCCCCGGCGCGATCGTGGCGACGATGCTGTACGTGCAGCGCGTGCACACCGTGCTCAACGGGGTGGCGCTCGCGCTGGCCATCTGCGCCGTGGCCGTGGCGGCCTGGCTGTCGATGCGCTTCGCTGAGGTGATCCACCGGGCGCTGACAGACAACGGTGTCGAGCTGCTAACGCGGATCGCCGGCCTGCTGCTGTCGGCGATCGCGGTCCAGCTCGTCGCCCAGTCCGCGCTGGCCTTCGCCGCCCAGGCCAGGTAACCGTGCGCGCCCGTCCGGCGCGGGGCTAAAGTGGCGCGCATGGAAGCGCGGATCGAGCGGCCGGGCGACGCCACGGCCTGGGTTATCGGTGACGACGACGAGGTGATCGTCATCGATCCGGGGGAGGATGCCGCCAGGGTGCTCGAGGCGGTGGGCGACCGCGAGATCCTCGCGGTGATCTGCACGCACGGCCACGCCAGCCATGTCACCGCCGCCATCGAGGTAGCCGAACGCGACGAAGCGCCGGTGGCATTGCACCCGGCGGACCGGCTGGACTGGCGGGCCACGCACCCGGACGACGCCGCCGAGATCGAGATGGCCGACGGCGGCCGGTTCGAGGTCGCGGACGTGGTGCTTGAGGTCATGCACACCGCCGGGCACTCTCCCGGCTCGGTCAGCCTGTACTGCGCGGACCTCGGTACGGTGTTCACCGGAGACGCGCTGCTGGCCGTCGGCCTCGCGGCGCACGAGGGGGAGTTTCCCGACTTTCCCGGGCAGCTGACCGCGATCGGCGAGCGGTTGCTCGGCCTGCCGCCGGGGACCCGGGTGCTGCCTGGGCACGGCGAGGAGACCACGATCTCCGCCGCCACGAAGCGGTTCGACGGCTGGGTGACCGCGGGCCCGGCCGTGGGCTCGAGCTAGCCCCGATGGAACAGCTCGGTTTCGAGGGAATGCCGAGACGGCTGTACACGTGCACGCCAACCCGGCTGACGACCTGGCTCGACTGCCCGCGACGGTACCGGATGAGCTACCTGGACCGGCCCGCGCCGCCGAAGGGGCCGCCGTGGGCGCATAACAGCCTCGGCGCGAGCGTGCACAACGCGCTGGCCGGCTGGTGGCGGCTGCCGCTGCCCAGGCGGACCGCGCCCGCCGCGGGCGCGCTGCTCCAGCAGGGCTGGATCAACGAGGGCTACGCGAGCGACGACCAGTCAGCGAAGTACCGCGACTGGGCGCGCCAGCTGGTCGAGGGGTACACCGCCGGCCTCGACCCGGCCGACGAGCCGGTCGGCGTGGAGCGCACGGTGGCGACGCGCACCGACGTGATCGCGGTGTCCGGGCGGATCGACCGGCTGGACGCGCGCCCGTCGGACGGCGGCAGCCACCGAACTCGTGGTGGTGGACTACAAGACGGGCCGCCACGTGCTGAGCGTCGACGACGCCCGCAGCTCGCTCGCGCTGGCGATCTACGCGATCGCCGCCGCGCGGGTGCTGCGCCGCGACTGCCGCCGGGTCGAGCTGCACCACCTGCCGAGCGGGCGGGTGATCGGCTGGGACCACACGCCGGAGTCACTGCAGCGGCACCTGGGGCGCGCTGAGCAGGTCGCGACGGAGTGCGCCGACGCGGACGAGGCGATGCGCACGCCGCTAGCCGCGGACGCCTATGACGAGGTGTTCCCGCCGCGAACTTCGCCTGGCTGCGGCTGGTGCGACTTCCTGCGGCACTGCCCGGAAGGGCAAGCGGCTGCCGTATCCCGTCGCCCGTGGGACGGGCTGGCGGAGCTGTAATCACTCCGCGCGCAGCACGAGCGCGGCCGGGGTGCGCGACGCGCTCCGGCCCGGGAAGGCCGCCACGAGGTTCGCGAGCACGAGCGCGCCGAGCGCGACGTAGCAGAGCGAGAGGACCGGCACCGTCGCGCTGGGCACCGCGTAGATCTGCTCGGCGAACAGGATCCAGAGCCAGCGGCCAAGCGCCACGCCCGCCGGGATGCCGGCGACGATCCCCGCCACGATGACCGCCGACGACTGCCAAGCTACGGAGTTGGCGAGCTGGCGCCGGGTGAGGCCAAGGGTCTTGAGCATCGCGAGGTCGCGGCGCCGTCGCCGGACCGAGGCCATCAGGGTCAGGCCGAGGGCGATTACGGCGCCGACGGCCAGGCCGGCCGCGAGCAGCGCGGGCGTGGCGCCTACCGACTGGTAGTTCTCGATCTCTGCCGGGTACTGCACCGGCAGGACATAGACGCTCTGCCCCATGTACAGGCTGCTCGGCAGCTCCTCGAATGCCCGGGTTCCCGCCTGGGCGATGCGCTGCAGTGACGCCAGGCCCGCCGATGGGGACACCCCGGTCTTCAGCTGGACGAGGGCGGCTGCCGGGCCGTCCAGCGTGGCGTTCTGGTAGGTGAGCGCCCGCTGCATCGCGGGCGGCGCGACCGAAGCCTGGATCAGCGCCCCGGTTCCCATCGAGGTATGGAGCGATTGCGGCTCCCCGATGGCGGGCAGCGTCGAGGTTCCGACGATCGTTTCCTGGGTCGGCGGTATGTAGAACGGCGCGTCGTCCGGCGCGCCGTAGCTCACGTCGACGACGTCACCGATGCGCTTGTGCAGCTGGCGAAGGGTCTGCGCGCCGAGGACGAGCTGCCCTCGGCTGTCGGGCTGGTGCCCGGCCAGGATCGGCGGGCTGACCTGCGCGGGGGCGTCGGTAACGATGGCAGGGACGACCTGGCCGGCGATCTCGAGGTCGATGAATTCCACACCGGTCCATCCCGCGACGAGCGGGTCGTGGTCGAGCAGCGTCTGCGACTGCGGAGGGATGTTGACCCCTTGCAGGACGTAACTCCAGTTCCAGCCGTACAGGGGCGGATGGGAGATCAGCGTGGTCAGGCTGCTGCCGAAGGTCAGCGTGGCGGCGACGGTCGTGACGGCGAGCACGGCGCCGAGCATGGCCGAGCGGACCGGCACGGCGGTGCGGCCCCGGCCAGGTTCGAGCGCGAGACGGATCCCGGCGAGCACGGAGACGGGAGCGCCGGAGCCGGCGGCCAGCCGGGCGATCCGCGAGCCACGGACGCTCCGCCCTGGCGTCCTCGCCTGCCGGTCCGCTGCTGAGCGGGCCGCGAGCACGACGGCGACGGTGCCGATGACGACGACAAGGCCGAGGAAGCCGAGGCCGAGCACCGTCAGGTCGGCGGCCAGGCCTGGTGAGGGATAGACGGGGCGGACCGGGCCGATGGGTGACAGCGGGGACAGCGCGATCGCTACCCCGGCGGCGAGCAGCGAGCCGGCGACGATCGCCCCGAGGAGACCGAGGAGGGTGTCGCCCATGATGACCGGGCGGCTCGCGCCGAGGGCGCGCAGCACCGCGGTATCCTCGCCGGCCTGCTGGATCTGGCGCGCGATCGCCTGCGCCGCGATCAGCACGGTCGCGAGGGCGGCGATGATGCCGAACACGGCCAAGGCGATCGCCTCGGGCTCCACGGTGCGGTTGACCTGACCCTCGACGGTCGAGGTGAGGTGAAAGCTGGCGTTGACGGCTTGCGGGACGGCCCGGATGATCTCGTGCTCGACGGCGGGGGCCCCGGCGGCGCCGTCCGTGAGCTTGAGACCGTAGTAGATCTCCTCCGGCCCGGTGCTGAACGGCCCCGTCAGCGCCGGGGTGAACAGCACGTACGACGGGTACTTGTCGACGTCGTCGAGCACGACCTCGTTGTTGAACGTGGCGATCCCGGTGAGCGTCATCCGCAGCTGCCGCAGCGGCCTGGACGTGGGCGACTGGCTATTGGTGTAGAACCCCATCGGGATCACCTGCCCGACGTGCCAGCCGAGCAGCCGGGCCGCCAGCGCGGTCGCGACGAACTCATCGGCGCGGTCCGGGTTCGCCGCCTGGCCGGCGGTGACCGTGACCCGGTCCTGGTCGAAATACTCGCCGTTGATGCTCCCGATCGGGATGGCCTGGCTGAACCGGAAGGCGGGCGGGATGATCGGAGTTCCCGTCCGGCTCATCGGGAACGCGTTCAGGGATAGCAGTGCCGCTTCGACTCGCTGGACGCCGGGCAGGCGCGCCAGCTTCGCGGTCAGATTCTGGCCCTGCACGCTCAGGCCCAGGTCCGACGGGCTGGTCGAGGCCAGGAACGTCGCATACGAGGACTGCGTGCGCCTGGCCGCCGCGACCGAGCCCATGGCGACGCCGCCGAGCAGCCCGATCAGCAGGATCAGCGTGAGATAGCCGCTCCGCCTCCGGCTAAAGGTCGTGACGAAGCGGTACCACGCAACTGACATGACCGCTCCCCCCGTCAGTGTCGTGAACCCGACGAACAGTCTTTCTTGTCTGGAGGAGAGGGCCAAGGAAGGCAACTTGCTCAGCGGGCTCGTGCCAGCCTCACCTTTGGGCGGGTTTGGGCGCTCTTGGCTTGCGGTGTTACGCCCGCGTTCAGTCGGGCCCTAGAGCGGCCCGAACAACGCGGCTTTACACCGCTGCGCCATTCGCTTCCGCGGAAGTCCAGAAACTGGTCAGGGCGTGGGCTGTGGTTGCCGGGGCTTCGACGTTGGGGTTGTGTGCCGCGCCTGGGATGCAGAATTTTCGGGCGCCGACGCGGGTGGCCATGTCTGCTTGCAGCGTGTGGGGCCAGGCGTTGTCGTCTTCGCCGTAGAGGACCAGTGTGGGGAGGTCCCGGGCGGCCAGCGCTCTGGTTTTGTCGCCTGCCGTGAGCAAGTGGCTCGCCATCGTGACCAGGGCCGTGGGATTGTTGGACAGCATGCGGTCTTTGAGGAAGCCGAGGATGGGGGGCTTGACGCCTGAGTCGATGGCCTGGGGTTCCAGGGTGGCGTGCCAGATTTCTTCGATCTTGGCCTTGAGGTCCTGGGTGGGGGTGTCCGCCAGGTAGGCCAGCATGGTGCGAAGGTCTTCGGCCCGGGAGCCAGGGAGGGCGGACGGGCCTGAGCTCATCAGCGTGAGGGAGGCCGGGGTGCAGCCGGCCAGGACGGCCTCGCGGGTGACCAGGCCGCCGAAGGAGTGGCCGAGCAGGTGGGTTGTGTCCGTGGCTTTGGCTACGGCCGTGATGTCGGCGCCCAGCGCCGGCCAGTCGTAGGCGGCCGGGTCGTCGGGGCCTGGCGTCTGGTACTGGCCGCGCATGTCGATGGCGACCACCCGGCGGCCCGCGGCCGCGAGCGGGCCGAGCAGCGGGATGAAGTCCTCTTTGCTGCCCGTGTAACCGGGCACGAGCAGCGCGGTGCCTAGCTCGCAGGTGCCGGACGCGGGGAACGCCTCGAGCGCGGCGAACGTGCCGCGCGCGCACGAGACGGTCGTCCGCCGCGCCCGGTCAGGTAGTTCAAGCGAGGTGGGCGTCGACACGGCTAGGAGGCCTGCTGGCCGCTCTCAGGGTGTACCTCGACGATGACCTCACGGGCGGCGCTCCCGGCGACCTCGCGGCCGCTGCGGGTGCGGCGGCGGCGCCGGTTCCTGGCGGGAGTCTCCGCGCGGTCGGCCGGGTCGGCCTTGTCGTGCGACGTGGTGCCGCCGTCGAACTGGCGTGCCTCGCGCCCCGCCCTGTCCCGGCTCCGCCCGCGCGGGCGGCTGGGACCCGACCTGATGCGACCGGTCTCGCCGAGGTCCTCCGTCGCCTCTGCGGACAGGCCGGCCCGTGCGCGCATCGCGCGCGGCAGCGTGCCGGTGACGCCCGGCGGGATGGACAGCTCCGTGTACAGGTGCTCAGACGTCGAGTAGGTCTCCATCGGCTCCGGCTGGCCGAGGCCGAGCGCGTCGTTGATCAGCTTCCAGCGCTGCATGTCGCGCCAGTCCACGAACGTCACCGCGACGCCGGCCCGCCCTGCCCGGCCGGTCCGGCCGATGCGGTGCACGTAGGCCTTCTCGTCGTCAGGGCATTCGTAGTTGATCACGTGCGTCACGTCGTCCACGTCGATGCCGCGGGCGGCGACCTCGGTGGCCACCAGGACGTCGACCTTGCCGCTGCGAAACGCGCGCAGCGCGCGCTCGCGCTGGGCCTGCCCCAGGTCGCCGTGCACGGTCGCGACCGCGAAACCGCGCTCGTCCAGGGCAGTGGACACCTGGTCGGCGGCGCGCTTGGTATGGCAGAACACCATCGACAGGCCGCGGTCCTTGGCCTGCAGCACCCGCGCGAGCACCTCGATCCTGTCCATGCTGTGCGTGCGGTAGACGTGCTGCCTGGTGAGCGGCGGCGGCGCGGACTCGTTCGCATCCTCGGCCCTGATGTTGGTCGGCCGGCGCATGTGCCGGCGGGCCAGCGTCACGACCTCGCCAGGCATCGTCGCCGAGAACAGCATGGTCTGCCGGTCGTCGGGGGTGAGCTTGAGCAGGCGCTCCACGTCCGGCAGGAAGCCGAGGTCGAGCATCTTGTCAGCCTCGTCGAGGACGAGCGAGCGGACCTTGCCGAGGTCGAGGTTCTTCCTGTTGGCGAGGTCGAGCAGCCGGCCGGGGGTGCCGACCACGATGTCGGTGCCCGCCTTGAGGGCGTCAAGCTGCGGCTCGTAGGCGCGCCCGCCGTACACGGTGAGCACTCGCGCGCCGAGGTGCAGGCCCGCCTGCTTGATGTCTTCGGCGACCTGGACGGCGAGTTCTCTCGTGGGCACCACGACCAGGGCCGAAGGCTCCTTGGCCGCACGGTCCGCGGCGAACGTGGTGGCCAGCCGGTGCAGCATGGGGATGCCGAACGCGAGCGTCTTGCCGGTGCCGGTACGCGCCTGCCCGATGATGTCCTGGCCGTCGATGGCCAGCGGGAGCGTAAGCGCCTGAATGGGAAATGTGGTGTGGATACCCGCGGCTTCGAGCGCGGTGCAGATTACCTCGTCAACGCCGAGATCGCGGAATGCCACCGCGTAGGATCCATCGGCGGACGGGATTGGCTGGGTTGTCAGGGGTTCCTCCGTGCGCTGGGCACGTAGCGCCCGCGCCTCCTCCGGGCGCGCGGCTGCTAGGCGCAGCGTCAATGTCAACGCGAACTGGGATTACGACATTCCAATGCCCACTCGCGTTACCCACGGTACCAGACGGTGAATCAGACGATGTTGCCGAAGCCGACGCGGCGCGACTGGTCGCCGCCGAACTCCACGAAGGCGATCTTGTCGGCGGGAATGAGCACCCGGCCGCCCTTCTGGGTGCCCAGCGCGAGGATGGCGGGGCCGTCCTTGGCGCTGAGTGCCGCCGCCAGGTCACGCTCGATCTCTTCCGCGGTCGCGTCGGTGTCCACGACGAGCTCGCGCGGAATGGACTGGATCCCGATCTTGACTTCCACGGCGCTCCTCACGCTGAGTGGGTAGGGAGAGTCGCCCTCAGGCCTGGGCGGGCGGCTGTTCCGGCTGGTCGGAGGTGAGCGGCCAGCCGGAGATCCCGCGCCAGGCGAGCCGCGCCACCAGCTGTTCGGCCGCCTCCCTCGGGATCGAGCCAAGCGTGCCGAGCCAGTACCTGGCGCTGACCTGAGCCATGCCCACCAGGCTGATGCTCAGCAGGTGCGCCTCCTCGTCCGCCACTCCGGCGTCTTCCTTGATCACCTGGCTGATCAGGTCGGCGCACTTGCGGTCGGCGGTGTCCAGCCGCTCGCGGACCGCGGGATCGTTCGTGAAGTCCGACTCGAAGACCAGCCGGAACGTCCCCCTGTGCTCGGCGACGTACCCGAAGTACGCACTGAAGGTCGCGGTGACCCGCTGCCAGTTGTCGGTGGTCGAGCGCAGCGCCGCCCGCACCGCCTCGATCAGCTGCTCCACGCTCTCGTCGAGCAGCGCGAGGTAGAGCTCCTGCTTGCCGGGAAAGTGCTGGTAGAGGACCGGCTTGCTGACCCCGGCCCGCTCGGCGATCTCGTCCATCGCCGCCGCGTGATAGCCACGGGCGACGAAAACCTCCATGGCCGCGTCAAGCAGCTGGCGGCGGCGCGCCAGCCGGGGGAGCCGGGTCCCTCGCGGCTTGGCGGCTGATGGGGCGGTCAACGTGATCTCCGAGTGCTAGCCATAGGCACTAACGGTAGTGGCCAGTGTGCGTCAGCGGTAATCCTCGTCGTCGTAACCGATGTCGCGGGTCTGCTCCGCGGCGTCTGCCTCGTCTACCTCGAGCGGGAGTTCCCGCAGTTCACCGGACTCCTGTTCGGGCACTTCGCGCGCCTGCTCGGCGGCGTCGTCGTCCGGCATCTCGATGCTTGTCTCGCTCAATGCTCGACCTCTTCCGTGCCGGGGGTGGTCTCCGCCATACCCAGCATCCACCATGTCAAGTCCCCCTCCAGTCGTGGGGTCTTGGCGGCGGATAAATGTGGGTAGGGGTAGTTCATGCGCAGCATCTGGGCCGGAGTCATCTCGTTCGGCTTGGTCGTGATCCCGGTCAAGCTCTATACCGCGACAGAGCAGCGCGACGTGTCGTTCCGGCAGGTGCACCGTGAGGACGGCGGCCGGATTCAGTTCAAGCGGGTCTGCTCGATTGACGGCCAGGAGGTGCCGTACTCCGACGTGGCCAAGGGCTACGAGCTGGCCACCGGCGACGTCGTGGTGCTCACCGACGACGACCTGAAGGACCTGCCGCTCGCGACCGCGCACCGGATCGACGTGCAGCACTTCGCCCCGTCGGGCCAGCTCGACCCGATCCTCGCCAACAAGGCTTACTACCTGGAGCCGGAACCCGCCGGGGTGCGCGCCTACATGCTGTTCCGCGACGCGCTGGAGCGATCGGGCCGGGTGGCGGTCGCCAAGGTGGCGATCCGCCAGCGCGAGGCGCTGGCGGCGGTGCGGGTGCGGGACGGCGTGCTGGTTCTCGAGACGCTGCTGTGGCCCGATGAGGTGCGCACCCCCGACTTCAAGTTCCTCGACGAGGACGTGGAAGTCAGGTCGCAGGAGCTGAAGATGGCCGCCTCGCTGATCGACACGATGACCGAGGACTTCGACCCGTCGGCGTACAAGGACGCGTACCGGGAAGCGCTCGAGGCGCTCGTGCAGGCCAAGATCGAGGGCAACGAGCTGGTCAGGCCGGCGCCCGGCATCTCGGCGGAGAAGCCAGGCGGTCCCGCCGACCTCACCGAGACGCTGCGCGCGAGCGTGGCCGCGGCGAAGGCCAACAGGGCGAAAGACGGCGGAGGATCGGGCGACGGCAAGGCCGCCCCGGCCAAGCGCTCGTCTTCCCGCCGGAAGGCGAGCGCGTGACCGGACCCATCCCGCACTGGCCCGGTCGCACGGTCTCTCTCGCCGCTGGCGAGCAGGTGTACGTCGCGGAGACGGCCGAGCCCGTTCCGCGTAAGGGCAAAGAGCTGGTGCTGTGCGTGCACGGCATGTCGGGAGCGGCCACCAACTGGACCGACTTCATGGCCGAACTGGCGCCGGACTTCGCCTGCGCGGCGGTGGACCTGCCCGGCTCAGGGTTCTCCCCGCCGCCCGCCGCGAAACGCGGCTACTCGATCACGGCTCTGGCGGGCACCGTGATCCGGCTCATCGAGGCCCTTGACCGCGGGCGGGTGCACCTGGCGGGCAACTCGATGGGCGGCGCGGTCTCGATCCGGGTAGCGGCCAGCCGCCCCGACCTGCTGCGGACGCTGACCCTCGTCTCGCCGGTGCTGCCCGACCTGCTGGTCCGGCCGGAGCTGCTGCGCTTCCCGATCGCCGGGCTGCCCGTCGTCGGCGACTGGGTGATGCGCCGCACGCAGCGCGTTCCGGCGGAGAACCGGGTGGCCGGGGTGGTGGCGACCTGTTACAACGACCCGACCGCGATGCATCCGGACCGCTTCTGGCATGACGTGGCGGAGCTGAAGCGCCGCGACGGGCTGAGCTACAGCGCGACCACGCTGAGCCGCGCGGCGCGCACGATCGTGGCGGAGAACCTGCGGCCGCACAGGTACTCGCTGTGGCGGGCGGCCGAGCGGATCACTGTCCCCTCGCTCGTCACGTTCGGCAGCCGCGACAGGCTGGTGAACCCCAGGCTCGCCGCTCCGGCGCGGCGCGCGTTCCGCGACGCCACCGTGATGGTGCTGCCGCAGACGGGTCACGTGGCCCAGATGGAGCGTCCTGAGCTCGTCGCGCGGCTGTTCCGTGAGATGGTAGACCGGACACGGGCGGGCGGGGATGTGGCAGGGAATTCTGGCCGCCACGACCCGGTTGACGCCTGACGGAGTTCCCCAATCCCTAAGACTGGAGTTGCACGGTGTCGCTGCCACCCCTTGTTGAGCCGGCTGCCGACCTGTCGGTAGACGAGGTGAAGCGTTACTCGCGTCACCTGATCATTCCCGACGTGGGAATGGCCGGCCAGAAGCGCCTGAAGAACGCCAAGGTGCTGGTCGTCGGCGCGGGTGGCCTTGGCTCGCCGGCGCTGCTCTACCTCGCCGCGGCCGGCGTCGGGACCCTTGGCATCGTGGACTTCGACACGGTGGACGAGTCGAACCTGCAGCGGCAGATCATTCACGGCGTCTCGGACGTCGGCAAGTCCAAGGCTGAGTCCGCGAAGGAGTCGATCGCGGAGATCAACCCGTACGTGAAGGTCATCCTGCACAAGGACCGGCTGGACTCGTCCAACGTGATGGACATCTTCGCGCCTTACGACCTCATCGTGGACGGGACCGACAACTTCGCGACCCGCTACCTGGTGAACGACGCCTGCGTGCTGCTGCACAAGCCGTACGTCTGGGGCTCGATCTACCGCTTTGACGGGCAGGCGAGCGTGTTCTGGGCCGACTACGGGCCGTGCTACCGCTGCCTGTACCCGGAGCCCCCGCCGCCTGGCATGGTCCCGTCCTGCGCCGAGGGCGGCGTGCTCGGCGTGCTCTGCGCGTCGATCGGGTCGATCCAGGTCAACGAGGCGATCAAGCTGATCACCGGCATCGGCGAGCCGCTGGCCGGGCGGCTGATGATCTACGACGCCCTGGAGATGACGTACCGGACGGTCCGGGTGAACAAGGACCCTGACTGTGCCATCTGCGGCACGAACCCGACGGTGACCGAGCTGATCGACTACGACGCGTTCTGCGGCGCGGTGTCCGAGGAGGCCGCCGAGGCGGTTGTCGGCTCCACGATCTCCGCGAAGGACCTGTCGGCCATGCTGGACCGGAAGGACAACATCTACCTCGTCGACGTCCGCGAGCCGAACGAGTATGAGATCGTCTCGATCCCCGGCGCGACGCTGATCCCCAAGGGCGAGTTCCTGAACGGCTCCGCCCTGGAGAAGATGCCGCAGGACAAGCAGATCGTGCTGCACTGCAAGAGCGGCGCGCGCAGCGCGGAGGTCCTGGCGGTGCTCAAGAACGCCGGCTTCTCCGACGCCGTGCACGTCGGCGGCGGCGTGCTCGCCTGGGTCAGCCAGGTAGACCCGAGCCTGCCCACCTACTAAGGCGCACGTTGCGCCACGCGGCCGGTCCCCTCGCGGGGACCGGCCGCTGGCTTTTCCGCAGCTTTCCGATATAGCGTCTGCCGATTGGCGATCGACCTGCTGTAGCGGATCGCGCCAATTTTCCCAGCACGCCGCCTCACGATCGAGGCGACGTTCGACCTAATGGGCGCGCCGACGGCCCCAACCGGCTCGTACGCCGTCACGATGGCCAGTGTTCGCCACATAGGGCGAGATCTGCCCGCTTTATGTCCTTTTTGTCCCGGTTCTGCGGTGCATTTCTCGCCCCATGTGCGTAGGGCACCGGTCAGCCGGGCGCCGAACGCGCCCGGCTGACCTGTCGATTGGGCAATCGACCTGCTCTATTAGTGTCGATTGCGCAATCGACATGATGGCCTATCCGGCTGCGGCCTGCGGCGGTGCTCCCGCCGCGAGGCCACCGTGGTGCAGCTCCCCCGAGCTAGCCTGGGTTGTGTGTGTATTTCCGGGTGAATATCCCCCGGAAATACACATGTAGAGGGCCGTGCGATGGCGGCGCGGTTGCCGGTTGCGCAATAGACGGGTCTTTCGGCCGCGCGCGTTGCGTTGAGAGTTTCCTATGGGGCCGCGGGGTGGTATGTGTGAAAACGTACGTTCCATCCGTGGGAGGGTGCCGTGGCGCGCGATCGAGCTGGGCGGGGGCTGCGGTGAAGGGTGACCGGGTGGAGATCGTGGTCGACACCGGCGACGGCACCCAGGCCTATGAGGTGACCGCGACCCGGGCCGGGCGCCGGGTGGAGGTCAGCACCGGCCGGGGCATCGTCGAGGTGAGCGAGGTCACCAGGACCGGGACGACGGTGCGAACCGCCCGGTTCATGGCCAGCCGGGTCGTCGCCCTCGTCGAGCATCCCGTGGACACCACCGGCGCGGACTAGCCCGGCGTTGGCGAGGCAGGGCCGCCTGGCGCGGTGTGGTGGACTACCATGCCGCGGGTGGACCTTCTCGATCCGATGGTGCAGCCGTACGCGTGGGGTTCGCGGACCGCGATCGCGGACCTTCAAGGCCGCCAGGCCCCGACCGCCGGGCCGGAAGCCGAGCTGTGGATGGGCGCGCATCCGTCGGCGCCGTCCGGCCTTGACCGGGGTGGCGTGCGCACCACGCTGGACGCTGTGGTCGCCGCGGACCCGGCGGGCGAGCTCGGCGCGGAGTGCGCGAAGCGGTTCGGCGGGCGGCTGCCGTTCCTGCTCAAGGTGCTCGCGGCGGAGAACGCGCTGTCCATCCAGGTGCACCCGTCGCGCGCGCAGGCCGAGGCCGGCTTTCGCGAGGAGACAGAACGCGGCCTGCTGCCCGGCGACAAGTCCCGCAACTACGTCGACGACTGGCCCAAGCCGGAGATACTCTGCGCGCTCACCCCGTTCGAGGTGCTGGCGGGGATGCGGACCGCCGCGGACGCCGCGGAACTGCTGCGCGAGCTCGGCGTCGCCGAGCTCGAACCGGTCGCCGCCGATCTCGCGGCGGCGCCGGTCCCCGAGGCGCTCACCGCGGCCCTCGGCCGGGTGCTGAACTGGCCCGCGGAGGGCCGCGCCGGGCTGGTCGCCGCGGTGGTGGCGGCCTGTGAGCGGCTGGCGGCCACCGATAGCGGCTACGCCGCGGCCTGCCGAGCGATCGTGCGGCTCGGCGCCGAGCACCCCGGCGACCTTGGCGTCGTGGCGGCACTGCTGCTGCGGCACGCGGTGCTGCGGCCAGCCGAGGCGGTGTTCCTGCCCGCCGGCGGCCTGCACTGCTACCTGCACGGCATCGGCGTGGAGCTCCTCGCGAATTCGGACAACGTGGTGCGGGCGGGACTTACCGGCAAGCACATCGACGTGCCCGAGCTGCTGAAGCTCACCGACCCCACGGTCCCGGTGCCGGTCATCGAGCCACGCCCGCTCGGCGACGGCGTGTTCGTCTACGACTCCCCGGCGCCCGAGTTCCGGCTGTACCTGGCCGAGCTGTCCGCCGCCACGATCGCCCTGCCCGGCGGCGGCCCCCGCCTGGTGCTGTGCGCCGAGGGGACCGCGACGCTGCGGTCGGCGGCGGGCAGCGAGCTCACGGTCAGGCGCGGCGAGTCGTGCTTCCTGTCCGTGGCGGACCACACGCTCACCGCCTCTGGCCCGGCGGTCATCTTCCTTGCCGAGAGCGGCATTGACTGCTAATAGGCATTAATTGCAATTCCATTTGCACGTGCAAATGGAATTGCAATTAATGCACGTGCGTAAGAGTTTTGTGCAAATGAATCTAGTCGCCGGAAAGCAGAACAGTTAACGTATAGCGGGCACCGGTATTGCTTGCGGAACTGTTCTTGGGTGGGGCGGCATGGACGGCGACACAACAATGGTCCAGGTAGGGCGTCATCGGCTTGAAACGGCCGTGTTCGGCAGCGGCGAGCCGGCGGTTGTCGTGGAGCCTTCGCTCGGCGGCTACGCGGCCGCCTGGCGGGACATAGCCAGGACGATAGCCCAGGACACGACCGTCGTGACCTACAACAGGGCGCCGTACGGGGCGAGCAGCCCCGCCCGGGACGGCCGGCGCCCGTCCGAGATAGCGGACGACCTGCACGGCGTCCTCAAGGCGCTGGGCGTCACCGGTCCGCTCGTCCTGGTCGGCCACTCGATCGGCGGAATTTACCTGCGCACCTATGCCGCGCTGCACATGGAGCGGATAGCCGGGATGGTGCTCGTGGACTCCAGCCATGAGACGCAGCGGAAAATAATACCGAAGTACCTTTCCCCGAAAGACCGCGTGCTGGCGGCGCTTACCATGCCGCAGATGATCGTGCGGTCACGGGAATGGCGGGGCGGCGGCGACCGCCGGTCGTGCGTCACGGAGTTCCGCATGTTCAAGCGGCTGAGCGCCGCCGACCAGGCGCTCGCCAGCGGCGGCCTCGGCGAGCGGCCGCTGATCGTCCTGACCCGCGGGCCCGTCAGCGGAACCCGGCCAGGCCGGCTCTGGCTCGGCTGGTACGAACTGCAGCAGGACCTGGCCCGGCTCTCCGCGAACAGCCGGCACGTGGTGTCCGGGAGCCCCGAGCATTACCTGAACGAGGGCGACCCCGCACTCGTCATCAGCGCCATCTGCGAGGTCGTCCACAGCGCGCGCACCGGCGCGCCGCTCGGCGCGCCGGCCGCGGCGTCAGACGGTGATTGAGTTCCCGATATCGACCTGGGTTAGCGGGATGCCGGTGAGACCCTGCTCGCCGAGGAACTGGCTGTTGATCATCTTTCCTGTCTCGCTGAGCAGCAGGTCGTGGATCGACACCATGTGCTCGGGGCGCACCGCGCGGACGTAGTCGGCCGCCTCACCGAGCTTCATCCACGGGCCGCTGGTCGGCAGCAGCAGCGTCGTCACGCTCGCCGCGGGCACGAAGTACGCGTCGCCCGGGTGGTACACGGACTCATCGACAAGGAATCCGACGTTCGCGATCGTGGGGATGTCCGGGTGGATGACCGCGTGGTCGGTCCCGTGCACCGAGATCGTGAAATCGCCGATCGTGAACTCGTCGCCCGCGGCGACCGGCGTGAACTGCCCGGCGTGCGCGCTGAACAGGCCGGCCATCGCGGCGGGCGCGTACACCGCCAGCTCGGGCCGCTCCCCGAGCGCCGCGCTGAGGGCGCCCTCGTGCACATGGTCGGCGTGCTCGTGCGTGATCAGGACGGCGTCGGCGCCGGCGATGATGTCCGCCGCGTTCGGCGAGAACACACCGGGGTCGATGACAAACGTGGCGCCATCCTTTTCGAGGACGACGCAGGCGTGCTCGTATTTGGTCAGCTTCACCGTGCTGGCTCCCTTAGGTGACATCAGGCGGTCCTGGCAACGTACACGTCTGACGGTACAGTCACCACGCCAGCCACAGGAGGGGTGGGCGGGGGAGGAACCACCGGCCCGTTCAGAATAATGATTTGTGACTTTCAATAGGGAAAGAGCCACGTCGTTCGGAAGCGTGGCGGAAAGCTACGATCGCGTCCGGCCCGGGCCGCCCCCCGAGGCACTGGACTGGCTAGTGCCCCAGGACTGCGGGCTGGCGGTGGACGTGGCGGCGGGAACCGGCTTGTTCACCCGCGCGCTGACCGGCAGGGCGAGCCAGGTGGTGGCCATCGAGCCCGACGAGCGGATGCGGGCCGTGCTCGCGCAGCGGTCGCCGGGGGTGCGCGTGCTCGCGGGCTGGGGCGAGCGGATGCCGCTGCCGGACGGGTGCGCGGACGCGGTGTTCGTGTCGACCGCCTGGCACTGGCTGGACCCGGTCCGGGCGGTTCCCGAGATCGCCCGGGTGCTGCGGCCTGGCGGCCGGCTTGGCGTGATCTGGACCAGCAGGGACCGGCGGGAGGACTGGGTGGCCGAGCTCGACCTGCTCCGGCTGCCCGGCGTCGACGCCTCCCCGGCCGCCGGCAGGCCGCGGACGCGGGACGACGTGCGTGCCGGGCTGGGGAAAGAACACTCGGTGACGCTGCCGGACGGCGCGGAGTTCGGCGCCGCGGCGGCGGCGTCGTTCCGCTTCACGCGCACGCTCCCGGTCGGCGACGTGGTCGAGTGGCTGGCGACGAACAGCTCGTTCATCACCGCGTCCGCGGCGGACCGGGCGGCCGGGCTCGACCGGTGCCGTGCGGCACTGCTGAGACGAACGGGCGGCAGTGAGGTTATTGAGATGCCGTTGTGCTCCTGGTGCTGGCGAGCGGAACGCGCCGGGTCATCGGGTGACTGAAAAGTTAGGGTAATCATCAAAACGGTTTCACCCAGGACGGCGGAGTCAGTCCAAGCCCTACCATTTGCATGTGGCAACGGAGTACGACGGCGCGTACAGCGACCGGCCATGGCGGCACGCGGCACCGTCGTACGGGGGCCAGCCGCCCTACCGGGCACGGCGCGCCCGCCAGCGCTGGTTCGCGGCGGTCGCCGCGCTCGTCCTCGGCGTCGCGGGGCTCGCCGTGGCGCTGACCGGCATCGCCTTTCAGCTCTTGCCGAGGCAATTCTCGACGGGGCAGCGGCAGCAGATCACCGACTGGGAAGTCGGCAAGCGCTGGCGGACGATGTCCGCCGGGGCCATTTTCCCCGCGTCGCTGCAGTACGCCGCGCCTCAGTCGCTGAGCGACGTCCCCAAGCTACAGCTGACCGCCGACCGGATCGGCATCGCCAGCCAGGCCAGCTGCGCGGCGGCCACGGACCCGGCAGCCGTGGGCGCCGTGCTCGCCCGCCATGGCTGCGAGGCGATGCTGCGGGCCACCTACGTCGACGGGACCGGCAGCTACGTGATCACGGTGGGCGTCGCCGCCATGCCCGGGTCGGCCCAGGCCAGCGCCGCCAAGCAGGAACTGGCGGGCGTCGGCGGCAGCGCCGGCGCCGGAGTGCGGACGGTGCCGGTGGCGGGCAGCCTCGCCGCCGCGTTCACCGACGCTCGCCGGCAGCTCTCCGGCAGCTCTCCGGCCGTCGGCCCGTACCTCGTCTTCTACACGATCGGCTACACCGACGACCGGCCGGGCCGGCTAGTCACCGAGGACAGCTACGGCGACGCGGAGATGACCGCCGCCGGCGCGGGCGTGGCGCGGGCGGTCGCGTCCACGGTCGGCAGGCCCGTGCCGGCGCCGCAATGCCCGGGAACGCCGGGATGCTAGCCCGGCGCGGTCCCCGGCTGGCGCTCGCCTCCTGCGTGGCGGGCGCGGCTGCCGCGCTGCCGTTCCTCGCGGCCCCGGCCGCGCTCGCGGCCCCGGCCGACCAGGTCAGGGACAGCCAGCAGTGGGTGCTCAACATGCTCAACGTGCCGGCGGCGTGGATGAACGCCTCGGGCGAAGGCGTGACGGTCGCGGTCATCGACAGCGGCGTGAACCCGGGCGTCAGTGATCTCACCGGTTCCGTGGTCCCCGGCCCCGACCTGACCGGGCTGAGCACCCCGTCGAGCAATCCGCACTGGGGCGAGCACGGGACCTGGATGGCGTCGATCATCGCGGGCCACGGTCACGACGGCGGCGGCAGCGGCATCGAGGGAGTCGCGCCGGCCGCGAAGATCCTGTCCATCCGGGTGATCCCGGACAAGGATGACCCCGGCTATGCCACGTACGACAGCGAGCCGGAGCAGACCATCCAGGATTCGCTCGCCACCGGGATCAGGACCGCCGTCAAGGACGGCGCCAAGGTCATCAGCATGTCGATCGGCTACTCGGCGCCGAGCGGCGCGGTGCGTGCCGCGGTGCAGTACGCCTACGACCACAGCGTGGTTCTCGTCGCGTCGTCGGGCAACTCGGGCCTTGACCACGAACGGCGGGACAACGGCTTCGCCCCGGTGTCCTTCCCCGCCGAGTACCCGGGCGTCATCGGCGTGGGCGCGCTGTACCGCAACGGCACGGCGGCCAGTTTCTCGAGCAACAACCTCTCGGTCAAGGTCGCCGCCCCCGGGCAGGCCGTCCCGGCCCAGGGCCGCGACGGCCTGTACTGGACCGTCGACGGCACCAGCCCGGCGTGCGCGCTAGTGGCGGGGGTCGCTGCGCTGATCGAGTCGAGGTACCCGGTGATCACCCCGGCTCAGCTCACCGAGGCGCTGACGTCCACGGCGGGCAACGGGCCGAGCGGTTACAACCCGCGGACCGGGTTCGGCACGGTGAACGCGGGCGCGGCGCTGCTCGCGGCGGGAAAGCTGCTCGCCGTGCACCAGGCGGCCTCACCGGTGGCCGCGTCGGCGCACTTCGGCGGCGGCGCCGTGGCGGTGGCGGCCGCGCCCGTGTCGCCGCGCGGTGCCGGGGATCTCGTGCTGTTCTCTGTCCTGGCGTTCCTGGCGCTGGCCCTGGCGCTGGCCGCGGCCTTGAGGCTCAGGCTGCTCCGCCGGCAGCGCGCCACCAGCGCGGGACCGCCAGGATCGCCCGCGCCGCCGAGGCCGCCCAGGCTCGGGTACGGTCCCCGGCCGGGCGCCGCCGGGTATCCGAGCAACGGCTACCCGGGCGCCGGGTATCCCAGCACGGGGTACACGGTGCCGGGCAGCGACTATGGCGGCGCGGATGACCACGCTTGACGAGTACTCGGCCCGCGTCCTCGACGTCGTGGACGCGATTCCGCCCGGTCAGGTCATGTCCTACGGCGACATCGCCGAGTACCTGGGCGCGGGCGGCCCGCGTCAGGTCGGCCGGGTGCTGGCCAGTTACGGCGGCGGCGTCGCCTGGTGGCGGGTGATCCACGCCGACGGCACGCCGGCGCCGGGCCATGAGGTCGCGGCGCTCAAGCGGTACCTGGCGGAGGGGACGCCGCTGCGTTCGGCCCGCCCGCCGGTGCGCGTCGACATGCGGCGCGCCCGGTGGCCGGGGACCGCCGGCTGACGGCGGTGACGACGCTGACGGCCCGGCCGCCCGAATGCCGCCCGAATGCCGCTCGAATGTCAGTGGCCGGCGGGAAAATCAATCGTGATGAACGGTTACCGACTCGTCCGCCGCGCGCCGGGCGCCCAGCGCCCCGGCCGCCTGCAGCACGGGCCCGACGCGGCCCCCGACCGCGCCGCGGCACGCCTCGACGACGCGCAGCAGCGGGTGGTGGACCACCAGGGCGGCCCGCTCCTCGTGCTGGCCGGACCCGGTACGGGCAAGACCACCACGATCGTGGAGGCGGTCGCGGAGCGGATCGAGCGGCGCGGCGCCGACCCCGAGCGCATCCTGGTCCTCACCTTCAGCAGGAAGGCGGCGGCCGAGCTCCGCGACCGCATCACCGCGCGGCTTGGCCGCACGACCTCAGAGCCGCTCGCGCTCACCTTCCACAGCTACGCGTACGCCCTGGTCAGGCGGGAGTTCGTGCTGGCAGGCGATCAGCCGCCGCGGCTGCTGTCGGCGCCTGAGCAGCTGCTCGAGATACGCAGGCTGCTCCGCGGCGAGGCCGCCGACGGCGCGCTGAACTGGCCGGAGCGGCTGCGGCCCGCGCTCGGCACCCGCGGCTTCGCCGAGGAGCTGCGGGACGTCCTGATGCGCGCCGCGGAACGGGGCCTCGACGGCAAGTCGCTCCGGCAGCTTGGCAGGCGGCGCAAGCGGGACGACTGGGTGGCGGCCGGGGCGTTCCTCGACAGGTACGCGGCGCGCTTCGACCTCGCGCCGGTGCCCGCGTACGACTACGCGGAGATCGTCAGGATCGCCGCGCGGCTGCTGGGCAGGGAAGCGACCAGGCAGCGGGAGCGCGACGCCTACGACGCGGTCTTCGTCGACGAGTACCAGGACAGCGACCCGGCGCAGGAGTCGCTGCTGCTGGCCCTGGCGGGCGACGGCAGGGACCTGATCGCGGTGGGCGACCCGGACCAGTCGATCTACGCGTTCCGCGGCGCGGACGTGCGCGCCCTGACCGGCTTCCCTGACAAGTTCCGCGCCCCGGACGGGTCGCCGGCCCCGGTGGTGGCGCTGCGCACCTGCCGGCGCAGCGGCCCGGCGCTGCTCGCCGCGTCCCGGCGGGTCGCCCGCCGCCTGCCGCCCGGGCCTGTCGGCACCGGCCCGGCCCGCGCCGGAGTGAGCGTCGGCGCCGCCGGCGTCGCCGCGCCGCACCGCACCCTCGCCTCGCTGCCCGGCGCCGCGCCCGGCGAGGCGCGGATCTCCGTCGCCGACACCGAGACCCAGGAGGCCGCCCTGGTCGCGGACACGCTGCGCCGCGCGCACCTGGCCGACGGCGTGCCCTGGCAGCACATGGCGGTCCTGGTCCGCTCCGCGCAACGCCAGGTCCCCGTCCTCAGGCGCGCCCTCGCGGCCGCCGGCGTGCCGGTGACGGTGGCAGGCGACGAGCTGCCGCTGCCCGACGAGCCCGGCGTGCGGCCGCTGCTCATGCTGCTGCGCTGCGCGCTGGAACGTGGCAGGCTGACCGACGAGATCGCCGCCGAGCTGCTGACCGGCCCGCTCGGCCAGACCGACAGCCTGGGCCTGCGCAAGCTGCGCCGCGCGCTCGACAGGACCCCGCTGAGCGAGGCCATCGAGACCGCCGAGATCCTGAACGCGGTCAGCGACCGGGTGGCCGCCCCGGCGCGGCGGGTGGCCGCCCTGCTGGAGGTCGCGCGCCAGGCCATCGCGGCCGACGGCACCGCGGAAGACGTGCTCTGGGCCATCTGGGACGCCTCCGGCCTGGCCGAACGCTGGGAGCGGCTCGCGGCGGCCGAGCACGACCCCGCCGCCGACCGGGACCTTGACGCCGTGCTCGCGCTCTTCGAAGCCGCTGCCAGGTTCACCGACGACCTGCCGCCGGGCAGCCCGCGGCTGTTCCTCGATAGCCTGGCAGGCCAGGAAATCGCCGGCGACACGATCGCCGAGCAGGCGGTGCGCGAGGAGTGCGTGCGCGTGCTGACCGCGCACCGGTCCAAGGGCCTGGAGTGGGACGTGGTGGTCGTCGCGGGCGTGCAGGAAGAGGTCTGGCCCGACCTGCGGCTGCGCGGATCGCTGCTGGGCGCCGACGAGCTCGCGGAGGCGGCGCGGCCTGACGCTCTCGGCCTGGACGGCGGCCTGGCCCCCGGCGAGGGCGGCGAACGCACCGCGGCCGCCGACGTCGCCGCGGCCGCGCTCGCCGCGCGGCTGCTCGCCGAGGAGCGCCGCCTGTTCTACGTCGCCGTGACGCGGGCGCGGCGGCTGCTCGTGGTGACCGCGTCCGGCGGTGACGAGCAGGACCGCCGGCCGTCCCGCTTCCTCGCCGAGCTCGCCGGCGACGCGATCGAAGTCCAGCGGGCGGGCGCGACGACGCGCTGGCTGTCGCTGCCCGCGCTCGTCGCTGACCTCAGGCGGACGGCCGCCGATACCCAGGCCCCTGGCGCGCTGCGCCAGGCCGCGGCCGCCCAGCTGGCCAGGCTGGCGGCGGCCGGCGTCCGCGGCGCGGACCCGGCGCAGTGGTACGCGCTGACCGAGCTGTCCGACACCGGCCCGATCGTGCCACCGGGCGAGCGGGTCCGGCTGTCGCCGTCCCAGGTGGAGTCCTTCGCCCGCTGCGGGCTGCGCTGGCTGCTGGAGTCCGCCGCCGGCGCCGGGCAGACGGACGTGCTGCGCCACCTGGGCACGGTCATTCACGCCGCCGCCGTGCTCATCTCCGACGGCGCCGCCGAGGGCGCCGTCGCGCAGCGGATCGACGACATCTGGCATCACCTCGACTTCGGGAGCGCCTGGTACGGGTCGCGCCAGCGTGAGCTCGCCGAACGCATGGTGCGGAAGTTCCTCGCCTGGCACCAGGCGAACCCGCGCGACCTGCTGGCCACCGAGCAGGCGCTGCGGGTGCGGGTCGGGCAGGTGGAGATCACCGGCCGGGTGGACCGGCTCGAGCGCGACGCGGAGGGCAGGGGCGTCGTCGTGGACCTGAAGACCGGGGCGACGGCCCCCCGCGACGAGGACCTGGACCGCCACCCGCAGCTCGGCGTCTACCAGCTGGCGGTGCTGCTCGGCGCGTTCGAGGAGCTCGGCATCACCGAGCCGGGCGGCGCGGAGCTTGTGCAGGTGGGGAAGGCGGGCTTCACCGCCAGGGCGCGAGTGCAGCGGCAGCGCCCGCTGTCCGACGACCCGGCGCCGGGGTGGGCGAAGGACCTCGTGGACGCGGTCGCCGCCGGCATGGCGGGGCCGGTGTTCCGCGCCCGGGTGAACACGGGCTGCCGGACCTGCCCGGTCGCCTCCTGCTGTCCGGTGCATCCGGACGGCGCGCAACTCGGCCCATGAGCGGGTGACGGTACCGCCCGGTACATTGAACGGGGCAAGGAGGTACCACCTGTGGATCACGTGACGAGCCCGCCGCCGGCATCGAAAGCCGCTCCGGACGACCGGCACGCCTGGACCGAGCCAGGGGTGGAAAGCCTCGGCGACGGGCTCCACAGGATCCCGCTGCCGCTGCCCGGCGACGCGCTGAAGGCGGTCAACGTCTACGCGATCGCCGGCGAGGACGGGGTAGACCTGATCGACGCGGGGATGGCGCTCGCGCAGGCGCGGGAGCGGCTGACCGAGGCGCTCGGCCAGCTCGGCTACGGCCTCGGCGACATCAGGAACTTCTTCATCACGCACATCCACCAGGACCACTACACGCTGGCCGTCGAGCTGCGAACCACGCTGCGCGGCAAGATCTCGCTGGGTGAGGGCGAGCGGGTCAACATGCAGGCGATCCGCGACGTCGCCGCCGGGCAGAGCGAGATCGGCTTCATCGAGATGCTGTACGGCATGGGCGCGGCCGAGCTGGCGGAGCAGGTCCGCGGCTTCGTGGCGCCGCGCATCGCTAACCCGCAGCCGCGCCTGCAGTGGTCCGACCCCGACGGCTGGCTCGCCGACGGCGCCGTGCTCGACCTGCGGTCCCGCACGCTGCGCGCGATCCACACGCCAGGTCACACCCGCGGCCACGTCGTCTTCCACGACGAGGCGGCCGGCCTGCTGTTCGCCGGGGACCACGTGCTGCCGCACATCACCCCGTCGATCGGGTTCCAGCCGTCGATCACCAGGCTGGCGCTGCGCGACTACCTCGATTCGCTGCGGCTGATGCTCACGCTGCCCGACTCGCGGCTGCTGCCCGCGCACGGCCCGGTCAGCAACAGCACCCACGAGCGGGTGAACGAGCTGCTCGCCCACCACGAGACCAGGCTGGAGCAGACCCTCGCGGCCGCCAGCGCCGGGCCGGTCAGCGCGCTCGCCGCCGCCCGCATGATCCCGTGGACCCGCAGGCAGCGCAAGTTCGACGACCTCGACCCGATGAGCCAGATCCTCGCGGTCGGCGAGACCTCCGCCCACCTCGAGGTGCTGGTCCTCCGCGGCCAGCTCACCCGTGACACCTCTCCGGAGGGCGTCGACACCTACCGCCGCCCCGTCATCGTCGGCTGAGGCCGCCGCGCCGCTGTCCCGCCGCGCCGCTTCCGTTCTCCTTCATCCCGAACGTGCCCGTGGCGTCTCGCCACGCCCTCCCGCCGCCGGCCCTGGCATGCCTTGACAAGCCATGTCTTCATCTAGCTATAGTGCTATGCACCTAGATAAAGTGAGGCAGCGGTGATCGAGTTCCACCTGGACGGCAGGTCAGGCGTCGCGCCGTACATGCAGCTGATCCACCAGGTGCGGCAGGCGCTCCGGCTCGGCCTGCTGCGCAAGGGCGACCAGCTGCCGAAGGTCAAGGACGTGGCGGCCGGGCTGGCGCTGAACCCGAACACCGTGCTCAAGGCCTACCGGGAGCTGGAGTACGAGGGACTGGTGGCGGCCCGGCCCGGGATCGGGACGTTCGTGACGGGGACGCTCGGCGGCGGCGAGTCGCTGGCCGCGCACGGGCCGCTACGCCGCGAGCTGCAGCGCTGGCTGGCGAAGGCCCGCCGCGCGGGGCTCGACGACGAGTCCATCGAGGCCCTGTTCGCCAGCACCTTTCGGTCCGCGGCTGAGGAGGACATAGCGTGACCGCCGTCATCGAAACCCAGGGGCTCGGCAAGCGCTACCGGCGGCTGTGGGCGCTGTCGGAGTGCACGCTGTCGGTCCCGGCAGGACACGTCGTCGGGCTGGTCGGCCCGAACGGTGCCGGGAAGTCCACCCTGCTGAACCTCGCCGCCGGGCTGCTCGCGCCGACGACGGGCACGATCCAGGTGCTCGGCGGCCCGCCCCCGGCCAGCCCCGCGGAACTGGCCAGGGTGGGGTTCCTGGCCCAGGACGCGCCGGTGTACGCAGGGCTGACCGTGACCGAGCACCTGACGCTCGGCGCGCGGCTCAACCCGGGCTGGGACGCGGAGTTCGCGCGCGGCCGGCTCGACTGGCTGGGCCTCGACCCCGGTCAGAAGGCCGGCAAGCTGTCCGGCGGCCAGCGCGCGCAGCTCGCCCTGACCCTGGCCATCGGCAAGCGGCCCGACCTGCTGATCCTTGACGAGCCGGTGGCCAGCCTCGATCCACTGGCCCGCCGGGAGTTCCTCGAGGACCTGATGGAGGCGATCGCCGAGCGGCAGCTGTCGGTGGTGCTGTCCTCGCACCTGATAGCGGACCTGGAACGGGTCTGCGACTACCTGATCGTGCTGGTCGGGTCCCGGGTGCGGGTTGCCGGGCCGGTCGACGAGCTGCTGGCCACCCATCACCTGCTGACCGGCCCGCGCCGCGATCCGGCCACGCTGCCCGCCGGGCAGCAGGTCATCTCCGCCAGTCATACCGACCGGCAGAGCACGCTGCTGATCCGTACCGGCGAGCCGGTCCTCGACCCGGCGTGGACGGTCTCCGAGGTCGCCCTGGAGGACATGGTGCTGGCGTACATGAGGCAGGCGGCCGGCGGCGGCAGGCGCCGCGTTCCCGGTAACCGGCTGGAGGTGGGGCAATGACGTGGCTCACCTGGCGGCAGTTCCGCCCGCAGGCCGTCACCGCGCTGGCGGCGCTGGCGGTGTTCGCGATCCTGCTCGGGGCCACCGGGCCGCACCTGGCCAGCATGTACCACAGCAGCGGCATCGCCGGCTGCCGGAGCGGCGCCTGCGGGCAGCTGGCCGGCAACTTCCTCCTGGCGCTGAGCGGCGCCTACACGGTCGTGTTCATGCTCGGGATCGCCGGCGTCATCCTGGCGCCCGCCGTCATCGGGGTCTTCTGGGGGGCGCCGCTGGTCGCCCGCGAGTTCGAGACCGGGACGTTCCGGCTGGTCTGGATCCAGAGCGTCACCCGCTCCCGGTGGATGGCCAGCAAGCTCGCGGTGCTGGGCCTGGCCGCGATCGCGGTCACCGAAGGCCTCAGCCTGCTGTTCGGCTGGTGGGCGGCGCCGATCGGCCAGGCCGCCCGGCTCGCCTCCGGCAGCAATTTCCCGCTCGGCATGAGCCCGTTCAGCCTGCTCGCTTTCGACGCCCACGGCATCGTGCCGATGGGGTACGCGGCGTTCGGCTTCACCCTCGGCGTCACCGCCGGGGTCCTGATCCGGCGCGCGCTGCCCGCCATGGCGGTCACGCTGCTCATCTTCGCCGCTGTTCAGGTGGCCGTGCCGCTGGCGGTCCGCCCGAACCTGTTCCCGCCCGAGCGCACCACCCAGTCACTGACCGCGAACTTCTCCGGCCTGCAGCACGTGGGCCCTGGCGGCAGGTTCTCGCTCGGCCTCGACACCCTGGACAGCCAGCCCGGCGCGTGGATCTTCTCCAGCCAGGCCGTCAACGCCGCCGGGCAGCCGGTCAGCGTCATGCCGGCCGCCTGCGTCAACCCGTCTGCCGGTGATTCGCTGCCGTGCCTGGCCAGCCACGGCATCGCGGTCGCCGTCAGCTACCAGCCCACCAGCCGTTACTGGCCCATCCAGTGGACAGAAACCGGGATCTTCCTCGCCCTCGCGGCGGTGCTGGCCGGATTCTGCTACTGGCGAGTAGGCCGTCGCCTGCCCTGACGCACTTGCCCCTCCCGGCGCCCGCCGAATGTCGGTGGGCTCTGATGGAATGGTCCTGTGACCGAAGCGGACGTCCGGACCGAGCGCGGGATGCGGATCACGTACACCCCGGGCCAGCTCGCGCGGCTGCTGCGGCTGCCCGAGCCGACGCAGGAGCAGGCCGCCGTGATCGGCGCGCCGCTCGGGCCGCTCGCGGTGATCGCGGGCGCCGGGTCCGGCAAGAGCGAGACGATGGCGGCGCGGCTGGTGTGGCTGGTCGCCAACGGGAAGGTGCGCCCGGACCGGGTGCTCGGCCTGACGTTCACCAGGAAGGCCGCCGCCGAGCTCGCGGACCGGGTCCGCTCCCGGCTGGACCGGCTGCGCCGCGCCGAACTAACGGGCCGTACGGAACGCGCGGCCAGCGCTGAGACGGACGACGGCGGGGACCTGTGGGCAGGCGAGCCGGTGATCAGCACCTACCACGCGTACGCCGGCCGCCTGGTCAGCGACCACGCGCTGCGTGAGGGGCTCGAGCCGTCCATGCGGCTCATCACTCCCGCGCTGTCCTGGCAGCTCGCCGCCTCGACCGTGGCTGCCTATGACGGCCCGATGGACGCGGTCGGGTGGACTCCGCAGACCGTCACCGCGGCGGTCCTGCAGCTCGCCGGTGACCTCGCCGAGCACCTGCGGGAGCCGGCGGACGTCATTGAGATCGGGGACTGGCTCGCCATCAGGCAGGCCGCGCTGCGCGGCCGTTCGCCGGCCGGAGTACGGAAGATCATCGAATCGCAGCGGGCCCGCGAGCAGCTGCTCCCGCTGGTCGGCCGGTACGTGACGGCGAAAGCAGCCCGGGAGGTGCTCGACCACGGCGACCAGGTCGCGCTCGCGGCGCGGATCGCGGCACGCCATCCGGAGGTCAGCGCCGCCGAACGCGGGCGCTACCAGGTGGTGCTGCTCGACGAGTACCAGGACACCAGTCACGCGCAGCTGGTGCTGCTGCGTGCCTTGTTCGGCGGCGGCCACCCGGTGACCGCGGTCGGGGACCCCTGCCAGTCGATCTACGGCTGGCGGGGCGCCAGCGCGGGGAATCTGCGCCGGTTCACCAGGGACTTCCCCGCCAGATCAGGGACCGACGCGCCGGTGCGGCTGCTGTCCACCAGCTTCCGCAACGCGGGCCGGGTGCTCGAGGCGGCCGCCGTGCTCCAGGCGCAGCTGCGGGACGAGGCGCCCGACGTGCCGGTCCTGGGGCCGGCGCCGGACCGCAGCCACCGCGGCGCGGTGAGCTGCGCGCTGCTGCCCGCGGTGACCGACGAGGCGGAGTGGGTGGCCGGGCAGGCCGCGGAGCTACTGGGGCTGCCCGCCGGATCCGCGCCCGACGGGCAGCCGTGGCCGGACGGGCGCGCCGCCGGGGTGCGCCCGTCGGACATCGCGGTGCTGTGCAGGAAGCGGTCCCAGTTCGTGCCGCTGCGCAAGGCGTTCGAGGCACGCGGCATCCCCTGCGAGGTCGTCGGCCTCGGCGGGCTGCTGAGCGTCCCGGAGGTGCAGGACGTCGTGGCGACGCTGCGCGTGCTGCACGACGCCGCCGCGTCGGACGCGCTGGCACGGCTGCTGACCGGGCCGCGCTGGCGGATCGGCCCGCGTGACCTGGTGGCGCTCGGCCGCCGCGCCCGTGACCTCGCCGGCGGCCCCGGCGAGGCAGCCCAGGCCGGGTCGGGCGAGGCAGCCGGGGCGCCGGGGGAGGAGGGGGACGCGCTCGCGGAGGCGCTGACCGACCTCACGGCGGATACCGGGTCGCTGGTCGAGGCGCTGGACGACCTCGGCAACCCCGCCAGGTACTCGGAGACCGGGCACGCCAGGCTCGCCCGGCTGGCGGCGGAGACCCGCCGGCTGCGGGAGCACGTGACCCGGCCGCTCGCCGACCTCATCGCCGAGGTCGAGCGGACGCTCAGCCTGGACATCGAGGTCGCCGCCCGGCCGGGCGGCGACCTGACCGCCGCGCGGGCCGACCTGGACGCGTTCATCGACGTGGCCGCCACGTTCGCGGGTGATCAGCCGGAACCCACCCTCGGCGCCTTCCTCGCCTACCTGGCGGCCGCGCAGCAAGAGGAGTTCGGGCTGGAGACCGGCCGGGTGGGCGAATCGGACACGGTCAAGCTGCTGACCGTGCACGCCGCCAAGGGGCTCCAGTGGCCGGCGGTCTTCGTCCCTGGCCTCGCCGCTGGCGAGAAGTCAATGGTCTTCCCGGCCCGGCCGCGGGTCTCCACCCGGTGGACCGACAACCCGCGGCTGATCCCGTTCCCGCTGCGCGGCGACGCGGCGGACCTGCCCCAGCTGCGCGACCTCGACGCCGCCGCGCTGGCCGCGTTCACCGAGGCCTGCGGCGTGCGCGACCTCGCGGAGGAGCGGCGGCTCGCCTACGTCGCGGCCACCCGCGCGGCCTTCTGGCTGGGCTGCTCGGGCTACTGGTGGGGAGACGGGACCGCGCCGCTCGGCCCGTCGGTGTTCCTCACCGAGGTTCGCGCCGCGTGCGAGGCCGGCGCGGGAACGGTGCGCGACTGGGCGGCGGAGCCCGCGGAGGACGCGGAGAACCCGCTGCTCGCCGGGGTAGACGAAGCGGACTGGCCGGCCACCCCGGCCGGACAGCACTACGCGGCCGTCACCCAGGCCGCCCGCCTGGTGGAGAACGCCAGCCGCGCGGCGGACGCCGCCCGGCTGGCGGCGGAGGTCGGCACCCCCGCGGCGGCTGTCAGCCCGTCGCGGGCCGGCGGCGCGGCGCTGACGGAGGCCGAGCAAGAGCTGGTGGCGGCCTGGGAGCTGGACACCGGGCTGCTGCTCGCCGAGCGGGAGCGGCGCAGGCGCCGCGGCGACGGCCCGGTGGACGTGCTGCTGCCCGCCCGGCTGTCGGTGTCCGCGCTGGTCGCCCTGGCCCGCGACCCGGACGAACTGGCCAGGCAGGTGCGCCGCCCGATGCCCCGCCCGCCGGCCCGCCAGGCCCGCCGCGGCACCGCGTTCCACCTGTGGCTGGAGGAGCGGTTCGGGCAGCAGCGGCTGATCGGCGACGACGACCTGTTCGCGGAGGACGAGGAAACCGACGACGACCTGATTGAGCTCCGGGCGCGCTTCGAGGCGGGCGAGTGGGGCGGCAGGTGGCCGAGCGCGGTCGAGGTGCCGTTCGACACGGTCATCGGCGACCGCCAGGTGCGCGGCAGGATCGACGCGGTGTTCGCCGAAGCGGACGGCCGGTTCGACGTCGTGGACTGGAAGACCGGCAGGCCGCCGCGCACGAAGGCCGAGAAGGACGCCGTGGCCGTGCAGCTCGCCGCCTACCGCCTCGCCTGGGCAACGCTGGCCGGCGCCCCCCTGGACCGGGTCCGCTCCGCCTTCTACTACGTCCGCCACGACAAAACGGTCCGCCCCGCCGACCTCCTGGACGAGGCAGGCCTGATAGCCCTCATCCAGCGCGTCCCCGTCGCGGAGTAACCCCGCAACCGCCTCGCCGCGCCGCCCTAACGCGCCAGGTTTCATGATCACGAAGAGAAATGGCCGCTATAACAGCCAAAAACCTTCGTGGTCATGAGCCGCTTCATGATCACGTAAGAAAAGTGTGCTTATAGGATGTTTTTCTTTCGTGATCATGAAATTCGGATCTTCTCGTGAGAACAGGGGCCGCAATTGTCCTACCAGTCACGATCCCGGCAGGCGTGTACCATCTTCCTATCAGGTGTGACCATTCTGGGTCGGCGTAAAACGTTTCAAAGTGGACTTAACTGATAAGAAGTCGTATCCGGGCGCGAGAAGCTTAGGGATTCAGGTAGCGCTCGATGGTTTCGACCTTGGCGTTCAGCGCGTCGGTTACGCCCGGGCGCAGGTCAGCCTTGAGCACGAGGCTGACCCTGGGCGCCCGCGCGGCGACCGCGTCCACGGCCTCCTTGACCACGGCCATCGCCTCGTCCCAGTCGCCCTCGACCGTGGTGAACATCGCGTCGGTCCTGTTGGGCAGGCCGCTGGCCCGGACCACGCGAACGGCTTCCGCGACGATCTCACCGACGTTTTCCCCCACGCCGAGCGGGGTGACCGAGAAGGCGACGAGCATGAATCCAGGCTAACGGAACAGCTTGTCCACGTAGT
Source organism: uncultured Actinomycetota bacterium (assembly GCA_963843745.1). Taxonomy (GTDB): domain Bacteria; phylum Actinomycetota; class Actinomycetes; order Streptosporangiales; family Streptosporangiaceae; genus Trebonia. Next base: position 82,027 of record CAWJLP010000009.1, read on the forward strand.
CCGCGCCGATGCCGACCTTCTCGTAGTGGTCGCGGCACAGCTTGATGTAGTCGAAGACGTCGAACGTGCCGTTCGGCTCGCCGTTCTCGTCGAGCCAGATCAGCGGCCCCGTCACGTTGAACGTGACCATCATCGGCTCCTCCGACTCGTAGGCCACGAGCGTGTGCGCCTCGCCTGGCGCCTCGTAGATCCAGTCGCCCTTGGTCGCGACCCAGTCGTGCTCCAGGTAGCCCCACTTGCCGGAGATCGTGTACGCGAACACCTGCTGCGGGTGATAGTGCCGGTTCACCATGCCCGCGCCCTTGGCCATGAGGACGTCGCACCAGCGGTTCTGGCTGGGGGAGATGAACAGCGGCCGGCTCCCCGCCGTCGGCGACAGCGGCGCGTACCAGCGTTCGTCCAGCGTGGCGGCATCCTGAATGTACGCTTCGGGGGCCGCGCCCGGCCGGAAGACCTCCGCGACCGGCTTCAGCTCGCGCCAGAACTCGTTTGCCATGTGTGCTCCTCGTCATCGGCTGCGCATATGCGAAATAACTGTCTCTCGCCGCCACACCGGGCACAAGGTCGATGTGACGAGAGGCCGTGCTGGCCGACGCCGCTGAGGCCGGCGGGGCTGACCGGCCACGGTCGGCTAATCTGGCCCCCATGAACGCGACGTCTCCTGAGTCCAGGTCCTCCACTTACGCCGCGGCAGGGGTGGATGAGGAGCGCGAACAGGTCGCGTTCGCCCGGGTGATGCGCCCATGGCTGGCCCGCACCAAGGTCAAGTCGCCGCTCGTCACGTCCATCACCGGGCTGGCCAGCGGGTATTTCGCCACGCTGATGCACCTGCCGCCTGGGCCGCCGCTGGCGCTGACCACCGATGGCGTGGGCACCAAGATCCTGCTGGCCAGGGAGGCGAACCGCTGGGAGCCGATCGGCGTCGACTGCGTCGCGAACAATGTCAACGACCTGATCTGCGTCGGGGCGGTGCCGCTGGCGCTGCTCGACTACATAGCCACCGACCGGATCGACGAGGGCGTGCTTGACGAGGTGGCGCGCGGGCTTTTCCTCGGCGCTGAGCTCGCGGGCATCGCCATCCCTGGCGGCGAGATAGCGCAGATCGGCGAGATGCTCGCCGATTCGGAGGGCGGCGGCCCGATGCTCGACCTGGTGGGCACCGCGATCGGCGCGCTCCCGCCGCTTGCCACGCAAGGCTGGCGCACTCCGGTGGACGGCAGTGCCGTGCGACCCGGTGACGTGGTGATCGGGCTGCCCAGTTCCGGGCTGCACAGCAACGGCTACTCGCTCGCCAGGCACGCGCTGTTCAAGAAGGGCGGCATGTCGCTGAACGACCAGGTGCCCGGCACCGGCCGGCGTCTGGCGGACGCGCTGCTCCAGCCGACGCGGGTGTACGTCACCGCGGCGGAGGCGCTGTGGACGGCGGGGATCACGCCGCGCGGCATGGCGCACATCTCCGGCGGCGGCCTGCTGAACATCGCCAGGCTCGCCGCCGACGTGTCCTATGAGCTGGACGCGCTGGTGCCCACCCCGGAGATTTTCACGCTCCTGGCCGACAAGGGAAACATCCCGCAGGCCACGATGTACGCCACGTTCAACATGGGTATCGGGTTCTGCGTGGTCGTCGGCAAGTCCGAGCAGCAGGCCGCCCTGGCCGCGCTCAAGCAGGCCGGCGAGGACGCGGTTCGCATCGGATGGGTGACCTCGCGCCCCGGCAAGACCGTATCCATCCCCGCGGCGGGCCTGCTCGGCAAGGGCGACGCCTTTGAACCGGTACGTTAGGTTTTATGGACGTCCGGGAATCTGTCGAATCCAACGCTGCCGAGGTGTTCGCCGCTATGCGCGCTGAGGGCGCGGGCCGGCGGTGAGCGCGGCGGAGACCGAGCAGCTGGACGACGGTCCGCTTGGCCGGCTGGCGCTTTCCCGCTCCACCGTCGACCGGGCGACGCCCCGGCGCGCCGACGGCGCGTGGGTGGAGGCCGCCTGGGCGGACCCGAGCAGCCGGGTGCTCGTGGTCAGCGACTCACAGGCGCTGGTGCGGTCCGTTGACGGCCGGCCGGAGCTGGTGTTCGTCTCGTCCGACGAGGCCCCGGAGGGAACTAAGTTCCTGCTCGGCGTGGACGCCGACGACGTCGCCTACTTCGGGGTGAGCGTGCCCGGGGGAGCAATCCGCGTACGTTCCGGAGAAGACGATGTCCAGCCGATGTCCCTCCGGCAGGTCGGCGCACTGCTCAGCGACCAGGACGCGGGGCTGCTGACGCACGCGGTGGCGCTGGCGAACTGGCACGACACGCATACGCACTGCCCGCGGGACGGGACGCCGACCGTGCCCGCGCCGGCCGGGCACCTGACCACCTGCCCGACGGACGGCAGCGAGCACTTTCCCCGGCTGGATCCGGCGGTGATCATGCTGGTCACCGACCCCGACGACCGGTGCCTGCTGGCCAGGAACGCGCTGTGGCCGAAGGGGCGGATGTCGGTGCTCGCCGGGTTCGTGGAGCCGGGGGAATCCGCCGAGCACGCGGTGGCGCGCGAGGTGTTCGAGGAGACCGCCATCACGGTCGGCCGCATCCGTTACCTGGGCAGCCAGCCGTGGCCGATGCCGCGCAGCCTGATGCTCGGGTTCCAGGCCGCGGCCCCGGCCGGCCAGCGGATCACCGTGGACGCCGAGGAGATCGGCGAGGCACGCTGGTTCACCCGCGAGGAGATGCTGGCCGCGATCGGCACGGGCGAACTGGCGCTGGCGCCGACGTCGTCGATCGCGCGCCGGCTGATCGAGTTCTGGTACGGCGGCGAGCTGCCCGAGGGCCCGGGTTCGTGGGCGGCCCCGGGCCGCTAGCCTCCGGCGTGTTCACAAGTTTTTCGGGTTTTTCGTTACGAATTTCTTGACAAAAGCGACCTATTTACTAGGCTATAGGCGAGCAGTGCGCGCGGGGCGGTGCGGGAGGTGACGGAACGCGTGCGGATAGGAACGCAGCTGCTGGGCCAGGCGGACGAGCAGCCGGTAACTCCGGTGCCGCAGCAAGGCGCGGACGGGACGCTGCTCGCCGTGGTCCCGATCCCGGGCACCGGAACGTCGCTCGCGATCGTCGGATACCCGGTGGCCGGGCCCGGTGTCGCACCGGACGAGGCCGCCGCACCGGAGGACGGCGTCAGGACGGGGCTGCTGCTCGACCACGAGCAGCGCCGGGTGTGGGCCGACGGGCGCGAGATCGTCCTGACGTTCCAGGAGTTCGAGCTGCTGGCCTTCCTCAGCGCGCATCCCGCGACCGTGTTCAGCCGGGCCGACCTGGTACAGCGGGTGTGGCAGCGCCATTTCTCCGCGGACAGCCGCACGGTCGACGTGCACGTCAGCCGGCTCCGGCACAAGCTCGGCCCGGTCTACGGCAGGTGCCTGGTCACCGAGTACCGGATCGGCTACATGTTCCGCCCGCCGGCTGGCTGACGTTCCTCAGCCGCTGACGTCGGGCCCTGCCCTGGTGATGGTGATGCGCAGCAGGACTCGCTTCTCGCGCTCCATCGCGGCGCGGTAGTCGTCCCAGTCCGGGTGCTCGCCGGAGATCCGCCGGTAGTAGTCGACCAGGCCGTCCATCGCCCCAGGCAGTTCGACGATGTCGGCGGTGCCCTCGATCTGTACCCACCTGCCGTAGAACCGGTCGGGGAAGGCGCACAGCCAGACCCGCGGGTCACGGCGGACGTTGCGAACCTTGTATGCGGTCTGCCTGGTGCTGATCACCACGTGGCCCGCGTCGTCGATCCCGGCGGTCACCGGCGAGAGCTGTGGTGTTCCGTCACTCTTGAGGGTGCTGAGCACCGCGTGGTGCTGCGTGCGGACGTAGTCGAGCGCCGCGTCAATGTCCATGCGTCCTATCTTGGCCCCTGCGGGTGAGAAGGGCGATGAGTGCGCCGCCGACGGCGACCGCGACGGAGCCCGGCCGCCGGCTCGCCCGCGGCCTGGCAGGTGGGGTAGCCAGCCCGTGTGGTTACTGTGAACCGTGGCGAGTACCCGGGACTGGTTCGAGAGCGTCGCGGAGGCGCGGCGGCGGGCCCGGCGGCGGCTGCCACGCTCGGTGTTCCTCGCGATCGAGGCGGGCGCGGAGGCCGGCGTCACCCGCGCCGCCAACGTCGCGGCGTTCCGCGAGATCAGGTTCGCGCCGCCGCGGGCCGCCGGCCTGCCCGCCGAGCGCGACCTGCGCACGTCGGTGCTCGGCGTGGACATCGCCCTGCCGGTGATCGCCTCCCCGGTCGGCGTCCAGGCCGTGCATCCGCTCGGCGAGGTCGCCATTGCCGCGGGCACCAGGGACGCGGGAACGACGATGGGGCTCAGTGAGTTCGCCAGCAAACCGGTGGCGGACGTGACGCGGGTGAACCCTGACGTGTTCTTCCAGGTGCACTGGTCGGCCGACCGGGAGAGGCTGCTCGAGCGGGCACTGCGGGCACGGAAGGCCGGCGCGAAGGCCCTGATCGTCACCCTCGACTGGTCGTTCCCCGGCGGCCGCGACTGGGGCAGCCCGGCGCTACCGGAGCGGCTGGACGTCCCGACGGTGCTCAGGTACGCCCCGCAGGTGGTGAGCCGGCCTCGCTACCTCGCCGGCTGGCTCAGATCCGGCCGCCTGCCTGACCTCACCGTGCCGAACTTCGCGCCGCCCGGCGAGCGTGACCCCGGCTTCTTCGCCGCCTACCGCTCCTGGCAGTCGGTCGCGCCGCCTAGCTGGGACGACATCGCGTGGCTCCGTGCCCAGTGGGACGGGCCGTTCCTGGTCAAGGGCGTGATGCGGGCCGACGACGCGCGCCGGGCGGTGGACGCGGGCGCGACCGCGGTCTCGGTGTCCAACCACGGCGGCAACAACCTGGACGGTACACCTGCCTCGGTCCGGGCACTGCCGGCCGTGGTGGCGGCCGTCGGCGGTCAGGCCGAGGTGCTGCTCGACGGCGGCATCCGCCGCGGCGGCAACGTGGTCAAGGCACTCGCCCTCGGCGCGCGGGCGGTAATGACCGGCCGCGCTTGCCTGTGGGGGCTGGCAGCGGGCGGTCCGGCGGGCGTCCGCAACGTCTTCGACGTCCTCCGGGCCGGCATCGACTCGGCCTTGCTCGCCCTCGGCCGGCCCTCCGTCCATGACCTGACTCCGGCCGACGTGATCCTCCCCGAGGACTTCACCCACGGCCTGACCGGGTCTGCCGCGTCTCCTTGGAATCCTCTTATCGGGGATTTAGCAGGGAAAGCGGGGTGGTTAGGGCGTCCATTTGCCTAGCGTGAAGGTTGGCGTCCAAAGGCTCAAGGGCCAGAAGAGAATTGAGATTACCCACTGAACCCAGCTATGGATCGACGACACACTGTTTGGAGTCGTCGGCAAATGCGGAGACGCTGTATTAAGAAAGACGCCGATCAGGATATATAGCCCGATAAGCAGGCCCTTCACGCTAAAAAGCGTCTTCAGAAAATCCACTTCAGCTCACATCCTCTAGGTGGCCGCTCGTTCGCTGCCGACTTTCAATAAACAGACGTTTACCCCTTTCACGGCGGACACATGTCATGACCTCACGATAGATTATGAGCGGCTACGCACCCGGCCGACACTCCGTACCGTCGCGTCACTCCCTAACATCTTCTGGGCCAGACTGGTACAAAGTACCATTAAAGTTAAAAATGCCGCAAATGCGACCTATCGTCACATGTCCGGCAATCGGCGAGAAGCGGTCCCCATCCCAAGCAGCTTGTGCAGGTTTTCACAAGGCGCTTCGCGGAAACCCCAACCGGCCACTAGGCAGTTACTACGCGTTCATATCGGGGCGGGCATGCGGATGACGGCGTACCCGTGTGTTGTGTTCCTCGCGCTCCTTCACCTCAGTGTGCGGAATGCCGCGCGCAGCTCTTCTGAAAACAGTTGCGGCTCTTCCCAGGCCGCGAAGTGGCCGCCCCTGGCGGCCTCGTGGAAGTAGATGACGTGCGGGTAGACCTTCTCGGCCCAGCTGCGCGGCGCCCGGAAGATCTCGCCGGGGAAGGCCGTGACGCCGGCCGGGAGCTTCATCTCCGGACGGGGCTGCCCGGCCGCGGCAGCCGCGGCCTGTCCGCCCTCCCAGTACAAACGGGCTGCTGAGGCTCCGGTGCCCGTCAGCCAGTACAGCGTGATGTTGTCCACGACGTGGTCCCTGGTGAGATTGCCCGCGGGCTGGCCCTCGAGAAACGCGCGCGCGATCTTGTAGTAGCTGTCGGTGTCGTGGTCGAGCATCCAGGCCGCCAGCGCGACCGGTGAATCCAGCAGGGCGTAGCCGATCGTCTGCGGCCGCGTGGCCTGCTCCTGGAAGTAAGCGGAGCCGCTCGTCCTGAAGGTGTTGATCGCGGCAAGCGCGGCGCGCTCCTCCTGGGAGTCCACGGGCATCCCGCTAGCGTTGGTCAGCGCCTCCCGGAGGAAGTTCAGGTGGATGCCGAGCAGCCCGGCGGGTGCCTGGCGGCCCATCGCATCGGTGACGCCGGCGCCCTGGTCGCCGCCCTGGGCGACGTACCGGGGGTATCCGAGGCGGTGCATCAGCTCCGCCCAGGCGCGAGCGATGCGGCCCGGGTCCCAGCCATCTTCGGCCGGGTCGCCCGAGAAGCCGTAGCCGGGCAGCGACGGCAGCACCAGGTCGAACGCGTCCTCGGCGGAGCCGCCGTGTGCGGCCGGATCGGTGAGCGGACCGACGACCTCCAGCAGCTCGATCACCGAGCCAGGCCAGCCGTGCGTGATGATCAGCGGCAGCGCGTCCGCGTGGGGCGACCTGACGTGGATGAAGTGGATGTCCACCCCGTCGACCCGGGTTGTGAATTGCGGCAGCGCGTTCAGTTTCGCCTCGCACCGGCGCCAGTCGTAATCGGCCGCCCAGTAGCGGGCGAGTTCCTGGATCGTGGCCAGCTGCACGCCTTGCGACCGGTCGGCGACGAGTTCCCGGGTGGGCCAGCGCGTCGCGGCGATGCGCCGCCGAAGGTCAGCGATCGCTTCGTCGGGCATGTCGAGCCGGAACGGATGGATGTCAGTTTCGCCGGACATGAGTCTCTGCCTTTCGGATTGAGTGCGGGCGGCAGCTGAGGAGTCCGTTTACACGTGATACTTCCTACGGTCGCGCATCGAGTGGGCGTATCGAGCCGGTAACATCCCTGGTCCTTTACCTGGCTTGCGATCACGGCGGCCACTGCTACGATCGCCGTGCCGGAAGCCTGTCCGTCTGATGGGGGAGCGATGCTGTCCGACGCTAGCTACGCCGCCGCTCTTCCCTGCAGCGACTTGGAGCGGGCGAAGTCGTTTTACGCCGACAAGCTGGGTCTCGTGCCCGTCGGCGAGATGCCTGACCGGATCTTCTACAAAGGACGCAACGGCACCGAGTTCTTCCTTTTCGCAAGCAGCGGCAGGGCATCCGGCTCACACGACCAGATGCGCTTCAGCGTCGCTGACATCGAGGCTGAAGTGCGCGCGCTGAAGCTGCGAGGCGTGCGGTTCGAGGAGTTTGACTTCCCCGGCTTCGACAAGGCGACGAGCATCGCCTGGGTGATCGACCACAGCGCGGCGTGGTTCACCGACAGCGAGGGTAACCTGCTGGTCATCGTTCAGCTGGCCGTTGGCGCCATCGACCGGCCTGCCTCCTAGCCCGCCTGATTCAGCGGGTAAGCAGAGGATTGGTTTTGCGGGAACGGCGGTAACGCGACGTACCCTGGCTGAAGACGCAGCGTCAGGGGAGCTTTAGGCTATGAGAACCGTGCCACGGAGTAGAGCAGCTCGTGTCGTGGTTGCGGTGCTGACCGTAATCGTCGTCGGTGGTGTCGCAGGGATCGTGGCAGGCTGCTCCGGCGGCAGCCACCCGGCGGGCGCCATCCAGACCCAGAGCCCAGCGAGCCAGTCAGCCAGTTCGCCCAGTTCGCCAAGCGCGTCCGCCGCTGGCGCGTCGGGCGGCCAGACGGTCGGCTCGCTGTGCAGCTCGCAGCGGCGGGCGGTGGTCGGTGGCGCGTACATGGTGCAGAACGACGAGTGGGGCTCGGGCGCTCCTGAGTGCGTGGCCGTGGCCACGGGCGGCGGTTTCACTGTGGCCACGTCGGCCATAGCTAAGACCGCCGGCGGGTCTCCGGGCGGCTACCCGTCCATCTACCGGGGCTGCCACTGGGGCATCTGCACGCCGGATAGCGGGCTGCCGGTGCCGGCCTCCAAGCTCCTGTCGCCGGGAACCGCGACCACCAGCTGGGCCACGACCCAGCCCGATGCAGGCGCCTACGACGTCGCCTACGACATCTGGTTCAATCAGGCGCCGACCACCAGCGGCCAGCCCAACGGCGCTGAGCTGATGGTCTGGCTCAATCACAAAGGTTCCATCGAGCCGTACGGCTCGCAGGTGGGCACGGCCACCATCGACGGCCGGTCTTACCAGGTGTGGTTCGGCCAGCGGGGCTGGAACACGATCTCTTACTCGATGACGACAGGGACCACCTCGGTACAGGACCTGGATATCGGCAAGTTCGTCGCTGACGCGATGCAGCGCGGCTGGATCCAGAAATCCTGGTATCTCATCGACGTCGAGGCGGGCTTCGAGCTGTGGCAAGGCGGCGCGGGCCTGGCCACCGACTCCTTCGCGGTGAACGTCAGGGGATAAACCGCGGCGCAGGGGCCCGGCGGGTACTGCCCGGCGGCAAGGGGTAGGGTGCGGGCATGGATGAGAGCCGGGCGCGAGAGCTGCTGGTCAAGGAACGGGATGAGGTCGCTTCGCTGCTGCGGGGTACCGAGCAGGAGGCCGAGACCGGCCTGGAGACGAACGACGACATTCCCCGTGACTACGGGGACGAGGCGCTGCCGCTCACCGAGCAGGGCAACGACGAGGCCGTTGCCGAGGAACTGCAGAACCGGCTCGACGCGATCGACCGGGCGCTGGCGCGGCTCGACGCGGGCACGTACGGGCGTTCGGTGCTCAGCGGCAAGCCGATTCCCGACGAGCGGCTCGAGGCCGACCCGGCGGCGGAGCTGACCGTGGAAGAGGCCCGCGCCCAGGAGGCTCAGAACCGGTAACCGGCGGTCGGCGATCCAGACCGCGATCTGGGCGCGCGACCGGAAGCCCAGCTTGGCCATGATGTTAGCGATGTGCCTGGCCACCGTCGCCGGGCTGATGACAAGCTCGGCGCCGATGCCCTTGTTGCTGCGGCCGTCGGCGACGAGCCTGGCGATCTGCAGTTCCCTGGGTGTCAGCGCGCTGGGCGGCGAGGCCATGGCGATCGCCGCGAACGCCGCACCCGCGGACTCCGCTTGAGCCGCCGGCGCGGCCGGCGGCTCAAGCGCGACGGCGATCGCGGCCGCCGGCGACAGCTCCAGGCCGCGCGCCCACAGCTCGGCGACGGCGGCGTCGCCGAGAGGGCGGGCGGGGGCGAGGTAGCGTTCGGCCCGCGCGCCGGACAGCGGAGGCAAGCTGGCCGTCTCGCGCAGCGCGGTAGCGGCGGCGGCGAGCAGCACGGCACGTTCCGGCTCATCTTCGCGGACCGCGAGCGCGGCGAACGACTCGAGGCCGCGCGCCACCCCGATCCGCGTTCCGGTGTCCCGGCTGAGCCGCAGGCTTTCCGTGAGGTGCTCCCTGGCGAGCGTGGTCGCCCCTGCCTCGGTCGCCACGCGGCCGAGACCGGACAGGCAGCGCGCTATCTCCGGCCGGGCATTGATCTCCCGCAGGTACGCCAGCGCTTCCATGTACCGCTGGCGGGCGTCGGCGAAGTCGCCGCGCACTCGCGCCAGGTCGCCGAGACCGAGCTGGGCGCGCGCGACACCCCAGCGGTGGTCGATGGCGCGCATGACGTCGACCGACGCGCTGGCCAGTTCGGCCGCCTCGCGCATCCGGCCGCGCAGCCCGGCCACCGCGGCCCGGATGCCGAGCGCCCAGCCTTCGTTCCAGCGGTCGCCCGCCGCCTCGGCGATCCAGGCCGCCTCCCTGCCGAACTCCTCCGCCTGGTCCGGCCGCCCGGTGTGCACGGCGATCTCGCTGAGCAGGTTCAGCCCGGCGGCGGTCCAGAAATCATCCCCGGCGTCCCTGCACAGGTCCAGCCCCGCCAGCGCCGCGGGCTCGGCGGCCGCCGGGTCGTTCGACAGCGTGAGCTGCGCACGGCCGATCAGCGCCGGGCCGCGGATGCCCGGGGGCACGTCGGCCGCCTCATCCCTGGCGAGGAACGCGTCCACCCACTCGCAGCCCATCGCGAACTCACCGCGGACCAGCATGCAGGGCCGGATAGCGGTGCAGATCCGCAGCCCGGTCCCGACGTCGCCGTCCTCGAGGCACTGGCTCAGCACTAGCCAGACGTTGCGCGCGTCCACGTCGTACCTGCGGAACACGTCCACCCGGTCCTGCCACGGCGCGGGCACGAGCGCCATGCCGACCGCGAAGTTCCGCTCCGCTACGGGGAGTACGTAATCGCGGAGCTTGCGGGCGATGGCAGCCGCCTCGCCCGCCGCGGCAAGCCGGTCCGCCGCGTACTCGCGGATCGTGTCGAGCATCCGGAACCGGGCCTCGCCGAGTACCGCCGGCTCGCGGATCACCAGCGACTTATCCAGCAGCGCGCCCAGCGTGTCCAGCACGCTTGCGGCCGGCACCTGCTCGTCCGCACAGACCCGCTCCGCCATCTCGACCGACCAGCCGGTGAAGTACGACAGCCGTCGCAGCAGCACCTGCTCCCGCTGCGACAGCAGGTCGTGGCTCCAGTCGATCGCGGCGCGCAGCGTCCGCTGGCGCGGCGGCGCGGCCCGGTCCCCGAGCGTCAGCAGCCCGAACCTGTCGGCCATCCGCATCCGGATCTGGTCGACGGTGAGCGTGCGGACCCGGGCGGCGGCCAGTTCGATCGCCAGCGGGATCCCGTCGAGGGAACGGCAAAGTTCCGCGACGGCGCCGGCGTTTTCCGGGGTGAGCGCGAAACCTGGGGCAGCAGCCTGCGCCCGTTCGGAAAAAAGCTGGACAGCATCCCCTGGAGACGTGCCGGTGGCGGTAACGGGCAGCGGGGGCACCGCCCACACCGTTTCACCGGCGACCCGCAGCGGCTCGCGACTGGTGGCCAGCAGCCGCAGCTCAGCCGAGCTCGCCAGCAGCCGCTGGCTCAGCCGGGCGCAGGCGTCGAGCAGATGCTCGCAGTTGTCGAGCGCGAGCAGCAGCCTGCGCAGGCGCAGCGCGTCGGCCAGCGTGTCGAGCAGCGGCCGGCCGCTTTCCTCCGCGACACCCGCGGCGGACGCGACGCGGGCGGCCACCAGGTCCGGGTTGGTCAGGTCGGCCAGGTCCACATAGCAGGCCCCGTCGGGAAACTCGACGGCCATCGTGGTGAGCACGCGCAGCGCCAGCCTGGTCTTCCCGATGCCGCCAGGACCCGTCAGCGTGAGCATGCGGGTACAGCCCACGAGCTTGCTCAGCTCGTCGAGCTCCCGCTCACGGCCGACAAAGCTGTTAGGTTCCTGGGGCAGGGATGCGCTTATGTCCGCTACCTCACTCGGCAGGAATGCAGCTACACATATACCTACACAATTGTGATGATGCACTGTAGCGCTGAGCAAGTTTAACCTGCTGCCTGTTAGGCATCTAGGCTCTTGCCGTGGTCCCATTTGTCCCGGTAAGGGCAGCGACATGACTCAGCATGCCGTTTGTGTGTTGTGCCTGCCGGTTAGTGAGGGGCCGGCTGGCACAATCGTGCCCCGGTCGCCGTGGCCGGACCGCCTTGGGGGGGATGCGGCGAGTCACGCTGGCGTTTACGCCGAAGCGATGACGCGCCGCAGGGAGCGGCCACGGCGACCGGTCAAGACGGTCAGGCCCTGCCGACCGCCTCGCGGACCGCAGGCACGATCTCCTGCGCGAACCGGTCCACCGCCACCGGTGCGGGGGTGTCATCCGTGCTGCGGTAGATGAAGCCGCCCGCCCCGTGCTCGAGTACCGCCGAGGTCATCTCCTCGATCCACTGCTGCGCTGACCCGCCGATCCAGCGTCCGTCGTCGTCGCGGTTCTGCGCGAGCGGACCGGGTGTGATGCGGCCGCCGAAGTTGAAGATGTTCGCGACCCCGGCCGGATCCCGGCCCACCTCGACGGCGGCCGCGTCGATCAGCGGCCGCGACTCGCGGTACCTGGCGCTCAGCCAGTCCGACCCCATCGAAGGGACCCAGCCATCGGCGGCCCGCCCGGTCACCGCGAGGGACCTGGGGCCGACCGAGCCTGTCCAGATGGGCGGCGCGGGGACCGGGGCCGGCTGAAGGCCGGTCACCTGGTAGAACGAGCCGTCGAAGGTGACCGGTTCGCCGCCGCCGCACAGCGCCCTGATCAGCGCGATCGCCTCTTCCATCGCGCGCACCGCGGCGCCAGGGGTCAGCCGCGGGATGCCGAGCTGGGGGATCATGTCCCAGATCGCCCCGGCGCCCATCCCGAGGATGACGCGACCTCCTGACAGCGCGGACAGCGAGCTGATCGTGCGCGCCAGCGCGGGCGCGGGCCGCGTGGGCAGGTTGGTCACGATCACGGCCCCTGAGACGGTGCTGGTGCGGCCGAGCAGGAACCCGACCGCGGAGTAGGCGTCCAGTTTGTCGCCGAAATACAGGTGATCCGCGACGGTGAACATGTCGAGGCCGCCACGATCGGCCGCCGCCGCGATCTCCAGGACGCCAGGCACGTTACCGAGATCCGCGCCGTTCCACTGGCCAAGGCTGGCGCCGAAAAGCACACGTCGCTGCGACATTGTGGCGAGTTCTCCTCACGCCGGACGGGCCGTCCGCGCCAGCTTACGGGCATCGGCGCCGGGCGGAATCGATATACGTCAAGTGACCGATGTCTTCCAGGTGCAAGTTGCATGAGCATTTGTGATGCAAGCGGCAAAGGACTGCCATTGCGGTCCCCACCTGCCGAAACGGTAGTTCCAACCGAAGAGACTCCCGCGTGGCCGGCCTGCGCCAGTCCGTACACCCTGCACGCACGCCGCTGGTCACGCGGGCCAGGTTTCCTCCGCAAGGAGCAGAGCGTGTTTGTTAAGGCCCTATCCGGTGCGGCATCGTTCGCGGCGTGCCTTCGGCTTTTCCGATGCTACCCACTCGCGGTCACGCCGCACCCCGCGAACGGCGGATACCCGTCGATGGTCCTGATGAGCCGAGCGGCCGGCTCGGCCGGGTTCTACGTGCTCACCCAGGTCGACGACGACGCGTTCGTCATCAGGTCGTGGAACGACTCCCAGGGCGCCAGCCAGGAGATCCGTCCTGGTGAACAGGTCTCCGGCGTCACCGGCCAGGTGATCAGCACCGGGATGCCGCTCCCGCACGACGGCGCGCTGCTCGGCTGGGTGACCGACTGCCAGGTCACCGTGATGCTCGCGGTGCACAGCCCGCACCCGGGGACCTGGGACACCCCGGTACCGTTCCCCGAGATCCGGGTCATGCCGATGGCGGGCACCAGCGCCCTGCGGGACTGGCCGCCGTTCACGAGCAGCCCGCTCGAGGACGGGCGCCTGTGGGAGTACGTCGAGTGGGGACAGATCGTGGACATCGTTCCGCTCGTGACCCGGAGGACCGGGCTCGCGTTCTGGGTGCCGCTGCCGGGGACCCGCGGGGCCCGGGGCGAGGGGTTCGTCGTGATCGGCGACAACCTGCCGGGCGACGACTACTGGCTGCCGGCCGGCGTCTACATGGACCACTGGACGCTTCGCGAGGGCATTCAGGCGCCGCCGCCCGGGCGGTTGCTGTCGCTGCCGGGTGTCTTCGACCTGGCGTACCAGCTCCGCTAAAAGCCCTCCGCCTGCGCCGCGCAGGCCACGGCCGAGGCAAGCAGGGTCGGGTTCGGCGAGAAAAGTGGAACCCAGTGTGTTACGGACCTATGGTGACAATTCGGTCAAGAAATGGCACCCAGCTGAGCCGCCCCGGTTGGCGCGGAAAACAATCAGACTATGGACGCCGATGCGGATCTCGTGGTTGCGGGCGCCGGGCACAACAGCCTGATCGCCGCCTGCTATCTGGCGAAGGCGGGGTACCGGTGCCTGGTGCTCGACGCGCGGCCGGTGCCGGGTGGCGGCTGCACCACGGAAGAGCTCCTGCTGCCCGGCTACGGCATCGACACGTGCGCGACCGGCCACACGCTGATCCGGGTCAACCCGCTGCTCACCGGCGACGAACTCGGGCTGATCGCGCACTACGGGCTGCGCTACATCGACCCGGACCCAGTCGCGCACGTGGCGTTCCCCGACGGCGAGCAGCTCACCATGTGGCTCGACAGGGACCGCACGGTGGCGGAGATCGCCCGCTTCGATAAGGCCGACGCCGCCGCGTACCAGCGGCTGCTCGACGAGTACGACGAGGTGAAGTCGGCGTTCAGCGGGTCGCAGTTCACCCCGGTGGGCTTCGGTCCTTCGCTCGACGCGCGGCTCGCCGAACTTCCGCGGGGAAGGCTGTGGCAGCGCCGCCGCCAGCTGTCCGCCTGGGACGTGATCAGGCACGAGTTCAGGGACCGGCGGGTCCAGGCGTTCCTGCTCTGGATGGCCTTCCAGACCAACCAGGCCGTCGACGTGCCCGGCTCTGGCGTGCTCGCCTACTCGCTGATCTTCGGCCGTCAGCAGCGCAGCTGGTCGATCATTCCCGGCGGCTCTGGTCAGCTCGTCTCCGCGCTGACCAGGTACCTGGAAGACCACGGTGGCACGGTGCGCTGCGGGGAGCGCGTCACCCGGCTGCTGCTCGACGGCGCCGGCGGCGCGTCCGGCGCGTCCGGCGCGGGCGGGGGCGGCGCGGGCGGCGGCCGCTGCGTCGGCGTGGAGACGGCCGACGGCCGGCAGTACCGGGCGGCCAAGGCGGTCCTGTCCACCATTCACGTCACCCAGCTACGGGACATGGCGCCGGCCGCGTCGTGGCCGGAGGAGTTTCACTACTCGGTCGACACCTACGACGTCGGCATCCCCGGGTTCGGCGTCTACCTGGCGACCAGCGCGCCGCCGGTGTTCCTGAGCAACGACGGCGGCAGGCACACCGCCGTGTCGGCCGGGACCGCCGGATGGCCTGAGGACATCATCCGGGCGGGCCACGACCTGCGGGCCGGCCGTTTCGTCACGGACGTGCCCTGGCTGCTGGTGGCGACGCCGACCCTCGCGGATCCGAGCCGGGCGCCCCAGGGGAAGCACACCGTCAAGCTGCTCAGCCAGCAGGTCTACGAACTGCCCGGATCGCCCGGCATGCCCGGCTGGGACGCGGTCAAGCAGGAGCACGCGGCTCGCCAGCTCGACCACCTGCGGAAGTTCGCCCCGGAGTTCACCGACGACGTCATCGACGCCATGCTCGTCAAGTCGCCCGCGGACTACGAGCAGCTGAACCCGCACATGGTGCACGGCGCGTTCCATGGCGGCGACCGTGGTGTGGCGCAATCCGGGGCGCTGCGCCCGGCGCCAGGCTGGGCGTCACACCGGATGCCGATCCCGGGCCTGTACCAGACCGGCGCGACCACCCACCCCGGGGGCTCCATTACCGGCGCGCCGGGCCGGAACGCCGCCATCGTGCTGCTGCGCGACCTCGGCCACGACCCGGCCGAGGTGCTGAGCGCACGGCCGGGCTAACCCCCGAGGGTCACCCGGCGAGGTTCGCGGCGACCGTCGCGCCCAGCTCGTAACACCGCCGTTCCACGTCCTTGCCCACCGGCCCGATCGCCACCACCGGCTTGACCACTTCCGCCCAGCCGAGCCCGGACGCGATGGATGTCACCGCGCGCACCGCGCCCGTGGTGTCGTTGGCCCCGTGCACGTAGAGCCCGTAGGGCGCCCCGGCCTTGGCGTCGAGGCACGGGTAGTAGACCTGGTCGAAGAAGTGCTTGAGCGCGCCGGACATGTAGCCGATGTTCGCCGGCGTGCCGAGCACGAACGCGTCCGCGGCGAGCACGTCAACAGCGGTCGCGGCCAGGGCCGGGGAGACCACGACGTCGATCCCCGCTGCGGCGAGTTCCGGGTCACGCGCGCCCGCCACGGCCGATTCGAGCATCGCCCGCAGCGCGGGCGAGGACGTGTGGTGGACAACGAGCAGCCGCGGCACCCGCGCACCTCCGGTAACCAGGACCGCGGCTGCCAGCCGAGGGCGGGCCCCAGCTTTTCCGCGATGTCGGTGAGGATCTGCGCGTAATCGTCCCACTCGAAGGTAAACGGCAGCGCGAACGCCACCTCGGTCACCTCGCGGAACGCGGCGTGCGCGTACAGGGAGTCCGCTATCTCGCCCGACGAGCCGATCAGGTCCCGCGCGAACATCATCCGCTCCGGCCCGAGGGGCGCGGCCGTGCGCGGTGTCCGCGCCGCGACGTACGCCGCGTACCTGGCGCGCTGCGCCGCCGTCGCGCTGTCGGTCGGGATCACGACGAGCCCCTGCGACACCCGCGCCGCCTGCCCGGCCGGATGCGCTTCCCGGAACGCCCGGATATGCGACAGCTGCACCGCGGCGAAGTCCTCGGACTCCTCGGCCCGGACCACGCTCGACGTGAGGAAGTTCATCGCGTGCTCCCCGGCCCACCGCGCCGACGCGAGCGAAGCGCCGCCGTACCACATCCGGGACCGCAGTCCCGGTGAGTACGGTTCCACCCGGTCGGAGAACTGCTCGAACCCCTCGGTCCCGCGGAACGCCACGGCCGGTTCCCCGGCGACGAACCGCAGCAGCCGCGCCACGCGCTCGTAGGAGAAGTCCTCGGCATCGCCGGAGCCGGGGTACAGCGCGCCGCGCACGTCGCCGGCGTGCCGCGGCGCCCCGGTGCTCACCCCGGGGTTGAGCCGCCCGCCGGACAGCACGTCCACGGTGGCCAGGTCCTCCGCGAGCCGCAGCGGGTTCTCCCAGCCGAGCGGGATCACCGCGGTGCCGAGCTCGATCCGCGACGTGCGCTGCGCCGCGGCCGCGAGCACGGCGACCGGAGAGGAGATGCCGAACTGCAGATGCCGGTGCCGCACCCACGCGCTGTCAAAACCGAGTCGCTCCCCGAGCGAGATCATCTCGAGCGTGACCTCGTGTCCCGGGCCAGGATTATGGCCGTCGAACAGGCCGATGGTCAGGAAGCCGAGTTTCTGCAGTGCGTCACCCGGCTCTGGCATGCGTGCCCTTCTTTCTTCTATTCGGAACGTACGGAGCCGTCTCCCGGCCAGCCACCATTCTCCACGGACTTTGATTGCGCAAAGGTTCAAGTCCTCTGTCATACTGCGGCAATGACCCGGTTCTTTCATGGCGCCGCCACCTCCACCGGCCGCGTCCGCCGGGTCAACGAAGATAGCTATCTCGTCCTGCCGCCGATCTTCGCGGTGGCCGACGGGATGGGCGGTCATGACGCCGGCGAGGTGGCGAGCGCGGTCGCGATCGACGTGCTGGCGCGGTACGCGCGCGGCGGCGCGCTGTCGGTGGACGTGGTGCTCGCGGCGCTCGACGAGGCCAACCGCGCGGTCATCGGGCGCGACGAGGCGCACCGGATGGGCACGACCGTGACGGGCCTGGCGTCCCTGGTCACGCCGGCCGGCTCCCAGGTGATGGTGTTCAACGTCGGCGACTCGCGCGTCTACCGGCTGGCGGGCGACCAGTTCGGCCAGCTCACCGTGGACCATTCAGAGGTGCAGGAACTGGTCCTGTCGGGCGCGATCACGCCGGAGCAGGCGCGCATCCACCCGCGGCGCAACATCGTCACCCGCGCCCTGGGCAGCGATTTCGTGGTGCGGCCGGACCACTGGCTGCTGCCGCCCCTCGCCGGCGATCGCTACCTGGTGTGCTCCGACGGCCTGACCGGCGAGCTGACGGACGAGGAGATCCTGCCGCTGCTGAGCGCCGGCAATCAGCAGGAGGCGGCCGCGGCCCTGGTGGCCGCGGCCGATGAAGCGGGCGGACACGACAACACGACCGTGATCGTCGTCGACGTTATCGGCTGACGCCGGCGCCGCGGGCGCCGCCGCCGCGGCGCCCGCGTCCCGCGGCTACGAGACGCCGGCCGGCTCTCCGGTCAGGGGTTCCTCCTCCGGCGCCGGCTGGCGGGCCAGGCGGCTGGGCCACCAGACCCACCGGCCCAGGTCCAGGTTCAGCGCCGTCACGAGCACCGAGCGGACCACGATCGTGTCGAGCAGCACCCCGAACGCCACCGCGAAGCCCAGCTCGGTCAGGAACGTGACCGGCAGCGTGCCGAGCACCGCGAACGTGCCTGCCAGCACGCAGCCCGCCGAGGTGATCACGCCGCCGGTCGCTGCCAGGCCAGTCAGCGCGCCGGTGCGGGGCCCGTGCCGCTGCGCTTCTTCGCGCACCCGCGTCATCAGGAAGATGTTGTAGTCGATGCCGAGCGCGACCAGGAAGACGAACACGAACAGCGGGAACGACGTGTCGGCGCCGCCGAAGTTGAACACGTGATCGAAGAAGAGCGCGCTGACCCCGAGCGCCGAGGCGAACGAGAGCACCACGGTCGCGATGAGCATGACCGGTGCGACGAGCGCCCGCAGCAGCAGCATGAGGATCACGAACACGACGGCGAGGATGACCGGGATGATCAGGTTGCGGTCGTGCGCGGCCGCGCGCTGGACGTCCAGGTTGACCGCCGTGTTGCCGCCGACGATCGCGTCGGCGCCCGGGACGGCGTGCACCGCCTCGCGCGCCCTGTCGATGGTCGCGTACGCGGCCTGGCTGTCCGGCGCGGAGGTGAGCGTGGCCTCCAGGTAGGCGTGCCCGGCCAGCGTCACCGGCTGCGTCACGCCAGTCAGGCCGCTCACCGAGCGGAGCGCGGTGGCCAGCTGCGGACCGGTACCCGGGTTGCCGAACACCTGGACCGGCTCACCCGCTCCGCCGGGGAAGTGCGCGTTGAGCACCGTCTGGCCGGTCACCGAGTCCGGGTGGCCGCGGAACGACTGGGCGTTGGTCAGCCCGCTGGCGTGCAACCCGGCCAGCCCGACGGCCATCGCGCCGAGCACTACGACGGTGCCGATCCACACGGCCCGCGGCCGCACCGCGATGCGGCGCCCGACGCGCGCCCAGAAGCCCCTGGTCGTGGGCTCCGCCGAGCCGTATGCCGGCTTGACCGGCCAGAACACCCAGCGCCCGGTGATCACGAGCAGCGCGGGCAGCAGGGTGATCATCGCCAGCAGCGCGACCGCAACCCCGATCGCGAGCACCGGTCCCATGCTCTTGGTCGAGTTCAGCTCGGCGAGGGACAGGGTGAGCAGGCTGAGGATCACCGTGCCCCCGCTGGCCACCACGGCGGGCCCGGCCCGGCGCAGCGCGACCGCCATCGCCGCGTGCCGGTCCTCGTGCCGCCGCAACTCCTCGCGGTACCTGGCGGTGATCAGCAGCGCGTAGTCGGTGCCCGCGCCGAACACGAGCACGTCGAGAATGCCCGCGCTCTGCGCGTTGACGGTGAGCCCGGCGTGCGCGGCCAGCAGGTAGATGACCGCCTCCGCGGTGATCAGGGCCACTCCCGCGGAGATGACAGGCAGCAGCCACAGGACCGGGCTTCGGTAGGTGAGCAGCAGTATGAGGATGACGACCGCCAGCGCGGAGAACAGCAGCGTGCCGTCGATGCCCTTGAAGGCGTTGCTCGAGTCGGCCGCGGTACCGAGCGGTCCCGCGATATGCACGGTCAGGCCGTCGGCGCCGGACTCGGCGATGGCGCGAAGTGAGTTAGCGGCGGGCGCCGCCGCGTTCCAGCCGGACGCGCCCAGGTTGACGGGCACGATGGTCTCGATCGCCTTGCCGTCAGTGGAGGTGAACGGCCCGGCTATCTGGCCGTGCACGACGCCGGCCACCCCGCCGAAGCGCGCCGCGTCGGCGGCCGCCTTCGCCTTGTCAGCGGCGGTGACACCGGACGGGCGGTCGTACACCACTACGGCCGGGTACACGTTGGGCGAGACGACCTGCGACCGCAGGTTCAGCACCTGCGTGGACTCGGCCTTCGCCGGCAGCCAGGCCGAGGCGTCGTTCTTCTCCGCGCCCATCAGCTTCCCCGACAGCGGCCCGGCGACCGCCACGATGATCAGCCAGCCCACCAGCACTAGCCATTTGGCCCGCCGGCCCGCCGACACGGTCGCCATCCCCCGAAGAAAACTCACTTCCGGTCCTCCCAGTCCCGATTCCGTCCTGCCATCAGTAGGACGCCGCCGCGCACCGGGGATCATCGGAATTAAGCCGGCAAATATTCTCTCGGCGGTCACGACCCCTGGGCTCCGCGATCTGCGGCAAGACCAACGTGCCTCGCGAAGCGACCCGTCCGTCTATAGTCCGTCGCCGCACGCACCCGGCACAAGTGAATTTTCCGCCAAAGGAATTTAGTGCGCATAAAACAAGTAACCAGCTGGCCGCCTGCCCGGATGAATGTGACATTCAGCCGCCTATAACCGGCTCGATGTCACATTCATCCGCCTGCCGGGGCGCGGTCGGCGCGCACGCGCGTGGTTCAGAACGCGCGGTTCAGAAGTTGCCGCGGCGCTCCTGCTCGCGCTCGATGGCCTCGAACAGGGCCTTGAAGTTGCCCTTGCCGAACCCGAGTGAGCCGTGCCGCTCGATGAGCTCGAAGAAGACCGTCGGCCGGTCGCCGACCGGCCTGGTGAAGATCTGCAGCAAGTAGCCGTCCTCGTCCCTGTCTACCAGGATGCCGCGCCGCTGCAGCTCCTCGATGGACACGCGCACCTTGCCGATGCGGGCCCGCAGCTCAGGCGCCTCGTAGTAGGACGCGGGGGTGGGCAGGAACTCCACGCCGCGCGAGGAGAGCTCGTCGACGGTGCGCACGATGTCGTTGGTCGCCAGCGCCACGTGCTGCGGGCCCGGGCCGCCGTAGAACTCCAGGTACTCGTCGATCTGCGACTTCTTCTTGCCGACGGCGGGCTCGTTGAGCGGGAACTTCACCCGGTGGTTGCCGTTGGCGACCACCTTGCTCATCAGCGCCGAGTAGTCGGTGGCGATATCGTCCCCGATGAACTCGGCCATGTTCGTGAAGCCCATGACCCGGTTGTAGAACGCGACCCACTCGTCCATCCGGCCGAGCTCGACGTTGCCGACCACGTGGTCGATCGCCTGGAAGACCCGCTTGGGGGCGCCGGCGGCCCTGGTGAGCGTCGAGCTCCTGGCCACGTATCCCGGCAGGTAGGGCCCCTCGTAGCCGGACCGGTCGACAAGGGTGTGCCGCAGGTCGCCATAGGCCGCGATCGCGGCGACCCGTACGGTGCCATGCTCGTCGGACAGGTCGTGCGGCTCTTCGAGCACGGTCGCGCCGGCGGCGCGCGCGTGGGCGACGCACTTGTCGACGTCGGGCACCTGCAGGGCGATGTCGGAGATCCCGTCCCCGTGCCTGCCGTGCACGGCGATCAGGGGGCTGTCCGGCCGCACCGCGCCGTTGAGCACGAACCGCACCGCGCCGCTGCGCAGCACGTAGGAGACGTGGTCCCGCAGCCCGGTCTCCGGCCCGGCGTAGGCGACCAGCTCCATCCCGTACACCGCCTGGAAGAACAGCGCCGCCTGCGTCGCGTTGCCCACCGTCCATACCAGCGCGTCCCAGCCGCTGATCGGGAACGGGTCGCGAGAGACGTCGTGCTCGACCAGCCCGATCAGCTGCCGCAGCTGCGCCTCGTCCAGTTCCGCCGCGCGCTCCTGATCGGTAAGCGCCTGGTCGATCGTCATGCCTGCCTCCCGTGCCACGCTCGGACCTGACCCGTATTCAAGCCCAGTCCCGGCAGGTGATCAATAAGCGCATTGAAACCTAGGCCAACTGCTCATATCAGAGACTAAACCCCCCACTGACCTATGCATTTTGCTCAGTCGTCACGGGATGAGGATCAAAACGCCCGCTGAGCGATCGCGTCCCCGTAGCCGGGTCGCCAGGCCGTGCATCCAGCGGCTGGCGCACCCCGGCTCCGGAGGCCGGCGCGGATAGGTAATTATGGCCGCGCAGATAGTTAAGAACTTACTAAGAGTACCTGTAAATTTTGTCCTCATACGGCCGCACGTGCCCGACGGGGGGAACAGCATCATGACAACAGAAGCGCAGCCGCATGCGACCATCGCCCAAGTCCGGCAGAACATGGTGGCCAACTGCCGGTGGGCAGTCGCGCATCACAACCAGATTAACTACGCGGAGATCCGGCCCTACCCGCTCATTCCGCCGCGCACCCTGCCCTTCACCACCGACTGCTCGGGCTTCGCCGAGATGATGGCGAGGTGGAGCGGCGCCGCCGACCCGAGCGGCGCCGGCTTCGACGGGCTGGGGTACACCGGTTCGATCCTGGACCACTCGCCGCACATCACCCAGGCAGAGACTCAGCCCGGCGACTTCGCGGTCTTCGGCCCCAAGCCGGGCCAGCACATGGTCGTCCTCACGGAGAGCGCGGCGGGCGGGTACGGGGCGCTGTGCGTGTCCCACGGCCAGCAAGGCGACCCGGTCGAGGTCCCGCTGTCGGAGGAGATCGTGGCGCAGCCGATCACCTTCCTGCGGCTGATGCCGGGCGGCGCGGTGCCTCCGCAGGGCGGCCCGAACCCGTTCTGCCCGCTGGGCGTGGACGGCGACTTCGCATCGAACACGATCATGGCGCTGCAGTGGAAGCTGGGCGTAGACGAGGACGGAAACTTCGGGCCGGACACCAAGAGGGCGCTGCAGCGCCATCTCGGGGTAGCACCTACCGGAGACATCGGCCCGGACACGATCAAGGCACTGCAGCGGCACGTCAGCGTCAGCCAGAGCGGCGTCTGGGGCAAAGAGACGACCAGGGGCCTGCAGCGCAGGCTGAACGCGAACACCTTCTGACCGGCAGCGGCCACGGAGCCGGGTCGCGGGCCAGCGCATAAAAAAGCGCCCCCAGTAGGATTCGAACCTACGCACCCGGCTCCGGAGGCCGGTGCTCTATCCCCTGAGCTATGGGGGCCCGGTGACGTCGAAAGGCTACCAGCCCCCCACGATCGGTGTGACATCCCGCCGTGCCGTACCCATGAGGTCACGAGACGCGGTAGCCTCGCCCGCGTGACGCAAGGTATGGGACGGGTGCTCGTCGTGGACGACGACGAGGTGATCCGGCAGCTTATCGCCGTGAATCTTACCCTTGAGGGGTTCGACGTGGCGACGGCGATCGACGGCCAGGACTGCCTCGACAAGGTGCGGGCGATCGACCCGGACGTCATCACGCTCGACGTGATGATGCCCAGGCTCGACGGCTGGGAGACCGCGGTGCAGCTGCGCAAGGCACCGCACACCGCGCACATCAAGGTCGTCCTGATCACCGCCCGCGCCCAGGAAGACGACATGACGCGCGGCACGAACGTCGGCGCGGACGCCTACCTCACCAAGCCGTTCGATCCCGGCGAGATGATCCGCGTCGTCCGCGAGCTGGCGGGCGCGGCGCCCGCCTAGCAGTCCGGTGCTCTCTCGCGACCTGCGCGACGCGATCGCGCGGGCGCTCGCGGCGGCCGGGCTCGCCCCCGCCGACCCGGGTCTTCGCCCTACGGGAACTCCTGGCCAGTACGCGTCAAGCGTCGCACTGGGCCGGCCGGCGGCCGCGCAGCCGCTGGCCGCCACGCTGGCGGCCGAGCCCTGGATCGCGCGGGCCGAGGTCACCGGCCCCGGCTACCTGACCGTCACGGTCACCCCCGCGGCCTTCGCCGCGCTCTCCGAGCGCATCGCCGCGGCCGGCCCCGCCGCCGCGGCCAGCGACGCGCTGCGCGGCGTGACCGTCCCCGCGCCGCCCCCTGGCGACCCGCTGGGCGCCCCCGGCTGGGAAGAGGCCCGGCAGGCGCTCGCGGCGCAGCTGACCGCCCGCCTCGCCGCCGCGGCGGGCGCGACGGTAGCTCATCCCGCTCATCCAGAACGGGCCCGTGGCGACTCGCCAGCCAAACCGGACCTGGCCGCGGCCGTGGCCTACGCCGGGCCGGACGCGGTCCGCTTCGCGCTGGCCGGCGCCGTGCCGGGACGGCCGCCGCGGATCGACCCGGCGGTCATCGCGAGGCATGTGCCGGAGAACCCCGCCTATGCTGTGAGGTACGCGCACGCCCGCGCCGCGTCCGGGGTGCGCTGGGCAGCCATCCCCAACGCAGCGGAGGCGGCCCCGCCGCGCCCGCCCGCCGAACCGGAGGAGCTGGTGCTGCTCGACGCGCTGTCCTGGCTCCCGGAACGGGTCGCCACCGCGGCGCGCCGTGGCCGGCCCGACGAGTTCGCCCGGTACCTGGAGGAACTGGCCAGCGTCGCCATCGCCGCGCTGACTTCTCCCGGTCACCGGGGAGGCGCCCGAGCTCCCGGAAGTGACAAGCCCGCCCTGGCCAGGGCGGCGCAGGCCGGCCTCGCCGCCGGGCTTGGGCTGCTCGGGGTCGGCGCGCCCGAACGGCTGTGAAAACGGAGAACAAGACTGATGAGCCGTGTCGCCCACCCCGCCGGGCCGCGCCACGCGGACGTGCTGCCTGCCGACCACCCGCCGGCGCCGCCCGCCGACCTGAACGCGCTGCATCCGGCGATCTGGCCGCGCGGCGCCCAGCGGCGCGGCGGCGTGCTGACGCTCGGCGGCGTGGACGTCCGCGACCTGGCAGGGGAGTTCGGCACGCCGGTCTTCGTCACCGACGAGCAGGACGTGCGGGACCGCTGCCGGGAGTACGTGGAGTCGTTCGGCGGCGACCGGGGGGACCTCCCGCCGGGAGAGAACAGCCCTGAGGCGCAGGTCTTCTACGCGGCGAAGGCGTTCTGTTCGCGCGCGGTGCTCCGCTGGGTCACGGAAGAGGGCCTCGGCGTTGACGTCTGCACCGGCGGCGAGCTGGAGACCGCGCTGTCCGCCGGGGTCGACCCGGCCATGATCACGCTGCACGGCAACAACAAGCTGCCCGCCGAGCTCGCCCGCGCCGTCGCCGCGGGCATCGGGCACGTCGTCGTGGACTCCTACGAGGAGATCGCGCGGCTCGCGTACTACGCCGAGCAGGCCGGCGCGCGCCCGCGGGTGCTCGTCCGGGTGACGACCGGCGTCGAGGCGCACACGCACGAGTTCATGGCGACCGCGCACGACGACCAGAAGTTCGGCTTCTCGCTCGCCTCCGGCGCCGCCGACGAGGCGGTGCGGCGGGTGCTCGCGCTGCCTCAGCTCGAGTTCGCCGGGCTGCACTCGCACATCGGCTCGCAGATCTTCGACACCGCCGGCTTCGAGGTGGCCGCGCACCGGGTCGTCGAGCTCGCGGCGCGGATTCAGGCCGAGCACGGGGTCGCCGTGTCGGAGCTCGACCTGGGCGGCGGGTTCGGCATCGCGTACACGCCGGAGGACGACCCGCCAGAGGTGAAGTCGCTGGCGGCCGGGCTGCGCGCGATCGTGACGGCGCAGTGCGCCGCGTTCGGCCTGCCGGTGCCGCGGCTGACGATCGAGCCGGGGCGGGGCATCGTCGGCCCGTCCACGGTCACGCTGTACGAGGTCGGCACGATCAAGGACGTGGACGGGATCAGGACCTACGTGAGCGTCGACGGCGGGATGAGCGACAATATCCGCACCGCGCTGTACGACGCGTCCTACACCTGCGTGCTCGCGTCCAGGTCCTCGGCTGCGCCGCCGATGCTGTCGCGGATCGTGGGGCGGCACTGCGAGAGCGGCGACATCGTGGTGCGGCATTGCTACCTGCCGGCCGACCTGGCGCCGGGCGACCTGCTCGCGGTCGCCGCGACCGGCGCGTACTGCTGGTCGCTCTCGTCGAATTACAATCACCTGCCGCGGCCAGGCGTGGTGGCGGTCGGTGGCGGCTCGGCCCGCGAGATCGTCCGCCGCGAGACGCTGGCTGACCTGCTGCGATTGGACGTCGGATGAACGAGGGTGACGGTAAGACCCTGCGCGTGGCGCTGCTCGGCTGCGGCGTCGTCGGGTCGCAAGTGGCACGGCTGCTGCGCGAGCAGGCCGATGACCTCGCGGTCCGCACCGGAGCGCGAATCGAGGTCGCCGGGATCGCGGTGCGGCGGCTGTCGCACCCGCGGCCCGGCATCGACCAGGCGCTGCTGACGACCGACGCGATGGGGCTGGCCATCCGGCCGGACGTCGACATCGTGATCGAGGTGATCGGCGGGATCGAGCCGGCCCGCTCCCTGCTGCTGGCCGCGATGAAGGCGGGCAAGTCCGTGGTGACGGCCAACAAGGCGCTGCTCGCCGAGCACGGTGAGCAGATCCACGCCGCGTCGAGGACCTACGGCGCCGACCTGTACTACGAGGCCTCGGTGGCCGGGGCGATCCCGCTGCTGCGGCCGCTGCGCGAGTCGCTGGCCGGGGACACCGTGCACCGGGTGCTCGGCATCGTCAACGGCACCACCAACTTCATCCTGGACCGGATGGACACCTCGGGCGCCGACTTCGGCGAGTCGCTGGAGGAGGCGCAGGCGCTCGGGTACGCCGAGCCGGACCCGACTGCCGACGTGGAGGGGTTCGACGCGGCGGCGAAGGCGGCGATCCTGGCCGGGCTGGCCTTCCACACCCGGGTCACCGCGGCCGACGTGCACCGCGAGGGCATCACCGAGGTGACCGCCGCGGACATCGCGTCCGCGAAGACGCTGCGCCGCATCGTGAAGCTGCTGGCGATCTGCGAGCGGTCGGACTCCGGCGTCAGCGTGCGCGTGCACCCGGCGATGATTCCCAGGTCGCACCCGCTGGCGGCCGTTGGCGGCGCCTACAACGCGGTGTTCGTCGAGGCGCAGTCGGCGGGGCAGCTGATGCTCTACGGCGCCGGGGCGGGCGGGACGCCGACCGCGAGCGCCGTGCTCGGCGACGTCGTGGCGGTCGCCCGCAACCGGCTGGCCGGCACGCGCGGCCCGGAACTTTCCACGTACGCCGAGCTTCCGGTGCTGCCCATGGGCGATACGCTGACCAGGTATCACGTGTCCCTGGACGTGGACGACCGCCCCGGCGTGCTGGCGCCGGTCGCGGAAGCGTTCGCCAGGCACGACGTCTCCATCCAGGCGGTACGGCAGACGAGCAGGGGCGACGAGGCGCTGCTCGTCATCGTCACGCACGAGGCAAGGGACGCCGACCTCGCGGCGACAATTCTCGAACTTACGGCGCTTCCCGTTGTCAGGGCGGTGGCGAGCGTGATGCGGGTCGAAGGGGAGGAAGATCCGTCATGACCAGTCCGCAGGCGGTGGCGGTCACCGGCGCGCGGGCGCCGTGGCGCGGCGTCATCACCGAGTACCGCGACCGGCTGCCGGTGACGGCCGGGATGCCGGTCATCACCCTGCAGGAGGGCGGCACGCCGCTGCTGCCCGCCCCGGTGCTTTCCGCCAGGACCGGGTGCGACGTGTACCTGAAGGTGGAGGGCCTCAACCCGACCGGCTCGTTCAAGGACCGCGGCATGACGGTCGCGATCACCGTCGCCGCGGGCTCTGGCGCCCAGGCGGTGATCTGCGCCTCGACGGGCAACACCAGCGCGAGCGCGGCCGCGTACGCGGCCCGGGCCGGCATGACCTGCGCGGTGCTGGTGCCGGCGGGGAAGATAGCGATCGGCAAGCTGGCCCAGGCGCTGGTGCACGGCGCCCGGCTGCTGCAGGTCGACGGGTCCTTCGATGACTGCCTTGAGCTGGCGAGGAAGCTGGCCGTGGACTACCCGGTGGCGCTGGTCAACTCGGTGAACCCGGACCGGCTGCAGGGGCAGAAGACCGCGGCGTTCGAGGTCGTGGACGCGCTCGGCGATCCGCCCGACGTGCACTGCCTGCCGGTCGGCAACGCGGGCAACATCACCGCCTACTGGATGGGCTACAAGGAGTACGCGGCCGCGGGGCTGGCGACGAAGCTGCCCAGGATGTTCGGCTTTCAGGCCAGCGGGGCGTCGCCGATCGTGGACGGCGCGCCGGTGTCGCACCCGCAGACGATCGCGACCGCGATCAGGATCGGGAACCCGGCCTCGTGGACGCTGGCCGAGGCGGCCAGGGACGAGTCAGGCGGCGTGATCGCCAAGGTCACTGACAGGGAGATCCTCGCCGCTTACCGCATCCTCGCCCGCGAGGAAGCGGTGTGGGGCGAGCTGGGGTCGTCGGCCAGCGTGGCCGGCCTGCTCGCCGCCTCCGCCAGGGGCGAGATCCCGGCCGGTTCCCGGGTGGTCTGCACGATCACGGGCAACGGGCTGAAGGACCCCGACTGGGCGCTGTCCGGCGCCCCCGCTCCGACAACGGTCCCCGCCGACGCGGCCGCCGCCGCGGCGGCCCTGGGCCTCGTATAACAGCGGCCCACCGTGACCTCCAGCACCCTCGCCACCTTGGCCGCCCCCGCCGCGCCGCCGTGTGTAGCGCGCCGGCTTGGCGGTGTGGCCCGCACCGCCAGCTCAGCCGCCAGCCCGGCGGCCACTTCGTACCAGGCGGCCACTTCGTATCAGTTTCGGCCCCTAGAATCGGACATTTCGGGCGCAAAACGGGCCAGAAGTGATACGAAGTCATCGGCAGGGGCCAGAAGTGATACGGAGTTGGCTGAGCCGGAGGGGCGAACGGGCTCGTGACGTGGGATGAGGAACCGGTGCGGGTGCGGGTGCCCGCGACCAGCGCCAACCTGGGGCCCGGGTTCGACGCGCTCGGGCTGGCGCTGAGCCTGTACGACGACGTCGAGGCGCGGGTCGTGCCGTCGGGGCTGCACATCGACGTGTCCGGCGAGGGCGCCGCCGACGTGACGGACGCGGAGGAAGCGCACCTGGTGGTGCGGGCAATGCGCGCGGCGTTCGACGATCTCGGCGGCGCGCAGCCGCCTGGTATCGCGCTGCGCTGCGTCAACCGGATACCGCACGGCCGCGGCCTCGGCTCGTCGGCGGCCGCCATCGTGGCGGGCGTCCTGGCGGCGCGCGCGCTGGCCGGCGCCGGGACAAGCCCTGACGAGGCGCTGCCGCTGGCGAACGCCCTTGAGGGCCATCCCGACAATGTGGCGCCATGCCTGTACGGCGGGCTCACGATCGCCTGGCTGGCAGACGAGGGCGCGGAGCGGCTTCCCGGCCAGGGCACCGTGGACAGCCAGCCGGAGGTGACCGCACGCGGTGTGCCGGCCGCCGCGGCGCTGGCCGTGCGACTGGAGCCCGTGGCGGGGATCATGCCGGTGGTGTTCATCGCGCCGGAGCCGGTTTCGACGGAGGCGGCGCGCGGGCTGCTGCCGGCCCGGGTACCGCACGCCGACGCGGCGCGGAACGCGGGGCGGGCGGCGCTGCTCGTCGCCGCCCTCACCGCCTGCCCCGAGGCACTGCTCGACGCTACCGAGGACCGGCTGCACCAGGATTACCGCGCCCAGGCGATGCCTGCCACCCGCGACCTGGTCGGCCGCCTGCGGGCTGCCGGGGTGCCCGCCGTGGTGTCCGGCGCAGGTCCTTCGGTGCTCGCGTTTCTCACTTCAGGAAGTTGCGGCCACGGCCTCGACAGAATGGATTCAATCGTGAAAGAAACGGGTAATGAGTGGCGTATAAGCCCGCTAGACGTCGAGCGACAGGGCGCCAGCGTGGCACCGGGTGTACCGAGTGCCCGGTGAACCTGGACAGTCCTCGCCTGGCCGCTTACCCCTCTTCCTCGACATGGATGGCTGCGAAGGAATGCCGTGGGCGCTGTCGGTGTTAGGCTAGGTACGGCATTGGATGTCCCGTTGCGGGGCAGGTGCTGGTCATCCACACGTCGCCTGGGGGGTAACGTATACCTGCCCAGGGAGTGGGCTTTCGGCTTCACCCCAGGAGAGCATCGCGTTCCCCTCAGTGCTACCCCGTTTGACAGCGTCGCGACGGAGGCTGCCGCAGGAGACCGCGGACACGGGCGCAGGCGAGGTCCCGGGGTAGATGCCGAGCACAGATGCGAGCGTAATCATGCACAATGAGCGGGCCTCGCGGGCGATGCGAATCACATCTCGCGCCACGGAACCGGGTCACGAAAACACCCAGGCGGCCGAGGATCATAATGGGAAGGACCATTAGTGAGCGACACCACCGACCTCCTCAGTGACGCGACTCCCGCGTCCGAGGACTCCCCCATCGGTCATTCAGCCGCCAGCGCCGCGCCACGGTCATCGGGCCGCGGCGGAAATGACCTCTCCAAGCTCCGCGTTTCCGACTTGCAAGGCCTAGCGCAGCAGCTGGGCATCTCGGTGACGGCCCGGATGCGAAAGGGAGACCTTGTCGCCGCGATCCAGGAACGCCAGGGCGGCAGTTCTGCTGCCACCAGGACTTCCGCTCTGCCAGCCCGGGGGGACGCCTCGTCCTCTGGCACGGGGGCTCCCGCCCTCGTGTCCCCCGGGGAACCCCCCGGAAGGTCAGCCACGCGGGTCGCGTCTGCGGGAGCCGGCGCGCCTCGCCCCCTGAATCAGGACGCTATGGAAGCAGACACATCCGTCCGGTCAGGCATCGGCGACGTCGCCCCAGTGGGCGCCGGCATCGGCGACGCACCGCGGACAGCCAGCGACGGCCAGGCCGGCGTTGGCGGGGACCGCACCGTTAGCGCCGCGGTCCAGCAGTCGGCACCCGCCGGGCAGCCGACGGGCACCGAGTCTGGTGCAGACGGCCAGGGTCAGGGCACCGGCCAGGAGGGCCGGCGCGGGGACCGGCGCCGCAACGACCGCCGCGACGGGCAGGGCGGCAACACCCGCGACCAGCGCAGGGACGGTCGCGACGCCGGCGCCCAGGGCGCCCCGGGCCGGGGCCAGAACGCGCAGAACGGCCAGAACTCCGCGGGCGGGAACGCCCGCGACGACGACGAGGACGGCCAGGGGCGCCGGGGACGCCGCGACCGGTTCCGCAACAGGAACCGCCGCCGCGGCGATCGCCCGGGCGGCGAGCCGGAGACGGTGATCGCCGAAGACGACGTGCTAATCCCGATCGCGGGCATCCTCGACGTGCTGGAGAACTACGCGTTCGTGCGCACCACGGGCTACCTGCCCGGCCCCAACGACGTGTACGTCTCGCTGTCCCAGGTGCGCAAGCACGGGCTGCGCAAGGGCGACGTCATCGAGGGCGCCGTCCGCCAGCCGCGTGATGGCGAGCGCAGGGAGAAGTTCAACGCCCTGGTCCGGCTGGACAAGGTGAACGGGCTTGACCCAGAGCAGTCCACGAGTCGCCCCGACTTCTCCAAGCTGGTCCCGCTCTACCCGCAGGACCGGCTGCGGCTTGAGACCGACCCGACCAATATGGTCACCCGGATCATCGACTTGATCTGCCCGATCGGCAAGGGGCAGCGCGGCCTGATCGTGTCGCCGCCCAAGGCGGGCAAGACGATGATCCTGCAGGCCATCGCCAACGCGATCACCAAGAACAACCCGGAGTGCCACCTCATGGTCGTCCTCGTGGACGAGCGGCCGGAGGAAGTCACCGACATGCAGCGCACCGTCAAGGGCGAGGTGATCCACTCCACCTTCGACCACCCCGCCGACGACCACACCACGGTCGCCGAGCTGGCGATCGAGCGCGCCAAGCGGCTGGTCGAGATGGGCCACGACGTCGTGGTCCTGCTTGACTCGATCACCCGGCTCGGCCGGGCCTACAACCAGGCGGCGCCGGCCAGCGGGCGGATCCTCTCCGGCGGTGTCGACTCGACCGCGCTGTACCCGCCGAAGCGGTTCTTCGGCGCGGCGCGCAACATCGAGAACGGCGGCTCGCTGACCATCCTCGCGACCGCGCTGATCGAGACCGGCTCGCGGATGGACGAGGTGATCTTCGAGGAGTTCAAGGGCACCGGCAACATGGAGCTGCGGCTGCGCCGCGAGCTCGCCGACAAGCGGCTGTTCCCCGCGGTCGACGTGGACGCGTCGAGTACCCGCAAGGAGGAGATCCTGATGGCGCCGGATGAGCTCAAGATCATCTGGCAGCTGCGCCGCGTGCTGCACGCCCTCGAGCCGCAGCAGGCGCTGGAACTGCTCATGGAGCAGTTGCGCAAGACGCGCAGCAACGCCGAGTTCCTCCTCCAGGTCCAGAAGACGACACTGGGCCAGGACAGATAGCTCGCCGGGGGGCTTCCGGGGGGTGCGCCACCCCCCGGACAAAAAAAGGAATATCTGCCGGTCACGAGTGGTTTGCGGGTCTGGCAGACTAGAGAGCCGCAACTACGCGGTACCGGTTCACGTCTCGCAGCAGGCGACCCGGCGACCGCTTGAGGCAAGGAGCCAGACAATTGAAGCCTGAGATTCACCCCGCCTACCAGGAAACCACGGTGACCTGCGGTTGCGGAAACACGTTCGTCACGCGGTCCACCGCGAAGAACGGCGCCATCCACACCGACGTGTGCTCGAACTGCCACCCGTTCTACACGGGCAAGCAGAAGATCCTCGACACCGGCGGACGCGTTGCGCGGTTCGAGAAGCGGTTCGGCAAGGCCGCGACTGCCGGGAACTCCGGCAAGAAGTAGCCCTCTCGTAACGCCCGCGTGTCAGCACATGGCACGCGGGCGTTTGGGTTGTGCATGTATTCGGATGAAGGAAGGTTGACTGTGTTCGACCGGCTTGGTGAGCTGGCGGGTGAGCACGCGGAACTCGAGCGCGCGCTCGCCGATCCCGACGTGCACGCGAACGCGGATCAGGCCAGGACGCTCGCCAAGAGGTACGCCGAGCTCACGCCTATCGTCGCCGCTTTCCGTGAGTGGCAGCAGGCGGGTGGGGACGAGCAGGCGGCGCGCGAGCTAGCGCAGGAGGACCCGTCGTTCGCGGCGGAGGGCGACGAGCTGGCCAGGCAGCGGGAAGAGCTTGAGGACCGGCTGCGCGTCCTGCTCGTGCCCAAGGATGCGAACGACGGCAAGGACACCATCCTCGAGGTCAAGGCGGGCGAGGGCGGCGAGGAATCCGCGCTCTTCGCCTCCGACCTGCTGCGCATGTACCTGCGCTATGCCGAGCGGCACGGCTGGAAGACCGAGATCATCGACTCGACCGGCACCGGCCTCGGCGGCATCAAGGACGCGACCGTCGCGGTCAAGGCCGGCCGCGGTGGCGGCGCGGGCGCCTGGTCGCGGCTGAAGTACGAGGGCGGCGTGCACCGCGTGCAGCGGGTCCCCGTCACGGAGTCGCAGGGCCGCATCCACACCTCTGCGGCTGGCGTGCTCGTGATGCCCGAGGCGGACCCGGTGGACGTGCAGGTCAACGACAACGACATCAAGGTCGACGTGTTCCGGTCCTCGGGTCCCGGCGGGCAGTCGGTGAACACCACCGACTCCGCCGTCAGGATCACGCACCTGCCGACCGGCATCGTGGTGTCCTGCCAGAACGAGAAGAGCCAGCTGCAGAACAAGGAGCAGGCACTGCGCGTGCTGCGCGCCCGCCTGCTGGCGCAGGCCGAGGCGGACGCCGACGCCAAGGCAGCGGCCGAGCGCAAGGCGCAGGTGCGCACCGTTGACAGGTCCGAGCGGGTCCGCACCTACAACTTCCCCGAGAACCGCATCTCCGACCACCGGGTGGGCTACAAGGCCTACAACCTGGATCAGGTCATCGACGGCGACCTCGACGGCGTGATCGACGCGCTGGCCGCCGCGGATTTGGAAGCGAAGCTCGGGGAGCAATGAGCTTGCTGCTCGACGAGATCGCGCTGGCCACCGCGCGGCTGGCGGAGGCTGGCGTCGACTCGCCGCGCGCCGACGCGGAGCTGATCGCGGCGCACGTGCACAACGTCAAGCGCGGCGAGCTGCACACGGTGCCCGACGCGGAGTTCGACGCACGGTACTGGGAGGGCATCGCGCGCCGGGCCAACAGGGAGCCGCTGCAGCACATCACCGGGCAGGCGTTCTTCCGCTACCTGGAACTGGACGTCGGCCCGGGGGTTTTCGTGCCGCGCCCGGAGACCGAGGTGATGACCGGCTGGGTCATCGACCGGCTGCGCGCGATGGACGTCGCGTCCCCGGTCGCGGTCGACCTGGGCACCGGGTCGGGAGCGATCGCGCTGTCCATCGCCCAGGAGGTGCCGCGCGCCACGGTGCACGCGGTAGAGGCGGATCCGCTGGCCCGCGGCTGGGCAGAGCGGAACATCACCCGCCACGTGGATTCCTACACTGCCGGGCGGGTGCTGCTGCACGCCGGTGACTTCACCGGCGACCTGGCCGGGCTCGACGGGCTGGACGAGCTCGCCGGGACGGTCGACGTGGTGGTCAGCAACCCGCCGTACATCCCTGTCGGCTCGATCGTCCCGCCCGAGGTGGGCGAGTACGACCCGCCCGCCGCGCTGTGGAGCGGCGAGGACGGGATGACCGCGGTCCGCGCGGTCGAGCGCGTGGCCAGGCGGCTGCTGCGTCCCGACGGGTTCGTCGCCGTAGAGCACGGCGCACAGCAGGGTGCTGCGGTTTACTGGGTGTTCCCGGAGGAGTCGGGCTGGCGGGACATCCGCAACCACAAGGACCTGGCCGGGCGCGATCGTTTCGTCACGGCGCGAAGCGCCGGAATTTAGGAGGGACTCACCCGTGGACTCGATCACGGTGTCAACCAAGGGAGCGGAGGGCACCGGCACGGTCGCGGCGCTGCTGGCCCCGCAGCTGCGCCTCGGCGACGTCGTCCTGCTCAAGGGCGGCCTGGCCACCGGCAAGACGACGTTCGTCAAGGCGCTGGCGGCCGCGGCGGCCTCGACGGCCGTGGTCACGAGTCCCACCTTCACGATCGCGCACTTCTACCCGCTGGAGCAGGGCAAGATCCTGCACATCGACACCTACCGGCTGGCGGGCATCCACGAATTCCGTGATCTCGGGCTGGATGAATACCTCGACGAGTCGATCACCATGATCGAATGGGGCGAGACGGTGGCGGAAGACTTCCCCAGCCATCTGCTGGTGGAATTCCACTATGACCAGAGCGCGCCAGACCTGCGGGTAATCGACTTTTCCTCCGATAGCCCGCGGTGGCTGCCGGTGCTCGACGCCCTGCAGGCAGCCCTGCTTACCGAAACGAAACTCAGCTGAGGAGCGCGTACTGATGGCGTTCGTACTCGCCCTTGAGGCGTCGTCGAGAACATACGCGGTCGCCGCGGGCGACGGGGAACGCCCTCGCGCGCAGCGCGCGTCCCGCCGGGATGACCCCGCGTTCACGGGCCTCGGCGACCTGGTGGCCCAGACGCTGGCAGAAAGCGGGGCCGCCTTCAGGGATATCGCCGCGATCGCCGTAGACATCGGCCCCGGCGGGCTGTCATCGATGCGGGCGGCCGTCGCCTACGCCAACGGGCTGGCCTTCAGCCTCGGCGTGCGGCTCTTCCCGATCACCTCACTCGAGCTGATGGCCATCGCGGCCGCCGAGAAGCACGAGGGCCCGTTCCTCTGCCTCAGGAGGGGTACGGGGGGAAACACGTACGCCGGGCTCTTCGCCGACGGCCAGCTGGCGGAGCTGCGCCACGGCCCGCACGATTCCGTCGTGCCGTCGATAGCCGGCGGCCTCGACAGGGTCAGTCTCGCGGGGGTGCCCGCGGCCGCCGTGGCGGGCCTGCTCCCCGGCGTGACCATCACGGACACCGGGATCGCGGAGGCGGACGTCACCGTGCTGTACCAGACGGCGCGGGCCGCCATGTCCGACCCGGAGCGGCTCGTCCCGATCGCGAGCCCGGTTAACGAAGCGTCGCTGATATTCCACAACCAGACCGCGCGATAAGCCCGGCTGCGGCCGTTCCCGGCGAAACATCACTGCTCACATCAGTCGCACCCGCTGACTTTGCATACCCGGTGACCACTTTTCGGGTTGAGTGACCGGTCACAAGTGGTCATATCGTATGCAAAGTGAAACTAGGTATCTCGGGTCGGCGAAAGCCTGAGGACCGCGGGGCCGTTGGGGCGGAGAGGACCGCCCCCGGCATTCGCGTGTCTCACCCGATGACCGAGCGGGGCCGACTATATTGATCCCGCGACGCAGAAAGTCCCGGAGGTGACGGAAAGTGGAGGAACGAGTCCGCGAGGAGGCCGAGCGCGCCGCCGCGTGCCTGCTGGCGGGCGGCGTTGTGCTCCTGCCGACCGACACGGTGTACGGCCTGGCGGTGCACCCGGACCACGACGAGTCGGTCACCCGGCTTTTCGCGATGAAAGGCCGTCCGCGTTCGGTCAACCTGCCGGTGATGATTTCGTCGATGGACCACATCACGGCCCTGGGCGGCGTAGTGAGCCGGGCCGCTGAATTGCTGCTGCAGTCGAAATACGTGCCGGGGCCGCTCACCCTGGCCGTCGGGGTATCACCGGATGACCTGGCGCCGTGGCTGCGCGGGCGCGATGAGTTCGCGGTGCGGATGCCCGATGACGAGCGGCTGCTCGCGATTATCGACATGACCGGGCCGCTGCTTGTGACCAGCGCGAACCTGCACGCCGAGCAGGTTAGGGAATCGGTTCCTGATATACTTTGCACTTTGGTAAGCGAACCCGATTTGGTCATCGATGACGGGAATCGCGACACGGTGCCCTCCACACTCGTTAATTGCCGCCTGATCCCGCCGGTGGTGGAGCGCGTGGGTGCTGTCCCGGCGGAAGAGATAGAGGCAATACTCGGATGAGCGGTCATGGGTCTCTCGTGCTCGGAGTGGAGACCTCCTGCGACGACACCGCGGTCGCGCTTGTGGACGCCCGCGGCAGCGTGATCGCGTCGTGCGTCGCGTCCCAGGCGGCGCTGCACACCACCTTCGGCGGCGTTTACCCCGAGCTGGCGAGCAGGGCGCACATCGACAAGATCCTGCCGACCGTCCAGGCCGTGCTCTCGGACTCGGGCGTCCGCCCCGGTGACCTGGCCGCTATCGGGGTGACCAGGGGCCCGGGGCTGATCGGCTCGCTCATGGTCGGCCTGAACACCGCCGCCGGCCTTGGACACGGCTGGGAAGTCCCGGTCATCGGCGTGAACCACCTGCGCGGGCACCTGCGCAGCGCGGACCTCGAGGAGAGCCGGGTCAAGTTCCCGGCGATCGTGCTGCTCGTCTCCGGCGGGCACACGCTGCTGGCACGGCTCGAGAGCACCACCGGCATCCGCCTCATCGGTTCCACGGTTGACGACTCGGTCGGCGAGGCGTACGACAAGGTAGCCCGCATGCTGGGGCTGGGGTACCCCGGCGGCCCCGCCATCGACCGGCTCGCGCCCAGCGGCACGCCGCAGGTGCGGTTCCCGCGGCCGATGCTGCGGCAGGGACTCGACTTCTCGTTCTCCGGGCTGAAGTCGGCGGTGGAGAGGTACCTCGCGGCTACCCCCGACGCGCAGCCGGCGGACGTGGCCGCGGCGTTCGTCGAGGCCTGCATGGAAGTCCTCATCTCGAAATGCCGCGCCGCGATCAAGGAGTACCCCGTATCCTCGCTCGTGATCGTCGGTGGCGTCGCCGCGAGCCCGCAGCTGCGGGCCGCGGCCACGGAGTTGTGCGCGGGCCTCGGCATCGAGCTGTGCCTGCCGCCGGTGAAATGGTCGACTGACAACGGGGCCATGATCGGCCTCGCTACCTGGGATTACCTCGCGAACGGCATCACCAACACACTTGAGCCCGTGCCGGGACTGGGAATGGAAGCGTTCTGAGTCCACTCTCCGTCCCTTATGGGAGGATGGGTACCTATGAGCACACGGTTTGACTGCGGAGACTCCGCTCAGCGGTCGGCCGGGCTCGTGGAGGCCGTCGCGGCGCTGCGGAACGGTGAACTGGCCGTCATCCCGACCGACACGGTGTACGGTCTCGCGGCCGACGCTTTCTCCCCGGCCGCGGTGGCCGCCCTGCAGGCCGCAAGGGGCGGAACCAGGAGCGCGCCCCCGACCGTGCTCGTGGGCAGCGTGCGGACCGCGGCGGCGCTTACCGAGTCGCTCGGCGCCTTCGGGCAGGACCTGATCGATGAATTCTGGCCCGGGGCGCTCACCCTGGTGTTCCGTGCCAGCCCGACGCTGGTCTGGGATCTCGGCGACACGCTGGGCACGGTCGCGGTGCGGATGCCGCTGCATCCCCTGGCGCTCGAAGTGCTGCGGCAGACCGGCCCGCTGGCGGTGAGCAGCGCGAGCCTGGCCGGCGCGCCGGCCGCCACGACCGCCGCGCGGGCCGAGGCGCAGCTCGGCGGCGCCGTCGCCGTCTACCTGGACGCCGGGCCGTGCGCGGGCAATGTGACATCGACGATCCTCGACCTGACCGGGACCGTGCCGCGGATGCTCCGCGCGGGCGCGATTGGCGTCGATGACGTTCGCAAGGTCGTCCCCGTGATCGACCTGCCGTCCGCCGACGAGGTTCCCGTCAAGCCCGCCGAGCCGCATCCGCTGGCCGGCGAAGACGCGGGAACAGGCTCCTGACGCGGCGCCGCCATGCGTGATTATCTCTTCATTCTGGTCCTCGCGGCGGCGGTGACCTATGTGCTGACCCCGCTGGTGCGGCGCGGCGCGATCGCCATCAAGGCGCAGCACGCGCCACGCGGCCGGGACGTGCACAAGCAGCCGACCCCGCTGCTCGGCGGGGTGGCGATCTACGGCGGTCTGGTGGCCGGGCTGCTGGTCGCGGACCGGCTCAGCTACCTCCGGCAGGCTTTTCCCTCGGCGCGGACCATCCAGGGACTGCTGCTGGCGGGCGGCCTGCTCGTCGTTATCGGGATCGTGGACGACCGGTGGGGGCTGGGCGCGATCAGCAAGCTGGCCGGGCAGATCGCGGCGGGCGGCATCCTGGTGTGGAGCGGCGCCTACCTGCCGTGGATACCGCTGCCTGGCAGCGAGACCCTGCTGCTCGAGCCGGACCTGAGCTACACGCTGACGATCCTGCTCGTCGTCATGACGATCAACGCGGTCAACTTCATCGACGGCCTCGACGGGCTCGCGGCCGGCGTCGTCGGCATTTCGGCGCTCGCCTACCTGATCTACTCCTACACGCTGACCCACTCGGTCGGCATCCCGTCGCAGTCGGTGCCTGCCGTGGCGTCGGCCGTGCTCGCGGGCGCCTGCATCGGGTTCCTGCCGCACAACTTCCACCCGGCGCGGATCTTCATGGGCGACACCGGGGCGATGCTGCTCGGCCTGATGCTCGCCTACGGGCCGATCTCGAGCACCGCCTCCCTGGACCAGAACATCCTGGTCAATTACTCGCACTTGCACCCGGTCAACCGGTTCGGCACCATCTTGCCGCTGCTGCTGCCGATCGCGATCCTGATCATCCCGTACACGGACCTGCTGCTCGCGGTGATACGCAGGATCAAGGCGGGCAAGTCCCCGTTCGCGGCGGACGGCTTGCACCTGCACCACCGGCTGCTGCACATGGGGCACTCGCACCGGCAGAGCGTGCTGCTCATGTACCTGTGGGCGGTGCTGTTCTCCGGCACGGTGGTCGGCCTGTCCCTCGTCCGCATCGGCCTGATCTGGCTCGCGCTAGCCACCGTCGGCGCCATCGCCGTGCTGCTCGCGGCGACGATGCCACGGCTCCGCCCGTGGCGCGGTGCAATCGGTCCGAGACATGGGGTGCAGCGAGTACGCACGGTACGTTCCGGCGAACCTAAGGGCGCTACCAGCTACGTGGCGGCAGCTCCGAACGAAGCGGTACCGAACGCGACGCTTCCCGACGGGATGCCCGCGCAGGGCGCGATGCTGGACGGCAGGCCCGTGACCGGCGTGCCGCCGAACGGGTCGCCAGGAAACGGGCTGCCGGTGACCGGCATGCGCGCGAACGGGGCGGCGCGGCGCGCGCCGCTGCCCAACCCCCGGGGGCCAATCCGGCCTTGACGTTCGGGACGCCTGGGGCAGGCGGGATCGGTGAGGGTACTGGGGCTAGCGTGCCGGATTTTGGCGCTAATCACTGTCCGACGTGCCGGAACTTGGTGAGGGGGCCCTCGCGGGGCCGCCCTAGAGTCATGTAAAGTCAGCAATCAGGTAAAGTAACAGTCAAGAAGCTTGTGATACGCTTCACAAGCACCTCCCCTGCTGGCAAGCGAGAGGCCCGTGATACTTTTCGTGGACCGCGGCAAGCCCGGGTATCCAGGCCGCGGGCGTGGTCTCGCCCCTTCGCGCGCCGTGTCCAGGGAGGCTCCGCTGGGGCGAACCCATCCGAGCAACGAAGCGAGCGATCCCTCAGGAGCCAAGCAGATGATGGCAACCTATGGCCGCGTAGTACGGCGCTCGGCCGCGCTCACCGGCGCGGTCGCTGCCGTATGCGTCGCCGTCTGCGCCGCGCTGGGCGGTACCAAGGGCCTTTACGGCGCGCTGATCGGGGTGGCGATCGTCACGGCGTTCTTCGGCATCAGCGTGCTCGTCGTGGGCCGTGCAGCGAAGATCAGCCCGCAGGTCATGATGGCCGCGGCCATGATCAGCTACGTGGTCAAGATCATCGGCTTCGCGATCGTGGTGATCCTGCTAGGCAAGTCCACCGCGTTCAACGGCCGGATGCTCGGCTTCACCGCGATCATCTGCATCCTGGCCTGGGGCGTGGCGGAGGTCGTCACCACGATAAGGCTCAAGCTCCCGTATGTGGACCCGGACGGGAGCGGTCAGGCGTGAGCGACGTGAGCGTGCGCGGCCGGCAGGACACCAGCGCTGACGCGGAAGGCCGCGCCCTGGGACTGAACATCGGCTGGACGGTGTTCAGCTACCTGCTCAGCGGCATGGCCGCCTATGGTCTCATCGGCTGGCTGATCGGGCGGGCGGTGCATGTAGAGATGCTTTTCCCGATCGGCATGCTGGTCGGGCTCGCGATCTCCATCGGCTTCATCATCTGGCGCTATGGCCGGAACGCGGGCGCGGGCGAAAACAAGGACATGGAGACAGGCATGAGCGCGGCGGCGATCCGGCGCGCGAGCCACCGGAGGGGAATTCCCCGGGAGGAGAAGAGCCGGTGACCGGTGCCGTTGCGGCCGCCGCGGGCGGCGGCTGCCACATCTTTAGCGGGTGCGGGTTTCCCGCCCCCGGCCTGCAGGACTTCGTCTGGACGCCGCTGTTTACGATCGGCTCGTTCAGCTTCACCAAGCCGATGCTGCTCGCGATCC
The DNA here is from genome assembly GCA_963843745.1 of uncultured Actinomycetota bacterium. Classification (GTDB taxonomy): domain Bacteria; phylum Actinomycetota; class Actinomycetes; order Streptosporangiales; family Streptosporangiaceae; genus Trebonia. The sequence goes on from CAWJLP010000009.1 coordinate 122,773, forward strand.
TGGCCGCGGTCGTGGTGATCGGGTTCTTCTGGGCGGCGTTCCGCAAGCCCAAGCTGATCCCGGGCCGCACGCAGAGCCTCGGCGAGCTGGCCATCCTGGCCGTGCGGGACCAGATCCTCCGCCCGTCGCTGGGCAGGAAGGGCGACTCGTACCTGCCGTTCCTCGTGTCGCTGTTCTTCTTCATCTACATCATGAACGTGATGGAGCTGATCCCGATCCTGCAGTTCCCGGTCACGTCCAGGATCGGCTTCGTCTGGCCGATGGTGTTCATCGTCTACTTCCTCTACCTGTACCTGGGCGTCAAGCACCAGGGCGCCTGGGGCTACCTCAGGAACATGATCCCGCCGGGCGTGCCGTGGCCGATCTACATCATCCTGGTCCCGGTCGAACTGCTCAGGTTCTTCGTCTTCCAGCCGTTCACGCTGGGGGTGCGGCTGTTCGGGAACATGTTCGCCGGTCACCTGCTGCTGACGATCTTCACGATCGCGTCGTGGTACCTGCTGAGCCTGTCCGTCGGCCTGCTGTACGCCGCGGGCTCGTTCGCGCTGGCGATCTTCGTCTTCGTGCTCGAGACCCTGGTCACCCTGCTGCAGGCGTTCATCTTCACCACGCTGACCGCGACCTACATAGCCAGCTCCGTGGAACCGGCTCACTAACCCGCACCCGACTTCCCTGACCACGAGTTTCCTGTCAAAGAGGCCAACGGGCCGCAACGTAGTAAAGGAATGAAACAATGTCACTCGCCGCTACTCTCGCCGCCAGCAGCTCGACGTTGAACATCAACATCGGCGCGGTCGCCTACGGTCTCGCCGCCATCGGCCCGGGCATCGGCATTGGCCTGGTGTTCGGTCACGCGATCGAGGCCATGGCCCGGCAGCCAGAGGCCACGGGACGCATCTCGCTGTACATGTGGATCGGCTTCTCGCTCACCGAGGCGCTCGCCCTGATCGGCCTCGTGGCCCCGTTCATCTTCAAGTACGCCTCCTGAACCCCGTCCAGGAAGTGAGCGAACCATGACTCCACTCGCTGCCGACACGGCGTCGTATAACCCGCTGCTGCCCTCGTGGCCCGAGTTCATCATCGGCACGATCCTTTTCGTCTTGGTGTTCGGCTTCCTCGCCAAGATAGGCCTGCCGCGGATTATGAAGACGCTCGAGGAGCGCCACGACCAGATCGAGGGCGGCATCAACCGGGCCGACGAGGCGCAGGCCGAGGCGCAGGCGGTGCTCCAGCAGTACCGGGCGCAGCTCGACGACGCCAGGCACGAAGCCGCGCGGATGCGCGAGGAGGCCAGGGAGCAGGGCGCCGCGATCATCGCCGAGATGCGGGAGCGCGCCGAGGCGGAGGCACGCCGGATCACCGAGGCCGCGCAGTCCCAGATCGAGGCGGACCGGCAGCAGGCGTTCACCTCGCTGCGCAGCGAGGTCGGGGCGCTGGCGACCGAGCTGGCCAGCCGCATCGTGGGCGAGTCGCTCACCGACGTGGCACGGCAGCGCCGGATGGTCGACCGCTTCCTTGCCGAGCTCGACTCGGGGGACGGCGGCGCTGCCGTCGGCGCCCGTGGCGCGGGAGAGGCCGCTGGGCAGGCCACGACCCCGACGGGGGCCGGGCAGTAATGCGCGGCGCCAGCAGGGCCTCCTACGCCGGGCTGCGGGAGGGGCTGTCCGCGATCTCGACCGCCGACAGCGCCGACCGGGTCGGGGACGAGCTGTTCGCGGTCGTCCGGCTGCTCGACTCCGAGCATGGCCTGCGGCGCGCGCTGGCGGACCCGACCAAGCCGCCGGAGGAGAAGGCGGCGGTGGCGGGGCGGCTGCTGCACGGCAGGGTGTCCGCGGAAACCGAGGAGCTGGTAGTCGCGGCCGTGTCGGCCCGCTGGGCCAGCTCCAGCGACCTGGCCGACGCGATCGAGCAGCTCGCCATCGAGGCGTTCACGGTGTCCGCACAGCGCAGGCACAAGCTGGACGACCTGGAGGACGACCTGTTCAGGTTCGGTCGCCTGGTGTCCGGGCAGCCGGCGCTGCGGTCGGCGCTGATCGGGCCCGCACCAGAGAACGCCAAGCGTGACCTGCTGGCCAACTTGCTGGAGGACAAGGTCAGCTCGCCGTCGATGAGCCTGATCACGCAGCTGCTGACGCACACCCGGGGCCGTTCCCCGCAGGCGGCGCTCGACCTGGCCGCCGGGATAGCGGCCCGGCGACGGGAACAGCTCATGGCGGTGGTGCGTGTCGCCACCGAGCTGACAGCGGAACAGCGGACCAGGCTCGCTGAGACGCTCACCGCGGCCTACGGCCAGGGAATTCACCTGAATGTCGTGCACGATCCGGCGGTCATAGGTGGCGTGTCCATCATGATCGGTGATGAGCTGATAGACGGGACCGTGGCCAGCCGCCTGGCCGAGGTCCGGCGCAAACTCGCAGGCTGACGAGGCTTGATTCGGCCGGCGCGAAGCCCGGCCCCGGGTGGCCGGCGGGATAGCCCGCCCAGGAACACACGAACGGAATGGGGAACATGGCGGAGCTGACAATCCGGCCGGATGAGATCCGCGACGCACTGGCGCGGTTCGTCGAAGAATACGAGCCCGCTGGTGCCGAGCGTGAAGAGGTCGGCACAGTCACCGACTGCGGTGACGGTATCGCCCACGTCGAGGGCCTGCCCTCGGCCATGGCGAACGAGCTCCTCGAGTTCGAGAACGGCGTCCGCGGCCTCGCGCTGAACCTGGATATCCGCGAGATCGGCGTGGTCATCCTCGGTGAGTTCTCCGAAATCGAGGAGGGCCAGCAGGTAAAGCGGACCGGGGAGGTGCTGTCCGTCCCGGTCGGCGACGCGTTCCTCGGCCGGATGGTCGGCCCGCTCGGCGAGCCGCTCGACGGCCTCGGCCCTGTCGAGGACACCACGCTGCGCGCCCTGGAACTGCAGGCGCCGTCGGTCGTGCAGCGGCAGCCGGTGAAGGAGCCGCTGCAGACCGGCATCAAGGCGATCGACGCGATGACCGCGATCGGCCGCGGCCAGCGCCAGCTGATCATCGGCGACCGGCAGACCGGCAAGACCGCGATCGCGATCGACACGATCATCAACCAGAAGGACAACTGGGCGTCCGGTGACCCGCTCCGCCAGGTGCGCTGCATCTACGTCGCGGTCGGCCAGAAGGGCTCGACGATCGCCGGCATCAAGCAGGCCCTTGAAGAGGCCGGGGCGATGGAGTACACCACGATCGTCGCCGCGCCCGCGTCCGACCCGAGCGGCTACAAGTACATCGCCCCGTACACCGGCAGCGCGATCGGCCAGCACTGGATGTACGACGGCAAGCACGTCCTGATCGTCTTCGACGACCTGTCCAAGCAGGCCGAGGCGTACCGGGCCATCTCCCTGCTGCTGCGCCGTCCGCCGGGCCGCGAAGCGTACCCCGGTGACGTCTTCTACCTGCACTCGCGGCTCCTCGAGCGCTGCGCGAAGCTGTCGGACGACCTGGGCGCGGGCTCGATGACCGGGCTGCCGATCGTCGAGACGAAGGCCAACGACATCTCGGCTTACATCCCGACGAACGTCATCTCGATCACCGACGGGCAGATCTTCCTGGAGACCGACCTGTTCAACGCCGGCGTCCGGCCGGCCATCAACGTCGGCCAGTCGGTGTCCAGGGTGGGCGGCAACGCCCAGATCAAGGCGATGAAGAATGTCGCGGGCACGCTGCGCCTGTCCTTGTCGCAGTACCGCGACCTGGAGGCGTTCGCGGCGTTCGCGTCTGACCTCGACGCGGCGTCCCGCGCCCAGCTCGATCGCGGCGCCCGGCTCGTCGAGCTGCTGAAGCAGCCGCAGTACTCGCCGTTCCCTGTCGAGGAGGAGGTCGTCTCGATCTGGGCGGGCACCACCGGCCAGCTCGACGACGTGCCGATCGAGGACGTCAGGCGGTTCGAGACCGAGTTCCTCGACTACCTGCGCCGCGAGCACGGCGGCATCCTGGCCGCGATCCGGGAGACCAGCGACCTGTCCGACGACACCGTCACCGCGCTGAAGGACGCGATCGACAGGTTCCGCCGGACGTTCGAGGTGACCGGCGGTCAGCTGCTGGTGTCCGACGAGGACAGCGCCGCCGAGCCGCTCGGTGAGGGCGAGGCGAAACAGGAGTCGGTCGCCCGGTACCGCGACACCGACACCGGTGACGACAGCACCTCCGACAGCGCGGGCGCGACCGCGGAGGGAGTGGGCCTGTCTAACGACGGCGCGACCGCCGGGGACGGCGCGAACGCCGAGGGCGGCGAGTAGGCGCCATGGCGGCACAGCTTCGCGTGGTCCGGGCGCGGATCAGGGCGGTTAAGTCGATTGGCAAGATCACCCGCGCCCAGGAGCTGATCGCGTCGTCGCGGATCATCAGGGCGCAGCAGCGCACTCGGGCGGCCGAGCCGTACGCGCGCGAGCTCACCCAGGCGGTGGAGGCGCTGGTGAGCCGGTCCGGCTCGCTCAATCACCCGATGGTCTCCGAGCCCGAGTCGATCAGCAGGGCAGCGGTACTCGTCCTGACCAGCGACGGCGGCTTCGCGGGCGGCTACAACGCGAACGTGCTGCGCGAGTCCGCCCGGCTGCGGCAGCGCAACACGGACGAGGGCGTGCAGAGTGTCATCTACGTGGCGGGCCGCAAGGGCATCGGCTGGCACCGCTTCCGCGAGATCCCCATCGAACGCGAGTGGAGCGGCTTCTCCGTCCGGCCGTCATACGCCGACGCGGAGAAGGTGGCCACCGCGCTGCTCGAGGCTTTCACCGCGCCGGCCGACGAGGGCGGGGTGGACGAGATCTACCTGGTGTCGACGGAGTTCGTCTCGATGCTCACGCAGCGGCCGGCCGTCCGGCGGCTGCTGCCCTTGCGGATCGAGGAGAAGGAGGGGCCGCCGCCCGGCGGCCTGCTGCCGTCCTACGAATTCGAGCCGTCCACGGACATCGTGCTCGACTCGCTGCTGCCCCAGTACATAGCCAGCCGGATCTACTACGCCATGCTGGAAGCAGCGGCATCCGAGCTGGCGGCGCGGCGGCGCGCGATGAAGGCCGCCACGGACAACGCGAACGACTTGATAGACCGGCTGACCCGGGAAGCGAACAACGCCCGGCAGGCCGAGATCACCTCGGAAATCAGCGAAATCGTCGGCGGAGCGAACGCGCTCGCTGATGCTAGCGCAGGGAGTGAGTAACCAACCATGACCGCCACCGTAGAGAACCCCGCGGAGAGCGGGGCCGACACCACAGGAACCGGCCGCGTGGCCCGGGTCACCGGCCCGGTCGTCGACGTGGAGTTCCCGGCGGACCAGATGCCGGAGATCTACTACGCGCTGCACGTGGACGTCGCCTTCGCCGGCGAGGGGGAGACAGCGAAGACGCTGACCCTCGAGGTCGAGCAGCACATCGGCGACAACATGATCCGCGCGATCGCGCTGGAGCCGACCGACGGCCTGGTCCGCGGCGCCGAGGTGATCAACACCGGCGCCTCGATCGAGGTCCCGGTGGGCGACGTGACCAAGGGGCACGTGTTCAACGTGCTCGGCGAGACGCTGGACGTGCCGACGTCGAGCCTTAAGGTGACGGAGCGGTGGCCGATCCACCGGCAGGCCCCGCCGCTGGACCAGCTCGAGTCCAAGACGCAGATGTTCGTCACGGGCATCAAGGTCCTCGACCTGATGACCCCGTATGTGCTGGGCGGCAAGATCGGCCTGTTCGGCGGCGCCGGCGTCGGCAAGACCGTGCTCATCCAGGAGATGATCCGCCGGGTCGCGCAGAATTTCGGCGGCGTCTCCGTCTTCGCCGGGGTGGGCGAGCGGACCCGCGAGGGCAACGACCTGTTCCTCGAGATGACCGAGTCCGGGGTCATCAAGGACACCGCCTTGGTGTTCGGCCAGATGGACGAGCCGCCGGGCACCCGGCTGCGGGTCGCGCTGTCCGCGCTGACGATGGCGGAGTACTTCCGGGACGTGCAGAAGCAGGACGTGCTGCTGTTCATCGACAACATCTTCCGGTTCACCCAGGCCGGCTCCGAGGTGTCCACGCTGCTCGGCCGGATGCCGTCCGCCGTGGGTTACCAGCCGACCCTCGCGGACGAGATGGGCCAGCTGCAGGAGCGGATCACCTCCACCCGCGGTCACTCGATCACCTCCATGCAGGCGATCTACGTGCCCGCCGACGACATCACCGACCCGGCGCCGCACACGGTGTTCGCGCACCTCGACGCGACCACCGTGCTGTCCAGGGAGATCACGGCGCGGGGCATCTACCCGGCGGTGGACCCGCTGGACTCCTCGTCGCGGATCCTCGACCCCAGGTACATCGGCCAGGAGCACTACGACGTGGCCCGCACCGTCCAGCAGATCCTGCAGCGGTACAAGGAGCTGCAGGACATCATCGCGATCCTGGGCATCGACGAGCTATCCCAGGAGGACCAGATCACCGTGCAGCGCGCCCGGCGGGTCGAGCGGTTCCTGTCCCAGCCAATGTACGTCGCCGAGCAGTTCACCGGGCAGCCGGGTGTCTTCACGCCGCTGGACGACACGATCGCCTCGTTCAAGGCGATCGCCGAGGGCAAGTACGACAACGTTCCCGAGCAGGCGTTCTACATGGTCGGCGGCATCGAGGATGTCGAGGCGAAGGCCAAGGACATGGAGCGCTCGTGACGATGCACGTGGAGGTGCTGATGCCGGACCGGTCGCTCTGGTCCGGCGAGGCTGGCCTGGTGATCGCGAAGACACTGGACGGCGACATCGGCGTCCTCCCGGGGCACGCGCCGGTCTTCGGGATCCTGTCGCCGGGCAGCCTGGTGCGCATCCGCGACGTGCCGGGGAACGAAAGCACCGGTGACGTCGTGCGGGCCGCGGTCAGGGACGGGTTCCTGTCCGTGACCGGCAACCGGGTGTCGATCCTCGCCTCGGCGGGTGAGCTCGCCGACGACATCGACGTGGCGACCGCCAAGACCGAGCTGGACGAGGCGACGGCGGAGGCGGGCTCGGCGGCCGCCGCCGAGGAGTCACCCGAGGTCAAGTACGCGAGGGCACGCTTGCGGGCCGCTAGCGAACAGGCCTGACGCGGAGCGGGGGTGGGCGGCAGCCTGGCGCTAGATGCTGCCTGGCTCTTCGCCGCCTTCTTGCTGCTCGTCGTGGTCCTCGCCGCAGCGCTGGCCACCCGCCGCTACCTGCTCGAACGGGGCGGCGGGACCGTGGAGTGCGGTCTGCGCAACCCCGCGGAGCGCGGCGCCTGGCGCCTGGGGGTGGCCTCGTACGAGAGCGACGAGCTGTGCTGGTACGGCGCGCTCGACGTCAGGTTCCGCCCTGAGCAGGTGCTGCACCGCAGGTCGCTCATGGTGAAGTCCCGCCGCCCTTCGCTGGCCGCCGAGGCCAGCGTCCTCGGTGCCGACCGCATCGTCGTCGAGCTCTCCACCGGAGGCTCCGACAACGTTGAGCTGGCCATGACGGAGGAGGCGCTCACCGGCTTCCTCTCCTGGCTGGAGGCCTCGCCGCCCGGCTCGCACCTGGGGCGCGTGGGGTAAGAGACCTTTATCCCAACGCCAGGACCTTTTAGCAGCCGCGGCGGTGCGACGAACGCTCTCTGGCGGCTCCGGGATTGGTGGGCGCCCTCAGTCGCTCTGTTGCCCGCGAAGCTTCACCAGAACCCGCCTGACCGGCCCGCGATGGCCACCCTAGTTTCGGACGCTGGGGGTCATCCCTAGTGCCGGCCACGGCCCGCACGAGCAGCATGCACTTGTACGCGCCACTTCTCCGTAAGGCCTGAACCGGATGAAGGGAAGCCAATGGGAACAGAGCGACAGGTGATGCAGGAGTACCTCGACACGCTGGTCAAGCGGGGCGACTACCCCGCCTTCTTCACCGAGGACGTCATCGCCACATTCGAGGGGACCGACTATCGGGCCGAAGGACGACAGGGCGCCGGGGAACTGATCCGGTACGTGCACGAGATCGCGTTCGACGCCCGGCCGGATGTGAAGAACCTCTTCGTCGACGACGGCAAGGCGGCACTCGAGGCCGACTTCGTCGGTGTCCATATTGCTGAGTTCGCCGGAATCCAGCCTGCGAGCCGGGAAGTCCGCATCCCGTACTCGGTCATCTACGACTTGCGCGGCGACAAGATCAGCGCGCTGCGCATCTACTTCCCCATGGGGTTTCTGATCGAGCAGCTCACGAGCTGACCCTCGCGTCGAAGGCCCGGCCATCCGTACGGGCGGAACCGCCCAGGCCGCCACCTAAAACCAGATGGCGCCTGCCGGGGACATGGCCGACAGTGGATCTATGCGGGCGGACGACGGCGAGGATCTCCTCGCCGGTTACGTGACCGGGCCCGCGGCCGCCACCGAGGCAACCGCCATGGCGCTCGCGCGGGCGGACGCGGCCCGCGCCGTCGTGCTCGTCGAGGGGGTCAGCGATCAGATCGCCGTCGAGACCCTCGCCATACGGCGCGGCCGGGACCTGGCCGCCGACGGCATCGTGGTGCTGCCGGCCGGCGGCGCCCACGGCGTCGCCCGTTACCTGCGGCGGTTCGGCCCCGAGAGGACCGGTGCCCGGCTCGCGGGGCTCTGCGACGCGGGCGAAGCGCACATCGTCAGGCGCGGCCTGGCCGCGGCTGGCCTGGATCCAGCGGGCTTCTTCGTCTGTACCGAGGACCTGGAGGACGAGCTCATCCGCGCCGCTGGGCCCGCACTGGTGACGGAGGTGCTCGCCGCGCACGGGGACCTCCACGCGTTCCGCACCATTCAGCGGCAGCCGGCCTGGCGTGGGAAGGACGAGGCGGCGCAGTTGCGGCGCTTCCTCGGCGCGGGCGCGCGGCGCAAGTTGCGCTATGCTCGCCTGCTGACCGAGGCGATCAGCCTCGATCGGATACCGCAGCCGCTCGACGCCCTGCTCAGCGCCGTCTGACGCCCGATGTGGCGGCGGGTGCCTTCAGCGATCGCCGCCGGGACGCCACAGCACGTCACCGCGCTCGGCGTTGGCCGCGCGGGCGAGGATGAACAGCAGGTCGGACAGCCGGTTCAGGTACTTCGCCGGCCACACGCTCACGGTCTCGCCATGGTCGCGGACAGCGGCCCACGCGGTGCGTTCCGCGCGCCTGGTGACGGCGCGGGCGGTGTGCAGCAGCGCGGCGCCCGGCGTGCCGCCTGGCAGCACGAAGCTGCGCAGCACCGGCAGCGCGGCGTTGTACTCATCGCAGGCCGACTCGAGGGCCGTCACGTAACTCTCGTCGATGCGCAGCTGCTGGTACGCGGGCGGCTCGGGGCTGACCGGATTGGCGAGGTCGGCGCCGACGTCGAACAGCTCGTTCTGGATCCGGCCGAGCAGCGCGGTCACGTCCGAGGGCAGCTGACCGAACGTCACGGCCATCCCGATGGCGCAGTTCGCCTCGTCGGTGTCCGCGTAGGCGGCCAGCCGGCTGTCCGTCTTGTCGACCCGGTTCCCGTCCACGAGGGCGGTCGTGCCGTCGTCGCCAGTCCGCGTGTAGATCCTGGACAGCACGACCGGCGTGTCCCTCTGCTCGTTGTTCGCCATGCGACCACACTAACGGCGCGGCCAGGGGAGGCCGCCAGACAGTTCGCCGGCTAGATAGCGCAATGTAATCCGTATTGAGATGTGGCCAGCGTTGTGAGCTGGGGTATTCCTTATCGGGTGAACGCAGCACGGTCGTTAACTACACTGCGTGATCGGATGGCGAGATCTCCGGGGTCCGGCGGTTCTCGGGGGCCCGCCGGACCCCCGGTTACGCCCGGTTTGACGCCGATTTCCCGCCCCGGATCAGGTATCCGGCCCGATAGGGTGGCTGGCGTGTTCGACTACGTGATCGTGGGCGGCGGCAGCGCGGGCTGCGTTCTGGCCGCGCGGCTCGCCGAAGACCCCGGCACCCGAGTGCTTCTCCTCGAGGCAGGCCCGTCACCCGACGACGTCGACGAGATCCACGTCCCGGCCGCCTACAACCGGCTCTTCCGCACCAAGTACGACTGGAACTACGTGACGCTCCCGCAGGAGCGCGCCGACGCGCGGCCGGTCTACTGGCCGCGCGGCCGGGTGCTCGGCGGCAGTTCGGCCATGAACGCGATGATCTACATCCGGGGTAACCGGCTGGACTACGACGCGTGGCGCGACGACTTCGGCTGCACCGGCTGGGGATTCCGCGAGATGGCGCCCTACTTCCTGCGCGCGGAGGACAACGCCCGCGGGCCGAGCGCCTATCACGGCACGGGCGGGCCGCTGTCCGTTCAGGACCTCCGTCACCAGTACGAGCACGGGCGGCACTTCATCGAGGCGGCCACCCGGCGCGGTGCCGTGGCAAACGACGACTTCAACGGGGCACAGCAGGACGGCGTGGGCTTCTACCAGGTGACCCAGCGCGACGGAAGGCGGTGCAGCGCCGCCGACGCCTATCTCGCGCGGCGGCCGCAGAACCTGACGATCCTGACGAACGCCACCGCGACGGGACTCGTGATCGAGGGCGGCCGGGCCGCCGGCGTCACCTACCGCTCCGCGGGGAGCGAGGAGACCGCCAGGGCCGAGGCGGAGGTCATCCTCGCGGCAGGCGCGATCGGCAGCCCGCAACTGCTCATGCTCTCTGGCATCGGCCCGGCCGACCATCTGCGCGAGCAGGGCATCTACGTGATCGTGGACAGCCCCGCGGTGGGCGCGAACCTGGCGGACCACCCCTCGGTTCCTGTGCTGTGGTCGACTCCGGCCCTCAAGGGCCTGTGGGAGAGCTCGGGCACCACGGGGTTCGCGCGCTGGATGGTGACGCACAAGGGCCCGCTCACCTCGAACATCGCTGAGGCGGGCGGGTTCGCCCGCAGCGACCCCAGGCTGGCCGCCCCTGACCTTCAGTGGCACGTGCTGCCGGTCGGGTTCAGGGAACAGGGGCTGGCCGACCCGGCGCGGCGGGCGATGACGGTGCTCGTGACGCTGGTCGACGTGACCAGCCGGGGACGGCTCAGGCTCGCGTCCAGGGATCCCAGGCACCGGCCGCTGATCGACCCCGGCTACCTGACCGATGTTCGCGACCTGGGCGCCCTGGCGGTCGGCGTGCGGACGGCGCGGGACTACGGGACCGCCGCGCCGCTGTCGCGGGTATGCGCCGAGGAACTCGCCCCTGGCGACAGCGTGCATACCGACCACGAGATCCGCGACTACATCCGCGCGTCGCTGGTGACCACCTATCACCCGGCGGGCACCTGCGCGATGGGCGGCGATTCCGGGCGGGCGGCAAGCCGGCACGCTAGCGTCGTCGACCCGATGCTGCGGGTCCGGGGGGTGGACGGCCTGCGCGTGGTGGACGCGTCGGTCATGCCCACGCTGCCGCGGGGCAACACGAACGCGCCGGTCATCGCGATCGCCGAACGGGCCGCCGACCTGATCGCGGGCCGCGCACCGCTCGCGCCGGCCGACCCCGCCGAGGCCGCCGCCCCGGCGCTGGCAGGCTAGCGCCTGCGCCCGGTAGCCCGGCCGCCCGCGCCCGCTACGGCCGCCCGCGCCCTCTACGGCCGGCCGCGCCGGCTACCGTCGGCCGCGCCGCCGGGGCTGGTACAGCCTCCCGTGCAGCACCGTGACCAGCCGCACGAGGCGGTCCATGTCCCGCGAGTCGCGGCGGAACGTCGTCGTGCGGATCACCGGCCCCATCCGCTGCCTGGTAATGGACTTGGCCCTGGAGAACTCGCGCAGCCCGTCCGGGCCGTGGATCCGGCCGAATCCCGACTCGCGGGACCCGCCGAACGGCAGCGCGGGCACCACCGCGAACGAGACCACCGAGTTGACCGATGTCATCCCGGCCCGCAACGCCCGCGCCGCCCGCAGGCCCGCCCGCCGCCGCTTGGTGAACACCGCCGAGCCGAGCGCGTACGGCGACGCGTTGGCCAGCCGCACGGCGTCGGCCAGCGACGGCACCGGGGTGACGGTGACGACCGGCCCGAACGTCTCCTCGCGCATCGCCGCGCTGTCGGCGGGCACGTCCACGAGGACCACGGGATCAACGTAAGGGGCGCGGACGGAATCGAGCCCCCCGACCGCCGCGCGCCCGCCCCGCGCCACCGCGTCGGCCAGGTGCCGCTCCACGACGTCGACCTGGCCGGGCAGCGTCATAGGCCCGTAGGACGCCCCGTCGTCGTCGCCGGGGCGCAGCTTGCCGAGCTGTTCGTTCAGCTTCTCCATGAACGGGTGGTAGACGGCCTCGGCGACGTAGACGCGCTCGACGCCCACGCAGGTCTGCCCGGCGTTGGACATGGCGCCCCACGCCACGGCGTCGGCCGCCGCGTCAAGATCCGCGTCCGCGGCGATGAGCAGGGCGTCCTTGCCGCCGCATTCGGCGAGCACCGGGGTGAGCGTGTCGGCGGCCGCGGCGAGCACCTTGCGGGCGGTCGCCGCCGACCCGGTGAACGCGATCTTGTCCACCCCGGACCTCGCGAGCTCCGCGCCGGTGATCCCGAGCCCGGTCACCAGCTGCAGCACCGGCTCCGTGTCACCGAACACCTCGCTGAGCACCTCGCCGAACGACTGGACGAGCCACTGCCCGGTGCCGGTCGTCAGCTCGCTCGGCTTGAACACCACCGCGTTGCCGGCCGCCAGCGCGTACCCGATCGACCCCATCGGGGTGAACACCGGGTAGTTCCACGGCCCGATGACCCCGATGACCCCGAGCGGCTGGTACTCGAGCATGGCGGAGTGGTTGTACATGAGCAGCCCGCTCGGCACCCGGTGCGGCTTCAGCACGGAGCGCGCGTGCCGCGCCGCCCAGTCCAGGTGCAGGATCGTGTTGATGATCTCGAGCGTGGCGTCGTCGAGCGGCTTGCCGGTCTCGTCATGCACCTGCCGGGCCAGCCGCCCCATGTACCTGGTGAGGTGCGACTTCCAGGCGAGCAGCCGCAGCTTGCGGTCGTCAAAGCCGAGCCCGGCCCACCACGCGGCGGCTTCCCTGGCGCGCCGGACGGCGGCCGCGACCTCGCGCTCCCCGTCCATGGGAAAGATAGCGAGCACCTCGCCTGTCGCCGGGCTGACCGACTCGAACGTGTCCCTGGCCGCGCCCCATGCGGGTGTCGCGGGCGATGTCGCATGACCTGCCATTAGCACAGTAAATCACCGTGCCCGCGGATGCCGCGCCGATAGAGTCGGTTCGTGACGGGCCGCCCTTACACGCTGCTGAGCTGCGCCGTCTCCGTCGACGGCTGCCTGGACGACGCGTCGGCGGAGCGGCTTGTGCTGTCCTGCCCCGAAGACCTCGACGAAGTGGACCAACTGCGTGCCGCGGCCGACGCGATCCTCGTGGGGGCGGGCACGATCCGCGCGGACAACCCGCGGCTGCTCGTCCGCGATCCCGCCCGCGTCGCGCGCCGGACGGCCGCGGGCCGGCCGCCGCACCCGCTGCGGGTCACGGTCACGGCCACCGGGGACCTGGACCCGGCCGCCCGCTTCTTCGCCGCCAGCGGAGGCACCACGCTGGTGTACTGCGCCACACCCGCCCTGATCGCCGCCCGGGCAAGGCTCGGCGGGATAACCGAGGTCATCGACGCCGGGGACCCGCCGTCTCTGGGGCGGGTCTTCGAAGATCTTCATTCCGAACGTAACGTGGCTACTCTCCTCGTCGAGGGCGGCGCCAGGATCCTGCGCGACGTGCTCGCGGACGATCTCGCGGACGAGCTGCGCCTGGCCGTGGCGCCGTTTTTCGTGGGGGATCCCGCCGCTCCGAGGTTCGGCCTGCCGGCCGCCTACCCGCACACCCCGGCGGACCCGATGGCCCTGGCCGATGTCCGCCGCCTTGGCGACGTCGCCATCCTGCACTACTGGCTCAACGGCCGCGCCCGCCCGTCCGGGCTGCCGCCTTTTGCCTCCTGAACGCAACCCCGTCGGCCCAGTGTGGCGGATCTCTCTCTCCACTACGGAGCCTAGTGCTGTCAAGATGGAGGATCGCAACTTTCGCGTTACGCGAAGCTAACCCAATGTCCGATGAGAGGACCAAGTTCGTGATCGATGTTGATGACGTTCTGGAAAGCGCCCAGCTGAAGAACGAGAAGGTGCGTGAGTACGTGCGCTACTGGGCCGGGATCTCCGGCCCGGACAACATCGAGGTCGTCAGCGGCGCCGATGACGCGCGCTTGATCCAGGAATGCCTGGACGCCGGCGAGATCATGCCGGCCGGTGAGGGTCTTTACTACTCGCGCAGCTATCACAAGGACACCGCGCGCTCCGAGGAGCGCACGATTGTCGCCACCAGCGATCCGGCGGACAGGGGCGTGTATAACAACTGGCGTCCCGCCGCGGAGATGAAAGCGAAGCTGACCGGGCTGATGCGCGGCGCCTCGGCCGGCAAGACCATGTACGTGATCCCGTACCTGATGGCCCCGCCAGGTTCGCCGCTTGAGAAGTACGCCGCCGGCGTCCAGTTGACCGACAACCGCAGCGTGGTGCTGCACATGATCCGGATGGCCCGGGTGAACGTGGAGCATATCAACAACCTGGAGGACCCGGGCAGCTTCGTCCGCGCCGTGCACGTGACCGGCGACCTGGAGAACCTGGGCCAGGGGACCCCGGAAGACAAGCGCTATTTCGTCACCGTGGCCGACGAGCGCACGATCTTGCACTTCGGCTCCGCCTACGGCGGCAACGCGCTGCTCGGCAAGATCGCCCACGGCCTCCGGCAGGCCGCCTACGACGGCTGGACATCCGGCGTGTTCCTCGGCGAGCAGTTCATGCTGCTCGGCATCGTCGACAAGCAGACAGGCGCGCGCTACCACATCTGCGGCGGCTTCCCGAGCGCGTCAGGCAAGACCAACCTGGCGATGATGCTGGCGCCCGACGCCCTGGGCGACCGCTACCACGTGGAGTTCTACGGCGACGACATCGCCTGGCTGTGGGTCGGCGAGGACGGCCGCCTGTACGGCATGAATCCGGAGTTCGGCGTGTTCGGCGTGGCCAAGGACACCAACGAGCTGACCAACCCGACGGCGATGGACTCGATCGCCCCGGGCACCCGCGCGATCTTCACCAACATCGCGTACAACGTCAAGACGCACGAGGTCTGGTGGGAAGGTAAGACCAAGAACCCGCCCGCGGACCTCGACGGCTGGCTGGACTGGAAGGGCAACCCGATCGCCGACCGCGGCCCGGTAGAGGCGGACGACCCGTGGGCCCACCCGAACAGCCGGTTCACCACCACCCTGTCCAACGTGCCGAACGCGGCCCCCGACGACGCCGATCCGCGGGGCGTGCCGATCGACGCGATCATCTTCGGCGGCCGGACCAGGGATCGCGAGCCGCTGATCCGCGCGATCACGGACGTGGCCGAGGGGGTCTACGACGGTCTCACGCTCGGCGCCGAGGCGACCGCCGCCGCCGAGGGCGTCGAAGGCCAGCTCCGCTACGACCCGATGTCGATGCGCCCGTTCATGTCCTACCCGGAGGGCCCGTACGCGGCGCACTGGCTGGATGTCATCAACCGGGCCGTCGAGCGGCCGATCTTCGCGCACGTCAACTGGTTCCAGCGCGACCCGGAGGACGGTCACTTCCTGTGGCCGGGCTACCGCGAGAACCTGCGCGCCCTGCTGTGGCTGATGCAGCTGAAGAACGGCGAGGTGGCAGGCGTCGAAACCCCGGTCGGCATCCTGCCCGCCAAGGACGAGCTCAACCTGGATGGCCTCCAGATAGACCCCGCCGACCTGGACACGCTGCTGACCATCGACACCGCCCGCTGGCAGCAGGAAATGGGCTTCCGTGAGCAGCACCTCGCCCAGTTCCCCGGCCTCCCGGAAGAAATCTGGGCAGCCCACCGCCGCGTCTCCGCCGCCCTCCACGACTAGCGGCCCACGAGACACCCCAGAGCCGCGGCGCTCAGCATGATCACGAAGGCTTTGGGCTGCTATATAGCAGCCAAGGGTCTTCGTGATCATGAAATCACTGCGTCAGAACAGCGTGTTTTCCGGTTCGATGCCGCGCATCGTGTCGTAGTTCAGGGTGACGCAGCGGATGCCGCGGTCGGCGGCGAGGACGCGGGCCTGCGGCTTTATCTCCTGGGCGGCGAAAATGCCGTGCACCGGGGCGAGCAGCGGGTCCCTGTTGAGCAGGTCCAGGTATCGCGTCAGCTGCTCGACGCCATCGATTTCGCCCCGGCGCTTGATCTCGATGGCGACGTGCGTGCCGTCGGAGTCGCGGCACATGATGTCGACGGGACCGATGGGAGTCGGGTACTCGCGGCGGATGAGCCGCCAGCCGTCGCCGAGGAGGTGCAGCTGCCCGGCGAGCAGTTCTTGCAGGTGCGCCTCCACGCCGTCCTTGACCAGGCCGGGATCCACGCCCAGATCCACCGACGTGTCGCTGACCGTCTCGTAGATCGTGATCGTCAGCGTCTCGCCCGCCTTGTTCGTGACGGTCCACTTGCCCGGCTCCTCGGACAGCCGGCACGGCGGCGACATCCAGTTCAGCGGCTTGTAGGAGCCGCCGTCCGAATGCACGAGGACAGACCCGTCGGCCTTGACGATAAGCAGCCGAAGGGCTTCAGGAAGATGAGCGGTGAGCCTGCCGCCATAGTCGACGCTGCACCGGGCGATTACCAGCCGCACGGAACGTCACTGTAGTGGCAATCGGATGCCATCAGCACACAGATAGGCTTGATGTCCGTGAGTCCGCGCAAGACCCGGCGACCCCGGCCCTCCGCCCCGGCCGCGCCGCTGGGCCCCGAGCGGATCGAAGAGTGGCCGGACGGTGACTGGGTGATACGCCCGATCCCTGGTGCGGCGGCCGCGAAAGCGTACCGCTGCCCCGGCTGCGACCAGGAGATCCACCCTGGTACGGCGCATGTCGTGGTATGGCCGAACCACGCCGGCGTCGCGTCGAGACGGCACTGGCACACCGTGTGCTGGCAGCGCCGGCTGCAACGCCGCCCCGGCTGACTGTGACCCCGAGAGGAAACCGTGACTCAGATCAGGGCTGCGACGATCCTGCCCGCCAGGCGGACGCCGATCACCCTCACGACCGCGGACGGGCTGAACCTCGTCGGCGAGCTGGCGCTGCCGGCGGACCGCGACCCGGTCGCCACGCTGGTCTGCCTGCACCCGCTGCCAACGCACGGCGGGATGATGGACAGCCACATCATCCGCAAGGCGGCGTACCGGCTGCCCGCGCTGGCGGACCTGGCCGTGCTGCGGTTCAACACCAGGGGCACCGAGTCCGAGCGCGGCAAGAGCGAGGGCGAGTTCGGCGCGGGCGTGGCGGAGAAGCACGACGTCGAGGCCGCCGTCGGCTACGCCGTGACCGCCGGTCTGCCGCACATCTACCTGCTCGGCTGGTCGTTCGGCACCGAGCTGACGCTGAAGTACGGCGCGCTGCCGCCGGTCGAGGGCGCGATCCTGCTGTCGCCGCCGCTGCGCCGCGCGACCGACGAGGACCTGGACACCTGGGCCGCGTCGGGTAAGCCGCTGATCGCCATGGTGCCAGAGCTAGACGATTACCTGCGCCCGGAAGAGGCACGCCTGCGGTTCGCGCGGGTGCCGAAGGCCACGGTGATCGGCGTCGATGGCGCCAAGCACCTGTGGGTGGGAGAGAACTACGTCCGCATCGTGCTCGACGAGATCGTGCGGACGGTCAACCCGGCGGCGCTCCATGACGGCACGCTGCCTACCGAATGGGAGGGCACGCCGTAACGCTGGCGCGGCGACCCGCCTGACCCGGGAGCGCGGCCCGCTCCGGGCCTGGAAACACGTGTGCCCCGGCCCTTTCGGGCCGGGGCACACACGCGGTTAGCCGATGAGCGTTACTCGGTCCACCAGTCTTCGTCGTTCTCCTTGCCGGCGGCCTTCTGCGGCCGGCGCCACGGCCGTCGGCGCGCCGTTGCCCTGCGGACGGGGCGCCTGAGCGGTCGCCGTGCCGTTCCCGGCCGGCCGGGCAGCAGCCGGTGCGGCCGCCGTAGCGGGCGCGGGCGCCGGGGCGGGCTTGGGCGCGGGCGCGCTTTCCGCGATGGCCGGCTTGGCCTGCGGCGCCCCGACGGACGGGTCCATGTTCGGGACGTTCGGGACCGCGCCGAGCTGCCCGCCGAGCAGCTGGCGGACCTGCGCCAGGTGGCTGGCGATGTTGTCCTTCTGCCTGGTCAGCTCGTCGACCTCGCGCTGCGCGGTCACCCGGCGGCGCTCGGCCTCTGTCCTGGCTTCGGTCATCAGCGACTCGGCCTGCGACTTGGCCTGGGACACGATCTGGTCTGCGTTCTTCTTGGCGTTGCTGACCAGCTGACGCGCGTGCTGGTCGGCGTCCCGCCGGGTCTGGTCGGCCTGCGCGGACGCCTTGGCGGCCCGCTGCTCGGCGGTGGAAGCGCGCTGCTCCGCCTCCGAGACCAGCTTCTGGGTGGCGTTCTGCGCGGCGCTGAGGCGCTCGGCCTCCTGGCGCTCGGCCTCCTCGCGGCGAGCCGCGAGCTGGATCTCGAACTCCGCCTCGGCCTGCGCCCGCTGCGCCTCGCTCTCCTCGAGGATCCGCTGCGCCTGCGACCGCATCTCGTCGGCCTGGCGCTTGGACGTGGTGAGGATCTCGTCGCGCTCCCGCTTGGCCGCCGCCTTGAGCTGGGCGACCTCGCGCTCGGTCGTGGTGCGCAGCTTGGCGATGTCCCGCTCGGTCGCGGCGCGCTTCTCGGCGACCTCGTGGTCGGCCGTCGCGCGCAGCTTGGCGACTTCCCGCTCGGTGGTCGAGGTCAGCTCGTCCGCCTCGCGCCGCGAGGCGGTCCTGATCGAGTCCGCCTCGCGCTCGGCCGCGCCGCGCACCTCGTCGGTCTCGCGCTTGGCGTTGGCTCGCAGCTCGGCGGCCTCGTTCTCGGCGGCCGCCCGCAGCTCCGCGCCGTCGACCTTCGCGGCGGCCTTGATCTCGTTGGCCTCCGACCTGGCAGCCTGCACGAGCTCGGTGGCCTGCTCCTCGGCGAGCCGGAGCAGTTGCTCGATGCGCGCGCCGAGCCCGGAGTAGGTGGGCCGTTCCTGCTCTTGAATCTGCCGGTGCGCGTCGTTCAGATCGCGCCGCGCGGCGACCGCGTCTTCCTGGTGCCGGCGAACCTCGGTGGCGAGCTGCCGGATGTGCTCGTCGACCTGGTGCGGATCGTACCCGCGCATAACCTTGGCGAAGTCGCGAGGAGGAGTCTCTTCAAAGAAGCTGGTCAGTTGAGCGTCAATGTCCGATTGCATGTGGCCTGATCCTGGATCCTGGTTAGACGGAGGGGACAGCTCGCGGGGTCAGCGGCCGGGGTCGTCGCCGACCGCCAGCGAGACCGCACCCCCAACCCTGCAAACCCGAGACCGTCTACCCGGGAGGACTATGGCGCCGCATCGCGGACTTCGGCGAGTTTCTCGCCCAGTGACAGGCACATTACTCCGCCTTCACCGGGTCTGTGGGCGCTTCACGGTTCTCCGTGTACCCATTCCCGGCGGTGGCTCAAGTCCATGCCTAAAGGCAGTCTAAAGGCCGTGCCGACCGCTCGGAGCCGTGCCCCCTATCCCGGACATAATGTCTCACGCCCCGCACGGGGCTGCACGAGTTCCGTCAGCACGCCACCGAGGTCAGCCGGGTGCAGGAAGGCGATCGAGGCGCCCATCGAGCCATGCCTGGGCCGCTCGTCGATCAGCCGCACCCCGCGGCCGCCGAACGTCTCCAGCGCCGCGACCACGTCGGGCACCGCATAACCGACGTGGTGAATTCCCTCGCCGCGGCGGGCGAGGAACCGGCCGACCGGGGTGTCGTCGCCGAGCGGCTCGAGCAGCTGCACGTATGACTCCTGGCCCGACGTGGCGAGCATCGCCTCGCGCACGCCCTGCTCGGCGTTGGTCTCCTGGCTCACCACGGTGAGCCCGAAGACGGACGTGTACCGCTCGACGGCCTCGTCAAGCGACCGGCAGGCGATGCCCACATGATCGATTCGCAGCAGCATATGGGTATCTTGTCAAAAAGGCACGGACGCACAACCCAGGAGGCCGGCGCGATGGGCGACCCAGTGATCATTGGCGGAGCGCGTACGCCGATCGGCCGCCTGCTCGGTTCGCTCACGGGTTTTTCCGCCGCCGACATCGGCGGCTTCGCCATCACGGGCGCGCTCGGCCGGTCGAAGGTGGACCCCGCCCAGGTCGAGTACGTGATCATGGGCCACGTCCTGCAGGCCGGGGCCGGCCAGATCACGTCGCGGCAGGCCGCGGTCAAGGCCGGCATCCCGATGACCACCCCGGCCACCACGGTGAACAAGGTCTGCCTGTCCGGCCTGGACGCCATCGCCCAGGCCGCGGACCTCATCAGGCTGGGCGAGTACGAAGTCGTCGTCGCGGGCGGCATGGAGTCCATGACCAACGCCCCGCACCTGCTGAAGAACTCGCGCAAGGGCTACAAGTACGGCCCGGTCGAGATGTTCGACTCGATGGCGCTGGACGGGCTGACCGACGCCTTCGACGGGCTGTCAATGGGCGAGTCCACCGAGCGCCACAACAAAAAGCTCGGCATCACGCGGGAAGAGCAGGACGAGTTCGCCGCCCGCTCCCAGCAGCGCGCCGCGCGGGCCACGAAGGACGGGATTCTCGCCGAGGAGATCGTTCCGGTGGAGATAACAGCAAGAAGCGGCGGAGCCGCCTTCGATCAGGATGAGGGCATCCGCCCGGACACGACCGTCGAGTCGCTGGCCAGGCTGCGCCCCGCGTTCGGCGCGGACGGCACCATCACCGCCGGGTCCTCCTCGCAGATCTCCGACGGCGCCGCGGCACTCGTCCTGGCGTCTCGGGAGGCGGCGGACCGGCTCGGCGCCGACGTGCTCGCCGAGGTCGGCGCGTTCGGCACGGTGGCCGGCCCGGACAACGCGCTGCACTCGCAGCCCGCGAACGCCATCAAGAAGGCACTCAGGAAGGCCGGCCGCGAAGTCAGCGACCTGGACCTGATCGAGATCAACGAGGCGTTCGCGGCGGTCGGCATCGAGTCCATGCGCGAGCTCGGCGTCGGTCCCGACCGGGTCAACGTCAACGGCGGCGCGATCGCGCTCGGCCACCCGCTCGGCGCCTCTGGCGCGCGCATCGCGCTCACCCTCGCCTACGAGCTGCGCCGCCGTGGCGGCGGGCTCGGCGCCGCGGGCCTGTGCGGTGGCGGCGGCCAAGGCTCGGCCCTGCTGCTGCGGGTCCCGTGACAGCGCCGGACACAGACAGCCTCGCCGACCGGGTCAACGCCGGAGACGCGCGTGCCCTCGGCCGGGTGCTTTCGCTGGTGGAGGACGGGGACGAACGGGCCCGTTCGGTGATCAAAGACCTGAAGCCGCCGGCCGGCGCGCGCGTTATCGGGCTGACCGGCGCGCCAGGCGCCGGCAAGTCCACCGTCACCGGCGCGCTGGTCAGGGCGTTCCGCGGCCGCGACCTCAAGACGGCGGTGCTCGCGGTGGATCCCACCTCCCCGTTCTCCGGCGGCGCCCTGCTGGGCGACCGGGTGCGGATGCAGGAGCACGCGACCGACCCGGGGGTGTTCATCAGGTCGATGGGCAGCCGCGGCCAGCTCGGCGGGCTCGCCGCCGCGACGCCGCAGGCGGTCCGGGTTCTCGACGCGGCCGGCTACCAGGTGATCTTCGTCGAGACCGTGGGCGTGGGCCAGGCCGAGGTGGAGGTCGCGTCGGCCGCGGACACGACCGTCGTGCTCGTGGTGCCCGGCATGGGCGACTCGGTGCAGGCGGCGAAGGCCGGCGTGCTCGAGGTCGCCGACGTGCTCGTGGTCAACAAGGCGGACCGGCCGGACACTCAGGCGACGGTGCGCGACCTGCGCGCGATGGTGGCGCTTGCCATCGCCGACTGGAAACCGCCGATCGTGACCACGGTCGCCACGGCTGGCGAGGGGATCGACGAGCTGGTCAGGCAGCTCGACCGGCACTGGACGTGGCTGGCGGACAGCGGCGAGCGGGACCGGCGGCGGCTGGCCCGGGTGCGGGAGGAGGTGGCCGCGCTGGCGTTCGGCGCGGTCCGCGACAGGCTGCGGGTACCCGACGAGCTGGCGGCACGGGTCGCGGACGGCAGCTGCACGCCGCACGAGGCGGCTGAAGAGGTATTGGCCAGCGTGCTGGGTGCGTAATGTGTGCCCTGTGCGGAAAGCGCTTGGCCTGCCCTTCGACCCCATCGACCGCGCCGCGCGGATCTGGGAGCACCGGTTCGGACCGTCGTCCGCGATGGCGGCGGTCACCTCTATCATGCGCGCCCAGCAGATCCTGCTGGGCGAACTCGACGCGATCCTCCGCCCGTACGGGCTGACCTTCGCCAGGTACGAGGCGCTCGTCCTGCTGTCGTTCAGCCGTGCCGGGGCGCTGCCGCTGAGCGTCATGGGCGAGCGGCTCATGGTGCACCCGACATCCGTCACCAACACCATCGACCGGCTGGAGGCGCAGGGCATGGTGGTCCGGCGGCCGAACCCGGACGACGGCCGGGGCCGGCTCGCGGAGATCACCGAGCGCGGCAGGGACGCGGTCCGGGTGGCGACCCGCGACCTGATGACCGCCGAGTTCGGCATGGGCGAGTACTCCGAGGCCGAGCGGGCCGACCTCTTCGCGCTGCTGCGCGGGCTCCGGCTGACGGCCGGCGACTTCCTCGAGGACTAGCGGACTAGTTGCCCGGCGTAATCGGCGTGCGCGCCGCCCACGTCTGGCCGCCGTCGAAGGTCATCCAGATCTCGTGCAGGGATGCGTTGACGGGCAGCGCCACGCCCTGGTCGTTCGTCGTCATGCCGACGTAGCTGAAGCCGCCGGCCGGCGCATTGGCGACGCTCGCCTGCTTCCACTGCGCGGCGCCCGCGGGCAGCACGTAGATCCCGCTGGCGGTGGTTAGCGTCAGCGTTCCTCCCGGCGTCGCGGCCAGCGAGGTGACGCCGGACGGGGCGGTCACGGCCGCCCAGGCGGTCAGCGGCTGCGCAACCCAGGCCGACCCGCCGTCGGTTGACGTGGACACCTGGAAGGCGCCGGCCACCTCGCACGCGACGGCCACGGTGCTTGAGTTCACCGGGGCGAGGAAGGCCCCGGAAGGCAGCCCGTTCGACTGCGCCGCGCCAGGAAGGCACCCGGTCGTGCCCGCCTTCTGCCATCCGCCGTCGAGCGGGCCCGAGTACAGCGTCCCGTCCGGGCCCAGCAGGTATCCGGTGGCAGACGTCAGCGCGAGTACCGCCGACGTGGCGGCGCCCCCGTAGGAGAGCCCGGTCGTAGCGCTGCCGACCGGCGTCCAGTTGTCGCTGCTCGCGGTCGTGGTCATCAGCGTGTAGCTGGTGCAGCCGGCCGCGAATCCGGTCGATGCGCCGCCCGGGCAGCTGGCCCACAGCGCGAACGCCCGGTTCCCGGCGGTCTCCAGGTCGGTGACCCGGGCGCCGTGCGTGTCAACCTGGCTCCACGTCTTCCCCGCGTCGTGCGTTGCCCACAGCCCGGGGCCGAACGCCCAGCCGCTCGTCCCGTCGAGGAACCTGATCCCGCTCACGCCCTGCGCGCCGCTCGGGCCCGTGGTGGCGGGCGCGGGCCCGCCGTGCCAGGTCTTGCCCGCGTCGTTGGTGAACGCGATCGACGTGCAGATGTACGGGTTGCTCTTGTTGGCGCAGGTGCCCGGCGTGCCGGCCTGCCCGATGACCCAGGCGCTGCTCGTGCTCACGAACGTGACCGACACCGGCTGAAAGTTGGGCGGCACCGGGCCGTAGGCGGGCGCCACCAGGCTGGGCTGCGCCGTCGGCTTGGGCGCGTACCTGGTCGCCGTGCCGTTCGGCTGCTCGCCGCCGCTGGCCGTCGGCGACGACTGACTGCCTGCCGCCCTGCCCGCCAGCGGGGTGGGCTTGACGTTCAGCGAGAGCAGCGGCGGGGTGGCGATGACCGCCGCGGCCACCACCGCGGCGGCGGACACGACGGTGACCGCTAGCTTGCGCATCTTCCGGCGGCGCGCCCGGCGGCTGATCAGCTCGAAGGTGCCAGGCGGCGGCGGCAGGGGCTGGACCTGCTGGTCCAGCCAGCTGTCGAGGGGATCGCGCTGGTCGTTATCCGGCATCGGTCGCCCTCCCCTCGCGCTCCGCCAGCGCCTCCTTCAGCTTCGCCCTGGCATGGTACAGGTCGGCCTTGATAGTGCCCTCCGGCCGCTTGAGCAGCGCCGCGATCTCCTTGATCCCGAACCCGGCGTAGTAGTGCAGCAGGAACGGGTCGCGCAGCCGGGCCGGCAGCCCCTGGAGAAGCTCGCGCACGTCGACGTCCTGAGCCGGGTCGGAGAACGGCTCGGCTTCCGTGTTCGCGGTCACGGTGCGCATCGCGCGGCGTTCTCGCTCCAGCTTGCGCCAGTGGTCTCGCACCAGGTTCGTCGCGATCATGTACAGGTAGCTCTGCGGGTTGTCCAGCTTGGCGGGGCTCGTCCACTTGGACAGCAGCCTCACGAACGCCTCGGACGCGATCTCGTGCGCGGTGTCGTCGTCGTCCACCAGCCGCCGCACCCAGCCGGCCAGCTTCGGGTAGTTGGCCGCGAACAGCTGCTCCGCGAGCACGCGACGGGCACCGGTGCCTGTCCCGGAGGCCACGGCGGCGTAAGGGCCGGTCTCCGCGCCCGCGTCCGTGCCCACCGATCCTCCCTGAGTCCACGTCGCCCGCGGTAGCCGAACCGAAGCCGTCGCGGCAAGCGCACCACCAGCGCCACCGAAGCTGATGGTGTCATCAACCGGTGGCGCATCCCCGAGGATATTCGTGGGGTAATTCAATGGTTACCACACCTTCGCAGCGCCGCGGCAGGACCAAACGTCCGTGTCCCGCTCTTGAGACGCCGCACCTTGCCCCGTGGTTGGAGCCCGGTTTCCCGGCGCGCCCGATGGGAGCCGGCCCGTGTCTGGTTGGAGCCCGGTTTCCCGGTGCCCGGTGGGAGCCAGCCCGTGTCTGGTTGGAGCTACACTGAAGCCGGGTAGATAGTAGGACGTCCTACTAATTATGAGGGAGCGGCTATGGCCGAAGAGACTGCGACCGGGCGTCAGCGCTGGCGGCGCGGCTACGAGCAGGCGGGCAAGCGCGAGGCCGACTTCACCACCCTGTCCGGCCTGGACGTCGACCCGGTCTACGGGCCGCCCGACGACCAGGAGCCGCCGGACCGGATCGGCTGGCCTGGCGAGTTCCCGTTCACCCGCGGCCTGTACGCCACCGGGTACCGGGGCAAGCCGTGGACGATCAGGCAGTTCTCCGGGTTCGGCAACGTCAGGCAGACCAACGAGCGGTACAAGATGCTGCTCGGCGCCGGCGGCGCCGGCCTGTCCGTGGCGTTCGACATGCCGACGCTGATGGGCCGCGACTCCGACGACCCGCGGTCGCTCGGCGAGGTCGGCCACTGCGGCGTCGCCATCGACTCGGCCGCCGACATGGCGGAGCTCTTCGACGGCATCCCGCTGGACGAGACCACCACGTCGATGACGATCAGCGGGCCGGCCGTCCCGGTCTTCTGCATGTACCTGGTCGCCGCCGAACGCCAGGGCAAGGACATCGGGAAGCTCGACGGCACCCTGCAGACCGACATCTTCAAGGAGTACACCGCTCAGAAGGAGTGGCTGTTCGCCCCGGAGCCGCACCTGCGGCTGATCGGCGACCTGATGGAGTTCTGCAGCCAGAACATCCCGCGTTACAAGCCCGTCTCGGTCTCCGGCTACCACATCAGGGAGGCCGGTTCCACGGCCGCCCAGGAGCTCGCCTTCACCCTCGCCGACGGCTTCGGCTACGTCGAGCTCGGCATCTCGCGCGGCCTGGACGTCGACCAGTTCGCCCCTGGCCTGTCGTTCTTCTTCGACGCGCACATCGACTTCTTCGAGGAGATCGCGAAGTTCCGCGCCGCCCGCCGGATCTGGGCCCGCTGGCTCCGCGACGTCTACGGGGCGAAGACCCCGCGCGCGCAGTGGATGAGGTTCCACACCCAGACCGCCGGGGTGTCGCTGACCGCCCAGCAGCCGCAGAACAACGTCGTCCGCACCGCCATCGAGGCCCTCGCCGCGGTGCTCGGCGGGACCAACTCGCTGCACACGAACGCCCTCGACGAGGTGCTCGCGCTGCCCAGCGAGGCGGCCGCGGAGACGGCGCTGCGCACCCAGCAGGTGATCATGGAGGAGACCGGGGTGACCAGCGTCGCCGACCCGCTCGGCGGCTCGTGGTACGTGGAGGCGCTGACCGACCGGATCGAGGCGGAGGCGGAGCAGGTCTTCGCCAAGATCCGCGGCATGTCGCCCGACGGGTCGATGACCGGCGGCATCCTGCGCGGCATCGAGAACGGCTGGTTCACCGGCGAGATCGCCGACGCCGCGTTCGAGTACCAGCAGAAGCTGGAGAAGGGGGAGAAGCACGTCGTCGGCGTCACCAGCCACACGGCGACCGTCGGCGGCGAGCTGGAGATCCTGCGGATCAGCCCCGATGTCGAGCGTGTCCAGGTCAGGGAGCTGGCCGCCCGCCGCGCCGCGCGCGACCAGGCGGCCGTCGACCGCGCGCTCGCCGCGATGGCCGCCGCCGCCCGCACCGACGCCAACCTCGTGCCCCCGATGCTCGAGGCTGCCCGCGCGGAGGCCACGCTAGGCGAGATATGCGGCGCGCTGCGCGCCGACTGGGGCAGCTACTCAGAACCGGCGGCCTTTTAGGATTTTCCTGAACGGGCGGCTGGGCAGCGCTCGCTCGTTATCCACCCGGTCCGGGGATGAGGCCGTGCTGTCGGTCGGCTACAGCAAGCCGAGCCTCGTTTTTTTGCTTGGCACGGCAACCCGTCTGGTGACCGCGGACCCTGGAGATGGCCAGTTGGCGGGCGCCGGTGTGGCGCTGGTCAATGGCCGCTACAACTTGGAATTCCTGAAATCGTTGACCCGCCACGGGCTGACCGCCCGAGCGCTGACCGCGTCGAGGGGCTGGACTATTCGGCGGGCGGCGGCAAGCTGGTGCTTACCCTCTACCGTTTTTGGAGCGGAGCTGAATGCCGGCAGTGTGCGGTCGCCTTTATGGGCTCCGTGTTGGGCGGGTGACCCCGAGCTGCTGACGTTGAAGGCGTTGCGGCTGCTGCGGCGGTGCCGGTGGTCGCTTATCCGGCGCCGGAGCACGGCGACAGCTTCGCCCGCTCGATCGTTGCCGCTTGGATCGAAGGTCACCAGCGCGAGATCGCGATCCGATTTCCGATGCTCCCGGGGCCGCCGCCCGCGGCAATATACGACGCAGCCGCCGCTGCGTTGGCTGCCGAGCTCGACGCCGGTTATGACGCAGCACTGCTGTGCCAGGGTGACCCCCTGTTCTAGGGCGGCTTTATAAATGTATTCACCCGCCTTGCGGGCCGCTACCAGATCGAAATCGTCCCTGGCGTCTCGTCTTTGACCGCCTGCGCCGCGGCCGCGGAGGTCCCGCTGGTCTCGCGGGATCCACGCTCGCGGTGATCCCCGCGCTGCTCGACGAGGACCAGATCGCAGCCCAACTCGCCGCCAGCGATACCGCTGCGATAATCAAGCTCGGCCGCCATCTCCCGAAAGTTCACCGGGTACTGAACCGGCTCGGTCTTCTCGACTCTGCAGGATTATGTCGAGCACGCGACCTTGCGGACCCAGCACGTCGCATTGCTCTCTGCCATTCAATCCGATGAGGCTCCCTATTTCTCGATGGTGCTGCTAGCGATGTCGCGGAGAGCTGATGGACCAAGTTGAATGCGTGGTTGTCGGAGCCGGCGTCATCGGCCTGGCGGTGGCTCGGGCGACTCGCACTGGCAGGCATCGAGGTGCTCGTCCTCGAGCAGGCCTACACGATCGGGTTCGAGACCTCTTCGCGCAACAGCGAAGTCATCCACGGCGGCCTACTATTACCGGTCGGCAGCCTGAAGGCGCGAGCTGTGTGGAAGGGCGGCATCGGCTCTACAGCTATTGCCGCGAGCACGGCGTCCCACATGCCCGGCTGGGCAAGCTGATCGTGCCACCAGCGAGGCAGAGATAGCTGGTCTAGAAAAGATCGCCTCGACGGCCCGCGGCAACGGGGTCGACGATTTGGAATGGCTGGATGCGAGACAGGCCCGCCAGCTCGAACCTGCGCTCAATTGCGTGGCGGCGCTGCTGTCGCCTTCGACCGGCATTATCGACAGCCATGCGCTGATGCTCGCCTATCAGGGCGATGCAGAGGCCGCCGGTGAGATCGTCGTGCTGCGTACCCCAGTTTCTCCGGCCATGTGCGTCATGACGGGTTCGAGCTTGCAATGGCGGCGATCAGCCGACGGAACGCTGCCGGTCGCTGGTCAACGCCGCCAGGCTGCACGCACCGGCTCTCGCACGGATGATCGAGGGGATACCGCCCGAGACGATCCCGCCGGTCTACTTCTGCGCGGGGTCTATTTCACGCTGAGCGGGCCCGCGCCGTTTCACCGGCTCATCTACCCCGTTCCGGTCGCGGGCGGGCGCGGGGTGCACATCACGCTGGATCTGGCAGGGCATGCGCGGTTCGGGCCCGATGTGGAATGGATCTCCTCGATCGATTACACGGTCGAGCCGGCGCGCGGCGAGGTGTTTTATGCCGCAATCCGCACCTATTCGCCCGGTTTGCCGGATGGCGCGTTGCAGCCGGGTTATGCCGGCATCCGCCGAAGATCAGCGGGCCGGCCGGCCGGCGGCAGACTTCGTCGTACAGGGCCCCGATACCCACGGTCTGCCCGGTCTGGTAAACCTATACGGCATCGAATCGCCGGGGCTAACGGCGTCATTGCCGCTCGCCGACGGTGGTGCGCAAACTCCGCTTCGCCGAGAGTTAATCGAAAGAGCGCCCCTGCCAACAAAGGCGCGAGACGAGGGGCCAAGTGAGGACCTCGGGCACGCTGTCGCGGAAGACGTCTACCTGATTTCGCCAATGGAAATCATCGGGCGTCGCCTGACCCGGGATCAATGCAAACAAGACGGCACCGACCGCGAGATAAACGAGAGCGAGCTCGACGAAGGTTTCCAACTGTTATCCCCTGTGCAGAAGCGGTACCCTGGCGGCAGTGTCGATGACTTTCGGACGGGGTACACGGTAAATCACCCGAACGCGACAGAGTGTCGCAGAAGCAACCTAAAACCCTGAACCGGTGTTGCCGCCGCCTCGCGGCGATGCCGGCTAGGGGGAGTTTCCCATGCTGATCGGTGTCCCGAAGGAAGTGAAGACCCACGAATACCGTGTCGGCCTCACGCCCGGGAGCGTTCGAGAAATCGTGCATCATGGCCACGACGTGGTCATCGAGACCGGCGCGGGAACCGATATCGGTTTCGAGGACGCGTCCTACAAGTCCGCCGGGGCCCGCATCTTCGCCAGCAAAACGGAGGTGTTCGCGGCCGCCGAACTGATCGTCAAAGTCAAAGAGCCCCAGCCACAGGAGGCAGCTTCGCTACGCGAAGGGCAAGTGCTGTTCACCTACCTGCACCTGGCGGCGGACAAAGTGCTGGCCCAGGCACTTGTCAGGTCGGGTGTAACCGCGATCGCCTATGAAACCGTCACCGACGCGCGGGGCGGGCTGCCGCTACTCGCGCCGATGAGTGAAGTCGCGGGGCGGATGGCCGTGCAGGTCGGGGCCCACTGCCTGGAGAAGGAGCAGGGCGGCATCGGGGTGCTTCTTGGCGGGGTTCCGGGCGTCCCCGCGGCGAAGGTGGTGATCCTCGGCGGCGGCGTATCGGGGACCAATGCGGCGCGCATGGCGATGGGCATGGAGGCCTATGTCACGGTGATCGACCGCTCCCTGCCGCGGCTCTACGAACTCGACCTGCAATTTGGGGCGCAACTCCATACGCTGTTCTCGACGATGGAAAATATCGAGCGCGAGGTGACCGCCGCCGATCTGGTCATAGGCGCAGTGCTGATCCCTGGCGCGGCGGCGCCCAAACTCGTCAGCCGCGCCCTCGTCCGGGCGATGAAACCGGGTGCCGTGATGGTCGACATTTCGATCGATCAGGGCGGCTGCTTCGAAACGAGCAGGCCGACCACTCACGCCGCGCCGACCTACGTCGAGGAGGGGGTCGTCCATTATTGTGTGACGAATATGCCGGGCGCGGTTGCCCGCACCTCGACCGTCGCGCTCAACAACGCGACCCTGCCGTATGTGCTAGCACTCGCTGATCACGGCTGGCAGCGTGCTCTGCGCGAAGACGCACATCTGCGAAATGGCCTTAATATTTGCCGGGGGCGGATCACCCATCCCGCGGTCGCCCGAGATCTGGATTTCCCGTTCACGCCTCCCGAGCAGATAATCGCAAAAGCATAAACCTCTGAGTTTCGGGTGCTTCGCTATGGATTGAGCTTCAAGCCATCCCTATCTGACGCCAAACAGGCTGGAGACGGGGGATATGGCGCTCCTTCCGATCACTGCACCAGCGCACCTTGAAATGCGACCCGACGCGTTCGCAGGTTCCGAGCTGGCGCGCGCCCGGCAAATCGATGCGGCCGCGATCGCCGCGGTTACCGAGCTCTACCGTGAAGTCCTGCCACCCGGCGGCGCCATCCTCGATCTGATGTCGGGTTGGGTCAGCCATTTACCTCCTGAAATCCCCTATTCGCGGGTCGTCGGAGTCGGCCTCAATCCCCAGGAGCTGGCAGAAAATCCGTTTCTCGACGAGTGGCACGTCCAGGATTTGAACTGCGATCCACACCTGCCGTTTGCCACCGCCGAGTTCGACGCCGCAGCGATCTGCGTCGCTATCCAGCATTTGACCCGGCCATGTGAGGTGATCCGCGAAGCCGGGCGAGTTTTGAAACAGGGCGCGCCGCTGATCGTCACATTCTCGAACCGTTGCGTGCCGACGCGCGCCATCGGGTGCTGGTGCCTGCTCGACGACGCCGAGCATCTCTGCCTGATTGCCCAGCACTTCGTCCGGGCCGGGAATTGGGGCGACATTCGCTGCCTCGACCGGACGCCGCCCGGAGGCGGAGATCCGCTTTACGCGGTGATCGGGCGTAGCCTCGGTGTCGCGCCGGTGATGGCCGCCGATTAGCTCTCGTAAGCGACCATCGAGGTGAAGGGCACATCGATTCGGCTGCGCCCGTTCAAGAACGACAGCTCGATGATGCACGCCGCCGCGGTGACGACCCCGCCGCGCTGACGTACGAGTTTGATGGCAGCCTGCATCGTTCCTCCGGTTGCCAGCAGATCGTCGAGCACGACGACCCGCTGGCCCGGGGTGATCGCGTCCTCCTGGATCTCGATGGTGTCCGTGCCATATTCGAGATCATAGGTGAAGCGGGTGGTCCGGCCGGGCAGTTTGCCTTGTTTGCGAACCATCGCAAAACCACGGCCGAGCTGATACGCCAACGGAGCAGCGACCAGAAAGCCTCGGGATTCGATGCCGACCAGCAGGTCGGGCTGGTGGAGCTGGAGCGCATCGGCGAGGCGGTGGACGGTTGTTTGCCAAGCCTCGGGATGGGCGAGCAAGGTGGAAATGTCATAGAAGAGGATACCCGGCTTCGGGAAATCAGGTATCGACCGAATATGCTGCTTCAAATCCATGGGTTGTCCTCGACGCAAATCGGTGGCTTTTGAAATGGAGATCATTGCGGCATAACCGCTTTCCTTGTAGTTGGGAAGGCCTCGTGCGGCGGCGGATAAACGCAGTCTGATCCTGTTGAACCTGATGGCGACCGTCGCCGCTACACTCGTCGAAAAAGAAGAGGCCGGGGGATTTGTCCTCGCCGCTGCCGGGGAATGGCTGGTGGCGACCGCGGCCGAACTCGATCGGCGGCTTCGCGCCCTCCAGGTGCCGAGCGGCAAGCGGGTCACCCTCGATCTTGCCGGGATCGACCGGCTCGATACCGCGGGCGCCTGGCTGTTGCTGCGCACCGAGCACGATCTGACAGAGCGCGGCAATGCCGTCGAGATGCGGAATTTGCGGCCGAGTTTCGAGCCACTCATCGATCAGGTGCGCGCGGCTGCGATAATTGCTCCGGCTCGCCATCCCCGGCCTGGCTACCATACGATCGCCGGTTTCACCGCCCGAATCGGGGAGGTTTCGCTCGCGCTGGTCGCCCGCGCGTACAGCATCCTCGGCTTCTTCGGCGTTGTCAGCACAACCGCGCTTCGGCTGGCCCTTCACCCGCGCCGGGTGGGCATGACGGCGATTGTCGCCCAGATGGAGCAGACCGGGGTCAATGCGCTGCCCATTGTCGGTCTTCTCACATTCCTGATCGGGGTCGTCATAGCCTATCAGGGTGCCGATTATCTGCGCTTCTATGGGCTCGAGAGCTACACGGTCCAACTGACCGCGGCGAGCATCCTGCGTGAGTTGGGGGTGTTGCTGACCGCGATCATCCTTGCTGGCCGTTCGGGGAGCGCCTTTACCGCCCAGATCGGGACGATGCGGGTCAACGAAGAAATCGACGCGATGCGTACGATCGGCCTCGACCCGGTCGAAGTTCTGGTTCTCCCGCGTCTCTACGCGCTCATGCTGACTTTGCCGATGCTCACCCTCTTCGCCAACTTTATGGGGGTTTTTGGCGGTGGCCTGATGGCTTGGGTTGTGCTCGGCATCAGTATTCCGGAATTCTTCACCCACCTATCCACGATCTCCCATTGGAGCTTCTGGATCGGCATGATCAAATCGCCGTTTTTTGCCATCATCATTGCCTCGATCGGCTGTTATGAAGGGTTTCAGGTGGCGGGCAGCGCCGAGAGCGTCGGCCGCCTGACCACCCTATCGGTGGTCGAAGCGATTTTTCTGGTGATCGTGACCGATGCCGGGTTCTCTATCTTCTTTTCCTCTTTGCATATTTGAGCATGCCGGATCACCCGGGCGAGCCGATCATCCGCGTGCATGGCCTTGTCAACCGCTTTGGGGCCGAGACAGTCCACGACGGTCTCGACCTCGACGTGTTCCGCGGCGAAGTTCTCGGCGTCGTCGGCGCGTCAGGGTCGGGAAAATCGGTGCTGTTGCGGAGCATAATCGGGCTCAACAGACCGGTTGCAGGGAGTGTCGAGGTCTTCGGCCGCAATATTCTAACGATGAGTGATGACGAACAACGGGAGATCGAAAGACATTGGGGGGTGCTGTTTCAGGATGGTGCGCTGTTCAGTTCGCTGACCGTCGCGCAAAACATCGAAGTGCCATTGAAAGAACACTACGACATGCCGCTGCGCTTGATGGATGAGATCGCGGCGTTCAAGGTTGGCATCGTCGGGCTTTCCGAGGGGACCGGAGAGAAGTACCCGTCCGAGCTGTCCGGGGGGATGCGCAAGCGCTCCGGCCTTGCGCGCGCCCTCGCACTCGACCCGGAGATCGTCTTTCTCGACGAGCCCACGGCCGGGCTCGATCCGATAGCGGCCGGCGAATTCGACGTCTTGATTCGCGATTTGAGGAGCAGCCTGGGCCTTACCGTATTCATGGTAACACATGACCTCGACAGCTTGTTTGCGATCTGCGATCGCGTCGCCGTCCTGGTCGACAAGAAAATTCGGGTCGGGACCTTGGAGCAAATGCTGCAAGACAATCACCCTTGGATCCATGCCTACTTTCATGGCCCTCGCGGGCGAGCGGCGCTGCTCTCTGAAACCGGCCAATTGGGAAAAGTAAAAATGGAGGCCCCAGCCTCTTTTTGAGCTGTTCGTGCATGGGAGAGAAATAGGGATGGAGACACGAGCCCACTATGTCGCGGTTGGTGCTTTTGTTATTACAGCAATTTTGCTTGCTTTCGTAACGGTTTTGTGGCTCGGGCGCACCGAGTTTTCAGAACAGGCTAAGCGTTACTATATCTTTTTTAAGGGGTCGGTGGCCGGTCTCAACAAGGGTTCGCAGGTGCAATATAACGGCATCCCCGTCGGGCGGGTCGTCGATATCCGAGTTGATCCGGATGATGTGGAAAAGATTCAGGTGACGGTCGAGATCGACACCAGCATTGTCGACATCAAGACCGACGCCCGCGCATTTCTCGATACCAACCTGCTCAACGGCGTCGCCACGATCCAGATCCGCGGCGGAACCAAGGAGGCCAAGGAGCTGGAGCCGGAGCCGAAACATCGCTATCCCATAATCGCTGCCGGGCAATCAGAGCTCGAACAACTAAAAGCCAACCTTCCAGAATTGCTGGGGGATCTGAGAGAGGTTGCCCACAACCTGAATGCCGTACTCGACGAACAAAACCGAAGGGCCATTTCCGACAGTCTTCAGAACGTCCGAACGGTAACCGAAAACTTTGTGGCGCCCAGTAAGGAGGTGAGCGAGGTGGTCGAGAATGCGAACGCGGCCGTACTCGCACTGAGATCGTTTTTTGGGCATGTCGATCAGAGCTATATCGGCAAAGGCGGGTTGAAGGATGAGCTGTCGCAAACCCTCAATGACGCCGACAAGCTGGCAAAAAACCTCGGCGACACTAACCGGCAGCTGCAGCAAGTGCTGCAAGAAAACCGCCCGGGTCTGCATGAATTCACGCAGTCGACCTTGACCCAGGTCAGCAACCTGGTGAGCGACATGCAGCATTTTATCGCCGGACTCAGTTCGGTTCGTTGCATCGGTCGAGCGTGATCCGGCACGGCTGCTGTTAGGTGAACGGCGGGAGGGATACAAGCCGCAATGACACGGCCGACGGCTCGCCTGTCGCGCCGATTCGTCCCGAGCGTCCTGATACTCACTCTGGCCGGCTGTTCGGGCTTGCTGGGAGGTGGCGAGCCTGTCCACCTCTATCGCCTCACCCCGAAGAGCACCTATCCGCCGAATTTGCCGCGTCGCTCCGTGCAGCTCCTTGTCGATGAGCCCCTCGCGCCGGCAGGGCTCGACAAATCGCGCATCGCCTTGAGCCGGTCCCCGGTCTCGATCGACTATTTCGCCGATTTGGAGTGGACGGATCGCGCCCCCCTCTTAGTACAGACGGCAATACTGCAATCCTTCGAGAACAGCAGAGCGGTCACCGCGATCGACCGGGAGTCGGTCGGGCTGCGTGCCGACTTCATCCTCAAGACCGAGCTTCGGCATTTCGAGGCCGTGTACGATTCGTCCAATGGGCCTCCCGAAATCTGGGTGGCGGTCAACGTCCGCCTCGTCAACCCCTCCAGCCGCGAGGTCGTCGCGCAAACCTCGTTCGAGCGGCGCCAGCGCGCTTCGGCCAACGACGTTCCGAGCGTCGTATCGGCATTCGATGAGGCGCTCGGCGGGGTGATGAAGGAAATCGTCGTTTGGACGGTTACCAATCCCGCTTTGTCGGTGAAGCGCAGTTAGCTATTCTGGACGCGTTTTGTTCGCGTGGGGTGGTCGATTGGTGAAGTCGGACCGCGACGAAGGCTTGCGCGTCAGCCAAGCCGAAATCGAGCAGATGATAGCCGCCGCGGCGATCATCCGGGATTGCCGGGGCGACCTTGCCGCCCGCAACACCGACCTCGTCGGCGAGGTCATCAGGAGTTCGACGATTTGCGCTTGGCGTCATTATCCCGACGGGGAGGTGTTTGATCCGGCAAGTCATGCGCAATATTTTTTTCATGCGCATGCGCCGGACAGACGGCCACCCTCCGAGCGCGGCCACTTTCACACTTTTCTGCGAGCCGAGGGCATGCCCGGCAGCGTGGTGCCGCTGCTGCTTCCCGAGCTGGCGGTTGCCAATGTCGCAGCGGTGCCGCCGCAAGCCGCGCCGCTCAAGCGCGGGGAGCGGGACGAAGTAAGCCACCTGATCGCGATCGCAGTCGATGTTCGGGGCGAGCCGATTCGCTTGTTTACCACCAATCGATGGGTCACCGGCGAGACGTGGTACCGGGCCGAGGATGTAACCCAAATGCTGGATCGTTTTGTGATCGCCGAGAGGGAGCCGTCCGTGGTGCTCAACCGCTGGATCGGCGCGATGATCCAGCTCTTCCGCCCGCAGATTGCGGCGCTGTTGCAGGCCCGCGACGAGACGGTCATGGCATGGCGCCGCCGCCGCCGCACGCATGTGTTCGAGGACCCTCGACTCGAGATTACCTCCAGCCTGGATATCCAACTCGACGCTCAGCTCGCTCTCGTCGACCGAGCTCGCGATGGATCGCACAAAGGCGCGTTTCGGCGCGTGCCTGCGTTGCCACCGATGGCGGAAGGCTGGCAGGAGGGCCACGCCGGCTGAGCGCCGCCGGCGGCCGGCATCTCGTTATCGAGACCCAAGGATTATCGGGACCCACAATTATCGGGACCCAAAATTATCGGGACGGGGGCTGCCCGAGAGGGGCTCGTGGGGGCAGGCCGTTGGCGTTCAGGCATTCTTTCAGCTTGGCGTCGCGCTTGGCGTTCGAACTCGGCGCTGAAATCGGGATACGCGGTCTGCGCCTGCCTCGCGCAGGTGTCCGCCGTCTTCCAGCCTCTCAACGCCGTCTGACCCTGTTGGGTCGCACCCGCGCTGAGCGGCCACAGGAGGGACACGGCCACGAGCGGGAAAGCAACTCTATTCATCGGCACCTCCTCCCCAATCATACAGCGGCTTCGCCTGCCGCGCTGTTGCGCTTCGGAAGAAACTGGGGCTCCATAGGCCCAATCCAATCGGAGGGGCTGGAATGTTGAAGATTTGGGGGCGGACGACCTCGTCCAATGTGCAGAAGGTGCTGTGGTGTTGCGCGGAGCTCGGGCTCGAATATGAACGCGTCGATTTGGGCGGCCCATTTGGCGGGAATCAAGATCCGGAATACCTCGCACTGAACCCCAACGGCCTCGTGCCGACCGTCAAGGACGGCGATCTGGTCATGTGGGAATTGAACACGATCTGCCGTTATCTCTGCTCGACGCACGACGATGAGCGGCTCTACCCGAAAGATCCCGCGGCACGAACGCATGTCGAGCGATGGATGGATTGGCAACTCTCCAGTGTCGGCCCGCCGATGGGCGCGTTGCTGTTCGGTCTGATCCGCACAAGGCCCGAGCAGCGCGATCATGCCGCGGTGGAGGCGGCGCGCCGCAAGGCGCTGGCCGCCTGGACGATTGCCGATGACGCGCTCGATGGCAGCAGCTACCTCGCAGGCGATGAGCTGACCCTGGCCGAGATCGCGCTGGGAACCCTCGTCTACCGTTGGCACGCCTTTCCGATCGAGCGGGCGCCGCTGAAAAACCTCAAGGGTTGGTTCGACCGGCTGCGTGAGCGCCCCGCCTTCAAAAAGCACATCGAAATCCCGATCACGTAATAGGGATTCCGTTGGTGCGAGCCGACAAGAATATACAACCGACCATCGGGTTCGGCTTTACGTCGATCGGGCGTAGCTTGGCTCCGTATCCTGTTCGGTTTGGGCGGTCAGGGATGGGTATTCACCATGTGCCAGCATCGCGGCGCTGTCGATTACCCGGATAGCCAGCGGTGCGCTAAGACCGCGCACTCGAATGTCTTGCCTGGGGAAGTCGCCGAGGGGAATGCCGGCTAAGGTCCCGACGACTTCCGAGACGACCAGCTGGCAGTGGTATTCCTTGGTCAGATCCTGCAGCCGCGAGGCGACATGGACGGCCTCGCCGATCGCCGTCATCTGCGAGTGCTCGCGATATCCCATCGTGCCGATGATCACTTCACCGGCATGGATGCCGATGCCGAAGCCAATTGGCTGTTGCAGCTCGTTGGCCAGGGCGCGGTTCATCTCGGCCAGATGCCAGTCGATCAGACGGGCTGCCTCCAAGGCTTGACGGCAGGCCTCCGCGGCATCCGTTTTGGTGCCGAACATGGCCATCATGCCGTCGCCGATGAATTGATTGGGCGCTCCACCTGCCGAGATGATGGCGCTGCCGACCGCCTCGAAAAAACGGTTGAGGATGAAGACGACATCGTAGGGCAGGCGGCTCTCGACCAGTTGCGTCGAGGCGCGGATATCGACGAACAGGATCGCGACAAAGCGCTCCGCCCCGCTGTCGGCGACATTGAGGCGGTCCTGGTCGCGCATCGTCGCAGCGGGCGGCATCAGCGGCCAGATGCTGATATCGGCGATCGGCTTAAGCTGGCAGGCCAGCCGGACCGAGCGATCCGCACCGAGCGGGGCCAGCGCACGGGTTTCGACGGGTGACGGCGGCGCCAGGCTCTCCGCCCCGCGCAGCACACGCACCCGGCAGGTCGTGCAGCGCGCCCGGCCGCCGCACACCGAAGCATGGGGGATGCCGGCGCGCCGGCTGGCGTCGAGCACGCTCAAACCCTTCGGAATGCGCACCCCCCGCCCATCGGGATAGACGATCCGAACCGTCCCACCGCGGCGTTCGGCGAGCGCCCGTACACCGCGCGCGATAAAGACGAGAATCAGAGCGGCGGCGAAACCCGCCCAAAACCAGGTTACGACGTTCCCTAGCGTGGCGGCGGCCGCGGCATCGGGTAATACCGCCGCCTTCCGCATTGCGGCCAGCCA
Organism: uncultured Actinomycetota bacterium; assembly: GCA_963843745.1. GTDB lineage: Bacteria > Actinomycetota > Actinomycetes > Streptosporangiales > Streptosporangiaceae > Trebonia. Next base: position 161,009 of record CAWJLP010000009.1, read on the forward strand.
GGCTGGATCGAGGCGGATCTGTTCCGCGACCTGTTGCGCCCCGTGCAACACGCCGAAAAGTGCCATCGTCGGCAACAACACGGCAAAAGCGAGCAGAAACGGCGCCACCTGGCGGTAGTGGCGTTTAACCCGCAGCCACAGGTGCAACCCGATGCAGCCGTGCAGCCAGGCAATGCCCAGAACCGCAACCTGACGAATTCCGGCGATCTGGGACGCGCCAAGCCATTGGTTGTACAAGGTACTTCGATAAATCCTATGAGTGTCATAAAGGGTCCAGGCGAGGCGGATCCCGACGGCGTGCTGAACGATGAGCACCGGTATCAACAGACCGAGGCTTAGCCGGACAGCCTCGATCCAGCCCATCCGCAGATGCCGGCGGATATAGAGCGCCCAAAAGGCGAGCGAGAAGTGGATCGCGAACGCACCGTAGAGCAGGACAGTGCCGATTTGGCTGCGCCAAATCATTTCTGCCCACCGCGCGCCCTGCTCCATCGCCTCCAAGGAGATGTTGCCCAGGCTGTGATTGAGAAAATGGAGAAAGATATAGGAAAACAGCACCACACCGCTGGCCAGCCTGAGCCGGCGCACGATCGAGGGCCCGCGGCGAACGAACCCGGTCCAGCCGGCCCTCAGTAACGGCTTCACGCCGCGCCCTCCATCATCTGCCCTCTCTCGATAAACGCGGTTATCCGCCGCCTTTGGACTACATTCTACCTCGATTTGCGATGGGCGGCGGCATAACTCTAAAATTCACGAGATGGTGAACACCCTTCGCGAAGATTGCTTTCCGGCCGTGCCTGAGTAATCTCAAGCAGCCGCTAAACAAGGTGACAAAAGGCGGGGCAAATGGTGTCGTTCAAGCAATCACTCCTTGCGGCAACGGTGGCGTTGGTGCTCGGGGCCGCTAATTCTCTGGGCGCACTGGCGGCGGACAAGGAACAAATCATCAAGGATCGCCAAGCGCTGATGAAACAGCAAAGCGGCGATCTCGGGGCCATCAAGGGCTACCTCGATGATAAAGCCGATCTGGCCAAGGCCACGGCCGCCGCGACCGACCTCACCCAGACGATGCGGAAAATCCCGGATGTATTTCCGCCGGGAACGGAGGGACCGAGCCCCGATGGCAAGTACGCCCCAAAGCCCGAGGTGTGGGGCGACTGGAAAGGCTTCCTCGCGGCTCGCGACACCGCGGCCGGCAAGGTGGACGCGTTCGTCTTGGCGGTGAAGGGCGGCGACAAGGCGAAGATCCAAGAGGCCTTTGCCGATCTCGGGAAGAACGGCTGCGGCGCTTGCCACGGAAAGTTCCGCGAAGAGATCAAGCAATAAGGGGGGCGTTCGCCGCTCTTTTTCTGCTGGCTGGGTTCGCGCGGACCGCGACCGCCGCAGACCCGGACGCGATTGCCCGCGGCGCCTATCTCGCGAACGCCGGTGGCTGCGAGGACTGTCACACTGATCGCGGGCATGGGGGGCAGCCCTATGCCGGCGGACGAGCGCTCGCGACTCCCTTTGGGACATTCTACAGCCCGAACATCACCCCGGATCCGAAGACCGGTATCGGCCGCTGGAGCGACGAAGACTTTTTGCGGGCATTGCGCGACGGCGTGCGCCCTGACGGGGCGAATTATTTTCCGGTATTCCCGTATCCCAGCTTTACGAAGATCATCGATGCGGATGCGCGAGCGATCAAAGCTTATCTCTTCTCACTGCCGGCGGTGCGGCAGGCCAACCGGGCACACGACGTGTCCTTCCCGTTCTCGTGGCGCCCCCTGCAAACCGTATGGAAACTGTTGTTCTTCACTCCGGGTCCATTCCGGCCGGCACCGGATCGCTCCGAAGCGTACAATCGCGGCGCCTACCTCGTTACCGCGCTCGCCCACTGCGGCGAATGTCACTCACCGCGCAACTGGTTCGGCGCGATGGAGCCCGACCGCTTTCTCGCCGGGAACCCGGACGGGCCGGACGGCAAGAGTGTCCCGAACATAACTCCCGACCCGCAGACCGGCATCGGCAGCTGGAGCGAAGAGGACATTACGACATTGCTGAAAACCGGCCAGACCCCGGAATTCGACTTCGTCGGCGGCGCGATGGGCGAAGTCGTGCGTAATACCTCTCGGCTCGACGATGCCGACCGGCGTGCTATCGCGGTTTACCTGAAATCGCTTCCCCCGATTCATTCGCCAAAAAAGGGGCGATGAACGCGGCTTTCGACACTGGACGCGCCGGCGGGAGCTCTTATGATGGCGGGGCGCGCCAGATCGGGATCCTGCGGGCAGTCTTCAGACGTTAATTGATCGAGCAAATGGGCGACTGACGATAGGGAGTGCGTCTTGGCGCGAGGGCGACCGGATAAAAGCTTGGCCCGTTTCGAGCGGGTCGCGTTGGTGCTGTCGGGCGGGGGAGCACTCGGCGCCTATCAGGCTGGCGCCTATTCGGCGCTAGAGAAATGTGGGGTGCGGCCAAACTGGATCGCAGGCACCGCCATTGGTGCGATTAACGCCGCGATCATTGCCGGGAATCTGCCGCATGAACGCGTGATAAGGCTGCGCCAGTTTTGGCGAGAGCTGAGCAAGTCCACCGCGGCGAGGCGCCCCCACGGCCCCGTCCGTTGGGCCAAATCGGCTGTCACGAATTTTCTGTCGGGCGGCCCGCCCGCCGCGCCGATGCAGGTTCGCAGTGACGAGCCTGTCGTTTCCGCCGCCCGATTGCGGGCGCTGATCGGAGATACGGTCGACTTCGAGCAAATCAATTCGGGAACCATCCGGGTCGTTTTGGGCGCATCGAACCTTACCACCGGAGCCGAGACATTCTTCGACAACGACCGGCATGTGCTTACCGCCGATCACATAATGGCCGGCACCCCGCTGCCGGGGTTGCCGCCGACCGCGATCGACGAGCAGCTCTTCGGCGGCAGCGCCATCGCGGTTTCGGCCCTGGAGGATGCACGTCCCGCCGATACTTTGTGTTTCGCCATCGATGGGTACGATCCGGTCCCCGGAACGCATGGCGGCATCAGCCGGACTGCGCGGGAGATCGCTGCGATGCGCCGCACTCACGATCTGCGCCGCAGAATTGCTTTGCTCGGCGAGCGGGTCCCCCTGGGCCAGCGCAGCGATGTCGATATCAAGCGGTGCCTCTCAGAGGCGAGCAATGCGACGATGACAATCCTGCATCTGGTTCACGAGGTCAGCGCCGCCGAGTTCGCGGTCAAGATGGCCGATTTCTCGTCGGCCGCGGTTACGCGGCGGTGGCGAGCTGGAGAAAGCGACATCGGGACCAGTCTGGCGCATCCCCGCTGGCTCGCGCCGCCGCCGCGTATTTCCGGCATTGTTGTGCACGAAGTCCGCGGCGGCCTGGCCGCGCCGCCGCACTGAATCTCCGACTGAGAGATCAAAGTTTAACTCGAATTGCGCCTCTCCACCGCCCTAGATGCCGACAATTTAAGCAATTACGTCGATTTGCTATTTAAGAAGGCGGCGTTAACCAAGTTTTAAAACATCGCACCCGACAGTTGCAATGCTGAAGGAGGAGATCTCCTGCGCCCTTGCCTAAATGACTGGCAATACAAATATACCCTTGAAATCTCAAAAGTTTTGCGATGAGATGATTTCGCCTTTGGATGGATCGAAATGGGAACCGTTTCGATAGTTTGGAGGTTCCCAGCACGGGGGCGGGTAGATTCGAGGATATATGCTCTACGACACTTACCAGGCACACAGCGACGTACTCGCCCCGATTCGCCTGATGGCCGAGTTTTTCCGCGGTGTGCTGACCCAGCCATGGCCGCTGATCGAGAATGCTCCGCTGGTGAGGAGCGCGGCGGCGGCGATGGAGCTGCTCTCCAATGCCGGGATGTCGCACGATCGGCCGGATTTCGGCATCCGCAAGGTGATCGTCGGCGGCGAGGAGGTTGGCGTCACCGAGGAGGTCGTGGCGTCGCACCCGTTCTGCGGGCTGCTGCATTTCCGCAAGGAAAAACCCCGCGACGAGCCGACCGTCCTCGTCGTGGCGCCGCTTTCGGGCCATTTTTCGACGCTGTTGCGCGGCACCGTCGCGACCCTGTTGCCCGACCACAATGTCTACATCACCGACTGGGTGAATGCGCGAAACATCCCGCTGCTTTACGGCCGGTTCGATCTCGACGACTTTGTCGATGTGGCGAGCCGGTTCGTTCGTCTCTTGGGGCCGAACATCCATGTCATGGCGGTGTGCCAACCTTCGGTCCCGGTGCTGGCCGCTGTGTCGGTGCTGGCGGCTGCCGGCGACCCCTGCCAGCCGGCCTCGATGATCCTGATGGGCGGTCCGATCGATCCGCGGGCGAACCCGACCGAGGTCAATCGCTTCGCAATGGCGCATTCGCTCGAATGGTTCGACCGCACCGTCATAACCACCGTGCCGGGGCGATATCCCGGAGCCTTTCGCCGGGTCTATCCCGGCTTTCTGCAGCTTGCCGGCTTTCTCAGCATGAATTTCGACCGGCACGTCTCGGCGCACTGGTCGATGTTCCACAATCTCGTCAAGGGGGATGGTGACAGCGCGGCGGCCACTCGCGCTTTTTACAAAGAGTACAGCTCCGTCATGGACCTGCCGGCGGATTTCTACCTGCAGACCATCAAACGTGTCTTTCACGACCACGACCTGCCGCTCGGGCGCTTTCGGGTGCACGGCGACCCGGTCGAGCCACAGGCGATCGAGCGCACTGCCTTGATGACCGTCGAGGGCGAGAACGACGACATTTGCGCGGTCGGGCAGACCCTCGCCGCGCACGATCTATGCACCGGCATCCCGCAGGCGAAAAAGACGCACCACCTGCAGCTCAAAGTCGGCCATTATGGGGTGTTCCACGGCCGCCGCTGGCAGACCGAGACCTACCCCAAGGTCAAGGCCTTCATCCGGGCGCAGGGCTAGGCCGGTTTCCGATCATATTGTTCGTCATTCCCGCGAAGCCGGGAACCCAGGGCAAGCGACCTAACGGTTACCCTGGACCCCCGCTTTCGCGGGGGGCGACGAGAGCCGACGCAATCTGATCGGATTATGCTCTCTAGCTCTAGCGGTTCTAATGCGAGGTTTGCCGAACCTTCGAGCTCACTTGGCGCGCCTTCGCAAGTAACGGTAAAGGTGCTCATGGCTTGGTGCTTGGATGCATGCAATGCGCCCGTCCTCGTCTTCCCGGCGCAGGCCGGGGATCCATACCTGCCATGGGCACCGGCCTTCGCCGGTATGACAGGATTAACTTGTTTCCGTCCTTGCCGAGCAATTCTTCCGTTTGGGTCTGAACACTAGCCTCCGCGGGGCTGTGTAAAGAAAACAGCCTGCGCGATCACCCGGCGGCGCGGGAATGGTCCTTTGGAAGCGCCAGCCACTGGGCCATCAGCTTACCGCTGTCGGCCTTAAATCGCTCGTCGAGCAGCTGCGAGCCGAGAATACGGTCGACGCGAAAATTGCGAAAATCTCCTCGCAACTCGCACCACGCACCGAGAAGCGTTACGTCGACATAATAGGCCATCGCGATCGGCCAGATCGTTCTCTGCGTGCGGCGGCCTTCTTCGTCGACATAGGCGATGGCAAGCTTGCGCGTCTCGCGGATCGCGTTGCGCAACTGCGACTGGTCGATCCCGTTGACCGCCGGAGCGCTGCCCTCGGATACGAAAAGCGGCGCCGCGACAAGCTGCGATTGTAATTCCCGCGGAACCACGGCGGCCAGCTTGGCGAGCACGCTTTCCGCTGCTTTCTGGAGTTTCGGATCGCGCAGGCGGCGCAGCAGCCGCACACCGATCGCGATCGCGTCGGTCTCCTCGAGAGTGAACATCAAGGGCGGCAGATCAAAGCCGCGGCGCAGCACATAGCCGAGCCCGGGCGCCCCTTCGATCGGCACGCGGCTCGCCTGCAGGGCAGCTATGTCGCGATAGATCGTGCGGACCGTCACTTCCAGCTTCTCGGCGATCGCCGCTGCCGTGAGCGGATGCCGGGCAGCGCGTAGTGTCTGGATGATGTCGAACAAGCGGTCGGCGCGGCGCATTTGACGGCTCCTGACAGAACACTGTCAGTATCACCCTGTTAACCTCCCCCTAGCAAACCTTTGGCGAGCAACGCTTGGAAGGAGGGACGGATGGTTTCGATCCATGTCGATATAGATGAGGCCGAGTGGACGCCCGGCATTCCGTTTTATGGACCGGCAGCGCGCTATGACGGCAAAGACATCGTGCAGCTCAAGGTGCTCAGCGACCGTCGGGCCGAGGGCGGCGGGATCGCATGGCTCGGCAAATTCTCACCGCCGCCGGGGAAGCTGATCAAGATCGTCGCGACCGCCCTTTCGGACGAGCATGTCTTCAATCTCGAAGGCGGCCGCGCGACAAAATCGGGTGCACCGGCGCGCGCCTCGGGCGGTTACACGTTAAACCCGACGGGCCAGCCGCACAGTGCCATGATCGCGACCGAAACGGTCAGCCTCATCATCTATTCCGGCGAGCCCGACCGGATCGTGTCAATGGAAGTCATCGATGTCGCCGCCGCCTGAGACGGAGATCCGGAGCCGGCCGGCAACCCAGGATGATTTGACCATTCTTTGGTATTTCCTGGCGATCGCGGCGTATGAACCGGATGTCGAGACAGCGAAGGCGGTACCGTTCGCCGCTGCTCATCTCGCGGGATGGCAGCGGCCCGAGGA
>CAWJLP010000010.1:0-329102 GCA_963843745.1 uncultured Actinomycetota bacterium
CGATTCCGTCACGTCCTGAGACGTTAGAGAACAAAAGTGAACAAGGCGTGGCCGCGAGCCAGCGGCTGGCCTGACAAGCAGGTAACGGCACCACTCAGGCTGATTTGAGCAACTGCGACACGCGCTGCGCGGACACCTGAAGCACAGCGGCGATATCGCGGCCGGAAAGTCCGGCCTGGCGGAGGTCGCGAGCGACCTTACGTGACCGGGCGGCGGCGTCCCTGGTTGCCTTGTCGGCGGCAGCGACCGCTTCCCTGGCCGCCCGCGCCTCCTCATCGAGCCCGTCGCCAACTTCGGTCCTGATGACGACCACGGCATCGCTCGCGTCCGCACCCGTGAGGGATTCGACGTAGTCTCGCACCACCGTTTGAGCCTCAGCGAGGTTCCGGGACTGGGTGACGCCCACTCCATCGATGTGCAGCTCCCAGCCATGCTTCCAGTGCCTGGCGGTGACGTCGTACCTAGTCATTCCAGCCATCCTTCCGGCAGGCAAGCCAGCTTGGCCACTACGTCGCGAACCACGCCCGGTGACACGACGCGAGCTCGAACAGCAACCGCGATATGTCGGCCGCAGGGGCAGTACCAGACCACATGGTCGCCCTTGCCGGTCCGCGGCGTGCACCTCTGCGCCAACAGTGCTCGCTCGAGTACCCGGTAGCGGACTCCCTTCCTCATTAGCTTACTCCATCCTAGCTAGACGACAAACTAAAGTCCGGATAGATATAAGCTGGCGGCACATCGGCGCGGAAACCGGAATGATCGGCGATCTGTGTACTTGCCGCGACACTCCGGGCATGCCCATCATGCCGAACGGTTCTGACATTTAGCCGGGAGCGAAGCAGGTAACGGGGGTGTGCGACACATTCGTAGGGGTTCTGGATTGTGCCTGGTTGTGAGCCTAGTCTGAGAGTGTTAATACTCTCAGATTGGGGATGCCGTGCCTGACGGGCCTGATGAGCTGGCGGAACTGGAGCGCCGGCGTGCAGATCTTTACGCGGAGCTGGGGCAGGTCGGGGACTTCCGCCGGGGGTCGCTGAACGAGGCCTTCAGGAAGTGCGGCAAGCCGAACTGCGCGTGCGCCGCGCCGGGGCATCCGGGTCACGGGCCGCAGTGGAACCTGACGCGGAAGGCGGGCGGGCGGACGCGGACGATCCACCTCAGACCGGGGCCGGAGCTGGACAAGGCCCGCCGTGAGGTCGCGGAGCACGAGCGGTTCCGGGACCTGGTCGGGCAGGTCACGGAGGTGAACGAGGCGATCTGCGCCGCCCGCCCGGCCATCCCGGGCGAACCCGGCAGTGACGCCCCTCCCGGGCCGGGAGGGGAAAAGGGGGGCTCCGGGCGGCCCTCGCGCAGGAGAAGGCCGCCGAGCTAGGCCGTCTCGCCGCCGAGGCGGCCAGGGCCCTGGGCTGCGGCGGTGCCGGCCTGGAGGCAGCCGAGGCGGTGCTCCGGGCCGGGCTGCTCCGTCTTGGCGGGAGCATGCTGGGCGACGTCCTGTCCGCCGACCGCGGGCACCGGGGGCCGCGCGTCCCGTGCGGCCGGGGGCACGAGGCCGTGTTCGTCTCCTACCGGGACAAGATCATCGACACGGTGCTCGGCCCCGTCGCCCTGACCCGGGCCTGGTATCACTGCGCCGAGTGCGGGCACGGCCTCGCGCCGAGGGACGCCGAGCTCGGTGCGGCGGGCGCGTCCATTTCGCCGGGCCTGGCCGCCATGAACGACCGCGCCGCCGCCGCGGTCCCGTTCGCGCAGGCAGCCGCCCTGCTGGAGGAACTTGCAGGCGTCCGGCTCACCGTCAAGCGGACCGAGCGGGCCGCCGAGGCCAGCGGCGCCGCCGTCGCCGAAGCCAGGCGCGAGCGTGCGCGGCTGACCGCCGCCCGGAAGCTGGTCCCTCTGCCCCCGGCGCCGCTGCCGGACAAGCTCTACGCGGCCATCGACGGCACCGGCGTCCCTGTGACCTCGAGGGAGACAGCCGGCCGGGAGGGCAAGGGCGACGACGGCCGCGCCCGCACCCGCGAGGTCAAGCTCGCCGTGTTCTTCACCCAGGACAGGCTGGACTCCGGCGGCTACCCGGTCCGGGACCAGGCCTCGACCAGCGTCATCGCCACCTTCGAGCCCGCCAGCGTGTTCGCCGGCCTGGTGAAAGCGGAAGGCATCCGCCGCGGCGCGGACCACGTCCGCCAGCTCACCATCCTCGGCGACGGCGCCGCCTGGATCTGGGGCATCGCCACCGCCAAGTTCCCCGAGGCCACCCAGGTCGTGGACCTGTTCCACGCCCGCGAGCACCTCCACGACCTCGCCCGCAGCCTTGAGTTCATGCTCGGCGACCGCAAGGACGAATGGCTCGCCGCCCGCCTCCAGGACCTGGACTACGGAGACATCGACGGCACCTGCAAGGCCGCCCGCGTCTTCCCCCTGGCCGGCGTGAAGAAAGACGAGCTGGACACCGCCCTCGGCTACTTCGAGAACAACGCCCCCCGCATGCGCTACCACTGGCTCCGCCAGTGCGGCCTGTTCACCGGCTCCGGCGTCGTCGAAGCCAGCTGCAAAACCGTCATCGGCCAAAGACTCAAGCAGTCCGGCATGCACTGGACCACCGGCGGCACCGACGCCATCATCGCCCTGCGCTGCAACAAGGCAAGCAGATGGGAAGCCATCTGCAATACCCGCCACACTCAGACGCGTACCGCCTGACCAGCATCAGCCCGAAGATGATCTTGCTTACCTACAAATCTGACGCACACCCAGGTAACGGCACCATTCGCTCGTTTGTCGGACCCCGCCGCTAGGTTGCTCCCGTGGACAACGCAGCATCTGACTCGCTACGCGAGCGCCTGGTGTCGTTCTTCCCCGAGGGCACGTTCACCCGGGTGGACGTGCTGGGATACGGCGACGATCCGGGCGTCGAGCCAGGGGACACCGCGATCCGGGTCTTCGTCGACCTGGCTGGCACGCCGGAAGAGGACTGGGACAGCCGCGACGCCCTGGACGACTGGGCGGAGGCCAACAGCGAGGGAATCGGGAAGATCCACGCCAGGCTGCTCCCGTCCATCGCGTGGATCCAGTTCTGCCCCGGAACGCCGGAACGGCTGGCCATGCCCGCCAGGCCGAACTGGGGCGGCATGAGCTGGCTGGGCAAGCCGGCCGACCCGATGGAGAGCTCACCGGAGTTCGCCCGGGTAGCGACCCTGCTGGGGCCCGCCGACCTGGCGACCGTTGACGCGCTGATCGTGGGGGGCGTCGTCGCCAGCCGCGCGGAAGCCCTGCGCTGGGCGGTGAACCGCATCCGCGAGCAGCCCGCGGGGGAGTTACTGGCGGGAGAGGTTGGCGGCGCCGCTGCGCAGGACGAACTTCTGGATCTTGCCGGTCGCGGTCTTCGGCAGCTCGTCGGTGAACGTCACGGCGCGCGGGGCCTTGAAGTGGGCCAGCCGGTCGCGGACGAACGCGATCAGCTCGGGCTCCGTCGCGGATTCGCCGGCGCGCAGCACCACGAACGCGTGCGGCGTCTCGCCCCAGCGCTCGCTCGGCACCCCGACGATCGCGACCTCCGCCACGGCCGGGTGACGCAGCAGCGTGCCCTCGACCTCGACCGACGAGATGTTCTCGCCGCCGCTGATGATGACGTCCTTGATCCGGTCCCTGATCTCCACGTAACCGTCGGGATGCACCACGGCGGCGTCGCCGGAGTGGAACCAGCCGTCGCCCATCGCCCGCTTCGTGGCCTCGGGATCGTTGTAGTAGCCCTCCATGACCACGTTCCCGCGCACGGTGATCTCGCCGAGCGTCTGCCCGTCGGCGGGCACCTCGTTGCCTTCGGCGTCGACGACCCGGAGCTCGCCCGACGTGAGCAGTTCCACGCCCTGCCGCGCCTTGACGATCGCCCGCTCCGCGGGCGGCAGGTCCGCGTGCTCGGGCAGCGGCGCGCACACGGTGATGAACGGCGCGGTCTCGGTGAGGCCGTAGACGTGGGTGACCTCCCAGCCGAACTCGCCCTCGAGCCGCTCGATCGTGGCGGCGGCCGGCGGCGCTCCGGCGGTGATGACGCGCACCCCGGGCACCACGTCACCGCGCGTCTCGGCCGGCGCGTTGGCGAGCGAGATGAGGACGGTCGGCGCCGCGCACATTAGGGCCACGTGCTCGTCCCTGATCAGCCGGAACACGGTCGCCGGATCCACCCTGCGCAGGCAGACGTGGGTACCGGCGGCCGCCGTGACGGTCCAGGTGTACGTCCAGCCGTTCGCGTGGAACATGGGCAGCGTCCACAGGTACCGCTCGCCGACCGCGATCGGCAGGTGCAGCAGCGTGCCGATGGTGTTCATCGCGGCGTTCCTGTGGGTGATCATCACGCCCTTCGGCCGCGCGGTCGTGCCGCTGGTGTAGTTGATCGTGAGCAGGTCGAGCTCGCCGATCTCCGGCCGGGTGAAGCGGGGTCCGGCGGCGGCGATCGCGGCCTCGTAGTCCAGCCACCCGTCGCGCGGCCCGCCTTCCTCATGCTCGAACGCGACGAAGTGCCGCACCCCGGGCATCTGGTACCGGACGGCGTCGACGTCCGCCAGGTAGTCGCTGTGCACGCACACGACGGTCGAACCCGAGTGGTTCACGATGTAGACGAAGTCGTCGGGGGTCAGCCGGTAGTTGACGGGGACGAGGACGGCGCCCAGCTGCGGCACGGCATAGAAAGACTCGAGCTGCGCGTGGGTGTTCGGCGCGATGGTCGCGACCCGGTCTCCCTGCCGGACGCCCAGCCCCTGAAGCGCGGCCGACCAGCGGTCGCACCGGTCGAAGAACTGCTCGTACGTCAGCCGGAGCCCGCCGTCGACGACGGCTTCGCGCGCTCCGTGCAGCCGGCGGGTCCGGCGGGCGAAATCCAGGGGAGACAGCGGCGTCTGCATGGTCGGCATCATGCCAGCGCAGGAGGGTGACGTCCACCACGCCCCGGCACTGCCGGCCGCCCGAGCGGCTAGCCCGCGGGCTAGCCGCGTGACACGGCCTCCAGGCTCTCGCGGATCGCGGTGGTGAGCGGGTCCGCGGGCGCCAGCGCCCGCTCGCAGTCGGCCAGCGCGCTCTCCAGCATCTTCCTGGCCTCGCTGATCCGGCGCATGGCGTAATAGCCGTCCGCCAGGTTCGCCCGCGCCGCCAGCGTGTCGGGATGATCCGGCCCGAGCACCCGCTGGCAGTCGGCCGCGGTGCGCTCGTACAGCTCCACGGCGCTGGCCATCCGGCCGGCCGAATGGTAGGCGGACGCGAGCTTGCCGCGGGCCCCGATGGTGTCGGGGTGGTCGGGGCCCTGCACCCGCACCCGGTCGCCCAGCGCCTGCTCGTACAGCGGGATGGCGTCCCTGAGGCGGCGCGCGGAATGGTACGCGGATGCGAGCACGCTCACGGCGTCCATGGTGTCAGGATCGTCGGGCCCGAGCGCGCGTTCGGCGCCTTCGAGGGCGCGGCGGCAGTACGTGATGGCGTCCTTGGGTTTGCCCGCGGCCAGGTAGGCGCGCGCCAGGTTCCGCCGGGTGGCCAGCGTCTCCCGGTGGTCAGGCCCCTGGCTTCGCTCGCGCTCGAGCAGCGTGGCCAGGGCCGTCCTTGTCGCGTCCTGGTGCCGCCCGGCGGCCTGATAAGCGGCCGCCAGGCTGTCCTGGATGGCGAGGATGTCCACGGCGCCGCGGTCGCGCTCCCCGGCGGCGAGCGCCGCCTCGAGGACGGTGATCGCCTCGGCGGCCTGGCCCGTGCGCGGCAGCGCGTTGCCGAACTCGGCCTGGGCAGCGGCCGGATCCCGCTGGCGCCCGGGCGGATTGGCTGGGAACTGACTGTTCAAGGCCTATTTACCCGTACCTTTTTCAACCCGGTCACCGATACCTCCGCATGTCGCGGTATTGCTGTTGGGGCAACCTTACGGTCTTATGGCCAGCCCTCAATGAAAATCAGCCAGGAAGGCTCCTTGCGCGAATATGGACAGTTGTTGATGAAGACACGAACCCCGGCAACGCCAGCCCAGCCGGCTGTCCGGAACGGAGCGCCGGCTGATATAGCAGTCCGGCATACCGGGCTCGCGAATTCTGCGGGCTCTAAGAAAATGGAGTACGCGTGGCTCGGCTAGGGCCCCGCGAGTAGTCAGGTCGATCCGTTTCCAGTTCGCCATCGCCGGAGGATCCGAGCCGCGCCGCATGGTCAGCGCACTGCCGCCGGTGTGACACGATTACAGACGTGGACCTTCTCGCCGATCTCGAGGCACGGGGCCTCGTCCAGGACAGCACCGATCGCGACGCGCTGCGCGCCCGCATCAGCGAAGGTCCCGTCGGCCTGTACTACGGCTGCGACCCGAGCGCGGACAGCCTGCACGTGGGAAACCTGATCGGCCTGCTCGTGCTGAGGCGGTTCGCGGACGCGGGGCACAACGCGATCGCCCTCGCGGGCGGCGCGACCGGCATGATCGGCGACCCGGGCGGCCGGTCCAAGGAACGGAACCTGCTGGACGTCCCGACGCTGACGCGCAACAACGAGCGCATCGCCGCGCAGATCGAGCGCATCTCGCGGGTCCGGCTGGTGAACAACCTGGACTGGACCGGGCCGATGACCCTGCTCGACTTCCTGCGCGACGTCGGCAAGCACGCGAACGTGAACCAGATGATCTCCCGCGAGTCGGTGAAGGCCCGCCTGGAGAGCGAGAACGGCATCTCGTTCACCGAGTTCAGCTACCAGCTGCTGCAGGCCAACGACTACCGGCACCTGTTCAGGACCTGCGGCGTGGAGCTCCAGATCGGCGGCTCCGACCAGTGGGGGAACCTGCTCGCCGGCGTGGACCTGATCAGGCGCGCCGACGGCGCCCACGTGCACGCCTTCACCTGGCCGCTGGTGCTCCGCGCGGACGGCAAGAAGTTCGGCAAGAGCGACGAGGGCGCGGTATGGCTCGCCGGCGACCGCACCTCGCCCTACCAGTTCTTCCAGTACTGGATGAACGTCCCCGACGCGGACGTGGAGCGGTTCCTGCTGCAGCTCACCCTGCTGCCGGTGGAGGAGGCGCGGGCGGTGGCCGCCGCACACCTGCAGGCGCCGAACAAGCGTGAGGGCCAGCGCCGCCTCGCCCGCGAGGTGACAACGCTGGTGCACGGCCCCGCGGCGACAGCGGCCGCCGAGGAGGCGAGCGCGATCCTGTTCGGCGGGTCGCCCGCTGGCGCGTCACAGCAGGCTCTCGAGTTCCTGGCCGGTGAGGTCCCCACGTCGTCGTTCGCACCGGGCGCCGATCTGGCGCACGCGCTCGCGGCCACCCCGCTGGCCTCGTCGCTGTCCGACGCCCGGCGCACGATCGCCCAGGGCGCCGCGTACGTCAACGGGGAGCAGGCCAGGGAAGACCGGCCGTTGTCCGAGGCCGATCTGCTGCACGGCCGCTGGCTGGTGCTGCGCAGGGGAAAGCGGACATATCACCTGCTTGACGCCGCCGCCCGCTGACGGTTCGCGCCCGTCTCCTATTATCCAGAACGTACGCGGCTTCCTCCCACTGCGATCACTGCTCAGGCTGGAGGACAACGATGGCGTTCGAGAAGACCCCGGCAGGTACCCGCGGTCAGCGCATGCCGGGCGTGGGCAGCCCGGTCGCGAAGTGGCTTAATAAGCAAATGATCAAGCGGCAGCGCCGCAAGAGCAGCGGTGGCGCTGTCCCGGGGCAGAACACGCTGGTGCTGACCACGACCGGCGCCAAGACCGGGGAGCCCCGCGAGACCTTGCTCGGCTCGTTCCCCGACGGGGACGACGCCTGGCTGATCGTCGCCTCGTTCGGCGGCAACGCGAAGAACCCGGCCTGGTACCACAACCTGGCGGCGCACCCGGACCAGGCGCAGATCGAGGTCGGCGGCCGGAAGGTCAAGGTGACGGCGGGCCAGCTGACCGGCGAGGAACGCGCGGACGCCTGGCAGCGCATCGTGGCGGCCAGCCCCCGCTACGCCGGCTACGCGACCAAGACCGACAGGGAAATCCCGATCATCCGCCTCACAGCCGCGGCCTAGTCGGCCGCGACCGCCCCGGAACGCCCCCGTCACCCCCCGGGCCCGCCCCGAACGCCCCGGTCACCCCCCCGGGCCCGCCCCGAACGCCCCCGTCACCCCCCGGGCCCGCCCCGAACGCCCCGGTCACCCCCCCGGGCCCGCCCCGAACGCCCCCGTCACCCCCCCGGGCCCGCCCCGAACGCCCCGGTCACCCCCGCCGGGCCCGCCCCGAACGTGGTCGATGTGACATCGTCCACACTCTTACGTGGTCGGTGCGGCATCGTCCACGTAAGCGAGCCGCCGCGGCCTAGCGGGCCGCCACCGCCAGCAGCTGCCGCCGGTGGCGCAGCGTCCAGCGGCGCGCCCGCGCGGCGGGGGCGGCGACCGCGCGCCAGTGGTCGGCGAAACCCGCGTGCCCGGCCGCTGCCGCCTCCGCCACGATCGCGTACGTCCAGTCGTGGTTGGCCACCAGCGCCCTGGCCACCTCGCGGCGCTCGGCCCTGGGCAGTCCGCTGGCCTCGAGGAAGATCCGGAACCTGTCGAGCGCCCGGCCTGCCCGCGAGTCGGTGACGTCCGCCTCGTCCGCCAGCGGCACCAGGGAGCGCGCCGCGGCGGCGAAGTCCCACGCCGCGCCGCCAGGTCCCGCCAGGTCGAAGTCGATCAGCGCGACGGCCCGGCCGTCGCGGAATACCAGGTTGGCCGGGTACACGTCGTTGTGGCTGACCAGCCCGGTGCGGTACCTGGCGGGAACCGGCCGGGGCCAGGAATAGCCGGCCGGGTCCAACGACGCGACGGCGCGATGGTAGCGGCGCAGCAGGTCGGCGACGCTGACCAGGGCGGCGTCCGTGAGCACGTCGGCCGGCAGCGGCGGGACGGCGGCCCTGCCCTCGATGTAGGTCAGTGTCTCTGTCGCCGGGCCGGCCGCGAGCACCCGCGGCGCGCCGTCGAAGCCCACGGCGGCCAGGTGGTCGAGCAGCGCGTGGGTGGCGCGCCGGAAGGGCGCGACCGGCCTGACCACGGTGTCGCCAACGCGGACGACCAGGCCCCGGTTGGCCGTGCCGCCGGGGAGCGGCTGGGCGGTCCCGGCGGCGCCGTCGGCCAGGCGCGGTCTAGGCGCCAGCGTCGCCGCGCCCAGCGCCGCCGTGTTCAGCGCCGCTGTGTTCAGGCGCGGCGTGGCTGAGCAGCGCTCTGGCGAGGCTTGTGTGCGTGACCAGGCCATGGACTAGCCCTCCTCGGATCGCGGCCCGCACCGCGTCACTCTTTTCTGGGTCGTAGGCGACGGCAAGGACAAAGGGGATCTTGGCCAGCAGCGTGCCTGGCGTCACGATCATCCGGTTGTCCAGCGGCGTCGTCAGCGGGTTGCCGTCCGCGCCGATGAACACGCCCGCGATTTCCGCGTCGACGCCGAGCGCGGCGAGCGACTCGCGCTCGGCCGGCGTGATCGCGTCGTAGATCGTCGAGAGCCCCGGCGCCCACGCGCCGATGGCCACCACCGCGATGGTCACCTTGGGCACGAGGGCGAACGCCTCGGCGATGTCGCTCTGGCGGCGGATCGCCGCGGCGGCCCGCGCGTCGTCGAGCAGCATCGGCGCGTAGAACACGTGCGCCGGGCCGCCGCCGATCCGCGCCACGCTGCGGACGACCTCGAGCAGGTCCCTGCCGTCCGGCGGCGGCACGGCCCCGGTCATCTGCACGATCGGGCAGGGCGGCAGCTGAGTCAGCGCGGCGGCGAGCCCGCTCAGCGTCCGTGACCAGGTCAGGCCGAGTATGTCGCCCGGCTTGATCAGGTCCATCAGCACCTGGGCCGCCGCCTCGCCGAGCCGCTGGCGCAGCGACACCGCGTCGTCGGGGAAGTTGAAGACGAACGCCTGCCGCAGCCCGAAGACGGAGCACAGTTCGGCCGACAGGCCCGCGTCGAGGATGCCGCCGGGCAGGCCGATCTCGATGCGCACCAGCCCGGTCTCCCGCGCGGACTCGAGCAGCCTGGCGACCCGGAACCTGCTGATCCCCAGCCGGTCGGCGATGTCGACCTTGGAGACGCCCTCCAGGTAGAACTGCCGCGCCACCAGCGCGGCCAGCACGACTTCCGACGGCCGATCAGCCGACAAGCCGGCCATGAGTGCCTCCACACATGCGCTCATTTGAGCGTCTTCATCTCATATTGGCAGCTTTTCTTGACATTGCCTAGCTGCGCGTTCACTGTGAGTTCATGGTTCATATGAGCGGACAGCGCTCAAATGAGCATAACGCCAGGAAATAGGTCGGCGGCGCGGCGCGCCAGAACGTCCTCACCGCTGTGGAGGTTCATTCATGAGATCGTCCAGGTTCAGGATCCGCAGGCTCGCCGCCGTCGGCGGCGCCGTCGCCGTGGTGGCGGCAGCGGCCGCGTGCTCGAGCAGCGGCTCGAGCGGCAGCGCGAGCGGCGGCAGCAACAGCAGTACCGGCACGGTGACGGTCGCGGTGGTGTCCAACCCGCTGATCACCGGCCAGATGATTCCGCTCACCCAGTCCGTGTTCGAAAAGCAGAACCCGGGGATCACCGTCAAGTTCGCCACCTACACGGAAGGCGACCTGCGGGCGGCGATCGAGAAAGACGTGAGCACGCACAGCAACTCGTTCAACGTCGTCATGATCGGCCCGTACGAGGCGCCGCTGTTCGCGAAGAACGGCTGGCTCGTCGACCTGTCCAAGCAGTACATCGCCAGCGACGCGGCCTACGACGCGGCCGACCTGCTGCCGCCGGTCGCCAAGTCGCTGTCGTACAAGAACGACCTGTACGCCGTGCCGTTCTACGGCGAGTCCTCGATGCTCTACTACAACAAGCAGCTGCTGTCCGCGGCGGGAGTCACCATGCCGGCGCACCCGACGTGGACCCAGGTCCAGGCCGCCGCGGCCAAGCTGAACCAGCCGGGCAAGGTCTCGGGCATCTGCCTGCGCGGCCTGGCGGGCTGGGGCGACAACATGGCGGCGCTCAACACGGTCGTCAACACGTTCGGCGGCCAGTGGTTCAACATGAGCTGGCAGCCGCAGCTCACCTCGCCCGCGTTCGAGCAGGCCGCGAACTTCTACGTGAACCTGGTCAAGAACTACGGTGAGCCGGGCGCCTCCAACGACAGCTTCAACCAGCTGCTGACGCTGTACGGCCAGGGCAAGTGCGCGATGTGGTACGACGCCACGGTGGCGGCGACCTCCATCGCCTCTGAGTTCCCTTCGGTCTACGCGCAGACCGGCTACGCCTTCGCGCCGACGGAGAAGACCTCCTCCTCCGGCTGGCTCTGGTCCTGGTCGCTCGGCATCCCGCAGGGCGTGAACAACCAGAGCGCGGCGTGGAAGTTCGTCTCCTGGGCCACCTCGAAGCAGTACGACACCCTGGTCGCGCAGAAGTACGGCTGGTCGGCGGTGCCGCCAGGCACCAGGACCTCGCTGTACAGCAACGCGGACTACCAGAAGGCGGCCAGCGCGTTCGCCAACATCACCCTGCAGTCGATCGACGGCACCGACCCCGAGCACCCGACGGTGAACCCGGTGCCCTACGTCGGCATCCAGTACGTCGACATCCCGCAGTTCGAGACCCTCGGCCTGCAAGTCGGCCAGCAGATCGCCGGCGCGATCGCCGGCACGGAATCGGTGACCCAGGCGCTGCAGAACGGCCAGGGATACGCCTCGGCCTACAGTCCGTCCGAACTGTCCGGCGGCAGCTGACGGTGAAGGCAGCCAACGAGCCATGACTGTCATTCAGGATCTGGCGACGCCCCCCGCGACCGGAATCCGGCCGCGGGGGGTGGGCCGCCGCGAAGGCTGGCAGCGGCGCCTCCCGCTGCTGCCAGCGCTGATCTACACGATCGTCGTCACGCAGATCCCGTTCCTCTTCACGCTCTGGTACAGCTTCCAGAACTACTTCTGGAACCAGCCGGGCGGCGCGCACTGGACCGGGCTCTCCAACTACAAGGAAGCCTTCACCGATCCCAGCTTCCGCAGCGCGGTGGTCAGGTCGGTGACCATGACGGCGATCGCGGTGATCGTCGCGATGCTGCTCGGGGTCGCGGTCGCCGTGCTGCTCGACAAGAAGTTCCTCGGCCGCGGCGTGGTCCGCACGCTCATCATCACGCCGTTCCTCGTCATGCCGGCCGCCGCGGCGCTGGTCTGGGCGGGACCGATGCTGGACCCGAACTTCGGGCTGGTCAACTACCTGCTCCAGCCGTTCGGCGTGCATCACGTCGCCTGGCTGAGCACGCACGCCTACGGGTCAGTGGTCGTGGTCATGATCTGGGAGTGGACGCCGTTCATGATCCTGATCGTGCTCGCCGGCTTGCAGGGACAGGCGTCGGACGTCCTTGAGGCGGCCAAGGTCGACGGGGCGAGCGCGTGGGCGACGTTCCGCGAGCTCACCCTCCCGCACCTGCGCCCCTACATCGAGCTGGGGATCCTGCTGGGCTCGATCTACCTGGTGAACGCCTTCGACCAGGTGCGGCTGATGACCAATGGCGGCCCGGGCACCTCGACCACGACGCTGCCCTTCTACCTGTACCAGAAGGTGAACTACGCCTTCGACGTCGGCGGGGCGGCCGCCGCCGGCGTGGTCACCGTGGTCCTGACGATCATCGTCGCCAGCTTCGCGCTGCGGCTGTTCGCCCGGGTCTTCCAGTTCGAGGAGGCACGATGACGGCGGTAACGGCGGCGGAGGCACCGGCCAGGACCTCACGCCGCGCGAGAAACCGCGCCCGCGAGCTCACCGGCAAAACAGGCTGGACCGTGCTCGGCTGGGTGGTGGGGATCGCCTTCTTCCTGCCCGTGCTGTGGATGGTGATCACGGCGTTCAAGCCGGAGTCCGTCGCGGAGACCTGGCCGCCGAAGTTCATCTTCAGCCCCACGCTGGCGCAGTTCCGGCTGGTCTTCAACGGGATGGGGCCGTACCTCGAGCACTCGGCCCTCGCGACGATCGGCTCCACGATCCTGGTGCTGGTGCTCGCCGTGCCGGCCGCCTACGCGCTCGCCATCCGCCCGGTCAAGCACTGGCGCGACGGCCTGTTCTTCTTCATCTCGACGAAGATGCTCCCGATCGTCGCGGCGATCGGGCCGCTGTACGTGATCGCGCTGAAGACGCACCTGCTGGACACCATCTGGGTGCTGATCATCCTGTACGCCGCGATGAACCTGCCGCTCGCGATCTGGATGATCCGGTCGTTCATGCTCGAGGTGCCCACCGAGATGCTCGAGGCGGCCCGCCTCGACGGTGCCGGGCGGATCAGGGAGATCATCGAGGTGATCATGCCCGTCGTTATCCCCGGCGTCGTGTCCACCGCGCTGATCTGCGTGATCTTCGCCTGGAACGAGCTGTTCCTCGCGCTCAACCTGACCGTCACGAACGCGGCGACCATGCCGATGTTCCTGATCAGTTCGGTGCCCCAGGAGGGGCTGTACATCGCGCACCTGTCCGCGGCGGCCACGGTCGCCTCGGTCCCGGTGATCATCGTGGGCTGGATCGCGCAGCGTTCCCTGGTCCGCGGTCTGTCTATGGGTGCGATCAAGTGACTGACGGAGGTCCCCGATGGCAGCAGTGACCTACATGGCGGCGAGCCGCGTGTACGCGAAGGGCCAGCCGCCCGCGGTCGACGCGCTCGACCTCGACATCAAGGACGGCGAGTTCATGGTCCTCGTCGGGCCGTCGGGGTCGGGCAAGACGACCGCGCTGCGGATGCTCGCCGGGCTTGAGCCGCTCGATGGCGGGCGCATCGAGATAGCCGGGCGTGACGTCAGCGACGTGCAGCCCAAGGACAGGGACATCGCGATGGTGTTCCAGAACTACGCGCTCTACCCGAGCAAGACCGTCGCGGAGAACATGGGCTTCGCGCTGAAGATGCAGCACGTCCCCAAGGACGAACGCGACCGCCGGGTCCGTGAGGCGGCGCGCATCCTCGATCTCGACGAGAGCATGCTCAGCAGGAAGCCCAAGCAGCTGTCCGGCGGCCAGCGGCAGCGCGTCGCGATGGGCCGGGCCATCGTGCGGGAGCCCAAGGTCTTCCTGATGGACGAGCCGCTGTCCAACCTGGACGCCAAGCTGCGGGTGCAGACCCGCAGCCAGATCGCCGAGCTGCAGCGCCGCCTCGGCATCACCACCGTCTACGTGACGCACGACCAGGTCGAGGCGATGACGATGGGACACCGGGTGGCCGTGCTGAGCAACGGCAAGCTCCAGCAGTGCGCGTCGCCCCGCGAGCTGTACGACAACCCGGTGAACCAGTTCGTGGCCGGCTTCATCGGCTCGCCGGCGATGAACCTGCAGACCGCACCGCTGACCGACGGCGGCGCCACGCTGGCGGGGACCGTCATCCCGCTCGCCGCGCCGGTGCGGGCGGCGGCGGCACGCGACCAGCTCAGCGAGATCGTCCTCGGCATCCGGCCCGAGCACCTGCACCTGGCGGATGCGGCGCGGTACCCCGACGCGGCTGCCCACGACGGTGCCGGGCTCGCCGAGCTGACCGGTGAGGTGCTGCTCGTCGAGGAGCTCGGCGCCGACGCCCTGCTGCACGTACGGCTGGCCGGCGGGGATCCGGTGGTGGCCCGCGCCGAGGGCCGCAAGCCGCCGGGCCCTGGCACCCGGGTCACGTTCCGCGTGGATCCGGCGGAGGTCTTCGCTTTCCACCCGGTGACCGGCGCCCGCCTCGCGGGCTAGCGGATCCCGGTCACTACGCGATTGTTGGAGGTGTCATGCGGGCCATCGTGCTCGACCGTCCCGGCAGCTTCCGGGTGGCAGAGGTGCCTGACCCCGCGCCTGGAGAAGGCCAGATCGTCGTCAGGGTGGATGCCTGCGGGATCTGCGGCACGGACATCCACATCATGGACGGCGAGTTCCCGCCGACCCCGTATCCCATCACGCCCGGCCACGAGTTCGCCGGCACGGTCGTGGCCGTCGCCAGCGATGTGCGGATGAACCTGCCGGTCGGCGCCAAGGTCGCGGTCGACCCCTCGCTGTACTGCGGTTACTGCCGCCGCTGCCGGTCCGGCCGGGACAACCTGTGCGAGAACTGGGCCGCGATCGGCGACACGGTGAGCGGCGCGTTCGCCGAGTACGTCGCGGTCCCGGCGGTCAACGCGCACCTGCTGCCCGGCGACATCGACGGCCAGCTCGGTGCGATGGTCGAGCCGCTCGCCTGCGCGGTGCACGGCCTGCGCAGGCTCGGCCCGCTGTTCGGTGACTCGGTGGTGCTGACCGGCGCGGGGACGATGGGCCTGCTCCTGCTGCAGCTCCTCGTGCACTCGGGGGCCGGGCCGGTCACGGTCGTCGACCGGGTCCCCGACCGCCTGGAGGTGGCCAGCAAGCTCGGTGCCGCCCGGGTCGCGGCCGGCCTGGACGAGCTGAAGGACGAGCGGTTCGAGATCGCGGTCGACGCGACCGGCGTCCCCGCCGTGGTCGACGGCGTGGCCGCGCTGCTTGACCGGGGCGGGCGGCTGCTCGTCTTCGGCGTGACTCCGGCTGAGGCGACGATGAGCCTCTCGCCGTTCCGCATCTACAACGACGAGATCACCGTCACCGGTTCGATGGCGATCCTGCGCAGCTTCGCCCCGGCCGTCGAGCTGATCGGCAGCGGCGCGATCGACCCCCGTCCGCTGCTGTCCGCGCCGCTGTCCCTGGATCAGTTCGGCGAGGCGCTGCACCGGGTGCGTACCGGCCAGGGCATCAAATGGCACATCCGCCCGTCCTGATTAGCCCTGAAAGATTGAGGTTCCTTCGACCTTGATCGCGATGGCGGCCAGCGGGCTGGGGGCGGGGCCGTTGACGACCGAGCCGTCCTTGATGCTGTACTTGCTGCCGTGGCACGGGCAGTTGATGGTCCCGTTCGAGACGTTGTTGACGATGCAGCCCTGATGCGTGCAAATCGCGGAGAACGCCCTGAACAACCCCGACTGCGGCTGCGTGATCACGATGTTCACACCGTCGATGATCTTGCCGCCGCCATCCGGGATCTCGGAGGTGGTGGCGAGGGCACCGCTGCCGCCGGCGGAAGTAGCCGTGCCGCCGGTAGCGGGCGCGCTGCTGCCGGCGGAAGTAGCCGTGCCGCTGGCAGCAGGGGCAGACCCGCCGTTGCTGACGTCATGGGTGGTGCACCCCGCGAGTATCGCGGCGCACGTTACGCCCGCTCCTGCCAGCAGCGCACGGCGGCCCGGGAGCTGACCGTCCTGAATTTCCCTCATCCGGCACCCTTCAGATCATGATGATCAGTACGAAAGCCATGGTGACGCTTATCGCAACCTGGCACCCCTTTACCGCAGCGGGGGAAAGCAGCAGGCGCTCCGCGGTGTACGCGACGGGTCCGGCCGCAGCAGGA
The DNA here is from genome assembly GCA_963843745.1 of uncultured Actinomycetota bacterium. GTDB lineage: Bacteria > Actinomycetota > Actinomycetes > Streptosporangiales > Streptosporangiaceae > Trebonia. The sequence continues at coordinate 16,301 of CAWJLP010000010.1, forward strand.
GCCAGTGCGGTCCCTGCCGGTCCGGGCCGGCGGCCCGCCGCCTGGAAGTAGCCGTCCGCGTCGGCCTGCCGGTTCAGGTCATGGATCGTCAGCGCGATGAGCAGCAGCGCGAAGATCAGTGCCAGCGTCGGCGCGTGCAGCGTCGGCAAGCCGCCGGACGACCTCCACTCCATCCCGGACATCCCGCCGGTGCCGGACGAGCCTGCCGCCGACGGGCCCGCCAGGGCGGCGAACATGTACAACATCGCCGCGCTTTGCACCAGGGGCGGCGCATACGGGCCGTGGGCCACGGCGGCGGCGCCGCGTCCCCGGTTCTCCCGCCACAGGCACCAGGCGAACCAGGCCGTGACGACGGCGAAGGCAGCCTCCCAGACGGCGTTCGGGAGGATGCTCAGGCCGGGCACCAAGATGCCCGCCATGGCGATCCCTGTCAGCAGACGGAAAACGGCGATGCCGGCGCCGCCGCCACCGCGGCGGGTCCAGGCCCGCGCTATCATCAGCTGCCCGGCGCTCACCTCGGCGACCAGGACCATCATCGCGGCGAAGATGCCCAGGATCCAGGCGGGGGGGCTCATGCGGGTTTCTCGCCGGGCCGGGCGTCGTTGTCTTCGCCCTGGCCGGCCGTGGCGAGCGGCCAGTAGGCCAGGGCCAGCAGGGCCAACAGCGGGCCGGAGTTCGGGTCGGTAGCGCCGCCGGTCAGGAGCTGGCCGAACGCCTCGCCGAACACCCAGATGAAAGCGGCCACCACCAGCGCCAGGATAAGCCCGCTGCGGGCCAGCGGCGGCGGCAGGAACACCCCAGCCGCGACAGCGATCAGGGCGACGGCTAGCACGATCGAGGCGGTCAGCCCTCGACCGGGGAGCGCCGCGGCGGCCTGGTTTTCCAGCCAGGTCACCCAGCCGGGCTCGCCGCCGCTCATGCTCACGATCATGTCGTGCAGCGTCTGCGGCGCCCGGTTCGCCGGGGTCAGCGCGAAGTAGGCCAGGCTGCCCCACAGCACCAGCCACAGCAGCCGGGCCACCGGTGCGCCGACCGCCCGGGCCGCCACGAACGGGGCAGTCACACCCGGCCGGTCGGCCGGCCACAGCAGCACGGCTAGCAGCGCGTACAAGATCACCGCGCCGGGAGCGCCGCTCACCGGGCTCGCGCCGCTCAGCACACCGCCGAGGCCTTCGCCGAACCACCACACAGCCAGCGACCACGCGATCGAGGCGGCCAGCGCCAGCCGGACCGTGGGACGGTAGGCGATGCCAAGCCCCAGCAGCAGCTGAATGGTAGCGAAGACTGTGTTCAGCAGCACCTGATGGTGCTCCACCAATGCCGCGTTCCAGCTGATCGGGTCGGCGATGACACCGGGGTTTCCCGCCGCGCCGCCTCCGATCATCTGCCCGAACATCGTGCCGTACATGGACGGCTGGTACTGCAGCATGCCATCCAGCAGCCAGATGGCCGCCAGGATCAGCTGCAGCACCCGGCGCGCGTCCGTACCGGGCGAGGTAGTCACGCCGGTGTGTTCCCGCCGCCGGACCCGATTGGACTCAGCGCGAGCGCTGATCATCGCCTTCCCCTCATCTAGCCGGGTCCGGCCTTACTTCGGAATGTTCAGCATTTCGATGGTGCCGTCGCCTTCGTTGGTGACGTATGCCTGGCGCCCATTGGGCAGCACCGAAATGCTCGTTGGAGCTTTTCCTGTGGGGATCTCGGCGATGACGCGGTTGTCCGCGGTGTCGATCACCGTGACCGTGTTGGCCAGGTTGTCTGCCGTGAGGAGGTAGCGCCCGTCTGGCGAGTACGCGATGTCCAGCGGATTCTTCCCGACCGGGATCTGCGCGACCATCTTGTCGGTCGCGGTGTTGATCAAGAAGACCACGTTACCGTCGAAGCTCGTGACCGCCAGGCGGCTGCCATCGGGCGAGACGGCTTCGCTGTGCGGGGTCTCGCCGACCGGGATCTCGGTGATGATGGCGTTATTGGCGGCATTGAGGACCGTGACTTCGGCGGAGAAGTGGTCCGTGGTGTAGAACCGTCCGTTCTTATCGAACGCGACCCAGTGCGGGTTCGCCGGGACGGGGACATTGCCGATCAGCGTCTTGCTCGCCGTGTCGATCACGTCGACGACGTTCTCGTCGGCGCCGCTCATGGCCGTGTTGTGGTTCGGCACATAGAGGAACCGCCCGTCCGGGCTTGTCGTCGAGGGGCCAGGCGTGAAGTTGTCTACCTGCACGGTGGACGTGACGGTGCTGGTAGCAGTGGCGACGAACGCAATGAGGTGCACCGAGCCCCTCGTGTTGTAGACGCTGACGTAGGCGGTCCGGCTGTCAGGCGAGAACGAGACGAACTGGGGCGGCCCCTGCGGGATCTTGATGGTCCCGGACACCAGGTCATTGGCGGTGTTGAGCACGGTGATCACACCGGCGCCTGGCTTGGTGATGTAGGCGAACTTGCCGTTCGGCGTGACCTGGACGTAGCTGGGATTCTGCCCGACCTGTATCTTCCCCGCGACCGTGGGAACGGCGAGGCTGGGCGCGCTGCTTGCCGCCGCGGCGGTGCGGGTCCCTGCCGAGCCGCCCGCGTTCTGTGTAGCAGAAGCGCCGCCCGTTTTCGTCCCGTGGGAAGCGGTGACGACGAGCGCGACCGGGACTGCCACTGCCGCGGCTACGGCCAGAATCAGCACGGTAAGGGCCGCCCGGCGGGACCTGAACATGCCGCGCCGCGGCCCGTGCCCGCCCGGCGGCTCGCCGCCGGAACCGCCGGAGTCGCCGTCGCCCGGCGGCGCCGTGGCGGGCTGACGGCGGTGCGAGGCGATCGTGCTGTCCCGCGGCGGGCGCTGGCTGCCGACGAACATCGCCTCAGTCTCTGGGGCGAGCGAAGCCGCTTTCTCGTGGGTGAGTTCCCCCGGATGGCCGATCGGTGCCGCCGCCGGCGGCTCAGCCGGATAGGCAGGTGCCGCTGGCGCCGCCGCGTAGCCAGCGGCGGACGCCGCCGCGAAACCGGTCGGCACTGGTGCGGACGGGGCGTCCAGGGCGCCCGGGTAATCGATGGCCGTCGCGCTGAGGCCCATTTCTGTCGGCGTGTAGCTCCCGGATGCGGGTCGTGGCGGACCCGGCGCGATCGCCCTGTCGCCGAGCGCGGTGCGGGCCGCGTCCATGAACTCGCGGCAGTTGCGGTACCGGTCGCCGGGCTGCTTGGCGAGCACCCGGGCGAACACCTCGTCCACCGCGGGCGGCAGGTCCGGCCTCAGCAGCGTGGGCTGCACCGGGTCTTCCTCGACGTGCGCCCAGATGATTGCGGGGATCATGTCCTTCTCGAACGGCACCCGGCCGGTCAGGCACTCATACAGCACGCAGCCCAGCGAGTACTGGTCCGCCATGCCGGCCAGGCCGGCCACGGACGGACCGCGGATCTGCTCGGGCGCGACGTAGTCGACGGTGCCGAGGAACTGTCCCGTCGAGGTCAGCCCGGTGTGCGTCATGACCCGCTTGGTGATGCCGAAGTCGGCCAGGTACAGGTGGTCGGGGTCATCGTCGTCGTTGCTGCGCTCGACCAGCAGGTTTCCCGGCTTGACGTCCCGGTGCACGAGCCCCTTGGCGTGCGCGGCGTCCAGCGCCCGCGCGGCCTGGCTCAGCAGGAACACGGCGACCTCCGGCTGGAGCCGGCCGCGCTTCTTTATCATTTGCCGCAAATCAGTACCGGATACGTACCGCATTACGATGTACAGCAGCCCGTCACTCGCCCCCATGTCGTGAATGGGAATGACGTTCGGATGGTTCATCGAAGCCGCGATGCGCGATTCCTCGAGGAAGCGCGTGCGGAATACATCGTCGCTGGCCAGTTCGGGTGCCAGCACCTTGATCGCGACAACGTTGCCGAGTCGCGGATGCTCCGCCTGAAAGACGACGCTCATGCCGCCGCGGCCGAGAACCGACCGCAAGCGGTAACCGGCGAACTCGTCGCCGACAAGAGGAAGTTCGGGCATGTTCAACTGCTCCCCACCCGAGATCGCTGCCCAGTCCGGGATTTCCCTGGGCGGCGGCCCGCAGCCCCACGCAGATTGAGTAATGAAAACTTTGGCATAAGTAGACCGGGATAAAGGTCGGCAGTCAATGAACGGTTTTCCCCGGTACCCGCGCCGGTCGTAACAGCTGAGACTGCTGTTAACTAGAGAGTCAGCTGGGGCCGTTCGGGCTAAATGTTTTCTTAACCTTTACCTGGCTGGACGGGCGGCGTGGCGCGGTGATAGGACTGCAGCATGCGAGTCGGTTTCGGGGACGACTGGTGATCGCGGTCATTGGCGAGGCGCTGATCGACCTAGTCGTGGACGAGGCCGGCGCGGTTGTCGCGCGACCCGGCGGCGGCCCCTTCAATACCGCGCGGACGCTGGGCAGGCTCGGCGTGGAGACGACGTTCCTCGGCCGGCTGAGCGGCGACCGGTTCGGCCGGACGCTGCGGGAGCGGCTGAGCGCGGACGGGGTCGCGCTCGGCGTTCCGACGCTGGCCGGCCGGCCGAGCACCCTGGCGGTCGCCGACCTCGGGCCGGACGGGACGGTACGGTACGACTTCTACCTGACGGGCACCGCATCCGCCGCCCTGGACTACGCGGTGCTCGCCGCCGCGCTCCCGCACGGCGTGACCGCCGTGCACGTCGGCACCCTCAGCCTGGTCATGGAGCCGATCGCGTCCGCCATCGAGCGCCTCATCACCGGCGGCCTGCCGCCGGACGCGCTGGTGATGGTCGACCCCAACTGCCGTCCGGCCGCGATCGGCGACCGGGACGCGTACCTGGACCGTTTCGAGCGCATCCTGCACCGCGCCGACGTAGTGAAGGTGAGCGTGGAGGATCTCGACTACCTGTGCCCGGGCGTCCCCGCCGAGGTCGCGGCGACCACGCTGCTCGGCGACAGGCCCGCGCTGGTCCTGGTGACCGACGGCCCGCGCCCGGCACGGGCCTTCCTGTCCGGGGGTTTCGGCGGGGCCGGCGGCGAGGTGAGCGTCGAGGTGCCGCGGGTCGAGGTGGTGGACACGATCGGCGCCGGGGACGCGTTCGGCGGCGGATTCCTGGCCTGGTGGTCGGGGGCGGGACTGGGGAGGAAGGAACTGAGTTCGGCGGAACCGGTCCGCGCGGCGCTTCGCGCCGCCGCCGAAGTGTCGGCGCTGACCTGCACCAGGAGCGGGGCGGAGCCGCCGCTGCTCAGCGAGCTTGCCGGTGTTCCCGGCTGGTCGGCGGACATGGTCGGCGGCTAGCGTGGACTACCCGCCGAGCCCTACGCCGTCGTTCCTTTTCGATCTTGACGGCACGCTTATCGACAGCGTCTACCAGCACGTGATCGCCTGGCGGGCGGCGCTCACCGGCATCGGCATCGACCTGTCGGTGTGGCGCATCCACCGCAGGATCGGGATGAGCGGCGGCCTTTTCGTGCACGCCCTGCTGCGGGAGACCGGCCGGACCCTGTCGCTGGCGGACATCGAGCAGCTCCAGGAAACGCACGCCGCCGAGTACCGCAAGCAGATGGGCTCGGTCACCGCGCTGCCCGGGGCCAGGGAACTGCTTGCCGCGCTCACCGGCGCGGGCGTCAAGTGGGCGATCGCGACCAGCGGGTACGCGGCCACCGCCAGGCCCGCCCTCGAACTGCTCGGGCTCCCTGAGGACACCCCGATGGTGACCAGGGACCTGGTACGGCACGCCAAGCCGGACCCCGACCTGTTCCTGGCCGCCGCCGCGCTGCTCGGCGTCGAGCCCCGGCACGCGATGGTGGTGGGGGACAGCGTGTGGGACCTGCTCGCGGCGCGCCGCGCCGGCACGCTCGGCATCGGCCTCCAGTCCGGCGGCTACGGCCGCGAGGAGCTGGAGCGGGCCGGCGCGTACCGGGTGTACGCCGATCCGGCCGAGATGCTCGCCCGCCTCGACGAGACGGGCGTCCGCCTCGACGAGGCCGGGCTCCGCGAGGACTAACCGCCGGCGCCCTGCCCGGCTTGCAGGCTGGCTATCTGCGCCCGGGCGGCGGCCACCAGCTCCGCGTTCGTGTTGGCGTGGCCTTCTAGGCCCCAGCCCCCTTCGGGCGCCTCGGTGAGCAGCACCCACGTCCTGGCGAACAGCGACGGGTCGCCGGCGGCGTCGGCGACGATATGGGTGAGCCGCTCGACCACGGCGAGCTGCTTGCCGCGGTCCAGCGCGCCCGCGTTCGTGAGGACCTGAACCCGCACGTAGTTGCTGTCACCGTCGACGTTGGACAGGCTGCCGGCCGGCAGCTCGTGGACGAAGGCCGCGGTGTTCTGCCTGAACATCGGGATGTCCGGCACTTGCTCGACGGCCATCACCGCGGCCGCCAGGTCGGCGGCGAGCCGGTGCTTGTCGGCGAACGTCCCGGCTGTCGCGTAGACGTCGATCATCGGCATGGAAATCTCCTGCGAATGTCGGGTCAGGTCGTCCCGGTCGCCTGGCGCAGCAGGCCGAGGACCTCGCCGTCGAGCCGTTCGGCAACCGCGGAGGCATCCGCGTCGCCATACGGGGCGATCTCGCTGGCGACGCTGTCATAGGCGACCCGGGTGCCGTCTGGCATCTCCTCGATGAGGATCGTGACCGGCGCGTACGAGCCCGCATCGGCCACGTGACGGGTCATCTGGCCCATCGTGACCGGGTTGCCCGCGATGAGCCGGACGAGTCGGCGCCCGGCCTTGTCGCTGGCCCGCGGGTCGCGGGCCAGCGCCGTGTCGAGGTCGAGCTGCCAGAACCGCATCAGCCCGGCGCTGCCCTGCGCCTGCCGGACCAGGCCGCTGAACTGCTCGTAGGACGTGCTCGCCTGGAGCTTGCCGAACAGCGAGTCGATGTCCGGCTGGCTGATGCCGCCGAAGATGCCGTCAAGGACGGCCTGGAACGGCAGTTCGCTGTCGAAGACGTGGCGGCGAACCGCGACGTCCGCCACTCGTTCTGATCCCATGACGTATCCATCCGCGGCGCGGCGCGCGGCTAGCCGGCGAGCGCCTTCTTGATGAAGGAGGCCACCAGCACCGGCCTGGCGATGAACGCCGTGTGCGATCCGTCGATCGAGTCCGTGGTCGCGCCCATCCGCTGGGCCATGAACCTTTCCGCGTCCGGCGATATGGCGTTGTCGTGTTCGGACACGAGGAACCAGGACGGCTTGGTCTTCCACCCGGCCTCGGTCGCGTTCTCGGTCAGCGCGGCGAGCGCGAGCGGCCGCTGCGTCGCGAACATAACGTCGGCGACGTCGACGGGGACGTCGGCGCAGAACGTCTCCCTGAACCGTTCCTTGCCGACGTACAGGTCTGGTCCCGGCGCCGCGCCGACCGCCGGGTAAGGCGTCGGGACGGAGGTGGAGGCGAGCAGCGGCGGCGGGAACGGCTGCTGCACGCTGGCGCAGCTCTCGCCCACTTCCAGCCCGAACGCGGCCAGGTACACCAGCCCCGTCACGTTCTCCAGGCCGGCGGACGCCTGCGAGATCACCGCCCCGCCGTACGAGTGCCCCACGAGGACGACCGGGCCGTCGATGGCGCCGGCCACCGCGCCGACGGTGGCGGCGTCGGAAGCGACGCTGCGTAGCGGGTTCGGCGGCGCGACTACCGTCAGGCCAGCGCTCTCCAGCTCGCGGATGATTCCGGCGAAGCCTGACGCGTCGGCGAAGGCGCCGTGGACGAGGACGACGGTGGGATCACTCATCGGGTTCTCCTATCGACTGCGTGGAAGCGAAAGTGACGCTGCGAGCGTAAGTACCCGCCCGCCGGTAGTGCGTCCCGGAAAATCCGTAGTCTTCTGTACGGGCCGCATACCGCGGGAGCTGGCCGCCGTCGAGAACACCCTTCGGACTAGGCTCGCGCCTTCAGCCCATGCGAGGCACGTGCACCGACGCCGGCACGAGCAGCCGCGCCCCCACGACAATGGCCACCAGCGCGACGAGCGCGAACAGGCACACCCATACCCCGCCGGGCACCCCGGTCAGCCGCGCGAGCTGGTCCGCGTCCGACACCCCGCCCCGCCACCGCCGCCGGTCCCGCCGCTGCGACCGCGCCAGCTCAACCACCGGCCGCAGCCCCCCGAACAGCAGGAACCACGCCACCCCGTAGGAGAACAGCGCCTGCACGAGGGAAGTCGCGTACGCCGTCACCCCGAACACGGCGCCCCCGACTACCAGCCCCACCACGATCCCGAAGGCGTTGCGCATCATGATGAACGCGGCGAGCAGCAGCGCAAGGAACGCCCACAGCAGCAGCGTCACGTGGTGCGTGAACAGCAGCACCGCCGCCCCGGCGCCGAGCAGCGGCGGCGTCACGTACCCCGCGAACGCGGTAAACACCATCCCGGGCCCGGTCCGCTTGCCTCGCAACACCGTCTCACCCGAGGTGTCCGAATGCAGCCGGATCCCCTCCAGCCGCCGCCCGGTCAGCACCGAGAGCAGCGCGTGCCCGCCTTCATGCGCGATCGTGATCGCGTTCCGCGTCAGATGCCACAGCCGCACGTCGAGCACCACCGCCAGCGCCGCGAGCCCGCCCACCGCGACCACCCACACGGGCGGCACCGGTTGCGTTCCCGCAAGCCGCTCCCACAGCACCGACATACCCGACAGGCTAGGCGCTGCGAAGAGGAAACGGCTCTCCGATCATCTCTTTCTGAGTTTTTCCGAACGTACGCGCCCGACTCGCCGGCGCGCCCTTCCCGTTCTCCAGCGAAACGCCCCACCGGTGTGCTAACTGTAAGTAGTTGGACATTCGCAAATGGGCCGCTAAGCGCGAGGCGGTGAATTGCAGGCGAGAAGCAGGAACGACACGGCGAGACGGCTCAGGCAGGTCGCAGCGCGCGCGGAAGCGGCCAATGCTGCCCGTAAGCGTGAGTCCGCCCGCCGCCTAGCTGTCCTGCTCACGGTGGCGGCGGCTTCCGTCGTGGTGGTGACCACCGCGGCCCTCGCCTCCCCGCGCCCCGCCGTCCGGGGCGCCACCGCGACCGCGCGGAACGCCCAGCGAAGCACGACGGCGACGAAGACCGTGACGGGGACCGCCTCTCGCGGCCAGGCCGGGCCGGCCCCGGCCACCGCGCAGCCCGCACCGCCGGCTCCCCTGACGCTGACCGCGCTCGATCGCGAATCCTGCCCCGCCAAGGCCACCGCCTGCGTCGACCTGACCAGGCACCTGAGCTGGCTCCAGTCGGCCGGCCGCATCACCTTCGGCCCGGTGCGCGCGGAACCAGGTCCGCCGGGAAGCGCCCACGCGACCCCGCGCGGCACGTTCGAGGTCTCCTGGAAGGCTGGCCCGGATTTCGTCAGCAACATCTACAACGAGCCCATGCCCTGGGCGGTCTTCTTCGCCCCGGGCGGCATCGCCTTCCACGGCGGCAGCCTCACCACCCCCTCCCACGGCTGCGTTCACCTGACCGACCAGAACGCCCGCTACTACAACGACCACCTCCCGGTCGGCGCCGAAGTGGTCGTCTTCTAACCCACATCCACCACGCCGACCCAGGCCCCAGCCCCACCGAATTACCGTGCGGGATTTGCCCCGGATTCCGACGCCGAATCCCGCATGATCATCGGGATGCGCCGGTGCTCGGCCCACTCGGCGAGCTGGTCGGCAAAGTGCGGGCTCTCCGGATCACCAGACGCCCCGCCCGGGATGACCCAGCTCGCGGTATCGGGCGAGGCAAGGTCCACGACCTGCCGGTACACCGACAAGGACAGCACGGTGAAGGGGCTGCCCGCCTTCCACCCGTACCCGGCCGCCTGAATGGTGTCGGCGTCTCCGCCCATCGGCACGCCAGGCAGCGGCCCCACCGCGGACAGCGGATGCACCCGCGCCGCCTGGTGGACGTCACCCCACCGCCACCGCCCAGGGTCCGCCCCGCCGTATTCAGTCGCTGAGGCCCAGGCGGCGGCCAGTGCCGCGGGCAGTGCCGCGAGTACCCGGTCGCTCCGCTCCGCGCCCACGCTGGCGTCTGGCGTCGGCCCGCCAAGCAGTTCCCAGGTGTCGTTGGCCAGCCACCGCCGCACCAGGGTCGTCGTAGGCGCCGGAACACCCGACGCCATCCACTCCCACGTCCGGTCCCCGAGCACCGGCCGGTAGAGCCCGGCGGCCAGGGCCCGCTGAAAACACGCGTAGAGCAACGCCGCCCCCGACTCAACGCCAAGATCCCCGTCCCACGAGGCGAGCAGAGATCGCGCCGCCTCAGCGCCGGAATCGGCGAAAGGCCCGAGCCCCCCAAGCACCCGGATCCATGCCAGAGCCGCCCACGACACCGTGTCGGCCTGCAGGCCGGCCAGCGAAGCCGCGCTCAGCGAACCAGACCCGGCAAGCAGCGACCGGATCCGCTCCGCCCGGAACGGCTGCGAGAACGTGTAGGAGATGTAAGGCGAGGACGCGTCCGTCATCGTGTTGTTCGCCGTCATCACGAACCCCGCGTCCGGATCGACCGCCCGCGGCAGCGAAGCGAACGGCACGGACCCGGTCCATTCGCACGACCCGTCCCACCCCGCCACGGGCAGCCGGCGCCCCCCAGTACCCGAACGCACCGGCACTTCCCCCCGGCACTGATACGCGATCCGCCCGGCGGTGTCGGCGCAGACGAGGTTGTTAACCGGATCAACCCACCCCTCCTGCGCGTCCGCCAACTCGAGCACAGAGCGGGCGGTAAGCATCGGCAGCAGGCACTCGAACCCCCGGTTCGGCCGGTACGTCCCGACCCACTTCAGCGCGATCGCCGTCCCGTCGGCCGGGTCCCCGTGCACGACCGGCCCGTGCCGCGTCGCCCAGGTGGTGACCGGCACCTCGTAGTCGCCGCGCACCAGGATCCGCTCTTCCTGCACGGACGCGTCGGCCCACCCGTCCGGCGTCCGGTACCGTGACCCGTCGAACCGCTCGATGTACAGGTCCTGCGTGTCCGCGTCCCCGTGCGTGATCGCCCACGCCACGGAGCCGTTGAAGCCGAAGTGCGGGAACCCCGGCAGCCCGGGGAACGTCGCCCCCGCCACGTCGAACTCAGGGCACGACACCCGGCACTGCCAGTACACGTCCGGGGTGTCGAGGGCGCGGTGCGAGTCGTTGCACAGCACGGCCCCGCCGTGCGTGGTCCGCCGCCCGCTGACCGCCCACGCGTTGGAGCCAGGCTCCGCCTCGGCGAGGAATCCCAGGTGCCCGGCGATGTCGCCGAGGGCCGAATCCAGCAGCCGCGACACCCGCCCGTCCGGCGGAACAGCCAGCGGTGACCCGAGCGGCGGCCGCGTCTCGAACCGGGAGAACGCGTCCGGCCCGATCCGCGCCAGCAGCACCCCGTTCACCAGCTTGTGCTGCCACTGCCCCATCAGCACATGCCGCACCTTGAACGCCGCCACCGAATGCCACGGCTGCCACGCCTCGACCCGGTCCCGCAACGGCAGCGGCAGCGCCCCGTCCGCCACCGCGGCGTTCACCCCGTCCGCGTACGCGCCGAACGCCGCCCGCAGCCGCGGCGACATCGCCGCGACGTCGGCCTCGGCCGCGGCGGCCAGCCGCAGCCGCCGCGCGAGAACGTCCCCGGCCACCGCGGCAGCCCCGGCGACCTCCGCCCACCGCCCGCACGCCCGTCGCCGGTCGTAGTCCATCTGGAACAGCCGGTCCTGCGCGCACGCGTACCCCATTCCGAACCACGCCGCGGTCTCGGTCTCACCCCGCACATGCGGCACTCCGTAGCGATCGCGCTCCAGCTGAAAGTTCATGAAGAGAATTATCCCGAACGGGCCCGTGTCTCCGCCTCAGCCGAAACTAACGATTCCAATCGTTAAAAACGAGTATTAGAGTGCTGCCATGTCCTCACCAGCCGACACGGCCATCGAAGCCTTCCTCGCCGAGCCGAGGAACGTCATCGTCGCGGGCGTCCGCAAGGACGGCCGCCCGCACGTCAGCCCCAACTGGTTCTTCTGGGACGGCGAGAAATTCTACGTCTCGACGACCCGCAAACGCGCGAAGTACAACGTCTTCCGCCGCGACCCAAGGGTGGAGCTCGTGTTCGACGACCCAGCCGACCGTCGCTACATAGGGCTCTCCGGCACGGTGGAGGTCCGCGAGGACATACCCGCCAACCTGGATTTCTTCCGCGGCATCCACCGCAAGCACGGCCGCGCCATCCCGCCGGACGACGAGTACATCGCGCGCCTGACAGGCGAAGACCGCGTCCTTCTGGCCATCACCCCGTCAGCCCTGCAAAGCGCCTGGCTGCTCTGGGGCTTTTCCTGAGTAACAGAATAGTATCGGCTAGGTAAGTAAGTTTTGGCTGCTAACAGATTCGAATAGCGATAGAATTCGATTAAATCGGATTTTGAAAATCGCACTCGAACGGGGCAGTCCATGACGCAGCCGCCGACTTCCGGGCGCGGGCCAGCTGAAGAGCCGGCCCGCGACTCCGGGCCGCCCGGCGGCAGCGCGGCCGCTCCGGGCCGGGATCCGCGGCTGGCCGGGTTCGCCAAGGACGGCGCCGGCGACACCTGCCCGCCCGGCCCGGGGCTGGCGGCGGCGGTCGCGGAGCTGTCCGGCCCGGAATGGCGGTGCGGGGACGCGACCGACGATGAGCTGATCGGCCTGCTCGGCCGGTGGGACGCGATCGGGTCGTGGGCGGAGGCCGGCAAGCTGGGCGTGGTCCGCGAACTGCTCCGCCGCCGCGCCCGTCCCGGCCTGGGCAGCGGCCCATCGATGCACGGCGACCTGCCCGACCAGTGGGAGGAAGGCGCCGGGCATGAGGTCAGCGGCGCGCTGGCGATCTCGCTGCGGTCCGCCGACAATCTCACCGCGTTCGCGTGGGACCTGCAGGCCCGCCTGCCTGGTGTTGGCGCGGCCCTCGCGGCCGGCACTCTGACGCCGCTGAAGGCCCGGATCATCTCCGATGAGCTGAAAGTCCTCGACGACGAGCGCGCCGCGCACGCGGAGAAGCTGATCCTCGATCGGCTGGACGGGCAGACCCCGGCGCAGCTCGGCCGGCTCGCCGCCCAGATCGTCTGCACGGTGGATCCGGACGGGGCCGCCAAGCGCCGCCAGTACGCGGAGCGGGAAGAGGCGCGGGTGCGGTTCTGGCGGGACAACGGCGGCGCGTGCGCGCTGGCCGCGTTCGGCCTGCCGACCGACGCGGCGCTGGCCGCGAACGACGCGATCAACGACCGCGCGGCGGCGTACAAGGCAGCGAAGCTCCGGCCTGAGGCGCGGATGGACCAGCTGCGGGTGCTGGCGTTCCTGGACCTCCTCAACGGCATCACCCTCGAAAACCGGATCGCCCAAGACCGCACCGCGCAGGCCAGTCCCAGCGGCGCTGACGGTAGCACCAGCCAAGGAACACGTGGCGGCCCCGGCAGTACCCGTCCAAACGGCACCGGCGGCGGTGGCGCTTCCACCAGCGAACGAGCCAGTACGGGTAGCACCAGCGGCAGTAATGGTGACGGCAGCACCACTAACAGCCCAGTCGGCGAGTCCGGCAGCACCGTTGCGGCTCCGGTTCTCCCGGCGCTGACCGCGCGGGCCAACCTCACCCTGCCGCTGGCCACCCTGCTCGGGCTGGCCGAACGGCCCGGCGCCGGGCACGGACTCGGCCCCCTCGACCCCGCCCTCGTCCGCGACCTCGCCGCAACTGTCGCCGCCAGCCCGCACAGCCACTGGTGCACCACCATCACCGACAGCCAAGGAGTAGCCGTCGCACACGGCTGCGCCAAGGCCGCCCGGACGAAAAACAACCGGCCCGCCAGCCGCGACGGGCCGAGCCCGTGGGCGTTCACCCCGACCGACGACCCAGGACCGCCCGGCGGCTACGGCACCTGGACCCTCACCCTGCCCGGCGGCCGCGAGTTCACCGTCAAACTCGAGCCGATCCCGGTCACCGACTGCGACCACCGGCACGAATCACGCGGCTACCAGCCCAGTGACACCCTCCGGCACCTCGTGCAGGTGCGGGACGGAGAGTGCACCTTCCCGCCGTGTTCCCGCCACGCCCGCGAATCCGACTTCGAGCACGCAGTGCCGTATGACAAGGGCGGCCGGACCTGCGCGTGCAACGGCGGCGCCCGCAGCCGCCGCTGCCACCGGGTCAAGCAATCACCCGGCTGGACCGTCACCCAGCCGCAGCCCGGCCGGCACCAGTGGACCACCCCCAGCGGGCGAACCTACACCCAAGGACCCATGCAATACCCGGCGTTATATCAGCTGCACAGCAGCCTCTCGTGCGAGAGACTTGGCGCATGCACGCGGTTGTGTCGACCGTACGGATCGAGGATGCTGGGGCGGCTCGCCAGGGGCTGGCGGACCACCGGGTCGGTCTGGTTCCCAGGGCGCCCGGATTCGTCAGCGCATACTGGCTGGCGCCGGTTGACGGGATCGGCATGTCGGTCATTGTCTTCGACACGAAGGAGCACGCCGAGGAGGCCGTCAGCTATCCGGTTCCGCCGCTGCCCGGTGTCACCCTGCTGACGGTTGACATCCGTGAGGTGTACGCCAGCGCTTAGCGGTGCCAGATGCGATCCGAGGCGAGAGCTGCGCCCTCGGCGAGGACGGCGAGCTTGGCCCACCCGAGTTCGGGGTGGATGCGGGAGCCGAACCCGCAGTCGGCACCCGCGATGACGTTCTCGGGGCCGAGCCGGTCGGTGTAGCGGGTGATGCGCTCGGCGACCAGTTCCGGGTGTTCGATCAGGTTCGTCGAGTGCGTGACGACGCCGGGGATGAGGACCTTGCCGTCCGGCAGCTTGACGTCCTCCCACAGGTGATACTCGTGCTCGTGCCGTGAGTTGGCCGCCTCGATCAGGTAGGCGCCGGCCTTGACCTGGAGCATGATGTCCGCGATGTCCGCGAGCGGGATGTCGTTGGCGTGCGGGCCGTGCCAGCTGCCCCAGCACAGGTGGTACCGAATGCGGTCCTCTGGCAGGCCGTCCAGGGCGTGATTGAGCACCTCGATGCTGTCTTGCGCGTAGCGGCGGTACGAGTCCAGGTCGAACTCGGGGGAACGGTCCCAGGCAGCCGGGACCCATGCGTCGTCCACCTGAAGGATGAACCCCGCGTCGATGATCGCCTTGTACTCCTGCCTGATGGTGTCGGCGAGGGCTCGCATCAGCTCGTCGTGGGTGGCGTAGTACTCGTTGGCGAGGCCCACCTCGATGCTGGCCGGAGCTACCACCGGCATGAACGCTTCCAGTGCGGGGTTGTCCCGCAACGCGTCCTTCAGGTTGGCTATGTCGCGCTGCACCGCCTCCGGCTTGTAGCGCAGCGGGCCCGTGACGACGGGCTCAGTAACTATCGAGCTCCAGAAGTAGGTGTCCTCCACGTACCCGAAGATGCTGGCGTTGGCGTCAGCCCAGGCGTAGAAGGCGGGGAACTGATCACGGTCGCGGCCCTTCATAAGCGGCTGGGCCCATTCCCGCGACTCGATGCCGTCCATCCGGTCGCGGACGTACCACATCCACAGGGTCTTGCCGAACTCGCCGTCGTCTACGACGTCGATCCCGGCTTGCTCCTGGCGGGCAACAACCTCGGCGACCGCCGCGCGCAGTTCTGGGAGCACCTCTGGCGCCCACTCCCCACGTTCCGTCATGGCCTTCGACAGTTCTTGCGGCCGCTGGAGCGCCCCAACGTGGGTGGTAAGGATCCGGTCAGTGCTCCGCTGCATGTGCCCTCCATGGCTCCGTTGCCTAGAGCACCACAGTAAGTCCGGGATGGCGCGCACGAAAGACCGTCATACCTGCATGGCTACTTGACCAGGACGCAGGTGACCAGCACGGCCGCGGCGCTGACTTCCACGATCGCGCCGAATACATCCCCGGTCATCCCGCCAAGCCGCCGCCGCGCCACCCGCTGGAGCAGGCCGCCGGCCAGCAGGCCGATGAGGACGGCCACCAGCCCGCGAACCGCCAGCGCCGCACCGTCCGACGCGAGCCCGGCGACCGCGATGGCGCAGCCCAGCAGCACGACGACCAGCGTCCTGGCCAGCGGACTCGTCCGGCCCGCGACCAGGGCGCCGAAACCGCCGGGCCGCGCGGCCGGAGAGCCGGTCGCGACCACGACGGCGACGCGGCCCGTGACCTCGGCCAGCACGAGGGACGCCGCGGCTAGCGAAACACGGGGCACCGCGGCGAGCGCGGTCACCTGGACGAGCAGCACGAGAACAAGCGCGGCGACGCCCATCGGTCCCACGTCCGAGCGGCGCATGATGGCCAGCGCGTCAGCCGGGGCGCGTCGGCTGCCGAGACCGTCGGCCGTGTCGGCCAGGCCGTCCAGGTGCAGGCCTCCGGTCAGCAGCGCGATCAGCCCGACCGCGAGCGCCGCGCCGAGCAGCCGCCGCGGCCCGCCGGAACCGCCGGCATCGACGCCGACCATGAACCCGGCACCGGCCAGCCCCAGCAGCAGCCCCACCACGGGCATCCACAGCACGGCCCGCGCGGCATCGCCCTCGCCGAGTTCCGCTTCGCCGCCAGCCGGAATGACCGTAAACAGGCTCACCGCCGTCCGCAACGCCCTCACGGCAAGGTCCCCGCCTTGCTCACCGGAGCCGCTGGGCTATACCGGCGACGCATAGCCAGACCTGCTCACATTCGGCGGCGATCCGCGCGTTAAGCACGCCAAGTTCGTCCCGGAACCGCACCCCGGAAACCGTCCCGGGAATCACCCCGGACCCGACCTCATTGCTGACGGCAACAACATGCCGCCGGGTGGCCCGCCAAGCGTCAAGCAGCCCGTCCACGCGCTCCGCCAGCTGCTTATCCGCATCGGGAGCATCGGCCCAAACCCCGCACTCCTCCATCACCCCGGCCAGCCACGTAGACAAGCAATCCACCAGCACCGGCGTCGCGAGGGGGGCCGAGCCAAGCGGCCGGGAGCCCGCCAGGCGAGCCTCGGCCCCGGCAGGTGCGGCGCCAGCGCGTGATCGAGTGATCAGGTCGGACTCTCCGGGCGCGGGGCCGGCCATGTCCAAGTCGCGGGGTGCCCGCCCGGCCAGCACAAACTCAAGATCCAGGGTCTCCATCGTGGTCCAGTGCTCAGGCCGCCGCTCCTGATGCCGCCGCACCCGCTCAGCCCAGTCCGGATCCTCCACGGAGGGCAGTGGCCCGCAAGCCACGTAATCCACCCGCTCCCGCCGGGACAACAACCGCTCAGCCGTCAAAGACTTCCCCGACCGCGCCCCACCCAAAACAAGCACCCGAAACGGCTTCCCAACCCGTGGCTGCCCCGGCAGCCCCAACCTCCGGGCAGGCGCCAACGAACCAGGCTGGCGTTTACGCACGAACCGGTTCCTGCGACTGCCGTATCTCGCGCGTGTGGGAGCAGGGCGCGTGGGGAGATTTCTCGCCGGTGTTCCGAAGGACTGCCGGCGAAAATCTGCCCCGCGTGCCCGCGCTAGCGGCCATCACGCCTTCTCACCAGAGACGCCGGCACTGTCGAAGGTGGCCATATCCCGCAAGACCCGGGCCGCGGCGGCCACCACCGGCAGCGCGAGTACCGCGCCGGAGCCCTCGCCAAGCCGCATGCCCAAGTCCAGTAGCGGCTGCAGGCCGAGCGCGTCGAGCGCCCGCAGCGCCCCCGGCTCGGTGGACAGGTGCCCGGCGATCAGGTAGTCCGTCACCTGCGGAGCGAAAGCCCGGGCGGCCACAGCCGCCGCGCAGGCGATGACGCCGTCGAGCAGGACGGGGACACGCCGCGCGGCGCCGCCGAGGATGAATCCCGCGAGCGCGGCATGCTCGAGGCCGCCCACGGCCGCGAGCGTCTCGAGCGGCGCAGCCGGATCACAGCGGTGCAGCTCAAGCGCGCGGCGCACCACCTCTACCTTCCGCGCCCAGGTCGGGTCGTCGATGCCCGTGCCCCGCCCGGTGACCAGCGCCGGGGTGGACCGGGTGAACACCGCGATCAGCGCGGCCGACGCGGTCGTGTTCGCGATGCCCATGTCCCCGGTGATCAGGCACCGGTTGCCCTCCTCGACCAGGTCCGCGGCGACCTTGATGCCGGTCTCCACCGCCAGCCTGGCCTCCTCAAGGCTCATCGCCGGGCCCTCGGTCATGTCCGCGGTGCCGGGGCGGACCTTACGGGACAGCAATCCTCGCGCCGTCGGCAGGTCCGCGGCCACGCCTACGTCCACTACGCATACCGACGCGCCCGCCTGGGTGGCGATCGCGTTCACCGCCGCGCCCGAGGCGACAAAGTTGGCCACCATCTGGGCGGTGACCTCCTGTGGCCATGGCGTTACGCCCTGGGCGTGCACGCCGTGGTCGGCCGCGAACACGGCGACGACGGCGGGCTCGGGGAGCGGCGGCGGGCACCGGCCCGCGATGCCGGCGAGCTGCACCGACACATCCTCGAGCCGGCCAAGGGATCCGCTCGGCTTGGTCAGCAACTCCTGGCGCTCCCGCGCCGCCGCGACGGCGGCGGCATCGAGCGGCCCGATCGCCGCGATGGTGTCTTCGAGCAGCCCAGTCATGGCAGCGCCTCCCCAGCCGTCAGCAGAACCAAGACAGCAGATCACGTCGGTCTTAGCTCGGTCAAGCCGGCCAGGGGTCAAGCGCGGGACAATGAGGCATGGCTGCTCTCGTCCTCGTCAACGGGAAGATCGTCACGGTGGACGAGCAGTTTTCCGTCCGCCAGGCGGTGGCGATCGAGGGGGAGCGGATCACCGCGGTAGGCGAGGACGCGGCCGTCCTGGCACGCTCGCCGGCGGACGCGCGGGTGGCCGACCTCGGCGGCAGAACCGTGATCCCCGGGCTGATCGACAACCACAACCACTTCGTCCGCGCCACCGAACACGCCGAGGTCCGGCTCGATGGTGTCCGCACCCGGGCCGCGGCGCTTGACCTGCTGGGCGACCGGGCCGCCAAGCTCGCGGACGGGCAGTGGCTGCTCACGCTCGGCGGGTGGCACGAGGAGCAATGGGCGGGCGACCGCCGCGAGCTCACGCTGGCCGAACTCGACGCCGTGGCCCCCGGCCGGCCTGCTTTCATCCAGGCGCAGTACGACCACGCCAGCGTCAATACCGCCTGGCTGGACGCCATGAACGTGGCCGCCTCCGACGGGCTCCGGGCCACCGGCCGGGTCGGGGGCGGCCTGGTGGCGCTCAACCGGGCGGCCGCGAGCTTCCCCGCGGGAGTCACCCAGGAAGCCGGCGTCCGCGCCGCCATGGCCTACTACAACAGCCTCGGGCTCACCACGGTGTTCGACCCCGGCGGGGTCGGCGTGTCCGACGCGGCCTACGCCGCGATCCAGGCCATGGCCGGACGGGGCGAGCTGACGCTGCGCGTCCTCACCACGCTGGGCGCCGGCGTGGACGACCCGCCCGGCGCGTTCGCCGGACGGGTCAGGGCGAGCCTGCCGTTCCAGGGCGACCACTGGTATGACCGGATCGCGGTCGGTGAGATCTACCACGCCCCGTTCCACTGGGACCACGCCGGACGCCCGCCAGCGCCCTCCGCCGCGGACATCGCGGCCGCGAGCGAGATCCTGGCCACCGCGGCGATCACCGGCTGGCCGGTGCAGACCCATTCGGTGACGACCGGCGGGCTCGCCCTCGTCCTCGACGCCTACGAGCAGGCGGACAAGCTCCGTCCGGTCCGCCCGCTGCGCTGGTCGGTCACCCACGCCGAGGGCATCACCCCAGAGCAGGTCGAGCGCGCCAGGCGCCTCGGCGTCACCGTCCAGCTGCGCAGCCAGAGCGTCATCCGTGACGGCCGGGCGGCCGTGGCTCCGCTGAGGCTTCTCGCCGCCAGCGGCCTGACCTGGGGGCTGGGCACCGACGGCACCAGGGCCGCCCAGATCAACCCGTTCGTCTCGCTGTGGTGGGCGGTGACAGGCCGCTCGCTCGGCGGCGTCCGGATCCTCGACGAGCCGCTCACCAGGGAGGAAGCCCTCATCGCGCACACCAGGAGCAACGCACAGCTCGTGTTCCGCGAGAACTATCTCGGCTCGATCAGGCCTGGCTTGCTGGCGGACCTGCTCGTCCTCGACAGGGACTACCTCACCGTGCCAGACGACGAGATCAAGGACATCAGGCCGGCCGCGACAATCGTCGGTGGCGACATCGTCCACGGCGCACTGCCATGACCGCCGGCCAAGCACGGCGGATCGGCGAACTTCTCGGCGTGCCGGTGGCCAGCGTCCATAGAGCGGGGGCGCAGCACGGGTACCAGCACCTGACGGCGCGGCTGGCTGACGGGCGGCAGGCCTTCGTGAAGGCCGCCCCCGGCGGAGACGAGGCTACGGCCGAGGCCTTCGCCGCCGAGGCGAACGGGCTGCGGTGGCTGGCCGAAGCCGGCGCGGTGCCGCTCCCCGAAGTGCTCGGCGTCAGCCACGACCTGCTGGTCATCGAGCTGCTGGCGGACGGCAGGGCCACGCCGGACGCCGCGGAGGAGTTCGGCGCGGGACTGGCCCGGATGCACGCCGCGGGCCCGGCCACGTTCGGCGCGCCGTGGCCGGGATACATAGCCAGCCTGCCGCTGGACAACACACCGGGAACAGAATGGGGGACCTGGTACGCGGAGCAACGGCTCGTTCCGTACCTGAAGAAGGCGCATGACGGCGGCGCGCTGGATGACGCGGACCTCAGCCTGGTGGAAACCGTCGTGCGCAGGATCGGGGAGCTCGCCGGGCCGCCGGAGCCGCCGAGCCGCATTCACGGCGACCTGTGGGCGGGGAACGTGCTGTGGTCCGGCGGGCGCGGCTGGCTGATCGACCCGGCCGCGCACGGCGGGCACCGGGAGACCGACCTGGCGATGCTCGCGCTGTTCGGCGCGCCGCACCTGGAGCGGATCATGCGCGGGTACACCGGGACGCGGTCCGCGCCGCTCGCCGGCGGGTGGCGCGCGCGGGTGCCGCTGCACCAGCTGCATCCGCTGCTCGTGCACGCGTGCCTGTTCGGCGGCTCGTACGCGGCGCAAGTCAGGGCCGCCGCCAGGGCCGCGCTGACCGGTTCTTAGGCTGGATGACGGCACGCCCAACGACTGCCGGTCAGGAGGACCACATGGTCTACGACCCTTACGGCCCTGGCGACCAAGGCGCCAGCCCGTTCGACGACTTCCTCGCCCGCTTCTACGGCTCGCCGCGACGGCCGCAGCGCATCGACATCGGGAAGCTGATGACCGAGCAGGCCCGTGAGCTCGTCAGGGAAGCCGCCGCCCAGGCCGCGCGGTGGGGCGACCTCGACCTGGACACCGACCACCTGCTGTGGGCCGCGACCCGGCAGGAGCCGGTCCGGCGGCTGCTGGCCGCCGCGGGCGCCGACCCGGACGCGATCGCGCACGACATCGAGTCCCGCGCCCAGCGGGGCGAGCCGCGGGAGGGCACGCCGAGCCTCACGCCGTCCGCCAAGCGGGCGCTGCTGGACGCGCGGCAGATCTCGCGGGCGTTCGGATCGTCGTATATCGGGCCGGAGCACGTGCTGTTCGCGCTCGCGGTCAACCCCGAGTCGGCCGCCGGGCGGGAGCTGCACGAGCGGCGGATCACCCCCGAGACGCTGCAGCAGGCGGCCGCCGGGGGAGGGGGCCGCCAGGGCACGCCGCCGCCGTCGGAAACGCCGACCGTCGACGAGTTCGGCAGCGACCTGACCGCGATGGCACGCGAAGGACGGGTCGACCCGGTGGTCGGCCGCGGGGACGAGATCGAGCGGACGGTCGAGGTGCTGTCGCGCCGGACGAAGAACAACCCGGTGCTTATCGGCGAGCCCGGCGTCGGCAAGACCGCGATCGTGGAGGGCATCGCGCAGCGGATCGTGGACGGGGACGTGCCCGACACGCTGCGGGACAAGCGCCTCGTGCAGCTCGACCTGGGCGGCATGGTGGCCGGCACCCGGTACCGCGGCGACTTCGAGGAACGGCTGAAGAAGGTCATCGACGAGATCCGCGCGCACGCCGATGAGCTGATCGTCTTCATCGACGAGCTGCACACCGTCGTCGGCGCGGGGGCCGCCGAGGGCGCGATGGGCGCCTCGAACATGCTCAAGCCCGCGCTGGCCCGCGGTGAGCTGCACATCGTCGGTGCCACGACGATCGACGAGTACCGCAAGAACATCGAGAAGGACGCCGCGCTCGAGCGCCGGTTCCAGCCGATCCTGGTGCCCGAGCCGTCGGTGTCCGACACGATCGAGATCCTGCGCGGGCTGCGCGACAGGTACGAGGCGCACCACCAGGTCCGGTTTACCGACGAGGCGCTGGCCGCGGCCGCTGAGCTGTCCGACAGGTACATCACCGACCGGTTCCTGCCGGACAAGGCGATCAACCTGGTCGACCAGGCGGGCGCCCGGGTGCGGCTGCGCACCAAGACCCCGGCCAGGGACCGGCGCGAGCGGGAGCAGCGGCTTGAGCAGCTGCACAGGGAGAAGGACGAGGCGGTGGCCGTCGAGGACTACCAGCGCGCCAGCGCGCTGCGCGACGAGATCGCCTCGCTGACCGAGCGCCCGGACGGCGAGTCCGCCGAGGGGGAGCGGGCGGTGCCCGAGGTCACCGCCGCCGACATCGCCGAGGTCGTGTCCCGGGCGACCGGCATCCCGGTCGCGCAGCTCACCGCGGAGGAGAAGGACCGGCTGCTGCGGCTCGAAGAGCACCTCCACCGCCGCGTCATCGGGCAGGACGAGGCGGTGCTGGCGGTGGCCGAAGCGGTCCGCCGGTCGCGCGCCGGGCTCGGCGACCCCAACCGGCCCATCGGCAGCTTCCTGTTCCTCGGGCCGACCGGTGTCGGCAAGACGGAGCTGGCCAGGGCGCTGGCGGAGGCTCTCTTCGGCAGCGAGGGTCGCATGGTGCGGATCGACATGAGCGAATTTCAGGAACGTCACACGGTGTCTCGGCTAGTCGGTGCTCCGCCCGGATACGTGGGCTACGAGGAGGCGGGGCAGCTCACCGAGGCGGTACGCCGCACCCCGTACGCCGTGCTGCTGCTCGACGAGATCGAGAAGGCACACCCGGACGTATTCAACATCCTGCTCCAGGTGCTGGACGACGGGCGGCTCACCGACGGCCAGGGCCGCACGGTGGACTTCAAGAACACGGTCGTGATCATGACGAGCAATCTCGGCTCCGACGTGATCGGCAGGCGAGCGCTCGGCTTCGGCGCCGCGGGCGGTGACGGCGGTGGTCCCGACGACCAGTTGCGAGACCGGATCATGCAGCGGCTGCGGGAGTCGTTCCGGCCGGAGTTCCTCAACAGGATCGACGAGATCATCATCTTCCGGCACCTCGACGAGACGCAGCTGCGGCAGATCACCAGCCTGCTGCTCGAGGAGACGACGCGGCGGCTGCACGCACAGGCCATCAGGGTGGAGTTCACTACCGAGGCGATCGACTGGCTGGCGCGGCGCGGTTTCCAGCCCGAGTTCGGTGCCCGGCCGCTGCGCAGGACCATCCAGCGGGAGGTGGACAACCGGCTGTCAGAGATGCTGCTCGACGGCCGGCTGCGGCCGGGCCAGACCGTGACGGTGGCAGCCGACGGCGGCGGCCTGGCGTTCCGGGTCAGCGACGGCGAGCCGGCCTCAGGGGCCGCCCAGCAGGGCAGTGGCGCCGACGCGACCGAGCAGCGCGGCTAGGTCGCGCGGTTGCCGTTGTTGCTGCTTTTTCGTATACCGACAGAAAACAGGAACAAACCGGCTCCGGCGTCTACTGACGTAGCGCCCTGGGCCAGATCCCCTGCTTTCCCGGCGAGAAGACTCCTCAGCCGAGACCGTAGAGCCTGCCGAGTGTGGCAACGCTGGGCGAAGTGCCGATCCGCCCGAGACGCTGCGGTCGGATGGCACCATCGGGCGGGACCTCAGGCCATGGTGCCTGCTGGCACTTCGGGCCACGCTGAGGGGTGACGTTCTTCTGATGGCGGAGGTGAGGCAGATGACGATGAGGACAACAGGTCCCGGGCAGGGCCTGCGCGTCGCTCAGCCCTGACGAGTGCCTCGGCCTGCTGGAACCGGGAGGCGTCGGGCGCGTCGGGTTCACGTCCGCAGGGTGGATGGTGATCCTGCCGGTCAACTTCGCTTTCGCGGGGAAGACCATCATCTTCCGCACCGCGCCGGACACGCTGCTGGCAGCGTACGGAAATGGGCCGGTCAGCTTCGAGACCGACCGCCTCGACGAGGTGCGGCGTGAAGGCTGGAGCGTGCTGGTGCAGGGGCACGCGCACAAGGTCACCAGCGAGCACGAGATTCAGCATCTTGAGCACGCGACGCACCTCGAGCCGTGGGCGGCTGGCGCCCGTGACGTGTACGTGCGGATCGTGCCAGCCCGGATCAGCGGACGGCGCATCCGGCAGGCCGTGCCGCTCCTGCCCGGTGCCCAGCCCTAGCTTCCGTGGCCTAACCGCCCTGTCACGCAGGGGTCTGGCCGTCTGCCAGGCGAGTGTCGATGAGGGGGCACAGGTGCACGTAGTAGCCGGTTAGCGTCGCTGGTTCGATTTCGACGAGCTGCCCGGCGGTGAGCTGGCCGCAGCTGGTGTCGAAGCCGTCGCCGCGCGGGATGAACGACTTGCCCTGGATCTGGACTGACCAGCCGGACCTGGTGGCGGGGTCGATGGCGTCGGCGGTGAACGCGACGACCGAGTGGTTCAGAGAGCGGTCAGGAATCGCGTGGTGGCCAAGGCAGACCGCGAGCCGGTGCCCGGTGACGTAGTACTGGGCGGCCAGGATCACTGGCAGCGCGCGGACCGACAGGGCCAGGTGCCCCACCGAGACCGTCGCCAGCAGCTCCCAGCAGCGCTGGCTCGGGATCTGTCCCATGGGCGTGCTCATGAGCGCACCCTAGGTGCCAGCCGCGGCAGCCCGCAGGGGCGAAAGTCCCGGCGTGGACCGCAGGATGGCACCAGGGCCTGATCCCGGTCTGGCCTGCGGGGCTGTCAGGACGGCGCCGCGCCGCGCAGCAGGGGGCCCTGGCTATGCATTCGAGTCAGCCTGGGCACTCCCGGACCTGGGCTGGCGT
Source organism: uncultured Actinomycetota bacterium (assembly GCA_963843745.1). Lineage (GTDB taxonomy): Bacteria > Actinomycetota > Actinomycetes > Streptosporangiales > Streptosporangiaceae > Trebonia. The sequence continues at coordinate 41,164 of CAWJLP010000010.1, forward strand.
GGCCGGCTGATGCTGTCGCAGCGTCCCAGGCCGCGTGCGACGCCCGGGTGAGTGAGCTTCCGTGGGCCAGGGTGGCCAGCCGCGCCGCGGCTGCCGCGTGGCTGGCCTCGGCCCGCACTTCATCGCCGATGAACATGCCCCGCATTAGATCGCCGTGCTGGGCCGGGGGGCACGGCCGTTGGTCTCGGCGCCCCGGCCTTAGGTCCCCTGGGGCGGCCCGGACCGGAAGATATGGTCGCGGATCTCGTGGATGGTGTCGTCCAGATGCCGGAGCGCCGCGCTGATCCGCTCGCGGGCCACGTCCGCGGGCAGGACCGCGGCGTCCTGGAGAGAGAGCCCAGCGTGAAACAGGCTCGCGACGATCCGGTCCAGCAGTTCGCGGCTGCGCTCGGCTTCCCGGGCGGCGGTTCCGCCGAGCAGGACGGCGAGGTCGTCGCGCAGCTGTGCGTGCGTGGCGTCCCTGACGACGGCCAGGACGAGGCGCGCATCCGCTGTCGGCACCGGGGCCAGCGTGATGGTGACGGGGACGGTGGTGCTGTCGCTGCGTACCCCGGCCAGCCGGGCCCTATCGGCCATCGGCCGGGCTGCCGGCTTGCGCGCGTACGCGGCGAGGTGCTCATGGTGGGCTTCCCGCAGCGCCGCTGGGACCAGCACCTCGACAGGCTGCCCAGCCAGCGCGGCGGGCTGGTAGCCGAACATGGCCGCCAGCTTCCGGTTCGCCAGCACGATCGTCCCGTCCTCCGCGACCAGCGCGACCCCGTCATCCAGCGCGTCGACCAGCTGCCGCAGCACGGCCTCGTTCACCAGCGGGGTGCGGCTTGCGGCGTCATCTGGCCCGGTCTGCGGCCGCCCCGGCCCCCACCCTGCCAGGACCGTGCGCCTGAGGAGATTGCTCGTCCCCGGCCCGTCCGGCGACCCGGCGGTGAGAGCCGCCTCAAGCGACGTGTACACCGGGACCAGGCGGTCCAGGCCCTCAGCGCTCATCAGCCGCCGGACGTCCGGGGACGTTATCACCAGCCGAAGCTCCGCCTGGCAGGCCGCCGCGCGCAGGCACGCCCTGGCCACCGCGTCGGCACCGGCCTGATCGCAGCGCACGGTGGCCGACATGTCCGCGATCAAGATGACAGCGCCCTGTCCCAGCGCCCCCAGGAGCTGCTCGCCGATCCGCGCCGCGTCCGGCACGCCGACCTGCTCGGGAAAGGTCACCACGGCCTGCCGGCCGGACCGTGCCGCGCCCGCCCCGCCGTCTGTCATGACAGCAGCTTGGCACGAATGCCTCCGGCACGTACATCGCGGCTCGAGCCTGCCGCAGCGGCGGGCTGCGTACAACCGGGCATCCCGCCGGGCGCGGGCGGTCCGGCCTGTCCGCCGACGGCGGAACGAGGCTGGTCGCGGTGACATTCGGGAGCGTCAGCCACCCCGGCCGCAGGACCAGATCATCCTGCCGTGCCGCTGGGCGCCGGCTAGAGCCGGGCGGCGAGGCTGGCCGGGCATGGTGAAGCGTGCTCAGCACCCGGCGCGTGCGCTACGCGCGGAGCCAGGCGGTGGTGTCCGGGGGGAGCTGGCCGTCGGTAAGCGGCCCGCTCGTGAGCAGCACCGCGGCGTGCGGCGGCAGCTCGACCGGGCTGGCCGACAGGTTGGCGACGCAGCGCACCCCGCCGCCGGGCCCGCCGGGGCCTGGCGCGGACGGCACGCGGTCGAAGGCGAGCACGCCGTCGGCCGCGGGCAGCCAGGTCATCGGGCCGTCGCCGAGCGCCGCCGACACCCGGCGGATGCGCAGCGCGTCCCGGTACAGCCGCAGCATCGAGTCGTCGCTGGCCGACTCGGCCTCCACGGTCAGGTCGCGCCACTCCTTGGGCTGCGGCAGCCACGGCTCGCGGACCGCGCCGGGCGGCGAGAAGCCGAACGGCGGTTCCGTCCCCGACCACGGCAGCGGCACCCGGCTGCCGTCCCGGCCGGGGTCCGCGCCGTGAGTGCGCCGCCAGATCGGGTCCTGGCGCAGCTCGTCAGGGATGTCCTGCACCTCCCACAGGCCGAGTTCCTCGCCCTGGTAGATGTACACGGAGCCGGGCAGCGCCATCGTCAGCAGCGCCGCCGCCCGCGCCCGCCGGGTGCCGAGCGCGAGGTCGACGGGGAAGGTGTGGAAGTACCGCCGCCGCAGCAGGTCGAACGCGGTGTCCGCCCGCCCGTACCGGGAGACGATCCTGTCCACGTCGTGGTTGGACAGCACCCAGGTGGCCGGGGCGCCCGCCGGGGCGTTGAGCGCCAGCGTCTCCTCGATGACCCGCCGCAGCGCCGCGGCGTCCCACGGGCAGCTCAGGTACGGGAAGTTGAAGACCGTGTGCAGCTCACCCGCGGTGACGTAGCGCGCGAGCCGCGCGGCGTCGGGCAGCCAGATCTCGCCGATCAGCACCCGTCCGGGGTATTCGTCGGCGACCGCCCGCCAGGACCGGTAGACGTCGTGCACGTCGTCGCGGTCGGTGAACGGGTGCCCGGGACCCGGCGGCTCGTCGAGGGCCACATCCGGCAGCAACGGGTCCTTGGCCAGCAGCGCCCCCGAGTCGATCCTGATGCCGTCCGCCCCGCGGTCGAACCAGAACCGCAGCACGTCCTCGAACTCAAGCCGGACGTCGGCGTTGGACCAGTTGAAATCGGGCTGCTGCGGCGCGAACAGGTGCAGGTACCACTCGCCTGGCGAGCCGTCCGGCTCGGTGACCCGGGTCCAGGCGGGACCGCCGAAGATCGACTGCCAGTTGTTCGGCGGCTCGTCGCCGGACGGACCCCGGCCCGGCCGGAACCAGAACCGGTCCCGCTCCGCCGACCCCGGCCTGGCCGCCAGCGCGGCGGTGAACCACGGATGCTGGTCGGACGCGTGGTTGGGCACCACGTCGATGATGATCCTGATGCCGAGCGCGTGCGCCTCGGAAATCAGCGTGTCCGCGTCCGCCAGCGTGCCGAACACCGGCTCGATCGCCCGGTAGTCCGAGATGTCGTAGCCGGCGTCGGACATGCGGCGACGGGTACCACGGGTTGAACCAGATCGCGTCCACGCCGAGCTCGGCGAGGTAGGCCAGCCGGGACCGGACTCCGGCCAGGTCACCCACCCCGTCCCCGGTGCCGTCCGCGAAGCTGCGCACGTAAAGCTGGTAGATCGCGGCGCTGCGCCACCACGAGTCGCCGCCGGGCGGCACGCAAGATCCAGTTTCGTGCACGGTGAAACCTGCTTTCTCCACTAGGAGGGTGCCCAGATAACGGGAAATCAGCCCCTGATGCCGCCCGCGGTGAGGCCGGCCATGATGTTGCGCTGGAAGATCAGGAAGAACACGATCGTCGGGACCGCGGCCATCGCGGACGCGGCGAAGAGGGCGACGTCCTCCACCCACTTTCTGCACCACTGGCGGCGCCCATCATTCTCCCTGCCCCACCACGACCTCGACACCAACCCCCCGTACCCTCCTTCTCCCCTCCCCACACCCTTACCCTTCTCCTCCGGCCGCTACGCCCCCCCCCCCCGCCCTCCCCCCCCCTCCCCCCTGTCGGTGCCCGCCGACGTCTCGGTCATCGGCTACGACGACTCCGGCTGGCTGAACTGCACCGATCCGCCGCTCACCACGGTCAGGCAGCCCATCGAGCCGATGGGCAAGGCCGCCGTCGCGTTGCTGGTCAACCAGATGGAAACCCTCGTCGCCCACCCGGAAGAGCTGCTCTTCGAGCCGGAGCTGGTCGTCCGCGGCTCAACCGGCCCCGCCGCGGTGCGCCCGCAGGCAAGAGTCACGGCAATCAGCTGACACCCGGCCGCAAAAAGCCGAGGTATCCGCCGCATACGCCCGCCCTTCATCCCGAACGGGCCCGTGCCTCTCCCCAGTGTTCCGCTGACTCACCCACCGGCCCCCCTTGAGGGTCGACCTCATCCCACCAAGTTCGCCGCTCCCCGGCGCGGCCGGCCCTCGCGGTCACCCCGTCGGGCCGGGCCGACAGCCCGCCACGGCCCACCCCCACGGCCACCCCGCCGGGCCCACCTTCTGTCACACCAGCCACTCCCGTCGGCTTTGTTGGCGTGGTCACCACTTCTCAGACCAAGTGGCCGGTCACATCTGGTCACCACGCCAACAAAGAGCCGGGTCCCACCCGGTTCGCCGCCCGACTTTGCATCCTGGGTGCCACTTTGCATACCACGTGACCACTTGTGACCGGTCACTCAACCCGAAAAATGGTCATGGCGGCTGCAAAGTCCGCGGGAGTGACTGGTGTGACACTACGGGGCTGGGACTCGTGTGTTTGGCGGGGCGTCAGCGCCAGGCGGGACCCTCGGTGATGGGGTGGGCCCGGATGTAGTCCTCGTCTACCTCGACCCCGAGACCCGGGCCCTCCAGCGGCAGCACCGTGCCGTCGGCGCTCAGCTTGTAGGACGGCGAGCAGGCGACCGTGCGCAGCGGGTTGTCGGTTGAGCCGTCGGCCTCGAAGTAACGGGCGTTGCCGATGCTGGCGAGGAAGTGCACGCTGGCCGCGAAGTTCAGCCCGGTGTGGCAGCCGTGCGTGCAGACCGGCAGGCCGGCCCCGGCGGCCAGCGCGGCGATGCGCACCGCCTCGGTGACGCCGCCGCAGCGGGACAGGTCAGGCTGGACCACTGAGACGGCTCCAAGATCGAGCAGCCGCTGGAACTCGTAACGGGTGTAGCAGTTCTCGCCCGCCGCGAGCGGCAGGTACGGCGCGGCCAGCGAAGCGGCGGCACGCCACGAGTGGTCCGCGTACGGCGGGAACGGCTCCTCCAGCCAGCCCGCCCCGGCCCCGGCCAGCACCGGCAGCATGGCGCGGACGTCATCGACGGAGTAACGGCAGTTGGCGTCGGCCAGCAGCGCCACGTCTGAGGGGAGGGCCGCGCGCATCGCACGGGCCCGTTCGGAATCACTGGAAAGGGAATCGCCGAGCCGCAGCTTGACGGCCCGGTAGCCGAGCGCGACCTGGGCCAGCGCCTCCTCGGTCACCGCGGCCGGGGCGGCGTACCCGAGGGCGAAGCCGCCCGCGTACGCGGGCACCGGGCGGGCGGCGCCGCCGAGCAGCCGGTACAGCGGCAGGCCGAGCGCCTTGCCCTTGACGTCCCACAGCGCCATGTCGATGCCGCTCATCGCGCAGACGCAGGCGGCGCAGGTGCCGTGGTTGGCCAGCACGCGGCTCTCGAACCGGGCCCACACCTCGGTGGTCGCAGCGGCGTCCATGCCGGTCAGCAGGTCGCGCAGCGTCGTGTCGATCGTCGCGGCGACCGCCAGCGGGGCGCGCCCGTTGTAGGACTCGCCGTACCCGGTCAGGCCGTCGGGGGTGGTGACCTTGACGACCACCGTGTCCCGCTTGCTGACCGAGCCGAGCCCCTGAGTGACGGCCTGCTTCAGCGGGACCGAGCAGGGCAGCGCCTCGATGCTCGCGATCGGGAGGTCCTTCAACGCGCGGGCTCCTCGTAGAAGGCGAACATCCGGATCTCGATCGACGCGCGCGGCGGCGCGTCAGCGGGGCACGACCGGTCGGCGAACGCGCTGTGCGGCACCTGTTCCGCGCGCGCCGGATCGGAATCGAAGCCGCGGAACACGTACGCCTCGTCCCGCGTCATGTCCGCGCAGTACCACCAGCGGTGCCTGCCGCTGTGCAGGTAGGTGATGTTCTCCCAGGTCACCGGCTCGCCGTGCCCGACCCGCATGGTGATCTCGCAGTACTGCTTGTCGTCGGGCGCCACGGTCCGCGTGTCGCACAGCGCCAGCGGCACGTCCTGCGGCGGCCCGGAGAACGCCCGCCAGATGTTGTACACCGCGTACCGGTGCCGCAGCCGGGCTTCCGCCTCGTCAGGCGGCAGGTTCCTGCGCAGCATCTGCTCGGCCGCGGCGGCGCTGAAGTCCGCGTGCGCGAAGTCCCCGGTGAACGTCGTCCCGGCGGGGCGCTCGCCTGACCGGCCGCTGACCCGGATCACGGGGCGGTTCAGCAGCGCGGTCGCGGCGCACCCGGTCAGCGCGCGGAGCAGCTCTGCGGCCTCGGCGGGGTACACCCGGGCGACCTCGTCGCCGTCGTAGAAGTCGCGCACGCTGGTCGGCGCCGCGACGACGGCGAAGCCTTCCCGGTCGAGCGAGCAGTCGCCCGCGCCGTCCCGCAGGTTCCCGATCGTGACGGGCACGGCGGTCAGCGGCAGGCTGGTGAAGTCGGGGCGGACGCCGGGCGCGGGCCGCTGCGGCGGGTCGTAGTAGGCGATCGCGGCTCGCACGAGTCCCGCCTCCGCGGCCTGCTCGCGGAACGCGTCGGCGATCGCCTCGTGCCGCGCCCGCACCTGCGGGTACCAGTCCGGGTGGGTGAGCGCGTACAGGTCGCCGCGCTTGATCGCCCGGACCACGACGGCGCCGGCCTCTTCCGGGTAGATCCACCGGTAGGCCGGGTTGTCCTCGAGCTCGATGTCGACGTCGCGCAGGCCCCGGTCCGGCAGGCCGGCCGGGCGGTTCCGGGAGCAGGTGCCGATGTTGGTGTGCACGGTGCCCGGGCAGAGCACGGAGGCGCCGACCCGCGAGTTGTCCGCGGCCAGCTCGGCGGCCAGCACCTCGGTCAGCCCCACCACCCCGTATTTGGCGGCGGCGTACGCGCCGAGCCGCGGCCCGGCGACCAGGCCGGCCATCGAGGCGGTGTTCACGATGTGCCCGCCGTCGCGGTTGGCGCTCAGGATCGGCAGGAACGCGTGCACGCCGTGGATGACCCCCCACAGGTTCACGCCGAGCATCCAGCGCCAGTCGTCGAGCGTCAGGTCGGCGACCGGCGCGAGCGGCCCGATGCCGGCGTTGTTGCAGACCACGTGCACGGTGCCGAACAGGTCTCGAGCGGCGCGGGCGAGCGCCTCGACGCTGCCGGCGTCGCTGACGTCGGTGGGCACGCCGGGCGCGCCGATCTCAGCGGCCGCCTTGTCGATCGCGTCGCGCTGGATGTCGGCGATGATCACCCGCACGCCCTCGGCGGCGAGCCGGGTGGCGATGCCCTTGCCGATCCCGGAGGCGCCGCCGGTCACCACAGCGACCTTGCCGTTCAGGTCGGGCAGCCCGCTCACCGGCTGCCCGGTGTCCGTCATGGCTGCCCCTTCACGTGCCGTCGGTCGCCATGTCAGACTCTCCGATCCCGCGGTTGGGCGCAATCCCGGAGGCTGCGCCGCCACGAACAGCCGGCTGGCGGGGAATGATCGAGTACGAGGAAAACAGGCGGCAGCAGGAGGGGCCACCATGGATGGTGCATGCGATCCGGGACGAACCCGTCGCGGATCTGTGCGACTAAGAAAGTGGACGCAGTTGCTGGGCACACCTGATGTGCCCAAAGTGCGGCACTGTAGCATGTGGCTCAAAGAACAGAGCTGCCTGTCCGCCGGGGACCGGAGCGGCTAAAGGGGTCAGCTCGCGGCGAGCGTCCCGCCGCCGCGCCCGCGGACAGCGGGTGGCCGATGGACTCGCCGCTGGCCGGGTCGAAGAAGTGCAGCCGGGTGGTGTCGACGGCCAGCTCGAGCGGCTGCCCGGGGCGGACGGCGGACCGGGAGGAGACCCGCGCGGTCCACAGCGACTTGCCGCCGGCCAGCGCGGCGACGGCCTCGTCTTCCTCGTCGTGCCGCCGGCGGCGCTGGCGATCGCGGCGTGCTCGACCGGCGGCGCGTCGATGGTGAAGATCACGTGGATCTCGGTGCCCAGGCCTTCGGTGACCCCGGCGGTGACCGGATCCGCGGCCAGGACGCGTCGGCGAACGAGCCGTCCTCGAAGTCCGACGGGCGGATGCCCAGGATGACCTTGCGGCCGAGGTACTGGTCAAGCCCCGGCTTGCCGGCGAACACCGCGCCGGCACCGGGAGCCGGAAGCCGGCGAAGGTCGCCGCCGGGCCGTCGTCGCGGACCAGGTCGGCGATCACGAAGTTCATCGCGGGCGAGCCGATGAACCCGGCGACGAACAGGTTGACGGGCGACTCGAACAGCGCCTGCGGGGTGTCGACCTGCTGCAGCCGCCCGTCCCGCAGCACGCAGACCCGGTCGCCGAGCGTCATCGCCTCGACCTGGTCGTGGGTGACGTACACGGTGGTGGTGCCGAGCCGCTCGTGCAGCTGGTTGAGCGCGGCGCGCATCGACACGCGCAGCTTGGCGTCCAGGTTGGACAGCGGCTCGTCCATCAGGAACGCCTGCGGGCTCGCGGACGATCGCGCGGCCCATCGCGACCCGCTGCCGCTGGCCGCCGGACAGCGCGGCGGGCTTGCGGTTCAGGTACGGCTCAAGGCCGAGCATCGCGGCCGCCTCGCCGACCCGCCGCTTGATCTCCTCCTTCGGGGTGTGGCGCAGCTTCAGCCCGAACGCCAGGTTGTCCTCCACGGTCATGTGCGGGTACAGCGCGTAGTTCTGGAACACCATCGCGATGTCGCGGTCCTTCGGCGGCAGGTCGTTCACCACCCGGTCGCCGATGGAGATGGTGCCGCCGGTGATCTCCTCCAGCCCGGCGATAGACCGCAGCGCGGTCGACTTCCCGCACCCCGAAGGACCGACGAGCACCATGAACTCGCCCTCCCTCACCTCCAGGTTCAGGTCATCGAGCGCCTTGACGCCGCCGGCGTAAACCTTCTCCACGTGGTCGAGGACGATTTGTGCCATGCAGGAACTCCCTCGTTGTGCCGTGCTCAGAGCGTAAAGCGCACGCGTCGCGGCCGTTAAGACCTGTTTCCGCGACACGGCGCTGAAACGTGAATTATGTCGGTAATTGTGCGCTGTGGGTAGCTAATCGGTAAGATTATTAACAGTTACGGGCGTGTCGAGCATCCTATCGACACCCACGGCACGTAGCGGGCCAGAGTGTGAAAGAGCCGGTCAGCGGCAAACTGTCCGAAGCGCCGCCGAGGGCCACGGTGATAGTGCCAGGCTCGACGATCCGCGTCAGGCCCGGCCGGTGAACGAGGTCCGGTCAGCGTGCAGCCGGAACGCCACCCGGCGCGCCTCGCCAGGCGAGAGCGCCACCCGCGCGAACCCGGCAAGCCAGCGCACCGGCCGCACCACGGAGGCGACGGGGTCGCCCAGGTAGAGCTGCACGACCTCGGTCCCGGCGGCGGCGCCGGTGTTGCGGACGGTGCACGATATCTCCACCGCGCCGTCGGTCGGCACGTCGCCCGCGGACAGCGCCAGGTCCGCGTAGCCGAACGTCGTGTACGAGAGCCCGTGCCCGAACGCGAACAGCGGCGTCGGGTCGACCGAGCTGTTGCCGGTGCCGGCGGCGTTGCGTGACCGCAGGTAGGTAGACGGCTGCGCGCCCGGCGTCGCGGGGATCTCGACGGGCAGCCTGCCGCTCGGCGTCACCCGCCCGGTGAGCACCCCGGCGATCGCGGGCCCGCCCTCCTCGCCGGGGAAGAACGCCTGCACGATGGCGGCGAGCCGGCCGGCCACGCCGCCGAGCGCGTACGGGCGCCCGGTGACGAGCACCGCGACGACCGGCAGGCCGGTGTCGGCGAGCGCGTGCAGCAGGTCTTCCTGGGCGCCAGGCAGCCTCAACTCGGTGACGTCGCAGCCCTCGCCGCAGGTGCCACGGCCGAACAATCCCGCCTCATCTCCGACGACTGCGACGATCTTTTCCGCGGAACGGGCGCTGGCGACTGCCGCGGCGAACCCGCTCCTGTCCGCGGTGCGGACGTCGCAGCCGGGGCTGTGCACCACATCAGGCAGCTCCGCGCGCAGCGCGCCGAGGAGGGTGGTCACCTCGACGCCGGCGCCGTCGGTGCTGGCCAGGTGCCTGGGCATGGTGTAGCAGCCGAAGAACGCCAGCGGGTCGTCGGCGAGCGGGCCGATGACCGCGACCCGGCCCGGATCGCCGCCTTCCCCTCCCGCTGGTGCCAGCGGGAGCGCGCCGCCGTCGTTCGCGAGCAGGATGACGGACTCCTCGGCGAGGCGGCGGGCGAGGTCGCGCTGCGCGGGCGGGTCCAGGTCGATGTCCGTTGCTTCCGCGGCGGTGCTGGCCGGGCCGTCGGGGGGATGGGAGGACCAGCCGGGGTCGAGCATGCCGAGCTCGAACTTCTGCCGCAGCACCCGGGCGACCGCCCGGTCTACGACCTCCATGGCGACGTCTCCGTCCGCGACGGCCGAGCAGCGGCTCGCCGTAGCAGCGCACGGCGGGCAGCTCCACGTCGATGCCGGCGGCGAGGGCCAGCGTCGCGGCGCCCGCCGGGCCGGCGGCGACCGCGTGCTGGAGCTCGAGGAAGGAGACCGCGTAGTAGTCCGAGACGACGAGGCCGTCGAAACCGAGCTGGTCGCGCAGCAGCGCGCCGAGCAGCCCGGGGTCGGCGCTGGCGGGCACGCCGTCGATGTCGACGTAGGACGGCATCACCGAGCGGGCGCCGCCGAGCCTGATGGCCATCTCGAACGGCGGCAGGATGACGTCGGCGAGTTCGCTCGGCCCCATGGACACCGGCGCCATGTTGCGCCCGGCGCGGGAGGCGGAGTACGCGGCGAAGTGCTTGAGCGTGGCCTGCACGCCTGCCGCCTGCAGCCCCTGCACGTACCCGGTCCCGATGCTGCCGACCAGGTACGGGTCCTCGCCGATGGTCTCCTCGGTGCGGCCCCAGCGGGGGTCGCGGGTGACGTCGAGGACGGGCGCCAGGCCCTGGTGCACGCCGACGGCGTGCATCGCGGCGCCGATGGCCCCGGCCATGTCGCCGACCAGCGCCGGGTCGAATGTGGCGCCCCAGGCAAGCGGGGTGGGGAAGATCGTCGCGGTCCAGGCGGCGAAGCCGGTCAGGCACTCCTCGTGCGCCACCGCGGGGATGCCGAACCTGCTGGCGGCCATGACCCGGGCCTGCAGCGCCGCCAGCGCGCGCATGCCGTCCGCCGGCGTCACCGGCCGGGTGCCGAACACCCGCGTGAGCTGGCCCAGCCCGTTCTTGATGAGCTCGTCGAGCGGCGGCTGGTCGTGGCTGAAGAACTGGTCCTGCATCGGGGCGACGCCGTCGCCGTCGCCGGAGGCGCCCATCCAGACGCTGCCGAGCTGGGCGAGCTTCTCCTCAAGGGTCATCCGGCCGAGCAGGTCGGCGACTCGCTCGTCGGCCGGGAGCCCCGGGTCTCGCCAGGTTTCGCCGTCGGTCTGGGCACGTGCTTTCCTCTTGCGGGGTGCCCGGGCTGCCGCGGTTAACGGGACTGCCGGGGCAAACATGCGGTCCTGGCCAGCGGGAGCGGTCGAGTCGCGGACGATGAGCTCGGTGGACAGCTCGACCCGGTTCGTGCGCAGCGGCACCGCCATCGATCAGGTCGCCGAGCATCTGCGCGGCCGCGCTGCCCATCTCCGCGAGCGGCTGGCGGACGGTGGTCAGCGGCGGCGAGGCCCAGCGGCTGACGGGCAGCTCGTCGAAGCCGACGAGCGACAGGTCGTCGGGGATGCGCAGGCCGTGCTGCCGGGCCGCCTCGTAGACGCCGAACGCCTGCTGGTCGCTGCCCGCGAAGATCGCCGTCGGCCGGTCCGGCAGGTCGAGCAGCTCGACGGCGTGCGCGAAGCCGCCCTCGTGCTGGAAGTCGCCGTACCGACGAGCAGCGGGTCGACCGTGATGCCGGCCCGCTCCAGCGCCGACCGGTAGCCGTCAGCCGGGCCAGGCTGCACAGCATGTCGGCAGGCCCGGTGATCGCCGCGATGCGCCGGTGGCCGAGGGACAGCAGGTGCTCGGTGGCGGCGAGGCCGCCGGCCCAGTTCGTCGCGCCGACCGAGGGGATGTCCGGCGGCGGGGTGTTGGCCGGGTCGATGACGACGAGCGGGATGCCCGCCCTGCGCAGCTGCCCGAGCTGCGCGTCGGTCAGCGTGGTGGTCACCAGGATCACGCCGTCGGAGTGGTGGCTGGCGATCGCCGACGTCCAGCTCGCCGGGCGGGCGTCGCCGTGCCGCACCGAGGACACCGCGATCGCGGTGGAGTGCTCCGCGCCCCACTCCTCGACACCGCGCAGGATCTCCACCGCCCACGGGCTGTCCAGGCCGTCGAACACCAGGTCGATGAGCCCGGAGCGGCGGTGCCGCGCAGCCCGTTGCGCGGGTACTGGTGCTGGTCGAGCAGCTGCTCCACCCGGGCGCGGGTCGACGGAGCGACATCGGGCCGGCCGTTCACCACCTTCGATACGGTGGGCAGCGACACGCCTGCCTCCGCGGCGATCGCGGCGAGCGTGGTCTTCCGCACAGCGCCACCTTTCGATTCAATTTCGAAACTTTTCGGAACGCGAACGGTCACCGAACCGCGCTGTTCATGGTGCATCGTACGGCAATCGATAAGAGATGAAAACGTATCGTAACGTACGGAAAGAGGGGTTGACCCCGGTGGCCGAAATTACGATGGCGGCACGTCGAAAGTGTTCGAAAACTTTCGAAAGTGGCTTGTGCCCAATCCCAGGAGACGACCATGCGTAGCAGCAGGCAATTGCCGCCGCTCCCGCGGCGCGTCTGCGGAGTAGTCGTGGTACCCAGTTCGGTCAAGGAGTTTCTACGATGATGAAGAAAACCCGTGCTGCGGCGATAGCCGCGCTCGGCGTCGGCGTCGTCCTGGCCGCCGCCGCCTGCTCCAGCGGTGGCAGCAGCGGCGGCGGAAGCAGATCGTCCGCCAGCGGTCCGGTCACGCTGACCTTCTGGAACAACGCCACCCCTGGTCCCGGCCTCACGTACTACCAGAACGCCATCAAGCAGTTCGAGGCCGCTCACCCGAACGTCACGATCAAGATGCAGAACATCCAGAACGAGGACTACGACGGCAAGCTGCAGACCGCGCTGAACTCGAACACCGCGCCGGACATCTTCTTCCAGCGCGGCGGCGGGAAGATGCAGGCCATGGTCAACGCGGGCCAGCTCCAGGCGCTGAACCTCAGCGCCACGGACAAGACCAACATCGGGGCCGCGGCCACCGTCGACAGCATCAACGGCACGGGCTACGGCATCCCGCTCGACGCGAACCCCGAGGGCATCTACTACAGCCAGGACCTGTTCACCAGGCGGGCATCACCACGACGCCGACCACCATCCCCGAGCTCGAGGCCGACATCGCCAAGCTGAAGGCCGCCGGCATCACGCCGATCGTGGTCGGCGCCAAGGACGCGTGGCCGGCCGCCCACTGGTACTACAACTTCGCGCTGCGCGAGTGCAGCCAGGCCACGATGAACACGGCAGGCAGCAGCCTCAAGTTCACCGACCCCTGCTGGACCAAGGCAGGCGACGACCTGCAGGCGTTCCTGAAGGTCAACCCGTTCCAGACGGGTTTCCTCACGACCGCGGCGCAGGTGGGCGCGGGCTCCTCGGCCGGCCTGCTGGCCAACCACAAGGCCGCCATGGAGCTGATGGGCGCCTGGGAACCTGGCACGGTCGCCTCGCTCACCCCGAACCAGAAGCCGCTGCCTGACCTCAGGTGGTTCCCCTTCCCGTCGGTTCCCGGCGGCGCGGGCGACCCGAGCGCGATGATGGGCGGCTTCGACGGCTTCTCGCTGTCCAAGAACGCTCCGGCCGAGGCCTGGCAGTTCCTTGAGTTCCTGCTGACCACGCCGCAGCAGGAGGCCTACGCCAAGGCGTTCGTCACCATCCCCGTCAACCCGGCCGCGCAGGGCGTCGTGACCGACCCGTCCGCCGTCGAGGTGAAGAACGCACTCAACAAGGCCGCCTACACGATGCAGTTCCTCGACACGCAGTACGGCCAGAACGTCGGCAACGCGCTCAACGCCGCCGTGGTGAACCTGCTCGCGGGCAAGGGCACCCCGGCCGGCATCGTCAGCGCCACCAGCGAAGCAGCGGCGAAGGGCTGACAAGCAACAATGAGTGACACCCTGCGCACTACGGCCGTCGGCCGTATCCGCCGGGGCGCACTAAACGTCGGGGACGCGGCGCACGCCGCGTCCCCGGCGCCGCGTTCGCGCAAGCGCGGCAAAGGGCGCCAGCGGCTGGAAATCGCGCTTCTCACCGGCCCCGCGATCATCGTGTTCGTGGGCCTTGTCATCTTCCCCGTCGCGCTCGCCGCCTACTACGGCTTCTACCGGTGGCAGGGCTACGGCGCGCCCACCGACTGGGTCGGCCTCCACAACTACAAGGTCATCCTCACCGACCCGGCCTTCCAGCGAGCGCTCGAGCACAACGGCCTCATCGTCATCCTGTCCCTGGTCATCCAGGGGCCGGTAGCGATCCTGCTCGCGCTGCTGCTGAACCAGAAGATCCGCGGCCGGTCGCTCATCCGCATCCTGATCTTCGTCCCCTACGTGGTCTCCGAGGTCATCGTCGGCACCGGCTTCAGCCTGATGCTCCAGCCCACCGGCGCGGTCAACGACGTGCTGCGCAGCATCGGCCTCGGCTCGCTCGCCACCGACTGGCTCGCCAACCCCAGCATCGCGCTGTGGACTCTGATGGGCATCCTGACGTGGAAGTACATCGGCTTCGCCGTCATCTTGATGCTCGCCGGCCTGCAGTCGATCCCCGACGAGCTGTCCGAGGCCGCGCGCATCGACGGCGCCTCCTACTGGCAGGTCCAGCGCCACATCATGGTGCCGCTGCTCGGACCGACCATCCGCATCTGGGTGTTCCTGTCGATCATCGGCGCACTGCAGTTGTTCGACCTGGTGTACATCATCTGGGGCCAGTACATCTCCGACACGGCGGGCACGTCGACCATGGCGACGTACATGGCGCTGAACGGCGGCTCGCCGGCAACTACGGCTACGGCAACGCGGTCGCGGTGGTCATGTTCCTCATCTGCTCATCCGTCGCGCTGTTCTACCAGCGCTTCATCCTGCGCCGCGACCTGCGCGGCGCCATCACGCAGGGGGTGAGATAATGAGCGAGCTCGCGAGCGAATCGGTAAGTACAGTGCGTCCGCGAATGCGGACTCCGAGCGCCAGCGAGGTGGCCTCATGAGCGTGGCGGTACCCGGCGCGCCGTTCCTCCGGGTCCGGCCCGCCAAGCGCGGCGAAAGTCAGAAGTGGGGAAACCCGGGCGTCTACTTCATCGCCCTGCTGCTCATCGGGGTCAGGCTCGGGCCCGTCGTGTACATCGTTCTTGGCGGCTTCCGCACCAACTCGCAGATCAGGGTCAACTCGGCCGCGCTGCCGCACCCGTGGGTCTTCAGCAACTACAGCAGCATCCTCAAGCCAGGCGATCTTCTGGGGCGAATTCAAGAACTCGGTCATCGTCGCGGTCGTGACCACGGTGGCGCGTGGTGCTCGGCGTCATGGCGAGCTTCGCGCTCGCCCGGTACGAGTTCAAGCTCAAGGGCGCGATGTACGCGCTGTTCGTCTCGGGCCTGATGTTCCCGCTGGTGATCGCGATCACGCCGCTCTTCATCATCTCAAGGACTTGGCCTGCTGGACAACCTGATCGGCGTGGCCTTCCCGCAGATCGCCTTCGGGCTGCCGATGACGGTCATCATCCTGACGCCGTTCATGCGCGCCATCCCCAGGAGATCGAGGAGGCCGCCGCCATGGACGGCTCGAGCCGGATGGGGTTCTTCTTCCGCATGGCCTCCCGCTGGCCTGCCCGGCGTGATCACCGTCGCGATGCTGGCCTTCATCACCAGCTGGAACAAGTACATCCTCCCGCTGTACGTGCTTGAACTCGCAGTCGCACTTCACGCTGCCGCTCGGCGTGCTGCAGTTCTCGTCGCAGTACTCGGCGGACACGGCGCGGGTCCTGGCGTTCACCTCGCTGTCGATGTTGCCCGCGCTGATCTTCTTCGGCTTCTTCCAGCGCCGCATCGTCGGCGGCCTGACTGGCGCGGTAAAGGGCTAGACGCACGAGCACGGCGGGCGGCGGCGCGACCGCGCCCCGTCCGCCCGCGTTTGCCGGAAAGGACCGCTGCATTGCCCCGCGCCCACATCGAGCTCGACAAGCGCGCCGTCATCGCGCCCGTCCGGCGCCGCACCTTCGGCGCGTTCGTCGAGCACCTCGGCCGGTGCGTCTACACCGGGCTCTACGAGCCCGGGCACCCGGCCGCGAACGAGGACGGATTCCGCATGGACGTCGTCGAGCTCGTCCGGGAGCTCGGCAGCACGACCGTACGCTACCCGGGCGGCAACTTCGTCTCGGGCTTCCGGTGGGAGGACTCGGTCGGCCCGCGGGAGGCGCGCCCGGTGCGCCGCGACCTCGCCTGGCGCTCGCTCGAGCCGAACCAGGTCGGCCTCGACGAGTTCGCCCGGTGGCTGGAGCTGACCGGCTCCGAGCTGATGCTGGCCGTGAACCTGGGCACCCGCGGCATCCTGCCCGCCCTCGACCTGCTCGAGTACGCCAACCACCCCTCCGGCACCGCGCTGTCGGACCTGCGCATCGCGAACGGCACACCGCGAGCCGCACAACGTGCGCATGTGGTGCCTGGGCAACGAGATGGACGGCCCGTGGCAGGAGGGCTTCATGACCGCCGACGACTACGGGAAGCTCGCCGCCCGCACCGCCGCCGCCATGAAGATGGCCGACAAGAACCTCGAGCTGGTGGTCTGCGGCTCCTCCGGCTCGGCCATGCCGACCTTCGGCGACTGGGAGCGCACCGTGCTCGAGCACAGCTACGAGCACGTCGACTACGTGTCGTGCCACGCGTACTACCAGGAGCTCGACGGCGATCTCGGCTCCTTCCTCGCCTCGGCGCTTGACATGGACTACTACATCGACACCGTCGTCGCGACGGCCGACCACGTTGGCCACAAGAAGCGATCGAAGAAGAAGATGCAGCTTTCGTTCGATGAATGGAATGTCTGGTATCTCAAGGAGCACCAGGAGCGCGAGAAGGCGGCCGAGGCCAGCGGCGAATGGCGCTACGCGCCGCGCCTGCTCGAGGACGTCTACTCGGTCGCGGACGCCGTCGTCGTCGGCAACCTGCTGATGACGCTGCTCAAGCACAGCGACCGGGTCACCTCGGCGTCGCTCGCCCAGCTGGTCAACGTGATCGCGCCGATCATGACCGAGCCCGGCGGGCCAGCCTGGCGGCAGACGACGTTCTTCCCGTTCTCGATCACGAGCAGGCTCGCGGCCGGCGAGGTGATCCGCCCGGTGATCGAGGCCCCAGCGTACGACACGGCACGTCACGGCGAGGCACCCGTCATCGACGCCGTCGCGACGGTCGATGACGGGCGGGCCGCCGTGTTCCTCGTCAACCGCGACCTCGGGGAGGCCGCGCAGGTCACGATCGACGTGCGCAGCCTCGGCTGCACGCGGATCACCGAGGCGGTCACGCTGGCCGACGCCGACGTCTACGCGAAGAACACGCTCGCCCGGCCGGAGCGCGTAACCCCCGCCGCCAACGCGAGCGCGGCCCTCGCCGACGGCGTGCTCACCATCGAGTTGCCGCCCGTCTCGTGGACGGCGGCCGCGATGAGCGGCGCGGTATTGCCTGCGCCGCGCAGTGGCTGAGGCCAGGGGACCAAGGTCCTGGTCGCACGGGCAAGCGATCTACTAGGTTCAGGGTATTGAAGGGAAAGGTAGACCATGACAGCGGATCGGTACGTGCCGTCGAGGGAAGACCACTTTTCGTTCGGGATATGGACAGTCGGGTGGCAGGGTGTCGACGTCTTCGGCGGGGCGGTGCGCCCTCCGATGCCGGCTGACCGGGCGGTCCGGAAGCTCGCGGAGCTGGGCGCGTACGGCGTGAACTTCCACGACAACGACGTGTTCGACTTCGATGCTTCGCCGGCCGAGCGAGACCAGCGGATCTCCGCGTTCCGCAAGGCACTGGAAGAGACAGGCCTGGTGGTCACCACGGCGACCACGAACCTGTTCGGCCATCCGATGTTCAAGGACGGCGCGTTCACCGCGAACGAGCGCGAGGTGCGGCGGTTCGCCCTGGCCAAGGTGATGCGCAACCTCGACCTGGCCGCGGAGCTGGGCGCGCAGACCTACGTGTTCTGGGGCGGCCGGGAGGGCGCGGAAAGCGGCGCGGCGAAAGACGTGCGGGTGGCGCTCGACCGGTACGCCGAGGGCCTGAACCTGCTGTCGCGGTACGTCCTCGACCAGGGCTACGAGATCAGGTTCGCGGTCGAGCCGAAGCCGAACGAGCCGCGCGGCGACATCCTGCTGCCGACCATCGGGCACGCGCTGGCGTTCATCAACACTCTCGAACACCCGGAAATCGTCGGGGTCAACCCCGAGGTGGGGCATGAGGAGATGGCGAGCATGAACTACGCGCACGGCATCGCCCAGGCGCTGTGGCACGGCAAGCTGTTCCACATCGACCTGAACGGGCAGCACGGGCCCCGGTACGACCAGGACCTGCGGTTCGGCGCGGGCAACGCGCGCGGCGCGTTCTGGGTGGTGGACACGCTGCTGGCCGGCGGCTACGCCGGCCCGGTGCACTTCGATTTCAAGCCGCCGCGCACCGAGGACGACGACGGCGTCTGGGTGTCGGCCGCCGCGTGCATGCGCAATTACCTGATCCTGCGCGAGAAGGCGCGGGCGTTCCGCGCGGACCCGGAGGTGCAAGAGGCGCTGCGCGCCGCCCGCATCCCCGAGCTGGCGGAGCCGACGCTCACGCCCGGGGAGACCTGGCGCGACGTGCGCGATGTCCAGGTGGACACCGAGGCCCTCGGCCGCCGCGGCATGGGTTACGAGCGCCTCGACCAGCTGGCACTGGAACACCTCTACGGCGTCAGATAGCCGCCCTAGAGGGCACCCGCCCCGCCGCCTGCCGGAACCCCCCTCCCCGGCCGGCGGCGGGGCATTTTGTGCTCGCGAGCTGGTGCCCCCGCGGTCGACGTCCCGCCCTGCCGCCCGTCCGCCCTCACGCCCCCCACGCGCGCCACTCCCACGCCTGCGCGCCGATACAGCAAGAAAGGCCATCGCACCGAGAGCCGGTCTGCACATAGGGCGCAATCATCCCGTTTTATGTCGCTTTTGCCCCGATTCTGAGGTGACGGTTGCGCCGTATGTCAGCTACGGATTCGCCCTCGCATTGATAACAGCAAGAAACGGGTCCGGACGGGCCCGGTCAGGCGGGCGGCATCGGGGTCGGGACGCGGCGCGGGGCGCCGAAGGCGCCTAGTTCCAGGTCCGCCTGGAGCTCGTAGTAGGCGGGCTTCGGCTGCAGGTTCACGTCGTAGATCGTGGCGTACCCCTCGCCGGTGAAGAAGCCGGGGACCCAGGAGTCGGCGTCGGTGAAGCCCCAGATCGTGAAGGAGATGACCTCCGGCACCGCGAGCGCGGCCTTCAGCATCGCGGAGAACTCGAACGGCTGGGCGAACACCGCCAGGTGGTCCGTCGGTACCTGGTCTGTCGCGTTGTTCACGAACGTGCGGACGTCCGCCTCGGTGATCGCGACCTTGAGGCCCAGGCGGGCGTACCGCGCCAGGTCCTGCTGGAAGAGCTGCGGATTGAAGCCGTACTGGGTGTCGAGGTGCCCCTGGTTTCCGACGCCCATGATCGGCACGCCTCCGGACAGCATCTGCTTGAGCCACGCGTAGACGGCGTCGCTCTTGGCGTTCGTGCCGTCCTCGCCAGCGATGTTGTAGTCGTTATAGAAGAGCAGCGCGCCCGGGTCCGCTTCGTGTGCCCAGCGGAAAGCCTGCGGAATGATGTCCGGGCCCAGATGGGAAATCCAGAAGTCGTTCGGGTTGATACCCGATGGGTTAGCGTCAAGAAAGAACTCGTTGGCCACATCCCATTGCCAGATCCTGCCGCGGTAGCGTGACACCTCGACCTGGATGTGGTTGTGCAGCAGCTGCTTCAGCTGGGCGCTGGTGATCGTGCCGTTGGCGACGCCCGTGGTGAGCCAGGCGGGCAGCTGGTTGTGCCACAGCAGCGTGTGGCCGCGCACCAGCTGGCCGTTCGCGCGCGCGAAGGCCACGAGCTGGTCGGCCTGCGACCAGTCGTAGACACCCTGGCTCGGCTCGACGATCTGCCACTTCATGCCGTTACCCGGGGTGACCACGGAGAACTGACTCGCGGCGATGGCCGCCCATGCGGGTGTCTCAATGTCCTGCGGGATGAGCGCGGTGCCGAACCTGAGGCCGATCTTCGCGGCGAGCGCCCGCAGGGAGGCGGGGCTGGTTCCCGGAATCGCGCCGGGCCTGACGGCCAGCCCGGCGGCGGCCGGTGACGCCAGAGCTGAGGCGCCGGTGCCGAGCACGGCGGCCGCGCCGCCCGCGGCGCCCATCGCGAGAAGACTGCGTCGTCTCATTGCTGACTCCTATCAGCCGAAACGTTTCGGACAAATTCGAAACTTTCGGCTCATGACTATCGGATAATGGCACCGTAAGCGCACAAGAAACCGGTGTCAATGGGTACGATTCTTGAAGATCTTGGGTATTTATCCTGCTCGATGTGTCGTTACTGGCGATTTAGTTGCTGTCGTTTGCTCATTGGTGAGGGTTCGATACGCTGAGGAACGTTGCGAAAGTTTCGATTTCTCGGAGGGAGCGATCGTGCGGGTCGCCAGGCTGTACGGAACCGGGGACATCAGGGTCGGGGACGAGCCGGAGCCGGCTGGGACCGCGTCCGTGCCCCTTCACGAGGACGACGAGGCCCTGGTCCGGGTCACCGCCGTCGGGATCTGTGGCTCGGACCTCCACTGGTGGACCGAGGGCGCTATCGGCGATGCGAAGCTGTCCCGCCCGCTGGTGCTCGGGCATGAGGGCGCGGGCGTGATCGCGGCCGGGCCGCGGCGCGGCGAGCGGGTCGCGATCGACCCGGCGATTCCGTGCGAGGCGTGCCGGGCGTGCCATGACGGCTACCGGAACCTGTGCTACAACATCAGGTTCGCCGGACACGGCGAGACCGACGGAATGCTGCGCGAGCAGCTGCGCTGGCCTGCGCGGCTGCTGCACCCGCTGCCCGATCAAGTCAGCGACGACGCCGGGGCGCTGCTCGAGCCGCTGGGCGTGGCGCTGCACGCGATGGACCTCGGGCACGTGCCGTTCGGCGGGCGGGTGACGGTGGTCGGCTGCGGGCCGATCGGCCTGCTGCTCCTCCAGGTGCTGCGCGTCGCAGGCGCCGGCCCCGTCACGGCGGTCGAGCCGCTGCCGCATCGCCGCGAGGCGGCCGCCGCCTACGGGGCGGACGAGGTGGCGGAGCCGGACGCCGACCTGACGGGGTACGGCGCCGATGTGGCGTTCGAGGTGGCGGGTACCGACGACGCGGTGCGGCTCGCGATGCAATCGGTCCGGCCGGGCGGCCGGGTCGTCCTGGCCGGCATTCCCGAGCACGACGTCACGACGTTCCCCGCCTCGCTCGCCAGGCGCAAGGGGCTCACCATAGCCATGGTGCGGCGGATGAACGACGTCTATCCGCGCGCCATCGCCCTCGCTGCCCGTGGGGCGGTGGCCCTGGACTCGCTCGTCTCGCGCCGGGCCAGCCTGGACGAGGCGGTGACCGCGTTCGCCACCGCCCAGCGCCGCGTCGGCCTGAAAGTCCTTATCGTCCCGTGAGACGGAATCGCTGATCTGCGCCGCCTGGCCTATAGTTTTATTTAGTTGCTGAGATCAAAAGGCCGGGACACCGGGGTGCTGGCGGGGTCTGAAGGGGAGGCACCGTGTCGGCATCGACAGAACGCGAGATGCCGCGGCCCGAGATGCCGCGGCCGGTGATGGCCGATGTGGCACGGCTGGCCGGTGTCTCACATCAGACCGTCTCCCGGGTACTGAACGGCCATCCCAACGTGAGCGCGGCGACCAGGGCCAGCGTCCTGGCGGCCATCCGCGACCTCGGGTACCGGCCGAACATCGCGGCTCGCGCCCTCGTCACCGGCAAGACCAACGTGCTGGGCGTGATCAGCTTCGACACCACGCTGTACGGACCCGCGTCCATGCTGTACGGCATCGAGCGCGCGGCCCGTCCCGGGTACTTCGTCGCGATCGCGAGCCTGCCGTCCTTCGACCGGGCGTCGCTGACCAGCGCCGTGGAGCGGTTCCTCGGCCAGGCCGTCGCGGGGATCATCGTGATCGCTCCGCAGACCGGCGTGGCCGAGACGCTGGCGGGACTGTCCGTCGGCGTCCCGCTCGTGGCCGTGGGCTGCGGCGCCGCGGTGCGGCTGCCCTCCGTCAAGATCGACAACGTCGCCGGGGCGATGCTGGCGACCCGGCACCTGCTCGGCCTCGGGCACCAGACCGTGCACCACATCGGCGGCCCGGACGACTGGCATGACGCCAGGGACCGCATCGCGGGCTGGCGCCAGGAGCTGCGCGCGGCAGGCGCGCCGGTGCCCGGGATGCCGCGCGGTGACTGGTCGGCGCGGTCCGGGTACGAGGCCGGGCGGCAGCTTGCCGCGAAGCCCCAGGTGACCGCGGTGTTCTGCGCGAACGACCCGATGGCGCTTGGCTTCCTCCGGGCGGCCGCGGAAGCGGGGCGGCGCGTCCCCCAGGACATCAGCGTGGTCGGCTACGACGACGTTCCTGAGTCCGCCTACTTCTCGCCGCCGCTGACCACTGTCCGCCAGGACTTCGGCGCGCTCGGCGAGCGGGCGCTTCACCTGCTGATGAGCCAGATCACGGCGGGCGGTGAGGCTCCGTCACCGCCGCCGATCGCGCCCGAGCTCGTCGTGCGGTCCAGTTCCACCGCGCCGTAACCTGCCGCTGCCACACCCCCTCGCGGACCAGGCTTAAAGCTCCGTAGAATGCTGATGTGAGCGTTAACATAACTGGCCTGGTCGGTCAGGACGCCTGCGTGGTCGGCATCGATTTCGGCACCCTGTCCGGACGCGCCCTGGTGGTCCGCGTCGCCGACGGCGCGGAGCTCGGCAGCGCGGTCTGCGAGTACCGGCACGGCGTGATGGACACGGAGCTGGCGTCCACCGGCCGGCCGCTGCCCCCCGACTGGGCGCTGCAGGACCCGGACGACTACCTGGACGTGCTGCGCACCGCGGTGCCCGCCGCGATCGACGTGGCCGGCGTCCGCGCCGGCCAGGTGATCGGCATCGGCACCGACTTCACCGCCTGCACCGTGCTGCCGGTGCTCGAAGACGGGACCCCGCTGTGCGAGCTGGCCGAGCTCGCCCGCCGCCCGCACGCCTATGCCAAGCTCTGGAAGCATCACGCCGCCCAGCCGCAGGCCGACCGGATCACCGAGGTGGCGCGCGACCGCGGTGAGCCGTGGCTGGCCAGGTACGGCGGGAAGATCTCCTCCGAGTGGCAGTTCGCCAAGGCGCTCCAGCTGCTCGAGGAGGACCCGGACATCTTCCGGCTCGCGAAGCGGTGGATCGAGGCCGCGGACTGGATCATCTGGCAGCTCACCGGCACCGAGACGAGGAACGCGTGCACCGCCGGGTACAAGGGCATCTTCCAGGACGGACGCTATCCGTCCCGGGAGTACCTCGCCGCCCTGAACCCCGATTTCGCGGGTTTCGCCGACGAGAAGCTCGCGCACCCGGTGCTGCCGCTCGGCAGCCGCGCGGGCTCGCTGACCGCGCGGGCGGCGAGCTGGACAGGCCTGCCGGAGGGCATCGCCGTCGCGGTCGGCAACGTGGACGCGCACGTCACCCCGCCGGCCGCCAACGCCCTCGCGCCGGGCCAGCTGACGGCGATCATGGGCACGTCCACCTGCCACGTGATGAACGGGAGCCACCTCACCGAGGTGCCGGGCATGTGCGGCGCGGTGGACGGCGGCATCGTCGCCGGCTCGTGGGGCTACGAGGCCGGGCAGACCGCGGTCGGCGACATCTTCGCCTGGTTCGCCGACAACGCCGTGCCGCCGGAGTACCACGCCGAGGCGCGGCGCCGCGGCATCGGCCCGCATGAGCTGCTGTCCGAGCAGGCGGCCAGGCAGCAGCCAGGCGCGCACGGCCTGATCGCGCTGGACTGGCTGAACGGCAACCGCAGCGTCCTGGTCGACCACCACCTGTCCGGCGCCATCGTCGGCCTCACGCTCGCCACCCGGCCGGCCGACATCTACCGGGCGCTGCTCGAGTCGACGGCGTTCGGCACCCGGGTCATCATCGACGCGTTCGAGGCCGCGGGACAGCCGGTCAGCGAGCTGATCATCGCCGGCGGCCTGATGCGCAATGAGCTGCTCATGCAGATCTGCGCCGACGTGACCAAGAGGCCGCTGCACCTGGTCAAGTCCGAGCAGGCGCCGGCGCTCGGGTCCGCTATCCACGCGGCCGTAGCGGCCGGCGCCTACCCGGATGTGCCGGCGGCCGCGGCCGCCATGGCCGGGAAGATCGAGAACGCCTACACGCCGGACCCGCGGGCCGCCGAGGTCTACGACCAGCTGTACGCCGAGTACGTGCTGCTGCACGACTACTTCGGCCGGGGCGCCAACGAGGTCATGCACCGGCTGCGCGCGCTGCGCGACCGGGCGCTCAGCGAGGCGGAGAAGGCGGGAGAGAAGGAGCGGGACTACCCAGTGGGAGCCGGGCAGTGAGCGCGACAGTGAAAGACGACCCGGTCGTCAGCGATCTGCGGCGCACGCTCGCGGAACTGCACCGGTCACTGGCAGAGAACGGCCTGGTCGCGTGGACGTCGGGCAACGTCTCCGCGCGGGTTCCCGGCAGCGACCTGCTCGTGATCAAGCCGAGCGGAGTCGGCTACGACGACCTGACAGCCGAGTCGATGGTGGTCTGCGACCTGGACGGCATCCGGGTGGACGGTGACCTCAGCCCGTCGAGCGACACCGCGTCGCACGCCTACATCTACCGGCACATGCCGGAGGTCGGCGGCGTGGTGCACACCCATTCCAGGTACGCGACCGCGTGGGCCGCGCGCGGCGAGCCGATCCCCTGCGTGCTGACCGCGATGGCCGACGAGTTCGGCGGTGAGATCCCGGTCGGGCCGTTCGCGCCGATCGGCGGCGACGAGATCGGCCGCGCCGTGGTCGAGACCCTGGCCGGCCATCGCTCGCCGGCCGTGCTGCTGCGCAGCCACGGGGTGTTCACCGTCGGGGCCACCGCGCGGGACGCGGTGAAGGCGGCGGTGATGTGCGAGGACGTGGCCGCGACCGTGCACTTGGCCGTCAGCCGCGGTGAACTCACCCCGCTGCCGCAGGACCAGATCGACGCCCTGCACCGGCGCTACAAGACCGAGTACGGCCAGCGCTAAGCGAGTCCCGGGCTCAGGCTGAGCGCTCAGCGCGCTGCCGCTCCGCGAGTGCCTCGCGGTACTCGGCGACCACCAGTTCGGTGAGCTCCTCCGCCGACGTCTCCGTGGTCGGCTTGTCCAGCGTGATCTGGCCGCCCTGGATCAGGTTGATCCGGTCGCACACCTCGATCACCTGCGCGTAGTTGTGCGCGATCATGATGATCGAGACGTTGCCTTCACGCTTGATCTGGGTGATCAGGTCCAGGATGATGGCGCCTTCCTTGACGCCCATCGCGGCCAGCGGCTCGTCAAGGAGCAGGATCTTCGGGTCCGAGAAGACGGAGCGGGCCACTGCGATCGCCTGGCGCTGCCCGCCGGAGAGCGT
The DNA here is from genome assembly GCA_963843745.1 of uncultured Actinomycetota bacterium. Classification (GTDB taxonomy): domain Bacteria; phylum Actinomycetota; class Actinomycetes; order Streptosporangiales; family Streptosporangiaceae; genus Trebonia. The sequence goes on from CAWJLP010000010.1 coordinate 66,498, forward strand.
GGCCACCGGCGCGTTCACCGACGGGACCTGCACGCCTACCTCGTCGAGACGTCGCCTGGCCTCCTTCCGCATGATCCCGTTCCGCACCAGCGGCCAGCGGATTACCTCCCGGTTGAGAAACATGTTCTGGAAGACCGTGAGCTGGTTGATCAGGGCCAGGTCCTGGTAGACGGCGTCGATGCCGAGCGACCTGGCGTGGTCGACCGACTTGAGGGTGACCTCCTGGCCCTCCAGGACGATCCGGCCCGAGGTGGGCGGCTGGAACCCGCACAGGATCTTGAGCAGGGTGGACTTGCCTGCGCCGTTGTCGCCGATCAGCCCGAGCACCTCGCCGCGCTTCAGCCGCAGGTTCACGTCGGTCAGCGCGGTCACCGCGCCGTACCTCTTGGAGATGTGCTCGCAGCGGAGGACGTCTCCGCCCGGGTCTATGAGCTCCGGCTGGCCCGGTGGTGTGGTCGCCGTCATGTCAGCGCTGTCCCCTTTCCCGCAGCTTCGTGAGCTGAACGTTCGCCACCATGGCGACGAGGATCGCCGCGCCGAAGATGATGAAAAGCGGATCGGCGCTCACGCCGATGAGCGGGAACCCGTCGAGCAGGATGCCCAGCACCACCGCGCCGAAGAAGGCGCCGATGATCGTTCCCACGCCGCCCAGCATCGCCGTGCCGCCGATCACCGCCGCGGTGACCGCGTAGAACATCCACTGGTACGCGCCCAGGGTGGGGGAGATGTTGCCCGTGTAGTACATCTGCTGCAGGCCGACGAAGGCGCCGAGCAGCCCGGTGACCATGAAGTTGCCGTACTTGATCCGGCCGACGTTGATGCCGGCCTCCCGCGCCCCGAGCAGGTTACCGCCCGTGGAGACCGTGTGCAGGCCCCAGCGGGTCCTGGTCAGCACGACGTGGAACACCGCGGTGAGCAGAATCGCCCAGATGATCGGCGCCCACGCGTAGTTGGCGATCCACTTGCCGATGCCAAGCACGTCCGCCGGGACCTGCGCCGGCTGGTCGTGCGACGTCGTGTCGATGAGCCCCAGCAGGATGAACCCGGTGCCCAGCGTGGTGATGAACGAGGGCACGCCGATCGTGACCGTGAAGAAGCCGTTGACCAGCCCGACGAACAGCCCGAGCAGCAGCGCGAAAAGGATCGCGAGCAGGCCGGGGAAGCCGTAGAAGTCGGTCAGGAAGTGCATGAAATAAGGGGCGAACCCGACGACGAAGCCGACCGACAGGTCGATCTCGCCGCAGATCAGCAGGAAGACCTCGCCCAGCGCGATGATGATGATGGGTGTCGTGAAGTCGGACCAGAGCAGGACCTGGTTCGACTTCGACGTGAAGTCCGATCCCTTGTCGATCACGAAGTACAGGAACAGCGCCACCGCGATCACGAACACGGTCGCCTCGCGCTGCCGCCCGAGCAGGCGAAGAGCCCGCAGCACCGCGCCGCCGGCGCCCGTCGGCCCACGCTGCGGGGCGCCGGCCTGCCCTACGGTTCGCTCGGCCGTCTCACTCACTTGAACCCATCTCCGCTTCTCCTCGACACGACCGGTTCGCACCCGTGACAGCACGATTCACGGCAGGCGAACCAGTGTCAACCCCGCGTTCGCGCCGGGCGGACCAGGCCAGGATCAGCCTGTCCCGCCCGGCGCGAACGGGCCATCACGTGCTCGTCGTCCCGACCGGCTGGTTGATGGCGCCCGAGGGCCGCGGGATGTACGCCTGGGCCGAGGACCCGCCCTGGAACCGGCTGTTCTTCAGCATCGTGGCGACGTTGCCCGGGGTCAGCACGGTCAGGCCGGTGTCGGTGTCCGGCGGCGCGAGCTGCCCGCCGGACAGGTTGTACAGGTACAGGTACAGGGTGGGCAGGAAGCCCTGCAGGTACGGGTCCTGGAAGATACTGAACTTGATCGTGCCGGCCTGCAGGCCGGAAAGCGTCCGCGGGTCGGTGTCGAAACCGCCGGCCGGGATCGACGTGCCGGTCGACTTGAGGGCCGCGGTGAGGTTCGCGGTGGACCCGGAGTCTACGGCGAACGCGCCCTTGAGCGTGCCCTTGTGCCCGAGCAGGTACGACTTCTCCGTCGACAGCTCGGTGCCGTCGACCGTGCTGGTCGCGATCTCGGATACGTGGTAGCTGCTGCCGAGCACCGACACCGCGCCGTCGTAGCGGGGCTGGATGTTGCCGGTTCCCGGGGTCGCGATGAAGATCACGATCTCTCCGCCCCCGGGCACGAGCGTCTTGATCTGCTCACCCATGGCCTGCCCGGACAGGTAGAGCGCCTGCCCGACGTAGGCCAGCCGGTTGGTGTAGATCTGGGGCACCCCGTGGGTGTAGATCCCGTCGGCGTTGTAGGTGACCACCGGGATGCCGGCGTCCATGGCGTTCTTCACCGGAGTGGCCATGGACGAGTCGATCACCGGCGTCGCGATCCCGGCCGCCTTGGCGGAGATCGCGGTGTTCATGAAGGAGACCATCTCGGAGTCGGCCGAGGTGGCGGAGCCGCCCCAGGTCGGCGTCGGCAGCCCGAACAGCGCCGCCGCGTCGGCGAATCCGTACTTCGTCGGGGTGAAGAACTCGTTCGTGTCGGCGTGGTTGTTGAAGTAGTACTTCTGGTTCGGCACCGCCGGGAACGGGTTGCTGCCGTTGCTGGCTACCGCCGCGTGGGTGCTGCTCGACGAGCTGCAGGCGGCGAGCAGCGCCGACGCGGCACCCGCGGCGCTGACCAGTCCGGTGCCGGCGAGCAGCCGGCGCCGGGTCGGGTTGTCTCTCATGTTGAGGGTCTCGATTGCCTCGTCGACCTTCGGATGAACCTTGCCCATCCGGACCTCCGGTTATCTCGTGCCCTACGGTGCACCATTGCGGGCGAAGCGAACGTGCCGGGCTAATGAAGTTGGTCTATGGCCGATGTGGACGTTAACAGTCGATGTGAACGTTAACAACAGCCTCTTCCGCGCAACTTAAACCTTTGGGTCCTCCGCCGTCAACGCGCCGTGGGCGGCGGGAGCAGCACGTCTTGGTAACGACTGTTCCGGTCCTGGAGGGCGGTTGACGTGCACGGTCCCCGTGCCCGTAGCATGACCTGGCGATGTGAGCGCTCACATCAAGCAGACGAGGAGCGCCAAAGAAATGTCCGCACCAGCCGCCCCAGCCATACCAGGCACCCGCAGCCAGCTGAACGGCCCCGAGATCTGGTTCGTCACCGGCAGTCAGCAGCTCTACGGCGAGGAGACCCTCCGGCAGGTCGCCGGGCAGTCCCGCGCCATCGCCGGCGCGCTCGCCGTGGCGGACACGATCCCGGTTCGCGTCGTCTGGCAGCCGGTGGTCACCACGCCGGAAGAGATCCGGCGGGTCATGCTGGCGGCCAGCCATGACGACACCGTGATCGGCGTGATCGCGTGGATGCACACGTTCAGCCCGGCGAAGATGTGGATCTCCGGCCTCGGCGCGCTGAGCAAGCCGCTGCTGCACCTGCACACCCAGGCGAACGTCCGGCTGCCGTGGGCCGAGATCGACTTCGACTTCATGAACCTGAACCAGGCCGCGCACGGCGACCGCGAGTTCGGCTACGTCCAGTCGAGGCTCGGCACCCGCCGCAAGACCGTCGTCGGCCACGTGTCCGACCCGCGCGTCGTCGCGGACGTCGCGGTCTGGGCGCGGGCGGCGGCGGGCTGGGCGGCGACGCGGGCGCTGAAGCTGGCGCGGTTCGGCGACAACATGCGGTTCGTCGCGGTCACCGAGGGCGACAAGACCGAGGCGGAAGCCGTGTTCGGCGTGCAGGTCAACCCCTGGGGCGTCAACGACCTGGTGACAGCGGTCGACGACGCCACCGACGCGGATATCGGCGCCCTGGTCGAGGAGTACGAGGACAGCTACGACGTCGTGCCCGAGCTGCGCCGCGGCGGGGAGCGGCACCAGTCGCTGCGCGACGGCGCGGCGATCGAGCTCGGCCTGCGCGCGTTCCTCGACAACGGCGGATTTGGCGCGTTCACTACGAACTTCGAGGACCTGGGCGGGCTGAGGCAGCTGCCAGGACTGGCCGTGCAGCGGCTGATGGCCGACGGGTACGGGTTCGGCGCGGAAGGCGACTGGAAGACCGCCATCCTGGTCCGCGCGGCCACGGTGATGGGCCAGGGGCTCCCCGGCGGCGCGTCCATGATGGAGGACTACACCTACGACCTGACGCCGGGACACGAGCTCATCCTCGGCGCGCACATGCTCGAGGTCTGCCCCACGCTCACCACCAGCAGGCCACGGCTGGAGATCCACCCGCTGGCCATCGGCGCCCGCCAGGACCCGGTGCGCCTGGTGTTCACCGCCGACCCCGGGCCCGGCATCGTCGTGGCGCTGACCGACATGCGCGACAGGTTCCGGCTCACCGCCAACGTCGTCGAGCTGGTCCCGCCCCCCGAGCCGCTGCCCAGGCTGCCGGTCGGCCGCGCCGTGTGGCGGCCGGCCCCCGACTTCCGCACCTCCGCGACGTCCTGGCTGATGGCCGGCGCCGCGCACCACACCGCCATGTCCACCGCGGTCGGCGCCGACGCCTTCCGCGACTATGCCAGGATGGCGGGCGTGGAACTGCTCGTCATCGACGAATCGACGACCGTCAGGGCATTCGAGAACGAGCTCCGCTGGAACGCCGCGTATTACCGGCTTGCCGGCGGGGTCTGAATGCCGTTCGCGGCCGCGCATAAGACCCTCGTACACCTCGCGGACGGCCGCGAGCGGCCACGGCAGGGCCGGCGCCTGTCAAGAACTTAGCTCAGCTGCCAGGCCGCCGCGTCGTCGCGCAGTGCCGCATACCGCTCGCGCACCCCGGGCACCGGCGCGCCCTCGTACGTCTCCGCCGGCCGCGCCGGCCAGTCCGGCAGCGTGCCCGGGCCACCACCAGCGGAGGATGACGCGGCCAGCGCCCATGCCGCCTGCCGCGCGGCGCCGAGCGCCACGTACTCGGCGGGCTCGGGCACCGTCACCGGCATCCCGAACACTCCCGGCGCCAGCGCCCGCACCGCCGCGGACCGCGCGGCGCCGCCGATCAGCACCACCCGCCCCGGCGTGATCCCGCACGCCCGCAGGTAGTCGATCGCGTCCGCCAGCGAGCAGAGCACCGCCTCGACGGCGGCACGCGCGAGGTTCGACGGCGTCGTGTTAGCCGAGGTCAGTCCCCGCAGTACCCCGTTCGCCGACGGCCGGTTCGGTGACCGCTCCCCGTCCAGGTACGGCAGCAGCGTCAGCCCGTCCGCCCCTGGCGAGGCGGCCAGCGCCAGCGCGGAGAACCCCGTCGCGTCGACCCCGAGCAGCCGCGCGGTGACGTCGAGCACGCGCGCCGCGTTCACGGTGGCGACCAGCGGCAGGAACTTCCCTGTCGCGTCGGCGAAGCCGGCGACAAGCCCCGACGGGTCGGCGGCTGGCTTGGCCGTCACCGCGTAGGCGACCCCGGAGGTGCCGATCGACACCACCACATCGTCGTCGCGCAGCAGCAGCCCGAGCGCGGCGCCCATGTTGTCCCCAGTGCCCGCGGACAGCGCCGCGCCCCACGAGGTCCGCCCCACCACCTCGGCGGGCCCGGCGACCCGCGGCAGCTCCACAGGGTGCCCGAGCGCGGTGGCCGCGAGGTCGGGCAGCCACCGTCCGTCGGCGGGAGAGAAGTAGCCGGTGCCCGAGGCGTCCCCCCGGTCGGTGACCGGCTGGAGCGACGGGTCCCCGGCGGGTGCGGGTCCCCCTCCGGCGAGCCGCCAGGTCAGCCAGTCGTGCGGCAGCAGCACCCGGCGCACCCGGCGCGCGTTGTCCGGCTCGTTCTCCGCGAGCCAGCGCAGCTTGGTGACGGTGAACGACATCGTGGGCACGCTGCCGGTCCGCGCGGCCCACTCGGCGGGCCCGCCGAGCTCGTCGACCAGCGCCCGCGCCTGCGGCGCGGACTTCACGTTGTTCCACAGCATGGCGGGCCTGATCACCGCGCCGCCGTCGTCGAGCACGACCATCCCGTGCTGCTGTGCCGCGACCCCCACCGCGTCAGCTCGTTCCAGCAGGTCGCGCCCGGCCGAGGTCAGCGCCTCCCACCAGCGGTCCGGGGGGCATTCTGTGCCGTCCGGGTGCGGCGCGGCCGCCTCAGCGACGACGCTGCCGTCGTCGGCCCGGCAGAGCAGCACCTTCGTGGACTGGGTGGAGGAATCGACACCGGCGACTAGGTTCACAACCGCGACAGTAGCAAGGTGACGGCAGGCGAGTCAGTCCCGTACGTTCGGGGGAAAGATCAAGAATCGCCCGTCGCGGAGGAGCGCCGATGTCGCTACAGGAGTTCGTGCCAACGCCCAAGTTCGAGGAGTACAGCGAGCGGTTCAGGGACTTCTTCACGATGACCCGCCGCGATGACGGCGTGCTGCTCGTGGAGGCGCATACGCTCGGCGGCCCGATCCAGCTGTCCGTGCAGAATCACCGGGCGCTCGGCCAGATGCTCAAGGTCGTGGGCGCGGACCCGCAGAACGAGATCCTCATCCTGACCGGGTCGGGTGACGAGTTCATGATGGGCTCCGACCCCGAGGGCTTCGCCCTCGAAGAGGAAGACCTCGAGTACTGGGCCTACGAGTACGCGTACAAGGACGGCAGGATCAACGTCTCGGCGCTGGTCAACGACCTGGAGATCCCCACGATCGGGCTGCTCAACGGCCCGGGCTTCCACACCGAGATCGTGCTCATGTGCGATATCTCGCTGGCCGCCGAAGGCGCGACGGTCTTCGACCTGCACTACGACATCGGCTCGGTGCCCGCCGACGGCATCCACAACTGCTTCCAGGAGCTGCTCGGCGTCAAGCGCGCCGCGTACGCCCTGCTCACCGGCGAGGCGATCACGGCGGAAAAGGCGCTGGAGTGGGGCATGGTCAACGAGGTGGTCCCGCGCGATCAGCTGATCGCGCGGGCGTACGCGATCGCGGACCACATCATGACCCAGCCGCGTACCACCCGCCGGCTGACCACCCAGATCGTCAGGCGGCCGTGGAAGCAGCGGATCGTGAACGACCTGGACGGGGGGTTCGGCATCCAGATGTTCGGCCACATCGCGAAGAAGAAGGCCGTCCACGGCGAAGGCCACATCCGCTCGACAGTCGACTACGTCCGCGAAGGCCGCAAGAACAACTTCGACTAGCCCGCCAGCTGCCTGTCGGCTCCGGGCTAAGAGGGTCGATGGTCCATCGACCACTCTCTATGGCGGTCGATGGACCATCGACCGCGTTCCTGCCGTGGGTCAGGAGCGGCGGGATTTAGCTGACTCGAGGCGGTAGCGGCCGGCCGCCTCGTAGCCCTCCTCGGACAGGGCCAGGTGCTGGCGGGCGGCCAGGGCGTTGCGGAGGTGGCGCTGCATCGGGTTGGAGAGGGCCAGCACCCGGCCGCCGCCGTACCTGAACAGGTCGCTGACCACCTCGGCGGCGGTCTCGACCGCGAAGACCGACGCGGCCGTGACGGCGAGCTGCAGTTCTTCGGACGGCGGGTCGCCGGCGCACGCCATCTCCCAGCAGTCCGCCATCGCCTCCCGGTGCACCAGCCTGGCGGCGCGGAGCTTCGTCTCGGCGCGGCCCAGCTCCTTGTGGAAGACGGCGCGGTCGCCCACCGTGGGACCGCCGGGGAACCGGGCCGTCGTCAGCGCGAGCTCGGTCATGTCGTCGAGCGCCCGGCGGGCCAGGCCGACGCACAGCGGCGGAACCTCATTGGACACGAACGCGGGCATTCCGAGCCGGAACAGATCCCCGCCGCGCACGGCGGGGATGCCGAGGTCGTAGGTCATCTCCTCGGGCACGAACAGGTCGTCCACCCGGAAGTCCAGGCTGCCGGTGCCCTGCAGCCCGGCCACGTACCAGTTGTCGATGACCTCGGCCTCGCTCTTCGGCACGGCGAAGACCACCATCCGGCCGAACCCCGTGCCGCCGTCACTGGCGGCCCCGTCACCAGCCGCCGAGTCCGTCTTGAACGCGCCGAGCAGCCAGTCAGCGTGCAGGATGCCGCTGGAGAACCCCCACCGCCCGGTGACCACGTAGCCGCCGGCGACTGGCTTGCCGGTGCCGCGCGGCACGAGCTGTCCCGCCACGACGGGCAGTCCGTCATCGGCGGGCGTGAACACCCGGCGCGCCCCCGCCTCGGGTAGCCAACCGCCGACCAGCCCGCAGCAGCCGGCGCCGATCATGGCGGCCCAGGCCGTGGAGACGTCGGTGTAGGCCAGCTCCTCGATCACGTCGCAGAACTCAAGAGGCGCCAGCGGCGTGCCCCCCAGTGAGGCCGGCGTCTTCAGCCAGAACAGCCCCAGCGAGCGCACCGTGGCAACCGCGTCAGGCGGCAGGGTGCGCAGTGACTCCGCCTCGTCCCCCGCCGCGGCAAAGGCGGCCCGGTGGCGCTGGATCCCGGCGAGCAGTTCCGCGCGCAGCCCGCCCGCGGCGGAAGCGGCGGAAGCGGCGGAAGCGGCGGAAGCGGCGGAAGCGGCGGAAGCGGCGGAAGCGGCGGAAGCCGCCACTGTGTCGCTCATGCTGTCGCCGCTCATGCCGGCGGCGCCGATTCGCCCACGCCCAGCGAACGGAGCTCAGGCATCACCTCGGTGGCGAACAGCTCGGCGCTGCGCGTCACCTGCTCGTGCGTCGACGGCCCGATCGCGAACAGCCCGATCAGCTGCCCGAACCCGCCGAGCGCGTCATAAAGCGAACGCAGCCGCGCGACCACCGACGACGGTGACCCGACGACGGCCTGGCCCGCGGCGAGCAGGTCCTCGTAGCTCGCGGCGGCGAAGCCCCGCATGCCCGACATCAGCACGCCGCGCAGCGACCCAGGCGACATGTAGCCGGGTGGAGTCACCATCTGGGGGGTCTGCTTCAGCCCGCGGTGGTAGAGCCACTCGAGCGCCGGGCGGGCCTCGGCGTGCGCCCGCGCGTCCGTGTCGGCCACGTAGACGGGCACCGAGAACGCGATCTTCTCCGGGTCGGCCACGTAACCCAGGTCCAGGGCAGCCTGCCGGTACCCGTCGAACCAGCGGCGGACGATCGGCGTGGGCGCGTACACCGACATATATGTATAGCGATGCAAAGCGCAGAACTTCATCGTCTCTGTCGACCCGGCGCCAGGTATGTAGACCGGCGGGTGCGGGGACTGGACCGGCCGCGGCCAGATGTTCACGTACCGGTACTCGTAGTTCGCGCCGTACCAGGAGAACATCTCCTCCGACGTCCACGCCTTGATAATCAGGTCGTGCGCCTCGTCGAAGCGCGCCCTGGACTTGGTCGGGTTGATCGAGTGCGCGAAGTACTCCCAGCCGATGCCGCGGACGAACCCGGAGTCCACCCGCCCGCCGGACATCAGGTCGAGCATCGCGATCTCCTCCGCGACCCGCAGCGGGTTGCCGCGGATGCCGATCGCGTTACCGAGCACCATGATCCGCGCCTGTGACGTGCGCCGGGTCAGCGCCGCGGCCATCAGGTTCGGCGACGGCATCAGCCCGTAGGCGCTCTGGTGATGCTCGTTCACCGCAACTCCGTCGAACCCGAGCTGGTCGGCGTACTCGAGCTCGTCGAGGTACCGCGAATACAGGGAAGCGCCCAGCTTGGGGTCGAAGTTGGCGTTCGGGTACGTCAGCGCCGACGAGTCGTACAGGGAGTCGAAGTCGTCGGGCAGGTACGGGTACGGCATCAGGTGGAAGAAGCTGAACTTCACTGGTTCGCTCCGCTCAGCGCCGACTGCGCCGTGTGCAGGAAGGACGCCACCACGCCCGCGAACTCTGCGGGCCGTTCGAAGTACATCGCGTGCCCGCAGTCCGCCACCTCGGCGAACCGCGCCCCGGGGATCAGGGCGGCGTACCGCTGGGCGTGCGCGACCGGGATGAGCCGGTCGTCGGACGGCGCGACGACCAGCGTGGGCACGCTGATGCGGTGCAGCCGCCGCTCCAGCTTCGGGTTGTTCAGGTACGGCGTCCAGCAGATCCGGGCCAGCGCCGTCGTGTCCCGGTACGCCGCGAGCACCGTGTCGATGTCCGGCGCGGCCCCCGGCTCGGCGGCGGGGACCGGCGGCGGGTCGTGGAACAGCGTCTCGAGCAGCCGCGGCGGCGGCATCAGGAAGATGTCCGGCACCGGATGCTCGGGCAGCCGCAGCCCGGCCGCGCTCAGCAGCGTGAGCGACCGGAGGCGGTGCGAGGCGGCGACGGCGAGCTCCGCCGCGATCCAGCCGCCGAACGACGCCCCCACCACGTGCACCCGCTCAAGCCCCAGCGCGTCGAGCACGTCGAGGTAGTGGTACACGAGGTCGTCCATCGCCTCCACGAGCGGGAAGTCGTCGGACATGGCGAACCCGGGATGGTCCGGCGCGATCACGTCGAACCCGGCGCCCGCGAGGTGCCCGTGGAACTCCATCCACGCTCCCGCGCCGCCGGCGGCGTGCAGGAACAGCACCGGTTCGCCCGAGCCGCCGCGGAACAGGTGCACCCGCCCTCCGGTCAGCTCCAGGTACTCCGCGGTTGGCGCATCATCTGGCACGGCGCTGCCTCCTACCGACTACCCGATCTACAGTGATCAGGACTTCGACCGCACGGGCGTGATAGCAGAATCAGTTGCCCGCCCGACGCAAGTCAAGGCTGTCGGAGGGCCGCGAATCGGCGGCTGTGGGCGGCAACGAACGAGGGCGACCGCCTTTAGATCAGGCCATCAAGATCGGGCCCGCACGACCAGCGATCAGCCCCTGTCGAGCCAGCGCGCGATCTCGGTGTGGTCGGCGTCCCCGGGCAGCTCGCTCAGGGCCGCCTCCCACGCGGCGAGCGCCGCCTCGCTCACCGGGGACGGCGTTCCCGTGGCGTGCTCGATGCCCAGCGCCAGCCGCATGTCCTTCACCATCAGCCGGATGCTGAACCCGGCGTCGAATTTCTCGGTGAGCACGTAGTTGGGCCACTTGTTCTCTGTCGAGCCGCTCCGGCCGCTCGAGCCGTTGATGATCTCGAGCGCGACCGCCGGGTCGAGCCCGAACCGCCGCCCGGCGATCAGCGCCTCGGAGCTGACGATCAGGTGCGCCGCGGACATCAGGTTGTTCAGCGCCTTGACCGCGTGCCCGGCCCCGACGTCGCCCGCGTGCAAGACCCGCTTCCCGATGGCCGCCAGCATCGGACTGGCCAGGTCGAACGCCTCCGGCGGGCCGCCGACCATGATGGTGAGCGTGCCGGCCCGCGCCCCGGACACGCCGCCGGACACCGGCGCGTCGATCAGCGTCACGTCCACCTCGTCGGCCCGCGCCGCGAGCGCCCGCGTCCGCGCCGGGTCAGAAGAGCTCATGTCGATGACCATGCCGCCCGCCGGCACGCTGTCGAGCAGCCCCTCGGCCAGCAGCACGTGCTCGACCACGTCGGAGTCGGGCAGGCAGAGCATGACCACGTCGGTGCCGAGCCCGGTGATCCCTGGTGCGGGGGTGAACCCGTCCAGCCCGGCGATACCCCGCATGATCTCGGCCGACGTGTCGTAGCCGACGACCTGATACCCGGCGGCCGGGAGCCGCCGCGCCATCGCCATGCCCATGTTGCCGAGCCCGACGAAGCCAACCTCTGACGGTGCCACCTGGCTTACTCCTCCTCGCCGTATGTCCGCGCGTCCAGCGCGGCGAAGTCCCACGCGCCGGCGCCGCCGGACGGCCGCACCGTGCTCACGATCGACGAGCCGCCATCCACCGACACCACCTCGCCGGTCATGTACGCCGACTCGTCGCTGAGCAGGAACGCTACGACCGACGCTATCTCGTCGGTCGTCCCGGCCCGCCGCAGCGGCGCCGTCGCGGCCCGCCGCACCATGTCCGCCCGTCCCGCGGCCGAGAACAGGTCGGTGGGCACGATCCCTGGCGCGACCGCGTTCACGCGTATCCCGAGCGGCCCGCCGTACATCGCCGCGCCGCGCAGCAGCCCGAGCACCGCGTGCTTGGAGGTGTGGTACGCGATCAGGTCGGCGCTGCCGCGCAGGCTCGCGATCGAGGCGGTGAGCACGACGCTGCCGGCCGTCCGCTGCTCGCGGTACCGCAGGAACGCGCCGCGCAGCCCGAGGAAGACGCCGCGCACGTTGACCGCCATGACCCGGTCGAAGTCGGCGGGGTCGAGCTCGGGGAACCCGCCGGGCGGCCCGGGGATCCCCGCGTTGAGGTGGTGAAAATCAATTTTCCCGAACGTACGCGTGGCTACGTCCAGGTATTCCGCGACACCCTCGTCCGTGGCGACGTCGGCTCGTGCCGAGGCGCTTTCACCCGGCAGTTCCGCCGCGACCTGGCGCGCCGCCTCGCCGTCGAGATCCACGACGACAACCCGGCACCCCTCCGCGGACAGCCGCCGCGCGGTGGCAGACCCGATCCCGCCCGCACCACCGGTCACAACCGCAACTTTGCCCTCAAGCCCGCTCAGCACTGATCGATCGTCTCCCGCCGCCGGTTTGCCTGTCTATAGTCACTCATCCAACCAGGCGGGATCCTGCGCGAGCTTCTCCGTGATCCGGTTGTGGAAGCTCTTGCGGGCGAGTGCCGCGGCGATGTCGTCCGCGACGCGGGTGAGCGGATAGGGGATCTCCGCCTCGAGCTCGGTGATGGAGGCCTCGGTGGCCCGCCACTCGGCGGCGAGCTTGGCGGCGATCCGTTCGGCCTTGGGGGTGAGCGTCACCTTCTTGCTGCGCGCGTCGGGACCCGGTGAGGTCTCCAGCCACCCGGCGGCCCGCATGGCCGCCACCTTCTGGCTCATCGCGGAGTGGGTGCGCTCTACGGATCTGGCGAGCTCCGCGATCGTCATCGGGCCGCGAACGTGCAGCCGGATGATCTCCATCGCCCAGGTCGGCTTGAGGTCGGGGATGCCGTTCTCGGCGTAGACGCGGGCGATCTCGTCGTCTATCCCGGACAGCACCCGGAACACTGGCCGCCAGCGGCTCTCCTCGGTCGGGTCGTGCATGGCACTCATCCTAACAGATATGACAGCACTTTGACAGTGCTTATATAAGCGCTGTTATAGTGGCGAGGTGAAGCTGCTCACCGACATCACGCCGCTGCGGGAGCACCCGGCCTTCCGCCGCCTGTGGCTCGGCTCCATGCTGTCGCAAACCGGCAGCTCGATGACGAACTTCGCGCTCACCCTGCAGGTGTGGGACATGACGCGGTCGACGGCCGCGGTGGGCGGCCTCGGCGTCGCCACGCTGGTCCCGATGCTGCTCATCGCGCTGCCCGGCGGCACGCTCGCCGACACCTTCGATCGCCGCAAGCTCATCCTGGCCATGACAACCTGCCAGACGGCGGTCTCGGGCCTGCTCTTCGCCCAGGCGCTGATCGGTCCAGGCCCGGCCGGGCTGTGGCTGCTGTACGCGCTGGAGGCGGCCTCGAGCGCGATCGGCGCGATCAACGCGCCCGCGCGCAGGACGCTGATCCCGAGCCTGGTCGGGAAGGAGCAGCTGGCGCCCGCGATGGCGCTGAACCGGATCGTCTTCCAGACGATGATGATCGCCGGCCCGGCGCTTGGCGGCGTGATCGCGAGCGTGTCCGGCGTGAAGGGCTGCTACCTCGTCGACGCGGTCACGTTCGCGGGATCCTTCTACGGTGTCGGCCGGCTCCCCGCGATGCCCCCCAAGGGGACCAGGGACCGGACACGGAGCAAGCTCGCGCTCAGCCTGGAGGGCCTGTCGTTCATCCGGCGCAGCCAGGTGCTGGCGGGCGCGTTCATCGCCGATGTGAGCGCGACGTTCTTCGCGCTGCCGCTGTCGCTGTTCCCGGCGATCAACGCCGAACGCTTCGGGGGTGACCCGCGGATTCTCGGGCTGATGCCGGCCGCGATCGGCGTCGGCGGCATGATTACCGCTGTGCTGGCCGGGCCGGTGCGGCACGTGTCGCGTCACGGGCTGGCGATGCTCGTGTGCGTGGGCGTGTGGGGCTTGTCGTTCGCGGTGTTCGCGGTCGTCCCGTGGCTGTGGCTCACGCTGCTCGCGCTGGCGATGGCAGGCGCGGCCGACACGTACACCGTGGTGTTCCGCGGGGTGATCGTGCAGACGGTGACTCCCGATGAGTTCCTGGGCCGGGTGAACGCGGCGGATTACGTGGTCGGCGCGGGCGGCGGACAGCTCGGGTCGCTGGAGGCGGGTCTGGTCGGATCGCTGACGACGCCGGCGATCAGCGCCCTGAGCGGTGGCCTTCTGACGATCGCCGCGGCGATCGCGCTCGCCGCGGCGCTCCCGGGCTTCCGCCGCTACCGCGCCCCCGGCCCGGCCGCCGAACCGGCCGTCGCGCCCGCCAAGCCCGCCGCGTCCGCACCCGGATAACAGCAAGAAACGCCCGGCTCCAAGCCCCAGCGGCCCATCTTCCCATCACTTTTCGCCCTTCTGAAACGTTCCAGGAGCCCCTAAACGGACCGAAACTGATGGGAAGACGCATCGCGGGCTGATAACAGCAAGAAAGGCTCAGCTCGTGGCGATGATGGGCCATTGCGCACCCTCTGGTGTGCCTAATGGCCCATCATCTTCGGGCCGCCGTGGCCTTGGCGCCGATAACAGCAAGAAACGGGCCAATCTACGACGATAGTGGATAGTTAGGCACCCTCCGGTGTGCCTAACTATCCACTATCGTCACGGTTGCAATGCCGGATCGCCGATAACAGCAAGAAGCGCGTAGGATCGGCCCTCGGCGTGTGCGACGCGGAGGCGGCCGAGGCGCTCGCGGCCCGCTCGAAGGTCATCGCCGGCGGCCTCGAACTCAGGCCGGCGGCGCCGGATGCCGGCCAGCAGCCCGGCTCTGATCGCGCTGGTCTCGCTCATGACACGGATCGTCTCGCACCCCGCGGCGCCGGGGAATACCACGCTCGGGGCGCTGTTATAGGTCCATGCAAACGCATACAACTGACGGAGGCATGAGATGCAGTTCGGAATCTTCTCGGTCAGCGACATCACTCGCGATCCGGTCACCGGCTACACCCCGAGTGAGGCCGAGCGCATCGACGCGATCGTGAAGATAGCCCAGAAGACCGAGGAAACCGGCATGGACGTGTTCGCGATCGGCGAGCACCACAACCCGCCGTTCTTCAGCTCCTCGCCCACGACCCTGCTCGCCTACATCGCCGCGACCACCAAGCGGCTGATCGTGACCACGAGCACCACGCTGATCACCACCAACGACCCGGTGCGCATCGCCGAGGAGTACGCGATGCTCCAGCACCTGAGCAAGGGCCGGATGGACCTGATGCTCGGCCGCGGCAACACCGCCCCGGTGTACCCCTGGTTCGGCCAGGACATCAGGCAGGGCCTGCCGCTCGCGCTGGAGAACTACAACCTGCTCCACCAGCTATGGCGCGAGGACGTGGTGGACTGGAAGGGCAAGTTCCGCAGCCCGCTGCAGGGCTTCACCTCCATCCCGCGGCCGCTCGACGACGTGCCGCCGTTCGTCTGGCACGGCTCGATCCGCTCCCCGGAGATCGCGGAACAGGCCGCCTACTACGGCGACGGCTTCTTCGCCAACAACATCTTCTGGCCGAAGGAGCACTACATCCGGCTGATCCGGTTCTACCGGCAGCGCTTCGCCCACTATGGCCATGGCACGGAGAAGCAGGCGATCGTCGGCCTCGGCGGCCAGGCGTACCTCGCGAAGAACTCCCAGGACGCCAAGCGTGAGTTCCTGCCCTACTTCAACGAGGCGCCGGTCTACGGCCACGGGCCGTCCATGGAGGACTTCATGGCGATGACCCCGCTGTCCGTCGGCAGCCCGCAGGAGGTCATCGACAAGACCCTGACCTTCCGCGAGCACTTCGGCGACTACCAGCGCCAGCTGTTCCTGATGGACCACGCGGGCCTGCCGCTCGAACAAGGTCCTCAGCCAGCTCGAGCTGCTCGGCGGCGAGGTCATTCCGGTGCTGCGCAAGGAGATCGCGGCCAGGCAGGACCCGGAGACCGCGCCGGCCCCGACCCACGAGCTGCTGGTCAAGGCCAAGTACGGTGACGCGGAGCCGCGCCAGCCGCGCCCGAACGCTAATCGCGGCGACAACGTCACCGGCGCGTCCCCGTACCAGGACAGCGCGGAGCAGTTCCAGGCCGAGTACCCGGAGATATGACGGCCGTGGCCGACCATAGACACCCCGCTAACGACGCGTGGGAGGCGCTGCTCACCGCCCACGCGTCGCTGATCAAGCGGTTCGCCGCCGAGGACATCTGGGAGGACATCTCCATGCGGGAGTACGACGTCCTCTACACGCTGTCCAAGTGCCCGGAGCCGATCCGGCTGACCGAACTGAACAGGCACGTGCTGCTCAGCCAGCCGGCCCTGTCCCGCATGGTGGACCGGCTGGCGGACCGCGGGCTCATCGGCCGCGAGCCGGACCCGGCGGACGGCCGCGGCATCCGGCTCGGGCTCACCGGCGCTGGCCTTGAGCTGCAGCGCAGGATCGGCCGCCGCCACGCTCGCGACGTCGCCCGCGCCATGACCGCCGACCTCACCGCGGCCGAGCTCCGCCAGCTCGAAGAGATCTCCCTGAAGCTAGCAAGGAACAGCACATGACCAACGAGACGTTCCGCGTCGCGGTCGTCACCGCGGGTACCAGCGACCCGTCCTCGACCAGGCTGCTCGCCGACCGGGTGGCGCAGCGCGTCGAGGCGATCGCGGCCCGCCACGGGCACGCGGCGATCACCAGCGTGATCGAGCTGCGCGAGATCGCCACCGACGTCACCACCGCGCTGACCTCCCAGCTGATCACCCCGCGGCTGCAGCAGGCGATCGACGCGCTCGCCGTAGCCAACGGCGTCATCGCCGCCACCCCGGTGTACAAGGCCGCCGCGAGCGCGCTGTTCACCTCGTTCATCCACGTGCTCGACAACGACCTGCTCATCGCCAAGCCGGTGGTGCTGGCGGCGACCGCGGGCACGGCCAGGCATGCGCTGGTGGCGGACCAGGAGATGCGCCCGCTGTTCGCCTTCCTGCGCGCCATGACCGCTCCCACGTCGCTGTTCGCCGCCCCGGAGGACTGGAGCGACCCGGCGCTGGCCAACCGCATCGACAGGGCCGCGGTCGAGCTCGTGCTGCTGATGGAGAGCGGGTTCGCCCGCAAGGTCAGGGACGAGTCCTGGGACAGTTACCAGCACGAGCTCGGCAGCGCTGGCGGCACCGAGGTCGGCATCGACCTTGACACCGACCTGATGCGCCTGGCGACCGGCGGCTCCGCGGCCTGATCCCCGTGCACGCCTGGCGACGCGGATATGGGAGGCTATCTTCGTCCGCGCCGAAGGGGGCATGCCGTGCCAGAAGCCGCGCCCGAGCCGCAGCCGGTGGTGGTCCCGCTGACCGCCGCCGCCATCTTCCTCGTGGCAACCGTGAACCCTGGCGGCGAGCAAACCGTCCGGGACCTGCTGCCTGACATCGCCGCTCTGCAGCGTTCGGTCGGCTTCCGTATCCCCGACGGCGAGCTCGCGGTGGTCGTCGGGATCGGCTCCGAGGCCTGGGACCGGTTGTTCGCCGGTCCGCGCCCGGCGGAGCTGCACCCCTTCCGCGAGCTGACGGGCCCCCGCCACCACGCCCCCGCCACCCCTGGTGACCTGCTCTTCCACATCAGAGCCAGCCGGATGGACCTGTGCTTCGAGTACGCCACCCAGGTGATGGCCAGGCTCAGCGGCGCGGTCACGGTAACGGACGAGGTGCAGGGCTTCCGGTACTTCGACGAGCGGGACCTGATCGGGTTCGTCGACGGCACCGAGTCCCCTGGCGGTGCCGCGGGGAACCGGGCCGCGTACGTCGACGGCGCGGACGACCCGGACTTCGCCGCGGGCAGCTACGTGATCGTTCAGAAGTACGTGCATGACCTGCCGGCGTGGAACGCGATCCCCATCGAGGAACAGGAGCGTGCGATCGGCCGGTCGAAGCTGGACGACATCGAGATGCCAGAACGACGTCAAGCCGCCCAACTCGCACGTGGCACTGAACACGGTGACCGGTCCGGACGGCGAGGAGCAGAAGATCATCCGGGCGAACATGCCGTTCGGCAACTCGGGCGCCGCCGAGTTCGGCACCTACTACATCGGCTACGCGGCCACCCCGTCGATCACCGAGCTCATGCTCACCAACATGTTCATCGGCAGCCCGCCAGGCAACACCGACCGGATCCTCGACTTCTCCACAGCGCTCACCGGCTGCCTGTTCTTCGCTCCGTCCGCGGACTTCCTCGACGACCCGCCCGGTGCGCCAGGGGCGTCCGGGGAGCCGGCGACGGTTCAGGCCGCGCCGCAGGCCGCCGACGGGGACGGTTCGCTCGGCATTGGCTCGCTCAAGGGCTCGCTCAAGGGAAAGGAAGGCTAGCAGGCATGGCTATGAACAACCTGCACCGCGAACTCGCGCCGATCTCGGCGGCAGCGTGGGCCAGCATCGAAGAGGAGGCCACGCGCACGTTCAAGCTGCACGTCGCCGGCCGCCGCGTCGTCGACGTCTCCGGCCCGGACGGCCTCGGGCTGGCCGGCGTCGACACCGGCCACCTGAGCCCCATCGAGGCGCCGGAAGACGGGGTCACGGCGGCGCTGCGCGCCTGGCGGCCCGTGGTGGAGCTCACCGTCCCGTTCACCCTCGACCGCGAGCAGATCGACTCCGTGGAGCGCGGCGCGCAGGACCCGGACTGGCAGCCGGTGAAGGACGCCGCGAAGCGGATCGCCTTCGCCGAGGACCGCGCGGTCTTCGACGGCTACCAGGCGGCCCAGATCACCGGCATCAGGCAGGCGTCATCCAACCCGGGTCTGACGCTGCCCTCAGACGTGAAGAGCTACCCGGACGTGGTCAGCAAGGCAGTCAGCGAGCTGCGGCTGGCCGGCGTGGCCGGCCCGTACTCGCTGCTGCTGTCCGCGGACGCGTGGACCGCGGTGAGCGAGACCTCCGACCACGGCTACCCGATCATGGCGCACCTGGAGCGCCTGCTCGACGGCGACATCTGGTGGGCCCCGGCGATCGACGGCGCGCTGCTGCTGACCGGCCGCGGCGGCGACTACGAGCTGCGGCTCGGCCAGGACCTGTCCATCGGCTACCTGTCCCACGACGCGGACCAGGTGCGGCTCTACTTCATCGAGTCGTTCACGTTCTCCGTCTACACCACCGAGGCGAGCGTCGCCATCGGCGCCTGAGCCACGCCCCGTCAGCCCGCCGGGAACGGCCGGCGCGACACGATCGCGCGGATCGTGGTCTGCGTGTGCCGTTCCACGAGCGGGTTGGCGGACCCGCCGTCCGGCTCGCCCCACACGAGCTCGACCTGCGAGCCGAACTCCAGGTCGGCCTCGTTGATCATCGCGAGAGAGATCCAGCCCCTGGCGGACCGCCTCGCCGCGTTCAACGACCTGCTCAAGCCGTCAGGCACCGAGGTCACCGCCGAGGAGTACACCCTGCTGTCCGGGCCGGTGCTGGCCCGGGTCTTCTTCGACCGCGCGGAGGTCACCGACGAGTTCATCGCGCCGGCGGTGGAGCACTGGCTCGCGGCCGCGCCGGAGAAGCCCGCGTAACCCGGCTACCGCCACCAGTGGCGTTCCAGGGCGCGGTCGGTGCCGTGGGTCTGGTCGAGCGCGTCGAGCTCGGCCATATCCTCCCCGGACAGCGTGAAGTCGAAGATCTGCGCGTTCTCCTCGATCCGCTCGCGGTGGGTGGACTTCGGGATGACCGGCAGGCCGTGCTGGACGCACCAGCGCAGCAGCACCTGCGCCGGGGTCCGGCCTGCCCGCGCGGCGATCGCGGCGACCCGCTTGTTCGACAGGTGCCGGCCGGTGCCAAGCGGGCTGTAGGCCTCGGGCACGACCTCCGCGCTCCGGCACGCGTCCATCAGCCCGCGGCGGTAATGCACGGCGCTGAACTCGATCTGGTCGACGGCCGGCGGGACACTGGCCGCGGCGATCACCTTCCCGAGGTCGTCCGCGCCGAAGTTGGAGACGCCGATCGACTTGGCCAGCCCGCGCACCCGCGCCTGCTCCATTCCCGGCCAGGCCCGGAGCGGACCGCCCTGCGGCCAGTGCACCAGGTACAGGTCCACCTGGTCCACGCCGAGCCGCCGCAGGCTGGCCTCTGCCTCGATGACCGGGTCCTGATGACCCGGGTAGAACTTGGTGGTGATGAACACCTCGTTGCGGGGCACGCCGCTCTCGCGCAGTGCCTTGCCGACGCTCGCCTCGTTGCCGTAGGCCTGGGCGGTGTCGATGTGCCGGTACCCGAGCTCCAGCGCCCAGCGCACGGCGTTCACGCAGACCGGCCCGTCCGGCACCTGCCAGACGCCGAGCCCGAGCATGGGCAGCTGGTTGCCGTCGCGAAGCTGGACGGCCCGGCCGCCCGCGGTCAGCGTGCCAGCGTTCATGCGAGGGACGCCTCCAGGGTGATCTCGGGGACGCTCGCCAGCGCCCGGCTCACCGGGCAGTTGACCTTGGCCCCCTCGGCCTCCTTGACGAACGTGGCCTCGTCGATGCCCGGCACCCGGCCCCGCGTGACCAGCTCGATCTTGGTGATGGTGGGCGCTCCGTCGACGAGCCGCAAGGTCACCGTGGCGTCGGTCTGGACCGACTCCACGGGCGTGCCGGCCCGCTCCAGCGCGGCCGACAGGGCCATCGAGAAGCAGGCCGCGTGGGCGGCGGCGATCAGCTGCTCAGGGTTCGAGCCCGGACCGTCTTCGAAACGGGACTTGAAGGTGTACCCCCCGCCGATCGAGTCTCCCGCGGTGAAGGTACCGGTGCCCGTCTGCAGGCCACCCTTCCATTCGGCAGTTCCCTTGCCCGCCATGATGTCCTCCGTCCTAGGCCACGCTCCATAGCGTTCCTGTGCCGAGACTATCGATACGGGAACGGTCGGGTTCCCGGCCCCGGCTTCTTCCGTCACCTGTGGAAGACTTAGCCGCACGATTAACGCAGGCGAAGGATTTGCGCCGTGCCAGGCATGAACTCGGGGCTCAACCCCGCTGATCCCACGATCGTCGCCGCCTTCCGGTCGGCGCTGGTGCATCAGTGGGCCATCGTCGCGCTCATCTTCGTGCTGCTCCTGGTGGCGTGGGGCGCGACCAGGGCCTGGGCCGGCGCACAGGGCGCGGGGGCGGCCGGCGCGCCCGCCCCGTGGCACGAGCCGCGCGCGAGGCGCCTGCTGCGGGTCGGCTTCGGGATCCTGTGGGTGTTCGACGGGATCTTGCAGGCGCAGCCGCAGATGGCGGGCGGCCTGCCGCAGGAGGTCATCAAGCCGGCCGCGGCGACCTCGCCGGCCTGGGTGCAGCACCTGGTGAACTGGGGCGGGTCCATCTGGACCTACCACCCGATCCAGGCCGGCGCGGCGACCGTCTGGATCCAGGTCGGCATCGGCATGTGGCTGATCTTCGCGCCGCGCGGCTGGTCATCCCGGCTCGCCGGGCTGGCCAGCGTGGGGTGGGGGCTGGTCGTCTGGGCATTCGGCGAGGCGTTCGGCGGGATCTTCGCGCCGGGGCTGACCGTGCTGTTCGGCGCGCCGGGAGCCGTGCTGATCTACGCGGTCGCGGGCGCTCTGGTCGCGCTGCCCGAGCGCGCCTGGGAGTCGCCGCGGACCGGACGGCTGACGCTCGCTGGGACGGGCGTGTTCTTCCTCGGCATGGCGCTGCTCCAGGCGTGGCCGGGGCGCGGTTTCTGGCAAGGGACCGCCGGCGGGCAGGCGAGCGGGCTGGCCAGCATGGTCCAGTCGATGGCCGGCACGTCGCAGCCGCACGTGCTTGCCTCGATCGTCTCTGCGTTCGGTAACTTCACCGCCGCGCACGGGTTCGCGGTGAACCTGGTCGCGGTCATCGCGCTCGCCGCGATCGGCGCGGCGTTCTGCCTGAGCGCGCTGCGCGGCGACGCGCGGCTCGCCCGGATCGCGGTGCTCGTCGCCGCGGTCTTCTGCCTGGCCGACTGGGTGCTGATCGAGGACCTCGGCTTCCTCGGCGGCCTGGGCACCGACCCGAACAGCATGATTCCGCTGATTCTGCTGTTCACCGCCGGCTACCTGGCGATGGCCCCCGCGCCGCAGCCCGAGCCGGCCGCGGCGGCCGAGCCGGCGGCGGCGGCAGCGACGGTGGCGGCAGCGACGGCGACCGAGGACCCCGAGCCCGCACCGGAGGCCCAGCCCGACGCCCCCGCAACGCCGCCGTCACGGCTTCCGGCCTGGCTGACGACCGCGGGACGGGGGTTCGCGGGGCTCAGCGGCCGGTCGGTCGCCGCCCTCGGCGCGATCGCCGTGATCGTGGTCGGCGCGGCGCCGATGGCGTTCGCCTCGGCGAACCGCAACGCGGACCCGATCATCGCCCAGGCCCTCGCCGGCGATTCAGGCCCGGTAAACGAGCCCGCGCCCGGCTTCACGCTCACTAGCCAGGACGGCCATCAGGTGTCGCTGTCCAGCCTGCGCGGCAAGGTCGTGCTGCTGACGTTCCTCGACCCGGTGTGCACGACCGACTGCCCGATCATCGCCCAGGAGCTGCGCGCGGCCGACGCGATGCTCGGCGCGAAGGCAGGCGGCACCGAGCTTGTCGCGGTCGTCGCCAACCCGACCTATACCTCCACGGCCTTCACCGCGGCGTTCACCCGGCAGGAGGGGCTCAGCCAGGTGTCCAACTGGCTGTACCTGACCGGCTCGCTCAGCCAGCTCGTGCCGGTCTGGCACCAGTACGGGATCGAAGTGCAGAACCTGCCGGCCGGCGCGATGTCGGCGCACAACGACCTCGCCTTCGTGATCAGCGCCACCGGCCGCCTCCGGCAGGAGATCAGCGACGACCCGGGCCCCGGCACGGCCGCCACCCAGTCCTCGTTCGCCGGCCTGCTCGCCAACTCGGTGCTCCAGGTGATGGTGTGCGCTGACGGGACAGGGAAGAAGCGGCGGTCGTAACCTGAAGCTCCAGAACGTACGGTTGCGACTCCCGACCCTCCGCTACTCGGCGACGGGCACCGGCATCACCACGACGGGCGTCGTAGTGGGCTGGACGGTGCCGCCCGCCGGTTCGACCGTGATGCCTAGACGGTCGCCCGGCTCCACCGCCACGGCCAGTACGGGCGAGGTCGAGCCCGCGTGGCTGGCGGGAAGCAGGCCCGCCGGCCGGGCGCCCGTGGGACTCATCACCCAGAGCTGGTAGATCCGGCTGCCCGCCGGGGCGGGCAGTCCGGCGGCAGTGACGACCGCCTCGTGCTGCCGGACGGACAGCACCGCGGTGACGCTGCCGCCCACGGTGGCGGGCATCGTCTCGATGCGCGCGTCGGGCGCGGCGAGCACCGCGGCGATCGCCTGGCTGGCTGACTGGGACTGCCGGAGCTCTTGCCGGGTGGTGACCTGAGTGACCAGCAGGAAAACCACGGCGGCGGCGAGGGCGAGGATCGCCGCGATGCCCGCCTGGGACGGCCTGATAAGCCGCGAGCGGGCCGCTCGGCCGCCTCGCTGGCCGGCCAGGGCGAGCGGGACGCGGCCGGGTGGCGGGAGCTGCCTGGTGAGCGGCGCCGCCGCCAGCACCCGCGCGCGCATCTCCGCTGGCGATTCGATGGCGGTGGCCATCGCCAGCCGCGCGGCGGTTTCCCGCAGTCCCCTTACCTCGTCGGCGCACGGTGCGCACTGGGCCAGGTGCTTCCTGAACGCGGCACGCTCGGCGCCAGGCAGGGCGTCGAGGGCATAGCTGCCCGTGAGCAGGTGCATCTCATGACGCTCGGCGCTCACCAGGTCACCTCCATGCAGTCGCGCATCCTGATCAGGCCGTCACGGATGCGGGTCTTGACCGTCCCCAGTGCGACCCCGAGAAGTTCGGCGACCTGGGGGTAGGTATAGCCGCCGTAGTAGGCGAGCTTGATGGACTCCGCCTGCAGCGGGGTGAGCGTGCCGAGGCAGCGGCGCACGCGCTGCCTGTCCAGGGCGGTCTCGACCAGTTCCGCGACATCGTCGCCGCTGACCGGGCCGGGGAGCACCTTCTGCTCGCGCCTCGCGGACGAGGTCTCCGAACGGACCCGGTCCACCGCACGGCGGTGCGCGATCGTCATCACCCAGGCCGCCGCGCTGCCCCTGGCGGCGTCGAAACGGGACGCGGCGCGCCACACCTCCAGCAGGACTTCCTGCGCGATCTCCTCCGATTGGGCGGGATCCCTGAGCACCTTGCGGACCAGCCCGTACACCGGGCCGGCGAGCTGGTCGTAGACCGCCTCGAATGCCGCGTGATCCCCTCGGGCCACCCGGATCAGCAGGCTCTCGAGGTCCCGGCCGCTTTGCTCCGCGCGGCCGGGACCCGGCTGTCGCGGGGTCGTCGATGGGGTGTTCACGCCAGGGAATTCGAAGCGGCCCATCGGCCGGATTGGGTGTGACAGGTCACAGTGACCGGATGCGATGACGTCCCAATCTGCGATCATCGCCGCCCCGAATCGCTGACCGTGACGACAAGGGAACGCTGGACCCGATGGCTCGCCGGGGCTGTCTCCGGACTGATCGCCGGCGCCGTGGCGCTCGGCGTCGCGCAGCTGGCGGCCGGGATCACCGGGCCGCTCGGCAGTCCCGTCGTCGCGGTCGGCGACGTCGCCATCAACCTGACGCCGGTGCCCCTCAAGGAGTTCGCGATCGCGCACTTCGGCTCCCACGATAAGGACGCGCTGCTCATCGGGGTGCTGGCGGTGCTCTTGGTGGCGGCGATGGCGGCCGGCCTGCTCACTGTGCGGCGGACCTGGCCTGGGCTCGCGGTGCTTGCCGTCTTCGGCGCGGTGGGCGCCGCCGCCGCCGTCAGCCAGCCGGGCGCCACCGCGCTCGACGTGCTTCCCACGCTCGCCGGAGTGGCCGCGGCGGCGATCGCGCTGACCGCGATGGCCCGCGCTGTCCAGCGCGGCGGCGCCTCCGGGGCCGGCGCCTCCGGGGCCGGCGCCGCCGCGGCTGGCCCCGGCGCCGGGAGTGACACCGGCGCCGGGGTCAGCCCGGGTACCGTGACGTGGCCGGGGCGCAGGCGGTTCCTGGTCACGGGGGCGGCCGCGGCCGCGGTCGCGGTGGGCGGCGGCCTGTCCGGGCGGCTGCTCCTCGACCGGTTCAGCGTCGCCTCGTCCCGCGCCCAGGTGCGCCTTCCCGCGCCTGCCGTTCCCGCGCCGCGCGTGCCGCCGGGAGCAGACCTGCGAATCAGCGGGCTGACACCGTTCTTCACGCCGGACGCGCGGTTCTACCGCGTCGACACGGACCTGGTGCTGCCGCAGGTGGCGCCGGATAGCTGGACGCTGCGCATCGACGGCATGGTCCGCAGGCCGCTCGAGATCACCTTCGGTGAGCTGCTGCGGATGCCGCTGACCGAGGCCGACATCACCCTCGTGTGCGTGTCCAACGAGGTCGGCGGGCCTTACGCGGGCAACGCCCGGTGGCTCGGCGCCCCGCTGGCCGCCCTGCTCCGCCGGGCGCGCCCGCTGGCCGGCGCCGATCAGGTGCTGTCGGCCGCCGCGGACGGCATGACGATCTCCACCCCGCTCGCGACCATCCTCGACGGCAAGAACGCCCTGCTCGCCGTCGGCATGAACGGCCGGCCACTGCCTGTCGAGCACGGGTTCCCCGCCCGGATGCTGGTACCCGGCCTGTACGGCTACGTGTCGGCGACCAAATGGGTCACCCGGCTGACCGTCACCACCTTCGCGCGGCAGCGCGCGTACTGGACACAGCGCGGCTACGCCGAGCGGGCGCCCATCAAGACCGAATCGCGCATCGACGTCCCCCGGCCGCTCGCCCGGGTGGCGGCCGGCCGGATACCGGTCGCCGGAGTCGCCTGGGCTCCGTCCCGCGGCATCGCGGCCGTCGAGGTCAGCGCCGACAGCGGCCCCTGGCACCCCGCCAGGCTCGCGGCCGCGGACGGCATCGACACCTGGCGGCAGTGGATGTGGGCCTGGGACGCGGCGCCCGGCCTGCACCAGCTGCGGGTCAGGGCAACCGACTCGGCCGGCGTCACGCAGACCCCGCGCGACGCCGCCTCATTCCCCGACGGCGCGAGCGGCTGGGACTCCGTCGTCGTCACCGTCACCTGACAGCCATCCCGGCCAAACCGGAAATCCAGCAGAAGGAGAAACAATGAACAACCGCCGTATCCTCGCGTTGTCCGGGCTCGCCGTGAGCCTGAGCATCGGCGCCGCCGCGTGCGGCTCGTCCTCGTCGTCGAGCTCATCGGCACCGCCCGCCGCGTCCCCGTCGTCGTCCATGTCCTCGTCGGCCTCCTCGGCCGCCATGTCCGACTTCGGGCCGGGTTGCGCGGCCGTGCCCAAGTCGGGAGCGGGCAGCTTCACCGGCATGTCGGCCGCCCCGGTAGCCACCGCCGCGTCGAGTAACCCGGTGCTGTCCACGCTCGTGACGGCGGTCGAGAAGGCCGGCCTGGTGGACACGCTGAACTCGGCCAGCGGGATCACGGTCTTCGCGCCGGACAATTCCGCGTTCGCGAAGATCCCGTCGGGGACGCTGACGAAGGTGCTCGCCAACAAGGCCGAGCTGACCAAGATCCTGACCTACCACGTCGTGGCAGGCCGCTACACCCCGGCCCAGCTCGCCGCGGGGAAGCCGATCAAGACGCTGGAGGGCGGCACCATCACGCCGGCCATGACCGGCGGGACCTACACGGTCAACGGCACCGACGTGGTGTGCGGCAACGTGCAGACCGCCAACGCCACCGTCTATATCATCAGCTCGGTGCTGATGCCGTCTTCCTGACGCGGGCCGTCACCGGCCAGGGCCCCCGGAGCAGCCGGTAGCCCTGGCCGGCCGCCGCGGAAACCGCGCTCGTCACCACCACGAGCCGCGGAAGTAGGTGCCACGGCAGGGACCCCAGGTCCATCCTCGCTCACCCCAGCCAAGCCGGGTCCCGTGCCGCCAGCCTGCGGGACTGGCCAGCCCGTAACCCTCGCGGCCGGCACGGGAAGCCGCCGCGACCGCCGCGGCCTGCCCCGATCCGGGCGCCGGCGTCGCTGACGGTGATCCGGCTGCCGGCGCGCTGACCGCGGCCGCGGACCGCGGCGGAGCCGAAGTCGCCGGAGCGGAGCGAGCCGGCGTCGCGGAACCAGGCATCACGGGCGGCCACGCGGTACTCACGGGGAACGCCGCCGCGGACGGCGCGACCGTCACGGGACCGCGCGAGCCCAGCGCGCCGGCTGCCTGGCCGCCGTGGCCGAGGACAGCCACGGCGGCGCCGGCCGCCGCGATCACCAGCAGCACGACCGCACCGGTGATCATGCCCGTGCGGAAGCTGATGTCCTCAAGCCAGGCGTTAATGGCCGCGCGCAGGCCTGAATGTGTCCCCGACGTGCCGCCGCTCACAATCTCGGACCATACCGATGAAATACGATCAACGCGCGGTAACGAGCGATTTGCCGGGGGATTAGCCCAGGCCGGATGACAGGTAATAGGCGCCGATCGCGATCACCAGGATTCCGACAAGGCGCCGGATTAGGATATCGGGCATCCGGGACTGAATGCGGGCACCCGTATAGCCGCCGGCCAGGCCCCCTACGCCCAGGGCGATGCCGGTGGGCCAATCGGGCGCCACCGAGATGTGCTGGTGCAGGGACAAGATGGTGAACGTGATCACGCCGGCGACGGACGTCACGAACGTGGCGGCCAGCGCGGCGGGGGCGACCTCGGACGGCTTGCGGCCCGAGCCGATGAGGACCGGCGCCAGGATCGAGCCACCGCCGATCCCGTAGATCCCGCCCACGCACCCAACCACGGCGGCCAGCGCCACTAGCACGGGGACCGGGATCGGCCGAACGTGACCACCCGGTTCGTCGGTGCGAGACGGCCGGCTGAGCGCCAGCCAGCAGCCCAGCGGGATCAGCACGGCGGCGACCACCAGGTCGAAAACGCGCGGGCCGGGAAGCAACTTGACCCGGATGACCGATCCGGCGATGACGCCGGGCAGCGTCCCGCCGATGAGCACCAGGGCCAGCCGCCCGCCGGTCTGTCCCTGCCGCCAGTAGCGGTACAGCGCCCCGGGTGTCGCGATGATGTTGTAGAGCAGGTTGGTTGGGGTCACCGCCGGGCTGGGCGTGCCGAGCACGCTGACCTGAAAAGGCAGCAGCAGCACCGCACCCGAAATGCCGGCCGGGGTGGTGACTGTCGCGATCAGGTATGCGGCTGCCAGGGCCACGACTTCCGTCCAACCAGTGCCCGGCATAGCCCGCACAATAACCAGGCCATGCTCGCTAATCGAGCGATGACCTGCAATATTGCGTCGCGCAACTGCCCGTGGCGGCCCGCGGTGCGGCGTTCCGTACTTCCTCTGGGCGGCGCTAGGCTCTGTGGTCATGACTACAGAGGTGCCGATGTCGCTGCCGGAGTGGCTGGTGCTCGCCATCCTCAGCCAGCAACCCATGCACGGTTTCGCGGTCGCCCAGCTGACCGCCGCCGGCGGTGAACTCGGCCGGGTCTGGCAGATCCCCAAGGCGGTCATCTACCGGGCCATCGGCCGCCTGCTCGACGCCGACCTGGTGGTCCCCCAGAGCACGGAGCAAGGACTGGGCCCGCAACGGACCATCTACGCCGCCACGCCTGAGGGCAGCGAGGCGGCACGGCGCTGGCTGCACACCCCCGTCCAGCACGTGCGGGACATCCGCTCGAACCTGCTCCTCAAGCTCGCCCTGCTGGACCGGGTCGGAGGCGATCCAGCGGACTTGCTGCGCAGCCAGCGCGCGGTCCTCGAGCCCATCGCCGAGGCCATCGAGGACCAGCGTGCCCAGTCCGGCGGCTTCGACGCTACCTTGCTCGCCTGGCGCCGCGCGACCGCGGTCGCGGCCCTGGACTTCCTCGACACGATCGCGGAAAGAGCCGACGCTCACTAGAAGCGGACGGCGAGCGCGAAAAAGTGCTCTGGGGCGTCGTCATAGGTGGTCAGCCGCCATCCCGTGGCTAGCGTCGACCGGCTGAGCGGGCCGGGGGACAGCGGCTCGTCTTCGGTCACTGTCCGGCCGTGCCTGGCGGCGAGCGCCGCGCGCCCTGAGGGGTGGAACAGGATGAGCAGGCCACCGGGACCGGCGACGCGGGCGAGCTCCCTGAGCCCGGCTTCGGGGTCGGGCAGGTGGTTCACCAGGCCGGCGGCGAAGAGCGCGTCGGCCGACGCGGCGGCGAAGGGCAGCCGGCGAGCGTCGGCGATGACGAGGGCGGCATGTGCGGCCGAGGCCTTCGGCCGTGCCGCGTTGAGCATCTCCGGAGTCAGGTCGGCGGCGATGACGGAGCCGTCCGGGCCGACGGCCTGCCGGAGGGCGGGCAGCGCCCGGCCGGTGCCGCAGCCGACGTCGACGACCACGCCCCCGCAAGGGATGCCGGCCCTGGCCACCGCTGCGGCGTAGGCGGGCAGGTCGTCGCCGAACCTCGTGTCCCAGGTGGCGGCCCTGCTGGCGAAGAAGGCCTGGGTCTCGGCGATGTACGACGCCATGCGCCCATGATGCCGGTACCCGAGACCGCCACGCAAGGCTGGCTTGCGCGGCGCAACTATCGCACGCTAGGCGAGTAGCGTTAAGGTCCGCAGGACCGCCGATTTCGTGAAGGGGACACCATGAAGCTGAGCGCGCGCAACCAGATACCGGCCCGGGTCGTCGCCATCAACGCCGGGGAGGCGATCGCCAACGTCCAGCTGGACGCCAACGGCGTGCGCCTAGTGGCCTCGATCACTGTGGAGGCGGTCCGTGAGCTCGGGCTCGCCGAGGGCAGCGAGGTCACCGCGGTGATCAAGGCTTCAGACGTCATCCTGTCCGTCGCCGGCTAAGTTCCGGCGGCGAGATCGGCCATGAGGTCCCGCTGTCGCTGGCGCCCGGGCAGTGGCCGTGTCCAGGTGTTCATCGGCGGTCAGGAAATGAAAGGTCGCACGGTCATGCCGGTGAACCTGATCGAAGGCGTAGGCGAGCACCTCGGCGGCCGGGCGCTCGATCTCGGCGCTGATCACGATCGGCGCATGTCAGCTGCCTTCCTTCACTAGCGCTGCGTACCGGTCCAGGTACAGCGGCCAGCCCTCCGGCCCGTCTACGCCGCCGGTGATCGCTTCCCATCCGGGGCCGTGCCGGTCGATGTGCCGGTGTTCCAGCTCGACCCGCGTGCGGGTCGGCGACTCGGCGTAGAACCGCACCTCGACCTCGCTGGTCTGCGCCTGGTTGGTCTCGATCGTCCACCGCGGGCTGATATCCCAGCTGAACACGACCCGGTCCGGCGGGTCGAAGGCCAGGATCCGCGCCCACCGGCACTCGCTGCCATCCTCAGCCCGGTCGACGATGCCTCCGCCGACCCGGGGCTCGAACACCGTCTCGGTGATCGGCGCCCCGAGCAAGTTGTGCTCCGGCGGCTTGAAATCCCCGAACCGGCCGGTGAACACCGAAAAAGCGCGCTCAATCGGCGCGTCCACCACGACCTGCTTGCGGACCGTCGCCGCCTCGGTCTCGGCCATCACCCCTCCTTAGCTGGCGCCTCCGCGGCATCGGCATACCCAGCCAGCGCCCGCTGCCAGTACGTATTGAGCTGATCCCGCAACGCCGCCAGCGCGACCGGGTTGAGCCGGTAGATCCGGCGCGTCCCCGCCGCCACGTCCTCCACCAGGCCAGCGTCCTTGAGGATCTTCAGATGCTGCGACACCGCCGACCGGCTCACCGGCAGGCCAGCCGCCAGCTGCCCCACAGCCTGCGGGCCGTCGGCCAGGCACGCCACGATGGCCCGGCGCGTGCCGTCAGCCAGCGCACCCCACCGGTCAGCATCTCGGTTAGTATCCACTAACCGTTAGTATTCTCTAACCAATGTATTCAAGTCAAGGCGCGTGCGGGAACCTCCGGATCAGGAGAGCAGGGGTCCGAGCTGCCGTCACAGTCAGAAATATTGTGTAACTCTTCGTCTTCGTATCACTTTCGGCCCTTTTCGTGCCCGGTTTGTCCGATTTCAGGGGCGAAAAGTGATACGTAGATGGCTGGCCCGACCGGAAGCGACGCCGAACCGGCTAGGCCTCGCACGCCAGCCGCTCGGGCCGGCAAGTCATTCACCGGGCGTCGGCCGGGGCGTGACAGGCTTAGCGGCATGACGACAACCATGCGCGCGATCCGGCAGGAGGTCCTCGGCGGCCCCGGGGTGCTCCGCGAGGTCGAGGTTCCCCGGCCGGAGCCTGGCGTCAGCCAGGTCCTGGTGCGGGTGCATGCGGCTGGGGTGAACCCCACCGACTGGAGCCACCGTGCGTTCCCGATCTTCCTTGGCGCGCCGCCGTTCACGCTCGGCTGGGACGTGTCCGGCGTGGTCGAGGCGACCGGGTTCGGCGTCACCTTGTTCCAGCCGGGCGACGAGGTGTTCGGCATGCTGCCGTACCCGCACGGCGTCGGCTCGCACGCCGAGTACGTCACCGCGCCCACCCGCGCCTTCGCGGGCAAGCCAGAGAACGTGGACCACGTGCAGGCCGCCGCGCTGCCGCTGGCGGCGCTGACCGCGTGGCAGGCCCTCAACGACACCGCGCGCCTGGAAGCCGGGCAGCGGGTCCTCATCCACGCCGCGGCCGGGGGAGTCGGCCATCTCGCCGTGCAGATCGCCAGGGCGCGCGGCGCGTACGTGATCGGCACGGCCAGCGCCAGGAACCACGACCTGGTGCGCGGCCTGGGCGCGGATGAGATGATCGACTACCAGGCGACCGACTTCGCGACCGCGGTCAGCGACGTCGACGTCGTGCTGGACACCGTCGGCGGCGACTACCCGGCCAGGTCGCTGCGCACGCTGCGGGCCGGCGGCCGGCTCATCAGCCTGCTGCCGTTCCCCGCTGAGGTGGCCGAAGAGGCCGCCACGCTAGGCCTCCGCGCCCAGGTCATGCTCGTGGAGCACGATCACGGCGGACTGTCCGCGATCGCGGACCTGGTGACCGAAGGCAAGCTCCGCCCGGTCATCGCGGCCACGTTCCCGCTGTCCGACGCCGCCAAAGCCCATGAGCTGGGCGAGAAGAGGCACGTCGCCGGGAAGCTGGTCCTCACGATGGACGTCCTCCGGTGACCGGGCAGGCGGAACTCGCCGCCCTGTACAAGGACCTCCACGCGCACCCCGAGCTGGCGTTCGCCGAGCACCGCACGGCCGCCGTCGTCGCGGCCCGGCTCCGCGACCTCGGCTACCAGGTCACGGAGGGCGTCGGTCGCACCGGGGTGGTCGGCGTCATGAAGAACGGCGACGGCCCGACGGCCCTGCTGCGCGCCGACATGGACGCGCTGCCCGTCAGGGAGCAGACCGGCCTGCCGTACGCGAGCACAGTCAGCGGCCACGACCCGGAGACGCCGGTGATGCACGCCTGCGGCCACGACGTCCACGTCACCTGCCTGCTCGGTGCGGCGGCCGAGCTCGCGGCCGACCCCGGATCCTGGCGCGGAACGCTCCTGCTCGTCTTCCAGCCCGCCGAAGAAACCGGCGAGGGCGCCCGCGCCATGATCGACGACGGCCTGTTCGACCGGTTCGGCGCGCCCGGCGTCGTGCTCGGCCAGCACGTCTCGCCGATCCCGGCCGGCCTGCTCGGCCTGCGGGCCGGCCCCGCGTTCGCCGGCTCCGACCCGCTGCGCGTCGTGCTGCACGGGCGCGGCGCGCACGGCTCGCAGCCGGAGACGTCGGTCGACCCCGTCGTGCTGGCCGCGGCGACCGTGCTCCGGCTGCAGACCATCGTATCCAGGGAGCTGGCGCCCGCCGACCACGCCGTGGTGACGGTCGGTGCGCTCCGCGCGGGAACCGTGGCGAACGTCATCCCCGACGAGGCTGAGCTGCTGCTTTCCGTCCGCACCTACGACGAGCGGGTGCGCGCGAAGACGCTGGCCGCGATCGAGCGCATCGTCACCGGGGAGGCCGCCACCGCCGGGGCGCCCGCCGTCCCGGAGATCACCGCGATGGTGAGCACCCCTCCGGTCGTCAACGACCCGGCCGCGTGCGCCCGGCTCACCGAGGCCTTCAACGGGTGCTTCGGGGCGGGTCTGGTGCTCGACCCCGGCCCGGTGTCGGGCAGCGAGGACGTCGGCCTGTTCGCCAGCGCCGCCGGGGCACCGTGCGCGTACTGGCTGCTCGGCGGCGCCGACCCGGCGCTGTTCGCGAACGTCGCCTCGATCGAGGAGGCCAGGGCCATCGTCAACGGCCTGCCGTCCAACCACTCCCCGTGGTTCGCGCCGGTCATCGAGCCGACCCTGCGTACCGGCGTGACGGCGCTGACCTGCGCCGCCCGCGCCTGGCTGGCGGCCGGTTAGCCAGGGAAAACGCCGGCGAGGAGCTCGCCGAGCGCCGGGATCCGTCCGGGGTCAGCTGGTCCGACGACCACCGCGCCGTCCGCGCCCGCGTCCGCCCACCGGCGGGCGCCGGCCGCGAACGCGTCCAGGTCGCTGGTGTCGACCGCGAACACGGTCCTGGTGATCTCCGCCGGGTCGCGCCCGGCCCGCGCGCAGTGCCGGTCGAGCACCTCGAACTTGTGCGCTACCTCCGCCGGGTCGCCGGCGAACACGTTGCACGCGTCCCCGTACCGCGCTACCAGGTCGAGCGTGCGGCGCTCACCGCCGCCCGCCACCAGGACGGGAACCGCGGCGTGCACCGGCCGCGGCGAGTTCCGCGCGTCCCGCATGGTGTAGAACTTCCCGGAAAACGTGGCCCGCCCCTGGGTGAGCAGCGCGTCGCAGATCGCCAGCGCCTCCTCGAGCCGGTCGAACCGCTCGCCGGCGGACGGGAACGAGATACCGTAGGCCTCGCTTTCCGCGACGTCCCACCCGGCGCCGATGCCGAGCACGGCCCGCCCGCGCGACAGCACGTCGAGTGCGGTCACCGCCTTGGCGAGCAGCCCGGGATGGCGCAGCGTCACGGGGCTCACCAGCGCGAACAGCCGCACCGTGGCTGTCCGCATCGCCAGCGCCCCGAGCAGTGTGTACGCGTCGAACATGGGCGAGTCAGGCCCGCCGCCGACCTGGTTCTGGTGCACGTGGTCGGGCACCGATACCGCGTCGAACCCGGCCGCCTCCGCGGCCCGCACCGCCTCGGCGAGCCGGTCGAACACCGCGGGCCCGTCGTCCACGGTGCCGTACGACCCGAAGTGCATGCCGCGCCGGAACAGCACCATCTGACTCTCCCTGTTCGGAAATGAATAAAAGCATCATCCCGAACGGGCGCGGGGTGACTCTCACACCCCCCACTGACTGCGGGTGACCTAGGGCGAGAAACGAACGCTGAATGTCCGAATTGTGGTGATTCTCGCGTCAAGTTCTCGCCCTAGGCGCGGTGGCAGCCTCAGGCGAACGCGCTGAGCTGGTCGTCCACCGGGGCGCCGGTGAGCCGGTTGGCGAGCGTCGACATGACATACGCGCCGATGCCGAGGATGACCTCGAGCGCGTTGCGCTCGGTGTAACCATGGCCGAAGAAGGCGCGCAGGGCCGGCTCGCCGACGTCGCCCGCGGTGTCGAGCACCCGCAGCGTGAACTCCCTGAGCGCGTCCAGCCTCGGGTCGGCCAGCGGCTGGGCGCCGCGCAGCGCGGCGATCAGGCAGGCGTCCGCGCGCAGCGCGGTCAGCCGGGCGGTGTGCATCGCCACGCAAAGGTGACAGCCGTTCCTCGTGGCGATCGTCATGATGACGACCTCGCGCGCCACGGGGTCCAGCGTGGTCGTGTCGAACAGCCCGCTGAGCTTCTGGAAGCCGTCGAGCAGCTGCGGCGAGCTGGCCCAGCGGGCAGTGGCGGCCGGCAGGTAGCCGAGGTGATTCGCGGTGGCGGTCATGTGGCGCCGGGCGGCGGGCGGCGCGGATTCGATGGTGTGCTCGGTGAACATTGCGGTCCTCCGCTATCGTTAAAGACAACTTGGTTGTCTAAAACAGTAAACGAGGTTGTCGAATGACGTCAAGCGCCGCTGCCGGGTATGAGCTGCCGCTGCTGCTGTTCGGCGGTTTCCGGGCGATCATCGACGAACTGCACGGCGAGCTGGCCCGCCGGGGGCACCAGGACATGCGCCCCGCGCACGGGTTCGCGATGCAGGCCATCGGGTTCCGCGGCGCCACGGCGAGCGAGGTCGGCAGGCGGCTGGGCATCTCCAAGCAGGCGGCGGGCAAGACGATCGAGCGGCTGGAAGCGCTCGGCTACGCGCAGCGGGCGGGCGACAGTGCCGACCGCCGCCGCAAGCTGACCCGGCTCACCCCGCGCGGCGTCGAAGCGCTCGCCCTCTCGGCGGAGATTTTCGACGGCATCAGGGACCGCTGGGCACGCACCCTCGGCGACGACCGGGTTGCCGACCTTGAGGCCAGCCTGCGGACGATGGTGCCCGGCGAGACATTCCGGCTGGACGTGCCGGGCTGGTTCGGCGCGTCCTAGCCCTGCCTGCTAAGCCCTGCCGCTAAGCGGGGACGATACGCAGCGGCAGCTTCTCGTGGCCGTGCACCGCCATGTTCGTGGTCACCTCCGGCTCGCCGGCCAGCTCGATGGACCGCACGTGGCGGGCGAGCGCCGACAGCAGCGACACCCCTTCGAGGCGGGCGACGCGCGCGCCCACGCAGGCGTGCACGCCGAACCCGAGGCCGAGGTGCTTGTTGACCACGTCGCGGGTGATGTCGTAGACGGCCGGGTTCTCCCAGCGCCGCGGGTCGCGGCCGCCGGGCATGTGCAGCAGCAGGATCTTCGCGTCCTCAGGCAGCTCGGTCCCGTCCACGTCGATGGTCGAGGTCGCGCGGCGCCTGGTGAACCTGGCCGGGTTGTCGTACCTGATGCCCTCCTCGAAGGCCCGCACCGCGAACTCGTCGATGTTGGACCGCAGCAGCTGGTACTGGTCGGGGAACTCCGCCAGCGCGCGCAGCGTGTTGCCCAGCGAGTAGATCGTGGTGTCGGACCCCGCCGAGTACAGGGTGCGGACGAGGATCTCGGCCTCTTCCTGCGTGACGGCGCCGGTGTCGGCGGCCTCGTACATGGCCATGCAGATGCCGCCGGGCTGCACCGCGTCCCGCTTGCAGTTGACGGCGACCCACTCGAAGACCTCGAACGCCTCGTCCATCGACTGCTGGTAGATCTCGTTCTTCGGCCCGAACATGTTGAACTGCGCGTGCCCGAACCTGATCAGCATTTCCCTGTTGTTGTCCCCGAGGCCGATCGCGTCGGGGAACACCGTCAGCACGTACGCCTTCGCGAGGTCGGTATGCCCGTCGATGATGCCATCGGGCGCGTCGAGCAGCGACCGCACGATCTGATCCGCCGCCTGCTCGAAGGCGTCCTGCATCCGGCGGAGCACGGCGGGGGACATGCCCTTGCTGATCACGGTCCTGACCCGCTGGTGGTCCGGCGGGTCGTCGGACAGCAGGATCATGGGCTGGCCGACCTCTTCGAACGCCGGCCTGGTCGAGCTGAACGCCTTCCAGTCCCGCATCATGAGCTCGATCTGGGCGTGCCGGCCGGTCGCCCACACGTCGTACTGCGGCGAGTAGACGACCGGTCCCGCCTCGCGGATCATGCCGTCGTACTTCTGCGGATCCCTGATGACCTCCGGGCTGAACCAGTCGAAACCGGTGTCCACCACCGAGTCGCTCGCGGTCATCGGCGCCTCCCGCCACTGTGCCGTCCACTTGCCCGGATCGTAGGACCGAGGTCACGGGCCGGTCAATATACGATGTCGCTGGCCTGTGGCAGGCACCAAAGTTACGATCTGCGCATGAGGGTGACCGTTGATACAGGCCTGTGCGAGGCCAACGCCGTCTGCGCCGGCCTGGTTCCGGAGGTCTTCTACGTGGACGATGAGGACGAGCTGCACATCCTGAGGAGCGAGGTCCCGCCGGAGCTCGCCGACCGCGTCAGGGAAGCGGTCAGGTCCTGCCCGAAGACGGCTCTCCTCCTCGAGGAATAGCCGTGAAGGCTGGCGGCCTGCCGCGCATCGGCACCGGCGCGCTGTCCCAGGTGGCGTCGGACATCGAGCCCGAGCGGATGGCCGAGGCGGCCCGGCAGTACAACAGCCGGGCACGCGAGACGCAGCGGCACCGCACGCACGCCGAGGTGACCAGGTTCTTCGACGGCCTTGAGCTGCTCGAGCCCGGCGTGGTAGTCGTGCCGCAGTGGCGTCCGCAGTCCAGGGCAGCGGCCGAAGCGCATTCCGGGATGTGGGGCGGCGTAGGACGCCGCGCGTGAGAGCAAGGACGGGTGGGTAGTGGACGTCTCCTTCGGCACCGTCTGGGAGGCGTTCGCCCGCGAGCTGCCGGACGCCATCGCGATCTCAGAGCCTGGCCGGGACTACAGCTACACGGAATTCGAGGAGCGGTCCGCGCGGCTGGCAGCCGCGCTGGCGGACGCCGGCGTCGGTCCCGGGGACAAGGTCGCGTGCTACCTGTACAACGGGGCCGCCTACCTGGAGACGGTGTTCGCCGCCTTCAAGCTCGGCGCGGTGCCGGTCAACGTCAACTACCGGTACACCAGCGAGGAGCTGTTCGCGCTGCTGGCCGACGCCGACGCCGCGGCCATGGTGTTCAGCGCCGAGCTGGCCGGGAACGTCACGGACGTCGCCGCCAGGCTCCCGTCGCTGCGCCTGCTGGTCAAGGTAGGCGCGGGTGCCGCCGGGCCTGATGCCGCGGAGCTCGGGGAGCTGCTCGCCGCGCACGCGCCGCGCCCGGCCCGGCCGCGGCCGGGTTCCGATGAGCTCTTCATGTACACCGGCGGCACGACGGGCAAGCCGAAGGGCGTGATCTGGCGGTTGTCGGACCTGATGCACTCCATGGAGGTGTCGGTCTTCCAGCGGCTCGGGGTGACCGCGCTGCCCGGTACGCTCGACGAGGCGGTGCGGGTCGCGGCCGCCGCCAGGTCCGCGGGCAGGTCGCCTGTCATGATGCCGGCTGTCCCGCTGATGCACGCGACCGGGCTGTTCAACTCGATGGGCGCGCTGCTGGCGGGCGGCCGGGTGGTCACCGCCCGCCCCGGCAGGCTGGACCCTCGGCACGTCTGGGAGACCGTCGCCGTTCAGCGGGTGCGCACGCTCGTCGTAGCCGGCAACGCGGTGTGCCAGCCGCTCGTCGACGAGCTCGCCGCCGCGGAGCGGGCCGGACGGCCGCACGACCTCAGCTCGCTGGACTCTGTGGTCAGCTCGGGCACCGTGCTGAGCGACCGGCTGAAGCGCGCTCTGCATGAGCGCGCCAGCGTCACGATCACCGACGCGATCGCCTCGAGCGAAGGGGGCCCGTTCGCGTACGCGGTCACCTCATCCGTCGACGACCTGCCGGCCAGGTTCTACCCTGCCGCCCCCACGAAGGTGCTGGCCGGCGACACGCCGGTGGCGCCAGGCAGCGGGCAGGTCGGCGTGCTCGCCTTCGGCGGGCCGATACCGCTCGGGTACTACAAGGACACCGCCAAGACCACGGCCACGTTCCGCACCGTCAACGGGGTCCGCTACACCATGCCAGGCGACCTGGCGGTGGTCGAGCAGGACGGCGCCATCCGGTTTCTCGGCCGCGGCGCCGGCGTCATCAACACCGGCGGCGAGAAGGTCCACCCGCAGGAGGTCGAGGACGCGCTGCTCGCCCATCCCGACGTGACGGACGCCTCCGTGGTCGGCGTCCCCGACGAGACGTGGGGCGAGCGCGTGATGGCCGTGGTGGCGACGGGAAGCACCGCGCTGACCGCGGCGCAGCTGCGCGACGCGGTGCGGAGCCGGCTGGCCGGGTACAAGGTGCCGCGCGGCATCGTGCTGCTGCCCAGCCTGCCGCGGACGCCCGCGGGCAAGCTCGAGCTCGCCGAGGTGCGCCGCATCCTGGCGGCCACATCGCCCGAGGCGCCCGAGAGCTGACGAGCCAGGGCGGCTCAGGCCGGCTCGGTGGCGGACGTCAGCAGGCCGGTCTCTTCCGGCGTCAGCTCCAGCTTGACCGCGGGCAGGATCTCCGCGAGCTGCCCGGTCGACCGCGCGCTCGCGATCGGCGCGACGACGTGCGGACGGGTCAGCAGCCAGGCGAGCGCGACCGCCGCTAGCGTGGTCTGGCGCGCCGCCGCGACCTGGTCCAGCGCCGCGAGCGCCGCGCCGCCGCCCTTGGCGAGGTACTCGCCGGCCTGCTGGGCGCGCGGCGAGTCGGCCTCCGCGCTGCCCGGCCGGTACTTGCCGGTCAGGAACCCGCTGGCCAGCGCGTAGTAGGGCAGCACGGCCAGGTCCCACGCGTCCGCGATGGGCGCGAGCGTGCGCTCGTAGTCCCGCTCAACGAGGTTGTAGTGCGGTTGCAGCACCGTAAACTCGGCGAGCCCCAGCTCGCGCTGCAGCCTGAGCGCCTCGGTCAGCCGCTCCGGCGAGTAGTTGGAGGCGGCGACGTGCCGGACCACGCCCTCCTTCACCAGGGCGTCGAAGGCGCGGAGCGACTCCTCGAGCGGCGTCTCCTGATCGTCGTAGTGCACGTAGTACAGGTCGATGTAGTCGGTCTGCAGCCGGTCGAGGGAGGCGTGCGCCTCGCTGCGGACGTTGTCCGCCCGCAGGTTCCGGTACCTGGGGTCGCGCCCGCCGCCGACCTTCGTGGCGAGCACGATCCGGTCGCGGTTGCCGCGCTCGGTCAGCCAGCGCCCGATGAGCGTCTCGGACCGGCCGTGCTCGACCAGGTAGGAGTTGGCGGTGTCGACGAAGTTGCCGCCTGCCTCGGTATACGCGTCGAGCACGGCGCGCGACTGCTGCTCGTCGGCGGTCCACCCGAACACGTTGCCGCCTAGGCAGAGGGGAAAGACGTCCAGGTTCGTACGGCCAAGGGAAACCATGCTGCCGAACCTATCAAGGACACCTGGCGGGGCTTTCGATGGCGCCCGCGGCCCCGGAAATACACCATCAGTCACAAGAGACTCATCCGTCACAGGCGAAGATCAGTCAGGTGACCGATGTCTTGCATCGCAACTTGCAGAAGTATTTGTGCTGCAACGAGAACTTGATGAGGATCCGCCCGGCGCTCGGACTTCCCCGCGGGCAGCCGGAGCGCGATCCGCAAGCCCCTACCGGCCAACTGAAGGAACCGCATGAACGGGATTGCGACGCGTCTTCCTATTGACTTGCAGCGGTGCCGTTTCCTCGCCAGCGTGCCTGTGACCAGCGCCTGCACGCACCCCGCGGCTGGGGACACCGGTTCCTGCGACGTAAGGCACATGCAGTCGACGTCGATGCGCCGCGGTCCCCTCCGGTGCGGGTACGCACCTGGCCCTGGCACTGGGCCAGATGCCTATGCTAGCCGGCGGACGCCTGGCTGAGCAGGGCATTTGAAGACGTGGGGACGGTGAACCGTAACGCCCCCGGCGGTTCACCGTACTCACGGCACGCGCCCGCGCAAGCCGCGGCGCGGCGGCCGCAGCGATGCCGCGAGCCGGCACCGTACGCAGGGCTCTTCCGCCAGCCCGCGAACGGTTCAGCCGGCGACGAGGCGATCTGCGGCCACGCGGCAGCGGAGGGTCCCCCCGGGCCATCGGGAAGGACCCTCCGCTGTTCACGCGATGTAAAGCGTAACCTGCCGAAACTGTCGAATTCTCCCAGCTGAGCGCCGCCAAGGAAAGCGTGCCACTCGTCTGGGGTGAACCGGAGAACCGGCCCTTCTGGGTCCCTGCTGTTGCGCACGGCCACGCCGCCCTCTGAGAGGTTCGCCACTTCGACGCAGTTGCCGTTGGAGAAGCTCAGCGAGCTCTTTACCCAGTGAGAACCTGAACCCGGCCTTTCTTCATCAGGCCTTGCCATGTCGCCCCACCTCACTGATTGCTGATTGGTGCCTGGAATTAATTACGAAACAAGTGGCTACAATGCGCAATCGTCACACTACACACTGTCGTCACTATAACCATAGGCTAGCAGACGAGTTGTACCGAGAGTCCTGCTTGTCTTAAATAGCCCTAACGCAACATTAGGTTCGGATTACTCGTAAAATCTCGTGAGTTTCAACGCCCACCATAGGCAACAAAAAGCAACAAGTATCAACAGAATGCAAGTGCGCAACAACTGTGCGGCCGCTAGCCCTGCTAACGCCCCAGCCAGCGCGATTCCGCCGTTTCGAGGATGAGCTCCTTGGACGCCTGCGGGTCGAGTGCCGCCTCGGCGAGCGTCTCGAACGCGATCCGGTGCAGGTACGTCTCCCGCTCCCCCTCGAGCGTGAAGCCGCTGCGCATGTGCTCGGTGGCGACGACGTCCTGCAGCATGGCGTCGCTGTCGGCGCCGAAGCCGAAAATCACGAAGGACTCACCGAAAACCCGGTGCTGCCCGTCGAGGGCGAGGATCTGCATGGTCACGTTCGGCCGTTCTGCCACCTTGGCCAGGTGCTGCAGCTGCTCGTACATCACGACGTCATCGCCGATCCTGCGCTGCAGGATCGATTCGTCGAAGACGACGGAGAGCTCCAGGTCCGCACGGTCGATTGCCTGCTGGCGGCGCATCCTGACCCGGACGAGCCGCCCGATCATGCCGGGCGCGACGGGCTCGATCTTGCTGTAGCTGCCGATGATGTGGCGGGCGTACGCCTCCGTCTGGAGCAGGCCCGCGACCACGTCCACGTGCCAGATCGCGATGGAGTTCGCCTCGTGCTCCAGGCCGATGAACTGCTTGTAGTCCTCGGCGAGAACGTCGGAGGAGTCCTCCCACCAGCCCTTATGGGTGGCGTCCTCGGCGAGCGCGAGCAGCAGCGCGCGGCGCTGGCCGGTGACCTTGTAATAGGAGAGCAGCCGTTCGACCTCGCGCGGGCGCAGCCCGGTCTTGGCCCGTTCATACCTGCTGATCTTGGAGGGCGACCAGCCCAGCGCCGCGGCGACCGATTCCCCGCTCCTGCCCCTGGACTCGCGGATGTCCCGCAGTTCGGCAGCGAGCCGCCGACGGCGCACCGTGGGGCTGCCTGGCTCGGTCATCGGGCACCCCTTCCTTCCGGTGCCGCGTGCGCGGACGGCTGGCTCAGCTGAGTCGTCACGCAGATTGCACGGAAATCCGCTATGAAACCCTTAGTACATCGTACACTCACCCAGCGCAACCGAAGCTTCTTTTGTGACATGAGGCACCGCCGAGTCATTCAGCGACCGCTGATACGGGCCTAGGCGCGGGTGCCTGTCGCGGAAATCCGCTCCGCTGCGCTGCCTGTATAGAAGGCTGACGATGGTGACAGCGGTGAAAGAATGGGGCTGGAGTTACGACTATTAGGTATGCTGACCGTCACGTTATAGAATTGATATATGCGATCCAGTGTGCACACGGGAACGGCCTGCAGCCGATTGGGGGGACTCGGCGGCAGGCCGTTAGCCGTATGGCCCGGATAATTCAGGCATGGAAGAGCATGGCGGGCGAGGCGTGTGCCGCCGCGACCACCGGAGTGCTCGACGTGACTGCGCTCACGGCGGGCACCGCGAGGCCGGCGAGGATGGACCCCGCGAAGCTGATCGTAACGAGTGGGGAGATGATGGCTTGCCTTACGCGCATGATTCCTCCATGCATATATAAAGCTCAGCAGCCTTCACCTGGCGTCGGCGGCCACCAGACGCATCGTCACTGATGTGTATCTTTTGCCAGCGTTCGGCTCTTACGTCTTCTACGATAAATCGCTATGCTAGCCCTCATCAATAATCAAAACCGGCATAACATTTTGCGTTATCGGTTTATCTGAAATATTCACTTGGTAGTGCGATGAAAGTTGTCTATGCTTCATGCCCCGCAAAGTTCTATGCAATTTGCATTGCAGTATGCGCGTACGCTTCAATGGCCCGCCCCGCAGGTTTTCCACTGCCCGAATTAGTGTCCGAAAATGGTTTCCCTGTTCCGAAGATGCGGCAGGTAGTAGAGTTTGCCTATGTCCCCGGTGACCGCGGCCGCCGTACTGGTCGGCCGTGACCACGAGTTGGCCCTGCTCGATGGGCTATTAAGAGAGGCCGCTCGAGGGCGCGGCAGCGCGGTGCTGATCGAAGGCGAGCCAGGCATCGGCAAGTCCGCGCTTGTGCACGCCGCGGTCACGGCCGCGGCCGATGCCGGGTGCCAGGTGTTCTGGGGCGTCGGCGATGAGCTCGGCGCGGCGTTGCCCCTTCTTCCGTTCCTTGACGCGCTCCGGGTCCGGGAACCGTCGGTGAACGCCCGGCGCACCACGATCGTCGGACTGCTCCGCGGCGAGACCGCCGCCGACCGTGGCATTGACGTGCCAGCCGCGCTGGCCGAGCAGCTGCTGGCGCTGGTCGCGGAAGAGCGAGCCGTGCGCCCGGTCGTCCTGGTCGTAGACGACCTGCAGTGGGCCGACCCGGCCAGCGTCGCCCTCTGGAGTCGGCTGGCGAAGACGGCGCCGGACGAGCCGCTGCTGCTTGTCGGGATCGCGCGCCCGGTACCGCACCGGGAGGACCTGCTGACGCTGCGGCGCCTCGTCGGCGACCGTGGCCGGATCCAGCTCACCGGGCTCACCGAGCCGGCGGTGGCAGACCTGGTGACCGTCCTGGCCGGCGGCAGGCCAGACGACGGCCTGCTCCGGCTGGCCGAAGGGGCGGCTGGCAACCCGCTCTATCTCACCGAGCTTGTCGCCGCGCTGGTACGCGGCTCGAATCTGACCCGGACGCCAGCGGGCGTGGCCGCGGATGATTCCTTCCCCGTCTCGCTGTCCGCGGTGATCGCGGACCGCCTCGGCTTCGTCGCCGGCCCGGTGCGCGATGTGCTGCGCGCCGGGGCGCTGCTCGGCGTCGACTTCACTATCCCCGACCTGGCGACCGTGCTCGGCCGGAGCGTGCCTGACCTGCTGCCCGCGATCGACGAGGCACGCGTGGCCGGCGTGCTCGCCGAGTCGGGCAGCAGTCTTGGCTTCCGGCATCCGCTGATCAGGGCGGCGGTGTACGACGAGTTGCCCGTGGCCGTGCGTGCCGCCTGGCATCATGACGCGGCCCGTGCCCTCGCAGACGTCGGCGCGCCGCCTGAGCG
Source organism: uncultured Actinomycetota bacterium (assembly GCA_963843745.1). Taxonomy (GTDB): domain Bacteria; phylum Actinomycetota; class Actinomycetes; order Streptosporangiales; family Streptosporangiaceae; genus Trebonia. Next base: position 110,247 of record CAWJLP010000010.1, read on the forward strand.
GGTCGCGCGGCAGCTGCTGCGCGCGGCTGATGACGCTGGCCCGGCCCAGGTCATGGACGAGCGGATGCTGAGCTGGCTGGTCCGTACCGGGGATCACCTGGTCAGCCAGGCGCCCGGCGTCGCGGCGGAGCTGCTCGCACAGACCGGCGTCGGCGCGGCGCGCGGCACCGAGCATCACGGCTGGGTGGTGAGCAGGCTCGCGGACGCCCTGTACCGCAGCGGGGACTTCGCCAAGGCGGCACAGGTGGCGAGTCAGGCGCTTAGCTTCATCACCGACCCGGACCTGCTCGTGGACCTGCACTGGACGCTGGCGCAGTGCCGCATCAGGACCGGGCAGTCCGCGGAGTCGCTGGCGACGCTGGACCGGGCTCTGGCGACACCGGGACTTTCCGCCAGGCACCGCGCCAGGCTGCTTGTGGTCGCCGCTCGCACCCACAGCCACATAGGCGAGGTCGAGACGGCCGGCAAGGTCGCCGAGAGCGCCCTCGCGGCGGCGTCTGAGGCTGGTGACACCTGGGCCATGGGCTGGGCCTTGCACGTGCTGACGCTCGTCATCACGTGGCAGGGGCGGCTCAGCGACGCGCTGCCGCTGTTTGACCAGGCGCTAGCCGTTACCCAGGCCGAGCCTTCGCTGACCGACCTGCGATTGCTGCTGCAGATCAACCAGGCGGTCACGCTTGGCTATCTCGACCAGTACGAGCTGGCCTTCGCGGCGGCCAGGGAGGCCCGGGACCTGGCCGCGCAGGTCGGGACGCCGCTCCGGCTGGCTCAGGCGCACTGCGCCCTGGGCGAGTTGCTCTTCGAGACCGGGCGCTGGGACGACGCGCTGGCCGAGGCGGAGCGGCTGCCGGAGGACCTGCAAGAACTCGGCGGGGCCTGCTACGACCTCAGCATGGCCGCCGTGATCAACTTCCATCGCGGCGAGCTCGCCGCGGCGCGCGGTCACCTAGCGGCCGCCGTTCCGTACGCCGAACGGCTGGGGAACCGGCTCATCTTCCCGCTCGCGCTGGCTCGCAGCCTGGACCATGAGCACGCCGGTGCGCTGCCGGACGCGCTGGCCGCGCTCATGGACGCGTTTGAGGGCAACACGGAGGAGATCGAGCTCGAGAGCCTGCTCCCCAACGCCGTCCGCCTCGCGGCCAGGACGGGCGACCGGACGACCGCCAAGTCCCTGGCGGAGCAAGCGGCCAAGCTCGCCAAGGGCTCGGAGATTCCGCACCGGCAGGCGAACGCGCTGTACTGCGGCGGTCTGCTCGATCATGACGCGGGTCGGCTGCTCACCGCCGCCGAGCGCTATCAGGACGCCAGCCGCCCGCTGCTCGCGGCGAAGGCGTACGAGGCCGCCGCCGCGGAGTTCCTCCGCGCCGATGACCGCGGCCGGGCCAGGGAGGCCTTCGTCCAGGCCGTCGAGGCGTACACCTCCATCGGCGCCGCCGCCGACGTCGCCAGGCTGCGCGCGGCGTTCCGGGCGCACGGCATCCACCGCGGGCCGCACTCCAGGCACCGGCGGGCGGTCAGCGGCTGGGACAGCCTCACCGATACCGAGGTCAAGGTCGCCGGGATGGTGGCCGAGGGACTGTCTAACCCGGAGATCGCCGCCAAGCTCATGCTTTCCCGGCGAACCGTGTCGACCCACGTCTCGCACATCCTGAAGAAGCTCGGCGTCGCCTCGCGGACCGACATCGCCAGGGAATCGGCGCTGCGCACCGTATCTCCGCGGTAAGCCGTATCTCCGCGGTCAGCCGTATCTCCGCGGTCAGCCGTATCTCCGCGGTCAGCCGTATCTCCGCGGTCAGCCGTATCGCCGCGGTCAGCCGCCAGGAAAAAGCGCGCCCCGCGGTAACCGCGTCGTCCGCAAACACGGTCACCGGGGGCGCGTGTGGGGACAGGCCCGTAGGGGGCGTACGGCCCCGTCCCCACGTCTAACCCAGCACCGCCCCGTCAGCCGGCGGCGTGGTCGTCATGAAACAGCAGCGTGAAGTACACGGCCTTGCCAGCCGGAGTCCGGTAAAACCCCCACTCGGCCGCCAGGGTGGCGACTAGCATGAGGCCACGTCCTGTCTCGGCGTCGCCCGGGGCGACGGACACCACAGGGAAGGAACGCGACGTGTCGTACACGTCCACCCGCAGCCGGCCGCGCAGGCACCTGATGCCTAGCGTGATGGTCTCGCCTGCCTCGTGGGTGATCGCGTTCGTCACGAGTTCGCTGGTGAGCAGCACCGCGGCGTCCGGGTCGACGGGCACGCCCCAGTCGCGGATCGCCGTCCGGACCTGGCTGCGGGCTTCGCCTGCCGCCGCTGGTGATGCGGCCAGCCGGACGCGGCAGTGGTTCAGTTGGATAGGCGGAGAGGCCACCATCGCGTTCATCGCATGTCCTTCATAGGCCGGTCCGAGATCCGGGGGGTGGGTAGGCGACCTGCTCGGGCGGAGGACCGAACAGGGACGTCGCTCTCGGTGCCGGTTTCATAACAAATGCTGCTGCAAGTTGCATAGACAGACATCGGTCAGCTGACCGATTTCCGCTTGTGACGAATGAGCACGGATGAGCCCATTCGGGCGTCACGGCGGGTAGCTGTGACGTCAGCGGTTGGTGAGGCTTGGCTGCATCGACAAGGCAAGCACCCGGATGTTGATCGGCTGCGCGTCCTCGAAGTTGTACATCCGCCCGTACTTCGGCCTGAGCCGGTCCATGATCCGCGGCACTGCCTCGTCGACGGCCCGCTGGCGGCCGGCCCCCCACTTGCCGACGAGACCCGCGGAAAACGCACCGGGCCCGGCCGCTGCCCGGTCGGGCTCCTCGCCGGCCGCGAGCTGCCTGCCGTACAGGTACAGGGAGAAGTGGTTGTTCAGCCCGGCGAGCAGCCGTCCCCTCTCCTCCGCCCCGAGATCGTCGAGGTAATCGGTCAGGTAGAGGTCGGGGACGGTCTCGGGGCGCGGGATCTCCTCGTTGATGAGCTCGGTGACCTCGTCCAGATAGCCGAGGTAGAAGTCGAAGTCGGACTTCTCGCCAATGTTCCCGTGGCCGCCGGAGAACCAGTCGAACTCCAGGTCGCGCGCGAACTGCAGGTTCGGCTTGAACAGCACGAGCGGGTCCTGCCCGGCGAAGCCCCCGAACGGCAGCTGATCGATGTTGATCAAGTCCGCGGAATGCCCGATGCGCTCCTCGGCCAGCAGGAACACCGCGTGGTCGGGCGCGTGACCCGGCCGGGGCAGGCCCCGCAGCCGCAGCGTCACGCCCTCGAATTCGATGCCGCCGTCCGGCCAGCGCAGCACGTCGGTTGGCCGGGGCAGGTCACTGCCGAACCGCTCCATCCAGACGGCGGTGTGCTCGCTGGCGATCACGCGCGGGCTTGCCTCGAGCGACGCGACGAGTTTTCTCGCACCGCCGATGTGGTCCGCGTGGAAGTGCGAATAGCAAATCGCGGTTACCGGCAGGGACGTTACCGACCCGATCGCCTTCAATAGCGAATCGGCGGCGCCCTGCGGCGGATCCAGCAACAGGACGCCGCGATCGCCTACATAGAACAGGGTGCAGTAAAAATGCCGGGAAAACCAATAGGTACGCTCGGTGAGCCGTTGCAGAACGTATTCCTCCATGACACTGCGCGGGAACAGATGGGAAACCCGCTGTCCCCGTCGCAGTGTCATTTCAGCGGAGGGTTCGACGTATTCGGCCGCGGTGATGGAGAGCGGTTCTTCCTGCCAGTCGCCTCGCATCACGAAGGCCATGACGTCTCCCTTGAGTCGGCTAGCGCCGATGCTCGCACACCGCGTCTGGCCGGTCAAGCGTCACTGGGCGGCCGGGCGCCGTGACGCCGCGGCAGTCGGGTCAGGTACCCGGCCCGTTAAACTCGCCGGTACGGATGCCGCCGAGAAAGGCGTGCCATTCGGGCTGAGTAAATCGCAGCACGAGCCCTTCCGCATCCCTGCTGTCGCGGATACCCACGGCGCCCCCGTAAAGGCTCGCCACCTCGATGCAGTTTCCGTTAGAGAAACTAAAAGAGCTCTTCACCCAGTAGGAGCCTGAACACTCCCCCGGCCGCTTGGCCGCGCGCCGCGCCATAGTACTCACCTCATGGATTTGTCGTATGCGGGATTAACTGTGGTACGTCCCCGTGAGCGGTATTACTTCGCACCGCCTCCGGGCTGGAGGGCGAGCGTGAAGTAGACCGCCTTGCCGTCAGGAGTGGCGTAAAACCCCCACTCGTCGGCCAGCGCGCCGACTATGATCAGGCCCCGTCCGGTCTCGGCGTCCGCGGAAGCGTCAGCCGGCGCGGGCAGGGCGCGCGACGTGTCGTGGACATCGATGCGCAGCCGGCCGGCGGAGCACGTGACGTCGAGCATGACGGTGGGGTTGGCCTCGTTCCTGACCGCGTTGGTCACCAGCTCGCTGGTAAGCAGCGCCGCCACGTAGGCGTCAACCGGCACCTGCCACGCGCGGACGATCCCGCGTACCTGCGTGCGGGCTTCGGCCACGGCCGCCAGTCCCGTGGTGAGCGGGACGTGTCGCGCGCGCAGCCCGGCCGGGTGGGTACTGGTCAGCATCGCGTTCATGCAGGTCGTTCCTTCGTCCGCCGGCCGTGGCTGGGCAATGCCGCCCGCCGCTTTCATGACAAATATTGCTGCAACTTGCATAGATAAACATCGGTCAGCTGACTTATTTAGACGAGTGACTCTTGTGCCGTGGGAGCAAAGCGACGCGTAGCGGGCAGAACCGCGGCATCCCCGGGCGCGGCGGAGCGCGGTTGGACCGCGGCGGGAGGGGTAACGACGCCAACATGGCGCAGAAGCCCAGCGAACGCGTGGGGGGCATCACCGTCCAGCTGTCGCACCTGGATAAGGTCTTCTTCCCCGACGACGGGATCACCAAGGGCAACCTGGTCGCCTACTACGAGTCGATGGCGCCGCGCATCATCGGCTACCTCAAGGACCGGCCGCTGGTCATGGACCGGTACCCGGACGGCATCACCGGTCAGCGCCTCGTCCAGAAGAACGTCCCGCAGTACTTCCCCGGCTGGATCACCCGCGCGGAGGTGAGGAAGCAGGGCGGCGTGGTGCGCCATGTCATCTGCGACAAGCCCGCGACCCTGGTGTACCTGGCCAACCAGGCCTGCGTCGAACTGCACGTGTTCCTCAGCAGCCTGGCCGCGCTCGACCGGCCCGACCAGCTTGTGTTCGACCTCGACCCGCCGGACGAAGCCGGGTTCGAGCTGGCGCGCCGCCACGCGCTCAACCTGAGGGAGATCCTCGAGGGCGACCTCGGGCTCGCCACCTTCGTCAAGACCACCGGCGGCAAGGGCCTGCACCTGCACGTGCCGCTGCGCCCCGAGGCCGACTTCAACACGGTCCGCGGCTTCGCCCGCGACGTGGCTACCCGGCTGGCCAGCCAGTTCCCCGATGAGCTCACCGTGGAGCCGCGCAAGGAACAGCGCGGCCACCGGCTGTACCTGGACATCATGCGCAACGCCTACGCGCAGACCGTCGTCGCCCCGTACTCGGTGCGCGGCCGCCCCGGGGCCCACGTATCGACGCCCTTGCACTGGGCCGAGGTCGAGGACGCCTCCCTGAACCCGGGCCAGTTCACGATGCGCACGATCGCGGCGGAACTGGAGCGCCGCGGCGACCCCTGGGCGGGGATGGCCAGGCGCCGCCGCCGCCTCCCGCAATGTGGCCAGGGGGGACAGCCCCCCACCACCCCCCGAGCGGGAAGCTAGGAGCCTGACGGCACTTCGCGCACCACTTCACGCGCGGACTTGTCGTCGCGCAGCCCTTGGAACCGCGGGTGGCGGAGCTCGCCAGCGTCGGTCCACTCGCTGAAGCCGACCTGGGCGACCAGCTCCGGCCTGACCCAGTGCACACCCCGCTCCCGCACCGGCGGGCCCTGCCGGAACGGCGTGCTGTCCTGCTCCAGCTCGCCCAGCCTGGCCCGCAGGCTGCGCAGGGTCTCGGTGTCGAACCCCGTGCCGACCTTCCCGGCGTAGACCAGCTCGCCGCCGGCGTTGTAGTAGCCGAGCAGCAGCGCGCCGAACCCGACCCGGGACCGCTGCGGGTCGGTGAAGCCGCCGACCACGAGTTCCTGGCCGCTCTCGCACTTGAACTTCAGCCAGTTCTTGTTGCGCCCGCTCACGTACGGCGCACTGGCCAGCTTGGCGATCAGCCCTTCCCAGCCGTCGTGGCAGGCTTGCGCGTAGAAGCCCTTGCCGTCGCCTACGCGGTGCTCGGTGTACCGCAGCGGGTCACGGTAGCCGACCACGCGCGCCAGTATTTCCTTGCGCTCCAGGAGCGGCAGCTGCCGCGTGTCCTTGCCTTCCGCGTACATCACGTCGAACATGTGGTAGACCACGGGCACGGAACGCACCAGTTCCTGGCCGGGATTGACGAGGCCGAGCCGGTGCTGCAGCCGCTCGAACCTGGTCTGGTCGCCGTCGAAGGCCACGACCTCCCCGTCGAGGACCAGGCCACCGTGGCCGGCGTCCCGCCGCTGGGCTGCCAGCGCCTCGGCGACCTCAGGGAACGTGGTCGTGATGTCCCGCTTGTTCCGGCTCCTCAGCTGCACCTCGTCCGGCCCGCAGAAGGCCAGGCAGCGTTCGCCGTCCAGCTTCCGCTCGTAAATCCAGTCCGGGTCGGAGAACCGGTCCCGCGTCAGGGTGGCCAGCTCCGGATCCACCCACGACGGAAGGTCGGCCTTGGCCATGCGTCCTGCCCTCACACTCTGGGGTCACCACGGGCCCGTTCGGGATACGCGGACAAACCCAGGGTAGCGGGGCGCGCATGACCTGGCCCGGGCGACGGCCCCCAGTCCCGGCTAGCCCGCGCGGTGCCAGTCCACGGCAACGGGTGCCGGCGGCCGGACGGTCCAGAAGGTCGGGTCGTGCTGCGCGCAGCTCGGGCAGGCGCGCCGCCCGAGCGCGTCGTAGCGCCACCCCGCGGCCAGCGCCCTGTCGCGCAGGTCCCGCTCGCCGAGCGCGTCGGGGTGGATGTACGTCGCATCGCAGGTCCCGAACTCGCACCAGATGAACGGGATCCGGATCTCGTCGCCGATGACGGCGCGCACGGGCTCCGGTCGCTGGCCCCGCGAGGCGGCGGGCGGAGGTGTCATGGGAGCCCTGCCCGCGGGGTCGTGCCTGGGGGTGAACCGCGGCATCCTCCTCGTGGGACGGCTCCGCGGGCCGTCGGCCGGCTGCTCCACGTACGGCCGGGGCCACGTCAGCCGGGGGTCCAGCGACGTGGGGGACCGTTGCCCGGGTTCGTGAGGCTCCGCGGTGTCCGTGCTCGCGGGCCGGGTGCGCGGGCTATCCGGAGTGTCCATCGCAGTACCTCACATTCGTACGCTGAGCCGCTGGACGGGCTTCCCTCCCATACCGCCGCACATCGCACACGGGTCTTTCCCGCCACAGCCGTCTGAAACGTGGAACGGCGCGGCACGCCGGTTCGTTACGGCCGGGAAGGCGCCGGAGCTGGCTCAGCCGAGTTCGGGCAGCGCCGCGGCCAGCAGGTCGATGACCATGGCCGGCTCGGTGATGCCTTTCGCGGCGATGTAGGCCGCGGTAAACCCGAGGTCCCGCAGGCCTGAGGCGGTGCGGACGATGTCGTCGCTGGTCGTGGCCGGGTCGATGATGATCATGGTCGTCTTCTCGACCTGTTCGTAGTCCCGGCCGACGTCCTCGCAATGCTGCCTGAGCACGTCCAGCTTGTGGCCGGCCTCAGGGCTCGCGGAGATGTTGCAGGCGTCGGCGTACGTGGCGACGAGCCGCAGGGTCTTCTTCTCCCCGCCGCCGCCGATCATCAGGTACGGGCGCGGCCGCTGCAGGCTCTGCGGCGAGTTCAGGGTCCGGCCGAGCTGGTAGTGCTTGCCGTCGAACGGCGCTTCGGAGTCCGACCACATTTGCAGGCAGATCTGGATCGTCTCCTCCAGCCGCTCGAAGCGCTCGGCGACCGGCGGGAAACGGAACCCGAGTCCGTCGGACTCCTCCTCGTTCCAGGCCGCGCCGATGCCGAGGCCTGCCCGGCCGTCGGAGAGCACGTCAAGGGTCGTGACCTGCTTGGCCAGCAGGGCGGGTTCGCGGTAGATAACGCCGGTGACGAGCGCGTGCAGCCGCACCCGCTCGGTGTGCGCGGCGAGGAAGGAGAGCGCCGCGTACGCCTCGAGCATCTCGTGCTCGACGGGCCCTATCCCGCGCAACTGCCAGAAATGGTCCATGACGGTGATCCGCGTGATGCCCGCCGCCTCGGCGTTCCTCGCGTGGCTCGCCAGGGTCCGTCCGAGGACGGGCGCCCCGCCGTTCCAGGTGAAGTCCGCGATGTGCAGGCCCAGTTCCATGCGTCTCCCTTGTCCGTTGTGGCGTCGCTCCGCATAGCAGTCTGCTACACCGCCATCAGGCCCCGTGCCGGGGGCGGCGGCTTAGGCCCCCGCGGCGTGCGCCGCGCACCGGGTGGCCGTGGCCGCGGCAGAGTCGTCGTAGAAGGCCACGGCGCATCCGGCGACAGCGCACGACTTGAGCCGGAGCCACGTGCCGGCGGCGGCGGAGTCCGCGATGGCGACCGCGACGATGGCCACCAGGCCGGAGTAGCTGGCCCTGGCCGCGCTGGCCAGCCGGATGGCGCTGGCCGGGTTCACGGTGACGATGATGCGGCCGTCCGCGAGCGCCCTGGACAGGCGCTCCGCGGCCGTGGCGTCCTGGTGGCCGTCGGTGTGGGCCGCGAGGACATCCCTGAGCGACTCGCGCAGCCGCAGCAGGGCGCCGTGTTCGGAGTTGCTCAGGCCCGCCTCCGGTGGCAGCAGCGCTACGGCGCGGAGCCAGCTTGTCGCGTCCTCGCGGGTGCGCAGCAGATCGGTGTCCCAGTCGGCGCCCAGCGTGTTAGCGAGCGCCTGGACGCGGTCCAGGGGGGCGGGAGCGGCGGTACCGCCGTCGGCGGGCGTCTCGGGACCGGGCACGGTTCGATCGTAACGAGCCGGGCCGGCCCTGGACAGCCGCCAGTTAGGTGGATGATGTATCAAGAATGTAGGCGCGGAAGCGTCCCGTGGAGCCCAGAAGGATAACACCACCTCATCTACACCACCGCGTGGGGGAAACACATGGGAATCTCAGTGAAGGCACGGCACCTTCCGCAGCGGGTGGCCGCCGCGGCGATCATCCTCGACTCGGGCATCGGCAAGCTGTCGGCCGATGAGGAGACCGCCGAGCGCCTGCACGGATTCGCCTCCGGCACCTACCCGTTCCTGAAGAAGCTCAAGCCGGCCCAGTTCGTCCGCATGCTGGCGGTGTCCGAGATCGCGCTCGGCACCGCGCTGCTCGTGCCCGTGGTGCCTGCCGCGCTGGCCGGCGCTGGGCTGACGGCCTTCTCCAGCGGCCTGCTGGGCTTGTACGTCAGGACGCCCGGCATGCGCAAGCAGGGCAGCCCCTTCCCGACCCAACAGGGGATCACCCTGGCCAAGGACGTGTGGCTGGTGGGCATCGGCCTCGGTCTCGTCCTCGACGGGCTCACTGACCAGTAGCGGACCCCGCCTGGCAGGGCAGCCGGGTCCTACGGGGCAGCGAGCACGTCGGGCGAGGTCGCGTCGTACTCGGCGAGCCAGCCCGCGCCGCGGCCTTCCGGGTCGCGCCGGTTCAGCCGCCGCCGCACCGCGATCAGCAGATCCCGCCGCATGGTCGCCCATGGCGACGCCAGGTGGTTGCTCAGCCCCCGCTCGCGCGCGGTGAGCACCACCCGGCTCGCCCTGGGCCGCCGGGTGCCCTCGTACCTGGCCAGCCCGGTGAGCGGGTCAGCGGCCTCCGCGGTGAGCGCGGTGGCCAGCACCGCGCCGTCCTCGAGCGCCTGGCAGGCGCCCTGCCCGAGGTAGGGCAGCATCGGGTGCGCGGCGTCGCCGAGCAGCGTGACGCGGCCGCGCGTCCAGCGCGGGATCGGGTCGCGATCGTACAGGGCCCACTTGTACCAGGTGTTCCCGGCGGCGAAGAGGCGGAGCAGCGACTCGTGCCAGCCGGCGTACCGCTCGAGCACCTCCTCGCGGCTGCATTCGGTGATCCACGACTCGTGCCGGTAGCCATCGTCGTCGTAGTGGCAGACGACGTTGATCAGCTCTTCGCCGCGCAGCGGGTACAGCACGATCGTGCCGTGCGGGCCGAGCCACTGGCCGTTGCCGGCCGACGGGCTGCTGCCGGAGACGGCCGCCGTCGGGATCACGCTGCGGTAGCAGATCTTCCCGGTGAACCGGGGATCGTCCGGGCCGAACAGCGAGGTGCGCACCGCCGAGTGGATGCCGTCGGCGCCGATGATGACGTCGGCCTCGATCTCGCTGCCGTCGGCGAAGCGCGCGACCGCCGTGGCGCCGTCCGGCTCTACTCGCGTGCACCTCTTGCCCAGCGTCACCAGGCCAGGAGGCAGCGCGTCGGCGAGGACGTCGAGGAGGTCGGCCCGGTGTACCGTCGCGCTCTGCACGCCGAACGCGGCGGCCTGCTGCGTGCGGCTGGTCTTGGAGATCACCCGGCCGGTCTTCCCGTTGCGGGTGACCGCCCACTCCGACCGTCCCGCGACCTTGCGGATGCCGTCTTCCACGCCGATGGCCCGCAGCACCCGCATCGCGTTGGCGTGCAGCGCGACGCCGGCGCCGATCTCCTTGAGTTCCGCGGCCGCCTCGTAGACCGCTACCTCGATGCCCGCCTGCGACAGCGCGTTCGCCGCCGTCAGGCCGCCGATGCCTCCTCCGATGATCGCGACGCGTGGCACAGAGCCGGCTCCCTCCTGGTTTGTCCTGTCTTCCATCGTGACCGATCACGGCCATCTCGCCAAACCACCCTGGCCCCCGGGTTTTACCGGCAGAAGACTAGTCACTTCACTGATGCGAAGCACGCCGCGGATTCGCAGAATCGGGACATGATCACCCCGTGGCATCAGGCGGTGCGCCTGCGACCGGACTGGCGGCTCGCCGCGGCGTGCCGCTCCATGGATCCTGACTTGTTCTTCCCGATCGGGACGGCCGGCCCCTCGGCTGACCAGATCGCGCACGCCAAGGAGGTCTGCCGTGCGTGCCCGGTCCGGACACCCTGCCTCGGCTGGGCCCTGGAACGGGGTGTGGAACACGGCATCTGGGGTGGCATGACCGAGGAAGAACGGCGTGCGCTGCGCGTCGTGATCGCCGGCCAGCGACGCCCCGCCTGAGCACTCCGCGATGATTCTGTCCTCGTGCGTCCGTCTTCATCGGGACAGCTCACTCGCGGAAGGAACGCCACCGATGACCGAGCCGAAGACCAGCACCCTGACCGTACCGGGCGCCGTGCTGCACTACGACGTCAGGACCGCCGAGCCGAGCCGTCATCCGGTCCTGCTGATGATCGGATCGCCCATGGGTGCCGACGGCTTCGCCACCCTGGCCGGGCACTTCACCGATCGCACGGTCGTCACCTACGACCCCAGGAGCTCGGGCCGCAGCAAGCGCACGGACGGCGCCCTGGAGACCACTCCTGACGAGCACGCCGATGACCTGCACCGGCTGATCGCCGAGCTGGACGCCGGCCCGGTGGACATCTTCGCGAGCAGCGGCGGGGCGGTCAACGCGCTGGCCCTGGTCGCCAAGCACCCGGAGCAGGTCCGTACGCTCGTCGCGCATGAGCCGCCCGCGATCCGCGAAGCGCCGGACAGCGGACCGGCGCTTGCCGTCAACGAGGACATCCGGCAGACGTACCTGCGCAGCGGCTTCGGGCCGGCCATGGCCAAGTTCATCGCGTTCGTCGGCCACCAGGGGCTGATCGGCCCCGACTACCTGGACCGGCCCGCGCCTGACCCCGCCGCCTTCGGCCTGCCGTCCGAGGACGACGGCTCCCGCGACGACGCGCTGCTCCGGCACAACATCATCACCTGCACCCACTACGAGCACGACTTCGACGCCCTGCGGGCGGCGTCAACCCGGGTCGTGATCGGGGTCGGCGAGGACTCCGCGCAGGTGATCACCGGCCGCACGTCCGCAGGGGTCGCGAGCCGGCTGGGCGGCACGCCCGTCACCTTCCCCGGCGGTCACGGCGGGTTCCTCGGCGACGAGTACGGTCCCATGGGCGGGAAGCCGGACGCGTTCGCCGTCGTCCTGCGCGACATCCTCGACGACTGACGCCCGCTGACGGCCCGCTCGCGGTCAGGCGTTCGCCGCGGTGGCGGAGACCGGGCGCCCCGGCCGCCCGGGCCGGTCCGGCGGCACGCAGACCATCCCCTCGCTGAAACCGGCCGAGCCGATGCCGAAGGCGGCGTTGAGCCTGTCAAGGTTGACCACCGTCAGCAGGGCGGTGATCTCGACGAGTTGCGCGGCGCTGAAGTGCTCCCTCATCCGCGCGAACAGCTCGTCGCTCACGTCGACCGGGGTGCGCATCACGCCGGCCGCGTAGTCGAGCGCGGTCTTTTCCCGCTCGGTGAACAGGTCGCTTTGCCGGTACCGCGGCAGGGCGAGCAGCTCCTCGTCGGAGAAGCCCGAGTTGCGGCAGATCTGCGAGCCGAGGTCCACGCAGAACTCACAGCCGATCATCTGCGCGCCCTTCAGCTCGATCAGGTTCTTGAGCCGCTCGTCGACGCTGTGCCCCTTGCGCACCGCCTGCTGGAACTTGCCCATGCCGGACAGCATCTTCGGCTGGTACGCCCAGATCTCGACCGGCTCGATACCGCTGCCGCGTGCGGGTGCGCGCCCGGTCATCTTCTTCATGCCCCTGCCCATGAAGATGTAGACGAGCTTCACCATGGGACCCGCCTTCTTCCGCGGGACGCCCGGAATCCGTGCCATTGGAACCTCCTGTCGTACGCCTACCCGGTATGACGGCCGGCGGCGTGCCGGTGTGACAGGAACAACTCGGAGCCGGCTATCGTTGCATGGTCTGTAAAGATGCCTTGAGTGCAATTTTTAGTGAGTGAGAGACCATGACCACTCCCGTTGTGACCACTCCCGCCACGTCGCTGCGCGAGCGCAAGAAGCTGGCCACCCGGCGGCAGCTGCGCGCGGCCGCGCTGCACCTGGTGGCCGAGCGCGGCATGGCGAACGTCACCGTGGAGGACATCGCCGCCGCGGCGGACGTGTCGCCGCGCACGTTCTTCAACTACTTCCCGTCCAAGGAAGCCGCGCTGTTCGGCGGCCACGATCCGGACCGGGCGGCCGCGCTGCGCGACCGCGTCGCGCACCAGGCGCCTGGCGAGCCCGCGCTGGAGGTGCTGCGCACGGTGCTGGCGCAGGACGCCCAGGACATGGCCGATGAGCTGCGGTCGCTCGGCGATGATCCAGCGGACTGGCTGCGCCGGATGAAGATCGCGCGCAACGACCCGCACGTGCGCGCCGCGCACGCGGCGCAGATGGCGAGGATCGAGCGGGCCATCGCCGAGGGGCTGGCCGCGCGCACCGGCACGGACCAGGAAACCGACCCCTATCCGTCGGTGGTGGCCGCCGCGGCCGTCGGCGTGATGCGCGCCTGCATCGCGTTCTGGGCCGGCTCCGGCGGGATCGCTTACCTCGGCCAGCTCATCGACCAGGCATTCCGGGCGCTCGCCGACGGGCTGCCGGAACCCAGCGCGCTGCGCGACATGACTTCAGCGAAGGACGAAAACTGATGGCCACCGCAACCCCCGCGCCCGCTCAGCCGGGATCCGACGACGGCGCCATGCCAGGGCTCGGCCGCCGCCGCATCCTGCTCATCATCGGCGCGCTCATGTGCGGCATGTTCCTGGCCGCGCTGGACCAGACGATCGTGTCCACGGCGCTGCCGACGATCGTCGGCGACCTCAAGGGCGGCTCGCACATCGCCTGGGTCATCACCGCGTACCTGCTCGCCACCACGGTGTCCACCCCGCTCTGGGGCAAGCTCGGCGACATGTACGGCCGCAAGGTGTTCTTCCAGGCGGCGATCGTCATCTTCCTGATCGGCTCGATCCTGTCCGGCCTCAGCAATTCCATGATCATGCTGATCGCCTTCCGCGCGGTGCAGGGGCTCGGCAGTGGCGGCCTGATGGTCGGCGCGCAGGCCATCGTCGGTGACGTGGTCTCGCCGCGGGAACGAGGCAAGTACGTCGGGCTGTTCGGCGCCGTCTTCGGCGTGGCCAGCGTGATCGGCCCGCTGCTCGGCGGCGTCTTCGTGGACAACCTCAGCTGGCGCTGGATCTTCTACATCAACGTGCCGATCGGCGTGGTCGCGCTGATCGTGGTCGCCAGCCAGGTCCCCGGCCACCTGCGCCGGGTGCACCACACGATCGACTACCTCGGGACGGCGACGCTGGCGCTGGCCGCTACCTCCCTGATCCTGCTGACCAGCCTCGGCGGCACGACCTACCCGTGGGCGTCGGCGCCCATCTACATCCTGGGCGCGGCCGGCGCGGCGCTGATCGGCCTGTTCGTGCTCGTCGAGCGGCGCGCACGGGAACCGGTCCTGCCGCTGCACCTGTTCAAGCTGCGCATCTTCTCCGTCACCAGCGTGGTCGGCTTCATCGTCGGCTTCGCGATGTTCGGCGCGATCACGTACCTGCCGGCGTTCTTCCAGGTCGTCCGCGGCATCTCGCCCACCCTCTCCGGCCTGTACCTGCTGCCGCTGATGGTCGGCCTGCTCGGGGTCTCGATCGCCTCCGGCCAGATCATCTCGCGGACCGGCAAGTACCGGTTCTTCCCGATCGCCGGCACCGCGCTCATGACCCTCGGCCTGTTCCTGCTGTCGCTGATGGGCCCCGACTCGACGACCTGGCAGGACTCGCTCTACATGCTGGTGCTCGGCATGGGCATCGGCGGCGTCATGCAGGTGCTCGTCATCATCGTGCAGAACGGCGTGCCGCACAGCGAGCTCGGAGTCGCGACCTCCGGCGCCACGTTCTTCCGCTCGATCGGCGGCTCGTTCGGCACCGCGATCTTCGGCGCGATCTTCTCGAACGTACTGATCGGCAACCTGGCCAGCCATCTGCACGGGCTGCACCTGCCAGCGGGCTTCAGCAGCGCGGACATCACGCCGGCGCTGCTCGGCCACCTGCCCGCCGTGGTCCATGAAGGCCTGGTCGCCGGCTACGCCGAGTCGATCCAGACCGTCTTCCTCGTCGCGGTCCCGATCGCCGCGCTCGCGTTCCTGGCGACCTGGCTGATCCCGCAGATCGAGCTCAAGCAGTGGTCGTCCGCCACGACTAGCAGCAGCGCCGCGGAGGCGCCGGTCACCGCCGAGGCCCTCGACCCGCAGGAAGCCGGCTGGGACGCCCTGGACGACTGAAACCGGGTCAAAAGGCACGGGGAGGCTAGCCCCCATTCCGGGGTAAGGGGGGGTAACCCCACGCCGGAATGGGGAACTTCCCGGATGGTGCCGCGGCATGCGCCGCTTCTAGCGTGGAGTCATGATCGTGATGATCGTGAGCGCGCTGGCCGCGGCCGCGCTCTACGGGGCGGGGGCGGCAATCGAGCAACGGCAGGCGGCCGCGGCGCCGCAGTCGGCGGCCGGGCGGCCGCGGCTGCTGCTCCTGCTGGCACGGCAGCCCCTGTGGCTGGCGGGCATCGCCGCGCAGATCGGCGGATTCGCGGCGCACGCCGTCGCGCTCAGGTCCGGACCGCTGGCCACCGTGCAAATGCTGGTGGCCGGCGAACTGGTCGTCGCCGTCGTCATCGTCCGCCTCTGGTCGGGCCGGCCGCTGAGCAGGGCTTCGTGGGCCGCGGCACTGACGGTTGTCGCCGCCATCGCGGCGTTCCTGGTCCTGGCCTCGCCGGCTGGCCACGGGCACGCGGGCGGCCTGCCGCACCACGCCCTGGGGGCGGCGGCCCTGGGCGCCGCTGTGGCAGGCGCGGGCGCGGTCGCCTGCGCCGTCGCGGGCCTGCGTTCGCAGGGCCGCCGCCGCGCGGTCCTGCTGGCCGTGGCGGCCGGGCTCGCGGATTCGTGCTCGGCGGTGGTGACGCTGGCGTTCTCGCACGTCGCGAGCCAGGGCCTGGTCGCGGTCGTCACCTCGTGGAGCGTCTACGCGCTGGTCGTCGCCGGGGCGGGGAACGTGCTGCTGACGCAGAGCGCCTACCAGACCGGCCGGCCCATGATCACGCTGCCGATCATCTCCGCGGTCGCCCCGGTCGCCAGCGTGGCCATCGGCATCGGGATCCTCGGCGAAACGCCGCGGACCGGCGTGCTTGGCGGCGTCGCCGCCGCGGCCGCCGTGCTCGTCACCAGCCTCGCGCTCGCCTGCCTCGCCCGCCTGGCCCCGCCGCCCGAGGCGCCCGAGGCGCCCGAGGCGCTCGCCAAGTCTCCGCTGCCGGTGCCGCCGCCGGCACCAGAGCCGGACGCCGAGCCGGAGACCGACCAGGACCTTGAGCCGGTGCTGGCCGGCTGCCACCCCTGAAGCCGCCGGATCGCCACCGGGATGTCCCCAGCGCGGAATCCTGTTCGTCGGGTATGCATGAAGCAGCTCACCAACAGGATGGAGCAGACATGCAGTACGCCCTGCTGATCTACAACCAGGTCGGCGACACGGACGCGCTCAGCCCAGCAGAACTCGAGGCGCTGAGCCGCGAGTACTGGGCGCTGCGGGACGATCCCGGGGTCACCGGCGGGGCCGGCCTGCAGCTGCCGGAGACCGCGACCACGGTGCGCCTGCGGGACGGGCATCCGCTCGTCACCGACGGGCCGTTCGCCGACACCAAGGAGTACCTCGCCGGGTTCTACCTCGCCCAAGCCGATGACCTGGACGCGGCGGCCGAGATCGCCGCCCGCATCCCGGCCCTGCGGTTCGGCGGCGTGGTCGAGATCAGGCCCCTCCTGCCGGGCGACTGATCGGGGCAGCGCTGATAGAGGCAGCCCCGATGGAAGAAATCTTCCGCGAGCAGTGGGGCCGCGTGCTGGCCTCGCTGATCGGCGTCCTCGGCGACTTCGACCTCGCCGAGGACGCCGCCGCGGAGGCGTTCGCGGTCGCCGCGCAGCGCTGGCCGCTGGACGGCCTGCCGGACAACCCGGCGGCCTGGCTGGTGACGACGGCCCGCCGCAAGGCGATCGACCGGCTCCGCAGGGATCGCGTCCTCGCCGACAAGCTGCGCCTGCTCGAGGCCACCGAACGAGGCGCGAACCAGCAACCGGACCACACAGGCACCGCGCAGGACTTCCGCGACGAACGCCTCGAGCTGATCTTCCTGTGCTGCCACCCGGCACTCGCCCCCGAGGCCCAGGTGGCGCTGACGCTGCGCGCCGTCGCCGGCCTGCCGACCGAGCAGATCGCCCGCGCGTTCCTGGTCCCCGCCGAGACGATGAAGCGCCGCCTCACCCGGGCGAAGATCAAGATCAAGGCCGCGGGCATCCCGTTCCGCGTCCCGCCCGACCGGATGCTGCCGGAGCGGCTCGGTGCCGCCCTCGCCGTCCTCTACCTGATCTTCAACGAGGGATACGGCCAGCCGGCCGCGACGGCCGGCGAGGCCGAGACCGACCTGGCCGCGGCGGCGATCCGCCTTGCCCAGATCCTCGCGGCCCTGCTGCCCGACGAGCCGGAAGTACTGGGCCTGCTCGCGCTCATGCTGCTGCACGACTCGCGGCGGGCGGCGCGGTTCCGCGGCGACGACCTCGTGCTGCTGCCGGACCAGGACCGGTCGCTGTGGAACTGGGAGCAGCTGCTGGCGGGCAGCGCGCTCGCCGCGCGCACGGCCGGAACGAGAGGCCCGTACGCCCTGCAGGCGAACATCGCCGCACTGCAGACCGAAGACTGGATCGACTGGCCGCGGATCGCCGCGCTGTACCGGGAGCTCGCCGACGTAACCGGCTCGCCGGTCGTCCGGCTCAACGGCGCGGTCGCGGTCGCCGAGGCCGAGGGTCCCGCGGCCGCGCTCGCCATCGTCGACGCGCTCGACCTCGACGGCTACCAGTACTGGCACTCGACCCGCGGCGAACTGCTGCGCCGGATGGGCCGCGCGGCGGAAGCCCGCGCCGCCTACCGCAGCGCCCTGGACCTCGCCGCCAGCATCCCGGAACGCCGCTACCTCCAGCGCCGCATCGACGAAACGCGGCCATGAAGGTCGCGGAGTCACGACAGGTCCGTTCGGGATAATGCTTTTGTCTTTTCCGAACGTGCGGTTCCGGCTCTGAAGGGTTCGCGCGGGCGTCACTGGTAGGCGCGCGCCTGGATCTGGTACAGCTCGGCGTACCGGCCGCCCCTGGCCAGCAGCTCGTCGTGGCTGCCGGTCTCCGCGACCCGCGCGCCGTCGAGGACGACGATGAGGTCGGCCATCCGGACGGTGCTGAACCGGTGCGACACGAGGATCGTCACGCTGCCGTTCCGCCGGGACCGCCGCGCCTCGCGTGCCCGGCTCGCGTACCGCTCGAACAGCTGGTGCTCGGTCTCGGCGTCGAGCGCGGCCGTCGGTTCGTCCAGCGCCACTAGCAGCGGCTCGTCGCGCATGAAGCCGCGGGCCAGCGCGAGCTTCTGCCACTGGCCGTAGGAGACGTCGACGCCGTCGGCCCAGGTCGGCCCCAGCTGGGTGCGCAGCCCGGCGGGCAGGCCGTCGACGAGGTCCCGCGCCCCGGCGCGGTCCGTGGCGGCGACGACCGCGGGCTCCACGTCCAGCCGCGGCAGGTCGCCGACGCCGATCGTCTGCCCGGCGAGGAACTCGAAGCGGAAGAAGTCCTGGAACGCCCCCGCCAGCCGGTCCCGCCACCGCGCGGAATCGACGCGGGCCAGGTCCGCGCCGTCGACGAGGATGCGGCCCGCGGAGGGGGCGTACAGCTTCGCGAGCAGCTTGACCAGCGTGGTCTTGCCTGCGCCGTTCTCGCCGACGACGGCGACCACGGCACCGGCCGGGAGGAACAGGTCGACGTCGTCCAGCGCGATCCGGTCGGACCCCGGGTAGCGGAACGTCACGTGCTCGAACCTGATGCCCTCCGTGATGCTGTCGGGGGCGGGCAGGTCCGCGTCCTGCGCGACGGCGGCGGCGTAGTCCTCGAGCCAGGCCAGCCGCCTGGCGCCGTCCATCCAGGTGCCGCGCAGGAAGCCGATCTCGCTGACCGTGGCGCCGACGTAGGACGACAGCCGCGCGCCGGCGGTCAGCACGAGGATCGCCGCCGTGGCCGACGCGTGCGGCCCCGCGGTGACGAGGACGATCGCCCCGGTGTAGCCGAGCCCGAAGATCGCCCAGCCGGCCGCGTACCAGGCCGCGGACCGTGTCCTGGCGGCGCCGACCGGGCCGTACCAGTCTTCCCATGATGCCCGGCGGCGCTGCGCCAGCGCGGCGCCGATGCCGAGCACCCGGAGTTCCTTGCCAGGCGAGGCGGTGGTGGACAGCGCGAACAGGTGCCGCGCGAGCCGGTCGGCCTGCGCGCCGCGCTCCTGCGCGGTCCGCTCGACGACCGGGCGCCAGGAGGTGGCCGCGACCGTGGGGACGGCGAACAGCACCAGCAGGATCAGCACCGGGTTCACGGTGGCGAGCAGCGCCACGGTGATGGCCAGCCGCAGGATCCAGCCCGCCGTGGAGAACACCGAGTAGTACATGTGGTCGAGGGTGAAGATCTGCTCCCGCAGCACGTACAGCCGGTCCAGGTATTCCGGCCGCTCCTGGTGCGCGATCGTGCCGATGGTCGCCTGCAGCCGCGCCACGTGGGACTCCAGGGCGATCGTGACCTTGTCCCTGAAGCGCCGCTGGATCCTGGTGGACACGGTCTGCAGCAGCCAGGTCGCCACCACCGAGACCGCGAGCGCCACGATGGCGAACCGCAGCAGGCCGGGGTTGTTCTCGAGCAGGCCCTTGCCGAGCAGCGTGAACCAGACCGCGAGCAGCGCGTCGGGCAGCGCCGCGGCCAGCGCGAGGAGGAAGGCCGTGCCCATCAGCGCCGGCTCGTAACGAAACCCGAGGCGGCAGAGCCGCCACATGGACGCGAGCCCGGGCGGCAGCTCGTCCCCGGCGCCCGGGGACCTGCGCAGCCGCTCATGAGAGGACATCGAACGTCACCTCCTCCTCGCCTTCCTCGGCCGCGCCGGCGGCGAACCGCTGCGCCTGCAGCGAGAACATCCGCCAGTAGCGGCCGCGCAGCCGCATCAGCTCGTCGTGGCTGCCGAGCTCCACGACGTTGCCGTCCTCGACGACCGCGATCCGGTCGGCGTGCCTGACGGTGGAGAACCGGTGCGAGATCAGGATGGTCGTGCACTGCCTGGTGGCGGCCAGGATCCGCTCGAAGATCTCCATCTCGCCGCGCACGTCGAGCTGCGCCGTCGGCTCGTCGAGCAGGACGAGGCCGGCGCCGAGCCGGACGGAGGCCAGCGCCCGGGCGAGGGCGACGCGCTGCCACTGGCCCCCCGACAGGTCGGTGCCGCCCGCGTAGCCCTTGGCCAGCGGCGTGTCCAGGCCGGTCAGGTCTATCACGCCTGCCTCATCCAGGGCCGCCCTGATCGCGTCATCGAGCGCCTCGGGGTAACGTCCGTCCGCGGTCGGCCGCGGGACGACGTTCTCCCTGAGAGTCAGCTCGAACCGGGTGAAGTCCTGGAACACGGCGGTGACCCGCCGCCGCCACGACTCCAGGTCCAGGTCCCGCAGGTCGGTGCCGTCGGCCTCGATCGCGCCCGCCTGCGGGTCGTACAGCCGGCACAGCAGCTTGGCGAGGGTGGTCTTGCCCGCTCCGTTCTGGCCGACGATGGCGAGCGAGCTGCCCGCGGGGATCTCCAGGCTGAAGTTCCGCAGGACGGGGCGGCCGGGGGCCGCCGGGTAGGCGAAGGTCACGTCGCGGAACGCGATGCCGCGTTGCGGCAGGCCGTCGGCTGGGTGATGGCCGCGCTCCGTGATCGTGCCTGCCTTGCTCATCGCGGCCTTCAGCCTGGCGACCGCCGCGACCGGCGCCGCGGCGCCGTCCAGCGCCCAGTTCAGCCCGCCGAACGCGATCATGGACGCGCCGGCGACCGCCGACGCGTACGCGACCAGCGCGCCGAGCGAGAGCCGGCGGTCCAGCGCGGCCGACCCCAGCATCCACAGCACGAGCCCGTTGGCCGCCAGCACGATCGCGAGGCTGGCGAGCACCGAGCGCTCGCGCATCCGGGTCGCCTCGTACTGCAGCCGGTGCAGGTGGCGCCTGCTGATGAGGAAACGCTCCAGCACCCAGTCGGGCAGCCCGAAGATCCGCACCTCCTTGGCGGCCGGCGGGTCGACCGCCAGCCGGAAGGCGTAGTCGGCGTCCCGCTGCGCCTGCCGCACCTCGTCGGTGTTGCGGTCCTTCCAGATGGCGCTCTCGCGCAGCAGCCAGTGCGTGGCGAGCCAGCCGCCGGCCAGCACCGGCGGCGCCCACCAGGCGAAGCCGAACAGCACGCAGGCCTGGGCGACGCCCGCCACCATCTCCACCAGGCCGCCGGCGATGAAGTCCAGCGAGGTGGACAGCGGGGGAGCGGTCATGCCGCGGTCGAAGTCCCTGGCCACCTGGAGGTCTTTGGCGAGTTCGGGGTCTTCCAGGTGGCCGATCCCCGGCACGGCGACGCAGGCGCCGGTCAGCTCGTCGTACAGCCAGGCGGCGGTCCGGTCGCCGAGGTTGGCGCTGAGCGCGGTGTGCAGCGGCCCGAGGACCTGCATGAGGATGAACACGACGCCGACGACGGCCAGCGGCGCCGCGAGGCTGGCGCGGTGCTGGACCGCCGCCACCAGCACGCCGGTGACCACGGAGAAAACGGCGGGCAGCAGCCCCCGCGCGCCGAGCAGGACCCACCAGGCGTCCGCCAGCGGCCGGTCCGCCTGCCGCAACGCGGCCGCGAGCTGAACCTCCTGCCGCGCCCGCAGCCGCTCCCGCCTCTTCGCTTCCTTTTCCGCTGCGCTCACCCTTCTACGTCATCAGCCTCGAATGCTCGTTCTAGGTTAACGGCTTCGGGAGGAATAAGCCTAGCGGCTGGGCGACCAGGCGGCTGACCGCGCCGGTGTCGTCGGGCGGGGTCAGGATAGGCCGGATCACGGTAGGCCGGGACGGACCAGGCCGGTCTCATACGCGGTTATCACCAGCTGGGCACGGTCCCTGGCGCCGAGCTTGGCCATGGTCCTGTTGACGTGCGTCTTGGCGGTCAGCGGGCTGATGTACAGCGCCGCGCCGATCTGGTCATTGCTCATCCCCGCCGCGACCAGGGCCAGCACCTCTCGCTCCCGTTCGGTCAGCACCGCGAGCGCGGAGGCGTCGACCTGCCGGGCCGGGCCGCGCCCGGCGATGCCGGCGATCAGCCTGCGGGTGACGCCCGGCGACAGCAGCGCGTCGCCGCGGGCCACCACCCGGATGGCGTTGACCAGGTCCTCGGGCTCGGTGTCCTTGACCAGGAACCCGCTGGCCCCGGCCTGGATGGCCGCGAAGATGTACTCGTTCTCCTCGAACGTGGTGAGGATGATGACCCGCACACCGCCGAGGTCCGGCTCGGCGGCGATCCGCCTGGTGGCTTCCAGGCCATCGGTGCCGGGCATCTTGATGTCCATCAGCACGACGTCTGGCCGCAGCGCGCGGGCCAGTTCCACGGCGGCCGCGCCGTCCGCGGCCTCCCCGACCACCTCGATGCCTGGCGCGTGCCCGGCCAGTACCCGGAAGCCGGCCCGTACCAGCGCCTGGTCGTCGGCGAGCAGCACCCGGATCACGGCGCGCCCTTGGTCGGCTGGGGGACCCGGTCCGGTTCCGCGGTCAGCGGGTACCGGGTGCCGCCGAGCGGAAGCGTGGCCCGGACTTCGAACCCGCCCCCCGGACGCGGCCCGGCCGCCAGGGTGCCGCCGAGGGCCGCCGCGCGCTCGCGCATCCCGGCCAGGCCGGCGCCCGCGCCGTCACCTGATTCACCGCTCCCGGACGCGGCGTCGTTGCTGATCTCGACCAGCAGGTCGTCGCCATCCTGGCGGATGGCGACGGTCGCGGCGGCCCCGCCGGCGTGCCGCACGACGTTGGTCAGCGACTCTTGGACGATGCGGTAGGCGGCCAGCGCGACCGGCGGTGGCACCGTGTCTGCCAGGCCCGTGTCCGCCAGGCCCGTGTCCGCCAGGCCTGTGTCCGCCGGGTCGCCGGACCGCACGGTGACGTGGGTTCCGGCGGCGGTGGTCGCGTCGGCCAGTGCCTGGATGTCACGCAGGCCAGGTGCCCCCAGCGATGCCGGAGTGGCGTCGCCGTCCGCCTCCCGCAGCACCTGCAGGATCGCCCGCAGCTCGCGCAGGCCCGACTTGCTGGCGCCGCGGATCGCCTGGATCGCGGCGGCGGTGCCGTCTGGGTCTTCGGCCAGCAGCATGGCCGCCGCGGTGGCCTGCACGTTGATCATCGCCATCGAGTGGGCCACGACGTCGTGCAGCTCGCGGGCGATCCGCATCCGCTCGGCGTCGACGCGCCTGCGGGTTTCGTCCTCCCGCAGCTGCGCCGCTCGCGCCGCCCGGTCCCGCTCGGCGGCCAGCCACTGGCGGCGGGCCGCGACGTAGCCGCCGACCGCGCCGGCGGCCAGCAGCTCCGGCCACATGGTCGCGTTCGGGCCGCCCAGCCAGCCGAATGGCCCGAGCGTCCCCTCCGTCACGAAGATGACGACCGCCCCGGTGAGCCCGGCCGCTAGCGCGATCTGCCAGGGGCGGGTGAGTGCCACCCAGAAGATGGCGACGAGGACCGGGACGAGCGCGGCCCCGTCGATCTGGCCGAACGCGGCCCAGCCGACGGCGGCGGCCACTGCGACGGCGAACACCGCGACCGGCGCCCGGTCCCGCCAGGCGAGCGCGATGGCGGGCACCGCGACCAGCAGGTAAGCGGCGGCGGGCGGGTGCCTGGTGAGGTGCAGGCCGCCGTAGGAATGCGCCGGGTTGGCCTCGACATAGCAGCCGATCACGGTGAGCAGGAGCACGCCCGCGATGCCCGCGGCGCCCGCGGCGCCCTGCCACCGCCACGAGGGCCAGTGCGACGAAGGCCGGGCCGCGGACAGGATGCCCATGCCTGGAGCGTATACCGGCGCGCGGCCGCCGCCATCGTCCGCGCGGAGCAGGCCCGCGTACCGCGGCCGCGGTACGCGGCTACCGCCGGCGGCGCACGCAGTCGGCCTGCCGCCGGCCGATGCCGGATTACGGCCCGGCGGGACAGTCTCGTGGCGGACAAGGAAACGACCAACGGGAGGACATCATGTCCGCTGCTGTTACCCCCGCCGTGCGGGACGCCAGGCGGAGCTGGGCCAGGGCCCTGTGCGCCGCGGGCGGCGCGGCCGCCGCCGCCATCGCCTGGGCGGTCGAGGTTCCGCTGCTCGGCATCCGGCTGACCGTCAGGTTCGGTGCCATGGCCCCGCAGACGGTCGTCGCGGGGCAGGTCGTGGGTGCCGCCCTCGTCGCCGGGCTGCTCGGCTGGCTGCTGCTGGCGGTACTGGACCGGCGCGCCGCGCGCGGCCGCACGGCGTGGACGGCCGTCGCCCTGCTGGTGCTCGCCGTGTCACTGGCGCTTCCGCTTGCTGCCGCGACCACGACGTCCGCGGCCGTCGGGCTGGTAGTCCTGCATCTGATCGTCGGGGCGGTCGTCATCCCCGGCCTGGCCAGCACTGCCCGGCGCGCCGGTCAGTGACCGGCGCGCCGGGCGGGCACGCGCCGGGTCCGGTTCCACCACAGCGAGAGCGCCACCGCCGCGGCGATGAGCAGGCCGCCGCCGCCGGCGAACCAGGCGGCGAGGTCGAGGTGATTGAGGACGATCGTGAAGGCCGCGGGCAGGTGGTCCAGGGCACTGCTGAGCTCGTTGGCGTCTTGCGCGCGGTAGAACGAGCCGCCGGTGGTGCGCGAGATCTGCATCAGCGCGCCGTAGTCCGCCTCGAACGGGTTGCCCGCCCCGCCGGAGCCGCCGCCGAAGCCGCCGCCGCCGAACCCGCCGCCCCCGCCGCCCCCGCCGCCGAAGCCGCCGAACTGCCCGGAGCCGCACGCCAGCGGCGCCGGGTTGTCCGTGCCGTAGCCGATCGTGAAGACGCGCACGCCCCGGTCGGCGGCCTCCTTCGCGGCGGTCTGCGGGTCGACGCCCCGGTTGTTCGAGCCGTCGGTGAGCACGACGATCACGGCGTCCGCGTAGCCGGCGTTCTTGTTACGGGAGACGGTCGCGCCCGTCGGCGCGACCGACGGGTCCACCTGCGCGATGGCGTCGAGCGACGTCAGGATGCCCTCGCCGATCGCGGTGCCGTCGTCGGTGGTGAGGCCCTCCAGCGCCGTGAGCAGCTGCTGCGTGTTCGTGGTCGGCGGGACGAGGACGACGGCGGTGCTCGCGAAGACGACGAGGCCGATGCGCGGACCGCCCGCCTGGGACCTGATGAAGGCGCCCGCGGAGTTCTCGGCGGCGGTGATCCGGTTCGGCTTCACGTCCGTTGAGCACATCGAGCCCGAGACGTCCAGGGCGAGCATGATCGTCGCCGACGACGACGCGACGGGCACGGTCGCCTGCGGGCGGGCGGCGCCGACCGCGAGCACGGCGAGACCCGCCGCCAGCAGCCCCGCGGGAACCCGCCGCCGCCAGCGCGACCGGCCAGGCACGGCCGCGGCGACGAGCGCGATCGACGTGACCCGGACCGCGGCGCGCCTGCGCCTGCGCCTGGTCAGCCACCAGGCGGCGAACACCAGCGGGATGACGAGGAGCGACAGCAGCGCCCAGGGCCAGGAGAAGGACATTCAGACCACCCGCCCCGTCCTGGCCACGGTGAGCACGGCGCCCGCGGCGAGCAGCGCGAGGGCCAGCGCGATGAACGCGCCGGCCAGCGGCAGCGGCTGGTTGGTGACGGTGAGCCTGAGGTTGATCGACGAGGCGATCCCGTTGAGCTGACTCGCGTCCGACGCCGGGTGGTACGCGCCGCCGGTGGCCTCCGAGATCGACTTGAGCGTGGCTTCGTCGAGCGCGGTGAACAGGTGATAGCCGTCCACGTCGACGGTGGTGCCCGCGGCGGTGCCGACCCCGACGGTGTCGATGTGCACGCCGGCCTTCTGGGCGACGGCGGCGGCCGCGACGGCGGTCGTGTCGGTCCCGCCGGCCGCGCTGCCCTCGTCCTGCCCGTCGGAGAACAGCACGATGGTGGCCGACGGCCAGTAGCCGATGGCCGGGACGCTCCCGTTGCGGCCGAGGCCAACCGTCCTGTGTGTGATCGCGGACAGCGAGGCGAGGATGGCGTCGCCGAGCGATGTGCCGCCGCTGGGCGCCAGCCGGCGCACTGCGGACGTGGCTGTCGCGTGGTCGGCGGTGGGCAGCGCGGCCTCGAGGCCGCCCTGCTGGAACGCGACGACGCCGATCTCCACGCTGGGCGGCTGCGCGTTGATGAACGACACCGCCGCCTGCTTGGCGGCGTCGAGACGGTCAGGCGGCACGTCGGTCGCGGCCATGCTGCCCGAGACGTCCATGGCGAGGATAACCGTGCCGGAGGTGTGCGACACCGGGACGGACGCCGACGGGCCTGCGACGGCGATCGCCAGCACGGCGACGCCCGCGATCGTGCACCACGCGCCCGCCGTCCGGCCGCGGTCGCGGCCGGAGGGCGCGACCCCGGCGGCGGCCAGCGCGGCGGACCGCCGCCGCCCGGCGACGACCGCGCCCCACGCCAGGGCCGCCGCCACGAGCAGGCCGACGGCGAGCAGCACGGGATCGGCGAAGCTCATGCGCGCCTGCGCCTCGTGCTCGCGACGACCTCGATCAGCGCCGTGGCTAGGTCGGCGCTCGTGCCGATGCGGTGCAATGGCACCGCGGCCCTGCGCATTCCCGCGGCGAGGCGGGCATCGCGCTCCTCGGCACCCGCGCGCATCCGCGCCCGCAGCAGCGGGTCGCCGGAGTCGACAACGAGCTGCTCCCCGGTCTCGGCGTCTTCGACGACGAGGAGGCCGGCGTCGGGCAGTTCGTCGTCGGCCGTGTCGATGACGCGCAGCGCGACGACCTCGTGCCGCGGCACCAGGCGCAGCAGCGACCGTTCCCAGTCGCCGTCGCCGATGAGATCGGAGATGACCACGATGAGGGCGCGCCGCCTGGCGAGCTTGGCGACCGCGTCGAGCATCGCCGCCAGGTCGGTCGTGCTGCCCCGCCGGCCGTTGCCGCCCTTCCTCGCCAGCTCGGTCCTGGCCAGCTCGGCGCCGATGCGCAGCGCGTGCCTGCGCCCGGTGCCTGGCGGCACGGTGCGCACTTGGTGGCCCGGCACGTCGTACAGCAGCGCGCCGACCCGGTTCCCGCCCCGGCCGAACAGCCGGGCGAGCACCAGGGCGAGCTCGCTGACCACGTCGTGCTTGCCGCGCCCGGGCGCGCCGACCGTCATCGACGCTGAACGGTCCAGCACCAGCCACACCGTCAGCTCGCGGTCCTCGTTGAACAGGCGAAGCTGCGGCTCGTTCAGCCGGGCGGTGACGTTCCAGTCGATGTGCCTGGCGTCGTCGCCCTCGACGTACTCGCGCAGCCCGGCCAGGTCGGTTCCGGTTCCCCGGTGCGCGGTGCGGTAGCCGCCTGCCAGGCGTCCGTCGAGGCGGCGGACGACCCGCCATTCCAGCCGGAGCAGCAGCCGTTCCTGAGCGGCTCGCGGAGACCGCGCGGACTGGGTTGCCATCAGCGGCCGCTCAGGACGACCTCGGGCACGGCGACGGCATCGAGCACCTGCGTGATGAGAGTGTCGGCGCTGACGTCGTCGGCGAGCGCCTCATACGACAGCACGATGCGGTGCCGCAGCACATCGAGGGCGATCTCGCCGACGTCGGCCGGCAGCGCGTAATCGCGACCGCGGGTGAACGCCAGCGCGCGGGCGCCGGTCACCAGCGCGATCGAGGCGCGGGGGCTGGCCCCGTAGCTGATGTACCGCTTCAGGTCGAGCCCCGCGTTCAGCGGCAGCCGGGTGGCGGTCACCAGCCGCACGGCGTAGTCGACCACGGCAGGATCGACGTAGATGTCGCGCACCCGCTCCTGCATGCCGATCAGGTCCACCGGGCTGAGCATCGCGCGAACCGGCTCGGCGGGGCGCAGCGAGCGGTCGACGATCGCGTGTTCCTCGTGGGCGCTCGGATAGCCGACGACGACCTTCATCATGAACCGGTCGACCTGCGCCTCGGGCAGCGGGTAGGTGCCCTCCGACTCGATCGGGTTCTGCGTCGCCATGACGAGGAACGGCTCGGGCACCGGGTAGGTCTCGCGGCCGATCGTGACCTGGTGCTCCTGCATGACCTCAAGCAGCGCGCTTTGCACCTTGGCGGGCGCGCGGTTGATCTCGTCGGCGAGCAGCAGGTTCGTGAAGACCGGCCCCAGCTGGGTCTGAAACTCCCCGGTGTGCTGGTGGTAGACCCGCGTTCCTGTCAGGTCGGCGGGCACTAGGTCGGGCGTGAACTGGATGCGCTGGAACTCGCCGCCGACCGCCGCGGCGAGCGACTTGACAGATAGCGTCTTGGCCAGCCCGGGGACGCCCTCCACGAGCAGGTGCCCGCCGGACAGCAGCGCCACCGCCATGCGCTCGAGCAGCACGTCCTGGCCGACAATGGTGCGCTTGACCTCGAAGAGCACCGGTTGCAGCGGGTTGGCGGACGGCCGGCTGGCGGGCGGCTGGCTGGCGGGCGTTGCGTCGGTCATATCTGCGGTCCCTTTCCTGACCCTGTGCCGCCGCCACCGAGCGCGGTGCCGATGGGCACCGCGAACCCGATGCCGGCGAACGCGTCCTCGCCGTCGGGGACGGCGATGGAGACGACGATGCCGATGACAAGACCGTGCGCGTCCAGTAGCGGGCCGCCTGAGCTGCCCGGGTTGACCGACGCGTCGAACTGGATGAGCCCGGAGAACTTGCCGACGTCGGTATCCGCGGTCCTGTCGAGGCCGGAGACGACACCGGAGGACACGCTGTCGGTCAGGCCGAGCGGGTTGCCGATGGCCACGACCGCCGCGCCCACCTCGGCGCCCCCGCCCAGGTTGGCCGGCACGACGACCTTGGGCAGCTTCGCGGGGACGAGCTCGGCGATGTCCATCTTGGGATTGGCGGCGGCGACGGACGCCATCGTCGTGGTGCCGTCGGCGAAGGTGACGGTGATGGCCCCGTTGCCGGCGATGACGTGGTTGGCGGTCAGGATCGTGCCGTTGTCGGCCACGATGACCCCGGTCCCGAGCTTGCGGCTGGTCTGGACGAGCACCACGGACGGAGTGACCCGCTGGTAGATGGCGGGCACGGTCAGGGTCGGCGCCGCCGTCGGGATCGGCTGCGGCGTCGCGGCCGCGGCGGGCGGGGCGGCAGGCGTCCGCGCCAGCCAGGTCGCCAGCACCGCGATCACCACGAGCAGCGCGACCACGACAGCCAGCCCGGCGGCGAGTCGGCGGCGCGATCCGCTGGCACCGGGCGGACGCGGTCCGGCGTCCTCGGCACCAGCAGGCTCGCGACCCATGACCTCTACGCTACGTACGGCAGTTAAGAAAAGAATAAGCGCGGGCCT
Source organism: uncultured Actinomycetota bacterium (assembly GCA_963843745.1). Lineage (GTDB taxonomy): Bacteria > Actinomycetota > Actinomycetes > Streptosporangiales > Streptosporangiaceae > Trebonia. The sequence goes on from CAWJLP010000010.1 coordinate 139,546, forward strand.
CTGAATGCGGAAAAGTGGCCGGCGTGCCACTCTAGAGGCAACCCAGGACCCCGGCAGGACCGGGCTTCCGAGACGACCGTAGGGAGTTCACGCATGACCGAAGCGGCCGGCATCGGCAACCCGGACCGCAAGCGGGTCGGTTTCATCGGGCTCGGGCACATGGGCTCGGCCATGGCTCGCAGGCTTGTCGAGGCCGGCTACGACGTCACGGTGTGGAGCAGGACGGCCGGCCACGTTGACGAGCTGGTAGCTGACGGCGCGACCCGGGCGGACTCACCGGAAGAGGCGGTCGCCGCCGGCCACCTGTTCTCGATGCTCGCTAACGAGGACGTGGTGCGCGCGGTCCTGCCGCCAGGGCTGCTGAGCGCGGCGCCGCCCGGCTTCCGCCATGTGAACCACGCGACGATCAGCGCGAGGGCGGCCGGCGAGTTCGCAGCGCACGCCGCGGATGCCGGGTACGGCTACGTCTCCGCCCCCGTGATCGGGCGGCCGAACGCGGCCGCCGCCGGCGCGCTCACGATCCTGGCCGCGGGCACGCCGGAGGCGGTCGAGGGGTCGATGCCGATGCTCGAGGTCATGGGGCGCCGGGTCTGGCAGTACGGCAGCACCGCGCCGGCCGCGAACGTGGCCAAGATCGCGGTGAACTTCCTGATCGCCCACGCGCTGCAAGCGCTCGCGGAGTCGATCACGCTACTCGAGCGGTACGGCCTGGACACCGGCCAGTTCATCCAGATGATCAACGACAGCATCTTCCCTGGCGTGATCTACGGCGGCTACGGTGACGCCATCGCGCGCGGCAGCTACACGCCGCCCGGGTTCACGACGGTTCTCGGCCTGAAGGACGTGATGCTCGCCGTCCAGGCCGCCGCCGACGCCGGCGTCGAGCTGCCCACCGGCCCGCTGCTGCGGGAGATCTTCGAGACCTCGATCGCGGAGCTCGGCGAGGACCTGGACTGGGCGGCGATCGCGGAGATCACGCGCGGCCGCGCGGTGCCCCGCACCCCTTAATACTTCGAGCCCGATCCGACCGCGAAGTAGTGCCCCTCCTCGAGGTCGGCGATCAGCCCAGGATGCGTCGGCTGCCACCCCGTGCGCTGCCGCGTCAGCTCGGTTGACGTGGGATTGTCGAGCTGGACGAAGGCGGCGAGGAAGCCGAAGTGCCCGTCTGCCTCGTCTGCCGAGATGCTGGTCGCGGGGATGCCGAGCTGCCCGCCGATGGCGCCGGCGATCTCCGTGAACGGGATGCCAGGATCGCCGGCGGCGTGCAGCACCGACCCCGCCGGCGCCTTCTCCAGCGCCAGCCGGAACAGCCGCGCCGCGTCCAGCCGGTGCACCGCCGGCCAGCGGTTGGCCCCGTCGCCCACGTAGGCCGCGACGCCCTTGTCGCGGGCGATGTCGATGAGGCGCGGGACGAAGCCGCGGTCACCGTCGCCGTGCACGGTGGGCGACAGGCGGACGATGGAGGTGCGCACCCCGCGTTCCGGCATGGCGAGCACCGCGAGCTCCGACCCGATCCGTGGGGCGGTGGCCAGTTCCGGGCCGGCCACGATGTCCTCGGTGCCGGGCCGCCCCGGCGCGATCATCGCGAGCATGAGCGTCCCCGACGCGGTCACCAATGGCCTGCCGGATCCGGCCAGGACGTCGCCCATCGCCTGGACGGCGTTCAGGTCGGCCGCGCCCGCGGCGGCGAAGTCGCCGAAGTCATGCTTGAACGCCAGGTGGATGACCCCGTCCGCGTCGGCCGCGCCAGCGCGGAGGCTGTCGATGTCGTCGAGGGAACCGCGGCGCACCCGCGCGCCCGCCGTGGTCAGGGCGTCGGCCGAGGCGTCGGACCTGGCGAGGCCGGTGACCTCGTGGCCGGCCGCGATGAGCTCGGGAACGACGGCGGACCCGACCCAGCCGGACGCTCCGGTAACGAAGACGTGCATGAGGTAACCTCCCGTAGAGCCTGATGTCAGTCGCTGCCATCAGGCTATCACGTGATGTCAGTTGATGACATCACCCGTCGGCGTCTCGCCGAATCGGTCTTGTGAGATAGCCGCTCGCGCGCATCCACCGGACGGGGGTGGGGAGAAACAGGGGCATGACCGTCACCACGCCCCCCACCCTCCGCCAGTTGGTCACGCGGTCCGACGATCACCCCGCCCTTGTGGTTCCCGAGTCCGGAGCCTCGCTTTCTTACGCCGCACTGCAACGTGCGCTGGACCGGGCCGCCGGGCGGCTGGCCGCGCTCGGCGTGCGGGAAGGCGACCGAGTCGCGCTGGTCGCGGCCAACGGCCCGGCGCTGGTCATCGCCTTTCTCGCGGTCGCCGCCCGCGGTGCGGCGGCGGCACCGCTGAACCCCGCGCTCGGGGTCGCCGAGATGACCGCTGAGCTGGATGACCTGCGCGTCACCCGGTTGCTGCACGACGGGTCCGCCGCGGCCGCGACGGCCGCCGCCGAGACCCAGGTGGCCGCCAGCCCGATGGGCCTGCGGGACGCTCTCCTGCAGGTTGACGACGAGGCCGGCGAGCTGGCCGAGGACGCCGGCGACCCCGGCGCGCTGGCCCTGCTGCTGCACACCAGCGGCACCACCAGCAAGCCGAAGACCGTGCCGATCCGGCAGTGCAATCTCATCGCGTCGACGGGCGTGATCGCACAGGGCTACGGACTCCACGGCGACGACGTGACGATGTGCGTCATGCCGCTGTTCCACGTGCACGGCCTGGTCGCCACGGTGCTGGCCACGCTGTCGACCGGCGGCACCGTCGTGCTGCCGCGGTTCCGGCCGTCCACGTTCTGGGACGACGTCGCCAGCCAGGGCGCGACCTGGTACACGGCGGTCCCGACCATTCACGCGCGGCTGCTCACGCGGGCCCTCGAACTGCCCGAGCCGCCACGGCACGACCTCAGGTTCGTCCGCTCCTGCTCGGCGCCGCTGCCCACGGTGCTGTGGCGCCGCTACGAGGACGCGATCGGCGCCCCGCTCGTGGAGGCGTACGGGATGACGGAGGCGGCTCACCAGATGTCGTCGAACCCGCTGCCGCCCGCCGAGCGCCGGCCGGGCACGGTCGGCCGGGCGACGGGCGTCGAGATCACCCCGCTCGACAATGACTGGCGGCCGGTGCCCGCTGGGGAGGACGGCGAGGTAGCGGTGCGCGGCCCGTCCGTCGTCGACCAGTACCTCGACAACCAGGCGGCGACCGCGGCCTCGTTCCGCGACGGCTGGTTCCGCACCGGCGACGTCGGCAAGCTCAGCGCGGACGGCTACCTCACGCTGGTAGGCCGGGTGAAGGAGCTCATCAACCGGGCAGGAGAGAAGATCTCGCCCTACGAGGTCGAGGAGGCGCTGCTCAGCCATCCGGCGGTCGCCGAGGCCGCGGTGTACCCGATGCCCGACGAGAAGTACGGTGAGCAAGTAGGCGCCGTCGTCGTGCTCCAAGGCGAGGCCACCCCTAAGGAGCTCACCGCGCACTGCGCGGATCGCCTGGCTGCCTTCAAGCGCCCGGCCCTGGTGACGATCCTGCCGGAGATCCCGAAGGGACCGACGGGCAAGGTGCAGCGGCGCAACCTGGCCGGGCTGGTGGCGCGGTGAAGGTCGCGGTCGTCGGCGCCGGGGCGATCGGCGCATACGTCGGCGCGGCACTGGACCGTGGCGGCGCGGAGGTCCACCTGATCGCCCGCGGCAAGCACCTGGAGGCCATGCGGGAGCGCGGCGTCACGGTGCTCAGCCCGCGCGGCGACTTCCATGCGAAGCCCCACGCCACAGCCGACCCTGGCGAGATCGGCCCCGTCGACATCGTGTTCCTCGGCTTGAAGGCGTACAGCTACGCCGACGCGCGCCCGCTGCTGAAACCGCTGCTGGGACCCGGCACCGGCGTCGTCGCCGCGCAGAACGGCATCCCGTGGTGGTACTTCTACGGCCTGCCCGGCCCTTATGAGGGCCGCCGCGTCGAGGCGGTCGACCCGGGTGGCGCGGTCTCCGCCGTGATCCCGCCGGCGCACGCCATCGGCTGCGTGGTCTACAGCTCGACCGAGATCGAGTCCCCCGGGGTGATCCGGCACATTGAGGGCACCCGGTTCTCCATCGGGGAGCCGGACGGCACGATCTCGGGCCGTTGCACCGCGTTCAGCCAGGCGATGTCCGCCGGCGGCCTGAAGTGCCCCGTCGAGAAGAACCTGCGCTCCGACATCTGGCTGAAGCTGCTCGGCAATGTGGCCTTCAACCCGATCAGCGTCCTGACCCGAGCGACGATGGGCGAGATCGCCGCGCACCCAGGCACGCGTGAGCTGGTGCTGGCCATGATGCGGGAGACCGCCGAGATCGCCGCCAGCCTCGGCAGCCCGCCCAGGATCTCGATCGAGCGCCGCTTCGAAGGCGCCGCGAAGGTGGGCGACCACAAGACCTCGATGCTGATGGACTACGAGACGGGCAAGCCCCTGGAGTCGGACACTCTGCTCAAGGCGCCCGTCGAGCTGGGCCGCCTTACCGGCGTGCCCGCACCCAACCTGGAAATGGTGGCCGCCCTCATCGACCTGCTGACCCGGGGATGATGGTGCCATGGAGTACCTCGTCACCATGACTACTCACGTCCCGGCAGGGACTGCTGACGAAGCCGTCGCCGACGTCCGCGCGCGCGAAGCTGCCCATACACGCGAGCTCGCCGAGCAAGGGCACGTGCTCCGGCTCTGGCGGCCGCCGCTCGCGCCTGGCGAGTGGCGCACGCTCGGCCTGTTCGCCGCCGCGGACGGCGACGCGCTGGAGCGAGTCCTCACGTCGATGCCGCTGCGCGTGTGGCGGACCAACGAGGTCACCGCGCTGGGACCGCATCCCAACGACCCGGGCGCGCCGCGTGACCGGGCGGCCGGGGAACGTCCGCCGGGGATGGAGTACCTGACGGTGTTCACCGTCGTCTTCCCCGACGGCACTCCGGCCGAAGTAGTGGAAGAGGCCGCGCGCGGAGAGGCGCGCAGCGCGCATCAGCTCGGTGAACAGGGTCACCTGACCCGGCTCTGGGCGCTGCCGTCCGACCAGGACGCCCGGCACACGCTGGGCCTGTGGCGGGCCGAGGACGACGCCCAGCTGACGCGGATGCTGGAAGCACTGCCGCTGGACCCCTGGATGACCGTGCAGACCACACCGCTCACGCCTCACCCGAGCGACCCGGGCGTCAACACGCCATCCATCACACGTTGAGCTCGCGCCGGCGCGACTACCGTCAGATCCTGGTCGCGCTGCGAGAATTCCTGGCGATAAATTGATGCTATCGGTTGTGCTATCTAGAACACCTGTGCTATCCTGGCAACAGGCCACAAGAGTGGCGCGAGCGATGAGAGGCAGGCGATCGGTCACGGCGTTACCCGGGGAGGTGGTTCAGGATGTGCACCGCAGACGGCCAGGGTCTGGGCAGTGTCGCGGAGGCGCTGCGGATGACGCGCGCCGGGCTGGACTACCTGAACGGCCCGGGTGCCGGGGAGCTGGATGCCGCCGCGTGCGGGCCGGTGCTGCGGTCGCTGGGCGAGATCGAGGCGACGTTCACCGCGGCGCACGCCGCGGTGCTGGCCCGGTTCGACGCCGCCGACGCCCACGACAGCGACGGGTACGGCACCTCCGCCGCGTGGCTGATGGCGATGACCGACATGACCCGCCCGGACGCCAAGGCCAAGGTGCGGCGGATGCGGCTGCTGCGCGACCACCCCGCGATGGCCGGCGCGCTCGCCGGCGCGGATATCTCCACATCGCAGGCGCTGGCGATCGTGGAATGGACGAAGAAGCTTCCCGCGGAGCTGCGCGCGGAGACGATCAAGATCCTGGTCGAGGCCGCTCAGGCTGGAGCCTCCCTGGATGACCTGCGGATCATCGCTGGCATCGCGCTGGAAAAGTGGCGCGCCTCGCGGCCGGACGCCGACGACGACGGGTTCGACGACCGGTACGTGCAGGCCGGCACCACGTTCGGCGGCGCCGGCGTGATCCGCGGGAACCTCACCCCGGAATGCGCCGCCGCCGTGCAGGCGGTGCTGGAGGCGCTGGGCAAGAAGGCCGGGCCCGAGGACACCCGGACTGAGGGGCAGCGGTTCCACGACGCGCTGCAGGCCGGCTGCGAGCTGCTGATCGGGGCGAAGATGGTGCCGGACCGGGCGGGCGCGGACACCCACGTGGCGGTGCATATCGCGTTCCCGGAGCTGCGGCAGCGCCCCGGCGCGCCGGCGGCCGAGGAGGTGTGGCTGCGCGGCACGGCCGGCGAGCCGGGCTACCTGACCGGGAAGGACGCGGAGGCGGCCGCCTGCGACGCGGTCGCCGAACCGGTGGTCACCGGGCACGCCGACATGCGGGTCGTCGACAACATCATCGCCCTCGCGCTGGCCGCGGCCGGCATCACCGTGGACGGCGCCGGCCCGGAGTACTGCGGCGGCGGTGAGGCCAGTGACCGGGACCAGACCAGCCCGGATCACCGCAGTGACGGCGGCAGCGGCCCCGGCGGCCGCGACAGCCGCCACGGCGATCACAGCCGCACCGGCGACGGCAGCCGGCAAGACCACGATCACGACCCGGACAGCGACGCCGGCCCGGACGGCAGCACCGGTAACGGCAGCCGGTCCTGGGGCACCGGCGGTCATCCCCGCGGAGCCGACGCCGCCCGGGCCGCGTCCCGCGCCCGGCTCCGGGCCCGGGAGCGGTTCACCCCCGACGCGATGCAGGCACTGCGGTACGCCATCGCCCGGCTCGCCATCAACTTCGTCTCCGGCCCCGCCGGCATCGCCGCCTGGCTCCGCACCACCCTCCTCGCACCGCCCTACAGCACCCCGTCGCTGCCGCTGGACATCGGCTACTCCGACTCCATCCCGGCCAGCATCCGCCGCGCCGTCCAGCTCCGCGACCGCGGCTGCGCCTGGCCCCGCTGCGGGAGACCCGCCGCCTGGTGCGACGTGCACCACCTGACCCACAAGGCCGACGGCGGGAAGACCTCCGTCAGCAACTGCGTGCTGCTGTGCCAGTTCCACCACGACGTGTGCATCCACCGCCGCGGCTGGCGCCTCGTGCTGCACCCCGACGGCACCACCACCGCCTACGGACCCCAAGGCCAGGTGCTGCACAGCCACTCACCACCCACCCTCCGCGCCGGGTAGACCCCGGCCCGCGAGTCAACACCATGGACTTACCGGGCACTTCGGACTGCCGGCTTACGCCCGTGACCACCCAGGCGCCAAAGAGGCGGACACGCTGCGCTGGATCGCCATCGCGCACCGGGCGGCGGGGCATGACGCGCCCGCCCGCCGCCGACGGCATCCGCGAACCGTCCTGAATTATCCGGAACGGGCCGTGGTGACTCCCCGGGGCCGATGAGTTCGGGTTCGCCGCAACGTCACAAGGGCGGACAGGCAAGACGCTATTGCAGGTAAGGAGCCACGATGAGCCTTCCCAGGATCGCGACGCGTGATGAGTGGCTTGCCGCTCGCAAGGAGCTGCTGGCGAAGGAGAAGAACCTGACCAGGCAGCACGACTCGCTCAGCGCCGACCGCCGGAACCTGCCCATGGTCGAGATCGTGAAGGACTACCAGTTCGACGGCCCGGACGGCCGGGCGCGCCTCACCGACCTCTTCGAGGGCCGTCCCCAGCTCATGATCTACCACTTCATGTTCCACCCGGAGTGGGAAGAAGGGTGCTCCAGTTGCACCGCGGGCACCGACGAGCTGTCGCGCGGCTTCCTCGAGCACCTGCACGTCCGGGACACCACCTACGCGCTGGTGTCTAGGGCGCCGCTGGCGAAGCTCGAGCGCTGGAAAGCCAAGAAGGGGTGGGATTTGCCCTGGTACTCCTCCGCCGGGTCCGACTTCAACTACGACTTCGGCGTTACGATCGACGCCTCCCGCGGCTTCGACGAGTACAACTACCGCTCCCTCGATGAGTACGCGGCCGCGGGCCAGGAGAGCATGAAGACGGCCGACCAGCCCTACGACATGCCGGGCCTGAGCTGCTTCCTCCAGGCGGACGGCCGCGTGTTCCACACGTACTCCCAGTACGCCAGGGGACTGGAGTCCACCGGGGGCTCCTATTACTTCCTCGACCTCACTGCCCTCGGACGGCAAGAGGAGTGGGAGGAGCCGAAGGGCCGCACCGGGTCCGCCAGGTCGGCCACCCCCGACTTCTCATCGTGACCCTGGCCCTTGCCCTGGCCCCTAATCCTGGCCTTATGCCAGGGCCAGGATGATGGACTCGCCGGCCTCGGACTCGCCCGCGCTCAGGTTCTCGATCAGGGTGACGGTGGCAGCGACTGTCCGCAACACGTCAGGGGCGTCAGGCTGGTGCGGCGGGGGAAGCGGCACGATCCGTGACTCTGGCACGGCCGCGCCGTCGGCCAGGGCCAGCGCGACGGCCCTGATCGCCGCTGCCTCGGACGGGCCAGGAGACCGGTGCGTCCCGTACATCGGCACGCAGGCGTCCGCCAGGCGGCGGAACCCCGTTACCCGGTTCTCGTCGGGAGCCCCGTCGCCTTCGCGGGACTCGGCTGCCTCCAGCTCACGGAGTGCGTCGGTAAGCGGATAGGCCAGGGCCGCCCTGAGCTGCGTAGTCTCGCGAATCCCTGCCTGCAGCGAAAGCGCGCCCGCGAACGCCAGGTAAAGGTCGCCAGGCAGCGGACGGGCGCCCCAGCCCGGATGCGAGATCTCGGCCATCACCTGAAGCAGGGTGCGAGCGAGCTTTCCGTCGGCGATCCACCGCAGCGAGAGCCCCAGGACTCCGGGGAGCGGGAGCGCGGGGTCGAGGGTGCGGACGCTGGTGAGGCCGAAGACGCGCGTGAGGTCAGGATCAGAGTCATCGGCGATGCGGCGGGCGAGCATGTCCGTTCGCTCGAACTCGCTCGCGTGAACCCGGGCGCAGTCGATGGCGTCATCGATGTCGAAGTCGAAGTCAAAGGCGCTGAGGATGCTCCGATCGGCGTCGATGGCGTCGACGAGCTCGACGGCGCGGGTACGGGCGAGGCTGATGGCACTGGCGAGGTCGCGGGCGATCGAGCGGGCCAGGTCGCGAGCACCGTCGAGATCGAGGGCGTGGATGAGGTACGGGTCGGCTGCGCACGTCTGAGTGATCGCGTCGGCCCGGGTGAGGTCGAGGGCGTCGGTGTAGGTGAGGACGATGGCATGGGCGTGAGCATGCAGTAGCTCGACTGCCTGGCCGCCCGAGCTGACGCGGGCGGCGAGGTCGCCGGCGAGAGCGCCGCTGAGGGCACGGACGTCGACAAGGTCGCGGATGATATTGACGAAGACGTTGAGGACTGCCGCGGTGAGCACTTGAGGCACGATGGCGGTCTTCTCGGCGTCGACGGCGATCGCCTGCCGTAGCGCCGCGCCGCTCAGCTCGTGCGGATGGGGCTGCCCAGGGCGAAGCCACAGTTCCGGGCCCGGCTGAGTCCACGCGCCCGTCACGGAGGCAGGGAGCTGGCCGTTCAGCGCGCCTGCGATGGCCTCCTCCTGAAGCTCTTCGTGACGCGGCAGCCTGACCTCGATGCCCGTGGCGGCCGCGGTAATCGAGTTCAGCCACTGGACGAAGGCCTGTGCCTCGGTTCCCCAGGCGCCGGTAGCAGGCTGGTCGGTCCGGGGATCATGCGGACTGTCGGGCTGGGGCGCCTGGGTGTCGGCCAGGAAGAGCCAGTACAGGTCTGCGGGGACAGGCTGGGCGCAGATCCTGGTCCCGGTGGCGGTGATCAGCGTCTGGCGCGTGAGGCGCGTGGCCGTGACGCCGGCGATCAGCCGCCGGTGGTCGGCGGAGCAGTACGGCTCGAATGCCCGCCGGCGCTCCAGGTCGAGGCGATGGCGCAGCTCAGGATCGATCTCGGTGCTGGCCTCGCCGCAGTCGAAGGCCAGGGTGAGAGCAGGGATCGTGGGGTTCTCCAGGCAGGCACTGACGATGAGACTGGCGTCGGCTGTCGCTGCGTACAGCAGGATCGTCTCGCGCCACCAGGAGTCGCTCACATTGCCGGCGAGGCTCTTCACCAGATCGGGATTGGTGCTGACGTGCCGGGCTGCCAGGTACTCCTGGAAGGTCAGGTGCGCGAAGGAGTACGTGCCCGCCGGCGCCTCGATCAGCAGGCCGTTGCGCGCTACCTCGTCGAGGAACGCTTCACCAGTGACCGACGAGGGGTAGCGCTGCAGCTGAGGCCCGAGAATCCCCAGGACACGGTCGGCGGGGAGGCTGCTGACGTGCTCACGCATCATCTGGTAGGCGAGCGCGGCGAGGAGCGCCTGTTTAACGGGCCAGGACAGGAGCGGGGGGAAGTCCTTGGCCTGATCACGACGCGAAAGCAGGACGTGACAGATCTCCCCGTAGAGGTCGGCGCGGCTGTCCGGCAGTGCGCCACGGTACCGGTGGGCCGTGGCGATCATCGTCAGCAGCAGCGGATTGGCCGCCAGGTCGCGCAGCGCCGGGTGCTCATCGAGCCGGGAGGTGAGCCTGGCGACGGACTCGCGGGCGCGCATCCGGACGGCGGGCTGTGCGCCCCTGCCGGAGCCGCCGGTCGCATGCCGCTCGGCGGCCAGGTACCAGCGGTCCAGGAAGAGCTGGACCTGATCCTGCGTGAACGGCCGGACCAGGAAGACATCGGCCTGAGCGGGCAGCGGGCCGGGGATGCCGTGGGCCCTGGAGGTGATCACGAAGTGGTTACCCGGGTGAGCGGCGATCTGGCGCTCGACCCAATCGGCCACCGTGAGGCGGTCGTAGACGTGAGCGACCTCATCCAGCCCATCGAGCAGGACCATGCACTGGCCGCGGCGAAGCTGGCGCTCCCACCAGCCGCGTGGTTCCTTGCCCGGGCCGTCGCCGGCCATCTCCCGTACGACGTCTGTCAGCGAGATCGCCGGATCGGCGACGATCGACTCGGCGTGCCTGCGCAGCGCGAGCAGGATGGGGACGCGCCGCTGCCCCCGGCGTCCTGGCCCGGCCAGCTGGGCGCTGCGGCGGGCCGCGTGGGCGAGCAGGGTGCTCTTCCCGCTTCCTGGCTGGCCGAGCAGCGCGAGGACCACGGGCGAGCGGCGATCGAGCAGCTCGGAGATCGAATGCCTTTTGGAGGCGTCGTCGGCCGCCTGGTGGAGCGGGGCGCCTGACGCCTGATACGCGGCCCGGCTGACCAGCGCGATGTCGACGTAGAGCTCGCCCAGTTCCGGGATGTGATCACCGCCGGTCGCGAGGTCCTGCACGTCGATGTACGTAAGCGAGTCGAGAACCCACCGCCGGTACCGGTAGCCGTAGCCGCGAACGGTCGATGCCTGCACAACGAGCTAAGTTAGCTCATCGCGCACGCCGGGCAGCGGGCAGGTCATCGCTGTTCCTTCCGGTGCGGCGGGGGTGTCACCAGGCGGCGGCAAGCGGTCGACGCGAGCTGACGGCCCGGGTACCTTCGGGCCATGACAACCCAGCAGGAAAAGGCGGAACGGTTCCTCGAGCTCCACCGTCCGGGGGATCCGCTGCTGTTGCCCAATCCGTGGGACCAGGGATCGGCGAAGCTGCTCGCCGCCATGGGCTTCCAGGCGCTCGCCACCACGAGTTCCGGGTTCGCCGCGACGCTGGGCCGCCTCGACGGCTCGGTGAGCCGGGAGGAGGCCCTCGGGCACGCCGCCGCGATCGTCGCGGCCACCAAGCTGCCGGTTTCGGCCGACCTGGAGAACGGGTTCGCCGACGATCCGGACGGCGTCGCGCGGACCATCAGCCTCGCCGCGGGGACCGGGCTCGCGGGCTGCTCGGTGGAGGATTTCACCGGCGATGACGACCGGCCGATCTACGACATCGCGCTGGCGGCGGAGCGCGTCGCGGCCGCCGTGGCGGCCGCGCACGCCGGGCCCGCGCGCCTGGTGCTGACCGCGCGCGCCGAGAACTACCTGTACGGGCGCGAGGATCTGGCGGACACGATCACCAGGCTGCAGGCATACCAGGCGGCGGGCGCCGACGTGCTGTACGCCCCCGGCCTGACCAGCCTGGCGGACATCAGGCAGGTGGTGACGGCGGTGGACCGCCCGGTGAACGTCCTCGCCATGCCCGGCGTCCCGCCCGTCGGCGAGCTCGCTGAGGCCGGCGTGAGCCGGGTCTCGGTCGGCGGCGCTCTCGCGTTCGCCGCCCTCGGCGCGCTGGCGGACGCGGCGGCCGAGCTCCGCGACAAGGGCACCTATGGCTACCTCGCCGGCAGCACGGCCGGCCGGCAGGCGATCCAGCGCGCAGTCTAAGCGCCGGGTCGCCGGACTTGGGCGCGGCAGGTCAGGCACTGCTCGCGGCGGCGATCTCGATCGGCGGGCCGACGGTGCGGGCCCGGCGGGTGTGACCGGCCCAGATGGCCGCGATCCGCTCCGGATCCGGTGGTCCCTGCAACTGGGCGAAGTAGGCGCCCAGCGCGCCGAAGATCTCCTCTATCCCGCCGGGCACGATTGCCCCGACCAAGTGCACCGGGCTGTCGGAAACGTTGGCGAAGGTGTGCGGGATCTGCCGGGGAAGCCAGGCGAAGCAGCCCGGGCCCAGGTCGTGTCGCTCCTCGCCAATCTGCACCAGCAGGTGGCCGTCGAGCACGTAAAAGCACTCGTCTTCCTCCTCGTGGACGTGCAGGGCCGGACCGGGGGTCCGCGGCACCATCACATCTTCGCAGAAGGTGAACAGGCCGCCGGTGTCAGCGGCTCCTGCCTTGATTGTGTGGACGGCGCCCGGGTGGCTGCGGGCCTGTCCTGGCGCCAGCACGTACGGTGCTGCCCGCTGGTCCATAAGATCCTCCCTTGACAGGTGTCAAGAGGGATCTTAGGCGCTATACTTGACAGGTGTCAAGCACGCGGGACCGGATCCTCGACGCCGCCCGGGAGATCACCGAGAAGCAGGGCGCCGCGCCCACCATGTCGGCGCTGGCCCGCACGGTGGGCATCTCCCGGCAAGCGCTGTACCTGCACTTTCCCGACCGGGCTCAGCTGCTGCTCGCCCTCGTCGCCGACATCGATGAGAAGGAGCAGCTCCAGGCTGGCAGTGCCGCCGTGCGGGAGGCCGCCGACGCCGCCGGGGCGATCCGCGCCTGGGCGCGCATGCAGGCCGGCCGCAACCCCAAGATCGCGGCCGCGGCCCGGGCCCTGAACGCCACCCGGCACGCCGACCCGGCCGCGGCCGCCGCCTGGGCCGACCGGACTGGCAACCGCATGCGCGGCGCCGTCTCCATCGTCGAGCGGCTGCGCGCCGAAGGACGGCTCGACCCGACGTGGACCATCACCGAGGCGGCCGCCTTGCTGTGGGAGCTGACCTCGTTCGGCGTCTGGAACGACCTGGTCACCGACGCCCGCATCGCACCCGACCGTTACGTCGAGATCATCACCGCCGCGGCGCTCGGCGCGCTCGGCGCACCTGTCACGCCGCCGCCCGGGTTGCCGAACAGCCGCTAGGGGCTCGCGGTCAGCTCGCCCGCGCCGGCCTCGGCGGGTACCGCCGGGGGCTCGGGCGCGGCGGCTGGCGCGCTGCGACGGGCCAGCGGGCCGGGCAGCCACCAGCCGGCCCGGCCGAGCAGCACCATCGCCGCGGGCGCGAGGACCAGCCGGATCAGCGTCGCGTCGATGAACACGGCGGCGGCCATGCCGAACCCGATGGTCTTGACCATGACGTTCGGGTCGGTGGCGAAGCCGAGGAACACCGCGATCATGATCGCCGCGGCGCTGCTGATGACCCGCGCGGTCGAGCCGAGCCCGCGCACCACGGCGTCCCTGGCGTCCCCGGAGACCAGCCAGGCCTCGCGGACCCGGGACAGCAGGAACACCTCGTAGTCCATCGACAGGCCGAACAGCACGGCGAACATCAGCATCGGCGCCCACGTCGACACCGGCGCACCGTGCGGAAGCCCCATGATGTGCGCACCCGTGTCGGTCTGGAAGACGGCGGTCACGACGCCGTACGCGGCGGCGACGGACAGCAGGTTGAGCACCGCGGCCTTCAGCGCGTTGACCGGGGCGCGCAGCAGCGCGGTCAAGATGAGCAGCGAGACGGCGACCACGAACGCGATGACCAGCCACAGGCGGTCCGCGAGCCGCTGGGAGACGTCGGCGTAGATCGCCTCGGTGCCGGTGACCAGCACGCCGCGTGGCGCGTCCGCGCGGATCGTGTCCAGCAGCCGCGTCGTCGCGATGTCGCTCGGCCCGGTGGCCGGCTGCACGGTGATGACCGCCGCGTCGCCTGCCGCGTTGAGCACCGGCCCGGCGACGGCGGTGACCCCGGGCAGGGCGCGCAGCCTGGCGGCCAGCGCGGCCAGCGCGGCCGGCGTGTGGTCGTGCGTCAGGTCGACGGCGACTAGCAGCGGCGCGTTAGCGCCGGGCCCGTACTCGGCGGCGACCAGGTCATATGCCTGCCGGACCGTGCTGCCCGCGGGCTGGGTGCCGGCGTCTTCCGGCCAGGTGCGCATGCCGAGGACCGGCGCGGCGAGCGCCAGCAGGACCGCGACGGAGATCGTGGCCATCAGCGCGGGCCGCCGGGTCACCCACGCGGCCCACGCCTCGGTCTTGGTCCGCCGGACGGGGGCGGCAGGATCCGCGGGAGCCGCGGAGCCCGTCGTGCCGTACTCGGCCCGAGCGCGGCGCGGCAGGATGCGGCGGCCCGCCAGCGCGCACAGCGCGGGCACCAGCGTCAGCGCGGCCGCCATGACCGCGGCGACGCAGATATCCGCGGCGTAGCCGATCGTCGCGTACGTCTGCAGCGTCGACAGCTGCAGGCCGAGCAGCGACACGATGACGGTGAGGCCCGCGATGAGCACCGAGGACCCGGCCTTGGCGGCGGCCCGCTCCGCCGCCAAGGCGGGCGCTAGACCGGCCCGCAGGCCCTCCACGTGGCGGCTCACCAGCAGCAGCGCGTAGTCGATGCCCACGCCGAGGCCGACCATGGACGCCACGGTCGGCGCCTCGGTGCTGATGTGGACGCCGCCCGCGAGCAGCGCCGTGATGGCAGTGCCCGCGCCGAGCCCGGCGATCCCGACGAGCAGCGGCAGGCCGGCGGCGACCAGCGAGCGCAGCGCGAGAATGAGCACCACCAGCGCGACCACGATGCCGATCCCGTCGGTCACGTTGCTCGTCGTGATGACGTTTTCCGGCACCTCCCCGCCCAGCGCCACTTGCAGCCCGTCGGCCCGCGCGGGAGCGGTGGCGCGGGTCAGCTCGTCGACCCCGGTGGTGCCCTTGAAGTAGGTGACGGGCACGCTGTACTGCACGTCGATCAGCGCGGTGTCGCCGCTTTTCGACAGCAGCGGCGGGGCGACCACCGACACGCCGGGCAGCCGGCTCACGTCGCCGCGCACCGTGGCGAGCACCGCCGGGTCGAGGTGGCGGCCCGCCCGGTCGTGGATCACGACCCGGGCATTCGAGCCGGACATCTGCGGGAAGTGCGCCCCCAGGAAATCTGCCCCGGCCTGCGATGACGTGCCGGGCACGGTGTAGTCGTCCTGAAGCTGGCCGCCGAACGCCATCTTCAGGCCGAACAGCGCGACGATCAGGATCAGCCAGATGGCGATCGTGCGCCAGGGGTGCCGGGCGGCCGCGCCGCCTAGCCAGCCAGTGAAGCGGGACATCGTCAGCCTCCCGCGTGAGCGATTTTGCCTGTCGCTACTCCACGATGGCCGTTGTTACCGCCGGGTACCAGGGCGCCGGCCCCACTCCCGCCGGAGTGCTCCCGCTAGCCCCTGGGGGATACCACCACACCCCAGGTCCCGGTTGGCTAGACGTACACGGACAGCACTGCTATCGGCGCGGTCGTCGGGCGCGCGGATCCGCCGGCGGGCTCGATCGTGATGCCCAGGTGGTCACCTGGCTGGATGTCAGTGGTCAGGACGGGGGGCGTGCTGCCCGCGCTGCTCGCGGGCATCAGGCCGGCGGAACGGGCACCGGAGACGCTGATCAGCCAGAGCTGGTAGACCCTGCTCGCGGGCGGGGCGGGCATGCCCGCGGTGGTGACGACGGCCTCGTGGTTCCGCGCGGAAACGACGGCGGTCACGGTACCGCCGACGGTGGTCTGGCTAGTCACGATCCTGGCGCCGGGGGCGGTCAGGACCGCGGCGACGGCCTGGTTAGCCGACTGGGCCTGCTCGAGCCGGTGTTGCGTGCCGGCCTGCGCGATCCCCAGGAGGACGATGGCGGCCGCCATGGCCGTCATGGCCGCGGCGCTGACCGGGCGTGGCAGCGCGCGGCGCGGCCACGCCCCTCGCCCGCGGGCGCCCGAGTCCGGGAGCCTGCGGCCGGACGGGGCTTGCTGGCGGGTACGGCTGGCGGTCTCGAGTACCTGCCGGCGCATCGCGGGCGGGGGCACGATCGAGGTGGCGATCCCGAGCCGGGCCGCGGTCTCCCGGAGCCCGCGGACCTCCTCGGCGCAGGATGGGCACCGGTCCAGGTGTTTCTCGAACTGGGCAAGCTCCGCACCGGCCAGCGCGTCGGCAGCGTAGGCGCCGGTCAGCTGGTGCAGGTCGTGCCGCTGGAAGCTCACCAGGGCACCCCCATGCAGTCGCGCATCCGGATGAGGCCGTCGCGGATGCGGGTCTTAACCGTCCCGAGCGCGACTCCGAGCAGGCTAGCGACCTGCGGGTATGTATATCCGCCGTAGTAGGCGAGCGTTACGGCCTCGGCTTGCAGCGGGGTGAGGCTGCCCAGGCATCGCCTGACCCGCTGCTGGTCCAGTGCCGATTCGACGAGTTCCGCCACGTCGTCGCCGTCGACCGGGCCGACTGCCAGGCTCTGCTCTCGCCTGGTGGCGGCCTGCTCGGTCCGGACCCGGTCGACGGCCCGGCGATGCGCGATCGTCATCACCCAGGCGCCCGCGCTGCCCCGTGCGGCGTCGAACCTGGAGGCCGTGCGCCATACGTCCAGCATGACTTCCTGGGCGACCTCCTCGGACTGGGCCGGGTCCCGCAGCACCTTCCTGACCAGCCCGTACACCGGCCCGGCGAACTGGTCGTAGACCTCCTCGAAGGCCGAGTGATCGCCGCGGGCCACCTGGGTGAGCAGCCCGGCCAGATGCTGCCTTCGAGCGGCCTGCCCGGGGTCGTCCTGCCGCCCCGCCGATGACGCTTGCATGCCGGTGATTCGAGGCCGTCCGGCGGCCGGATGGGTACCGGACACGCCCGGACCACCAATCCGGGGTCCGGGTCGCCGCGAATGGGGCCGTGAACGACGCGCTATGGAGCGCGCCGGTACACCGAAGGGGAACTTGATGACCCTACTCAACCGAGTACGGCACGCGGGCCCGCGCAAGGTCGCGCTGGCCTTGTCAGGCCTGCTGGTCCTCGCGATGGCCGCGGTGTCGGGGACCGCGCTGGCCTCGTCCGCCGCGCCGGCGTCCGGCATGACGGGCATGACCGGCATGGATCAGCTGACGTCCGCGTCGAAGGGCCACGCCCAGACCGGCTTCACCAACGGCTGGTACGACGGGCACACGGTCCGCTTCTTCTACAGCAAGAACTATTCCTGTCAGACGCCTCCGGCGAGCAAGGCGTCATCCAGGTGCGAGGCGGGCTCCGACTACACCCAGACGCCGGCGACCAGCTTCGACCCGCTCTACGTGGTGGTCCCGCTCGGGTTCACCCCGCCGAAGAGCACCCTGCAATGCCCGGTCGCGGGGCACTGCATCGACCACCCGTCCACGATCGACCTGTCGGCGGTCCTGGGCGCGGGCACCGCGGACCTGGCGCTGCCCCCGCACAGCCACATCGTGGCCACCGACAACAGTAACCAGAGCGAGTGGTGGAACGTCGACGTCGTCGGCGTCAAGTCCCTCACCGCGTGGAACAAGATCGTCCACGCCAAGAGCGACTGGGAGCTGGAGCACCTCCAGCGCACCGACAGCGCCGACGTCACCGGGAACATCACCACCAACCTGTTCCTGTACTTCGCCGTCGTCCGTTAGCACCTGGGTCCCCGGCCATCCGCGCGCCGCGGGTGGCCGGGGACCCGCTACCGGCGGCCAGTCAGGGCAGAAAGGCGAGAACAGATCATGACCACGCGAAGCCAGCCCGCCGCGCGGGCAGTCGCCGTCCCGTCATGGCCGCGAGGCTGGCGCGCCGCCGCCGGGCTCACCGCCGTGGCCGCGGGCGCGCTCATCATCACCGGGGCCCTCCTTCCCTGGGTGGAGGCGTTCGCCGGGCTCCTCCCGATATCCGGCATCCGCGGCGGCAACGGACGCGAACTGGCCGCCGCCGGGGCGGTCGTCGCCGCCGCCGGGATCTGGCAGCTGGCCCGCGGCGGGCAGGCGGCCCGCTGGCTGGCCGGCCTGGCCGGGTTCGCGGCTGCCGGGTTCTCCGGTTACCTGCTCATCCAGCTCGTCAGGACCATCCGTGACCTCGGCGGCGATTCGATGGTCCTCGCGCGCCCTGGGCCTGGGCTTCCCGTCGTGCTGGCCGCCTCGCTGGCGGCGTTCGCCACCTTGCTGTTCCCGTCGTCGGCGCAGGCCACGCTCCGCCGTGATTCCGGCGCGCGGGCCCTTTCCTGGGCGGCTGACCGCGAGTCGGCGGGCCCCCGGCGGGGGCTCCAGATCGCCCTGGGCGCGGTCTGGCTGCTCGACGCCGCGCTGCAGTACCAGCCGTACATGTTCAGCAGAGGGTTCCCTGGCATGCTGGCGATGGCCGCCGCCGGGCAGCCCGGCATCGTCGCGGGCCCGGTGACGCTGACGGCTCAGGCTGTCTCCGCGAGCCCGGCCGCGTGGAACGCCGCGTTCGCGACGATCCAGCTCGCGCTGGCCGCCGGCCTGCTGTTCCGCGCCACCGCCCGGGCCGCGCTGGCCGGCACGATCGTCTGGGCCCTGTCGGTATGGTGGCTGGGCGAGGGTCTCGGCGGGATCTTCACGACCGCGGCCAGCCCGCTGACCGGCGCGCCGGGGGCGGCGGTGCTCTATGCGCTGCTGGCCGTGCTGGCCTGGCCCGGCGGCCGGGAGGAGCGGCCTGGCGGCAGCGTCGCGGACGGCAGCCCGCTCGGCCGGCACGCGAAACTGCCGTGGCTGCTGCTGTGGGCCGGCATGGCCTGCCTCATGGCCATGACACCGCATCAGGCGCCGCTCACGGTGATCGCGTTCACCGCCGCCTTCGCCGCGGTCGCGGCCGGCGTCTGGAACCGTAGCCTGATCCGGCCCGCGCTGATCGTCGCGGCCATCGCGGCCGTCGTCATCTGGGTGGCGGGAGAGCAGTTCGGCGGCATCCTCACTGGCCAGGCCACCGACCTGAATACCGGGCCGCTGCTCTTCCTCGTCGCCGCCGCGTTCTGGCCGCCGCGGGGTCACGATCGGCTTCGGGAGCGGGCCCCGCTCGTTCGGGCTAAGGTTCTTGATTTTCCCGAACGGGCCCGTGGTTCCACCCGCACGTTCCCGGCCGCCTTAGCCGGCGCCAGGCAGGCAGACCTGGATGATCCCGCCGCTGACCCGGGTGCGGAACACCGGCTGGGGGGCAGTCGCCGGGCCGCGCGCGACGCTGCCGTCGGCGACCCGGAAGGTGCTGCCGTGCCACGGGCAGCTCAGGCAGCCGTCGTGGTAGTCGCCGTCGGACAGCGGTCCGGACAGGTGGCTGCACCGGTCGGCGAGCACATGGACGCGCTCGCCGTCGCGGATAACGACGACGGGCACGTCGCCGAGCATCCGCTTGACCGGCCGGCGGCCGTCCAGTTCGTCGAGCGGCATGAGGTCGTGCCAGCCGGGCTCGACGAGGTGCGGCACCGGTTCGGCCTGGTTGGCCCCGGCGGACTGGCGGTAGGCGAGGTGGCCGCCGAGGAACCCGCCGGCCGCGACCGCGGCCAGCCCGGCCAGCCGCAGGGCCCTGCCGCGGGCGGGGATCGTCGCCGACGCGGTGTACAGGGCGATCGCGACCGTGTTCGCCAGGGCGTGCACGAGGCCGATCCGCATCTGCTGTTCATGCTGCTCCGACCAGTCAGCGGCGCCGGCGAGCGTGGCCGGCACTGAGGCGGCCAGGCCTGCGAGGACCAGCCGCCGGGAGGTGGTCTCGTTGCCTGGCCAGGTGTCCAGCAAGCTAGCGGACAGCCAGGTGCCCATCGGGACCTGCACGAGCATAGGGTGCAGCGGGTGCCCGAGCGGCACCCCGTGCAGCGTGTCACGCGCTCGGCCAGGTGGCAGCAGCCGGGCGACGCGCTGACCGGCCTCGATCAGCCGGTCCAGGGCCACGGCTCGTTCCAGGTTACTGATGAGGTGCATGAGCGGGCCGCTACCCGGCTCTTGCCGGCCGAATCACGCCGTCGGCGTCGAGGTCCGCGAGGTAGTGGCTGAAGCCGTTCGGGGCGCGGGCCTCGCGCCGGGCCGAGGTGATGACGGTGACCGCGCGGGTTCGCACCACCCTGCCGCCGGCCGAGGCCAGCGCTGTGACCAGAGCGTGGTCCTCGGCGGTCGGCACGTCGGGGAATCCGCCGGCTTTCAGGTACGCCGCAGCACGGAAGCCCAGGTTAGCGCCGTGCACATGAGGGTGGGGGCCGCGTCCCGCGCCGTAGCGCCCGCGGAACGCGGCGCGCACTCGCGGCGGGTACCCGGACCAGTCGGCAACCCTGATCGTGCCCGCCACCGCGTCCCAGCCCTGGTCAGCGAGGCGGATCTGCTGCTGCAGCCAGCTGCCCGGGACGAGGGTGTCGGCATCCGTCGTGGCCAGCCAGACGTCCGCCGGATCCAGGTGCCTGGTCCGGCGCAGCACCTCCCGCGCCCCCGCCGCGCGCGCCGCGCCGACGCTGCGCGCGCCGATCGTGACGGCGGCGGCGCCGCCGCGCCGCGCGACGTGAGCGGTCCGGTCGCGGCACGCGTCGGCCACCACGACCAGCTGCACGGGCGTGCCGCGCACTGCCCGCGCCGCCCGGCGCAGGCTGCCCAGGCAAGACGGCAGCAGTTCCTGCTCGTTGTGCGCCGGGACGATCACGCCTATGGCCCGGATCACACGATCCCGCCGGCCTGGGCGACGGACCTCAGGTCGCCGTCGGCCCGGGTGTACACCTCGGCGGCGAAGTCAGGATCCCGGTACCCGGCCAGCCGGGCCAGCCCGGGGTGCCCGGCCAGCGCCTGGTGCGCCTCGTCGCCGGTGCGGGGATGATCAGGCGCCGGATGCCGCCAGTGCACCGCGAGCAGGTGCCCGTCCTGGCGCAGCGCGCTGGTGCCGAGGCGGAGCACGTGATCCAGGTCGCCGTCGTCAAAGTAGTAGAGGATCTCGGAGAAGACGATGAGGTCGAACTCGCCAGGCGGCCAGTCCCCCGGGATCAGGCGGCGCTCGACCCGCACGCCGGGCAGCCCTGCCGTCCGCGTCCTGGCGGACGTGACCGCGCTGTCGATCGCGTCGCAGGCGAGCAGGCTGGCGCAGCGGGGCGCCAGCTTCGCGGTGAGCACCCCGATCGAGCAGCCAGGCTCGAACGCGGCGCCGTAGCGCCGCCTGGGCAGCAGGGCGAGGGTGAGCGCGTACTTGCGTGCCTCGTACCAGCGGTCCGCCAGCCCGTAGGGATCCGGGGAGACGGCATAGCGTTCACGGAAGTATCCAGGGTCCACCGTCACGGCAGCAGAACCTCCATCGCACGGGTGAAGTGGGCGATCATGGCCGGCGCGAGCACGGGCCCGAGGCCGCCGCCCCTGTCCTCGGTCTGGCTGGCGAAGCAGCCGATCGCCGCGCGCTTCATCGCGGCCGCGCGCGGCGGCAGCGGAACGCGCAGCGCCTGGTTCCAGGGCACCCGGGGATCGGCGGGGGAGGCCCAGTGCCACATCCAGACGGGGTAGCACAGCACCCGCGGCGCCGCTCGCCGCGCGGCACGGCCCGCTGCCTCGTGGTCCGGGTGCAGGTCGCGGTCCCACGGCGCGAGGCACACGTCGAAACCGGCGGTGAGCGGCGCAAGCGCGGCCGTGAGCTCGTCGTCGCGGCCGGCCAGCCCGGCGTCCGGCAGCCCGAGGCGGATGACGTCGGCCGTCCCGGCGCCGAGAGCGCTCAGCGCGGCGGCCGTTTCCGCCGAACGGCGCGTTGCCAGCATGGCCGGGTCGGCGCGGCCCCGGTGCGAGCCTTCGCCGTCGGTGACCGCCACCAGCCGCAGCCGTGCGCCTGCCGCGGCGAGCACCGATATCAGGCCGCCGGCGCCGAGTACCTCGTCGTCCGGGTGAGCGGCGACTACCACGGCGCTTGTCACGCCCAACAGGGCTGTCGTCCTGGCGTCGGGCAGCGCGTCGAGCCGGTGCCAGGCAGCCCAGGTGTGCTCGTCTGTGCCCGGCGCGTCGATGGGATGCGGGACGGCGGCGGGCCGGCTGACCATGCGGCTCCCTGCTCGGCCACCAGCTCGCCAAGCAGCGCCAGATCGCGCTCGGCGTGATGCTGGCGCAGGTAGACCGTGAGATCGGCGACCGCGCGGGAGTGCGCTTCGTCGTGGCCGAGCGGTCCGGCGCCCAGCGCCCGGCCGGTCCTGGCCAGCACGTCGGTGGCGACCGCCTCCGTCAGGGTCCTGACGCGCAGCGCCCGCAGCGCGCCCTCGCCGCGCTGGTCGCCGGGGTCCGCGTCGATCTCGTGCGCCGCCTGGCTGAGCGCGGCCCGCGCCGTGCGCAGCGCGAGGTCGACGGCCCCCAGGTGCGCCAGCGCGTGCGGGCCGATGTCGCGTTTGGACGCGGCGCTGAGCAGCGTGCGGCCGACGGCGCGTGCCCCGCCGTACCAGCAGGCCGCCACCCCGCCGCCGCCGTGGCTGAACCCCGGCCGGTTGACGTACCCGCCCGGCGGTCCGATCGGTACCCCGGGCACCGTGCTGAAGCCGACGTTCAGCGTGTCGCTGCCCGCCATCCCCGTGGCGGGCCAGCTGTCCTCCTGCGGCTGAAGGTCTCCTACGGCGACGGCGAAGAGCCGTGGTCCGTCGTCGGCGGCGGCCGTGACCAGAGCATTCGTGCAGACCCGCGCCCCCGAGCAGTACTGCTTGGTGCCTTGCAGGACCCACAGGCCGCGCTGCCGGATGGCGGTCACGTTAGGGCCCGGCGGGTTCGCCGCCCAGACGCCCCAGCGGCTGCCGGGACGCGGCCGCGGGCCGCCGAGCTCGGCCAGGATGGCGATCGCGTCGGCGTGCCCCTCCCCGAGCCTGGCCAGCGAGAGATCTTCCCCGGCGAGGTCGGCGAACGCGGCCCAGCGCTCCCAGGTCGCGCCGGAACCGGGCAGCGGGAGGTCGAGCCTGCCCGCATCCACGGCCGCGGTGAACGCCCCGGCGGCCCGCTGCCACTCCGCCGGCCTACTGCCACGCATGCAAACATTCCCCCCGCCGAATTTGCTCAGGGTGTGCGGCTACCCGGGCCGGCGTGGTTCACACCTACCGGATGGTCGCGGCCGCGGCGCTGCCGATCATCTCGGACATGCTGCCGTCACCGCCGTAGACGCTCCGCTGGAAGGCGGCCCCGTTCCCGCGGGCCAGCACCGCGGCCAGCAGGTCGCTGACGGCGGCCGTGTCGCCCGCCTCATCCAGCGCGTCCGTGACGTGGTCGAGCAGCGCTTTGGCGACCGTCGCCGCCTGCTCTGGCTGGCCGGTGCGGGGATCGAGCAGGACGTCGTCCAGCCCGGAGCGGCTGGCTCGCCACGCGGCGAGGCGCAGCATCTCGGTGCGCTGCCGCGGCACGTCCGCGCCCGCCTGCCAGCGGCGCGCCTCGGTGTCCACGAGCGCCCGGCACAGCGCGGCGATCAGCACCGCGTCGTCGGCGTGCAGGCACACGTCGGCGATGCGGACCTCCAGCGTCGGATAGTGCTCGGAGAGCCGGGCGTCGAAGTACACCATGCCGCTGTCGAGCAACGTGCCGGTGCCGGTCATCTGCCGCACCGTCTGCCGGTAGGCCTCGGCGGTGCCGAACGGCTCCGTCGGTCCCGCGGTCGGCCAGCGCCCCCACGCCTGGTACCGGAAGCTTGCGTACGAGGTGTCACGTCCCTGCCAGAACGGCGAGTTCGCGCTGAGCGCGAGCAAGACCGCCAGCCATGGCCCGATCCTGTCGAGCACCGCCACGCCCTCGTCGGCCGAGGTAATCCCGACGTGCACGTGACAGCCGCAGGTGAGCTGCTCCTGGGCGGTGATCCCGAACGCGCGGGCCATCCGCAGGTACCGGCCTTCCCGCACGAGCTGCGGCAGCACCGGCGCCGGCGAAGTCCCCAGCGCCGCCACCCGCGCTCCGGCACTGGCCGCCGCCTCCGCGGCCAGCGCCCGGCACCGCCGCACCTCGCGGGCGAGCTCGCCGAGATCGCGGCACACCGTGGTGTTGGTCTCGAGCTGCTGCTGCTGCAGTTCGAAGGCGAGCTCCGTGTCCTCCGGCTGGCCGGCGGCGGCCAGCGCCGTTTCGGCTACCGCGAGGGGCTGGCCGGTGCCGGGCTCGACCAGCAGCAGTTCTTCTTCCACGCCCACGGTGCGCATCGTCATTGCCCGGGCATGCCCGCCAGCCGCCGCCTCAACCGAAGCCGGCTCAGAACAGCGTCGGCGGTCCGGCGGGGACCGGCTCAGGCAGCGGTTCGATCTCGGGCATCCTGGCGCGCACGTCGTCGTGGAACCGGCGCGCCAGCTCCGGCGCCTCGACGTTGTCCGGCGTGTGGATGAATACGGTCGGGGACCGCCCCTCGCGCAGCCAGCCGGCGACCACGCCGGCCCAGTCCTGCCAGCCCGCCGCCGTGCGCGCCGGGTCATCGCGGCCGATGTAGCGGACGATGGGATGAGACGTGAGCGCCCGTGTCCGGCGGGGCATGCGCGGCTTGTTCCGCCACGCCTCCCGCTCGATGTCACTCACCGGCGGGCTCCCGAACAGGACGGTGGTGTCGAACGGCACCCACTCGGCTCCGACGGCGCCGAGAACGCTCTCGAGCTGCTGTTCCCAGCGCGGGTCCGCGAAGAACGCGCGGTGCCGCACCTCGACCGCGTACCGGTGCTCGCGCGGCAGACGGCGCAGGAAACCGCTGAGCGCGCCCAGGTCGGCCGGGCTGAACGACGGCGGCAGCTGAATCCAGAGGGCATGGGCGCGCGGTCCGAGGGGCTCGATCGCGGCCAGGAAGGCGCGCAGCGGTTCGGCGACATCGGCGAGGCGGCGCTCGTGGGTGATCGCCTTCGGCAGCTTGAGAACCAGCCGGAAGTCCGGGTCCGTCTGCGCGGCCCACGACCGGACCGTGTCGAGGGCGGGCGTCGCGTAGAAGGTCGTATTGCCCTCGACGGCGTTGCACCAGGTCGCGTAGGCGTGCAGGCTCTCGCGCGGCGCCAGCGGCTGCGGCAGGTAACGGCCCTGCCAGGGCGCGTAGCTCCACATCGCGCATCCGACGTGGAGTTTCATGCCCCGAGGATATGCGTCCTCCCTCGTCGCCGGGGCCCTAGGGCATAGCCGACCGGGAAGAGCGCTGCTGGCTGGACGCGAACAGGCTTAGACCGAGCGTCCTGGACAGGTGTCGTGCCGCCAGCTGTCCCCTGACGCTGTTTCCCGCCCCGTCGAGGGGCGGGGAGAACGTCCCCAGGCCGCCCTTGCCGGGCGAGACGGCCACGATCCCGCCGCCGATCCCGCTCTTCCCCGGCACCCCGACGTCGAAGAGCCAGTCGCCAGAGGTCTGGTACAGCCCGGCGGTGGCCATGACCGCGAGCGCATCCTGGCAGACGGCCGGGGTGACCACCCGCCGCCCGGTCACCGGATTGACCCCTCCGTCGGCCAGGGTGGCGCTCATCACCGCGAGGTCCTCGGCGCTGGTCAGCAGGCAGCTCTGCCGGGTGTACAGGTCGACGGCCTCGACCGGATCGCAGTAGATCCGGCCCCGGCTGGCCAGGTAGTTCGCGATGGCGCGATTGCGGTGGTTCGCCGCCGCGGCGGAGGCGTAGACCTCCTCGCTCAGCGCCAGGTCACGGCCGGCGAATCGAGACAGCCCCTCGGCGATGAACTGCCATTTCGCCGCGCTGCTATCGCCAGGCACCAGGCTTACCGCGGCGATGGCCCCCGCGTTTACCATCGGATTCGATCGCCCGTCCGGGCTGCGCTCGACCGCGGCTACGGAGTCGAACGCCAGCCCTGTCGCATTCACCCCGAGTTCCTGCCTGACGGGTTCGTCCCCGAGCGCCTCGCACACCAGGGCGAAGGTAAACGGCTTGGCCACGCTCATGACCGCGAACTCGTGCCCGGTGTCCCCGGCCCGGTAGATGCTGCCGTTGACGCCAGCCACGCAGATGCCGAAAAGGTCTCGGGAAACACCGGCCAGCGCGGGATACGTCTGGGAATTCTCCCCGCTGGTCTCCTGGCGGTATTTCCCGTATGCCTCGTCGACGGCGGCCTGGACCTGCCGGGGCGACGGCAGGTGACCGGTTGACACGTACCGGCCGTTCGTCTCCGTGGCCCTGCTTGTCATGTCCCTGCTTCCGGCTAGGAATGCGGCAGTTCGCGCCAGGCGCGGACGGCGGTGACGAGCTCAGCCGCATCCCCTGGGTTGGCGAGGAGCCGGCCGGTGCCGGCTTCGATGCGGCGCAGCCGGTAGCGGACGGTGTTGGGATGGCAGAAGAGCTCCGCGCCGGCGGCGTTGGCGGAGCCGCTCGCCCGCACCCACGCCTCGAAGGTGCCGAGCAGCAGGTCAAGCTCCTCCTCGGGCAGCTCGAGCAGGCCGCCGAGCACCGCGCGCGCCGTCTCGAGGGCGGCGTGCGGCGCGGCCGCGACCAGGATGTCGATCGGGCTGTCGCGGAACTGCGATACCCCGATGTTTCCGGAGTTGCTGCCGAGCGCCAGCCGCGCGAGCTGCAGCGCCCAGCCCGCCTGGTGCAGCTCGCCGAAGACCGGGCTGGCGCCGATCCGGTGCGTCGCGTGCTTGTCAAGCACGGTGAGGACGGCCCCGTTCCGCGACCGGTCGGGCAGCGACAGCACGCCGAGGGACACCTCGGCGTCGAGCCGCCACACCGACCGGACGTCGATCACCGCGAGGGCCGATTCCGCCCGCGGGATCGGGTCGTGGCCGGGTTCGGTCTCCGCCGCGATCACGAGGAAGGCGCCGTCGAGCGGCAGCCGCAGGGCGTTGGCGACCTCCCACAGGGTGCCCTTCGCCGCGGCGCCGGTGAGGATCACCTCGACCAGGGCCGCCCGCTCGCGCTCCCGCATGCGCAGGATCTCCCTGGCCTCGTCGCGGTACGCGGCGAGCGCGGCGTCGCTGTAGGCGTTCTGCGCGGCGAAGACCGCCCCCGCGAGCTCGATGACGTCGTCGGCGGGCACCCCCGGCAGCCCGCGCGCGGCGGTGACCAGCGCCGACCACAGTTCGGCGACGCCCACCCGGTAGGCCGTGAGCATCTCCGCGAGCGGCACGCCCTGGGCCGCCCGGGTGCGGCCGGTTGCGTCGGGGGCACTGAGGTTGGCCCGTGCCGTGCCCGACAGGCTGTCGAGGATGTAGTCGACGTTGGCGCGCACCGACGCGCGCAGGTCGGCAGGCGCGACGACATCCCCGGCCGCGTAGCACGGGATCTCCGTGCGAATGCGGTGCGCGACCCGCTCCACCAGCTCAGGCAGGCTGGCCCTGGCGGTGGCGATGATGCTCGCCACCGCCTCGTGGTGACTCATCGACGTTGACGCGGTCATGTCACTTATTGCACCGCGCGCCGCGCGCCCGGTTCAACGGAGAGCAGGAAATCGCTGACCACGGGGGCGGGCTCGCCGAGCATCTGCGCGGCGAGCCTGGCGAGGCACTGGATGGTATAGGGCAGCCGCGGCGCCGGCGAGCCCCCCACTCCGGGCACGTCGAACCGCACCACCTCGATCGCGGGATCGAGGACGCTGGTGAACGGCTCGAGCGCCTCGAGGGCGGTGCCGATGCCGTTGCACACGACGAGCGGCGGGCCGCCGCCCGTGCCGGGGCGGATCGCGGCGCGCAGCCGGCGGTCACCGACGGGCACCATGGTGCCCCGGTCCGCTTGCCGCCCCCTCATGCGGCCCGCACGTAACTGCCCGGGGCGGCCTCGATGACCGGGTAGCTCTTGTTGCCCGGCTCAGGCGGCGCCGGGAGCTGGCCGCCGGACCTTGCCCCCAGCCAGCTGGCGTAGTCCGGCCACCACGATCCCCGCTCGGCGGGTGCCGCGAGCTGCCACGACTCCGCGTCCGTGGTGACGTCGTCGCTGACCTGGTAGCCGGACTTCTTGTTGTCCGCCGGGTTGACGAGCGCGGCGATGTGCCCGCTGCTGGACAGCACGAACCGGGTCTTGCCGCCGAGCAGCTGGGCGCTGCGGTAGCAGGACTGCCAGGGACAGATGTGGTCGGCCACTCCCGCGACCACGTAGCTGTCCAGGTCGACACGGGACAAGTCGATCTCGGTGCCGAGAACGGTGAGCCCGCCGGGACTGGCCAGCGCGTTGTCCAGTGCCGTACGGACGAAGTTGCGGTGCAGGCCCGCGGTCATCCGCGTGGTGTCGGCGTTCCAGAACAGGATGTCGAACCGGGCGGGCTCGCGGCCCAGCAGGTAGTTGTTCACCCAGTAGTTCCAGATCAGGTCGCCCGGGCGCAGCCAGGCGAAGATCTCGGCGAGCCTGCGCCCGTCCAGGTACCCCTTCCTCGCCGAGGCGGCGATCGCGGCCTGCGCGATGGACTCGTCCACGAGGGCGCCGACGGCGTCGGTGCGGGCCTGATCGAGCATGGTGACCAGGAGCGTCAGGCTTGCCAGCCGCGGGTTGTCGCCGGCCGGGCCAGCCGCGGCCGCGGCCCTGGACCGGTCCGCGAGCACCGCGGCGGTCAGGCTGGCCAGGATGCCGCCTGAGCAGGCCGCGAGCAGGTGCACGGCGTCCGCGGAGCAGATGCCCGCCACCGCTTGCATGGCCGCGATGATGGCCTCGGTGTACTTGCCGAACCCCCACGCGGCGTGCCGCTCGTCCGGGTTGCGCCAGGACATCACGAACACCTGCTGCCCCTGGGCGGTCAGGTACTCGATCATGCTCCGGCCGGGCGCGAGGTCGAGAATGTAGTACTTGTTGATCGTCGGCGGGACGATCAGCAGCGGCAGCTCGCGGACCGTCTCCGTGGTCGGCTGATACTGGATCAGCTCGTAGACCGGAGTGCGCAGGACCACCGCGCCCGGGGACGCCGCCAGGTCGGTGCCGACCGTGAAGGCGTCCGGCGGCACCATGGACGGCACCCGCGGCGGGGCCGCCAGGTCGCCGGCCAGGTGCCTGGCCCCGGTCAGGATGCTGCCGCCGCCGGAGTCGATCGCCGCCTTCCACGCCTCGGGGGACAGCAGCAGGCTGTTGCTCGGCGCCAGGGCGTCCACCAGGTTGCCCACCACGAACCGCATCCGCTCGGCGTCGCGCCAGTCGAGCGGCGCCGCCTCAACGAGGTCGCGGGCAGCGGCGCCCGTCGCGAGGTAGGCCTGCATGACCCGGTGCAGCACCGGGTTGCCCGTCCACGCGGGGTCGTTGAACCGGCGGTCCTTCGCGGCCGGCGCGACGGCGGAGTCGCCGCCCGCCACGCGGGCGAGTTCCGCGGCCAGGCTCGAGGCCTGCCCGGCCACCAGGCCGGGACGGCTGGCGAGCGCCGCGGCGAACCGCAGCGCGGAGCGGCCGGGGAAGAACCGCTGCAGCGGGCCGAGCGCCGCCTGGGTAAGGAGCAAGTCAAGCGCGGCCGCGGACTCCGGTGCGCCGGGCGAGGCGGCGTCCGCCGGATCGGCGCTCATGACCGCGCCGCCGTCGCTGACAGCACGTCCGCGGGGATCGTGATCTCGCGCTTGAGCAGCTTGCCGGTGGGGCCCTTGGGCAGCCCGTCCGTCAGCCACACGTGCCGCGGGTACTTGTAGGCGGCGACCCGCTCCTTCACGTAATCGCGCAGCTCCTGCGGGGTGCAGGCCGCGCCGGGGCGGAGCGTGACGGCGGCGCCGACCTCCTCGCCGAGCGACGGATGCGGGATCCCGATCACGGCTGCCTCCAGGACTGCCGGGTGCTCGTAGAGCACTTCCTCGATCTCCCGCGGGTACACGTTGTAGCCGCCGCGGATGACCATGTCCTTCTTGCGGTCCACGATGTAGTAGAACCCGTCCTCGTCAACCGTTGCAAGGTCACCGGTGCGGAACCAGCCGCCGCGCATCGCGGCCGCCGTCGCCTCCGGCTGGTTCCGGTAGCCCTTCATCACGTTGTGCCCGCGGATGGCGATCTCGCCGATCCCGCCGGTTTCGGTGACGGGGATCTCGCCGCCGCTGTCGTCGACGCTGACCAGCATGAGCTGCACGCCCTCGATGGGCAGGCCGATCGAGCCCGGCTTGCGGCTGTCGCGCCGGTTGAACGTGGCCACCGGCGAGGTCTCCGACAGCCCGTACCCTTCCAGGATCACGGCGTCGAAGGCCTTCTCGAACCCGTGCAGCACCTCGACGGGGAGCGCGGCGCCGCCCGACACGCACAGCCGCAGCGACGAGGTGTCGGCGGTGGCGGTGGCAGCCTCGCCGAGCATGCCGACGTACATGGTCGGGACGCCCTCGAACACCGTGACCCGGTCCCGCTCGATCACCTGCAGCGCCGCCGCCGGGCTGAACCTGGGGATCAAGGTCAGGCAGGCGCCGGACACCACCGCCGCGTTCAGCCCGCAGGTCTGCCCGAAACTGTGGAACAGCGGCAGGCAGCCCATCACCACGTCGTCAGGGCCGAGGTCGAGCAGCATCGTGGCGGTCACGGACGCGTTCTTCCGCATGTTGGCGTGCGTCAGCTCCGCGCCCTTCGGGGTGCCGGTGGTTCCCGAGGTGTACAGGATCACCGCGGTGGCGTCGTCGGGGCGCGGCGCCACCTCTGGTGCTGGCGTCCACGTGGCGACGGAGTCCAGCGTGGCAGCGCTGATGGTGACGGCCGTGGCCCCGGCTTTCTCCGCCCCGGCGGCCGCCTCGTCGGCCGCCGTCTCCCAGGCGAGCACCAGGCTCGCGCCGGAGTCGCCGAGGTAGTGAGCCACCTCGCGGGCCTTGAGCAGCGGGTTCATCGGGACGACCGCGCCGCCCGCGCGCAGCACGCCGTAGTAGAAGACCGGGAAGTGCGGCACGTTGGGCAGCATGATGCCCACCGGGTCGCCCGGCCGCAGGCCGCGCTCGCGCAGCCAGCCAGCGGCGCGAGCGGTGAGGTCGTCGAGCTGCGCGTAGGTCAGGACGGTGGAGTCGAGCCGGACGGCTGGGCGGTCCGGGTACATCTGCGCGGCCTCACGCAGGGTGAGGGACAGGTTGGTCATGGTGATCACGCTCCTGCGGTGAATGCGGACGCGCCGGTGATGTTCCGGCCGACGATCAGGTTCTGGATGATGGCGGTGCCTTCTAAGGTGCGGCCGACGGAACCTCGTCGTGCACGAACGCGCGGGCCCGCTCCAGGTAATCGAGCTGCGCGGCGGTGAACTCCTCCCGGAGGAGGAAGTAGTCGGTACGAAGGGCTTCACCGAGGCCAGCTTCGAGACCCATGGCGGCCTCCTTCAGTGAACGGCTGCTGACCTCCCCATGGTCTGCTAGCAGCC
Organism: uncultured Actinomycetota bacterium; assembly: GCA_963843745.1. Classification (GTDB taxonomy): domain Bacteria; phylum Actinomycetota; class Actinomycetes; order Streptosporangiales; family Streptosporangiaceae; genus Trebonia. The sequence continues at coordinate 170,918 of CAWJLP010000010.1, forward strand.
TGGAGACCGCCATGGCCTGGCGGACAACGCGATCCTCGATCGGCTGTCCGCACGGACAACGCGCCTACCTCACCGGACCCTACTCTGCGAGCCACATCGGCAACACCAGTAACTTCTGCCGACTTTGCAGCCCGGACGACCATCTTCGCGGTTGAGTTACCGGTCACATGTAGTCATGTCGGCTGCAAAGTGCGCCCGCGGCTGCAAGGTCGGCGCCTGGAGGCCGCCCCCGCCGGGGAACTGGCGCCGCTGCTTCTGAAGGCCTGGGGACTCACCCCCCGCGAACGCGAGGTGGCGCGGCGAGTGATCGACGGCCTGTCCACCGACGACATCGCCGCGGCGCTGTTCATCTCCGAGCACACCGTCCGCGACCACGTCAAGGCGATCTTCGGCAAGGTGGGCGTCAGCCGCCGCCAGGACCTGATCGCCACTCTCACCGGACGAATCAGCGTCAGCTGAACAGGAGCACCGCGTAGGCCGCAAGCCAGTGCCCGACCGTATAGTCGTCGCCGGTCACGTACTCCAGGGACGCGTCGGCGTGCACCCCGGCGGCGTGCGTGCAGGCGGTCACGCGGGGATCGTCGGGCGACAGGGTCTCGGCGAGGCGCCGCCAGCACCAGGCGCGGCTGAGGTTGAGGCCGCGCAGGTGGGCGATCTGGCCGTCGGAGGAGTCGGTGACGACCGCGGGAGTGAACAGCGCGGCCGGCTCGCGGGCGGCGATGCCGGGCAGGAAGCGGGCGAGCCAGCCGGGGTAGTCCTCGCGCGGCAGCAGCCGGGCCATCAGTTCGGCCTCGCACAGCGCGGGTGACAGGAAGTCGTGGCCGGACGGCTCCCAGCCGCCCGGGTAGTCCTCGTCCGCGCGGAACCAGCGGTCGGCGACGCTCCGCAGTGCCCGGCTGAGCTCGGCGTCCGGCTGCCGGTCCGCGTACTGCAGCGCTCTCGATATCCCGAACGAACTGTTGGTATGCACCCCGGTCCGCAGCGGGTACGTCGCCAGGGCTAGCCACCGCAGGAAGTTCTGCTCGAGGGTAACCGACAGGGGGCGAAGGGCGGCGGCCCAGCGGCGCGCGTCCGGATCGTCCCAGCTTTCCAGTTCGGCGGCGAGGGCCAGCGCCCAGCCCCAGCCGTAGGGGCGCTCCATCGCCGCGCCGTGCGGGGTGGCCATGAAGTCCGCCTCGGCCCGCAGGCCGCCCGGTGTGAGCCGCGCGTCGAGGGCGGCCCTGATCTTCGTGTCAGGCACGTCGCCAGGGGCGGTCTTGAGCAGGCGGACCAGCAGCCAGAACATCTCGACGCACGAATGCCAGTCGAAGCTGCCGTAGAAGACCGGGTTGCGATCGCGCGGGCGGTACGGGAAGTCGCCAGGGGCGGTCATCGTGCTCGAGATGTACGCGGGGAACTCCCGGTCGATGTTCTCCAGCGCGATGCGCGCGTAACCGGCGAGCGAGGACCGCAGCCGCCCCAGCCACCCCGCCGCCAGCTCGCTCGCGCCGGCGCGCTCACCGTTGTCCATGAGACACCTCCGATCCTATTCTTCGGCGGTCTGGCCGATGCTCGCGATGGAATCGCGGACCCCGGGCGTGAGCAGCTGAAGAAGCGGTGCCGCGGCACTCTGGAGCTGTCGCACTGCGTCCTGCAGTCCGTCGCCCGGGACGGTGGTGCCCTTCGGTGACTTGTCTATCGCCGCGAGAATGCGGGCCATCTGCCCGCCGAGGTACTGGGCCTGCTCGAGGAAATGCCGGGCTATCGCGTCGTTGATGAGCACGGGCGCGCCCGTGAGCAGTATCAGCATGTACGTGCGGAAACCGTCGGACGCGGCGTCGCGGTCGCCCGATCCGCCCGCCAATGCGGAGACGGCCTGTGCGGAGCGAGCGGCCTGCGCCGCCATGATGGCGGCCTGCGCGGCGACCGCATGCCCGCGCTGCCGGCTCTGCCGCCTGTTGAGCAGCTGATTCACGACGAGGACCGTGATCAGCAAGACCAGCAGCCCGGCCACCGTGTCCGTCGTGAGCGGGCGGGTCGCCCACCAGCGCCGCTGCCCGGCGTCCGTGAGCTCGCCGACCACGAGCCCCACCGTGATCAGCGTCGCCAGGACGGCAGGGGGCCAGCCGAGGAAGCGGTTGGACACCAGACGACTCTAGGGGCGCTGGCCGTAACTGGCCAGCTTCGCCGCGACGGCCTCGATCTCGCCGGGCGGCAGCAGCCGCGGCGTCCCGGCGGCGGCCGCGCGCAGGTACACGTCGCAGACCCATTCCAGGTACGCGGCGCGGTCGTAGGCGGTCGTCAGGTCCGCGCCGGTCGTCACCGCGCCGTGGCTGCCCAGCAGGCACGCGGTGCGCCCGCGCAGCGCGTGCACGGCGTTGCTGGCCAGTTCGTCCGTGCCGTACGTGGCGTACGGCGCCACCCGCACCGTGCCGCCGAACATCGCTACGTAGTAGTGGATCGTCGGCACCTCGTCCGCCAGCGTCGACACCGCCGTCGCCGCGACGGAGTGCGTGTGCACGATCGCCGCCACCCCAGCCTCGGCCCCGGCCCCGGCCCCGGCCCCGGCCCCAGCCCCGGCCCCGGCGTACGCGCCGTAGACGGCCAGGTGCAGTGGCAGCTCGCTGGTCGGCGCGAGCCGCGCCTCGACAGGGGTGCCGTCGAGCCGGTGGACGCCGACGTCGCTGGCGGCCAGCTCCGCGTAGTCCACCCCGCTGGGCGTCACCGCCACGAGGTCGCCAGACAAGACGCTGACGTTGCCCGCCGTGCCGACCACGAGCCCGGTCGCGGACAGCTTCCTGCAGGCGCGGACGATCTCCTCGCGCTCCCGTTCGAGCAGCATCGCGCCTCCATCAGGCCGAGAGGTAGCTTCAACCTTATGGGAGGGACTACCGCACAGCCCGGCGCGCTGGACGACGTGATCGCCTGGCGGGACGGGCACATCGTCGCCATCGACCAGACCGTCCTGCCGCACGAGTTGCGGCTGCTCGACATCACCACGGTCGACGGCCTCGTCGACGCGATCGTCCGGCTGGCGGTCCGCGGCGCTCCGGTCCTCGGCGTGGCGGGCGCGCTGGGCGTGGCGCTCGCGGTCCGGCAGGCCGAACGCGAGCGCTGGGACGCCGACCGCCTCGGCACCGAGGTCAAGCGGATCGCCGATGCGCGGCCGACCGCTGTCAACCTGCGCCGTGAGGTCGCGGCAGCGGCGGCGGTGATCCCGCGGGGCGTCGCCGCGGTCGAGGCCGCGGCGAACGCGGTGCGGGACGACACGATCGCCGTCAGCAGGCAGATCAGCGAGCGCGGAGCCAGGTACCTGCTGGAGTCAGCCGGGGACGTTCCGCTCAAGATTCACACCCACTGCAACACGGGAACCCTTGCCTGCCTGGGGTGGGGCACGGCGCTCGGCGTCATCCGCGCGCTGCACGACGCCAGCGCGCTCGCGCACGTGATCGTGGACGAGACCCGTCCCCTGCTGCAAGGCGCCCGCCTGACGTGCTGGGAACTCGGGCAGCTCGGCATCGAGCACTACCTCGCCTGCGACGGCGCGGCGCCGTTCATGATCAGCCAGGGGATGGCCGACGCCGTCGTGGTGGGCGCCGACCGGGTCGCGGCCAACGGCGACGTGGCCAACAAGATCGGCACGTACTCGCTCGCGCTCGCCGCGCGCCGGGCCGGCATCCCGTTCGTGGTCGCGATTCCCGAGTCGACGTTCGACGGCGCGACAGAACGCGGCGACCTGATCCCGCTCGAGCAGCGGCCCGCCGGCGAGGTCACCCACGTCCTCGGCGTTCCGGTCGCGCCGGCCGGCACCCGCGCGCTCAACTACGCCTTCGACGTGACCCCGGCGGAGCTGGTGACCGCGATCGTGACCGAGAACCGGCTGATCTTCCCCGGAGAACCCGGCACGGCCGCCCGCGGTTAAGCCGGTTGACGCTAGCGCCACGGCGGGTGCCCGCCGTACAGTCTGGTGCCGTGAGCGACACGATGATGGCGCTGCGCGCGCACGCCCGTGGCGGCCCTGAGCAGCTGGTCTACGAGTCCGCTCCGGTCCCCGTGCCGGGACCGGGTGAGGCACTCGTCGCGGTGCACGCGGCCGCGATCACCTTCGCCGAGCTGAGCTGGGACCTGTCCTGGACCACCCGCGACGGGCGGGACCGCACGCCGGTCATCCCCTCGCACGAGGTGTCAGGAACGGTCGCCGGGCTCGGCCCAGGCGCCGACGGCCTGGCGGTCGGCGAGGAGGTGTACGGCCTGATCGACTTCGACCGCGACGGGGCGGCGGCGGAGTACGTGACGGTGCCCGCCGCCCACCTCGCGGCCAGGCCGCGGTCGGTCTCTGACGAGGAGGCGGCCACCTTGCCGCTGGCAGCCCTGACCGCGTGGCAGGCGCTCGTCGACCACGCGGCACTCCAGCCGGGGGAGCGGGTTCTCGTGCAGGGCGGCGCGGGCGGCGTGGGGAGCTACGCCGTCCAGCTCGCCGCCATCCTCGGCGGCACGGTCACGGCGACGGGCGTCGCCAGGCAACGGGACTTCGTCCTCGGCCTCGGCGCCACGACGTTCCTGGCGCCGGGCGCCGGCAACACGGCCGGGTACAAGGCGGTCGCGCCGGACGGCTTCGACGTGGTGCTCGACACGATCGGCGGCGCCGTTCTGGACGCCTCCTACGGGCTGACGCGCCGGGGCGGCCGGCTGGTGACGCTCAGCGCTCCGCCGTCGGCGGACAAGGCGGCGGCGCTCGGCGTGCACGCCATGTTCTTCGTCGTCACCCCGGACGCCGCGGAGCTGGCGAAGCTCGCCGGGCTGGTCGACGAGGGCAAGCTGCGCCCGGTGGTCAGCCAGGTCTTCCCGCTGCGCGACGGCAGACGGGCCTTCGAGTCCGCCACCACGCCGCACCCGCCAGGCAAGACGGTCCTCCTGGTCCCCTGACGCCGAAAAGTGATACGAAGTCGCGGAGCTGTCAGGCCCGAAACCGGCCTAACTTCACACCAGCGTGCGCACGGGACACTTGAGCACCGTGGGCCACGGCGAGGTCGAAGCTCGTCATCATGATGGATAGTTAGGCACCCTCTGGTGTGCCTAACTATCCACTATCTTCAGGCAGCGGCCATCACGCGTTGATAACAGCAAGAAGCGGCCGCGGCCGCCCAGCCGCCACGGCACCCCCGTTACGGCTTGCGGCCGACGCCGCCCATGCCGGGTACCTCGCCGGCGTCAGGGAACAGGGTGGCGTCCGGCCGCCACTTGTTCAGTTCCACCACACCGGGGGACACCAGCTTGAGCCCGTCGAAGAATCCGGTCAGCGCAGCCGGGCTGCGCGGGTGATACGTGTTCGCCGAACTCTGGTTGTACGCCTCGACGGCCGTGGTGAACGACTCGCTGGTGTTGGTACCGTCACTCAAAGCCAGGTAGCTGCCGGACGGCAGCGGCTCCATCAGCTGCCTGATGATCAGCTCCGGCTGGTCGGAGTCCGGCACCTGGCCCACGATCCCCAGCATCATCAACGCGACCGGCCGCGAGAAGTCGAGCGTCCGGGACGCCTCCGCGAGGATCGTAGCCGTGTCGCGCATGTCGGCGTCGATGTAGTCGCAGGCGCCCTCGAGGGTGCTGGTGAGCAGCGCGCGGGCGTGCACGAGGACGAGCGGGTCGTTGTCGACGTAGACGATCCGTGCGGAAGGAGCGATCGCCTGCGCCACCTGGTGGGTGTTGTTTGCGGTTGGCAACCCGGTGCCGATGTCAAGGAACTGCCGGATGCCCGCCTCCCCGGCCAGGAACCGCACGGCCCGGCCGAGGAACGCCCGGTCGGCGCGGGCGAGCCGGCTGATGTCCGGGAACATCTGCATGACCTGATCGCCCACCATGCGGTCGACCGGGTAGAAGTCCTTGCCGCCCAGCCAGTAGTTCCACACCCGGGCCGAGTGCGGCATGGACGAGTCGATCGCGGGCCCATTGCCCCCGGGCGACGAGCTTTCGGTCACGCGCGAATTCTCCTGTCTAAGTCTCTTTGAGCAGCGCCCGAAGCAGGTCCCTGCTGGCTGAGCCGTTGGCGGCCTGCACGCACAGCTGGTTCATGACGGCCAGGTAGGTCATGACGTCATCCGGCTGGTCGAGGTACTGCGCGCTGCTCAGCTGCTCGAGGTAGACCACGTCAGGCAGGTCAGGTTCCGGGAACCGCAGGATGGTGAACGGCCCGCCCGCCGCGGGGTGCGGGCCCGCCTTGAACGGGATGATCTGGAGGGTGACGTTCGGCAGGTCGGTGACCTCCAGCAGGTACTCGAGCTGGGCGCGCGTCACCGCGCGGCCGTCCGGGGGCCTGCGCAGCGCGGCCTCGTCGAGCACGGCCCAGAAGTCAGGCGCGTCGGGCTGGGTGAGCAGCCGCTGGCGCTGCATGCGCAGGCTGACCCGGCGCTCGATCTCTTCGGTCGGCGCGCTCGCGTTGGAGATGAGGATGACCGCGCGGGCGTAGTCCTCGGTCTGCAGCAGGCCGTGGATGAACTGCATCTCGTAGCTGCGGATGATCGACGCGGCCTTCTCCAGGCCGATGTAGAGCTCGAGCCACCGGGGCAGGATGTCGTTGTACTGCTGCCACCAGCCTGGGACGCTGGCTTCCCTGGTGAGTTCCAGCAGCTTGTCGCGCTCGGCCTCGTCGGTGACGCCGTACAGGGTGAGCAGGTCGGCCACGTCCCGCTGCCTGGCGGTGGTGCGCCCCCGCTCCAGCCGGCTGATCTTTGAGTGCGTCGCCCGGATCACCTCGGCGGCTTCCGCCGTGGTTAGCCCGCTGGCGTCACGGTACTTGCGCAGCTGGGCGCCGAGCGCGATGCGCAGCACGGTCGGGCCGCTCTGCGCGCCGATAAGCGCTGCCCTGCCCTCCGGCCCATGGTCCGGCCCGGCCTGTTTCCCATGATTTACATTCATCGACACGCTCCCTGCCGCCGCCCCCGGCCGTGGTAGACGGACATAGTGTCGCATCGGTTTGCCAATGGTGCATAGCTTTGCACACGCAAAAGGCACGCACGGGCAAGTAGTGCACCACGTCCCCCCATGGTGGATCAGCCGCAAAGGTAGTCGAATTCCCCGTCCTTAACGCCGCGGATAAACGCGGTGATCTCGGCCGGCGTGTAGACCAGCGCGGGGCCGGCCGAGTCGCGCGAGTTGCGAACGGCAACGGCACCGCTGGCGAGCTCCGCTACCTCGACGCAGCTTCCGTTCGGGTTGCTGTGGACGCTCTTGCGCCAGCTGACTCCCGCCAGCCCGGAGGCTGGCATTCCGTTGTAAGCCTGACGCTCAGAGACCTCGGCCATCACCACTCCCAGCACATGAGATGCACGTGCATCTGTCTGTCACATTCAATCAGATGATCGTGCAGATGATCGTGCATTCACAATTCTGGTGCGGTGGTGCTGGGAGAGTAGCCACCTACCGTTCGGAATTAGAAGATCTTGTATTCAGAACGTACGGTACCGACTCCGCGGCCTCCGCCGTCTCTCACTCCGGCCGCAGCACCAGGCAGCTGCTGGTCGCGGTGGCGTACACCTTGCCCGCGTCGTCGGTGAGCCTGGCCTCGGCGAGCGCCGTCCGCCGGCCGAAGTGCACGACGTTGCCCTCGGCGGTGACCGGGCCGGTGGCAACCGTGACCGGCCGCAGGAACTTCACCGACAGGTCAAGGCTCGTGTAGAAGACGCCCGCGGGGAGCTTCGTGTGCACGGCGCAGCCGCACGCGGAGTCCAGCAGCGTCGCGAACACGCCGCCGTGCACGCCGCCGAGCGTGTTGTAGTGGAATTCCCGCGGCGTCAGCCGGAACACGGCGCGCCCGTCGCCGAACGCGACGCCGTCGAAGTCCAGCGCCCGCAGGATCGGCGGCGGCGCGATCGTGCCGTCCGCGATCCCCGCGAAGAACTCGGCCCCGCTCATGCCCGCCCCGGTAGCGGCGCCCTCGACCGGGTCGTCCCAGGTGAAGGTGCGCTGCCGGGGCTGAGTGCCGGGCTGTTCGGTGTCGGTCGCTGTCGTCATGGCCACCTCGCTCGCGCGTCTGAGTTTCTAAAAGAAACCTAGCACGCGTACGATGCCGGACATGAGGCCGTATAGCGCGTACGACAGCGACACCTGCTCGATCGCCAGGACGCTCGCCCTGATCGGCGACCGGTGGACGCTGCTCGTGCTGCGCGACGTGGCCAACGGCGTCCGGCGCTTCGACGAGCTGGCCGGTCACCTCGGGATCGCGCGCAACATCCTGGCCAGCCGGCTGGCCCGGCTGACGGAGGCGGGTCTGATCGAGCGCGCCGCCTACCGCGAGCCCGGCGCGCGCGAGCGGCACGAGTACCGGCTCAGCGGCCCTGGCCGCGAGCTGATGCCGGTCCTGGTGGCGTTCATGGCGTGGGGCGACCGTAACCTCGCCGGCCCGGAGGGGCCGCCGGCCGTGGTGCGGCACGCCGGCTGCGGCGGCGCGATCCGGGTCTCGCTGAGCTGCGACGAGGGGCATGAGCTCGGGGAGCGGCCACGGCTGCGGGTGGAACCGGGCCCGGGGAGCAAGGTGCGGTCGTTACGTACCGCTAGGGCCGGGCGACGCGCCTGATGAGATCCTCCCAGCCGCGGGCCAGCCGCTCCGCGACGCTGTCGGCGGCGTCGCCGGCCAGCACGTCGGAGGACAGGTACAGCAGCAACGGCCCGTCGAGGGCGGCGGTGAGCTGGGTGGCGAGCACGTCCACGTCGGCCGCGCCGAGCCGCAGCTGGCCGAGCAGCAGCCGGATGTGCCCCCGTGACATCGGCCCCTGCGTGCCGGGCCGCACCGGCTCCCGGCCGTCGATCGCGGCCCGCGCGATCTCGCGGCAGCCGATCAGGAAGCCGATCCTGGCCCGGCCGTAGGCGATGAGCCGGTCCAGCGGCGGCGCGCCGGGGCCGAGCGGCGGGGGACCGGACAGCACCTGCTGCTGGAAAGCCCGCTCGTCGTCGTCGAGCAGCGCCTGGAAGATCCCGGCCCTGGTGCCGAACCGGCGGAACACCGTGCCCTTGCCCAGGCCCGCGCGCTCGGCGAGCCCGTCCATGGTCAGCTTGTCCGCGCCGTGGGCGGCGAGCATCTCGCGGGCCGTGGCCAGCAGCAGCCGCCGGTTGCGGGCGGCGTCGGCGCGCTCGGCGGGCGGCGGCCCCCAGTCGACGGGCTGGCTCATGGGCCTAACTCTACGGCCGGGAATATAAGCGGGGTAAAGTCCGCTTATCCCGTCCATGAACACAACCAAGACCCCGGACAGGTTCGCCGCGCTGCCCGACGAGGACACCCTCGCGGCGACCGTCACCGCCCTGGAAGAGCACGGTTTCAGCGTGGAGGTCGTGGACGACCTCGACGCCGCCCGCGAGGCCGTGCTGGCCCGCATCCCGCACGGCTCGTCGGTCATGACGAACACCTCGGTGACCCTGCAGGAGGCCGGCATCACCGACGCGGTCAACGACAGCGGGCACTACGATTCCGCTCGCGCCAGGATGGCCGGGCTGGACTTCGCGACCCAGCTGCCGGAGATGAAGGCGATCGGCGGCCAGCCCGACTACGCCCTCGGCAGCGTGCACGCGATCACCAGGGACGGGGTGCTGGTCATCGCCTCGGCCTCGGGCAGCCAGCTGGCCTCGTACGCGTGGGGCGCCGCGAACGTCATCTTCGTCGCCGGCGCGCAGAAGCTCGTCCCCACCCTGGAGGCGGCGCGGGACCGGATCTACTCTCACAGCCTGGTGCTCGAAGACGGCCGCGCGGTCGCCGCGTACGGCCAGCACAGCTACGTCGGGAAGATCCTCGAGATCCATGCGGAACTCCCCGGCCGCATCCACATCGTCCTGGTCCGCCAGCCGGCCGGGTTCTGACCAGCAGGGTTCTGACCAGCAGGGTTCTAGCCGGTGAGGACGCTGTGCAGGCCGGGCCTGATGGCGGCGTGCGCGCCTCAGGCGATCCGGGTGATTTTCGCGCGCGTGGGCGACTCTTCCTGACGAGGACGGCCAGGGTACTGACCAGGGACTCTACGGGCGCGACGGGCCAGCGCAGGCGGCAGGCTAGCGCTAACACGAGCCGATCCCGCGCGGAGGACAGCATGACTAGCACAGACGCGACCGCCTCGACGCAGGTGCCCGACGTGGGGACCATCGACATGAAGCTCGAGGTGGTGACGGTACCCGTCTCGGACGTCGACCGGTCGAAGCGCTTCTACCAGAGCCTCGGCTGGCGGCTGGACGCCGACATCGCCGTGGGCGACTCCTTCCGGGTGGTCCAGCTGACGCCGCCGCACTCGGCGTGCTCGGTCTCGTTCGGGATCGGCGTCACCACGGACGAGCCCGGCTCCATCAAGCGCCTGCTGCTGGCCGTCTACGACATCGACGCGGCGCGCGCGGACCTCGTCCGGCGGGGCATCGAGGTCAGCGGCGTGTTCCACCTCGCCGGCGGGCCGGTGCCCGGCCCTGACCCGCAGGGCCGCTCCTACCAGACGTACGCCTCGTTCAGCGACCCCGACGGCAACGGGTGGCTCCTCCAGGAGATCAAGACCCGGCTGCCCGGCCGGGAGTGGGAGGACCTGACGGCGACCATCGCCTCCCGGGCCAGCCTGCTGAAGGAGACGTCCGAGCACCACGATCCGTATGAGAAGTCGCACGCCCCGCACAACTGGTGGGACTGGTACGCCGCCTACATGGACGGGCGCGAGAAGGGGCAGACGCCGGACGAGGCGGCGGAGGCCGCGGGGCGGTACATGCGGGACGTCCTGCACATCGCGGCGCTGTAGCCCGGCCGTGGCCGAGGGGTACGCGGCGCTGCCGAACGAACGGGTCAGCGCCGCCAACGGCGTCGAGTACGCCTACCGCGACACCGGCGGCGGCGCGGGGGCGGACGGGGTGCCGCTGGTGCTGCTCCAGCACTTCCGCGGGAACCTCGACAACTGGGACCCGGCGCTGATCGACGCGCTGGCGACGGGCGACACGGGCCGCCGGGTGGTGACCTTCGACAACGCCGGCGTCGGCGGGTCGGGCGGCACCACACCGGACACCATCGAGCAGATGGCGCGCGACGCGATCGCGTTCCTCACCGCCATGGAGTTCGGCCGGGCCGACCTGCTCGGCTTCTCCATCGGCAGCTTCGTCGCCCAGCAGATCGCCCTCGTGCGGCCGGCCATCGTCCGCAGGCTGGTGCTCGCCTCCTCGGCGCCCAAGGGCGCGGCCGGCATGCACGGCTGGGCGGCGGAGGTGATGGGTGCGGTCGGCACGCCGCACACCGCACCGGAGGGCTACCTGGACGTGTTCTTCGCCCGGTCGGCGTCCAGCCTGCAAGCGGGCAGGGAAGCGTTGCGGCGCATGTACGCCAGGACCGACGACCGGGACACGGCGACCACGTGGGCGACCCGCGAGGCGCAGTACGACGCGGTCTGCGCCTGGGGAATCCCCGAGCATGCCCTGCTGGAGCGGCTGGGCGCGCTCGCCATGCCGGTGTTCGTGGCGAACGGCGACAGCGACCCGATGATCCTGCCCCGGTACTCCTACCTGCTCGCGGGCCTGATCCCGGACGCGCGGCTGAAGATCTACCCCGACTCGGCGCACGGCTTCCTGTTCCAGCATCACGCCGAGTTCGCCGCCGACGTCGTGACGTTCCTCGCCTAGCCGCGGCTAGCCGCGGCTAGGCACGGGCTAGGCCGGCTGGCGGTCCTCGCCGGACTGCGCCAGCGCGGCCTGCAGCTCCCGCCGGGAACTGATGCCGAGCTTGGTGAAGATCTTGCGCAGGTGCCATTCGACCGTCCGCGCCGACAGGAACAGCCGGGTGCCGATCTCCGGGTTCGTCAGCCCGTCCCGCGCGAGCTGGGCGATGTAGGCCTCCTGCGCGGTGAGCGTGGTGATGGTCTCGCTGCGCTTCCGCGCCCGCTCGCCGGTGGCGGCCAGCTCCCGCTGAGCGCGTTCGGCGAACGCGTCCATGCCCATCGCGGCCAGCATGTCGTGGGCCGTGCGGAGCTGCTCGCGCGCGTCGGCGCGGCGGCCCTCGCGGCGCAGCCACTCGCCGTACAGCAGGTGCGCGCGGGCGATGTCGGGGCGCAGCGGCGTGCGGCCCAGCCGGCCGGTCGCCTCACGGAAGAGGCTCTCCGCCTGCTCGCTCGCCTGCTCTCCCGCGGCGAGCAGCGCCCGCGAGCGGGCCAGGATCCCGTAGCCCCAGTCGGTCTCGATGACGCTGTTGCGTTCCTCGATCCGCTCGAGGGCGCGGCGGGCCAGTGCGGTTTCACCGCACTTCGCCGCCGCCTCGACCAGCTCGAAAAGCCCCCATCCGGCGACCGCCAGTTCCGGCGTGGCATCGGCGGCGTCCTGCGCCGGCCGCAGCGCCTCGCGGTAGCGGCCGAGGCCGTTGAGGACGACCGCCCGGGCGTGGTCGGTGAACTCGATGGCGGTGCCCTGGCCGCCCGCGATGGCTTCCCTGACCGTGACGTCGCTGATCCGCGACACGTCCTCCGCACGGCCCTGGAACGCCCTGAGATAGAGCGCCCCGTAGGGCAGCACCTGGGTTCCCGTCGCCTCCGTGACCGCGTTGGCTTCCGCGATCAGCCGCTCGGCCATGCCGAATTCGCCGCCCATCGTGACCGCTTCGGTCAGGATGTTCAGGGCGACCGCGAGCACGGTGAGGGCGCCCAGGTCGCGTGCCAGCCGCACGGTGCGGCTCGAGATGGCCAGGCAGCTGTCGTAGTCCCACACGAGCACGGCGCCCACCGTCGCCAGCCATCCCCAGCGCAGCACCTCCCCGGCCGGCGCGTCAGGATCCGCGAAGCCGGCCGAGGCGCGCCGCAGGAACGGCGTCGCCGCCCGCCGCCCGTCGGTCAGGATCAGCGCGAGACCGTCGAGCAGCAGGTCGGACGGACGAGCCGGCTCGGCGGCAGGCGGGGCCTGGAGTACCTCCGCCGAGATGTGGTACATGCTGCCGGCGGTGGCCAGTTTCCCCGCGAAGAGCGCCGCGCTCCAGGCGTCCAGGTAGGTGTCGCGGGCGAGCTGAGGATCGAGGGTCTCCAGGGTCTTGGCGGCCTTGAGCAGCAAGGGCGGCGCGTCGCTGCCCCGGCGCTGCGCGTAGGCCGCCATGCCGTGCAGCAGTTCCATGCGGCCGCGTTGCAGGTCGTCCAGCGGGCTGGACTCCGCCACCGCCAGCATGGCCAGCGCCGGCTCGTACACGCCCGCGCTCAGGCAGGCCTCCGCCGCGGCCAGCGCCCGCCCGGTCCGCTGCCCAGGATCGGCGGAGAGCGCGACCGAGCGCTGCAGGAAGGCGGCCGCCGCGGCGAGCCCGCCCCTGGCCTGCGCCCGGCCGGCCGACCGCTCGAGCTCCGCGGAGACGTCCTCGTCAGGACCGGGCGCGGCCTGTGCCCGGTGCCAGGCCCGCCGGTCAGGATCGGTGATCGGGTCGGTCACCTCGGCCAGCGCCGCGTGCGTCTGCTGCCGCTGCGCCAGCGACGCCGACCGGTACGCCGCCGACCGGGTCAGCGGGTGCCGGAACCTGACCCGGCCGCCGAACTCGGCCAGCCCCGCCTCCACGGCCGGTGCCGACGCCTGGACAGGAATGCCCAGCCGGGCAGCCGCGCGCCACACCAGCGACTGGTCCCCCGACGGATCGGCCGCCGCCACCAGCAGCAGCAGCCGGGTCTGGACCGGCAGCGTGTCCAGCTGACGGGTGAAGCTGTCCTCGATCCGCCCCGCCAGCGGCGTGGCGGAGGGCAGGCCGAAACCGCCCGCGAGCTCCGCCGGGCTCAGCCCCCGCGGCAGCTCGAGCAGCGCGAGCGGGTTGCCGCGGGTCTCGGCGACGATGAGGTCGCGGACCCGCGCGTCGAGCGGCCCGGCCAGCGCGGTGGTCAGCAGCGCCCGCGCGTCCTCGTCCCGCAGCCCCGTGACTTCCAGCTCGGGCAGCCCGGCCAGCTCCGCGCTCGGCTCGCGGGCCGCGAACACCAGCCCCACGGGGTCGGCCGCCAGCCGCCTGGCCGCGAACCCCAGCGCCTGCGCCGAGGCCCGGTCCAGCCACTGCTCGTCGTCGACCAGGCAGAGCAGCGGTCGTTCCCCGGCTTCCGCGGACAGCAGGCTCAGCACGGCCAGCCCGACAAGGAACCGGTCCGGCGGCGGCCCGCCGGCGAGGCCGAGCGCGGTGCGCAGCGCGTCCTGCTGCGGCCCTGGGAGGCGCTCCGCGCGGCTCAGCATCGGCGCGCACAGCTGATGCAGCCCGGCGAACGCCAGCTCCATCTCCGACTGCATGCCCATCGCGTGCGCCACCCAGCACCCCGCGGCCGCCGCCTGCCGGTCCAGGTGGCTCAGCAGCGCGGTCTTGCCCACCCCCGGGTCCCCGCGCAGCACCAGCGCCCGGCCCTGGCCGGCCAGGACCGCCTCGGTCAGCCGGCCGAGCGCGTCGCGCTCGGCGAACCGGTCCATCAGCTCCGTCGGCTGGTCCCGGCGTCCGTGCGGAGTCACACGGCGGAGCTTAACCTGCCGCGAAAGGGCCAGCCAAGCCCTGCTTACCTGACGGGCGGCGGGTTGCCCTCGGTGCTGGCGAGCAGGCCGGGGCGCCATTGGCACACCTCGCAGGAGTGCCGGAACGCCGAGCGGGCGAACTCCAGCGCCGCCGCGTGCGGGTCCTGGGCGGCGCGGACGTCGTCCCAGTCCAGGATGAACTCGCCGATGTTCTGGTCCCAGTGCGCGGCAGCCGGGGACAGGGCGGCGTCCTCGTACCCTGGTGGCTTCGGGTAGGCGTAGGCGTAGAAGGCCGCGCCCTGGTGCCGGGCATCGCCTGGCCACCAGCCGGTCATGAACTGCTCGGCGTCGCCAGAGTTCCGCATGATGAAATCGGTCGCTGGCGGTTCGGCCGGTGCGCCGGAGAACAGCGCTACCGCGAGGTCGAACGCGCCCCACCAGGCGTTGACCGGTGTCGACCGGCCCCGGTAGGGCGCGCGGAAGGCGGCGAGGACCAGCGCGGCCTGGGTGGCCGCGGCGAAGTAGTCACGGACTTGGCCGGGGTCATACCGCGCGTGCTCGTAATCCTCATCCAGCGGCACGTCCCACGGGACCTCCTGCGGCGCCGGGTTGATCCGCACCGCGCCGCCCAGCCGGCCCACCGCCGCCAGCACCTCCCTGGTCACGTCCGCGACCGGCCGGTCAGGGGTCAGCGGCACCCGCTCGGCGTGCCCGTCGCTGTGCTCCGCCACCGCCTGGTGCGAGCGCAGGTCCAGCGCGACGACGAGCGAGCCCGACCCGTCGGGCGCGGGCAGCGGCGCGGTCTCCCAGCCGCGCGCCGTCAGCCGCAGCGCCGCGTGCTGCAGCTGCGGCTCGGGCGGGGACAACGCGATGGCCAGCTTGCCGAGCACCTGGATATGGGCGTGCAATGTGTCACCCGTCGGGGCCCACCGGTCGTAGGAAACCGCTGGCCAGGCTTGAGTCATCGGCTTGCTCCTAATGCTCGGCTCCCCTCAGCGTAGTCAGGACGCCGCCGGGCCAATACGGTGACCTCCATGGGATCCGCCAGCGTGGCCGACGCGGCCCGCCAGTCACTCGGGCCGGTCGGCGTTTACCTGCCGATACCGTTCACGAGCACACCGCCGGTCAGCCTTCAGCGCGAGGCGGTCGCCCGGCTGGAGCGCGCCGGCTACCGCGCCGCGTGGGTGAACGAGACCGTTGGCGGCAAGGATCCTCTCGTCCAGCTGGCCCTGCTGCTTCCGGCCGCCGGGCGGATGACGTTCGGCACCGGCGTCGCCAACATCTGGGCCCGGGCGCCGCAGACCGCGCACGGCGCCGCCGCCATGCTGGCCCAGGCCTATCCGGGCCGGCTGGTGCTCGGCCTCGGCACCGGCTACCCGCAGCAGGCGGCCGCGGTCGGCAGGGAGTGGATCAGCCCGCTGGCCGCGATGCGCGACTACCTGGAGCGGATGGCGGCCCCGACGATGACGCCCGCGGCGGAGGCGTCCTATCCCCGGCTCGTCGCCGCGAACGGCCCGAAGATGATCGCGCTGGCCCGCGACATGGCAGACGGCGCGCTGCCCGCCGGCTTGCCGCCGGCGTTCACCGCGCAGGCGCGGGCGGCACTCGGCCCGGACAAGCTGCTCGCCGTCGGGCTCTCGGTGATCACGGATACCGCCGACCGCGAAACGGCACGGGCCAGGGCGCGGGACGCGGTGTCCGCCTCGCTCAGCCGGTCCTGGTACGCGGCGACCATCGCGCGGCTGGGCTACCCGGATCAGGAGATCGCCGCGGTGGGCGACGAGCTCGTCGGCGCGATCGTCGCCCACGGGGATCCGGAGTCGATCGCGGCCACGGTAGCCGCGCACCTGGCCGCCGGAGCGGATCACGTGATACTGCTGCCGCCGTCCGGCGGTGGCGCCGACCTCATGACGGGCGTCGGGCAGCTGGAGCAGCTGGCGCCTGCCCTGCTCCAGCCCCGCTGACGCCCGGCTAATCGTCAGGAACCCAGCGCGGCTACCGCGTCCGCCACGCTGTCGGCCACCGGGATCACTTCGGCCACGCCGGTGATCGAGAGCACCTGGGCGACCTCCCCGTGCGGGGATGCCAGCACCAGCGATCCGCCCGCGTCCGCCAGCACCCGGCGCACTCCCATGAGCACGCCGATCCCGGCCGATGACATGAACGCCACCCGCGACAGATCCACCACGATCCGCGGCACCCCATGCGCCAGCGCTGATGTCAGGGCGTCACGGAAGCGCTGCTCGGTGCCGGCGTCGACGTTCCCGGCTACCGAAAGCACCGCATGGCCGGCTCCCCGCGAGACCGAGAAGGCCAGCGAGTCGGTGCCAGTGCTCAGCGGGTCGGTATTCATGAGGCCAGTCACCTCCGCAGCGGGGGAGCGGACGTCCGGCACTGCTTCCTACCCCCTACCCAGCAGGCGCCAGGTATGGGCGGAAATCCTAGAAACGATGCAGGCCGGGTGAAATGCGTCGGGCCGGCCACGAGCGTGGCCGGCCCGACTTCTGTTGTCGCGGGTTAGGTGAAGCCGACGTTCAGGAAGAAGTGACCGAGCCGCAGGTTCAGGGCCCCGCCGCCCGCCCAGTGCACGATGAACGCCAGCAGGATGATGACCAGGATGACCACCACCAACCAGAAGAAGAACACGACAATCCCGGGAATTGCGTACCCGGCTACTGTTCTCGCTCTTGCCACGGCTCCCCAGCTACCCGGCTTATCCTGACTTATTCGCAAACGCCCGTTAGGTCCCCCTAGCGCAGGGACCGGAACGCGGCGCGCAGCTCGCTGGCGAGCAGCGCCGGCTCCTGCCAGGCGTCCGTGCACTACCCGGGTTTGCCGCGGGGCCGCTCACTGGGGGCGCGGTGCCCGGCTGGTGACGCGCCAGTAATAGCCGCTCGGGTCGAGCAGCCGGAAGTCGCGCAGCCCCCACGGCCGGTCGGTGAGGTCCTCGGCCAGCGGCCACCCGGCCGCGGTCACGCGAGCGTGCTCCTCGTCGAGGTCGTCGACCTCGAGCACCAGCTCGACCCCGGTCACGGGGCGCCGCTGGCCGCGGTCGCGAACCTCTGGTCCGGCGGCGGCGCCCACTTGCACCGTGTCCCGCGCCAGCGCGACGTATGCCGATGGCTGGTCCCGCTCATCGCGGACCACCTCGAAGCCGAGCACGGAGACGTAGAAGGCGACCGTAGCGTCCAGGTCGGCCGGGAAGATCTCGCAGCGCAGCGTCGCAGCCATGACAGCCGGTTCAGGCGAGGGAGAGGAAGAGCCGCTCCAGCTGCGCGCGGTCGGCGTCGGCCGCGCCGTTGGTGTCGGCCAGGCACTGCCGCAGGCCGTCCGCGATGATCTTGAACCCCGCCCGGTCGAGCGCCCGGGACGCCGCCGCGAGCTGCGTCACGACGTCCGCGCAGTCGCGCCCCTCCTCGATCATCTTGATCACGCCGCCGATCTGGCCCTGGGCACGCCGGAGCCGCCGGATCACGCTGGCCATCGTCTCGCTATCCAGATCCATCTCGGCTCCCGGGATCAGGTGTCGCAGTAACCTGAACTATACCCACTGGGGTATAGGTTGAGCCTCGCGGCTCACTGGCCTGCGGCCGTTTCCTGTTGCGCTATCTTGTCGCGGACGTCGTCCATGTCGAGATCCCGGACCGCCTGGATGACCTGCTCGAGCGCGGCCTCGGGCAGCGCGCCGGGCTGGGAGAACACCAGGATTCCGTCCCGGAAGGCCATCAGCGTCGGGATCGAGGTGATCCGCGCGGCCCCGGCCAGCGCGGGCTGGTCCTCCGTGTCGACCTTGCCGAACGTGATGTCCTCGTACTTGTCGCTTGCGGCGTCGAAGATCGGCGCGAACATCCGGCACGGCCCGCACCAGGATGCCCACCAGTCGACCAGGGTTATCCCCGGCTGGATGACCGTGTCCTCGAACGTGTCCTCAGTGAGTGCGACGGTGCTCATGCGTGGCTCCTTTGGCTTCGTGGGGGCGAACGATACCCTGCGGGGTATAACGCGGAGCGGCGCGCGGCATTCCCCGGCGCTCTCAAGCCGGGAGGGTGCGGGACAGGGTGTAGGCGGCGACGGCGATCAGCAGGACCGTGAACGCGACGGTGAGCTTCGAGGCACTGACGCGCGCGGCGACGCGGTTGCCGCCGACCGTCCCGGCGAGCGCTGCGAGGGTGAACAGCCCGATCAGCGGCCAGTCCAAGTGCACGCTCGCGCCAAGCCTGGCGGCGAGCGCGGCGGCGCTGTTGAACGAGATGACCAGCAGAGACGTGCCGACGGCGATCGGCATCTCGAACCCGAGGGCAAGCACCAGGGCCGGCACGATGACGAACCCGCCGCCCACGCCGAAGAAACCCGTCAGCAGCCCGACGCCGGTAGCCGCGGCGGCAACCTTGAGGGCCCGTCGGGCCGCCGGGCTGCTCATCCGGCGGCCTCCGGCGGCCGGTTCCGGGCGTGTCGGCGACGCGGGGGGCGCCTGCCTGTCCAGCGTCGCGACCAGCGCCGCGCCAGATGGCGCGGATGACGCGGAGCGAACCGGGCGGACGGTGCCGATCGCCGGCGAGGAACCGGGAGACGGCGCGGCTGCCGCGGGCGCGGGCGCGCCGCCGGCGGCACGCCGCAGCCGGCGCAGCATCGCTGCCGCGGCGACCAGCATGAGCACGGCGAACAGGGTGAGCAGCAGGGCAGGCCGGATGCTCGCGGAGAGCATGGAGCCGGCGTAAGAACCGGCCACGCCAAGAGCGCCGAACGTGATCCCCTGGGCCAGGCGGACTCGGCCCGCGCGCCAGTGCGCGGTCATCCCCGCCAGTGCGGTGATCCCGACGATCAGCAGCGACGCGGTGGTCGCGGCATGCGGCTGCTGGTGCAGCAGGTAGACCAGGGCGGGCACGGTCAGGATCGACCCGCCGCCGCCCAGGGCGCCGAGCGACAGCCCGATCAGCAGCCCGGCGGGGATGGCGATGACTGCCAGCACGCGGCTTCCCCCTGCATCGGTATATACCCGGTGGGGTATCTATCGATGCAACCGTATCCGCGGGGAGAGCTCAGTGGCAAATACCACCCGGGGTATTGGTAAGCAGGCCTGCTGCGGCGCGGATGTCAGGCCAGGGAGAGGAAGAGCCGCTCGAGCTGGGCCTGATCGGCGTCGGCCGTGCCGTCGCTGCTGGCGGCGCACTGCTGCAGGCCGGTCGCGATGATCTTGAACCCCGCCCGGTCGAGCGCCCGGGACGCCGCCGCGAGCTGCGTCACAACGTCCTTGCAGTCCCGGCCCTCCTCGATCATCTTGATGACGCCGCCGATCTGGCCCTGCGCCCGCCGCAGCCGCCGGATCACGCTGGCCATCGTCTCGCTGTCCACGTCCATGTCGGCTCCCGGGGTCGTAGTGCGCTTGCGGATTCCTACTATACCCAAGGGGGTATGTGATCGGCAGGCGGGACCAATGGCGCCGTCCGGGTGACGTATGGCCGCCGCGCGGCCGGCGGCGGCCGCGCGATCCTGTGATCAGCAGGTGCCGTGCATCAGGAAGGAGCGCGCTATGAGCTACGGGAAGGCTGTCCGGGAGGAACTGCACGTGCCCACTCGCGAGCTGCGGCACGCGATCCCGCAGGTCTACGCGGGCTACAAGGAGTTGCATGACGCGGCGCTGGCCGACGGCGCGCTCGACGCCCGGACCAAGGAACTCATCGCCTTGGCCATCGCGGTCAGCAAGGAGTGCGACGGGTGCATCGCCGCGCATGCCCACGCCGCGGTGCTACACGGCGCCACCCCGGCGGAGGCCGCGGAGGCGATCGGCGTCACGTTCCTGATGAACGGCGGCCCGGCCACCATTTACGGCGCGCGAGCGTTCGCGGCCTTCCAGGAGTTCTACGCCGAGCGCGCCGTGCAGCCAGCCAGGGAGCGGGCAGCTGCGCGTTGACCGATACCCCCGAGGGTTTGCATGAGCTGTTAACCCCATGACAGAATACCCCCATGGGTATTTATCCGCCCGGTATGACCCCGGGAACCGCTCAGGCCGGAGTGGCGGCGTGAGCGCGGCATCGATGCTGAAGAGCCTGTTCGCCAGGCCGTATGAAACGGTCTCCGCGGCGCGGGCGGCCGCCATGGCCGCTGACGGCGCGGTGCTGCTTGACGTGCGGGAGCCGCGCGAGTGGCAGGCCGGCCACGCGCCGAGGGCGCGGCACATCCCGCTCGGCCAGCTCGCCCGCCGCGCGGGAGAGCTCCCGGACGGCCGCATTGTGGTTACCGTATGCCGGTCCGGCGCCCGGTCGGCCCGGGCGGCCGCGCTGCTCGCCCGCGATGGCCGGCCGGTGTCAAACCTGGGCGGCGGGATGCACGCCTGGGCCCGCGCCGGCCTGCCTGTGGTGCCCAAGGGCGGCGGCCCCGGCCGCATCGCCTGACTCTAGAGAAGGACGGAAACCGTATGTGCAGTCCCGCCATCTGCGACCGTTGCCAGAAAATCACGTGGACCGGGTGCGGCGCCCACGCCCAGCAGGTTCTCGCCAGCGTCCCCACGGACAAGCGCTGCACCTGCCGCTAGACCGGAGCGGTTAGGCGCGACGACCGGTCACGTGCGCGAGCAGGTCACGCGCCGCCCCTTCCGGCGGCAGGTGGCCGCCTGCCCAGGTAGCGCGCAGCACCGCTGCCGTGCGGCGGGCGCGCCGTGCCCACCAGTCCTGCACGGCGTCTCCCGCCGGCCCCGCGGCACGGTTCCGCGCCAGCGCCGCGTGCGCGTCAGCCCAGCGAGCCGCTTCGGCACCGAGCCAGCGCAGCGTCCCGGCAGGCTCCTGGTCCAGCATGGCGCGCAGCGTGAAGCGCCGTTCGCCGATCCGGTGCCCCGCGCCGGCCGCGTCCGCCCCGGCGGCCAGGGCGCGGCGAGTGAGGATCAGGCCGGAGCGCACCGGCGTGGTCAGGGCCACGGGCAGGTCGCCTGGCGCGCAGTCCGGGGACAGCGGGGCAGGGGCGGCGCGCAGCGCCAGCGGGAGCCGGTCATTCGGGCGGTCCGGGCCTGCGGGGTGCCGGGCCCGCTCGGCCAGCACGGCCCGCCGGGTGAGGGCCGCCCACGCCGCCAGCGCGGGAAACGCCTCCACGGCCGCCAGATAGGCGGGCAGCCATGGCCACAGGTGCTCCCAGAACAGCGCATGGCGCGCCCGGGTGAGCGCACTCCGCACCGCCTCCGTGCGGGCGCCTGAGCAGGCTTCGCCGAGACTCGCGTACAGGCTCAGCAGCGCGGTGAGGTGGTCGGGCTCGGCGGGCGGGGCGACGCCGATGGCCCGCCAGAAGCCGGCCACCCGGTCGGCGGCGTCCCCGCCGAGCGCACCGTCGGCCCCCAGGTAGATTGCCGCGTACGGCGGGCAGTTCAGCACGAACACCTCGGTGTGCTCAGCGTTGCCAGGGGCGAGCAGGCCGAGCGCGCCACAGGCGGCGGCCACGTCGGCCGGGTCGCCTGCGACGGCGCCGAGCGCCCGCAGCAGCTCCCAGCGGTCCCCGGTCACTGGTCCGCCGGGAGAGTGAACGCCTCCGCCGCCGGCTTGACCGGCCGCATCAGCCAGCGCGGGCGGCGGGTGCCGTCCGGCGAGACGGACCCGGCCGGGCGGGTCCGCGCCAGCCACCGCTGGTACACCGAGTGCGCCTTCGCGGTGTCCACCGCGATGTCGCCGTGCCTGTCGCCGGGGTCCGCCGGGCGGACGCGGACCGCCTGGTGCCAGCAGTGCATCCCGGAAATCGGGTCCGGCTGGACGGCGAACGTGAGGTTCTGGTGCACCCCGGTGTCACTCCACCAGATCCGCTGGCTGTCCGGGTCCGCCGATTCGTACGGTCCGGCGGGCGCGCGCCGCGACACCGCCCAGCCGTCCGGAGACCGGCTAAGGCCGACGGTGGCCATCATGCCGCCGGCGCCGCGCGGCCCGCCGTCGAGCCGCCACCGGCCCATGTGGTGGCTGCAGGCGACGACGCCAGGCCTGATGCCCTCGGTGAGCCACGCCTTCGCGACGAAGTAGCCGATCTCCGTCGAGACCCGCACCAGGTCGCCGGTGCGGGCGATCCCGAACCGGGCGGCGTCCCGCGGGTGGATCCACACCGGGTTGGTATGCGCGAGCTCGTCCAGCCACTTGGCGTTCGCGGACCGGGTGTGGATCTGGGTCGGCAGCCGGAACGTCGACAGCAGCACCACCTGGTCAGCGTCCAGCGACGACGGGTGGACGTGGCTGCGGATGTATCCGGGCAGCGCGTGCTCGGGCCAGCCCCAGCCGGCCAGTGTCGAGGACCAGAACTCCAGCCGCCCGGACGGCGTCGGGAACCCGCGGCGGGCCACGCCGTCCACCATGACCCCGGCCGCCCGCCGCCCGGCAGCGTCGGGAGCCGGCGCGCCCTGCGGCACGATGTTCGGGTCCGCCGGCGGCGGCGCCGTCGTGTACAGCCGCCCGAATGGGCCCGGGTGTGCGTCGGCGAGCTCCTCAGGCGGAACCTCCTGCTCGTGCAGCGCGCCCTGCCCGCGGCTGATCTCGAACGCCCCGTACCGGCGCATCCACTCCAGCGGCGTCAGCCCCTCGGCGGCCGCCCGCCCGGGGAGCCCGGGAACGGAGTGCGCGAACATCCACCCGTAGTACTCGTCGACGGTGAGCTTCTCGCCTGGCCGCTGGACAGACTCGTAGTACCGCCTGATGCCGAGCGACCCGTCCGGGTCGATGCGCCACGACAGCTCGATCCAGAACTCGTTCTCCTCCCACACCTCGCCAGGGTTGACCTGGCGGGTATCGGTGATCTTCTCGCCGCGGCGTTCGCGGGCGGCGCGCAGCACGGGCTGGCGGAACGCGATCCACTGGCCGTCGTACTGCTCGTAGGAGTGCGTGTCGTGCCGTTCCGACCCGATCCCCATCGGCAGCACGTAGTCGGCGAAGTACGCGGACTCGTTCCACGTCGGGGTCAGCGCCACGAAGCAGCCGACCAGCGACTCGTCACGCAGCACCTCCATCCAGGACAGGCCGTCGGGGTTGGTCCACACCGGGTTGTAGACCCGGATGAAGTAGGTGTCGAGCCGGCCGCGCCCGTCCTTGAGGAAGTGCGGCAGCAGGAACGACATCTCGTTCTGCGCCAGGGGATACTCCAGCGGCCAGGACAGTTCCTGCCACACGCCTGGGTGCGGGGGAACGTGGACGGGCCGCGGCACGAACTTGTTCCAGGCGTTCGGGAACGTGCCCCCGGGTGTCGCGACCGCGCCCAGCAGCGCGGAGATGAGGAACAGGGTGCGCGACACCTGCCAGCCGCCCAGATTCCCCGCCGCCGCCGAACGCCACGAGTGGCACGAGAACCGGTGCCGCGCCCCCGCCACCACGTCCGCGACCTCGGCGAGCGTTTCCGCCGAAACGCCCGACTCGGCGGCGGCGAACTCGAACGTGAAGTCCGCATAGAGCCCGGAAAGGATCTCCTCGAACGCCTCGAAAGTGACCGGCGCCTCCGGATGGCAGGCGGTCAGGTACTCGGCCCAGTTCCACCAGCGCCGCACGAACTGCCGGTCGTAGGCCTTCGACTGGATCAGGTGATTGGCGATCGCCAGGTTGATCGCAGCCTCGCTGCCCGGCTGCGGGGCCAGCCAGTAGTCGGCGTGCGTGGCGGTGTTGGACAGCCGGGTGTCCAGCACGATGACCTTGGCCCCGCTGGCCCGCGCCTGGGTGATCCGCTGCGCGTGCGGGTTGAAGTAGTGCCCGGATTCCAGGTGCGCGCTGATCAGGTAGATCGCCGCCGCGTTGGCGTGGTCGGGGCTGGGCCGGTCGATGCCCATCCAGAACTGGAACCCGGTCCGGCCGCCGCTCGAGCACACGTTGGTGTGCGAGTTGTGCCCGTCCACCCCCCAGCTGGCCACTACGCGCTCGGTGAACCCGTCCTCGCCGGGCCGCCCGATGTGCACCATGATCTCGTTCTGCCGGGATTCGAGCAGCGCGGCCCTGATACGGGCGGCCAGTGCGTCCAGGACCTCGTCCCAGCTGATTCGCTCCCAGCCGCCGCTGCCGCGCGGTCCCGACCGGCGCAGCGGGTACAGGATGCGGTCCGGGTCGGTTACCTGGTTGATCGTGGCCGGGCCCTTGGCGCAGTTGCGGCCGCGGGACCCGGGATGCTCGGGGTTGCCCTCGAACTTGCGGACCCGCCCGGTCTCCCGGTCCACGTACGCGAGCAGCCCGCAGGCGGACTCGCAGTTGAAGCAGGTGGTGGGCACCAGCGTGTAGTGCTTTTCCTCCCGGGCCGGCCAGGCCCGCGAGGACAGCTCTACCCAGTCGTCCCAGCGTTCGCGCGGCGGGAACGCGGCCAGGTGCACCCGGCTGGCGCCCTGGTAGAACGTCTCGCCCCTGGCTTCGGTGGCGGCGCGCGCGGCCGACACCCGGCGCCCCAGTTCCTCAAGCTCGGCTGTCATGTCCCTCCCGATCCCTCCCGTCCTCTTCACGCCAGCGGTACCCGCTGCCCGGCCTGCACGTAGGCATGCTCGTAGCCGAGCAGCCCGGCGAGGGCCAGGGCGGTGGCCGGGGTCCCGGTCCACGGTGCGGCGATCGCGGCCAGGACGAGAATCACGCTTATCCAGAACGTAAGACGCTGACTCCCCAGCGTCATCTCGCGCACCGCGAGCCGGGCATGCGCGGTCACGTGCGGCTGCGTGGTCTCGCCGGCCACGAGCGCCACGTGGACGGCGGCCGCGACGGCCAGGATCACCTCGTCCGCGGTCACCGCCCGGCCAGGCGCGAGCCAGGTCAGCAGCGGCAGCACCGCCGCCGCGCCGGCCAGCACGGCCTGCACGGCAAGGTGCGGCGCGAGCAGCGGGCTCTGCCACAGGTCGCGGCCTTTGGCCTGCCCGAACAGGTATGCGGTGTAGACGGCGGCCGCCAGCGCGAACGGCAGCCCTGTCCAGCCGAGTACCTCCCGCCCGGCACACGCTCCCGCCAGCGCGGTGAGCAGGTACGCCGCCGCGACCGCCCCGAACCCGCCGAGGATCACCGCGCCGCGCACGAGCCAGCTCCGCCAGTGGTGCCGGGTGAAAAGCAGGTAAAACCGCGCCGGGTGCTTCAGGTCGGCCACGAGCAGCGCGCCGGTGGCCGCGAGGAAGACCAGTGCCAGCACCGGAGCTGCCCATCGGACGACGTCGTTTCCCCAGCTCAGGTATCCGGTACCGGCCAGCAGGACCGGCACGGCGAATCCGCCGGCCGCGACCGACTTGGTCCAGGTGTACAGGCTCACCCGCCAGCCCCACGGTGCCTGGTGCGGGACGTCGTAGGACAGCAGCGCGGCGGCCTGGGAGGTGCCGCGACCGGGATGCCCGGACGTGACCGATTGCCGGCCCGGCCTGCCTTGCGTCGCCCACGCGAACAGGCCGCCGCCGGGCCTGCGCGCCGCCAGCGGGTCGAGCGTGGCGGCGTGCGCGCCCTTGTAGTACACACCGGGCCTGGTCTCCTTCTCCGGCCGCCGCACCTGGACCGGCTCCCTGCTGATCACCCGGGACACCTCGGACGCGGGGTCGTTGATGTCGCCGACCAGGATCGCCTCGACCGGGCAGACCGTCACGCACGCGGGCTCGAGCCCGACGTCGAGGCGGTGCGCGCACAGGTTGCACTTCTCCGCCGAGTGGTCATCGGGGTTGATGAAGATCGCGTCGTACGGGCAGGCGGCCATGCACGCCTTGCAGCCGATGCAGATCCGCTTGTCGAAGTCGACGATGCCATCGTCGCGCCGGTACATCGCCTCGGTGGGGCAGGCCGCCACGCACGGCGCGTCCTCGCACTGGTTGCACCGGGTCACCTGGAACGCGCGCCGCGCCAGCGGGAAGGTCCCCACGTCCACGGACTTGACATAGGTCCTGGTCACACCCACCGGGACCTCGTTCTCGCTCTTGCACGCGGTGGTGCACGCATGGCAGCCGATGCACCGGGACTGATCGAGCAGCTTCACCCAGCGCGGGAAAGGCAGGTCTGTCTCTGCCATGACACGACCGTAGTACCCAACGTGGCAACCTAACAGCCAGGAGTTTCTTGTGGCTGTCACAACCTTTGCTTGTGACACCCTGTCAGGCTGTTTGCGTCCTAGCCAGGCCCGGCGTAAAGTTAGCACACGTGATATACCCCGTGGGGTATTCGATGGGAGTAGTGCATGAGTACCACGGCAGGCTCCGGCATCGAGGTCGTCGCCATCGACACCCCGGCGCTTGGTGACCGCAGCTACCTGGCGGACGACGGCTCGGTCGCGCTGGTCGTCGACCCGCAGCGGGACATCGACCGGGTGCTGGCGCTGGCCGCCGGCCGCGGGGTGCAGATCACCCACGTGTTCGAGACCCACCTGCACAACGACTACGTGACCGGCGGGCTGGCGCTCGCCCGGCTGACCGGTGCCGCCTACCACGTGAACGCGGCCGATTCGGTGGCCTTCGACCGGGTGCCGGTCCGCGACGCGGACGTCGTCGAGGTCAGCCCGGTGATGAGCGTCCGGGTGCTCGCCACTCCAGGGCACACGTTCACGCACCTGTCGTACGCGCTGCTCGCGGCTGGGCACCCGCACGCGGTGTTCTCCGGCGGGTCGCTGCTGTACGGCTCGACCGGGCGCCCGGACCTGCTCGGCAAGTCGCACGCCCGCGAGCTGGCGCGCGCCCAGTACGCGTCGGCCCGCCGACTGGCCGCCGAGCTGCCCGCGGACGCGGACGTCTACCCGACGCACGGGTTCGGCAGCTTCTGCTCGGCGACCCAGGCCGAGGGCACCTTCTCGACCATCGGGAGGGAACGCGCGATCAACCCGGTGCTGACTCTCGACCAGGACAGCTACGTGGCCGAAACGCTGGCCGGCCTCGACGTCTACCCCGCCTACTACGCGCACATGGGCCCGGCCAACGCGGCAGGCCCGGCAGGCCCGGACCTGTCTCCGCCGGCCCGCGCCGATGCCGCCGAGCTGCGCCGCCGGATCGACGCGGGGGAGTGGGTAGTCGACCTGCGCGCCCGCCGGGCGTTCGCCGCCGGGCACCTGGCCGGCACGCTCAGCTTCGACCTGGACGGCAGTTTCGCGACCTACCTGGGCTGGCTGATCCCCTGGCATACTCCGCTCACCCTGCTCGGCGAGACCCCCGAGCAGGTCGCCGACGCCCAGCGGGAGCTGGTGCGGATCGGCATCGACCGCCCGCGGGCCGCCGCCGACGGGGGCCCAGCCGCCTGGGCCGCGGGCCAGCCGCTGCGCAGCTACCCGGTCGCGGACTTCGCCGGGCTGGCGGCGGTGCGCCACCACCGCCCGGTCACCGTCCTCGACGTGCGCCGCGACTCCGAATGGAACGCCTCGCACATCGACGAGGCTGTGCATCTCCCACTGCACGACCTGCCTGGCCGCATCGGAGAGCTGCCCGGCGGCGAGCTGTGGGTGCACTGCGAGGCCGGCTACCGGGCGTCCGTTGCCGCGTCCTTCCTCGACGCAGCCGGCCGGACCGTGGTGGCCATCGACGACGAGTACGATCGCGCTATTGGCGCAGGCCTGCCCATCGTCACCCCAGTGGGCATATCCAGCGCGGCACACTGACCGTCGCGGTGGCCGGAACTCCGGAACTCCGGAACTCCGGGGCCCCGCGGCCGGTGAGGTGCGCTCTGCCGAGGGGGCGGCGATCGGCTACCAGCGGGCCCGGGGCCTTCATGGTTTACCTCCCCGACAGGCACGGCCAGCGCTGACCGCACGTCCCCGGTTCGCTGGATCCCTGCGCGGCCCCTAATGGCCGGTCCTCGACTTCGTCATCTGCCGAACGCGGGTAGCGCAGAACTGCACCCCTTCTTCTTTCTTCTCCAGTTAGGGCATGCGGCTCACGGGCCGGGATTTACCCGGCGCGGAGTGTCGGTGGTGAGTGGCTGCGCAGCACCTGCCCGTCGCGGCCCGTAGGCGGTCGTGGTGCCGTCGGGATGGAGGACGAGCCGCCAGCCCCAGCGGTGGATGCACACGTCGTGATGGAACTGGCACAGCAGCACGCAGTCGGTGACCGAGGTCTTGCCGCCGTCGGCCTTGTGCTGAAGGTGGTGTACGTCGCACCAGGCGGCCGGTCGCCCGCACCGCGGCCACGCGCAGCCCCGGTCTCTCAGCAGCACCGCGCGGCGGATGCTGGCCGGGATGGAGTCGGAGTAGCCGATGTCCAGCGGGACGGAGGGGGTGTTGTACGGGGGTGCGAGGAGGGTGGTGCGCAGCCAGGCGGCGATGCCGGCGGGGCCGGAAACGAAGTCGATGGCGAGCCGGGCGATGGCGTACCGCAGCGCCTGGGCCGCGTCGGGAGTGAACCGGGCGCGGGCCCGGGACGCGGCCCGGGCGGCGTCGGTTCCGCGGGTGCGGCCTGCGATGCCCCGGGACCGGCCGCCGTCACCGGCGTCGCCCTGCGAGCCAGCGTCGTCGTGGTCGCTGCCGAGCGGGCTGGTGCTGTCCGGGTCACCGACGTCGTCATCGTCGGCCGGGGCCGGGTCGGCGCCGTCGAGGGTGATGCCGGCCGCGGCCAGCGAGAGGGCGATGATCTTGTCGACCACCCGCATGTCGGCGTGCCCGGTGACCACCGGCTCGGCCACCGCGTCGCAGGCGGCCGCCTCCGCGTCCCTGCCGGTCAGGTAGCCCGGCTCGCCCGCCGCGCCGCGCAGCCACACCTCCTCCGCCTCGGGCGCGTCGGGATGCTGCCGCAGCTCCGGGAACGGGATATGCACCGCGACATGGGTGTCCGCGCCCGGCCCGGTCCGGCACCATCTTCGCCCGGATGAGCAGCTCGCAGCCCTGCTGCAGCGCGTCGTGGAACCGCTGCCCTTCGGTCCGGGTGTCCTCCGGCCCGGCCTTCTTGCCCAGCGCCTCGAGCACCGCTTGCACCGCGGCGGCGCATTCCGGGGTCAGGTTCCCGCGGATCACGCCCGCGCCCTCGAAGGTGGTGCCGACCTGCACGTAGCGGTCGTCGAACCCGTCGTCGTCACCGTCCGGCCGCGAGGCGCGCCACTTCTGCTCCGCCACCGCGGCGATGATCCGCAGGTCATCGCGGGAGGCTCCCGCCTGGGCGGCCTGCAGCAGGATCTTGATGGTCTCCGCGCGCAGCTCCGCCGGCAGCTTCTTCGTCCACTCGGCGATCGCCAGCGCCCACGACTTGGAGATGCCCGCATCCGCCAGGGCCTCAGCCATCTTGGGGTGGTCGCGCAGCAGCCGCATCCGGCGCACCTTGCGCTTGGCATCCGGCGGGGTCATGTCCGCCATCGCCGCCAGCCAGGAAGCCGACGTGCCATACCCATCGGAATCGTGTGCGTCCGCAGCGTCGAACCGGCCGAGAACAGACGCGTGTGCGGCGGTGAACTTCGCCTCGATCTCTCCCAGCGACCGCAGCACCGCGCCGCAGGAGGCGGCGTCCAGATCAACGCCGCCCCGGCCGTTCAGGTAGTCCATGGACGCGCTGGCCATCCGCAGCGCCTCGGCGACGCTGCCCGGCATGCCGTCGCTGCCGATGCACATCCAGACCACCTCCTCCCGGTGCTGCCGCTGGTTACCCATCGTCCGCGCCGTTCATGTGGCCTGTCCTCAATATAGCACAGGTGTTCTAGAGCTAACAACCAATAGCATCAAGATCTTTTAGCCCGTACGGCGGACAGCCCTTCAGGAACCTACGATGGATCACCGTGCCGGGCCGCCTCGAACTGCCCTAACCCGCAGAGAGAACCCGCTCGCCCCTGGACAGCTCCGGGCCACCGAGCGTGAGACGGTACCCGATGCGGGGGAGAACTCGGCGAACAGGGAGAACCGGTCGCCCCGGATCAGCGTATGGCGCCGCTCCACCGGCCGGCCGTTCGCGTAGCCGAGCCGGCCGATGGCCAGCGCTCCCGTTGTGGGCGTGATCTGGAGGTGCCGCTGTTCGGCGCGGGTTGGCACCACCGCGCGGATATGCTCACGACCGCCCTCCAAACGGACGCCGGTGCGGGCGGCGAGCTCGTCATAGAGGCTGGTGTGGCTGAGATCCGCCTCGAGCAGCGGCGCGCCCAACTCGGCGGCCAGCCAGACGGTGTCGAGAGCCAGCGGCTCGCCGTCGGCGAGGCGCAGCCGTTCCAGGCGGAACAGCGGCGTCGACGCCTCCAGGCCGAGCCGGTCCGCGATAACCCCGTCGGCCCGCACGTCACGGGCCCGGACGATGCTCGTCTGCCGCAGGCCGGCGGCTGCTCAAGCGGTACGGGCTGCCGGCGCTCTACTGGAAGGTCATGCTCAAGGGCCGCCTGGACTAGCCATCGGGTCCAGGTCCCGCCTGCCGGGTGACGAAGGCCTGCCGGAGCCGGGGTCCGTCGGCGTAGCGTCAGGTACACCGGGCATACCGCCTGAGTGTCTAGCTGCGGGAGGGTTGCCGATGATCCGGCTGTCTTCGGGTGAGACGGGGGTAAACGGCCTGGCTCCGGTGGTCCGGCTGGGCGGGGTCCTGCTTCCGCTGGCGGGCCGTGCGCGGGTGTACGCGTGCGGTATCACGCCCTACGATGTCACCCACGTGGGGCACGCTGCGACCTTCGTATGGACCGACGCGCTGTGCCGGGTGTTGCATGCGTGCGGAGCCGAGGTGCTCATGTCGCGCAATGTGACAGATGTCGATGACGTGCTGCTGGCAGCCGCGCGCAAGGCCGGGGCGCATTACGACGAACTCGCGGCGATCCAGCAGTTCTATTTCGACCGGGACATGGCCGCACTCGGGGTGAGCCGTCCGGCGGCGGAGCCGCGGGCGCATGCGTATATCGGGCAGATGATCGCGCTGGCCGCCGGGCTGATGGCGCAGGGAGCCGCGTACGAGCGCGACGGCGGAGTGTTCTTCCGCGGCAGGGATGTCGCGCGCCGGGCTGTCGCTGATGAGGCGGCGGCGCTCCGGCTGGCGGCGGAGTACGGGGACCGGCCGGACGATCCGCGTAAGGACGACCCGTTCGATGTCGCGGTGTGGCAGCCCTCGGGCAAGGGTGAGCTCGCCTGGGAGAGCCCGTGGGGCCCTGGCCGTCCGGGCTGGCATGCCGAGTGCGCCGCGATGGCGCTGCACACGTTCGGCCCGGCGGTCGATGTCCAGGCCGGCGGTGGTGACCTGCGGTTCCCGCATCACGCGTTTCAGGCGGCCATGGCGGAGGCGTTCACTGGCGTGCGGCCGTTCGCCAGGGCCAGGATGAACGCGGGGGTCGTCCGGATATCTGGGATGAAAATGGCGAAGTCGGTCGGCAACCTGGTGCTCGTCAGTGATCTCCTGGCCAGTTATCCGGCGGCGGCCATCCGGTTGCTGATCCTGGACCGGCGGTGGGAGCAGGATTGGGACTACGACCGGGCCGGGCTCGAGGCGGCGGCGGCCAGGCTGGAGCGACTGCACGCGGCCGCCGGGCGCTCGGACCGGACGAGCCCCGGGCGGGGCGGCGCGGTGGCCGCCATCAGCGCGGCGCTGGCTGACGACCTCGACGTGCCCACGGCGCTCAGCATCGCCGAGGCCGAGGGCGGTTCCGCTGCCCGCGCCGTCGGCTCCCTGCTCGGACTGTGGTAGGCCTGTCCGGGGCGCTCCGTGGCCAGGATTGTGCGGACCGTGGCGCCGTCGGAGCCGCCGCCTGTCCGCGTAACAAGGATCCGGCGGGGGCGCTGTCGTCGGTGAACGCCGGCAGCCGGGCGGAGTAGATGGAATATCCGTCGACGTGGAAGGCGACCAGCGTGGCGACCGCCGTCGCCGCCATCATGGGGACTATCAGCCCGAATCCGCTGTGGGTGAGCTCGAGCACGAGGGCGAGGCCGGATAGCGGAGCCGGCATGGCCGCGCCGATCATGGCGGCCGCGCAGACCATGGCGAACGCGCCGGACGGAGACCCGGGCCAGGCCAGGTTCCACGCGATGCCGAGCGCGCCGCCGAGGACCGCGCCGGTGCTGAGCGTCGGGGTGAACAGTCCGCCGGATGCCCCGCTGCCCAGGCAGAGGGCCGTGACCAGCGGCTTGAGCGCGAACAGCGTAAGCATCAGGCCGAAGCCGCTGAGCCCGAGGAACGCGTCGCGGGCCATGTCCAGGCCGTTCCCGAACAGCTGCGGATACCAGATGCCGATGACACCGAGGGTGCCGAAGGCTATCAGCGGCGCGAACAGCACCCTGGTCCCCGTGGCACGGTGATGCGACACCCATCCGCTGAGCCGGATGTAGCCGGAGGAGATCAGCCCGATGACCGGGCCCGCCAGCAGCGCCCAGGTCATCAGGGACCACGTGAAGCGATAGTCGGGGATGCCCGGATAGACGGCCCGGTCGGGCAGGTATATCCACGCCGTGGCGGTCGCGATCGCCGAGCACACGATGGCCGGCAGCACGACGGGCAGTGTGATGCTCCCGATGAGGATCTCGGCGGTGAACAGGGCGCCGGCGAGCGGGACGTTGTAGACGGCGGCGAGCCTGGCGCCGCCGCCGCACGCCACGACCAGCCGGCGCTGCTCCACCGACAGGCCCGCCCACCCGGACAGGACGCTGCCCGACGCGCCGCCGAGCAGCTTGGGTGCGGCCTCCCGTCCGATCGACGCGCCCATGCCGATGACGACCTCGGAGATCACCGATGAGCCGAGGCTGCGGCGGAATGACAGCCGCCCGTCGCCGTTCCAGAGCGCCTCGTCGATCTCGGACGGCTTGCCCTTCAGGTAACGCCGCAGCAGGAACCACGCGACACCGCCGAACGCGCCCGCGATCAGCAGGGAGCCCACCCGCCGCGCCGCCGATGCCTGCGCGACGCCATGCTCGAGGCTCCCGTGTGGCAGCCGAACGCCGCGTACTGCACGTTGAACAAGATCAGCATCATCAGCGCGCCGAGCAGGCCGACGGCGACGCCGGTCAGCACCACCATCAACCAGAACCGGGGCATGAGGACCCCAGCCCCGGCACTGGTGATGTTCGGCTGCTCCATCGCTCCGCGGCCGGACGGCATCCGCCGCTTGAGCAGTGGCTGCGGGCGCCGCAGGCGCTCGCTGATCCTGGCGGGCCGGCTGCGTGCGGCGGCGGCCAAGCGCGGCGGACGGCGACCGCGTGCCCGGTCGCCGTGACCGGTCATGCAGGCAACTCCATGCTCCTCACCCTAGACATCCCGGGATTTACCCGGCGGCTTGAGCCAGGTAGTCGGAGATGTCACGGACGGATGTCACGGACGCGCACCGTCCCGCCCGCGGCCTTGCGGAGGTTGATAAGGCAGATGGGGCACATCGTCACGCAGTCCGGCGCGACCGCGCGTAGCTGGCCGTCCGCCTGGCGGCGACCTCGACGGCTGCGGGACAGGGCGCCCTCGCCGCACCCGGTGTCCAGGATCCGGGCCGGCGGCCGCGGCAGGGGGCCGGCCAGCCAGGCGGGATCGTCGCGCCTGTGCTGTTCGTCCCGTCCGGTGACGGAGCCGGGAATAATGACGGTCCGGAGGTTGCCTATACCCATAGGGGTATTGGCTAGACATCGGCGGTCATGCGATGGCCAGGAGGTGCGCCATGAGGCCAGATCCAGCCGAAAGCGCCGGCACCGGCAGACGGCATGAGCGCCTGCGCACGACCTGCGGACGGGAACTCACTGTCGGCAGGCTCGCTCTCGGCGATGCCCGGCGTCCGGCCGCCCGCGTCTTCGTAGACCTCGGAGAGTGCTCCGGCTGCGATGGAAACGGCTGGGCAGGCTTCACGGTGGCCGAGGCGCGGCAGCTCGCCCGTGCCGTGCTGGCCCAGGCGGCCGCCGCCGAACGAGAATGCTCCGGCTAAGCCACGGTTTCCGCGCGGCGGATTGTTCCTGAACAGCAGGCGACACGGGTAGGCGTGCGGATACCGGAGCCGTGATGACCGTGCTGTGACGGTCGGTGAAGATCCTGTCCGCGCCCGGCTGCTGCGCCACGGGTTTGTGCTGGAGTACGTGACTCTGGGCTGGAACGTGGCCGGGATCGTCGTACTCGCGATCGCGGCCGTCGCGGCCCGGTCGGTAGCGCTGGCCGGGTTCGGCCTGGACTCCCTCATCGAGATCGGCGCGTCGGCGGTGGTGATCTGGGAGCTGTCGGGCACCGGTGAGAACCGGCAGCGCCGGGGCCTGCGGCTGATCGGGTACGCGTTCGCCGGGCTGGCCGTCTACCTGCTCGTCCAGTCGACCGTCGTGCTGGCGGCCGGGTATCACCCCGGCACTCGGTGGCCGGGATCGTGTGGACCGCGGCGACCGCGGTGGCCATGTTCGCGCTGGCGGCCGGAAAGGCCACGACCGGACGCGCGCTGGACAACCCGGTGCTGCGCACCGAGGGCCGGGTCACGATGATCGACGGCATCCTGGCTACCGCCGTGCTGGCCGGCCTGGCGCTGAACGCGGCGGCTGGCTGGTGGTGGGCCGACCCAGCCGCCGGGTACGTGCTGGTCTATTACGCGGCCAGGTAAGTACGGGAGATCTTCTTCGCCGGGGACTGAGCCGACGGCCCGCCTGTCCTCCTAAGGCGGGATCCCGTCTGAGGTGAATAGAACGTACACCCGCGTGAATGACGGTCTAACCGCCCAAAGGGGCGCGGGGTACCGCGATACGTGGCCAGGACCTTTGTCCGCGGCATCCGGGCCGTTCGCCGCTAGCTCCTGAAATCTGCTGCCTGTGCAGTGGAATCAGGCGGGCATGCGCAAGACGCGGCCGGAGTCTGGGCCCGCGCTTATTAGGAGGCTCGCATGTCCTCGTACCTGCTCCTTTCCGTCAGCCCGTACCCGAACTCGGCGCTTTCCGCCTGGCAGCTCGCCATCATCGCGGTCGTCCCGGTGCTGGCGCTGGCCGCCTGGCTCATCCTGGTATTCGCCGCCGACCGCCAGCCCAGGCACCGCCGTGCTGCCGATACGACATCGCTGCCGCAGCTGCCGCTCGCGCAAGAGCATGAGCGCGAGCAACCGGAGCGCAAGGCTGCCTGAACTAACCGCGTCGGCCGGGAGGAGGCTCCGCGGGCCAGCCGAGACCCGAGGGGACGCGCTCGTCCGCGGCCGGGGTATGGCCAGGCTGAGCACGAGCAGGTACCGAGGATGGTCTCGATGGGGGCGGGGCGTGCGGGTCGGGTTCGATCTTGGGCCGGAGGTTGCGGATGTGGGAGTCGATGGGGCGTGCCCCCGGTCGCCAGCAGCCCCGCCCCCGCCACCGACACCGCCTGCCGTAACCCGCGTCGCACGGTCGGCTGCCGATAGCCCGGCCAGGCAGGTGACCAGGCCGCCTTTGCCAGGGCCGGAGGTCATAACCCGTACCCGGTTAGCTGCAGGCCGCCGGCGCTGGTGGCCATGGCCGGTGACGGCGTCAACGACGCCGCCGCGCTCGCACAGGCCGACCTCGGCCTGACCATGGGCAAGAAGATTGTGGTCCTGGGTGGCGGCACCGGCGGGACGCTTATCGCTAACCGGCTGCGCCGCATGCTCGGCGGCAGCGCCGCCGAGATCATCGTCATCGATCCCGATGACGAGCACCTCTACCAGCCTGGCCTGCTGTTCGTGCCGTTCGGGAAGGCCAAGCCCGGCAGCCTGACCCGGCCGCGGCACCGCCAGTTCCGTCCCGGCATCACCTTCCGGCAGGCCACTGTGGACCGCGTGGACCTGGACAGGAACGAGGTCCTGCTGGCCGGCGGGGCGCCCGTCACCTACGACGTGCTGGTGGTCGCGACCGGTGCCCGGCTGATCCCGGAGGAGACCGATGGCCTCACCGGCCCAGGCTGGATGGAGAAGGTTTTCACCTTCTACACGCTTGACGGCGCGGTGGCGCTGCGGCGCGCGCTGGCGGAGTTCGACGGCGGCCGGCTGGCCGTGGCCGTGATAGACATGCCGGTCAAGTGCCCCGTCGCGCCGCTGGAGTTCTGCTTCCTCGCCGACGCCTACTTCCGCGAGCGCGGCATCAGGGACAAGGTTGACCTGACCTACGTCACCCCGCTGGACGGCGCGTTCACCAAGCCCGTGTGCAACCGTCAGCTCAGCGGGCTGCTCAAGGACAAGAGCGTCAGCGTCATCACCGAGTTCAACACCGGCGAGGTGGACGGCGCGGGCGGGCGGCTGGTTTCCTTCGACGGCCGTGAGGTCAGCTTCGATCTGGCGGTCGTGATCCCGCTGCACGGCGGCCAGTCCTACGTCGAGCGCTCGCCCGGCCTGGGTGACGAGCTCGGCTTCGTGCCCGTCGACCAGCAGACCTTGCAGTCCAAGGCATGGCCGAACGTGTTCGTGATCGGCGACGCCGCCGACATCCCCACGTCCAAGGCAGGCTCGGTGGCCCACTTCGAGGGCGAGGTCGTCGCCAGGAACATCACCAGGTACCTCGCGGGCGAGCCGCTGGACGCGGCGTTCGACGGGCACACCAACTGCTTCATCGAGAGCGGGTCGGGCAAGGCGCTGCTCATCGACTTCAACTACGACACCGAGCCGCTCACCGGGAGGTTCCCCGGCCCGATCGGGCTGCCGCTGCTGCGCCAGTCCCGGCTGAACCACCTCGGGAAGCTGGCGTTCGGCTGGCTGTACTGGCACGTGCTGCTGCCAGGCCGCGAGATCCCCGGCGTACGCGGCCGGATGCCCGCCGCCGGCAAGCACCTCCCGTCGGCATCGCGATAGAGAAAGGCACGCTCATGCCCACCGTGACCTACGCAGGCACCCAAGTCACCGTCAACGACGAGGGATTCTTCACCGACCCCGCGCAGTGGCGCGAGGACATGGCCCCGCTCATCGCCCGCCAGGAAGGCATCAGCGAGCTGACCGAACGGCACTGGCAGGTCATCAAGTTCATGCGCCACGAGTACGACACGAAGGGCGCCGGCCCGACCGTCCGCGTGCTCGGCAAGACCTCCGGTGTGTCCGTCAAGGAGCTCTACCAGCTGTTCCCGCACGGGCCGGCGAAGGAAGCGGCGAAGATCGCCGGGATCCCCAAGCCCCGCGGCTGCGTCTGAGCCGCCCGCGGAAAGGAGCACACCCACATGTCCGCGAAGATCGAGAAAGTCTCCATCATCGTCTCCAAGGGCTCGCTCGAGGGCGTCTACCCGGGCCTGATCATGGCCAACGGGGCCCGCGCCGAAGGGATGGAGGCGAATCTGTTCTTCACCTTCTTCGGCCTGGACGCCATCCACAAGGCGCGCCACGAGCACATCAAGCTCGCCACCGTCGGCAACCCCGGCCTGCACGTGGCCACCTGGGCCGGCGGCCTGCCGGGCGTCTCCTCCGTCATGACGCACTACATGAACCACAAGATGGAGCAGCTCGACATCCCCTCCATCCCGGAGTTCATCGAGATGATCGCCGACACCGGCGCGGGCCTGTACGCGTGCAAGGCGTCCGCCGACCTGTTCGGCATCACCAAGGCGGACCTGATCGACCAGGTCAAGGACATCATCACCGTCGGCGAGTTCTACGACATGGCCGCCGGCGGCGAGATCATCTTCACCTGAGGTTTTGGACCCGGACTTTCGTGCAGGCCGCCCATGACTCATAACCGGGCGTTACGGGTCTATCAGTCTTTTCACGCTACCGGGATGTATCGCTCGTCGGCAGCCTGAAAGACGTAGCCGATGCCGGGCATGGCCGGGGCGGCCGTCCGGCAGGCGGAAAGAGGAGCGTCATGGACGGAACCACTGTTGACTATGTCATCATCCCGATCGTCGCGGTCATCTGCCTGGCAACATGGCTGGCCACGGTCTACTGGGCGGACGCCCACCCGCGGAAGCGTCTGCGGACCGCTGCCATGACCGCCGAACCGGACGCCGCCGCGGGCCACGCTGGCGCGGGCCAGGCCGCGGCGCGCGCGACGGCCGGGCAGGTGCAGCAGGTGGACGTGCCGCGCCAGGCGACCGCGCCCGAGGATCAGGGCAACGGACGCGGCCAGGTCCCGGCCAGCTCAGCGCGGCGCGGGACGAGCTAGGGGACAGCACCGGACGACCCAGGCTGCCGGGCCGCGGACAATGTCATGACTGGCCCCGGTTCCGCCGGCCCCGCCGGGCGTAAACGATCCACCCGACGGTGAGCGCCACGATAATCAGTAGCAGGAACGCCAAGATAATGATCCGGCCGCCGCCATGGCCGCCGCTCGCGAGTGCCCGCACCGCCAGGTCACGTATCCGCTCCTCCAGTCGTCGCGCTCGGTCCCGGGCTCTCATGCTGCGCGCGGCGGTGGCGGATGTCGTCAGACTGGCGAACCTGTTCGCGTTTACATCCTGGGATGTAGCCGCAAGTTCAGGCCTTGACCAGGCCCGACAGGGGGCGTGCGCAGCGGCTCGGGCTGGCGGATGAAGTGCTCGATCAGCCGCCGGGTGACGTTGGGCGCGAGGAGCGCCTCGCCGGCGGCGATCAGCCGGGTCAGGTATGTCCAAAACACGGCACCCCGGCTGCCGTCAGTCCGGCGAACCGTTTTCGGCTCGGTCTGCGGCGGTAGCGCGTCCCGTCCGCTGCGCCCGCGGATGTACCGCCGCTCTGGCCAGGATTAATCCTCCCCGGCGGGTGATGACGCCCAGGCACGGCTCGCACAGGATCAGATCCGACATTTCGCCGCGGGCAGTCGCCCCGGACAGAAAGGAAAGAGGTGTCAGATGTCTGGTTATCCGCTGCTCGACGCGTTCTGGACGATGTTCCTGTTCTTCTGCTGGCTGCTGTGGATCTTCCTGGTGGTCTACGTCCTGCTGGACATCTTCCGCAGCCGCGACATCAGCGGCTGGGGCAAGGCGGGCTGGATCATCCTGGTGATCTTCCTGCCGCTGATCGGCGTCCTGGCGTACGAGATCGTGCACAGTGACCACTTCTTCGGCAGGAACGACGTGTATCAGACCGAAGTGCAACCCCAGGGCCGGCACCGCGGTGGCGGCGGCGCCTCCGACCTCGCGCAGCTCTCCGACCTGCACGATCGCGGCGTGATCAG
Source organism: uncultured Actinomycetota bacterium (assembly GCA_963843745.1). Classification (GTDB taxonomy): domain Bacteria; phylum Actinomycetota; class Actinomycetes; order Streptosporangiales; family Streptosporangiaceae; genus Trebonia. The sequence continues at coordinate 210,155 of CAWJLP010000010.1, forward strand.
CGACGCGGAGTTCGAGCGGGGAAAGGAGAAGATCCTGCAGTAACGGCCGCCGCCGCGCTACTCAGCGTGTCAGCGTCCTGGCGACCTGTGCGATGCTCTGACCCCAGGCGGTGATCTGCCCGGCGGGAAGGTACGACGCACCGGAGGATGCGTGGTCGGCCATGGGGGCGAGGATGAACCGTTCCCGGCCGGCCTGCTTTCCAGCGGCCGGGTGTCCTTACTTCTTGCTCTTGCCCGGGCCGCGGGCCACCGCGCCGATGGCCGGGGCCACGGTCAGCCACAGGGCGATGGTGACCACCATGGAGGTCACGTAGCCGAAGGGGTGCAGCCCCACATCGGTACTCACGATGCCGGCGAACACCATCAGCAGCCAGGCGCTGACAAAGAACGCCGGGCCCGCCGCGATCAGCCTGAAGAATGAATCCATGGTCGGCCTCCTGTCTCAATTTCCGGGTGCGGTCCGGCGGGCTGGCGCGGACCGTTGGGGATGAGGGGGCTTGCCGGCTGGTCCATGCGCGCCGGATACGCCGGATAGGCCGCCACGCTGCTCACCCCCGCGATACGGCTTGCTGTCAAAATCAGCATGGCCACGCCCGACGGCGACCCGGTACGACCGTAAGGCCCGCGGCTGCCAGGCGATGGTCACGAATTAACGAGCACGGCGGTGCGCGGCAGGCCTAGCGTGTCCTGACAGTCCGGGACGGCGGCCCGTGCCGGGGCGGGATGATCGCGGCGGGCAGTCGCCACCGTACGTTCAGGATGATGATGATTTTCTTCATTCAGCGGGTGCTACTCGAAGCGGACGTTGCCGGGCGATGTCATGCGGCGCAGCAGCGGCAGTGTCACCGCGATCACGCCGAAGGCGACGGCCAGGCCGATGCCCATCAGGGCGTAATAGTCCGACCCGAGCCGCGGGATCGCCGTCCCGGCCGGCGCGAGCCGGACGAATGCCAGGATCGACGTCCCGTAGGCGATACCGGCGGCCACCACCGTGGCGGCCAGCAACGGAACTGCCGCTTCCAGCAGCACGACGCGGGACAGCACGCCGACCTGGGTGCCGCTCACCCGCAGCAGGGTGAACGGGCGCTTGCGGTCGACCAGCCCGCCGCCGACCGCGACCGCGAGGCTGCACCCGGCCACGATCAGGGTGAGCGCGACGGCGGCGTACACGATCTTCTCGAGCGTGGCCGCGCGGTCGAGCCGTATCTGGAGCGTCTCGCCGAACGTCCGCGGCGGCGTCGGCGCCGAGCCCTGGCCGCTGGCCGGCTGCGGCGCGGTGTTGATGGTCAGGTAGGTGCGGACCCGCTCCAGCGTGGCCGGGCTGTTGACCCGCACCAGGACTGTCTGCAGCGGCAAGCCGGACAGGTCGCCCGTATAAGCGGGGTTGGCCGAGTCGACGAACGGCTTGGTGTTGTACATCGGGTTGTCGTCGAACAGGCCGGAGTCGCTGGCCTGTACGGCCCGCAGGCCCGGTGCGCACTGGCCGAGCACCGCGAGGTCGCGCATCACCGCGCAGCTGACCGCCGTGTCACCGGGTCCGAGGCCCGGTCCCACGCTGCCGTCGGCGGCCGCCAGCGCGTACAGCGGGTACACCGTGGCGCCGGGGATCGCATTCAGCCCGCTGATCAGCTGCGCTCCCGCGTGCGGGTCGAGTCCCACCTGGTCAAGCAGCACGTTGCTCAGTGACGCGTTGGCCGGGCTCGCTTCTGTCGAGTTCACCGCGGGCACCAGGGTGCCCACCATCGTGCCGAGGAAAACGGCGAGCACGAGTCCGGTGACCGCGCGGAAGGCTGTCTTCGGGTTGTCGGCTAGCCGCCGGGTCGCCAGCAGCGCCGACGATCCGGGGGCGAGCCGGCCGAACAGCCGTGACGCGGCCGAGGTGAGCCACGGTCCGGCGATGACCAGGCCGATCATCGTGATCAGCAGGCCCGGGTAGGCCGGCGCGCCGATCGACGCGTGCGTGGTCTTCGACAGCCCGTACACGTACAGCCCGACGCCCACCACCAGCACGCTCAGCCGCCAGAAGGTCGGCGGCTTCCGCTTGGCGCGCCGGCTGACGCCAAGCGGCGAGATCTGCACCCGGCGCAGCGACAGCAGGGCCGCGGCGGCCGCGGCGGCCGGCACGCCGGCGAGCATCCCGAGGTATCCCCAGACGGTCGGCGTCAGGTCGGACTCGAAGTACCGCGTGCCGACCAGCGCCGCGTCGGCGAGCGCCGGCCGCACCAGCAGGAACACCACGATCCCCAGCACAGCCCCGCAGAACGCGCTCACCACCGATTCGACCGACGCGATCACCCGGATGTCACCGGGCGTCCCGCCGACCAGCCGGAGCGCGGCGAACCGTTCCTCGCGCCGGTCGGCGGCCAGCCGGGTGGCGGTGCTGATCAGCACCAGCATGGGGAACAGCACCGCGAGCACGCCGACACCGAACGCGTACCGGAAGAACGGGGTGAACACCTCAGACGCCGGCGCGGTCGAGATCGACGTGACCCACTGGGTGCCGGGGACCGGGCCTCCCTTGCTGGCCGCGGGGCTGCCGGGGAGCGCGGTGAGCGCGGCCGGCGTGTACCCGATGTAGATCACCAGGTCGTTGGCCCCGTTGAGCGCCGCGTCGCCGATCGTTCCCGCCAGGTGTCCAGGGAAGCGGTCGGCCAGCTCGTCGGCGGGCACCGCCGCCAGCAGGGCGGCCAGCGCCGGTGACGCGTAGTACTCACCGGGCGCGGGCAGCCTCGTGATACCGGGCGGCACCGGCGCGCCGGCGCCCAGCGGCGCGACGTCCAGCCGGGTGATCGTCTGGCCCTGGTAGAAGTCCACGCTGGCGTTCCACAGTTCCCCGTGCGACGGCAGCGGCGAGGGCACCGGCTGGCCCGTCGTGCAGGACCAGCAGGCCTGGTTGGCGTTGGCCTCGAAGGCGTGGTACTCGGCGAGCACGCCGAGCAGCAGCGCGACGCCGACCGCGACCGCCGCGGCGGTGATCACGAGGCGGACCATCGCCTCCCGGCCGCTGCGCAAGGTGAGCTGCAGGCCGAGGCGTACCATTACCGGGCCGCCTTCGCCGCTGCGACCTGGTCGGCGACCTCGCCGAGGTCTCCCGACACCAGCCCGTCGCGCACCATCAGCACGCGGTCGGCGTACGCGGCGACCCGGGTGTCGTGGGTGACGATAACCACCGTGGCGCCCGCCTCGCGGGCCAGCCCGGTCAGCAGGTCCATGACCTTCTCCCCGGTCAGGGAGTCCAGCGAGCCGGTCGGCTCGTCCGCGAAGATCACCGTCGGGGCCAGTGCGAGCGCCCTGGCGACCGCCACCCGCTGCGCCTCGCCGCCGGACAGCTCGCCGGTCCTGCTGGCGGTCTTGTCCCCGATGCCCAGCCGGTCCAGCCAGGCCTCGGCGGTCGTGTAGGCGGCGTGCCGCCGCATGCGGTTGAGCAGCAGCGGCAGCGCCACGTTGTCCGCCGTGGTGAGCTCGGGCACGAGCTGCCCGAACTGGAACACGAAGCCGAACGCGGTCCTGCGCAGCTTGGTGCGCTCGTCTTCGCCGAGCGTGTCGAGGCGCTGCCCGCCGAACCACACCTCGCCGTGGTCGGGCGCGAAGATGCCGGCCAGGCAGTGCAGCAGGGTCGACTTGCCTGACCCGCTCGGGCCCATGATCGCCAGGATCTCGCCCGGGCTGACGGTCACGCTCGCGCCGCGCAGCGCCGGGGTCTGGCCGAAGGATTTGACGACGTCGCGGGCCTCGATCAGGTGCGGGCGCGTCACGATAGGACTGTTCATCGCTCTCCTTCGCTGAGGCGGGACCCCACGACCACTAATCCGCGAATATACACTGGGTGTATACGCTACGCAAGTATTAGTCGGAACGGGCCCGTGGCGACTGTGGAACGCCATGTCAGCGCCCGTGTCAGTACCTGTGTCAGGGGCGTGTCAGGCGGCTGTCAGCCCCGGCGGCGATGGTGGGCGCATGACTACTTCGGATATCGCGGTTTCAGGACTGCGGAAGGCCTTCGGAGACAAGGTCGTCCTCGACGGCATCGACTTCGATGTCGCCGCGGGATCGGTTTTCTCCATGCTCGGCCCGAACGGAGCCGGCAAGACCACGACGGTGAACGTCCTGACGACATTGCTGAAAGCTGACGCGGGAACGGTGCGCGTCGCCGGGCACGACGTGGCGACCGAGACCAGGGAGGTGCGCGCGGCCATCGGCGTGACCGGTCAGTTCGCCGCGGTGGACGATCTGCTGACAGGCAGGGAGAACCTGCGGCTGATGGCGGACCTGCAGCGGGTGCGCTCCGGTGGCCAGGTGGTTACCGGGCTGCTGGAGCGGTTCGACCTGGCGGAGTCGGCGGACCAGCTGGCGTCGACCTACTCCGGCGGCATGCGCCGGAAGCTGGACCTGGCGATGACGCTGGTCGGCAGCCCGCGGATCATCTTCCTTGACGAGCCGACGACCGGGCTGGACCCGCGCAGCCGGCGCACGATGTGGGAGATCGTCCGCGAGCTGGTGGCCGGCGGCACCACCATCTTCCTCACCACCCAGTATCTCGAGGAAGCCGACCAGCTCGCCGACCGGATCGCGGTGCTCGACCAGGGGCGCCTGGTCGCCCAGGGCACTCCGGGGGAGCTCAAGCGCCAGGTCCCGGGAAGTCACGTCCAGCTGCGGTTCACCAGCGTCCCCGAGCTCGACGCGGCGGCGCGGCTCCTGGCCGGCGCCGCGCGGGATGACGAGAACCTGACCTTGCGGGTTCCCGGTGACGGCGGGGTGAAATCGCTGCAGGCCCTGCTGGGCCTGCTCAGTGACCACTCGGTCGATGCCGGAGAGCTGTCCGTGCACACGCCGGATCTCGATGACGTCTTCCTCGCCCTCACCGGGCGCGCGAACACGGAGGTGAACGCACGATGAGCACCGATGCCCTGATCATGCTGCGGCGCAACTTCAGGCACACCGTCCGGAATCCGGTCACGGTGTTCAACGCGGTCCTGTTGCCGGTCGTGATCATGCTGATGTTCGTGTACATGCTCGGCAATGCCTTCAGCGTCGGCATCAAGTACATCGACTACGCGACGCCAGGCATGATCCTGCTGGCCGTCGCCTACGGTCTCGGGGCCACCGCGACAGAGGTGAACGACGACATGACGAAGGGAATCATCAACCGGTTCCGGGTCATGGACGTCTCTCGCGGCGCCGTCATGACCGGCCATGTCGTCGTCACCATGCTGCGCAGCCTGATATCCATCGCGGCCATCATCGCGGTGGCCTTCGGGCTGGGCTTCCGGCCGGCCGCGAGTTTCGGCGACTGGCTCGCCGTGATCGGCGTCGTCGTGGCGGCCTGCTTCGCGACCAGCTGGCTCACGGTCGCCATCGGACTGGCCGCGAAGACCCCTCAGTCGGCGGCCATGGCCACCGTGCCGCTGGTCCTGCTGCCGTTCTTCAGCAGCGCGATCGTGCCGGCCGCCAAGATGGGGCAAGGCGTTCGGCAGTTCGCGGAGTACCAGCCGTTCACGCCGATTATCGAGTCACTGCGCGGGCTGCTGGCCGGATCGCCGTCAGCGGGCTACACGATCGCCGCCCTCGCCTGGTGTGCCGGGATCGGCATCGTCGGGTACGTGTGGGCGGTTGCCACCTTCAGGAAGCGAGTGTGATCTCGGCCAGCTGAGCCCAGCTGACTCGCGTCCCCTCCAGAGCCGCCTCGGCGAACCGCGCGTCGCCGAGGCGGCTCCGCGCTGTCCGCTCGATCCTGGCGACGTCCGGCTGAGAGTAGTCCCGCAGCCCGCGCACGGCGGTGCTCGCCGCCAGCAGCCGCACGGCCTGCTCGTACTCGCCGCGGCGCAGTGCCAGGTCCGCGACGCCGACGAGCGCCGTCGCGATCGTCGGCGCGTGTCCCGCCGCGACCGCCGCCTCCCAGGCCGCGGCGCGGTGCGCCCGGGCCTCTCCGGGATCCTCGGCGAGGTAGCCGAGCAGGTCGTGCGTCACCACGCGGATGACTGCCTGCTTCGCTTCGTCGCCCAGCAGGGACGCCGCGACGCCGAGTTGCTTGCGCGCCTCCGCCGCGTCGCCGCTCCACCGAGCGAGTTCCGCCTTGGACAGGGCCAGCTCGGCCAGCGCGTCCGGCCAGGTGACCCGCTCCGCGTAACGCTGTGCGTCGGCGATGGCGGCCGCGCTGGCCGCCTCGTCGTCCAGCAGCCAGTACAGCCGCGCCTGCTGCGAGCGCAACCGGATGGCGTCCTCGGCGGAGCCGACCTCGGTGACGACCGCGATCGCCTGCTCGTAGTGCTCACACGCGGCGGCGAACTCGCCGCGCACGGCGATCCGGTCCGCGAGCTCGGTCAGGGCGAACGAGATCCCGAACCGCTCGCCGAGAGCCCGGAACTCGGCGAGCGCCGTCTCCAGGTACGTGTCCGCTTCCCGGCCGCCCTGGCCGAGCATGATCCGCATCTTGCCCAGCTGCAGCCGGGCTATCGCGCGCACCCAGGGATCCTCGTCGCCGAGCAGCAGTTCCCACGCGGTCAGGACCGCCTCGGGCGCCTGCAGCATGCGTTCCAGCGCGACGACGACCCGTGGCGCCGGGTGGCGGAGCTGGCTGCCCTGGCTGAACCGGTAGGCCTGGTGGATCCACGCCGCCGCCTGGTGCTCGTCGCCCCGCCCAGCGCTCACGAACTGCACGAGCAGCCCGTACACCGTGGCCCGGGCCTCGTCGGTCACCTCGCCGGGCGCCTCGGTGGCCGCGGTGAGGAGCTCCATGCCTTCGGTTTTGTGCCCGCCGAGCCACCAGTACCAGCCCGCGCCCGCCGCGAGCCGCATCGCTGACTGCGCCTCGCCCGCCGCGAGCGCGCCGCGCATCGCCGCGCCGATGTTGTCGTGCTCGGCCTCGAGCGCGGCCAGCCAGCTCAGCTGCTCGGCACGGCGCAGGTGCGGATCCGCGGTCTCGGCGAGCTCGGTGAAGCAGGCCAGGTGCGCGTGGCGTGCCAGGTCCGCTTCCCCCGCCGCCGCGAGCCGCTGCTCCGCGTACTCCATGATCGTGCCGCTCATCCGGTAGCGCGGGGCGTTGCCGCCCTCGTTGAGCAGCAGTGACTTGTCGGTCAGCGCGGTGAGCAGGTCGAGCACCTGATCGTGCTCCACCGCGTCGCCGGCGCAGACCCGTTCCGCCGCTTCCAGGCTCGCCCCGCCGGAGAACACCGAGAGCCTGCGCAGGACCATCCGCTCGGCGTCGGTGAGCAGCTCCCAGCTCCAGTCGACCATCGCGCGCAGCGTCCTGTGCCGCGGCAGCGCGGTGCGGCTGCCGCTGGTGAGCAGTCGGAACCGGTCGTCGAGGCGGCCGGCGAGCTGGTCGATGGACATGGTGCGCAGCCGGGCGGCGGCCAGCTCGATCGCCAGCGGCATCCCGTCAAGCGCCCGGCAGACGCGCGCCATCGTCGCCAGCGTGCTGGCGTCGACCGCGAGATCCCTGCGCACCGCGCTCGCCCGGTCCCGCAGCAGCTGGACGGCCGGAGAGGACTCGATCTCTCCGGGTCCGGCGTCCCCCTCCGGCAGGGCCAGCGGCTCGACTGCCCACAGTGCTTCTCCGGTGATGCCGAGCGGTTCCCTGCTCGTCGCCAGGATGCGCAGCCGCTGGCATTCCCCGAGCACCCGGTGCGCGAATACCGCCGCGGACTCGATCACGTGCTCGCAGTTGTCCAGGATCAGCAGCGCCTCCCGCTCGCGGATCGCGGCGATAAGCCGGTCCGTCGGCTCCGCGTTCGGGGCGTCGCCGAGCAGGGCATCCCGGAGGCCGAGCGCGCTCAGCGTGGACAGCGCCACGTCACCGTCCGCGCCGATGGCGGCGAGGTCCACCAGCCAGGCCCCGTCCGGCAGGTCGCCGAGCAGCGTGCGCGCGGTTTCCGTGGCCAGCCTGGTCTTCCCCGAGCCGCCCGGCCCGATCAGGGTGGTGAGCCGGCGAGTGGCGACGAGTTCGCGGACCGCGGCGACATCGGCGTCCTTGCCGACGAAGGCGGTCAGCTCGGCGCGCAGGTTGGTCTTCCGGGTTTCCGCCCGCCGCCCCAGCTCGCCCCGCAGCAGCGCGACGTGCAACGCGGCCAGTTCCGGCGAGGGGTCGACGCCCAGCGTGTCGGCCAGGGCCTCCCGCACGCGCTGGTACACGAGCAGCGCCTCGCTGTCGCGGCCGGCCGCGACGAGGGCGCGCATCAGCGCGGCCGCGAGCCGTTCCCGCAACGGGTGCGCGGCCACCAGGTCGGTCAGCCCGGTGACCAGCTCCGCGCCGTGCCCGAGGGTGACCTCCGCGTCGGCTCGCTCCTCCGCGGCGGTCAGCCGCAACTCCTCGAGCCGGATGACCGCGGCGTCGAACGCGGCGCTGTCCAGCAGGCCGACGTCCTGCATGGCCGCACCGCGCCACAGCTCGAGGGCCTCTTGCAGCAGCCGCGCTCGCCGGGAAGCGTCCCCGGTGCGGGCCTGGCCCGCGATGACGAGGCGTTCGAACCGGACGGCGTCGACCGCGTCGGGCTCGACCCGCAGCCGGTAGCCGTCCGGCTGCCCCTCGATCACCCCGTCAGGCAGTGCCTTCCGCAGCCGGGAAACCAGGCGCTGCAGGGCGTTCGCCGCATCGGCGGGCGGGTCCTCCCCCCAGATCCAGTCGACGAGCGACGCCTTGGGAACCACGCGAGCCGGCTTGAGCGCGAGGGCGATCAGCAGTCCGCGCAGCCGCGCGCCCGGCACGTCGGCCAGGCTGCCGTCGTCAGCGCGGACCTCCAATGGCCCGAGCATCCCGATCTGCACCCGCTGATTTTGCCACGATTGGACTCATCGCTCGCGGTCCGGGATGCGCTCGGCGAGCGCCGCCCGCGAGGAGGGCGCCGGGAAGGGGTCAGCGAAGTACTGGGTCTCGTGGCTCACCTGGCCGTCGGTGAACTCCATGATGCTCACCGAGTAGGTGGGCGCGCCGTCGTAGGTGATCACGCACTCGCTGACCCACAGGTCGCCGCCGCCCCGGATCCGCAAGACGGTGAAGTGCCGCTCCGCCGGGTGCCCGCCGCGTTGCGCCTGGATCTTTGACCGGCCACGGAAGCGCTCTCCGGACTGCGGGTAGTCGAGGATGCCGTCGGCAGCGTAGATGGCATGCTCGGTATCGCCGTCCCCGCGCTCGGAGGCCTCCCAGTGCTCGGCTATCCGGGCCCTGGTACTGGCGTCACGATCCACTGCACTGTTCATGGGTGATCCGCCCTTTCCTGACGTGGATGGCCCGCGCTCGGGTGCGGGCCAGGGATTTTCACTGGTGCGCCGCGGAACCAGGGAACGCCACCATGGTGTCATGCCCGACACGCCGCGTCCGCTACGCACGCCAGCAGGCGGTGGCGCTCGAGACCGTGACCGACTAGGACGGGAGACCGACATGCCGAGCCAGGCAATGCGGGACGCCATCGACACCATCAGGAACCGGCAGCAGTCCGGTGCCGGCCAGGCCCCGCCGACGCTGGAAGAGCGCCGCGCCACCTTCACCCCGGGGGACCGCCTCTATCCGGTGCCTGACGACGTGCTCGTGACCGAGGTGAACGCCGGCGGGGTGCCAGCCCACTGGCTTGCCGCTCCTGGAGCGGATGCCGGCCGGGTGCTTCTGTTCCTGCACGGCGGAGGTTTCGAGTTCGGGTCGGTTCGCAGCGACGGCGAGCTGGCCGCCCGGCTGGGACGGGCGAGCGGGATGCGGGTGCTGTTCCCCGAATATCGCCTGGCCCCCGAGCATCCCTTCCCCGCCGCTATCGACGACGTCCTGGCCGCTTGGCGCTGGCTGCGTTCCGGCCAGGCCCTGGGTGCGAGATCCATAGCGGTGGCCGGCAACTCGGCCGGGGGAGGGCTCGCCGTCGCCTTGCTCGTGGCCACGCGTGACGCCGGGGAGGCACTGCCCGCGGCCGCGGTGCTGATGTCCCCGACGGTGGACCTGACCAGCTCGGGGGCCTCGATGACAGAGCGCGCCGATCAGGATCCGATCTCCACCCCCGCGATGCTCCGTCAGTTCGCCTCCGACTACCTGGCCGGGGCCGACCCCGAGACACCCCTGGCGTCGCCGCTGTTCGCCCAGCTGGCCGGGCTCCCGCCGCTGCTCGTCCAGGTAGGCACCGCCGACCTGCTGCTCAGCGACTCCGAGCGGCTGGCCGCGGCAGCGGCCGAGGCGGGGGTGGACGTTACCCTGGAGATCGGGGAGGGCCTGCCCCACGTCTACCAGCTCATGCTCGGCACGCCCGAGGCAGCCGAGGCCACCGAGCGAATCGGGAAGTTCCTGCGGGTCCGGGTTCGCTAACCAGACAGTCCATAGACAGCTGTGAGAGGCGGTATCCGATGCGTCCTGACATCAGGTCTGGCGGCACCTTCCCCGACTACTCCCTCCCTGACCACACCGGCACAGTGCGCACGCTCAGCGAGCTTCAAGGCAGCGATCCGCTGATCCTCACCCTGGCGCGCGGCAACTACTGCCCCAAAGAGCACCAGCAGCACCTCGAGCTGGCAGCCAACTACCCGAAGATCGCCGTGGCCTACACACAGGTCGCCACGATCGCCACCGACGACCATCACACCCTGCAGGAGTTCCGCGCGTCGGTGGGCGCCCAGTGGACCTTCCTGTCCGATCCCGGCCGGACCGTCCAGCAGGACCTCGACATCCAGGAGTACACCGACCCCGAGCACAACCCGATGATCCCGCACACGCTGGTACTCAAGCCGGGGCTCGTCGTGCACAGCGTCTACAACGGCTACTGGTTCTGGGGCCGCCCGTCGTTCTACGACCTGTGGCGTGACCTGCGTACCGCGACGAGCGAGATCCGCCCGGACTGGGACCTGAGCACCCCGGGGCTCCGCGAAGAATGGGATGCGGGCGACTTCTCGCACTTCCACGGCTGGGACCGGCGGTCCCCCGGGTCGATGCCGACCTCGTATGTCGACCCGGGCAAGGGGTGACCGCGGTGCGCACACCGGTGTGCGAGCTGCTTGGGATCGAACAGCCGATAGTCCTGGCGCCCATGGTTGCGGTTCCCCGGCTCGCCGCGGCCGTCTCGGATGCCGGGGCGCTCGGCATGCTGACGCTGACGTGGTCGGAAGACGTCGGAGCGGTGGTCCGGGAGACGGCGGCGCTGACCGCGCGGCCGTTCTGCGGCAACCTCGTTCTCACCGAAGATCGTCACCGTCGCCTTGACCAGGCCCTTAACGCCGGCTTGCGGATCGTCTCATTCTTCATGGGCGATCCAAGCGGTTACGTCCAGCGCGTGCACGACGCCGGGGGGATTGTCCTGCACACGGTTGGCACTGCCGAGGAGGCACGGCGCGCGGTCGCGTCCGGCGTGGACGTAATCGTCGCGCAGGGCTGGGAAGCCGGGGGCCACGTGTGGGGCACCGTCGCGACGCTGCCGCTGGTACCCGCCGTGGTGGACGCGGTCGCGCCGGTGCCGGTGATCGCGGCCGGCGGGATCGGTGACGCTCGCGGCGTCGCCGCGGTGCTCGCCCTCGGCGCCCAGGCCGCGTGGCTGGGCACGCGCTTCCTGCTGGCCGAGGAGATGCCGATCCACGAAGACTACCGGCGTCGCCTGATAGCCGCCGCCGAGACCGATCCGCAGCGGTACCCCAACCTGTACTCGGTCGGGTGGCCCGACTCCCCGCACCGCGCGCTCCGCAACTCAACCGCCGACGCGTGGGAGGCGGCGGGCCGCCCCCCGCTCGCGCAGCGGCCAGGAGCGGGCGACGTGATCGCGCACTTCGCCTCCGGCGAGGCGATCGTCCGTTACGAGCCGGCGCCGCCGATGACCGGGACCACCGGGGACATCGAAGCGCTCTCGATGTGGGCCGGGCAGTGCGTCGCGCTCGCGAGACAGCCGCAGCCGGCGGCCGACATCGTGGCCGAGCTCACCTCCCGCCTGTAACCGCGGAAGTACTCGCGCACCTTGCAGCGGGATGAGGGCCGGGCCGCTCTCGCCGCGGCCGTCCGTCCTGGCCGGCTCTGCTAGTCCTGCTCAGGCCGAGGGGACCACGCCGAAGCCGTGGCTTTGAGCCCACATGGCTCCGTTGTCGGTGCTGGTGTAGGCGACCGTGTGCCCTTGCCGGTCCCGGCCGGTCACCACGAAGCGGCCGGTGCCGCCAGAGCCGGCCGTCACCTGCCGCGGCGTGAACCCGGCGGAGCCGGTGATCGTCGCGGCGAAGTGCCAGTTCACAGCGTCATCGGAGGTGTAGACGACGGCGTCGGCGAGGCCGCTGGCGGTCGTGCCCGGCCGCACCGCGATGAAATGACCCGCGTCGCCCGCCAGCCCGGTGAACGACCAGCCCGCGCCGTTGGTCTGGGGTACCACCACCGTGCGCCAGGCGGCACCCTTGTCCAGGCTGCGCCATACGTACGCGCAGGTCTTGCCGTCCTTGTTCGCGGACCCGACGATGAGCGTCACGTTCCAGTCGGAGGCGGCGTCCGTCATCGCGAAGACTTGTTCGCCAGGGACATTCACGAGACCGAACTGGGCCGCCGTGAACCTGTGCCAGTTCAGCCCGGTCGGGCTGGTCCACACCAGGCCGGTACCCGACTGGGCGGTCCCGGTGGCAAGGTACCCCCAGCTGTCTTTCGCCAGGCCGGTGATCGTCTCCCCGGGTCCCGCGAGCCCGCGGGCGGAGACCAGCGTCCAGTTCATGCCGTCGGGGCTGACCCAGATGGCTTGCGGCCCGAGCCCCACCCAGCCGCCGGGGCCGCCCGCCACCGTCGTTGCCGGATGGCCGGTGACCGGACCGGCCTGACTGCCCATGAACGCCGGCGTCCAGGTGCGGCCCCCGTCGGTCGAGACGCTGAAGGACGGGATCGCGGAGTCCTGTGAGCCCACCGCGACGACGGTGTCGCCGGAGGCGGCGACCTTGCTGAACGCGGGCGCGCTCACCAGACTGCCGGACACGCTGTTCCTGGACACGCCGATTGCCGTAGTGGCCGCGGCATTGGCGCTACTCGCGTGCGCGCGCATCAGGAACGCCACCGTCCCGCCCACGGCCGCCATCAGGGCCAGCGGAACGACGACGCCGACGACCAGCCGCCGCGGCCGCCTGCGTATGCCGGTCACGTCCACGGCAGCCTCCACCCTGTCCGCCCGAGCCACTCACGTCCGGTTCGCACGCGTGTGTCCGGGATCGCCCGCGTTCATCTGCTTACATATCGTGGTCGCTCAGTCGCTCTCTGTCAAGGCGCGTAATGCTCTCTTGAAGTGTTGAGCTATAAGAGTTAGCTTAATAGCTAATATAAGTAGCCACCTGGAGGGCGACATGACCGAGTTTCTCGACATCAAGGGCGGCCCGCGGATCGCTTACGACGTGGCGGGGGAGGGGCCGCTGGTCGTGCTGTCGCATGGCATCGGGGACCGGCGGCAGGCCTTCCGGTTCCTGGTACCGGAACTGGTGCGGGCCGGATTCCGGGTCGCGGCGGCGGACATGCGCGGGCACGGCGAGTCAAGCGAGGGTGACTGGAAGTTGATCTCCCGCACCGACGTCGCCGGGGACCTGGTCGCGCTGATCAGGCACCTGGGCGGCCCGGCCGTCATCGTCGGGCACTCGCTATCGGGCGGGGCGGCCACCATCGCCGCCGCGACGGCGCCCGACCTGGTCAGCGGCATCGTCGAGATAGGCCCGTTCACCCGGAAGGTGCAGTACAGCCTGGGCGGGATCGTGCGGGTCCGGCGCTACCGCCGCGGCACGCTGTACCTGGCAGGCGTGATGCTGCTGCACAGCATGAGGAGCTGGTTCCGCTACCTGGACGTCGCCTACCCGGAAAAGCCGGCCGACTACGCCGACTACATGGCGGCGCTGCGGGCCAAGCTGTCCGAACCCGGCCGGATGACCGAATTCCTCAAGACCCTGAAGTCCTCCCCGGCCGACGCGGGCGCCGCGCTGCCCCGCATCTCCTGCCCGGCCCTGGTCATCATGGGCACCGAGGACCCCGACTGGGCCGACCCCCAGGCCGAGGCCGAGGGGATCATCGCCGCGATGCCCGCCGGACTCGGTGCCGTCGCGATGATCAAGGGGGGCGGGCACTATCCCCACGCGCAGTGCCCCGATCAGGTCGGCGTGCTCACCACGAGCTTCATCCGGAATCGTGTCCTCGCCTGAGAGCGCCGGGCGCTGGCCGCACGACCAGTACCCTGACCAGGTGGTCGCGCTCACACTCGCCATCCTCAGATCGGCCGCCCGTGCCTAGGGCCGGGCTGAACACTGACCGGGTGGTCGCCGAGGCGGCCGAGCTGGCCGACGAGGTGGGGCTGGACCAGCTCACCCTGGCGGCCCTCGCCGCCCGCCTCGGGGTGCGCCAGCCGTCGCTCTACAAGCACGTCGCCAGCGTCGGCGCCCTCCAGCGGCTCATCTCCATGCGGGGGAAGGCCGAGCTCGCGGACGTGCTGGGCCGGGCCGCCATCGGCCGGGCGCGTGACGACGCCCTGGTCGCGATGGCGCACGCCTGGCGCGCCTGGGCGCTGGACCATCCCGGCCGCTACCAGGCCGCCGGGCGAGGCGCGGCCCCCGGCGACGCCGAGCACGAAGAGGTGTCCCGCCGGACCATCACGGTGATGGTTGCGGTGATGGACGGCTACGGCCTCGACGGTGACGACGCCGTCGACGCGATCCGGGCCTGCCGGGCCGCCCTGCACGGATTCGTCTCCCTGGAGGCCAACTACGGTTTCGCCTTCCCCAACGACGTCGACCGCAGCTTCGACCGCCTCGTCCGCGCCCTGGTGAGGGCCCTGTCGAGCTGGAGCGACGTGTCCGAGCCCGGCCGCGAGGTCCGGCCTGAGGCGCACGCGCCACGCCTAGCTTTCCTGCAGGACGGTGCCGTCGGTCAGGTGCAGGACCGAGTCGGCGATGTCCATAAGGGTGGGGTCGTGGGTGGCGAGCAGCGCGGTCACGCCCTCGGACCGGACGACGGCGCGGAGCAGGCGCATGATCTGCTTGCCGGTCTCGGCGTCCAGTTGCCCCGTGGGCTCGTCGGCAAGCAGCAGCCGGGGGCGCGGCGCGAGAGCGCGGGCGATGGCCACGCGCTGCTGCTGGCCGCCGGAGAGCTCGCCTGGCCGGTGCCGGGCGTGGCCGGCCAGGCCGACAAGCGTGAGCATCGCGGCGACCCGATCCTCGCGCGCCTTCGGGGCCATGCCCGCGATGCGCAGCGGCACGCCCACGTTCTCCGCCGCCGACAGGCCCGGCAGCAAGCTGAACGACTGGAAGATATAGGTAACGGTCTCCCGCCGCAGGTGCACCCGTTGCTGATCGCTCATCGAGGT
This sequence comes from uncultured Actinomycetota bacterium, assembly GCA_963843745.1. Taxonomy (GTDB): domain Bacteria; phylum Actinomycetota; class Actinomycetes; order Streptosporangiales; family Streptosporangiaceae; genus Trebonia. The sequence continues at coordinate 225,409 of CAWJLP010000010.1, forward strand.
CACGTCCCTGCCGTCGATGCGCACCGTCCCGGAGTCAGGCACGTCCAGGCCGCCGACGATGTTGAGCAGCGTGGTCTTCCCCGACCCCGACCGGCCGCGCAAGGCGACAAGTTGTCCCTCGTCCACGGTCATGGTGACCCCCCGCAGCGCAGCGGTGGCGTTCGGGCCGCTGCCGAAGGTGCGGGTCACGTCCTTCACGTCGATGATCGGCGTCACGTGTCAGCCTCCGGGGGAGCGGCCGGGGAAGATCCGGCCGGGCCCGAACCCGCTTGGCCCGTGGAGCGCTGGTCGGGCCAGACACCGATGTGGTCGGACTCTAGCTCCAGCCGGACGCGGTTGCGCATGCCAAGCGTGTCGGTCATATCGCGCGGTAGCTGGAGCCGCCCGGCCCGGTCCAGCACGGCGTACTCGACGCCGTGCCCCAGAGCCGACCCGTCGCCGTCGTCGTGCCGCAAGGTCTCGGTGCTGGTCCGGCCGTCCCTGATCGCGATGACCCGCCGGACGTTCGAGGAGACCCCGGGGTCGTGGGTCACGACCAGGACGGTCACGCCGAGGTCGGTGTTGGCCGTCTTGAGCGCGGCGAAGACGGACTCGGCGGTCATGCTGTCCAGCTCCCCCGTTGGCTCGTCCGCCAGCAGGACGCTTGGCTTGTTGGCGATCGCGGTGGCGATCGCGACCCGCTGTTGCTCGCCGCCCGACATCTGGTCGGGGCGGCGTCGCGTGCAGTGCGCCACGCCCAGTGCCTCAAGAAGCTCGGCCGCTCGCGCATGGCGGGCCTTCCTGCCCTGGCCGGCCAGCTTCATCGGCAGGTCCACGTTCTGCGCCGCCGTCAGGTAGGGCAGCAGGTTCCGTGACGTCTGCTGCCAGATGAACCCCACGGTGCTTCGCCGGTAGGCGAGCCGCTGCCGGGCGGACATTGCCGCGAGGTCATGCCCGCCCACCCGGACCGACCCGGCCGTCGGGGTGTCCAGCCCGGCCAGGATGTTCACCAGCGTGGACTTGCCGCTGCCGGACGCCCCGACCAGGGCCGTCAGCTCGGAGCGCTCGACCACGAGGTCCAGGCCCTGCAGCGCCTGCACCTCGATGCCCTCGGCCTGGTAGATGCGGACCAGCCGGTCGCAGACGATCAGCGCGCCCGCACCGAGCTCGGAGTGCCCGCCCTGCCGGGCCTCGGAGTGCAGTTCCTCCAGCGAGCCCGCCATGGAATCGCTCAACTCTTCCTCCTCATGCCCGCAGGGTCGCGGCGACGCGGCCGCGCCGCGACCTGATCTCGTAGGCGAGCGCGATGACGGTGACGACGAGGAGTCCTGCCAGCGGGAGCAGGAACGACGCGAAGTCCGGGCGCAACGGCACCGTCGCCTGAGACTGGGTGAACGCCGACAGGTTAACCGCCGGGGCCACGAGCCTCGGCAGGGCGATGGCGCACGCGACCGCCGCCGCGGCCGAGGCGGCGATCGCCGGGAACACCTCAAGCACCGAGAGCCGGACGCGCTGCCGTTCATCGAGCCCCATCGTGGCCAGCTTCGCCATGGTCAGCTCCCGGTCTGCGGTGCTGAGTGCCAGCTCAAGCAGCATTACGGCCAGCGCAAGCGCGAGAGCGCACACGATGGCCAGGGTGAAGATAACGAACGTGCCGTGCTGCAGCGGTGCCCCGGTCAGCTCCTGTAGCACCTGGGACCTGGTGGTGATGGTCAGGCCGGCAGCGCCGGGCATGGCCGCTTGCACGGCGTGGAGCCTGGCAATGTCGATTGACGGCCCGGTGAGCAGCATCACGTTGACCGGCGCGCCGACGCTCCCGACTGCCGACAGCGGCAGCACCAGGAACGCTCCGCCGCCTGGCAGCGCCGGGGTGGACTGCAGCTCGCCGGCAACCCGGACCCGGAGCGCGGGCAGGCCCTGCTGCGCGGCGATCGGGACGCTTCTTTGCCCGCCGAGGATGGCGGCGGTTCCCGGAGACGCCAGCACCGGGACGGCTGCCTGGCCGGGTGCCTGTGTGAGCAGGGCGGGATTGACGGGAGAGTAGCCCTCCGTTGACGCCGCGAGGGCCGCGTAGCTGGCCGGGTCGACAGCGATCGCGGTCACCCGCTCGCCGCCGGTGAGGTCCAACGGGAGTTCCAGGGCCGTTGCGGCGTGCTGCACGCCCGGCACCGCGGCGAACGCCCTGACGGCCGAGGGGCTCGCCTCGAAGCCTGGTGAATAAGTGATGGCCACGTCAGCGCCGGTTTCCTGCCATGACGCCGCAATCTCGCCGCGAACCACCGCATCCCGCAACATGATGGTGAACGCGGCCATCGTGAGGGTGAGGACGAGCGTTACGGCCGGGAGCGCGAGCGTGGCGCTGGCCTGCGCGGCGCGGGTGAGAGCGAGGAAGCCGATGGCGCCGCGCTGGCGAGCCGATGCCCGCGCCAGCCCGCGAAGCAGCAGCTGGTACAGCCGCAGGACCACGATCACGGCCGGGACCGCGACGAGCAGCGGAGCCGCGCTTGTATACAGGTCGCCGGTACCGCCCTGTTGCTGCAAGACGATGATGCCTCCGATGGCCGCGGCGCAGGCGGTGACCTCGAAGACCACTCTGGTTACCCAGCGTCTGCGCCATCGTGCGCGTTCCCGCCCCCCGGACCGCCTGCGGCGTGGCAGGCGGTGCTGCCAGGCCGCCGCCACCCCTGGACCCACTATGGCGACTGCTAGCGTCGCGATGCCCGGCCACCAGGCGACCCAGCCTGTGGGGCCAGGGCCAGAGACGAGGAGCACGGCGAGCGCCCAGGCCAGCGCGGCGGCTGGCACGCCGGCCACCGCCGCGCCGAGGGATCCGCGCCAGAACAAGTCCGCCAGTGACGATCCACGTGCCCGCCGCACGGCCATCTCCGCGGACCGGCGGGCCGCGACCATCCGGGCGGCCAGAAGCATCATCACAACACCCGCCACCGCCAGGCCCACATAGACCATCCACAACAGGACGTTCACGCCATTCGAGGCCGCGACTAGCGTCGCCAGCGGCCCGAGCAGGGCGGACGACGTGCTCAGCGCGTTCGACATCGGCGCTAGGAGCCCGGTCAGCTGGGGAGTCTGGAGCGTGAACTGCTTCATCTCGCTGTACAGGGCCGGGGCCTGGGCGCGCAGCCCGGTGGTGGCTACCGGAAACTCCCACCGGATGTTCAGGCCCGCCAGGCCGAAGATCTCCTGCAGCATGGCGATCTCGCCGGGATCCGCGATGAACGCGCCCTCCCACAGCTTGCTCTGGCTCACATAAAGGTTCGGTGCCGCTAGCAGCGGATCGGCCTTCCAGAACGAGGAATCCGGATCCGTGGGCTCGACGATCCCGGTGACGTCGAGGTTCAGCGTGAAAGCCGGGTTCGGCGGTCCGTTCCCGGAGATCGTCGTCTGCAACGGGGCGATGACCGCCACCTGAGAGCCGGGTCGCAGTCCCCACGCGCTGGCCGTCTGCGCGGTGACCACGACCTGGATGCCGGTTGCGGGGGAAGTGCCCGGCATGCTGCCGGCCACCAGTCGCATGTGATCGGCGGCCGGGTACGGGTAGGCGACCTCCACCTGCGCGGGGATCCCGTGGAGAGCGGGCAGCGTGCTGATCACGCCGCGCGGGCCCGATGTCATGGCCGCCCAGTCCGCCGACCGCGGGGCCAGGGGCAGGGGGCCGCCGCCGAAGTCGCGGTGCAACTGGGCGGTGACGTCGTCGAGGTTGGCCGGCGTAAGACTCACCTGCTGGAAAACGCCCTGAACGGCGCTGTTGACCGACTGGTAGTTGGTCGTGACCACGATGGTCTTTTCGGCCTGTGGCAGGCCGTTCATCATCTGCTGCACACCGAGCAGTCCCGTCGCCTGCGCCTCCCGGGGACCGGCGGTGGCGGCAAGCACGCAGCCTCCGGCCAGGAGCGCGAGCGCGAGACTTGCCGCGACCCCCATGCCAGTGATCCGGCGCAGGACGCTCATGCGCTCTCCGCGGCACGAAGCTCGGCGGCGGGGTCGGGCCGGCGCGTTGCGGCGAGCACGGCGAATGCCGCGGGCAGCACCGCCACGGCGAGCGCGAGCGCGATAGCCTGCGGCAGGTCATACTGCGTGACGGCGGGCGGCGTCGGCTGCTGCCCCGTCGGGGTGAGCGTGACGGCAGGCACGATCAGCCGGGCCACGAGCAGGCCGAGCAGCACCCCGAGGGCGCAGGACGGCAGGCTGAGCAGCAGCTTTTCCAGGCATAGCTGCAAGGCTGCCCCGCGTCGGGTCACGCCCAGCGCGGCGAGCAGCGCCACCTCGGTGCGGCGCTGGCGCACGTCGGCCGCGATCGACACCCAGAACCCCGTGGTAGCGAGCAGCGCCGCCGCCGCGGCCATCGCCAGCAGGGCCAGTTGCGGCGCGGCGGACAGCGGGTCGCTGGTGACGGCCGCGGCCAGCCCCGCCGCGCTGGTGGTGTCCGTACCCGCGGGAGCGCTGGCCGTCAAAGCCGGAGGGACGCCTCCGGCGGCGGTGGCCAGCCACCACTGAGTGACCGGCAGCGTGGAGGCGGACTGCCGGACAAGGTACTCCTGGACGCTGCCGAGATCGGTGATGAGCGCGCCGCCCGGTGCCGTGACAGTCGGGAACGATGTCACTTCAGCCACGATTCGCAGCGGGACCTCCTCCCCCTCGACGGACACGGGCACGACTGAGCCGATGACCGCGCCGTTCGTGTCCATGAATGCCCCGGTCGCGATGGCCGGGATGGTCGCTATCCGGGCAGCCGGGGGAAGAAGCACCAGCTGCGCGGGGAACGCCGCGGCCGACGGGGTTGCCGCCCCGCCGGTGGTGTCTTGCCCATAGCCCGAGTTAAAGGTGAACGTCGCGGCGCGGCTGGTGCTGTGCGCTGACACGCGGCCTGGCGGGGCGCTCGGCGGTGGCAGGCCGCCCTGGCTCGCCTGAAAGTCGTCCAGGGCAGGTGAGCTGGCGTCGCCCGTCCAGCCGGCTAGCGGCAAGCCGCTGACGGTGAGCGCCAATGACGGTGCGGCGCGCAGGGGCATCAGGTACGTGGCCGTGATCGCCGCCACCCGCAGCGGGTAGCGCGCTTGATTGCCGCCAAGGGGCGCGACGAGCAGGTGGGGGAGCCCGTCCGCGACCAGCGTCCCGGCGGCGACCTGGTAAGCGGAGCCCGAGGCGTCGAGAATGGTCAGGGTCACGGTGACCGGCCCGAGCTGGGCCGCCAGCGCGCCGCTGCCTCCAGTGGGCACCGGCGGATGCGGGCCGAGCGCGGCAGTGAGCCGGATCGTCCCGGCCCGTGCACCGGGCTGGGGTGCCGGCAGCACCGCTCCCGGCAGGCCGGCGGATGGCATGATGGCGCGGAACAGGCTGGCCGCGGGCAGCCGCGACTCATCGCCGCGCAGCCTGGCGACCCGTGGTGCCTGGGCTGAGTCAACCGCGATCATCTCGCCGGGACTCGCCTGGATGTCGGCCGCCACCGCCAGCGAGTGCGTCACGCCCCGCGCACCGGTAACGGCACCCACACCGCCAGGCTGGAGCTGGGCGGGCAGGTTGACCTGGACGTCGCCGCCAGTGGCGAAGATAGCCTGGTCGGAAGCCGACCGGGTCCAGCTCTCGTGCTGCGCGAGCGCCAGCGTGCCAGCGGCAACCGCCATGATCAGCAGCAGCGCCGCGCTACCCTGGCGGATCGGCATCCTGCTGAACTGCCAGCCGGCCAGCGAGGCCACCAGGCCCTTGCCCCGGGCGGCCAGCCGGTCCGTCGTCCGGGCGGCCAGCGGAAGCAGGCGCAGCATGGCGACGCTTCCGGCGGCCAGCGCGAGCGCGGGCGCCAGCGCGAGCACCGGATCGATCCCCGCGGTCCCGCCATTGCTCGCCGCGGAGTACTGGCGCAGCTGCCAGCCTGCCAGCACCGCGAGTACCACCAGGGCTATGTCCAGGCCGGCCCGCGCCACCCCTGCCACCATGGCCTGCCTGCCACGCCGGACCCGCGCGGCAGTCGGACTGGGCGTCGCTCCGGGAGCGAGCAACGCGGCCACGGCTATGACCGCGACGCCGAGCGCCGCCCCGGTCGCGTCGGCCCAGCTTCCCGGCCGGTCCGCCAGCCGGATGCCAGCCGCCGCCAGCGGTCCCGCACCCGCAAGCGCGCTGGCGAGCCAGATCCCGGCGATCGCGCCGGCGATGCACACCAGCGCCGAGAGCGGGACCACCTCGGCGGCCGTGAGCCGGGTGAGCTGCGAGCGGGTCGCGCCGCGCGCGACTAGCAGCGCGGTCTCGCCCTCCCGCTGGGCCGCCAGCAGCCGGGCGACCGCGAGCAGGGCCGCGATGGTCAGGACCAGAAGCTGCAGGGCGCTAATCACCAGCACCGACCGGGCGATCACCAGGTCGCTGTCCGCGCCGGACAGCACCGACGGCAGGCTCGTGGTTAGCTGAGCGCCGTTGAGGAAGCTCGCGGTCGGCAGCGACTTCGACAGGCTGGTGAGGTTCGCGGCTATCGGGTCGAGGTCGCTGTCGGAGAAGGCGGTCATGTCGGGCTGCCCCACCCACGACCCGCTGCTGACCGTGAGCGCCGTCCCGAATGCCGCCTGGCTTACGACGAGGGGACCATACGTGGTGGACCCGGACTCGGTGGACATGCCGCTGGCCGGGATGTAGCTGAGATTCCAGAATGAGTTCGCTGGGCCGGATCCTTGGCGCCGCGTGAAGACGCCAGTGATGTCAAAGCTGACCAGGGCGTTCGAGCCTTGGTCGCGCAATCGCAGGACGTCTCCCGCGGAGACATGCAGCAGTGCTGCCGCCGAGGCGGGCAAGGCGGCGGGGATCGCTCCCGGCCGGGTGTCGCCTGAGGTCGTCGGCCACCGCCCGGCGACGAGCACCGCGTGGCTGGCGATCCCGTTCATCGAGACTGCCTGCAGCAGCGCCGTGTTGCCCTTGCCGGCATTCGCCGGCGTCGCGGGAAGCGCGCCAGGAACGAATCCCAGCGGAGAGGACCAGAATGCCTCCTGGAGGCCGAACGGGATGCCGGGCATCGCCGCCGCGATCTGCGCCCGCAGCGTCGCGCTGCCCTGGACCGCCTGGCTGGGACTGCTCACCAGCGCATTCATCGACAGGGTCGTGTCCGGCGCTGTGACCAGGTCATGCTGCACGGCGAGCGGCAGGGCCTGCCCAGCGAACACCGCCAGCGTGGCGGCCACCGCGGCCGCAACTAGTGTCGTCAGCGCGGCGGCTGCGAGCACGACCCAGTGCGCGGTCATCCGGCGGGTCGCCATCGGACCGCGGGGGCTGATCACAAGTTGCCCTCACTAACTCGACGAGATCCTGACCAGATCGAGCGCGACCTCGACACCTAGGACGGTGCTCATTATGCATATTTCCTGGCAAATGGGCCATGCCCTGACAGGGTCGATCGGCAGCAGCCGGCCCTGCTAAGCAGTTGCCGGATGTAGGCCAAGCCCACGCGAGGCCGAAGCGCTGAGGTCCGCGAGGGCGCGCCGCTCATGCTGGTCGAGCGCATCGCGTATGCCCGTTCCGGTGAGCCGCTCGAATACGCTCGTGACCTGTTCCGCGGCGACCGGACCAAGGTGGTGGTCTGGACCTCCGAGCTGGCGGATTGAGCGACGGTACCGCAGCTCACTGCCGCTCAGCCGGGGGGGATAGCCGAGCGACGAGCAGCCAGCCGCGGACGGGGGCACCGTGTGGCGCGCGGTACCGCCGCGTGCGGTCACCATATCGGCCAAGGGGCACGCCCACAAGGGGTAAACACCCGCCCCTGACCAGCCAGCTAATTCTTGTCTGTTGATCCCACCCCCTCGATGGGACCAGCGGCCCATACGATAGCGACTAAATGTCGCACTTATTTCGCACCGCCCGACTCGAACCGCCGAGAGGCGCCTATGGCCAGTTACAGTCTCGATCGTGTGCGCTCTGCCTCCGATGACCTTGCCCGGCAGGCCGCCGCGGAGTACCTGCGCGAGCTCCTGCTGCGGCCCGGCCGGCCTCGGCGCACCTGGGAGCAGTACGCCGAGCGCACCCGGCACGGCCAGGTCAACCAACTCGCCGTGGCGGAGGTGCTCGCCCGGCATCTGTGGTGGCATCCGAGACGGCAGAGGGACGGCGACTTGCTGCCCCGCCAACTGAAAGACACGGCCGCCCGCGCGCTGTCCGGCAGGCTGCTCAGCAGGGCGACCCTCGAACTGTTCATAGACGCCTTCGCGCTGCCCGACGCCGAGCAGGATCAACTGTGGCGGCTGTGGGAGGGGTCCCCCCGAGTGCGCATGCTCACGGGCACCCGAGCGATCCGCCCGGACACTGCGAATAGGGTAGCCGCCTTGCTCGGCCCTCCCGGTCACCAGACGGTCTCGCTGCACGACCATGCCTTCGTCCGGGCCGACGGCCGGATTGGCGGGGTCAGGACCATACAGGTGATCGAGTCGCTCCGCGACGGATTCGACAGCATCCCTTACATCTACGACACGTCGGCGCTCACGCTGCGGGTCGGCCACGGCTGCGAGCCGCCCGTAGGCCCCGGCAGCCAGGTCAAAGATGGCCCGTACGTGCTCCGCATTCCGCTCGCGAGGACGCTGTCCGCAGGTGAGACGCTTTCCCTGGAGTACGCCACCACATTCCACTACCAGGGCGAGGTAACCCCGGACCAGCATCAGTATCGCAGGGCCGTCATGCGCCGGGTCGATAACATCGACCTGCGCGTCATGTTCGACCCTGAGTACGTCCCGTCGGCAATCTGGTGGGCGGTGTGGGATGGAGTAGACGGCGGCATCATCGAGCAGCACGGGGTGCAGCCGGATAGCCAGAACTCGGTGCACAGGTACCTTCGCCTCGTCGAGAAGACGGTCGTCGGCTTCTACTGGGAGGACCGGGCCCGCGAAGGTGCGCGCTGACACTCCCGCATGAACGGGATGAACGGGAGTGTCAGCGCTCGAGGGAAAGGCGGCGGAGCGTCAGGCGCCGTAGGCCGGGACGATCGCGCCGCTGACGGGTGCGGCGAGATCCCCGGCGAGGAAGGCGACGACGTTCGCGACCGCCTCTGGCTCGACGGCATGCGTCAGCAGTTCGGCGGGGAAAATAGCCCGGTTGGCAGCCGTGTTGATGAGCTGCGGCGCGACCGCGTTGACCCGGATGCCGTGCGGTCGCAGCTCCAGGTCGAGAATGCGGACGAGGTGGCTGAGGGCCGCCTTGCTGAGGCTGTTGGCCGCCATGCCAGCGGTGGGGTCGGTCGCCGGGCGGGCCGACACGTGCACGATGGAGCCCTTTCCCCGCTCGCGCATGTACGGCTCCACGGCCTGGCTCAGCCACAGCGCCGCGCCCAGGTTGACGTCCATCAGAACCTTCAGGTCCTCGGGCGTCGCGGCGGTCGCCTCGCCAAGGCGGAACGTGCCGATGGTGTTCACGAGCACCTCAGGAGGGCCGGCCGCGCCGGCTATCCGGTCGATGAGGCTCCTGGCCGCGGCCGGATCGGTCGCGTCGCCCGCCTCGCGGCGGATGCCGTCGGACAGTTCCTTCAGCCCTTGCTCGTTGCGGTCGACCCCGACCACCGTGTACCCGGTGCCCGCCAGGATCTCCGCGGTAGCCCGGCCGAGCTCTCCGCCCGCGCCGACCACGATCGCTACCCGCTCGCTCACGACGCCACCTCCTGCACGCGAATGATCGCGAAATCTAGCGACATCTCCTGCCTCCTTCCGGTTACGGGTGGACCTGCGACCCTCGGCGCCCGAGCAGTGCCCGGCCCGTGACGGCGACGCCCAGCCCGACGAGGATGGCGAACACGAGCACGGTGTTGGGTGCGCTGGCACCGAGGTCGAGCGCGACTCCGGCTCCGATGACCGGAACAGAGAGTCCCGCGTACAGCGCGATGAGCAGGTCCGACGTCATCGCGACGCGGCTTTCTGGCGGGCTTGCCTCGAGCACGATCCCGGCAGTCCCTTTGAAGACGGCACCAGAACCCGCGCCGATCAGCGCACCCGCGATGAGCATCACGCCCCGGCGCCCGATACGCGCGGCGATGGCGCTATCCCAGCGCAGTATGGCGATCGTGCTGCCCGCGAAGATCGCGAAGACCACGGTGATGGTGAGGCCGCTAGGTGGTCCCTGGTTCGGTAGAGGCCGTAAAGCGGGCTGGGCAGCGTCGCGACCGCCATGACGATCAGGAAGGCGAACGCCGCGGCCCAGGAGCCGGAGCGGTGCCGGTGTTCGTCCGCGGCGGGCACCGTGGAGGTGCCAACGTCGGGTACCGGACCTCCGTGGCTGGCGGACACAGCGGTCACCAGATCTTCATGCCGCCGTCGACCACGAGGTCGATGCCAGTCACGTGGGAACTCTCGGCGGACGCGAGGAACAACGCGACGTTCGCGACGTCCTCCGGCTGACCGAACCGGCCAAGAAGTGTCCTGTCGCGCATCGCGCGGCCCCACTGCTCGTCCGCTAGCTGCTCTCGGGTCGCGTTGCTTTCGATCAGCCCCGGCGAGATCGAGTTGACGCGGATCCCGTGCTCGCTTCCCTCCATCGCGAGCTGGTGCGTCATCCCGGTGATCGCCGCCTTATTTGTCACGTGCGCTATCGCCGGGAGGTTCTTGCAGCTGAGGGATCCGTTGAGCGAGGCCATGTTCACGACCACGCCTCGGCTGGCTTTCAGGTGGGGCCAGGCCGCGCGGGTGAGGTAGAACACCAGGTCAGCCTCGTCCTTGCGGGCGGCATCCCACTCCTCGTTGGTGAAGCCTTCGAGCCAGTGCAAATGGGCCCTGGCCGCGAGGTTGTAAAGCACGTCGATCCGGCCGAACTCACGCACCGCCAGTTCGACGAGCTTCGCGCATTCGGCGGGATCGCCGAGATGGCACGGCTGCAGTGACACCATCTCGCCACCCGCGGCATAAACCATCTTGACGGTCTCTTCCGCCGGCTCGACCGAAACGTCGCAGCCGACGACCGAGGCGCCCTCGCGGGCGAACGTCAGGGCGGCGGCGCGTCTCATGCTCCCGCCTGTGCCCGTGATGACGCAGACTTTCCCTGCCAGCCGGCCAGCCATCTCAGTAGCCTCCGGTCCAGACACTCAGGTCTCTCGTCAAGGTTGCTCTCCTCCGCTGCTGGCAGGGGGAGTGGTCCGACCCGCCGTCGCACCTAGGATTGCCACCTCGCAGGTGAAAGGTCTTCATCGGATTCCGGTGATTCTCGGCTGCGCTAGGAAGCGCTCTCAACCGGCCCGGGCAAAACGGGCACACGAAAAATGACCTGGAGTGATAAGAAGCCGGAGACGCGCGAGCGAGCACTGAGCCAGCAAAAGGTCTAGACCACTGCGGCCGAGGGTACGTAGGCTACGCTCGGCAATGGTATAGACGCCCGCCACGTAGTGGTTGGCAGCGCCCGGCTTTAACCTGGGAGCGCAGCCTCGGGTTGTCCCTCAAGAGGCGGGTTCGACAGCCCGCTTGACTCTCATCGGCACTGAATAGCGGAGGCCCGGCGCTTCGGCAGCCGCCAGCGAGCTTGTCGGCGCCCCTTGGTGCGGGAGCTGGGCTGGCTGCCACGTTGCAGATCGAAGGCCGTGACGCAGTAATGGCACCCGCCCGGCATGGGCATGGTGCGCGGCTACCTAGTGGTCTCTGTAATCCTGCTAATCGTCAAGGCCATCGAGGTCGGCACGGCGGCCACTGAGTATGTCGGCCCGGTTGGTCCGCTGGTCCGCTACGAGGAAACTGTGCCAGAAATAAAGTTGCCTATTGCTTCGTTTACGCTTACAGTTAAAAGCAACGCAAGGAAAGGAACCGTCCGGTGAAACACAGGAACGTCACGAGCGAGTGGATCGAACGGCAATCACTGCCGTCGTTCATGCTGCCATGCGCGTACCTGCTGCGCGCCGGCGAGCCTCGCGGGGTGGTTTCTGGATAGGTCCTTACCAGGGCAAACGCCAGGAGCCGCCCGCCGGGGGAAAGCCCCCGCGGGCGGTTTTTAGTTGGTTAAAAATATATTCGCCACGAGTTCTATTTGGGCTGCGCATTTTGGGTTGCGCATTTCAGCCCGCATAGGGATGACCCAGCGGCTTGGGATCCGGTCTCCAAAACCGGCGGAATGACAGTTCGACTCTGTCCGTCCCTGCGCACCACCTCCGGGTGAACGTGCCCGCGCATTGACAATTCCACAGCGTGAGCATCATGCAGAGCAGGCCGGGACACGGACGCAGCGACATGCGCTCGTGACGGCCTGCCACCCTGGGGTGCCCCGACGAGAGCCGGGGCACCCCAGGAAACGGGGCTGTAGCTCAGACGGGAGAGCGCTGCGCTCGCATCGCAGAGGCCGCGGGTTCAAACCCCGCCAGTTCCACCTGCGCCAACGCATGGTGTCACGAGGGCGAGTCGAAGTTGTGCCGGTTATCTGGCTCCTTGTGGTTCGACTCCACGACCGCCCCGGCTGCCTCGGGCGGACCGGCCGGCGTCCCCACATTCGCCCTCGTGCCCATCTTGGCCGGCCGCCGTTCCGGGTAACGGCGGCTGTGGGCTGCTAGCTCTAACTGGCAGAGCGCCGCCATGGCATAGCGGAGGTTCCCGGTTCAAGTCCGGGGCGGTCCACTTTCGGGGATGACAGCTAAGGCAGTGGTCGCGCCTTGCAAGCGTTGACGCAGTGGGTTCGATTCCCACCTTCTCCACGTGGCGAGCCGAGGCACGGCATCCGTGCGCAAAGTTACCGGCAACGTCCCGGCGCGGATCCAAGCGCCCGGGCCGGAACAACTCGCCGCTCCGCGGGTTCGAGGAAGACGGTAATCCACCGCGTTCGGGGCGCGGGGAAACCGGGTTCGACTCCCGGGGACCCGACTTACGGGCTGTAGGTCAGTGGCAGACCGCCCGGCTGGGGGCCGGGAGGAGGCTGGTCCGATTCCAGCCAGCCCGACTCCGGGGTGTCGCGTAATGGCAGCGCACCTGGCCCGGGACCAGGCAGCGGAGGTTCGATTCCTCCCATCCCGACCACGGGTCTCTACCTGAGACGGATTAGGGCTCGCCTGAAAAGCGAGATAGGCAGGATCGTTACCTGCGGGACCCACCGTGCCTCACAAGCATTCAGTGGCGGTGTGCCAGCCTTTCAAGTCGACGAGGGGGGTTCAATTCCCCGGTGAGGCTCTGCGCGAGACCGAAGAGATCAACGCGATGATCGCGGCCGGGAAGCCATGGGCGCTCATCCTGGCGGAGATCGAGAAGTGTGAGGTCGTTTGCTCAAACGACCATCGTCGCAGAACGGCCAAGGCATTCGGTTGGTACCGGATGACTTTGCGGCCAAGCCTCGCTAGCTTAACGGCAAGAGCAGCGGACTCTTAATCCGTGAGGTCTGGGTTCGAGTCCCAGGCGGGGTACCGCGGCCAGAGTTCGAGCCCCTGGCGGCGCGCGCGGGAGTGACGGCAGCCAGAAGACCTCGCGAGCTCAAACCTCGCGGTCTGTGCGACACGAATCGCACCTTCCGCACTCGGTGCCCTTTCGTCTAACGGCAGGACGGCGGCCTCTGAAGCCGCGAATCGTGGTTCGAATCCATGAGGGGCAGCTTCGCCGCCGCGCACGGCTTGCGGCTTCGCCTTCGTACGGCGGATGGCCCGGTTCGACCCCGGGTGGCGGCTCTCTCGTCCTCGTAGCCCAACGGCAGGAGGCACGGCGCTGAGGTCGCCGGCAGTGCGCGTTCGAGTCGCGCCGAGGACACTCGCCCCTGGGCTCAACGACCGGGCGGCCTTGTAAGGCGGGCTAGCCAGGGGTGGCACCTGTCGGGGGCTCCAGTTCCTTCCGGGGTGGGTTGACGGCATCCCAGCCTGCCCTTGAAGCGGGCGCACGCTGGTTCGAGTCCAGCTCCCGGAACGATGCCCTTCGGATCGGCGTCCGCTCGCCCTTGGTACGGGCGTGCCGCCCGGGTCGGCACCGGGGGAGGGCTCCATGCGGTTGTAGCTCAGCAGGCAAGAGCGCCACCTTGCCACGGTGGAGGTCGCCGGTTCGAAGCCGGTCAGCCGCTCGCATGCCGAACTAGCCCAACTTAGGTAGAGGCGCCTGGCCCAGACCCAGGAGGTTCGCGGTTCGAATCCGCGGTTCGGTACGAATGGAAGGTGAACCGGACAGGCGCGCCGGGCTCCGTTGCTAACGGATGCGGGGGTGACACCCTGGCGTTCAAGTCGCCCGCCTTCCTCGCTTGGAGGATGAACCGGCCAGGTGGCAGCCTCCGGCTTGAACCCATCTGCTGGCCACGACCCAGCCGGTCGAAGGGGCCGCTCTGATAAAGCGGTAGCGCTCGGTTCGACTCCGAGGTGGCCAACCGGCAATCACGCTGGCCGGCAGCTCAACGGCCGGCGAAGGAATGGAGGAACGATGGAGAGTAAACAGCCAGAGCGAATACAGGCCACGCCCCGTTAGCACAGTGGTCAATGCTCTGGACTTTTAATCCAAGGACCGGGGGTTCGAATCCCTCACGGGGCACGCAGACTTACGCGCCGTTGGTGTAACGGAAAGCGCGGCGGCCTTCTAAGCCGACGATCCGAGTTCAAGTCTCGGGCGGCGCACGCGGAAACCCTGCTCCGTTGGAGAAACTGGTTAACCTCGCCAGGCCCTCAACCTGGAGTCTGCGGGTTCGAGTCCCGCACGGAGCACGCACCATCAAGGCCCCATCGGCTAATGGCTAGGCCACTTGCCTTTCAAGCAGGAGAAGACGGGTCGGAACCGTCTGGGGTCACTGCGGAGTGGAGGAGCTCGGTTGTCCTCAGCGCCCTCATAAGGCGACGATCGTGGGTTCGAATCCCGCCTCCGCAACTCAATCCGGTGTCGTTCAACGGCAGGACGCTGCCCTGTTAAGGCAGCTATCGGGGTTCGAATCCCTGCGCCGGAGCCGAGGTCGCTTAGCACAACTGGTAGTGCGCCAGCTCGTCAAGCTGGAAGGTACAGGTTCAAATCCCGTAGTGGCCGCCATGCCCGCGTCGCCCTTGCAATGCGGGCGACTCAAGCTCCCATGGTGAAACGGAGATCATGCCGGCCTACGAAGTCGGCGGTGGAGGTTCGAGTCCTCCTGGGAGTGCGCAAGCTCGGCTAGCTCAACGGCAGAGCACCGCGTCAACACCGCGGAGATAGGGGTTCGATTCCCTTGCTGAGTACTGTGGCCGATTCCGAAGTGGACGAGGAGCCAGGTCGTGGTCCTGGTGTGAGAGGGTTCGAGTCCCTCCGGTCACCCCAAGGGCGGGCTGTTCATGGGTGAGACAAGCGGTCTGTAAAGCCGCGGCTTCGGCTGTGGGAGTTCGAATCTCTCCCCGCCCACCTTGCTTCCATGGTCCAGCGGATAGGACGCCAGTTTCCGAAACTGGAAGTCGGAGGTTCGAGTCCTCCTGGAAGCGCGCATGGCACGGGACTCGCTGGTGCGGGAGGCAGTCCGCAAAACCGCCGCTGGCCGGTTCGACTCCGGCCCGTGTCTCTTCGGTGCTCACGCTGTGGACGGCCGGGGACGGCTGGCACCTGGGCGAGTCGAAGCTCGCCGGTTATCTCCCACCTTTAATGGAGTGGTGCGGGTTCGAGTCCCGCCCGCCGGACTATCCGGCGGTAGCTCAATCGGCAGAGCGCTTGACGATCCGGTGTGCGCTCCCACATTCGCCCGCCTTCCTGTCGTCCCCGGCCGCCGTCACCGCGCTTGCGGTGCGGGCATGCCTCATCCGTGCCCGCACCGGAGGCGCGGCCGGGCGGGTCGAAGACGGCCGGTTATCGAGGGACCGGAAAGCTAGCAGGTTCGAGTCCTGCTCCTTGCCGTTACGCGGCCTGGGGTAGCTCAGCCGCGGAGCGTCCGGGGTGAACTCCGGCTGCCGGATCCCACATCCGCCCGGGCCGCAGCCCTCCAAACCCATCACATCCGCCCGGACGGGCGGGCCGAACCCAAATGAGGTGACGTCATGGCGCGTGATCCGCTCGCGGCGGTCGGCCTTACCGCCACTCCGCAGATCCAGCCCATCCTCGGTCGCACCGACCAGGTGCGCAACAACGCCGGCGGCTACGCGTTCGCAAAGGACCTCTTCACCAAGGCGGAGGACTTCCTGATCCTGGGCACCACCGGCGGCACCTACTACATCACCGAAGACCTGCTCACCGTGGACAACGCAGGCTGGCTGATCCAGGCCATCCAGGCGGACGGCACCCGGGTCGTTCAGCTGATCACGGAGGTGTCCACGGCCCGGCCACCGCGGGCGCCGAAGAACCGGGCCGCGGTGTTCGCGCTGGCCATGGTGTTCTCGTGCGGCGACCCGGCCGCGGTGCAGGCCGCCAAGGCGGCGTTCGCGCGGGTAGTGCGCACCACCGACCACCTGTCTATGTTCTTCGGATACGCCAAGCAGCTGCGCGGCAAGGCCGCGGGTCAGGGCACGTCGCTGGTGACCGGCCGGGCGCTGCGGTCCGCGCTGGCGTCCTGGTTCCTGGCTGGCGAGGTGGACGCGATCGCGTGGAAGGCGTGCAAGGCGCGCCAGCGGGTTACCCCGGCGGGTGAGACGTTCGCGCTGCGCGACGCTCTCCGGATCGCCCACCCGAAGGCGGACACCGCGGAGCAGCGGGCGCTGCTTGGCTGGCTGGCCGGGAAGGTGGCCGACGGCGAGGCCCGGTCGCAGGTGCAGGCAGTCGACGCCTTCCTGTCCGCCCAGGCGGTCACCACCGAGGCGGCGGCCATCGCCATCGCCACGGAGCGCAAGGTGCCGTGGCAGTTCCTGCCGAGTGGCCCGCTGGCGTCCCCCGCGGTGTGGGAGGCGCTCGTGCCGCACCTGGGCATGACCGCGCTACTGCGCAACCTGGCCCGGCTAACCCGGCTCGGGGTGCTCGGCCCGTTCGCCCCGGCGAACGAGGCCGTGACCGCGCGGCTGCGCAGCGCCGAGGCGCTGCGCAACGGCCGGATCCACCCGATGGACGTGTTCCTGGCGCTGCGGGTGTACGTCTCGGGCCGGTCCCAGCCGGACCGCCGGGCCGAACGGCACACCTGGACGCCGGTCGCGGAGATCTCGGACGCGCTCGAAGAGGCGTACGAGCTGTCGTTCGGCCACGTCCGGCCGTCAGGGAAGCGGATGCTGGTCGCGGTGGACTCGTCCGGGTCCATGTCCGGTGCCTGGGGCCGGAACCAGCTCATGCTGGGCGGCTCCCCGCTGGGCACCCCGTACGAGATCGGGTGCGCCATGGCGGCCATCCTCAAGCGGATCGAAGGCGGCAACGTGCACGTCATTGACGTGGACACGCAGGTACACCCGTCTCGGATCACGACCAGAACCCGGGTCCGGGAGATCGGCTTCTGGCGGCCATCCGGCGGCGGCACCGACCTGTCGCTGCCGTTCACGCACGCGACCAAGCACAAGATGGAGGTGGACGGGTTCGCCCTCTTCACCGACGGGGAAACCTGGGCCGGGCGGCAGCACGCGTCGCAGGCGCTCGCGGCCTACCGGCGCCAGTACAACCCGGGCGCCAGGGTGGTCCTGGCCTCTATGGTCCCGGTCGGGCACTCGATCGCCGAGCCCGAGGACGCCGGGGTGCTGAACATCGCCGGGATGGATGCGGCCCTGCCGATGGTGGCGACCGAATTCATCCGGTGACGGCAGGGGCGGTACGGCTCGCCGACGCGGCCGTGCCGCCCCGCCCGTCAGCTGATCAGGTGCGAGTACACGACTATGTTGTCGAGATACTGCCCGGTCGCGCTGTCAAAGGGCGCTCCGTCGGTACCCGCAGCCCTCTGCCGATCATGAGTGGGGTGAAGAGCTATCCGTTTGCCGGGATGACGAGGCTCTCGAGGTCGTCCGGGTAGTCGGTGAGGAGCTCGTATCCGTCTTCGGTCACAGCGACCGTGTCGGAATGCCGGAATCCGCCGACCTCGGAGTCGTAGAGGCCTGGCTCGACGGTGAACACCATGCCGGGCTGCAACGGCGCAGGGTTTCCCACGTCGATGAACGGCGTCTCGTGCACTCGAAGGCCGGTACCGTGTCCCACGTGCTGGCGCCAGTAGCTGGTGAGGCCGTGCTTCTCGAAGTACGCGTTCACCGCACCGTCGACGTCGGCGCTGGTGGCACCCGGAACGATCGCGTCGAACGCCGCCTTGCGCGCTGCGAGCATGTGGTCGAAGAGCCAGCGCATCCGGTCGGTCGGCTCACCGATCACCATCGTGCGTTCCAGCTCTGCGTGGTAGCCCCAGACGGGCGCGCCTGTCTCGCTCACGAGCACTTGGCCGGGCTGGAATCTGATGTTGTGCGCGACGGCGTGAGCCCAGGCGCTGCGGTGGCCGATCTGGCCCCGGTAGCCTGCTTTGACTCCGTCTCCTGACCCCAGAAGTCCACCCGATCCGCGTTCGGCGAGCATCGTCAGCGTCGCCTCGCTCTGTGCGCGCAGGCTGGCCTCGGCCTCCGTGCTGCCGGGCACGCTGTATTCCTGGAGAAGCCGGTGGGCGTGCGAGCACCAACGGCCGCTCTCCCGGAGCAGTTCCACCTCGGCGGGGCTCTTGCGCGCGAGCATCGTCTCGATCTGCGCGGCGATGTCGATGATCTCGGCGCCGGTCACTTCACTGAGCTTCGGGCCGATGTAACCGAGGATCCCGGGATAGCCGTCGTGGTCGGCCGCGATCGCCCCGCGCAGGCCGAGGTCGGCGGCGACGCGGGCCAGAATCCGCATCGGGTGCTCGAGACCGGGGTACTCCGGGTAGGTCTCGATGCGCCCGAAGTCCGCTTCGGCCCGTGTGCGTTCGAGCTCGAACTCGGCGACGAAGATCACGTCTTCGCCTGCCGCGTTCTGGAGATACACGGTCGGACGCTCGGTCGACAGGAACCGGAATCCGGTGAAGTAGGTGATGTAGGTCGGCTCACAGACCACATAGCCCGCGGCGCCGAGCGTCCGTACGTGCTCGCTCAGACGTGCACGACGGTCGGCGTGCTCGGCGGGAGAGATCGCGTCAGTCATTTCGTTCCCCTATTTCACGCGGAAAGTGGGTGCGGGATTCCAGAACTCGGCCACTAGTGCTGACCTGGAATTCTATGCGGCACGCACGTACTCGCTGATGAGGCCGCCGAGGATGGGCCGACGCTGGATCAGTTTCCGGGAAGGGTCGGCGACCTCAGTCCGGACAGTGAGCACGAACCTTTCCGCGTAAGCGTTTGCGCGCGGGCTGCGGGGCGGGATCTTCACGGCCTCGATCCCGGCATCAGCCAGGACCGCGTCAAACGACGCGGTGAACTGCCCGGCCCGGTCGCGGACCAGGAACCGGAAGTCCGCGGCTCGATCACCCGGATCCATCAGCAGGTTGCGGATCCGCTGCGCGGTCCATGGACCGTCCGGGGTCGCGTGATCCCGAGGATGTGCACGTAACGGGAGCCGACCTCCATGACGAACAGGCAGTACAGGCGCTGCAGGGTCGGTCACTGCGCAGTCCACGTGGAAGAAGTCGGTGGCGGGCATCGTCGATGCCTGGGCGGCCGTCCCGTCCGGTGCGGATAGGTCCACTTTCGGGTGACCAGGCGGCGGTGCCAGCGCAGGACGGTGCCGGGGGTGGGCCGAAGGTACTTGGACCACGGCGGGTAAAGGTATAGCCGCGCAGCACGTAGAACATGGTGACCGCACCTGGGAGTCCGACGAGGTCGGCCGCCACGGTTCGTGATCCCTGCTGGCAGCGGCCGGATTTGACCTGGGGCACAACCTCGGATTGTCCCGACCCGAGAGTGTGGGCGCCTGCTGCTTTGGCCGCCTTGTGGCGCATTGTCGTATCGCCCGCGCGGCGGGCAGGGCTAGGTGGAGTTGATCTCTGGACATGGTGGCGTACTAATGATCCTGAAGGTGAGGGGACGGCTGCATGCCGGTGAGGAAACCGGCGTCCCCCAGGCGTCAAGGGCGGAGTGCCGGGGGTCTGCCGGGTGGACGCGCTCGGGGACATCGGCAGCTTGGCGCATGAGCGACTGCGCTGGATGTTCCGCCGCCGGCGCTGGACGGGGAGCAGTCGCCCGCAGGGTCAGCGGCTATACGCGAGGACGATGGCCGAGTAGTTGACATCCCGGCTGATGTCGAGTGACCGGTGGTCTCCCGGCAGGAAGTAGACCGGCCGCTTCGCCATGGTCACGGTGTTGACCAGGTAGGCGTTGGCCAGCCCGCCGGCCAGGATCTGGTCGCGTCCCGGGATGGTGTCGGCCCACAGGGTGGCCGCGCCGATCTGGTACGGGGCTCCCGGCACCAGGCGCAACCTGCCGGTGCGGGTATTGACGATCGCCAGCCGCGCCGACGGGCCGGCGTGGCGGCTGCCGACGCCGGTGATGACAAAGGCGGCCAGCCACCGGCCGTCAGCCGAGAACGCGCCGCCGATGCCGAACCCGTACCGCGACGGGCTCCGCACGGTCACGTCGGATCCTGTGGCCGTGTCGGTGATCTTGATGCAGCGGGAGCCGGGCACCATGCCGCAGGAAATCGGGAACGTGGCCACCAGGCCGGCTTGCCCGCCCGGCAGTGTCGTCGCGGCGATCAGCCCGTAGTCTCCGTTGGCTATCCGGCCGAGCACCCGGACCGTCCCGGTGTGCGGCTCCCACAGGCCGAGCACAGCCGGGCTCGGGTTGTCCTGGTATCCGCTGGCCTGCACCAGGATGCCGTCGCCGGCCACGCCCAGGTCGCCGGGCCCGCCGCCAGCGATTCCGCCGTTACCGGCCACGAGCCAGCCGCGCGGCACGGTCAGCTGGCGCGCGGGGCCAGACCCGTCCGCGGGAACCTCGATCAGGTCGGTGCCGGTCCAGGCGATGAACACGTGCCGCCCGTCCGCCGAGGCGAACACCGCCTGCCCGGGCGCGAGGCTGCGGGTCCTGCCGGTTGCCAGGTCCAGGCTGCGCACGACATCCGGCCAGTACCCGTACCCGCGCAGGTACTCTCCGCCGGTGTCCACCCAGTAGAGCCGCCCGCCCGCCGATACCAGCGGCACCGTGGGATCGGCGCTGACCCTCGCCGCCAGCTGCTGGCGGCCGGTGGCCAGGTCGCCGACGTGCAGCCCGCCGTTGTCATCGACCCAGGCCACCAGCGGCGCGCCCGCGCTGCGGAGCGCCCCCAGCGGACCGCCGGGTGCGTGAGCCGCGCCGCGCGCCGGTGCCGGTGCGCCTGTCCCCGGCCAGCCGGCCGCCCAGGCTGCTGTCGCCGCTGCCGCGGCGAGGACCACGGCGGCCGCGGCGGCCGCGCGCCGCCGTCTCCTGCGGCGCCAGGCTTCCTTAAACAGGTTCAGGACGCGGCCTCGCTGCCCGCTCTCGATCACATCCGTGCTCACACTTGGTGTCGGCGACTCTGACGCCGGGCTGCCTGACCTGCCCGGTCCGCTGACCGGGGTGCGGCGCGGCGTCATGGTCATCGCCGCGCGGCCTTGTCCCGGGCAAGCGCCGCCGAGCCCGGCGTGGCGCTGGCCGCCGGCCTGGCAGCGACCAAGGGCAGCAGGACGGCCGAGAAGTTGATGTCGGGGGTGTCCATGATGTTGTGATCCGCGTCGGGGCCATCCGCCGTCTGCGGGAAGAAGAAGAACGGCCGGGCCGCGTACGTGGTGGTGTCCACCGCGTAGCTGTAGGCCAGCGCGCCGGCCAGCAGCCGCCTCCCGCCGGGCAGCCACAGGATCCAGCCAGCGTCCTCTTCCGTCACCAGCCGCGCGGCCTGGACCGCCCGCACCGCGCCGGTGCGGGTGTTCACGATCGCCAGAACGGAATTGTTGGCGCAGCAGGAGGAGTTGATGCTCGCGGTCCGCTCGAAGACCGCCAGGCGCGTCCCGTCGGGCGAGAACGCGGCGCCCTGGGCGAAACCATAGGGCAGCAGGCTGCGGGCCGTCACGGTGGCGCGGGTGGCGGTGTTAGTGATCTCGATCGGGCAGTTTCCGGACATGCATGGGGCCGGTTCCCAGGCGATCAGGCTGCTGCGGCCGCCCGGCGCGGTGTAGGCGCCGACGGCAGCGGCGCCCCTGGCCATGAGCGTCACCTTCCCCGTCGCCGGGTCCCAGGCGGCGAGATTCCACGGGCTGCGCGACGGCCCGTCGGGACGCGAGCTGACAAGGATGCCGGCGCCTCCGGCGCCAGCAGTGACCTCGCCCGCCGCGGTCGGCGCCAGGTACCAGCCCGCGGGCGTGTGCAGGCGCCGCAGGACCCCGCGGCCGCTGGCGTGCAGCTCGACCAGGCTGGTGCTGGTCCGCTCGACGTATACGTGCCGTCCGTCGGCTGGCGGGAAGACGCCTATTCCGGGACCCAGGCGCACGGTCGCGCCTGTCGCGGGGTCGAATTCCATGATGACCGCCGGGCCGGCCCCGTAGACCCGGCCGCCAGCCTGGACGAGCCAGCCCGCCCCGGCCAAGGCTGGGATGGTCCCGGCCACGTGCTGGGCCAGCGTCGCCACATCGCCGACGTGCACCTGCCCGCCGTAGTCCACCCACGCGACCGTCGCGGGCGGCAGCGTAAAGCCCGGCGGGCGCTGTGCGGCCGCAGGCGGGTGCGCGGCGTGGGCCGGCCCGAGCCGGGGCTGATGTGACCAGGCGCCGCTGCTCACGGCAACTGCCAGGCCGGCCAGGACGAGGCTGACCATCCCGGCAGCCAGGCGCCGTCGCCGGCGCCGGCGGGCCTCCGCGAAAAGCACCTGGACCTGCGCGGCGTCCGGCAGCTTGTGGCGTGGCGGGGCGATCAAACGGTTCACCTCGGCTGTTGACCCGTACTCGCCATGGATCTACTATGACTAGTACCATGCTGGATGTCAACGTCGACCGCTCAGATCCGCTCCCGCTGCACGAGCAGGTCGCGGCGCGGATCCGGCGGGCCATCGCGGACGGCGAGGCGGGACCGGGCGAGCGGCTCCCGCTGGCCAAGGACCTCGCCGTGGTGCTCGGCGTGAACAAGAACACAGTGCTGCGCGCCCTGCACCTGCTCCGGGACGAGGGCCTGCTGGAGTTCCGCCGCGGCCGGGGCATCACGGTGGCCGGGACACCGCAGCGCGGCGCGGTCCTCACCCAGGCCAGGGGCCTGGTCCAGTTCGCCCGCCGGCACGGCTACGGCCGTGACGAACTCATCCAGATGATCCAGGACCTGCCCCAGGACGCCTAAAGGCGCGTTGCGTGAGCTGACCTTGCGACACGCCGCGCCCGGTGCTTGATCTGTGAGGACTCGCGCGGCAGCAAGCAGTTGTCAGGCTTACCCCCGCCGCAGGAGTCCCCACCATGCTGGCAACTGAGCTGCTGTCCGTCTACATCTACTGCCTGGTCGATGACGCGATCAAGGCCGGCGTGCTATCGATTCCGCGCCAGCCTGGCCCTGCTCCGGCCTGCATCGACGCCGAATTGCTGACCATCGCCCTGGTCCGGCACCTGCTCGGCCGCCGCAGCGAGAACGGCTTCCTGGACGAGATCCGCCGCGACTGGCCCGGCCTGTTCCCGCACCTGCCGGACCAGCCGGTGGTCAACCGCCGCACCCGCTGGCTGTGGGGCGCGTTCGAGCAGCTGCGCGCCGGCTGGGCCGCCGCCGTTCCCGCCAACCCGGTCCAGCAGATCGATACCTCCGCGCTCCCGGTCAAGCACCCGTCCCGGGTTCGCGGCCCGGACGGCTGGACCAGCCCCGGTGACGACCTGGCCGCCCGGTTCGGCCGCGACGGCGCGCACGCCGAATGGTTCTACGGCTTCCGGCTGGCCATCCGCGCCGACCTGGGCGGGCGCATCGTTCGCGCCTGGTCCATCGTGCCTGCCGCCATCGATGAGCGCCAAGTCGGCGCCGACGTGGTCACCGGCGACGCCGCCGCGATCGACGCGCTGCTGCAGGACAAGGGGTTCACCGGCCGCCGGTTCGCCGCCGAGATGGCCTGCGCCTGGATCGAGGTGATCATCCCGCCCACCGGGGTCCAGGGCCAGGCCATGCCCAAGAACCTGCAGCGGCTGATAGCCAGGGTCCGCAACCGGGCCGAGACCTCGTTCAAGGAGATCACCGACCAGATGGAACTCGCCCGGCACGGAGCGCACACCTTCGAAGGACTACTGACCAGGACTGTTGCGACCCTCGCCGCCCACCCCCTGCTACTGACTCTGCTCGCAGAAGCGATCTAACCGGGAACCCCAACTCACATAACGCGCCTAAGGGGCTCCCTGCCGGGCGTGAGCCCTGCCGGGGGGACCGCGGGCAACGCGGCGAGTTCGGCATCCCGGTCGCGGGGCTGGCCGTTGCGGGCGTTCCCGTTGGCATGGGCCGCCTGGTGCCTGCGGCCCATGCCAGTAGCGTGCCCGGGGAAGTTATGCGGTGACGGCTTGCTTCTGGTCGCTGCTGGTGATCTGGATGTTGCGCGGCTTGGCGGCTTCGTGGACCGGGATGGTCAGGGTGAGCACGCCTGCGGCGTAGTCGGCCGCGATCTTGTCGGCGTCGAGGGTCTCGCCGAGGAAGACCTGCCGGGTGTAGGTGCCGTAGGGTCGTTCGGCTATGAGCAGCTCGGCGCCGTCGGGCTGGACCGGGGCGCGTTCGGCGCGGACGGTGAGCACGTTCTGCTCGACGGTCAGGCTGATGGAGTCCGTGTTGATGCCGGGCAGGTCGAAGTGGATGTAGAAGTCGTCGCCCTGCCGGTAGGCGTCCATCGGCATCGCGGCGGGCCGGGCGGCGGTGCCGAAGACCTGCTGGGTGAGCCGGTCCAGCTCGCGGAACGGATCGGTGCGCATGAGCATGATCGGTGCCTCCTTGCCGTGTCGGTTGTACGCCACGCTCACAAGAGATGTATTTACCACCGGTGGCAGTTATCTGACAAGGCTCGACTGAGATTTTCTCATGCCGCATACTAAGTGCAGGACGAGGTATGGCCGTGCCTGGCGGAAGGAAGTGATGGTCATGGCTGCGGCGGGTTATGGCGGGCCGGTCCCGGACCTGTATCAGCTGCTCGGGGTATCCCCGGGGGCCTCCGGCGGGGAGGTCACGCAGGCGTGGCGGCGGCGGGCACTGGCTGAGCACCCGGACCGCCGGCCGCGTGACGCCGCCGCCCCGGCCCGGTTCCGTGCCCTGGCCGAGGCTTACCAGGTGCTGGGCGACCCGGCCCGGCGCGCCGCCTACGACCAGTCGCTCAGGGACCACGGTGCCGTCGCGCCTGAAGGCCCGGCAGCGGGGGCGCGGGCCGGGTGGCGGCCCGGCTTCCGCGTGCCGGTCACTGTGAGGCCGGCCGGGCGGGTGCCTGAGCCGCCGCTGCAAGCCGGGCCGGTCTGGGTGGACACCCCGCGGCCGGCGTCGGCGGCGGTCCTGCGGACAGCGGAGGATGACGCGGTCAGGCTGGCCGCGCTGGCGGTGCGGTACCTGGCCGGCGACTGGGACTGGCCATGGTGAACCCCGGGTGGGCGGACCTGGACCGCGGCCTGTTCAGCATTTCGGTCGCCGCTGACCTGGCCGGGCTGCACCCGCAGACGCTGCGGATCTATGAGCGGGAGGGCCTGATCGACCCGGCGCGCAGCGCCGGCGGGACCCGCCGGTACTCCCGCCGGGACCTCGGCCGGCTGCAGGAGATCTGCGCGCTGACCGCCGACGGGCTGAACCTGGCCGGCATCAGGCGCGTCCTGGAGCTGCAGGAAGAGACCCGTCGGCTGCAGGCTGAGCTGGCCGCGCTGCGCGAGCGGGGCGGCGGAAATGGCAAGCCGGGCGGCGACCCGTCCGGCGCGCAGCACCGGCGCTGAACAGTCCCGGCCCAGGACCGCGGTCGTGGCAGGCGGGCGCTGCCCCCAGCCTATGGTCTTACCCGGGCAGGCGGCCCGCGCTGCCAGGTGCTGCATGGGCCCCGGGGCTAACTCACACTGCGCTCAGGGGATAGTCCGGGCAGCCGGGCGGGACGGCCGCCGGCTGTCCTCACGATTCCAGAAGCATCGCATACCTGAATGTCTGCTGTACGTCAGCTCCATGTTCCAGTAACGAACCCTGACAGCAGCCGGCGGCGGGGCGGTGCCCAGGCAGCCGTTTCCGGCCGAGTTCCCGCTAGCGCGGAGAACGGCCTCTGGTTACTGTCCGGGGCGCGACGGATCCGGCTGTGCGCGCGGCGGCTGCCCTGGCGGCTCCTGGCCGGGTCACCGCCGCCAGGCGAGCCGGGCGTGCAGCCGGGCGGTCAGGGCGCGCTCGGCGGCCAGGTCGTCTTCCAGCGACAGGATGCGCAGCGCCGCGGCCAGCGTGCAGCCCTGGTCGAACAGCTCCCTGACCCGCGCGGCGAAGGCAAGCTGTCGGCGGGTGTAGCGGCGGCGCCCGCCGGCCGACCGTGCCGGGGACACCGCGCCCGCGGCATCCAGCGAGCGCAGAAACGCCTGCCGCACGCCCAGCGCCTCGGCCGCCCGCCCGGTCGTGTAGGCCGGGTAGTCCGGGTCGTCCAGGTCATCGAGCTGTCCGGTCACGCGCGCACCTCCGGGGCTGACGCGGACCACCACAGGCTTCCAACGGCTCTTGACAGCTTCCTGCGGTCCGCGCTATATAAAAAGTGTATCGGTCATTGACCTGGCGATGCTACCGCAGGTTTCCGGGAGTGTGATCGGCATGGACCTGGCCACCCGTGAAGCGGACACTGCGTTCGCGGACATGATCTGCGCTGACCCGCAGTGGCTGCGCGAGGAATTCGACGCGCTGATCTCAGCCTCCTTCAGCCAGCCCCCCGTGCCGCCCCCGCCCGCGCCACCCCGGGTCCCCCCTCGCGGCCACTGGCGCCCGCCTTCCAGGCCGCGGCCCTGGCTCCTGCCCGCTGCCGCCGCCTCCGCCAGTGCCGCGCCGGGCCACCGCCGCCAGCGCTCGCCTCCGGCATGACCGCGCACAAGCGCCGGGAACCAGGCCGCGCGGCCCGCGCGGCAGGCACCCATCCGCCCAGGCACCTGGCCCCTGGCCAGCATGGAAAGGAGACGAAGCAGGGATCACGAAACTAACCAAGTCGCGGCGAGCGGCGGGGTCTCTCATCAGGGAACCCCGCCGCTCGCCAACTGCGGGAGCATGCCCTCGGCCCCGGTTTCAACCGCGAGGGCGCCGCGCACGGCGGCAGCGATGAGCAGGAGGAGGCCGACGGCGCGCCATGACCCATCCGCCCGGCTAGCCGGGGGCGCAGCCGTCGGCATGAGCTGACCCGGGCGAAAGCGATCCAGCCTTTCTGCGAGTTCGCGGGGCATCCCTGACCCGGGGCCGCCGGTATCCTCGCCGGCGTCCGGCGACTCATCCGCCTAGGGCACGTCAAGTGCCGTGCCGCAGTCATCGGCGTCGGCACGCAACCCTCTCAGGGAAGAGGCGCATGAGCAGGCTGCCAGCGGGTAGGAGGCGGTCCTTCGCGGGCCTTTGTGGCGTGCGCGGCTGGGGGTGAGCATGGCGGCAAACTGGGTCGGCGAAATGCCAGCGAACGCCCCGTGGCGGCAGGGCGGAAGCCTGTACGGTCGGATGCTGAGTGGGTTCGGGCCGGCCAGGCGGAGGTGTCAGGGTGACGGCGGACGCAAGTGCGCAGATCACGGAGCTGACCGTGGATGATCACGCGTGCCTGACGTTCGGCGAGGCCGAGGAGCTGTTCGACCTGACCGCGGCGTTCGTCCGGGACGGGCTGGCCGGAGGCCTGAAGGTGATGTGGCTCAGCGACGCCGGACCTGGGTCGGCGGTGGCAGAGCTGTCCCGGCGGGGAATCAAAGTGGAGCCGGCGATGGCCGCCGGGCAGATGACGGCAGCCGGGTGCGAGGGCCGCCTGCTGTCCGGGCAGGTGTTCAGCGCCGACGCGGCGATCGGATGGCTGACCCAGCAGCTGGCATCCTCCCGGGACCTGGGATTCCCCGGGCTGCGGATCGCAGTGGACATGAGCTGGGCACTGCGGCCGGTGACCGGGATCGAGCAGTTGCCACAGTTCGAGGAGGGCATTGCTGCGGCGCTAGCCGGCACCACGGCATCGGTGCTGTGCCAGTACGACCGGGACCGGTTCGACGCGGTCACGCTGGCGTCGGTGGCCGCGTTCCACACGCGCTCGGTAGCGGCCGCCACCTACCACGCGGACGCGGTGCTGCGGATCTGCCGCCAGTACGCACCGCCCGGCATCCGGATCGCCGGCGAGATCGACTACCAGGCCGAAGAACCGCTGACGCTTGCCCTGGCCGAGGCCGTCCGCCTCGACGGCGACATCACGGTCAACATGGCCCCCCTGGCCTTCATCGACGCGTTCTGCGCCCGGATGATCGCCCACACCGCGAAGATGCTGGCCGAATCCCGCACCGTCACGCTGCAGTGCCAGCCCGAGGTCGCCGCCGGGTTCGCCCGGCTCGGCCTCGACGGCCTGCCCGGCGTCAGACTGGTAACCGCCCGTGAGCACTGACCCCGGCCCCACCCAGGCCCCGCGGCGTGTCGGCACCGCCGTCCTGGACCAGGCCTTCGACCGTGACTCCCTCTATGCGCTGCGGGCGGCCGTCGCGGCGCACGCAGCAGAAGCGGGGCTGCCCCGGCAGCAGGTCTACGATGTCGTCGCCGCCGCGCACGAACTGGCGGCCAACGCGATACGCCACGGCGCCGGCCACGGGCGGCTGCGCCTGTGGGCAGACGACGGGTCACTGCACTGCCAGGTCAGCGACGACGGCCCGGCAGACAAGGACGCCACCCGCCCGGACGCGCCGGCATGGCCCCGCGAGCACGGCCACGGGCTGTGGCTGGTCAACCAGGTCGCCAACCAGGTCAACCTGGACCGCGACCCCGGCGGGACCACGGCCACGGTTACCTTCACCATCCGTGCACTCAGCTAGCCGCATGCCCGCCGTCGGACACGGAGATCACGGCGTGATCGCTGTCCCGGTGTACGGACAGCCGGACCGTGCTGGCCGCGTACTTGAGGGCGTTGTCTGCCAGGTTGCTGACCACGCGGCTGAGCTGCGTCTCGTCGCCGAGGACGAGCACTGATCCTGCAGCTGGGCCTGCCGCCGATCCGGCTCCACGTGAAGACCTCCGGGTGCGCGGCCAGGGACTTGAATCCCGAACCCGCGGACTAAGAGTCCGCTGTCGTGTTCGTTTATTCTCCCTGACCTGGTGACGGGCGATGCCGTACATACCGCCACCTGCCGTTCCGTACGCTCGGCTGTTATCCGCTGCGGGCTGCGGATACCGCGTGCTGCCGGGCTGTACCGGGACATCCGAGCAAACAGCGTGAACCCATTTGGAGCGGGGACAGGCTGAAGGACTGGTTGCCGGTGTTTTGTGCGCGCCGGTCAGGAGGAGCCGTACTCGATGGGCACGTTGATGACCTGTGTCCTTGTCCATGCGGTGGCTCCCTGGTCGAGCCGCCAGACGGTCAGCTTGCTGCCGCTGACCGCGAGCGCGTCGAAGCCGCCGCCGGGGCCGGGGGCGAGTGCGGCGGTTCCAGGCGGCACGGCGGGCAGCGCGTGCCAGGCTGTTGCCTGGCCGCTGATGGTCTCGGCGCGGCCGTCGCTGAGCACGGCCCACGCGGCGCCGCCGGCACCGAAGCCGGAAGACCGGACGGTTGCCGCGCCCAGGCGGACCGGCG
Source organism: uncultured Actinomycetota bacterium (assembly GCA_963843745.1). Lineage (GTDB taxonomy): Bacteria > Actinomycetota > Actinomycetes > Streptosporangiales > Streptosporangiaceae > Trebonia. The sequence continues at coordinate 254,814 of CAWJLP010000010.1, forward strand.
CGGACAGGGCCCAGTGGGCGCCGCCGTCGCCGGTCCGGGCGGCGAGCAGGCTGGCGGCTGTCCCGGTGCCGGCGACCAGCAGCGCCTCGTTCCCGGCGGGCGTGCTGGTCAGCCGCAGCACCCCGGTGGCCGCGCCGGCCAGCGAGGCGGGGAGCGAGGGCCCGGCGGCCTGCCAGCTGCCGGCGGTGTAGCTGAAGATGCCGGTGATACCCGGCCGGGTGCACGTCGCGGCCGCCAGCGGCGCGCCCGAGGGGGTGAGGGATACGGCGGTGAGCCCGGCCGGGGAGCACCGTCGGCCCGCCGGGGCCTGCGCGAGGGAGCGCAGGTCAGACAGCGCCGACCAGTGCGTCCCGTCGTCGCCTGACTGGGTGAGGGTGCCGCCGAGGAGCAGCGCGAGCATCCGCCCGCCGGGCGCGGCGGCCAGCGCGTCGGGAGCATCGGCGAGGCCAGGCTGCAGTGGGCCGCCGGACTGCCAGGTCGAGCCGTTGTCGCGGGTGGCCGTCAGCGCGGAGAATGTGAGGCGCACGCCGGGCCGGAACCCGGCGATCAGGGACTGGCCGCCTTCGGTTGCCAGCACGAATCCGCCGTTGCTCGCAACCCCCGGAGGGGTGACCAGTTTCCAGCCGGTGCTGCCGGCGGGGCGAGTGAACAGCTGCCAGAACGCGTTGTCGTCCGCGTTGGAGCCGCCCATGACGACGGCGGCCCAGGTGCCTGCTGTGGTGGCGAGCGAGGTGTTCAGCGACGGCGCCGCGGCGGGTACGTTCGGCGAGGCCTGGTGGCTGGCCGCCTGGCCGCATCCGGCGGCGCACGCGGCCAGCGCAGTGATCACGACCGCGGCGAAGGCGCGGCGGGGACCCGCTGCGAAGGTGCGGGCGCCTCCCGCCGTGCGGGCGGGCGCGCGCCTCACGGCTGCCCCAGGATCTGCCGCGCGGCGTCGGCCAGCAGCACCGCGTACGACGACGTGGAGCTGGTGGTGCCCGGCCCAGGGTCGTCACTGAGTTCCTCGCGGATATGCCCGGAACGGTCGAGGACGAAGGCGATGTCGCTGTGCGCGATCATCGCGCCGCCCGTGCTGATCTGCGCGGTGACGCCGTAGCCGTTCCAGATCTTCTCCAGCTGGCCCGGCGAGCCGGTCAGGTACAGCCAGTTAGGCACCGTGTCGAGGTTCTCCTGCCTGTCGAACGCCCGGGTGTACGCCACGCTGTAGTAGAGCGGGTTGATGACGATGGCGACCAGCTCGACCTGCCGGGCGTCGGCGCCGAGGAGCTGCCCGGCCTGGCGGACCTCCTGGGCGATCAGCGGGCAGTCCGACACGCACACCGGGTCGAGGAAGATCAGCAGCACCACCTTGCCGTGCAGGCTCGCCAGCGTGACCTGCCTGCCGTCCTGGCTGGTCAGCCGGAACGCGGGGGCCGGCTGGTCGAGCGCGGCGGTGGAGCCGGAGATGGCCTCGGCGATGATCGGGTCCGCGCTGCGGTTGACCGACGCCGCGGCCATCGGGGCGGCGCCCACCAAGATGACGCCGATCGCGCCGAGGGCGGCGGCCGTGCGGGCGCTGACGGCGCCAACGGCGCCGCGGACCGCGGACGGGCGCAGCCGCTCCCGCCACGGCACCCCGGCCGGTGCGGCGGCGGCTTGTTCCGCGGCCGCACCGGCCGGGGTGAGCGCGAGGTAGCCGGCGGTGAACACCAAGATCATCGGGATCATGCTGTTGGGGTCGGTACCGAGCCCGCCGAGGAAGCCGAGGTCCTGGATCAGCACCCAGTCGGCCAGGCACAGCACCGTGGCGGCGATCACCGCCGCGCGGGCCAGCCGGGGCCGGCCGGTGAGGAACGCCGCGCCGAGCACGGCCAGCGCGATCACGGTGAACAGGTTCACCGCGAACCCGTGTGCGGCGGTGAACGACCCGAAGGAAGAGACCAGCGCTGACAGCGCGTGCGGCTGCGATGTCTGGGACATCGACTGCACCATGCCGGTGAGGGTGCCCGGCTGGCCGCCCGCGGTGCCCTGCCAGAAGCCGCGGCCGGGCCAGGCCTGCAGCACCGCCATGCCGATGAAGAAGATCCCCGTCCCGGCCAGGATGAGCCGGCCGGTCCTGGGCGTCCGCCAGGCGCGTTCGGGCAGCGCGATGAGCGCCCCGGCGACCGCGTAGAGCAGCACCGCGCCGGGCGCGCCGAACAGCCAGGTAAGGCCGGGGGCGAAGATGCCGCCGAACGACTCGCCGAATACCCACACCACCAGCCCCCACCCGACGCTGGCCAGCCCGGCGGCCCGCGACCACCAGCCGCGTTCGGCGACGATCAGCCACAGGCCGATCCCGGCCTGGATCCACACCGCTGAGGCGCCCGCCTGGACGGGGTGGTAGGACCAGATGGTCCCGGCCGCGTTCACCAGGTGCTGCACCCAGGCGGGCGAGTTCGCCGCGATGGGCTCGATGACCTGCGACGGCATGCCGGCGGCCATCTTCGGCTGTGCCTGCAAGATGCCGTCGAAAATCCAGAGCAGGCCGAAGCCGATCCGGAGCAGCCGTCGTGCCCGTGGCTCAGCCGGGGCCGCCTTGACCGGCTGCGGCGCCGCGAGGGCGGCGGGTGCCTGCGCGGTGGCGCCTGCGTCCTGCGGATGCGCGCCGGCTGCCGTGGCCGCACCGTCGGGACCCGCGGCCGCGCCGCCGGTCGCCTGAACGGTCACCCAGGTCCTGGTCGCGCCCCACACCAGCAGCAGCAGCACGAAGATCGCGGCGGCGATGAGCCACTGGTGCAGCAGCGCGGACCTGAACGCGTTCACGATCGTGGGGTCGGCCGGGTTCAGCCCCGAGTTCATGCCGGGCACGAAGGCCGCTCCTTTCGATGGCTGGCGGGCCGTGGTGAAGGCAGGCAGCTCCGTGCCGTCACAGTACGCAGCGTGTGCGCGGTGGCGGGAGGCTCCCCGGGCAACATGAGCAAGATGTCATCTTCGCCTTCCCGTTCAGGCACGTCATGCGGCATCCTCGGCGCTGGCGCCCGGGGCCGGCGGGTCACCTGATGGGCCGCCTGCCGCCATTCCCCGCAGCTGGCGCACCCGGCGAGGTGCTCTGCCACGCCATGTCCGGGCAGGCCCGCTTCCTCCCCGTTGAGCGGGGCCGGGATCGCCTCCGGGATTACTACGCATTCCACGCCGTGCTAGTGCGCTCAGCGGGCCGGAAAGTTCCCGCACCCGCCCTGATTTCTGCTGCACGTTGTCGCAGCCGTGGCGGCGTGGATGAGCTGACCCCCATCGCCCTGGCCGCGGGCCACGGCGACCGCCCCGCGCTTCCGGCGGCGGAAGGTGCTCGTTGGCGTGATCGGCGAGTACTACCGGGCGGCGTCGCTGACCTTATGAAATCCCAGGTCAGAAGCTATGCGTTCAGTTTTGTAGCGGTACCGGGGGATAACAGCTGAGACTGGGAACAAACCGGCGGCCGGGTGGCGCGGCGGGCGGTCAAGGGGTACCCGGGGCGGTGACGGAGGCGTCGATGGTGACTTGGCCGGCATGGCGGAACACCAGCGTCAGCGGGACGGTCTGCCTGCCCTCGAACGGCACCGGGTTCTCGAGCACCACATCATCGCCAAGCGGGCTCAGGGACAAGGTGCTGCCGGCGGGGACGGCAAGGCCATCGACGGCTGGCCGGGCAGCGGCACCTGCGCTCTCGGTCAGCACGACGTGCCGGGAGACGGGGCTGCGGACCGCGATCAGTTCGTCGGGGGTGCTGCCGAGGTTGCGGATGGTCAGGTAGACGCCGGCGGCATCGACGGCGTCCGCCGCCCGGGACGTGAACGCCCGCATGGGGACGGCGGCCAGTGTCACCTGGATCCGCACCGTGGTGAGGGTTCCCGCAGCGCCGGAGGCCACCCAAGCCGACAGCAGCCCGGTCAGCACCACGGCACAGGCGACCGGCCCTGCCACCGCGCGGCCAAGCTCGGCTAGCCGGCCACGGTCGGCGTGGCGCGGTCCGGCGCCGGCGCCCGCGGCGATCACCGGCTGCCTTCCGCCGGAGCCAGGCGCACCGCGCGACCGGGAACCGATGGCTGGCGGGCCGCGGTGAACCGGCGCAGCCGCAGGCTGTTGGCGACGACGATGAGCGAGCTGGCGGACATCGCGATGCCCGCGAACAGCGGGTTGAGGTAGCCCAGGGCGGCCAGCGGGATCGCGATCACGTTGTAGCCGAACGCCCAGCCGAGGTTCGCGCGGATCACCGTCATGGTGGCGCGGGAGAGCTGGATGGCGTCGGCGATGCTGCCCGGGTCGCCGTTGACCAAGGTGACGTCGGCGGCGCCGATGGCGGCGTCGGCGCCGGTGCCTGCGGCCATGCCGAGGTCCGCCTGGGCCAGCGCGGCCGCGTCGTTGATCCCGTCGCCGGCGAACGCGACCGGGTACCCGTCGGCCTGCAGCCGCCGGATGACCGCGGCCTTGCCGTCGGGCCCGATGCCGGCGTGCACGTCGCGAGCGGGGATGCCGAGCTGGCCGGCCACCGCCAGGGCGGCACGCTCGTTGTCCCCGGTGAGCAGGACGGTACCAAGGCCCAGGCCGCGCAGCCGCGCGACAGCCGCCGCCGCGCCTGGCCGCAGCCGGTCCGCGACCAGCACCGCGGCGCGGGCTTGCCCGCCCCAGCCGGCCAGCACCGCGGTACGGCCGCTGCCCTCCGCCGTCTGCACGGCCTCAAGAAGTGCGGCGGGCACCTTGGCAGACAGCCCGGCCAGCAGCCGCGGGCTGCCCACGGTGACGGTATTCTCCCCGACTCGGCCGCGCACCCCCGCCCCCGGCAGCGCGGTGAACTCGGTGACCGGCGGCAACCCACCGAACCGGGCCGCGGCCTCGCGTGCGATCGCCTGGCCGACGGGATGCTCGGATCCGTCCTCGACCGCTCCGGCCAGCAGCAGCGCCTCCTTCTCCCCGACCCCGGGCGCGGTGATGATGCCGGTAACGGTCATGACGCCGACGGTCAGGGTGCCGGTCTTGTCCAGGGCGACGACCCGGATCCGGCGGGCCGACTCCAGCGCCTGCGCACTCTTGATCAGGACGCCGAGCTCGGCGCCGCGGCCGACCGCGGCCACGAGCGCGGCGGGCGTGGCCAGGCCGAGCGCGCACGGGCAGGCGACCACCAGGACGGCGACGGCCGCGCTCCACGCCGTGGCGGCGGGCAGCCCGGTGCCCAGCCAGAAGCCGAGGGTCGCGGCGGCCAGGCTGATCACGCAGGGCACGAAGACGGCCGCGATCCGGTCGGCGAGCCGCTGCGCGCTGGCCTTGCTGGCCTGCGCATGGGCGACCAGCCGGGTGATCTGACCGAGCAGGGTGTCCGCGCCGACCCGGGTAGCCCGGACAACGAGGCGGCCGCTCATGTTCACGGCGCCCCCGGTGACCGAATCGTCCAGCCCGACCTCCGCGGGCATGGATTCCCCCGTGACGAGGGACGCGTCGACGGCTGAGCTGCCCTCGGTGACGACGCCGTCGGTGGCGATCTTCTCGCCCGGGCGGACGACGAACTCCTGCCCTGGCACGAGTTCGCTCACCGGCACCCGGTGCTCGGCTCCGCCGCGCAGCACAGCGACGCTCTTGGCACCGAGTGCGGCCAGCGCGGTCAGCGCCGACGACGAATGATCCTTCGCGCGGGCCTCCAGGTAGCGACCCGCGAGCACGGCGGTGGTGACGCCCGCGGCGACCTCGAGGTAAAGGGTCTGCCCGCTGGCCGCATTGAAGGTGAACGCGAACGGCATCCGCATGCCCGCCATGCCCGCGCCGCCGAACAGCAGCGCGTACACCGACCAGCCGAAGGACGCGGCGACCGCGAGGCTGACCAGCGTGTCCATCGTCGCGGCGGCATGGCCAAGGCCGGCCAGCGCGGCCCGGTGCAGCGGCCAGGCGCCCCATCCGGCGACCGGGGCCGCCAGCAGCAGGCTCACCCACTGCCAGCCGGTGAACTGGATGGCAGGCACCATCGCCAGCACGATGACGACTACGGCCAGCGGGACACAGACGGCGAGCCGTCGGCCCAGGTCCCTGACCAACGGGTCGGCGCGCTGACTGTCGTCTTCCGGCGGCGTCGGCAGCGCCGCCTGGTAGCCGGTCGAGTTGATCACGCCGATCAGTTCGGCGGCCTCACGGCCGCCGAGGCTGGTGAAGTACGCACGACCGGTGGCGTAGTTGACCGTCGCTGATACCCCGTCCAGCCGGTTCAGCCGTCGTTCGATCCGCGCCGCGCACGAGCCGCAGGTCATCCCGGTGACCACAAACTCCGCCTCGACGTGCCCGCCGATCGCGGTGCCGGCGTCGGTCATGGGTGGCCACCCATGTTCATGCCGCCCATGCCCGGGCTGCCACCGCTAACGCCTCCGGTGTACTGGATGTGCGAGTGCCCGGTGGTCACTGGCCCGAGCCGGGCCCCGGCCGCGTGCGCCCCGGCGAAGATCAGGGCGAGCAGGACCAGAAAGCCGGCCAGCTTGATCGCGGGAGCCATCGGACCACCTCAGGGCACAATGCCGGGAGAATCCCATGCGTGACGATGGCAGCCTACCGGTGGCGATCGGGCGCCCGGAAATGCCACCGCGAACATGAGAAACATGTCACGTAGCCGACGGGGCGGGGGCAGACGGAACGGTCCGTTCGGCATAAAAATCTTTCATCTCCCGAACGGACCGTGGCGTCTCTTACGCGGCAAGCGAGCACCTAGATTATGAGGAGCAGCATCAGGGCCATGGTGACCCCCATCGCGATCCGGCAGCCGACCGTGGTAGCGGGAGAGAACAGGATCCCGGCGGCGCTCGAGCCGCCTCCCGGTCCGCCGGCCTCAGGCCCGGCCGCCTCGGTGGCCGCGGAGCCGGACGGCACGCTGCCGGCCGCGGCCGGGGCGACCGCGGTGGCCCGCGGGCCAGGCGACGCCGCGGGCTCGGCGCCCGCCATCGCCGGGACGGCCACCGCGACACTGGCCAGCGACGCGCGCGCCGGTGCCGTGCTGTAGCGCCTGCCGGACAACTGGTCGATGTCCCAGATGCTGTAGCCGATCAGGATCAGCGCGAAGACGAACGCCAGGCTGGGGTACCGCAGGGTCTGCATCCCCGACGCCCCGCCCATGCTCATGCCAGAGCCACCGGACGCGGCCGGCGTGGCGATCGCCGCGAACATGTAAACCATGGCGGCGCTGTGCACCAGGTGCGGTGCGCAGTGCCCGCCCGCCAGCGCCTGGGCACCGTTAGCGCGGGCGTCCATGACGACGCGGAAGGCGAACCAGGCGGTCAGCACTGTGAAGATGACTACCCACGCGGCGTTCGACAAGGTGGTGAGCCTTGACGCCAGCATCCCCGCCATCGCGATGCCCATCAGTAGGTGTGCCATGTCGGTGTCGCGGAGGCCCGAGCCGCGCTGCCACGGCCGCGCTTCCACCAGCCGGGCCGCGCTGACCGCCGAGACCACGAGCATGAGGGCAGCGAAAATGTCCAGGATCCAGGCGGGGGTCATCAGGCCGCCTTCTCTTCTGTGTGTGCGGCCGGGGTTGTCGCGGTCCGCGTGGTAGCCGGCCAGAAAGTCAGCGCGAGCAGCACCAGCAGCGGTCCGGAGTTGGGGTCGGTTCCACCGCCGGTGAGAATCGTCCCGAACGCCTCACCGACGACCCAGATCACGAGGGCCACCACGATGGCGAGCACCAGGGTGGCCTTGGCGGCCGACGGCGGCAGGTAGACCCCGACGGCGATCAGCACGAGCGCCACGGCCAGCACGACCGAGGCGGCCAGCCCCTGGTGGGCGACCAGCGTGGCCGCGCCCCGGTCGACGGCGGACAGCCAGCCGGGCTGGCCGCTTTCCATGGTGGCGATCATCCCGTTCAGCGCCTGCGGCGCGCGGTTCGCGGGGGTCAGCGCGAAGTAAGCCAGGCTCAGCCACAGCACCAGCCACAGTGCCCGGGCCACGGGCGCGCCCACCGCCCGGGCCGCGGTGAACGGCGCGGCCGTTTCGCGGTCAGCGGGCCACAGCAGCACCGCGAGCAGCGCGTAAATGATCACCGCGCCGGGCGCGCCGTTGAGCGGGCTGGCGGCGCCGCTCAGCACCCCGCCCAGGCCCTCGCCGAACCACCAGACGCCGAGCGCCCAGGCGATAGAGGCGGCGAGCGCGACGCGCACCGTCGGGCGGAACGCGATGCCCAGACCGAGCAGCAGCTGGACAGTGGCGAAGACCGTGTTCACCAGCACCTGGTGGTGCGAGACCAGGGTGGCGTTCCAGGTGATCGGGCGGGCGATGACGGACGGGTTGCCGGTGGCGGTCCCCCCGATCATCTGGGTGAATCCCTTGCCGTACATGAACGCCTGGTACTGCAGCAAGGCGTCGAGAAGCCAGATGGCCGCCAGGCCGAGTTGCAGCGTACGCCTGGCATCGAGCCTTCGCCCCGCTGGCTGGGCCTCGGTGCCCAGCCTGCCTCGCCACACGGTGCGGCCGCCCGCGACGGCGACTCCACTCATCGCGACACTCCTCACTATTCCACCCAGCCGGGGGATAACTGCTCAAGCAGCGGCCGAGAATGCTTCAGCAAACAATAGAAGGACCGTTGCCAGCAGTGCAACACTTGGCGCGGGGAAATGCGCTCTGATATTCAGAATCACAGCGAACACGCAGCTAGACGGCCACCCAGCGTCATACGAAACGCCCCCGATAAACCCCCGGCAGGTATTCCGCAAACCCAGTAGGGGTATTAGGGGAACCCGTGGGGGGTATTAACTTTAAATGCCGGGCCTAGGGCGCCGCGCGATAAATGCCGCCGCGGAAAAGGGCCCGAATGGCAGCGGCGAATGGCAGCGCGCGGTAAGGAACGCGGCCTGCTCAGGTGCACGTGCCGCTGGCCGGCGCGGACCGGGTGGCCTCGTCCTGGGCCGCCGTCATGGCGTCCAGATCCTCGCGGGCCCGGGCGACGCGGGAACGGATCGTGCCGACGGGGCAGTCGCAGATGGCAGCCGTCTCGGCGTAGGAACAGCCGAGCATCTGGGTGAGGGCGAAGGCGGCTCGCCGGTCCGGATCGAGCGCGGCCAGCAGTTCGCTTACGGCGGCCTGAGCGCCGGGCTCCGCCGGCGGCGTGCCCAGGGTGCCGTGCGGCGTACCCGCCAGGCGTGCCGCCAGTTGCCTGTCGCGCGCCCGGGCGCCGATCTCGGCCGCGCAGGTGCGACGGGCGATCGTCAGCAGCCAGGTTCGAACCGGCGCGTCGCCGCGGAACTTGCCCAGCGCGGGAATCGCACGCAGGTACGTCTCCTGGGTCAGGTCGTCGGCGGCGCCCCGGTCGACGAGGTGGGCGCACAGCCGCCACACGTCCCCCTGCGTCTGACGGACGAGGCTGGCCAGCGCGGCATGGTCACCGCGCCCGGCGGCGCGGGCCAGGGAAGTCAGCTCGTCCATGGCAGCAGGCTATGACAACCCGTACGCGGAGATTTCCAGGAGGCGGGAACTTTCCCCCGTTGTCTTCGCACTACTCAGGCATGGAATGCGACATGGCCCGCGAGGCCATCTCGGCCCGGATCGACGGCGAGGACACCGGTCTGCCCGATGATGTGCTCGATGTGCATCTGGCCAGCTGTGCGGCTTGCCGGGACTGGCAGCAGCGAGCCCACGGCGTCACCCGGCGCGCACGGCTAGGCGGCTTGTTCCTGGACCGCGACCTCAGCCCGCGGGTGCTGGCGGCCTTTCCGCCGGCCGTCGCCGGGCCGCGGCAGCTCTTGGTCCAGCGGGCAGGACTGGCCGTCGTGGCCATTGCCCAGCTCGCGATCACCGTGCCGCTGCTGATCTTCGGGCATGACCACGACGCCGGGGCGCACGCCGCCCATGAGCTCGGCTCATTCGACCTGGCGCTGGCCGTCGCCTTCGCCGTCGGCGCCATCCGCCCGGCATTGTCGGCCGGGTTGGCCTGGCCATGCGGGATCGCCGCGGCGGGGCTGGCCGGAACCGCTATCGCCGACCTGATCGGCGGACAGACCATCGGCGCCGACGAGGCGCAACACCTGATCGCGGTCTTCGGCGCGACCCTGCTGTTCTGGCAGGCACGGATCTGCCGCTCCCGGACGGCGGGGCCGGCGGTGGCAGGCGATCGGGCCGTGGCGGCCGGCCGGGGCGGTGCCGCTGAGACGGGTGTCATATTCCGGGTGGAAGATCCGCCGGATTCCCCTGGCGGCGGTGCCGCCGCCGGAAGCGGGCCGACGCCGCGGCACGGGCGCGGCGGCGGCGGCAACGAGGCGGTAGCGTGACGGCCACTGCCGGGCCCGCCGACGCGCCACCGGCAACCCGCGAGCTCCGCACGGACGCGCCGCGAACCACCGGCATGCGGGAGATCGAGCTGTCGATCGAGGGGATGACCTGCGCCGCGTGTGCGGCGCGGGTCGAGAAGAAGCTCAACAAACTCGGCGACGTGCGGGCCTCGGTGAACTACGCGACCGCGACCGCCCGGGTCTTCGCCCCTGCCGTGCTGCCGGTCCAGGTGCTAGACCGCCGCGGTCAGCCACGCCGGGTACACCGCTACGGCACGCGATGAGCTTGCAGACGACGCCGGCCAGGACGGCCAACAGGAGGCTGACAAGCACTTCGGCTACCTGAAACGGCGGCTGATCGTCTCGCTGATCTTCTTCGTCCCGCTGACCGACCTGTCACTGATGCTCTCGCTGCTCCCGTCGCTGCGGTTCCCTGGCTGGCAGTGGCTGCTCGTCGGATGCGCGGCGCCGGTAGCCCTGTGGTGCGCCTGGCCGTTCCACCGGGCCGCCCTGAGGAACGCCTGGCACCGCACTACCTCGATGGACACGCTGGTGTCGCTGGGCATCATCGCGGCCTGCGGCTGGTCGGTTTACGCCATGTTCGTCCTCGACCGCGGCGGGGCCGGCGGAACCCTGTGGCAGCGGCTGATCCACGCCTCGGGCGGCGGCATCTACCTGGAGACCGCCGCCACGGTCACCACGTTCCTTCTCGCGGGCCGCCTGTACGAGGCACGGGCCCGGCGCATCGCCGGCGAGGCGATGCGCGAGCTGGCGGGCGCGGCCGCGAAGGATGTGTGCGTGCTCGACCGGGACGGCACCGAGCGCCAGGTCCCGGTCAGTGTGCTGCGCCCCGGCGACATGTTCGTGGTCCGCCCGGGAGAAAGCATCGCCGCCGACGGGGAGGTGCTGTTCGGCCAGTCCGCGATCGACCGCAGCATGATGACAGGAGAATCGGTACCGGGCGACGCCGCCGAAGGCGACAGCGTCACCGGCGGCACCGTGGCGCTGACCGGGCGGCTCGTGGTCCGCGCCGTCAAGGTCGGCGCGGACACCCAGCTGTCGCACCTGATCAGACTGGTCGAGCAGGCGCAGGCACAGAAGGCGGCCATCCAGCGCGTCGCGGACCGGATATGCGGCGTGTTCGTCCCCGCGGTGCTGGCCGCCGCCGCCATCACCCTGGCCGGCTGGCTGCTCGCCGGCTCAGCCGCCGAGCGCGCCTTCAGCGCCGCGCTCGCCGTGCTGATCATCGCGTGCCCGTGCGCCCTGGGCCTGGCGACCCCGGCGGCCCTGGTCGCGGCCTGCGGCCGGGGCGCCCAGCTCGGGATATTCGTCAAGGGCTACCAGGCACTGGAGACATCTCGGTCGGTCACCGTGGTGGTGCTGGACAAGACGGGCACGGTCAGCACCGGCCGGATGTCGCTGGCGGGCGTGCTGCCCGCCGACGGAGTCAGCCGCGCCGAGTTGCTCCGTTACGCGGGGGCGGTCGAGCAGGCATCCGAGCACGCCGTGGCCGCCGCGATCGCCGCGGCCGCCAAGGCGGAGGCCGGGCCGCTGCCTCAGGCCGACGGTTTCAAGACCCTGCCGGGACTCGGGGCGCGCGGCGTCGTCGACGGCCACGAGGTGGTCGTGGGGCAGGAGCGGCTATTCGCCGGACACGGCATGGCGATACCGCCCGGGCTGGCCGGGCAGTGCCGGGAATGGGAACAGTACGGCCGCACCACGGTCCTCGCCGGCTGGGACGGGGAGGTCCGGGGCGCCGTCGCCGTCGCCGACACGATCAAGCCTTCGGCCGCCGCCGCGGTCGCCGAACTGCGCGAACTCGGCCTGCACCCGATTCTGCTGACCGGTGACAACGAGTCAACCGCACGGGCTATCGCGGCGGAAGCCGGCATCGACGAGGTCATCGCGGGAACACTGCCGGCCGACAAGGCCGCGGTCGTCACCCGGTTGCAGGCACAAGGGCACCAGGTGGCGATGGTGGGCGACGGGGTCAACGACGCCCCGGCGCTCGCGGCGGCCGACCTCGGGCTCGCCCTCGGGTCGGGCACGGACGTCGCGATGTCCGCTGCCGACCTGATCCTGCTCAGTGACGACCTGCGGACGGTCCCGGACGCGATCGGCCTTTCCCGTGCCACGTTCCGGACCATCCGCCGCAACCTCGGGTGGGCGTTCGGCTACAACGCGGCCGCGCTCCCGCTCGCCGCCCTCGGCTTCCTCAACCCGATCGTCGCCTCGGCCGCCATGACGCTGTCCTCGGTCTTCGTCGTGGCTAACAGCCTGCGGCTGCAGCGGTACAAGATTCGTGCCGCGCCCGGGCCGCCGGGCGGCCGCGGCACGACCCGGCCAGACCTCGGGCACCTTGCCATCCCCGAGCAGAAGGCATGAGACCCAACTCCCAAGCGCTGGCGGGCGCCGCCGCGGCACGGAACTACGAAGAGGACGATATGTACGGTTACACACACGACAAGGCCAACTACCTCTTGCGGCTGCGCCGCATCGAGGGCCAGGTCCGTGGCTTGCAGCGGATGATCGAGGAGGACAAGTACTGCATCGACATCCTCACCCAGGTCGCCGCGGCGACCAAGGCCCTGCAATCGGTCGCCCTCGGCCTGCTTGAGGAACATCTCAGCCACTGCGTCACCCAGGCCATGGCCGAAGGCGGCGACGGCGCCGCCGAGAAGGTCCGCGAAGCCTCGGACGCGATCGCCCGTCTCGTCCGGTCATGAACCCTGATCACGAACACAGAAAGGCCCCCGATGACAACGACGACTTACGCGGTGACCGGAATGAGCTGCGAGCACTGCGTGAACGCGGTGACCACCGAACTCGGCAGCCTCGACGGAGTTTCCGCGGTAAGCGTCGATCTCGTGGCCGACGGCAGTTCCCGGGTCACGGTCGCCAGTGACCGGCCGCTATCCGAGGAAGAGGTCATTGCCGCCCTCGACGAAGCCGGCGGCTACCAGATCAGCCGAAGCTGACCGTCATCGGAGCACGGTTCTCAGCGCGCCGCACACGGGTCGCGCGCAGCTTCTCAACCAGCGCCCGGAGTTCGTCAACTGCTAACCCCTTTATCCCGAACGGGCGGTGGCGACTGCTGGCACGCCACCGCCCGTTCCGGGATGGGGGACGGCGCGGTGAGGCCGGTGAACTCGCCGCGATGGACCGTGAAGGAGACATCGCGCAGGATGTCGCGCCCGCCGAGCCGGACGCCCACGCGGTCCACCCGCAGCAGGTCCTGCCCGGCTTGCGCAGCCATCACAGGTGTTCGGTCGAGACCTTATCGGTCACGGCCTTGTCCAGGGCGTTCACCTCGGCGAGCATCCAGGACTGGTAGTCGTAGCCTGGGGTCGGCATGGTCTCGTAGACGCCGATGACCGGGATCCCGTTGGCGTGCGCCAGGCTGATGATCAACTCGGTCAGGGAGCTGGTGACCTGCTGGTTGTACAGGAACACCTTGACCTTGTGCCGGGTGAACAGGGCCTTTTCGAGGGTTACGTCCTGCGGTGAGGGGTCGGTGCCGTTCATGATGTCGGCCTGGAAGGCCCACGGCGTCATGTTGTCGGCGCCGACGGCCTGCAGCATGTAGTCGGCCACCGGCTCGGTCGTCGCGACCGGGGTGCCGGGGTATGCCGCCTTGAACGTGGCGATGGCCTGGTTCCAGGCCGTCAGGCTCGCGATGAACGTGGCCGCGTTGGCCTTGAAGTAGGCCGCGTGCGCGGGCTGGATCGCGGCGAGGTCGGCGGCGATCGCGTTGGCCACGGCCGGCATCGTGGTGGGCTTGTACCACAGGTGCGGGTTGGGGGTGCTGTCCGGCAGGCCGAGCAGCTGCTGCACGTTGATGACCTTGCGCCCGGAGCTGGGGGCGGCGTTCTCGATCGTGGTCGCCCAGGTGTCGTAGCCGACTCCGTTCTGCACGATGAGCCCGGCGCTGCTGATCTCCCGCGCGACGGCCGGGCTCGCCTCGTAGGTGTGCGGGTCGGTGTTCGGGTTGCTCTCGATCGCCGTGACGTTGACGTACTTGCCGCCGACCTGCGCGATCACGTTGGCGTATTCGTTCTCGGCGCCGATGGCCGTGATGGTGGCGCTTGACGTGGCGGCCGTCTGCCCGGACGCGGCGGGCGAGGACGAGCACGCGCTCGCCAGCAGGGCCGCTGCCAGCGGCAGGGCGGCGGCGAGAACACCGGAGCGGGTTCGCATGACCTTGTACTCCCGGATGGGAAAGCGCCGCGGAGCGGCGGTTAATGAAAATGAATACCGTAATGGTAATCATTTCCAGTAAGGTCAGGCAAGTGACTTGGCGCAGATCAGACTGCCCGGCCAGCTCCTTCGCTGAGATGACGTCCTCGATCGACGCTGGGCGTGGCCACGGCTGGAAGCGGATTGCTTCCCTTCGCGGCTGTCGATGCTGCGGGCACCCGTCATTCGAGGTCGAGTACGGCGCGCAGTGCGACGTTGATCTCCATGAGTTCCTCCGGGTCCAGGCGGCCCGCGAAGTCACCGAGGCGCTGCGGGTCGACGGCGGTGGTCTGCTCGACCAGTACCCGGACATCCTGGCCGAGGAGCTTGATGGCGGGATGGATCATGGATCCGAAGGACTTGGTCGTCGTTGGGGCCACAAGCCACGTTGAGAGGTGGTCGTAGGCATTGGCTTGGACGACGACGGCATAGCGCTCGCCTTGCTGCTCGTGTCCTTGAGCGGAACGTGCCCTCTTGAGGCGGTAAGCGTCACCACGCACGGAGTTCGTCCAGTTCCTCGCGGACTGCGCGGATCTCCGCCTGGTACTCGGGATTGGCCGCCAATCGCGCGGCGTCGGCGCGCAGGTCTTCCTGCCGCTTGTTGTGCGCGGCGATTTCCAGTGCGTGCCGGATCGCGTGAGTGGGGCTGGTGCCGTCTGCCGTGAGGATCGCGAGGTTCTCTGTATCCTCGGCTGTCGGACGAAATGTAATCGGATCAGCCATACTGGAAGTATACATCGCTGATGTCGCGGTGGGGGCGGCTGGTTCCGCCGATTGCCTGGAGGTAGGCCATCGAGGGTGGACAGAAGTGGGTCGTGGGGTTGTTCCACGCGGCTGATAGCGGCCTGGCCAACGCCCATGGGGCGGGCGATTTCGACCTGGATGAGCTCCGCGGCCCGGCGGAGGCCGGTGAACACCGAAAAAGCGCGCTCAATCGGCGCGTCCGGGGCCCCGTGTCCTTGCCAGGGGCCGCTGTCCTATTGAGCGTCACCGCGCGTAGACCGCGGTGAAGTCGCGGGTGGACGGGGTGTAATAGGAGTACGGACTCGGCTGCTGCGTGGGCAGCAGCGGCACCGGGATGGGGTCGCTCGGGTTGCCCTGGTAGTAGTCGAACTTCATCCAGGCCGGGTTGATGTCCATCTGCATGCCCTCGACCGCGCCGGCCCGCTGCAGCAGCAGGCCGAGGTCCTGCGCGTTGAGCGCCGAGCCGTACACGTAGACGATCCGGCCGTCCTTGGTGATGCCGATCCCCGACCGCCACACGTAGTAACCGCCGCCGAGCGTCGCGCCCCAGTTGGTCATCACGTCCGAGTTAGCGCTGGCCGACACCGCGCCGTGGTCAACGAGCAGCTTGAGGTTCTGCCTGACGCCGGCGATCGAGGAGTTCATGGTGAAGTCCCTGCCCCACTCGCCGATCTTGACCGTGCCGTTCTTGTAATAGACGACCGACGCGGCGCCGTTCACGAGCGCGCCGTGGTAGATGCCGTTCAGGTAGAAGCCGCCGCCCGCCGAGTTCAGCTTGAACCCGCCGTTGAACGTGGCGAGCAGCCCGGTCCGCTGTCCCGCCGGGATGTAGTCGGGCACGCCCCACTTCGCCGGTCCCGGGTCTTCCGTGCCCGGGCGCAGCGAGAACTTGACCAGCCGCTGGTCGATCGACGCGACGCCGTTGACCTGAGACGTGTACGTCGCGTCGCGCAGGAACGTCGTCAGGATCGCCGGCTCGCCGTTGACCTTCTCGACCACGCGCCACTGGCCTTCGCCCGCGATCGGCGAGCCAGCGAGCGACTTCAGCGTGGCCGGGACGTCGGGGACGAAGGCATCCTTTGCCGTGATCTTCGACGGCTTGCCCGAGCTGACCGCCTCGCCGCTCGGCACGGCGAGCGAGAACGACGGCTTGCCGCCCTTCGGCGGCGGGTTGTACGACAGCCACTCGCCGAACGTCACCACCGGGCCGAGATAGTGGTCCCTGGCCCATTCCGCGAGGTTGGCGGTAAAGCCCTGGCCATTGTTCTTGAAGGCCGTCTGGCCCGCGGAGAACATCACGAAAACGAGGAACAGCGCGACCAGCGCGCTCACGATACGGACGGAGCGACGACGGAACATCCCGCGCGTACGGCGGAAGCGAACCTTGCGGGCCGGAGGCGCGCCCTGCGCCGACTGTTGTTCAGGGAGTGCCGGGCCGGCGGGTCCGGGCCCTGGCGCCTGGTAGCGCTGTTCGCCGGATCGCTGCGGGTCCTCGTACCGGCGCACGTTTCCCTGCCCGCGCCCGTCCTGGTAGCTGCGGAGGTCGCCGCTGTAGCGGTTGTACCCGCGCGGGCCGCCATTGCCCTGGTAAGCGGCGCCACCGCGCTGGTAGTTGAACGTCTGCGTCGGCTGGTTGTCATAGCCCTGGCCAGGGCCAGGCGCTGGGCTGGGCTGGTAACCCGGCGGGCCATAGCCCTGCGGCCCGTGCCCGTTACCGCCCCGGCCGCCGTAGGGCTGCTGCTGGCCGTAATCCGCGGGGCCGCCGCGCCCGGGTCCGCCGTGCTGACCGTACTGGTGCTGTTGCTGATCCTGACCGGGAGCGCCGTTCCCGTTGCCGTTATAACCGTTATAACCGTTGTAGCCGTTGGGTCCGTAACCGTTGTGCTGAACGCCCTGGTCCCCGTATGCCTGCCCGTCATCGGGCTCGCCAGGCCACTCAGGACCTAGTCCGCCACGGGGTACCCGTCGTGACATGCTGCATACCTCCCGCGTAGCTCGGTCCCGCAGGGGAGCCACCCGCCTCGGTCGAAGGAATCGTGGCGAGCCAATACCCGCACTTCGGCCCAGTTACCTGCAGCTTCCGGCGCAATGCATGCGGGAGCGCGGTCGCCTGCGCCGGATGTCAGAGTATGCGGCCAGTCTTCCGATGCCTGCTCATCTTCATCTGCATATGCCACTTTGATGCTCTGAATTTCCCTCATAGCCAGCTTCCTCGTCGCGGCGTCCATCCGGTCGCTGAACAGCAGGCCGTCCAGGTGGTCGGTCTCGTGCTGCAGGCACCGGGCGGGAACCTGCGTCCCCACGACTGGACCCGGGTCACCGCGGTCGGCCGGCTAGCGGGTGCCATGAGCGGAAGCGGGCGGGGCCGGCTCAAGCAGCAGTGCGAGCGCCGGGCAGGAGGCGACCGTGCGGCGGGCGAGTGATTCCAGGCCGGGCGGCACCGGACCGGGGGCGAGGATCGGGTAGCCCCACGGATCGAGGCCGATCAGTTCGGGTAGCAGTTCGGCGCACACGCCGTGCGCCTCGCACAGAATGGGGTTCACCCGCAGCCGCTTGCTCACCCGCGTGCCTCCCGGGCCCGTGCCATCGCCGCCCCTGCTGGCGCGGCTGTCCCTGCTGACCAGGACGGCACCGCGAACACGGGGCGGCCGCGCGCGGCGAGGCACGGTCCCCGCTCGTGGCTGCGGACATCGTCGGCGAAGACCCGCAGCGCGCTGGCGGCCAGCCGTGCCACGCCGTCGGGCAGGTGGCAGGCACCGCGCCCCTCGACGAGTCCGAACAGGTCGCGGAGCCAGCGTAGCGCGCGGCCGTGCGCGCCCCGGCCGCTGCTTCCCGCGCCGAAGGCCACCTGCTCAAGCGCGTCGGCGATGGCCGGCAGGCCATTCAGGCACGGGCCGCACTGCCCTGCGCTCTGCCCCGCAAGGTAGCGGACCACCCGCGCCGTCTCGGCCAGCCCGCAGCCGGCGGTCGGCAGGACGAGGAAGATGCCCGCGCCGAACGCCGCCCCGGCTGCGCGCAGCGCGGCCGGGGCGGCGGGCGTGCCGAGCGCGGCCCCGCCCGGCAGCCAGCTGCCGAAGTAGCCGCCGGCCAGCACCGCCTGCACGCCGCCGATCTCGCCGCTGCCGCCGGCCAGCGCGAGCACGTCCCGTACCGGCGTGCCGAAGGCGATCTCGTAGACCCCCGGGCGCCGCGCCGCGCCGGACACCGTGACCAGCGCCGACCCGGGCGCGGCCGCGGTCCCCGCCGAGCGGAACCAGTCCGCGCCGTGCCGGCTGATCAGCGCCACGTTGGCCAGCGTCTCCACGTTGCTCACCAGCGTCGGCCGCCCGCGCACGCCGCGCTCGAACGGCCGCGGCGGCGTGAACCCGGGCAGCGCGGGGCCGCCGTTGAGGTACCTGACCAGGGAAGACTCGGCGCTTGACACGTACTGCTCCGGCACGAGGGCCAGCTGGACGGGGACCGGGTCATACCCGCCGCGCTCGGCGATGGCGGCGGCGAGCGCGTCCGCCTGCGCCTGCCGCCCGACGCACAGGTACGCCGCCCGTGCCGAGGTCGCCTCCGCCGCCAGCGCGATCCCGTCGAGCACCAGGTGCGGTGCCCTGGCGAGCAGCGAGGCGTCTTTCGCGCTGGCCGGCTCGGACTCCACGCCGTTGGCGATCACCACCGCCCCGCGCAGGCCCGCCCGGTCGCGGACCGTGCGCAGCTTCTTGCCGGCGGGATAGGCCGCCCCGCCGCGCCCGGTCAGCCCGGATCGCTCCACCTCGCCGATCAGCGCCGTGCCGCGGACTCCGGGCTCGCCGTGCCGCCCCTGGTGGGCGGCCAGGTCTCGCACCGGCTCCGGCGGCAGGACCCTCGGCAGTCCTGCGCTTCCGGCGGGCCAGAAGGCCCGTGTGTCCGCCGCGTCGCCTGCCAGCTCCGCCATCTCACCTGTCACGGATAGTCCTCTCAACTCGACTACGCCCCTTCGCTGCCCGCCGTCGCCAGCCGCGGAGCGAGTGGCGTCACTCGCCCGCCTGCTGCTGCGCGGTGACGGTGCCGGTTACCGCGGTGCTCGTCTGGCTGGTTAGGTCGATGGCCAGGGATAGGCGCTGGCCCGCTCCGGAGACGGTCGCCTGTATCACCGACCCCTCAAGCACGACCACGTGCCCGGTGTACCGGGCCGGAGCGGACGCGGGGCCGAGCGTGACGCTGCTCGCGTTCATCGCGACGCCGCCCTGCACGGCCGGCCCGCTGATCACGATCTTCAGCCGCACCGCGCTCCCGTCCGCCATCGCGAGGGTGACGGTGCTGTCCCCGCTGGCCGGTCCCTGCGCGAACGTGACCGTTCCCGCGAGCCGCGCCTGGAATGGAAGAGCGGGGAAAACAGAGGATCCAGAACGAATGCCGCTGGCTCCGCTCCCCTCGCTGGCCCCGCCAGCCGACCCGGCGCTGGCGGTGGCGCCGTTCCCCGAGGAGCGCGCGAGCAGCGCGGTCGGCGTGCCGGCCCGGCGCGCCCAGCCGGGACCGAGCGGCCCTGCCCAGGCCCAGCCCGCCGTGCCGAGCGCAACGGCCGCGGCCGCCGCGGCGGCGGCTACCCGCAGCCCCGCGTGCGCGGGCCAGCCCACGGCCAGCCGCCACACCCCCGCCGAGACGACCGCCAGGGCGCACACGGCGGTGATCGCGAGCACCCAGCGGGCCGCGCCGTCAGTGCCGGTGCCGAGCCCGTGCACTAGGGCGACCGGCCAGCAGGCGTATCCGGCCCAGTGCACCGCGCGCCACGCGCGCGGTGCGATCCGCGTCCGCAGCAGGCTGGTGACCAGGACCGCGAGCAGCAAGTCGAAGGCGACCGCGCCGAAACCGAGCCAGATTCTCCGGTACCCCGAGGTGAACGGGACCACCACGGAGACCGCGCTAATCGAGGCGAACGGATCGGTAATCGTGGTGAGCACGTGCAGCCCGGTGAACGTGATCGTCAGCAGGGAGAGGTTGCGGTGCAGGGAGACGGTGACGAAACGGGGCCAGGCCGGGCTGGCGAACCGGACCGAGGTCACGATCCCGAGTACCACGGTGCCGGTGAGCAGCACGAGCGCGATGAGCCCGGTCGCGCGCGTGGCGAACCAGAGCGGGCTGGTGGCGGTCGCGACGGCCGCGCTTGGCATCACGGCCGCCGGCTCACGAGCCGCCGCTGGTGGCGACGCCGCCGCCCGAGGACGAGACCCCCGAGGACGACGAGACCCCCGACGACGTACCGGCAGAGGTCCCCGAGGACGACGATCCAGCGGATGAGGACGAGCCGTCGACCGACAGGTGCGGCAGCATTGCGGTGATGTGCGCGAACTTGGCGCCGATGACGGCGGCGGCCGCCGCGGACAGCAGGCCGATCCGCCAGGTGATCTTCTTGACCCGGTGCAGGCCGTGATCCCTGGCCAGCGCCGCCTTGGAGTACTGGGTTCGTGTCACGGCATCAGGGTCGCCGGTGATTCTCTGCGACGAGACCGACGCGCTTCTGCGCAACGTAAGAATCTCGAATCGCGCAGCCGATGTGACCGACCCTCACTCGAAACGAGGCGCACTGCTGACTTCACGCCTTCCTCGCCTGGGCGACGGGGAGCTTGCCGCACGGGGGGACGGCACGTCCGGGCTGCGCGGCGGGCACGCACGAGCGTGGGTCATGCCCCTTCACCGGAGGGACGGGCAGCGTGCTGAAGAGTCCGCGGGCGCCGGCGCGCACGGGGAACAGGACCCGCAGGTCGGGCGGTGCCAGCTGCTGCCATAGCCAGGTCAGCGCGGCGGGCAGGGCGGCCTGCCAGGCGTTGGCGGTGTCGCCCGCGTTGAGCTTGACGAACGGGACCTGCTGGCCGCGGTCGAGCGCGGCCGCGAACATGGTCGCGGGCTTGTAGTCGGGTTTGTCGTTGGTGCCGGCGGCGACCCAGAAGGCGGGGAGGGGGCTGCTGTTCGGGGTGAGCCTCTCCGCGAGGTACAGCGGGCTGTTAACGGCTTCCAGCGGCTGGCTGTTGTTCAGCGCGGCGCCAGCCGGGCCGTCGGCTGCCCGGAAGTACCCGTTGATGACCGCGGCGGCGCCGAAGGAGCCGCGGTGGCGCAGGGCGAGGTTGGCCGCGCAGTACCCGCCGGAGGAGTAGCCCGCCATGCCCCACTCGTAGGGATCCTGGCTGACCCGGTAGCGGGCGTACACGTCGGTGCGCACGTCCTTCGTGAGGTAGGTCTCGTCGTTGACGGCGGGCCCGTTGACGCAGTCCTGGTACTGGCGGCCCGGTCCGTTGATCGCCGGCATCACCAGCACCATGGGCCCGATCAGGTGCCTGGCGATCAACGAGTCCGCGACCTGGCCGATCCGCAGCCTGGTGTCCCACGCGAGAGGGGTGCCGGGGGTTCCGTGGAACAGCTCGACGACCGGGAACCGTACCTGTGCGTACTTGGCCTGGCCGTACTGCGGCGGCAGGTACACCAGGCCTCGCCGGTTGTAGCCGCTGAGCTTGCCGGGCAGGTCGGTCCAGCCGAGGCGGCCCGACCCGAGCGCGGTCGTGCTAGTTGCTGCCGTGATGACGCCGAGGTTGCCGGTGCCGCCGTGGAAGTCGGCCCACATCTGTCCCCAGGTGGTGTAGTAGCCGTAGTAGTAGTTGACCGCCGCGACGCCGCCGGTCATCGCCACCATGATCGACAAGGCGCCGCAGAGGATCCTGACCGGCAGCAGGCGCAGCCGGACGACGGCCACCAGCAGGGCGGCGCTAGCGGCGATCAGCAGCGCAGTCAGCAGCCGCGAGTCAGGTCCTAGCATCATTGCTGCCCGTTTCAGTTAGTTGCGGGAATGGTTACGGGAAGTCCCTCGGCGCGTCCGGCCGCGGACAGTGCGGGGTACGAGGTCACCGGCCGTGGCGGGGCAGAGATGGCCTCAGCGGCGGCTGCCAGGCACCGGGCGGGCGGACATCGTGATGAAGTCACGGGCGTAGGTGGGGTCGAAGAACGTGGCCGGGCCGCGGTAGGTGTCGACGAGCCTGGAGCCGTTGGACGGCGCGGCCAGGCCGTCCGGAGGCGCGGGCTTGAAGGTGGCGAACACCGGCCAGCTCGGGTTGATGTCCAGCTGCATCCCGCGCACCGCTCCCGCCCGCGCGAGGACATCGGCGAGCTGGAGCGGGGAGAGCACCGGGCCGACTACGTAGACCAGGGCGCCGTCCGCGGTGACGCCGAGGCCGGACCGCCACTGGTACTCCGAGCCGTGCTGCCCGGCCCCGCAGGGGCAGGTGCCGCCCCACACCCGCCAGGTGCGTGTTGATGCGCGGGCACTGGGCCTGCCGCCGGCGACCAGCGGGAACAGGTTCTGCCGGACGGCCGCGACGGACGGCGGCATGGTGACATCGCTGCCCCACGCGCCGACTGTGACGGACCCGTCGGCGTAGATCACCAGCGAGGCGCCTCCGCGCACCAGCGGCCTGATCATCCGGTTCTCGGTGTAGTAGCCGCCGTGGGCGTCGGCCATCTTGAAGCCGCCGTTGAACGCCGCGACCAGGGAGCTGGCCGCCGCCGGCGCGACGGGCGCGGTGTACCTGTACGGGCCGCTACCTGGGGACATCGACCCCGAGTACAGCCGCGCGGACAGCAGGCTCGTGTCCATCCACGCGATCCCGGCGCGCTGAGTGCCGCCGGGCGGAACGAGCAGCGTCTCGTAGACCGCCGGCCTGCCGCCAACGAGCCGTCCGGCCGGCTGCCACAAACCCTCACCAGGGTAGGTCCGCACTCCGGGGAACGGCCGCAGCGTCGCCGGCCCGGGAAGCACCGCCTTCCCGTCACTGCCGGTGCCGGCACCGCTGCTGACGGCGCGCGGAGCCACGCCGCCGCCAGCGGTGCTGGTCGACGAGGCGACGGCCGCAGGCTGTGCCTGAAGCTGCTTCGCCGCGGTGAACGTACTGCAGGCTGCCAGCGCGGTGACGCCAGACAACAGCACAATGACCGGCAGGGACCTGCCAGTGCGGTTATGTTTCCAGGCCACGGTCCCGACCGTAGGACGCCCAGGGCACGTGCAATGTCTGCAAGGCATCTGAAAATGGTCTGGACGGGTTGGATAAGTTCTGGCGCGGCGCAGGCCGGGAGATCGCGACGACACTCTCCGGGGCGCCCGCCGCGGGTTCATAGGAAATTGAAAAACTGATCTGAACGGGTCATCCCGCGCGAGCTTCCCATCATCGTGACCCGGCGCGTGAAGTTCAGAACTTCTACACAGCCGTAGTAGCTAGGGTGTCCGTGTGATGCCAGTCCCGGGGCGGCTTCCGTTTTGCCGTCGCTGGCCGGAGCCGCCGGGCTGCGCTACCGCCCTCGCCCTCCGGGTGATCGTCATGCGCGTGCTGTGGCTGGCGGCGGCGCTGAGCGCCGGCACGCTGGCCGCCCGCTCACTCGCGGGGATCGGGCACGTCGCCGGGATCGCCGGCCTGCCCTCGTCGTAGCAGGCCTGCTGGCCGCTCGCCATCGGCCGCGCGGCGCGGGCGCTAGCCCGCCGGGATCGTCGTCGCCGCACTCGGGGGCTCGGTGGACGGTGCGGGAGTCAGCCGCATCCGTTCGGGATAATCAAAGACATCAGCCCGAACGACTGCGCGTTTCACCTGCGACCCTCGCCGTCGCCCTGCGGCGGTCAGCGCGACGGGTGCCGTGTCCCTCACCTGGGCAGTGTCGTTTCACCGTCTTCCGCGGCCGGGCGGGCGGTGCCGGGGGGGCGGTCCGGTCCTTGGGCGGCGGCGCCGGAGGAGCAGGGCGCCGCCTGCCGCGGCACAGCACAGCGCTGCCGCCGCCAGCCACGCGGCCGTGGCGGCGAATCCGCGCGGCCCGGTGTTCGCGGCCCTTGCCGTGCTGGCACCTGGCGCTGCGCGTCCGGATGTCCCCGGTGTTCCTGGCGAGGGCGTCCTGGACGCGGGCGTGCCCGTGTTGTGCGGCGGGGCGGTGGCGGCTGAGGGCGCGCTGAACGTTGCGGTCTCGAGCGCGGCTCCGTCCTGGCCGGCGACCACGACCGCGGTGAGCAGTCCATCTTGCGTGGGGGCGAGCGCCAGTTCCTCGCCGATCTCGAAGAAGCCGGGACCGGGTGGTGCGGGCGTCAGCGCCGTCAGCCCGGCGGGGCTGACAGCCGGGCCGTGGCTGGTCATAGTGACATCGGCCCAGTCGTACCCGAGCCGGTCACCGGAGCGGGTGTGTTCGGCGGCCAGCAGCCGCATGTCGCCGGGTGACAGCAGCCCAAGCGCGGGCAGCAGCAGGTCGGCGCCGGCTGGCGGGTTCAGGCTCGTCTGCTGCCACCGGCCGCCCGGCGTGCCGGCGGCCAGCTTGATCACGCTCCGGCCGGCTGTCCAGAAGGGCGCGGCGACCACCAACCTCCCGTCGGGGAGCGCGGCGATGTCCACGGCGGGGAAGTCGTAGAAGCTGGCGCCGGGCAGGACCAGCGGCGGTCCGTCTCCGGTCAGCGCCTGCTCGGGTTGCCGCGGGTGCCCGTCGGCACCGAGAACCGAGACGAGGACCGCCTGGTCGCCGGTCCCGGTCGTCTCGGTCCAGGAGACCGCCACCTGCCCGCCGGGCAGCGGCGCGAGCCGCACGCCGAACGCGGAGTGTCCGCCGTCGCCGGGCATGGCGACCGGGGCGCCGAAGGTCCGGCCCGCGTCGTGGGAGACGGCGACCTCGATCCGGTCGCCACTGCCGACGTTCTGGCAGGCGTCCGCGTCCGGCCCCTGTGACCACGCCACCCAGACCGTGCCGTGCTGCCCGACCGCGACCATCGGCCGGTCATCGAAGCTGCCCGTCCCGCGCTGATCGCTGACCAGCCTGGCGGCGCCGAGCGCGCCCTGGGAGCCGACGCTCGCGATCGCCACGGAACCGTTGGTGATGCACTCCTCGCCGGGGGGCGCGGTGCCCGCCACCACCAGCAGCGGCCCGCCCGGCGCGGCGGCCGCCGCCGGGTCGTAGCTGGAGCCGAACCCGGCCGGGAGCACGGACCCGGCCCGCCGCCAGGTCGTCGTGCCCGCCCGTTTAGTCCAGACAACCGCCTGCGCCCCCGCGGCGCCGAAGCTGGTCGCCGTGACCGCGGTGGCCGCGGCGTCCTGCGCCGCGGCCGGCTCGCCGAGGCTGCGTGCCGCCCCGGTCGCGACCTTCTCGACTCCCGGTCCGGCCGGGCGGCCTGCCAGCCCGGATATCGCGGGCGGGGTCGCGCTGGCGCCGGTGCTCGCCGCCAGGCTCGCGGCAGCCGCCAGCACGCCGGCTGCCCGCCAGGGCAGGCGGCTGGCCCGTCGATACCTGCGCATTGCGATGCGCCACCCTAACCCGGCTGCGCTTTTTCCGGGCATCGCCGGGTCGCATTCAGCGGCACTTCATGGGCCGCTCCGAAAAACGGCGCGGATACAGAAATTCCCCATGCCAGCTTGATCGGCGCCCCAGAGCCTCTCCGCGTAACTTGCAGGAAACCTGACAGGGGAGGTGCTTTGCCGCTAGCGCGAATATGGGACAGGCGCGTTGCGAGCTGGCATACGCACGTCACATCAACGAGCGGATTCGACAAGGTGCTCGACCGGCTGCTGGCCATCGCGGATCCCGGGCCCGCCGATGCCTGCGTGGACCTTGGCGCGGGCACCGGGTTCGTGGCGCTCGCGCTGGCCCCGCTGGCGGGTTCGGTGCTCGCGGTCGATATCTCCTCCGTCATGGCGGAATCCCTGGCCGCGCGGGCCGCGCAGGCCGGACTGCGCAACGTCCGGACCGAGGTGGCAGACCTGCGGACCTTCCAGATGCCGCCAGCCAGCGTCGATCTGGTCGTGTCCAGTTACGCGCTGCATCACCTCAGGGACGAGGACAAGCGGACACTGGCCGCCCAGGCAGCACGGTGGCTGCGCCCCGGAGGCCGCATCGTGGTCGCCGACATGATGTTCGGCCGCGGCGCGACCCGGCGTGACCGGGAGATACTCCGCGCAAAGGCGACGGCGTTCGCCATCAGGGGGCCTGCCGGGTGGTGGCGCATCGCCAAGAACCTCGCCAGGTACGGACTGGGCGTCGGCCACGAGCACCCGGCTACACCACAATTCTGGCAGCTGGCGCTGCGCGACGCCGGCTTCACCGACGTGCGCTTCGAGCCGGTCGTCGCGGAAGCCGGCATTGTCTCCGGCACACGCCCCCGGTAACCGACAGGCCCGGGGCGGGGCGCCTGCGAAAGGTCTATGGGACCCGGGCCGCGGCAACAGGAAACCGTTTCGTCCGCTGCTTGCTGCCGTCGGGGTTGATGACGAGCGCCTCGTAACCGTCGAGTCCGTGGAACAGCGCGAGGGCAGGTTCTCCGGCCACCGCCAGGGCGGTGGCCAGCGCGTCCGCGAGACCGAGGTCGGGTCCGGTCACGCTGGCCGAGGCGGCGCGTGCGGCCGGCCGCCCCGAGCGCGGGTCGATGAGGTGCTCACCCCGCTCGTAGGTTCCCGAGGTGGCGATCGCCCCGGTCAGCTCGACGATCTCAGCCAGGCGGAGCGGCGCGAGAGGGTCGGCGATACCGATCCTGAAGGGCGTGCCGTCTCCGAGGCCGCCGCTGCTGGCGATGTCGCCGGCGGCGTTGACGAGGACGCCGCAGATGGCGCTGGAGCGGAACGCGGCGAGCGCGTTCTGGGCGGCCCAGCCTTTGACGTAGCCGGACGGGTCGAACCCGCCGGGCACGGCCCACGGGTCGAACCACCCGCCGGACAGGTCGCGGGCCACCGCGCAGCGGTCAATGATCTTGGCCACCTCAGCGGGAGCCTCTGCGCTGCTGAGCTCTCCCCCGCGCAGGCGGCTGACAGGGCTATCGGGCTTCCAGGTGCTGAAGATCTCATCGGCCCGGTGCAAGGTGGCCACCGCCTCGGCTAGCTGCCCGCTGATCTCCTGGCTCGCCCCCGTGGCGGCATCGTCCGCAGTGGCGTAGACGTCGATGACCACGATCGTGCCCATCACGTCCTCCAGATGGTGGACGAGGTGAACGGGCGGCGGGCCAGGCGGCCCGGCGGTCGCGCGGGGACTCGTCGTCACCCGACGCCCAGCTGTTGCAGCGCGGCCTGCAGCGACTGCTGGAACCCGGCGCTGGTGTAGCTCGCCCCGGACACGCCCTGGATGTTCGCGCTCTGCGCCGCCACGGCCTGTTGTTCAAGCACTGGGATGGAGTTCTGGTCGATGGACTGCGAGCGGGGGTTCCCGCCGTCGTCCAGGGAGGCGATCCCGACCTTGGTGATCTTGGTCCCGGACACCGTGACGGAAACGGACAGCACGCCCCAGCTGTAGTTCACCTGGGGCCCGACGGCCGTCCTGGAACTGCTCGGCTTGCCTGGCGAACTCGCCTTGGGCACGGAGCTCGGTCCGGTCTTGGCCTTGCCCTTTGACCCGCTCTTCGACGCGGCCCCAGTCCCTGAACTGCCCGTGGACGGTGCCGGCCCCGCGGGGCTGGCAGTGGCCGCCCCCGCCGCTGGGATCGTCGTGACGGCGATGGCTGACGGCCGGGTATGGAACTCAAGCACGACGACAAGGCCCACCACGGTCGCCGTGATCACGATCGGTGCCCGCCTCATAGCGGCAGGCCTTCGCTGCTGCGCATCTGCTGTCTGCCCCTCTCGGGCATCAGAACCCGAACGTCTCTGTGTGGATCTGCCCCGCGTCCGTCCCGAGCTGCTGCGCGGCGGCGGCGATCTCCGCGGTGAACCCGCCGGGCCCGCAGATGTACACGTCGCGGTACGCGATGTCGGGCACGAGGGACCGCAGGACCCGGGCGTTCAGCCGGACCTTGTGCCGCGAGCCGACGATCTCCTGGAGCCGGCCGCGGCGCTGCCGGACCAGGGTGGCCACCTCGTCCCGGTGCACCAGGTCCGCGGGGGTCGACGCGCGGACCACGACCACCACGTCGACCCCGGCCGGCAGGTCCTCGAGCAGCGCGCGCACCGGCGTAATGCCGACCCCCGCGGCGAACAGCGCGACCCCCTCGCGAAGGCGCGCATGATCGGTGAACGTCCCATAGGGACCCTCGATGGCGACCCGGGTGCCGGGACGCAGGCTGGCCGCCGCCCGGCTCTGGTCGCCGAGCCCCTTGATGGTGACGCGGATGTACGGCGGCTGCGGCAGGGCTGACAGCGAGTACGGGTGCCCCTGCCACCACATCCCCTTGGTGAGGAAGTGCCAGTGGAAGAACTGACCGCCGGACACCGCCAGCCGGTCGAGATGCCGTCCCCGGCAGACCACCGAGACGACCCCGGGCGCCTCCTGGCGGACCTCGACCACCCGGAGCTGGTGCCGCATGCTCCGCCAGGCCGGCTGCGCGACCCGGAACACGAGCACCATCCCCGCGGTGGCCGCCCAGACCACGATCCACAGCGCCCTGACCAGCGGGTGGCCGATGAAGGAGACACCGGTGAAGATCTGGTGAGCGAACGCCATGGCGAGCCCGAGATACAGGTACAGGTGAATGACCCACCAGGTTTCGTACCTGAGCCGGCGCCGGATGTGCCGGTAAGAGCTGATCCCTGCCATGATCAGCAGGCCGAAGCCGACCGTCGCCGCCAGCATGTCCCGGTAGGACGTGACCAGTACCCACAGCTCGCGCAGTAGCCCGTTGCTCGCCGCCTGTGCGTAGCCGAGCGTAATCAGTACCACGTGAGCCGTGATGAGGCTGATCGCCCAGGGGGCGAGCTGCCGGTGCCAGCGGACCAGCCGATCCTGGCCGACCGAGCTCTCCAGCCATGGCAGCCTGGCGATCAGCACCACCATGATCAGCATGAGATACGTCCCGGTAAAGCCGGCGAGCCGGCCGGCCGCGGAAAAAAGCCCGCCAGGCGCGGCGAGCGAGCCCCGGGACTCGCCGAGGATAACCGCGGCGAGGACGGCGCCGAAGCCAAGCCCGGCCAACGCGGCACACACGTCCACGATCACGGGGCGCGGCACGGGCGCCTGGCGCGATGGAACGCTCCACGTCCGCGCCCTCCGCCCGGCCTGCACCTGATCAGGTTCGGAGACTTGCCCGCCACGCATCACAGCGCCATTCTCACCGGCAAAGCTGAGAACTGACTCTCCGCAGCTAAAGCATCATTTCTCAGCTGCCCAACTACTACTCCGTCCCGGCCCGCTATGCCGGGCGCCGCCTTGCGGTGCGGCTGTCCGCCGCCCGGTCGCTGCCGGGAGCGAAGTGGTCGGCCACAAGTGGGTTGATCGGTGACGTTCGGCCCTGGCAGGCCAGCGGACTGGGCGCAATGTTGCAAGTAGCGCCTGGTTCCTCGAGAGCGCGAGCGGGGGCGGTGCGCGGGGTGTCCTGTTCGTCGTGCTGGGCAGCGTGCAGGCCTGCCATTCACTGGAGGAGATGCCATGAAAGTCCTCGTGGCCTACGCCACCCGGCACGGTGCCACTGCCGGGATCGGCGAACGGATCGCTGCCGCCCTGACCGCGGCGGGCTTGTCGGCCGAGGCCCGGCCCGTCGAGGACGTCAAGGACGTCGGGTCCTTCGACGCGGTCGTCCTCGGCGGTGCGGCGTATATGTTCCACTGGCTCAAGCCGGCTGTGATGTTCTCCCGGCGTTATCGCAGGCAACTCGCGGCGCGTCCCTTGTGGCTGTTCAGCAGTGGCCCGCTCGGCGCCGACCAGGTGGACAAGGACGGCAAGAACGTCCTTGAGGCCAGCCGGCCGAGGGAGTTCGACGAGCTCGCGAGGCTGCTGCACCCGCGCGGCGAGCAGGTCTTCTTCGGCGCCTACGATCCGGACGCGCCGGCTGTCGGTCTCGGCGAGCGGTTCGTCCGGCACGTGCCCGCCGCCCAGGCGGCCATGCCGGCCGGTGACTTCCGCGACTGGCCGGCCATCGACGCGTGGGCAGCGCAGATCGCCGCAGAGCTAGGGGCCGGCGAGCAGCGCGGGGAATGACATGACCCGGCTCTATTGGAACTGAAGGCTAAAGGCGGCGAGCTAGCACGCACGAGATCCGCGGACGGCGTCGGGCCGCCTGCGGATCGCGGCACGGTCCAGGACCAAAGCCGGCTGGTTCCGGATCACTTCGCCCCTTTGCTGCTGGCTGGCGCCGCGGTCTGCTGGAGCTGAGTGCCGGCGCTTCACCATGGAGGTGGGCAGATGAGTGCGGCGACGTATCCGGCGCGCGTGAATGCGCGGCTGGACCAGCCGTTGTCCCGCTGGCTGTGACTCGTCAAGTGGATCCTGGTGATTCCGCACTACGTGGTGCTGGCGTTCCTGTGGCTGGCATTCGCGGTGCTCAGCGTGGTGGCTGGCGCGGCCATCGTCTTGTTCACCGGCAGCTACCCCAGGAGCGTCTACGACTTCGTGCTCGGCATGAACCGGTGGGTGCTGCGGGTGGCCGCCTACGCCAGCCTGATGACCGACGAGTACCCGCCGTTCCGGCTGGACATGGGCGGCACGGAGGACCGGCCGGAACCGCAGGACCTGCCCGGCCCAGCGGGAACAACGGAGGGTTGATCCATGGGCGCCTTCTTCAGGCTGGTCGCGGCGGGGCCGCTGTTCTTCGTGAGCGCTTGGCTGCTCATGATCTTCGCCGGGATCGTCAGCGCCGACACTGGCATCCGCCCGTTCGGGCTACGTGACGTCGATGGTGGTCACGATCGGGCTGTGGCTGACCCTCGCCCCCGCGATCGGCGCGGTGGACCGCGGGCGGGGCAAGGCCGGCGCCGGCCTGCCGCCGGGGACTGATCTTTGTTTCCCGAACGGGTGGTCCGTTCCGGGTAAGGGAAGGGCTTCCTCAGCCGGCGAGCGCCTCAGTGTTCGACCCCCGCTGTCGGCGATAGTCGAGCGGACAGCGGGGATCATGGCTGTGGTCTGGGCGTGGACCAGGCGAGCAGCACGACGAGTACGCCCACGACCGCGAAGACTGCCTCCAGCGGCTGGAACCCCAGCCAGGCCAGCTCGGCGGAGTATCCGGGAGTGCCACCCATGGACGGCCAGCAGGGGCGCCTTCCGCAGCTGGGCTTCCTTGAAGGCGAACGCGCCCGCGGCGGCGCAGTCCTCAGGGTTCCGTATGCCGATGGCAACCAGGCGACGCGTGGCCATGGTCTCTTCCCTGACCACCACGCCCTAGACAGCCAGCCGCGCCGGTCAGCGGGCCGCGCTGCCCAGTTCCTTGCGCAGGGCGGCCGTCAGCACGGTCACGTCCGGCATCTGGCTGGGATCCGACACGACGGTGATCCGCAGCATCCCGGCGTAGGAGAGCACGCCGAACGTGACGGTGACGTTGCCGGTCGTAGCCGGGATGGGGATCACCGCCAGTATCGGGGCACCGGCGAATGTGAGCGGCTCGGCCGGGCCGCGCAGGTTGGTGACGAAGGTGTGAACCACCCGCTGGCGGTTGAAGAACCAGCGGAGCAGCCCGGTGGAGGCCAGCAGCCGGAACGGCGGTCCGAGCAGCGCGGCCGAGCTGCCGCGGGCCGCTGTCTTGCGCTCGCGGGTTAGCGCGGCGATCCGGGTCACCCGGGCGGCCAGGTCGCCGTCGGCGGGCAGGGTCAGCGGCATCGTCCCGACCTGGTTGCCGAGCTGGCCGCCGGCAGCTGCCTGGCGTGCCGACACGGGCACGGATGCCGTCACCAGGCCGAGTTCTTCGCCCCGGCTCGCCAGCAGGACCCGGATCGCCCCGGCGATGGCGGCGAGGACCACGTCGTTGACGGTGCCGCCGTGGGCGTGACCCAGGTCGTGGATCGCGGCCAGGTCGGCGGCGACGACATCGAGGCGCCGCTGCGGTCCGGTGGGGCGGTTCAGGGACGTCGGCGTGAGCCGGCCGGGCGGGCGGGCGCCGCCCAGCTCGGCCAGGCCCTGCCGGAGCGTGCGCGCGCTGCGCGCAAGGCGGGTCAGGCCGCGTGCCCGGCCCGCCCAGGCGTCGGCGGCGAGCGTACGTGTGCCGGGAGCCGGGACCGGGAACCGCGCCCTTCCCGGGTTACCGGGCGGCAGGCCCGGAGCCTTATCCACCAGCGTGGCCAGGACCGCGAGCCCGCCGATGCCGTCCGCCAGCACGTGGTTCATGACGATGACCAGCCCGGTGCCGCCGCCGGCCAGGCCGGTGACGAACGTGGCCGACCACAGCGGCCGGGACCGGGGCAGGGACGCGAGGGTGACGGCCGCGGCCACTTCCAGCAGTGCCCGCTCGTCGCCCGGTGGCGGGCAGGGCAGTTGCCGGACGTGATGCCGCGAGTCGAACGCCGGGTCGTCGACCCAGAACGGCCGGCCGCAGCCCGGTGGCGCCCGGCGCAGCCGCTGCCGGAGCCGCGGCACGGCGCGGGCGCGCTCACCCAGCAGCCGCTGCGCTTCCTGCACGCTGAAGCCGGGCCCGGTGCCAAGGACCAGCACGGCACCGACATTCATGGGGGCGGGTCCCACGTCCGTGGCAAGCTGCATCAGGTCGGCCGGGCTGGCCCGGTCCACCGGCACCCGCGCTGCCGTGCTTGCGCCCATATCGCCCCTCCGATCGCGGACCACGCCGCGGGCGGCCCGCCACCCCTCACGGGACCGCGGCGACGCCGTTCTGCTCGCTGCCGCCGCACGTCTCGTGGTAACCCCAAGACGTCGGGGACCGGCGTCAGCGGCTAGGCGGCCGGGTCGCGGGCGAGTCGTTCGGCGCGCGTCTTGATGCCGAGCAGCATCTTGCGTTCCATGACCAGGCTGCCCGGTTCCATGAACAGCAGGTAGAACGGCCGGGCGGCCCGCGGCAAGCCCGCCGTGACGATTCTGTTCCGGCTGATCAGCCTGGTCGATCCCGTCTCGGGCAGCAGTGCGAAGATCCATACCCAGTTCATGTCGGCGATCCGGATGGCGAGGGTCCGCTCCGGGTCGAGCACCTCCACCCGCATGACCGGCCGGCCGGGCCCCATCGGCAGTTCGTCGCCGGCCTTGAGGTCCTGGAACTCGGGAAGGATCTCGTCGGCACTGTGCATGTTCAGGCCGAGGAGGTTCTCGATCCAGTCGTAGGTGTAGGCGCCGCCGCGGCCGCTGCCCATCTGCACGATCCACGGCCAGATGGCGTCCGGGGGAGCGTCGATCGTGATCGCGCGGGTGGTCACCAGGCCGGCGTCGGGCAGTAGCTCGTCGCCGGGCAGCTTCATGGCCGCCTCGTCGGCGCGGGCGCCCCAGGTGAGGCACTGGCGGCGGAGGAAGAGCGGGTAGGCGAGCGGGGCGAGCCCGGCCGCCAGGCCGGCGCCGATCGCCAGCGGGCGCTTGGTGAGTCTCATGTCAGCCTCCTATGAGCTGCGCGGCGATAGTGCTCGCGTGGTGCTGGCCGGGATCGTCGGCTCGCAATGCTCGCGTCTTCCGGGCCAGCCGCTCCGCATGGTCCCACCGTGCGCGTCACCGAACGAGGAAGCGCCGGCCGTGACCTGCAGCACGGCCGCAACCGGAAGCCGGCCCGCTGCCGGGAGAAGCCACTGTCCGTTCAAGGCGCGTCGGCCTGGTCTTGGCCGGCAGGCATCCGGGGACCGGGAAGGCCGGGCAGCAGCGCGTCCGGGGCGCCATCCCAGGTTCCGGTGGCCGGGCGGACGGTAGCGTGCGCCGTGGCCAGTGCCTGACGGGAGACGCGATAGTGGTGCCCGCACAGCAGCAACTCGGTCTCGTGCGGCCTGGCCGGGGCAGGCGGCATGATCACCCGGACGACGGCCGTGGCCGGGCAGCAGCAGGCGCGGCCGGGCGGAACCGCCGTCCGCGCCCGGCCATCACTTACAGCGTCGGCCGTGCCCTGCCGTCCCGGATGCCAGAGCATCGCGTTCATGCCTCAATGCTCGCGCTGGCGGTGCCGGGCCCGCAGGGCCATGGTTCCTCCAGGAGGAGGGCCGTAGGTCCCGCCGGGCAGCGGCGCACGACCAGAGACGTGGTCCCGTCGACGGGCCGACGGTCCCGGCGCATGCCCCCTGCGACTGCTGCCCGCACCAGGCCATGAGGGAGTCAGCGGGCGGCGCCTGGCAGCCGCAGGCTGACCCCGGCGCCGCCGCCCGGGCCGTTGCGCGCGGTCGCTGTTCCGCCGTGGGCGATGGCGATCGCCTGGACGATGGCCAGTCCGAGGCCGGCTCCCCCGCCGTCGCGGGAGCGGCCGGCGTCGGGGCGCCGGAAGCGCTCGAACGCGTGCGGCAGGAAATCCGCCGGGAATCCTGGGCCGGAGTCACGGACCTCGATGGAGAGGTCGGGGCCGTTTTCCCTCGCGGCGATCACGATGACCGATCCGGCGGGGGCGAAGCGCAGCGCGTTGCCGAGCAGGTTGTCGACGGCCTGGCGGATCCGGTCCGGGTCGACGCAGGCCCGGGTTCCGGTCGGCACGTCGATCCGGCAGGTCACCTGCGCCGTCGCCAGGCGGGCCGCGGCGTGGTCGGCGCTGCGCGAGAGGAGCTGCCGCAGATCGGTCTCCCTGAGCCGCAGGTCGAGCTGCCCGGCGTCACCGCGGGCGAGCACCAGCAGGTCGCCGGTGATCCGGGCGAGCCTTTCCGCTTCTTCCGCGGAGCCGCGCACGGCGGCGGCGAGTTCCTCGAGGCTGCGGCCTGGCCGCCCGGCCAGTTCGAGTTCCCCGCGCAGCACGGCGAGCGGGGATCGCAGCTCGTGGCTGGCGTCATCGACGAAGGCACGCTCGCGCTCGATCGTGCGCCGGAGCCGGCTGAGCAGGTCGTTCATGGTCCTGGCGAGGGCGGCGACCTCGTCCCTCGTATCGGGGACCTCGACGCCGGCGGCGTCACCGCGCTCGGAGATCGCCGCGACCTGCCGGCGCAGCCGCTCGACCGGTGACAGCGCGGCGCGGGCCAGCCAGTAGGCCCCCAGGCCGGCGATGGCGACGAAGATACCGCCGCCGATGGCCAGTTCCCGCAGTACCTGACTCTGCGTGGCGTCGTAGGTTTCCAGCGAGACGGCGGCGACCGCGACCAGGCCGGGATGGCCTGCCAGCGGAGCGGCGGTGACCCTGGTGTCTTCCTCGTCGATAGTCCGGGTCGCCGACACCTGCGCCTTCCTGGCCTGGCCCAGCTCGGCCGCGGTCAGCAGCGGCGCGGTGCCGGCGTCGGGACTGGCGCCGCGGACCCGGCCGCCGGAATCGACTACCTGTATGAGGTATTCGCCTGGCACCGGGTTCGCGGCCGTGGCCGGCTGCGGCCCGGTGCCGTTCCCGGGCAGGTACCGTGCGGCCTGGGCGAGCTGGGCGGTGAGCTGGGAGTCGATGGCGCCAAGCTGGGCGGCTGACAGGGCGGTGCTGAACAGCCACCCGCCGATGGCGAACAAGAGCGCGGCCGCGGCCGCGAATGCCAGGGCCAGGCGCACCCGGATGGGCATGTTACGGGTTCTTCCCGGCGTGACGGAGGCGGTAGCCGATGCCCCTGACCGTTTCGATGTCGTGCCGCCCGAACGGCGTGTCGACCTTGCGCCGCAGGTAGTTCACGTACTGGTCGACGACGTTGGAGCCGCCGTCGTAGGCGAAGTCCCACACTGCCTCGATGATCTGCGAGCGGGTGAGCACGTCGCCGGGATGCCGGAGGAACAGCTCAAGCAGGGCGAGTTCCTTCGGG
Organism: uncultured Actinomycetota bacterium; assembly: GCA_963843745.1. Taxonomy (GTDB): domain Bacteria; phylum Actinomycetota; class Actinomycetes; order Streptosporangiales; family Streptosporangiaceae; genus Trebonia. The sequence goes on from CAWJLP010000010.1 coordinate 290,503, forward strand.
GAAAGCCGCAGTTCCGTCTTCGCTCGCCACGCCCGTTTCGCCGCGGGGTCGAGCCTCAGGTCTCCTTCGGCCAGGACGACGGGGCGCGACCGATCACCTCGGCGGGCGAGTGCCCGCAGCCGGGCGGCGAGTTCCAGCAGGCTGAACGGCTTGACGAGGTAGTCGTCCGCCCCGGCATCCAGCCCGCGGACCCGGTCCCCCACGCTGTCCCTCGCGGTCAGCATGAGCACCGGGGCCCATTGTCCCTTTTCCCTCAGCCGGCGGCAGAGCTCGAATCCGTCGAAGTCCGGGAGCATGACGTCCAGGATGATCGCCCCGTAGGCGTTCTCGGTGGCCAGCCACGCGCCGTCCGCGCCGCTGGCGGCGAGGTCGACGGCGTGCCCTTCCTCCTCCAGTGCGCGCTTGAGGAGCCGGGCCATCCGGGTTTCGTCTTCCACTGCCAGCACCCGCATGCCCCAAGGCTAGGCCGCCGATCATGAGAAGATGATGAGGGCGTTGGGCCCTGCCTGCAGGGTCATTAGGCCCACGGCCCGGCGGCATCTCGGGCTGCTAGGGCCGTGGGCTTGCCCTAGGCGAGCTTTCGAGCCTGAGGGCGAGCTTGGGGCAGATCCGGACGGCCTCGCGGGCTTCTGCGGTCAGGCGGCCGGGCACGTCGCCGTCCCGGATGATCGGGAAGCCCCAGTCGTCCAGGGTGATTAGCTCGGGAAGGATCTCAGCGCACAGTCCCCGGCCGTCGCAGGCGATGGGATCGACCAGGACCCTCGTGCCCGCGGTCATGACTGCCTCCGCGGCGGGACGGGCAGCACGTTCGCCGTCCTTGTGGCCCGGCACCAGCCGTGCGCATGCTGGCCAAGTTCGGGCTTGAAGACGTCGAGCGCGCTGCGGACCAGCCCTGCCGCGCCGTCGGGATGGCTGCAGGCGCCCCGGCCGTCGACCTGGCCGAGCCAGCGCCGCAGCATGCTGAGATCGGACGTGCGGCCTTCGGCGAGCCGCTGAAGTTCGCCGGCGATTGCGTCAAGGCCGAAGAGGCATGGTCCGCACTGGCGCGCGGACTCGTCCGCGAGATAGCGCACCACCCTGGCGGTCTCGGCGAGTCCGCAGGCGTCCTGGGGCAGCGCCGCGATCAGGCCGGCACCGGCGCCCGCGCCAAGAATGGCCAGGCCTTCCGATGAGAACGGCAGGGTTTGCGCTGCTGCCGCGTCGACCCAGCTGCCGTAGTAGCCGCCGAGCAGCAGTGCCTGCAGCGGCGCGGCCGCGCCGCCGGCCAGGCGGAGCGTCTCCTGCAGGGAAGTGCCGATCGCGATCTCGCATACGCAGGGCTGGTTCACCGCTCCCAGAATGGTGACAAGCATCGACCCCGGCTCCGCGGGCGTGCCGACCGCACGGAACCACCAGGCGCCGTAACGCCCGATGAGCGCGAGGTGCGCGAGGGTCTCCACGTTATGCACGAGCGTCGGTCGTCCCGCCGAGCCCTCGTTCCGAGATCCGGGGCGGCTTCCTGGTGGGGGCGGGAACGCCGTCCTCGATCCAGTGCACGACGGCGCTGGCTTCGCCGGCGACGAACCGGTCCGCGGCCGTCATGACCCGGATCCGGACTCGGTCCGCGCCGGCCCGGGTGCGCTCGGCGGCGGCGGCGTCCACGATCTCACGGACCGAGTGATGCACGACGATCACCGCCTGGCTGGCGCCGGCTATCTCCGCCGCGAGGACCGCCCCGTCCAGGACCAGCTGGGGTGACCGGGCGAGCAGGACCTTATCCTTGCGAGCTCGCGGGCTCGCCTTCGGTGCCGTTCGCCACGACGATCGGGGCGTGCCCCGCCGCTACCGCTGCCAGCTTCCTCGCGGCGGGGAATCCTGCGCCGCCCCGGCCGGTGAGCCCCGAGCGGTCCACCTCGTCGATCAGGGCCTCCCGGCACTGCCGGCTCAGGCCGGGCGACCGGAGCGGGCCGTACCGGGCAAGGTGCTCCGCCTGGCCGGCGGGTCCGGTCCCGCTATCCGCTGGCAGCAAGCGCGGCAGCTGATCGGCGGCCTGCCCGGCGTGCCGCTGGCGGCTGTCGGTGCGCATCACCGGTGCGTCCCCGCCCGGTCGGTGACCCGCTCGAAGGCAGCCGAAGGCCGGCCGGCCGGCGTGGCGCTTCCGGGGTCGTGCCTGATGCCGGCGATGAGCCGGGCGAGCACGGCGGTGGCCACCGCGGCCGCGCAGCCCCACTCGATCACCGCAACCCACCAGATCCCCAGGTCGCTGCCTGCGGTCAGGGAATGCGCGAACGCCGCCGGCCATGACAGGTAGGCCAGCCAGTGCACCGCCCGCCAGGCCCGGAAGCCCAGGCGCCCGCGGGCCACGCTGGTGAGCAGCACCGCACCGCCCAGGTCGACGGCCAGGGTGCCAAGCCCGATCGCCAGCGTGCGGTAACCGGACGTGAAGGGCAGCACCGTGGCGGCCCAGCCGATCGAGACGAACGGATCAAGGATCGCGGTCAGGACATGCAGGGCGAGGAACGCGATCAGGAACAGGGCGAGCGTCCTGTGCAGCTCGACGAAGACGAAACGCGGCCAGTGCCTCGGCGCCGCCCCGGTGCGCGCTGCCACGCCAAGCACTACCACGACGCTGAACAGGACCAGCAGCACCAGCCCGCTGGCGCGCGACACGAACCACAGGCCCTGCGACCCGGCGGCGGCGGCCACGCTCATCGCAGGACTCCCGGTCTTGATCCGCGATACACGTGGCTCGCCGGCGAGACATTGATGCGGCCGCCCTCGGCGTCCGGCCAGCCGCCGACGTAGCGCACCTGCCCGTCGCGGGCGACGAGCCTGGCCGGCTGGCCGGCCCGGGCCAGCCACTCCTGCGCTCGCTCGCCGGCGACGACAGCGGCCGTGGCGGCGGCGTTGGCGTCGGCGCACGTGGCAGCGGCCACGCTGACCGTCTGCCATGGCCCATCAGAGGGAAACCCGGTCCGGGGATCCACAATGTGATGCAGCACCTGTCCTGCCCGCCGCCACTGGCGGCAGGTGATGGACGAGGTCGCGACCGCGCCGCCAGCCAGCCGCACGTTCTGCGTCAGGGATGAGGCTGGATCCTCAGGCCTGTCGGCCACCAGGATCGGCCAGCCGTCACGTGGCGGCTGCCCGGCAATGGCGATGTCGCCGCCGAGGCTGACAAGCACCCCGCCAGCCTGGCCGGCTGCGTTCATGACCGCCCTGACGGCGCGATCGGATCCCAGGCCCTTGGCGGTTGCGCCCAGATCGAGCCGCACGTCGGCCGGCAGGCTGAGTATGGGGCCATCAAGCCGGACCGTCTGCCACCCGGGGGCCGGGACGGGCGCGCCGGCCGGCCCGCCCTGCTCGGGATCGATCGCGGCGAAGTCCCGGTCATAGCCCAGCGAGATGAGGGCGTCGCCAACGGTGGGATCTACCAGCCCGCCGGTCCACCGCGCCGCTTCAAGCGCGACGCTGACCGCCTCGGCGAATCCGTTGCTGAGCATCAACCGGCCACCTCCGCTGCGGTGGATCCAGGCGATCTCCGAGTCCTCCCGGAACCGGCTGGCCTGACGGTCAAGCGCGCTCAGGACGCTGTCCACCGCCGCCGAGCGCCGCGCCGAGATTCTCCGGCGGCCACACCGCGACCCGGGCCGTAGTGCCGAGCGCGGCGCGTTCGGCGACGGCGACGGTGTCGTCGCCGGTGCTGATCCGCCGCCACGGGCTAGCCGCGCCGGGCGCCGGAACCGCGGTCATCACGTCAGTTGTCGTGGTAGGCGGGAGCATGCCGAACCTGACTGACCACGGTCTTGCCGTTCACGACCTGGGAGGTGGTGGTCGTCGTCACGCCGGACGCGCTGGTCGTTGCCACCGAATGAGAGACCTGCGGCCCGTTTGCCCCCCGCGTTCCCGCCGTGGTGACGCCCCCGGCGGAGCTGGACGACACAGCGGCCGCGGGAGCCCCGACAGAGATCGCGTGGTGAGCCAGGGCCACCGTAGTCGCCCCGGTACCGACGATAAGCGCGGCAGCCGTCCAGTTCGACATCCTCCGGACCTGGCGGAGCCCCGCTCTGCGGGCCCTCCCCGACCGGCCGGCCAGGGCAGGGCCGGCGGCTTCCGGAGGCTGCCATTCGGCAGCGCCTGATTCGGCGAATGCCGGAAGCCGCACCTGGCCTCTGCGGGGATCGCGTTCCGCGTTCATGTGGGTTTCCTTTCGGTTTCGCCGGTCCTCACCCGGTAAACCCATCATGCGCGGACGGTCATGAACCTTCCGTGAGAGAACGATGTGAGTCCTCACATCTACGGAGATGATCCCAGCCGCTCTGAAACGGTCCGGCCTTCCCGGCCCGCCTTGCGGCTAGATCGGACGCGGGAAGACACGCATGCAAGGAGTGACGAAAGTCCCCCCGGACGGGCACCTCCTCCCCGGGTAGTTCCCGGCCAGCGGCGCGCACGCTGGAAGCATGATGAGGAGCGGTGTATTCCGGACGGGGGCAGCATGGCTGAGCCGGCGTTCGGCGGTGCTGCTGCTGAGCGTGACGACCGCTGGCCTGGCTGCGGGGGGCGTGGCCTGGCTGGCCGGTGCGGGCGGGGTCGCGGACGCGGCCTGGCTCGCCGCCGCGGCGTGCGGCCTGGGCTACGCATTGTGGTCCGCCGCCGACAGCATTCGCCGCGGCCGCCTCGGCGTGGACGTGATCGCGCTGCTCGCGCTGGCGGGTGCGATAGCCGTCCGCGAGCTGCTGGCTGCCGCGGTGATCAGCGTCATGCTGACCAGCGGCCGGACCCTGGAGGCGTGGGCGGCGCGGCGCGCCCGGCATGACCTGAGCACGCTGCTGGACCGGGCGCCCCGGACCGCGCGCCGGTCTCGCGGCGACCGGGTGGAAGTCGTGCCGCTTGCGGAGATCACCGCCGGTGACATGCTGCTCGTAGCGCCCGGTGACGTGGTTCCCGTCGACGGCATAGTGGCCGCGGGCGTCGCCGTCCTTGACGAGTCCGCCCTGACCGGCGAGGTCCGGCCGGCGGAACGCGTCCAGGGCGACCCGGTAGCGAGCGGGGTGGTGAACGCTGGCGGCCCGTTCAGCCTGCGGTCGAGCGGCACCGCCGCGGAAGGCACCTACGCAGGCATCGTGCGGCTGGTCAGCGAGGCGGAGAACTCGCAGGCGCCGTTCGTCAGGCTCGCGGACCGGTACGCCATGTGGTTCCTGCCCCTGACCCTCGCCGTAGCCGGGTTCGCGTGGGCGCTCGGCGGGGCGGCCCGGGCCGTCGCGGTTCTGGTGGTCGCGACGCCGTGCCCGCTCATCCTGGCCGCGCCGGTCGCCCTGGTCTCCGGGCTGTCGGCGGCCGCCCGGCGCGGCGTGGTGGTAAAAAGCGGGGGCGTGCTCGAACGGCTCGCCAGCTGCACCACCCTGGTGCTGGACAAGACCGGAACGCTCACCGTCGGGCAGCCTGAGGTGACCGCGATCATCCCGGCCGGAAACGGCGGCCCGGACAATGAGGAGATCCTGAGCCTGGCCGCGTCGCTGGACCAGGTGTCCGGGCACGTGCTGGCGGCCGCGGTCGTCCGGGCAGCGGCCGGGCACGGCAGCCCGATGAGCCAGCCGGCCGCCGTGACCGAGGTAGCGGGGCAGGGCATCACGGGCACCGTCGGCGGCCGGGCGGTCAGGCTGGGGCGCGCCGGGTGGACGGGCGCCGTGGAGACCGAGCCGTGGGTCCGGGCCGCGCGCCGCCGGGCCCGGCTGGACGGCGCGCTGACGGTGTTCGCCGCCGTCGACGGCCAGCCGGCGGGCGTGCTGCTGCTTGAGGACCGGATCCGCCCCGATGCCCGGCAGACCATCCGGGCGGTGCGCCAGGGCGGAATCAGCAGGATCGTGCTGGCGACCGGCGACCGCGCCGAAGCGGCCGACGCCGTCGGCGCGCTCACCGGCGTCGACGAGGTACTCGCGGAACTGACCCCGAGTGACAAGCTGGACGTGGTGCGCCGCGAGCAGCGCCTGGCACCCGTGATCATGACCGGCGACGGGATCAACGACGCCCCCGCGCTGGCCCTGGCCGACGTGGGGATCGCCATGGGAGCCCGGGGCTCCACCGCATCGTCAGAAGCGGCGGACGCGGTCCTCACCGTCGACCAGATCGGCCGCCTCGGCGAGGTGGCCGTACTGGCCCGGCGTACCCGGCGGATCGCCATGCAGAGCGTGCTGGCCGGCATGGGCCTGTCACTGGCCGCCATGGGCGCCGCCGCCGCCGGGCTGCTGCCCGCGGTGTGGGGCGCGCTGCTGCAGGAGGCCATCGACGTCGCGGTGATACTGAATGCGCTCCGTGCCCTCGTGCCGGCCGCGCCCGCGGTCCGGCTGACGGCCGCCGATACCGACCTCACCCGGCGGTTCCGCGCCGAGCACCAGGCGATCCGGGCGGACATTGACCAGCTGCGGACGGCCGCGGAGACCCTGACCGCGCCCGGCGCGATGGCCAGGGTCCGCCGCGCGTGCGAACTGCTCACCAGCGAGGTATGGCCGCACGAGCACGCGGAGGAGTCCAGACCTGTACCCGGCGCTGAACCGGGTGCTCGGCGGTGTGGACCCCACCGCTCCGATGAGCAGGGCGCACGCCGAGATCGCCGTCCAGATAGCGCGGCTCGGGCGGCTTGCTGACGACATCGGCGACGGTGAGCCTGACGACACCGACGTCGCGGAACTGCGCGGCCTCCTGTACGGCCTGCACGCCATCTTGCGGCTGCACACGGCACAGGAAGACGAGACCTACCTGTCGCTCGGCGACACCGCCGACACCGATCGTCCAGCGGCCTGAGCGGTTCACGTCCACGGAAGTGGTGTATGGGGTAACCCCGAACGGGACTGTAATTTCAACTTGACAGGCCCCCCTGAACCCGCGGATTAAGAGCCGATACGGACAGGTCTAGGCCACCATGGCCGAGGGTGCCCGGAACGTGGCCCAGTCCGCGGGTTGCCGGTTATCTGGACGCGTCGAGGATGAAATCGCGGTCTAGGTCCAGCAGGACCTGGTTGGCGGTGAGCAGCCGGAGTCCCGTGCGGGAGGCCTGCGCCACCAGCAGTCGGTCGAACGGGTCGTGCCTGGCAAGTTCGGGGAAGTCGCGGAGCGCCTCGGCGTGCTCGGGGGTGATGCTGAGCAGTTCCAGTCCCTGAGCGGTGAGCCTTTTGCTGAGGTCCGCCGGGACGGACAGTTTGCCGAGCATGGTCTTGATGGTTAGCTCCCAGACTGTCGCCGCGGAGACGTGCACACCTTGTGCGGAGGTGATCGCCTGCCGGGCCTGTCGGCCCAGGCGCGGGTTGTCGTCCAGCAGCCACAGCAGGGCCTGGCTGTCAAGGAGCAACATCGCCGGGCCTGCCGGGTTCGCCGGCTTCGCCTGGCCGGCTGTGTGCTGTGTGGTAGAACATCTGCTGGATGTCCGGATCGATGTCGAACGCCTGATCGTCGTAGGCGAGCTCGCCTTTCAGGCCGCCGAACGTTACTGTCGCCGCCTGGTGTGGCACGAGGTCCGCGATCGGGGTTCCGGCCTTGGAGATTACGACCCGCTCGCCGGCTGCGACCTGCTCCAGCAGTCGCGACAGGTGCGTCTTGGCGTCGTGGATGTTGACGTTTACAGTCACGAACACCATGGTAATGACTAGACTAAGTTTAGTCCAACTCTGCTTACGGTTCCATCTCAGCTTCTGCTGGCCGGTGCAGTGCTCCGGGCTATGGAGGCCCGGTTCGCGACCCACAAGATCACCGACGCGGCACTTCACCGGATGGCGGTCCTGGTGGAAGCCTGGCCAGCAAGGGCGAGATGGATATCCCGAACGCCGGCCGCTCGTGCGACAGAGGCGCTGCTGTCGCTGATGGCGACCGCGATGTGGCGGCCTGGCCATCGATCATCTCCACCATCAGTTGGTCGACGGCAGGGCTGATGGTCGCCAGGTAGCCGAACTCTCCGCGCCACCGTTCGGCCGGGAAGTAGTTGTACACGGTCTGCTCGGCGACATCGGCTGTGTTCGCCACGTCGATGACGGCGACGTCTCATAGCCGCGTTCGGCGAACAGGCGGGCGGCGGTGTCGGCGATCAGCCGCCGCGGCCGAGCAGCTGCCTGGCCATCCTCACGGGTAGCTGATGACCTTCACCGCGGCGTCGGGGTTGGCTGCCGTCGAGGAACCGCCGGTACTGTTCACCACATGGGTGATCCCGCCGGTTCCGGCGGTGCTGAGGAAGATTGTCAGCAGGTCGCGCAGTTCGCTACCGGGGGGATCATCTATCTCGAACGCGCTGGTGGCGAAGACGGGCACGCCTTGGTCGAAGTAGCTGTAACTGCCCATCCCGTAGCCGTGGAAGCCCGCGGCCCGGTGCGTGACGAGGAAGGCGGGATAGCCCTTGACCGTGGGACTGGCCATCCAGGCGGCCTGGCTCGGCGGGTCGTACGGCATCTCGTTCTGGAAGAAGATGTCCGTGCCGTCTTTCCCGTTCCAGATCACCTCGTCCTTCTCGTAGTGCTCGACGAACAGGCCGTAGGCGGTCACGTTGCCGCCGTTGACGATCACTCCGGTGTTCCCTACGTTGCCGGTCCAGCCGACCCCGTCGCCATGGTCAGCCCGCCAGGCCCAGATGTCGTCCAGGATTACCTGAGAGCTGTCGACCACGAGGCTGGTGGCCGCCTGGCCCGGCCCGCTGCCGCCGATGCGGAAGAACACGTCCTGCAGGACGGTAGGGTCGGCCCGGTTCCCCTGCCCGGTCCGAGGCCCGCTGCCTACCTGCAGCAACACCGGGGAGCTCACCGGGCCTGCATCGAAGATCATCCCGGCCAGCCTGATCCCCGGGAGACTGGCCACCCGCATTCCCGCGGTGCCGTTCTCCGGCACCAGGGTGGGGAAGCCGAGCCCGAGCACCACGGTGTCCGGGCGGGTGATTTCGATGGTCTGGCTCAGCTGGTAGACGCCCGGAGTGAGGATCAGGTCCTGTCCTCGGGCCAGCGCCGCGTTGATCTGCGCAGCCGAGTCGCCCGGGGTGGCGATGAAGAACCGCTGGAGGGCGATGGTGCGGCCCGGCTGCTGGCTGCCGGTCCACGACGGTCCGGCCGAGTCGTGCCGCACCGCCGGAACGAACGCGCTGTAGCTCCCGGTGGAATCGACTTGCAGCACCGGCGCTTCCGCGGTGACCGGGCTGGTCGCCAGGGTGGTGTACGGGCCGCCGGAGGCGAAGTTCTGCGCGGGCGCGCCCACGTCGCCGGCGAAGACCTGGTTCCATACGCCGTTGCTCCAGCCGTCCAGGGTGCTGTTCCGGACCAGGAACTGCTGCTGGGTGCCGCTGACCACGGGACGGCCGGAGAACTTCGAGTCAGCGATGAAGCCGCCGCTGGAGTAACCGGGTTTCGAGCAGTAGTCCTCCAGCGAGGTGAAACCGTTGAACTCGACCCGCCGGACCGGAGACGCCTGGGACGCCGCCCAGAATTCGGCCGTTCGCTGGCACAAGGCACCGCTTGGCGGTGCCGGGAAATTGATCGTCAGATTTGACAGCGAGCGCCAGAAATTGTTCAGCGCGGTGCAGTCGCTGGCGCCAGCCGGCTGAGAACACTGATTGAACGAATCAACCGCCCCATTGATGACGACGTTGCCCGGAGATGCCCCAAGGCCAGCCACGCTGGTGTAGTAGCCGACCTGGAGGAATAGCGGGTGCGCGGCCGAACCGTAGATGCCCGGTTCGAACAGCAGGGCGTAACGATTGGTGCCGAATTGATTGCCCGCCTGCTGGCGGGCGATCTGATTGATCCTGGCCTCTATGCTGCTGGCCGGCATACTCGGGCGGAAAATGTATACATTCGGCCCGAAATCCGGCTCGGGCGCTGACGCCGGCCTGCTGACGGAGGCCGCCGGACTGCAGGCGGACAGCCCCGCGGCCGCCAGCACAAGGCCGCTCACGAGCGCGAGGACCGTGGCCAAGCGGAAGACGGGGCGGCGCCGGACCCGGCTGGCGATGTCCAGGATCGGGGTCATATCCTTTCACGTCCTACCCGTGAGAGCCGTGCGGTTAAGGTAGCTCGAGGTTTTCCGGAGCGGCGATCAGGGTTCTCGCGAGCGCCGGCAACTCTCTTGGACCGCCATCGTGCTTGGCTCCGATTGCCGATTTGTTTCGTTTCTGTTGCCGCTCGGCCAGCCCTCTGCCAGCACGTCCGGCGGCGTCGGCTTCTGTTTGATTCAGGTGACATCAATTTCGTGTTAACGCTCAATTCAGCAGGATAAATTCGGCTTGGCGGGTGTTAGTGTTCCCGAGCGATATTTAGGCCGGAATATCCCGTGGGGGAACATCAGATGACCACTAAAGCTGGGCAGCCATGGCCGCGGCAGTGACCCCTGGCAATAGCGAGATCCACTACCTGGTCCTGGCCGACCGCGCTGTCCCGTACCTGCTCGCGCGGGTGCGCTGGCCGGACGTGGCCCAGGCGATCAGCGCCGGGTACCCCGACTGGCTCGACGACATCGGCCTGTTCGACCTGCCCTACGACCCGAATGCCGTGCCGGTGAGCTTCACCCAGGCGGCCTCGGTGGCGGCGGGCTGGGGAAGGAAGCTGGGCACCGAGCCGGCCGCGAACGTGCCGTCGTTCATCCGGCGGATGCCGGCGAACTGGTCGGATATGACGCCGGGAGAGCGGCGCGCCTTCGGCCTCGAACCCGCCGACCGGCGCCGCCTATCGGTCCGCCGCCTGCACCGTATCCGGGCATCCCAGGCGACGATCAGTGCCCCGGCGCCCGTCGCCGCGCTCGGGAACGAGCACGCGAGCGGGAGCGCGCCGGCGCCGGAGAGTGACGTAGCGGAACGACGGCACCAGGTCCGGGTGCGGGTCGCCGGCCGCGGGCACATCCGGAGCGGTCAGTCCACCGTCTCCGCCGCCCTCGTCGACCTGAGCGAGGGCGGGATGCGCTGCGTCCTGCCCGACGCCTCCCTGGTACTTGCTCCGGGGCAGGAGCTCGGCGGGCCGTTCCTCCTCGAAGGCGAGGCGCCGGGCTCGCGGATCTGCATCGCCGTGCCCGGGCGAATCAGCTGGATTCTCGACAGCAGTTCGGGCACGCATTTCGGCGTGACCTTCGGCGACCTGAATGCCGGGGAAGTCGAAGGCGTGCACCGGTTCCAGGTCACCGCAGGCAGCAGGCGAGGGTAACGATGAGCGCGACATCCACCGAGAACGGCCGTTCCCCGGCCGAGAATGGCAACGCCCCGGTCCGCCGGACGACCGTTGTCCGGTCGCCGCAGGAGCTCGACTACCGGCTGCGCGGCCTGATCCTCGACCCGGAGGGGTACCTCCCCACCGCGCCGGTCCAGCCGGAGCGTCAACGGCGGCGTCCGCGCCGCCTCGGCCCGCTCGCGGCCAAGGTGGCCGCCTTCGTGATCGCGGCCGCCCTGGCGGGCTGGCTCCTGCAGGCCTTTGTCGCCCAGCCCTTCGTGGTTCCGGGATCGGCGATGGCACCGACCATCCAGTCGGGCGACCGGATCCTGGTGCTGAAGGCGGGCTTCCTCGAGAGTCCCGTCCACAGCGGTCAGATTGTCGTCATCCGCCCCCCGCGTTTCCTGCCCTGCACCGTCAGGGGAACCGCGGGCGCCGGCGATCTGGTGCTCAGGGTCGTCGCGGTGCCCGGCCAGACGATCTGGTCGATCGGACAGACGATCTTCGTCGACGGGCGGACGCTGCAGGAAAAAGGCTGGTACAGCCCCCGTTCGGGCCCGGTCGGCGCGAAGGCGATCGCGAGCACCACGCTGGGCGCGGACCAGTACTTCGTCTTGGGCGACAACCGGTCGAGCGCCTGCGACTCGCGGGCCTTCGGTCCGGTGTCCGGGGCATCGATCGTCGGGCAGGCAATCGCCGTCGTGACCCACAATCACCACGTCTACCTGCAAAAACTGCCGTCCTAGGGTACCTGGCCTGAGGGGTGAGTTCGCAAGGGGGAGAATAGGTTGCTGCTTCATTTCAGTGTTTTCGACTTTTATTACCTGGCTTTTGTCCAGTTGATCGTGTCGGCCGTGCTGGTACTGAGCCCGGTGCGCGGTATAGGTACCCGCTACCGCTGGACGGGGTCGCGGATTACCGAGGTCTTCGTCGGCGGCCTGGGGGCGGTAGCCGTCGCGGCCCTCTCCTGCTGGGTGACCCACGAGGTGTGGGGCCTGCAGTACGCCGGCCTGGAAACGTCCGCCTGCGCGCTCGTCGTCACCGCGGTCGTGGTGATGATGATCCAGTCGAACATCAACTTCATCGGCCAGGTCTTCTACTCCTCGTTCCTCGCGGCGTCCTTCACCTTCATCGTCTACGCGGCCTACATCGCGATCCTGGCGACGCACTCGATCCTGGAGTCGCTCACCTCCTCCGCGGTGATCCTGCTGGACGTGGCGGCGTTCTTCGTGTGGATGTCGAACATTAACTACGCCAGTGACGTGCTGTGCCGCGCACGCCGGGGACGGCCGCTGCCCAAGGCCGACCCCGACTACCAGCCCTTCGTGTCACTGCACGTCCCGGCCTACAACGAGCCGCCCGAGCTGCTTATCGAGACGATCAAGGCGCTGGAGCGGATTGACTACCCGAACTACGAGGTGGTCATCATCGACAACAACACCTCCGATCCGGCCGTGTGGGAGCCGGTGGCGGCGTACTGCGAGGGCCGCGAGCGGGTCAAGTTCATCCACGTCGCCCCCTGGCCCGGGTACAAGGCGGGCGCCTGCAACCTCGTGCTGCGCCAGTACACCGACCCGCGGGCCGAGATCATCGGCCTGGTGGACGCGGACGACATCGTCCAGCCGTACTACCTGCGCGAGGTCGCGCCGTACTTCTCCGACCCGTCAATCGGCTTCGTGCAGACCTTCGAGGGCAACCGCGACTTCCAGGGCAGCCACTACTACCAGGCCTGCGTGGACTCCTTCCAGGGCTTCTACCTGTCGGTCATGTCCTCGCGCAACGAGCGCAACACGGTCCCCTTCGTGGGCACGATGGGGCTGTTCCGGCGCAGCGCGCTGGTCGCGGCGGGCGGCTGGAACGAGTGGTGCATCTGCGAGGACACCGAGGCCTCGCTCCGGGTGACCCGGAACGGCTGGGACGGTCTGTACATCCCCCGCTGCTTCGGCCGGGGTGTCGTGCCCCCCAGCTTCCGCGGGATGCTGACCCAGCGGCACCGCTGGTGCTTCGGGGCCATGCAGATCCTGCGGCTGCACTGGAAGAGCCTCATGCCGTGGGACCGCTCTCCGGAGAACCGGATGAGCAACGCACAGCGCCGTGACTTCCTCATGGCGTCGCTGGGCTGGTTCCGCGACCTGCTGATGTTCGCCTTCAGCGCGCTGCTGGTGGTGATCACAGGTCTGCTCGTCACCCAGTCCCATTTCACCGTTTCCCCCATGGACGGCAGCCGGTCCATCTTCCCGCTGGCGCTCATCGTCATCGCCACGCTGGCCAACATGTTCGCGCTGCGACTGTGGACGACGATGTCGTTCCGACGGGCGCTGATGTCGCTCCTCATCAGCCTCTCAGTCAGCTGGGTTATCGCCCTCGGCTGCATTGAGGGGGGCCTCCGGCGCAACGCGGTCTTCCTGCGCACCTCGAAGGTCGGCGGCCGCCGACGCATCAGCGCGGCGCTCCGGCTGTCCAAGGTAGAAGGGGCCATGGCCCTCGCCCTGTACGCGTGCGTCGGGCTCCTCGCCGCCATGCGGCACGCTCCCTGGATCCTCATCTTCCTCGTCTTCGTCCAGGCCACGGTCTACATCTGCGCCCCGATCGCGTCCGTGTGGAACCTGTTCGCGCAGGGGACTCCGGACGTCGAGTACCGGCGCCGCTGGGAAGAGCGCCGGCTGCGCGAGCAGCGCCGGCGGCGGCCGCTGGCCTGGCTGCCCCGGCCCGCCTTCGGGGCTATCCTGGCCGCCCTCGGCGCCGGAGGAGTGGCGGGCGCCCTCCTGCTTCCGGTGCCGCTGCTGTCGGCCACGACCGCCGACGCCTCCGCGCGGACACTGGCCAGCTCGGCGGGCACCGAGGTGTACCTGAAGCTCGGCCCGGCTGCCCAGGGGGCCCAGGGCACCTACTATCCCCTCACCACGGTGCACCTGTCGACCGGGCAAAAGGACGGCCTCAAGCTCAGCTTCGGCACGTCCTCGCTCGTCCTGCTCAACGACATCCTCCACGCGGCCGCCAGTGGTGGTCAGGTGCAGGACGTTAGCGTGGCCTTCCGGGCGCCGGGCCTGAACGGCAAGCTGACCACCGAGTCCGTCGACACATTCCGCTCTGCCTCCGTCGCCTCGTTCAAGGAGCAGCTGTCCGGCAGCGCCGCGGGCACCGTCGCGCTCACCCTCGGCACCGCGACCGGCGTCGTCAGCACACCGGGCGCGCTGGAGCACGTCGGCCCGTTCGCGGGCACGTCCGGCACGTCGGCGGCCAAGGCCTACGCCGCCACGCCGGGAACGTCGCCGGCCGAGCTGACCACGTTCCGGATCTCCCAGCAGGCCCCGGGCGATCCGCTGCGCATCAGCTTCACCACGTCGTCGCTGCCGCTGCTGAACCAGATGTTCCGGTCCCAGGGCGCCGCCGGCGGCATCCCGCTGCTCACTCTCTCCGCCGGCGCGGGGAAGGGCACCGCTTCGGTGAAGTACACCTTCTCGTCGCTTACCGTCGGTTCCTTTACCGAAGACACCGCTTCCGGGGCGCTGTCGGGGACCGCGGCGCTCCTCACTGCGTCGCGGTAGCTGCCGTTGCCTGGGATCGCCGAACGGCCTCCGGTGACGGGGGGCGGGCCCGGCCGCACTCGGGCACGGCAGCGAGCGCTGCTGATCGTGCTGGCTGTGGCCCTGGCGCTGGCCGGCGTCGCGGCCGGGGTGACCGTGGCCTATCCGGGCCGCGGGGCGCACTGGGCGCTCGTCTGGTCGGATTCCTTCGCCGGTCGCGCCGGGGCCGGGGCCAGCCCGCAGTCCTGGGTCTATCAGACTGGCTCCGGCGTCTTCGGAAACGGCGAGATCGAGACGGCGACCAGTTCCCGGGCCAACGTCCAGCTCGACGGCAGCGGCGCGCTGGATATCACCGCGGTCCGCCAGGGCACCGCGTGGACTTCGGGCCGCATCCGGACCCGCCGCACGTTCGGGGCGCCCGCGGGCGGCGAGCTGA
Organism: uncultured Actinomycetota bacterium; assembly: GCA_963843745.1. Lineage (GTDB taxonomy): Bacteria > Actinomycetota > Actinomycetes > Streptosporangiales > Streptosporangiaceae > Trebonia. The sequence continues at coordinate 305,607 of CAWJLP010000010.1, forward strand.
TGGTCACCGCTTCCATCCGGCAGCCGGACCCGGCCGCCGGTACCGGCTACTGGCCCGCCTTCTGGCTGCTCGGGTCGGGCACGTGGCCGGCCCACGGCGAGATCGACATCCTGGAGGACGTCAACGGGCTCGACGAGCACTCCGCTGCGCTGCACTGCGGGAACCTGACCACTCCCAATCCCGATGGCACGTTCGGCCCGTGCCACGAGCAGAACGGCCTGAGCAGCGGGCTTCAGCCCTGTCCCGGCTGCCAGCAGGGATATCACACCTACGCGGTGGTCATCGACCGCCGCGACCCCGCGGACCAGCAGGTCCGCTGGTACCTCGACGGGCACCAGTTCTACAGCGTCAGCGAGTCCCGCGTCGGCGCGGCCGCCTGGCAGACCGCCTTCAGCGAGCGCTTCGCCGTCATCCTCGACCTGGCCATCGGCGGAACCTACCCGGACACCGTCTGCCAGTGCAGCGCGCCCGCCGCGGCGACGACCCCGGGCGCCGCGATGAGTGTCCGGAACGTCGCCGTCTACCAGGCATCCTGACAACGGCTGCAATGACCTGGAGCGGTGAAACTCCAGGTCAGAACGGGTGAGGTCTTCACGTTTAGCTTTGACCTGCGCGGATGCGATCTTGGTTCAGCTCTGACCACAGGTTAAGCGCGGCCAGCCCACACGTCGGAGACCCTGTACGCAATTGCGCGGGACGTTTCCGCGGAAACGCCGGGATGCATCTTCCCTGGTCCTGGCCTGCGGCGGTCACGGCGGCACGGCAGGGTTCAAACGTGAACAGCCACCCCGCCGAAACGTGAAGACCCGGGTGCGCCGCCAGGGACTTGAACCCCGAACCCGCGGATTAAGAGCCCGCTGTTCAGTTCGATTTATCTTACTGACATGCTACCGGATAACGTTGAGCCGACCGTGAGCAGCGGGACGGGCAATGCTCATGATGAGCGCCTGCCCGGCAGCCACTCGGGGCGACTGCCGTGCCGCTGTGAGTTTGTCGCGTTCGGTGGCAGGGAGCGTTGATGGTTCGCCCTGTTGTATTGTTAGCAGCGAAATTATTTAGTTATGAGCGAGTTTTCTTTCGGCAGTGGACGGAGTACACCAGATGGGGAACGGACGGGTAGGCAGCCCGTCGGCACCGGGACCGGCTCGAAGCCGTCAGCCCGGCGGAATTGGTGAGGTCAGCGCCAGCGAGGACGCGATTGACCGGATCGAGGCCGCCTGGCGCCGGGAGCGCCCGGACGTGGACGTGAGATCTGTCGGCGTCGTCTCACGGATCTGGCGCATCAGCCGTCACCTGGAGCAGGCTCGCAAGGAGCGACTGGCCGAGCACGGCACCGACCGCGTGACGCTTGACGTGCTTGCGATGCTGCGCCGCTCCGGCCCGCCGTTCCGGCTAACGGCCGGCGAGCTTACCCACCACTCGCTTATCAGCTCTGGCGGCGTGTCCCAGCGGCTCGAGAAGCTCGAGCGCGCCGGCCTGGTGACACGGCACATTCATACCGAGGACCGGCGCCGCATCGACGTACAGTTGACACCCGCCGGGGTGGAGCTGATCGATTCCATCCTCGCCGACCTGATGGCGCATGAAGCCGGGCTGCTCGACATCCTGGCCCCGTGGGAGCAGGAGGACTTGCGCCGGATCCTGAAGCGACTGCTAGCCAGGTTCGAGCCCCTGTCACCGGACGACCCCTCCAGGATGGACGGCGGTATCTGACTCTGGTGCTCAGCTGAGTGCCAGCGCGGGCGCGCGCGCCGCGGAGCGCAGGTCGACACCGCGGCCGAGGTCATCGCCAGGCATGCGGCCGGTGTTCACGTACTCACGCCGGAAGGCCTCCATGAGGTCAGCGTGCTCACCGCGGTCACTCACGCTGCTGAGGTTTTCCCGCACGACGTCGAAGAGTTCGCGGGCGGCCGCGAGGAGGCCGGGATGGCGCAGTCCCTGGCGTGCGGCGGCCAGCCACGGCCGCCGCGACGGCGGCTGGAGCCGGCTGCGCAGTTCCCGGCCTGCCTCTCTCGTGCTGACCGTGGCAACTGTGAGCGTGGCGACTTCGCGGATCCAGCCCGGCAGGGCGTCGAGAACGCGGAGTTCCAGCCAGCCCCGGGGGCGGACCGGAGGGAATAGTGTCGAAAGGTGGTAGCGGAAGTCGTCGACCGTCGGCCATCCGACGTCGTGGCCGTTGGCCATCCAGGCACCGAAAGGCAGCCCGGGAGGCAGCCCCATGCCGTCGGGCCCCCAGGGACCCTGGCCGCTCACGAACATAACGTCGGCGGCCATGGCGTAGTCCAACCAGGCACGCCCAGGCTGTGTGTCGGTGCGGACCGGCCGGGTCCGTGCCTTGTCGATTGACCACCAGATCCCCTGCCTTACCGAGGCCCAGCGAGTGCCGTCGAGGCCGGTGCCCGGGGAGTTCGCGAAAGCCGCGATCAGTACCGGCGCGACGAGGTGCATTGTCTGCCAGCGCTCGCGCGGGTCGTCAGCGTCGTGGCTGACGTTCACCTGCGTCCCCGCGGTGCTGCACATCATCCAGGTGCCGGCGTTGCCCTGGGCGGCGAAGAACGCCTCCATCGCGGCGTAGCGGCCATGCTCGAGAACACGGGCGGGTGGGCGGCGGTCGTCCACCGCTACCGTCTCGGCGGCCAGCCCGAGCGCGGCCAGCTCGGACCGCAGCACCTGTTCGTCGGCGCGCGCGGCCTCAAGTACGTCACCGACACAGTGCTGCGGGGGAGTGGCCAACTCGACCTGGCCGCCGGGCTCGAAGGTGACCCGGCCGCCGTACGGCAGCCGACAGCGCACCGCCCGGCTGATCTCGGCTGCGCTGGGACGTGCAGTGACATCGCGCTCGCAGTACACCGGCCATTCAAGCTCCAAGCCGATCCGTTGTTCCGACGGGGCGAACATCAGCGCGCAGACGCGCTCCGCGGCGGCGGCGGTGAGGGTGCGTCGGGCATTCGGCATGCAAGGTCCTTCCCTCTGACCGAACGTTAACCTCGCAACAGATCAGAAACAAGTAGTTGATTCCTAAGATAATTAGCTCTACGGTGATTCTGTCGTTGTTACCTGGATCACAGCCGTTCGGCCCATAAGGCCCCGGCATGAGCACCGTCCGGGTCCGTCAAAGACCGATGAGGTGGATGAGCTGATGAGTGGACCGCTGTCCGGGATACGGGTCATCGATCTGTCCTCGATGATGTCTGGCCCCTGGGCGGCCGACATCCTGGGCGACCAGGGCGCGGACGTCATTAAGGTGGAAGTGCCCGGCAAGGGAGACCACGTCCGGTCGCTCCCGAACCGTTCCGGGGACATGTCGGCGATGTTCGTCAACGTGAACCGGTCGAAGCGCTCTCTGACCCTGAACCTGAAGTCAGCCGAGGGCGTCGATGTCCTCAAGCGCCTGACGGGCACTGCGGACGTGGTGGTCCAGAACTTCCGCCCGGGTGTCGTCGAGCGGCTCGGGATCGGCTATGAGGACTTGTCGGCGGTGAACCCGCGGCTGGTGTACCTGTCGATGAGCGGATTCGGCGAGCGCGGCCCAGACGCGAACCAGCGGGTCTACGACCCGCTGATCCAGGCCCTGAGCGGGCTGACCACGATCCAGGCGGGATCGGACTCCGAGCGGCCACGCCTGGTGCGGACCATCTTGCCCGACAAGCTCAGCGCGATCGTCGCCTCCCAGGCACTGACCGCGGCCCTGTTCGCGCGGGAGCGGACCGGCCGGGGCCAGCACATCCAGCTGTCCATGCTGGAAAGCGTGCTGTCCTTCCTGTGGGCCTCCGATATGGGCGCCTACACCTTCGCTGACAAGCCGGTCCCGGTCGAGAGGGGCGGCAGCTTCATCGACCTGATCTACCAGACGGCCGACGGGTACATGACGATCGCGACCAACAGCAACGCCGAGTGGCAGGCGCTGTGCAAGGCCCTCGGGCACCCGGAGTGGATCGAGGACGAGCGCTTCGCCACACCGGTCGGCCGCTCCGAGTACATCAACGAGCGGCTGGAGCTGGTCCAGTCGGCGCTGAGCGGCAAGACGACAGCGCAGTGGATGGAGCTGATGACCGAGTTCGACGTGCCGGCCGCGCCGACGCTCACCCGGGCGCAGGTCATCGAGCACCCGCAGGTGCACGCGACGGGGATCATCTTCGAGTACGACCACCCGGCGGCCGGGCGGCTGCGGCAGGCGCGGGTTCCGTCCCGGTTCAGCGACACCGTGCCGGACACCCCCCGCGGGGCCCCGAAGCTCGGCGAGCACAACGCCGAGATCCTCGCCGAGGTCGGATACGACGAGGCCGCGCGGGCCGGCCTGGCCAAGCGAGGAGTCATCGGTACCGAGCACACTGTCGCGGTGCCCGCCTGAGCGCGGCGGTCTCTCAGTTAGGAGAAGCAAGTGGCCACCGTTCTAGTCGTCGGGGCAGACCGTGGCATCGCCCACGCCATCGCCCGCCAGCTGCACGAGCGCGGCGACAGCGTGATCGCCGCCTGCCTGGTCGGCAACGATGAGCTCGCCGCGCTGGGAGTCACCGTCGCGGGGGACGTGGACGTCACCTCCCAGCCGTCGGTCGACGCGCTCGCGGCGAAGCTGGCTGCTGACGGGACCGCACTCGACGTGATCTACCACGTCGCCGGTGTGCTAGCACTCGACGAGCTGGGCTCCGTCGACTACGACGAGTTCCGCCGTGAACTGGAGATCAATACCCTGGGCCCGCTGCGCACCATCGAGGCGCTGCGCGGGCTGCTGCATGAGGGCTCCAAGGTCGGCATCGTCACCAGCCGGGTCGGCTCGCTGACCGACAACGGGTCCGGCGGCATGTACGCCTATCGCGTCTCCAAGGCCGGCGCGAACATGGTCGCCCTCAACCTGCACCACGACCTGTCCAAGAAGGGCATCAGCGTGCTCGCGCTGCACCCGGGCATGGTCGCGACCGACCTTACCAAGGACTACCCGGGCAACTACGACTACATCACCCCTGATCAGGCCGCGGCTGGCCTGATCAGGGACATCGATCAGCTGACCCCGGCCAGCTCCGGCCGGTTCCAGCACTCGAACGGCGACTTCCTGCCCTGGTAGGAAAGCCGCGACCTGTCCCTTACCTCTCTACCACCACTGTTGCTGCAGAAGGGATCCGCGCAATGATCACCATCTACGGGTACGTGCCCGCGTTCGGCGTGCCGGACATCAGCCCGTACGTCACCAAGGTCATCAACTACATGACCTTTACCGGCCTGGAGTTCCAGCACAAGTCGCAGGACCTGGCCACCTTGGACCAGGACTCGCCGACCGGCAAGCTGCCGTACATCATTGACAGCGACGGCACCAAGGTGCCCGACTCCAACACGATCATCGCCTACTTCAAGGAAAAGTACGGCGACAAGCTCGACGCCGACCTGTCCAGGCCGGAGGCGGCCAACAACCTGGCCTGGAACCGGCTGATCGAGGAGCACCTGTACTGGAGCGGCATCATCGAGCCCCGCTGGCGCCTCGACGAGGGCTGGGAGACCTACATCCCCTATATCGTCCAGGGCGCCGAGGTCGGCCCGGAGCTGCGCGCGGCGCTTGACGCGTTCCGCCAGCGCATCCTGGACGAGTTCAACGGCCAGGGCATGGGCCGCCGTACCTCCGAGGTGGTCCAGGTGTTCTTCCGCGCCGACATCGACGCGCTGTCGGACTACCTGGACGACAAGAAGTACTTCACCGGCGACCGGCTCCGCTCGCTCGACGCGTCGGTGTACTCGACGCTGAAGCACATCGCGCTGCAGCCGCACCCGTGGCCGGGCACCGGCTACGTGCAGACCAAGCCCAACCTCATGGCCTACCTCGACCGGATGCAGGCCGAGTTCGGCGTCTGACCGCCAGCCGCAGCGATACGCGGCGCCAGAACAGGAAGCAGGCATGCCTCGTGATCGACCTCTACTACTACACCAGTCCGAACGTCCGGAAGGTGCTGATCGCGCTGGAGGAGCTCGGGCTGCCGTACGAGATCAAGTGGACCGACATCAGCGTCGGCGAGCAGTTCGATCCGCAGTACCTGGCGATCAACCCGAACGGCAAGGTGCCTGCCATCGTGGACCGCGACGGACCCGGCGGCCGGCCGCTGGCGCTGTTCGAGTCCGCCGCGATCCTGCTGTACCTGGCCGAGAAGACCGGCAGGCTGCTGCCGTCCGATCCCGCACGGCGGTGGGAGGCGATCTGCTGGACGATCTGGCAGGTCGCCAACCAGGGCCCGATGGCAGGCCAGGCCGCGCATTTCGTCAACTACGCGCCGCAGCAGGGCATCAACGACGAGTACGCCGCCGGCCGCTACATCACTGAAGTCCGGCGGCTGTACTCGGTCATGGAGGAACGGCTGCAGCGCGACGACTACCTGGCCGGGGAGTTCTCGATCGCCGACATCGCGTGCTTTCCCTGGACCCGGGTGGCGGCAGGCCACGGAGTGGACGTCAAGGCGGGTTTCCCGCGCGTGGCGGCCTGGGCGGACCGGATCAGCAGCCGTCCCTCGGCAAGGGTCAAGATCAGCGACCCCCGCGAGGACAAGGCCAGGAAGAACGAGTACACGCCAGAGCAGTTCCGGACCCTGTTCCGCTCGACGGTCAACACAGTCAACCCGGCCACGGGCGGCAGCGTTTGCCCGATTGGCCATGGAGAGAACGCATGAGCCTCACCCATGGCCTGTCCGGCGCCGTGGCGCCTCAGCTCACCATCGACGGCGACACTGCCTCCTCGACTCGCCAGATCGAGGTCATCAACCCGGCCACCGCACAGGTTTTCGCTGCGGTGCCGGACGCTGGCGCCGAGGAGCTCGACCGTGCCGCCGCCGCGGCCCGCCGGGCCGGCATCATATGGCAGGCGCTGCCGTTGCAGGAACGGCAAGGCTACGTGCGCAAGCTGGTCGAGGTGATCAGGGAGCACATTGACGAGCTGGCATTGCTGGTCACCCTTGAGCAGGGCAAGCCGGTATCCAGGGCGCGGGGAGAGATTAACTCGGGGCTGGCCTACTGCCTGCGCTACGCCTCCATGGAACTGCCGGTTGAGGTGGTCCGCGACGACGTTGACGAGCGGATAGAGATCCACCGGGTCCCGGTCGGCGTCGTCGGAGCGATCACAGCGTGGAACTACCCCCTGCTGCTCGCGCTGTGGAAGATCGGCCCCGGGCTGGTCGCGGGCAACCCGGTGATCGTCAAGCCTTCTCCGTACACGCCGGTGGCCACCCTGCGGCTCGGCGAGCTTGCCCAGCAGGTGTTGCCGCCGGGAGTGCTGCAGGTGCTGTCGGGCGGAGACGAACTCGGCCGGGCGCTCACCACGCACCCGCTGGTCAGCAAGATCTCCTTCACCGGCTCTGAGCGCACCGGGAAGGCGATCATGGCCGCCGCTGCGCCGACGCTCAAGCGGCTGACGCTGGAGCTGGGCGGCAACGACGCCGGCATCGTGCTCGACGACGTCGACCCGGCCGCGATCGCCGCCGACCTGTACTGGGGAGGCCTGTCGAACTGCGGACAGGTGTGCGCCGGGCTCAAGCGCCTCTACGTGCCTGAGCGCCTGGCATCCGGCATCGAGGACGCGCTCGCGGGGGTCGCGGCGACCATCGTGGTCGGGGACGGCACCCGCGACGGGGTCGACATGGGGCCGATCCAGAACAAGATGCAGTTCGACCGGGTCGAAGCGCTGACCGCAGCCGCGCGGGCTGACGGCGCGGAAGTCTATTTCCGCGGCGAGGCCCCCGCGGGGCCGGGCTACTTCCACCCGGTCACCCTGGTCCGCCGTGCCGCCGACGACATGGCCCTGGTGGCGGAGGAACAGTTCGGGCCGGTGCTTCCCGTGCTGACCTACCGCACCGTCGACGAGGCCGTGGCCAGGGCCAACGACAGCGACCTGGGCCTGGGCGCGTCGGTGTGGTCGGGCGACGAGGACCGCGCCGTCGGAGTCGCGGCGCAGCTGGAGGCGGGCACCGTCTGGGTAAACCAGCACCCGATGCTGTCGCCCGACGTTCCCTTCGGGGGCGTCAAGCAGTCCGGGCTCGGCGTCGAGTCGTCGCTGTACGGGCTTCTCGCCTACACCGACATCTCCGTGCTGCGGGTCAAGCGGTGAACCGCGCCCGCGTGCCCGGTGCGGGCATCAGCCGGATGAGCATCAACGAAGGGAAACAGCGATGCTGCTGAACAGGGACGACTGGTACGAAACCTCACGAGACCTGGACTGGACGCTGTCCTACGTGCAGCCGGAGGCCGCATTCCCGCCGAGCTGGAGCGGCGTGGAAGACATCCCGGCCGACGCGTGGCAGGCGTGGGAGGAGCCGTTCCGCGTCTCCTACCGCGACTACGTGCGCATCCAGCGGGAGAAGGAGACGGGCGTCAAGGCGGTCAGCAGCGCGCTGGCCCGCTCCGGCAGCTACGAGAAGCTCGATCCCGCGCACGTCGCGGCGTCGCACCTGCACATGGGCACCACGTGCTTCGTGGAGCACATGGCCGTCACCATGCAGAGCCGCTTCTGCCGCTTCGCGCCCTCGCCCAAGTGGCGCAACCTCGGGGTCTTCGGGATGCTGGATGAGACCCGGCACACCCAGCTCGACATGCGCTTCTCCCACGACCTGCTCAAGCACGACCCGCGCTTCGACTGGACGCAGAAGGCCTTCCACACCAACGAGTGGGGCGTGCTCGCGGTCAAGAACTTCTTCGACGACATCATGCTCAACGCCGACTGCGTCGAGGCGTCCCTGGCCACCAGCCTCACCGTCGAGCACGGGTTCACCAACATCCAGTTCGTGGCCCTCGCGGCGGACGCGATGGCGGCCGGCGACATCAACTGGTCCAACCTGCTGTCGTCGATCCAGACCGACGAGGCCCGCCACGCCCAGCAGGGCTTCCCGACGCTGAGCGTGCTGATCGAACACGACCCCGAGCGGGCCCAGCGGGCCCTGGACGTCGCGTTCTGGCGCTCGACCCGGCTGTTCCAGACGCTGACCGGCCCGGCGATGGACTACTACACGCCGCTCGAGCAGCGCAAGATGTCGTTCAAGGAGTTCATGCTCGAGTGGATCGTTAACCACCACGAGCGCATCCTGGAGGACTACGGGCTGAAGAAGCCCTGGTACTGGGATCAGTTCCTGCACTCGCTCGACAACGGCCATCACGCCATGCACATCGGCACCTGGTACTGGCGGCCGACGCTGTTCTGGAAGCCGAACGCGGGCGTGTCCAGGGAAGAACGCGAGTGGCTCAACGAGAAGTACCCCACCTGGGAAGACAACTGGGGGGTGCTGTGGGACGAGATCATCAGGAACGTCAACAACGGCAATGTCGAGGCGACGCTGCCGGCCACACTCCCATCGCTGTGCAACCTCACCCAGCTGCCGCTCGGCTCGGCGATGTCCCGCCATGACCTCGCCCCGCACCAGCTGGTCTACCAGGGCCGGCTGTACCAGTTCGACTCCGGGATCTCGCAGTGGTGCTTCGAGCAGGACCCGGAGCGCTACGCCGGGCACCAGAACTTCGTCGACCGGTTCATCGGCGGCCAGATCCTGCCGCCCGACCTCGGCGGCGCCCTGGGGTACATGGGCCTGACCCCGGAGGTCATGGGCGACGACGTGTACCAGTACCGGTGGGCCGCCGGCTACGCGGCCCCGGCCGACGCGGCCAGCTGAGCCGGGCGCCGCACACCGACAGCACGCACTGACAAGGAGATAGGCGCTATGGCAGCGTTCCCCATCACCGGCCGCTTCGTCGGCGACTTCGTTCCGCACCTGGTCGCGGTGGACACCGACGACACCATGGACGCGGTGGCGGAGAAGGTCGCATCCTTCACCGTCGGGCACCGCCTTCCCCGGCCGGCCGGGCCGGCGGCCTACGACGTGCTGCTCGAGGGGGAGGTGCTCGACCCGTCAACGACGTTCGGCGCCGTCCTCACCGAGCGGCAGCTGCTGCCGCTGCAGTGGATTGATGTCCGCTTCCGGGAGACGGCCGATGCCTGACGAGGTCCCCGACAGCGAGTATGTCGATCTCATCGAGGAGTCGGCGCTGTGGGACGGGGAGATGGAGGCGTACGACATCGGCGACGCGGAGGTCCTCCTCATCAAGGTGGACGGGCAGGTTCACGCCTTCGACGGAATCTGCCCGCACCAGAGCTTCTCCCTCGTCGAAGGCGAACTGGAGGGCGGCGTGCTGACCTGCCGGGCCCACGAGTGGCAGTTCGACGTGAAGACCGGCGAGAGTGTCAACCCCAAGGGCGAGCGGCTCACCCGGCACGACATCCGTATCGGCGATGACGGCACCGTCCGGGTGCGGCTGTGCACCCGGATGACGGCCCGGTCCGGCTGACCGCCTACCACGACAACCCATAGCAAAATCCCAGAAAGCCGAGGGCAATCATGGCGGTATTGGACATGGACCCCGCCGACGAGGTCGTCGACGATCTCGTCGGGCCGGTCATCCGGGCCGGCAACCTCGCCGAGGCGGTCATCGAGGCGGTCGCGGCGGACAACCCGGACAAGGACGTGCTCGTCCTCGACCGTGACGACTACATCCGTATCCACACGGTCGGGGAGTGCCGGCTCACCCTGGCAAGCCTCCAGGCCGCGCTGGGCGGGCCCTTCCAGCTGGCCGCGCTGGAGATCGACATGCCGTCGTTCAAGGGGCGGCTCAAGACCCGTACCGACGAGTACGTGTGGTCATACCAGCAGAGCGCCACCAAGGCGGGAGCAGTGCAATGACGCAGCCAAAACCCAAGGCCGTACCGCGGTCCCGCTCACGCGGGCTGAAGACCTGGAGCGCCTTCGGCGAGCTCGGCCGCCGGCCGACCGAGTACGAGGTCGTGACGCACAACCTGAACCACACCACCGGCCCGGTGCCGCTGGAGATGGGACCCGACGTGCACGGCAACGTGTGGCTGCGCACGCACCGCGACGCGATGAAGCTGACCGTGCCGGACTGGGACGCGTTCCGCGATCCCGACGCCGTCACCTATGCCACCTACGTGGCGGACCAGGACGACCAGGAGACCTACGTCGAGGGACTGCTCGAGGAGTTCGACGGGCTCGGATACGACGCGTCGCTGAGCGGCGAGGCGCTCGGGCTGCTGCGCCGGACGCTGACCCCGGGCCGCTACTTCGCGCACGGCCTGCAGATGCTGTCGGCCTACGTGCAGCAGCTGGCGCCGAGCAGCTACGTCGCCAACTGCGCCGTCTTCCAGACCGCCGACCAGCTGCGCCGCGTCCAGCTCACCGCGTACCGGACCAAGCAGCTGCAGCTCACCTATCCCGACCGGGACTTCACGTCCGGGGAGCGGCAGACCTGGGAGGGCGCCGCCGGCTGGCAGCCGCTGCGCAAGGCGGTCGAGCTCGCCCTCGTCGAGTTCGACTGGGACCGTGCGCTGGCCGTCACCAACCTGGTGGTCAAGCCGGTCGGTGACCTGATCCTGCTCCGCCAGTTCAGCCGGCAGGCCGAGCTGGCCGGGGCCAGGCTGGACGCGCTCATCGCCGACAACTTGTGGCTGGACAGCCAGCGCAGCCAGCGGTGGACCAAGGCGCTTGCGCGGTTCCTGATCGACGCCGACCCGGGCAACGCGGATATCCTGCAGGCCCTGGTCACCGAGTTCGCGCCGCTGGGCAGGGAGATGACCGAGGGCGGCGCCAGGCTGCTCGCTCCGTCCGACGGCCAGCGCCAGGCCGAGATCGCCGCCAGCGTCCGTGACGAGTGGGCGGCTCTGCTCGCGGGAGCCGGGCTCGACCCGCCAGCCGCGTGACCACAACCATGCCCGCCGCGGCCCCGGCCGTCACCTTCGGCGAGGCGGGTACCCAGGTTCCGTGCCAGCCCGGCGAGACGATCCTGCTCGCCGGGCTGGCGGCCGGGGTGCCGCTGACGTACGAGTGCGCCAGCGGCGGCTGCGGCTCCTGCCGGGCCCAGCTGGCCGAGGGCTCGGTCACCTCGCGCTGGCCGGACGCGCCGGGGCTGACCGACCGTGACCGGCGGCGCGGCAACCGCATCCTGATGTGCCAGTCCGTCCCGGACGGTCTCTGCCGGGTCCGCGCCCCGGAAGCCGCCGTGACCGACGCTGCGGCTGAGCCGCGGCCGCGGCGGCTGCCGGGACAGGTGAGCAAGCGGGAGATGCTGACCGCCGACTCCGCGCACTTCGTGGTGGAGGTGGGCGAGGAGCTGTCCTACCTGGCCGGCCAGTTCGTGATCATCGAGTTCAGCGACGGGGTCCGGCGCGCCTACTCGATGAGCCGGCCGGCTGGCCACGGCGACCCGCGGCGCCTGGAGCTGCTGATCCGGGAAAAGCCTGGCGGTGCCGGGAGCGGCTGGCTGTTCAGTCCCCACTGGCGCGCCCTGCCCGTCATCGTGGAGGGGCCCTACGGCCGGGCCTATGCGCGGCTCTCCGCGACCCGGCCGGCCGTGTGCCTGGCCGGCGGCACCGGTCTCGCGCCGGTGCTGGCCATCGCCGAGGAACTGGCCGCGTCCGGCGGCCGTCCGGTCGAGGTCTACGTGGGCGCGCGCCGGGCCGAAGATCTCGTCCTGGCCGTGCGCCTGACGGCGCTGCGCGACCGCGGCGTCATCGTGGTGCCCGTGGTCGAGCTGTGCACCGGAGAGCACCATCCGCAGCTCGGCGCGCTGCGCACCGGGCTGGCCCTGGATCACCTCGCCGCGGACCGGCCCGACCTTAGCGAGCACGACCTGTACGTCGCCGGCCCCGCGCCGATGATCGACGCGACCTTGCGGCGCCTTGTCCGCAACGGTACGGCGGCCGCGGACAGGATCTTCTTCGACCGCTTCACAGCCTGACCTGCACCATGAGCACGACCGACAACGACACGTGAGGTCACGATGAGCGCCGCGACACTCGATCAGCCGCCGGAGACCAGCCTCGAGAACGACGAGCACTTCGGCCGCAACTACATCGGCGGGAAGTGGTCTTTCCCCGCCGCACCCTACGACTTCGAGATTCGCAATCCGGCCGACAGCACCGTCACCACCGTGGTGCCGTTGTCGTCCCGGTTCGACGTCGACCGTGCGGTAGCCGCGGCGCGGACCGCCCGCCAGGGCGGCGCGTGGTCTGGCGTGCCGGAGCGCACCCGGTACCTGCAGGCCCTAGTGGACAGCCTGGAGGCGAACCGCGAGCCGCTGGCCCTGCTGCAGAGCCGGGAAACCGGCCTGGCCCTCGACGACTCGCTCACGGTGGTCACCGCCGCGGTCGCCGCCGCGCGCACTATCCTCCGCCGCGCCGTGCCGGAAGACGGCAGCCGCGGTAGCGGGGTGACCGGGCACGTGCTGTGCTGGGGACTGCCGCTCACTGAGGTCGTGACGAGCACGCTGCCGTCCTTGCTGCGCGGCAACGTGGTGGTGGTCAAGCCCTCGCTGCGCGGGCCGCTGAGTGCCGTCGCCTTCGCCCGGCTGGCAGAAGGCTGCGGTCTGCCGCCCGGGGTGGTCAACATCGTGCAGGGCACCGGCACCGACGTCGGCGCCGAGCTGTTCAGCAGGCGCGACCTGGCCGCGCTTTACGTCCGCGGCGGCGAGCGCACCATCGAGCATGCACGCCGTGCCGGGCAGCGCACCGGAGTGCCGCTGCACGCTGTGCACGGCGGCGGCAACGTATGCGTGGCGGGACCTGACCAGCCTGACGCCGATGTCCTCGCCGCCGCGGTAGCGGCCGGGGTCCGGGTGCACAGCGGCCCGTTCGGCCTTCCGCTGCTCGCCGTCCACCGGGACGCGGCGGCGGCGGTCCTGCCGGCGGTCCTCGCCCGCCTCGCCGCCACCAGCCCCAGCCCCCTGCCGACCGACCCGGTGCGCAGCCGCTCGCTCGCCCGGATCGGCACCCTCGTGGAGGCGGGCGCCACGGTGCTGCTCGGCGGCACGGTCCCGGACGACGTCGCGCACCGGATGGGATGGCGGCTCCCGGCCACCGCCCTGCTGCTGGACGAGGCCAACTCGCCCGCCGCCCGCCGCGAGCAGGAACTTGCCCCGCTCGGGCCGGTGCTCGGCATCCTCACCTGGATCGACTGGGCCGGCCTGGGCGAGCACCTTCGCGCACCCCGGTACGCGGACGGGACGATCGCTGTCTGGGGAGCGGGCCTGCCGCCCGCGGGAACCCTGCCGGGCCGGGTAGTTCCCGGCCCCGATGCGAGCCCATGGCCGGCGGCCGGGGTGCTGGCGCCCGCGTGGACAGGACAGGGGCGATGACAGCGCCAATTGCAGCCGCCAACCGGAGCGAGGCTGGCCAGTCCGTGGACATGGTGTTCGTCACTGACGAGCTCTCCGGTCTGCTGCCCGCCCACGACACTAGCGTCGCGCTGATGGAGGCCGCGCAGCTGCGTGGCCACCGCGTGCTTGTTACCACGGCGGGGGAGCTGGGTTTCCGCAACGGCGTGCCGGTTGCCCGCTGCACTCAGGTCACGCTGCGGCCGGCCGTGCTGCACGACGGCAAGTGGATCGCGGACCGAGAGTGGTACGCGCTCGGCGAGACCGCGCGGTACCCGCTCAACGACGCGGCCGCCGTCTTCATGCGCACCGACCCGCCGGTCGATGCCGACTACCTGCGCGCCACCTACCTGCTCAACCTCGTCGACCCGCGCCGGACGCTGCTGGTCAACTCACCGGCCGGGGTACGCAACGCCAACGAGAAGTTGTTCGCACTGCGTGCGCCGGAACTGGGGCCGCCGACTCTGGTCAGCGCCGACCGGCAGGAGATACGGGCCGTCGTAGCCGACTGGGGGCGTGCCGTGCTCAAGCCCACGGACTGGATGGGCGGCCGCGGCGTCCTGATCCTCGACCCCGCCGACCCCAACCTGTGCTCCCTACTGGACAACGCCACCGACCGGGGGCGCAGCCAGGTCGTCGTCCAGCGGTGGATCGCCGCGTGCAGCGACGGCGACCGGCGCGTCATCGTCCTCGACGGCGAGCCGGTCGGGGTCGTCCGCCGGGTCGCCGGCGCGGACGACTTCCGGTGCAACATGGCCACCGGGGCAGTCCCGGTCGCCGACGCTGTTACCGAGCGGGATCGTGCGATCTGCGTCCGGCTCTCCCCGCTGCTGCGCGCGCAGGGGCTGGTCTTCGTCGGCATCGACGTCATCGGCGGCCTGCTCACCGAGGTTAACGTCACCAGCCCGACGGGAATCAGGGAAATCGACGCGCTCAGCGGATCGCACCTTGCCGCTGACGTGATCGCCTGGGCCGAGGCTAACTGCCCAGCCTTTGCGCGGCCTCCGTCCAGCCCGCGCCGGTGATCCACAGGGGCGCCGCGCCTGCGGATGCTGGACTGGTCTTCTCCCTGCGGCTGCACCGGATCGTGACCCGGGAAGCCCGCTGGCCTGGCACCGCCGCCTGCGTACGCCCGGCACTGCAACACCGTCGGCCGCACCAGAGCCTGCAGCAGGAACCCCGGCTGCGTGAGCCAGGCCACGCCGTCGATGTCACCGCCCGGATCGAGCGTAGGCAGATCCTCGATGGCCTCATTAGCGAATACCGCAGAGCGGCCTAGCGGACGCGAAATTCCAGCTCAGCGCCTATGCAGGAGTTTTGGCACAGGAGTTTTGGCGCACCGCCCGATCCAACATGCGGACAAAACGGACATAAAAAATGACCCAGGGCGGCAAAACCCCAGGTCATCACGGGTGCGCCGCCAGGGACTTGAACCCCGAACCCGCGGATTAAGAGTCCGCTGCTCTGTTCGCTTATTCTCCTTGAGCTGCTGCCAAATCATGATAGCACATGCCGGGAGCTGCCGTTCTGTCCAGTTGCCCGCATCTGTACCGCTCTGCGGATACCGGGCGGTGCCGGACCGTACCGGGGCATCCGAGCAAACATGGAGCAAACATCGGTGCGCATAGGTCTAGACCACTGACCCCAAAGGCGCTGGAGACCCCGCAGAGAGGCTGTGCGCATCGTTGGCAAAGGTATGGGGGCCGGCACGACGCGATTTGCTGGCTGCAATCGGGGTCCGGCAAGGGTTGCCGACACGCTTCGTAGTTCTTGCCGGCGGGGCACCGGTCCCGGATCACCTCGACTAGCTTCGACCACGGCCTCGCTGTAGGGGCCCCTTCCCAGTTTGTTGACTGCGTCTTTGAGGCCGCCCGATGCGCGGCCGAGCTCCTGGATTCCTGGCCCGGGAGCTTGCTATCGTCCGCGGCGGCGGCGGCCAGCGGCGACTTCGACGACACGGTTCCGGCGCAGTGGCTGCTGTGGGCGAGCCTGGCCCTGGGCCGCGCCACCGAAGACGAGGTCAAGGTGGGCAGGATGACCATCGAGCAGGCGACCCGCGCCATGCACCAGGGCCTGCTCCGGCTGCTCGGGGTGACCATGCATCGTGCGCCCGGTGCCGTCGCGGAGGCGCGCGGTGGCCGCGGCTACACCGGACGGTAGCCTGGCGGGCGTGGAATGTGCCAGGCTGACGACCGGGGACCTGGACGAGGAGTCGGCGGCCTGGCTGCGCCGTCTGGGCGCCGCAGGCGCGGAGCGGCGGGCGGCCGAGCGTGAGCTGCATGCCCGGCTGGTCCGCATCGCGCTGGCCGAGGTCCGGCGCCGGGCGGTCGGCACCCCGGTGGCCGGCCGGGAACTGGATGACGTCGCGCACCAGGCGGCCGATGACGCCATGCTCGCCATCTTGGCCAAGCTCGCTGACTTCCGCGGCGAGAGCAGGTTCATCACGTGGGCGTACCGGTTCGTGATCCTTGAGGTGTCAGCCAAGCTCGGCAGGCACTTCTGGCGGCATGCGCCGGTGGCGCTCGACGAGGAGCAGTGGGAGCGGCTGCCCGACCGGTTCGGGATCGACCCGGCGCGGCTGGTGGAGGCGGCGGGCATTCTCGCCGAGGTGCGCCGGGTCGTGGAGGAGGAACTGACCTCGCGCCAGCGGCGGATTTTCGTGGCGGTCGTGGTCGACCAGATCCCGCGCGATGCGCTGGTCGCCGAGCTTGGCTTGCAGAAGAACGCGATTTACAAGGTGATTTTCGACGCGCGGCGTAAGATCCGCCGCGCGCTGGTCGCTAAGGGCTACCTGGAAGAGCCGGGGTGGAGCGGCGATGAGTGAGCTGGACGGGCTGGAGCGGTTCCTGCGGACCGACCCGCGCGACGTCGGCTGCGACGAGGCGATGGCCGTGCTGCACGTCTACGTCGACCTCATGGCCGCCGGCGAGGACGCGGCCGGGCGTTACCCCGGGGTCGCGGCCCACCTGCTGGCCTGCGGCCCGTGTAATGAGGACTTCACCGGGCTCCTCACGGCGGTTGCTAATGGCTAGCACGGCGGGTCACCCGGCAGGGGCGGCGGGCGGGCGTGAGGTACTGGCGTTCGACCTGTACGGGACGCTGGTCGACCCGATCGCCATCGCTGGCGAGCTCGGCCGTCTGCTCGGCGACGCTGACGGCCGTGAGGCGGCCGGGCTCTGGCGAGCCAAGCAGCTGGAGTACTCTTTCCGGCTCACGGCGATGGGCCGCTATGAGGACTTCCGCTGGGTGACGGCCCGCGCGCTTGACTTCGCCCTTGCCTCGGTCGGGGGACGCCTGCCCGACGGGCAGGCCGAGCGGCTGGTCGGGCTGTACGACCACCTGCGGCCCTTCCCCGACGCCGTCCCGGCGCTGCGGGCGCTGGCCGGCCTGGGGTACGAGCTCGCGGTGCTGTCCAACGGGACCCCCGCCATGATCGCCAACTGCCTGGGCAACAGCGGCGCCGGCGGCTTCTTCGGCCAGCGGATCAGCGTGGACGAGGTCCGCGCGTTCAAGCCGTCGCCCGTGGTCTACCGGCACGCCGCGGAGCGGCTGTCGGTGACGGCCGGGCAGGTGCGCCTGGTGACGAGTAACGCGTTCGACTGTGTCGGGGCCAGCGCGGCCGGGATGCGCACGGCCTGGGTGAACCGGTCCGCCGCCCCGTTTGACACGATCGGCGCCCAGCCGGACCTCACCGTGCCCGCGCTCGACCGACTGCCCGCGGCGCTGGGCGGCTGACGCCGCGGAGGCGGGCGGGGGAGCCCGCCAGGAATCAGGCGCCGGCCGGCGCGGTGCTGACGTCCCAGATGGCCCCGGTGTCATCGCCGGCCAGCAGGGCGAGCAGCGCGGCGGCCGAGTGCTCCGGGGTGATCAGGGCGCCCTCGGCGTAGTTCCGGTTGAACCGCTCGTGCAGGCCGGAGCCGATGCGCTCGGGGTCCTGCCGGCGGATCCAGGCCTGCATGGCGGAATCGACCCCGCCCGGCCGGTAGGCGTTGACCGTGACCCCGGTGCCGCGCAGCTCGGCGGCGAGGTTCACGGTGTGCGCCTCGAGCGCGGCCTTGGTGGCGGCGTAGGCGTTCCCGCGGACCATGCCGGCCGGGCTGGCGACGATCCCGCTTGAGACGTTGACGACCCGGCCCCAGCCGGCCTCCAGCATGCCGGGCAGGACGGCGGCGGTGAGCGTGGCCGGCGCGATCACGTTGACCTCGAACGCCAGCCGCAGGTCCCCGGCCTTGATGCCGGCCGTGGGGCCGAGCGGCTCCACGGTGGCGGCGTTGTTGACCAGGATGTCGACGCGGCCCGCGGCGAGTGCCGCCGCCACGGCACGGCCGCGGTCTTCCTCGTCGGCCAGGTCGGCGGGCAGCACGCTGACCCGCCCGGCGGGCACGCCACGTTCGCGCAGCAGGGCGCGGGTCTCCTCCAGCTGCGCCGTGGTGCGCGCGAGCAGGACCACCCGGGCCCCGGCGCCGCCAAGCCCGAGCGCGACGGCGCGCCCGATGCCGCGCCCGGCCCCGGTGATCAGCGCGGTCTTGCCAGTGAAGTTAGTTGCCATTGCGGTCTCCTCAACGGTTGACGCCTACGAGCGGAACGGCCACGGAGTCCCCCGCACCCGTTCGGCTGAATGCTCGTGAACTACGGCCTGTTGGCGGCGAGCGGCGGCGATGTCTTACCAGGGCGCGCCGGACTGAGATCCACCGGTAAGAACCGGGGCGGAAGCGACGCCTACGTACCGGGCGGTCCCGTCCGGGACCGTCCTGGTAACGACGAGGGAGAAACCGCGATGCCCCTGCTCAACCCCGGCGACTCGTTCCCGCGGCTGACGATCGAGACCGTCGGCGGCCAGTCGCTCACGATCCCGGACGCGTTCGCCGGCGACTTCGCCGCGGTGCTGTTCTACCGGGGTGCCTGGTGCCCGTACTGCAACGCGCAGCTGCGCGCCTTCGAGCGGGCCGGCCAGGTACTGGCGGACAACGGCATCCGCGTCGTCGCCCTCTCCGTCGATGACAAGGAGACCAGTGCCGCGCTGATCGAAAAGCACAAGCTGACCTTCCCGATCGGTTACGGCGCCGACGCCCGCGCCGTGGCCGGGCTGGTCGGCGCGTTCGTCAACCCCGATCCGGTGTACCTGCAGTCGACCGACTTCGTGCTCGACCCGGGAGGGAAGGTTATCGTCAGCGTGTACTCAAGCGGCGCCATCGGGCGGCTCGTCCCCGACGACGTCGTCGGCCTGGTCCGCTACCTGCGCGAGCACTCGGCGCCTGCGGCGGCCTGAGCGGAACGGGAGACGGCAGCATGAATAGTGCGGATATCCGCTTCTACTTCGACCCGGTGTGCCCGTTCGCGTGGATGACGAGCAAGTGGGTGCGCATGGTGGCCGCGCAGCGGGACTACACCGTCGACTGGCGGTTCATCTCGCTCCGCCTGATCAACTCCGCAGTCGACTACGGCAGCCACTTTCCTGTCGGCTACGAGGAAGGGCACGCCTCTGGGCTGCGGCTGCTGCGGGTCGCCGCGCGGGTCAGGGCCGAGCACGGACGGGCCGCGGTCGGCTCGTTCTACGAGGCCGTCAGCAGCGAGATCTTCGACGCTCCCGGTGCCGCCGGGCTAACCCCCGCCACCAGGGGCAGCCGGGCGTTCGTCGAGCCGCTGCTCGCCACGGCGGGCCTGCCCGCAGGCCTGGCGGACGCGCTCGACGACACGCGGTGGGACGAGGAGATACGCGCCGAGGGCGCGGAGGCGCTGTCGCTGACCGGCAAGGACGTTGGCACGCCGATCATTCACTTCGGCCCGCCGGCCGGGGCGGCGTTCTTCGGCCCCGTGATCAGCAGGCTCCCCGGTCCCGAGGACGCCGTCCGGCTGTGGGACCACGTCACGGCCCTGGCCGCCTTCCCCGGCTTCGCCGAGCTGAAGCGGAGCCTGCGCGAACGGCCCCAGCTGCGCAGCTTCGGCGTCCAGCCAGGCACAGCCGGAGCGGAGGAAGACTGGCACGCCGGCAGCCGCAAGTCCGCGCCGTAGCCCCGGCAGGTCACCGGCCCCCGCGGCAGTCACCCGCATCCGTTCGGGAAATCAAGGACATCAGCCCGAACGGATGCGTGGTTCCCTGCCGGGGCGCCGATCGCTTGAGCCGCTTCCTGAATTCATGAATTCGCTCAGCGGATCAATGAAACTGGCGGTCTGTTAACCGTCGGGCTGGCGGGTATGCCCGCCCGGTAACCAGAAAGCAGGATCCATGGACTACGCAGCCGCCTTGACCGGGCAGAATCAGCAACTGGGAGAGCTACTGAGGGATGCGGACTGGTCGGTGCCGGTGCCGACCTGTCCCGGCTGGACGCTCCTGCAGCTGCTGCGACACGTCGGGCGGGGCGACCGCTGGGCCGCCCAGATCATCACCGACCGGGCCGACACCAGCCTGGACCCGCGACTGGTCAGAGAGGGCAAGCCGCCCGCTGACGCCCCGGGCGCGATCCGGTGGCTCTCGCAAAGCCCCCTAATCCTGCTCGCGGCGGTCGAGGACATCGGCCCGGGCACCGAGGTGTCTACGTTCACGGGGCCGAAGCCCGCCGCGTGGTGGACCAGGCGGCGGCTGCACGAGGCAACGGTCCACCGGGCCGACGCCGCAATCGCGCTCGGCGCCCCGTACGAGCTGCCGGCCGAACTGGCCGCGGACGGCATCTCTGAATGGCTCGACCGGCTCGCCGACCAGCAGGCCCTCGGCCAGCCGCCGTCCCTGCCCGCCGGGGCGAGCCTGGCCCTGCGGGCAACCGACCAGGACCTGACCGAGAACACCTGGACCGTCCTCGGCAGCCCCGAGGGCGTGCACTGGCACGGCCGGCCAGCCAGCGCCGACCTGGCTTTCTCCGGGCCGGCTACCGATCTGCTGCTGGCCCTGCTACGGCGGCGGCCGGTCGAGGACACGGGCATCAGCATGCAAGGAGACACCGCGCTGTGGCGCTCATGGCTGGCCCTGACGCCACTGTGACCGCCCGGCTTCCTGACGGTCTGAGCCGAACGGGGACGCGATGCCGCGCAGCGAGCCCTCTCCGCGCCAAGGCAGTAGCCCTGTCTAGCTCCCAGGTATCTGTCGCATCCTGCCGCAGTCCGCCTGTTCCAGAAACTGCTCGGCATAGGTCGCGGTATCCGTTGCATCAGTCACGGCAGCAGCACACGGCGGATCCGCGAGGCTAGCGTGACACCTGGGCCGGGCAGAGGACGAGCGCGGTGTCCTCACCCGGCACGGGCGCTTGACGTCTCATCCTGGTGCGGCGGGTGCTTGCCGGTGGCCCGGCGGGCGGGTTAGCGGTAGTCGGGGTTGTCGAAGTCGTAGCGGCAGCCGGCGTCCCAGCCGGAGCGCTGGTTGCCGTGGGCGGGGATGCCGCCGGCGTCCTTGAGCATCCGGGCCAGGTGCAGCAGGTTCCACGTCATAAACGTGGTGTTGCGGTTGGTGAAGTCGTTGTCCGGGCCGCCGGAGCCAGGGTCGAGGTAGGACGGCCCGGGCCCGGCCTCGCCGATCCAGCCCGCGTCGGCCTGCGGCGGGATGGTGTACCCGAGGTGCTGCAGGCTGTAGAGGACATTCATCGCGCAGTGCTTGACGCCGTCCTCGTTGCCGGTGATCAGGCAGCCGCCGGCCCGACCGTAGTAGGCGTACTGGCCTGCGTCGTTGAGCAGGTGGGAGCAGCCGTAGAGCCGTTCAATGACGCGCTTGGTGACCGAGCTGTTGTCACCAAGCCAGATCGGGCCGGCGATGACCAGAATGTCGGCGGCCAGCACCTTCTCCTGCAACTGCGGCCAGGCGTCGGCGGCGGCACCGTGCTCGGTCATGTCCGGCCACACCCCAGTGGCGATGTCGTGGTCGGTGGCGCGGACCGTCTCGGTCCGGACGCCGTTGGTGGCCATGATCGCGGCGCTGCGGTCGATCAGCCCCTGGGTGTGGCTCAGCTGCGGTGACGGTTTCAGCGTGCAGTTGAAGAACAGCGCGCTCAGATCGTCATAGCGCGGACCCGTGCTCGTCATCGCGGTCCCCTCCCGGGACGGGAACTCCCCGTCTCCTGCTCTATCGTCCGCGGACGTCGGCCGGAGGTTACAAGATCACTTGTAGGTGCCGAAAACCTATGCCGCCTGGCCGGATGCTCCGCTGACCGCTGGATGCTCGGCGCCGCGTCCGGGACGTGCCGGGCCGGTCTTAGCGTGCCGGGGGCGTGGGATGATCTTCGGCTTGTGGGCTTGAAGCTGATCTTCGTGATTGCCACCCGTGCCGTATCGCTGCTGGGCTTGTCGCGGCGGGAGCGGTGGTGGAAGGACGCCGAGATCCTTATGCTGCGCCATCAGCTTGCTGTGGCTGCGCGTGTGCGGCCTCGCGCTCATTCGCGTTTGACGTGGCCGGACCGGGCATGGCTGACGCTGCTTGCGGGAACGGTGCCGGCGGAACGCCTGGCGGCGATGCGGCTGATCGTCACTCCCGGCACGATCTTGCGCTGGCAGCGCAACATCGTCCGCAGCCGGTGGGCGCGCCGGTCACGCCGGGGCCGCTCCGGGCGCCCGGCAACGCACCGCAAGGTGCAGTCGGTGGTGCTGCGGCTGGCCCGGGAGAACGAGTGGTGGGGGTACAGGCGGATCCACGGCGAGCTTGCGGGGCTCGGCATCACGGTGGCGCCGTCCACGGTCTGGCAGATCCTCAAGAGCGCCGGGATCAACCGGGCTCCGCGCCGGGATAGCCCGGGCTGGGCGGAGTTCCTGCGGTCCCAGGCGCCGGGGATCCTGGCGCTGGACTTCTTCACTGCCGACCTGCTCAACGGGACGAAGGTCTACGTCCTTGCTGTCATCGAGCACGGCACCCGCCGCATCCGGATCCTCGGAGCCACCGGGCACCCGGTCCAGTCGTGGGTAGTGCAGCAAGCCCGGAACCTGCTCATGGACCTGGAAGATGCAGGAATGAGAGTGAAGTTCGTCCTGCATGACCGGGACGCCAGCTTCACCGCCGCGTTCAACGCCGTCTTCCAGGCTGCTGGCGTCAGGGTCGTCCGCTCCGCTATTCAGGCGCCGCGAATGAACTCGGTCATGGAACGCTGGATCGGCAGCTGCCGGCGCGAGCTGCTGGACCGGACCCTGGTATGGAACCGGCGGCACCTGATGACCGTCCTGCGCGACTACGAGGACTTCTACAACACGCACCGGCCGCACCGCACCCTGCATCAGGCCGCGCCGCTCCGCCCGCTGCCAGATGGCGTCACCGACTTGGACCACTTCCGCATCCGGCGGCGTGACCGCGCTGGAGGCGTGATTCACGAATATCGCCTGGTGGCATAGGTTTTCGGCACCCACAGCACG
>CAWJLP010000011.1:0-138206 GCA_963843745.1 uncultured Actinomycetota bacterium
CCCGGTGCGGGACCCGGTACGTGATGGGCGGGCGGTGTCGGACAGCGGGCCCCGCAGGGGCGGGCCTGCTGTACGACGCCAAGCCCGCCCTGCGCGGCTGGCTGCACATGCTCAGCGGCTGAGCCTGGCACCGCGGATAGCTCTACTGGCGAGTACCGGGCGTAGTGTTGAGGGAAGAAGCTAGCCAGACTAGCCGCTGGGCCGGGACCCCGCCTTGCTGCGATGCAGGAAGGCGCTCTTATGCTCGACATGGACCTGGGGTCGGGTGAATGCGGCGGATACGCCGTCGTCGCGCTGCGCGGGGAGCTTGACCTTATAGACGCCGCCGACGTGGCGGACGCCCTGGAGACTTTCGCGGCGCGCGAGCCGCGGATCATCGTTGACCTGGCGGGGCTGGAGTTCATCGACGCGAGCGGCATTGCGGCGCTGGTGCATGGCCGCAGGCACGCCCGCGACGCCGGGGGCGACGTGCTGCTAGCCGCGCCGCAGCGACTGGTACGGCAGGTTCTCACGATCATCCGGGAGGGTGACGGCTTCGCCGTTCATGCCAGCGTGGCGGAGGCAGCCGCCAGCGCGGGAGGCTCCCGGCAGGCGGTCGTGCCGATCCGGCGGCAGCCGCTAGGATGCGCTGACAACGCATCGCGAGGAACGCAACGCTCCGAGGCGGAGCGCGAACGCCGGCTGGCTCCCGGGCGGCTCGTGGGCGCTATGCTGCCGACCGCCGGCAGTCGGCCCGGATGAGCGGGTAAGCCGCCCAGCGCGGGCTGCGGGGGCGAGGATGGTGACGTGGCGGGCGAGCGGACGGCGCGGGTGTGGGCGTGGATCGCCGCGGCGCGCGAGGGCGCCGCGCCGGTGTCGCTGGCCGCGCTGTGCCGGGCGGCGGTGGGCCGGCTCGCGGTGGACGGCGCGAGCGTGACCGCGGTGAACGGCCCGGCGGTGCGCGAGCCGCTGTCGGCCACCGGTGAGCTGAGTGCCCGGCTGGAGGAGCTGCTGTTCACGACCGGTGAGGGGCCGGGCGCGGAGGATTTCATGTTCGGGTCGCCGATGCTGATCCCGGACCTGGAGCTGGTGACGGAGCGGTGGCCGGGTTTCGTCCCGGCGGCGGTGGCCGCCGGGGCCCGGGCGGTGTTCGCGTTCCCGCTGCAGGCCGGAGCGATCCGGGTGGGCGTGCTGTCGCTGTACCGGGCGGAGCCGGGGCCGCTCACCCCTCAGCAGCTGGCGGACGCGCTCGTCTTCGCCGACATCGCGCTGCAGCTGCTGCTTGACTCGGCGTCGGGCATCAGCGGGCTGGCCGGCTACCAGCCGCTGGACGGCCTGTCAGGCAGCCGCGCCGAGGTGTACCAGGCGACCGGCATGATCTCGGTGCAGCTGGGTGTCAGCCTGGAGGAGGCACTCGTGCGGCTGCGGGCGCACGCGTTCGCGGCCGACACGCCGCTGAACGATATCGCGGGCGACGTGGTCAGCCGGCTGCTGCGATTCGACCCCGATCTCGATCCGGGCACCGCCAGCAGGGAACCATGACCGCGCCGCCGGCGGCTGGAAGGGCTATCCTGACGGTTATGGCGGCAACGGTGGATGAGCGCCTGGCACAGGCGTTCGTGGAGCTTGCGGACACCCTGGTCGCCGGGTATGACCTGATGGAGTTCCTGCAGACGCTCACCGACCGGTGCGTCGAGCTGCTCGAGGTGGACGCGGCCGGGCTGCTGCTGGCTGACAGCCGGGGCGCGCTGCGGCTGGTGGCGGCCTCGACCGAGCAGGCCAGGGTCGTGGAGCTGTTCCAGATCCAGAACGACGAGGGGCCATGCCTGGACTGCTACCGCACCGGGCAGCCAGTCATCGTCAGCGATATCCGCGCCGACCGGGCCGCGGCACGGTGGCCGCGGTTCGCCGCCGCCACCCGGGAGATGGGCTACGCCGGGGTGCACGCCATCCCGATGCGGCTGCGTGACCAGGTCATCGGGACGCTGAACCTGTTCAAGACCGTGCCGGACGGACTGGCCCCGACGGTGGTGGTGGCCGCCACGGCCCTCGTGGACGTGGCCACCATCGGCATCCTGCAGGAACGCGCCTTGCACCACCAGGAAGTCGTGGCCGGGCAGCTGCAAGTCGCGCTGAACAGCCGCGTCATCATCGAGCAGGCCAAGGGAGTCCTCGCCGAGCGGCTACGGGTCACCCCCGACGAGGCGTTCGTCACGCTGCGCCGCTACGCGCGCGACCATAACCACCCGCTCACGCAGCTGTCCGGCGACGTCATCCGCGGCACGGCACGCATCCCAGGCGTCGCATAAGCACAGGGGCGCCACCCGTCCGGGAAAACCTTTAAACCCTTCCCCCGAACGGGCGGTGCCGACTCTACTCGTCCTCATGCAACTTCATCGTCAGGGCGAGAGGCGCTCCGGCCGGCTCGTGGTCGGCGGGCCCGGGTGCCCCGACGATGGCGGCCAGGTCCGACCCGTCGATCGTTTCGCGCTCAAGCAGCAGGTCGATGACCCGGTCGAGAGTCTGACGATGCCCGCGGAGCAGCCTGGTGGCCGTGTCCTCGGCGTCCCGGAGCAATCTGGCTACTTCCTGGTCGATGGAACGCTGCGTTTCCTCGGCGTACGGCCGGCCGGCGAAGGGATTGTCGCGGCTCGGTCCCTCCGGTCCGTAACTGATAGGCCCGACCGTTGCGGAGAACCCCCACTCCCGCACCATGTGCGTCGCGAGCTCGGTCGCCCCCGCGAGGTCGCTCGCTGAGCCGGTCGACGGTTCCGCCAGGACGATGATCTCGGCGGCGCGACCGCCAAGACGCACGGCGAGTGATGCGGTCAGGTAGCTTTCCGGATGCAGATGGCGCTCGAACTCAGGCAGCTGCTCGGTCACGCCGAGAGCGGCACCGCGGGAAAGGATCGTGACCTTCGCGACGGGATCGGCGCGCTCAGAGAGCGCGGCCACCAGCGCGTGCCCGGCTTCGTGGACGGCCACGGCATGCTTCTCCTCGGGCAGCAGCGCGTTCGACGCGTCACGGCGGCCGATAAGGAGACGGTCCCTGGCAGTGTCGAAGTCGGAGGCACTCAGAACGCGGCGATCAGCGCGCACGGCGTTGATCGCCGCTTCGTTCACCAGGTTGGCGAGATCGGCGCCAGAGAATCCGGGCGTGCCCCGCGACACGACGTCGAAGTCCACGTCCGGCCCGAGCGTCTTGCCCCGCCCGTGGATAGCCAGGATCGCGGTCCGCTCCACGTAGTTGGGCAGTGGAATCTCTACCGTCCGGTCGAAGCGCCCGGGCCTTAGCAGCGCCGCGTCGAGGATCTCCGCCCTGTTGGTCGCGGCCATGACAACCACGCGAGCGCCTGGGTCGAATCCGTCCATTTCCGACAGCAGCTGGTTGAGTGTCTGCTCGCGCTCGTCATTCGAGCCGAACCCGCCAGGACCGCGCCGGCCGCCGATGGCGTCGACCTCGTCGATGAAGATGATCGACGGGGCGCGCTTGCGGGCGTCGGTGAACAGATCCCGGACCCTCGAGGCGCCGACGCCAACGAACATTTCGACGAAACTCGAGCCGCTCAGGGCGAAGAACGGTACCTCGGCCTCACCGGCGACAGCCCTGGCCAGCAGGGTCTTGCCAGTTCCCGGCGGCCCGACCATGAGCACACCCTTCGGGCCGACCGCGCCGGCCCGGTCGTAGCGGGCCGGATGCCTCAGGAAGTCCACTACCTCCATGACCTCGGCCTTGGAACCCTCGTAGCCGGCGATGTCCGCGAAGCGCGTGTGTGGCCTGTCCTCGTCGTAGAGCTTGGCCTTGGACTTGCCGAAGCTCATGATCCCGCCAAACCGTCCGAGCTGCTTGCTGCTACGGCGGCTAATCCAGACGAAGAGCCCGACGAAGAGGAGAAGCGGCAGGACCCACTCAAGTAGCAGTCCCAGTACCGAGGTCGTGCTCGGGCTGACTCCCGTCACCTGGACCTTGTGCCCTAGCAGCAGGGCGGACAGAGCGTTGTCGTTGAGCGCGGTCGGGATCTGGGAGGTGTAGGCGCTGCCGTCGTGGAGCTTCCCGCTCACCGATCCCGCCGGGGTGATCGCCGCCGTCGAGACCTTGTTCGCGGTCACTTCGCCGACGAAGCTGGTGTAGCTGAACGCCTGCGCCGGCGTCCCGCCAACGCCTGGGTGGAAGAGCAGAAGCGCGATGAACGCGATCGCGATCCCAGCCGCCAGCAGCCACATCCGCCGCGTCGGCGTCGGCGTCGGCGTCGGGGTCGGGGTCGGGACGGGGGACGGATTTCTTCGGGGGACCCGGACGGGCCGGGGTCATGCGGTGCCAGGTGCTCACGAACGGGACCCGCTCGGTGGTGTCCTCGGTTGGTAATCCGCGGGCCACAACGTCATCGGGGGCGCGGCATGGATGCCGGGACGCATATGCAGCGCCGGCCCAGAGCGCCGTCGGCAGTCGCCTGGCAGTAGCGGGAAGCGACAGAATCATGTTCCTCAGCGGTGTGCCCGCACGCGCACGCCGTGTCTGGCGGCGGATCGGTGCGCGATGTTGTCGTCATAAGGTTGCCCCTCCCGTACTTCAGTCCCAAGCCAACCGCATCCCGACCGCATCCGAAATGACCAATCCCGCATGAGCCCATCACCGCAACCGATAGCCAGCCCTCTATGAGCTGGTCAGGAACTACAGGACCGCGATCGGATTGACGGGAGAACCGGTGCCGTGCCGCAGTCGCAGGGGGGCGATAACGCAGAAAAAGGACCAGCGTCCGGCTGTCTCGCAGAGCGGCACGAGATCCTCGAACTGCAGGTAATCGAGCAGGTGCACGCCGAGCGCGTTAATCGCGAGCACGTGTACCGGTGTCTCCACCCCCTCGGCCACGCTGGGCGCGGTGTCGCTGTTGCTGTCGCTGCCGAGGACCGCGACCTTCCGTTCGGCGATGAACTCCAGCGCCTCGGGGTGCAGCCCCGCGCGCAGCTTGGCGGCGTCCCACGGGCCGAACTCATTGCGGCGGCGGCGGTGCCCGGTCCGCACGAATAGCAGGTCACCCGGACCGACGCTCACCTGCTGGGCTTCGGCGGCCGCGGTCAGTTCCGCGCCGGTCACGAGATCGCCGGGTTCCAGCCAGCGGACGCCGCGCAGCCGCGGTATGTCGAGCAGGACCCCGCGGCCGGCGATCCCGTCGCGCGCGACCTCGATGGACAGCTCTTGCGCGCCGCGCTGGGTCACCGCGTCCGCCGGTACACCGTTGTAGAGGGTCTTTCGCCACATGATGTGAGACAGGGCGTCGATGTGGCTGTCGACGTTGCCGTGCACGTTGATGCCCAGCCGGTCCTGCGCGAACGTGAGTCCCCCGGGATCGGCCTGGCTCCCCGGCGGGCCAGCCATCTCGTGAATGGCGGGCGCCGGGTCATCCGGCGTCAGGCCTGTCTCGATCGGCGCGGCAAGAGAGACCGTCCGGCCCAGCCTGATCTCGCCGGCCGCGGCCAGCACCCGTTCCGGTGTGAGGTAGTTCAGCGCGCCACGCCGGTCCGCTGCGCCCCAGGAAGGCACCTGGCGCAGCCGCCGGTAAAGGGCCTCGAACTCGGCCGCGTCCAGTACGGGCTTTTCGGTTCCGGCAGTCATGGGACCAGTCTTCCCCGCCACGGCCGTTCATCCCTTGCCTGAACGTTTAGTTCCAAGCCTGTGGGTACCTCGCTATACCGTCACGCGCCGACGCCCAGACCAGGCATGCAGGCACTCGAAGGGAACCCGGATGAAGCTAGGAAGCCCCCGTTCGGCGAGCGGACGCGCCCACCACGGCATTGACCGGATGATCCAGAACGTTGAGACCGGCCGGTTCGAGCGCAGCCTGTCCGCCCTGACGGCGGCCGGGGCGCTGGTTACCGCGGCCGAGATCTTCTTTGAGCATGACAGCGCCAGCTTCGGCAACAAGATGATGTGGATTCCCGTCGCCCTCGGGCCGGTAGGGGCGGTCGCGGGCGTGGCGGGATTCTTCAGTCAGCGGATGGCCAAGACGGCCCTGCCAGTCGCCTCAGCGGCCATCGTCGCCAACGGCCTGCAAGGAACCTACCTGCACGCTCGCGGAATCGCGCAGAAGCCGGGCGGGTGGTCGAATGCCCGCTACAACATGGAGATGGGGCCGCCGCTGCTGGCTCCGCTGCTGGTCACCATGGTCGGCGGCATGGGCCTGCTCGCCGCGATCCTGCGCCGCGAGAAGTGACCGGGCGGAACGGCCGGGTGAGCGGACCCGCCAGCACGGAAGCGGCTCCCCGCCTCGGTCACGCCACTGATGACCGGTTCCCGGGCTTCGACGTCCTGGACCAGGCCGGCCACTGGGACCCGGTGACGGCGGGCGTCGTTCTTTCCCGGATCGGAAGGCCGCCCGACATCCGGTTCTTCACGCCCGCCGAGGAGGCTGCGGCGACGGCGCTGTGTGACCAGCTGCTGGGCCAGGACAGCGAGCCGAAGGTAGCCGTCGTCCCCCAGATCGACACCAGGCTGGCGGAGCAGGAGACGGACGGCTGGCGCTACGCCGACATGCCCGAGGACGGTCAGGCCTGGCGGGAGTCGCTCCGGTTCCTCGACGAAGACAGCCAGGCCGCGTGCTCCCGGGAGTTCGCGCAGGCCTCGGTGGAGGATCAGCGAGCTCTCATCCAGGCGGTACAGGACCTGGGCGCGAAGGAGTGGCACGGCCTCAACGCCGCGCACGTCTGGAGCCTGTGGACACGGTACGCGTGCACCGCGTTCTACGCCCATCCCTCGGCGTGGAACGAGATCGGGTTTCCCGGTCCCGCTTACCCGCGCGGTTACAAGAATCCCGGCGTGGACGCCAGGGAGCCCTTCGAGGTCGCCGACGTCATCCCGTCGGATGACCCGATTCAGGGAAAGGACCGCTGATGACGGCGGTGCGCGAGCGCAACGAGTCGGCCTGGCTGCTGCCCAACGACGGCAGCAGGACCAATCACCGGCTGCGCGACGACATGCGCCAGTTCGCCGACAGCGACACGGTTAACCTGGTCGTGGTGGGCTGCGGGGCCGGCGGCTCGACCTTGCTGCAGCGACTGGCCCGGCAGGGCTGGCGGGTGGTCGGCCTGGACGCGGGGCCATTCTGGGATCCCGACACCAACTGGGTCAGTGACGAGGCCGGGTCACACCACCTCTACTGGACCGAGCCGCGGGTGATCAGCGGCACCGACCCGGTGCCGATGGGCTCGAACAACTCCGGCCGCGGCGTGGGCGGCTCGATGGTGCACTACGCGGGGTATACGCCCCGGTTCCATCCGAGTGACTTCGCCACCTGGACAAACGACGGCGTCGGAGCCGACTGGCCGATCAGCTACGAGGACTTGCGGCCCTACTACGAGGACATAGAGCAGGAACTGCCCGTCGCGGGCGAGGACTGGCCCTGGGGCGACCCGCACACCTACCCGCAGCGGCCTCATCCGGTCGGCGGCAACGGCGAGATCTTCCTGCGCGGCGCGTATGCGTCCGGCATCAAGGCCAAGGTAGGCCCTGTCGCCATCTCCAACGGCCGGTTCGGCAACCGCCCGCACTGCATCTACCGCGGATTCTGCCTGCAGGGCTGCAAGGTCAACGCCAAGGCATCCCCGCTGATCACCCACATCCCCGACGCCCTGGCTCACGGTGCCGAGATCAGGGACAACGCCATGGTCACCGGGATCGGCTTCGACGAGCGCACTGGCCAGGCCACCGGGGTCCACTACATCCGCGGCGGGGTGCCCCGTTTCCAGCGCGCGGCGGCGGTCGCGGTCGCCGGCTACTCGATCGAGACTCCGCGGCTGCTGCTGAACTCCGCGTCGCGGCGGTTCCCTGACGGCCTGTGCAACGACTTCAACCAGGTCGGGCGCTACCTGATGGTCCAGGGCGCGCCCCAGACCGCCGGACGCTTCGACGCCGAGGTGCGGATGTACAAATCGCCTCCGCCGGAGGTCAGCAGCGAGCAGTTCTACGAGACTGACCCGGCTCAGCCGTACAAGCGCGGCTTCTCCATCCAGACCGTCTCGCCGCTGCCCATCACCTGGGCCGAGCACGTGGCCGCGCAGGGCCACTGGGGCGCCAAGCTGCGCCAGTACATGAGTGACTACGTGCACTGGTCATGCCTGGGAGCATTGTGCGAGTTCCTGGCGCAGCCCGGTAACCGGGTCACCCTGGCCGACGAGAAGGACCGGTACGGCCTGCCCGTCGCGAACTTCGCCTACTCCCAGTGCGACAACGACAACCAGCTCATGCGGGCCGCGCAGAGGGCCATGGAGCAGATCCTTCGCGCTGCCGGGGCCGACGAGGTCATCACCATCGACCGTTACGCCCATCTGGTCGGAGGTGCCCGGATGGCCGCGGACGAGCGGCACGGCGTGGTGGACCGCAACTGCCGCACCTTCGCTGTCCCCAACCTGTACATCACCGACGGCAGCGTCCTGCCCACCCAGGGCAGCGCGAATCCGGCGCTGACCATCATGGCCGTCGCCGCTCGCGCGGCCGCCCATCTGGCCGCCGGCGCCGCTGCCGCAACCCCGGAAGGAAACACTCATGGCTAAGCCCACTGTCGCCGACTACCTGCTAGAGCGCTTGCGCGCCTGGGACGTGACCAAAGTCTTCGCGTTCCCTGGCGATGGCATCAACGGCATCCTGGCCGCCTGGGGGCGGGCCGGCAACAAGCCCACCTTCATCCAGGCCCGGCACGAGGAGATGGCCGCCTTCGAGGCCGTCGGATACGCCAAGTTCACCGGCAAGGTCGGCGTCTGCATGGCGACGTCAGGACCTGGGGCGATCCACCTGCTGAACGGGCTCTACGACGCCAAGCTCGATCACGTGCCGGTCGTCGCGATCGTCGGCCAGACCAGCCGTTCCGCGATGGGCGGCTCCTATCAGCAGGAAGTCGACCTGCTCAGCCTGTTCAAGGACGTGGCGAGCGAGTATGTGCAGATGGTCACCGTGCCTGAGCAGCTGCCGGGCGTCCTGGACCGGGCGATCCGGGTGGCGCTGGCCGAGCGGGCCCCGACGGCGATCATCATCCCCTCCGACGTCCAGGAGCTGGTGTACTCCGCGCCGACGCACGCGTTCAAGATGGTCCCCTCCAGCCTCGGAATCGACTGGCCCACCGCCGTGCCGGACGGCGACGCGATCGCCCGCGCGGCCGAGATCCTCAACGCGGGCAGCAAGGTCGCCATCCTGGCCGGCCAGGGTGCGCGGGGAGCGCGGGCCGAGCTGGAGCAGGTAGCCGAGATCCTCGGCGCCGGAGTGGCCAAGCCGTTGCTCGGCAAGGACGTGCTGTCCGACGAACTGCCGTACGTCACCGGTTCGATCGGCCTGCTGGGCACACGGCCCAGCTACGAGATGATGAAGAACTGCGACACTCTGCTGACCGTCGGGTCCAACTTCCCTTACACCCAGTTCCTGCCCGCCTTCGATCAGGCGCGGGCGCTGCAGATCGACATCGACGGCAAGTACATCGGGATGCGCTACCCCTATGAGCTCAACCTCGTCGGGGACGCGCGAGCCACCCTGCGGGCGCTGATCCCGCTGCTGGAGCGCAAGGAGGACCGGTCCTGGCGGGAAGGCATCGAGGCCAAGGTAGCGCGGTGGTGGGAGACCATGGAGCAAGAGGCCATGGTCGAGGCCGACCCCGTCAACCCGATGCGGCTGTTCCATGAGCTGTCGACGCGGCTGCCCGGCGACGCGATCGTGACCGCGGACTCCGGCTCCTCGGCGAACTGGTACGCGCGCCAGCTGAAGTTCCACAGCGACATCCGCGGCTCCCTGTCGGGCAACCTGGCCACCATGGGACCGGGCGTGCCGTACGGGATCGGCGCTAAGTTCGGCCACCCGGACCGGCCCGTGATCGTGTTCGCGGGCGACGGCGCCATGCAGATGAACGGCCTGGCAGAGCTCATCACGATCAAGCACTACTGGGAGCAGTGGACCGACCCGCGCCTGATCGTCGCGGTCCTGCACAACGACGACCTCAACCAGGTCACGTGGGAGATGCGCGCGATGGAGGGCGCGCCGAAGTTCGCCGAGTCGCAGACGCTGCCCGACGTGGACTACGCGGCCTTCGCGACCAGCCTCGGCCTGCTGGGCATCAACGTCGACAAGCCCGGCGATGTCGGCCCCGCCTGGGAGCGGGCGCTGGCTAGCGACCGGCCCACGCTGCTGGACGTCCGGACCGACCCGAGCATCCCGCCGATCCCCCCGCACGCGACGTTCGAGCAGGCCAAGGACGCCGCCAAGGCCATCCTGAAGGGCGATGAGAACGCGCGCAGCGTGATCGTGGAGGGCATCAAGACCAAGGTGCAGGAGTTCCTGCCGCACTCCGGTGACTAAGCCGGGGTACGTTGAGAACAGCCATCGTTGGGGCGGCGGCAGCCGTGCTGGATTATGCCAGGCCGTCCCTTGATGCGGCTCCAGTCCCTGGCCGCCAGCGATCAGGCCGACCGCGACCGACCATCCTGAGGAGCCCCGACGATGGACGCTTCCCCTATTGTGCAGTCCGGCGCCAGCTGGCATCCCGAGTCCGCCGCGCGCGGCAGCGAGTACGCGATGCTGTCCCGTCGCGTGCGGCAGGCGGGCCTGCTGGATCGCCGGCTGCGTTATTACGCCTGGAAGATCACGCTCACCGCGCTGGCGCTCGCGGCCGGATGGGCAGCGTTCGCCATTCTCGGGAACTCGTGGTGGCAGCTCGCCGCCGCCGTGTTCCTGGCCGTGGCCTTCGCCCAGATCGGATTCCTTGGCCACGACGCCGGGCACCGGCAGGTCTTCCGCACACGGCGCGCCAACGATGTCCTCGGCATCGTGTGCGGCAACCTGGCCACCGGACTCAGCTACGGCTGGTGGACCGGCAAGCACAACCGCCACCACGCCCACCCCAATACCGAGGGTGCCGACCCCGACATCATGATCAGCGTGCTGGCGTTCTCTGGCAGCCGGGCACGGGCGAGCCGTGGCATCCAGCGGCTGGCCTTTCGCTACCAGGCCTGGCTGCTGGTCCCCATGCTGTTCCTCGAGGCGATCAGCCTGCACGCTGCCAGCATCCGGGCGATAACGCGGCGGTCCGCCCGGAACCGGGCCTGGGAGGCGGCGCTGCTCGGCATCCATGCCGCCGGCTACCTCACCGCGATCTTCCTCGTCCTCCCGCCCGTCAAGGCCGTGGCCTTCATCGTCGTGCAGCAGGGCGTGTTCGGGTTCTACCTCGGGTGCTCGTTCGCGCCCAACCACAAGGGGATGCCGGTCCTGGCCGCGTCCGACAAGACCGACTTCCTGCGCCGCCAGGTGCTCACCTCGCGCAACGTCCGCGGCGGCTGGCTCACCGACTTCGCCCTGGGCGGCCTGAACTACCAGATCGAGCACCACCTGTTCCCGTCAATGCCGCGTCCCAGCCTGCGCCGGTCCCAGGCGCTGGTCGCCGCGTTCTGCGCCGACCGTGGGCTGCCCTACTGCCAGGCCACCCTGCTCGAGTCGTACGCCCAGGCACTGCGCCACCTCAACGCCACCGGCAGGCTCACCCGGCCGGCACCGGTCACCGCGGCGGCCGCGGCGCTCGCCCAGCCCTGACCGGACGCTCTCCGCCAGGGGCGGCACAGCCTCACCTAGTCAGCTCACCTAGTCAGCTCGGCTAGCAGCTGCGAGAGCTCGACGGTCGCGATCCGCACCGAGGAATCGCTGCACCCGTAAGGCAGTACGACGATCCCGTCGTGCAATAGCGAGCCGCAGGAGTAGACGACGTTCGGGACGTATCCGTCGCGCTCGGACTCGTCCGCCACGAGAAGCGGCTCGGGCAGCGCGGAAATCAGGTGCTCCGGCTCGTCCAGGTCGAGCAGGATGGCGCCGATGGCATACTCCCGCATGGGGCCGACGCCGTGCGTGAAGGCCAGCCATCCCGCCGGAGTCTCGATCGGCGAGCCGCAGTTGCCGAGCTGGATCAGCTCCCACGGACGTGCCGGTGCCTGGATGGTTACGCCCGGCCCCCAGCGACGGCCGTCAGCTGAGTACGCGATCGCGTTGCTCTCCCTGTCCCAGCGGGAGAGCGCCGCGTAGCGGCCGGCGATGCGGCGGGGAAATAGCGCCATGCCCTTGTTGCGCGTGGCGGGCCCCGCCAGCGGGGAAACGGTGAACGTCCGGAAGTCCGCGGTTTCCAGCCGGTGCGATGCGACGGCGCCGCCGTCGAACGCCGTGTACGTCGCGCAGTAGGCCGGCTCCGTGCCGTCGGTGAAGCGCACGAACCGCGCGTCTTCCATGCCGTGGCTTTCGGCCCGGCCGCCGGGCCACAGCACCCGCTCGGAGAGCGGGTGCTGTGCATTGAACACGACCTCGTAGCTACTGGCAGCCACCCAGCGCACCCGGTCGACGAGGGCCGCGGAGTCTCCGCGGGTCGCCCGCTGCCAGGACAGCGCGCCGATGGCGGTATCAAGCTCCGCCATGTCAAAGCGCTCAGGCAGCAGGCTCAAGAGGAACTGCGCGTCCTCGCCTTCATGGCCGAACTCGGCAAGCTTGGCCTGGAAGACGCCGCGATCGCAGGTGCCTGGGCGGTAGTGCCCGGTACCGGGGAACGGTCCCGGCTCTTCAACGCTGATCGCGGATCCGGCGCTGATCGTGCCGGTCCTGAACTCGATGCTGGACAGATGCCCTTCGCCGACCGCGCGCAGGCTCATGACGAACCGGAGCTCCCCGGGGCCGCAGCCGGTCTGGTCGGGGTGCGGCACGATCGACGGGTTGAACAGCGCCGCGCCCTCCAGCGCGTACTGCTGAGTGAAATACGCGCCGATCAGGCGCTGCCGGGCGGCGCTTACCCCGCCCTCAGCGCCGAGCCTGTGCGCGACCAGCCCGAAGTTGCGCTCCATAATGCGGTCCAGGTCACGATACCGGCCGGCGAAATCGGCCGTCGTGCGGGCAAGCGTCCGGTGCACCTCGTCCTCGGTCATCGCCAGGACTCGATCGATGACCGCCTTGGCCCGCGAGTCGCCCGAGATCAGGGTTTCCTGACCGGGAACGAACAGCCGGCTCACCGTGCGGGACTTGTCGGGCAGCAGCCGGTGACGCGTTCTGGTCAGGATAGGGCGTCCGGCGCCGGTCACCGTTGCACGGGACTGACGCGGCGGCCTACTTGCAGCACCGAGATCATCGCCAGTGTCGATTCCGCGCCCTGATTTCGGTTACGGCTGGTACGGCTCAGGCCGTCGCAGCAGCCGCCGGTCCGCTCGTCGAGCAGGGGAACCTGGGCATCATTGTCGCCGAGGAACCACGCCACGCACATGCCGACGCCGTCCAGCCAGCGCGTGTCGCCGGTCACCGCCGCAGCACGCATGCACGCGTCCGCCAGCGCGGCAGCCTCGATCGGCTGCTGATCGAAGCCAGGCCGCTGCTCGCCAGGACCCCAGCCGCCCACCGGAACAACCGACAGGTGACCCTTGTGGGTCTCGCCCGCCAGCAGCCACTCCAGCATGCGCAGGCCGTTGCGGAGGACAGGATCACTGTCAAGTTTCCACCCGGCCACGATGACTGCCTCCGCGATCGCGGCGTTCGCGTAGCTGAGCCTCGGCGCGGGCCAGGGCCACGCGGCACTGGCGGGCGGCTCGCCGATGACGCCGACGGCGTCGGCGAGGAGGCTGAGCGCGGCAGAATGCCCAGGCAGGTCGCCGAGCACCTCGGCGGCACCGAGAGCCGCGAACGCCATGGCGTGCGGCCACTCCGAGCGGACCCGGGCGGCGGAGTCGAACTGGGCGAGCGACTCCGCGCGGATCGCCGCGGTGGGGCCCCGGGCCGCGGCGGTGCCCAGCCCCCACAAGGCGCGGCCCCAGCAGTCCTGAGTGCCCGGCTCGTCACGCCAGCGCCGGTCGTAGCCCAGACGGTTGCGGAGCCTGCCGTCGGGCGCCTGCGCCCGCGTGAGGAAGTAGAGGTAGCGCCGCGCCAGCACGACGAGCTCATCGCGCGGTGACGGCTCCCGGCACGCCACCACCAGGCCACGGGCAATGTCGTCGGTGCAGTAACCGTGCTCATGTCGCGGCACGGCGCCCTCGGCGTGCTCCAGCAGGCCGACGCGGTCGGTGAGCCGGAGCAGGTGCCGGAACGGCGGATCCGGGCGGTTCACGCCACGGCTCCGTCGTAGGAGCGGGCGACCGCGACCGCGAGGTCCCGGTACGAAAGCGCGACCGCAGGCCACAGCAGCTGCGGCGCGAGATCCGCCGCGTGGCTGCTCATCCGCGCGGACAGCCCCGGCTCGGTGAACATCCGGTCCAGCGCGCTGGCGATGGCAGCCGGGTCCTGCCGCCCGACCAGCAGCCCCGCACCGCCGGCGAGCATCTCGACGGCGTGCGGGAAAGCGGTCGAGATGACCGGCTTGCCCGCGGTGACTGCCTCGATCAGCACCCCGGATGTCACCTGCTCCTGCGAGTCGTAGGGCAGCAGCACGACGTCCGCGGCACCAATGAGGCCGCCCAGGGCGCCGGCGGGCAGGAACCGCGGGTCGAAGCGGACAAGATCCGCCACCCCGAGCGTGCTCGCCAGCGCGCCGAGCAGACTGCGATAGGCCTCGCCGTCGCGCGCCCGCACGCGCGGGTGCGTCTCGCCAGCGATCGTGTAGGCAACTCGCCGCCCCCGGTCCTTGAGCAGCGCGACCGCGGCGATCGCATGCTCAATCCCCTTGCCTGGCCCAAGCAGTCCCCAGGTCAGCGCCATGGGCGGATGGCTTGCCTCCCGCGCTGTCACGGCGACTCGATTGTCCGCGGAGCCGTGCGGTATCACGAAGACCTTCTCCGGGCTGGTGCCGTAGATGTCCAGCAACCGCGTCCGGGCCGTCCGCGTCATCGTGACGACCGCGCTGGCGGCGTCGATGATGTCGTCAAGAATCGCGCGCTGTCGTGTCGTGGGCCGCGCCAGGACGGTATGCAGGACCACGATGCTCGGAACGCGCAACGCGTAAAGCAGCGGAACGACGTCCTGCCCGTCGGGGCCGCCGTAGATGCCGTACTCGTGCTGCACGATCACGACATCGAAACCGTTGATCACGTCGACAGCGGCTGCCGCGCTCTGGACCGAGCCGTTCACGAGGTCGCCCGCGACCTCAGGCGCACGCTCTGGCACGGGCTCCCCGGGCACGGGCTCGTCGAGGACGCGTACTACGCCGACGTGATCACCGGGTCCGCGTAGGTTGGCGAACAGAGCGGCACTGAAGGTCGCAAGCCCGCACTGGGTGGGCGGATAGGTGCTAAGCAGCGCGTACGCCTTGGTCATAAGGGTCCTTCCTGTTGGCACTTCTTGCGGTCGAACGAGGACGGGCCGGAGAGAAACCACCGTCCGTTCGGGATAAAGGGCTTCCTGAACAGGGCGACCGGATGCTACGCGCGACCGGCCCGCCACCTACCGCCCTCAGACGGTGGCTGGTGTCTTCGGCGCGCCGTTGAGGGGCGCGTTCTGGGCGGGACCGGCCGCCAGGATGGCCGGCACCGCGAGTGTCGGCACTTCCGGCACGGGCACTTCGAGCGCGTCTGGCGGGGCGTCCTCGGTGCCGACGGCTTCGGGCCGGGCTTGCCCGGTCGCCTGGGCGGCGCGGTCGAAGAAGCGCAGCAGTTCCACCGGGACCGGCATGACCAGGGTGCTGTTCTTCTCGGCGGCGACCTCGACGACGGTCTGTAGCAGCCGCAGCTGCAGCGCGGCCGGGTCGGCTGACATCACGGCGGCGGCCTGGGCCAGCTTCTTGGATGCCTGGTACTCCCCGTCGGCGGAGATGACCCGGGCCCGCCGCTCCCGTTCGGCCTCGGCCTGCCGTGACATCGATCGCTTCATGGACTCCGGGAGGGAGACGTCCTTGACCTCGACCCGTTCCACCCGGATTCCCCACGGCTGCTCGGTGGGCGCGTCGATGACGTCCTTGAGATGGGCGTTGACCTTGTCCCGCTCGGACAGCAGCTGGTCCATGTCGCTCTGGCCGATCACCGATCGCAGCGACGTCTGGGCCACCTGGGACACGGCGAAGGTGTAGTCCTGCACGTTGATGATCGCCTTGACCGGGTCCACGACCCGGTAGTAGACGACCGCGTCTACCTTGAGCGTGACGTTGTCCCGGGTGATGGCCTCCTGGGCGGGCACCGCGGCCACCACGATCTGCATGTTCACCTTGCGCAGCCGGTCGGAGAACGGGTTGACCCAGTTCAGCCCCGGCTGGCGGATGCCGGGCAGTGCCCTGCCCCAGCGGAAGACGATGCCTCGCTCGTACTGAGTGATGATCTTGAAGCCGAACATGTCGGCCATCCCAACCCCGGCACGTGGCGTGCCGGGTAACCGGGACCGAGGACGGCGCCAGCTAGACCGCCGGCGTTCGAAAAGCCCTCAGGCCCACTATCCATTATCGCACATGACCCGAATTAAGCAAAAACGAAGGCGGCTGGCTCCAATGCGCAAATAATGGTTATTCCTGGGAGCGGCCAGCTGCCGAAAAAGTGCATCAGAGAACGCCGAAGTCATATTTCCCGGACCTTAGCAAGACCGTTAACGGGAAATTGAAATATCACCCTGCGCTTACTCCGGCGCATTACCGGCGGCCGGAACCCGCTAGGCGACAGCGAGCGCAGGAACGGCGGAGCTACGTTGCCCGGCCGCGGCCGGGACTGGCGGGGCCGGAGCTGGCCTTGCGGGCTCGTCCAGTTCCGAGGCGAGCGCGCCGCCGAGGTCGGGGCAGATGGTGAAGCTGCGGTACAGGCCGGTCGAGCGCAGGAGCCTCGTGACCGGCAGGCTGGGGGCGGCCAGGCGCATCATGATGCCGAGCAGCCTGGCACGGCGCTGCGTGCCGATCAGCACCGCTAGCCCTGACGCATCGCAAGACAGAACCTGTGACAAGTCGAGAATCAGCGGGCCCGGCCCGCGATGAAGCATGTCGATCAGGCGTTCCCGCAGCGCAGGGGCGCCTTCGATGTCGAGGGCGCCGCACAGTCGGACGATGGTGCGGTCGCCGCGGCCCCCGGCCACTCGCGGAACGCCGTCTCGCGCGGTGTGCGAGTTCCCGGCCAGACCCCGGCTCGTCATCGCAGTCATGGTGTTCCCCTTTGTGTCTGACCAGGCCATCGGCCCGGCGACCCGGAAGAACACCGTTCGTGTGAACACTATTCATTTCCGAGATACAGTGTTCACAATACAGTGAACACTGTTCACGGTCAACCGCGGCTCGGTACGGAGGCAGGCATGGCAGGTCAACGGCCGGCAGACGCGGACACGCCCGCGCTGTGGTTCAACCCGCCTGACGACGGGGAAAGCGGTCGCCGCACGCTCACCCGAGAGCGTGTCGTCGCCGAGGCCCTCACTATCATCGCCGCCCAGGGCGCCCAGGCTCTCAGCATGCGCGCCCTCGCCGCCCGCCTCGGCGTGGTCCCCGGCGCGCTGTACCGGCACGTCCGCGGCAAGGAACAGCTCTACGACCTCATCCTCGACGCGGTTCTCGGCGAAGTCGACTGCCAGACCGACCCCGCCGCTCCCTGGGCCGCGCGGGTCACCACCCTCGCGCGCCGGCTGCGGGCGGTCCTGGAAAACCATCCGGGCACCGCAGCCCTGCTCAAGACCCGCGACCCCCTCAGCCCCACGTCACTGGAGCTCGCGGAGGCATTCCTCGCGCCGCTGCTCGCGGCCGGGCTGCCCGGCCGCGAGGCCGCCCTGGCCTTCCGCCTCGTCTACGACTACACCCTCGGCTTCGCCCTCGCCGACCCTACGTCGCCCGCCGAGCAGCGGCTAAGCGACACCGCCACCAGGGAACAACTGCACGCGTTCGTCCGCGCCCTGCCCGCCAGCCGCTTCCCGGCCCTGGCCGCGACCGGCGTCCACGCCTGGGACGACGACCGCGACCAGCGCTTCGCCGCCGGCCTCGACACCCTCCTGCGCGGACTGCAGGCGGATGAGCGCCTGCCCGGAGCGAGCGGCGGATCCTGACCAGCTCGCTCCCGGCTCGCTCCCGGATACTGCCGCCGAGCGTTCCAGCAGCGTCATCCG
Organism: uncultured Actinomycetota bacterium; assembly: GCA_963843745.1. GTDB lineage: Bacteria > Actinomycetota > Actinomycetes > Streptosporangiales > Streptosporangiaceae > Trebonia. The sequence goes on from CAWJLP010000011.1 coordinate 17,957, forward strand.
ACCGGTTCAGACGAGACGCTGGTGGACGTAGCACCATCTCCAGCGTGTTCCTGGCTGCAGGCCGGTGACCACTGGGTGGTTGGTTTCCTGGTAGTGGGCTTTGGCGTGGTGGTTCGGCGAGTCATCGGAGCAGGCGACCCAGCCGCAGGTCAGGCAGAGGACGAGGGCCGCCGGGCGGTCCGGGTGGTGCTGGCAGTCCCGGCAGTCTTCTGACCCAGGCCTGACCGGTTCAAGGCCGTCGGCGTGCTCGCATCGCGGCGCTGTCCCGTTCGGGCTGGTGGCCGCAGCGCCCAGGGCCATGCCCTGGCCAGGGATCATGGCAGCCCCCTCCTGTGCTGGAATCCGGGCCCGGCCCGGCCGGTCATCCTTGAGTCAACCCTGGTAGCACCCGGGCGGAAACAGGCAACTTGAGCGGGCGCCATCACCAGAACCGATTACCTGTCGGCCGCCGTGGGGGGGCGCCCGGGCCTGGTTCGGCACCCGGGCGGGGCAGTAGGCTTGCGGGCAGGATCTCCTGCCCCGGGCCGGCCCGGTTCAGTGACCTGGCCCCTGGGTGGCTGTACGACGCCAGGCCCGCCCTTCGCGGCTGGCTGCACATGCTCAGCGGCTGAGCCTGGCACCGCGGATAGCTCTCTGGCGAGTACCGGGCGTAGTGTTGAGGGAAGAAGCTAGCCAGACTAGCCGCTGGGCCGGGACCCCGCCTTGCTGCGATGCAGGAAGGCGTTCTTATGCTCGACATGGACCTGGGGTCGGGTGAATGCGGCGGATACGCCGTCGTCGCGCTGCGCGGGGAGCTTGACCTTATAGACGCCGCCGACGTGGCGGGCTCCCTGGAGACTTTCGCGGCGCGCGAGCCGCGGATCATCGTTGACCTGGCGGGGCTGGAGTTTATCGACGCGAGCGGTATTGCGGCGCTGGTGCATGGCCGCAGGCACGCCCGCGACGCGGCGGTCTCCTGCGGGGTCCGCGATCGGGGGGCTGGTCCGGCGAGGGAGCAGGCAATGGGCTGGACGCGGACTTGGCGGCGGGTATGGAGCTTCGGCAGCTTCGCTACTTCGTGACGCTGGCCGAGGAGCTGCACTTCGGCCGGGCGGCGGAGCGGGAGCACATCGTGCAGTCGGCGCTGAGCCAGCAGGTGCAGCGGCTGGAACGAGAGCTGGGCGTCCGGCTGCTGGAGCGCAGCACGCATCATGTCGCGCTGACCGCTGCCGGGGTGGTGTTCCTGGTTGAGGCGCGGCAGGTCCTGGCGCAGGTGGACCGGGCCGCGCAGGCGGCGCGCAGCGCGGTGGCCGCCGGGGCCCCGCTGCGGGTCGGCATCATCGATTCCAGCTATGACTCGATGCCGCAGATCCTGCACGAGGTGCAGGCCCGCTATCCCGGCCTGGTGATCCACCAGGTTGAGGCCAGCGTGCCCGAACAGTACCAGCTGCTCATCGATGGCCGCCTGGACGTGGGTGTCGGCCGGGCTGCGCTCGCTCCGCCGCACGTCGCGTCGCTGCTGTTCCGCCAGGACCCGCTCGGGGTCCTGGTGCCGGACGGTCACCGGTTCGCCGAACTGGAGGGCGTCTCGGTCGCGGTGCTGGCGAAGGAACCGCTGCTGCTTGCCGAGGAAGCGCAGGCTCCGGAGTTCAATCAGTTCACCGTCGAGATGTGCCGGGCGGCGGGCTTCACCCCCACGGTTTACAAGGGGACCGTGGAGAGCATCCGCGCGGCCGCCGATCTGGTGGCCCAGGGACGCTGCCTGTACTGCGTGCCCTCCTCCTGTATCGCTGCGCTTCCCGGAACCATCTGGCGGCCGCTGGCCGAACCCGCGTCCTGCTACCCGTGGTCGATCTTGTGGCGCGCGGCCGACGACTCCGGCCACGTACGTGCCGTCGTCAGCTGCGCGCAGGCGATGTCAAAACGGCTCGGCTGGCTCACCGCCGCCGTCCAGGCGGCACAGTAGCCGACCCGCGGACGGCGCACCCGGTGACCACTCACCGGCGGCGATCAGTCTGGGTGATGAGGTTTGCGGTTTCTCGCTGGTTCCACGGCGGAGCGGGCCGGCTTAGCTGGGCAGTGCCAGGACAGATGGCCTGGCACCGCGAGGACGCGGACAGGGCCAGCCTGGCCACGATCCGCCGGCAAGCCGGCCGTTCGCTCATCGCAGCAAGGAGCCCGGCATGAGTATCACCGTCTGGATCGTTCTCGGGCTGGGCGCAGCCCCGCTCTCACGCCGGCAGGCCTACCTGTGAACGGGTCGACCAGGCCGGCCCAGCCCGTCGGCGGGAAACGGGTGCCGCTGGTCGACGAGCGTCCGCGTCATGACTACGACGGGACGACGCCCTTCACAGGCGGCACGCCCGGCACAATCCAGGGCCGGGCCGGCGTGGCGGCGACGGCCACGTTCGTGGTCGTACCGTTCGCCGGGCTAGGGGTGGCGCTGTGGCTGGCATGGGGCCACGGCCTGAACCTCGCCGATGTCCTGCTTGCGGTGGTCTTTTACGTGGTCACCGGGCTGGGCGTGACCGTCGGCTTCCACCGGCTGCTGACCCACCGCAGCTTCACCGCGGCCCGGCCGCTGCGGGTCGCGCTCGCGATGGCGGGGTCGATGAGCTTCCAGGGCGAGGTCATCGGCTGGGTCGCCACCCACCGCCGCCATCACGCCTTCACCGACCGGCCCGGCGATCCGCACTCCCCCTACCGGTACGGCACCAGCCTGGCCGGCCAGCTCCGCGGCCTCGCGCACGCCCATACGGGCTGGCTGTTCCACGACGACCCCACCCCGACTGCGCGGTACGCCCCCGACATGACCGCCGATCCCGCGATGCGGGCCGTCTCGGCCGCCTTCCCCGCCTTGTGCGCTCTGTCCCTCGCGCTGCCGTTCGGCGCCGGGTGGTTGATCGGCGGCACCTGGCGCGCCGCTCTTGCCGCACTCCTGTGGGCCGGGCTAGCACGCGTCACCGTGCTGCAGCACGTCACCTGGAGCGTCAACTCGCTATGCCACGTGTTCGGCAGCCGCCCCTTTGCCACCCGGCGCTACGATCGCGCGACGAACCTGTGGCCGCTCGCCCTTGTGTCGTTCGGGGAGAGCTGGCACAACATGCACCACTCCGATCCCGCCTGCGCACGGCATGGCGCGGAACCCGGCCAGATCGACATTTCCGCCGCGGTGATCCGCCTGTTCGAGCGCCTCGGTTGGGCGACCGGGGTGCACTGGCCCGTCCCCGCCCGCCTCGCCGCACGCCGGAATCCCGGCCGGGACCAGCCGCAATCCGCCCTCCAGCCTGGAGGACGCCGGACAGAGCGGGCAGTGATCCCCGGCCGCCGGCTGTCGCAGCTGCCCGTCAGCAGCGACCGATTCGCATGACGGCCGCCGCCGCTCCGCCATCCGTTACTGTTCCGGTCCCGGGGCGGCTCGCGGCTCCGGGGACCGGCGCTGGCCGTAGCGTCATGCTTCAGCCTGCGGCCGCCCGGCCCCGGCGGCGGTTCGGCCGGAAGATTCTCCGCACCGCGCTGCCGGTCGTCCTCGTCGCGCTGATCTTCTGGTTCGCCCTCCCGCGTTTCGGGTCCTATGGCAGCGCGTGGGCCAGCATCGGCGCGATGACGTGGCCGCAGGCCCTGCTCATCGCCGCCGCGGCCGCCGGCAGCATGGTCGCTTCCTGGATCGTGATCTGTTCGGCGCTACCGTCGGTACGGCTGCGCGAGGCGGCGGCGGTCAACCTCGGCTCCAGCGCGGTCGCGAACACCCTGCCTGCCGGGGGCGCCCTGGCCATGGGGGTCAGCTGGGCGATGCTGTCCGGCTGGGGCATCAGCACGGCGGACTACGTGCTCTACACCCTGGTGTCAGGAATCTGGAACGTCTTCGCCCGCCTGATCCTGCCAGTCGTCGCCCTACTGGTCATGGTGACCGTCAGCCGGCCCGGTGCCGGCCTGATCGCCGCCGCCGCAACGGGCCTAACCCTGCTCGTCGCCACGGCGGCCGGTCTCGGCCTCTTGCTGCACAGCGAGCCCTTCGCGCTCCGCGCCGGCCGTGCGCTGCAGCGCGCACTCGCCGTCGCCTGTCGGCTCGCCCGCCGGCCGCCGCCCCCCGGCGCCGCCGGCTGGCTGCCCGGCTTCCGCGACCGGGCCGCCGCCCTGCTCGCCGCCCGTCGCTGGCAGATCACCGCCGCCATGGTGGTCGGCAACCTTGCGTTGTGGCTGGTCCTGCTGGCATGCCTGCGTGGCATCGGCCTGTCCCAGGCCCAGGTGCCCTGGCAGACCTCCTTTGCCGCCTTCGCGTTCGTCCGGCTGCTGACCATGCTGCCCGTCACCCCCGGCGGTATCGGGATCACCGAACTCGGCCTGGTCGGCATCCTGGCCGCCGATGCCGGCCACCGGGGCGGCGCGCAGGTGACCGCCGCCGTCCTGCTGTACCGGGCCGTCACCTACCTTCCTCCCATCCCCCTCGGCGCCGCCGCCTGCCTGGTGTGGCGGCACGCGCCCACGCTGATCCGCGCCAGCCCGTCTAACGCTTGCGCCGCTCAGCCGGTGGAAATTACCCCGCCGGCCGCGGCGCGTTGAGGATCGGGTTTAGCGAAGCGGAGGTGCAGTGTGATGGCGGCACTTGAGACGGCCGCCCACGCACACCAGATAGAAGCGAACCCGGAAACAGTGAGCCAGGCAATGACAATGACGGCAACGAGGTTGACAGCGCCGAAGATAACGACGTTGCGATATCCCGAAATTAGCAGCGCCCCGCACACGGCGACGACATAGAGAACGACGATCAGGAGGCCGTCAGTAACCCGGACGCCGTAGGAAAGGTGGTACGGGGCAAGCGTCACGCCGATCGGGCCGCGGACCATCGCCGCGAACAGGATGACGGCGATTACGGTTCCGGCCGCCGTGAAGGGCACCATCATCAGCTTGCGCCGCTTCGTCGGCTCGAGAGCGATGACGGCCAGCGGGACGAACACGGGAAGCACGACGAAGGCGATCAGCAGGTAAGCCCACAGCGCGACATGGCCGATCCCGCGCGGCACATGGCCCTGGAGCCACAGCCAGACGAGCGCTTCGATGAACTGGTGGGCGCCGAGCAGCAAGGGGATCCATGCCAGCGCGAGGAACTCGCGGCGCTGGCGGACGTGGCGGATGGCATCGACCCCGATCGCGCAGATCACCAGGCCGCCGACGGCGTCCGCCTGAGGCGAGAAGCACATGCGCGGTCCCTACCCTGCGGGGGCGGCGAGGATGTTCAGCGCTCCGGGCGGGATCACGCCGGCCGCGAAGGCCCCCAGACCACCCACGGCCGCACCTATCCGCCCAGGGTAAGTCCGTGTCGTCCCATAATGTGGTGACTGGTGTGACTTGTGTTTGCGGCGGCCCGCACTTCGGTAAATCCTCGTCAGATCAAACCGGAGGCGGCTATGAGCGAAGCGGCATCTGTCCCGTTCTCGGAAACCAAGGCACCTGAAGCGCCAGACCGACTGAATCGCGGCGCTCTCGGGCTGATTGACATATCCGCCTCGACGATGGCGAACATCGGCCCGGCGTACAGCTTCTACTTCAGCGCCGGCTTTCTCTTCCTCACCGCGGGAATAGCCGCGCCGCTGACGATCATCGTGGCCGGCATCGCGATCGCGCTGCTCGGCAACACGCTGTCGCAGTTCTCTCGTGTGCACCCGTCCACCGGCGGGTTCATCTCCTACGTCGGCAAGACATTCGGCGGCACGAGCGCCGTGACCACCGCGCTGCTGTGCGGGGCCGGCTACATCATCGCTATCTCGTCAGTGCTCGCCATCTGCGGCGGCTACCTGTCGCTGCTGCTGCAGTACTACTTCAACGTGGACATCCCATGGGGTATCTTCTCGGTGGTCTTCACCGCCGGAGCGATCGTCATGATGGTCCGCGGCGTAGCCGTGTCCACCAAGCTGGCCGGGCTGTTCTTCGGCTTCGAGATGCTGGTGCTTGTCGTGGTGTCCGTCGCCGCGCTCATCAAGAACGGCGGTCACCTGTCCGCGGTGCCGTTCCAGCCCAGCCACCTCGCCGGCGGCTTCAGCGGGCTGTCGGCCGGGTTCCCGCTGGCCGTCTACCTGTTCATCGGCTGGGAGAACTCCGCGGCCCTGGCGGAGGAGACCAATAATCCTCGCCGGAACGTGCCGCGGGCAATCTACATGTCAGTGGCGCTGATGCTGGTCGGTTACGTCCTGTACGCGTACGCCACCGCCACCGGGTTCAAGTACAACATCACCTTGCTCAACAGCGTGCCCATCCCGTTCATCGCCGTGGCCCACAACGTCGCCGCGTGGCTCGCGATGTTCGCCTGGATCGCGGGCTTGACCTCCACCCTCGGGGTGCTGATCTCGGCGGTGAACTCGCAGGCCCGGCTGATCTTCAACGCCGGCCGGGAAGGGCTGCTGCCGCGCTGGCTCGGCAAGGTGCACCCGACGCGGCGGACACCGGTCAACGCGATCTTCGCGTTCATCGCCATCGCGACCGTGATCATCGTGGTCTGGGCACTGCTGCACCTGGCCGGCGGGTCGAAGCAGAGCGGTCAGATGAACGCGCTGAACTTCTTCGTGGACTCGTCCACGATGGGCACGATTCTCCTGCTCGTGGTGTACTTCCTGTCGAACCTTGCGCTGCCGTTCTACTACCGCAGGTACCAGCCGGGAGAGTTCAACGCGGTTAAGCACGCGGTGCTGCCGGTGCTCGGCATGATCGCCGTCGGGGTGCCGGTGTACTACCTGGTCAAGCCTGGCCAGCCGTCGCCGCTCAACTGGTTCCCCTACGCGGCGCTCGGCATCATCGTCGTGTCCGTCATCTACGCCTTCATGATGAACCGGCGTGACCCGGAGCTTGGCGACCGGGTCGGCTCGATCGTCGCCGATGAGTAACGGAATCCCGCACGCTCTCGACCCGGCCACCGCCGAGGAATACCTGGCCGGGCGGGAGATCATGGCGGCGGCGGGGCTGCTCTCGGACCCGGTTAGCTTCGCCTACTACGGCCTTGAGGAACCGCCGAAGGACGAGGTGCTGGCGGGCGGGCCCTTCGACCGGCGGCTGCGCGCCTTCCTCATCAACCTGAAGACCGGCGAGTCCACCGACGTGGTGGTGTCCCTCGGGCGGCGCAGCCTGATCAGCGCGCGCACGGTGGACACCGTGACGGAGGGGCAGCTGCCGATCGTCGACTCCGAGTACCACCTGGTCGAGGAGATCGTGCACGCCGATCCTGGCTGGCAAGAGGCCATGGCGCGGCGCGGGCTGACCGATATGAGCAAGATCCGGATCTGCCCGATCACGGCGGGCGCGTACCGCGCGCCGGCCGAGGACGACGAGCGGCGCATGGTGCGCGTGCTCGGCTTCCTGCAGGCCAGGGAGCACGACCTGGCCTGGGCGCACCCGATCGACGGCGTGACCGCGCACGTGGACCTGATCGAGAAGAAGGTCCTGCGGGTCCTCGACGAGTTCTCGCTGCCAGTGCCGGCCGAATCAGGGGACTACGACGATCCGGCGGTGCGCGGACCGGAGCGCACGACCTTGCGTCCGATCGAGATCACCCAGCCGGAGGGGCCGAGCTTCACGCTGGAAGGCAGTCTGCTGCGCTGGCAGGACTGGTCGCTGCGGGTGGGCTTCGACGCGCGCGAGGGGCTGACCCTGCACCAGATCGAGCTGGCGGGGCGGCCGGTGATCTACCGGGCTTCGGTGCCCGAGATGGTGGTGCCGTACGGCGATCCGCGATTCCGGTACTGGCAGGCGTACTTCGACACCGGCGAGTACCTGGTCGGGAAGTGGGTCAACTCGCTGGAGCGCGGCTGCGACTGCCTCGGCGAGATCACCTACCTCGACGCGGTGATCTGCGGCGAGACCGGCGAGCCCGCCGTGGTGCGCAACGCCATCTGCATCCACGAGGAGGACTTCGGCATCCTCTGGAAGCACACCGACATCTTCAACGGCTCGGCGCAGTCGCGCAGGCAGCGCCGGCTCGTCGTGTCGTTCTTCACCACGGTCGGCAACTACGACTACGGCTTCTACTGGTACTTCTACCTGGACGGCACGATCGAGTGCGAGGTCAAGATGACCGGGATCGTGTTCACGGCCGGCCATCCGGGCGGTGACCACCCGTACTCTACCGAGGTGGCGCCCGGCCTCGGCGCTCCGGTGCACCAGCACCTGTTCAGCGCGCGGCTCGACATGTCCGTGGACGGGCAGGCGAACGCGGTCGAGGAGGTCGACGTGACCGGCCTGCCGATCGGGCCGGACAACCCCTACGGCAACGCGATCGTGCAGCGGGTGACGCGGCTGACCTCGGAGTCCGCTGGTGCCCGCGCTGGCGACTCGTCCAGGGGACGGGTGTGGCGGGTACTCAGCAGTTCCGCCGTGAACCGGTTCGGCAAGCCGACCGCGTTCACGCTGTACCCGGAGCCGCAGCCGGCCCTGCTGGCCGATCCTTCCTCGCCGATCGCGGCGCGGGCCGGCTTCGCCAGCCGCGCCCTGTGGGTGACCCGCTACGACCCCGCGCAGCGGTACCCGGCCGGCGACTTCGTGAACCAGAGCCCCGGCGGCGGGCTGCCGGACTACATCGCCGCCGACCGGGACATCGACGGCCAGGACATCGTCGTCTGGCACACGTTCGGGCCGACGCACGTCGTGCGGCTCGAGGACTGGCCGGTGATGCCGGTCACCAGGACGGGCTTCATGCTCAAGCCGACGGGCTTCTTCGACCGCAACCCGACGCTCGACGTGCCCGCGCCTGGCGACCACTGCCACCCGGAGACACCTGAAGCCTAGGCAAGGTCACGTCATCGTAGATCGCGAGACGAAAATCGCGACTTAGGAGCAGCAAACTACGCCAAAATCGTGATAACAGCAAGAAAAGTGTAGCGTTCTGCTCCTAAGTCCGGCATCGATACTGCCTGCCATGCGCCGGCCGGTGTCGCCTCGCCCACGCCATCATGCCTTTCCGGCATCAGGCGGAACAAGATCGGCATTGGCGGCGAGGCGGGCGGTCCGGCGATGATGAAGACACCCCGGCATTAGGTAGCCAAGGTTTGGTCAGCTGCGCAGGGTCTGGCTGGGCGGCAGGTCGAACTGGCGCCGGTAGGCGGCGCTGAACTGGCTCGGGCTGGCCCAGCCCCACTGGCGGGCCACGGCGGCAACCGTCACCCCGCTGGCCGGGTCGGCGGCCCGCAGTTGCTGGTGGGCGCGCGCGAGCCGGACCTGGCGCAGATACCGGGCCGGGGTAATGCCGTAATAGCGGCGGAACGCGTGCTGCACCGCCCGGCCCGTCGTGCCCGCCGCCGCGGCGATGTCGGCCAGCGTGACCGGCTGGTCCGCGTGGGCATCGATAAACGCCGCGGCCCGGCGCACCGCAGCGGGCGTCATCCAGCCCGGGCCCCCGGTGTAGGCGACGGTCATCGTGGTGTTGGGGAATGTCTCCAGCAGGGCGGCGGCTGCCAGCTGGGTCATCTCCTGGGCCATCAGCGGGCTGACCTCGGTGATACCGGAACTGACCAGTTCGTGGCAGATGAATCCGGCTGTCCTGGCCCACGCAGCCTGCCGGGCCGGTGAGATCGGAGGCATCGACTCGAACCGCAGATCCGCGGTCGGCAGGCCGGTGGCCTCTTCTGCCAGCCGACCCACGACCGCCCATGGGACCTGTACCATCGCAAGCCCGACGTTATGCATTCTCGTCACGTGGGACAGATCGGGCGGCGGCATGAACGCATCTCCGCCGGTGAAGTACAGCTCCCCTCGGGCTGGGGAGACAACGCCGTCGCCCTGCAGCACAACCACCGCGTGCGGGTCGCTATGGGGGCCGATATGAGCGTCATATCCAAAACCGCCGTAGCGCATCAGGCATGCGCGCAGCCCGCCTGCCGCCGCCGAGCGCACGCTCCCGTCTACCCGGCTCGGATCGGCACATCCGAAACGAGCCCGGTGCTCGACGTACAGCTGGCTGATCAGCTCCGCGATCAGTTCCATATCCTGGGTGACCAGCTCAGCGCGCTCGACCGGAACCACCCCGGCACCGGACTCCCTGCCTGCCATCAAGCACCACCTACCGGACTCGCGACAGCACTCACATTGCGGCCATGCGCAACACGCTAAACCCCAAGCGAAGGAGCGGCATCCCCCGGATGGATAGTCCAGCGCTGGCCGATGCGATTCCGCGGAATGGCCGACGTCCAGGCGCTACTTCCTCGCCGGCACCAGGCTCGACCTCACACCCTTCCGTAGCCTCCGTTAGCTTAGGCGGCCACTATCCTCGGAAGTCATGGCTGACTGGATCTTTCAGGGCAACCGCGGGCACTATGACCTGGACGCCGCGGTGACCGCCTCGCGGGAGCACTGGTGGGGCACGCCTCGCTACCGGGACCGGATGGCCTTCGGCGACCGGGTTCTGGCTGCAGATCGTGGGGCCGAAGGATCCCGGTATCTACTACACCGCGACGATCGTGTCCGAGACATACGAGCACCCCGTTCAGCCAGATGACCCGGCGCACTTCCGGTGGCGGACCGACATCAGGTTCGACTACCGCATCCGCCCGCCACTGCTGCGGTCTGAGCTGCTCGAGGACGTCCAGCTCGGCTCGTTCCGCCCGTTCCGCGGGTTCCAGGGCTCGAACGCGCCGGTGCCGCCTGACGTCGCCACGGCGCTGGCCGCCCGGGCCGCGGCGCGCATGGAATCCCTGCCGCGCTAGTTACCGCCCTGGAGCTGGATCGCGGCGTAGACGGCCCGGTGATCGCTGCCGGGGATGGCGTGCACGGAGCACGCCAGCACCGCGCAGCTCCGGTCGACCAGCACGTGGTCGAGGGTGAGCATCGCGCCCCTCCCCGGCGGCCCCCAGGTGGGCGTTAGCGCCTTCCCCGCCTGGCGTGCCGCGTCGGCGTAGCCAAGGCGCAGCAGGTCGCGGAACGCGGCATGGTCAATGCTCGCGTTGAAGTCCCCCGCCAGCACCGTGGGGAGCCGCCCGGGCGAGGGCAGCACCGCGAGCTCCGCGCGCCACCGGACGGCACCATCCCGCCGCAGCGCCGGGGCAGACGGGTGCACGCAGATCAGCTCCACCTCTTCCCCGCTGGGCAGCTCGAGCAGCGCGGTTGGCTGTGCCGCGCGTACCGGCGCCACGCGCGGACCCTCGCTCAGCGGGAACCTGGAGTAGATCCCTGAGCCGCCCGAGCCCCTCCTGAGCTCGAGCCGCGTGTGCGGCATCAGATCTGCCAGCCCCGCCTGCTTCAGGCGGGTCACCGCGTCCGCGGTGAGCTCCTGCAGGAAGAGCACGTCCGCCTCGACCTGGCGGGCCAGGGCGACGACACTCTCCGCGTTCCCCCGGCCGTAGAACAGGTTAACGGTGAGCACCCGCAGCACCGGCCCGGATGCCGTCGGCTGAGGCCTTGGTATCCCGCGCGGCCGCACCGCCAGGCCAAGCGCCGCCGCGGCGAGCGCGGCCGTCGCGGCCGGGCCTCGCCGTCTCGCCAGGCTCAGCCCAAGCGCGGCCCACGGCGCGGCCGCGGCCACCTGCGGGGTGACCGACAGCAACGGCACCGCGGGGATTTCGGTACGGCGCACGCGGTCGGCCGCGGCGAGCCGCGCCGCCGCCCACCCGGCGAACCCGCCCGCGACGACCCAGCACATGGTCGTGACTTTCGATCCGGTCCCTGCCACGGTCACGACTCGCGCGCGATGTAGCGCTGCTCGATCTCGCGCACCTCGGGCAGCCCGATGAAGTCGGTGAACTCGCCGAACGTCGGGAGCTCGCCGAGGAGTGACGCCGGGGTGCCGGCCGTGGCGATCTCCTTCAGGATCCGGCGCATCGCGGCGGTGGCCGCCAGCAGCGTGCCGATCGGGAAGATCACGATGCGGTACCCGAGTTCGGTGAGCCGGTCCAGGCTCACCGGCGGGGTCTTGCCGCCCTCGGCCCAGTTGAACAGCAGCGGGACGTCGGGGAACGCCGCTGCCGCGGCCTCGATCTCTGCCTCGGAGACCAGCGCCTCGATGAACAGGACGTCGGCCCCGGCGTCGCGGTACCGTCGCGCGCGGTCCAGCGCGCGGTCCAGGCCCTCCACGGCACGAGCGTCGGTCCTGGCGATGATCACGAAGTCGGGGTCGGTGCGCGCGTCGACCGCGGCCTTGACCTTCTGCGCCATCTCGTCGGCACCGATGACCAGCTTTCCCTCCATGTGGCCGCACTTCTTGGGCGCGACCTGGTCCTCGATGTGGAGCCCGGCCACCCCGGCCGCCTCGTAGGCGCCCACGGTGCGGATCACGTTCAGCGGGTTGCCGTAGCCGGTGTCCGCGTCAGCGATCAGCGGGATATCCACGCACGCCGCGATGCGGCCGGCGCTGTCGGCCATCTCGGTCATCGTGAGCAGGCCTACGTCGGGCCGTCCGAGCAGCGCGGCGGACGTGCCGAACCCGGTCATGTACACCGCGGCGAACCCGGCCTCCTCGACCAGGCGGGCGGCCAGCGGCTCGAACGCGCCAGGCGCCACGATCGTCTGGCCCGAGTTCAGCAGCTCGCGCAGCCGGGCGGGCCCGCCGCGGCGCCGGGTCAGCCGGCCCGTCACGGGGTCCCCGGCCGGGGCTTCGGAAAATGTGACTGCACGCAGATGAGGTTAGCCGCCGTCATGGCGCGGGCCGCAGCAGGCCGCGTTCAACCACGACAGGGACGAACAACTCGCGGTAGCCGTGCTCGTCGAACAGCACGGTGACCTGGTCACCGTCGTACCGCTGGACGGTGCCCTCGCCCCAGCGCTCGCTCACGACCCGGCTGCCGACGACGAACGGGACGTCGCCAGGGGCTGCCGCCGGGCCGGTGCCGGCGAGGTCAGCGTTCGCGAGGTCGTTGTCGCAGTTGCCGCACGGACCGGGGTAATCCTGCCCGAAGTAGGTGAGCACGAACGAACGCCGGCACCCGGGATGCTCGGCGTAGTGGCGCATCATCGCTAGCCGGGATCGCTCAACTTCGCCTTCGCGCTCCGTCTTCGCCTCGGACGCCGTGAAGGCCTCGGCAACGGTCATCGTCCCGTTCCAGCGGGCCCCGCCGTCCGGTTGCCACGTCACCGCGCCGAGATCGGCCAGCTGGGCGATCGCGGCCGTCTGCTGGCGGGTGGCGGCTTCCGAGTCCTGGCCTGTCGCGAGCGCGGTGGCGGCCTGGACCACCGCCGCGCTGGAGACGCCGCGCGCGGTCAGGTGCCGTGCGGTCTCGAAGTCCTCATACCGGTAGAGCAGTCGCGCCTGTGACGGCGCCCCGTCCCGGCCGGCCCGCCCGAACTCCTGGTAGTACGAGTCGGGCGACGGCGGCGGGTCGTAGTGCACGACCCAGCGCACGTCCGGCTTGTCGATTCCCATGCCGAAGGCGACCGTGGCCGCGATGACGCGGGCCGTGCCGTCAAGGAACGCCGCCATCGCGTCTTGCCGGGCGCGCCCGGACAGCCCGGCGTGGTAGAGCGTCACCCGCTCCCCGGCGGACGCCAGCGTGTCGTGAGCCGCCTGCGCGTCGGCGTGCGTCGCCGCGTAGACGATGCCCGCCCCCTCGAACTCGGTCGCCGCATTGACGAGGTGCTCCTGCTTTTCCTTGACGGTCCGCGCCCGGCGGACCGATAGGAAGATGTTCGGCCGGTCGAAGTCGCCGATCACGGTCTGCGGCTCGCGCATGCCAAGCCGTTGTGCGATCTCCTGGCGCACCGGCGGCGCCGCGGTCGCGGTCAGCGCAAGGCGCACCGGCGCGCCGACGGCCTCGGCCTGCGCGCCCAGCAGCATGTAATCGGGCCGGAAGTCATGCCCCCATTGGCTGATCAGGTGGGCCTCGTCTACGACGAAAAGACCCGGCGCCGCGCGCGCGAGCGTCTGGCGGGTCTCCGCGTTGGCGAGCTGCTCAGGCGACAGGAACACGAACGTGTCGGGACGGCATGAGTCCAGCAGCGCCGCCGCGCGAGTGCCGGCTGACTGGCGTGAGTTCAGCACGATGGCGTGCAAGCCAGCAGAACGCACGTGGGCCAGCTGGTCGTCCTCCAGCGCGATCAGCGGCGAGACGATGACGGTCGGCCCCGGCCGCAGCAGCCCCGCCAGCTCGTAGATCGCCGATTTCCCCGCGCCGGTCGGCAGCACGGCCAGCACGTCCCGGCCGGCGACCAGTGCCTCGACCGCGGGCAGCTGCCCGGGCCGCAGCCGCTCGAAGCCCAGCCGCTCCCGCGCGAGCCGCTTAATCTCACCTTGTGCCACGTACCCATCATCCCCGGCTGGCGATACTGATCCGGCGAGGGTGCTGGTGACGTACCAAGACTGGAGCTGCACCGAATGTCGCGCAGCCCGGTCCGGGGAGGAGATATGGATGCTATCTGACGCCAGGTTTGAGGCCTCGTTGCCGTGCGGCGACCTGCAGCGGGCTAAGTCGTTTTATGCGGAGAAGCTTGGCCTGACTCCTAGCGACGAGGGGCCCGCCGGGGCGTTCTACGCAGGGCGCGGCGGCACCAGATTCATTCTCTTCCCCAGCAGTGGAAGCGCGTCCGGTTCGCACAGTCAGATGGGTTTCATGGTCGCCGATATCACCGCGGAGGTGCGCGACCTGCGGCAGCGGGGCGTGCAGTTCGAGGACTATGACTTCCCTGGCTTCGACAAGGCGACGGGCATAGCTGACGTCGGCGGGACTCGCGCCGCCTGGTTCAAAGACAGTGAGGGCAACCTGCTAGGGCTAGTCGAGGGACCCTGACGCCGTGAGCTTGTGGAGGACATCGCCGGGTTGCTACAGCTAGAAGTCGCCAGCTTGCAGACCGCTCCCCTCTAGCGGGACGTGCCAATACCCCAATGCGCCGCCTCATGATCGAGGCGACGTACGACCTTCAGGTCCTACGACACGCCGGCCCCGCAGGATTACCCTGGTCCCGGTAGCCCGCGCCCGGCGCACGCCCCGCATCGCCTGCTGACCGGCAAGGGCACCTGGCCGGCCCGGCTGCGGGCACCCGGCGGCATAGTGGATCGAAAGGGCCCGCCAGGGGTACCTGACGATCCACCATCGTCCAGCGCGGTCCCGCGCCGCGCCCGGCGCCGCCCCGCAGATCCCACAGCCCCCAGCGACACCAAGCCCGAACGCGGCAGCCGGGCCTAGGCCGGCCAATGCGCAGTCAGCCGGCCTCTATCGGTGCCGCTGCGCATCCGACAGGCTGACCTAGGCGGCCAGGCGGCACGACCGGACGTCAGCAGATGCGGGGGAGCGGGTCGCCGACGAGCAGGTCGACGATCCGCGTGCCGCCGAAGGCCGTCTTCAGCTGCACGATCCCCGGCTGACCGTCGGTCACGTGGCCGATGACCGCCGCGCTTTCGCCGAGCGGATGGCCGCGCAGCGCCGCGATCGCGCGGTCGGCGCTGTCGCCGGGGACGACGACGACCATACGGCCCTCGCAGGCGACGTACATCGGGTCGATGCCCAGCAGCTCGCAGGCGCCGCGCACCTGGTCCCGCACCGGAATGTCGTCCTCGCGGACCAGCACCCCGGCCTCGGCGGCCGTGGCGATCTCGTTGAGGATCGTCGCCACCCCGCCGCGGGTGGCGTCCCGCATCGCGCGCGTCTCCGGGACCGCGTCGAGCAGGCTCGCGATCAGGCCGTTCAGCGGCGCGGTGTCCGACTCGACGTCCGCCTCGATGTCGAGCTCGCCCCGAGCGAGCATGATCGTGATGCCGTGGTCGCCGATCGGCCCGGACACGATGATCGCGTCGCCCGGCTGGGCGAGCGCGACGCCCAGTGAGACGTCCCGCGAGAGCAGGCCTACCCCGGCCGTGTTGATATAGCAGCCGTCGGCCTTGCCGCGCTGCACGACCTTTGTGTCCCCGGTGACGATCTGCACGCCCGCCGTCGCGGCGGCGTCCCGCATGGATGAGGTGACCCGGACCAGGTCGGCGACGGGAAAGCCCTCTTCGAGGATGAAGCCCGCCGACAGGTACAGCGGCGTGGCGCCGGCCACGGCCAGGTCGTTGACGGTGCCGTTGACGGCTAGGTCACCGATGTCACCGCCGGGGAAGAACAGCGGCGAGACCACGTAGGAGTCGGTAGTGAGCGCCGCCCGAACCCCGGACAGCGACAGTCCCGCCGCGTCCTCGAGCGGCTCGAGCAGCGGGTTGCGGAACGCGTCGAGGAAGATCGCCTCGACCAGGGTGCGGGTGGCCTTGCCGCCCGCCCCGTGCGACATGGTGATCCGTTCTTCGCGGACCCGCGGCCGCCTGCGCCTGGCGCGGTCGATCCGCTCCAGCACCTGCCGCTCCCTGTCGGCCACCGGCAGCACCGGTCGCCCGCCTGGCTCGGCCGGACTGGCCTCGTCGTGCTCCCGCAGCGCCTGCTCGATCCACCCGCCGCCGGCGCCCCCACCGCCGCCAGGGCCTTGGCGGGTGTCCCCGGCGCCTTGGCGGGTGCCCCCGGCGGTCACGAGCTCCCCGCCGACCCCGCCGGCGCCGCGGACCCCGCCGGCACCGCCGACCCCGCCGGCACCGCTGACCCCGCCGGCGTCGCCTCGGGAACCCGGTGCCGTTCCACCCGGCCGAAGTTGTAGTACGCGGCGCACGCGCCTTCCGGCGATACCATGCAGGTGCCGATCGGCGTCTCCGGCGTGCACGCCGTCCCGAACACCTTGCACTCCCACGGCTTCAGGACGCCCTTGAGCACCTCGCCGCACTGACACGCCTTGGGGTCGGCGACCCGGACCCCGGGCACGGAGAACAGCCGCTCGGCGTCCATCTCCGCGTACTTTTCCCGTACGCGAAGCGCCGAGTGCGAGATGAACCCGAGCCCGCGCCACTCGAAGTACGGCCGCAGTTCCAGCGTCTCGCCGATGGCGCGCAGCGCCACCGTGTTGCCATTCCACGGCACCACACGGGAGTACTGGTTCTCGACCTCAGACCGCCCCGACGAAAGCTGCAGCATGAGCATGTAGATGGACTGCAGGATGTCCAGCGGCTCGAAGCCCGCCACCACCACCGGCTTACCGTAGTCCCGCGCGATGAACTCATACGGCCGGCAGCCGATGACCGTGGACACGTGCCCAGGCCCGATGAACCCGTCGAGCCGCAGGTCGGGGGAGTCCAGGATGGCCTTGATCGCCGGCACGATCGTCACGTGGTTGCAGAACACGGAGAAGTTCGTCAATCCCTCGGCCCGAGCGCGCAGCATCGTCATCGCGGTGGACGGCGCGGTCGTCTCGAACCCGATCGCCATGAAGACGACCTGACGGTCCGGGTTCTGACGCGCGATCTTCAGCGAGTCGAGCGGCGAGTACACCATCCGGATGTCCGTCCCTGACGCCTTGGCGTCAAAGAACGACCCGTGAGACCCGGGCACCCGCATCATGTCCCCGAACGAGGTCATGATCACCTCCGGCCGCGCCGCCAGGTGCATCGCGTCGTCGACCCGGCCCATCGGGATCACGCAGACCGGGCAGCCCGGCCCGTGCACCAGCGTGACCGACTCGGGCAGGTAGTCCTCGAGGCCGTGCTTGTAGATCGTGTGAGTGTGCCCGCCGCACACCTCCATGAGCTTGTACTGCCGGCCCGGCTCGCACAGCGCCGCGATCTTGGCGGCGAGCGCGCGGGCCTGGTCCGCGTCACGGAATTCGTCGACAAATCGCATCGCCCGCACGCTCCCTTACTCGATCAGTGACTCCTGCAGCGCCTTGATCTCGTCCTCGTACGCCTGGCCGATCCCCTCGAGGAACTCCATGGCCGCGGCCGCCTCGGCCTCGTCGATCTTAGACAGGGCGAAGCCGACGTGGATCAGCACCCACTCGCCTGGCTTGGGCGGGTCGTCGGCCAGCAGCCCGATGTTGATCAGCCGCTTGACGCCGCTGACGTTCACCTTGGCGAGGTCGGGCTGTTCTGGGTGGAGCTCGACCACCTCACCCGGTATGCCGAGACACATGTGACACCCCCTCCGGATCCGGATCTGACACGAGAGCCGCAACGGTGAGCTCCCAGAACACCTGGTAAATCGTGGTCTGCGCCTCCTGGATACGGTGGATCGACGTGGTAGGCGCCACGAACAGGTAGTCGATGCTGTCCAGCTCGGTCATCTTGCCGCCGTCGTAGCCGGCCAGCCCGATGGTGAGCATCCCGCGCCGGGCCGCCTCGTCAAAGGCGCGCAGCAGGTTCGGCGAGTTGCCGCTGGTCGACAGCCCGACGGCGATGTCGCCGCGGCCGCCGAACGCCGCGAGCTGCCGCGAGAACACCACGTCGACGCCGATGTCGTTGCACAGCGCCGTCACCACGGCCGTGTCGTTGGCCAGCCCGAACGCCGGCAAGGCCGGCACACCGCCGTCCGGGTGCAGGAACAGCGTCGCCAGCTGCTGCGCGTCCGTGGCACTGCCGCCGTTGCCGAACGCGAACAGCCGCCCGCCGGCCAGGAACCGGCCGGCCGCCTGGTGCGCGCACTCGGCCAGCCGCGCGCCATCGCGCTCGCAGATGACCCGCCGCAGCTGCAGGATCTCCTCGGCCTTGGCCGCCGTGGAGGCGCGCACCTGCTCGACCACGGCGGACAGGTCCGACGAGTCCGCGTACAAGAAGGGGTACAGCGACTCCATCGCGGCAGTGCCATCGGAGGGGCCATCCGAGGGGCCATCCGAGGGGCCATCAGTGGGCGGCATGCTCATCAGGTCATCGCCTCCCCGGCACGCTGCACCACCGCGATCGCCTCACTGGCGTGCACCAGGATCGTGTCGCCCACCGCGGCGGACACCAGCGCGACGCTGACCTCCTCCTCGGCGCCCTGGCCGGTGTCGACCACGGCGAGCGAGTCAGGCAGCAGCCGCCGCACCGTGACCTCCACGGCGATGTCCCCGCAGGTGACGCAGTGATCGCCGTGGCAGCCCTCAGCGGTCATCGCACGACCTCGGGATCAAGCACCCCCGGCTGTTCGAAGAACACGTGCACCAGCTCCCAGAGCACGTGGTAGGCGGTCACCTGCAGTTCCTTCACGACCCGCGGATCGCTGGAAGCGACGACCAGCAGGTGGTCGACCGCGGGACTGGCCGCCACCCGGCCACCGGACCCGCCCGCTAGCGCGATCGTCAGCAGGCCAAGCTCATGCGCCGTCTCAAGCCCCGCGAGCACACTGGGGCTGGCGCCGTCGGCGGAGATCCCCATCGCGATGTCGGCGGGCCGGGCCAGGGCGCGCAGCTGGTGGGCGAAGATCGCCGCCACGCCTTCCCGCTCCGCGATCCCGGTGACCGTGGCCACATCTGTCGTCAGCGAGATGGCGGGCAGCGCGCGCTTGCCGACGATCACGGGATGCACGAACTCCACCGCGACGTGCTGCGCGTCGGCGCTCGGCCCGCCGGTGCCGAAAACGATGAGCTTGCCGCCCCGGTGAAAGCGCACCGCCATCGCGTGGCAGGCATCGGCGACGGCGCCCGCCTGCCTGGCCAGGTCGCGTGCGGGCTCGCTGCGCGACTCGAACAGCCGGGAAACCTCGGGCGGCGGTGGCGTCACCGTTGAAGCCATAGCAGCACCGTAAGACACTTCTGGGGGGTAGTCCAGCGTTCCCGCGGACACTTCTGGCAGCCGTCCGTGCCAGCACCACGAACCACGCCACGGCCAGCAGCGCGAACAGCACGATGCTCGCCCAGCGCAGCACCTCGGAATCCGTACGGGCGGCTAGCGAGATCGTCCCGGTCACGACGGTCCCGACCGGGAACGTGAAGCTCCACCAGGTCGGCCCGAACGGCATCCCGCCGCGCACCGCCCGCGCCGTCAGCGCCGCCGCGATGGCCAGCCACAGCATCGCGAACCCCCACGTCGGCAGCCCGTACAGCAGGGCGAACACGTTCGCCCCCGCCGGATACGGCGCGCGCAGCGCCAGCCCCGCGACCCGCGCCAGGTTCCCTGCCGCGGTGATCGACTGCCCGAGCGGCCCGAGCACGATCCAGCACGTGGGCACCATGACGGCGGGCAGCGTCTTGTAGGTGACCAGCCGCGACCACACCAACGGGATGATGATCATCGAAGCGAACAAGCTGATGCCGAACATCGCGTAGCACCCCGCCAGCAGCGTCAGCCGTGCCTGCCCGGCCGCGGCGTACGGCACGAGCAGCGCCCCGTTCGCCGCGGACACCATCGGCGGGACGACCGGCATCAGCCAGCCGCCGAACGCGCCGTCCGCCGCGATCTCGTGCCGCGTCATCATCAGGTACGGGATCCAGCAGGCGGTGATCAGCCCGAGCGCGGTCCCCAGCCCCCACAGCGCCCAGTCGGCGTGCACCGCCGCGCTGAGCCCCAGCCAGTCCCTGCCGACCAGCAGCGTCCCGCCGCCGACGGTCATCAGGGCCATCGCCGGCGCCCCCCAGTACTGCGCCATGACCGGGTTGGCCGCGTGCGCGAGCGCCCGCTCCCGGTGCCAGATCCACTGCGCCGCGAGCGCGCCGGTGAAGACGACGAGCAGCGCGGCGGCCAGCACCCACACGGCCAGCGCGAACGCGCGCAGCCCGGGGACGCGCAGCGGCAGCGTCGCCGCCGCGATCGCCACGATCCCGGTGCCCATGACGGCCGCGAACCAGTTCGGTGCCACGCCGCGAACGACGTCTCCCAGCCGGCGCTTCTCTTCCTTTATCCCGAACGGGCGCGGCTCTCTCCGCAACCGCCCGCCCTTGTCCTCCCGGGGGGCCGGCGCAAGCTGATCGATCATGACATCGAGCATCGCCGGGATCCGCCCCGCCGGGTAGACGCGGATCGGGCATGGAGCCATAACCTGACGTTATGACTCTTAATGAGCGGGTGACCGACCTGATGCCGTTCGACCTGCTGCTCTCCATAGCCCGGCTGGGCAGCCTCGGACTCGCGGCGCGGGAGCACGGGATCTCCCAGCCGGCCGCCAGCACCCGCATCCGGCGGCTCGAGCGCCGGCTGGGCGTGGCGCTGATCGAGCGGTCCCCGCACGGCTCGCGCCTGACCGCGCACGGCGAGCTGGTCGCCGGCTGGGCGCAGGCGGCGGTCGACGCCGCGGCCGCGCTCGACGCGGGGATCACCTCGCTGCGGCAGCGCAGCGACGCGATGCTGCGCGTCGCCGCGTCGATGACCGTCGCCGAGTACCTGCTGCCCGGCTGGCTGACGGCGCTGCGCGGCCGCCACCAGGAAACCGCGGTCACGCTGGCCGCGGGCAATTCCGCCGACGTGGCGGCGGCGGTCCTCGGCGGCGCGGCGGACATCGGGTTCGTGGAGGGTCCCGACCTGCCGCCGGGACTCGCGGCCAGGCGGGCCGGTGCCGACACGCTCACCGTCGTGGTGGCGCCCGGGCATCCGTGGGCCCGCCGAAGGTCCGGCATCACCGCCGCCGAGCTGGCGACCGCGCCGCTGGTGGCCCGCGAGCCGGGCTCGGGGACGCGGCGCTACCTGGAGGAGGCGCTGGACGCGCAGGCCGGCCTCGAGCGCGTCGCGCCCGTCGCCGAGCTGTCATCGACGACCGCGATCAAGGCGGCGGTCGCCGCGGGCATCGGCCCGGCCGTGCTCAGCTCGCTCGCGGTTACCCAGGAGCTGGCGGCCGGCACGCTGCGCGCGGTTCCGGTGCGGGGACTCGACCTGACCAGGCGGCTGCTCGCGGTGTGGCCTGACGGCAGGCAGCTCACCGGCGCCGCCGCCGACCTGCGCGCGATCGCGTCCCGCCCGGGCTAGGGCTTCGGCGGAGTCGCCGGCTGGGGCGGGGCCGGCGGCTTCTGCGGCCCCGTGCGGACCGCCTTGCCGCCGGCCACCTTGCCGCTGCCGACCGCTCCCGCGCTGATGCGGAGCGCGCCGCCGTTGGTGCTGACGTTGATCGAGCGGGTCGCGGCCGGGTTCGTGGCGATCGAGATCAGCTCGGGACCGCCGCCGCCGTCATCGGCGGTCAGCGCGTACGGGCCGCCGGGCACGGACAGGTCGGCGGCACCGCCTCCGGTGTCGACCTGAACGCTGTCCGGTGCCGTGGCGAATCCGAGCCGCGCGTCGCCGCCCTCGGTGGTGACGGCCGCCGTCGACGCGCTGACCCCTTCCGCGATCAGGTTGCCGCCGCCGGTGTCGGCGTGCAGCGCCCCGGTCAGGCCATTGATCGTCACCGGATCGCCTTCGGAGCTGACGGTGAACTGCCCGTAGATCCCGGCGGCCTGCACCACGCCGCCGCCGGAGTCGACGTTCGCCCCGGCCACGCCGTCGAGCAGCACCGGGCCGCCCTCGCTGGTGACGCCGAGGGATCCGGTGATGCCCGTGGCCCGCACCGCGCCGCCGCCCGAGTCCAGGCTGGCCCCGGCGGCGCCGGAGATGATGATGTCGCCGCCGGAGCTCGCCGCGGTGACGGGGACACGCGTGGGCAGGGTCACGGTGAAGCCGACGCTGCAGTCCGACTGCGCGCACGCGGGGGCCGCGAGGGTCAGCCGCCCTCCGGCTACCTGCGCGGTCACGGCGGGCGCGGTGTCTCCCGAGAAGGAGATCGCCTCGGCGACCGTGACGTCGGGCCCCGACCCCGTCGTGATCTGGATCGGCGCGCCGTAACTCTGCACGTTCAGGCTGGTGACCGGCTGGGTGATGGTGACCGTCTGGGTCGGGACGGCGGACACGTTGCCCTGCACGGTGGGCATCCCGGCATTCAGGATGAGGCGCGCGCCTGGCACGGCGAGCGCCACGAGGGTGACCAGGCCGCTGACGCCCCAGATCCAGCGGCCATGGCCCCGGGCGCTGGTGCCTCGGGCGCTGGTGCCTCGGGTGCTGGGCCCGGCGGTTACCTGGCGCATGGCAGGTCCACGGAAAGCACGGTCGGCCCGCCGGGCGGGCTGGCGACCTCGAAGGTCCCGTCCACCGACTGGGCGCGCCTGGCCAGGCCCGTCAGGCCGGTGCCGCGGGCCGGGTCGGCGCCGCCCACGCCGTCGTCGGTCACGATGACGTGCAGCCGGTCTCCGCTGCGTTGCACGAACACCTCCGCCTGAGACGCCTGGGCGTGCTTGGCGATGTTGGCCAGTCCCTCGGACACCACGAAGTAGGCGACCGCCTCGATCACCGGTGAGGGGCGGCGGGCCAGGCCGTCCACGGTCAGCCGGACGGGAATCGGCATCCGCGCCGCCACGCCGGACAGCGCGGCGTCCAGGCCCCGGTCCTCGAGCACGGCCGGGTGCAGCCCGCGGATCAGGTCCCGCAGTTCCGCGAGCGCGGCCTTGGCCTCCTCGTGTGCTTCCGCGATGGCCTGCTGCGCCTCCTGCGCGCTGCTGGCCTGGGCTCTGGCCATGCCCAGGTTCATCGCCAGCGAGACGAGCCGCTGCTGGGTGCCGTCGTGCAGGTCCCGCTCCAGCCGGCGGCGCTCGGCGTCGGCGGCGTCGACGACGCCCGCCCGTGTCTCGGTCAGGTGCTCCACCCGGTGCTGCAGTTCCTCGGCGCGGCTCGGCCCGAGCAGCGCCGAGGCGGCCCGCGCGTCGAGCGAGGCGACGGCCGAGCTGAGGAACGGGGCCACCAGCAGACCCGCGACGCCGGCGGCCGTCAGCGCGACGTCCGCCGGGATCGTCCCGAAAACGAGCGGCAGCGGGCTGCTGCTCGTGGCACCGCCCGTGCCACGGCGCAAGGCGCTGTCCGGGGACAGCGTCCACACGTACACGTACTCGAACGCGAACAGCGCTCCGGCCAGCCAGACGCCGATGGCGGCGATCGCCGCCGCGGCGAGCGCGGGGCCGGCCAGGAAGTGGTAGCCGGCCTGCCGCCAGTACGCCTGCGAGCGGAGCGTCTCGGTGATGCCGTCCCTGGTGAGCCAGTCCGGCCGCCGTGGCTGCGGGGGTATGTCGATCCCGGCGGTGACCCGGAGCCGGTGCCGCTGAATCCAGGTGAGCATCGGGACGAGCAGCAGCGCGACGGCCGCTACTAGCAGCCATAGCACAAATAGAAGATTCGACCCGACCCAGAAGTCAAACCGGCCGGGCCAGCGCAGCAGGGCGAAGACAATGAGCGGCGCGGCGAGCTGCGCCGGTATCCCGCCGGCCAGGTACAGCGCCTGGCTCCAGGCGCGCGGCGACCACGGCACCCGGCGGTAGCCCCGGGCGGGCGCCGCCTGCTGCGGCATCACGGTGGTCATAGGACCACGGTATTCGCCGCACAGGGGGTGTGCCTATCTACCGGAGTTCACGTTCTGGGGTGGAGCTGGCTGCACCTGGATTCGGATGCGCCGGCTACTGCGCGCGATCGCGCGGGGGTGCCATGGTAGCGACCGCCAGCATCTATCCGGGGAGGAAACCCGATGCGACAGCACATTGCGGGACGCCGCGTTGCGGACGGTGTGATCCGGTTCGACGGGGTGACCAAGATCTACCAGGCGGGGACGCCTGCCGCGCTCGCGGATGTCAGCCTGACCGTAGCGGCCGGGGAGGTGGCGGCCGTCATGGGGCCGTCGGGCAGCGGGAAGTCCACGCTGCTCAACCTGGTCGCCGGGCTCGACAAGCCGACGTCGGGCACGGTCACCGTGGCCGGACTGCGGATCGACACGCTGGGAGAGACCGCGCTCGCCAAGTTCCGCGCCCGGCACGTGGGGATCATCTTCCAGTTCTTCAACCTGCTCGACGACCTCACCGTGGCGGACAACGTGCTGCTGCCCGCGCAGCTCGCCGGGGCGTCCAGGCGCGCGGCCAGGGCGCGGACGGACGAACTGCTCGAGCGGCTGGGCATCGCGGACCACCGCGACGACTACCCGGCGCGGCTGTCCGGCGGTCAGCGCCAGCGGGTGGCGATCGCCCGGGCGCTGGTGAACTCGCCAGAGCTGCTGCTGGCGGACGAGCCGACGGGCGCGCTCGACAGGGCCACCGGCCAGGAGATCGGCCGGCTGCTGCGCGAGCTCAACGCCGCGGGGCAGACGCTGGTGCTCGTCACCCACGATCCCGCGCTCGCCCAGCGGTACGCGGCGCGCACTCTGCAGCTCGTCGACGGGCGCCTCGTTCCCGCGAACGCGGCAGTGCTGACATGAGCGGTGCTGACATGAGCGGTGCTGACATGAGCAGGGCCGGCATGAGCAGGGCCGGCATGAGCAGGGCCGGCATGAGCTGGGCAGGGGCGGTCAGGACAGCGTCCGGCGCCCCGTTCAGGCACAAGGTGCAGGCGTTCGTGCTGTGCATGGTGCTGCTCGTCTCCACCGCCTCGGCGACGCTCGGCCTCGCGCTGCTCGCGGCCAGCAGCGGTCCTTTCGACCGGGCGTTCGCCGCGCAGCACGGCGCCGAAGTGGCGCTCAGCGCGAACCCGGCGCGCGTCACCGCCGCCGAGCTAGCCGCTGCCAGCCACGTCGCCGGCGTCACCGCGGCGGCCGGCCCGTTCGCGGAGGCGACGGTGCAGACTCAGTTCGGCGGCCAGCCGTTCGGGCAGCTGACGCTGGCCGGGCGCGCCGCGCCCGGCGGTCCCGTCGACGATCTGGTGCTGACCTCCGGGCACTGGCCGGACGGCCCGGGCCAGGTGGTGCTGGACGACAACATCTCCGGCCCCGGGCCGGGCATCGGCAGCCTGAACCTGGGCAGCAGCACCCTGACCGTGACCGGAGTGCCCGGCAAGCCGTCGCTGACCGTCGTCGGCTTCGCCAACTCGATCACGAGCTCCGCCGACGGCTGGGTCACCCCCGGTGAGATGACCGCGCTGCGCGCGCCGGGCACCGCGCCCGCGCTGCAGATGCTCTACCGGTTCACCGCCGCGGGCAGCGACGCGCAGATCCGCGCCGACGTGGCCGCGGTGGCCAGGGCGCTGCCCGCCGGGGCGGTGGCGGGCGCCAGCTCGTGGCTGGCCGCGCAGGCCCAGGCGGAAGGCAACGGGGCGATCATGGAGCCGTTCGTTGTCGCGTTCGCGCTCATCGGCCTGGCGATGGCGGTGCTCATCGTCGGCAACGTGGTCAGCGGCGCGGTGATCGCCGGGTACCAGCGGATCGGCGTGCTCAAGTCGATTGGCCTGACCCCCGCGCAGGTGGTGACCGTCTACCTGAGCCGGGTGGGCTGGCCGGCGCTAGCCGGGTGCCTGCTCGGGGCGGTGGCGGGCAACGTCATCGCCGCCCCGGTGCTGCACCAGTCGGCGGGCGCCTACGGGGTCGGCAGCCAGCAGGTCCCGCTGTGGGCCTCGGTGGCGGCGCCGCTCGGCATGCTCGCGCTGACCGTGCTCGCCGCGCTTGGCCCCGCGATCAGGGCGGGCCGGCTCTCCGCCGTCGAGGCGATCGCCGCCGGCCGGGCCCCGCGGGCCGGCCGCGGGGCTCTGTACCGCCCATATGGCGCGCACCGGCTCGCCGCCGCGTTGCGGCTGCCGCGACCGGTGGGCCTGGGGCTCGCCGCCCCGTTCGCCAGGCCGGCGCGCACCCTGGTGACGCTCGCCGCCGTCGCGTTCGGCGCCACCGCGGTGATCTTCGCTGTCGGCCTGCACTCGTCGCTGAGCCGGGCCGAGGCCGCCCAGAACCAGTCCGCCACGGTCCCGGTGCAGATCCAGCAGGACGGCCCCGGCGGCGGCCCGAACCAGTCGCCGACCGCGGCGCAGTTCGCGGCCATGACCGCGGTGCTGCGCGCCCAGCCAGGGACGGCACGCGACGTGTCCATGTACGCCGCCGGGGTGAAGGTTACCGGCGTGACGGAGAACGTCACGGCGTTCGCGTTCGGCGGCGACTCGTCATGGGCCGGCTACAGCCTGATCACCGGCCACTGGTACCGCGCGCCAGGCGAGGTGGCGGTCAACACCGCGTTCCTGAACGCGAGCGGCCTCGCCGTGGGCGACAACGCGACCGTGAACACCGGCACCGCGCAGGTCACCGTGCGGATCACCGGTGAGGTGTTCGAGCCGTCGAAGGAGCCGAGGCTGTACGGCAGCGCGCAGACCCTCCCCGGCGTCGCCACCGCCCAGAACTACTGGCAGACGGACGTCGGGCTGCGACCGGGCACCAGCCCCGCCGCCTACATGAGCAGCGTGAACAAGGCGCTGGGCCTCCAGGGCCCGTTCGCGGCGACCGGGCCGGACGGCGGCAAGTTCTATTCGATCGCCAGCGAGCTGATCGGCCTGCTCTCGCTGATGGTGGCGATCGCCGCCGGGCTCGGGGTGCTCAACACGGTGCTGATGACCACCAGGGACCGGATACACGACCTGGGAGTCTTCAAGTCACTAGGCATGCGTCCTGGGCAGGTGCTCACCATGGTGGTGTGCTGGATCATCGTGCCCGCCGTGCTGGCCGGCGCGATCGCCGCGCCCGCCGCGGTGGCGCTGAACACCGCCACGTTGCACGCCATGGCCGCCACCGCGCACACCGGCGTGCCCGCGAGCTTCACGCAGGTGTTCGGCCCGC
Organism: uncultured Actinomycetota bacterium; assembly: GCA_963843745.1. Lineage (GTDB taxonomy): Bacteria > Actinomycetota > Actinomycetes > Streptosporangiales > Streptosporangiaceae > Trebonia. The sequence goes on from CAWJLP010000011.1 coordinate 45,184, forward strand.
TGCGGCTGGCCGTGCTGGCCCTGGCGGCGCTCGTCATCGCGGTCCTCGGAGCGCTGCTGCCCGCCAGCTGGGCGGCCCGCGCCCGTCCTGCCACGGCCCTGCGCGCGGAGTGAAATACTGAGCCGTCATGACCACCCCCAGCCCGGCCCCCACCCCCGCCGCCACCCGGCCATGACCACCCCCAGCCCAACCCCCACCCCCACCCGGCTGCGGGTGGTGATCGGCGAGGACTCGGTGCTGCTGCTCGCCGGCCTGGTGAAGCTGCTGGAAGGAGCCGGGTTCGAGGTGGCCGCCACCGCCGGCGACGGGACCGCGCTCGTCGCGGCCGTCGAGCGGGAACGGCCGGACGTGGTGATCGCCGACGTCCGGATGCCGCCCACCTACACCGACGAGGGCATCAGGGCCGCGCTGGTCATCCGCGAACGGTGGCCGGCCACCGCGATCCTGGTGCTCTCGCAGTACGTGGAGGAACGGTACGCCGCCGACCTCCTCTCCGCCAACACCAGTAGCGTCGGCTACCTGCTGAAAGACCGCGTCGCCGACGTGACAGAGTTCCTCGACGCGCTGCGCAGGGTCGCGGCGGGCGGCACCGCGCTCGACCCGGAGGTCGTCGCCCAGCTCCTGGTCCGCCGCGGCCCCGACCCGCTGGCAGCGCTGACCCAGCGGGAACGCGACGTGCTGGCGCTCATGGCCGAGGGCCGCTCCAACACCGAGATCGCCGCCTCCCTGGTCATCACCGACAGCGCGGTGAGCAAGCACATCAACTCGATCTTCACCAAGCTCGGCCTCCACCCGGGCGACACCGGCCACCGCCGCGTCCTAGCCGTCCTCCGCTACCTGGGCGCCGGCCCTGCGGCCTGACCACCACCCGCACGCGCTAAAAGATCTTGATGCTATCGGTTGTGCTATCTAGAACACATGTGCTATCCTGAAGACAGGCCACAAGAGTGGCGCGAGCGATGAGAGGCAGGCGGTTCACTACGGCATAACCGGGAGGAGGTGGCCAGATGGGCGTCGCCGACGCTTTGCGGATGATGAACGCCGGCCTGGACTACCTCAACGGCCCGGGTGCCGCCGACCTGGACGCCGCGGCATGCGGGTCTGTGCTGCGGTCGCTGGCTGCGGTGCAAGCGAAGTTCACCGCCGCGCACGCCGCTGTCCTTTCCCGGTTCGACGCCGCCGACGCGCATGACAATGACGGGTACGGCACGTCCGCGACGTGGCTGACCGCGATGGCGGACATGACGCCGCGGGACGCCAAGGCCGAGGTGCGGCAGATGCGGCTGCTGCGCGCCCACCCCGAGATGGCCGTCGCCCTCGCGGACGCGGACATCTCCAAGTCCTGGGCGCTGGCGATCGCCGAGTGGACCAGGAAACTCCCCGCCGAACTGCGCGCGGAGACGATCAAGATCCTGATCGAGGCCGCCCGGGCGGGCGCGTCCCGGGATGACCTGCGGATGATCGCCGCGGTCGCGCTGGAGAAGTGGCGGGCGCAGCGGCCCGACGCCGATGACGACGGGTTCGACGACCGGTACGTGCAGGTCGGCACCACGTTCGGCGGCGCGGGCGTGATCCGCGGGAACCTCACCCCCGAATGCGCCGCCGCCGTCCAGGCCGTCTTGGAGGCCCTCGGCAAGAAGGCCGGGCCCGAGGACACCCGGACCGAGGGGCAGCGGTTCCACGACGCGCTGCAGGCCGGCTGTGAGCTGCTGATCGGGGCGAAGATGGTGCCGGACCGGGCGGGCGCGGACACCCACGTGGCGGTGCATATCCCGTTCCCGGAGCTGCGCGGCCGTCCCGGCGCGCCGGCGGCGGAGGAGGTGTGGCTGCGCGGCACGGCCGGCGAGCCGGGCTACCTGACCGGGAAGGACGCGGAGGCGGCCGCCTGCGACGCGGTCGCCGAGCCGGTGGTCACCGGGCACGCCGACATGCGGGTGGTCGACAAGATCATCGCCCTCGCGCTGGCCGCGGCCGGCATCACCCTCGACGTCGCCGACCAGGCCCCGGCCGACGATGACGACGTCAGTGACCCGGACAGCACCAGCCCGGCCGACAGCGACCATGACGACGCTGGCTCGCAGGGCAACGCCGGTGACGGCGGCCGGTCCTGGGGCACCGGCGGTCATCCCCGCGGAGCCGACGCCGCCCGGGCCGCGTCCCGCGCCCGCAGCCGCGCCCGGGAGCGGTTCACCCCCGACGCGATGCAGGCACTGCGGTACGCCATCGCCCGGCTCGCCATCGACTTCGTCTCCGGCCCGGCCGGCCTCGCCGCCTGGCTCCGCACCACCCTCCTCGCACCCCCCTACAGCACCCCGTCGCTGCCGCTGGACATCGGCTATTCCGATTCCATCCCGGCCAGCATCCGCCGCGCCGTCCAGCTCCGCGACCGCGGCTGCGCCTGGCCGCGCTGCGGGCGGCCCGCCGCCTGGTGCGACGTGCACCACCTGACCCACAAGGCCGACGGCGGGAAGACCTCCGTCAGCAACTGCGTGCTGCTGTGCCAGTTCCACCACGACGTGTGCATCCACCGCCGCGGCTGGCGCCTCGTCCTGCACCCCGACGGCACCACCACCGCCTACGGACCCGACGGGCAGGTGCTGCACAGCCACTCACCGCCCACCCTCCGCGCCGGGTAACCCTGGCAGCGGCAATGGCCTGCTGCGTGGAGGCCAGACCGCGCGGCATCCACCGTCGTCTATCCGAGCGTGAGCATCGCCTCGGTGACCTCGCCGACCGCCGCATCGGGGATCGCAGTGGCGGCCTCGTTGAGGACGAGCAGCCGTGCCCCGGGGATCTCGCGCGCGATCGCCTCGCCGTTGCCGACGGGGAAGAACCGGTCGCGGCGGCCGTGGACGACGAGCGTGGGGACCTCGATCTCGGGCAGGCGCTCGCGCCAGCGGGGTTTGCAGTCGAGCCTGGAAAACACCAGGCGGATCTGGTTGGCCATCTGGACCGGGGGTGCGGTGCCAGGCGTGCGGTCCCAGATGCGCGCAGCGATTGCGCGCGCGGCGACGGGGTCGTCGCCGAGGATCTCCGCGCCGGCGGCGGCGAACTCCGCAACCGCCTCGCGGTCGGTCCAATCGGGCATCGGACGCGCGAACAGTCGGCTCACCGTCGCCTGGTCATGGTCGGGGAGGTCATCGTCGGGCGGGCCGGGGGCAACCGCGCGGGTGCCGACTAGGGTGAGCGCCGAGAACGCGCCCGGATGGTCGAGCACGGCCACCTGGGCGACCATCCCGCCGACGCTGATCCCCGCGAGGTGCGCAGGCCCCCCGCCGAGTGCGGCAGCAAGGGCCGCCGCGTCGGCGGCGAGGTCGCGCAGGGTGTAGGCGGGGACCTCCGGGTCCGTCGTCGTCGACTCCCCGCTATCGCGCAGGTCGTAGCGCACCACACGGCGCCCGCCGGCGGCGAGGCGCTCGCAAAGCGCGTCGGGCCAGGAGAGCATCGTCGTCCCGCCCGCGAGCAGGACGAGTGGCGCGTCGTCGTCACCAAACGACTCGATGCCCAAGGCGATCTGATTGGCGTTGACAGTGGTCATCGGATCACCGGAAGACGTCGTGGGTCAGGTGCGTCGCGGTCGATGCCGAGATCACGCTCCGCCGCACCAGCGTGCGCGGCGCTCCGCCGGTGAACAGTGGTGTCCCGGCGCCCAGCACGATGGGCGCGAGGACGAAGCCGTCGAGAGAGACCGGGATGTCAGCGATAATTCGAGTCATGCCAGGCAGACCCGATCCGCCGCCCAGACTCATCGCTCACGCATGAAACGTGTGGCAAATGCGAACTCGATAGCACGACGCGCGAGGCGGCACGTCGGACGTACAGCGGACGATCACCCCCGTCGGCTGATTGCCGGGTACGGCCACCGCTGATCATCGGTGTGTGAAGACTGAAGATCTTGTGGTGGCCGCGGGTCACAGCGTAGACCCTGCCCGCTGGCAGGAGGCGTTCGAGGTCCTGATGGGCCGGATAGCGGCCGGTTCGCGCGGGTTGAGCCCCGGCGCCGGGTGAGGGACTTGGTACTCGGGCTGCTGTCGTACTAGAGGCCGGTCCGGGCGGTGAGCCGTCCCGACTTCACAGCCGCGGCGAATGCCTCGTAGTCCTTTTCGTTCTGGTCGGCGTAGGCGGCTGAGAAGCCGGCGATCGCGCGGTCGAAGGAATCTCCGTTGCCGAGGTAGGAGGCGATGGCGATCCGGTCGCCCCAGCGGGCGTGCGCCCGGGCCAGGGTCGCCCCGCAGATCCGCGCGTAGAGGGTTGCCCCGGGCACCAGCATGCTGTCGACGTCGGCGCTGCCCTTCCAGTCCTGGAACTGGCGCACGTAGTAGTCGCGGCTCACGCCGTCGACCCCCTTGATGCGGACCCAGCCCAGGAAGATATCGGTCGCCGCCTGCATCAGCCGCTGGCCGGCCACCACGCGCTGGCCATGGTGCGGATAGGTGCTCTTGCCGACGAACCGTTCGAGGACGGAGGCTTGCGCCTCCTTGGTCTGCAAGAACAATGGGTCGTTGTGGTCACGGCCCAGCATCAGCACGATGTAGCAGCGGGTCCCTACGCTGCCCACGCCGACCATTTTGTAAGCCGTGTGGACGTAGCGGTACTCCTCCAGGGGGTGATGGTGGTGCACGAGAGTGCGCCGGTAGGAGCTGAGCAGCTTTTTGATCAGCGGGGCCGGATCTTCCCATGCTGACCCCGGTGTGACCAGGTCCTCAATCGGAATGACCAGTGGCGGGTCGGCGACGATCCGCAGCTCACCGTCGACCTCGGCGGCGCGCTTAGTGAACACCCGCGTGTTATCCCGGGTATGTGCCTTGCTCACGTCCCGCTCGAAGGACCGGGCTTCGACCTTGGTGACCCGTTTGACGCGGACCTCCTGGCGGACCAGCTTGAGCAGCATCCCGGCTTCCAGATGGTCATACCAGGCGTCCAGGGCTCCCATCCCGGCGGCCTGGTGCATCCGGTCCCGGTACTCGGCCACCGCGGCCATCACGACGGCACGCCGGTCGGCCGGGGAGAAGCCCCGGTCGCGCCCCATTATCTCGAAGCTGGCCGCCAGGCGCTTGACGTCCCACTCCCACGGGCCGGGCAGCGTCTCGTCGAAGTCGTTGATATCGAAGATCATCTTTCGTTCGGGCGTGCCGAACAGGCCGAAGTTCGACAGGTGCGCATCCCCGCACAGCTGCACCGTCACCCCCGATACCGGCGTGGCAGCTAGGTCGGATGCCATGATCAGCGCGCCGCCCCGGTAGAAGGTAAACGGCGACACCAGCATGCGCCCATACCGGATCGGCACCAGCTGCGGTACCCGCGATGCCGCCTGTTCTTCAAGCAGGGCGATCGGGTCGGGCCGGTCCGGACGGGGTGTCCACCGGCTGTGGGCCGATCGTGGCGCCTCGATCCGGGCGGCCCGGCCCCGGGCAACCCGCTGGTCCGCCGTCAGGTGCGCCCGCCGCCACGCCGACGCAAACGGCGGGGTCCTTGCCCCGATCGTGTCAGCGATGGCGGGTTCTGCGGAGCTTGGACTTGCGGTCATGCTGACCTCCGGTCATGCCGGCTCCCTGGGAGGAGACGCGCCGCGTCTATTAGAGGCCGAAATTCGCTGCCTGCCAAGAATCCCAAGTCACCACGCAGGGCGGTGCCTGCCGAGCGGGCCCGCCTCGATTCGCCAATCGCCCGTGACTCCGGCGATCTCGCCGGGCGACGGCACCCGGCGGGCGGGACCCCATTCCGTGTTGGTGCCGACAAGAGCGAAGTCCCCCGGTGAAGGCGCCGACGGCAGGTCAGCAGGCCGGGGGAGCGACCACAGCAGGTTGGCCGTGCCGATCAGCGACGCCCGGATGCGGCCCACCGCGGACCGGGTGAGCCGCTGGGTCAGCGCGCGGCCCACCTCGGCGGCCAGCAGGTAGCCCGTGGCGTGGTCGAGGGCCTGGACCGGCAGCGGGAACGGCTCGTCCCGGCCCGCTGCCAACGCCCCCGCGGCCGCGATACCGCACGACATCTGCACCAGGCTGTCGAAGCCGCGACGGTGGCGCCAGGGACCGTCCCAGCCGTAGGCGTTGAGCGAGGCGACGATCAGCGCCGGATTGATCGCCGTCAGGGTCCCGTCGCCGTAGCCCAGCCCGGCGAACGCGTCCGCGCGCAGCCCGGTCACCAAGACGTCGGCGTCGGCCACGAGGCCCTCGAAGATCCTGCGGTCGGCGTCCAAGCGAAGGTCCAGCGCCGCGGTCCGCTTGCCCGCCGTCGTCTCCGGCAGCAGGGCGGGCACCTCCGCGAAGCCCGGCGGATCCAGGCGCAGCACCTCCGCGCCGTAGGCGGCCAGGAACTTGGTGCACACCGGACCCGCGATCACCCGCGTCATGTCGAGCACCCGCACCCCCGAGAACGGTGCGGCGGTACCCGACAGCGGGGGATCGCTCTCGGCGGCCGCCTTGCCAGCAGGCAGCCGGTGCTCGCTAACGACCACCGGCGTCGCGGTCGCCGTCGCGGCGCCCGGCGGCGACGCCAGCCACGTTTCGCGCGAGCGCATGACCGCGGCGCATCCTCCGGCCGCGACGACCGCGGCCTCGAGATCGCCGGCCTTCCAGCGAAGAGCGGCCGCCGCCACGGCGGCGCGGTCGTCGGCGTCGAGCACCCGCTCCACGGCCGCGCGGTGATACGGGTAGTTGGTATGCAGCCGGATCCAGCCGTCCTCGGCCCGGTAGTTCCCGGCGACCGGATCCCACATCTCGGGCAAGGACCACCCGACGGGAGTGAACAGGCCCTCGGCGGCGAAGGCCGCGGACGCCGCGCGGCTGTCGACGGAGACCGGCCGCGGCCGGGACACTTCGCGGGCCGCGAGGAACTCGGCCGCGGCGAGCGTGGCACAAGCCACCGACGCCGTAGCCAGCCCGGTCACGTCGAAATAGGCCGGAAGCAGCGCGCGTGGCCCAGTGACGGTAAGAACCTCCGCCACGTCGGCCGCGCCGCCGAGCGAGCGCCACACTCGCGTGCAAAGGTCGCCGAGTTCGTTCGCCACGACCACCATTCTCGATGAGCGCGACGTGATAAAACGCGTCGGCCCGCTAGCAGTCGCTAGCGGGCCGACGGCGCTAGTGGCGCAGGGACGGACCTAGGCCGGTCCTTCTTCCTGCTCGCCCAGGAAGAAGTGGGCCTTGCCTTGCCCGTCAACCTGGGCGTCGAGCACCTTGTCTTCGAGGTACGCGGCGGCTTGCGGCTCTAGGTAGACCCGCGCCCCCTGGTTCTCGATGACCTTGTCGTTCTCTCCAGGCGCCGCAGTCGCTGTGACCTGGAGCGAGTCCGGATTCTCCGAGCCCGGTGTAGAGGACGCGATCCGCAGCCCGGCTCCTTCAGGAACCTGCGGATTCGACGTGAAGCTCTTCACGACCTCGGTGGCTGCTTCGGTCAGGATCAGCATGTGTGTTGCCCTTTCGTCTCTGGTGTTACAGGGGCGGATAGTCGCGTTAGCCTGCTACGCGACCGGCTCTGTTGTGGTTGTGTCGGTTGTGTCGGTTGTGTCGGCCGTGTCGGCTGTGTCGGCCGTTTCGACAGGTACGGTCGGGGCGGGCTCCGCCACGACCTCGGCAGGAAGTGAAATGATCCGGCCGAAGGCCGCCGAAGCGATGGCTACGATCACGATCCCGAGACCGGTGAAGAACCCGACCTGTTCCGCGATACGCATGGTCACGGTGAGGCTAGCCGGCGAGCCGCCGAGCGGGACATTGTTGTTCCACAGCGGGCTGAAAACGGTGCCCAGGGTGAACCATGCGCCGCCCGCGGCGGCCAGCAGCGCGCCGAACAGCGCTATGTGACGGCTAGCGGCCACCATGAGCAGGATGCCGCCGAGGAACACCGCGGCACCTGGCAGAATCTCCAGCCATAGCCGCGCCGAGGTGTAAGTCCAGGCGATGTCCGGCGTGTAGGCGTAGTGGAAATATGGTCCGATGAAGGCGATTAGGCCGCCCCAGAGTCCTAGCAGGAACAACAGGAACCCGCTCAGGACCCCGCGACTGCGCCTCATCCGCAGCATCCCAGTCATGCCTATCACTTCCCAATCCTTCTGATTTGGGTCTCTGAAGACATCGCCTACCCGTCCATCGGCGGGGTATTCATTTTCTGAACGGACTCGTCGTGACTCCCGGACCCTCACGCGTCGCGCAGCCAGAGCAGGACGCCACCGAGTACGCACACCCCCGCGGCCCAGAGGGCGACGACCCCCAGACCCGCCCATGGGGCGAGCGGCAGGCCATGCAGGTCAATGGTTGTCTGGCTGTCCAGGCCCGCGGACATCGGGCCGATCTGCTCCAGTCGCCGCGCCATGGCCTGGTCGCCGACCGCCATGGCCGCGACCGGGAACAGGTAGAGCAGCCCGAGCACGACCCCGGTCGCGACGGCGGAGTCGCGCACGATCGCGGTGACGCCGAGGCCGAGCACCGCGACCAGCGTGAGGTACGCCGTCGCGCAGCACCAGGCTCGCGCCGTCGCCCAGCTGGCCAGGTCGTAGCCGTGACCGGCGGTGAACCCGTGCCCCGGCAGGACGATGACGCCGGCCAGCATGGCGGCGCCAAGCGCGAGCGCGGACGCGACCAGGACCGGGCCGGCGAGCACCGGCGCCTTGGCGGCCAGCAGCCGGCACCGCCGCGGTATGGCGGTCAGCGTCACGTGGATCATGCCGGTCGCGTATTCGCCGCCGAGAGCGAGCACGCCGGCCAGCGCGGCCACCGACTGACCGAGGTAGACGCCGGCCAGGCTGATCCTGGCCGGATCCTGGCCGCAGGCCGCCGCCGGGCACCGCGCCGTGCCGATGGTGACGCCGCTGACCGCCATGGTGAGCACGACCAGGGTGGCGAGCAGGCAGGGCATAGCGGGATCGGACCACGCCTTCGCCCATTCGGCGCGGATCGCCCGCCTCACGCGTCCCTCCGGTTCAGCGCGACCGCGGCCAGCGTCAGGAAGACGGCGGTCCACGCGCACAGCACCGCGAAGCCGGCCCACGGCGCCAGCGGGAAGTAGCCGTAGGCAGGCGCATACACGTCGTCGACTTGCGGGTACTGGACGACGGTCTGCTCGACCGCGAACGCCGCCGCCGGCGTGACCCGCATCAGCCAGTCGGCCGCGCCGAGCGGCAGGACAGGAATCGCGACGGTCAGCACGTACGGCGCGGCGATCAGCGCGATGACGGCGGCGACCGCGGCAGCGCCGCGCCGCGCGACGGTGCCGATCGCGACGGCCAGCACGGCGCACAGTGCGAGCGCCGCCGCGGTGCCGACGATCATCCGCGTCTCGGTCAGTGCCGTCAGCGGCGGCAGGTACACGCCGTGGGACCGCAGCACGCGCTGCCCGAGCGGCACCGCGACCGCCGTGCCTGCCAGCGCCACGGCGAACGCCACCAGCCCGGTCACCACGGCCTTGGCGGCCAGCACCCGGCCGCGCCGCGGGCACGCGGCGAGCGTGACCCTGATCAGCCCGCGGCGGTACTCGGCGGTGATGAACATCGCCCCGGTAACGGCCAGGATGATCAGCGCGATGAACGCTCCCGCCAGGGTCTGCGCGGGTGTCGTGCCGATTCCCGACGGCCCGTAGGTGACGGGTCCTATGTCACCGGACCCGGTGACCGTGAACTGGCCGTCCGCGCGGGTGTAGCCGGTCGCGGGCCCGGCCGCGGGGCCCGACGAGCCGTCCACGTTTGTCCCGGTCCACGCGGCGGCGGGCCAGGTCAGCGCCGCATGATCGAAGACCGCAGTGGACTGGCTGGCGTCGCCCGTGATCGCCGCAACCCCGAGCGAGGTCTGCGTCCACTGCGGCGAGGTGGTGAACAGCCCGCCCTGCACGGTCGTCGGCAGCCCCGGCAGGGTCACCGCGCCAACCCGCGTCCAGCGGGTCCCGTCCGCGGACGCGTAGCCCGTGATCACGGATCCTGACGACCGTACGAGCCGCAGCCACCCCGCCTGCATGGCCGGGCCGGCCACGTCCCCGGTGTAGTCGTCCTGCATCCGGACCCCGTGGCTGCTGGTGACCATGATCGCCGCGTAGGCGGAACCCCCCGCAAGGCTGGCCTTGAGGATGATCCCGGCCTTCGCCCACGGCACGACGACCCGCTGAGTGCCCCCGCGCGGCGACCGCACCGCCGATGTCAGCGATGTCACCCGGACGGTGATGGCCCCGTTCCCCGCCAGCGCCCGGTGCACGAAGTAGAAGCTGTCCGACACGGCCTCGCCGCCGGGCCCGGTCAGCTGCGCGCACGAGTTCCCATAGCAGGTGCCCTGATCACCGCCGGCCAGCCCGAACCCCACGATGGCGATCGCCGCGACAACCACCGCGACCACCCAGCCTCGGACCGAACGGAACTTCACCCACTCGGCCCGGATCACGACTGCCCCCGGTAGTCAACCGCGTCCCTGGTCAGTTCGAGGTAGGCGTCCTCCAGCGATCCCCAGCGCCCCACCAGGCCGGCGACGGGACTGTCAGCGATGACCCGCCCGTGGCCGACGACGATCACGTGGTCGGCCGCGTCCTGCAGTTCGCGCATCAGGTGGCTGGCGACCAGCACTGTGCGGCCCCGCGCGGCGAGCGACTGCAAGAAGCCGCGCAGCCAGACGATGCCTTCCGGGTCCATGCCGTTGAACGGCTCGTCGAACATCAGCACCGGCGGGTCGCCGAGCAGCGCCGCCGCGACGCCGAGCCGCTGCCGCATGCCGAGGGAGTAGCCGCCCGCCCGGCGCCCGGCGACCGCCGCCAGCCCGGTCAGCTCGAGCACCTCGCCGACCCGCCGCGTCGGTAGCTGCTGCGAAAGCGCCAGCCAGCGGAGGTGGTCGCGGGCGCGGCGGCCGGGCTGCAGTGCACCGGCATCGAGCAGCGACCCGACCTGGAGCAGCGGATGCTCAAGCGACCGGTACGGCCGGCCCCCGACGAGGGCCGTCCCTGAATCCGGCCGGTCCAGCCCCAGGATCACGCGCATCGTGGTGGATTTGCCCGCGCCGTTAGGCCCGGCGAAGCCGGTGACGCGGCCGGGCAGCACGGTGAAGGTCATCCCGTCCAGCGCGCGCACCGGCCCGTACCGCTTTCTGAGCTCGTGAACTTCGATCATGCGGACCGTTCTACGCGGGCGCCGGTGTCAGCACCGTGCCTGCCGCTGACACCTGGCTGACACCGCCGGCTGTGGCATCGTTGGAGCATGCGAGTACTGGTCGCCGAGGACTTCGAGGTCCTCGCGCGGGCCATCGCGACTGGGCTGCGGCGCGAGGGCATGGCCGTCGACGTGGTGCTCGGCGGCGACGACGCGCTGGAATCGCTAGCGGTGACCAGGTACGACGTGGTCGTGCTCGACAGGGACCTGCCTGGGACACACGGCGACGAGGTATGCAGGCAGATCGTGGCCGGCGGCAGCGGCAGCCGGGTGCTGATGCTGACCGCCGCGAGCACGGTCGCCGAGCGGGTGGGCGGGCTCGGGCTCGGCGCCGACGATTACCTGCCCAAGCCCTTCGACTTCGCGGAGCTAGTCGCCAGGATCAGGGCGCTGGCCCGGCGGCCATCGGTCGCGGTGCCGCCGGTGCTAACGGCCGGCGACCTCACCGTGGACCCGGCACGCCGGGTGGCGTTCAGGGCCGGGCGTCGGCTCGACCTCAGCCCGAAGGAGTTCGCCGTCCTCGAATGCCTGCTCGCGGCGGGGGACCGGATCGTGTCCGCCGAGGAGCTGCTCGAGCGGGTCTGGGACGCCGAAGCCGACCCGTTCACTACCGCGGTGAAGACCACCATCAGGCGGCTGCGGCTGAAACTCGGCGACCCGCCGGTCATCCACACCGTCCGCGAGGGCGGCTACCGAGCAGCGCGCTCATGAGCGTCCGGCTCCGGTTCGCGCTGCTGTACGCCGGAGCGTTCCTCGTCTCCGGCCTGCTGATCATCGCGCTCGCGTTCTTCGCGGTGAGCTCCACCCAGCAGGTCGGTACCCCGGGATCGCCGGTGGTCAGGCACCCGTTCGCCGAATCATTCGGACCGGTCGCCGACGTCGTCGCCAGCCTGGTCGTGCTCGTGCTGCTGTCGGTGGCGGTTGGCTGGCTGCTCGCGGGCCGGCTGCTCCGCCCGGTCCGGGTGATCACCGCGGACGCGCGGGACATCTCTGCGAGCAATCTGAGCGGGCGACTGCGGACCGGCCGCCGCGACGACGAGTTCACCAGGCTCGGCGAGACGCTGAATGAGCTGTTCGCGCGGCTGGAGGCGTCATTCCAGGCGCAACGGCACTTCGTCGCCAACGCCTCCCACGAACTGCGCACCCCGCTCACCGCGGAGCGGACCCTGCTGCAGGTGGCGCTCGCGGACCCCGGCGCCGACGCCGCGACCCTGCGAGACGCTTGCGAGCAGGTCCTGGTGCTCGGGGCGCGGACCGAACACCTCATCGACGCGCTGCTCACCCTCGCGACGGGGGAGCGGGGCATCGAGCGGTCGGCGCCACTCGACCTCGCCGGCCTCGCTGCGCATGTGGTCGAGACCCGGGCCGAGGCGGCCAGCCAGCACTGCGTGCGGCTCCACGCCACGCTGGACCCCGCGCCGGCCATGGGCGACCCCAGGCTGGCGGAGAGCCTGATCGCCAACCTGACGGACAACGCCCTCCGGTACAACGTCCCGGGCGGCTGGGCGGAGGTGACCACCGCGACCCGTGACGGCCGGGCGATCGTGTCGGTGTGCAACACCGGCCAGGAGGTTCCGCCGGCGGAACTGAACCGCCTGTTCCTCCCCTTCCAGCGCATGGGTGCGGAACGCGCTCAGCGCCGAGACGGTCACGGCCTCGGGCTGGCGATCGTCCGCGCCATCGCCGACGCGCATGGCGCTTCGCTGACCGCGACCGCCCGCGCCGGCGGTGGACTCGAGGTAGCGGTTATATTTCCGCCATGAGTTACACGCAGGGGCACGACCTCGACGCGGTGCTGGATCCGCCGCGGGTGCAGGAGGTCAGCGACGGCGTCTTCGCCTACATTCAGCCCGACGGCACCTGGTTCATCAACAACACCGGTTTCCTGGTCGCCGCCACCGGCGTGACCAGCGTGGACGCCTGCTCAACCGAGCGGCGGACCCGCGCCTACCTGGAGGCGATCGCGGAAACGAGCCCGCAGCCGGTCCGCACGCTGATCAACACCCACCATCATGGCGACCACACGCACGGCAACTACCTGTTCGGCGGCGCGACGATCGTGGCGCACGACCGCTGCAGGGAGGAGGTGCTCGCCGCCGGCCTGCCGTACTTCCCCGGCGTTTTCCAGGACGTTGACTGGGGCGGTCTCCGGGTCGCCCCGCCGTTTCTCACCTACTCCAACCGCGTCACCCTCTACAGCGACGACCTGCGCTGCGAGGTGCGCTACGTGGGCACGCCGGCGCACACCACGAACGACTCCATCGTCTGGCTGCCAGAACGCTCCGTCCTTTTCACCGGCGACCTCATCTTCAACGGCGGCACGCCGTTCATGCTCATGGGTTCGATCACCGGCGCGATCGACGTCCTGGAACAGGTCATCAAGCCGCTGGAGCCGAAGACCGTCGTGCCCGGCCACGGCGAGGTCTGCGGCCCAGAGGCGATCGACGACGTGCTCGGCTACCTGCGCTTCGTGCTCGACCTGGCGCGGCGCGGCAAGGACGCCGGGCTGTCCCCGCTCGAGGCCGCCCGCGACAACGGCCTGGGCCCTTACGCCGGCCGCAGCGATCCAGAGCGCATCGTCGGCAACCTGCACCGCGCCTACGCGGACCTCGGCGACGGCGAGCCAGGCGAGAAGCTCAATTTCGCGGCGGCCCTCTTCGACATGGTCGCCTACAACGGCGGCAAGCCGCTTAGCTGCCTCGCCTAGACGACAGCGCCGCGGCCAGTTCCGCGTTGCGCTGGGCGAAGTCGGCCCAGTCGGGCGGGGTACCCGCCAGCCGCGCCGCCGCTTCGGACTCCGGACAGGGTGTCTGCGCCCATTCGCGCACCTGGCCGCGGCGGACGATGAAGGATGACAGGACGCCGCCCGACCATCCGCTGGCGGTGAAGTCCGTCACGGCCATCGAGCTGGCCCGCTGCGGGCTCGTCACCCATTCCAGGGCGCGCAGCTCACTGGTGATGTCAGCGGCCAGCTCGAAGGCGAGCACGCCGGCGGCGCGCTCGCGCAGTTCTTCCAGCCGAGCGCGAACGCCGGTGACCGCGTCCGGCTCGCGGCGCAGCACCGCGGTGATCGTTTCCACGCACTGGCCGCGGTCCGCGTCGGCGAGCCCGCGGGCGCGGGCGATGTCGAGCCGCGTGCCGTGCAGCTCCGCGGCGGTGTAGGCCAGCGGGAGCACCCGGCCGAGCCCCTTCACCGCCTGCCGCGCCCGGCGGCCGCCGAGATACGGGCCGAAGTACGCGATGACCGCCGGCCGGTTCGCCGGCAGGTGCGCGACGGACAGGCCTGGCCGGGCCGGCCGCGGGTCCAGCCGGATGCAGACGGGATGCTCCTGGCCGCCCACGGTCCGGTTCCACGGCGGCATCGACGTCGTGAGCAGGTTGCGTTCCAGCCACGCGGCCTCGTGCGCGGAGTCGCACGATACCGCCTCGATCCTGCGGACCTGGGCCACCATCGGCGTCAGGTGGCCGCGGTCGCGCAAGTCGAGCCAGTACGAGGCGACGCGCCGCCGCAGCACGGTGGCCCGCCCGAGGTAAAGCACCTGGCCCGCCGCGTCGCGGAACCGGTAGACCCCCGGCGTCAGCGGGAGCCCGGCGATCACCGCGGACAGCGCCTTCTCCACCAGCTCAGTATCTCGTCAGTATTCCGCCAATCCCGCTCGGCTCCTCGCCCGTACATGTTTCGGAGAATTCTCTGACGGAGGGAGCTGTATTGACATGAGACCCACCCGGCGGTTCGCGGGGGTCGCGGCCATCGTCACTGCCACAGTCGGCCTGCTGGCCGGCAGCGGCATCGTGGCGACCGCGGCGAACGCCTCGGACACCTTCATCGGGCCGTTGAACCACACCAAGGTCATCGCCTCGACCGTCCCCGCCAACGGGGACGTCAACCCGTACGGCGTGGCCGTCGTGCCACACAGCACTGGCCGGCTGTACCGCGGCGACGTGCTCGTCAGCAACTTCAACAACAAGGCCAACGTGCAGGGCACCGGCACCACGATCGTGGAGGTCAGCCCGCACGGCAAGGTCTTCCTGTTCGCCGGCATTAAGGACAGCAATTGCCCTGGCGGCGTCGGCCTGACGACCGCCCTGGCGGTGCTGCGCAGCGGCTGGGTGATCGTCGGCTCGCTGCCGACGCAGAACGGCGCCCTTTCCGGTCCTGGCTGCCTGATCGTCCTCGACCAGTGGGGCCACGTCAGGAAAACGATTACCGGCTACGGAATCGACGGCCCGTGGGACATGACCGCACTTGACGGGGGCCATGTCAGCGTGCTGTTCGTGACCAACGTGCTTGGCGGCATCCTCGGCAAGCACCCCAACCCCAACGGCGGGACCGTGCAGCGGCTCGTCATCACCAGCAATCCCTACCAGACCCCGCGGGTCCTCTCCAGCACTGAGATCGGATCGGGCTTCCCGGCGAAGACCGACCCGAACGCGCTGGTCCTCGGCCCCACTGGCGATGGTCTTAGCTGGAACGGCACCCTGTACGTCGCCAGCACGGTAGACAGCAGGATCACCGCCATCCCCAACGCGGTGTACCGGCACCACAGTGACGGTACCGGCTACACCGTCAGCAAGGGCCACCACCTGAACGCCCCGCTCGGCCTGGCCATCGCGCCCAACGGTCACATCCTGACCGTCAACGGCGGCGACGGGAACATCGTCGAGACCACACCGGGCGGCAAGCAAGTCGCCTTTAAGACGATCGACCACAACATGGGCGGCGCGGGCAACCTGTTCGGCCTCGCCGTCAAGCCAGGCGCCAACGCCGTCTACTTCGTCGACGACTTCAGCGCCAACAACAACCTGCAGCTCTTCTACTAGTACCGCCTCGCAGGCCGCCGCGCCCAGCCAGTCAGGCTGGGCGCGGCGGTCTGTCTTACGAGGCCGCTATTGGCGCTCCGCCCCCGTCGGCTGTGGGCCTTCGCGCCCCGGCTGGCGAAGATAGTGGATCATTAGGTACCTCAGAGGGGCCTTTTTGATCCATTATCTTTCGCGGCCAGGCAAAGGCCACCCCATCCCTGGCGCCCAGTGCGAGAGTGATAACAGCAAGAAGCGGCAGTACCAATCTTATTCAGTGAACTCCAACGTGCTCGGGTCCCCCTTACGGCGTGCTCAGCGGACTAGGGCGCACAACCTCACCGACTTGGCGCACGCGCCGCTGTACGTGGTCGCGCGCCTCTCCCGGCTACCTCCGGTGGCGGCATCTCCTGGCCGGTGCCCCTTCCGGCGCGCCTAGCCGCGTGCTGACCTGGCGGGCGGTCGCCCGCACGTCCACCGCGACGGCCGCCATCGCCGCGGGGTCGCTCAGCCGCGACGCGGGGCCGGACAGGCTCACGCTGGCGACCACCGTTCCGTCCCGGCCGTACACCGGAGCGGCCACGCAGCACAGGTGCGGCTCCAGTTCCTCCCGGTCGGTGGCGTAGCCGCGCTCGCGCGCCTCCGCGAGGCACATTTCCAGCTCGTCCCGGCTGGTGATCGTGTTCGCGGTCATCGCGAGCAGCGCGGAGTGGGGGTACCGGGCCGCGAAGTCGTCCATGGCGAGCCCGGCGAGCAGCGCCTTGCCCATCGAGCTGCAGTGCGCCGGGGACCGCTTGCCCACCCACGAGTGCATGCGGACGGTCTGCCACCCGTCGACGACCGCCACGGTCACGGCCTCTGTTCCGTCCAGGATGCCCAGGTGACCCGTCTCGCCGAGGTTCGAAACGAGCTCGCGCAGCGGCGGCAGCGCCGCCTGGCGCAGCTGGTTGCCCGCGGCCGCGAGCTCGCCGAGCAGGGCGAGTTTCGCGGCGAGCCGGTACCGGCCCTGTTCGCCCGCGGGCTCCAGGTAGCCGGCCGTCGCGAGCGTGGCGGCCAGCCGGGACGCGGTGGAACGGTGCACGCCGAGCTGGCGGGACACCTCGCCGATCCCGATGACCGGCCGGTCCCAGCTGAACATGTCGAGGACGGCGAGGCCGTGCAGCAGCGCGCCGACCGTACCATCGCGTGGCTGACCGGATTTATCCGCCGTAGTGTTCCCCACCCGTCAAGCCTAGATCAGCGCTGACGTAGTTCAGAGTTGTGCCGCACCAGCGCGAGGAACCTATAGATGACGTGCATGAACTTCGTGTACGGCGCGATCGCGAAGCACGCGGCCACGGCCACCAAGTGCACGTACAGCACCGGCCCGAACGCCGCCGTGTTCCGTACCACCAGCGTGAGCAGCCCGGACACGGCGAGCACGAGCAGGGCGGCGAGCAGGGCGTAGCCGCGCCTGGCCAGCGCCGGGTCCTCGCGCGCTGGCGGGTCGCCCGATGCCGCCGTGCGGCGCAGCACCAGCAGTCCAGCGCAGCCGATGACCAACCCCGCGCCGCCGATGACGCCGAACAGCACCGGCGCCGACGCCGCGGGGTACGGCGGCGGGTCGCCGGCGAAGTCCTGGCTGATCGCGGCGGCGACGGTGGAGGCCGCGCAGGCGGCGAACCCCCACGCGATGAGGTGGTGCAGGCGGCGCCGCGCGCCGGACGGCTCGTCGCCGGGGTAGGAGCAGTCGGCGCCGCCGCCGCGCAGGTTGCGCAGCGTGGCGGCCTGGCGCAGCGCCCCCGCCAGCGCAGCGGGGCTGGCCAGACCACCCCAGCCTGGCCCGTTCGTGGCCCGCCAGTAGCGCGCGGCGGACCACGCCATGACGATGACGCTCCAGGCGGCGGGCAGCCCGAACGCGACCAGCAGCGCGGGGTAGGCGATGACCCGGTACGGAGATCCGGTTGGCGCGCCGGCCCCTCCCACGATCACGCCAAGCACCGCGAGGAGCACGACCGCCGCCAGCGCCGCGGCGAGCACCGCGCCGCGGCGGCCCGCTGGCCACGTGAGGCGGGGCAGGTATTCGTCATAGGTGTGGTGGCGGACGGCCGACAGGGCGGCGGGCAGGTTGAGGGCGAACTCGTGCGGCGGCGCGTACATGCAGGCCGTGTAGCAGTCGCGGCAGTCGTGACACAGGTCGGCGAGGTGCGTGATGTCGCCGGCCGTCAGCTCCGCCTGCCACTCGAGGGCGGGGAACACCGCGCAGTACCCTTCGCAGTAGCGGCACGCGTTGCAGATCGTCAGCTGGCGGTCCGCCTCTGCGAAGGGCACTGCGAAGGGCACTGCGAAGGGCACTGCCAAGGGCACTGCGAAGGGCTCATCGCTCATACCCATCTCACTCACAGCTCGCCTGTCTCACTCACAGCTCGGCAGCCTCTCGCGCGGCGGCGGCCCCGGCGGTCCGGCCCCAGACGGTCCCGATCGTCAGGCCGAAACCGCCCAGGTAGCCCGACGACAGGATGTTTCCCGACATCATCTCCCCGGCGGCGAACACGTTGCGGAACGCGCCGCCCTCCACCGTCCGGACCCGCGCGTCCGCGGTGACCCGGACTCCCAGGTACGTGAACGTGATGCCGGGCCGCATGGCGATGCCGTAGAACGGCGGCGTGTCGACGGGCTGCGCCCAGTTGCTCTTCGGCGGCGTCAGGCCGTCCGTCCGGCAGCCATCGAGCCGGGACGGGTCGAAGCTGCCCGCGACGACCGCCTTGTTGTACGTCGCGACCGTGGCGGCGATCGCGTCCTGGTCGAGGCCGAGCTCGGCCGCCACCCCGGCGACGCTGCCGGCTCTCGCCGGGCCGTACATCGGCGGCAGGAACAGGTGGTTCACCTTCGCGTCCCAGATCGAGTAGGCGATCTGGCCGGGCTGGCCGGCGATGTTCCGCCCCCAGATCGCGTACCGCTTGGGCCACAGTTCCTCGCCCTCGTCGTAGAACCGCTCACCGCGGGAGTTCACCACGATGGAGAACGGGATGCAGTCAAGCCGGGTGGCGATGCCCCCGTCGAAGCGCGGCGACCGCGCGTCGATGGCGACCGAATGGAAGCCCCGCTCCTGGCCCGCCGGGGCGGCGCCGAGCGCGTACAGCGCGGCGAGCATCCGGCCGTCGTTGGTCGCCGGGCCGCGGATGAGGAAGTTGTCGGCCGCCGGTCCCCAGTACCGGCGCAGCCAGTCGATATTGGCCTCGAAGCCGCCGCTGGCGCAGACGACCGCGCGTGCCGCGATCCGCTCCGGCTCCCCGGAGTCCCCGGAGTCCCCGCCCGCGACCAGCACGGCCGTGCACCGGTTCCCGGTGAACTCGAGCCCCTCGGCGGTGCGGTCGTACCAGACCGTGACGCCCGCGGCGGCGGCCGTCCGGTGGTAGCTGTTCACCAGCGCCTTGCCGCCGCCGAGGAAGAACCGGTTGGTCCGCCCCAGGTGCAGGGTTCCGGTCAGCGGCGGCTGCCACCGGATCCCGTGCGCGGTCATCCAGCCAGGCACCGACGCGGACTCCCGCACGGTGAACGAGGCCAGTTCCTCGTCGGCCGGGCCGTCGCCCACCGCGCACAGGTCCTGCCACAGCTCGTCGTAGGGGTACGTCCCTGGCGTGTACCGGTCGCCCGAGTCGTGCACGCAGCGCACGTTCCTGGTGTGCCGGGTGTTGCCGCCGCGCAGCTCGGCCGGCGCTCGTTCGAGCAGCAGCACCCGGGACGCCTTTTCCCGCGCGGTGATCGCCGCCACCAGCCCGGCGTTGCCGCCGCCGATCACGACGACATCCCAGGGCGCCCCGTCCGGCGGGAGCGGGACGCTCACGGATCGGGCCAGCCGAAGCCCGGCTCGGGATACGAGAGCGGCGGCAGGTCCCAGGTGGCCACGGCCGGCTGCGGGACCTCCGCGTCGACAGGGACGTCGATGACCGTCGGATGGCCGGAATCCAGCGCGGTCTTCAGCGCCGCGCCGAGGTCCGCGGCCGTCTCGGCGCGCATGCCGTCGGCGCCCATGGCCCTGGCCATGGCCGCGAAGTCGCAGCGGTACGGCGCGCCGGACGCCGCGTAGCGGAACGACGTGGCGAGCTCCTGCCCGAAGTAGCCGCGCTGCTGGTCCCTGATCGAGATGAACCCCCCGTTGTTCCACACCAGCCAGATGGCAGGCAGCCCGTACTGTACCGCCGTGGCGACCGCGCTGGGCAGCATCAGGAACCCGCCATCGCCGACCACCGCCGCGACCGCGCGGGACGGTGCCGCGAGCCGCGCACCGAGCACCCCGGCGACGCCGAACCCCATCGCCGCGAATCCCCAGCTCTGCAGTAGCGTGCCCGGTCCGCCGGGCCGCCACTCCTGGACGATCCAGTTGTGATGCGCGCCCACGTCGGACAGCAGGATGCCATCGGCGGGCAGGGCCGCGCGCAGTTCGGCGAGCACCCGGGCCGGATGCAGCGGCACGCCGTCCGCGGCGCGGGCCGGCGCCACGTGCCGCTCCCACTCCTCGCCCCACTCGCGCACCAACGACCGCCAGCGGGCCCGCCCTGGCGCGCCGGGCAGCGCGAGAGTGTCCCCAGCCGGCCGGCGGGCGAGCAGCTCCCGCCGCAACTGCCCGACCACGGTGGCGACGTGGGCGCTGATCCCGAGCGTCACCGGGTAGTTCCTGCCGATCTCCTCCGGGTCGCCGTGCACGTGGATCAGCCGGGCCGGCGGGATCGCGTACGTGTAGCCGGGCAGCCAGGAGCTGGTCGAGCGGTCGTCGAACCGGGTGCCGAGGGCGAGGATCACGTCGGCGTGCCTGGCGGCCCGGTTCGCCTGCAGTGTGCCGTTGCGGCCGGCGGGGCCGAGGTACAGCTCGCCCGCCGCGAGATCCTTCCCGGCCGGGGAGCTGAGCACCGGGATGCCGGCGTCGGCCGCGAAAGCGGCCACGTCAGCGGCGAGGTCGCCCGGCCTGCCGGGGTTGTCAGGGGGGCCGGGGTTGTCAGGGGGGCCGGGGTTGTCAGGGGGCAGAGTGCCGTCCGCGGCCCCCTGACCCACCACGATGACCGGGCGCTCCGCGCGCAGCAGCAGGTCCAGCGCCGCCGCCACGTCCGCGGGCGCCGCGGCGGACCGCGGCAGGGGACCAGCCAGAGCCAGCGAGACGCCGGGCGGCGCGGGCTCCGCGAACACGTTGAGCGGCACGTCGAGGTTGACCGGCCCCGGCCGCCCGGACAGCATCGCGCCGAACGCCTGCGGCAGCATCACGGGCAGCTGGTCGGTCCTGGTGGCCTGGAAGGACCGTTTCACGTACGGCCGGGCCGCGCCGGGGAAGTCCGCCTGGTAGTGCCTGCCGAGCTCCTGGAACGGCAGGCGGCCGAACTGGGTCGCGGGCACGTCGCCGGTGATGGCGAGCAGCGCCGAGGAGTCCATCAGCGCCGTGCCCAGCGCGACGAGCAGCTGCGCGGAGCCGGGTCCGCACGAGGTGAGCGTGGCCAGCGGGGAACGGCGCACCCGGTAGTAAGCGTCGGCGATGAACCCGGCCGCCGCCTCGTGGTGCACCGAGATCGTCGTGATCTCGTCCTGCCTGGCCGCCAGCGCGTCGAGCATCCCGAGGTTCCCGTGCCCGCACAGCGTCACCACGTAAGGCACCCGGGCCTGAACGAGGTAGTCCGCGATCAGCTCCGCGCCGTTCACGTCGCTCACGTTAGCCTCCGCTGTTGCGGATTACGCAAGGCGTTGCCTGCTGAGCGACGATATGGGACGCTGATGCCCTCGTCAAGACGCCACACTGTGACGACTCAGGGACGGGAGTGGGCGATGGCAGCACTGCCGCTGGCCGGCTGCACGTTCGGCTGGCTGCACCAGGCGCCGCTCGCGGACGCGCTGCGGGAGCTGGCCGCGCACGACGTCCGCGCCGTCGAGCTGACCACGGCCCCGCCGCACCTGTTCACCAGGCACTTCGGCCGCTATGAGCGGAAGGACCTGGCCCGGCTGCTCGACCGCGCCACCGCCGTCGGAGTCACGATCGCGCTTGAGAACAGCCCGTACGGGTATCTCGGACCGTCGGCGGACCTGCTCGGCGTCGTTCGCGCCTTCGGCCACCCGCGGCTGCGCGTCGCCTACGACGTGGCCAACGCCCTCGCCCAGGAGGATCCGGTCGTGGGCGTGGCGCGGCTGGGCGAATACCTCGGGCTGGCTCACGTCAGCGACACCTGGCGCGCCCGCTGGGCGCACACGTCGGTGGGCCGCGGCGAGGTGGACTTCGCCAGCTTCGCGGCGGCGCTTACCGCGGCGGGCTTCGCCGGGCCCACCGTCTACGAGCTGGTCGACGGCGAGGACCCGGCGCCGCGGCTCGCCGCGGACTTCGCCGCCCTGGGCAAGGCCGGATGGGAGCTGTCATGACGACTGGCAAGGTCATCGTCGCGGGAAGCGGGGCGAGCGGCCTCGTCGCGGCGCTCGCCGCCGCGGCGGGCGGCGCGGACGTGCTGGTGCTCGAGCGGTCGGAACTGCTCGGCGGGACCACCGCGCTCGGCGGCGGCCGGGTCTGGGTGCCGGCCAACCACTGCCCGGAGAACGCCGGCGACTCGGCCGAGGCCGCCCGCGCCTACCTCGGCGGCCTGTTCCCGGCCAGGTACGCGCACCTGACCGACGCCTTCCTCGCGAACGCCCCCGCCATGGCCCGGTTCGTCGAGGAGAGGTCTCCGCATCGGTTCGCCGCCTGCCCGGCTTACCCGGACTATCATCCAGAACGTACGGGGGCGACTGCCGGCGGCCGCTGTCTCGATATGGAGCTGGCCGATCTGTCCGCGATGGCCCCGCAGGCTCGCCAGGTGCGAGTGCCCCCTGGCTACCTGCCGATGACCCAGGCCGAATGGGAGGGCTGGCGCTTCCCGTGCCGGTTCGACTGGAAGCTGCTGCGGCAGCGGGAGGCCGCCGGACTGCGCGCCAACGGCGTCGCGCTGGCCGCCGCGCTCGCCGACGGCGTGCTCAAAGCGGGCGGCCGGATCGAGACCGGCGCGAGGCTCACCGAGGTGACCGCCGGACCAGACGGCACCGGCAGCAGCACCGTCAGCAACACCGTGAACGGCGCGGTCGTCGACCGGGGCGGCAGCACCGAGCGAGTGCCCGCGGCCGCGGTCATCCTGGCGACCGGCGGCTTCGACTGGGACGAGGACCTGCGGCGCGCCTGGCACCCCGCCGCGCAGCGGGCCTCCTTCCCAGGCAACACCGCCGCCTCGCCGGGCAACGCCGGGGACGCGCTGCGCATCGCCCTCGCCCTCGGCGCGGCGACCGACAACCTCGGCGAGGGCTGGTGGATGCCGATGATGGCCGTGCCAGGCGAGGAGGTCGACGGCACGCCGTATCCCCGCTCGCTGATCAGGGAACGGGCGGTGCCCAGGCAGATCATGGTCAACGTCGCCGGCCGCCGGTTCGTCGACGAGGCGAGCCCGTATAACGAGGTCGGCAAGGCCATGCACCGCGCCGACGACGGCGGCTGCCAGAACGACCCCGCCTTCCTCATCTTCGACGAGGAGTTCACCCGCCGGTACTCGCTGCCCGGC
Source organism: uncultured Actinomycetota bacterium (assembly GCA_963843745.1). Lineage (GTDB taxonomy): Bacteria > Actinomycetota > Actinomycetes > Streptosporangiales > Streptosporangiaceae > Trebonia. Next base: position 68,632 of record CAWJLP010000011.1, read on the forward strand.
TTCAGCTCAGGCGCGGTCCCCGCGTGGCTGCCGCGGGCCGAGACCCCCGGCGCGCTCGCCGCCCTGATCGGCGTGGACCCCGAGGGCCTGGAGCGGACGGTCGCGGGGTGGAACAAGGCGTGCGCGGAGGGGGCCGACCAGGACTTCGGGCGCGGCGGGAACGTCTACGACCGGTACGGCGGCGACCCGGAGGCGTGGCCCGCGCCGAACCTCGGCCCGCTCACCGAGCCGCCGTTCTACGCGGCCCGGGTGCTGGCCGGGACCATCGGCACCAAGGGCGGTCCGGTGACCGACGCCGCCGGCACGGTGCTCACCGAGGCGGGCAACCCGGTCCGCGGCCTGTACGCGGTGGGCAACGCCGCCGCGTTCTGGACCGGCGACGCGTACCCGGCGCCGGGCGCCACCCTGGGCATCGGTATGACGATGGGCTACATCGCGGGCCGCCACGCCTCCGCCAGTCTGGAATGACCGCGAGCCTGGAATAACCGCACCATATTAGCTGTTTTCCGAAAGCTATGGATAAGTGCGTTACCTGCGGTCGGGAACTCCATCCCGAGCGCGCCAAGAAGTACAACTACTGTATGTCGCCCGAGTGCCAGGAGAAGAACGCCAAGGGCCTGACGATGGTCGCCGTCGGGGTGAACAAGGCGGCCGAGCAGTACATGATCCTGGACGAGAACACCAGGGATGAGATCGCCAGCGGCAAGTACCACGACCAGCGGCGCGGTTCGTTCGGCACGACCGTGAGCTCGTCCGCCCCGTCGGCCACCCCGTCGCCCGCCCCGTCGGCAGCTCCGCGGCCGCAGCCAGCGGTGCCCCCGCAGCGGCCCACCGCCCCTGCGGCCCCGAAGGTCACCCGTAAGCCGTGGAGCCAGCGGCAGCAGCGGCTCGCGCTGCTGTACAACGAGCAGGGCCTGCGGCCCGACGAGATCGCCGAGAAGATCGGCCTCAGCAGGTACCTGGTGACCCAGATCATCCTCAACGCCAGGGCCCGCGGCAAGCTCTGACCCGCGGGTGCCAGGATGGGAGCCATGGACACTACGCAGCTGGAGAAGATCCGGGACGGCCGCGGCTTCTTCGCAGCCCTGGACCAGAGCGGCGGGAGCACGCCGCACGCGCTCGAGGAGTACGGCATCGGCCGGGACCGGTACAGCTCCGAGGACGAGATGTTCAACCTCGTCCACGAAATGCGGACCCGGGTGTTCACCAGCCCGGCGTTCGACGGCAACCGCATTCTCGCGGCGATCCTGTTCCTGCAGACCATGGAGCGGAACGTCGGCGGCGTTCCCACGGCCCGGTACCTGTGGGAAGAGAAGAACGTGGTCCCGATCCTGAAGGTCGACCTGGGGCTCGCCGCCGAGCAGGACGACGTGCAGCTCATGAAGCCGATCAGCACGCTCGATGACCAGCTTGAGCGCGCGCGGCGGCAGGGCATCTTCGGCACCAAGATGCGGTCGGTGATCAAGGACGCCAACGCGGACGGGATAGCGGCGATCGTGGACCAGCAGTTCACCTTCGCCCGCCGGATCATGGCCGCCGGTCTCGTGCCGATCATGGAGCCCGAGGTCAGCATCGCAAGCCCGCACAAGGAGCAGGCCGAGACGATGCTGGTCGACGCCCTCGCTAAGCACCTCGAGGCGCTGCCCGGCAACGCCGTCGTCATGCTGAAGATCACCATCCCGGCCCAGCCCGGCCTCTACGGCGAGCTGGCCGCCGACCCGCGCATGCTGCGGATCGTCGCCCTGTCGGGCGGCTACGAACGGGACGAGGCCTGCGCCCTGCTCGCGAAGGACCCCACGCTGATCGCCAGCTTCTCCCGCGCGCTGCTCGAAGGGCTGACGGCGAGCCAGACCGACGCGGAGTTCAACGCGACGCTGGAGTCGTCGATCGAACAGATCTACCAGGCGTCGGTGCACAAACAGCCAGGCGCTTAACGGCCTCAGTCGTCCAGCGCTAACCCCAGAGCCGCTGGCTTGCCAGCTCGGCGCCCTTGACCAGGGTGTCGAGCTTCGCCCACGCGATCTGCGGGTGGACGCGGCCGCCGAGGCCGCAGTCGGTGGACGCGACGACGTTCTCCCGGCCAACCGCGTCTGCGTACCTGGCGATCCGGTCCGCGACGAGTTCCGGGTGCTCGATGACGTTGGTGGAGTGGCTGACCACGCCGGGCAGGATGACCTTGCCCGCGGGCAGCTTCACGTCCCGCCAGATCTTCCACTCGTGCTCGTGCCGCACGTTGGCCGCCTCGAACGAATAGGCGCCCGCGTTGATCTCCAGCATGACATCGACGATGTCGGCCATCGGGATGTCGGTGATGTGCGGGCCGTGCCAGCTGCCCCAGCACAGGTGGAAGCGGATCCGCTCGGCGGGCAGGCCGCGGATCGCGTAGTTGAGCGCCTCGACCCGCTTCCTGGTGAACCGCCGGTAGTCCTCGACGCTGGGCGCCGGGTTGATCTGGTCCCAGTTCTCCGCGATCGCCGGGTCGTCGAGCTGCAGCACCAGGCCCGCTTCGATGATGGCGGTGTACTCCTCGCGCATCGCGTCCGCGCAGGCGTACATCATCTCTTCGTCATCGGCGTAGTAGTCGTTGCCGAACCGTGCGCAGCTGCCCGGCGCCACCGAGTTCAGGAAGCCGTCGGAGACCCCCGCGGCCGCCATCGCGGCCTTTATGTCGGCGATGTCCCGCTGTACATCGTCCTGCCCCTGGTAGGAGATCGGCCCGCGGCAGACCGGCGCGATCGCCGCCCGGTTCGGCAGCCCCACGCCCGCGGTCGGGTCCAGGTACGCGTCCAGGAACGCCTGCCAGTCACGGCGCTCGGCGAACGACGCGAGCCTGATCTCGCCCGGCTTGGCCTTCGCCTGCGGTATCTCCGAGATGGTCAGGTCGGTCAGCTCGATGTTGGCCAGCCGCTCGAACACGTAGGTCCACCAGGTGCCGTAGTCATACCGCTGGCCCATCGAGTGCCCGTACTCGCCGTCGTTCACCAGGTCGATGCCGATGTCGCGCTGCCGGGCGACGACGTCCGCCACCGCCGCGCGCAGCCTGCTCAGGTAGGCCGGCTCGTCGGAGAAATCCCCTTCCGCCCGCCGCTCGTTGAGCGCGATCAGGTCCTCAGGTCGTGGCAGGCTGCCCGCGTGGCTGGTCAGGATCCGGTCCGGCATATCTCCTCCTTGGCCAACCCGATCGTACCGGTCATCATTAGCATATTCCCGCTCGTACGAGACAAAGTGAGGCCATATGGACACCCGACCTGTTTACACGCTGAGCTCGCGGCCGGCGATCATCGCGAGCCGTAGCGAAGCGATCGAGCGGGCACGGGCCTTGCGGGAACGGTTGCGCGAGCGACTGCCTCTGGGGCAAGAACTGCGACGGCTCCCGGACGAGACCGTCGCCGACATCCTGGAGTCCGGCTTGTTCGGGGTCATGAAGCCTAAGCACTACGGCGGCTCGGAACTCGGCACCCAGACGATGATCGATGTGACCATAGAGCTCGCCTCGGCCGACCCGTCGGCCGGCTGGGTCTACATGCTGTGGACAGCGCACATGTGGCTACAGGCACTGTGGCCGAAGCAGGCGATGGACGAGATGTGGGAGAACCCGAACACGCTGGCATCGTCTGTAGTGTCCACAGCCGGAAACGTCGAGAAGGTCGAGGGCGGTTACCGGTGGACCGGGCGCGGCTTCTTCTCCTCGGGTGTCGACCACTGCAACTGGCTCACCGCGCTGGTGCCCACGTTCAAAGACGGCGAGCGGCTGGATATGCGCTGGCTGCTGCTGCCACGGGAGGACCTGGAGATTGTCGACGACTGGCACACCATCGGCCTGCGCGGCACGGGGTCCAAGACGATCGTCCTGAACGATGTATTCATCCCCGAGTACCGGACCGTGCCGGTGCTGGATATTCTGAACGGCGACAGCCCCGGCCGCGAGGTGAACACTCACCCGATGTACGGCGGGTCGACGGACGCCAACTTCACCGGGGCCATGTCGGTCCCGGCGATCGGCGCCGCCAAGGGCCTCATCGAGATGTTCCACCAGCGTCTCGGTTCCAAGATCGAGATCCCCGACAGCACCAATAGCCCGTACCTGCCTGAGGGGATGTCGATCACGATGGGGCGGCTGTCGCAGGCCGCTGCCACCATCGATGCCGGCCGCGCGCTGATGCTGGTCAACGCGCAGAGCTTCGCCGAGCGGCCCGCTAAGGAGGTCACCCTGGCGGACACCATGCGGATGAAGCGCGATACGGCCTGGTGCGCCCAGCAGGCCCGCCGCGCCGTCAACGTACTGTACGAGGAGTCCGGCGGCAGCGCGCTGTCGGAGAACTCGCCGCTGCAGCAGTTCTGGCGCGACACCAATGCCGCCGCCGCCCATCGTGGCCTCATGTTCGACTGGCAGGCTGAAGGCTGGGTCAAGGCTGTCCTTGGCCTTCCCGTACCACTGCCGATCTGACTCGGGCCCCTACGCGCACGTCCCGCCAGCGGCGTAGAAGCCGGAACCGGCGAGGCCGGGACCGGTGATCGTGGGCCGGTTCGGACCGCCTCCGCCGCCCGCCGGGTAGGCGGTGTCGAACCACTGCTTGAAGAACTGGCTCAGCCGCTGCTGACAGGCGCTGCTGTGCACGGGCAGCCACCGGTGGAAGACGGCCTCGAGTTCAGGCTCGGTAATGCTGGACCCGCCGTACGTGCGCTGGAGCTGCCGCAGCGCCGCGTCGAACCTGGCCGGCCCGAGGATCTGGCGCAGCGCGATGTAGGCGGCGCCCGGCCGGTCGTAGGTGTTTGACGTGTCGAACAGGCTGTAGGGGATCGGGTTCGAGGGCGCGGTTGTCCAGAAGTCCGTGCCGCTGCCGTAGATCTGGTTGAACTGCTTCACCAGGCTGGCCTGGAAGGCGGCCCGGCCCTTGGCCGTGGACGGGCCGCCGGCCGCGTTCTCGGCCAGGCGCGCCGCGTAGAAGAACTCAGCCAGGTGAGCGCCCGGCCATCTCAGATCTCCTCACGCGTCCGTCCTTCCCCTGGTGACTCATTCTCTGGCGGCTGCAAGCTGGCTGCAAGGTCGTGCGCGCACGCTTGCCGTCAGGCGCAGTACTCACGACGAGGAGACGATGATGGCGAGCACGGCGGTTGACAAGTTCCTGCAGGCGATCGAGAAAGCGGCGATTCCCGGCTGCGACGCCTGGAGCGCGGACGCCACCCTGGACGCGACGGTGCCGAACTGGCGGATGCACAAGGCTGGCGCGGAGGCGATCCGCGCCGAGTACTCGCAGTGGTTCGCCGACCCCGCGCACTTCGACGAGCTGCACCGGTTCCCCATCGCCGGGGTCGGAGAGCTGATCGAGTACACGCTGAGCTGGCAGGAGAACGGCGTGCCGCACGCGGCTCATCACATGCATCTGCTCACCGTTCGCGACGACCGCATCGTCAACAACACCGTCTTGTGCGGTGGCCGCTGGCCCGCCAAGCTGCTCGCAGAGATGGAAGCCGCCGATGCCTGACCGCGGAGCTGGCCCCTGGGGTGAGGCCGGCCAGAGAGCCGAGGCCGGCCAGCGGGCCGGCCTGTCCGGGCTGCTCGCCCGCGCCACCGACCGGGCGCCGCTGGACGGCGCGCCGGGCAAGTCAGGGGCCGAGATGGAACGGCTGATGATCGACGGCCAGCCGTACGTGCTCAAGCGGCTGGATCTCGCCAGGGACTGGACGCTGCGCGCGTCGGGCTGCCTGCCCGGGCCGCCGCTGGTGCTCTGGCAGCGCGGCATCCTCGACCGCCTGCCCGGCTGCATCAACCAGCCGATCGTCGCCGTCGCCGGGCACGCCCCCGCCAGCACCCGGCCATCCGGCGGCTGCCTGCTGCTCATGCGCGACGTGTCGCCCTGGCTCGTACCGGCGACGGACGCGGCCATCACGGAAAGTCAGCACGCGCGATTCTTGCGGCACATGGCGGAACTGCACGCCGCGTTCTGGGACTGCGGCCGGGAATGCGACGTCGTGCCGGCGATGCACCGCTACCTGGAACTGTCGCCGTGGCTGGCCAAGGCCGAGCTGGCAATTGGCTCGGACCACCTGGTCCCGAGCCTCGTCGCCAAGGGCTGGCCGCTGCTGGCCGAGGTAGCGCCCGCCGCCGCCGCCGTAGTCACCCCGCTGGCCTACGATCCAAGCCCGCTGGTCGCGGCGCTGGACGCCACGCCGCAGACGCTGGTGCACAGCAACTGGAAGCTGGACAACCTCGGCACCGACGAATCGGGGCGGACCATCCTGCTCGACTGGGAGCAGCCGGGGCGCGGCGCGGCGCTGTCCGACCTGGCCTGGTACCTGGCGATCAACTGCCGCCGCCTGCCGCAGTCCAAGGAGGCGTCGATCGAGCACTACCGGGAATCCCTTGAGGCACAAGGCATCGAAACCGGCCCGTGGTGGGAGCGCCAGCTCGCGCTGAGCCTGCTCGGCGCGCTCGTGCAGTTCGGCTGGGAGAAGGCGCTGGGCGGGTACGACGAGGAGCTGGCGTGGTGGGAGGAGAAGGCGATCCAGGCGGCGCCGCTGCTGGTGAGCTGACCGCGAAGCTGCGGGATGCGTACGACTCCGCGGCCCCGGCGTGGACGGACGGGGCGGAGCGAGTGTACCTGCCGCTGGCACAGGCGCTGGTTGGCCAGGTGGAGGTGGCCGGCCGGCGGGTGCTGGACCTGGGCGCCGGCACCGGCGTGACGAGCCGGGCGGCGCTGGCAGCCGGGGCGCGCGGCGTGGTGGCGGCCGACGTGGCCGTCGGAATGCTGCGCCGCTGCGAGCCGTCGCTGCACCCCATCGCGGCCGACGCCCTCAGGCTGCCGTTCCGCGACCGCAGCTTCGACGTCGTGCTCGCCGCGTTCTGCCTTGGCCACCTGCCCAGCCTCGCCGCGGGCCTGCGCGAGGCGCGCCGGGTCGGCGCGGCGATCGCGGCCAGCTCGTTCGCGCCCGGCTGGACCAGTCCGGTCAAGGAGGCCGTCGAGTCGGCGCTGCGCCCGTTCGGCTACCTGCCCCCCGCCTGGTACCTGCGGTTCAAGCAAGAAACCGAACCAGCCGCCGGTGACCCGGAGGTGCTGGCCGCGCAGCTGGCGGCGGCCGGCTTCGGCCAGGTGCGGATCCGCCCGGTGACCGTCAGGACGGGGATTTCCGCGCCAGCCGAGCTTGCCGCGTGGCGGCTCGGCATGGCGCACGTCGCGCCGTTCATTTCCTCGCTGCCGGCGCGTGACGCGGCCGCCGCCAGGCAAGCCGCGCAGCGAGCCGTGACCGCATCGGCGGCGGAGCCGCTCACGGTCTCGCTGCTGGTGACGACCGCCGGTTGAGAGTCAGTGCACGGGGGCTTCCCAGCCGCGCATCCGCGCGGCCAGCGCCCGGCGCAGGCCGTCTCCATGCGGGCCTGCGTTGGCGGCGAGCCGCTCGGCGCGCTGTGCCGCGCGGTCCAGCCAGGCGGGGACGCCGAGCTCCGCGGCGACCTCACCCGTCCACCACCAGGCCTCCATCGCCATCGCGCCATCGAGCAGGTCCAGGTCCGCCGCGACCGCATCCAGGTCCGGCGGCACGCCGAGCACCCGGTCGGCCCGGTACCTGAGCAGGCGGCCGGCACTCACGTACCGCGGCACGCCGAGAGCGGCCGCCCGCTCGGCCAGCGTGCAGCCGAGATCCCTCGCCTGTTCCGGGGCGCCCTGGAGGAGCGCGAGCTCGCCGGAGACCAGGCAGTGCCGCAGCTCCAGCCGCCAGCCGAATACCAGGTCGCCGCCGAGCAGCGACAGCGCCTCCGCCAGCAGGGACTGCGCGCCGTCCGCGTCGCCGGCGTGCACGCTGTGCTCGGCCAGGTCCTGCAGCGCCGCGATGACCACCTCCGGCGTGCCCTGCCGCCGCCCTATCTCCAGCGCCTCGTGGTGCAGGTCGAGACCTTCGGCCCGGGCGCCGAGGTTGCGCAGCACCCAGCCGGCGAAGTTCACCGCGCGGCCGCCGAACCTCGGCGCCTGCCGGCGTTCCACCTCCGCGTCGTACCGGGTGAAGGCCGCGAGCGCGAGCGCCGGGCGGCCCGCCACGGCATGCGCGTGCCCGGTGAACAACAGGGCGTGCAGCGTGGCCGAGGTGTGCTCGGCGCCCAGCTCGCCGCGGGTGGCCGGGCGCAGCAGGGCCAGCGCGTCATCCGCCCGGCTCTGATGGGACCTGATCACGCCCAGCCACGCGGCGGCGGTCACCCGGTCGGGGCCGTGGGCGAGGGACAGCGCCTCGCCGAGCTGCGCTTCCGCGCCGGACAGGTCGCCGGCGGCGTGCCGGGTGCGGCCGCCTACCGCGAGGCAGCGCGCCCGGGTGGCCGGGTCGGCCGCGGCCAGCGCCCCGTCGTCGGCGAACTGGGTCGACTGGGCGAAGCGCCGGCCGAAGTACGACGCCCACGCGCCGACCTCCAGCGCGGCCGGGCCGGCCGGCAGCGCCCGCTCCACGTCGCTCAGCGCCTCCTGGTAGCGCCCGCGCCAGGTGCGGACCCTGGCCCGGGCCAGCCATCCCCGCGGATCGGGGTGCAGGCTGAGCGCGTCGTCGAGCAGCGCCTCGGCGGCCGCGTGATCGAACCGCTCGGCCGCGCGCGCCGCGCCGTGGCGCAGCGCTCTGGCCGCCAGCTCGAGGTCTCCGCCGAGCCGGGCATGGCGGGCGACGGTCAGGGGGTCGGCCGCCGGGCGGCGGACGAGCACCCGGCCCGCCTGCCTGTGCAGCAGGGCGGCCCGGCCCGCCGTGGTGCCTGCCGACAGTGCCTCCCGCACCAGCTCGTGCCGGAACCTGAACGTCCCGTCATCCTCCGCAAGGAATCGCCCAGCGGCGGCTCGTTCGGCGTCGTCGAGGAGCGAGACGGCGGGGCGGCCCAGCACGGCGGCGAGCAGGTCGATGTCCAGCTCGGCGCCGAGTACCGCACCGGTACGCAGCAGCATCCCCGCGGGGCCGAGCTCGTCGCACCGGGCGGACACCGACTCGACCAGCGATGCGGGCAGCTCCGCGCCTGGCGGCTGCTGGGCCAGCTCGGTGAGGAAGAGCGGGTGTCCCTTAGCCCGCGCGTAGAGTTCGCCGGCCCGGGCCGGCCCGACCAGTTCGGCAGCCGCGGCCTCGCTGAGCGCGTCAAGGTGGAGGTGTGCGTCCGCGGGCGGGGGATCGCCTTCGCCGGGCCGGACCGCCAGCACGACGGTAAGGGGAATGGTTTCCCGCCGGACGAACCGCACCCAGTCCCGCAGGGGCTGGCCGCCCAGGTGCGCGTCGTCAATCACGATGACCAGCGGTCCGCGTTCGGCCAGCCGGCGCAGGACCCGGACCAGGGCCGCGTACAGCACCGCCGGGCCCAGCATGCTGTCCGCGAGCATCGGCTGCTGCTGCGCGCCGGGCACGGTGCCCAGCAGCGGGACCAGCAGCGGGCCGACTAGCTGCCCGTCGCCGCCCAGCAGGTCGGCTGCTGTCTCGCTGCCGAGCCTTCGCAGCAGTCTGGCGAGCGCGTCGAGCAAGGCGTCGAGCGGCATCGCCCGGTCGAGCGGCCCGCAGGATGCCAGCAGCACCGTGTCACCCGTGGCGGCCCGCCGGCCGGCCCAGGAGCGCACCAGCGTCGTCTTGCCGATGCCGGGTTCTCCGTCGATGACGACCACCCGGACCGAGGCCTCGCCGTGGGCGCGCGCCGCGACCGCGTCCAGGTGGGACAGCTCGTCGTCGCGGCCGACCAGGCCCGTCGCCGGCGAGGTTGCCGGCCGGGCCGGCGCGGCGAGCTCGCCGCGCAGGATGGCGAGGTACAGCTCGGCGGTCTCCGGCGACGGGTCCGCGCCCAGCTCGTCGGCGAACCGCTCCCTTGCGGCAGCGTAGAGGGACAGCGCGGCCGCCGCCTGGCCGCCGAGCACGTACGCCCGGAGCAGCAGGCGCAACGCGACCTCGTCGTAGGCGTCCCGCTCCAGCGCGGCGGTCGCGGCGTCCGCGGCACCCACCCAGTCACCCGCCTCAAGCAGCGCGGCGGCCGCGACCCGCCTCGCACGGCCGGACAGCCGGTCCAGTTCGGCGCGCCTGAGCCTGGCCCAGTCACCAGGCACCGGGACGTACCCCGAGCTGTCCAGCAGCGACAGGGCGACGCGGGCCGCGGCGGCCGCTCCGGTCACGTTCCCCGCTCCTTGCCGCCGCTCCGCCTCGTCGGTGAGCGCGGCCAGCTCGGTGGCGTCGAGCCAGTCGGCGCGCAGCAGGTAGCCGCCGTCCCGGTGCTCGATCCGCTCCTTGCCGAGCACCGAACGCAGGCGGCTCATCAGCACCGCGAGCTGTTCGCCGGGGCGGGCCGGCGGGTCATGCTCCCACAACGCGTCGACGAGCACATCCGACGGCACCACCTGCCCGGCGCCGAGGGCCAGGTGCTGCAGTGCCAGCCGCGCCTTCTTGCTGCCGAGCGCCTGCGGCTCGACCCCGTCCACGCCGAATTCGCCGAGCACCCGGACGGCCAGCGACTTCATGCGGCTATCAAACATCGGTCAGGGCGCGCGCTGCAATCTGGTTGCAAGCGCCGCCGGCCACGCTAAAGGACAGGACGAGTCGACGGAGGACCATCATGAGCGACAAGGCAGAACAGAAGAGGTTCGGAACACCGGACGAGACCCGCACGTTCGAGCGGGGCACCCTTGACCTGCTGCGGATCGGCGGCGCCGAGATCGGCAGACTCACCCTGCAGCCCGGCTGGCGCTGGTCCGAGCACGTCAAGCCGCTGGCGGGGACCGAGCTGTGCGAGGCGCCGCACTTCCAGTACCACGTGAGCGGCACGCTGCACGTCGTGATGGCCGATGGCGCCGAGTTCGACGCGAAGCCCGGCGATGTCACCGCGCTGCCGCAAGGCCACGACGCCTGGGTGGTCGGCGACGAACCGGTCGTCGTGGTGGACTGGTACGGCGCCAGCAACTACGCCCGCACGTAGCACCGCGGGTCCGCGCTGGCGTCCAGCGCTCGTACGATCGGGCTGTGTCCCGTACCCGGCGGCTGGCCGTCGTGCTGGCGCTTAATCTTGGCCTCGTCGCGTCGCTCGTGGTCGTGGGCCTGGCCGCGCATTCGCTGGCTGTCTTCGCGGCGGGCGCTGACTATCTCGCGGACGCTGCGGCCATCGGCGTGTCGCTGCTGGCGATCTGGCTGGCCTCCCGTCCGCGCGGCTACGCCAACGCGACGACCGTCGCCGCTTTGGTCAACGCCGGATGGCTGCTGACCTTGAACATCGTGATCACGGTGGCGGCGGCCTGGCACCTGGCCGCCGGCGCCCATCGCGTCGAGGGGCTGCCCGTGCTGATCGTCAGCGCGATCGCCGCTGTCGTCATGCTGGCCGGGGCGCTGGTCCTTGGCGGTGACGTCGATGACGATGACGGCGGCGAAGACCTGAACGTCAAGGCGGTGTTGCTCGACACCGCCGCCGACGCGGCCGCCGCCGCGGGCGTCGCGGTCAGCGGCGCGGTGATTCTGGCCGCTGGCGGCTGGTACTGGCTCGACCCGGCCACCGCGCTTGTCATCGCGGTCATCGTCGGTTACCACGCGGCGAAATTGATCCGCACGATCGCGCTGGCGCTTCCATCCCCGCCTCGGAAGGGGCGGAACGAACGGTGAACTCCGCTGGTCAGCCTGCGCCGGGTGCGGCCAGCCGGCAACAGGCGCTGCTGCGGCGCGGGCGGGTTCTTGAGGGCATCACGCTGGGGTGGAACGTGGCCGGGATTGCCGTGCTGGCGGTGGCGGCGGTGGCAGCCCGGTCGGTGGCGCTGGCCGGGTTCGGCCTGGATTCACTGATTGAGATAGGCGCGAGCGTGGTGGTGCTGTGGGAGCTGTCGGGCACTGGTGAAGAGCGGCAGCGGCGGGCGCTGCGGCTGATCGGCGGGGCGTTCCTGGCGCTGGCTGTCTACCTGACAGCCCAGTCGCTTCTTGTCCTGCTGACCGGGTACCGGGCGGGGCACAGCGTGCCGGGGATCGCGTGGACGGCGGTGACCGCTGCCGCGATGTTCGCGCTGGCAGCAGGTAAGGCGCGGACCGGCGAAGCGCTCGGCAACCCGGTACTCACCACGGAGGGCCGCGTCACACTGGTCGACGGCATCCTGGCCGTTGCCGTGCTGGCCGGGCTAGCCCTCAACGCGGCTGCGGGATGGTGGTGGGCCGACCCGGCTGCTGCCCTGGTCATCGTTTTCTACGCGCTGCGCGAGGCCAGGGAGATATTCCTGGCCTGATCCCTCTGCTTTAGGCCGATGGGTCGATGTTGTGGTTGAGCCTGAAAATGTTGCCTGGGTCGTAGCGGCGCTTGATCGTGACGAGCCGTTCGTAGTTCGCGCCCCACACCTGGTGCACCATCCGTCCGTCTTCGGCGGTCAGGTTGTTCACGTAACTGCGGTCGGCCATGTAAGGGTGAAGCGCGTCGAACGTCTCCCTGGCCCAGGTGATGTTCGGCTCGGTCTCCCGCGCGTCGGGCCATTGCGCCACGATGAGCAGGCTGTAGCCGGGTGCCCGGTGGGCGAAGGCGGTGGCGGTGGCGCCGACGCGGTTGACCGCGCCCAGGTAGGGCACGATGCTCAGCCCGCTCATGGGCGACGGGCACCGGTGGAGCGCATCGATCATGATCTCCAGCGGCGCGTCGGACAGGTCGGTGAAGAATGCGGACTTCCAGTAGCTGAACGCTCCCTTGGGGTACCCGGCGTCGCTGAGGGTGTTGATCGCCGGGTAAGGCATGGGCTGGATGAGGTCGGCCGCTGGCGGGCCGAATTGCCGCAGCGGTTTCAGGTCCGCTTCGGCGGTCGCGGGATCGCCGCAGTGGCAGGCGATCATCGCGGCGAGTTTCTCGTCCGGTGCGGCCGGGTCGGCGAACAGGGAGAAGTACACGGTGAGCTCGTCGGGCGCCGCCTGGGTGAGCTCACGGTAGAAGCCGAGAGCCTCTCGCGCCCGGCGGGCAGGATGGACGACCTGGCCGCCGTGGACGGTTGACACCGGATGGGCCTGGTATTCGAAGGACGTGACGACCCCGAAGTTGCCGCCGCCGCCGCGCACGGCCCAGAACAGGTCCTGGTTTTCCTCGTGGCTTGCGGTGACGACCTCGCCGGCGGCGGTCACGACCTCCGCCGCCAGCAGGTTGTCGATGGTCAGGCCGTACTTGCCCATCAGCCAGCCCTCCCCGCCGCCGAGGGTCAGCCCGGCGATGCCGGTGGTGGACACGACCCCGCCGGTGGTGGCCAGCCCGTGGCAGGCCGCGGCACGGTTGAACTCGTTCCAGGTGACGCCGCCTTGCGCCCAGACGGTCCGCCTCCGCCGGTCCACCTTGATGCCCTTCATCGGCGCGAGGTCGATCATCAGGCCGCCGTCGGTGACGGCCAGGCCGGCGACGTTGTGACCGCCGCCGCGCACGGAAATCTCGGCGGCCTGCTCGCGGCCCATCGTCACGGCGTCGGCCACGTCGGGGACGGTGCGGCAGCGGGCGATGAGCCCTGGGCGCTTGTCGATCAGGCCGTTCTGCACCCGCCGGATCTGCTCGTATCCCGGCTCCGCGGGACCGACCAGCTCACCCGTGAACGAGGCCCTTACCTGGTCTGGAACCGTAATCAGGCTGCCCATTGCACTCTCCTCTGGCTGTGAAGGCGTTGCCATACCACCGTGGCCCGACCGCCTGCCGTCGGCGTGTCACCGGCGTGTCAGCACTGTGTCGAGAGCACAGCCCGGGAGTCGTGCGATCCTGAAGGAAGGCCTGGGAGGTAACGGTGGCTGTGTGGGGGTACGGGCTGCTTGGCCCGGTCGAGGTGCGGGCGGATGACCGCGCCGTCGAACTCACGAGCGCCAGCCAGCGCCTGGTGCTGGCGATGCTGTTGCTGGAAGCCAACCGGCTGGTCCCCGCGCACCGGCTCATCGACGAGCTGTGGGGCGAGGCGCTGCCCGCGGATCCACCCGCGGCCTTGCGGACGCAGGTGTCCCGGCTGCGGCGCGCGCTCGGCCCGCCGGGCGGCTGCCTGGTCACCGCCGACGGCGGCTACCGGCTGAGCCTGCAGCGGCGCCAGCTGGATACCGCCAGGTTCGAGGACGCCCTGGCGGCGGCGAGTCAGACGGCGGGGGAGCAGGGCCTGGCGATTCTCGATGAGGCGCTGGGCCTGTGGCGGGGACCCGCTCTGGCCGAGTTCGCCGGCCGGCCGTTCGCCCGGGCTGAGGCTGTCCGGCTCGACGAGCTCCGGGTGACGGCGCGGGAACGCCGGGCCGAGCTCGTCCTGTCACTGGAACGCGCCGAAGACGCGGTGGCCGACCTGCAGGCGATCGTGGCAGAGCACCCGGAACGGGAGCGGGCGCGGGGGCTGCTGATGCGGGCCCTGTACCAGAGCGGCCGCCACACCGACGCGCTGGCCACGTTCCGGTCCTGGCGCGGCTATCTGTCCGAGGGGCTCGGCCTGGATCCCTCACCTGCCCTGGCACGCATCGAGCAGGACATCCTGCGCCATGCGGTCCCGGTGACGGAATCCGTTCCCCAGCCCGCGCGCCGGGCGCTGCCGCTGCCGGTAACCAGCTTCGTCGGCCGGGACGAGGACCGCCTGGCCGTGACCGCGCTGCTGGGCGACGTGCGGCTGCTGACCTTGCACGGGCCGGGAGGCGTGGGCAAGACCCGGCTGGCGCTGGAGGTGGTCTCCAGGATCGGCGGCCGCTACCGGGACGGGATCTGCTTTTGCGACCTCACCGCGATAGCCCGGCCGGCCTCGGTGACCCGGGCCATCGCCACGGCGGCCGGGGTCAGCGAACGCGCGTTCCGGCGGCTCGACGATCAGCTCATCGAGGCTCTGGCGGGCCGCGAGCAACTGCTGGTGCTCGACAACTGTGAGCACGTAGCGGATGGCATCGCGGTCATCGCTGAACGGCTGCTGCGGGAGACCAGGAACATCACCGTGCTAGCGACCAGCCGGGAGCGGCTCTGGGTCGATGGCGAGCATGTGTGGCCGGTCAGTCCGCTTCCGGCGGACGGTCCCGGCTCTCCCGCGATGCGGTTGTTCCACGACCGGGCTTGTGCGGCGGACCCGGCCGCCGGTCAGGAAACCAGGGACACCGAGGCAATCGCGGACCTGTGCGCCGGGCTGGACGGCCTGCCGCTCGCCATCGAGCTCGCGGCGGCCCGGCTGCCGGGCACGACAGTCCGCGAGCTGGCCAGCAGCCTCCAGGACCGCTTCGGCCTGCTTACCTCGAGGCGCCGCGCCGACAGCCGCCACCGGTCTCTGCGAGCCGTCGTCGACTGGTCCTACCAGCTGCTGACGACGGCGGAGCAGCGGCTGTTCGACGAGCTGTCGGTGTTCTGCGGCTGGTTCGATATCGGTGCCGTCCGCGCCATCACGGCCGCCGGCGATGACGGCACCGGCGTGGCCCGCCTCGTACTGCACCTTGTCGACCGGTCACTGATCACCGCCGACCGCGACGGCGGTACGGCCCGCTACCGGCTGCTGGAAACGCTGCGCGACTACGGGCTCGGACGCCTGGAAGAGCGCGGCGAGCTGGATGCCGCCCGCGGCCGGCATGCCCGCTGGGCCGCGGAACTCGTGACACGCGCGGCAGCCGGCTTGTCCGGCGCCGGGGA
The DNA here is from genome assembly GCA_963843745.1 of uncultured Actinomycetota bacterium. Taxonomy (GTDB): domain Bacteria; phylum Actinomycetota; class Actinomycetes; order Streptosporangiales; family Streptosporangiaceae; genus Trebonia. Next base: position 84,179 of record CAWJLP010000011.1, read on the forward strand.
GGCCGGCTGGGCGGCACGGCTCGACTCGCACATCGGTGACCTGCGCGCCGCGCACAGCTGGCTAACCGGGCACGACACCGAGCTCAGCCTGCGCATGTGTGCCGAGCTGCACTGGTACGCGCTGTTGCGCTGCCGATCGGAGGTATTCCGGTGGGCCGAGGTAAGCGCCGCGGCCGCGGCCGGGTCACGCTCGCCGTTCTACCCCCAGGTGCTCGCTTCGGCGGCCTGGGGAGCTGTATACCGGGGCGATCTTCAAGCGGCCGACACCGGCGCGCATGCCGCCCTGGACGCCGCGCGGGGCCTCGCCCCGATCACCGCCCGCCGGGCACTGCAGGCGCTCGGCGATCTCGCCATCTATACCGGCGACCTCGACCGGGCGGCCGACAGGTACCGCCACGCCTACGACCTGTCGATGCAGGCCGGTGACTGGCTGGACGCCGCGTGGGACGCCGGCAGCGGCGGCGTCGCCCTGGCCTACGGCGATCACCTTGCCGAAGCGAGCCGCATGGCCAGTCAGGGCCGGGACGCGGCCGTCCGGTCTGGCGCGCCCTCCGCGCTGGCGCTGGTCTTGTCCGTCTTGGGGGAGATCGCCGCCGCCACCGATCCCGGCCAGGCCAGGGAGCACCTGCTGCGGGCGGTCGAGCTCGCCCAGTCCGCGGGCAGCGGCCTGGTCGCCGGATTCGCCGAAGTCTCCCTGGCGACGCTGCACGCGCGGCATGGTGAGCCCGCCACCGCGCTCCGCTACTACTACCAGGTCATCAGCCAATGGCGGCAAGCCGGCACCTGGACACCCCTGTGGGTCACCCTGCGGACCCTCATCGACCTGCTGGCCGGCGTCGGCGCCTGCCATGACGCGGCCACCTTGTACGGCGCGGCCGCTTCGGCCAGCAGCGGCGCACCACCCTACGGCGCCGACGCCGACCTCATGCGCGAGACCGCCGCACTGCTGCGCGACCAGCTGACAGAAGACGAGTTCCGCTCCTGCATCGCCAAGGGCGAAGAGCTGGACGGCGCCCAGGTCATCGACCTCGCTCTCGACGCCATCGCCCGGGCCGCCGCACAGCCGGCCGCTCACCGGGCTAGCTAGACGGAGGCCCGGCCAACGCCCTTGCGTACCCGGACGGACCGGTCGATCAGCTCGCGCAGCGCATCCTGGTCCACATCGCGCACAGCCGGCGCGCTGGGCACGGACGGGACCGGGACGGACCGGCGGGCGGCCACCGTCCCGCTTTGACCGGCATCTGTACTTCGTGCCCATGACGGTCTGCATCGGCTTGTTCGTCCTGTCCTGGGCGGTCCTGGACCGGTACTCGACGATCGCGGCGGTGGTGGTCCCCGTCGCGGCACTGGCCATTCCGCCGTTCGCCGCGATCATCGCGAACGCGGCCAGCGCGGCGGATCGGCGGCGCCCGTAACAGCCCCTGTCTGCACGCCGCAGGAGCGGGTCGTCCGGTGCGGGCTGGGCCCCGCGTCGGGTCTTACAATCTGGTCATGGCTGATGACGCCTCCGCGCAGGCGCGCGAGGACCAGCGAGCGACACACGAGGACCGGGACCGGGTGGTCGAGGTGCTCAGGCTGGCCGCAGGGGACGGCCGACTGACCTTGGAGGAACTCGACGAGCGAGTGGGGGCGGCCTTGACCGCGCGTACCTACGGCGAACTCACGCCACTGGTATCGGACCTGCCGGCCGCGCGGGACACTCCGGCGGCCCCGCCCGGGGCGCCGGGGCCGAAGGACCTGGTCCGCATCGAGTGCCACCATAGTGGTGCGCGGCGTGCCGGCCAGTGGCTGGTGCCGCGGCGCATGCAGCTCCAGGTCACCAGCGGCAACGTGCTGCTGGATTTCACCCAGGCGATCCTCTCGTGGCCCGCGCTGCAGATCGACGTCGAGGCCCACGGCTGCAACGTGACCCTGGTGACCAGGCCCGGCATCATGGTCGATACCGATGACCTGGGAATCCGGGGCGGTACCGTCAAGGTGCTCACACCGTGGGATCCTGACGTGCCGGTCAGGTTCCGGATAGATGTGGCCGGCACGCTCGACGTCGGCAGCATCACGGCGCGCCCGCCGCGCCGGACGTTGGGGCAGCAGCTGCTGCGGCGGCAGCCACTGCTGCAGGCTCTTCCGCCCGCCCGTCCGTGACCCGCGGCGCGGGTCCGGATCTCCATCACGTCCCAGAACGGCCTTCGTGCGTCATCCAGCCATTCCCATCAAGCCTCCAGGCGGCGCATCCGGGCCGCCATATCGGCAAGCGCGGCGGCAGGGGTTGCCTTCGCCGGTCAGCGATCTAGATCGCCGACCGGGGTTTCTGGTGAGGTCAGACCCGCTGCCGCAGCCAGTTCGGGAAGTACCGAGGCTGCTTCGCGGCTCCATGCCCCCATCCTCGCACCGGACCGCGCGGGCATCCGGCCAGGCCGACCTTGACTGCCCGGTAACCCCGGATTAGCGTCGTGCAGGAATGCGCTAGGAGGTCAGGTCATATGCTGAGCAGCCAGCGCAATAAGCTGCTGTGCGAAACCGGTCCCGGAACTCCGATGGGTGAACTGCTGCGCCGCTATTGGCAGCCAATAGCCGGGGTAAGCGAATTCGAGCGGCAGGACACCAAAGCGGTCCGCATCATGGGCGAGGATCTCGTTCTCTACCGCGACGGGGAAGGCAATTACGGTCTCGTAGACCGGCACTGCCCGCATCGCCGCGCCGACCTGGCGTACGGGTACACCGAGGACCGCGGGCTGCGCTGCAACTATCACGGCTGGCTGTTCGACCACTCCGGGGCCTGCCTGCATCAGCCTTTCGAGGAGACGCGGCACCCGGAGGGGACCTTCAAGGACAAGGTGCGGATCAAGGCGTACCCGGTAGCCGCCAAAGCCGGGCTGCTGTGGGCCTACCTGGGACCGCAGCCGGCCCCGCTGCTTCCGGACTGGGATCGCTTCTATTCACGCGGCTACAAGCAAATCGTTATTTCCGAGATTCCGTGCAACTGGTTCCAGTGCCAGGAAAACTCGATCGACCCGGTGCATTTCGAATGGCTGCACTCTAACTGGTCAATGGTGCTCCGCGGACAGGGCGGCCCGCAGGCGCCCGCGCACACCCGGCTCGGGTTCGATGAATTCGACTACGGGTTCGTCTACCGCCGGGTCCGCGCCGACACCACGGAGGACGACGAGCTCTGGACGACCGGGCGCGTGTGCCTGTGGCCGAACTGCCTTTACGTCGGGCACTTCGAGTGGCGGGTCCCGATCGACGACACCAGCACGCTGAGCGTCGGCTGGTTCATCGACGAGCTGCCCGGCGACGCCCCGTTCGAGCAGCGCCGGATCCCGTGCTGGCACGCGCCGGTCCGGGATGAGAAGACCGGCCGGTGGATCGACACGCACGTGATGAACCAGGATTACATCGCCTGGGTGGGCCAGGGCGCGATAGCCGACCGCACCCTGGAGCACCTGGGGGAGAGCGACCGGGGCGTGATCATGCTGCGCAAGCGGATGTTCGAGGAGATGGAAGCCGTCGCGGCCGGCCGTGACCCGCTCGGCACCATCCGCGATCCGGCGCTGAACGATCGCGTGTACCTGCCGATCGTCGGCGGCCTGAACCGGCCCGCGCCCGGCGCCGGCCCGCAGCCGTTCGTGTTCCTCGCCGGCCAGCCCGACGAGGTGCGCAGTGAGCTCGAGCGGGCGTGGCAGCAGTGCGCGGCCGCGTCCGGCGCGACCTGACCGTGTCCCCGCCACCGGATGCGTACGAGCTGGCCGAAGCCCGCGGCTACGGCCTGACCGCCAGCGACCTGCGCCGCTGGCGCCCGTTGTCCGCGATCGAGATCCACTGGGCGCGCAAGCACGGGCTATCGCCCGACGCCGCGCGCCGCTGGGCCCGCGAAGGAGTCGGCGTCCGGGACGCCGTGCGCGCGGTCAGGCTCCGCATAAGACCGGAACAGGTGCGCCCGTGGGCGGCGGCCGGCTTCCTTCCCGGCGACGCGGTGGAGGCGGCGGAGGCCGGGATGACCCTCGCCGAGGCGACGGCGTGGCGACAGGGCGGCTTCATCCTGCCGGACGCCGCGCTGCTGGTCAGGGACGGCTGGACGCTCGACGAGGCCACTGTCGCGCGGTTCGCCGGCGTGGACCGCTACGCGCCGGTCGGCCGCTAGCCGGACCAGCGAAAACTTACGTTGCAGGTCCGCGTATGGCCCGGCAGCGAGCCCCGCGGTCAGCGTCGGCCGGGTGAAACGTGACGGCGTGGTCCTGTCGGAAGAACTCGGCGCGTCCGGCCCCGCGGACGCCGACGTGGCGGACGCGTTCACCCGGTACGCGGCACGCCGCTACGAGCGCTGCAAGTTCATGGTGGAGGCGTCGGTGCGGATCGGCGACTGGGAAATGCACCCGTCGCCGGACGCCGACCAGGCCGGCCTGACCCGGCGGGTCATGGAAACGATGGCACTGCCGCTGTAAGTCGCCGCCACGGCGTAGCCGTATTACCTACATTCACCTACAATGTAGGTATGGCAACAACTACCCCGTCGTCTGTCCGGTTCGAGCCGCGCGTCCTCGAGCGGCTCACCGCATTCGTCGCCGTGCACCGGGACATGTCCCTGTCCAGCGCCAGCAACCGGCTTGTCGACGAAGCGCTGCGGATGTACGAGCATCCGCTGATCGTGTTCAAGGACGGGCCCGCTGGGCGCCGTGCCCGGCTGGTCGGCGGGCCCGACGTGTGGGAGGTGATCGGCGCGGTGCGGTCGGTCAGGGAGTCCGACCCGGCGCTCGCCGGCGACGAGGTTCTCGAGGTCGTCGCCGAGACGTCCGGCGTGCCGATGCCCTTCCTGCGCGCGGCGCTCGCGTACTGGGGCGATTACCCCGAGGAGGTCGACGCCTTCCTCGACCGGGCGCGCGCCGAGGCCGCGCAGGCGCGAGCCGGGTGGGAGCGGCAGCAAGAGCTGCTGGGCCGGTGACCGTACCGGGCGGCGACAAGCCCGACGCGCTGCTGCTCGATGAGATGTTCTCGCCCGCGATCGCCGACGGGCTCGCGGCGCGGGGGATCGACTGCCGGCCCGTCGTGGCGGACGCGCTGCTGCGCGCCCTGTCGGACCTGGAGATCTTCGAGGCCGCGCTGCTCGAGGGCCGGGTGATCGTGACGAACAACGTGCCGGACTTCGAGAGCCTCCGCCGGGCCCGCGACGCCATCGGGGGAGCGGTCCCCGGTCTCATCTACACGTCTGACGTCACGTTTCCCCGCACGAAGGCCTACGTGTTCCGGCTGGTGACAGCACTGGCGGACGCCGCCGCCGGGCACGAGACGGCCAGCTGCGGCGGGGTGCGGTGGCTGCACCCGCCCGGCTAGCCGCTGGATCAGCCATGATGGAGGTACATGATGGAGGTATGCGCGTCATCGACCTCGTCATCGTGATTGGATGGGTCGTCTTCTGGGTCTACTGGCTCATCGCGGCCCGCGGAGTGAAGTCCGGCCGGTCCGGCGGGTGGAACCGCTTCATCGGGTTGCGGATCGCGCTCCTGGTCGTGGTCATCTTCGCGGTGCGCTCCTGGGGCCTTCGGGGGCATCAGGCCGGGACCGATCCGGTGCTGACGGGCATCGGGCTGGCGCTCTTCCTGCTCGGCCTGGCGCTCGCCGTGTGGGCACGGCTGTACATCGGCCGCAACTGGGGCGCGCCGATGTCCCACAAGGACGAGCCGGAACTGGTGACCACCGGCCCGTACCGCCGCATCCGGCACCCGATCTACACGGGCCTGATCATCGCGCTAGTCGGCACCGCGCTCGCCACGAGCCTGTACGGCCTGATCGTGGCCGCCGTGCTGGGCGGGTTCTTCGTCTACAGCGCCATCCGCGAAGAGGCGTACCTGACGGAGCAGTTCCAGGACACCTACCGCGCCTACAAGCACTCCACCAAGATGCTGATCCCGTTCGTCCTCTAGCCGGGCGGTGGGTGCGCGGCGCGCCCGCACCGGCTCAGAACAGCGGGTTGGGGGTGTAGTGCCCGGCCGGCGGGTACGTGAGCCGGTCGCGGACCGCGACGACGCCCTCGACGTGCCTGGCCGACTCGATGATGTCGGGGCCGACCTCAAGCCTTTCCGGCGTGCCCTCAAGCGTGACGATGCCGTCGTTGACGGTGACCGTGAAGTGGGCGGGGTTGCACAGGTACGTCTTCAGGATCAGGTCCTGGGTGATCTCGTGCCTGATGTCGGCGTCGGGCCTGCCGTACACGCTCAGCACGTCGGCGCGGGACACGATGCCGATCAGCGTCCCGTCTTCGGCGGTGACCGGGAGCCGCTTGACCCGCCGGGAGTACATCAGGCGGGCCGCCTGGGTCACCGGCTCGTGCGGGCCGATGGTCACGGCGGGCCTGGTCATCAGGGCGGCCGCGGTGAGCGCGGCGGCCTTGACCGTCTCACGGTGGCGCGTCACGGTGTGGAACACGCCGGGGAGCTCGCCTTCGAGTGCTTCCTTGGTCAGCAGGTCGGCTTCCGAGACGATCCCGATGACCTTGTTGTCGTCGTCGAGCACCGGGAACGCGCTGACCCGGTGCTCGTGCAGCCTGGCCGCCATCTCCTTGAACGTGGCGTTCTGCCTGACGGCGACCACGTGGGTGCTCATCACGTCTTTCACGATGGCGTTCACGGCAATCAGCTCTCCTCGGCGGGGATGACGACGACGGGGATATGGGCGTGGCGGGTGACCTGGGAGGCGACCGAGCCCAGCAGCAGCTTCTTGAAGCCGCCCGCGCCGCGGGAGCCGACGACGATCATGTCCGCCTCCTTGGCTATGCCAAGGATTGCCTCGGCTGGAAAGCCGGGGACGGCCAGTACGGAAATCTCCGGCGGCCGGGCGTCTTCGGCGAGCTTGCCGAGCGCGTCATCCGTCTCGTCCTGGGCTATCTTGCGGGCATGCTCGGCAAGCTCCGCGTCTTCCGGATAGATCATTGGTCCGGCCCAGAAACTCCTCATGACCTGCTGGACGGTGAGCACGGTGAGCGGCGCGTGACGGATCGCCGCCTCGTTGATCGCCCAGTCAAGGGCGTGGCGGGAATGGCTGGAGCCGTCGATACCGACGATGATTCCTGGCATCTTCTTCTCCTCACGCTCAGCCTTTGTCTTCACGATTGACGCTAGGCGTGCCGCCGGGCGGCGGTCAGGGCCGCAACTCCCGTCGCGCGCGGGCGTTCGGCCCTGGGCCACCGGGACCAAGGTCCGTAGCCGCACGGGGCTCAAGTGCCTACGCTTGGGTGGAACAACGAGACCGTTCGGAATGTGGAAGGTCCCGTAACCGGAGGCGAACGGTCAGGTGGTCGCGATGGCAAGCCAGGCGGATGGCAACGGCAGCACGGCAGCACGGCAGATCAGCGTGTTCCTGCTGGATGATCATGAGGTAGTCCGCCGGGGAGTGCGCGACATGCTCGAGGCGGAGCCGGACATCCGGGTCGTGGGCGAGGCGGGCACCGCGTCGTCCGCGCTGGCCCGCATCCCGGCGCTGCGCCCGGACGTGGCCGTCCTCGACGTGCGGCTGCCGGACGGCGACGGCGTCACGGTGTGCCGGGAGATCCGGTCGCGGATGCCTGAGGTGGCGTGCCTGATGCTGACCTCGTTCGGCGATGATGATGCGCTGTTCGACGCGATCATGGCCGGTGCGGCCGGATACGTGCTCAAGCAGATCCGCGGTACCGACCTGGTCGGCGCGGTGCGCACGGTGGCCTCGGGGGAGTCGATGCTGGACGCCCGCGCGGCCGGGCAGGTGATGGCCAGGCTGCGCGACTCCTCGCACAAGCGCGACCCGCTCGCGGGCCTGACCCCGCAGGAGCGCAGGATCCTGGAGCTGATCGGCGAGGGGCTGACGAACCGGCAGATCGGCGAGCGGATGTTCCTGGCGGAGAAGACCGTGAAGAACTATGTGTCCGCGCTGTTCGCCAAGCTGGGGCTGGAGCGCCGCACGCAGGCCGCCGCCTATGCGGTGCGCGTGTTCGACGAGCATGACGGCGGCGGGAGCCACGCCGGAAACCCCGCCTATTAGGGACCTTGGTCTCTCAGCCTGGCTGCCCGTCGCGGGCATGCTGCTACCTATGGACGCTTACGGCTCGGTGCTCGAGCACCTGGCACGGGACGAGTGCATGCGGCTGATGGGATCGGTGCCCGTCGGCCGGATCGTCTATACCCGGCAGGCGCTACCCGCCGTGGAGCTCGTCAACTTCATGCTGGACGATGGCGACATCATCATCAGGACGGACGCGGGCGGCAAGCTCGCCGCCGCGACGCGCGGCGCCGTGGTGGCGTTCGAGGCCGACAGCCTGGACGTCACCGGGCATGTCGGCTGGAGCGTCACCGTCGTCGGGCACTCCACGGCGGTGACCGACCGCGAGGAGATCCGCCGCCTGGAGCAGCTCCCGCTCACCCCGTGGGCGCCGGGAAAGCGCGACCACTTCGTCCGGATCTCGTCGGCGATCGTGAACGGCCGGCGGATCGGGGCCGGGCAGTTGGCGCGAGGCAGCGATGCGCGTCCTATCTGAACGCAGGCTCGCGGTTGAGCTCGGTGCGCTGGCCAGCACCCCGCGGGTCGTGGCCGGCGGCAACTACGCCACCCCGTGGCGGGCCCTGCCGGTGCGCGACGGCCCGGTGACGTCCTTCCAGCACAGCTTCATCGTCAGCGATCAGGGCACCGCCGTGATCTGGGGTCACGACGCGTCCGGCCAGGCGGAGCAGATCATCAGCCAGGTAGCGCACCCGTCGGTGCGGGAGGGACTCCGGCTTGCCGGGCGGGATCTCGGGCTTCGCGTCTAGCTGGGGCTAGCGGCCGCCGGCGGCGGCCGGGACCCGCCACTCCAGCCTCGTACCGGGCTTCTCGGCACCGGGGTCAGCAGGCTCGAGGCGGAGCTCGCCGCCGAACTTGGCGGCGCGGTCGGCGAGGTTCCGCAGCCCGCTGCGCCTGCCTCCCGGTGCGATGCCGGTTCCGTTATCGGTCACCAGCACGGTGAGGGTCTCATGGTCATCGACGTCCACGGTCACATCGGCCCGGGTCGCGCCGGCGTGCCTGGCCACGTTGGACAGCGCCTCGCGCAGCACGGTCAGTGCCTCATCCGCCAGCTCCCCGCTGGCCAGCCCGCGCAGCCCGGAGCCCAGCCGCAGCGACGGGGCGAAACCGAGCACCGGCGTCATGTCCTCGACCAGGCGGACGATGTCCGCGCGCGGGTCTGGCTCGCTGGCGGCATCCCGGGCCTGGAGGGCGAAGATCGCGCCGCGGATCTCCTTGATCGTCTGGTCCATGTCGTCCACCGCCCTCGTGACGCGGTCGGCGACCTCGGGCCTGGCGATCATCGGCATCGTGCCCTGCAGCGACATCCCGGTCGCGTACAGCCGCTGGATGACCAGGTCGTGCAGGTCGCGGGCGATCCGGTCACGGTCCTGGAACACCAGCAGCAGCTCGGCCTCCGCGCGGCTGGCCGCCAGCTCCAGCGCCACCCCGGCCTGCGCCGCGAACGAGGCCGCGAACGCCGCTTCCGCCTGCGGGAAGTGCGGCGCGCCCTGGCGGCGGCCGATGGTGAGCACGCCGCGCCGGTTGCCTGGCGCGCCCAGCGGGAAGATCACCGCAGGCCCGATGTGGCTCATCGCGGCCCTGGCCGCGGCGGCGGCCCGGTCGTCGGCGGCGAAATCGGCGCTGGCGATAGGCTCTCCGCTGGCCAGTACCTGCCCGGACAGCGACTGGCCGGCCGGCAGCACCAGGCCGCGCACCGCCTGCGCGCCCTCGCCGTCGGCGTACGCGATCGTCAGCCGGCGCCCCTCCTCGTCTGGCAGCGCGAGTACCGCGAGGTCGGCACCCGACAGCTCACGCGCCTTGGTGGTGATGCTCGCCAGCACCTCGTGCGGATCGGCGCCGGACAGCAGCGCGGTGGTGACCTCGGCGCTGGCCTGGATCCAGCGCTGGCTGCGCCGGGAGGCCTCGTACAGCCGCGCGTTCTCCACGGCGACGCCCGCCGCCGCGCCGAGGGCGATCAGGACCGCCTCGTCATCCTCGGTGAACTCCCCGCCGCTCCGCTTGTTCGTGAGGTAGAGGTTGCCGAACACCTCGTCCCGCACCCGCACCGGCACGCCGAGGAAGCCGCGCATCGGCGGATGGCCATCGGGGAACCCGGCCGATGCGGGATGGGTGGCCATGTCAGCGAGCCGCAACGGCCGGGAATCCTGGACGAGCAAGCCCAGCAGGCCGCGTCCTTCTGGCCAGTGGTCGATACGCTCGATCTGTTGCTCGCTGAGGCCGACCGGGATGAACTCGGCCAGCCGCTTGCCGCCCTCGTCGCCGTCTCCGATGACCCCGAGCGCGCCGTAGGTCGCGTCGACCAGCCGGACCGCGGTCTCCACGATCGTGCGCAGCGTCGACTCCAGGTCCAGGCCTGAGCTGATGGCGACGACGGCCTCGAGCAGGCCGCGCATCTGGTCCCTGGCGGACAGCACCGCCTGCAGCCGGCTCTGCAGCTCGGCGAGCAGCTCGTCCAGCCGTAGTTGCGGAAGCAGCTCCGGGCGGCCGTCAGCATCAGCCCCCACCGGCAGCTCCTCCCCTGGTGGCAATACAGCGCCAGCATATCGGTTTGCGCTGGTCGTCGGATAGGCCAGGCGGAGCGCCCGAAGGTCCCGCGGCGAAGCCGGCCTTCGGCTCTACTACCGGCGGAACCGGTCGGCGTGAGATGAGAAACAGGGGATTGACCTCGGAAAGGATGTGGCCCTCATGCGAGCACTCGTCGTCTACGAATCGATGTACGGCACCACGCACGCCACCGCCGTCAGCATCGCCGCCGGCCTGAGCACCAGGCACGACGTGACGCTGATCCCGGTGACCAGGGCTACGCCGGAACTCGTCGCCGCCGCGGACCTGCTGGTCGTCGGCGGCCCGACGCACCTGCACAGGATGTCCACCGCCGCCTCCCGGCGCTGGGCGGCCGACGCGGCCCGCAAGCAGGCCAGCGGGCTGACCATGGATCCGGACGCCGACGGGCCCGGGGTGCGCGGCTGGCTCGAAGGAGTCGGCAGCCTCGGCGGACAGAACACTCTCGCGGTGGCTTTCGACACCAGGCTCAGCGGGGTCCCGCTGTTCACCGGCCGCGCCAGCCGTGGCATCTCCAGGCTCCTGGCGGCCCATGGCTGCCGGATGGTCGCCGCGCCGGAGAGCTTCCTTGTCAGCAAGAAGGACACGCTGTGCGACGGCGAGGATGCCCGGGCCCGTGCGTGGGGAGCCATGATCGGCGCCGCCGCTAGCGACCTCTACGCGCCCACGGTGGCATGACGGGACCTATGGCCCGCAGTCCTGTGCGGTCTGGCCCTCCTGCCCAGACGGTCACCGGCACAGGCTGAGAGATGGACGCGGGGGTTCCCCGGGTCCGTCGTAGCCGCGTGACCGGAGGAGATTCCCATGCGAGCAGCCGTCGTGCCTGGCTTCGGCCATCCGTTGATCATCGAGGACCGGCCGGTGCCCGAGCCCGGCCCGGGCCAGGTCGTCGTCCGGATGGAGGCATCCGGCCTGTGCCACACCGACATCCACGCCGCCAACGGCGACTGGCCGGTCACCCCCACCGTGCCGTTCATCCCGGGACATGAGGGCGTCGGCATCGTGACCGCCGTCGGCGCGGGCGTCACCAGCCCCGCGGTGGGCACTCGGGTGGCCGTGCCATGGCTCGGCTACGCCTGCGGCACCTGCCGTTACTGCCTGACCGGCTGGGAGACGCTGTGCGAGGCGCAGCGGAACACCGGCTATTCGGTGGACGGCTGCTACGCGGAGTACTTCCTCGCCGAGGCCGCGTTCGCCACCCCCGTCCCGGCCGGCATCGACCCAGCCGCGGCAGCCCCGCTGACGTGCGCGGGCGTGACCACCTACAAGGCCGTGAAGGTCGGCGGCGTGCGCCCTGGCGACCTGGTCCTGGTCTCCGGCATCGGCGGCCTTGGTCACCTTGCCCTGCAGTACGCCAAGATCTTCGGCGCCACCGTGGCCGCCGTGGACATCACCGACGAGAAGCTGGCGCTGGCGCGTGACCTCGGCGCGGACATCGTCATCGACGCTCGCGCGGAGGACCCCGCGGACGTGCTGCGCAAGCACGGCGGCGCCGACGTCGCGATCGGCCTGGCCGTCGACGACCGGTCCTTCGCCGCCGCGTACGCCGGGCTGCGCCGGGGCGGCCGGCTGGTTCTCGTGGCGCTGCCCGCGTCGGGCACGCTGCGCATCCCCGTCTTCGACACGGTGCTGAACGGCACCTCGGTCTTCGGCTCGATCGTCGGCACCCGCGCCGACCTGGCGGTCGTGTTCGGACTGCATGCCGCCGGCCGGACCCGGGTGAGCTATGAGACCCGGCCGCTCGCGGAGGTCAACGAGGCCATCGCCGACGTGCTGCACGGCAAGGCCACGGCGCGCATCGTGCTGGAGCCGTAAGCCGTGGCGGCGCTGCCCCGGCTATTCGCAGGTACTGCTCGATAGCCGGGGCAGCCAGGGTTCTGCGAACGATGAATTCCCGCGGTCAATTGTCACCGTGAGCGGCGGCGGTACGCTCGGCGCGCTGTTTGATGCCGAGCAGCATCTTGCGCTCCATGATCAGGCTGCCCGGCTCCATGAATGCCGTGTAGAAAAGGCGGCCGACGGGCGCGAGGGCCGCCGTCGCGATCCTGTTGCGGCTGATCAGCCTGGTCGACTCGCCCTCGGGCACCAGCGCGAAGATCCATACCCAGTTCTGGTCGGCGACCCGGACGGCGAGGGTTCTCGGCGGGTCGAGCACTTCTACCGTCATGCCCGGCCGGCCTGATCCCATGGGGAGCTCGTCGCCCACCGCGATGTGCTGGTAACGCGGCAGGATCTCGTTCGCGCTGTGCATGTTCAGCCCCAGCAGGTTCTCGATCCAGTCGTAGCTGTAGGCGCCGCCGCGGCCGCTGCCCATCTGCACCAGCCACGGCCAGATCGCCTCCGGCGGCGCGTCGATCGTGACGGCCCGCGTGGTCACCAGCCCGGCTTCCGGCAGCAGCTCGTCACCGGGGAGCTTCGCGGCGACCTCGTCGTCGCGGGCACCCCAGGTGAGACACGATCGCCGGAAGAAGAGCACGTAACCGGCGGGACCGACAGTGGCTACCGCGCCAGCAGCGGCGACACCGGCGGCCAGCGCGGGCCTGCTAAGCCGGATGGTCCGCATCATGACCTCCCGAGCCGGTTGTGCCCTTGCCGGGCTTGGCCCGGCCGATAGACCTCGCCGTCAGCTCTTAGCCGGGACGATGCCGACGGGGCCGTGGGCGTGGTTCAGCACCACGTGCTGTACGGCGCCGATGGCGGGACGCGTGTAGTGCCCGCCGTGCCGCCCGATCACCACGAGGTCCGCGCGGGCCGTGTAGCTGGCCAGCACCCGGCCGGGGTGCCCGCGCACTACATCTTGCCGGACCGGTACGTCGGGATACTTCTCGTGCCAGCTCCGCAGGTCTTCCGCCAGGTAATCGGCGGCCTCCGCCGACACCTTCGATGGGTTAGCCGGGTGTCCTGCCTCCCCGGCCTCGAGCTCGCCGACCGGTGCGGGGAAGTGCCCGGCGTGGACCGCGACCAGGGTCGCTCCGCGCAGCGCCGCCTCCTCGAATGCGAACGGCAGGGTCTCGGTCGCGTCGTGCGGGTCGCGGATGCCGACGACGACCTCGCGGTGCACGGCGCCGGTCTCCTCCCTGACCACGACGACCGGGCAGGAGGCGTGCATGGCCGCATACCTGCTGACCGAGCCCAGCAGCATCGCGGCGAACCCGCCCGCGCCGCGCGCGCCCACGACGAGCATCAGCGCGCCTGAACCGCTGCCGGTCACCGTCAGCGCCGGCGGCCCTGTCAGCAAGTCGGTGTCGACGAGCAGGTCCTGGGCGACTTCCCCAGCCCGCGTGATGGCCTCAGCGAGCGCGCGACGGGGCACGCTGCCCAGCGCCTTCGCGACCCCCTGCGGGGCCGGGTCGGATGCCAGCATGCGGGGCGGCACAGCCGGCGCCGACACGAGCCGCAGCGGCGCCCCGTGCCGGTGCGCTTCCCTGGCGGCCCATTCCACCGCGCGCAGCGACTCCTCGGAGCCGTCCACCCCGACGACGATAGGTCGTGTTGTCATGACAGCCTCCTCACCGACATCCGTGGATGTGCCTACAGCCGGCTGCCGACGAGGATGGCCAGGTCGGCGAGGCGGGCTGTGTAGCCCCATTCGTTGTCGTACCAGCCGAATACCTTGACCAGTGTCCCGGCGGCCTGGGTGAGCGGGGCGTCGAAGACGCAGGAGGCGGGGTCGCCGATGATGTCGCGGGAGACGATCGGGTCGGTGCTGTAGCGCAGGATGCCGGCCAGGGGCCCGCGGGCCGCTTCGCCGAACGCCTGGTTGACCGTCTCGGCGGTCACTTCGCGGCGCAGCACGACGGCCAGGTCGGTCAGCGAGCCGTCCTCGACCGGTACCCGGAGGGCGACGCCGTCCAGTTTCCCGGCCACCGCCGGGATGACCTCACCGGTGGCGCGGGCCGCGCCGGTGGTGGTCGGCACGATGTTGACCGCCGCCGCCCGGGCGCGCCGCAGGTCCTTGTGCGGCCCGTCGAGCAGCATCTGGTCCCCGGTGTAGGCGTGCACGGTGGTCATGAACCCGCGCTCGACGCCGAACGCGTCGTGCAGCACCTTGACCATCGGCGCGACGCAGTTGGTGGTGCACGACGCGTTCGAGATCACGTCATGGCGCTGCGGGTCATAATCAGCGGTGTTGACGCCGAGCACCACGGTCAGGTCGACGTCCTTGCCGGGCGCCGAGATCAGCACCTTCCGCGCGCCGCCCTTCAGGTGCGCGGCGGCGGCGTCCCTGGTGCGGAACTTGCCGGTGGACTCGATGACGATGTCCGCGCCGAGGGCGGCCCAGTCGATCCGCGCCGGATCCCGCTCCGACAGCACCGCGATCGGGGTGTCGCCGGCCAGCAGCCTGCCGTCGCCGTAAGTCACCGGCCGGCCGAGCCGGCCGTAGGTGGAGTCGTATTCCAGCAGATGCGCCAGCGTCGCGGCGTCGGTGACGTCGTTGACCGCCACCACCTCCAGGTCCGCGCGGTCCAGCGCGAGCCGGGTGAAGGCGCGCCCGATCCGGCCGAAGCCGTTGATTCCCACCCTCGTAGTCATGGTGCTACCTCCTCGTAGTGCTCTCGGTTCCGAGCCTGCTCGCCGCGCCCGCCTGACCGCTAGCCGCGATGGTCCCCGGCCACAGGGACCTTAGTCCCGGCAGGACGAAGGTCCCGGGAAGCAGGTAGGGAGGACCCTGCCCGCCCGCACCACGGCACCGGGACGCTGAAAGGGAGCGTCGTTCATTGCCCGGACGAGGTGAGGACCGTGGGCGCCCCGCGCCGTTGCTGAGCGCCAGCACGGCGCCCGGGTGCGTCGGTGCGGACCTGACGTTCGCCTCTACGCACCTACCGCGCTGGCTGCCAGCATGAAGACGCTCTGCTACGCCGTGGCGACGCGGCTGTCGTGCTGCGAGGGAGACCGAGATGAAGCTAGTGACCGCCATCGTCAGGCCCGAGAAGCTGGACGAGATCATCGACGCCGTGATTGGCAACAACGGCCGGGGACTCACCGTCAGCACGGTGCGAGGCTTCGGGCGGCAGTTCGGCGAGCTGGCCGACCGGACGGCCAGCATGGACATGCACACCGACGGCCTGCCCGTGTACCGAAGGGCTGTCCTGCTTACCAAGATTCGCCTGGACATCGTCGTGCTTGACCAGGATGTTCAGGCCATGCTGGACGCGGTCGCCAAGCACGCTCACACCGGCGCGATCGGCGACGGGAAGATCTGGGTGTCCGACGTGGACAGCGTCCTGCGTGTCCGGACGGGCGAGAAGGATCGCGACGCAGTCTGACGAATGCCCTGATCACACACACGGGACCTCAGTCTCTGTCGCAGGGCATGAGCTGGCGAAACGCTAGAGGCATGTTCAGGAAGTGACCGGCCCTGGCGGCCCCGGCGACTACGAGTCGACTACGACTACTGCAAGGGCTGCGGCATCTGCACCGCGGAGTGCCCCTGCGGCGCGATATCGACAGTGCCTGAGCCGGCGTGACCTAGGCGGCGCTGATGCGGCGGCCGGTGATACGGGACGGGACGATCCGGACGAACAGTTCCCGGTCTCCCGGCGCCCAGGGTTCCACGCCGGCGTTGAGAGCCGCCTCCCGTTCGGCGCCGGTGACGTGGTGGGCCGGTCCCTGGACGAGCACGCTCCAGCCCTGTCCGGCGCCCATGTCGATGTCGTCGATCTCGAACGCCACCTTGTAGTCGGCGTTTGTGATGCCGGTCCGCAGATCCTCATCCAGCGGACTGTGCTGCGCGGTGCGGAACAAGATCGCCCCCTCGTAGAGGGTGTAGTTCACCGGCAGCACGGCCGGGCCGAACCTGCTGGTGTAGGCGATGCGGCCGACCCCGCCTGCCGCTATCAGCCGCAGGCACTCGCCCCGCTCCAGTTCCTCGATCACGCGGTCAGCCATGGTGACGCTCCTTTCCAGGCGCGGCCTCAAGGTCCCGTTACGAACCCTAGTCCCGCCGGGCGTCGCTGTGCCCCTGACCTTCAGCCCGTCCGTGAGGACCTTTGGCCCTACCTCGCGCGTGGGCCTGCGGGGTGGCTGGGAGTCACGTACGGCCCCCGGATCTGCGTGAGGCGGACGGGACGGGGGAACAGGCACGGTACGACAGGATCTTTCCCGCCTGCGTGACCGACCGCCGTATCCGGTCGGAGTAGGCGGCGCGATTACACTCCGTCGCCGACGTTGGCCAGGCACCCTGCGATCAGCCGGGTCCTGGTGCCCTGGAGCCGCCTGGCGAGTACCCGCAGCAGCCGTTCGCGGAGCTCGGCGCCGAACTCCGGGTCGGCTGTGCACCGCGCGCGGATGGCGGCCGCGTCGAATTCGAAGGCCCGCACCGCGGTGAGGCAGACCGCGCCGAACGCCCACCGGTACGGCGGGAACAGCCAGGAGCAGCCGAGCAGGTCCCCGATGCCGATGCTGTCCACGGTGACCCGGCCGCTGCCTGGCACGTGCACGTCCAGCGCGACGTGACCGGACTGGATCAGCCAGAACTGGCCGGCGAACCCGCCGTCTTCGAAGACCCGGTGCCCGGCCGGGAACGTCACGTCGGACGCCGCCGCGGCGAGCGCGTCCAGCTGGCCGGGTGGCATGCCGCGCAGGAACGGGTGGCCGGCCAGCGCCGGCGCGGTGACCTCGATCATCGTGCCTCACCCCTTTGCGGAAGCGGGAAAGAGGTAGCTCCCAGGTTCAGGGTGCGCCGGCGCACCGGCGGTCGGCAGGGCCGAAAGGCCCGTGCGGTCGGGACATCCGGCCGTGACGCCGGCCAGGGGCCGGCCGAAAACTGAGGAATGTCAGATAAAGCGAAGCGGACTGCCAGCCAGGGCCCGCGTCATCAGGAGGCTCACCGAGATCGACACGGAAACTCTCGCCGTGCGGCCCGGTGCGGACCTGTCCAGCCTGGCCGGGGAAACACCATCCGTTCGGAAGAAGATCTTAAATCCTTTCCCCGAACGGATGGTGCTGACTCGCATACCCGGAATCCCTCCCGCGGTCGGGTCACCGCACGATCTCGCGTACTCGCTCGACCAGCTCCGGTACTGCGGCCGCTACCTCGGCGGTCAGCTCGGTGCCGAAGCCGAAGTCGCGGCCGACTACGGCGAGGACCGTGAGCCGTGCGGGCAGGCGCCCGAGCACCCGGGCAAGTTCCACGGTGTCGCCGAGGCCGATGCTGTGTGAGCTGGCCGCGCCGTCCACTACGCCGGTCAAGGCGTCGACCGCAACCTGGTACCGGTGCCCGGGAGGCATGGCAGGGTCCCGCACGGCGTCGATCACTACCGCGAGTCTGGTGCCTTCCCACAGGCCGATCATCCGGCCTGGCTCTCCGTCGCTGAGTGCCAGGGTCACGCCAGAAAGGCTGGCGTCGCCTGGCTGGAGGGCACGCAGCCGGGCGATCACCTCGGGCCCGGCTCCGTCGTCACGACGGAACTCGTTGCCCACGCCTACCACCACCGTGCGCAGGCCCGGACTGTCCTGCCCGGTCATCCGCGGTCCACCGTGAGATCGAGGAAATGGGTCGAACAGGAGATGCACGGGTCGTAGTTGCGGATCGCCTGCTCGCACTGCCGGGTCAGCTGCTGGTCGTCGAGATCCAGCCGGTCGGCGACGAACCGGTGCAGGTCGTTTTCGATGCTGGCCTGATTCTGCGAGGTGGGCGGCACGATCCGGGCGGAGGTGATGAGACCTTCTGCGTCGATGGCGTACCGGTGGAACAGCACGCCGCGGGGCGCCTCGGTGGCGCCGTGCCCGACGGCGGCGCGCGGCGGGACCTCCTGGTAGGGCGGCGCGGGCGGTTCGTACCGCTCGATGAGCCGCAACGCTTCATCCACCGCGTACACCACCTCGACGGCGCGGACCAGGATGCTGCGGAAGGGGTTGCGGCATTCGGCGCCGAGGCCCGCCGCGTCGGCGGCCTGCCGTGCCAGCGGGGACAGCCACTGCCCGCTCAGGGTGTAGCGGGCCGTCGGGCCGGTCAGGTAGCGGCCTCGTCCGGCTAGCCGGGCATGCAGCGCTGTCGAGTGGGGCACCTGCTCTTCGATCACGTAGTCCTCGAACTCCGCCGGGGCGAACGTCAGGCCGCCGGTAGAGGCGACCGTGCCCCGGTCGATGGCGTACTGCCCCGGCGTGACGA
This sequence comes from uncultured Actinomycetota bacterium, assembly GCA_963843745.1. Lineage (GTDB taxonomy): Bacteria > Actinomycetota > Actinomycetes > Streptosporangiales > Streptosporangiaceae > Trebonia. Next base: position 102,879 of record CAWJLP010000011.1, read on the forward strand.
GCGCCAGCATCTCGTGGTCGTGATGGAAGTCGGGGAACTCGAACCCGGCTGCCCAGGCCACGGTGTCCAGTGCCAGGTCCAGCGCGACACGGAGCTTCTCGGCCAGGGCCGCCATCTCGGTCCTGGCCGGTGCCCGGTAGAAGCCGCCCACCCGGACGTTGACCGGATGGATCGCCCGGCCGCCGACCAGCTCCATGATCGCGTTTCCGGCCTTCTTCAGCGTCAGCCCTCGCTCGACCAGGCCGCGGCCGCGGCCCTCCCGCGCGAGGTCGAGCGCGCTGGCGTAGCCGAGGAAATCAGGCGCGTGCAGCAGGTAGATGTGCAGCGCGTGACTTTCGATCCACTCTCCGCAGTAGAGCAGCCGGCGAAGATCGGTGACCGGAGCGGAGACCTCGATCCCGCAGGCCGCCTCGATCGCCAGGCACGCGCTCATCTGGTAGGCCACCGGGCAGATCCCGCAGATGCGCGCGGTGATGTCGGGCGGCTCGGTGTGCCGCCGCCCGCGCAGGAACGCCTCGAAGAAGCGGGGCGGCTCGTAGATCTCCAGCCGCACGTCCTCGACGGCGCCTGCGCGCACCCGCACGTGCATCGCGCCCTCACCCTCGACCCGGGCCAGCGCCCGGACCACAAGCGTGCGGTCGGTCTTGTGACTCACCCCGTCACCTTCCGGCGATGTCGCGCGGCCCGCGGGCCGGCGGCGGACCGGTGGTGACCTGGGACAGTTCGATGAACGCGGGCGCACCGGCGTTGAATGTGCGGAATGCCCGCCGGACGTCGGCCTCGTCCATGCCGGCGGCCCGCAGCAGTCCCACCTCGGCGCCCGCGTTGGGTGTCTCCATCGGCCCGAAACAGCCGTAGCAGCCGCGATGGTGTGCCGGGCACAGGGCGCCGCATCCGGCGTGCGTCACCGGCCCGAGGCACGGCGTGCCGTGCGCGACAACCACGCACACGTTGCCGCGCTGCTTGCACTCGAAGCACACGCTGTGGGCCGGGATGTTCGGCTTGCGGCCAATGAGCAGGGCCGTGATGACCTCAAGCAGCTGGCGCCGGTCGATCGGGCAGCCGTGCAGCTCGAAGTCGACGTCTACATGCGCCGCGATCGGGGTCGACGTGGCCAGTGCGGAGACGTAGTCCGGCCGGGCGTACACCACCGAAGTGAACTCCCGGACGTCGGCGAAGTTACGCAGGGCCTGCACGCCGCCGGCGGTCGCGCACGCCCCGATTGTCACCAGCGTCCGTGACATTTCGCGTACTTGCCGGATCCGCTCGGCGTCGGCCGGGGTGGTGATCGAGCCTTCCACCAGGGACACGTCGTACGGGCCCGGCTGGATCTCACTAGAGGCCTCAACGAAGTGCGCGATCTTCACCTGGCTGGCGATCGCCAGCAGCTCATCCTCGCAATCCAGCAGCGTGAGCTGGCAGCCGTCGCAGGAAGCGAACTTCCACACCGCCAAGGTAGGCACGCCCATCACAGCTCCCGCACCCTCATCAGCGCCGCGGCCTGGTCGTAGCCGACCACCGGGCCGTCCCGGCAGACCAGCAGCGGCCCGAGCTGGCAGTGCCCGCACCAGGCGGCACCGCAGCGCATGTTGCGCTCCAGTGATACCCGTATCCGGCCTGCGGGAATGCCCAGTGCCGCGAGCGCGTCGGCGGTGACCCGCATCATGATGTCAGGACCGCAGATAAACGCCACGCTATTGCCCGGTGCGAGGCCGGCAGGCTTGATGAGCGCCGTCACCAGCCCGACCTCACCGCTCCAGCTGCTGTCCGCATGGTCGACCGTGACCGCCACCTCAACCCCGTCGCGGCGCCACCGTTCAAGCTCGTCAGCGTAGAGCAGGTCACCGGGGGTTCGCGCGCCGGCCAGCAGCACGATCCGGCCGTACCGGGACCGGTCGGCGAGCGCGGTGAGCACCACAGGGCGCAGTGGCGCGAGCCCGATCCCGCCCGCCACGACCACGATGTCCCGGCCGGCCGCGGACGCCACGTCCCAGCCGGTGCCGAACGGGCCGCGTACCCCGATAAGGCCACCGGGCTGGGCGGCACACAGCGCACGGGTGACCGCGCCCACCGCGCGCAGCGTGTGCTCTAGGCGGCGGCCCCGCCCGCCGCCGCTGTCACCCAGGCCGCTCACCGAGATGGGCACCTCGCCGACGCCAAGCGCGGTCAGCATGGCGAACTGTCCCGGCGCGAAGGCCGGGACCGGGCCGTCACGTTCCGTCAGCTCCAAGGTGACCGTGTCACTGGTGTCCTCCCGGCGGGAGGCCACCCGGTAAAAACAGGGCACCGCGGGCGCTGGGTCAGCAAGCGGCGGCGTGGCCGTATCCTGGCCGGTCATGTGTCCGCTTGCTGGATCTCGCGCTGCCTGAGCTGGGACGGGGAGGCATAAAGGTCAAGCAGCCGCAGGCGGGTCGCCTGCAGCCGTTCGGTGATGACCGGCGTGAACAAGCGGAGGGCCGCGTACCCGAAAGCCGGATCAGCGTCGCAGCGACGGCGCACCGAGGGGGCGTCGAACTCGATCGCGGTGGTGGCCACGCGGGCCACCGCACCGAAATGCCACCGGTACGGCGGGTGCAGCCACGACCAGCCGAGCACCGTGCCAGCGGCCAGCGTCTCGATAACCTGATCACCGCGGCCGGGCACCCGCATGTCCAGGGCGATGCTGCCGTCCTCAATCAGCCAGAACCTGTCGGCGATGCCGCCCTCATCGAACAGGCGCTCGCCGGCCGTGAACGTCACCGTTGCGCCGTCCCCGGCCAGCGCCGTGCGCTGCTCTGCCGTGAGCGCGGCGAAGAATGAGTGAGCCGAGATCCGCGCTGCGGCCGTGCCTGTCATCGTCCGTCTTCGTCCGAGGTCGCCGCGTCCCGCAGGCTGGCCAGCGCGGACACCTCCTGAGTGATGTCAATGCCGGCCGGGCACCATGCGATGCACCGCCCGCAGCCCACGCACCCTGACGAGCCGAACTGGTCATGCCAGGTGCCCAGCTTGTGGGTGATCCATTGCCGGTACCGGCTCTGCCCGCTGGTGCGCACGCTGCCGCCGTGCAGGTAAGAGAAGTCCAGCGAGTAGCAGGAGTCCCAGACTCGCCACCGCTCGGCATGATCACCGGTCAGGTCGGTGACGTCCTCGGTTGTCGTGCAGAAACAGGTGGGGCAGACCATGGTGCAGTTGCCGCATGTCAGGCAGCGGGAGGCGACGTCGTCCCAGTGCGGGGACTCGCGGCTGTCGGCCAGCAGCTGCGGCAGGCCGAGAAAGGTCGGCATCGTGCGGCCCATATGGTCAGCGGCCTCGCCCACCGCCGTGCTTGCCCGCCGGATCGTCGCCTCGTCGGCTGCCCGGGTCGGCACGTCCGCCAGCACATCGGCCCCGGCCGGCGTGCCAGCCCGGACGACGAAGCGGTGGCCGTCGGCGTCGGCCAGTTCCGTCATGGCCAGGTCGTACCCGGACTCGACACCGGGACCGCACCCCATCGACGCGCAGAAGCACGTCGCGCCCGGCTCCGTGCACTCGACCGCGATGATGAACGCGCCATCGCGCCGCCCGCGGTAGACCGGATCGGCGTGCCGGCCGCCGGTCAGCACCTGGTCCAGGATGCCGACCGCACGCACATCGCACGGGCGCACGCCAAGCAAGGCGTACCTTGGCGGCTGCGCAGCCTCGCCGGCTTCCACGCTGCCGGTCGCCCGATCCGCAGACCACAGCCTCGCTCGCGCCGGATGCAGCACGCTCTTCCATGACTGCGGTCCGGCGGAGTGCCCGAAAGCGGCGGTGTCGGCCCGTTCCCGCAACCGGTACCTCCCCGCTTCAGCTTCCACCCCCCACCCGAACGGCAGCTCGGCGACCGACGCTAGCTCCGCCACCACGATCGCACCGTCCCGGACGGTCGGGCCGACCACGGTATAACCGCGGCCGCGAAGCGCGTCGAACAACGCGGGAAGCCCGTCGGCATCGACGATCACAGCCTGGCCCGACGGCTGGAACGCTGGGTCCTCACTGGGGTGCATCACAGGCTCCCTGTGCTAACCTCCACCGCTCCGTTAACGGCAAAACGAGCTTAACTGCCCGCGCGACAGGGGCATAGCTCAGTCCCGGAATCGTCGGTCGCGATCCAGGAGCTGACATCGGCGGGGGTGCCTGGCAGCTCGCGGACCACGGCTCCGGCGGCCGCGAGGGCCTGCCTGAAGACCCGGTAGTGATGGCCGCACAGCAGCAGCTCGGTGGAGTGCCGCCGGGACGGGCCCGGAGGCATGGTGACCCGCACCGCCGCCATGGCAGTGCAGCAGCAGGCGCGGCCGGCCAGGCCCGCGGAGTCCGCGGAGAAGCCGGCGTCGCCGTCGCTGCCCCGTTCGGCCGGTAGGGCGCCGTTGCTGGCTGACTTGTGCGTGAAATTCGCGTCCATGGCCTCAGCTTCTTCCGGCCAGCCTGCCGCCGGGAGAGACCTATCTCACTTCCCTTGGTGCCTATGGTCCCTGACCAATGTCCCTGGCCCGGCTCGGGCGGCGGCGGTTGGCTGGAGGCAGCGCGACAACAGGAGGACATCATGGCGGCGGTCGGGCCGGCGGACGACGGGTTCTGGTATCAGGTCAAGTGCCGGGCACTGGGGCCGCCGCTGGTGACCGGGCAGCTGGCGGGCCAGCGGCTGTCCCGGCCGCTGGCGCTGGGGGTGCTGTCGTGTGACGGGCTGTCGTCGGCGGCGTACGGCACCGAGGAGATCTTGTACGCGCTGCTGCCGTTTTTCGGGCTGGCCGCGTTCACGCTGGTGTTGCCGCTGACGCTGGTTGTGTTGTTCGGCGTGCTGCTGGTGGTGCTGTCCTACCGCGAGGTCGTGTCGGTGTATACCAGGGCGGGCGGCTCGTACGTGGTGGCCAGGGAGAACTTCGGCCCCCGGGTGGCGCAGGTGGCCGCGGTCGCGCTGCTGATCGACTATGTGGTCACGGTGGCGGTGCAGACCGCCGCGGGCAGCGCCGCCATCGTGTCGGCGTTTCCGGCGCTGTCCCGCGTCCCGGTCATCGGCCCGAAGATCCTGCTGGTCATTTCCGTGGCCGCGATTTGCGTTATGTGCCTGGGGAACCTGCGCGGGATCCGGGAGGCGGGCCGGGTCTTCGCGGCGCCGACCTACCTGTTCGCCGGGTCGGTGATCGTCATGATCATCGCCGGCCTGGTCCGCGAGCTCACCGGCACCCTGGGGCACGCCGTGCCGGGACCCGGAGCGGTCGGGATCGGTTCGCATTCCGGCCTGATCGCCTTCGGCGCCATCTACATCATGGCGAAGGCCTTCGCCAACGGCGGCTCGTCGCTGACGGGGATCGAAGCCGTGTCCAATGCGGTCAGCGCGCTGCGCCCGCCGGAGGGGCGGCACGCGCGGCAGATCCTCGCCGCCCAGGGCACCATCGTGGCCGTCCTGATCGCGGGCATCTCCTGGCTCGCGCACGCCACTCACGCGATCCCGTACACCGCCGGGTTCCCCACCGTGCTCGCCCAGGAGGCCGGGCTCGTCTTCGGCCGCACCGCCGCCGGGCAGGTCATGTTCTACGTCCTGCAGGCCGCGACCGCCGCCATCTTGTTCACCGGCGGCAACACTAGCTTCACCGGGTTCCCGTACCTGGCCAGCTTCGTCGCCGACGACTCCTTCCTGCCCCGCTGGCTGACCCGGCGCGGGCACCGGCTGGCGTTCTCCAACGGGATCATCTTGCTGGCCGCGCTGTCGCTGACCCTGATGCTGGTCGCCGGCGCGACCGTCGACGCGCTGATCCCGTTCTACGCGATCGGGGTGTTCACCGGATTCGCGATGGCCGGCTTCGGCATGGCCAGGTACCACCGCCGGACCAGGGAACCCGGCTGGCGGCGCCGGCTCGTGATCAACGCCGCCTGCGGGATCTACACGGCGCTCGTCGTGGTGCTGTTCGCGGTGGTGAAGTTCGCCGAGGGCGCCTGGCTCATCGTGATCATCTTCCCGCTCCTGGTGTACCTCCTGATCCGGCTCAACCGTGAGTACCGGGCCGAGGCCGCCATCCTGGCCGATCCCGGCCGCGGCGGCGCCGGGCTCACGCCGGCGCACCACGCCCGCCGGGTCGTCCTGCTGCTGGTCGACGACTACGACCTGGCCACCGTCGCGGCGCTCAGATACGCCAGGGGCCTGCGGCCCACCACGCTCCGCGCGGTTCACTTCAGCCTGGACGCCCAGCGGGCAGGGCGGCTAAGGCAGCAGTGGGTGGACGCGGGCAGCGGGGTGCCGCTGGAACTGGCGGACTGCCCCGACCGGCGGCTGGCCCACGCGGCGGCCCGGCTGGTGGCCACGCTGGCGGCGGTGCCGGGCACGCACGTGACCGTCGTGCTGCCGCGCCGCAGCTACCCGCCGCTGGCCGGACGGCTGCTGCACGACCACACCGCGGACCGCATCGCCCGGGTCGTCAGCCGCATTCCCGGCGCGGCGGCCACCATCGTTCCCTTCGACGTCAGTCACCGGGTCAAGACGGCGCAGGCGGAACAGGCCGGGCCGGTCCCGGCGGGCAAGCCCGGCCGCCTCGACGACTACGAGTGGCCCGCGCCGCCGCCGGGCACCGACCCCATCGGGTCGCTGCGCCAGGCCGGCCACGCCACCGTCCAGGGCCGCCTGCACGCCGCGGAGACCCGGTCCGGCAAGGCGCCCGGGAACATCGTGCTGGCCTGCGAGGTCGGCGACTCCACCGGCCAGCTCACCGCCCTCTTCTACGGCCGCACGCAGATCACCGGCGTCGAACCCGGCACCAGAATCCGGCTGCACGGCACCGTCGGCATCGGCGCCGACGGCCACCCGGCAATGATCAACCCCGCCTACGAACTGCTCACCTGACTCCTAGCCGCGGGCGGCGAGTACCAAGGTCCCCTGGTCGCGGGCGGAAGGGCTCTCTTCGCGGCGCGGTCCTGGCGGCAGGCTGGCAGTAGCCAAGCGGTGGAGTGTGGGGTGGATGGCGATGACTGTGAATGCGGTACGTGAGATGACCACCGGGACAGTGTCTGGTCCGTACCGCTGGCCGTCGCCGCCTGATCCCGGTGACCTCAGCAGGCGGCTGGCGGCGCGGCGGGCCGAGCTGCGGCTCAGCCTCAGTCAGGTCGCCGAGCGCGCGGCGGTGAACCGGCGGTACCTGGAGTTCCTGGAGAACTTCCCCGGCCAGCCGGACGCGGGCACGCTGCGCCGGCTGGCGGCGGCGCTGCGCACCACGCCGGGTGCGCTGCTCGGCGGCGGCGGGCAGGCGCCGCCCGGCCGCGCGGCCGGGCCTGTCGGCCAGCTCGAGCGGCTCAGCGTGGCCGAATGCGGGCGGCTGCTGGCGCCTGGCGGCCTTGGCCGGCTCGCCTTCACCACTGTCTCCGGGCTGATGGTGCTGCCGGTCAACTACCTGCTGGTGGCCGGCACCATCGTGCTGCGGACCGGCACCGGTTCGCTGATCGCCGCGCACGGCGACGATCGGGTCTCGTTCGAGACCGACCACCTGGATGAGACGCTCGGGTGCGGCTGGAGCGTGCTGGTCCGCGGCCAGGCGCACCGGGTGCTGCAGCCCGGCGAGCTCCGGCACCTGCGCGAAGGCTGCGACCTGCGGCCCTGGCCGGCCGGCGAGCACGACCTGTACGTCAGGATCGTGCCCGCGCATATCAGCGGCCGCCGCATCAAGCCGGAGCAGGGCGGCACGGAGCAGGCCGACGGCTGAACGACGGGACAAAGGTCTCGCGAGACGGGGACGTCCTGCCGTACTCGCGGAGCCCCCGCCGCAGAAGACTGGAAGGTGTCGAAGAGGGGGCGAGCATAATGCCACGTACCGACGTTCACATCGATGGGATGCTGCGCCATCTTGGTGCGGCTTATTACGAATCGCTGCACGGCAGGGCCACCCGGGCCGACGTGATCCGGGCGCTGGACACCGTCGAGGAGCATCTGAACGAGCAGCACACTGCCAGGCATGCGGGTGACCGGCATCTGGCCGGGGAACACCGGGTTGACCAGGACGGGGCTAGGCTGTCGCATCCGCGGGGCTGGTCCCGCAGGGTCAGCGACGTGATGACCAAGTCCGTGGTCACCGTGGACCGGATCACCCCGTACAAGGAGATCGCCCGGCTACTGGCTGAACACCGGATCAGCGGGCTTCCCGTGCTAAAGATGGGCCGCGAGGTGATCGGCGTCGTCACCGAGGCCGACTTGCTCGCCGCAGAGGATAAGGTACAGCGGCGCCTGCACACGGGGGGCCGCCGGCCCCGGTGGCGTCAGCGCCAGCAGCATCCGGCGCTGACCGCGGGCGAGCTGATGACCACCCCCGCCATCACGATTGGCCGCCATGCCACGATCCCCGCCGCCGCGCGGGTAATGAACGCGCGGCACATCAGGAGACTGCCGGTCGTCGACGAGGACGGCAGACTCGTCGGGGTCGTCAGCCGCCGGGACCTGCTGAGTGTGTTCCTGCGCCCGGACGAGAGCATCGCAGCGGACGTTCGCAGGCTGCTCAACGAAGTCTTGCTCGCACAGCCCGGTGAAGCCGACGTGACCGTGCGGGAGGGGATCGTGACGCTCACCGGAACGCTCAATCCAAAGACGGGCCCGCACGGGGACCTGATCCCAGTGGCCATCAAGCTGATGTGGGGCGTCGACGGTGTGGTGGACATCATCGACCACCTCGGCGTCGAGCAGCTTTCGGACACCGCTGGGGGCTCCGGTGACGAGACACAAGTCAGGGTCGAACGTCCCTGATGATGGACAGGCATCAGGCGTAACGTGGCGGATATGGCCCTGCTACCAGAGCGACGAGACGTTACGGCGCTGCCGGATCTGCTGCATGGGCAGTCCCGGGCCGGCCCGGTGCGCCAGCAGCGCCCGGTCTACGTCGACTTGCTGCCGCCGTGCAATGCTGGCTGCCCGGCCGGGGAGAACATTCAGGCCTGGCTGGCCCACGCCGAGGCAGGCGACCATGAACGGGCGTGGCGGCAGCTCGTCAGCGACAATCCGATGCCGGCGATCATGGGCCGGGTCTGCTACCACCCGTGCGAGAGCGTCTGCAACCGCGCCAGCCTCGATAGCGCGGTCTCGATTCACAGCGTCGAGCGCTTCCTGGGCGATCTCGCGCTTGAGCGGGGATGGTCGTTTGACCCGCCCACGACCCGCAGCGGCAAGCGGGTGCTGGTCATCGGCGCCGGGCCGAGCGGGCTGTCCGCCGCCTACCACCTCGCCCGGCTCGGGCACGAGGTGGAGATAAGGGACGCCGGGGAGCGGCCTGGCGGGATGATGCGGTACGGCATACCGGCCTACCGGATGCCACGCGACGTCCTGGACGGCGAGCTGGACCGGATCGCCGCGCTTGGCGTGCGCATGACCTGCGGGCACCGGGTGGAGAACCTGGACGCCGAGCGGCGCGAGGGCGGCTTCGACGCGGTGTTCGTGGCGGTTGGCGCCCATTTGTCCAAGCGGGTCGACATTCCGGCCAAGGACGCGGGGCGGATCGTGGACGCGGTGTCGTTCCTGCGCAGCGTCGCCTCGGGCGAGCGGCCGGTGATCGGCCGGCGCGTCGCCGTCTACGGCGGCGGTAACACCGCGATGGACGCCGCCCGGGTGGCCCGCCGCCTGGGCGCGAACGACGCGACGATCGTCTACCGGCGGACCCGGGCGCAGATGCCGGCCCACGAGGAGGAAGCCGAGGAGGCCGAACGGGAGGGCGTGCAGATCAACTGGCTGCGCACGATCACCGCGTTCGACGGCCCGGAGCTGACCGTCGAGGCCATGGAACTGGATGACAGCGGTTTCCCGCAGCCGACCGGGCGATTCGAGACGCTCGCCGCCGATACCGTGATCCTGGCGCTCGGCCAGGACACCGATACCGGGTTCCTCCGCCCGGTGCCGGGTGTGGAGTTCCAGCGGGACGGCACCGTGCAGGTGTCGGCGACGATGATGACCGGCAGCCCCGGCGTGTTCGCGGGCGGGGACATGGTACCGGCCGAGCGCACGGTGACGGTCGGTGTGGGGCACGGCAAGAAGGCGGCCCGCAACATCGACGCGTGGCTGCGAGGGACCGCGACCGCGAACGCGCCCAAGCACGATGGCGTCTCGTTCGCCGACCTGAACCTGTGGTACTTCGGCGACGCCGCCCGTCGGCAGCAGCCGGAGGCAGAGCCGCAGGAGCGGGTCGCGGGGTTCGATGAAGTAGTCGGCGGCCTGTCCGAGCGGGAGGCGACCTACGAGGCGCGCCGCTGCCTGTCGTGCGGCAACTGCTGCGAGTGCGACGGCTGCCTGGGGGCGTGCCCGGAGGACGCGGTGATCAAGCTGGGTCCGGGGAATCGCTATGAGTACGACTACGACCGGTGCACTGGCTGCGGTGCGTGTTACGAGCAGTGCCCGGTGCACTCGATCGAGATGGTCCCGGAGGACTGATGACACGTGTCACGATCGACGGCAACGAAGCTGCGGCATCGGTCGCCTACCGGCTGAACGAGGTCTGCTGCATCTACCCGATCACGCCGTCATCTCCGATGGCCGAGCTCGCGGACGAGTGGTCCAGCGCGGGTCGGCCCAACGTGTGGGGCGCCGTGCCGTCCGTCGTCGAGATGCAGAGCGAGGGCGGGGCGGCGGGCGCGCTGCACGGCGCGCTGCAGAGCGGGGCACTGGCCACGACCTTCACCGCCTCGCAGGGCCTGCTGCTGATGATCCCGAACATGTACAAGATCGCCGGCGAGCTGACCTCTGCCGTGCTGCACGTCGCGGCCCGGTCGCTAGCCGCGCAGGGGCTGTCCATCTTCGGTGACCACTCGGACGTGATGGCGGTACGGCAGACCGGTTTCGCGCTGCTCGCCGCCGCGTCCGTCCAGGAGGCCCATGACCTCGCGCTGGTGGCGCAGGCCGCCACGCTGGCCACCCGGGTGCCGTTCGTGCACTTCTTCGACGGGTTCCGCACCTCGCATGAGCTGAACACGATTGAACTGCTGTCCGATGACGATCTGCGGGCGCTTGTGCCGGAGGAGATGGTCCGCGCGCATCGTGCCCGGGCGCTGTCACCTGAGCAGCCGTTCATCCGGGGCACCGCGCAGAACCCGGATGTCTATTTCCAGGCGCGGGAGACCGTCAACTCGTTTTACGACGCTGTCCCTGGCGCGGTACAGGACGCGATGGACGCCCTCGCCGGGCGCACCGGCCGCCGCTACCAGACGGTGGACTACACAGGTCACCCGCAGGCCGAGCGGGTGATCGTCGTGATGGGCTCGGCCGCGGAGACGATCGCCGAGACGGTGGCCCACCTGTGCGGGCGGGGTGAGCGGGTCGGCGTGCTCCAGGTCCGGCTGTTCCGGCCGTTCCCGGCCCGCGAGCTGCTTGACGCGCTGCCCGCGAGCGTGCGCCGGGTCGCGGTGCTCGACCGCACCAAGGAGCCGGGCTCCAGCGGCGAGCCGCTCTTCCTCGACGTGTCCGCCGCGCTGACCGAGGCGTACACCGGCGGCGAGCGCGCGGTCCTGCCCCTGGTGACCGGCGGGCGATACGGCCTGTCCTCCAAGGAGCTCACCCCCGGCATGGTGGCCGGGGTGTTCGCCGAACTGGCCCGCGAGCAGCCGCGGCGCCGGTTCACGATCGGCATCACCGACGACGTGTCAGGACTGAGCCTGCCCTATGACCCGTCGCTGGACATCGAGCCGCCCGGCACGGTCCGCGCGGTCTTCTTCGGCCTCGGCTCGGACGGAACTGTCGGCGCGAACAAGAACACGATCAAGATCCTGGGCGCCGAGGAGAACCTCAACGCGCAGGGGTACTTCGTCTATGACTCGAAGAAGTCAGGCTCGCAGACCGTCTCCCACCTGCGCTTCGGGCCGCAGCAGATCCGCGCGCCTTACCTGGTGCAGCAGGCCGGCTTCGTCGGCTGTCATCACTTCGGGCTGCTGGACCGGCTCGACGTGCTCCGCCTGGCCGCTCCCGGAGCAAAGCTGCTGCTCAACTGCTCGCTGCCGCCGGATGAGGTGTGGGACGCGCTGCCCCGCCCGGTTCAGGAGAAGATTCTCGCCAAGCGGGTCGAGGTGTACGCGATCGACGCCGACCAGATCGCCCGCGACGCCAACCTTGCCGGGCGGACGAACACCGTGCTCCAGACCTGCTTCTTCGCCATCTCGGGGGTGCTGCCCAGGGAAGAGGCGATCGCGAAGATCAAGTCGGCGATCGCCAAGACCTACGGCCGCCGAGGCGCCGAGGTGGTCGCGCGGAACCACGCCGCGGTCGACCGCACGCTGGAGGGGCTGCACCGGATCGAGGTACCGGGCATGGTGACGTCCGTCAGGGAACTGCCGGCGGTGGTGCCCGCAGGCGCGCCCGAGTTCGTCCGCACCGTCACCGCCGCGATGATGGCCGGCCACGGCGACGATCTGCCGGTCAGCGCACTCCCTGTCGACGGCACCTACCCGAGCGGCACCGCGGCGTACGAGAAACGGAACATCTCCGAGCTCGTCGCGGAATGGGACCCGGACCTGTGCATCCAGTGCGGTAACTGCAGCTTCGTCTGCCCGCACAGCGTGATCAGGTCCACTTACTACGACGAGTCGCTGCTGGCCGGTGCGCCGGCTGACTTCCGGTCGGCGCCGCTGGACGCCCGCGGGCTCCCTGACACCCGCTTCACGCTGCAGGTGTACGTGGAGGACTGCACCGGCTGCGAGCTGTGCGTGCAGGCATGCCCGGTCGGGGCGCCTGAGGACCCGGCGCGCAAGGCGATCAACCTCGCACCGCGGGAGCCGCTGGTGGCCGCGGAGCGGGATAACATCGCGTTCTTCGAGACGCTGCCGGTGGCCGACCGGTCCCGGGTGGACTTCGGCACCGTGCGCGGCACCCAGTTCCTGCAGCCGCTCTTCGAGTTCTCCGGCGCCTGCGCGGGCTGCGGCGAGACACCGTACGTCAAGCTGCTGTCGCAGTTGTTCGGCGACCGTCTGATGGTCGCCAACGCGACCGGCTGCTCCTCGATCTACGGCGGGAACCTGCCCACCACGCCGTGGACGACCGGTCCCGACGGGCGCGGGCCGGCCTGGTCGAACTCCCTGTTCGAGGACAATGCCGAGTTCGGCCTCGGGTTCCGGCTGACCGCCGACCAGCACGCTGAGCTGGCCCGGAACCGCCTTGCCGAGCTGCGCGAGACGGTCGGCGCCGGCCTGGCGGACGATATCCTGGGCGCGCCGCAGCTGACTGAATCCGAACTGAGTGCGCAGCACGAGCGGGTCGCCGAGCTGAAGCGGCGGCTCGACGGCCTTAATGGCCTTGACGGGCCCGCCGTCGACCTCCGCAGCGTGGCCGATCACCTGCTCAGGCGCAGCGTGTGGATCGTCGGCGGCGACGGCTGGGCCTACGACATCGGTTCCGGCGGCCTCGACCACGTGCTGGCCAGCGGGCGCAACGTGAACGTGCTGGTACTCGACACCGAGGTCTACTCCAACACGGGCGGCCAGTCATCGAAGGCGACGCCGCTCGGAGCCGTCGCCAAGTTCGCTGCGGCCGGCAAGACCATGCCGAAGAAGGATCTCGCGCTGCAGGCGATCGCCTACGGTTACGTGTACGTCGCCCGGGTGGCGATGGGCGCCGACCCGCAGCAGACGCTGCGCGCCTTCCGCGAGGCCGAGGCCTACGACGGGCCGTCGCTGATCATCGCCTACAGCCACTGCATCGCGCACGGCATCGAGATGCGCGACGGGCTCGGCCAGCAGTACCGTGCCGTGGCCAGCGGCTACTGGCCGCTGGTTCGCTACGACCCGCTGGTGCGCGCCGCCGGCGGCAACCCGTTCCTGCTCGACTCGCCCAGGCCCCGCATCGCGCTGGCCGATTACACCCAGCGGGAGCTGCGGTACCGCGCTCTTGCCAATGCTCACCCGGCTGAGGCGGAACGGCTGGGCATCCTGGCCCAGGAAGCGGTCGACCAGCGCTGGGACACCTACGAGGAGATGGCTACCCGCGGCGCGCACCGCTTCCCCGCGGACGCGCGGAAGGACCGCTGATGGACCTGTCGACCCGCTACCTGGGCCTGGCGCTGCGGAACCCGCTCGTCGCCTCCGCGTCCCCGCTCTCGAACACTCTCGACGGCGTGCGCCAGCTAGCCGACGCGGGGGTAGGCGCGGTCGTGCTCTTCTCCCTGTTCGAAGAGCAACTGCGCCAGGAAGCGGAGCGGAACGCGCGGCTCGCCGACGTCGGCGCTGACAGCTTCGCCGAATCGCTGTCCTACTTCCCTGTCGGAGCGGACGAGGACACTGGCCCGCGCCGCTACCTGAGCCTGCTTGAGCGCGCGGCCGGGACCCTGGACATCCCGGTGATGGGCAGCCTCAACGGCGTGACGCGCAGCGGCTGGACCAGCTACGCGCGAGCGATCCAGGACGCGGGCGCCGCGGCGATCGAGCTCAACATCTACTACATAGCGGCTGACCCGCGCACGACGGGCCGGGACGTCGAGCAACGGCACGTCGACATCCTGTGCCAGGTCAAAGACGCGGTGACCGTGCCGGTGGCGGTCAAGCTCGGCCCGCAGTTCAGCTCTCCCGGTGAGATCGCGCTGCGGCTGGACGAGGCCGGCGCGGACGGCCTGGTGCTCTTCAACCGGTTCCTTCAGCCCGACATCGACCCCGAGACCCTCGCCGTGCTGTCCGGCGTGGACCTGTCGAGCCCGGCCGAGGCCAGGCTGCCGCGGACCTGGATCTCCCTGCTGCGCAGGCAGGTCCGTGCCTCGCTCGCGGCGACCAGCGGCGTCGAGGGACCAGCGGACGTGGCCAAGTACCTGCTGGCGGGTGCCGACGTCGTGATGACCGCATCCGCGCTGATCAGGCACGGACCGCGGCACGCCGCCGTCCTGCTCGACGGCTTGTCGGAATGGATGGCCCGCAAGGGATACACCTCGGTCAGCGAACTGCGCGGATTGCTCGCCGTGCCCGCGGACACTGACCAGGCCGCCTACGAACGCGCGGGCTACGTCCGCGCGCTGCGCGGCGCCAACGGCGCCCCGTGGTGACGAGCGGCGCTGGCGGACTGGTGAAACCACTGTCCGTTCGGAAGAAGTGTTTAAATCTTTTCCCGAACGGGCGGTGCTGACTCGCATACCCAGAAGCTCTCCCGCGGTCGGTTAGCGCACGATCTCGCGACGGGGGCACGCCGGAAAGACTGCCGTCACCGGATACCAAGGCCCTTCGGCCCTGTCCCGCCGCACTGCAGAACGGGACGATGGATAAGGCGGATCCCGGGCGGCCCGCCAGACTGGAGACACGATCATGACATCGTTCGACGTGACTGGGGTGTCCGCACTGGAGATCCTCGACTCGCGGGGGCGGCCGACGCTGGCCGTCACCGTATCCCTGGCGGACGGTACCGAGGCGAAGGCCGGGGTTCCGTCGGGAGCGTCCACCGGATCCCGCGAGGCGGTAGAGCTCCGCGACGGCGACACGTCTCGCTACGAGGGCCGGGGCGTCCTCAATGCGGCGGGCAACGTCAACGGCGAGATCGCGGACCTGCTGCGCGGCCGGTCCTGGGACTCGCTGGCCGACGCGGACCAGGCGATGATCGGTCTCGACGGCACGCCGGACAAGCGCAGGCTCGGCGCGAACGCCACTGTCGGCGTGTCGATGGCGCTGGCCCGCGCGCTGGCCGCGTCCGCGAATGCGCCGCTGTGGCAGTGGCTCGCCCCGGCCGGCGTCACCCCAAGCCTGCCGGTTCCGCACTTCAACGTGCTCAATGGCGGCGTCCACGCGGCCAACGACCTGGACTTTCAGGAGTTCATGGTCGCCCCGCTCGGCGCCCCGTCGATGGCCGAGGCAGTGCGGGCCGGCGCCGAGGTCTACGCGGCGCTGCGCCGCGAGCTGACCGACCGCAAGCTGTCCACCGGCCTAGGCGACGAGGGCGGCTTCGCCCCTGAGATCACCGAGCCGGAAGACGTCCTGCGCCTGCTGGTCCAGGCGATCAGCGACGCCGGCTACACACCCGGCCCTGCTGGCGTGTCGATCGCGCTGGACCTGGCGGCGTCGGAGTTCCGGCAGCCGGACGGCCGTTACAGGGTGGCGGGCGACCTGCTGGACAGCGGTCAGCTGACCGGTCGGCTCGCCGCCATCACCGAAGAGTTCCCCGTGCACCTGATCGAGGACGGGCTCGGCGAGGACGACGACGAGGGCTGGATCGCGCTCACTGCCCGGCTCGGCGGCAAGGTCGAGCTCGTCGGCGACGACATCTTCTGCACCAACCCGGCGATCATCATCCATGCCATCGAACGCGGGATCGCCAACGCGTCGCTGATAAAGCTCAACCAGATCGGCACCGTCACTGAGACCCTGGAGGCCATGCGGATCTGCCGCCAGGCGGGCTACCGGCAGTTCGTGTCGCACCGCTCCGGTGAGACCGAGGACAGCTTCATCGCCGACCTCGCCGTGGGCACCGGCTGCGGGCACCTCAAGTCCGGCGCTCCCGCCCGCGGCGAGCGGACCGCCAAGTACAACCGGCTACTCGCGATCGCCGCCGCCGCGCCCGCCCTCCGCTACGGCATGCGCTGACCGGTACGGCACTGACCCCCGCCGGGCGGCGGTCAGGGGCGCAGCTCCTGTCGCGGGCGGTCGTCTGGCCTGCCGATTAGGGACTTTGGTCTCTCGGCCCGGTGTTGATGTCGCGGGCATCCTGCTTGCCATGGATGTTAACGGCCCGGTGCTGGAGCAGCTGTCACGAGACGAGTGCCTGCGGCTGATGGGCTCGGTGCCCGTCGGCCGGATCGTGTATACCCGGCAGGCGCTGCCCGCGGTGGAGCTGGTCAACTTCGTGCTGGACGACGGCGGCATCGTGATCAGGACCGACGCCGGGGGCAAGCTGGCGGCCGCGGCGCGCGGCGCGGTGGTGGCGTTCGAGGCGGACAGCGTGGACGCGGTCGGGCATTGCGGGTGGAGCGTGACCGTCGTCGGGTACGCCACGGCGGTGACCGGCCGGGCGGAGATCGCCCGCCTGGAGCAGCTGCCGCTCACCGCGTGGGCGCCGGGGAACCGCGACCACTTCATCCGCGTCTCCTCGGCGATCGTGAACGGGCGGCGGATCGGTGCCGGGCAGGCTCAAGGGACCAAGGTCCCGGGAGGCAGGTAAGGAGGACCCTGCCCGGCCGCGGAGGGCGCCGGGATGCTGAAGGCGAACGTCGTTCATTGCCCGAATGAGGTGAGGTCATGGGCACGAGGCGACGGGACATCCGCGCTACTGGACTTGGCAGGTTCGTCCGGGGGCGGCGACCCGACCGCAACCCGCTGCGGCGCGGCTCGGACCGTGTGGAGACCGCGGTGCTCGCGGTACTCGTCATCGTGTTCCTGGTCGCGGCGCCCTTCACCGCGCTGGCATCCAGCTCGTGGGCGCTCGCGAGGGCCCACCAGGCCCAGCTCACGGAGCGGGCTTCCTCGTACCAGGTCCCCGCCCTCGTGCTGAAGCTGGAAGCCCAGGGCGGCGGAGCGTACGGAGACCCGAGCGCGCAAGCTCGGTGGACAGCACACGACGACAAGGTGGTCACCGCCGATATCGCCGTTCCGCTTGGCGCGGCGGTCGGATCGACCCAGTGGCTGTGGACCACCGCCGACGGCCAGCTCACCAATCCGCCGCTGCAGGACTCGCAAGTCACGGGCCAGGCGTATTTCGCTGAGGGGTTCGCCGTCTTCACCCTCGCGGTCCTGCTGACCATCACCGGCCTGGTAACGCGCCGGATGCTGGACAGGCGGCGGATGGCCGCCTGGGATACAGAGTGGCGTGCGACCGGACCCCGCTGGACGACCCGCGCGTAAGGACAAGGAGGCGAGCCAAGATGACACGTGCGTGGAAATCGGTCCGCTCACTGCCGCGTCTGCCGGGGAGCCCGGTTGTCGTGTCAGCGTATGCTGAGGTCAGGTTGCGGTGACTTTGGCATGCCACCCCAGCTTTGCTGCGTAGGCGTTGCTCCGGACCCCGGTGGCGTTCCGTACCGATACGGACGTTTGCTCACCGGGAGGTCGCGTTGGCACAGTCAGCCGCCGGTCCCGCGGACGGTTGCCGTCTGTTAGCGGGTTTTCGATCAATCCTCTGCATGGGAATACCGGCACGCGACGACAAGGAAGTCATCTGATGAAGGCTCTGGTGTACCACGGACCGGGACAGAAGGCGTGGGAGCACGTACCCGACCCGACGATCATCAACCCCGCTGACGCGATCGTGCAGGTGGACACCACCACGATCTGCGGCACCGACCTGCACATCCTCAAGGGAGACGTCCCGGCGGTGACCAGCGGGCGGATTCTGGGGCACGAAGGTGTCGGGACCATCACCGAGGTCGGCCAGGCGGTGAGCAGGTTCGCCGTCGGGGACCGCGTGATCATCTCCTGCATCACCTCGTGCGGCTCATGCTCCTACTGCCACCAGCACCTGCCCGCGCACTGCCTGGACGATGAGGGCACCTCCGGCATCGGCTGGATCTTCGGCCACCTCATCGACGGCACCCAGGCGGAGTACGTGCGGGTACCTTTCGCCGAGAACTCCCTGCACAAGATGCCCGAGGGGGTGAGCGACGAGGCCGCGGTCATGCTCTCCGACATCTTGCCCACGGGCTTCGAGATCGGGGTCCGCAACGGCCGCGTCGAGCCCGGCAACGTCGTCGCCGTCATCGGTGCCGGACCGGTCGGCCTGGCGGCGATGATGACCGCCGGGCTCTACGGCGCCTCTCGCATCATCGCCGTGGACCTCGATGACAACCGGGTCCAGCAAGCCAGGGGCTTCGGCGCCACCGACGGCGTCAACAGCGGCGATGCGGGCTGGCGGGACGAGGTGCTGGCCATGACCGACGGCCTGGGCGTGGACGTGGCGATCGAGGCCGTGGGCATGCCCGCGACCTTCCAGATGGCCACCGAGCTCATCCGGCCCGGCGGGACGGTGGCGAATGTCGGCGTGCACGGCAGGTCAGTGGAGCTGAAACTCCAGGATCTGTGGATCAAGGACATCGCGATCACCATGGGCCTGGTGAGCGCCACCACGACGCCGATGCTGCTCAAACTGGTCGACCAGGGGATGCTCACACCGGAGAAGTTCGTGAGCCACCGCTTCACGTTCGAGGCCATCCTCGACGCCTACGACACCTTCGGCCGCGCAGCGGAGACCAAGGCCCTCAAGGTCGCCATCACCCGCTGACACAGCCCCGGCGGCCCGGTCCGCCGCGCGCGGGCCGGTCCAGCGCGGCCCGCAGGGATGCCGGGCGGACAGGCCCTGGCCGGGCGAATCGGGAAGGAGCGGGAGAGGTCATGGGCGCCGGTCAAGGTTCCGGGGTGCGGGTGCTGGAGGATCCGCTGACGAACAAGGGCACCGCGTTTTCCGAGGAGGAACGCTCGGAACTGGGTTTGCGTGGCCTGCTGCCGGCCGTGGTGGAGACGCTGGAGCAGCAGGTGCGCCGCAGGTACCAGGCCTACCAGGAGCAGCCCACCGACGTCGCCCGGCACATTAACCTGCGCGCGCTGCAGGACACCAACGAGGTGCTGTTCTACCGGCTGGTGGCCGATCACGTCGAGGAGATGCTGCCGGTCTTGTACACCCCGACGGTCGGGCTGGCCTGCCAGCGCTTCAGCGAGATCTACCGTCGTCCGCGTGGCCTTTTCATCGCCTATCCCGACCGCGACCGGATCGGGGAGATCCTGCGTAACCGGCCCCGGCGGGAGGTCGACGTCATCGTCGTCACCGACGGGCAGCGGATTCTGGGCCTGGGTGACCAGGGTATCGGCGGCATGGGCATCCCGATCGGCAAGCTGTCGCTGTACGCGGTGCTGGGCGGCATCGACCCTGCGCGCACCCTGCCGGTGCTCTTGGACGTGGGCACCGACAACGCCGGGCTCCTGGACGATCCGATGTACCTCGGCTGGCGGCACCGCCGTGTCGCCAGCGCCGGCTATGACGACTTCATCGACCGGTTCGTCCAGGCGGTGCGGGCCGAACTGCCCGGTGTGCTGCTGCAATGGGAGGACTTCGCCACCCCGCACGCCCTGCCGATCCTGGAGCGCTACCGCGATCAGCTGCTCAGCTTCAACGATGACATCCAGGGCACTGCTGCCGTCGTCCTGGCCGCACTGTCTGCGGGGGCAGCGGCCACCGGGTCGCGGCTGCGCGACCAGATGGTGGTGATGCTCGGTGCCGGGTCGGCTGGTATCGGAGTCTGCGAGCAGGTCGTGCGGTCGATGGTGGCTGACGGCCTGTCCGAGCGGGGCGCCCGCGCCAGGATCTGCGTGGTCGACGTCGACGGCCTGCTCACCGCTGACCGCCCGGACCTCGACGCGGCGCAGCGCCGCCTCGCCCAGCCGCCGGCCGCCGTGCCCGGCACCGAACCCGGCCAGCCAGCCGGCCTCACCGACGTGATCGATGCTGTGCACCCGACCGCGCTCATCGGCCTGTCCACTGCCGCCGGGGCCTTCACCGAACAGGTCGTGCGCCGCGTCGCCGCGCACGCCGCCCGGCCGATCATCATGCCGCTGTCCAATCCGACCAGCCGCAGCGAGGCCCGGCCGCAAGACCTCGCCGACTGGACCGAAGGCCGCGCGCTGGTCGCCGCCGGATCCCCGTTCCCGCCGATGCGGGCCGGCGACGCCAGCATCCCCGTCGCCCAGTGCAACAACATCTTCATCTTCCCCGGAGTTGGCCTGGCCGTGACCGCCGTGCGCGCAACCCGCATCACCGACGCCATGATGACCGCGGCTGCGGCCGCCGTCGGTGAAGCCGCCACGATCCGGCACGACCCGCACGGCACCCTGCTGCCCGGCCGTGCCCAGCTCGCCGGCATCGCGACTGCCGTGGCCAGAGCCGTCGCCAAGGCCGCAGTCGCCGATGCCGTCGCGCCCGCGCTCACCGATGACCAGATCGACCAGTCCATCGACCGCACCAGATGGCTACCCCGCTATCAGTCCCCATGACCTGATCCGCCTGGACATGCGACCCGCCGCGATCCCTACCGGGCCAGCGTGGCATCGGCCAGCGCCACCGGGATCGCGTGCCTGGCCGCGGCGCGGGCCGGGGGCGGCGTTCCCGACCGACAGCAGCGCTCCGGCCAGGTCGAAGCGGCCCGGGGCCGGGTCGGCGGGCTCATCGCCTACCTGCGCAAGCCGTTCTCGGAGAGCCAGATCAGGCGCGAGATCGAGCGCCAGGGTCGCTCGTAGCGCACGATGGCCGCACACTGGTGTGCTGCCCTCGTGCGTGAGTAACGCTCCTCACATGTTGTGAATCTGCAAGAAGCGGCGGATGTCGTCCTTGCCCGCCAGCAGTGCCACGCAGACGGCGGCGACCACTGCCGCTGATCCCACCACGAACCAGGTGTTCACCGGTCCCACCTCCTATAGTCCAGTAGTCCGGTCCTTGCCCCTAGTCCACGCTGCCCGTCCCAGATGCAGTAGGGATGAACGGCCAGCGGCCGGCGGGCCAAAGGTCCCGCAGCAGTCGCTAGCCCGGCTGGCCTGGCTGACCGGCTGGGAACTCGTAGAGCAGCGGCGTCGCGTTCGGCACCTCGAGCCCTGATACCGCGTCATCGCTAACCGTCTCCAGGTGCTTGATCAGCGCGCGCAGCGTGTTGCCGTGCGACACGACCAGCACGCAGTCGTACCGCCGCAGGTCGGGGACGATCGCGTCATACCAGTAGGGCAGCAGTCGCAGGGTCACGTCGTGCAGCGACTCGCCGCGGGGCCGCGCCTCCAGCGGCAAGGTGGCGTAACGCGGATCATCGTCCGGTTCGCCCTGCGGCGGCCGGACGTGGTATCCGCGCCGCCAGCGCATGTACTGTTCTTCTCCCGCCTCCGTCCGGACCTCGGCCTTGCCGCGTCCCTGGAGCGCGCCGTAGTGGTTGGAGTTGAGCCGCCAGGACCGCCGCACAGGAACCCATGACCGGCCGCACGCGCCGAGCGCCAGGTCCGCAGTCTGGATTGCCCGGGTCTGCACCGAGGTATGCACGACGTCGGGCAACTGACCACGGGTGGCGAGCAGTTGCCCAGCCTTGTGCGCCTGCTGCTTGCCGCGATCGCTCAGTCTTACGTCGATCCAGCCCGTGAAGACATCCGCGACGTTCCAGGCACTCTCACCGTGGCGCAGCAAGACCAGCCTGGCCATCGGCCGCTCCTCCCGCTCAGCGCTGATCGCTTTTCTGAGGGTACTCAGCGAGAAACTCCCGTCACCAGGTTGCACGGCTTCGGGCGAACGACGGCCTCGGCAGCCGCGAGGGTCTCCCTGGAGACCCTCGGTAGTGGTGGCCGCAATGATCAACCCCGCCTACGAACTGCTCGCGTACGCACTTCGGGACTAAGGTCCTGACATCGGGTGACCGTTCGCCCTTCTGCGGGATGCCCTTCGTGCCGGACGGTGTGCAGGAAAGTTATTTTCGCGGTTCGGCTACCCAGGAGCCCCCATGAACGTCCTCCTCGCAGCGCACGCCCCGCTGGCCGTGGATCTCAACGCGCCAGGCGGGTACCTGAACTGGTCGATCTTTACGATTTCCGAGGCCAACCTGGTGCTGGTCGCCGTGATGGTCGCCATCTTCGGCATCGCGCTGCTGGCGCCTTTCCCCGGGCGGCGCCACGGTGCCGTGACCGCCGCGCCCGACCCCGCCGACCCGGCGGAGTCCGCTGGCGCGCCGGATCTTGCGGGCGCGTCGGCAATGGGCGACGAGGCCGACGCCCGGATGTGGACGGCCCGGACACGCCGCTGGGCGCTCAGGGTACTGCCGCCGCAGAAGCTGCTGCCTGACCGCCAGCCGGCGTACGTCGCGTCCTGGGTGTACGTGTTCGGCGTGGCCACGCTTGCCGCGCTCGGCATGGCGATCGTCAGCGGATTCGCGATCGCGCTTGGCGGCACCGACTGGTGGCACACCAACCCGGTCGGCCACTTCTTCAACAGCGTCCACCTGTGGAGCGTCGAGCTGTTCATGGCGTTCCTGGTCATCCACCTGTGGGGCAAGTTCTGGATGGCGGCCTGGCGCGGTCGCCGTGCACTCACCTGGATCACCGGGGTGGTCGCGTTCGTCGCTGCGATCATGGAGTGCTTCACCGGGTACCTGTCGCAGCAGAACCTCGACGCGCAGTGGATCGCGACCAACGGCAAGGACGCGTTCAACGCAACCGGGATCGGCGCGTTCTTCAACCTGATGAACTTCGGCCAGATGCTGCTGTGGCATGTGGTGCTGATCCCGATCGTCCTGATCGCGCTGGTCGGCGCGCACGTCCTGCTGGTGCGGATCCGGGGCGTGAGCCACCCGCTGGAGTCCGCGATGCCGCGGTTCGAGTACACCAAGCCGCGCACCTGGCTGGGCACCGCCAGCGAGCGGCGCGCGGCGCGCGCCGCCGACGCGGCGCCGTGGCGCGGCCCGACCCGGCGGTACGACATCCTGAAGGAAGGCACGATCGCGGGGCTGGTCGCCCTGATCGTTACGGTCGGCCTCGCCGTCGTGCTGTCCTCGCCGGACGTCCCGCCCGTGACCGTCCAGAGCTGGGCGCGGATCGCGCCGGCCGACTTCCTCGGTACCGCCGCGAGCGAACTGAATGGCACCAGCCTGACCGCCACCTACGGGCCTCCCTACAACACCAACGGCACGCCGCAAAGCCTGTTGTTCGCCCCCGCCAACTGGTTCGGGGTGACCCAGCCGGTCGACCCGGCGCAGTCGTTCGTACTGTCACCGCTCGCCGCCACGGCGCCTGCCAACCGCACGCTGGCCGCCGCGCTGGCCGCCTACAACGCGGCCCCGGCGGCGCTGCAGAACAAGTGGGCGACCAACTATGCCAACGCGGTCACCAAGGTGAAGTTCGTCGGCGGCGTCCCCGTGGTGCCGCCGGCCAACGACGGGCCGGTCCCTGTCATGCTGGCCAGCGAGCTCAGCCTGGCGCGCAGCGGCGCGATCGACACCGACCTGCTCGCCCAGCGACAGTTCTACGGCACCGACTACACCAGGCCGCTGCTGTTCATGGAGGACGGCCAGTACTACTCCAACCTGGCCGCGGACATGCACCTGACCGGCGACCAGTGGGGCGTGATGAACGAGACCGGCAGCTACCCCGGCCAGCCGTGGCTCTGGCTGTACCAGCTCTGGTATCACGTCCCCGGCTGGCGTAACTCCGCCAACGTCGACCTGATCGCCATCTACATGACCGGCGCGGCCACGCTGCTCCTGCTGCTGGTCCCGTTCATCCCGGGACTTCGCGACATCCCGCGCTGGATTCCGGTGCACCGCCTGATCTGGCGGACTCCGGCGGGCCCGCCGTCCGAGGCGGCGCCGCCGGACGGGACGCCGCCCGCGCCGCGGCCGCAAGACCAGCCGGCACCATCCGGGAAGGCCTGACCGTACCTGAGCGGGCCTACCAAGGTCCCTCGTCGGCGGGCGGAAGGGCTCTCTTCGCGGCGCGGTCCTGGCGGCAGGCTGGCAGTAGCCAAGCGGTGGAGTGTGGGGTGGATGGCGATGACTGTGAATGCGGTACGTGAGATGACCACCGGGACAGTGTCTGGTCCGTACCGCTGGCCGTCGCCGCCTGATCCCGGTGACCTCAGCAGGCGGCTGGCGGCGCGGCGGGCCGAGCTGCGGCTCAGCCTCAGTCAGGTCGCCGAGCGCGCGGCGGTGAACCGGCGGTACCTGGAGTTCCTGGAGAACTTCCCCGGCCAGCCGGACGCGGGCACGCTGCGCCGGCTGGCGGCGGCGCTGCGCACCACGCCGGGTGCGCTGCTCGGCGGCGGCGGGCAGGCGCCGCCCGGCCGCGCGGCCGGGCCTGTCGGCCAGCTCGAGCGGCTCAGCGTGGCCGAATGCGGGCGGCTGCTGGCGCCTGGCGGCCTTGGCCGGCTCGCCTTCACCACTGTCTCCGGGCTGATGGTGCTGCCGGTCAACTACCTGCTGGTGGCCGGCACCATCGTGCTGCGGACCGGCACCGGTTCGCTGATCGCCGCGCACGGCGACGATCGGGTCTCGTTCGAGACCGACCACCTGGATGAGACGCTCGGGTGCGGCTGGAGCGTGCTGGTCCGCGGCCAGGCGCACCGGGTGCTGCAGCCCGGCGAGCTCCGGCACCTGCGCGAAGGCTGCGACCTGCGGCCCTGGCCGGCCGGCGAGCACGACCTGTACGTCAGGATCGTGCCCGCGCATATCAGCGGCCGCCGCATCCGGTCGCGGTAGCGCTCAGGCGGCTCAGGCGCCGCCGGACATCGACCTGTCGATCAGCCGGGTCCTGGTGCCCCGGAGCCGCCCCTGCGGCGCGATCGCCATGGTTCCTGAGGAGCCCTGACCGCGTCGTGGGACCACGGGCCCGTTACGAAAGACTGATGCGACGGCCGGTGATCCGGGACGGAACGATCCGCACGAGCAGTTCCCGGTTGCCGGGCGCCCAGGGTTCCACGCAGGCCCTGAAGGCGTCCTCGCGCTCGGGCCCAGTGACGTGGTGGGCCGGTCCCTGGATGAGCACGCTCCAGCCCATCGCGCCCCCCATGTCGATGTCGTCGATCTCGAACGCCACCTCGTAGTCGGCGCCCTCGATCCCGGTCCGCAGGTCCTGGTCCAGCGGGCCGTTTTCCGCGGTGCGGAACAAGATTGCCCCCTCGTAGAGCGTGTAGTTCACCGGCAGCACGGTGGGGCCGAACCTGCTGGTGTAGGCGATGCGGCCGATCCCCCCAGACGAGATCAACCGCAGCGACTCATCCCGGTCGAGTTCCTCGATCACCCGATCAGCCATCGTGGCGCTCCTTTCCTGGGCGGCCTCAAGGTCCCGCTACGAACCCTAGTACGCCGTCGTTTCGAGGCGCCCGTGGCCTTCCGCCCGTGTGGCGGGACCTTCGGCCCTGCCGCACGCGGCGGCCCGTGGCGAGGCTGGAAGTAGAAGCGAACACCGGGAGGCAGCCATGCGGGCGCTCGTGTACCACGGTCCCGGCCAGAAGGCCTGGGAAGAAGTCCCCGACCCGGAGATCACCGACGACGGTGACGTCATTGTCCGGGTCGACGCGACCACGATCTGCGGCACCGACCTGCACATCCTGGGCGGCGACGTGCCGGAGGTGGCGCCAGGGCGGATTCTGGGCCACGAGGCCGTCGGAACGGTCGTCGAGGCCGGCGACGGCGTGCACCGGCTGACGCCGGGCGACCGGGTGCTCGTCTCGTGCATCAGCGCGTGCGGGACCTGCCGGTTCTGCCGCGAGGGGCGTTACGGGCAGTGCCTGGACGGCGGCGGCTGGGTGCTCGGCCACCGGATCGACGGCACCCAGGCCGAGTACGTCCGCGTGCCGTACGCCGACACCTCCACCTACCGGATCCCGGACGGCGCTGCCGACGAGGAGATCCTCATGCTGGCGGACATCCTGCCGACCGGCTACGAGGTCGGCGTGCTCGCCGGCGGTGTCCGGCCAGGCGACTTGGTGGCGGTCGTGGGCGCCGGGCCGATCGGCCTGTCCGTGATCAGCAGCGCGCGGCTGTTCAGCCCGGCCCACATCGTGGCCATCGACCTGTCCGACGCGCGGCTCGAGGCCGCCAGGCATTTCGGCGCCGACGTCACGATCAACGACTCCCGCGAGGACCCGATGACCGTGATCAAGGACCTCACCGGGCGGCTCGGCGCGGACGTGGCGATCGAGGCGGTCGGCGTGCCCGCGACGTTCGAGATGGCCGTGAAGCTGGTTAGGCCCGGCGGGCGGATCGCGAACATCGGCGTGCACGGCAAGCCGGCCACGCTGCACCTGGAAGAGCAGTGGATCAGGGACATCACGATCACGACCGGACTGGTGGACGCCTCGTCCACGCCGACCCTGATGCGGCTGGTCACCTCCGGCCAGCTCGACGCGAGCCGGTTCATCACCCACCGCTTCGGCCTGGACGAATTCGACAAGGCCTACGAGGTCTTCGGTGAGGCCGCCAGCAGCGGCGCGCTGAAGGTTGTACTGACTCGCTAGGAGAGGGGCGTGCGGACGATGAACATGGCAGTCAAGGACGTGATGACCACCCAGGTGGTCTCGGTGGAGCAGGACACGCCGTTCGCGGCGATAGCCGCCGCGCTGCGGCAGCACCGGGTCAGCGCGTTCCCGGTGCTGAACGAGGCGGACGAGGTGATCGGGGTCGTCTCCGAGTCCGACCTGCTGAACAAGATGGCCCTCGGCGGGGGCGAGGACCACATGGCGGGCATGATCACCGGCATCCTGCGGCACAAGCAGCTGGAGAAGGCGCGCGGGATCACCGCCGCCGACCTCATGACAGCCCCGCCGGTGACCGTCTCTCCCGAGGACACCGTCGAGCACGCCGCGCGGCTCATGTACGTGCGCGGGGTCAAGCGGCTCCCGGTCGTGGACGCGGGCGGCCGCCTGGCCGGGATCGTCAGCCGGGCCGACGTGCTGGCCGTCTACGGCCGCCCGGACGCCGAGATCGCCGAGGACATCAGGACCGGCGTGCTGTCGACGGAGGGCGCGGCGAACCCCGGCGCGTTCGACGTCGCGGTGACCGAGGGCGTGGCCACCCTGACCGGCCGGCCGCAAACCTGCGAGCAGGGGCACCACATCGTGTTCAGGGTCCGGCACGTCCAGGGCGTCGTCGCGGTCCGCGACCGCCTCGACTACCCGGCGCCAGGCCCGGACGTGTTCGACGTGCTGGCCAGGTTCCCTGTCGACTGAAAACCATTCGACCGTCGCCGGGGAGCGTGTCATAGCCTCTGCGTGTGGCACGCGATGAACGCGGAGTGACACCGCAGAGCGAAGACTTCTCCGCCTGGTACAACGAGCTGGTCTTCAAGGCCGAGCTGGTGGACCGGGGGCCGGTCCGCGGCACGATGGTGATCCGCCCCTACGGCTACCGCATCTGGGAGCTGCTGCAGGCCGACCTGGACCGGCGGATCAAGGAGACCGGTCACGTCAACGCCTACTTCCCGCTGCTGATCCCGCAGAGCTACCTGCAGCGCGAGGCAGAGCACGTCGAGGGGTTCGCCCCCGAGCTCGCGGTGGTCACCCACGCGGGCGGCAAGGAGCTGGAGGAGCCGCTGGTCGTGCGGCCCACGTCGGAGACCGTCATCGGCGAGATGATGGCCAAGTGGATCAGCTCGCACCGCGACCTGCCGATGCTGCTGAACCAGTGGGCCAACGTAGTGCGCTGGGAGATGCGGCCGCGGATGTTCCTGCGCACCACGGAGTTCCTCTGGCAGGAGGGGCACACCGCGCACGCCGACGAGGCCGACGCGATGCGGGAGACGCTCACCGCGCTCGACCTGTACGCGAAGGTGGCCCGCGAGATCGCCGCCATGCCGGTCGTGGACGGCGAGAAGACGGCCAGCGAGCGGTTCCCTGGCGCGGTCAGGACGTACACGGTCGAGGGCATGATGCGCGACGGCCGTGCGCTGCAGTCCGGCACCTCGCACTACCTGGGCACGAACTTCGCCAGGGCCTTCGGCATCCAGTACACGGCAGAAAGCGGCGAGCAGCAGCACTGCCACACGTCATCGTGGGGCATGAGCGCCCGGATGATCGGCGGCGTGATCATGACGCACGGCGATGACAAGGGGCTCGTGCTGCCTCCGCTGCTCGCCCCGTACCAGGTGGTGATCGTGCCGATCGGCCGCGGCGACCAGGCCGGCCAGGTGCTGCCTCCCGCTGTGGAGCTGGCGGGGCGGCTCGGCCGGGCGGGCATCCGCGCGCACGTGGACACCCGCGCGCAGCTGTCGCCTGGATTCAAGTTCAACGACTGGGAGATGCGCGGCGTGCCGGTCCGGCTGGAACTGGGGCCGCGCGACCTGGCCGCCGGCGCCGCGCTGATGTCCACCCGGCTGGGCGAGGGCAAGTCCCCGGTCTCGCTGGATGCGGCGCCTGCCGTGCTTTCGGCTGAGCTGACCGCCTTCCAGGACCTGCTGCTGCGGCGGGCGACCGGCTTCAGGGATTCGCGGACGGCCACGGTGGACGCGTGGGAAGAGTTCGCGGAGGCGGTCACGGCCGGCTGGGCGCTCGCGTTCCACTGCGGCCAGGCGCAGTGCGAGAGCGACATCAAGGCCGCCACCTCGGCCACGGCGCGGGTCATCCCCGCCGAGGGGGCGCCGGAGCAAGGTGTGTGCGTCCGCTGCGGCCTGCCGTCCGCCTACGGCAAGCGGCTCATCTTCGGCCGGTCCTACTAGCTCATTCCGACTCGCCTTGTCGCGCTCGCCTGGAAATGTACGGTCAGCCAATTTCCATTAGGTCATCGCGGGTTTATTATGTGCCTATTCTTCGCCGCGCGGGGGGCGTGGCGTGGGGGGATAGGCGGGAGAAATGGCCTCGTGGGTGGCATGGGGAGTGCTGGCTATCGTCGCGGTCCTGCTCGGACTCGTCGGGACCTTTTTCAGTGTGCGCACGCTGCGCTGGTTCTCGGTAATTACCGCGGCGATCGCGGTCATCGCGATTACCAGGTACGGGTATGGCATAGCTCAGCCGCCAAGCTCTAACTTCGCGAACGCGTTCATGAGCGGCGCGGACGCGGTCATTAAGGATCTGCTGCACGTCCTGTGGCTGGGGCAGCCCACGCCGCCGCCCGGTCGGATCGGGCGCATCGTCGTCGCCGTCCTGATCCTGCTGGGGTACCGGGGGCTCGAGGCGTGGGCGATGCGCCGGCAGGCGCCGCAGCTCGATACCTCCGCGGTGGGTGGCCCCGCGGACGACAAGGACAAGCAGCCCGACCCGCTGACGGACGAGCTCAAGTTCCGGCTGTCCGCGATGGAGATCCGGGCCCCGGCGATCCTGCCGGGTGGCAGCCGCACGAACGAGCTCGCCTCCATCGCCGAGGCCACCGGCAACTCCGCCGCGGGCCTGGCGGGCGCGGTCATTCAGTTCTTCGGCACGATCTGGCCGAACCCGCGCCGGATCCAGCTCAAGATACTGGCGGAGACCGGGACGAGGGTGACGGTTGAGCTGCAAAACTCCAAGACTGGCAGCACGCTGTCGACCAAGACGGTGTGCGCCGCCCGCGACGACGAGACCGCGACGATGGTGGCCGGTGCCGTCGCCAGGCAGATATTCGCCATGGACCGCACGACCCCCAGCTGGTGCTATGGCGCCCTCGACGGCAGCGACCTCGGCGCGTGGCTGCTGGCCCGGCAGGAGCGAGTCGCGGCCGGAACCCCCGGCGACGTCCAGAAATCACGCGAAGGCCAGATCAAGCGCATGTGGCAGGCGGCGGATAGCGGCCGGGGCGCCGGAGTGGTCAGGTACGAGCTGGCTTCGCTTCTCGACCTCTATGCCGAGGATGTCGACGCACTCGAGCTGCACGCGCTGCGGCTGAACTCACTGCGGCTGCACGCCGCGAACCGTGCCCAGTACCCGCGCTTCTACCGGGGACGTTACCGGCTCGCCATGTCGCTTGAGATGGTGTCCAATCCGGCGCACCCGCCCTTCGGCGCTAAGGACACGAAGACCACGCTCGATGACATCCTCAAGATCCTGCGCCAGGCCGGCCTGACAACACGGGAGCTGGCCGACGCGGACGTCGGTGAGCCGGACCGTGACGGGTGCTGCGCGCTGTCGGTGTCGCTGCGCAAGGAGCTGCTGACCATCGCGGCCGTGGAACTGCGCGACATCCGGCGCCAGCTGGCCCTGTGGCGGGTCGTGCGGGACACGCTGATGCACCGCGACGAGCGCGCGATCTGGCTGCCGCACTGGCGGGCTCGCCATCGGCAGGCCTTCAGGGACGGCGTGCGCGTCGCCGAGCTGCTGGTCGCCGTCAGGCTGAAGTTCGTCGAACGCGAGCTCGGGGAAGCTGAACCCTGCACGGACGCACGGCTCAGGTATCTCAAGGTGGGCATGGACATCACGTCCGACATCGCGGGCGACACCGGCCTCATCCGGTCGCTGCTCACCGATCCGCACACGGATGACACAGCCCGGCCGGCGGCGGGTGCCCCAGAGCCCAAGCTGTCGGACGCGCCCGACCGGGTCCGCTGGCTGCCGTGGCAGTGCTGCACGGCGTCCTGGCAGGCCGCGTACAACACCGCATGCATGTACGCGTCGTTCGCGGGCGTGGCGCCCGAGACCGTAGCCAGGGTGGTGGCCGCCCTGGAGCGCACCATTAACAATCCAGACTGCGAAATGGAACGCCCCTACGACTGGATTTCCCGCGACCCCGATTTCACCGCCGTGGATAATATGCCGCTTTTCGGGGATTTCCGCGATACCCAGCGGCGGAGAGACTATCCGGAGCCCTTCGCGCCGCGCGTGCCGGCCCCTCGTCGCGAGGAAGAGAAGCCCGCGGCGCTAAAGTCTGTCGAAGGGGTGTAGGCGCTGACCCTAATGGGCGAGGGCGGCCAGGGCGGCGTCGATGCTGTCGAGGCGGGCGTTCAGGTGCGCGATGTCGCCCTTCGTGGCGCTCTGTTCCGCGGGCTTGAGTGACAGGACTAGCTGCCCGGACGGTTCCATCCTGCCGTTGCCGATTTCACTGACGTCGTCGCCGTTTTGTACCCGTATGGCGTGATCTATCTCGGCTGGGCGCAGCGCGAGGCGCCGCAGCGCGCTTTTGATGAAGTGCCCGTTCTCAATGATGGTGGTGGGCTTGCCCTGCAGCACGCGGCTGGCGCGGGGGCTGGCGGCCAGCCAGCGGTTAAAGGCGGAGTTGATGGCCACCAGGACGGCCGCGCCGATGACACCGCCTGAGACGCTGACGTCGTTGCCGATAATGGCATTCTGCACAACATTTGACAAGAGAAATATGACGACGAAATCGAAGGTGTTAAAGGTCGCCAGATCACGCTTGCCGACCAGCCGGAACAAGATAACGATAGTGACATACACGAGAACTGTCCGGAGAACCTTTTCCAGGACGGGTATCTGAATCACGAACATGTCATGCCACATGGCACTTGGCCTTTCATGGGGGTCGGGGGCTTGCGGGGCGGACGGACGCTAGGGCACGACCCGGTAGGCGACCCCGGTGGCCGTCCTTGTCCAGGCGGTGATGCGCTGCACGTGGATCAGCAGGGGCTGGGAGAACGTGGCACGCCACTGTTCGAAGGACGTGTCGTCCAGGGACTGCGCGTACTTCTCGCGGAACTTCGCGGCCAGGAAATGCGGATGCTGACCCGCCCCGGTGACCAGCGTGGCGCGGCCCTCGGCGAGCACGATGTCCCGGCCGCCGTCCGCCGAGTCCAGAGACAGGCTGACAGCGGACGATGCCCGCACGTTCCGCACCTTCGCCGTGTTGGGCATGCTGAAGATGAGCACCAGCGGATCGTGCCACGCGAACCAGACAGGGACGTGGTGCGGACGCCCGTCGGGGCGGACCGTGCCGAGCCAGATCACCGGTTCGGCCGTCAGCCGCTCGGCGGTATGACGATCATCGCCGCGCGCGACGTCCAGGAGCGCCATCGTCTCACCCTAGCCGCCTCGACGGCGGGACTTGGCGATCAGGCGTAAAGGGGCCTAACGTCGCATTTCGGCGACACCCTGGGCCACGGCGCAGGGCGCGCACAAGGACATGTCTGCTCCGGCTACCCGCCGGGTCATGATGGCGCTGCCCTCGCAGACGTCCTGGTCCTGCGGATGTGCCGTGGCGCACGGGCACTGGCAGGCGCCCCAGTTCCCGGTAACCACCGCGCGGGCGGCCTCTACCGCGGCGCGAAGGGCCGGATCGAGCTTGTCCACGGCCTCGGAGGTCGCGGCCGTGACCTGTTTCGCCCACTGGTCCAGCGCGGACGTGGCAACCTGCCATGCCGCGGAGAACTGCTGCCGCGGGTTGTCTGAGTACACACCCATCGAAGTAGTTTCTCACTTCAGGGCGCCGATGACCAGCACGGCGCGGATAGCGCCTGTCATATGCTCCTTGAACGGCCTTGCCGATGCCGCCGTGCTCTCGTTCTACCGAGAGCTGTCGGAACTGCCACCGGACTTCCTGGTCAGCAACCTGTCATGCCCGCTGTTCGCGTTCTGGGGCGAGGATGACGAGGAGATCGCCAGGGGAGGGGGCGTACAGCTGCTCCCCGCCGGGCTGGACCGTCACGGGCTCAAGCACGCGTCCTTCCCCGGTCACGACCACGAAGGCATGCTGGCCCACATCAATGAGGCGGTGCCCAGTGTCCTGGCCTGGTTCGACGGACTCCCGCGCGCGGAGTGAGCGCCGGGTCTCGCGAACCGGTACGCTAGCCAGGGATTCCGCGCACCCGGCGTGCCGCCGGACAGCCCGGGCGCATAGCTCAGTGGAAGAGCATTCGCCTTACAAGCGAAGGGTCACAGGTTCGAACCCTGTTGCGCCCACCAGGTCAGAGGCTATCTGAGACCTCCTGGCGGATCGGCGGGGAGCCAAACGGGGAGCCAAAGAGTTACGCTGGTCCCATGGCGGACGCTTCAGTCAGGCGCCGCGGGCATGGCGAAGATGCCATCTACTTCGCGGCTGACAAGAACAGGTACATCGGCGCGGTCTCGGTCGGCTTCGGCGCTGGCGGAAAGCGCGTGCGCCGGAAGGTCTCCGGCAAGACCAAGCAGGAGGTCCGGGACAAGCTCAAGGCACTCCACGCGGAGCTGGACGCTGGCGTGCAGTCCCCGGCGGGATACACGGTCCAGGCGGCGATGGATGCGTGGCTCGAGCACGGGCTGTCAGGCCGGTCGGCGCGGACGGTCCAGCTGTACCGGGACGGTGTTAAGCCGCTGATGGAGCGGCTGGGGGCTAGGCCACTGAGCAAACTGACGGCCGCCGATGTCAGGTCGGCCCTGGCAGAGCTCAGCGATCACCTGTCGACACGATCGATGCAGATCGCACACAACTGCCTGGTGCGGGCGATCCGCCATGCCGAGACAGACAACCTGGTAGGCCGGAACGTGGCCGCGCTGGTCCGGCCGCCTGCCGGGCAGGACGGAAGACCATCCAAGGCGCTGACTCTCGATCAGGCGAGGGCGCTCATCGACGCTGCCGCTGGTCGTCGCGGAGGTGGTGCTGATGCCGGGCCTTACCGCCTGCATGCCTACGTTGTGCTGTTGCTGATGACCGGGATCAGACCCGAGGAGGCGCGGGCGTTGCGGTGGGATCATGTGGACCTGGACGCCGGGACGGTGGCGATCTGGCGGTCCGACCGCGCCGGGGGTGACACCAAGACGGCCCGGTCGCGCCGGACGCTGAAGCTTCCGGAGATCGCGCTGAGCGCGCTGCGGGAGCGCAGGGCGGCCCAGGCGACGGACCGGCTCAGGGCGGGGGAGTTGTGGCAGGACAGCGGCCTGGTGTTCACCACGACGATCGGGACGATGCTGGACCAGCACAACATCAGGCGGGAGTTCCGGCAGATCACCAAGGCTGCGGGCCTGGGCGAGGACTGGGTTCCCCGGGAGTTGCGGCATACCTTCGTGAGCATCATGTCGGCGGGCGGCGTGCCGGTGGAGGAGATCGCCCGGGTAGCCGGGCACAAGCAGACCAGCACGACCGAACTGGTCTACCGGCGCGAGCTGCGTCCTGTGATCACCACCGGTGCGGAGGTGATGGACAAGGTGTTCTCACGTTAGACCGCGACGGCGGCTGCATTGCGATGGATCTGGGGTGGTGGCGGCTACTTTGTAGGTGTGGACAGCGACGGTGAGGTGCACCGCTAGGTGGCGGCCATCGCCTTGGGGGCCGCCGGACATCGCCAAAACGGGTGCCCGGGACGGCCGGTCGCTCTTGCTTCGTACCGTGGGGTATGTCGTACATACTTAAGAGTGTGGAAGAGAAGCCGATCGGCGACGCCGAGGATCTGGACGCGATTGCCGACGAGGTGGAGGCTGGTCGCGGACCGGTAGCTCTGGTGCGGCCTGGCCACCGCCCGGTAGTCCTGGTCTCCGCCGAGGAGTGGCAGCGCCTGGACGAACTGGAGTCGGCGGAGTCGACGGCATGGTGGCGCCGTGATGCGGCTGAACGACGTGACGCGACAGGCGAGGGCACTCACGAGGGCGAAGATGAGTCGGGCATTGACGAGGACGAGTTCCGGCGCCGTTTCGCTCACCTGCTTCGTAGCCCCGGCGCCGCGTGACCGATGCTGGCGGGCGCTGGCGCCTTGAGGTTCGTCCGCGTGCCCAGCGTCAGCTTGAGCGTCTGCCCGAGAAAGTCGCCACAGCGGTCGCTGAGTTCGTCCTTGGCCCGTTGCTGGAAAATCCGTACCGTGTCGGCCACCCGCTGCGCGACGAATACGCTGGCCAGTACTCCGCGCGCCGGGGGCAAGAGTGGCGCGTCCGGTATCGGATCGATGACCAGGCGCACACAGTCATCGTGCTGGATGTATCGCACCGATCGGTTACCTATGGCACGTGATCAGCAAAGAGCCACGATCGGTCAACCTCGCTATGCGGCGGCAACGCTTCATCACTCCGGACAACCGGTGACCTTGGCGTTCGATATGAAGCACTGGAAGGAACCGCGCTGCGTAAACCCTGACCTTCTGCATGCCATGCAGCCGGGTTTCGTC
>CAWJLP010000012.1:0-512476 GCA_963843745.1 uncultured Actinomycetota bacterium
CTGTTCTTGACAAGCCCCGGATTGCTGGGTCCGTGCGCCCGAGCAAACATGGAGCAAACATGGGAACAAAACGGGCACATAAAAAATGACCTGGGGCGGTGAAACCCCAGGTCAGAACGGGTGCGCCGCCAGGGACTTGAACCCCGAACCCGCGGATTAAGAGTCCGCTGCTCTGCCAATTGAGCTAGCGGCGCGTGGAGCTTTCAAATCGTAGCAAGCAACAGGCGGCCGTGCGAATCGGACGTGCCGTGCCGTGCCGGCCACCGTGAAAGCGCGGTCACAGCCCCATGTTCTTCGCGATGATCGTCTTCATGACCTCGGAGGTGCCGCCGTAGATCCTGTTGACCCGGTTGTCGGCGTACAGCCGCGCGATCGGGTACTCGTTGATGTAGCCGTAGCCGCCGTGCAGCTGCAGGCACCGGTCGATGACCTCCGAAGCGATCTCGGTGCAGAAGAGCTTCGCCGACGCCGCTTCCGCGGGGGTCAGCTCCCCGGCGTCCAGCGCCTCGAGCGCGCGGTCGGCGACGGCCTGGGCGGCGTCCACCTTGGCCTGGCAGGCGGCCAGCTCGAACTTCGTGTTCTGGAAGGACGCGACCTCCTTGCCGAACACGGTGCGCTGCTTTGTGTACTCCACAGCGAACCGGACCGCGGCGGCGGCCTGCGCGTAGGCGCCGTAGGCGATGCTGAGCCGCTCCTGCGGGAGGTTCTGGCCGAGGTAGGAGAAGCCCTTGTCCTCCTCGCCGAGCAGGTCCCCCGCGGGCACGATCACGTCGGAGAACGTGAGCTCCGCGGTGTCGGAGACTCGCAGGCCGATCTTGTCGAGCTTGCGCCCGACGGAGTAGCCAGGGGACTTGGTGTCGACCACCAGGAGAGAGATGCCGTGGCGGCGGTCCTCGGGCGACGGCGGCGACGTCCTGGCGCAGACGATGACACGGTCGGCGTGGACGCCCCCGGTGATGAAGGTCTTGGCCCCGTTGAGGACGTAGTGACCGCCGTCGGCCGACTTGCGCGCGGTGGTGCGCATGCCCGCGAGGTCCGAGCCGGTGCCTGGTTCGGTCATGGCGATCGCGAACATCGTCTCCCCGGAGACGAACCCCGGCAGCCAGGCGGCCAGCTGTTCGGGCGTGCCGAGCTTCAGCAGGTAGGGCAGGCACAGGCCCGCGTGGACGCCGGAGCCGCCGAACGAGACGCCGGCCCGTGTGGTCTCCTCGGCCTCGATGGCGTAGTACTTGAAGGTGGAGAGGCCGGCCCCGCCGTACTCCTCGGGCACCTCGATACCGAAGATGCCCAGGTCGCCGAGCTTGTAGTAGAAGTCGCGCGGCACGATGCCCGCCTCGTACCACTCCTGGTAGTGCGGGACGACCTCGGCCTGGATAAAGGCCCGCAGGGTCTTACGGAACGACTCGTGATCCTCATCGAAGACCGCACGGCGCATAGCTG
Source organism: uncultured Actinomycetota bacterium (assembly GCA_963843745.1). Taxonomy (GTDB): domain Bacteria; phylum Actinomycetota; class Actinomycetes; order Streptosporangiales; family Streptosporangiaceae; genus Trebonia. The sequence goes on from CAWJLP010000012.1 coordinate 1,441, forward strand.
GTCCCTCCCACCGTCACACTGACGACGCTTTAATCGAACAGTGTTAGATTAAATGACATCGTAGCCCACGTCACCAGCCAGGGAGAACGGGAGAGCCGATGGCACGCCCGACGACCGCCAAGCTGGACCAGGCGCGCATCCGCGCGGCGGCGCTCGCGCTCGTCGACGCCGAGGGGCTTGAGGGGCTGAGCATGCGCCGGCTCGCCACCGCGCTGGACGTGAGCGCGGCGTCGCTCTACTTCCACTACGCGACCAAGGACGAACTGCTTGAGGCGGTGGCGGCGGACGTCCTCGCCCACGTGGACACCTCGGCCTTCCGGCGCGGCTGGGAGCCCGGTGTGCGCGCCTGGGCGCGCTCGCTGCGGGCCGCGCTGGCCGCGCACCCGCGGCTGGTGCCGGTGCTCTCGCACGCGCCAGGCCGCCGCGCCGACGCGCTGCGGCGCGCCGACGACGTTCATGGCGGCCTGGTCGCCACCGGGTGGCCGCCGCGGGAGGCGACGATGATCGGCGCCGCCGCCAAGTACCTCGTCTTCGGGGCCGCCCTCGGCTCCTTCGCCGAGGGCTTCGCCGCCGATCCCGAGGTGTACGCCGACCGTTACCCGCACCTGGGGCAGGCGCACCGGCTGGCGGCACGCGCGGCGGAGGTGGACAGGGAGAGCTTCGAGTTCGCGCTGGAGCAGCTCATCGCCGGCCTGCGCGGACGCTACGCCAGGGAGATGTCATGACCTCAGCCGCGCCGGCCCGCTCCCAGGTCTCGCCTGAGGACTTCGCCGAGATCCTCCGCGCGACCCGCGAGTTCGTCAGGTCCAGGGTCATGCCCAGGGAGAACGAGATCATGGCGACCGATGCCCTGCCCGCCGACCTGCGGGCCGCCGCGGCCGGCCTCGGTCTCTTCGGCTTCGCGATCCCGCAGGAGTGGGGCGGCCTCGGTCTCGACCTCGTCCAGGACGTCGAGCTGGCGATGGAGCTCGGCTACACGTCCCTGGCCCTGCGCTCGCTGTTCGGCACCAACAATGGCATCGCCGGGCAGGTGCTCGTCAACTTCGGCACCGACGAGCAGAAGGCCGCCTGGCTCGAGCGGCTCGCCTCCGGCGAGGTCGTCGCGTCCTTCGCCCTGACCGAGCCAGGCGCCGGCTCCAATCCGGCGGGGCTGCGCACCCGCGCCGTCCGCGACGGGAACGAGTGGGTGATCAGCGGGGCCAAGCGGTTCATCACCAACGCGCCGGTCGCCGGGCTGTTCGTGGTCTTCGCCCGCACCCGCGAGGCCGCGGGCGCCGATCCGGGCATCGCCGTCTTCCTCGTGCCAGCCGGCGCTCCCGGCCTCGAGGTCGGCCCGCACGACCGCAAGATGGGCCACGAGGGCGCCTGGACCGCCGATGTCACGCTGACCGGCGTGCGCGTGCCGGCCGCGGCGCTCGTTGGCGGCTCAGAAGAGGTCGGCTACCAGGCCGCGATGTCGTCGCTGGCCCGCGGCCGGGTGCACATCGCCGCGGTCGCGGTCGGCGCCGCCCGCCGGGCCCTCGACGAGTCGGTGGCGTACGCCGCCACCGCCACCCAGGGCGGTACCGCCATCGGCGACTTCCAGCTTGTCCAGGCGCACCTGGCCGACATGCAGACCGGCGTGCTCGCCGGCGAGGCGCTGGTGCGGGAGTGCGCCCGCAAGTACCAGTCCGGCGAGGACCGCCGCATCGCCCCCTCGGTGGCCAAGCTCTTCTGTACCGAGATGGCCGGGCAGGTCGCCGATAAGGCCGTCCAGGTCCATGGGGGAGCCGGCTACATACGCGAGGTGCCCGTCGAACGGATCTACCGCGACGTGCGGCTGCTCCGCCTCTACGAGGGCACTAGCGAGATCCAGCGGCTCATCATCGGCGGCGGCCTGGTGCGAAGCGAGAAGCGCCGGCTGAACCGCCAGTGAAGCTGGGGCATGCTTAGTGACATGCCGCCTGAATCCGCCGCGACGTCGCCGTCGTTGCCGCCGCCGAAGAACCCGTCAGGACCGTACCGGGTGCTCTGCGTCTGCCTCGGCAACATCTGCCGCTCCCCGATGGCCGAGGTCGTGCTGCGCGCCCAGCTCGCCGCCGCCGGCCTGCACGACCGGGTGATCGTGGACAGCGCGGGCACCGGCGACTGGCACGTGGGGCAGACGATGAACCCGCCCGCGAGGAGGCAGCTGGAGCGGCAGGGCTACGACGGCTCCGCGCACCGGGCCCGCCAGTTCGACGCGTCCTGGCTGGCCGAACGCGACCTCATCCTCGCCATGGACGGCTCCAACCTCGCGAACCTGCGCGCCCTCGCGCAGCAGGACGGCGTCGCGCCGGAGACCATGCGGAGGATCAGGCTATTCGGGGAGGTCGCGGGCCTGGACGGCGCGGACGTGCCGGATCCGTGGGGCGGCAGCACGGCGGATTTCGCCCGGGTCCTCACGATGCTCGAGACCGGCATGGCGCGCATCGTCAGCCAGCTGCGGGCCGTCGTGGGGGCGGCCGCTACCGAGCGCTAGCCGGCGAGTCCTCGTCGTCGGCGTCGCCGGGCTCCCCCATCCGGGCGTCGGGGGAGAGCGGCAGCCTGACCTGGAAGTCGGCGCCCGCGCCCGGCGCGGTGCGCACCGAGACGGTGCCGCCGTGCGCTTCCACCAGCCCGGCGACGATCGCCAGCCCGAGGCCGGTGCCGCCGGACGCGCGGTTCCTGGCCTGGTCGGCGCGGTAGAACCGCTCGAAGACCCGCTGCGCCTGGTCGGCTGACATGCCAGGTCCGTCGTCCTCGACGTCGAGCACGACGGCGGGGGTGCCGTGATCGAGCTTGCCTGAGGCGACCTTGACCCGGACCGGAGTCCCCGGCGGGGTGTGCGTGAGCGCGTTGTTGACCAGGTTCCCGATCACCTGCCGCAGTCGCGCCTCGTCGCCGTCCACGAGGAACGCGGCGCCGGGCGCCACGTTGAGGTCGATCGGCCGGCCGGGTGCCACCATCCGGGCGTCCTGCACCGCGTCGGCGGCGAGGGTCAGCAGGTCGACGGGCGCGATGTTCAGCGGGCGCTGCTGGTCGAGCCTGGCCAGGGTCAGCAGGTCCTCGACGAGCAGGCCCATCCGGGACGCCTCCGCCTCGAGGCGCTGCATGATCCGGTCGAGATCCTGCGGGGTGAGGCCCTCCCCCGCGGAGCCATCCGGCGCCGTGGAGCCGGCCGGGGACGTTCCGGATAGTTGATCTTGATTTTGAAGTTTTCGCAGTCCGCCGCGCTGCCGGTAGTACTCGGCGAAGCCGCGGATCGTCGTCAGCGGGGTGCGCAGCTCGTGGCTGGCGTCGGCGATGAACCGGCGCATGCGGTCCTCGGAGCGGTGCGCGGCCTGTTCGGACTCCTCCTGGGCATGGAAGGCGGCCTCGATCTGGCTGAGCATGGCGTTGAGCGAGTGGCCGAGGCTGCCGATCTCGGTGCGCGGGTCGCGCTCGGGGATGCGGTGGTTCAGGTGCCCCTTGGCGATCTGGCTGGCGGTCAGCTCGATGTCGTTGAGCGGGCGCAGGTTAGCCTGCACGACCGCGGCGCCCACCGCGGCGAGGACGACCAGGATCGCGCCGCCCACCGCCAGGTCGAAGAGGATCAGCCGGGTCGTCAGCGCGTTGATGTTGCCGAGGTCCACGGCGACGACGAGGATGGCCTGGGCCGTTCCGCCGTTGGCCGTGTTGACCGTGACGGGTTCCGCCATGACGCGCCAGGTGTTCGGGCCGGACTGGGCCGTCAGGTTGAGCGTCACGCCCTTGCTCACGCTGGCCCAGTTGCTGCTGGTCGGCAGCTTCGGGAGCGGGTCGTTGTTGCTCATGAAGGGCAGGGGCATGGCCGTGTCCCAGCTGAGCTGGCTGCCTGGCTGCTGCAGCCCCACGACGACGTCCGAGCGCGTCGGGGACGCGTAACCGACACCGACGCCCTGGGGCAGGTTGCTGAGTGAAGTTGACGGCGCTGACCTGAGCCAGCAGCTCGCCGTCGTGCTGATCGATCAGGTACGCCCGCACCATGTAGGTGCTGGCGAGGCTGATCGCGGCCACCGCGATGGCCACCAGCACGAGCACGGCGGTGATCAGCTTGGTGCGCAGCGACGTGCGGCGGGACAGCCGCCTGGCCGCCTCCCAGGGCCTGGCGGCCCGGGCCGCGCTCCGGCTGACCGTGCCGCTTGCCAGCACGTCCGCTCCCGACATGACCGGCTGCCTGCCTACGACGGGAGCCGCAGCACGTACCCGACGCCGCGCAGGGTGTGGATCAGCCGTGGCTCCTTGGTGTCGACCTTGCGGCGGAGCACGGACACGTAGGACTCGACGATCCCCGTGTCACCGCGGAAGTCGTAGTCCCACACGTGGTCCAGGATCTGCATCTTGGACAGGACGCGGTTGGCGTTGCTCATGAAGTAGCGCAGCAGCTTGAACTCGGTGGGGGAGAGCTGCACCTGGTCGCCGCCGCGCCAGACCTCGTGGCTCTCCTCGTCGAGCTCCAGGTCCGCGAACTTCAGCCGGGGCGTGGGCTCCACGCCGTCGCCGCGGGTGCGCCGCAGCACGGCCTTGATGCGCGCGATGACCTCTTCCAGGGAGAACGGCTTGGTGACGTAATCGTCGCCGCCCAGGGTGAGGCCGCGGATCTTGTCGTCGGTGCCGTCGCGGGCGGTGAGGAACACGACCGGGATCCTGGCGCCGCCGCCGCGCAGCCGCCGGATCACGTCGAAACCGTCCATGTCGGGCAGCATCACGTCGAGCACGATCAGGTCCGGGCGGTGCCGTTGAGCGGCCTGCACCGCCTCGGTGCCGGCGGCCGCGGTGATCACCTCGAAACCGGCGTAACGGAGGCTCGCCGAGAGGAGCTCGAGGATGTTCGGCTCATCTTCGACGACTAGCAGCCGTGCGTCGGCCTGTTGCCGCGCCTCGGTCATCGTCGTGTTCATGGTGAAATCATCCCTCGCTAAGCTGAGGGAAACCTGAAGGCTTCCTGGAGATGAACTCCCTCCTGTCAGCTTACGCTCAGGCAAACACCAGCCGGCGCAGCGCCATCCGTCAGCGTCTGGGCGCCGCCCGGGTCGCCAGCCAGTGCGCGATCGCGGCGGGCCTGGAATCCACGCCGAGCTTGGAGTAGATGCGCCTGACGTGGTTCTTGACCGTCTTTTCCGCCAGGAACAAGTGCGCGGCGATCTCGCCGTTGGTGTGGCCGCCTGCGATCAGCGACATGACCTCGAGTTCGCGAGCGGAAAGACCGAGGCTGGCCTGCTCCTCGCCGGCCCCGGTTCCGTGCGGTAGCCCCGGGTGCCGCGAGGTGTGCCCGTTGGGTCTTGCCGCGCCGTTGATTCTTGCCGCGCCGTTGATCCCTGGGGTGCGGCCGTTCAGCGCAGTTGCTCCGCCGTTCAGTCCAGGAACCTCGTTTCGGCTCATGAGACCTCCGGTTAGCCGCCCGCGTTCCGGCGCCTGGTCGCACCAGACGCGGTGCAGCACTGTCACGTCTCCGTGTCAAGACCTGCCTTTATAGGTACAGATACACCAAAAGCCCCGGTCTCAAACCGCTCACGCCGCACGCGCCGCTTATGCCACGAATTCGCGACCCGTCAAATGACCAGCCGGTTACCCGACATTGGTGCCGCTCAGCAGCCCGGCAGGGACGGCCTTGTTCTGCTGCAACGCCCCGAACAACTGCAGCGCCTCGGTGCGGTTCCACTCGACGGCGTCGCCCGCGTTCGTCGGGAGCGAGGGGTTCGCGATCGGCACCGTGCCGGTCTGCGCGCCGCGCAGCGCGAGCCCCGCCTGGATCAGGTCGTACAGGCTGGTGCCCTTGTCGACCGCGATCGACCCCGCGGCCGTCGAGGCGAACGGGTAGGCGGTGAACGGGTTCAGGTAGACGCCCGGGCCGGTGGCCTTGCTCAGCAGGGCCTTGAGGAACGCCCGCTGATCCTGGATCCGCTGCAGGTCGGACGTGGCGAACGAGTGCCGGTCCCGCACGAAGGCCAGCGCCTGGGTGCCGTTCAGGTTGTGGCAGCCCTTCGACAGGTTGACGCCGGAGTAGGAGTCCTGGATCGCCTGCGGCAGGCAGACGCGCACGCCGCCGACCGTGTTCACCACGCTGACAAGGCCGCCGAAGCCGATCCCCATGTAGTGGTCGATGCGGAGCCCGGTGACGCTCTCCACGGTCTGGATGAGCAGCGTCGGCCCGCCGTACGCGAGGGCAGCGTTGATCTTGTTGTCCCCGTGCCCGGGGATCGGCACGTAGGAGTCGCGCGGGATGCTGATCAGCACCGGCTTGGGGCCGCCCATGTGCAGCAGCATCAGCGAGTCGGAGGCGTTTTCGCCGACGGTCCCGAGGTGCAGGGCGTCAGCCTGCGTGCGGCTGAGCCCCTGCCGGCTGTCAGAACCCACGATCAGCCAGTTGGTCCCCGCCGACGTCGCCGTCGTGGCCGGCAGCGCCACGGACTTGTTCAGCTTGCCGTCCGCCCAGAAGTACGAGCTGACGGCCACGAGGATCAGGATCAGCACGACGATCCCGGCGATCAGCGCGATCCGCCGCCCGCGGCGGCCGGGCTGGCCCCAGAACCGCCACCGCCGCCCGCCGCCCCCTAGCCCGCCGGGGTAGGGCTCGCCGGGCCGGCGCGGCGCGGAGACCGGCGGCGGCTGCGAGGGCCACCCGCGGCCGCCGCCCGCCGGGGCGGTCATGCCGTGCGTCGCGTCGTACCCGGCGCCGCCGCCGTACCCGGACCCCGACCCAGACCTCGACCCGGACCCGGGGCTCGGCTCGTAGCGCGGCCCGCTCGCGGACGGGCTGGGTTTATCGTCCTGGTACCAGCCCTTCCAGTCCTCATCACTCATCGGGCAGTCCTCCCAGCGAACTCTCTGCCAACGGCGGACGCTCTCTGCCGGAGATCGTCCCCCCACCAGACAACGGGCGGTACGGTGCGCAAGGTTCGAAGCCCCCATGAATACTGTCCGCGACAATTTTCGCCCCGAGTGTACCCGCGTCACCCTGCTTGACCGCCGATGCGCACAGCTGGCGGAGCCTTTTCCAGGATCCTGGATTTTTTTATCCCGAACGGGCCCGTGGCCTCTCCGCCGCCGCCCCGCTAGTCGCGGGCAGGGGGCAGCCCCAGATCCGAGACCGGCCCGAGATGGACGAGCTTGTCCGGGTTGACGACCGAACGGATCGCCTGCACAGCCCCGTCGGCGATGTCCAGCGTGAACACGCTGATCACCCGGCCGTCGGGGCCGAGCGCGAGCCCGCCAGGCTGGCCGTTCACCCACGCCGGCCGCAGCTCGGCGTGGAGCTGGACGCCGCGGCGGAACAGCCCGGCGACGAACCGGGCGACCCGGACCCGCCCGTGCAGCGGCTCCTTGACCGCGAGCGCCTTCCCGCCGCCGTCTCCGACGAAGACGACGTCCGGTGCGAGCAGTTCGAGCAGCGCGTCCATTTCCCCGCCGGCCGCGGCGGCGAAGAACCGGCGCGCCAGCTCCTCGCCCTGGACCCTGGACGACTCGAACCGCGGCCGCCGGTCGCCGATGTGCTGGCGGGCGCGCGCGAAGATCTGGCGGCAGTTCTGCTCGCTCTTGCCGACGATCCGCGCCACCTCGGCGTAGTCGTAGCCGAACACCTCGCGGAGCAGGAACACGGCGCGCTCCACCGGGGCCAGGCTCTCCAGCATCACCAGGAAGGCCATCGACAGCGAGTCGGCCAGCTCGGCGCGCTCCGCCGGGTCGGGGGCGGCCGCGGGCTGCGGCGGCCGGCCCTCATCGGCCACCAGCGGCTCGGGCAGCCAGGTGCCCACGTAGGCTTCCCGCCGCACCCGGGCCGACCGCAGGTGGTTGATCGCGTGCCGCGTGGTCGCGGTCGCCAGGTAGGCCTTCGGCGACTCCACCACGGTGCCCTCGCTCAGCCCCCTGGCCAGCCCGAGGAACGCCTCCTGCACGATGTCCTCCGCGTCGCTGACGCTCCCGGTCATCCGGTAGGCGATCGAGAACATCAGCGGCCGCAGCTCCTGGTAGGGCGGCTGGGTTTCAGGCGGCTGGGACCGCCCCTCAGGCTGCGTCATCGTGCACCGCCCTGAGCGCGGGCGCCTGCCCGGTCCACGCCGGGAAGCCGTCACGCCAGCTCGGGTAGCGCGGCGACCAGCCGAGCTCGCGCTTCGCCTTCGCGTTCGACGCCCCGCGCATCTCGGTCATCATGACCACGGCGGCCTCGCCGCCGAGCAGCCGTCCCAGCCACGCGGGGACGCGCAGCGGCGGCTTCGCGCCGAGACACCTGGCGAGGAACGGCAGCCACTCCGACACCGGTGCCGGATCGTCGTCCACGACGTTGTAGATGCCAGGCGCGCCCCGGGTCACCGCGGCGGCGGTCGCCGCCGCGGCGTCGTCCGCGTGCAGGAACGACCAGATGCCGGTGCCCCCGCCGATGACCGGCAGCATCCGTTTCCGCACCGGGGCGAGCATGTTCTCCGACGCGCCGGGCCCGTAGAAGCCCCCGTAGCGCAGCACGACGCCGCCGGGAAACGCCGATACCGCCTCCTCGACGTGCCGGATCGCCCGCAGCGACTCCGTCATCGCGGCCGGCGGACTGGTGTCGAGCGGGTCGTCCTCGGTCTTGACCGGGCCGCCGACACGGGCGTACGGCCACGAGGTGTAGCTCTGCGCGATGAACCGTCCGGTCCCGGCCGCCCGCGCGGCCGCGAGCAGGTTGTCGGTGCCCGTGGTCCGCAACTGGTTGGTGACCGCGAAGCCCTTGTCGAAGTTGCGGAAGTCCTTCAGCGCGCTCAGCGACGTCATCTGATGGATGATCACCTCCGGCCTGGCCTGCCCCACCGCCGTGAGCACGGCGCCGGCGTCGAGGCCGTCCACGATGACCGGGGTGGCGCCAAGCCGCCGGATCTCGGTTTCCCTCGCTGCCGATCGCGTGGTGCCGGTCACCTCATGGCCGGCCGCCGTCAGCAAGGGGACGAGGCGCTGCCCGATGACGCCGGCTGCGCCCGCGATGAACACTCGCATGATGGCTCCCTTCCCTGCCTTTATAGCCTTCGCCATCTCAGACAAGGCACCCCCGCCGCCTGTGACACCCGGCTGCCGCCCACCCAACGCGCCCTGCTCACCCGAACGTGGCCGATGTTCCATCGGCCACGTTCCCGCCACCTCCGCGCGCCAACCCCAACGCCGCCTCCGCGCGCCAACCCCAACGCCGCCTCCACGCGCCACCCCAACGCCGCCTCCGCGCGCCACCCCAATGCCGCCTCCACGCGCCACCCCAACGCCGCTTCTGCGCGCCACCCCAACGCCGCCTCCGCGCGCCACCCCAACGTGGTCGATGTCCCATCGACCACGCTCTTTGGTGGTCGATGTCACATCCAGCACGTTCCCCCGGCCCAGGGTCGCGCCGGTTAGAGGTCGCTGATGACCTCGGCGAGGGTGGCGACGCCCTCGGCGATCGCGCGTTCGCTGACCGTCGCGTACCCGAAGATGAGGCCGCCGGGACCCGGGTTCGAGATGCGGTACGGCCCCACCGCGTCGAGGCCGACGCCCGCCCGCCGGGCCGCGGCGACCACCGCGGCTTCGTCCAGGTGCGGCGGCAGCCAGGTGACCAGGTGCAGCCCGGCCGAGACGCCGTCCGGCTCGAGCCAGGGCAGGTGACGGGCCAGCGCCGCGAGCAGCACGTCACGGCGCCGCCGGTACACCGGGCGCATCCGGCGCAGGTGCCGGTCGAACTCGCCCCGCGTCACGAAGTCGGCCAGCGCCATCTGCTCCAGCGCGGCGGACCCGCGGTCCGCCGCGATCTTCGCCGCGGCCATCGGCTCGGTCAGGTGCGCGGGCAGCACGAACCAGCCGAGGCGCAGCCCGGGCGCGAGCGTCTTGCTCGCCGATCCGGCGTAGACGACGTGATCGGGCGCCAGGCCCTGCACCGAGCCGACCGGCGTCCGGTCGTAGCGGTACTCGGCGTCGTAGTCGTCCTCGACGATGACCGCCCCGCGTTCGGCCGCCCACCGGACGACGGCGGCCCGGTTCCCGGCCGACAAGACCGACCCGGTGGGCCACTGGTGCGACGGCGTCAGGATGACGGCGTCCGCGCCGCTGTCCCGGAGCGCGTCGACCCGGATGCCGTCACCGTCGACCGGGATGCCGACCACGTCCAGCCCGGCTGCCCTGGCGGCCGGCAGGGCGTCGTCGTTGGAGGACGGGTCCTCGAGCGCGAGCCGCTGCGCGCCCCTGGCGGCCAGCACCCCCATGAGCAGCGTCACGCCTTGCGCGTAGCCGGTGCAGATCACCATCTGCTCCGGGTCGGCCACCGTGCCGCGGACCCGGTTCAGGTAGCCGGCCATCGCGGTGCGCAGCTGCGGCACCCCCCGCCCCGACAGGTAGCCGAACACCTCGTTCGGCGCGTCGGCGAGCGCCGCGCGGATGGACCGCAGCCAGGCGGCGCGCGGAAAGCTGGACACGTCGGCGCGGCCGTAGCTGAGGTCGATGGCCGGCCTCGGCGCCCGCTCCTGGGCGAGCACGGCGGCCGGCGGCACCGGACCCGCCGCGACCCGCGTATACCCGCCCGACTGGCTGGCCAGGTATCCCTCGGCCGTCAGCTGCTGGTACGCCTCGACCACCACGCCGCGGGAGACGCCGAGGTCGGCCGCCAGCGCGCGCGAGGGCGGCAGGCTGGATCCGCGGGGCAGCCGCCCGGCGCGGATCGCCTCCCGGATCGAGGTCTCGATCTGCCGGTGCAGCGGGACGTGCCCGTCGTGCCTGAGCATGACCAGCAGTCCGGAATCGGTCCTGGTTCTGGGCATCAATCTGGACCTTATCAGCAGGACCGATTCCTGTCAGGCTCGAGCTGTGACCACCAGCTAAGGAGGAATGGCCATGGGAATCGTGCTCGGCCTGGCAGCGGCCCTGTTGTACGGCGGCTCCGATTTCAGCGGGGGAGTGGCCGCCCGGAGTCTCGGGCCGCTGCGGGTCAGCGTCATCGGCTGTGTCGTCGCCACCGTGGCGGGCTGGGCCGTGCTCGGCGTGGTGGGCGGCCCAGGGCCGAGCGTCCACGCGGTCGCCTGGGGACTGGCCAGCGGCGTGGCCGGCGGGGCCGGCACCCTGATGCTCTACCGCGGGCTGGCCCGCGGGCAGATGAGCGTGGTCGGGCCGGTGTCCGCGGTGGGGGCGGCGGTGGTCCCTGTCGTGGCGGGCGTCGTGCTTGGCGAGCGGCCTGGCCTGCTGGCCGTGGCCGGCCTGCTGGTCTCGCTGCCCGCCATCGTGCTCGTCGCGGCCAGCGGCTCGGTCCGCGGCAAGCTCGGCGCCGGCCTGTTCGACGGTCTGGCCGCCGGGCTGGCCTTCGGCATCCTGTTCATCGGCCTCGCCCAGGCCGGCCGGAACGCTGGCCTGTGGCCGGTCGCGTCCGAGCAGGCCGGCACGCTGCTGGTCACCCTGGCCATCGCGGTCAAGTCCCGGCAGCCGCTGCGCGTCCCGGTCCGTGCCGCGGGCCTGCCCGCGCTCGCCGGTGCCAGCGGCATGGCCGCGACCATGGCCTACTTCTACGCCACGCACTTCAGCATGCTGGCCGTCGCCGCCGTACTCGTCTCCCTGTACCCCGGCTTCACCGTCCTGCTGGCCCGGGTCCTGCTGCACGAGCGCTTCAGCCCCGCCCAGCGCGCCGGCCTCGGCCTGTGCGCCCTGGCCATCGCCGCCATCGCGGTGAACTGACCCGGTCTGCCCCGGACCCGAAGGGGGTCGATGGTCCATCGACCCCCTTCTTTGGCGGTCGACGGACCATCGACCGCGTTCCCTCCGGGCGCCCCAACGTCGTCGATGTCACATCGACCACGCTCTTTGGTGGTCGATGTCACATCCAGCACGTTCCCTCCGGCCCTGGGCTGCGGCGCGTGAGGCGGGCGGGCAAGATAGGGGGATGGCTCGCCCCCGCTCCGCGCCCCGGCATGATCGCGACGCCGGCGGCCCCGCCGACGTGCTCGCCGCGAAGGCGGAACTGCGCGATGAGGTCTGGTCCGCGATGCGTGCCGCGAAGGTCGCCAGGTTCCCTGGCGCCTTCGGGCGCATCCCCAACTTCACCGGCGCCGAGGCCGCGGCGGAACGCCTGCGCGCCCTGCCCGCGTGGCAGGCGGCGCGCACGGTGAAGGCCAACCCGGATTCCGCGCAGTTGCCCGTGCGGCAGCGCGCGCTGGAAGACGGGAAGACCGTGTACATGGCGGTGCCGCGGCTGGCCGAGCCCGAGCCGTTCTTCGCGCTGGACCCTGATCACCTGTCCGAGCCGCCGCGGAAGGCGGCCTCGATCAGCGGCGCATCCAGGTCCGCTCGCCGGGTCAGCCTGGCGGAGCTCGCCCCGGTCGGGCTCGTGGTCATGGGCAGCGTCGCGGCCAGCGATGACGGCGCGCGGCTGGGCAAGGGCGGCGGCTTCGCCGACCTGGAGTTCGCGCTCGCGACCGCCGCGGGCCTGATCGGGCCGGACACCGTGTCCGTCACGACCGTGCACGAACTCCAGGTCCGCCCCGCCGGGACGATCCCGCTGACCAGCCACGATGTGCCGGTGGACTTCATCGTCACACCCGACAGGGTCATCGACTGCCGGCCGCGGCACGGCCCGCGGCCGGTGCCTGGCATTCAGTGGGACGATCTGACGGACGAGAAGATCGCCGCGATACCGCTGCTGTCGGCTCAGCGGGCCGCGCGGCGTGCCGCTACTTCTTAAAGGCGTCGCGCACGTTCTTGCCGGCGTCCTTCGCCTGCTCGCCGACCTGCCGGGTGGCGCCGCCGACGCGCTCGCGCTGGCCCTCGGCCTCCAGGTACCGGTCACCGGTGGCCCGGCCGGCCTCCTGCTTGGCGTGGCCCTTGCCCATCTTGAACCTGTTCCGCATCTTGTCCATGAAACCCATGGCATGCCTCCTCGCGTAGAAGGTGCCTTTACTCCCCTCATACGCGGGCTTTAACCTCCCCGGCGTTCAGCGGCGCCGAGCCCGGGTAGAGCGGCGCGCATGTCAAATCGCGATGGCCCACGACACTGGCTGGGCATTTACCTCAACGATCACCTCGCGAGCGCCACGGCCGGGGCGGAACTCGCCCGCCGCGTCGCCGGGTCTCACCAGGACCCCAGGCGCCGCAAGCGGCTGGCCGGCCTGGCCGCCGACATCGCCGCCGACCGGCAAGCGCTCCTGCAGCTGATGCACAGCGCCGGCGTGCCGGTCCGCGGTCATAAGATCCTCGCCGGATGGGCCGCGGAGAAGGCCACCAGGCTGAACCCCAGCGCCAGCTTCCTCACCCGGTCTCCGCTGCGTGAGCTCATCGAGCTGGAGACCCTCTACCTGGGCATCCAGGGCAAGGCCGCCGGCTGGCGAGCCCTGCTGGGCGCGGCGGCGAACGACGGCCTGGTGGACCAGCAACGGCTCCGCGTCTTGCTCGACCGCGCCGACGACCAGCTCGCCGTTGTCGAAGAACTCCGCATCCAGGCCGGCGCTGGCCTATTCAGCGTCGGGTGACCGCTCTACGCCTTGCCAGAATTCGTGGGGAGCCCGCTGCCGCTGGTATCCCGCGATGGCGCTGATCAGGATGAGTGACCAGCACGTAATTCGCCACCACTTGCTGCGCCCGCTCGATCTGGCCATCAAGATCATTATTGTGAGCAGCGCTGCCTGTGCCCGAAGGAACTTCTTCGTCTGCAGGCTCTCAAAATAACTGCCGGTCACGCACCAGTTGGCGAAGTGCTCACAGTTGCTGCCGAACAGCGTGAACTTTCCTTCGAAGCCGATCTTCGCCAGCCGCTCAGCCTCAGCCACGATCCGCTCGGGCGGGAGGGGACCGGGCAGCCAGTCCGGTCCGAACATCCTGCCAGGGCTGGGATGGCGGACAACCGTGACTTTACGACCACGGGCAAATTGCCGGAGCGTGACGGGGCGGACACCATGGTGTTTGGCGCGCCGGTCACAAGCGCCGAAATCAATGACGCGACCGTCACTGACGTAGATGCCGTGATGCGCGAAACCCGGGCGTCGCACCGTCAGGTGATCGCCGTAACTGAACTCGCTTTGCCCCGTCATGCCGGTTCCGCTCCCAGAAACGGACATCACCCTGCCTGAAGGCCCCTGCCGTTTCCGGCCAGGGCCTCAAGACCGCACTTCCAATGGGGTGAGCGACGGGGTTCGAACCCGCGACCCCCAGGACCACAACCTGGTGCTCTACCAGCTGAGCTACGCCCACCATTGCCGCCTGGGCACTCGCGACTGAGCGCGTCATAACGCCCCCGCTCGCCCGGCTGAGACGAGTATAGCGGCCCGCGTAGGCGGCGACGACTGGCTTAGTGGGCCGATGGCACGTTGCCGTACTTCGCGGCGATCTGCCGCGCCGCCGCCGAGTCCGGACCAGGCTGCGGGACGAACACGGCTTCCCGGTAGTAGCGCAGTTCCTGAACGCTCTCGGTGATGTCGGCGAGCGCCCGGTGGCCGCCGTGCTTGGCGGGAGAGGCGAAGTAGACCCGCGGGTACCAGCGCCGCGCGAGCTCCTTGATCGACGACACGTCCACCATCCGGTAGTGCAGGAACGCGTCGAGCTCGGGCATGTCCCGCGCGATGAACCAGCGGTCGGTGGCGATCGAGTTGCCGCATAGCGGCACCCTGCGCGGCTCGGCGACGTGCTCGCGCACGTAGGCCAGCACGGCATCCGCGGCCTCGGCGAGCGTGACCCCGCCAGGCAGGTCGGCGAGCAGGCCCGACGTGGTGTGCATCTCGCGCACCACGTCGCTCATCTGGTCAAGCGCCTCGGCCGGCGGCTTGATGATCAGGTCAATGCCGTCGTCGAGCAGGTTCAGCTCGGCATCGGTCACGAGGCACGCGATCTCGATCAGCGCGTCCCGTTCGATGTCCAGCCCAGTCATCTCGCAGTCGATCCATACCAGCCGGTCGTTCATCCCAACTACATTACGACCTTTTCGGCCCTGCCGAACGTGCCCGGGCCGACTCCCGCGCGACACTCCGCGGTCTCGGCCGCTAACTGTGTCATTTCGAGGGATATCCCCCCGGAATAACACACTTAGGCCAGGTGGGCTCGCGGGAGGTCGACCAAGGTGACCCCTGTGACGGAAGATATCCCCGGCAAGGGGCGCACCCGGGAATGCGACAGGTGACCGGGCCCCGCGTCAGCCGCTCGCCCGGTCGCGGATGTGGGCGGGCAGCGGGATTTCCTGGCGCATGGCCGGGTCCGGCTGCGGCCGGCCGAACGTCAGGGCCATCGGCAGCACGCCGGCCCACACGTCCAGGTCGTAGTCCTCCGGCTCGTCGGCTGGCATGCCGGTACGCACCTTCACCGAGGCCTCGGTCAGCGGCAGGGACAGCACCGCGGTCGCGGCCATCTCCTTCCTGGTCGGCTGGCGGGCGGCGGCCCACCGGCCGGGGATCAGGTGGTCGGTGATGAGCCGCAGCGCCTGCCAGCGCTCGTCCTCGTCGCGGACGAGCGTCGCGGTGCCGAACACCACCGCGCTGCGGTAGTTCATCGAGTGGCTGAACACCGAACGGGCGCAGACGATCCCGTCCATGTGCGTGACCGTCACGCACACCTGCTGCCCGGCCGCCGCGCCGAACGCCCCGTTGGCCGACGAGCCGTGCAGGTACAGCGTGTCGCCGTCGCGGCCGTAAGCGGTGGGCAGCACGACCGGCGCGCCGCCGGCGACCACCCCGAGGTGGCAGATCAGCCCCGCGTCGAGCACCTCGTACAGGGCATCGCGGTCGCTCATGCCGCGCTCGTGGTGCCTGCGCAGGCTGGTGCGGGGCGTGCTGGACAAAGGGGTGGTGTCAGTGCTCATGGGACCGTAGCCTATGCGGAAAGTGGACTGCCGAAAATAGCCACTCCTGGGGAAGTTCCGATGACCACTTCGCACGCTAACTTGCCCATCGTGGTGGACCGTGCCGACGGCGACCCGCTGGCGGCCCAGGTTTCCACGCAGGTCCGGGCCGCCGTCACGGACGGCGTGCTGCACGCGGGCGACCGGCTGCCGTCCACCCGCGACCTGGCCGCGGCCCTCGGCGTGAGCCGGACCGTCGTGACGAGCGCCTACGCCAGCCTGTTCGCCGAAGGCTGGCTGGAGGGCCGCCACGGCTCCGGCACCTACGTGGCGGACGTGGCGCCTGCGCCTGCTCCCGCGTCCGCCATCAGATGTGCGCAGCTCGCAGAGCCGCGCACAAACAGCGAATCCCCGGAACACGCGCCCGGAGCCGGAGGCCTCATCGAGCTGCGGCCCGGGCTCCCGTGGGCGGCCGGGATAGACCCGGCCGCCTGGCGCCGCGCGTGGCGGTACGCCGGCACCCGGCCGCCGTCGCCGTGGCCGGACCCGCACGGGCTGCCCGAGCTGCGCGCCGAGCTCGCCGCCTACCTCCGCAGGTCCCGCGGCCTCGGCGTCAGCCCGGCGGACGTGCTGGTCACCAGGGGCGTGTCCGGCGGGCTGGCGCTGCTCGCCGCGGCGCTGCTCAGGCCGGGAGACCAGGCGGGCGTCGAGGAGCCCGGGTACCCGGCCGCTCGCGACGTGCTGACCAGGGCGGGCGCCCAGGTGGTGCCCTGCCGGGTGGACGCGCACGGCGTGGTGCCCGAGGAGCTTCCCGGTGACCTGCGGCTGCTGTACACGACGCCGGCGCACCAGTACCCGCTGGGCGGGCGCCTGCCGGTGGGCCGCAGGCAGGCGCTGACCGCGTGGGCGCGCGAGACCGGCGCGGTCGTCGTGGAAGACGACTACGACAGCGAGTTCCGTTACGACGTCGGGCCGCTGCCCGCGCTGTACAGCATGGACCCCGAGGTGATCGTGTACCTCGGCACGGCGTCGAAGGCACTGACGCCGGCCTTCGGCGCGGGCTGGCTGGTAGCGAGCCCGGCCCTGGTCGAGCGCATCGCGTTGCTGCGCCCGAACCTCGGCGAGCGGGTGCCCGAACCTGTGCAGCACGCCCTGCTCGCGCTGCTCACCTCGGGCGACATGGAACGGCATATCCGCCGGATGCGCCTGGAGTACGCCCGCCGCCGGGGCGCGATCGTCGAGGCGCTGACCGCGCAGGCGCCCGCACCCGCCGCACCCGCCGCACCCGCCGTGGCCGCGGCGCCCGCCGCACCCGCCGCGGCGCAGCCGCCCTACCGCCTGCTCGGCGACACCGCCGGCCTGCACGTGGTGCTCGAGCTCCCGGCCGGCCTGCCGCCAGGGCTGGTCGTCGCCGAGGCCGCCAGGCACGGCGTCGGGCTGCACGAGCTCGACCGGTACTTCGCGGGCCCGCCGTCGGTCAGCGGGCTGATCCTCGGCTACGGCGCCACGCCGCTGACCCAGGTCCGCCGCGCCGCCCAAGTCCTCGCGACGCTGCTGGCCAGCCTCACCAGCGTGGCGTTACGCGGAGCCGCCGGACAACGCTAACGCCGGGATCGCCAGCGCGGCGGCCGCAGCCAGCTGATCAGGGAATTCCCGCGAGTCGACCCGGAGCACGTGCGGTCCGGTGAGCCGGTCGGTGTCGATCGCCCCCGGGCCGGAGTTCTCGCAGCCGGGCACCTGCGACCCGCCGAAGTGACCGCCGCGCGCCCACAGCGCGCGGCTGCGCTCGGCGCCGGTCGCCAGGCACGACATCGGCTCCCCGGCTGGCCAGCGGCGCGAGACTCCCCACGAGTCGAGCCACTCGACGATCGCGTCCACGCCGATCATCGGGCCGTCGGTGAACGGCTCCCCGGGGTGCCCGAGAACGCCGATCTGCGCGCACACCCGGCCCTCGGTGTTGACGTTGCGCGGGGCCGCCGGCACCCGGTCAGGATCCCAGTCAAGCTGCTCGGGCGCCCCGAGCGCGCGGCCCGCCCGCAAGATGGAGATGAGCTGGACGATGTCGCCGGTCGCCGGGTCCCAGACCAGGTGACAGGGACGGCGTTCGCCGACGAGGCGCTGCGCCGCCGACTGGATGGAAACCGTGCGCGGCGCGGTCCCCAGGGTCAGCCAGACGGCGCGCGGCGCGCCTCCGTTGAGAGGGCCTCCGTCATTATCCGCCCGGATGCGTCGTGCTCCTGGCATCCATGCGTGTGCCACCGCTTCCCCTCCCAGGTTCAGGGTCTAGACCATGCAGACCCCACAACTTCTCTAACTTACTTACGCCAGCGGCTGCGATTAGTCCAGAGGGGATCGGCGAATCATTCGCCGGGCATGCGGAAATCCAGAGGAATCCACAATGGCGGTTGCACGCGGTAACGGTTACACCAAAACACGCACAGTATCAATGGGCGGTCACGCTACGCTAACCGCTACGTGCGGATGAGGAGGCCCGGCGCCCCGCTTTCGCCGGGCCTCACCATGAATGACGCCCGGCCCCGCGAACCGGTTCACCACCGGAACGGGCGTATACAGACCTGTTACAAAAAGGCGTGCCGGTCAGTCGTCGGGCGCGAGGCTCTTGACGAGCTCCGCCACCCGCGCCGCGGTCGCCGCGTCGGGCTCCGCCACCGCCATCCGCGCCCTCATCGGGCCGAAGCCGCGGACCCGGAGCGCCTCCTTGACCAGCCCAATGCTCTGCCCCAGGCCGACGATCGCCGAGACGTCGGCCTGCCGCGCCGCCACCGCCCCGGCGGCGTCCGGGTCGCCGGCGGCCGCCGCGATCGCCGCGGACAGCCCGGAGAACACCTCGGGGAAGGCCGACGCGCGCGCCGAGATGATCCCGGCGCCGCCCGCGCGCAGCGTCGCGGCGAGGTCGGTGTCGTCCCCGGAGAAGATCCGCAGCCCCGGAAGCGCGGCCGCGCATTCGGCCACGTTGCGCGCGGCCACACCAGAAAATTTGGCACCAGCCAAACCCACCGCGTCGACCAATTCACAGAATTGCTGCGGGGCAACAGTAAGCCCCGTACGTTCGGGGAAAATGTATGCGTAAAGCCCCGGTTCCGGAGCCGCTTCTCGGATTCGGAGGTAATACTCCGTCACTTCGGCGGGCGATGCCGCGAGGTAATACGGCGTAATGGCCGCGATCCTGCTGGCGCCGAGCAGCGACGCCTCGCGGGCGAGCCGCACCGCCCGGTACGCGTCCGGCGCGCCGATATGCGCGATGATCCGGTCCGGGCCAAGGACGTCGATGGCGGTATCGATGAGGACCAGCCGCTCGTCCTCGTCCAGGGCGGGGAACTCGCCGGTGGTGCCGGCCACCAGCAGTCCGTCGACCCGGTCGGCGAAGAACTCGTACAGGCGCCGCGCGCAGGCGAGGTCGAGCGAGCCGTCGGCGGCGAACGGGGTGGGGACCGCGGCGAGGACTACATCAGCCACGAGGGAAACCTCCGGGAAAACGTCAGCGGGGCTCTGCCTTCGGGGACGGGGCTTTCGGGGACGGGGCTTTCGGGGACGGGGCTTTCGGGGACTGGGCCTTGAAGTAGGCGGTCGAGGCGGGACGCCAGAGATAGAAGACCGTCACCGCGCCGATCACCCACAAGGCCAGGATCAGGATCAGCGACACGATCAGGGTCCCGGTGACGGTCACGCCGCCGTGCAGCTCACCGAGCACGCTGTAGGTGTACAGGGACCAGAGGGCGAAGAACGCCGACGCGGTGATCCGCGCCCAGCGGCGGCCCGCCTCGTTCATCCGCGCCATCCACAGCCACAGGCCGATCGAGACCAGCCCGATGACGATCGTGTAGATGATGAGGCCGGTGGCGGTGCTGCTGATCTGGCTCGCCGTGATCTGGTGGTCCGCAAGCTTCTGCGCGTTCGCTGTCATCATGTTGTGCTTCAGGCTGAAGGAGCCGATCACCGTGAAGATCAGCGACAGCGTGCTCACCACGGCACCCGCCTGCATGAGCCGCGCCGCGCGCTGGACCGGCGCCGGGGGCGCGGCCAGATCAGCGGGCCCTGTCCGGCCCGGCTTGGCCGGTTGCTTCTTATCGCTGGCGGTGAATGACTTGAACATGTGCAGCCCTAACCGTGCCTAACGTGACGCGCCGACTGTCGAAGCATAGTTGCTGGCCGGTGCAAAGCCACGCCGGGGCGGGTTGCCCTATTCTGTCCGTCTTCTCCAGTATTCGCAGAAACTCGTATCAGCGCACCGAAGGCGATATCATGCCAGGGTCATCGCGCGTGCAAGAGCCAAATGCGCGTGCGGACGCTGCGTGCAAGCGTTTGCCAGGTGGTGAGAAAGTGCAGGTAGGGGGGGAGCACCCGCCCATGCTTGGGCGTGGAAGGGGTCGCGTTGAGCCTTAGCCCAACCGGGGGAGCCGCCCCGGCTGGCGGCCCAACAGTGCTGCGTATCTTGCTTGGTGCACAACTTCGGCGGCTCCGTGAGTCAGTCGGCATCTCCCGCGAAGACGCGGGCTATCACATCCGTGCCTCCGGTTCCAAGATAAGCCGGATGGAGCTCGGCCGGGTGTCGTTCAAGGAGCGGGACGTCACCGACCTGCTGGAGTACTACGGCGTGCGGGACGCCGAGGAGCGCGAGAAGCTGGTCCAGCTCACGCGCGAGGCGAACCAGACTCCCTGGTGGCAGAAGTACCAGGAAGCGGTGCCCGACTGGTTTCAGGTCTTCGTAGGGCTCGAGGAAGCCGCCCAGCTCATCCGTGAGTACGAGGTTCAGTTCGTGCCGGGCCTGCTGCAGACGGAGGAGTACGCGCGGGCCGTCGTGCTGCAGGGCACGCCAGGCCTCGACCCCGAGGAGGTCGAGCGTCGCGTCGCGCTGCGGATGGGACGGCAGCAGGTGCTCAAGAAGGAGAACCCGCCGCGGCTGTGGGCGATCGTGGACGAGGCCGCGCTGCGCCGTCCGATGGGCGGCAGGGACGTGCTCGTCGCGCAGATCGAGCGGCTGATGGACGCGGTCAGCGAGCCGAACGTGACGTTGCAGGTCATGCCGTTCAGGTACGGTGGTCACGCGGCCGAGGGGGGCGCGTTCATGCTGATGCGGTTCCCCGAGGCCGACCTGCCGGACATGGTCTACATGGAGTACCTCACGGGCGCGCTCTACCTGGACAAGCCGGATGAGGTGGAGCGCTACGCCGCCGTCATGGAACGCCTGTCGGTGGCGGGCACCTCGCCCGACCGGACCAGGGAGATCCTGGCCTCGATGCTGAAGGAGATCTGACGTTCTGTGGCCGACAACGCGGTCTACAACGGGATGCCAGCCGGTGAGCTGGGCGAGCTCGACTGGCGGCTGGCCGTCGGCCGGGGCGGGCAGGCGGGCTCCGGCGTGGAGCTGGCCAGGCTGCCCGACGGGCAGATCGCGGTGCGGAACTCCGCGGACCCTGACGGCCCGGCGCTGATCTACACGCGGGCCGAGATCGAGGCGCTGATCGGCGGCGCGCAGGACGGGGACTTCGACGCACTCCTCTCCTGACGAGGCTCTCTCCGAGGTTCCGCCTGAAAATTCTTCATCCGGAACGGACCGTCGGCTCCTCCGCTGGGAAATCATTGCTGTCTTCGCGGTGTCGCTCGGGGCCAGCGGTGTCTCCGCGCTCGTCTCGTACATCGGCTCGCTGACCGCCCATCAGTCGCTCGGCTCGCAGAGCGTGATACTCAACGGCTCGCGGGCGCCGGGCCGGCCGTTGCTCGACCTGTTCCTGCAGCTGGTGGCGATCGCGTCGGCCGTGGCGCCGGTGCTGCTGGTCTTCTACCTGCTGGCGCGCGACGGCGAGGGCCCGTCCGCGATCGGGGTGGACTTCTCGCAGCCGTGGCGCGACCTGCGGCGCGGCGCCGCGCTCGCCGCGGTGATCGGCGGCGCCGGGCTGGGCCTCTACCTGATCGCGTACAAGTCGGGCGTCGCGCTGAACGTGGTCGCCGAGAGCCTGCCCGACATCTGGTGGCGGATCCCGGTGCTGCTGCTGTCCGCCCTGCAGAACGGGGTGCTCGAAGAGGTCCTGGTCACCGGCTACCTGCTGAGCCGGCTGCAGAAGCTCGGCGTGCGGTCATGGCAGGCGGTCGCGATCAGTGCGACGCTGCGCGGCTCCTATCACCTTTATCAGGGGCTGGGCGGGTTCCTCGGTAACGCGGCGATGGGGGTGATCTTCGCGGTGCTGTTCCTGCGCTGGAAACGGGCGAACCCGATGATCATCGCGCACACGCTGATCGACGCGGTGGCCTTCGTGGGCTACGCGGTGCTGGCCGGCCACGTCTCCTGGCTGCCCTGACGGTCGCCCCTGCCCTGGCGGTCCGCCGCCCTTAGGAGTTCCCGGCTGCCAGATTTCCTGTGACCAGATTTCCTGTGACCAGATTTCCCGTGACCAGGGCCGCGAGGGCGGCCGCGGACGGCATCGAATCCCCGGACCGCCACGCGACGTGCAGGTCGGGGCGCACCAGGATCAGCCGGTGCCCGGGATACAGGGCCTGCGCCGCGACCGAGGTGACCTCGACGAGGTCCAGCGGCGCCCCCAGCCGGCCGAACTCGGCGGTCAGCTCCCGCGCGAACCCGGTCGCGGCCCGGTCGGTGGGAGCGCCGGACCCTCCCCGATCGCCGGGGGCCTGGATGCGCAGCAGCGTGAACCCGCTGCCGAGCACGTCGTGCAGCGGGTTGCCGTCGTCAAGCCACAGGTGCGGCAGCCGGGCGCCGGGCCAGGTGGTGGCCGCGAACCCGGTGGGCGACGCGCCGCCTTCGTGGCTGATGACCGGGGACCCGGTGTACCGGTAGCCGAGCTCGACGTCCCGCAGGTCGACCGACCACGGCTCGTCGGCCACGGCCCTGGCGAACGACGCGGTGATGGCCTGCGCCGCGACCGGGCGCCGTTCCGCCTCGTAGGAGCCGGGCAGCGCGGGGCCGCCCCAGCCGTGCAGCGTGGCGGCGAGCTTCCAGGCCAGGTCGGCCGCGTCGCCGACGGCGGTGCTCAGCCCGAGGCCGCCCGCCGTGCTGGCCGGGTGCGCGGCGTCGCCGGCCAGGAAGACCCGGCTGCCCGCGGTGCCGGGATCCCTGTCGGTGTACCGGCCGGCGAGCAGCAGCTGCTGCGGCCACAGGTCCTCGTGCACGACCTTGTAGCTCAGCGGCTGGCAGACCGCCCCGGCTGCCGCCTCGAACAGCGTCGTCAGCGGCGGCTCGCCAGGCCCGGCCGCCGGCGCGTGCAGCGTGAAGTGCTGGGTGTCGTCCTGGACGACGAGCGTGCAGGGGTGCGCGCCGGTGACGTGGTACTGCACGGACCGCCCGGCAGGGCCGCCGGGGAGCCGCTCGTACAGGTCGGGGCAGTAGATGAGCGCCTGCCGCACCGGTTCCCTGGTCTCGCCGCGCAGTTCCACGCCGAGCGCGCGGCGGACGGTGCTGTCCGCGCCGTCGCAGCCGACCAGGTAGCCGGCGCGGACGGTGCGCATCCTGCTGGCGGTGTGCACCATCGCGGTGACGCCGCCGGCCACCACGAAGTCGAAGAGCTCGGCGCCGAACCGCACCGTCACCCCCGGCGTCGCCTCGGCGACCTCGCGCAGCAGCGGCTCGAGGGTGTACTGGGACAGGATCACGGGCGGTTCGAGCGGCATGGTCCCGTCGTTGACCTCGAGCATGCTCGCGAGGATTTCGGCCACCGACAGGTAGTGGTGCCTCGTCAGCGGCCGTGCTAGCGACCCGGCGCAGATCGCCACGTCGAGGGGCGCCTCGGCGGGCAGCCCCGCGGCGCGCAGCCGCGCGGAGAGGCCGAGCCGGCGGAAGATCTCCATGGCCCGCGAACCGCATCGCCCGGCGCCCGGCACCCGGGCCGGCGCGGGCCTCGCGTCGACGACCTCGCACCGCACGCCGAGCTGGCCGAGGCTGATCGCGAGGGTGAGGCCGGCCGGCCCGCCCCCGGCGATGAGCACCGGCACGTCGGAACTCGCTGCTGCTGCCAGGTTCCCACCGTCCCTTTCCGGCCCGTCGACGGCTTGACGGTGCACTGCCGTGTCGTTATCGTGGCTCGATAATCAGATTTTGATGTGCTGAGAAAGAGCTCCCGTGGCCACTAATTCAGCTGTCCGACCGTCCGGGGCGCCGGGAGCGCACGGGTCGGCGGCCGCTGCCTCAGGTGCCGAAGGGGCCCGCCGGGTACTCGCGGTGCTGCAGGCTTTCTCGCCACGGCACCACACGCTGACCGCGCGGGACCTGGCTGAGTCCACCGGCATCCCGTTGCCCAGCATGTACCGTTATATCGCGCTGCTGCGCGAGACGGGGCTGCTTGTGGGCGATGAGCGCGGCGCCTATCACCTGTCGGCCCGGCTCATCTCGCTCGCCCGCGCCGCGGAGGCGGCCGAGTCGATCATCGAGGTCGCCGACCCGGTGATGCGCGACCTGGTCAGGGAGTGCGGCGAGACGGTCATTCTCGTCCAGCTGATCGCCCGCGTCCCGGTGTGCGTGCACCGCGTGGAGTCGGCCCACCACTTCCGTGCCACGTTCGAGCCGGGCGAGCAGCTGCCGATCGACCGCGGCGCCAGCGGGCGGGTGCTGCTCGCGGGGCTGCCGCCGCAGCTGCGGCGCGACTACCTGGCGCCGCTCGCGGAGGCGGACCCGCAGGCGGCCGAGCGCCTGGAGCACGTCGCCGCGGAGACGGCCGAACGCGGCTGGGCGGTGAGCGAGGAGGAGATCGACCGCGGGGTGTGGGCGGCGTCGGCGGCGGTCACCGACGGGCGGTCCACCGTGGCGGCGCTGACCGTGCCGTCCCCGCTGGTGCGGTCGCCCGCCTCGATCCAGGAACGACTTCTTAACCAGGTTCGCAGGGCAGCCCAGCAGGTCAGTGACCTGCTGCGGGATGCGGAGCGATCTTAGCCGGTTACGGAGGAGCACCATCGGCGTTTATTCTTCCGGCATGCCGGATTTTCAGACAACGCCAGAACTTTCCCCGGACGCGCGTCCGTGAACATCGATCTGGCGTCGTCATCGGTGGCCGAACTGCACCAGGCGATGGCCGATGGCCGGCTCACCGCGACGGCGCTGACCCAGCACTTCCTCGCGCGGATCGGGGAGCTGAACCCATCGCTGCACGCGGTGATCGCGGTCAACCACGACGCCATCGCCGAGGCCGCGGCCAGCGACCAGGCGTGGAAGTCCGGCAGACCGCGCGGCCCGCTCGAGGGCATCCCCGTGCTGGTGAAGGACAACGTCCAGGTGGCCGGCATGCCGACCACGGCCGGCTCGCCGGCGCTGCTGCCTGCCTGCCCGCCGGATGCCTTCATCGTCGCCCGGCTGCGCGCGGCGGGCGCGGTGATCCTGGCGAAGGCGAACCTGTCGGAGTGGGCGAACTTCCGGTCGACCCACTCGAGCAGCGGCTGGTCATCTCTCGGCGGGCAGGCCAGCAACCCGTACGTGCTCGACAGGAGCCCGTCAGGGTCGAGCTCGGGATCGGCGGCCGGCGTGTCGGCCGGGCTGGCGCCGCTGGCGGTGGGCACCGAGACCGACGGCTCGATCGTCTCTCCGTCGAGCGCCTGCGGCGTGGTCGGCGTCAAGCCGACGGCCGGCCTGGTGAGCAGGACCGGGATCGTGCCGCTGTCGCCGGTCCAGGACACCGCGGGGCCGATGGCCAAGTCGGTCGCCGACGCGGCCGCGATGCTGTCCGTGCTCGCCGCCGCCGATCCTGACGATCCCGCCGCCTCCGGCTGGCCGGCTCACGGTGCCACCGACTACACCCAGTTTCTCGACCCGGCCGCGCTCGACGGCGCGCGGATCGGCGTCTGGCGGGCCGCCTCCGCCCGGGCGGACGCCGCCACGAAGGGGCTGCTCGACGCGGCGGTGCGGACGTTGCGGTCGCTCGGCGCGGTGGTGACCGATCCTGTGGACCTGCCGGACGTGGACAAGATCACGATCCCGGAGTTCGACGCGCTGTACTACGAGTTCAAGTACGGCATCAACGCCTACCTGAAGTACCTGGCCACCGTGGACAGCATGGCGGACATCCCGGGTTCGCTGGCCGGGCTGATCGAGTTCAACGAGCGCAACGCGGCCTGGGTTCTCTGCAGGTTCGGCCAGGAGATCTTCCACACCGCCGAGGCGACGACCGGCAACCTGGCCGACCCGGATTACCTGGAGCTGCGCGGGGTCGCGACCCGGCTGGCGGTCGCCTCGCTGGAGACGCCGACCACGGAGCACCGGCTGGACGCGATCATCTCGCTGACCGCGAACCCGGCGTGGCTCACCGACTACGTGCTCGGCGACCACAGCGTCTTCGGCGCCTCCCGCCCGGCGGCGGTGTCGGGCTGGCCGGCGATCAGCGTCCCGTTCGGGTACGTGCGTGGGCTGCCCGTGGGCGTGACGCTCGTCGGGCCGCGGTGGAGCGAGCCTCGGCTGCTCGCGATCGCCTACGCGTTCGAGCAGGCGACCGCGGCACGGCGGCAGCCGTCCTTGCTCCCGACCCTGCCCCCGCCGTTCCCCGGGCCGGAGGACCAGGCGCTTCCGCGGCCAGGCGAGCAGCCGGCAACGGCACGATAACCTGGCATTCATGGATGCATGGCGTGGGCCCGAGGTCCCTGACCTCCCCGGCCGCGGGCCCGAGCCGCGGCTGCGTGACACGGCGACGGGCGAGCTGACCGTCGCGGCGACCGGCCGGGACGCGTCGCTCTACGCCTGCGGGATCACCCCCTACGACGCCACGCACCTGGGTCACGCGGCGACGTTCACCGCGTGGGACCTGCTGGTCAGGGCCTGGCTCGACGCCGGCCACCACGTCACTTACACGCAGAACGTCACCGACGTCGACGACCCCCTCCTCGAACGCGCCGAGCGCGACGGCGTCGACTGGCGGGAGCTCGCGCTGCGCGAGACCGAACGGTACCGCCGTGACATGGAAGCGCTGCGGATAGTGCCCCCGGCGCACCTGATCGGCGCGGTGGAGGCGGTGCCCCTCATCGAGGGGTTCGCCGAGCGCCTCGCCGCCCGCGGCTCGCTGTACGACCTCGAGGGCGACACCTACTTCGCCCGCTGCGCCGACCCGGCGTTCGGGGCGCTGTCCGGCCCGGACAGCGCCCCTGGCCTGTCGCTGGCGCAGATGACGGCGCTGTCCGCGGAGCGCGGCGGCGACCCGGACCGGCCGGGCAAGAAGGACCCGCTCGACGTCCTCGTCTGGCGCGCGGAACGCCCGGGCGAGCCCGCCTGGAAGTCCCGCTTCGGCCCCGGGCGGCCCGGCTGGCACGTAGAGTGCGCGGCGATCGCCGTGGAGTTCCTCGGGGAGGCCTTCGACGTGCAGGCGGGCGGCAGCGACCTGGTGTTCCCGCACCACGAGATGAGCGCCTCGCACGCCCGCGTCGCCTGCGCGGCTGACGGCCGCGTCTTCGCCCGGGTATACGCGCACTCCGGCATGGTGGCCTACCAGGGCCAGAAGATGTCCAAGTCGCTGGGCAACCTGGTCTTCGTCAGCGCCCTGCGGGACTCCGGGGTGGACCCGATGGCGATCCGGCTGGCCATCCTCGCCCACCACTACCGCTCCGACTGGGAATGGACCCCCGAGGTCCTGGCGGCGGCCACGGCCCGCCTCACCCGCTGGCGCACGGCCGTATCCTCCGCGACGGGCTCAGCCCGGGCGTCTGCCGTGCCCGCTGCGGACGATGTCCTGCGCACGGTCCGCGAACGCCTCGCCGAAGACGTGGACGCCCCGGGCGTGCCCGCGGCGGACGACGTCCTGCGCACGGTCCGCGAACGCCTCGCCGAAGACCTGGACGCCCCGGGCGCGCTCGCCGCCATCGACGCCTGGGCCGACCCGGTACTGGCCTCCTCGGGACCGGTCCCCCCCGCCGAAGCCGGCCTCATCCGCGACACAGCCGACGCCCTCCTGGGCATAGCCCTGTAGCTGCGCGGGCCGCATCGCGGCTGAGTCCCCCTCAGGAAAGCTCGCCGCGCCCAGGTCGCACGCGCCTCTCCCGTCACATCGTGGCTGCCCGGTCCGCGGCTCACTCAATTGAAACGTGCGGGCGTCTTGCCATACCTTCTACGTCAGTTTTCGTCAAGGAACACTTTTGTGGCGTTGTGGATTTCGCCCGAGTTATCCACAGCCAGAAGATCAAATCCCCCCGCCGCATTGACAGCGCGCACGCTTGGCTCTATGACCCAGGATCTCTCCGCTGGCACTTCGTCCCCGCAGCCCGTTCCGGGGACACCCGCCAGCACCCCGCCAGCCAGGACGCCCACGACCAAGGCTCCCGCGACCAGGACACCCGACATCGAGAAGCCCGCGACCGCGGCCAGCGTGTCACAGGCCAAGCCGACGCCGGGTGCGCCAGCACAAGCCGCGTCTGCGCAAATCGAGGCCTCAGGGGCCACGCAGGCAACGGCGACGCAGGCGAAGTTGCCGGGCAGGAATGCGTCCGCCACGAAGCCCTCGACACGGAGGGGACTGAGCCGGAAGGGCAAGTCGCGGCGTAAGCCGTCTGCGCCGCGGCGGGGCGGGCGCCGTGCGCAATCGCAAACTGGCAGGAGCGCCGGCGTCGCGCCGGACGCGGGAACGGTCGCGGAGCGCCGGATCCGGATCGGGTCGCCTGCGTCGCTGCTGGCGGTGGTGCCCGTGCTGCTCGGGTTCGAGCCCGGCAACAGCATGGTCGTGATCGGCGTCGGGCAGCCCGGTGCGGAGGTCAGGCTCACGCTCCGCTATGACCTGCCCGATCCGGGGCTGGCCCCCGCGGTGGCCGCACACGCCCTGAGCGTGCTCACCGCGCAGCGCATCCAGACCGCGGTCGCGGTGGGGTACGGTCCCGAGCATCTCGTCTCCCCGGTCGCCGCGGCGTTGCGGGACTGCGCGCCGGGAGCCGGCGTTACCGTGACCGAACTGCTCCGGGCGGACAACCAGCGCTATTGGTCTTACGTGTGCGAGGACCCGGCCTGCTGCCCGCCTGAGGGCAAGCCATTCGACGTCAGGGACCATCCGGCTGCCCGTGCCATGGCCGCCGAGAGCCCGCGGGTGCTAGCGAGCCGGGACGCGCTGGCGGCTACGGTCGCGCCGGCCAGCGGAGCTGCCGCCGAACAGATGCGCCACGCGACCAGGCAAGCTGAGGAACAGGTCGCCAGGGCCATCGCGCGGGCAGCCCGGTCCGGCCGGAAGGCGTCCGTCCGCCGCCTGATCGCCACCGTCGGCCTTCCCGCGGTCTCCGAGGGCATCCGCCGCTACCGCGGCGGCGGGCGCCTCGAACCGGGGGAAGCGGCCTGGCTCACGGTCGTGCTGCGTGACCTCCGGGTCCGCGACGACGCGTGGTCGAGGATGCGACCGGAGCACCGCGAGGCGCACACGCGGCTGTGGACCGACCTGACCCGGCTGGCCCAGCCCGGGTACGTCTGCGCCCCGGCCGCGCTGCTCGCCTTTGTGGCCTGGCAAAGCGGCAATGGGGCCCTAGCGAACGTGGCGCTTGACCGGGCGCTAGCGGAAGACGCGAACTACTCGATGGCCGTGCTGCTCAGGCAGGTCATCGACTCAGGCGCGCCGCCGTCGCTGGCCCGGCTGCCGATGACCCCGGAGGACGTGGCGGCCAGCTACGACGCCCTGGAGGCCAGCGACGAAGCGGACGGCTAGACCAGCGACGAAGCGGACGAGCCGGCGGACGATGACGACGAAGACGTCCCCGCAGCAGGTGAGGCCTAACGCAGTCGTCCAGCGGTGACGGGCCGGTTTAATGCCTCGCCAATCGGCCGGAAGTGAGGCTCGAGCCGACAGTAACGGTCCGTGGGGCGGTATATGGCGGCGTGGCCCGATGCCCTATGCGGTAGCGCGGTGGAACAGCAGCCGGGCCAGGCGCCTCACCGGAGCGATGGCAGCGACAGGAGCGGCAGGATCTGGACGTTGCCGCCTTGCCATGCGCGCTCGCCGCGCCTCCAGGAGTTGGCGGTCTCGCTCGCCGGCCCGCACCGCATCGTCCTGGCGGGCCTTCAGGAGATATTCGTGGATGCTCATCCTTGCTCCCTGGCCGCGACTATTCGGTTCGTCCTGGCCAGGTGAGGCTGTCGACCTGGTGTACACCTCGCCGCAAGGGACGCCGAGCGCGGCGTGGTGCTGGCGGATGGCGTCCTCGTCCGGCCCGTCGAGCAGGCAGTACACCCTCCCGCCGGGGTCGTGGCACAGCTCGACCTGGCGCACGCCGAACCGGTCGGCCCGGGCGTGGCCGGTGTCCTCGGCGATCTGCGCGGGGCCTCGGCGGGCAGCCCAGGTCCTCGTGATAGTCCATGAACAGTGCCATCTCATGCTCCTGTCCTTGCGTTGGGCGGCGTGGCCGCCGCCGCGCGGGATCAGGCGGTGGTGGCGTGCACCTTGCGGGCAGCCAGCGCGCGGTTCAGGACCACCGCGACGGTGGCGGCGACCAGCGCCGCGCCGATGGCGATCAGGGTGATCTGCCAGCCGGGCATGCCGCCCGCGGCGACGGCGGCAGTAGCCGGGGACGTGGCCGGGTAGGTGGGCACGAAGGCAGGCCGGCCGTCAGGGAGCGGGCGGTTGACGGCGAGCGCGGCGGGCGCAGCGGCAGCCAATGCCAGCAGGGCACCGGCCAGCACGCCGGCCAGCCGCCGGATGCGATGGATGAGGGTCATCATGTTTCTCCTTCATGAGCACGATGCGGTCGATCGGGCTCAGTGTGCGCAGAGGCGCGCGGCGCGTGCCATTCGCCGTTCTGCGTATGCCCAGGCCACCCCGGCCGGGGGTACGGTGGGTGCAGGGGAGGGAAGGGGGCGTGATGACGGCCACCCTCACGGTCAGGGGACGCGATCTGCGTGCCCTGGCGGGGATCGTCAGCGAGGACCGCGGCGAACCCCCGGCTCACGGGCTGGCGCCGTCCCTGCTCGGTGACCTGTTGGGCCTGATCCGCTGCGATTGCCTGTCATTCGTCGGCATGGACACTGCCCAGCAGGCAGACTGGTTCGTGCAGGCGGCCCCCCTCGAACCCGGCGACGACTGCCAGGAGACCGAGGAGGACAGCGCGCCGTTTTGGCAGCACTACTGGGACAGCCCCTGCTGCAGCTATCCCGACCAGACCGGTGACCTGCGCAGCATCACCAAGATCTCGGACTTCTACTCGGCCCGGCAGTGGCACAACACCGGAATGCACAGCGACTACCTCCGGGTCGAGCACGAGATCATGGTGTGCCTGCCCGCTGGCCCCGGGTGGACCGCCGATCCCGGGCGGCGGGCCGGCGGCCCGAGCGTGCGGCTGCTGTTCTTCCGCGAGGCCGGCCCGGATTTCTCCGAGCGGGACCGCGCGCTGCTTACTCTGCTGCGCCCCCACCTGCACCACGCCTACCTGGACGCGGAACGCCGCCGCCGGGGCACACCACAGCTCACCCCCCGGCACTGGGAACTGCTGCAGCTAGTCGCCGCCGGGCACACCAACGCCCAGATCGCCCGCCGCCTCGGCGTGACGGAGGGAACCGTGCGCAAACACCTGGAAAACATCTACGCCAGGCTGCACGTCTCCAGCCGCACCGCCGCCGTCACCCGCGCCCTCCCAGACCGGGACACATAGGGACTGATGACCCGGCTGCTACGGCGAGACAGTGACGAAGACGGATGGACGACAGGGTAGGCCGTCTCGGGTCGCGCCATCACCTGCAGCTAATGACAGCTGGCCTTCGTGGCCTGGCAGTCCGGCAATGGGGCGCTCGCGAACGTCGCGCTCGACCGGGCCCTGGCGGAAGACGCGAAGTACTCGATGGCCGTGCTGCTCCGCCAGGTCATCGACTCCGGCGCGCCGCCATCGATGGCCCGGCTGCCGATGACCCCAGAAGAGGTGGCCGCCAGCTACGACGCCCTGGAGGCCAGGCACGAGGACGACGAAGACGCCCCCACGGCAGGTGAGGCATAACGCAGCGGCCCGACGGCGACCGGATACACTGCCTGAGCCGTTCGTCCCGTTCGGTACGCAGCTTGCCCACTTTGTACTCCTGTGCGCATCCTGGTGAGAACAACGGGACGCACAGCGGACCGAAGAGAGCGAGGAGACGCAAGTGACCGGCATCCAAGGACTGCCGCCAGCGAAGCTCGCGGCTCATCAGGCCGCGGTGGCGCGGCTGCGCGACGCCTACGCCGCGGTGCCGGCGGGCGCGCCGGTACGTCTCGCGAAGCCCACCTCGAACCTGTTCCGCTACCGCGACTCAGGCCCGGCGGACGCGACCAGCGTCCACCTGCTCGACGCCGCCGCGTTCACCCGGGTCATCCACGTTGACCCGGCCGCTAGGACGGCCGTGGTCGGCGGCATGACCACCTACGAGGACCTCTGCGACGCCACCCTTCCGCACAACCTGATGCCACTGGTCGTGCCGCAGCTCAAGACGATCACCCTCGGCGGCGCGGTCACCGGCCTCGGGATCGAGTCCACCTCGTTCCGCAACGGCCTGCCGCACGAGTCGGTGACCGAGATGCAGATCCTCACCGGAGACGGCCGCGTCGTCATAGCCACCAAGGACAACGAGTACAGCGACCTGTTCTACGGCTTCCCGAACTCCTACGGCACCCTCGGCTACTCCCTGGCGCTGACCATCGAGCTCGAACCCGTCAAGCCGTACGTCCACCTGCGCCACTTCGCCTTCGACGACCCCAAGAGCTGCATGGCGGCGATCGCCGAGATCGCGGCGGCGAAGAGCTACCAGGGCCACCAGGCCGATTTCCTCGACGGCACCGCGTTCAGCACGGGCGAGCTGTACCTGACCGTCGGCGCGTTCAGCGACAAGGCGCCCTGGGTGAGCGACTACACCGGCCAGCAGATCTACTACGAGTCGGTGCGGCAGAGCCGCGAAGACTTCCTCACCGTGAAGGACTACATCTGGCGGTGGGACACCGACTGGTTCTGGTGCTCCCGCGCGTTCGGCGTGCAGAACAAGGTCATCAGGCGCCTGTGGCCGAGCCAGTACCGTCGCTCGGACGTCTACCGCAAGCTGGTCGCCTTCGACAGGAAATACGGCCTGACCGCGGTGCTCAACGAGAACCGCGGCCGCCCGCCGCGCGAGATGGTTGTCCAGGATGTCGAGATCCCGGTGGACCAAGGCGACGCGTTCCTCACGTTCTTCGAGCGCGGCGTCAAGATGAAGCCGGTCTGGCTGTGCCCGCTGAAGCTGCGCGGCGACCACGCCTGGACCCTGTACCCGCTGCGGCCTGGCGAGCTGTACGTCAACTTCGGCTTCTGGGGTACGGTCGCGCTGCCGCCGGGCCAGCAGGACGGTTATTACAACCGGATGGTGGAAGAGGAGGTCAGCGCCCTGGGCGGCCACAAGACGCTGTACTCCACCGCGTTTTACTCAGAGGAAGAGTTCCGCCGCCGGTACAACGGCGCCGATTACGACAAGCTCAAAGCCGAATACGACGGCGGCGGCCGCCTGCTCGGCCTGTACGACAAATGCGTCCGCGGACGCTAACGGCAAGGCACAGGAAGGGAACGGTCCATGGCACTGGCTGAGGTATTCGAGGCGATAGCCGGCCCGGATGCTCCGGTTGAATTCCGCGCGTACGACGGATCGGTGGCCGGCGCTCCCGACTCGCCGGTCAAGATCACCGTCAGGTCGCCGATCGCCGTCTCCTACCTGGCGCAGGCGCCGGGCGCGCTCGGCCTGGCCCGCGCTTACGTGTCCGGCCACCTGGACGTCGACGGCGACATGTACACCGTGCTGTCCCGGCTGTCACGCGCTCAGGACATGAACATGAGCTGGGCGGACCGCCTCAAGCTCCTGCAGGCTCTCGGCGGTCCCAAGCTGCTGCTGCCCAGGATCCCCCCGCCCCCGCAGGAGGTGCGCGTGAACGGCCGCCGCCTGCGGGTCGGCCGGATGCACACCAAGGGCCGGGACGCGAACTCGATCTCGCACCACTACGACGTGTCCAACCGCTTCTACGAGTGGGTGCTCGGCCCGTCGATGGCCTACACCTGCGCCTGCTACCCCACGGCGGACGCCACCCTGGAAGAGGCGCAGTGGTACAAGTTCGACCTGGTCGCCCGCAAGGTCGGGCTCAAGCCGGGCATGCGGCTGCTCGACGTCGGCTGCGGCTGGGGCGGCATGGTGATGCACGCCGCCCGCGAGTACGGCGTCAAGGCGCTCGGCGTCACGCTGTCGGAACAGCAGGCGCTGTGGGCGCAGCAGGCGATCAAGAAGGCCGGCCTCGAGGACCTGGCCGAGGTCCGCCACCTCGACTACCGCGACGTGCCCGAGACCGATTTCAACGCGGTCAGCTCGATCGGCCTCACCGAGCACATCGGCAAGCAGAACGTCCCCGGCTACTTCAGCTTCCTCAACGGCAAGCTCAAGGTCGGCGGCCGGATGCTCAACCACTGCATCACCCGCCCCGACAACACCGGCCCTTCCATCAGGAAGGAAGGCTTCATCAACCGCTACGTCTTCCCCGACGGCGAGCTTGAGGGCCCAGGCTGGCTCATGAGCGTCATGAACGACCACGGCTTCGAGATCAGGCACGAGGAGAACCTGCGGGAGCACTACGCGAAGACGCTCGCCGGCTGGTGCGACAACCTGGACGCACACTGGGACGACGCGGTCGAGGAGGTGGGCCAGGGCACCGCGCGGGTCTGGCGGCTGTACATGGCGGGCTCCCGGCTCGGCTTCGACCGCAACGTCGTCCAGCTGCACCAGATCCTCGGCGTCAAGCTGCGGGCGCACGGGGTGTCCGGCATGCCGCTGCGACCGGACTGGGAGCCGGCCGAGGCACGCGCCACGGCTGATGCCTGAGCCCGGCTAACGAGAGCGTGCTGGTGAGCGGCGTATGCGCGGCGTGCGGCGCCGACAGCAGCGGCGAGGTGATCAAGTAGTCGGCGCTCGTGCGGTTGCAGGCGATCGGGATGTTCCACACCACCGCGATCCTGACCAGGGCCTTCACGTCCGAGTCGTGCGGCTGCGGGCTCATCGGGTCCCAGAAGAACACGAGCATGTCCAGGCGCCCCGACGCGATGAGCGCGCCGATCTGCTGGTCGCCGCCCAGCGGGCCGCTCTGGAAGCAGGTGACGGGCAGGTCAAGGAGATCGCCGAGGAGCCTGCCGGTCGTGCCGGTCGCGTACAGGAGGTGCCCGGCGAGGATGTCGCGGTTATAGTCGGCCCACTCGAGGAGGTCGCCCTTCCGGTGGTCGTGGGCAACCAGGGCGATGCGCTTCGGTTCTGGTGCGGTCGTCTTGGTCATGCCGCCAGGGTGCCCGGTCAATGTTGCCGGACTGCCACGCGGGCGTTATCGGATCGTGTACATAGCGTGGTTACCCGCTACACCGCGAGAACGGGCCAGATGCGGTACCATAGAGACGTGCGTCCTGTCTGGCTGCTCCTTAGCTAGCCGCGCCGGCATCACCTGTCGCTGGCGCGGCCGCTCCTCGTGCTCCGGGGGGCCTTTTTTGTTGGCAGAACTCCTGGGAGCGGAGCATTCCCAAGCCGGACCGATCAAGGGTGAGGACACAATGACTGCGGTCGAGAACGCCGACGAGGCACAGCGCTACGACCCGCGCGACATCCAGGACAAGTGGCAGGCGCGCTGGTCGGAGATCGAGCCGTTCCGCGCAAGCGACGACCCCGCCGACCCGCGGGAACGGTTCTACATGGTCGACATGTTCCCGTACCCGTCGGGGGACCTGCACATGGGGCACGCCGAGGCGTACGCGGTCGGTGACGCCATGGCCAGGTACTGGTTCCTGCGCGGGAAGAACGTGCTGCACCCGATCGGGTGGGACGCGTTCGGGCTGCCCGCGGAGAACGCGGCGATCAGGAACAACACCCACCCGGTTGACTGGACCTACAAGAACATCGAGACGCAGGCGGCGTCGTTCCGCCGGTACGCGACGTCGTTCGACTGGTCGCGGCGGCTGCAGACGTGCGACCCGGAGTACTACCACTGGAATCAGTGGCTGTTCCTGCGGTTCTTCGAGCGCGGCCTGGCGTACCGGAAGGGCGGCTACGTCAACTGGTGTCCCAAGGACCAGACCGTGCTGGCTAACGAGCAGGTGATCGCCGGGCGCTGCGAGCGGTGCGGCACCGAGGTGGTCCGCCGGGTGCTGACCCAGTGGTACTTCAAGATCACCGAGTACGCCGACCGGCTGCTGGCCGATGCCGCGGCCCTGGAAGGCTACTGGCCCGACCGGGTGCTGACCATGCAGCGGAACTGGATCGGCCGTTCGACCGGTGCCGCCGTGGACTTCGCGATCGAGGGCCGCGACGAGCCCGTGACCGTGTTCACCACCCGCCCCGACACGCTGTACGGGGCGACGTTCTTCGTGGTGGCCGCCGACTCCGCGCTGGCGTCCGAGCTGTGCGCGGCGGAGCAGCGGCCCGACTTCGAGGCGTACGTGGAGCAGGTCCGCAAGCTGACCGACATCGAGCGGCAGTCCACCGACCGCGAGAAGACCGGCGTCTTCCTGGGCGTGCACGCGGTCAACCCGGTCAACGGCGAGCGGATCCCGGTATGGGCGGCGGACTATGTGCTGCCGGACTACGGCACCGGCGCGATCATGGCGGTGCCCGCGCACGACCAGCGCGACCTGGACTTCGCCCGCAAGTTCGGGCTGCCGGTGCGGGTGGTCGTCGCCACGGATCAGCCGGACCCGGCGGTGACGGGCATGGCGACACCAGGCGACGGCCTGCTGGTGAACTCCGGGCCGCTGGACGGGCTGTCCAAGGCGGACGCGATCGCCAGGATCACCGAGATCCTGGCGGAGAAGAACCTGGGCGAGGCGGCGGTGAACTACCGGCTGCGCGACTGGCTGGTGTCGCGGCAGCGGTTCTGGGGCACCCCGATCCCGATCATCCACTGCCCGTCGTGCGGCGAGGTCCCCGTTCCCGAGGACCAGCTGCCTGTCGTGCTGCCCGACCTGCGCGGGGCCGACCTGCAGCCGCACGGCGTGTCGCCGCTGGCGGCCGCTTCGGACTGGGTGAACGTGGACTGCCCGAAGTGCGGCGGCCCGGCGCTGCGGGACACCGACACGATGGACACCTTCGTCGACTCCTCGTGGTACCAGTTCCGGTACTGCTCGCCGAGGTACGCCGACGGACCGTTCCGGACGGCCGACACCGAGCGATGGGCGCCGGTCGACCTGTACGTGGGCGGCGTTGAGCACGCCATCCTGCACCTGCTGTACGCGCGGTTCTTCACCAAGGTGCTGCAGGACATGGGGCTGCTGTCGTTCGGCGAGCCGTTCACCCGGCTGATCAACCAGGGGCAGGTCATCAACCGCGGCAAGGCGATGTCCAAGTCGCTGGGCAACGGCGTGGACCTGGGGGAGCAGATCGCGCTGTACGGCGTGGACGCGATCCGGCTGACCATGGTCTTCGCCTCGCCGCCGCAGGACGACATCGACTGGGCCGACGTCAACCCGGACGCGATGGTGAAGTTCCTGAGCCGGGTGCACCGCATCTCGTCCGAGGTGGCCGCGGCGCGCGGTGCGGGCGCTGATGCCGGCGCCCCGGCCGAGGACGGCGACCATGAGCTGCGCCGGGTCACGCACCGGGTCATCGACGAGGTCACCCGCCAGGTGGAGGACTATCACCTGAACGTCGCGGTCGCGCGGCTGATGGAACTGGTCAGCGCCACCAGGAAGGCGATCGACTCAGGACCGGGCGCGGCCGACCCCGCGGTGCGGGAAGCCGCCGAGGCGCTGGCCGTAATGCTGTCGCTGTTCGCCCCGTACACGGCCGAAGAGTGCTGGGAGGCGCTGGGCGGACCCGGCGGGACGGAAGGACCGGCGGGGATCCCGTCAGTGGCCAGGACCACCTGGCCGGCCGCGGACCCGGCTCTCCTGGTTCAGGAGACTGTCACCTGCGTGGTGCAGGTGAACGGCAAGGTCCGCGACCGGCTGGAAGTCTCTCCGGAGATCACGGAGGATGAGCTGCGCGACCTGGCGCTGGCCACGCAAGGCGTGGCGCGCTCGGTGGCCGGACTGGAGGTCCAGCGGGTGATCGTGCGGCCCCCGAGACTGGTCAACATCGTCGCCCGGTGACGCGCGGCGGCCGGTGATCCGCTCGGACTCGTCGTCATACCCGGCGGAGCACCGCCACCACTTTGCCGAGGATCTTGGCGTCGTCGCCGAGGATCGGCGTGTAGGCGGGGTTGTGCGGCATCAGCCAGACGTGCCCGTCGCTCCGCTTGAGCGTCTTCACCGTTGCGTCGCCGTCCACCATCGCGGCCACGATCTCGCCGTTCTCCGCGTCTTCCTGCTGCCGGACGACCACCCAGTCGCCGTCGGCGATCGCCGCGTTGATCATCGAGTCACCGGCGACGTTCAGCATGAACAGGGTGCCCTCGCCGACGAGCTGCCTGGGCAGCGGCAGGATGTCCTCAACCTGCTCCTCGGCGAGGATCGGGGTGCCTGCCGCGATCCGGCCGACCAGCGGCACGTAGGTGGCCTCCTGGGAGGCGATGTCCAGCCCGTCGGCGGCGGCGGCGGCCAGGTCGGCGTCGGCTTCCTTGGTCTGCTCGGGGCGGACCGCCGGGTGCCCGGGCAGCCGGACCTCAACCGTCCGCGGCCGGCCGACGTCGCGGTGCAGGTAGCCCTTCTTCTGCAGGGTGGACAGCTGGTAGGAAACGCTGGAGGTGCTAGTCAGCCCGACCGCCTCGCCGATCTCGCGCATCGACGGCGGGTAGCCGCGCTTCTGCACAGAATCCCTGATGACCTGGAGGACCTTGCGCTGACGCCAGGTGAGCACGTGGTCTGGGTCAGGCTTGTCGGGCGTTTCCGGTATCACGACCGGCGCGCTGCCCTTGGGCTTGCGGCCTGGTCTGCCCTTCGGGCGTACCGGCACGTCCGACAGGTCGGATGCACCGCGTTCTTCAGTGTTTTCCATTGAGAGCGCCTCCGGAACATGGTTGTCGCTTATGGATACGAGACAGCCTAAACCCTCGTTAGGTGTTTCGCCAAACATCTGTTCGACGTGTCTCCGGAATGTCAGACCCGTGCGGTACAAAGGTGGCATCCGACGTTCGATCGAACTACTATGCGATCGAACGAGTGTACCATCGAACGAACGTTTGGTCAGGAGGCGGGCGTGAAGGCGACGGTAGCGCAGCGGTCAGACAGCCAGCCGGCTAACACAGAGCACTCGCCTGCAGTTGGCGAGGTCCTTCTGAGGCCGCGCCCCGCGCGGCGCCGCCGTCCCGCGCGGGACGTGGCGGGGCAGCCGCCGCGCCCGCCGCTGCGGCTCGTCGCCACGGACGGTCGCGTCGTCCGGCCGGCGCCGGGCGAGGCTGTTCGAACAAACCCAGGCGCCCCGGACGCCCTGGACGCCCCGGCCGTTCCGCCGGCGCCGCTTCAGCGGCAGGCCGCCCCGCACCAGGCCGCGGCACGCCCGGCCGCGCAGGCCGCCGTCCCGCGTCCGGCGCCTGCCCCCGTCAGGCTCACCCGGCGCGGCCGGCTCGTCGTCACCGCGATGGCCGTCCTCCTGGTCGCCGCCGGATCCGTGGCCCTCGCGGGCGCGGCCCAGGCGATCGGGCATTCCAGGGCCACGGCCCGGCCAGGGACGGCGGGCGGGGCGATCACCAAGGTCGAGGTCCGGCCGGGGCAGAGCCTGTGGACGCTGGCCGAGGCGTACGACCCGAACGCGGACACCCGGCAGGTCATCCAGGAGATCCTGCAGCTGAACTCGATGAGCACCGACCAGGTGCGGCCCGGCCAGGTCCTCTGGATGCCCCGCGACTGACCCCGAAGTTTTTTCTGTTTCGACGGTCGTCACCGCTTGCCTAGCGGCTGCGGTCTGGTCTACCTTTGACCACAACATCTAGTAGTTACACGGATGTGGTTCATCCACAGGTTGTGGATATAATTGGGGATGAGAGCCCGCACCGGGAGGTGATCGCGTGTACTGTCCGTTCTGCCGCCACCCCGATAGCCGGGTTATCGACAGCCGGGTCGCCGAAGATGGCACCGCGATCCGCCGGCGCAGGTCCTGCCCGGAGTGCGGGCGGCGGTTCACCACGCAGGAGTCGGTCATCTTGATGGTGGCCAAGCGCAGCGGCGTGACCGAGCCGTTTACCAGGGACAAGATCGTCCGGGGTGTGCAGCGCGCCTGCCAGGGCAGGCCGGTCGACGAGGACCAGCTCGCGATGCTCGCCCAGCGGGTCGAGGAGACGATCAGGGCGCGCGGCCTGGCGGAGGTGCCGTCCCACGAGGTGGGGCTGGCGATCCTCGGGCCGCTTCGCGACCTCGACGAGGTCGCCTACCTCAGGTTTGCCTCGGTCTACCGGGGCTGGGAGTCGCTCGACGACTTCGAGAAGGAAATCGCCGCGCTGCGCGGCCGGCATGCCGGCGACGTAAAGAAGGACGCTGAGAAGGGGGCTAGGCAGTCATGACGGAAACGGTGAGCGGTTCGGCTGCTCGCAAGGGCCGGCGCAAGAGCGCGGGCGGGCTGAAGATCCGCCGCATCCACACCACGCCGGGCATGCACCCGTATGACCAGGTCACGTGGGAGCGCCGCGACGTTGTGATGACCAACTGGCGGGACGGCTCGGTCAACTTCGAGCAGCACGGGGTGGAGTTCCCCGACTCCTGGTCGGTCAACGCCGCGAACATCGTGACCACCAAGTACTTCCGCGGCGCGGTGGGCACGCCGCAGCGCGAGTGGTCGCTCAAGCAGCTCGTCGACCGGGTGACCGACGTCTACACGGCCACCGGCAGGCGGCAGGGTTACTTCGCCTCCGACGAGGACGCGGAGATCTTCGACCACGAGCTCAAGTACGCCTTGATCCACCAGATCTTCGCCTTTAACTCCCCCGTCTGGTTCAACGTCGGCACCGCTTCTCCGGCGCAGGTCAGCGCGTGTTTCATCCTCGCCGTTGACGACACGATGGACTCGATCCTCGACTGGTACCGGGAGGAGGGCCTCATCTTCAAGGGCGGCTCGGGCGCCGGCGTCAACTTGTCCCGCATCAGGTCGAGCAAGGAGCTGCTCAGCTCCGGCGGCACCGCGAGCGGCCCGGTCAGCTTCATGCGCGGCGCCGACGCCAGCGCCGGCACGATCAAGTCCGGCGGCGCCACCCGGCGCGCGGCGAAGATGGTCGTGCTCGACGTCGACCACCCCGACGTCGCCGAATTCGTCGAGACCAAGGCCCGCGAGGAAGAGAAGATCCGCGTGCTGCGCGACGCGGGCTTCGACATGGACCTCGGCGGCCAGGACATCAACAGCGTCCAGTACCAGAACGCCAACAACTCGGTCCGCGTCTCCGACGAGTTCATGCAGGCGGTCGAGGACGACATGCCCTTCGACCTGCTGGCACGGCGGACCGGCGAGATCATCGAGACGATCGACGCCAAGGACCTGTTCCGCAAGATGGCCACGGCCGCCTGGGAGTGCGCGGACCCCGGCATCCAGTACGACGGCATGATCAACGACTGGCACACCTGCCCGGAGTCCGGCCGCATCACCGCGAGCAACCCGTGCAGCGAGTACGTTCACCTGGACAACTCGTCCTGCAACCTGGCCAGCATCAACCTGCTGAAGTTCCTCCGCGCGGACGACACGTTCGACGCCGAGCGCTTCGAGAAGATGTCCGAGCTCATCATCACGGCGATGGACATCTCCATCTGCTTCGCGGACTTCCCGACCGAGAAGATCGCCGAGACCACCCGCGCCTACCGCCAGCTCGGCATCGGCTACGCCAACCTCGGCGCGCTGCTGATGGCCACCGGCCACGCCTACGACTCCGTGGGCGGCCGCGCGATCGCCGCCTCGATCACCAGCCTGATGACCGGTGCCGCCTACAAGCGCTCCGCGGAGCTCGCCAAGGTCGTCGGCCCCTACGACGGGTACGAGCGGAACGCCACGCCGCACAAGCGCGTGATGCGCATGCACGCCGACGCCAGCGGCAAGATCCACTCGGTTGGCAGGCTGGACCGCGAGATCCTTGAGCTGGCGAACGCGACCTGGCAGGAGTGCCTCGCGCTCGGCGAGGCCAACGGCTACCGGAACGCCCAGGCCAGCCTCCTGGCGCCCACCGGCACCATCGGCCTCATGATGGACTGTGACACCACCGGCATCGAGCCCGACCTCGCGCTGGTCAAGTTCAAGAAGCTGGTCGGCGGCGGGTCCATGCAGATCGTCAACCAGACCGTCCCCCGCGCCCTGAAGAACCTCGGCTACCAGCCCGAACAGGTCGAAGCCATCACCGAGTACATCGCCGAGCACGGCCACGTGGTGAACGCCCCCGGCCTCAAGCCCGAGCACTACGAGGTGTTCGACTGTGCGATGGGCGAGCGCTCGATCAGCCCGATGGGCCACGTCCGGATGATGGCCGCCGTGCAGCCGATGCTGTCCGGCTCGATCTCCAAGACCGTGAACATGCCCGAGTCGGCCACCGTCGAGGACGTCGAGGAGATCTACTTCAAGGGCTGGAAGCTCGGCCTGAAGGCGCTCGCGATCTACCGCGACAACTGCAAGGTCGGCCAGCCGCTGTCCATCGCCAAGAAGAAGCAGGAGCCCGCGCAGGCGCAGGCCCCGGTGCCCGCCCAGGCCCCGGCACCAGCCCCGGTCGAGCCGCACGAGCACCGCCCGGTCCGCAGGCGCCTGCCCAAGACGCGCTCCGCGACCGTGACCAGATTCGACGTGGCGGGCGCGGAAGGCTACATGACCGCCTCCACCTACCCCGACGACGGCGTGGGCGAGGTCTTCCTCAAGCTCGGCAAGCAGGGTTCCACCCTGGCCGGCGTGATGGACGCGTTCTCGGTGGCGATCTCGGTCGGGCTGCAGTACGGCATCCCGCTCGAGTCCTTCGTCGCGAAGTTCACCAACATGCGGTTCGAGCCGGCCGGCATGACCGACGACCCGGACATCCGCATCGCGACCTCGGTGATGGACTACATCTTCCGCCGCCTCGCGCTGGACCACCTGCCCTACGAGGAGCGCGCCGACCTCGGCATCCTGTCCGCCGCCGAGCGCGCCGCCCAGCTCGCGGGCCAGGACCCGGCCGCGATGGGGGAGGATGTCAACCCGGTCGAGCTGGCTCAGTCCGCCGCGGTGGAAAAGGACATTCATTCGGAACGGGCCCGTGGCGTCTCCCAGCCCGACCCTGCTCAGCCACCGGCGCCGGCCCCCATCGCCCCGGCTGACCCGGCGCCGAGCGCCGCGTCAGCAGCCGCGAGCACGCCGGCCCAGCCCGCCCCGCACAGCACGGCCGAGCTGATCGAGTCGCAGCAGGGCCGCACCGCCGACGCCCCGCTCTGCCTCACCTGCGGCACGAAGATGCGCCCGGCCGGCAGCTGCTACGTCTGCGAAGGCTGCGGCTCCACCAGCGGCTGCAGCTGACTGTAGGCGCCGTACCCTTAGGATCGGCCGATCGGCACGGCGGGCGCCGGCAATCGCCCGCCGTGGCCGGGAAAGGGGGCGCTGATGGCAGAGCACGGCTTCACTACCCTGATGGCCGCGCTGGACAGTCCGCTGATCGTCGTTACCACGGCCGATGACCGCGAGCGAGCGGGCTGCCTGGTGGAGTTCCACGGCCAGTCGAGCATCGAGCCGCAGCGGTACTGCGTATGGCTGTCCAAGGCCAACTACACCTACCGGGTGGCGCTGAACTCCAGCCACCTGGTCATTCACTTCCTGTCCGCGGACGACCTGCCGCTCGCCGAGCTGTTCGGCACCCGGACCGGGGATACCGTCGACAAGTTCGCCGGCCTTCCGGTGGATTCCGGGCCCGGCGGCGCGCCGGTGCTCCGGCAGTGCCCCAACTGGCTGGCGGTACGCCGCATAGCGCTGCTTGACGAGGGCGGCAACCATGTCTGCCTGACCACCGAGCCCGTCGCCGCGCTGACGGCCGGGCCGTTCCAGCCGCTCCGGGTATCCCAGGCCGGCCACCTGAGGGCAGGGCACGGTCCCGAGGAACGGCCTGAGCCGCCCACGGAACGAGCAGCACCAGCCTGACAGCAGCACGGCCCGATGGACGATGTTCTTACCGATTGCCGGGTTCGCCGGACGTGCGAGGACCTGCATCCGTACCGTTTCCCTCGTGGCTCCCGCCCCTCATCGACACCGCCGCCGGAACAGGCGCTGGCCAGTACTGGGGTTCGGGCTCGGCGGCGTCGCGGTCGCGGCGGCAGTGGTTGCCCTGGCGGTCGGCATGAGCCAGGCCACGGGAACCCGGGCGTGCGCGTCCGTGCTCCCGGCCGCGCAGGCGCAGCAAGCCGGCGAGGTCTCGGGCATCGCCACCCACTACGTGCTGCAGAGCCTGCCCAACTGCTCTTACCCGTCACCTCCAGCCGACGGGCTGTTCGTGGCGCTGTCGCCGGGCGAGTACGACAACGCCGC
The DNA here is from genome assembly GCA_963843745.1 of uncultured Actinomycetota bacterium. GTDB lineage: Bacteria > Actinomycetota > Actinomycetes > Streptosporangiales > Streptosporangiaceae > Trebonia. Next base: position 45,483 of record CAWJLP010000012.1, read on the forward strand.
CGCGTGCGGCGGTTACCTTGAGGTCCAGGGCCCGGACGGCTCGGTTCGCGTCGAGGTGATCGACCAGTGCCCGGGCTGCGCGGCTGGGCATATCGACCTGAGTGAGGCGGCGTTCTCGGCCATCGCGCCGCTCAACGCGGGCCTGGTCAACGTCACTTACCAGCCGCTCGTCAACCCCTCGCTGCCGGGTCCCGTCTCGCTGCTCGTCAAGCAGGGCTCGTCGCAGTACTGGCTCGCGTTGCTGGCCGTGAATACCGGGAACCCGCTGGCCTCGGTCCAGGTGCAGAGCGAATCGGGCGGCGGCTGGCACAACCTCGTCCAGGCCAGCTACGACTACTGGGTCGCGCAGTCAGGCGCCGGCGCCGGGCCGTTCACTGTGCGGCTGACCGACACCCAGGGACACGTGGCGACGGTGCAGGATGTCGCGCTCAGTCCGGGCGTGACTCAGAGCACCGGGACGTGGATGTACGGCGCTGGCGCGACGACGGGGCCGGCGCTGGAACCCGCGAGCACGCCGCCGCCAGCACCGCACACCAGCCGCCCGGTGGCGTCCGCGACGTCCGCCCACGCCCTTTCCAGCCGGGCCGCCGGCGAGCTGAATGCCGTGCCGGGAACCTCCCTCCAGACCTCACCTCCCAGCGCCGGCCCGACGTGCTGACCAGGACGCCGGCCGGCTGAAGGACCTGGCCCGCAGCGTGCTTCCCGGGCGAAGCCGGCCGTCGTCGCCCATATCGGCGAGGACAGCGGGCAGCCCGTCACTGAGCATCTTGCGGCGGATCCGGCCCAGCATCTGGGCCATGAACAGGCCGCCGATGCCGGTGAACCCGGTGTGCTCGTAGCTGAAGCGGGTACCGTCGCGGGCCGGCCCGAGGCGGTAGGTGACCACGGTGGTGTCGCCTCCGGCGTCGTCCGTCCAGGTGTAGCGGAGCAGGGTCGGCTCCCTCGCCTCTATCACCTCGCAGTTGACGATGCCGTTCCAGCCGGGCTTGGGCTTGGCCACGAATCGGAATCTGGTGCCGGGGACCGGCGCGAAGCCCTCCGGGCGCCCGCCTGCGCCGGTCGCGGTCCACAGCGGGACCAGGTCGCTGTCGGTGAGGGCGCGCCAGACCCTGGTGACCGGGTACGCGTAGTCGCGGACGATGCGGATCTCACTCACGGATGCCTCCTGCCATCGTAAAGTGCTGTGACTAGAAAAATATAGTAGCTAGAAATTTATTGCAACTGTAAAGATATACTAGGCTGAAGCCATGAGCGGACGGGCACTGGAGCAGACAGCCGGAGAGGCGTCAGACCCGTCGGCCGAGGGACTGCGCGATCGCAAGAAGCGCCTGATGCGCCAGCAGTTGTCCGACACCGCGACCGCGATGTTCCTAGAGCGCGGCTTCAACGCCGTCCGTGTGGCCGACGTCGCGCACGCGTGCGGTGTGTCGGAGAAGACCGTCTTCAACTACTTCCCGGTCAAGGAAGCCCTGGTCATGGACCGGCTGGAGACCATCCAGGCCGCCCTCCGCGCCGGGCTCGCCGACCCGGCGCTCACGCCGGTCCAGGCTGTGCTGCTGATCCTCGAAGGGGAACTGGGCGCCATGACCGCGCAACTCGCATCCCATGAGGACGCTCGTCAGGGCCGCGCGTTGATCCGGCGGTTCGGCGACCTGATCCGCGCCACGCCCTCACTGCGCGCCTACCAGGCCGACGTGATGGACCAGGCGGCCACCGCGGCTACCGAGGTCCTGGCCGCGCGGGCCGGCATGACCGCAGCTGACCCGGAGCCGCAGATAGCCGCTAAGGCGCTGCTGGGACTGTGGCGTGTCCAGGCCGACAGCCTGCGCAGGCACCTCGACGTCGCTCCCACGCCTACCCGGCTCTACGAGCTGGTGAACGCCGATGTCCGCCGCGCCGCCCAGCTCCTGGACGCCGGGCTGCGCACGTTCGCCGCGCCCGGGTCGCGCCGGCCGCCTTCAGGCTAGGTGCGGGTTGCCTGAAAGGATGTTCAAAACGGCCCGATATGGTGTTAGAACGTGCCTGCTCTCCGGGGGTGCGGGTAACCCGGGAGCGGATGCCATGGCCGCTGCTCGCGGTACTGGAGATCCAGACGGCGCTCTCGGTCAGCGTGGTCCGGGCCAGGACCGCGTTCGGCGATGAGGCGCTGTACCTCAATGCCGGGCACCTGGAGTGGGCGCACTGGCTGCACGGCACCCAGATCCCGGATTACCAGACATGGTTTTCCGGCGCAGGCCCTGCCCCGTGTCCACTCTTGCTGTGACGTTCCCGCCCTTATTAGGGTTTGAGCGCTGACATCCTTGCCTGGCCCTCCCGGCCGTCCCGCCCGCGAGGGCGCGCCGGCCTGCCTGAGCCCGCTGATTTCATGATCACGAAAGAAAAGTGCGCGCAGAGGAGATTTTTCTTTCGTGATCATGCTGAGCGCCGCGGCTGAGGTCGTGCCAGACCCGGCCAGGCCTTGATCTATCTTCGGCCGGCGGTTACCGGCTACGGCGAAGGTACCCTCCGGAAACACCGTCTTCTACGTGTGGGAGTACCCAGGCCGGGTGTGACAGACCGCCCACTCCCTGAACAGCTAGTCGTTTCTCGCGACCTCGGGTCCTGTGATGCGTGCCAGCAGCGGGAAGGTGGCCGCGATGATGCCGAGGGACACCAGGATTCCGACCGCGGCGAGGAGGTAGTACGCGGCACCGGGCGCCACCATCGGGTGATTCTGCGCCTCGGAGGCGTACATCGCGGCGGCGGCGAACCCGGTGCCGATCGCGACGGCGGCGACGGCGAGCAGCGGCACGGCGCCTTCCAGTGCGACGACGCGGCGCAGCGTGGCGAGCCGGGCGCCGGTGAGCCGCAGCAGGCTGAACGGCCGCTTGCGATCCGCGAGCCCGGCCGCGATGCCCGCCGCCAGGGTGCAGCCGGCGATCGGCAGGCTGACCAGGATCACCACGTTCGCGAGCTGCTGGTAGTCGTTGTTCTGGGAGTTGTCCAGCGCGACGAGGTTGGCGATGGTGGACGGGGTGGTGACCCCGGGATACGCGTGGGCGTTCTCCAGCAGCGTCCTCGCGTGCTCGATCGCCGGCGTGCTGCCGTCAGTCTGGACGTCGATGGCGTCCACGCTGAGGGTGTCCAGCCGCGTGCCCCCGAGGTGCGCGGCTGGCCAGGTGACGTCGGCGCCGTTATAGCCCAGCGGGCCGTTGAACCCGTCCGCCGGGAACGCCGCCGCTGTCGCCCCGGCCGGGCAGCTGCCAACACCGGGAACGGTCGCGAGCTGCGCGCACGAGACCACGCCGGCCGGAACCGGACTGGAGGTGCCGTCCGCGTTGGCGCCGAAGCCGTGAAATCCATTGGGAAGGTACAGCCCGGGGTGCGCGCGGACCACGAGCACCCCCTGAACGCCGGGGATCTCGCTCAGCTGTGCGGTCAGCGGCGCGACCGGTGCGGCCGGCCCGGGGGCCGCGGTGCCCTGACTCGCTCCGCCGGAACTGTCGCCGGACACCTGGTTCGACACCGACACCTGGTCGGTCAGCACGTGCGATTCCGTGACGCTGCCGAACCGGGTCAGGTCCTTGGCGTCCTGCGTGGTGATCGCCACCACGGCGATGGTGGTGATGAACAGCGCGAGCACCAGGCCGCTGACGGCGCGGAAGGCCGCCTTCGGGTCGTCGGCGATTCGGCGGGCGGCGATCAGCGTGCCGGGACGGCTGGTCCACCGGGCCATGACCTGGGCCGCGGCCATGGTGAGCCACGGTCCTGCGATAAACACGCCGATGAGGATGATCGCGAAGCTGGACGTGAACGCCTGGACTTGCCCGCTGATGGAGGCCGGGTGGCCGTGCACGGTCCAGAAGCCGAGCTCGGCCAGGCCGGCCAGCAGCGGCGCCACCCGCCAGGCGCCCGGCGGCTTCGGCGTCGCCCGGCGCGCGACGCCGAGCGGGGAGATGTGCACCCGGCGCAGCGCCAGCCGGGCCGCCACCGCGGCGGCCAGCGGCACGCCGATCGCGACCACGAGAACGTCGAACAGGCTGAGCGAAAGGTCGCTCGGGAAGAACGGCGCGCCAATGAACGGGATGGCCGCCACCGGGGTCCGCAGCAGGAAGAAGATTCCGAACCCGGCCGCCGTCCCCAGGGTCGCGGCCACGGTCGATTCGGTGGCGGCGAGCAGGGAGACCTGCTTGCGGGTCGCGCCGACCAGGCGCATCGACGCGAACCGCTCCTCACGGCGGGCGGCCGACAATCGGGTCGCGGTGGCGATGAAGATCAGCACCGGGGCAAGGATGGCCAGCGCCACGACGGACAAGATGAGGTCGACGGCGCTCGCCGGGGCACCTCCGTCGGCCGGCAGGTAGGTCAGGCCCTGGGGGTTGACCTCCGACTGGTTGCTGCCGGGTTTGCCCGACACCGTCGTGGCGATCGACGTCACGCGCATGCTGTCCGGGGTGCGCGCCAGCTCTGCCGGGGTGCGCCCTTCGATAATGACCAGCGAGTTCGGCGACGGCAGCGCCGCGTCGCCGATCGTGCCGGCCAGGTGGCCGGGGTAGCGGTCGGCCAGCTGGTTCGCGGGAGTGCTGCGCATCAGCGCGACGAGGGCGGGCGAGGCGTAGTACTGGCCCGGTCCCGGGTCACGGGAGATGCCCGGCGGCACGGGGGACGAGGCGCCGGTGGCGGCGACGTCGAAGCGGTCGATCGTCTGGCTGTCGAAGGTATCGCTGCTCGGGTGCCACCACAGCGGGGCGGCGCCCGTCGCCGGGCCGCGGGGCGACCACGCGCTGCCGGTCCAGAACCACACGTGGCGGCCGTTCCAGGTCTTGACGGCGTTGGTCGCGGCCAGGGCGGTCAGCAGCAGGCCGACGCCGAGGCCGACCGCGACGGTCAGGACGACCAGCCGGGTGATCGCCTCGCGACCGCTAACCGCCAGCCGCAGCCCGAGGGGGATCACGGCTCGACCCCGGTGAGCGTGCTGACCTTGCCGTCCCTGACGACGACCTCGCGGTCGGCGTAGGCGGCGACCCTCGCGTCGTGGGTGACCAGGATGACGGTCGTGCCGTGCTCACGGGCGGCGGCGGTCAGCAGGTTCATCACCATTTCCCCTGACATGGAGTCAAGCGATCCCGTCGGCTCGTCGGCGAACAGGATCCCGGGACTGGCGACCAGGCTGCGGGCCAGCGCGACGCGCTGTGCCTGCCCGCCGGACAGTTCCCCGGACCGGCGGCGCTGGAGCCCGTCCAGGTCGAGCGTGCCGAACCACTTCCTGGCCGCCGTCATCGCCGGGCCGCGGCGGGTGCCGGACAGCAGCAGGGGCAGTGCGACGTTCTCTTCCGCGGTCAGCTCGGGGACCAGCTGACCGAACTGGAACACGAACCCGAACCGGTCCCGGCGCAGTTCGCTGCGCTGGTCGTCGCTGAGGGTGTCCAGCCGCTGCCCGCCGAACCAGACCTCGCCCTCGTCGGGTACCAGGATCCCCGCCAGGCAGTGCAGCAAGGTGGACTTGCCCGATCCGCTCGGCCCCATGACCGCGACGATCTCGCCTGACCGCACCCGCAGCGAGGCGCCGCGCAACGCCGGCGTCTCCCCGAAGGACTTGACGAGGCTCCGCGCCTCGATGATCGTCGCCGGCGCCGTGGTGCTCGCGGTCCGGCCCGCGCTGGCGTGCTGGGTTCCCCCGCTCATCGCCCGACCTCCTGCTTGAGCATGTCGAGCCGGGCCGCGGTGTGGTCCATCCAGCGCAAGTCAGCCTCCAGCCGGTAGATCGAATGGTCAGCGAGCAGCAGGTCGAGAGTGCCGCCGGACCGCTTCAGCTCGGTGAGCGCGCGCATGCGCTCCAGATGAGCCGCCCGCTGTATGTCGAGGTACCGGTCGGCCGGGCGGTCGAGCAGCAGGGCGAGCACCACCTTGGCGAAGAGCTCGCTTTGCAGGTCAGGCTCCGCCGGGGCCGGCTCGGTCAGCCACCGCTCGACGTCGCCGATGCCGTCATCGGTGATCACGTACCGGCGGCGTTCGGGCCCGGCGCCTTGCTCAACGGGCCCGGCGACCGCCTTCCCGTCCCTGGCCAGCCGGGACAGCGTGGCGTACACCTGGCTGTACCGCACCGGTTTCCCCCGGCCGAAGAACATGTCGTAGTCACGCTTCAGGTCATAGCCGTGACTCGGCCCCCGTTCAAGGAGCCCGAGCAGTGTCAGCGGAACGCTCATAACCGAGAGAATACTCCAGGAGTATTCTCTCGTGTAGTAGTTAGGGTCAAAAAGTTTCACCCCTGGGGTGGCCGACGGCGTTGCGGTGGCCGCGCCCGCACTCGCAGGACTGTCGCCCTCCCGTTGCCTGCCGGGTCGTCAGGAGCGCGAGCACCCGTCCCCGCGGCCGGTAAGCACGACGCGATCTGTGGATAGCCTGTGAATGATGCGGTGGATAACCGCATTCGATTGCGGATAACCGCCGCCGTTCTGTGGACAACGAAAAAACTCTCAGTAAATAGCTCTCGACCCCTTGCGCTGCGGCTGGGCTCGGGCGTAGAAATGCTTTCACCGCCGGAAACGGGCACCACTCGGGGGAAACTCCGGAACGTGAGAAGAGCCGGGAAACCTGTAATTCTCGCCGGTGTCTGGCCCTGGTGGCCGGCAGTCGCTGCCGGGCAGGCTGGGCAACCGGCCAGGCCGGTGCGGCAGGCCGGGCGAGGCCCCCTCCATCCCATAAGTGGAGGGGGCCTTGTCTTATTGTGCCCAGCCGCTTGTGCCCAGCCGCGCCCCCCGCCCCGTGGACGCTTGGTAGCCGAGAAGCCAACAATGCGTGTCCTGTGGGCAACGTGTGAACAATAGGGTGGATAACCGCCTTTAGTTGCGGATAACCGCCGTCGTTCTGTGGATAACGAAAAAACTCTCAGAAAATAGCTCTCGACCCCTTGCGCTGCGGCTGGGCTCGGGCGTAGAAATGCTTTCACCGCCGGAAACGGGCACCACTCGGGGGAAACTCCGGGAACGTGGGAAGAGCCGGGAAACCGGTAAATCGCGCGGGTGACTGGCCCTGGCGGGGCGGTCGGCTTCGCCGGGCGGGCTGGGCAACTGGCCAGGCTGGTGCGGCAGGTCGCACAAGGCCCCCTCCATCCCATAAATGGAGGGGGCCTTGTTCTATTGTGCCCGAGCCGAACGTCCCGTCAGCTCATGACACGCCGGCGAAAGGTCGTCACAGGGACGTCCGATTCGGCTCCACTGTCAAGATCTTGACGTTCGGGGCCGCATTATGGGATGCGTGCGTTCCCCTCTCCGCTGGTGGACCGGGCTCAGCCCGCGGCGCAGGATCCTGCTCGGTGGACTCGCCCTGGTGGTGGCCGCGGTTGCCGTGGTCGCCGGGGTGCGAGTCTCTGCCGGGCAGCCGGAACCGGTGGCCGGCCGGCCGGGTGCGGTGCTGCTCGTTCCGGGCTACGGCGGGTCCACCACGTCGCTGGACGGGCTGGCCGCGCGGATCAGGAGCACCGGCCGGACCGCCACCGTGGTGCCGCTGGCTGGTGACGGGACTGGCGACCTGACGGTGCAGGCCCGGGTGCTCAACGGGTACGTGAACTCGGCGCTCGCCGCGGGATCCGGTCCGGTCACCGTGATCGGGTACTCAGCGGGCGGCGTCGTGGCCTGGCTGTGGTACGTCGACTACGGCGGCGCGGGACGGACGGGCGCGATCATCACCCTGGGGTCGCCGCTGCATGGCGCGCGGATCGCCGCCGTGGGCACCGCGTACGACCCGGGGCTGTGCCCCGTCGCCTGCCAGCAGCTCGCGCCGGGCAGCGCGCTGCTGACCCGGCTGCGGCAGTCGGCGCAGCCGCGGCCGCCCTGGCTGTCGCTGTGGAGCGCCGACGACCAGACCGTGCAGCCGCCGGACTCCGCCCTGCTGCCCGGCGCGGTGAACGTCCCGCTCCAGTCGGTCTGCCCGGGCGTGACCACCCAGCACAGCCAGCTGCCCTCCGCCCCGCTCGTCGTGGGCCTTGTGCTGCGCACTCTGTCCGCCGGCCGCGTCACCGCCCCGGCGCCCGGCGATTGCGCGGCCCTGGAGTCCCTCGGGCGCTGACCGCGAAACCGGACCGCCGGCCGCACGTTCAGGTCGTGACGTCCCGCGTGGCGAAGTTGGCCCAGGCGGCCGCCAGGAACACCACCACGTACACCGCCTGGATGGCGAACCCGCGCTGGATGTCCCGCCACAGGATGGGCTGCCGGAAGAAGTCGATCCACGCCAGCCAGTACCGGGTCGGCAGGTAGGGCTGCACCGCGCTCGCGGCGTTCAGCGTGACCAGGATCTCGCTGACGACCAGCGCGGCCAGCGAGCCAAGCGCGGCGCCGATCGCGGAATCGGTCAGCGTGGACAGGAACAGCGCTATCGCCGCGACGCCGAGCATCGAGACCGTGATGAACGACATGGCGCCGAGGACGCGCTCGATGAGCTGCAGGGTGGTCAGCGGGGTGCCAGACAGCGACGTGATGGCCGCGCCAGGCTGCAGCCCGGCCGTGGGCGCGCCGCCGGCGCCCGGCGCGATCGACCCGGGCGCCAGCCCGCCTGGCGTGGTGCCGACGGCCGCGGCGCGGGACGGGCCGAGGATCAGCACCCCGGTGGCGTACGAGGTGACCGTGACGGCGACGACGGCGAGCACCGCGAACGTGATGACCGCGACCAGCTTGGCGACCAGCAGTTTCGTCCGCCCGACCGGGCGGGCCAGCAGGTAGCGCAGCGTCCCCGCGGACGCCTCGCCCGCGATCGAGTCGCCCGCCACCACCGCGACGGCGACCGGCAGGAACACGGGCAGCACGAGCGCCAGCGCCGCCGCCGGGTACAGCTGCCCCTCGTCCAGCACCGCGGACAGGAACGCGCTGCCCTGGCCCGGCGGCGGGGCCAGGTGGGTGATCGCGATGAAGATCGCCACGACCAGCGGCAGGGCACAGATCAGCCCGATCGAGATCCAGGTGCGCAGCCGCCGGACCAGCTTGAACAGCTCGACGGCGATCATGCGGGCACCCCGAACTGGTCGGAGCCCGCGCCCGTCACGTCCAGCACGATCTCTTCCAGGCTGCGCCGCTGCACCGCCAGCGACCTGACCGGCACCCCCGCCGCCACGAGGCGGGCGTTCAGCGCGGCCGGATCGGCGGACCGCACCACGAGGTCCGCCCCGTCCCTGCGCTCGACGAGGCCGTCGAGAGTCGCGACCGCCCGTTCCGGATCATCGGTCGAGATCAGCACGCGGCCCGTCGGCTCTTGCAGGGACGCGAGCTGGTCTTGCAGCACCAGCCTGCCGGAGTCGAGCACCCCGATCCTGGTGCACAGCTCGGAGACCTCGGGCAGCAGGTGGCTGGACAGAAACACGGTGACCCCGTCCGCGTTCAGGCCGATGAGCAGGTCGCGGATGTCCCTGATGCCGCGCGGGTCGAGGCCGTTGGTGGGTTCGTCAAGGATGAGCAGCCGGGGGCGGCGCACCAGCGCGGCGGCCAGCCCCAGCCGCTGCCGCATGCCGAGCGAATAGGCGCGGACCGGCCGCCGGTCGATGCCGGCCAGGCCGACCTGCTCCAGGGCCTCGTCGACGCGGCGGCGCCTGGTGCGCCGCCCGCCGCCCGATCCCGGTCCCGCCGCGTCGAGCAGCCGCAGGTTGGCGCGCCCGGACAGGTGCGGGTAGGCGGCGGGCTGCTCGATCAGCGCGCCGATCTCCGGCAGCACCCGGCTGACGTGCCGCGGTACCGGCTCGCCGAGGACCGAGATGGACCCCTTCGTCGCGTAGACCAGGCCGACGAGCATCCGGACGAGGGTGGACTTGCCGCTGCCGTTCGGGCCGAGGAGGCCGTACCTGTCGCCTTCGCGGACGTCGAGGCTCACGTCGCGGACCGCCTCGACGTGCCCGAAGCGCTTCGTCAGGTCCTGTGTCGTGATCATTCGCCGAAGTCCTGGTCCGGTTTGGCGGCCAGCACCGCGGCGGCCTGCTCGAGCGTGGTCCTGCTGACGAACCCGACCAGGAGGAAGGTGTCCGGCGACCGGTAGGGGTGCACGAGCGCGAGGTTGATGAGCGGGGCGCTCGCGATGGCGCCGGTTCCGTCGGTGAAGGACAGCGGCGCCGCGCCCGCGTCCAGCGCGTCGGTCAGCAGCTGGCCGCCGGTGCCGTGGCGGAAGGTGAGCACGGCGAACGCGGTGAGCCCGGTGCCGTACACGCCGATCTGCGAGACGGGTGACGGCGCGCGCGCGAGCCCGCCGAGGGTGCCGGGCAGCACCTCGTTGTCCAGGTTCTTCAGCACCCCGGCGAAGCTGGCCGGCGTGGTGGCGGTGAACCCGGTGCCCGGACCCTGCTGGGGTGTCAGCACGCTGTTGTCCGGCGTCCACCGGCCGGCCTGGAGGAACTGCGATTCCAGCGCCGGGTGCGCCACGCCACGGCCGAAGACCTGCACCATCAGCGGCAGCCCGGTCGTCGGCGACGCCCAGATGTCGGCCTGCGCGATCGTGGACTGCGGGCTGGCGGGCCTGACCGCCAGCCCCGCCGCGTCCTGTCCCGCCACTCGCTGAGGCGGCAAGAGGCTCAGCTTCGCGTCCGCTCCCGCCTCATTGATGATCCGAACGGCAAGGGCCGCTGGCATCAGGTCCGCTGCTCTGGGCAGCCGGATCACCTCGGGGCCGAAGATGCCGGTCAGCAGCTGCTCGCCGGAGTCCCAGACGTAGGTGGTGCCGTTGTCCAGGTAGGTGTCGTTCTCGCCGGTGTCGGAGAGGGTGTCGACCCGCCAGCGGTCCGGCGAGGCCTGCCAGACCCGCATCCTGGTGATCCCGTCGAGGAGCGGCGTCACGCTGGCGAACGCGGGCAGCGGCGGGAGGCCGAAGGTGGCGTCGCTTTCCGCGTAACCGGAGAACGACAGGTGCTGCGAGGCGAGGATCTTGCTCTCGAGCTGCCGCGGCGTGAGCGCCGGCACGCTCACCGGCAGCGCGCTGGCCAGGACCGGCAGGCAGCACAGCACGGCGGCGCCGGCCAGCACGACCGTCCAGCGCCACCCGGAATGCCAGGCGTGCCCGGGACGCACCCCATCACGATACGGTAGCCGCCTCTGGATTCCGTCTGCCGTGGCGACGGTGTCCGTGGATTGTCAGATGCCTCAGCTGACAACGGACGTCGCCCTGGCCTGGCCTGGCCTGGTGCGGGCGGTCGGTGTCCCGGAGCTTGAGCACGCAGGCGTCCCCGTTCCTGAAGGCCTGTGACGCTCGGGCGGCCCTCTGTGCGCGCGGCCCAGCGCAACTGTGGCCTGGGCGCGGCGGCCGATCCTGCCGCGTGCGCAATTGACCTGGTCGGTGGGCGTCCGGCGACATAGTGGATCATTAGTGCCGCTCTGGGGTACCTGACGATCCACTATCTTCGAGGCCGCTCTCGAGCCGCGCCCGGCGCTGCCCCGCCAGGCACACAGCCCCCAGCGTCACCAAGCCCGAACGCAAAGGCAGCAGTCCGGCCTGGCTGACGCCGGTCAGTGCGCAGCCAATCGGTCCCTATTGGTGTCGATATTGGTGTCGATTGCGCGACCGGCAGGCAGCCGGGCCATGTTCACCGGCGGCCCTGACAAGCACGCTTGACAACCACGGCAGCTGTCAAGCATGCTTGTCATGACAAGCTGGCTTTACAGGACGGGGTGCTCGATGAAGCTCAGCGCACGGTGGCTCTACGCGGCGGCGGCGATCGCCGCAATGCTGATCGCGGTCAGCGCGATCGTCCAGTCGGTCCGCCAGGGCAGCTGGTCGCCGGTCCTTTCCGCGGGCTGGCTAGCGGCAGTGATCATCGCGGTGATCTCGCCGCGCGGAACGCGCCGCTGCCTGCAGATCCGTCGCCGGCAGCCGCGGTAGCCCGCGTGGCGGACGGAGCACGATGAAGAACCTGGTGCGCACGCTGCGCATCGAGAAGGGCCTGGCCCAGGGAGAGCTAGGGGAGGCGATGGGGGTGTCGCGGCAGACGATCAACTCGATCGAGAACGAGCGCTATACGCCGTCGCTTCCGCTGGCGCTGGCGCTCGCCAGGTACTTCGGCGTCACGGTCGAGGAGATGTTTGATGACCAGGGTTAACTGCGGCCGGCGGGGTTCCGGCTCCCGGTGGCTGATGCCGGCCGGATGCGTCCTGTTCGGCTGCGCGATGCTGCTGGCGGGATGGCTGGGCCGTCAGCTGGCGGCCGGCCTGATCGGGCTCGTCATCATGGCGTGCTTCGGTCTGTTCATCGCGCTGGCCGGGCGCAGCGAGACGGTCCGCGGCCTGCGCGGCGACGGCCGCGACGAGCGGTTCGCGCAGATCGACCTGCAGGCGACGGCGGCGAGCGGGCTGGTGCTGATCGTCGCCGTGATCGTCGCCTTCCTGGTCGAGATCGCGCGGGGCCACGACGGCAGCCCCTATACCTGGCTGGGCGCGCTGGCCGGCGTCGCCTACGTGGTCGCCGTCGCCCTCCTCCGCTGGCGCGGTTAAGTCAGGAGGACGACGACACGGCGAGCAGGGTCTTGCCGATCGTTGTCCTGGCCTCGATCGCGGCATGCGCCTCAGCGGCCCGCGCCAGGTCGGCTTCCTGGCCGATGACCGGCCGGATCCGGCCGGCCGCCCCCTCGGCCAGCGCCGTCCGCGCGAACTCCCTGAGCTGCGCCGGATCGGCCGCGAAGCCGGCCCGCACGGTGACGTGCCGCGCGCTGGCTAGCTCTCCCGTGACACCCGCGAACGAACCGCTCGCCATGCCGAACGGGCAGAACCGGCCGCCCGGCCGCAGCAAGCCGAACGCGGCCCGCCCGATATCCCCGCCAACCCCGTCGAAAACCACGTCCACACCGCCGACGGCATCGCGAACCCGCCGCGGCCAGTCGCCGTCCCCGTAGTCGACCGCGACGTCCGCGCCCAGCTCCTGAATGATCTCGAGCTTCCGCTCGCCGCGGGCGAGGCCGACGATCCGGGCGCCCGCGTTGCGCGCGAGCTGGACCAGCAGCGTCCCCACCCCGCCCGCCGCGGCTTCGACGAGGACGGTATCGCCCGGGAGCAGCCCGGCGACTCCGGCGAGCGAGAGCGCCGTGCGCCCGTCCGCGAGCAGCGCGACCGCGTCGTGCACCGCGAGAGCGGCCGGCACTTCGAGCAGCCGCGCCGCGTCGGCCACGGCACGCGACGCGTATCCCCCGGTGCCGTTGAGTGAGGCGACGACCCGCCGGCCGATGAGGCCGGGATCAACCCCGTCGCCGGCCTCGGCGACCGTGCCGCCGACCCCGTTGCCGAGGATTGCCGGCAGCGCGGGAAGCATCTCGGGACGCGGCGGCCTGCCCGCCCGGATCTGCGTTTCGACGAACGTGACGCCAGCGAACTCCACGTCGACGGCCACTTCCCCCGGGCCAGGCACGGGCGAGGGCATCGCCACGGGCTCCAGGACGTCCGGCGGGCCGAACCTCCGCATGATCACCGCGCGCATTGCGGTGCCTCCTCGCTGCCAGATCGTTATTCGGAGCATATCGCTCCGAATAACGGTAGAATAGCGCCGTGATGTTCCGCTCGCTGAACCCGGATTCCGCGCACGGCAGGCAGGCCGAGGCGCGGCGTAACGACCGCGCCGTGCTCGACGCCGCCCGCGACGTGTTCTCGGCGCAGGGCGCGGACGCCCCGATCTCGGCCGTCGCCGAGCGCGCCGGAGTCGGCGTGGGCACGCTGTACCGCCGCTACGGCAGCAAGACCGAACTGCTCCAGCGGATGTGCGTGCTGGCGATGGAGCAGGGGATCGAGGCGGCGGGTGAAGCGCTCGAGGCTGATGACCCGTGGACCGGGCTGTGCGGTTACATCCGGGCCTGCGTCGAGATGCGCTCCGGGGCGCTCGGCTCGCTGGCGGGGCAGATTGAAATGACGGACGAGATGCTCAGCACCGCGCGACGCGGCATGACCCTGGCGGGGGAGGTCGTGGCGCGGGCGCACCGCGCCGGGAGCCTGCGGCCCGACGTAACCGCCCTCGACATCGCCCTCCTGATCGAGTCGTTCAGCCGCCGCGCTCCCGGGTCCGCGTCCCCGGACGACCCTGGCGCCCCGGACGCCCCGTCGGAAGCGGACGAGGAGCATAACGCCCAGGCCAGGCTGCTGACGGTCGCGTTCGACGGGCTGCGCGCGCCCGGCGCGACCCCACTGCCTGGCAGGGCGCCGAGCGCCAGCCGGTACACCGGGCGCTGGTCTCGCGGGCCCGGCCGCCGGTAGGAGCCGGTAAGCAGCCGGCAAGAGCCGGATTGCCGAGAGCCGACCGGCTGATATTGACTGCCGTCATGACGACGCCAGACATCCCGCTGCTGGATATCGCGCTGTGGCGGGACGGGACCGAGCGACAGCGCGCGCGCCTCGCCAGCCGGATGGACCAGGCGCTCCAGGAGTCGGGATTCCTGCTGATCGAGAACCACGGCGTCCCGGCCGTCCTGCGCGACCGCATCCGCGACGAGGCGGGCGGGTTCTTCGCGCTGCCGCCCGCGCTGAAGGCGAGATACGCCACCCCAGTCGGCGGCCGGGGCTGGATCCCGCAGGGCGGTGAGGCCAACGCCTTCTACGGCGAGGTGGCCGACCCCGCACGGGCCGACCTGAAGGAGAGCCTCACGATCGGCCGGGACTTCCGCACCGGCGACGCGGCGGCCGACGAGCACTGGTTCGCCCCCAACGTGTGGCCGTCGGAGCGCCCGGCGCTGGAAGGCCTGTGCGAGGAGTTCACCAGCCAGGTTCGTGACCTTTACTACGACCTGCTGCGGATGAGCGCCGTCGCGCTCGGCCTGGCCGAAGACTGGTTCGTCAACCACGCCCGTCGCGCGCCGCACACGTTCAACATCAACCGCTACCCGCCGCTGACCGTCACCGGCACGCCCAGAGAGGGCCAGTTCCGGGTCGCCCCGCACACCGACTGGGGCATCCTGACGATCCTGGACCGGCAGCCGGGGTACGGCGGCCTGCAGATCCAGGCACAGGACGGGAACTGGGCCGACGCGCCCTACGTCCCCGACGCGTTCACGGTGAACGTGGCCGACCTGCTGTCCCGGTGGACGGGGGCGCGCTGGCGCTCCACCAGGCACCGCGTGCTGCCGCCGCCCGCGGCGGCGCCGGACGAGGAGCTGATCTCGCTGATCGTGTTCCTCGAGGCGGAGGTCGACACGGTGATCCGGCCCGTCGCCGGGGACAAGGACTTCGAGCCGGTCGTCGCCGGCGAGTGGCTGCTCGCCAGGGAGGCGGCCGCCACGGTGGCGTGACGACGCCAGAACTCAAACGGCCCTAGGCGGAGGCCGGGCCGGCCGCGGCGGCCAGGAACCCGGGCCCGTAGTCGGGCAGCCCGGTGGCCGACCGCATGAACAGCCCGTCAATCTCCACCATCCGCAGCCCGTCGGACGACTGGAAAAGCGGCTGGAAGGCCACCGGCGTGAACCCGTCGTCCAGCAGGATGTCCATCACCTCAGTCATCCTCGGCTGGTCGTTGTAGATCGGCTGCGCGGCCAGTTCGACCAGCACCGCGACCACCGAAGGCGGTAGCCCGCCAGGCCCGGCGCCGCGCAGCACCGCCGCGTCGTGCCCCTGGGTATCCGACTTGAGCAGCACCCGCGGCGAGTCCACCCCGGCGACGATCGACGGGAGCTCCGCCTCGAGCGTGGACAGGGACACGGTGGCGATGCCGGTCTCGGCCATGATCGGTATCTGGTCGGCCACCCCGGGAATCGCGGTGAGCAGCGAGTCCAGCTCGGGCCCCTCATGCAGCCGCAGCTCGGCAGTGCCCGCAGCGGAGGACAGCCCAACGGGCCGCACCTCCCACCGCCCGTCCTTGGCCGCCGCCGCGGTGATGACCGGCAGCGTGGACGGCGACGGCTCGAAGGACACGATCCGCCCCCGGTACCCGAGGGCGCGCAGCCGCTCGGCGAAGTGCCCCCGGTTCCCGCCGACGTCGATGACGCAGTTGATCTCCCGGGACCTGAGCACCGCATCGAGCGCCCAGTCGAGCACCCCGTCGTCCGGCCGGCGCGGCCACCGCGCGACGTCAAAACCACAGCGGTGCATCACGCTTCGCAGAGCTCTCGGCAGCATCGCGGGTCACCTCAAAAGGGGCTGAAAACAATGGGGTTCCGACTCAACCAGATGGCCAGGCAGCCATCCGTGATACACGCGTTCCCGCGCCGCCATCGCGGGGTCCCGCGCGCAGCTCCCGACACGCTCAGAACGACGGCAACAGCCGGACGGAAACGAGCAGCGCTGGTAACGTACACCGAACTGAAGTCGAACCAGGATTTCCCGCACATCGGAGTCGATGTATCCGCTGTCGGCTCAGCCCCCCGCCGCCTAACCGGCCGTCGCTGGCCGCTCAAGAGAGCTGGGTTGTGTGCAGACGAACGAAGCTGGGCGAACGGACCCGTCACAGTCCGACGCCGCGCTCCGGGCGGAACCGGGTCAGATTGCGAGCCACGCGGCCGCGATCACGCAACCGCTCACGGCCCTGGTAGACAAGCTCGACACGCCGACCGCGAGCGAGGTCACCAGCCAGGTCACCAGCCAGGTCACCAGCCACGCGTCCGGCATCGCGCAGGGCGCGGTGCTCATCGCCGGCCTCACGTCCCTGTCCAGGATGCTCGGCCTCGTCCGCACGCTCGTGTTCTCGCAGAGCGTGGGCGCGGGCTGTCTCGGCACCGCGTACACCACCGCCAACGGCGTGCCGAACCTGATCTACGAGCTCGCCCTTGGCGGCGCGCTGACCAGCGCCATGGTCCCGGTGCTGGCCCGCTCGGCGGCCCGCTCGTGGACCGACCCCAGTGAGAAGGCACGCGTCGGGCAGATCTCCTCGGCGCTGATGACCTGGGCCGTGGTCATCCTGCTGCCGGCCACCGCGATCATCGCCGCCACGGCGGGCCCGATCGCGCAGGCGCTCATCCCGGCCAACCCGAACTCCGCGTGCAGCCGCGCCAACATGGTCAACGCGACCAGCCACATGCTGGTCATCTTCGCGCCGCAGATCCTGCTGTACGGCCTGTCGGTGGTGCTGTTCGGCCTGCTGAACGCGTACCGCCGGTTCACCGGCCCGGCGCTCGCGCCGGTGGCCGCGAACGTCGTGATGATCAGCTCCTACCTGGCCTTCGCCGCGCTGGACAAGAACGCCGCGCTGGCCAGGACGCCGCTGGCGGCCGAGCTGGTGCTGTCCATCGGCACCACGATGAACATCGGCACGCTGGTGCTCGTGGCACTCCCGCCAGCCTGGCGGCTGCACCTGAGGTGGCGGCCGACGCTGAAGTTCCCCGTGGGGGTGATCCGCCAGGCCGGCGGCCTCGCGATGGTCGGCATTCTCGAGTTCGTCGCCCTCGACCTGTACGGCGTGGCCACCATCGACCTCGCCAACGGCCGCGGCGAGACCGGCGCCCTGGTCTTGTCCAACTACGTCCAGCTGGTGTTCACCTCGGTCTGCTCCGTGCTGCCGCTGGCGATCACGACAAGCGCGTTCCCGGTGCTCTCGGCGACCGATTCCGAGGAGTTCGACCGGACCAGCGCGGGCTCGACGCGCGCGGTGGTGCTCATGTCGTGGCTGGGCACGGCCGCGATCGCGGCGGTGGCGGTGCCCGCCGCGAACATCCTCGCCAAGCAGCCCGATCAGGTCCCCGAGCTGATTCAGGCCTTCCTTATCGCCGCGCCCGGCGTGGCGGGCCTGGCGCTGATCACCCAGGCGTCGCGGATACTCTTCGCCCTCGGCAAGCTGAAGGTCGCGGGCATCGGCCTGTGCGCCAGCCCGATCCTGCAGCTCGTGCTCAGCGTCGTCATGGTCGAGTTCGTGCCGGCCCGGCTGGTCGTGGCGGCCCTGTCGGCGGCCAGCACGATCGGGCAGCTGGCGGTGGCGATCCCGATGATGATCGCCGTCGGGCGGATCCGGGGCAAGGCGTCCACCGCGGGGATCGGGCACGCGTCGCTGGCGGGCCTGGCGGCGGCCGCCGCCGGCACGGCCGTCGGGGTGGCCGCCGCGCTGGTGATGCCGGCCGGCGGCAAGCTATACGACGGCGCGGCGGGCGCGGCCGGGGTGATCAGCGCGGTGCTGGTCTTCGTCGTGGTCGCCTACTTGCTGGACAAAGACGACCTGCGGATGGCGACGACGCGGCTGCAACGGCTGCGCATGGTGCAACGGCTGCGGCGGATGAGCCGCCGCAGATGAGATACGGCTGCTAGCGGGATACGCGATAATGGTCCGGTGCGTGCTCGGGAGATAGCGGTCCGGCCGGTTCAGGAGACCGACCGCCCCACTGTCGAGTGGCTGACGACCCAGCTGTGGGGCGCGGCCGAGGTGGTCGTCCACGACGGCGCTTTCTACCCGGCGACCCTGCCCGGTTTCATCGCGGAATGCGCCGGCCGCATCGCGGGGCTCGTGACCTTCGACGTGCGCCCCGGCGTCCTGGAGATCGTCACGATCAACGCGCTGGAGCGGTTCACCGGGATCGGCACGATGCTCATCGAGGCCGTCCGCGCCGAGGCGAAGCGCCTCGGCTGCCAGGAGATCGCGCTGACCACGACGAACGACAACGTCGACGCGCTGCGCTTCTACCAGCGCCGCGGCTTCCGGCTGGCCGCGCTGCGCCCCGGCGCGGTGGACCGTTCCCGGCTGCGTAAACCCGAGATTCCGCGCACCGGCGACTTCGGCATTCCGCTGCGCGACGAAATCGATCTCACTTGCCCCGTTTAAGAAACAGATCAAAACCATTCGCCAGAACGTACGCGGCCGTCTCCCGTCCCGCCCCTTTCCCGCCCGTCAGTGCCCGGCCTCTGGCGTCGTGATTTCACACAGCGTGTCTGTCCGTGTGCTGTTGCGATCAGCGCCGATCCTGCTATACAAGACATACGACTGTCCGAGGGAGCACGATGTTGCCAACCGCTAGGCTCCAGTCCACAGGTCGGGAGAAGCTCACCCTGGTCGAGCGCGTGCAGCAAGCGATCGACCGGGTGCCGTTTCCGCAGCGGATTGTCCCGATTCTCGGGGCTGTGCTGTTCCTGTGTCCCGTGCTCGCACCCGTAGCGGTCGTCAGCAAGTCGCGCACCAAGATGGCCACCGCCTACGTGGCCATGCTCGCCATCTGGCTCATCTACATATTCGGGCTGTACAGCTCGGATCCGGCATCGCTTCCCTCGGCGCCGGTGCGCTGGTCGCTGCTCGCGCTGCCGGTGATCATGGCGGTCATCGCGCACCTGCGCCCGCTGAGCCGCTGGTACGTGCCGTGCCGGACCGCGGCGGTGACGCTGGTGTGGCCGGTGGTGTTCGTCGTCGTGCTGCTCAAGCAGCTGCCGCACCTGCACATCTCGGTGGTGGTCGGCGTGGTCGCCGCGTGGCTGCTCGCCGCGATAGCGCTGGGCTGGCGGACGGCCAAGGGCATGCAGGACGCGCGGATTTACGGGCAGCCGCCCGGGACCCAGCCACCCGTGCGCCCCGGCGCGGTGCCGCGCCCCGGCGGTCAGCCCGGGCCCGGCGCCATGGGCGGCCACCTCCCCGGGTACGGGCCGCGCGCGCAGGGCGTCGCGCAGGCGTACGCGGACCGCGCGGCGCGTGACCAGCAGGCGGCCGCGCCGCCGCGGCCGAAACCGCAGATCACCATCGATGACGCGATGGCGGAGCTCGACGCGATGATCGGGCTCAACGGGGTCAAGGAGCAGGTGCGCTCTATCGCCGCGTCGATCGAGGCGGCGCGCCGGCGGGCGGTGGCGGGGTACACCACCGACAAGCCGATGCGGCACTTCGTGTTCCTCGGGCCACCGGGCACCGGCAAGACCACGGTCGCCCGGGTCATCGGCAAGATCTTCTACGCCTTCGGGCTGCTCGACCTGCCCGAGGTTGTCGAAGCGCAGCGGTCCGACCTGGTGGGGGAGTACCTGGGCGCGACCGCGATCAAGACCAACGAGCTGATCGACTCGTCGCTGGGCCGGGTGCTGTTCATCGACGAGGCGTACAGCCTGGTGAACGAGGGCGACGGGCAGAGCGACAGGTTCGGCATCGAGGCGGTGCAGACGCTGCTCAAGCGGGCCGAGGACGACCGGGAGAACCTGATCATCATCCTGGCCGGCTACGAGAAGCAAACCGAGTCGTTCCTCGCGTCGAACCCGGGCCTGGCGTCCCGGTTCGCGACCAGGATCCGGTTCCCGACCTACACGCCCACGGAGATGCAGGCGCTCGCCAAGTCCCAGCTGCGCGCCAAGAACGAGGCCCTGGCGGACGATGCGGGCCCCGTGCTGTGGCGGATGCTCGAGGACGTGAGCCGCCGCCGGATCACCGACGAGCTCGGGAACGGCCGGTTCGTCCGCACCCTGCTGGAGAAGGCGGGCCAGGCCAGGGACGTGCGGGTGATGGGCGCCGGCGGCGACCCGGCGGCCGAAGACCTGATCACGATCGGCGGCGCTGACCTGGAGAAGGCGTTCGCCGAGCTGACCTCGCGGCTGCGCGGCTACGAGGACACCCCGACGCTGGAGAGCGCGATCGCCGAGCTGGACGAGCTGGTGGGCCTGGAGCCCGTCAAGCAGCAGGTGCGCGCGATCGCCGCGCAGCTACGGGTGGCGAAGCTGCGCGACCGGCAGGGGCTGAGCAGCCAGCCGCCGGCCAGGCACTTCGTGTTCACGGGCCCGTCCGGGACCGGCAAGACGACGGTGGCCAGGATCCTCGGCCGCATCTTCGCGGCCCTCGGGCTGCTGGTACGGCCGGAGGTCGTCGAGGCGCACCGCGCCGACCTGGTGGGCGAGCACCTGGGCTCCACCGCGATCAAGACGAACCGGCTGGTGGACTCCGCGCTCGGCGGGGTGCTGTTCATCGACGAGGCCTACTCGCTGCACAACGAGGGCTACTCCGGTGGCGACGCGTTCGGCGCGGAGGCGGTGCAGACGCTGCTCAAGCGGGCCGAGGACGACAGGGACCGGCTGGTGATCGTGCTCGCCGGGTACCCGGGTGACATGGACAGGTTCCTGCGCAGCAACCCCGGGCTGGCGTCCCGGTTCGGCACCCGGGTGGGCTTCCCGAGCTACTCGGCCCATGACCTGGCGCAGATCACCGTGCTGCTCGCCGAACAGGCCGGCGACGCCTTCGAACCGGACGCCGAGCGCATGCTCGGCGAGATCTTCACCAGGGCGGCCGAGGCAGGCCGCATCGACGAGCTCGGCAACGGCCGGTTCGCCAGGTCGCTGTTCGAGCGCGCCTGCGCCTGCCGGGACGTGCGGGTGGTCCGCCTTGGCGAGGCCGCGACCGCGGCCGACCTGACGACGCTGACCGCCGACGACGTCCGCGGCGCCTACGCCGAGCTAGCGATGCAGGGCTCGGCCTGACCCGTGCCCGCTGACCCCGCCCCCGGGACCGGCCGGTGGGAGTTCTGGGTCGACCGGGGCGGGACGTTCACCGACATCGTCGCCAGGCGGCCCGACGGCTCACTGGTCGCGCACAAGCTGCTGTCGGTCAGCCCCGCGTACCGGGACGCCGCCGTCGCGGGGGTGCGCGAGCTGCTCGGCCTGGCGGCTGGCGAGCCGGTGCCCGCCGACCGGATCGGCGCCGTCAGGCTCGGCACCACGGTGGCCACGAACGCGCTGCTCGAGCGCAAGGGCGAACGGTGCGTGCTGGTGATCACCGCGGGGTTCGGTGACGCGCTGCGGATCGGCTACCAGAACCGGCCGCGCATCTTCGACCGGCACATCGTGCTGCCCGGCCAGCTGTACGAGCGGGTCATCGAGGTACCAGAGCGGACCGGCGCCCGCGGCGAGCTGGTCCTGCCGCTCGACGAGGCCGCCGCGGAACGCGGGCTGCGCGCCGCGTACGCGGACGGGTTCCGCGCCGCGGCGGTGGTCTGCGTGCACGGCTACCGGTACCCGGAGCACGAGTCGCGGCTCGGCGAGATCGCCCGCGAGATCGGCTTCACCCAGGTCAGCGAGTCGCACGCGACCAGCCCGCTGATGCGCCTGGTGTCCAGGGGCGACACCACCGTGGTGGACGCCTACCTGTCCCCTGTGCTGCGCAGGTACGTCGACGAGGTGGCCGCCGAGCTGTCTGGGCCGCAGGGTGTCCGGCTGCTGTTCATGCAGTCCAACGGCGGGCTGACCGACGCGGCGAGCTTTCGCGGCAAGGACTCCATCCTGTCCGGGCCGGCGGGCGGCATCGTGGGCATGGCCCGCACCGCCGGCGCGGCCGGCTTCGACCGGGTGATCGGGTTCGACATGGGCGGCACGTCGACGGACGTCTCGCACTACGCCGGGGAGTTGGAGCGGCAGTACGAGACCGAGGTCGCCGGGGTGCGGATGCGCGCGCCGATGCTGTCCATCCACACGGTCGCGGCGGGCGGCGGGTCGATCCTGCACTTCGACGGCGGCCGGTACCAGGCGGGCCCCGACTCGGCGGGCGCCGATCCCGGGCCTGCCTGCTACGGCCGCGGCGGGCCGCTGACGGTAACCGACGCCAACGTGCTGCTCGGCCGGGTCCAGCCGGGGCACTTTCCGCGGGTGTTCGGCGCCAGCGGGGACGAGCCGCTGGACCCGGCGGTGACCGGCCGCCTGTTCGGCGAGCTCGCCGCGTCTATCGCGGCCGAGACCGGCGACGAGCGCGGGCCTGAGCAGGTGGCCGCCGGCTTCCTGGAGATCGCGACGGCGAACATGGCGAACGCGATCAAGAAGATCTCGGTGCAGCGCGGCTACGACGTCACCAGGTACGTGCTGTCGACGTTCGGCGGCGCCGGCGGCCAGCACGCCTGCGCGGTCGCCGACGCTCTCGGCATGACCAGCGTGCTCATCCACCCGCTCGCGGGCGTGCTCGCCGCGTACGGGATCGGCCTGGCGGACGTGCTCGCGATGCGCGAGCAGGCCGTCGAGGCGCGCCTCGACGCCGGCCTCGCCGGCCGGCTGGCGGACAGCGTGCTCGGCCCGCTCGAGGAGTCGGCCCGCGCCGAGCTGACCGCGCACGGCGTCGACCCGGCGACGGTCCGCGTGACCCGCCGCGCCCACCTGCGCTACGACGGCACGGACACCCCGCTCGCCGTCCCCTATGGCCCGGCGGGGGAGATGACGGCGGCCTTCGAGCAGGCCTACCGCCGCCAGTTCTCCTTCCTGATGCGCGACAAGCCGATCGTGGTGGAAGCCCTCTCTGTGGAAGCCGCCAGCGCCCCCGTCCCTATCCCGGCCCCAGTCACGGTCCCCTCCGGTCCACTCTCCGCGGCCGAGGCCGCGGAGCGCGTGCGGGCGTTCATCGCGGGGGAGTGGACGCGGGTGCCGCTGTTCCTCCGGACGGCGCTGCGCGCCGGGCAGGCCGTGGACGGCCCGGCGATCATCGCCGAGGAACTGGCCACGACCGTGGTCGAGCCGGGCTGGCGGGCGGCGGTGACGGACCGGCTGGACCTGCTGCTCACCCGGGTGGCCCCCCGCCCGGGCGCGGCCCGGGCCAGCACCGAGGCGGACCCGGTGCTGCTCGAGGTGTTCAGCAACCTGTTCATGTCCGTTGCCGAGCAGATGGGCGTGCGCCTGCAGTCCACCGCCCACTCGGTCAACATCAAGGAGCGGCTCGACTTCTCCTGTGCGATCTTCGACGCCGACGGCGGCCTGATCGCCAACGCCCCGCACATCCCCGTGCACCTGGGCTCCATGGGGGAGTCGATCAAGATGGTGATCAGCCGGAACAAGGGCCGCATGAAGCCGGGCGACGTCTACGTCCTCAACGACCCCTACCACGGCGGCACGCATCTTCCCGACGTCACCGTGGTCACCCCCGTCTTCGCCCCACCCTCCGCACCCTCCTCCCCATCAACCACCTTCCCCGAGGCGCCACAGCAGCCCGAGATCTGGTTCTACGTCGCCTCGCGAGGGCATCACGCGGAGATCGGCGGGGTCTCGCCCGGCTCGATGCCGGCGAACAGCGCGCGGATCGAGGAAGAGGGCGTGCTGATCGACAACTGGCTGCTGGTCGAGGACGGCGAGTTCCGCGAGGCGCAGACGCTGGCGCTGCTGACAGGCGCGGAATACCCGTCGCGCGACCCGGAGACCAACCTCGCCGACCTGCGCGCCCAGATCGCGGCGAACGAGAAGGGCGCCGAGGAACTGCGCCGGATGGTCGGCCAGTTCGGCCTCAACGTCGTCCGCGCCTACATGACGCACGTGCAGGAGAACGCCGCGGAAGCCGTCAGGGAGGTGATCACCGCGCTGCGCGACGGCGAGTTCAGCTACGAGCTGGACAACGGCGCGCGGATCCAGGTGCGGGTGACCGTCGACCACGAGAGCCGCACGGCCACGATCGACTTCACCGGCACGTCGGCGCAGCTGGCGGACAACTTCAACGCCCCGTCGAGCGTGGCCATGGCGGCCGTGCTCTACGTGTTCCGGACCCTGGTCGCCAAGGAGATCCCGCTGAACGCCGGCTGCCTGCAGCCGCTGAACGTGATCATCCCGCCGGGCACGATGCTGTCGCCCGCGTACCCGGCCGCGGTCGCGGCCGGCAACGTGGAGACCAGCCAGGCGGTCACCGGTGCCCTGTACGCCGCCCTCGGGAACATGGCGGAGGGATCGGGGACGATGAACAACGTGACGTTCGGCAACGAGCGGTACCAGTACTACGAGACGGTCGCGAGCGGCTCAGGGGCGGGCGAGGGCTTCGACGGCACCGACGTGGTGCAGACGAAGATGACGAACTCCCGGCTGACCGACCCCGAGGTGCTCGAGTGGCGGTACCCGGTCCGGCTCGAGTCCTACGCGATCCGCCGCGGCAGCGGCGGACCCGGCCGCTGGCACGGCGGCAGCGGCGGCACCCGCCGGATCAGGTTCCTCGAGCCGATGACCGTCACCACGCTCAGCGGCCACCGCCGGGTGCCCGCGTTCGGCCTGGCCGGCGGCGCCCCCGGCGCGCTCGGCCGCCACTGGGTGGAACGCGCGGACGGCTCGGTCACCGAAATGCGCGGCTGCGACTCGGTAAAGCTCGAGCCCGGCGACACCTTCGTCCTGGAAACCCCCGGCGGCGGCGGCTTCGGCCCGCCTCCGGCCATCAGCGTGGATAGTTAGGCACCCTCCAGGGTGCCCAACTATCCACCATCATCGGCCGACCCCGCCTCCGCCCCTCCTGCCAGTCGGCCTGGCCTAGCTGTGTTATTCCGGGGGATAATCCCCCGGAATAACACCCTTAGATCCCTTTCAGCTGATAACAGCAAGAAGCGGGACGCCTGGGAGTCAGCCGCGTACGTTCGGGATCATCCTCAACGGTCCCCGAGATCGCCGAGGCCGTTCAGGTCGTCGTCGCTCAGGCCCGTCGCGAGTTCGCGCAGCGCCGCCTCGAGGGCGGTCTCGTCGTCACCGGCCGCGTCGAGCACGTCCATCAGGGCGTGCAGCACCAGGTGCCGGTCTTCGCCGCCGTCGAGGAGGCGCTGCGCGGCGTCCCAGAGCGCAGCCGGGGAGCCGCGCCACAGCCGGTCGGCGATCGCCAGGTGCCGGTCGATATGCCGGCCGACGCCGGCCGCGCTCGGGCTGCCGGTCCTCGTGTCGTGGTCGGCGGCGAGCAGCAGCCGCCGGTCGGCCGGATTGGCCGGGTCGAGCTTCGACAGGTCGACGCCGCCGTGCTTGCCCTCGAGCACCGGGAAGGCGAAGGCGCGGCGCGGCAGCGCCTCCAGGTCCGAGTCGGGCAGCAGCCTGGCGACCAGCTTCTCGTCCAGGCCGAACTCGGCGGGGTCCCGGTAGATCCGGGAGAACGTGCTCATCGAGTCGAAGACGGTGTCCAGCGTCTGCCCGATGGCCCCCTCGGTCAGGCCGCGCTTGTGCCCGGCCCAGCGGACCCAGGCGGCGACCACGTGCGGCATCGCGTCCTGGTCGGCCGCGCAGAGCATCACCCGCCGCGGCAGCCAGCTGAGCATGAAGTTCTGCACCTTGACCGGGCTCATCCGCAGCGGCCGCCCGCTGTCCTGGTCGCACCCGAAGTCGATGATGCGGTCGACGACGCGGCTGGCCGCCTGTCTGTCCGAGAGGTCTTCGGCCTCGTCGGAGGCGAGGAATTCGGCGGCGATCAGCGCCCGCCGCTCCTTGGACCACTGTCGCCTAGCGCGCAGCCCGCGGCCCGCGGTCGGGGGCAGCGCGCGGATGCGGGCCCTGATGAACGCATGGTAGGAGGCGAACGACTCGCTGACCGGAGGGTCCTCGGCCGTGTCCGTCGCGTCGAGCGCCGCCTTCAGCACCCGCCTCGCGTGCGGCGGGTCGATCTGCTTGAACGCGTCCGCTGGCTTGCCCTCGGCCGCGTGGCGGCAGTGCTCGAGCAGCTTGTCCACGCGCGAGGTGACCCAGCCGTCCCTGACCATGCCCTCGGAGTTGTAGTCGACGAGCGACACCAGCGCGTGCGGCTCCTCACCCGCGTAGCTGAACACGCAGATGATCTCGTCCTGGTCGCCCCACTCGTCGGAGTTGACATAGCACTCGGCGGCCGTGACCGCGCCGAGGTGGTCGGCCCATGCCGGCGCCCGTACCCCGCTGTCGATCATCTGGATCGCCGCCTGCTCGGCGGCGACGGCCTGGCGGGGCGTGCCGAGGCAGGCGACACCGGACAGCAGCGCGAGGGCCGCGGGGGACGGCTGGCCGGCGGCGTACTCGACCAGGCCCTCGCCGACGACCTGCTCGACGCCGGCCCCGCCCGCGGTGTGGTGCCGCTGCGGCCACCAGGTGCCGAGGAGGTCGCTCACCATGAGCTCCGCGTCCAGCGGGCTGCGCACCGCCAGCAGTTCGCGCGCCGCGCGCAGGAGTTCGCGGAACAGCGCGTTGGGGGGCGCGCCGCCGCCTGCTGGGCTGCGACGTCGGCTCTGCGGGCTCACCCTGATAGCCTCTCAGATCGGGACAAGTGAACGCTACGCTCCGCCCGCGACCCCTCGGTGGCAGCCGGCAGGTGAGAGCACATCATGCGCTGTAGGAGAATTTACCCATGCTGCCATCATTGTGCCGGGCGATGGCCGCGATACCGTCCGTGTCGCGCGATCCGGGCCGTCGTGGCCGGGTCCGCCCGCCAATTCAACGGGCTTACCTGCCGTTAGCTGGCAGCATCGGTTGCAGGATTATGGCACGCTTATATTCTGAACGGCCGCTGCGCGGTGACGACCGCGCTGCCGGGGACTGCCGCCGAGCGCCAGGCGGGTGGCGTTCATGCCGGTAGGTTGGAGGCAGGAAGGAGCCGCCAGTGGCAGGCGCCTGCACGGAAGGGTGGGGTGCTCTCCGATGAGCGCCGACACGTCCGTGCCAAAGCACCAGGAGGCCGTGGGGTTGGACGATTTCGAGTCCTGGCTTCCTGACGCCATGCTCCGGGACGCGCCCGTCGGCGTGGCCTTTCTCGGCACGGACATGCGCTTCGGCTGGGTCAACGCCGCGCTGGCGCGGCTGTACGGCCACGACCAGGCTGAATTCGCCGGCCGGCCGATGACCGAGGTGTGGCCGGCGAAGGACTCCGCCAAGGCGGAGGCGGCGCTGCGGCGGGTGCTCGCCGAGGACCGGCCGGCCACCGAAGCGTCCGAGGACCCCTCGTCGAACCGCGTCTATCACTGGTTCCCCGTGCACGGGCCTGACGGCGCGCAGATCGGCGCTGGCCTCATCGTGGCCGAGGCTGTCGTGGCCGAGGCTGCGGTGGCCTCGCCTGGGGCGGCCGCCCCGGTGAACGGCACGGTGACCGGCAGCGCGAAAGAGCTCTCGTCGGAGGCCGCGCTGCGGCGCAGCGAGGAGCGGTACCGGGCGCTTGTGCAGGGCGGTGCCCAGGTGGTCTGGGTCGCCTCGCCGGACGGCGTGATGGTCGAGGACTCGCCGGAATGGCGGTGGATCACCGGGCAGACGGAGGAGGAGTTCCTCGACGGCGGCTGGCTGGACTCGATCCACCCGGAGGACAGGGACCGGGTCCAGCGCGACTGGCGGGAATCCCTGCGCGCCGGGCGGATCTTCGACGACCGGTTCCGGATGCGCACCAGGGCCGGGGCGTACCGGCACTATGACGTGCGCGCCGTGCCAATCGAGCGGGACGGGAAGATTGCCGAGTGGGTCGGCGCTTGTACAGACGTGACCAGCCAGCGCGAGGCTGAGGAAATGCGTGGCAGGCTGACCGAGCAGCTGTCGGCGGCCGCGCTGCGCACCGCCCGGCTGCAGCAGGCGACGTCGATGCTCGCCGAGGCGCTCGACGTCGAGCAGGTGGTCGAGGTCATCACCGAGGTCGGCAGGACAGCGATCGGGGCGCTGCGCTCGGCGGTGGCCCTGCTGGACGAGGAGAAGCTGCGGCTGCGGGTGGTCAACCCCGACGGTCTCGCGCCCGTCGGGCCCGACTCGGCCGACGCGCGGCTGACCCTGGACACGCCGAGCGTGATGACCCGCGCGATCGCGACGCGGCGCCCGGTGCTCATCCCCAGCCCCGAGGAGCTGCGCAGGCAGTTCGAGCCCGACCTGGCGGAAGGGGCTGGCAGCGGCGCGATCGAGGACACCGGCGACGAGCGGTCCTGGGTCGGGCTGCCGCTGCTCGCGGCGGGTGCACCGCTCGGTGCCCTGCGCTTCTCGTTTAACCGGCCGCGCCGGATCACGGAGGAGGAGCGGGTCTTCCTCGAGGCGCTGGCCGGCCAGTGCGCGCTGGCCGTGGAGCGGGCCGAGATGTACGAGCGGGAGCACAACGCGGCGGTGACGCTGCAGCGCAGCCTGCTCCCCGACAAGCTGCCCGACGTGCCAGGCCTCGCGCTCGACGCGCGGTACCTGCCGGTGACCAGGAACATGGAGATCGGCGGCGACTGGTACGACGTGTTCCGGCTGCCGGACCGGCGGCTGGCCGTGACCATCGGCGACGTCATGGGTAAGGGGCTGCTGGCCGCGGCCGGCATGGGCCGGGTGCGGAACGCGCTGCGCGCCCTCGCGCTGACCGACCCGCGCCCGGCGGCCGTGCTGTCCGGGCTCGACCGGCTGTTCAGTGCGACCGAGCTCGAGGAGCAGGTCACCACCGTTTCCTACCTGGTAATCGACCCGGAGACCGGCGAGGGCCAGGCGGGGAACGCGGGCCACCTGCCCACCCTGCTGCTCACCCCCGGCGCGCTTCCCGTGCTCGACCAGGCCGAGGCGGGAACGCCGCTTGGCTGGCCGAGTCCCCGCAAGCAGCACGCGTTCCGGCTGCCGCCCGGCAGCACCGCGGTGTTCTACTCCGACGGGCTCGTCGAGAACCGCGTGCGCGGCCTCGACGCCGGGCTGGATGAGCTGGTCAGCATCGCCGCGGGCGCTCCTGAGGACCTGCAGGATGCTCCGGGGCGTTTGCTGCAGTACCTACTCGACCATATGCTCGCCGGTCATGAGCAAGATGACGACGTGACCCTCCTCGTCATGCACGTGCCAGGGCACGACAGTCCAGGGCATGACAGTCCAGGGCATGACAGTGATGAGTGACGGTTCCGGCGTGTACAAGGCACTCCCGGAGGCCACCTATGGTGGTGGAAGGAGGAGGCGGGCGGGTTGTCTAAGTCCTCGAGACACGAGTCTTCACGACATGAGGGAAGTCCGCTTCCCGGCACGGTCCAAGCGTCGAGACCCTCGCGGGAGGGCCCAATTATCGCGATGCGTATGCAGCTCAGCCAAGCTACCCAGCGAAGGAAGAGGTGACCGTGGTGGTGGGCGCTGCCAACTCCGCGGCGCGCAAGCGCTCTAGGCCGTCCGGCTCAGCGGGCTCCGCGGGCCGGGATTCGCGGGTGGCCGAGCGGCCGGATGGAATGGCCGATTCTGCGACTGAGGAGCAGGCGCCTGCTGCCGGGGCAGGGGTGCCAGTCCAGGACCGTGAGGAGCTGCTGGTGGTCCCGTCCCCTGACCTTTCCGTCGAGCTGGCGGTCGTCGATCTCGATGACGCGGACGACCTTGAGGACGCCGTAGACCTCGAGGACTTCGACGGCAACTTCGACCCAGAGGCCCTCGGCGACGAGCTTGTCGCGGACCTGGAGATCACCGACTCGCCGGACGTCGACCTGGCCGACGGCGAGGCCGACGTGGATATCGACGTCGCCGCGGAGCCCGATCTGGCGGATGAGCCGGACACGGACGAAGCTGACGCTGAGGCCGACCCCGTTGTCAAGGCCGCGAGCCCCGACGCCACCGTGCAGCCAGCAGAAGGCAAGGCGCCGGGCGAAGGCGGCGACGACGAGATCTTCGTCTTCGGCGACGACGATGACGACCTGCCGGCGGCCCAGGTGGCCGTCGCCGGCGCGACGGCGGACCCGGTCAAGGACTACCTCAAGCAGATCGGCAAGGTACCGCTGCTCAACGCCGAGCAGGAAGTCGAGCTCGCCAAGCGGATCGAGGCCGGGCTGTTCGCCGAGGAGAAGCTCGCAGAAGGCAGCCTGGGCCTCACCCCGGACCAGCGGATCGACCTGGAGTGGATCGCGGAAGACGGCCGTCGGGCCAAGAACCACCTGCTCGAGGCCAACCTCCGGCTGGTGGTCAGCCTCGCCAAGCGGTACACCGGGCGCGGCATGCTGTTCCTCGACCTGATCCAGGAGGGCAACCTCGGCCTGATCAGGGCGGTAGAAAAGTTCGACTACACCAAGGGCTACAAGTTCTCCACGTACGCCACCTGGTGGATCCGGCAGGCGATCACCCGCGCGATGGCCGACCAGGCGCGGACGATCCGCATTCCGGTGCACATGGTCGAGGTCATCAACAAGCTGGCCCGGGTGCAGCGGCAGATGCTGCAGGATCTGGGCCGTGAGCCGACCCCCGAGGAACTGGCCGTCGAGCTGGACATGACCCCGGAGAAGGTCGTCGAGGTGCAGAAGTACGGCCGGGAGCCGATCTCGCTGCACACGCCGCTCGGCGAGGACGGGGACAGCGAGTTCGGCGACCTGATCGAGGACTCCGAGGCGATCCAGCCCGGTGAGGCGGTGAGCTTCACGCTGTTGCAGGAGCAGCTGCACTCGGTGCTCGACACCCTGTCCGAGCGTGAGGCGGGCGTGGTGAGCATGCGGTTCGGCCTCACCGACGGCCAGCCGAAGACCCTGGACGAGATCGGCAAGGTCTACGGGGTAACCCGGGAACGGATCCGCCAGATCGAGTCCAAGACGATGTCCAAGCTGCGTCACCCGTCGCGGTCCCAGGTGCTGCGCGACTACCTGGACTGAGTTTCTCAGCGAAGCGGCAAGGGACCGCGGCCGTGAGGCCGCGGTCCCTTGTCATGAAATACCCGCGTCAGCCTCCCGGACATGAACACGGGCCGCTCACGGCCACAGTGCCCGAGCGACCCGCGGTGACGCGGTCACGTCTGGATAGCCGGCTAGTTCTCCGGGGTGGTCTCCTGGGTGATCAGCCGGCCGGTCTCATCCTGGATGTCGACAGCTACCTTGGCGAGCGCCTTCGCGTGCTCACGCCCGTGGTGAGCGCAGAAAAGCAGCTCTCCCTGGTTCGGGAGCAGGACGCGGACGTACGCCTGCGCGCCACAGCGATCGCAGAGATCCAGGGCGGTCAGCGGCCTGGTGGGGGCTATAGCTCCGGTCACGTCGCCTTCCTCTTCATCGTGCCGCCGGCTCCTGCGTCCGGCTGGCTCGGTTGCTGCCTGTCCTTACAGAACAGCACAACACCTACCCCGGCGTCAGCCTTCCCCTCGCCGAGTCGTGTACGCCACAAGCGAAAACCACACTGGCCACACAACCGGAGATGCGGGTAGTCACCGGTGAGGTACCCGTGCGGTTCGATGGGATTCCTACCCGTCACCGGTTGCCCTGACACACATTTGACCGCAAAACGGATGGTCCCGTGACGGCGCGGAATGCGGCGAAAGCGGCGTGGCTGGCCGCCGGCACTCGCCGCGAGACGCTACCCTTCGAATAGGCGCCTCGCGTGCCGCTCACATTTTCGAGAGGAGAGCCCCCGCCCGTGCCACCGCTCACAGAAACCGCCCGGGCGACGGCGGAGTCCACCAGAGGGCCGGCGAGAGAACTGGCCGACTCCTACAGCGCCAAGCACCTGTCGGTCCTGGAGGGCCTGGAGGCCGTGCGCAAGCGGCCCGGCATGTACATCGGCTCGACCGACGGCCGGGGGCTGCAGCACTGCCTCTGGGAGATCTTCGACAACTCGGTAGACGAGGCACTCGCCGGCTACTGCACCAGGGTAGAGGTCATCCTGCACGCCGACGGGTCCGCCGAGGTCAGGGACAACGGCCGCGGCATCCCCGTCGACAACGAGCGCAAGACCAAGCTGTCCGGCGTCGAGCTCGTCATGACCAGGCTGCACGCGGGCGGCAAGTTCGGCGGCGGCTCCTACACCGCCTCCGGCGGCCTGCACGGTGTCGGCGCGTCCGTGGTGAACGCGCTGTCCGCGCGGCTGGACGTCGAGGTGGACAGGGGCGGCCACACCTGGGCGGCCAGCTTCCGCCGCGGGGTCACCGGCGAGTTCGCCGAGCCGGGCCGGCCGGACGCCGACTTTAGCAGGAAGGCGGGGCTCCGCCAGATCGCGCGGGTCGCCAAGGCGAAGGCCGGCACCCGCATCAGGTTCTGGCCGGACCGGCAGGTGTTCCTGCGCGACGCCACGTTCAGCTACGACGTCATGGTCGAGCGGGCCAGGCAGACTGCCTACCTGGTGCCCGGCCTGGCCGTCGCGGTCCGCGCGGAGGCCGGCGCCCAGCCCGGCCCCGAGGCCGACGGCGACGGCGGCGGCGCGCGGGAGGCGGAGTTCAGGTTCGCCGGCGGCATCAGCGAGTTCTGCGAGCACCTGGCCGCGGGCGAGAAGGTCACGGACGTGATCCGGCTGACCGGCGACGGCATGTTCACCGAGACCGTCCCGGTGCTCGACGACCGCGGCCACATGACGCCGACCGAGGTGGAGCGCACCCTCGACGTCGACGTGGCGATCCAGTGGAACGCGGGCTACGACACCATCACGCGAAGCTTCGTCAACGTGATCGCCACCCCGCACCACGGCACGCACGTCACCGGGTTCGACCGGGCCATCGTCCGCACCCTCAACGAGCAGCTGAGGGCCGCCAGGATCCTGCGGAACGGCGACGAGCCGGTCACCAAGGAAGACGTTCTCGAAGGCCTCACGAGCATCATCTCCGTGCGGCTGCCTGAACCCCAGTTCGAGGGCCAGACCAAGGAGGTCCTCGGCACCCCGGCGGCCACCGCGATCGTCAGCCAGGTCGTCCGCACGCAGCTCAAGAACTACTTCGAGAATCCGCCCCGCGGCGCGAAGCAGCAAGCCAAGGCGGTCCTGGACAAGATCGCGAGCGCGGCCAAGACGCGGATCGCCGCCCGCGAGCACCGGGAGAACCAGCGCCGCAAGTCCGTGCTCGCCAGCTCGAGCCTGCCGGCCAAGCTGGTCGACTGCCGGTCCGCTGACGACCGCAGCGAGCTGTTCATTGTCGAGGGCGACTCCGCCCTGGGGACCGCCAAGCTGGCGAGGGACTCCGAGTTCCAGGCGCTGCTGCCGATCCGCGGCAAGATCCTCAACGTGCAGAAGTCGAGCCTGGCCGACATGCTCAAGAACGCCGAGTGCGCCGCCATCTTCCAGGTCATCGGCGCCGGCTCGGGCTCCACGTTCGACCTGGACTCGGCGCGGTACCAGCGGGTGATCCTGATGGCCGACGCTGACGTCGACGGCGCGCACATCCGCACCCTGCTGCTCACCTTGTTCCACCGGTACATGCGCCCGATGCTCGAGGCGGGACGGGTGTTCGCCGCCGTGCCCCCGCTGCACAGGATCGAGCTGACCAACCCCCGCAAGGGCCAGCTCAGGTACCGGTACACCTACTCCGACGCCGAGCTGCGCCGCACGCTGATCGAGCTGGAGAGCAAGGGCCAGCGCTGGAAGGACCCGGTGCAGCGCTACAAGGGCCTCGGCGAGATGGACGCCGGGCAGCTCGCCGAGACCACGATGGACCCCCGCCATCGCATCCTGCGGCGGATCAGGATCGAGGACGCCAAGGCGGCCACGGACGTGTTCAACCTGCTGATGGGCACGGACGTGGGGCCGCGCCGCGAGTTCATCGTCGGCGGCGCCAGCGAGCTCGACCTGTCCCGCATCGACACCTAAGAAGAAGACGCAACGAG
Organism: uncultured Actinomycetota bacterium; assembly: GCA_963843745.1. Lineage (GTDB taxonomy): Bacteria > Actinomycetota > Actinomycetes > Streptosporangiales > Streptosporangiaceae > Trebonia. The sequence goes on from CAWJLP010000012.1 coordinate 79,456, forward strand.
GACCCCCAGCATGCCACCACGCCGCGGCAGCACCACCGCACCGCCACCGGAAGAGTTCGAAGAGAACATCGTCGACGTCGACGTCACCGAGGAGATGCGCGGCTCGTACCTCGAGTACGCCTACAGCGTCATCTACTCCCGCGCGCTGCCCGACGCGCGCGACGGCCTGAAGCCGGTCCAGCGCCGCATCCTGTACCAGATGAACGAGATGGGCCTGCGCCCCGACCGCGGGCACGTCAAGTGCGCCCGCGTGGTCGGCGACGTCATGGGCCGCCTGCACCCGCACGGCGACGGCGCGATCTACGACGCCCTGGTCCGGCTCGCCCAGCCGTGGGCCATGCGGCTGCCGCTGGTGGACGGCCACGGGAACTTCGGCAGCCTCGGCGGCGACGACGCCCCGGCCGCGATGCGGTACACCGAGTCCCGTCCCACCGAGGCCGCGATGGCGATGGTCGGGAACATCGACGAGGACACCGTCGACTTCGGCCCGAACTACGACGGCCAGGAGCAGGAGCCGCAGGTCCTGCCCGCGGCGATCCCCAACCTGCTGGTCAACGGCACCTCGGGCATCGCGGTCGGGATGGCCACGAACATGGCCCCGCACAACCTGACCGAGGTCATCGCCGCCGCCAGGCACCTGATCAGGCACCCGGACGCCTCCCTCGAACAGCTCATGCGTTTCGTCCCTGGCCCCGACCTGCCGACCGGCGGGCGGATCGTCGGGCTGGACGGCGTCCGTGAGGCGTACGCGACCGGCCGCGGCATCTTCCGCACCAGGGCCGCCGCGAAGATCGAGCAGCTGAACGCCCGCAAGACCGGCATCGTCGTCACCGAGCTGCCGTACGGCGTCGGCCCGGAGAAGGTCATCGCGCGGATCAAGGACCTGGTCCAGGCGAAGAAGATCGCCGGCATCTCCGACCTCAAGGACCTGACGGACCGGACCCGCGGCCTGCACCTGGTGATCGAGGTGCGCAACGGCTTCAACCCGGACGCCGTGCTCGCCGAGCTGTACCGGCTCACGCCGATGGAGGAGACGTTCGGCATCAACAACGTCGCCCTCCTCGACGGCCAGCCGCGGGTGCTCGGCCTCCTGGAGCTGCTGACGATCTACGTCGACCACCGCCTCGAGGTCACGCGCCGGCGCAGCGAGTACCGGCGCCGCAAGCGCCAGGAGCGCCTGCACCTGGTCGACGGCATCATCGTCGCGCTGCTCAACATCGACGAGGTCATCCAGGTCATCAGGTCGAGTGACGACGCCGCCGCGGCCAAGAGCCGCCTCCAGCAGGTCTTCGACCTGTCCGAGATCCAGGCGCAGTACATCCTGGACACCCCGCTGCGCCGCCTGACCAGGTACGACCGGCTGGAGCTCGAGCGCGAGCAGGAGACCCTCCGCCGCGAGATCGCCGAACTCACCGCCATCCTCGAGGACGACGGCCGGCTCCGCGAGGTGGTCAGCGGCGAGATGGCCGAGCTGGCGAAGAAGTTCGGCACCCCGCGCCGCACGGTGCTGCTCGAAGGCGGCGACGAGGTGCGGGCCGCGGTCCCGCTCGAGGTGGCCGACGACCCGTGCGTCGTGGTGCTGTCCGCGACCGGCCTGCTGGCCCGCTTCCCCGCCCAGTCCGATGATCCGGAACGGTCTCGTGATGACTCCCCGGCCGCCACCGATCGCGCGGCGCACGACATCGTGGCGTCGGCGGTCTCCGCGACCGCCCGCGGCACGATCGGCGTGGTGACGTCGGCGGGCCGGATGATCAGGCTCAGCGTGCTGGAGATCCCGTCGCTGCCGCCGAGCGACGTGGCCCCGTCGCTGGCCGGCGGCCACCCGGTCACGGAGTTCGTGACCGCGCTGACGCCGGGGGAGAAGGTGCTGGCGCTTGTGAATTTGCAGGCCGCGGACGCGGGCGTTGTATTGGGCACCGCCAGCGGCATCGTCAAGCGCGTGCTGCCCGAATACCCGGCCAACCGCGACGAGTTCGAGCTGATCACGCTGAAGGACGACGATCAGGTGGTCGGCGCCGCCCAGCTCACCGGGGACGACGCCGAGCTCGTGTTCGTCACCACCGACGCGCAGCTGCTGCGCTTCCCGGCCGCCGCGGTGCGCCCGCAGGGCCGTCCCGCCGGCGGCATGGCCGGCATCCGGCTGGACGCCGGCGCGTCGGCCGTCTGGTTCGGCGCGCTCGGCCCGTCGGCCGCCTCGGCGGCCGACGGCCCCGACGCGGCGTCCGCGGCCGCGGACGCCGTCGTCGTGACGGTCGCGGGCCGGTCCGGGGCGCTGCCCGGCACCGGCGCGGCGAGCGTCAAGGTCACGCCGTTCGCCGAGTACCCGCCGAAGGGCCGCGCGACCGGCGGCGTCCGCTGCCAGCGCTTCCTCAAGGGCGAAGACGGCCTGATCGCGGCCTGGGCCGGTCCGGGCCCGGCACTCGGCGCCACCGAAATGGGGGTTCCGGTGGACCTGACCAACCTTCTGGGCCGCCGCGACGGCTCAGGCACCCCCCTAACCCGCCAGCTAGCCCACATAGGCCCCCCATTCCGCGCCCGGTAACCCGCAACCCCGCCTCCGCGCGGCCCCCCCCCCCGCGCGTTAACCCGCGCCCCCGCCTCCCGCGCGTTAACCCGCCCCGCCCTGGGCCCGCGTTAACCCTCGATCCCACGCCGCCCGCCACCCCTGGCTCCTCCCGCCACCCGGCGGCTCCGCCCGCGAACCCTGGCTCCTCCCGCCTTCCGCGCCGGGTAGCCCGCGGCCCCGCCTCCGCGCGCGTTAACCCCGCGCCCCCCGCCGCCCGCCACCCGGCGGCTCCGCCCACCTGGCGGCCTCACCAACGCCGCGGCCTCGCGTGTCCGCGCACCCCGCTGGCGCGAACTCAGCAAGTCACATCACGAACACCAGTCACTCCTGCGGACTTTGCAGCCCAGGTGACCACTCTCGAGGTTCAGTGACCGGTCACAAGTGGTCACGCCGTATGCAAAGTGCGCCCGCGGATGCAAAGTCGTCAGGCCGGACCCGCCACGCAAGGTACATCGGTCACTTACGTCGCCTGGAGTCTACAAAGCCGTCGCCACGCCACTCACGTGGCGGAGAAGCCGCCGTCGACGTAGATCGTCTGGCCGGTGATGTAGTCGCTCGCGGCCGAGGCGAGGAACACCGCCACGCCCGCGAAGTCGGACGGCTCCCCGTTTCTGCCGATCATCGTCCGTGCCGCCAGGGCGGCGGAGCGCACGGGGTCGGATGACACCTCCACCGTGAGCGGCGTGGCCACGAATCCCGGGCAAACCGAGTTCACGCACACGCCTGACGATGCCCACGCCTCCGACTGGGACCTGGTGAGCGCCGCGAGGCCGCCCTTCGTCGCGCCGTACCCGCCGCTGTTGCCGAACGCCCGCAGCGCCTGCTGCGACGTCACGTTGATGATCCGGCCCCAGCCGCGCGCCGCCATCTCCGGGCCGAACCGCTGGCCGAGCAGGAACGGCGCGGTCAGGTTGACGGCGACCATCAGGTCCCAGTGCTCCTCCGACAGCGCGGGGAGCGGCGGGCGCAGGTTGACGCCCGCGCAGTTGACCAGGATGTCAGGCTCGCCGAACGCCGCGGCCGCCGCCGACGCGCCCCGCCTGGCTTCGGCCCGGTCGGCCAGGTCCGCGCTGACCCACGCCGCCGAGCAGCCCGCTTCGCACAGCGACCGCGAGGTGGCCGACAGCCGGGTCGGGTCCCTGGCCACCAGCACCACCTTCGCGCCGGCCAGCGCCAGGGCCGACGCCATCGCCTCGCCGATCCCGGAACTGCCGCCGGTGACGACGGCCACTCGCCCGCTGAGCGAGAACAACTCCCCGAGGAAGTCCGTCACGGCTGATGGCTACAAGACAGGACGTGCGCCGATCAGGTTAAGCGCGTGCGCGGCGAGCCGGCAGCCGCTGCCGAGGGCCTCGGTCGGCGGCTTCTTGTCCAGCCACGCGGGGAGGAACCCGGCGACGAACGCGTCGCCCGCGCCGGTGCCGTCGATGACCCGCTCGACCGGCGGCGCCGGCACCCGCACCGGCGGGCGGCCGTTGGCGTAGAACAGCGCGCCATCCGCGCCGAGCTTGATGACGACCTGCGGATACCACGCGGTGAGCACCCGGGCGGCCTGCTCGGCGTCGTCCCGGCCGGTCAGCACCTTGGCCTGCGCGGCGTTCACGAACAGCAGCACGGCGTTGCTCGACAGTTCGAGGAACGGCTCGGCGCCCGCCCGCTCGAGCGGCGCGGCCGAGGCCCCGTCGACCGATGCCGACATGCCGACCCGGCGGGAGAAGTCAAGCGCGGCCAGGGCCGCGGCCCGCGACCCCTCGGAGAGCAGCGTGTACCCGGACACGTGCAGGTGCGCGCCGGGCGCGAACAGGTCGTGCGGCAGGTCGTCGGGGGCGAGTGCTGCGTTGGCGCCCGGGTCGGAGAGCATCGTCCGCTCGCCCTTGTGGGTCACCATGACCACGCAGGTCCCTGTCGGCCGCTCGGGGTCCATCACCAGCCGCGCGTCGACGCCGTAGCCCATCAGTTCCATGTCCCGGTTGCGGCCGGCGATGTCCGCGCCGCGCCGCCCGACGAACGCCACGTCCGCACCGTCGGCGGCCAGCCACGCGGCGATGTTCGCACCCGAGCCGCCGCCGTGGGTGGTGACCTTGGCGGGCGTGTCACTGCCGCGGGCGAGTGGCAGCGTGGCGTGCGCGACCGTATCCGTCATCAAGTCGCCAATGACAACGATGCGGGCCATAATCGTCATCACCTCATCATCGGGATCAACGGGCGGCTCGCCGCGGCGGCCGACCGCGGAGCAACTGGCTGGCGAACATAAATCCTGATCGGGGGACTCCTACGGTATCCGTATCGAGCCGCCGTGACCACCGGGTCGGCGGTCAGTTATTCAAACGGTAACGGCAATCGGTTGCGGTGCCACCTCCCCTTCAGCCTGCCAGGAACGACAGCCTGACCCGCCTGTCCGGATTGTCCACGTTCACGTCCACGAGCGCGATCGACTGCCATGTCCCGAGCGCGAGGCGGCCGCCGAGCACCGGGATCGTGGCGTAGGGTGCCACGAACGCGGGGAGCACGTGCGACCTGCCGTGCCCGCGCGACCCGTGCGCGTGCCGCCAGCGGTCGTCGGCGGGAAGCAGGTCCGCGAGCGCCGCGAGCAGGTCGCTGTCGCTGCCAGAGCCGAGCTCGATCAGCGCGATCCCCGCCGTGGCATGCGGCACGAAGACGTGCAGCAGCCCGTCGCCGCCGCCCGACGCGGACCTGGCGAACTCGGCGCACTCGCCGGTGATGTCCTGCACGGTCTCGCGGCTGCCGGTGTGCACCTGAATCATCTGGCTGTCCATGTTTCCCGGATCATAGGCGCTCACGGAAAGCGCAGGTATGCGGAGGTCGGCCGGCCCGTTAGCCTTCGGTGGATAAGGGTGGCGACGAAAGCCGAGGAGCGAGGGTGACGGAGACTGGGACGGCCGGCCCCCGGCTGCGGCTGGCGCGGCAGGCGCGCGGGTTCTCCCAGCAGCAGCTGGCCGGGATGGCCGGGGTGAGCCGCCAGGCGGTGTCGGCCGTGGAGGCGGGACACTCCGATCCCTCGCTGCGCGTCGCGTTCGCCCTCGCCCAGGCGCTTGGCATGACGGTGGAGGAGGTGTTCGGGCCCGCCGACCAGGCGCCGCCGGTGGCGGCCATCCCGGTGGCGCCGCCGGACGCGCCAGGCGGCCGCGTGCTGCTCGCCCCGGTCGGCGACCGGTTGGTGGCGCTGCCGCTGCGCGGGGACGCCGCGGCGGGCATGGGCTTCGTGGCGGCCGGCGGGCAGGCGGCACTCCCGGCCGCGCTCCCTGCCACCGCGCTCCCTGCCACCGCGCTCCCTGCCACCGCGCTTCCTGCCACCGCGCTTCCTGCCACCGAGGCCGCCGGGCGCGCGGCCGGGCCGGCGGCGGGCACGATCGCCGTCCGGCCGATCGGCCCGCCCAGGCCGACGCTGGTCGTGGCCGGCTGCGACCCGGGCCTGCCGCTGCTCGCGCCCCCGCTCGCGCTGCTCGATCCGCCGGTCGCGTTCGCCTGGTGGCCGTGCGGCAGCCGGGAGGCGTTGCGGCTGGCCGCCGCCGGCCTCGTGCACGCGGCCGGGGTGCACCTGCGCGACGCCGACGGCGGCTACAACGCCACCGCCGCGAGCCACCTGCCCGGCGGTGCCGAGGTGGTGGGGTTCACCGCCTGGCGTGAAGGCCTGGTGCTGCGGCCGGAACTCGCCCCCGTCATCACCGGTGTCGACAGCCTCGTCAAAGACGGGCGTCGCGTGGTCAACCGCGAGGCAGGGGCGGAGGCCCGCCGGCTCCTCGACCGCGAGCTGGGCCGGCTCGGCATCGACAGGGCCGAACTCCCCGGCTACGACACCCGGGCCGCCGGCCATCTCCAGGTGGCGAGCGCGGTCGCGGCGCGCCTCGCCGACGCGGGCGTCGCGAGCGAGCCAGCGGCGCGAGTGTACGGGCTGGACTTCGTGCCGCTGGCGGACGAGCGGTTCGACCTGGTGCTGCCGGGCGCCTACCTCGGCTCACGGGAGGTGCAGGGCCTGCTCAAGGTGCTCGCGTCGCCGTGGCTGCTCGCCCAGCTGGCCAGCCTGCCCGGCTATGACCTGGCCTCCTGCGGCGACCGGGTCAAGTAGCGGCGGGGCATCTCATACCCGGACAATCCAGTAGCGGGCGCTGTCCGTTATAGAACTGCATGGAATTGGCCGCGCGCAGCGCTCCGGCTGATGTTCCATGGCGCCTACACCGTGGACCTGGAACGGGAAACTCATGCAGAAGACCATGTCACTACCCGCCGCGAAACTGCCCGTCGCCGCGACGGCGGCCGCCGCGCTCGCGGCCGGGCTCGCCCTCGCCGGCTGCAGCAGCGCCGCGAGCAGCTCGCCGGGCGGTTCGGCGGCCAATTCCGCGACGGCCGCCGCCACGCGCGGCAGCGCCACGTCCAGCGCATCCGCCGCCACATCGGCGGCCGCCTCCGCGTCCGTCCCGTTCCCCGTCGCCGTCGGCAACACCTGGAATTACAAGATCACGACCGGCGGCGAGAGCGGCACGACGGTCAACAAGATGACCGCTGTCACGCCGGTGGCGACCGGCCAGCAGGTCACGATGCTCACCACGGACCACGTGGGCAGCGTCAACGGCAGCGCCAAGGAGACCTACCTCTTCCACGCCGACGGCTCGATCGGCTACCCGCTCGGCTCGTTCTCGCCAGGTTCCGGTGTCACCGTGACCAGCAACGGCGTCGTGTGGCCGCCGGCGTCAGTGATCGCGTCTGGCAAGCCGTCGCAGTCCACGCTGAACATATCCATCAAGGCGGCGGGCCAGACGCTCGGCACCACCGCGCACGTGACCGTCCAGGGCGCGGGCACCGCCACCGTCACCGTGCCCGCGGGCACCTACCGGACGACCGTCGTGCTCGTGACCGAACGGCTCGCGATCGTCGGCATCACGGCGAGCATCCAGGTCAAGACCTGGCTAGCGCCGGACGTCGGCCCGGTCAAGGAGCTGGTGACCACCAACGAGGGCAGCGCCACCAGCGTCGTGGCGGACGAAGAGCTGCTGTCCTTCACCAAGGGCTGAGCGGCTCAGCTGCCCGCAGTACTGGCGCACGCCCCGCTGGCCGCCGGCAGGGCCCGCGAGTACGGCCGGATGACCAGCCTGGACTGCTGCGCGGTGATCGAGCCGTTGCTCGGGTAGGCGGGGTGGATATATCCGTCGGCGGGCCCGCACGCCACGCCGGACAGGGGATCGACCACGGTCTTGTCCCACGGCTCGAGGGCTCCGTGCGGGTCGTCCCACCGCGCGAAGTCGACGCTGCCGTACTGGCGGGTGACGACCCGGCTCCAGTCGGTCGTATCGTGCGGCGGCTCGACCGCGTACACGAACGAGTAGCTGACCTCAACGCGGAGGACCTGACGGCCCGACTCGGTGACGGCCACCGCGTCCATCGTGCCGCTCACCTTGATCACGCCGCCGTCGAACTGCGCGGTCCCCGGCGCGAACGAGGCGACCCAGGACCGCGTGCTCAGCGGGCGCCCGTCCTTGCTCACGCCGTGGGCGCCGAGGCCGGCCGTGAACGTGGCCCGCTGCCTGGCGGTGAGCAGCCGTTCGAGCGCGGCGGGCTGGCCGCCGAGCAGCGTCTGCGTGTCCAGGCTGGCGGCGGCCACCAGCTCGCCGGTCGTGGCGTAGGCGGCTGCCACCTGCGCGGCGGTGAACCCGCCGACGGGCTCGGCGGGCGGTGCCACGATGCCTGCCGCACCGTCTGCCCAGTCGTTGGCGGGGGTGCCGAGGAACGGGTCGGCGGACGCCCCGGCGAACAGGTCGCCTGGAGCGATGGTGCCCAGGATCGGCCCGAGGGAGGTGTCCGTGACCGGCGCGCTGCCGTCGGAGCTGCCAGCGGTGTGCCCGAAGCGCAGCCACCCGAGGACGCCCCCGACGAGCAGGAGCGCCACCGCCAGCAGGGCGGCAGCCAGCCGCCCGCCGCGCCGTGTGCGGCGGCGGCGGACAGCCCGCGTGCCGCCGAGGTCGTCGGGGGCGCCGGGGCCAGCAGGGCCGGCAGGTCCGGCAGGAGCGGTGGGTGCGGCGGGGGAACCGGGGGCGTCGGGACCGCCCGGTACATCCTCGGTCCGCACCGGGGCGGCCTTGGCGCGTTCGGCCGCGGAGGGCTCGAGGAACAGCGGATCTCCGGCCCTGCCTTCGGTGAGCTCGCGCAACTCGCGGTCAAGCTCGTCCAGCGGGGCAGGATCGGGGCCATCCGCACCATCTGGCATGGCCAGAACGTAACAAGCCAGCTACTTCGATACCAGCTAAATCACGCAACAATTCGGCTGCGGGCCGCTGGCGTGTGCTGCGATGAGTCACCACGGGCCCGTTCGGGATGATGGAAGACAAGTCACGGCGCGGACCCGCACCTCAGCCGCACGGATGAGCCGGCGTCTCCCGCTTGCGGACGATGGTGGCGGGCCGGCCCGCGGCCTTACGATCGGCTCGTGGTAGCGGAAGCGCGCGGGCAGGCGCTGGCGGCGAGGGCCGCCGCGTGGTACTCGGCGCTGCCGCCGCGACGCCGCGACGTGGTCCAGGACAGCGCCCTCGCGCTCGGCCTGGCGGTGCTCAACCTGTGCTCGGTGCTGCCCTACCAGTCCCAGCTGCACCCGGCGTGGCTGGCCATGTTCCTGGTGACCGTGCAGTGCCTGCCGCTGGCCTTCCGCCGGGTGAACCCCGTGCTCGCGCTGATCTGCTCGGGCCTGCCGCGGAACGTGTACGACCACCTCCAGTTCCCGTACGCGCCGCTGCCGCTCGCGACGGCGATCGCCATCGCCACGGTCGCCGATCGGAGCCGGCCGTGGCTGCGCTGGCTCACGGTGGTCGGGATCCTCATCGGCGGCGCCTACTCGCAGGCCCAGCCGGGACACCCGCAGCCGTACTCCGCGGCCGTGCAGTTGTTCATCTTCGGCACGGCATGGACGATCGGCATCCTCAACAGGAAGCGGCGCGAGTACGTGGCGACCGTGGCGCAGCGGGCGGAACGAGCCGAGGCCGAGCTGGACGCGGTCGCCGCGCGGGCCGCGTCGGCCGCCGTCACCGAGCGGGTCCGCATCGCCCGCGAGCTGCACGACGTGGTCGCGCATCACGTCAGCCTGATGGCCGTGCAGGCGGAGGCCACCGGCGCGCTGCTGCCGGACCGCCCGGAGGCCGCGGCCAAGTCCGCGGACCTGATCGCGTCGACCGCCCGGCAGGCGATGGGGGAGTTGCGCCGGCTGCTCGGGGTGCTGCGCGCGCCGTCTGCGTCAGCTGGGAAAGATTTGTCCGAACGGCAAGGGCTTACTCCGGCAGCCTCACTGTCTCGCCTGGATGAGGTGCTCGACGCGGTGCGCGCTGCGGGGCTGCCGGTGACCCTGCTGGTGGACGGCGATCCCGGCGAGCTGCCCGCGGGCATCGACCTGACCGCGTACCGGATCGTGCAGGAGGCGCTGACGAACACGCTGCGGCACGCGCCAGGCTCGCAGGCGTGCGTGCGGATCTCCTACTCCGGCGGCGCGGTGACGGTGCAGGTGTCGGACAGCGGGCAGCCGGACGGGGGGCAGCCGGACAACGGGCAGCCGGACAGCGGGCAGCCGGACAGGGGGCAGGCGGACGGCGGGCAGCCGGACGGCGAGGGCCGGGCGCGCGGCGCACCTGACGGCGCCGGCGTCGGGCCGGGGTACGGCCTGGCCGGTATCGCGGAACGGGTGGCCTCCTGCGGCGGGTCGCTGACGGTCGGTCCGGTCCCGGCCGGCGGGTTTGCCGTTACGGCACGGCTTCCTGTGCGGTAAAAGGGTGGGGTGACATCTGCTCCCCCTGCTCCGCTGCGGGTGCTTGTCGCCGACGACCAGGAACTGGTGCGGGCCGGCTTCTGCGTGATCCTCGAGGCCGCCGGCTTCGCCGTGGTGGGCGAGGCCGCCGACGGCGCCGCCGCGGTGGCGCTCGCGGCCAGCGAGCGTCCTGACGTCGTGCTGATGGACGTCCGGATGCCGGTGATGGACGGCCTCGAGGCGACCAGGCGGATCGCCGCCTCTGGCGCGGACGCGCCCAAGGTGGTGATCTTGACGACGTTCGACCTCGACGACTACGTGTACGAGGCGCTGCGCGCCGGCGCCAGCGGGTTCCTGCTGAAGGACGCGCCGCGCGCCGACCTGGCGGCCGCGATCCGGGTGGCGGCGGCCGGGGACGCGCTGCTCGCGCCGTCGGTGACCAGGAGGCTGATCGAGGCGTTCGCCGCCCGCCCGGCGGCGGTGGCGCCGTCACCGTCCCGCCTGGCGTCGCTGACCCCGCGCGAGCGGGACATCCTGATGCTGGTGGCGCGCGGCCGCAGCAACACGGAGATCGCCAGCGACCTGGTGGTGAGCGAGGCGACCGTCAAGACGCACGTGGGGCATTTGCTGGCCAAACTCGGCCTGCGCGACCGGGTCCAAGCGGTCATTCTCGCTTACGAAACAGGCGCGATAACCCCCGGACGGCCCGACTAACACCCGGCTGAAGAGCGGCCGGCGACGTCGCCTATCATTTGTGTTGTCAATATCCGGAGCCGGGCCCGCAATTATCCCGGCTCGTCCGCCATTATTGAAGGCAAATGTCCCGCGAAACCACAAGGCGTTTCCCCGTTACGGTGTCACGCCTTCCCGTAATCCGCTGCCAGATCTGCCAGCGTACTCTCGCTCACCGCCCCGGCCAGGCGAGCACGGTGCTCACCGAGCATTACCGTCGCACGCATCCCGAGGCGCTCGGCGCCGTCCCGTCCTCGGATAACTGATACATGCGCTGGTTCGTGTGCTGGCGCCCCTGACCGGGGCGCCAGCACACGAACCTGGTCAGTGCCCGTAGAGGGGAATCAGCAGCCCGCGCGCGATCGTGTGAAAGCGCAGGTTGAAGCCGGCCACGGCCGGCGAGACATCCGAGTCGATGCCGAGTTTCTCCGAGTCGACCGCGTGCACCGCGAACACGTACCGGTGCGGCGGGTCGCCCTGGGGCGGCGCGCTGCCGCCGAAGTCCTTGGTGCCGTAGTCGTTGCGCACGTGGAACGCGCCGTCGGGCAGGCTGAGGTCGCCGGCGCCCGCGCCCGCGGGCAGTGACGTCACCGTCGCCGGGATGTCGATCACGACCCAGTGCCAGAACCCGGATCCGGTCGGCGCGTCCGGGTCGTAGCACGTCACCGCGAAGCTCTTGGTCTCCGCGGGGAAACCGGACCAGGACAGCTGCGGAGAGATGTTCTCGCCGGTCATGCCGAAGCTGTTGTACACATGGTTATTGCTCATCAGCTGGCCGTCGGCGATGTCGTCGCTTGCCACCGTGAACGAAGGGACGGGCGGCAGGAAGTCGTAAGGAAGCGGTGCGCGGTCTGCCATAGAAACCTCCTCGTGTCGGGTCCAACGCTATCGGTGTCCGGGCCGGCGCCGCGCGCTGGAAGCGCGCGTTTCCGCCCCGCCGCCGGTAAACGCCATCTGATGCGGGAGAATCCGCTTTAGCCTTAATGCCGGTTGTCCGGAGGACGGCAGGGGATGAAGCGGAAGCGCGGAGCGGCGGGCCCTCCTGGGGCCATGGCGTCCGGTGCCGCACGGCGCCGTGCGCCGGCTTCCCGTGCGCGGGCGGGCCGGGCGCGGGCGGCGCGGGCGGCGCGTGCGCGGGCGCTTCGTGCCCGGCGGCGGGCGGGCGGGCGCCGCGGCCGGGTGCCGGCCGGCTGGGTGACGCGCGGCGTGCTGGCCGCCGTGCTGCTCGCCGTGGTGTTCTTCCCGGTGACCGGCCCCGCGTCGGGGCAGCAGCCGTCCGCCTGCCGCGGCTGCCGCGCGCAGTCCGCCAGCGCCGAGCGGTGGACCGCCACGCTGCCGGGCGACTGGGCGGTGGGCGCCGGCGCGGTCGGCACCGTGCCGGCGTCGGGGCAGGCCTACGTCGCGGTCGGCGGCGGCATCGCCGCGGTCGGCGACGGCCTCACGGTCACCGGCTACCAGCTCAGCAACGGCGCGCAGCTGTGGCAGGCCGCGCTCGACGCGCCGGCCGGGTCGGCGATCAGCTCGGTGCGCGCCTGGCCGGGCGTGGTCACCGCCGGGGTCGTCGCGCCCGACGGCAGAACCCGCGCCGAGGTGGTCCTCGACAGCGCGTCGGGAGCGATGATCAGGCAGTACCCCGCGGCGGTGTTCGGCGGTGCGGTCGCGGCGTCCGCGGCCACCACCGTGGTGGTCGGCCCGGCCGGCGTGACCAGCTACGCCAACGCCACCGGCAAGGTCCGCTGGCAGCGCACGACCGGCGCGGGCCAGAGCTGGCGCGCCGACGGCGGCATCCTGTACGTCGCCGAGTCCGCGGGCGGGTATCTCGGGTCCGCCCCGGTCACCAGCCTGCGGGTGATCAACCTCGGCTCCGGCGCCGAACGGACCCTGCGCTCTCCCCCCGGCCGCACCTTCGCGGGGACGCTGGCGCTCGCCGCGGACGGCGTCGTGCTGTTCACGTCCGCCGCGGGGGTGACCGCCTACAGCGGCTCGACCGGCGGCGTGCTGTGGTCGGCATCCTCCGCCGTGCCCGAGGGCGCCGACTCGTCGGCTCAGCTGGTGTACCTGACGGTGGCGGGCGGCGCGCTGGTCGGCGTCGACCCGCTGACCGGGACGGTGCGCGGCTCGGTCTCCGGTGCCACGGCAGGCGGTTCCGCCGGCATCTACGTGGTGCGCGGCAAGGTGGCGCTCGGCCTGGACAGCGGGCAGGGCGGCGAAGCCTGGGGCTACAGCATGGCGGCCACGCGGGTGATCTGGACCGCCTCGGGACTGCCGTGGCCGCACTACTTCTCCGACCTGTCCGGGCTCGGCGGCAGCGCCGACGAGTCGGGGAGCACGGTGGTGGTGGCGATCTGCGCGAAGCAGGCCGTGCCGAGCGGCACCCCGACGGCGCAGGGGGGCACCGCCTCGGGATCGTCAACGGCGACCGCCTCCGGGTCGCCGGCCACGTCGTCGCCGGCCTCGTCGGCGAGCCCCAGCCCCACCGCCGCGCCCGTGCAGCTGTGCGCCGTGCCGGAACTGGTGGCGCTGAACGTTTGACGTCAGGCGGGCCGGGTTAGCCTGGACCGGGGAGCCGCTGGGAGGTTGACGACGCTATGGCTGACGCGCCGCACGCGATCATCATCGGTGCTGGCTTCGCCGGGCAATCCGCCGTGGACGGCCTGCGCAAGGCGGGCATGCGGGTCACGATCATCGACAAGAACCTGTACAGCACGTTCCAGCCCTTGCTGTACGAGGTCGCGACCGGCGGGCTGAACGCTGGCGACATTTCCTACGCGGTCGGTGGCTTCACCGTGCCGCGGCGGGCCCGCTATGTCCGGGGCGACCTCGCCGCCATCGACCAGGAGGGCCGCAGGATCAAGCTCACCGACGGCCGCGAGCTTGGCTACGACTACCTGATCATCGCCACCGGGGTATCGGCGAACTACTTCGGCGTCAAGGGCGCGGTAGAGAACACGTTCGGGCTCTACTCCCGCATCGACGCGATAGTGCTCCGCGACCACATCATGAACGGCTTCGACTGGCTGGACGAGGATCCCGACGGCCGCAGAGAGCTCACGATCACCGTGGTGGGCGGCGGCGCCACCGGCGTGGAGTTGGCTGGCGCCCTGGGCGAGCTGCGCAAAGACGTGCTGCGCGGCACGTTCCCCGCCGTCGACCCCGAGCGGGTGCACGTCCGGCTGATCGAGATGGCGCCCGCGTTGCTGATGCCGTTCCACCCGAAGCTGCGCGAGTACACCAGGAAGCAGCTCGTCAAGCGCGGGGTGGACATCAGGCTGGACACGCAGATCCGCGAGGTGGCCCCGGACCGGGTCATCGTCGGCGACGGGCAGTCCCTGCACAGCGACCTGACCGTGTGGACCGGCGGCGTGGCGGCCCCGGAGGCGGCCGCGGGCTGGGGGCTTCCGCAGGGCCAGCACGGCCGCATCCTCGTTGGCCCCGACCTGCGGGTCAAGGGCAGCGACCGGATCTTCGCGGCCGGCGACATCGCGATCGAGCCCGACGATCCGTCGCCGCAGCTCGCGCAGCCCGCGCTGCAGGAGGGCAGGCACGTCGCCCGGCAGATCACCCGGCTGCTGCGCGGCGAGCAGACCGAGCCGTTCAAGTACCACGACAAGGGGACCATGGCCACGATCGGCCGTAATTCCGCCGTCGTGCAGCTGCCCAGGGGCCTGCGGATCACCGGGTTCCTCGCCTGGCTCGCCTGGCTCGGCCTGCACCTGTTCTACCTGCTGGGGTACCGGAACCGGATCGCGACGCTGATCAACCTGTCCTGGCGCTATATCGCCTGGGGGCACGGCGGCGGCGTGATCGTCGGGGACGAGCCGATGGAGCCGCTCCCGAGTGGGACGACCTCCAAATGATCTACGACTGCGTGTAGTAACCTCATGCTCGTGAAAGCGCTGACTCGGGGAGGCCTCGCCCTCGCGGCGATCATCGCCACGGCCGCGCTGGCCGGGTGCGGCTCGTCGTCACCCGCGCAGCCTTCCATGTCGGGTTCCGCCAACGCGGCCGCCCAGGCCAATCCCAACCTGGACCTGGGCACCTCGCTGAACAGCCAGCCCGCGCCCGAGATCAGCCTGACGAACCAGTTCGGCCAGCACATGTCGCTGAGCCAGTTCCGCGGCAAGGTCGTGATGCTCGGGTTCGAGGACTCCGAGTGCACCACGGTCTGCCCGCTCACCACGCAGAGCATGGTGCTGGCGAAGGAACTGCTGGGCAAGGCCGGAAACAACGTCCAGGTCCTCGGTGTGGACGCCAACCCGGACGCCACCAGCGTCGCCGACGTGCTCGCCTACTCCCGCGCGCACGGCATGGTCAACCGGTGGGACTTCCTCACCGGGCCGCCCGCCCAGCTCAAGGCGGTCTGGAACGCCTACCACATCGCGGTGCAGATCGAGCAGGGCCAGATCGACCACACGCCCGCGCTGTTCGTCATCGACTCCCAAGGCAGGCTGCAGAAGCTCTACCTGACCCAGATGGCGTATTCGAGCATCTCCCAGTCCGCCCAGGTGCTGGCCACCGAGATCGCCGGGCTGCTGCCCGGCCACCCGAAGCTGCTCACCCAGGAGTCGCTCGGGACCGTTGACGTGCAGACGCCCGCGGCCGCCGTGTCGCTGCCCGCCGCACGCCCGTCCGAGTCGGGGTCCGGGACGTCGACGGTGAATCTGGGCCCGGGCAAGCCGCGGCTCGTAGTCTTCTTCGCCACCTGGCTCACCGAGACCTCCGACCTGAAAGCCGAGCTCACCGGCCTCAACTCGTACGTCGCGGCGGCGGCGAAGAACCACCTGCCCGCCCTGACCGCGGTGGACGAGACCGTGACCGAGCCGTCCGCGGCCGCGGTCAGCGCCTACCTGGGCCAGGTCGGCCCGCTCGGCTATCCGGTCGCCCTCGACGAGACGGGCCGGGTGGCCGACGGCTACGGCGTCCAGGACCAGCCCTGGCTGGTGCTGGTCTCCGCGGCCGGCAAGGTGGTCTGGACGCACGACGGCTGGCTGCCGCTGCCGGCGCTGGAGAAGGCCGCCGCCGCGCACGCGTGACTGCCGTGACCGGCCGGATATCCTGGCCACCGTGGCAGAACGCGACTGGTACGCCTGGCACGCCCCCTACGACGACCCGGACAGCGGCCTGTCACGGCGGCTGTCCTGGGTCCAGGACCGCGTCCGCGCGGCGCTCGACGAGGCGCCGCCAGGCCCGCTGCGCGCGATCAGCCTGTGCGCCGGCCAGGGCGCTGACCTGATCGTCCCGCTGTCCAGCCACCCGCGCCGCGAGGACGTGACCGCGCGCCTGGTGGAGCTGGATCCGCGCAACGCCGAGGTCGCCCGGCGCCTGGCTGCTGAGGCCGGCCTGAACCGGCTCGCGGTCGTACTCGGCGACGCCGCGCTGACCAGCCAGTACGCGGACCTGGTCCCGGCCGACCTGGTACTCGTGTGCGGGGTGTTCGGCAACATAACGAACGCGGATGTGGAACGGGTGATCGGCTACTGCACACAGCTGTGCGCCGCCGGCGGCACCGTCATATGGACGAGGGGCCGCTGGGAGCCCGACCTGGTGCCGCAGGTATGCGCCTGGTTCGAGGAGCGGGGTTTCGAACGGGTCTGGCTCTCCGGTCCCGAGTACGGGCAGTGCTGCGGCGCGCACCGCTTCACCGCCAGCCCGGTCCCGCTTGAGCGCGACGCGGTCATGTTCAGGTTCAACGACCACGACGTCCACCGCGGCCCTGATCGCGGCGCCTGACCGTTCTGACAGTGTTACGGGTGGCCGCCGGGGCCCAGGCTGCGGCGGCCTGAGTTCGCGCCGGCCTCCCGTTCCGCCATGCCGAGCAGGATGCCCGTCGCGTCCAGGTGCCGCGGGATCTGCCCGACAATCCGCGCCGGGAGGAACTGCGGGCCGCCTGGCCAGCCGTGCCCGCCCCCGTCGATCCGGTACAGCGTGACGGGATGGCAGCCGGGCGCCGTCCAGGTTCGCGTGGTCACCGTCGGGTCGCCTGGCTGCATGGGCAGCTCTTCGATGGCGGGCCCTGACTTGATGCCGTTGCCGGACGCCCAGTCGCGGGCCAGGGCTTCCGCGCCGGTTACCACGTCCTCACCGGGCAGTTCCCCATGCCTGGCGGCGCGCCGCTTCAGCACCAGCCCGGACAGGCCGCGCCGGGTGAGCTGGCCGCCGTCGTAGGGCATCGTCCGGTCGGCCGTGCCGACGATCACGTCCACGGACGCGCGCTGCACCGGCACCGGCGCGAGCCGGCGGCTGACCTCCAGCCCGGTCCCGGCGACCAGGAACAGCCCGGCGACCGGCAGCAGGCCGTGCCGGGCCACGTGCTCGGCGAACCGCGCGCCGTTCGACACCCCGGCGAGGAAGACCGGCCACGACCGGGCCGCACCCTGCCCCTCCAGGTGACTGCTGAGCTCGTTGAGGAAGCGCGCGTCGTCCAGCCGGGTCTCGCGGTCCGGCGCCCGGAACGGGTGCCAGACGCCCTCCCAGCCGTCGGGAAACACGGTGGTGACGCCGGCCGCGGGCCCGCGCTCGGCGAGCCCGGTCCACCTCGCGATGGCCCGCCCGTTCATCCCTGACCCGTGCAGCACGATCAGCAGCGGTGCCCCCGGCGGCTGCCCGGTCACCCGCGGCGCGCGGGCCACCCAGTAGGTCCGCCGCACCCCCGCGACCTCGATCGAACCACGCTCAAGTTCGGCGACCGCTGCCTCAGCATCCGCCGCGCCGTCCAGCTCCGCGACCGCGGCTGCGCCTGGCCGCGGTGCGGGAGACCCGCCGCCTGGTGCGACGTGCACCACCTGACCCACAAGGCCGACGGCGGGAAGACTTCCGTCAGCAACTGCGTGCTGCTGTGCCAGTTCCACCACGACGTGTGCATCCACCGCCGCGGCTGGCGCCTCGTCCTGCACCCCGACGGCACCACCACCGCCTACGGACCCGACGGGCAGGTACTGCACAGCCACTCACCACCGACTCTCAGAGCGGGCTGAGCCCCTGACGGGGAGCAGCCATGGTGCCGTGGGACTACGACAGCTCCTTGCGCATCAGCGTGCACATGGTCTCGTAGCGGAAGATGGATCCGTCGGGGGCCTGCTCGTCCCAGGACTCGGGTGCGCGTCCGTAGGCGGCGTAGCCGAGCCGGTCGTACAGCGCGCGTGCCCGCGGGTTGGATTCCTCGACGCCCAGTTCGGCCCGGTGCAGGCCACGGGCGAGGATGCGCTGCTCCGCCGCGCGGATGAGGATGGTGCCGATCCCGCACGACTGCAGCGCCCCGTGAACGGCCAGCTGCCACAGCGTTCCGGCACCGGGGTGCTCGGCGTAGTCGATGCCGCCGAGCGCCACCGGCAGCCCCGACGGCGGGCAGACGGCGAGATAGTCCACCTCGCCGCGCCTTGTCCGCTCCAGCGCCCTGGCGATGCTTGCCAAGTGGGTCGCTGACCCGGACCACGCGCACGACGGCAGGTCCTCTACGGTCAGGTCGCGGACCGTCAGTGGTATCACGACTTCGGTCACGGAGCGCGCCATGGGTCCACTGTCAATCACGGCCCCGGCAATCGTCACCCGGTTTTTGCGCGCCTAGCCCGCGAGGGGGTCGGGGTCGGTGCGCAGGCGGCTGTAGAGGTAGCCATCGCGCCACTGGCCCGCGCGAAACTCGGCCGCGCGCACCACGCCTTCAAGGGCGAACCCGGCCTTTTCCAGTGCCCGCTGCTCCGCGGCGTTCTCCGCGTGCGTGGCCGCCTCGATCCGCTGCACTGGCGTGTGCTCCAACAGGTAAGAGCAGAACATCGCCTGCGCGCGCCAGCCGATGCCCTGGCCGCGCCACTCCGGCAGCAGCGCGATGCCGATTTCCCAGCAATACCCCTGGGAGCCGTGCAGCCGCCTCCGGTAGGAAACCAGGCCGGCGGATTCTCCGCCCGGCTCGGTTCCCGCCGCCACGTCTACGATCAGCCGGCCATCGTCCTCGCCGAGATAGCTGTCGGTGTCGAATCTGCGCTGGACGGCCCTCGGGTCGCGGAACCCGGACCAGTCCAGGCCTATCAGGCCCGGCTCGACCGCGAAGCGGCGGAATATGTCGAGGTCGGCCTCGGTGACGGGCCGCAGCCTGATCTCGGGCGAGTGGCGTGCCATGCGTATCCCTTCCTGATTCCTTCAGCCGGCGATCCCCAAGAGCTCCCGCCTGCACGCTAGCGCGGCACGCGGCCACGGTCAGGTCCCGCACAGCTACTCGCTACCCACCGGTCAGAGCGAGTCAGGCCGTAACTATCGCCAGCAGTCGATTTGCTTCCTAAAAGCTTCTGTATTAGAACTAATATTGATTCTTATACAGAAGTAAACGGAGAGGGAGTTGCTGAACACGGTGAGCCGCTCGTGGTGACGTTGCTGCGCGAGCCGGCCAGGCCGGCCGCGATCCGCGAGCATCGCCTCGCGCCGTGGTTCGCGGTCGGCACGGTGTGTTTCGGCGCGTTCATGGGTCAGCTCGACGCGAGCGTCGTCACGGTGGCGTTTCCCGCGCTGCAACGGCAGTTCGGCGCCGGCCTGGCGGCCGTGCAGTGGGTTTCCCTCGCGTACCTGCTGGCGCTCACGACGCTGCTCGTGCCGGCCGGCCGCCGGTCCGACCGGGCCGGCCGCAAGCTGCACTACCTCTACGGGTTCGTGGTGTTCGCCGCCGCGTCGGCGGGCTGCGGCCTGGCGACGTCGATCGGCATGCTGATCGCGTTGCGGCTGGTCCAGGCGGCCGGCGCGGCGATGCTGCAAGCGAACAGCGTGGCGCTGGTGGTCACCAGCGTGCCAGCGCGAAAGCGCCGGGCGGCACTGGGCGTGCAGGCGGCCGCGCAGGCCGTCGGCCTGGCGTCCGGCCCGGTGCTCGGCGGCCTGATCGTGGCCGCGGTGGGCTGGCGCTGGGTGTTCTTCCTCAACGTCCCCGTGGGTGTGATCGCGGTCGCGGCCGGGGTGTTCCTGCTGCCCCGCACGCGGCGGCGGGCGGCATCCCGGGGCACCGACTCAGCCGGGATGGTCTTGCTCGCGGTCTCGACGACCGCCGGCATGCTGGCCATCTCTTCCCTCTCCGGGCTGGGCCTGCCGGCCTGGGCGGTGGGCTGCTGTGCGGCCGGTGCCGCAGTCGCCGCGGCGACGCTGTGGCGGCAGGAGCGGCGGTCCGCCGCGCCGTTGCTCGACCTCCCGTCGCTAGCGGCGAACGGGACCGCGCGGGCACTCTGCGGCGCGCTGTGCTCCTACCTTGTGCTGTTCGGGCCGCTGGTGCTGTTCCCCCAGATCGTGTCGGCCCAGGGCGGCAGCGCCCTGGCGGCGGGCCTGCTGCTCACCTCGCTGCCCGCCGGGTTCGGGGTCGCAGCCGTGCTCGGGGACCGGCTGCTTCCCGCCCGCTGGCCGAACAGCCGTCGCTGCGCAGTCGGCGGCGCGCTCGCGTCGGGCTGCGCCGCCGCGCTCGCGGTGCCCGCGCCCCATCCGGTATCGGTGGTGCTGCTCGGCCTGCTTGGGGCGGGCCTTGGCGTCTATACTCCGGCGAACAACGCCGAGATCATGACCGCGCTGCCCGCCGGGGACGCGGCAGCGGCGGGCGGGATGGTGAACATGACCCGGGGGATAGGCACGGCACTCGGCGTGGCCGTGGTCACGCTCGGGCTGCACGCCGGAGCGCTCCTTGGCCATTCCGGCGCCCGGACCGGTCAGCAGACAGGGCAAGAGGTGGCGATGGCGGCGCTCGCCGCGGTCGCGCTGGCGGCCACCTGGGCGGGAATGACCGCCAGCGGCTCGCGCAGCAGGCCAGGCAGCCAGGCCGGCGCGGGGCTGGCGTGAGTTCCGCAGGCGAGGCCGCGTCGCCCACGGGCCTGGCGGAGGGAATCGCCCGGCTGCGCCGGGCTCTGCGACGCGGCGCCCGCGCCGCCGATCCCGGTAACACGCTGGCCGTCGCCCAGCTGGAACTGCTCGCCGCGCTGGCCGAACATCCCGGCGCCCGCCCCGGCCAGCTCGCCCGCGGCCTGAACATGCGGCCCAACACCGTCACCACCATCGTCAACGCGCTGAGCGCGCGCGGCATGGTGCGCCGCGTCGCCGCCGAGGACGACCACCGCGCGGTTGAGCTGACCGTGACGGACAGCGGCCAGCAGGCCGTCCTGGCCTGGCAGGCCACCAACGCGGCCGTGCTGAACCTGGCATTGTCCGCGCTGACGCCCAGGCAGCGGCGGGCGCTGGCCGCCGCGGTCCCGGCGCTCGACGCCCTGGCGCGCGCGGTCGACCGGCTGGCCGACACCCGGGGCACGTAAACCCCGCCGGCGTTTCCTGGTGCCCCGGGCCGCGCGGTTACACCCGTTACGGAGACAATGGCCCGAGCGAGCCAGTGGCGCGTCCGGAAGGGGGCCAGGTAAGCATGTCACGGTCCGGGCGTTTCGCCGCGTGGTGGCCACGAGGGAGCGCGGACCTCGAGGAGGGCCACGAGCCCGACCCGAGGTTCACGTTCGCCAACGAGCGCACGTTCCTGGCCTGGAGCCGGACAGCGCTCGCGCTCGTGGTGGCCGGGCTCGGCATCGTGCAGTTGCTGCCGCCGTTTCCCCGGGTCCCGATCGGCCGCCACCTGCTGGGGGTCCCGCTCATCGTGCTGGGCGCGGTGCTCGCGATCGTCGCCTACGGCGAATGGGTGCGGAACCAGCGCGCGCTGCGTCGCGGCGACCCGCTGCCGCGCTCGGTCATGCCGTGGATCCTCGCCGCCACGATCGCCGGAATGGCGATCATCTCCGCGATCGTCCTGCTGGTCTCGGCGCTCCGGTGACCGATCACGAGGCGACCGGCCCCGAGGCGACTGGCCCCGAGCCGGACGTAACCGCGGCGAGCGAAACCGAGGAAGGCGACGCCGGCCTGGCGCTCGAGCGCACATCGCTGTCCTGGACGCGGACGGCGATATCCTTCGCCGCCCTCGGCGGTGTCATGCTCAAGGACAACGTGATCACCGGCCTGCTCATCCTCGCCGTCGTCCCGCTGATCTGGCGCCTCGGCCGGCCGCCGAGAAGCGGTTCGCCCGCCAGCGGACTGCCCACCGTCGGCGCCATGCGCATCCGCGTGATCACCGCGTCCCTCGTCGGGGTATCGCTGCTGAGCCTGCTCATCGCCGTGCTAGGCCCTTCCGTCCCGGGCGCCCTGCACCGCTAGCCGTGCATAGTTGGTCCATGACGCAGCGACCCCGGCCGCGCACGGCCGAACTGCTCGACCTGGCGCCGCATCCCGAGGGCGGCTGGTACCGGGAGACGTGGCGAGCGGCCCCGGCGTCGCACCCCGACGGCTACCCAGGCCCGCGCGCCGCCGCCACCGGGATCTACTTCCTGCTCGCTCCCGGCGAGGAATCCCGCTGGCACCGCGTCAGGTCGGACGAGGTGTGGCTCTGGCACGCCGGCGGCCCGCTGCTCATGCTCGACGGCGGTGACGGCGACCGGCCGTCCGCGCGGCCGGAAACCACGACACTAGGAGCCGGCCTCGAGACGGGCGAGGTCCCGCAGCACGTCGTTCCTGGCGGCCACTGGCAGGCCGCCCGCCCGGCCGCCGGTGAAGAGGTACTGGTCAGCTGCGTGGTCGCGCCAGGCTTCGACTTCGCGGACTTCACCCTGTACGAAACGTAAGGAAATCGAGGTGGCGACCGACTATCCGTGGTCGGAGGAGGTCACGCTGCGGGTGCTCGCGGGGACACGATCAGGCTGCGTCTGGACATGGCGCCGCGATGGACCCGCGCGAACCGCCGGGGTGGACCGGTGCGCGGCTGCGCGGCGATCGGGCGCGGCCCGCTTGTCTGCTTCGAGCAGGCCGATCAGTCCGTTCCGCTCGACGAGCTGGCCGTCAGCCCCGGATCGCCGCTGACACATCGGCCGCTCGCTATCGAAGGCATCGGCCGCATGGGACAATCGGGGTCCCGGCGCGATGCGCGTCTGGGTGCCGGCGCCTGACGATGAGGACATCGCGTGTCCCGGATAATCATCGACCCGTCCCGGCCGCTCGGCGCCATCGACCGTAAGGTCTTCGGCGGGTTCGTCGAGCACCTGGGGCGGTGCGTCTACGGGGGGCTGTACGAGGAGGGGTCGCCGCTGAGCGACAAGCGCGGGTTCCGCGAGGACGTGCTCGCCCTGCTGCGTGACCTGCGGCTGGGCACGCTGCGCTGGCCGGGCGGCAACTTCGCGAGCAACTACCACTGGCAGGACGGGATCGGCCCGAAGAACGACAGGCCGCGGCGGCCTGAGCTGGCCTGGGGCGGCGAGGAATCGAACCGGTTCGGCACGGACGAGTTCCTGGCGTACTGCGCGGAGCTCGGCACCGAGCCGTACATCTGCCTGAACATGGGCACCGGGACCCTTCAGGAGGCGCTGGCCTGGGTCGAATACTGCAATTCGGCGGCGAACACCTACTGGGCCGCCCGCCGCGGGGATAACGGCCGCGCGGAGCCGTACCGGGTCCGGTACTGGGCCCTGGGCAATGAGATGTACGGCGCGTGGCAGGTCGGCGCCATGTCCGCCGAGGAGTACGTGCGCGAGGCGACGCGCTGGGCGCGCGCGATCCGGATGCTCGACCCCGGCGCGGTGCTGATCGGCTGCGGGGAGACCGGCTGGACCGAATGGGACCGGGTCGTGATCGACGGCCTGGCCGGCCTGGTCGACTACCACTCCGTCCACCTCTACACCGGCAGTGACGACTACTGGACGAACGTGCTCCAGCCGCACCAGGCGGAGCGCGCCATCAGGTCCGCGGCGGCGATGATCGAGCGCACCGCCTACCGCCAGTCCCTCGCGAAGATGCCGCGGATCGCCTACGACGAGTGGAACGTGTGGTACCGGGTCATGGCCGGCGACCTGGCGGAGCGGTATACGCATCCCGACGCGCTGGCGGTCGCCACCTACCTGAACATCTTCATCAGGCACAGCGGCTGGGTGAAGATGGCGAACCTGGCCCAGATGGTCAACGCGATCGCCCCGATCGTCGCCACGCCGGAGAGGGCGGTGGTCCAGCCGGTTTACTACCCAATGCTGCTGCACGCGCGGGCGGCGCTTGACGTCGCGGTCGACGTGCGCGTCGAGGGGGAGACCCTGCGGCCGGAACTGCCGCCCGGCGCGAGCCGCTGGCCGTACCACGTTGCGGACCTCGGGCCGTTCACTCTTATCGACGCCGCGGCGTCTGTTAACGCCGCCGGTGTTGACAATCGCCAGATTGCCGTGACGCTCGTCAACCGTGCCCTGTCCGCGGAGTCGGCGCGGATCGTGCTTCGCGACTTCGTGTTCGACGGCGCCGCCGCTATCACGACGGTGACCGCGGGCGGTCCCGCCGAGCCGCGCACGCTGCCCGACGTCGCGACGGCGCATCTGGAAGAAGGCTTTGAGCGCCCCGTGAGCGGCACCGTCGAGATAACCTTGCCGCCGCAGTCATTCACGGTCGTCGAGGCGCCGATCGCCGCCTGCGTCAGTTAGCGCAACACGAAAGGCGGCGGCCGACGTGGGCCGCGGCAAGCGCGGCAAATCCCCAGGTAAATGGTTGGATATACGTCAGTTGACGGATGTTTCCGCGTGCAAATTGCAGCAGTATTTGTCATGCAACTGGCACTTCCACAGCGCCACCCGTCCGGGCGAACGGAGCAAGCTGATGGCCAGCGACCGGCCGGTTCCGTACGGCATCGGCAGCGACA
Organism: uncultured Actinomycetota bacterium; assembly: GCA_963843745.1. Lineage (GTDB taxonomy): Bacteria > Actinomycetota > Actinomycetes > Streptosporangiales > Streptosporangiaceae > Trebonia. The sequence continues at coordinate 104,149 of CAWJLP010000012.1, forward strand.
CCTGGCCTGGCATGTCCCGGCTCGCCGCCGACGCCGCGCAGGTCGCCAGGGTCGCCCGCACGATCATCAGCACCGGTAACGATACAGATCAGGACGCGGCTGTCCAGCGCGAGAGCTTGCAGGAGCAACTCGGAGACCTGCGCGCGGCGATCGACTACGTGATCGGCAAGAACGCCCTGGACTGGGCCGCTGTCAACAAGCGCCGTGACCGCAAGCGCAGCCTGTACGAGCGTGGCATCGACGAGGACCAGCCTCCCTCGCCGGGCCAGCATGACGACGATGCGGCCGGGAGTCCCGGCCCGCCGCCGCACGGCCACGGCGCAGGCGACAACGGCCGCCCCGCTCCGCACCAGCACGCCCGCCCGGCACGGCCGGCCACCCGGTCCGCCCGCTGCCCGCGGGCCCGAGTCGTGGATTAACCACATCGGAACCGGGCCGTTCGCGTCAGCACAAGGCACTGGCTGCTTGCAGTTCGCCGAGTGCTCGCCGCGCGAGTTCGCTGAAGTCGTCGCCGGTGGCCGGGTCGATCCAGCGCTCGTAGGCGATCTCCCAGGCGAGCGCGCCCAGCTCCGCGGCCACGCGCGAGGTCAGGTCGGGAACGCCGCGCCGGCTGAGCGCGCCGGCCATCGACGCGGTGAGGCCGAGGCCCTTCAGCGCTTCGCGTTCCCGCAGTTCCGGGTTGGCGGCGATCACTGCCCGCCTGCGGGCGCTGAATTCGCGGCGAGCGGGCGTGAAGGCTTCCCTCCCGACCGCGTCCAGGGCACGAGCCACCGCCTCAAGCGGGGTGGCAGTCGCCGGCGCGGCGGCTATCGCCTCGACGACCCATCCGGTCATCGTGCCGTCGCCGAAGAGCACTTCCCGCTTGTCCTGGAAGTGCCGGAAGAAGGTGCTCTTCGTCAGGCCCGCGCGCCGCGCGATGTCGATCACCGTCGTGTTCTCGTAGCCCCGCTCCGCGAACAGCTCGAGGGCGGCCAGGGCCAGCCGCTCTCTTGCGTTCGGTTGCCAGCGGGCCATGGGAACAGCGTACGGCACTTGGTCCCGTCACTCCTGTATAGTGATGGGACAAAGTCCCATCACTAGCTAGCTGGAGGCCCGCCGATGAGCCGAGCTGTCGTCTACGAGACGTTCGGAGGTCCCGAGGTACTGGAGTTGCGAGACGTTCCTGAGCCGCACGCCGGCCCGGGTGAGGTCCGCGTCCGCGTGACGGCCGCCGGGCTGAATCCGATGGACTGGGGTCTCGCCTCGCGGCCCGAGGCCGCGGCGCAGTTCGGCATCACCGTGCCGTCCGGCTTCGGATACGACTTCGCCGGCCTTGTCGACGAGACCGGCGGCGGCGCCACGGGCTTTGCCGTCGGCGACCGCGTCTACGGCGGCGCGCTGGGGAGAGCCGCCGCCGACTTCGTGGTGGTCAAGACGCCCGCCACGGCAGCCGAGGCGCTGTTTCATACGCCGGACGGCATCAGCGACGAAGTGGCGAGCACGCTGCCGGTGGCCGGCCACACCGCCGCCGCGGCCCTGGCGGCGATTGGCCTGCGGTCCGGCGACACCGTCCTGATAGGCGGCGCCGCCGGCGGCGTAGGCGTGTTCGCCGTGCAACTCGCCAGGCTCGCCGGCGCCACCGTGATCGGCACCGCCGCGCCGGGCACCTTCGAGTTCCTGCGGCAGCTCGGTGCCGAGCCCGTGGCGTACGGCCCGGGGCTGGCGGACCGGGTACGGAAACTGGCTCCCGGTGGCGTGACCGCGGCGACGGACCTGTTCGGCACCGAGACCGCCGAGACCGCCCTGGCGCTCGGCGTACCGCCCGAGCGGATCTCCACGGTCGCCGCCGGCCCCAACCCTCCCGGCGGCGTGCGCTCCACCGGCGGCATCGACGCGGGACCCGATGCCATGAAGCGGATCACCGATGCGATCCTCGCCGGCACAATCACCGTGCCGATCGCCGCGGTCTTTCCGCTCGAGCAGATCCGCGACGCCGTCACAACGCAGGCCGGCCGCCACGTCCACGGCAAGATCGTGGTCACGCTATGACCCACGAATAGAGCATGTCGATTGCGCAATCGACACCAATAGAGCAGGTCAATTGCGCAATCGGCAGGTCGGCCATGAGGGCGAACCTTCTTCGCAGGCTGATAACAGCAAGAAGCGGTTGGCTCGCAATGATGATGGGTCGTTGTGCACCCTCTGGTGTGCCTAATGGCCCATCATCATCCGGGACGCTCCCCGTCGAGCTGATAACAGCAAGAAGCGTGCCCTGAAGCGGGCGCTCGGCGGGCGCTCGGCGGGCCGAGGGCGGGCGCGCCCGGCGCGGGCGAGCGCCTGCAGCGGGTCAGGCCTGGCCCCATTCGCGGGCGAGCAGCTCGAAGGAGCGGACCCGGTCCGCATGGGAGTGCGTGATCGTGGTGACAAGCAGCTCGTCCGCGCCCGTCGCGTCCTGGAGCACGCGCAGGTGCTTGGCCACGGTCGCCGGCGATCCGGCGAACTGGGTGTCGACGCGGTCCGAAACCAGCGTCCGGTCCTCGTCCGTCCACGGGTAAGCCGCCGCGGACGACTGCGACGGGAACCGCATCGCGCCGTCCCCGGTGCGGATAGAACGGACCCACACCCCGTAGCCCGACGCCAGGTCCCGTGCCTCGGCGTCGGTCGGCGCCACCACGACGTCCGCGGAGACCTGCACATGCGGCGCCGCCAGCACCGCCGACGGCCGGAACGCGGCACGGTAAGCCTCCACCGCCTCCAGCACCGTCGCCGGGCTGACGTGGTAGTTCGCCGCGAACGGCAGTCCGAGGGCGCCGGCCACCTGGGCGGACTGGCCCGCACTCGAACCCAGGATCCACACCTGCGCGTCGGCGCCGGTTCCCGGCACCGCCTCGACAGAAAGGCCGGACGGCGACACGTACGTCCCGCCGAGGAACGCGAGGATGTCGTTCACCTGCTCGCCGAAGTCCGGCGTCCGCCCCCCGCCTGCTGCAGCAGCTCGCCCTGCAGCGCGAACCGCGGCGACCTGGCCAGCTGCGCGATCGAGAAGCGCCCGGGGATGAGCAGCCCGTTCACCGTCCGCGGCGGAGCCGGCGGAGCCGGGGGAGCCGGGGGAGCCGGAGGAGCCGGGGGAGCCGGGGACGCGGAGGGCGCCGAGGCCGCCGGCGCCGCGGAGCCCCCGGACGCCTGTTCCCTCGCGGCCTCCTCGCGCTTCTGCCCGGACCGGCCGAGCCCGAGGTCGATCCGCCCCGGGTACAGCCCGGACAGCGTGCCGAACGCCTCCGCGACCGCGGCCGCGGTCTGGTGTCCCAGCTGGACCGCGCCCGCGCCGACCCGGATCCGCGACGTCACCGCCGCGATCGCCGCGATCAGCACCGCGGGCGACGACGACGCCACGCCGGGGGCGAAATGATGCTCGGCGACCCAGTACCGCAGGTAGCCGAGGTCTTCGGCGCGCCTGGCGAGGTCGAGGGTGTTCCGCAGCGCCGCGGCCGGCGTGGATCCCTCCACCACGGGGGCGAGGTCGAGGATCGACAGCGGCGCCGCCCGGTCAAGGGCAGGGTCGGGGGCAGGGTCGGGGGCGGGGTCGAGGACACGGTCAGGCATCGACGTGCTCCCTTCGGGCGGCGGCCCACGAGGCGGCGGGCCGCGCGGGCCCGAGCCCGAGCCGGTCCCGCAAGGTCGTACCAGACTCGTAAGACGACCGGAACACCCCGCGTTCCTGCAGCAACGGCACCACCGTGGCGGCGAACTCGTCAAGCCCGGCCGGGATCAGGTGCGGCACCAGGATGAACCCGTCGCAGGCGTCGTCCTGCACGCTCCGGTTGATCTCGGCCGCCACCGAGGCCGGCGTCCCCGTGAACGTCTGCCGCCCGGTCACCTCGATGATCAGGTCGCGGATCGACAGGTTCTTCTCATCGGCGAGAGCCCGCCACTTGCGCGCGACCGCCACCGGGTCGTCGTACATCCGGGCGCGCCCCTGGATGATCGACGGTGACTCCGGGTCGGGATCGAACGACGGCAGCGGCCCCTCGGCGTCGAACGACGACAGGTCCGTGTTCCACACCTGCTCGAGCATGAGGATCGCGGTCTGCGGGCTGACCTGCTGGCGCCGGATGTGGCGCGCGCGTTCCTCGGCCTCGGCCGGGGTGTCGCCGAGCACGAAGCTGGCCCCCGGCAGCACCTTCAGCGAGCCGGGCGGCCGCCCGTACCGCGCCAGCCGCGACTTCACGTCGGCGTAGAACGCGCGCCCCGCGTCGTACGTCGAATGCCTGGTGAAGATCCCGTCCGCGCTGTGTGCCGCGAACTCCCGGCCGCCGTCCGAGTCGCCCGCCTGCAGGATCACGGGGTGGACTTGTGGTGACCGCGGCACGGTGAAGTTTCCGGAGATCCCGAAGTTCTCAGTCGAATATTCGAAACGTCCTCGCCTGGCTCCAGTCCGCAAGAACTCCCCGCGAGCGGGGTCGGCCACGATCGCGTCGCTATCCCAGGAGTCCCACAGTTCGCGCGTGGCCTGGACGAACTCGGCGGCGCGGACGTACCGGTCGCCGCGCTCCAGGTAGCCGCCGCGGCGGAAGTTCTCCCCGGTGAACGCGTCAGGCGAGGTGACCACGTTCCACGCGGCGCGGCCGCCGGACAGGTGGTCGAGCGTCCCGAACTGCCGCGCGATCTCGTACGGCTCGTTGTACGTCGCCTGGATCGTGCCGGCCAGCCCCAGGTGCTCGGTCACCGCGGCGACCGCGGCGAGCACGGTCATCGTGTTGGGCAGGCCGACCACGTCCAGGTCGTGGATCTTGCCGCGCTGCTCGCGCAGCCGCAGCCCTTCGGCCAGGAAGAAGAAGTCGAACAGGGCCGCCTCGGCCGTCCGCGCCAGGTGCGCGAACGAGGAGAACGCGATCTGGCTGCCCGCCGCCGGGTCGCTCCACACGGTGTGGTTGTTGACCCCGGGGAAGTGCGCTCCGAGGATCACCTGCTTGGTCATGCGGCGCCAATCTGGTAGCTGGCCCCGTATCGGTTAGCGGGGCGGGACAGGCCGAGACGCTCGCGCAGCGTGCGTTCCGCGTAGCCGGCGCGGAACGCGCCGCGGCGGCGCAGTTCAGGAACAAGCGCCCCGGTGATCTGCCGAAGGTCGTGCGGCAGCGCGCCGGGACGGAGCCGGAACCCGTCGAGCCCCGCCTGCCGCCAGCCGAGCAGCAGGCCGGCCAGCTCGCCAGGGGTCCCGGCGACGATCGCGCAGTCGGTCGCGAACTCCGCGCCGTCCAGGTCGTCGAGGCGGCGCTTGCGGGCCGCGGCGGCGCCCGGGGCCTCGTCGATGAACACCGCGAGGTCCGCGTAGACCTGGAGAGGCGGCCGGGGACGTTCCAGATGATTCTCGGCGGCGCGGACCTCCGCCACGATCTGCGCGGCGTGCTCCGCGCTGGAGGGGGTCACGAACACCACGTCGGACGCGCGCGCGGCGAGCCGGTAGGCCACGTCGGCGTGCGCGAGCGATGCGACGACGGGCTGGCCCTGCGGCGGGCGCGGCGTGATCGACGGGCCGCGGACGGCGAACCAGCGGCCGTCGAAGTCGATGTAGTGCAGCTTGTCGCGGTCGACGAACCGGCCGGTCGGCACGTCGCGGATCGCCGCGTCGTCCTCCCAGGAGTCCCACAGCCGCCGCACGACCTCGACGGCGTCGGCGGCCTCGTCGAACAGGTCGCGCAGATGCGCGGCGACGGCGGGGTCGGTGACGTTCTCGGCGGTGAGCGCGGGGAACTCGCGGCGGCCGAAGTGCCGTGCCTCGCCGGGGGACGCCGCGACTCGCGGCCGCCAGCCGGCCCGGCCCTCGCTCACGTAGTCCAGGGTCGCGATGGACGTGGAGAGGTGAAACGGCTCCGTGTGCGTGGTGACCGCCGTGGGGACCAGGCCGATGCGCGCGGTGTGCGGGGCGATCCGCGCGGCGGTCAGCACCGCGTCCAGGCGGCCGCGCACCTGGTCGGTGCGGTCGTCAGGGCCCGCGAAGCGGCCCGCGGTCTGCAGGCCGAGGGAGTCCTCGATGGTCAGGAAGTCGAGGGCGCCGGCTTCGGCCTCGCGGGCCAGGTCCGCCCAGTACCCGGCGCTGAACAGCTCCCGGGGCCGCGCGTCCGGCGAGCGCCAGGCGGCGGGATGCCAGCCGGCCCCGTCGAGCGCCACCGCGAGGTGCAGTTCGCTGGTTTCCGGCATGACCGGCTCCCTTCCCGCGGTGCGCTAACCCGTTACCGACGCTAACCGTCCTTCGGCGAAGCCGTCAAATCCGACCGTCAATATTGCCTGCTAGCGTCGGCAGCGTGACGAGCGGATTCTGGCGGGCGCACGGGGAGCGGGCGATCTACGACAGCCCGTGGGTCTGGCTCGGGCAGGTGGACGTCGAGCCGCCGGGCGGCGACCGGTACTGGCATCACGTGGTGCGGCTGCGCACGGCGGCGGTGATGGCGCTGGTCGACGGCGAGGAACGGGTGCTGATGCTGTGGCGGCACCGGTTCGTTCCCGACCGCTGGGGGTGGGAGCTGCCTGGCGGGCTGGTGGACGACGGCGAGGAGCCCGCGGTCGCGGCGAACAGGGAGCTCGCCGAGGAGACCGGGTATCGCGCCGGGCGGATGGAGCACCTGGTCAGCTTCCAGCCGATGCCGGGCACCGTCGACGCCGAGCATCACGTCTACGTGGGCGGCGACCCGGTACGGATCGGCGACCCCACCGACCCGGCCGAGGCGGCGCGGGTGGAGTGGGTGCCGCTGGCGTCGGTCCCCGGGCTGCTCGCCGCCGGGCAGATCTGGAGCGCCGCGTCGGTGGCGGCGCTGCCGCTGCTCCTCATGAGGCACTAGCGGGGAATCCCGCCGCCAGCGCGGCCGCGGCTGGCCGGCGGAGAGACCAGAGCCGAGACCGGAGCACCGCGCCGGCCCGCCGGGCTACCTGGCCGGATGGGCCATGGTGTCGATGACCGCGGTAATGGCCAGGAACAGCACATCATCCTGGCCGGGCGCGACCTCGACCCCGTAGGTATCCCGGGCCCGGAACCATCGCTTGGACACCTCGGCGGCCCTGGCCCCGTCGCGCTCGATGGTGTACTCGTGGTCGACGATGTTGCCCTGGACGTGCAGGTCCGGGCCGTCTTCCATCTTCGCTATCCATCGCTCCCTGAACGGATCGATCATGGACTTGTGGACGATCGCGACCCGGTTCCCGTCCGGCCCTTCGATCTCCATGCTGTCCCGCACATGCAGCATCCGTTCCTGGATCTTGCACAGCTCACGGCCGTCCATGTCCTTGAACAGGATCGTCTTCCTGATCCGCAGCGCCTTGCCGTCCAGCTTGAAGACATGCTCGCCCTGCTCGTCTTCGATCTCGTAGTCGTCGCCGATGGAGATCATGCGCTGGCGCATCTTGTACCGCGTGGCGACCCGGTCGAAGCGCCGCTCTTCCCGTCTCTTCCTGCCAAACAATGCCGTCCCCCTTGCTGTTTTCGCTGCCGCCCGTCCCCCCGGCCATCACGCCCATGGTTGGGCCCGGCAACGCCGGTGTGCCTCATCCCTGGCGGGTGAGAGCTGGTCAGTCACCACTAGGCCGTTCCGGCTGATCTATCCCTCCCTCCACCCTAATGCGATGCTGACAGTGTCGAAGAAGACCGCAGGAGGAGGAAGCGAGATGACGACTGGGCTCGACGTGACCTCGGCGGCCAGCCGGCCTGGCGGCGGGCCGCCGGCGGCGGAAGCGCTGCGGCTGTACGAGTCGATGGTGCTGATCCGCCGCGTCGAGGAGCGTCTCAGGGACGACAGCGCCGCGGGCAAGCTGCCAGGGGCGGTGCACCTCTACATCGGCGAGGAGGCGGTCGCGGCCGGGGTGTGCGCGCACCTCGAGGACCGCGACTACGCCACCTCGACGCACCGCGGCCACGGGCACTTCCTGGCCAAGGGCGGCGACGTGCGCGCCATGATGGCCGAGATCTGGGCCAAGCGCGAGGGGATCTGCCGCGGCATGGGCGGCTCGATGCACGTCGCGGACATCTCCAAGGGGATCCTCGGCGCCAACGGCATCGTGGGGGCGGGGCTGTCGATCGCGACCGGGGCGGCGTTCGGCGCGAAGCTGGACGGGGACGGCAAGGTGGCGGTCTGCTTCTTCGGCGACGGCGCATCGAACCAGGGCGTGCTCATGGAGACCCTGAACGTGTCGTCGCTGTGGGGGCTCCCGGTGGTCTTCGTCTGCGAGAACAACGGGTTCTCCGAGTTCACGCCCAGCGCCGAGGTGACGTCGGGGCGGATCCCTGACCGGGCGCGGGCGTTCGGCGTGCCGGTCGCCGAGGTGGACGGCAACGACGTGACCGCGGTGTGGCGGGCGGCGGGCGAAGCGGTCCAGCGCGGGCGCGCGGGCGGCGGGCCGTCGTTCATCGAGGCGCGCACCTACCGCATCCAGGGCCACTTCGAGGCGGAGTCCTTCGTGCTGAGCGGCGGGGAATACCGGACCGAGGAGGAGATCGAGACCTGGCGGCAGCGGGACCCCATCGCCCGGTTCCGGTCCGCGCTGACCTCGGCGGGGACCGTCGCCGCGGCGGACCTCGACAGGATCGACGCCGAGGTCGCCGACCGCGTGGCGGACGCCGTGGCCTACGCGGAGGCCGGCGAGCCCGCCGACCCCGAACTCGCCGAGACGCTGATGTTCGCACCCGAGGAGGCCTGAGCCGTGACCCGTACCCGTCTCATCCAGGCCATCCACGACGGCATCGTCGAGGAGATGGCGCGCGACCCGAAGGTCATCGTCTACGGCGAGGATGTCGAGCTGTCGATCGTCGGTGACTTGCGCGGGGTCCACGAGCAGTTCGGCCACGACCGGATCCGCAACACCCCGATCTGCGAGACGACGCTGACCGGCATGGCGGTCGGCCTCGCCTCGGCCGGCTACCACGTGGTCGTGCAGATGATGTTCTCGAACTTCCTCTACACGGGCATGGACGCGATCGGGAACCAGATGTCCAAGCTCCGGCTGATGACCGGCGGGCAGATGGAGCTGCCGATCACGATCATCGCCACCATCGGCGGGGGCTCCTCGAACGCGGCCCAGCACTCCGACACCTCCTACCCGATGCTGATGAACCTCGGCGGGGTGAACGTGGCCGTCCCGGCGACGTCGGCCGACGCGAAGGGCCTGGTGAAGACCGCGATCCGTAGCCCGAACCCGTGCTTCGTGCTCGAGCCGAACGGCCGCGGCGGCGATCAGGGCGAAGTACCGGACGGCGAGCACCTCGTCCCGTTCGGCAAGGCGGCCGTGCGCCGCGAAGGCGACGCGGTCACCGTCGTGGCCATCGGGCGGATGGTCAAGCCGGCGCTCGCGGCGGCGGCCACGCTGGCGGATGAGGGCGTGAGCGCCGAGGTTATCGATCCGCGCACCCTCGTGCCGTTCGACACCGACGCGGTGCTCGCTTCCGTCGCGAAGACCGGCCACCTGGTCGTCGTGGACGAGGCGCGCGAGTGCTGCTCGGCGGCCAGCCAGATCGCCGCCGTGGTCGCGGAGCAGGGCTTCGCCCTGCTGAAGGGCCCGATCCGGCGGGTCACCACGCCGAACGTGGCCATCCCGTACGCCCCCAACGCGGAGGCGCACGTGATCCCCGGCGAGGCGCGCATCGCCTCCGCCGTGCGTGAGCTGCTCGGGCGGGGCGGGCGTCCCGGCCGGAGCGAGAAGGTGCTCGCGTGAGCGTGCTGCGGGTGCGGGTCAAGCTGCCGAAGATCGGGATGACGATGGAGGAGGCGACGGTCGTCCGGTTCTGCCGGCGGCCCGGCGAGGCGTTCAGCAAGGGCGACCCGCTGTACGAGATCGAGACGGAGAAGATCAGCCAGGAGGTGACGGCCACCGACGACGGCGTGATGGTCGAGCACGCCGTTCCCGAGGGCAGCGACGTGCGGGTCGGCGACGCGGTGTGCGTGGTCGAGATCGACGGCAGGCCGGCATGACCGCGGTGCCGTCGCCGCGGCTCGGGGAGCTGTTCCACATCGGCTGGGTCGTGCGGGACTGCGAAGCGGCGCAGGAAGAGCTCAGCGCGCGCCTCGGCGCTGGCCCGTTCCTGAGCACGGGCGACGAGCTGTGCTTCGACCAGGTGCTCGTGCACGGCAAGCCGGTCCCGGTCTGGCTGAAGATCGCCTTTGGCGCACTCGGCGGCGTGGTGATCGAGCTGCTTCAGCCCCTCGACGACCGCTCACCGCACGCGGAGTTCCTCGCCACACGCGGAGAGGGCATGCATCATCTCGCCTTCCTCGTAACGAACCTCGACCAGGAGCTCGCGGCGGCGCGCGAGGCCAATCCGGAGCTGGCTCTCCTAATCGACGGCACCGGACCTGGCAACGAGTTCCCGTGGGTCTACCTCGAGGGCAGCAACGCCAGGGAAGCGGTGATCGAGCTGTGGGAGCGGACACCTGAGTCGGAGGCGCGCTACAGCGCCGTCCGCGAGCTGCTGCGCCGATGAGTTCCGGTCGGCCACGCCGTCACCACTGATGAGGAAATTCGCCGGATACCACGGAGGCCGCGATGACCGAGGTTCCGGTGAGCGAGGGCGTCCGCGGTTACATCGACGCGATCCCCGCCGCGCACCGGCCGCTGTTCGACCGGCTGCACGGGCTGATCGTCCGTGCCCGTCCCGACGTGACCGTCGTCATGTCGTACAAGATGCCGACGTACAAGGCCGACGGCCGCCGCGTGCTCCTGGCCGCCTGGAAGCACGGCATCTCGGTGTACGGCTGGCGGAAGGACGACGACGGCGGGTTCGTCGAGCGCCACCCCAAGCTCAAGACCAGCACGGGGACGATCCAGCTCCGGCCGGACGACGCCGCCGCGATCAGCGACGAGGAATTCCTCGGCCTGTTCCGCGGCGCCCTGGCCGGCTAGCTGGCCGGCTGACCGCGGCAACCCCGGTCAGCCGCCCGGCGGCAGCAGCTCAGCGAACGTGTCGGTGACCCAGTTGGCGACGCAGGCGGAGACGTGCGGCAGGTGGTCAAGGCCGATGTGCTCAGCGCCGCCCTCGCCGGCGGCTTCTTCGTCGCCTGAGTGCGGCGTGGCGACGGCTTTGCAGACTCCAGCCCACTTTGCAGACGCCGTGACCACATTTGATCGTTTCAGCACCCGGGAAAGTGGTCGCCACGTCTACAAAGCCAACGGGAGTGACCGATGTGACCTGGCTCGGCGGGTCAGGCCAGGCGACTGTGCACACGGGAGCGCACTTTGCACACGGCATAACCACTTGTGACCGGTCACCCGCCGAGGAAAATGGTCGTCAGAGCTGCAAAGTCAGCAGAAGTGACGTGGCGTGTCAGCGTCAGCAGAGGGCGCTGACCGGAATCGTCCCCGACACCGTCGTGCCCTGCCGCGGCGCCGACTCCACCCGCAGGCTGCCACCGAGCGCGCCCAGCCGGTCGGCCATGTTGAGGAAGCCTGCGCCCAGCCCGCGGGTCCCGGCGTCGAATCCCTTCCCGTCATCGGTGACCTGGAAGGTCAGCGTCCCGGCGTCCTCCCGCACGCGCAGGGCGAGCGTGGCCGGCTGCCCGGCGTGCTTGCAGGCGTTCTGGATCGCCTCCAGGCAGCAGAAGTAGACGGTGGCCTCCACCTCGGCGGGGTACCTGCGGAGCCGGGCGACGTCCACCGTGGCGGGCAGCGTGGACCAGCGTGCCACCGTCGACAGGGCGGTCGGCAGCCCGTTTTCCGCCAGCAGCGGGGGATAGATGCCGTGCGCGATGTCGCGCAGCTCCCGGATCGAGTCGTTGACCTGGCAGCGAGCCTCCTCGAGGAGGACCCTCCCCAGAGCAGGGTCTTCTTCGCCTAGGTCTGAGACCATGCTGAGCTTGATGGCCAGCGCGGTGAGGTGCTGCTGCGCGCCGTCGTGCAGGTTCCGCTCGATGCGGCGGCGCTCGGAGTCGGCCGCGGCCACGACGCGGGCCCGCGAGGCCTTGAGCTCGGCGGCCTGGCGGCGCAGCCCGTCGAGGGACTTCTGCAGCGCGGAGTCGAGCTGCTCGTTGTGGACGGCGAGCTCGGCGCGCTGGGCCTCGATGAGGCGGCGCTGCAGGAAGTGGGTGCGGTACCCGCGTTCGATCGTGTACCCGGCGACCATGCCGATGATGACCGATGACAGGAAGAAGAAGTTGTTGGAGACCAGGACCTGCGTCGGCGTGTGCTTCACCCACACGGCCACCAGCTCATACCCGATGATCATGACCAGGCAGGCCTGCGTGGCGTAGGCGAACCGCAGCTGCAGCATGGTGTACGCCCACGGGATCACCAGCAGGAGGCCGGCGTAATAGCGGAAGCCCACGGTCGGCGGTGCGATGGCGATCATCGCCACGATTCCCAGTCCGGTCCAGATCGCCATGCCGGTCAGCACAGGCTGCATGACGGGCTTGAACCATCGCGTGAACGTGAGCCGGAGGACGACCAGCGCGACGGGGCAGAAGAACGCGTACCTGATCAGCCATATCCACTTGGCCGCGCTGGGGACGATGTACAAGTCAAGAATCCCGAACAGCGCGTAGAGCACGATCGCCAGGACCAGCGCGAGGCGGGCGAACGGCAGCGAGCGCTCGACGTGGTACTCGACGAAGCCCGGCTCGAGGTCGTCCCCGAACCGCAGGCGCCGGGTCACGGGAAAGACGGCGCTCAAGCCGGCCGGCTGGCGATGCGGGTTCCGCGGCCGGACGAAGGCAGCCAGGAACGAGCCGGATGGCTTGCTGAGGCTGATCATGGTTGCCTTCCGCTCCCCCGAACGCTTACCCGAATAATCCCCTTTGCGGCAGGCGGCTGGGTACTAGTGAACCGCCCTAGCCACGAAAACTAGGGTGGTTGACCAATGGTCACTCGCCGGGACTCAGGCCGCAAGACCGCGCAGCGAGAGCCTTTCCGCCAGCTCGGCAGCCGAAATCCCGAAGGTCCTGTTGATCCGCGGCCCCTCGGAGGTGATGTCGAAGACCGCGAGGTCGGTGTAGACGCGAGACACGCAGCCGACCCCGGTGAGCGGATAAGTGCAGCGCGGCACCAGCTTCGGCGCCCCGCCGCGGGTGAACAGCGACATCATGACGAACACGCTCTTGGCGCCGATCGCCAGGTCCATGGCGCCCCCGACGGCGGGGATGTCGTCCGCGGCGCCGGTATGCCAGTTCGCCAGGTCGCCGCCTGCCGACACCTGGTAGGCCCCGAGCACGCAGAAGTCCAGGTGCCCGCCCCGCATCATCGCGAACGAGCTGCCGTGATCGAAGTACGCCGCGCCCGGCAGCTCAGTGACCGGGGTCTTGCCCGCGTTGGTCAGGTCCGGGTCCACGTCCGCGCCGGTCGCCGTGGGCCCCATGCCGAGCATGCCGTTCTCCGTGTGCAGCACGACGCCGGCCTCCGGCCGCAGGTGGTCGGCGACCTTGGTGGGGTGGCCGATCCCGAGGTTGACGAACGAGCCGGGCGGGATGTCCGCGGCGATCACCGCGGCGAGCTGGTCCATCGTCAGCGGCCCGGTCACCGCGCACCCCCGGTGACCCGGACCACCCGGTCCACGTAGATGCGCGGTGTCACCACTGCCTCGGGGTCCAGCGAACCCGCCGGAACCACGTCGGTGACCTGCGCGATCACGGTGCGGGCGGCGGTGGCCATCACCGGCCCGAAGTTCCGCGCCGTCTTGCGGTACACCAGGTTCCCCAGCTCGTCGGCGCGCCAGGCCGAGATCAGCGCGACGTCGCCGTGGATGGGGTACTCGAGCAGGTAGCTGCGCCCGTCGATCACCCGCGTCTCCTTGCCTTCGGCGAGCGGCGTGCCCACCGCGGTCGGACAGTAGAAGGCCCCGATCCCGGCCCCTGCCGCCCGCATGCGCTCCGCCAGATTGCCCTGGGGGACCAGCTCCAGCTCGACCTTGCCGGCCCGGTAGAGCTCGTCGAAGACGTAGGAGTCCGATTGCCGCGGAAAGGAGCAGATGACCTTGCGCACCCGGCCGGCCTTGAGCAGCGCGGCCAGGCCGACCTCGCCGTTGCCCGCGTTGTTGGACACGATGGTCAGGTCACTGGCGCCCTGCTCGATAAGGGCGTCGACGAGCTCGGACGGCATGCCGGCCAGGCCGAACCCGCCCACCAGCACGGTAGCGCCGTCCGGGGTATCTGCGACCGCGTCGAGCGCGGAGGCCGGGAACCGCGTCCTGCTCACAAGCGCGCCAGTCAGGTCGACACCACGGTCATGACCGTGTGGCCGATCGTGATCTTGTCGCGCTTCTTCAGCAACTGGAAGGAAAGGACGCGGCGCCCGTTGAGCGATGTGCCGTTCCTTGAGCCGAGGTCTTCTACGTACCACAGGCCGCGAACGGTCTGAAAACGAGCGTGCTGCCCGGAAGCGAAGTCGTCGTCGATGGCGAGGCTGCCGTCCCGGCCGACGGTGAAGTCCGTGCCGAAGGCATGACGCTGGTCTCCGACCTGGAGGACCAGCGGCTTGCCGTGCGACTCGGCGATGGTCCTGCCGGCTTGCCCGGCGACGGCGGACACGGCTGCCTGCCAGGCCTTCTGCTCTTGCTTACTGAGCTCTTCCCACTCCGGGAGAGATCGGGGAAGGGCGGCGCGGTGCGCGTCGTAGGCAGCCTGCGCGAGGCGTTCGATGAGGGAGGCCACCTATTGATAGTGGGCTGCGGTCCCCGGCACACGCAAGGCAGATCGGTTCAAAGGTGAGCGCGGATATCACGCAAGGCGAGCTGCATTTCCGCGGCCGTGGCGAAACGGTCACGACTGGCCGGGGCGCACGCCTTGATGAGGAATTCCGCGAGATCAGGCCCGAGGTCCTGGCGGATCGTTCTCGGGTCGGTCACCGGCCCCTCGATCACGGGCAGCGCATCCGGGTACGGGTGGCTGCCGTTGCAGAGCAGCTGGTAGAGCAGCACGCCGACGGCGAACAGGTCCGTGGAAGCGTCCCACTGGGTGATGTCGGCGTCGGGCGGCTGATAAGGGGGCGTGCCGGACTGCGTATGCACGGGAGCGCCGACCCGGGAGGCGATGTTGAAATCGAGCAGTTTCACCCCGGTGCGAGTGAGCATGACGTTGCGCGGTTTGATGTCGCGGTGGATCAGGCCCCGCCCTTCCGTATCGGGATGAAAAGAGACGAGCGCGTCCAGCAGGTCGAGCGCGACATCGAGCGCCTCCCGGTCACGCAGGTTTCGCTGTCCCGTGACGAACTCCTCCAGTGACTCCCCGTCGATGAACTCGGTAATGAGATACCAGTCGCCCGCCTGGGTCTGGCCTGCCCAGAAGACCTCGACCACGTTGGGGTGACGGATTCCCCGCAGGGCGCTGATCTCGCGGCGCACCGCCTCATGCCCGGCGGCGGTGGCGAAGAGCTTCAGCGCGCGCTCCTGGTCCTCGACGTCATCGCGCACCCGGTAGACCTTCGAAAATCCGCCCTCCCCGAGTTTCTCGAGAATCTCGAAGCGGCCGTCGATGACGTCGCCGACGGTGTAGTCCGCGGCCTTGGCCACGGCCCCCGTCTTAATCGGGGCAGTTCCTGAGAGAGCCTTGGTGCCGCCGTTGCCGCGGCGCGCTTCAGCGGCCGCAGCCTGGGGGAGGTCCTTGCGCTCAGGAGGCGTGAACCGGCGAGTGCGCCGGCGCTTTCCGGCAGGATCCTCCCGGACGTGCTGGATTCCCCCGACGGCGTAGACCAGGCACGGATGCAGCACGTAGGTGTTCGCGCCCGGCGGATAGTGGAACTGCTCGACGTCGCTCATGGAGTAGAACCTGCGGCGCCCGGACTCGTCGGCATATCCCAGCAGGCCGTTCTGCCACAGCACGGCGGCGAGGTTCGTCGTCTTCTCGAAGTGCTGATCCACCACTTCCTGCAGTGCCGTCAGGTCCCCTCGCGAGAACCGGTCCACGCCCATCATCTGGACGAAGGAGCGAACCTCCTCCTGCACCCCGCTGATGTACGCCTGGGTGCTGGTGAACAGTTCGGAGTATTCCTGCAGGGCGGCGTTCGGCGGCATCATGTCTGACGAGATCTGGTTGGCGCACTGCGCGAGCTGGGAATCGCCGAATCGCTTGGCGCACCGTCGCACCACCGCCTGCAGGGTCTCCACGGAAAGGCCCGGATAGCCAGCCTGCTTCTGGCGCAAGATCTCCTCGCTCAGGTCATTGCCCAGCGAGATGATGTCACGCGGGATCATCCTCGTGTGGCTGAGCAGGTAGTCCTCGATCGTTTCGTCCCCGTCAAGTCCCTGGCAGTCGCCGTTGATCCCGAGCCAGTCGCGGATCGTGGGAGGGCCGGTGCTGGTGCGCCGCATCAGCAGCGACGGCGGCAGCCGCTTCAGCTTCTGCTCGAGCAGGTAGAGCAGGGACTCGCGATCCCAGGTCAGCACCCGGATGTGCGGTTCGTTGTAGTACCGCGGCGCGTGTTCTGACAGGTACACCGAGGACATGACGATGTCGCGGATGCAGATGACGACGTGCAGCCGGCCGCCGAGCTTATGGTCACGGAGCAGCCGCATGACCTGATAGAAAAGCCCTTCTTGGCATTTCAGCCAATACATCGGGGCGTGGCTGAATTCCTCGTCCACCGCGTCGAGGTAGAAATAGACCGGCTTGCAGTGGCTGACAATCTCGCCGAGCAGGTCCTCGAGGTCGTCCCAGAGCGGATCGTCGAGGTACACGGACAGCTGATGGGCGGTCTGCCGCTGATTGATGATGTCGCGCACCGCGCTGTAGATCGACCGAGGCCGGATGAAGTCATCGAGCAGCCGTGTGTACGACTTCTCGAGTTCTTCGGCCTCCTCGTCGCGTACTTGCGGGCGCAGTTCGGGATTGCGCAGCAAGTGCGAGGCCAGCGACCGCATGATCGCGCGCTCCCAGATCTGCATCCACTTCTCGACCAGGACGCGGTCCGAGAACCACTGGCACGCTTTCACGATGACTTCGGTTTTCGGCAGGCTCTGCTGCGGCCCATCGGCGTAGACAGACTCCTGATGTGCCTGGAAATCCTGCAGCCGCCGCAGGTAGACCGTCTTGCCGGCGCCGAGTTTTCCCACGATGACGCGCACCATCGAGTCGTTAGCACGGGTCGCGAGGTGGCCGTACGCCGGATTGCCGCTGAAATCGACGAACTCGCTGATTAGATCCTCGATGTCGGCGCGCGACCCGTCCGGATTGCCAAACGGCCCCACAGGGTCAAGCCGACGTCGCCTGCTTGCCATGTTCTCTCTCCCAACGGGAATCGTACCCGTCGCGGGAAAAAGCTCTAGGGCCTGGTGTATATAACCCGTCGGCGCCGGTGGAATCAGGGACCGGCGTCCAGGTGGCGGGCTGGTAGGCGGGGCCGCCGTCGTTCAGCAGCCGCTCGGCCTCGGCGTGCACCGCCTGGACGGGCTGCTCCAGGTTGAGCGACTTGCGGAACGGCTGCCGCACGTCGCGCTCGATGCGCAGGTAAACCTCTCCGCGGTTGCCCTCGGGATCGAAGAAGTAGATGCCGTAGGCGTTGCCGTGGGTGACTTCCTGCTGGATAGGGACGCCCTCTTCCTTGAACCGCTCGTGGTAGGCCTGCAGCGTCTCCACCGAGTCCACCCGCCAGGAGATCTGGTGCGGCAGCGTCGACCCGGGCGGCGCGGTGCGGCCGCGCTGCAGGACGAACTCGTGGTGCTCGACGTCCGGCCGGGCGCTGAAGAAGACGATGCCCTGCTCCTCATCCTCGTCGGTGACGGTCAGGCCGATCACGCGCTCGTAGAAGTCGCGCATCGCCAGCAGGTCAGTCACCCACAGCCCGGTGTGGCCGAGGCCGAGAATCGCCACTTTGCACCTCTTTCGTCTAAGGAACGCCTCCTATTCTCCGTCGCCAGGGCCGCGTCGGCGGCGGCGACCTGCTCCGCCTTGTGATGCTCGAGCCGGGCGCTATCCCAGCTGGCCGCGACGCCCTGTCAGGTAGGCGATCTCGGCGGTGTTGCCCGCCAGCTCGATGGCTCTGTCGTACGCCGCGCGCGACTCCTGGCTGCGGCCGAGCCGGCGCAGCAGGTCGGCGCGGGTCGCACGGTAGAGGTGATAGCCGGCCAGCTTGTCCTCAAGACGGTCGACGGCCGCCCCGCGGCCACGCCGGCGACCAGGCGCTGGCGCACCAGCCGGTGACCCTCGGCGATCAGCGCCACGTCCCAGGTCCCGCGGTCCTGCTCGGCGAGCGTGACCAGCTCGCCGCTCGCCGAGACCCGGGCGGTACGGCGGGCCTCGGTGAGCAGCATCAGCGCCAGCAGCCCGGCCACCTCACCGTCGTCCGGCAGGAGGGCACGGATCAGGCGAGTGAGCCGGATCGCCTCGGCGGTCAGGTCGTGACGTACGGGATCGGTGTCCGGGCCGGTCGCCAGGTAGCCCTCGTTGAAGACGAGGAAGAGGACGGCGAGTACGCCGGCGACGCGTGCGGGGAGATCCTCCGCGGACGGCACCCGGTAAGGGATGCGAGCCGCCATGATCTTGGCCTTCGCGCGGGTGATCCGCTGACCCATGGCGGCCTCCTGCACCAGGAAGGCGCGGGCGATCTCGGGCACGGTCAGGCCGGCGACCATGCGCAGCGTCAGCGCCACGCGGGTCTTCATCGCGAGCGCCGGGTGGCAGCAGGTGAAGATCAGCCGGAGCCGTTCGTCGTCGATGGCGTAGAGAGCCTCGGGCGCGGCGTTTCCGCGGAAGCGCATTGTGCAGATTTTCACAAGCCGGTTCTGCGGAAAACGTCCACTTCTGGCGCGGTGAGCGCTGTGATGGCAGAGCTTCTTCAGCGTCGCGGCCGCGGCAGGCCGTGGCGGGCCAGGGTGTCGGCCCGGCGCAGCGCGTCGGGCAGCCGGTGCCGGCCGGCCATCTGCCGGACAAGGCTCGCGGCGTCGGCGCGGGGCATCCCGGCGGCGGTGACGTACAGCGGCCGGGCTGAGGTCCCGCGCAGCACCGCGATGGCGTGGGTGGCGGTGCGGAAGGGCGTCTTGGCCACGCCGATCACCGGCACGCCGAACTCATCGCGGGCCCGGGCGCCCAGGCCGGGCCGGCCGTCCGGGTCCAGGTCGGCGTAGCCGTCGATGACCAGCAGGCTCAGGCCGATCACGCCGTCCAGGACCGCGCGCAGCGGCGGCAGCTCGCGCAGGTAGAACTGACCCGGCTGGTAGGGCGCGACGTCAGCCACCACGGCGATCCGGTCCCCGGTCAGGCGCGAAAAGGCCGGATCAGCGGCCACGACGGCGGCCGCCCGGGCGCCGCCGGAGGGCAAGTAGTGCACGTCCGCCGCCACGAACACGGCCACGCCAGGATGCCCGCCAGTTTCCACGGGTTAGTGGACTGGCCCGGACGGCGGCTGCCAGCGCTGCCAGGAAGCGTCGACGGTGAAGAACCGGGACGGGCCAGGGGGGCGGCCGGCCAGCTCGCCGCGCGGTCGGAGCGTCAGGCCCGCGGGGACCGGTTCCCACCAGGGCTCGCGGCCCAGCAGCCGGCTGAATAGCTCGAATGGCCGGCCCGCGGGCCCGAGGATCATTTCCGACGGTGCCGGGGACCCTGGCTGCTGCCAGCGGAAGTCGGCGGACAGCCGGAGCTGGTGACCGGTGTTGGGGAGCGCCGCGTGGGGGGTCAGGCAGTGAAAGATCATCACATCACCGGGGCTGTACCCGGTGGTGCTCCAGCCGCGCTCGGTGCCGGTCAGCAGCCGCGGCTGCCGGGGCCTGTCCCGGTGGCCGCCGGGGCGCACGGCGAGACCGCCGAGCGTGGCCGGCACCTCGGCCAGCGGGAGCCAGGTGGTCAGCATGTCCTGGACTCCCGACCCCATGTAGTCGCAGTGGACGTACCGGCCGCGGGTCCGGTCGGCCGCGGACTCCGGCGCCACTGCGCGCAGTACCTTCACCGGGTAAGAGAAGGCCTGCGGGCCCAGGATGCGGCGGACCGTCTCGCGCAGTGGCGCCAGGTACGGGAGCGCGTTGAACGCCCGGCTCATCACCGCTGCGCGGTACGCCGGGTCGGCCAGCGCCTCCCGGGGGCCCGCTGCCCGGCCCAGCAGCGGTGACCCCGCCTCCGTCCAGCCGCCCGCTCGCAGCGTCGCGGTTACCTGTTCACCCGCGGCCCGGACCCGCTCTGCCGGCAGCAGGCCGCGCAGGAACACGTACCCGTCCGCGGCGAGCCGCGCCCTGAGCGCCTCCGGGTCCCTGGCCAGCCCGCGGGAATCGGCCAGCTCATCCACACCGTCACGCTAACTCCTCTGCCTGGGAATCCACCGGGCGCCAGCTGGGAAGCCTCCAGGTCAGGGCGACCGGAATTATCCGGTCGCTTCATCGTCGGCGCCAGCCAGGAGGGCCAGGATCTCGCCGATAGTGCGTTCCCGGCTGTCGGTCTCGGGGAGCGGCAGGTGGGCCTGGATCTGGTAGCGGTTGCGGCGGCCGTCCTTGTGCTTGACGACGTACCCGGCCTCGGTGAGATCGGTGACGATGCCGTAGGCGGTGCGCTCGGTGACGCCCGTCCTGGCCGCGATCTCGCGCAGTCGTACGCCCGGGTCGTGGGCGATGCACAGCAGCACCCGGGCGTGGTTGGTCAGGAAGCTCCAGTCCGCCACGCTCGCATATTACATAATTCATTTCCAGAAATACATTGCTAGTTTCTGGTTGCGAACGTAGCGTGAAGACAAACCCATGGGCCGGTGATCCGCCCCGGCCGGCGCCCATCGCGTGCCGGTGTCATGGATGTGGCGCCCGCGTGTACTAACGAGGAGGAAGCCATGTACCAGAACTACCCCGTGCAGGTGCGAGCGCGGCTGGATGAGCCGTTGAGCCGCTGGCTGTGGCTGGTCAAGTGGCTGCTGGCGATCCCGCACTACATCGTGCTGTTCTTCTTGTGGATCGCGTTCGCCGTCGTCACCGTCATCGCGTTCTTCGCGATCTTGGTCACCGGCCGCTACCCCCGTTCGCTGTTCGGCTTCAACCTGGGGGTGCTGCGCTGGTCGTGGCGGGTCGGCTACTACACCTACAGCGCCCTGGGCACCGACCGCTACCCGCCGTTCAGCCTGGACGAGGAGCCGGACTACCCGGCGACGCTGGACATCGCCTACCCGCAGCGGCTGTCCCGCGGCCTGGTCCTGGTCAAGTGGTGGCTGCTGGCGATCCCGCAGTACGCCATCGTCGCGGTGTTCGCCGGCGGCGCCGCCTACACCTCGACCGGGGGCTCTGGGCACGCCTGGCAGGCCGATGCCCTGTCCGGCGGCCTGATCGGGCTGCTGGTGTGCTTCGCGGCGATCACGCTGCTGGTCGCGGGCCGCTACCCGCGAGGGCTCTATGACTTCGTCATGGGCATGAACCGCTGGGTGCTGCGGGTCATCGCCTACGCCGCCTTGATGACCGACGCCTACCCGCCGTTCCGCCTGGACCAGGGCGGCGCCGACGCACCCGCCCCCGCACCCGATGACCCCGCACCCGCCTCGGCCGCCTCGGCCCTGACTCCGGCCGCACCCGTCAGCTGAAGGACCCGGTGGCCGTAAGGAGACCAACATGACGACCGCCATGCGGATCCCAGCGACGAAAAAAGTCCCAATGGACTCGACGAGGAAGACCGCGCTCGTCGCGGGCATCTTTTACCTGATCACCTTCATCTCGATCCCCACGCTCTTCCTCTACAGCCCGGTGAAAAACCACCAGGACTGGATCCTCGGCTCCGGCGGCCACACTGCCGTGCTCGTCGGCGGCTTCCTCGAAGTGATCGTCGCCCTCGCCGGCATCGGCACCGCCGTCACCTTGTATCCGGTCCTCAAACGGCAGAACGAAGGCGCCGCGCTCGGCTTCGTCACCGCCCGCGTCATCGAAGGCAGCATGATCTTCGCCGGCGTCGTCAGCCTGCTGTCGCTGGTGACCATGCGACAGCACCTAAGCGGCGCGGCCGGAGCAAACACAGCCGCGCTCGTCACCACCGGCGCCTCCCACGTCGCGGTCTACAACTGGACGTTCCTGCTCGGGCAAAGCACCATGCCCGCCATCAACGCACTGCTGCTGGGCACCTTGCTATACCGGTCCCGGCTCGTACCCCGCGCCCTGCCCATCCTGGGGCTCATCGGAGCCCCCCTGCTCCTCACCGCCGACATCGCCACGCTCTTCGGCGCCATCGGCCAGTACTCCAAGGTGGCCGCCCTCGCCGCCCTCCCGATAGCCGTCTGGGAGCTCTCCCTCGGCCTCTGGCTAACCTTCAAGGGCTTCAACCCCTCCCCCATCACAGCCGGAATGACCGCAGCCGACACCGCGCCCCCCTACCACGACGTCACCGCCTGACCCCAGAACACGGCCGGGCCGACCAAGGGCCTGCCGGCACCGTGCTCGCCGCCGTCATGGCCACGACCGCCGCCTGATAGCGAAGCCAGACCAAACCCAAAGGCGATGAACGCATGAGCACCGCGGCGAACCATACGACGCGCGCCAGCCATTCCAGCTCCGTGCCTGCTGCCCTGCGCGCACAAGTCGTCATGGTGCCCGAGGCCGGGCATTACCCGCAGTCGCGGCGGCCCGGCATCACCACCGGCGCAGTCCTGCGCTTCCTGGAATCGGTCACGGGCCGTGCCTAGGCAGGCCCGCACGTCCGAGCAGGCGGGGGCGGATCGCCGGCCAGGTAGCCGCGCCGCAGAGCCGGAAGTGACCGTGACCAGGCGCACCACTCCCGCCGCTGACCGCGCTCGCGGCGCAGTCACCGAAGAGCCGCCCACGACAGATTCGTCCAGGATGCGGCTGGCCGCCGGGGAGCCGAAGATCCGGCCGCGGGACCGTGTCCTGGCGCCCGCGCGGTACCGGCATCCGGGCGATGTGATCCGCCTGATCGCCGCGGTCTTGGTGCTGGCCGCCGCGGCCGTGACCGCCGTGCTGCTGCCCGCCCTGCTCCGGCCGGCCGCGGCGATCACCGCGGTCGGGCCCGCGACCGCGGCCGGGCGCGTGCTGACCGGCCTGGTCCAGGTGACGGTCGCGGCGGCGGCCCTGGTGCTGCTGGTCGCCGCCCTGCGGTACCGCCGGTTCCGCGTGCTGTTCACCGTGGCGGGCGGGTTCGCGGCGGCGGCGGCCCTGATGGCCGCAATCACCTACCTGGCCGGGCCGGGCGGCTCGGCGCTGCCCGCGGGGCTGCGCCAGGGTTCCTGGCTGGCCGGCGCCGGTTTCCCCGATCCAGCCGTGCTGGCGGGGCTGGTGGCGGTGGCGGTGGCCGCGGCACCGTGGCTGAGCCGGCCATGGCGCCGGGCGGCCTGGGCCATGCTGCTGCTGATCAGCGCGGCCCGGCTGGTCACGGGCGGGCTGCTGCCCATGCAGGTGGTCCTGGCGCTGGCCGTCGGGGTGACCGTGGGGGCGGGTCTGCTGGTGGCGTTCGGTGTGCCGGACCGGCGGATGGGCTGCGCCGGGGTGGCAGCGGCGCTTCGCGCGGGTGGCGTGGCGGTCAGCCAGGTGACCGGGCCGCTGCGCGCCGCGAAGGGATCGCGGCCGTTCGAGGCGACCACCGGCGACGGGAACGGCCTGTTCGTGAAGGTTTTCGGCTCCGACCAGCGGGACGCCGACCTGCTGTACCGGGCCTGGCGCGGTGTCCGGCTGCGCGGCGTCGGCGACACCAGGCCCGCGGCCTCGCTGCTGGCGGCCGTCGAGCATGAGGCGCTGCTGGCCGTGATGGCCGAGCGGGCCGGCGTCGCGGTGCCGCACGTCGGCCAGGTCATCAGGGCGAAGGACGGGTCGGTGCTGCTGACCATGGAACTGGTAGCAGGCCAGTCCCTGGATCACATTCCGGACGATCGGATTACCGATCAGCTAGCGCGGAGCCTGTGGCGCGAGGTCGACCGGCTGCACCAGGCCAGGATCGCGCACCGGTCGCTGCACGGCAGCAACATCATGATCGGCCAGGACGGGTCTGCCGTGCTGACCGACTTCAGCTTCGCCGAGCTCGCCGCGACCAGCCGCCAGCGGGCGATCGACGTGGCCGAGCTGCTCACCTCGCTGGCCGGCCGGATCGGCCCGGACCGTGCCGTCGCCACCGCCGCGGCCGTGATCGGCGCCAGCGGCGTCGCCACCGCCGTGCCGCTACTGCAGCCGCTCGCGCTGTCGGCCGGCACCCGGCGCGCGATCAAGGGCCAGGACGGGCTGCTGAAGAACACGCGCGCGGCCGCGATCGCGGCCTCCGGCGACGACGCTGACAAGGACCTCGTCCGGCTGCAGCGGGTGCGGCCGCGTACGCTGCTGGCGATCGTCGCGCTGGCCGGCGCCTTCTACTTCCTGCTGCCGCAGATCGCCGATGTGAGCAGCAGCTGGCACGCGCTGCAGCACGTCAACTGGGCCTGGCTGCCGGTGATCATCGGCCTGTCCGCGCTGACCTACGTGGCCAGCGCGATGGCGCTGATCGGCGCGGTTCCCGGCCATGTCCCGTTCGGCCCCGCCGTGCTGACGCAGGGCGCCTCATCCTTCATCAACCGGGTGTCGCCAGCCAACGTCGGCGGGATGGCGCTGAACGCCCGGTTCCTGCAGAAGAGCGGAACCAGCACCCCGGCCAGCGTAGCGGCGGTCGGCGTGAACGCCCTCGCGGGCGCCATCATGCACATCGTGCTGATCGTGGTTTTCTTCGCGCTGGCCGGCCACGACCTCACGAAAGCGTTCAAGCTGCCGTCGGCCAGCAAGATCCTGCTCATCCTGGCGGTGATCATCGCGGTCATCGGAGTAGTCCTGGCGACACGCCCCGGCCGCCGCTGGACCCGCAAGCAGCTGATCCCCGGCGTCCGCTCCGCGGCCGGCAGCCTGCGCCAGGCCGCCGCCAGCCCGGTCAAGCTGGGCTTGCTGTTGGGCGGCTCGGCCCTGATCACCCTCGCCTACATCGCCGGGCTGGACGCCTCGGTCCAGGCGTTCGGCGGGGGCCCTGGCCTGGTCGTGCTCGGCGCGGTGTACCTGGCCGCCGCGGCGCTGGCGGCGGCCGCCCCCACGCCAGGCGGCCTCGGCGCGATCGAGGCGGCGCTGGTCGCCGGGCTGACCGGCGTCGGCATGCAGCCCGGGCCCGCGGTCTCGGCCGTGCTGCTGTACCGGCTCGCCACCTACTGGCTGCCGGTACTGCCCGGCTGGCTGTGCTGGCGGTCCCTGCAGCACCGGGGATACGTATGACCGCCGGCCCGCGGCCGGCCCCGCGCGCACCAGCGCGGGTGCCGGTCGTGCCCGCCGGTCGCCGCCGCCGCTCAGGCGGTGCCCCGCCCGAAGAAGCGGGGTCCCAGGCTCCGGGCACGTGCGGAGCAACCTTTTCTTCTCGACCCGCACGGAACGTCATGAGAGCAGAGCCGGAACGACGGACGGTGGCGTACGTAGCCTGTCTGGCGCTGGCTATCGTGTGCTGCGCCTGCGCCTGCGCCTGCAGCAGCGCGCCGCCTGATTCTGCCGACGGGGCCGCCCAGCACGGCGCCGTCATTACCGTCGGGTCATTCGACTTCCCGGAGAGCGTGCTGCTCGCCGACATCTACGCCGACGCGCTCACGACGCGGGGCTTCCCCGTCCGCGTCCTGCCGGACCTGGGCCCTCGCGAGCTGGTGGACCCGGCGCTGATGAACGGACTGGTCCAGGTGGTGCCGGAGTACTCCGGATCGGCAGTTGAGTTCGCCAGCGTGGGACGGCAGTCCGCGACGTCCGATGTTACGGCGACCGGCAGGGCGCTGACCGAGCAGGTGGCTGGCCGGGGGCTGGTGGCGGGCCGACCGTCCGCCGCCCAGGACGGCAACGTCATCGTGGTCACCGCCGCGACCGCGGCCCGCTATCACCTGCGATCCGTTGCCGACCTGGCCCGGGCGGCGCCGCGGCTGGCGTTCGGCGGCCCGCCCGAATGCCCGGAGCGCGTCTACTGCCTGCTGGGGCTGAAGCAGGTTTACGGGCTCCGGTTCCGGGTCTTCATACCGCTGGACGCCGGGGGCCCGCTGACGCTGCAGGCCCTGCAGGCAGGGGACATCGGCGTCGCGCTGCTGTTCAGCACCGACCCGGCCATCACGACGGACCACCTGGTGGTGCTGGCCGACGACCGCGGCCTGCAGCCGGCCGAGAACATCGTCCCGCTGGTGCGCCGCGATGCCGTCGCCCGCTACGGCCCGCGGCTGCTCGCGGTGCTCAACGCGGTGTCGGCGCGGCTGACGACCGGCTCGCTGCGTGCCCTGGACGCGCGGGTGGAACTACGCGGGCAGGATCCGCGCCTGGTGGCCGAGAGCTGGCTGCGGACGCAGGGACTGGCCCCGATGGGAGGTGCGTCGCAGTGAGCGAGAAGGCGGAGACGGTGACCACGCGGGGCGGCACGGCGAGCCTTCCGCCGGGTCCCGCCGTGCGGCGGACGCCGCGCCGGCGCCCCACGGGTGCGCCCCCGCCGCTGCCGCACCCGGTCTCGGTTACCACCAGGGCCTGGCTGGTCCTGGCGGTGGTCGTCCTGGCCGGCCTGATCGTGATCTTGGTGCGGGCCCCGTCGCTGCGGCTCGATGATCAGGTCAACGCAACGGTGCTCCGGCCTTTCGCGCGGGCCCGGACGCCGTGGCTGACCGGTATCGCCAACGGGATCGTGGCGGCCGACTCCGGCTGGGGAGCCACGGTGACCGGGCTGTCGGCGGTCGTATTGACGATGGTGTTCCGGCGCTGGCGGCACCTGCTGGTGTTCCTGTGCAGCCTGGGTTTCGTCAAACTTGCCGGGTTCTTCATCAATCGACTGCTCGCGCGGCCGCGGCCGTACGGCGTGCCGATCACCGGGGGCTGGGCGGGATACTCGGCGCCGGCGCTCCAGGTGGCGATCCTCACCACCTTGCTGATGGGCATCGCCTACTGCCTGGTCGTTCCCGGGCGGCCTCGCTCCTATGTCAAGGCGACCATAGCTGTCATCGTCGCCGTGTACTGCCTGGCTTGCCTGTACCTGGCTGTCGATCACGTGGACGACGTGCTGCTGGGCGTCGCGCTCGGTGTCGCGATCCCGGTCACTGCGTTCCGGTTTTTCACCCCGAACGAGGTGTTCCCGGTGGCCTACCGGAGCGGCAACACCGCGCACGTGGATGTGACCGGCGCGCGCGGCGAGGCGATTCGGCAGGGCGTGCGCGACCAGCTCGGGTTCACCGTCACCGGCATCACGCCGGTCGGGCTGGAGTCCTCAGCCGGCTCCACCCCGCTGCGGCTGCGGGCCGAGGGCGGCCCGCAGGAGTACCTGTTCGGTAAGCTCTACACCAAGGGCCACGTCCGCGCCGACCGCTGGTACAAGATCTGGCGGACGATCCTGTACGGCTCCCTGGAGGACGAGCACCCCTTCCAGACCGTGCGGCGGCTGGCCGAATACGAGGACTACGCGCTGCGCCTGCTGCAAGACGCCGGGATCGCCGTGGCCAGGCCCTACGGCATCGTGGAGATCACCCCCGAACGGGAGTACCTGCTGGTCACCGAGTACTTCGACGGCGCGGTGGAAATCGGCGACGCCGACATCGACGACCAGGTGATCGACCAGGGACTGCAGCTGATCCGCACGCTATGGGACGCGGGGATCGCCCACCGCGACATCAAGCCGGGCAACCTGATGGTCCGCGCCGGGCAGCTGCTGCTGATCGACGTGGCCTTCGCCCAGGTGCGCCCCTCCCCGTGGCGGCAGGCCGTCGACCTGGGCAACATGATGCTGGTGCTGGCGGTCCGCACCGACCCCGCGCGGGTGTACCAGCGGGCGCTGAATTATTTCACCGAGGCCGAGCTCGCCGAGGCCTTCGCCGCCACCCGCGGGGTCGCCAGCCCGACGCAGCTGCGCGCCTTCATGAAACGCGATCCCCGGGACCTGCTCGCCGAGTTCCGCAAGCTCGCCCCGCCGCGGCGCCCGATCGGGCTGCAGCGCTGGAGCGCCCGGCGGGTGAGCCGGGCCGCGGCGATGCTCGCCGTCATCGCCGTGACCACCTATGTCACCTACACCTTGTTCCTCCCGCTCCCCAACCCAGGTGCGCAGGCGCCCGACTGCGGCACCGGCCACGCGATGATCCTGGCGGCCCAGGCGGTTCCCTCGGCGGCCCTGCTGCCCTGCATTGCGGCGCTCCCGTCTGGCTGGACCGCGCCCGGCACCGACGCCGAGATCGCCAGCGGGCAGGCCAGCTTCTGGCTAGACTCCGGCCAGGCCGGGATCCAGGCGGTGACGATCACCCTGACCGCAACCTGCGACACCTCGGGTGCCCAGCAGATCCCCTCCGACCAGCCCGGCACCCGCCGGTTCGAGCGCCCGCTGAGCCTGGTCCCGCAGTTCTCCGACATTCGCTACTACACCTTCCCGGGCGGATGCGCCACCTACCAGTTCCGCTTCGCGCCCGGCGCATCCCCGTCCCTGGCCGCCGTCGTTGACAGCGCGCTGTCCTTCATGCCCCGGTCGGTGCTGGTCGGCCTTGTCCGCCGCACCGAGGGCCTGGCCCTGTGCGGGCGAGGTGCCGCATGCCCGGGATGACCCGGCCGGCCACGGCCCGGCGGCAGGAGGACGCGCTTCTCGCCCACCCCCGGCGGGCCGCCTTCCTTACCGCCGGGGTGCTGGCGCTCACGGCCGTGGTGTTCGCCCTGGCCGCCGATCACGGCACGCTGGCCCGTATCCAGCGGCTCGATGATGCGTGGCTGCGGCTGATGATCTCCGGACGTGCGCCCGCGCTGACGGCGATCGCCAAGGTCTTCAACGTCCTCGGGCTGGTGTACGTCACGCTGCCGGTGCGGCTCGCTCTGGCTGGGTTCCTGGCCCTGCGCCGCCAGTGGTGGCACCTGGCCGCTTTCGCCGCCGCTATCGTGCTGTCGGAGGTGCTGATCGGCTCGCTGAAAGGCATCTACGACCGGCCCAGGCCGCCCGGATCTCTGGTCGCGACCAGCGGCGCGTCGTTCCCGTCCGGACACGCCATCGCCGCCTCGGTCACCGTCGTCGCGGCGGTCATCGCCCTGATCCCCGCGGGCAGGCGGCGCACCTGGTGGGGCGCGGCCGCGGTGGCGTTCTCGATCGTGATGGGGCTCTCCCGCGCTTACCTCGCGGCCCACTGGCTCTCCGACGCCACCGCCGGGATCCTGCTCGGCACATCTTGCGCCCTGGTCACCGCCTTGATAGCCGACCAGTTCCAGCGACGGCACAACAGGCTGCAGCGGGCCGCCGGGACACAGTGTCTGGCGGGCGGGCGGGAGTGCGTAATGAAATCGCGCACGGTGCTCATAGCGGTGGCCAGCAGCTGGCTGCGCGCACATGGGCTGATCTCGGCGGGGGTGACGCACGTTGGGTGACGACATCAGGCCCGTAGCCGCCGGGAACGGCCCGGCCAGCTTGCCGCCGGGCCCGGCCGTCCAGAAGGACCGCCGCCAGCGCCGCCCGACCGGCGCGCCGCCGCCGCTGCCGCACCCGCTTACCATCACCACGACAGCGTGGCTGATCCTAGGGGCCGTGGTACTGGCCGGCGCGTTCCTGGCCGCGCAGCACACGCCGTGGCTCCGGATCGATGACCGGGCAAGCACGTGGGTGCTGCGCCTCCTGGCCGGGATACGGACGCCGTGGCTGACCGATGTGGCCAACGGGATCAACGGGGCGGGCTCCGGCTGGGGGGTCACCGCGCTCGGCCTGTCGGTGGTCGCCCTGACGATGACGTTCCGGCGCTGGCGGCACTTGCTGGTGTTCCTGGGAAGCGTGTTGTTCCTGGAGATTGTCGGGAAGTCGATCTACTTCGAGCTGTCCAGGCCGCGCCCGTACGGCGTGCCGATCATCGGCAGCTGGGGCGGGTACTCGGGGATTTCCCCCCCGGTGGCGGTCGTCGCGATCTTCTTGATGGGCGCCGTCTACTGCCTGGCCGTGCCGGGCCGCGCCCGCTCCTGGACCAAGGCGGCGGCAGCCGCCGTGGTCGCCGTGTTCGGCCTGGCCCGCCTGTACCTGGGCCTCGATCACCCGGGCGACGTGCTGCTCGCCGTGGCGTTCGCGGTGGCGATCGCGGTCACCGCGTTCCGGTACTTCACCCCGAACGCGGCGTTCCCCGTCGCCTACCGGCGCGGCAACACCGCGCACGTGGATGTGACCGGCCGGCGGGGGCAGGCGATCCGCCAGGCCGTGCACGACCAGCTCGGGCTCACGGTGACCGAGATCAAGCCGGTCGGCCTGGAGTCCTCCGCCGGCTCCACGCCGTTGCGGCTGCGAGTCGAAGGCAGCCCGGAGGAGTTCGTGTTCGCCAAGCTCTACACCAAGGGCCACGTCCGCGCCGACCGCTGGTACAAGCTGTGGCGGACCATCCTGTACGGCTCCCTGGAGGACGAGCACCCCTTCCAGACCGTGCGGCGCCTGGTCGAGTACGAGGACTATGCCCTGCGCCTGCTGCAGGACATCGGGGTCCGCACGGCCCGGCCGTACGGCATCGTGGAGATCACCCCCGAGCGCGAGTACATGCTGGTCACCGAATTCCATACCGGCGCCGTCGAAATCGGCGAAGCCGACCTCGACGACACGGTGATCGACCAGGGACTGCAGTTGATCCGCACGCTGTGGGACGCCGGGATCGCCCACCGCGACATCAAACCAGGCAACCTGATGGTCCGCTCCGGGGAGCTGCTGCTGATCGACGTGGCCTTCGTCCAGGTGCGCCCGTCACCATGGCGGCAGGCGGTCGACCTGGGCAACATGATGCTCGTCCTGGCCGTGCGCACCGACCCGCAGCGGGTCTACCGGCGGGCGCTAGCGTACTTCACCGAAGCCGAGCTCGCCGAAGCATTCGCCGCCACCCGCGGGGTCGCCAGCCCGACCCAGCTGCGCGCCTTCATGAAACGGCACCCGCGCGACCTGCTCGGCGAATTCCGCGCCCTCGCCCCCGCCCGGTCGCCGATCGCGCTGCAACGCTGGAGCATCAAGCGGGTCGCTCTGACGGCCGCGATGCTCGCCGTCATCACCGTCGCCGTGTTCGAAACAG
Source organism: uncultured Actinomycetota bacterium (assembly GCA_963843745.1). GTDB lineage: Bacteria > Actinomycetota > Actinomycetes > Streptosporangiales > Streptosporangiaceae > Trebonia. The sequence continues at coordinate 134,989 of CAWJLP010000012.1, forward strand.
GGAATGCCTTCTTTCCGGCGGCCGAAAATCTGGGCGCCTACGCCCCCGGCTGCGGCACCGGCCATTCGATGATCCTCAGCGCCCAGGCAGTCCCGACCGCTGCCTTGCTGCCCTGCATCGCCGCGCTCCCGGCAGGCTGGAGCATCGGCGGCACGGACATCGCCAGCGGGAAAGCTAGCTTCTGGCTGGACTCCGATCGCGCAGGGCCGCGAGCGGTCACCGTAACCCTCACTGCGACCTGCGACACCTCGGGCGCCCAGCAGATCCCCTCCGACCAGCCCGGCACCCGCCGGTTCAAGCATCCGCTGAGCCTGGTCCCCGCGTATTCCGCCATCCGCTACTACACCTTCCCCGGCGGCTGCGCGACCTACCGGTTCGTCCTCGCGCCCGGCGCGTCCCCGGTCGTGACCACCACTGTTGACACCGCGGTAGCGTTCATGCCCCGGTCGGTGCTGGTCGGCTATGTCCGCCGCACCGAGGGCCTGGCCCTGTGCGGGCGAGGTGCCGCATGCCCGGGATGACCCGGCCGGCCACGGCCCGGCGGCAGGAGGACGCGCTTCTCGCCCACCCCCGGCGGGCCGCCTTCCTTACCGCCGGGGTGCTGGCGCTCACGGCCGTGGTGTTCGCCCTGGCCGCCGATCACGGCACGCTGGCCCGTATCCAGCGGCTCGATGATGCGTGGCTGCGGCTGATGATCTCCGGACGTGCGCCCGCGCTGACGGCGATCGCCAAGGTCTTCAACGTCCTCGGGCTGGTGTACGTCACGCTGCCGGTGCGGCTCGCTCTGGCTGGGTTCCTGGCCCTGCGCCGCCAGTGGTGGCACCTGGCCGCTTTCGCCGCCGCTATCGTGCTGTCGGAGGTGCTGATCGGCTCGCTGAAAGGCATCTACGACCGGCCCAGGCCGCCCGGATCTCTGGTCGCGACCAGCGGCGCGTCGTTCCCGTCCGGACACGCCATCGCCGCCTCGGTCACCGTCGTCGCGGCGGTCATCGCCCTGATCCCCGCGGGCAGGCGGCGCACCTGGTGGGGCGCGGCCGCGGTGGCGTTCTCGATCGTGATGGGGCTCTCCCGCGCTTACCTCGCGGCCCACTGGCTCTCCGACGCCACCGCCGGGATCCTGCTCGGCACATCTTGCGCCCTGGTCACCGCCTTGATAGCCGACCAGTTCCAGCGACGGCACAACAGGCTGCAGAGACCCGCCGGGACACAGTCCCTGGCGGGCGTTCCCCCGGCCAGCCACGCTGAGGACAGCCGGTGACCGGCCGGCACCGAGCGGGACGACGGTGGCCGTCGATCTAGGCGAAGACGATCGCCGGCATCAGGCTGTACCTATACCGGTGCTGGGTGACTGCCAGGGAGGCAAGCGAGTGGAGCTGATCGTCGAGGATGCCGAGTTCGTGACGTTGGCGCCCGGCGGCCGCGCCGAGAGCATGCTGGTGCGCGATGGCCGGATCGCCGTGATCGGCCCGGCTGCCGCCGTGCGCGCCGCGGCGGAGCCCGGTGCCGCGGTGGTGCGGCTGGACGGTGCCACGGTGGTGCCCGGCCTGATCGACGCGCACTGTCATGTGATGAACGTCGGTTACCTGGCTGCGGGTGCTGACTGCAGCCAGCCGGCGGCGCCGGACATCGCGGCGGTCCAGGCCCGGATGCGCGCGGCCACGGAACGGGCGCCGGCGGGGTCATGGGTGATGGGCAGCGGGTATGTGGAGTACAAGCTCGCCGAGCACAGGCACCCGACCCGCGCGGATCTGGACGCGGCCGTGCCGGACCGCCCGGCGGTGGTCTACCACACGTCGCTGCACGCGTGCGTGCTCAACTCCGCCGCGCTGCGCGAGGCGGGGTTTGCCGACGGCCAGCCGGACCCGCCCGATGGCGTATTCGGCCGCGACGGCCAGGGCAGGCTCACCGGCGTGCTGTTCGAAGGGCCGATGTTCCGGGTGTTCGCCGGCCGGCTCAGGCACGACCTCGCGGAAATGGACGCGGCCGCGCGGGGCCGGGTCGTACGGCGCGCCGGGCAGCGGCTGGCCGCGCTGGGCATCACCGCCGCCTGCGACGCGGACATGCGCTGCCCGACGCTGGCGGCGTACGCCGAGGCCGATGACGCTGGTGTCCTCGCCCAGCGCATCTACGGGCTGACCGTGCACGACGAGGTGGACGAGCTGATCAGGTCGGGGCTGCCAGGCCGCCGGTCGGCGCGGCTGGCGGCGCAGGCCGTGAAGATCTGGGCCGACGGCGGCATGAGCAGCCGCACCGCGGCCATCCACGGGACCTATCCGGTGCCGCCGTTCGGCTCGGGGATCTTGTACTTCACCCCGGCCGAGCTCACCGCGATGGTGCGCGAGTTCGCGGCCCGCGGATTGCAGGTGTGCATTCACGCGCAAGGCGACCGGGCGATCGAGATCGTGCTGGACGCCTACGCGCAGACCCTGGCTCAGGCGCCGGCGAACCCGCGCCGGCATCGCATCGAGCACGGCGGTGCCATGTACCCGCCGCTGACCGCGCGGGCGGCGCAGCTGCGGATCCCGGTAGTCAGCCAGCCGGGGTTCCTGTCCGGCCTGGGCGACGGGTTCGCCGAGGCGTTCGGTGACCAGGCGGACCAGCTGTACGCGTTCCGGTCCTGGCAGCGGGCCGGGATCACGGTCGCCGGATCCTCCGACGCCCCGGTCATCACGCCGGACCCGCTCACCGGGATCCGCGACGCCATCGTGCGCCGCACCGCCGCTGGCCAGGTCATCGGCCCGGACGAGCGGCTGGCTGCCCGCGACGCCCTCGCCCTGTATACCGCCGGCGGCGCGTACGTCATGCACCGCGAGACCGAGATCGGCTCGCTGGAGCCGGGCAAGCTCGCCGACTTCACCGTCCTGGACCGCAACCCGCTCAGCGTCGGGCCGGAGCAGATCACCGGCATCCAGGTGCTGGCAACGGTCGTGGACGGGACACCGACCTACCAGGCAGGAAGCACCGCCTTCCCGGCGACCTGACAACCTGTCCGGCCCAAAACGCCGCCACCTGTACTAACGATCGCCGCCATGACCGTACAGACTTCCTTCAATCCACGGAACGGCCTCGTGGTTCCCGCCCCGGCACCCGACCCTCCCGAGGCGGTCGACGCGGTCGGGAGTCACCACGGGCCCGTTCGGGATAGTGCATGGGTGTGACGCGGGAACCCGGCTGGTGAGTCACCCGGCGGTCCGGGCGGTGGGTTTCACCGGGCCCCTGGCTGGCGGCCTCGCGCTGTGGCGGCTGGCCGCCCCGCGTCCTGAGGTGATCCCGGTCTACGCCGAGACGGGCACCGTGAACACCGTGGTGGTCACGCCGTCGGCCGCGGGTCGCCGCATGACGACGACGGCACTGACCAGGTGCCGCCACCCGTGTACCGACTGGTGCGCCGGGCCGCCGGGAGGGAGACAGTAGAAGCATGAGCCTGCCAGGAAACCTCGCCTACGACGTGCTCGTCAACGACCCGCCGCCGCAGGACGGCGTGCTGCCGAACGGGGAGCCGAAACGGTTCTCCCCGCAAGCCAGCACGCTGATCTACGGCAGCGAGAACGCGGTGCTGACGGACCCGGGGCTGACGGCCGAACAGGCGCGTGCGGTCGGCGACTGGGTCGCCGGCAAGGGCCTGAACCTGACGGACATCTTCATCACCCACGGCCACGGCGATCACTGGTTCGCCGCCGGGCCGCTGGCCGACCGGTTCGGGGCCCGCGTCGTCGCCTCCGCGGGCACGATCGGGCAGATGCGGGCGAGCGCCGCCACGCGGCCGCTGCTGTGGGACAAGCTGTACCCGGGGCTGATCCCGCCCGCGCCCGTCACCGCCGTGACGGTCCCTGGCAACCGCTTCACGCTCGAAGGACGCGACCTCGTGATCGTCGAGACCGGCGACACCGACAGCGCGGACAGCACCGTCCTGCACGTCCCTGATCTCGGGCTTGTCGTCGCCGGGGACGTGATCTACAACGGCGTGCACATGTATCTCGCCCAGCGCGCGATCGTCGGCGGCCTCGGGCCCTGGCGGGCCGCGATCGACACGGTCGAGGCGCTGCGGCCGCGGCACATCGTCTGCGGCCATCAGAACAAGGAGCTCGACGACGACGCCGGGCGAACGATCGCGGAGACCCGGCAGTACCTCGACGACGCGGACGAGCTGCTGAGCATCGAGAACACCGCGACCGGCTTCTTCAACGCCAAGATCGAGAGGTACCCGGACCATCTCGGGCGGATGATCCTGTGGATCGGCGCCAGCGTGGTCTACGGCGTCCGCGACCACCCCGAAGAGGACGTCCGCAAGATCATCCTCAGCTCCTGGCTCTGATCGGCTCAGCCAGTCAGGTGGTGCGTGCTGTCGGGGGAACCGAACGCGTGCTGACGGCGGTGCGATCACCGTCACTAGGACCATCAAAAATCACACGGCTAGGCTGGTCATTAAGACCACCGCAATCGGCGGGGCGCTCGCGGCGGCCTCCGTGCATAGCGGGCAGCAGCGCGGGCAGCAGCGATGCAAACGAGGAGGTATTGGCATGGCTCAGCACGAGCACCGGCTTTCGACCACTACCGATGCGGGCGCGCCGGTCGAGAGCGATGAGCATTCGCTCACCGTGGGGCCAGACGGCCCGGTCTTGCTGCAAGATCACTACCTGATCGAGCAGATGGCCAACTTCAACCGGGAGCGCATCCCCGAGCGCCAGCCGCACGCCAAGGGCGGCGGGGCTTTCGGCCACTTCGAGGTCACCGATGACGTCAGCGCGTACACCAAGGCCGCGGTGTTCCAGCCCGGCACCCGGACGGACACGCTGATCCGGTTCTCCACCGTGGCCGGGGAGCGGGGCAGCCCGGACACCTGGCGTGATCCGCGCGGCTTTGCCCTGAAGTTCTACACCTCCGAGGGCAATTACAACATGGTCGGGAACAACACCCCGGTCTTCTTCGTCCGCGACCCGCTGAAGTTCCAGCACTTCATCCGCTCGCAGAAGCGTCGCGCCGACAACAACCTGCGCGATCACGACATGCAGTGGGATTTCTGGACCCTGTTCCCGGAATCAGCGCACCAGGTGACCTGGCTGATGGGCGACCGCGGCATCCCGCGTTCCTGGCGGCACATGAACGGCTACAGCTCTCACACCTACCTGTGGATCAACACAGGCGGCGCGAAGTTCTGGGTCAAGTACCACTTCAAGACCGACCAGGGCATCGAGTTCTTCACCCAGGACGAGGGCGACCAGATGGCCGCCACCGACACCGACTACCACCAGCGTGACCTGTACCAGGCGATCGAACGCGGCGAGTTCCCGTCCTGGACACTGAAAATACAGATCATGCCGTTCGAGGACGCCAAGACCTACCGGTTCAATCCGTTCGACCTGACCAAGGTGTGGCCGCATGGCGACTACCCGCTGGTCGAGGTGGGCCGCCTCACCCTGGACCGCAACGTCAGCGACTACCACACCGAGATGGAGCAAGCCGCGTTCGAGCCGAACAACCTGGTCCCCGGCATCGCGCTGTCCCCGGACAAGATGCTGCTGGCCCGCGGGTTCTCCTACTCCGACGCGCACCGGGCCCGCATGGGCGTCAACTACAAGCAGATCCCGGTGAACGCGCCGAAGGTACCTGTCCATGCCTACAGCAAGGACGGCGTCATGCGGGTCACCAACGTCACCGACCCCGTCTACGCACCCAACTCCAAGGGCGGCCCCCAGGCCGACACCGAGCACAACCAGCCCAACTACTGGTACTCCGACGGCAACTTGGTCCGTTCCGCCTACACTCTGCGCGAGGCCGACGACGACTGGGGCCAGCCGGGAACGCTGGTCCGCGAGGTCCTCGATGACGCCGCCCGCGAGCGGCTGGTCAGTAACATCGTCGGCCACCTGCTCGACGGCGTGACCGAGCCAGTCCTGCAGCGCGCCTTCGGCTACTGGCGCAACGTGGACAAGGACCTCGGCGACCGGGTTGAGGCCGGCGTCCGGGCCGGCCAGAAATGAACGGCAACCCGGACCTTCGTTCATGCCATCGTCACGACCGAAGACCTGATCCCCCAGCATGGCCGCGTGGACACTACGCATGCCCGCTGGGATGATCCGAATGTGACTACCGCGATCCAGCAGATTCCCCTCCAGGCCATCGACGGCTCCGCGGCGACCTTGGGCGATTACCAGGGTGACGTGCTGCTTGTCGTAAATGTTGCATCCAAATGCGGGCTCACCCCGCAGTACGAGGCACTCGAGCGCCTGTACGAGGAGTTCCGCGACCGGGGCTTCGCGGTGCTCGGCTTCCCCGCCAACGACTTCGCGGGCCAGGAACCTGGCAGCAACGACGAGATCGTCGAGTTCTGCACAGCCACCTACGGCGTCCAGTTTCCGATGTTCGCGAAGATCACGGTCACTGGCGAAGGCAAGCATCCCCTGTACGCCGAGCTAACCAGCGCGGTGCCCCATGCCCGCGGCGACAAGGAGGCATTTCGCGGCAACCTGCGCGGCTACGGGATGACGCCCACCGAGGACCCTGAGGTGCTCTGGAACTTCGAGAAGTTCCTCGTCTCCGCCCGCGGCGAGGTAGTCGATCGCTTCGCCCCGGACATCACTCCGGATGACGAGCAGATCGGCACCGCCATCGAGCGCGAACTTCAGGCGGGTAACGACTCATGCTGACCCGGAAGGAACTCGCCGAGGCGCGTGAGCGAGCGGCGGAGATATTCGCCCAGGCGGGAATCGTGCTGACGGACGCCGAGCGCTCCGCGATCGAGATTGCCGACTTCGGCCTGTCGAAGCTGGAGGAGACCGGCCTGGAGATCGTCGTCTACGTCAACACGGAGCGGGTCGCCGCGAAGGAGATCGCGATGTTCCCGCGCCAGATCTGTCCGGAGCACCGGCATCCGCCGTTCGACGGGACGCCAGGGAAGGAGGAGACCTTCCGCTGCCGTGCGGGCACGGTCTACGTCTACACGGAAGGGGAGCCCGCGCCGCATCCGCACGCCCGGGTCCCCGCCGACGGGACGTTCACCGCGTGGCACGAAATCGTGCTGCGGCCCGGGGAACAGTACACGGTTCCCCCTGACACGCTGCACTGGTTTCAGGCAGGGGACGAGAGGGCCATCGTCTCGGAATTCTCTACCCGGAGCCGGGACGACCTGGATATCTTCACCGATCCCAGGATCGAGCGGGCCACCCGGCTGGCCGACGGATGACCCGTGCCGCGCACCGGCGCCCGCCGGTACGCGCTACTTGACCGGCCCCTAGATCGACTGTCATCATTTGTTCAATGAGTGATCATTTGATCAATATCCCGGGAACGCCGGACTCGCATGAGGACGGCACCAAGCCTGCCGCGCTTGCCGACAGCGAGCTGCGGGGGTCGCTGTACCGGCGGATGCTGCTGATACGCCGGTTCGAAGAGCGCGTGTACCGGCTGTTTCTTGAAGGTGAGATCCCGGGAACCCTGCACCAGTACCAGGGACAGGAGGCGGTGGCGGTTGGCGTGTGCGATGTGCTGACGCGTGACGACTGGATCACGTCCACGCATCGCCCGCACGGACACGCGCTTGCCAAGGGCGTGAGTACCCGCGCCGCGATGGCCGAACTGTACGGCCGGCGTACCGGCTGCTGCGGAGGCAAGGGCGGCTCGATGCACCTGGGAGACCCCGAAGTGGGCATGCTGCCTGCGATCGCGATCGTCGGCGGGGGCAACACGGTGGTGACCGGCTTGGGACTGGCCATGAAGCTTCGCCGCCGCCGTCAGGTTGCGGTCTGTTTCTTCGGCGACGGCGCGACGAACGAGGGCGCGTTTCACGAGGGGATTAACTTCGCCGCGGTCGAGCGGCTACCCGTGGTGCTGGTCTGCGAGAACAACTTGTATGGCGCGTCCACGCCGTACGGCCGCGTCGCGCTCGTCCCTGACGTCGCCGAGCGTGCGAAGGCATACGGCGTGCCCGCGCGGATCGTCGACGGCATGGACGTGGTTGCCGTGCGTGAGGCGGCACGTGACGCCGTGGCGGCGGCCCGGGCCGGAGCCGGGCCCACGTTGCTGGAATGCAAGACCTACCGGTTCACCGGGCACAGCCGCAGTGACGCGCGCGGGTACCGGACCCGCGAGGAGGAAGCCCGCTGGGCGGCGCGAGATCCGCTGCTCGTCCTCGGCGCGAGTCTGGACGAGGCCACGCTGGGACATCGTGAAGCAGAGGTGAAGGCCGAGCTCGATGACGCGGTCGAGTTCGCGCGCAGTTCACCGTTTCCCGAGCCCGGCGACGCGACGGCGGATGTCTATGCCTGAGGGGGTGGCAGCGGCCCGGCGGCTGACGATCGGCGAGGCGCTGCGAGAGGCGATTGCGGAGGAGATGCGCCGCGACCCGGAAGTGTTCCTGCTGGGAGAGGACGTCGGCGTCGAGGGCGGTTTCGGCGGCGCGTTCGGCGTTTACCTGGGCCTGGTCGAGGAATTCGGGCACGAGCGGATCATCGATACGCCGATCAGCGAGAAAGTGATCGCTGGCGCGGCGGTGGGAGCCGCGGTGCTCGGCATGCGCCCGGTGGCCGACATGCAGTACGCGGACTTCCTTTTCGAGTGCATGGATGAGCTGGTCAACCAGGCGGCGAAGCTCCGCTACATGTCCGGCGGGAAGATCCGGGTGCCGATGGTGATGCGGGCGCCAGTCGGGGCGACCACCCGGGGAGCGCAGCACGGCCAGTGCCCGGAGAGCTATTTCGTCCATGTGCCCGGCTTGAAGGTGGTGGCGCCGTCGGATGCCTACCATGCCAAGGGCATCCTGAAGAGCGCGATCCGCGACGACAACCCGGTGCTGGTGTTCGAGCACAAGCTGCTGTACGGCAGCAAGGGGCGGGAGGCGGCGGGCGGTCTCGACCTGACCGCCGAGGTACCCGCGGACGAGTACCTGGTGCCTATCGGGAAGGCGATAATCAAACGGCCGGGCGCCGATGTCACGCTGGTGGCGACCCATGTGTCGCTGTACCGGTCCCTGGCGGCGGCCGACCTGCTGGCCCGTGACGGCCTCGAATGCGAGGTCATCGATCCGCTCACCCTGCTGCCGCTGGACGGCGACACGATCTTCGGATCGGTGCGCAGGACCGGCCGCCTGGTCGTCGTCCACGAGGACAGCCTGACCGGCGGCTGGGGAGCGGAGATCGCGGCCCGCGCCGCCGACGAATGCCTCGCCTACCTCGAGGGACCTATCAAGCGAGTGGCTTCGAAGGATGCCCCGGCGCCCGCCGCGCCGGTCCTTGAACAGGCCCTGTTGCCGCAGGTGGCCGATATCGTCGCGGCCGTCAGGGAGGCGGTGGGGTAGATGGCGACCCCGATCCGCATGCCGGCGCTGGCGCAGACCAGTGACGAGCTGCGGCTGACGGCCTGGCTGAAGACGGAAGGCGAGCAGGTCACCGAGGGGGAGCCGCTGTTCGAGGCGGAGACCGACAAGGCCGAACTGGAAGTCGAGGCCACCGCCTCAGGTACGCTGCTGCGCTGCCTCACCGGGCCGGGAGAGACGGTGAGCACCGGGACAGTGGTCGCCTGGATCGGCCATCCTGGTGAGGACATCCCGCAGGCCGTCCCAGGGGTGCCAGGAGCCGTGGCCGGGCCCGACCGGGCGCCGGCCACCGTCTCGCCGGCGCCCGGCGTCTCGTCACCAGCCACCGTCCCGGCGACGGATTCCTCCTCGCGGCTGCCCGCAACCCCGGCCGCCCGCACGCTTGCCCGTGAGCGCGGCATCGACCTGGCGCAGGTGACGGGGTCTGGTCCCGGCGGACGGATCGAACGCCGGGACGTGCTGGCCGCGACGGACGGCGCCGGCTCGCGGCGCGCGGACGACGGGACAACCGACGTAGTGCCCCCGCGCCGGCGGGTGATCGCGGCGCGCTTGTCGCGCGCCGCCACCGTGCCCCAGTTCACCGTGTCAAGGACAGTCGACGCGCGGCCGGCCCTGGCTCGTGCGGCGGGCCTGGACGGGGTAACGCTCACCCACGTGCTGCTGCAGGCGGCGGCCGGGGCGCTGCGGGCGATGCCGGACGTGAACCGCGTCTGGCTCGACGACGGACCACGTTTCCGGCGGCTGGCGCACTGCCACGTGGGCTTGGCGATCGCCGCCGACGATAATCTGATCGTGGCGACCATCCCGGAACCCGATCGGCTCGGTCTCGGGGAACTCGCGCTCACGACCCGGCGGGCCGTGGACGAAGGGCGCCGTGGCCGGCTGTCCGCCGTCTTCACCGCTCCGGTGGCGATGACCCTGAGCAACCTGGGCATGTTCGGCGTCGACCGGTTCGAGGCGATCGTGGACCCGGACCAGACGGCGATCCTCGCGGTCGGCCGCGCCGTGGAGCGGCCCGCCGTTACCGCGGATGGCATCGCCGCAGTGCCGCAGCTGGATCTTGCGCTGACCGTCGACCACCGGACGGTAGACGGCGCAGCGGCGGCCCGGTTCCTTGCCGCGATCTGCGCCGAGCTGGAACGCTGAAGAGCCGCCGGGCCCGCCGTTCAGCCGGGCCGGCCGGCGAGCTTCAGCACCCGCCGCGCCACGCCGACCGAGGTGACCAGGGTGTGGACGAGTCCGGAGTTCAGCGCGCCGAGCACGGCGGCCGACTTCGCCTCCTCCGACACCGCGGCGATCACAACCGGGATTTTACGGAGATCCTCGCGGGTCAGGCCCACCACGCGGTTCTCGATCCACTCGGCGACCGGCTCGCCCCGGACGTTGAAGAAGCCGCCGAGGATGTCCCCGACGGCGCCGTCCTTGCGCATCCGCGCCATATCCTTCGCCGTGATGCAGCCGAGGCTGACGACCAGGGAATCGTCCATCGCGTCACCCACGCCGACGATGGCAAGGCCAGCGCCGCGGGCGTGCGCGATGGTGCGGCGTATGTCAGCGTGACTCAGGAAGGCATCCCGCACATTCTCGCTCTCCGCGTAGGCAGGCGCGTAGATCCCCTCGGCCTTGCCGCCTAGGGCATCGGCGAACCGGGTGGCGATGTCGGTGGAGTTGAGGCCTTCGCCGACCTGGGCCGAGCCGCCGATCCCGCTGACCACGGTGCAGCGGCGCGGACGCAGGCCATTGGCCTGCTGGCTGACCGCCTTGACGTTGCGGCCCATCCCGATCGACAGAGTGCCGCCGTCGGGCAGGAGCCGGTCGAGGAGCCCGGCCGCCGCACGGCCGACCTGGGCGCGGATCGCCGACTCGTCGTGCTGGTCTGCCACCACGATGGCGCCGGACAGGCCGAAACGGGACGTGAGCTCGGTCTCCACCGGCATCGCGAGCGACGGGGGCAGGTTCACGGTGATCTCGACAATGCCGGTTTCCTTCGCCTGCCGGAGCAGCCGCCAGACCTTGGGCCTGGACAGGCCCAGCTGCGTGGCGATCTTGTCCTGGGTCATGTCTTCGAGGTAGTACATCGAGGCGACCCTGGCTAGCATTTCCATGGACACCGGCTGCCTACCCGGCGATCTTCCCGCGACGCGGTCTGGCGAAGCATCGGTCATGTGGCGCCGGTCCTTCCTGAGGGCTTCACTCACAGAGCGTTCGGTGACGTAGCCGAGGCTGTTGCGTCTATCGCGGTGGTTGACGCCGGCCACGTCGCAGGCCAAACTGATCATATTCTCACACATTGGGCATTCGATCAGATCGGAGCGTAGCCGTGAGCGGTGGCGAAGCGCTGCCGGCCTCCGTTCAGCCCGAAGCCCCGGCGGTCGTCTGCGCGGGGCTGATCATCGCTGACCTTTTCGTGTCACCGCTTGCGAGCCTACCCCGGCCCGGAGAACTTGTGGTTTCTGACGGGTTCCTGCTGGACGCCGGCGGCTGCGCGGTCAACACCGCGGTGATCCTGGCTCGCCTCGGCGTCCGCACCGGGCTGGTCGGCAAGGTGGGCGATGATGAGTACGGGCGCTGGCTGCGGCGCAGCCTGGCGCGCAAGCGGGTCCTGGTTGACGGCGTCTCTACCGGGCAGCGGGCCGCCACGTCGCAGACCGTCATCCTTCCCGTCGACGGCGAGGACCGACGGTACATCCATGTTCCCGGGGCCAATGCCGAGCTGGGCGTCGCGGACATTGCACCTGCGCTGTCCGGCGTGCGAGTCCTGGCGATTGGCGGCTATCTCGCACTTCTCGGGCTGGACCCCGAAGGGGTCGCGGACCTGTTCGCCGGGGCTCGCACGCGAGGGACCGCCACGCTGCTCAACGTCGTCGTGCCCCGCGGCGCGGACGACCCGGTCAAGGCGCTCCGGCCAGTGCTCCCGCACGTCGACTGCTTCCTGCCGAACAAGGACGAGGCACGCCTGGTCACCGGCCATGACAACCCCGCTGACCAGGCCAGGGCCCTGCTGGAATTGGGTTGCGCGTCGGTCGTCATCACCTGCGGCGCCGAGGGCGCCGTGTACGCTGACCCCGCTCGCGTGATCCAGGTGCGGCCGTTCCCTGTCGAGGCGGTCGATGGTTCCGGTGCCGGGGACGCCTTCACCGCCGGGATCATCCTCGGCCTGATCGAAGGCTGGCCCGCCGAGCAGCGGCTGCGGTTCGCCGCCGCGCTCGGCGGCTCGGCGTGCCGCGGGCTCGGCTGCACGGGCACGGTCTTCACCAGGGACGAAGCCCTCGCCGCGGCCGGCAGCGTGCAGCTGGCTGCCGTGTCTTGATCATCCGTCGTTAACAGTAGTGAGCAAGGGAGTTCCCGATGCCGCTGGTCCCCGCTCCGGATATGCTCACCGCCGCGCGCGCGGGCGGCTACGCCCTGGGCTACTTCGAGAGCTGGGACAGTTACTCTCTCGAGGCCGTGCTGGCGGCGGCCGAGGCCGAGAACGCCCCCGTCATAGTCGGTTTCGGCGCGACGATGCTGGCTGACGAGTGGCTTGACGCGGGCGGCATCGAATTTCTCGGCGCGAGCGGTCGCGCCCTCCTCGAAGGCTGCCGGATACCGGCATCCTTCCTGCTCAACGAGACCCACACGCTCGAGCAGGCGGTCAGGGGCGTGGATGCCGGGTTCAACTTCGTGATGATCGACAGCCACCGGTGGCCGGTACCGGAGGCCCGCGACGCCGTGGCCAAGCTGGTGGCCGCCGCCCACCCGGTCGGCGTGGCCGTCGAGGCGGAATTCGGCAGCCTGCCCGACTATCACGACGGCGCAGTCGATGACAGCCACGCGTATATGACCGACCCCGGCGCGGCAGCTGAATTCGTGGCGGCCACGGGCGTGGACTGCCTCGCGGTTGCCGTCGGCAACGTGCACCTGCTGACGGCCTACGAGTCGAAGATCGACCTCGAGCGGCTCCAGGCCATCCAGGCCGCCGTCGACATACCGCTGGCCATCCACGGCGGGACCGGGTTCCCGCCGGCCTCGGTCGCCGCGGCGATCAGCCTCGGCGTGGCGAAGTTCAACGTAGGCACGCGGCTGAAGCGCGGTTTCCTGGACGCGGTCCTTGACCGGGCGCGTTCATGGTCCGGCAATGAGTCCGTGCACGACCTGGTCGGCTCGCACAAGCAAGCCGACTTCCTGGTCGCAGGCCAGGCGGCGATCACCGAGACCGTCCGCTCCCTGCTGCGCCTCTACGGCTCATCAGGCCGGGCATAACGCGCGTCCCCCGGTTGCGGCCCGCGCGGGTCACGCCGGGCAGGCGCCCGAAGTGCCCCCACCCCGTTGGCAGTACGGGATCTAACTTGCGAGGCTTTGGGCTGGTGAGGAGAGCAGGCGGGTTAGTGCGGGGGCCACGTCGGCGAGCTGCCGCAACGGCAGGCTCATGCCGCCACCCCGGCGGGCGAGAGTGGCGGCGGCCAGCTCGGATTCGGCGGAGGGCAGCGGGCACAGCACGTGCAGTCGGCTTATGCCGCCCAGCGCCTGAGCCGGGTCGCCACCGGTGGTGGGCAGGCAGTCGGACAGCAGCAGGGCAACGCGTTCCTCGGCAGGTGCGGTCGCCAGCTGCGCGCTCGCGGCCCGCAATCCTCCGGCGAGGTTCGTCACCCCGTGGCCGCGCAACCGTACCAAGTCGGTGACGAGCTCACCGGGCGGGCGGCGGGTGCCCTGCGCCTGAAGGACGGTGACATCCTGGCTGAACGCGAGGATCGCGGGGGACAACCGCCGGCCGGCGGCGAGGACCACGCTGGCTCCCGCGACCGCCGCGATGGCGACCGCGAGCCCGGACATGGAGCCGCTGGCATCGATCAGCAGGCACATCGCGCGGCGGCGGGCCTGCCAGCCGCGGGTCACCAGCTCGTCGGCGGCTGGCGGCCACGGCCCGGACCAGCGGTCGATGGTCCGTTCCAGGTCGAGGTCGCCGTCGGCGGTCCCGGCGCCGAGCCGCTGGACGCCCCTGGACGGCTGCCGGGCTGCCCGCCCCAGCCGGAAGAAGACTCGAGCCGCCAGCCGGTGGGCGGCGGCCCGCAGCTCCCGGTCCGTAGCGTGGCTGAGATCCGCCAGGAACGTCAACGCGTCCTCCGGGCCCGCCGCCAGCGCTCGGCTGAACGCCTCCTCATCGAGCTGGCCGAGGGCGGGGGACACCGCCGCGAAGGACGGGTGCATGGCGGCCAGCTCGGCGCGGCCGAGGGTCCGCCTGGCGGTGCTGCTGCGCGCCCGGTCCCGCCGCGCGGCGGTGGCAGACCGCGGGTGCTGGAAGAAGTCGCCTGCCGTGGGCGGCGGCAGGCAGTCAGCTTTTCCCTGGCCGCCCGGTGGCCCGTCGCCGTCACCAGCACTGCCCTGGTCGGCGCCCGTGAGCAGGGGCTGCGGCGTGTCCGCCGGCCACAGTTCCGCCAGCAACTCATCGAGCACGGACTCGGGGGTCCGGTCGCATCCATCGGCGATCCGGATCCGCCCGGACAGGGCCGCGTAAGCGGCGTCACGGGCGGTGGCCCGGGCCAGGCTGATCTCGCCGCGCAACCGCGCCAGGCCGGTCAGCAGCAGCACCAGGTCGATCGACCCGCGGACCGAGGAGCCCATGGACACATCGCGGTGCTGGCGGGTAGCCCGGGTGAGCGTCACCGCGAAGTCCACCACCTGGCCGTTCGTGCCGGTGACCATGTGGGTGATCTGCCGTTCGGCGGCGGCGTCCTGGTACCCGAGAACGACCCGGCAAATCCGGTCGGCGATGGCCTGGCTGACCCGCGCCGTGCCGATCGCGTCGAATGGGTTCATGGCGGTGACCAGCCGGAACCCTTCCCCGGCCCGGACCGTGCCGAGCCTGGGCACAGTGATCTCGCTTTCCGTGAGGACGGTGATCAGGACGTTGAGCGTCTCCTCCGGGACCCGGTTGAACTCCTCCACGTACAGCAGCGCGCCGGCCCGCATGGCTCGCAGCAGCGGACCGTCGCTGAAGCTGGCGGGGACGTAGCCTCCGGCGAGGACCTGGGCTGGGTCGTACTGCCCGATCAGCCGCGCCGGGGTCAGCTCGGCGTTGCCCTCGACGAAGACCACGTTCCTGCCCGCCTGCCGCGCGATGTCGCGCAGGAGGGTTGACTTGCCCGTGCCGGGTGGTCCCTCGATCACCACGTGCCGGCCTGTTTCCAAGGCCACCGCGAGCACCTCGCGTTCCCGGCGCAGTCCTACGATGGGCGAGGGCTGGCCGGGTGAGGCAGCTGCCACGGTGTCTCCGTTCAGGCGGGGGAGTACAGGATCACTCCGCGGATGTTCTTGCCGTCCAGCAGGTCCTGATACCCCTGGTTGATCTGGTCGAGAGTGTAGGTGCTGGTGATCAGCTCATCCAGTTTGAGATCACCGGCCTGGTACAGCTCAACCATGCGCGGGATGTCGTGGAACGGGTCGCCGGATCCGAACAGGCTGCCCTGGATGCGCTTCTCGAACAGTGTCAGCACGGCACCGGGCAGCTCGATCGTGTTCTTCGAGGGATCGGCGAGCCCGGTCACCACGACCGTGCCGCCCTTGCGGATCGCGTGGAAGGCGCTCGTGACGACCTCGGAGGTCACCACGCCGACGGTGACGATCGCCTTGTCGGCACCCACCCCGCGGGTCAGGTCGGTGATCAGCTCCTGCGCCTGCTCGGCGGTCTCACAGCTGTGGGTGGCGCCGAGCTGCTCGGCGATCTCCCGCTTGTTGGCCAGCGGGTCGATGGCGACCACGTTGCGTGCCCCGGCCAGCGCGGCCCCCTGCACGGCGTTGATGCCGATCCCGCCGATCCCGTAGATGGCGATCGTGTCGCCGGGTTCGGTGGCGGCGGCGTGGACGGCCGAGCCGAAGCCGGTGGGGACCCCGCAGCCGATCAGGACAACCTTGTCCAGCGGCAGGTCCGAGTCGACCTTGATGCAGGAGTTCTCGGATATGGTGGCGCGCTCGGAGAAGGTGCCCAGCATGCACATGCCGCCGAAGTCCTCGCCATCGGCGTGGAACCGGTAGGTGCCATCGGGCAGGCAGCCGTCCAGGATGGTGGCACCCATGTCGCACAGGTTCGACTTGCCCGTCGAGCACCACCGGCAGTGACCGCAGACCGGCAGGAACGAGCAGATCACATGATCACCCGGCTTGAGCCGCGTAACGCCCTCGCCGACCTCCTCGATGACCCCGGCGCCCTCATGCCCGCCCACGAGCGGGAAGCGCGGCACGATGTCCCCGTGCCGCAGGTGCTCATCGGAGTGGCACAGCCCGGCAGCCACGTAGCGGATGAGGACCTCGCCCGCCTTCGGCGGATCCAGGTCCAACTCGGCGATTTCGAAATCCTGGCCTACCCCCCGCAAGACTGCGGCCCTGGTCTTCATTCACCCTCCTTGCCTCACTGTCCGACTGCCACCATAAATCGGGCATCCGCAGCGCACCAGCCCCGAAAAGGCAGCAATACAGCTGTGGCAGGCCGGCAGGCATCATGTCTGCGGCTGACGGCCCGCGGCTTGCTTTCCGCGCAGGCCGGCTTACCCTTTGCAGGGGGCGGTTACGTGTCGGTGATCGGCGGGCCGCGCGGGCGGTCAACCACCAGCAAGGAGCAGGCCGTCATGAGTCTTTTCTCCAGAGCCCACGACATCGTCGCGGCCAAGGCAAACAAGGCGCTCGACTCCGCCGAGAACCCGGACGAGATGCTCGACTACTCCTACGAGCAGATGCTTGACTACATCACCCGGGTCCGCCAGGCGCTGGTCGAGATCGCTGCCGAGCGGAAACGGATCGAGCTTCAGGAACCGCAGCTGCAGCACACGATCGCTCACCTGGAGGACCAGGCCCAGGCTGCCCTCGGGCAGGGCCGCGAAGACCTGGCCAGGGAAGCGCTGTCCCGCAGGGCCGCCGCCCAGGAGCAGGCCGACGGGATGGAAGCCCAGCACCAGGAGCTGGCCGGGCAGGAACAGAAACTTCAGGAAACTCTCACCCAGCTGCAGCAGCGGGTTAACCGCTTCCGCTCGCAGAAGGAAGTCATGAAGGCTGACTACGCCGTTGCCCAGGCGAGTGATCTGGGTGGCACGGGCGACGCGCTTGTGCGGGCGCAGGACAAGATCGCCACCATGCAGGCCAGGGCCGGCGCCATGGACGAACTGCTGCAGTCCGGTGTGCTTGAGGATGTAGGCGGCCACACCGACGACATCCGGGAAGAACTCGATGAGGCCGCGGCCGCCGCCGACGTGGACAGCCAGCTGGCCGCGCTGAAGGCAAAGCTCGCCGCCTCTCCGGCAACCCCCGAGCTGCCCCCCGCCGGCTCCCGCCGGCCAACACCGCCTAAGATTCGAGCCCCTGACCTTCTGCATGCGGATCGCTGAGCGGGAGAGAATCTTGGGGTGAGCGAACCCGGCGCCTCCACCTCGCAGTTTTCGCTGCGCACGGTGTGGGCGCGGCGGCTGGAGACGCCGCTTCGGCGGTTCCTGCGCACCGAGACCGGCAGCGCGGCGGTCTTGCTGGCGGCCACGCTGGCGGCGCTGGCCTGGGCCAATATCGACCCGTCGGGGTATGCGGCGACGTGGCGCACCGTGCTGGTGATCCGGTCGGGCGCAAGGGGCCTGGCGGATAGCTGGCAGGGCTGGGTGAACTCGGGGCTGATGGCGTTCTTCTTCCTGGTGGCCGGCCTGGAGGCGCGCCGCGAGTTCGACCTGGGTGAGCTGCGGGAGCGGCGGCGGGTGGCGCTGCCGCTGGTGGTCGCGCTGGGCGGGATGGTCGTGCCGGTCGCGATCTACCTGGCCATCAACGCCGGCCGCTCCTCTGCGTCCGGCTGGGGCACGGCCATGTCCACTGACACCGCGTTCGCGCTTGGCGCGCTGGCCCTGGTTGGTCCGGGCGTCCCGGACCGGGTGCGCACCTACCTGCTCACGTTCGCGCTCGCCGATGACGTGGCGGGGATCGTGGTCATCGCGCTGGCCTACAGCGGCCACATCAACCTGACCGCGCTGGCTGCGGGCGCTGCCGTCCTCGGCGTGGTGGTGGCGGCGCGCTGGCGGGGTGTCCGCAATGGCCCGGCCTACCTGCTGCTGGGGGTGGCGGCCTGGGTCGCGTTCTTCGAGTCCGGCGTCGATCCGGTGGTGGTCGGCTTGGCGATGGGCCTGCTCGCGGTGGCCTACCCCGCCGCGCGCAGCGACCTGGAGCAGGCCTCGGAATCATTCCGGCTGTTCCGTGAGCAGCCGGAACCTGAGCTGGCCCGCGACGCGCGGGAGAGCGTGCGGCTGGCGATCTCGCCGAACGACCGGCTGCAGCAGCTGTTCCATCCCTGGACGAGCTACCTGATCGTGCCGTTGTTCGCGTTGGCGAACGCGGGGATCACGGTCAGCGGGAGCTTCCTGGCCCGCGCCTACACCTCGCCGGTCACGCTCGGGATCCTCCTCGGCTACGTGGCGGGGAAACCGGCCGGGACCGTCGGCGCGGCCTGGCTGCTGGCCCGGGTCAGCCGCGGTGCGGTCCGCCCGCCGGTCGGCTGGGCGGCGGTGACCGGCGCCGGGGCCATCGCGGGCATCGGCTTCATCGTGTCGCTGCTGATCGCCTCGCTCGCCTTCCACGGCAGCCAGCTGGCCGAGGCGAAGGTGGGCATCTTGTCCGCCGCGGTGTGCGCATCGGCGCTCGGCTGGGCCGTCTTCCGGCTCACCGCGCTGCTGCCGAAACGGCTGCGCGCCCGCGCGCTGCTCGGCACCGCCGGCACCATCATCGACCTGGCGGTGCCCGTCGACGCGGAGCGCGATCACGTGCGCGGCCCGGACCGGGCACCGGTCACGCTCGTGGAGTACGGCGACTTCGAGTGCCCCTACTGCGGCCGGGCCGAGCCGGTGGTCCGGGAGCTCATGGCCGACTACGGTGACCTGCGCTACGTATGGCGGCACCTGCCGCTCACCGACGTGCACCCGCACGCGCAGCTCGCGGCCGAGGGCGCCGAGGCCGCGGCCGCCCAGGGCAAGTTCTGGCAGATGCACGACCAGCTGCTGGACCACCAGGGCGCGCTGACGGGCAAGGACCTGATCCGGTACGCCGGCGAGCTCGGCCTGGACACCGGCCGGTTCACCCGCGACCTGCGCGACCACGCGGGGCAGGCCAAGATCGCCGCGGACGTGGACTCCGCCGACCTCAGCGGCGTCTCGGGCACGCCCACGTTCTTCGTCAACGGCAAGCGGCACCAGGGCGCCTACGACATCAGCACCCTTTCCGATGCGATACGGACGGCCAGGACCCGGACCCTGATCAGCTCCCCCCGGCAGCCACCGCGCGCATCCTGATCAGCTCCGCTCGCAGGAGTCGGCAGGCGGTTAGAGGCCGGCCCGCGGGCTGGTCGGGTACGTTGTCATCTCCCGGAGTCAGCCGCATCCGTTCGGAAAATCAATGCATCATCCAGAACGGGCGCAGCTGACTGCCGCCGGTCAGGGCCTCTCCGGATGGGGTTCAGGCCGATGCCGGGGTGTGCTCGCGGACGTAGCGGACGAGCCGGCACGGCGCGACCGCGGCGACGGAGACCGGCGAGCTAGCGCGCCCGTGTCGCGGTCATCGCCCTCGACCTCGGGAACGGCTGACGGGCTGCTCCCTGGCCGGCAGGCGTTCCGCCGCGGTCCAGGGTCACAGCGGGACGGGGCTGTACGCCGTGATCCCGTATTCGTCGCCCGCCGCCTCTATCAGCAGGCCGAGTGCGGCGGTCACCGCCGCCTGGTCACGGGTCGTGAGCCGTGCCATGATCCGCGCTAGCTCTTGCCGTCGCCACGTGCTCGCCGCGGTTACCAGGTCCTGGCCGCTGGCGGTCAGCTCGAGGGTCACTACGCCGCGGTGCCGCGGGTCGGTGCCGCGGGCCGCGTGTCCGGCGGCGACGAGCCGGTCAGCCAGCCGGGTGACGGTCGAGGGGTCAAGTCCGAGCATTCTCGCGGCCTGCCCCGACGGCACTGGTCCCAGTTCAGCGAGCACGGCCAGCAGCCGGAACTGCGGCAGCGTCACCTCGTCGTCCAGGACGTCCAGGCTCCGCAGCGCTACGCCGGCCAGCATCCGGGTCGCGGTTTGCAGCACGCTCGCCGTTTCCGGGTCGAGCTCAGGCGCGCCCTGGTCGCGTGTCGATGGCATTCGGCAGGCCCCTTTGCCTTGCGGTTTCTCTCACGCAAATCTGTTGTAGACACCAATATTTGTATTGCGCAAAATATTATCGGGCATATGGCGGTGGTGCGGTGCGGCGGGCTAGGTTCAGGGCTCTGATCACGCTCTATTCTCTTGAGCCGCGCCCCGAGGCGCCGCACCCGGCCGTGCCGCAGTTCCATAGTCACACCCATGCCCCTGATGGTCCGGGCTCGTCCCCTGCGCCGGGCGGGTTCAATCCGGTACTTCCCCTCGGAGATCAGCTGGGACAGCGAGCAGCCGCTGCGTCGCGGGGATTCCTGCGTGATAACGGTCACGGTTACCGACGATGAGGCCGGCGAGTACCTCGGCGCGGGCCGGCCTCCTGCATGCGATACAGCAGTGCCGGTTGGGCTGCCGTATGACCTGCTCCCCCTGCGGCGGCGCCCCCTCGTCCAGCCTGCGCGGCGCGTTTCTTACGAGATGTATGATACAACTATTGTGATATGCAAATGTTGACTGATGCACGCATTATGGATAACCACGCGGCCGGAGAACCGCGCGCCGACCCGGCCGCGGTGGACGCGGTGCTGACGGCCAGCCGGTCCCTGGTGGCGGTCGCCACCAGGTCGCTGGGCGCGGCCGCTGAGGAGACCACGATCGCGCAGTACCGGGCGCTGGTGGTGCTGGCGTCCCGCGGGCGGCGGCGGATGGTGGACCTGGCCGAGGCGCTGGACGTTGCGCCGTCGACGGCCGGGCGGATGTGCGACCGGCTGGTGCGCAAGGGCCTGGTCCGCAGGCACCGGGCGCGCGGCGACCGCCGCGCGGTCCTGGTCTCGGTCACCGCGGCAGGCAGGCGGGTGGTCGACGAGGCGACCAGCCGGCGCCGCGCTCTGATCGCGGAGATCCTGGAACGGCTGCCGGTGCCCGCGCAGCAGGCTGCGGCGCAGGCGCTGCGGGCGTTCGCGGACGCCGCCGGCGAGGTTCCGGACAGCGAGTGGCCGGCATGACGGCGGTTACGGCGGGCAGCCCGGCTATCGCGCGGGCGGCGGCGTGGCTGCGGGCGGGCCGGGGCGGTATGTTCCTGCTCGCCCTTCTGGTGGGGGCCGGGGCCGGGCTCGGCGCGGTGGCGTTCCGGTACCTGATCTACTTCTTCACCTGGCTGGCGACCGGGCACAGCGAGTTCGGCCAGGCCGGCTACGTCGGCAGCAGCCACCTGCCGTGGCTCGGGCTCGGGTTCTTCGTGGTCATCCCGGTGGTCGGCGGGCTGCTGTACGGGCCGCTGATCTACAAGTGGGCGCGGGAAGCGCGCGGGCACGGCGTGCCCGAGGTGATGATCGCGGTCGCCGACAACGGCGGCCGGATCCGCTGGCAGGTCAGCGTGGTCAAGGCACTGGCTTCCGCGCTGTGCATCGGATCGGGCGGGTCGGTGGGCCGGGAGGGGCCGATCGTGCAGATCGGCTCGGCGCTGGCCTCCAGCGTCGGCCAGTGGGTGCGGATGCCGGAGAACCGGCTGCGGATCATGGTCGCCTGCGGCGCCGCGGGCGGCATCTCCGCGACGTTCAACGCGCCGGTCACCGGGGTGTTCTTCGGCGTGGAGATCATCTTGCGCGAGTTCGCGGTCGACGCGCTGTTCACCGTCATGCTGTCGGCGATGGTCGCCGACGTCATCGCGATCCCGTTCCTCGGCGACAAGCCGTTCCTGTCCGGGTTCCCGGCCGGGATCGTGCTGCACCACCCGCGCACCTACCTGCTGGTCGCGGTGCTCGCGGTGGTCGCCGCGCTGATGGGGATCGCGTTCAAGACCGTCCTGTACAAGGTCGAGGACCTGTGCGACCGCCTGTGGAAGGGGCGGCCGGAGTGGGCCAGGCCCGCCGTCGGCGGGATAGCCTTCGGGCTGCTGCTGCTCGCCCTGCCGCAGATGTACGGCGTCGGCTACCCGGTCATGGACAAGACCACGGCCGGCGGGTACGCGCTGTGGTTCCTGATCATCCTCGCGTTCGGCAAGATCCTCGCGTGCAGCCTGTCGATCGGGATCGGCGGCTCCGGCGGGATCTTCGCCCCGTCGCTGTTCATCGGCGTCACCTCCGGCTACGCCTACGGCAACATCGTCCATCACATCTTCGGCGCCGGGGCGGGGCAGCCCGCGCTGTACGCGGTGGTCGCGATGGGCGCGGTGTTCACCTCCGCCGCCCGCGCCCCGCTGACCTCGCTGGCCAGCGTCGTCGAGATGAGCGGCGACTTCGCGCTGACCCTGCCGGTCATGCTCGCGGTCGCGATCGCCTCCACCGTCTCCCGGGCGCTGTCCTACGGCACGATCTACACCACCAAGCTGCTGCGCCGCGGCACCGACATCGACCGTGCCGTTCCGTGGCGGGCGCTGGCCGGCCTGAAGATCACCGACGTCATGCGCCCGTTCCGGCCCGCGCTGCCGGTCCCGCCGGACGGCACCGCGCCCGCCGCGCACCGCGGCTCCCCGGCCGGCAACGGCAGCGCGCCGGAACCGGATGCCCTCCCCGGGCCGGTCACCGGCCGGCACGACCCGCAGGCCCTGTTCGCCTCCGAATCGCTCAGCCAGGCGCTGCGCCAGCTGGAAGTCTACGGACGTGACGGGCTGCCAGTGCTGTCCCCGGACGGGCAGCGCGTCGAAGGCTGGATCACCGATGCCGGCGTGCTGCGCGCCCTCGCCCGGCAGATCACGGGCAGCCAGGCCGATACCGTCCAAGCGCAGGCCGCCGCCGACCAGGAGCACCACGACGCGGAGGCCATGCTCCAGCACCCGCCGGCCCCGCTGCCCGGCTACCAGGTCATCGAGATCACCGTATCCGGGGACTCGACGGCCACAGGACGGAAACTGGGCGACCTCCGCTGGCCGCCGGCAGGCACGCTCGTCTCCGTGCTGCGCGACCGCCGCCTCCGCCCGCCGGACGGCCAGATCACGCTGGCCGCCGGCGACCGGGTCAGCCTGCTCATCCCGGCACCGCAGAACTCACGCCCGCCGCACGCAGACGACAGCAGCAACGACCGTACCGCCAGCCGCGAAGCGGACAGCGGAAGCAGCAGACCGTGACCCGCTTCCTGCCGCGAAACCGGCCACCCGGACAGCGGCCGGACAGCGGCCGGTCAGCGGCTTGCGGCGGCCGGCGCCACGGGCGCGGTCATCGACCGCGCCGCCTGCGGCTCACAGTGCTCGGGCAGCCGGGCGCCAAGCGAACCCGGGAACCGCCGCGGCGCAGCCGGCCGCACCGGATGCGACCAGCACGGAGATCGGAAACTCCGTGGACGTCCCCGTCCGCGTTCCGGTCATCCCGTCAGCCCCCTAGCCGCGGGCAGAAGAAAGGACTTGCCATGGCCATCGGAATACTCGCCGCCGTGCTGGGGCTCTTGTTCGGCACGGCAGCCATCATCATCCCCCGCATAGTGAATCGCCATAACGATCCCGACGACCACTCGGACTCGCGGGCCTACCTGGCGAACACCGGCCGGTCAGCGGAGGAAATCGTCCAGGGCAACCGCAGCCTGCAGGCCCGGCCGGACAACGATGCCGGGTCTCAGCACGCCGGCGGCATGGACAACGGCCAAGCGAGCTACCCCGCACCCGGGTGACGACGGCAAAGATGAAACGGTCGGCTCGACCAAGAAGCCTTCGTCGCCGTATCTGGTGCCGCTGGTGAGCGCCGTGCCGCCGTCCGCGCGGCCGGGCCGGCCGGACGATCGCCTGGTGTCACACCGAACCGGGTGATCTGCGCTGTACTGATCGGACGGCCTGCCCGCTCGCGGATGTCCGGATCTGGCCGATGTGCGGAAGCTCGCCTAGCCTGTCGGTTCAGTCGCATGGTGCCGCGGCGGGGATACCCTGCCGCCGGTTCAGGTCAGACGAACAGCGGCTCGGCTGCTGTCCGCCCGGCGAGCGCGCTCATCGCCGCGTCGTCTGGCGCTTCGGTGTACCGGCTGGCCGCGTCGAGCACCCTGGGGAGCAGGTCTACGTCGCCCACGCTGCAAAGGAACACCCCGGGGCGGCTCAGCGCCCACGACACCGCGAGGTCGATGTCGTCCTGCTTTTCGAGCGGCTCGTACCAGGTTGCCCTGGTGTGCGGCCGGCCCTCCCAGGGACGCAGCGCGATCGCCTTGATCGTCTGCACGGCGACCCGCCGCTCGCGGCAGGTCTCGTAAAGGGCGTCGAAGTTGCCGGCGTAGTAATCGTTCTGCATGGTGACGAAGTTGTACGGGAGGAGCACCGAGTCGAAGTCGAACCGCTCGAGGCTGCGCCGGTGAGTCGCGGCGATCTGGCTGCCGTGGCCGGTCACCCCGATCCAGCGGATGAGGCCCTGGTCGCGTGCTTCGATAGCGGCTTCGAGCGCGCCGCCAGGGCTCAGGGCGGTGTCCCACTCGATCGGATCGGCCAAGGCGTGCAGCTGCCACAGGTCGACGTGGTCGACGCCCAGCCGGTCCAGGGACCGGTGCAGTTCCTCGCGGGCTCCGGCTGCGGTGCGGTCGTCGCCCTTGGTGGCCAGGAAGAACCGGCCAGGTTCGCGCTGCAGCCACGGCCGGACGCGCGCTTCCGCCTCGCCGTAGGAGGAGGCCAGGTCCAGGTGGTTCACCCCGTGAGCGAGCAGGACGTCCAGGGTCTCGTCGGCGACCCGCTGGGAGACCTGCGCGAGAGCCGCCCCGCCGAAGATCACCCGGCTGCTGTGGTGACCGGTGCGGCCGAACTCTGCCTGTTCGATGGGCACGAGACCTCCCGAAGTACTAGAGCCAAACCTGAGCGTACAGCCCATCACCGGGGGCTACTCGCTGCCCCTAGGGTTGTCTTCATGACGTCAGCCGGTGCAGGCGTGCACGCGTGGGTGGATGCGACGGCGGGTGTGGCCGGCGATATGTTGCTCGGGGCGCTCGTCGATGCCGGCGCGCCCCTCGCAGTGCTGCAGGGCGCGGTGGACGCCATTATCCCCGGCTCCATCCGGCTGGCGTCCGCGCTGGTGACACGGGCCGGGATGCGCGCTACCAAGGTAGACGTGCATCCGGCGGTGCGAGATCAGGCGCAGCGCAGCTGGCGCGACATTCAGGCCTTGCTTGAGCGTGCGGATCTCGCGGCGGGCGTGCGGGAGCAGGCCCGGCGCGTGTTCCGGCGGCTGGCCGAGGCCGAAGCGCGAGTACACGGGCTCGCGGCCGACGAGGTGCACTTCCACGAGGTCGGAAGCTGGGACTCGATCGCGGACGTCGTCGCCGTCTGCGCCGCGCTGGACTTCCTGGGGGTGACCTCGATGTCCTGCAGCGCCGTCGCGCTGGGCGCGGGCCGGGTCGTGACCTCCCACGGTCACCTCCCGGTTCCGGTGCCTGCGGTGCTGGAGATGGCGGCGGGCTGGCGCGTGCTGTCCGGTGGCGAGGGAGAACTGGCCACCCCGACCGGCATGGCGCTGCTCACCGCCCTGTCGCAGGAGTCCTGCGACTTGCCCGCCATGTCGGTGCGCACCGTCGGAGTGGGGGCCGGCACCGCAGATATCGCCGGTCGCCCGAATGTCGTGCGGGTTGTCCTCGGGGACCGCGGCGACCCGCCTGGGCAGCCGGATGAGCCGGTGATCATGTCGGTGCTGGAGACCAACGTCGACGACATGGACCCGCGGGTGTGGCCCACCGTCCTGTCGTCGTTGCTGGCTGCCGGTGCGGCTGATGCGTGGCTGGTCCCGATCATAATGAAGAAGGGACGCCCTGCTCACACGCTCGCCGTGCTCGCCCCAGTGCACCGGCGTGACCTGCTGCGGCGGCTGATGCTGGAGCTGACCAGCACCATCGGGGTACGCGAAGTCGCTGTCACCAGGGTTGCGCTTGACCGGTTCTGGGTGCCGTTGCAGGTCGCGGGCGGCCGGGTTCGCCTCAAGGTCGCGCATCGTGGCGGCGAGGTGGTCCATGCGACACCGGAATTCGACGATGCTGTGGAGGTCGCCGCGGAACGTTCCGTCCCGGTCCGGCGGGTGCTCGAGGAAGCCGTGGCGGCCGCGGAGCGCGCAGGTTTCGTGCCGGGCAGCCAGGTCGAGGCGGGCCCGGCCTAGGCCGGGGCCGCGATCTGGGCAGCCAGGTGCCCGGCACCGTACCCGTTGTCGATGTTGACCACGGCCACGCCGGGCGCACAGGAGTTGAGCATGGTCAGCAGAGCCGCCACGCCGCCGAGCGCCGCGCCGTAGCCGACGGACGTCGGCACGGCGATCACCGGCGCGGAGACGAGGCCGGCGACCAGGCCAGGCAGCGCGCCGTCCATCCCGGCGACCACGACGATGACGCGCGCTGACCGCAGCTGGTCGAGCCGCGCCAGTATGCGATGCAGCCCGGCAATGCCGACATCGGTGACGAGATCGGCGGCCCGGCCGAGATAGACGGCGGTCAGCTGGGCCTCCCGCGCGACCCCGAGGTCGGCGGTACCGGCCGCGACCACCAGAACCCGCCCGCCGCGCGGAGCCGGAGGCTCAGGCGGCCAGGCCAGCATGCGCGCGTCTTCGTCGTAGCGGGCATCTGGCAGCACACTCAGGACCGACTTGGTGTGCGCGGGACCCGCGCGGGTGAACAACGTCGTCGTGCGGGTTGCCTTGATGGCCAGGGCGGCGCTCCTGACCTGGCCGGGCGTCTTGCCCTCGCAGTACACCGCCTCGGGGTAGCCGCGGCGGTGCGCCCGGTCATGGTCCAGCTCGATGAACGCCGTCATGGCCTCATCGGGCTGCCAGGGCTCAGTCACGCCTGACCGGCAGCAATGACATCGTGAAGGCCCCGGACTGGATGCCGGCCAGGTCGACGGCGGCGAACCGGAAGCCGGCGGCGGTAATAGCGGCGTGGATCTGCTCGCGCGCCGGGGCGGAGACGGCTCGCACGAGCTCGCCGGCGGGAAGCTCGATGCGGGCCACTTCGCCGTGATGACGCACTCTGCACTCCGCGAAGCCCAGGAGCCGCAGAGCCTTCTCGGCCGCCTCGACCTGAGCGAGCTTAGCCTCGGAGACCTCCTGATGGTGCGGAATACGGGACGCCAGGCAGGGTGCGGCGGGCTTGTCGGCACTCGGGAGATCCAGCGCCCTGGCGATGGCACGCACGGTGGCTTTCCCCAGCCCAGCATCGGCCAGGGGCCGCAGGACCTCGTGGTTACTGGCGGCGCGGGACCCGGGCCGATCGGGGCGCATCATGTCATCGGCGTTCTCGCCATAGGCCACGGCCGCCAGGCCATAGGCGCCGGCTACTTCATCGTCTATCCGGGTAAACAGCTCGTCCTTGCAGTGAAAACAGCGGTCAGGGCCATTGGCCCGGTAGGCGGGGTTGTCCCCTTCCCTGGTCTGAATCTCGACGACACGGGCGCCGATGACCGCGGCAACCCGATGGGCCGCGAGACGTTCATCCGACGCCAGACTGGGCGAAACGCCGAGGATGGCAACAACCTGGCCGGCGCCGAGTGCTCGCACGGCCAATGCGAGCAATACCGAGGAGTCGACACCACCGGAGAACGCGACGCCCAGCGGGGCCGTTCCGATGAGCCGGGAGCCCACTGCCTGGGCGGCCGCCGAAAGCTCGCCGGTGAGAGGCTGATCCACCACACTGGTCATATCGGTCACCTCAACTGCCCCTAGCCGCCAGCCACCATTCTGTCATTGAGGCGGCTCGCCGCTAGCGGAGCCTCCCTCCGAAACCGGCGGGCTTAGGAGGCGAGACCGACGCAAGAGCCAAGAACGCTTACAGCCGGCGTCGGGCTGGGTCTGGTTACCGCAGGTCCCGACAGTGTCGGTGTCCGAGTGCGTCGCGACTCTCCCGGCGGTACTGGTGCCCGAACCAGGCCGCCTTCCCGGACACCGCCAGGTTGCTGCCGGTCATGGTGCTGGCCCTGGCCCACGCATCGCGGCCGGCCGGCGCTGCTGGACAGCTCATCATCCGCGCCCTGGCGGACCACGGCGTACCCGGTCCCCGCAGAGGCCGGATGAAGCCGGCCGCCATGACCTCGTTTTCATTGGCCCCAGCCCCCTAGGGTACGCATGAGGGCCCGGCCGGCGCGATGCTGGCAGGACTCGTTACCTGGCAATCACCGGGCAAGGGAGAGACCGATGGCACGGACGCACGAGCCGGTTGCGGTGCTCGGCATTGGAGCGATGGGCCGCGGGATGGCAGCCAGTGCTTTGCGCGCGGGCATCCCGACGATCGTCTGGGACCGCACGCTAGAGGCGGCCCGGGACCTGGCTGAGCTCGGCGCTGAGGTCGCCCAGACCGCGGCGGGCGCGGCGCGGCGGGCCGCGATCGTGGTCACGATGGTGACCGACGCCGATGCCGTCCTTTCGATCGCAAAGGACCAGGGGATGCTCGCTGCGCTGGCTCCCGGCGCGATCTGGGCCCAGATGAGCACCATCGGCGTGGCGGGGACCGACCGCGTCGTGGCCATGGCCGGTGCTGAGCGCCCGGACGTGATGCTCCTGGATGCGCCGGTGTCGGGAAGCAAGGATCCGGCCGAACGCGGCCAGCTGACGATCTTCGCGTCAGGACCCGACGAGGCGCGTCCGCGTATCGCTCCGCTGTTCGACGCGCTCGGCCAGCGCACGATCTGGGTCGGCGCGGCCGGGGCCGGAACGCGGCTGAAGCTGGTGAACAACACCTGGCTGGCATTCGCGGCGGAGGCGGTTGCCGCGTCGGTGGCTCTTGCTCGCCGGCTGGGCCTTGAGACCGAGACGGTGGTGGACGCGCTTGGCGGCGGCCCGCTCGTGTCCACCTGGCAGGCGGCCAAACTGCGCCGTATCGCCGACGGGGAGTTCTCGGCCCAGTTCGCGCTGTCGCTCGCGCTCAAGGACGTGCACCTCGCCCTCCAAGCGGCCGGCGGCGACCGGTTCGCCGTCCTTGCCTGCCTGGCTGACGAATGGCAGCAAGCCGTTGACCAAGGTCTGGGTGAGCAGGATCTGACCATCGTGACCCGCGTGCTCGAACAGCAGGGCGGGACGCCCTGACCCTGACCGGGGTCCTGCTTTTGCGGCGCTCCGGGTCTCGCTAGCCTGGCCTTATGGACTATCACACGCTGGGAGGCAGCGGCTGCGCGGTGTCGAGCCTGTGCCTGGGGACGATGACGTTCGGCGTCGAGACCGACCAGTCCGGCGCGCACCAGCAGCTTGACCGCTTTATCGAGGCGGGCGGAACGCTGGTAGACACGGCGGACGTGTACGGCGGCGGGAGGTCGGAGGAGATCATCGGCCGCTGGTTCGCCAGCCGCCCGTCCGATGTCACCGAGCCCGTGGTGCTGGCCACCAAGGGCCGTATGCCGGTGGATGACTCGCCGAACGGCGCCGGGCTGTCCGCGCGCCACCTGACCCGCGCACTGGAGGCTTCGCTGCGCCGGCTGGGGGTGGAGGCGGTCGACCTGTACCAGATGCATGCCTACGACCCGCTGACGCCGCTCGAGGAGACCCTGCGGACGATCGAGGGCTTCATCCAGGCCGGCAAGATCCGCTACTGGGGGCTGTCCAACTTCACCGGCTGGCAGCTGACCAAGGCCGTGCACCTGGCCCGGGCCCTGAACGTGGCCGGGCCGGTGACCCTCCAGCCGCAGTACAGCCTGCTGGCCCGGGAGATCGAGTGGGAGATCGTGCCGGCCGCGCTCGACGCCGGGATGGGCCTGCTGCCCTGGAGCCCGCTGGGGGGCGGCTGGCTGTCCGGCAAGTACCGCCGTGACCAGCGCCCGGCCGGCGCGACCCGCCTCGGCGAGGACCCCGGCCGCGGCATGGAGGCCTACGACCGGCGCGGCACGGACCGGACCTGGCACGTCATCGACGCGGTGCAGAAGATCGCCGAGGACCGCGGCGTGTCCATGGCCGAGGTCGCGCTGGCCTGGGTGACCGCCCGGCCCGCGGTCAGCTCGACGATCCTGGGCGCCCGGACGCTTGACCAGCTCGAGGCCAACCTGCGCTCAGCCGAGCTGCACCTGACCGCGGCCGAGACCGCCGCACTCGACGCCGCCAGCGACCCGCACCCCGTCGACTATCCCTACGGCGAGCTGGGCGTCGAGCAGCGAGCCCGCACCCTGCCGGCCGGCCACTGAGCACCGTCACTGATCCCGGCCGTCGACGAGGACGACGAGCTGGCGCGGGCCGGCCGGTGCCGTGGCCGGGTGGTTACTGGCCCAGGAGCCATTGCCCGGGCGCGATGAGGTCGCGGGCTTCGGCCGGCCCCCATGAGCCGGGCTCGTAGCCGCGGACCTGGGGCGGCCTGGTGAGCAGCGGCTCGGCGACCTGCCACACCGCGGCCAGCCCGTCCGGCCGGGTAAACAGCGAGCGGTCGCCGATCAGGACGTCGTGGATCAGCCGCACGTACGGCGGCAGCGGGTCGGCACCGTGCAGGCTGGCCAGCGGAATCGCCGCGCGGGCGACATCGAGGTCCAGCGCGGGCCCGGGCTTTTTGGCCACCAGGAACAGGTCGATCTCCCCGTCACCGGCCAGCGAGAAGGACAGCACGTTCCCATCGCGGGGCAGTCGGCCGGCCAGCGGCCCGGGCGGCTCGCGCAAGATCAGGCTGACCTTCTGCTTCGACGCGGCCATCCGCTTCCCGGTGCGCAGGTAGAACGGCACATCCCGCCAGCGGGGGTTGTCGATCCACAGCCGGGCGGCCACGAACGTGTCCCGGCTGGAGTGCGGATCGACACCGGGCACCTCCCGGTACCCGTCGAACTGCCCCAGCACGACCTCCTGCGGGTCCAGCGGCCGGAAGCAGCTGACGACCTTGTTCCGGGCCGCCTGCAGGCCCGGCGCGTCCAGGCTGGCCGGGGGTTCCATGGCGACCTCGGCGGCCACCTGGAACAGGTGCGTGACGAGCATGTCCAGGACCGCGCCGGTGGCGTCGTAGAACTGCGCCCGGTCGCTGATGCCGAGCGTCTCGGGCACGTCGATCTGCACCGACTCGACGTGCTCGCGGTCCCAGAACGCGGCAGACGAGCTGTTGGCGAAGCGGAGCACGTGCAGATCCTGGGTCGCTTCCTTGCCCAGGAAATGGTCGATCCGGTACACCTGCTCCTCATCCAGGACCGAATGAACGACCCGGTCAAGCTCGCGGAAGCTGCCGGGCGAGGTGCCAAACGGCTTCTCGAAGACAACCCGGGCGCCATCGGCCAGCCCGTACTGCCCCAGCGCCTGCGTCAGCCCACCGAAGGCGACCGGCGGGACCGCCAGGTAATGCACCAGCTGCGGGCCGCCGCCGACCGATGCGCGCGCCTGGCTGAGCACGTCCGGCAGACTGCCGGGATTGCCGGAGCTGAACCCGCCGCCGGCGAAGAACACGCGCTGCGCGAATGAGTCCCAGTCCTTGTCCTCGGGCTTGGGACCGAACTCGGTGAGCGCATCATGAACACGGGCGCGGAAGTCCCCGTGCGTGATCTCGCCGCGGCCGTTGCCCACCAGCAGCCATTGCCCGGGCAGCAGCCCCTCGCACGCCAGCCGGTAAAAAGCCGGCAGCACCATCCGCCTGGCCAGGTCACCGGTCGCCCCGAACAGGACGAAAACCGCCGGCTGGGCCGCCGGATCTGGCTGCTGCATCGCGGTCACCACGCCTCCAAGCTACATTCCCGCCCCGGCCCGCCCGGGGCCGCCCTTCCTCCTCGCGGAACCCTTACCTGCCGGTTCAGGATCAGCAGCTGCTCCTGTTGCGCCGGTCCCCTGTCACCCGGCACCGGCGCTGCGCTCCGGCCAGGCGCTCAGCTAAGCCTCAGAGCTCAGCCTCAGCCTGTGCCGGCCAGCCTTTCGGTAACCTTCCGGGTTGCTTCCATCGCAGTTCCACCGTCGGCCGCCATCCTCAGATCCAGGGCATCGACGTAAGGAACTCAGCAAATGTTTTCCCGCAAACTCACCAGGTCCATCGTTGTCGGCGCCGCGGCCATCGCGGTCGCGGGCGGTTCCTACGGGATCGTCAGCGCAACCTCCGGCAGCGGCTCAACCGCTGCTGCCAGCACCCCTCCCGCTGCCAGCGGCAGCTCACCTGCTGCCAGCGGCAGCTCCGGTGGCGGGGGATCCAACGCCCGGTCCGGACCGGCCGCGGGGGGATCATCCGGCACGGTCAGCAGCCTGTCCACGTCGGGCTTCACAATCACGACATCAGCGGGTCAGAAGGTGACCGTCAAGGAGGCGTCCTCCACGACGTACCAGAACGGGACGAGCCCGGCCTCGGCGAGTGCCGTTACAACCGGCGAACCCGTCCTCGTACTCGGCACGACCAGCTCAACGACCATCACGGCCACGCAGGTCACCGTGCAGCCGGCTGGCAGCGAAGGATCGGCGGCTTCCTCGGCGGCAGGGGTGGTCCCCTTCCAGCAGGGTGCGTCGGCCACGGCAAAGACGGCCGGTCAGATCCCGGCGGACTACACGCAGGGGTCGGGGACGCTGGCCAGCGGAACGACAGCCAACAAGGCGACGGAAGCTGCGCTGGCCGCCTACCCGGGGGGCATCGTCGACCGTGTGGTGGAGCTGGGCAACGGCGACTACGAGGTCCACTACATCGGCGTCAACTGGCCGCACCACATCTTCGTCAACCAGGACTTCAAGGTCATCGGCGCCAACGACTAGGCGGACTACGCCCGGCTCCCGGACCGGACTCGACCTGAGTAACCTCCGCAATTGAAGATCGTTAGCGGGGCGATCCACAGCCATCGGAAGACTGTTAGCCGAAGGGGGGCCCACGTCGACGAAGGCGGGCAGGAAATTCAAGATCATCATCCAGAACGTACGCAGCTGACTGCCGATCAGGCCGCGGCTGTGCTGTCGGTGCTGACCGACGGCAAGCGCGTCTCGGTGATCAACGCGCCCGCCGGATCGGGCAATTCTCCGCTTCTGTGAGCCCTCTAGCCTCGTCCCTGTCCCTGGCGCGGGGCCGGTTCGGCGCGGTTCTGGGTGCCGGTCAGGAATACCGAGGTGACGAGGGCGGCGGCTTTCTCGACGCCGGCTTGGTGCTCGGCGGTCATGCGGGCGGCGGCCTGGAGCAGCTGGCCGAGCAGGAACTGCAGTTCCCCGGCGGTGAGGTCGCCGCGGAACGTGCCGTCGTCGATGCCGCGCTGCAGGAGCGCCCGGATCATCGTGTCGATCTGCTGTTCCGCGTCGCCGTGGTAGTCCGAGACGCCGAACCGGCTGATGAGGGCGGCGTACTTGCTGCCGCCGGCGGCGATCACGCGCGCCAGGCGGGCGATGGCCTCGGTCACGGGCACGGCGTCCAGGTCGGCCTCGGCGAGCCCGGCGGCGGTGGCGTCGCGGGCGGCGGTGCCCAGGGCCTCCAGTAGCCGCTCCCGGGTGGGGAAGTGCCGGTACAAGGTGGCCCGGGACACCCCGGCGGCCGCCGCGACCTCGGTCAGGCTGGGCGGCTCGCCGCCTGCAGCGAGCAGGTCGGCGGCGGCATCGAGGATCGCCCCGGCGACCCGGTCGTGGATAGCTGTGCTCCTGGCCATGATCCCGACTTTACATCATTGACTCACTGCTATACGTTGTCGTCCATAAGTGAGACAACAATGTCTCATATCAAAACCTCGCTGTACCTGAAGACAGGGGACTGACATGGCAACGATGGCTCGCTGGTGCGTCCAGCGCCGCGCCTGGGTACTGATCGGGTGGCTGGCACTGCTGGCGGTCCTGGGGGTGACCGGCCGGGCTGCGGGGTCCACCTACTCCGACGCCCTCACCCTGCCGGGCACCGGCTCAACCACCGCGCTCAACCTGCTGGAGCAGGCGTTCCCCGGGCACGCCGGGGACCAGGACACGATCGTGTGGCGGGCCAGCTCGGGCAGCGTGCGGGACCCGGCCGTCCGCGACCGGGTCACCGCCATGCTGGATAAGGTCGCCGCCGCGCCCGCGGTGGCGTCGGTGACCAGCCCGTACTCGGCCCGCGGCGCCGCCCAGGTCAGCCGGAGCGGGCAGATCGCCTATGCCACCGTGGTCTTCGACGCCCCGCAGGCGAGCCTGCCCGTGCCGGACGTCACCCGCGTCGTCGACCTCGCCGAGGCCGCTCGGGCCTCCGGCGTGCAGGTCGAGGTCGGCGGCCCGGCGGTGGAGAACGCGCTGCGGCCCTCGGTCGGCATCAGCGCCGGCGTCGGGGTCATCGCCGCGGCCGTCGTGCTGTTCATCGCGTTCGGGTCGCTGCTGGCCATGCTCCTGCCCCTGGCCGTCGCGATCGCCGCACTGGTCTCGGGCCTGATGGCAACCGGGCTCCTCTCGCACGTGGTGACCATCCCCTCGGCCGCCCCGACCCTGGGCATCTTGATCGGGCTCGGCGTGGGCATCGACTACGCGCTGTTCATCGTCACCCGGCACCGCAACAACATCAAAGCCGGGATGTCCCCCCAGGACGCCGCGGTCCGCGCGCTGAACACCTCCGGCCGCGCGGTCCTGTTCGCCGGGACCACCGTCTGCATCGCCCTGCTCGGAATGCTCGTGCTGCGCATCGGCTACATCTCCGGGCTGGGCATCGCCGCCGCGATCACCGTCTTGTTCACCGTGGCCGCCGCCACCACGTTGCTGCCCGCACTGCTCGGTTTCCTCGGGATGCGGGTCCTGTCCCGCCGCGAACGCCGCCGGCTGGCCGCCGGCGGGCCCGCGCCCGACGGCACCTCCGGGGCGTGGGCCCGGCTGGCTGCATTCGTGCAGCGCCACCCCGCCCCCCTGGCCGCGGCCGCCGCCGCGGTGATGCTTACGCTGGCCATCCCGGTGCTCGCGCTGCGGCTGGGCTCCTCCGACGCGGCCAACGACCCCGCCTCCACCACCACCCACCAGGCCTACAACCTGCTCGCCGACGGATTCGGCCCCGGCTTCAACGGCCCGCTGCAACTAGTCGGCACGACCAGTTCCCCCACCGATACAGCCGCATTCGCCCGGCTGGCCAGCACCCTGGCGACCGAACCGGGGATCGCCGCGGTCTCCGCGCCCGTGGCCGGCCACGGCGCCGCGCTGATCAGCGTGACCCCCACCACCTCCCCCGAGGCCGCCGCCACCAGCACCCTGATCAGCCACCTGCGCGACACCGTGATCCCCGCCGCCGAAAGCGGCGGCACCACGCTGCACGTCTATGTCGGCGGCGTCACCGCCACTAACGACGACTTCGCCACGGTCGTCGCTCCCAAACTGCTGATCTTCATCGGGGTCGTCCTCATCCTGGGATTCGGGCTGCTGATGCTGGCCTTCCGGAGCCTGCTGATCCCCGCGGTCGCAGCGGTGATGAACCTGCTTGCCGCCGCCGCCTCCTTCGGCGTGCTGGTCGCCGTCTTCCAGTACGGCTGGGGACTGCGGCTGCTTAACCTCGGCCAGGCCGGACCGGTCGAATCGTTCCTGCCCGTGCTGATGCTCGCGGTCCTGTTCGGCCTGTCCATGGACTACGAGGTCTTCCTGGTCTCCAGGATCCGCGAGGAATGGGCCACCAGCGGCGACAACCACCAGGCGGTACGCACCGGCCAGGCCACCACCGGCCGGGTCATCATCGCCGCCGCCACCATCATGATCCTGGTGTTCAGCGCGTTCATCCTGTCCGGACAGCAGGTCATCGGCGAGATGGGCATCGGCCTGGCCGCCGCGGTCCTGCTCGACGCCTTCCTTCTGCGCACCATCCTGGTCCCCGCCCTGATGCACCTGTCCGGCCGCGCCAACTGGTGGCTGCCCGGCGGGCTCGACCGCATCCTCCCGCACCTGTCCATCGAACCCACCACCCAGCCGCCTGCCCCGACCACCCCCGCACCCGACAGCCAGATCGTGCACAGCACCGCAGCCCAGTAGCGGCCCGCCAGCCGGTCCGGCCGCCCAGACCAGCAGGGCAACGCCGCGGACGTGGGCGCCTACCCATGCCACCAGGTGAGGCAGCCCCCGAGCTCCGATCCTCCCCGGGTGCTGAGCGGCCGTGACTGGGTCGGCCCCGCGCCGCTGGCTGACCCGCCACACCGGTCACCAGCACGCCGGCGGATCACCGCGCCCTGCCTGACCCCGGCAATCCTGCTGGCCCCCGGCCACCCAACTGGTGGCCTGGGCCGAACGGACGCTCCTATCTAGCAGCGGATTCGTCGCAGCATTGGGTACCCTGCCGGGTGACCCCGCTGTGCAAAGCCAGATCACCGCGCAGCTCAGGGGGCGAAGTGAAAACTCAAGTGCGCCCGGCAGGATTCGAACGGGGTGACTTTGTCAGCCCGGGGCGGGCCGTACGTGGTCAAAGGAGAGCGTCGTGAGCGTGTACAGGGTGACCGAGATCATCGGAACAAGCAGCACTTCGTGGGAAGACGCGGCAGCGGAGGCGATCAGGACGGCCGCCGGGACGCTCCGCGATCTGCGGGTAGCCGAGGTCGTCAAGCAGGACATCCATCTGGACGAGGGCGGGGCGATCACCTATCGCACCAAGCTCCAGCTCTCATTCAAGTACGAACCCGGCCAATGATCCCCGGCCAGCTGCTTCCAGCGCAGGTGGGCTGAGCGCGCGAGCTTTCGGCCCGATCCTGCTGCCATGCCGGAATGGCCTTTACACGCATCGTAAACACCAGCAACACACGCCCGACCTGCGGCATGACCGAGCGTTTCCGCGGAAACCAGCGTCATGGACGTAACTGCGTGCGGCAGGAACGATCAGGGCCGACGTTCTGCCCGCGGCATGACAGCGCATTTAGGGAGCCGGACGACTGACTCATCTGCCGTGGCGATGGACCGGACGCCGGCGTCCGGTAGTGAGGACAGGAGCCCCGCGGTCCGGCCTTGTGGTCAGCGGCCTGAGAGATAGTCGATGTCCACGCCGAAAAAGCGGGCGATAGCGACTAGGCGCGAGTCGCTCGGCTCAGCGCGCTGTCCTGTCTGCAACCAGGACAGATACGCGGCTGAGATGATCTTGACTCCCGCTTGGGCGTTGATAGCGTCAGCCACCTCGCGCGCGGTGTACGGGGGGTGCACGGCCTCGAAGAGGTGGTTCAGCCTCTCCGCGATCACGTTCTTTTGGCTGGTGTCGTTGGTCATGACTGCCATCACTCTCCGCAAGGATTCCTCGTCCGCTCTGTCGGCTCGCCTCGCGCACCTGTCACCCGCAGATGGTCCGATCGCTGTTAGTCCAGGACGGAACGTGACGACTCTGTGCTGGACAACCGCGCTTGAGGCGGCCAGCTGTATCAGCACGTCAAATCCATACATAAAGATTAATACATTGAGTCATATTAGAGAACTATTTTTTGCCTGATCGTGAAACAGGGCTGACTGGCCGGTAGGCGAGGCGCTGCTGACGGGAGCGACCTTCCTGATGCTGATATTCGTCGCGGTGGAGAGCACCCGCGACTGAGATGGTCTTCCCAGCGAACCAGATGCGGCCGAGTGTTGGTGGTGCCGTAGTGGCGATGCTGGCCGCGAGCAAATCATGACTTGCGGGCGACTCCGCCGTACATGCTCACCTCGGTGGACGTCGGCTGTGGGCCTGTGTTATCAGGTCGCCACTCTGAGACCAAGACGACACCGGGTGGCACTAGTTCGAGGTCGCCGAACGCGAGCCTGGCGAACTCACTGGAGTCGCGCAGCTGGAGCGGAACGTCGGCCTCTTGGTAAGTGCGGACGCCTGCGCTGACTGCCGCCGCGTCGTTGTGCTCTCCTGTCGCGTGCGAGGCGACTAGGTAACTGCCGGACGGCAGAGCACCGAGTAGCGTCGCGACGCTGTACGCGGGCTTGGACTCGTCCGGCATGAAATGCAGGATGGCGGCGAGCACCAAGGCGACCGGGCGGCTGAAATCCAGCACGTCGCGGGTGACCGGATTGTCAAGGATCGCTGACGGCTCGCGCAAGTCGGCCTGGATATAGCCAGTGCGGCCGGCCTGTGAGGAGGTGAGCAGCGCCCGCGCGTGCGAAAGCACCATCGGATCGTTGTCGACATATACGACGCGTGCGGATGGCGCGGCAGCCTGTGCCACCTCGTGCACGTTGTTCGTGGTCGGCAGCCCGGTCCCGATGTCGAGGAACTGTCGGATGCCGGCTTCCGTTGCTAGGTAGCGGATTGCGCGGCCGAGGAAGGCGCGGTTTTCGCGCGATCCGATGCGTGCGCCCGGCAAGCTTGTGAGTATCTTCTCCGCTGCCTCGCGATCGGCGGCGAAATGATTCTTTCCGCCCAGGTAGTAGTCATACATCCGGGCAGGGTGTGGCCGGTACGTGTCAATCTCCTGGGGCAGGTCCGGCATGTCCGCCTCCCGGGTTTCTCGCTATGTGTCATCACTGCGGTTATGAGTATATTGATTATACTGTTGCGCTTCTCACGCGGGTCGGCTTCCTGTGATCACGCTCGCTACGGCTGGGCAGCTCGCTGTCGGTCAGCTGGGCGTACGTGATTGCTGCCGGTGACTGTAGGGCGGTGAATTTTCGACCGCAGGAAGGTGCGGAGCATGGCGGCTCCCTCACTTCGCCAGGCTTCGTTCGGCGGGGCCGTTGTAGGCGGCCAGAGGGCGGATGAGGCTGTTGCCAGCGAACTGCTCGGCGATATGAGCGGTCCAGCCGGGGAGCCGGGCGGCGACGAAGATCGGCGTGAACGTCGGGGTATCGAAGCCGATAAGGTGATAGGCGGGGCCGGAGGGGTAGTCGAGGTTGGGGTGCAGGCCCTTGGCCTCATACATGGCCGTGGCGAGGGCCTCATAGATGTCGAGCAGGTTCTGGCCGCCGCGGAGCGCGGCGATCATGCCGAGGGCGGCGCGCATGGCGGGGACGCGGGAGTCGCCGTTCTTGTAGACGCGGTGCCCGAAGCCCATGATCTTCCGTCCGTCCGCTAGGGCGTCTTCGAGCCAGGGCTTTGCGTTGTCGGGGATGGCGATCTCTTCCAACATGTGCATCACCGCTTCGTTGGCGCCGCCGTGCAGCGGTCCCTTGAGCGCGCCGATCGCGGCGGTAACCGCGCTATAAATGTCGGAGAGCGTCGAGGTGACGACGCGGGCGGTGAAGGTAGAGGCGTTGAAGCTGTGCTCTGCGTACAGGATCAGGGAGGTCTGGAACGCGGCGACGATCTGCGGTTCGGGTACCTTGCCGAAGGTCATGTACAGGAAGTTCGCGGCGAAACCGAGGTCGTCGCGAGGCGTGAGGGCGCCGAGGCCGTGGCGCCGCCGCTGGTCGAGCGCGACGACCGCGGGCAGCACGGCGAACAGCCGCAGGGCCTTGGCCTGGTTGGCTGCCGGGGAATTGTCGTTCTCGGCTGGGTCGGCGGCGCCGACCAGGCTGACTGCGGTGCGCAGCGTGTCCATCGGGTGGGCGGTGAGCGGCAGCCCGGCCAGGGTTGCGGCGATGACCGGGTCCACGGCGCGTTGGGCGCGCTCGGCCCGGTTCTGGACGGCGAGCTGGTCGCGGGTGGGGAGTTCGCCGTGCCAGAGGAGGTAGGCGACCTCCTCGAAGGTGCACCGCCGGCAAAGTTCCTGGACGGGATAGCCGCGGTAGGTAAGCGAGTTGGTTTCCGGATTGACCATGGAGATGGCCGTGGTATCGGCGTAGACGCCGGCCAGGCCCTTGCGGATCTCGGTTTCCGTGACGGTCACCGGGTGCCTCCTAGAGCTTGAAGTTGAAGACGGAAGCGTCGAAGGTGTTGTAGGCCTGGTAGTCGAGCAGGTCATACAGGTCGCCGCGGTGCTGCATCTGGTCGAGCAGCCCTTCCTGGGTGCCGAGCCCCGTGATTGCGGCCAGCCCGGCGTCGGCGGCCCGCATGGCGAGACGCAGCAGCGTGACCGGGTAGATGACCACATTCACGCCGAGGTTTTCCAGCGTCTGAACGGTCAGCAGCGGGCTCTTGCCGAACTCGGTCATGTTGGCCAGGATCGGCACGTCGATCGCGGCGCGCAGCCGCTCGAAGTCAGCCTCGCCGGCCATCGCCTCGGGGAAGATCAGGTCGGCGCCGGCGTCAGCGTAGGCCATGGCCCGGTCGATCGTGTCGTCTAGTCCGTTGACAGCGGCGGCGTCGGTGCGCGCGGCGATGACGAAGCCCGGATCCCGGCGGGCGCTCACCGCCGCCTTGATCCGCTTGACTGCGGTGTCGCGGTCGACGACGTCCTTGCCGTCTAGGTGCCCGCAGCGCTTGGGATTGACCTGGTCCTCGATGTGCAGCCCAGCCACCCCCGCGTCCTCAAGCAGTTGGACGGTCCGTGCGGCGTTCATCGGCTCGCCGAATCCGGTGTCGGCATCGACGAGGGTCGGCAAGGCGGTAACCCGGGCGATCTGCTCCGCCCGCCCGGCGACCTCGCTCGCGGTGGTCAGCCCGATGTCGGGCAGGCCGAGGTCGGCGGAGATCACCGCGCCGGAGACGTACACGCCCTCGAATCGGTGCCGGGCGATGAGCATCGCCGACAGCGGATTGAAGGCGCCAGGGAACCGCAGCAGCCTCCCGGAGGCCAGCCCCGCGCGGAATGCGGCCCTTTTCTGCGTGGCCGGGGTGGCGTCGTGCAGCATCAGAAGATTCCCCAGGTTTGCGGCTGCTCGTCTGCCTCGGCGATACCGGGGAGCGCGAGGTCAGCCAGCGTGGATGCGTCAAGCTCGGGCAGCCGGGTTACCGCCTCCAGGAACTGATCCTGGACGGTTGCGGCGATGACCCCGTCGGCCAGAGTGCGGAATTTCGTGATGTACTGCTCGCGTGCGAACGGGCGGGAGCCCGCGGGATGGGCGTCCGCCACCGCGATCTCTTCTGTGATCACGGTCCCGTCCAGCAGGGTGAT
The DNA here is from genome assembly GCA_963843745.1 of uncultured Actinomycetota bacterium. GTDB lineage: Bacteria > Actinomycetota > Actinomycetes > Streptosporangiales > Streptosporangiaceae > Trebonia. The sequence goes on from CAWJLP010000012.1 coordinate 176,052, forward strand.
CTCCACCCGGCCGCCGAACGACCGCTTGGCCGGGTCGGGGTCGTGATAGCGGCGGGTCCATTCCGGGTCCTCGGCCGTGCTGATCTTCCGCCACAGCTGGATGGTGTCCGGCCTGGCCGCGCGTTCGGGCGCGTAAGACCGGACGTGGTGCCAGCCGCCGTCCTGCAGGGCGACCGCGAAGATGTACGGCAGCGAGTGGTCAAGCGTCTCGCGGCTGGCAGCCGGGTCGTACTTCTGCGGGTCGTTCGCCCCGGAACCGATCACGTGGTGGGTGTGGTGGCTGGTGTGGATGACGATCTTCTCGATCTTCGACGTGTCCCCGTTGCGGGGGCGCATTCGCCGTCCTAGGTCGATCAGCGCCTGGGCCTGGTACTCGGCCGAGTGTTCTTTCGTGTAGGTCTCCAGGATCGCCTGCTTCGGCTCGCCTGGCGCTGGGAGTGGCACCGTGTACCCGGCTTCAGGACCGCCGAGCAGCCAGGCGATCACCCCGTCCTCGCCCTCGTAGATCGGGTTTGGCGCGCCCTGTCCGCGCATCGCCCGGTCCACCGCCTCGATGGCGGTCTTCCCGGCGAACGCTGGAGCGTAGGCCTTCCAGCTGGAGATCTCGCCTTTCCGGGACTGCCGGGTCTGGGTGGTGCAGTGCAGGGCCTGCCCGATCGCCTGGTACACCGTCTCCGTGTCAAGGCCGAGCAGCGCTCCGATGCCCGCGGTGACCGACGGGCCGAGGTGCGCGATGTGGTCGATCTTGTGCTCGTGCAAGCAGATGCCCTTCACCAGGTCCACCTGCACCTCGTAGGCCGCCGCCACCGCGCGTACTAGCTCTGCCCCGGACCGGCCGGTGTGCTGGGCGACGGCGAGCAGCGGCGGGATGTTGTCGCCAGGGTGGGAGTAGTCCGCGGCCAGGAACGTGTCGTGGAAGTCAAGCTCCCGCACCGCGACGCCGTTCGCCCACGCCGCCCACTCCGGTGACACGCGAACGTCGGGCGCCGCGCCCCACACCGCCGCGCCCGGCGACAGGGCATGCCGCAGCGCCTGCTCCCGCGCCGCCCGCACCGGGCCCCGGGCCAGCGATGCGGCCGCTACCGCGGCGTCGTCGATCACCCGGTTGATCACCATCTCGGTCACCTCGGGCAGGACCTCGACCGGGTCGGTGGCCACGGCGGCCAGCCTCCACGCCAGCTGACCTTCCCGCGGCAGCCGTGCCGCCGACGGGTACGTGCGTACCTCGTGCGAGATCATCGATCCTTCCTCGCGCTGATCTCGTCGACGAGTTGCGGTAGGACGGTGAACAGGTCGCCGACGATGCCGAGGTCGGCGATGTCAAAGATGGGGGCTTCGGGGTCTTTGTTGATGGCGATGATCGTCTTGGAGGTCTGCATGCCGGCCCGGTGCTGGATGGCGCCGGAGATGCCGACGGCCACATAAAGCTGGGGGGAGACGGTCTTGCCGGTCTGGCCGACCTGGAACTGGTGGGGATACCAGCCGGCGTCGACCACCGCGCGGGACGCGCCGACGGCCGCGCCGAGCGCGTCAGCCAGGTCCTCGATAACCTTGAACCCCTCAGCCGACCCGGTGCCGCGCCCGCCGGAGACGACGATCTGCGCCTCGGTCAGGTCCGGCCGCTCCGTACGCTCCGCCAGGACATGATCGGTGATCGTGGCTGCCTTCGCCGCGTTGGACATCGTGACCGCGACTGGCACGAGTTCTGCCCCGCCCGGCGCGGGCTCCGCGGCGATGGCGTTCGGCCGGACCGTGATGATCGGCGTGCCTCTGGATACCCGGGAATGCGCGGTGATCGCGCCACCAAAGTTGGCGTGCTCCGCCACCGGCGAACCGTCAGGCACGGCGGTGACGTCGATCGCGTCGGTGAGCACGCCGGAGTTCGTCTTGACCGCCAGCCGGCCCGCGATCTCCTTGCCCTCGGTCGTCCCGGCGACCAGCACCGCCACCGGGGACTTCTCGGCGACCAGCTGCGCGAGCAGCTCCGCCGCCGGCGCCACCGCGTAATCGGTGAAGTCAGGTGAGTCCGCCACGTAGATGCGCTCGGCGCCGAACTCCGCCAGCCGGCCGGCGGCGGCATCCGCGCCGGGGCCGGTCCACACCACCGACGCCGAGCCGAGCCTGCGGGCGGCGGCCAGCAGCTCGACGGTGACCTTCTTGACCTCGCCGCTATCGGTGTGCTCCGCGAGAACCAGTACCTCAGCCATGTCCGGTCAGCCGCCTCTCAGATGAACTTCCGCTCGGCGAGGAACGCGGCCACCGTCGTGCCGCCGTCCCCCTCGTCCTGCACCACCTGCCCGGCCGCGCGCGGCGGCCTGGCGGCGAAGCCAGCCACCTGCGTCCACGACCCGGCCAGCCCCGCCGCGCCGGCATCCACGCCCAGGTCGGCCAGGGCCAGCGTCTGCACCGGCTTCTTCTTCGCCGCCATGATCCCCTTGAACGACGGGTACCGGGGCTCGTTGATCTTCTCCACCACCGACACCACCGCCGGCAGCGGGCCGGTCACCACCGCGTACCCGTCATCGGTCACCCGCCGCACCGTCACCGAGCCGCCGTTGATGTCCACCTTCGACGCCAAAGTCAGCTGCGGCACGCCCAGCCGCTCGGCCAGCATCGCCGGCACCACCCCGGTCCGCGCGTCGGTCGACTCCGACCCCAAGATCACCAGGTCGAACCCGGTCGCCTTCAGCGCCGCCGCCAGCACCAGCGACGTCACCAGCGCATCAGACCCCGCCAAAGCGTCATCCAGCACGTGCACGGCCCTGTCCGCGCCCATCGACAACGCCTTGCGGATCGACTCGGCCGCCTTCGCCGGGCCCATCGACAAGATCGTCACCTCACCGCCGTGCGCCTCCGCGATCTTCAGGCCCTCCTCGATCGCGTACTCATCCAGCTCGTTGATCAGCCCGTCCGGCGTTTCCCGATCCAGCGTCCCCGCACCCGGCCTGAGCGTCCGCTCAACCGCCGTGTCCGGCACCTGCTTCACACAGACCACGATGTTCATCGAATGGCACCCGTCTTTCTCTTTCTGACCCGGTCGCAGCGCGTCGTGCGGTCGGCCGACCTGACTCGGTGCGAGCCGCGTCGTCCACCAAACCCTCTCGACTTCTGGTACCGAATACCGAAATAATGGTACTGAGTACCTAGTATTGGCCGCAAGAGGCAACCGCGGACGAGATGGGACTAGATTTGCCGGTCATGAACAAGCCATCGGCGCGAGAACGGCTCGCCGAGGCCGCGTTCGCGCTGTTCGACGAGCGCGGCTACGAGCAGACCACCGTCGATGACATCACCGAGCGGGCCGGATTGGGCCGCACCACGTTCTTCCGGCACTACCGCTCCAAGGAAGATGTGATCTTCCCCGATCATGACCGGCTGCTCGAGCAGATCGCCGACCGTCTGCGTACTTCCAGCCACGGCACCGCGCTGGTCGCGGTCTCCGACGCGATCCGCCTTGTCCTGCTGCACTACATCGACGAGGGCGACCTGGCCCGCCGCCGCTACGCGCTCACCAGCCGGGTGCCGGCGCTGCGCGACCGCGAGATCGCCAGCGTGGCCCGTTACCAGCGGCTGTTCCGTGAGTTCATTGCCGGCTGGATGGCCGACACTGCCGAACCCGCCCTGCTGCGCGCCGAGCTGATGGCCGCCGCCGTGGTGGCGGCGCACAACCACGTGCTGCGCCGCTGGCTGCGCGGCGAGAGCCCCGACCCGGTCCGCGAGGTCGACGCGGCGCTGGGCCTGGTGATCGGCCTGTTCACCACGTCAGCTGAGACAGCGGACGGCAGCAGAACCACCATCGTCGCGTTCCGCAGCGACCAGGACATCGACACGCTAATCCCGGCGCTGCGGCGGCTGACCGAAGAACAGGCGGCACCCTAAGGCGCCTCTTGCCGGGTGCCCGGTCATAGCGACCTCGTCGACAAGCCCCCAGCGCAGCGCGGTCGCGGCCGGGAGCCGATCGCCGGTGAGCATCAGCCACGCCGCGCGCCACCTGCCGATCCGGCGCGGCACGCTCACCGAGCCGCCCGCGCCGGGGACGAGGCCCATACCCACTTCGGGCAGCGCGAAGAAGGCATCAGGCGCAGCGACGACCCGGCCCGCGTACGCCGCCATTTCAATGCCGGCGCCGACGCAGGCGCCGTGGGCGATGACGGTGACCTTGGCCGCGACGCGGTCGATGACCCGCCATGGCGCCCGGGACAGCCGGACCAGATAGGCCGCCAGGAGGTCGGTCGCGGTACCGAACTCGTCCAGGTCGCCGCCGCTGCAAAAGGCCGGACCCGCGCCGGCAATCTCGACGGACTCGACTGTCTCATCGGCCTCGGCGACCAGCACGGCGTCTAGCAGTGCCTCGCGCAGCCGGGCGCTGAACGCGTTCCGCCGCGCGGGATCGTTCAGGATGATCGATAGCCGGCCGCCGTCCCTGCTGACCCGCACCGGTTCGGCGGGCGGTTCCCGGCGCCGCGGAGCGCCGCGTTCAGCGAGCCAGCGCGCGAACTCCGGGCCGCCGAGCAGCAGCGAGTACGCCGCCGCCTCGGCCGCCAGGCCGCCGGCGACATCGAGCACGGCCGTCTGCCGCAGCAACTGCCCGCAGGCGATCGCCGCCCGCGGCGACCGGTCGATAGCCGCTCGCAGTCGGCCGAGTGCCCCGTGCAGCCCGGAAGCCCCGGGAATGTCGCCGACCGGAACGAGCTCGTGTGCCCCGCCGCCGCCCCCGGGTTCGCCGAGCGTCAGCGTCGCGGCGGCGATCAGCGCGTGCAGGCCGGGGCTGGGCGGTCCTGTGAGCACGCCCACGGTGACTGGCAGCGCTCCGGCCACCAGGCCGGCGGCGCGGTCGATCAGCGCCGGCGGCGCGTCCCGCCAGTGGTCAAGCGGCAGCACGACCACTGGATTGGCCGGCCTGCCGTCAGACAGCACATCCAGCTCAAGCCGCCCGGCCAGCTGGGCGAGTTCCGTGGCCATGTCGGAAACCATCCTCGGTAGTGTGACACGGGTGAACGCGAAACGCGCGACAGCGCCATCGGACCCTGCATGACGGCCCGGGCCGGCCAGCAGCGGCGCGGCCGGAAGATCGCCATGACCAAGGCAGAGCTCGACGACTTTCTGGTCGGCCACCGTACCTGCCGGGTCGCGACCGTAGGTACGCGCGGTCCTCACCTGACCGCACTGTGGTATGTCTGGGACGGAACGGCCCTGTGGCTGACCTCGGTGGTCCGCAGCCAACGATGGGCAGACCTGGAGCGCGACCCACGGGTGGCGGTGCTGGTCGACGCGGGGGAGAACTACGGTGAGTTGCGCGGCGTGGAGTTGCGCGGCACGGTCGAGGTCGTCGGCGAGATGCCGCGCACTGGCACCCCAGACGAGCGGCTAACTGAACCCGAGCGGCTATTCGCCCGCAAGTACGCCGGGGTTGACGTCATGTACCACGACGGACGGCACGCCTGGCTCCGCCTGATCCCGGACACGATTACTAGCTGGGATTTCAGGAAGCTTAATGATCCCGAACGGCCTGTGGCGGCTCCGGGGGACTCCGCGTCCCCCTCAAGCTGATCGAGGCGGCCAGTCGTCCTTGCCATAATCGAGAACGTTCATTCACCCGGGCAGGAAGGCCCCCCCGTTGGAATATGCGCCGTCCATCCTGGACCTGCTTGACCTCGAGTACATCGAGGAGAACCTGTACCGGGCCTGCGGGGTCTCCGGCGAGCCGCGCCGGCTCTACGGCGGCCAGGTCGCGGCGCAGGCCCTGTACGCGGCGGGGCGCACCGTCCCGGCCGAACGCCTGCCGCACTCGCTGCACGGCTACTTCCTACGGCAGGGGAGCAGCGTGCGGCCAACGGTCTTCCAGGTCGAGAGGGACCGCGATGGCCATTCCTTCTCCGCCCGGCGGGTGGTAGCCATCCAGGAGGGGGAGGTCATCTTGAACATGTCCGCGTCGTTCGCCGTCCCCCAGGCCGGCGCGGACCGCGACGCCGCGGCCCCTGAGCTCCCCGCCCGGGATCCGCTGCCCCGCTGGAGCCTGCCCAGGCACCCGTCGTTCGAGTTGCGGACGGCCGACACCGGCAGGCGGCTGCCCGTCCGGTTCTGGCTGCGCAGCACGGTCGAGCTTCCCGCCGACCCGCTGCTGCACGCAGCCGTTCTCACCTACGCCTCGGACCTCTCCACGGGCTTGGTGGCGCTGGAAGACGACGAGGCCGAGGCAGGGCCGAGCCTGGACCACGCCGTCTGGTTCCACCGCCCGGCGCGGATGGACGACTGGACGTGGCACGAGCTCGAGCCGCATGCCGTGTCGGGCGGCCGCGGCTGGTATACCGGCGCCGTCTACGCTGCCGACGGCTCGCGTGTAGCGAGCATCGCGCAGGAGCAGCTGTTCAGGACGCTGCGGCCGGTCCGTCCCGAACCATCATTCGGAACGTCTGGTTGACTTCTGCCCATGGTCTCCATGATTGACACGAATTCGGCCGCGCCCCCCGCGTGGTTCACCGCCGCGCTCGCAACCCCGGTAACGCAGCGGACGACGATGGTAGATGGTGCCGCGATCGCCTACCGGATGTGGGGTGAGCCGGGCGGGCGCGGCATCGTGCTGGTGCATGGCGGTGCGGCTCATTCCCGCTGGTGGGACCACATCGGCCCGCTGCTGGCCGACGGCCGGCTGGTCGTCGCGATCGACTTGTCAGGGCACGGTGACAGCGCTCGCCGCGAGTCTTACAGCCTCGACCAGTGGGCGCGCGAGGTGCTCGCGGTCGCCGGGGACGCCGGGATCGCCACGCCGCCCGCAGTGGTCGGCCACAGCCTGGGCGGCCTCGTGACGCTCCGAGCGGCTGTCCTGTTCGGGTCCAGGATCGAGGGGGCGGTCGTCATCGATTCGCCCATTCGCGAGATGTCGCCGGAGGAACACGCGGCGAGGGAGCACCGCGCCTTCGGCGGATTGCGCGTGTATCCCTCGAAGGAGGCGATCCTCGCGCGGTTCCGTCCGGTTCCGGACCAGCCCGTGCTCGGCTACATCGCCGATCACGTCGCCGCCACGTCGATTCGCGAGGTGGACGGCGGATGGACGTGGAAGTGGGACCCGGCTATCTTCGGTCGGCAGGTCCCGCCGACGCTGCTGACCCGGCTGGAATGCCGGGTGGCGTTGTTCCGCGCCGAGCACGGCATGGTCTCCACGGAGATGAGCGATGTCATGTATGACCGGCTGGGCCGTGTCGCTCCGGTCATCGAGATCCCGTCGGCGGGTCACCACGTCATGCTCGACCAGCCCATAGCGCTCGTGGCCGCAATTCGCACGCTGCTCTCCGGCTGGGACCATTCCCTGCCCGCCACCGGGCCCTAGCCAGCCGCAGCGACTGCCTATAGAGTGCTATTAGCTAACTGATAGCACCTAGTGACGGCGGAGGGCGTGCGATGTACAGCCTGTTCAGCGTCGATGACCACATCATCGAGCCTGCGGATGTCTGGTCCAGGCGGGTCCCGGCGAAGTTCAGGGAGACCGCGCCGCACGTCGTGTACGACGAGGGTCGCGAGTACTGGGTATTCGAAGGCGACCGTCAGCTGACGATGGGCCTGAACGCCGTGGCCGGCAAGCCCAGGGAACAGTGGGGCATGGAGCCCGCCAGGTTCACCGACATGATCCCGGGCTGCTACGACCCGCACGAGCGGGTGAAGGACCTGCGCTCCAACGGCATCTACGCCAGCGTGAACTTCCCGACGCTGCCCGGCTTCGGCGGCCGGAAGTTCGTCACGTTCCACGACAAGGAACTCGCGCTGGCCTGCGTGCAGGCGTGGAACGACTTCGTGCTCGACGAGTGGTGCGCGGCGGCGCCGGAGGTGTTCGTGCCGATGGTCATCACCGCGCTGTGGGACGTCGAGCTCAGCGTCCGGGAACTGCAGCGCTGCCTGGCCAAGGGCGCCAAGGCGCTGTGCTTCGTCGAGGACCCGGCGCTGATCGGCCTGCCCGGTTACCACACCGACCACTGGGAGCCGCTGTTCGCCGCCGCCCAGGAAGCCGACGTCCCGATCTGCATGCACGTCGGGTCGTCCGGGACCTCGACCATCAACCCGGGCACGACGCCGATGGTGGAGATCGCCGCGTCCTTCACGCACACCGGGCGGTGCTCGGTCAACCTGATGGCCAGCCCGCTGCCGCGCAAGTTCCCCGGCGTCAAGCTGGTCTGGAGCGAGGGCGGGATCGGGTGGCTCCCGGCCGCCCTCGAGCGCGCCGACCGGCAGTGGGAGCGGCACAAGTACTGGAACCACATGGACGACACGCTGCCCAGTGAGATCTGCCACCGGAACATGTACTTCTGCATGATCGAGGAGCCATGGGGGCTGACGCAGCGGGACGTCATCGGCGTCGACAGGATCCTGTTCGAGAGCGACTACCCGCACGCTGACACGACCTGGCCGCACACTCAGGCCTCGGTCAAGGAGCTGTTCCGGGACGTCGATCAGGAGACGACGGAAAAAATCACGTACAAGAACGCCGAGAAGCTGTTCAAGTTCCCGCTGACCGTGCCCTGCTAGCCCGTCACTTCAGCGACGCTCGCGCGTCGACGGGAAGGGCCACGCCCGTGACACACCGGGACCGGGAGGACCATGGGGAGATGCTCACCGCTGAGGACAGAATCGCGATCCGTGAACTGCTCGCGCTGTACGGGCATGTGATCGACGAGCGACAGTTCAGCCGCGTCGACGAGCTCTTCACCCCGGACGGGCGCTATGACGTCTCCGACTTCGGGCAGGGCGTCCACCATAGCCCCGCCGCGATCGCGGCGCTCTGGGCCGATCCTGGCTCGCGCCATCCGCTGGCCCACCACACCGTCGATGTCGTCGTCACCGAGGACGGCGACGGCACGGTTCGGGCGCTGTGCAAGGGCATCGGCCTGCTCGCGAACGGCAAGGCGGGCAGCGTCACGTATCGCGACGTCGTGACGAAGACCGCCGATGGCTGGCGGATAGCCGAGCGAGTGGCGGTCTTGCGCCGCGCCGATCGGATACCGGAGATCAGCTGACCGGCGTCACATGCCGAGCAGGGAGCCGCCGTCGACCGGTATCTCGCGCGGCCCCGACGACCACGCTCACGTCATGGCTCATCGTCAGGCGCCCATGCTCAGGCCACCGTCCACGGTCACCACCGAGCCGGTGACGTAGCTGGCCTCGTCGGACAACAGGAACCGGACGGCGGCGGCCAGTTCCCGCGGGTCGCCGCGGCGGCCAAGCGGGATCATCGCGCGGATCGCCTCCTGCGCCTCCGGGCGCATCGAGGCTGTCATCTCGGTCTCGAACACGCCCGGCACCACCAGGTTGACCGTGATGCCCTTGCGCGCCACCGCCCGGGCCAGCGAGCGGGTCAGCCCGAGCAGCCCCGCCTTGGCAGCTCCGTACCCGGCCTCAACCGGGTTGCCCATCGCCGCGGTCACCGAGCCGACGTTCACGATCCGGCCGAAACCTTGCGCGGTCATCGGCGCCAGCACGGCCTGGGCCAGGTAGAACGGCGCGGAGAGGTTCACCCGCAGCGCCGCGTCCCACTGGTCGGCCGTCATCGCCGCGACCTTATTCTCGATCAGCAGCCCGGCGTTGCTGACCAGGTAGTCCACGCGTCCCCGGTCCGCCACGAGCTCGGCCACGAGCGCCCGGCAGAAGTCCGGGTCGCCCACGTCACCCGGATGCACGCTGACCGAGCCGCCCGCCTTGGTGAGCCGGGCGGCCAGTTCCCTGGCGGCGTCGTGGTTCCCCGCGTATACGCCGGCCACGTGCGTGCCGTCGGCCGCGAGCAGCTCGCTGATCGCGGCCCCGATGCCGCGGGTCCCGCCGGTGACGATCGCTACGCGTTCTGTCATGTCAGTTGTGCTCCTAGCAGCGCGCGCACCTCGGCCGCGCCATCGATCGCCGCCTGCTCCCTGTCCGCCACCGGTATCAGGTTGAACGACCGGCAGCCCGCCTCGACATACGGTCGCAGGCTCTCGGCTATCTGCCCGGCTGTTCCGTAGGGGGTGTATTTTTCAAATTTTCCGAACGGAACGTTGTAAAAACCCTCCATCGTCTCGCTCAGCCTGTCGCGGGCGGCACCGGGGGAGGCGCCGAGCCCGCACCACACATGCATGCCATGCTGCCAGGCCGGCACGTCCCGGCCGGCGAGCAGCGGCCGCAGCACCGCGAGCGCTTCGTCCATCCGACGCCCGCGGGTCGGCGGGTCGATGCCGCAGGCGCGCAGCCCCGCGGCGCCTCCGGGCAGCTCGCCGGGTACTCGCAGGCCCACGGTGATGGACTGACCCGAGGGAGTCGCCACGGTACGTTCAGGATCTCTGTGCTCCGCCACCACGCCCCCTGACGCTTGTGCACCGACGTTTCCACAAGCAGATTTCTTAGTGCTATTATTTAGCTGTTTTGCCGTCTTGTCACCAGGGAGGGTTCGATGAGCGATCTGCTAGTCCGCGGCGGCCTCGTGGTGGACGGCACGGGTGCCCCGGCCCGCGCCGCGGACGTGCGGGTGCGCGGCGGCCGGATCGCGGAGATCGGGCCGGGCCTGCGGCCCGACGGCGAGCGGGTGCTCGACGCCGGCGGCGGCTACGTCACGCCCGGGTTCATCGACATCCACACGCACTTCGACCCTGCGGTGTTCTGGGACCCGATGTGCGACCCGATGCCGCAGCACGGCGTGACGACCGTGCTGGCAGGGAACTGCTCTCTGTCCCTGGCGCCGGTGCGCCCCGGGCAGCACGGCGGTGTGCAGGAGCTGCTCTGCTACATCGAAGACATGCCGGCGGAGTCGCTGGACGCGGCGCTGCCGTGGACCTGGGAGAGCTACGGCGACTATCTCGCGGCCGTGGACAAGCTCGGCGGCCTCGGCGTCAACCTGGGCGGGATGGTCGGGCACAACATGCTCCGCATGTACGTGATGGGGGATGAGGCCTGGGAACGTCCGGCGACCGAGGACGAGCGGCGGCGGATCGCCGCGCTGCTCGACCAGTCGCTGGCCGCGGGCGCGGCGGCCATGTCCACGTCGCTGGGCTTTGACGAGGACAGGAACAAGCGGCCGGTGCCGAGCCGCCATGCCGACGACGCCGAGCTCGCCGCGCTGCTCGACGTGCTCGCCCGGCACGGCAAGTTCATCCAGTTCATCCCTGACCCCGCCGGCAAGCAGATGCGCAAGGACCTGGAGCGGATGGCCGCGCTGACCGGCCCGCGCGGCGTGGTGAGCACCTGGATCAACGTCTTCTACAACCAGGACCACCCGGACTGGGCGCGGCGCATGCTGGACTTCGCCGGGAACCTGCGAGCTCAGGGGATGCGGAACTACCCGCAGGTCAGTCCCCGCACGCTGGACATCCACGTGAACTGGGACGGCGGCATGTCCTGGTTCATGCTGGCGAACAGCTGGCACAGGATGGTGCAGGCGCCGCGGCCAGACAAGGAGCCGATGCTGCGCGACCCAGCCTGGCGCGCGCTGGCCCGGGAAGAGTGGGATCAGGTGCCGCGGACCATGATCCCGCACAAGTACCCCGACCGGATCCGGCTGGTCGAAGTCACCCGGCCGGAGAACGAGCACTGGGTGGGCGCGACGCTGGCCGATCTCATCGCGGCCCGCGGGGGCCACCCGTCCGACGTGCTCGCCGACTGGCTGCTCGAGAACGACGTCAACCCGGGCATCGTCGGCGTCGGCGTGGGGAACTCGGACCCGGCCGGCGTGGCCGAGACCCTGACCCATCCGGCGTCGATCGTGGCCAACAGCGACGCAGGGGCGCACCTGCAGATGATGTGCGCCACTGGCGACACCACGCTGCTGCTGACCCGCCACGTCCGCGATCGCGGCGATCTCACCGTCGAGCAGGCCGTGCACAAGATCACCGGGCAGCTGGCCGGGCTGTTCGGGTTCGACGGCCGCGGGGTGCTCGCCGAGGGCGCGGCGGGCGACCTGGTGGTCTTCAACCTGGACGAGCTGGACTGGGCGACCGACGTCTTCGTCGCCGACCTGCCCGCAGGCGCGCGCCGGCTGCGCCGCCCCGCGGGCGGGTACCGCTACACGGTCGTGGACGGCACTGTCGTTCAGTCCGACGGCGAACTGACCGGTGCCCGGCCGGGCGCGGTGCTGCGCCCCGGCGGCGATTCGCCTAGCTGAGCCGCGCGGCCGCGTCCTGCTGGGCGAGCCACTCCTGGTGACGGGCGAAATGACCGAAGTCGCGGAGCACCATCACCGCTTCTCCGCGTGCGAGCACCGCGCCGGTGCTCGCGAGGACCATCTCGCCGGCCACGTACCAGCGGTGGCCGTCGCGCCGCACGAGCCAGGCGCGGGCCCGCAGCGGGCGCCCGACGGGCACCGGCTTGATGTAGGTGACCGTCAGCTGGCCGGTGACCGCGAGCTGGCCGTGCAGCAGGGGTACATGGCCGAGGAGCTCGTCGAATGCCCCCGCTGTCCAGCCGCCGTGCGCCACCTCGGGGCCGCCCTCGTTCTCGGGTCCGCAGACCAGCTCGGTGTGCACCGAGCCGTCTGGCTTGAGCTCCTCGCGGCCTAGTCCGAGGCGGCAGGCGCCGAGGCGCCGGCACGCGCCGCACAACGCGACGGCAGAGCCAGGCCGCGGGGGCTGCTGGAAGTCCGACCCGGCCCAGGTCGAAGGGGTCATGAGTCCGCGAGCCTCGCGTAGGCGTACCCGGACATCACTTCCTTTCCCTCGGCGTTCACCGTGGACAGCGAGAACTCCGCGACCCGGCCGTCGTCCTCGTCGGTGATGGCCGCCACCGTGGCGCGGACGGTCAGCGTGTCGCCCGGCCAGACCTGGGCGGTGAACCGGACGCCGAACCGCAGCAGGTTCTCGGTGCCGGCCAGCGCGGTGACCGCCTGTCCTGTCAGGCCCATGGTCAGCATTCCGTGCGCGAACACCGACTGGTAGCCGGCGATCTTCGTCGTGTAGACCTCGTCGGTGTGCAGCGGGTTGTAATCCCCCGACGCCCCGGCGTACTGCACGATCTGGGTGCGCTTAAGGTCCTCGACGACGACGGTCTCGAACGCCTGGCCGACCGTCAGCTCGCTGGCCCGCAACACGGTCATGATTCCTCCCGCTGGACGCTGACGCCGCGGGCGGTCACCACGAGCTCGCCGGCCCCGTCGCGGAATTCGGTGATCTGCTCGCGGAACACCAGTCGCCCGGACCGCCCCTGCTTCTCCCACTCCTTGCCCGGCCGGGTGACGGTGGACAGCACGTCGCCGACCCGGACCGGACGGTGGTAGGTGAAATGCTGCTCGGCGTGCAGGCCGCCGGCGCCCTCCTTGACCAGCCCGGCGTCGCCGCCCGAGCCGTGCCATCCGGCACCGGGCCGCGGCCGCAGCGGGTAGTCGGGGTCGAACTGCGCGCTGGCGCTGGTGAACGTGGGCGGCGCGGGATCGCCGGGAGCGGGCAGGCCGCCCTCCGGGTCCACCGCGCCCAGCGACCTGGCGAACATCAGCACGTGCCCGGCCTCCACTGGGAAGCGTCGCGCGGCCACGGTCAGGCGCTCCGCTGCGTGCCGACGACGGACACGAACGACACGCACTCGCCGGGGCCGCCGCCGAGGTTGTGGGTGAGCGCGAGCGAGCGTCCGTCGCCGACGGTGCCCAGCCGCCGCCGCTCCGGCGCTTCGCCGCGCAGCTGCAGCCAGGCCTCGAACATCATCCGCAGGCCGGACGCGCCGATCGGGTGGCCAAACGCCTTCAGGCCGCCGTCAGGGTTGACCGGGAGCTCGCCATCGAGGTCGAAGGTGCCGGACAGCACGTCTTTCCACCCCTGCCCGCGCTCGGCGAATCCGAGGTCCTCCATCAGCACGAGTTCGGTCGGCGTGAAGCAGTCGTGCACCTCGGCGAGGGCGAGCTCGGCCCGCGGGTTCGTGATGCCTGCCTGCTGGTAAGCGTCCCGGGCCGAGGCCACGACCTCGGGGAACGTGGTGAAATCGTAGTCCGCGCGGGACAGGCCGTCCGCCGGGCCCGATACCAGGGACAGGGCTTTGACGTAGAGCGGCTTGTCCGTGTACTTGTGCGCGTCCTCGGCGCGGACGACGATGGCCGCCGCCGAGCCGTCGGACACGCCGGAGCAGTCGAAGATGCCGAGCATCCCGGCGACCAGCGGTGAGTTCTTGATCGTCTCTTTGGGCACTTCCTTGCGGAACTGGGCCCGCGGGTTCTTCGCCCCGTTCTGGTGGTTCTTCCAGGCGATCCGCGTGAGCACGTCCTTCAGCTCGGCCGGGTCGACGCCGTACTTCTGCGCGTACGCGGGGGCGAGCAGGCTGAAGTTCGCGGGAGCGGTCGTGTCGGCTTTGCCGTCGTCGCCCGCGTTGGGCGGGCTGGAGCCGGCCAGGCCAGAGAAGCCGGAGTCCTTCAGCTTCTCGACCCCGATCGCCATCGCGGAGTCGTAGGCCCCGCTGGCTACCGCGTAGCAGGCGTTGCGCAGCGCTTCCGACCCGGTCGCGCACATGTTCTCCAGCCTGGTCACCGGTTTGTCGGCCAGCCGGAGCGGCCTGCTGAGCGTCAGCCCGGATACGCCAGAGCCCATCGTGCCGAGCCAGAACGCGTCGATGTCGTCAAGCGCGGTGCCCGCCGCGGCGGCCGCGGCGGTGGCCGATTCCACCAGGAGGTCATCGGCGGACTTGTCCCAGTGCTCGCCGAACGGGGTACAGCCCATCCCCACGATGGCGACCTTGTCCCTGATGCCGTGTGATCCCATTGCTCATCCTTCCCTGCGGACCGGCCGTGCTTTCCAGAAGTAGTTGTGGACGCCGGCGGCGGTGATCAGCCGCCGGAAGGTCATCTCGACCCGGAGTCCGGCCCGCACCTCGTCCTCGGCGGCGTCGGTGAGCTGGCAGCGCATCCGGCCGCCGCCATCGAAGTCGATAACCACCATGAGCATCGGCGGGCTGGGCGTGTACGCGAGGCGGTCCACCGTGTACGTGGTCACGGTCGCGGGCACGTCGGCGAGCGGTTCCCGGGCCATCTCGTCGACCGCATGGCACTGCTTGCATACCCGGTCAGGCGGCAGGCTGCGGGTGCCGCACTGGGTGCACTTCGACGCGACGAGCCCGAACTTCCAGTCCGCCCGGCGCTGCGCAGGCGGCGCCGCGACCGGTTCCGGGTCCGGCCGCCGGGGCGGCTCGCGGTCGAGGAACCCGCGCCAGGACAAGAAGGTGGCGTATTCGAGCGCGCTGTTGCCCGCCGCGATCTGCGCGGCGACCGGCTGTGGCTGGCGGTGGCCGGCCAGCGCCTCCGTAGTGCGCAGCGCCAGCGCGGTGGCGCCGTCGGCCAGCACGACAAGCAGCACGATCTCGTCCGGCCCGGCGCGGTCCAGGACGTCGGCCAGCAGGATCCCGGCCTGTGCGGTGCCGGCGTTGCCGATGCTGGCTACGAGGCTGTCGGCTGCCGCCTCGACCGGCGTCCCCGCTGCCCGGAGCGTGCGGCTCACCGCGCGGGCGTGCAGCCCCGCCACGATCAGGTGACCGACCTGGCTCGGGGTAAGCCCCGCCTGCTTCAGCGCGTCCGCTATCGCCGCCTCGGCGAGCGGCCCGTACACCTGCTCGCCGAACCGTTCTTCCCACACTCGGGAGGAAGCCGCGCCTGGCGCCCGCCACCGGTCAAGGAACTCGGCGGTCGCCGAGCCCTGGCCGACGATCTCGGCTAGCACCGGCATGCCGTCGCCTTTCCCGCCGGCAGTGCCGCTGTCGGCTCCACCGAAGATGAAGGCGGCCGCGCCGTCGCCGCCGTCCCGTTCGTCGGTGCTGCCAGGCAGCCCGGTGCGGATGTCGCTGAGCACCGCCATCGCGGGCACGGGCGACTGGGCGGCGGTGATCAGCGCGCCCACGCCGGACCGCACCGCGCCGGCCATGTCCACGGCGAGCGCGTCGGCGGGCAGCCGGAGCGCGGCGTGCACCGCGGTGGCGTTGGTCTTGTCCGCGTAGGCGGGCACGGAGGTGGCGAAGAACAGCTGCCGCGGCGTGTCCCGCTCCGCGCCGGGACCGGTCAGGCCCGCGAGCGCCGCGCGCCCCGCCTCGACGGCCATCGACGTGGTGTCCTCGTCGTACCCGGCCACCGCGCGCGTCCCGCGGCCGCCGCCGCTGCCCAGGACTCCCGCGATCCGGCCGCGCTCCAGTCGGTGGTACGGGATGTAGGCGCCGTAGCTGACCAGGCCTCCCATGGCACTCCTCAAGTCGGAAACGATGAGCAGAAGTAGTTTACCATTTATACTATTTCATGGCCAGCCTTTGCTGTCGCCCGCAGCCTCCCTGGCTCGGGGTAGCCGCACGTCAGCTATTCCAGCGAGGGTGGCGCGGTGCCCGGAAGTTCAGCGTGACATCCCGGTAACGGACGGGCAAGCCCAGGCGAGCGGCGGTCGCGACGGCGTCGTCGGGCCGGCACTTGACGAGCTAATTTATTTAGCTGATTATAGGTTTATGTCTATTTACAGCGCACGGCGCTCCGGGACGAGCCTGTGGCTGGCCTGGCTGCGGAGGTCACTGGGGCCGCCGCCCCCGCCGCCCAGGCGGCACTTCTCCTCCCGCGTCTGCTGGCCCGCCCCTCATCACACGAGCCGTGTGAGCCGGCCCGCGCGCCGTTCCTGAGCCGGCGTTCCTGGCCCGTTGGGGCCACCCGGCCGGGCGCAACACGCCGCTTCCGGCGCCCCCGGACGATAGCGTTATCCTCGTATACTTATTTGTTGATGAGTAAAGTTCGGATCCCGTCTGGGATCGGGCACGAGGGGAAGCTTGAACGCTGTGGTCAGTGGAATCACGACAGTCCGGGTACCTAAAGCCGGGGAGATGGTAGCGGCCCACCTGCGCCGCCAGATTGTGCTCGGCGAGCTGAAGGAAGGCGATCAGCTGCCCTCGGAGAGCGTGCTGATGGAGCAGTTCGGCGTGTCGCGGCCGACTCTTCGCGAGGCGTTCCGGATTCTGGAGGCCGAGGGCGCGATCACGGTCCGGCGCGGGGTACGCGGCGGCGCGCGGGTCCAGGTGCCCGACGTCAAGGTCGCCGCCCGGCAGGCCGGCCTCGTGCTGCAGTACCGGGGCGCGCTGCTGTCCGACGTCTACGAGGTCCGCGCCATCCTCGAGCCGGCCGCGGCCCGGATGGCCGCCACCCGGCGCACGTCCGCGGACCTGACCCGGCTGGAGGAAGCGCTGGAGCGGCATCGGCAGTCCGTGGGCGACCCGGCCGCCTCGTTCGCGGCCGACGCCGAGTTCCACCGGCTGATCGTGGAGCTGTCCAGGAGCGAGACCCTGCAGGTGCTGTCCGCGATGGTCACCGACATCATCCGCGAGGGAGACCGCTCGTACGTCGAGACTCATGACGTGGAGCACGAGGCGGAGCTCGTGAAGGTGGCGCTGCGCGCGCACACAAGGCTGGTCGAGCTGATCCGCAAGCGCAGCGGCGAGGAAGCCGAGCAGCTCTGGCGCAAGCACCTGGCCGAGTCCGCCAAGATCGTGCTGGCCGACCGGCCCGCGGCCACGGTCGTCGAACTGCTCTCCTGACCTCCTCGAGACCTCCTCGGTCTCGCCTCGGGCGAGGCCGCCTGCACTGTTCCGCATCCATCTCGCAGGCTGGCGCTTGAGCTAACGATGGGTTATAAATAACTAACCTAGTTAGCTTATTGTGGACGGCGGGCGGAGACAGCCATGAGTGAGCGTGCGGGGAGCGGGACATGACCGGATCCGGGCAGGTCGCGGTGGCTGACCGCTTGTTCACGTGGCCTGCGGCCGAGCCCCGGCTGATCGGCGGGCGCTGCGCCGCGTGCGGGCAGGTCGGGTTCCCCGCCAACGCCGGTTGCGAGCGCTGCGGGAGCACCGAGGTGACCGACACGCTGCTGCCCGAGCGGGGCACGCTGTGGACGTTCACCACGCAGAACTTCCGGCCGCCGAGCCCGCCGTACGACGGGTCGGATACCGGCGAGACCTTCCGGCCATTCGCGGTGGGCTACGTCGATCTCGGCGGGGAGGTCATGGTCGAGGCCCGGCTGACCGAGCCTGATCCGGGCCGCCTGACGATCGGCCAGCAGATGCGGCTGGTGATCGTGCCCTACGCCACCCGGGCGGATGGCACCGAGGTCATGACGTTCGCGTTCGCCCCGGCCGGGGACGAGGAGGAGTGATGGAAGCGGTCATCGTCGGAGTCGGGCTGCACCCGTTCGGCCGGTTCCCTGGCAAGTCCGCGATGGACATGGCCGCCAACGCGGTCCGGCTCGCGCTCGCCGACGCCGGCGTCGGCTGGCCTCAGGTCCAGACGGGGTTCATCGGCAGCCTCGAGGTCGCCAACCCGGACGCGATCGTCGGCCGGCTGGGGCTGACCGGGATTCCGCTGCGCGGCGTGTTCAACGGCTGCGCCACTGCGGGCAGCGCCCTGGCCATGGCCGCCCGGGCCATCGAGAACGGCGAGTGCGACGTGGCGATCGCCATCGGGATGGACAAGCACCCCCGGGGCGCGTTCGCGGCCGACCCGTCGGTCGGCGGTCTGCCCGGCTGGTACGGCCAGACGGGCCTCTACATCACCACCCATTTCTTCGGCATGAAGATCAACCGGTACATGCACGACCACGGCATCACCGACCAGACGCTGGCCCGGGTGGCGGCCAAGAACTTCCGCAACGCGTCCGGCAACGACAAGGCCTGGCGGCGCACCCCGCTGTCGGTCGAGGAGATACTCGCCTCCCCGGTACTGAACTACCCGCTCCGCCAGTACATGTACTGCGGACCGGACGAGGGCGCCGCCGCCGCGGTGCTGTGCCGCGCCGACCAGGCGCACAGGTACGCGGGGCGGCCGGTCCGAGTGCGCGCCTGCGCCCTGCGCAGCCGCCGGATCGGCGCGTTCGAGGTGCAGAGCCCATCGCTGCCTGCGGGCGAGCCCGCGCCGAGCCCCACAGTGGACGCCTCGCGGGAGGCGTATGAGATCGCCGGGATCGGGCCGCGGGACGTGGCGGTGGCGCAACTCCAGGACACCGACGCCGGGTCTGAGATCATCCACCTGGCCGAGAACGGCCTGTGCAAGGACGGCGAGCAGGAACGCATGATCGCCGACGGCGAGACCGAGATCACCGGCCGGCTGCCGGTCAACACCGACGGCGGCCTGATCGGCAACGGCGAGCCGATCGGCGCCTCGGGCCTGCGCCAGATCCACGAGCTCGTCCTGCAGCTGCGCGGCGCCGCGGGCGCCCGGCAGGTGCCAGAGAAGCCCGCGGTCGGCTACGCGCATCTGTACGGTGCTCCCGGCGTGTCCGCGGTGACGATCCTGTCCACCTGAGACGAGGGTGGTGTTCGGGTGACCCCGGACCTGCGCCTTAGATGACCTTATCGCTGGCGAGCCGGTCGAGCTCGTCTGCCGTGAGATCGAACTCGGCGAGCACTTCCCGGGTGTGTTCGCCGAGCCCGGGAGCGGGCCGCCACACTTCGTAGTCCTGCCCCTCGATCACCGCGGGCTGCCCCACATAGGTGAACGACCCGGCCTGCGGGTGCTCGCCCTCGTAGAAGATCTGCCGCTGCCGCATGTGCGGGTCGTCGAGCAGCTCAGGGAGCCTGGTGGGCGCGGGCCCCATGGCGACGTCATGCTCTACGGCGACCTTCATCCACTCGTCCAGCGTGCGCGTGTGGAAGATCCGCTGCAGTTCACGCCGCAGATGCACCTCGCCGGCGGCGAAGTCGACCGGCGCCGACGCGTTCGTGCGGGCGGCGAGATCGGGTCGGCCGACCGCCTGGCAGAAGTGATCCCAGAACTTGTGCTCGATGGCGCAGAACAGGATGAACTTGTGGTCGGCGGTCTCGTAGAACTGGTACTTGGCGCTGCCCAGGTCAGACTGCCCGGGCGCCGGCATGGTTTTGCGGTCGGCTATCCGGGCGTCATTGAGCTGGTAGGTCGCGCTGATCCAGGCCGAGGCGACGCACGCGTCGGTGCCCGAGACGTCGATGAAGCAGCCCTCGCCGGTGCGGAGCTTGCGGACCAGGCCTGCCATGGTGTGGTAGGCGCCGTAGATGCCGGCGTCGGCCGTACCCTCGCCCGCGCTGCTCATGCTGCCCATCGACTGCGCGGTGGTGGCGGGCCGCGTCAGCCCGTCCTCGCCCATCTCCATCGGCGTACACGCCGCCAGCGCGTTCATCATCTGCCCGTGCGTCGGGACGTTGCCGTAGGCGCCGCCGTGGCCGAAGCCGCTGACCTGACAGAACACGATGTCAGGCTTGCGCTTGCGCTGCTCCGCGTACCCCACTCCGAGCCGGTCGAGTGCGTCGCCGGCGTTGCCGTCAAGGAAGACGTCCGCGGTCGCCAGCAGCCGCCAGAAAATCTCCTTTCCCGCGGCCGTGCGGAGGTCCAGCGTCACGCTGCGCTTGTTCTTGTTGACCTGCACGTGGGCGGGGCTGTGGTGTGGCGTGATCTGGCCAAGGAAGTCGCGTAGGTAGTCACCCTGGAACGGGCTCTCTATCTTGATGACATCGGCCCCCAGATCGCCGAGCAGCGTCCCCACGTGGTCGCCGTTGAACAGCGCCGCCGACTCCAGAACGCGGACGCCTTCCAGCTGCTTCAGCACGGGCTGCCCCCTTGTCGATGGGTAGCGGACAGGAACAAATATAAGTTAAGAAATATAAATAGGTAAGAGGATTTATCATCGGGAGGTAATGGCATGGGCGCGGCTACGCGGACCGCCGCCGCAGCAGGTCTTACCGCTCACCGGCGCGCCAGCGAGGCAAGTGGCATCTATACACACCTATACATATAATTAATTTATCTATTATGCTGGGGGTGGCAAGCGCCGCTCTGACGACACGGGGCAGCGCGCGGCTCCAGAATTACGGGAGGATCATGGGCGGCCAGCGGGTGCCCGCGGCGATGGGCACCGCCGCGGGGGGCGAGATCGAGGCCCTGCGGCGCGGGCTCGGTCGCGACGGAGTCCCCATCCCGGCCTATGAGACCCTCGGCATCGACATGCGCAGCGTCGAGGCCGGCACCGCGGTCGTCAGGGTGCCGGCGTCGCCGTACCTGACCGGGCCGGACGGCGGCCTGCTCCCTGGCACATTCGCGGTACTAGCGGACGCCTGCTGCGGCGCCGCCATCGTGTCCGCCATGGCCGGCGGGGGAGCCACGCTGACGGCGCAGCTGCGCGTCGAGTTCATCCGGCCGCTGCAGGCCGGCCATGCCTGGATCGAGGGACGGGCCGAGGCCGACGCGGTCGACGAGGAGACGGGACTGGCCCGGGCCGAGATCGTGGACGAGACGGACCAGTTGCTCGGCGTGGCCTCGATGCGCATCATGCGGACATCCATGCAGAAGATCCCGCCAGAGAGCCTCACTCCCGCCGCACCCGGCCGGTTCGGCGGCCCAGGGAAACCGGCTGAGCGCCCGGCCGAGCGCCCGCTCGACAGCCTCGCCGGCGTGGCGAGCCGGTTCGCGGACTCCGGGCAGTCGGCGTGGCGGTTCCGCGCCCCGCTCGCCGCGGCGAACAGTTACGGGATGACGCACGGGGGAGTGCTCGGCCTGATCGCCCACGAGGTGGCCAGCGACGCGATACGGTCGGCGACCGGTCCTGGGGAGGAGTCGCTGCCGCTGGACCTGGTGCTCAACTTCTACCGCGGAGTTCCGGTGTCGGCGGGCCACGCCGCGGCCACCGCGCGCGTGACACACCGCGGCCGCCGGTTCGTCGTGGCCGAGGGGGAAGTGGTCGGACCGGACGGTCGGCGCGCGCTGCGCCTGTCCGTCGGGGCGCAGATCCGCACCGTGCCCGGGGCCTGAACCACGCCGGCCACTGGGCGTGCAACATCACAAACAGTTGACTAATTATGCTTAATCAGTGAAGATCGTGCAAGGTAGCCGCACGGAGTATCCGCACGGGCCGCGCACCGAGTGAAGGAGATCAAATGGCCGAGGGATTGTGCAGCGGACGCGTCGTGGTCGTCACCGGCGCGGGTAACGGCATCGGCCGGGCGCACGCCCTGGCGTTCGCCGCGCAGGGCGCCAAGGTCGTGGTCAACGACCTCGGCGGTTCGCGGGATGGCACGGGATCGTCGGCCGGCCCGGCCCAGGCGGTCGCGGACGAGATCACCGCGGCCGGCGGCGAAGCGGTGGCGAACACCGACGACATCTCCTCCTGGGCAGGCGCGGAGCAGCTGATCGGGCAGGCGGTCAACACGTTCGGCGGTCTCGACGTGGTGGTGAACAACGCGGGCATCCTGCGCGACCGGATGATCGTCACGATGACCGAGCAGGACTGGGACGCGGTCATCGCCGTGCACCTCAAGGGCACGTTCGCGGTGCTGCACCACGCCGCGGCGTACTGGCGGCAGCGGTCCAAGGAGGGACACGCCAACGACGCGCGGGTCATCAACACGACGTCGTCGTCCGGCCTGTTCGCCAATGCCGGGCAGGGCAACTACGGCGCGGCCAAGTCCGGCATCGCCACCCTGACGATCATCGCCGCCAGGGAGCTGGATCGCTATGGTGTCACGGTCAACGCGATCGCGCCGACCGCGCTCACCCGGCTGACCGAGGATGTCCCGATGATGAGCGACGCGGCCGCCGCGACCGAACTCAGCCCTGAGGCCATCTCGCCGCTGGTGGTCTGGCTCGGCTCGGCGGAGTCCCGCCCGGTGACCGGCCGGGTGTTCGGGGTCTGGGGGAACGCGATCACCGTGATCGAGGGCTGGGTGAACGGCCCGAGCGTGTCCCGGGACAGCCATTGGGACCCGGCCGCGCTAACCGCGGTCGTGCCGGACCTGGTGGCGAAGGCCGCGCCGAACGCGGGCATGCTCGGCACCCGCAAGCCAGTCGACTGAGGCGCGGCTCGAGGAGCGGGCCACATGAACATCGGACGCGTCGGCATCTGGTCGATGGCCCTGGAGGCACAGCCGCTGTCCGTCGCTCAGGAGGCGGCGGCCGAGCTGGACGAACTCGGGTTTCCTGCCCTGTGGGTTCCGGAAGCGCTGGGTAAGGAAGTGATGAGCCATGCGGCGCTGCTGCTGGCCGCGACGCGCCGTATGGTCGTCGCCACCGGGATCGCGAACCTGTGGGCCAGGGACGCGACCGCCATGGTCAACGCGCAGCGCACCCTGACCGAAGGATTCCCCGAGCGCTTCCTGCTTGGCATCGGGGTCAGCCACACCCCGACCGTGGCCCTCCGCGGGCACACGCTGGTCAGGCCCGTCCAGGCCACCCGTGACTACCTCGCCGCGATGGATGCCACCCGCTACTTCGGTGCCGTTCCGGCTGCCCCGCTGCGCCGGGTGCTGGCGGCTCTCGGGCCGCACATGCTCACTCTCGCCGCCGAGCTGACGGAGGGCGCGCACACCTACACGGTCCCCGTGGAGCACACCGAGCAGGCCCGTCGGCGTCTTGGACCGGGGCCGTTGCTGATCCCCGAGCAGAAGGTCGTGCTGGTCTCCGACCCGGGTGAGGCCCGCCGGATCGCGCGCGCCACTATCGGCCGTCTGCTCCGGCTGCCGAACTACGCGGGCAATCTGCGCCGGCTGGGCTTCGCCGACGAGGATTTCGCCGACGGCGGCAGCGACCGGCTCGTCGACGCGCTCGTCGCCTGGGGGGACGTCGAAGACGTCCGCCGCCGGGTCAAGGAGCACCTCGACGCGGGCGCCGACCACGTGGCCCTGCAGGTGCTCACCGCTGGCTCTGGCGCCGCCGCCCTGCCGCTGCGGGAGTGGCGCGAGCTTTCCGCCCTGCTCGACTGAAATTCAGTCGTCAGAACGTACCCGACCGACTCTAGAGGCCCGCCCCTTCCTCATTCTGGGCGGCGGCATTGGCGGTTTGCTCGCGGAGCTTGACGGACCGGACCAGGAGCTGGGCGACGTCGATGACCTCGAGTTCCGGCTTGGCCTGGCCGGCGGCCTTCTTGGCGTTGACGGCGTCGCCGAGCATGACCATGCAGTACGGGCAGGCGGTCGTCACCGTGTCGGGGTCGAGAGCCAGGGCCTCGTCGATCCGCTCTTCGTTGATCCGCTTGCCGGTGCGCTCCTCGAGCCACATGCGGGCGCCCCCGGCGCCGCAGCAGAAGCCGTTGCCCTTGCACCGGTGCATCTCCTCGGCCTGGGTGCCGGGCACGGCGTCGATGATGCTGCGGGGCGGGGTGTAGACCTGGTTGTGCCGTCCCAGGAAGCATGGGTCGTGATAGGTGATCTTCTCCTCGACCGCGGTGACGGGCGTCAGCTTGCCTTCTTCTACCAGGCGGGCGAGTAGCTGCGTGTGGTGGATGACCTCGTAGTTCCCGCCCAGCTGCGGGTACTCGCGGCTGATGGTGTTGAAGCAGTGCGGGCAGGACGCGATGACCTTCTTGCCGGTCCCGGCGGCTACGCCGGCCTCGTTCAGGGTCTCTACGTTCTGCTGCGCCAGCATCTGGAACACGAACTCGTTGCCCAGGCGGCGGGCCGGATCGCCGGTGCACGCCTCCAGCGGGCCGAGCACGGCGAACTTCACGCCCGCGACGTGCAGCAGCTCGGCGATGGCCTTGGTGGCCTTCTTCGCCCGGTCTTCCAGCGCCCCGGCGCAGCCGACCCAGTACAGGTATTCCACGTCGTCGGGGATGCGGTCATCGAGCACGGGGACCTCGAAGTCCAGCTCGGTGATCCATTCCAGGCGCTTGTCTTCGGCCATGCCCCACGGGTTACCGCGCCGCTCCAGGTTGTTGAGCATCGTGGTGGCTTCCTGCGGGAAGGCGGACTCGACGAGGACCTGGTGGCGGCGCATCCCGTTGATGTGGTCGATGTGCTCGATGTCGACCGGGCACTCGTTCACGCACGCACCGCAGTTCGTGCACGACCAGATCACCTCGGGATCGATCACGCCGTTCGCCTCTGCGGTCCCGATCAGGGGCCGCTCCGCCTCGGCCTTGACGGCATCGGGGAGCCTGTCGCGGGCCTCGTCGGAGTCGGCCAGCAGGTACGGCGCCTTGGCGAACGCGTGGTCGCGCAGGTCCAGGATGACCTGCTTGGGGGACAGCGGCTTGCCGGTGACCCAGGCCGGGCACTGCGACTGGCAGCGGCCGCATTCGGTGCAGGTGCCCAGGTCGAGCAGGCCCTTCCAGGTCATGTCCTCGACCTTGCCGATGCCGAACACGTCGACATCCGGGTCGGCCTCCTCGAAGTCCAGCACCTTGCCGCCCGAGCGCATCGGCTCGAGCGGCCCCAGCGCGTTCGGGCGGCGGGAGAACATGATGTTCAGCGGGGCTAGGCCGATGTGCAGGTGCTTGGAGTAGGTGACGATCACCAGGAACGTCAGGACGACGGCGAGCTGGAGGAGGATGAAGGTCGCCTCGAGGACGCTGTTGACGCCGTAGCCGAGGGGGTGCAGGATCTGCGCGGCGATCCAGGACGCGAACGCCCAGGCGTGCGGGTAGGGGAACGTGCCGGTGTTCTGCTGCGCGCCGCGGTAGATCAGCAGCGTGACGATGACCGTCGCGATCATTGCGAGCACCACCCATGCGGCCCGGGTGTGCGAGCCGAAGAACCGCGACCGGCGGCCTTCCTTGTGCGGGTTGTTGCGCACCCGGATCACGGTGAACGTGACGATGCCGGCGAGGACGCCGAGGGCGAACAGGTCCTCGATGAACCCGATGAACGCCCAGTGCCCGATCCCCGGGATCGCGAACGTCCGGGAGAACAGGGCGCCGTAGGCCTCGATGATCGTCAGCAGCAGGACGATGAAGCCCCAGAACGTCGCGGCGTGCGCCGCGCCGGGCACCGACCATTTCAGCAGCTTCCGCTGGCCGATCACCTCGGTCAGCTGAGTCTCGGCCTCCCCGGCCGGGTGCGACCTGGCGTACGCCACCCGCTCCGGCGCCGGCTGGCCACTGAACGCCAGCCGCTTCAGCCACCACACCCGCCGCCCCGCCACCGCGAACGCGATAACGGTCAGTCCCAGCCCGATGATCACCCGCGCAAGCATGAGAACCCCTTCACGCATTAGTGAATTAAGTACTATTAATATACTACTTTATCCAGTGCCATACATAGCGCCCGAGGAAAGGAAACAGTATCCGCAAGGTAAGCAGATCTCGGCTGCTGACGTATCATAATAGCGATAGAATTCGAGTACTTACTTTTTCTTAGCGTCGCACTCAAACGAGGTAGTCCATGACGCAGCCACCGCCCCCCGAGCGCGAGCCGGCCGAGGAGCCAGCCCGCGACTCCGGGGTGCCCGGCGGCGGCGCGGATGTCCCTGGCGGCGACGTTCCCGGCGGCGGGCGGCAGGCACCCGAGCGAGATCCGTGATCTGCGGCTGGCCGGCTTCGTCAAGGACGGCCCTGGGGACACCTGCCCGCCGTAGCGCCGCGCTCGCGGCGGTGGTGGAGGAGCTGTCGGGCCCGGAGCAGAGGTGCGAAGGCGCGACCGATGATGAGCTGATCGGCCTGCTGGGACGGTGGGATGCCCTCGAAGCGTGGGCGGCCGCGGGCAAGCTCGGGGTGGTGCGGGAGCTGATCCGCCGCCGCGCCCGCCCCGGCCCCGGCGGCTACCAGGCAATGCACGGCGACCTGCCCGACCAGTGGCACGAGGGACTGGCCCACGAGGTCAGCGTCGCGCTCGGTCTGTCGATTCGGGGCGCGGACAAGCTGACCTGCTTCGCGTGGGACCTGGCTGCCCGGCTGCCCGGCACCGGCGCCGCCCTGGCCGCCGGGACCATCAGCGAATGGAAAGCCAAGCTCATCTCCGACGAGCTGGCGGTGCTGGACGATGAGCACGCCGCGGAGGCGGAAAAGCTCATCCTGGACCAGGTCGCCGGCCAGCCGCCAGGCGTGATCGGCAGGCTCGCCGCGCAGGCGGTGTGCACGGTCGACCCGGCCGGCGCGGCGAAGCGGCGGCAGCATGCGGAGCGGGAAGAGGCCAGGGTCCGGTTCTGGCGGGCCAACGGCGGCGCATGCGCGCTGGCCGCCTACGGCCTGCCCACCGACGCCGCCCTCGCCGCCAACGACGCGATCGAATACCGCGCCCAGCGCTACAAGCGGCTAAAGGTCCGCCCGGACGCACGGTTGGACCAGCTGCGCGTGCTGGCATTCCTGGACATCCTCAACGGCATCACCCTGGAGACCCGCCTCGCCCAGTCCCGCGCCGACGCCGCCGCTGAGCAGGACCGCATCGCCGCCGCCCGGCAAGACGGCCCACCTGAGCGCGACCCGAGCTGCGCCCCCGACGGCGGGACTCCGGCCGGCACTGCCGGCTCCGGTACGTTCGACGAGGACCGGGACGCCTACGACTGGGACTCCTACTTCGGCGACCACGGCGAACCCGACGACGAGGTGCCAGGCGACTCCGTCGCCGACCCCGGCGGATCCGCGGCCAGTGGCCCAGACGGTCCCGGCAACGGCGCGAGTGGCGGCCCCGGCGGCGGGAATCGCGACAGAAGCGGCATGGACCTGGTCGGCACTCCCGGCCCCGGTCTCCCGGACGACGACTGGTTCACTAGCCACTTCGGCGACAGCGGCGAACCCGTCCTCCGCTCACACGGTTCCGGCGCCGATGCCGCCAGTGATGGCAGCGGCGCTGCAGCCGCCCCGCCCCTGCCGGGGCTGGCCGCGCGGTCCAACCTCACCCTCCCGCTCGCCACCCTGCTCGGCCTGGCCGAACGGCCCGGCGCCGGACACGCACTCGGCCCCCTCGACCCCGCGCTGGTCCGCGACCTGGCCGCCACTGCCGCGAACAGCCCAGCAAGCGAATGGTGCCTGACCATCACCGACGGCGAGGGCGTCGCCGTCGCCCACGGCTGCGCCCGGCCCGCCCGGACGAAAAAGACCAGCCCGCCGCCCGCCAGCCGCGACGGCCCCCCATGCCCCACGCCATGGGCGCTCACCCCGCGCGACGAACCAGGGCCACCCGGCGGGTACGGCACCTGGACACTCACCCTGCCCGGCGGCCGCGACCTCACGGTCAAACTCCTGGCGGTCCCGGTCACTGACTGCGACCACCGCCACCAGTCACACGGCTACCAGCCGAATGACACCCTCCGCCACCTAGTCCAGATCCGCGACGGCACCTGCACCTTCCCGACCTGCTCGGCGCACGCCCGCGAATCCGACTTCGAGCACGCGGTGCCCTACGACCAGGGCGGTAAGACCTGCGCGTGCAACGGCGGCGCCAGAAGCCGGCGCTGCCACCGCGTCAAGCAGTCACCCGGCTGGAGCGTCACCCAGCCCGAACCCGGCCTGCATCAGTGGACCACCCCCAGCGGCCGCACCTACACCCAAGGACCCATGCGATACCCCGCCTGACGCCTCATACGCTCCGCCCTCGTACGGGGGGGTCTGTGTAGTTAAAGGCTCTGTACGAGGGCGAAAAGGCTGCCGGTTCAGTTGTCGGGGGTGCCCTCGGGGACCGTCATGGGGAAGCGGAACAGCTCCTCGGCGTTTGCGTGGGTCATCTTCGCCACCTCATCGGCGGGCACTCCCTCGAACAGCGTCTTGAACGCCGCCTGCGTCGTGGGGAACGGGGTGTCCGCGTGCGGGTAGTCGGTCTCGCAGAGGATGTGGTCGACGGTGAAGTCGTAGCGGTACTTCAGGCCGACGGGCTCCTCGATCATGCAGAACCACATGTTGCGCCGCGCCACGGTGCTGGGCAGTATGTCGGCGTCCGGAACGTGGGTCCAGTACTGGTGGCGGTCCCACTGGCGGTCGGCGCGCTCGATCGCGGCGGTGATCCAGCCGATGCCGCCTTCTGACCAGACCAGCTTGATGCGCGGAAACTTGCGCGGGATGGGGCTGACCATCATGTTGGTGGCCGAGCGGCCGGCGTGCGTGAACGCGGCGGCGATCTCCACCATCGGGATCTTGCCCTCGAGCGTGACGACCGGGAGCGCGCCGCCGATGTGCATGCAGACCGGGATGTCGGCGTCCTGGCAGACCGCGAACAACGGGTGCCAGTAGTCGGTGTGATAGCTGGGCAGGCCGATGTTGGCTGGGTCTTCCATCCAGCACAGCGCCTTGCTGCCCTTCTCGATGCAGCGTGCGGTCTCCTCGGCGGCGAGCTGCGCGTCCCACACGGGCGCGATCGTCATCGGGACGTACATCTCCGGCGCGGCCGGGCACCATTCGTCGAGGACGAAGTCGTTCCAGGCCCGCACGCACACCAGCGCGAGGTCCTTGTCCTCGAAGGTGCCGAATTTGCGGCCGGCGAACCCCGGCAGCGTGGGGAACGCGACGCTGGCGAAGACGCCGTTGGACAGGAAGTCCTTCTTGCGCTGGTGCGGGTCATAACAGCCCGGGATCATGTCCTCGAACCGGGCCGGCTCGGCGCCCCACTGCTCCCGCGGCTTGCCGGCGACCGCGTTCAGGCCCATTGTCATCTCCATGCCGCCTTCCCAGACCCACATCTGGCGGCCGTCGGCCTCCACGACGTGCGGCACCCGGTCCTTGTAAGCGGCGGGTACCCGGTCCACCCAGACACCCGGCGGTTCGACGATGTGATCATCGACACTGAACAGCTTGAACATTGCTGCCTCCCCTACAGGCGGATCTGGTGCCCTGAGCCGGCGGAAGCCTAGACGTGACCCAATATAGCTATACAGTAAATCTCGTTCAATAGGTGAGATGATTCTATCCGAGGCGGGAAGGGAACACGAGCCATGCGTATAGGCATCTATTTCGATTTGCGGAATCCCCCGGCCTGGCGTGTCCCGCCGTCCCGCCTCTACGGCTTTACCCTCGAGATGTGCCGTGAGGCCGAGCTGCTCGACTGTGACTCGGTATGGCTGACCGAGCACCATCTCTTCGACGACGACTACCTGCCGCAGCCGCTGACGTTCGCGGCGGCGGTCGCCGCACGGACCCAGCGCGTGCGGATCGGCACCGGCATCCTTATCGCGCCGCTGCACCACCCGGCCGAGGTCGCCGAGCAGGCCGCGGTCGTCGACATCGTCAGCGACGGCAGGCTCGACCTGGGGCTCGGCGCCGGGTATCGCGTTCCTGAGTTCGGGCTTTTCGGCGCCGAGATGGCGACGCGGTACCGCGCGACCGATGACATGGCCAGGGAGCTGCGCCGCCTCTGGGGCCCGGGCGGCGTGACCCCGCGCCCGGTCCAGGAGCGGCCGCCGCTGTGGATGGGCTACCAGGGCCCCAAGGGCGCCCGCCGGGCCGGCCTGCTCGGCGAGTGCCTGCTGACGGCGAACAAGGAGAGCTGGCCGGCCTACCGTGACGCGCTAGCCGAAGCGGGCCACGACCCTGCCGCCGCCCGCATGGCGGGCGGCGTCCAGGGCTGGGTTACCGAGGACCCTGACGCGGACTGGCCGGAGGTCGCGCATCACGTCGCCTATCAGCTCGACTCGTACCGGCGGCACATGGTGCAGGGCACGGACGCGCCGGTCCCGAAGCCGGTGGACCCGGAGAAGCTGCGGACGCGCGAGCCGCGCACGCCGCTGGACCACTTCTTCTACGGCACGCCCGCTGAGATCGCGCGCCGGGTGCGGGACAAGGTCGGTGACGCCCCGGTGGACACCGTGTATTTCTGGGCCTCGATCGGCGGCATGCCGGAAAAGGCCGTCGCCAGGCACATCCAGACCGTCTGCACCAGGCTGGCGCCGCTGCTGAAGTAGCGCCTGGTCAGCCGCCATGTCCCGGGCTAAAGTGCTGGGTTCAGTCCGCCCGCGGCGGTGATCAGCTGCCCGCTGACGTTGCGCGCGTCGGGAGATACTCAGGTAAGCGACCGCTCCACGCCACGACGGCCGGCGGCTGGGCGTCGCAGTGGGTCCACCAGATGATCGCGCGGACATCGGGCACCGGGTGATACGGCGCTAGCGATGACTGAATAGCGCCTGGCTAGGCGACCGGTTCCCGCCAGCTCCGCGTCCTGAGCCGTTCCGCGTACTCCGGCGGGACGTCCGGATCCGGCTCGTCCAGGTCGGTCGCGCGCAGCGAGCCGCTGTCGGACAGGTACGGCAGGTACAGTCCCGGGTCGCCGCTCCACATCCAGCGCCTGACCTCCGCTGCCGACCGGCGGCCGGTGAAGCCGCGGAACAGCTCGAACCGGTCGGCGACCAGGATCGCGTGGACCGGGGGCGGTGCGGTCTCGTAGCCCCATTGCTCGCAGGTCAGGCGGAGCGCGGGAACGCTGGTGGCGCGCAGCCGCGCGGCGAACTTCCTGGCGAGCAGCTCGACCGCGATCGCCACCGCGTCGTCGGCGCGCGCCCCGGGGCAGTCGAGCGCCCCGCGCAGGTCGTGCTCGTGCGTGGCCAGGTCGATGAGGAGCCGCCCAGCCAGCGGATTGTCGCGCACGAGCGCGGCGATGCCGGCGGCCTGCGCGTCCCAGGCCGAGAACAGTTCGGCGTCCGTCCGGGCGTCCGGCGCGCGCCCGCCGTCGGGGGCGGCGTACGTCGCGTGAATGTCGCCGTCGAGGGCGTCGGCTCCGGTGGCGACGAGCACGTCAAGCACGTCGCGCACGGTTAGGCCCGGCATGGCCGGCACGGGCTTGTCCATCTCGGCCGGGGTGCGCCCCGTGAGCAGGTCGCGAACGCGCTGCCTGGTGGCGAGCCAGATCTCCCCGTTGTCGCCGGCGATCTCTCTGCCGATAATCATGCAACTAATTTAGCCATCGAGTCGTCGGGTGGCCAGTTGCGACCAGGCACATTATTGGTTAGTTTATTTTACTATACGGAGGTGATCTGATGGAGTGGCCGCTGATCGGGCTGCGCGTGGCGGACCTGTCGGCCGGCATCGCCGGCGGGTACTGCACCAAGGCGCTGGCCGACGGGGGCGCGGAGGTCATCAAGCTGGAGCCGCCGGAGGGCGACCTAAAGGCTGGGGATTCCAGCCGCGGCTGGCGCCGCGCTGTTGGTTCGCGGTTCACAGGCCGGGCAGCCCCGTCGCCTCCCCGTGCAGCCACGGCATGCCCTGCCGCGGTTTCGTGCCAGGTAGTGCATTTGCCTGCCTGGCAATCGCAGACATGTTCGACTGTATCGCCATCCGGAGGGAGGAAGCGGCGTTTCTGTCCCGGCCTGAAAGCCGGGATCTCTACGCCGTGATCCTGATGAGCATCGCCTTGCTGCTCGACATGGCTGCCTCGGCGTACGACAACCGCACCGCGCTCGGTCACCGGGCTGATGGCATCAGCTACGAGTCGTTGCGGCGCACGGTGGCGGGCGGGGCCGGGGTGATCCGCGCGAGGGCCGCTGGCAGCGTCGCTTTTATCGGTCTGAACGGACCGGCGTTCCCCTCACTGCTCATGGCCTCCGCGGTCGCCGGTGTGCCGTTCAGCCCGCTGAACTACCGGCTGAGCAAGGACGGCCTGGCTGAGCTGCTGGCCAGGCTGGACCGCCCGCTGGTCGTCGTGGACGAGGCGTTCGAGGACGCGGTGCGCCAGCACGATCAGGTGATGACCGTCGAGGCGTGGCTGTCCGCCGCCAGCGTGGCGGAGGAGGCGCCGGCGGCTGACGTGGCCGACGGAGACTGCGCGGTGCTGCTGTTCACGAGCGGCACGACCGGCCGCCCCAAGGGAGTCGTGCTCCGCCACGAGAACCTGGTCAGCTACGTGATCGGCACGGTCGAGTTCGCCTCGGCGGACCCGGACGAGGCGGTGGTCGTCAGCGTGCCGCCCTACCACGTCGCCGCGATCGGCAGCGCGCTGACGAACCTCTACGCGGGCCGCCGAATGGTGTACCTGCCGAATTTCGACCCCGCCGCGTGGCTGGACATCGTCGCGCGGGAGAAGGCCACAGGCGCGATGGTGGTCCCGACGATGCTGGCCCGCATCGTCGACGAGCTGGGGGAGACGCCGGCGGAGGTCCCCACGCTGCGCTCGATCGCCTATGGCGGGGCGCGGCTGCCGGCGACGGTGTTGGAACGGGCGCTCCGGCTGTTTCCCGCGGCGGGCTTCGTCAACGCGTACGGCCTGACCGAGACGAGCTCGACGATCGCGGTGCTGACCCCCGACGACCACCGCGAGGCACTCGGCAGCGACGATCCGGACGTGCGCGCGCGGCTGACGTCGGCGGGACGCCCGGTGCCCGGCATTGACGTCGAGGTCCGCGGGGCCGACGGCCGGCCGGTGGCCAGCGGCGAGGCGGGGGAGCTGTGGGTGCGCGGACCGCAGGTGTCGGGCGTCTACGAAGACATCGGCTCCGTCCTTGACGCCGACGGCTGGTTCCCGACCCGCGACCGCGCGCGCGTCGACTCCGGCGGCTACCTGTTCATTGAGGGGCGCGCCGACGACACGATCATCCGCGGCGGCGAGAACATCGCCCCGGCCGAGATCGAAGACGTGCTGATCAGGCATCCCGCCATCAGGGACGCCGCCGTGGTCGGCGTGCCGGATGAGGAGTGGGGCGAACGGATCGTCGCGGCGGTCGTCCCGCACGACGGTGCCACGGCGGAGGCGGACGAGATCCGCGCCTTCGTCCGGGCCAGGCTCCGCGGCTCGCGCACCCCGGACGTCGTCGTCATCCGGGGCTCGCTGCCTTACACGCTCACGGGAAAGCTGCTGCGACGGGAGATCGTCGCGGACCTGTCCTCCCCAGCGGCTGTCCAAACACAGAAAGGATGTGACCAAGCACATGCAGCTCAAGATCGGTGCCAGGTACCGTAGCCAGGTCTGCCAGACCGAGATCATCGTCGTCCGCCCGCTGCCCGGCGAGGCCGATCTCACCTGCGGCGGTCACCCGGTCATCGACCTGAAGGAGACCCCGGCCGTCGGCCTGTCACTCAAGGAGGGCGCAGACACGGGAAACGCCCTGGGCAAGCGCTACACCGACGCCAGCGGGACGCTGGAACTGCTGGTCACCAAGCCCGGCGAGGGCACCCTGGCCCTCGACGGCGAGCCGCTGGTGCTGAAGGAAGCCAAGCCCCTCCCCGCCAGCGACTAATGTGGCCGTGACTCACGGCACGCGTCCGGGCGGGCAGGCGGCAGCCGGCCAGCCGACGGCCCCGTCGATCGTCCCGGCCGGCCGGCACGACGGCGACGGGCTGATCTGGACGCCTGACGGGCCTCGGCTGACCGGGCTCGCCCCGCACCTGACCGCGCTTGTCCGGGGCACGGTCGCATGCAGCCCGCGGGCGGAGGCGATCGCCGACCTCGGGACCGGGCGCCGACTCCGCTACGCCGACCTGTGGGACGGCGCCAGCCGCGTCGCCGGCGGCCTGCTGGCCGCTGGGGTCCGCCCGGGTGACCGGGTGGCGATCCGGCTGCCGAACGGCGCGGACTGGTGCCTGGCCTTCCTCGGCGCGACGCTGGCGGGCGCGATTCCGGTCCCGGTCAACACCCGGCTGACGCCGGCCGAGGTTGAGTTCATCGTCCGCGACAGCGGGGCCTCGGCGGTGCTTGACGGGCGGCTGCCTGACGGGCCGCCCGCAGCCCCGGCCGACCCGGCGTCAGAAGCGCCGGCTGCGATCTTCTACACGAGCGGGACGACCGGTCGCCCCAAGGGCGCCGTACTGTCGCACCGCGCGCTGCTGTCGGCCGCCGAGCAGTGCCGCTTGGTGCTTGGGTTGGGTACGGCCGAGCCCGTGCGCAACCTCGTGGTCGCGCCTTTGTTCCACATCCTCGCCTGCGGCCTGCAGTGGATCCCGGCCCTGGCCAGCGGCGGGACGGCGGTCATCGCACCCGCGTTCGAGGCCGGCGCCTGGCTGCGGGCGATCCGCGACGAGCGGATCGACGTGCTCAACGGGGTTCCCGCGATGTACTGGCAGGCGCTGCGCCACCCCGAGTTCCCCGGCCTCGACGTGTCCGGTGTCCGGCTGCTGAGCTACGGGGCCGCGCCGACGCCCCCGGCACAGGTCCGCCGGCTGCTCGAGGCGTTTCCCGCCGCGCGGATGGCGCCCGGCTACGGCCTTACGGAGGCGCCCTCGGTCACGTGCCTCGCGCACGAGGACGCCGTCGACCACGCCGACTCGGTCGGGACCGCCGTCCCCGGCACGGAACTCGCGCTGCTCGGACCGGAGGCCGGCGCCGGCCAGCTCCTTGTCCGGGGGTCGCAGGTGATGAGCGGCTACTGGCAGCGGCCTGAGGCGACCGCGGCCGCCCTCAAGGACGGCTGGCTGCACACCGGTGACCTGGTGAGCGTCGATTCCGCCGGACGGGTGCGGATCCTCGACCGCCGCACCGACCTCATCAACCGCGGCGGCGAGAATGTATACAGCATCGAGGTCGAACGGGTGCTGAGCCGTCATCAGGGCGTCGCCGAGGTCGCGGTCGTCGGCGTCCCCGACCCGATGATGGGCAGCAAGGTCGGCGCGGTCGTCGTCCCCCGCACCGGGGAGACCGTGGAGCCGCTGGACCTCGTCCGCATCGCCCGCGAGGAACTTGCCGACTTCAAGGTCCCGCAGTACGTGCTGGTTCGCGACGAGGCGCTGCCGCGCAATCCGGGCGGCAAGGTCGACAAGGCGGCGCTCCGGGCGCGGCCAGGCTGGGGGGCGGCATTGTGGTGACACGCGGACTGAGCATCCTGTCGGCGCAGCAGCTCGCGCTGGTGGACCGCTGGGACGGCCAGCCGGTCCCGGCGCGGGACGCGGCGACCGTCGCGGTGCTGCGGGACGGGCATGCCGGCCGCGAGACGTTCCTCCTCCGCCGCCGGGCCACGATGGCCTTCGCCGCGGGCAAGTATGTTTTCCCCGGCGGCAGCGTCCAGGATTCCGATTTCGAGCCGGTCCCGTGGATCGGCCCCGGGCCGCAGACATGGGCGCAGCGGCTGTCGTGCCGGGAAGACCTGGCCCGGGCGCTGGTGGTCGCCGCGGTCCGCGAGGTGTTCGAGGAGACCGGCCTGCTGCTGGCCGGGGCGGACGGGATGATAGCGGCCGTCGAGATGGGCGACGGAGAGACCGGCGGCCTGGCGGACGACCGGCGGTCGGTGGAGGCGCACGAGGTCACGTTCGGTGCGTTCCTGCGCGCCCGCGGCCTGTGGCTGCGCGCCGACCTGCTGAGCCCCTGGGCGCACTGGATCACCCCGCGGTTCCAGCCGCGCCGGTTCGACACCCGCTTCTTCGTGGCCATGCTTCCCCCCGGCCAGTCGGCCGGCGTGCTGACCACCGAGTCCGACCATGGCGGGTGGGTGACGATCCAGCGAGCGCTGGCGGACGTGCGCGGCGGCACGATGGAGATGATGCGGCCGACTCGCCACACCCTGCGGCAGCTGCGCGCCATCGGGGATCGCCCGCTGGAGGAGGCGGCCATGGGCCGCGTGATCACCGCGATCGAGCCCACGCTTGTGGAGATCGACGGCGTCCGCTACCTCGACGGCCCGGGCGACGAGGAGCAATGACGATGACGGACGTCCTGCAGGTGTGGCGGGGTGAGGGCCGCCACGAGATCACCCTGAACCGGCCGCGGCGGCGCAACGCGATCAACCGCGAGCTGAACGCGGCGATCGTGGCCGCCCTGCGCGCGTTCGACGGCGACGCGGATGCCCGCGTCGCCATGCTCACCGGCACGGACCCGGCGTTCTGCGCCGGGATGGACCTGAC
Organism: uncultured Actinomycetota bacterium; assembly: GCA_963843745.1. GTDB lineage: Bacteria > Actinomycetota > Actinomycetes > Streptosporangiales > Streptosporangiaceae > Trebonia. The sequence goes on from CAWJLP010000012.1 coordinate 212,405, forward strand.
CGACCTGGGATGGGCCGACCGGTCACCTGGCGATCGCGGCGACACGTTCGCCAGCGCCCTGCGCGCGGTGCGCAAGCCTGTGATCGCGGCCGTCAACGGGCCTGCGATCACCGGGGGTTTCGAGCTGGCCCTCGGCGCCGACTTCATCCTCGCCTCCGAGCGCGCGTTCTTCGGCGACACGCACGCGCGCGTCGGGGTCTTCCCCGGCGGCGGCATGACCGTGTACCTGGCGCAAGCCGTCGGCGTCCGCCGCGCCAGACAGCTGAGCTACACTGGCGAGCTCATCGACGCGGCGGAGGCGCTGCGGCTCGGCCTCGCCAACGAGGTCCTGCCGCACGACGGCCTGCTGCCCCGGGCCCGCGAGGTAGCCGCCGCCGTCGCCGCCGTCGACGCCTCATTCCTGACGGAACTGCGCACCGCCTACCAGCGCCGCGGCAACCTCGGCACGGACGACGCCCTGGACGCCGAGCGCGCCGAATCGTCGCGGCGCGAGATCGCCGCGGACGGAGTCGCCGCCCGCCGCGACGAGGTCATCGCCCGCGGGCACCACCGGATCCAGCGCGAAGAGAGCTGAGCAGGCACTGCTCGGCGAAGGCCAGCGCGTTCAGATGGTAGGAACGCGCGGCCCACCCCAGGCTGATGTTGTGGCCGGCCGCGGGCTGCCATCGCACGACCAGCCCCGGCACCGCGGCTCGCGCGGGCTGCGCGACGCGTACCCGGCCACGCTGCCGTCGGCGCCGAGTTCCGCCTGGGCGGCGACAGGGTGGAGCGCAGGCTCATACCGGTACGCCGCGCCGGAGCCGTCAACGCCGAGCAGCTCCTTACCGCGCGGGTGGGCGGCAAGGAACAGACCCAGCTTCAGGCCGAAGGAGTGCCCGACGACGAAGACGCCCGCGCCGGTGGCGTGCCGGGCCGCGAAGTCGTCGAGCGCGCCGTACACGGTGCCGGCCTGTTCGCTGAGCCGCTGTCCCTGGGGCAGGGACCCGCTCGACCGGCCGTAGCCGGGCCGGTCGAGCGCCAGGACGGTGAAGCGGCGCTCGCCGCACGCGGCCTCCCGCTCGCCGCCCGGGTCGGAACCGGCCAGCCAGCAGGGCCGGCGCCGGTCGTGATGCACCGGGCGCCATCCGGGCTCTACGTCGAGCTGGTCGACCGCTCGCTGCGAGAGATGCTGTCCGGGCAGGACCTTGCCATGGATTAATTAATAATACAAGATTACCTATACAACTATTTATGACGGGCTTATCGGGAGGATGGCGATCATGGACCGGGTTGCGGGCAAGGTTGCGCTTATCACCGGGGCCGGCTTCGGCCAGGGCCGTTCCCACGCGGTCCGGCTCGCCGAGGAAGGCGCCAACATCGTCGCTATCGACTTGGCCGCACCCTATGACGCCGCCGCGCACCCGCAGTACGCCGCGGCCACCGCGGCGGACCTGGAGGAGACCAGGTCACTGGTCGAGAAGACCGGCCGCCACTGCGTCACCGCGGTCGCGGACGTCCGCGATCTCGCTGCCCTGCGGGCCGCGGCCGACGCCGGCCGGGCCGAGTTCGGGCACATCAACGTCGTCTGCGCCAACGCCGGCCTGATCACCTTCCACGCCAGCTCGCTAGACATCCCAGAAGAGACGTACGACCTCATCGTCGACACCTGCCTCAAGGGTGTGTGGAACACAATCCAGGCGACGGCGCCAGCGATGATCGAGGCCAGGCGCGGCGGCTCGTATATCCTTACCAGCTCCGCGGCCGGGATCCGGGGACAGATCGGGTACGCGCACTACGTGGCCGCCAAGCACGGCGTCGTGGGGCTGATGCGCGCGTTCTCCAACGAGCTGGCGATCCACGGGATCCGGGTCAACAGCGTCCACCCGACGGGCGTGTCGAGCGAGGGGATGGGCATCGCCGGCGGCGCCGCCGCCGGGCCGCTGTTCGCGGCCGACCCGCGCATGCAGCTGAACGGGCTCAACATGCTGCCTGATCTCGACGCCGACCCGAACGCGCCGTACGGGCCCGTCCCCGTCGTCACGCCCCGCGAGATCTCCAACGCCGTGCTGTTCCTGGCCTCGGACGAAGCGCGGTACATCACCGGCGTCGCCCTCCCGGTCGACGCGGGTAACACCAACAAGCCCTGATGGCTGGGGAAGCCCGCTCCCGAGCGCTAGAACAGGTCTCCGCCGGCCGCCGAGGCTGTGGTCCCGTACTTGCGCTGCGCGGTGAGCACGTTGCGGCCGATCTTCCACCGGTGCACCTCGTCCGGGCCGTCGACCAGGTGCTGCATGCGAACTTCGGCGTACCAGGCGGCTAGCGGGGTGTCGAAGGTGTAGCCGAGCGAGCCGTGGATCTGCAGGGCAGTGTCCACGACTTTGGACAGCATGTCCGCGATGAAGTTCTTGGCGATCGAGTTCTCCTGCCCGATGTCCAGGCCGTGCTCCATCTTGTAGGCGATGTGCAGCACCATCAGCCGGGCGATGTAGAGGTCGCGGGCGCAGTCGGCGAGCATCCACTGGACGCCCTGCCGGTCGGCCAGCGGCTTGCCGAACGTCTGCCGCTCGAGGGCGTGCGCGGCGGCCATGTCCAGCGCCTGCTGCGCCTTGGCGATGCTCCACATGCCGTGCCGGAGGCGGCCGTAGCCGAGCCGGTGCTGGCCCATCGCGAACCCGCCGCCGACCTCGCCGACCACGTTGACGTGCGGAATCCGCAGGTCCTGGATGCGGACCTCGGCGTGGCCGCTGGTCACCTCGTCCCCGAAGCGCGGTTCAACGGCGTCGTGCAGAGTGGGGATGTCGCGGATGATCTGGTAGCCGGGATCGGGCAGCTCGGCCAGGAACGTGGTGAACTGCCGGTGCCTGGGTGCGTCGGGATCGGTGCGCGCCATGATCAGCACGTAGTCAGAGATGCTGGCGCTGCTGCTGAACCACTTCTCGCCGTTGAGCACCCAGGAGTCGCCGTCCCGCACCGCGATGGTGCGCATGCCCGTCGCGTCCGAGCCGGCCGCGCGCTCGGTCATCGAGAAGCAGATCCGCCGCTCGGCGTTGACCAGCGGCACGAGGAACTTCTCCTTCTGCTCCTGAGTGCCGTGCTCGAGCAGGGTGAGCATGGTGGCGTCCTGCGGGCCCATGCAGTTCATCGCCCAGGCGGCGAGCTTGGAGCGGCCCACCTCGATCTGCACGATGGCGTTGGCCAGCGGGCCCAGGCCCATCCCGCCCCATTCGGCCGGGATGAACGGGCACCACAGCCCGGCGGCCCGGGCCTTGGCCTGCAGCTCTGTCACGATGTCGAAGTACGGCCGGGTGCCGACCTCCGCCTCGGCGGGCAGCACCTGCTCGTCGATGAAGGCGGCGACCCGCGCGCGGGTTTCCTGGACGTCGTCGGGAATCGTGAAGTCGATCACGCGCGTTCTCCTCAGCTTGTCTGGCGGTAGTGGCCGCCGTCGACCCGGATCAGGACACCGCTCACCCACTCCGACGCGCGGCTGGCTAGCCACAGCGCGGTCCCGACGAAGTCGGCGGGCTGGCCTGGCCGGCCGAGCGGCACGTTCTCGGTGATGCGACGCAGCTGTTCCTCCGGCCACGCCTTCGCGATGTCGGTGAGCACGCCGCCGGGCAGGATCGCGTTCGCGCGGACCGCCGGGCCAAACGCGCCAGCCAGCCCGACGGTCAGCGCGTTGAGGCCCGCCTTGGCGCAGGCATAGACGAGTTCGTCCGGGCCCGGGCGCAGCGAGCCGATCGTGCTGACGTTGATGATGCTGCCGCCCCCTGCCGCGGCCATCCGGGTGCCGGCGAGCACCCCGAGCCGGAACGGCCCCTTCAGGTTCACCCCGTGCACCTTGTCGTAGTACTCCTCGGTGACCGAGGCCAGGTCGGGGTAGAGCGGCGACATCCCCGCGTTGTTCACCAGCACGTCGCACTGGCCGAACTCGCCGTACACGGTGTCGATCAACCGGTCGCAGTCGGCCCAGTGCCCCGCGTGGAATGCCACCGGGAGCGCGACCCGTCCGGTGCTCGCGCTGATCTCGGCGGCCGCCTTCTCGCAGTTGTCCAGCTTCCTGCTGGCGATCACGACGTCCGCGCCGGCTTCGGCGAGGCCGGCCGCGATCGCCCGGCCGATGCCGCGGCTGCCGCCCGTGACCACCGCCACTTTGCCGCTCAGGTCGAACAGGTCCCGGGGGCTCACCGGGCCGCCTCGAGGTCCCGCTCGCCCCGGGCGAACAGGCCCGCGTAGTTGATGAGCCGGTCGTTCATGGCCGCCCGCTCCGCGGCGGCGGGCGCGGGCAGCCGCGCCACCGCGCCTTCCAGGATGATCGCCAGCTTGAACAGCGCCAGCGCTTCGTAGTACGGCAGCGCAGACAGGTCGGTGCCGGTGCACTCGGCGTACCGGGCCGCGAGCTCTGCCCGCGTCGGCAGCCCGTCACGGGTTTCGATGTCCCACACGCCGATGGCCGGCTCCTCGCCGGGCTCGGTCCACCGGGCTAGCAGGTGGCCAATGTCCAGCAGCGGGTCGCCGATGGTCCCGGTGTCCCAGTCGATAACCGCGGCGAGGCGGCGCGTATCCCGCGGCGACGCCATGACGTTGAACAGGCTGTAGTCCCCGTGCATGAGCGCGGCGGGCTGCGCCGGCGGCCGGTTCGCCTCTAGCCAGTTCGCCAGCCAGTCCAGACCGGGGATGTCCCTGGGCTGATAGGAGGGAAGCTTCCCGTAGCCGTCGAGCTGCCGGAGCCAACGGGAAACCTGGCGGTCGAGGAACCCTTCCGGGCGGCCAAGCCCGTCGAGCCCGCGTTCCAGCCACGGTACCGCCGCGAGCTCCGCCAGGGCGTCCACCAGGGCGAAGGCGAGGTCGCGGCGCGCGCAGGGACTGTCATACGGCGGCGGCAGCACGCCCACCGGGTTGAACCCGTCGACCCGCGCCATGATCAGGAACGGGCCGCCCAGCGGGCTGTCGGGACCGCCGAACAGCAGCGGCGACGGGTGCGGCACTGACGTCCCCTCCAAAGCGGTGAGGATGCGCCACTCGCGGTTCATGTCCGAGGCGCCGGGCGCGTTGATCACCGCCGGCGGCCGCCGCAGTACCCAGACGTGCTCGCCCCGGCGCAGCCAGTACAGCGCGTTCGCTTCCCCGGTTCCCTGCCCCATCCGGGTCGCCCGCAGCGCGGAGCCGCGGCCAGGCAGCCGGTCACCGATCCACTCATCCAGGGCTTCGACGTCGAAATCTGGCAGCAGATCCACGGTGATCCTTCCCGGCCAGCAACATCTAGTATAGGGAATAAAACAGTTATATCATCTATCTTACTTGTCGCCTCTGGCGAGGGGAAGACCGGCGATCGGCGCGGTCGGGGGAGGGGCCCTGACCGCCCCACGGTCAGGAAGGAGCGGCGATGCCGTCACGCACCGGACGCTGCCCGCGATGGTGCGCCCGTAACCATTCCGCGGACACGAGCGGGGCCGCGTTCTATCACGCCAGCGAGACGCTGTCGGTTGCCGTCTCCCGGGCGGGCAACCCCGTCCTGCCGGACCGCCTTGACGTCCAGGCCGCTCAGTACCTGCCGGACGACCCCGCCGAGCCGGCCTGGCCGCCCGCCATCGAGATTGCGGTGCACGCCGCCGGCCGGTACCGGCTGATCGGGCTAACCCCGTCGCAAGCCCGCGAGCTCGCTCGGGTCCTGGCGCGGGCGGCCGATATGCTCACCGCCCTCGCCTCGGGAACGGGCGAGGAGCAGGACGAGCCGACCACGGCGCGGTCCGCCAGTTAGCCTGCCGTCCGAGCGCGCGTCACGATACCTGGTGCGAGCGCCAGATCCGCGTCGCCCCAGGCGCGTCCCCGCCCTCGATTGCCCGCAGCGCACGGCTGTGCGCGCTGGCATTGGTGCACTCCGAGGCGACCATGTGGCCCAGCGCGGTGATCAGGCTCTCCGCCAGCCTGGCGCCGGAGCAGCCGATGAGCCGGCGGTGAAACCCGCCGTCAGACACCGGCACGCCGATCGAGGGCTCTTGTCCCGTCTGGCGGCAGTGCTCGGCGAGTGACTGAACCGCTGCGAGTTCGGCGCCCGCCACGAGCGCCGCCGCCTCGGTGGCATCCGTCCCCCAGAGCTTCATGGCGTTGCGCATCTTTGCCGCCACCGTCCGATGGTCGGGACGGATCACCCAGATGCCTCCCCGGGACCCGCGGCGAACGCTGATGAGACCATCCGATTCCAGAATCCGCAGCGCTTCCCGCACGGGGGGACGCGATGCCCCGAAGGTTGTCATGATCGCCGCCTCGGACGGGAGGCTGTCGCCCTCCCGCAGCCGTCCGGCCGTGATGTCGTCCTGGATCTGCTCCGCGATCAGCTCGGCGATCTTGGGGACTCGTATGTCGGTGTTCACGCTCATGCGCCCACCCTGCCGGGTGCTGATGACATCCAGGTTTCCACAAGGTATGTAGTCTATTTATTTAAACGAATATATCGTAGGCTTCACCCAGTTGACGGCGGGTGTTCGAGGAGGCGATGCGTGACCGCAGCGTCCGGCTCCAGGTCCTGGCGGACGTCGGCTCGCAGTGCGGCCGAGCAGCCGGCGGCGCGGATGACGTATTCCGATATCATCGCGGGCCACCGGGACCTGCCAGGCCCGGCGGTGCGGACCGGGGACGGCAGCAGCACCTGGCCGGAACTGCTCGGACGCGCGACGTCTGCGGTGCGGTGGCTGGCGGAGATCGGTGCTGGCGCCCGCGAGCCGGTGGCGGCGCTGGTCACGACCGGCCTTGACGTGATCGCGCTGACGCTCGCCGCCGCGGCGGCGGGCAAGCCGTTGGCCCCGCTTGGCCCGCGGCTCACCGAACGTGAGCTGGTGCCGTGCGTCCGGGGCATCGGCGCGATGGTGCTTGTCGCTGAGCGGGAGTCCGCCTCGCTCGGGGAGCGGGTCGCGGCCGCGTCCGGCGCGCGGCTGGTCGTGCTACCCGAGTTTCCCGTGGCGGCCACTATCGACCTGCCGGCACCACGGATGGAAGACATCGCGGTCATCCTGCACACATCAGGGACGACGGGCCTCCCCAAGCCCGTGCCGATGAGCCAGCGGATGCTGGCGCAGCGGGCCCTGGTGAACTCGGCGCTGCTCCGGCTCGACAGCTCGAGCTCGTATGCGACGGCGTCGCCGTTCCACCACATCGCCGGCTGGGGAAACGTAGCGGTGGCGCTCGGGGCGGGCGCGACGATCGTGCCCGCGCCGCGCTTCAGCATCGAGGAGTGGCAGCGGCTGGGGTCGCTTGGCATTACCCACGCGCTGCTCGTGCCCACCATGGTCTACATGCTGCTCGAGCAGGATGCGCTCCGGCTCGAGTCGCTGCGGATCCTGCAGTACGGCTCTGCACCGATGCCCCCGGACACCCTGCGGCGCGCGGTGGCCGCGCTGACCGGCGTCTCCTTCGCCAGCATCTACGGGCAGACGGAAGGCAGTCCGATCAGCTGCCTGACGCACGACGACCACCTGCGCGCCGCGCGTGACGAGTACCTGCTGGCGTCGGTCGGCCGGGCGGTGCCCGGCGTCGAGCTGCGGATCGCGGAACCCGACGGCGACGGTGTCGGGGAGGTGCTGGCCCGCGGCCCGCACCTGTTCCGGTACGCGGACGACGGCTGGCAGCACACTGGGGATCTCGGCTGGCTGGACGCCGACGGCTACCTGTATCTGGTCGGCCGTAAAGGCGACATGATCATCCGCGGCGGCGAGAACGTCTACCCTCTCGAGGTCGAGAACGTCCTGACCGAGCATCCCGCCGTGGCGGACGCGGCCGTGGTCGGCGTGCCGGACCAGCGGCTCGGGGAGACGGTCAAGGCGTACGTCGTGCCGGCCGACGGCGCCACGCCACCGGATCAGGACGCGCTGCGGGCGTTCGCCAGGGAGCGGCTGGCGGGCTTCAAGGTGCCCGCCGTCTGGGAATTCACCGACTCGCTGCCGCGCAACGCCAACGGCAAGGTGCTGCGCGCCCAGCTCATCGCGCGGGCGAAGGAGGAGCACAGGCGTGCGCCGGCTCACTGACACCGATGGTCTCAGCGACGTGCAGCGGGACATCCTGCGCACCGTGCGGGACTTCGTCGACGCCGAGGTGCTGCCCGTCGCCGCCGAGCTCGACCGCACCGGCACCTACCCCGACAAGATCGTGGAACGGCTGAAGGAACTCGGCGTCTTCGGGCTGACGAGCAGCGAGCAGTACGGTGGGCTGGGCGAGTCCCTGCTCACCTACGCCCTGGTGGTGGAGGAGCTGTCCCGCGGCTGGATGAGCATCTCCGGCATCATCAGCACCCATTTCATGGTCGCCTACCTCATCGCCACCCACGGGACCTGCCGGTCGAGCGGCTGTACCGCGAGGCGAAGTTCTACGAGGTCGCCCAGGGATCACTGGAGCTGCAGCGGGTCATCGTCGCCAAGGACGTGCTCCGCTCCTACCTACCGGATACGCATTCGCGATGGAGGTTCGGGCTATGACGTCACAGCCGGTGACCTACGCGGTCAGCAACGGGGTCGCGGTCATCACGCTCAGCCGGCCGCAGGCCCGTAACGCGATCGACTCCACGCTCGCGGCCGGTCTCATCGACGCCTTCACCCTGGCCGAGTCTGCCCCCGAGGTCGGCGCGATTGTCGTCACGGGCGCCGACCCGGCCTTCTGCGCGGGCGTTGACCTCAAGGAGTTCACCCGCCTGCAGCGGCCGCCCGCCCGGGCGTCGGAGGCCATCGTGATGGCGGGCAAGTTGACCAAGCCCGCACTCGGGGCGATCAACGGCCCGGTCATGACCGGCGGCCTCGAGCTCGCGCTCGGCCTGGACCTGCTGATCGCCTCGGAACGGGCCCGGTTCGCCGACACGCACGCGGCGGTCGGGATCCTGCCGGGCGGCGGGATGACCGCCCGGCTGCCGCGGGCGGTGGGCGCCCGGATGGCCATGGAGATGTCGTACACGGGCCGGGTGATCGACGCCGCCGAGGCGGAACGGATCGGGCTGGTGAACCACGTGGTCGCGCACGAGGACCTGCTTCCGGCCACAGTCGCGATGGCCGCCACCATCGCCTCGCGCGACCCGGCGGTCCTGCGCCAGCTGAAGAAGCTGTACCAGGTCAGCACCACGGTGACCATGGGCGCTGCGATGGCCCATGAGCTGCGCGAACGTGACCGCCGCCGGGCGGCGGGGCAGGCCCTGACCCCCAACGCGGGCTGACGGCGCCCACTCATCTCGGAGATCGGCCAACCAGGAACAGGCGAGAGCGATGACGCACGCGGCAAAAGACCGGTGGGGGTACATCCCCGAGGAGCTGAGGATCCGCTACGACGAGGAGTTCGCCAGCATCCCGGACGCGGTGCGTGCGTCGGCGCGCCGGTTCCCGGATGCGGAGGCCCTGGTCGACGGGGACGAGCGCTGGTCGTTCGCCGGCCTCGAGGCGGCCATGCACGCATCGGTGCGGTCGGTGCTCGCCATGGGCGTGCGCCCCGGCAACCGGGTCGCGCTGTGGGCGCCGAACAGCGCACGCTGGATCATCGCCGCCCTCGGCATCCTCGGCGCCGGGGGGATCTTGGTCCCGGTCAACACCAGGTTCAAGGGCCAGGAGGCCGCCTACGTCCTGGAGAAGAGCGGAGCCACTGCCCTGTTCGTCGTGACTGACTTCCTGGACACGGACTACGTAGGCATGCTGCGGGCCGCCGCTCCCGGCGCTCCTGTGCTGCGGCCCGGCCGTACGGTCGTCGTGTCCGGCCCGGCCGAGCCGCTACTCGTGTCGTGGGCGGAATTCCTCGCCGCCGGGGACGCGGTTCCCGCCGCGGACGCGGACGCGGCGATCGACGCGGTGCGGGGCGACACCGTGTCGGACCTCATGTTCACGTCCGGCACGACCGGCCACCCCAAGGGCGTGCGCCTCACCCACGCCCAGTCGCTGCGGGCGCACGGCTGGTACGCGAAGCTGATGGACTTCCGGCCGGGCGACCGCTACCTCATCATCCCGCCGTTCTTCCACACGTTCGGCTACAAAGCCGGCTGGATGGCGTGCGTCGTGCACGGCGTGACAATCCTCCCGCAGGCCGTCTTCGACGTCGACGACGTCGTCAGCAGGATCGAGACCGAGCGTGTCTCGATCCTGCTGGGCCCGCCGACCGTCTTCCGGGCGGTTCTCGACGCCCCGCGAGGTCACGACTACTCGTCTCTCCGGGTGGTCATGGCTTCGGCGGCGCTCACGCCGCCGGAACTGCTGCGCCGCGTGCGCGATGAGCTCAAGCCCGATGTCATCGCCAACGGCTACGGGCTGACCGAGGCGACCTCCCTGGTCACCGCGGCAGCGCCGTCGATCGATGATTTCGAGCACATCGTCACCACGGTGGGCAGGCCCGCCTGGGACGTGGAAGTACGGCTGGTAGACGATCGCGGTCACGACGTCCCGGCCGGAACGCCAGGGGAGATCCTGGTCCGCGGCTACGGCGTCATGGCCGGGTACTGGGAGGACCCGGAGAAAACCGCGGAGGTCATCGACGCCGACGGCTGGCTGCGCACCGGAGACATCGCCACGAGGGACGCCGACGGCTACGTGACGATCACCGATCGCAAGAAGGACATGGTCCTGGTGGGCGGCTTCAACGTGTACCCGGCCGAGGTGGAACGGATCCTGGGGCAGCATCCGGACGTGGCGGCGATCGCCGTGGTCGGGGCGGCCGATACGCGGCTGGGCGAGGTGCCGGTCGCCTTCGTCGTGCCGGTCCAGGGAGCGGGCCTGACCGAGCGGGAGTTCCTCTCGTGGGCCGCCGGGCGGATAGCGAACTTCAAGCTGCCGCGGCGCGCCTTCCTGGTGGATGAGCTGCCTCGCAACGCCAGCATGAAAGTGTTGAAGGCCGACCTGCGCGCCCGTCTCCAGACCCTGATGACGTGACCGTACGGGCCTAAACGGCGTTGTCCCTGGCCATGATCGCGGTGACGATGGCCGACGGGCTCATCGGCTGGCTGGCGAGGTGGACGCCGAGCGGGGCGAGCGCGTCGTTGATCGCGTTGGCGAGCGCCGGCGGCGAGGCGATCGCCCCGCCTTCGCCCATGCCCTTGGCGCCACCGGGCAGCCGCGACGCCGTTTCGAGGTGCCCGTACTCGATGACCGGGGCCTCGGCGGCGGTGGGGAGTAGGTAGTCGAGGAACGTGCTGGTCAGCGGGTTACCGTCGGCGTCGTAGACCATGTGCTCGTAGAGCACGCCGCCGATTCCCTGCACCACGCCCCCGGCGATCTGCCCCTCGACCACCATGGGGTTGATCATGACGCCGCAGTCCTCGCTGACCACGTACCGCAGGATGCTGACGTGGCCCGTTACCGGGTCGACCTTCACGGTCGCCGCGTGGCAGGCGTTGGAGAACGTGAAGGGCGGCGCCTTGAACCGCTCGCTCACCTCCAGCGTGACGGGCGCCCCGTCCGGCAGCGTCGCGTGCTCGAAGTAAGCGAGCGCCGCGAGCTTGGCGAAGGGCATGGCCGACGCCGGGTCGCCGCGGACGGCGACCGCCGAGTCGGCCACCTCGAGGTCGCTGGGCGCCACCTCGAGCACGGCGGCGGCGAGCGCGACGATCCGCTCTCGCACGCCGAGGGCCGCTTGCCTGGCCGCGCCGGCTGACACGACCGCGCTGCGGCTGCCGCCGGTGCCCGCCCCGTAGGGCACGAAAGCCGTGTCGCCCTGCATGAAGCTGATGTCGGCGATGTCGCAGCCCAGGTTGTCGGCCACCACCTGGGCCATCGTGGTCTCCAGGCTCTGCCCGTGGCTGGCCGTGCCCATGATCAGCGCGACCCGTCCGTCAGGCTCGAGGCGCACGGTCGCGCCCTCGGTGCCGAGCGGGCCGAATGACTGTGACGGTTCGATGTAGAGCGCGAGCCCGATCCCGAGCAGGCGTCCCTGCTCACGCGCCGTGGCCTGCTCTTTGCGGAACGCGTCGTAGCCGATCAGCGCAGCTGCCTGCTCCAGCGTCTCCGCGGGGCTCACGGTGTCGTAGACCATGCCGGTGGCGGTGGTGAACGGCAGTTCCGCTGGGCCGATCACGTTCCGCCTGCGCAGCTCGAGCGGATCGATGCCGAGGCGCCGCGCGGCCACGTCGACCATCTGCTCGCGGGCGACCGTCTCCATCATCCACGGACCGCGGTACGCGCACCGGCCGCAGGTCGTGGTGTAGACGGCCTTGGCTCCGTAGGACAGCGCGGGGATCCGGTAGGGACCGGGGAAGATCAGGGATCCGGCCCCTGCGGTGCTGCCGTTGCCGGGGAACGGGTAGGCGCCGACGTTCTCTACCTGCTCGACCCGGACCCCGGTGAAATGCCCGGCGTCGTCGGTGGCCACCGACACGGTCATCTGCTCCTCGCGGGCATGGCCGCCGCTGAGCAGGTTCTCGTTGCGGTCCTCGATCCATTTCACCGGCCGGCCGAGGCGGCGCGTGGCGAGGACGACCGCGATGTCCTCCCGCATCGGGAACATCTTCTGCCCGAACCCGCCGCCCACGTCGCCCATGATCACCCGGATCCGCGCCTCGGGCAGGGCAAGGATCCGTGCGCAGATCGCGCGGAACTCGTGCGGCCCCTGCGTGGCGGCCCAGACGGTGAGCTGCTCGCTGGCCGGGTCCCACTGGGCGACAAGCCCGCGGGTTTCCATCGGCACGCAGACGTAGCGGTGCTGGTAGAAGGTCTCGGTGATGACGTGCGCGGCGTCGGCGAAGGCGGTGTCGATGGCCGGGGATGCCGCGGCGGGAATCTCGCCCGCGAGGTTGGTGCCGAGCTCGGGATGGACCAGGTCCGCGGCGCCGTCCAGCGCCGCGCCGACCTCAAGCACAGGCGGCAGCGGTTCGATGTCCGCGGCGACGAGCTCAGCCGCGTCCTCCGCGATGTACCGGCTCTCTGCGACGACCAGCGCGATCGGGTCGCCCACGTAGCGGACATCGGTATCCGCCAGCGGGCGGAACGGAGCCGACGGAGCCATCGGGCCCATCATCGTCTGCCACATCGGATGCAGCCCCGGGTTCAGGTCAGCGGCGGTGAGCACGGCGACGACTCCGGGCAGCGCCCTGGCCTCCTCGATGTCGACGCCGCGGAGCTGGCCGTGTGCCGCGGTGCTGCGGACGAACGCCGCGTGCAGCACGCCGGGCACGATCACGTCGTCGACGTAGCGTCCGCGCCCGGTCAGCAGCCGCGGGTCCTCCCGGCGGCGCACCGACTGGCCGATGTACCGCCCTGCGGCCATGGCAGGGCTGGCGGCCGCGCTGGTGACCTCTGTACCGCTCATGAGGCCACCTCGCTGGCGCTCGGGGTCCGCATTCGCGGACGCACAGTACTCACCGATTCGCTCGCGAGCTCGCTCATTGCTGCTCCTCGGCTAGGTCCCGCGCAGCGCGGCGGGCCGCGGCGATGATGCCCTGATACCCGGTGCACCGGCACAAGTTCCCGGAGAGCGCGTCGCGCAGTTCCGCGTCGCTCGGCGCCGGATTGTCCCGCAGGTAGGCGGTGACAGACACGACAAAGCCGGGGGTGCAGAACCCGCATTGCAGGCCGTGCTCCTCGCGGAAAGCCTGCTGGACGGGGGACAGGCCACCGCCGGGCGGAGTCAACCCCTCGATGGTCACGACGTTCGCGCCGTCGGCCTGGACGGCGAACATGAGGCAGGAGCGGACCGCCGCCCCGTCGACGATGACGGTGCACGCGCCGCACACGCCGTGCTCGCAGCCCAGGTGCGTGCCGGTGAAGCCGAAATCCTCGCGCAGCGTGTCGGCGAGCGTCTTGCGCGATTCAACCGTCGCGCGCCGGGGGGTGCCGTTGACCGTCATGGATACCTGCGCGACGAACACGCCTTGGTCTCGCGCTTCCCGCGTCTCGGTCACGTGGTCAGCCATGTGCCGCCTCCTGGGTAGCGCCTGTATCGGCCCGGGCCTCCGCCACCGCGGCGGTGAGCGCCTGCGCCGCCATCGCCGCGCCCACGCGGCGGCGGTAGGCGGATGTCGCGTGCACGTCGTCCGGCGGATCGGTGTCCGCCACCGCGAGCAGCCCGATCTCGGTCATGTCGAGGTCCCCGGGAGCGGCTCCGGTGATGGCCTGTTCTTCCTGGAAGGCGCGAACTGGCACGGCGCCGAGCCCGAGCAGCCCGATAGCCGCGCGCTCGATCCGGCCGCCCGCGTCCAAGGTGACGGCGCACAGCGCGCCCGCCAGGGCGAAGTCGCCGCTGCGCCGCGCGAACTCCCTGATCGCGAACCCGGTGCGACCCGGCCACACCAGGAAGCGCAGGGAAGTGAGCACCTCGTCCGGCTCCAGGGTCGTCGTGTACGTCGACGCGAAGAACTCGGCCGCCGGGATCCGCCGGGTGCGTTCCGGGCCGGCCGCTTCCATCTCGGCGTCCAGGGTCACGGCCACCGCCGGGATCTCCGCGGCCGGATCGGCGTGCGCGCACGAGCCCCCGACGGTCCCGCGGTTGCGGATCTGGAAGTGCCCGATGAACGGGATGGCCCGGGCCAGCAGCGGGACGGAACCGGCGACGAGGGGATCGCGCCCGGCTGCCGCATGCGTGGTCATGGCGCCAACCGCGATGCTGCCGCCGTCGTCGCGCACGTACCTCAGCGCGCCTACCTGCCCGAGATCCACGATGTGGCCGAAGCGCCCGAGCCGCAGCGCCATCACCGGCACCAGGCTCTGGCCGCCGGCGAGCACCTTGGCCTCGTCACCGAAAGCGGCGAGCGTGCCAATCGCCTCGGCCAGCGTTTCCGGGCGGTGGTAGGAGAACGGTGCCGGCTTCATGCCGGCCGCGCGCAAGTGTTCCGCATGTCCGCTCCTCGTGTTACGGTGCCCGCACAATGCGCGTTGAACAGTGAATTAAGTTATATTAATATACCTGCAGGGTCAACGGGCAGGCGGAAGGACGGCGAGAATGGTCAGTGTGAACATCGCGGCGCTCGTGCTCCGGCTCGTCGTGGGCGGAACGATGATGGCGCACGGCTGGAACCACGCCTTCGGCGGCGGCAAGCTGCCCGGGACGGCGCGGTGGTTCGAGTCGATCGGCATCCGGCCGGGCCGGGTGCACGCGCTGGCCGCCACCGTGACCGAACTCGGCGCGGGCGGGCTGCTCATTCTCGGCCTGCTGACCCCGCTGGCCGCGGCGGGCGTGGTCGGGACCATGCTGGTGGCGCTGATCGCCAACCACGCCAAGAACGGCTTCTTTATCTTCCGGCCCGGCGAGGGCTACGAGTACGTGCTGATGATCACCCTGGTGTCCTGCGCGATCGGCGCCCTCGGCGCCGGTGACTGGTCGCTTGACTACGCGGCCGGCCTCAGCGTGACCGGGTGGGCGGGGCTGGCCGTCGCGGCGCTGGCCGGCGCCGGTGGCGCTGCGCTGCTGCTGGCGACCAGCTGGCGCCCGCACCCCCGTGTTTCCGCATCCGCTCCCGTTGCTGAATCAGCTAAAAAGGTTGTATGATTCGTGGACTGGTGACGGTTCCGCGGCGGGAGGCCTGTGATGGCTGGTGTGGAGTTCGGGTTGTTTGACTGTGATACGCACTGCTATGAGTCGCGGGATGCGTTCACGCGGTATCTGCCGAAGGAGTGGCTGGGGCAGGCGATCGCGCCGGTGCGGATGCCGGACGGGACCGAGCGGATCATGGCCGGGGACCGGGTGGCGGTGTTCAACTCCGAGCAGGGGCTGGGGTTTGACCTGGCGTACAAGCCGGGGTCGTTGAAGGAGATGCTGCGGCAGATGGCGTCGGGGAACCCGGATGAGACGTATCAGCCGGAGCCGATGCGGCCGGAGTACCTGGACCGGGCGGCGCGGGTGAAGGTGATGGACGCGCAGGGGGTGGAGCGGGCGGTGCTGTTCCCGTCGGCGATGGCCTTGTCGGTGGAGAACTACGTGAAGAACGTCCCGGCCGCCTACGCCAACATCCGGTCTTTCAACCGGTGGTTCGATGAGGAGTGGGGGTTTAACCGGGACGGCCGGATCCTGGCGCCTGCGTTGCTGTCGCTGGCGGATGTGGACCTGGCGGTGGCGGAGACGGAGCGGGTGCTGGCGGCGGGGGCGCGGATCGTGCTGCTGCCGACCGGCCCGGCGCATGGCCGGTCGCCGGGTGACCCGTGGTTCGACCCGGTGTGGGCGCGGCTGAACGAGGCGGGGGTGACGGTCGCGTTCCACATCATGGAGAACTGGTACAACGAGACGATTGCGGCGGCGTGGGGGCAGGATCCGTGGCCGGGGTCGTGGCACATGTCGGCGTGGCAGTGGAACAACCTGTACGGTGAGCGGCCGATCGAGGACACGCTGTCGGCGCTGATCTTCGACAACCTGTTTGGCCGGTTCCCGGAGCTGAATGTGCTGGTGGCGGAGTTCGGCGCGTCCTGGGTGCCGCATTTCACGCAGCATATGGACAAGTCGCGGGGGATGGGCCGCAACGGGCCGTGGATCGGCGGGAAGCTGACCGAGCGGCCGTCGGCGATCTTCCGGCGGCACGTGCGGGTGGCGCCGTATCCGGAAGATGACATCCCGAAGATCGTCCGGGACCTGCCGGACGTGGACTGCCTGGTGATGGGCTCGGACTACCCGCACGCGGAGGGGCTGGCCGAGCCGGCCGGGTTCGCCGCCCTGCTGGACGGCCTCACGGAGGCGCAGCAGCGGCAGATCCTGCGCGACAACGCCACCAAACTCCTGGCCACCAGCTAACCCGAACCAGCCGCCACCGTGAAAGTGGACATCACGGCCGACGCCGACCCGCGCACCTTCGCGGCGCGGGCTCGCGAGGCGGAGGCAGACGGGTACGACGGGCTCTGGCTGGGCGAGACCGCGCACGATCCGCTGATCGGGTGCGCGCTCGTTGGCGAGGCCACCTCGCGCATCAGCGTCGGTACCGGCATCGCGGTCGCGTTCGCCCGGTCCCCGATGACGCTCGCCGTAACGGCGAACGACCTCCAGCTGACAACCGAGGGCCGGTTCCTGCTCGGCCTGGGGTCCCAGGTCAAGGCGCACATCACCCGCCGCTTCTCGATGCCCTGGTCGCATCCGGCGCCGCGGATGCGCGAGTTCGTCCTGGCGATGCGCGCGATCTGGCGATCGTGGCAGCACGGCGAGCCGCTGGACTTCACCGGCGAGTTCTACTCGCACACGCTGATGACCCCGTTCTTCAACCCAGGTCCGAACCCGTACGGCCCGCCCCGCGTCTTTCTCGCCGGCGTCGGGGACGCGATGACACGTGTCGCTGGCGAGGTCGCCGACGGGTTCCTGTGTCACGGGTTCACGACCGAGCGGTACTTGCGCGACGTCACGCTGCCGGCGCTGGCCGAGGGACGTCGGGCGGCGGGCCTGTCCATGGATGACTATGAGATCAGCGGCCTGCCCTTCGTCGTGACCGGAGCGTCAGACGAGGAGATGGAGCGGTCCGCGCTCGGGGTCAGGGAACAGATCGCCTTCTATGCCTCGACCCCGGCCTACCGGCCGGTGCTTGACGCGCACGGGTGGGGCTCGCTGCAGGAGGAGCTGACCCCGATGTCCAAGGCGGGTCGCTGGCCCGAGATGCGCGAGCTCATCGACAACGACGTCCTCGACGCGTTCGCGATCGTCGCCCCTCCCGGCCAGGTGGCCGCGGCCATCAGCAAGAGGTACGACGGCCTCTTCACCCGCCTGCACCTCTACCTCAAGGCGTCACTGCAGAAAGACGTCGAACTGTCGATCGCCGAAGAGCTCCAGCGGCAGCCGTCGCAATGACCGGTCCCCGGTTCGGCGGCCGCGTCGCCCTGGTTACCGGGGCGAGCCGCGGCATCGGCGCCGCGCTGGCCGCTGCTCTTGCCGCCGAGGGCGCCGCCGTCGCCTGCGCCGCACGCACCGAGCGGGTCTGGGACGAGCGGCTGCCCGGCACCATCCACGACACGGTCGACGCCATCCGGCGGAACGGAGGCCGCGCGATCGCGGTGCGCTGCGACCTGACGGTCGACGACGACATCGTGGACCTGGCCGCGACGGTGGCGCGGGAGCTCGGGCCGGCGGACATCCTGGTCAACAACGCCGCCCTGACCGTTCCCGGGCGCCCCCCAGCTCAGACAGCACCGGCGCAGGCGGCACCGCCGCCGGCCCCGCGGCGCGTCCGTCGTCGCCTGCCGCTCCTCCTCGCGCAGCCGGGGCGCCGGGTTTCCTGGACTTCCCGCTGAAGGGATACCGGCGGCACTTTGAGGTCGACGTGTTCGCCGCGTATCGCCTGATGCAGCTCGTGCTGCCGGGGATGATCGCCGCCGGGCGCGGGTCGATCCTCAACATCACCAGCGACGCGTCGCGGCGCCCGGGGGAGGGGCCGTGGCCCGGCGCCGGCGGCCCCACGCCGTTCGCTTACGGCGGGGCCAAGGCCGCCCTGGAGCATCTCACCCAGGCGGTCGCCTTCGAGATGCAGCCGCACGGCGTGAGCGTCAACGCGCTGATGCCGTCGCTTCCCGTGGCCACGCCTGGGCTCGAGGTGACGTCCCCCGGCATGGACGGCCAGCTGCCGATCGCCGACTTCTGCGCGGCGGCGCTGCGGCTGCTTGCGGCGCCGGCGGCTCAGGTCACCGGCCGCGTCGCGTACAGCGAGGACGTGCTCCACCCGGAACTCGGCCGGCGCGGCTGGCTGGGACCTGGCTAAGCAGCTCATCACCGACAGCCACCCACCGTGCTGGCCGCGCTACGGCCCGGCGTCGGCGCACGTCGCGGGCATACGCCTAACCTATTACTGATAACAATTAGATAGATAATCTAGCTAACTATAGTTTTTGCGGCCGCAGGCGCTTATCGTCCTCTAAACAGCCGTGAACCTCGGCGACCGCGGGTCGACCCGGCGCCGCCGACAGTGAGCCGGTCAGCACCGGCAGCCGCTAAAGGGGGAACGAACCCAGTGATCATCAGGACACACCGGACGGCTCGGCTGCGGACATCCGCGGCAGCGAAGCTGACGAGCCGGTCCGCACTCACGCGCACGGCGCTGCTGGCCGGCGTCCTAGCCGCCGCGCTAGGCGTGGCCGCGTGCAGCAGCAGCAGTAGCAGTAGCTCTTCGTCATCCGGCGCGACCACGAGCGGTACATCCGCCGCCGCCGCGCCGAAGGGCGCGCTGATCAAGATCGGCGTGATCGGCTCGCTGACCGGCCCGCAGGCCTCCTCTAGCGACCAGGGGGCGACGGTCGCCCCCGCGTGGGCCGACTGGATCAACGCCAACGGCGGCATCGGCGGCCACCCGGTCCAGGTCATCGTCATGGACGACAAGGGCGACCCGGCGACGGCCCAGGCGGCCGGGCAGCAGTTCATCGCCGACGGCGTGAGCGCCATCATCGTGTCCTCCGACAACCTGGTCTCCGCCTTCGACAGCGCGGCGATCGCCAAGGGCATCCCGCTCATCGGCGGGCCGTCCGATGAGAACGACTGGTACACGAAGCCGGGCATGTTCGTGACCATGACCGGCATCGTCCCCGGCCTTGGCGCCCAGGTCGCGGTCGCCGTCCAGGACGGTCACGCGAAGAAGTTCGCCAACCTGTACTGCGCCGAGGTCGCCGCCTGCGCGCAGGCCAACCCCATCCTGCAGGGGGCGGCCAAAGCGGCCGGGATCGGCTACACCCAGCTTGCGGTCAGCTCCACAGCGCCCAGCTACACCGCGCAGTGCCTGCAGCTGAAGCAGGAAGGCGTGGACTACGCACAGCTCAACTTCGCCACCGCGGCGGCGGTGCGGTTCGTCCAGAACTGCCAGGCCCAGGGCTACAACCCGACCTGGGGATCTTCCGAGCAGAGCATCGGAGCCGCGTACGCCTCGCTGCCGAACTTCACCGCCTACGGCCCGGCGTACGCCTTCCCCTCGGTCGCCAGCGGAGCCCCGGTCGAACAGTTCACGTCCGTGATGCAGAAGTACGCGACCAACAGCAACTGGCGGGAGGGGACGGCCTCGTTCACCTGGCAGGGGCTGCAGGCCTTTGCTCAGGCCGTCAAGAACGCTGATGTAGCCGCCTCCACCGCCGTCACGTCCGCCGACGTGATGACCGGCCTGTATGACTTCAAGGGTGAGAACCTTGGCGGCTTGCTGGCCAACAACGTCACCTATACGAAGGGCAAGCCGCTCGGCTTCACCGCCAACGCGTGCTACTTCGTCGTCGGGATGAAGGGCGGCCAGACCACCGCGCCCGCGGAACTGACCGCGCAGTGCCCCGCCAAGGCATGACGGCCTGGCAAGTCGTCGGCACAAAGATCTTGACCACCGACGCTAAAATAGGCACAATCATCTAACTGATGCCACTTTCGGTGGGGCCGGAACCGCCGGCTTCGGCCCCACCGGGAGCCCCGGAGGTCGCAACGTGCAGGAGTTCTTGCCCTTCATCATCGCGGGGATAGCGGCCGGGTCCATCTACGGCCTGGCCGCTACCGGCTTGGTCCTCACGTATAAGACCTCGGGGATCTTCAACTTCGGCCAGGGGGCGCTGGCCACCGCCGCGGCGTACATCTTCTACGCCATGCACTACGCCAACAACATCAACTGGGTCGTATCCCTTGTCGTCTCGGTGATCATCGCCGGACCGCTGATGGGGCTCGGCATGGAACGGATCAGCCGCCGCCTCTCCCAGCAGAGCGTGGCGTGGAAGATCGTGGCGACGACCGGGCTGATCCTGATCGTGCAGGGACTCGGGACGATCAAGTACGGCAGCGACACGATCGACGTCCCGCAGTTCCTCCCCAAGGGCACCGACTCCTTCGAGGTCGGCGGGGTCAACATCTCCTACGCCCAGCTGATCGTGACGGTGGTGGGCGTGGTCGCCGTCGCCGGCCTGTACGTACTCTTTCGCTGGACCCGCACGGGCACCGCGATGCGCGCCGTCGTGGACGATCCAGACTTGCTGGCGATGCAGGCCACGAGCCCGGTCCGGGTCCGGCGCACCGCCTGGATCATCGGCACGACGTTCGCCGCCTTGTCGGGCGTGCTGGTCCTTCCGTTCATCGGGCTGAGCGCCATCGCCCTTACCTACATCGTGGTGCAGGCGTTCGGCGCCGCCGCGCTCGGCGCGTTTAGCAGCATCCCGCTCACGTTCATCGGCGCCATCGCCATCGAGATCGTCGCCAACATCTCACAGAAGTACGTCGTCAACATAGGCTGGCTCGCCGGCCTGCCGGACAGCCTGCCGTTCATTGTCTTGTTCGTCGCGCTCTTCCTGCTTTCCCGCCGTCGGCTGACCTCCAGGTCGGACGTCGAGTCGCGCCCGCCGCTGCAATGGCAGGGTCCGGTCCGGGTCCGGGTCGTCACCGGGGTCGTCCTGGTAGGGCTGCTGGCCGTGGTGCCCTGGGTCGTGGGGGCGGAAAAGATCGGCTTCTGGACGATCGGCCTTACTCAGATGATCCTGCTCCTGTCCCTCGGTCTGCTGGTAAAGACGTCGGGACAGGTCTCGCTGTGCCAGGCCACCTTCGGCGCCATCGGCGCGGTCGCCTTCTCGCAGCTGACGGTCGGGGCGGGCATCCCATGGTTCGCAGCCCTGCTATTCGCAGGCCTGATCGTCGTCCCTGTTGGCGCTTTCCTCGCCATCCCCGCGATCCGGCTGCCGGGCCTCTTCCTAGCTCTGGCGACCTTCGGCTTCGGCATCTTCGTCCAGCAGATGCTCTACTCCACCAGCTGGATGTTCACCGTCTTGTCGAACGGCAGGGCGATTCCGCGGCCCTCGATCGGATCGAGTGACACGGGCTACTATTACGTGGTCCTGGTGATCCTCGTGGTCACCGCGCTGATCATGGTCGCGATCCACGAACTGCGCCTTGGCCGGCTGCTCCGCGGCCTGTCGGACTCGCCGCTCGCCGTCGCCACCATGGGCCTGAGCACGAACACCACCCGCGTGATCGTGTTCTGCATCTCGGCGTTCTTCGCGGCCATATCCGGGGTGCTGTACGCGGCGTCGATTCACTTCGCGGTCTCCTCGGACATCCACTTCGACCCGTTCTACTCGCTCACCCTCCTCGCGATCCTGGCGCTGGCGCCCTTCGCCGAACCGTGGTATGCGATCTTCGGGCTGATCGCGGCGGTGATCCCCGGGTACCTGACGAGCACCAACGTGACCTGGTGGCTCAACGTGATCTTCGGCGTGTCGGCGGTCGCCGTCGCTCTCCGGGGCAGCCACGCGGGAATGCCGGGCCGCCTCAGGGAGTTCCTCGGACGCTTCGGGCACCCGCGGGAGACCGAGGCCGTCGATGCCGGCGACGTGCCCCGGCAGCGCACGCCGGAAGGCGACGGTCTGCAAGTCAGGGATCTCCGCGTCGCGTTCGGCGGCCTTGTCGCGGTCGACGGCCTGAGCTTCTCCGTGCCGCTCGGGCGCATTACCGGGCTGATCGGGCCGAACGGAGCCGGCAAGACGACCACGTTTGACGCCTGCAGCGGCCTCAACCGCAGGATCGGCGGCCGGATCTCGCTGCGCGGGAAGGAAATGACGCGGCTGGGGGTCCCGGCGCGAGGGCGGCTGGGGCTAGGCCGGACCTTCCAGCGGATGGCCTTGTGCGAGCGCCTCACGGTCGCGGAGAACGTCGCGCTCGGCCGCGAGTCCGGGCTGGGCGGCGCCAGCGTCCTGGGCCAGCTCGCCGCGACCCGGTCGCAGCGAGCGGACACGCGGGCCGCGGCCTGGTCGGCCATGGAGCTGTGCGGGATAACCGAGCTGGCCGGAACCCAGGCCGGCGCGCTGTCCACCGGTCAGCGCCGACTGGTCGAGCTAGCCCGGTGCCTGGCTGGCCAGTTCGATGTCCTGATCCTCGACGAGCCCTCGTCGGGTCTTGACCACGCGGAGACAGAGGCGCTGGCCCGCATCCTGCGTAGAACCGTCGTGGAGCGTGGCTGCGGAATCCTGCTCGTAGAGCACGACATGTCCCTGGTCATGAACGTTTGCGAGCACATCTACGTGCTTGATTTCGGCAAGCTCCTGTTCGAGGGCGACCCGCCTGGGGTGGCGGCAAGTCCCGAGGTGCAGGCCGCGTACCTGGGCTATGCGACCGAGGCGGAGAAGGCCTGATGACCAGCAGCCTGCAGCAGCCAGCCAGCAGCAACGGGTCGGGGCCCGGCTTGCCGCCGCCCGCACTTGAGCTTCGCGATGTCACCGGCGGCTACGGGCAGACCACCGTCTTGCGCGGCATCTCGATCACTGTCCCGGCGTCCGGTGTCGTCGCCCTGCTCGGCCCTAACGGCGCGGGTAAGACGACACTGCTCAAGACGGTGTCGGGCTTCCTGCGGCCGAGCTCAGGATCCATCCAGCTGTTCGGCAACGACGCGGCCGGCATAGCCCCTTACCGGCGCTTCCAGGAGGGGCTGTGCCACGTCCCCGAGGGCCGCGGCGTGTTCCGGTCCCTCACGGTGCGGGAGAACCTGATCATGCAGTCCCGCAAGGGCGAGGAAGCCGAGGCGATCAGCCAAGCGTGCGAGGTGTTCCCGGCACTCGGCCGTCGGATCGGCAACATCGCCGGGACGCTGAGCGGCGGCGAGCAGCAGATGCTCGCGATGGCCACCGCGTACATCCGCAGCCCGCGGCTGATCATGGTCGACGAAGCGTCACTCGGTCTCGCCCCGCTAGTCGTCGACCAGGTCTTCGAGTTCATGGAAAAGGTAGCGCACGAGGGCAAGGCGCTGCTGATCGTCGACCAGTTCGCTACCAGAGCGCTGGCGCTCGCCGACACCGCGTACGTCCTCAGCCGGGGCTCGGTGACCTACTCGGGGTCGGCGAAGGAACTGGGCCAGGCGGAGCTGCTCAGCCAGTACATGGGAACCTGAGCGCTTTGCGGATCGGGCTGCGGCTCCCCGCCTGTGACCGGGCAGACCGCATCGCCGCGGCGGCCGCCTGCGCGGAAGCGGCAGGCTTCGACAGCGTGTGGGTACCGGATTCGCAGCTCCTGTGGCGAGACACGTTTGTCGCGCTCGCTCTCGCGGCGGCGTCGACCAGCCGCATTACCCTGGCCCCAGGCGTCACGAACCTGGTGACGCGGCATGTGACGGTCGTGGCCTCTGCGGCCAGAACCGTCCAGGAACTCGCACCGGGACGGTTCACGCTGGCGCTCGGCGCCGGGCGCAGCGCCGCGGACATGGCCGGGGCGACGCACACGCCGACCCGCGAGCTCGGCGAATCACTGCGCGCGCTACGGGCGCTGCTGTCCGGCCAGCCCTGGTCCTTCGCCGGGCGGTCGCAGCGGCTGACCGGGGCGGCGGGAGCGTGCCCGGTCTACCTGGGGGCGGGCGGCCCGCGCAACGTCCGCTTGGCCTGCGCCGAGGCCGACGGGATCATCCTGGCCGGCACGCTGAGCGCCGCGGACGTGACCAGGACCGCGGCCGCGATCCGCGCGCTCGTCGCGGAATCGATCCGGCCGAGCCGGCCGTTCGACGTCGTCCTGTGGCTGCGAGCCCACGGCCACGACGGCTCGCCGCCGGACCCGCGACTGTGGAAACCTGCTATCGCGATCGCCTTGCGGAACGCTCCCGAGGCCATCGCCGAAAGCCTCGGTGTTGACCATCAGGCCCTGCGCCAGGCCGCGGGGCTGCACAGCGACGGCACTCACCCCGCGGCCTGGGCCGAGGCGGTAGCCAGCTGCGACCCGCTGATCAGCGACGACGCGGCCATAGCCTACGCCAAGCGGTACTGTCTCTACGGCACAAAAGCGGACATCCGCCGCCGCATGGCGGAACTGGAGCGGGCGGGCGTCACGACACTGATCACCACGCCGCTCGCGGGTGACACGGCCGGCACCCTCCCCTATGAGTTCATCGACTCATTCAGCCCGGCCGGGCTCACTTCGTGAAGACCGCGAACCGGACGACCTGACCACCCTCGTTGAACGTCGCGTGGTCGATCGCGCCGAGCGTGAACTCCTCCGCGCCGGCGACACGTGCTTCCAGCTCGTAGACGCAGTCGCGCCCCTGCTCCACATAGCTGGACACCCGGATCACCGGCGTGATCTCGCTGAGGAATTTCTCGTAGAACTGCCCGATGGCGGCACGACCGTGCAGCACGCGGCCGCCGGGGCCAAGGAAGACCGCTTCCGGGGCGAACAGCGCGGCCAGCTCGGCGTAGGCGCCGCTGTTGACGATCCGCACGTACGCGTCGGCGAAGGCGCGGGGACTCACTCGGCTGACTTCCCGTCCGCGGCAGCGCCAAGCAACGCCATTGTCTCGGCTGCGATCTCCTTGGCGACCGCCGCGACGGTGGCGTCATCCCAGTCGCACAGCGAGGTCCTGGCGCGGCCGACGACCACGTAGGGATAGTCGGGCATGTCGGCTAGCCGGGTCATGGCGTCCACCGCCGGAAGCATGTCCTCGTGTACCAGAGCCACGCTGGGAATGCCCGCCCACTCCAGCTCCATCGCGTCGCGGATCGTGCGGGTGCTGCACGAGCCACACCCGCCGAAGCCGGCGATGACAACGTCGGTGTCCGTCAGCAACCTGTCCCAGTCCTCGGGCAGCGGCGGCACGGACCGGTGGGGCTTGCGGACCAGGACCGCGCTCGCGGCACCCCCGTCGTCCCTGAGCAGGGCGTAGACGGCGCCGAGCAGATCCTCGGTGCGCCCCAGGCCGTTGGACACCAGTCCCACCCGGGCGCCGGCCAGCGGCCGCCGTGCCGCCATGCGATGCGGTACCTGGCCGCGATTGCGGACGCCGGTGGGGTCGAGGGTGATGAGCATGGAACTACCTCCCTATCTGGTCTGCGCTAGCTCGTCTCCGCTGCCCGGGCTGGCACCGGGAGCGTCACGGCCAGGCCGACATGCGGCGGCATGACGGCGGTGACCTGGTCGCCTGGACCCCCGGCGGCCACGAGCAGGATCCCTTCCGGCCGGCCGAGCCGGAGGCCCGCCCCGTCGGACTCCCGGGCGAGCGGGCTGATCTGGTTCCACAGCGCCCGCCGGATATCCGCCTTGGACCACCCCGCGGCGGTGAAAAAACGCTGGTGCTCCTGGCCGAGCACGACCGGCAGGTCGGCGACGCTCCCCAGCTGGTGCTCCCACAGCGAGCCGTCGAGGAAGAGCACCCGCGCCAGGTGCTCGATGATCAGCTCGGGCACGTGGCTGCGCGGGTGGGCGATGATCGGGCCCATCGTGGAGGCCACGGTGACCGCGCTCTGATCGGGCCGCAGCCCGCGCTCGACGTGCAGCGGGACCCAGGAGGTGCCCTCCTCGTCCTCGCCGAAGCAGAACGAGTAGCGGTTCGGCGTGGAGAACACGCCGCGGTCGAGCTCGTGCGGGATGGACCTGAGCACGTTCCGGACGACGAGCCGCAGCGCCCGGCCGATCGTAGCGTTCGCCCGGAAGCCCGGTCCCATGCACCCTTGCCCGGATTCCACGCCGATCTCCTCGCGCACCGGCCCGTTGACGATGATCAGCTGCGCGGCGCTGGCCAGCGTCGCCGTCACCGAGTGCGGGATCGCTTCATCGTGCAGCAAGGCGCGCACCGCGGTCAGCGCGACCGGCGCGTACTCGGGCAGGCACCCGGCCATGACGGCGTTGATCGCCACATCCTCGGCCGTGACGATGACGTCCCGGGTCGGTACGGCGCCGACGACCTCGCGCGCGGTCACGCCGCCCGCGTCGAGGAACGCCGCGACCCTCGCCGGTTCCGGGGGGATGACCGGCAGACCGTCGGTCCACCCGCGCTGGTAATAGTCCTCGACCGCCGCAACGTAGTCACGGTGCTCCAGCTGACTGGCCTGGAGTGTCTCGGCAGTCATCACCTCGTCGCCTTCCGGCACGGTCATCGCTTGACAATTGTTTAACTATTGCTACTATTTTATCTGATTTAATTTCTCGTCCGCAAGTATGTATTCGCAGCCAGCGGCGCGTAAAGGGGCGGCTTGGCATGAACGATCACGCCGCCGGCCAGTCCGGTCCGCTGACCGGCCTGCGGGTTATCGACTGTTCCTGGGGGACAGCGGGCCCGCGCGCCACGGGCATGCTCGCGGACTACGGCGCGGACGTGATCCGGGTGGAGCCGCCGGGCGGGGATCCGTATCGCGATGAACTTGCGGTCGCGTATTCGGTGTTCAACCGTGGTAAGCGGAGCATCGTGCTTGACCTCCGTAGCGCTCGAGATCATGACGTCCTCCTCCAGTTGATCGGTTCCGCCGACGTCTTCGTGCAGAGCTGGCGGCCGGGCGTGGCCGGGCGGCTCGGGCTTGGATACGACACGATCCGCCGGCTGTCCCCGTCAGTGATCTACTGCTCGATCTCGGGCTTCGGCGCTGATGGGCCGCTGCGCGTGCTGCCGGGGTACGAGTCGGTCGTGCACGCCGTCGTCGGGACCATGGGCGAGCAGGTCGGCCACCGGGACGCCCCGATCTTCGAGGGCCTGCCGTTCGCGTCCGCCGGGACCGCTTACCTGGCCCTGATCGGCATCCTGGCCGCGCTGTACCGGCAAGCGGACGACGGGACCGGCCATCACGTCGAGACCTCGCTCCTCGACGGGGCGCTGGCGTTCCTTTCCATGGTCTGGGGCGACGTAGACGGCGCCGCGGCGCGCCTGACCACCGGCGCCAACCGGCTGATCGCGAGGTCTTACCTGTGCGCCGGAGACGAGTACATCGGCGTCCACACGGGCGCGGTCGGGGCCTTCGGCCGCTTGATGAAGGCGCTCGGCCTGGACGATCGCGTCTCGTCCAGCGAAGACGGCCTGGACATGGGGGTGCCGCTGACGGCCGGGGAGCGGGTCATCCTCGACGGCGAGATTCACGACATCTTCGCTTCGCGGCCCCGGCGGGAATGGGAACAGCGGCTCACCGAAGCCGACGTCTGCGCCATTCCCCTGCTCCATCCGGGTGAGGTGTTCGACGCGCCCCAGGCCGCGCACAACGGCATGGCGGTCGAGGTCGAAGACCCTCTGCTCGGCGCCGTTCAGCAGGTCGCCGGCCCGCTCCGGTTCTCGGCGGCCGGCCACCGTGCCCAGCCCGCGCCAGCGCCGGCCAGCGGTCAGCACACCGCGGAGATACTGGCCGAGCTGCGCCAGTCGCCGCCGCGAGCGGCTGCAGGAGGAAGCGCGGCTCAGCCGGCGGCCGGCGACGGGCGGCCGCTCCTGGACGGGCTCAAGGTCCTCGACATGGGCGCCTTCTACGCGGGCCCGTACTCGTCCAGGCTGCTGGCCGACCTTGGCGCCGACGTCATCAAGCTCGAGCCGGTCGCTGGCGACCCGATGCGCGGGCTTGAGCGGGTCTTCCGCTCTGCGAACGCGGGTAAGCGCTCGATCGCCGCGAACGTCAAGGATCCCGCGGCGGGCGCGGTGCTCCGCCGCCTGATCGAGTGGGCGGACGTCGTGCAGCACAACATGCGCCCGGGAGCCGCCGAACGCCTCGGCGTCGGGTACGAGCAGGTGGCCAGCGTCAACCCGGACGCCATCTACGCCTACGCGCCGGGTTGGGGAGCGACCGGCCCCTACGCAGGGCGGCAGAGCTTCGCCCCGCTGCTGTCCGGATACGTGGGAGCCGGCTTCGAGGTGGCCGGCCAGTTCAACGCGCCGTTGTGGCCGGTGGGCAACGAGGACCCGGGTAACGGACTGCTCGGTGCCATCGGCATGCTGATGGCCCTGGTGTACCGGCAGCGCCACGGCGCCGGCCAGCTCGTCGAGAACCCCCAGCTCAACGCAGGCATGGCACTGATGGCTCATGTCGTTCGCCGGACCGACGGCACCGTGCTCGGCGCGGGCCGCCTGGACCCGCCGCAGACGGGAGTGTGCGCTCTCGAGCGGCTCTACGAGACGGCGGACGGGTGGCTGCTGCTCGCGGTCGGCAAGGAGCAGGAGTTCGACGCCCTGGGCAAGGCGCTCGGCACCGACCTCAAGTCCGACCCGAGGTTCGCGACCCACGGGGCACGACGCGACAACGACTACGAGCTCGCCCAGGTGATCTCGTTGGCCTTGGCGACAGGCAGCACCGCCACGTGGCTCGCCACGCTTCAGAACGCGGGTGTCGCGGCAGTCGAGCCCGCCGCGTACAACAACGTCAACTTCATGCGCGACCCCGCCAACGCGGCGACGGGCCGGGTCGCGGCCCGCCCGGGCCCGGATGGCCGTACCGTGCGCGAGCTGGCCTTGCTGCTGCGGGTCAGCGACACACCCGCGGTCGCGCATCGCCTTGCCCCGGGCCGCGGGGAAGACACCGGCCAGCTCCTGACCTGGGCGGGGTACAGCACCGAAGAGATCGCCGAGCTGAGATCGCGCCATGTCATCGGCTGAGGAGGAACCCGAGTGCCTGTCGTCATCGACCAGCCGAAGCCCGGAATCCGTCGGCTGACCCTCAACCGCCCGGAGCGGCTCAACGCGATCAACGACGCCTTCGTCACGGACCTGCACGCCGCGCTTGACGACGTGGAAGGCGACCCGTCCTGCCGGGTGGTCCTGCTGACGGGCGCGGGGAAGGGCTTCTGCGCGGGCTTCGACATGAAGGCGGGCGACTACAACGGCGACCCCGCCGAGCGCGGGACGGCCGCGCTCATGGCCGGGCAGCGGCGGCTGGCCGGCCTCGCCCTCCGCCTGCACGAACTGCCCGTCGCCGTCATCGCCGCCGTCAACGGCGCGGCCGCCGGCGGAGGGTTCGCCCTCGCGCTGGCCGCCGATATCCGGGTGGCGTCGGAGTCGGCCGTGTTCGTCGCGGCCAACGTCAAGATCGGCGTGTCCGGCGGCGAGATGGGCATGACCTGGCGCCTGCCGCGCCTGATCGGCGAGAGCCGGGCCACCGAGCTGCTGCTGACCGGCAGGAAGATGGGGGCCGCGGAAGCGCTGGCGGCCGGGCTGGTGACCGCGGTCGTCCCGGCGGACCAGCTGGCGGACGCCGCGTCCGGCCTTGCGGAGCAGGTCATTGCGACCAGCCCGTTCAGCACCTCGATGACTAAGGAGCTCATCGACGCCAACGCGAGCGCAGGCTCGCTCCGGCACGCGATCCAGAACGAGAACCGCACCCAGGTGCTGTGCAACTACACGGGTGACATCGCCGAAGCGGTGACCGCGTTCAGGGAAGGCCGCCCTCCGGCGTTCCGGTGACCCGAGCCGCGCTAGGACCTGAGCAGCGCGGCTCTTATGTCCCGCTTGAGGATCTTCCCGAGCACGTTCTTCGGCAGCTCGTCCCAGAAACGGACATCCTTCGGGTTCTTGTAGCCGGCGAGGGCGTCCCGGCAGGCGGCGATCACTGTTTGCCCGGTGAGGTCACTGCCCGGCTTCCTGACCACCACGGCTGTCACCCGCTCTCCCCACAGGTCGTCGGGTACCCCGACCACCGCGACCTCGGCCACCGCCGGCAGTTGCCCGATGACGCGCTCGACCTCGGTGGAGTAGACGTTCTGCCCGCCGGAGATGATCATGTCCTTCTTGCGGTCGACCAGGTAGATGTAGCCTTCCTCATCGCGTCGTGCCAGGTCTCCGGTGTGCAGCCAGCCGCCCGCGAAGGCCTCCCTGGTGGCCTCGTCGTTTCGCCAGTAGCCGCCCATCGTGTACCCGCTGCGAATGCACATTTCGCCGGTCTCGCCGACCGGTACCTCGGCCATCTGGTCGTCGAGTATCTGCACCGCGACCTGGGCCATCGGACGGCCGCAGGAGGCGAGCAGGTGCTCTTGCCCCGCCAGGGCGCGGCGGTGGTCCGCCGCGGTCAGCGACGTGACGGAGAACGTCGACTCGGTCTGGCCGAAGTTGGTGGAAAGACCGCCGAACCGCTCGGACAGCTCCACCGCGGTCGTTTTCGGCATTGGCATGCCGCCGTAGGAGACCGAGCGCACGCTGGACACGTCGTACCGGTCCACCGCGGGATGGTCGAGGACGAACCGGGCCATTGTCGGGTTGAGGGTCGCCCGGGTGATGCGGTGCTGCTCGATCAGCGAGAGGAACCCTTCGGCGCTGAACGTCTTGAGGAGCA
The DNA here is from genome assembly GCA_963843745.1 of uncultured Actinomycetota bacterium. Classification (GTDB taxonomy): domain Bacteria; phylum Actinomycetota; class Actinomycetes; order Streptosporangiales; family Streptosporangiaceae; genus Trebonia. The sequence goes on from CAWJLP010000012.1 coordinate 243,214, forward strand.
CCACCTCCGATGCCCGGACGTGGAAGTGGAGCACAGAGAAGCCTGAGGCGTGGCACATGGGGTTGGACATCAGGAACCGGTCAAAGGGCAGCACATCCTGCTCCAGCGCGTTCACGAGCATCGCGGTCTGGATCGCCCCGTGGGTGATCATCGCGCCCTTGGGGAACCCGGTGGTGCCACTGGTGTAAATGAGGACGGCGGTATCGGACTCCGCGGGTCCGAACGGAGGCGGGACCGCTGGCCGGCCGGCGACGAGGTCGTCGTAGCCGATGTGGCCGGAATCACCCGGATCCCCGATGACGATGACGTGCTCAAGGCTCGGAACGTCGGCGAGGACCGGTTCGAGAGCGGCGAGGTAGGCCTGTTCCACCAGGATCACGCGGGCCTCGGCGTTCGCCAGTATCCAGGCCCACTCCTTGGGGTTGAGCCGGTAGTTGAGCAGCGTGAGCACCAGCCCGGCTGACGGCACCCCGTAGAGCGCTTCGACGTACTCGGGCACGTTCTGCGCCAGGATGCCCACGCGGTCTCCCGGCCCGCATAGGCCGGACATTGCGCCGGCCAGCCGCCAGACCGCCTGCTCTAGCTCCGAGAACGTGATCCGGCGGTCGCCGGCGACGAGCGCGACCCGGTCCGGCCAGGTGAGCGAGTTGTAACGCAGGATGTCAGCGACCGGCACCGGGTACCTCCAGCCCTGGGATGATCTCTAGAGCGATCCGCCTGGCGGCCCCGGTGAAGTCCCGCGTCTCACAGGGCACGATGATCAGGTGCCGGGCGCCGGCGTCGAGGAACGCCTGCAGGCGGACGCGCACGTCGTCGCTGGTGCCGGCGACGGCCACGTGATCGATGATCGGCGCGAAGCGCGACCCGTCACCCTGCTGGCCCGCGCCGATGAAGGCCGCCGCCTTGCGGCGAGCCTCGTCCCTGTCGTCGTCGACGCGGACGTAGACGAAAGCCATCCACTGGAATGCTGCGAGGTCCCTGTCGCGGTCGGCGGCCATGGCCCGGATGGCCCGCACCGATTCCGCGTACCGGGACGGCGAGTACAAGAACGGCATCCAGCCGTCGCCGAGCAGCGCGGCCCGGCGCATGGCGGGCTGCTTCCGGCCGGCCACGATGACGGGAGGGCCGCCCGCCTGGACCGGCGGGGGAGCGATGCTCAGGCCCTCGAATGGCCAGAACTTTCCGGGATTGTCAACCGGGGCACCGGTCCAGAGGGATCGCATGACCCCGATCGCCTCATCTGTGCGCGGCCCCCGGTCGGCCGGATCTACTTGGCAGCCGCGGAACTCGGCGGGGTACTCGCCGCCCACCCCTACACCGATCGCCACCCGGCCCCCGGTAAGCACGTCGAGTTCGGCGGCCTGCTTGGCGACGATCACCGGGTGGTACAGCGGCGCGAGCAGGACGGCGGTCCCCACGGTGGCCCGCTCGGACAGCGTGGCGAGCGTGGCGAGCCCGGTCATCGCCTCGGGCACGTCCCGGCCGATCGAGAGATGACCCGGCGCCCACAGCGAATCGGCCCCGAGCGACTCGAGAACCGGAACGGCCGACCGCAGCTCAGGCAGCGACCTGGCGGTGCAGACGAAGCCCACCCGAGGCCGACCAGCCATGACCACACCCGCTATCCGTCCCGGTTGACGCGACACGTCGAAGAAACAGTAAAATAAGTTCTATCATAATAGGGTGGTGACTATGGGAAACACAGGCCAGGACGTCAGCGACGAGGAGCTGTGCTCGCTCTTCCCCGGCGCCGTGGACAGGGACAGCGCCGCCCACTACCGAGGGCGGTTGAGGTGGCAGCTGCTGATCAACCGCTGCGCCGACTGCGGGACATGGCACGCGCCGCCGAAGCCGGTCTGCCCGTCCTGCCTGTCGGATCGCGTGGAAGCGCAGCCGGTGTCCGGCGCGGGCACGATCTTCATGGCCGTCTTCCTGCATCAGGGCCCCCCCGCCGAGGGCGTCGATTACTCGACGCCCTATCCCGTCGTGACCGTCGACCTGGACGAGCAGCCCGGGCTGCGATTCTCCAGCACGGTCGTCGGATCGCCTAACGAGGAGATCCAGATCGGCCGCCGGGTCGAACTGGACTGGATCACGCGCGGCGGCGCGCCCATGCCGGTGTTCCGCCTCGCCGAGCAGGAGAGCCAGGAGGGCGCCGCATGATCTCCGCGCGCAACCCCATGAAGGACCGAGTGGCGATCGCCGGCGCCGCCACGACCGGGTTCCAGCCCCGCAACACTGACCGGAGCCAGGCGAGCTACGTCGCGGAGGCCTGCAAGGCCGTGCTCAGCCAGTGCGGCCTGACGCCGCGCGACGTCGACGGCCTGTGCGGATCGCTGCCCAGCGCCCCGGCGGTGCAGAACATGCTGGGGATTCCGGAGGTCACCTGGTTCGCCAATCCGATGATCCCGTTCGGCAACCACGTGGCCGCCGCGGTCAGCGCCGTCCACAGCGGGCTCTGCGAGGTGGTGCTCGCCTATCACGGGGCCTACCGGATGGCCTGGAACACGGGCAGCGCGCTGAAGGACCCGTTCCGACGCGGCGCCGCGTTCGGCAACGCCGGGATCGCCCAGCCGGAGTCCGTCGCCGGATCGGTCGGCTACACCGCCTGGGCCTCGCGCTACATCCACGAGTTCGGCGTGCCGCGCACCAGCCTGGGGTACGTGGCGGTCAACGACAGGACCAACGCCATGGCCAACCCCGCCGCGGCCATGCGCGCCCCGCTGACGATGGACGACTACCTCGCGGCGCGGATGATCAGGGAACCGCTGTGCCTGTACGACATGGACATCGCGGTCGACGGGGGCGACGCGTTCATCATCACGACCGCGGAGCGGGCGGCGGACCTGCCGCTGCCACCGGTCCTGGTCAACGCCGTGGTCCTCGGCATGGCCGACAAGAACGACGAGGACCAGACGCCGAGCCTGCGCCAGCACGGCCAGCAGGTGACGGTGGAAGCACTCAAGGCCAAGAGCGACTTCTGGATCGACGACATCGACGTCTTGCTCGCCTACGACGGGTTCTCCGTCATCGCGCTCAACTGGCTGGAGAATGCCGGCTTCTGCGACCCGGGCGAGGCCGGGGCGTTCATCGAGGACAACTGGGTGGCCAATGACGACGGAACCGGCCGGGTCATGATCAAGGGCCGGGTGCCGCTCAACCCGCACGGCGGCTCGCTGTCCGAGGGCGGCACCCAGGGCAGCGGCCACCTGCGCGAGGCGGTGCACCAGCTGCAAGGTCTGGCGGGGGACCGCCAGGTGGCAGACGCGGAGCGAGCGCTGGTCGCGATCGGCGGCTTCTTCTTCAACGCCGAGGGCATCACGCTGCGGCGGGGCTGAGCTGGCCGGCGAAGATCCGCGTCTCGGACCTGCTGCTGATCGACGAGTCCGGGCGGTGATCGAGGGAGAGGGGATGCTCAACCGGGCAATTTTCGCGATCCATTCCCGGATTCACCGGGCTCGCCGGACGTGCAGGCGGCAGCTCACGAGCATTCGCTGTACGGAAAGGCGTGGTCCGCTCTCGGCCGCCGGCTGGACCCGCTTCATGCCGCCGAGAGCGGCCACGACGCGGTCACCTTCGGCCTGGCGATGGACCGGCGTGCGGGGTGCAGCTGCTCGCCGAGGCCGCGGGAACCCCGTGCACATCGACTCCGCCAGCACGGCGCTGACGGCGAGCCAGGTGGAACCCCGGAGGTAGCCAGGATCAACTTCGATTGTCTCTGGGGCGTGCTCCTCGACGAGGAGCACGACTTCCTCGACTGAACGCCGGACGCGTCAACGGTAGTCACGGAAGAACCGGCGCACCTCGCCGACGTAGAGGTCGGGGACCTGCATGGCGGCGAAGTGACCGCCACGGGGCATGGTCCGCCAGGACACGATGTTGAACCGGTCCCGCGCGAAAGCGCGCGGCATCTTGAAGTGCTCCCCGGGGAACTCCGCGTACCCGCAGGGCACGCCAGTGACCGGGAAGGGCTGTGGTCGACCCGGACCGGTATTCTCGAAATAGAACCGCGCGGAGGAGTTCGCGGTCTTCGTGAACCAGTAGATCGAGATGTTGGTCAGGAGCTGGTCCCTGCTGAACGTGGACTCGACATCTCCCCCGCAGTCGGTCCAGGCCCGGAACTTCTCCACGATCCACGCCGCCTGTGCCGCCGGCGAATCGGTGAGGCCGTACGTGACCGTCTGGGGACGGGTCTCCTGGATCCGCCAGTAGCCGGCATCCTCGGCGAGGAAGCCGAACGTCCGCTGTGCGGTGGCCAGATCCTCGCCCTCGAGACCAGCGAACGGGGCCGTGGGGTCGGCCGGGCCGACCGGGAGCAGGTTGAGGTGGAAAGCGGGCACCGATTCGGGATCACGTTCGGCGAGCAGCGCCGCGAGCAGCGCGCCGATGTCACCGCCTTGCGTCACGTAGCGGTCGTATCCAAGCTGGGCCATCAGCTGCCCGAGCGCCGCGGCCATGACCCGGCCGGTTACGCCACGGCGGTCGGTCGGCCCGGAGAAACCGAAGCCGGGCAGGGAGGGGACGACGAGGTGGAACGCGTCGGCCGGATCGCCACCGTACGCCCGGGGATCGGTCAGCGGCCCGATGACGTCGAGGAACTCGCTCACCGAGCCGGGCCAGCCATGCATCACGATCATCGGCAGTGCGCCCGGCTCTGGCGAGCGCACGTGCATGAAGTGCAGGCGCACACCGTCGATGGTCGTGATGGCCTGCGGCCAGTTGTTGAGCCGCTTCTCGGCAGCCCGCCAGTCATAGTCGCGGGCCCACCACTCGCACAGCTCTCGCAGGTAGGTCACCGGCGTCCCGTAGTCCCACCCGCTGCCGGGAAGCTCGTCGCTCCATCGCGTGCGGGCCAGCCGCGTGCGGAGGTCGTCGATTTCGTGGTCCGGGACGGTGACGGTGAACGGTACCATCGCCGGTCACACCCCGATCGCCGCGTAGGTGTCGTGGTCGAGCATCGCCATGCCGAACTTGGCGAACGTCGCGGTGTTGACGTCCGGCGGCTGCCAGATATCGAGGTTGCATAGCCAGCACAGGAAGCCGTACACGGTCGCCCGCCGGTACGATTCCCACGCCTCGCCGGAGCCGGGCACTGGGACGCCGTAGGACGCCAGCGTCTTCAGGTAGCCGGCGAGCAGGTCATGCTCATGCGCCCGGCGGGCAGGAAGGTCAAGCGCGGAGACGATGAAGTAGTTGACGTCGTGGTACCAGTTCCCGATCGCGATCACCTGCCAGTCGAGGAAGCCCACGGTTCCGTCGCGTTCGACGTACGCGTTCCCGATGTGCGGATCGCCGTGTACGAGGCACCTCGCCTCGCGCTGGATGGCGGCCCGGTAGGCCCTGGCCGCCGCGCGCAGACGCTCCGGATCATGCAGGGCAACCGGCGCGGCGAACGCCCTGGGCGCGGCGAACATCTGAGGGAGTTCCGCGAACCAGGCATCCCAGATCTGGTCCGATGACCTGTCCATAATGACGGGCGGGGAACCGGCTCCCGGGTTATAGCGTCCCCAGGTCTCACCGTGCAACTGGGCGAGCGTGTCGAGCCCGGCGGCTACCTGCTCTGGCGTCATGGGCCTCGTCGCGCGCGTGAACATGACGCCACGGGCGCGCAGGTCTTCGAGCGCGACAATGCCCTGCACGGGAGCATCCTGCGCGAGGGCGAAGTAGCTTCGCGGGTGGTGCAGCCTGTACGCCGGAGCAATGTCGGTGAAGAACAGCACCTCTGAGCTGTAGACGCCAAGATTGCCGGCGAATTCCCGGTGGTCGGCGAACCCGCCCTTGATCCACATGCGCTCCGGCAGGCCGTCGGCGTCGCCGTCGTATCGCACGGCGACGAGCACCTTCGTCGCCGTGCCCTCGATCGTCTCGAGCCGGTCGGCGGCGGCGACCGTCACCCCGGGATAGCGCGTGCGCAGCGCCGCGGAAAGCCACGCCGCGGTGACGCCGTCCGCCGTCAGCGGCAGCGGGTAGGCGGCTCCGGTGCCGGCCGTGTCAGTCGAGCCAGTCACGCAAGACCTCCTCGCGGTGCTGGTCGAACTTCGGCGGCGGCCCGAGGCTGGCCCCGGCGCGCTCGCCGGTATGATGCCAGCGGATCGCCGTCGTGACGTTGGGCCACTCGCCGTCCTCACCCTCGATGATCCGTCGGGCTGCGAAGTGATCGGTCGCCATGATCTGCGGAACGTCCAGGACCGGCCCGCCGGGCACGTCCCAGTCGATGAACCGCTGCAGCCATTCCGCCGCCGTGGCTTTTCCGAACTCCTTTTCAAGCTCGGCGCGCAGGTCATCGTCGTTATCGCCGAAGGCGAGCGCGGCGCCGGTGTGTCGGCCGATGAGGTCCGCGCGGCCGATGTTCTCGCAGAACCGTTTCCAGAATTTGGGCTCGAGAGCCCCGAGCAGCACGGGCGCTCCGTCGCTTGACAGGTAGGTGTCGTAGAGGGACTGCCGCCGCCCCATCCGCTGCATGGGTGAGCGCTTCGCGCGCTCGGTAATGGCGATGTCCGCGCGGTGAGCTTCTACGAGCGCGTCCCAGCAGGACAGGTCGATCCAGGCGCCCTCGCCAGTCGTCCGCACGGCGACCAGCGCTGCGGCGATGGCCATCGCGGCGAAGGCGGTGCCGAGCTCGTTGCCCCAGCTGGTGAAGGTCCGGCCCCGATGAGGCTGTCCGTCTTCCCACTCGACGGGGAGCGTGTCGGCGAGGGCGTCCATGTTCAGGCCGTGTGATGGCAGCGAGGCCCATGGGCCGGTCTGACCGAACCCGGTCACCGAGCACACGATGAGCGAGGGCCGCTCCTGGCGCAGCGCGGCGAAGTCGATTCCCTGACCGGCCCAGAAACCAGCCAGCTGGTTCTCGACGATGACGTCGGCGCGCCGGGCGAGCGCGAGGATGACGGCGCGGTCTTCTGCGTCGCGCACATCGAGCCCGATGGAGCGTTTGCCCCAGCTCTGGCTCATGTGCTGCGGGCTCTCGCCGTCGTCTCCGATGGGAGGTATGACGCGCAGCCGGTCTCCATTTGGCGGCTGCTCCACTTTGACGACCTCGGCGCCGAGCGCCGCGAGCTTACCGCTGGTGAGGGCAGCCGGGATGAGGATGCCGAGGTCAAGGACCTTGACGCCGGCAAGCGGTTGATAGCTCATGGGAAGTTGAAGCCTTCGGGAGGATACGCAACAAGGTGTTTTGACTATACTGACAATTTAATGACAGATCTGTCAACAGCATGTGGGAGGCGGGAACTCATGAGCGTCCGCGACAGCCGGGCCGGGCCTGCCGGAACCAGCGCCCCCCAGCCCCGGCGCGCGCTGGTCGAGGACCAGATCAAGAATGCGGCGGCGGGCATGTTCCTGGCCAACGGCATCGCGAACACCTCGCTCGGGGACATCGCCACCGCGCTTGGTGTCACCCGCACCGCGCTTTACTACTACTACAAGTCCAAGGACGAGCTTCTGGTCGCGCTGATCAGGGAGTGCGCGGCCGACGCACGGCATATTCTCGACGCCCACGGTCGGCCGGCCGCGACGGACGGGTACGACGTCGACGGTTCGGCGGCAGGTCGGCTGCACGAAGTCATCCGCCGGCTCGTGCTGTTCACAACCGAGCGGCCGGACCGGGTGCGACTGCTCGATGCCGCAGCCGAACTCGAGCCCGAGGCGGAACGTGTCGCGCGTGAACTCAACCGCTCGTTTTTCGCCGATTTCGCCGGGCTGATCAGGGATGGCGTCGACGCCGGCGTCTTCCGCGAAGTCGACGCGGGCGTAGCGGCGCACGCGATCGTCGGTTCGACCCGCTCGGTCGCCTGGTGGTTCGATCCGGCGGGTCAGCGTACCGCCGACGAGGTTGCCAGCCAGATCGCCGACTCCGCCGTGCGGGGCCTGCTCGCGCGGCTTTGGGGCGAACCGCCGCCAGAAGTCCGCGACGCCGTGGCACAACTCAGGGACGGCGTGGACGCCCTCACGCGGGCCCTACGTCCGGGTGCACGCCTGACCTGACCCGGGCGGGCAGCGCTGGACACTAGCGTTAACTTATTATAATTATATAGACATCTGCGGTCGCAGCTCCGCAGTGCTTACTGCTCGGAGTGGACGACGTATGCACCAGGTCCGCTCAGTAAGGAGGCTCCGGTGACCGACATCCGCTATGACCTATTCAGCGTGGACGATCACATCGTGGAACCCGCTGATGTCTGGTCCAGTGATTTGCCGCTCGATGCGAACGGCCGTAGCCCGGCCGGGCATCGGTCCGTCCTGGCCGGTGTCTGACCGATGGGGCTTCTCGATGGCGTGAAGGTCGTTGAGCTGGGGCTGATTTTGCCGGGCGCGGCGTTGGGACACTTGCTCGCGGAGCAGGGTGCCGATGTCGTGAAGGTCGAGCGGCCAACGGCCGGGGATTACGTGCGCTACTTCCCGGAACAGGTCGGTGATCACGGGGGTCAAAGCTTCTGGCACTTGGTACTCAACAGGAACAAGAAGAGCATCATGCTCGACCTGCTGCGGCAGGAGGGCCAGGAGGTGCTCCACGACTTGGTGCGAGACGCGGATGTCTTCATCACGAACCTTATCGCGGACCAGCCGGCCCGGCTCGGTGCCTCGTACGACGCCCTTCGCGTGGTCAAGCCCGACTTGATCTACTGTCAGATCACGGGGTTCGGGGCGACCGGCCCGTATGCCGCCCTGCCGTCGCACGGGCTCGCGATGAGCTCCATCAGCGGTCAGATCGCGCTGGAGGAACAGCCGGATGGCTGGCTCGAACAGGTGCGGGACAAGGCGTTTGGCGGCGGTACCCAGAGCGCCGGCCAGCCGGTGCAGACTGGTCCGCTGTGGGCGGCTTATGGCATCGCAAGTGCCCTATGGCAGCGCAGCCGGACCGGCGAGGGCGCGTATCTCGACGTGTCGAACTCCGACGCGACGCTTGCGACGGCATGGATCGGCATACCGGACGCGCTCAACCCAGGGGCAATCCGGATCGAGGCGACTTCGCAGTCGCAGCAACTACACAGCGCACGGCACGCATTCTACGAGACTAAAGACGGCAAGCACGTCTTCGTCGCGATGATCGAACCGAAGTTCTGGGCTAAGTTCTGCCAGGAACTCGGCCGCGAGGATCTGCTCGAGGGGATCGACTCCGACGTCGAAGCGTTCGACGCCTTCGACGCCGAGCGCAACACAGTGCATTTCCGTGCGCTGCAGGAGATCTTCCGCACCCGGACACGCCGAGATTGGACACAGTTCTTCGTCGAAAACGACCTGCCGAATGCGCCGGTGAACCGGATATCGGAGCTCGCGGACGACCCCCAGTTCGTCGCGCGCGACGTGTTCGTCAACGTCGAGAGGCCTGACGGGGAGGGCACGTTCCGTGTGGCGGCCGGGCCGGTACGAGTCGCCGGTGACATGCGCCGAACGCCGCAGCCGGCGCCTGCTCCGGGCCAGCACACTAAAGCGGTCCTGCAAGACGTCGGCTACGACACGGCACGCATCGACGCTCTTCGCGCCACTGGCATCATCTCGTGAGGTAATCGATGGGCGGAATCTGCGCTGGCCTGAACGTCATCGAGATGGGCGCTGGCAGCATAGCGGCGTCGGTCACCGGCATGGTCCTGGCCGACGCCGGGGCCCGGGTCATCAAGCTCGAGCCGCCGGAGGGGGACCGGCTGCGCACGGCGATGCCGAGCGGCTTCCTTGTCTGGAACCGCGGCAAGGAGAGTCTTGTCGCGGACCTGCGGACCCCGGCTGGCCAGGACACGCTGCGCGAGCTGGCCGGGAACGCCGACGTGATCATCGAGGGGTTCTCGCCCGGCACCACCAGGGCGTGGGGAGTCGACGCCGACGCCCTCCGCGCGGCCAACCCCAGGCTGATCCACTGCACCGTCACCGGATTCGGCACCAGCGGGCCGTACGCCAGGCTCAAGGGCTACGACGCCCTGGTGTGCGCCAAGGCCGGCCTGTTCGCACGGGGCGGGTACGGTCACCGGGATGGTGCCATCTTCTTCCCGGTGCACTGGGGGAGCTTCGGCGCAGGGCTGCAGTCGGCTGCCGGCATCCTCGCCGCCGTGCTCGTGCGGGATCAGTGCGGCCTTGGCCAGCGGATCGGCGCCACGATGCTTTCCGGGATCGAGCCGATTGAGTACTTCGTGTCCGTCGTCTCCCAGCTCCTGGTCAAGCAGGGGAAGGAGCCGGCGATGGACGTTCGTTCGGGTGTCCCGGGCAGCCGTTACGGCGTCATGGTCGCCACCAGGGACGGCCGGTTCATCCAGACGTCCGCCATGCTGCCGCATCAGGCTAGGGCCTTGTCGGCGGTCGCGGGAATCCAGCACACCTTCGATGACCCGCGGTTCGCCGCGCAACCGGTGTTCGCCAGCGCCGAGGACGCCCAGGGCTGGGAGGACCTGCTGTGGGAGGCGTTCAGGTCCCATGACCTGGCCTACTGGCTGCCCCGGCTCGAGGCCAGCCCGGATGTCGCGTTCGAGGTCGCGCGGACCAGCGAGGAAGGCATCGATCACCCGCAGATCATCCATAACGGGGACGTTGTGACTGTCACCGACCCCGCGCATGGTCCCGTCCGCCAGGTCGGCCCGATCGCGCATTTCTCCGGCTCGCCGTGCCGCATCGAGAAGTCGGCCCCGGCTTTGGGTGTCAACGAAGGTGCTTTCGCCGAGCGAACGCCGGTGCCGGCGCCCGGCGGGGCTGCGCTTCCGGCGCACCCGCTGGCCGGGGTGACGATCGTGGAATTCGGCTGCAACTACGCCACCCCGTACGGCCTGGCCATGGCCGCGGCTCTGGGCGCCCGGGTCATCAAGATCGAGGACCGGTCCGGTGACCCGCACCGGATGGCGTTCGGCCCGGAAGTGGCGACCCTGAAGACCACACAGGGTAAGGAAAGCGTGTCCATAGACCTGCGCGGTGCCGAAGGCCAGTCGGCCGCACGCCGGATCGTGAGGCAAGCCGACGTCTTCGTTACCGGATTCCGGTCCGGGGTGGCGGACAAGCTGGGGCTCGGTTACGACGACCTGGCAGCGATCAATCCCCGGCTGGTCTATGTCCACGCGGCCGGCTACGGAACCGACGGCCCGTACGCGAAGCGAGCCCTGTATGCCCAGGCGGCCCAAGCGGTAGCGGGCAGCTTCGGCCGCCAGGTCGGCCACTGGACGCGGCCCGAGTTCAACCTCGGCATGACCGTGCCAGAACTGCAGGCCGTCGTGGCCCCCCGTCTCAGCCAGATTGTGGACGGGGACTCGAACGGGGCACTGGCGATCCTGGTGACTGTCGTGCTCGCTGTCTTCCACCAGCGCCGCACCGGCCGCGGCCAGTTCGTTGGTACCTCAATGATCAGCGGAAACGCCTGGGCTTACGCCGACGACTTCTGCTCGTATGCCGGCAAGCCGCCTACCCCGGTCTGCGATGACGACTACTTCGGCCTCAGCGCGCTGGAACGCGTCTACCCGGCCGCCCAGGGCTGGGTGTGCCTCGTGGTGCGCACCGAGAGGGAGTGGCGGGCCCTCACGGACACGATCGGCCTTCCGGAGCTGGCCGCCGATCCCCGGTTCGCTACCGCGGCGGCCCGCCAGTCCAACGACGACGAGCTGATCCGGATACTGGGCGCGAGATTCGCCGGGCAGCCCTCGGCCACATGGGAGGAACTGCTCAGTCAGGCGGACGTGGGCTGCGTGGACGTCGGTTTCGCGGGCTTTCCTGGTTTCATCGCCTTCGACCAGGGACTCCGTGAAGCCGGGTTTACCACCGAGATCGAGCATCCCCGGTTCGGGCCGATGGTCGTGTGGGCACCCCACCTGCGCTTCTCGGAAACGCCGAGCCGCCTGGGGCGCCCCTGCGAACGTGGCGAGCACAACCACCAGGTCCTGTCCGACGCCGGATACTCCGTCGGCGAGATCGGCCGGCTCGAGGCCAGCGGCGCCGTCGTTCCGCTCAGCGCAGTGCCCGCACGCTCCTAGACGGCCGGCTCAGCCGGGCAGGCCGATCAGCTCGGCGACGTTGGACCGCATGACCTTGCGGGTGCCGTCATCGCCGAGGGCCGTCAGCTTCTCCGCGAAGTCCACGGGGTTGGCGATCCCTTCCGAGTGCGGCCAGTCCGAGCCGAACAGGACTCGGTCGACGCCGATCAGCTCGCTGAGCGTGACCGGGTCCTCCTCGAAGTAGGGCGAGACCCAGACGTGCTGCCGGAACACCTCGCTCGGCACATCCTGGACGTGCCCGCCGACGGGCGTGCCCCGCCGGCCGACCTTGGCCGCCTTGTCCATGCCCTGCAGCAGGCCGGGCACCCAGGCCGAGCCGTTCTCGATGCTCAGCATCCGCAGCCGCGGGAACCGGCCGAACAGGTTGTTGAGGATCAGGTTGGCCAGCATGTCCGAGATCGGCTTGTCGCCGTACCCCAGGTACCACTGGAACGGGGTCATGAACTGCAGCGGCGGCCGGGGCTGCTCTCCCCACTGAACCGACCACAGCTCGTTGTAGCCGGAGTCGCCGGAGTGGATCGCGACCGGCAGGCCGGCCTCGTTGAGCCGCGCCCAGAAGGGATCATAGGCCGGGTCCGCCGGCGAGCGGCCGTACGCCGGGCCCGCCTTGACGTGCACCATGTTCGCCCCGACGGCCAGCACCCGGTCCAGCTCGGCGACTGCGTGCCCCGGGCTGAGCAGCGACAGCATCGGGGCGCCGAACACGCGCCCGTCGGCGCCGTACCCCCAGTCCTCCTCGATCCACTTGTTGAACGCGCGCAGGTTGGCGTAGCAGGCGTCCACGTCGTCGTGCAGTTCGTGCTCGACCGCCACGGCCACGGTCGGGAACATCAGCGTCGCCTCGAGGCCCTGCTCGTCCATCAGCTGGAGGCGCGGCGCCTTGTGCATCATCGCCGGGAAGTCGTGCGCGTTGATCACCTCGGTCTGCGCGAAGCCGTGCTCCATCTCGCCGGCGAACAACTCGTGCAGGCTGCCCGGCGCGCCCGTGTAGTCGCTCTGGATGACGCGCATGAAGCCGAGCTTCCGCTGGCCGAAGTACAGCCGGCCCAGCCCGCGCCCGTCCTTGACCACGTGCACGGAGCGGTCGGCGAAAGCCGGCTCGAGGTGCCGGGTGAAGCAGTCGTAGGGCTCGTAGTAGTGGTTGTCCGCATCGATCAGCCGGTAGCCGAGCTTGGGCTGGTCAGGCATGGTCATCGCCCCTTTCGCCGCTCAGTGCCAGTCTAAGGATCTATGCTAGAATCAGTCAATTAATTATCCTTATTAGTGGTAAATGGCGGAGAACGTCAGGCGTCCCGCGGCGGATATCTCGAGGAGCACGATGGAGCGCAAGATCTTCGAACCCGAGCACGATCTGTTCCGTGCGACCGCGCGCCGTTTCTACGAGACGGAATGCGCGCCGCACGCGGCCGAGTGGGAGCGGAACGGCATCACGGCCAGGGAGCCGTGGCTGCGTGCCGGCGAACTGGGCCTGCTCGGCTGGGAGGCGCCGGAGAAGTTCGGCGGCCAGGACGTCAAGGACTTCCGCTACAACGCGATCATGACCGAGGAGATGCAGGCCACCGGCACGGTCGGCATCGGGATCGGCCTGCAGAACGACATCATGGCCTCCTACCTGGTCGACCTGACCACCGACGAGCAGAAAGCGCGGTGGCTTCCCGGCTACGTTAGCGGTGAGCTGATCACGGCGATCGCGATGTCCGAGCCCGGGGCAGGCTCTGACCTAGCCGGGATCCGCACCACCGCCGTCCGCGACGGCGACCATTACGTGGTCAACGGGGCGAAGACCTTCATCAGCAACGGGATCCTGGCCGACCTCGTGGTCACCGTGGTGAAGACCGACCCGCGGGCCGGTCACAAGGGCATCTCGCTGCTGGTGGTCGAGCGCGGCATGGCGGGCTTCGAGCGTGGCCGCAACCTGGACAAGATCGGCCAGAAGGCGGCCGACACCGCGGAGCTCTTCTTCACGGACGTGCGCGTGCCGGCGGAGAACCTTGTGGGTGAGGAGAACCGCGGCTTCTACCACCTCATGCGCAACCTGCCGGCGGAACGGCTGGGGATCGCCATCCACGCAGTGGCGCAGTCGCGCCGTGCCCTTGAGCTGACCAGGCAGTACGCCGCGGAGCGCAAGGCGTTCGGCAGCCCGATCGGCTCCTTCCAGGTCAACCGGCACGCGATCGCCGAGATGACCGTCAAGCTCGACATCATGCAGGTCTACGTCGACCGGTGTATCGAGGCCGTGAACGCGGGCGAGCTGACCGCGCAGGAGGCCGCGGGCGCCAAGCTGTGGACGACCGAGACGCAGTGGGAGATCATCGACCGCTGCCTGCAGATGCACGGCGGCTACGGCTACATGAACGAGTTCGAGATCGCCCGGCTCTGGCGCGACTCGCGCGTCCAGCGCCTGTACGGCGGGACCAGCGAGATCATGCGCGACCTCATCGGGCGCTCGCTGGGCTTCTAATCATCCTGATTATCCCGAACGGACCCGTGGCGCCTCCGTAAGGAAACCGCTGACTCTGGACCGGGGGCTCAACCCAGCCAGTCGCGCAGGATCTCCTCGCGGATGATCTCGCGGTCGCCGGGGTCCCGCACGTCGAGCCCGATCGACCGCTTGCCCCAGCTCTGGCCCATATGCTGCGGGCTCTCGCCGTCGTCACCGAAGGGCGGGATGGCGCGCAGCCTGTCTCCGTGCGGCGGCTGCTCGACCTTGACGACGTCGGCGCCGAGCGCCGCCAGCTTTCCGCTGGTGAGAGCCGCAGGGATCAGGATGCCGAGATCGAGAACCTTGACGCCGGCCAAGGGCTGGTAGCTCAGGGGATCTTCCACCTTCTGTGGTGGTCAGCCGGCCGCCTGCTGGTCCAGGGCCCAGTTGTCAGGAAACGGGACGGACGTGCGTGCGTGCTGCCCGCCGTCGGCGGTCGGGAAGAACACCCCGGACATGTAGGCCGACTCGTCGCTCGCGAGGAAGATGACCGGCCAGGCGTTGTCCGACAGCGACGGCGGCCGGTCGATGCGCAGCGGCATGACCGCGACCGACTTGTCCCAGGGGCCGGCCGCCTCCTCGTACGACAGGCCGGCCACCGGCGCGTCCGGCGGCAGCCCGAAGTTCACCGACATGCCGTGCGTGGGGCAGACCGCGTTGGTCCTGATGCCGTACTTGCCCAGGTCGTAGGCGGCGGCGCGGACCAGGCCGTTGACCCCGGCTTTCCCGGCGCAGTAGATACCGAAGCCCGGATACGACGTGATCCCGCCGGCTGACGACGTGACGACGATCGATCCGCCGCCGGTCTGCTTCATCGCCCGGGCCGCGTGCTTGATCGTGAGGAACACGCCGACGAGGTTGACGTCGTTGACCGCGTGCCAGCTCTCCAGCGTCGTCTCCTCCAGCGGCACCGAGCCCTGCCCGGGCACGGTCACCCCGGCGTTCGCGTGCGCGACGTTGAGGACGCCGAACGTGTCGACGGCGAACGCCACCGCCGCCTCGACCTCGGCCTCCGAGGTGACGTCGGCCTTCAGGCCGGCCGCCTGGCCGCCCTTGCTGGTGATCGCCTCGACCACCGGGCCGATCCGGCCCTCGATCTTGTCGGTGACGACGACTTTCGCGCCTTCTTCGGCAGCGAGCAGGGCGACCTCACGCCCTAGCCCCAGCCGGCCCCGGTGATCAGCATGACCTTGTCCTGCAGCCGGCCTGCCATCATGGTCCTCCTGTGGGTAGCGCGCGGGCCTTGAATGAACCAATTAGAACATATGATTTAACTACTTCACCAGCCCTAGGTTCGCAACCAGAATGCTTGGAGGAGCTGCGGTGGCCTATGACGAGTTCGGGATGCTGGCGGAGAACGCGGCCGAGGCGGGACTGCCGTGGGCAGGGCCGCCCGCGGTCCGCCGCGCGTCGGTCGCTGTCGCTCCGGGCCAGCAGGTCAGCGCGCTGGCCTGGGGAGACGGTGACCCGGAACTCGTGCTGCTGCACGGCGGCGCGCAGAACGCCCATACCTGGGACACGGTGGCTCTCGCGCTCCGCCGGCCGTTGATCGCCGTGGACCTGCCGGGGCACGGCCGGTCTGACTGGCGGGACGACCGGGACTACTGGCCGGTCCGGAACGCCGAAGCTATCGCCGCCGCGGTCGGCGCGCTCGCGGGGCGGGCGGCCGCGGTCGTGGGCATGTCACTCGGCGGGCTCACCGCGATCCGCCTCGCCGCCACCCGTCCCGAGCTGGTACGCCGCCTGGTCGTGGTGGACGTCACCCCGGGCGTGACCGCGGAAAAGTCCGCGCCGATCGCGGAGTTCGTGCAGGGCCCGGAGATGTTCGGCTCGTTCGACGAGCTGCTGGAGCGCACGATCACGTACAACCCGTCCCGTTCGGTCAGCTCTCTGCGCCGCGGGGTGCTGCACAACGCCAGGGAGCTGCCCGGTGGCCGGTGGGCCTGGCGCTACGACCGGCTGCGTCCGCCAGGCGGCCAGCTGGACTTCGCCGCCTTGTGGGCCGACCTGGCCGCGGTGACGGCCCCGGTCATGCTGGTCTGCGGATCAGCGTCCGGCGTGGTCAGCGACGAGGACAGAGCCGAATTCCGGAGCCGGCAGCCGTCGGCCCGGCTGGAGACGGTCGACGGCGCGGGCCACTCCATCCAGGGCGACCGCCCGGTCGAGCTGGCCGCGCTGATCGACGACTTCGCGTTCGGCGGGGCGTAACTCCCACGGTCAGCGCATCGCGAGCAGCCGGTTCCTGGTCCTGGCGATCCAGGCGTCGTAGTCGGTCGCCTTGCGCAGGAACGAGTCGCCGACCCGGGGGTGCGGCAGGATCAGGAACCGCTCGGCGTCCATCGCCTCGAGTACGGTGCCCGCGACGTCCTCGGGCATGAGCACCTCACCCAGCTTGCCGCCGTCCGGCGGCGTGGTGGACTCGTCGTCGTGCGGCCGGCCGAACATCCCGGTGTAGACGGCGTTCGGGCACAGGCAGGACACCCGGATGCCCCGGTGCCCGTAGTTCAGCGTGAGCCACTCGGCGAAACCGAGCGCGCCGTGCTTGGTCATCGTGTAGCCAGGGCCGGACGGGCCGGTGATCAGCGCTGCCGACGAGATCGTCTGGAGCAGGTAGCCCTCGCCGCGCTCCACCATCGACGGCAGCACCGCGCGCGCCGCCCAGACGTGCGCCATCATGTTCACGTCGACGATGCGCCGCCAGTTGTCCACCGGCTGGCTCAGATCCCCCGGCGCCGGGTCGGTGAACCCGGCGTTCGAGCAGAAGACGCCGACCGGCCCGAAGGCGTCCTCCGCGGTACGCACCAGGCCTTCGATCGCGTCCGGGTCGCCGACGTCACAGCCGACGCCCACACCGCCGATCCGGGCGGCGACCTTGTGCGCCCACTCCGCGTCGATATCCGCGACAACCACGCCGCGGGCGCCTTCGGCGGCGAACCGCTCGGCGAGCGCCCGCCCGATCCCGCTAGCCCCGCCCGTCACGATCACGGATTTGCCGGCGACCTTCATCCGCGTACCACCATCCTCCTGGCTCGACTCACCATGATATAACTAACTTGTTCAAATGATTTAGCTCTGTAGGCGCCTGGTCAAGCCCGGTCAAGGAGGAAGCCATGCCCATCCGGTTCGCAGGAGACGGTGTCACCCTGACCGCGGACGCCGAAGGCGCGTGGTCCGGCCCCGCGGTCCTGCTGCTGCACGGCGGCGGGCAAACCCGGCAGTCCTGGGGAGGCACCTCGCGGGTGCTCGCGGACGCGGGATTCCTGGCCCTCACGGTGGACCAGCGCGGACACGGCGAGAGCGACTGGGCGGCCGACGGCGACTACGGCATCGGCGCCTACGCGCGGGACGTCCGCGCGGTAGCCAGCCAGCTCGGGCGCCCGGTGGCGCTGGTCGGGGCCTCGCTCGGCGGCCTCGCCTCGCTGCTCGCCGTCGCCGAGCCGCCGCACGTTGACGCGACGGCGCTGGTGCTGGTAGACGTCACGCCGCGGATGCGCCAGGACGGCAGGGACCGGATCGGGGACTTCATGCGGGGCAAGCCGGAGGGCTTCGCCTCCGTAGAGGAGGCGGCCAACGCGGTCTCCCAGTACCTGCCGGACCGCCCGCGGCCCAAGGACGTGAGCGGTCTGCGGCGCAACCTGCGGCCGGGCCCGGACGGGCGGCTGCACTGGCACTGGGATCCGAAGTTCCTCGACTCGCGGCTGCAGGATGACACCGGCAACCCGGCGCGCTTCGAAGACGCGGCCGCGCGGGTGGCGGTGCCGATGCTGCTGGTCCGGGGCGGCAACAGTGACGTGGTGGGCGCCGACGAGGCCGACGCGCTGCTGCGGGTGGCCCCGCAAGCGCAGGCGATCGACGTCGCGGGGGCCGGGCACATGGTCGCCGGCGACCGCAACGACGTCTTCTCCTCGGCGGTCGCCGACTTCCTGATCAAGAACGTGCGCCCGTAGCCGGGGAGGCCAGACCCCATGGAGCTGACGGGGAAAGGGCCATCGTCACTGGCGCTGATCACCTGAAGGACTGAGGAATGACGTACGTAGCACCTGTCCCCGTCGAGCTGGCCGCGCCCGAGAGCGTTGGCATCGATCCGCACCGGCTCCGGCTGTTCCTCGACCGGGTCCGGCTCGAGGTAGACGCCGGGCCGCTGCCGTCGGCGCAGGTGGCGGTCGCCCGCGAAGGGCGGCTCGTCGCCTTCGAGACCTACGGGGACGCCACCCCCGGCAAGCGGTACATCCTCCAGTCGGTGGGGCGCACGGTCGTCGCCGCGGCGGTCTGGAAGCTGATCAGCGACGGGCTGCTCGACGCGGGCGAGCGTGTCGCCGACATCATCCCCGAGTTCGGCACGAACGGGAAGGACGTCGTGACGGTGGGACAGGTGCTGACCCACACCGCGGGTTTCCCGTTCGCCCCGCTCGGCTATCCCAAGATGCTGGACAGGCAAAAGCGCCTGGAGGCCTTCGCCAAATGGCACCTGGACTGGGAGCCAGGATCCCGGCTGCAGTTCCACCTGACCGGGGCGGCATGGCTGATTGCGGAGATGACCGAGCGCAAGACGGGCATGACGTTCCCCGGGTACCTGCGCACCGTCATCGTGGAGCCACTCGGCCTCGGCTTCCTGCTGCCCGTCCCCGCCGACTGCTTCGAGTCCGCCCTGGCCGTCCCCGTCGCCACCGACCGGACCGGCGACGACCAGGAACCCGACCCGTGGGGCCCGTGGTACCTGGCGACCCCCCAGGTGCTCGCCGCGGGCGAGCCCAGCCACTCGATCGCGGGCACGGCGGCCGACGTCGCCCTGCTGTTCCAGGCCCTTGTCCACTCAGGGCTGTGGCGCCGCGAGGTCATCGCGGAGGCCACCAGGATCCATGTCTCGAAAAAGCCGTGGGGGGAGAAGATCTACGGCGGCAGCGACGAGGTGGCCAACCTTGGCCTGTTCTGCACGGTGAGCGGCGAGATCGGCGGGCCCTGGACCCCGCGCACCGGCTCGGCGGCCACGTTCGGCAACGGCGGCGCCCCCTGCCAGCTCGGCTTCATGGACCCCGACGCCGGCACGTCGTTCGCCTTCCTGACCAACGGCTACCCGCTCGCCGGCTACGACTACTCGCCCCGCGGCCGCAACCTCAGGATCAACATCGGCAACCTAGGCAACGACCTGATCGGCTAACCGGCCCTGCCACCGCGGCGGTCTCTTCTCGGCGAAGGCCAGCGGGCCTTCCAGGGCATCGGCGCTGTCCTTGATCCACTCGAACGCGGCCTTACTCAGCGCCCAGGCGTCGTCCTCGGCCAGCCGCGCCCCTTCGTTGATCACCCGCTTGCTGGCGGCTACTGAGAGCGGTGCGTTGCGCGCGATTGCCTGAGCGAGGGACATCGTGTGCTCGAGCGCGCTGCCGGCGGGCACGACGGAGTTCACCAGGCCCCAGCTCAGCGCCGTGGCAGCATCGATAGGCTCGCCGGTCAGCGCCATGTGCAGCGCCCGCCGCGGCCCGATCACGTGCGGCAGCCGGATCAGGCCGCCGCCGGTCGCGAGGACGCCGCGCTTTACCTCAGGCAAGGCGAACAGGGCCCGCTCCGAGCAGACGGCCAGGTCACAAGACAGCACGAGCTCAAGTCCTCCCCCGTAGGCCAGGCC
Source organism: uncultured Actinomycetota bacterium (assembly GCA_963843745.1). Taxonomy (GTDB): domain Bacteria; phylum Actinomycetota; class Actinomycetes; order Streptosporangiales; family Streptosporangiaceae; genus Trebonia. Next base: position 263,279 of record CAWJLP010000012.1, read on the forward strand.
GTTCACGGCGGCGAGGACCGGCTTAGCCGGCCGGAACCCGAGGGCCCGGGTGATGGCCCCGGCGCCATCGCTCATGGACGGCCCGGTGCCCAGCATCGCCTTGAGGTCGGCGCCGGCGCAGAAGGCACGGTCTCCGGCGCCGGTGATGATCCCGGCCTGCACACCCGGGTCGGCGTCGAGCCCGGCGAGTGCCGCGCCAAGCGCCCGGCCGAGTTGCGGGGACACGGCGTTCAGCACGCTCGGCCGGTTCAGGGTCAGTACCCGGACCGGCCCGTGGTCCTCAGTCAGCAGGATGTCTGCGCTGTCCGCCATCGCGGATCAGTCGGGCAACGGGGCAGGCTCGGCAGGGATGTCCGGATCCCACGGGGCGAAGTGCGGCGGGCGCTTGTCGAGGTAGGAGCCGATGCCCTCCTTGAAGTCGCCGTGCGGGCGCATCACGTCATACCACCACCGGAAGGCCATCAGCCGCGCGTCCTCGTGCGTGCTCTCCTGCGCCTCGTATACCTGCTGTTTCATCACGCCCATGGAACGCGGCGAACTGTTCGCGGCCAGGCCGCGGGCGTAGGCCAGGGTTTCCTCCATCAGCATGTCGCGGTCGAAGATCCGGTCCACGAGGCCGATCGCCAGGGCTTCTTCACCTTGCACGACCCGCGCGGAAAACAGCAGGTCCAGGGCCTTGGACACGCCGATGACGCGGGGCAGCGACCAGGCAAGCCCGTGCTCGGCCATGATCCCGCGCTGGCTGAACGAGGTCGTCAGCTTGGCGGTCGCCGACGCGAAGCGCAGGTCGCAGTTTATGGCCGCGACCAGGCCGATCCCGGCGCACGCCCCGTTGATGGCGGCGATGACGGGCTTGCGGATCGTCCTTGGCAGCGTGATGGGATCGCGCCGGTGCGGCCACGTCGTGGTGCCGCTCGCGGCCTGATCGGACAGGGCGCCCGCATCAAGACCAGGGCAGAAACTCTTGCCGGCGCCCGTGACGACGATGACCCTGACCGCGGGGTCCTCGCCGCATTCGCGCAGCAGCCGGTAGTACTCCCGCTCCAAGGGCACCGACCACGCGTTATTGCGCTCCGGGCGGTTCCAGGTGAGCACGGCGACCCCGTCGACGACTTCCTTCTTGACGAGCGGTTCCGCGGCGTCGGGTGTGGTCATTGGCGTCTCCTCGGTTAGTGGCCGCGCGGCTCTTTCGGCAGGCCGAGCACGGATTCGGCCAGGATGTTCCGCTGGATCTCTGAGGTACCGGCGTAGATGGTCCCCGAGATCGCGGTCATCCACGTCCCGGTCCACGAAGCCGGCGAGTTGGGCGCGTCGGGATCATCGGTCCGGTAATGCCTGATCGGGCTCCGCCCGGTTGGCGTCATCGCCGCGGCGCCGAGCAGCGTCACCGCGAGGTCGGTGACCTGGCGGTGGTGCTCGCTCCAGTACAGCTTGGAGACCGAGGCGTCCCGGCCGGGCACCTCCCCCTTCAGCCAGCCGGTGAGCGTCCGCCAGCCGAGGTACTTCATGATCTCCGCCCGGGTGTAGGCGCGGGCGAGTTCGTCGCGCACCACCGGGTCGGTGTTCACGCCGCGCTCCCGCGCCAGGGCGATGAGCCGTTTCACCTCGGCCCCGAAGTAGATCGGGTTCGTCGCGGCCTCATCGCCGCGTTCCAGCCCCAGCAGCGCCATGGCCGCCTTCCATCCTTCGCCAGGGCCGATCACCACGTTGTCCCTGGCGGTGCGGGCGCCATCAAACCTCACCTGGTTGAAGTTGCCGCCCCCGGACATCATCCGTATCGGCCTGACCTCGATGCCGGGCTGGTCCATGGGCACGAGGAGCATGGTGATGCCCCGGTGCCGCTCGGCGTCCGGGTCGGTGCGGGCGAGCAGGAAAATCCAGTTGGCGGTCAGCGCGTCTGACGTCCAGATCTTCTGCCCGTCGATCACCCACTCGTCACCCTCTACCCTCGCCCGGGTGCGCAGCCCGGCCAGGTCAGAGCCCGCTTCGGTCTCAGAGAAGCCCTGGCACCAGCGGTGCTCGCCGCTCACGATCCGCGGCAGGAAGTAGCTTTTCTGTTCGTCGGTGCCATACCGGAGCAGCAGGTTGCCGATCATCTTGATGCTGAAGTTGTCGTTCCGGCCGTTGAACGGGACGCCGGCGGTGGCGAGTTCCTCGACCAGGATGACCTGCTGGAGCCGGGACAGCCCGGCGCCGCCGTACTCGGGCGGCCAGCTCGGCGTCAGGTAACCCTCGGCCGCCAGCGTCCCCCGCCACGTCTCGGTGAACGCGCGCGCCTGTTCGCCGTCCAGGGCGCCCAGGCCCCGCCAGTCGTCCGGCAGCGCGCGGCGCAGGAACGCCCGCACCTCAGCCCGGAAAGACTCCGCCTCGGGCGGATGGCTGACGTTCATGACGGCTGTCCCGCCGCGAAGACGGGGACCCGGCGCTCACGGAACGCCGCAAAGCCCTCCAGGCCGTCAGGAGTGGCGAACAGTTCGGCGGCGACCTCACGCTCGCGGGCGATTCCCTCGCCGAGCTCGGCCCCCGCGGTCTCCCGCAGCAGCGCTTTCGCCCGCGCGGGAACCAGGCACGGGCCGGCGGCCAGCTCGCCGGCAAGCGTCATCGCGTCGGTCAGTGCCGCGGCCGCGCCGGCCGCGAGCTGGTTCACCAGGCCGAGCTGGTAGGCGCGGACGCCGTCGATCGTGCGCCCGAGCATGAGCATCTCGGCGGCGACGCCGCGCGGGATGAGCCGCGGCAGCCGCTGGGTGCCTCCGGCGCCGGGCAGCACGCCGAGCTTGGCTTCGGGCAGGCCGAGCTTGGCGCCGCCGTCGGCGACCCGGAGGTCGCATGCCATGGCCAGCTCGAGCCCGCCGCCGAGGGCGGGGCCGTTGATCGCCGCGACGATCGGCAGGCGGCTCAGCTCGAGGAGGGCGAGCGCGTCGGTGAAGCCGTAGATGAACTGGCGGAACTCCTCAGCTGAGCCGAATCCGCCCATCTCCTCGATGTCCGCGCCAGCGGAAAACGCCCGGCCCGCGCCGTGGATGACGGCCGCCCGGGTCTGCCCGTTGTTCTCCAGGTCGGTGACCGCGGCGGCCAGCGCCCGGTAGGTGTGCGAGCCGATGGCGTTCATGCGCTCCGCGCCGTCCAGGCACAGCACGGCGACACCGCCATCGAGGCGGACGGTGACGCCGGTGGGGTCGGCCATGTCTCTTCCTCGTGTCTCTGGTGGTTGGGTGCGCCACCTATATAGTTGTATCATCTAAATGATGAGGCCGTCATGTGCCGTGCGACAATGCTCTGGCCGCACTCCGTCCTCGCCGGCAACGTTGCCGCCCCACGGTCAATTATTGTATAACTAGATAAAATAATTTTCCTAATATCGGGATGGAGGGGGCGCTGTGGCGGACTCCCATGACGATGTGCCGCTCCTGGGGCAAGGGCTCACGTGGGAGGATATGACCGCGGGGTCGTCGTTCCGGACGGCCGCCCGCACGATCACCGAGTCTGACCTGATGAGCTTCGTGCACCTGGCCGGCTTCAATGAGCCGCTGTTCTACGACGCCAGTCACGCCGCCGCTGGCGGCTACACCGGCCGGCTGGTCCCCGGCGCGCTCGTCTACGTCCTGGCCGAGGGGCTGATCCTCCAGACCAACGTCCTGCACGGGACGGGCCTGGCCTTCATGCACATGGATTTTTCGGTCAAGGCGCCGACCTACGTCGGTGACACCCTGCACGTGGTGGTGACGACCACCGAGTCCCGGGCATCGAGCCGGCCGGGACGCGGGGTGGTCACGTCGCGCTGCGCCGTGTTCAACCAGCAAGGAACCGAGGTCGCTGTTTTCACGCCGGTCCGCCTGATCAGGGGGCGGGATTTCAAGGAGACAGAAGAGCGCCATGAGTGACGCCGTGCTTATCGAGGAGGACGGACCGGTCCGGATCCTCACCATGAACCGGCCCGAAGCGCTCAACGCCTTCGACGGGGAACTGCACCACGCCCTCCCCGACGCGCTGCACGCGGTAAGCGACGACCCGAAGGTCCGCGCCCTCGTCCTGACCGGCGCCGGCCGCGCGTTCAGCGCGGGCGGAAACATCGACGACTTCACGGCTTTCGCGAACGACTTTGAGCTGCGCCGCGCCACGCTGCGCCTCGGCCGGCGGCTGTTCGAGGAACTCATCAACGTCCACCTGCCCGTGATCGCGGCCGTCAACGGCCCCGCGGTCGGGCTCGGCTGCACGATCGCCACGGCGTGCAACGCCGTCATCATGTCCGACCAGACTTTCCTGGCCGACCCGCATGTCACGGTGGCTCTCGTCGCCGGCGATGGCGGGGCGGTCACCTGGCCGCTCAACATCGGGCTGCTGCGCGCGAAGCCGTACCTGCTGACCGGCGACCGGATGCCGGCCGACGTGGCGGTCAACCTGGGCCTGGCTACCCGCGCTGTGCCCCCGGAGCAGGTGCTGCCCGAGGCGACCGCGATGGCGCACCGCATCGCCGCGCTGCCGCCGCAGGCCGTGCAGGACACCAAGTCGGTGCTGAATCAGCACCTGAGGCAGGCCGCCGTCACCGTTCTCGGCTACGGCCTGGCGGCGGAAAGCCAGTCGCACGACACCCCGGAATACAAGGCGGTGCCGGAGAAGATGCGGGCACGGAAGGGATAGGCCGGTGGATTTCGCACTGGACGAGGACCAGGTCGCCCTGCAGAGCGTGTTGCGTGAGTTCCTCACGGACCGTTCGCCGGAAGCGGCCGTGCGGGCCCAGCTCGAGGACACGGCAGGCTACGACAGGGACCTGTGGGACCTGATGGCCGGCCAGCTCGGCGTGTGCGGCATGGCGATCCCCGAGGAGTACGGCGGCGCGGGCTTCAGCTTCCTCGAGCTGGGGCTGGTGCTTGAGGAGCTGGGCCGGTCCCTGACCGTCTCCCCGTTCTTCGCCTCGTGCGTCATGGCGGCCCAGTTGCTGCTCGCGATCGACGACGAGAGCGCGCGCAAGGACTACCTGCCCGGCATCGCGGCCGGTTCCCTGATCGCCTCGGTCGCCCTGGCCGAAGACTCCGGCTCCTGGCGTCCCGACGACGTCACCACCAGGGCCGAAGAGCGCGACGGCGCCTGGCAGCTCACCGGCCACAAGTCGTACGTGCTGGACGGCGCGGTCGCCGGCCTGCTGCTGGTGATCGCCCGGACGGACGACGGTGCGGCGGTCTTCGCGGTCGACGCGACCGCCGAGGGGCTGGCGCGCGAGCCGCTGCCCACGATGGACCAGACCCGCAAGCAGGCCCGCGTCGCGTTCGACGGCACGCCGGCCCGCCTGCTCGGCACTGTCGCCGCCGCACAGGCGGCCCTCGCGACGATGCTCGACAGGTCCGCGATCGCGCTGGCCGCCGACGCGCTCGGCGGCACCGGCAAGGTGCTGGAGATGTCGGTCGAGTACGCGAAGATCCGCGAGCAGTTCGGCCGCCCCATCGGCTCCTTCCAGGCGATCAAGCACAAGTGCGCGTCGATGCTGGTGGACCTGGAGTCCTCCCGGTCAGCGGTGTACTACGCGCTGTGGGCCGTGTCCGCCGGGGAACCGGACGAGCGCACGGTCGCCCCGCTGGTCAAGGCGTACTGCGTCGACACCTACCTGCACGCCGCGGGCGAGAACATCCAGATCCACGGCGGCATCGGCTTCACCTGGGAGCACCCCGCGCACCTGTATCTCAAGCGGGCGAAGAGCTCGCAGGTCCTGCTGGGTGACTCGGACTTCCACCGCCAGCAACTCGCCGACCGCATCGGTATTTGAGTTTCCCGAACGTACCGTGCCGTCTGTCCACGCCCGGTAACAGCGAAAAGGGGAGGACCAGTCATGGGGCAATGCGGTGCCGCCCGTGACACGATCGTCTGGATCACCGGCGCCACGCAGGGTCTCGGGTCGGGGCTGGCCCGCACCTGCCCGCATGCGGACGCCCACGTGATCAACCTGTCCCGCAGCCCGCATCCGGACCTGGAGAACGTGACGTTCAACCTGACCAGGCCGGACACCTGGGGCTCGGTGCGGGAATCGTTCCGTCGGCACCTGGCCGGCTTCACCGGCAGCAGGGCGATATTCATCCACAACGCCTACTTCAGCTCCGGCACCGGGTTCGCGGGTGAGGTGGACGAGGGGCAGTACTACAGCGCGGTCCTAGGGAACGCGGCCGCTCCGCTCGTGCTGGCGGACTGGTTCCTGCGGGAGGTCAAGCCTGGCTACGAGTCGGGTCTGGTGCTCATCTCCTCCGCCGCCGCGCGGATGCCGTTCGAGGGCAACAGCGTGTACGGAGCGGCCAAGGCCGGCGTGGAGCAGTGGGTGCGCGTGGTGCGCCGGGAGCGGGCCCGGCGCGGCACAGGGCCGTGGGTGGTCGCCGTCCGCCCGGGCTTTGTCGACTCGCCGTCCCTGCGGAAGGTCGCCGCCCTTGACCCGCACAACTACCCGATAAGCCCGGCGATCCGCGAGGGCATCGACAACGGCGAGACCCTGTCGCCTGACGAGGCCGCCCGCCAGATCTGGGCGGCCCTGCCGCCCGCGGGTGACGAGTCCGTGCTGCTGTTCGGCGCGCCGCCCAGCGGCGTCGACTCCAAGGGCAGGCCGAGGCAAGCGGCGGGGTGAACCCCTGGGGGACCGTCACTGCCCGGGGCCGCGAACCGTGCCCGCCGCCAGCAGCTCGTCGACCTGCTCCGCCGGGAATCCCCAGTCCGCCAGGATCTCCGCCGACTGTGCCCCGGGGACCGGCGGAGGTCCGGCGATCGCGCCTGGAGTGCGGCTGAACCGGGGCGCTGGCGCTGGCTGGGTGACCCCGAAAGCCTCCACGATGGTGCCGCGCGCCGCGTTGTGCGGGTGCCCGGGGGCCTCGCCGAACGTGAGCACGGGCGTCACGCACGCGTCGGAGCCATCGAACAGCTCCGTCCACTCGTCGCGGCTGCGGGTGATGAAGATGTCCGCGAACAGCTTCTTCAGCCGGGGCCAGTTCGCCTTGTCGTCGCGGTCAGGCAGGTCGCCGGCGGACAGGCCGAGCTTGTCCAGCAGCGCCGTATAGAACTGCGGCTCGATGGCGGCGACCACGACGTACCTCCCATCGGCCGTCTCGTAGGAGTCGTAGTACGGCGATCCTCCGTCGCAGAAGTTCATCCCCGGCTGGTCCACCCAGCGTCCCTGCGCCATCATCGAGTAAATCAGCGTGGTCAGGGACGCGACCCCGTCGGTCATCGCCGCGTCGATCACCTGCCCGGCACCCGATCGCCGCGCCTCGAGCAGGCCGCAGACGACGCCGAAGGCCAGCATCAGGCCGCCGCCGCCGAAGTCGGCGAGCAGCCCGGGCGGGGTGACCGGCCGGCTTCCCGGCCGCCGCTGCAGCAGGGTCAGCGCGCCGGTGAGCGCGAGGTAGTTGAGATCGTGCCCGGCCATCTGCGACATCGGGCCCTGCTGGCCCCATCCGGTCATCCGGCCGTAGACCAGCTTGGGGTTGCGGGCCAGGCACGCGTCGGGGCCGAAGCCGAGGCGCTCGGCGACCCCTGGCCGGAAGCCTTCGAGCAGGACGTCGGCCCTCTCCACCAGCGTCATGAACGCGGCGAGCCCGTCCGGCTGCTTCATGTCGATGATGACCGAGCGGCGACCGCGGCTGAGCGCGTACTTCTCCGGCAGGGCGGTACGCGTGCCGGGCCGGTCCACGCGGATGACGTCCGCGCCGAAGTCGGCGAGCATCATGGCGGTGTACGGGCCCGCGCCGAGCCCGGCGACCTCGATGACCCGGACTCCGGCCAACGGCCCTGATGGCGGCATCACATCTCCCCGGGGTCGATACCTTTATAGTTTAATAAGTTACTTGTATCATAGAGTATGACCGCGAGGGACCGGCAGACACGGCGTACGGAACGGAACTGGGTTGGCTGACAACGGACTGACGGCGGGCGAGCAGGAACGACGGCGGGAGTGGTTCCGCGAGCACTGGGCTAAGGGCGTGCCGTTTAACAAGCACTGCGCCCTTGAGGTCCTGCAGTGGGACGCCGAGGCCGTCGAGGTGTTCCTGCCGTACGCGGAGGAGCTCAGCGCGCACACCGGCATCTTCCACGGCGGGGTGGTCGCGGCCCTGCTCGACACCACGGCCTCGGGCGCGGTGCTGGCCGGCCACGACTTCGCCAAGGGCAGCCGCCTCACCACGATCTCGCTGTCGGTCCAGTACTTGTCCGTCGCGCCCGGCGAGGACCTGCGGGCGATCGGACGCTGCACGCGGCGCGGGCGCAGCGTGCATTTCGCGGAGGCGCAGGCCGTCGGCGCCGCATCAGGCAAGATCGTGGCCACCGGGCAAGTCGCGGTCAACATCGCCGGGGAACGTCCGGGAGCGCCCTGGGGGTCTTAGCCGGGCTGAGCGCCCTAGGCGGGGCCGAGCGCCTCGTCGAAGAACGCGATGGCGCAGGTGGTAAGCGCGGGCGACGTGGTGCCGGGCACGCGGTCTCCCTTGGATCGATGACATAAATAATTGACTTATTTATGCCACTTAAGCGATCGGACCCTCCATCGTCAACTGGCGCGATGCGCACGGCCGGCGCGACCGCGGTGACGCCCTCCCCGGGACCGCCGATGAGCAACGTATCGATGGTGACCTCGGCGACTGCCGGCCAGTCCTCGGCAAGCGCGGACAGCCGCAGCATCGTCTCCTCGATGGCGGGCAGGTCGGCCGGGTCCCCGCCGGCCGCGCCGGTGAGCAGGGGATAGGCGCGCAGCGACGCGAGCAGGGCGCTCGCGTCGCGGTCTGTCAGGGGCGTGACCCCGGTCGCCACGTCGCCGAACAGGTCACTGAACAGCCCGGCCAGGCCGAAGCTGATCACCGGCCCCACCAGCGAGTCCTGGTGCACTCGCAGCACGCCGCGGCGGGTTTCCTCATTCCGCCAGGGCGTGGCGGTACCGCCCGTGCCCTGGTCCGCCGACGGCACGACGTCCGCCACCCGGATGCCGTAGCAGCCAAGCAGCGCGGCGGCGTCGGCGGCGGCCAGCCAGCCCGCATCCGTCGCGGCGACCAGCTCACCGGCCGCCTTCTGGTCGATGCCCGGCGGGTAGACGAGCACGCCGACTGGCTCCCGGCGCCACCTGCCGTAGGCCGCGGCCCGGCCGAGCGCCGCGGCGGCGCGTTCTGGGAAGACGTAGCTAGGGATGGCCCCGTGGTCATCCCTGAGCAGGGCAGGCAGGCCGGACTCGGACATGAAGCTCGCCACCACGGGCTTGCCGTCCGCGTCGCCCGCGGCCCGCTTGATGGCCGCCGCCACCTCGGCCACGGCGCGGACGAGCGGCGGCATGAAGATGACGATCGCCGAGTCGACCTCCGGGTCCGCCAGCACAGCGCTCAGTGCGGCCAGGTAGTCGCCGGGTGCCGCGGTCGGCCGCAGGTCCACCACGCCCGGCGCCCGTGCCGCCAGCGGCGGCGCGATGCCGGCGGCCAGCAGCCGGTCCAGCGTGGGCTCGGACAGCGCCGCCATGGTCAGGCCGCTGGCGGCGCAGGCCGTGACGGTGAGCCTGGCCGGGTCTATCGCGTTGGTCACGATCGCGACCCGGCTGCCGGGCGGGACCGGCTGGTTCGCCAGCACCATGGCGACGTCGAACATCTCCTCCAGCGAGGTGGTGTGGATCACGCCCGCCTGCGCCAGCAGGGCGCCGCTGGCCACCGGGCCGCCCGGGGTGACCGCCACGACCGGCTTGCGGGCGCCGACCCGCCTGGCGATCCGGCCGAAGTTGCGCGGGTTGCCGAAGCTCTCCAGGTACAGCAGCACGACGCCGGTCTGCGGGTCGTCCTCCCACCACTCGAGCAGGTCGTTCGACGATACGTCCGCGGCGGCGCCGATCGAGACGAAGCAGGAGAACCCCAGGCCGGCCCGGTGCGCGAGGTCGAGGATGGCGAGTCCGAGAGGACCGGACTGACTCGACATGGCGACCGGGCCCACGGGCGGCCGCACCGGCGCGAACGTCGCGTGCAGCACCGACCCCGCGTGGGCCGACAGCAAGCCCATCGAGGTGGGCCCGACCATGCGCATGCCGTGCGAGCGCACAAACCGGGTGATGTCCCGTTCGGCCGCGTGCCGGGTGCCCTCCTCGCCGGGATAGTCGGCGGTGACGACCACGACAGCGCCTACCCGCGCCTCGGCGCAGTCCCGGATGACGTCGGCGAGCGCCGCCGGCGGGACCGCGATGACCGCCAGGTCCACCGGTTGCGGCAGGTCCTGCACGCGGGCGACCGCGGGCCTGCCGGCGATGTCGGCCGCGGCCGGGTTCACCGGGTACACCGGCCCGGGGAATCCGTGGGCGATCAGGTTGACGAGAATCTCGTGCCCGATCGTCCCGGGCTGCCGGTTGGCCCCGATCACCGCGACCGCCCGCGGCGCGAGCAGCTTTTCCAGCGACCGGCGCGCCGCGCGGTGCTCGCGGCGGCTGATCCTGGCCAGCGCGCTCGCCCGCCTGTCGACGCGCAGCACCACGTGCTGCAGGTAGCCTTCCGGGGTGATCGAGGGGGCGTATCCGGAGGTCGCGAATACGTGCAGCATCGCTGTGTTGGTGGTGAGCACGTCGGCCTCGAACACGTAGACGCCGATCGCGGAAGCCGCCGCGGCGAGCCGGTCAAGCAACAGCCTGCCCAGCCCCATGCCCTGGAACTCGTCGGCGATGGTGAACGTCACCTCGGCGTGGTCGGTGTCCTCGAGCCTGATCAGCCGGCCGACTCCGATCATCTGGTCGTCGAGGAATGCCACGAGGGCGAGATGGTTCATATAGTCGACGTCCACGAACTGACGCAGCAGTTCGCGCTGGAAGCGCGGCACCGGTCCCAGCAGCCGCTGTGCCAGCGTGTGGCGCGAGAGCCGGCGGCTGAAGTCCAGCATGGCCTCTTCGTCGGCGGCCCGCACCGGCCGGACGAGCACCGAGCGCCCGTCTCGCAGCAGCCCGGGCTGTTCCAGCTCCGTGGGGTACCGCATCCTCATGCCAGCAGAGACTACCGAGGTCGCACCTGGCGCCCTCAGCGCAGATAGGCCTGGCCGCCGTCGACGGCGATGGTGGTTCCGGTGATGTACGCCGCCGCCGGGCCGCAGAGAAACGCCACCACGGGACCGATTTCCCGCTCGGGTTCGCCGAGCCGGCGGAGCGGAATGCTGGCCATGCTGCGCTGGTACTCGGCGGGATTGGCCTCCCGCCAGGCCTCGGCCGACGGGCTGGTCGCCGCCGGCAAGACGGTGATGACCCGGATGCCGTCCGGCCCCCACTCGCTCGCGGCCACCCGGCTCAGCGTCGCGGTCGCCGCCTTGGCCGCGGCGTAGACTCCGCGCCCGGTCGGCAGCGGGTTCACGCTGGTGGAGCTGCCGAGGTTGATGACGACACTGCCCGGCCGCAGGTGCGGGTGGCAGGCTTTCATCAGGCGGAACGCGGCTAGCGGACCGGATTCCCAGCAGGCGGTGAACGCCTCGTCGGTGACGTCGAGGATCGAGCCCAGCGAGGATGTCTGCGCGTTGTTCACCAGGATGTCGATGCCACCGAGATGCCGTATGGTCTCCGCCACGCAGCGCTCGATGTCTGCGGGCCGGGTCACGTCCGCGACGACCGGCAACGCGGTACCGCCGAGTTTCTCGATCTCTGCCGCGACCGCCAGCAGCTTGGCCTCCGTGCGGCCGGCCAGCGCGACGGCCGCGCCCTCCGCAGCGAGGGCGAGCGCGATGGCACGGCCGATGCCCTGTCCGCTGCCGGTGACGATGGCCCGTTGCCCTTCGAGTGTCCCTGTCATGGCCTCTCCTGCTCGCTGGTGACGCTGCTCGCTGCTGACGCCGGTACGGCTCAGGATCGCTGCAGCCTGGTGACCTGGCGCAGCCGCTCATCGAGGCTGCCGCGCCGCTGCGCCGGGGTGACCCGCGGGGTGCCGGCCGGCAGCATGGCGTCCAGGTCGCCCGCCGTCACCACGCGGGCGGTCGGCACGGGGAGCCCGCTGGCCGGCGCGCCGGCGGGCCGCTCGTCCGCCCATCCTGACATCCAGTCGTCCTTGGTCTCGGCGAGGCCGCGGACCGGGGCGCCCCGTCGCGGCGACCACTGCACGCGCATGAGCACCGCCCCCTGCCGGTGGCCGAGCGTGTCCAGCCAGTTGGCGATCCCCGGGTCAGCATGCGCGATCACCGCGCGGAACACCCCGTCCGGGTCAACGTGCGCCTGCGCGCGGTTCAGGCTGGTCTGCCTGTTGGCGCAGTCCAGCGTGTTCCACAGGCTGTTGGCGAGCTGGATGCCCCAGTACCCGTCCGGCGGCACCGGGATCTCGAAGAGCAGGCACTGGCCTGGCTCCAGATCCCAGTAGGCGTGGTGGATAGCGGGCAGGTCGTTGTCCGGCCTGCTCACGTGCGGGTCCCACTGGTTGGCGAACTGGCGGATTCCCTTGGCCTGCGCACCGGAGAAGATCCGGACGGTCTCGACCAGCCAGGTCCCGAGGGCCTCCAGTTCCTTGGCCACCCGGTCGGCGGACATGACCGGCCAGCCGCTCGCCGGATCATCGAGGCACTCGATCCGCAGCACCGACGGCTCCGCGGCTCCCCAGTCGGTGAAGAACTCCCGGGTGAGCAGGTAGCTGGTGCCGGGCACGACTTGCAGCCACTGACCCGCCTGCTCCTTCGGCCCGAGCAGGACCTCGAACCGGCCAGCTTCATCCGGCTGCAAGTCGCTGGCTAGCAGCGACCCGGCCTGCGTGGCGCCGTCGAAGAACTCGAAGCTCATGAACGCGGCGTTGCCGAGCGTCCCGCTGATCCGGTAAGTGACGGCATCGCTGAGCGACGCGGTCCGGTACACGGCGTCCGGATTGCCGGCGCCGTAGTCGAACAGGTGCACCGGCCACGGCCGGGACAGCACTGGCCGGGCGGGGTCGGCCGACCCGAGCGTGCGCTCCATGCCGAAGTACAGCAGCTGCAGCAGGCCGCGGAAGGCGCTGGCCCGGTCCGCTGGCGCCGCGGGCACGGCCTCCTCGGCGAGCCTGCCCGCCTCGGCCAGCCGGTCCAGGAAGCCATCCCACGCGCTGCGAGGCAGTATCCGGCTGCCGTCCGGATCGGCGGTCGCGATATACCGCGCCATGCTGAAGAACGACCAGTCGATCCCGTCTTCCGCCACGTGGACTCCTCCGTGCGCGCAGGTTGACATCAACAGCATAATAGTCTAACTAATTTAGTAGTAATTCAAGGCAAGGAGGCCGAGGCGCGATGGCGCGAAGCTTGACGTTCAGCACGCGGCCGGACGTGGCGGCGCTGCTCGCCCAGGCCGAGGCCGAGACCGGGCTGCACGACTTCGGGGACGGTCAGTTCCGCGACTCACTGGCCGCGTTCACCGGGTTCGTCAACTCCCAGGAGCAGCTCGGCGCGGACAGCCGGCGGGCCGCGTTCGGACAAATGGTGCGGGTACTCGGCTGGCGGCTGCAGCTGGTCGAGGACCGCAAGCGCTATCCGGGGATCGAGGACGAGCGCATCGAAGCGCCGCTGATCGTCATCGGGTTCCCGCGGTCAGGCACCACCCTGCTGCACGCGCTGCTGGCGGCCGCCCCGGGCAACCGGGCGCCGCTGTACTGGGAGATCGCCCGCCCGTCGCCGCCCCCGTCGCTGGCGGCCCCCGGAGACCCGCGGATCGGCGAGGGCACCCGCGACATCGAGCGCTGGCTGGCGGAATACCCCGGGTTCATCGCCCAGCACCCGTACTTCGACGCCGGCGGGGAAACGCCGATGGAGTGCGAATCGCTGCTGATCTACGATCTGCGCAACGCCTACCCGACGATGTTCAGCAAGGTGCCGTTCGGCCACCCGTGGGCGGCCGAGGGCACCGACGAGCAGTACTACGCGTCGCACCGGCAGCTGCTGCAGCACCTGCAGTTCGGCGCCCCACGCCGGCGCTGGGTGCTCAAGGGCGTGGCCCACCAGTTCCGGCTGTCCGCGCTGCTCTCCGCCTACCCCGACGCCCGGCTCATCTGGCCGCACCGCGATCCTGTGCAGGTGTTCGGCTCGCTGCTCGCGGTCACCGCGATGGTGCACGCGTATTCCGGCACTCAGGCGCCCGCCGATCGCCGGGCGTTCGGCCTGGCCATGCTCGACGGCTTCCAGGAGCGGGTGGGCAAGGCGCTCGCCGACCCGGCATGCGGCAATCCCTCGGTGTATCACATCAGGTACCCGGACGTGGTCGCCGACCCCGCGGCGGTGGTCCGCACCGCCTACGAGCACTTCGGCTTGCCCCTCGACGGGGTCATGCCCGCCGTCCGCGGCTGGCTGGATGACCCGGGCAACCGCAGCGACCGGTTCGGCAAGTGGACCTATGACCTGTCCGATTACGACATCTCGGCGGACGAGGTGCGCGAGCGCTTCGGGGACTACCGGGAAAGGTTCGGCGTGGGATGAGTGACGCAGCGATGGGCTTCCTGCACGTCGGCATGAAGGTTCACGACATCGAGCGGGCCACGCGGTGCTACACCGCGGTGTTCGGGATCGCATGGGAGCCGGTTCGCGAGTATCAGCTCAGCCATATCACCATGGAGGGCGATCTGACGCCGAGCCGTACCCTCGTCACGCACGGCAAGACCGCCCAGGGAGTCGAGATCGAGATGCTCCAGGTGCTCGAGGGTATGGTCGCCGATGACCTTGGCGGCGTGCTGGCCCAGCTGGTCCACTTCAAGCAGCCCAGGCATGAAGACGCGGTGCCACCCGGATACCGAGCCAAGGACGGAGGCCGCACGTGACCAACCCAGGACTCACCGAGCGTGTTGAGCGCATCGAGGCGCAGCTGGCCATCCAGCAGCTGCCCATCCGGTACGCGATGGCCGTGGACGCCAGGGACATCGATGCCTGGGTGAACTGCTTCCGCCCGGACGTGAACATGGGCAGGCACGGCATCGGCCGCGACGTGCTGCGCCGCTACATCGAACCCCAGGTGCGCCGGTTCTACCGCTCGGTGCACCAGATCTGCGGGCACCGCATCGAGCTCGTCTCCCCGGACTGGGCCACCGGCGCGGTCTACTGCCGCGCCGAGCACGAGGTCGGCGACCAGTGGATCGTGATGGCGATCTGCTACTTCGACGAGTACGCGCGGGTGGACGGCGAGTGGTTCTTCTCCCGGCGGCGGGAGCGCCACTGGTACGCGGCGGACGTTATCCAGACCCCGCAGTCGGCGGGCTTCGCCGGCTGGGACGGCAGCAGCGAGCCGGCGCTGCCGGGCGAGTTCGGCTCGTGGGCGCGGTTCTGGGATGGCGATGACCGCGCCGCCACGCTGACCAAGGCACCGGCGGGAGCAGGCCAGTGACCGGCGGCGGCAGGCTCGACGGCAAGATCGCGATCATCACCGGCGCCGCGTCCGGCATCGGCAAGGCGACCGCCCGGCGGGTAGCCGCCGAGGGCGCCAGGACCGTGGTCGCCGACCTCAACGGCGCCGGGGCGAAAGAGGTCACGGACGCGATCACCGCCGCGGGCGGCGAGGCGATCCCCGTCGAGGTGGACCTCGGTGACAACGATTCGGTGCGGGCCATGGTCGAGGCGGCGGTCGCCGCCTACGGCGGCCTGGACATCCTGCACAACAACGCCGCCGCGACCAGGCTCGCGGCAACCGAGGACCGCCCGGTGAGCGCCGCCGACCCGGCCGTCTGGGACATGACCATGCGGGTGAACCTGCGGGGTACCCTGGTGGCCATCCAGGCCGCGGTGCCGCACATGATCGCGCGCGGCGGCGGCTCGGTCATCAACACGGCTTCGGGCTCCGCGCTCGCCGGCGACCTGGGCCACCCCGCCTACGGCGCGTCCAAGTCCGCGCTGATCACCCTGACCATGTACGTGGCGACGGAGTTCGGCAAGCAGGGTGTCCGGTGTAACGCGATATCGCCGGGCTTCATCCTCATCCCGGAAAAGCCCGGCCGCGACGCGGTGACGGCGACCATGCTGCGGCACACCCTCACGCCACGCGTTGGCGTCCCCGACGACATCGCCGCGCTTGTGGTCTTCCTGGCCTCCGACGAGTCCGCGTTCATCACCGGCCAGAACATCTGCGTGGACGGCGGCCTGCGCGCCCACCAGCCCTACGTCGCGGACTTCCGCGGAGACTAGCCGAGCCGCCCGCGTGTCAGTGGCCGGCGCCGAGGTTCGCGCCGCCCGGGTAGCCGCCGCCGCCGAACTTTTCGTCCAGCGCCGCGTAGTCCTTCCCGCCCGCCGCGGTGCGCGGCAGCGCGTCGAGGAACTCGATGGTCTTCGGCTTCTTGTACGACGCGATGTTGCGCTTGCAGTGCTCGATGAGCTCGTCCGCGGTCACCGGGGCCGTCCCGTTGAGGACCACGACGGCCTTCACGTCCTGCAGGAAGCGCTCGTTCGGTACGCCGATGACCGCGGCCTCCTTCACCGCCGGGTGAGCTTCCAGGCAGTTCTCCACCTCGGCGGGGAAGATGTTCTCCGCCCCGGACTTGAGCATCCGGGTCATCGTGCCGAGGAAGGTGAGCGTGCCGTCCGGCTCGCGCCGTCCGAGGTCGGTGGTGTGCCACCAGCCGAAGCGGAACCGCTGTTCGTTGATCTCGGGGCGGTTCCAGTAGCCCAGGTGCACCGTGTCGCCGCGGAGGCAGATCTCGCCTGCCTCGCCGACCGGGCACTCCCTGCCGTCGGGGTCGAGGATCCGGACCCGCGTCATGGGGGATGGCCGGCCGGCGTTGCCCGCGCCCTTGCCGCCGTAGCCGCCGACGATGGGCATGCCGGAGACCTCGGTCTGCCCGTAGCCGTAGCCCATCCCGCCGCCCGCGCGGCAGTGACGGCTCTCGTCCGGGGCGATCATGCCCTGCCACAGCGGCGGCGCGAAGGTGGCTTTGAGGTGCGGGAGTTCCACCGAGCGCTCTCGCATCAGCGGGACCAGCTGGCCGATCGTGGCCGGCATGAGGTACGCGTGGGTGCACTGCTCTGCCGCCAGGATGCTCAGCACCTCGTCGGCGACGACCCGCGGCGTCACGACGTTCGTGCCGGCCTGCAGCAGCACGGGGATGCCGAAGAACTGGAAGTTGCCGATGTGGAACATCGGCCCGGTGTTCAGGAACACGGTCGCGTTGTCGATGTCGCCCAGCCAGGCGACCGACATGCCCATGCTGATCAGGTTGGTGTGCGACAGCATCGAGCCGCACTGCCTGCCGCTGATCGCCGCCGTGTAGATGACGAGCAGCGCGGAGTCGGGGTCGATGTCCAGCCCCGGGTCACCCGGGTCGCCGCTGGCCAGGAGCTCCTCGTAGCTGCCGGCCGCATCGGAGTCGTGGCGCAGCCACAGCGCGGATTCGGCTGCCTGGCTCTCGGCCCGCGCGGCGCGCACCGTGTCGCCGATCTCCTCCTGCTGCCAGATGACCACCGCGGGGCTGAAGTCGTCGATCGCGAAGGCCATCTCGGGCGGTGCCCAGCGCCAGTAGCCGGGGCATACCATCGCGCCGATCTTGGCGGCCGCACCGAGCAGCTCGTACACCCGGAAGGAGTTCTGGCCGAGCCACAAGATCCGGTCGCCTTGCCCGACCCCCGCCTGGCGCAGCGCGTTCGCCAGCCGGCGAACCCGTTCGTCCAGCTCGGGCCAGGTCAGCCGGTACTGCCCGTCGACGAGCGCGAGCCCGCCGGGGTAGCTGCGGCTGTGCTCGGAGATGATGTCCCCGATGGTGACGTGGGATGAGGACAATGAAACTCACGCTCCCGCTTCTGCGATAGTCACCCGCTGGCCGTCGCGCCCGCAGCCGCACGGTCCCGCCGTGACGCTGCCGGCCAGTCCCGTGGCGGCCTCCGTGACCTGGTGTGCGCGCGGGCCTGCCGTGCTGATGAACAGCTCGCCGCCGCGCTCGGTCACCGTCCACTCGGCGTCGTTGATGTGGGCGCCGGACCGCTGCGGGCATTCCACCGCGATGGCCGGCCCGACCCGCGCGAGGATGAACGGCCGGGCGCCTGCCTCGGCCAGCAGACCGGCCGCGTCCGGCCTGGCGACGATCGCCGGCACCTTGGCGACGACCTCGGCGAGCTCGTCGCCAAGCCCCTCGGCCACCGTCTGGTTGATCCCGAAGATCATCGTGATCGGAAGCCGGCGCGCGTACATGCCGGTCCGGAACGCCTCGAAGCTGGCGATCTCCCCGGTCGAGTACGGCGCGCCCAGCTCGCGGGCCGCGGTCTCGAACGGGTCGAACCAAGGCGATTCCGCCATCCCGCACACGATGACCAGCCCGCTGTCTCCGTTCACGCCCAGGCCGGCCAGCATGGCGCGCGCCCAGGCCGTGTCTCGCCGCTGGTCGTCCCAGCTGATCTCGAAGTAGACGCGCTCGCCGGCGACGTCGTAGCTGCCGATGCCCCACAGCCGTTGCGGGGGCAGCTTCCTGGCCGCGGCCGTCGTGGACGCTAGTGTCATGCTTTCACCACCCGGGGAAGTTTTCCGCCGCGGCCGCGCGTCAGCAGGTCGGCCTCGGGCAGCAGTTCGAGGACCGGCGGCACGCCTACCGCGCCCATGATCGCCTCCGACACCCGGTCTCGCAGGTCCGGGACCGAGGACGTGATCTCCGTGTCGTAGCCGACCCGGACCTTCAGCTCGTCGATCTGCCGCGCCGGCCGGATCAGCTGGAACAGCGCGGTGGCGGTTTCCGGCACCCCCTCCAGCGCCCGCCAGATGTCCATTGGCACGAACGAGCGGCCCGCCACGATTGTCTCGTCGCCCTTGCGCCCGACCGGCCAGAACCGGGCGTGGGTCCGGCCGCACGCGCAAGGCTGCCTGGTGACCCGGATGATGTCGTCGGAGCGGAACCGCACCATGGGGGTGATCGGGTTGTCCAGCGCGGTGGCCACGAGCTCGCCGAGTTCACCGTCGGCTACCGGCGCGCTCCCGGCCGGGTCGACCGCCTCGAGCAGCACGCAGTCCTCCCAGGCGTGGCAGCCGTCGTGCTCACGGCATTCGAAAGCGCCGGTGACGTCCCCGGTGGAGGTCCACACGAAGACCTCCACGCCCCAGCTCTTCAGCTGTTCCCGCGACCTGGCGCTGAGCGGCTCGCCCGCGAAGCCGGCACCCTTGAACGAGGAGAACAGTTCCCGCATGTCGGTGGTCCTGGCGACGTGGTCGAGCTCGGCCAGCGACAGGCCGGTGAGCTGCGCGTAGACCGGGCGGTAGCGCCGGATCGCGTCCACGGCGGACGCCCAGCCCCCGATGGCCGTGTTCACCATGACCGGGATCGCGCCGAGCAGGTGGTCGGCGTGGTACATCGCCCCGCGCATCTTGAAGGAGCTGCCCAGCACGTAGTCTCCCGGGCGCATGCCGATCTCCCACATGTCCCGCGCCGTGGCGGCCCAGAACGGGTGGTAGTTGTCCCAGGCGTGCCCGTAGAGCGTGGCGTCTCCAGTGGTCCCCGAGGTGGAGAACACCGTGGTCGCGTCGGCGTACCGGGTGCACAGCAGGCCGCCGAACGGGTCACCGGTCTGATCGCGGAAGCGCCGGATGTCATCCTTGGTGATGAACGGCGCGCGTTCGGTGAAGTCCGCGAGCGAGTTGATGTCGCTCGGCTTGACCTTCGCTTCTTCCCAGGTCTTGCGGATCAGCGGGGAACGCTCGTAGACGTAGGGCACCAGCTCAAGGATCCGCTCCTCCTGGAGCGCCTCGATCGAGGCGCGCGGCATGGTCTCTATCTCGGGTTCGAGGAACCTGTCGTCGGGCATCATCGACTCCTGATTTATCTGTCTTCGGACGGCCAGACCGTGCCGGTGTGCTGGCGGGCCAGGCGCAGCCCTTCCTCCAGGCTCGCCGCGGTGGCTTCCCACTTGTCGCAGCTGCAGCCGCAGGCGTAGGTGCCGTCGCCGCGGGGGATCACCGACTGCGCGGCGCACTCGTCTTGCCGCTGGATCGCACCGCTGACGAACTCAAGCGGCGTGTCGTACAGGACGGAGTCGTCGGACATGAGCCTCCTCGCTCGTCTCCCCGCCCGCCGTCAGGCCGC
This sequence comes from uncultured Actinomycetota bacterium, assembly GCA_963843745.1. Lineage (GTDB taxonomy): Bacteria > Actinomycetota > Actinomycetes > Streptosporangiales > Streptosporangiaceae > Trebonia. Next base: position 283,213 of record CAWJLP010000012.1, read on the forward strand.
CGTCGGCAGCGGCGGGACGTTCGGGAACAGCTCGAGGAAGGCGCCGACCGTGACCCGCTCCCTGACCTTCGGGTCGACCCCGTCGAACAGCTCGTGCAGCGTCGCCTGGGTGTGCCCGTAGGTGCCCTCCATGTGCGGGTAGTCGCTGCCCCACATCACGTTGTTGTAGCCGAGGTACTGCGCCACGGCGACCGCAGAATGGTCGTGCTGGAACGAGGCGTAGACCTGGGTGTAGATGATCTCCCTGATGTCGCGCTTGAGCTTCGGGCGCACCGCCATCGCGTGCTGGCGGTAGCCCTCGATCATCCGGTCGGCGATGAACGGAACCCACGTCGCGCCGCCTTCGGAGACCAGGACCTTGAGGTTCGGGTGCCGGTCCAGCGCGCCGGAGGCGACCAGCTTCATCACCGCCCGCTGTCCCCCGAAGGTCGTCTCCGTGTAGTTGAGCACCGCTCCGCCCGGACCTCGGAACTTGACCTGGCCGTTGCCGCTCTTGGCGTCGCTCAGGTCGACGGGGTCGGTGCCGATGTGGAACGCGATGACCATGTTCGCCGCCTCGGCGGCGGCCCAGAACGGCTCCCAGTCGTCGCGGTTGTAGTCCTTCTGCAGCGGGTGCGGCTGCACCGGCAGATAGACGGCGCGGTAGCCCATCTCGGTGATGCGCTCGAGCTCCCGCACCGCGTCGCCGATGTCGAGCGTGGAGACCTGCCCGGTGGTGACCAGCCGGGGGGAGAACCGCTCGAGCGATTCGAAAGCCCAGTCGTTGCTGACCCGGATCGCCTCGCGCAGCGCCTCGGCGGTGCGGAAGGACGAGCTCCACATGCCCAGCGACGGGAACACGAGCTCCGACCAGATGCCCTCGTTGTCGAGGTCCTTCATCCGCAGCGCCACGTCCCTGGCGCCGGGCGCGCGGTGGGTGGCCTCCATGAATTCCTTGGCCACCGCGCTAGTCGGCAGCTTCCTGCGGAACGCCATCCCGTCGATGTAGACGGTCTCCCACTCGCCGTCGGGGTCCTTGACCGCGTGCGGCATGAGCTCGGCCAGCCGCGGCGGCAGGCTCGCCCGCCACAGGTCCTCCGGCTCCAGGAAGTGTGAATCGCCAGAGTTGGCCCAGATCTTCGCCGCCATCGCCGTTTCCTCCCTGTCGCCGCCCCGAAGCAGCGCTCGCCTTGAATCAGTTTACATATTTATCTTTATCCTGGGTAGACCGCCGCCGGTAAGCAGGTCAGCAGGGCAAGCCAGGCATAGAACCGGTCCCAGAGCTGCCTGCGGGTGTCCGCGAAGTTGTGCATGTGAGCCATCTCCGGGATGACGACGAGCGTGATGTCGGACGACGCGGGGTAGCCGGCGGGCTCTCGGCGCGGATCGGCGGACACGTCGGTCGCCCCGAAGGCGAGGAACACCGGCCGGCTGATCCGGTCGGCGAACGGCCTGGCCAGCCCGGGGGTCATGCCATCGATCCCCGACATCCGGGGGATCAGCGTATGGCATTGGTCCTCGTCGTAGGCGAACAAGTCGTCGGGCACGTCGGGCACGTGGAAGATGGCCCGGTGCCCCTCGCGCGGGGCGCCGTGATACATCGGCAGCTCCGCCAGCCCGCTCTGGCGCGCGTTTTCCTTCATGATCCAGCGGCGGCGCTCCTCGGCGGACATGCCTTCCCCCTCCGGGTTCTCGCGGATCCCGCTGATCACGAACGGAGAGGCGCCGAAGATGCCGATTCCGGGATAGTCGGCGTACTTGCCCTGCTGGATCATGGTGATGAAGCCGCCGAGCGACTGGCCGATGCCCGCGAACACCGCCCCGGGCAGCGCCGGGATGCCGTCGATCAGCGTGCCTTCGCTGACCCGTTCCCTGACCTGGCGGTAAACCTCGTGGGCGACGTCCGCCTGCACCTCGAGCCCGATGAAGTCGCCGTCGGCCGGCCTGCTGCTGTCACCGCCGCCGAAGTAATCCGTGGCGATGAAGATGATCCCCCGTTCGGCCAGGTAGGCGGCCTTGCTGTACCCGTCGCGCCCGGGCGGCTGAAGATCCCAGTACCGCCGGTGGTACGTGCCGCCAGGGACGGCCAGGATCACGACCGGACGGTTGGGGAGCGCTTGCGGGTCGGCCACGACGGTTGCCGAGAGCAGGGCCGGCCCGGACTGGCCCGCCGGCAGCGCCGCGGTGACGTCGAAGGTCAGATCTTGCCGGATCAGGGTCATGTCGGGCCTCCCGCAGCCTCGCCCACGTCTTGACAAAATATTAAACTAGGTGAACCAATTTAGTTTGTAGTTGAAGCCCAGGATCATCACGGAGACGGCGTTGGACACGATCATCAAGAACGGCCTTGTCATCGACGGGACCGGAGCGCCGGGCCGGCACGCCGACGTGGGGATCGCCGACGGCCGGATCGCGGCCGTCGGCGACCTGGACGGCAACGGCGCGCGCGTCATCGACGCGGACGGCCTGGCCGTGGCGCCGGGCTTCGTCGACGTGCACACCCACATCGACGCGCAGGCCTTCTGGGACCCGGCGCTCAGCCCGTCGCCGCTGCACGGCGTGACCACCGCGCTGGCCGGGAACTGCGGCTTCACGATCGCCCCGCTATCGCCGGAAACCGGCAGCTACCTGATGCCCATGCTCGCGCGGGTGGAAGGGATGCCGCTTGAATCGCTGCGCCAGGGCGTGCCGTGGGACTGGTCCACGACCGCGGAGTACCTGGACCGGGTGGATGGCACGCTCGCGATCAACACCGGGTTCATGGTGGGCCACTCGGCGATCCGGCGGCTGGTCATGGGCGAGGCCGCGAACGAGCGGGAAGCCATGAGCGACGAGGTCGCGGCCATGCGGGACCTGCTCAGGCAGGGACTGGCCGCCGGGGCCATCGGATTCTCCACGACGACGTCGCCCACCCACAACGACGCTCAGGGCCGGCCGGTTCCCTCCAGGTTGGCGAGTCGCGGCGAATTCATCGAGCTGGCCCGTGTGGTGGGGGAGTTCCCTGGAACGTCGCTGGAACTGCTCCCGAAGGGCGCCACCACCCGGGGCCCGTTCGACGACGAGGTCGCCGACCTCATGGTCAGCATGTCGGCGGTGGCCCGGCGGCCGCTGAACTGGAACGTGATCTCCCCGACGGCGTCCTCGCTCGACACCTGGCTGGCGAAGCTCGAGGTCGGCGACGCGGCCCAGGCCCACGGCGCGAAGGTCGTCGGCCTCACGATGCCTGTGGACATGCGCGCGAGGTTCTCGTTCCACTCCGGGTTCGTCCTCGACGGGTTCGAAGGCTGGACGGACGTCCTCGCGCTGCCGGTACCCGAGCGGCTCGCGGCACTACGCGATCCGGAGGTCCGCCGTCGGCTCGAGGCAGGCGCGGCGGCAACGGAGAACATGCGACACCTCTCCAGATGGGAGCGGCTGGTGCTGGTCGAGGTCTTCTCGCCGGAGTACCAGAAGTTCCAGGGAATGCTGGTTGGCGACGTTGCCGCGGCGCTCGGCTGCGCGCCGTTCGAGGCGCTGATGACGATCGTGCTGGCGGACGAGCTGCGGACCACCTTCGCCCGTTCGGTACCCCCGCCCACGGCCGCGGACTGGGCGGCGCGCCTCCAGATCTGGCGTGACCCGCGCAGCCTGATCGGCGCGTCCGACGCGGGCGCGCACCTGGACATGATCGCGGCGTTCCGCTACTCGACGGGGTTCCTCCAGGAGGCGGTGCGCGAGCAGGGCCTGCTGCCGCTCGAGGAGGCGGTGCACAAACTCACCGCGGCCCCCGCCCGGCTCTACGGGGTCCGCGACCGCGGCGTCCTTCGCGAGGGCGCGCACGCGGACGTGGTGGTCTTCGATCCGGCCACCGTCGGCGCGACCGAGGTGTGGACCCGCTTCGACTTGCCGGGCGGCGCCGGCAGGCTGTACGCCGACGCGACCGGGATCCACGACGTCCTCGTCGCCGGCCAGCAGATCGCCGTCGACGGCGAGTACACCGGTGTGCGACCGGGCCGGGTGCTTCGTTCCGGGACCGACACCGACACGCCGACGCTCGAGCTGTGAACGGGCCGCTTCGGCTGCTAGACCGCTTCTTCGTCACCGACCGGGTGGCGATCGTCAGCGGATCCGGGCGGGGTATCGGGGCAGCCTGTGCGCGCACGCTGGCTGAGGCGGGGGCGGACGTGGTACTGGTGGCGCGAACCAAGGCCGACCTCGACGCGGTGGCGGCTCAGGTGGCTCAGCTCGGTCGTCGTTCCCTCACGATTGTCAGCGACCTGCGGGACGCGGCGAACGCCGCAAAAGTGGTGGAACGAACGCTGGCGACGTTTGGCCGGCTCGACATTCTCATCAACAACGTCGGAGGATCGCCACCTAACCAGGCGCTCAAGCCCCAGCGGGCCTTTCTCGATCTTGACGCCGGCTACCTGGATGCGGCCTTTCACCTCAATGTGACCACCGCGCTCGCCCTGGCCCAGCAGGCGGTACCGCACTTGCTGGCAAGCGGTGACGGAGCGATCGTGAACATCTCCTCGGCGATGGCGAAGAACCCGGACCGGGGCATGCTCCCTGGCGGCACTGCCAAGGCCGCCTTGTCCTACATGACAAAACTCATGTCCCGGGACCTGGCGCCGCGCATCCGTGTCAACGCGGTCGCCCCGGGATCGACGTGGACTCCGGCGCTCGAGCGCTATTACACCGCTGCGGAGCTCGAGGCGAAGATCGCCCGCACTCCCATGCGCCGCCTGGGCACGCCCGAGGATATCGCGCTGGCCGTGCTGTTCTTCGCCTCGCCGGCTTCCGGTTATGTGACGGGAGAGGTGCTCGAAGTGGACGGGGGTATTGACGGGCCCAATTCGCCTTCCGTCCTGCCTGACCTGTTAAGCATGTGAATGCCCAGCGCGGTCGTCGCGGTGGCACCAGCGTCCACCGGAAGATCGACGCCGCTAATCCACCGGCTTTCATCGGATGCGAGAAACACGGCCGGCCACGCGATGTCCCACGCGACTCCCTCAGTGCCGAGCAGGCTGGCCAGGCGACGGCGCTCGCGCCCAGCCTCATCGGTTGTGCCCATAGGCGTGTGTGCGTGACCAACCACGATGCAGTTGGCCCTGATGTGGTCCCGGCCGTGAATGAGGGCCCAGTCACGCGCCAGCGCCTGAATCGCCGCCTTCGACGCCGCATAAGCCCCTGCACCCAGTGCGCGCGTGGCCGCGACGGACGATACGTTGATGATGGATCCCCCGCCAGCGCGTTTGAGGTGGGGGATCGCATGCCGGGCGGTGAGTATCGCTGCCCGGACGTTCACCGCCATGACGCGCTCCCAGATCTCAAGATCCACGGTCGTGGGACTTCCTCCGCCACCGGACAAAGCAACGTTGTTAACCACGGTGTCGAGGCCGCCCAGTGCCCGGGCAGCTTCTCCGACACATCGCGCATTGTCAGCTTCGCTCGATAGGTCACCGACCACCACGACACCCTCACCACCAGCATCGCTGATCAGACTGACGGTCGCCGCCGCCCGTTCGGCTGATACGTCGGCTACCGCGACTCTGGCGCCCTGGCTCGCGAAGAGAACGGCGATCGCCTCACCGATGCCGAGCAGGTCACCACCCGGCGAGGTGCCAGCACCAGTCACAAACGCCCGCTTGCCCGTAAGGCGGTGTCCCGGATCAACGCCCCGCCACCACGGTTGATCATTCATCTGGATAATATAACTCAATGCTAAATGACGCGATCGTCGCGGCCATCGATCAAGACGCCTACCAGGCGCATGAGGACAATCCTGAGGTCCTGGCGGTCGCCGGCACCCTGCGGGGACTCCTGGCCGGGGTGGATGTCACGGTCGGCATCCTGGATGTGCCGTGACTGTCCGGCCGCCCGAGCTCGAAACGATCGAGGTCCTCCTCGACGGGGGTGTCGCCACGGTCTTGCTCAACCGCCCGCGGGAGCGCAACGCGTGGACGCTTCAGATGAGCGAGGACATGAGCGCCGCCCTCGCCTGGTGCGACCGCACGGACGCGGTGGGCGGCGTCGTCGTCAGCGGCAACGGCCCGTACTTCTGCGTGGGCGCGGATCTGTCCGGGCGCGACATCCTCCGCCCGGGCGGTGAACAGGATCGCGAACCGCCCGCGCCGCGCCAGCTCCTGTGGCCCTCGGCGGTCCGCAAGCCGGTCGTGGCCGCGTTGCACGGTCACGCCGTCGGGATAGGCATGACGTTCTCGCTGCACTGCGACCTGCGCTTTGTCGCCGAGGACGCGAAGGTAGGGCTGCCGTTCGTCCGGCGTGGCGTGATTCCCGAGGCCAACGCCAACTGGCTGCTGCCGCGGATTGTCGGGCTCCCGGCGGCGCTTGATCTCGTTCTCACCGGCCGTACCCTGCTGGGACGTGAGGCCGTCGAGCTGGGGCTCTGTCACCAGGCGCTGCCTGCCGGTGAGGTCCTCGACGCCGCGACGCGCTGGGTGGCGCAGGTTGCCGCCGACGGCGCACCGCTTGCGCTGGGCCTGGCCAAGCGGCTGCTGTGGGACAGCCAGGTGTCCGGGCCGTACGAGGCATGGGAAAGGGAGCGTGCGGCATTCGAAGCGTGCGCCGGCAGTGCCGACGCGGCCGAGGGTGTCGCCGCCTTCCTCGAACGGCGGCCTGCCAGGTGGCAGGAGCAGGTCAGCGCGGCCTGGCCGCGGGTACCTGATACTGGCCAGGACTAGCCCGCTAGTCGATCAGCGCGACCTGCACATCACGGTGGCCGGTAAAGGGAAGGCGGCCATGGCCGGTGTAGATGTTGTCAATCAGCAGCATCTCGCCGGCCTGCCAGCCCGGCGCGACCGTCGCCGCGGCGAGGCCGTCGGCCACCCGCTGGTGGTCCGCCATGTCGATGCCGGTTCCGTCTCCGTACGTGACGTGATATGGACGGGTGCGTCCGGCCCGGTCGTAAACGTCCAGGTAGGTCTCATATGCCTCGTCGCCCAGCCACCGCGGATCGACGATCTGCGTCAGGATGTGGTTGAAGTACACGCGCTCGGACGTGAGCGGGTGCTCGGCGAACGCGGGCCGTGACAGGTGGGTGGTGAAGCTGCCGTCGGGCTCCCATTCCCAGCTCATGCCGAGGCGCTCGCACGCGGTCTCGATCTCGTGCCGGCTGGTCGTGCCGAATCCCTGGCGCAGGTCGGCGTGATAGGGGAGCGGCTTGCCATCGCTGGGGTGCGGCACGCCGGGAACCCGGAAGCTGCGGTGGTAGGTCACTCCCTTCTCCGCGAGGTCCGTGAGGAACCGTCCGGGCAGCCCGGCCGTGAAGTGCCGGAAGTCCCCGACGGTGGTGGCGCCGCCGGTGTCCGGCGCTGAGTTACAGAAGAACGCCAGCTTGACCGGGTAGTCCTTGAGATAGGCCATCTCCTGGTGCAGCAGTATGGTCACCTGCTGCGGCACCTGGGTGGCCTCGTAGACGGCTCCCTTGATCGCCGCGCGCGGGGTCGCGCCGCCCACGTAGCCGGCGGCGTGCGGCCGGTAGTGCGAGATGAGCCGCGTGAACGCGTCCGTGTCGCGGACCGGGAAGCCGCGCAGCAGCAGCGCCCCGTGCCTGACCAGCAGCCAGTCGATCACCGCCGCCCGGTCGGCGAACCACTGGCTCGCCGCCTCGATGCTCTGAGCTAGCTCGCCGCCCCGGGGGCGCAGCACGAGCGGCGGACGTCCCGGGTACGGCACCTCGGCCGCTACGTCCGGTCCGAGCTCTTCGACCAGCGGATCCGGGGCCGTCCCGATGGGTTCGCCGGCTGCTGCTGAGTGGTCCATGGCCGTCCTGCCTGCATTGACCATTCATTTAACTATTGATACCTTTATAGCTGATTATCAGGCCCTTGGCCAGCAGGGAGGCGAGGATGCAGCAGACCTCGACGGCCATGGCGGCCACGGCGGCCCTGGCGGGCGATGCCATCGAGCGGGAACGCCGTTACCGCAAGGAGCGCCTGGCTGCCGCCTTCCGCCTGCTCGCCCGCTTCGACACCGCTGACGGTGCCGCCGGTCACATCACTGTTCGCGATCCGGAGTACGACTCGTGCTTCTGGGTTAACCCGGTCAGGAAGCACTTCAGCAAGATTCGTGTTTCTGATCTGCTGCTCATCGACGATTCCGCGCGGGTGCTTGCCGGAGATGGAGTGCTCAACCGGGCGGCTTTCGCGATCCACTCACGGATCCACAAGGCTCGCCCGGACGTCCTGGCCGCGGCGCACGCGCATTCGCTGTACGGAAAGGCATGGTCGGCACTCGCCCGCCACCTCGATCCGCTTACCCAGGACGCCTGTGCCTTCTATGACGATCACGCGGTGTTCAGCGACTACGCCGGAGTCGTGTTCGACGAGGCCGAGGGTGACCGGATCGCCGAGGCGCTTGGCGGCAGGAAGGCCTGCATCCTGCGTAACCATGGCCTGCTCACCGTCGGGGGGTCTGTGGAGGAAGCGGCCTGGTGGTACCTGGCCATGGACCGGGCGTGCGGAGTGCAGCTGCTCGCTGAGGCCGCGGGAACGCCGCAGCTCATCGAACCGGCCAGCGCGGCGCTGACGGCGAGCCAGGTCGGGACTCCGGAGGTAGCCAAGATCAACTTCGATTGCCTCTGGGACGTACTTCTTGACGAGGAGCCCGACTTCCTCGATTGATCAGCATCAGTAACCCGACATGGAGGAGCACGCGATGGAGCGAACCGGGCGAGGACGATACGAGACCAGCCTCGACGATCCCGAGTTCACGGTCATGAACGACGGGACGCGATTCGCGGGTTTCTTCCTCGGTGACGGCGAGGACGAGCCCGCGGTGTTCCCCATGGAGGTGACGGCTAACTACCGGTTCCCCGTCCACTACCACAAGACCCACTACATGTCGATCATCCTGCGCGGCTCGCTGCGGGTGGGTAAGAAGTGGTACCACCCGGGCGATATCCGGCTGCAGGAGAAAGGATCGGTCTACGGTCCGGAGGAGGCGGGTCCCGAAGGCTGCTACATGCTGAACATCTTCGCCGACCGCCGCGGTTACTTCCCGACGCTGCTGGACCAGCCCTCGCAGGAATACGCGGCGGTCGAGCCGCACATCATGCTCAGCAAGGTGTGGAACGCGCTGGCCGAGGCCGCCGATGCCACGCCCGCGCCAGCCGAGATCTAAGGCACTCGAGCTCTAACGCACTGAGGACCTGCTGCACGAGGCGGCGCTGCACCTGGCCGGTGGCCGCCGTTCTCGGCAGCGACTTGACCGTGACGACGCGCCGCGGGTGCTTGAACGGCGCGAGCCGCGACGCCGCATGCCGGCGCAGGTCGTCCAGGCTCGGCGCCGGAACCTGCTCCTTCATGACGACCACAGCGCAGATCGTCTCCCCCCAGTCCGCATCAGGGATTCCGATCGCCGCCACCTCGCTGACTGCGTCGAAACGGGCAGGTGGTCGTGACCACGCTGGTCGCACGGGGCGTGATCAGCGCGGACGGCTCGCCGGCCGCCCCGGGCGATGTCTTCTCACGGGCTGTGGGAAGCTGATGAAGATTGCAATTAATTAAATAGTTGACCTCTTCCACTCTTTGATATACGGTGCCCGTATCCGGAGATCGGTAGCGACGGCGGTTCAGCATCGTGCTTCGTGGGTGCGGATCAGACCGGACGGCGGAACAGTCGGACGACGAGCAGCCAAGGAGTCGTGGTGGAGTCGACCTTGCTTCGGGCTGAACAACTCAAGGCGGGCTACGGATCGATCACCGTCGTCCACGGGATCGACCTCGAGGTCATGCCGGGCGAGGTGGTCGCCTTGCTAGGCGCCAACGGGGCGGGCAAGACCACCACCTTGCTGACGCTCGCCGGGGACATACCCGCCCTCGGCGGCAACGTCGTCATCGACGGCAAACCCAGCCGGGCCCCGCTGCACAGGCGGGCTCGCAACGGTCTCGGCTTCGTGACAGAAGAGAGGTCCGTGTTCATGGGCCTCACCACCGAAGAGAACCTCAAGATCGGCAGGGGCGACATCGACTTCGCCATCGAGCTGTTCCCGGAGCTCCGGACCCGCTGGAAGGTGAAGGCCGGCCTGCTGTCCGGCGGTGAGCAGCAGATGCTGACCCTCGCGCGGGCCATCAGCAGGCGGCCAAGGCTCCTGCTCGCTGACGAGCTTTCCCTCGGCCTCGCTCCCCTGGCGGTGGATCGCCTGCTACGGGCGGTGCGCCAGGCGGCCGACGCCGGACTCGGGGTTCTGCTCGTGGAGCAGCACGTCCGGAAGGTCCTCGGATTCGCCGACCGCGGATACGTGATCCGCCGCGGCCGGGTGGTGATCCAGGGCGCCGCCGCTGATCTCAAGGCGCGTCTTCACGAAATCGAGAGCACTTATCTTTCGGCCGGCGGTCCGGCAGAAGGGGCCGAGGACGTCGACGAATAGCGCCGGCACACCCCAAGCCGGACCACATCGACTCTCGGACTGACCCCGCTATCCACGAAACTTCCAATACCTCCCGAAAACCGGAGCGGCCTCATGAACAGACAGAAGCGTCAGAAACTCGCAGCCGGGGCCGCGGTGTGCGCGCTCGCCATTGTCGCCACGGCATGCAGCTCTTCCAGCAGCAGCACCGGGTCGACTGCGGGGTCCAACTCCAGCGCGGCCAACACCGGGTCCGCGCCGAGCGGAAGCGCGATCAACATCGGTGTGATCGAGCCGACCAACACCTCGATTTACAACGCGGGTGACGAGGTGGCGGCGGTCCGTGCCGCCGCCGCGGGGATCAACGCCCAGGGGGGGATCAACGGCCACAAGGTGGCGGTCGACTACTGCAACAGCCAGGATGACCCGAATGCGACCGCCGCGTGCGTCCGCCAGATGATCTCGGACAAGGTCGTCGAGCTCGCGGCGGGAATCGACATCCTCGGCCCTAGCATGGTCCAGTCCCTGTCAACGGCGGGCATTCCGGTGGTGGACGAGGACGCCCTGTCGCTGGGCGAGATGACCGCCACCACGGCGTTCCCGCTCACTGGTGGCATTCCGGCGGCCGAGGCCGTCGAGACGTATGTCGCCGCTCAGAAGGGCTTCAAGAAGATCCTCTTGGTCGCCAACTCCGGCAATCCGTTCGAGACCACTTTCGAGAGCGCGGTCTCCTCGACGGCGAAGAAGAACGGCGTCGCGTACGCGGGCGTCGTCGACTTCCCCGTCGCGGGCGTCTCGGACTTCAGTCCTTACGCCGCCAAGATCGTCAACTCGGGCGCCAGCATCGTCTCTATTCCGCTGAGCATCAACCAGGCGATACCGTTGATCCAGGCCGTGCGCGCTCTTGGGTCAAAGGTGCAGTTCATCATCAACTCCGGAGCTTTCACCAACGCGGATATCACCAAGAACGCTGCCTTGGTCAGTGGTCTCTACATCGTCAACGATGTGCCTCCTGTCAACACGTCCACCGAGAGCCAGTTCCCTATCATCAAGACCTTCGTCTCGCAGATGAACGCGGAAGCGGCGATGGGTGACAGCGACGCCAACATCAACGACGTACGGTCCTTCGCCTTGCGGGTCTGGGACGTCCTGCAGGCCCAGTTCCAGATCATGAAGGGCATGAAGGGCCCGATTACGGCCTCGTCTTACCTCGCCGCCCTCAACTCGGCACAAGGCGTGAGCCTTAACGGGATCCTTCCCGACTGGACTCCGTCGACGCATATCTCGATCACCGGCCTCGGCGCGACCCATTACTCCGAGGCCAACTACTGGCTGCTAAAGGTCGAAGGCGGTCAGCAGACGCTGCAGTCGAGCCAGCCGATCAACGCCGTCTCGGTCGAGGGGTAGCGGCTACGTCCATAGGACCGTTCGCCTCCGGACGCATACCCGGTCCGGAGGCGGAAACCCCGGTAGTGCTCATCGGAGAGGAGCGCCGATCGCATGAAAGAAGTCCTTGAGTTCGCCATCCTCGGCTTCGGAATCGCAGCGGCCTACACCCTGCTCGGACAGGGCCTGGTGCTCATCTACCGAGGCTCGGGGATCCTTAACTTCGCTCAGGGCGCCTTCGCGATGGTCGGGGCGTACGTCTTCTATGAGCTTCACTTCGTCGTCAACCTGAGCTTTGCCCCGTCGTTCGTGATCGCCTTGCTTGCGTGCGGGGCCATTGGCGCGCTAACGCATCTCCTGATTATGCGGCCGCTGCGCAAGAGGTCGGCGCTCACCCGGCTCATTGCGACCCTCGGTGTGCTGACTACCCTCGAGGGGATTGCCCAGATCAAGTACCAGGCGAACCTGACCCAGGTACCGAGTTCCCTCCCTTCGAGTCCCGTCCGGCTATTCGGGATCAGTGTTCCGCAGCAGCAGCTCTGGCTCCTTGGCATCGCCATCGTCATTACGATCGCGCTGTACGCCGTCACGAAGTTCACGGTGGTCGGTCTCGCCATCACGGCCGCCGCGGAAAATCAGCGGGCGGCATCATCGCTCGGCTGGTCGCCGGACGTCTTCGCCGTCCTCACGTGGGCCATCGGGGGCATGCTGGCCGCCACGGCCGGGATACTGATCGTCCCTATCGCCGGGCTGCTGGTCACGAACCTGACGCTGCTGGTCATTCCCGCCATGGCCGCGGCGCTGCTGGGGAATTTCGTCTCGTACCCGCTCACCTTGCTAGCGGCGATCGTCATCGGTGTCGGTCAGTCCGAGATTTCTAACTACGTCTCGCAGCCGGGACTGTCCGATGCGCTGCCGTTCATCCTCATCATCGTGATCCTCGTGGTCCGCGGCCGGTCGCTTCCGCTGCGCAGCCAGGTTCTGGAACGCCTGCCGAAGCTCGGCACGGGCGTCGTCAAGCCGAAGGCGCTCATATTCTGGGGCGGCCTTGTCACGATCGGGTTCTTCACGTTCTTCTCCCAGAACCTGACGATCGCCATCACCATTCAGATCATCATCGGAGTGATCCTCCTCTCGATCGTCGTTCTCACCGGGTACGCGGGACAGCTTTCCTTGGCACAGTTCGCCATAGCCGGCATCGGAGCATATATCGCCGGCCGGCTCGTGTCGGCCGCCCACGTGCCGCTGGCCGTGGCGATGCTCGTGGCCGTGGTCGCGGCGGTGCCGATCGGGCTGATCTTCGCGCTGCCAGCCCTGCGGACGCGGGGCGTCAGCCTGGCCGTCGTTACCCTCGGGCTCGGATCGGCCGTCTACGACATCCTGTTCAACAATCCCAACTACACAGGCGGCGTCGAGGGCACGAACCTCCCGGCCGACAACTTCCTCGGCATCAACATCGACCCGATCAACCATCCCGATGCCTACGCGGTCTTCTGCCTGATCTGGTTCATTATCGCCGGGCTGGTGGTCGCGAACGTCCGCAGAAGCCGGACCGGCAGGCGCCTCATCGCGATCCGCGACAACGAGCGGGCCGCCGCTTCGCTGGGGGTCGGCGTCCTGGGTTCGAAGCTCTTCGCCTTCGGGCTATCCTCAGCCATCGCCGCGCTGGGCGGCGTGCTCCTTGCCTTCCAGTCTCAGGCGATCGTCTACACCCAGTTCAATCCCCTCACGTCGGTCAACCTCGTCGGCGACGCGGTGATCGGCGGTATCGGCTACGTCCTGGGTTCGATCCCGGGCTCGAGCTTCTATCCGGGAGGTATCGGATCGTTCATCCTTGACAAGTTCGGGAGCCTCGACGAATGGCTCGTGCTCATCGGCGGTGTGAGCCTCCTGCTCGTGCTGCTGCAGAACCCCGACGGCATCGTTAGCCAGATGGCCGCCGGCAAGGTTGACCCGGTGACCCGGCTGATTGTCAGGTTCGTGCGCGGCGTCAACGCCAGGATCTTCCCCAGGCGCGACCGGCCCGGTCTCGTGACCGCGGCGGGCGAGGTGACCCGGGTGCGGTCGGCCGGGCTAGCCGTTACGGACGTGACGGTCAATTTCGGCGGGGTGACGGCACTATCCGGGGTAAGCCTGCAGGTCAATCCTGGGGAGGTCCTCGGGCTCATCGGCCCTAACGGCGCTGGTAAGACCACCATGATCGACTGCATCACCGGCTTCGTGAAACCGGCGGCGGGGTCGGTCAAGCTCGCCGACCGGGAGATGACCGGGGTCAGTGCCCACAACCGGGCCCGGGCCGGCATCTGCCGGTCATGGCAGTCCCTGGAGCTGTTCGAGGATCTCACGGTAGGTGAGAACCTGCAGTCGGCTTGTGACCCCCGTGACAAGGGCGCCTACCTGACCAACCTCGTCCGGGCAGACAAACGGCCCCTGACGCCGGTCGCGGCGGCCGCCGTGGACGAGTTCAAGCTCAGCTCCCATCTCGATGCGCAACCGAACGCGCTGCCTTACGGACGGCGCCGCCTCGTGGGCATCGCCCGCGCGGTGGCGGCCGAGCCGTCCGTCCTGCTCCTCGACGAGCCGGCCGCCGGCTTGGACGACGCCGAGACCCGCGAGCTGTCGCAGATGATCCGCCGTCTGGTCGAGGTGTGGGGTATCGCGGTCATCCTGGTCGAGCACGACATGAACATGGTCATGTCGGTGTGCGACCGGCTGGTCGTGCTCGACTTCGGCAAGAAGATCGCCGAGGGCACACCCGCCGAGCTTCAGCAGGATCCCGCCGTCGTCGCGGCCTACCTCGGAGAAGCCGACGCGCCGGACGAAGCTAGCGAGCAGTCGGCGAATCCGGACTCTTCAGACGACGCCCGGCTGTTGAAGTAGCCAGAGGACAGAGCCTCGTGAGCGCGAACGCCTACCTGGCCAACCGGGCTGAGACCGAGCCGTACCGGGGCTCCGAGCTCGTGCCGCAGGCTCTTGCCCGCGGCACCTGGGACGGAGTCGTGCTGCCCTACGTGCCCGCGCCATTCGGCGGCGACGTGGCAGGCTTGCCCCTGTCGCGCGAGTTCGACACCGACAACGACCCGGTCACCTACCAGGTCCTGCGCTGGCGGCTCTGGAACATCAACCTTGAGCACGATGACACGATCCGCCGTGTCTGCGGCACGAGCATCGTTTGCCACGCGCTCGACTACAACACGTCGATGCTGGCCGAAGACGGGCGCACGATCCTGGGCGGGCCGTCGCTGCAGCGCTTCGTCGGCCAGGGAGACCTGAGCGTGCGATACACGCTCACGCACCGGCACCCGAATCCGGGCATCTCGCCGGGAGACGTCTACATACTCAACGACCCCTACATCGCCACCTCCCACCAGCTGGACGTCGCGGCCTACCAGCCGTTCTTCTGGGACGGCCAGCTGTTCTGCTGGTTCTTCAACGCCGCGCACTGCATGGACATCGGCGGCAGCCAGCCGGGCAGCTTCTGCGCCGAAGCGAAGGACATCTTCGACGAGCCGATGACCTGGCC
Source organism: uncultured Actinomycetota bacterium (assembly GCA_963843745.1). Classification (GTDB taxonomy): domain Bacteria; phylum Actinomycetota; class Actinomycetes; order Streptosporangiales; family Streptosporangiaceae; genus Trebonia. The sequence continues at coordinate 298,452 of CAWJLP010000012.1, forward strand.
GCCTATTCGGCTGGTGCACGACGGCGTGGTCCAGCAGGACGTGTACGACGCATTCCTGCGTCAGAGCCGTTCGCCGGCCGCGATCGCGCTCAACCTGCGCAGCCAGATCGCGGGCCTGGACACCGCCGCGCGGCGGATGAGCGCGCTGCTCAGTGAGTACGGTCCGCGCGTGGTCAAGGGCGCCATGCGCCGGATGCTGAGCGACACGTCAGCGGCCGTCCGCGCCCGGCTGCGCGAGATCCCGGACGGCGAGTGGAGCGAGACGTACCTGCTGGGCGGCCTGCCGGACCGCCGAACGCGGCGACTGCGGACCGTTCTGTGCAAGGAAGGCGACGTGCTGATCTTCTCGAACGAAGGCACCGACCGCCAGCTGCCGACCGGCAACGGCACGTACTGTGCGTTCCGGTCCGCCGCGATGTCGGCGGTCGGGACGATGCTCGCGTGGGACCAGATGTACTGCCCTGGCGGGACGCTCGACCAGTTGCGGTTCGACCCCTACCCCGGCACATTCACGATTCCCAGCCACCCAGCCGGCGTGACGACGGTCGTGGGCACGAACATGGCCATCGCCTTGGCTGGACAGGTCGTCAGTAAGATGCTGCTATGCGGGCCGGAGCACCTGCACAGCCGGGCGCTCGCGAGCGGCGGTCTCACCAGCGCGGGCTGGTGCCATGCGTGGGGCTTCGACGAGACCGGCACGCTGCAGTTCGGTCCGATGACGGACTCGGTGATCGGCGCGCTCGGGGCCTCACCCGGCCTGGACGGGGTCGACACCGGCGGTTCCTGGGAATGGCCGCGGACCTCGGCGGGCGACGTCGAGGAAGCCGAGGCCCTCGCGCCGCTGATCTACTTGTACCGGCGCGAGCAGGCCGACAGCGGCGGGCCTGGGCGATGGCGGGGCGGGAACGGCGTAGAAATCGCCGTGATGGGCAACGGCGTGCGGCAGTTCTACTTCCAGGGCGAAGGGAACGACCCGGCCGTCAACTCCGCGCCTGGTCTCGGCGGAGGCATGCCGGCCCACTGCGGCGACTGGCTGATCCGGCCGGACAGCGGAATCCAGGAGGCGATGGCGGGTGGCTCAGTGCCCGCCACGCGGGCCGCGATGGAGCGGGAACTCGGGCCATTCGACCGCATTCCGGTCGGGCAGCCGTTCGCGATCGGCGCCGACGGCATCGGCATCGGTGAACACGCGGCGGGCGCCGGGTGCGGCGATCCGCTGCGCCGCGACAGCGCGCTGGTGTTCGAGGACGTCCGGCGCGGCGCGGTCAGCACGGCGGGCGCCGAGCGAGATTACGGCGTCGTCATCCGCGATGATGAGGTGGGCGAGCAGGCGACGGTGCGGCTTCGGCAGGCCCGGCGGGAAGCGCGATTGCGCGATGCCCGCCCGCCCTTCATACCGGCCGCGCAGCCACCGCCTGGCCCGGACAGCGTTGGGCGGCCGGCGCTGGCCGGCATGCTGTTCATGCGGTTCTCCGGCGGCTGGCACTGGGCGTGTGACAACTGCCGCCACGTCCTCGCGCCGGCGTCAGGGAACGCTCGCTCCGGTTGCGCGCTGATCGAGACGTCGCCGCACCGCCTCGACCCGGTGCGGTATCCCCCGCCAGCGGCGTTCTGCGACGACAACCTCGTGATCCGGCAGTGGATCTGTCCTGGGTGCGCGCAGCTGCTGATCACCGAGTTCGTCAGGGCCGACGACCCGCCCGCCTGGGACGTCCGGCTGTCGGATCGCGCGCTAGGTCAGCTAGCCGTCCAGGGCACGCCCGAAGAGCGGCCGTGAGGCCGGCCGCTGTGACGGGGGATGTCGTCATCGGCGTCGACATCGGGGGAACCTTCACGGACTGCGCGGTGATCGACGAGACCGGCCGGGTCCACGTCGGCAAAGTTCCCACCACTCCGCAGGACCGGTCGCTGGGCTTCTTCAAAGCGATCAACGAGGTCGCGCGGGGTCTCGGCCTGACCCTCGGCGAACTCCTGGGCCGCTGCCACCGCCTCGTGCACGGGACGACGACGGGTACCAACGCGATCGTGACCCGGACGGGCGCGCGCGTCGGGCTGCTCACGACCGCGGGGCACGCCGACGTCATGTACATCATGAAAGGCACCGGCCGGACCGCCGGGGTGCCGGCCGACGAGCTGATGGACCTGGTAGCGAGCCGGGCCAAGCCGGCGCCGATCGTCCCGAAGAACCTGATTGTCGAGGTGCCCGAGCGAATTGACCGCCACGGCCGGGTGCTGGCGCCGCTTGATCGAGACACCGCCGTCGCCAAGGCATCCGAACTGCTGGCGCTGGGCGTGGAGGCGATCGCGATCAGCCTGCTGTGGTCGGTGAAGAACCCCGCGCATGAGCTCCTCCTCGTGGACGCGGTCCGCGAGCTCGCGCCCGAGATCTTCCTCAGTTGCGGCTCCACCCTGTCCGCCACGGTCGGTGAGTACCCGCGGACATCGACCGCGGTAATGAACGCCTACATCGGCCCGCTGATGACGCATTACGTCGACGCGATCGAAGACGGGGCTCGCCGCCACGGCTACCGTGGGAATGTCCTGTTCAGCCAGTGCGCGGGCGGCGCCATTCTCGCCGGGGAAGCGCGCCGGGCCCCCATCCTGACGTTGAACTCGGGCCCTGTCGCCGGCGTGATGGGCTCGCTGCAGCTCGCCAAGGAGATCCGCGAGCCGAACGTGCTCACGACCGACATGGGCGGCACCACGTACGACGTCAGCCTGATCCAGCACGACACGGCGAGTCTCAGCGACACGGCACGGGTAGAGAAGTTCGAACTGTCCCTGCCGATCCTCGACGTCGAGTCGATCGGGGCCGGGGGCGGAAGCATCGCGTGGACCGACGAGTCCAACCGTCTCAACGTGGGTCCGCGAAGCGCGGGCGCCGAACCCGGCCCGGCTTGCTACGGCAGGGGCGGCCGGGAACCGACGGTCACCGACGCGGACGTCGTCCTCGGCTTCATCGACCCGGACACGTTCCTGCACGGCGAGGTGGGGCTTGATGTCGAGGCTTCCGAACGAGCGCTTGCGGCTCTCGGCGCGAAGGTGGGTCTTGACATCCAGCAGACCGCCGCGGGCATCTGCCGGATCGTCGACGCGAAGATGGCCGGGCTGCTGCGCCGGTCGAGCGAGTTCCGGGGTGTCGACCCGCGTCGGCTGACCATGCTGGCGTTCGGCGGGGCGGGCCCGGTGCACGCGGCGGTGTGCGCACGGCAGGCCGGGATTCCCAGAGTCGTCGTCCCGCCGCCCGCGGTGGCGCCGGTGTGGTCCGCCGCGGGTGCCGCCAACGCGGACATCACGAACGTCTACCTCGAGTCACAGCTCCACCTCATGCCGATGGACCCCGAACTCCTGCACGCAAACTTTGCGCGGATCAGCCTCACTGCTACAAAGCGCCTGCAAGATCAGGGCTTCTCCGAGGATGAGATCGTTGTAAGGCAGTCAGTCCGGATGAAGTACGCGGTCCAGGTCTACGACATCGAAGTCCCGCTGGAGGGGCCCGTCTCCGGGGCGGACGATGTCCAGCGCATCCTCGACAGCTTCGACGAAGCCTACGCGCAGCGCTTCGGGCACAACGCCGGCTTCAGGGAAGGGGGTGTGCACGTCACCGGCTTCCAGGTGGTGGCCTTCGGCACGACGAACAAGCGGCCCCTGACGGGGCTGGCGCGCGGAGCTGGCGCCGCGTTCGTCGAGTCGTCTCGGCGCGTCTACTGGCCCGACCTCGGCGACTGGGTGCGGACCCCCGTGCTGCGGACATCGGGCCGCTGGGAAGCCGAACGCGTCATGGGCGGTCCGGCACTCGTCGAACTGCCGAATACCGTCATCGTCGTTCCGGCCGGGATGACCGCGACCTTGCGCCGTGACGGCGCCGTGGCGATCGAGTGAAGAAATCAGCGCAACGCGAGGACCGTCGCGTGGCGCTGGTGACGGGCAGCCACGGCCTGTCCGGGCGGGCCGTGTACGAGCACCTGCACGGCCGGCCCGGCTGGGAGGTGATCGGAGCGTCACGCCGGGCGGAACCGACGGTGGCGGGCGCACCGCACATCGCCGTCAATCTCGCGGACCGCGCCGCCACCCGCGACGCCCTGGCCCGGTGCGGGCCCACCAACCTGTTCTTCGGCGCCTACATAGCCGACCACGACCTCGCCCGCGAGCAGGTCAGCGGGCTGGACAGCGGCCCGGTCACCACCTGGACCTGGTGCCACGGTAACGATCTACAACTCCCGTGTCATCGCAGCGGGGCGGGGGTTGTCCGGGCGACATTTCCCTTGCCCGGCTCGACCGGGTCGACGCGGATCCGCTCCAGCCGCAGCTCGCTGATGCGCCAGTTGCCGTCAGAACCGCGCCGGTACCGCTCGCGGTAATGCCCGTAGCCCTGGAACGCGCGGCCGTGGTCGGGGTCATCGACCCAGTCGTACATAGCCCACACGCCGGTCGCGTTCGAGTCGTCGATGATGCTGATCTCGGGCATGTGCCCATGGTGCACGCTGACCGCGGTCGCCAGCCGCTGGCTGATGAACGCCACGAACGAGTCCGCGGAGTCAATCGCGGGAGTCGGTGACTCGAAATAGAACAGGACGTCGTCGGTGAACACATCGCGCAGGGCGTCCCACTGCTTGCTGTCCACGAACCGGAAGTACCGCGCCTTGAGCTGCTTGATGTTCTCGACATGGACCAGCGTTCCGGCGTCGGCAACGTTCATGCCTCGTTCTCCTCTGCCAGCTGCGGCATGACTTCCGCATAGAACAGGTGCAGCGACTCCCAGGCGACCTCCGGGTCGAGGCCTCCCACTAGGGGGTGCAGCTGCACGTCGGCGTCCGGGCCGAGGCCGCGCAGCAGCTCCACGCATTCCTTGGGCGTGACAATCCGGTACGCGCCGCTGGCCCGGAGCTGGTCGGGATCGGGGGTTGGCCGGAACCCGCTCCCCGCCGATGCCCCCAGCCGGGTATAGGCCTCGTTCTCGTGCGCGGCGTAGCGACGGATGCGGGCCCAGGCCGCGTCCGGGTCCGTCGCCACGTGCAGCAGGCGCAGCTCGTGCCCCGGACCGGGGTACCAGCCCGGGTCTTTTCCCAAGGCGGCGCATTCACGTAGGTAGGCGTCTAGGAAACGGCGCGGTACCGGGTCGAAGCCGTCCGCGATCCGGGCCGCCTGGCGCGCCGCCCGGACCGAGGACCCGCCGAGCGCGATCGGGATCGACCGCCCTCGGTAAGGGCGGGGACGGATCCGCGCCGGGCGCCCGTCGATGTCAAACTCCTCCCCCGTCCACGCGGCGCGGAGAATCTGCACGTTGCGCTCGAGCAGCGCGACGCGGTCGCCGACATCCCGGCCGAACATCGTGAACTCGTACGGCACGTACCCGGCGCCGACGACGAGCTCAACGCGCCCGCGGCTCGCGATGTCGAGCACCGCGAGGTCCTCGGCGATGCGCAGCGGCTCGTGCACCGGAAGCACGATGACCGAGAACCGTATCGCGAGCTGGGTGGTCGCCCCGGCGACCACGCCGCCCATGACGATCGGCGACGGGAGGTAGCCGTCCTCGCTCGCGTGATGCTCGTGGAACCGCACGCCCGTGAAACCATGCCGCTCCGCCCACGCGCACTGCTCGATGCAGGCCTGGTATAGCTCCTCCGCGGGCGGCCCGAAACCCGGCGCCCGCAGGTCGTATTTCAGGTAGAAGCGCATGTGGCCGTCCTCGCCTATCCGAACCTAATCAGATTAATACGTTATATATTTTTGGCGCCTGCGCGATCGCGATCAGAAGAGGGCGATCGGAGTCGCGGGACTGCCGGTCGCGCCACGGAAGCGCATCGGGCCAGACCGAACATGAACGTCCACCGGACCGCCGATCCCCAGACGTCCGCCAGGTCCTCCGGCGCGCTGGGGTAGTCACTCATCAATTAGATTGACAATTAAGCTTCTCTATCTACATGGGATGCTGGCACGAGGCGTAGGCGAAGTCAAGGGACTGGCGGTGTGGTTCGGCCAGCCGGCGCTGGTCGCCGACTTCCTGGTCGCCGCCGACGACGCGCGGCTCGCCGCGAACTTCACCCGGCTGGGTATTCATCACGGCTCCGGGCCGACCGAAACGTTGCCCCGCCTGGTGGGCATTCAGCGGGCGGCGCGTCTGATCTACACGCGTGAGCAGGTCTCCGGCGCGCAGGCCGCCGAGATTGGCCTGCACGACGAGGCGGCGCCCGCCGCGCAGATCCGCACGCGCGCCGTGGACCTGGCCCGCGCGATCGGCGCCGCGGCGCCGGTGGCAGTGCGTTCGGTGCGCGCCACCCTGCGGCGCGAGCTGCTGGCCGCGCTTCCCGCGGCGATGGACCATGAGAACGCCGAGCAGATCAGCCTGAGCCGGACCCGGGACGCGCGGGCGGGTATCCGCGCGGCCGTGAGCGGCGCGAGCCGCTTTTCACTAGGGAGTAAACAGTGAAGGGCCGGACTGACAACCAGGCCGCCGCGCCGAAGACTGGCCACAGTGGTCATGTTCGGGGCAGTGATCTAAATAGATAGATCATTGACACTAGACAGATAAATGTTAGTCTACGCTCAGTCGACTGTCGCATAGCTCAGTAGGCCCATTCGGGCGCTGCCGGGGCCACCCGGTTCCCAGCACCGCGGACCCACTGCACTCTCAACCGCGGAACCATGTCGCGCCGTTGGCGATGCGGGCCTCCCGCGTGATCGGCGGAAAGGACGGACGATGAAGACGAGAGCGGCCGTACTCCGGGAATCCCCCGGTGCCTGGAGCGTAGAAGAGGTCGAGCTAGACGATCCGCGGGACGGCGAAGTCCTCGTGGAGATGGTCGCCACCGGGCTGTGCCACAGCGACCACCACCTGGTCACCGGCGACCTTCCGCCTCTGCACCTGCCCGTCGTCGGGGGTCACGAGGGAGCCGGCATCGTGCGCCGGACCGGGCCCGGGGTCACCGGTCTCAACGAGGGCGATCACATCATCACCTCCTTCATCCCGGCGTGCGGGCGGTGCCGCTGGTGCGCGACGGGCAGGCAGAACCTCTGCGACAACGGCGCCCTGATCGCCGTCGGCAACCAGCTCGACGGCAGCTACCGGATGCGGACCGGCGACGGGCACGACCTCGCGACTTTCTGCGTGCTCGGGACCTTCGCCGAATGGCAGGTTTACGACCAGCTGTCGTGCGTCAAGGTCGACCCGGACCTTCCCCTTGACGCGGCCTGCCTGGTCGCGTGCGGCGTCCAGACCGGTCTGGGCTCGGCCACCAGCGCCGGCGAGGTCCGCCTGGGCGACGTCGTCCTGGTGGTCGGCGTCGGCGGGGTCGGCATGAACGCCGTCCAGGGCGCGAGCCTGGTCGGCGCTGAACATGTTATCGCCATCGACCCAGTGCCTAACAAGCAGAAATGGGCGCTGGACTTCGGGGCAACCGAGTCCTTCGAATCGATCGCGGCCGCCGGCGACCGGGTCCGGCACCTGACGAACGGCCAGGGAGCCGACGTCTGCATCCTCACCGCGGGCATCGTCACCAGCGAAATGTTCAGCCAGGGCCTCGCCGCGATCCGCAAGGGCGGCACCCTGGTCGCCACCGGCATGAGCACGGTCAACGACAACGCCGCGATCCGCGGGCTGAACTCCACGAACCTCGCCTCCCTGCAAAAGCGCATCCAGGGATCCCTGTACGGGATGAAATCCCCCCGCGAGGCCATGCCGAGCTTGCTGAACATGTACCGGGCCGGCAAGCTCAAGCTCGACCAACTGATCACCCAGCGCTACGCCCTGGACGATATCAACACCGCCTACCAGGACATGAGGGACGGCAAGAACATCCGCGGCGTGATCACCTTCGGAGGCTAACCCCGAGGCCGGTTAGTTTAGGTGGCTTCGTTTGGTGTCAAGTTAGGATGGCGATGTCGATGGTGGCGTTGCAGGCGGTGCGGTCGACTTTGCCTCGCGCGTTGTACCTGGACATGGCGCGCTTGACGGCGCATGGGGCGGGTCGAGCGGATGCTCTCCGGTGCCGCGCGCGACCCGTCCGCGAGCCTGGGCCGGATGCCGCCGAGCAACGCCCAGGCCACGGTCGAGAAGGTCGCCATCAATGCGGTCCTCGCGGGCTGCAAGCCTCGGCGAACTGGACGCCGCGCTGCCGCCCGGAACCGCCCGGGTCACCCTGGCGGGCCGGCGCGCTGTCCTGGACGAGCGGATGCGCCAGGCCACCCGGCTGCAGCGGGCGTGACGCCGCCGCGCACCTCTGCTACACGACCGCTCCGGCGCTCACGTGGGTGAGCTGCCCGGTTATCTGCCGGCTGGCCGAGCTTCCAAGTCATCCTTACCCGATAGGTCTCCGGCCCGTGACCTCAAGGTGGACGGAAAGATGAGCGCTGACAACGACACCAGGGTTTTCGCGGTCTCCCCGGAAGCCGCCTCCCGGATCGAAGCCCGTTATCGCAAGCTCTCGCCGCGATCCGGGGAGGCCTTCGAGCGCCATGCCCGGCTAATGCCGGCCGGCGTGCCCGGCGGGATCACGCAGAGCTTCCCCTATCAGCTCTACATCTCCCGGGGGGACGGCTGCCACGTGTGGGACGCCGACGGCCGCAAGCTTGTCAACCTCGTCTACGGGGACTGGCTGTACCCGCTCGGCCACAACCACCCCGCGGTGACCGCGGCGATCGCCGCCCAGCTCGCCAAGGGCCCCACCTTCTGCATCCCAGACCCCGACCTGGGCTACGAGGCCGCCTCACGGCTGCTCGCCCGGTTCCCCTGGCTGGACATGATCCGGTACACCGCCTCCGGCACCGAGGCCACCTTGATGGCCACCCGGCTCGCCCGCGCCTACACTCACCGACCGAAGATCGCCAAGATCGCCGGCGGCTACCATGGCGTCCACGACGCCTCGATGATCGTCAACATGCGCACCCGGGACCCCTTCGTCACCCCGCAAGGCCTGATCCCCGGCACCGAAGACAGCGTGGTCCTGCTGCCTTACAACGACACCGAGACTTCGCTTAAGACCATCGAGACCCACGCCGACGAACTAGCCGGCATCATCATCGAGCCCATGATGGGCGGCAGCGGCATGATCCCGGCCAGCCGGGAGTACCTGGAGGCGCTGCGGGACATCACCCGGCGCCTCGGCATCGTCTTCATCATGGACGAGGTCGTCACCTTCCCCTACGGCCCGGCCGGCATCCAGGGCGCGTTCGGCATCGAGTCCGACATCACCACCTTCGGAAAGGCCATCGGCGGCGGGACCCCGCTGGGCGCCTTCGCCGGAACGGAACTGATCATGAGCCTCATGGACAATCGACTGCACGAGGGCAACCCGCCGGTCCGGCACGCCTCTACCGTCGGCGGTGCCCCGCTCTGCCTCGCCGCCTCCGTCGCCGTCCTGGACACCCTGACCGACGATATCTACCGGCACCTGCACGCCCTCGGCGACCGGCTCCGCTCCGGTGTCGGCGAGATCGCCGCCAAGCACGATCTCCCCTTGCAGGCGACCGGCGCCGCCCACTTCTTTGCCCTGCACTGGACCCCGGTCCCGGTCGTCGACTTCCTCACCGCGATGACCTCAGACCGGGTTCTCATGAACCACGTCCTGATCGCGCTCTACAACGAGGGCTACATCCTCATGTCGCCCCACGCGGGCACGCTGAGCGCGCCCATGACGGACGAGCACGTCGACGGTCTGCTCCAGGCCATCGAAGACTCGCTTGCCGCCTGCGGGCTCGTCAAGGCCTGACCCATTCCGCCGCAGGAAAGGACGGGACACGTGTCCGGTTCTAAGCTGATCTACCTGGCCCGGCGAAACCCGCGACTGAGCCGGGAGCAGTTCATGCGGCGGTGGCGCCAGCACGCCGCGTTCTCGATGGGGCTGGCCCGCTGGTCGGCGATCCAGCGGTGCGCCTACTGCGATGTGCTGCCGCCGTCTCTCGGTATCCCGTGGGCGGTTGAAGGCTACGATGGCGTCGCGGACGTCTGGTTCCGCGGCGACGCCACCCCCGCCGACCCGGAGGACCGGGCCAGGCTGAGCGCCGACGAGATCGAGACCTTTTCTGATTACGTCTCGGCGTTCGCGCTGCACACGCGGGAGGTGATCGTCAAGCCGGGCGGCGGGACCGTCAAAGCCACCCTATTCGTCCGGAACACGGCGTCGGGCGGCCCCGGGGGCTTCGCGGCCCGCTGGGCCCGGCACGCGGACCGGGTGCTGAGCCTGCCGCGGGCGGACCTGGTCCGCGGCTACACGCGGAACACCGCGGACCGGACGGGGGAATGGGGCAATGCGAAGCTGCCTTTTGACGGCGTGGCCGAGTACTGGTTCGAGACCGTCGAGGGAGTCAGCGAGTTCTTTGCCGACCCGCAGGTGTGGGAGATGTACGCCGGCGGCGTCGAGCGATACGGCGCGGGCACCTCGAACCTGTTCGTGGTGACCAACGAGGTCGTGATGTACGACCGAGCGCTGGCAGAATGACCGCGCCGTAGCCATTCTGCACGGTGCGCAAGAAGCACGGTGAACGAGATGCATGAGTGGGACGTGCGTGCTCAGAACCGATGGGAAGTAATAGGAAAAGGAGGATGCCGGTTCCTGCTGTCCTGATCGACTGGCCCAATGCCGAGATGGCGGTGCTACGGCTTCCCGGCGGACCCGCTGACCGCGTTGACCCACGACATGCTGGATGAACTGTCCGCGGGGCTGGCGGAGGCCGCCGCCAGACCCGCGACGACGGCCTCGCCCTGCTGGCCGGCCGGACGGCCGAGACTGCCCGGCCGGCGGATGCGGCAGCTTATCCTTGTACCTGGACGGCGTTGATGGGCTGGCTCGACAGCAGCGTCTGCTGGCCGTTCTCCACCTGCACGAGCCAGTAGTTCGCCTCGGAATACCGGGTCGGGCCCAGACCGACGATGCTCAGGTGCGTCGCCGGGGTCCAGTTGGGCAAGATCCCGTTCAGGCTGACGTTCTCCGCCGAGTTCAGTGCGGTTAGGTACGTGGCGGCCGTGATCGGGCCCTTCATGCCCTTCATGATCTGGAACTGGGCCTCCAGGCCGTCCCACACCCGCAAGGCGAAGGACCGCATGGTCGAGGCGTTCGCGTCGCTGTCGCCCGTCGCCGCCTCGGCCTTGACCTGCGCTACGAATGCCTTGATCATCGGGAACCTGGCCTCGGTGGCGGCGTTCACGGGAGGCACGTCGTTGACGATGTAGAGCCCGTTGACCGTGCTGGCGTACCGGGTGATGTCGGCGTCGGTGAAGGCCCCGGAGCCGGTGATGAACTGCACCTTGGACCCGAGCGCGCGCACCGCCTCGATCAGCGGGACCTCCTGGTTGATGGCCAGCGTGACGTCGACGATATCGGCCCCCGAGTTGACGATCTTGGCCGCGTAGGGGCTGAAGTCCGAGATCCCGGCGACGGGGAAGTCAACGACGCCCGCGTAGGCGAGGCCGTACCGCTTCGCCGTCCCGGAGACCGCCGCCTCGAAGGTGGTCTCGAACGGGTTACCCGAGTTGGCCACGAGCAGGATCTTCTTGTAACCTCGCTGCGCGGCGACGGACGTCGCGACCGCCATGGCCGCGGGGATGCCGCCGGTCAGCGGGAACGCGGTGGGAGCAGTCATCTCGCCCAGGGACAGGGCATCCTCGTCGACCACCGGGATGCCCGCGGCCGACAGGGACTGGACCATGGAGGGGCCGAGGATGTCGATCCCGGCCGCCAGCTCCACCACCTTGTCCGAGATCATCTGCCGGACGCAGGTCGCGGTGATGTTCGGGTCGTCCTGGTTGTTGCAGTAATCGACCACCACCTTGTGGCCGTTAATCCCGCCCGAGGCGTTGACAGCCAGGGCCGCGGCGCGGACCGCGGCCACCTCGTCCCCGGCGTTGTAGATCGCGGTATTAGTCGGCTGGATCACGCCGATGTTGATCGGGCTGCCGGTCGCGGTGCTGACAGCTCCCGCGGAGCTCGCGCTCGCCCCGGTGCTGGCCGGGGAGCTCGTGCTGCTACCCGAACTGCTACAGGCCGCGACGGTAATGGCGAGCACGCACAGCGCGGCCCCGGCCGCGGGTCTAGAGAATTTCCGCATGTTCATCAGCCACCTTCTTTCCGGGAATTATTGGGTTTCGGAAAAGCAGCGACGGCTCGGCCGACGCTATTCGTCGATGTCCTCGGCAGCTTCGGGCGGCCCACCGGCGGACAGGTAAAGCTCGTCGGCCAGCAGAAGCCGCGGCCTCCCGCCGAGGGCCCGGGCGAGCGTCAGCATCTGCCGCTCCCGCCGGACAGCGGGCCGGCCTTCACCCGCCACAGGATGCGGAGCTCCGGGAACAGCGCGACGGCGGCGCTGATGTCGCCCCGGCCGATCTTGAGGTTCTCTTCTCTGGTGAGACCCATGAACACAGACCTCCTCAGCGCCCGCCCCGTTGGCGCCAAGCAGGCGACCCCCTCGCCCGGCCGGACTTCGAGGTCGATCCCGTGGACGACCGCGACCGGCCCATAGCCTGCTCTGACCTGCTCCGCTCGAGGAAGGGCCGACTCCACCACTTGCACTCCTTGGCCGCCATGACGCGTCCGCATCACGATTACCGGCATCTTATATGTCGAATTACATCAAGTCAATTATTTAACTAGTTAAAAAAGTCGCCAACGGGCCGTCCGTTACGGTGCTAGGAATGCCCCCCGCTGCTGGCCCCGGCTGGCGGCCCGCGTTCGTGGTCACAGTCACTACTGGCCGCCGGGGATCATCTCGATTTCAGCCGAACGGATGCTGGCGCACCGGCTGCTATCCGACGGGGCCGGCGGACGCGCCCCCGTCGCGGATCAGTCGGCCCGCCCGCGGGGCCTGGCGCTCAGCGCCGTCCGGGGCGGCCGGCCGCCCGGGACCGGCAGCTCGGCGATCTCCTGCGCGTCGAAGTCGGAGCGGCGGGCGATGGCGAAGATACCGCGGCTGCGCTCGGCCAACGGCTCGGCGAGCGCAAGGAGCTCCTCCATGGTGGCGAGCCGACTCGGCACCGGCTTGCCCCCGGCGCCGGCGTGGGCGGGCTGGGGGGAGGACGCGAAGCCGATCGCCCCGGCGTCCATCGCCTCGCAGACGATCTTGCACATGTGGCCGATCTCGGCTTCGGCGGCTTCGCGGTCGGCGGCTTCCTTGCCCAGCGCGTACAGCCGCAGCGGCGTGTGTCCGAGCGTGACCGCCACTTTCAGCTTCGGCCTGGTTCGCGCCACCGCGTCCAGGTACTCGGGAAAGGTCTCGAACGTCCAGGGGATCCCGGCCGCAGCGCGTCGGCCGACATGCCCTCGACGTTCTCCGGCGTCCGGGCCCAGGCCGAGGCCCTCGCAGATCACCCGCACAGTCCCGTCGCTGTCTTCGCTGATGATCACGTCGATGGCGTAATGGGCCAGCGGATGACGCGCCCGCGGGCTGCCCCATTCCGCGGCGATCTCCCCGGTCCGTGGCAGACGCCCTTGCCGAAGTCGGTGACGTCGAACCGCGCGTCGGCGGTGACGATCTCGCCCGTCCGGCTGAACTGCCGCTCATCCATGATGTAGCTGCACAGCGCGAGCAGCTCGCGGATCGCGAGCCTGTCCTCGACGCTGATCATGGCCGCCTCCTTCCGACTGGCTGAGATCCTCAGATCTTGCCCTGCGCGCGCAGCCAGGCGACCGTCTTCTCGACGCCCTCGCGGACAGGGGTGAGGGTGATGCCCAGTTCGGCGTTGGTGCGCGCGGCATCGACGAGCGGTGAGGGGTAAGTCCGCTCAGCCAGCGCCCGCATCGAACCGATGTCGCTGGTCATCTCGGCCAGGGGGACATCGCGGACCCGGTGCGCGACGCCGGCAGCCGCGCAGCCCAGGTTGCAGAAGGCGGCTAGGCTCATGTCCTCGTCCGGGATTCCCGAGATGAGGTACATCCGGGCCGGCTGGCCCTGGTCCAGCGCGGCCAGCGTGACCTGGGCCGCGTTGTCGACGTAGGGCCAGCTCATTGGGAAGCTCGCGTACTCCGTGAGATCGCCCCGGATGGCGCTGTAGAGGCTGCCGGTGAACAGGGTCGGGTGCAGCGCCCGCTCGGTGAACGGCGAGGGGCCGTACATCGCGCCCGGGACAGCGAACATGATCTGCTCGCCGCGGCAGACGCGGTGCATGCTCTCGTAGTAGATCGCCAGCTTGGTCTGCAGGTAGGGGGTGTGCTCCGGGCTCGGCGGCACCAGGCGGGCGTTCTCCGTCACGGTCGCCCGGTGATCGAAGATTATCTTGGAAAGGACGACCGCCACCCGGCCGACTTCTTGTCGCCGCGCCTCGTCCAGCACGTTGAGCGACCCCTGGTAATTCACCCGGTCGAACTCCTCCGGCGCGGCCGTGGACCAGGTGCCGCTGATGATCGCGGCGGAGTGGACCAGGCCGTCGATGCCCTTCATAGCGTCGGCGAGCGAGGACGGGTCGGTGACGTCGCCGATGACGGGCTCGACGCCGAGCGCCCGCAGCACCTCCGCGTCCGCGGTCGTGCGAACCAGGCCGCGCACGTGGCGGCCGTCGCGGACGGCGAGGCGGCAGACGTTAGAGCCGAGCAGCCCGCTGGCTCCGGTTACCAGAATGCTGGAACAGGTCATGGCGTTCAGATCCTCATCCGTCGCAGGAGTCGCTTATGGTAAAAGGCGATCTGCCGAACATCAGCTCGGCAGACTCGGCCCGCCGCTCGGTGACATCCGGCGGATCGTCGCGGAAGTAGGCCACCGAGTCGTCGCCCTCGCCCCAGCGGAACTGGGCATCTTCTTCCCTCCCGGCGGCGTGGGCGTCGAGGAAATCGCGTGCCTCGCGCGCGAACTCCCGCATCTCGTTGGGCACTGGCTCTCCTTCCGTTCTGCTGAGCTTACCCATATTCGTCTAACTTTATAAACTTATTATGCCCGGTGTGCAGCGGGATCGGTGAAGGGCATGTCCGGCGGCGTCCGCGGCCCCGCCGTACCCAGACCCGGCAGCGGTCGCGGATGCCCTCGATTCCGTCGTCGCGGCCGGGATCTCCCCGGGCAGCGCGGGTGAGCCCTCGGAGACAGCCCAACGTGTGGATGCGCCGAGACGTCAGGCTGGTCGCCCGTAGCGAGAGGAACTTCCGCGCTGCGTAGGACCAGGACCGCCCCACTGATACGGCAGTTGTAGATCGTGATCTTGTTTGCATAACTGCAGGTCACCGCCGCCAATCGCGCGAGGGCGTGTACTGGCCTGCCGCGGCAGTGACATGGATCGATGCACGGGAATGCTGGCGCGACTGCCGTGATCATGCCGGCTTGTGGAACACAGCAACGACCCGGCAGCCGCTCGCCACGAAGCTGCAGCTCGCCGGTGATCTGCTGCAGCACGCCGCCGACCGGGGCATCCGCGCGGGGGTTCACCGCCGGCGACGAGGTCTACGGCGGCCTGGACCTGCGCAAGAGCATCCGGGAACGCGGCACCGGCTATGTCATGGCCGTCCGCTCGAACTACCGGGTGACCGTGCCCTCCGGCCGGCACCTCACCGTGACAGGAATACCTGGACGCAGACGACAAGGTGGTCGTGGAAAGCCCTTGCTCAGGCGGGGCAGATCGGGGACGGGTGGAACATCGCTTTCGTGTCTCCCGACGAGTTCGCGACCAAGAGATCGGCCGCTGGGGCGGACTGGATCGTGCTGGCAGCACGCGCCCCGTTCGACGTGGGATCGATACAACCTTCGCCGCCGAGGTAATACCCCGGTTCCGTCGGGCGAGCCCGCGGTGACCGGCATCCGGAGGATCGTCACCGCCCACGACGATCAAGGCAGGTCCATCGTCCAATTCGATGATGGCGGCACGAACCGGCTGGATTCCCAGTCGTTCCCGGGATTGGTCATGCACGAGCTGTGGGCGACGGCCGGGATGCCCGTGGGGCCTGCGGGCGGCGTCGACCGCGCGCTTCGTCGCATCCGCATTGAGCCCGAACGGCATGGCACCGTCTTCCGGGTTATTGAACTGCCGCCCGACGACATGTCGGCGGCCGTAGATCATCGCGCTGCCGACGCGGAGTTCGGCCTCTCCGCGCAATCTGAACGGGCCAGGATCGAGCGCCACCGCACCATGCACCGCACCCTGACCCTCGACTATCTGGTGGTGCTGTCAGGCGAGATGTGGATGCTTCTCGATGAGAGCGAAGTGCTTCTCACCCCGGGCACGTGCGTGATACAGCAGGCCACAGCCCACGGATTCTCCAATCGTTCGAATGACTATTGCGTCTTCGCTGCCGTTTTGATCGAGGCGAGACCGTAATTTCACATCTGTTACTCACGATCCGCGTCGTACAGCTCCGAGACCGGCCAGCACATCGGCGGTGTCCTGACCGATCGAGAACGACCGGGAGGCGCGCCCTCCGGCGGTCCCCGCCCAGTCCGTGTATCCCCTGATCCCGTAGTAGGCGCCGACCTGCGGATCGGGAATCGAGTGGAACGTCTCGTTCTCCCGCAGCCACGGGTCGGTGAACACGTCGTAGCGGCTGAGCACCCGGGCCACCGCGACCCCGGCGGCTGTCAGCCGGTCGATCGCCTCGGATACCGGCATGACCTCCAGCCGGCCGGCAAGCCCGTCCGCGCCCGGTCCGGATTCGGGCCGGTACTGTCCGGCTGACTCAAGGGCCCGGTCCGTGGCCGCCTCGCCGGCGCTGTCGGCCGCCCACAGGCAGATCCACCCGTCGGCACACCGGTACAGCCGGCGGTAGGCGCCCGGGCCGGGCCAGTCCCGGCCGCCGACCGGAGGCGGCGGGCTGCCGGGGAACGACGTCAGCTCTCCCGCCTGCATCATGACCGAGGCGTGCGCCAGTGACGTGCCAACGTGCTGGCCCGTCCCGGACACCTCCCGGTGGTACAGCGCCGCCAGGATGCCGACAGCAGCCAGGGAGCCGCCAGCGATGTCGTGGACCAGCATCGAGGACGAGGCGGGACCGGTCGCGCCGCCCTGGGCCTGCATGAGCCCGCTGCGCGCCTGGAGCAGCGGGTCGAATCCGGGCTTGTCGCCAAGTGGCCCGCGGCCGTAGCCGCCCATGGAGCAGTGCACCAGCCTGGGGTTGACCGCCTGCGTCGCCTCCCAGCCGAGGCCAAGGCGCCGGCGAGAGGCCGGCCGGAGGTTCTCCACGAAGACGTCGGTTCCGGCTATGAGCTCGTCGAGGGTCCGCCGGTGCCCGGGGGTGGTGATATTCAGGCAGAGCCCGGATTTCGCCTGGTTGATGACGGCGAAGCTGCCGGAGAACGCGCGGTAAGGGTCCCCGGTCGGCGGCTCCAGCTTGACGACGCTGGCCCCGTACTGGGCAAGGATCGACGGACCGAACGTACCGGCGACGAACGACGACGCGTCCAGGACCCGGATTCCGTGCAGTGGCAGGCTCTCCTGGTCCCTGGCCTTTCCGACATCTCCGGCCACGGGCTGGTCGTGCCAGTAGGTGCCGGACCGCGCCCACCTCGACTCGTCGGGGAGGTGGCGGACCGTGGCCGGCGTGGCCGACAGCTCGAGCGGGATCCCCGGCAGCGCCACCAGGCCCAGGCTCGGGTGATCCATCTCCAGGCGAAGGCCGTTAGCGGCGACCGTCTCCGAGGCGAACCATTCCTCCCGGCTCGATACCGGAGCCACCGGTACCCCCGCCCCGTCCAGTGCCTGGAGCCAGCTGCTCCGGTCTCGCTCCGCGAAGCGCTCCTGCATCCTCGGCAGCACGGCGGCCGACACCTCCGCTCGCAGGATGTTCGCGTAGCTGCCCTCGACGCCGGGCATGACCATGACCTCCATCAGGTCGATCACGTCGAGGGCGGTGAGGAAGAACGCCTCGGTGAGCGCCCCGAGGAACAGCCACCGGCCATCCGAGCACTGGTAGGGGGCGTAATTCGCCAGCGAGGCCAGCCCGACCTTGCGCATCCCGGGGGCGGAGATGCCGGGCGCGTCGACGGTGACGGCCGCCTGCATGGCCCCGACCGCGTGCAGACCGGTTATCACCGCGGACCTGCCGCACCCGTCCCGGCGGCGGGCCAGCAACCCGGCAGCGACGGCCGCCGCCCCGAGAGCCCCCTGGGTGTAGGCGAGGATCGGGACGACCGGCAGCACCGGACGGTCCTCGGTGGCGCGATGGAAATCCGCCACACCGCTGACCGCGGCGAGCAGGCCAGGCTCCGCGGGCAGGTGAGCCCAGCGGCCGCGCTGGCTGTACGGCGGCATCCAGGCGTACGTCAGCTCCGGCCGCCCGGCGCGCAGCGAGGTGGCATCCAGGCCCAGTCGCTCCAGCTCGGCGGCCTCCCAGTCGAAGACGACGGCGTCGGCGGCCGCGATCAGCCGGCGCAGCTCCGACAGGTCTCGGTAGTCACCGGCATCGAGACGGCAGAAGCGCTTGTTGCGATTCCAGCAGAGATATCCCGGCTGGTCGCGCAGCCGGTCGCCGGCCGGGGTCTCCACCCTCAGGACGTCGGCGCCAAAGTCGGCTAGGTGCATGGCCGCGGTAGGCCCGGCGATGCCCTCGGTGCAGTCGAGGACCCGGATCCCGTCATAGGTACCACCCGGAGACATAGTCTTGTCCGTTCCCTTAGTGAGACGACTCGGGCTGGCGGACCACCCCGTCGGCGATCAGCCGGTCGATGTCGGCGCGGTCGAACCCCCACGTCCGCAGCACGTCGATGCTGTCGGCTCCTGGCTCTGTCGGCCCGGACTGGATCCGCCCCGGCGTCCGGGACATCCGGGGGGCGGGCTCCGGCTGGATGACGCCGAACGCCTCGGTAAAGGTCCCGCGCGCGGCCAGGTGAGCGCCGGCCGGTGCCTCCGACAGGTCGAGAACGGGAGCGACGCAGCCGTCGACGCCGGCGAAGAGCTCGGCCCAGTCGTCGCGAGTACGCGACCGGAACGCCGCCTCGAACATGCGACGCATGGCCGGCCAGCCGGCGCGGTCGTGCTGCGCGGGCACGCCGGTCAGGCCCAGGGCCGTCACCAGCTGCTCGAAGAACTGCGGCTCCATCGCGCCGACCGCCACGTACTTCCCGTCGGCGCACTCATAGGTGTCGTAAAAGGGCGCGCCGCCGTCGACCAAGTTCGCGCCGCGCTCGTTCCGCCATAGCCCGCTGGCGTAGCCGCTGTAGATCATCGACATCAGGTACGACGCTCCATCGACCATCGCGGCGTCGATCACCTGACCCCGCCCGCTGCGCTCGCGCTCGAGCAGCGCCGCGAGCACGCCCACGACGAGGAACATCGCGCCGCCGCCGAAGTCGGCGACCAGGTTCAGCGGCGGAACCGGCTGCTGGCCGGCGCGGCCGATGCTGGACAGGGCCCCGGTGACCGCGAGGTAGTTGATGTCGTGGCCTGCCCGTGCCGCGAGCGGACCCTGCTGGCCCCAGCCGGTCATCCGGGCATAGATCAGCGCGACGTTGCGCTGCGCGCAGGCCTGCGGGCCCACGCCGAGCCGCTCGGCGACGCCGGGCCGGAACGCCTCGATGAGCACATCGGCCGTCTCTGCCATGCGCAGCACGGTCTCGGCGCCGGCCGCGGTCTGCAGGTTGATCACAATCGACGGCCGGCTGCGGTGCGCGACGTCGCGCTCCGGCGGGCCGTACACGTGCCCCCCGGGGCGCTCGATACGCACGACCTCCGCGCCTAGATCGGCCAGCAGCATGCAGCCCAGCTGTATCGGGCCGATGCCGGCCAGCTCGAGCACGCGCACGCCAGCCAGCGGGCCGGTTCTGTCAACGCTCATGACTGTGTTCATCTACTGGGCCTTTCGCGGATCTAGTCGCGGCCGCTCCCCGCGGCCCGGGGCCACGCTGACAACGGCCTTGCCGGACACCCGCCGGCCGGCGATCGTCTGGAGCGCTTCGGTCACCCTGTCGAGCGGGAAGCTGGCGGTGACGCGTGGCCCCAACCGCCCCGTGGCCAGCAGCGCCAGCAGTTCAGCCTCGTCTCGCTGCCGCAGGTCAGGGCGGTTGGCGGCGAAGGAGCGCTGGTCGAAGCCGAGCACCGATACGCCCTTGAGCAGGACGAGGTTGAGCGGGACCCGGGCGATCTCGCCCGAGGCGAATCCGATCACGACGAAGCGCGAGCCCCACGACATCGCGCGCATCGCCGGCTCGCTGTACGGGCCGCCGACCGGATCGAGGACGACATCGACCCCCGCGGGCGCCAGCTGCTTGAGCCGGGCCTTCAGGTCTTCCCGCTGGTAATCGACGACCTCATGGGCACCAAGCGAGGCGCAGAACTCCAGCCGGTCGGGGGAGCCGGCCGCCGCGATGACCCGCGCGCCGAGGCTGACCGCGATCTCGACGGCGGCCGATCCGACGCCACCAGCGGCGCCGAGGACCGCAACCGTTTCCCCGGGTCGCACCTGGGCGACGCTGCGCAGCGAGTGGTACGCCGTCTCGTAGGTGACGGAGAACGCGGCGGCCGAGGTCACGTCGAGGCCGTCGGGAATGCGGCGGAGCGCCTGGGCGTCGATCGCGATCCGCTCGGCGAAGGCGCCGAAACCGCTGACCCCGAACACCCGGTCGCCGACGGCGAACCCGGTCACGTCGGCGCCCACCTCGCTGATCGTGCCGGCGAACTCGCCGCCCACCACGAACGGCAGCGGCGGCGTGGCCTGGTAACCGCCCGCGACCAGCAGCACGTCCGGGTAGTTGACCGATGCCACCTCGACGTCGACGACCACCTGTCCCGCCGATGCCGCCGGATCGGGCACGTGATCGATCCGCACCACGCTCGGTGGACCATGCCGGTGACAGCGAGCCGCCCGCATGGTCTAGCGCCCCGTCATGGCACGAGCTGCCAGAGGTGCGCGAACCGCCGGCGGTGGTACGTCGGTGTTCCGAGCAGCATCTCGCCGCTCTTGGCCCGCCGGAAGTAAAGGTGCGCCGCGTGCTCCCAGGTGAACCCGATGCCGCCGTGGACGTGAATGTTCTCCGTGGCGACGTGCAGGAAGGCCTCGGAGCACAGCGTCTTGGCGATGCTCGCCGAGACCGGCAGGCCGGCATCGTCGGTCGTCGCGTGCCGGATCGCCCCGAACAGCGCCGACCGCGCCGACTCGACCGCGACCAGCATGTCCGCGCACTTGTGCTTCACCGCCTGGAAGGACCCGATCGGCCGGTCGAACTGCACCCGGGTCTTGGCGTACTCGACCGCCATGTCCAGGCACCGGGACGCCCCTCCGACCTGCTCGGCCGCCAGGGCGACGGCGCCCCGGTCGAGCACGCGGATCAGCACGCGGGCCGCGTCACCGCTGGTGCCGACGAGGCGGGCCGGAGTGTCCTCGAACGACAGGCTGGCCAGCTTGCGGGTCTGGTCCATCGAGTCCAGCGGCATGCGGCGCACGCCGCTGGCGCCGGCGTCGACCGCGTAGAGGCTGACCGCGCCGTTGGCGCGGGCCGGCACCAGCACCAGCCCGGCCACGTGGCCGTCGAGCACGAACGGGGCATCTCCGCTGACTACCCACCCGTCGCCGCCGCTGACCGCGGTGAGGTCCGCGCCTTCCGGCGCGCCATCCTGGCCCGAGATAGCCACCGTCGCGACCAGGTCACCCGAGGCGATGTCCGGCAGGTAGCGCGCCTGAGCGTCCTCGTCGCCCGATTCGGTGAGGGCGGTGGCCGCGAGCACCACCGAGCTGAGAAACGGCGCGCACAGCAGCGCCCGTCCCATCTCCTCCAGGACGATGGACATTTCGGCGCAGCCGTACCCCGCTCCGCCATATCGCTCAGGAATCGCGAGCCCCTGCCAGCCGAGCTCGGACGCCATCCGCCTCCAGAGCGCCTCGTCGTAGCCGGCGCCGGTCGCCATCAGGCGGCGCGCCTCCGCCTCCGTGGCGGTCCGGGTCAGGAAGCCGCGCGCGGTGGCACGCAGCTGCGCGCCGTCCGCGCTGTCGCCGTGCTGCGTCTGTGCGTCCATGGGCCGTCAGATCACCCGCGAGGCGCGGCCCGGCCAGTACCGGTCCTTGAGCAGCCGCTTGAGCAGCTTGCCGGATGGCAGGCGGGGCAACTCGGACTCGAAGTCGACCGAGCGGGGGCACTGGAAGTGCCCGAGCCGGGCGCGGCAGTACGCGATCAGCTCAGTTTCGAGCTCGGGGCCGGCGCGAACGCCGTCGGCGGGCTGCACGACCGCCTTCACTTCCTCACCGAACTCGTCGTTGGGCACCCCGACGACGGCCACGTCGAGCACGGCGGGATGGCCGGACAGCACGTCTTCGACGGCTTGCGGGTAGATGTTCACGCCGCCGGAGATGATGACGTTGGCCTTGCGGTCGGTAAGGTACAGGTAGCCGTCCTCGTCGAGATAGCCGACGTCCCCGACGGTCCGCCAGCCCTGCGGGCTGTATGAGGCGGACGTCTTGCCCGGGTCGTTGTGGTACTCGATCTGCGAGGCGCCCTCGAAGTAGATCGTGCCGACCTCGCCCGCGCTGAGCTCGACGGCGTCATCGCCGAGAATGTGGACGGGCATCGTGTCGAGCGGCCGGCCCACCGAGCCCTTGTGCGCCAGCCAGTCCTCCGGGCCGATCGACACGTACCCGCCGTCGCTGGCGCCCAGGTACTCCCAGATGATCGGGCCCCACCAGGACAGCATCTGCTCCTTCGCCCAGACCGGGCACGGCGCGGCCGCGTGCACGGCCATCCGCAGGCTGGACAGATCGTAACGGCCGCGGACCTGCGGATCGAGGCGCAGCATGCGGATGAACATCGTCGGCACGAACTGGGCAAGCGTGACCCGGTAGCGCTCGATGCTGCGCAACGCGAGTTCGGCGTCGAAACTCTCCATGATGACCGCGGTCCCGCCGCGCCGCTGCGCGACCATGCTCCACATGATCGGCGCGGCGTGGTAAAGCGGCGCGGGGGACAGGTATACCGTGTCGGGCCCGAACGGGTAGCGCTCGCCGACGACGTGGTCCGCGGCCGTGCCGTAGCCGTATTCCGCGTGGCTGAGCGGGTGACGCACCCCCTTCGGCCGGCCTGTCGTGCCGGATGAGTAGATCATCGCCGCACCCTCGGTCTCGTCCGGCGGCGGCGTCGCCAGCAGGCCGGCCACGGCCTCGTCGAGCGATTCGAAGCCGTCGGGCAGATTCGCCATCTCCCCGGCGACGTAACGCCCGATCAGCGGCATCCCGCGCGCGATCTCCTCGGCGGTGCCGGCCAGCCGGGGCGAGGTGACGAGCACCGTGGACGCGGAGTCCTCGAGAACGTAGCGTGCCTCGTCGGGAGCGAGGTGCCAGTTGATCGTCGTGTAGTACAGCCCGGATCGCTGTGCCGCCCAGCACACGTCGAAGTAGCGCGGGTTGTTCTCCATCAGCACGGCGATCCCGTCCCCGGGCCGAAGGCCGAGCCGGCGCAGCAGGCGGGCCGCGCGGGCCGAGCGCTCGACCAGCTCGGCGAACGTCACCGCGCTGCCATCGTGGGCCATCACGAGAGCCGGCTTGTCCGGGGTCAACCGCGCCTGCTGGTCAATGGTGCGCAGCTCGCTCACGTCCGCTCCTGGTCTCGGGTCGACGGCTTTTCCCGCGGCAGGCCGAGGACCCGCTCGGCCAGGATGTTGCGCATGATCTCGTCGGTCCCGGCGGAGATGCGGATACCGGGCACGGCTAGGACGAACTTGGCCCAGGCGTAGGTGCCCCACTCGCCCGTGTCGGCGACGAGACGCGGTCCGAGCAGCTCACTGACCACCCGGCTGACGCGCTGCAGGTTCTGCGTCCACAGCAGCTTGCCGACGGACTGCTCGGGGCCGGGTTGCCCGGTAACTGCCGCCTCGTGCGCGCGCTGGCTCCCGGCGCGCGCCGCCAGGATATGCATCGCGGTGTCGCTGACCAGGTCCCGTACGGCCGGGTCGGACAGGCGCCCCGACCAGCGGGCCAGCATGACGAGGCGGTCCAGGATGACGCCGAGGCTGCCGCCGAGGTCGGTGGTGGTGCTGCGCTCGTTCATCAGGGTCGTGATCGCCACTTGCCAGCCCTCGTTCACCTTCCCGAGCCGGTGGTCGTCGGGGACCCGCACGTCGGTGAGGAACACCTCGTTGAAGCTCGCGCCGCCGGTCATCTGGCGCAGCGGGCGCACCTCCACTCCGGGCGCGTGCATGTCGATAAGGAACGCGGTGATGCCGCGGTGCTTGGGCGCGCGCGGATCCGTGCGGCAGAGCACCTCGCCGATGTCGCTCAGGTGCGCGTTGGTCGTCCACACCTTCTGCCCGCGCAGGACCCAGCCGCCGCCGTCGGGCACGGCACTCGCGCGCAGCGAGGCCAGGTCGGAGCCCGCGTCCGGCTCGCTGAACAGCTGACAGGCGATCACGTCACCGCGGTGCAGCCTCGGCAGGCAGGCGCGCTTGACCTGCTCGGTGCCGTGCGCGAGGATCGTCGGCGCCGTCATGGACAGGCCCAGCCGCATGACCGCCAGGTCGGGCACCGCGAACTGCTGGCGCAGCCTGGTGTACGCCTCGTGGTAGGACCGGGGCAGCCCCCGCCCGCCATAGACAGCCGGGCCGTCGATCCAGCCGAACCCCGCGTCGTACTCGAGCGCCTTGAACCGCCGGGCCTCGGTGACGAGCCGCGCCTCCTCCTCAGATGACCACTCGGCGAGCAGTTCGGTGCCGTCCGGGCCTTCTCCCCAGGGCCGGGACGTGGCCGCGGGGGCCCGCCCGGCCGCGGTGTCGAGGAAGCGGGTTGCCTGATCGAGGAACTCTGCCATCGTTTGTTCGCTCATCGGCCGCGCACTTTGCGTTCGTACTCACCGGCGTTGCGAGGGATCTCCCGCCAGCCGATCCCGGTGTCGAAGCGCGGTTCGCGGGGCAGGCCGAGCACCGCGTCGGCAAGCACGTTGCGCAGCACCGCCGACGTGCCGCCTTCGATGGTGAGCGCCTGGACGCGCAGGTAGCGAGCCGCGGGGTCGCCCTGCATGATGCCGACGCGGACGGGCTGCTCGAGCGCGTAACCGTCCGGGGCATACAGGGTGCCGGCGACGCCCTGTGCGTCGAGGGCTACTTCCAGCGTGTGCTGCTTCGCCTCGGAACTCAGCAGCTTGACGATGGCCGGGTGTACCGCACCGCCAGCCGCACCGCGCTGCGTCCGCTCGGCGGTGAGCCGGGCGGCGTGTGACCGGATGACCGCCGCCATCACACGGTCCGTGAGCACCGGATCGTCCACGCAAGCGCGGGCCCACCACGCGAGCAGGTCCTCGCCTGGATCCGGCTCGTCGCCCTCAGCGCCGAAGGCTGCCCGCTCGCCGTCCAGGTTTGACCGCACGACCTGCCACCCGCCGCCCACCTCGCCGACCCGGTTGTCATCGGCGACTGGAACGTCGTCAAGGAATACCTCGTTGAAGTCCGCCTTCCCGTTGAGCATGCGGAGCGGCCGGACCTCGGCACCGGGCGCGTGCATATCGACGATGAAGCAGGTCAGCCCTGCGTGCTTGGGCTTGTCCTGGTCCGTGCGGACGACGGCGAGACCCCAGCGCGCGACGTGCGCGAGCGACGTCCAGACCTTCTGCCCGCGCAGCAGCCAGCCCGTGCCGTCGCGGCGGGCGGTGGTCGCGATGCCCGCCACGTCGGAGCCGGCGCCCGGTTCGCTCATCAGCTGGCACCAGATGTCCTCGGTGGTGAAGCACGCGCGCAGGTAGCGTCGCCGCTGCTCGTCCGTGCCGTACGCCGCCAGCACCGGGGCGACGTTGCCGTAGCCGATCGGGTTGCGCAGGTTCGCTGGCTCGACGCCCGCGTCGCGCAGTAGCCGGTCCACCACGAGCTGGTGTCCAGGCGGCAGTCCCAGCCCGCCGTGCCCGACCGGGAAGCTGACCCAGGCCAGCCCGGCCTCGAACTGCGCCGCGCGGAACGGGATTCCGCCGTCGACGCCGGGTGACGGCGCCTCGGCGAGCAGCTGCTCCACCCGGGCGGCCAGGGCGCCCGGGGCGCTCGGGTCCGGCCCGGTCATCGTCGTGGGCGCAGCGCTCATGCCGCGCTCCGGACCAGGGCGGCCAGGGCGGCCCGGTGCTGCTGCGGGTTCCCGAACAGCAGCTGACCACTCTTGGCTCGCTTGAGGTACAGGTGCGCCGAGTGATCCCAGGTGATGCCGATACCGCCGTGGACCTGGATGTTCGCCGCCGCGACCCGGACGAACGCCTCCGAGCAGTACGCCTTCGCCATGTGCGCCGCGGCGCCGAGCTGCGGGCCGTCGGGCGCGAGCTCTACCGCGCAGGCCGCCACGGACCGCGCCGACTCGACGTCGAGCAGCATGTCGGCGCACCGGTGCCGCACCGCCTGGAACGAGCCGATGGGACGACCGAACTGCATCCGGTCTCTCGCGTAGTCCACGGCGTCGTCCAGGCAATGCTGCGCCCCACCGACCTGCTCGCACGCGAGCGCGACCGCGGCGAGGAGCTCGACCCACGCCAGCATCGCGGCGCCGTCGCCGGGCGGCTCCAGCGGGCGGGCCGGACACCCGTCGAAGACGATCTCGGCTTGCTTGCGCGTCTCGTCGAGTGTCGGGAGCGTCTCGTGCGCGAGACCCGGCGCACCGGACGCGACGGCGAAGATGCCCGGGCCTTCCGGCCCGAGCGCGGGCACGAGCAGTAGTCCGGCGATGCAGCCGTCGATGACGTGCGACCGGCGGCCGTGCAGCTCGTATCCGTCGCCGGATGTGCCCCTGGCCGTGACTTCGTCGGCCGCGTTCGCCCGCAGGGCCACGGTGGCTACGAGCTCGCCGCTGGCGATGGCGGGCAGGTACCGCTGCTTCGCGTCCTCGTCATCGCTAGCGAGCAGTGCCGGCACGGTGAGCGCGACCGTCGCGAAATACGGCCCGCAGAGCAGCGCCCTGCCGAACTCCTCGAACACGATGGCCAGCTCGGCCCAGCCGAATCCGGCCCCGCCGTACCTCTCGGGGATCGCCATGCCCTGCAGGCCCAGCTGGCTGGCCATGACCGACCAGACCTCGCGGTCGAAACCGTGCGGTGTCGCCATGAGACGCCGCACCTCGGCTTCCGGCGACGTGTTCGTGGCGAAGTCGCGGACGGACTGGCGCAGCAGCTCGTGCTCGGCCGGACCGGCTTCCGGCATGGGCGATCCCTTCGCTCGAATATCGACTAAACTATTAAATTAATTATAATCATGGGAGTGAGCCGCCGGGAAGGCAGCGACATGAGCGTGATAGAGATCGAGCGCCCGCGCGGGGACGTCGTGGTGCTACGCCTGAACCGGCCGGAGAAGCTCAATGCCATCGACCGCGAGCTGCTCAACGGTCTGTGGAGCGCGATCGCGGGCATCCGGGAGGACCCCGAGTGCCGTGTGGTCATCCTGACGGGCGCCGGCCGCGGGTTCTGCGCCGGCGCGGACCTGACCCAGCCGGACGAGGCGATCGCGCCCGGCGACGAGCGGCGTGGCCGTCTCGGCCGGGTCTGGGGCATGCAGGAATACCTGACCGGCGTCGCGGTCGCGCTGAACTCGCTGCGCCAGCCGGTCATCGCCGCGGTGAACGGTCCCGCGGTGGGCGGCGGTCTCGGGTTCGCGCTGGCCTGCGACCTGCGCGTCGCCTCCACCGAGGCGCGCTTCGGCGCGCTGTTCATGAAGATCGGGCTGTCCAACTGCGATGTCGCGGTGTCCTATTTCCTGCCCCGGATCGTGGGCGCGGGACGAGCGCTGGAGTTGCTGCTTACCGCGCGCGTGATCGACGCTCCCGAAGCCGAGCGGCTGGGACTGGTCAACCGGGTGGTCCCTCCCGAACGGCTGCTGCCATCCGCGATCGAGCTCGCCGAGGAGATCGCGGCGAACAGCGAATTTGGCGTGTGGATGACCAAGGGGGGCGTGTGGGCGAACATCGACGCGCCATCGCTTCAGCACGCGGTCCAGCTCGAGTACCGGACCCAGATGGTCGGGGTTTACGGGGACAACATGGCCGAGGCGTTCGCGGCGTTCCGTGAGAAGCGGCCGCCGAGCTGGGAGCCAGTGTGACCGCGGTCCGCCAGCCCGTCGCCGTCCTGACCACCTGCCGTGGCTGCGACATCCTGGTCAACAACGCGGCCTACAACCCGATCATGCCGTTCGCCGGGATGCAGGCGCGGCGGTGGGAGGGCGTGCTCGAGGTCAACCTGAACGCCGCTGTCGCGCTGACGCGGGCGCTGCTGCCTGCCATGGTCGCCCGCGGCGGCGGCCATCTCGTCAACATCGGCTCGGCCGCGGCGGTGGCCGACTTCGGCGAGCAGCTGGCCTACGCGGTCTCGAAGGCGGCACTCGAACGCTTCACCACCGGGCTCGCGACGGAGCTGTCCGCGACCGGTGTCCGGGTGAACTGCGTCCGCGTCGACGAGGCGCTGCGCACCGAGGCGCTGGCCGCCCTGATCGGCGATCCGGAGCCGGGCAGCCGCGGCGTCACGCCCGCCGAGCTCGGCGCGGCTGTGCGGTGGATCACGCGACAGCCGGCAGCGTTCACCGGGCACGTGCTCACGTTCCAGCGGCTGCGCGAGCTCGGCGCGCTGCCCGTCCACGACACCGGAGGTGCCCGATGAACCATGACCAGATCGCCGCGTGCGTTCGGATCATCGTCAAGCCGGAACTGTCGGATGACATGCTCGATCTGCTGAACCGGATGGCCGAGCTCGCGGCGCGAGACGAGGGGACGGAGATCTGGGCGGTGCACCGCGGCCGGAAGGGGAGCGGGGAGTTCTTTCTCTACGAGCTCTTCCGGGACGGGCCGGCCTTCGAGCTGCACCAGCGCAACGAGGCGCTGAACACCCTGGGCCGCCAGCTCACCGAGCTGGCGGACGAACTCGTCGTGACCTCCGGCCGTGTCGTTGGCGGTCTTCGGCCCGCTGTAGCGGAGACTGCCGCGCCTTGCGTCGGGGCCATGGGACCGCCAGCCGGCTAGCGGTCCGTCATGCCTTTTTCCTGCTGGTGCGGGCGGCTGGGTGTTTGCTGGGGGCGGGTGTCCACCATATAGTTTTATCATCTAAATGATAGGAGCGTCACGTGGACTTCGGCCTCTCCGACGAGCACGCCGCGCTGGCCGCGACGGCGCGGGCGTTCGTGGACCGGCACTGCCCGCCCGCGCTGGCCAAGGAGTGGGACGAAACCGGCACCTTCCCCGAGCACCTGATCAAGGCGATGGCGGAGATGGGCTGGTTCGCGCTGGCCTTCCCCGGCGATGGCGACGGTGACGGCGGGGAGGGGGGCGGGCCGGCGGAGCTGGCGATCATCGCCGAGCAACTGGGCCGGTCCAGCCTGGACGTGGCGATGTGCTTCATCGGCACGCTGATCCCGGCACTGACCATCTACCAGTGGGGCAGCCGGGCGCAGCGGGCCGCGGTAGCGGCGGCGGCCGACACCGGGACCGGCCGGTACGCGGTGGCGCTGTCGGAGCCGGACACCGGCTCGGATGCCGCCGCGCTGCGCTGCGCCGCCACCGACATGGGCGATCACTACGTGCTGAACGGGCGCAAGATGTGGTGCACCGGGGCGGGACTGCCGCGCACCACCATCATGATGTTCGTCCGCACCGGCAAAGGAGTGCGCAAGCATGACGGGATCAGCCTGCTGCTGGTCGACCCGGACTCCCCCGGGGTGGGGCTGCGGCAGGTGCCGACCCTGGCGCGGCACATCCTGGGCACCTATGAGGTGACCCTGGACGGCGTCACGGTGCCCAAGGACGCGCTGGTCGGGGAAGCGGGCGACGGGTGGAAGGTGATGCTGTCGTCCCTGGAGCTGGAGCGGGTGCTGATGAGCGGCGGGTACGTCGGCGCCGCGCAGGCCACACTGGATGAGGCGCTGGAGTACTCCAAGCAGCGGACCGCGTTCGGCCGCCCGGTCGGCACCTTCCAGGCGCTTGCGCACGCGATGGCCGACCTGCAGACCGAGATCGACGCCGCCCGGCTGCTGGCCCACCGCGCCGCCTGGCTGCTCGCCGAAGGCAGGCCCGTCAGCAGGGAAGGCGCGATGGCCAAGCTGAAAGGATCGGAAATCTACGTCGCCGCCGCCCGCCTCGGCATGCAGGTCCTGGCCGGGCACGGCTTTTCCACCGACACCGTCATGAGCTACCGGTGGCGCGAGGCCATCGTCGCCCCCATCTCCGGCGGCACCAGCCAGATCCAGCGCAACGCCATCGCCCGCAGCATGGGCCTGCGCACCTACTAAGGAGCACCATGCCCGACACCGTCATCTGCGCACCAGTCCGCACCGCGGTAGGCCGCTACGGCGGCGTGTTTAAAGACGTGCAGGCGACTGCCCTGGGCGCCGCCGTGATCTCCGCGGTCGTCAAGCGCACCGGCGTCGATCCCGAACTGATCGACGACGTCATCTTCGGGCAGTGTTACCCCAACGGTGAGGGGCCCGCCCTGGGCCGCGTCGCCGCGCTCGACGCGGGCCTGCCGGTCGAGGTCCCTGGCGCCCAGCTGGACCGCCGGTGCGGCTCCGGCCTGCAGGCGGTGATCTGGGCCGTCATGCAGGTCCAGACCGGGGCCAGCGGCGGGCAGGGACTGGCCGCCCTGTTCGAGCGCGTCGCCTGAGGCGGCCGTGACTCTCCCGCTGACCGGCATCGTCGTCGTCGCGCTCGAGCAGGCCGTCAGCGCCCCGTTCGCGACACGGCAGCTCGCGGACATGGGGGCGCGCGTCATCAAGGTCGAACGGGTGGGCGAAGGCGACTTCGCCCGCCACTACGACACCGAGGTCCGCGGCATGGCCTCCCACTTTGTGTGGGTCAACCGCGGCAAGGAGTCGCTCGCGCTCGACTTCAAGCACCCGGCCGGCCGCGCCATCCTCGACGAGCTGATCGCGTCCGCGGACGTCGTGGTGCAGAATCTCGCGCCCGGCACCGCGGCCGGCCTCGGGCTCAGCGCGCGGCAGCTCAGCGCGCGGCACCCCCGGCTGATCGGCTGCGACATCTCCGGGTACGGCGAGTCCGGGCCGTACGCGGACAGGCGGGCATATGACCTCATCGTGCAGGCCGAAAGCGCCTCGATCGCGACGACAGGCTGGCCATGCCGGCCCGCCAAGCCGGGCATCCCGATCGCGGACCTGACCGCGGGTATGTACGCCTTCAGCAGCATCCTCGCCGCCCTGTACGAACGGGAACGGACCGGCCTCGGCCGGGCGATAGCCGTCAGCCTGCTGGACGCGATCGCGGAGCTGATGGGGTACAGCATCTACTTCACCGAGTACAGCGGCCGTCGGCACGAGCCGAACGGGATCAGTCATCCGTCGCTGTCGCCGTACGAGGCTTTCGACACCGCTGACGGACGCAAGGTGGTGGTCGCGGTGCAGAACGACCGCGAATGGGCCCGCCTGGCCGGCCAGGTCCTGCGCCGCCCCGACCTCGTCAGCGACCCCTCGTTCGCCACCGGCCCGGCGCGCACCGCGCACCGCGACGAGGTGACCAGCATCTGCGCGCGAGTGTTCGCTGAGCTGACGCTGGAGGAGGCGATCGCCGCGCTCGACGCCGCCGGGGTGGCATGCGGCCGGGTGAACTATCCCGAGGAGCTCATCACGCACCCGCAGCTGGCCGCCAGGCAGCGCTGGCGGGAGGTGGCCTCACCGGTCGGCATGCTGCGCGCGCTGCTTCCCCCGCCGGTATCCGCCGGCTGGGAACCGCGGATGGACCGGATCCCAGACGTGGGCGACGACACTCGCGCGATCCTCAAGGCGCTCGGCCGCGACGACGGCGAGATCGGCCGGCTCATCCTCGACAAGGTCGTGTCGGAACCAGCTCCGGCGGAAGGCTGACGATTATGGATCTTTCTCTCACTCCGGCTCTGCGGGACTTTCAGGACGAGGTCCGCACCTGGCTGCACGAGCACCTCGTCGGAGAATTCGCTAAGTACAAGGGCGTCGGCTTCTCGTGGGACGACCAGGCCTGGGACGTCCGCATCGCCTGGGACAAGGAGCTGTCAACGGGCGGCTGGCTGTGCCTTGGCTGGCCCAGGGGGTACGGGGGGCGCGCCGCGAGCGTGGACGAGCAGCTGATCTTCCAGATCGAATACGCCCGGGCGAATCCCCCGTACCGGGCCACAGTCCAGGGCCAGGACCTGCTCGGGCCCACCATTCTCGCCTTCGGGTCCCCCGAACAGAAGAGCCGGTTCCTGCCGCGCATCGTGGCCGTCGAGGAATTGTGGGGCCAGGGATTCAGCGAGCCGGGCGCCGGATCGGACCTCGCGGGGCTGCGCACCAGCGCACGGCTCGACGGTGATGAGTGGGTTATCGATGGCCAGAAGGTCTGGACATCAACGGGTGTCCATGCCGACTGGCTGTACGTGCTGTGCCGGACCGACCCGCAGGCCCCAAGGCACCGGGGAATCTCCCTGCTCCTCATCCCGGTTGACCAGCCTGGCGTGGACATCCGGCCGATCCGCAACATCCTCGACGGCGCGGAGTTCTGCGAGGTGTTCTTCTCCGGGGCCAGGACCCCGGCCGACATGGTCGTCGGGCCGGTCAACGGCGGATGGGGCGTCGCTATGGGCACCCTGGGCACCGAGCGCGGGACCACCCTCCTCGCCGAGCACCTGCGCATCAAGCGCGAAGTGGACGAGATGATCGACGCGGCACGGGCTGGCGGCCGGAGCCCGCACGCGGTTCTCCGCCGCGATCTGGCCCGGGCCTGGACCGACGCACGGATCATGGAATGGAACGCGCTCCGGCTGATGACGGCTATCAAAGGCCACGGGATCGATCCGGTCACGCAGGCGTCGGTCAGCAAGGTTTTCGCGAGCGGTGCCCATATCAGGATGGGGGAGACCGCCATGCGCGCCGAAGG
The DNA here is from genome assembly GCA_963843745.1 of uncultured Actinomycetota bacterium. Lineage (GTDB taxonomy): Bacteria > Actinomycetota > Actinomycetes > Streptosporangiales > Streptosporangiaceae > Trebonia. The sequence goes on from CAWJLP010000012.1 coordinate 331,109, forward strand.
CGCGCGCAGCGAGCTCGTCGGGGACGGTTACGGACTCGACCGGCTGCAGCAAGCTTTCCTGGCGAGCCGGGCGGAATCCATTTACGGCGGCACGACGCAGATTCAGTACAACACGCTTGCGGAGCGCGTTCTCGGCCTTCCGCGTGAGCCGCGGCGGTCCTGAGCAGGTCACGGGCGAAGCGCCAGCTCAGCCGCGGGGCGGGCAAAACCTGTGACCGTTCACAACCAACAGTGATATAATATTACTTTATGTTGCCCGGGTAGCGAGCCGCGACCCGGGCGCGGCTCGATGTGCGCGGCGGCCGACTCTGCCCGTATTTGCCCCGCATCCGGCGTGGCGAGCTGCCGCCGCCGCCTCGGGAGATTTAGCATTCACATAAATATATTCAGATGTACAATTCTTATAACTTGTTATAAAGGAGAGGCCGTGACGCAAAATCAGGCTCCAGCCACTGACAGGCGCATGGAAGTAGGCCAGACCCTGCACATGCCGAAGATGGCCGAGCTGATCGGTGACGTGCTTCGTCGGCAAATTGTGCACGGTGACCTGAAGGAAGGCGACGCGCTGCCGTCGGAGGCGGTGCTGATGGAGCAGTTCGGGGTGTCCCGGCCGACGCTGCGCGAGGCGTTCCGGGTGCTGGAGTCCGAGTCGCTGATCACGATCCGGCGGGGTGCGCACGGCGGGGCCCGGGTGCAGGGCCCGGACCAGAAGATCGCGGCCCGCTTCGCGGGGCTGATCCTGGAGTACCGGGGGACCACGCTGCGCGATGTTTTCGACGCCCGCTCGGTCATCGAATCAGAATGCGCCGGGCTGGCGGCCAAGCACCGCACCAAGCGCGACCTGGACCGGCTGGAAGAGATCTACGAGTCGATCTCCCAGTCAGAAGACATCCACGATCGCATCGTCAAGCACGGCGAGTTCGACGCGGCGGTCGTTGAGGCGTCCGGCAACCAGACGTTTGTCGTTCTCGTCTCGATGCTCAGGTCGATCATCGACAAGTCCACCCTGGAGTCGGTCACGGCGACGGCCGACTCGCCCGCGACGATCAAGGCCTACAGCGACGCGCACCGCGCGCATCGCCGGCTGATCGACCTGATCCGGAAGAAGGATGCCGCGGCGGCCGCCGCGCACTGGCGGCGGCACCTCGACCTCGCCGAGGAGTTCGTGCTGTCCACCGGCGTGAGCGAGTACTCCGTCCTCGACCTGATCTAGACTCCGGCGATCCCACCGGACCACCGCCGGCCCGCTCAGCGCGCTCGGGTTACCATCGGTTTATAGCCTTATTGTCTATCTATTTTACTCGATGGCCCCGGCACAACACCGGAGAGGTGGAGGACGTGCATGGGCTTGCTCGACGGCAAGGTCGCGATCGTGACCGGCGGCGGCCGCGGACTGGGCCGCGCGCACTGCCTGGCGCTCGCCGCGCGCGGCGCCGCGGTGGTGGTGAACGATCCCGGTGTCGGGCTGCACGGGGAGAGCACCGAAGAGACCCCGGCCGAGGCCGTCGTGGCCGAGATCAAGGCCGCGGGCGGGCGGGCGATCGCCGACCACTCCTCGGTGACCGACTGGGCGGCGACGGAGAAGCTTGTCGCGCTGGCGGCCGGGGAATTCGGGCACCTGGACATCGTCGTGAACAACGCGGGCATCCTGCGCGACCGGATGCTGTTCTCGATGACCGAAGCGGACTTCAACGCGGTCATCGCCGTGCACCTGAAGGGCACGTTCGCGATGACCAGGCACGCGTGCGCGTACTGGCGCGCCGATGCCAAACGCGGGGAAGGCCGCGGCGGGCGGATCATCAACACCACGTCGGGGACGGGCCTGTTCGGCACGGTGGGGCAGGCCAACTACGGGGCGGCGAAGGCCGGCATCATCTCGCTGACCACGATCGCGGCGATGGAGATGGCCCGGTACGGGGTGACGGTCAACGCGATCTCGCCGATCGCCCTCACCCGGATGACCGACGGCATCGGCGTGCTGCCGGCCGGGAACCCCGTGCCTGACGGCGCGCCGGAGGGCTTCGACCCGCAGGATCCGGCCAACGCGTCCGGGCTGGTCGCGTACCTGGCGTCGGACGCCGCTTCCTGGCTGACCGGTCAGGTGTTGCGGGTGGACGGCAACCGGGTGCAGCGACTGCGCGGCTGGCGCGCGGCCGGCGAGTACCGCAGCAAGTCGGGCGGCGCCGTCGAGGCCGAGGAACTCGTCACCGGCCTGCCCGAGGTCTACGGCACCGCGCCTTCCGGACGGCTGCCGGATCCGGTCCTCAACGGCGCCTGACCGGCCCTAACCTCCGGCCGTCAGGCGTTCCCTGATGGCCGCGCCGTGCTCGTCGAGGTCCGGCGTCCGCCAGGGGAGATCGGCGACAGAGCCGGTCAGCGCGGGCGCGGGCGCGGGGCCGGCGACCGGTCCGTGCTCGGCGGTGCGGACGTAGCGCACGGCGTCGCGGGCCAGCAGGTGCTCGTCGTCGAGCACGTCTTGTGCGGTGGCGACCGGCGCGATAGGCGGCCGTCGGGCGGTGAACTCCGCGATCGCGTCCGCGCGCTTGCGGCCGGACAGCCAGAGCTCCACCTGCGACGCCAAGCCCGCTTGCCGGGTGACGGGCCGGTAACTCTCCTGCCATGAGCTGGTGCTGAGAAAAGATAAATGATAAAACTAATTATCGGAACGGACCCGGGGTGACTCCGAGACCTTCACTGGCTGAGAGGTGCGTGCGATGACGTTCGACGGGTTCGACCTTCCCGACGAGCTCCGCATGATGCGGGATGTGGCGGCGAAGTTCGTCGCGGAGCGGCTCCGTGTCGTGGAGCGGGAGATCGGCCCCGAGGCCACGCGCATCCCCGATGACCGGCTGGCCGGGCTTCGCGCCGAGGCCCGCGCGGCGGGACTGTGGTGCCTGGATGCCCCCTCCGAGTACGGCGGCGGCGGCTTGTCCGCTTTCCAGCTCGTCGTCGTGCTCGAAGAGGCGTGCAAGCACCGCTTCTGTTTCCCGCACGCGGGCGGCGGCGCGTTCGGGCACAGCCCGCCGGTTGTGCTCTACCAGGGAGACGCGGACCTCGTCGACCGGTACGTCAAGCCCACGATCGAGCAGGGCTGGACCTCCTACACCGCGATCGCGGAGGAGTCCGGCGGGTCAGACCCCGCCCGGGCCATCAAGACCACCGCCCGCCGCGACGGCGACGAGTGGGTGCTGACTGGCCGGAAGATGTGGATCACGAACGCCGACCGGGCGCGTTTCGGCGTGATCTACGCGCGGGCGCCGGGCGGCATCAGCGCCTTCGTCGTCGACTCAGGGCTGCCGGGCATGACGGTGCGGCCAATCCCGGTGATCAGGGATCACTGGCCGACGGAAGTCGTGCTCGACGAGGTCCGCGTGCCTGCGGCGAACCTGATCGGCGAGGAAGGCAAAGGCCTGTCGCTGGCGTCAGGATGGCTGGTCCGGGGCAGGCTGACCTACGCGGCCCGGGGCGTGGGCGTGGCGCAGGAGGCGGTCAGGCTCGCGACCGAGTGGGTGCGCGACCGCCAGACGTTCGGCGCCGCGCTCGCCACCAGGCAGGCGGTGCAGTGGGCGATCGCCGACTCGCAGGTCGAGATCGACGCCGGGCGCCTGCTCACCTGGAAGGCGGCGTGGGAGGACGACGCGGGCCGGGACGCCAGGCTGAGCGCCGCGAAGGCCAAGCTCTACTGCACGGAGCTGGGATTCCGCGTCGTGGACCGGATGATCCAGCTGCTCGGCGCGATGGGCGTGGCGCGCGAGCTGCCCCTGGAAGGATGGCTGCGGGACCTGCGCGTCGCCCGCCTCGTCGAGGGCTCGAGCGAGATGCTCCGCTCGCAGGTCGCCCGCCAGGTGATCGGCCCCGCCGTCCGCGGCGCCAAGGGCGCCTGAGGAGACACGTCACCTGGTTGGGCTGATTATTGGGCTTGGCGCTAGCTCGCGGCTGGGAGGGGTTGAATGCCGTCCGACCGTGAGCGATACGCGCTCAGGGTCTGACCGGCTGTCTTGCAGATATCCTTTATATAGTTATATCATTATTCTAACTATTGCCATCGATGCGGAGCCAGGTATGCAGGAGTTGAAGCACGCTCTCACCGGCGGAATCTACGGCATCGACCCGGAGGACGGACTGGTCCGCGTCGAGGAGGCCGGCCAGGTGGGCTGGTTCGACTACCGGGGACGGTGGCAGCGCGGCGACGTGTTCCAGGCCGATCCCGAGCTGTGCAACTGGGTGGGCGGCCCCGGCGCGGCCGGGTCCTACGACAAACCGTTCAAGACAATCTGATCCGTCGGCTGAAGAGGCGCCCATGACAGTCACCCAGGACCTGCTCGGCTACCTCGCCCCCCGCGGCCGGGGCGGTGAGTTCTACCAGCGCGTGCTCGACACCGATAGCCGTCAGGTGCCCGGCCTGCTGCGGCGCACCGGGCCGTTCGGCGACGAGGCGACAGAAGTGCCCATTTCCACCTACCTGACCAGGGAATTCCACGATCTCGAAGTCGAGAAGGTGTGGAAGCGGACCTGGCAGATGGCGTGCCGTGAGGACGAGATCGCCGCGGTCGGCGACACCCTCGTCTATGACATCGCTGACATGTCCTTCATCATCGCCCGCGTGACGCCCACGGTGATCCGGGCCTACCCGAACGCGTGCCTGCACCGCGGCCGCAAGCTGGTCGACAGCGGTATGCGCTGCGCCACCCGGCTGCGGCAGTTCCGCTGCGCGTTCCACGGCTTCACCTGGGATCTCGAGGGGTCGCTCGCCAGCGTGCCCGGCTCCTGGGACTTCCCGCACGTGAACTTCGAGGAGTGGGAGCTCCCGCAGGTCAACGTCGGCACGTGGGCCGGATTCGTCTTCATCAACCCCGACCCCGACCCCGACGCGGGGTCGCTGGAGGACTTCCTCGGCGACATCGACGAGCACTTCGCGGACTACGACTACGCGAACCGGTGGACGGCCGCGCATGTAGTCAAGGTGGTGCCGTGCAACTGGAAGGCCGCCCAGGAAGCGTTCATGGAATCCTTCCACGTGCTGGCCACCCATCCGCAGCTGCTGCCCCAGTCGTCGAACCTGGACGCGCAATACGACGCCTGGGGCAACTACTCGCGGGCCATGTCGCCGAACTTCCTGCCGAGCGGATTCCTGAACTGGCTGCCCACCGAGCAGGAGATCGTCGACGCCTCCGTGGACCGCAGGCTCGACGCCGAGCCGAAGGTCGTGGTGCCCGACGGGACGACCGCCCGGCTCGTCATGGCGGACCAGGCGCGGGCATCGCTCACCAGGGTGCTCGGCGCCGGCGGGTCGGACCGCCTGTCCGACGCCGAAGTCTCCGACAGCTTCTACTTCACGCTGTTTCCCAACCTGCACCCGTGGTCCGCCTACAACCGGATCTGCTTCAGGTTCCGTCCCCACGGCAACGACCAGGACCGGGCCATCCAGGACGTTTACCTGCTCAGCCCCTACTCGGGCGAGCGCCCGCCCGCCGCGGCCACCCACTACCTCCGTGAGGACGAGGACTTCACCGCCGGCCATGAGATCGGGCCGTACCTCGCGCGGATCCTCAACCAGGACCTCTACAACATGCCCAACGTGCAGCAGGGCATGAAGGCCACGCGCAAGCCCACGGTGACCTTCTCCCGCTATCAGGAGCTGAAGATCCGGCACTTCCACAAGCTCCTGGACGAGGCGATCGCCCGTCCCTGAGCCTGCCACCAGAAAGCAGAGAAACAGAAAGGGCAAGCATGGCTTCGCGGCTCAAAATTCCCAAGCTCGGCATGTCCATGAACGAAGCCACGATCGTGGAGTGGCTGGTCGCCGACGGCGACTCGGTTCAGCAAGGCCAGCCGCTGTACCTCCTGGAGACCGACAAGACCGAGAACGAGGTCCCCAGCCCGGTCGCGGGCGTCATCAGGCTCATCGGCGTGGTGGACGAGACATACGAGGTGGGCACGGTCATCGCGGAGATCAGCTGATGACCCAGGCGGGCGCCGGGGCGGTCGTGCGAGTCGAGCCGATCGGCGTGACGTTCCGCCTTGCGGAGGGGGAGACACTCATCCAGGCGGCGTGGCGGGAGGGCTACTACTGGCCGACGGTGTGCGGCGGGCGTGCCGAATGCACCGCCTGCCACGTCCTCATCGAAGCGGGCGAAGGGAACGCCGTCACGGCGGACGAGTACGAGACCGCGATGATCGCGCCGGTCGCCGAGCGCATGGGGCCGGCCGCGCCAGTCCGGCTGGCCTGCCGCCTGCGAGTCAGCGGCCCGGTCACCGTCTACAAGCGCGCGGTTCGCAAGAAGCTGACCTGAGCCGCGTGCACGCAACCAGCGAAGGAGGTCCGATGGCGGGCATAACGCCAGCGACCCTGATGTCCATCTACCGGACGGCCACCACGATCAGGCAGTGCGACGAGCGCTTCCTGGCCATGCTCACGGCGGGCGAGATCGCCATCACCTACTACTCGCCGCGCGGGCAAGAGGTCATCTCCGCCGCGACGGCGGCCCACCTGACCAGGGACGACTACGTCGTAACCACCTACCGCGGGCTGCACGACCACATCGCGAAGGGCGTGCCGCTGCCGCAACTGTGGGCCGAGTTCCTGGGCCGCGCGACCGGAACGTGCAAGGGCAAAGGCGGCCCGATGCACATCACGCACCCCGCCTCGGGCCTGATGGTCACGACCGGCCTGGTCGGCGCCGGCCTGCCGATCGCCAATGGGTTCGCGCTCAGCTCGCTGATGCGCCAGGACGGGCGGGTCACGGTGTGTAACTTCGGCGACGGCGCCACCAACATCGGCGCGTTCCACGAAGCGCTGAACCTCGCCACGCTGTGGAACCTGCCCATCGTCTTCGTCTGCCAGAACAACCAGTACGGCGAGAAGACCCCGTTCGCCAACCACACGAAGGCCGACTCGATCGCCATCCGCGGCTCGTCCTACGCCATGCGCTCGGTGACCGTCGACGGCAACGACGCGACGGCGATGTACGCGGCCGCCGGCGAGGCGATCGGCCTGGCGCGGCGAGGGGCGGGACCGACCTTGATCGAGGCGCTCACCTTCCGGTTCCGCGGCCACAACTTCGGCGACGACAGCTCCTACATCCCCGCCGAGGAAATGGCTGCGGCGGCCGAGCGCGACTCGGTGCCCCGGCTGCGCGCGCTCCTGCTGGCGGAGGGGCACGCCACCGAGGCGGACCTGGCCGGGCTCGAGAAGGACGTCGCGGCCGCGATCGACGAGGCGGTTGAGTTCGCCCTGACGAGCCCATTTCCCGACGCCGACGAGAACCGGCGTGACATTTACCGCGACGAGGTGACGGTGTGACGACGACCGGGCAGGCGGCCAGGCAGGCCGCGCGGGGTTCGAGGAAGACGATGGTGGAGGCGTGCCGCGAGGCCCTCCGCGAGGCGATGCTCGAAGACGAGTCGGTCTTCATCCTCGGCGAGGACATCGGCGACGCCGAGGGCGGCGGCACGTTCAAGGTCACCAAGGGGCTGTCGACGGAGTTCGGCACCGGGCGGGTCCGCACCACCCCGATCTCCGAGCAGGCCATCGTCGGCGCCGCCATCGGCGCGGCGATCGCGGGCATGCGGCCGGTCGCCGAGATCATGCTGATGAACTTCATCACTGTGGCCATGGACCAGATCGTCAACCACGCCGCGAAGCTGCGCTACATGTCCGGTGGCGAGACCAGCGTGCCGATCACGATCCGCACCGCCACCGGCGCGGGCAACGGCACCGGCGCGCAGCACTCGGACATGCTCGAGGCGTGGCTCGCGCACGTGCCAGGGCTCAAGGTCGTCATGCCGTCGTCCCCGGCCGAGGCCAAGGGACTGCTCTTGTCGGCCATCTTCGACGACGATCCGGTGGTGTTCGTAGAGAAGAAGGAGATGTACGGGACGCGCGGCGAGCTGCCCGGCCCGGGCGTGCGGATCCCGCTGGGCAAGGCGAACGTCGCCCGGGCAGGCCGGGACGTCACGATCATCGGCTACGGCGGCGCGGTGCCGCAGAGCCTGAAGGCAGCCGAGGCGCTTGCCGCCGAGGGCGTCGAGGCGGAGGTGATCGACCTGCGGACGATCTCCCCGTGGGATCAGGCCACCGTGCTCGAGTCGGTCGCCCGCACCCGGGCCGCCGTGGTCGTGCACGAGGCCGTGCGGCAGTTCGGGGTCGGCGCCGAGATCTCGTCGGTCATCCACGAGGCGCTGTTCGGCGACCTCGTGGCCCCGGTACAGCGGGTGGCGTCGAAGAACCTGCCCGTTCCGTTCTCGCGACCGCTCGAGCAAGCGTTCCTGTACACCAGCGACGACGTCATCGCGGCCGCCCGGACCGCTCTCGACTGGAAGAAGTAGGCACAGTGCCTGACTACGACGTGGTGGTCGCGGGCGCGGGCGCCGCGGGCCTGTGCGCCGCGCTCGCGGCGGCGGAGGCCGGGGCGAGCGTGCTCGTGGCCGAGGCGGAACCCGGCCCAGGCGGCGCCTCCCGATTCGCCGCCGGGCTCATCATGGCGGCCGGGACCCGGTTCCAGGCGGAGCACGGCATCGCCGACGACGCGGACGCGCTGTTCCACGAGTACATGTCATTCAATCAGTGGAACGTGGAGCCAGGCGTGGCCCGCGCGCTCACCGACAACGCGGGGCCGACGGTGGACTGGCTGGCCGATCACGGGCTCGGCTACTCCGACATCTTCTTCTCCGGCGACAACCGCGTCCCGCGCGGCCACGTCGTCAAGGGCGGCGGCCAGGGCATCGTCGACTGCGCGCTCGGCGCGCTCCGCGCCTATCCGCGGGTCGACTTCGCCTACGGTCGGCGCGCCGGCAGGCTGCTCACCGGCGGCGGCGCGGTCAGCGGCCTGGCCGCGGGGGACGACAAGGTCACGGCCGCCTCCGTGGTGCTCGCGACCGGGGGATTCGGCGCCAACCGGTCCCTGTGGCCGCGGTACCTGCCGCGGGCGGTGGCCGCCGAGTGGTCCTTCTACATCGGCCCGCCGAGCTCGCGGGGTGATGCCTTCGAGCTGGCCGCCCAGGTTGGCGCGCAGATCACCGGCCACGATCGGGGACTGATCAACGCGCGCCCGCACTTCTCGCAGAGCATGGACTCGTACTACCCCGGCTGGCTGGTGTTCGTCGACGACGGCGGACACCGGTTCGTGAACGAGCAGGCCGCCTACAGTGTGGTCGAGTCCACGTTCCGGGCCCGCGGCGGCCGGGCCTGGGCGATCTTCGATGACGCGGCCAAGCGCGCCGCCGTGCCCCGCAGCACCGCCGCCGCCAAGAAGTACGACCTGCCGACCGGCTCCAACTGGGAGGACTGGGTCGAGCCCGTCATCGACGAGATGGCGGCCAAGGGCATCGTGCTCGTCGCCCGCACCGTCCGCGAGCTCGCCGAGTCGGCCGGCCTGCCGCCGCGCGCGCTCGAGGGCGAGCTCGGCCGCTACAACGAGGATGTCCTCACGGGCGAGGACACGCGGTTCGGCAAGTCGCCCGCGGTGCTGCGCACGGTCGCGGAACCCCCGTTCTACGCGACGCAGATGCGGCTGTGCAACGTCAGCCTGACCGCTTGCGGCCCGCGCGTGGACGCCGCGGCCCGGGTCCTCGACGAGGGCAGCCAGCCGATCCCCGGGCTGTACGCCGCGGGGGAGTGCGCCGGCGGCGTGCTCGGCGACGTGTACATGGGCAGCGGCAACGCGCTGGCGAACGCGGTCACGTTCGGCAGGATCGCCGGGGCATCGGCCGCAAGGAGGGGACGCGACGGTGAACTTTGACTTCGACGAGGACCAGCAGGAGCTGCGCCGCACGGTCCGGCGGTTTCTCGAGCACTCGTCGTCCGAGGCGGACGTCCGCCGGCTGATGGCCACGGAGCCGGGCTACGACCCGGCGGTGTGGGAACGGATGGCTGGTGAGCTCGGCCTGCACGGCCTGGCGATCCCCGAGGAGTACGGCGGGGCCGGGTTCAGCTTCACCGAGCTCGGCATCGTCCTTGAGGAGATGGGCCGGGCGCTGCTGTGCGCGCCGTTCTTCGCCAGCGTGGTGCTCGCGGGCGAGCTGCTCAAGGCGATCGACGACGAGCAGGCACGCAAGGACTACCTGCCGGGGATCGCCTCGGGCGACACGATCGCCACCGTGGCGCTCACCGAGGACGACGGGGGGTGGGCACCGTCCTCGGTCGCCGTGCGCGCGGTGCGGGACGGCGGGACGTGGCGGCTGAACGGGACCAAGACCTATGTGCCGGACGGGCTCAGCGCGGGGCTCATTCTCGTGATCGCGCGGACGGAGGACGATATCGGCGTGTTCGCGGTGGAGGGCTTGGCCGAGGGGCTGACCCGCCAGGCGCTGCCCACCATGGACCAGACGCGCAAGCAGGCTAGCCTGCGTTTCGACGCCGCGCCGGCGCGGCTGCTCGGCGACCCAGCGGACGGCTGGGCGGCGGTCGAGCGGATGCTCCAGCTCGCGGCGGTCGGGCTCGCCGCGGAGCAGGCCGGCGGTGCGCAGCGGGCACTGGAGATGGCCGTGGAGTACGCGAAGCTTCGCGAGCAGTTCGGCCGCCCGATCGGGTCGTTCCAGGCCATCAAGCACAAGTGCGCGTCGATGCTGGTCACGATCGAGTCGATGAAGTCGGCGGCGTACTACGGCCTGTGGGCGGCGTCGTCGGACAGCGACGAGCTGCCGCTAGTCGCCAGCGTCGCGAAGGCGTTCTGCTCCGACGGCTACACGATGGTGACCACCGAGAACATCCAGATTCACGGCGGCATCGGGTTCACCTGGGAGCACCCGGCGCACCTGTACCTGAAGCGGGCGCGCAGCTCACGGGTGCTGCTCGGCGGTCCCGATTTCCACCGCGAGATCGTCGCGCGGCTGGCCGGCATCACGCCGCCCGTCTAGACTTTCCCGAAATGAGTTGTATGATTCATCTATAAAGTCCATGACGGCGAAGGCACGGCTATGGGCAAGCGAGGCGTGGTGGCGATGGCGTTCGACCTGGTTGTCCGTGACGGTACCGTGATCGACGGATCCGGTCGTGAGCCTGTCGTCCAGGACGTGGGCATCGATGGTGACCGCATCACGGCGGTCGGCCGCGGGCTGGGCCCGGGGCGCGAGGAGATCGACGCGTCCGGCCGGCTCGTGACCCCCGGTTTCGTCGACATTCACACGCACTACGACGGCCAGATCACCTGGGAGAACCGGCTGGCTCCGTCGTCGGGTCACGGCGTGACGACCGTCGTCATGGGGAACTGCGGAGTCGGGTTCGCGCCGTCGCGATCTGAGCACCGCCAAGCCCTGGTCAAGCTGATGGAGGGCGTCGAGGACATCCCCGAAGTGGTCATGACGGCAGGCGTACCGTGGACCTGGGAGACGTTCCCGGACTACCTGAACGTGCTTGAGCGCCGCGAGTCGGACATCGACTTCGCGGCGCAGCTTCCGCACTCCCCGCTGCGAGTGTTCGTCATGGGCCAGCGCGGCGCCGACCTCGAGCCCCCGACCGAGTCGGACCTCAGCGAAATGCGGCGGCTGACGCGGGAAGCGGTCGAGGCGGGCGCGCTCGGCGTCACGACGTCGCGGAATCTGGCGCACCGCACGAAGGCAGGGAAGTACGCGCCGTCGGTGAAGACCGAGGAGGCGGAAGTCCTCGCGCTGGCCGATGGCCTGCGTGACGCGGGACGCGGCGTGTACCAGCTCGTGCCGAACTTCGCGATCGACCCGGAGAACCAGATCTCCCTGATCACGGAGATTGCGCGGCGCTCCGGCCGGCCGACCTCGTTCACGTTCATGCAAATGGCCGAACAGCCGGACGGGTGGCGGGTGTTTCTCCATGGACTGGAGGACGCCAGGGACGAAGGGCTGACCATCCGCGGCCAGATCATCCCGCGCCCGACGGGAGCGCTCTTCGGGCTCGATCTCTCATTCCACCCGTTCGCGCTGAACCCGAGCTACCAGCCGATCGCCGGCCTGCCGCTCGCCGAGAAGGTCGCCGCCATGCGCGATCCCGAGCTCCGGCGGCGGCTGCTGGCGGAAAAGCCCGACGACCCGAACGGTTTCCTGCGGTGGGTCGTCTCCGGTCATGAGAGCGTCTTCGTGCTCGGCGATCCGCCCAACTACCACCCGTCCGCCGACGAGAGCATCGCGGCGCGGGCCCGCGCGGCGGGGGCCGATCCCCGTGAACTGATCTACGACGCCCTGCTGGCCCGCGAGGGCAGGGAGATCTTGTTCCGTCCGCTCGGCAACGCGACCGGGGAAAGGTTCGAGGGCGCGGGACTGGATCTGCTGGGCAGCGATCTCACCGTGCTTGGGCTCGGCGACGGCGGCGCGCACTACGGAATGATCTGTGACGCCAGCTATCCGACCTACTTCCTGACCTACTGGGTGCGAGACGCCGGGCCCGAGCGTCAGGTCGACCTGCCGCGAGCGATTCGCATGCTGAGCCGCGACACCGCCGAGACCGTCGGGCTCCTGGACCGGGGAAGCGTCGCGGTCGGTTACAAGGCCGACCTCAACGTCATCGACTTCAGCAAGCTCCGGCTGCACGCTCCAGAAGTTCGCTACGACTTGCCGGCGGGCGGACGGCGGATCATACAACAGGCCGACGGGTACGACGCGACGGTCGTGTCGGGCGTCGCCACCTACCGGAACGGTGTTCCTACCGGCCGGCTCCCGGCCGGCTCGTCCGGGGGGCGAAGCCGCAGCCAGCCGACGGGCAGAGGTTCTAGCCGTGGCGACCCTGCACGAATATGCGCGCTTGATGTCAACCGTGCGCCACGTCCTGGAGAAGGATCCCGCCGCGGCCGACCGCGTTCACGTCGTGGCCTCGTTCGGGGACGCCAGCTGTTGTTCACGATGCCGATCGTCCGGCCGGCGATCGTCGTCAGACGGGGAGCGACTGGGACGCCAACGACGTGGGGCCGGCGAGAGGTAAGACGGGGAGCGACTGGGGTCGGGGACGACGGCTCGACTGGTTCGGGATGCGGCATCAAGACTGCGACCATCGGCTCGACCTCTGCTCGGCTGGCTATGAGCGGCCGCGGGTGAGCTGGCGGGCGATGACAAGCTGCTGGATCTGGCTGGTCCCCTCGTAGATGCGAAACAGCCGTGCGTCCCGGTACAGGCGCTCGACGGGCACGCCGCGCATGTAGCCTGCCCCGCCGTGGATCTGCACGGCGCGGTCGGCGACCCGGCCGACCATCTCTGAGCAGAAGTACTTCGCGCAGGCCGGGCCCATCTTGGTGTCCTCGCCCGCGTCGAACGCCCGGGCCGCCTCGAGGACGAGCCCGCGCCCCGCCATCAGCTCGGTCTGCGAATCGGCCAGCATCGCCTGCACGAGCTGGTGCCCGGCGATCGGCCTGCCGCCCTGGTGGCGGGCTGACGGCCCACGCGACCGACTCGTCGACTAGGCGCTGGGCGAGCCCCACGCACAGGGCGGCTATGTGCAGTCTGCCGTGCGCGAGGCAGCGCATCGCGGTGGCGTAGCCGGTGCCCGGTGTGCCGCCGATGAGGGCTTCGTCGGGCACCCGGGCACCGTCCAGGTAGACGTCCGCGGTCCAGGCGCCGGCCTGGCCCATCTTCTTGTCACGGGGCCCCACGGTCAGCCCCGCGGTCTCGCGGGGCACGTAGAACACGGAGATGCCCTTGCCCGGGGGCACCTCGGGCGTGGTGCGCGCGAAGATCATGAAGATGTCGGCAAGAGGCGCGTTGGTGATGTACCGCTTGCTGCCGTCGATGACCCACTCGTCGCCGTCCCTGACGGCGACGGTGGCGAGGCCTCCGGGGTCCGAGCCGGCCTCGGCTTCCGTCAGCCCGAAGGACGCCACCCATTCGCCGCTGGCCAGCCGGGGCAGGAACGTCTTGCGCTGTTCCTCCGTCCCGCCTTCGAGCAGGACGTGGCCCGCGATCCCGTTGTTGGTGCCGAACATCGACCGGAAGGCCGGGCTCGCGTAACCCAGCTCGAAGACCAGCCGGACCTCCTCGCTCATGGACAGCCCGAGCCCCCCGTATTGCTCGGGGATCGCGAACCCGAACAAGCCCATCGCCGCCGCCTGCTCGCGGATGCTGGCGGGGATCGCGTCCGTCTCCTCGATCTCGTCCTCGGCGGGTACGACGACATCGCGGACGAAGCTCCGCACCATGCCGAGGATGTCCGCAAGATCCGCGCTGTCCACTCAGACCTCCATGCAAGACGTAGGGATCTGGCCCCGGCTCACATGTTCCGCCCGCCGGACACCTCTATGGTGATCCCCGTCAGGTAGCTGGCAAGGTCCGAGGCCAGGAAAAGCGCGGTGTTCGCGACGTCGCGCGGCTCGCCCATGCGGCCGAGGGGAATCTCCGCGACGCGGGCGTCGAGCACGTCCTGCGGCATCGCGTCGGTCATCGCGGTGCGGATGAACCCGGGCTGGATCGCGTTCACCCGGATGCCGTAGCGCGCGCCTTCCTTCGCCGCGGCCTTGGTCAGCCCGATCAGCCCGGCCTTGGCGGCGCTGTAGTTGGTCTGTCCGGCGTTGCCGACCTTGCCCGACATCGACGAGATGTTGATGATCGAGCCGCCCGAGCCCTGCTCGCGCATCCGCAGGCTCGCCGTCTTGGTGCCCAGCCAGGCGCCGAGCAGGTGCACCTGGATCACTTGCATGAAGTCCGCGGTGGTCATCTTGCGCAGCACCGCGTCGCGCGTGATGCCCGCGTTGTTGACCATGACGTCCACGCTGCCCCAGGTGTCCGCGCAGTGTCCGACCAGCGCGGCTACGGACTCATCGTCGGTGACGTCGGCCACGAGCGCGGTGACCTCGAACCCGCGGGCGGCGAGCTTTGACCGTGCCTCGTCGAGGGCATTAGCGTCGATGTCGCTGAGCACGACGCGCGCGCCTTCCTCGCCGAACCGTTCGGCCATCGCCAGGCCCAGTCCGCGGGCCGATCCGGTGATGATGGCGTTACGCCCGTCAAGCAACCCCATGTCGGTGTACCTCTCCACGATCCGACAGCCTATGCTGTTGTCCGGTAGCATCATCTGAATGATATAACTGATTTTAGTCAACTTCGACTGGCCCCGGGCTCGACCGAGGAGGATTCGTGACCGATTCCTACGCTGACTTCCCAGACCTGCGCTTCGAGCGGCCGGCCCCCGGCGTGCTCGGCGTGGTGCTGGACAGTCCCGGGCTGAACTCGGTCAGTCCGGCCATCCACCGCCAGCTGGCCGACGTGTGGCCGGTGGTCGACCGGGACACCGAGACCCGGGTCGCGCTCATCAGGGGAGAGGGCAGGGGGTTCTCCTCGGGCGGGAGCTTCGACCTGATCGAGGGCATGACCGACGATTACGAGACCCGTGCCCGCACCATGCGGGAGGCGCGCAACCTCGTCTACAACGTCATCAACTGCAGCAAGCCCATCGTCTCCGCGATCCACGGTCCGGCTGTTGGCGCCGGCCTGGTGGTGGCCATGCTCGCCGATGTCTCCGTCGCCGGGCGGAAGGCCAAGATCATCGACGGGCACACCCGGCTCGGGGTCGCGGCCGGCGACCACGCGGCCATCTGCTGGCCACTGATGGCGGGCATGGCCAAGGCCAAGTACTACCTGCTGACCTGCGAGCCGCTGACCGGGGAGGAAGCCGAGCGGATCGGCATGGTGTCGGTGTGCGTGGACGACGACGACGTGGCCAAGCGCGCGCTCGACATCGCGGCGTCGCTGGCGGCGGGCGCCCAGACGGCGATCCGCTGGACCAAGTACAGCCTCAACAACTGGTACCGGCAGGCGGGGCCGATCTTCGACGCCTCGCTCGGCCTGGAGTTCTTCGGGTTCGCCGGGCCGGAGGTCCGCGAGGGACTGGCGTCGCACCGCGAGAAGCGGGCACCGAATTTCGGCTGAGCCGGGCGACAGGACAGGCGTAGTGAGCAGCAACAGAAAGAGGATCTCATGACCAACACTGGGCTGGCGGGGCGAGTCGCGGTGGTGACCGGGGCGGCCGGCGGCATCGGCCGCGCGATCGCGGCCGCGCTGTACGCGGAGGGCGTCTCGGTCGCTGTGGCGGACCTGAACGGCGACGCCGCCATGGCCTACGCCGAGGAGCTTGCCGCCGCCGGCGGCCCGGGGCGGGCGCTCGGGGTGCGGGTGGACATCTCGAACAGCGCCGACGTCAGCGCCGCCGTCGGCCTGGTCGAGCGGGAGCTCGGCCCCGTCGAGGTACTGGTGAACAACGCAGGCATCGACGTGATCGAGCCGTTCGTCGAGAGCAAAGAGGAGACCTGGCGGCGCATCGTCGAGGTCAATTACCTCGGGCCCGTGGTGTGCACCAGGGCCGTGCTCGACGGCATGATCGAGCGCGGGTACGGGCGCATCATCAGCATCAGCTCCGACGCCGGCAAGGTGGGCAGCTCGGGTGAGGTCGTGTACTCAGGGACGAAGGGCGGGATCATCGCGTTCAGCAAGGCGCTCGCCCGCGAGACGGCCGCCAAGGGGATCACGGTGAACTGCGTGTGCCCGGGCCCGACCGAGACGCCGCTGCTCAACCTGGTCGCCGAGCGGAGCCAGAAGATGTACGACGCGCTGGCGCGGGCCGTCCCGATGCGCCGCCTTGGCCAGCCGGCGGACATCGCGCCGGCCGTGGTCTTCCTGGCGTCCGACGGTGCCGCCTTCATTACCGGCCAGGCCCTGTCGGTGAGCGGCGGGCTGACGATGAGCTGACCGGCCCGCCGCCACCACGCCCGCGGGTTCAGCCCCCCAGGGATGAGATCTGTTCGAGCAGGACAGCCGTCAGGCCGGCCTTGTCGAGGGCGTCAGACATCCGGAGGGCAGGAGACGCGGCGCCGAGCGACTCCGCGGCCTTGGCCACGTCGGGCGCCTCGACCTCGTAGACCGCCGCGTACCGATGCGGGAACCGTGCCCGCACCGCGTCGGGGCCGCCCTGGCTGGCGAGCTGCGCCTCGGCGACCCGGAACCGGCGCGCCGACGTGAAGCCGGCGAGCGAGAGGATCTCGGGGAGGTGCACGTTGTCGTACCAGTCGTTGTACGTGGCGTCGGCTTCCGGTGAAACCGGGTCGCTGAGCACCAGCAGGATTCCATGAGCCATGCCAGCAGCGTAAGCTTAAATAGATAGATAATCTAGCAATATCGTCTCACGGGTCGGCGTCCTCGCCGGCCGGGCAGGGGAAACATGGACCTGCAGTTCTCCGCGGCAGACCTGGCATTCGCGGCCGAGGTCCGCGACTGGCTGCACGAGCACCTCACCGGGCGGTTCGCCGTTCTGGTCGGCAAGGGCGGCTCGCAGAACGAGGAGTTCTACGACCTGCGGGTCGAGTGGGAGCGGGAACTGCACACCGGAGGCTGGACGGGCCTCGGCTGGCCGGAGGAGTACGGCGGTCGCCCGGCGACGATCACGCAGCGCGTGCTGTTCGAGTACGAGTACGCCAAGGCCGGCGCCCCGTACCGGGCTGGCTTCCAGGGGACGAACCTGCTCGGGCCGACGCTGATCGCGCACGGGAGCCCCGAGCAGAAGCAGCGGTTCCTGCCCCGGATCCTGTCCGGGGATGAGGTCTGGTGCCAGGGGTTCAGCGAGCCGGGCGCCGGCTCCGACCTGGCCGGCGTGCAGACCAGGGCGGCGCTCGACGGCGACGAATGGGTCATCGACGGGCAGAAGATCTGGACGAGCCACGCCCATCAGGCCGACTGGATCTACGTGCTCGCGCGCACCGATCCGGCCGCCCGGCGGCACCGGGGCCTGTCCATGCTGCTCGTCCCCATGCGGCAGCCCGGCATCGACGTCCGGCCGATCATGAACCTGGCGGGCGGCGACGAGTTCAACGAGGTCTTCTTCACCGGCGCCAGGACGGAGCGGTCGCTCGTCGTCGGAGAGCGGGACGAGGGCTGGAGGGTCGCGATGGGCACGCTCGAGCAGGAACGCGGCGTCGCGATGCTCGGCTACCAGACTCAGTTCGAGGCCGAGTTCGCCGCCGCGCTGCGCAGGGCGCACGAAATCGGCGCGACCGCCGACGCCCAGCTACGGCGGCGTCTGACCGAGTCGTTCGTCGGCCTGAACGTGATGCGCTGGGACACGCTCCGGATGCTTACCAGCCTGATGCGCGGCAATCAGGGCGCGGAGACATCCCTGCTCAAGCTCTCCTGGCCGCGCTGGCACCAGGAACTCGGCGAGATCGAGATGGACGTGCTCGGCGCCGCGTCCCAGGTGGTCGGCGAGGACTACGAGCTCGATCCCCTCCAGCGCACCTACCTGCTGAGCCGCGCCGAGACGATCTACGGCGGCGCGCAGCAGATTCACCTGAACATCGTCGCCGAGCGCCTGCTCGGCCTGCCCCGCGACCCCCGCCCTGAGCCTCCTGTCCAAGCCCGCCGCTGACACCCGCCTTCGGGTGCCTGGGATAGCGCCCGCGTTCTCAGGCAGCGCGGCTGGTGTCCTTTTTACCGAACGTACCGTGGCGCCTCAGGTCACTGCCGTGGCTCCCGTTCTCTGGTCCGTCAATCATGCGCATCCATCCCCATCCGGGGAGGATCCCGGTCAGGGTCTCGCGGGGCACTGCGGGGTCAGTCCCGCGGGCGCGATCACCCGTTCGCCAGCTCGCCCCCGAGGTTCTGGTCCTTGAAGCTGTACAGGCCAGCCAGGACGTCGGCGAAGGTCACCGGCTCGGCGGCGGGGACGTGCTCGTCCCTGACGGCTTGGGCCAGCGCCTGCAGCCCGTCCCAGGTGAACGACGCCGCACCCTTCATGCCAGTTGCTGCCGGAAGCGGCCCGGAGCGACCGGCGGAAGGACACGAGACGCAGGCCTGGACGGCCTTATTAAATCAGTTATATAATAGTTATCATATAACGATATTTCGGAGCAGATCGTGCCTGTGACCGGTTGGAGGGAATACCGATGGACCTGGGCCTGTCAGAGAAGACCGCGGTCGTCGCCGGCGGGAGCCGCGGCTGCGGACGCGGCATCAGTGAAGTGCTCGCGGCGGAAGGCGCCGCGGTGGTCTTCTCCGGCCGGAACCCGGACGCGGTGGCCGCCACCGAGGCGGCCATCAAGTCCGGCGGCGGGAAGGTGGCCGGCGTGGTCGCCGACATGACCACGCGGGACGGCGCGCTGAGCATCGTCCGCGCCGCACGGGAGCGCTTCGGCGACCCCGACATCCTGGTGGTGAACTCGCCGGGCGCGGTGCCGGACCGGGCCACAGGGCGCTGGCGCGGCTTCGAGAACAGCTCGGACGACGACTTCGAGGAGATCTACCGCAATTTCGTGATGAGCCTGGTCTACATGACTCGGGCGGTACTGCCCGCGATGAAGGCCAGGGGGTGGGGGCGGCTGCTGAACATCGGATCGGTCGCCATGAAGTCCCCGCACCTGGAGGATCCGATGCCGGCGGTGAACATCCGGGTGGCGGTCAACGCGGTAATGAAGACGCTGGCGCAGGAGTACGGCCCGTACGGGATTACCGCCAACGTGATCGCGACCGGCCCGTTCGACAGCGAACTGTCCCGCGACTACCGGGCGTCGGGCACCGGGATCAAGACCGAGGAGTGGTACCGGGCGATGCTGCCTGCCGGGCGCTGGGGCGACCCGGTTGAGATGGGGTGGCTGGCCGCGTTCCTGTGCTCGGAGCGGGCAGCGTTCCTAACCGGCGAGACGATCCGGCTCGACGGCGGGTACGGCAAAAGCCTGTTCTGAGCGCGACACGGCCAGGCTCAGCCTTCGGTGAATGCCTGGGCCGCTTGAAGTGGACGAGCTGGACCAGCAGGCCGCCTAGGTCGTCACCGGCGAAGAAGGCGATGTGCGATACCCCGGTCGTCGAGCACCAGATCGTCGGCGACCTCGCCCTCGAGCACCTGGACCATCTCGATCTCGAATTCCTGCGCGGTCTTGCCGCGCGCTGAACGTCACGGTCCGCGCCATCCGTCACGCTCCTCTCCGGAGGCCGGAACCTCGCAGACATCGATCTAACTACCGGGGCTGCTGAAGCCGCCGAGTGTTCTGCTCGCCTCCGCCCGCAGCGCCCGCCGCAAGACCTTGCCGAGCGCCCCCCTGGGCAGCTCGTCCACCACATGCCACCGGGCGGGCACCTTGAACCCGGCCAGTTCTGCCCGCACGTACCGGCGCAGTTCGCCAGCGTCCGGCGACTCGCCCGGGCCGGCCGAGACGATGAATGCGACGACCTCCTCGCCGAGGACCTCGTGCGGGGCGCCCACGACCGCGGCCTCCCTGATGCCCGGGTGGCTCGCGATCCTGTTCTCGACCTCTTCCGGGTACACGTTCTCGCCGCCGCGGATGATCATGTCGCCCTTGCGCCCGGACAAGTACAGGTAGCCGTCCGCGCCGAGCCTCCCGAGGTCGCCGGTGTGCAGCCACCCGTCGCGTGCCGGCGCCGCGAGGTGCCCGCCCCGTGCCCAGACCTCGCCGATGCCATCGCCGTCCGGCCGGCGGATGATCACCTCCGTGTCCCGCACGGCCCGCCCGACCGAGCCGAGAAGCTCGTGGTGGTGCGCGGCGGCGCGGCGGTGATCCTCCGGCGTGAGAGCGGTGATCGGGCCGCCCTCGGTCTGCGAGTAGCCCTGGAGCAGCCCGATCGAGGGATGGTCGGCCAGCAGGCGCCCCACGGTGACCGGGCGGATCGGCGAGGACCCGTAGGTGATGGTCCGCAGCCTCGGCAGCCGGATGGTCCCCGCCTCGAGCAGCCTCTCGATCATGGCCGGGGCCAGCGTGGCGTGCGTGGTCCCGAGCTCGCCCAGCGCTGCCCACGAGTCCGCGGAGAAGCGCGTCACGGGCGGGACCACCGCGACCCCGACGGCCATCGCCACCATCAGCAGCCCGACGCCGCCGAGGTGGTGGAACTGCTGGGACGAGGAGTAGACGTCGTCGGGCCGCAGCTCGAGCAGGCCGGCGTAGACGCGGGCGCGCAGCCCGAGCCGGTCCATCCGGAACCGGACCGGCTTCGGCAGGCCGGTCGTGCCGGACGTATGCAGCACGAGCGCGATCGCATCGCCGCCGGCCGCGAGGCCGAGAACGCCTGAGCCGGCTGGCGGGGCATCCGGCAGCACATGGCAGGCCAGGCCGGCGCGCGCGGCCAGCTCCCGGCCGAACGCCGCGTGCTCCTCGTCAGCCACGAGCGCGCCCGCACCGAGCGGCGACAGGCAGGCGGTGAGCTCGGAGATCGTCAGCCGGTCCCCGAGAGGCGCCAGCGGCCGGCCGGTCAGCGCGCCCCCGAGCAGGAGCGCGTACGCCATGGGGCTCGACCCGAGGAGCACGGCGACAGGCCTGCCGGGCGGCAGGCCGGCCGAGTCCAGCCACGCGGCCCACCCGGTCGCGTCCCTGGTCAGTTCACGGAACGTCCAGGCCCGCGAGGCGGACACCACCGCGGGCCGGTCCGCGTGCGCGTGCCGGGCGAACATCTGCGCCCACGTCGGCCCGCGGACGGCGAGCGCGTCCACGGTCAGCCTCCGTCCCGGGACGCCGTCGTCACCTGACCCGACACGGGCGGGGAGCGCCGCGAAGGCCGGCGGTCTCTTCTCGAGGAAGGCTCGCGCGCCCTCGGCGACATCAGGCCGGCGGCCGGGCTCGTGCGCGATGCGCCTCGCTTCGGCGACCGAGTCCGGCAGCTGCCCGGTGGTGTCGGCGTCGAGCTGTGCCTTGACCGCCTGGACGGCCAGTGGCGCGCAGTGGACGGCGATGTCCTGCGCGTACTCGACCGCCAGGGCGAGCAGGTTCGCGCGCGGCGCGGTTCGCGTCACGAGGCGCAGCCGCTCGGCTTCCGCCGCGCCGATCGTCCGCCCGGAAAGCAGCAGGTCCGTCGCGTCCGCGAGGCCGATCAGCCGGGGGAGCAGCCAGGACACCCCGTACTCGGCCGGCGTGCCGCGCCGGGTGAACGCGCAGCTGATCCGCGCCTCGTCGGCGGCGAACCGGATGTCGCAGCACAGCGCCTGCACGAGGCCGACCCCGGCGCACCCCCCGTTGATCGCCGCCACCGTGACCTTCCGCATTGTCCGCAGATGCGTCGCAGGCCGCGGCCGCGCGGCCACCCCGGGACCCGCGCCGAGGCCGGCCAGGACCTTCATGTCCATCCCCGGGCAGAAGCTGGCCCCGGCGCCGGTGAGCACGACGGCGCCGACGCGGTCATCGGAATCCGCGCGGTCGGCGAGGTCGAACAGCTCCTTCTCGACCTCGAACGTCCACGCGTTGTGCCGCTCGGGACGGTCGATGGTCAGCACGGCGACCTTCCCGTGCAGTTGGTAACGGACGAGCGGCGCGTCGTCAGGGGGCCCGCCGCCCGTCCGCAGCTCGTCGTGCCGGGACACCACGCTGGTCAGCGCCCCGGCAGGGCCGCGCGCGCCCGGTCGCGGAACGCCGGGTCGGAGAGCAGTTCGAGCTGGGTCGCGAGGCACTCGGCCTGGTGCTCGGGCAGCCGCGCCCGCAGCTCGGACCGGTTGAGCCGGACGTACCCGCCGATCGTCGCCGGACTGTAGGCGGCGTACGACTCCACCCGCCGCAGCGCGGCATCCCGAGCGGTCGTCCCGTCGGTGGCCTCGCCGATGCCGAGCCGCTCGGCCATGCCGGCGCCGACCTTCGGCTGGCCGTCGAGCAGCCGCCACAGCGCGCCGGGGGCGCGCATGCGCAGCAGCAGCTCGCCGCCGGTGCCGGGGATCAGCCCGATCCTCGCCCAGCCCTGCCGGCACCAGCCGTCGGGGCCGATGAAGCGGCTGTCGCAGGCCAGCGCGATGTCGAACCCCATGCCCACCGCGGGCCCGTCCACGGCGGCGACGGTTGGCACGGGGAGCTCGATCAGCGTCCTGATCAGCCCTTGGTACGCGCTGTACACCAGGGCACGCCGCTCCTCCGGCGGCATGTCGGCCCTGGCCACCATGCCGCCCAGGTCACCGCCGGCGCAGAACGCGCCGTTCCCGGTCAGCACGATGCCCCGGACGTCTGGCTGCCCGGCGGCCGCCCGCAGGGCAGCCGCGACCTCGTTCGCCTCGTCGGGCCCCAGCGCGTTCCGCTTCTCCGGCCAGTCGAGCACGACCAGCGCGGCCGGGCCCGCCAGTTCCGTCACGACCCCCATGTCGCCTCCCTTAGCTCGATTCCCTTAGCTCGATTGCGGCGCGCCGGCCGCCTCCTTTAGCTCAATTCGGCCTGCTCGCGCAGCACGCTCTTGATGACTTTCCCGCTCGCGTTCCGCTGCAGCCCGGAGACGAACCGCCAGTGCCTGGGCACCTTGTAGTTGGCCAGCCGGCCGCGGGCCCAGTCGGTGAGTTCCCCGTCCGTCACGGTGACGCCGGGCCGCAGAACAACAAAGGCCATCCCCACCTCGCCGAGCCGCGTGTCGGGCACGCCGATGACCGCCACGTCGGCGATGGCATGGTGCATGCCGAGCGCCTGCTCGATCTCGGCCGGGTAGGTGTTGAACCCGCCGACGAGGAACATGTCCTTCAGGCGGCCGGTGATCGTCAGCCGGCCGAACTCGTCGACCCGGCCGATGTCCCCGGTGTGCAGCCAGCCGTCGGCGTCGATCGCCTGCGCGGTGGCGTCCGGGTCGTCGAGGTACCCCGCCATGACGTTGTAGCCGCGCAGCAGTATCTCCCCGTCCGAGCCGCCGGACACGTCAGCGCCGGCGGAGTCGCCGAGCCCGGCGAGGCGCAGCTCGATGCCCGGCGCGATCCGGCCGCACGTGGTGGCCGCGGTCTCGAAGTCGTCGAACCAGTAGCAGCGCGCCCCGATCGCGGTGCCCTCGGTGAGCCCGTAGCCGGGGGAGAAGTAGCGGATGCCCAGCTCGTCCCTGAGCCTGCGGTACAGCTCCGGCGAGGAGCCCATGGCGCCAGGACCGGCCACCCGCAGCGACGACAGGGAAGACCGGTCGACGCCGGGATCGTCGAGCAGGGTCTGGAACAGCAGCGGCGCGCCCTGCAGCACGGTGATCTGCTCGGCGGCGATCAGCGTCGCGATCTGCTGCACGTCGAAGACCGGCACGGGCAGGACGGCGGCCCCGTACAGCACGCTGGTGAGCACGACCGCCTTGAGGCCGAAGCAGTGAAAGAACGGCGGGAATCCGAGCATGCGGTCGCCGTGGCGCAGCCCGAGGGACCGGCCGTACTCGGTGTAGGCGCGCGTGGAGGCCCCGTGCCTCAGCATGGCGCCCTTGGGCGCGCCGGTCGTGCCGGACGTGAACAGGATGTCGGAGATGTCGGCGGGTCCGAGCGCCCGCACCCGGGCCCAGACCTCCGCCTCGTCAGTCTGCTCGCCAAGCGCCAGCAGTTCTGCCAGCGCCACCGCCGGCCCCGACGCCGGGCCGCGTAGCGCCACCGCCGCCTTCAGCCCGTCAAGCGCGCCGAGTTCCCGCAGCGACGCGAGGTAGTCACGGCCGAGGAAGTCGGTGAACGCCAGCACCGCCACGGCCTCCGCCCGGCGGATCAGCGTGGCGGCCTCGTACGCGGTGAGCCGGGTGTTGAGCGGCACGAGGACGCCGCCGGCGAACGTGACGGCCATCGCGGTGAGCGCCACCTCCGCGGAGTTCGGCGCCCAGACCACCACACGGTCGCCCGGCCCCACGCCGCGGGCGATGAGACCGCGGGCCAGCTGGACACTCCGCTCCAGGTACTGACGGTAGGTGAGGCGGAACGAGCCGTCGGCGAGCGCGTCGGCGTCGGGCCACTGGCGGGCCGCGCGGACGAGCGCGGCCGGGATCGTCGGCGGGATGTCGGTCGTCTCGGCGTCGTGGGCCGCCGTGCGTGCCGTCGTCATCGGCAGCTCACGGTCATACAGCTCCTCGTGCGAATCCGGCACCAATCATAGTATCGCTAAATTATTGTACTATCTGATAGCTTGGCAAGGCTACCAGGATGCGAGGGTGATCGGATGAATGCCAGCCTGACCTGGTCCGAGCTGGTTCTTGCCCGCAGGGACAGCGAGGCCCCCGCGCTCACCGGCGAGCGTGCCGTCTCGTACGCCGAGCTCGTCGAGCTCGCGGCGGCGGCGGCAGGCTGGCTGGACGAGCTCGGGTTCCAGGAAGGCAGCCCGGTGCCCGCGCTGCTCGGCACCAGCGCGGTCTCGCTCGCGCTGGTCATCGCGGGCTCGTGCACGGGCCGCCCGATCGCCCCGCTCGGCCCGCGGCTCACCGCGCGCGAGATCGCCGGCTGCATCACCGGCTTGCGCGCCGGAATGCTCATCGCCGAGCCCGGTTACGCCGATCAGGCCGCCGCTGCGGCGGAACGCGCGGGCTGCGCCTGCGCCGTCGTCCCCGGCCTGAAACCGGGTGGCTGTACGCTCGCGGCTCAGGCTGGCCCCGCCGATACGGCGACCATCCTGCACACGTCGGGAACGACCGGCGCTCCCAAGCAGGTGCTCATCACCCAGGAGAGGCTGGCGAACCGGGTCGCGGTGAGCTCGGCCCTGATGGCGGTGGGCCCCGGCAGCGTGTACGCGTCGGGTTCGCCGTTCTACCACATCGCCGGCCTGGGCAACCTCGCGGTCATGGTCGCCGTCGGCGCGACCATGCTGCCGTTCCCGAGGTTCAGCGTCGAGGCATGGCAGGACCTGGGGAGCCACGGGGTGACGCACGCGTTCCTCGTCCCGACGATGATCGAGCGGCTGCTCGACGCCGGCGCCCTCACGATCCCGGGGTTGCGGCTCCTGCAGTACGGCTCGGCGCCGATCCGGCCGGCGACGCTGGCGCGCGCGGTGTCCGCGCTGCCTGGCGTGCGGTTCATCAACATGTTCGGCCAGACCGAAGGGTCTCCGATCGCCTGCCTCGTCCCGGAGGACCATGAGCGGGCGCTGGCCGGACGGCCTGACCTGCTCGCGTCGGTCGGCCGCGCCGCCCCGGGGATCGAGCTGCGGCTGGAGAATCCCGACGGCAACGGGGTCGGTGAGGTCTTGGCCAAGGGCGACCACCTGTTCAAGCACGCGGAAGACGGCTGGCTGCACACCAGTGATCTCGCCACGACGGACGCCGAGGGGTACGTCTACCTGGTCGGCCGGCTGGGCGACCGGATCAAGCGCGGCGGCGAGAACGTGCATCCGGCGGAGGTGGAGGATGTGCTGCGCGAGCACCCCGCGGTGCTCGAGGTCGCGGTGACCGGCGTGCCCGACGCGGAATTCGGCCAGTCCGTGCGCGCCTTCGTCGTGCTCAACCAGGACGCTCCGGAACCTGATCCGGAAGAGCTGCGCGCCTTCGCGCGCCGCGAGCTCGCGGGCTTCAAGGTGCCGACGTCGTGGCGGTTCGTGCCGGAACTGCCGCGGAACGCCAGCGGAAAGGTGTTGCGCCGGGTGCTCGCCGAGCAAGGCTGACAGGGGCGGGGAAGATGGCCGGCTGCCGGTCCTGCGGCCGGGTCTCGGTGGCGCCGGTGGAGATCCCGGACAGCGCGCCGGAATCCATGCCGGGGCAGAACGTGCTGCCGGCGCCGGTCACCACGATCGCCCGCACGCCGGGGTCGGCGGTGCACCGGCGCAGCAGCGCGAAGTACTCCTCCTCCATGGGCACGGACCAGGAGTTCCGCCGCTCGGGCCGGTTCCAGGTCAGGACCGCGACGCCGTTGTCGATGTCGCAGGTGACCAGCTCGCCGGCATTGGACTGGACATCCACGGTAACCTCCTCTTACAGTTTATCAGTTAGATAATATATATTATTGCTGCGTGCCGGCAGGAGTGCGCCAGCAGG
The DNA here is from genome assembly GCA_963843745.1 of uncultured Actinomycetota bacterium. GTDB lineage: Bacteria > Actinomycetota > Actinomycetes > Streptosporangiales > Streptosporangiaceae > Trebonia. Next base: position 357,698 of record CAWJLP010000012.1, read on the forward strand.
ACGGAGCCACGTGAGCGCGAACGTGACAACGGACGAGATCCGGGAAAGGATCGGTGCCGCCTTGTCCAGCCTCGGAACGGTGCGGAGCTCCCGGATGGGGGCCGGCAACGACGATATCGAGGCCCCGCGGCGCTACCTCCGCGCCCTGGCCGACGGCGGCTGGGCCGTGCCCTCGTGGCCGGCCGAGTACGGCGGCCGCGGCATGTCGCCCGCCGCCGCGGAGACGGTGCGCGCCATCCTGGCCGAGCTGCCAAGGCCCGACCTCTACGCCTTTCTCGTCGGCATCGACCTGATCGGGCCGAGCCTGCTCGTGCACGGCACGGAGGAGCAGAAGCGCCGCTGGCTGCGCCCGATCGCTGACGGCTCGGAGATCTGGTGCCAGATGTTCTCCGAGCCCTCCGCCGGCTCGGATCTCGCTAACGTCGCAACCAGGGCCCGCCGCGACGACGCCGGCTGGCTGCTCACCGGGCAGAAGGTCTGGACGAGCCGGGCCGCGTACGCGACGTGGGGCCTCCTCCTGGCGCGGACGGACCCGGCCGTGCCCAAGCACAAGGGCCTGACCATGTTCGCCATCCGGATGGACACGCCCGGGGTCACGGTCCGGCCGCTGCGGCAGATGAACGGTGACCAGCACTTCAGCGAGGTGTTCCTCGAGGACGTGCGGATCAGCGACTCCGACCGGGTCGGGGCGGTGGGGGGCGGCTGGCGCGTCTCCGTGACGGTCCTGGCGAACGAGCGCACCGGTCTGAAGGACGACGCCGGCGTCGCCGCGTCGATCACCGACCCGTCCGAGTGGCTGACCGAGCTGACGGCGAGCGGAGCGCTGCGCGACGAGGTGCTCCGCGACCGCGCGATGCGGGTGTACGTCGACGAGTGCGTGGTCCGGATGATGCAGGCGCGCTCGGCGGCGAGCATCAAGGCCGGCAACGAGCCGGGCCCCGAGGGATCAGGGCAGAAGCTGAGGTCGGCGGCCGTGTTCAAGCGGCGGGCTGAGCTGATCAAGGACGCGCTAGGCCTTGATGGCCTGCTCAGCGATACCCCGGGGAACGTCGAGTTCCTGACCGCGCCGTCCATGTCCATCAGGGGCGGCACCGACGAGATCCAGCGCACCATCATCGGGGAGCGCGTCCTCGGCCTGGAGCGGGAGCCCCGGGTGGACAAGGACAAGCCCTGGCAAGAGAGCCGCGCGGGCTCGTAACCGGGCCGGTACCGGGCCGCCTGGCCCGGTGCCGGGAGTCAGCTCGCCAGGTGCAGCAGCGCGGCGAGCGTGCGGCGGTGCGCGGCGGGGCTGCCGAACAGCAGCTCCGACGACTTCGCCCGCCGGTAGTACAGGTGCGCGGGGTGCTCCCAGGTGAACCCGATCCCGCCGTGGACCTGAATGCAGTCGGCCGTCACCCGGGTGAACGCCTCGGAGCAGTAGCTGTGCGCGATGCAGGCGGCGATCGCGAGCGCGTTCCCGGCCGGCTCGTCCGCCGCAGTGGCGACCGCGTGGTAGGCAGCCGACCTGGCGGCCTCGACGTCCACGGCCATCTCCGCGCACCGGTGCTTCACCGCCTGGAACGAGCCGATGGTCCGCCCGAACTGAACGCGCGTCTTGGCGTACGCGACCGCGAGCTCCATCATCCGCTGCGCGCCGCCGACCTGCTCGGCGGCGAGCGCGATGGCCGCCAGATGCCGCACCCGGGCCAGCACGGGGCCCGCGTCCTCCGGCGTGCCCAGGCGCTGTGCTTCGGCGCCGCTGAATTCGACGGCGGCCATCTTACGGGTGAAGTCCATCGTCGGCAGCAGCGTGGCCGTGACACCGGCCGATCTCCTGTCGACGAGATACAGGCCGGGCTGGCCCTCGTCGAGTGCCGTCACGACGAACAGGTCGGCGATGTGCCCGTCGGGCACGTAGCCGATTCGCCCGTCGAGACGGACGGTCCTGTTGCCGTCCGCGACCACGGCGGGCGACTGCCCGTCGCCCGCCAGCAGCCCGACGTCCGCGACCGTGGCGAGGAGCGAGCCGCCGCAGATGTCGGGCAGGTACTTCCTGGCCACCGGATCGTCGAACGCGGCCAGCGCGGTCGCGGCCATGACGGCCGAGGACAGGAACGGGCCGCAGTACAGCGCCTGGCCCATCTCCTCCATGACCACCGCGAGCTCGACGATGCCGCCGCCCGCGCCCCCGAGCTCCTCGGGCACCGCGAGTGCTGGCAGCCCCACCTCGGCCATCCGGCGCCACAGTTCAGGGTCGTACCCGCTGTCCGCCTCCATCGCGGCGCGTACCGCCTGCTCGGAGCCGTGCCGGGCGAGCAGGTCCCTGGTCGCGGCCCGGAGCGCTTCATGCTCCGGCGTGAAGACGAGATCCATCAGCGCTCTGCTCCCTGCTTCCTTGCTCCCCGTTTCGACCATGGTATCAAACAGATAGATTAATTATCTATATGTCCGAACCGCCAGGCATTGCTTGCCAATCAGGCCAAAATAGCTAGATTATTGCTCTAGTAATTCGATTTGTCGGGCATGGGCGCGCCCGTGCCCGGCCGACGATGGGTGGCGACGTGGCCGACTATGACGTGGTGGTGCTTGGCAGCGGCCTGGCCGGAGGCTGCGCGGCGCTCGAGGCGGCCGCCGCGGGAGCGCGGGTGCTAATCGCCGAGGCAGAGGACAAACCAGGCGGCCGGAGCCAGTTCTCCACGGGGATGATCATGGGCGCCGGGTCGCGGTTCCAGCGCGAGCGGGGCATCGCCGACGACGCCGAGGCCCTGTTCCGGCACTACATGACCCTCAACCAGTGGAAGGTCGACGCGTCCGTCGTCAGGCGGCTCGCGGACGAGGCCGCGCCGTCGATCGAGTGGCTGGCCGATCTCGGCGTCGAGATCCTCGACGTGTACTTCTCCGGCGACGAGCTCGTGCCGCGCGGGCACGTGACGCACGGCGGCGCGGCGATCATGGAGGCAGTGCTCGCGCAGGTCAGGCGCCACGCCAACATCGACCTGGCGCTGAAGCAGCGGGTCGACCGGCTGATCGTGACCGACGGCGCGGTCACGGGGGTCGCCGCCAGCGGCGACGAGCTCACCGCGGACGCGGTCGTGCTCGCGACCGGTGGGATCGAGGGCAATCCCGAGCTGATCAGGCGCCACCTTCCCGCGGCCGCGGCGGCGGCAGGAGACTGGCTGTACCCGAACGGGCTCGAGCCCGTCGCCCGGTACTCCACGGGGGACGCCTTCGCGCTGACCGCACCGGTCGGCGCCCAGATCGCCGGGCACGACCGCTGGCTGTGCACCTTGCGGCCCAACTTCTCGCACGAGTCGGATCCGTACTTCCCGGGCTGGCTGGTCTGCGTGAACAAAGAGGGCCGCCGGTTCTTCGACGAGATGTCGCCGTACAGCGTCACGCAGCCCATCGTGCTCGCGCAGGACGGGCCGGTCTGGGTGGTGTTCGACGACGCGGCGAAGCGCGCCTCGCAGCCGAAGTCCACCCAGGCCTTCAAGAAGGTCGTGATTCCCGGGATGACCTGGGAGGACTGGGTGGAGCCCGTGATCGACGAGATGGTCGCAGCGGGCAAGGTCACGACCGCGGGGTCCATTGAGGGCCTGGCGCGAGCCATCGGCGTGCCGGCGGACGGACTGACCGGGACGCTAGAGAAATACAACGCGGACGTGGCCGCGGGCGAGGACACCGTCCACCTGAAGAAGCCCGGCGTGCTGCGCCCGGTCGACACGCCGCCGTTCTACGCCACGGAGGTGCGGCTGTGCCAGCTGAGCGTCACCGCCGTCGGCCCGCGCATCGACAGGGACGGCCGCGTCATGAACGCCTCCAACCGGCCTGTCCCCGGCCTGTTCGCCGGGGGCGAGTGCACCGGCGGCGTGCTCGGTGACGTGTACGTGGGCAGCGGCAACGCGCTCGCCAGCGCCCTGGTCTTCGGCCGGGTCGCCGGGCGCTCGGCCGCGCACGCCGCCCGTGCCGTGGCGGCGCGGTGAAGCTGGGCGTCTGGCTGCCGGCCGTGGCGGCGCATCCGCGCTTCCCGACCCCGGACTGGGAGCGCACGGCCGGCGCGAGCGAACTCGCCATGATCGCGCTGGCAGCCGACGAGCTTGGCTATGACTGCGTGTGCGCGCCCGAGCATGTGGCGCTCCCCGCGGGCCGCGCCGAGGGAACCCAGTACTGGGACCCGCTGACCACACTCGGGTACCTCGCCGCCCAGACCCGGCGGATCCGGCTGGCGCCGCTCGTCGTCGTCCTCGGCTACCACCACCCCCTGGAGATCGTGAAGCGGTACGGGACGCTCGACCTGATCAGCGGTGGCCGGGTGGTCCTCGGCGTCGGCGTCGGCGGCACCGAGGGCGAGTTCGCGCTGCTCGGCGCCTCGTTCCGGGATCGCGGCAAGCGCGCGGACGACAGCATCGCGGCGATCCGCGCGTCGCTCGGCGTGGCTATGCCCGCGTACGAGGGGACCTATTACTCCTTCTCGGGCATGGTCGTGGACCCGACGCTCCGCGCCGGGACTCCGCTGTGGGTCGGCGGCGGCAGCCGCGCGGCGCTGCGCCGGGCGCTGCGGACCGGGCAGGGCTGGGCGCCGACGGGACTGCAGCCGGAGGATGCCGGGGCGCTGCTCGCCGAGATCGATCCTGGCCAGGAGCGGGACCCGGGATTCGAGGTGGTGTTCCTGCCGCGTGCCGAGCAGGTGACCGACCCGCTCGGCGACCCGGAGGGCACCGGGTCATTCCTCGCGCGGCTAAGCGCGGCCGGAGTGACGACGCTGCTGCCGCGCATCCTCAGCCAGTCCGCCGGCCACTACGCGGATCAGCTCGCCGCGCTCGCCGCCCTCGCGTCCGGCGAGGACCGGTGACGCCGCACCCGCTCGCGGTCGTCAATCCGCTAGCCGACCCGCGCGCCACGATCGACGAGGACCTTGAGCTGTGCGACGAGCTCGGCGGCGCGAAGTACGGGCTGATGCTCAGCAAATACCGGGCCTGGACGGGCCGCGCGGCACGGCTGGCCGGCCGTATCGCCTACGTGCATCACGGTCGGCTCTTCACCCTCGACGACGAGTCCGGGTGGCCCGGTGAGCGGACCATGCTCGCCCGCACCCTGGAACTCGCGCACGAGGTCGGCGCCGAGTCCGTGCTGGCGACGACGGGCCCGGCCGGCGCGCTGACCACGTGGGAGCAGGCGCTGTCGGCGTTCGCCGCGGCGTACGAGCCGCTCGCTGCCCGCGCCGGCACGCTCGGTGTCCGGGTGTCCGTGGAGCAGACGAACGTGCTGCGCCACGACATCGGCTTCGTCACCACGCTCGGTGACCTGGCGCGGCTCGCCGCCGAGTCCGGCGCCTGGATCTGTGCCGACATGTTCTGGTCATGGCGGGAGCGCGACCTGGCGGGCTCGCTGCGCGCCTGCGGCCCGCGCCTCGGCCTCGTCCAGCTGGCCGATGCCGTGCCGACCAGCATCAGCATGCCCGACCGGGTGGTGCCAGGGGACGGGGTTGTACCGCTCGGCTGGGTCATCGGGCAATTCGCGGCTGCGGGGTACCGGGGGTTCTTCGACGTCGAGCTGCTCGGCCCGCGCATCGCCGCGGAGGGCGCGCGGCAAGCGATGACGCGGGGCGTGCGCCACGTCAGCGCCCTGCTCCAGGCGTCGTACCCGGTCGAGGCGGACAGCGGAACGGGCCGGCGAGGGGAACTGTGATGAACCAGGCGATCACCGGCGACCCGACGCCAGGCAGCGACCGCGCGGCCGGCATCCTGGCAGGCCCCGACCCGTCGGCCACCCGCCGCGACGCGGCGGCGGTCCTGGCCGGCCATGTCGCTACCGGAACCGTGCCGGAAGCCAGCCGCCGCGCGGCGGCCCGGCTAGCGCTCGACACGATCGGCGCGGCGATCGCTGCGCACGACGCCGCGGGCCTGCCGGGCATCAGGCGGGTGATCGAGGGCTGGGGCGGCAGGCCCGACGCGACCGTAATCGGGACCGGCGCCCGCGTGCCGGTCCATAACGCGGCGCTCGTCAACTCCGCGCTCGCGCGCGCGATGGAGCTCGACGACGTGCACGAGCAGGCCCTCGTGCACGCCACGGCGACGACAGTGCCTGTCGCGCTCGCGGTGGCCGAGCAGACCGGCGGCGTCAGCGGGCGGCGTTTCATCGATGCCGTGGCGCTCGGTAACGACATCGCGTGCCGGCTGGCGCTCGCGGTCGACATGCGGCTCGGCGGCGCCGACCGTAGGCCTCGCGTGATGTCGCTGACCTACCAGACGGGGGTCCTCGCGGGCTCGCTGGTCGCGGGCCGCGTAGCCGGCCTTGACTCCGGTCAGCTGCTCGACTGCCTCGGCGTCGGCTACAGCCAGGTGGCGGGCAACCTCCAAGGGTTGTTCGAGGGCACGCTGACGGTCAGGCTCCAGCAGGGCATCGCCGCGCAGTCGGCCGTCATGGCGCTCGAGTTCGCCCGCGCGGGGATCACCGGGGCGCACGACGCGCTCGAGGGGCGGGCGGGCTGGTACCCCGCCTTCTTCGGCGGCCGGTACGGGTACGTGCGCGACCGGCTGACCGGCGGCCTTGGCGAGACGTTCCGCGGCGACGAGATCAGCATCAAGCCCTACGCGTGCTGCAAGTACGGCCACAACGCGATCACCGCGGCGATCGCGTTGCACGACGATCCCGGGATCAGCCCGGGGTCCATCGCGGAGGTGGTCGTCCGCGTCGGCCAGGACACCTGGGACATCATCTGCGATCCTGTCAGCGTGAAGGCGTCTCCCGAGCAACTCGCCGGGCCTGACGGGCTGGCGCTCGCCCAGTTCAGCCTGCCGTTCATGGTCGCGACCGCGCTGCTGCGGGGGCGGCTCTCGGCGGCCGAGCTCGACGCCGGGTGGCGCGCCCACCCGGCGCTCGCGTCGCTCCTGCCCAAGGTGACGATCGTGGTCGACGACGCCGACCTCACCCCGGACATGATCCCCGAACCCGGCCGCGTGGAGGTCGTGCTCGCCGACGGCCGGAGGCGGACCGCCGAGGCGACCAGGACGCCGGGACACCCCGAGCACCCGCTTGACGACGCGGCCCTGCACGCCAAGTTCCGGTCCTGCACGCGCCGCCTCGGCTCCCGCGAGACCGAGGCGCTGCTCGAGGCGCTAACGCATCTGGACGAGGTGGAGGACATGCGGCAGGTCGCGCGGCTCACGGTCCCGGAATGACGGTGCACGAAAGCGACCAGCGGGCTCCCACGACGTCCGGCGGACTCGGGGACGCGGAGGGACGCATGTTCAGCCGGTCCGGGGTGCTGCTCGCGAGCGTGACGCAGGCGGGACTGCTCCGTCCTCCACGCGATTGAGGGCCAGCTCATACCGCCCCACCACCCGCCGGTGCACTTCGTCGGGACCGTCGGAGATCCGCAGCGACCGGGCATGGGCGTAGGAACGAGTTGCGGGCGAGGAGCACGACCGTGGACGGATCCGCGGCGCCGAGTCGCGGCAGTGCGGCGGCGAGGGCGCGCGCATTACGCCGCAGGCTGGTGAGATCCCTGAAGGTTGATCCAAGCCAGGCGCCGGTCTCCGTGGACACGACGGCATAGTATCAGATATAGATAACTTATTATATTCTTATCTCGATCGAGGGCTGTCCCCAGTGGCCACCGGAGGCGAACAGATGATCACCACGCGGTTCACGGAGCTGTTCGGGATCAGGCATCCCATCACGCAGGGCGGCATGCAGTGGGTCGGCCGGGCGGAACTGGTGGCCGCCGTCGCCGAGGCGGGAGCCCTGGGATTCATCACGGCCCTGACTCAGCCGACGCCCGAGGCCCTCGCGGCCGAGATCGCGCGCTGCCGGGAGATGACCGGCCAGCCGTTCGGCGTCAACCTCACGATCCTGCCCTCGATCAACCCGCCGCCCTACGACGAGTACCAGCGCGTGATCGTCGAATCCGGGATCAAGATCGTGGAGACGGCCGGCGCCAACCCAGAGCCGCACATCGGCATGTTCCACGACAACGGCATCAAGGTCATCCACAAGTGCACGAGCGTGCGGCACGCGGTGAAGGCCCAGGCGATCGGGGTCGACGCCATCAGCATCGACGGCTTCGAGTGCGCGGGGCACCCCGGGGAGGACGACATCCCCGGCCTGATCCTGATCCCGACGGCGGCCGACCAGATTACGATCCCGATGATCGCGTCCGGCGGGTTCGGTGACGGGCGCGGACTGGCCGCGGCGCTCGCGCTCGGCGCGGACGGCATCAACATGGGAACCCGATTCATGGCGACGGCCGAGGCGCCCATTCACCCCAACGTCAAGGAAGCCATCGTCAACGCGAACACCAGCAGCACCCAGCTCATCTTCCGCACGCTGCGGAACACCGCGCGGTGCGCGGACAACTCGGTCAGCCGGGAGGTCGTGCGCATCCTCAACGAGGGCGGGCAGTTCGCTGACATACGCTCCCTGGTCGCCGGGGCCCGCGGGCGCACGGTGTACGAACAGGGCGATCTCGAGGCGGGCGTCTGGTACGCGAGCATGGCGCAGGGGCTGGTCCACGACATCCCGCCGGTCGCGGAACTGGTGGGGCGGATCGTCGCCGAGGCCGAGGCCATCATCACCGGCCGGCTGCGGGCGACGGTCAGCGGCGAACGCGTGCCGACCGGCGCCTGAAACGCGGCGACAGCAATCCTGGAAGGCGGCCATGGACGCGGCAGAACTACGGAAGGCGCGGGACGAACTCCTCGCGGCCCACGTCGACGCCGAGAATCTGGGCGACGTGGACGCGGTGATCGCCACCTTCAAGCATCCGAGGTACGAGCTCGTGCCCGTCGGGGGCATCTTCGATGGTGAGGCGGAGGTCCGCCGCTACTACCGCGAGAAGGAGGCCCGCGGGCGCCGCCGGTATGAGGTGGTGCGGGCCTACCACGCCGACGAGGCCGTCATCGTCGAGATCAGGACCCTCTCCCTCGAGCCGCGTCCGCCCTACCGGGTGGACTTGCCGAGCATCGCGGTCTTCGAGTTCGACGGCGCAGACCTCATGTGCGAGCGCGTGTACTACGACGCCGGCGCGTTCGCCGCGCTGGCCGACGACGGGGAGACACAGCATGGTTGATCCGGATGAGTTCGCGGGCCGGGTCGCGCTGGTGACCGCGGCCGCGGGCAAGGGCATCGGGCAGGCGATCGCGCGGCGGCTCGCCGCCGGCGGCGCGCAAGTGGTGGTGACCGACATCCACGCGGCCCGCACGCGGAAAGTGACCGCCGAGATCGCCGCCGACTACCCGGCGGCCACGGTGGTCGGCTACCCGATGGACGCCGGTGACCGGGAGCAGATCGACGCCGTCGTGGACGAGGTCACCGCCTCGCTCGGCCCGGTGCGGATCCTGGTGAACAACGCCGCGGTGAACGTGGTCGGCAGCATCTTCGGCTACGACCCGGCCAACTGGGACTGGGCGATGCGGGTGAACCTGAGCGGCCCGTGGTACCTGTGCTACCGGACGATGCCCCTCATGCGCGACGCCGGCGGCGGCGTGATCGTGAACATCGGGAGCTACGCACCCGATGTGGGCGGCAGCGGCGTCGAGGCGCCCTACGCCTCGTCCAAGGGCGGCCTGGCGGCGCTGACCCGCGGACTGGCCCATGACGGGGGGCCGCACGGGATCCGCGCCGTGTATGTCTCCATGGGCATCGTCAAGGGCACCAAGTTCGTCGACGACAACGCCGAATGGCTGTCCAAGAGCAAGCCCGGTCCCCTCGGTGACGTGCCGGGGACAGCCGACATCGCCGAAGCGGTGGCCTTCCTCGCGTCGGACCGGGCCGCGTTCATCACCGGCGAGGTGCTGAACGTCGCGGGCGGTTCCTATATGAGGACCTGACACCGATGACCGTTTCCGTGAAAGGGGCATCATGCCTGACGATGTAAGAGAGTTCGCCCGGCAGGCCCGGGAGTTCCTCGACGCGCACGCCACGCGCGCGGAGCAGGCCGAATTCCGCTGGGGCCAGGGCGAGGATACCGTCGCCTACTTCAACGCGGACCCGCCGGACGTCAAGGACGTCAAGCTGCACGCCGCCAAGGACTGGCAGCGGACGCGGTACGAGAACGGCTTCGGCTGGATCTCCGGCCCGCCCGAGTACGGCGGGCAGGGCCTGACCCCCGTCCACGAGCTGATCTACAACAGCATCGAGGCCGAGTACGACGTGCCCGACACCGGCACGCTGAGCGTGATCGGGCTGGGCATGATCGGGCCCACCATCCTGGCGCACGGCCAGCAGGCCATCAAGGACCGCTACCTTCCGGCCCTGTACCGCGGGGACATCATCGCCTGCCAGCTGTTCAGCGAGCCCGGAGCCGGATCCGACCTGGCCGGCCTGCAGACCCGGGCCGTGCCCGACGGAGGGGAGTGGGTCCTCGAGGGGCAGAAGGTGTGGACGTCGATCGCGCGGCAGAGCCAGATCGGCATGGCGCTGTGCCGCACCGATGTCAACGCGCCGAAGCACAAGGGCATCACCGCGTTCCTCGTCGACATGACCGCCCCAGGGGTTGACGTCCGGCCACTGCGCCAGATGACCGGGGGCAGCGACTTCAACGAGGTGTTCCTGACCGGCGTCCGGGTCCCGGACGACCACCGCCTCGGCGAGGTGAACGCCGGCTGGCGGGTCGCGCTCACCACGCTGATGAACGAGCGCGCCACCGTGGGCGGCGAGCGCGGCGGGACGGTCGCCGAGGCGCTCGCACCGGAGCGCCTTGCCGCCCTCATGCGGGCTACCGGAACCCTGGACGACGGGGCGCTGCGCCGGGACCTGAGCGAACTGCTCGCCGACCTGCTGGCGGCCGGGCACCTCAACAGGAGGGCGGTGCGGGCAATGCGGGCTGGCGTGACACCCGGGCCGGAACGGTCAGTCGCCAAGCTGATGCACGCCCAGAACCTGACCCGGGCGGCGCACTTCGTGTCCCGGGTCCTCGGGCCGCGGATCATCGCCGACACCGGTGAGTGGGGCACCTATGCCTGGGCCGAGCTGCTGCTCGCGACGCCGGCGCTGCGCATCCTCGGCGGCACCGAAGAGGTCATGAAGAACATCCTGGCGGAGCGGGTTCTCAGGCTGCCGAAGGAACCCGGCATCGATACCACCTCACCCTTCCGCGAGCTGCCCCGATCAGGAAAGGCCGCGTCATGAACGATGGCAAGGAAGAGCTAGACGACCTGCGCGAGGCCGTCCGCGAGTTTCTCGCGGCCAAGTCCCCGGAGGCCGCCGTCCGCGCCGCGATGGAGACCGGGCACGATCCGGCGGTCTGGGACCAGATGGCCCGCCAGCTCCGGCTGCCCGGCCTGGCGTTGCCCGGCGACTACGGCGGCGACGGGTTCGGCCTGACCGAGCTCGAGGTCGTGCTGGAGGAAATGGGGGCCGCGCTGCTCTGCTCGCCGTTCTTCGGCACGGTCGTCCTCGCCGCCCAGGCGCTGCTCGCCTCCGGCGACAAGGCCGCCTGCGAGCGATATTTGCCCGGCATCGCCGCCGGGGAGACCATCGCCACGCTCGCCGTCGCGGAAAGCAGCGGGTCGTGGGACCCGGCCGGGATCGCGACCCAGGCGGAGCGCACCGCGGACGGATGGGCGCTGACCGGGCAGAAGAGCTTCGTCATCGACGGTTCGATCGCCGGCCTGGTGCTCGTGGTAGCCCAGGCTCCCGCCGGACCGGCCCTGTTCGCCGTGCGTAGCGGCGCGCCCGGGCTCCGCGCCGAGCCGATGACCGCCTTGGATCCGACCCGCCCGCTAGCGGCCCTGACCTTCGACCAAGTGCCGGGCGAGCTCATCGGCGCTGAGGGAGAGGGTGGCCAGTTGCTGAGCCAGGTCCTTGACGTCGCCTGCGTGGCGCTCGCCGCCGAGCAGGCCGGGGGTGCCAGGAAGTGCTTGGAGATGAGCGCGGAGTACGCCAGGACCAGGTTCCAGTTCGGCCGGGCCATCGGCACCTTCCAGGCGATCAAGCACAAGTGCGCGGACATGCTGGCCCGGGTCGAACTCGCCGAAGCGGCGGCCCGGGAGGCGGCCCGGCTGGCCGACGAGGCGGCCGCCGAGTTCCCCGTTGCCGCCGCGACGGCGCACATCTGCTCTTCCCAGGCCTACATGTTCGCCGCGGCCGAGAACATCCAGGTGCACGGCGGCATCGGTTTCACCTGGGAGCATCCGGCCCACCTGTACTTTCGCAGAGCCAAGTCGTCCGAGCTGCTGTTGGGCGGCCCGGCGGTCTACCACGAGCGCCTGCTCGCCCGGCTGGGCATCTGACCGGCACGACGAAGAATTCCGGCACTTATCAGCGAAGGGGAATGCCATGGGCTTGGTAGACGGCAAGGTGGCCTTGGTCACCGGCGCCGCTCGCGGTCAGGGACGCGCTGAGGCGGCCCGGCTGGCCGAGGAGGGTGCGGACATCATCGCGGTCGACATCTGCGAGCCGGTGGAGACCATCCCGTACGAGGGCGCCACGCTCGCGGACCTCGAGGAGACCGCGGCGCTGGTACGCAAGCACGGCCGCCGGATTGTCCCGGTGAAGGCCGACGTCCGTGACCTCGCCGCGCTGGAGGCGGCGGTCAGCCAGGGCACGGCCGAGCTCGGCCGGCTGGACATCGTGGTCGCCAACGCCGGTGTCATGGGCGCGATGGTCAAGGCCTGGGAACTGACCGAGGAGGACTGGCGGACCACCATCGACGTCAACCTCACGGGTGTCTGGCACACGATCAAGGCGACCGTGCCCTACCTGATCCAGCAGGGGAGCGGCGGCTCGGTGATCCTGACGAGTTCCGTGGCCGGGCTGAAGGGAGTCGCCCACACGGCCAACTACACGGCGGCCAAGCACGCTCTCGTCGGCCTCGCCCGCACGGTCGCCAGGGAGGCCGGCCAGTACAACATCCGGGTCAACTGCGTGCACCCCGGCAGCATCCCGACGAAGCTGCTGCTGCACGAGACGGTGTACAAGGTCTTCCGTCCGCACCTGGACGCCCCGACGCTCGATGACTGCCTGCCGATCTTCGGCAAGCTCAACATGCTGCCCGACGCGTTCCAGCAGCCAGAGGACGTGGCCAACGCGGTCCTGTACCTCGCGTCCGACCTGTCCAGGGTGACCACGGGCACCAGCCTGACCGTGGACGGCGGCGCCTCGTTCATGTGACGGCATCATCAGCAGTCCGGCGCGAACAGTCCGGCACAACACTTTTTAAACTTAGAGGAATAATATAACCTTTTAGAGTTCTGTTAACTTCTCTTACTTTTTGGACGCACCGTGACCGAAGCCGCGAAGGAAGTGGGAGCGCCGCTGCGCGTGCCCAAGATGGCCGAGCTCGTCGCCGGCGACCTGCGCCGAAGGATACTCCGCGGCGAGCTCGTCGAGAACGACGCGCTGCCTTCGGAGAGCGCGCTCATGCAGCGGTTCGGTGTCTCGAGGCCGACACTGCGGGAGGCGTTCCGGGTCCTGGAGTCCGAGTCGCTGATCAGCGTCCGCCGTGGCGCGCACGGCGGCGCCCGGGTGCACCTCCCGAACGCCGACTCCGCAGCCCGCCAGACAGCCCTCGTCCTGGAGTACCTCGGAGTGTCGATGCAGGACGTCTACGAGGCGCGGGGCGTCATCGAGCCGGGGTGCGTCGCGACGCTGGCGAGGAACAGGACCGAGGAGAACCTCAGCGAGCTGCGAACGGCGCTCGAGCGGTCACGCGCCGCCGAACGGGCGCCGGTCAAGCAGATGGCGGAGCAGACCGCCTTTCACGCCCTGATCGTGGACATGGCTGGCAACCAGACGCTCTCAGTGCTGTCAGGAATGCTGCGTCACATCATCGACGTCGCGCACATCGCCCACGTGGAGTCCGACGCCGGGACACCTACCGGGCAGGAGGCGCTGCAGAAGGGCTTCGCCGCGCATGAGCGGATCGTCGAGCTGATCGCGGCCAAGGACGTGGAACGCGCGGAGCGCCTGTGGCGTAAGCACCTGCTCGCGGCGGACGACTACCTCCTCCAGGGAGACTGGACGCTCACCGTCTACGACCTCATGGCCTGACCGCTGCGGGTCGACTGGGAGGTCCCGATCCGCCCGATCTCGCCCACGGCCTGGTTCCTGCTCTCAGTCAGTCCTGAATCCCGGCGGGGATCCCGCCGGTGCCTATCCGGTCGTGGATCTCGCTCATGCCGGCCCCCAGCCGCCCGTCACCGAACGTCCAGCGGGTGGGTGACTTGACGATGCGCAGCAGGGTCGGCTCGCCGTTCTCGTCCGCGGAACGGTGCCGGAGCGGAACCCAGGCTCGCGGCTTTCCTGTCGCCGTCCATTCCCGGTCGCCCGCCCGGATCACTATCTCGGTGCCCAGCAGCTCATGCGGCGGCCGCCGGGCGTAGGTGTTGACCATGCCGAAGTCGTCCACCAGGTGGAACTGGCCTTTTTCCCAGACGTGCCCGCCCCGGGTCCGCTTGGTCGGCCCGACCGCGCGCACCAGCATGAAGCCAAGCTCGTCGTCGTCGCTGACGGCGATCAGCCAGCGCAGGTAAATCTTGGCCAGCCAATTCCGCGGTCCCCACGAATGGTCCTTGCCGCCCCGGCCGGAGACGGCGAATTCCTCGTCGCCCACGCGTATCGTCCCGGTGACCCAGCACAGGTGCTGGTAGTGCCAGTCGGCCTGGCCGGGCAGGAAGATCTGGTCGATGTGGTCCTGGTCGTAACCCATCACCGCGTCCAGGCCGATCGTGGCCACGCGCAGGTCGATCTCCGCCGCCTGTCGTGGCGCGGAGGCGAACGCCTGCCTGGGGTCCGTCAGCACCCAGGGGTCGTCAAGCAGGAGGAGCGGGCCGCGGTAGCTGACCGTAGTGGCGCGATACGGGTCGCCCACCATCCATTCCTGACCGCCGGCGGCCAGCCGGTTACCGTCGACGGGGGCGCGGGTGAAGTAGAAGCCCGATCGCCCGTCGGGCAGATTCACGCAGGCCGACATTTCGGCGTGCCCCTCATTGGGCCGCATGCCGATGCGGAACCACCCGCCGGTGCCGGAACGCGGGTCGTAAAAGTCGATGTAGCGGCTCTCATTCCAGGTGCCATCCGTGCCCACTGGATGCACGTAGTCGTCGGCCGCGCTGAGCCGTCGGTCGGACATGGCGGCCTCTTCCCTGATCGAGCGATTTATTTAAACTATTAAGATGAATGGTAATATAACCCGCTGGCTCCAGGCATCAGCCGGCTTGCAGGGCCGCCTGCACTGGCGGCAGGTGGCCGGCGGCCTGTCCAACATCACCTACGTGGTCACCGATGAAACCGGCCGGCGGGTGGTGGTCCGCCGCCCCCCGGAGGGGCAGCTGACCGGTGGCGCGCATGACGTGCTCCGCGAGGCGCGCATTCTGGCGGCGCTGCGGTCAACCGCCGTTCCCGTCCCCGCGGTCTCGGCGGTGTGCCCGGACCCGGCGGTCGCGGGAGTGCCGTTCTACGTCATGGAGCACGCGCCCGGAGCGGTACTTGATTCGGCCGAATCGGCCCGGCGGTTCACGCGGCCCCAGCGGCGTCGGCTGGGTCTCCAGCTGATTGACGTGTTGTCTGCCCTGCAGGCGGTCGAGCTCGACGCGGTCGGCCTGGCCGCCATGCGCCGCGGCACCCCCTACCTGGAGCGGCAGATCCGCCGCTGGAACGCCCAGTGGAAGGCGACCGCCAGTCGCGTCGTCCCAGCCATCGACCATGTTCTCGTTCCGGCTCCAGAAGATCCTGCCCGCCGTGACGCCTCAGCCCGATTGCCTGGTACACGGCGACTTCCGCTTCGGCAACGTGATGGTGACCGACGGGCCGGCGCCGGGCATCTCCGCGCTGCTGGACTGGGAGCTGGCCACCACCGGCCACCCGCTGGCCGATCTCGGGTTTCTCGGCGCGAGGATGCGGGCGCCTGCCGGAGTCCTCGAGCCCGGCCCCGACCCGTCGGCCGTCGATGGCTTTCCCTCCTACGGCGATCTCGCTGACCGTTTCCACCAGCGCACCGGCGTGCCAATCGCCGACCTGGCGGTGTTCGTCGCGCTGAGCGCCTGGCGATGGGCGATTATCGCCGAGGGAATCCATCAGCGCTTCGCCCGGGGTGAGATGGGGGAGGTGCACGCCGATGTCGCGTGGCACCGCCGCCGGGTCGAACTGCTCGCCACGTTCGCGGCTGACGTGCTGACACCCTCCAGCCTGAAGGCAGGAGATCCAGCACTCACCTCCGGTAGGAGGCAAGCAGTTGAGGTTCGCGGTTCACCGGCCCGGCTTCCGGTAGCCTCCGCGCAGTCACGGCGTGCCCCGCCGCGATGTTCCTGGCCGCGTTCACGTCAGCGTTGCAGGCGTACCCGCAGGCAGTGCACCGGAAGACGGCTTGGCTCTCGCGCGACTTCCCGTCCACCCGCCCGCACGCCGAGCAGCGCTGGCTCGTGAACGCGGGACTGACCTTCTCCATCCGGCCGGGCGCCTTCTCCTGCAGGCGCCGGGCCAGCAGTCCCCACCCGGACCGCAGGATGCCTCGATTCAGCCCGGCCTTAGCGCGCACATTCCGCGGGGCTGTCCGGGGTGCCTTTCGCGGACCGGGTATGGCCCCGATCCGCAGGTCCTCCACCTTGATCACGTCGAACCGGCGCGCGATATCGGTGGATGCCTTTTCGGCCCAGTCCTTGCGCCGGTCCCTCTCCCGGGCGCGCAGCCGGGCGATGGCATGCCGACCCGGGCGCGGCGATTCGATCCCCGTCGCGCCCCGGCCAGCTTCCGCTCCAGCCGCCGCAGCCGGGTACGCTCCCGCGCGGTCAGGCCGGGGACACACAGCAGCTCTCCTGTCGACAGCGCGGCGGCGACCGCCACACCCCGGTCGATGCCCACGGTCTGGCCGTTGCCCGGCGCGGGCACCGGTTCGGGGACGGCGGCGAAGGCCACATGCCAGCGGCAGGCCCGGTCCATGGTCACCCGGTAGGACTTCACGCCCGGCGGCACCGCCCGGGACAGCGGAACCGCACCCACCCCACTTTCGGTACCGCACCTGGCCGACATGGCGGGACACCCGGCGCACCTCCCACTGCGCGCCGCGGCGCCGGTGATCCGGAATCCCTCGTCCCGCCCGGCCTTGCGCCAGGTCGGCGCCGGGCCGGGTTGGCGGGGTCGAAGAACGCGGTCATCGCCTGGGTGAAGTCCCGCAGCGCCTGCTGCTGGACCGTCTGGGAGCCGACGCAAGCCACGGATGCGCTGCCCGCGCGGCGGTGAGCTGCCGGCACTGCTCCAGGTAGCCCGGCGCGCCTGCCCGGCCCGGGCGCCAGTGGCCGTGCTGCTCCACGGCCAGGTCCACACGTACCGGGCGTGGGCGCAGTGCTCTCGCAGCACCGCCTTCTGGACGGGGGTGGGAAGCCGGTATGGAATGCGAACAAGGATAAGAATTGGGAGGTGAAGGGGTGGAGAAGGGGGGTAGGGAAGATGACGGACGACCGGATCGCCGCCCTGGAACGACGCGTCCAGGCCCTCGAAGACCAGCTGGCGATCTGCCAGCTCATCGCGACGTACGGTCCCGCAGTGGACAGCGAGAGCGCCGAGGCGGTCGGCCAGCTCTGGGCGGTGGATGGTGTGTACGACCCCGGCGGCGTCAGTCCCTACGTCGGCCGTGCCGCCGTGGGCGGCCTGGTGCACGGCGAACGGCACCACGCCTATCTCGAGGCGGGCTGCGCCCATGTCCTGAGCGCCCCGCAGGTCTCGGTCGGGGATGACGTCGCGGTCGCGGTGAATCACTCCCGCGTCTACCTCAAGGACGGCCCGTACTGGCGGCTGGAGCGGGTCAGCGCCAACCGGTGGGAACTGGAGCGCATCGACGGGACGTGGCGGGTCATCCGGCGGACGAACCGCTTGCTCGACGGGACGCCGGAGGCGCGGCGCTTGCTGACTCCGACCGGGATGAGCAGGAGCTCATGCTGGTACCAGGGTGACGGCCGGTCGCCGAGGAATTGCCGGTGATCGTGTAGCCGGCCCGCGGCAGCGCCGGATTCCGGTGCTGGCAGCGGAGGGCTTCTGCTTGTGAAGGTGGTCGCGACGGGGACAGTCGTCGAAGGTCACGACCACCTTCTCGGCGGCGCCGGCGGTTACCGGACTGCGTGCTGTGGATGAGGCTGCTGGCGGTCGCGGGGCTGGGCGGGCGGTACTGGTGGCGGGTTCGATGGACAGGTGCGGGAGGACGCGGTCCAGCCAGCCGGGCAGCCACCAGTTGGCGCGGCCGGCCAGGTGCATCAGGGCGGGGACGAGCAGGGTGCGCAGCAGGAACGCGTCGAGCAGGACCGCGCCGGCCAGGCCGAGGCCGAACTCGCCGGTGATCTGCTGGCCGGACAAGATGAACGCGCTGAACACGCAGATCATGATGGTGGCGGCGGCGATGATGACCCGGCCGGTGGTGGCCTGGCCGGTGCGGACCGCCTGGCGGTTGTCGCCGCCGGTGGCCCACTCCTCGCGGATCCGGGAGACCAGGAACACCTCATAATCCATGGACAGGCCGAACAAGACGGCGAGCATCAGGACGGGCAGGAACGATTCGACCGGTCCGGCCTGGCCGAGGTTGAGCAGGTGCAGTCCCCAGCCGTACTGGAACACGGCGACCAGCACGCCGAAGGCCGCGCCGGCGGCGAGCAGGTTCATCACCGTCGCGACCGCGGGGATGAGCAGGCTGCGGAACGCCATCATCAGCAGCAGGAACCCGAACCCGAGGATGACCCCGATGAACAGCAGCAGCTTGCCGCCGATCACGGCGGCGAAGTCGCCGTTGGTGGCGGTGACGCCGCCCACGTAGACGCGCAGCGCGGTGCCCTGCTCGGCGGCGGGGATCACGCTGTCCCGCAGGTGGCTGATCAGGGTACTGGTCGCCGCGGCTTCGGGAGACGTCGCGGGGATCACGCTGATCACCGAGGCGCCGTGACCGGGGACGGGCGCGGAGACCGCCGCGATCCCTGGCTCGGTCTTCAGGGTAGCGCCAGCCGGGTGAATGCGGCGGCGGCGGCCGGGGTGCTGGTGGTGCCGGCCAGTTGCAGGGGGCCGTTGAAGCCCGGACCGAACCCGTCGGCGAGCAGGTCGTAGGCCTGGCGGGTGGTGGTGGCGCCCGGGTCGTTGCCCGCGTCGGAGGACCCCAGCCGCAGCGACAGCACCGGGATGGCCAGCACGACCATCGCGGTGGTGGCGGCGGCGGCCAGCTTGAGCGGGTGGCGCTGGACGAACCCGGCCAGCCGCGCCCACCAGGTGGACGCGCCGTCGCGGGCGGGGCCGTCGGCGGCCAGCCGGCGGCGTTCCCGGCGGGACAGCACCCGCATCCCGAGGAAGCCCAGCAGCGCGGGCAGCAAGGTGACCGCGGCGGCCACCGTGAACAGCACCGTGATCGCCGCGGCGATGCCCAGGCCGGAGACGTAGCCGACGCGCAGCACGAGCATCCCCAGCAGGGCGATGCACACCGTGGTGCCGGCGAACAGGACCGCGCGTCCCGCGGAGTTCAGCGCGCTGGCCGCCGCGTCCTGGGGGGTCATCCCGGCCTTGATGTTGCCGCGGTGCCGGGTGACGATGAACAGCGCGTAGTCGATGCCCACGCCCAGCCCGATCAGGATGCCCAGCGTCGGGCCGATCGAGGCAATGCTCACCGCGTGCGAGGCCAGGCCGACCGTCATCAGGCCGGAGGCCAGCCCGGCGATCGCGACCGCCAGCGGCAGCAGCATGGCCAGCAGCGACCCGAACGCGATGAACAGCACCACCGCGGCGGCGATCACCCCGACAGCCGCGCTGATGCCGACCGAGGGCCGCAGCGCGTTCTCCACCGCCTGCCCGCCCAGGTCGACCTGCAGGCCGGGGGCCCGGGCCGCCTCCGCGAGGTGGACGACGCGGGTGACCTCGCGTGCCGGCAGGCTGTTCGCCTGGGCGTCGAAGACCACGGTGGCGTAGGCGATCTGCCCGTCGCGGCTGACCTGGGCGGCGCCGCGGGCAGAGTACGGGCTGATCACCGAGGCCACCCCGGGCGCGGCGGCGACCCTGGCCAGCATGGCCGTGATCCGGGCCCGCACCGCCGGGGCGCTTACGCCGCGCCGCCGCTGGCCCGCCACACGATCGTGTCCTGGTCCCCGGCGTGCCCGGGGAACGCCTGTTCCTCCAGGTGCAGCGCGGCCGTGGACCCAGTGCCCGGCAGGGTGAGGGTATCGGAGTACGCCGACCCCGCCGCCCGGCCGCCCGCCCCCAGGATCACCAGCAGTGCCAGCCACCCGACCAGCACCCACGCGCGGCGCTGGAAGCACCAGCGAGCTAGAGCAGCCATGTCAGTCTCCTGTCCTTCAGCTACAGAGAAGTTTTGTGATGAGACATCGATGTCTCACGAATGGATGTCGACTGTACAGTACCGGGTCAGTGATGTAAAGTAGGGTTCGTGACCAGAAGCACCGCCATCCAGGACCGGGTTGCCGGGGCCATCCTCGACGCGGCCGCGGACCTGCTCGCCCGGGGCGGCGAGCCGCCCAGCATGAACGAGGTCGCCGAGGCCGCTGGCGTGGCCCGGGCGACCCTGTACCGGTACTTCCCGACCCGCGAGCGGCTGCTGCAGGCCCTGACCGCCGCCGCCACCAGCGCGATCGCCGCCCGGCTCGCCGAGGCCGACCTGGACGCTGTGCCCGTGCCCGAGGGCATCGCCCGCGTCGCCCGTGTGGTCGCCGCGGGCGGCAGCAAGTACGCCGCTCTGGTCAGCCAGCTCGGCCCGGCTGACGCCGGCCGCGAGCAAGAACAGATCACGGCGATGATCGACGGGCTGCTGCGCCGCGGCATCGACGACGGGACCTTCCGCGGCGACATCTCCGCCGGCGAACTGAGGTTCCTGCTCGGCAGCCTGCTCCAGGCCGCGGCCCGGCTGGCCGCCGAGCAGCAGGCCGGCGTAGAGAAAGCCGCCGCGCTCATCACCACGGCGTTCCTGCACGGCACCGGCAACCGCGAAGATCCCAGCGGGACCGGGGCCATGCGCCCGTAGCGCACCTGCCCGCTACCCGCCAATCCCTGGAGATCTGCTCCCGCCTTGCCCTGGCTGACGCCCAGCAGTGCTACGACGTCATCGGGAGCGTCTACCTGAAGGACGGCCGGTACTGGCGGCTGGAGCGGGTCAGTGCCAACCGGTGGGAACTGGAGCGCATCGACGGGACGTGGCGGGTCATCCGGCGGACGAACCGCCTGCTCGACGGGACGCCGGAGGCGCGGCGACTGCTGACTCCGCCCGGCCGGTGACGCGGGGCAGGGTCAGGATCCGGTGCCGTTGCCGCGGCTGGCGCGGCGTGCCGCCCGCTCCGCCTCGAACTTGGCCGGCGCCTCGGCGTACTCCACCGTGTCGCTGGACTGGCTCTCCGCCGCCAGCCCGAAGGGCAGCACCGACGCCGCGCGTTCCCGCAGTAGCTGGTTGAGCACCAGCTTCGTGTCCTGGACGGCCTGCGGCGGCAGGCTGGCCAGCCGCCGGGCGAACGCGGTCGCGGCGTCCATCAGCTCCCCGGCGGGCACCACGAAGTTGGCCATGCCGATGGCCAGCGCCTCGCGGGCCGGCATCCGGTCGCCGGTGAGCAGGTACTGCTTGGCCTTGAGCAGGCTGGTGAGCGACGGCCAGGTGACCGCGCCGCCATCGCCAGCCACCAGCGCGACCGTCACGTGCGGGTCGGCGAGGAACGCGTCTTCCGCCATGAACACGATGTCGCACGCGGTCGCCACCGTGCAGCCGAGGCCGACCGCGGGGCCGTTGACGGCCGCCACCACGGGCAGGTGCAGGCTGATCAGCTCGTCGAAGAGGCGCCGGCCTTCCCGCAGGCCCGCCCTCCGGTGGTAGAGGTCGGCCCGGTTCAGCGGGAAGTTGGCGATGTCCCCGCCGGCGCTGAACGCGCGCCCGGCCCCGGTCAGCACCACCGCGCGTGCCTCGCGGTCCTGGCTGATCGCGGTCAGCACCCGCGGCAGTTCGGCCTGCATCTCGCGGTCGAACGCGTTCATGGTCTCCGGCCGGTTGAGGGTGACGATCCGGAGCGGGCCGTCGGACTCGACGCGGATGACTGGGTTCTGCTCTGCGGTCACCGGTGGCACTCCTCGCGGTCTGCTGACTCGGGTATAGATAAATTATATAATGAATTTTCCGAACGTACGGTCGTGACCCGCCGCGCTGGCCGCTCCTCGCAGCGCGGCGCGCACCGCCTCCGTCCCCTCGATCGCCAGTTCCTGGCTGTCCGCCAGCGGGATCAGGTTGAACGACCGGCAGCCCGCGTCCACATACGGAAGCAAGCCGGCGGCGATCTCGTCTGGCGTCCCGCACGGGCAGTACCGCTCGAACTTGCCGAACGGAGTCCGGTAGAAGTCTTCCATTGCCGCCGCGAGCCGGGCCCGCGCGGCGGCGGCGGTGCCGAAGGCGCACCACACGTGCATGCCGTGCCGCCAGTGGGTAACCTCCCGGCCCGCGTCGGACGCGTAACGGCTGATCCGCCCGGTGGCGTCCGCGTAACGTCCCGGCGAGACCCACAACCCCAGCCAGCCATCGCCATGCCGGGCCACCCGGCGCAAGGCCGCGTCCGACCGCCCGCCGATCACGATCGGCACCGCCGGCACCGGCACCGGGTCGATGCGGACCCGGTCCAGGGTGAAGAAGTCGCCGGACATCGTGACCTCGCCGCCGGCGAGCAGCGGGCGCAGGACGGTCAGCGCCTCGTCCATCCGGCGCCCCCGGGTGGCCGGGTCGACGCCGCAGGCGCGCATCTCCGCCGGGTCCTCGCCGCCGATCCCCACGCCGAACTCCAGTCGTCCCGGCGCCAGCGCGGCGAGCGAGGCGACCTGCCGCGCCACCGGGACCGGATGCCGCAACGGCAGCAGGTACACCGCGGTCTGCACGGTGATCCGCCGGGACATCATCGCGAGCGCCGTGGCGTTCACGAGCCCGTCGAAACCGCGGCCGCCCTTGAACGTGACATGGTCGCCCACGCATACCCGGTCGATACTGGTGGCATCCACCAGGGCCGCGAACCGCGCGAGTGCTTCCGCGCCGCCGGGCGCGTCGTACGGTGCCCGCAGCCCAACGGTGATGTCGTGCGCCATCGGCGTCCTCCCGGCTCGTCCGAGAAATAGTTTACATATTTATCTGTATCGTGGGTAGGCTCCGGCTGTCGGGTGAGGAGGGACCATGGAGATCGACTGCTACTTCCCGGACGGCCTGCCTCTCGGCGAGGCGGCGGCCGCGGCGCGGGCGGTGGCGGAGGCCGGCTTCGCGGGGATGTGGGTCACGGAGACCAGGCACAACCCCTACCTGACCTGCGGCGCCGCACTGGCCGCGGCGGGGCGGATCGAGGCGGGCCCGGGGATCGCGGTCGCGTTCCCGCGCAGCCCGATGGTCACCGCCCAGGCGGCCTGGGACCTCGCGGACATGTCGGGGGGCCGGTTCGTCCTCGGCCTGGGCACGCAGGTCAAGGCCCACATCGAGCGCAGGTTCGCGGTGCCCTTCGACCGGCCGGTCGCGCGGATGCGCGAATACGTGCACGCGCTGCGCGCGATCTTCGCCGCGTTCCAGGGCGGCGGGCGCCTGCGGTTCGCCGGCGACTTCTATCAGTTCTCGCTGCTGACCGACTTCTTCAACCCCGGCCCGATCAGCCACCCGGACGTGCCGGTCTGGGTCGCCGCCGTGGGCCCGGCCATGCTGCGGCTGGCCGGGGAATGCTGCGACGGCGTCTTCTTGCACCCGCTGCATTCGGCCGAGTACCTGCGCGCGACGGCGCTGCCGGCGGTGGCGGCCGGGGCCCGGGCCGCCGGGCGCGAGCGCGAAGCCGTCACCGTGTGCTGTCCGGTATTCGTGGCCGTCGGCGAAACGCAGGCCGAGATCGACCGCCAGCGGGCCGGCATCGCGAGGCAGATCGCGTTCTACGGTTCCACCCGCACGTACCGCCCCGTCTTCGATGCTCATGGCTGGGGCGACGTCTGCGACCGGCTGCACGAGCTGCTCGCCCGCGGCGACACCGCCGCCATGGCGGCGCTGATCACCGGGGAGATGCTCGACTTCTACAGCGTGGCCGCCACCTGGGAGGAGTTGCCCGGTGTGCTCGCCCGTCGTTACGGCGGCCTCGTCGACCGCATCGCTCCCTACGGCGCCGACCTGGGCTCCGCCAGCGGGCGGGAACGGTGGCGAGCCGTCGTGACGGCCACCAGGAACAATAAAATGATATAAATAGGGTAGATATCTTTACCCTGGCAGGCCGGCCGGTGCTAGGAGGAACGGATGACCAGCTACACGTACCTGACCTATGAGCTGCTCGACGAGGGGACGATCGCGCGGATCATGCTGAACCGTCCCGGTTCCCGTAACGCGCAGAACCGGGGGCTGCTGGTCGAACTCGGCGAGGCGATGCTGGCAGCCGAGGCCGACGACCAGGTCCGGGTGGTGATCCTGGGCGGGGCCGGGCCGATGTTCTCCGCCGGGCATGATCTCGGGTCGCGCGAGCACCGCGACGAGCGGCAGCCCGGGCCCGGGCAGCATCCCACATATGGCCAGTACGGAGGCAGCCGGGTTGGCGCTGAGCAGCGCACACTGCAGGAATGGCACTTCTTCTTCAACAACACCCGCCGGTGGCGCGACCTTCGCAAGATCACCGTCGCCCAGGTGCAGGGCGCGGTGTACGCCGCGGGGCTCATGCTGATGTGGGCGTGCGACCTGATCGTCGCGGCCGACGATGTCGTCTTCGCGGACGTCGTCGGGACCCGGCTGGGCATGTGCGGCGTGGAGTACTTCGCGCACCCGTGGGAGTTCGGTCCGCGCAAGGCGAAGGAACTGCTGCTGACCGGCGACTCCATCGACGCCGTGGAGGCGCACCGGCTGGGCATGGTGTCCAAGATCTTCCCGCCGGGCGACCTGACCGAGCGGACGCTGCAGTTCGCCCGCAGGATCGCCACGCTGCCGACGATGACCGCGCTCATGATCAAGGAGTCGGTCAATCAGAGCGTGGACAACATGGGCTTCTACAACGCGCTGAACGCGTGCTTCACGCTGCATGAGCTGAACCACGCGCACTGGGCGGAGATCCACCCTGGCAAGGAACCATGCGGGCTGCCCGAGGACGGCACCGCGGACTGGCGGTCGGCGCCCCGTGTCATGCCTGCCCGGCCGGGCTCAGTGACAGCCGCCCTACGCGTGCCTGAATAGGAGGGAACGCATGGAACGGAAGATCTTCGAGCCCGAGCACAACGCATTCCGTGAGACGGCCCGTCGCTTCTATGAGAAGGAGTGCCTGCCGAACCGGCGGCAGTGGGAGCGCGACGGAGTGACCTCGCGCGAGGTCTGGCTGCGAGCCGGCGAACTCGGCCTCCTTGGCTGGGAGGCGCCGGAGAAGTATGGCGGCCAGGGCCTGAAGGACTTCCGCTACAACGCCATCCTCACGGAGGAAAAGCACGCGACCGGCGCGGTCGGTCCCGGGCTCGGCCTGCAGAACGACGTCATGCCGTCGTACCTGATCGGCCTGACCACCGAGGAGCAGAAGGAGCGGTGGCTGCCCGGCTACGTCAGCGGCGAGATCATCACGGCCATCGCGATGTCCGAACCCGGCGCGGGCTCCGACCTGGCCGCGATCCGCACCACCGCCGTCAGGGACGGGGATCATTACGTCGTCAACGGGGCGAAGACATTCATCAGCAGCGGCATCCTCGCCGATCTCGTCGTCACCGTGGTGAAGACGGATCCGGCAGCGGGCCACAAGGGGATCTCGCTGCTGGCGATCGAGCGCGGCATGCCGGGCTTCGAGCGCGGCCGGAAGCTGGACAAGATCGGGCAGCGGGCGTCCGACACCGCCGAGCTCTCCTTCACCGACGTGCGCGTTCCCGTGGCGAACCTCCTCGGCGAGGAGAATCGCGGCTTCTACCACCTGATGGGCAACCTGCCGGCCGAGCGGCTGGCCATCGCGGTCAATGCCGCCGCACAGGCTCGCCGCGCGCTTGACCTGACGCGCGAATACGCCGCCGAGCGCACGGCTTTCGGCACCCCCATCGGTTCCTTCCAGGTCAACCGGCACGCGATCGCCGACATGACGGTGAAGCTCGACATCATGCAGGTCTACGTGGACCGGTGCATCGAGGCCGTCAACGCCGGTGAGCTCACCCCGCAGGAAGCCGCCGGCGCGAAGATGTGGGCGACCGAGACGCAGTGGGAGATCATCGACCGCTGCCTGCAGTTGCACGGCGGGTACGGCTACATCAACGAGTACGAGATCGCCCGGCTGTGGCGTGACGCCCGCGTGCAGCGCCTGTACGGCGGCACGACCGAGATCATGCGCGACCTCATCGGCCGCTCTCTCGGGTTCTGACACTCAGGGCCCCAAATGAACGCAGTAGCACAGAAACTCACTAGCACCGAAAGGTGAGCGCAGATGACCTTGATCAAGAGCACCGTGCAGCCGCTGCCCTACAAGCTGCTCGACTTCGACCAGCACTCCTATGAGGCCGACGACTGCTTTACCCGGTACATGCCAGAAGACAAGCTTGATACGGCCATCTACCCGGTGCGGACCGCCAGCGGCCGTAACGCGCTGATCGCCAACGACCGGCTGGTCACCGCTCTGGAGACGGCGGGGGAGCGTGACACCGTGCCGGTGCCCGGCTCCCTGGCCGAAATGCTCCGCCTGCGGGCGTCGGGCGAGCCGTCTGACTCCGAGCGATTCTCCATGTCGATGCAGAGTGAGTTCCGTGACCACGACGCCCGCCTGAAGCAGCTGGACGAGCAGCAGATCGAGCGCTCGATCATGTACCCAGGCGGGTGGGCGCTGATGGCCGAGGCGTACCTGGACGACACCGCGGTGCTGTACGACAATCTCCGCTCGTTCAACCGCTGGATGGACGAGGACTGGGGCTTCAGCTACCAGGACCGGATCTACGCGCCCGCCATGCTCTCGCTGCGCGACCTCGACCTCGCCTGCGCGGAGCTCGACCGGGTTCTTGACGCTGGCGCCCGGTTCATCGTGCTGCCGTGCGGCCCGGCCTACGGGCGCAGCCCCGGCGACCCGTACTTCGACCCGTTCTGGGCCCGGGTGAACGAGTCCAGGGCGGTGATCGCCTATCACATCTCCGAGTTCCACTACCAGGCCAACGTCGCGTCCGCCTGGGGCTGGGGCCTGGTTCCGCCGTTCCGGTTCTCGGCCTGGCAGTGGCAGAACACGTACGGGGAACGACCGATCACGGACACGCTGTCGGCACTGATCTTTGACAACCTGTTCGGCCGCTACCCGAACATCCGGGTGCTCGTGAGCGAGTTCGGCGCCGAGTGGGTCCCGCACTTCATCAGGCACATGGACAAGAGCCGCGGCATGGGGCGCAACGGCCCGTGGCTCGGCGGGCAGCTCAAGGAGCGCCCGAGCCGCGTCTTCAAGGAGCACGTCCGCGTGGTGCCCTATCCCGAGGACGACACCGTCGAGCTCGCCGGGCGCCTCGGCGGCACGGAGTGCCTGGTGATGGGGTCGGACTGGCCGCACGCCGAGGGCCTCAGGGAGCCGGCGGACTTCTACGCCAAGGTGGCGGCGCTCGGCGACGACGCTCGCCGTGCCTTCCTGCGCGACAACGGCCTGAACCTGCTCGGTGTGGCCTAACCGGGGAGAGGGCTGTCCTCGAACATCGCGCGGGCCTCTTTGAAGAGCGCCTTGCCGTTAGGGCCGCGGGGCACGGTGGCCACGATGACCGTGCGCGGCGCCTTGTATCCGGCCAGCCGATTGTGCACGAACTGCGTTACCTCATCGGGCTCGACGGTCCGCCCGGCGACCGGCTGGACGATCGCGACGACCCGCTGCCCGAACCGCTCGTCGGGCACGCCGAGCACCAGGCAGTCTTCGACGTCCTCGTTGAGCAGGACGACCTGCTGCACCTCCTCGGGGAACACCTTCTCGCCGCCGGTGTTGATCGTGGACGTGCGGCGCCCGATCAGCGTGATCGTGCCGTCCTCGTTCCAGCGCCCCCAGTCGCCGGGCAGCACGTAACGCTGGCCATCGATCGTCTGGAACGCGCGCGCGGTGCGCTCCGGGTCGTTCCGGTAGCCGCGGCAGCCGGTCGGGAGGAGAAACAGCCCGATCTCCCTGCTGTCGCTCGGGATGACGCTGCCGTCCGTACGAAGGAGCCGCAGCCCCGCACCCGGGACGAAACGGTCGGTGCTCGCGGGCTCGCCGCGCCTGGTCACCTGGGATCCGATCGCTGCGCCCTCGCTCGAACCGCACGCGTCGACCAGGGTCACCTGCGGTATGTGCTGGAGCAGCTGCTCCTTGACCTGGCCGCTCCACGCTACGCCGGCCGAGGTGATCGTGATGAGGCTGGACGTGTCGTAGGGCGCGCCCATGGCCGCCTGCCGGTCGAGCGCTCGCAGCATCGGCCGCGCGAAAGCGTCGCCGACGATCGACACCGTCGAGGGCCGGTGCCGGGCGACCGCCGTGAACAGCTCGTCGGCGTCGAAGTGCGGTGAGGTGAGGGAAATGACGGTGCCGCCGAGCGTGAGCACTGGCAGCGACGCCATGATCAGCCCGGTGCTGTGCATCATCGGGGAAGCCGGAAGTGCCACCGGGGGCGAATACGACTCCCGAAGCTGACGGGCCCGGTCGATCGACGGCGCGCTCCAGTCCAGGTCGGTGATGCCGAGGTTGAGGCGGGCGAGGACATCGGTGTTGTTCACCGAGTTGCCGACCACGTACTCGACCCCCTTCGGCAGTCCCGTCGTGCCACCGGTGAAGGACAGGAAGACGTCGCTGCCGGGCCGCTCGATGCGCGGTGCCGGCCCGGTGCCGGCTATTAGCGCTTCATAGCCGACGGTCCCGGCGTCCGGCGGTCGCGTTCCGCCGAGGTTGTCAACCTCGATCACGAGGCGCAGGCCGGGCAGCGCGGCGATCGCCGGCGCCACTCGGCTGGCGAACGTGGCGTGGTGCACCAGGACGCGCGCCTCTGCCTGCTCCAGCAGATGCAGCATCTCGTCGTCGAGGTACCGGTAGTTGACGTTGGCTGGCACGGCCCGGATCTTGAGCGCGGCGTAGAAGGTCTCGAGGTACTCGCCGCAGTTGTACAGGTCGATCGCGACCGTGTCGCCGCCGCCCACGCCGGCCGCGGTCATCGCCGCGGCGAGCCGGCTGGCGCGGTCGTCGAACTCGCGCCACGTCCGCACGCGGGTGCCGTAGATGATCGCCGGGTCGCCAGGGTACGCGTCGGCTATCGCTTCCCACGTGGTCGCGAAGTGCTCGTTCAATGCCAGCTCCTTTGGCGACGGTGACCATCGCCGATTATATACGGTTAAATAATATTGAGGAATAGATGGTCAGCGCGTGCGGTTTCGCGCTCGCGCCGGAGTGGGCAAAGATGGTCGGGTTATGGAGACTGCTGCCCCCCGCACCCGGCGCAGCCCGGCGGCGATCAGGTCGCTCGTGCTGCAGGCCGCGCGGGAACTGTTCGCGGACCGCGGCTTCAGCGACGTCACGACGCGCGAGGTCGCCCTCCGGGCGGGCGTCACGCAGGCGCAGGTGTTCCGTCATTTCGGCTCGAAGGCCAGGTTGTTCGTCGAGGCTGCTTACCAGCCGTTCTACGACTTCGTCGTCGGCTATGTCCGCCGGTGGGCCGAGCAGGGGCACGGCACGGACACCTCCGCCCACGACACGGAGGTCTTCGTCGACGGCCTGTACCGGCTCATGCTGGACAACCGCGGGCTGCTCGCGGTGGTGTCCGGGTTCGCCGCGGCGCAGCCGCCGGAACTGGCCACGGCGACGGAAGCGTTCCTGCGCGAGGTCTTCGGGCGCCTCGAAGCCGAGGTCGCGATCGAATCGCGGGTCAAAGGCGACAAGACGATCGACCCGGCCTACGCGGTGCGGTTCACGTTCGCGTTGATCTTGGGGGTTTCGGTACTTGACCAGGCCCTTTTCCCCTCCGACGCGCGGCCGGACCGCGCCGCCATCGCCGCCCAGATGTCCGGCTTCATCTTGCGCGGGTCGTCGGTCCGCGACAGCTGACCCGAAGGGCTCGCAAGATAGCAGCGATATCTTGACAGGCCCGCATGCGGATGGCAGTGTGACTCGCAACACTAAATCATTCAGTTATTTAGAATGATTCGCGTTCGAGGCCCGTGAGGGCCGCCAGGCGAACCAGCCCGGGAGATGAGGCGCATGCGAGTCACCGTCGACCAGAGCCGCTGCCAGGGGCACGCGCTGTGCGCGATGCACGCACCCGACCTGTTCGACCTGGACGACGGGGGCCATTCCTTCGTCGTGGCCGATCCGGTGCCTGCCGTCCTCGGCGAAGCGGCATACACGGCCGAGGCCGGATGCCCGGAAGAGGCGATCACGGTAGAGCCGCGCCCTGCGCACGCCGGGCAGGCACGTTCGTGAGCGCCGAGACCGAGTCGGGCGCGCCGGTCTTCTGCGCGGCGCACATGTTGGATGGCTGGGACGAGCGCCACCCGCAGGCTGCCTTCGCCGAGCTGGCGACCGCGGACGCGCCGGTCCGCCCGGACGGCACTTTCGTCGTGGCCGCCCGGCAGGAACTGACCGAGTTCCTGCGCCACCCCGCGGTCCGCGCCACCGACGGCGTGCACTTCAACCTCGGCGGCAAGCGGCCGCTGATCCCGCTCGACCTGGACGGCGACACGCACCGCAGATACCGCGGGCTGCTCGACCCGCTGTTCACGCCGAAGCGCGTCGCCTGGCTGGAGCCGGCCATCCGGACCCGGACCAACGCCCTGATCGACGCGTTCGCGGACGCGGGCTCGGCCGAGCTGATGGCCAGCCTGTGCGCACCGCTGCCGACGTACCTGTTCATCGAACTGCTCGGGCTGCCCGCCACCGACCTGCCCGTCTTCCTTGAGTTCAAGGAGGCGGTGGTCCGCCCGGTCGGGGCGACAGAAGAAGAGCAGCAGTTGACCATGCGGGCGGCCGGGGACCGGATGTACGACTACCTCACCGCGGTGCTCACGCAGCGCCGTGCCGAGCCGCCGCGTGACGACCTGATCGGCGGGTTCCTGACCACGGAACTGGACGGCGAGCGGCTGACCGACCAGGAGATCGTCGACATCTGCTACCTGCTCGTGATCGCGGGGCTGGACACCGTCACCAGCTCGCTGTCCTGCCTGCTCGCCTGGTTCGCCGAGCATCCGGACGAGCGCCGCCAGGTCGTGGCGGATCCGGGACAGCTGGCGCGGGTGGTCGAGGAGCTCATGCGGTTCGAGTCACCCGTGCCGCTCGGGCACCGGTGGGTGACCGAGGACATCGAGATCCGCGGCCGCCGCTTCCCGGCCGGGGCAAAGGTCGAGGTGCTCTGGGCGGCGGCGAACGCGGACCCGAGCGCGTTCGACGACCCGCAGACGGTCGACTTCGCGCGTCCGCACAACGCGCACGTCGGGTTCGCGGCCGGGCCCCATCGCTGCCTGGGCTCGAACCTGGCCCGCCTCGAGCTGCGGCTGGCCACCGAGGAGTTCCTCCGGCGCATTCCCGACTATGAGATCACCCCTGGCGATCAGGTGGTCTACACGAACTACGGCGTTCGCGCCGCGATCCGGCTTCCCGTCAGCTTTCCGGTCACCCGCGGCTAGGGCGGCATGGGGCGCCTAAGCAATCGCGTCGCTTTCGTCACCGGCGCCGCGCGCGGCCAGGGCCGCGCGCATTGCGTCCGGCTGGCCGAAGAGGGCGCCGACATCATCGCGATCGACATCGCCGGACCCGTCGTGGGGTCTCTCGTCGAGCCAGCGACGATGGAGCAGCTTGAAGAGACGCGCGGTCTCGTCGAGAAGACGGGGCGGCGGGCGCTTTTCGCCGGCGTTGACGTACGCGACTTCGACGGCATGAAGAACGTCGTCGACCAGGGCGTGCGCAGATTCGGGCGGCTGGACGTGGTAGTCGCCAACGCGGGGACCATGGCCGGCGGCCGCATGTGGGAACTACCCGAGGAGCGGTGGCAGCTCGTCATCGACGTCAATCTGACCGGCGTGTGGAAGACGATCAAGGCGACCGTTCCGCACATGATCGAGGCCGGCAACGGCGGCTCGATCATCATCACGAGTTCCGCCGCCGGGTACCGCGGCTATCCCATGTCGGGCGGCTACGGCGCTGCCAAGCACGGCCTCGTCGGGTTGTGCCAGACGCTCGCGGTCGAAGTGGCGCGGTACAACATCCGCGTCAACACGATTCACCCCAACGGCGTCAACACGGCGATGACCAAGGCCCCCGACCCGACAGCCGGCTCCGCTGCCCCGAAAGCGGCCAGTCCGGACGACGACGAGAAATGGCTCTTCCGGCAGGTCACCGCCACCGCCCTTCCCGACGGCATGCAAGAGCCCGCGGACGTCGCGGCCACCGTCGCGTTTCTCGCGTCCGACGAATCCCGGTTCATGACCGGGACCATGCTGCAGATCGGCGCCGGAAATCAGTTGATGTGACCTGCGCGGCTAGACTGTGCTGGCTCGTCACGGCCCCTCCGTCAGCCATGGGACCTGGGGAGACGGTCGCGTACGTTCGGATGACATAAGGAGAGACCGGTTGGGGGGCATGGAGGACCAGGCGGAGTCCTGGTTCCGGCGGCGGACGTCGCACTGGCTGGACTGGCCACTGGAGCGGTTGCTGCGCTGGAAGGCTAGCCAGGGCGCCCGGGTCAGCGTGGTGATCCCGGCGCGCGATGAGGAGGCGACGGTCGGGGGCGTGGTCGGGGCCATCGCCGGCGCGTTTATGCCATGCGGTCTGGTCGACGAACTGGTCGTGATGGACTCCGACTCCACGGACCGGACGGCCGAGGTGGCGGCGCGGGCGGGCGCGACCGTATACCGGTGCCGTGAGGTGGCCGAAGGGCTGGGCGCGTACCCCGGCAAGGGCGAGGCGCTGTGGAAGTCCCTGCTGGTCACGACCGGTGACATCCTGGTGTTCGTGGACGCGGATCTCACCCGGTGGGGCACGCATTTCGTTACCGGGCTGCTCGGGCCACTGCTTGATCCCGCTCAGCAGACGCTGCTGGTCAAGGCCTGCTACGACCGCGTCGGTGACGGCCAGGCCGGCGGCGGCCGGGTCACGGAACTGGTGGCGCGCCCGCTGCTGAACCTGTGGTGGCCGGAGCTCGCCGGAGTCGCCCAGCCGCTGGCCGGCGAATGGGCGGCCAGCCGGTCGCTGCTTGAGACGCTCACCATTCCGGTCGGGTACGGCGTCGAGCTGGCCGTGCTCGTCGACACCGCGCGGCGACACGGGACCGAGGCGATCGCCCAGGTCGACCTGGGCGAGCGCGCACACAGGAATCAGCCCGACGCGGACCTCGCGGTCATGGCGGCTGAACTGCTGCTGGTCGCCGAGCGACGGCGCGTCCCCAGCCTCGATGTCGGGTGCGCCGAGGTCGATGGCCAGCAGCCTGCCAGGATGGGATTGCGCCAGTTCGTCCGCGAGGACGGCGCGCTGCGGCCGAAACCGCGAGCAGTGCCATGCGCTGAACGGCCTCCGGTCAGCGCGCTGCGGCCGAGCGCGGCCCAATGAGCGGCCTGCCCGGCCCGCGCGAGCCAGGGCCGCTCGTGCTGCATGACCGTTCGTTCCCGCCTGGCCGGCTGCTCGTGATGGCGATCGTCAACCGTACGCCGGATTCGTTCTACCGGCCGGGGTTGACGTGGGACGAGGGCGCCGCGCTTGAGCGAGTGCATCAGGTGGTCGCGGAAGGGGCCGACATCCTCGACGTCGGCGGCGTTCCGGCCAAGCCCGGTGAGGAAGTGACGGCGCTGGAGGAGATGCGACGAGTCGTTCCGTTCATTGCGGCAGTCCGTGCCGCTTACCCGGACCTTGTTATCAGCGCGGACACCTGGCGGCACGAGGTCGGACGCGCGGCGTGCGAAGCCGGTGCCGACCTGCTGAACGACACCTGGGGCGGCTGGGACCCGGAGCTGACCGAGGTGGCCGCGGAGTTCGGCGCCGGGCTCGTGTGCTCGCACGCCGGCGGGCTGCCGCCGCGGACCCGGCCGTTCCGCGTGTCGTACCCGGATGTCGTGGCGGACGTGCTCGACCGCGTGCTGGGGCTTGCGGACCGGGCGGTGCGGACGGGGGTGGACCCGGCCGGGATCATCATCGACCCGGCGCATGACTTCGGAAAGAACAGCTGGCATTCCCTGGAGATCACCCGGCGGCTCGGCGAGCTGACTGCGACCGGCTGGCCGGTGCTGCTGTCCGCATCTCGTAAGGACTTCGTGGGGGAAGCGCTCGGCACCGGGGTCGACGACCGGCTCTCCGGCACCCTGGCGGTGACCGCCGTGGGCGCGTGGCTCGGCGCCAGGATCTTCCGCGCCCACGACGTGGCGCAGACCCGGCAGGCGCTCGACATGGTGGGGGCGGTTCGCGGTGACCTGCTCCCGGCCCGCACGGTGCGGGGACTGGCGTGAGCGGGGAGGTGCCCGCGTGATCGTCCGCGCAGCGGTCTGCCCGTCCCCGCCGCTGCTGGCGCGGCAGCTGACCGGGCAGACGGACGTGTTTCCTGAGCTGCGGGCCGCGTGCGCCGCGGCGGTGTCGACGCTGCTGGCTGCGGTCCCGGACGTGGTCGTGGTCGTCGGTGCCGGGCCGGCGACCACGACCTGGGACCCCGACGACCGGCTGGACCCGTCCGCCTACGCGCCGGCGCTGGGCACGGCTGGCAAGCCCGGGCTGCCGCTCGGGCTCGGCCTCGGCGCGATGCTGCTCGACGCGGCAGGCCACGCCGGGCCGCGAGTGCTGCAGGCAGTGAGGGAGCGGGCGCCGGGCGGGGAATGCCTGCGGCTCGGCACGTCGCTCCCGGATCTCGCCCCGCGGGTCGGCTTGCTGGCGATGGGGGACGGCAGCGCCCGGCGCAGTACCGCCGCGCCCGGCCATCTCGACCCCCGAGCCGGCCCGTTCGACGCATCCGTGGAACGGGCGCTGCGTGACGGTGACATGGCGGCGCTGGCGTCCCTGGAACCCGGCCTGGCCCGGGACCTGCTGGCGACCGGCCGCGCGGCGTGGCAGGTGCTGGCCGGCGCGATGAGTGCTCCGCGCGCCCCCGCGGGCCAGGTCCTGTACGCTGACGCCCCGCTGGGTGTCGGCTACCTCGTCGCGGTGCTCGGGCCGCCGGAACGCTAGCCGGTTCCCGCGTCGCGCGCGTAGATCACCTCACCCCCCACGAACGTGGCCGCGACCATGTCGGAAGCGAGCGAGTCCAGCGCTTCCGTGGGCCCGGCGCGCAGCAGGACGAGGTCGGAAGGATGCCCGGGGGCGACGCGCCGCAGTGTGCCCGGCGCGGCAGGCTCGCCAAGGAACAGGGCGAGGGCGCGGGCGGGCGAGACCGCCTCCTCCGGCCGGAACAGTGGCGGCCGGCGCACGGCGGCACGCATCGCGTGCCACAGGTCCTCGCCGCCGAACGGAGCGTCGCTCCCCCCCGCGACCGCCACGCCCGCGGCGGTGAGAGAGCGCAGCCGCCACAGGTCAGGCAGATCTTCCGAAGGCACGTCCCGTGCGTACTGCTCGCCGCGTTCGGCGACGAAGTGGGGTTGCGTGACGACCGTGAGCCCGCGCAGGTCCGGCAGTGACTCGGCCGGTACGACTGCAGCGTGCTCGATCCGGTCACCGGGCAGCCGGCCCGCGGCGTCCAGCGCGGCGAGCGTGAGAACGAGCTGGACGCGCGTCACGCAGTGCACCGCCGCCGGGCGACTGGCGGCGTGCGCGGACCGGATGCGGTCGGCGAGGTCGTCAAGCGGCGGCAGTGTGGCGTCGTCGAGCAGGATCTTCACCGGCCCGAGTGTTATCGCTGGCGGCGGGCCGACCTCCGCGGGTGCCATGCAGTGCAGCCGCTGCGCCACTCCCGCTGCCGCCAGCGACGCCAGGTCACCGGCGGTCACGTCGGGGGTGGCGTCGGTGAAGCCCGTGACCCCCAGCGCTGCCGCCCTGCTGCTGACGGCCGCCAGGTCCCCAGCCGCGGCGGGCACCCGGTCCGCGACCCAGCGGTCCATTCGCCATAGCCGTCCGGTCGGCCGGCCAGCCTGGTCGCGCTCCACCCCGCTCAGCTCGCACCCGTCCAGGTCCAGCCGCGCGACGGCGGCGGAGTTAACCATCCAGAGCGCGCCGGTGCGGTGCTGCACTCGCACCGGGCGGTTGGGGAGGAGCCGGTCGAGAACCTGGCGGTCCAGGGACCCGGCGACCGACTCGTGGTAGCCGACAGCGCGCAGCCAGGCGCCCGGCGGCAGGTCCGCGTCCGCGGCGCGCAGCCGCGCCGCCAGGTCGCCGGCGGTCCGGACGTCCGGCGGTCCGGCAGCGACGCTGGCTCGCGCGGCGGCGAGGGCGCGCAGGTGCAGGTGGTGGTCGTGCAGGCCAGGCAGCAGCGTTCCCCCGGCCGCGTCGATGTCGGGCTCGCCGGGCGCCGGGCACAGCCGCGGCGCGCATTCGGTGACCCGGCCGCCGGACACGCGCACGTCGGTGACCGGAAGGTCCGCGAGGGCCGGTTCGGCGGCTATCCAGGCGCCGGACGGCCACACGCGCGCGTTGCGGATCAGCATGCGTCCGCCCGGCTGGCGAGCCACGCGAGCACCGCGCTGGTATCGGCGCCGAGGTCCGGGGCGTGCCGCGCCATCGGGCCCGGCGGCACTGGGTGTCGTGGCGGCAGCACGGCTTGCCGGCGGCCCGCCCGCGGGCAGGTCACGAACCCGTCCGGATGGACCTCGTGCAGGCCGTGCGCTGGCGCGGGCGCCGCGGCGAAGGCGGCGGCGACATCCCGCATGGACAGGTCGATCAGCTCGCCCCCGCCGGCCGCGACCGACCGCGCGACCGCGAGCGCGCCGCAGACACCGGCCAGCGGATCCGCGATCGCGTCAGCGCAGAACACCGGTTCCGGCGTCGGCCCGCCGCTCGTCCAGCCGACGAGGCCGCCGGCCACCGCGGCGTCGTCCCCGAACGCCACCCGCTCCGGAATCGCCCGCCCGTACCCGGTGATGCTGAGCCAGACCTGGCCGTCCGGGTGGGAGATCATGTCCGGGGCCAGCCCTAGGGCCGCCAGCGCGCGCGGCCGGGACGCCTCGATCACGATGTCAGCGGCGCTGAGCAGCGCCTTGAGGGCGGCCCGGCCCGACTTGGTCTTGAAGTCGACCGCCACGCTGCGATGGCCGGCGTGCAGCCAGTCGAAGAACTGCGGGCTGCCGGCGCGCGCGCCGTCCGGCCGGTCGGGCGATTCTACCTTGATAACGTCCGCGCCTGCCAGGCCGAGAAGCCGCCCGCACAGCGGCCCCGCCCACATCGACGACAGGTCAGCGACGACCGCGCCCGTCAGCCCGGCGGCCGGTGACGGGGGCGCGATGCGCGCGGCCTGCCACGAACGCCAGTTACGGTCCATGTCCGGCGCGGCGGTCGGCAGCACGGCGGCCGGGACGCCGAGCAGCTGGGCGGCGCCCGCCAGCTCCTCGGCGGGCCGTACGATCGCCGCCGCCGCGAGCCCCTCTGCCGCGAGCACGGCCCGCGGTTCGACGGAGATCGCGGCTTCATTCAGGCCGAGCACACCGAGAATCGCCGGGACGGCAGTCAGGTCGTCGGGACGGCTCAGCGTAACGGCGCACCAGCCGTCTGCCGAGCGCAGCAGGAAGCTCGAACCGCCTGCGGAGGTCCTCCCTCGTCGGGTGTACCCGGCCAGCGCCGCGCGCCCGGTGATCAGCTCTGCCGGATCGGGGCGCACCCGCGTCCCGGTGTCCCGCGTTACCTGCGCGAGCTCCTCTGTAACCGTTTCGAGCATGGCCAGGACCGGCGCGGGCGACGGTACTGCCGCTCCGTCGGGCTGCCCAGTGAGCGACATCGCCCCGGACGCGGCCCATTCCAGCACGGCACAACACTCGAGCATGGCTAATTATCGGCGTGCAGCGGTGAAGGTGACGAA
Organism: uncultured Actinomycetota bacterium; assembly: GCA_963843745.1. GTDB lineage: Bacteria > Actinomycetota > Actinomycetes > Streptosporangiales > Streptosporangiaceae > Trebonia. The sequence goes on from CAWJLP010000012.1 coordinate 395,468, forward strand.
CGCAGCGGGGGGGCTCCGCCGACCCGGCGGGCGGTGAGCCAGACCATGCGATGCGGTCCCGCGTGCTCTTCAGCCCGACGGGCCATGTAGAAGGCCCGGCACTCTGGAACGGTGTGCGGGGCAGATCTCTAGGATGCCGTTCACGCAACTAATATACTTATTGCATCATTTTTGCGTGCCGTTGTCCTTCGGAAGCCGTGGAGGCGTGAGATATGTCGGTCACCTGGAGACGTTGGTGCGACCGGAAGAGCGCCTGCTCGTGAAAGGCCCGCTCGATGGACTGCTCGTCGCCGACTTCTCCCGCCTGCTCGCTGGTCCGCACGCTACGATGCTGCTCGGAGATCTTGGCGCCGACGTCGTGAAGGTTGAGCATCCCGAGGGAGATGTCGCAAGGAACTGGGGGCCGCCGTTCGTCGGCGACGGATCGGCCAGCGCCTACTTCCACTCCGCCAACCGCAACAAGCGCAGCGCCGTAATAGATCTGCGGACTAGCGAAGGCAGGGCGATGGCGCGCCGCCTTGCGCTGCGCGCAGACGTGGTCGTCCACAACTTCCGCCCTGGCGTAGCAGAGGACTTCGGGCTGGGCTACGAGGACCTGTGCGGCGAGAATCCCGGTCTCATCCATTGCGCGATTTCCGGATTCGGGCCGGCGGCCGGGCCGAATTCCCTAGGGAATGACCTGCTGGTGCAGGCGGTCGGCGGGCTGATGTCGATTACCGGCACGACGGACGGGGAACACGTGAAGGTCGGGTTCCCGGTGGTCGACATCCTCACCGGCTGCTACGCCGCGGTCGGAATACTGTCCGCGTACGCAGAACGTGCCAGGTCGGGGCACGGCCAGCACCTGGAGGTCGACCTGTTCAGTTCCCTGCTGGGCAGTCTCGCCTTCCAGGCCGCAAACCACCTCAACTTCGGCCTGACGGGGCGCGCCCTCGGAACCGGGCACCCGGGCATCGTGCCGTATGCCGCCTACCGTGCGGCGGACCGCCATATCGTGATCGCGGCGACCTCCGACCGCCAGTTCACCGCGCTTGTCCGCGCAATCGGGAAACCCGAGCTTGCCAGTGACCCGCGCTTCGCGCAAAACGCGGACCGAGTGGCGCATCGCGACACTCTGCGGGAAGAACTTGAGCGGGTCCTAATGCAGCACCGTGCCAGAGACTGGATGCCCGTGCTACTTGAGGCCGGAGTGCCTGCGGGCGTGGTCAACACGATCCCGGAAGCGTTCGAGGTGGCCAAGGCTGCCGGTCTGATGCCCGAGGTCTGGCTTACTACGACGGACGGTGCCTCTGTCGGATCGCCGGCGAACCCGATCCACTTGCAGAGAACACCTGTCACGTACCGGGCCGCGTCACCGGCTCTCGGCGAACACACTGATGCTGTCCTTCGAGAGTTGCGCACCCAACATGGATTCAACGACGGCGATTCCAAATAGGCTCTGAGCTATGTGCGCCCGGCAGGATTCGAACCGGCGATCGAGCTTAGAAGCACCTGAGAAGCGTCGCGGTACGTCGCCCGGCATCGCTCTGCCGGGCATTGAGCGCGTCCAGCGGGGTTGCCTGGTCGGCGGTGTCGGCGGATCCCGGCTGCGCGGCGCCGGGTGCTGGCTGAGTACGCATTGGCTTCTCCGCTAGCTGGTGAGAGCGATAGCCAGGTAGGCGATGGTGATGGCGAGGTCGCGGGCGAACTCGGCCATCACGCGGTGTCCGGCGTCGAGCAGGCGCAGCCCGCTGCCGGGCCGGGACCGGGCCAGGAAGCCCTCGCTGACGCCGAGCCGGCCCAGGATCCGGGCGACCTCGTCGTCCAGGTGCACCGGGCCTCGGGATCGTAAGCCCCCCGATCTTGGCGCGTATCGCGTCGGCGGTGCCGGCGTCGACGCGTGTGACCAGGACAGGCCCGGTGTTGTGGTCCAGCAGGCCGCGCACTGTCACGGTTAGGTACTCGCAGGTCTTGCCGGGGGCGTACACCACCTCAGCCAGGTCCTGGCGCTGCTCGCGGCCGAGGTCGAGGCGGGCGAAGCCGAGGTCGAGCACGGGTGAGTCGGGCGTGGTGCCTTCTTACCCGATCGCCTGGAGGTACGGAATGGTCTGCGGCCCCTCCGGCAGAACGCACAGCCGCGCGCCGGGACCGGTCGCGGCGAGTGCGTCGGCGACGGTAGCGGAAATGTCGGAGGTCTGCTCCAGGTGCGCGGCGGCCAGGTCGGCGTCGGACAGATACGAGGTATGCATCACCACCCGGTTCGCCGCCTGGATCTGCGCCTGGATCTGCACCTGCCACTGATCTGGCACCGTCTGCTCCCGGGAGCGGATGCCGTCCAGCAGTGCCCGCGGGGACGGCGCCGACGCCAGCACCTCCCGGTATGAGCCATGATCGGGGAAGCCATCGCGGCATTCGGCCGCGCACACGATCATTCCGCCCGGCCTGGTGACCTGGCGTGCGGCGGACATGCCCTTGACCGCCTGGTACAGGTTCTGGTCCAGCGGGAACCCCGAGTTCGTCGTGACCACGACGTCGAACGGTGCCGGCACCGGCCGCATCGCGGCCAGCTTCGCCTGCGTGCAGGCCGCGGCGTGCATCGCCAGCAGGTCCCCGCCGAAGGCCGCCACGATGTCCTTGTCCCGGTTCAGCAGCACATCCAGGCCGAACGTGACCCCGGTGGCTGCCGCGATCGCCCGCACGTCGTCATGTATCGGGTTGCCCTCGGTGACGCCCCAGGTGGCGCGCGGATCCCCGATCCGCGCGGCGTCGTGCAGCACCAGGACGGTCTCCAGCCCGGCCAGGCCGGGGGCGACCAGTTTCGGACCGCCAGAGAACCCAGCGAAGAAATGCGGCTCCACGAACCCGGTGGTGATCCGCACGTCGGCCTCTAGCCACGTCCGGTTCAGCCACACCGGCACCCCGTCGCCGAGCGTTCCCGCGAACGCCAGCTGCCCCGCATCACGCGCGTCATGATTGACGATTCGCACGCCGTCGACTACCGCGTCCCCGAACATCGCCCGCAGTTCCCCGGAGTCGTTGCCCCGGTGCGTCCCGGTTGCCACCAGGACCACCACATTCTCCAGGCGGATGATCCCGTCGAGTTCCTCCAGGATCGCCGGGATCATCAGGTGCCGCGGCTGCGGACGGGTGCCGTCGCACGCCGAGATCGCCAGGGTCTGCCCCCGCCGCACCCGCTCCCGCAGCGGAGGACCCGCTACTGGCTGCCGGAGTGCGGCGCGCAGCACCGCCTGCGGATCAGCCGCCGCACGGTGATGCACCGGCTCCACCAGGGTAGTGACCGCCGGGTCCACCTCTATGTCCAGGCCCGTCGTCCCGTATGCCAGCCGCACCCGCACCGGCCGCCTCCGTTCAGTCGCCCATCCAGCAGCCAACCGTCAGCCGAAAACGCGGCGCTGGATTTCGCGACGGTAGTCCTCGAGAGTGTTGTCCAGGTGCACCGAAGTGGCCTGGGCGGCCGCGTCGGGATCGCCGTCCCTAATGGCACTGTAGATCGCTTCGTGTTCGATGATCGCGGCCTCGGCGTGCCCGCCTACTCCGGATATGCCGATGACGCTGGCCTGACGCTGCAGCATGCGTGCTTCGCGAACCGCGGAGACCAGGAAGAAATTGTGCGAGGCGGAGGCCACGCCGCGGTGGAAGGCGTCATCGCCCCGCTCGAACTCCGCGTTGTCGCCGCGCGTGAGACCGTGGCGGCAGGCTTGCACCGCCGCCTCGATTTCGCGCAGCTCAGACGGGCTGGCTCGCTTCGCGGCGAGTCGGCTGGCCTGCATCTCCTGGCCGCGCCTGAATTCGAAGAGCATGAATATATGGTCGAGGTTGGTGGGCGCGAAGAAGCCGCCCCACCGCGTGGTCCCGAGCATGCTCTCGCCGTCCGCGACATACAGGCCGCGGCCCTTCTGGGCGCTGACCTCGCCTGTCGCCGAGAGGATCTTGATGGCGTCGCGCACGACGGTGCGGCTGGTGCCCAGGCGAGTCGCCAGTTCCTTCTCCGTTGGCATGCGGTCGCCGGGCCTCAGGACGAGATCGCCGATCAACTGCAGGATCTGCTCCGCCACTACCTGGTAACGCGGCCGGTAGGCACCGGATGTTCCGCGCCCGGCATGGCCGTCGGCGGGTGCCTCCCCGCGGTCGTTCGGCAGAGGCACGCCGTCCACGTACTCCACATCCCATCTTCTTCGTCGCCGGGCAGGCACATAGGACCTCAGTCCCTGGCCTGTAATGATCTTATCCATGCCGGACTGTTGAGACAAGATAAATACTACTTATTTTGCGAACTAGGAACTAGGATAAAGGTGGTTATTAAGGACTTACATCTCGCGTTTATCAGGTAAAACAAAAGATAAGCGTGCTTATGACCTTGACGGAACCGCTTCCATGCGCGTTAATGGGCATGGAAGACACACGTCACCCTGCGCCTAGCGGAGCTGCTTCCCCTGGTCAGCCCTAGTTTCGAGGCACGCGAGACGTGAACTTAATAGGTAGTACACATAGGGACCCTGTTGTCCTCCCCTCGCGGCGGCGGACAGGGCTACTACACAACGTAGTGGAGGAATCTATGGCTCTGGGTATCCGCGCCGCCCGTGCGCGAAGCCGTCTGAGAACGTCAAGCGCGCGGGCCGTGTTCGCCGTCGGTGCGGTCGCGCTGGCGGTCACCGTCGCCGCGTGCGGGAACGGGAGTTCCTCGGGAAGCGGTTCCGCCTCGGGCGCCGGCGCGAAGGACGGTTTTACGCAGGCGGCGCAGACTTCCGGCCCGCTGACGGTATGGGTGGACTCCACCCGCGTGCCCGCCGCGCAGGCCTACCATAAGGCCTACCCGAACGTGAAGCTCAACATCGTCACCTACGACGGGGACGCCAACGGCTCCAACACGCTGCAGACCAAGGTCAGCCTGTACAACCGCACCGGCAGCGGCTGGCCGGACGTGGTGTTCAGCGCCGAGAACAACGAGATCGCCTGGGCTCAGCCCGCCGGGTTCACCGCGCCGCTGAACAAGGGCCTGATCCCGGATTCAGTGCTGAACAACTTCTCCTCGGGGGCGCTGGCCCCGTGCACGGTGGACGGCACGGTGTACTGCCTGCGCAACGACCTGGCGCCGACCATGCTGTGGTACAACGCGCCGCTCATGAAGCAGTGGGGCTACCAGGTCCCGACGACGTGGCCGCAGTACGAGCAGATCGGGCAGGAGGTCGCCAAGCAGCACCCGGGCTACATCGTGGGCGCCGCGGGCGACACCTTCACCCCGGAGATCTTCATGTGGGCCAGCCAGTGCCAGGCCAACGGCATCACCGGCATCCGGTCGGTGACGGTGAACGTGACCACCTCTGAATGCCAGCGGATGGCCTCGCTCCTGGACACGCTCCTGGCGGACAAGTCGATGTCGAAGCTGAGCGCCTTCAGCAGCGCCTTCGACAAGCAGGAGAAGGGCAAGGTGCTCATGCTGCCGGGCCCGGTCTGGTTCGCCGGGTCGGTCTTCGACAGCGCATCCGGGCTGAACACGCCGAAGGGCCAGATGGGCGCCGCCCCGATGCCGCAGTGGCCCGGGACGACCCCTGCCGCCACCGGGAACGTCGGCGGAGGGCTGTGGCTGCTGTCGGCGCACAGCGCGCATCTGGCAGAAGCGGTCAACTTCATCGAGTGGGTGACGACCAATAACGCCTACCAGGCTGACCTGGCGCCCGGCTTGCCCGCGTACGCGTCGGCGGCCTCGGTGTGGCTGGCCAACCAGCAGAAGTCCGGCTACTTCGCTAACAACATCGTCCCGGTGGTGCAGCAGGTCGCCGGCCAGGTGTGGCAGGGCTGGGGCTACGGCAAGTTCAGTCAGGAGGCGATCTGGGCCGCTACCGTCACTCCCGGCATAACCGCGGGTAAATCGATTGTCTCGATGCTGCCGTCCTGGCAGACCGCGATCACCAACTACGCCACGGCCGCCGGATACCAGGTCAGCCATTGACCCCGGCATCCACCGGACCCGCCAGGGCGCGCGCCCGCCGCGCGCCCTGGCGGGTCGTCCGGGCCGGGCATGCCTTCACGGCCGGCTACGTGATCCTGCTCGCCGCGTTCGGGGTCGTGCCCGTGGCCTACGGGATCTACTTCGCGTTCACCAACGCGGACAACTACTTCGCCGGGCTGTCCAACTTCACCGCCGCGGCGCGGGACTTCCGGTATCTGCCGTCCCTCGAGCACATCGGGATCTACCTGGCAATCTGGCTGGCCGCCCTGGTGGTCCTGGTGACCGCCCTGACGCTGGTGCTGCATCAGCTGCCGGTGTGGCGCCTCGGCGGGCTGGTGCGCTTCGTTTACTACATTCCGGGAGCGCTGGCGGGCGTGGCGAGCGTCCTGGTGTGGCTGTTCATGCTCGACCCGACCGTCAGCCCGGCCGCCTCGTTCCTGCACCTGCTCGGCTACAACACGTTCGGCCAGGTCATCGCGCCCGGCCACCTGTCGATCCTGTTCGCGATGATCGCGTTCTGGACCGGGGCTGGCGGCTGGATCGTGGTGATGTACGGAGCGCTGAACAACATCCCGCTGGACGTGATGGAGGCCGCGCGGATCGACGGTGCCGGGGCGTGGCGCATCGCGCGGTACATCCAGATCCCGATGCTGCGCAAGTGGATCGTGTACATGGTGATCCTGGCGTTCGCCACTGGCGCCCAGCTGTTCGTCGAGCCCCAGCTGGTCGCTGAGGCCAGCCTCGGGGTGGCGGGCCGCGACTACTCGCCCAACCAGCTGGCCTACGACTTCGCGTTCCAGAACAACAACGTCAACGTCGCGGCGGCGATCTCCGTGGAACTCCTCGTGGTCTGCCTGGTCGTGGCCGGCGTATTCGTGGCAAGGTCGAGATTCTTCGATGCAAACTGACACACCCGCGCTCGCCGTGCGCGGCACGGCCGCCAGGCCGCGTCGGCACCCCCGCCGGACGCCCAGCCCATCACGCGCCGCGGGCCAGTTGCTCGCCGGGCTGCTGCTGGCCGCCTTCGTGGTCTTCTTCGTCCTGCCGGTCATCTGGCTGCTGCTGGCCGCTACCAAGAGCGATCCGCAGCTCGTGCAAGACAACCCGCTCTCGTTCGGGTCATGGCACCAGCTGCGGGTGAACTGGGACGAGCTGACCAGCTTCCAGGGGGACGTGATCCTGCTGTGGCTGCGCAACTCGGCGGTGTACGCGTTCCTCGCCCTGGCGATCACGCTCGTCACGGGCATTCCGGCGGGATACGCCATGGCCATGATGGACTTCCGCGGCAGGCGCGCCCTGCTGGTCATCACGCTGGTGGTCATGCTCATGCCGGCCACCACCCTGGTCGTCCCGCTGTTCCTGGAGATCAACGAGGTGCACCTGGTCGGCACACTGTGGTCGGTCGTGCTGCCGTTCTCCTTCTACCCGTTCGGCGTCTACCTGACCTATATCTACTTCAGCACCGCGCTGCCGCGCGACCTGCTGGCGGCCGCGCGCATCGACGGGTGCACGGAGTTCGGGGCGTTCCGCCGCGTCGCGCTACCGCTGGCCGCGCCGATCATCGCGCTGGTGGGGTTCTTCAGCTTCGTGGCGAACTGGACCAACTTTTTCCTGCCCTACGTGATGCTGCCGCAGAGCAGCCAGTACCCGGCCCAGGTTGGCATTGCGCTGCTGCTGACCGACGTCCCGCAGTTCAACCCCACCGCGGGGAGCGGCACCGTGCTTCGGCCTGAACTCGCCCTGGCCACCCTGCTGGTGATCGCCCCGGTGCTGCTCGTGTTCTTGTTCGCGCAACGCTACCTGGTCAGCGGGCTGCTGGCCGGTGCCACGAAGGAGTGAGATGACGGCTGTCGGCATCACGGCTTCCGTGCCTTTGCTCGAGCCCCCCAGCTGGGCACTGGCCGAGCGTGAGCTGTTCGACCTGCTCGACCGCGCCTGGCGTCGTTTCGCGCGCGACTTCACCGGCCCGGACGGGCGGCTGAATTACCGGCACACGCTGACTTCCCGTGACGGCGTGGACGACTTCTACGAGACGTTCTTCAACTGGCCGCAGCTGTACCTGCTCGGCGGGGCGGACGATCTGCTGGCCGCGGCCGAACGCCACTGGGAGGGGGTGACCGCGCAGCTGACCGAGCTCGGCATGCTCAAGGACGAGTACGAGCGCGGATACGACTGGTTCCACCAAGGCGAGAGCCTGCTCCTGCTCTACTTCCTGACCATGGCAAACCCGGCCCGGTGGGCGCCGCGTGCGGTGCGGTTCGCCGAGCTGTACGTCGATCCCGCCCATGGCAACTATGACCCTGTCCGCCGCATAATCCGCCGTCCGCACAACGGCTCGGACCCGGGGCGCGCCGGCCTGTTCGACGGACCGCATTATCCCTGGATCGACAGGGAGGAAAGGAGCTACGGCTTCCCGCTCGACTGGCTGCTGCCAGCTGGCGCGCCCGTGCCGGAACGCGGCCAGGACCCGCGGCTGACCGACGAGATGAGCGCGCGCATGGGCGCGGGGGACACCGCGGTCAACCTCGCGGCGGCGGGGCTCGTCATGAACGCCTGGATCCTGACCGGCGACCCGCGCTACCGGGACTGGATCGAGCAGTACGTCGGCGCGTGGCGAGAGCGCGCCGCGGCGAACCACGGGATCGTGCCGGACAATGTCGGCCCGGACGGGGTGGTCGGCAGCCTGCTCGACGGGCGGTGGTACGGCGGCCACTACGGCTGGACCTGGCCGCACGGCTGGTACAGCGTCGGCTCCGCCGCCGCCGTGGCCGCGCTGGCCGCCGCGACCGCGACCGGCGACGACGGCTACCTGGACCTGCTGCGCCCGGCCCTGGACGCGATAACCGCCCAGGGCAAGGTGATGACGTTCGCCGAATCCGACTCTTCCCTTGCCTCTCGGTGGTACCCGCAGCTGGGCGCGGCCGTGACCGCCCCGACGCTGCTGGTCCCGTTCCGGCACAGCGACCGAGGCTGGTTCGACTACAACCCCATGCTGGCGTCGATCCCCATGGCCCTATGGCACCACGGCGATGACCCGGCCGACCGGCAACGGCTGGCGGAACTGCGCGATCGAGCCGGATACGACTGGCAGACCGTCCGCTCCTTCCGCAGCAAGGAGGAGGCCGGCCACGAAGAGCCGTGGTTCGCGTTCCTGGTCGGCGACAATCCGGACTACCCGGAGAAGATGCTGGCCGCGGCGCAGGCCCAGGTGCGCCACCGGCTCGCCCGCCTGGGGGCCTACCGTGACCGCGACGTGGCCGAGCCCGACATCCATCTGTGGCAGCAGTCCAATCCGGTCGTCACCGAGGCCCTGGTCCAGCTCGCGTGGGGCGGTCCGCAGGTGATCTACAACGGGGGACTGCAGCAGGCCCGGGTCCGCTACTACGACGCCGACCGGCGGCGCCCGGGCCTGCCCCCGTCGGTTGCCGCCCTGGTATCCAGCATCGATCCGGCGGCCACCGTCGTTGACCTGGTCAACCTCGATCCGGAGCGAGACCGCGTCGTCATCGTGCAGGCCGGCGCGTTCGCCGAGCACAACATCGAGGCCGTGCGCTACACCGCCTGCCAGGACGGTTCCTGGCTCGGCGGCCTCTACGACTACGGGCACGGCGAGCCCGCGGTCACCGAACGGCACGCTGACGTCGGCCAGCCGTGGCTGACCGTGCGCCTGCCGCCCTCCACTCGCATACGCCTGACCCTGCGGCTGGCCCTGCGCACCCGGAAGCCGTCCTACGCACCGCCTCCCGGCGAGGATCCTTCCGGGGGCTGCAGACCATGAAGGCTGCCTGAATGGGCGAGCTAACGGGACTGAAGGCGCTGGTCACCGGCGGGGCATCCGGCATCGGCCTGGCCGTCGCCACCACGTTCGCCGCCGAGGGCGCCGCCGTCGTCGTCCTCGACCAGAGCCCTGAGCGCCCCGGCGCGCTGGACGCCGGCCTGCGGTATGTCACGGCCGACATCACCGACGCCGCCGCCGTCCGGTCGGCGGTCGCCGCGGCGGTCGAATCGCTGGGAGGCCTCGACATCCTGGTGAACGCGGTCCACCCCGGTACCGCCGACACGCCATGGATCGGCCGGCTGCTCGACAGCGCGCCCGATCCGGCGGCGGAGCGGGCCGCACTCGAGGCCCGGCAACCCCACGGCAGGCTGGTCAGCGCCGACGAAGTCGCCCATGCCGCGCTCTATCTCGCCTCCCCGCGAGCCGGGTCGACGACCGGTGCCGAGATAGCGGTCGACGGTGGCATGGCCGGCCTACGGCTACGTCCGCGCACGTGACCGTGATCGATGCCCACGTGCACCTGTGGGATCTGGCGGCACGGCCGCAGCCGTGGACAGCGGAGTTTCCCGCGCTGCAGCGGTCGTTCCTGCTTCCAGACCTGGAACTGGTGCTGGACTCGCACAGCGTGGACGCCGCGGTGGCAGTCCAGGCCGGCGACACCACTGGCGAGACCCTCGACCTGCTCGCGCTGGCCGCGACGTCGCCGCGGCTGGCCGGCGTGGTTGGCTGGGTGGACCTGGAGAGCCTGGACGCGCCCGTAGCCGTGGCTGCTCTCAGGAAAGCGCCCGGCGGCGGCAAGCTGGTCGGCGTCCGTCATCAGCTCCAGGCCGAGCCCGACCCCCGGTACCTGGCCCGGCCCGACGTACGGGAGGGGCTGACCGCCGTGGCCGCCGCCGGACTCGTCTACGACGTGGTGGTTTCGCCCGGGCAACTGCCGCTCGTCTCCGAGACGGCCGTGGCCCTGCCGGACGTGCGGTTCGTGCTCGACCACGCGGGCAAGCCGCCGATCGCCTCGGGCGACCTGCGGGCCTGGCGGGCGGACCTGGCCCGGCTTGGCGCACTGCCCAACATGGCCGTCAAGCTGAGCGGGCTCGTCACCGAGGCTGACTGGGCGGGGTGGACTCAGGCCGACCTGGCCCCTGTCATCGACCACGTGCTGGCCTGCTTCGGCGCCGAACGCACCATGGCCGGCTCCGACTGGCCGGTCTGCCTCCTGGCCGCCGATTACGGCGCGGTGCGGTCAGCCATCACTGCGGCGCTGGACCGCCTGGATAGCGCCGGACAGACGGCCGTGCTCGGCGGCACCGCCGCACGCTGGTACCAGATCGGGGTACGGTGAAGACCCGTTCGCTGCGCGGCCTGGCCATCACCGAGCTGGGACTCGGCGGCGCCTCCCTCGGAAACCTCTACCGCGAGACCTCTGAAACAGAGGCCCTGCTAGCGGTGGGCGCTGCATGGGACGGCGGCGTGCGCTACTACGACACCGCGCCGCACTACGGCCTCGGGCTGTCTGAGCGCCGGCTGGGTGCGGCGCTGGCCGGACGGCCACGAGACGACTACGTCCTGTCCACCAAAGTCGGACGGCTGCTAGAGCCCAACCCGGCACCGACCGGCTCCGACTTGCGGACCGGCGGGTTCGCCGTGCCCGACGACCTCAGGCGGCGCTTCGACTTCAGCCGGGACGGGGTGCTGCGTAGCCTCGAGTCGAGCCTGGACCGGCTCGGCGTCAGCCAGGTGGACGTCGTGTACATACACGATCCGGACGAGCACGTGGACCAGGCGATCGCCGAGGCGATCCCGGCCCTCACCGAACTGCGCGACCAGGGAGTAGCCGGCGCGGTCGGCGCCGGCATGAACCAATGGCAGGCGCTGCAGCGCATCGTTCGCCAGACGGACCTAGACGTAGTCATGCTGGCCGGCCGGTGGACGCTGCTGGACCGGTCCGGGGCCCCGCTGCTGGCCGCGTGCGCCGAGCGCGGCGTCGCCGTGATCGCCGCCGCGCCGTATAACTCGGGACTGCTCGCCAAGGACCGGCCATCGCCCGACACGCATTTCAACTACGGGCAGCCCTCAGGAGAGATCCTCGCCCAGGCTAGGGCGCTGGCAGGCATCTGCCAGCGGCACGGCACACGCCTCCCGGCCGCAGCACTCCAGTTCCCCCTGCGGCACCCGGCGGTCACCTCGGTGGTCGCCGGGATGCGGACAGCCGCTGAGGTACGCACCGCCTTGCGATACCTGGCCGAGCCCGTACCGGACGCGGCGTGGGCGGAACTAGAAGCCAGCGCGCGCGGCTAGGCGAGACGGCGCATGCCGGGAGGATCCCTATACGGACCGCCGTCGCCGTGCATAGTAAGTCACACTCATCAGTTCTTCCTGTCCACCCGAGGATCGGTCATACTCTCCGTTGTGACACCTCGCGACGCTGGACGGACAGCGGACGGCGCGCACGTGAGCGCCGCGCTGCGGGCACCGGCCGGCGGGCACGATGCCACGCAGGCGCAAACCATGTACCGGCCAGGTTACGAGCTGGTGGCCGAGCAGATCCTGGAACTGATCGTGCGGTCGCGGCTGCAGCCCGGCGACCGGATGCCCACGGAGAACGAGCTCGCCGCGCAACTCGGCACGAGCCGGACGGTCGTGCGTGAGGCGATCAAGATCCTTTCAGCACTCGGGCGTGTCAGGGCTCAGAAGGGCCGCGGGCTCTACGTCGCCGACGACGAGGGGATGCTCGGGGCGAGGCGCTGGGAAGGGTTCTTCCTGCCCGCGGATCTCGATCATGTCTACATGCTCTTCGAGTTCCGCCGCGTCCAGGAATCCGAGGCGAGCCGCCTCGCCGCTACCCGCGCGACACCCGCGGAACTGCGCGCCATCGAGGCAGCCGCCGATATGTGCCGGGAGGGACACGTCACGGGGCAGACCGAGCTGTTCAACAGCGGCGACGACGAGTTCCATCTCAGCGTCGCGGCCGCCTCGCACAACCAGTTCCTGGTCACGGCGGTGCGCGAGGCCCGGCGCCTGCTCAGGCAGTCCAGCACGATCGGGCTGCACGGTACGCTCGGTGGCCATGCCGCCGAGGCGGTCGAGGAACACGCCGCCATCTACCGGGCCATCCGTGACGGCGACGCGGACGCTGCGGCGCACGCTGCGACCGTGCACCTGGACAACACGCTCGAGGACTACCGGCGCGAGATCCAGCGCCGCGTCTTCGGCGACGTCGGTCGCCCTGGCGGGACCACCCCGCTGTGACCCGGCCCAGAGTTGTCTGGCGCGCATGCGGCGTGTAGTCGGATTGAGGTCCGCCGCTCTGCCAGTTGAGCTAGCGGCGCTCGCTGGCAGGGTCCAGGTGTAACTGGGCCATGAAGGCCGCACCTGCCAGCACCGACAGCACCACCCAACCGCGCCGTCGGCGCCCTGCGGGAAATGATGGCGCATATGGCCACGACAGCACTCGCGCCGCATTGATCTATCAGCATTCGACAACTGAACGGCAGCGCGATAGCTGATCAGGTGAGTAGGAATGGCGGGGCGGCTCTCGGCAGCCCCAGGGATCAGACACGCAACGGGCACGCCGTCGCGGCAAGCGGTCGTGATATGTATCTACGAAGGGCGAAAACCGCTCTACGCTGCGCAGAAACTGAGTGCGCCCGGCAGGATTCGAACCCGCGACCGCTGCTTAGAAGGCACCTGCGGTGCGTCGCGGTACGTCGCCTGGCATCGCTCTGCAAGCCATTTAGCTGGACGGATTGTCTGGGCGCGTCGCCCTGTGTCGTTCGGTATCTGCCACCGATGGCTCCCGAAATGGCTCCCTGAAACCTACCGCTGAACGTCTCCTGGGTGCGTACTGGCCGGTCGTCGCGTAGCGGCTACTCCCGAGTTCGTCGCTGAGAGTGACCAGCCTTAACCGCGCTGTTGGCGATGTCCGGTAGGCCGATCAGGAGGGCCGATCGATGATGGGCACCGTCGTCTTTAGGGGTGCGCCGAACCAGCTCCAGAGCGCTTCTCGCAGTGCGGTTGCGGCGGTGCCCGCGGGCTCGCCGGTGGTCGCGGCCCAGGCGATGTGAGCGTCTGGGCGGATCAGGAGGGCGTCGGCTGGCCGATGATCGGTTCCGGCAGTGTGGATGTCGATGCGATGCTGCCAGGGCCGGGCGGTCTCGCGAATCTCTGGGCGGTCAGCGAGGTCGAGGAGGATGGGCCGTGCGGTGTGCATGAGTTTCGCGACGGTGGTGGTGCCCTGTCCGCTGTGCAAGGTGAGGTCGGGTGCGAAGGTGCCCGCCAGCGGGTGCTGGCTGGGGGCGGGCATCGGGTAGCGGATGTCGGTGCCGGCGATAAGCCCTCCTAGACGACGCAATGGCTGCTCGTCGGCGAGCAGCTCCAGGAAGAGTTCCCGAAGCGCTTGCGCAGCTGGGTCCTGTCCGCGCCGCAGTGCCACCTGTGCTTGGGTCTGCAGCAAGGCACGTGCCCCTGCGAAGTGGCGCTCGTCGTGATACGAGTCCAGCAGGCCAGCCGGCGCCCAGCCACCGATGACGGCGGCCAGCTTCCAGGCCAGGTTGACCGAGTCGAGCATGCCGACGCTGAGGCCGATGCCCGTGGCGGGAAACTGATGAGCCGCATCGCCGGCCAGCAGGATCCGCCCATCACGGTACCGTTCGGCCTGCCGGGCCTGGAACTGGTAGCGCGAAAGCCGGGTCGCTTCTCCCAAGGGCAGGTCCGCGCCGAGCACGCGGCGGATGCTGTCCTGGAGCTCGGTCAGGGTCATCGGCGCGTCATCGGATTCGGCGGGCTCGTCTTCGGTTGTCTGGATAAGCAGACCCCCGGCGGTGAGCTGCCCGAAGGCGAACACACCGCGGTCTGTCCGGGTGAAGCCCGGGCGAATCTGGCCCAGCCCGGGGACGTCGAGGGCGCCGTCGCCCGGCTGAGTCACCGAATCGGGCACGGTGACCTGCCCCAGCCGGTTGACCTCTGGATAGGTGGTGCCGGGGAACGGGATCCCGGCCGTGTCGCGGACCCGGCTGTGCGCGCCGTCGCAGCCCACTAGGTACCGGGCGGTCACGCGGTAGGGTTCCTGCGGGCCGCGCACGTCCGCGGCCACCGTGGCGTCGTCCTGGCTGACCCGGGCCACCTCGTGTCCGCGGCGTATGGCGGCGCCGAGCTCGCCAGCGCGTTCGCCGAGCAGCCGTTCGAGCCGCGGTTGCGGGAGGGGCACCGCCCATATCGGCGGATCCGCCAGGTGTGAGAAGTCCAGTTGCATACCGCCGAACGGGGCTCCAGGGGCCGGGCGGACAGGGCGGCCGCCGGCCGCTTCGACCCGGTCCAGCAGGCCCCGATAGCGCAGCAGTTCCACGATCTGCCCATTGAAACCGTTGGCCTTCGGGGTCTCTCGCAGCCGAGGCTGCCGCTCCAGCACCAGCGGCCGCACTCCGGCCAGGCACAGCTCACCGGCCAGCATCAGGCCGGCCGGGCCGGCGCCCACGATGATCACGTCGGCGTCCATCACTGGCCGCTCCCCGCGTAGTCTTTCGTCGCATCTCCGCGCGACTCAGTCGCAGGCAGCAACACACGCACTTCGCTGCTCCCATTTCCGCAGGTGCTGGCCTCGCCCAAGTCGTATGCGGCACAGGGGCGTTCGCGCGTGGCCGCCCGTTGGCCTGCGGCCAGGCGGGGATCGTCGTAACTGAGCGTCCCGCCGGCCGCAGGCCCTGGCCGCGTGGACGGTGCGCGACGCCGGGCCCGGCGTGCCTGGTGGGCTAGGCGTTTATCCTCTGCGTTCATATGTATCTCCCCGATATGGTCGGCTGCGAGTTGTCCCGTGATGGCCGGATGCATGAATCTCCTCCTGGTTTTCCTGCCGGACGGTGACGTGCGATGGTCAATCTGCGTCCAGGTGGCGTACCGAGATCAGGAACAGCCCGAGGTCGCGTACCTTGACCAGCAACCCGTGCAGGGCGGCCTGATCAGCGACCGGGCCTGAGATGACGGTTTCCTGGCCGTCGCTGGTCACTTCGAGGTCCCCGAACCAGGTGGTCCACCGCCGGTCGAGGATGCCCCTGACCCGGATCTCATAGCGCGAGTTCAAGCCCTTGTACCGTCCTTCGTTTGGGTCCGTGGATCTGCACGCTAATGAACGCGGGACGGGATCGGCGTCACCCGAAGGTGGCCCATGTGGGTGGAATCTTTCCGCGACGGCGACGGCACGATGGTGCCGCCCGGATCGGCCCCGTCACACGCGCGCGAGCCCAGCCTGTTTCCTGACGATGAGCGATACTGCCCGGGCGCTCTCACCTGGACAGGCGCACGCACCAGCGTCGTTCGGGAAAGATCCTTTAATCCCGAACGGGCTCAGTGCTACGGCTCTCGCCCCGCGGGCGCCTCGCGAGCATCTCGGGCACGTCGGCGTCTTGGTGCTGCCGTCTGCGGAGGTTCCACGGGCATGTCCACTTCTGGGTGACGGCCGACGCGGGCGCCCCCCGTCCGGCTGACCGGCTGCGGGTCGGACTCGGTGCCGGACCAGGTCGTGACCCCTGCGCGGCCAGATCTTGCCGGGCACGCTGAAGGGGTCCCGGATCAGCTACGCGATGGCGGGGACCCGGCCAGCAATTATGACTTCACTCGCCCTGCTCTTCCGGGCGGCCGGCCGCGTGGCCTTTTCTCCGTGATGATCGCGCCGCGGGCGAGGATCTCACCGCCCCAGACCCCGTGGGGTTCACCTCGTTCCACCGCACCTGACAGGCAGGCCCGGCGCACCGGGCAGGGCTGGCAGTATGCCTTGGCGAGCTGCAGGTCGGCCGGCAGGTCCGAGAACCATAGCCGGGGGTTCTCGCGGTGGCACGGCAACGGGTCATCCAGTGCGGTTGCCTGGGTGGTAAGCAAGATCAGGGAGCTGGCCATGACCTGCTACCGCCCGGGGCCGGCGCGGTGGGGTTGCGGCTGTCGGACCGCACCCGGCGGGGACGTCTGTTGCGACGGGCGATCCGGTGGGCGTGCACGATGTCCGGGTCGCGCGGGTCGATGGCCAGCGGCTCTTGCCGCCCGCCGGCCGATCCGCGATGGCGCTTGGCCTTCTGGATCTGTTGCATGTGAGGCCTCCTTAACGATAGGACCCGCCGCTAGCGCTGATGTCATCGACGCTGGCCAGGTCTGCGTGCCGAAGGTAACCAAGGCCCGGCGCGCGGCGCGTCACTCGAAAGTGGCCATGCCAGGTGGAATCCTCCGCAGCGGCGATGGCACGGAAGTGCCGTCCGTGTTCGCGCTCGTGCGCGGTTGCTGGCGGAAATACCGGGCAGGGTGGGGGGCATGGTTAAGCCGCCCTCCGCGGCCCCATCGGAGGTGGCCTCCGAGCGAGATGTCTTGCTGGCCACCAAGCTGCATGTGCCCAGGCCGCGCCCGGACCTGGTACCGCGCCCGCAGTTGGCGAAACGCCTCGACGAGGGCCTGGCACGCGGGCTGATGCTGGTCTGCGCCCCAGCGGGGTACGGCAAGACGGTCCTGCTAGCCGACTGGGCGCGGCGTGGTCAGCAGCCGGTGGCGTGGCTGTCACTCGACGTCGGCGATAACGACCCGGCGCGGTTCTGGCGCCACGGTGTGGCCGCGCTCGACCAGTGTCGGCCGGGGCTCGCCGAACGGGTGGGCCAGCTGCTCGGGCCGCCCGCGCCTTCGTCGTACGAGGGACTGGTGACCGCGCTGATCAACGAACTGGCCACCGGGCCGGATGCGGACCGGGCGCTGCTGGTGCTCGACGACTACCACCTGATTGACTCCGCGGCCGTGCACGAGTCGCTCGGGTTCTTGATCGAGCACCGGCCGCCGGAACTGCATCTGGTGCTGGCCAGCCGCAGCGACCCGCCACTAGCGCTAGCCCGCCTGCGAGGCCGCAACCAGCTAGCCGAGCTGCGCGCCGCGGAACTGCGATTCACCGCGGACGAGGCGGCGGCGCTACTGCGGCAGGGAGCGGCCGAATCCTGCGTGGCCCTGCCGGAAACGGCTGTGGCGGCGCTAGCCGCCCGCACCGAGGGATGGGCCGCCGGGCTGCAGCTGGCGGCCTTGTCGCTACGCGGGCAGCCCGATGCCGCTGGGTTCGTAGCGGCGTTCACAGGAAGCCACCGCTTCATCCTGGACTTCCTGGCCGAGGAGGTGCTCGAGCAGCAAAGCGACCAGGTGCGCACCTTCCTGCTGGAGACCTCGGTGCTGGAGCGACTGTCGGGGGGGCTCTGCAACGCGGTCACCGGCCGTCCTGGCAGCCAGGCGCTGCTGGAGCAGGTCGAACGGGCGGGATTGTTCCTGGTGCCGCTGGATGAGGTGCGCGGCTGGTGGCGCTACCATCATCTGTTCGCCGACTTGCTCCGCGCCCGCTTGCAGCAGGAACAGCCCGGCCAGGCGGCGTTGCTGCACCGGAACGCGGCTGCCTGGTATGACGACCACGAAATGGCCGATGACGCGATACGGCACGCGGTGGCCGCCGGGGAGATGGCCTGGGCCGCACGGCTGATCGAGCAGCACTTCGACGAACTGTTCTACCTGCGCGGCGAAGGGGTCACGGTTCAGCGGTGGCTCTCGGCGTTGCCAGGTGACCTGGTCCGGACCCGTCCCCGGTTGCTGTTGGCCCAGGCTCTCCTGGCCTTCTACAGCGGCCGCACGGAGACGGAGGAGCCGCTGCTCGACGCGGCCGAGCAGGCGTACGCGAGTGCGGCCGAGGAGCCGTTCGAGCCTACCGTCGGCCGGGCTGGCAGCATGCTGGTGAATGTCCCCGCGCTGATCGCGATCCGTCGTGGCTTCCTCGCCCAGCTCCGCGGTGACGCCGAAGATACGGCGGCGTTCGCCTCGCGGGCCTCGACCGAGAGCCGCGAGGGCGAGTGGCTGCTGAGTTCCACCGCCCGGAGATTTCTGGCCGTGGCCGAGTGGCTCCGTGGTCGGCTCACGGAAGCTGAGGGCGCCTTCGCGACCAGCATTGCCGGGTGGCAGGCGGCTGGCCAGCCCACTTTGACCGTATGGCACCGCTACCAGCTCGCCCAGGTCCAGCGGGGCCTGGGCCGCCTGGACACGGCCATCCAGACCTACGAGCAGGCGCTGAGAGCCGATGCAGCGCCCGGCCGGCCGCCATCGCCGACCGTCGGCCTCGTGTATGTGGGCCTGGCCGAAGTGGCCTACCAGCGGAACGAGCTCGACAGCGCTCTCCGGTATGTCACCGAGGGCATCGCGCTAGAACGCCAGTTCCTCCCCGGGACATCACCGGTCGCAGGCCTGGTGATGCTGGCGTGGATACGGCAGGCCGCCGGCGATCCTGCGGAAGCGCTGGAAGCGATCGGCGAAGTCGAGCATGGCTCGCCGACCACGGCTGGGGTGCTCAACCCGGCCCCGGCGCAGCACGCGCGGCTGCTGCTGGCCCAGGGTGACGTGACCGCGGCCGCACGGTGGACGCATGAGACCGGCCTGCGCGCTGGCGATGAGCCGCGCTACCCGCGCGAGCCGGGATACCTGGTGCTGGCCCGGGTGCTGCTGGCCCAGCAGCGGCCCGCCGAGGCGCTCGCGCTGCTGGACCGGCTGCACGCCGCGGCGGTCGCCCAGCACCGGGTCGGCAGCGTGATCGAGGCCGGCGCGCTGCGGGCGCTGGCGCTGGCCGCCCGTGGCCAGGACGCCGACGCGGTGAACGCTCTCGCCGACGTGCTCACGCTGGCCTGCCCGCAGGGCTATGTCCGGGTCTTCGCCGACGAGGGACCGCCGATGGCCGCGCTGCTGACCCGGCTGATCGCGGCCCAGCGGGTTGGCCAGGCCGCCGCCGGGGTCCCGCTCGGCTGCCTGGCCCGGCTCCAGCGCGCCTTTGACGTCGGATACACCAGGCCGGGCCCCCGGTCCGGCACGGCCCCCACGGCGGTGCCGGGCCTAGTCGAGCAGCTGACCAGCCGTGAGCTTGAGGTGCTGGAGATGCTGGCGGCAGGCAGGTCGAACCAGGCCATCGCGAGCCAGCTCGTGGTCACCCTCGACACCGTCAAGAAGCACGTTAGCCACGTCCTGGGCAAGCTCGGCGCGGCCAACCGCACCGAGGCCGTCACCCGCGCACGCGAGCTCAGCCTGATCCCCTGACCGCGGCCAGATACGGAGAGGTTCGCCCGGCCGGGCCGCACCGGCAGCGCGCCGGAGACGCCGGACCCAGGGCAAAGAACTGCCGCATATCGATGAGCCGCTCACTGCTCGCGAGCCGGGGTGCTGGGGATGCTGGCCGCGGAGCTCGGCGCAGCCAACCGCCCCCAGGCCACCGACCGGACGCGCCAGCGGGGCCTGATCCTCCAGCTGGGTCTGATCCGTTAGCGCGGCCCTCTGCGCGTCGCCGGCACCTTCGTGCTGCAGCCTTGCGCCGAGGATTCCACCCGTCATGTCTACTTTCGGGTGATGCCCGCTGCGGCACCGCCTCATAGCGTCGGGGTGTCCGGCTACCCGAGAAGGAGCACACGATGCGGATCTTCGTCGTGAGGGCAGAGGGTGCTATCGGCGCCCGGCTCGCTACGCGGCTCATCGATCCCGATCACCAGATGGTCGGAACCCGTAGATCACCCAGGAACGCCGGTTGGGTACGGGGACTCAGTGCCGGGCCGGCAGCGCCCGGCCAGCAGCCGACGCGTGTGCGGCGCCGCATCGCGGGGAGTTCCTGATGCCGATCGGATACTTGTGGACGGTCGCGGTGGTGTCCTGGGGCGTGGCGTGCGCGCTGACCCGGTGGCCCAGGCTCGGCTCGTTCGCCGCCCTCCCTGCGCTGGTGGTCAGCGAGCTGCCGTTCCTGGTGGGGTATTTTCTGATCGCGTCGACCGTGCTCGCGCTCGCCGACGGGGACCTCGGCTCCCCGGCCGGCGCTGCCGCCGGCGGCGTCGCGCTGCTCGCCCTGGCCGGCCTGGCGGTCATCGTGCGCCGCGCGCTGCGCGCGCACGCGGCGTTGCGCAACGCCGGTAAGCCGAGGCGGCCGTGGGGCCGCATCCTGCGCGCCCCGTTCTTCCCGGGCCGCCCCGGCGTGGTCCGGGTGCGCGGCCTTGCTTACGGCAACGGGCCGGGCCGCACGCTGGATGTGCATCACCGCCGTGACCGGCAGGCCGGCGCTCCGGTCCTGCTGCACTTCCATGGCGGCGGCTTCTACTCCGGCAACAAGGCCCGCGAAGCGCGGCCGCTGATCCGGCACCTGACCAGCCGGCGCGGTTTTGTCTGCGTGAGCGCGAACTACCGGCTGCAGCCGCACGTGACACTCGCCGGCCAGGTGGCCGACGTGCGCGATGCGATCGCCTGGGTACGGGCCCATACCGCGGAGTACGGCGCCGAGCCCCGCATGCTGTTTCTCGCCGGCAGCTCGGCCGGGGCGAACCTGGCGATCCGGGCGGTGTGCGACGGCGAGACCGGCATCGCGGGGCTGATCTGCCGCTACGGCTACTACGGCGACCTTGCGCCGCGCGGCAATCTGCCGCCCATGCTCGTGGTGCACGGCGAGAAAGACCTGATACCGGCGGCGGACGTGCGGGCCTTCGTTGAGCGGGTACGGGCGGTATCGGGCCGCCCGGTCAGCTACGCCGAACTGCCCGGTGCACACCACAACTTCGACCTGTACGAGTCCGTCAGGTCCGCCGCAGTCAACCAGGCAGTGGAGCAATTCACCGCGAGAGTCAGCGCTCTCTCCGGCGCGCATCATCAGGACCGGCAGCCCTCCCCAGACTCGTGACCGCTTGATTTCGAGCCGGCCTTGCTGAAGAGGGCGAAGAACGTCTCGTTCCGCGGCTGCATCCGTCGGCCCATGGGAGATCCTCGCGGGCCATGCTGGACGGGATCTTCCATGCCGACCCGCATCCGGGCAACATTCTGCTCGGCGACGGTCAGCTTGGCCCGCTTGACTGGGGCTCGGTCGGCCGGATCGACTGCGGGCTGCGCGGCGCGCTGCAACGCCTGCTGCTCGCGCTCGACCGCGGTGATCCCGTCATGGCCGCCGATGCCCTGCTCGACATCGTGGAACGGCCAGAGGTACTCGACGAGGCGCGGCTGGAATGCGCGCTCGGCCGGTTCCTCGCCCGCTACCTCACGGCCAGCAACACGCCGGACGTGCGGATGTTCACCGACCTGTTCCGTATCGTGACTGACTACGGGCTCGCGGTGCTGCCGGAGATAGCGGCGGTGTTCTGCGCCCTGGCGACGATGGAGGGCACGCTCACCCAGCTCGCGCCCGGCTGACAGTGGCAGTCCGGTTGCTCGCTGACCCCGCTGACCGGAGGTACGTAATGGGCCTTGTACACCGCGTGCTCGTGACATTCCTGACCGCCGCGGCGGGCATCATGGCCGTCCTGATGCCCGGGCTGCACGGCGGCCCCGCGCTGAGCAAGGACGTCAGCCTGTACTCGTTCTTCGGCTACTGCCTGCCCGTCATCGAGGCCGTACTGGCGCTGCGGGTGCTCGTCCAGGTATTCCGCACCGACTCCCGGTAAGCGGGCCACGCACAGAAAAAGCGCTGGAGCTGCGGCAGGAACCGCTCATCAAACGCCCCTTCCTGGTTTTTGATGATCACGTAGGCCTCGGTGCATAGCAGGCCGATATGCTCGCCGCTGCCTTTCAGCCGTCTCGCCCATCTGATTGTCATGCCGATGTGAGCGGTGACGTCCCGCCGTGTGGTGTAAATGTTCTTCGCCGTGTGGCGGTCAGCGGGCTTGTAGTGACTATGCCGTGAGCAGGGCGGGTGCGGCTACCTCCTTCGGGTCTTTGGCCGTGCTGGCGAGCAGTGCCATGGAGCCTTCGGACAGGTAGCGGCGTTCCCCGACCTGCCATTCGTCGTGGGCTTCGACCAGCACGGCGCCGGCCAGCCGCAGCAGCGCCTCGGGGTTGGGGAACACCCCGACGACGTCGGTGCGCCGCTTGATCTCCTTGTTCAGATAGCGGGTTGGCGGGCCAGATCTTCTTCCAGTGCCCGAGCGGGAAGCCGGCGAAGGCGGTGATGTCATCGGCGGCCTCATGCAGCATCGCCTCGACCTTCGGGAACTGGCGGCCGAGCATCCCGGCGATGACCTCCAGCTGCTCGCGGACGGCGGCGGGAGAGGGCTGGGCGAAGATGGTCCGGATGGTCGCGGCGACCATCTCCGCCGATCCCTTGGGCACCTGCGCCAGCACGTTGCGCAGGGAATGGACCCGGCAGCGCTGCCAGGCCGCGCCGAGCAGCACCGAGCTGATCGCGGCCTTCAGCCCGGCGTGGGAGTCGGAGATGACCAGCTGCACGCCGCCAAGGCCGCGGGCTTTCAGCGACCGCAGGAACGCGGCCTGGAACGCGCCGTCCTCGCTGTCCCCGACGTCGAAACCCAGGACCTCGCGGTGCCCGTCGGCAGCGACCCCGGTCGCCACGACCACGGCCTGGGAGACCACCCGGTGGTTCACCCGCGCCTTGCAGCAGGTGGCGTCCAGGAACACATACGGGAAGGTCATCCCGGCCAGCGTCCGGTCCCGGAACGCCGCGACCTCGGTATCCAGGTCCGCGCAGATCCGGCTGACTTCGGATTTGGAGATGCCGCTGTCGGCGCCGAGCGCCTTGACCAGGTCATCGACCTTGCGGGTGGAGGTGCCGTGCAGGTAGGCCTCCATGATCACCGCGAACAGCGACTGGTCCACCCGGCGGCGCCGTTCCAGCAGCGACGGGAAGAATGATCCGGCCCGCAGCCGCGGGATCTTCAGCTCCAGGTCCCCGGCCGTGGTGGTGATCGTGCGGGCCCGGTGCCCGTTCCGCAGCCCGGCGCGGGCCTCGGTGCGCTGATGCGGGTGCGCGCCGATCACCGCCGTGAGCTCGGCTTCGATCAGCGCCTGGTAGATCGTTTCGGCTGCCTGCCGGATCCGGTCGTCAACCTCGGCGGCTTTCAGTGCCTCCAGCACGTCGAGCAGGGCAGACTGGTCTAGGGCCATCGTGTGCGTGTCCTTTCACGAGAACCATTGGCGTGGTCTCGCTGACCATCACACGATGGCCCCACTGCGCGCAGAACAATCACGCAGTCAGGGCCGAAGACTTACACCACTCGATGGGACGCCACCGTGTGAGCCGCATCGGCGCGGTTTCTAGTCGCGGTCGCCGCGGAGGAGCCGGTGGCAGTTTGATCGTAGGCTGGCGGCCGTGAAGCGGTTCTGCTGACCGGTGTGTCGGGCACCGGGAAGTCCAGCCCTCTCACCTGCGCAGACATCGCCGCCCGCGCCCTCGCCGGCCGGCTCGCGATGTGTCATCCTCGCTGTGGGCACAGGGGGAATCGGTACCGAAACGGCCTCGGCCGGCCCGTCTGGCTGCCCTGCGTGGCCTACGCTCAACCCATGATGCGGCCCGCGAGCAAGCATGAACGTGCCCTTCCGGCTATGCTGGCCGCTCCCGGCGTCCAGCTTGGCTTCGGCCTGGCTGCCCTGCTGGCCACCGCCGGTGCGGTGCGCCACGACCGCGTGGGCCCACGGGAAGTCAGGGCATTCCGCGCAGTCAACGGCCTGCCCGATTCGGTCTACCTGCCCGCCTGGGCCGTCATGCAGCTGGGCGCGTTCGGTGCCATCCCGGCGTCGGCCGCGGCGGCCTGGCTGGCCGGAGACGGGGAGCTGGCAGCCCGCCTCCTGATCGGCGGCACTGGCACCTGGGCGCTGGCCAAAGCGGTCAAGCGGATAGTGCGGCGGCCCCGGCCCGTGACCCTGCTTCCGGGCATCCGCCGTCGCGGCCGCGACGCCAGCGGCCTCGGATACCTGTCCGGGCACGCGGGCGTGGCCGTCGTCCTTGGCGTGGCTGTCCTGCCCCGTCTCGGCCCGGGCGGCCGCGCCCTCACCCTGACCGCCATCCCCCTGGTGGGACTGAGCCGTGTCTACGTCGGCGCCCATTTTCCGCTCGACATCGCAGGCGGGGCGGCACTGGGCCTCGCCGTTAACGCCGCGGCAGGCACCGCGGTTAGGAGGTACTCCACCCGGCATCGTGGCTAACTCGCAGACCAGCCCGTAGCCGCGGTACGCGGGTCGAAGAGCGATGCTCGCTCATGCAGGTCGGCTTCATCCACCTATCCGTTGGCAGGGCCCGCGGCCTCCGTACCGATCGCGGCCAGCTGCTGAATTGCGTGCCGGGATCCGTGAATAGCCGCCCGTCCCCGCTTGTGCTGAGCAGCTCGCGCACCCGTAAGCCGGACACGCTGAGCCGCCTGGGCATCGCGGGCGGCGCCGTTTATGACGCGCTGGTGGCGCTGGCCGCCAAGGAGCACGGGGCAGCCCTCGCGACCCGGGACGCGCGGGCACGCGGCACCTATGACGCAGTCGGCGTCGCGGTGATCGTCGTAACCTGACCGGACCGACGGTCTGCCGCAGGAACGCCTTGCGGATCTCGGTGACCGCGATGATCGACAGTGCCACGGCTGCGCACAGGAGCCACTGATCTACATCGAGCGCGGTGGTCTTCAGGATCGCATGGCACGGCGCCAGGACGGTTGCCATGACGAGCAGGAAAAGGGAGGCCCCGGTCGTCACGATGCACGTCCGGTCGGCGAACGTGCTGAGGGAGAACACCGAGTCCCGCCGGTCCCTCGACTCGAGCGAGAAGAACAGGTTAAACAGCGAGAACACGACCACGCCCATGGTTCGCGCGATGGCGAGCGTGTGGGCCTGTTCCGCCCAGCTGACCACGCTCAGCGTGCCGATCGCCATCACCAGCCCGACCGAGACGAGCCAGGCGAGGACCCCCCCGGTCAGGATCGGCTGGCCGGGTGGCCGGGGCCGGCGTTCCATCAGCCCTGCGACAAGCCTGCTGTAGCCGAGCCCGATGGACTGGATCGTGACGGTGGTGAAGGCCACCCACAAGACCTGCAGCGGAAGGAGCGGCTCGCCGTGGGCGATGTCGAAGATGCCGGCGCCAAGGAAGGTGATGATGAAGCCGAACATGCATCCCATCTCGAACCGGATGTACCGGACCAGGTTGTCATACAGCCCGCGGCCGATTTCCACCGCTTTGGTGATCGTGGAGAAGTTGTCGTCGGTCAGCACCATCACCGCGGCCTGCTTGGCCACCTCGGTCCCGGTGCCCATCGCGATCCCGATGTCGGCCCTCTTCAGCGCGGGCGCGTCGTTGACGCCGTCACCGGTCATGGCGACGATCTGGCCTTCGCGCTTGAGCAGGTCCACCAGGCGGACCTTGTGCTCTGGAGTGACGCGGGCGATCACGCCGACATCGGCGATCGCCTCCATCGCCTCGTCATCGGTCATCGCGCCGAACTCCGCCCCGCTGATGACCTTGCCATCGATGCCAAGCTGGCGGGCGATCGCGGCCGCGGTAACCGCGTGATCACCGGTGATCATGCGGACCTCGATCCCGGCGGACTTCGCCTGCCCGACCGATGCCTTGGCACCGGGCCGCGGCGGGTCGACGATCCCGGCGAGAGCCAGCAGTTCCAGATCGGTCACTAGCGGGAGCAGGTCAGCCCCCGGATCGAAGGCCGCCGGGTCGAAATCCCTGCGTGCGGTGGCGATGACCCGCAGGCCCTCTTCCGCGAACCGGTCGTTATCGGCCAGGTACCGCTCGCGGAGACGGCCGTCGAGCGGAACCGGGTCGGCGTCCGGGTCCAGCACCGTGGCGGCCCGGGCCAGGAGCTGATCGGGCGCCCCCTTCACGAAGCAGCGGATCACCGCCTTCCCCGATTCATCGGTCATCTTGTGGAACGTCGCCATGAGCTTGTACTCGGCGTCGAAGGGGAGCTCGGCGATTCTCGGGTGTACCTGCCTGGTCAAGACGGCGTCGATGCCGCCTTTCGCGGCCAGCGCGACCAGGGCTCCCTCGGTCGGGTCGCCGATCAGCTCGCCGTCGCTGAGCACCGCGTCGGAGGCCAGGACCATCGGCATCAGGAACTGGTCCAGCGGGATCTCCGCCTGTCCGGCGACGCGGTTGATGCGCCCGTCGGTCGAGTAGCCCTTTCCCTCGACCGCATAGCGGTGCCCGGCGATGACCATCTGGACCGCGGTCATCTGGTTCAGCGTGAGCGTCCCGGTCTTGTCCGTGTTGATCGCGGACGTAGACCCCAGGGTCTCGGTCGAAGCGAGCTGCTTCATGATGGCGCCGACCTTGGCCAGAGCCCGGGTGCCCCACGCCAGGATCGTCGTCACTACCATGGGCAACTGCACCGGGACCGCCGCGATGGCGAAGGCGACCGCGGCGGGCAACACCGCGTTGAAGGTATAGCCGCGAGACAGGTTCACGGCCATCGACGCGATCAGCGCGACACCCGCGACCAGCAGGAGCTGCTTTGAGAGCCGGTCGAGCTGGCGGGTGAGCGGGGTCTTGACCGCCGGCTGCGCCTGGAGCATTCCCGAGATGTGGCCGACTTCGGTTGCCATCCCGGTCGCGGTGACCACGAACTCGCCCGTCCCGCGGGTGACAGAGGTGTTCATGTACACCATGTCGGTCCGGTCGCCCAGCGGCATGCCGGCTTCCCCGACCGGGGCCGTGCCCTTCGAGACCGGCAGGCTCTCCCCGGTCAGCTCGGACTCGGCGACCTCCAGCGTGGCCACCCGGAGCAGCCTGCCGTCAGCCGGAACGACGTCACCCGCCTCGATCGAGACGACATCGCCGGGGACCAGCTGTGCGGCGGGGATCTCCGCCTCCTGGCCATCGCGCCGCACCCGGGCGGTCACGATCAACCTCCGCTGGAGCACGGCGACCGCGCTCTCGGCCCCGCCCTCCTGTTGCAGGCCGAGAACCGCGTTAGCCAGTGTCAGCAGAATCAGCAGAAGGCCGGTTCCCAGCTGCCTGAGGGGGAAGAGGCTGAGGAGGCCGACCACGAGCAAGACGATCTGCATGGGGTCGGAGTACTGGCGGATGAACGCGCGCCAGCGAGGCTCTGCCCTGCCTGCGGCGAGCGTGTTGGCGCCGAACCGGCCGGCCCGCGACGCCGCCTCCGCCGAGCTCAGGCCGTGCCGCGGGTCTGCCCCCTCGGCTCGCAGCACCTCCTCGGCGCTAAGCGTGTGCCACCCGGGCTCTGGGGCCAGCGCCTGGCGCTCCGCCCCGGGCACATCGACCAGTCTGGCCTGCACGGGACACCCCCTTCCCGGCGAGCTACGACCGAGACGACCCGAACCTCCGCCGCCGACCAGCAGCCCCTGCTGAGCGACGGGTGCAGGTAGCGGCGCCACCGATCCTCAAAGAAGTCGGCGGAATACACCCGTCCATTCTGCCGTCCCTACATCGCCTCGCGCCATTACCTGTGTCTGGCGACTCCTCGCCTTCGCAACCTGGCAGCTCCGGGAAGGGCGTGTCTTACCGGCTGTGTAAGTGACGTGGCCTGACGATGGCCGCAGGGATTGCGGCTCGCGGAAGGACACGCAATGACCGACACTGCGAATGTGTCTCGTAAGTGCGACGGTGACCGCCCGGCCCGGCGGCCGCTGATCGATGACGAGCCGGCCGACCGGCTGCTGAACAGGGCTCAGGCCGAGGGCGCGGAGCTGCTCGGCCCGGACGGGCTGCTGTCCCAGGTGACCAGGGCCGTGCTGGAACGGGCTCTGACGGAGGAGATGACCGGCCACCTGGGCTACGAGAAGCACGACCCGGCCGGCCGGGGGTCGGGGAACAGCCGCAACGGCACCACCGGCAAGACCGTGCTCACCGACGTGGGGGCGGTGGACCTGGCGGTGCCCCGGGACCGGAACGGGACCTTCGAGCCGCGGATCGTGCGCAAGGGCCAGACCCGGCTGGACGGGTTCAACGACCGGATCATCGCGCTGTACGCGCGCGGCTTGACCACCCGCGACATCCGCGCGCACCTGCGCGAGATGTATGACGTGGACGTCTCGCCGGACCTGATCTCCCGGGTCACCGACGGCGTGCTGGAGGAACTGGCCGAGTGGCAGGCGCGGCCGGTGGAGCGGTCTATCCGGTGGTCTTCATCGACGCGCTGATGGTCAAGATCCGCGACGGGGTGGTGTCGAACCGGCCAGTCTACCTGGCCATCGGGATCGACTGCGAGGGCGCCAAGCAGGTGCTGGGCATGTGGGCCGGGCCCAGCACCGGGGAGTCGGCCAAGTTCTGGATGAGCGTGCTGTCCGAGCTCAAAGGCCGCGGGGTAGCCGACGTGTGCATCGTGTGCTGCGACGGGCTGCCCGACGCGATCGGCGCGGTCTGGCCGCAGGCGGTGGTGCAGCTGTGCGTGGTGCACCTGATCCAGGCCTCGCTGCGGTATGCCTCCCGCAAGTACTGGGTGCCGCTGGCCCGCGACCTGCGCCCCGTCTACACAGCCAGCGATGAGGCGGCTGCCGCGGCCGCGCTGGAAGCCTTCGCTTCGGCCTGGAGCGGCCGGTACCCGGCGATCGTCAGGCTGTGGCGGGCGCACTGGGCCGAGTTCACCCCGTTCCTGGCGTTCCCGCCCGAGGTCCGCCGGGTGATCTACACCACCAACCTGATCGAGTCGATGAACGCCCGGCTGCGGAAGGTGACCCGCAACCGCGACCAGTTCCCCACCGAGCAGGCCGCCCTCAAAGTGCTCTACCTGGCCGTCCGGAACCTGGAGGAATTCCGCGGCCCGAACGTCGGGATCCGCAGCGCCGGGTGGAAACAGGCGCTGCAGGCATTCACGATCTACTTCAACGGACGAATCCCAATCTCATGACCGACGCCACGATCACTTACACAGACGGTCGGACACTACCGTCTCGATATGGCGCGGATAATGGTCGGGCGTTGTGGGTCCTGGGCGCCGCGCCCGAGTGAGTATTCTGCGCGGGCATTGGAGGTTAAGGCTCGGCGCTGCAGGTCGGCGGTCGTTGCTGGCGCAGCGGCGGGACCTGAGCAGCGTCAAGCAGCCGACCTGGGCGCCGATGGCGCGTGATCGCTACAACGTGCGGCGTCCCCCGGCAAGGGTTGTTGACATGCGTCGGCTTCCCCTATCTTCAGGCGCGGCCGTGGCGTAATGTCGAGGTGTTGCTCCGGACCCCGGCAGTCACAGCAGCGATGTAGCGGCTGTGAAAAGGGCCTGGAGTTTTTTTTGTCCGGCCGCCCGCACACTCGGTCCATTCTTCCGGGCGGGAGCCGACTAATGACGGACGTCGCTTACCTCTGCCATAGCCGCGGCAGCGAGCATGCAGTGGAGGCGGCTCGGGAGAATCTGATTCTCGACCTGTGCACGGCTGGCAGCTACGAACTGTCCGGGCAGCGTGGCATGCTGGATCCCCGCACGCGATTCCTGCAGCGGCGCATGTCCCGGGGCTTGGCCCGGGCCCCGTGGCCCGGGTATCCGCATCATCCACGTCTGGCCTGGGGCTGTCGGCGTGTGCAGGGGCCGCCCCGTCTGGCCAGACTCCTGCTCACGCTTCTCGTCATCCGCGGGACGCTGCGCCGCACCACCGGCATCCAGCCGGGCTCTGCTCTCCGGGACC
Source organism: uncultured Actinomycetota bacterium (assembly GCA_963843745.1). Lineage (GTDB taxonomy): Bacteria > Actinomycetota > Actinomycetes > Streptosporangiales > Streptosporangiaceae > Trebonia. The sequence continues at coordinate 425,557 of CAWJLP010000012.1, forward strand.
AGCGATGATCTACCTGATCATGTGGCTCACAAGGATGCTGCGGCGCCCGGCGGAGCAGGTCGAATCGCCGGCTGCAAATCTGGTCGAGGCGCCTGCAGCGCGGCCTAGACAGGACGAGGCTGCAGCCCGCACCCTGGGCCACTTCGTGAGCTTCGTGAGCGCGGAGAGAGTGGCGGTACCCCGCGCGACGCAGGGCACCCCGGCGCTGTCCGTCCATAACCTGAGCAAGCGCTTCGCCGACCGGATCGCGTTCCAGGACGTCTCCTTCGAGATCGGTTACGGCGAGGTCTTCGGTTTCCTCGGGCCCAACGGCGCCGGTAAGACGACCACCGTGCGGACGCTGGGTACCCTCATCGCGCCGACCTCGGGCTCGGCAACGGTCGCCGGAATCCCGCTCACCCCCGAGAACGGAGTCGCGATCCGCCGCCGGATCTCGATCATGCCCGAGTCGCCCGGGCTCTACCTGCGCTTGAGCGTCGCCGAGAATCTCGGGTGCTTCACTGACCTCTACGAGGTTGCCGACCCGAAGGATCGCATCGACCGCGCGCTGCGGGCCGTCAACCTGGCCGACCGGGCCCGCGATGCATGCGGCACCTTGTCCAAGGGCCTGCGCCAGCGGGTCGCCCTGGCCAGGGCGCTGCTCAGCGACCCTCAGGTGCTGTTCCTCGACGAGCCGACCTCCGGCCTGGACCCCGCCGCCGCCCGCGACGTCCACGACCTGATCGACGATCTCCGCCAGCGCGGCGTCACGATCTTCCTCACTACCCACCGCCTCGAGGAGGCTGAGCGTCTCTGCAACCGCGTCGCGATCCTGAACACGACCCTGCGTACCATAGGCCGGCCGTCCGAGCTGCGCGATCAGCTGTTCGCCAGGACACTCGCGGTCAAGACCCTCGTCCCGCTCACCGACCCGGACCGCGTCTTCGCCGGCCTGTCGGCCGTCGACGGCTGGCACTACGACAGGGCCGCCGGCTACGTCCTCGCCGTGTCCGACCCGGCAGTCGCCGCACCGGCTGCCACCCGTGCTCTGGTGGCAGCCGGCGCCGACGTCCTGTCGATCAGCGAGTCACGCCACTCGCTCGAGGACGTCTACCTCGAGCTGGTCAACCAGGACCGGGAGGCGAGCCGCATATGAGCGTGAGCAAGAGGCGCGTCCGGGGCATCTTCCACAAGGAGCTCCGCGAATACCGGCACAACGGCAACATCATCGTTGCCATGGTCATCTTCCCGCTGATCTTCCTCATCCAGCCGCTGCTCACAGTCCTGACCGAGGCCCCGTCGGCATCGAATGGACTCGCACACGAGCATGTTCTGCTGTACATGCTGGCCATCCCGGCGCTAGTGCCCGCAGCGCTCGCCTCCTACTCCGTGGTCGGCGAGCGTCAGCAGGGCACCCTCGAGCCCGTGCTCGCGACGCCGATCCGCCGCGATGAGTTCCTGCTGGGCAAGGCGCTGGCGGCTTTCGTCCCGTCGCTCGCGATCTCGTATGCGGTCCTCGCCTTCTTCATTGCCTGCGTGGAACTCTTCGCACATCCGGGCATAGCGCCGGCACTCCTGCGGGCCCCCGATCTGCTCGCCCAACTGCTCTTCACGCCACTCCTCGCCGCATGGTCGATCTGGGTCGGCATCACGATCTCGGCCAGATCGAGCGACCCACGCGTTGCAGGGCAGCTCAGCTTGCTCGCGAGTCTCCCGCCGGTCGCAGTGACGACGCTCATCGCGCTCAACGCGATCCATCCCACGCTCGGCCTAGCCCTCGGCGGAGCGGCGGTTCTCCTGGTCCTCGACGGACTCGGCTGGCGGATCACCTCGGCGGCATTCGACCGCGAACGTCTCATCACCGGCACCCGCTGACGAGATGCCATCCCTCGTGCCTCACCGGCCGTCAGGTGGAAGCCGGCTGAAGCTAATAGGGATTACCGGATCGCTGATGCGGCAGACTCGGTGTCTGGTGGCCGTCGGCAGGTGAGCACCAGCGAACGCTGAGTCCGGCCCCGAGAACCCACATGTGACAGGACTAACGGAGCTGCCAGCGGACCGGATAGTGATCCGAGACCGACTTTGATCCGAGGCACGTGACGCTGATGACGGCCTGCGGCGACTTCACGGCCGAGCGTGGACCAGTTGGAACAACTCGCCCCCGCGCCGGTCGAGGTCGCCTGATAAGCGATGAGGACAGCCATGTTCGCGTCCCTCGCCCGGTGCTAGAACGCGACGCCAGGCGCAGGCCCGGGATTGCCACGAGACAGCCACGCAAAGCGCCAGCCGCGGTGGGGAACCTCTACGTATCGACTCCCGCGCACAGAACTGTCGGATCTGCGCGGGGTCAGCCATGTGAACGGAACCGACCCGAGCCGCACTGAATCGGCGATCCGGCGTGAGGGCCACCGTCTTCTCGTCACGCACTGTAGTTTGCGCTGCTTACTGCTTGACACGCGATATCCGCCGATCTGCGCGGCCGTGAGGGTCTCGGCGTTCATCGGCAGAGGCGTGCAGATACGGGAGATATGTACAGCTGGGCGGCTTCTGACTTTAGGCATGCAGCGGCCGCGGCGGGATACTTCAGTCATGGGCGAGGGCGTGCACGAGCTGGAGAGGCTGACCGCGCGCCAGCTCCAGGAGCTCATTGAGGGCGGCACCTCGACAGCAGTGGTGCCGTTCGGATCGGTCGAGCATCACGGCGGCCACCTGCCGCTTGGCGCTGATGCGATCCTGGCCGATGCCGTCGGTGCTGAAGTAGCCAGGCGGCTGGGCGCGGTGCTGGCCCCTACGGTTCGTGTTGGCTGCTCTGACCGGCACCGCCATCTTCCCGGCACGTTGACGCTTGGCCCTGAAACGCTGACCAGGCTCGCCATCGAGCACGCCCGGGCCCTGGCCCGGCACGGGTTCACGCTCATCGTGCTGCTGTCGGCCCACGGCGGGAACCAGCCCGCCCTGGACGCGGCCGTGGCCGATCTCGGCGCCTCACTGCCCGGGGCGGTGACCGTCTGCGCCCCGCGGGGCGACGTCGGCCCGAGTCCCGGGACCTATTCCGGGGCGTGGCTGACGTCGGTGATGCTGGCCCTGCGTCCTGACCTCGTCGACCTCGCCCACGCCAGCCCAGACCTCGCGCGCGAGCTGGCAACCGCCACCGCCACGCGGGGAAAGGCCTGCATCGAGCGCTTCACCGCCAGCGTGGTCGCCAGCGTGCGCCCAGCCAAGAGTCCCTGATCCCGGCGCTGCCGTTGACCTGGTGGCACCCGCAGGCACACACCCAGGCCGGATCACGACCGCAGGCAGTAACTGATCGCCTACGACAACTATTCGCGTAGCCGCCGCGATGCGCGGTTTCATGGTCCGTCAAGCGACGGCGCCAGCCGCCGCGGAATGGGAAGTCATATGCGCGTCAGCCTCGGGTTCATGGTCGGCCGCAAGGCTCGGTCGGTGACGCCGGCCGGCGCTGCGTCACGGCGAATCACCGGCGCAGCGGAATCTCGCCGCTAGCCCCGCCCGGATCCTCGACCGAAACGGCGCTGCGCCAGATAGCACCGTGAGAACTACGCCGCTTACCGCAGAAGGTCACACCCGCCGCCGGGCGGCGGCTCAGGGTGCGTTGAGGTGGGCGCGCAGGTCAGCCGCGACCCGGTCCGCAGCCGCGGCGCAGGCCGGGGAGATCTCGTCCAGCAGCATGAAGCTGTGGATCAGGCCGGGCTCGCGACGTAGTTCGACCTCGACGCCGGCGTCGCGCAGGCGGCGGGCGTAGGCCTCGGATTCGTCGCGTAGCGGGTCGTGCTCCGCAGTAACGATCAGCGCGCCCGGCAGCCCAGAGAGGTCGGGAGCGTGCAGCGGGCTGACGCCGGGGTCAGACCATCGCGCCTGATCTGGCACCCATTGGGAGTTGAAGAACCGCACCGTGCTGGCATCCAGGCCCCAGCCGGCCGCCTTCTCGCGCATCGACGGCTGGCTGCCGGTGAGGTCGGTGTTGGCATAAAGCAGCGCCTGCAGGCGGGGCAGTGCCGCAGGGTACTCGTCGCGCAGGCGGAGGCAGGCCAGCGCGGCCAGGGTGCCGCCGGCGCTGTCACCCGCGACGGCCACCGCGCTCGGTGCCGCCCCAAGCTCCCCTGGCGCCGAGGCCACCCAGCGCAGTGCGGCAACGGTATCGTCGACCGACGCCGGCCACGGGTGCTCAGGCGCGAGCCGGTAGTCGATCGCCAGGACCGCGGCACCCGAGCCATCCGCCAGCCGCCGGCACATCCGGTCGTGGGACTCAAGATTGCCGACCGTCCATCCGCCGCCATGCAGGTAGACGACAAGCGGTATGCGCCCGGCGGCGGGACGGTACACCCGTGCCGGGAGCGCACCGATCCGCAGCTCGTGCACCGCTTGCATCTCCGGCCCGCGCGAGCGCTCCCGCGCGCGCTGCGCGATCCCCTCGCGTATCGCGGCCACATCGAGCTGGGCGAACGGCGGCGACGGCTGCGCCACAAACGCGGTCAGCTGCTCGTCGGCAAACGGTCCGGGCACGCTGCGATGTTACCGCCCCGCCCGGAGTCCTGGCCGCGAAGCCGGTCACGGTAGCGCAGCCACGAGCCCGGGTAGCGCGGTGCCGCAATCACGGAACCCTGAGACCTGCCCGGAACCGTATGCAACGCGGACAGATCCAAGAAGGACAGCCAAGAGCAGACGGCGCCAGAACTGGACGATCGGTGCGTCGAGTCGCCCTCCCACCCTCGCATCACGACCTGCGCCGAGTCGGCGGTATGCGAGGTTGCGTGTCCGGCGTTCAAGCCCCGTAAGGGTGCAGGACGAGGTAGCCGTCAATGCGCCGGACGTGCTCGGAGTCAGGGTCGGCGGGCAGTTGGCGGCCGAGGTGGCCGGCACGGACCTCACTGATCCACTGGTCGTGCTGGTACTCGTGGTTGATAAGCGCGGTCAGCAAGCAGGTCGCGACGATGTTGAGCTGGGCGGGGGCGCTGACTTTACCGGCGGCGATGTCGCCGATGCGGGCATGGACGCGCTCGGCGACCGTGCCGCGGAAGGCGGACAGTCGCCGCACCGTAGGCAGGGCGCCGCGGAACTGTTCGGGCAGCGCCGAGTCCAGCAGGGCGTCGAGAGCCGGGTCGGGGCTGGGTTCGGCCGCGGTGAGGTTGCGGACCATGAAGTGAGCGACGTGCGCCTGGTGGCCAAGATGCCAGCCGATGGCGCTGAAGTTCTCGTGCGGGCGCCAGGTCACCTCCTCCGGGCTGAGGTCCTTCCACAGTTCGTCGGTGTAGGCGCGGGCACGGTCGTATTCCCGCAGCAGCGCTTCTACCTCGTGCATGACCGCCCCACTTGTCCGTCGCCCATGAGCGACTGTTTCGGCGTTAGGCGCGCCGGCGGTCGTGGCCATGGAATTTGAATTAGTCATCCCGCGCAATCGCGGGATCGTATTTCAAGCCGACGTATAACTAACTATACGAGGGCGTTACGCCCGCTCATCGCATGTGCGGACGTTTAGGACGACCGACTGTGCACCCAGATCGGCCAGCTCTGCACTGGCTTCGGGCACGCCTGCCATGTACCGGATGCAGCGCATAGGCGGTGGCTTGCTCGTCGGACGCACGGTGCGGTTCGGGCGTAGTGTGCCGGTCATGGTTGATCCTGCTGATGCACTTCGAGACCCTGTTGCTGGTCGTGCGGAGCGCGGGCAGATTCAGCGGGACTGGATCGCGGCGTCCGCTGAATCGGGGCGCCAGGCTACGGAAGCCCTCGGGAAGGCCGCTGAGATGCTGGCAGACGGTATCCCTGGCCGCCGGCCAAACGCGGAGCTGGCCCGGGCCTGGGCCCAGATCGGTCAGGGGTGGGCCACGCTGTCACACGCCGAGGCGGCACGCAGCATTGCGACCCCGCCGCCACCGAGTCGGAGCACTCCTTCGCCACCGACCTGGTGTACCTCCTAGCGGGCGCGTGCGTCCCTGTGCCCGGCTCGGCCATTACGACCCCGGGCCGGGGCAGCCACCCTCCCGCCGCTGGCGTAGTCGATATCACCGCCCGGATGGTGTAGAAGGCGGAAACCAAGAGGTGGCCCTCGACACGCAACCTAGTCGCGAGCCGAGGGCCACCGTATCAGGGTCCGGTAAGGCGGTTATTTCTTCGCGTAGCGGTAACCGCTTGCCCGCGAGCTCGGGCACGAACAGCGCCGCGTTGATGGTGCCAACGCCGGTCGCCAGGTCGTAGCCGTTGCCAGCGGAGTAGCCCTGCACCGTGACGAGGTTGCCGTTCGCGTCGGTGAACGCGGTCGTGTTGTTGCCCGAGGTGACGTCCACTAGGCCCGGGGCGTGGACGGCCGACAGCGCGTACAGCGCCGGGTTGATCAGGCCGAGCGGGTGGCCCGCCACCTGGTCAGCCAGCGCCACGATGGCGGAGAACTCGGGCGACGCCTCGCTGGTTCCGCAGACGAGGTGCCAGCCGACGGCGGAGCCCGGGAAGCTGGTGTAGTAGGTGACCGCGCCGTCGCAGGCGGCACTCATGGAGATGTCCGGGACGGCGCGCGGCAACTTGGCGTGCGGTGCCGCGCCGATGGCTTTGGCGATCGTGTGAGCCACGCCGAGCTGGTAGAGCGGCAGGTTGAAGAACTCGGAGACGCCGCCACCGGTGGAGAAGGGGTTGGGCCCGTTGGTACCAGTGAAGGCCTGCTGCAGCGGCACGTCGAAGCTGTCGTTCCAGGTGACCTGCGAGAAGTTGCCGCTGGCGCTCTCCTGGATCTGGGTGCCGCCGACGGCGGTGACCAGCGGGTCGGTGGCCGGCCAACCGGTGACCGGGGTGGTGTAGAACGATGAGCCGTCCAGCGTGGCGTTGGTCGCGCCGTCATCTCCGGTGGACGCGAGCACGGTGATGCCGTGGACGAACGCGTCCAAGTACGCGGCGCGCAGCGGGGCGAGCTGCGCGTAGTTGGTGAAGGTCTCCTCGGTCGCGCCGAAAGACTGGGTGATCACGTCACCGAGGTGGTGGTCGATCACGTACTGCTCGGACTTGACGATGTTCGGGAAGCCGGTGACGCCCTCGGTCTCGGCGTCCGGCGTCTCGACGAGGAGGATGTTGGCGCCCGGCGCGAGCGTGTGCGCGTACTCGACGTCCAGCGTGGTCTCGCCGGCCCAGCCCGGGTCCTCGGTCGTGACCGGGCCAGCCGGGGTGATGATCTTGAAGGACGGCGGGTCCGGGTAGCCGAACTGCTTGTCGAATACGGACAGGTCGTTCTGGATCGTCGGGGACCCGAACGAGTCGACGATCACGATCGTCTTGCCCTTGCCCGTGATGCCATGCGCGTACAGGGGTGCCACGTTGTAGGCGGCCCGGACCTGGTCCGGCTCGTAGCAAGCGATCGACAGTTGCGACTCGCACAGCGCGGTTGTCCACGGGGTGCTCAGCGTCTTGGCCTGCGGCAGTTGGATGATGTCAGGCGACACGCGGATGACCGGTGCTGCCGGCGTCGTGCGGGCGGCGAGCACCGCGGGAGCGGATGTTGTCATCGCCGCGACGAACGCGGCGGTTAGCGCGCTCGCCCCGGCTGTCAGCGCGATGGTTCTTGCCTTGCGCATGGGACACTCCAGGATTCTGGGAGAAAAACGACCCACTGGTCAGTAGTGGACATGATCACACCGATGGCGCTGAAATGAGTAAAAATCACGGAAGTTCATGCGTATTACGCGTGAAACGGCTGTGATCCAGATTGATCCAGCTAGATTCTCCAGTTAAGCCCCGCCTCGTGGCGGCCACGGTCACACCGGAAACGTGGGCTTACTGCCAAGGCTCTTATCCGGTGCTGCGTCACCACCCCTCACAGCGGCAGTGCCGACCATTGAGCAGCGAGGAGTTCGCCGGCGACCGGTGTCATCGCGGTTGAGGACGACGATCTCCTCCGGGGTGAACCGCTCGATGACGTATGGCGAGTGCGAGGTGACGATCGCCTGCCCCATCGTCTTGGAGACGAAGTAGACCATCCGCCGCTGGGTGTGCGGCGGCAGCGCGATCTCGGGCTCCTCCATCGCGAAGATCACCGAGCCGGGCCCGCGCAGGTCGGCGATGTAGGTCAGCAGGGCGAACACCAGCACGTTCAGCGCGCCCGTCGATCGTCGGCTGAACGGCACCGGGTACACCCCGGCCGGGCCGCGATGAACATGCGCAGCACCTCGCGCAGGTGCTCACGCGTCAGCTCCGACGGCCGGACCCCGAGTGCATCGTCGCCGTCGGGCACCGCCCGGCTCCCAGTCCGGTTGGGCCGCAGGTACAGGTACCCGCAATACCTCTTATCCTCCCGTTATCCTCCCGGCGGAACGGCGCCAGCCCGCCGCGGTGCTCGACCAGCAGGATCTCGGCGCCGCGGACCAGCAGCGCGCCGGCCGTCACGTGCACCGGGAAGCTCCGCCGCGAGGCGAGATCCCCTCCCTGGGACAGCATCCGCACGGGCTCAGACAGCAGCGCGTCCAACAGCCGGTCGTCCATCAGCTCCCGCGGCGGCCGCCTCGCCGCCTCCGGCACCGCCACCAGCCAGCCGGCCCGCCCCCTGGCACCCGCCAAGGCCGCATCCTCGCTGACAGTACGCTGCACCAGCCCTGCCCCTGCTTCCTCACTACCTTGATGCCCGGCGGCTCACCCCAGCGGCGGCCGGGTGAGGGCCGTAGGGTGGAGGCAATGGATGTGCGGTTGTTCGGCCAGCTCGAGGCGGCGGACGGGGGTGTGGCGTTCGCTGTCCGCGGCGCCAAGCAGCGGGCCCTGCTGGCTTTGCTGGCGCTGCATCGCGGCGAGCCGGTCAGTGCCGACCGGCTGATCGACGCGTTGTGGGGTGACGGGCTGGCGGCGAAGCCGGCTAACGCCTTGCAGGCCCAGATCGGCCAGCTGCGCCGGACCCTCGGGGCGGGCGCGATCGTCACCACCGAAGCCGGCTATGCCCTTGCGGTCGGTCCCGATGAGGTCGATGTCGTCCGCTTCGAGCAGCTAGTGGCGAAGGGACGGCGCCTGGCGGAGGCGGGCGAGATGGCGCAGGCGTCTGCCGCGCTGGGCGAGGCGCTTGGCCTGCGGCGGGGCGAGCCGCTGGCCGAGTTCGCCTATTCCGGCTTCGCTGACACCGAGCGGGCGCAGCTGGACGAGCTGACCCTCGTGGCGATCGAAACCCGGGCCGGAGCGGACCTGGCGCTGGGCCGCGACGGGGAGCTCGTCGGCGTGCTGGAGGCGCGCTGCCGGCAGCACCCGCTGCGCGAGCGGCTGTGGGAGCTGCTCATCCTGGCCCTGTACCGGGCCGGACGGCAGGCCGACGCCCTGCGCGCCTATACCGAAGTCCGCGACCGCCTGGCCGACGAGCTGGGCATCGACCCCGGCCCGGCCTTGTGCGAACTCCAGGCCCGGATACTGGCCCAGGATCCGTCGCTCGCCGCAGCCAGCCCGGCTCTGGTCCGGGCGGCCGCGCCGGCGTCAGCCGGCAATCTGCGGGAGCGGCTGAGCAGCTTCATCGGCCGCGACGCCGAGCTGGAACAGGTGCTCGGGTCAGTCCGCGCCAGCCGGCTGGTGACGCTGACTGGCCCGGGCGGGACGGGCAAGACCCGCCTGGCGGTGGAGGCCGCCGCCGCCCTGCGCACCGAGTACCAAGACGGCGCCTGGCTCGTCGAGCTCGCCAGCGTCGCCGCACCCGACGGGGTTGGGCCGGCCGTGGCCGGCGCGCTCGGCGCGGTGGCGTCTGCGCTCGGGGGCCCGCAGCCTCCGGGATCGGCCGTGCAGCTCATCGTGCGCCACCTGGCCGGACGGTCGCTGGTCGTTGTCCTCGACAACTGCGAGCACGTCATCGCCGAGGCGGCCGCGCTGGCCGACACCCTCGCCGGGGCGGTGCCGGGTCTCCGGCTGATCGCCACGAGCCGTGAGGCGCTCGGCGTACCTGGGGAGGTCCTGGTGCCGGTGGGCGGCCTGGCCATCCCGGCTGCCGTGGAGCTGTTCGCCGACCGCGCCCGGGCCGTGCAGCCCGGCTTCCTCGCAGATGGGCCGGCCGGCGACGTCATTGAGGACATCTGCCGCCGGCTGGACGGCCTGCCCCTGGCCGTCGAGCTCGCCGCCGCCCGGCTCCGTTCGCTGCCGCTGGCTACCGTGGCGGAACGGCTCGGCGACCGCTTCCGGCTGCTCACCGGCGGCGCCCGCACCGCCCTGCCCCGCCAGCAAACCCTGCGGGCGGTGGTGGACTGGAGCTACGACCTGCTGTTCGAGGACGAACGCCGCCTGTTCGCCCGGCTGGCCGCCTTCACCGGCGGCTGCGATCTCGCCGCGGCCGAAGCTATCTGTGCCGACGACCAGGTCCCGGCCGGTGAGATCCTCGATGTGCTGAGCCGGCTGGTCGACAAGTCCCTCGTCACTGGCCCCGGTGCCGGTGGTGAAGCCCGGTACAGCCAGCTCCAGACGCTGTGGCAGTACGGCCGGGACCGCCTCGGGGAATCCGGCGAAGCTGACGCGATGCGCGCCAGGCACGGCGCCTATTACCGGCAGATGGCCACCGAGGCCCACGATGGCCTGCGCGGCGCCACCGGGCCGATATGGCGCGATCGTCTGGCCTCGGAGTCGGGTAACCTGCGGGCCGCGCTCGACTGGTTCATCGCAACCGGCGACGCTGATGCGGCGCTGTCGCTCGCGTCGGGCATAGCCTGGTTGTGGTTCATTAACGGCGACTTCGCCGAAGGAGCCCGCTGGCTCGGTGATGCGCTCGGCGCCAGCGGGCAGCGCCATCCCGGCCTGGGAGCGACCGCCCACGTCTGGCACGGCTATTGCGTGGGCATGTCGTCCAGCCCGGCGGCGGGCGTCGTTGAATGCGAGGAGACCGTCGCCGCGCTGAGGGCCAGCGGTGACCGGGGTCGCCTGACGGAGGCGCTGGTGCTTTGTGCGACGGTACTGGCGTTCGCGCACCAGTTCCGGCGATCACTCGAAACCCTGGGCGAGGCACAGGATCTGCTGGAACCAGCTGGCGACGGTTGGCTCCTCGCGATCCACGACTTGATAGTCGCCTGGAACCTGGTGTCGTTGGGGCGGCTGGAGGACGCGGAGCCAGCCGCCCGTTCGAGCCTCGAGCGCTTCGACGCCGAGGGAGAGGTCCTGGTGGTCGTCTCTCCGCTGAACGCCCTGGCCAGCATCGCCGAGGCCCGGGGGGACCTTGATGCTGCCTCGGCGGCCTACGAGGAGCTGCTGGAGCGCTGCCGGGCCACCGGCCAGCCTCTGCAGGTGCCGTTCAGCCTGGTCGCTTTGGCCGCGCTGCGGGCCAGGCAAGGCGACGACGTCGCAGCCGACGGGCTCTACCAGGAGGCGATCGGGTGCAGCGTCAACCCGTGGCTGTCGGCTGACGCCATGGTCGGCCAGGCGGCGGCCGCCCGACGGCTCGGTGATCTGGCGCGGGCGCGGGCGCTGCTCGACGCGGCAGGAAGCCACTACCGGCACGTCGATCTCCCGGCCGGCCCGCCTCGTGTGCTCGCGGGCCTGGCGTGGTGGGCGCTCGCCGCCGGCCACCCCGACGCCGCCGCCGTCTTCGCCGCTGACGCCGCCGCAGGCGCCTCGGCCAGCGGGGACCCGGCCGTGCAACTCCTCGCCGATACCGCCGTGGCCGCAGTCACGGCGATCACCCACCCGACCCGCCGCAACGCCGAGGTCTTCGTCGCGCTCGCTCAGCAGCGCGCCCAGGGGCGGGCGTATCGCTCGCTCACCGATGAGCCAGATGTGGCCGCGCTCGCGGCCCGCCTGGCGCTGTCCGCTCACTGAGCGGCCCGGCCCGGGGGAGACAGCCGTCGCCGCGGGTCGTTTCGCCGCGTTCCTTCGGGCGCCGGCGGCGTGACCCTCGGCAAACCACACGCCGAAGCTCTGGCTACCACCTGCAGCCAGCTGACGTCAGCATCACCTCAGCGCCACCTCAGCGCACCCGGGCAACCTTGCACTCATGCAGCCAATGCGTGAGGAGTACCCGAGCCACCATGACCACCTGGCCGCTGCCGGGCCCGCGGTTGACGTCCACGGCCGCGTGGTTACCGCAAAGCGGCGGGCCGCTGCGCGGTACCGGCAGGCACAGCGCGCCGCCGACTCGCGCCTGGCCATCACGGCGCTGCGGCTCGCCGTCCACGCCGACCCGGCCTTCGGGCTCGCCGTCGCCGACCTCGACGCCATCACCGGAACGGCGAGCCGAGGTCCCAGTCACCAGCAGATGAACTGGGAGCGCCACCACATCGAAGTGGTCCGCGCCGCAGCCACCGGCAATGCCAGGCGAGCAGCTGACCTGCTCCGCGAACACCTCGCCAGCGTCGGCTGCGACCCTCTCGCCTTCCGCATCGCCGCCATGCTCCGACAGCCCACGGGAAAGAACGACGACTTCGAGAACCTAGCCAGCCAGCTTCCCGGTTGCCACGCAACCCCATGGCCATGCTCACCATGACCGCCAGCCATCCTCCACCGACAACCCAGCACTCCGAATCGGAAACCCTGCCGGCTACGCACATCGCACGAAGGGATCAGGCCATGACAACACCAGCGACCGTTTCTGCGAGAGGTCAGGAGCGACCCGTCGCTCACCGAAGGACCGCCGTGGTGGTGGGAGTGCTGTTCCTCTCGTTCACGGTCACCTTCTTCATCGGTAACACGCTGATCCATTCGTACTTCTCCAGCGCCACCAAGCCGGCCGGCACCCTCATCAGCGGCGTGCTGCTGATCGGCCTCAGCGGCCTGGCCGACGCTGCGGTCGGCCTGGCGATGCGCCCAGTCCTGACGCCCTACGCAGCGGTGCGCTCGCAGGTCTACTTCGTCCTGAGAGTGGCGGAGGGCCTCGCGGTCCTGGCGGCGTGCGCGTACTTCCTGACCAGCCGCAGTCAGTGGAACGACTACGCGCTGCCCGCCTACGCGCTCTCCGCCGTGGCCGGGCTCGTCCTGACGCCGGTTTTGCTGACGTCGAGGCTCGTGCCGCGGAGCCTGTCCATACTAGGCATCGCCGGCTACGCGTTGCTCCTGGCCGGGGTCGTCTGCAATCTGCTCGGGATCGCCGACATCGGCTGGCACGTATCCCCCGCCGGAATCGTGTTCCTGGCCCCCGGCGGCCTGTTCGAGCTCTTGTTCCCGCTCCTGCTGATCGCCCGGGGCTTTTCCGCCGGAAGCCGGTCCCGCCCCGTGCCCCTACGCACGGGCAGTGCCCGGCACCGGGACGTCACGGCCGCCTAGGAGGAACCCCGGCGCGGCACCGCGGACACTGGCTGGCCAGCTGATAGCCGGCCAGCCAGTGCGTGCTCGTGGGCGGCTTCCTCGAGGTGATCGTCGCCCTCGCCTGCATCGGCACCGGTGTCGATATCCGCGGTCGTCTGCACGGATGTCCGAGGTTCTCTGCATAGAGGAGAACCAGGGCCTGGTGACACGTTTCACCAGGCCCTCCTCGATCCGGTGTAATGGATCGATCCGGGATGGGCCGGCTACTTGTTCGTCCGGCGTCGCGTCGGTGCCGTTACCGGCTGGGCCGTGTCATAGGCCCTCTCGAGGCCGTCGAGGATCAGGGCGAGGCCGAATTCGTACTCGTTGCCGAAGTCGTAGCCGGGCTGAAGAACATGCCCGAATGTGAACTCGGCCAGGTGGGGATAGGTGTCGGCAGGAAATTGCGCCAGCATGACCTGCGCGAGCGCCGCGGTCTCCTCTGGGGTGCCGAACGGCAGGCCCCGGTCCTGCAGCGCGAACCCGTAGATGTAGCTGTCGAGGGCTGCATAGGCGTGCGCGGCCTGCTCGAGGGAGAAGCCGGCGTTGCGGAGGCAGCCGAGGACGGCGTCGTGGTGCCGCAGCGTCGCCGGGCCGGGGGACGTGCGGGACTCCATCAGGCCGATCGCCCAGCGATGCCGCGCCAGGACAGTCCGAACCGAGATCGCCCGCTGGCGCATGGCCCTCTTCCAGCCTTCGGCCGCGGACGCCAGCTCGATCTCGGCGAAGACCAGGTCGATCATGCCGTCGAGAAGGTCCTCCTTATTGGCGACGTGGTTGTACAACGACATCGCCTCGACCCCCACTACCTGGCCGAGCTTGCGCATCAACAGCGTCTCGATGCCGTTCTCGTCGGCGAAGGTCACCGCGGCGCGCAGGACCCGGTCACGGCTCAGAGGGATGCGGGGCGCTGGTAGGGCATCGGGCGTAGCGGACACTCGAGACTCCTGTTCTGCACTGCATCGGCGCGTCGCGAAGAAATAACTTGACGTACTTACAGTGTAAGTGTAACTTACATCGTAAGTAAACATCGTATGCCGTGCCGGCCCGGCCCGTCTCCTGGTTCCGCCGCACGCCACCCCCGGAAAGGGGACCCCGATGACGAACCACGCTACGGAACCAGCCAGCCGGCACCACGCCAATGACGCGCCGCCCTCCTTCCAGCAGGGGCCGGATGCGAGCCGGCCGGTACGCAAGGCCAGCCTCGTCGCCGGGGTCGCGCTGCTGCTCATGGCCGCCCTGGCAGGCTTCGGCTACAACTTCGCGATCCACGGGCTCATCACGGCAGGCAATGCCGCCCGGACAGCCCAGGACATCACGGCGCACCAGGGATTGTTCCGGGCCGGCATCGCCTGCCTGTTCCTGGTCATCGCGCTTGACGTGGTGGCCGCCCTGGCGCTGTACCGGGTGTTCAGCCCGGTGAGCAAGCCCATCTCGGCGCTCGCGGCGGGGATGCGCATCGTGTACGCGGGGATCTTCGCGGTGGCCGTCGTCCAGCTCGCCGGAGCCGCCCGCCTGCTCGGCGGCACATCCCTGCCGGCGTCCGGCGCGGCCCGGGTGCACGCCCAGGCGCTATCTGACATCAACCGGTTCACCGATATCTGGCATGCCGGGCTCATCGTGTTCGGGCTTTACCTGCTCATGATCGCATGGCTGGCCTGGCGATCGGGCTACGTGCCCAGGCTCCTGGGCGTCCTGATCGCGATCGCGGGCCTGGGCTACATCTATGACAGCATCGGCCAGTTCGTTTCCGGCGGCTCCTGGACCCAGGTCTCCACGGTCACGTTCATCGGCGAGTTCCTGCTGGCGCTGTGGCTCGTGATCCGGGGCCGCCGCATCACAGTGAGCCAGCCGGCGCTCCGCGCCGAGCCGGCCGGGGCAGCGCGATGACCGCCGTGACGCCCGGGACGACCGCTGCGGGGACGATGACGGCGATCGTCCAGGACGACTATGGCACCGCCCCCGAGGCCGTGCTCCGGCTCGCCGAGATCACCAGGCCCGCGATTAGGACAAGATTCGGCGCTCGCCTATAGAGCGGGGTTGCCACCTGCTGGTTTGCGGTTCGCGCGAGCTGAACTTGTGCACTAACGGTGGCCCGCAAAGTGGCCTGTTGCCGTATGCCAGGACGGTCAATCTCCGTGTAGGCAGCTCCCGCCAGCCGGGCTTCCAGCACGCACCCTTAACGGCTGGAGCGGGGCTGCTCAGTTCCGGCCCCAGGGAGCGCAGGGGTCGTGGCCGACGGCGAAGCCGGCGGCCTCGGCCAGGTGGGCAGCGTCAGCGAAGCCAGCCGCCAGCGCACCCGGGTCGTGGGCGTCGCTGGCGAAGGTAATGGCCTGGCCGCCTTCTTGCCGCCACCAGGTGAGGATCAGCGGATGCAGCGGCACCTTGGTGCTGACTTCGAGGACTTTCCCGGCGCCGGCCAAAGTCCGCAGCACGTGCCGGTACTCATCCTGGAACTCGCGTGGGTCGCAGGGCCTGGCGTCTTGCGGCCAGCGGCGGACCGGGTAGTCGATGTGGGCCAGGACCTCGAAGGCGTCGAACCGGCTGATCAGTGCGGCCGTCTCGGCCAGATAGCCGCGCAGGACCTGGGCCGGGGCCTGATCGCGGAACTGATCGGAGACCTCGGTGAAGCCGGCGCCGCCCGGCGCGGAGTGCACGGCGGCCAGGACCCGGTCGAAGCCGCCGTCGCGCAGCAGGGCCGTGGCCCGGCCGCCGTGCCAGTGAGGTTCACTCAGCTCGACGCCGGACATGATCCGCAGGCCCGGGAACCGCTCCCGGCAGCGGCACAGGCAGTCCCGGTAGCCGTCCAGATCGAGCGCGGGCGGGGTCAGCACGCCGCCGCTGACCAGGTGACGCCACTCGCCAGGGATCTTCTCGCCGGGCCCCAGCGACCACGGAGTGAAGTCAGCGTGCTCAGTAAACGCCACCGCGGGCAAGCCGATCTCCACCGCGCGCTGGCAGGTACCTTCCATCGACCCGGCCAGCGCGTCCCACGACCACTGACTATGCACATGGCTATCGGGCGGCAGCACGCCATGTCCGGTATCCGGTGCCATCTCCGTCACGAGACCATGATCGGCCCTGCCCTATGGGCAAGGTCAACTCAGGCACCGGGCACTAAGACGCCGACCAGGCGGGGCCGCAGAGCCGGAAGCTAGGCGGGCCGATCAGCTGTGCACCAACTTGTCACAAGTCAGGTAATCGCCGCGATCCAAGCCGAGGCGGCCGCCGCCTCCCCAAGCCAGCTCCGGGCCGTTGCGAGCGGCCTAGCACCTGCATGCCGTCGGCGAGCGGACGCCTGTTCCCACGCCGAAAGCCGACCACGACTGGCGGTTCAGCTAACCAAAGATCTGATCCATGACCTCGGCGCCGCGAGTCAGCGCGGGCACAATCTGATGCCGGTACACCAGCTCAGTCGTGGCCGTCTGGTTATGCCCCGCCAGCAGCGCGATCGCCTCCACCGGCACGCCATGAGCGGACAGCAGCGAGACAAACGTATGCCGCAACTCCCGCGGCACCCACGTTCTCCCCAGTCCCGCAGCCTCCGTGATCACCCGGAACTGCCGCCGCACATTGTGATCGTCCATCGCCGTCCCGACGGCGGAAGCGAACACGAGGTCGTGGTCCTTCCACAACGGCCCCGCCGCCAACCGATCCTCCGCCTGCCGCACCCGGTGCTCCCGCAGCGCCTCAACACACTTACGCAGCAGCGCCAGCGTCCGTCGAGACTTCGGCGTCTTCGTATCCCCGCCGGCCCGATCCGCGCGCCAGACGAACACCGCCAGCTGCTCGTGATCGAACCCGGCCTCGCTCACCGACCGCCACTGCCCGCCGACCCAGGCCACGACATGATCCCAGCGCAGCGCCCGGACCTCTCCGGTCCGCAGGCCCGTGAGCAAGGGCAAGACGATGTACGCTTCCAGCCGCGTCCCCTCGGCAGCGGACATGAGCGCGACCGCCTGCTCCAAGGTCAGCGACTTCGAGGGGCGCCCAGCTGCCTGCCCCTTCGGCGGGTCGACCAGCGCGGCGACGTTGCGCCCCACCAAGTCGTCGCGCTCTGCTTGCCGGATCGCCCGTACCAGGACGTTGTGCGCGATCTGCAGCGTCCGCGTCGACAGCCGCGGCGCCATCGCCGCCAGCGCTCGTTGCACATCAGAAGCGGTGAGCTCCGTCAGCCTGACAGCGCCGAGTTCTTCGCTAAGGGCCTTCACGCTCGTGCCCCGGTACAAGGTCACGGTCCGCGCCGACAGCCCGTCCACCCCATGAGCCAGCCAGTCCTCGAGCGCGTCACCCACGGTGTAGCGCCGCGCCCGCAGCCCGCCCTCCATCTGCTTGTGCAGGTCCCGCAGCTTGTCCCGGACCTCGGTCTTGGTCCGCCCGGTGACCTTCTTGCGGATGCGCGTCCCGGACGGGCTGAAGCCGAGGCTGACAGCCCCGATGTACCGGTTCTTGGACGCATCCCAGTAGATCGAGTCCTCGCCTTGCCCGCGGCGGCTGCGCGCAGCACCCGAAGCCCCTGTCATGGGAGCCACTACACGGCGGGTGGCTCCCATTTTGGCTCCCCGGACACCACGCCGAAGGTCCTAGACACCATCTGAGCTGGTGTGCCCGGCAGGATTCGAACCCGCGACCCGCTGCTTAGAAGGCCTGTTTGCGCAGCGGGTCAGCCTGTCTGTCCGCAGGTCAACCCGTGTACTGGTTGTCCGGGAGTGACCGTGAGTTCCCGGGGTTGACCGGCCAATCGGGCACGCAGCGGGCACGTTCGTCCTCCGTCGCGCACGACCGTTAGAACCTCAACCCCTTGGTCCTCGCGTTGCTGCTTGCACTTGTTGCCGAGCGACCTAGGTGTGCTCGCCCGTATGCCTGTTGCCCAGCTTGATCCAGTGCATGAGACTGGTGCGCGGCTCTTTAAGCGCGACCGCAGCTGCTGGAAGAGTGGGCTTCGGTCGGCGAGGTTCACGAACTCCCACTGTCGGCGGCCGTCTGCGCCACCTCGGAAGATGGCTGCGGACCCAGCGCACTGCGGTGGCCAGACCGCGCCCGTTCGCATGTCGGCGTTCTTGCGTCATATCTCGATTATGCACCTGCTGTCGCTGGGTTATGAGGCATCAGGCAGCGGTCTCCGGCGTCTCGGCCGGTCCCCGCTGTGCCGCCTGACCTCGGCGAGCGTCTGGGAGGCGGTCGTCTACGGCGCCCTGCATCTCTCACGTCTCAGCCGTGCTCGCCGCATCTCGTTTACAGATTGGTTTACCGGGGGTGCGGGGTTCTCCCCGCGCTGGTGCAGGGAAGATCCTGTCGCGTGCCGCGTAGGCAGTGAGGGGTTGAAACAGCGGGGGCGACAGCCCATACGCCGCGGGGTCCGGGGCGGCAGCCCCGCCTTGGAACTGCGTGCCCTTCTGATCCGTAGTTCCACGTGCGCCGGATGAATACCGCCGCAGAACCGTTCATTGAGCACTTCGAGGCCGACGAGGTGGCCCATGGACTGGAAGGCGACTCGTTCTTCATCGCCTCCAAAGCCGCCAACTTCGACACTCTCGTCCCAGCCTGATCGCCCCGTGTGCCCTCTCATAGATAAGAGTTGGCTTCGGCCGGGCCTAGCTGGTCTTCGGTTGCGGCGCCCCGCTAGAGCGGTGCTTGCGTCGTTGACAAAGCGTTCATTCGTCCCTGACGGAACCCGGTCGTCAGAGCCGCCCGTCCGCCACCCCTGGGCTCAAGCGGGTGGCGGACGGGCGGGGTGCAAACTAGGTCAGATCAGGGATCCCCACTCCCAGTCGGGCGGCGGTCATTAGTGTGGGGGCTCGTTCTGCAGGTTTGCGCACTGGCCGAGCGCCTTGCCGCCGACGACGTTGACCTCGCCAGGGAAACCTCCCGCCACGGCGGGGGCGAGTCCGTAGCAGATGAGGTTCCGCCCGATCGCGTTGCTAGCGACCTGGATGGTCGGCTTCGGGTCGTTGTTCGGGGGGAGCCCGTCGGTGATGTGGATGTGGAACAGGATCACGTTGCCACCAAACTTGATTGTGGATCAGGCCAATCCAGAGCGGTGTCATGTCGGCCCGCAATGAGGTCGCCGCCGATCGTGTTGTCTTTGATCGCCCAGGGAATAGCGTTCTTCCGCTCGGCGACGGTGGCTGTACCTTCTGATCCGATCAGCTTGACGTTCCGCTTGACCGTGATCCCGTTCAGCAGAATGGTGTTCGCGTCCCAGGCGGTGACGTTACCTTTAACGGTAATGTCGGACCTTCCGTTTGGGTCGATCAGTGCACGGATGTCCCGTCGTGTGTCCCGGTGGATTAGGCAGGCAGCCCAAGCCGAGGAGCGAGCCCGGACCTGCCGTGACGTTGTGTCGCACGGTAATCGTCGACGGCGCGCTTTGCGCGTCAAGCGCGGCACCGGGGGCGACGTTGATGTTGCCGATCACGGTGATCACTGCATTGGGCGCTACGGCGCACGCGCCCTTGACCGTGATGCTGGCGTAGATCCCCGACGGGATGCTGGTGAAGTGATGGGTGGCGAAATCACCGCCGGTGCAGGTATACGCCGCCGGTGACGGCCAGGACATGGCAGCCATCGCCGGTCCGCCCGAGAGCGCGAGCGCTCCCGCAACGGCAAGGGTCCCCACAACCCCGAGTTTCCATGCTTTCCCCATGAGTACTAACCCTTTCCCTCGTGCGGCCCCCCCAAAGGGCCTGGCCCCCCCAAAGGGCCTAATGGATCCCCTTCTACACCCAAACTCCCCGCCTGTGAAGGGTGACGTCCAATCCGAGGCGAGTGGCGGGAAACGCGGAAGGGCGGGTCGCGACCCTGCTACGACGCAGCCGACGACGGCTCCGCCACCGACGGCCCCGACATGACTTGGCAGATGTTCCCGGTGGTCGTGACAGTCACCAAAGACGGCTACCATCGGCTCCCGGCCAGCGAGTCCGCCGATTACGCCCAGCAGGTCGTGGACGGGGCGGATGACTCCGCCCGCCCCACTGCGTTTAGGCAGCCCGGCTGATCTGCAGTGAACTTAGGCGTCGGGACGGGCGCCCGGCCGGGCCTTTCAAGGCAGAGGCCGGAGTGCCCGGCCCCGGCGCCGCGCAGCGGCGCCGCCTTGTCCCCTGCGGGCACACCCTGGGCAGCATCCAGCCCAAGAATCCTAAGAAGGGCCTGCGGCCCGGCGCGTGCAAGGGCAAGGCGCACCGCCGTGAATACCTCGGCTACGCCGGCCGGCGTGTGCTGACCTCCCGCAAATGGTCCGGCAAGACCCTGGCCGACCACCGCGCCGACCGCAAGAGCTGGCTGACTGAAACCCTCGGTCTTCCGGCAACCGATCCGGCCCGGTACACCTGGGAGGCAGTCCAGCCCGGGGACCAGGACCACATGCCCACCGGGCAACGGCTGCTGCACGTCGTCGCCGACCGGATGCACTGGCTCCAGGCACTCGACCAGGCCCGCCGACGAGCCGAAGGACTGCCCAACGATCTTTCGGCAACCGGGAGGGCAGCATGAACCAGCGCATCCGGTCAGCGGCGGTCGCGGAGCAGCTGCTGTCGGTCGAAGCGGTCGCGGAACGTTTGGATACCAAGCCGCGGTTTGTCCGCCGTCTGATCGCCGAACGGCGTATCGAGTTCGTCCGGGTGGGTCGTCACGTCCGGATCGCCGAGTCTGCCTTGGTTGAGTTCATCGAGGCGGGTCGCGTGGCCCCGGTGCCCGCCCGCACGCGGGGGAGGGCTGCCTTATGGCGGGAAAGCGGCGTTTTGGGCGAGTCCGTCAGCTACCGTCCGGCCGCTGGCAGGCACGCTATAAGGGGCCAGACGGCAGCGACCGCCCCGCACCCCGGACATTTGAATCCAAGACCAGCGCCGAACGCTGGCTGAGCGTCACTGAGGCCGAGATCATCCAGGGCGACTGGATCGATCCTGACGGCGGACGCGCGCTGTTCGGCGCTTATGCCCGCGACTGGATCGAGGAGCGGGGGTTGCGGCCCAAGACGGTGGAGCTGTAGCGCTACCTGCTACGTCATCACCTCGAACCAACGTTTGGCCCTCGGCCGCTGGCCGACATCAAGGAGCCGCACGTCCGACGGTGGCGCAAGAACCTGCTGGATACCGGGGTGAGCGCGGTCACTGCGGCCAAGGCTTACCGGCTGTTTAAGGCGGTACTCAACACTGCCGTGGATGACGGACTAATCCGGCGTAACCCGTGCCGGATCAAGGGTGCTGGGCAGGAAGTGTCCCCGGAGCGGCCGGTCCTGTCCGTTCCGGAGGTCTACGCCCTGGCCGATGCCGTCGATCAGCGATACCGCGCCCTGGTGCTGCTCGCCGTTTTCGGCAGCCTGCGGTGGGGTGAGTTGGCCGCCCTGCGCCGCTGTGACATCGACGTCCGGGCGCGTACCGTGCGGATCGCCCGGCAACTGACCGAGCAACGCGGCGGTGGACTCGTCTTTGGCCCGCCTAAGTCCGAAGCGGGGCGGCGTACCGTGGCGATACCTGAGCTAATCACGCCGGACCTGGCCGCGCATCTGGTGACTTACGCCCGGCCCGGGGATGACGGGTTTGTCTTCACGAGCGCTCAGGGTGCGCTCTTGCGGCACAGCAATTTTTCCGCCGGGTCTGGCGGCCAGCATTCACGGCGGTCGGGCTTCCTCCGGTGCATTTCCACGATTTGCGCCATTCCGGAAATCAGCTTGCCGCCGATGCTGGTGCTAGTTTGCGGGAGCTGATGGACCGGATGGGGCACTCGACCACACGCGCCGCCATGGTGTATCTGCACGGAAGTGACCAGCGCCAGCAGGTTATCGCTGACGCGCTGAGCAAGCGTGCGGCAAAGGATCTGGAGCGGCCAAAGACCGGGTCATCGGGCACGCAACGGGCACGACGGCGGCGTAGCGCGTCGTGAGCACCAATGACCGGCCCACCACTAAGCGTGCTGACCTGGAATTTTCGTGAGTGCGCCCGGCAGGATTCGAACCCGCGACCCGCTGCTTAGAAGGCACCAGCGATAGGTCGCGGTACGTCGCCTGACATCGCTCTGCAAGGCATTTAGCTGGACGAATTGTCTGGGCGCGTCGGCTGGTGTCGCCCGGCATCTGCCACCGATGGCTCCCAGAATGGCTCCCTGCGACTTACCACCGGGGCCCGGTCGCGTGGCGCGGTGACGGCTGGGAGCCCGGCTGAATGCCTCCCGGGCGCGGTCAGTGGCCGAGAGCCTCAACGTGCATCACGCGCGCTCCCTATGGCCGAGCCGGCCGGTTCGCGTGATGCGGGTCAGCCGGTCACCTGAAGGTCGTCGCGGATCTCGACGGCGCCTAGGGCCATCCAGGCGGCGCCGATCACCGCGTCGTGTTCGGCCCAGGTGCGCACGTGGCCGGTGAGCGTGATGATGCCGTCCTTGGTGTCCGACGTCACGTCGCTGCCGTCGGGGACTAGCGCGGAGCGCTCCAGCGCCTGCTGGACGTTCACGTCGACGTTGACCGGGTCCATGACGTAGCTCATCTCGATATCGTTAATGACGTTCCGGACACCGGCCAGGCCGGCGACGGCCGCCTCGGCGGCAGCGCGCTGCGAGATGTAGGACACGGTCCCGATCAGGGTGAGGTCGCCGTCGAGGGCGGTCGCCTCTACCCCGTCCGGCACGGTGACGTTCTGGGTGAGCGCGTTGTTCGCCGCGGTGATCAGCTGTATGTCGTCGCGGTAGTCGCTGTCCGGGATCACTACCATCAGGTTGTTGTGCACCCCGCTGACCCCGTCGACCCGGCGCGCGGCGGCGGCCGCCTCCAGGTACTGCGGGTAGCTCGGCACCGTGCCCGCGAGCGTCACGTCTCCCCCCATGTTCATGATCCTGATGTCGCCGGAGTCGACCAGCGGGTCGAAGCCGAGCTCGGCCTCGACGGACGCGCGGATGTCCTTGGTCTTGCCCATGTGCCTGGATCCTTTCCGTGAGCGGAAGGGTTGTCGGTACGGTCCACGATGAGAAGGCGGAAGCGGCCAGCTCTAGGGTCGAAGGTCCCATAAGAGCCGCTTCCCGGTGCGAGACGCTCCCGGCCCGTTCGGGATCGGTAGGTATTCTCCGAACGGGCGGTGGCGCCTCTTCGCACCCCGGTTGCTCGGCTGGCTGGCGGACCAGCGGCCACGGGACTTTCACCCTTGTCAGCTGCCGAAGATGGAGGCGCCGGGCGCTGCGGCGAGCGGCCGTAGCCCGCCGCCGCCGAGTTCTGCCGGTGCTGACTTGTCCGCGTCGCCGAGCAGCGCGTCCAGCGGGGCTGCCTGGCCGTCGGTATCGGCGGATCGCGGCGCCGCAGCGCCGGGTGATGTCTGCGTGGTCATTAGCTTCTCCGCTAGCTAGTGAGGGCGATAGCCAGATAGGCGAGGGCGAGGGCGAGGGCGAGCAGGGCCGGTGCCATCTGCTTCCCGCTGTCCGCTGCGCGCCGGTGGGTGATCAGCGCGCCGATGAGCAGCAGGGTCATCCCGGCTGCGGCGGCGATTCCGAGTGGGTGCCACCACAGGCCGGCCAGGATGCCCGCGGCGGCGGCCAGTTCAGCGACTCCGATGAGCCGGTAGCGGGGCCAGCGGATGCCGAAGTGCTCGGCGGACTGCCGCATCCTTGGGTGGCCGAGCAGCTTGCCTGCTCCCGGGAGGAGGCAGGCCGCGGCCAGCAGCAGCGAGATAGTGACGAACATGAGATGCTCCTAAAACGCGGTCGGCAGCGGGCCGGCGGGGCCGGTGTTAGCTGGCGGGTGGGTAGTCACGGCGTGCCCGCGCGCGGCTGTGGCCGGGACGTGCCACGGCAGGCGCGGCAGCCGGCCGCGGGTCCCGGCCGCGGCAATCACGCGATCGGGGCGGACGATGACCGTCAGCGCCGGGTTCGCTGTCAGGGCCCGCATCACCGCGGGCGGTGTGTCGTCGGCGAGGCGGACGTCCATCCACCCGGCGTCCTCCTGGGTTTCGGGTCTGCCGGGGCCGTCGGTGCCGGGTGTGCTGATCCGCACCAGGACTAGGCCGTGGCGGCGGCAGAAACCTGCCAGCGCAGGGTCAGGAAGCCGTGCGGCCAGCACGGCGGTGCGTCCTGCCAGGATGGCGTCCAGGCGAACCGGCGTGCCGTCGTCGGCGGACACCAGCGGGTTGGGGATCAGGCCGCCGGGCCGCAGCGCGGCGGGGATGCCGGACGGCAGGAAGCGGGGAGCAGGCTGCATGGCGCCGGTCTTCAGCCGCGGTGTCGCCGTGGAGGCCATGGCCTGGCGGACGTGTTCGCTGCGGACGGCCGCGGCCAGGGCGATCCGGCGGACGGCGGCGGCCCGGTCCTGGCCGCCGGTCATCGCCCAGCCGACCCGGACGGCCTTCTTGATCATGGCCCTGGCGTGCGGGCGGCGTTCGGTGTCGTAGGTGGCGAGCAGGCCGGTCCCGGCCCGGCCGGTGAGCACGTGGGCGAGTTTCCAGGCGAGGTTGTCGGCGTCGCGCAGCCCGGCGGCCAGGCCCTGGCCGATGAACGGCGGGGTAAGGTGGGCGGCGTCGCCGAGCAGGAAGACGCGCCCGTCCTGGAAGCGGTCCGCCAGCCGGGCCCGGAACGTGTAGCTGGCGCTGCGGGTAATCTCAAGGCCGGCCAGGTCGCCGCGGCCGGTCCAGGGGCGCAGCAGCTCGCCGAGAGCCTGGGGGGTGATCAGGCAGGCTTCGTCCTCGCCGTCGCGCAGCCGGAACTCCCAGCGGTACCGGTCGCCGGTGACCTGCATGAAGGTGGCGGCCCGCGCGGGGTCGCAAATCTGCTCCACGCCGTCCCAGGTGTCCAGGCCGCCCTCGACGCGGATGTCGACTACCAGCCAGCGCTCGGTGAACCCCAGGTCCTCCATGGGGATCCCGGCCAGCTCCCTGATAGTGCTGTTGGCACCGTCACAGCCCAGCACGACCGTGCCGGTGAAGGTCTGCGGCTCCTCGTCAACGAGGGTGCGTACCCGGACGGGGGGTGCGGTGAGCGGGCTCCCGGTGCCCTCGATCCCGCAGACTTCCGCCCCGCGGCGGAAGTCGATCAGCGGGTGCTTCCCGACCCGGGCGAACAGCAGCTCTTCCAGGTCAGGCTGGTGGAACATGTTCGCCTGCGGGAAACCGTGCACGCCCGCCTTGTAGTCGCGGCTGAACTCGGCCATCACGCGGTGCCTGGCATCCAGCAGGCGCAGCCCGCTGCCGGGCCTGGACCGGGCCAGGAATCCCTCGCTGACGCCGAGCCGGCCCAGGATCCGGGCCACCTCGTCGTCGAGGTGCACCGCGCGTGGCAGCGGGTGCGGCTGGGTGTGGCGTTCGAGCAGGGTGACGGGGATGCCGGAGTCGGCGAGCAGCAGAGCCGCAGTGCAGCCGACCGGGCCGGCGCCGACGACGATGACCGGGTCCTGGGCTGAGGACTGCTGGTCGTTCATGGTCGTATTCCTCTCTTCGGGTCACTGCGCGGCGGACTGGCGGGCGGCGCCGGCTCGCAGCGGAGGGTGAGAGGGAATCCGGCGACGGCCTCACGGACCTGTGCGGGGTCGCCGCCGGTCACGGTGACGACCAGCCGTCCGTCCTCATGTCGTGCCGTGGCGCGGGCGTCCGGCAGGCCCGCCGCTTCCAGCGCCTCGGTCACGGCGCGGACGGCGGCGTCGGCGGTCAGCGTGGGCTTGAACTGCTTGCCGACCGCTGTGACCGGGATGGCGTCGACCGGATAGATATGTTTCGGCCGGGCGGCGGGCTCGCCGATGGCGGTGCCAGTCCACGCCAGCAGTTCGGCTTCGTCGAACCGGCCCGAGGCGGCCGGGACGACGTAGGCCACCGGGACCTCGCCGGAGTGCCGGTCCGGGCGGCCGACCGCGGCGACGGCGCGGACCGCGTGGTGGGCCAGCAGCGCTTCCTCGATCGTCCGGGGGTCGATGTTGTGACCGCCGCGGATGATGAGGTCCTTGGCGCGGCCGGTGAGGTACACGAAACCGTCGGCGTCGACCCGGCCGAGGTCCCCGGTATTCAGCCAGCCGTCGACGACGACGCCCTCTCTGCTCACCTGCGGTCCTCGGGCATCGTGGCCGGTGACGTAGCCGGCGAATACGGCGGGCCCGCCGATAGCCAGCACACCGGTCTCGCCGGGGGCGCAGTCGGTCCACGATTCGTCGTCGCCGATCCGGACGGCCTTGACCCGCTGTCCGGGAAGGGTACGGCCGACCGACCCGGCGCGTTCCTCGGCTGGTCTGGTCCAGGTGGTGGCGCAGGTGGCTTCGGTGAGCCCGTAGCCCTCCAGCAGGCGGCATCCGGTGTGCCGGGCGAACGCTTCGCGTACCGATGAGGGCAGCGGGGCCGCGCCCACGATCGGTAGCCGCAGCGAGCTGATGTCGGCATCGACCGGAACCTGCGCCAGGGCGCCGTAGACCGTGGGGACGGCGGACATCGCCGCGATCCGGTAGTGCTCGATGATCTGCCAGAACCGGGTGTATAGGGCCTTGTCGCGGTAGCCCGCCGGGCCCGGCCACACGACCCGGGCGCCGCTGACCATGGGCGCGATACCGGTGACGATCAGGGCGTTGACGTGGAACAGCGGCAGCCCGCTCAGCATCCCCTCTCCGGGAGCCAGCCCGCTGCACAGGGCGATTCCCCGAGCGCAGGCGAGCTGGCTGGCGTGGGTGTGCGCGGCGATCTTCGGGGCGCCGGTGGTCCCGCCGGTGTGCACGAACGCGGCGAGATCCCCCGCGGTCGGCAGGTCCGCGCCGGTCAGGTGGCCGGCCGGCTGCCCGGCGATAATCTCGTTCAGGTAGGCCACGAGCGGCCCATGACCGGCCGGGTCACCGGTCCCGCCTAGGGCGGGCGGTACGCCGTGCGCGTCGTCGGGCCGCAGCGCCAAGACCGCGGTCATGTCCGCCTGCCGGGCCACCTCGAGCAGCCGTGGCCACAGCTGCGGATCCAGCTCCGGCCCGGCCGCGATCAGGACCCGTGATCCGGTCCGGCGAATCAGCCCGGCGATCCGCTCGGCGGACAGCGCCGGGTTGACCGGGGCGGCGATCCCGGCG
Source organism: uncultured Actinomycetota bacterium (assembly GCA_963843745.1). GTDB lineage: Bacteria > Actinomycetota > Actinomycetes > Streptosporangiales > Streptosporangiaceae > Trebonia. The sequence goes on from CAWJLP010000012.1 coordinate 452,753, forward strand.
GCCTGCGCGGCCAGGGTCGCGGCGTACAGCATCGAGGTGTTGGCGCTGCTGAGCGTCACCGCGTCCTGGCGCCGTATCCCGAGCGCGGTCAGCGCGTTGGCGATCCGCGTCACCGTGCCCGCCAGCTCGGCGTAGGTCCAGGACAGGCAGCGGGTGTGATCGCCCGGATCCGGGATCCACTGCGTTGCGATGTCGTCCGGCCAAGCGTCGGCCGCGTCCAGCAGCAGCTGGTAGATCGAGGTCGGCTCCGGCAGCATTTTTGTCTCTCGCGTGATCATGGCGTCTTCCCAATAACGGTGTTGCGCTGTGCGCCAAGGTCGAGCTGCCCGTCGGGCGAGGCGATCGTCGCGGTGATGACGTCGCCGTCGCGCAGGTAACGGGGATTAGCCGCCTCATGCGTGAAGAACAGCTTCCATCGGGTGGCGGGCGACAGCAGCCCGGCCAGCTTCCCGGCGATCTTGCCCGGCGCCTTCAGCGCGGTGCCGCCGGGCGTGCCGGTCAGCAGCAGGTCGCCGGGGGCCATCGGCTGGAACCGGGACAGCAAGGTCAGCGCCCGCGCGGGCCGGACGATCATCTCGGCAGCGGTGCTGTCCTGCCGCGTTTCGCCGTTCACCCGCAGCGTCAGCCGCAGCGAGCTCAGCCGGGCCAGGTCCGTGGCGTCCACCAGGGTCAGCCAGGGACCCACCGGGGTGAAGGTGGGGTAGGACTTGGCCTCGTAGAACTGGGTCTTGGTGAGCTGGACCTGCCGGGCGCTGACGTCGTTCGCGGCCACGAGCGCGGCGACGTACCGGGCCAGATCCGTCTCGGTCACCGTGGTGCCGACCGGCAGGTCCGTCCCGATGACCAGCCCGAACTCGACCTCGTAGTCCAGGAACCCGACCCCGTCGGGGCGGATGATGTCCCCAGTGGGCCCGGTGATGGAATGCGAGGCCTTGCGGAAGAACGCCGGCGGAACCGTGTCGGGGTCGAACCCGGAGTCGGTCGCGTGGGACCGGTAGTTCACCGCCTGCGCCACCACCCGCGCCGGGGCGGTCACCGGGCTGAGCAGGTCCAGCGACTCCGCGGGCACCGCGTCCCGCCCCCTGGCTTGCGCGCCGTCCAGGGCCGTGGCCAGGGCGCCCCGGTCGGCGAGCAGCCCGGCGGTCGTCGCGGCGGTCAGGTCCAGCCGGACCAGCCCGGCCGGCGTCACTGCCCACCAGCCGTCCGCGGTGCGAGCTATCCGGGCGCTCATGAGCTCATCGCCTTGATCAGGCCGCGGAGCGCGGGCAGGTCTATCTCGTTGCCCTTCTCACGCAGCGCCTTGATGGCGGCGACGACGACGCGCGGGTCGTTGGTCCCGGTGAACTCCGCCGTCGCCCGCGGGCCCCACTGGGCCAGGCCGCTGACCGAGAGCGGGGCCCAGCCGGGTTCCATTGATGAGTCGAACACGTCGCCGTCGGTGTAGTGCTCGAACATCAGCTTGTCCGGGTCGCGCCAGTAGTCGAAGATCTGGCTGCCCTGGATGTGCCAGGCCCAGGCCCCAGGCGTGCCGGTAGCCGTGCTCGCGCAGGTATTCCCCGCTGGCGGCAACCTCGTCTAGGTCGGTGAGCTGGTAGGCCGAGTGGACGTAGCCGGTGTGCGGCTGCAGGAGCATGGCCAGGGTGTGATGGTCGGAGGGGACGCTGCCCAGGTCGCAGCGGATGAAGGCCATCGCCGGCCCGCGTTGCCGCTGCCCGTCCAGGTAGAGGAAGTCGCTGACGATCAGCCCGAGCGTGTTCAGGTACCAGTCCAGCGCCGCGGTGAACCGGGTGGTGCCTAGCACCACATGGCCCAGCCGCTGGATCTCAGCCGCGTGCCGCGCCGGCCGCTGCGTGGCGTTCGCCCGCACCGGCCCGGATGCGAAGTTCAGCGGCAGCGGGCCGCGTTCGGGCAGGGTCGGCAGTTCGGGCACGCCGTGCACCACCCGCACCGGGAACCCGCTCGGGTCCCGCAGCAGGACTGCGTGGCCGCCCCAGTGCGCCGTAACCGTGCCTCCGGTGCCGCGGGCCAGCCGGTCAAGGTCCTCCCGGGCGGCGGCGGAGAAGGTGGCCCCGGCGAAACGAGGACGCGGGCCGCGGCGCACGACCAGGCATGCGGTGGACGCCCACCGGCCGCGCAGCAGCAGCGTGTCCGGGGTCCGGTCGGCCACGATGAAGCCGAAGTCGGTGCCGAACCGCTCCGCGCGGTCCAGGTCGGGCTTCTCGAACTCCAGCCAGGACAGGCCGGCCACCTTGATCAGCGGATTACGCGATCGTCCGGGATGCTCCCCCGGCAGGCCCCCTGCCTCGCTGTGCAGCGACCGGTGCGGGTCTTGTCCAGTCTCCTGGTGAGACGTAGCCACGGCCGGGCTCTGCTGTCTCGTCATGATCGGCTCCTTCGTGTTCCATGCGACTTACCGTAAGACCTCATCAGTCTTGTAATATACTATCAACTATGATGAACCATGATGTCAAGACCGGTTTCTAGAGAACCGGCAGGAGGCAGCAGCAGGCCAGCCGCCGGCCGGCCGCCGGCAGGCAAGGCACCACCCGTTATCGAGCGGGGCGAGGACCGGTTGGCGCACGGCGCTGCTGGCGAAGGCCCGCGCGGGACGGCGCGCTGGCGCCGGAAAACCTGACCACCGTCAGGGACGGGCAGCGGCCCTCAACGTGGTTACCTTCGACGAGGGCAGCGACTCGGCTTCCTGCTGCGGCGAGACGTCGGGATTCAGTCCCGGCCACCCGAACGTGCCCGATCCGGGAAGGAACGGGCCAGCACCGCCGAGTACAACCACTACTCGCTGCTGCGCACCGTGGAGGACACCTTCGGCTAGCAGGGGCCTCCTTTGGCGAGCAGCGCTCGCCGGGCGGCGACGAGCGAGGGAACGAGCGGCCGGAGAAGCCCCTCGAGCGTGACTCCGCGATCGGTCTGGCAGGCCACGAAGGCGCCGTCGATGGCGGCCAGCGCGAACCGCGCGAGCTGGTCGGTGACCGGACTCCGTGGATCGTCGCCGAACGCCGCCGTGATCTGTGCCCGCAGGAGCTCGAGCGCGTGGTCGCGTACCCGGCGGACGACGGCCTGTATTTCCCCGTCGCCTGTGGCCGGCGGCTGCGCGGCGAAGACGATCAGCATGCGGAGGAAGTCCGGGTGGCGCTCGAGCGTGCGAGTGACGGCGGACGCGACCCTGGCCAGGTGCTGCGCCGGACGCCCGGGCCGCCGGCTCAGGTCCGGCAGGTCGGCGAAGAAGCGATCGGCGCCGCGCTCCATGACGGCGAGCAGGATTCTGTCCTTGGACCCGAAGTAGTGGTAGACGGAGCTCATCGGGATACCCGATTCCTCCACGACCCGGGCGAGGGTCGCCGCCTCGAAGCCGCGGGTGGCCATGATCCGCTCGGCGGCGTCGAGGACGCGCTCCCGTGACTTCACTCCGCGGCGGTTCGGTCTCACTTCGGCAGGCGCTGACATGGGCCCCAGCATACCTCAAGTTCTGGAGTTGACACTCCAATTCCTGTATTGTAGTGTTCACTCCAATTCTACCAACGGAGGCACGGCGATGAAGCAAACAACAGGAGGTGCTGCCATGGAGCAGACAACGGGTATCGACGAGGAAGTTCCGGTTCTTATCGTGGGCGGCGGCGGCGCGGGCCTGACCGCTTCCATGCTGCTGGCGCGTCAGGGGGTCGGGCACCTGCTCGTCAGCGCGCGCCCGCAGACCTCTGACCTGCCCAAGGCCCATGTCCTGAACCAGCGGGCCATGGAGGTGCTCGACGATGTGGGCGTCGCCGGCGCGATCGCGGAACGCAGCACGCCAGCCGGGCAGATGGCGGCGACGGCGTTCTACGCGGGCTTCGCCGGTCCCGGCCCCGATTACGGGCGCCGCCTGGCGCGGCTGGAGTGCTGGGGCGCCGCCGGGGCGGACGAGAGCTGGCGGGCGGCGAGCCCGTGGCGTCAGCTGAACCTGCCGCAGATCCGCCTCGAGCCGCTGCTGAAGGCGCGGGCCGAGGAGCTCTCGCCGGGGCGGATCCGCTTCGGCCATGAGCTGACCGGCCTGGAGCAAGACGACGAGGGCGTGCGGGCCACAGTGCGCGACAACGCCTCCGGCCGCCGTTACGTGGTTCGCTCCCAGTACCTGATCGGGGCCGACGGCGGCCGGCGGGTCGCGGGCCTGGCGGGTGTCACGTACGAAGGGCTCGGGGTGATCACGCAGACCGCGACCCTGCACGTATCCGCCGACTTCTCTCAATGGGCGCCGGATCCGGACGTGCTGATCCGCTGGATCTTCTCCCCGCAGGCCGGCGTCCTGGTGGTGATGGTCCCGATGGGACCCGAGCAGTGGGGACCCCACTCAGAGGAGTGGGTGATCCACCTGAACTACCCGGCTGGCGATCCCCGGGCCCAGTCCGACACGCAAGTAGAGGCCGACGCCCGCGAGGCGCTGGGCGTTCCGGACGCACCGTGGAAGATCCACAAGATCACGCGCTGGTCGGTCGAGGCGGTGCTGGCCTCCGCGTTCCGGGTCGGCCGCGTGTTCCTGCTCGGGGACGCGGCGCACCGCCATCCGCCCACCGGCGGGCTGGGCCTGACCAGCGCGATCCACGACGCGCAGAACCTGTGCTGGAAGCTGGCCCTGGTGCTCGGCGGCCAAGCGGCACCGGAGCTGCTCGACACCTACCAGGCCGAGCGGCGGCCGGCCGATGAGCGTAACTGCCAGCGCTCGCTGGAGAACGCGGTCAACCACTTCGAAATCGGCGCGGCGCTCGGGGTCTCCCCGGACAACACCACGGAGCAGAACATGGAGCGACTGCGCCGGATGTGGAGCGGCCGGCCCGAGGACGCCGGGCACCGCTCGGGCGTGCTGCGCGCGATGCGCGCGCAGTCGATGGAGTTCAGCGAGCTCAACGTCGAGTACGGCTATTGTTACCAGTCCGCCGCCGTCGTGCCCGACGGCGGCACCGTGCCCGCGCCGGTCGACGACATCCGCGTGTACCAGCCGTCCACCCGCCCGGGTTCGCCCCTGCCGCACGCCTGGATCGATGACGAGGACGGCAACCGCCGTCCGATCAAGGACCTCGTCGCGCCCGGGCGCTTCCTGCTGATCGCCGGCGAGGACGGCCAGGCCTGGTGCGAAGCCGCCAGGCAGCTCGCCGCGGAGGCGGACATCCCGCTCGACACGCTGCGGATCGGCCACCTCGACGGCGACCTGTACGACCCGCGCTGCGCCTGGCTGCGCCATCGCCAGATCGCCCGCGACGGCGCGGTCCTCGTGCGTCCGGACCGCTTCATCGCCTGGCGAAGCCTGGCCGGCGCCAGCGAGCCCAGGGCTGCGCTCGCGGCCGCGTTCAGCCAGGTCCTTGCGCGGCCGTCGTGATCGTCGACGGCCCGGCGGGAACCGCCTGCCCAGAGATCACCACGGATGACCTGCCGCCAGAGGTCCCGGCCTGCTTGCGGACCTCAACCAGCACCGCGCTCCTCATCCGCGGCGGCTTACGGATCAGCTCTAGAGTGCTTCGCGCAGCTCGTCGGCGATTTTCGTCGGTGGCGGCGTCGACGTAGCGCTTGGAGACCTTGGCGGCGTTAACGATTGCCTTGTCGACTGCCTTTTCGATGGTTGGCTCGCCGACCGCGATCAGTCCTGCCTGGCTGGCGGGTCCGCCAGCGCCCGCGTGACGTTCTCGTACGCCGCGACGTATACGACCTGTCGCTTGCCGCCTGTCATGACATCCCCTTCGCCTGTACCCGACTGAACGCTCTCTGGTCCGTTCGCCCGGCACCGGAGGCCGAAGGTCCCGTTTGCTCTCGCCGGACCGTGCGCTCGTCTCCGCGGGGTAAGGCGGTAGCGGGTTTCCGCTGGTGAGGCGCCCCTGTCCCGTTCGGCTGACAAGTCTCTATCCAGAACGGACCGCGGTGTCTCGCAGTGCCTCAGCAAACTCTGCCGGACGGATGCTGGGGCGACCTGGCCAGCCGTCAACCGCTCAGCGTTCAGGCCATAATCCCGGACCGCTGCCCCGAGCGCGGCGAGGCCGGCGGCCGAGTTCGAAGGCCCGCAGCCGTCCCCCGGCGGCTTCGAAGAGGGCGACGAGCACGGTGTAGTCGGCGTTGGAGAAGCCACTGTCGGCTGCGGTCCGCATCTGCGTACAGCATGCCCAGCCGCCCGCCTGCGCCGCGCAGGCTGGGCGCCCCTTGCGAGGTGTGTGCTGGCTCACATTTAATGAATATCTAAATCAGTCTTGTTATTAATTATCAGTTATGATTATCTAGTGCTAGAGCTGGCCTGGCGGAAGTCAAGGACTCCGGGTACCGGGGCAGCGAACCCAGAAAGGAATCGTCATGCTCAAGTCACTCAGCACCTCGCTCATCGTGCGCGGCATCCTGGCGCTCGCCGTCGGGATCATCGCGCTGGCCTGGCCCGGGGTCACCGTCCTCGCGCTGGTCATCCTGTTCGCCGTGTACGCGTTCATCGCCGCCGGCCTGCAAGCGATGCGCGCGTTCAGCAGCCGCACCGCGGGCCCGGTCGTCGGGCACCTGCTACTCGGCCTGGTCGACCTGGCCGCCGGGGTGGTCGCGCTCGCGTGGCCCGGACCGACCGCGCTCGTCCTGGTCCTGATCGTGGGCAGCTGGGCGGTCGTCGGCGGCCTGCTGCAGATCTTCGCCGCCTTCCGCGCCGGCGAGCCGGCCGGGACGCGGGCACTGTTCATCCTCGGCGGCCTGGCCACCACCACGTTCGGCGTGGTGCTGTTCACCCATCCCGGCGTCGGCGCGCTCACCCTCGCGCTGCTGTTCGGCCTGTTCAACCTGATCTACGGCGGCTGGGCGCTCACCCGCGGCATCGAGCTGCGCCGGACCGGCAAGTCCCTGCACTCCGTCGCCCCGGACAGGAGGGAAAGGACCGCTGCGGCCTGAGCCTGCCAGATGGCAGCCAGGCTCAGCATCACCCAGCAGAGCGCGCGGAAGGAGCGGCAGATGACAACCCGACAGTGGCTGCTAGCCGCGGCGGTCGTCCTGCCGCTCCTCGCAGTGCGGCCTGCGGGCGCTGCCGCCGGGGGCCGCTGCGGATTCCCGGGTCCCAGAGGGACCCGGCGTACTGGACAGGTGAGCTATGAGTCATGAGCTGCCGCGGCGGGGCAGGCTAGCGCGCCTGTTCGATGCCGCCGACCGGCATCGCGTCCCGCTGCGGACCATCCTGGTCACGGCCGGGGTGGTCGTCGCTATCTACCTGGTGGGCAAGCTGATGTACCTGCTGCGGGACATCGTGCTGCTGATGCTCGTGGCGGGATTCGTCGCGATGCTGCTCAACCCGGCCGTGGCTAGAGTGCAGCGGCGGATCCCGCGCCGGGGCCTCGCCGTGACGGTCGTCACGCTCTGGGCCGCGCTGGTCTTCATCGCCCTGGCCGCGGCGTTCGGCGTGCCGCTGGTCAACGGGGTCACCCACCTGGCGGACGGGCTGCCGAGCTACATCGCCAGCGCGGAGCACGGCAGGGGCTGGATCGGCCATCTCGTGGCCAAGTACCACGTCCAGAGCTGGGTGCAGCACAACACGCCTAAGCTGGTCGGCTACGCCCAGGCGCTCGGCAAGCCGGCCCTGACCCTCGGCAAGGGCGCGATCTCGGTAATCATCGAGCTGTTCACGCTCTTCGTCCTGGTCCTGCTCCTGCTGCTCGAGGGCCCGAAGATGTGGAACTGGACGCTTGGCCAGATGACCCCGGGCCGCGGGGCCACGGTCACCCGGATAGCGGCCGACGTCAGCCAGAAGGCCTCCGGGTACATGTTCGGCAACCTGCTGACCTCGCTCATCGCCGGGATCGTGGTGTTCGTGACGCTGCTGGTCCTCGGCGTGCCGTTCCCGTTGCTGTGGGGCCTGTGGGTGGCCCTGGTGGACTTCCTGCCGATGATCGGCGGGGCCCTGGCCGGCATCCCCACCGTCCTGTTCGCGTTCATCGCCCAGGGCCTCACCGCGGGCATCGTCACCGCGGTGGTCTTCGCCGTCTACACCCAGATCGAGAACCACGTCCTGAACCCGGTGGTCATGAGCAAGACGGTACGGATCAGCCCGCTGCTCGTATTCATCGCCGTGCTGGTCGGCGCCTCGCTCGGCAGCCTGATCGGCGGCATATTCGGCGGTTTGGTCGCGGCGCTGCTGGCCATACCGACCGCCGGGGCACTGCAGGTGCTGGTCAAAGAGGTCTGGCAGGCCACGGCTTCGGACGAGCCCCGGGAATCCCCGGCGCCTGCGGCTGAGCCAGCAGATGAGTGTTCCGGCGGAAAGAGGGGGATCCGGTGACAAGCAACTATGTACGCGTTACCGGGCTAGCTGACCTGTTCGCCGAGGCCAGGGAGCTGTCGGTCAGGACGATGATTTTCGACGTGGAACCGCTGGTCGCGCCCTGGCACGGCAGTCTTCGCCACCAACTCGGCTCGCCGCCCGTCCGCCGCCCCGGCCTGCGACGGCCTTCAGGTCAGGTACCTGGCAGTGACCACGGTCACGTGGCGCGGCGGGGGACCGGCCGTCCGTAGCGGTGGCGGAACAGCAGGTAGGCGGGCGGGCCGGCCAGCAGGGGGACCCAGTAGGAGGCGATCCGGTAGGCCAGGGTGGCCAGGACGGCGTAGCCGGCGCGGACGCCGGCCAGGATCAGCAGGCCGCTCAGGCTGGCCTCCACGATGCCGAGCCCGCCCGGGGTGACCGGGAATAGCGCGATGATGCCGGCCGCGGAGTAGGCCAGCAGGACCAGGGACGGCTGCGGCTCGGCTCCGGTAGCGCGCAGGGCGGCCAGCAGGCAGCCGTAGTCGAAGCCGAGGCGGCCGGCCGTCAGCACCACCGCCTGCCGCCAGTTCTTCCCCAGCACCGCACTGATCGTGTCGCGTTCGGCCAGCAGCCGCTGGTCCAGGCCGGTCACCGGCTGCCGGTGACCGCGGGTGACCCGGTTCCACACGCTCTGCGCCACCCGCCCGGCTTTTGCCAGCGGCCAGTCAGTGCGCAGCACGATCATGCCGAAGACCGCGTACAGGACGAACGCGGCGATCCCGAGCAGGGCGGTACGGACCAGCCCTCGGCTGACCGGCACCCCGGCCAGTATGGCAGGCAGCGCGAAGATGGGCAGTGCCAGCAGGCCGCCGACGCCGAGCAGCGAGAACGCGGTGAGGCCGCCGACGGCGGTGTCGGTGTCAAACCCCGCGGTGGTGAGCATATGGAACTGGACGGCGGCGCCGGCTGCGCTGCCGCCGGGCAGGCTGTTGCTGACCGCGTTGCCGGTCAGCCCGGCGGTGATCACGGGGAACCAGCCTTTGGTGCGCAGCGCCAGCCGCTGAAGGGCGAAGTTGCAGGCGAACGAGAGCAGCTCGGCAGCCAGGCAGGCCGTGAACCAGGCCGGGTTCAGCGTCGACAGCCGCGGCCAGGCCCCCAGCACCGCCATGAGCTTGGGCAGCACCAGGTAGATGCCCGCGCCGGCCACCGCGACGGCCACGGCCCGCTTGACGACAGCCTTCCGGGTCAGCGGGCGCGCCTGCGCGGCGTCAATCGCGGCCGCTTTCGCCGCAACCGCACGGGACTTCCCGGCGTCGGCGCGCTCCCCGTCTGGAGACTGAGGATCCCCGTGAGCCGTCACGCCTACATCCTTCTCGGTAGCCGGGACGGGAAAACGCGGCGCCGGGTCGCGTGGCTGGCTTCAGACGCCCATCTGGGCCTGCACGCGTCCGGAGGTGACCGCGTTGGCCAGCGCCGTGTGGTCGCGTTCGGTCTGGTCGGCATAGGTCTCGGCGAAGTCGGCCACGGCCTGGTCGAACTTCTGCGACCCGCCGAGGTAGGCGGCGATGGCGATCCGGTCCCCGGTGCGGGCGTGGGCGCGGGCGAGAGTCCAGCCGCATATGCGACCGTATGTGGTCATCGCGGCGTGCTTCATGCGTTCGATCTTGGCGGAGTATTTCCAGTCGCGCAGTTGGCGGAGGTAGTAGTAGCCGGCAGGGCGGCGGCCGGGAAGGGGGGCGCCTTGCCAGCCGAGGAAAATGTCGCTCACGGCTTGCATCTGCTGCTGGCCGGCGACGACACGCTCGCCCTGGTTGTGGTACTGGCTTTCGCCGGCATAGTCGGCCAGCACTGAGCGCTGGGCCTGCTTGGCCTGCAGGAGCAGTGGCTCGAAGCCGTCGTCGGGTTCCATCAGCAGTATCCACGTCTCGGTGCCAACGCTGCCGACGCCGACGACCTTGCGGGCCACGGCGGTCAAGGTGAACCGCTCTGCTAGCCAGCGCCGGTAGGCCGGCAGAGTCTGGGCGTACCCGGTGCTGAGGGCGCGGAGGAACCCGTAGACAGCATCGACGTCAAGATGGCTGGCCAGCTCTTCGATCGGGACGATCAGCGGCGGGTCGCTGATGATCCCGCGCCGCCCGTCGCTTACGGTCGTCAGTTTCGCCAGCGCCTGCGTGCTGTCGCGGGTGCGGGCCTTCGCCATCTGGGTCTTGGTCTGGCGCACCGCCTTCTTCGGCATGTCCGATTTGAGCTGGGCAAGAGCGTCTTCGACGTCGAAGCGGGCGTACCATACGTTCAGGATCGGCATGGCAGCGAATTCCCGCATCGCGGTGCTGTAAGCCGCCGCGGTCGCAACAGCAACCTTGCGCAGTTTGCCGGCACTCAGACCGTTGTCGCGGCCTGCCACGGCTATGCTCGCCACCAGCCGCTTGACGTCCCACTCGAAAGGGCCGGGCAGTGTCTCGTCGAAGTCGTTGAGATCGAAGACCAGCCGCCGTTCGGGTGAGGCGAAGGCACCGAAGTTCAGCAGGTGAGCATCGCCGCACAACTGCACCCGCAGCCCCGATGACCTCGTGCCGGCCAGGTCGGCGGCCATCGGCAGCGCAGCACCCCGGTAGTACGTGAATGGCGAGACCAGCATCCGCCCGTGACGCACCGGAACCAGCTCCGGTATGCGAGACTCAGCCTGGCCGAGGAGCAGCCCGACCGGGTCCCTCGATGCCCGGGGAGAAAAGTCCCGGTGGGACTCCAGCGGGGCTAGCTGACGGGCCGCCTTGCCTGCCGCGACGCTCTGCTCACGAGCCGGACGTGCTTCGAGGCCGGCTGCCCCGTGGCCGCCCGTCGCTGCTGGGGAGGGCTTCGTCCTTGCCGCCACGTTCCGTACCCTAACACCGGGTCCCCGCTGCCGACTGTCAGCTCATCACGACGTCGATGACTCCTAGGGCCATCCACGCGGCGTCGGCTACCGCGGTGTTGTTACCGGCCGCGGGCTGCGTGCGGACGGCTCGTCAAGTTTCCGCGGCAGGCGGGCACTGCCAGGGACCATAGTCCCGAATCGCGGGTCGAAATGCCCTACCGCGGCCAGTCAGGTCGCGGATTTGCCGCAGCTCCGACCTGTCCGGCTGGGGCAAGGCCGCCTGGTTCCTGTTCGTCCTGATCATCCCGCTGATCGGAGTGCTCGTGTACCTGATCGCCCGCGGCGACTCCATACACGAGCGGACGACACGAAGGGCGCAGCAGGAGGATGCCGAGCTGCGCAGCTACATTCAGCAGGCGGCGGACAACTCGCATCCCACGACCGCGGACGAGCTGGAGAAGCTCGCCAGCCTGTGGGACCGGGGAGTGATCTTCCCCGCCGAATTCGATCAGGCGAAGGCCAGGATCCTAGGCCAGGGCCCTGCCGAGAGCCGCGCCTCTGCCTAGCTCAGCTCGCGGCCCCTGCCGGCCGAAGCGCAGAGATGGCAGGTTCGGGCGGGCGTCTTCTAACCGAAGACGTCTGGGCCGAAGGACTTGACCTGAGGCATGGCCGCGTCGCCGAGGTGCGGCAGGCCGAAGATGTCCTCGATGGTCCGCAGCAGCGAGTAATGGTTGTAGTCGACGGTGCTGACGGTGCCCGGCCTGATCAGCGGAGACAGCAGGACCGCGCCGATGCGGCCGCCGCCGGGCCCGTTCTTGCCTGGCTCGGGCACGTTCGGGTGGTCGGGGCTGAAGCCGGATGTCTCACCGCAGCAGGCGGCCGAGTCGCTGCCTTCGTCGAAGGTGACCACGATCAGCCCGCCGTGCCGGTAGGCCGGCGCGGTCATGATCGTCGGCACCCAGGCTGCCAGGAACGCATCGGCTTGGGTCAGCCCGCCCGCGGCGCCGGTGACGCAGGGGGCGTCGTGACCGTCGTTGCATAGGTTCGGCACTATGAAGGAGAACGCCGGGGTCGCGCTGGCCCGCGCCAGGTCGCCGGGAAGCGGCCGGAACGACAGGATGTGCGCGGCGCAGAAGGCCTGGTTCCCAGTGACCGACCTGAAGAACGCGAACCCGTCGTGGCGGACGGCGTACTGGTCGCCTTTTTCGGCGCGCTGCGTGCGATCGATGGCCCAGGTGCCAGGGTGGCCGCACGCCGGTCCGCGCGGCGTGCTGACGGTGCCATCCCGCGCCGGGTTGTTGCCCAGGTCCTGCAGGTAGGCCGCCCAGCCGAGCCCGGCGGCGGACAGCTGGTTGCCGAGCGTGGGGACCGCCGCCGGGTAGGCGCAGCCCTCACCGAGCACCTGGCGATATGGCCCGGCCACGATGTGGCCGGGCATTGGTGTCCAGACCGGGCAGTCGGCCTGGGTGCCCAGGTCCGGGGCCTGCCCGGAGACCTGCGCGGCGTAGTTGGCCGCGCTGCTGTGGCCGATGGCGTAGTAGTTTTCCAGCAGCGCGCCCATCCGCGGCAGCGTCCGGGCCAGGTACGGGTCCGCGGCCGGGGTGCCGAAGGTCTGTGCATACCCCTGGTTCTCCAGCTCGATGACCCAGACGTGCCTGACTGCCGAAAGCGCCTGGTGGCCGCCGGCCACCGTGCTGGACGTGCCGGTCCCGGGGCGCTGCTGGGGAGTCGTACTCCCGCACGCGGCGAGGACCAGCGGCAGGGCCAGGGCCAGCAGCCACCGCCAGATCCTCACCGTCACCACGCCCTTCTTCACAGGCTGCCTCGTTCCGTTCCCGGCAGATTTCACTGCTGAGCCGGCCGCCGAGACGGGCTGCGATCTGGGCTGGGCTTGTCCTCGGCCGCTTCCCTTGGCTTTACCACGGAGTGCATGGTCTTGCGCGTGCGGCGCATCTCGATGCCCTGCACCAGCGCCCAGCCTCCGTAGATCAGGTTGAACAGGCCGAACAGCAGCGCGAGGGTGATCGCGCCGAGTCCGGGGCGGGCGCATAGCACCACGCCGAACGCGACCGACACCAGCCCGCCCAGGACGAACAGGGCCCGCGTCCCGGCCTGCTCGCCGGCCTGGAAGGCCGCGGCGATCTCGACGAGACCCGCGATGATCGCCCAGATGCCCACGATCAGCACAAGCACCAGCGCGGTCGGCCCGGGCCAGGTGAGGGCCACCACCCCGGCGGCGATGTCGACCAGCCCGAGCAGCAGGTGCCCGATGACCGGCCCAGCCTTGGCGCTGCTGAACGCCCGCATGGCTTGCAGGCCGGCGGCGATGAACGCGTACACCGCGAACAAGACGACCAGCGCGAAGACCGTGACCCCGGGCAAGGCTAGCGCGATGATCCCGACGGCGAGGGCGAGAACGCCGCGCGCGATTAGCGACGTACTCAGTGACTTCAGCATGACAGAGTTCCTTTCGCTCGCTTGGCCGTCCTGGGTGCAGGAGTGCTTGACCTCCGCCAGCGACGGCTCTCATGTGCATTCTAATCATAACTGATTATTAATCACAAGACTGATCCTGATCACTTTTTTGGAATCCGGGGCAGCCGGTCACTGAGAGGCATATGAGCGCAACCCAGGTCCGCTCCTCCCCCGTCATGGGTGATGTGAGGCGTGCGTTCCGGCTCGATAACGAGAACTTCCGCTCACGACTCCTACGGCGGCCAGGCGATCGGGGCGGGCGATGGAACGCCCGCCGCTGCCGCCCGGCCACCCGATCCTGACCCGCGCGCTCACCGCCTGGCTCGCCCTAGCACCACGACGCCCTCGCTACCGGTGAAGCCGTCCATCTCGGTGAGGATCTGGTTCAGGGTCCGCTCCCGCTCGTCATGCCCGCCGGCCGACGCGCTGCCGCCGCGGGCCCGGCCGATGCCCGCGACATCGGCGAACGTGGTGTGGCTTGGCCGAGGAGGGGTCGTAACCGGCGGGCCGTGGACTTGCCCATGCCCGTGCCGCCCAGCCCGCCCGGGGCGCCGGCCCCGCCACTGCGCATCCACCACGCCAGCAGCCCGCCGAACAGCAGCGCCGGGCCGAACCACAGCAGCAGCTCTTCCCACAGCCGGGTGACCTGGCTCGGCGCATTGGCGTTCACCGTCACGCCGTCGGCCTGCAGCTTGCCGAACAGGTCGTCGTTGGCGAAGGTCGCGCTGCGTGGTGAACCGCTGCACGTCCTGGGACCCGCCAGACCCGGACGCGTAAGCGACCTGGTGTCGGAGCGTCCGCTCGATGCTGTCCCCGGGCGAGGTGATGGTCTGGACGTTGTTCGCGTTCACCTGGGTCAGGAAGAACGAGTACGACACCGTGGTGCCCGCCGCCACACTGGAGAACAGCGCTCCCAGGATTCAGTTCAGGATCAGCAGCGTCCCCAGGACCAGCCAAAATCGCGACCGCTGTGCTCCATCGTGATCAGCTCCCTGGGTTCCTCGGCTGCTCTTGGTGCCCTCCCGAGGGGTCTGGTGGCCACTCCGGGATGGCCTCGGCCTCTTTCTCGGCGAGCTCACTTATGTCCGCCTGCCGCTGCGCCTCGCCCTCGTGCAGCGCCCGGGCGAGTACCGCGGCCTGCTCCTTGGCCACCTTCGCCTCAGCCTCGGCTCGCAGGGCCTGGGCCTCAGCGGTTTGCTTCTGGGCCTTCTCGACCTTCGCCCGGGCCCGTTCGGCCTTCCCCGGCGGCTTGTGCCCGGCGTGTCTGCTCACGCCGCCGAGCATCATGTCGGCGACCTTCCTGGTAAGTCCCATGACGACCATCTCCTTGGGTCCGGGTCTTAGCCGGCGCACCTGACGGGCCCTAACCGTGGGGCTGCTGAGCGAGCCGCCGTCCATGAGCGACCTCACGCCGTAAGGCGCCCGGCGCACGGTGCGGGCCGAGGCCGTGCTGGTTTGGGTTCACCGTCTGTGCTTGCTATCAGGGAAACGAGGACCATCGGGCCCAGGTAGCGAGGCCCTTCGTCCTTCGGGCCACCTCACGGGTCCGCTCATCACACGACGATGCGCAGAGCCAGCCGCGGGGGGCAGCCGCGCTGCACTAGCCGGGCAACTTGATGCCAGTCGAGGCGGTCGGCGTAGACCTCGGCCAGCGACCCGGGGACGCCGAGCCGGGTGAGCCGGTCCACCCGCCAGTCATGCACGAGCAGCTCTTCGCCGTCTACGGCTCCGCACGTCGTCATGATCAGTTCACCTATCTTCTTTGAATATTGCGATCACTACTGCAATAAATCATCAGTCCTGATTACAATCTTGTCAAGAGCTGACTCAGCCGGATCCGGGCACCGCCGGGGCGCCCGGCAGCGAAACCAGAGAAAGGACCGGTCATCTTCAAGTCACTGAGCACGTCCCGATCGCTGGGGCATCCTCGCCATGGCCGTCCGGGTGACCGCCTCGCCTGGCCTGGCCCGGACCGACTGCGCTGGTCCTGGTGCTGATGGTTGGCGCATGGGCGGTTATCGTCGGCCTGGTGGATCGCGCCGCCTTCGCGCAGGCGAGCCCGCTGGGACCCGGGGCCATGCTCACCTAGACGGGCTAGCCTCGGCCACGTTCGGTGTGGTGCCACTTGAGTCAGGCGATCGGCACACAGGACTGCGACGTCTTAGCTTCCGCCCTCAACGCGGCGGTGTACCACGCCTCGTTCTACGCGTGCAGCGTGGAGCAGCGCCTGCCGCCCGGGTGCCGGAACTGGGCGGCAGCGGCGTCACCGCCGCGGTGCTGGGCGCCTACATCGTGCTGTGCCCGGCGTCGTGGGTGCTCACCTGGATCTTCCCGTCTTCCTGATCCGGATCTCACCGCGGCGTCCTCCTCGCTGCAAGGGAAGCAGGATGCCGACGACGAAGATGCGGATCGGTCTCGTATCAGGTATAGTCAGTATTGATATGAATAATCAGTACTGAGGAAACGCGGCCCGCTAGTGTTCAAGGTGGAACGGCAGGAGGAGCAGTGATGACAGAGGCAGCATCGGCAGCCGGCGCGCCGAAGGTGTCGCGGCTGGACCGGCGTAAGGCCAGGACCCGGCAGGCTCTGATCGACGCCGCGGTGCGGCTGATCGCCGAGGGCCGCGGGGACCGGGCGAGCATCCAGGAGATCACCGAGGAGGCCGACATCGGCTTCGGGTCGTTCTACAACCACTTCGACAGCAAGGAGCAGCTGTTCCAGACGGCCTCCGAAGAGGTGCTGGAACGCTGGGGGCGGATGATCGACCGGGCCACCGGCGGCATCACCGACCCGGCGGAGCTTTTCGCGGTGGGCCTGCGTATCTCCGGGCGGCTCGGCTGGACCCATCCCGACATCGCCGGGTTCCTCACCGGTGCCGGCCTGGATGCCCTGGACATACCTGTCGGCCTGGCGCCGCGCGCCCTGCGCGACATCGAAGCGGGGCAGGCCACTGGCCGTTTTACCGTGCCCGATGCCGAGATCGCGCTCAGCGCCGTGGCCGGCGGCCTGCTCGGGCTGCTGCGGATATGCCAGCGGCACCCCGAACGTGTCACGGAGACAGCCGTGGACCAGCTCACAGAGGCCGAGCTGCGCCTGCTGGGCGTTCCCGCCGACGAAGCCGCGCGCCTCGCCGCCGCCCCGCTTCCTTCCATCGAGGCCTGGTGACAACCGCGGCGATGCCGTCGGCCGTCTGTCCATGTTTCCGGAACCGTTATGAACCAGCCCTCAAATCAGCTCTCACGTTACGGCTGGCGGCCCGCTGATCCGCCGCGCCGGCCGGTGTTGTTCATCAATCCGAGGTCGGGTGACGGCAAAGCGGCGCGCGCCAGGCTGGCCGAGCGGGCGCGCGAGGCGGGGATCGAGGCCGTCACCCTGGATCCGGGCCAGGACCTGGCCGCGCTGGCCGGTGACGCCGCGGCAGACGGCGCTGACGCGCTCGGGATGGCAGGCGGCGACGGGTCGCTGGCGGTCGTGGCCGCGGTGGCAGCAGCGCACGGGATCCCGTTCGTGTGCGTCCCGGCCGGGACCCGCAACCACTTCGCGCTCGATGTGGGCGTGGACCGGCACGACGTGATCGGCGCGCTTGAGGCGTTCACCGGCGGGGTCGAGCGCCGGATCGACGCGGCAGAGGTGAATGGCCGCCTGTTCCTCAATAACGTCTCGCTCGGGGTCTACGGCGATGCGGTCCGCAGTCCGGCCTACCGCAATGCCAAGGTGCGCACGCTGCTGGAGACCGCGGCGGAGGTGATGGGCCCGAGCGCGGGGGAGCTTGCGCTGAACCTGACTGATAACCTGGGCCACGAGCACCGTTATCCTGCCGTCGTGCTCGTGTCGAACAACCCCTACGCGGTCGACCGCCCGCTGGCCCGCGGCACCCGCCCGGCGCTGGACAGCGGCCAGCTCGGGATCATCGTCCTCGACGCCCCTGGCGACCGCCCTCGCGTTCCGGGCCGGGCGTGGAGCACGCCGCGGCTAGAGGTCGATGCCCAGGCACCGGTCCACGCCGGGATTGACGGCGAAGCGGTGGACCTGGAACCGCCCTTGCGGTTCGCTATCCGGCCGGTGGCGCTGCGGGTCCGGATCTCTCCCCGCCACCCGGGCGCCTCGCCCTCAGCGCGTCTGCACCTCCCGGGCCACCCACCCGCGTCGCCCACGGTCTAGCGTCGCCGCGGCCGCAGCCCGGTGGTAAGTAACGCTGGAACGCCACTGACGTCAGTACGTCCGAGCCGATAGGCGTCATCATCGACATGATGACGCCAAGCTGAAACGCTTCCTCGATTGACTTGCCGATTGCGAGAGCCTGGTAGGAACCGGCGCTGAACCGGATGGGGACGCATCTCGCACCGACTGCCGCATCCCGATTGCGTGCAGTACACGCTAGTCGCAGTTCAAGGTCCAAGCCCGCTCCTTTGGCTCCTTCCGGGGCTCCCAAGCGAGCGAACGAAGTTTCAAAGCATGGTAAACGAGCTTGTGCGCCCGGCAGGATTCGAACCCGCGACCCGCCGCCCCGATGGCCAGCAGCACCGTCGTCTCGATGTCGGCGCGCCGGGTGATGGTGAACCGCTCGTACGGCACCGTGAGGAAGAAATCGAACCACGCCGCCGCCGATACCGCCGCCAGCACGCCCGCGAGCCGGTGCCCGCTCGCGGCGACCGCGACCACCACCAGGATCAGCGCCAGCGCGGCGTCGGTATTGGGCAGCCCGGACCGGAACGGCACCAAGATCACCGCCATTACCAGCGGAGCCGCCAGCCCGGCCAGCACCGCCACCCGGTCCCGGCTCATCCGCGCGGCCGCGGTCAGGGCTCCTCGCGCCACAGCCGCAGCGCGGCGCCGTCGATCGCGGCCAGGGCCGGGACGAAGAACAAGCCGGTATGCGTGACCTGGCCTGCGATCCCCGCCACCGCCACGGGCGGCGGCGATCCGTCGGCTGGGTCAGCTGGCACGCCGGCCGGCGCCGCTGCCGTTGCGGATGCGGCGCGAGACATGCGGCGGGGGAACTGGCCGGGGACGGTCATCGGCGCTCCAGGTGCGTGAATGCGGACATTAGCGATATCGCGCCGACCAGGCTTCCCGGCTCACCTGCTCACGAGCCTAGATCACCCGGGCGCGCCTGCCAACCAGTGACTGCGGGAGCGGCAGCTGCCCGTCCGGGTGCTGGTGCGCGACCCCGCGAAGGCGGCGGTGAAGGCGCTGGCCGACGCGGGCGCGGAGGTCGCCGCGGGGGACCTGGACGTCCCGGCGAGCATCGACGACGCGATGAAGGGCGTCAGCGCCGTGGTCCTGGTCAGCCCGGCCGTGCCCGCCCAGGAGCTCAACGTCGTCGCCAGCGCCGCCCGCGCCGGCGCCGGCCATGTCGTCAAGGCGACCAGCAAGGCGTCGGCCGACTCGCCCATCGCCCGGCGGCGCTGGCAGGCCGAGATCGAGGCGGCCCTGGCCGCCGCCGGAATCCCGCACACGCTGCTGCGCTCCAACGCCTACATGCAGAACATCCTGGCGCTGGCCCCCGCCATCGCCAAGACGAGCAGCTTCGGCTCGGCCGCGGGAAAGGGCCGCGCCGGCCTGGTCGACGCCCGCGACGTCGCCGCGGTGGCCGCCCGGGTCGCCGCCGGCCCCGCCGCGCACGCCGGGAAGACGTACGTACTGGCTCACCGGCCCGGAGCTGGTCTCCAACTATGATGCGGCCGCCGTGCTGTCCAGGCTGCTGGGCAGGACCATCGACTACCGGGAGCTCACCGTCCAGGAGAACAAGGACGCGATGATCCGCGCGGGCGTCCCGGCGCCGATCGCGGAGATGAACGCGCAGGCGTTCGGCCTGACCGCCGGCGGCGACGCCGAATGGGTCACCCAGGGACGTCCCGTCACTCCTCGGCCGCCCCGCCCGCTCCCTTGAGCAGTTCGCCGCCGACTACGCCGCCGCGTTCGCCTGACAGTCCCGTACGCTCGTGGAGTCGCCGCCGTCCGTTCGGGAAAAATCTGGGCATTATCCAGAACGGACGGTGGCTTTACCGTTCTCGCCAGCCGGTCTCCAGCCGGTTTTAAGCTGATGCGGCGGCATGCTCGCGTACATAGCGCACCAGCCCGGCGACGTCCTCGGGGACGAGCCGGCCGATGGCGCCGCTGGAGTAGACGCTGACCACGACCTTGCCCGCCGGGTCGAGCACGAACCCGGTGGACTGCAGGTACACGGGGTCGGGGTTGACGAATGCGCCGGTCAGCCCGGCGACCGCGGGCGCGTCGGCGCCGAAGCCGACGGGGAACGTCAGGCCGTGCTTTGCGATGAGGGCGGCGGTGGCGGCCTCATCGTCGACCGACAGGGCGGCGACCCGGGCGCCGGCGTCGGCCAGGGTGGCGCCGGCGCGCTGGAAGGCGCGCAGCTGGGCGTTGCAGTAGGGGCACCATGAGCCCCGGTTGAACAGCATCACGCCGAACTGGCCGGCGAACGCCTCCGGGACCTGCACGGTTTCCCCGCCGGGGACGGTGAGGGACAGTTCCGGGAACGCGTCACCGGGATGCAGCAGGGGCATGAGCAGGCTCCTTATCCATGGCTGACCGTCGGTCCCCATACAGGACCGTTTGCCTGTTAGTGACAGCCGCGAACGCGGTCTTACCGGCCGCTCGCTCAGGAGCCGGCGAGATCCGTCCTGATGGCGGCGAGCAGTCCCTCGAGGTCCTGGGTGCACGGGCCGCAGGCCCGCAGGTGCGCGGCCACCCCGGGATACCGCTGCTGCGCTCGGCGGGGATCGGTGACTGCCAGTTCCGCGTAGACGTGGAGCAGCTCCATCGCCTTCTCGCATCCCGCGTCGCGCGGGTCGGTCCGCAGGAACCGGTCCAGCTCCGGCCAGCCGTTCATGAGTGCCTCACCGGGTTGTCGTGCAAGTATCCGCTCGCGACGAGGCTGGCCCGCAGCTTGCGGCGTGCGTCGAACATCGTCTTGTAGATGGCGTTGCGGCTGGATCCCAGCTCGGCGGCCAGCGCGTCCAGCGGTACGGCGTCCAGCGCGATCGCGGTGAAGATCCGCCGCTGGTGCTCTGTCAGGTCCTCGTCCACAGCGCGCCGGAGCGCCTGGGCGAGGTCGCGCCATTCGGATTCCCGGGCCGGGTCCAAGCCGAACCTGTCCGGGAGCCGGTCCCAGTCCGCCGCGTCGAGCGGGACCGCGGGCTGGCGCCAGAAGTGCCGCGCGATCTTGCCTGACACCTCGAACATGACGAACTTGTACGCCCAGGTGGTGAACCGGCTCTCGCCGCGGAACTCGCCGATCTTGGCGATGATGGCGACAACCGCGTCCGCCGCGGCCTGGTGGGCCAGGTCGTCGAGCTCGGGCCCGGAGATCCGCAGCTGGTCACAGCGGCGGCGGGTCTCCCGCCGGGCGACGCGCAGCAGCAACTCGTGCAGCCGGGCCGCGGCGCGCTCCCGCTCGGTCCCGTCCGTGCTCAGGGCCCGGACCCACTCATCCGTCTCCGCGTCCGGCACCCGCTTTCCCGCGGCTACGCACTCCGCCGGCGAGCCCGCTGCCCTCATAGTCATCAAGCTACTCCTCGGCAAGGTGATGGACGACGCCGCCCGTGACCGGCTGGTTCGGGGTGGAACGGCGCCATTAGCACTCTTGACGATGTGGGCTTCCAGGGGCGCGGCGAAAGTGGACCTATGTCTCGCAGAACAGCCCGCTGACGGAGAGGAGCCAATCGGAGATGAGCCCTGTCTCGCGTGGCTTCCGCCACCTGCGCCGCGCCTCGGACGAGGACGCGGGCCGGGTCCCGCCGGGTCAGTACGTGACCGAAGGCTTCCCGGTGCTGTCGGCCGGTCCCGCGCCGCACACCCCGGTGTGCGTGTGAGCTACACGCTGACCCGCGGCCGGCCGGCGGGATGGACCGGCCACACCGGCCGGATCGACTCGGCCCTGCTTGCAGAGGTCGCCTGGCCCGCCGAAGCGAACCCGCTGGCCTACATCTGCGGGCCCACCAGCTTCGTCGAGACCGCCGCGGCCGGGCTGGTGGGCCTCGGCTACCCGCTCGAGCGGGTGCGGACCGAGCGGTTCGGGGGACAGGAGGGCACTGATGGATCCAGTGGACGGCAATGCGATCGGTGGCTTGCTGATCGACGTCTTCGGCACGGAGATGACCGCCGCCAGCAGTACCTGCGCAGTTTGCGGTGCCCGCAGGCCGGTAGCCGAGCTCGTCGTCTACCGGCGGGCTCCCGGCACCGTCGTCCGCTGCCGGACCTGCGGCAGCGTCCTGATGGTGCTGGTCAGGCGCACGAACGTGACCAGCGTCGACCTCTCCGGGCTGGCCGACTTGGGCCAGCCAGGATCGGCCTTTATCCCGGCGGGCGGGATTCAGGACGGGCCTGCACGCTCAACGAGCACACAGATAAGGAACTAGAGAAGGGATCAGCATGTCACACGAACAGTCCATGTCGATGTCGGACGAGCCGCAGGAAGAGACCATGTCCATGGGCGAGCCGGACCAGACCGTGTCCATGGGCGAGCCGGACCAGACCGTGTCCATGGGCGAGCCGGACCAGACCGTGTCCATGGGCGAGCCGGACCAGGAACCATGTCCATGGGCCAGCCGGACGAAGACTCCATGTGATGGCGGGTAGGCCGCATCTTCACTGGTAGCACGGGTCCCAGGGCCTACAAGCCGGTCAGCGGCCGGCTTGTAGGCTGTCCGGTCGGGCTTGGCGCTTTGGGCGGACCACCGAAGGAGGCCACTTGGAACCGACCAGATACCGGATTACCGTCCGGGGACGCCTGACAGAGCGCCTCAGGTCCGCCTTCGACGGGCTGGACCTAGAGCC
The DNA here is from genome assembly GCA_963843745.1 of uncultured Actinomycetota bacterium. GTDB lineage: Bacteria > Actinomycetota > Actinomycetes > Streptosporangiales > Streptosporangiaceae > Trebonia. The sequence continues at coordinate 475,117 of CAWJLP010000012.1, forward strand.
CGGTAACGAGCAGACCGCCCTGGTCGGTGAGATCCGCGATCAGTCTCATCTGTACGGCGTGCTGGACTTGGTGCGCGCGCTGGGACTGCAGCTCGTGAGCGCGGAACTGGATTGAGCCGCTGTTTGCTCTTCTACTAGGAAGCGATGCCCGTCAGGTCCCGCTACCAGTGCGGCGCGGATGCCCCCGCGCAGGACCATCAGGTCATCGTCGGTCAAGGGCGTGCCGCGACGTGCGAGCGCCGCTGCCGTCGCGTCAAGCGAGGCGACCCGTACCGCACTGTGTGTCGCGACGATGTCGTTGCTGGCTATGTCGCGCGGGATCGGCCGCCGTGTACCCGTGTGGTAGTGGAGCAGTTCCAGTCGTGGTGCGGGCAGATCCAGGGCGAGCCGGGTAACGCTGACGTGGACGTCTTCGACGTCGTCGAGATCGGCTTGTTCGGGTCCGCGGTTCTCAGTGCTAGTTCCGGTGCTGAACCCGAATATGGACCCGAAGAATCTCGCGCTGCCGGCCGAGTCGCTAACCGCGATAGCGGTGTGATCGACGCCGAGAAAGCCGGGAAAGGAGCCGGTGCTGTTAGCGGTGCGCCATTCTCCCGGGACATGTCCCTGCGGGAATGCGAGCAGTTCCAGCGGGTGGCTGTCATGATCACGGAACTTGAACGCTGTCACGCCTCCGGAGCTATCCGGCAGCCGTACCGGGCCTCCGCGGCTGATTGGCCGGAACCGCCGGTTGGCCATGACCCGCTGGTGCGCGTCCGCCATGTCGTTTACGACGATCGCCATGTGCTGGAACCAGAGATCGGTGCTCGTGCTGTCAGGTGGATACGGGCGTCCTGCCGAGTCCGTGAACTCGAGCAGTTCGATCCGCTCGCGGCCCAGCCGCAGCAATGAGCGCCGTCCGCGCGCCTGCCGGATGCACAGCACGCTGGTCAGCGCAGGATCGATGTCGCCGCGTTGTTCGACGCTGCACCCGAAGGTCGTGACATAGTCATCTTCGGCCTGGTCAAGGTCCGACACGATCAACGTGACCCGGTCGATCACCGCTGCTGGCCTGTTTGTCATACCGGCATCGGGTTGTCGCTGCGGGCCATGCGCCCCATGTGCAGCTGGAGGGCGCTGATGATCAGGGCGAAGTGGCTGAACGCCTGGGGGGTGTTGCCGAGCTGGCGCTGTGCGGCCGGGTCCCATTCCTCGCTTAGCAGCCCGAGGTCGTTGCGCAGCAGGAGCAGGCGCTCGAACAAGTCGATTGCGTCCCGTTGCTGTCCGGACGCGTGCAGAGCGTCGACCAGCCAAAATGAGCAGGCGATGAACAGGCCTTCGCTGCCTTTGATGCCGTCGTCGGTCTCGGTGGTTTGATAGCGCTTGACGAGGCCGCCTTCGCTCAGCTCGCGGCGGACCGCGTCGATTGTGCCGATCACACGGGAGTCCATGGCGGGAAGGAAACCGACGCGCGGGATCAGCAGCAGGCTGGCGTCGAGCGCGGTGGACCCGTAGGCCTGGGTGAAGGTATTGCGCCCAGCGTCGAATGCGTTGGAAACGACATCGTGGTGGATCTGATCGCGGAGTTGTTCCCAGCGCAGCACCGGGCCGGGGAGACCGTGCGCGCGTACCGATCGCGCCATCCGGTCGGTGGCGACCCAGGCCATGATCTTGGAGTGGGTGAAGTGCTGCCGGTCGCCGCGCACCTCCCACAATCCGTTGTCCGGTTCGCGCCAGGCTGATTCGAGGTAGTCCATCAGGGCGACCTGCAGCGTCCACGCGTCGCGGTCGGCGGGAAGGCCGGCCTGCCGGGCCAGGAACAGGGCGTCCAGCGTCTCGCCCCACACGTCCAGCTGCCGCTGACCGGACGCGGCGTTGCCGGTGCGGACTGGGCTGCTGCCTTCGTAGCCGGAGAGCCAGGATAGCTCGGCCTCGGGAAGCCGGCGCGCGCCGTCGATGCTGTACAGGATCTGCAGCATCTCCGGCTGGCCTGCTATGGCGCGTAGCAGCCAGTCCCGCCACGCGCCGGCCTCGTGCCGGAACCCGGCGGCCAGCAGGGCCTGCAGCGTGTAAGTGGCGTCGCGAAGCCAGCAGTACCGGTAATCCCAGTTGCGGACCCCGCCGAGTTCCTCCGGCAGCGACGTTGTCGCGGCTGCGACGATCCCGCCGGTCGGTTGGTAGGTCAGGGCTTTCAGTGTGATGAGCGACCGGTCGACGGCGTCGCGGTACGGCCCGCTCTGGTAAGCGGCGTGATCAGACCACTCGGTCCAGAACTCCTCCGTCTCGGACAGAGCCTGCTCGGGGTCCACCTGCGCCATCTGCGGGTCGTGGCCGGGGGCCCACGACATGACGAACGGAACCCGATCGCCCGCGCGCACCGTGAAGTCCGCGAACGTATCCCAGTCATGGCAGTACACGGGAACCGCGGACACCAGCCGGACGAGGTCAGGCCCGGCGATCGCGTGGACCTGGGTGCCATCCTGGCGGACCCACGGAACGACGCGGCCGTAGTCGAAGCGCAGGCGCAGTGTCGATCGCATCGCCACTTCGCCGCTCAGGCCTACCACGATGCGGATCAGGTGCGGGGTGCGCACCCGGGGCGGCATGAAGTCGATGACCCGCACGGCGCCGTCCGCGATGCCCCAGTCCGTCTCGAGCACCAGAGTGTTACCGGCATACCGCCGGGCCGTGCACCGGTCCGCCCCCGCGGGCGCGAGCGTCCAGTGTCCCGCCTCATCATTGTGCAGGAGCGCGGCGAACGCCGCGGGCGAGTCAAAACGGGGCAGACAGAGCCAGTCGACTGACCCTGCGGTGCTCACCAGAGCAGCCGTATGGAGGTCTCCCAGCAGGGCGTAATCTTCGATTCTTGGCATCGCGAGAGATCCTCATGGAGTACGTCGGATGGGCGAGGTCATGCGGTGGTTCCGATGCGCTCGGCGATGTGATCGCCCACGCGCAGCGCGTTCGCGATGATCGTCAAGGTCGGGTTCACCGCGCCGATCGAGGGCATGAAGCTGCCGTCCACCACGTAGAGGTTGTCCAGGTCGTGGGCCTTGCAGTGCGCGTCGAGGACCGAGGCGGACGGGTCGGTCCCGAAGCGGGCCGTACCAGCCTGGTGGGCCGTGGCGGCGGCGCCGAATGACTTGTGGAGGTAGAGGCTGCGGACGAACGTCGTGTCCGCCATGCCGAGCTTGCTCAGCATTCCCTGGAAGGTCCTGCGGAGGCGGGTGAGGCCTTCGGTGTTGTTGCCGGGCTGCAGCGCCAGCTTGATCGCGCCGTCGGGCCGGAGCGTGACCCTGCTGTCGGCCAGGGGGAGGTCTTCGCCGGTCAGCCAGAAGTCGACCGAGCGCTTCGCGACGTCGCCGTACGGGGCCGATGGAGCCCATCCGAGTCCGCGTGGTGCCGCCCCCTTGATCTGCCAGTCATCGGATTTGCCGAGCATCTGGATGTGGCCCATCGGGTACTGCCAGTGCTCGCCGGGGCCGTAGAAGTCGTTCAGGGCCAGCGTTTTCTGGAAGACCGTCGGGTTCGGCTCGCGCGAGAACGCGATGAGGGCCAGATTGTTGTGCCGCATGTAGTTCCGGCCGACCATGTCGGAGGAGTTCGCCAGGCCATGCGGATGCTGGTCGCTCGCTGACTTCAGCAGCAGGGCCGCTGACAGGATGGCCCCCGCGGACAGCACGACGATGTCGGCGGTGAAGGTGTGCGGGGAGCCGTCCGGGAGCGCGACCGCCACGCCGGTGACGGAACGGCCGCCGGGGTCCGTCAGCAGGCGCTCGACCGTCGTCCTGGTCATCAGGGCCAGATTGGGATGCGCGCCCAGGGCAGGCCGGATCACGGCCCATTCGGCGTCGGCCTTGGCGCCGATCAGGCAAGGGAACCCGTCAACGCGGTCGCACCGTATGCACCGTGAGTCCGCGGTCGCCCGGCCGTTCGCGTCCTGGGTAAGGTGCACGCCCAGCGGCAGGTGAAACGGGTGCAGGCCGAGCTGCTCCAGACCATCCGACAGCTGCTGGATACGTGACTCGTGCCGCACAGGCGGGTATTCGTAATCCTTGCTCGAGACGCCGGCGAACGGGTCCTCGCCGTGCTGGCCGTGCACCCAGAACAGGTGCTCGGCACGGACGTAATACGGCTCCATGTCGTCGTAGCTCAGCGGCCAGGCCGGCGCGACACCGTCCCGGTGCTGGACAGCGCCGAAGTCGCCGGGCAGCAGCCGGAGCAGCGCCGCGCCGTACACCTTCGAGTTGCCGCCGACGTAGTAGTGCAACTCGGGCTGGAAGGGCCGGTCGTGGAGGTCGTAGAAGGTCTCGTCGGCGGTGTATTTGGCATCGCCGAAGACGACTCGCGAGTTCCAGTTGTCCCGCTCCCGGGGGAGGAAGTCACCGCGCTCAAGTATCAGCACACGCTTGCCCGTTTCGGCGACGCGTGCCGCGGTGGTCGCGCCCCCTGGTCCGCTGCCGATGACCAGAACGTCGTAGTGATCATTCCCCGCCGGGGCGGACATGACGGTCACAATCCGACGTTTGATTGCGACAGGCCGCCGTCGACGGTGATCGTGGTGGCGCTGATGTACCCAGCCTTGTCGGAGGCGAGGAACACGACCACATCGGCGATCTCGGCGGCCTGGGCGATCCGGCCGAGCGGGATCGCTCCGGTGAGCTGCTTGAGAAGTTCCGGGGTCATCTCGGTGACGGCGTTGATCGGGGTGCTGACCGCTCCTGGCGCGATGTTGACGAACCGGATTCCCAGTGATCCCAATTCGACGCCCGCGGTACGGGTGAGCATCTTGGCGCCGCCCTTGGCGACGCAGTAGGCGATGTTGCCGGGCATCGGCCAGTCTTCGTGGGTAGACGAGATCGTCACGATCAGCCCGCCACTGCGTTGTGCCATGAACTGCTGAGCCGCGAACTGGGCACCAAAGAACGCGGCCTTGAGGTTTACCGCCAGCACCTTGTCGAAGTCGGCTTCGCTCGTCCCGAGCAGCGACGTGCGGGTTTCGATACCCGCGTTGCTGACGAGAACGTCGAGCCGGCCGAAGTTCTCCACGGCGGCCTGGATAACCCGGTGCAGGTCTTCGGTGCGCGAGACGTCAGCTTCCACTCCGATCGCGCGGCCGCCGGCCTGTCCGGCGGCGGCTACGACCTCGGCCGCGTAGTCCGGGTGCATGCGGTAGTCGACGACGACGTTCGCGCCTTCCGCTGCGGCAGCGAGGACGATCGCCTTGCCGATGCCGCTGCTGCCGCCGGTGACGATGATGGACTTGCCGTTGAGCAGCATGCGTTTCTCCATCTCGATCGGTGCCGGACGGGCTGGTCAGGCGAGTCCGCCATTGGCGTAGACGACCTGGCCGTTGACCCATCGTCCGGAGGGGCTGACCAGGAATGCCACGACGCCGGCGATGTCGTCGGGAGTGCCGAGGCGGCCGAGCGGCGGCAAGGCGGCCAGCTGTTCTTGCTCGTCCGTCGGCGTGCTGTGCAGGAATGCGGTCGTCGCGGTGGGACCCGGCGCTACCGCATTGACGGTGATGTCGCGGCCGCGCAGCTCCTTGGCGAGGATACGGGTGAGCGCGTCGACGGCGGCTTTGGACGCGACGTACGCGCTCAGCCCCGGCGGCGCAACCCGGACCATGCTCGAAGAGACGTTGACGATCGAACCGCCGTCACGGACCCGCCGCGAAGCCTGCTGGCCGACGACGAACGTACCCCGGACGTTAACTCGGTGAATCTCGTCAAAGTCAGCCAGGTCAAGGTCCGCCAGGGCGGCGGGGCGGTTGATCCCGGCGGTATGCACGACGACGTCGAGATGCCCGAAGTGGTCCTCGGCGGCGTCGAACAGAGCAGCTACCGCACCGGAGTCGGCGATGTCCGCCGCGAAGGCCGCACCCTGGCGGCCGTGCCCCTTGATCTCCCCGATCGTCGCGTCCGCCAAGTCGATGCTGCCGGCGTATGCCACGGCGACGTCGAACCCGTCGGCTGCCAGCCTGGCGGCTATGACCCGGCCCATGCCGCCGGTCCCGCCGGTCACCAGGGCAGTCCGGGTTTGGCCTCCAGTCATGAGTCCTCACCTTTCCGCGGCCGCTCATCGGCCATCTGATCGCGCGAGATCTCATCGTCGTCGCGTGACCCGCGCCGCACATCGTCAAGTCAGGTAATCGCACAGGCACCGCCCGGATCCGGATCGCACGCTGAGCAGGCGGCACAGACACCAGCGCCCGTCAGGGAAATTCAAGATCTTCTGTCAGAACGGATCGTGGCGCCTCTTTCCCCGCGAACCGCTCGGCCACCGCCGCGGCCGCCCCGCCGCGCGGAGACCGCGCCGGTACACCTCTGACGTCGCCGGGCTTTGGAAGCTGTCTGACCTGACGATGCGCGGTTGCCGGCGCTGAGCGAGAGTTCGAGCCCTGAGCTGCCGAAAGGCGCGTACCAGGAGAGAAAAGAGGACGAACGTGAATCGCCATATCTTCAGACGAGTGCCCGCAAGGAAACGCGGGCTGCTTGCCGTGCTCGCGGCAGCGGTTGTCGCGAGCACGTCGCTGGCCATTGCCGCGGGCGCCGGGACGGCTGCGTCGGCCGCGCCCGCCCGGGCGAGCCAGACCCCGGGCGAGTCCGCTGGGCTCGGACAGCTCAGCGGCATCCTGCCCGCGTCCAAGCTGACCCTGCCAAGCGCCATCGAGGTCAACCTCAGCCAGGAATACGTGCGGCTTCCGATCTACCCCGGGATCGCCTACGCAGGCACTCCCCGTCAGGAGACGGTCTGGTACATCCTGGAGGACGCCTCCGATTCCGGTGCCGCGGACGACCTGGGCGTTAACTACGCACCCAAGCTGGCCAACATCGGCATCTCCTGCCCAGCCTGCGTGCAGACCGTGCACCTGATCAACCCGTCGCCGTCGCAGAACCACTTCGGCCCGGCCCCGCTCAGCTTCGCGGGCGCGCCGGACTTCAGCCCCACCCGCGTCGCGGTTCCCGGGCCGGACGGGTTCCCGCTGGCCAAGTTCCAGCCGGGCGCGGTGGCCGGCCCCGGGTACAGCCCGTTCATCCAGATCGCCGGGTCGGACACCGTCTACAACGCGCCGATCATCGCCACCGGCAACGGCCCGTACGACGTGGTGCACCACACCAACACCTCCGACAAGGTGATGGGCATCCACATCGCCCCGTCCCCGGCGGACTCGCCGTCCGGGGCGTTCCAGGAGTCGTGGGCAGACTTGCTGTTCACGAAGGGCTTCGACGGGAGCCAGCCGATCGTCTACCTGTCCACCGACGCCGGGCAGCCGCTGACCGCGGTGCTCGAGCGGTCCACGTACGTGCCGGCGCTGAACGACGCCTCGTTCAACGGCGGCGACGACTTCCTCGGCTCGGCTCGCGAGCGGCTGTTCGGCTTCGTCAACGGGCAGACCGGGGTCGACAACCCGAACGCGCAAGGGTTCCAGCATTTCGCCAAGGACAGCCCAATATCAGAGGACGCCAACCAGAACAACACGGCGTTCATCAACGCCATGCGCTACGGCGGCGACATCTTGAACGTATTCGGGGACTTCCCGACCCTGACCGACCCGCGGCACGCCGACGCCTACAGCCCGCTGTGGGACGCCCAGCTCGCCATGTGGACCCCGAAGGCGGTCAAGGAAGGCCTGAACAAGCGCCAGATCAACGAGAACGAGGTCCTGAACCTGGCCTACACCAATCCCGACCTGCTGACCGGGGTCAACCCGGCCACGGGCCAGCCCCAGCTGTACGGCTCGGTCGGGGTCGACATCAACTGCGCGGTCATCGGCTACACGGCGACAGCACCCCTAACCCCTGGCCCCGCCAACCTCCCGGGCTCCCAGTTCCCACCCAGGTAACCGGCACCGCACCTCAATCACCTGCGGGCCCGCGATCGCGGGCCCGCAGGCTATATCAGGCCACCTTCACGGGCGCGGATCACCGCTTCCTCCCGGGATTCGGCGGGCCCGGGCCTACCTGCCGACCCACCTGGCGGCGCCGGAGATCGCCGGCGAGCTGTCCGTGTCGACGAGTACCGTCAAGACCCACATGCACAACCTGTACGCCAAGCTCGGCGCGCACAGCCGGGCCGAAGCGGTCGAGTCCGCCCGCGCCCTGGGCCTGCTCGCACCGTCCGCGCCTGATCTAACCGCCGCGCTGGACCGACGTTCGTGCGATCATGAGCTATGCGGCCTGCGGCGAATTCCGAGCCCGTCGCCAGCGCCGCTCGTCCCGGCGCGGGAGGAGTTGTGTCCCGTCCGGCGCTGTGGGAGCGGCTGGGTGAGGCGGCGCGGGTGACGGTGGTGTCGGCACCGCCGGGCAGCGGGAAGACGGTGCTGCTGCGGTCCTGGATCGGCGCGGCGGCCCTGGCCGAGCGCGCGGCGTGGGTGCCGGTCGGCCGCGACGAGCGTGATCCGCAGCGCTTGTGGCTGGCGGTGCTGGACGCGCTGCGCCGGACGGTCCCGGGGCCGGCGCTGGTGCGCCCGCTGACGGCGGCGCCGGATCTGGACGGATGGGCGATCGTGGAGCGGCTGCTGACGGACCTGGCGCCGCTCCGAGACCAGCTGTGGCTGGTCATCGACGATCTGCATGAGCTCGACTCGGACCAGGTGCTGCGGCAGCTGGAGCTGCTGGTGATGCGGGCTCCGGCGGAGCTGCGGTTCGTGCTGGCCACCCGGCATGACGTGCGGCTGGGATTGCACCGGCTGCGGCTGGAGGGCGAGCTGACCGAGATCCGGGAGCCTGATCTGCGGTTCACCGCCGGCGAGGCGCGGGAGCTGTTCGACGCCGCGGGGGTGCAGCTGCCCGAGCCGGCGGTGGCGGTGCTGCACGAGCGGACGGAGGGGTGGGCGGCGGGGCTGCGGCTGGCGGCGTTGTCGCTGGCCGGGCACCCGGATCCGGCGCGGTTCGCCGAGGAGTTCTCCGGGACCGAGCGGACGGTGGCCGAGTACCTGCTGGCCGAGGTGCTGGACCGGCAGCCCGCTGCGGTCCGGCGGCTGCTGCTGCGGACCAGCGTGCTGGGGCGGGTGAACGGGGAGCTGGCCGACCTGCTGACCGGAGACGAGGGCGGGGAGCGGGTCTTGCAGGACCTGGAGGAGGCGAACGCGTTCGTGGTGTCGCTGGACGCGGCGCGGTCGTGGTTCCGCTACCACCACCTGTTCGCCGGCCTGCTCCAGCTGGAGCTGCGCCGCACTGAGCCGGGGGAGGTGGCCGCGCTGCACGAGCTGGCGGCCGGCTGGTTCGCGGACCACGGCTTCCCGGTGGAGGCGATCCGCCACGCCCAGGCGGCGCAGGACTGGGACGGGGCCGCCCGGCTGCTGGCCGACCACTGGCCCGCCTTGCACCTGAGCGGACAGGCCGCGACTGTGCACGCGCTGCTGGCCGGGTTCCCCGCCGGGGCGTCCTCGGCCGACGCGGAGCTGGCGGCCGTGACCGCGGCCGACGAGCTGGCCCAGGGGTCGCTGGAGGCGGCGGAACGGTACCTGGAAGTGGCCGAGCGCGGGGCGGCGTCGGTGCCGCCCGGTCGGCGCGGGCAGGCGCAGGTGCTGCTCGGGGTGGTCCGGCTGCTCTCGTACGGGCGGAGCGGCGACCAGTGGGCGCGGGCCGAGCATGCGCAGCGGCTGCTGGCGGCGGCCGAGGCCCCGAAAGCGGCACAGCCCATGGCGGGGGTAAGCGGCAGGGGAACGGGGAGGTGGGCATGGGGTGGGGAAGAGCTGCGCACGCTGGCGCTACTCGAAATCGGCAACGCCGAGACCTGGACCGGCCGCCTCGACCAGGCCGAGCCGCACCTGGACCAGGCGGTCGCGCTGGCGCGCCGGATCCAGTGGCCGTATCTCGAGTTCATGGGCCTGGTGTACCGGGCGGAGATTGAGCTCAGCCGGTGGTTGCCGCGGGCTGAGGAGCTCAGCAGGCAGGCGATCGATCTAGCCGAGCGGCACGGCTGGACCGACGATCTGTTCGCCGGTTTCGCCGCCAATACGCTTGGATCCGCGCTCTCGTGGCTGGGGCGGCTGGATGAGGCGGACGCCTGGGTGCAGCGCGCGGAGCGGACCTTCAGAGCGGAAGCGGACCCGGCGGCGGCGATGGGGGTCTACTACGTCCGCGGCCAGCTCGAGCTAGGGCGCGGCCAGGCCGCCGACGCGCTGGCCGCGCTCCAGGCCGCCGAGCGGCTGGCCGGACCGAACCCGCTCGCCAGGCCACTGCGAGCCTGGCTTATGTTCGCCCTGGTGCGCCTCGGCGACACCGAGCGCGCCGAGCAGGCCCTCGCCGACCTCAGCGACCGCGCCCGCGACCGCCGGGAGATGCGCATCGCCGCGGCGGCGCTGCGGCTCGCCCAGGACGACCCGCAGGCGGCGACCGGCGCGCTCGCACCGGTCCTGGACGGCTCCATGCTGGGGGGCTGGCGGTCCTGGCTGGCCGAGGCGTTTCTGCTGGAGGCGATCGCCCGGGACACGCTCGGTGACCCGGCCGCCGCCTGGTCCGCCCTCGAGCGCGCACTCGACCTCGCCGAACCCGACGGGGCGCTCTTGTGGTTTCTGGTGCACCCGGCGCCCGGCCTGCTCGAGCGCCATGCCCGGCAGCGCACCGCGCACGCCGCCCTGATCGCCCAGATCCTCGGCCTGCTGGCCGGGAACGAGCCAGCGCCGCCTGCCGGGCCGCGGCCGCCGCTCGACCCGCTCAGCAAGAGTGAGATCCGCGTGCTGCGCTACCTGCCGACGTACCTGTCAGCGCCGGAGATCGCCGGCGAGCTGTACGTCTCGACGAGCACCGTCAAGACCCACATGCGCAACCTGTACGCCAAGCTCGGCGCGCACAGCCGGGCCGAAGCGGTCGAGTCCGCCCGCGCCCTGGGCCTGCTCGCACCCTCCGCGCACCAGCGCTGACTCAGGCTTGGAATCATCCGAATCGTGGGTTGGCCGTTCATCCTGACGGCGTCCAGGCTCGTGCCGAGAGCTCGCCGGACCGGGAGGATGCCAACTTGACCAGCGCGCACAGCGGGCCGCAGCCGCAGTACGAGATCTATGTGCGCGGCCACCTGGGCGAGACGATGCGCTCCGCGTTCCCCGACCTGCGGGCTCAGGCGCGCGGAGAGGACACTGTGCTGACGGGAACGCTGCGAGACCAGGCCGCGCTGCACGGCGTGCTTGCCGAGATCGAGGCCCTCGGGCTCGAACTGCTCGAAGTCCGCCGCCTGCCGCCGCGCTGACGCGCGCCCGCGAGTCGCTGTCGTGACATGCCAGCCGGTGCGGATACCCGCGAGTCCGTTGGGGAGGGGATACCGGGTGCTGACCTGGGCAAATAACGGTTCCTTCCGAGTGCGTCCACGAGCTAAGCGGGTCCTGGCCGCACTGCTGCTTCCCGAGCCGGTTGCGAGGCCGAGCCGGCCCCTCGCCGCCATGGGCGGTCAAGTCTTTGGCGCGACCTGCTGATTGCTGCAAATCCACCGGATCGTGGTAGGCGGTTTCATCCGGCCGAGTACGAGACTTGACGCGCCGAGAGTCCTTTCCCTGAAGGAGCGGTGTCATGACCGGATCATTGAAGGACCAGACCGTGCTGGTTATCGGGCGGGGAAGCGGGATCGCCCGCGCGATAACCCTGGCCGCACAGGACGCCGGAGCTCGCGTTGTGGCGGCCGGCCGGAACCAGGAAGCCCTGTCTATGGCCTACGCCGACGACCCCGGCGTCAGCACCGAGATCGTCGACCTCACCGACCAGGACTCGATCGCCGCGCTCGGCGAACGTCTGGGCAGCATTGACCACGTAGTGTCCACCGCGTCGGCGCGAGCCCGGGGGCGCCTCGCCGACCTCGACCGGGACGCGGTCCGGCTGTCGTTCGACACGAAGGTGATCGGGCCGCTGATGCTGGCCAAGCACCTGGCTCCGCAGATGAACGAGGGCGGTTCGTTCGTCCTCTTCTCCGGCGTCGCTGCGGCCAAGATCGCGGTCGGCACCATAGGCGTGGCCATCACCAACGCCGCCGCCGACACCCTGGCCCGCTCCCTGGCCCTGGAGCTGGCCCCGATCCGGGTCAACGCCATCTCCCCCGGGGTGATCGACACCGGCGCCTGGGACGCCTTCGGCGAGCAGGGCAAGGCGGATTACTTCGCCGGCATCAGCGCCCGCAACCCCGCCCGGCGCATCGGCACCGTCAACGACATCGCCAACGCCGTCCTGTTCACCCTGACCAGCACCTTCCTGACCGGCCAGACGCTGCACATCGACGGCGGCGAACCACTGACGTGACACTGCCCGGTACCCATCGACGATAGGTCCTGCCGAGGAGGCTAATGATGTGGCCGGTAATGACTTACCCCGGCATCGATGCTGTCCGGGCTGATGCCGTCTTCGTGTCTGGGCTGCAACGCTACGACGAGCCCAGCGCGGGCCAGGTTCGGCAGGCGGTCGCCGCGGCCATCCGGGCGTTTGGATGCTCGGGCTGTGCCGGACGGGTGGCGCAGGAGTTTGGCGACCATCCCGAGACGGCACTGATCAGGATGCGCTGGGCGCGCGGCGTGGCTCGCGAGTCGTTCGCGAATTCGCCTCCAGATAATCAGGCGTCAGGCTCAGTGGGCGCCGTGCAGGCGACTCCGAGCAGGGCAGTGGCGTGACCGCGGTGACCCGTGACTCCTCCCCGGGAGCGCACGGGAGGATCACGCCATGGGAGCGATCTGGCGATCGGGAGGTTGTGCGCGGCCGTGAGGCGGAACAGAAGATGATCCGTGACCTGCTGCGGCGCGCTCAGCGGGGGGCTGGCGGCGTGGTCCTGGTGGACGGGGAGCCGGGCATCGGCAAGTCGCTGCTGCTCCGCGACGCCATCGACGAGGCAGCCGAGCAGGGCTTTTCCCTGGCCGCGGGAGCAGCGGACCAGCTGGGCCAGGCGATCCCGTTCTTCGCGCTGCGTGCGGCGCTGCGCGAGCCGTTCGCCGGGCTCACCGCCGATGATCCCGGTCGTGACCGGCCGGATGCGACCGCTTGGTGGATCACCCAGATACGATCGCACCTGCAGCAGCGAGCCGCAGCGGTTCCGGTCCTGGTGTGCCTCGATGACCTGAACTGGGCCAGCCCGGCCACGCTGGCCGCGCTGCAGGTGATGCCGCGGGACCTGAAACGGCATCCGGTCGCGTGGCTACTGGCCCGGTCAAGCGCCCACCAGCGCCCTGCGGACTATCTGTTCGACCAGCTGGAGAAGGAGGGTGCCGCCCGGGTCACCTTGGCCCCGCTGGATCAGGATGCGGTTGCGGCCATGCTCACGGACGCGTTCGGCGCAGCGCCCGACCAGGCCTTGGCCGACCTGGCCCGCGGCGCCGCCGGGAACCCCTCGCTGGTGGCCGAGCTGATCGGCGGCCTGCGTGACGATCACGCCGTGCAGGTCACCAGTGGACGCGCCGTGCTGGCCTCGGCCCGGTTGCCGCAGCGCATTCACCGCCTCGCGCAGCGTCGGCTCGATGGCCTCAGCAAGCAGGCCCGGCAACTGCTGGTGACGGCAGCGGTGCTGGGCCCGGCGTTCCGGCTGGAAGACGCGGCCGAGATGCTCGGTGAGACCCCGGCCACGCTGCTGCCCGCGGTTGAGGAGGCGATGGACGCCGCGATCATGACCGCCGCGGAACACGCGTTCGCATTCCGCCACCAGCTGCTGCGCCGCGCTGTCGGTGAGATGATCCCGCCGCCGGCGCGTAAGGCGCTGCACCGTCAGTACGGTGAGATCTTGCTCATCCGGGGCGAATCAGCGGTCCTGGCCGCCAGTCACCTGCTCCAGGCCGCGCGGCCGGGTGATCCGGCGTCGCTGGCCGGGCTGGACAAGGTGGCGGCGCAGACGCTGCCCTCGGCGCCGCAGACCGCGTCCGACCTGGCGCTGCGCGCGCTGGAGCTGACATCTCCGGCCGATCCGGGGGCGCTATCCCGCGCGGTGGCCGCCGCCGAAGCCCTGACCGCGGCAGGCCGGCTGGACCAGGCCGCCCGGATCGCCCGTGACCTGCTGGCCAAGCCGCTGCCGCCGTCGGCCGAGGACCGGCTGCGGTGTGCCCTGTCCTCGGTCCTGTGCGCCGGCGGCCAGGTCCGGGATGCTGCCGGCCAGGCCGAGCTGGTACTGGCCCGGCCGCGGCTGCCTGGCGACCTGCGTGATCAGGCGCTGATCGCGCACCTGCAGGCCCTGGCAGGGCTGCATGGCGAGCTGGCCGGCCCGGTAGCCGACACCGTCCTCAACTCGCCGGGCCGGCACGACAGCCACGTCGCCGTGGCGGCCCTGGTCACCCGCGCGATCATCAGCTGGGACAGCGGCCAGATCAGCGCCGGCCTTGAGCTGTTGCGTGATGCGGCGCGGCACGGCACGGGGGTCTCTCCGGATGCCCGCCACGTCCAGCCGCTGCTCGCGCTCGCCGCCGCCCTGATCGACCTGCGCCAGCTCGGCGAGGCGGAGGATCTCCTCCGCGCTGCGGACCACCCGGCGCTGCGGGACATCCCGGCCGCCGCGGCGCTGTCCCTGCTGCGTGCCCGCATCCACCTGGCAGCCGGGCGGCTGGCTGACGCCGCCGCTGATGGCCAGGAAGCCCTGGCCATCGCCCGGGGCCTCGGGGCGCACGGGTACGCCGCGACCGCGCTCTGTGTGCTGAGCGTGATCGAGCTGCGCCGCGGCGACCTCGCGGCCGCGGCTCAGCACATCGCCTGCCGCCCCGCTGCCAGCCCGCAGTTCGCTGACATCTACGCGCGCTCTGAAACCATCGTTGCCGAGGCGCAGATCACCGAAGCGCGCGATGGGCCGGCCGCCGCCCTCGGCCATCTCCGCCAGCTCTGCGCCGATCTACAGACCCGGCCCAGGGCCCTGCTCGGCGATCCCGTTATGGCGGCCTGGCTGGCTCGTACCGCGCTGGCCGCGGGCGACAGCGAGCTGGCTGCCCGCGCCGCCCGCGCCGCCCAGGCCCTCGCGGACGCCTATCCGTCGTTCCCGGCCCTGGCTGCCGCTGCGGCACACAGCAGCGGCCTGGCCCGCCGCGACCTGGCCCGCCTGGCCGAGGCCGCCACGCAGCACCCTGATCCGTGGGCCAGGGCCTCGGCCGCAGAAGACCTCGGCGTCTTGCACGGCAGGCAAGGTGACCGGGATCAGGCGATCCATCACCTGAAGGAAGCGCTTGGCGGATACTGTCAGGTCGGCGCCGACCGCGACCAGGCCCGCATCCGGCGGCGGCTGCGCAGGCTCGGCATCCGCCGTCGCCACTGGAGCACGCCCTCCGCCAGGCCCGTCACCGGGTGGCACAGCCTGACCGGTACCGAGCAAGCCGTCGCCGGCCTCGTCGCCCAGGGACTGAACAACAACCAGGTCGCCGCCCGCATGTACATCAGCACCCACACCGTGGCCCACCACCTCCGCCAGGCCTTCCGCAAGCTCAGCATCGGCTCACGCTACGAACTCACCCGTATCGTTATAGAGCAGGCCGCCGCCGACGGCTCATTAGTTCTCAATTAATCCCGCCGAGGCGGCGACCCGGCACCCTGCGCAAATACTCGCCTTCGCCACCTGCGCCACGGACCGGCCAGGCGATGAGACCGGGAAGAACAGATCGGGATCGGCGGACTGGGAGGCAGCCAAGGAGCGCCACTGCCGCTCAGGAATCAGCACTCCCGTGGATTGGCGGCCGGTGCGTGACATGAGCTCAGCGTCGGCGCGCCGCCAGGCAGCCGCTCACCGACGACATCGGCCTGGACGCAGTGGGCCTGCTTCCCTCCATCAGCGAAGTCTGGCTCCGCCTGCTCGAGGCCTACCGGAACTGAGCGGCTCGTGACCGCTAGCCGAGTTGACGATGCGGGGCCGGGCCACGGCGGCCAGGCTCGCTAGTGAGCTACCCAACCGAAAGACATCAAATGAGCATGAACTGGCTCGAGGGTACGGACCACCCCCAAATGGGGGAGCCCGGCCAGCCGCTGGCCATGCCTGTCTTCGCGGGTCAGAAGCTGGTGGTCGTCGGCGGCAGCAGCGGAATGGGGCGGCAGACCGCCGCCGACGTCGTGGCGGCAGGCGGTAGCGCCGTCATCATCGGCCAGGATGCCGGCAAGGTCGACGACACCGTCCAGGCCCTGGCCAGGACGGCCCGGCGTACGGCATCACTGCCGACCTGACCGACCGGATGCAGGCGGACCGGGTCTGCCAGCAGCTGGCCGCCGAGCACGCCGACGCCACCCTGCTTGTCAATGCTGCCGGGCTTTTCCTCCCCAAGCCCTTCCTTGACCACGAAGGCGCCGACTACGACGCCTACTCCGAACTGGACCGGTCCATCTTCTTCCTCACCCAGACCGTGGTCCGCGGGATGGTTGCCGCGGGCCGCGGCGGGTCCATCGTCAACATCGGCAGCATGTGGGCCCACCAGGCCATCGGGGCCACCCCGTCGTCGGCTTACTCGCTGGCCAAGGGCGGGCTGCACGCCCTTACCCGCAACCTGGCCCTGGAGCTGGCTCCCCACCAGATCCGGGTCAACGCGGTCGCCCCGGCCGTCGTCGCCACCCCGATCTACGAGCGGTTCGTCCCCCAGGACAAGCTGGAGGAGACCCTGCGCAGCTTCGACGGCTTCCACCCGCTCGGCCGGACCGGAACCGCCCGCGACCTGGCCAACACCATCACCTTCCTGCTCTCCCCGGCCACCAGCTGGGTCACCGGCGCCATCTGGAACGTCGACGGCGGCGTCATGGCCGGACGCAACTGACGACCTCGGAGGGATCCGATGACACATTCGCTCTCGTGGGACCAGGTGACTCATGCTCACGTGATACTCGCGGTACAGGAGTACGACCGACTGGGGCCGGAGGCGTTCTTCGCTGCGCATGGTTTCGCCCCCACCACGACTTACGACCTGGTCTGGGACGGGCACCGTTACCCGCCGAAAGCAATCCTGGGCACCGCTTATGAGTTCGCCACGGGGCAGCGCCTTGCATCCGGTGATTTCGAGGGCGGGAAGACCGGCGCCGTCAAGGTGCTCGGAAATCTAGGATTCACCATCCACCCGCGCCGACCAACCGGGTAAAGCTAGGGAGGAGCTTCATGGCTGACATTGCATACCGCACGGCAGACGTGGATGGCCTGACGGTGTTTTACCAAAGGAGCCTGCTCATGCCCCTGCTGCATCCCGGTGACGCGTTCCCGGAACTGTCCCTCACCGTCCCCGGCGGGGAAACCGTGCAGGTCCCGGAGGCGTTCGCCGGCCAGTTCGGCGTGATGCTGTTCAACCGGGGCTCCTGGTGCCCCTACTGCAACGCCCAGCTGCGCGCCTTCCAGCGCGCCGGCGCCGCCCTGGCCGACGCCGGCGCCCGGGTCGCCGCCCTGTCGGTCGACGATGAGGCCGCCACCGCCGCCCTCATCGCAAAGCACGGCCTGACGTTCCCCGTCGGCTTCGGCGCCGACGCGCCCGCGGTCGCCGGGCTGACCGGCGCATTCGTCAACCCCGACCCCGTGTACCTGCAGTCCACCGGGTTCGTGCTCGACCCGGCGGGCAAGGTCGTGGTCAGCGTCTACTCCAGCGGCGCCATCGGCCGGCTCGTCCCCGAGGACGTCGCCGGGCTGGTGCGCTATGTACGCGAGCATGCCGCGGCATCGGCTTAACAACCGGCTGGAGACCGGCTGGCGAGAACGGTAAAGCCACCGTCCGTTCTGGATAATGCCCAGATTTTTCCCGAACGGACGGTGGCGACTCTCAGTGCATTCCCGGTGACACCCGGCAGATCGCCCATCTCGCCGCCTGACGATTCTTCATAGCGGCCACTCGAGGTTGATCGGCTCGCGGGAACACGCACCACAATCCGTTCGGGAAAGAGATCCTGTTCTACCCGACGGACAGTGGTTTCGGACAGCGTCGTCGCCTTTCGATTGGGATCATGAGCCTTCGCTGAATGCTTGGCTGTGACGCATCATCCTCGCGGCTGTTACCTGCTCGTTATGTAGGCCGATACGGCTTCCCGCGCGTTCGCCCACGCTTCCCGACTGGACCTGGATGACGCGTGAGCGATAATGGTCGGATGCCGTCCTGTGGCCGGGCCGAGATGGCTGGCCCGTCGCGGCCGCGGCGGGAAGGCTGAGCGATTAGCGAGCTGCTAGACCGGACCACGGAAACCGCCGCGCTGGAGGAAGTGCTGGCGGCGGTCCGGGACGGGCTGAGCGGGGTGCTGGTGCTGCGGGGGGATGCGGGCATCGGCAAAACGGTGCTGCTGGAGTGGGCGGCCCGGCAGGCACATGACATGCAGCTGGCCAGGGTGACCGGGATCCAGGCGGAGATGGGGATGGGGTTCGCCGGGTTGCACCAGCTGCTGGTGCCGTTCCTGGGCGGGCTGGACGGGCTGCCCGGGCCGCAGCGGCAAGCGTTGGGCTCGGCGTTTGGGCTGGTAGCCGGGCCGGCGCCGGACCGGTTCCTGGTCGGGCTGGCGGCGCTGACGCTGCTGACCGACGCGGCACCCGGACAGCCGGTGCTGTGCGTGGTCGATGACGCACAGTGGCTGGATCAGGTGTCGGTGGAGGTGCTCGGATTCATCGCCCGCCGCCTGTACGCCGACCGGGTGGGCATGTTGTTCACCGCCCGGGAGGGGGAGGGACAGGCGGCCGCGCTGGCCGGGCTGCCGGAACTGACGCTCGGCGGCCTGCCGGAGGAGGCAGGGGGTGAGCTGCTGGCCACGTCGGCCGGCGCCCGGGTAGATGGGCGGGTGAGCGCTCAGGTCGTGGCCGGCGTGGCGGGGAATCCGCTGGCGCTGGTGGAGTTGGCCGGGGAGCTGACCGCGGAGGAGTTGTCGGGAGCGGTGCCGCTGAGCTGGCCGCTGCGGTTCGGGGGGCGGCTGCAGGAGCTGTACCTGGCCCGGGTGCGGGCCCTGCCAGTAGACACCCAGACGCTGCTGGCGGTGGCGGCGGCCGACCCGACCGGGGATCCTGCGCTGGTGGCGAAGGCGGCCGGGCAGCTGGGGACCGGTCCGGAGGCGGGCGAGGCCGCAGAGACCCGGCGGCTGGTGTCATGGCAGCCGCGGGTGCGGTTCCGGCATCCGCTGATCCGCTCGGCGGCCTATTACGCGGCCCCGGAGGGGACGCGGCGGCGCGCACATGCCGCGCTGGCCGGGGTCACCGACCCGGACGCTGACCCGGACCGACGGGCCTGGCACCTGGCCGAGGCCGCACCGGAACCCGACGAGGATGTCGCCGCGGAGCTTGATCGCTGCGCGAGCCGGGCACAGGCGCGCGGCGGACTGGCCGCCGCTGCGGCGTTCCTGGAACGCGCGGCGGACCTGACGCCCGACCCGGGGCTCCGCGCCGAACGCACGCTGGCCGCGGCACAGGCCAGCCTGCAGGCCGGCGAGTTCGGCAAGGCCAACGACCTCATGGCCGTGGCGGAGGCCGGGCCGATGGACGAGTTTCAAGCCGCCCGGGCGGATTTGCTGCGCGGGAGGATCGCGTTCGCCTCCGGCCTGGGCAGCGACGCTCCCCCGCTTCTGCTGAAGGCGGCTAAGCGGCTCGAACCGCTCAACCTCGACCTGGCCCGCGAGACGTATGTCGACGCGTGGCAGGCGGCATTCTTCGCCGGATACCTGGCGGGCGCCGGCGACCTGCTTGAGGTCTCCCGCGCCGCCCGGGCCCTTCCCCCGCCAGCGCACCCGCCGCGTCTGGTCGACCTGGTGCTGGACGGTTTTGCGCTGCTGGTCACCGACGGACCGGCAGCCGCTGCACCGCTGCTGCGGCGGGCCACGAGCGCCTTTACCAGCCCAGGCATCCCCGAGGAAGAGACACTCCGGTGGGGCTTTATCGCCACGGTGGCGGACGAAGCTCTCTGGGACGACGAGGGCTGGCGCCTGACCGTCAGGCAGGTTCAGCTCGCCCGTGACGTCGGCGCGCTCGACCAGCTCTCGTTCCTTCTGAACCGTATGGCTATCGAGACCGTGTGGAGCGGGGACTTTGCTGCTGCCACCTTGCTGATCGCCGAAGCCGGGGCGGTCTGCGAGGCGACGGGGTCTCGTTTCGCACCCGTCGCCGCTACCATGCTGGCTGCATTCCGAGGAAGGGAAGCCGAGGCCATCCCGCTGGTCCAGTCCATTATCGAGCAGGCCACACCCGGGGGCCAGGGAGTCTCGGTGACAGTCGCGCACTGGGTGGCCGCCGTCCTCTACAACGGCCTGGGTCGTTACGAGGAGGCATTGGCCGCGGCCCGGCAAGCCAGCGAGCACAAGCACGTATACGTCTCGGTGTGGGCGTTGCCCGAGCTGATCGAGGCTGCCGCGCGCACCGGCGACACGCGCATCGCCGGCGATGCCCTGGATCTGCTCACCGAAACGACCCGGGCAGGCGGAACCGACTTGGGGCTAGGGATCGAGGCGCGCACCCGCGCCCTGCTGAGCGAGGGAGAAGCCGCCGAGGGACACTATCGCGAGGCGATCGACCGGCTCGGCCGCACCCGGCACCGTCCCGAGCTCGCCCGCGCCCACCTGTTGTACGGCGAGTGGCTGCGCCGCCAGCGCCGCCGCCGCGACGCCCGGGACCAGCTGGGCACCGCCTTCGAGATGTTCGACTCGATGGGGATGGAAGCGTTCGCCGCCCGGGCCCGGGCCGAGCTGCGCGCCACCGGCGAGCGCGCCCGCCCGCGCGCCCCGGGGACCCCGGAGGTGCTTACCGCGCAGGAGGAGCAGATCGCCCGGCTGGTCGCCGAGCACCTGTCCAACCGGGAGATCGCCGCCCGGCTGTTCATCAGCGCCAGCACCGTCGAGTACCACCTGCGCAAGATCTTCCGCAAGCTTGACGTCAGCAATCGGGCCCAGCTCGCACGGACGTTCCGGAACGACAAAGGAACCCCCCCGCAGCAGTACTGACGGTGAGCTACAGCCTGCTCTCGACACGGATTCGGTCATCGACCCGGGTGACGCCAGGCGCGGACCAGGCGGTCGTCACCACGTGATCGTGCGCGGCCCAGGAGCTGACCGTGCCGGACAGGATCACCAGCCCGTCAGAGGAGGTTTGGACCGAAAGTCCGTCCGGTTCTAGGGCGGCATCGCGCCGGAACGCGGCGCGGATGGCGTCCCGTGCCTCACGGGCATCGGGAGTCTGGGTCAAGGTGATGGTGTTATCGATACCGGCAACGCCGGGGACGCTGGCGGCGCGGAGCTCGGCTGCCTCGCGCTGGTAGTGCCACTGCGCCGTGCCGGTCAGGGTGACGAAGCCGTCCCGGGCCTGCGCATCGACGGTCATTGGCACCGAGACGTCCAGCATCAGCGCCTCCAGCACGTCGCCGCGCAGGTCCTCGTCGTCCCGGCGGTCTTTGTCCGGAATATGTACCCGCAGTTCATTAGCGACCCGGGTAACGCCGCGGACGCGTGCCGCGGCCCTGCCCCCCGCCCGCTTCAGCCGGAAGCTGGTCACTGACCCCCGCAGCGTGACTATGCCGCTGGCGGCCGATACTTCGATCGTCTCGCTGCCCACCTGGGGATCCCAGGAGAGCTCGGCGGCGACGTGGCGCCGCAGGTCATTATCCTTCATTGCTGGCTCGTTCCACCTCCGGCGTGGGCCTCCCCGTGATCACTGGCCTCTTTCTAGACGTTATGGCCAGCCTGCCGGGCGCCGCATCCATGAAAGTCCTTAGTCATTCCGGGGCAAGGCCCCTATGGCTACCGGCAGGACTAAGGACCTTCCGGGATTCGATCGGCTTACCGGATCCCTAGCGTTTAGGGCGGACCTATCCGCGCGAGTCCGGAAGCGCCCGGGAGAGCCGTGGCTAAGAAGTTCTCGCGTCCGAACCGGCACCCGCCGGGACGGATGAGCACGCCGAGGAGGCCCACCATGTGCCCGGTGATGTCCCGCTTGAGCGTTGGCGCTTTCCAAGCTGAAGCCATCTTCGCGTCGAGGCTGCAGCGCGGCGATAAGCCCAGCGCGGGTCAGGTACGGCAGGCGGTCGCTGCGGCGATCCGTGCTTTCGGTTTCTCCGGCTGTGCCGAACTGGTGGCACAGGAGTTCGGCGATCATCCCGAAACGGCGGTGATCCGGATGCGCTGGGCGCGTGCAATGGCCCGCGAGGCATTCGCGGATCCCGTGTCGGAGCCCGGCCCGCGGGCAGACGCTGGCGCGTTGCTGATCGTCCACCCCCGGCCGCCCGCCGAGCAGACATCAGGCTCGCGAGAGGCAATGACATGACAGCGGTGATCAGTGACTCCTCGCCGGGAGCACGCGGGAGAACTGCGCCGCGGGCGCGATATGCCGGCGATCAGGCTATGTGCGGACGTGAGCCCGAGCGGCGGATAGTCCGTGACCTGCTGCGGCGGGCTCAGCAGGGGGTCGGTGGTGTCGTGCTGGTGGAGGGAGAGCCGGGCATAGGCAAGTCCCTGCTGCTGCACGAGGCCGTCGGCCAGGCAGCAGGGCAGGGTTTTTCCCTGGCAACAGGAGCAGCCGACCAGCTGGGCCGGGCGCTCCCGTTCTTCGCGCTGCGCACGGCGCTGGGTGAGCGATTCGCCAGGCTCACTGCCGATGATCTCCAGCACGACCTGTCAGATGCGCCCGGGTGGTGGATCAGCCAGATGCGAGCGCATCTGGAACAGCGGGCCGCGGCAACTCCGGTTCTGGTGTGCCTGGATGACCTGCAGTGGGCAAGCCCGGCCACCCTGGCAGCCCTGCGGACGTTGCCGCTGGACCTGAAACGCCACTCGGTCGCCTGGCTTCTTGCCCGGGCCAGCACACCGCACCATGACACGGAATACCTCTTTGGTCTCCTGGAGAAGGATGGTGCCACCCGGGTCACTTTGGCTCCGTTGGATCAGGATGCGGTAGCGGCAATGCTTATTGAGGCGTTCGGCGTACCGCCCCACCAAGCCTTGATGGACCTGGCCGGTGGCGCCGCCGGGAACCCTTCGCTGCTCACCGAGCTGATCCGCGGCCTGCGCGACGATAAAGCCGTCCGGGTCACCGGCGACCGCGCCGTCCTGGTTTCCGCCCAGCTGCCGCAGCGGGTGCGCCGTGTCGCGCAGCGGCGGCTTGATGGCCTCAGCAAGCAGGTCCGGCACCTGCTGGTGACCGCGGCGGTGCTCGGCTCGTCGTTCTGGCTGGAGGACGCGGCGGAGATGCTGGGCGAGACGCCGGCCGGGTTGCTGCCCACGGTCGAGGAGGCGATGGACATCGGGATCATGACCGCCGCTGACAACGCGTTCTCGTTCCGGCACGAACTGCTCCGCCGCGCTGTCGCCGAGATGGTCCCGCGGCCAGCGCGGAGGGCACTGCATCGCCAGTATGGCCAGATCCTGCTCAGCCGCGGCGAAACTGCAGCCCTGGCCGCCGGTCATCTGCTGCAGGCCGCGCATCCAGAGGCCCCAGCGTCGCTGGCCGATCTTGACACTGCCGCGGTGCGGACACTGGGTTCGGCTCCGCAAACCGCCGCCGACCTGGCGCTGCGCGCACTGGAGCTGACACCCACGGCCGATCCCGGCGCGCTGTCCCGTGCGGTGGCCGCCGCCGAAGCGCTGACCGCGGCCGGCCGGCTGGACCAGGCCGCCCGGCTCGCCCATGACACCCTGGCCAGGCCGCTGCCGCCGGTTGCCGAGGCCGGGCTGCGGTGCGCGCTGTCCTCGGTCCTGCGCGCCCGTGGCCAGGCCAGCGACGCCGTCGGCCAGGCCGAGATGGTCCTGGCCCAGCCGCAACTGCCGCACAGCCTGCGCGAGGAGGCGCTGACCGCGCACCTGCTGGCCCTGGCCGGGTCGCGCGCGGGACTCGCTAGGCCCCTGGCCGACACCATCCTTGCCGCCGCCCCCAGCCAGCATGACAGCCATACTGTAGTGGCGGCCCTGGCCGCCCGCGCGGTCATCGCCTGGGACAACGGCCAGATCAGCGAGGCGCTCGGGCTGTTGCGCGACGCTGCCCGCTACGGCACCGGGATCTCCCCCGATGCCCGCCATCCCCAGCCGTTGCTCGCGCTCGCTGCCGCCCTTGTCGACCTCCGCCAGCTCGAGGAAGCCGACAGTATCCTTCGCGCCGCTGACCACCCGGCGCTGCACGGCATCCCAGCCCATGCCGGACTGCGCATCCTGCGCGCCCGCATCCACCTGGCCAACGGGCGCCTGCCCGCCGCCGACGCCGCCGGCCGGGCGGCCCTGGCCACCGCCGAGACGCGAGGAGCTGACGGGTACGCCTCGACCGCGCACTGCGTTCTGGCTGTGATCGCGCTGCGCCGCGGCGACATCGCGGGCGCGGCCCAGCACATCGCCGGCTTTCCCGCCTCGATGCCGCATTCCCCCTGCCCGTACGCACGGACCGAGAGCACCCTGGCCCAGGCCCAGATCATCGAAGCGCTGGACGGCCCGGCCGCCGCCATCAGCCATATCCGCCAGGCCGGTACCGGTCTCCCGGCACACCAAGGACTGCTGTCCGGCGACCCTGCTCTTGCGGCCTGGCTGGTGCGCACCTCGCTCGCCGCCGGTGACCAGCCCCTGGCCAACCAGGTCACCGGCACCGCCGTGGCCCTCGCCGACGCCAACCCGGGATTCTTGGTTCTGGCTGCGGCCGCGGCTCACAGCCGGGGCCTCGCCACCCGCGACACGGGCCTTCTCGGCGATGCCGCGGCACAGTACCCCGACCCGTGGGCCAAAGCCTCCGCCGCCGAAGACCTCGCCGTCCTGCTCACCGACACGGCCAGGGACCAGGCCATCGGGCACCTCAAAACCGCCCTCGACGGATACCGCCAGACCGGCGCCGACCGCGACCAGGCCCGCATCCGGCGGCGGCTGCGCGAGCTCGGCGTCCGCCGCCGCCACTGGACCACGCCCGCCACCAGGCCTGTCGCCGGCTGGGACAGCCTCACCGACACCGAGCAAGCCGTGTCCAGGCTCGTCGCTCAGGGACTGAACAACAACCAGGTCGCTGCCCGCATGTACATCAGCACCCATACCGTCGCCCACCACCTGCGCCAGGCATTCCGCAAGCTGCAGATCGCCTCGCGCGTCGAACTAGCCCGCATCGTCATCGAGGAAGCGGCAGTCGGCTCATGACTCTCACCGCCGCCCTGCCGGAGCCTTCCAGAGCAACGGCCCTGGCGGGCGCCCGTGCGGAATTACCCACCTTGACGATGTGGACGGCCTCAGGCGCAGGAATTCTGCCTGCTACGGACTCCGTCCCGTAGCAAGAAAGGAGCTGACCGGCCATGAGCCCTATTTCGCGCGGATTTCGCGGCCGAAGCGTCCCGGCCGGAGAAGAGGACCGGGTACCGCCGGGTCAGCACGTAACCACGGATTTCCCAGTGCTCTCGGCTGGCCCGACGCCACAAACGCCGCTGCCGGAGTGGACATTCTCGATTACCCAGGGCGGCGACACGCTCAAGTCCTGGACCTGGCAGGAGATGCAGGCGCTGCCGGCCGAAACCGTCGCTGCGGACATCCACTGCGTCACCCGCTGGTCGAAGCTCGGCACCCAGTGGCGGGGTGTGCCGGTGGATACGCTGCTGGACCAGGTGGCGGCCGAGGCCCGCTATGTGCTGGCGTTCTGCGACGGCGGCTACACCACCAACCTGCCGACCGAGGACGTCACCGGCGGCAAAGCATGGGTGGCCTTCGGCTACGACGGCGCGCCGCTCGAACCCGAGCACGGCGGCCCGGCCCGGCTGCTCGTGCCGCACCTGTACTTCTGGAAGAGCGCCAAGTGGGTGCGCGGCCTGGAACTGCGCGATTACGACGCGCCCGGATTCTGGGAGACCTACGGCTATCACATGTATGGGGACCCATGGAAACAACAGCGGTACGCCGGCGACTAACCTGGCAGGCCGCCGCCGTCACCTCCATCGCCCGGGAGACGGCCTCGGTGGTCACCATCGAGCTGGAGCCGCCGGACTGGCCCGGACATCGTGCCGGGCAGCATCTGGACGTGCGGCTGACCGCCGAGGACGGCTACACCGCGGAGCGTTCCTACTCGATTGCCTCGGCGCCCGGGGAGCCGCTGGCCATCACGGTGGAGCGGCTGGAGAACGGCGAGGTGTCACCGTACCTCACCGACGAACTGCGGGCCGGAGACCAACTGGAGCTGCGCGGCCCGATCGGCGGGTACTTCGTGTGGGAGCCCACCGATGACAGCCCGCTGATGCTGCTCGCCGGCGGGTCGGGCGTCGTTCCGCTGCGCTCCATGCTGCGGCACCGTCTGCGCACCGGCAGTAACGTCCCGGCCCGGCTGCTGTACTCGTCCCGCACCCTGCCCGATGTGATCTACCGCGGCGAGCTCGACCACTACCGTGACGGCGTGCAGGTGATCTGCACGCTGACCCGCGGCCAGCCGCCCGGCTGGACCGGTTACTCAGGCCGGGTGAATGCCGCGATGCTGGCGGAGACCGTCTGGCCAGCCAGCCAGCATCCCCTCGCGTTCGTCTGCGGGCCCACCACCTTCGTCGAGGCAGTCGCCGAGAACCTTATCGGGCTCGGTTACCCACCCGAACGGATCAAGACCGAGCGGTTCGGCGGGACCTGAGAAGACCAATTAGCACTTTTGACGATGTGCGCTTCCAGGCACGCGGCGAAGGTGGACCTATGTCTCGCGGAACGACCCGCTGATGCAGAGGAGTTGCCCGGCTATGAGTCCCATCTCGCGTGGCTCGGCTATCCGCCCGAGCGGGGTGAGGACCGAGCGGTCCGGGACCCCAGGAGGGCACTGATGGACGCAGTGGACGGCAACGCGATCGGCGGCCTGCTGATCGACGTCTTCGGTACGGAGATGACCGCCGCGAACAGCACCTGCGGCACCTGCGGCACCAGCAGGCCAGTGGCTGAACTCGTCGTCTACCGGCGGGCTCCTGGCACCGTGGTCCGCTGCCGGACCTGCGGCAGCGTCCTCATGGTCTTCGTCAAGGCGCACGACGTGACCTGTGTCGACCTGGCAGGGCTGGCCAGCTTGAGCCAAAACGAGACCGGCCTTCGGCGAGCAGCCCGGATTTGCAGATAGCCCTGGATGCCGAACGAGCACGCAGGAAACCACAAGGAAGGAGCGAACATGCCGCACGAAGAGTCCACGTCTATGGGCACGCCCGCGTCTACGCCGCGGCCCGCGACCCCCACGCCGTGGACCTGGCGGGCGTCACCCCGATCGCCCTGGACATCACCGACCTGGCTTCGGTCGCCGCGGCGGCGCAGACCGCGAGCGGGGTGGCGATCCTGGTGAACAACGCGGGCTCGTCAACCGGATCCTCGCTGCTGACCGGGGACCTGGCCGCCATCCGGCTGGAGATGGACACCCACTTCTTCGGAACCCTCGCGGTGACCCGGGCCTTCGCCCCGCAGCTGGCCGCCCACGGCAGCGGCGCGGTGCTGAACATCTTGTCGGCGCTGTCCTGGCTGAGCATCCCCCGGTCCGGCGCCTATTGCGCCGCCAAGTCGGCGGAATGGTCGCTGACCAACGCCCTGCGCCTGGAGCTGGCGCCGCAGGGCATCCGGGTGACCGCCCTGCACGTGGCCTACATGGACACCGACATGACCCGCCACCTTGACGTCCCCAAGTCCGACCCGGCCGTCATCGCCAAGCTGGCCATCGACGGCATCGCGGCCGGCGACGCCGAGATCATCGCCGACGAGACGAGCAGGCGCGCCCTGGCCGGGCTCTCCGCCGGAGTCGCCGGCCTCTACCCCCAGGTCGCATGACCCGCCCAGCCCGCCCAGCGAAGGCCTAGCGCGGCATTCATGGTTTAGAAGCCAAACCTGCCAAGTTTCCGGACCCAGGAGGTCGCATGGCATCGGTACTGATCACAGGAGCGTCGAAGGGCATCGGCCGCTCGGCGGCGGCGGAGTTCGCCCGCCGCGGCCACCGGGTGATCGCCACCGCGCGGGACCCGCGCACACTCGCCAGCCTGCCGGCGGGCCAGCGGCTCGCGCTCGACGTCGCCAACCCTGACAGCATCACCTCGGCGGTCGGGGAGGCCGGGGAGATCGACGTTCTGGTCGCCAACGCTGGGGAGATCTTCTACGCCGCCGTCGAGGCGACACCGCCGGAGGCACTCGCGCGGCTGCTGGACATCAACACGATCGGTGCCCTGCGGGTCGCGCAGGCGGTCCTGCCGGGGATGCGCGCCCGCGGCCGCGGGCGGCTGCTGTTCATGTCCAGCATCGCCGGGCGCATCGCGCCGCCGCGCCAGGCGGCCTACGCCGCGACCAAATGGGCCCTCGAGGCGCTGGTCGAGGCCCTGGCCATCGAGGCGGGCCCGCTGGGGATCGAGGCCGCGCTGCTTGAACCGGGCCCGGTCAGCTCCGGAGTGCTCAACCACGTCACCACCTACACCCTGCCCGGCGATCCCTACGCCCGCCTGCTCACCCAGGACGGCGCGCGCGCCAGCCAGATGATCACGCCGGAAGAAGTCGCGGCCGGGATCGCCGACGCGGCAGAAGCACCACAGCTGCCCCTGCGCATCCCCATCGGCCGGCTCGCCGCCCAGATCCTGGCCGCACGCCGGGCCGCACCCGACGACCGCCCGTTCATCCCCGGTGCGATCCAGTCGCGAAACGCGGCCTCGGCCGTAGGCCAAGACGTCAGCTGACCGCACTGCCGTAATGCCAGCCACCAACTGGAAGATAATCGATACGGTACGAGACGTCTAGTACCGAATTGAACGCGCTCCGGGCAACACCGCCCGCTCCCCGAGCACGACAGGCCATTGCGTGACCGCGGGCACCACGCGGTAGCGCCAGACGGGAAATCTTCGCGTGCCCGGCGGCCCTGCAGGCGCGCCGAGCAGGGCCGAACGGCATGACGCCGATAATGTCCGCAACAGGACGCTCTTGGCCACACCGGTGCCACTGCGTTATCAGGTCGACCTGAGTGATGGCTCGGTGGGCCCGCGTCTCGAGTCCGGAAAGCGCGCCTGATGTCGCGTAGCCTCACCATCCAGCCGTCCGGCGACAGCACGGTGAAGGCCGAAAACAAGACGATCATCCTCCACCAGGCTATTCCACCAAGCCCACGGGAGCGGTGTAGCCGTCGGCGCCGACGCGCACCGCTGACTCGGCCCGCTGCTCGATCTCGGTCACCGGGCGGACGTTGCCGTCGAGGTCGAGGACGGGGGACGCCTCGGTATACCAGGACGGGATGACCGCGTTGCCCCAGAAATCACGTCGGCGCGGATCCTGTACCGACCAGCGCAGCACTGGATGATCGGGGTCGCCGGTGTAGTAGTCGGAGGTGTAGATCTCCAGCCGGTGCCCGTCGGGGTCGCGCAGGTAGACGTAGAAGGCGTTGGACACGCCATGTCTGCCTGGGCCGCGCTCGATGTGCTCCTCGAGGTGCAGGGACCCGATGATGTCGCAGATCCGCAGCACGCTGTGCGCCTCATGGGCGAAGAACCCCAGGTGGTGCAGGCGCGGGCCTGCGCCGCCGGTGAAGGCCATGTCGTGCACGGTTTGCTTGCGGTACATCCACGCGGCGTACAGGGTCTGCCCGTCCTCGATGGTCTCCGACAGGCCGAAGCCGAGCCCGGAGTAGTACTCGTAGGCGCGGGGCACGTCGGGCACGCAGATGTTGAAGTGGTCGAACCGGGCGACCTCGGCACCGCATCGCAGGTCGTAACGCTGCTGCAGCCGGTCAGGATGCTCGGAGTGGTCGAAGAGGTCGATCAGGAACCCGAGCGGGTCCTCCACCCGCACGACCTCGCCCAAGCCACGGACCGCCCCAGCCGGGAGTCGCTCGAACCGGCAGCCGAGCACGCCGAAGTACGCCTCGGCCCGATCGAGGTCGGCGGCCGACCTGACCCGGAAGCCGAGCGGCCCTGCGGCCGCCTGCGGACCGGCACGCAGGATCAGGTTGTGGTGCGTGAGCTCGTCGTACCCCCGCAGGTAGATCGCCGAGGAGTCCTCGTCAGTGACGACGAAGCCCAGCAAGTCAACCCAGAACCGTCGGGCCTCGGCTAGGTCGGTGACGACCAGCGTCGCGTACGCCGACCGGACGATATCCGGAACACGGGACAGCGAAGTGTCAGTCATGGCCGGTCACGCTCCAAACCTGGGCACGTGGCTGTCGCCGAGGGCGATGTGGACGATGCGGGACTCGGTGTAGAAGTCGATGGAGTGCTGCCCGCCCTCACGGCCCAGCCCGCTGGCCTTGACGCCGCCGAAGGGGGTACGCAGGTCCCGCACGTTGTGGGAGTTGATCCAGGTCATCCCGGACTCGACGGCGGCGGCGACACGGTGCGCCCGCTTGAGGTCAGACGTCCAGAGGTAGGCGGCCAGCCCATACTTTGTCCCGTTGGCGAGTCGGATCGCCTCTTCCTCGGTGTCGAACGGGGTCACGGCGACGACGGGGCCGAAGATCTCTTCCTGAAAGACCCGCATGGACGGCTTGACGTCGGCGAAGACGGTCGGGCCGAGGTAGTTTCCGGCGGGCAGGTCCACAGGCCGTGACCCGCCCGCGACGAGTCGGGCGCCTTCCTTGACGCCGATTTCGACGTAGTCGAGGACCCGCGCGTAGTGCTCGGGATGGACGAGCGCGCCGACCTCGGTCGTGGGATTCGACGGGTCGCCGACTCGGACCCGCCCGGCCCGGTCAGCGAGCCGGGCCACGACCCCGTCGTACACCGCCCGTTCGACCAGGATTCGGGATCCGGCGGTGCAGCGCTCCCCGTTGAGTGAGAAGACGCCGAACAGCGCGGAGTCGATCGCTGCGTCGAGGTCCGCGTCAGCGAAGATGACGCACGGGGACTTCCCGCCGAGCTCCATCGACAGCCCCTTGAGGTGGTCGGCGGCCGACTTCATGATGATCTTCCCGGTCGTGGTTTCGCCGGTGAACGAGATCAGCGGCACGTTCGGATGGGTGACCAGGGCGGCGCCGGCGTCCTCGCCGATGCCGTGCACGATGTTGAATACCCCGTCGGGCACGCCCGCCTCGGTCATGATCTCCGGCAGCAGGGAGGCCGACAGCGGCGTCCACTCGGCGGGCTTGAGCACGACAGTGCAGCCGGACGCGAGGGCCGGCGCTAGCTTCCAGGATTCCAGCATGAACGGCGTGTTCCACGGCGTGATCAGGCCCGCGACTCCGGCGGGCTTGCGGAGCACGTAGCCGAGCTGGCCAGGCTGGGAGAAGGCGGCCTCGTGCTGGGCGACGACCACGTCCGCGAAGTAGCGGAAGTTCTCCGCGGCCCGCGCCGCCTGCCCCTTCGCCTGAGTGATGGGCAGTCCAGTGTCGAACGTTTCCATGGCGGCGATCCGCTCGCCGCGCGCCTCGATCCCGTCGGCGATCTTGTTGAGGACCTTCGCGCGGGCGCGGGCCGCCAGCGCCGGCCAGGGCCCGGACTCGAACGCCTCCCGGGCCGCGGCGACGGCCCGGTCGATGTCCGCTGGCCCGCCCGCGGCGGCCTGTGCGTACACCTGGTTGCTGACCGGGTCCGCGATGTCGAAGGTCGCCCCGTCCGCGCCCGGCACGTGCCGCCCGCCGATGAAGTGCTCGATCTTGCTGGGAACCGACATTCAAAACCTCTATTCACCCGAACGAACGGTGGTGACTGCCCCTGCCCGCGCCGCGACCTTGGCGACGGGGCCTTCCAGTACGGGCGCGCCCTCCCTCAGCAGCGTGAGTGCCCTGGCCTGGCCGGCGTCGGTCAGCGGCACGAGGGGCTGCCGGACGAAGCCGGATGCGATGAGCCCGGCCTGCGCGAGAACCCACTTCGCCGCCGCAGGGTTGGTCTCGGTGTAGATGACATCGGTCACCGGATGCAGGCCGAAGTGCAGCTCCCGTGCCTTGTCGAACTCGCCCCCCACCCAGTGGTCGTACATCCGCGCGGTCGCGGCGGGGGCGAGGTTGGCGGTCGCCGAGACGAACCCGGCCCCGCCGAGCGACAGCAGCGGCAGGCAGAGCAGCTCTATCCCGCACCAGACGAGCGTGTCGGTGCCAGCGGCGTGCAGCACGCGGGAGAAATGCTCGAAGTCCTTCGTGGTCTCCTTGACCCCGACGATGTTGTCGTGCGCCCTTCGCAGCCGGGCGACCGTCTCCGGCGCGATGTCGACGGCGGTGCGGGTCGGCACGTTGTAGGCGATGACCGGCAGGCCGGGGAACTCACGCGCGATCCGCGAGTACCACTGGAACAGGCCTTCCTGCGTTGGCCGCGCGTAGTACGGGGTGATGATCAGCGCCGCGTCGGCACCCACGTCGGCGGCGATCGCGGTGAGCTCCAAGGTCTCGTCGAGCTTCGCCGAGCCGGTGCCCGGCACGAACGGGACGCGGTCGCCGATCTCGGCCGCTGCCGCCCTGATGGCGGCGGCGCGCTCGGCGATGCTCTGCGCGCTCGGCTCGCCGGTGGACCCGCCGAGGGAGATACCGTGGCTGCCGGAATCCAGCTGCCAGCGGATCAGCGTGCGCAGGCCGTCTAGGTCGGACTGGCCGTCCGCCGTGAACGGCGAGACGAGCGGAGCGATCGAGCCGCGGATCGCGGCGGGGTTGCTGCGGAATCTCACGCGTTCTCCTTCAGCCATGCTTCATAGGCAGGCCGCCAGCGTGGGCCGACCGGATAGAGGCCGTCGACCGATTCACCGTTGGCCACCTGCTCGGCGATGAACTGTTCCTGCCGTTCCTGCTCGGCGGCGTCGGCGGCGACCTCGCGCGCCACGCCCCGGGGAATGAGCACGACGCCGTCGGCGTCCCCGGCGAGGATGTCGCCCGGCTGGATAGTGACACCGGCGCAGGCAACCGTCACGTTGGTCTCCCACGGGACGTGCCGCCGGCCGAGCACCGCGGGGTTGGTCGCACCGTAGTAAACGGGAATGTCCAGGTCGCGCAGCGCCTGGCTGTCGCGGATCGCGCCGTCGGTGACGATGCCGCGCGCGCCGCGAAGCTGTGCGCGCAGCGCCTGGCTGTCGCCGACCGTCCCGGCGGTGGGGTCGCCGCGCGCCTCGATGGCGAGGATCTCGCCGTCGCGGACCTGCTCTACGGCCTGCTTCTGCGCGTTGAACCCGCCGCCGTGAGCCCTGAACAGGTCCTCGCGGTAGGGCACGTACCGGACGGTGCGCGCGAACCCGGCCATCTTCAGCTCCGGCCGGGAGATCTGGAGCCGGTCGAGGACGACCGAATCGTAGCCGCGCTTCTTCAGCTGGGACGCCAGCGTCGCGGTGGACACCGCCCCAATGGCCGCCAGCACGTCGCGCGGAGAGTCACCCCGCGACCGTTCGGCATCATGAGGGCGGTTCCCGTGGGCGGCGGCACGCTGCGCGTCATCCGCCCGAGGCAGCGCGCCGGGGGCGGCGAGCTGGTAACCCGCCTCGGTGACAGGGCTGGTGAGCCTGCCGCTGGACTGGCCGCCGGCGGTCACCTCGACCTCCACCAGGTCGCCGGGGACGACCACCGTGGACCCGGTAGGCGTGCCGGTCAGGATCACGTCGCCCGGCTCCAGCGTGGTCAGCCGCGTGATGTCGGCCACGATGTCGGCCAAGGAGAACAGCAGGTCCTCCCCGCTGACCGCGTCCTGCCGCAGCTCGCCGTTGACCCAGGTACGGAGCCTGACGGCCTCCGGGTCGACGGTCCGGGCGTCGAGCAGTTCCGGTCCCAGGGGCGTGTAGCCGTCGATGCCCTTGGACCGGACGTTGGCACCCTTGTCGGCGTACCGCAGGTCGTAGACGCCGAAGTCGTTGGCCGCCGTCACCCAGCCCACGTAGCTCCACGCCTCGCGAGGACTGACCCGGGTAGCGCGGCGGCCGATGATCAGCGCGACCTCGCCCTCGAAGGCGAGCAGCTCGCAGCCGGGCGGCCGCGCCACCGAGTCACCGGAAGCGGCCACGGTGTTCGGCGGCTTGAGGAAGTACGACGGCCACGGCGGCAGCGAGTCGCGCTCCATCGCCCGGCTGCGATAGCTCACATGCACCGCAACGATCTTCGAGGGAACGATCTCGGTCATCGCGCCGCCTGCACGGTCCGGGCTTCCTGCATGCTCTGCGCGAAGAAGTCGCTGAGCTCTTCTCGCGCGCTGAGCGGCAGGATGTGCGCGACGTACTGATCGGGCCGCACCACGATCACGCAGCCGCGCTGGTCGATGCCGCGCAGGCGGAAGAAGTCCTGCTCCGGGTCGGTCGCGTACACCTTCTCGTAGTCGATGAGCCCGAACGGGCCGCTGCGGGGCAGGAAGAGCGGCGGTACCTGGCCGATGTCCACCTGGTCATGGGTACCGGGGAAGACCACCTTGATGTCGAACAGGCTGTCGGTATCGCCGCCGGACGGGGTGAAGCGGGCAACGGGGGAGCCCGGCGTCGCCATCCACTCGGCCCAGTCGCGCAGCGCCGACGCCTCGCAGACGGTGGCGGCGTCAGCGAACGCGTAGACGCGCCAGCGGCCGTCGGCGCGAGCGTGGTGCCCGAGGTGGACCGGGTTGACGTCGGCGACCCGGATCACGGGGGCTGACTTGAACCGCTTGCCGATGGGGAACCCGGTTGCTAGGGCCTGGTACGCGGCCTCCCCGATCACTATCGACGGCGGGTACTGGGTAAGGAACCCCGCGGGGAACTCGGCGGTCTTCACGTAGAAATCGGCCAGTTCCTCCGGGGGCAGTTCCCCCGGTTTCTTCGCCATCAGCTCCGCCCACTCGCGGTCGAAGTCGATGAGCTTCTGGGCCACCTCCTGCCGCTCACCTGAGTAGGTGTCGAGCAGGGCCTCCGGGCTGCGGCCGGTGAGTACCTGCCCCAGCTTCCAACCGAGGTTGAACGTGTCCTGCAGGGAGACGTTCATGCCCTGGCCCGCTTTCGCGCTGTGCGTGTGGCAGGCGTCGCCGGCGATGAAGACCCTGGGCGTGCGCTTCCCTGTCTCCCGGGCCGGCACATCGTCGAACTTACTGGTGAGCCGGTGCCCGACCTCGTAAACCGTGTACCGCGGGACGTCGCGAACATCCAGGGTGTACGGGGACAGGATCTGGTTGGCCTTCGCGATGGCCGCCTCCGCGGTGGTCGAGCGGACGGCGCCGTTGTCCTCGGCGCCGACCTCGCCGAGGTCGATGTACATGCGGAACAGGTAGCCGCCCTCGCGCGGGATGTGCAGGATGCTGCCGTGCTCTGACTGGATGGCGCACTTGGTGCGGATGTCAGGGAAGTCGGTGACGGCGAGGGCGTCAAGGACCGCCCACGCGTGCATCGCCTGCTGGCCCGCCAGCGGGATGCCCAGGGCGGTGCGGACTGCGCTGCGGGCACCGTCGCACCCGACAACGTACTTCGCGAGGACCGTGCGTTCCTCACCGGTATGGCGGACGATGACCCGGACGGGGTAAGCGCCGCTGCCGGCTACCTCGAGCCCGGTGAACTCATAGCCGAAGTCCGGAACGATCCTGCCGGGCCCGTAGGCGGCGGCCTCGGCGAAGTAGTCAAGCACCCGCGCCTGGTTGATGATCAGGTGCGGGAACTCGCTAACCCCGTCGGAGTCGTCATCGGTCCGCTGGGTGCGGACGATTTCCGGCGGGTTGGCCGGGTCTGGACCCCAGAAGTTCATCGAGGTGAGGTGGAACGCCTCGGCCACGAGGCGCTCGGCGAACCCGAAGGCCTGGAACGTCTCCACGCTGCGGGCCTGGACGCCGTCGGCCTGGCCGATCTCCAGCCGCCCGGGACGCCGCTCGATCAGGCGCGTGCTGATCGCCGGGTACTGAGACAGTTGCGCGGCGAGGAGCATGCCCGCGGGGCCCGCGCCGACGATCAGCACGTCGACCGCATCGGGGAGTTCCGCAGGCCGGTCGATCCCGGTGCCGGACGCGGGCGCGACCCGCGGGTCGGCGGTGACGTAGCCGTAATGGTGAAACTGCATCCTAGGACCCTTGACTGTTCTATAATAGAACTGCATACTCTGATATCGAATCGTATATGACGATAACGAAAGGTCCAGCCGAGTGCAAGAGCTTGAAGACGGAAACCATCTGGCCGCCCTAGGCGGCGGGGCTGCGGTTCCTGCGGTCGGCCCGTCCCAGACCCTGTCGCGCGGGCTGAGCGCACTGGAGGTCATCGCGGAGGCGGACAAGCCGATTGGGATCGCCGAGCTCGCCGCACAGCTCGGCCTGCACCGGTCCATCACCTACCGGATGGTTCGCACGCTGGAGGAGCACCGGCTGGTGGCGCGGACGGCGGCGGGCGGCCTAGTGCCGGGCGCCCGGCTAGCAGCGCTGGCCCGCGCCGTCGCGCGTGACCTGCAGTCGGCGGCGCTGCCCGAGCTCACCGCCGTGGCGAACGAACTCGGCATGACCGCGTTCGTCGCCGTGCTGGACGCCGACGACGTCATCGCGCTGGTCAGCGTGGAGCCGAGGCACACCGTCGCCGCGGTGCGCGCGCGGCCGGGGACCCGCCATCCGCTGCACCGCGGCGCACCCGGTATGGCCATCCAGGCCGCCCTGACCGCGCAGGAACGGGCAGCCCTCGGCAACGAGCGGGTATGCGACGAAGCGTTCTTCGCCGCTTTCCCCGGCTACGCCACCAGTCATGATGAAGTGATCAAAGGCCTGTTGTCGGTCGCCGTGCCGCTGCGCGCGCCGGCCCAGCCTGCCGCCGCGATCGCCGTGGTGTACCTCGACCGCAGCACGGATGCCGCAGCCGTCGGGATGAGGCTCCGCCGGGCCGCGGCGGCCATCACCCGCGAGCTCGCGTAGCGACTGCGGGAGTTCAGGACGTCGCTGAGGCGGTGGCTCCCAGCAGGCCCTGGACGGTGTCGCGGTGGTCGCGCATCGTCTCCATGCCGTTTTGCCCCGGCTGGCGGCCGAAGCCGCAGTACATCGCGACGCCGAAGTCGTCGAGGTACCTGGATGCGGTCTCGTGGCGGACGCGGAGGCCTTCGAGCCCGTCGACCGGCAGGACGATCCCGAGGAACACGCGGGTGTCCGACGCGCGCAGGCCGCGCAGCGGCTCGAAGAAGCGGCCGTCGGCGCTGCGCAGGTCCCTGGGGCCGGCGAGGTGCAGCCAGTCGACCTGGCGTCCTGAGTGATCCATCGCGTAGTTGGCCATCCGCACGAGCAGTTCCATGTCGCGCGCCTCGTGCATCGGCCAGGACGGGAACGTTCCGTAGCAGAGGTGGTAGCCGACCAGCGTCTCCTCCGGTATCAGCCGGGTGATGCGCCTGACCGGCCCGGCGAAGCGCTCCCAGCCGTCGCCGTCGGTCCACGAGAGCACGCCCTCGATGTCGAGGACCTCCCAGCACACGTCCCACTGGATCGCGAGGTCACCGGCGGGGATCGCGGCGGTCAGCCGCTTGATCTCCCGGGCGAACAGGTCCTCATAAGCCCGCAGCGCGATCGGGAAGTCATGCGCCCAATCCTTCTTGAACACGGAAAGCGAGCTGGTGCCGAACGGCAGGCTGACCTGGAACCGGACATCGGCGGGGATCACGCCCTGCTCGCGCAGGCTCCGGAACACCTCGTAGGACTCGATCGCGTCGTCGATCCGCGGCCACGAATCGAAACGCAGCTCGGTGACACCCCGCGGACCTTGAGGATCGCGGTCTCGCGGACGCT
>CAWJLP010000013.1:0-144648 GCA_963843745.1 uncultured Actinomycetota bacterium
GCGCGACCGGTACAACTCTTCGCGGAACACCATCCGGGACGCGATCAAACGGCTGACGAGCCAGGGCCTCGTGGAAACGAGACCAGGACAGGGCACCTTCGTTACCCGGAGGATCGACCCTTTCGTCACCGTACTGACGGAGACCGCAAGCGGCGGCGCCGAAGGCGTCGCGTACCTGTCCGAGGTCAGCAAGAGTCACCGTAGTGCGAGCGGACCCTGCCCAAGGTGGAAATCCAGGTACCGTCCGCCGAAGTCAGCCACCGCCTCCGTGTCCCGCCGAAAACGCAAGTGGTCAGCAGGCATGAAAGTCGTTACATCGACGGCATCCCGTGGTCGTTGCCGACGTCCTTCTACCTGATGGACTTCATCCCCAAGGGCGCCACCCGCCTACTGATGGCCGAGAACATCAACGAAGGAGCCGTCCGCTACCTGGGCGAGACCATCGGCGTCCAGCAGGTCGGCTACCGGGACTGGATCACGGCGCGCGTTCCCGACACCAAGGAGCAGTCGTTCTTCGGGCTGGCACACGATGCGACCGTCTTCGAGATGTTCCGCACCGGCTTCGACCAGACAGGTACGCCGCTGCGCGTAACGGTTACGGTTGGCCCGCGGACCGCAACCAGTTCATCGTCAACGTCGGGGAAGTGCCTGATCCCGAATACTACCAGGCCGACCAGGCCGACCAGCTAGAAGAGGCCAGCGAGCCAGCCTGAGACCCAGGTAAGCGCCGGACTACGCAACGCCCCATTTTTCGCACTACCCGGGTCAACGCTGATCTCGATGTCAAGGACAACAGTGCTGCGACTGCCTGTTCCTAGCCGCCTGCGGGCACCATTCGGCCTCGTCCGCTCCGGAGAACAGCCCACGTCATGGTGGGTGCTCCAGAACAAGAGGTTCCGTCTCTATTTCTACGGCAGCGTCGTTTCCGACCTTGGGACGTGGCTCCAGAACACGGCCCAGGTACTGCTCGCTTACCGGCTAGCCCACTCGGTGTTCGCCGTGGGACTGGTTACCTGCGCGCAATTCTCAAGTCCGCTCGTGCTAGGTCCGTGGGCGGGCGTGATGGCCGACCGGTTCGGCGGACGCAGGACGCTGCTGGGCACCCAGATCGTGTCCGCCTTGATCGCGGCCACACTGGCCAGCCTGGAATTCACCGGCCATCTCAACGAAGCAGGGCTAGTCACCGGCGCGATACTGAGCGGACTTGCGTTCACCTTTGCGCTGCCCGCCAGGAACGTCACGGTACAGCGACTGGTCGGCAGCGGCGAAGTCAGAGCCGCTTTCGTCATGGACGCGGTTTCATACAACCTGGGCCGCGCCATAGCGCCGCTGCTGAGCATCGCCGTCGTGCACTGGTTCGGCTACGGCTGGGCGTTCGGTGGCAACTCTGTCTCATTCGTTGTGTTCACCCTGATCCTCTGGCGAGCAGGGCGGTTCGGAACGGCGGAGCGGCGGCAGCGGTCGCGCATCATGGATGGCTTCCACATTGCTATGGGCGACGGCCGCATCATGATCTTGCTGTTGATGGTGGCGGCGGTGACGGTCGCCGACGATCCAGTCCTCGTGCTCGGGCCCGCGCTGGCTAACCACCTCGGCGTGTCCGCGAGCTGGTCCGGATGGTTCATCGCCGCGCTGGGCGGCGGCAGCGTGGTCGGATCCCTGCGGCGCTCCAAGCACCTGCCTTCGCTCAGGCTAGCCGCCACCGCGCTGGCACTCCTCGGCGGCTGCATGGTGTTCTTCGTCATGACGCCGTGGGTCTGGGTGAGCGTCGCCGCCGCCCTCGGCGCCGGGATCAGCTGCCTGGTCGCCAACTCCGCCACCCGCACGTTGCTATCCAAAGGCGCCGGACCTCAGCGGGTGGCGGCCGTGATGGCCGTCTGGGCCATCGCCTGGGCGGGCAGCAAGCCGCTGGCGTCGCTCACCGACGGGCTCCTAGCTGGCTTGATCGGCGTCCGATGGACGGGAGTAGTGCTCGCCCTGCCGGCGCTGATCCCTATCGCGGTCATGATCTTCGCGCCCAATTTCGGGCGCCGGCTGGTACAGGGCCACACCCGCGGCGGCAAGACCGAGGCTGAGCCGATGGCCGCCTATGCGCCATCTGCCGGGTCTGAGATCCCCGTCATCGCAGACTGAACTGGACAGATGACAACAAAGCTCGCGTATCTCATAATCGGTTAGGTAGGACGGCGGACCACACCCCGGCGATGTCTCAAAAAGGACCTAACGCCGGATTGCGCCAGACCAGGCGCCGCCGTTAGGCCCGACCGCTGGAGGCCTTACTCATGGCTAAGCTCCACGCCCGCCCATCACTTCAATATCGCTACGAACATTACGACCCCCGAGCGTAGGCACCGCGCGGCGACATTGATGCCAGTGCATCTCCCCGGGTGTCGTCGCCAACCGAGCTCGCCTGACTCCGTGGGGCCGTGGGCCGCTCTGGCGGTACAGGTCACCACGGGGTTATGGCCCCGGCACCGAGCGGGCGACCGCCTTCGAAACGAGCAGTACGTCCCGAATTCGGACGGTATGACTCAAAAATTTTCGCAATCAATAATCGGACGCATGACCGCACGATTCCGCTGGACCACGTTTGACCTGAACGAATCTCTCCCTGCAGGCTGGCAAGAGGACGTTCGAGAGGTTGCCGCCGACGCCGATTTCCACGAGTTCCCGCGCACCCCGATCTTGTCGCGGGAGGCAATCGAGGTCCAGCGGGTCCCCCGCGGCCGGGTGCACGCCGCTGAGGTACGCGACCGCCTGCCCTGGCTCTACCGGGCCTATCGCGAAGAGTTCCTCGACATGGCCGCCGCTGCGCGCAACGAGCCGATCGCGGCGGCCAAGGACGATCGCTATGGCGTCGTCCTCGACGTTCAGCGCGGGACGACGATGCGCTTCGAGTGCCACATCGACTCCAACCCGCTGACAGGCGTCCTCTTCTGCACGGATCACGCCAGCGGCGGCGAGCTCGTTTTCGCGCACGACGCGGACGCGGCGGACATCGCCGCGGTCGAGCAAGACTGCTCGGTCATCCGCCCCCATTCCGGGCACTTGATCTTCTTCGACGCCAGGCGGCACCCGCACTACGCGCGGCCCCTGATCGCGGAGCCCGACATGCGGATTGTCGCCGTCATGAACTACTACACCGAGTCCTGCACCGAATCGACTCGTCCCACAGAACTGAACAGGCACCTGTACGGTGACGGCGGCTTAGCGTCGTTCAGCGGGTCGCGGAGATGGTGGCGCTGCCGAGGACCGTGTCGCCGTCGTAGAGCACGGCGGCCTGCCCGGGGGCTACCGCGCGGGCGGGCTCGCGCAGTTCGATGCGGAGGTCGCCGCTGAGGGCGGCGACGCACGAGTAGACCTCGCCGTGCGCGCGGAGCTGAACCGAGCACTCGACCGGTACGGACGGCGGTTCGCAGCCGGTCCATACTGGGCGTACCGCCGTAATCTCGCGGACCGCGAGCGCCTCGGGCGAGCCGACGGTGACGGTGCTGGAGACCGGCTCGATGGACAGCACGTACCTGGGCCTGCCGTCCGGGGCCGGGCGATCTACCCGGAGCCCCTTGCGCTGGCCGACGGTGAACGCGTAGGCGCCGTCGTGCCCGCCGAGCACCGTG
This sequence comes from uncultured Actinomycetota bacterium, assembly GCA_963843745.1. Taxonomy (GTDB): domain Bacteria; phylum Actinomycetota; class Actinomycetes; order Streptosporangiales; family Streptosporangiaceae; genus Trebonia. The sequence continues at coordinate 3,618 of CAWJLP010000013.1, forward strand.
CCGTCCTCGTCGACGATCTGTCCGGGGGCCGGCCCGAGCTTGCGCGCGAGAAAGCCCTGGGTGTCGCCGTCCGCGATGAAGCAGACGTCGTGGCTGTCCGGCTTGTCGGCGACCAGCAGCCCGCGGTCCCTCGCCTCGTCGCGCACCGCTGTCTTGGGCGTGCCGCCGAGCGGGAACATCGCGTGCGCGATCTGGTCCCTGGTGAGGACGGCGAGCACGTAGGACTGGTCCTTGCCCGGGTCGGCGGCGCGGCGCAGCGCGCCGGTCGCGGAGTCGATCCGCGCGTAGTGCCCGGTGCAGACCGCGTCGAAGCCAAGCGCGAGCGCGCGGTCCAGGACCGCGGCGAACTTGATCTTCTCGTTGCAGCGCAGGCAGGGGTTCGGCGTCCGGCCCGCCGCGTACTCGGCGACGAAGTCGTCCACTACGTCGCGGGCGAACCGCTCCGCCATGTCCCAGACGTAGAACGGGATGCCGATGACGTCGGCCGCGCGACGGGCGTCCCTGGCGTCCTCCAGGGTGCAGCAGCCGCGGGCGCCGGACCGGTACGACTGCGGGTTCTGCGAGAGCGCGAGATGGACGCCGGTCACCTCGTGACCGGCGTCTACCGCGCGTGCCGCCGCGGTGGCGGAATCGACTCCGCCGGACATAGCGGCGAGAACCCGTAGTCCCATATCGCTTCAAGGTTACCGAGCCACGCACACCACTCAGACAGCCAGCCCACGCAGGCCCGACCGGGTTTTCGGGCCGGGAACCGCATCGCCAGATATGTCCGGATTACGGGGTTTCGGGCTTCGCAGAAAGGAAACTAGCGGGCGGCGGCGCGGCGGGAGCGGGACACCGCCTCCCCGATGGCCGCGCCGAGGGCGTCGACGTCGGCCTGGGTGGTGGTGTGGCCGAGCGAGAAGCGCAGCGAGCCGCGGGCGCGCGCCTCGTCGGCGCCCATGGCGAGCAGCACGTGGCTCGGCTCCGCCACCCCGGCGGTGCACGCGGAACCGGTGGAGCAGGCGATGCCGCGCGCGTCGAGCAGCAGCAGCAGAGCGTCGCCCTCGCAGCCTGGGAACGAGAAGTGCGCGTTGGCCGGCAACCGCTCCGGGCCTGGCGGCGGCCCGTTCAGGATCGCGTCGGGGACGACGGCGAGCACCTGGCGGATGAGGTCGTCCCGCAGCGCCGCCAGCCGCTTGGCCTCGGCGACCCGCCGCTGCGCGCTGACCACCGCCGCGACCGCGAACGCCCGGATCGCGGGCGCGTCCAGGGTGCCCGACCTGATATCGCGTTCCTGGCCGCCGCCGTGCAGCACCGGCACCGGCGCCATGCCACGGCCGAGTATCAGTGCCCCGGCCCCGACCGGGCCGCCCAGCTTGTGCCCGGTGACGGTCATGGCGTCCACGCCGGACGCGGCGAAGTCGACCGGCAACTGCGCGGCCGCCTGCACCGCGTCGGTGTGGAACGGCACCCCGAACTCGTGCGCCACCTCGGCCAGCGCCGGGATCGGCTGCACGGCGCCGACCTCGTTGTTGGCCCACATCACGCTCACCACGGCCGCACTGCCCGGGTCGCGCTCCAGCGCTTCCCGCAGTCCGGCGGGTGAGACGAGCCCGCAGCTATCGACACCCAGCCAGTCCGGGCGGGCCCCCTGCGCCGACGCGAGCCAATGCACGGAGTCGAGCACCGCGTGGTGCTCGACCGCGGTCGTGAGCATCCGGCAGCGACGCTCGTCAGCCGCCCGCCGCGCCCAGAACAGGCCCTTCACCGCGAGGTTGTCCGCCTCGGTGCCGCCGCTGGTGAAGATCACTTCGCTCGCCCTGGCACCGAACACCTCGGCGATCTGCTCCCGCGACTCCTCGACCACCCGGCGGGCACGGCGCCCCGCGTCGTGCAGCGACGAGGGGTTGCCGAGCCGGCCGAGTTCCTCCGTCATCGCGTCGATCGCCTCGGGCAGCAGCGGCGTCGTCGCGGCATGATCGAGATATACGACCGGGCTAGTATTCATCGCGGCTTTAGCCTAGTCCCCGCTGCGAGCGCGGCGGCCCGTGCTTACAGCTGCTTGCGCTTGCCGACTTCGTCCAGCAGCTGCGGCACGACGGTGAACAGGTCGCCGACGATGCCGAGGTCGGCGATCTCGAAGATGGGGGCTTCGGGGTCTTTGTTGATGGCGATGATCGTCTTGGAGGTCTGCATGCCGGCCCGGTGCTGGATGGCGCCGGAGATGCCGACGGCCATGTACAGCTGCGGGGAGACGGTCTTGCCGGTCTGGCCGACCTGGAACTGGTGGGGGTACCAGCCGGCGTCGGTGACCGCGCGGGACGCGCCGACGGCCGCGCCGAGCGCGTCGGCGAGTTCCTCGATGACCTTGAAGCCCTCGGCCGACCCGGTGCCGCGGCCGCCGGAGACGACGATCTGCGCCTCGGTCAGGTCCGGCCGCTCGCCCTTTTCCGCCACCGCGCGCTCGGTGACCTTCGCGGTCTTCGCCGCGTCGCTGGCCGCGAAGGTGACAGCGACCAGCTCAGCCGCACCCGGCGACGGCTCGGCGCTGACCGCGTTCGGCCGCACCGCGATGACCGGGGTGCCCTTGGTGACCTTTGAATGCACGGTGATCGCGCCGCCGAAGTTCGGCTGCTCCACGGCCGGCGCCCCGCCGGCGTCCGCGGTGACGTTGACCGCGTCGGTGAGCACGCCGGAGTTCGTCTTGACCGCCAGCCGGCCCGCGATCTCCTTGCCCTCGGTCGTCCCGGCGACCAGCACCGCCACCGGGGACTTCTCGGCGACCAGCTGCGCGAGCAGCTCCGCCGCCGGCGCCACCGCGTAATCGGTGAAGTCAGGTGAGTCCGCCACGTAGATGCGATCGGCGCCGAACTCCGCCAGCCGGCCGGCGGCGGCATCCGCGCCGGGGCCGGTCCACACCACCGACGCCGACCCGAGCCTGCGGGCGGCGGCCAGCAGCTCGACGGTGACCTTCTTGACCTCGCCGCTATCGGTGTGCTCCGCGAGAACCAGTACCTCAGCCATGTCCGGTCAGCCGCCTCTCAGATGAACTTCCGCTCGGCGAGGAACGCGGCCACCGTCGTGCCGCCGTCCCCCTCGTCCTTCACCACCTGCCCGGCCGCGCGCGGCGGCCTGGCGGCGAAGCCAGCCACCTGCGTCCACGACCCGGCCAGCCCCGCCGCGCCGGGGTCGACGCCCAGGTCCGCCAGGGCCAGCGTCTGCACCGGCTTCTTCTTCGCCGCCATGATCCCCTTGAACGACGGATACCGGGGCTCGTTGATCTTCTCCACCACCGACACCACCGCCGGCAGCGGGCCGGTCACCACCGCGTACCCGTCATCGGTCACCCGCCGCACCGTCACCGAGCCGCCGTCGATGTCCACCTTCGACGCCAAAGTCAGCTGCGGCACGCCCAGCCGCTCGGCCAGCATCGCCGGCACCACCCCGGTCCGCGCGTCGGTCGACTCCGACCCCAAGATCACCAGGTCGAACCCGGTCGCCTTCAGCGCCGCCGCCAGCACCAGCGACGTCACCAGCGCATCAGACCCCGCCAAAGCGTCATCCAGCACGTGCACGGCCCTGTCCGCGCCCATCGACAACGCCTTGCGGATCGACTCGGCCGCCTTCGCCGGGCCCATCGACAAGATCGTCACCTCACCGCCGTGCGCCTCCGCGATCTTCAGGCCCTCCTCGATCGCGTACTCATCCAGCTCGTTGATCAGCCCGTCCGGCGTTTCCCGATCCAGCGTCCCCGCACCCGGCCTGAGCGTCCGCTCAACCGCCGTGTCCGGCACCTGCTTCACACAGACCACGATGTTCATGGACAACGCTGCCCCTTCTCCGTGATGGAACTCCCGGCCAGGAAACCTATGTTACTCGCTAGTAGCTAGCGCGTGTTCCGCAGCCTCCACCACATTAGCGAGCAGCATCGCCCGGGTCATCGGCCCTACCCCGCCCGGCATCGGGGCAACCCAGCCCGCCACCTCGGCGACATCGGGCGCGACGTCACCGACCAGCCCGGCGTCGGTCCTGGTGATGCCCACGTCGAGCACGGCCGCGCCGGGGCGGACCATGGCGGCGGTCAGCAGCCCCGGCAGGCCCGCCGCCACCACTACGATGTCGGCGGCGCGGGTGTGTGCGGCGAGGTCCTTGGTGCCGGTGTGGCACAGCGTCACGGTCGCGTTCTCGGAACGCCGGGTGAGCAGCAGCCCGAGCGCCCGGCCCACCGTGATGCCGCGGCCGATCACGGTGACGTCGGCGCCCGCGATCTCCACCCCGTACTGGCGCAGCAGCACGACGATGCCGTGCGGCGTGCACGGCAGCGGACCCTCCTCACCCAGCACGAGCTTGCCCAGGTTGACCGGGTGCAGGCCGTCCGCGTCCTTGGCGGGGTCCATCAGGTGCAGCACGCGCTTGTCGTCGAGCCCGGCGGGCAGCGGAAGCTGCACGATGTACCCGGTGCAGGCCGGGTCCTCGTTCAGCTCGAGCACCGCCTCCTCGACCTGCGCCTGGCTCGCGTCGGCGGGCAGGTCCCGGCGGATGGAGGCGATCCCGACCTGCGCGCAGTCCCGGTGCTTGCCTCCCACGTACGCGTGCGACCCCGGGTCGTCGCCGACCAGGATCGTGCCCAGTCCCGGCGTGACCCCGCGGGCCGCCAGCACGGCCACCCGCTCCTTCAGGTCCGCCTTGACCTGCGCGGCCGTCGCCTTACCGTCGAGAATCTGTGCACTCACGTGCAGCTCCTAGTGATAGAAGTGCCGGACGCCGGTGAAGTACAGCGTCACGCCCGCCGCCTGCGCGGCCTCGATGACGATGCCATCCCGGATGGAGCCGCCCGGCTCTGCCACCGCGCGGACACCCGCTTCTGCGAGTATCTCGAAACCGTCAGGAAACGGGAAATATGCGTCAGACGCGCCCACAGATCCGGCCGCCCGATTTCCGGCTCTGGCCACAGCCAGCCGCGCCGAGTCCACCCGGTTCACCTGGCCCATGCCCACGCCCACCGACGCGCCGCCGGACGCGAGCAGGATCGCGTTCGACTTCACCGCCCGGCACGCCCGCCACGCGAACGCGAGGTCCGCGAGCGTCGCGGCGTCGGCCGGGTCGCCCGCCTTCAGCTCCCACCGCTGCGGATCGTCGCCCGGAGCGTCGATCTGGTCCGTCGACTGCAACAGCAGCCCGCCGCTGACCTGCCGGAATTCACCCGGGGAACTGCCACGCGGTGGGCAGCGCAATAGCCGCACGTTCTTCCACTTCCTGCTGAGCACCCCGAGGGCCGCTTCCTCGTAGTCCGGCGCGATCACCACGTCGGCGGAGCTCTCCGTCATCCGGTGCGCCATCGCCGCGGTCACGGTGCCGTTGGCCGCGACCACCCCGCCGTAGGCGGACAGCGGGTCGCAGGCCAGCGCCTTGGCGTAGGCATCGGCGATGTCGGCCCCGATCGCGATGCCGCACGGGTTGGAGTGCTTGATGATCGCCACGCACGGCTCGGCGAAGTCGTAGGCGGCGCGGCGCGCCGCGTCGGCGTCGACGTAGTTGTTGTACGACATGGCCTTGCCGTGCAGCACGTCAGCGTTCGCGATGCCGGAGTCAGCCGCGCCCGTTCGGGAAAAGTAGAGCGCCGATCGCTGGTGCGGATTCTCCCCGTAGCGGAGGACGTCCTTTCGCTCCCACACCGCGGCGGTGACATCAGGCCAGCCTGTCTCCCTCGCGGTTTCGTCGGGGGCGTACGCGGACGCGAACCAGGACGCGACCGCCGCGTCGTAGGTCGCCGTGTGCGCGAACGCCGCGGCCGCGAGGCGGCGGCGCTCCTCCTCGGTGAAGCCGCCCGCGGCGATCGCATGCCGCGTCTCGGCGTACTGGATAGGACTGGTCACCACCGCGACGCTGGCGTGGTTCTTGGCCGCGGCGCGGACCATGGCGGGGCCGCCGATGTCGATCTGCTCGATGACCTCGGCGTCCTTCGCGCCCGAGGCCACCGTCTCCTCGAACGGGTACAGGTTCGAGACGAGCAGCTGGAACGGCGCTATCCCGAGGTCCTCGAGCTGCTGCTCGTGAGCGGGGCTGGTCATGTCGGCGAGCAGGCCCGCGTGCACCTTCGGGTGCAGCGTCTTCACGCGGCCGTCGAGGCATTCGGGGAAGCCGGTGAGGTCCTCCACCTTGGTGACAGGGACGCCGGCCTGCTCGATGGCTTTGGCGGTGCTGCCGGTGGAAACTATTTCAACCCCCGCCTCGTGGAGGGCCCCTGCCAGGTTGTCTATGCCGGTCTTGTCGTAGACGCTGATCAGCGCCCGCTTGATCGGGATCCGAGTCAACTGCCGATCCTCACTTTCCTGCCGCCGGTCAGTGTCCAGCCGTCGCGGGCCATCCTGCCGACCGTGGCGACGAGCAGCGCGCGCTCGGCGACCTTGATGCGCTCGTGCAGCGTCTCTACATCGTCGTCATCATCCACCGGCACGGCCGCCTGTGCTATTACCGGGCCTTGGTCGACGCCCTCGTCAACCAGGAACACCGTGCAGCCGGTCACCTTGACCCCATAGTCCAGGGCGTCGCGCACGCCGTGCATGCCAGGGAACGACGGTAGCAAGGCAGGATGCGTGTTCAGGCAGCGGCCTCGGAAGCGGGCGAGGAACGCGGCACCGACGAGCTTCATGAACCCCGCGCAGACGATCAGGTCCGGCTGGTACTCCGCGCACCGGGCCGCGAGCGCCTCGTCCCATTGCTCCCGCGTGCCGAAGTCGCCGAGCTTGAGGGTGAAGGCGGGGATGTCCGCCCGGTCCGCACGCTTCAGCGCGCCGATGCCTTCCCTGTCGGAGCCGACGGCGACCACGGCCGCGCCGTACGCCGGGTCCGCGCAGGCGTCGATCAGCGCCTGCAGGTTCGTGCCCTCCCCCGAGACGAGGACGACCAGCCTCGCTTCCATGGCAGCCACAGTAACCGGTACGGCACAATGGGATCCGACATGGCCAAGCTTACCGATCAGCAGCCGCCGGCGCGGTATTCGCCGCCGGGGGCGCCGCGGCCGCCGCGCGTCCCGGCGGACCCGTCATTGCAGCAGCGCGCCTGGGCCGCGCTAATGCTCGCGGTCCTGAGCCTGCTGTCCCTCGTGCTGATCGGCAACCTGCGGCGCGGCGTCTACGTCGTCGCGGTGGCCCTGGTGATCGCCGTGATCGCGCTCTGGGTGGCGCTGCGGGCCATGTCCCGGGCGCGGCGCGGCGGCACCAGCCGTCCCCGCGGCGCGACGCTCGCCGTCGTCCTCGGCGCGGCCGGCTTCATCTTCAGCGGGTTCCTGCTGGCCGGCTACGCGGTGTTCTGGCCGCAGCTCACGCAGTACGCCAACTGCCTGAACGGCGCCAACACGGCCAGCACGCAGCAGGCGTGCCAGCAGCAGTTCGACAACTCGGTCAGCGGCGAGATGCGCATCCTCGGCGGCTGACGAGCGCCCCGCCGACGACTTAGGAGCAGAACCCTACGCTTTTCTTGCTGTTATCAGCGTTTCTGCGTGGTTTTCTGCTCCTAAGTCAGTTCGTCGCTGTCGCGGTCGGCTGCCCAGGGGTCGTAGTAGATGTGGTGGGCGTCGTCGGTTTCGTCGACGACTAGCACGGGCAGCGGGCCGGTGCCGCGGACCTGCTGGCCGGGCGTCGCCGTCGCGGGCGCCGCGGCGGCGCCGGAACCGGCGGCGAGGTGCTCCGCCAGTTCCGGGTCGGCTGCCGAGGAGGCGGCGAGCCGTCGGATGTGATGCCGCAGTATCAGCCAGTTGGCGGCGCCCGCTACCAGCGCGGCGGTGACGCCGACCTCGAGGACCGCGACCAGGCCCACCTCGGCGCCGGCGGGCCCCACCGCGGCGAGCCGCCCCGAGCCGAGCGGGCCGCCGGAGAACTTGGCGCCGAACCCGATGACCACGCCCGCCAGCGAGCCGGTGAGCAGTCCCCACAGCGGCGCCGCCTCGAGCACCGGCGTCGGCGCGATGCGTATTGTCATGAGGCCGGCCAGCGCGCCGGCCAGGTACGGCATGACGAGCACGAAGAAGCCGAGCCACGGCGGGAACGCGGCCCTCTGGCCGACCGGCAGGGCGGCGAGCATCGGGAACGCGGGCACCGCGCCGAGCGCCGAGCCGGACGGGGAGACCGCGGTCCCGACCCCGAACGCGAACCCCGGGCCCAGCATGTAGGCGATAGCCCAGAACACGGAGTTCGGCAGGTAGCTGAGCCCGGCGAGCAGCAGCAGCGCGGCGCCGCCGGCCCCGGGAGACAGCGAGCCGACCGCTGCCTTGTACGCGCTCAGGTGCGTCGCCAGCGACGCGGCGGCGAGCACGGCACCGAAGGCGATAAGCACCATGAGGGCCGCCAGCATGCCCATGATGACCGAACGGGGCCTTGGCGGCACCAGCGCGGCCACCCTGCGCCACGGCGCGAGGCCGCGCGCCGCGCCGAGCCCGGCCGCCAGCAGCGCCAGCAGGAAGCCATTGACGACGGCCTGCAGCAGCGACGGCGCGGCCGCCGGGGTCCGGCAGGCCAGCGCCACGGCGGCGGTGAACAGCGCGTACGGGCAGGCGATCGCCAGCGCCGCGTAGCTCACCTGCCGCAGCGTGGTCACGTGCCCCGCGGTCGTCATCCAGCGTCCGGCCCGCTCGAGCAGCGCGCCGGGTACCAGCACCAGGCCGAGCGGCAGCAGCCCGATCGGCCCGACGCCGCGGACGGTCACCTGGACGTGGTGCGCGACAAGCCAGAGCAGGCCCGCGGAGCGCAGCACCCCGGCCAGGCCGCCGCCGATGCCCACATGCGGCGCGGTGATCCAGCCGACCGCGGTCAGCGTGATGAGCACGGCGAGCCCGCCGCCCGCCGCGGCCAGCGCGGCGGCGCCGCCCGCCATGAGCATCGGCCGGCCAGGCCCAGAGGGTATGGGGGGCAGGTGCCCCCCATACCGGGGGGATCCCGTGGGGACCACCGTCCCCCCACCCGGCAGAGCAGTCACACCGCCCATCTTCGCGGCGGACCGGGCAATCGGCACGCAGCCACGCCGTTGAGAGTCAGCTCACAAGCCGCGTCGGTGACCTATGCCTCGACCGGCGACGGCCACAGACTAGGCTGCTGGGGGACACCGCGTGTCACGCGGTAAGTCAGACGCAGCCAAACGGACCGAGATCGGACCCCCAGTGGACCTGTTTGAGTATGAGGCCAAGGAACTCTTCGCCGAATACGGCGTTCCGGTGCCGAAGGACAAGGTCGCCGACACTGCTGAAGAGGCGCGGGAGATTACCGTCGCGTACGCGGCGGAAGGCACCCCCCAAGTCGTGGTGAAGGCGCAGGTGAAAACCGGCGGACGCGGCAAGGCCGGCGGCGTGAAGCTGGCCGACGGGCCGGTCGACGCCTACGAGAAGGCACAGCGCATCCTCGGGATGGACATCAAGGGCCACACCGTGCACAAGGTCCTGATCGCCGAGGCGACGGACATCAAGTCGGAGTACTACCTGTCGTTCCTCCTGGACCGGGCGAACCGCACGTTCATGTCCATCTGCTCGGTCCAGGGCGGCATGGAGATCGAAGAGGTCGCGCACTCCAGCCCCGACGCGATCGCCCGCATCCCGGTCTCCCCGCTGACCGGCGTGGACCACGCGAAAGCCCTGGAGATCATCAAGGCCGGCCGGATCCCTGACGAGGCCGCCGAGCAGGCGGCCCTGCTGGCGGAACGGCTGTGGGCGATGTTCACCGATGAGGACGCCACGCTCGTCGAGGTGAACCCGATGGTGCTGACCCCGGACGGACGGGTGCTCGCCCTCGACGGCAAGGTCACGCTCGACGACAACGCCGCCTACCGCCAGGACCACGAGCGGTTCGCGGACGCGAGCTCCACGGACCCGATCGAGACGCGGGCGAAGGAAAAGCACCTCAACTACGTGAAGCTGGAGGGTGAGGTCGGCATCATCGGCAACGGCGCCGGCCTCGTGATGAGCACGCTCGACGTGGTGGCGTACGCGGGCGAGGCGTTCGGCGGCATCCGCCCGGCGAACTTCCTCGACATCGGCGGCGGCGCATCCGCCGAGGTGATGGCCAACGGCCTGGAGATCGTGCTCTCCGACCCGTCGGTGCGGTCGGTGTTCGTGAACGTGTTCGGCGGCATCACCGCGTGCGACGCGGTGGCCAACGGGATCGTGTCCGCGGTCGCGCTGCTGAAGGAGCGCGGCGAGGAAGTGAACCACCCGATCGTCGTCCGGCTCGATGGCAACAGGGCGGCCGAAGGCAGGGCCATCCTCGAAGAGGCGAACCTGCCGGTGGTGGAGCAGGTGGACACGATGGACGGCGCGGCGCGCCGCGCGGCCGAGCTGGCCGCCGCCGCCCCCGTGAAGGGAGCATGAGGTGGCGATCTTCCTGACCGCCGAGAGCCGGATCCTGGTGCAGGGCATCACAGGCTCTGAGGGCCGCAAGCACGGCGCGCGCATGCTCGCCGCCGGGTCGAAGGTGGTGGGCGGGACCAACCCGCGGAAAGCCGGGCAGACCGTCGAGCTGAACGGCACGGAGGTCCCCGTCTTCGGCACCGTGGCCGACACCATGGCCGCGACGGGCGCTGACGTGTCGGTGGTCTTCGTGCCAGAGACCGGCACGAAGACCGCCGTGCTCGAGGCGATCGACGCGGAGATCCCGCTATGCATCGTGATCACCGAGGGCGTCCCGGTCCACGACACGGCCGAGTTCTGGGCCTACGCCTGCGAGAAGGGCAACAAGACGCGGATCGTCGGGCCGAACTGCCCGGGCATCGCCTCCCCCGGCAAGTCCAACGCCGGCATCATCCCGGCCGACATCACGTCCGAGGGCCGGATCGGCCTGGTGTCCAAGTCGGGGACGCTGACCTACCAGATGATGTACGAGCTGCGCGACATCGGGTTCTCTACCGCCGTGGGCATCGGCGGCGACCCGATCATCGGCACCACGCACATCGACTGCCTCAGGGCGTTCGAGGAAGACCCTGAGACGTCGGCGGTCGTGATGATCGGCGAGATCGGCGGCGACGCCGAGGAGCGGGCCGCGGCGTTCATCGAGCAGAACGTGACCAAGCCGGTCGTCGGCTACGTGGCCGGTTTCACCGCGCCCGAGGGCAAGACGATGGGCCACGCGGGCGCGATCATCTCCGGTTCTTCCGGCACGGCGCAGGCGAAGAAAGAGGCGCTGGAGAAGGCGGGCGTGCGGGTCGGCAAGACCCCGAGTGAAACGGCCGCCCTCGTCCGCGACATCATGCGCACCCGCTGACCGCGTACCGGGGCCGCGTGACGTTACGTCACGCGGCCCGGCGCGGGCCGAGTTCGGCGTTCACCCAGGCGACGATGTCCGTGGTCGGGGCGCCAGGGGTGAAGATCTTCGAGACGCCCATCGCGGTGAGCTCGGCGATGTCGGCGTCCGGGATGATGCCGCCGCCGAACACCACGATGTCGTCGGCGCCCTGCTCCTTCAGCAGTTCCAGGAGCCGGGCGAACAGCGTCATGTGCGCGCCGGACAGCACGGAAAGGCCGATCGCGTCCACGTCCTCCTGGATCGCGGCCGCCACGATCTGCTCCGGCGTCTGGTGCAGTCCGGTGTAGATGACCTCCACGCCGGCGTCGCGCAGCGCGCGAGCCACGACCTTCGCGCCGCGGTCGTGACCGTCAAGGCCCGCCTTGGCCACGATGACGCGGATCTTGCCCTTGATGTCTGCCACAGCTCTAGGGTAGCCGCGGTCAGTCCACACAGGGGATGCCGTAGGGGGCGTTGGGCTTGACCGTGACCGAGCCGCCGGCCTGGCCGTCGTTCGCCGTGGAGGTGGCCGACGCCGCTGGTGAGGCAGAGCTGCGCGCGGTGGCACCAGAGCCCGCGGTGGCACCAGAGCTTGTGCCCGACGAGGCGATCGCCGAGGGCACCGTGGCGGCGGCGGTGCCGAGCAGGATCTCGACGTGACCGGCGGGCACGGACGTGGCCACGGCGGCGGTCGCCCCGAAGTACTTAGCGATCTTCGCCGCGTTGGCCGACGCCCCGGTGCCGTAGAACACCTGGGTCGCCGACTGGACCGGCTCCGGCTGGGCGGAGGCGTTATTGATGGCGCCGGCCTTGTAGCCGGCCGAGACCAGCGCCTGCGAGACCCCGGTGGCCAGGCCGGTGGCGGTGCCGCCGTTGTACACGTCCACGGTGACGGTCGAAGCCGGCGGGACGGACACGGTAGCTTTCGCCGATGCGGCCGGGACCGGCTTCTTGGGGGCGGCGGGCGCCGGGTTCAAAAGGTTGTGCACCCACTGCTGGAGATAGGCGGGATCGACGATGTTGACGTCCTGGAGCCGGCCGTTCAGCATCACGTTGTTCTCTTGGGTCTGGATCGGCAGCGTCTGGAAGACCAGGTTCCGGCCGGTCAGGTTCTGCATCTCGGTGGCGAACTCCACGATGTTCCAGCCGCCGCTGGTGATCATGAAGGTCTTCAGGTCGTTGAGCAGGGCGTTGCCTTCCACAAGGTCCGCCACCAGGTTCTGGTGCTTGACCTTCCAGATCACGTAGTCGAGCACGGCCTGCTGCCGGTGGGTGCGGTCCAGGTCCCCGTTGGGCAGGTTTTCCCGCTGCCGGACGAAGGCCAGCGCCTGCGCGGCGCTGAGCGCGTGGTAGCCCGCGGGGATGTTCGCGCCGGAGAAGTCGGGGTCGGACGCCGCCTGCTTCAGGCATACCTCGACGGGACCGAAGATGTTGGCCAGCTCGTAGAACCCCCACAGGTTCAGCTCGGCGAAGTGGTCGATGTGCACCCCGGTGAGCGCCTGGACAGTCTGGATCTCCGCGGCCCTGCCCGCCTCATTGGCCTGGAAGTACAGCTCGTCCCTGCTCATCTTCGCGGCCTGGCCGTCCTGCTGGAGCTGCTGGAGCTCGTAGCTCATCGCGTCGCCGTAGGCCTCGTCGACCTTCGCCGCGGTGCCGCCGTACCCGTGCGTGCCGTACATCGTGACCACGTCGTCGCGCGGGATCGAGACCCCGGTCGCCTTCTTCCCGTTGTCGTAGATGTGCAGCAGGATCAGCGTGTTGGTGGTGTCCCCGCCGACGCCGAGGGTGGCCGAGCCGGCGTGCATGATGTCGGTGAGAGCCCTCGGCAGCGGCTGGCCGTTCCAGTAGGTGCGGCTCTCCAGGCCCATCAGCAGGATGTTCATGTCGCCGACCTGCGGGCCGCCGGTGTCCACGTGGGAGCTGGCGACGTCGCCGACCTGGCCCTCTACGTGGAAGGCGTAGCCGCTCACCAGGAGAGCGGTGGCGGCGAGCACGCAACTCGCCGCGTAGCCGATCTTGCCCGCGAGCAGTGACCCGAACATGTCGTCCCTTCCGGTACCCCCGCGCCCAAGGCGTGAGGCTACCGGTTCGTTACCTTCGGGGTAGGCCGTATCACGGGTTTGTATCGACGCCTCTCCCTCGCCGCGTCGCCGGCTAGTAGACGCAGGGCGTGCCGTACGGCGTCTTCGAGTTCACCGTTACCGTCCCGGAAGCCGCGCCGTTGTCCCCGGGTGGCGTCGCCGTTGCCGCGGGTGCCGCGGCGCCCGGCGAGCCAAGGCCGGCGGGCATCGCGGTAACGCTGGTGCCGAGCAGGACCTCCACGTGACCCGCCGGCAGTGACGTGCTCGCGCTCGCGGTGGCGCCGAAGTAGCCGGCGATCTTCGCGGCGTTGGCCGCCGCCGCGGCGCTGTAGAAGACCTGGGTGGCCGGCTGGACCTGGTGCGGCTGTTCCGCCGCGTTGTTGACGGCGCCGCCCTTGTACCCCTTCGAGACCAGCGCCTGCGCGACTCCGCCGGCCAGCCCGGGCGCTCCGCTCCCGTTGTACACGTCGACGGTGACCGTCGACGCCGGCGGGACCGGTGCCGCGTTCTTCGCCGTGCCCTGCTTGCCGCCGGACGACGGCGCCGGGCCGGTGAACGCCTGTCGCACCTGCCGCTGAACCGTGGGGATGTCGATGGCGTTGGCGGCCTGTCCGCTGATCGTCTGGTACCCGGCGATCTTCGCCGTCTGGAAGGAGAAGTTCTTCCCCGTCAGGGCGTGCATCTCGGTGGCGAACAGAGGGAGGTCCCAGTCAGCGTCGGTGATCACGTACTGCTTGGCGACGTCGAGCAGGCTGTTGAGCTGGCCGAGGTCGGTGAGCACCCCTTGGTGCGCCAGCTTCCAGATCACGTAGTCGATGACCGCCTGCTGGCGATGGGTGCGGTCGAGATCACCGTTCGGCAGGTTGTCCCGCTCCCTGACGAACGCCAGCGCCTGCGGCGGCGACAAGTACAGGTAACCGGCATGCTTCTGGTTGAAACCCGAGTTCGCGTCGTGCAGGTTCTGGCCGCCGTTCCACGACTTTACGCACACCTCGACGCCCGTGAAGGCCTGCGCGAGCGCGTAGAAGCCCGCGAGGTTCACCTCGGCGAAGTGGTCGACGTGCTGGCCGGTCAGCTTCTGGACGGACTCGATCGCCGCCGACTGGCCGGCCTCGTTGGCCTGCTGGTAACGCTGGTCATGGCCGATGCTCGAGTTCGCGGTCTCGCCGAGGCTCTGCGCCCAGGCGAGGCCGTAAGCCTGGTCGATCTTGCCCTCGGACTGCCCGTCGTAAGCCTTGGGAAAGGTGATCCAGTCATCACGGGGGATGGAGATGCCGACCGCCTTCTTGCCGCCAGCGAAGATGTGGATGAGGATCAGCGTGTTGGTGGCCTGGCCGCCGACGCCCAGGTTCCTGACCCCGTAGACGCTGCCGGCGTGCATGGCGGCGAGCAGGCCCGGCGACAGGATGTTGCCGTTGTAGTCGGTCCGGCTCTCCAGCCCCATCAGCAAGATGTTCATCTCGCCGGTCTGCGGACCGCCGCTCAGCGCGTTAGAGCTTTCGATCCCGCCGAGCTGGCCCTCCACGTGGTACGCGTACCCCGCTACGAGCAGTACCGCCGCGGCGATTACACAGCTCACCGCGTAGCCGATCTTCCCTGCGATCACCGTGCCGCCGTGCGCTCCGAACACTCCTGTTCCCCTCCGGCTGGCCTGTCATCGTAGCGGCGAGGCTACCCGCTCAGTTCGCGCGCGGTAGGCCATCTGGGCGGAAATGCCTGCTCTCGAGCAGCGCCACTAACGAGTCGGAGGCTGATTGAGGCGAACTTAAGATTCGATGGACTAATCTCAGCAGCAATGACCACACCATCTGGACAGGAGCCCCGACCCGGCCCGACACGAGGAGGCCCCGCCCGGCCAGCAGGGCGCGGAGCCGATCCCGGTTGGCCCGGCAGCGGCAGCGACGCCCGGCGGCGTGGTCCCGGGCGTGTCCCTGGCGCCCCGGGCGCTCCCGGCGCCCCGGGCACCCCAGGCGCTTCCGGTGTCCCCGGCGCCCCGGGCGCCCCGGGCGCATCGGCCCGGGATGGCGCGGACCCGCGCCGCGACGCCTATGGTACCGGGCGCGTCCCTGGCAGCGGGCGGCCGGACCCCGATCCCCGGCGGCAGCGGCGGAGCGAGCCCGGCGCGGCCGACCGCGGCTGGGGCCGCGGCGCCGAACCAGTGCCCGGCGGCGCGGGCGCCCCCCGCAGGAACCAGCCCGGCGCCCCCAGCGCTCCCAGCGCCCCTGGCGGCCTGGACGACGATGTCCGCGTCGGGCAGCGCCGCACCGGGCGGACCCCCGGGGGCCCGGATGATCAGTTCAGAAGCAGGCGGCCGCCCGCCTTCCGCTGGCTCGGCTCGATGCCCACCCGTGGCGCGGTCTACATCTTGCTGGCCGCCGCCGTACTCGGCGTGGTGGGCACAGTGGTGACCGGGAGGGAGCCGGGCTTCTGGCTCGGGTTCTGCACGATCGTGGGTTCGATCATCGCGGCTATCGCCATCCGGCGTCGCCGGCTCTACGTGCTCATTCCGCTCCCGGCGCTGGTCCTCTTCTTCGGCACCGCGGTCACCGGGGCCATCCACGACCGTGCCGTGGACACTTCGACGACGGAAATCGGCGTCAACTTCCTGCAGTGGATCGCGAACGTCTTCTTCGCCATGTGCGCCGCGACCATCCTCGTGCTGGTGATCGCCGGCGGCCGCTGGCTTCTTTCCAGGCAGCTCGTCTCCGGCCAGTTCCCGATGTCCGGCGGCGGAGCCGGCAACGGCGCCCGTCCGCGCCCCGGCCCTAGCCCACGCCCCGCCGCTCCCAGCCCCGGCCGGGAGCCACGTGACGACCAGGGCGCCGATGCTCGCTGGACCGGCCGCGGCCTGCGCCCGGCTCGCGACCAGCGAGTCAACCGGCCAGGCGCGGGTGACCAGCCCGCGAACGGTGACCGCTGGAGCAGCAACGGCGACGGGCGTGCCGATCGCCCCTCGTGGACTCCCCGCGACCAGCGGGATCCGCGCACCTCCCGCGACGACCGCACCCGCCCCACGTACTAACTCCGCGCGGCAGCGGATGCATGTGACAGCAAGCCGGTTATAGGCGGCTGAATGCCATATTCATCCGGCAGGCCCAGCCGCGGCGGGCGGGAGTCATAGCTTTTCCAGGGGGGCGTAGCGCAGCACCAGGTGCTTGACGCCGTACTCGCCGCCGAAGTCGATCTTGGCTTCGGCCTGGTCGCCGTAGCCGTCGGCGGACACCACCGTGCCGAGGCCGAACTTGTCGTGCGTCACCCGGTCGCCGGGCGCCAGCGCGGGGACGGCCCGGTTGCCGACCGTTGTCACGCCAGGGCGCGTCGCCATCCGCTCGGAAGCCGGCGCGGAAGCCGCGGCCGCCGCCAGGGCGTCGCGCCGCCACTCGATCAGCGACGCGGGGATCTCGGACAAGAACCGGGACGGGGTATGGAAGGACGGCCGTCCCCACCAGTTACGGGCCGCCGCCCGCGTCAGGTACAGCCGCTCCTTCGCGCGGGTGATCCCCACGTAGGCGAGCCGCCGCTCCTCCTCGAGCTCCCGCTGGTTGGTCAGCGACCTGGCGTGCGGGAACACCTCCTCCTCCATACCGGTGAGGAACACCACAGGGAACTCCAGGCCCTTAGCGGTGTGCAGCGTCATCAGCGTGACCATGCCGCCGTGGTCCTCGCCGTCGGGGATCTCGTCCGCGTCGGCGACGAGCGCCACCCGCTCGAGGAAGTCCGCGAGCGTGCCGTCCGCCCGTGCTTGGGATGACTGTGAGGCGTCGAACTCGCGCGCCACCGACACCATTTCCTGCAGGTTCTCCACCCGGGTGGCGTCCTGCAGGTCCGGCGAGGTCTCCAGCGAGGCCTGGTAGCCGGTCCTGTCGAGCACCGCCTCGACGAGCTCGGCCACCGGGCCGCCCGTCGCGGCCTGCTCCCGCAGGTCCTCCACCAGCGCGTTAAACCCGGCGATCGCCGCCGCCGACCTCGCGGCGAGACCGGGCACCTCGGACGGAGAGCGCAGCGCCTCGGCGAACGTGATGCGCTCCCGGCCGGCGTACGCGGCGACGTACTCTTCCGCGCGGTCCCCGATGCCGCGCTTCGGCACGTTGAGGACCCGGCGCAGCGACACCTCGTCCGCCGGGTTGGCGATCAGCCGCAGGTAGGCCAGCAGGTCGCGGACCTCGCGCCGCTCGTAGAACCGGACGCCGCCGACCACCCGGTACGGCAGCCCGACCCGGATGAACACTTCCTCGAAGACACGGGACTGCGCGTTCGTCCGGTAGAAGACCGCGACCTCGCCTGGGGTCGCGAGGTGCTCGTCGTTGAGCCGGTCGACCTCCTCGGCGACGAACGCGGCCTCGTCGTGCTCGTTGTCGGCGACGTACCCGACGATCGGCGGCCCGGCGCCCGCGTCCGACCACAAGTTCTTCGGCTTGCGGCCGGGGTTGCGGGACACCACGGCGTTCGCAGCCGACAGGATGGTCTGCGTTGAACGGTAGTTCTGCTCGAGCAGGATCACCGTCGCGTTCGGATAGTCCTCTTCGAATTCGACGATGTTCCTGATCGTCGCGCCACGGAACGCGTAGATGGACTGGTCCGCGTCGCCCACCACGCACAGTTCGCTGGGCGGTACGGAGTCAGGCGAGGACGTTCCGGATGAAAAGAGAGCGGAACCACCGGATACCAGTTCCCTGACCAGGACGTACTGGGCGTGGTTGGTGTCCTGGTACTCGTCGACGAGCACGTGCCGGAACCGGCGGCGGTACGCCTCGGCGACCTCGGGAAACGCCTGAAACAAGTTGACCGTGACCATGATCAGGTCGTCGAAGTCGAGCGCGCCGGCCGCGACCAGGCGGCGCTGGTACTCGGCGTACGCCTCGGCCAGGGCCTTCTCGCGCGCGGTGCGCGCACGAGAAGCGAACGACTCGTAGTCGATGAGCTCGTTCTTGAGGTTGGACACCTGCGCCGCCATGCCCTTCGGCGGGTACTGGCGCGCGTCCAGCTCGAGCTCCCGGCAGACCAGCGCCATCAGCCGCTGGGAGTCCGCCGCGTCGTAGATCGAGAAGTTCTGCGGGTACCCGAACCGCTTCGCCTCCCGGCGCAGGATCCGGACGCACGCCGAGTGGAACGTCATCACCCACATCGACCGGGCGCGGCGGTCGCCCACCAGCTGCGCGACGCGGGACGCCATCTCGCCTGCCGCTTTGTTGGTAAATGTGATCGCCAGGATCTCGGCCGGCGACACGTCCCGCTCGGCGAGCAGGTAGGCGATCCGGTGGGTCAGCACCCGGGTCTTTCCTGACCCAGCGCCGGCCACGATCAGCAGCGGACCGCCCGCGTGCACGACGGCAGCACGCTGCTGCGGATTGAGGCCGTCGAGAAGGGAATGCGTCGCCGTGGTGGTCACCTGTCCAGACTAGAGGCTGGCACCGACAAAGGGGGCGACCGCCGCGAGGGCGCGACCGCCGCGCATCCCTTCTACCAGGGAGAATTGACCGGGCAAATGTACCGATTTGGGGGCGATCTTGGTCTCAGCGCGGTATCGTAACTTGCTCACTACCGTAACCCTCAGGGGGTCTTTCATGGGATCGCGCGGACGGTCCATCCGGCTCAGAATCTACTTCCTGGTGGCCATCCCGCTGATCACGATGCTCGGCCTCTTTGGCTACGTAGCGTATACGTCCATCAATTACTGGCTGACCCTGGACAAGGCGCCGAGTTTGATCAAGGCCACCGACGTGCCGATGACCCGGTTCGTCAGCCTGCTGCAGGACGAACGGCGTGCCGCGGTCGTCTACCTGTCGCACCCGGACGCCGCCAGCCTGAGCGTGTACCAGTCCGCCGTCATGACGACCAAAGCCGGCGCGCTGACGCTCGACATCGCCATCAACTCGTCGGGCACCCAGTCCAGTACGAGCCCGCAGGAGTCTGCCGCGATCACCAGGATGATCGGCTCCGTCAACGGCATGACCGGGCTGCGCACCGCGGTGAAGAACGAGGAGCTCACCCCGCTGGAAGCGTTCGGCGCGTACACCAAGATCATCATGGAGCAGTCGGCGGTGTTCCAGGCCGAGGCGAACAGCACGACCGACGCGGCCGCCGCAACCGAGGGCCTCGGGCTGATCGCCACCATCAGCACCCGCGAGGATATAGACGAGCAGGACGCGGTGCTGGCCGGGGCGTTGGCGTCCGGATCGCTGACGCCCGCCGACCGGGTGGTGTTCGACCAAGCCGCGGGGCGGCAGCAGGACGACACGGCGCTGTACACCAATCTGCTCACCCCGGCTGAGCTGAGAACCTTCGACGCGGCGCTGAACTCGCTGGCCCCGACGACGGTGCAGAACGACCTGACCACCGTGCAGCAGGGCGTGGAGGGCGGCGCGACGCTGCGACAGCTGGGCCTGACGCCCGCCGCATGGCAGGGGCTGACCGGCGCCGTGGCGAACGGCAACTACCAGGGTGGGCTCTCCGCCTCCGGCGGAGAGCTTAGCTACGTCCAGCAGATCGCGAATGACGCTAAGAGGCGTGTGTGGGAGGTCGCCGTGTTCGGCCTGGCCGGCCTTATCCTCACGCTGCTCGTCTCGATCCTGCTCGGCCGGTCCATCAACCGGCGGCTCACCGCGCTCCGCCGCTCCGCGCTCACGCTGGCCGAAGAGCAGCTGCCCTCGGTGGTGAGCAGGCTGCGCCGCGGCGAGAGCGTGGACGTCGCGGCCGAGGCGCCTCCGCTGCGGGTCGGCAGCGACGAAATCGGCCAGGTCGGCCAGGCGATCGACACCGTGCGGCAGACCGCCATCAGGTCCGCGGTCGACGAGGCGCGGCTGCGGCAGGGTGTCAACGACATGTTCCGCAACCTGGCGCGGCGCAGCCAGTCGCTGCTGCAGCGCCAGCTCGCCGTGCTGGACGGCATGGAGCGGAAGGCCACCGACCCGGACGTGCTCGAAGACCTGTTCAAGATGGATCACCTGACGACCCGCATGCGGCGGCACGCGGAAGGCCTGATCATCCTCTCCGGTGCTCCGCCCGGCCGTGGCTGGTCCGCGCCGGTCAAGCTCATCGACGTGATGCGCGGCGCCGTCTCCGAGGTCGAGGACTACGCGCGGGTCACCGTCTCCACGCAGTCGCGGGCGGCACTAGCGGGTTCAGCGGTCACCGACGTCATCCACCTGCTCGCCGAGCTCATCGAGAACGCGACCACGCTGTCCCCGCCGTTCACCCAGGTCCGCGTCTCCGGCGACGCGGTCGCCACCGGGTTCGCGATCGAGATCGAGGACCGCGGGCTCGGGATGACACCGCAGCGGCTGGCCGAGCTGAACGAGCGGCTCGCCCAGCCGCCGGAGATCAACCCGACCAACACCGAGCAGCTCGGCCTGTTCGTCGTGGGGCAGCTGGCACGGCGGCACGGCATCAGCGTGACGCTGCGGCAGTCGCCGTACGGCGGCACCACCGCGGTCGCCCTGATCCCTGACCGGCTGATCGTGGACGAGGCGCCGGCGGCGATCACCACGGGCGGTCCCCCGGTGGCGGCCGGAGTGCCGACGCCGAACAGCGGCTACGGGATGAACAGGGCGCACCCGGGTGACGGGGCATACCCGGGCAGCGGGGCCTATGCGGCAAATGGGGCCTACGGGCCTGATGGGTCCTACGGTTCATACGGGGCCTACGGGGCGAATGGGGTTAACGGGGGCGCTGGTGCGGGCACCGGCGCCTTCCAGCCGCCCTACGGCGCCGACGGCTCGGGCCTGCCGGTGCCCAGCTTCTCGCCGTCCGGGTCCTCAGGCGGACCGCCGGACCTGGGCAGCACGACGGGCGGCCGGGGCGACTACCCCGGCTACGGCGGCTACCCGGAGCCGACTCCCCCGCAAGCGCCGGGGGCGCCTGGGGCGCCAGAGAACTGGCAGGGACCTCGCAGGCCGCAGGGGCTGGGGGGCTGGCAAGGACAGGGGGGCTGGCAGGGACAGGGCGGCGTGCCGCGAGGCTCGAACATCCGCATCTCCGGCCCTATGCGGCTGCGGAACGCCACAGGCGATACGGGAGCGGCGGCCACGCCGGGCGCGACGGGAGCGGCGGGAGCGGCGGCCGCGCCGGCCACGCCGGGGGGCGGCCCAGGACGGCACGGCAGCGGCGAGGTGCCGGTAGTCACCGGTGTCCCCGTTACCCGGCCCGGCGCGCCGGAGGCGCCGCCCTTCGACGTCTTCACCCCGCTGCACCGCCGCGAACAGGGCGGCGTGGCGGCACCGGGCACCGGCGACGCCCCCTACGCCCAGTCGTATGCGGATCCGCGCACCGGGACCTCCGGCGCACAGCCGTCTTACGGCCCCGACTACGGGCAGCCGTCAGCCGGGCAGCCGTCAGCCGGGCAGCCGTCAGCCGGGCAGCCGTCAGCCGGCAGCCGACGGGCGACGGGAACATCCACGGCGACGGCCCGGGTGTCCAGCAGGCGGACCCCGGCGGCGTCGACACGGACTACAAGGGGCTGCCGCGCCGAGTGCGGCAGGCCAGCCTTGCTCCGCAGCTCCGCTCCTCCACGTCGGCGGGCTCGACCGGGACCACGGGCGGCGGCGTTCCTCCGGCCGCCTCGGCGTCGCTGTCGGACATGCGGAACACCCTGTCGGCAATGCAGCGCGGGTGGCAGCGAGGCCGGTCACAGGGTCAACAGGACACGGAGGCCAGCGGCGATGGAGACTAACCAGCGGTACCCGGTGAGTCAGCTCGACTGGCTGCTGGACGACCTAGTGCTGCGGGTCGCGCACATCGAGCGCGCCGTGTTCCTGTCCCAGGACGGCCTGGCGCTCGGCGCCTCGCGCGGCCTGGACCAGGCGGACGCCGAGCATCTGGCCGCTCTCGCCGCCGGGTTCCAGTCGCTGGCACGGGGCGCGGGCAGGCACTTCGGCGGCGGCGAGGTGCGGCAGACGATCATCGAGATGGCTTCGGGATTCCTGTTCGTGACGGCCGCCGGGCACGGCACCTGCCTGGCCGTCCTAACCGCGGCCCAGGCCGACGTGGGACTGGTGGCGTACGAGATGGCGGTCCTCGTCCAGCGCACCGGAGACCACCTGCAGGTCAACACGCGGACCCAGTCCGCGTTATCTGGCAGTAGAAAGAAAGGCCCATGCCGTCTAATGACGAGCGGTGGCTCGACGCCGAGGCTGGTCCCGTCGTCCGCCCGTACGCACTGACCCAGGGCAGGACGCGGCATGCCGGGGAGGCCTTCGACCTGGTCGCCACCGTGACCACCACGGGCCGGCGCGTGGCGGACCCGGGGGCGCTGGCGCCAGAGCACCTAGCGGTCTTGCAGCTCGCGCGGGTGCCCACCACCGTGGTGGACATCGCGTCGGATGTCGACCTGCCGCTCGGCGTGGTCCGCATACTCCTGGCGGACCTGCGAGAACTCGGCCTTGTCGCGATCCAGGCGCCGGTCCCCGCCAGGCCGCGGCAGATTGACAGGAACACGCTGAGGGAGGTCCTCCATGGCCTACGGGCACTATGACGCCACGGGCATGGCCGCCCGCCGTCATCGCGCGATAAAGATCTTGCTCGCGGGCGGATTCGGCGTAGGCAAGACGACGCTGGTCGGCGCCGTCAGTGAGATCAAGCCGCTGCGCACGGAAGAGCCGCTGACAGCGCGCGGCGCGCGGACGGACAGCATCGCGGGCGTGGAGCGCAAGACCACGACCACCGTGGCGATGGACTTCGGCCGGATCACCCTGCGCGAGGACCTGGTCCTCTACCTGTTCGGGACGCCGGGACAGGAACGGTTCTGGTTCATGTGGGACGAGCTCGCGCTGGGCGCGCTCGGCGCGATCGTGCTCGCCGACACGCGCCGCCTTGCCGACTGCTTTCCCGCGATCGACTACTTCGAGCGCCGCGACATCCCCTTCATCGTCGCCCTCAACTGCTTCGAGGGTGCGCGCAGGTATGCCGCCGATGACGTCCGCGTGGCCCTCGACCTTGCCCCTGACCTGCCGATCGTCATGTGCGACGCGCGATCCAAAGAGTCGGCCAAGGAGGCCCTCATCACCCTGATCGAGCACGTGCTGGCGGTGGCGGACGAGCCGTTGTCCAGCTCAGGTATCTAGCGGAAAAGAACGTGGGCAACCGGTCAGGAACAGCGCAGGACGGCCCAGACGGCCTTGCCGCGGCCCTCGATGGGCGACCAGCCCCAGACGTAGCTGAGCGCGCCGACGATCTGCAGTCCGCGGCCGCTCTCCCCCGTCCAGCCGGGAGCGCGCGGCGTGGGCGCCTCGTTGCTCGGATCGGTGACCGCCAGCATGACCTCGCCGACGCGGCGGAGCAGGCACAGCCGGAGCGCCGACGCCCCGGTCGCGCCACTGGCGACGGCCTGCGGCGCGGCGCGCAACCCGTGCCTGACGGCATTCACGACGAGTTCGGCGATGATGAGTTCGGCATCGTCCGACAGGTACCCCAGGTCCCAGCACGTGAGCAGCTCACGGACAAACTGACGGGCAGTCCTCGCTTCCTCAGGAACCGGGCTCAGCGGCCGGGAGGTCACCGCGGGCGTTTCCCACCAAGCCGAAGGCACCGGCAGGAATTGCGGAGGAGAAGCGGACAGAGCTGGAATGCTGACAAGATCGTCCTCATCGTCCGGCTCGTAAGCAACCCTCAGGTGAGCCAACGCAACCGCTTTCTGCATCGTCATGGGGGCTGAAAAGCCTTGTCTGTCGCAGTATGTAGGTATGCCTTGCATGTATGTTGCCTGATATATTGTGCAAATGCAAGACCGGATGCACGTTCATTCGGCTCGTGCACCTGGGGTCTTGACACGGGGTTTGCTACGCACCGGCGGGGGTGCCGATCCGACCAAAACTACTTCACGTGATCAATAAATCACTTTCGGTGATCTGACGACGGGGTACCCCAGATCAAAGTCACGATGTGCCACTGGAAGGAACATGACGAACAGCTACAACGGCATTGCCGCCACCGCGCTCGACGATGTGACTTGGCAGAAGAGCCAGCACAGCAACCCCAACGGGGCCTGCGTGGAGGTCGCACTCCTGCCAGACGGCGAGATCGCCGTCCGCAACTCGCGCTTCCCCACCGGTCCGGCACTGGTCTACACCCGCGCCGAGATAGCCGCATTTCTCGCCGGGGCCAAAGCCGGCGAGTTCGATCATGTGCTCTGATCGGGTCGTCAAGCAGCGCTCTAGCCGGCACGGTAAGGCATCGCAATCGATCGCATAAAGCAACGGGGAATAACAGAACGTCTATTGAATTGTCACCTAGTCCCCTATCGCAAACGCATGCTCCCATGGGAAACTGGCCCATGCCCGCTCGTAACCTACGGGCTACTGACCAGTAACCAGGAGTAGCGATGCTCTCGTCCGAGGACTCCGCGTGGGAGGTACCGCAGGCTCTGTTCGGACCGCGATCCGCGGGACCGACGGTGCAGCGACTCGTGCTTGGCGGGCACCTGCGGCGGCTCCGTGAGCAGGCTCATATCACCACGGAGCAGGCGGCCGGCGTTATCCGCGGCTCGCACTCCAAGATCAGCCGGATGGAGCACGGCCGGGTCGGCTTCAAGGAGCGGGACATCGCCGACCTGCTGACCATGTACGGGGTCACCGACAGCGACGAGCGCGAGGCGCTGGTCAAGCTGGCCAGGGAGGCGAATACGCCGGGCTGGTGGCAGGGATACGCCGACATCCTGCCGCACTGGGTCGAGCCGTATTTCGGGCTTGAGGCCGCGGCCTCGTTCATCCGCAACTACGAGCTTCAGTTCGTCCCCGGCCTGCTGCAGACCGAGGGCTACGCCCTGTCCCTGATCCGGCTGGGCAACGCTCCGACGGAGGAGGACGTGCAGCGCCGCGCGGAGGCCAGGATGTCCCGGCAGGACATCCTCCGCAGGGAGACGCCGCCGCGGGTGTGGGCCGTGGTGGACGAGGGCGCGCTACGCCGCCCGATCGGCGGCGAGAAGGTCATGCGCGAGCAGCTGAAGCACCTGATCGACATGTGCGACCATCCGGCCGTCACGCTGCAAGTCCTGCCGTTCCAGGTCGCCTCGCACCCCGCGATGGGCGGGCCGTTCACGATCCTGCGGTTCTCCGAGCCCGATCTGCGCGACGTCGTCTACATCGAGCAGCTGACGAGCGCCCTGTACCTCGACAAGCCCGCGGAGGTCGACAGCTACCTCGAGGTGATGGAGCAGCTCTGCCTGCAGGCCGAGCCCACGGCCAGGACACCTCAGATCCTCAAGGACGCGTTGAACAGCCTCTGACTCGTCGCGGCCTCAAATGTGAAGGAGCCCCGGGCCTTAGGCCCGGGGCTCCTCTGCTCAGCCGCTTAGGACTCGTCGGGCACGAGCGTCGGGGTGCTCCTCGTCAGGGTCTGCTTGCGGAAGTACGCCGGGTAGGCGAACCGCATGTAGAAGGCGACGAGGAAGCCGACCAGCGCGGCCACGAAGGCGATCACGAAGGTCCCGCCGACCACCCAGTCCAGGCCGGGGATCGTCCACGACGTGTAGCTGTTCCCGGTCGCCACGTCCCAGTCCAGCCACAGGCTCCACCCGCCGAAGAAGTACATCATCAGGCCGCCGAGCAGGGGCAGGATGCCCTGCATCCACAGGTTGCGCGCGCTCGAGGTCAGATTCTTGCGGTAGTACCAGGCGCAGGCGAACCCGGTGAGGCCGTAGTAGAACGCGATGTACAGGCCGATCGCGGTCACCGCGTCGGCGATCACGTTGCCGCCGGACAGGTAGTTGAAGGGGATGTACAGCGCGATCGAGATGGCGCCCATCACGATCGTCGAGACCGTCGGGGTGAGGTAGCGCGGGTGCATCTTCGCGAACGCGGGGGGCAGCGCCTTGTAGGCCGCCATCGAGAGGGTCGTGCGCGCCGTCGGCAGGATCGTGGTCTGGGTCGACGCCGCCGCCGAGCTGAGCACCATCAGGATCAGCAGCCGGGCGAGGAAGGTCCCGAAGCCCGAGGTGCCGAACACCGCGTTGCCGAGCACCGATATAACGTCGCTGGAGTTGTTGGGGTTGCCCAGGCCGATGCCTGTTGTCCCGATGCCGGCGAACGACTGGGCGGCGAGGATCACGATCACGTAGGTGACGAGCAGGATGACCGTGGACAGGATCGCGGCCCGCCCCGGCGTCTTCTCCTTGTCCCTGGTCTCCTCGTTGATCGCGACCGCGGTGTCCCAGCCCCAGTAGATGAACAGCATCAGGACCAGGCCGCCGACGAACGCGGAGAAGCTCGAGATGTGGAACGGGTTGAACCAGGAGATCGTCGGTGTCAGCGAGCCCGCCGGGTGGTTCCCGGTGCCCACCCGCGTAAGCGCCGTTATCGAGAACACCAGCAGCATGACGATCTCCACGCCGAGCAGCACCCGCTGGAACCTCGCGGAGACCTCGATTCCCCGGTAGCAGATGTAGGTCATCGAGACGATCCACATCACGCCCACGAACAGCACCCAGCCGTTCGTCGGGTTGCTGCCGATGCCGTCAGCGCCGAACAGCAGGAAGACGTACTGCCCCGCGATCTGCGCCAGGCTGGCCATGACCAGGATGTCGGCGGCGACAATCGCCCAGCCGCCCGCCCAGCCGGTGCGCGGGCCGAACGCCCGGGCCGCCCAGGTGAACGTGGTGCCGCAATCCGGGTCCGCCTTGTTCAGCTCGCTGTACCCGATCGACGTCAGGAATATCGGGACGAAGGCGAGCAGCGCGACGACCGGGGCGCCGAGACCCACCACGGCGACGATGAGCCCGAGCGTGGCCGCCAGGCTGTACGCCGGTGCTGTCGAGGCGACACCTATGACGATGCTGGACACGAGGCCGAGCGCGCCAGACTTAAGGCCTTTGTCCAGCTGCTGTTCGACGATCGTCGGCGCTCCCTCTGCAGTCGCCATGCGGCACCCCTCTCTCCGAGATAGCTACGGTTTTAGCACAAAATGTCCGCAAAAACGGGGTATTCCGTGGGAACAGGGTAGTCCAACATCGGAAATAGCAGAACCACCGCAGGCCTCAGTTTGATCAACCTCTCTAGCAGCAGTAGGAACACTGTTCCTTCCAAAAGGCGGCCTGACCTGCGATAAGAGGGTCTGGTGCTGCCTCCGGTAGCCGTTCTACGGTGATCTCACGCGCATCTGCCACGGCAAGCGCGCATCTGCCACGGCAAGGAGGCCGTATGAAGATTACCGTGAACGTCGACGGCGTGCGTTACGACAACGACGTCGAACCCCGCTTGCTCCTTGTGCACTACCTGAGAGAGCAAGCGGGACGTACCGGCACGCCCATCGGCTGCGACACTTCAAACTGCGGTGCCTGCACCGTGCTGATGAACGGGGTGTCGGTGAAGAGTTGCTCCGTGCTCGCCGTGCAAGCCGACGGGGCGGAGATCACCACGATACAAGGGCTGGGCAACGGGACAGCGCATCCGCTGCAGGATGCGTTCCACGAGGAGCACGCGCTGCAGTGCGGGTATTGCACCCCGGGAATGATCATCGCCGCGGCCGACCTGCTGCGGGATAACCCGAATCCGACCGAGCAGGAGGTCAGGGACGGCCTGGAAGGCAACCTGTGCCGCTGCACCGGGTACCAGAACATCGTCAGGGCGGTATTGAAGGCCGCCGGCCGCGCGGAGGTGACCGCATGACCACCGCGGAAACCGCGGCGCGCGAGGTCGGCAAGGCCCGCGCGAGGAAAGAGGACGCCCGGCTGATCACCGGGCAGACCAACTGGACAGACAACATCATCCTGCCCGGCCTGACCTACGTCGCGTTCGTGCGCAGCCCGTACGCGCACGCGCGGATTGCCGGGGTGGACGTGTCGGCGGCCCGCGGGGCATCCGGCGTGATCGCCGTCTTCTCCGGCGCCGACTTCGCCGCCGAGCAGGGCAGCCTGCCGTGTGCCTGGCCGGTCACCGAGGACATCGTGCTGCCGGATCACCCGGCGATGGCCGTCGACACCGTGCGGTACGCCGGCGAGATCGTCGCGGCGGTCGTGGCCAGGGACCGGTACGCCGCCGCGGACGCGCTTGAGCTGATCGACGTGAGCTATGAACCACTCGAGCCCGTGCTCGACATGGAGGCCGCACTGCGGCCCGGCTCGCCGAAGGTGCACGAGGCGGGCAACAAGTCCTACACCTGGACGCTGGCCAACGGCGACATGGACGCGGCGTTCCGCGACGCGCCCGTGGTGCTCGAGCGCGTGTACCGGCAGCAGCGGCTGATCCCGTCCGCGATGGAGCCGCGCGCGGTAGTCTGCGCGCCGGTCGGCGGCGAGTACACGATGTGGTCCTCCACCCAGATCCCGCACATCCTCAAGATCATGCTCGCCCTTGTCACGGGCATTCCCGAGCAGCAGATCCGGGTGATCGCTCCGGACGTGGGCGGCGGCTTCGGCTCTAAGCTTCAGGTCACGGCCGAAGAGGTGCTCGCGCTGCTGCTCGCCCGCAAGCTCGGCCGGCCGGTGAAGTGGACCGAGTCCCGGTCCGAGGGCAACGTCGCGGTGCACCACGGCAGGGACCAGATTCAGCGGATCAGGATCGCCGCGGAATCCGACGGGCGGCTGCGCGCGCTCGACGTCGACCTGCTCGCGGACATGGGCGCGTACCTGATGCTGGTCACGCCGGGCGTGCCGCTGCTCGGCGCGTTCATGTTCAACGCGATCTACAAGATGGACGCCTACCGGTTCAACTGCACGGGCGTGTTCACCACGAAGACGCCGACCGACGCCTACCGCGGCGCCGGCCGCCCCGAGGCGACGTACGCCATCGAGCACATCATGGACGACCTGGCCGCCGAGCTCGGCATGGACCCGCTCGAGGTGCGCGAGCTGAACTGGATCAAGCACGAGGAGTTCCCGTACACCACGATCGCCGGGCTGACCTACGACTCGGGGAACTACGAGGCGGCGACCGCGGCGGCGAAAGAGCTGTTCCGGTACGAAGAGCTCCGGGCCGAACAGTCCGCCCGCAACGGCGACGCCGCCCAGGTCCGCCTGGGTATCGGCGTATCGACGTTTACCGAGATGTGCGGTCTGGCGCCCTCCCGGGTGCTTGGCTCCCTCCGGTACGCGGCCGGCGGCTGGGAGAACGCCTCGATCCGGATGCTTCCCACCGGCAAGGTGGAGGTCGTCACCGGCTCGAGCGCGCACGGCCAGGGGCACGAGACCGCGTGGTCGCAGATCGTCGCTGATGAGCTCGGCGTGCCGTTCGAGGACATCCGGGTGCTGCACGGCGACACGCAGGTCTCGCCCCGCGGGATGGACACCTACGGCTCTCGGTCGCTGGTGGTCGGCGGTACCGCTCTGGTCGTGGCCTGTGGCAAGGTGCGGGAGAAGGCCAAGATCATCGCGGCGGGCATGCTCGAGGTATCGCCCGAGGACCTGGAATGGGCGGACGGCCGGTGGTCGGTGCGCGGCGACCCGGACCAGGGCAAGACGATCGGCGAGATCGCGTTCGCCGCGTTCGCGGCGCACGACCTGCCGGACGGCGTAGAGCCGTCGCTGGACTCCGACGCGACCTACGACCCGGACAACTTCTCGTTCCCGCACGGCACTCACCTGTGCGCGGTGGAGATCGACACCGAGACAGGGTGGGTCCAGATCAGGTCCTACGTGGCGGTCGACGACGTGGGTGTCGTGGTGAACCCGCAGATCGTCGAGGGCCAGGTTCACGGCGGCATCGCCCAGGGCATCGCCCAGGCGCTGTACGAGGAGGCCGCGTACGACTCCTCTGGCAACCTGATCACGACGACGCTGGCGGACTACCTGATCCCGTCGGCGGCCGACCTGCCGTCGATTACGACGGCGCGGACGACCACGCCTTCCACGCTCAACCCGCTGGGTGTCAAGGGCGTCGGCGAGGCCGGCACGATCGCGTCCACGCCGGCCGTGGTGAACGCGATCATCGACGCCCTGCGCCCGCTGGGCGTGACCGACGTGCCGATGCCGTGCACGCCGGAACGCGTATGGCGTGCCATCCAGGAAGCTCGCGGAGGTGCCCGATGATCCCGGCGAAGTTCGACTACGTACGGCCTTCTTCTGTCGACGAGGCGGTGCGGGCGCTCGCCTCAGGCGGCGACGACGCCAAGGTGATCGCGGGCGGCCAGTCGCTGCTGCCGCTGCTCCGGCTGCGGCTCGCCTACCCGGAGCGACTCGTCGACCTGGGCGGGCTCGACGAGCTGCGCGGCGTGCGGGACGACGGGGACGCCCTGGAGATCGGCGCGATGACCACGCACTACGAGCTGACCAGGAACCCGCTGGTAAAGGAGCACTGCGGCCTGCTCGCCGAGACCGCGGCGCTGATCGCGGACCCGGCGGTCCGGCACCGCGGCACGCTCGGCGGCTCGCTGGCGCACGCCGACCCGGCCGGGGACCTGCCCGCGGTCATCGCGACGCTCGACGCGACGCTGGTCGCCCGCGGGCCCTCGGGTTTGCGGACGATCAAGCCGGCGGACTTCTTCGTCAACTACCTGACCACGACGCTGGCGCCCGAGGAGATCCTCGTCGCGGTCCGGGTGCCCAAGCTCGACGGCTGGGGCTACCGCTACGAGAAGTTCCACGTCACCGCCCAGGCGTGGGCAATCGTCGGGGTCGCCGCGGTGGCGCGCCGCTCTAACGGGCACGTCGCGGAGGCGCGGGTCGGGCTCACCAACATGGGCTCGGTGCCGGTGCGCGCGGCGGCCGTCGAGGCCGCGGCGTCAGGCGCCGAGGCGTCGACTGCCGCTCTCTCGGCGGCGGCGGCGCACGCCGACGAGGGCACCAGCCCGCCGAGCGACCTGCGGGCCGCCGCGGACTACCGCAGGCACCTGGCCCGGGTCCTCACCAGCCGGGCGCTCGCCGCGGCGGCTGGCGCGTCCTGACCTGGTGTTGCTCGCTAGTCTGGGCTGCGGCCTGCCGGCAGGCCGCAGCCCGGACCGGTCGTGCACATAGAATGCTGACCTAGCAGCGAACCAGGCAGAAAGTAGTGACGAATGGCCATTGAGCTTGACAACTCGTTCACCGTCCCCGTGCCGCCCGAGCAGGCCTGGGATGTCCTGCTTGACGTCGAGCGGATCGCGCCGTGCATGCCGGGCGCCAGCGTTACCTCGGTCGAGGGAGATGAGATCGCGGGCCAGGTCAAGGTCAAGCTGGGCCCGCTCTCGCTGAGCTATAAGGGCACCGCCAAGTTCACCGAGAAGGACCCCGCCACCCACACGATCGCCATCCAGGCGACGGGCAAGGAGACCCGCGGGGCGGGCACCGCCTCGGCGACCGTGCACGCCAGCCTGAAGCCAGACGACGCCGAGGGCCAGACGACGGTGTCCATCCACACATCGCTGAACGTCACCGGCCGCCCCGCCCAGTTCGGCCGGAGCCTGCTGCCCGAGGTGAGCGGCAAGCTCATCGACCAGTTCGCCGCCAACCTGGCGGCGCTGATCGACAGCACGAGCCGCCCGGCCGAGACCGGTGCCGATGCCGCGCCCGCGCCCGCGCCAGCCCAGGATGCGGCGGCGACGGGTGATGCCGCCAGCGCGGCGACGGCTGTCGGAACCGCGGCCGCGACGCAGGCCACCGCGGCGCCAGCACAGCCCGTGGCGCAGCTGCAGCAGGAGGACTCGCTCAACCTGATCAAGCTGGTCGGCGGCCCGGTACTGAAGCGGGTCCTCCCGGTCGTGCTGGGGGCCGCGCTGATCGCCATCTTCCTTCGCCCCATCCGCAACCTGTTCAGCCGCTCGAAGTCCTAACCGCGCCGGGCGCCACGGGCGCCCGGCGGGGAGCATGGATGCTCAGCCCCACTTTGCACACGGCATGACCACATGTGACCGGTCACGCAACCGAAAAGTGGTCACGGCGTATGCAAAGTCCGCAGAAGTGGTTGGTGTGATCAGTGGTGAGTCGCGTCGGCGCTCCAGCAGGCCTCACCGACCTCGCGCACCTCATGGGTTTCGCCGCGCTAGATACCTAGGGCCACTTTGTAGACGCCATGACCACAATCAGGGGTCTAAGGGCGCCAAAAGTGGTCACCACGTCCACAAAGGCAACGGGGGAGGCTGGTGTGACCAGTGGGGTTCGCCGGAGATGACCGTGCTGCCGTCCGGCCCGGGACGGCAGCACCGGTACGACTGGTCAGCGCAGCAGGTCCTTGCGCATCACTATCGCGTTCACCCCGGAGGGCTGGTAGTAGCCGCGGCGCACGCCGATCTCCTCGAACCCGCGCCGCAGGTACAGGCCGCGGGCCCGCGGGTTGTCCTCGCGGACCTCGAGGAAGACCTCGGCGCAGCCGCGCTCGGCGGCCGCGGCGATCAGCGCGCCGAGCAGCGCGGAGCCGATGCCACGACCCCAGTACTCCTGGGCAACCGCGATGGTCAGCACGTCGGCCTGGGTGCCGCCGGGAACGAACATCAGTCCGGCATACCCGGCCATGGCGCGCGCGCCGGCCGCGGGCGGCGAGCCGTCAGCCTCGGCGATCAGGTACAGCCGGTTCTGCGGCGGCTGGCCGACCTCTTCGGCGAACATCCGCGCGGTCCACGGGTCGTCAGGGAACAGATCGTGTTCCAGGGCGAGCACGTCAACCAGGTCCGCGGGCACCATGCGGCGCAGCCGGATCCCTGACCCGACAGCGGGGCCAGGCTGTCCCCCAGGACCGCCAGGACCGCCAGGGCCGACCGGGTCGGCCGAGCCTGGCGCCCGGGCCATCCTTAGCCTGTCGCGCCACCTGCTGGTCGTCACCGCGCTACCAATCCGAGCAGCACGACCTCGAGGGTAGCCGACGCGGGGCCGCCATGGCGGCTCAGTGCACGAGCAGCCCGGTCACCTGATTGGCGACCGTCTCCGCCGCCGCGCTGAGCTGGCTCGGCGACGCCGGGCCGTAGTTGCCCTTATTGGCGTGGTCCAGCCCGTTCATCACCACGGTGACGATGACGTTGCGGTACCTGACGTAGACGGTCGTCACGTCGGTGGTCGCGCCGCCCGCGTTGAAGACCTGCGCGGCCTCGAACGCCACCGTGTCGTTGCCGCCCGGCATGCCGGGCAGGTCGGTGATCGTCGCCTTCGGCTGCCCGCTCTTCGGGCCGGGATCCTGCTTGGCGCTCTCGTCCTGGGCGTAGGCATACTCGGCGGCGAACGTGGCGCTGCCGTCGCCAGGAGCCAGCCCGCTCGGCGAATACGCCTGCATGTTCACCTCGAGCACCCGGTAGACCGGCGGCTTGTCGAGTGTCCAGGTGCACTCGCTCTGCGGGCCGGTGTTCAACGGCGGCGCCGCCACCTTCAGCTGGCCCGGCAGGTACTGGGTGAGCGTGCCGCCAGGCACCGACTGGCAGGCGTTGGGAACCTTCTGGAGCTCGCCGGGCAGGAACGTGGTGACCAGCGACCCGAAGCCGAGGTTCGCCGAGCCGCTGCCGCCCGCGGTGACGAAGTACACCACCACCGCGATCACTACGGCCAGCGCACCGCCGCCGACGGCGAACAGCACCCTGCGGCGCTTGCGGCGGTCGGCTCGCCGCTCGCCGCGGGATACGCTGCCGCGCCGGCGCCAGCGCTCGGAAAACGCTCCCATGTGACCCGCCTCTGCCGAGGCGTCCATGGCGTCCGGTCCGGCCCAGTCGGGCCGCACCGCCTGCTGCTGCGCGTACTGCCCCTGCGGCGGCTGCCCTAGCGGCGGCCGCGGCGGCTGGAACGCGCCGCCCTGCCCTGGGGCGCCAGGACCGGCCGGGGCGCCAGGGGCCCCAGGGGCGCCGGGCTGGTAGCCGACGCCAGGCTGCGGGTAGCCAGGACCGGTCGGCGGGTACCCGCCGCCCCGCCAGTCACCCGGTGCGCCCGGTGCGCCCGGCGCCGGGTTGCCCTGGCCCCAGCCGCCTTGACCCTGGTCGCCCGGCATCCAGTCACCCTGCACCCGGCCATCGCGCTCGCGGGCGTCCCTCGGCCGGATCGGCGCCAGGTCAGGAAACTCTCGCTGATCCTGCGGCACGGCGTCATACCCCGCCCATTCAGGCACGTCGTTGTCGGGACGTGCCCGGCGACCACGCGGCCGTCCGGGGGATGACTCATGATGAGTCACGGCGCTCCTCCGGTGAGGGTTTTGGCGGTGCGGGACGAGACTTTCGGTACCTGGCGGACGTGCGAACGGGACCGGTACAACGCCGAACTATAGACGATTAGTGAGGTCCCGCGGGTGGGATCTGGCTGTCCTGCCAGCTCCCACCAGCAGCAAGTCTCACGAGTACGATCTTGGCACCCGGTTGCCGATCCCGGTGACGATCTCGTAAGAGATGGTGCCCAGCGTGTCGCCCCACTCCTGAGCGGTGGCCTCCCCGTCATCCCCCGGCCCGAACAGCACCACTTCATCGCCGATGGCCACCGGCTCGTCGCCGAAGTCGACGACCAGCTGGTCCATGCACACCGTCCCGGCGATCGGCCACCGCCGGCCGCGCGCGAACAGCAGCGGCTGCCCCGTCGCCGTCCGCGGCACCCCGTCGGCGTACCCCAGCGGCACCAGGCCGAGGGTCGTCTCGCGCGGCGTGACGTACCGGTGTCCGTAGGACACGCCGGTCCCCGCGGGCACCCGCTTGACGAGCACCAACCGCGTGCGCAGCGTCATCGCCGGGCGCAGCCACCGCGGCGGCCCGCCGGGCAGGGTGGACAAGCCGTAGATCCCGCCGCCGACCCGCACCAGGTCGTAGCGCGCCTCCGGCACCTCGAGCGTGGCGGCCGTGTTCGCGATGTGCCGCACCTCCGGGGTGACCCCGCGCTTCTTCGCGACATCGAGCGCCGCCTCGAACGCGTCCAGCTGGGCCGCGACGGACGTATTGCCCGGCTCATCGGCGGAGGCGAAGTGCGACCACACCCCCGCGACGCTGAGCAGACCCGCGGCTTCCGCCTCGCTGGCGGCATCCAGCACCCGCGGCCAGTCCGCCGGGGTCGCCCCGCCCCGGCTCAGCCCGGTGTCCGCCTTCAGGTGCACCCGGGCCCGGCGCCCCGGGCGGCCGGGGCCGCCAGCCTCCGCCGCGGCGGTCGCGAGGCGGCGGACCATGTCGGCCGAGCCCGCGCTGAGATCCACCCCCGCGGCGATCGCCGCGAGGTGGTCGTCGGAGGCGATCGCCATCAGGCAGAGCAGCGGGCTGTCAATGCCGGCCGCGCGCAGCTCGAGCGCCTCGGCGACGTGCACCACGCCAAGCCAGTCCGCGCCGCCGCGCACCGCCGCGCGGGCCGCGGGGACTGCCCCGTGCCCGTACCCGCCGGCCTTCACCACCGCCATGACGGCGGTGGGCGCCACCCGCTCGCGCACCAACGCCACGTTGGCTGCGATCACGTCAAGGTCGATGCTGGCCCGCGCATGGCTCTCCATGGCTGCCAATTTATAAGCCCTCGGCCTCGGCCACGACCGCGCGGAAGGCTGCCTGAACCGCTCTGACGAGGTCGGAGGCGCCGATAGGCGCCTCTCCTCCGAGCACGGGAGGGCTGGTTTCCCCGGCATGGGGGCTCCCGCCCCCATGTCCCCCGGCCGCCCCCCCGTATCCCCCCCGGCCTCCGAGCACGGGAGGGCTGGTTTCCCGGGCATGGGGGCTCCCGCCCCCATGTCCCCCGGCCGCCCCCCCGTATTCCCCCCAGCCTCCCCATGCCTGGGGGCCTGCCGCGGCGAACCGGCCCGCGAGCCCGTGCAGGTAGGCAGCCGCGATCCCGGCCTGCCGCGGCAGCAGGCCCTGCGCCAGCAGCGCGCCCGCCAGCCCGGACAGGACGTCGCCGCTGCCCGCGGTGGCGAGCCACGACGTTCCCGTCGTGTTGACGAACACCGGATGCAGCCCGTCTGGCGGCGCGACCACGGTCGTGGAGCCCTTGAGCAGCACGCAGGCGCCGAACTTGGTCGCGGCCAGCCGCGCGTGCTCGAGCCGCCGCGCCTCCACGTCCGCCGGGTCCTTGCCGAGCAGCCGCCCGAGTTCGCCCGCGTGCGGCGTGAGCAGCGTCGGCGCCGCGCGCGGCAGCAGGTCCTGGTGCTGCGCCAGCAGCGTCAGCCCGTCTGCGTCCACCAGCACGGGCAGGCTAGTGGCCAGCACCGCGGCCAGCCGCGCGGCCGCGGTGTCCGTGGTGCCCATGCCCGGCCCGGCGACCCACGCCTGCACCCGCCCCACGTCGCCGGGGAACTGATTTTCCTGTTCTGAACGGTCCCGGCCGTCTCCGGGCAGCTCCGTGATCACCACCTCGGGCCAGACCTGTCGCACGGCTGCCGCCGCGGCCGGCGCGGTAACCAGCCGTACCATGCCCGCGCCGCCGTGGACCGCGCCACCGGTCGAGAGCAGGGCCGCGCCTGTGAACCTGTCGCTGCCCGCGAGCAGCCCGAGGACGCCGCGCCGGTACTTGTCCGACTCGGCGCCCGGGCGCGGAAGCAGCGCCCTGATGTCGGCCCGCTGCGGCGCGCTCACGTCGGGCTCGCCCTCCAGGTGGGGCCCGAGCCCGATGTCGACCAGCTCGACGACCCCGGCGTGCCCGGCCGCGGGGTCGATCAGCAGCCCCGGCTTGATCGCGCCGAATGTCACGGTCACATCCGCGTGAACCGCGGGCCCGTCAACGGCGCCGGTGTCGGCGTCGATGCCGCTTGGCAGGTCGACCGCCACGGTGGTCACGCCGCGCTCGCTCGCCGCGAGGTGGGCCAGCGTCGCGTACGGCTCGCGCAGGCCGCCGCTGCCGCCGATGCCGAGCATCCCGTCGATGATCAGGTCCGCGCGGCCGATGGCCTGCCGGGCGTCGTGTCCCGCGTCGTACCTGGCGCCTACGTCCGGGCGCGTGTCGTCGGGGCCGCGGGGCGGCGCGACCGTGACGATGCGGCCGCCGCGCGCCCTGAGGGCCGCCGCGCCGCCGGGATGGATCTTATGGCCGGCCTGGATCGCGGTCACTGCGGCGCCGCGAGCGGCGAGCAGCGCGCCCGCGTACAGCGCGTCCCCGCCGTTGTCCCCGGTGCCCGCGAGCACCGTGACCCGCGCGCCGTAGACCCCGCCTGGGCCGCCTGGACCGCTGCTCAGCAGCTCCGCGCACACCGATGCCAGTCCCGTGGCCGCGCGCTGCATGAGCGCGCCATCGGGGACCAGCGCCATCAGCGCGGCTTCCGCCGCGCGGACCTTGGCTACCTGGTAAGCGTCACGCACGCTGCCTAGTCTGCCCCGCCTTCGGCGATGACAACAGCGGTCGCCACGCCGCCGTCGCGACTGAGCGACACGGGCCAGCGCGTCACCCCGGCGCGCGCGGCGGCGGCCGCGACCGTGCCGTAGACCTTGAGCTCTGGCCGGCGGTCCGCGCCTGCGACGATCTCGGCGTCCGTCCGCACCAGGCCGCGCGGCGCGCCGAGCGCCTTGGCCAGGGCCTCCTTCGCCGCGCAACGCGCGGCCAGCGACCGCAGCGGAAGGTCGCGTTCTCTCTCGGTGAACAGCCTGATGGCAAGACGTTGCGTCCGGGCGAGCCCGGACGCGAGGCGGGCGATCTCGACGACGCCGATGCCGACACCGACGATCATGCCATCGCCAGGCGTACCGCCTCCGCGAGCTGGGCCGCGACGCGCTCGGCCAATTCGCTCTCCCGCGCCTCGACCATCACCCTGATGGCCGGCTCGGTGCCGCTCGGCCGCAGCAGGACTCGCCCCTTGGCGCCCACCGCGGCCTCGGCGGTGCTGACCGCGCGCTCGAGCGCCGGGTCGGCCATCGCACGGACCTTATCGCCGCGGACGTTGATCAGCACCTGCGGGTATCTGGTCATCGCCTTCGCGGCGGCGGAGACGGGGACGCCGCTGCTGTTCACCGCGGCGAGCAGGTGCAGCCCGGTCAGCACGCCGTCGCCGGTGGTGGCGTGGCCCATCTGGATGATGTGCCCGGACTGCTCGCCGCCGAGGACGTAGCCGCCGTCCCGCATGGCGGCATACACGTACTTGTCACCGACCGGGGTCTGGATCACGGTGATGCCGGCGTCCCGCATCGCGTCGTGGAAGCCGAGGTTGGACATCACGGTCACGACCACTGCGTCGCCCGCGAGCTGGCCGCTGCGCTTGAGCTGCGACGCGAGCACGGTGAGGATCTGGTCGCCGTCGAGCGGCGCGCCGTCGGCGTCCACGGCCAGGCAGCGGTCGGCGTCGCCGTCGAAGGCCAGGCCCGCGTCCGCGTCGTGCTCGGCGACCGCGGCGGCCACCGCGTCCAGGTGAGTCGATCCGACGCCGGCGTTGATGTTCTCGCCGTCCGGCGCGGCCCCGATGGCGATGACCTCGGCGCCGGCCCGGCGCAGCGCCCGCGGGCCGATGCTGTACGCCGCGCCGTGCGCGCAGTCCACGACGACGCGCAGCCCTTGCAGCGGGGGACGCCCGTCGGCCGCCACCGGCAGCGTGGCGAGCAGGTGGTCGAGGTACACCTCGTGCTTGGAGTACGCATCGGTGACCCGGCCGAACACGGCCGGGTCAGCCGCGGCGTCCTGCGCGGCGGTCTGGTCCGGCGGCGTCGCCCGCAGCAGGGCCTCGATCTCGTCCTCGGTCTCGTCAGGAAGCTTGACCCCGCCGGGGCCGAAGAACTTGATCCCGTTGTCCGGCGCCGGATTGTGGCTCGCGGACAGCACCACGCCGAAGTCCGCCTGCAGTGCGCCGGTGAGGTAGGCGACGCCAGGCGTGGGGATGACCCCGAGCCTGAGCACGTCGACGCCAGCGCTGGCCAGCCCGGCGACGACCGCTGCCTCGAGGAAGTCGCCGGACGCGCGCGAGTCACGACCGATTACCGCCACCGGGCGGCCTGTGCGCTGAGGGCTGCCGGCGCGGTCAGCGAGCACCGGCACCGCCGCCACGGCCAGTTCCATGGCGAGCTGCGCCGTCAGCTCACGCCCGGCCACTCCTCGAACGCCGTCAGTACCGAAGATCCGGCCCATGTCAGGTATCCGGGGGTCGAGGTGACGGTTAGCGCTTGGAGTACTGCGGAGCCTTGCGGGCCTTCTTGAGGCCGTACTTCTTCCGCTCCGTCACCCGGGCGTCCCTGGTGAGGAAACCGGCCTTCTTGAGCGGCGGCCGGTTCTCCGGGTCGACAAGGATCAGCGCGCGGGCGACGCCGAGCCGCAGCGCGCCGGCCTGCCCGGTGACGCCGCCGCCGCCGATGCGCGCGATCACGTCGAACTGGCCCTCGGCGCCGATCAGCACAAACGGCTCGCTGACGATCTGCTGGTGCACCTTGTTCGGGAAGTACGAGTCAAGGGGGCGGCCGTTGATCGACCACTGGCCGGTGCCGGGGAGGATGCGGACGCGGGCGATGGCCTCCTTGCGGCGGCCGGTGCCGGCGGCATTGCCGGTGATCACGGGACGGCGCGCGGCCCTGGGCGCGGCGGCCTCAGAAGACTCGCTGGTGTACTCCGACGGAGTTTCCTCGCCGCCGGAACTGTCGTCGGCCAACTCCGGGTCGGAGTAAGCCGTGTCTTCTGCGGGCGTCTCTACGCCAGTGGGCTCGGCCACGGTGCTATTCCTCACGCTTCCTTGCGGCACTACTGGGAAATCTGCCGGATCTCGTACGGCTGCGGCTGCTGCGCCTGGTGCGGGTGGTCGGGACCGGCGTAGACCTTGAGCTTGCCGAGCGTCTTGCGGCCGAGCGAGTTCTTCGGCAGCATCCCCTTGACGGCCTTCTCGACGGCCCGCTCCGGGTGCTTGGCCATCAGGTCCGCATAGCTGACCGCGGTCAGGCCGCCCGGGTAGCCGGAGTGCCGGTAAGCCTTCTTGTCCTGCAGCTTCGCGCCGCTGAGCGCGACCTTGTCCGCGTTGACCACGATGACGAAATCGCCGGTGTCGACGTGCGGCGCGAAAATGGGCTTGTGCTTGCCCCGCAGCAGCACCGCCACGTGGCTGGCCAGGCGGCCGAGCACGACGTCAGTGGCGTCGATGACATGCCACTGCCGTGTGATGTCACTGTTCTTCGGGCTGAAAGTGCGCACAGTCGTTAAGCCTTCGCATGTGGTTCGTTAGACAGGAGACCTGCCGACGGAGTCCGTCGCTCCACCCGCCCCCGCGACCGGCTCAGCGTGCGTGACGCTATGCGGCTCGTCGCGGATGACGCCAATGCAGCATACTGCGAATCCGTCCCGCACGCCAACGCGCGCGAATACGGCCCCGCAGGACCATCAGATTCTACCCCACCCCGAGGCCCAGGCAGCCGTGGCGGCTGCCCCGCATCCCTGGGACGCTGCTTACGATTTGGGCACCTAGGATTACAGAGCGCTGAAAGTTCTGCGACCACCCATGCCGGGCTGGTATGGACGATAATCTCTTCCCCATGGGATACCAGGGTGAGGACGGCTCTCGCACGCGAGCGAACTCACGGCGCCAACCTCCCTGGCAGTCGGCGGATCCGGGGCAGGCCAATCACGGCGACGGTTACGACGCCTACGCGCCAGACGACTCGTACGCCGGCTACGACGCCTACGACCACGGGCACGACGACCACGGCCACGACGGCTACGGCGACGACGGATTCGGCCAGCCGGACGGCTACGGTGGCTCGGGGGGCTACCCGGCCCAGCAAGGCTACAGCTCCGGGGGCTATCCGGCCCAGCCGGACGGCCACGGCTCCGGGGGCTACCCGGCCCAGCCGGACGGCCACGGCTCCGGGGGCTATCCGGCCCAGCCGGACAGCCACGGCTCCGGGAGATATCCCGCGCAGCCAGACGGCTACAGCGGCTCAGGGGACTATCCGGCCCAGCAAGGCGGCTACGGCTCAGGTGGCTATCCCGCGCAGCCCGACGGCTACACCGGCTCAGGCGGCTACCCGGCCCAGCCGGACGGCTACGGCGGCTCAGGCAGCTACCCCGTCCAGCCGGACGGCCGCGGCTCCGGGAGATATCCCGCGCAGCCGGACGGCTACAGCGGCTCAGGCGGCTACCCGGCCCAGCAAGGCGGCTACGGCTCAGGTGGCTATCCCGCGCAGCCCGACGGCTACAGCGGCTCAGGCGGCTACCCGGCCCAGCCGGACGGCTACGGCGGCTCAGGCAGCTACCCCGTCCAGCCGGACGGCCGCGGCTCCGGGGGATATCCCGCGCAGCCAGGCGGCTACGGCGGCTCAGGCGGCTACCCGGCCCAGCAAGGCGGCTACGGCTCGGGGGGCTATCCGGCCCTGGGCAACGGCGCCGAGGCTGAGGAGGTTGCGGGGCGGTACGCGGGTAA
Source organism: uncultured Actinomycetota bacterium (assembly GCA_963843745.1). Taxonomy (GTDB): domain Bacteria; phylum Actinomycetota; class Actinomycetes; order Streptosporangiales; family Streptosporangiaceae; genus Trebonia. Next base: position 45,027 of record CAWJLP010000013.1, read on the forward strand.
CGACTGGTACGGCGGACGGCCGGCCGGGGCCGGGGCTTCCGGCTCTGGCGCCGGTTTCGCCGACACCGGCACGTACAACCTGGATGCCCGCACGATCGACGCCTACGGCAGTGGACCGCACCCGGCGGCCAGGGAGGCAGCCGACCCGCCGGGCCTCGTGCATACCGGGCAGCAGGAGCGGTACGACGGCCAGTACGGCGCGTACTCCGGCTACGAGGGCCACGGTGACCACCAGGACGCGCCAGGCTACGGTCCTCCCCAGGGCTTTGACCAGAGCTTCGAGCAGGGAGGCTTCGAGCAGGGAGGCGACGACCAGGGCTACGACAACCGCGACGACCCCTATCAGGACCGGTACGGCGACGATGGCACGGCGCCGCCAGCGGGCAAGCCCGGTAAGACCCGGAAAAACCCTGGCAACGCAAAGCGCGGCAAGCGCCGGCTGCTGATCGCGGTTACCGCGGTCGTGGTGGCGGGGATCCTCGCGGCGGCCGGCTACGTCTTCGTGCTGAAGCCGAAGCCCTCCACGGTGACCCCCACGTCGGCCGCCCCGCTCCCGTCCCCTGGCTCCAGCTCCGCGGCCACCGCCGCCTGCGTGAAGCAGTTCGGCCAGTACTGCCACATCGAGCTGCGCACCGACGATCCCGCCCCGCTGACGCTGGCCGAGCTCTTCCCGCCCGCGTTCGTGAACGAGACCGACCACGGCTCGTTCACCAGGGCGGGCACGAAGCTGGACACGACCTGCTCCAACGCCGTCATCGGCCAGGACCTGACCGGCGCGCTGCAGGACGGCAAGTGCACGCAGGTGCTGCGCGCCAGTTACTTCTCCGGCGACGGCAAGATGATGGGCACCATCGGCGTGGCCAACCTGTCTACCACCAACGAGGCGCACCACGCGGGGAAGCTGGTCGGCACCACTGATTTCGTCGATCCGCTCACCACGACCAAGGGCGTCACGAGCAAGCTCGGCAAGGGCACGGGGATCGTCGAGGCGGAGTACAAGGGCCACTACCTGATCATCATCTGGGCCGAGTTCACCTCGACGAACGCGCCCGCCAACAACACGCAGGATCAGCAGCTCCAGCAGTTCGGCGCCGACCTGATCGCCGGCACCGCCAACATCAGCCTGAGCCAGCGCATGCTCAACGGTCACCCCGCGACGGCCGCCGCCAGCTAGCCGCCGGTGTCCTGGGTGACGCGCACCTGCCTGGTGAGCGCGGCGCGCGCCGCGAGCTGACCGGGCGCCGGGTAGCGCACTTCCTCCAGGCACAGCCCGTGCGGCGGCACGACGCGGACCGCGGGGTCGCGGACCGCGGCGGCGAGGACGGCGGACGGCCACGACGGCGGACGGCTGCCCTCACCGACCGCGAGGAGCGCGCCGACGAGCGCGCGGACCATGTTGTGGCAGAAGGCGTCCGCGACCACGCAGGCGACCGCGACGCCGTCGTCGTCCCGCCGCCAGTCGAGGCGGCGCAGCGCGCGCACCGTGGTCGCGCCCTCCCTGCGCCGGCAGAAGGCGGCGAAGTCGTGCTCCCCAGTCAGCGTGCCCGCCGCGGCGTTCATCGCGGCGAGGTCGAGTCCGCGCGGGTGCCATAGGGTCTCGTGCCTGCGCAGCGGGTCGGCGGTGGCGGGATCGTCGCAGACCCGGTACGAGTAGCGCCGCCAGAGTGCGGAGAACCGGGCGTCGAACCCGTCGGGCGCGGGGCCTACCGCGCGCACCCGGATGTCAGACGGCAGCGCCCGCGCGAGCCGCCGTCGCGCCGCGTCGGCGTACGCGGCCCAGACGGCGTCCGGGAGGTCCGAGTGCGCGACCTGCCCGCGCGCGTGCACGCCGGTATCGGTGCGCCCGGCGACCGTCAGCCGCGGCGACGCGGGCAGCCGCAGCACGTGCCCGAGGGTCTCAGCGAGCACGCCCTCGACGGTCCGGCGGCCCGGCTGCGCCGCCCAGCCGGAAAAACCTGTCCCGTCGTAGGAAAGATCAATTCTTATCCGAACGGGCGCGGCCGGCTCACCGGCCATATCCGTCTCCGCGGCTGAAAACGACCGCGGGCCAGGGAGATCCCGCTGGGGATCTCCCTGGCCCGCGATCATGGCTTCCCCGGCCTCAGGGTTCATGGCCTCAGGGTTACTGGCCGTCAGGGATGTCAGGGATAGAGCGATCAGGCCTTGTCGTCGTCCGCGGCAGCCTCCGGGCCCTCGTCGGCCTCGTCGGTTACCTCGGCCTCGTCGGACTCGTCAGCCGCCTCGGCGTCTTCGTCCTCGTCGTCCTCGGCGTCTTCGTCCTCGGCCTCCGAGGTCTCGACCTCGGCCTCCGGGGTCTCGACCTCGGCCTCAGGGCTCTCCGCCGCGAAGGTCTCGGCCTCGGAGTCGTCCACGTCGGCGACTCCAGCGTCCTCGGCGGTCTCCTCGGCCGCCGGGGCGGCCGCGGTCGCCGGGGCAGCCCCGGCGCGGCGGGTGCGGCGACGCGGCCGCGCAGCGCTGACCTCTTCCCTGATGAGCTCGATCACGGCCATCGGGGCGGCGTCGCCCTTGCGCGGACCGAGCTTCGTGATGCGGGTGTAGCCACCTGGCCGGTCGGCGAAGCTGGGGCCGATCTCGGTGAACAGGTTGTGCACGATGCCCTTGTCAGGGACCACGGTCAGCACCTGGCGGCGCGCGTGCATGTCACCGCGCTTCGCGAAGGTGATGAGCTTCTCCGCGTACGGACGCAGCCTGCGCGCCCGTGCCTCGGTCGTGGTGATCTTGCCGTGCTCGAAGAGCGCGGCAGCCAGATTGGACAGCATGTGCCGCTGGTGAGCCGGGCTGCCGCCCATCCGGGCACCCTTGGTAGGCGTGGGCACCTGATTACCCTTTCTGTAGCGTCGGCGAGCCAGTACCGCTTAGTACTGCTCGGTTTCGACGTAGCTCTCGTCTTCGTCGCCGGTGAAGGAGTCCACGGCGCTGCTCGGGTCGAACCCGGGCGGGGAGTCCTTGAGCGCCAGGCCCATGTCGACCAGCTTCTGCTTGACTTCCTCGATGGACTTCGCGCCGAAGTTCCTGATGTCAAGCAGGTCCTGCTCGCTCCGTGCGACCAGTTCACCCACGGTGTGGATGCCCTCGCGCTTGAGGCAGTTGTAGGACCGGACGGTCAGGTTCAGGTCCTCGATCGGCAGCGCCAGGTCGGCCGCGAGCGCGGCGTCCGTCGGCGACGGGCCGATGTCGATGCCCTCGGCGTCGACGTTGAGCTCCCTCGCCAGGCCGAACAGCTCGGTCAGCGTCTTCCCGGCACTCGCCACCGCGTCACGCGGGCGCATGCACGGCTTGGTCTCGACGTCCAGGATCAGCCGGTCGAAGTCGGTGCGCTGCTCGACCCGGGTGGCTTCCACCTTGTAGGTCACGCGCAGCACCGGCGAGTAGATGGAGTCGATCGGAATCCGGCCGATCTCCTGGCCCGGCTGCTTGTTCTGGGTGGCGGAGACGTACCCGCGGCCGCGCTCGACCGTGAGCTCCATCTCCAGCTTGCCCTTGCTGTTGAGCGTCGCGATGTGCAGCTCGGGGTTGTGCACCTCGACCCCGGCGGGCGGCGCGATGTCGGCCGCGGTGACCGCGCCCGGCCCCTGCTTGCGCAGGTACATGACCACCGGCTCGTCGTGCTCCGAGGAGACGACAAGCTGCTTGAGGTTCAGGATGAGGTCGGTGACGTCTTCCTTGACCCCGGGCACCGTGGTGAACTCGTGCAGTACGCCCTCGATGCGGATCGACGTGACCGCCGCCCCCGGGATGGAGGACAGCAGGGTACGCCGGATCGAGTTCCCGATCGTGTAGCCGAAGCCTGGCTCCAGCGGCTCGATGGTGAACTTCGACCGGTAGTCGCCGACCTGTTCCTCGCCGAGCGAGGGACGCTGTGCGATGAGCATGGGACTTCCTTTCCGCCGGGACCGCTATATGAACCGGCGAACGGCCTGCGGGGTGACCGGTTGTCGCCCAGCAGGGATATTGCGTTACTTGGAGTAGTACTCGACGATGAGCTGCTCTTGGACCTGAGTGTCGATCTGCGCCCTGGCCGGGAGCTGGTGCACGAGGATGCGCATCTGGTCCGGCATGACCTCGAGCCAGGCGGGCACGGGGCGCTCGCCGGCCTCGGCGCGGGCGATCACCATCGGGGTCAGCTCGAGTGACTTCTGCGCGACCTCGATGACGTCGTTCTCGCTCACCCGGAAGGACGGAATGTCCACGCGCCTGCCGTTGACCAGGATGTGACCGTGCGTGACCAGCTGACGGGCCATGTCGCGGCTCTTGCCGAACCCGGCGCGGTACACCACGTTGTCCAGGCGGCTCTCCAGGATCTGCAGCAGCGTCTCGCCGGTCCGGCCGGACTTGCGCGCGGCCTCGGCGTAGTAGCCACGGAACTGCTTCTCAAGCACGCCGTAGATCCGGCGGGCCTTCTGCTTCTCGCGGATCTGCAGCAGGTACTCGCTGTCCTTCTGCCGGATCCTGCCGTGCTCGCCCGGCGGGTAAGGCCGGATCTCGATCGGGCACTTCGGCGAGTCGCACTTGCTGCCCTTCAGGAACAGCTTGACCTTCTCACGGCGGCACAGCTTGCAGTCCGCCCCGGTGTAACGAGCCATCAGTCTCTCCTCAGACCCGCCGCCGCTTGGGCGGGCGGCAGCCATTGTGCGGAACGGGCGTGACGTCCTGAATGGACCCCACCTCAAGGCCGGTCGCCTGCAGCGACCTGATCGCGGTCTCCCGGCCGGAGCCCGGCCCCTTGACGAAGACGTCGACCTTGCGCATGCCGTGCTCCATGGCGCGGCGCGCGGCGGCCTCCGCGGCCTGCTGGGCGGCGTACGGGGTTGACTTGCGCGAGCCCTTGAACCCGACCTGGCCCGAAGACGCCCATGCGATCACGCTGCCCGCCGGGTCGGTGATCGAGACGATGGTGTTGTTGAACGTGGACCGGATGTGGGCGTGCCCGTGGGCGATATTCTTCCGCTCCTTGCGGCGCACCTTCTTCGGTGCGCCCTGGCTGCTCTTGCGAGGCGGCATCTGCTTCCTGACTCCTGAGGTGGTCTTATCCCGGTGCTGGGACTACTTCTTCCCGGCCTTCTTCTTGCCGGCGACGGTCTTCTTCTTGCCCTTGCGGGTACGCGCGTTCGTCTGCGTCCGCTGGCCGCGCACCGGGAGCCCCTTGCGGTGCCTGATGCCCTGGTAGCAGCCGATCTCGATCTTGCGCCGGATGTCGGCCTGGACTTCCCGGCGAAGGTCACCTTCGACCTGGTAGTTGGCGTCGATCCAGTCGCGCAGCTTCAGCAGGTCGTCCTCGGTGAGGTCGTAGACCCGCGTGTCGCCGCTCACGCCGGTGTTCTCGAGGGTCTCGAGCGCGCGGGTGCGGCCGACCCCGTAGATGTAGGTGAGCGCGATCTCCAGCCGCTTGTCGCGCGGCAGGTCAACGCCAGATAGACGTGCCATGTGCGGGCAGTTCTCCTTTGTCGTGGTGGAGGTCCTCCGCACCGCCTCCCGTCCCTGCCCAGGACCGGGCCCCGGCCTCCAACCGGGGGAAGCGGCCTCCGGCCGCTCGCGGTGCGCGTATTACGTCGCGTATTCGGTTATGTGCTGTTCAGCATATGCGCGCGTCTGGACTGCTCGTCTCTTCGCGGGGGGCCGACCCCCCGCACCCCCGTCAACCTTGGCGCTGCTTGTGCCGGGGGTCAGAGCAGATCACCATGACGCGGCCGTGGCGGCGGATGATCCGGCACTTGCTGCAGATCTTCTTGACGCTCGGCTTGACCTTCACGGCTAACTCTCGCTCTCTTGCTTCTTTACTTGTACCGGTAGACGATGCGACCGCGGCTCAGGTCGTACGGGCTGAGTTCCACGACCACCCGATCATCGGGCAGGATCCGGATGTAGTGCATCCGCATCTTCCCGCTGATGTGGGCGAGTACCTTGTGCCCGTTGTCCAGCTCCACTCGGAAGAAGGCATTCGGCAACGTCTCGACCACCGTGCCCTCAATCTCGATGGCGCCGTCTTTCTTGGGCATATCCTCCGCGTTTCGTCGTGCGTAGTGTTGCGTAGTCCTGATTTGGTATCGCGGCTGTTCGCAGCTGCCCAGCGAGAGCGCCGGGCTAGGGCGTTACGCACTCCCCCGTGGCGAAAAGCCATACGGAAGGCCAGCCGATGGGCCGCAGCAGAGTCTACTAGACCTATCCCGCGAGTGCGAACCGGCTTTGAAAACACGGTCGGCACGGAGTCTATTCCCGAGCCTGCCGGCGGGCGATGGCCAGGGCCCACGGGACGGCGATCAGCAGGAACCAGGGGATCCACGCGGCGCCGCCGCTGACGAGGCCGACGCCGAGCCAGGCGACGAACAGGGCCGTGCTGACCGCCGCCCACGCCGCCCAGGTGGTGACGCCGCGGGAACTGACCGCCCCCTGACCGCGCTGATCGACGGCTGACCCGCGGGGGCGCAGCGCGCCGGGCGGGGCGGCCCTGATGCCGGCTGCCGGCAGCCGGTACAAGTCGATGGCGGGCAGGTCGGCGAGCAGCGCGTCGAGATCGCCGATGGTCTTCGCCGTGAACGTCCTGTCGACCCGCTCGTCGAACTCCTCGGGGGTCAGCCTGCCCTGCGCGTGGTGCTCGCGCAGCAGCTCCGCCGTGCGGTCCCTGTCCTTGTCCGAGGCGCGGATCCGCGGGTCACCCGGCATCGGGGTCGCCACCAGCCACAGAAGTGACGCGGCCGGGAGGAGGCACCTTACGTTCTGACAAATCGGTAAGAACCCACGGACCCGCAGCCGTGATCGCCACGGTGTGCTCGAAGTGCGCGGCCCGCGAGCCATCGAGAGTAGTGACCGTCCACCCGTCAGCGAGCTCGACGGTGCGCTCGCCGCCACGGGTGATCATCGGCTCGATCGCCAGCGCCATCCCGGCGCGGAGCCGCGGCCCGGTCCCCGCCGCACCGTAGTTCGGCACCGCCGGATCCATATGCATAGCGGTCCCGATCCCATGTCCGGTGTACTCCCGGATCAGCCCGTACGACCCGGCCCCGAGAACCGACTCCTCGACGGCATGAGATATATCCCCGAGCCGGTTATCCACCCGAGCCTGGGCGATCCCAGCCCAAAGCGCCGCCTCACAGGCATCAAGCATCGCCTGATCCGCGGGATCGATCTCCCCTACCCCCAGAGAAATAGCGGCATCCCCGTGCCACCCATCCACGATGGCCCCGCAGTCAACGGAGATAATGTCCCCCGCCTGAAGCCGCCGCTCCTCGCCAGGGATCCCATGCACAATCTCCTCATTGACAGAGGTGCATATGACCGCGGGATACCCGTAGTACCCGAGAAACGAAGGCTCCGCACCGGCCCCACGAATCTCCCGTTCGGCTATGGCATCAAGGTCGGCCGTACTAGACCCCAGGCCGCACCGAGTCGGCGAGTACGCGCAGCGTACGAGCGACGACGAGCCCAGCCGCGCGCATGCGGTCAAGCTCCTCAGGCGTCTTAATCTCAATCGCCCGATCGCGCCGCAACCGCATGCCTAAACACCTCCACCTACAACGCTACCCCGCCGGGAAGAGCAGGGCGCCGGGGAGAGTTTCTCGCCGGTGTTCCGCAGGACTTCCGGCGAAAACTCTCCCCAAGCCAAGCGACCCCACTCAGCGCATGTACGGGCCAAGCGCGGCAAGGCCGCGCGAGGTAACTTCCTCAACGGGCCCGGTGGCATCGATACCGACGAGGATGCCCTCGTCCGCGTAGAAGGCGACCAGCGGCGACGTCTGGCTGTTGTACACCTCGACGCGGTGCCGAATCACATCTTCCTGGTCATCGTCGCGCTGGAACAGCTCGCCGCCGCAGTCGTCGCAGATGCCGTCCCGCGCCGGCGGGTCGTACAGCAGGTGCCAGACCCGCTCGCAGCGGCGGCAGGTGCGGCGGCCGGACAGCCGGCGGACCACCTCGTCCTCGTCCACGATCAGCTCAAGCACGACGGTCAGCTTGGTTTCCAGCTCGGCGAGCATCTTCTTCAGCGTCTCGGCCTGCGGGACGTTCCGCGGGAAGCCGTCCAGCAGGAAGCCGGCCTGCGCGTCGTCCTCCGCCAGCCGATCGCGCACCATCGCGACGGTGACCTCATCCGGGACGAGGTCACCGCGGTCCATGTACTCCTTGGCCTGCACGCCGAGGTCGGTATTGTGCGTGACGTTGTGCCGGAAGATGTCCCCTGTCGAGATGCGCGGGATCGCCAGATGGGATGCGATGAAGTGGGCCTGGGTCCCTTTGCCCGCTCCGGGTGGCCCGACAAGGACGATGCGCACTATCGCAAGAAACCCTCATAGTTACGCTGCTGCAGCTGGCTCTCGATCTGCTTGACCGTGTCCAGGCCAACGCCGACCATGATGAGCAGGCTCACGCCGCTGAACGGGAACTGATTGCCCACGCCAATCGCGGCGAGCGCTACCAGCGGGAAGAGGGCGACGGCGCCCAGGTACATCGACCCAGGGGTGGTGAGCCGGCTGAGCACGTATCCGAGGTACTCGGCGGTCGGCCGCCCCGGTCTGATGCCGGGGATGAAGCCGCCGTACTTCTTCATGTTGTCGGCGACCTCGGTCGGGTTGAACGTGATCGACACGTAGAAGAAGGTGAACGCGATGATCAGCAAGAAGAAGGCCAACATGTAGACCCACATGGTCGACAGGGCGTTCGAGGTACCGATCTCCAGGTAGCGCTGCGTGAACGAGACCCAGCCCTGCGGACGGTTGCTGCTGCCGAACAGCGACACCGCGAGCTGCGGGATGTACAGCAGGCTCGAGGCGAAGATGACAGGGATGACGCCCGCCTGGTTCACCTTCATCGGGATGTAGGTGGACGTGCCGCCGTACATCCGGCGCCCGACCATGCGTTTGGCGTACTGCACGGGGATGCGCCGCTGCGCCTGCTCCATGAACACGATGCCCGTGACGACCACGAACACGACGGCGACGGACAGCAGCGCGATGAACGCCTGCCTGGTTTGGTAGATGGTCAGCAGCTCGCCGGGGATGACGGCGATGACCTGCGTGAAGATCATGACCGACATGCCGTTGCCGACACCGCGGTCGGTGATCAGCTCGCCCATCCACATGATCACCGCGGTGCCCGCCACCATCGTGATCACCATCGTGGCGATACGGAACGGCGACGCGTCCGGGATGATCGGGTTGAGCGTCGACGTGCACGCGGACGACTGGAACAGGGTGCCGCTGCGGGCGAGCTCGATGTACCCGGTGGACTGCAGGACCGCCAGGCCGATGGTCAGGTACCTGGTGTACTGGGTGATCTTGGCCTGGCCGGCCTGGCCCTCGTTCTTGAGGGTCTCAAGCCGCGGGATCACCACCGTGAGCAGCTGCAAGATGATGCTCGCGGTGATGTAGGGCATGATGCCGAGCGCGAACACCGACATGTACTTCAGCGCGTTGCCGCTGAGCAGGTCGACGATCGCGTACACGTTCGCGGCGCCGCTCTTCGACGCGAGGTTCGCGCAGTAGGACACGTTCTTCTCGCTGATGCCCGGGGCGGGCAGCGACGAGCCGAACCTGAACAGGGCGATGATGCCCAGTGTGAACAGCAGCTTCTTACGCAGGTCGGGCGTTCGGAACGCCCGGATGAACGCGGTCAGCATGCGTGATCCCTCTTCATCGGCGGAACCTGCGTTTCAGCGGCTTCCGTATACTACCCGCAGGCCCGGCCGACGAGCTAGCTCGCGAGGACGCCAGAGGCGCCCCCGGGACGAGCCAGCGTTGGGTGCGGGACATGATCAACCTAAGAGCTCTGCCTAGCCGAGCAGCGTGACCGTTCCGCCCGCCGCCTCGATCTTCTGGCGGGCCGACTTCGAGACGGCGTGCGCGCTCAGGCGCAGCGCCACGGTCAGCTCTCCGGTACCGAGCACCTTGACTAGTTCGCCACGGCGCACCGCGCCGTTGGCGGACAGGTTCTCCGGCGTCACGTCACCGCCCGACGGGTACAGCTCCGCGAGCCGCCCGACGTTCACGACCTGGTAAGTGGTCTTGAACGGCGCGTTGGAGAAGCCCTTGAGCTTCGGGATGCGGCGGGACATGGGCATCTGGCCGCCCTCGAAGCCCGCCGGCACCTGGGTCCTTGCCTTGGTGCCCTTGGTACCGCGGCCAGCGGTCTTGCCCTTGGATCCCTCGCCGCGGCCTACCCGCGTCTTGCCCCTGTGGGCACCGGGAGCCGGCCGCAGATCGTGCAGCTTCAGCATTGCCTAGTCCACTTCCTCTACCTTGACCAGGTGGCGGACAACCTGGATCATGCCGCGGAACTCCGGGCGATCCGGCTTGACCACCGTCTGGCCGATCCGGCGCAGGCCGAGCGAGCGCAGTGAGTCGCGCTGCACGCTGGTCCCGCCGATCTTCGACTTGACCTGGGTCACCTTGAGCTGGGCCATCTCACACCCCAGCCCCGCTGGCCGCGGCACGCGCCTGCAGCATCGCCTTCGGCGCCACGTGCTCGATCGGCAGGCCGCGCTTGGCGGCGATCTCCTCGGGACGGCTCAGCCCCTTGAGCGCCGCCACGGTGGCGTGCACCACGTTGATCGGGTTGGACGAGCCTTGCGACTTCGACAGCACGTCGCCGATGCCGGCGCACTCGAGCACGGCGCGCACCGGGCCGCCGGCGATGACGCCGGTACCCGGGCTGGCCGGCTTGAGCAGCACCACGCCGGCCGCCGCCTCACCCGTCACGGTGTGCGGGATCGTGGTGGCGATCCGAGGCACCCGGAAGAAGTGCTTCTTGGCCTCTTCGACGCCCTTGGCGATCGCCGCGGGCACCTCCTTGGCCTTGCCGTAGCCAACACCGACCATGCCGTTGCCGTCGCCGACCACGACCAGGGCGGTGAAGCTGAACCTGCGGCCACCCTTGACGACCTTGGCCACGCGGTTGATCGCGACCACTCGCTCCAGGTAGACGTTCTGCTTCTCGGCCTGACCGCCGCGGCGGTCGTCGCGGCGCTCACGCCGCTCACCGCCGCCGCCGCCGCGCCGCGGAGCTCCTGGCATTAGCTTTCCTTCCTATTACTAATCACAGCGTCAGCCCGGCTTCCCGCGCGCCGTCCGCGAGGGCGGCGACGCGGCCGTGGTACTTGTAGCCGCCGCGGTCGAAGACCACCGCGGTAATGCCCGCGGTCTTCGCCCGCTCGGCGATGAGCGCGCCGACCAGCTTGGCCTTGGCCGTCTTGTCTCCCGTCGCCGACCTGACGGCCGGGTCCATGGTGGAGGCGGACGCCAGGGTGCGGCCGACGGTGTCGTCCACGATCTGCACGACGATGTGCCGCGCGGACCGGTTCACTACCAGCCGCGGCCGGACGGCGCTGCCGATGACCTTCTTGCGCACCCGCAGGTGACGCCGGACGCGGGCGCGGGTCTTCGTCGCCGTGCGCGGCCCCACCCGCCCGGTGGCGTACTCGCGCGACGACCTCTTGGCCTTCGTACCAGCCATGACTACTTACCAGCCTTCCCGACCTTGCGCCGGATCACTTCGCCCTGGTACCGCACGCCCTTGGCCTTGTACGGGTCGGGCTTGCGCAGCTTGCGAATCCGCGCCGCGGTCTCGCCCACCAGCTGCTTGTCGATGCCCTCGACGACGAACCTGGTCGGCGCCTCGACCCGGAAGGTGATCCCCTCCGGCGGCGTGATGACCACCGGGTGGCTGAAACCGAGCGAGAACTCGAGGTCCTTGCCCTTGGCCTGCACGCGGTAACCGACGCCGACGATCTCCAGGGTCTTGCTGTAACCCTCGGTCACGCCGGCGACCATGTTGTAGATCAGCGTGCGGGACAGACCGTGCAGCGCGCGGACCTTGCCCTCGTCGTTGGGCCTGGTGACCCGGATGACACCGTCCTCCTGGACCACGCTGATCGGCTCGGCGATGGTGAGGTTCAGGGCGCCCTTGGGCCCCTTGACACTGACCGCCTGGCCGTCGATGGCCACGTCCACTCCGCTCGGGATGGGAATGGGGAGTCGTCCGATTCGTGACATGGTGGTTCCTCCCCTCCCTTACCAGACGTAGGCGAGGACTTCTCCGCCCACGCCGCTCTTCTTGGCCTGCCTGTCGGTCATCAGGCCGCCCGACGTCGAGATGATCGCGACGCCGAGCCCGCCGAGGACCCGCGGCAGGTTGTCCTTCTTCGCATACACCCGCAGACCGGGCTTGGAGACCCGCTTGATCCCGGCGATCGAGCGCTCCCTCGCGTTGCCGTACTTCAGCGAGATCACGAGGTTCTTGCCGACTTCGGCGTCTTCGACGCGCCACCCGGCGATGTAGCCCTCCTGCTCGAGGATCTCCGCGATGTGCGACTTGATCTTGGAAAAGGGCATGCCCACGGTGTCGTGATACGCCGAGTTGGCGTTGCGCAGACGAGTCAGCATGTCCGCGATCGGGTCTGTCATTGACATGGCCGTTTTGGCCTTCCTCGCCGTGGTTTCCTTGGCCGGACCTGCGGCGTGTTGCTAGTTACCAGCTGGACTTGGTGATGCCCGGGAGCTCGCCCCGGTGCGCCATCGTGCGGAAGCAGATACGGCACAGGCCGAACTTCCGGTAGACGGCGCGCGGCCGGCCGCAGCGCGTGCACCGCGTGTAAGCGCGGACAGCGAACTTCGGCTTCCGGTTCGCCTTGGCGATCAGCGCTTTCTTCGCCATTAGCGGTTCCTCCTTCCGCCCGCTGTCCTCAGTGCCTCGGCGGCCGCGGCCGACGCGTCCCTGAAGGGGAAGCCGAGCCGGCGCAGCAGCGCGCGGCCCTCGTCGTCGTTGGTCGCCGTGGTGACGATGGTGATGTCCATTCCCCGCTGCCGGTCCACCCGGTCCGGGTCGATCTCGGGGAACACGACCTGCTCAACGAGCCCGAACGTGTAGTTCCCCTGACCGTCGAACTGCCGGTCGGACAGGCCGCGGAAGTCACGGATGCGGGGCAGCGCGATCGACAGCAGCCGGTCGAGGAACTCCCACATCCGGTCGCCGCGCAGCGTCACGTGCGCGCCGATCGGCATGCCCTCGCGCAGCTTGAACTGGGCGATGGACTTCTTCGCCCGCGCCACGGCCGCCTTCTGGCCGGTGATCGCGGCCAGGTCCCTGACGGCACCGTCGATCAGCTTCGCGTCCCGCGCGGCCTCGCCGACGCCCATGTTCACGACGATCTTGGTCAGCCTCGGGATCTGCATCACGTTGGCGTACCCGAACTCGTCCTTCATGGCCGGGGCGATCTCGCTCCGGTACTTCTCCTTGAGCCGGGGCCTGGCCTGCGCCTCGGTCGCCATCAGATTTCCTTCCCGCTCGGCCGCAGGACGCGGACCTTCGTGCCGTCTTCCTTGGTCAGGTAACCGACCCGCGCCGGACGCTGGGTCTCCGGGTCGACCAGCTGCACGTTGCTCACGTGGATCGACGCCTCCTGGGTGACGATGCCGCCTTCCTTGGCGCCGCGCACTCCCTGGTTGGTCACCTTCTTGTTCTTCTTGATCATGTTCACGCCCTGCACGGTGACCCGGTTCTCCTTCGGGTGGGCCGCGATGACGGTCCCGGAAGCGCCCTTGTCCTTGCCGGCCGTGACCACCACGTGGTCACCCTTCTTGATCTTCATCACAGCACCTCCGGCGCCAGCGAGATGATCCGCATGAACCGCTTCTCCCGCAGCTCCCGCCCCACCGGGCCGAAGATGCGGGTACCGCGCGGGTCCCCGCCGTCCCTGATCAGCACGGCGGCGTTCTCGTCGAACCGGATGTACGAACCGTCCGCGCGGCGGCGCTCCTTGCGGGTACGCACCACGACCGCCTTGACGACGTCGCCCTTCTTGACGCCAGCCCCGGGCAGCGCGTCCTTAACGGTCGCCACGATGACGTCACCGATGCCCGCGTATCGCCGGCCGCTGCCGCCGAGCACGCGGATACACAAGATCTCCTTAGCACCCGTGTTGTCGGCGACTTTCAGCCGCGACTCCTGCTGGATCACGTCAACTCCTGATCGTCACGCCGGGGTTCTCGCCGGCGGTCGTCTTACTTACTTGGCTCGCTCGAGGATCTCGGCCACCCGCCACCGCTTGGTCGCGGACAGCGGCCGGGTCTCCATCAGCAGCACACGGTCACCGACGTTGCACTCGTTCTGCTCGTCGTGGGCCTTGTACTTCTTGGTACGGCGCAGCACCTTGCCGTACTTAGGGTGCTTCACGCGGTCTTCCACCGCGACGACGACGGTCTTGTCCATCTTGTCGCTGACCACGTAGCCCTCGCGGGTCTTGCGGTAGCCGCGCGCCTCGGTCGCCTCCGCGGCCGTGGTCTCCTCGGCTGGTGTCGTGCTCACTAGTCAGCGCTCCCCTCGGTGCTCGCCGCGACGTCCGCTGGTGCCTCGTCTTCGACGTCGATGATGATGCCGAGCTCGCGCTCCCGCATCACGGTGTAGATGCGGGCGATCTCCTTGCGGACGGCACGCAGCCGGCCGTGGCTCTCCAGCTGGCCGGTAGCGCCCTGGAAGCGGAGGTTGAAGAGCTCCTCCTTGGCCTCGGCCAGCTTGCTGCTCAGCTCCTCTGGGCTGGAGGACCGCAGCTGCCCGGCGGTCAAGCCCGTAGCCATCAGCCTTCACCCATCTCTCGCTGCACGATCTTGCACTTCATCGGCAGTTTGTGGATCGCCCGCCGCAGCGCCTCGCGTGCGACAGGCTCCGTCACTCCCGACAGCTCGAACATGACCCGGCCCGGCTTCACGTTGGCGATCCACCATTCCGGCGAACCCTTGCCGGAGCCCATTCGCGTCTCGGCCGGCTTCTTCGTCAGCGGGCGGTCCGGGTAGATGTTGATCCACACCTTGCCGCCACGCCTGATGTGCCGGGTCATCGCGATACGGGCCGCCTCGATCTGCCGGTTGGTCACGTAGGCGTGCTCGAGGGCCTGAATCCCGTATTCCCCGAACGAAACCCTGGTGCCACCGGTGGCGGCACCGGTCCGGTGCGGACGGTGCTGCTTGCGGTGCGCGACCTTACGCGGAATCAGCATTGATCAGCCCTCCCCGGTGCTTTCCGGCTGCGGCTCCGCCGCCGGGGCGGTGGTCCGCTCGGGCCGGTCGCCGCGGCCATCGGGCCGCCCTTCCGGACGGTCGCGCCGGGGACGACGCTGGCCCGAGGCAGGCCGGTCCCGGTCCCTGCGCTGGCCGGCGGCGCGCAGCGCGGCCTGCGCCGCCTCGCGGCCAGCCCGCGTCGGGGCGGCCTCGCCACGGTAGATCCATACCTTGACGCCGATCCGGCCGAAGGTCGTCCGCGCCTCGTAGAACCCGTAGTCGATGTCGGCGCGCAGCGTGTGCAGCGGCACCCGGCCCTCGCGGTAGAACTCCGACCGAGACATCTCGGCGCCGCCGAGGCGGCCGGAGCACTGCACCCGGATGCCCTTGGCGCCACCCTTGATCGCGCTCTGCATCGCCTTGCGCATGGCACGGCGGAAGGAGACACGGCTGGACAGCTGCTCGGCCACGCCCTGCGCCACCAGCTGGGCGTCCACCTCGGGGTTCTTCACCTCGAGGATGTTCAGCTGGATCTGCTTGCCGGTGAGCTTCTCCAGGTCGCCGCGGATCCGGTCGGCCTCCGCACCGCGGCGGCCGATGACGATGCCAGGCCGTGCGGTGTGGATGTCCACCCGGACCCGGTCGGTGGTCCGCTCGATCTCTACCTTGGAGATGCCGGCCCGCTCCATGCCGCGCTGCAGCATCCGCCGGATGGCCACGTCCTCCTGGACGTAGTCCTTGTACTTCTTCTCGGCGTACCAGCGGCTCTTGAAGTCAGTGGTAATGCCCAGGCGGAACCCGTGCGGGTTAACCTTCTGTCCCACTAGCGGTTCCCTCCCTCGCTGTCGTCGGAGACGATGACCGTGATGTGGCTCGTCCGCTTGTTGATCCGGTAACCACGGCCCTGCGCGCGCGGCCGGAACCGCTTCAGCGTCGGCCCCTCGTCGACCCAAGCCCGGCGCACCCAGAGCATGCCCCGGTCGCGGCCGGCGACGTGGTCCGCGTTGGCGATCGCGCTGGCGAGCACCTTGCCAACCGGGTCGCTGGCACCCTGCGGGGAGAACTGCAGAATCGCCTGCGCCTCCTCGGCGGGCAGCCCGCGGATCAGGTCCACCACGCGGCGGGCCTTCCGTGGCGTGACGCGTACGTACCGCGCCTTAGCCCTGGCTTCCATCGTGCGTTCCCTTTCCAGGCTTATCGCCGGCTACGCCGGTCGTCCTTGACATGGCTGCGGAATGTCCGCGTGGGCGCGAACTCGCCGAGCTTGTGCCCCACCATCGATTCCGTGATGAACACGGGGATGTGCTTGCGGCCGTCGTGCACCGCGATCGTGTGCCCGAGCATCGCCGGGACGATCATGGACCGACGGGACCACGTCTTGATTACGGTCTTGGTGCCCTTGTCGTTCTGCGTGTCCACCTTCTTCATCAGGTGGTCGTCGACGAAGGGCCCCTTCTTAAGGCTACGAGGCATGAACGCTTGCTCCTACCGCTTGTTCTTGCCGCGGCCACGGCGGCGGGTGATCAGCCGGTCACTGGGCTTGTGCGCCCGCCGGGTACGGCCTTCGGGCTTGCCCCACGGGCTCACCGGGTGGCGGCCGCCAGAGCTCTTGCCCTCGCCGCCGCCGAGCGGGTGGTCGACCGGGTTCATGGCCACGCCACGCACCGACGGCCGCTTGCCCTTCCAGCGGTTCCGGCCGGCCTTGCCGAGCTTGATGTTCGCCTGCTCGGCGTTGCCGACCTCACCGACGGTCGCGCGGCACTCCACGCTGACCCGCCGGATCTCGCCGGACGGCATGCGCAGCTGCGCGTAGCCAGCCTCCTTGGCGAGGAGCTGGACGCCGGCCCCGGCCGACCGCGCGATCTTCGCGCCGCCGCCGGGACGGAGTTCGATGGCATGCACGACCGTGCCGGTCGGGATCGACCGCAGCGGCAGCGCGTTGCCCGGCCTGATGTCAGCGCCAGGCCCGTTCTCCACCCGGTCGCCCTGGTGCAGGCCCTGCGGCGCCAGGATGTAGCGCTTCTCGCCGTCCACGTAGTGCAGCAGCGCGATGCGCGCGGTCCTGTTCGGGTCGTACTCGATGTGCGCGACCTTGGCGGGGACGCCGTCCTTGTCGTGCCGACGGAAGTCGATCAGCCGGTAGGCACGCTTGTGGCCGCCGCCCTGGTGCCGTGCGGTGACCCGCCCGTGCACGTTCCGGCCGCCTTTGCTGTGCAGCGGGCGAACCAGCGACTTCTCCGGCTCGCTCCGGGTGATCTCGGAGAAGTCGGAGCCACTGGCGCCGCGCCGGCCCGGGGTGGTCGGTTTGTACTTACGGATTGCCACCTGCTTCTCCTTAACTAACCGGTCCGCCGAAGATGTCGATCCGGTCACCCTCGACCAGGGTCACGATCGCCCGCTTGGTGTCCGCGCGCTTGCCCCAGCCCTGCCGGGTCCGCCTGCGCTTGCCCTGCCGGTTCAGCGTGTTCACGCCGGTCACCCGGACCCGGAACACTTCCTCGACCGCCTGCCGGATCTGCGTCTTGTTGGCGTGCGGCGCGACGATGAACGTGTACTTGCCCTCGTCGAGAAGGCCGTAGCTCTTCTCCGACACCACCGGGCGCAGCAGGATGTCGCGGGGGTTGTAGATCCTGCTCACTTCTCGCCCCTTTCCACGAACGTGCGCAGCGCGGCCTCGGTAAAGACCACGTAGTCGCTGACGAGCACGTCGTAGGTGTTGAGCTGGTCCTCGGCGAGCAGGTGCACGGCCGGGACGTTGCGCAGCGACTTCCAGGTGAGCTCGTCGTCGCTCTGAGCGACAACGAGGATGTTCCTGGAGGCGCCGTCGGTGACCTGGGCCAGCACGGCGAGCGCGTCCTTCGTCCGCGGCATGTCGCCCTCGACGAAGTTCGTCACCACGAAGATCCGGTCGCTGGCCGCCCGGTCGGACAGCGCGCCGCGCAGCGCGGCCGCCTTCATCTTCTTCGGCGTCCGCTGGGCGTAGTCCCGCGGCTGCGGGCCATGGGCGACACCACCGCCGGTGAACTGCGGCGCCCGGGTCGAGCCCTGCCGGGCCCGGCCGGTGCCCTTCTGCCGGTACGGCTTCCTGCCGCCGCCGCTGACCATGCCGCGAGTCTTCGTCGCGGCCGTGCCCTGCCGGGCGGCCGCGCGCTGCGCGACCACGACCTGGTGCATCAGCGGCACGTTGACCTTCGCCGCGAAGATGGCGTCGGGCAGTTCGACGGTGGTGGTCTCGTCGCTCGCCGGCGAGACGACGTTGACGCTGGTCATCGGGTCCCCTCTCGCACCGCGGAGCGCACCATGACAAGCCCGCCGCGCGGACCGGGCACCGCGCCCTTGATCAGCAGCAGGTTCTTGTCACTGTCCACGGCGTGCACGGTCATGCTCTGCACGGTGGTCCGCTCGGCGCCCATCCGGCCCGCCATCCGCACGCCCTTGAAGACCCGGCCAGGCGTGGCGCACGCGCCGATCGATCCTGGCGAGCGGTGCTTGCGCTGGGTGCCGTGCGAGGCCGACAGGCCCTTGAAGCCATGCCGCTTCATGACGCCGGCGGTGCCCTTGCCCTTGGACTTGCCGGTCACGTCGACGCGCTGGCCAGCCTCGAACAGCTCGGCGGTGAGCTCCTGGCCCAGCGTGTACTCGGATGCGTTCTCGGTGCGGATCTCCGCGATGTACCGGCGTGGCGTCACCCCGGCCTTCTCGAACAGGCCGGCCACCGGCTTCGTGACCTTGCGGGGGTTGATCTCCCCGAACCCGATCTGGACAGCGGAGTACTTGTCCTTGTCCGGCGTGCGGACGGCCGTGACCACGCACGGGCCAGCCAGCACCACCGTGACAGGTACCACCTGTCCGGTTTCGTCGAAGACCTGGGTCATGCCAAGCTTGGTGCCCAGGATCCCTGTCATTGCCATGATCAGTGAGTCCTCAGAGCTTGATCTCGATGTAGACGCCAGCCGGAAGGTCGAGCCGCATCAGCGAGTCGACAGTCTTCGGCGTCGGGTCGATGATGTCGATCAGCCGCTTGTGCGTGCGCATCTCGAAGTGCTCGCGCGAGTCCTTGTACTTGTGCGGCGAGCGGATAACGCAGTACACGTTCTTCTCGGTAGGCAGCGGCACGGGACCGGCGACGCGCGCGCCGGTACGGGTCACCGTGTCGACGATCTTCCGCGCCGAGCTGTCGATGATCTCGTGGTCATATGCCTTGAGCCGGATGCGGATCTTCTGTCCCGCCATTATGGCCTCGGTTCCTTACTTCCTCTAAGCCGCTGTTTACGTCCTACTGGGGTGACACATGTTGCGGCGGCCGGGCCAAAGAGCGGCCCGGCCGCCGCAACACGGCCTACTTCAGAATCTTGGTGACCCGGCCGGCGCCGACGGTGCGGCCGCCTTCCCGGATCGCGAACTTCAGTCCCTCTTCCATGGCGATCGGCTGGATAAGGTTCACCACCATGTCGGTGCGGTCACCCGGCATCACCATCTCCGTGCCCTCGGGCAGGTTCACCACGCCGGTCACGTCCGTGGTGCGGAAGTAGAACTGAGGACGGTAGTTGTTGAAGAACGGCGTGTGCCGGCCGCCCTCGTCCTTGGACAGGATGTAGACCTGGCCCTCGAACTCGGTGTGCGGGGTGTTGGTGCCCGGCTTGATGACGACCTGGCCGCGCTCCACCTCCTCGCGCTTGATGCCGCGGAGCAGCAGGCCCACGTTGTCGCCGGCCTGGCCGTCGTCGAGAATCTTGCGGAACATCTCCACGCCGGTGACGGTGGTGGACTGGGCCTTCTCCTTGATGCCGATGATGTCCACGGTCTCGCCGGTGTGGATCGTGCCGCGCTCGATCCGGCCGGTCACGACGGTGCCGCGGCCGGTGATCGAGAACACGTCCTCGACCGGCATCAGGAACGGCTTGTCGACCTCGCGGGTCGGCTCCGGGATGGAGTCGTCGCACGCCGTCATGAGCTCCATGATGGCGTCGCCCCACTTCGCGTCGCCGTTCAGCGCCTGGAAGGCCGAGACGCGGATGACCGGGACGTCGTCGCCGGGGAACTCGTACTCGGTGAGCAGCTCGCGGACCTCGAGCTCGACGAGCTCGAGGATCTCCTCGTCGTCCACCATGTCGCACTTGTTCAGCGCCACCACGATGTAGGGCACGCCGACCTGACGCGCGAGCAGCACGTGCTCACGGGTCTGCGGCATCGGGCCGTCGGTGGCGGCGACCACCAGGATCGCGCCGTCCATCTGCGCGGCACCGGTGATCATGTTCTTGATGTAGTCCGCGTGACCCGGGCAGTCGACGTGCGCGTAGTGCCGCTTCTCGGTCTGGTACTCGACGTGCGAGATCGAGATCGTGATCCCGCGCTCCTTCTCTTCCTTCGCGTTGTCGATCTGGTCGAACGCGTAGAAGGGGTTCACGTCGGGCATCTTGTCGTGCAGCACCTTGGTGATCGCCGCGGTCAGCGTTGTCTTGCCGTGGTCGATGTGCCCGATGGTGCCGATGTTGACGTGCGGCTTAGTCCGCTGGAACTTTGCCTTCGCCACTGGTATCTCCTCGTTGCGATCCGCCCCACCGCAGTGGGTCTGGAGTGTTTCCTGGGTTCTTTATGCCTGCTGGGCGCCGATTACTCGCCGCGCGCCTTGGCGATGATCTCCTTGGCGATGCTCGGCGGCACCTCGGAGTAGGAGTCGAACTGCATGCTGTAGTTCGCCCTGCCTTGCGTCCTGCTGCGCAGGTCACCGACGTATCCGAACATCTCAGACAGCGGGACGAGAGCCTTGACCACGCGGGCCCCGGATCGTTCCTCCATGGCCTGAATCTGACCGCGCCGGCTGTTCAGGTCGCCGATCACGTCGCCCATGTACTCCTCGGGCGTGGTGACCTCGACGCTCATCATCGGCTCGAGCAGCACCGGGCCCGCCAGCGCCGCGGCCTTCTTGAAGGCCATCGAGCCGGCGATCTTGAAGGCGAGCTCCGAGGAGTCCACCTCGTGGTAGGCGCCGTCGGTCAGCGTCACCTTGACGTCGACCATCGGGAACCCGGCTAGCACGCCGAACTCGGCGGCTTCCTGGCACCCGGCGTCCACCGACGGGATGTACTCCCGCGGGATGCGTCCGCCGGTCACCTTGTTCTCGAACTCGTAGCCGCCGCCGTCACCGCCGGTCGGCTCCAGGTCGATGATCACGCGGCCGAACTGGCCGGAACCACCGGTCTGCTTCTTGTGCGTGTACTCGACCTTCTGGGCCTTCCTGGTGACGGTCTCGCGGTAGGCGACCTGCGGGCGGCCGATGTTGGCCTCGACCCTGAACTCGCGCCGCATCCGGTCGACGAGCACCTCGAGGTGCAGTTCGCCCATGCCCGAGATGATCGTTTGCCCGGTCTCCTCGTCGGTCCTGACCTGGAAGGTCGGGTCCTCCTCGGCGAGCCGCTGGATGGCCGTGCCGAGCTTCTCCTGGTCGCTCTTGGTCTTCGGCTCGATCGCCACGTTGATCACGGGCGCCGGGAAGGTCATCGACTCCAGGATCACCGGGGCGTCCTGGGCGCTCAGCGTGTCGCCGGTGGTGGTGTCCTTCAGGCCCATCACCGCGACGATCTGCCCGGCGACCGCGGTCGGGCGCTCCTCGCGCTTGTTCGCGTGCATCTGGTAGATCTTGCCGATCCGCTCCTTGCGGCCCTTGATCGAGTTCAGCACCTGGGTGCCGGCCTCGAGCGTGCCCGAGTAGATGCGGATGTAGGTGAGCTTGCCGAGGTGCTGGTCCGCCACGATCTTGAAGGCCAGCGCGGAGAACGGCTCCTTGGGGTCGGCGTGCCGCTCGACGACCTGCTCCTCGTTGCCCACCGCGTGACCCTGAATGGACGGGATGTCCACCGGGCTCGGCAGGTACGCGACGATGGCGTCGAGCATGGGCTGCACGCCCTTGTTCTTGAAGGCCGTGCCGCACAGCACCGGGGTCAGCGCGCTGGCGATCGTCGCCCGCCGGATCGCCGCCTCGAGCTGCTCCACCGAGGGCTCGCCGCCCTCGAGGTACATCTCCATCATCTCGTCGTCGTTCTCGGCGATGGTCTCGAGCAGCTTGTCCCGCCACTCGCGAGCCGCGTCGGTGTGGTCCGCAGGGATGTCAACGACGTCGTACTTGTCGCCCTTGCCCTCGGTCTGCCAGACCAGCGCGCACATCCGGACGAGGTCGATCACGCCGCGGAAGTCCGACTCCACGCCCCACGGGAGCTGGACGACCAGCGGGGTCGCGCCGAGGCGGCTGGTGATCATCTCCACGCAGCGGTGAAACTCGGCGCCAACGCGGTCCATCTTGTTCACGAAGCAGATCCGCGGCACGCCGTACTTGTCGGCCTGGCGCCAGACGGTCTCCGACTGCGGCTCCACGCCGGCCACGGCGTCGAACACGGCGACGGCGCCGTCGAGCACCCGCAGCGAGCGCTCGACTTCGACGGTGAAGTCGACGTGCCCGGGCGTGTCGATGATGTTGATCGTGTGATCACGCCAGGAGGTCGTGGTCGCGGCGGACGTGATCGTGATGCCGCGCTCCTGCTCCTGCTCCATCCAGTCCATGGTGGCCGCGCCCTCATGGACTTCACCGATCTTGTAATTGATGCCGGTGTAAAACAGGATGCGCTCGGTCGTCGTCGTCTTGCCCGCGTCGATATGCGCCATGATCCCGATGTTGCGGACCCTGGCGAGGTCTACTGCGGTCTGGGTGGCCACGTTAAGCGTCCTTAGTGCTAGTTCTGGGTGTTACCAGCGGTAATGCGCGAAGGCCTTGTTGGACTCCGCCATCTTGTGCGTGTCTTCACGGCGCTTGACACTGGCGCCAAGGCCGTTGCTGGCGTCGAGCAGCTCGTTCATCAGCCGCTCGGTCATCGTCTTCTCCCGGCGCTGCCTGGCGTACATCACGAGCCAGCGCAGGGCCAGCGTCGTGCTCCGCGAGGCGCGCACCTCTACGGGAACCTGGTAGGTGGCGCCGCCGACCCGGCGGCTGCGGACCTCGAGGGTCGGCTTGACGTTGTCCAGCGCGCGCTTGAGCGTGACCACCGGGTCGTTGCCGTTCTTCTCGCGGCAGCCCTCAAGAGCGCCATAGACGGTGCGCTCGGCGAGCGAGCGCTTGCCGTCCTTGAGCACCTTGTTGGCGAGCGCGGTAACAAGCGGCGAGCCGTACACCGGGTCGGTGACAAGCTGCCGCTTCGACGCGGGACCCTTGCGCGGCATGTCAGCTCTTCTCCTTCTTCGCGCCGTAACGGCTGCGGGCCTGCTTGCGGTTGCGGACGCCCTGGGTGTCCAGCGAGCCGCGGATGATCTTGTAACGGACGCCGGGCAGGTCGCGGACACGGCCACCGCGCACCAGCACGATGGAGTGCTCCTGCAGGTTGTGCCCGACTCCGGGGATGTAGGCGGTGACCTCGATCTGGCTCGTCAGCCGGACGCGGGCGACCTTGCGCAGCGCGGAATTCGGCTTCTTGGGCGTGGTCGTGTAGACACGCGTGCACACGCCACGGCGCTGTGGGCTCTGCTTGAGCGCCGGCGTCTTGTTCTTCGACACCTTGTCCTGGCGGCCCTTGCGGACCAGCTGCTGGATCGTGGGCAACCGAGTCTCCGTCTTTTCCGTCGTGTTCCTATGTAAAGCTTCTGTGTCCGCTGCGTGCTCGCCCGGACTAGGGGCCCGCAAGCGAGACTAGAAATCGTCGGTTTCCCGGCGTTTCCACCCGTTTGACCTGCGGCTTTCCTCTCGCCTCCGACCCCCGAGGTCGGGTGTGTCGCGCTCGGCCTTTGGCCGACGGCTCAACACCGCCTTGGGTTGGCAGCCCACATCACTCTGGACTGCGGAGGAAGAGTCCACGCGGCCAGCCGCGCAGCCACCCGTATCCGGTCCGATGGACCACGTCTCGCTGACTGCTGGCACGCAGGCACCCGCACGGTCACGGGCACGAATGTAAAAGGTACCACCCGTATGCCCGCTGGCCAAATTGTCTCGGGGGGTCGTCCCCCGGGAGGCAACTGTGGCTGTTCGCGCGGCTTTCCGTGAGCTAGTTTAACCGCTCTCCCGAGCCGCGCGCGGACCTACGCGCTAACTGACAGTGGTGCTAACAGCGTCCCGCCGCGTTTCATTCCGCCCGCCGCCCACCGCGAACGTGGTCGATGTGACATCGTCCACCATAGAAGGGGGACGATGTCACATCGCCCCCTTGCTGGCGGCGGATCGTGGTGCCGTTGGGATTGGCGAGACTCATGGGGTAACACCAGGCTCGGCCCAGGACCCGGCTTGACGATAGTGGATCATTAGGTACCCCAGGCGGGCCCTTTCGATCCACCATCATCGCGGAACGCCCGCGGGCGGGACCAGAGACACCACGGGCCCGTTCGGGATAACGGTGAACGTTGGCCGTCGCCAGCCCGCACCCCTGCGGCGACGCCGGCCACACGCCGGGCGGCCGGTCCCGCGGAAAGGGGACCGGCCGCCCGGCCATGGCATTACCGGTTGTAGGAGCCGAAGTCGTACTCCTCGAGCGGCACCGCCTCGCCGGAGCCCTGGCCGAAGGCGTAGTTCTCCGCCTCCTGGTAGGACGCCGCCGGGTAGGCGGACGAGCGCGCGTCGTCGGTGGGCTCGACCCTGATGTTCCGGTACACCTGCATGCCGGTGCCGGCGGGGATGAGCTTGCCGATGATCACGTTCTCCTTGAGGCCGAGCAGCGAGTCCGACTTGGCGTGGATCGCCGCGTCGGTGAGCACCCGCGTGGTCTCCTGGAAGGAGGCCGCCGACAGCCACGACTCGGTGGCCAGCGACGCCTTGGTGATACCCATCAGCACCGGGCGGCCAGAGGCCGGGGTGCCGCCGTCGTTCACCACGGCGCGGTTCATGTTCTCGAACCGCGGCCGCTCCACGAGCTCGCCGGGGAGCAGCTCGGTGTCGCCGGACTCCAGGACGTTCACCCGCTTGAGCATCTGGCGGATGATGATCTCGATGTGCTTGTCGTGGATCGACACGCCCTGGGAGCGGTAGACCTCCTGCACCTCGGCCACGAGGTGCTGCTGCACCGCGCGCGAGCCGAGGATGCGCAGCACCTCGTGCGGGTTGACGGCGCCGGCGATGAGCTGCTGGCCCACCGTGACGTGCCCGTCGTCCTGCACGAGCAGCCGGGACCGCATCGGGACCTGGTAGGCGACCTCTTCGCCACCATCGTCGGGGACGATGATGATCTTCCTGGTCTTCTCCGTCTCCTCGATCTTGACCCGGCCCTCGACCTCGCTGATCGGGGCCATGCCCTTGGGGATACGGGCCTCGAACAGCTCCTGGATACGGGGCAGGCCGTGCGTGATGTCCGCGCCGGCGACACCGCCGGTGTGGAACGTACGCATGGTCAGCTGGGTACCGGGCTCACCGATGGACTGCGCGGCCACGATGCCGACAGCCTCGCCCACGTCCACCCGCTTGCCTGAAGCCAGCGAGCGGCCGTAGCACTTGGCGCAGACACCGATCTTCGCCTCGCAGACCAGGACGTTGTGCACCTTGACCTGCTCGACGCCCGCCTCCACGAGACGGTCGATCATTGTCTCGGTGGTGTCCTCGCCGAGGCTGGCCAGCACCGTGCCGTCCACCTCGATCTCCTCGGCGATGCTGCGGCCGGTGCCGGTGTTCTCGATGTTCGGCAGCTTCCGCAGGGTCCCGTCGGCGCCCCGCTCGGCGATCTGCATGACGAACCGGCGGTCCGTGCCGCAGTCCTCCTCGCGGACGATGACGTCCTGCGCCACGTCCACCAGACGCCGGGTCAGGTACCCGGAGTCCGCAGTCCGCAGCGCGGTGTCGGCCAGGCCCTTACGGGCGCCGTGCGTGGAGATGAAGTACTCCAGCACGGTCAGGCCCTCGCGGAACGAGGACTTGATCGGCCGCGGGATCGTCTCACCCTTGGGGTTCGACACCAGCCCGCGCATGCCGGCGATCTGCCGGACCTGCATCGGGTTACCGCGAGCGCCGGAGTTGACCATCATCCACACCGGGTTGGTGGCCGGGAACGCGTTCTCCATGTCCTGGGCGACCTCGGCGGTCGCGTGCGTCCAGATCTCGATGAGCTCCTGACGGCGCTCGTCGTCGGTGATCAGGCCGCGGTCGTACTCGCGCTGCACCTTGTCGGCGCGGCGCTCGTAGTTCTCCAGGATGGCCGCCTTGTTCGGCGGGGCAACGACGTCCTCGATTCCGATCGTCACGCCCGCGCGGGTCGCCCAGTGGAACCCTGCGTCCTTCAGGTTGTCCAGCGCCTCGGCGACGTAGACCTTCGGGTACTGCTCGGCGAGCGCGTTGACGATGCCGGTCAGCTGCCGCTTGCCCACCTCGTAATTGACGAACGGGAAGTCGGCTGGCAGCGCCTCGTTGAAGATGCACCGGCCCAGGGTGGTCTCTATCCGCAGCGGCTGGCCTGCCTGCCAGTCCTCGGGGACCTCGGTACCCGGCGGCGGCACGACATTCTCCAGGCGGATCTTGATCCGCGCCTGCAGGTCGAGCTCGTTCCTGTCGTAGGCCATCAGGGCCTCCGCCAGGCTGGCGAACGCGCGCCCGGTGCCGGTCACGCCCTCGTCCTCCCGCGTCAGGCAGAACAGCCCGATCACCATGTCCTGGGTAGGCATGGTCACCGGCTTGCCGTCGGCAGGCTTGAGGATGTTGTTCGTGGACAGCATCAGGATCCGCGCCTCGGCCTGCGCCTCGGCGGACAGCGGCAGGTGCACCGCCATCTGGTCGCCGTCGAAGTCCGCGTTGAACGCGGTGCAGACCAGCGGGTGGATCTGGATCGCCTTGCCCTCGACCAACTGCGGCTCGAAGGCCTGGATGCCCAGCCTGTGCAGCGTCGGCGCCCGGTTGAGCAGCACCGGGTGCTCGGTGATGACCTCTTCGAGGACGTCCCACACGACCGGCTTGGCCCGCTCCACCATCCGCTTGGCTGACTTGATGTTCTGCGCGTGGTTCAGGTCGACCAGGCGCTTCATCACGAACGGCTTGAACAGCTCCAGGGCCATCTGCTTGGGCAGGCCGCACTGGTGCAGCTTGAGCTGCGGGCCGACGACGATCACCGACCGGCCCGAGTAGTCGACGCGCTTGCCGAGCAGGTTCTGGCGGAACCGGCCCTGCTTGCCCTTGAGCATGTCGCTCAGCGACTTCAGCGGGCGGTTGCCAGGCCCGGTGACCGGGCGGCCGCGACGGCCGTTGTCGAACAGGCTGTCCACGGCCTCCTGGAGCATCCGCTTCTCGTTGTTCACGATGATCTCGGGCGCGCCGAGGTCGAGCAGCCTCTTCAGCCGGTTGTTCCGGTTGATGACCCGTCGGTACAGGTCGTTGAGGTCGCTCGTGGCGAACCGGCCACCGTCGAGCTGGACCATCGGCCGCAGGTCCGGCGGAATCACCGGGATGCAGTCGAGGACCATGCCCATCGGCGAGTTGCGGGTGTTCAGGAACGCGGACACGACCTTGAGCCGCTTGAGCGCGCGGGCCTTCTTCTGGCCCTTGCCCGTGCGGATGGTCTCCCGCAGGTCGTTGGCCTCGGCATCCAGGTCGAAGGTCGCGAGCCGGTCCTGGATGGCCTGGGCGCCCATGCCGCCGCGGAAGTACCGGCCGAACCGGTCCCGCATCTCGCGGTAGAGCAGCTCGTCGCCCTCCAGGTCCTGGACCT
Organism: uncultured Actinomycetota bacterium; assembly: GCA_963843745.1. Classification (GTDB taxonomy): domain Bacteria; phylum Actinomycetota; class Actinomycetes; order Streptosporangiales; family Streptosporangiaceae; genus Trebonia. The sequence goes on from CAWJLP010000013.1 coordinate 72,682, forward strand.
TCAGGCCCTTGAACCGGGACCACACCTCGTCGATCCTGTCGATCTCCTTGGCGGCGCGGTCGCGGATCTGCTTCATCTCGCGGTCGGCGGACTCGCGGACCTTGCGCCGCGCGTCCCCCTTCGCCCCGGACGCCTCGAGCTCAGCCAGGTCGCCCTCGAGCTTCTTCTGCCTGGTCTCGATGTCGTTGTCGCGGCGCTGCTCGAGCTGCGTCCGCTCGACCGTGATCCGCGCCTCGAGGGACGGCAGGTCACGCTGGCGCGCCTCGTCATCGACGTACGTGATCATGTAGGCGGCGAAGTAGATGACCTTCTCCAGGTCCTTCGGCGCCAGGTCGAGCAGGTAGCCGAGGCGGCTCGGCACACCCTTGAAGTACCAGATGTGCGTGACCGGCGCGGCTAGCTCGATGTGCCCCATCCGCTCACGCCGCACCTTGGCGCGAGTGACCTCGACGCCGCAGCGCTCGCAGATGATGCCCTTGAACCTGACGCGCTTGTACTTGCCGCAGTAGCACTCCCAGTCCCGGGTCGGGCCGAAGATCTTCTCGCAGAAGAGCCCGTCCTTTTCCGGCTTGAGGGTGCGGTAGTTGATGGTCTCCGGCTTCTTTACCTCGCCGTGTGACCACTGCCTGATGTCCTCGGCGGTGGCAAGGCCGATGCGGAGGTCGTCGAAGAAGTTGACGTCTAGCACTGTGTTGATTCCCCCTTCGTTGTCAGACCTCTTCGACGCTGCTCGGCTCACGCCGGGACAGGTCGATGCCGAGTTCTTCCGCCGCGCGGAAGACATCTTCGTCGGTGTCGCGCATCTCGATGGCCGCGCCGTCGCTGGACAGCACTTCCACGTTGAGGCAAAGCGACTGCATTTCCTTGATGAGCACCTTGAAGCTTTCCGGGATGCCTGGTTCCGGGACGTTCTCGCCCTTCACGATGGCCTCGTAGACCTTCACGCGGCCGAGCACGTCGTCGGACTTGATGGTGAGCAGCTCCTGCAGCGCGTAGGCGGCGCCGTAGGCCTCCAGGGCCCACACCTCCATCTCACCGAAGCGCTGCCCGCCGAACTGCGCCTTACCGCCCAGCGGCTGCTGGGTGATCATGGAGTACGGGCCGGTGGACCGCGCGTGGATCTTGTCGTCCACGAGGTGCAGCAGCTTGAGGATGTAGATGTAGCCGACGGAGACCGGGTCCTTGAACGGCTCGCCGGTGCGCCCGTCGTACAGGGTGGTCTTGCCGGTCGAGCCGATCAGCTGGTTGCCGTCCCTGTTCGGCAGCGTGGAACCGAGCAGGCCGGTGATCTCCTCCTCGTGCGCGCCGTCGAAGACCGGGGTGGCCACGTTGGTGCCTGGCTTACTCGAGTCAGCGCCGATCGCGCGCAGCCGGTCCTTCCACTCCTCGTCCGTGCCGTTGACCTGCCAGCCGGCCTTCGCGACCCACCCGAGGTGAGTTTCGAGGACCTGGCCGACGTTCATCCGGCCGGGAACGCCCAGCGGGTTCAGCACGATGTCCACCGGGGTCCCGTCGGAGAGGAACGGCATGTCCTCGACCGGGAGGATCTTGGAGATGACACCCTTGTTCCCGTGGCGGCCCGCCAGCTTGTCGCCGTCGGTGATCTTCCGCTTCTGGGCCACGTACACGCGGACCAGCTCGTTGACGCCTGGCGGCAGCTCGTCGCCGTCCTCGCGGGTGAACACCCGGACGCCGATGACCTTGCCCTCCTCGCCGTGCGGCACCTTGAGCGACGTGTCACGGACCTCGCGGGCCTTCTCACCGAAGATCGCCCTCAGCAGGCGCTCCTCGGGCGTGAGCTCGGTCTCACCCTTGGGCGTGACCTTGCCGACCAGGATGTCGCCGTTGACGACCTCGGCGCCGATCCGGATGATGCCGCGCTCGTCGAGGTCGGCAAGGACCTCGTCGGACACGTTCGGGATGTCCCGCGTGATCTCCTCAGGACCGAGCTTGGTGTCCCGGGCGTCGACCTCGTGCTCCTCGATGTGAATGCTCGACAGCACGTCGTCCTGCACAAGTCGCTGCGACAGGATGATCGCGTCCTCGTAGTTGTGGCCCTCCCACGGCATGAAGGCGACGAGCAGGTTCTTGCCCAGCGCCATCTCGCCGTCGTCGGTGCACGGGCCGTCCGCCAGGACCTGGCGCTCCTCGACCCGCTGCCCCTCTTCCACGATGGGCTTCTGGTTGAAGCAGGTGCCCTGGTTGGACCGGCGGAACTTCTGTACGTGGTACGTGGTCCTGGTGCCGTCGTCGTTCAGCACGGTCACGTAGTCCGCGCAGGACTCCTCGACCACGCCCGCCTTCTCGGCGAGGATGACGTCGCCAGCGTCGGTCGCGGCACGGTACTCCATGCCGGTGCCGACGAGCGGCGACTCGGACCGCAGCAGCGGCACGGACTGCCGCTGCATGTTGGAGCCCATCAGCGCCCGGTTGGCGTCGTCGTGCTCGAGGAACGGGATCATGGCGGTGGCCACGGACACCATCTGGCGCGCGGACACGTCCATGTAGTCGACCTCGTCCGGCGGGATCTGGTCGACCTCGCCGCCCTTGCGGCGGACCAGTACCCGGTTGGTCCCGAAGGAGCCATCGGCGTTGACCGGCGTGTTCGCCTGCGCGATGACGTGCCGGTCCTCCTCGTCCGCGGTCAGGTAGTCGATCTGGTCGGTCACCTTGCCGTCGGTCACCTTGCGGTACGGCGTCTCGACGAAGCCGAACGCGTTGACGCGGGCGTACGACGACAGGGACCCGATCAGGCCGATGTTCGGGCCTTCAGGGGTCTCGATCGGGCACATCCGGCCGTAGTGCGACGGGTGCACGTCACGAACCTCGAACCCGGCCCGCTCACGGCTCAGGCCACCGGGACCGAGCGCTGACAGCCGGCGCTTGTGGGTAAGGCCGGCCAGCGGGTTGGTCTGGTCCATGAACTGCGAGAGCTGGCTGGTGCCGAAGAACTCCTTGATCGACGCCACCACCGGGCGGATGTTGATCAGGGTCTGCGGCGTGATCGCCTCGACGTCCTGCGTCGTCATCCGCTCGCGGACCACGCGCTCCATCCGGGCCAGGCCCAGCCGGACCTGGTTCTGGATGAGCTCGCCGACCGTACGCAGCCGCCGGTTGCCGAAGTGGTCGATGTCGTCGGTCTCGAGCACGATGGTGCGGTCGGCGCGGGTGAGCTCTTCCTCACCGGCGTGCAGCCGGACCAGGTACTCGATCGTGGAGACGATGTCTTCCTCGGTCAGCGTGCCCTGCCGGATCGGCAGCTCGAGGCCCAGCTTCCTGTTCACCTTGTACCGGCCGACCTTGGCCAGGTCGTACCGCTTCGGGTTGAAGTACAGGTTGTCGAGCAGCGCCTGCGCGGACTCCCGCGTCGGCGGCTCGCCGGGGCGCAGCTTGCGGTAGATGTCGAGCAGCGCGTCGTCCTGGCCGGCCGTGTGGTCCTTCTCCAGGGTGGCGCGCATCGACTCGAAGTCGCCGAAGCGCTCGAGGATCTTCGCGTCGTCCCAGCCGAGCGCCTTCAGCAGCACGGTCACGCTCTGCTTGCGCTTGCGGTCGATCCTGACGCCGACGCTGTCCCGCTTGTCGATCTCGAACTCGAGCCATGCGCCCCTGCTCGGGATCACCTTGCAGGAATAGATGTCCTTGTCGCTGGTCTTGTCGACCTGCCGGTCGAAGTACACACCGGGCGACCGCACGAGCTGGCTGACCACCACGCGCTCGGTGCCGTTGATGATGAACGTGCCCTTGTTCGACATGAGCGGGAAGTCGCCCATGAAGACGGTCTGGCTCTTGATCTCACCGGTGGTGTTGTTGATGAACTCCGCCGTCACGAACATGGGCGCGGAGTAGGTCATGTCCTTGTCCTTGCACTCCTCGGCGGAGTACTTGGGCGGCTCAAACCGGTGGTCTCGGAACGACAGGGACATCGTTCCCGAGAAGTCCTCGATCGGGCTGATCTCTTCGAAGATCTCTTCGAGCCCGGACTGCTCAGGCACGTCCTTGCGCCCGGCCTCCTTGGCGGCCTGGATACGTGCCTTCCACTTGTCATTGCCGAGCAGCCAGTCAAAGAACTCAGTCTGCAAGGCCAGCAGATCCGGAACCTTCAGGGGTTCGTTGATCCGCGCGAAGGACACGCGGCGGGGACCAAGATTCGTGGCGGAGGCGCTGCGCGATGCTGCCAACAGGGGTCCTTCCGAACTTGTCGCGGAACTTTCACCGCACGCACGCCAAACGCCCCGCGGCAAAACCCCAGAAAGGCGAGAGAGACACCGAGGACGTCAGAGTGCAGCGCAAATGGCCAGTGTAGCCAACGACTGCACTGCTTGTCAACGGTACGCCAATATGTGGTTCACCTTGCTCCGCAGCATCCCCTTTCGGCGACGAAACGTCAAGCCAAAACAGGATGGTTCGGACTGGTTAGCCGCGTGATGGATGCCACACGCGTGCGGATGTGTAAGCGACAACAGAGCGGGTATCACAGTTATTCCCGCCCGAAGCGGCGGTGAACCCTCCGAACGCCAAGACGCCCCCGGAACGTACCCCGGGGGCGTCTTTTCGCAGCGTCTGAGCGCCGGAAAGCGCCTGACTACTTGACCTACTTGACCGTGACAGAGGCGCCGGCGCCCTCGAGGGCAGCCTTGGCCTTGTCCGCGGCCTCCTTGTTGACCTTCTCGAGGACGGTCTTCGGCGCGCCGTCCACCAGGTCCTTGGCCTCCTTGAGGCCAAGGCTGGTCAGCGACCGCACTTCCTTGATGACCTGGATCTTCTTGTCGCCAGCGCCCTCGAGGATGACGTCGAACTCGTCCTGCTCCTCGGCCTGCTCGGCCTCGCCGCCGCCGGCCCCGGCCGGGGCGGCAACGCCCGCGACCGCCACCGGGGCGGCAGCCTTGACGTCGAACGTCTCTTCAAAAGCCTTCACGAACTCGGACAGCTCAAGGAGGGTCATCTCCTTGAACGCGTCGAGCAGGTCGGCGCTGCTGAGCTTCGCCATGATCGTTTCCCTTCGTTCCTTAGTCCTGAGTCTCTGTCTGGGTGTCGCCCGATTCCGGGCTGGCCTGGACCGGGGCGCCGGCCTCGACCTTGGCGCGCAGCGCGTCTGCGAGCAGCGCCATCTGCGTGGGCAGCGCGTTGAACGTCGCCGCCGCGTTCGACATCGACGCCTTCATCGCGCCGGCCAGCTTGGCCAGCAGCACCTCGCGCGGTTCGAGGTCGGCCAGCTTGCCGACTTCCGCCGCGGTCAGCGCCTTGCCGTCGAGCACGCCACCCTTGATCACGAGCAGCGGGTTCGCCTTGGCGAAGTCGAGCAGGCCCTTGGCGGCCTGCGCCACGTCCCCGCTGACGAACGCGATCGCGGACGGCCCAGACAGCAGCGGCGTGAGCTCGTCACCCACGCCCGCCTCGGCAGCCGCGATCTTCGTGAGCGTGTTCTTCACGACAGAAAACGTGGCGTTGCCCGCGAGGGAGCCGCGCAGGTCCTTCAGCTGTGCCACGGTCAGCCCGCGGTACTCGGTGAGCACCGCGCCGCTTGACTCGCGGAACTTGCCGGTGAGCTCTTCCACGGCGGCCGTCTTCTCAGCGTTTGCCATGAGCCTCCTTCCCATATGTCGTCCTGCCAGATAGGCACCGAAGACGACGAACGCCCCGGCGCAAGGCGCACGGGGCGGCAGCCGCGCAACGCGGCTGAGGCTCACGGTCACCTGCGCGGGATGTCCCTACGGAACCTTCGGCGCGGCCTCGCGGCCACGCATCCAGCGGTCTTCGGCGTTTTCTACTCTATCAAAGCCTTAGGTGTGCCATTACAGGTCACTATGCCCCGCGATGACACACCTAAGGCCGTCGGGCCTGGCTACGCGGCCGGGGCGGCCGCGTCGTCCTCGGTGAAGCCGCGGGTCCTGTTCGGGTCGACGGGGATGCCGGGCCCCATCGTCGTGGTGAACGTGACCTTCTTCAGGTAGCGGCCCTTGGCCGCGGCCGGCTTGAGCCTGATCACTTCGTCCAGCGCCGCGGCGTAGTTCTCCAGCAGCGCCTTCTTGTCGAACGAGGCCTTGCCGATGATGAAGTGGAGGTTCCCGTGCCGGTCGGTACGGAACTCGATCTTGCCGCCCTTGATGTCGGTGACGGCCTTGCCCACGTCGGGGGTGACGGTCCCGGTCTTCGGGTTCGGCATCAGGCCGCGCGGGCCGAGCACCCGGCCGAGCCTGCCGACCTTGCCCATCATGTCCGGCGTGGCGACCACCGCGTCGAAGTCCAGGAAGCCGCCCTGGATCCGTTCGATCAGGTCATCGGAACCCACGTAGTCGGCCCCGGCCGCTTCCGCCTCCGCCGCGCGGGGGCCGGTCGCGAACACCAGGACGCGGGCCGTCTTGCCGGTACCGTTCGGCAGGTTGACGGTGCCGCGGACCATCTGGTCCTGCTTGCGCGGGTCGACGCCGAGCCGGAGGTTCACCTCGACGGTCGGGTCGAACTTGGTCACCTGGGTCGCCTTGGCGAGCTCCAGCGCCTGGCCGGGGCTGTACAGCTGCTCGCGGTTGATCTTCTCCGCGGCGTTCTGGTACGCCTTGCTGCGCTTCATAATGCGTCTCCTTTGGTGGAGGTTGTGGTCATCGGGACCCGCGCCAGGTCCTGCCACTCTTCCCTTTATTCAGAACGTAGGCGGCCGTCTCCCGGCCGCATCGTTCAGCCTTCGACCTTGATGCCCATCGAACGGGCGGTGCCCGCGATGATCCTCTCGGCGGCCTCGATGTCGTTCGCGTTCAGGTCGGGCATCTTGGTTGCCGCGATCTGGCGTACCTGCGCCGCGGTCAGCGTGCCGACCTTGGTCGTGTGCGGCGTCGCGCTGCCCTTGTCGACGCCGGCGGCCTTCTTGATCAGCTCGGGCGCGGGCGGCGTCTTCGTGATGAACGTGAACGACCGGTCCTCGTAAATCGAGATCTCGACCGGGATGATGTTGCCTCGCTGGGATTCGGTCGCGGCGTTGTACTGCCGGACGAAGTCCATGATGTTGACGCCGTGCGGGCCTAGCGCGGTGCCGACGGGCGGCGCCGGGGTGGCCGCGCCCGCGGGCAGCTGCACCTTGACGACGGCAGCGAGCTTCTTTCTACGTGGCGGCATGGTGGTGGTATTTCCTCTCAGATCTTCGACACCTGGTCAAACGACAGTTCCACGGGCGTCTCCCGGCCGAAGATCGACACGAGCACCCGCAGTTTCTGCGTGACCGGGTTGACCTCGTTCACGGTCGCGGGAAGCGTCGCGAACGGTCCGTCCATAACGGTAACCGACTCGCCGACCTCGTATTCCGGAGACACCTTCTTGGCGGCCGCCGCTTGCGCCTGGGTTTCCGCCGGGGCCGGCGCCAGCAGCGCGGCGACCTCGCTGAGCGGCAGCGGCGACGGGCGGCTCGACAAGCCGACGAAGCCGGTAACTCCAGGGGTGTTCCTGACCACGGCCCAGGACTCGTCGGTGAGGTCCATCCGGACCAGGATGTAGCCGGGCAGCACCTTCTCGTTGACCGTCTGCTTCTTGCCGCTCTTGATCTCGGTCACCTGATGGGTGGGGACCTCGATCTGGAAGATGTAGTCCTCCATGTTGAGCGACGAGATACGGCTCTCCAGGTTGGTCTTCACCCGGTTCTCGTAACCGGCGTAGGAGTGCACCACGTACCAGTCGCCGGGCAGCATGCGCAGTTCGCGGTTGAACTCGGCGACCGCGTCGATCTCCTCGGCAGGCTCCGCCTCGGCGTCGATCTCCTCGGCAGGCTCCGCCTCGGCGCCCTCGCCGTTCTCGCTGACCAGGGCGTCGGCTTCGGCTGGCTCGTCAACGGAGCCGGAAGTCTCGTTGGTCACGTCGGCTTCCTCCCCATCCACTGCGTCGGTCGCCGCGTAGTCATCGGTGTGCAGTTGGGACTCGGACACGGTCACTCACTCTCTTGTTCTGCTCGCTGGGCCAGCGCTCACCCGGCCACTCGCCCCGCGAGGGAACCCCGGTGATTATCGTCCCGCGCTGCGTGCGCGCTGCGCGGGGCCACCCGGGGCGTCCCGGATCTCGCGCTAGCCGAAGACCCAGAACATCAGCTTGGTGAACCCGTAGTCGAGCGTCAGGACGATCGTGCTCATGAAAATGATGAACACGATCGCCACGGCCGTATAGGTCGCGAGCTCGTTACGGGTCGGCCAGATCACCTTCCGGAGTTCCGATACCACCTGCCTGGTGAACAAGGCGGGCGTCGTCCGGTCCTGCTTGGCGCCACGGCCGGACCCGTTGCGTCGCTCCGCGCTCTGGCCTCGCGTCTGGGTTGCCATGTCCTCACCTATGCAGTACTGAACGGAACACCACGCGCGGGCCAGCCAGACCACAGTGGTCCAGCAGGTCAGCGCTGGCAGGGCAGGAGGGACTCGAACCCCCAACCGCCGGTTTTGGAGACCGGGACTCTACCAATTGAGCTACTGCCCTCCGGTTTGCAATCACCAGAGTGTACGCCGAACGCACCACTTGCGTCGAACCGAAGCGTTCACGCGCCCCGGGAGACGAAACCAGTTGCAGGGCATCCAGCGGAGGGTGACACCATATATGCATGCCAACCACGAGAATATCGGCCCGCGTGTCCGCCATCTCCGAGTCCGCGACCCTGGCCGTAGATGCGAAAGCCAAGGCGCTGAAGGCGGCCGGACGGCCGGTCATCGGGTTCGGCGCAGGCGAGCCCGACTTCCCGACGCCTGACTACATCGTCGAGGCCGCCAGGCAGGCGACGGCGGAGCCGCGGTTCCACAAGTACACCCCGGCCGCCGGCCTGCCCGAGCTGCGCAAGGCCGTCGCCGAGAAGACCGCGCGCGACTCCGGGTACGCGGTGACCGCGGACCAGGTGCTCGTCACCAACGGGGGCAAGCAGGCCGTGTACCAGACGTTCGCCACGCTGCTCGACGAGGGCGACGAAGCACTGCTGCCCGCGCCTTACTGGACCACGTACCCGGAGGCGATCGCGCTGGCCGGCGGCAAGTCCGTCATCGTTCCCACCGACGAGACCACCGGTTACCTGGCCTCGGTCGAGGACCTCGACGCGGCGTGCACCGAGCGCACCAAGCTGCTCGTGTTCGTCTCCCCGTCCAACCCGACCGGCGCCGTCTACTCACCCGAGCAGGTCAGGGCCATCGGCGAGTGGGCCGCCGCCAAGGGCATCTGGGTGGTCACCGACGAGATTTATGAGCACCTGGTCTACGGCGACGCGACGTTCTCCTCGATTCCGGTCCAGGCGCCGGAGATCGCCGACCGGTGCGTCGTGCTCAACGGCGTGGCCAAGACGTACGCCATGACCGGCTGGCGGGTCGGCTGGATGATCGGCCCCAAGGACGTGATCAAGGCCGCGACGAACCTGCAGAGCCACATGACCTCGAACGTGGCGAACGTCTCGCAGGCGGCGGCGCTGGCCGCGGTGTCCGGCGATCTGTCCGCGGTCGAGGCCATGAGAGAGGCCTTCGACCGGCGCAGGAAGACGATCGTCCGGATGCTCAACGAGATCCCCGGGGTCACCTGCCCGGAGCCGCTCGGCGCGTTCTACGCCTATCCGAGCGTCAAGGGCGTGCTTGGCAAGGAGATCGCCGGGCAGCGGCCGCAAACGTCGTTCTGAGCTGGCCAGCCTCATCCTGGACGAGGCCGAAGTTGCCGTGGTTCCCGGCGAGGCGTTCGGGACGCCCGGGTACTTCCGGATGTCGTACGCGCTCGGGGACGCGGATCTCGAAGAAGGCGTTACCCGCATCGGCAAGCTGCTCGCTGACGCGCGCTAAGGAGGTGCGGGTGCGCCCCGCACCTCCTTAGAGTCATAGGGCAATGACTCACGATCTTGTGGCGCTTCCCAAGGCGCATCTGCATTTGCATCTCACTGGCGCTATGCGCCATTCGACGCTGGTGGAGCTAGCGCGGACGCACGGGGTGTCGTTGCCGCCAGCGCTCACGCAGGATTGGCCGCCGCAGTTGTCTACCGTCGACGAGCGTGGCTGGTTCAGGTTTCAGCGTTTGTATGACACTGCGCGGTCAGTCTTGCGGACTCCTGATGACCTCTATCGGCTTGTCAGGGAGATCGCCGAGGATGAGCGCGCTGAAGGGTCGGGGTGGCTCGAGCTTCAGGCCGATCCTTCTGGTTACGCCAGCCGGCATGGCGGGGTTACCGCCTTTACTGAGTTGCTGCTGGATGCGGCTGCTGTCGCTTCGCAGGCGATTGGGGTTGGGGTCGCCATCGTTGTCGCGGCCAACCGGACTCGCCATCCGATGGATGCGCGGATGCTCGCCCGGCTTGCCGCGCAGTTCGCGGGGCGGGGCGTGGTTGGGTTCGGGCTGTCTAATGATGAGCGGCGCGGTCCCGCGGAGGAGTTTGAGCGGGCGTTCGGGATTGCCGGCCGGGCTGGATTGCTGCTCGTGCCGCATAGCGGGGAGTTGCTCGGGGCGGCCAGCGTTACGGCGACGCTGGACCGCCTGCGGCCTGACCGGATCGGGCACGGCGTGCGTGCCGTTGAGGATCCTGAGGTCGTCAAGCGGATCGCCAGCGCTGGCATCACGCTGGAGATTTGCCCGTCGTCGAATGTGGCGCTTGGCGTCGCGCCCGACGCGGCCTCAGTTCCTGTGCGCACCTTGTTCGAGGCCGGCGTGCCGGTCGCGCTCGGGGCCGATGATCCGCTGCTATTCGGCCGGCGCCTGGTTAAGCAGTACGAGATCGCCCGCGACGTGCACGAGTTCACTCCTCACGAGCTAGCCGACCTCGCCCGTATGTCGGTCCTGGGCTCCGCCGCCCCCGAGTCGGTCCGCACCCGCCTGCTCGCCGCCATCGACGCCTGGCTGAACTCCTAGCCCTCCGAGCAGCTCGCTCTAAAGGTGGTCGATGCAACATCGTCGACGTTGGGGGTGACTGGCATAGGTGGTGGATGGGCCATCGTCCCCCCTCTTTGGCGGTCGATGGTCCATCGACCGCCTTTGATGGGGTGGCGGTGGGGGGCGTTTGTGATGGGGTGGCGGTGGGGGGCGTTTGGACGGGTGGCGGCAGAGGGTGCGCTTGGGGCGGCTCAGAGGGTGGCGCCGATCAGGGTGGGTTCGGGGTCCAGGGTGACGTCGAAGGTCGCGCGGACGCCGTCGCGGATCTCGCGGGCCAGGGTGAGCAGGTCCGCCGTCGTCGCACCGCCGGCGTTGATCAGGGCGAGCGTGTGCTTGGACGACACCCGCGCCCGGCCGGGCGCGCCGTAGCCCTTGCCGAAGCCGGCCCGCTCGATCAGCCACGCCGCGGGCACCTTCACCTTCCCGTCCCCGGCGTCGAACCTGGGCACCGGCACGGTCGCCACGGCAGCCACCCTGGCGAACTGCTCCGCGTCGAGCACCGGGTTCGTGAAGAAGGAGCCGGCGCTCCTGGTGTCCGGGTCGCCAGGGTTGAGCACCATTCCCTTGCGTGCCCTTATCTTCAGCACTCCGGAACGGACCTCGCCGACTCCCGCGCGCTCCCCCATGCGCACGTCGAGCTCGGCCGCGAGTTCGGCGTACTTCACCGGCATCGACCGCGTGTCCCTGGTGAGGCGGAACGTCACCGCGAGCACCGCGTACCGCGCCGGGTGCCGCTTGAAGAAGCTGGTGCGGTAGGCGAAGTGGCACGATCCGTTCGGGATGACCTGAATCTGGCTTGTCCGCCGGTCGAATGCCCGCACGCTCGTGATGACCTCAGCCACCTCATGCCCGTACGCGCCGACATTCTGGATCGGGGTGGCCCCGGCGCGGCCAGGGATGCCGGACAGGCATTCGACGCCCGCGAGTCCCTCGGCCACCACGGCCGCCACCACGTCGTCCCAGTCCTCGCCCGCCGCGACCGTGACGTCGACGCCGTCCTGGCCGTCGGCGGCCGCCGCGTAGCCGACGCCGCGGATGTTCACGTGCACGACCGAGCCGGGGAAGCCCTCGTCGGCGATGACCAGGTTGCTGCCGCCGCCCAGGATCAGGACCGGCTCGCCGGCCGCGTCGGCGGCCTGGACCGCGTCGATCAGGGCGGCTTCGCCCGGGGCGTCGGTAAAGGCCTTCGCCGGGCCGCCGAGGCCGAGCGTCGTGTAGTCGGCCAGCAGGGTCACGGGAGGCGGACGACGGCGCGGGAGCGGGTCAGCACCTTCGTGTCGCCGGACCTGGCCACGACGTCGACGGCGACCTTGTTGTCCCCGAGCTTCTCGGTGACCGTGCCGCTGACCTCTATTGTCGCGCCCTGCTCGTCGTCGGGGACCGGGACCAGGCCGGAGAACCGGACGCCGAATTCGAGGACCGCGCCGGGGTCACCAGCCCATTCGGTGACGAACTTGCCCGCCTGCGCCATCGTGTACATGCCGTGCGCGATGACGCCGGGCAGGCCGACGGAGCGGGCGAGGCGCTCATTCCAGTGGATGACGTTGAAATCACCGGATGCCCCGCAGTACTTCACCAGGTCGAGGCGAGTGGCGCGGTAGCTCTTGCCCGGGATCTGGGTGCCGGGTTCCACGTCGGCGTACTTGACCGTCATCGTGCCTACTTTCCGCGCTCGACCAGCGTGGACTTCGCGGTGCAGACGTGCTCGCCGTCGGTGGTGCTGATGTCGGTGGACGTCACGAGCATCGACATGGCGCCGACTGCCCTGATCGACTCGACCGTGGTCGTCGCGACCACCACGTCGCCAGCGTGCAGCGGGCGGCTGTGGCTGAAGCTCTCCTCGCCGTGCACGACCATCGAATAGTCGAGCCCGAGGCCCGGCTCTGAGTGCATGGAGGCGGTCGACGCCATGGCGATCACGATCGCCATCGTCGGCGGCGCGATAACGTCGGGGTACCCGGCCCGCTGGGCGGCTGCTTTGTCCCTGCACAGCTCGCTAGACTCGCCGATCGCGTCGGCGAACTCGGCGATCTTGACCCGGCTGACCTCGTAGGGCTCGCCAGGCCCGAAGACCCGGCCGACGAACTCCTTGTTCAGGGCCACCTGGCGTCCGGGCCCGCGGTTAGCGGGTCTCGCGGTGCGCCGTGTGGCAGCGGCACCAGGGGCAGTACTTCTTCAGCTCGAGGCGGTCCGGGTCGTTGCGCCGGTTCTTCTTGGTGATGTAGTTACGGCGCTTGCACTCCTGGCAAGCCAGCGTGATCTTCGGCCGGACGTCGGTGGCAGCCACGGTGGAGTGCCTTCCTTTACGACAGTGTGGTGGGGACCTGAACGGGTAGCGGAGGCCGGACTTGAACCGGCGACACAGCGATTATGAGCCGCTTGCTCTGCCTGACTGAGCTACTCCGCCATTGGACCATGTAAGGGTACCCGATCCAGACGCCGCGTGTACGCATCGACGGAGGCCGCAACCCGTTGTCCACAGCCGGACCGCGCTCCCCCGCTACGTATTCCCGTGCTTTAAGACGGCATTTCCGCAAGTACGCAGCCAAATGCCCACAGGGCTATCCACAGCCGCGGCCCGCGCCGCTACACCGCGGCGACGGAGTCCCTGATGATCAGCCGCGGCGCCACCGCGTCAGGCACGGTCTCGTCAGGGACGGCCGACGGATCCTCGGACTTGCGGATCGCGTCCATCAGCATGGCCACGCAGCGTTTGCCGAGCTCATCGAAGGCTTGCCGCACCGTCGTCAGCGGCGGCCAGAAATGCGCTGCCTCCGGGATGTCATCGAAGCCGACCACGCTCACGTCACGGGGCACGTCCAGGCGCGCCTCGCGGAAAGCGTGCATCAGCCCCAGCGCCATCTGGTCGTTCGACGAGAAGACCGCGCTGAACCCCAGGTCCCCGTGTCCCGCCGCCTGGATAAGCGACCGCCCGGCCCGGTACCCCGACTCGGCAGTCCAGTCGCCGTGGGCCGGGGGCAGCACCGGAAGTCCCGAGGAGCGGAGCTCTGCCTCATACGCTCGCAGCCTCGATTGCGCGTCGTTCCAGTCCGCAGGGCCCGCGACGTGGACGATGCGCCGGTGTCCCTGCCCGGTGAGGTAGTCGATCACCATCCGCACGCCGGCTCGCTGGTCGACGGAAGCGACCGGGATACCGCCCGCGTCCTCCTGCTCCCCCTGCGCGGCCACGATAGGGATGTCCACCGCCAGCGCGGCCAGCCGCGACAGCACGGCGGTCCGCGGCGCCACGATGACGACACCCTCCACGTCCTGGTTAAGCAGGTCCTCGACGGCCGCCGAGATCGCGTCGGCCGACAGCGACGCGAGATGGGCGACGGTCGCGTAGTACCCCTGTTCGCGCGCCGCGTCCTCGACCGCGCCCACGCTGCTCGCCGGGCCGTAGTGCGACCCGACCGCGGCGGCGAGCACGCCGATCGTCTGCGACCGCCGCATCGACAGCATGCGGGCGGCCCGGCTCGGCCGGAACTGCAGCTCGTCCATGGCGACGAGCACCCGGGTCCTGGTGACGTCCCGGACGCTGGGATGCCCGTTCAGCACCCGGGAGACCGTCTGATGCGAGACCCCGGCGAGCCGCGCGACATCGCGAATGCTGGCCGGCCGCGACCTAGCGCCGGTCCTCCTGTGTTGACTCATCGCCTCCCGCTGCACACCACGAGCATGGCATATCGGACAGGGCGGTGGTCAGTCCCGGCAGCGCGGCGAGACCGCTCACGGTCTCGCCGTCAGGGAACGATGGCGACCCGGGCGACGCCGGCCTGAGTCCCTTCCCGCCCTGGACACCCCAAGGACGCGCCCGCCGTCCCGCCAGCGATCCCGGTCCCCGCCCGTAACCCCGGCAATCCCGCAGCCTCGCAAAGCCAGCCCGTGCCTGTCCGCCACATGCCGGCCGCACGGCACCACTCGCAGCGGAAGCCGAAGCTGCCGGTGGATGACTCAGGCGACGGCTCAGCTGGGGGAGATCATCGACCTTATCAGGGTGCCCTGCCGGACTTCGGCGGCGTACTGCCGGGCAAGGAGGCCGAACTGGAGCATGGCGTCGGCGGTGCGCTGCATGCGCTGCTCATTAACCGGGCCGACGGGGAAGTCGGGCAGCGCCATGACCGCGGTCACCTCGCCCGGCAGCTGATCGGATTTCCCCACGGCCGCCCGGGCGGCGCCGGGATTGTCCTGGGCGAGCGCCTGCCCCTCCTCGATCGCCCGCACGAACGCGGCCGCTGCCTGCGGATGCTGCCGTGCCCACGCCTGGGTGGCGACATACCCGGCGATCGGGAAGTTCAGGGCGGCGCCCTGGTCCAGGTCGGCCAGTTCCACCTGGCCGTAGTCCTCTTCGGCCTTGCTGGCGTAGGGCTCGGCGATGAACGCCGCGTCCCACTGCCCCCGCTGGAGCTGTCCCGCCATATCGGGGAAGCCCTGCTTGTCGGTGACGAAGCGCACCCTGGCCGGCGCTATCCCGTTCTCGGCGAGCAGCGCGCTGATCAGCAGGGTACCGATGCTGCCGGTGCCGTTGACCGCGATCTTCTTGCCGCCCAGCCCGGCCAGGGTCGTAATGCGCGAGCCGGCCGTGGTGAGCAGCACCCGCGTGTGCGGCCGGAGGGTGGAAGCCTCGGCGAGAATGCGGAACCTGGCGCCCGTCGCCTGCGCCGCGACGTAGCCGACATAGCTGCCCGCGCCGATGTCGACCTGGCCGTTCAGCTGACTGGCGATAACCGCCTTGGTACTGGCTATCGTCGTGATCGTCACGTGCAGCCCCTGCCGGGCGAAAAGCCCCTCATCCTGCGCGATGTACAGGCCGGCCAGGTCGGATGAGGGTATCGCGGCGACCGTGACGTTCTGGTCGCCGGCCTTGGTCAGCGCGGCGGGCCCCGCGTCGCTGTGCGCGGCGGCGCACCCGGCCAGCATCATGATCAGTGCCGCGGCGAGCGCTGCCGCGCGGACGTGCCCCGTGTTCATTATTGCCCCCCCGGGCATTGCGACCGATCCTGGCCTGACGAGCCGTTGCTATCAGCGCGCGGGCCGGGCAGCGGCAAGGTTACTGATCCGTGACCCTTTCGTGCCTTGACCGTGTCATATTCGGCCACATTGTGAGCAAAACGGCGAACCGGACGCGCCCCGGCTGCCGCCGCTGACCTGTCTCCGCCGGCTGGGACAGGATCTGGAGCCGCCCGGGCTTCGGCGCCCTCCGCATCATGGGGGCAGGCCAGTCCTAACAGCGTGGCGAGGAAGCCGGCTATCTCGCCGAATAGCGCGTCGATGTCCCCGCCGCCTGCGAACCGCAGCGAATGGTCGCCCGGCTGCTCGAAGTAGCGTGCGCCCGCGATCCGCGAGGCCAGGTAGCGCCCGTGAAAGGGCGGCGTGATGCGGTCGCTGAGGCGGTGGATCACCAGCGTCGGCACGTGAATCGACGGCAGCGCGGCACGGACGTCGATCTCGCGGATCATCGCGGTCATGCGCAAGAAGGCGCCGGGGGTGACCGCCAGGCGCTCGAACCGCGCGAACAGCTCGCGGGCGTGCGGGTCGGCGGCCCGGCTCGGCAGGTACCACTCGATGCTGTCGCCCCTGCCCCAGTGGTGCGCCGCGATGTCGCGCAGCGACTCGTACATCTCGACCGCCGCCTCACCGCAGGGATAGTCGGGAGCGGGGAACCAGCGGGCGGCCGCCGAGCCGAGGATCAGGGCGGTGACCTGCTCCGGGTAGGCCGCGGCGAACAGGATGCTCATCGGCGCGCCTTCCGAGTAGCCGAACAGCACGGCCCGCGCTGACCCGGCGGCGCGCATCACGGCGCGCACGTCGGCCATGCGCTCCTGGAGCGACAGGTCGCCGGCCGCGCGGTCCGACAGGCCGGTGTCGCGCTTGTCGAACAGGATCAGCCGGCCCAGCGTCGCCAGGCGCTGGAAGAACCCGGCGGTGTCGGCGTCCTCCCACACCAAGTCCAGGTGGCTCATCAGGCCAGGGACGAACACCATGTCCCGGTCGCCCTGGCCGAGGACCTGGTAGGCGATGTGCACGCCGTCATCGGTCAGCGCGTAGCGGGTCGGCGGGCCGGGGAACAGCTGGCCGCGCCGCCCTCCGCCGCGGTTGCCGGCGTCCTGCTCGCCCACCGCGAGGCGATCCAAGGCGGCGCGATCCAGGGCGGGGTCCTGGCGGAGGATGGCAGCGGGTGGGCCGCGGTCAGCGTCTCGAGTTCCACGATCGCGTCGCCGAACTTGCCGCATTCCAGCAGCGCCTCGGCCCGCGCCTCGAGCGCGGCGAGCCGCAGTTCCTCGAGACGGCCGGCCTCGGTCCTGACGGATGGCGCGTCGATGCCCGCCAGAGCCGGCCCGACAACCGCAGCGCCTCGTCGAGACGGTGCAGCGCAATGGCCGGCTTGTCCTCGGCCATGGCGTCGGCCGCCTCGGCCGTGAGCTCGGTGAAACGGCAGGAGTCGAGTTCCGCCTCGGTCACGCGCAGCAGGTATCCCGGCGGCCGGGTGGTGAGCCGGTCCCCGCCTGGCGAGTCCGCCGCCGGTCGCAGCACCTTGCGCAATTCGGACAGGCGCACCTGGAGGCTGGCCAGGGCTTTGTCAGCGGGCTGCAGCGGCCACAGCTCGTCGAGCAGCTGTTCGGCCGCGACGACGTGGTTGGCGTGCACGATCAGCGTCGCGAGGACCGCGCGGGCGCGGGCGCCGCTCAGCTCGAGCGGCCGTCCGCTGACGGTCACCTCAACCGGGCCGAGGATGCTGAACTCCATGGTAAGTACACCGTAAGTCGCTGGTTAGCGGCCCGGAAGCCGCATCGTCCAGTATCCGGCCATGTCCCATCACGCAACTGACACCACCGTCGCGCCAGCCTACGACGCGGCCGAGGTGTACGCCCTCGGCGCCGACACGGATGAGACCGCCCGGCTGCAGCGCCAGTCGGAGGAACTGCAACCGGAAGCCCGCGCCCTGATCGGCCGGCTTCGCGAGCTCGGCCTGCGGCCCGGTCAGACCGCGATCGACCTCGGCTGCGGGCCGCGAGGAACACTCGATCTCCTGGCGGGGGCCGTCGGCCCGGATGGCCGGGTCGTCGGGCTCGACGCCGACCCGGCGCACGTGGCGGTGGCGCGGCAGCACGCGTCCAGCCACGGATTCGCCAACGTTGACGTGCTGGCCGGCGACGCGCGGCACACCGGCCTTCCCGCGGAATCTTTCGACCTGGTGCACACCCGCACACTGCTCGTGACCATCCCTGAGCCCGCGGAAGTGGTCGCTGAGATGGTCAGGCTGGCCAGGCCGGGTGGCCTGGTGGCGAGCCAGGAGGCGGATGCCGAGTTCAGCATCTGTTACCCGCCGCTGCCCGAATGGGACCGGCTCTGGGCATTGTTCCTGGCCAGCTTTCCCAGGGCAGGAGCGGACCTGCGCCTCGGGCGCAGGCTGACCGAGCTGTTCCGCGAGGCGGGACTGACCGACGTCGGGGCGACGGTGTACGCGAGCTGCTACCCGGCGGGTCATTCGCGGCGAACCGTGATACCCGATCTGGTGCGCAGCCTGCATCCGGTGATTCTCAGCCTCGGCCTGGCCGGTGAGCGTGAACTCGCGGACGTGGACGCGGCGGTCCGCGCGCACCTCGCCGACCCGCGCACGCTGATCATGCCGCATTTGCTCGTGACCGCCTGGGGCCGCAAGCCCTGATGCTGGTTCAGGACCAGCGGGCGCTTAGGCGGCCAGTTCGGCGTAGCGGCCCTGGTCGGCCAGCAGGCTGGCGTGGTCACCGGACTCGATGATGCGGCCGTGGTCGAGCACGACGATCTGGTCGGCGTTCCTGACAGTGGACAGGCGGTGCGCGATGGTGATGGTCGTCCGGCCCCGGGCCAGCGTGTCGAAGGCCTGCTGCACCGCCCGCTCGGTTTCGGTATCCAGGGCGCTGGTGGCTTCGTCGAGGACGAGCACCCGCGGATCGCGCAGCAGCGTCCTGGCTATCGCGATGCGCTGCTTTTCCCCGCCGGAGAAGCGGTGGCCGCGGGAGCCCACCATGGTGTCGTAGCCGTCGGGCAGGCTGGCGATCAAGTCGTGAATCTGCGCCGCGCGAGCGGCGTCCTCGATCTCGGCGTCAGTGGCACTCGGCTTGGCGTAGCGCAGGTTCTCCCGGACGGTGGTGTGCAGGAGGTAGGTCTCCTGGCTGACCACGCCGACGATGGCGGCCAGGTCGGCCAGCCGCAGGTCGCGGATATCGGTGCCGTCGATGCGGACGCTGCCGCGGGTCGGGTCGTAGAGCCGCGCGACCAGTGAGCCGAGGGTGGTTTTGCCGGATCCGGTCTCGCCGACCAGGGCGAGCGTGCTGCCGGCCGGGATGTCCAGGTCTATGCCGGCCAGGGCGGGCCGGTCGGCGCCTGGGTAGGTGAAACCGACGCGTTCGAAGCGGACGTGCCCGGTGACGCGCGCTGGGTCGACGCTGACCGGGTGCGCTGGCTCGTCGACTTCGACGGGCAGGTCGAGGTACTCGAAGATCCGCGCGAAGAGGGCCAGCGAGCTGACCACAGAGACGCTGGTGCTGAGCAGGCCGGTGATCGGCCGGAACAGGGCGTTCTGCAGGGTGGTGAAGGCGATCAGGGTGCCGATGCTGACGGTTCCGGCGGACACGGGCAGGCCGGCGGCGAGGTAAATGACGGCCGGGACCGCGGCGAAGATGATGCTGAGCGAGGCCATCCGCCAGCGCCCGGCGAGCTGGGAGCGGAGCTCCAGGTCGATCAAACGGGCCGAAGAGTCGGCGAACCGCTGGATCAGGCTCGGTCCGGTACCCATCGTCTTGGCCAGCTGAATGCCGTTGACGGAGAGCCCTTCCTCGATCGTCACGTTGAGGTCGGCGAGTTCCCTCTGCTGCTGGGTGGTGATGGCCCTGCGCATCCTGGCGACCTTGCGGGTCAGGAAGATGGCGGGCGGCATGACCACGAGCGAGATGAGCGACAGCCGCCAGGACAGGGCGGCCATGGCGACCGCGGTCGCGACGACGGTGGTGAGGTTGGACGCGATGGAGGTGGCGGTCGAGGTCACGACGGACTCCATGCCGCCGATGTCGTTCTGAATGCGCGATTGCACCTCGCCGGTGCGGGTGCGGGTGAAGAAGGCGATCGACTGCCGCTGCAGATGGGTGAAGACGCTGGTGCGCAGCTCGTGCATGACGTGCTGGCCGACCTTCGTGCTGATCCAGGTCTGGATGACGCCGAACGCCGAGGTGATGGCGGCAACCGCGACCATCGCCGCCACCAGCCAGGCCAGCAGGCGCAGGTTCTTGTCCGGCAGGGCGGTGTCGATCACCGCGCGAAGCAGGAACGGCGAGGCCAGCCCGACCAGGGACGAGGCCGCGATGATGGCGGTGACGATGGCCAGCTGCCATCGGTAGGGGCGAAACAGCAGCCCGATGCGGCGCAGCGACACCTCGCGTGCCTGCGCCTTTTCCGCGGCGGTAACGGTGGCCGGGCCGCGGCCCCGGCGGGAGGTATCCCGGTTCATCTGGGGTGATGCCAAGAGCTTCTGCCTTTCGTAGTGTCTGGGCTCATTCGTGAGGTTACCTCAATATGAGGGTATAGCACAAAAACCTGGTACTGTATTCCCGTGACCTCCGAGCGCGACGAAGCGGCCCGGGCCGCGCGTCAGCCCGCCGACCCGGCCAGCGATGAGTCGCTGTCGGAGGCGCTCGGGGCCGTGGTCCGGCAGCTTCGCGAGAAGTCAGTCGAGACGCTGGCGCCATGGGACATCACCCCGGCCCACCTGCGCGCGTTGCGCGTGCTGAACAGGCACGGGACGATGCGGCTGTCCGCCATCTCCGATCACCTGCAGATCGCGCCCCGGACAGCCACCGAGGTCGTGGACGCGCTCGAGGCCAGGGACCTGGTCCGGCGGCTCGCCGACCCGGGCGACCGGCGCGCGACCCTGGTCGAGGTGACCGAGCACGGCGCCGACGTCCTCGCCGAGATCCGCGCCACCCGGGGACCCGAAGCAGGGCGCGTCTTCGCCCGCCTCAGCCCGGCCGACCGCGCCGAACTGGCCCGCATCCTCGGCAAGCTCCGGAATTAAGCCCGGCGGAAATCGGGCGCTGCCTGGCGCGAGCGTGCAGTCGGATGACCGAAGCCGGCGGCAGGGGGCGTTCGACCGCGTCATCGGCGAGCGGGGAGCCGGGGAGCCACCCCGCGCCCGTTCCGGATGAAGACTTTGAATTTCGACCGGGTGAGAGACGGACTACCAGGTCGGGATCAGGCCGCCGTCAATGCGGATGTCGGCGCCGGTGACATTGGCGGTGACGTCGCTGGCCAGCAGCAGGATCAGGTCAGCGACCTCCTCAGGGCGGCTGAACCGCCCGGTGACCATCTCGCTCGCGGCGCTGCTCGCGACGTCCTCGGGGCGGGCGCCGGTCGCCTGCCCGACCGTTGCGGCGACCCCGCTCGCGCCCAGCCACAGGTCGGTGGCGACCGGGCCGGGGCTCACGGTGTTGACCCGGACTCCCTTGGGTCCGACCTCCTTCGACAGCGCCTTGGAGAAGCTGGCCACCGCGGCCTTCGCGGCGCTGTAGTCCATGACCGCGGGATCGGAGAGCACGGAGTTCACCGAGCAGACGTTCACGATCGCGCCCCGGCCGGCGGCCAGCATCGCGGGCAGCGCGGCGCGGCTGGCGCGGACCGTCGTCATCAGGTTGAGGTTGAGCGTCGAGAGCCACTCCTCGTCGGTGATGGCAAGGAACCCCGAGGTTCGGGGCGGCGCGCCACCGACGTTGTTGACCAGGATGTCGATCCGCGTCCCCGCCAGCGCGACCAGATCCGCGGGCCCGCCGGGCGCGGCGAGGTCGAGTTCGCTGATCGTGACAGAGCCGTCCGCGGCGAGCTTGCTGAGTTCGGCCGAGGAGTGCAGCGCGCCCGCGACCACGCGGGCGCCACTGGCGGTCAGGGCGCGCGTCACGGCCAGGCCGATGCCCCGGCTCGCGCCGGTCACCACGGCGGTCTGCCCGGTGAGGTCCACGTTCATCATGGCTTCTCCCTTCCCGTCCCGGGGTCGAGAGTAACGAGAACCCGGGCGCGACGACTTCAGTCACCTGACCTAAGTCCGCGTTTCCGCGGAAACGCGGGCGAGCGCATGGGTCAGCGCACCCGGCGCAGCGCGTCGCGGTCGAACGCGACGATGGACGGGTAGCCGTCAACGGCCATGAGCAGGTCGAGTTCGGCGAGCATGCAGCGCAGTACGTGCTCGATCCCGGCCTGGCCGCCGACCGCCAGGCCATACGCGTACGGTCGCCCGATGGCCACCGCTCGCGCGCCGAGCGCGAGCGCGGTCGCGACGTCGGCCCCGCTGCGCACGCCGGAATCGAAGATCACCGGCGCTGCTCCGGCAGCGTCGACGACACCGGGCAGGCAGTCCAGGGCCGGCAGGCCTCCGTTCGCCTGGCGGCCGCCATGGTTCGAGCACCACAGGCCGTCGATTCCCGCGTCGATCGCGCGGCGCGCGTCCTCCGGCGCGCAGATGCCCTTGAGCAGCAGCGGCAGCGAGGTCAGTGACCGGAGCCAGGGCAGGTCATCCCACGACAGCCGCTGATCGCCGAACAGCAGCGCCCACTGGCCGGTGGCCGCCTGCATGTCCTCTTCCGGGGGTACGGCGAGGCGGCTGCGAAAGACAGGGTCGCTGGTGTAATTGGCCAGGCACAAGCCCTTCAGCTGCGGGAAGCTCGCCAGTGTCAGGTCGCGCGGCCGCCAGCCCAGTGTCAGGGTGTCCAGCGTGATCACGATGGCCGAGAACCCGGCCGCCTCGGCCCGGCGCACCAGGCTTTCGCACACCTCCCGGTCGGCGGGCGGGTAGAGCTGGAACCATCCGGGAGCATCGCCCAACTCTGCCGTCACGGCCTCCATCGGATCCTGCGACAGCGTGGAGGCGACCATCGGGACGCCAATGGCAGCCGCGGCACGCGCGGATGCCAGGTCCCCATGCCCGTCGGCGGCGCACAGCCCGATCACTCCCACGGGCGCCAGCAGCAGCGGCGTAGCCAGGCGCCGCCCGAACAGTTCCACCGACAAGTCCCGCTCGGCCGCGGCGGTGAGCATCCGCGGCATCAGCCCCCAGCCGTCAAAAGCTCGCACGTTCGCGCGCTGGGTCCGTTCGTTCCCCGCGCCGCCCGCGACGTACGACCACATCTCCGGAGACATGCACTGCTCGGCTTGCCGTTCCAGTTCCGCGTACGACATCGGCAACGCCGGGCGCTTGCCGCTCAGCCCGTCGAGATAGATACCGAACTGCCAGTCACCGTAGTTAGCCACCCACCGATTCAAGCGCACCTGGTGCGCTCACGGTGTCACACGCCGCCAACCTGCTTGTCCTGGCCGGCCCATTCCCGCTGGCGCAGGACGAACTTCTGGATCTTGCCGGTGGATGTCTTGGGCAGCGGCCCGAAGGTGATCGCGTCGGGGCACTTGTAGTGGGCCAGCCGGTCACGGCAGAACGCGATGATCTCTTCCGGCGTAGCCGCGGCGCCCTCGTTGAGGGTGACGAACGCCTTGGGCCGCTCGCCCCAGTGCGGGTGCGGGATCCCGACGACCGCGCACTCCAGCACGGCGGGGTGGGCGCAGATCGCCTGCTCGACTTCGATGCTGGAGATGTTCTCGCCGCCGGAAATGATGATGTCCTTGCCGCGGTCGCGTAGCTCGATGTTGCCGTCGGGATGCCACACCGCGAGGTCCCCGGAATGGAACCAGCCGCCGGCGAACGCCTTTCCGGTGGCCGCCTCGTCGTCGAAGTAGCCGCTCATGACGTTGTTCCCGCGCATGACCACCTCCCCCATCGTCATCCCGTCCCGTGGCACGTCGTTCAGCTGCTCGTCGACGACCCGGACCAGGTCAGAGGTGGGATAGGCCTGTCCCTGGCGCGCCAGGTACCTCGCGCGCTGCTCGATGGGGAGCTCACGCCAGGCGTCCTGCTCCGGGCAGACGGTGACCGGGCCGTAGGTCTCGGTCAGGCCGTACACGTGCACGACGCGGAAGTTCAGCTCGCTCATCCGGGCGAACAACGTCGGCGAGGGCGGCGCCGCCGCCACCATCGCGGTCACCGGCCGGTCCAGTGGATGAGCCCGCGGATCGTTCAGCACCATCAGCTGAACGGTGGGCGCCCCGTTGTAGTGCGTCACGCCCTCACCGTCGATCAGCTCCCACACCAGGCCGGGGTCCACCGCCCGCATGGTCACGTGGCGCGCCGCCACCGCGGTGACGGCCCATGGGAAGCACCAGCCGTTGCAGTGGAACATCGGCAGCGTCCACAGGTACACCGAGTCGGCGCTCAAGCCGCCCACGATGACCTCGCTCAGCGCGTTCAGGTACGCGCCGCGGTAGGTGTACTGCACGCCCTTGGGCCGGCCCGTCGTGCCGGAGGTGTAGTTGATCGAGATCGTCTCTTCTTCGTGCTCCAGCCAGCTGGGCGGCATCTCCGGCGAGGCGGCGGCGAGGAACTCCTCATACTGATCCGCCGGACCTGCCCCGGCTGTGCCCGTGCTCGCGTAGCGGATCACGGTCACCCCGGTCAGCTCCGCGGGCGCGGCCAGCGCCTCGAGCCCGGCGTCCAGCAGCAGGTACCGCGCGCCGCTGTGCCGCAGGATGTAGCCGACCTCCGCGCTGGCCAGCCGGTTATTGACCGCGACAAGGACCCCGCCCGCCGCGGGCACGCCGAAATGGGCCTCCAGCATCGGCGCCGAGTTGAACAGCAGGGTGGCGACCCGGTCTCCCTTGCGGAGCCCGGCCGATCGCAGCGCGTTAGCCAGCCGCCACGACCGCTGCGCCAGCTCCCGGTAGGAATACCGCCGCCCGCCGTCCACGACCGCGGTCTTCTCCGGGTAGATGTACGCCGCCCGGGACAGGAAATCGACCGGGTTGAGCTCGCTGCGGTACACCTTGCTCATTGCCGTCCTCCTTCGCTGCCGCGGGTCACGGCTCCTGGCTCGAGCAAGACTCCCGGGTTCATGATGCCGGACGGGTCGAGTTCGGCCTTGACGCCGCGGAGCGCGTCGGCGAACAGCCCCGGCACCTCGCGCAGGTACCACCGGCGGTGGTCGCGGCCGACGGCATGGTGATGCGTGATCGTGCCGCCGAGCGCGGCGATCGCCTCCGCGGCCGCGACCTTGATCTCGTCCCACTGCCGAAGTTCCTGGCCGGGGCGGCCAGGCGCGTAGACCGAGTAATACGGTGCCGGGCCGTCCGGATACGCGTAGGCGAAGCGGCACGAGACCACGCCACCCCCGCAGACCTCACGCACCGCCTGCCTCGTGGCCGCCAGCACCCCCTCGTGGAACTCCCAGAAGCGATCCCAGGTAACAGCGGTCTCGAAGGTCTCGCTGATCAGCCCGAGCTGGACCAAGCCATCCCGCAGATACCCGCCGCGCAGGAACGCCGCCCGCCAGGTCGCGGCCGGGTCGCTTCCTGCGCCGTGCACCTCGCCGCGATGACTTCCGCAGATCTCCAGCGCCCTGGCGAGCCACGGGTCCAGCTCGTGATCCGCGGACTCGAAGCCAAGCACCAGGATGGAACGCGACCCGTCGCCGCTGCCCGACATCAGTGCCTCCTCGTGGCCGAGTAGGCGGCAATTAGCCGGATTAAGCCCGGACTGGGCGATTTCCCTGACCGCCTGCACCCCATCGCGGAAGTCGGCGAAAGAAACCGAGGCGCCCGCACGGAACCTCGGACGCCGCTGCACGCGCATCCAGGCCTCGGTGATCACGCCGAGCGTGCCTTCCGAGCCGCAGAACAGCCGTTCCGGCGACGGCCCGGCACCAGAAGCCGGCAGCCGCCTGGTCTGGAGGACACCGCGCGGCGTCACGACGCGAACGGCCTCGACGAACTCATCGATATGGGTGTGCAGCGTCGCGAAGTGGCCGCCTGAGCGCGTCGCGATCCAGCCGCCTAGCGTCGACCACTCGAATGACTGAGGGAAATGCCGCAGCGTGAGCCCGTGCGGCTTCAGCTGGGCTTCCAGTGCCGGACCGAGCGTGCCGGCCGCGATCCGCGCGGCCAGCGAGGTTTTATCGACCTCCAGCACCCCGTCAAGATTGCGGAGATCGACGCTGACCGCTCCGCGATAGCCGTCGCCTACGTCGGGCTCCACGCCGCCGACCACGCTGGAGCCGCCGCCAAACGGGATCGCCGCGACCCCGGCATCGCCGCACCAATCGAGCACCGACACCAGCTCGCCCTCGTCGCGAGGGAACGCGACCAGATCGGGCGCGTGCGCGTAGTCCCGGCGGAAGGCACGCACCAGATCGCGGAACGACCGGCCGTACGTATGCGCGGCCCGGTCGTACGGGCCGGTGCTGAACACCGCCTCGAGCGACGCCGGCGGCGCCACCCGTGGCGCGCGCAGTTCCAGCTCCTCCAATCGAGGCGGTTCCTGCAGCCGCAGGTCAGCGAGCCCGAGACGGTCGGCGAAGACGGCCCCGAGCTGCTCGACCTCACTCGCCGCCAGCCCTTCCCCTTCCAGGCCCCAGCCCCAGAAATTACGCCGTGCTGCTGTCCGTGACAGCCCTGCAGTTGCCCCGTCGCCTGCGCCGTCAGCCCCCACTACCACGCCTCCTAACAGCACGGTCGCCAATGTCCGGCTGCGCTACCGCTTATCTCTTACCTCTTCTCTTACCTCGTGGCGCCGGCGACACGCTAGAGGCAAGACTGGGGTTGACCGGCTCCGCAGTCAACTGGCTCAAGCGCGGGCCTCGGAAAGCGCGCAACGCTTACGTGGCGGCGACCGGCAAGCCCGTCGAGGTCCGCGAACACGGCGATCTGGCATTTCCAGAGCGGCAAGGTCAACGAGATCCTGACGCTCCAGGACCAGTTCGCGATCCTGAAGCAGATCGACGCGCACTCCTCATACGCCCTAGGAGGCTGCGGGGTTGCGGGTGGATGGCATGTGCCGGGTGGTCGCGGAGTACGCGGACTGCGTCCGCCCTGGCAGCGTCGGGGTGAGCGCCGGCACGAAGAAGGCATAATATCGACTATGACGGTCGAAATAATCGGCATGGTCGCAGCTAACGACGTGTCGGAGTCTGGCGGCGATCCGGTGAATCCGGGCGATCCCTTCGAGGACGTCGTTGACTGGGGTCGCGAGCTGATCCCGCGGATCCGTGACCTGGCGGAGACCATCTCGGTTGGAGGCAGCGGTGCGTGACCTTACGCAGGTCACGAAGGCGCTCGCCGAGCGCGCCGAACACTACGACCGCACCGCGTCGTTCCCCGCCGACAGCATCGCCGCCATCCATGACGCGGGGCTGCTCACCGCGACCGTGCACGAACGCTACGGCGGCCAGGGCGCCGGGCTGGCAGAGACCGCCGTCATCTTGCGGGCGCTGGGCCAGGGCGACCCTTCGGCCGCGCTGATCACCGCGATGACGATGTTCGCGCACGCAATGCAGGGCATCGAGCCGACGTGGCCGGACGATGTTTACACGGGGGCGGTCGCCGAGGCGGCCCAGCGGCCAGTGCTGATCAACGCGCTGCGGGTCGAACCGGAACTGGGCACCCCGGCTCGCGGCGGCCTGCCCGCGACGGTGGCGAGCCCCGCTGGCGGCCGGTGGTCACTCTCCGGGCACAAGATCTTCTCCACCGGCGCTGAGGGCCTTCGCTGGATGGTGGTCTGGGCGCGGGTCGGCGAGACGCAGGAGGCAGCGGGGTTCCTGGTCCGGTCCGACTCTGCGGGCATCAGCATCGAGCGCACCTGGGACCACCTCGGGCTGCGGGCGAGCCGTAGCGACGACGTGGTCTTCGCGGGCACGACGGCCGTCCCGACTGTCGGGTCCGGAGGCGGACCGCTGTTCCTCGCGTGGAACTCGCTCGGCCTGACGTCCCTTTACCTGGGCGTCGCGGCCGCGGCCCGCGACTGGCTGGTCTCCTTTCTTACCGAACGGTCCCCCGCGTCTCTCGGACGGCCACTGGCCACTCTGCCGCGTTTGCAGGCGGCGGTCGGAGAGATCGACGCGTCGCTGGAGACTGCGGTGGCACTGCTCGACGCGATGGCCGCACGCGTCGACAACGGAGACGCGATTGCTATCGCGCAGGCGCCGCTAGTGAAGCTCACCGGCACGCACGCCGCCATCGACGCGGTCTCCCAGGCGGTCGCGCTCGTCGGCAACAACGGCCTGACCAGGCGCAACCCGCTTGAGCGACACCTGCGCGATGTGCTGTGCTCTCGCGTTCATACCCCACAAGACGACTCGATCGTCGCGGCAGCAGGCCACGCCGCCTTCCCCGGCCTCTAGCACCGTCGAGAGGAAAACTGGTGAAGTTCCAAGTCCTGCACATCCTGCCGAACATCGAAAACCCGGTCACCGGCCGGCTGGTGAGCACCGCCGAGCGATTCGCCCAGGCCCTGCAGTCCGCCAGGCGAGCGGAGGAACTCGGCTTCGACGCGGTCGCGCTCGGGGAACGGCACGCCGGGCACTTCCTGTCCTCGGGCATCACGGTGCTGCTCGGGGCGATCGCGGCGACGACCAGCAGAGTCCGGATCATGACCGGGGTAAGCGTGCTGTCAATCCTCGACCCGTTGCGGGTGGCCGAGGACTACGCGACGGTCGACCAGCTCTCGCGGGGCCGCCTCGAGCTGGTCATCGGCAAGGCAACGAGCTGCGCCAGCTGCCGATGTTCGGCGTGGAGCAGAGCCAGCAGTGGGAGCAGCTCGCGGAGAAGTACGAGCTGCTGCGCCGCCTGTGGCGTGAGGAGAAGGTCACCTGGGAGGGCCGGTTCCGCCCGCCGCTCAACGAGGTCACCAGCCAGCCGAGGCCATTTGCCGGCGCGCCGCGCATCTGGCACGGCTCGGCTACCACGCGCACCTCCGCGGCCCTAGCTGCGCGCTGGGGCGACCCGCTGTTCAGCGCGAACGCCATCCAGCCACGCGACAACTACACCATGCCCATCGGCCATTACCGTGAGGAATACGCGCGGCACGGGCATGACCCGCGGCACTGCTATGTCGCTGCCGGGGCAGGCTTCCTGTACCTCGCGGACACCACGCAGGAAGCTAAGCAGCGGTTCGGGCCGACCTACGAGAAGATGGTCGCCTTCTTCAACAAGCCGGGTAACCACACGCCGGGCAACGACATGACATTCCACGACATTGACCACGCAATCGCCGAGGGCCCCGTCCTCGTCGGCAGCCCGCAGCAGGTGACCGATAAGGTCCTGTGGTGGCACGAGGCGTTCGGCCACAGCCTGCAGTCCTTCAGCCTGCCCACGATGATCCCGCACGAGCAGCAGCTGGAGATGCTCGAGCGGCTCGCCACGGAGGTCATCCCGGTCGTCCGCAAGGCTGCACCGGACACCCTGTGGAGTGACGACGACCCCTACGGCGGTCGCCCCGCCTTCGCCGGGGGAACGATCAAGGACGCCGCGGCCATCATCGAGGGCACCCGCCTACCCTTAGCGGCTCCCTGAGCCGGGCTCTTTTTGCTGCTGCACCACTTACTTCGACCGCCGGTTGCGGCCTACCTTGGAGTATGGACGTGCAGGCACATGAGGACGTCGCTGCCGCGGCGGCCGCGCATAGCGAACTGGGTCATGAGTACGAAGCTGCCCTGGCCGAGGGGCTGATCGAAAGGATCAGCTCGGAGATCGACAAGCAAGTAGACACCCGGCTGGCGCAGCGTGGCATCGAGCCCACCCGCAGCGCGTGGGCAAACGCCACCATGGGCCTGGGCTCGGTCGGGCTCGGTATCGGCGCCACGGCAGTGACGCTGCATTCCTTGTCCAGCACCGGCACCGTACCCAAGGCAACAGTCGTCCTGGGCCCATTCCACGCGTCCGTGATGTCAAGCACCACCTCGATCAGCACCGCCCAGGTAGTCCTGGTCGTGCTGATCTGGGTGGTCATCGCGGTCGTCAACATCGCCTACGCGCGCCGTCGTCTAGGTCGTTCTTAGCCAGCATGCAAAATGGCCGGTTCTGTGATCGGAACCGCCGCTGTAACGGCCTTACCTGTATCGATGGGGCCCCTAACCAGGCGCGGTTGTGGCGGACTATGGGGCCTGCAACAGGGCTAGGCTGAGGGCGGACGGAACCCTTGCGGGGCTGCCCTGAGCGGACAGAAGGACGTTTCGGCCGAGCTGGCGCCGGTAGGTTTTCTCTCTATGACGACTCGCCCTCACGCTGCGGACGTACGGCGCCAGGCCGGCTGGCTGCCGGAAGACCAGGACGACTTGGAGTCATGGCTCGCCGGCCATCGCGAGCGGGTGGAGGCCAAGGGCGAGCAGGTCCTGCTGCATCCCGTGCTCACCGAACTCCAGCAGTTGATCGACACCGATCCCGTGGTGCGCATGTACATGAACCAGATGATCGCTCAGGTGCCCAGTAGCAAGCCGTACCGCAAACGGCATCTGGAGACCGTAGAGCAGATGCTGCGCATGATCAATGAGGTGCTGACGATGGCGCCTGAGTTCAGCGAGAGCGCGATGGTGGCCACGCCGCTCACCGCGATCCTCGACTGGGCGATGGGGACGCCGGCCGGGTTTGCCGCTTTCCGCGACCCGCGGGTCAACGCGATGCTCAAGAAGGTCCTGAACGCCTGGTGCGAGTTCCTCAGCAGCGGCGCCTCGCTCTACGTGCTAAACGATTCGCCGTCTGGCTGGAAAAGCGCCGAGGCCCAGCGCACGGTCGGCATGGAGCAGTACGAGCACGACCCGCAGGACGAGCACTGGGGCTTTGCCTCGTGGAACGACTTCTTCACCCGGCGGTTCAAGGACGGCGAGCGTCCGTTGGCCTCGCCGGACGACGACAAGGTGATCGTCAGCGCTTGCGAGTCCACGCCTTACGGCATCAGCACGGACGTCAAGCGCCAAGATCGCTTCTGGATCAAGAGCCAGCCGTATTCGCTTGAGGACATGCTGGCCAATGACGATTCGGTCGATCAGTTCGTTGGCGGGACCGTCTATCAGGCCTTTCTGAGCGCGATCAACTACCACCGCTGGCACAGCCCGGTGGCCGGGACGATCGTGCGGGCGTTCGTCCAGGCGGGCACCTACTATTCAGAGGCCGACTCGGAAGGCGCCGACGCGGTCGAGCCGACGAACTCGCAGTCCTACCTAGCTCACGTCGCGGCCCGGGCGGTCATCCTCATCAAGGCCGACGACCCCGTCATCGGACTGATGGCGTTCGTGCCGGTCGGCATGGTGGAGGTTTCCTCTTGCATGATCGACTCGAAGGTGACGCCCGGCTACCACGTCCGGAAGGGTGAGGAGCTCGGTTACTTCCAGTACGGCGGCTCGACTCACTGCCTCGTCTTTCGTCCGGGGGCGATCGCCGAGTTCGCCCTCGCGGCGATTCCCCAGCCGCACGACCCCAAGGCCCCGCTTGTGCTCGTCCGCTCGAAGCTCGCCATCGCCAACACGGCCGTCTGAAGCGCGGAGGATGAGCAGGTCCATCAGCCAGGGGCAACCGCCCCGCCGCACCGCCTGCTAGGGCCGCAGAACCACCTTGATGCAAGCCGCCGGCCTTGTTGCGGAACATGTCGTAACCATCCGGGGCCTGTTCTAAGGACAGCTGGCGGGTGGCGAAGCTGGTAACGCCGAGCGGGTCGCTGCCGTCGCTGACGATGGACATGAGGTTATCGATGCAGCTGCCGCGGCCGGTGACGGTCACCACCGTCGTAACCGGGCTGATGCGCGCCGGCTCCCAGCTGCAGGCCCGTTTCACTGGCCAGGCGGGGAAGGGGTTCACCTGGTTCTCCTCCTCGCCAGCCTGCCGCTGCTGTCGATGGGCGCCGTGCGGGCTGCCCGTCGGATCATCGAGGCGGTCCGCGCCCGCCGGGCGGAAATAATCCTGATCCCGGCCGGCCAGCCGGCTCGCGGGACCGGCGAGCCACGCAGAACTCGTTTCCCTCGCGGTCGGTAAGGACAGCCCGGGACTCAGCGGCGAAGGAATCTTAGGATGCTCATAATGCGACCATGCGCCAGCGGCGGGTCCGACGGCTAACCGCTAACATCACAGCAGTCGTCATGAGGTGAGGTTCCGGTGATACGAACACAGGGCGGTCACGGGCGTCGTAGCCGGCCGGGTCGTGGTCTGTCGCTGGACCGGATCGTCACGGTCACGCTAGAGCTGATGGATGAGCAGGGCATCGGAGCGGCGACGATGCGGGCGGTGTCGTCGCGGTTGGGGGTTCGCTCGATGTCGCTGTACAGGTATGTACAGGACCGTGATGAGCTGTTCGACGCGGTGGTGGAGCGGATCGTCAACGAGCTCGCCGACGATCCGGAAGTCCAGCTGCGCCCGGTGGACGGGTGGCGGCCGTACCTTGCCGGTATGGCGCACGGAGTACGCCGCTACGCCCGGGCTCATCCCCATGCTTTCCCGCTGGTTGCTACCCGGCCGCCAGCGGCTCCGTGGGTGAACCCGCCGCTTCGGTCGCTGCGCTGGGTTGAGGCGATGCTGACCGGATTGGCCCGGGAGGGGTTCAGCGACGAGCAGGTCCTGTTCACCTACCGCACCTTCAACGGCTTCCTGCTCGGTTACCTGCTCCTGGAAACCAGTGCCATGACGCTACGGGATCCGAAGCCGGGCGACGGATCCTTCACCAGAACCGACACTATTTCGAATGATGATCGCGGATCCGCCGGGCAGGCCGCCGCCGACCCGGTCGTCGGCGGCCTGAGCCCCGCCCGTTCTGCCGAGCAGCGAGAGGCACTCCAGGACGCCGACAGCGCGCGCGAGCTGCTCGATCCCGCGGACGGGATTGACGCTAGGCGTTTCCCGACGGTGCACCGCCTAGCGGCGGGACTCGCTGAGGACCGGTGGGAGGGGGAGTTCGAAACCGGCCTGGAAGACATGCTTGACCGCATTGCGGCGTTCGTGGCCGACAACCCGGCTGCCAGGCGAGATTGATGCCGTAAACCGCGGCCGTTGTCTGCCGGGACCGCCTTCCTGACCTTTCCTGCCGGCGCCGTCTCCCTGATCCTGGTTCCAACACGGCGAGAAACCCCGGCGGTGGACGGCCTCGCGGCCGAGGTGCTGCCCGGGCACGATGGCTATACCTTTGAGTGGACGACGTAAGCTTTCTAGGGAAGCTTTTGATGTAAGTTTAATGCGTAAGCCGTCCGGCTGCGGGTAGAGGGGGCCAGCCGGACGGCTCGCGGGGGCCTGGCCCGAGCGGGCTCAGACGCCGCGGGCCGCTCATCGCGGACGACCGCAAGTCACTCAATCGAGGAGATAGCCCGGATGACAGACAGCTACCCGCTCGCATCAACGCCGCCACCGCGCGGCGAGCCGCTCCCACCCGCATCGGCGGAGGAGCAGGGCACGGCTGACGTCGTTAAGAGTCAGGCGACCGACCTGAGTCACAGCAGTATTCAGACAGGAAAGCACGTGGCCGACGTTGCCCGCGAGCAGGCTTCGGGCGTTGCGGTGGAGGCCGGGCGTCAGGGCAGGGACCTGCTACGACAGGCTCAAGGCCAGCTGGAGGAGCAAGCGGCCCAGGGACAGCAGCGGCTGGCGAATCAACTGCTGTCGCTTAGTGATGAACTCCGCTCGATGGCAGATGCCTCCGGCCAGAGCGGCATGGCCGCCAGTCTCGCGAGTCAGGCGGCCTCGAGGGCCCGTCATGCCGGGCAGTGGCTGGACGACCGAAAGCCCAGCCAGGTGGCGGACGAGATGCAGTCCTTCGCGCGCCGCAGGCCGGCGGTATTCCTGGCCCTGGCGGTGGGAGCGGGCCTCGTGGCCGGCCGGCTCACCCGGGGACTTAAGGAGGCAAATAGCGATAATTCCGCGGCGGCGCCTGCAGCTACGCAGGGGCTTAGCGGGCAGTCGGCCCAGTCCTCTGACATGGCCAGCCACCCACCGGCAACGACTGCGGGCATCGGCAACCAGACGCCGGGCCTTTCTGGCCCGGCCAGCGGCCTGCTGCCAACCGGCGATGATCCGGCCTGGGAGGCCGGTCCGGCGTACGGCGAGCGGAGTCCCCTGGTCACTGATGACCAGGCGGGCCGTCAGGGCACGCTGTGAGCAGCCCGTTCGATCCCACCCTGCCGCCGCAGCCCGATTCGCGGCCGTCGGTCGGCGAGCTGTTCTCAGATGTTGCCATGGATCTCAGCACGCTCATACGCCAGGAGATGGAGCTGGCCAAGGCCGAGCTCCGCCAGTCAGCCACCCGGGCCGGGAAGGGCGCCGGGATGCTGGCGGGTGCGGGCGTGAGCGGCTACATGGTCTTGCTGTTCGCGTCGGTCGCCGCCTGGTGGGGCATCGGCGACGCCACCGGTCATGGCTGGTCGGCGCTGATCGTAGCGGCAATCTGGCTGATCGTCGCGGCAATCCTCGGGCTGATGGGGCGCCGGGAGATCAGCGCAGTATCGGGCGTCCCGCAGACCGCGCAGACGGTGAAAAAGATTCCTGACGCAATAAGAGGAAACGAGGGCACATCATGACCAGCGATCCGGACCAGATCCGCGAGCAGATCGAGGAAACCCGCATCAGCCTAAGTGAGGACGTCAACACGCTGGCCAACACAGTCAACCCGGCGCATGCCGCAAAGCGCAAGGCAGCCGGCGCACGTTCTGCCGTGCTCGGGGTGAAGGACAAGGTCATGGGTGCAGCGTCACAGTCCGTCTCCAACACGACTTCCGCGGCGGGAGAAAAGGCATCGGCGGTTCACGAGAAGGCGTCAGCGGCTCCAGACCGCCTTCGCCGTCAGGCGGCGGGTAACCCGCTGGCGGTCGGCCTGATCGCGGTAGGCGTCGGCTGGCTCGTCGGCTCGCTTCTGCCGGCCACCAGGGCCGAGGAGCGTGCGGCGACGAAGGTAAAAGAAACCGCCGCACCAGCCGTCACCAGCGCGGCCAAGGACGCTGCCGTCGGCCTCCAGGACTCAGCAAAGCAGGCAGCCGAGTCGGTCAAGGCCGCAGCGGCCGACGCCACCGCCACCGTCAAGGATGAGACCGCCAGCTCGGCGCACGACGTCCGGGAGCAGGCACGGACAGTACGCGACACCCTCACCGACAGCCACTAGCCACCCTGGCAGTCATATCCAACCGCCACGCCGACGAGTTAGGGAGGGTGATCGCCGATGGCCAGGTCGCAGACTACGGACAGCAGCGCCCCCGACGATGCGCCGAACAGTCCGACAGATCTAAGCAGCGGGTCCTGGCTCGCGGCTGCCAGGCGAGCCCTGAAGGAATATAAGGCCGACGACCTGCAGGACCGTGCGGCGGCGCTGACCTATTTCGGCATCCAGTCGATCTTCCCGGGTCTTCTTGTCCTGGTCTCCCTGCTCGGCATTCTCGGTAAGTCGGCCACCCAGCCGCTCATCACTAACCTGGGCAAGGCGCTGCCGTCGTCCGTGCGGACGATCATCATGAGCGATGTCACCAATCTGCAGCACAGCCATGCAGCCTCCGGGATCCTGGGCATCGCTGGAATCGTGCTCGCACTGTGGTCGGCGTCCAACTATGTCGCGGCCTTCATGCGTGCTTCCAACGTCATTTACGACGTGCCCGAGGGCCGGCCGATCTGGAAAACCACGCCGGTCCGCCTTGGCGTCACCGTGGTGACGATGACCTTGCTAGTCGCGGCGGCCGTCATCGTGGTCGTGACCGGCGGCCTGGCACGGAAAGTCGGGAACGTGCTCGGGCTCGGCTCGACGGCGGTCACTGTCTGGGACATCGCCAAGTGGCCGGTCCTACTGATCATTATTGGCCTGATCCTCGCCATCTTGTTCTGGGCCAGCCCGAACGTCAAGCACGGCTTCCAGTGGGTTAGCCCCGGCGGCTTCATCGCCGTCGCGCTATGGCTGGTTGCATCTGCTCTATTCGCCGTCTACATCGCCAACTTCAGCCACTACAACAAGGTCTACGGCAGCCTCGCCGGCGTCATCATCTTCCTGATCTGGATGTGGATCTCCAATGTCGCCATCCTGCTCGGCGCCGAGTTCAACGCCGAGCTTGAGCGCGGCCGCGCCGTGGCGGCCGGGCATCCAGCCGGACAGGAGCCCTTCTCGGAACTGCGGGACGACCGCAAGCTGCGGAAGAAAGAGAAGCAGCCGCGGAGCTGAGAGGCGAACTCTTGCAGTCGCCGCTTCGCAATGACCGCAGCCGTGGCCTCAATGAGGTTGCCGACACCGCGACCAGACAGCCTGGCCTACCGTGCCGCCGTGCCTAATTCTGCCTCGGCGTTGCCAGCCTCGACGAGGAAGTCGAGATCGCGGTGCCTTGCCTGAGCTGCTCGATGAACCGGTGGGTCGAGGGCACATGGAGATGGCGTGTGCATCGGTGCGCGGCTTACCGATCGCGTTACCGGGGCCGTCCTCGCTCGCTTGTCCGGCGAGTGGCTCAGGCTTCCGCGCGACGACACCGCCGAAGCTGCGATCGAACCGATTGTCCGCCGACGGCTGCACTGGGCGTCACTCGGGCATGCCGCCCGCGGACCGGATAGCCGCTATCGGCGGATGGATTCAGCGCTGCACCGTCGGGCATCGTCGGGCTGCTCAACCGATGAGCTGGTGACGTCCCCTCGAGTGGTGTAAATCGTCGGCCCTGACGCGGTCATTCACAATGCCGGGGCCGGTTACCGGGAGCCGCGGCGCATCCGCACCGATGACGGTCTGGCGCACATCTTCGCGATCAACGTGCTCGCCCCGTACCTGCTGACCGGCCTGATCCAGCGCCCTGGCCGGCTGGTCTACCTCAGCTCGGGCATGCATCGCGGCGGGGATCCCGGCCTGACCGATCCGCAGCGGGAACATCGTCGCTGGAACGGCTCGCAGGCCTACTCCGACAGCAAGCTGCTCGACGTCGTGCTCGCCTTCGCCGTCGCGCGGCAGTGGACCGGGTCCTGTCGAACGCGCTCGAGCCTGGCTGGGTACCTACCAGAATGGGCGGCCCCGGCGCGCCCGATGACATGTCACTCGCCCCGGTGACCCAGGCATGGCTGGCCGTCAGGCCCGTGCGGTCCGCCAGCCGCCGCAGCAGCACCAGCCCCGCGTGCGAGACGATGCCCGTGCCGCCGCCGGTGACTTCAAGGCCGCGCGACCATCCGGTACCGTTCACTTTGAAGGTGCTCCTCGAACTGGAGCGATAAAGGCCTCGACAACCCTTATCGTCCCAGTTCAGGGGCACTTTTCCATTCAGGCGCGCCGCTCAACGCCGAACCCCTGTGAAAAGCTAGGGCTGAGACCTACTGTCGGGCTTCGGCCACGCTGCAGCGCGTGATGCCAAAGACGTGCGCGGCTGTCCTCGAGGTTGTGCCGCACGACCGTAGTCGCTCGCGCCGGTCACAGCAGCTCCTGCTTGTACGGAGGATCGGCGCCTGAGCGTGAGATGGTGACTGCTGCCGCTCGGACGGCGTGCCGCAAGACGGAGTCGATTTGAGGGGAGTCCAGGGTTGGGAGTCTCCCGCCAAGCGCATTGAAGTCCCACAACGCGTCGATCGTGGCTGCGCCGAACGTATCGCCAGCGCCGATCGTGTCTGCGACGTGGACATGCAAGGCGGGAACATCGACACGGAGCCCGTCAGCGATCCACGTTGCTCCCTGGCCGCCTCTCGTAATGATGACTGCCGAGGGACCGAATCCAAGCAGGTGTGTAGCCGAGGCTTCGGGTGATCTTCCGGGGTAAAGCGATTCGAGGTCCTCGTCTGACGCTTTGACCAGGTCCGCGAGGGCAGCAATCTCTTCAACGGCGCGGACCAGGCGCGGTCCGGCTCCGGTCAGCGCCGGCCGTGCATTGATGTCGTAACTGATGGTGGCGTCCGGCCGCAGTTGCTTGAGAAGGCTTTTTACCTGGGCCGCGCCCGGTTCGAGTACCACCCCGATAGAGCAGGTGTGCATTGCCGTTGGGCTGATGTCCGGGAGCGCGCCGAGGCGCCACTCGATGTCGAATACATATGACGCATTCCCGTCGGTCCCGATAGTCGCCGTCGCCGTTGCGGTTCGGGTCAGCGTATGTGGGTCTCCGACGATTCCGACGCCAGACTGCTTGAGAAGATACGCGAGGACGGCGCCATGTGCATCGTCTCCTAGTGCGGTGAGGAACTGGACGGGCCGGCCGAGCCGCGCCAGCGCGACAGCGACGTTAGCTGCGCTGCCTCCGGCGCGCTTGCCGGCGGTCCCATGGGGTCGCGCAATTATGTCGACTAGTGACTCGCCGACCACTAGGACGCTGGCCGTGCTTATGACGTCTCGCATCGATGCACCGTTCTCGGTCAGCGGCGGGTCAGCCGGATTAGGGTCGCGCTTTCGGGGGGCCGCCGCGGGATCCAGAATCCGCGGCGGCGCAGTGCTGTGCCGGTCATGGCCTGGCCTCCGGTTGGGCCTTTCCTTGGCAGTGGCGCGGACATGCTGACCGCGTTCTCCCTGACTGGTCCCTCCCACGTGAGGGCATACCGGGCGGCCGGATCGAGTCCGGGGACACGGACCTGTACGCCGCGGTTGTGTTCGCTTTCGTCGAGGGCCACGTGCGCGATGAGTGCCTGCGAGCGGTCGGCCGCGACGATGCCGTGGAGCAGGACCGACGGGTCCGTGGACACCGGCCGCACTAGCCGCCCCGAGTGCAGGAAGCCGCGCAGCTGCCGGTAGCGGGCGACCCAGGCAGCCAGGCGATCGAGCTCCTCGTTGGTGGCCTGGGTGAGGTCCCACTCGACGCCGAAGGACCCGAAGAGGGCTGTAGCACAGCGGAAGTCGAGGTCCAGAGTTCGTCCGGTGGCGTGTGAAGTAGGGGAGGAGACATGGGCTCCGAGGTACTCGGGCGCGACGAGTTGCGCCGACCACCGCTGGATCATCTGGCGGGCAAGGGCGTCTGTCATGTCCGAGGTCCACACGCGCTGTACCCGTTCAAGCACTCCGAAGTCGACGCGTCCTCCGCCGGAGGCACATGACTCCCATGCGATGGCTGGGAACCGGTTCCGGAGCGCGTCCAGGAGCCGGTAAAACGCCTGAGTCTGCTCGTGAATAGCTGGCGTCCCGTCACGGGCAAGGCTGCCGGCCTCGAGCAGGTCGCGGTTGTGGTCCCACTTGACGAAGTTGATCGGGTGGGCTTCGAGGATGGCCGTTATCCGGTCGTAAAGGAAGCTCCAGACCTCGGGTCGGGTCAGGTCCAGCGCCTGCTGATGCCGGTGCGGCTCCGGCGTGCGGTGCGGCCCGGGCCCGAGGGGCCAGTGGGGATGCTCGCGCAGGAGGTCGGAGTCTGGATTCGCCATCTCGGGCTCGAACCAGATTCCGAATCTCATGCCGAGCCGGCGGACGTGGTCGATCAGGGGCATTAGCCCGTCGGGCCACACGGTCTCATCGATCCACCAGTCGCCGAGGCCGGAGGTGTCGTCGCGTCGGTTGCGAAACCACCCGTCGTCGAGGACGAACAGCTCCGCGCCCACGCGCGCGGCCCGGTCGGCGATCGCCTGCAGGCGGGCGAGGTCGTGATGGAAGTAGACCGCCTCCCAGACATTAAAGATCACCGGTTGGGTGGCTGGGTGGGCGGGCAGGGAACGCTGCCACTCGTGCCAGGAAGCCGCGATGCCGTCCAGCCCGTCCTGACTGGTGGCGAAGAACACCCACGGTGTGGTGTAACTGTCGCCGGGTCCGAGCACCACCTCGCCGGGTAGCAGTAGCTCCCCGCCGCCGACCGTGGTCCCGGTCGAGGAGTCACGTTCGATACGCAGGACGGTGTTGCCGCTCCACGCCACATGCACTGCGACGACCTCACCCGCCGTGGTGTCAAACCCTGGCGTTCCGACGACGATCATGCCGGTGCCCTCGAGGCCAGGTCGCCCGCCGCGGCCCTCGCGGAGCCACAGGCCGTCGGTCACAGGCCGCCGCTGGGGTGTGCGTTCTCGCTCGTGCCGGCCTGTGAAGTCGAGCGACTCGGTGAGGTGGTCGGCGACGGGTAGCACGAACTCGAGAGCGTCGAGGACGTAGGCGGTGGCGCCGCTGTTCGTCAGGGACCATCGCCCGCGCAGCGACCCCCCGGGCAGTGACTCGAGTTCGAGTTCGACGCCCAGCTGGGCGTCGGCGTCGGTCGCGGTCAGATGCAGCCGGTCTTCCTCGACGGCCGAGGTGTCGGTGATGAACCGGGTCGACCAGGCGCGTCCGGCTGTCCCGTCCGGCCCGAGCCGGTGCCCGCGCAGGTGTGGTCGGGTATAACGGACGTGACCGTGCTCGCCGAGCAGAGGCATGTGACGTACCTGCCCTGGTGCGGCAGCCATTGCGTGTGCCGGAATCCCGGAAGGCAGGTGCCCCAGCCATGTCACCCTGGGCAGCCCCGACGGCGACCACTCCAGATCGAGGCCGGTCCTCGCGTGTTGAGCCATGCTTCGTGCTGGGAACAGCATCGCTCGGTTCTCCGGTGAAGGGGGCGCAGGGACGGGTCCGCCCGGCGCGGCTGCCGCCGCCGGCTGGAGACAGTCCGCCGGCAGCGCCGCGCCGCTCGTGCCTCAGCCCTTGACAGCTCCGGCGGTCAGCCCGCGGATGAAGTACCGCTGCAGAGCGAGGAACACGATGATGGGCAGGATCATGGTGATGAACCCGCCCGCGGTCGTGAGCTCCCAGCCCTGACCCAACTGGCCCTTGAGCTGGGTGAGCGCGACGGTGACCGGCTGGTTGTCGCCTGGTCCGATGAAGACCAGGGCGACCAGCAGGTCGTTCCAGACCCACAGGAACTGGAAGATCGCGAACGACGCCAGCGCAGGCACCGACATGGGGAGCACCAGGCGGTAGAAGGTCATGTAATGACTGGCCCCGTCCATTTTGGCGGACTCGATCACCGTCTTGGGCAAGGTCGACATGTAGTTGCGCAGGATGTAGATCGCCAGTGACATGCCAAAGCCGATATGGGCCAGCCACGCCGCGGGGAAGGTTCCGCTCAGTCCCAAGTCCTTGTAGATCTTCAGGATCGGGATGAAGGCCACGTAGGCCGGCACGACCATCATGCTGACAATCCCCAGGAACAGGAATTCCCGGCCCCGGAACTGCATGAACGTGAACGCGTAGGCGGCGAAGCTGGCGATCAGGATCGGGATGAACGTTGCAGGCAATGTGATGGCGAGACTGTTGATGAACGCCTGCCCCATGTCGGTCGAGCCGCCCAGGGCCGTCTTGTAGTTCTGGAGCGTCAGGCTGCTCAGGGTCGAGGGGTGGACGATGACGCTCCACCACCCCGTGTTCGCGGCGGCATCGACGGTCCGGAACGAGGTGACCAGGGTGCCGATCAGCGGAATCAGCCACAGCAGGCAAAGGATGATGAGGACTGACTTCGTGATCCAGCCGGCCTTGGCCGGGTTGGCATCGAAGTGGGTCGCGGGCCTCCGGCGGCGGGCCCTCGGGGCCGGGGCCGCGGGTGCCTGGGTGGTGGCGGTGCCGGTCATGTGGCCTCCTCGGTCCGGAAGTGCTTCACCTGGTACCAGATGATCGGAATCACGGCGATCATCAGGATGACGACGATCGCCGAGGCGGCGCCATAGTTGAAGAACGTGCTGATCTGGGTCCAGAACTGATTTCCCAGCACATCGGTATTAAAGGACCCGCCGGTCGTGACGTAGACAATGTTGAAGATCTTCATCACGGTGATGGTCACGGTGATGAAAACGGTGACGATTGTGCCGCGGATCTGGGGAATGACGACCCGGGCGAAGATCTGCCGTTCGCTCGCCCCGTCCATCCGGGCGGCCTCGATCGTGTCAACTGGAACGCTCTTGACCGCCGCCGAGAGGAGCACCATAGAGAAGCCAACCTGAGCCCACAACAGGATCACCATCAGTAGCAGGCTGTTGAGGTGGAAGTTACTCGACTCCAGCCATGCCACGGGGCCCTTGTGGAAGATGCTGCCAATGGCGTTCAGGAGGCCGATCTGCTCAGAGCCCTTGGGCTCGGCGTCGTAGATGAACCGCCACACGGTCGCTGCCCCGACAAAACTGACTGCCATCGGCAGGAAGATCACCGTCTTTGCGGTCTTCTCGCCGCGGGGGCCGAGCCGGTCGGCGAGCACGGCGACTGCCAGGCCCACGACCACGCACGCTGCCGGGACGATGGCGATCCAGAGCAGCGTGTTGAACAGCGTCTCCCTGAAGGCAGAAGACCCGAACAGGCTCCGGTAGTTGGCGACGCCGACCCAGTTGCGCGAGAAGTTGTCCTTGAAGCTGTTGATGACCGTCAGGACCGCCGGGTAGACGAGGTACACCACGATGGCGGCGAACGCAGGAAGTATGTACAGATAGGGCTTGACCTTGTCCTCCCAGCTGCCGGGAAGGCGCTCGGAGATCCAGTTGAGGACCCAGAACAGCAGCAACGCGGCTCCGATACCTGCCGCCACGGTGATCAGCGCGGTCAGCGTCTTTGCGAGCACGGGTGGACTCCCTTCAGTTCGGGGATGCGGCGACTATGCCTGACCGGCCGGACCTGGGGCGCGGGCGCCGCCCGCGCCCCAGGTCTCATCGGTCCCTTGCTAAGACGCTGAGGCCGGCCAGGTCTGGTCGATGTTCGCCAGGGCGGTACTGATGCTTTCCTGGTTACCGATCCAGGCGGTCATCTGACTCCAGAACGATCCGGCGCCGACCTGGGCCGGCATTGCGTCGGAGCCGTCGAAGAGGAAGTTGTCTGCGTGGTACATGATGTCGGCGACACTTCGAGTCGTGTTGTTGGGGTAGAGAGACGCGTCGAAGTTCTTGAATGGCGAGATGAACGAGCTGGTTGGCGCGGCATCGTCGCCGATCTGGGGCTGGGACAGCAGCTTGACGACGGTCTTCACGTTGTCCGAATCGTTGAGCATTGTCACCATGTCACCGCCACCTTCGACGGGGTTCTGTCCGCCGGCCGTCGCGGGCGGGAATCCGAACACTCCTACGGAGCTGTCCAGGCTGGACTGGACGGTCTTCGGGAAGAAGCCCGTGATGAAGGACCCCTGCATGTACATCCAGCACTTCGGGGTCGGGGTAGTGAACAGCCCGTTGCCGGCGACGTCGAAACCGGTGCTGTCGATCGAGCTACGACCGCCATAGGCGTTGCCGGGGGTGAACAGCATCTGCGCGAACTGCGACGCGACGCTGTTGACCTGCGGCGACACAAACTTGATCTTGTGCGTCACCCACTGGTTGTAGGCCGCGGGTCCGTAATCCTTCATCATCAGGGTCTCGAACCAGTCCGTCGCCGGCCACCCCGGGGAACCGCCTGGGGAGGCGACGCCCATGCACCACGGTGCGGTGCTGCCCTTGGCTTTCATCTGGTTCATGAGGGACATGAGGGCGGGGATCGACGTCGGGGTCTGCCACCCGGCCGCGGTCCACGCCGGCTTGTTGTACCAGACCAGCCCCTTGACGTTGGCGCTCCCGAGGAGGCCGTAGAGCTGACCGTTGATCGTGCCTGCCTGGAGCATCCCTGGCACCATGTTCTGTTCCAGCGAGCTCATGTCGACCACTGAATTCAGCGGCTTGACGGCACCAAGGCTCTCCATCTGCGCCACCACGCCGGGCTGAGGGATGTAGGCGATGTCGGGGGCGTTGCCGGCCTGGATCTTTGTGATGATCAGCTGGTTGATGTTGGAGACTGTTGACCACTTGATCTGGATTTTAGACCCCATGGCCTTGAGTTCTGCGTTGAGCTTCTTCTCCAGCCCTGCCTGGACGGGCGGGTCCACGCTCGACCAGATCGTGACAGTGGTGCTGTTGCTGCCACTCCCGCCTCCGCTACTACACGCGGTCAGGGTAAGACCGGCGCCGACTAGCAACGCCGCACCGAGCAGCGTAATTCTGTGTACCTGGCTCCTCATGACGCTCCTCAGCTGTCGGGGCCTCCAGTGCGTGGCTGATTCGATTCAAATGTGATAGAAACACAACTGAATCGAATCAGTGAATCGAATCAGTGAGATCATCCTGCTGACGAGGTTGGCTGTCAAGGCTCCCTCCGGCGAGAATCGACTGATTGTGTCCAGAGC
This sequence comes from uncultured Actinomycetota bacterium, assembly GCA_963843745.1. Lineage (GTDB taxonomy): Bacteria > Actinomycetota > Actinomycetes > Streptosporangiales > Streptosporangiaceae > Trebonia. The sequence goes on from CAWJLP010000013.1 coordinate 116,400, forward strand.
GTGACGACTGAGGAGATCCAGGTGACGATCGGCGGAAAGGTGACGCTCCGTGATGTCGCGGAGCGCGCGGGGGTTTCCCGCACCACTGCCTCCTACATCCTCAACGGATTGTCCGGGCAGACGGGAATCTCACCGGACACCGAGAGGCGGGTCCGGGAAGTCGCCGACGCCCTCGGCTACCGGCCCAACCGCAATGCCCGAAGCCTCCGCACGGCAACAACCACGACCATCGGGGTGATCACCGACTACGTCGCCAGCGGCATGTTCTCCAGCGAGATGCTCGCCGGGGCCAACATGGCCGCCCGGCGCGCGGACCACCTGCTGGTGATCGGTGAGAGCGAGGGCGACGCCAACGCTCGAGACCTGCTCATCAACGAGATGATCGACCGGCAGGTCGACGGGATCATCTACGCTACCCGCACGGCCCTGCGCACCGAGTTCCCGGCGCGGCTCGCGGGCACCCGGGCAGTCATGCTCAACTGCTACGACCCCGATCGCCCCGTGCCCTCGATCCTCCCAGACGACCGGATGGGAGGCCGCGGCGCAGCCGACATCCTGCTGGCTGCCGGGGTCTCCGCCGACGTCTTCACCGTCGGCGAGGCCCCCGACAACCACGGTGTCGCGGGTCCACGGCGGCTGGCCGGGATCCGGGAGCGGTTCGCCGAGGAAGGTCATGCCATTGCCGGCTCGATCGAATGCCTGTGGGAGCCAGGACCCACCTATGACGCCGTGCTGGAGTGGCTCAGCCGAGGGAACCGGCCTAAGGGACTTATCTGCATGAACGACCGCGCTGCGGTCGGCGCATACCAGGCGCTACGCGACCAGGGACTGGATATTCCCGGCGACGTATCCGTCGTATCCTTCGACGGATCGGCGGTGGCCTCGTGGCTGCGACCCCGTGCCGTATCGATCGTTCTGCCGCTGCGAAGCATGGGTGCGCTTGCTGTCGAGCTGCTGCTTGGCGGTCCGGATCAGACGGGTTCCGGTCACTATGGAGACCCAGACCAGGGCGGCGTCCACCTGGTCCCGATGCCGGTGCTTGCAGGCGATTCCGTCCGCGCGACACGGAAGGGCCACGATGCTTGACCTCCCCGACCAGTGGGTGTGGGACTTCTGGGTAACCCGGGCGCAGGGAACCTTTCACGGGTTCTTCCTCAAGGCCCCCCGCGCTCTGGGAGATCCCGAGAGACGCCATAGCAACTCATCGGTCGGACATGCGGTGTCAGCGGATCTGACCGCCTGGAGCTTCCTCCCGGACTCAGCGGTGCCGCAACGTCAGCCCGCCTTTGACGATCTAGCTGTCTGGACAGGATGCGTTGTCGCCGATCCCGCCGGCGGGTGGCGAATGTTCACCACCGGCATCTCAGTCGCCGATGATGGCCTCGTACAACGGATCGGGACCTCCTGGTCTCCCGACTTGATCACGTGGCAACGCGAACCCGCTCCTGTCTTGGAGGCCGACAAACGGTGGTATGCCACGCGAGAGACCGGGCAGCGCCAGACCCACTGGCGTGATCCTTGGGTTTTTCAGGCAGGCGGGATCTGGCACCTGGTGGCGACAGCGAAGTCTGCGATCACGGGCACCGCGGTCGTTGCGCACGCCGTCTCGCCCGACCTAGTTGAGTGGGAGATCCGGCCGCCGCTGAGCGTCCCCAGCCGCCGCTTCGCATGGGGGGAGGTGATCACGGTCATGCCGGTACTAGGGCAATGGGCGCTGGTGTTCTCCTGCATGTCGGACCAGATGCCGCATGACCCGCCTGGCGCGGGCGGGGTGTGGTCGATGCCTGTGCCTGAATTGGCGTTCACCACGGTCAACGAGTACTCGGAGCCGATTCTCGACCTCGACGACGCCGTCCGGCTCACATCGGATCATCTCTACGCCGGAAGGCCGGTGACGATAAGCGATCACGAGGCCCGGTTTCTCGCCTTCCGGCACCACGACGAGGGTGGGAGATTCGTAGGGGGCGTGATCGACCCGCTGGAGCTCGAATGGCTAGCTGATGGCGCCGGGCTCCGGCTCGTAGACGCCGATTGGCGGCCACGCTTCGACGCGGCGGGCCCCCAGGCTGAGCAGCACTCGGCTTAAGAAACCGGCGCTAGACCCTATGAACAGCCGGTCCGGTGCCCTCTTGACAGGCAACTTTTTCAGCAGGATGATCTCGCTGATTCGATTCAGATGCACGCCTGAATCGAATCAGGACACTCACTGGAGGCTCCGACAGCTGAGGACACTTATGAGGAGCCACCCGCTTCACTTCGGATCGTCCGGCACGTTCCTGCCGGTGGAGGGAGAACGTCATGGCCGTAGTTAGGTTCGAGAAGGCGCAGCGCTGGTATCCGGGTGCAGACATCCCCGCTGTTCCCGGTATAGATCTCGAGATCGGCGACGGCGAGTTCATGGTCCTGGTGGGACCGTCCGGCTGCGGCAAATCCACCACCCTGCGAATGCTCGCCGGACTTGAGGAAGTGAACGAAGGCAAGATCTTCATCGGCGACCGCGAGATCACCACCCTGCCGCCCAAAGACCGCGACATTGCCATGGTCTTCCAGAACTACGCCCTCTACCCCCACATGACCGTGGAAGACAACATGGCATTCGCCTTGAAGATTGCGAAGGTCCCCGCTGAAGAGCGCAAGCAGCGGGTCCTCACGGCAGCGAAGATGCTTGGCCTCACTGAGTATCTCGAGCGCAAGCCCAAGGCGCTGTCTGGCGGTCAGCGCCAGCGCGTGGCGATGGGGCGCGCAATCGTGCGCAGTCCGCAGGTCTTTTGCATGGATGAGCCGCTGTCGAACCTCGACGCCAAGATGCGCGTCCAGACCCGTGCCGACATCGCCAAGCTCCAGTCCGACCTTGGCACCACCACTGTCTACGTGACGCACGACCAGGTCGAGGCCATGACCATGGGTGACCGGGTGGCGGTGATGAACTTGGGTGAGCTTCAGCAGGTGGACACGCCGCTCCGCCTTTACGACCACCCAGACAACCTGTTCGTGGCCGGCTTCATCGGCTCACCCCAGATGAACCTCATGGAGGCCGTGCTGGTGGAAGGCAAGGCCAAGATCGGTGACTACTTTATGCCGGTCGATCTCGCGCCGCAGAAGAAAATGCCGGGCAAGGTCACGGTAGGCGTCCGTCCGGAGGCCTGGCGTGTGGTGTCGGACGGCGCCGGCGGGCTCCCCGTGGCAGTGACCGTGGTCGAGGACCTAGGCGCTGACGCCTACGTGCATGGCTCAAGCGAGGTGGAGGGAACCCCCAGCACGGTGATCGTGCGGGTGAGCGAACGGGGCTCGGTCAAGAAGGGGGATGTTATTCATGTGACAACGGACCCCCGCAACGTTCACATCTTCGACACTGTTACAGGACAGCGGCTCTCGGACTGAGCGCGGTCGCTTGACGCATGACCGGCTCGCCAGCACTCGGCTGATCGCCAGAGACCGGCTGGGCGCGCTTGCTCCGTCGCTGCTGTCCGTCGAGACCTCGGACCTTCGAATCGTTTTCGAGGTGGGCGCCGCGACGCCGGCAAGCAGCTGGTAATCGGCCTGCGGCCCGAGCACCTGCCCCCGGAGAGCGCCGACAGCACCGGGCCGAAGCTGGCCGGCAACGTCGAACTGGTCGAGGTGCTCGGCTCGGAGCAGGTGGTCCACTTCACCATCGACGCGAACCAGGTGCTGGCCGAAGGGGCGGTCGGCAAGGACGAGACGGCGGTCAAGTCCGGACAGTGAGTTGCCCGTGTGGCCGCCAAGTCCCCGTCAAGCCCGGCGATAAGCCGGCCTTCGCGGTGAGCATCAAAGACATGAAGTTCTTCGCCGAGGCGGCCGGGGTGGCGATCCGCTCGTAACCAGCTGAGCAAGGTTGGCAAGAGAGGCGGCGTGGTTTCGTGAGGTTCGTCTTCAGCCCGCCCGCCGACGAGGCGGCGGGCCTGCTGACCTTGCCATTCGATGAGCCGCTCGAGCAGTGGCAGGACGAGCGGCTCATCGAGATCCGTCAGGCCGGGCCGTCCCGGCACGTGGTCCGGTTCGTCGCCGACGGCGGCGTGCTCTACGCGCTGAAGTCCATCAGCGAACGGCTGGCCCGGCGCGAGTACCGGCTGCTCCGTGCGCTCGCCGAGCTCAACGTGCCCGCGGTCGAGGTCGTCGGCATCGTCGTCGACCGCGGGCCGGACCTGGACGCGATCCTGGTGACCCGGTTTCTCAAGTACTCGACCACGTACCGGGCGCTGTTCTCCGGTCCGCGTCGGGCAGCCGACTGACCGGCCGCTCGACGCGCTGGTGGAGCTCCTGGTCCGGTTGCACCTGTCCGGGTTCTTCTGGGGCGACTGCTCGCTGTCGAACACGCCGTTCCGCTACGACGCCGGCACGCTCGCGGCCTACCTGGTCGACACGGAGACCAGCGAGCAGCACCCGTCCCTGTCGGACGGGCAGCGGCTGATGGACATCGAGCTCGCCATCGAACGGACCGGCGGGGAGTTGCTCGACCTCGAGGCGGGCGGACTGCTGCCGGCGGAAGTCGACCCGCTGTCCTTCGGCGAGGAGCTCAGCCGCCGGTACGACGCGCTGTGGGATGAGCTGACCAGGGAGGAGAAGCTGCACCCGCAGGAGCAGCGCTACCGGATCGCGGAGCGGCTGCGCAGGCTCAACGCCCTCGGCTTCGATGCCGACGAGCTTGAGCTGATCAGCACGCCGGACGGCAACAAGCTGCGGATACGGACCAAGGTCGCCGCAGCGGGACAGCACAGCGCACAGCTGTTCCGGCTGACGGGGATCAGTGCGGACGAGCACCAGGCCAAGAGGCTGCTCAACGACATCGCCAGCTTCCGCGGCTACCTGGAGCAGAAGAGCGACCAGCCGATGTCGGAGACCGTTGCGGGCCGCCGGTGGCTGGAGGAGGTCTACGATCGCGTGGTGGCGAAGATCCCGGCCGGGCTGCGGGGCCGGCTCGCGCCACCGGAGATCTTCCACGAGGTACTCGAGCACCGCTGGTACCTGTCCGAGCGGGCGGGCCAGGACGTCGGGACCACAGCGGCGGCCATGTCCTACTTCGAGACTGTGCTGCCGCACGCGCCAGACCCGCTCACCGCGGCGCTGGACGGCGCGGAAGCGGACCCATCGCCCTGGCCGTCCCCGTCCCTGCCTCCAGGGGAGAGCTAAGGCGTCGCCGGAACGAACGGGTCGTGCTTGGCCTGCCGCGGCACCACCAAGCCCCGGCGCGGACGCTGCGCCGTGTCCAGTCGCCAGCAGACGATGCAGAAGCCGTAGCCGATGGCGGCGGCGAGCCGTTACACGCGCTGCCCGCCATGACTGTTCGCCGGATCAGTATGAGATGTCAGGCCGCCCGGGCGGCCGGGGCAGCCGCCTGCCTTGCTGCTTACGGCAGCGATGCCAGCGGTGCCCGGCGGCGGGCGCCGTTCTCGGTCCAGGTCACCTGGGCGGAGCCGACCGCCAAGTCGGCGTCGAGTACTGCTTCGTGACTGCCGTGAGCCCAGCTCATGACGATCCGGGAAGCGCTTCCCGAGCTGGTCATGTCTCCCTCGAACGCTGGGTGTGCGTTGCGGAAGCGGATGAGCCGGCACAAGGCTTGCACGACGGGCTTGGCCAGGCCCGCATCGATCTCCGCGGGCGTGTAGCGGTGACGGTTGACGTCGCGGCCGACTCCGGTGCGGGCGAGCAGGTCCATGTCGTTGGTCCCCGCGATCAGGCCTACGTAGTAGACCTGGGGGATCCCCGGTGCCCAGAACTGCAGTGCCCGCGCGAGCAGGTAGCGGTCGTCGTCGCGGCCGAGCGCGTCGTAGAACGTGCAGTTGACCTGGTAAAGGTCCACGTTGGACGCTGCCGCCCCGGTGGCCTGCCGCGATGTCCCGCCGCTGTTGACATGGATCGTCTCCACCAGCTCGGCCAGCTGGCCCGGGTCGAGCAGCCCTGGGGCGCCGGAGCCGGCGGTGTCGCGGCCGACGTCGATCACGCCGATCCCGTCATGGGTGTCGAGCACAGTGAATGTGTTGGCGGGCCGCTGCCTCAGCCAGGAGAGCAGCGGGCCGGCGTCGGCCGTAGTCAGGGCGTGCAAGACCAGCGGCGGCAGGGCGAAGTCGTACACGTAGTCCACCTGCCGGGCGATCTCCACCTGGCGCAGGTAATGGGAATGCACTTCGACCAGGACCTCAAGATTCCGTTCCTGGCACCATGCGGTGATCTCGCCGATGAAGCCGAACGTTTCCGGCGTCATGAACGAGGTCAGGCCGGGCGTCTTGACAGCGTAGCCGACGGCATCGAGCCGGACCTGGGCGGCGTGTGCCCCGGCAAGCTTGTCGAGGACCTCAAGCAGGTAGGCGCGCGTGCACGGATGGCGGACGTCTACGTCGATCTGCTGGGGCGTGAATGTCGTCCACACGAGGGCCCTGCTGCCGTCAGCCAGGACATACGGAGTGAACGGCAGGCCCGGGCGCGGCCGGTATAGGCGCGTCAGCGTGTCCTCGGTGGCGCCGTCGGGGAACACGGTGCCGAAGGTGAGGAACATCCCCGCGAACTGCGAGGCCCGGCCGCGGGCCAGCCAGGCCTGGAACTGCGCGGACGACGACGACACGTGATTGACGATCACGTCGGCCATGAGCTGGTACTCGGCGCTCAGCGCCGCGATGTCCGCCCACGAGCCGAGACGCGGATCCACCTGGGTGTGGTCCTGCGGGTCGAAGCCCGCGTCAGCCCCGTCGTAAGGACGGTAAAACGGAAGCACGTGCACCCCGCCGAACAGCCCACGCAACGGGCCGCCGAGCAGATGCCGCAACCCCGCCAGGTCCCCGCCGAAACGGTCGGCGTAAGCAATCAGCCCGACCCTGGAACGCATACCCCTCCTCATCACCCTCGCGCCAACCATCTTCACAGCGGGCGCCCGGCCGCCCGTCTCAGTTAACGCTTTCCCGCTCGGCCAACTCGCGTCCTCTGCGCATTAGCCGGGCTGGGGCCCGGCGCTGGCGTGCCGGAGGTCAAGAGGCGGCCTCATTCAGTTTCCCAAGCTGACGGTACGACTTCTTCGGTGCCTCTGGCGGGGCCTCGGGTCCAGGATGGACGCCGCCGCCTGGTCGAAGTTGTCGTGTGGCTGAGGTGGATACCTGGTGCACCGGCTCAGTGACGCCGAACTGGATCAGATCGCCTAACGTCATGGTGGGCAGCCCCTGTCGCCGCCGCCGCGGTGGTCGCGGCGCTCGCCATCTCGCTGGCCACCGCCCGGCACGCACCGGGAGAAGGCGCTGCCTCTGTCATCCCCCCGGCCGGGCAGTGCGCTGCCGGAGTATTACGCGGCCCTGGACAACCCAGCCGCCCCGCTGAGCGAGACGACGCCCGGCCAGCTTCAGACCCCGGTCAGCATCCGTGTCGGCGACGACCGGACTGGCAAACTGCTCACGACTGTCAGCGCGCCGCACGGCGAAACGTTCGCCGGCCTGACCGCAGCCGCCGACGACCGTACGTTCGTGGCCGCCACCGAGCGGTTCCCCGTGCCCCCGGGCCGTCCGTCGGTGAACCCAGGGGCCTGGTACCTGCTCCGCCTGGCACCAGGCAGCGCTCACCCCGTCGCGCTGACCCGGCTGTCTATCCCGGGGGAACCGGCGGGAACGCAGGTCAGTGCCATCGCGCTGTCGCCCGACGGCACTGAACTCGCGGTCATGTCTCAGGCGAACGTGTGGTCAGGGAAAACTGGCCCGCTAACCGTCGCACTGTACTCGCTGGCGACGGGGAAGCGGCTGCGCACGTGGACGGCGGACACGAAGGGCTTCCTGGCTGGGTTCGGATGGTACTGGGGCCGGTACTCCAACAGCGCGCTTGCCTGGCTGGACGGCGGGCGCACCCTGGCGGTCACATACGGCATCAACACCTCGGCCTCCGGGCCGCCGTTCTCCTACGGGTTCTCTCAGGTGAAGACCCGGACGGTGGATGCAGACAGTCCTAGCGGGAACCTCCTGGCCAGCAGCAAGGTCGTGTTCCGCCTCCCCGACGGCACGGACTGTGACTGCCTGCAGCTGACCGCCGACGGCAAGACGGTCCTGTGCGGCACGTACGGCGGCAGCACCGCCAAGCCCAGCACCGCCGCCGCCCCGAAGTTCGTCGCGTACTCCGTCGCAACCGGCAAGTCCCGGCTGCTGTACCAGCTCAAGGGCGTGTACGGGATCGGCATCGCAGATGTGCTATGGGCAACCCCGACCGGATCCACGCTGCTGGCGCGCTCGACGCGCAAGCCACCTGGCCCAAGCCCGGTTCCCAGCCCGGCAAAGTGGACCAGGCGACTGGGTTGGTCACCAACGGCACGTTCAAGCCAGTGCAGTTCCTGCTGTCGCCAATCCCGTTCGCTGGCGAGATCGCGTTCTAGTCCATGCTCGCGGACCGCTGGGGTTTGGAAGCTACGCTGGAAGCCACACGGATGAACGACCCTGCACTCCTCCGGACGCACAGGGACAGACAAGAGCGCAGGGCTAATGTCGCTGGTCGGCATCGCCTGCGCTTTCGTCGCACACCGCTGTCACGTAGGACATGTTGGAGGGCAGTTCAAGACGTTCGAGCCCTGGCATCGAAACTCCGCGCGCGATCGCACGCGACAGCAAGTGCCCGTTGGCCGCTCGGCGTAGGTAGCCGGGCTCGTAGACCGATCCTGAAGCATGCTCTCGTCGACCGACGCTTCCCCCGTTGTCCCGTCGACGCTGGATCCCTGCTGCCTCGGACTGCAGGCGCGCCTGATACTCGGCCTCGTTGTCGAACGCTGCCACGACCACGTGCTGTGTTTCGCGCCGCTCCGGGTCGTAGCGGTAGTGGCGCACGATGAACCGCTGGATGCTGTTGTGCCGGAGGTCTCTGCTGGGACTCAGCGCACCCACTACTATCTGGGACTACCGGAACTCCTCGATGCGGTCGAATTTCCGACGGCGGTAGCCTTACCTGCGGGTATGCTGCCTGAGCTGGGATTTCACTGCTCGCTGACTTTGCGTCGTTTCGTGGCGCTGATCAGCGTCTGCCGGAACAGAGACGGAACAGACAGTCCTGGGTCTGGCGGAGGCCGTCGAGAATGACGTCGCCCTGGTGCTCGTCGCCGACAGACCTGGCTGGGAGATCTCCTCGCAGTCGGCTTGTAGGCCGCGTTGTGTGCTGGCATGGCCCGTGACCATGTACTGCAAGAGGTATAGCTTCTGTCTCAGATAAACAATCAGGAGGTGTACGCATGAATCAGTGGATGGCCGACGACCCGAAGGAGGCTGCTGAGAACGCCCCGATTGTCCAGCAGCTCTACGATGCGGGCATCGACCCGGACGAGTTGGACGTCAGTCCAGACGGCATATACACCGTGGTTCGCTACGACAGGAAGATCTGCTTCGCTCCGTCCGAATCTGAAGAGGAAAGTGAGCCCGAAGGCTGGGAGTATACGCTGTACGTCCTGCAATTCGGTTATTGGCATAACTCGAAGCAGGACTGGACTCGCGACGACGATAGTATGGTGACCGAGGTCTGCGTGGGCATCGGCCACGCGCGAACCAGCCAGGGATAAGAAATAGAGGGTATCCGTCTGTCGGCTACTTGACGAAGGTACCCATACTGTGCTCGGTCTCGACCAGGCGGCGTCTTGGATAGCGGATTATGAGTCCGCTCCAGCTGTTCACTGCGTGTCTATGGGTGTCTATACGCGCAGGTTGCAGGCCAGTGTAGACGGCTGAAGACACCCCCAGACGCACACAGACTGCAACCGGCAGCTGCCGCCCTCTTCGACGGGTACTGGTGCAGTAACGTCAGCGTCTATGGCGAGAATCCAATTGCCATGAGGGGAGTTCACAATCTTCCTGCCAGCCTCCTCCGTATCCAGACAACCACGAGGACGATCACCACGAGAATTATCAGCCACAAGAACACCAAAGAGCTGGTTCTCTGGGGAGGGTCATACCCGGCCGCGACGCACTCGCGAGGAGGGGAGACCCCGACGCTGAACCTGACGTCGAACTGGGCACCCCCCGCCGTCAGGATCACGTAGCTTTCCCCGGAACCTGCGTTCGACGGGACCACCAGGGTCACGGGGATGCTCGCTGATGCCCCGGGGAGGATTTCGGCCGGGGAGACTTTCAGCCACGTCATGGCATCCGCCGGATTGGCCGAGTACGTGACATTCATCGGGGAGTCTCCCGTGTTCTTCACGTTCAGGGGAGTCATCGGGTAGCTGTGCCCGGGGGAGGCGGAGCCCCGGATGCAGATCAGTGGGTTCACGTCTTCCTCTGTTCACCGGGCTGCTCGGCGGCCGCGCGGCGTATACCTGGGGCGACCGGGCGCTGGCGCTGGCGTGGTCGGGCTTCGGGAACCTCATCGGCGGCATCGCCCCGGTGACCTCAATCCTGCTGCTACAAATGCCGCACCGGATCGCCGAAGAGCGAACCCAGCGCTAACCGTTCGCTGCCGGGCCGCCGCGGTCAGCGGAGTCAAACTCCCCCGTCCCGTCCGGCGTCCCCTGCCCAGGGACCTCCGGGTAGCGGTGGCTCCCGCTGGCCGGCACAACGCCGGGGTCCCCATCGCCGGACGACATCAGCTCGATCTTCACGTAGCGCGTGATGTCTTTCCACTGGGTGGCGACCAGCGCGCCCGCGAGCGCGCCAGCCAGCGCGAATCCTGCCTTGCCCATCACCACGTCCTCCTTCGGCCGTCACAGTCCCCTTAGACTGCCCTGCCTGGGCCGATGAAACTCGCCAGGCAGCGATGCCGTGCCCCGATTGCGATCATGGCGATGAGCGCCACGAGCTGTCAGCCGCTACCGCAGCAGACCGATGATCTCCTCGGTGTGAACGAGTGACAGCAGGGTCAATGCAGGTCATCTGGGCAGGCCAGAGGGCTGATGACGGGTGATCGCGGGTATCTGAGGGCGATGCGGTTGCTGTGCCGCAGTCGGCACGGCGTGCTGGTGGTGGACGAGACCGGGTTCCTGAAGAAGGGCACCAGGTCGGCCGGGGGCAGCGGCAGTACTCGGGCACCGCCGGGCGGGTCGGGAACTGCCAGCTGGGCGTGTTCTGCGCGTACGTGACAGGCAAGGGCCGCGCGCTGGTCGACGCGAGCTGTACCTGCCAGGTCGTGGACCGATGACCGGGACCGTTGCCGCCAGGCCGCGGTGCCCGATGACGTGCAGTTCGCCACCAAGCCGGAGCTCGCCCGGCTGATGCTGGGCGGGCGCTGGACGCGGGTGCGCGGCTGGGTGAGCGGATGAGGACGGCCGGGACGGCAAGTTCCGGGGCTGGCTGGAGCAGCGCCGCGTCAGCTACGTCGTCGCCGTGGACAGCAGGCAGGCCGTGCCCGGCAGCGCCGGGACCTCCCGCGCCGACGCCCTGGCCGCGCACGCCCCGGATCAGGCATGGAAGCGGCGCAGCTGCGGGAACGGCTCCAAGGGACCCCGGGTCTTCGACTGGGCGGCCGCGACCCTGCCCGACGACGGCAGCGAGCCGGGCTGGTCCCGGTACCTGCTGGCCCGCCGCGCACTGACCCGCAACGCAAAGGACGAGCACGAGCTCGCCTACTACCTGTGCTGCGCACCCGCCGGGACAGCCGACGAGGAGCTGATCCGGGTAGCCGGGTCCCGCTGGGCCGTCGAGGAGTGCTTCCAGACCGCCGAGAACGAGACCGGCCTGGACCACTACCAGGTCCGCCGCTACGACGCCTGGTACCGGCACGTCACCCTCGCCATGCTGGCGCACGCCTACCTGGCTGTCACGGCGGCGACCGCCCCAAAAGCCCTGGCAGCGGCCTCATCCCGGTCACGCTCGGCGAGGTCCGCCGTCTCCTGGCACACCCAATGACCCGCGTCCCCTGCCGCGCCGCCGTATGGGCCTGGTCCCGCTGGCGCCGCACCCACCAGCACCGGACCAGAACCAGCCACTACCAGCGAAGACAGGCCAACTACAACGAAGTGCTGCTGTCGTATTAATACTGCAACGGCACTTACCGTTGGCCGGGTAGGTATCCGGGTTGCCGGTAGCAGCACAGCCGGGCTTGGTCTGGCGTCGTCGCTGCTAGCGGGACTCAGGATCGGCTCGCCCTTAGGTCTGTCTGCTCAGCACGAGCTTGCCTGTGGCTTGGCGGTGAGCGATCGCGTGCAGGGCGTCGCGGGCCTGCGCGAACGGGTAGATCTGGACGGGAGGATCGGGCAGCGCTCCGGCTCGCCGCAGCCTGAGCAGCCGGGCCCATAGGTCTGTCACCGTTCCTGGCTGCTGTTCGAAGAACTCCCGGGAGGCGGCGCCTAGCACGCTGGTGTTGCCGAGCAGGAGCCGGTTTACCTTGACGGCGGGGATCTCGCCGCCGCTGAACCCCACGATGACCAGCCGGCCTTCGGGTGCAAGCGACCGGAGGCTGTCGGTCATCCGGTCCCCGCCGACCGGGTCGAGGACGATGTCGACTGCCCGTTCCCCCACCCGGTCGCGCACCGCAGCGAGCCAGCCGCCGCTCAGCACGGCGTGGTGTGCCCCGCACTGCAGCGCGAACTGCTTCTTGGCCTGGTCACTGACGACCGCGACGGTGCGCAGCCCCAGGGCCCGCCCGACGGCGATCGCGGCGGTGCCGACGCCTCCGGCCGCGCCGTGCACCAGCAGCGTCTCGCCGGCCTGCGCCCGTGCCCGCCGGGCCAGCGCGAACAGGGCGGTCAGGCAGTTCAGCGGAGCGGCCGCGCCCGCTTCGAAGCTCATGTCGGCCGGCAACGGCAGCACCCGGGCCGCCGGGGCGCTGATGACCTCCTGCCAGCAGCCATACGACTGCAGCACCGCAACCCGCTGGCCCGCCGCCAGGCCGGCCTCGGGCGGGGCAGACCGGATGACTCCGGCGGCGTCCATGCCCGGCGTGTAGGGCAGCGGCACTTTCATCTGGTAGGCGCCTTTGGTCTGCAGCAGGTCCGCGAACGACACGCCGGCGGCGACCACATCGATAACCACGCCGCCATCGGCGGCTGGCTCTGCTCCTTCCGTCCACTGAACATCATCAGGGCCGCTGAAGCCTACGATCTTATGAGCGAACACCTGCCACTCCCTCCAGGCCCGCGACCAGGCCAGGCACATACTCCCGCAGCCGAGCCCGCGGCTCAGCACGCCCGAACCGGCCCGCGATCCGCTCGTGCACCCGGGCCGGCTCTCCGGCAGCAAGCTCCACTATGCGCTCAATGATCACTCACGGCAGGGTTCTGGCTCGGCGCTCTGGGGTGCCGCGCAGTGACTTGGCGCCCAGTAACCGCGGCCGCGTTTCTGCCCGGCCCGCACCGCGATCCGCGCCCAGTGGTACTCGCGCGGGCCGTGCGCCCCGGCCCCGGCCGAGATCTTCTGCCAGGCCGTGACGGAAGGGCGGCGATCAGCGCGTCGGCCCGCTGCTCGCCGGCGGGCGTGGTCAGCGTGTCGCTGCACCGGATCGCCATCACGTACCAGATGTCCTTCTCTTCCTGCCAGGCCTGCAGCCACTTGGCCTGCCCGTAGGCCTCATCGGCGTGAACCAGGCGAACGGCACCCCGGCCGCGATGGCCCGGCCGATCATCGCCTGCGCCTGCCGCGGCTTGGTCGTGAACTCCACGTCCTGCGGGATAACCGGCCTCCCGGCACCCCTCAGGGTCCTCCGCCCAGGACTGCGGCAGGTACAGCTCCCCGGTCGATCGCCGCTCCCCTCCCTAACCTGTGCGTGACCGCGCTGAAGCTCCGCAGGCAGCAGCAGGACGCCGACCGCGAGCATGCCGCCAGTGGCTGGACGGAGACCGGCCTGGTGTTCACCACGCCGATTGAGCCGCGGAACTTCACCCGCAGCTTCGACCGGCGTATCGGCAAGGCACAGGTCCGCCGGATCACTGTCCATGGCACCCGTAAGTCATGCGGGTCGCTGCTGGCCGCCCTCGACGTCCACCCGCGCGTGGCCATGCAGATTCTGCGGGATAGCAAGATCGCCATCACGATGGAGATCTACACCGAAGTCGTGTCCTCGGCGACACGTGAAGCGCTCCGCAAGCTCGGTGACCAGCTCGGCCCCTGAGGCGACTGCTGCACTTTGCTGCTGCCCCAGCATGCAAAATGGCCGGTTCCTTGATCGGAACCGGCCTCTGACCTGGGAGCCCCGTTACGGAATCGAACCGTAGACCTTCTCCTTACCATGGAGACGCTCTGCCGACTGAGCTAACGGGGCTTGTCGCGCGTACCGAGCATAGCGCACTCGAGCCGTGCTCTTGCGTTCAGTTCCGGCCCGGGCCGTCTTACCTCAGGTGAGTTCACCTATCACTCGCAGCCTCGCCTCACTGAAGCCAATTCAGTACGGTGATGACCGCACAAAGTGCACCTTGCTTAACGCGCACTTAACCCCGTCTAGGCGAACTCTATGGTCAGATCATCGGTGATAAGGCGTGATCGTTCGCGGACGGTGGGTAGGAGTGGACTAGCACTGGGCACTGTCGTTGGTGTCCAATGGGGGCGTACGGCACGAGCACGGCATACCACGAACAGCACGGGCAGGGCCTTTCATGCGGATCGCGCACGTACAACCGGCGGTGGTCGGCGTCGTGACTGGGGGTGTCCTGGCTGCGGCGGCTTCGGGGTTCTCGCTGGCAGCGCCGGCAGCTCAGCCTGTCGAGCTGGCGGCCGCGCTCGCCACGTCCACCGGGGTCATACAGCAATGCCAGCCGCTGCCGCAGCCCACTTCCTCGCCAACCGCGACGCCTACGCCGACCGCGACTCCCAGCAACTCGCCTAGCCCGCAGCCGTCCACGAGCGATCCGACCGCGAGCACCTCCGCCACGGCTACCTCGACCGCGACCGCCTCGAAGTCGCCGACCGCGAGCACGGATCCCTCGCCCTCCGCGCATACCGCGACCGCCACCACTAGTTCATCGGCGTCTTCGACGGCATCGACGTCGGCCAAGCCGAGCACCACCACGGCCACCGCCAAGTCATCGACTAGTTCCACCCCGACACCGGCTAAGACCTCCAGCACGACCGCGAAGCCCGGCACAACGCAGGCCAAGACCGTCAGCGCCGTCTCGAAGGCCACCGCGACCGCGACGCCAACCCCGTCGGCGACGACAACCGACCCGCCGACCAGCAGCAGCCCCGCCCCGTCCACCACCAGCCCCACGGCTCAGCCTGGGCAGGTCAGCCTCTGCGTGGCGGTACAGCCCGCCAAGTCCAGCATCCAGCGCGGGCAAACCGCCCTGTGGACGGTGACCGCCTGGACGCAAGGCGGCAACGTGCCCGACGCGACCATCCGCCTGATGGCCGCGCCCGCTAGCCTCAAGCCGACGTTCAGCTTCGGCTGCGGCAGCCACGACGGCAGCGCGTCGTGCGACCTCGGCGCCCTGGACACGAAGTCCGCCCAGCGTCAGCTGCAGGCGAAGATCGCCGTCGCGGCCACAGCGACCACAGTGACCTCGGTCCGGTTGACGGCCGCGGCCAGCGCGGCGGGCCTGACCACGGATCCGCAGGCATCGGCGACCGTGTCCGTCACCGCCGCCAGCCCCGCCGCGACGAACTCTGCCGACCCGAGCGCATCGGGCGGCACCGACGTGTCCCCGCTGACGGCCGGCAACCTGCCGTACCTGCCCAGCGCCAGCCCGGTGCTCAGCCCGGGCGGCAACGCGGCGGGCCTGTTCCCGACGCTCACGCCATCCGCGGATCCGCCGACGGCCAAGCAAGACCCGGAAAAGACCCAGCCAGTCGCGAACACGTCCGCGCTCCCGCAGGAGGGACCCGTCATCGGCGCTCAGCTGGCCGGCCTCGCGGTGCTCGCGCTGGCGTTCTTGCTCGCGGCCGCCAGGCTGTCGTTCCGCAGGCGCTCAGCTCCCGCCCAGAGCGGCCCCGCGTCACCTGGGAAGCCCGCAGAACCGTCAGACCCGCCGGGCGAGCCGCCGGCTGAGCAGCTAAGGGACCAGACCGTCGGACCTGCCGGATCGCGTAATCGACCCGGTTCGACGGATCCACGCTGTCCTCTGCCACCTGCGGCAACCGGGGCTCCTGTCGCAGTCGGCACGATCGGGGTGGACTGGCGTCTCAGCTCCGGCCGACCTTAAGGCCAGGGATCCAGTGCTCCCCTGTCATGCTTATATACGTCGCAGGTGCCAGGAACCAGCCGTGTGCACGGTTGGCAGGGTAAGGGGGATGGCTGATGCCCGCACCGGATAGGTCCCACGCCATGGATCACATCGTGGTGATGCTGTTCGAGAACCGTTCCCTGGACAATGTGCTCGGGCACCTGTACGGCCCGGGGGACGGCAAGACCTTCGACGGGGTCATCGGCAAGGACCTGAGCAACCCCATTCCCGCGTGGGCAGAGCACGGCGCTGACCGCCAGGTCGTTCCGTACACCGTCGCCACCGATATGGATTCGCCGAACCCGGACTCGGGTGAGGAGTACTACCACACCAACACGCAGCTGTACGGCGTCCTCGATGACCATAACCGGTTCAAGATCGGTGAGGCAGTCACGGCGCCGTGGAATGCGCCGCCGCCGGGGGCGGTGCCGACGATGGACGGGTTCGTGGCCGACTACATCTCCACCTTCACCGGGGAGACGGGCCGCCAGCCCACGTATGAGGAGTACGCCCACATCATGACCGGCTGCACCCCGGAGCAGCTCCCGGTGCTCAACGGCATAGCCAGGGATTTCGGGGTCTTTGACCACTGGTTCTGCGAGGTGCCATCCCAGACGTTCATGAACCGGTCGTTCTGGACCGCGGCCACCTCGTCGGGGTTCGTGGTGAACAGCCCGATGAGCAAGTGGTTTGCCAAGAATGACGCAGAGACGATCTTCGACCGGCTGGAGGCCCGTGGCCGGACCTGGAAGGTCTACGTCATGGAGCCGATGCCGGTCTCGTTCACCGGGGTGATCCACTATCCCCGGCTGAAGGACCGGCTCGCCACCCACTTCGTGCCGTTCGCCGAGTTCGAGAAGGACGCCGCGGAGGGCACGCTACCGGACTTTTCGCTGATCGAGCCGAACATGCTGACCGGCCACGGCGACTACCACCCGGCGTTCGGCCGCTCGTTCTCGGCCGCGGTGGACCTCAAGATGGACAACCCGTCCTCGATGCTGGCGGGCGAGGCGTTCCTGAAGCGGGTGTTCAATGCCTACCGGTCCGCCACCAGCGAGACGGGCACGAACGTGTGGAACACCGCGCTGCTGATCGGGTGGGACGAGCCGGGCGGCACCTTCGATCATGTCCCGCCGGGCCCGGTCCCGCCGCCGGACCCGGCCGCGCCCGCTGGCGAGTTCGGTTTCACCTTCGATCGCTCCGGTTACCGGGTGCCGGCCATCATAGTGTCGCCGTGGGTGGAGCCGGGGTCGGTGTACAACGAGGAGTATCGGCACACCTCGCTGATCGCCACGCTGCGGAAGACCTGGAAGCTGGGTGAGGCGTTCACCGGGCGGGACGCCTCGGCTCGCCCGTTCGATCATGTCTTCTCGCGCGCCACGCCCCGCGACCCGGAAAGCTGGGCGGCCCCCAAGGCGCATCCTGTACCCGAATGGACGGCGGACCCGGAGGTAATCGGCCAGGCCCTGAGCAGCCTGGGCAAGGGCCTGGTACCTGCCTTCATCGCTATGGCCCGACAGCTGGGGGTGCCCCTCCCGGCCGAACTCAACGACCCGGAAGCAACCCTGCCGCCCGGCCGCGTCGTCGGCGTCCTCCGGGACATCTCCGGCCACTTCTTCCCGCTCCTTGCCTGAGTGCGGGGAGGGCGGTAAGGCACAGGCGGCGTACCCCCACAATTCCTACGGTCCCCGGCGTCACCAAGATCCGGTTAGCGCCGGGCCGGGGTTACTTCGCGTAGAGCTCGAGGCTCGGGCGCACCGCGTCAAGGGTGGTGGCGAGCTTCGCGGTGGTCATCGTCGGCGATACCAGCGCGCCGAAGCTGTCGTTGTCGAACCACACGCACATCGCCACGCCTTCGCCGTTCAGCTGCCTCTCGGCGCATACGGCGTCGCCGCCCAGCGATCCGGCGGGCACGACCTTCGCCCCCGGATAGCTCTGCTCGAAGCTAGCGACGGACGCGCTCGGTGAGGCCCCGGCGAGCTTGCCGCCGACGAACATGAAGATCTGCGCGTTGGCGCCTGCCGCCGCGTTGCCCTGCTCGTACACCGCGGAGACCAGGTTCGATGCCTGCCCGGAGCTGGACTGCATCACGCTCTGGCTCAGCGAGTCGACCTTCATCTGCTTTTCCAGGTTCGCGCTGCGGGTGAACCCGTCCGCCTGGTTTGGCGCCACGACCGTGTGCGCGGGGCCGCCGGGCCCGGAGTGCATGAACTTCATCAGCACGCCGCCGATCGCGCCGGCCGCGACGACGGCGATGGCGCCCAGCGCCATCCACTGGCGGCGGTCGCCGCTGCGGCCGCGGCGGCGACCGATCGCCCGCCGGGTCGCCGTGTCGTCGGGACGCTCGATGTGATCGGTGCGGACGAACGCGGCGGGCCCCCGGACGGGCTCGGTGTCCAAGACGCCGTAGTCGCCGAAATCGTCGAACGAGGTCTCCTCGGCCCAGCTCCGCGGCCGGTCGTCCGGCGGCGTGAGCAGGCCGGTCGCCGACGGCCGCGGGCCCATCGCGCGCATGCCGTCGATGCGCGTCTCGTCGTAGGCGGGGACGTCGAACCGCGTCTCATCGGACCGCGCCGTGCCCAGCGCACTGAGGTCCATCCGCGTCTCGTCGAGGCGCGGGCCGCTGCCGGGAGCGCCGAAAGCCGCGAATCCGGAACGGGCCGGGGCGTCCCCGCCGAACCCGTCATTCTCGTAACCGACGGGCTCGTCGTGCCGGACGTCCTCGTCGGGCAGCCACAGCCTGTCAAGCCGGGTCTCGTCGAACCGCGGCACGTCGAACCGCGTCTCGTCGGACCGCGCCGCGCCCAGCGCCCTCATGTCCATCCGCGTCTCGTCGAGGCGCGGACCGCCGCCGGGGCCGTCACGGTGCGGGCCAGGGTAGCCGCCGCCCCTGGGCCCGTCGTCGTAGCGCGGGTCGTCGTAGGAGAGCCGGTCGTAGCTCGGCTCGTCGTAGCCGAACGCCTCGAAGTCGCCGGTGCCGATGATGCCGGTCAGGTCGTAGCCCGGGCCGTCGATGCCCGGCCGGGAGTAGTCGGACCCGTTGTAGTCGGTCGGGTCGTACACCGGGGCGGCGTTGTACGCACCCGGCCCGTAGCCGTCGGGGCCGCGGTATTCGTCTGGCCGGGGGCCGTGGCTGTCGCGCCCGGGATGAGACTGCCCCGCGTCGTCGTAGCGCAGCGGCTGGTCGTAGTCCCACGCCTGCCAGCGCGAGTCGGCCTGGTATGCGTCCGGGGCCTGGTAGTCCTGCGGGGCCGGCGCGGGGTACGCCGGCCGGCCGTATCCGTTCCCTGACGGCCCTGACGGCCCTGACGGGCCGAACGGCCTGGACGGCCTGGACGGTCCTGACGGCGCGGCCGGCGGGTAACCAGGCCGAGCGTAACCGGCGTCCTGCGCCGCGGGGCCGTCGTACCCGGGGTCGAGGTAGCCGTCGTCGCCGTAGCCGGCCGCCGAGAGGTCGGCGTAGGGGTGCTGGCCCGGTGCCGCGGGCGGCTGGGGACCCCGAGCCCGGTCAGCCGGAGCGGAATAGCGGTAGTCGCCCTCGCGGTACTCCAGGTCGGAGTACCCGGTTGGCCATGAGATGTCCGGGCCGAACGGGCCACGCCGCCGGTCCTCCGGATACCTCCCATGATCAGCCTCGGTGTGCGGCCAGCCGCTCCTCATAGTGGCGATCACCTCATGTCTGAAGTACCTGCGCGGGCAAGGTCACAACATCATCTCGGAACACACACATCTCCGCTACCAGAACGGCCACATCGGCGTGTCGTGTCGCAGTAAAACCGGATGAACCAGCAGTAACACGGACACCTTCTCTGCCGTTATAGGCCTCGTCCGAGTCTCAAACGTAGCGCCCTCGAAGCGCCGATGAGGGGATAACGCGCTGCCGATGTCGCGGCGCCGCAAGGCCGCGAGGCCAGTCCCGCCGAGGACGACGGCGATCACGGAGAGCCAGAACAGCGGCGACGCGGACACCGTGCCGCCAGGCAGCCGCGGCACGTGGGTGAACGGGGAGATGTCGAGCACCCAGTGGGACAGCTGGATCACCTGGCCGAAGATGTTCAGGGCGACCGCGAGGCCGACCACGGTCCAGCTCACCGCGGCCGACACCTGCGGCAGCAGCCCGAACACGGCGATCGCCACTCCCGCGATCACCAGCGCCGCCGGCAGCTCGGCCAGCCCGGCGCCGAGCATGCGAGTCACCTGGCCGCCGGTGCCGCCCGCGCGCAGGCCGTAGCCAAGGCCGGTCGCGGCGCCGGCGATCGCCAGCAGCACGGTCGTCCCGGCGACGGCGACCACCACGTGGCTGAGCCCCCAGCGCACCCTGCCGACCGCGCCGGCCAGCACCGGGTCCGCGCGGCCCTCGGTCTCCTCTGTGCGCAGCCGCAGCGCCGCGGACACCGCGTAGCCGGCCGCCCCGAGGCCGGCCAGCAGCATCAGCGAGGCCAGGTACGCGTTCACGATCGCGGCCTGCCCGCCGAGCCTGGTGAACTCCTTATCCAGCACGCCGCTGCTGCCGACGAGCTGCCCGATCCCCTTCCCCGCCGCGCCGCAGACCGCGAAGAGAATCGCGTACCCGGCCGCCCAGCCCGCCAGCGTCCCCCACTGCAGCCGCCAGGCCAGCGAGAACGGGCCGCGCAGCCATCCCGACGCGAACGGCCTGCCGGGCCGGTCGGGCAGCAGGCCCGCCCCGTAGTCCCGGCGCGCGGCGAGCGCGAACGCGAGCCCGACGCCGGCGGCGCACAGCGCGAGAGGCAGCGCCAGCACCCACCACCGCTCGCCGGCGAACGGCCGGATTTCCTCCGTCCAGCCGAGCGGCAGCACCCACGTGAGCCACCCGGGGCCGCCTGCCCCGGCGGAGTCGCCGACCGCCCTGGCCAGGAACGCGACGCCGAGCACCCCGAAGGCGAGGCCGCGCGCGGCTCGCGCGCCCGACGTGAGCTGCGCGGTCACCGCGGCGAGGCCGGCGAACGCCAGCCCGCAGGTGCCGATCGCCAGCGATAGCGCCACCGACCCCGCGGCCGGCAGCCCGAGCAGCGGGAGCACAACGCACAGCACCGCGGCGATCACCACGTTGGCGAGGGCCGCGACCCCGATCGCGGACGCCAGCGGCGCCTGCCGTCCGACCCGCGCCGAGCCGATCAGCTCGAGCCGCCCGGCCTCCTCATCCGCCCTGCTGTGCCTGATGACGATGAAGACGCTCATCAGGGCGGCGAACAGCCCGCCCCAGACGCCGTACCGCCAGGCGGCGAGCGCGCCGGCCGAGGTCCCGTTCAGCCGGCCGTAGAGGAACAGCAGCGCCGGGTTGCCCTCCGCGGACGCGACGAGCGCGGCCCGCGAGGACGCCGTCTTGTACAGCTTGACGAACGCGTAGGCGTTGGCCGCGACGCCGAGCACGATCACGTAGATCCAGACGGGCAGCATGATCCTGTCCCGGCGCAGGGCCAGCTTCGCCAGGGCCGTCGTGCCGGTCAGCGAGCCGGTCGTCATTGGACAGTCGCCACCGTACGTTCCGAATAATGCCGCAGGAACAACTCCTCGAGAGTCGGCGGACGGCAGGTGAGAGTCCGCACTCCGACGGCTGACAGGCGGCCGAGCACGTCGTTCAGCGCGGCGTTGTCCACCTCGCAGCGCAGCCGGAAGCCGCCGTCCACCTTGCCGACGACCGCATCGTGCACGCCGGCCAGGCCGTCGGCCGTGAAGGGGCCGCTGAGCTCGGCGTCGATCGTGGTCCTGGTGAGGTGCCGCATGTCCGCCAGGGTCCCGGTCTCCACCGTCCGCCCGGCCCTGATGATCGTGACCCGGTCGGCGAGCGCCTCGGCCTCGGCGAGGATGTGGCTGGACAGCAGCACGGTCCGGCCCTGATGCCGCTCGGCGTTGACGCAGTCGCGGAAGTTCGCCTCCATCAGCGGGTCGAGGCCGGACGTCGGCTCGTCGAGGATCAGCAGCTCGGCGTCGCTGGCGAGGGCGGCGATCAGCGCGACCTTCTGCCTGTTGCCCTTGGAGTAGGCGCGGGCCTTCTTCGACGGGTCGAGGTCGAAGCGCTCGATGAGCTCCTGGCGGCGCTTCGGATCGTGCTTGCCGCCGCGCAGCCGGGCGAGCAGGTCGATGATCTCCCCGCCGGTCAGCCCTGGCCACAGCGTCACGTCGCCTGGCACGTAGGCGAGCCTGCTGTGCAGCGTGGTGGCGTCCCGCCACGGGTCGCCGCCGAGCAGCGAGACCTCGCCGCCGTCGCGCCGCAGCAGGCCGAGGAGGATGCGGATGGTGGTGGTCTTGCCCGCGCCGTTCGGGCCGAGGAAGGCGTGCACCTCGCCGTCGCGAACGGTCAGGTCCAGCCCGTCGAGCGCTGTCGCGCGTCCGAAGCGCTTGCGCAGGCCGTTCGCCTCAATAGCGTTCGCCATGGTGCCCAGCCTACCGAGAATTCAGAACCTTGTGAATTTTGCAAACGTCCCGCTTATGAAGGGACGTTAGGCCTCGGCCAGCAGCGCCGCCGCGGTGCCGCGGGCGCCGTCGCGGGCGAGCCGGCCCAGCTGCCCGGCGACCAGCTCGCGGAACACCTCCGACTCCGCCAGCTCGCCGAACACCGCGCTGATGCCAAGCAGCGCTTCGGCTACCCGGCCCGCCTGATCGGCGGAGACCGTCTCCCCGTCGACGCCGGCTTCGGCGAGCCGGGCGCGGAACACGTCCGCCATCGGGTCGTCGACGGGGAACGGCCGGCCATCGTCCGCGCGCTGCGTCCACACGTGCCGCATCCAGGCGGCGAAGGCCAGCGTCGCCCACACGGGAGTCGCGCCCGCGGCCAGCCGGTCCGCGATCGTGTCACGCAGCCGGTAGGGCAGCTTCTGGCTGCCGTCCATGGCGACCTGCGCGCACCGGTACCGCAGCGCCGTGTTGCCGAACCGGCGGAGCACCTGCGCCGCGTAGTCGCCCAGGTCCATGCCCGGTGGCGCCGTCAGGGTCGGCGCGAGGTCGGTGGTCATCAGCCGCTGCGCGTAGGCGGCGAGCACGTCGTCGGCGACCGCCTCCGCGATGAACTCGTAGCCGGCGAGGCCGCCCAGGTAGGCGACCGCCGAATGCGTGCCGTTCAGCATCCGCAGCTTGACCTTCTCGTACGGCTCGACGTCCGGAACGAGCTGCGCCCCCGCCCGCTCCCACGCGGGGCGCGGGCCGGCGAAGCTGTCCTCGATGACCCACTGGGTGAACGGCTCGGCCACCACCGCCGCCAGGTCACGCACGCTGAGCAAGGCGGCCACGTCCGCCAGGTCGGCGTCCGTGGTCGCGGGCGCGATCCGGTCCACCATGGTGGCGGGAAAGGCGACCCGCGCGCCGATCCAGTCCGGCAAGGCGCCTGATCGCGCCCCGTCGGGGTGCCTGGCGCCCCCGGCCGCCCACGCGTGCGCGTAGTCCAGCACGAGGCCGCGCACCGTCGGCCCGTTGGACGGCAGGTTGTCGCAGCACACCACGGTGACCGGCGCGGCGCCCGTCGCCGCGCGGGCCGCCAGCCCGGCGGTGAGCTGGCCGATCACCGTGCGCGGCGGGCGCCCGGCCAGGTCGGCGGCGATTTCCTCGTCGGTCAGCCGCAGCCGTCGCGTGGCCGGGTCGTACCGGTAGCCCTTCTCCGACACGGTGAGGCTGACGATGCTCACCTCGGGGTCGGCGATCCGCGCGGCGACCGCGGCGGGATCGCCGCCGCCGAACATCACCTCGCGGACCGCGCCGATCACCCGCGGGCTGGCGTCCGCGCCGTCCCGCACGAGCAGCGTGTACAGGCAGTCCTGCGGCGCGAGCTGCTGCGCGACCCGCGGGCTGCGCTGCGTCACGCCGCAGCTTCCCCAGTCGCCGGACTGCTCCGTGTAGTACGCCTGGTGCGCCCGGTGGAACGCGCCGATGCCGAGATGCACGATGCGGACCCGGCGCTGCCGGGGGTCGATGGCCGGACGGTAGGCGGCGGGTACCCGGGTCAGCCCGGCGAGGCTGAGCCGCGGGCCGCCGTCATCATTGATCCCGAACGGGCCCGTGGTGACACTCACAGCGCATCGCTCCCGGTGCCGGGGCCGTCCAGCCGGTAGGCGCGCTTCGGCAGCCGGTAGGCGAGGTCGCGGGCGACCTCGGCCGCCTCGCCGGCGGGCAGCCTGTCCTCGGCCACCAGCCTGGCGAGGAACCCGCAGTCGACGCGGCGCGCCACGTCGTGCCGCACCGGGATCGACGGGAACGCGCGGGTGTCGTCGGTGAACCCGACCGTGTTGTAGAAGCCCGCCGTCTCGGTGGTCAGCTCGCGGTAGCGGCGCATGCCTTCCGGGCTGTCGTAGAACCACCAGGGCGGCCCGAGGTACACGGCGGGGTACACCCCGGCGATCGGCGCCAGCTCCCGCGAGTACGCCGACTCGTCGAGGGTGAACAGGATCAGCCGCAGCCGCGGGTCGTCGCCGAACCGGTCGAGCAGCGGGCGCAGCGCGTGCACGTAGTCGGTCGCGGCGGGGATGTCCCCGCCCGAGTCCGGGCCGAACTCGGCATACAGGTACCTGTCCCGATTGCGCTGCGCCCCAGGGTGCAGCTGCATCACGAGGCCATCGTCCACGGACATCCGCGCCGACTCGGTGAGCAGCTGCGCCCGGAACAGCTCCGCGTCGCCGGGGTCGGGGCCGTCCTTGGCGGCGTCCCGCAGCAGCCGGCCGTACAGCCGGGCCGCGTCGGCGGGTTCCAGGTCCGCGGTCTGGGCGGTCGGCGTGCCGTGGTCGGTGGCGGTCGCCCCGGCCCGCTTGAAATCCTCGCGCCGCCGCGCCAGCGCCTCTAGATAGCCGGTATACGACCCGATGTCAGTGCCGGTAATCTCCCCGAGCCTAGCGATGGACTGCAGCCAGCCCGGCCGGCTGGGGTCGGTGACCGCGTCGGGCCGGAAGGTGGGGATGACGCGGGGGGATACGGGGGGGCGGCCAGCCCCCCGTGCGCGGGGGGACCCCGTGGGGACCATCGCCCCCCGGGGCGGATTGCGCCAGCTTGGCGTGATGCTCGAGGCTGTCAAGCGGCGAGTCGGTGGTGGCGAGCACCTCGATGCCGAACCGGCGCAGCAGCGCGCGCGGCCGGAACTCGGGCTCCGCGACCCGGGCGGCCAGCTCGTCGTACACCTCGTCCGCGGTGGCCGGCCCGAGCGGGCGCGCCACGCCGAAGATCTCGTCCAGCGACTGCTCGAGCCACAGCCGGCTCGGCGTGCCGCGGAACAGGTACCAGTGCTCGCAGAAGGTCCGCCACGCCTCGCGCGGGCCGGCGTGCACCCGGCCGTCGCGATCGGGCACGCCCAGCCGCAGCGGCGATATGCCCTGGCTGTACAGCATGCGGGTGAGGTAGTGGTCGGGCGTGACGAACAGCGCGGCCGGGTCGGGCAGCGGCACGTCGTCGGCGAGCATCGCCGGGTCGACATGGCCGTGCGGGCTGATCAGCGGCAGGCCGCGGACCTCCGCGTACAGTTCGCGGGCGATCGCCCGCGTCGTCGGGTCGGCGGGGAACAGCCGGTCCTGATCCATACTGTGCCCTCCTAGGCAGACGCGATCATCGCATAATTCAGAAACTTGTGAAAGCTCGTTACACTGATCGCTATGACGGCCGACGGCAGGGACCAGGGCGAGCAGCAGGCCGCCCATGAGGGCCTGCCCGAGTTCATCGAGAAGTTCGCGTCCGTCCTGGCCACGGCCGGCTTCCCGCCCATGCCCGCGCGCGTCTTCGTCGCGCTGCTCGTCAGCCCCGACGGCCGGCTCAGTTCCGCGGAACTGGTCGAGCAGTTGCAGATCAGCCCGGCGGCGGTGTCCGGCGCGGTCCGCTACCTGACCGGGCTTCGTCTCGTGCACAAGGAGCGGGTACCCGGTTCCCGCCGGGAGTACTACCGCATGCCGGCCGATATCTGGCATCAGGTGATGATGATGCGGTCCCAGGTGCTCGTCCGGTGGACGGCGCTGCTCAAGGAGGGCTTGGACCTCGTCGGCCGGGACACGGCCGCCGGCGAGCGGATGGCGGACCACGCCGCGTACTTCGAGTTCCTGACCACCGAGATGCCCGCCTTGTTCGCCCGCTGGGAGGCCAGCGGACGGTCTGATTCGTCCGGCTAGTCCGGCAAGTCCGGCTTGTGGCGTTCCGCACCGATACGCTCGTTTCGACCTCGCGGACTCGGTCCTGAACCTGGAAGACGGCCGCATCGCGGCCCCCGCGTCAACCGGGTGATCACCACTGCGGGCCGGGCACGGCGCAGCCGGTGACGAGCGTGTTGTGGACCCGCGCTCACAGGAACCGGATCATGCTCAGGGCACCGAAGGCAAGGCAGTAGATGGCGAACGGGGTCAGCGTCCTGGTCTGGAACCAGCGGACGAGGAACCTGACCGACAGGTAGGCGGCGATGCCGCAGACGATGACGCCCACCACGACCTGGCCGTGGATGTGCGCCCCGGCCGGGCCGAGCAGCGACGGGACCTTGAGCACCCCGGCCGCCAGGATGACCGGGGTGGCCAGCAGGAAGGCGAACCGGGCCGCGTCCTCGTGGTCCAGGCCGCGCCACAACCCGCCGGCCATGGTGACCCCGGACCGGCTGATCCCCGCCAGCAGCGCGAGGATCTGCGTCGCGCCGATCCAGATCCCGTCCGCGTAGGAAAGCCCCGCGAGGCGAGCGTCCGACTGCTCCGCGGCGTCGATGTCGGTGACCTCCCGCCCGCCGGCGGACCTGCGGTGCGATGCCGGCTGCCGCACGCCGGGCGCGCCGGGGTGATCGTCGCGGGGGCTGCCGGGATACCCGCGGGCCGCGGTCTCCCATGGGGGGACCGCGGCCCCCGGCGGGGGAGCCGCGGCGGTCCGCTGGGCGGCGGCAGGCGCGAACGCCAGGTCCTGGCGGCCTGCGGCCGCCGTTCCCGCCTGCTTCCGCCGGACGGCGGATCGCCGCAGTGCCTCCGCCCCGAGCAGGATGAGCCCGTTGACGAACAGCAGGACCGCCGCGGCACCCGGCTTGGCGAACAAGGTCCGGAAGGCGTGCTCGAGCGCCACGCCGGTCAAGCCGACCGGGATCGTCGCGAAGATGATCATCCAAGCGAGCCGCTCGTCCTTGTCGGCGACGACTAGCCGCGGCCGCCGGCGCTCAAGGCTCAGCCGGACGCTGGCGGGCAGGCTGCGGAAGAAGCCGCGGATGATCCTGACCCAGTCGGCGCGGAAGAACCACATGAGCGCCAGCGCGGTCGCGCAGTGCAGTGCCACGATGTAGGCCAGGTAGAACGAGCTCTCGCTGGTCTGCTGAGAGGACTGGGTGACCAGGGTCTGCCAGCTGCCCCCTATCCAAGCCGGGAGCAGCACAGAATGGCCGAGGCTCGATACCGGGAACAGCTCGGTGACACCTTGAACGAGCGCGATCACCACTGCCTGAAGGTAGGTCACGCCAGCTCCTTGGTCATTGATCTTCTACAAGTATGTAGATACTACATGACCCAAATTTCCAGGAGGCGCCATGGTCTGCCCAGCCCCCGATTTGTCCCTGATTTCTGTCGTCCCAGCAGCAGAAAACAGGGACAAACCGCATGCGGCTCACACGACCGCGGTGCCGGTGGTGGCCGTGAGGTTCAGGTAGGCCTCTGTGAGGTGCTTGGTGACGGGGCCGGTGGCCCCGTCACCAATCGTCCGGCCGTCCACGGCCACCACGGGGGCCAGGCCGCCCATCGTGCCGGTGACGAATACCTCGGCCGCGTTGTAGAGCTGCGGGAGGGTGTAGTCGCCTTCCGCGACCGCCATGCCCGCCGAAGCGGCCAGCCCCAGGACGGTCGCGCGGGTGATGCCCTCCGGGCAGGACGCCGTGGTCGGCGTCAGCAGACCGCCGGCAGACACCATGAAGATGTGCGTCGCGTTCGTCTCGGCGATGAAGCCGCGGTGGTCAAGCATGACCGCGTCGTCGGCGCCCGCGACGTTCGCCTCGATCTTGGCGAGGATCGACGGCAGCAGGTTGTTGTGGTGGATCTTCGGGTCCAGGCTGTCCGGTGCCGGGCGCCGCACGCTCGAGGTGATCAGCCGGATGCCGGACAGGTCGTAGACCGGATCCTTGAACTCGGCGAGCACGATGAGGCAAGGGCCGGCGACGTTCAGCCGCGGGTCCATCCCCGAGGTGAGCTTCACGCCCCTGGTCAGCGTGAGCCTGATGTGCACGCCGTCCCGCATCCCGTTGGCCTCCAGGGTGCGCCGGATCTCCTC
>CAWJLP010000014.1:0-27631 GCA_963843745.1 uncultured Actinomycetota bacterium
CGAAGCCTAGTACGCGAGTGAGGTGCTCAGCCGGCCAGCAGCACGAGCTTCCCGCGCACGTGGCCCTGCTCGCCGACCCGGTGCGCCTGGGCAACCTCGGCGAGGGGGAAGGTCTGCGCGACCGGGAGCGAGAAGCGCCCGGACTCGATCAGCTCGCCGATCTCGCCGAGCGCGTGAACCGCGCGGCCGGCGTCGCCGCTGCTGAACCTCACCCCGTGCTCCCGGGCGCCGCCGAAGTCGGCGAGCGTGACGACGTGCCCGGCGCCGCCGGCGAGCTCGATGAGCTCGGGCAGGACGCCGCTCCCGGCGACGTCGAGCGCGACGTCGACGCCGTTGGGCGCAAGCGCGCGAACCCGCCCGGCCAGGCCCTCGCCGTAGGCGACGGGCTCGGCCCCCAGCGAGCGCAGGTAGTCGTGGTTCGCCGGACTGGCGGTGCCGATCACGCGCGCGCCCCGCGCCACGGCCAGCTGAACCGCGGCGCTGCCGACGATTCCGGAGGCGCCGTTGACGAGCAGCGTGCTGCCGCTGGCGACGCCGAGCTGGTCAAGCGCCCGCGTGGCCGTCTCGATAGCGGCCGGCAGCGCGGCAGCGGCGGGGAAGTCGAGCGTCGGCGGGATCGGCGCATAGTAAGACAGCACCGCCAGCTCCGCCTGCGCCGCCCCGTCTTCGGACAAGCCGAACACACGATCGCCGACGGCCACGTCCGCAACGCCTTCGCCGAGCTCGTCGACGACGCCCGCCGCCTCATAACCCAGGGTCTGCGGAAGCTCCTCGTCCATCAGGCCCTGGCGCTTCTTCCAGTCGCTCGGGTTGACGCCGGCGGCGCGCACCGCGATCCGGACCTGGCCTGGACCTGGATGCGGATCGGGCAGATCGACGATCTCAAGGACTTCAGGGCCCCCGAACTGGCTGAAGCGGACTGCCTTCATCGTTGCCTCCTTATCCGGACGGCTCAGCCGGGCGGCGTCCCCAGGCACCGATGAACGCGAAGCCGCAGCCCAGGAAGTCTGGATCCTCGACCCTGGCCTCGAGCCTGGCTTCCTCCGCGGCAGTCATTACCCCCGAGGAGATCAGCTGCCCTGCCATAGCCGCAATGCTGAGCCGGTAGAACTCCGATAGTGCGGTTCCCGGCCGCACGATGTCGAGCTCGGCGTCGGCGCCGATATCCTCGAGCCCCAGTTGGTGGATCTGCCGGAGAACCGCCCTGCCTTGCGTCAGCGAACCGTTCGGGAATGCCTCATGCCAGGCACGAGGATGCGCGGCCCAGACCGGATCGAAATCGGCCAGCCACATGCCGAAATCGCAATCCTCCGCCAGCATCCAGCCACCGGGTGCCAGCCAGGAGACCATCCGCCGCAACGCGGCCATCCGGTCAGGAATGTGCATGAGCACCGCGCGCACGTGCACCAGGTCAAAGGACCTGTCCGGGAACTCGTCCCTGGTCACGTCGTGACGGACAACGTCGAGATTGGGCAGCGATAGCTCGGACAGGAAGCCGGTGTCCAGATCGGTCGCCGTGACCCTGCCAGCCGGGCCGACATACTCACACAACCAGCGCGCCATCGAGCCGCGTCCACCGCCGACCTCCAGGCACCGTGCGCCAGTAGCCAGGCCGAGCGCCTTGATCCTGCGCACCGTTAGCGGGTCGAGGCGTTCCGCGAACAGCTCCAGCCGACGGCGCTCATTCGCGCCAGCGTGCGGAAATGCGTAGTGCATCGCGTGGTCAGTCATCTGCGCGCTCCGATACGGCACATGCGGCGCCAGGCCAGACGCCACCGGACCCGGCCACACGTTAACTGATACCGCCCACGCCCTGCCATCAGGCAGTGGAATGCCGCCGCCCAACCGCCGTACCCCGCAAAAAACCCTATCGCGCACTGGGGATCGATTTCGATCTGATCGGCCGAGCGGGAAGATAGAAGGCATGCGCTTCGTTCACGACACCCTTCCGCAGCGGGTCTGCTTCGGCTCCGGCGAGGCCGCCGCCCACCTCGAGCGCGAGATCGCCGAACTCGGCGCCAGCCGGGTCATGGTGATCGCTGCCAAGGAGGAATCGAACATCGCGGACACCATCACCGGGAGCCTGCGCGTCGTACTCCGGTACGACGACGTGGTGATGCACGTCCCTGTCGAAGTGGCCGCCCGCGCCAGGGAAGCCGCCGCAACACACAACATCGACGCGATCGTCAGCGTCGGCGGCGGCTCCACGACCGGCCTGGCGAAGGCGATCGCGCTGACCACCGGCCTGCCGATCGTCGCCGTGCCCACCACCTACGCGGGCTCCGAGGGGACCACGGTGTGGGGGCTGACCGAAGGCAACCGCAAGACCACCGGCACCGACCCGCGCGTACTGCCGAAGGTCATCGTCTACGACGCCACCCTCACCCTCACCCTCCCGGTCCCGATGAGCGTCGCGTCCGGCCTGAACGCGCTCGCGCACTGCGTCGACGCGATGTGGGCGCCCAAGGCCGACCCGATCAACGCCGCATTCGCCGCCGAAGGCATCCGCGCTCTGACCGAGGGCCTGCCAAAGGTCGTCACCGACCCGTCCGGCATCGACGGCCGCGAGCACGCCCTCTACGCGGCGTACCTGTCAGCGGTGGCGTTCGCGTCGGCCGGCTCAGGGCTGCACCACAAGATCTGCCACGTGCTCGGCGGCGCCTACAACCTGCCGCACGCCCAGACGCACGCCATCGTGCTGCCCTACGTGCTGGCCTTCAACGGGCCCGCGGCACCGGATGCGGAGCACAGGATCGCCGCCGCGTTCGGCAGCAACCGGGCGATCGACGGCCTGGAAGACCTGCGCCGCGAGCTCGACGCGCCGCGGGCGCTGCGCGACTACGGCTTCGCCGAGGATGCGATCCCCGATGCGGCCGAGGCGATCCTGCCCGCCGTGCCGGAGAGCAATCCCCGCCCGGTCACCGTCGCCGACCTGGAACGCCTGCTCCGCGCCGCATGGTCAGGCGCCGACCCGAGAGAGGGATCCTAGCGGCGGAAACTGGGGTGGCCTGCCAGGCTGGAAGAGGACGGCCATGGCGGTGAAGTTCATCCGCCGAACACCCGGGCTTGCCCGGCGTCGATCGGCAGCAGCGTCGCCAGCATCTTCAGCATCGTGGTCTTCCCGGCCCCGTTCGGGCCGAGGACGCCGTAGATCTCACCCTGGCGTACCTCAAGGTCGATTCCGTCGACCGCACGCAACTGGCCAAAGCTTTTGACCAGGCCCACGGCGTCGATAGCGGCTGTCGTTGTCATGTCAGACACGCTAGGGGGCCGCGGCTTCACGGCGGCTACACGGCGGTATCGCGGTCTTTCAGCACACCGTCGAGGACCGTGGCCACCATCGCGGCGACGGCTTCGGGGTCCGGCTGGGCGCTTTCCCTGTCCGCGGCCAGCAGGTGGGCGGTGCCGATGAGCGTGAGCGCGAGCGTGTCGATGTCGGCGCCGGCGGCGATGCGGCCGAGATCCCGCTCGGCGGCCAGGTACGCGGAGACCATGGCGGCGACTTCCGTCGCGACCGGCACGCCGGACGGGATGGTCTCGCGCAGCCGGGCGCGCAGGTCGTCCCTGAAGATAAGGAGGCTGACGATCTTCACGGCGACCGACCCGAACTGGTCCGTGAGCGCGCCGGTCAGGTTGCCGGTGACGGTGCCGGTTCCCGCGGATGCGAGCAGCGCGACGGACTGGCGGCCGACCTGGTCGATCCGGTCGAGGACGAGCTCGGCGAGGAAGGCGTCGAAGTCGGCGAAGTGCCGGTGCAGTACCCCCTTGGCGCAGCCCGCCTCCGTGGTGACCGCCCGGCTGGTGAGCCCGCTCGGCCCGTCCCTGAGCAGCACGCGCTCGGCCGCGGCGAACAGCTGCTGGCGCACGTCGCGGATGGCGACCCCTGTTGGCACCGGCCATCCCTTCTTCGCTGTGCGCGAAACTGCCTGTCGAGTGGGCGGCTGCCCACTTAAAGTGGGCGCATGCCCACTATACCGCCTGAGCAGCCGCGGTCCTTCGAGACACATCGGCAGCGGCAGGTCGCGGAGTCGTTCGGCACGGACGCGGGCCGCTACGACCGCGCCAGGCCCAGCTACCCCGGTGCCCTCGTCGACCGGATCGTGGCCACCAGCCCGGGGCGCGACGTGCTGGACGTCGGCTGCGGGACCGGCATCGCCGCCCGGCTGTTCCAGGCCGCCGGGTGCCGGGTGCTCGGCGTCGACCCCGACGACCGGATGGCTTCGGTGGCGAGGCAGGCCGGGCTCGAGGCCGAGGTGTCTGCGTTCGAGGACTGGGACGGCGGCGGGCGGGAATTCGACGCGGTCATCGCCGCGCAGGCCTGGCACTGGGTGGATCCCGTGGCTGGTGCGGCGAACGCCGCGCGCGTGCTGCGGCCCGGCGGCCGGCTGGCGGTGTTCTGGAACGCGGCGCAGCTGCCGCCGGACCTGGCCGCCGCGTCCGCCGAGGTGTACCGCATCGTGCAGCCGGGCCTGCCGTTCACCCCGTGGACGCGGCCGGTCATCGAGGCCTACCAGATCATGTGCGGCAAGGCCGCCGACGGCATCAGGGAAGCAGGCGGCTTCGGCCAGCCGGAACAGTGGCGCTTCGACTGGGACCGCCCGTACACCCGCGACGAGTGGCTGGACCAGGTGCCGACCATGGGCGGTCACGCCCAGCTCGAGCCGGCCAAGCTGGAAGAGCTGCTGGCCGGCCTGGGCGCCGCGATCGACGCGCTCGGCGGCGGTTTCACGATGAACTACGCCACGGTCGCGGTCACCGCGACGCGGATACCTTGACGTCTGCTCTGACCCCTGCTCAGAATGCCAGTACGCAATCTGGCCTGAGGGGGAAATTATGGCCGAGCATCCGAATGTCGCCCGCATCAGGGACGGGTACGCCGCCTTCGCGAAAGGGGACTTCGCCGCGCTCAACGAACTGTTCGCCGACGACATCGTTCTGGCACGTCGGCGGACGGAATCAGCTGGCGAGGGACTACCACGGACGAGATGAGGTCTACGGGTTCTTCGGCAAGCTCATGGAGCTCACCGAGGGATCGTTCCATCTAGACCTGCACGCGGTCCTCGCCGACGACGAGCACGGCGTCGCGCTCGTTATCGGCACGGCCAGCCGGGGCGGCAAGAGCGTGACCACCGACGAAGCGCACGTCTTCCACCTGCGCGACGGACGGGTCACCGAATTCTGGGACGCCTCTACCGATCAGCACGCCTTCGACGACCTGATCGGCTGACGTCCCAGCCGGTCAGCTCTCGTTAAGCTGCGCGGCGGTCGCCTTGGCCTGCGGATGGCCGGCCTCGGCGGCCGCCTGCCGCTCGGCCTCGGCGTTGACCTCGGCGCCCACCAGCACGGCGATTCCCGTCAGGTACAGCCAGAAGATCAGGATCACGACCCCGGCGAACACGCCGTACGTCTTGCCGTACGAGCCGAACTCTTTCACGTAGAAGGAGAAGCCGACGGACGCCGCCAGGAAGATGACGGTGCCCACGACGCCGCCTGGGCTGACCCACTGCCAGCGCGGCGTCTCACGGTTGGGTCCGAGGAAGTAGTAGACCGAGAAAAGCAGCGAGATGAGGATCACGGCCAGGACCCAGCGCACCACGGTCCACACGACCACGAACGCCGTCCCGCTAAGCCCGACGTGACCTTCGATGCCCGACCCGATCGAGGCCCCGAGCACGATCAGCGCCGCTGCGACCCCGCCGAACACGACGGTCGCCAGCATCAGGGGGATGGTGATCAGCCGTTTCGGCACGAATTTGCGATCGACCGGCACCTCATACGCGATGTTGAGCCCGGTTTCCAGCGCGGCCATGCCGCCGGAGGCGCTCCACAGCGCGATCACCACGCCGATGATCAGGGCGGTCAGCGAGGCGTGCGCGGACCTGCCGGTGGCGGACTGGACCGCCTGGGTGAACACGTTCGCCGCGCCCGGCGGCAGTGCCGTGTTCAGGCCGTTCACCAGCTTGGTAATGGCACTGCTGCCGATGTGGATCAGGCTGGCCAGGCCCAGTAGCGCGATCAGCGCGGGAAACAAGGCCAGGAACCAGTGGTAGGCCAGGCTGCCGGCGGTCATGCTGCATCGGTCGAGGACGAACTTCTTCGCGGCGCGCTTGAGGGTGTTCTTCCAGCCGGTCCTGCCCAGTTCTAGTGGGTTATCCGGCCCGCCGGACACCTTGGACTGCGGCGGAATCGACTCACTGGTCACGCCGCCGCCACCACCTCATGAGCAGGAAGAACAGGACGATCGCGGCGATCGCGCCGGCCGACGCGGCCGCTGGGACGGGGCGCTTCCTGATCTGCTGGCCCGCCTGGGCCGCCTGCTGTTTTGCCAGGTTCGCCTTGTCCTGGAGCTGCAACTGCCGAGTCGCCTGGGTCGTCTTGCCCTTCGCTTCGGTCGCCTTGCCCCTGAGCTGAGCGGTCAGCTGGCCCAGCTTCTCCTGGGCTCGCGCCTTCACGTCCACCTTCGCGGTGAGGGCTTCCACCGTCTGGCCGAGTTGCTCGCGGGTCTGCTCGATTTCCTTCTCCAGCTGCTGCTGGTCGTCAGGTGTCGCGGTCACCGGTGCATCCCTTCCTTTACTTCTTCGACATCGGCCTTGGTCCCCTCGACGGCCTGTTCCGGCATGAGAGGCGTAGCACGCCGCATCCTGCTTCTCCCCATGAGCGCCGCCACTCCGCTGACGACGAACAGCGCGAGGCCGACGATCAGCGCGGCCAGCCACGGCCGGATCTCCCCCGCGATCGCGATGATCACCGCGGCGATCAGGCACGCGATGGCGTACAGGGCGACCAGTCCGCTGGCGCCGTACATGCCCACGCCAAGTCCCGCGAACCGTCCCTTGCGGGTCACCTCAAGCCTTGCCATCTTCAGCTCGTCGCGCACCAGCGCCGACACCTGTTCGGACAGCTGCTTCACGAGCTCGCCCGTCGACGCCTCCCGCTCCGGAGGATTTTGCGTCGAATTCGCTACCATCACGCTCACCGCCTTTCATCTAGGCGGTTCGCTCTACCCGGGCATCCGCGCGCGTAACATCCCTCGCCGGCTCGACCGGCCGTCATTGTCAGCGACCGCGGATGGAGAGTTTCTTATTCGCCAGTGACCCCGTCGATGCGCTCGCGCAGCAGGTCAGCGTGGCCCAGGTGCCGGGCGTACTCCTTGATCAGGTACAGGCAGAACCAGCGCAACGTGTACGCGTTCGTCTTGCCGGAGGTGTCGTCAAGCTCGCGCGCCGCCATGATTTCCCTGGTCCGGGCGCAGTGCGGCTCCATCCGCGCCCACTAGCGGTCGGATAGCTCCCAGCAAGCGAGGTCGCGGTGTTAGCGCGCGGAGCGGGTGACGATCCGCACCGCAGGCATCGCCGAAGCCAGGCGGAGGATGTCGTCCGGATCGGCCGTCACGACTACCGCGCGGCCATGTATAGACGCCACAGCGACCGAATGGGCATCAACGATGTCCTTCGTATCCGCGCCGGCACCATGAAGGACCGCCCCAACGCGGCGAGCGAGATCGAAGTCCGTCGGGACTACGCGGACCGCGGGCCGTGCGGCACGGGTCTCGCGATGCCACGCCAGCGATGATTCGACAGCACGGGTACGTCCGGCGCCCCGGCAGCACTCAGCGCACACCAGCGCCGGGACCAGCACGTCGCTCTTGCGCTCCCAAGCCTCGGCCAGTAGCGCCCGCAGGCGGTCGGGCGGAGGCTGCTCAGTCAGAGCGTCCAGGCCGTCAGCATCCAGAATGAGGGGCGCGCCGGTCATCCTGTGGCCATGCTCGGGCCGTCCTCGGCCTCATCGAACGCAGCGGCCGCATCCGCCTGGACTCCGGGTGGTACCGGACCCGCCTGGGCTTCCCACCGGTCAAGAAGTTGCCGCAGCGTGGCTAGCCGGCCCAGGCGCTCCACGTGTTCGGCTAGCGCAGTGTTAACGACGGCGGACAGTTTCTCCTCGCCGAACGCATGCGCGAGATCGACGAGTTCCTCGTCCACAGTGACAGTTATCTTACGTTTTGCCATACAATCATACTACCCGCCACCGCCGCGGCGTGACGGTATTACTACGCCCACCCCGGCCGGGCACCCGGCACCGGCATTTCAGTCTGGCGATGGATTGTGGGCATCGGCCGGGGATCCGGTTGAGTATCCGAGCTCGTCGAGGCGGAGTCCGTCAGCCCAGGCTGTGCCGTAGATGAGGAGGTCGAGGGCCATGCTAGCGAGTTCTTCCACGTCACCGTCGAGCTCGCCGACCAGCCAGGCTTCCAAAATGGCGACGTGTGCCCCGACGAAGGCTCGTGCCATCACCGGGACGGGGACGCGCGGCTGCCTGCCACGGGCCGTGAGCCGGTCACCGAAGTTCTGCTCGGCGTAGCGGCTCAGGGTGGACAGGTGGGCCTGGCGGGTCCGGGCGTCGCTCAGGCAAGCCCGGTACAGGTCGGGCATCTCGGCCGCTTGTTTATATGCGGCCCGGATGGCGTCCCGGGGGACCACAGTCGGAGGCCCGCCCTGCTCGGCGATGCGCCGCACCAGGTCCTCGGTGAGCCGGTTGAAGACCGAGTACTGCACGGCCTCTTTGTTGGGGTAGTGGGCGTAAAAGGTGGCCCGGGCCAGGTCGGCCCGGTCGGTGATGTCTTCCACGGTGACCCGCTCGTACCCGCGCTCGAGCACCAGCTGCACGAACGCGTCCTCGATCGCCGCCTTGGTGCGGGCGACGCGCCGCTGCACGCGCGAGCCTGGTCTTGAGGGTGGCATCGGTGTCTCCCTGCGCCGGGACGTTACGGGCTTCGTGAGTCCAGTAAATCTCGTGCGGTCACAGTGATCGACACATCGGCGGCCCGTGTCCGGTTCGTCTGCATTCAGACAGGTTGACAAGTACCAGACACTCTGTATGGTTTTCTCCAAGCTTGGGGAGGAGCGCCAGGATGAAACGACGGCCCAGAGCCAGCCCCGTCATCAGGATCG
Source organism: uncultured Actinomycetota bacterium (assembly GCA_963843745.1). Taxonomy (GTDB): domain Bacteria; phylum Actinomycetota; class Actinomycetes; order Streptosporangiales; family Streptosporangiaceae; genus Trebonia. The sequence goes on from CAWJLP010000014.1 coordinate 8,949, forward strand.
CCAGCCCCGCCTGCGACGCGCAGCCGAACGAGCGATGCGCCAGCGACCGGTACCCCTCCGGGCATCCGAGAACGTTCGCCAGCAAGTCCCAGCCCGAACGGGCCGCCGCAGCTGCGAGCGCCCGCGTGACCGCCGAACCCGCCCGTGTGGTCAGCGTCACGAAGCCCTGGGCGTGGCGTATCGTCACCGGGCTCCTGCTCGTCGTGGAACGAACCTGGAAACCCTCCTGGCGCGGGGTGCTGTGGATCCACACCAGCAAGGACAGCGACTCGTCCGCACCCGCCGAGTTGTGGCCGCCCGGCGGGCAGCTGGTTAACTCCGCGATCATCGGCAACGTCACCCTCTCCGACGTCGAGGGGCATCCCGGCGCGTGGCGATGGGTACTGACTGACCCGTACCATCTGGCCGAGCCGGTGACCGGAGTGCACGGGCATCCCGGCCTGTGGCTCATCGACTTGCCGCCAAGGATTTCTACCGGCAGGAACGCCCCTAGGCTGACCGGGCAGTCCCGTCCCGTAGCTGGGCCGCACCTATTGGCATATGTCCATGCTTGCTGGCTATTTGCCCTGATCGGCATCAATATGGCGGTCACCTGTACCCCGAGGAAGCAGCGTGCGACCTCACCGTTATCGGATTATCGTGTCTGGCAGGCTGGATGAGCTCACCCGCGAAGTATTCGGAGACCTCTGCCTCGAATTCGACGGCGCGAATACAGGGTTGACTGGCGAGCTAGACCAAGCGGCCCTGCTATGGCGTGCTGAACCGCATCCTGGGGTTTGGCCTTGAGCTACTGGCATTGAGCCGCCTGGATGATCAACCAGGCTGAGAGCGGGCGCCTGCGACATGTCTCGCAGCTACCGGTTCTGGTTTCGTGGAACAGATCACTCGTTCCACGCTTATGGTTCGTGATCACACCGGACCTAGCGAAAATGTGTCTCTGGCCTGCAGGTATGCCGAGCCGCCTATCGGAATCGAACCGATGACCTACGCATTACGAGTGCGTCGCTCTGACCGACTGAGCTAAGGCGGCGTGCTGTCCTGGCGGACGACGCCTCGCGAGTCTACAGCGTCCCCTGGCGGCGCTGTCGCCTCCACGCGGTCTCCACGGGATCTCCACGCCCTCGTCAGCCGAGCTGCTCAGCGTGAGCATCATGGGCGCCATCACCGAACTGCACTGGGTGCATAACTACTCGAGCAGCGCTCTCGCCATTACGAACCTGGAGCCCGATCCCGTCTTCGCGGTGACCTGCCCGCCAGGACGCTCCACTTTCATTTCTGAGCAGTGGGTTCCGTGGTGCAGCCGGGGGTCCGGCTTCGCGGCTCACCACATCGTCATCACCGTGAACGGGGTCACGTTCTTCGTGTGGCAGGACACCGATAGTGACGGCAACTGGGTGCGCCTCTCGACGGCTGGCTACACGTCAAGCAGCATCCCTCCGGAATTCGTCCCGGCAGATCACTTTCCCGGCAGCGCCCTGGAGGGCGGCGACAGGAACGTAGAGGTATCGCCCGGCGGGGCACTTCGCCTGGTCAACGCCTAGGCCGGTACCGGTGAGGGACCCGAGTGATCAGGTGTGCTGTTCGGCGCTCGGGCTCAGCGTGCCGGTTTCCGGGGAGGGTTGGGTCTTTGGCAGCATCACGGCTGCTCCTAGGCCGAGCAGGGCGATGAATGCCAGGACGATCATGGCGATCCCGTAAGACCGGTTGGCGTCGGCGAGGCCGGCGACCAGGATGGTGCCGGCGATCGCGGTGCCGATGGATGATCCCAGGTTGGACACGCTGCGCGACAGGCCGGAGATTTCCCCCTGGAGGTTCTCCGGGAAGGCGGATTGCACCACGTTGACCGAGGGGGTGAGCATGACGCCGACGCCCAGGCCGATCAGGAACAGGCCAGGGGCGAAGTACCAGGCGCCGGGGTGGCCTTTCACCTGGACCAGCAGCACGATAATGCCGATGATGGTGATCACGAACCCGGCCATGATCAGCGTCCGCTGCTCGAACCGCCTGACCAGGCGCCCGGCGGCCAGTGAGGACAGCAAGATGCCTACGGTGGCGGCGGTGAAGATCACGCCGGTCTGGATCGCGTTGTAGTGCCGCACTGTCTGCAGGTAGACGGACACGACGAACGACGTGCCCAGCAGCACCGCCCATTGCACGTTCTGGGTGACCAGGGCCCGGTTCGAGGTGCGGTTGCGGAACAAGCCAGTGGACAGCAGGGCCTCCTTCCCGGCCCGCTCGCGGCCGCGGATCCAGGCGTAGAACCCGGCCAGGATCAGCGCTCCCGCCACGAGCAGGACCGCCATCAGCGCCACGTTCTTATCGGCCGCCAGGATTCCCCCGACCAAGACCACCAGGCCCGTGGCGGACAGCACCGCCCCGACGATATCGAAGGGACGGCCCGGGTCGGCGGGCACCGGGTCGACGAGGCCGCGGCCGAGCACCACGATGATCACGATGATGATGGCCTGGAAGACGAAGGCGGCCCGCCAGCTGATAGTCGTAGTGATCAGGCCGCCGATCAGCGGCCCGGTGGCGGCGCCGACACCGCCCATGCCGCTGATCAACCCGAACGCCCGCGCACGAGACTTGATGTCGGTGAACAGCATGGTGGTGAGGATGTAGACGGGCGGGATCAGCAGGGCGGTGCCGACGCCCTCGAAGATGGAGTTGCCCAGGATCAGTACGCCGAGCCCGGGTGAGGCGGCGCTGATTATGGCCCCGATCCCGTAGATCAGCAGCCCGAGCTGAAACAGCCGTTTGCGGCCATAACGATCGGTCAGCTTGCCGCACGGGATCATCAGTGCCGCCATCACCAGCAGGAACAAGGTGATGCAGACCTGGACGCCCTGGACGTCGGTGTGCAGGTCGACGCTGATGTCGTTGATCATGACGTTCATGTTCGACCCGGCGAAACTGCAGATGAACTGGGCCAAGGCCAACGGCACCAGCATCTTCCGCAGCGACGAAGCCGGGACCTTCACGGTGGCGCCGTCGGTCATGCCCATGCGTTTGCCCCTCCGCCTCGGCGAGCCCGCGCTCGCGGACAAGATCGTGGGACTGCCACGACTAACACCGTCATACGCATCTTGACGGCACGCATCACCCGCCGGGAGTGAGAGTGAGCGCGCCCGCAGACACAGCGACCCGGCCGGGGTGGAGCCGCCTATCGGAATCGAACCGATGACCTACGCATTACGAGTGCGTCGCTCTGACCGACTGAGCTAAGGCGGCGCGGCGTCCTCGCGGACAACGCTCAGTAAGTCTACTGGGTTCGCCGAGGGGCCCGCCGTACGTGCGCAGACCGCGGGCGGGGGGAGAATCGGAGCGTGAGGCTGACCACAGAAGACGCGCGAGCCCGGTTCGCCGCCCAGCGCGCGGCGCGGCTCGCCACGGCCGGGCGGGACGGCCAGCCGCACGTGGTCCCCGTCACGTTCGCGGTGAACGGGGACCGGATCTGCACCGCCGTCGACCACAAGCCCAAGACGACACCGAACCTGCGGCGGCTGCGGAACATCGCGGAGAACCCCCGGGTCGCGCTGCTCGCCGACCACTACACCGACGACTGGGCCGGACTCTGGTGGGTCCGCGTCGACGGCCGCGCGAGCATCGTCACCGACGAGACCGCGATGCGGCCCTACCTGGACCTGCTGACCGGGCGGTACGGGCAGTACCGGCAGGCACGCCCGGCCGGCCCGGTCATCGTGATCGAGGCCGAGCGCTGGACCGGCTGGTCCGGCAGTGCCTAGACGAAATCCGCCCCCTCCGATCGTCATACCGGTAGCAGCGAAAGGGAGGCGGCAATGAGCAAGCTGGACAAGACCTTCACGGCGACCCTGCTGAAGAGCCCGAGCAAGGGCGGCTGGACCTACGTCGTCATGCCCGGTTCCGCGGACTACTTCGGCACCCGCGGGCTGGTGAAGGTTCGCGGCACCGTCGACGGCAAGCCGTTCCAGAGCTCCTTCATGGCCCTCGGCGACGGCACGCACAAGCTGCCGATCAAGACCGACCTGCGCGAATCGATCGGCAAGGAGGCCGGCGAGACGGTCACGGTCTGCCTGGAAGAGCGCATCGACCGGTGATCCGGGCGACGGCCTGACGCCCCGGCGGCCTAGCCGTCGGCGAGCCAGCGGCGGTAGACCTCGGTCAGGTCCGAGCGCATCTCCGGCGACAGGTCCTCGGGCTCGAGCGCCGGCCAGCTGGATCGTCTCGCGGATCTGGGCGAGGTATTCCGTGCACAGCGGGCACCCCGCCAGGTGCTTCTCGAGCCGCCGCCGGTCCGAACGCGACAGCGCGTCCTCCAGGTACGCCGTCACCATCTCGACCACCTGCTGGCACACGAGATCGCGGCGGAACACGGCAAGCAGACTGATGTTCATCGCGACCCTCCCAGCTCCGCCTCGAGCGCCTGCCGCAGCTTGCCGCGGCCCCGGTGCAGCAGCACCCGCTGGTTCGCCTCGCTGATCGAGAGCACCGAGCATACTTCCGTGCTGGTCAGCCCCTCGACGTCGCGGAGCACCACGACCTCACGCTGCCGGCCGGGCAGCCCGTCGAGCGCGCCGCGCAGCAGCCCGGTGAGCTTCAGCGCATCGACCCGCGACTCGGCCTCCTCGATCCAGTGCTCGGGCGGTGACACCCAGGCCCCGTCAGGGCCGAAGCGCGACGCGTCCACCACCGGCCCCGCGTCAGCCACAGGAAAGCTCCTGGATTCCCGCACCCCCGCCGAACGCGCCCGGTTCACCAGGATGGAGAACAGCCACGTCTTCAGCGACGACCGGCCCTCGAACGCGGCCAGTCCGCGCAGCACGGCCAGCCAGGTGTCCTGGACGACCTCTTCCGCGATCGCCAGGCTGGGCACGAACGACACCGCGATCCGCAGCATGGAACCGTTGTAGCGCTCCACGAGCGCGACGAAGGCCCGCTCGTCCCCGGCGCGAAGCCGGCGGAGCAATTCCGCGTCTGGTTCCATCGCTGGCAGCGTACCGTCCGTGGCGACGGCCGGCCGGGGAGCGACCATTACAGTTCACCCACGGCCGGCCGTCCCCCTCAGAGCGCCACGATCCCTTCGCCGCCGGCCGCGCCGGCCACGGTGACCGATCCGAGCGGCGTCAGCGCGCCGCCCGCGCCGACGGCGAACTCATCGACGATCCCGGCCGCCCCGGCCTGCACGTACAGGAAGCCGCCTGCCGCCGAGGCGTCCACGGTTCCCGCGTCGGTCTTCGTGTTCCCGAGGGCGGTCAGCTGGCCAGCGCCATCGACCGTGTAGCCGCTCACCGAGCCGCTGCCGGCATTGGAGGTGTAGAAGTACCGGTCGGCAGGGGCCACCCAGCAGGTCGCTGTCTGGCCGGTGTCGGCGATCGCCAGCTGCGTCAGCACGCCGCCGCCCGACAGCGCGAACGTCGCGAGCGCGCTCGGCCCTGCCTCCGCGATCAGCACGTGCCCGGCGCGGTCGAAGGAGATCGCGAACGGCACCGCGTTCGGCTCGGAGTTCACGACCGGCGACCGCGACAGCCGTCCGTCGGGCCGCACGGCGAACACGTCCACGCTGTTGCCGTTCGCCTTCGTGGTCACGAGGATCCGCGACCCGTCAGGCGTGAACGCCACCTGCCCGGGCGTGTTCGTGAACTGCGGCGTCGCGTTCGGGTTGAGGCCGAGCCGCCGCGAAGAGCCGGGGATCGGCGTCAGGTGACCGTCCGCGATCCGGTATCCGTAGAGCGTCCCGCCGCCAAGCGCATCCAGAACGTACGCGTGGTTCCCGTGCACCGTCACACTGACCGGGAAGGCGCCGCCCGACCAGATGACCTGGCGCAGTTCCAGCCGGTCGCCGAAGACCCGGAACACGGACACGGTGTCACTGCCCGCGTTGACCGCGAACAGCAGGCCGTGCTCGTCGTCGTACGTCAGCGACCCCTGGGACGCCAGGTGGTCGACCACTGAGCCGCTGAGGATCCCGCCGAGGCCGCCGGTCGGGTAGGTGCCCGCCAGCGTCAGCGTGCCGTCCGGCGCGCGATGGTAGGCGGCCACCGCGTTGCCCGCGGTGTTGTCGGTCTGCACGAAGACGGCGCCGGTGTTCCCCCTGTCTCCGGCGCTGGCGGCCGGCGACGCGAACGCCGGCGCCGCCAGGGCCGTCATGGCCAGCATGCCGACGCCGATGGCGGGCACGAGACGACTGAGTACCTTCACGAGTTTGCCCCTTCCGTGGGGAAAGCGTGGACAGGACGCAGCTGCGCCCGTTCAGTCCCCGCAGGGGCGAAAGCGTTACGGGCAGACGGTGCCGGAACGCGGGACGTGCAGCGAGATCAGGTACGCGTCGACGGTGCTGTCCACGCACGAGCTGCCCTGGAAGTACGAGGTGTGGCCCTCGCCGTTCCAGCCGAGCAGCACGCCGGAGGCGAGGTCGCGGGACAGGTTGACCGCCCACTGGTACGGCGTCGCGGGGTCGTGCAGGTCGCCGACCACGAGGATCGGCCGCGCCCCGGCGGCGCGGATGTTCAGCGCCTCCGGCTGCACCGGCCAGTACGCGCAGGGCAGCGATCCCCACACGTTCGACGCGCCGAACAGCGGCGCGGCCTTCGCCGCGGCCGCCGCGGCCGCGGCGAAGGCGGGGACCGTACGCGGCCATGACCGGTCCACGCAGTCGACCGACAGCTCCGCGTCGGCCAGGTTGCTGTAGGTGCCGTTCGGGTTCCGCTCGAGCAGCGAGTCGGCGAGCTCGACGAGGATGGTCCCGTCGCCGCCGAAGGCGCCGGACAGCGCGCTTTTCAGCAGCGGCCATTCCGGCCGCTCGTACAGCGCCGCCGCGATCCCGGTCTGCAGCATCGCGCCGTTGGCCGGCTGGCCGTCGCCGAGCAGGTTGTTGAGCGGATGCGCGGTCGCGGCGCTGAGCAGGCCCGCGACCTTGGCTTCCGCGCCGCTCGCGCTGTTCCCCAGCGGGCAGCCCTGCTGGCTGGCGCACCAGGCCGCGAACTGGCCGAACGCGGACTCGAACCCGGCCGCCTGGGTCACGTCGAGCTGCAGGCCGCTCGCCTTGGGATCGACGGCACCGTCAAGCACCAGCGCCCGCACCTTGGACGGGAACTGCTGCGCGTAAGAGGCGCCGAGGTACGTTCCGTATGACTTCCCCAGGTACGTGAGGGCCTTTTCGCCCAGCGCGGCGCGCAGCACGTCCATGTCCTTCGCCGCGTTCACCGTCCCCATGTACGGCAGCAGGGCGGCGGCGTTGCGGGCGCACTCCGCCGCGTACAGCTTGCTCTCCGAGACCAAGGTCGCGAGCTGCGCGGCGTTGGCCGGATCGCCGTTGGTCGCGAAGTAGGTGTCGAGCTGCGGGCCGGTCATGCAGTGCACCGCGGGCAGGCTGCCGCCGACGCCCCGCGGGTCGAAGCCGACGATGTCGAACCGGTTCAGCACATTCTGGGTGAACTCGCCGGAGCGGGCGCCGAGCGCGTACGCGACGCCGGACCCGCCGGGGCCGCCGGGGTTGATCACCAGCGCGCCGACCCGGCTGGCCGGATCGGCGGCCGGCAGCTTGATGACGGGGAGCGAGAACCTGGGCCCGGCCGGGCGGCTGTAGTCGAACGGGACGTACAGCCGCGCGCACTCGAAGCCCTTGTCGCACGACTGCCAGCTCAGCCGCTGCGCGTAGTACCCGGCGAGCGTGGCCGGCGGGGGACCGGCCGGTGTCGCGGCGGCCGGCGTGGAGCTCGCTGCCGGGGCCGGCTGGGACGTCGCGGGGCTCCCCGCCGTGCAGGCTGACACCAGGACGGCGATAACCACGGCCGCCGCCGCGCCTAGCAGCGAGTAATGACCGCGCATCGCCATCATGATGGATAGTTAGGCACACCATGGGGTGCAAAACTATCCACTATCCCTTGCCGTACATGGAGTCGTAAGCCTTGCGGGAGCCGCAGACGCTCGCGCGGGAGCAGGCGCAGGTGCGGCCGTCCGCGGTCAGCTTGACGACCACGGTGTCGGACGGCACGTTGTGCCCCACGACGGTCCCGGCGCCTTCCGGCGTCTCCACCTGCGTGCCGGCGCGCGGCGCGTCCTTCTTGAACTCCTGGTAGAGCGGATGCTCGTACTTGAGGCAGCACATCAGGCGGCCGCACGCGCCCGCGATGCGCATCGGGTTGACCGGCAGGTCCTGGTCCTTCGCCATCCGGACCGACACCGGCTCGAAGTCCTTGAGGAACGTCGCACAGCACAGGTCCCGGCCGCACGGGCCGATGCCGCCCTGCAGCCGCGCCTCGTCGCGCGGGCCGATCTGCCGCAGCTCGACCCGGGCGCGCAGCCGCGCGGCGAGGTCGCGGACCAGCGCGCGGAAGTCCACCCGGTGCGGCGCGCTGAAGTAGACCGTGAACACGTTCGTGCCCGGCAGGTAGTCGACCGCGGTGACCTTCATCGGCAGCTCGTGCTCGCGGATCAGCCGCTTCGCGGCCAGCCGCCCCTCGGCGCGGCGCCGCCGGTTCTCCTCGTCCCTGGCGAGGTCCTCCTCGCCGGCCAGGCCGGCGCAGACCGGGAGGCCGCCGACCTCCTCGGACACCCACTGCGGCGCCCAGACGCACTCGGCCACCTCAGGACCGCCGTCGGTGGGCACCAGCACCTTGTCGCCGATCCTCGGCTCGTACTCCCCGGGATCCAGGTAATACAGCCGTCCGTACCGTTCGAAGCTCACCGCCATCATCATGCCCACCGGTCCAGGGTAAGCGCGGCCGGGCGAATGGTCACTATCGCATAACTACAAAGCGGACCAACCCGTAACATGCCTGTCTTTCGATAGCATTGCGCCCTGGCGTCCCACGAACCAGGACACCAGCGCATTGCAGCGCGATGACAAGCGGAGCGACCGGCCTGAGCCCCCCTGTCCGCGCCCGTTTTCCCGCAGCCAGGAGGAATCGCGTGACGGCATTGAAGCTAACGAAGCGTGCGAAGATTGCCGGACTGGCCAGCATGGCGCTGGCCGCCACCAGCTTGACGGTAGTGTTCACCTCGCACTCCGCGCTGGCGTCGACGAAGCCTCATGGCCAGCCGACGCCCACGGGGTCGATCTCATATACGACGACAGCCGCGCCCACGCCCACGGGCACTTGCACCTGCGGGGAGACGCCGACGGCCACGCCGACCACGGTGACGCCGCCGCCGACCACGCCTGCGCCGCCGCCGACCACGGTGACCCCGCTGCCGACCACGCCTGCGCCGACGCCGACGCCGACGTCAGTGCCGTCCGCTCCGGCGCCAGTGGCGGTGACCGGCTCCCTGCCAGTGACGGGCTGATGCCGCTCGCCAATGACGGTCGGCGGACGCGCCGCGGGCCAGGGCGCATCCGCCGGATCAGGCCGAAAGCCGCTGCCGGAGCCATTCCGGCAGCGGCTGCTGTCGCCCTCGTCGCGGTCTCGCTGAGCGGGTGCGGCGGCTCGCAAGCGCCGACGGCGAACTCAGCCACGCAGCAGTACGTCGTGCCGCCGGTCAGCGTCTCCGCGTCGCAGGCCGCCAAGCTGCCCCAGGCGACGACGTACGCCACCATCCCGGCGGCGCCCGCCGACCCGGCACGTTTCGCCGTCACCAACGGGCTGGTGGTTCACCCGCTGACCGCGCAGGTCGTCTACGCCGGGCCCGGCAAGGCACCGGTGGCCGTGCTGCCTGCCACCGAACTCGGCGCCCCGACCTGGGTGCCCGTCGTGCGAACCGGTGCCGGCTGGGATCAGGTGCTGCTGCCGAGCCGCCCGGACCACATCACCGGCTGGATCTACACCGCGGGCGCGAAGCTCGACACCCGCCACACGTCGTATCTGCTGCGGGTCAACCTCGCCGCCCACCAGCTGAGCGTTTATAACGACGGCAAGCTGCTGGGTACGTGGACGGTCGCGATCGGCGCTCCGGGAACGCCGACACCGACGGGACGAACCTTCCTCCTCGCCCTGCTGGCCCCTCCCGACCCCACATACAGCCCGCTGATCGTGCCCTTGGGGACCCACTCCGACGCGCTGTCCACGTACGGGGGCGGCCCGGGGACCGTCGGCATTCACGGCTGGCCCGACCCGTCCGTGTTCGGCCAGTCGGTCAGTAACGGCTGCGTGCGGGTACCCTCGGCGGCACTGCAGCTTGTTTCGACGATCCCGCTCGGCAGCCTGGTCGTGATCAGCTGACCGGCTGGCCGTTAGCCCTGGAAGAGCGAGATCGTCATCTCCTCGACCGCGAGCAGCGGCGCGACGTTGAGCGTGAGCCGTTCCCGGCACCGCATGATCGCCTCGATGCGGCGCAGCGTCGCCTCCGGCGGCCCGGCGGCGGCCAGCCGCCGGATGTCCTCCAGCCGGTCCGCGTTGGCCAGCTCGACGTCCGCGCCGTACTGCACCATGAGCACGTCCCGGTAGAAGGCCGCCAGGTCGAGCAGCGCGCCGTCGAGGGTGTCCCGCTTGACCCGGGTGGCGCGCGACTTCTGCCGGTCCTCCAGGTCTTTCATGGCCCCGGCGACGCCGCGCATCGCCTTGGCGACGCCCTTCCCCGTCGAGCCCTCGCCGAACGCCTGCCGCAGCGCCTCGCGCTCCGGCTCGTCGAGCTGCTCGGTGACCGACTTCGCCTCGTCCTCGGCGGACCTCACCAGCGAGGCGGCGACGGCGAGCGCCGGGCCGAGCGAGGTCGCCTGCACCGGCACCTGCAGCACCGCCGCCCGGCGGGCGGCGGCCGACGGGTCGGTGACCAGCCGCCGCGCCCGCCCGACGTGGCCCTGCGCCGCGCGCGCGGCGGCCAGCGCCCGGTCGTGGTCGATGCCGTCGCGTTCCACCAGCACCCGGGCGACCGCCTCCGACGGCGGCACCCGCAGCGTCACCACCCGGCACCGCGACCTGATCGTCGTCACCAGGTCCTCGGCGCTCGGCGCGCACAGCAGCCAGACCGTCCGCGGCGCGGGCTCCTCGATCGCTTTCAGCAGGGCGTTCGCGGCCTGTTCCGTGCACCGGTCGGCGTCCTCGAACAACACGACCAGCCAGCGCCCGCCGGCCGGCGCGCCCGCCGAGCGCAGCACCAGCTCCCTGGTCTGCCGCACGCCGTAGGACAGCCCCTCGGGGCGGACGAGCAGCAGGTCGGCGTGCGTCCCCGCGCGCACCTGCCGGCAGCTCGGGCAGACGCCGCAGCCGCCGTTCTCGCACAGCAACGCGGCGGCGAACGCCCGGGCGGCGACGCTGCGCCCCGATCCGGGCGGCCCGGTGAACAGCCAGGCGTGCGTCATCCCGCCGGCTACGGCGGCCTGCAATTGCCCGACCACGGCCTCTTGCCCCGCGAGCTGGTCCCAGACGCTCACCTCACGCCCACCACCCAGCCGCCACGCCTCACGCCCGCCACCCAGCCGCCACGCCACATGCCCGCCACAGCGCCGCCGCGCCTCATCCCCGCCACAGCGCCGCCGCGCCTCATCCCCGCCCAACAGCCAGGCCCAACGTGGTCGATGTGACATCCACTACCAAAGAGCGTGGACGATGTCGTCACATCGACCACGTACTCTGCGGTGGTTCGCGGGGTCATCGGTGATCCGCAACCTGGTCGGTGATGGCGGGGAACGAGCCGGTGTTCGCCTCCGTGGCATGCGGCACCGGGTCCGGCAGGATCTGCCTGATCCGGTCCTTGATCTCGGAGCTGATCTCCGCGACCGACCGGGTGGCGTCGAGCACCAGGTACCTGGGCGGGTCCTCGCGGGCCAGCGCGAGGAACCCGGCGCGCACCCGGCGGTGGAACTCTGGGGGCTCGGCCTCGAGCCGGTCGGCCGACCGGGCGCGCCGCCCGAGGCCCGCCTCGGGCGGCATGTCGAGCAGGATCGTGAGGTCGGGCATCCGGCCGCCGGTCGCCCAGCTGTTGAGCTGCACGATATCCGAGGTGCTCAGGCCCCGCCCGTTGCCCTGGTACGCCAGCGAGGAGTCCACGTACCGGTCGCTGATCACTACCGCGCCGCGGTCCAGCGCCGGCTTGATGACCGACGCCACGTGCTCGGCCCGGTCCGCCGCGTACATCAGCGCCTCCGCGTGCGGCGACATCCCGGTGTGGGCGGTGTCGAGCAGCAGGGCGCGCAGCCGCATCCCGACCTTGGTCGCGCCGGGCTCGTGCGTCGTCACCACGTCGTAGCCGATCTCCCGCAGCCAGATCGCGATCAGCCGGGCCTGTGTCGTCTTGCCCGAGCCCTCGCCGCCCTCGAAGGCGATGAACAGCCCGTGCGGGGCGGGCGGCGCATGCCCGTTGACGGACGCGGCGGCGGCCGGAGCCGGGCTGAACTGCTCGCCGCGCAGCGCCGCCATCAGGTCCTCGCGCAGCGGCACGCCCTTGCGGTCGTCCATGTCCCGGTAGGACTTGATCCCCACGAGCGCGACGATGACCGCGGCGAGCAGCAGCACGGCGTTCTGCCCGGCGGAGGTGTACTCGAGGTGCCCGACCTGCACGTCCGGTGATCCGGTGACCGCCTTGATGATCGCGGTGAAGCCGCCCGCGATGAACGGCACGAGCGCGATGACCATCAGCAAGATCACTTGGATCGTCGACTGGAAGAACGCGAACACCCGGCCGCGCGTCTCGTCGTCGACCTCGAGCCCGACGATCGTGAAGCCCGTGGGATAAGCGATACCTGCCAGCATGCCGACCAAGAAGACCATGAACACCACGAAGATCAGGTTCGGCACCAGGCCGATCAGCGCCAGCGGCACCGCGGAGGCCGTCAGGGACAGCCCGAAAAGCCGCCGCCTGGAGAAGTCACCGAACGGGCGGGTGCCGAACGCCATGCCGAACGCCATGCCGATGAAGATCGCGGCGAACACCAGGCCCCATCCGGCGGGACCGCCGTGCAGGGTCTGCGTGATGTAGGTGTACCCGAGCCCGACTATGACGCCGGCCGCGGAGAACGCGCCGAGCATCCCGACCACCAGGCCCCGCACCACGGGCGTGTTCCTGATGAACTGCCAGCCCTCCCAGATGGCCTTGGCGGTGGACGGCACGGAGATATCGCCGCTGCTGCGCCGCTTGCTGATCTGGCGCAGGAAGTAGACGGTGACCGCGGAGACGAAGTAGGACGCGCCGTTGAAGTAGAGCGCCAGGTCCACGTTATTGGTCTTGAAGACCGGCGCGACATGGCTGAGCCCCGCGGCGATCAGCGACAGGACGGCGAAGATCCCGGCCGCCAGCGGCGCGGTGCCGTAGGTCATGAGCTGGCTCAGCTGGTTGGCGCGCTCCAGCTTGTCCTTGGGCACGAGGTTCGGGATGGAGGCCGCGGCCGCCGGGTTCCAGAACTGGGACGCGACCCCGGCCAGGAACTTAGCGACGAAGATCCAGGTCAGGTTCGGGAAGAGCGGGATGGAGAGAAACAGCACTCCGCGTACTACGTCGCCGACGATCATGGTCATCCGGCGGTCGAGCCGGTCGGCGACCGCGCCAGCGACCGGCCCGAGGAGCAGCGCGGGCAGCAGCGTGACCAGCCACACGCCACCGACGGCCGAGCTCTTGGCGACGTCGCTGCCGTGGGTCAGCGACGGCGCCAGCACGGTCAGCGCCAGGATGGACAGCCAGTCACCCAGGCTGGACAGCGACAACGCGATCCACAGCCTGCGGAACGGCTTGATCGACAGCACTCCGTCCCCGGGACGAGCGCGTCTGGCCCGGCGGCCTGGCGGACCGTCTCCCGGGCTGTCGCTGCGTGGCGCGGAGCGGAAGTTCACGGCGTTAGGTTATCGATAGCGGGCAGTGTGCCTGGTCACGACTGCCTGATCGTGATTTTACTTGCCTTGCGTTTCGGCCTTTTTGCGCGCGGTCGGCGATTTCCTCGCACTCTTGGCGGTGGTTGCGGTCTTCTTGGCGGCCGGGGCCTTCGCGGTGCTGGTCCGCCTGGCGGGGCGCGACGGCGCGGCCACGCGACGGTCGGCGAGCAGTTCGGCGCCGCGCTGCGGGGTGATGGTCGCCACATCATCCCCCTTGCGCAGCGACGCGTTCGTCTCGCCGTCGGTCACGTACGGACCGAACCGCCCCTCCTTCACCAGCATCGGCTTGCCGGTCGCCGGGTCGTCGCCGAGCTCGCGCAGCGGCGGGGTAGCTGCCCTGGCGCCGCGGCCGCGGGGCTTCGGCTGCGCCAGCAGATCCTTGGCCTCGGCGAGCGTGATGCTGAACATCTCTTCCTCGGTCGCCAGTGACCTGCTCTCCGGGCCGTGCTTCACGTAGGGGCCGTACCGGCCGTTCTGCACGGTGACCGGCTCGCCGTCAAGCTCGCCGAGCACTCGCGGCAGGCTGAGCAGCCGCAGCGCGTCGTCCAGCGTCACGGTGTCCAGGGACATGGACTTGAGCAGCGACCCGGTGCGCGGCTTGTCCTTGGAGTCCTCCGGGAGCACTTCCGTCACGTACGGGCCGAAGCGGCCGGCCTTGGCTACCACCTCGTGGCCAGTGGCTGGGTCCGTGCCGAGCGGCACCTCCCCGTTCGGAATGCTGAAAAGCTCTTCCGCCTTCTCCGGAGTCAGCTCGTCGGGAGCCAGGTCCTCGGGCACGTTGGCACGCTGCCCGTCCCGCTCCAGGTACGGGCCGTACCGGCCGACGCGAACAACGATGTCGGTGCCGGCCAGCGGGAACGAGCTGACGTCCCGGGCGTCGATGTCGCCGATGTCACTGACCAGCGCCTTCAGGCCCGGGTCCTCGTGCCCGTCGTCGTCGGTGCCGAAGTAGAAGCGGCGCAGCCAGGGGACCCGTTCCGCCTCGCCGCGGGCGATCTCGTCGAGCGCGTCCTCCATCCTGGCGGTGAACTCGTAGTCGACGAGCTGCCCGAAGTGCCGCTCGAGCAGGGTGACCACGGCGAACGCCAGGAAGCTCGGCACGAGTGCCGTGCCCTTCTTGAACACGTAGCCGCGGTCCAGGATCGTGCCGATGATCGACGCGTAGGTCGACGGGCGGCCGATCTCCCGGTCCTCGAGCTCCTTGACCAGGCTCGCCTCGGTGTACCTGGCGGGCGGCCTCGTGGCGTGCTCTGCCGCGTCGACGCGCAGCGCCGAGAGCGGCTGGCGCTCGGCCAGCACCGGCAGGCGGCGCTCCTGGTCGTCGGTGTCCGTGGCGTCGTCGGTGGACTCCACGTAGGCCCGCAGGAACCCGTAGAAGTTGATGATCTTGCCGGAGGCGGAGAACTCGGTCCTGTGCACCGCCGCCGGGTCGAAGGCCTGAGCGTTCAGAGGAGCGCCGGTACGTTCCGAATCATGGTTTCCGGTCCCAGGACCCGGGATCCCCTCGACGCGGACCGACACCGACTCCCCGGTCGCGTCCTTCATCTGCGACGCGACCGTGCGCTTCCAGAACCAGGTCATACAGCCGCAGCTCGTCGCCCTTGAGGCCGGACCGCTGGGCTTCGGACGGGGTGCGGAACCGGTCGCCGGCCGGGCGGATCGCCTCGTGCGCCTCCTGCGCGTTCTTCACCTTGCTCGCGTAGGTGCGCGGCGCGTCCGGCACGTACTCCGCGCCGTAGAGCTCGCGCGCCTGCTGGCGGGCGGCGGCGATCGCGGTCTGCGACAGCGTGATCGAGTCGGTCCGCATATAGGTGATGTAGCCGTTCTCGTACAGCCGCTGGGCCACGGACATCGTGTACTTGGCGGAGAACCCCAGCTTGCGGGAGGCCTCCTGCTGCAGCGTCGTAGTGCGGAACGGCGCGTACGGCGAACGGCGGTACGGCCTGCGCTCGACCGAGTAGACCCGGAACCTGGCGGCCTCGTCGCGCAGCCGGGCGGCGAGCGCGGTCGCGCCCGCGCCGTCCAGGTGCAGGATGTCGGTGCCGCGCAGTTCACCCTGCGGCGTGAAGTCGCGGCCCTGGGCGACCCGCGTGCCGTCCACGGTCAGCAGCGTGGCGGTGAAGCTCGTCGGGCTGTCGGGGAGCCTCTCCTTGCCGTGCTCCTCGGTGGCGAACTCCGCCTCAAGGTCCCAGTAGCTCGCGGACCTGAAGGCGATCCGCTCCCGCTCCTTGTCGACGATCAGCCGGGTCGCGACCGACTGGACGCGGCCGGCCGACAGCCGTGGCATGACCTTCTTCCACAGCACCGGCGACACTTCGTACCCGTAGAGCCGGTCCAGGACGCGCCGGGTCTGGTAGGCGTCCACCTTGCCGTGGTTGAGCTCGGTCGGGTTGGCGACCGCTCGCGCGATCGCCTCCGGCGTGATCTCGTGGAAGACCATCCGCCTGGCCGGAACCTTCGGCTTCAGCTCTTCGAGCAGGTGCCACGCGATGGCCTCGCCCTCGCGGTCCTCGTCAGTGGCGAGGTAGAGCTCGTCGGCGTCCTTGAGCAGCGTCTTGAGCTTGGAAACCTGCTGCTTCTTGTCGCTGGGGACGACGTAGAGGGCCTGGAAGTCGTGGTCGACGTCGACGCCGAGCCGCGCCCAGGGTTCACCGCGGTACTTCTGCGGGATTTCCGCTGCCTTGTCAGGCATGTCACGAATGTGGCCGATGCTCGACTCGACCACGTATCCCCTGCCGAGGTAGCCGGCGATCGTCCGCGCCTTGGCAGGCGACTCTACGATCACCAGTCTGGTGCCGCGGCCGCTCCCGTTGCCGCCGCCGCTGGCAGGCGTTCCCGCCCCGTTGTCCGAGGCCGCTGTCTTGCTAGCGGCCTTCCTTCTTGCTGGCACGTTCTTTTCCAACCTCACATCCGCGCCATGGCTGTCGCACACGGCCGCTTGTCCCCGCGTTCCGGTGACACCGCCGCAAGTACCATACGCGGCGCGGCCACGAAATGCCCGTCCCTGCCCCGTAATCCGTTACCACTGCAACCGCTGAAGAGGTCCAGACTGTTCCCGGCCACTGTTCCCAGCCGCCGGTCTCTGTTGCCGGGATGGCTTGCGCAGCCCGTCCGCTGGCGCAGAATAAGAGGCAATGGGCGAGTACGACTACCTTGTCTTGTACTTGCCGCGCGGAACGTCCCGCGACGCCGCGCGGCGGATCCTCACGGACCACGCGGAGTACGGCGACTGGGAGCTGGCCAGGCTCCGCAAGTTCGCCGACGGCAGCAGGAAGGCTACCCTCCGCCGCCGGATCATACGCGCCGTACGGACATTCTGAGGCGCCCCATTGAAGTCGCGTGCGCCCGAAGTCACTCTCTGGATACAGAGAGTAGCGTTATATCGTCGGGGGCTCCGTCGACGTTCAGGCCAGGTCCAGGAACCGGTCTAGCACGCGCACTCCGAAGCGGAGGCCCTCGACCGCCACCCGCTCGTCGATACCGTGGAACATTCCGGAAAAATCCAATTCCGGCGGGAGCTTAAGCGGGCTGAACCCGAAACACCGGACTCCGAGCTGGCTGAACCATTTCGCGTCGGTTCCCGCGGACAAGCAGTAGGGCGCCACCGTGGCCTGCGGGTCTTCTGCCAGCAGGGACGCGGACATCGCGTCGTACAGGTCCCCGTCCGCGGTGGTCTCGAGCGAGATATCGTGATGGATGAACTCGCGCTTGACCGCGGTGCCGAGCATCCGGTCAATCTCGGCGAAGAACTCTTCTTCATGTCCGGGCAGAAAGCGCCCGTCGACTTCTGCTGTCGCCGATTGCGGGATAACGTTGACTTTATACCCCGCCTTGAGCCCCGTCGGATTTGTCGTATTCTTCATCGCGGCGCCGATCATGCGGCTCATCCCGCCGAGTTTCCCGAGGACGCTCCCCGGGTCCTGCGGGTCGAATTCGACGCCGAGGGCTGCGCTCGCCGCCGCCAGGAACGCCCGCGTCGAGTCCGGGAGCTGCACGGGCCACTCGTGCCGGCCGATCCTGGCGACCGCCTCGGCCACCTCGGTGACCGCGTTGTCCCCGTGGATCATCGACCCGTGCCCTGCCGTGCCCGTCGCGGTCAGCCGCATCCAGGCGAGCCCCTTCTCCGCGGTCTGCAGGGCGTACAGCCGCTGGTCCCCGACGGTCACGCTGAACCCGCCGACCTCACCGATCGCCTCGGTGACCCCTTCGAACAAGCCGGGATGTTCCTGCGTCAGGTACCGGGCGCCCCACTTGCCGCCCGCCTCCTCATCGGCGGTGAACGCCAGCACCACATCCCGCTTCGGCTTGCGCCCCTCGCGAAGCCGCTGCCGGGTGACGGCCAGCACCATCGCGTCCATGTCCTTCATGTCGACCGCGCCGCGACCCCAGACGCAGCCGTCCGCGACCTCCCCGCCGAAGGGATCCCGGCGCCAGTCATCGGCGTTGGCCGGCACCACGTCCAGGTGCCCGTGGATGAGCAGCGCGGGCCTCGACGGATCCTCCCCCTCGATCCGCGCCACCAGGCTCGTCCGCTTCGGATGCGACTCGAGCACGGTCGGCTCGAGCCCGACCTCGGCAAGGAGCCCTGCCACGTGCTCCGCCGCCACCCGCTCCCCAGGCCCCGAGTGATCCCCCGGGTTCGTGGTGTCGATCCTGATCAGGTCGCGGCAGATGTCGACGACCTCGGCTTCGGCAGTGGCCTGGGCTTGGGGTGTGGGGTTCTCGGTCATCGTGCTATCGTCGCACGCCGTCCAGCCTGGGGCTGGCACCCCCGTCTCGCTGGGCGAACCTCCAGTCGCGGGGCTCGTTGGCTTCGCGTAGTCGCGCCAGGTTTGCTACCCTAGGCCAGCCGATGTGAACAGCATCGCCCGGTCCGGGTGGCGGAATAGGCAGACGCGCTAGCTTGAGGTGCTAGTGCCCCAAAAGGGCATGGGGGTTCAAGTCCCCCCTCGGACACTTTTT
>CAWJLP010000015.1:0-37345 GCA_963843745.1 uncultured Actinomycetota bacterium
GGAGCCCCGTTACGGAATCGAACCGTAGACCTTCTCCTTACCATGGAGACGCTCTGCCGACTGAGCTAACGGGGCTTGTCGCTTCTACCGAGCATAGCGCACTCGAGCCGTGCTCTTGCGTTCAGTTCCGGCCCGGGCCGTCTTACCTCAGGTGAGTTCACCTATCACTCGCAGCCTCGCCTCACTGAAGCCAATTCAGTACGGTGATGACCGCACAAAGTGCACCTTGCTTAACGCGCACTTAACCCCGTCTAGGCGAACTTGATGGTCAGATCATCGGTGATAAGGCGTGATCGTTCGCGGACGGTGGGTAGGAGTGGACTAGCACTGGGCGCTGTCGTTGGTGTCCAATGGGGGCGTACGGCACGAGCACGGCATACCACGAACAGCACGGGCAGGGCCTTTCATGCGGATCGCGCACGTACAACCGGCGGTGGTCGGCGCCGTGACTGGGGGTGTCCTGGCCGCGGCGGCTTCGGGGTTCTCGCTGGCAGCGCCGGCAGCTCAGCCGTCGAGCTGGCGGCCGCGCTCGCCACGTCCACCGGGGCCGTACAGCAATGCCAGCCGCTGCCGCAGCCCACTTCCTCGCCAACCGCGACGCCTACGCCGACCGCGACTCCCAGCAACTCGCCCAGCCCGCAGCCGTCCACGAGCGATCCGACCGCGAGCACCTCCGCCACGGCTACCTCGACCGCGACCGCCTCGAAGTCGCCGACCGCGAGCACGGATCCCTCGCCCTCCGCGCATACCGCGACCGCCACCACTAGTTCATCGGCGTCTTCGACGGCATCGACGTCGGCCAAGCCGAGCACCACCACGGCCACCGCCAAGTCATCGACTAGCTCCACCCCGACGCCGGCTAAGACCTCCAGCACGACCGCGAAGCCCGCCACAACGCAGGCCAAGACGGTCAGCGCCGTCTCGAAGGCCACCGCGACCGCGACGCCAACCCCGTCGGCGACGACAGCCGACCCGCCGACCAGCAGCAGCCCCGCCCCGTCCACCACCAGCCCCACGGCTCAGCCTGGGCAGGTCAGCCTCTGCGTGGCGGTACAGCCCGCCAAGTCCAGCATCCAGCGCGGGCAAACCGCCCTGTGGACGGTGACCGCCTGGACGCAAGGCGGCAACGTGCCCGACGCGACCATCCGCCTGATGGCCGCGCCCGCTAGCCTCAAGCCGACGTTCAGCTTCGGCTGCGGCAGCCACGACGGCAGCGCGTCGTGCGACCTCGGCGCCCTGGACACGAAGTCCGCCCAGCGTCAGCTGCAGGCGAAGATCGCCGTCGCGGCCACAGCGACCACAGTGACCTCGGTCCGGTTGACGGCCACGGCCAGCGCGGCGGGCCTGACCACGGATCCGCAGGCATCGGCGACCGTGTCCGTCACCGCCGCCAGCCCCGCCGCGACGAACTCTGCCGACCCGAGCGCATCGGGCGGCACCGACGTGTCCCCGCTGACGGCCGGCAACCTGCCGTACCTGCCCAGCGCCAGCCCGGTGCTCAGCCCGGGCGGCAACGCGGCGGGCCTGTTCCCGACGCTCACGCCATCCGCGGATCCGCCGACGGCCAAGCAAGACCCGGAAAAGACCCAGCCAGTCGCGAACACGTCCGCGCTCCCGCAGGAGGGACCCGTCATCGGCGCTCAGCTGGCCGGCCTCGCGGTGCTCGCGCTGGCGTTCTTGCTCGCGGCCGCCAGGCTGTCGTTCCGCAGGCGCTCAGCTCCCGCCCAGAGCGGCCCCGCGTCACCTGGGAAGCCCGCAGAACCGTCAGACCCGCCGGGCGAGCCGCCGGTGAGCAGCTAAGGGACCAGACCGTCGGACCTGCCGGATCGCGTAATCGACCCGGTTCGACGGATCCACGCTGTCCTCTGCCACCTGCGGCAACCGGGGCTCCTGTCGCAGTCGGCACGATCGGGGTGGACTGGCGTCTCAGCTCCGGCCGACCTTAAGGCCAGGGATCCAGTGCTCCCCTGTCATGCTTATATACGTCGCAGGTGCCAGGAACCAGCCGTGTGCACGGTTGGCAGGGTAAGGGGGATGGCTGATGCCCGCACCGGATAGGTCCCACGCCATGGATCACATCGTGGTGATGCTGTTCGAGAACCGTTCCCTGGACAATGTGCTCGGGCACCTGTACGGCCCGGGGGACGGCAAGACCTTCGACGGGGTTATCGGCAAGGACCTGAGCAACCCCATTCCCGCGTGGGCAGAGCACGGCGCTGACCGCCAGGTCGTTCCGTACACCGTCGCCACCGATATGGATTCGCCGAACCCGGACTCGGGTGAGGAGTACTACCACACCAACACGCAGCTGTACGGCGTCCTCGATGACCATAACCGGTTCAAGATCGGTGAGGCAGTCACGGCGCCGTGGAATGCGCCGCCGCCGGGGGCGGTGCCGACGATGGACGGGTTCGTGGCCGACTACATCTCCACCTTCACCGGGGAGACGGGCCGCCAGCCCACGTATGAGGAGTACGCCCACATCATGACCGGCTGCACCCCGGAGCAGCTCCCGGTGCTCAACGGCATAGCCAGGGATTTCGGGGTCTTTGACCACTGGTTCTGCGAGGTGCCATCCCAGACGTTCATGAACCGGTCGTTCTGGACCGCGGCCACCTCGTCGGGGTTCGTGGTGAACAGCCCGATGAGCAAGTGGTTTGCCAAGAATGACGCAGAGACGATCTTCGACCGGCTGGAGGCCCGTGGCCGGACCTGGAAGGTCTACGTCATGGAGCCGATGCCGGTCTCGTTCACCGGGGTGATCCACTATCCCCGGCTGAAGGACCGGCTCGCCACCCACTTCGTGCCGTTCGCCGAGTTCGAGAAGGACGCCGCGGAGGGCACGCTACCGGACTTTTCGCTGATCGAGCCGAACATGCTGACCGGCCACGGCGACTACCACCCGGCGTTCGGCCGCTCGTTCTCGGCCGCGGTGGACCTCAAGATGGACAACCCGTCCTCGATGCTGGCGGGCGAGGCGTTCCTGAAGCGGGTGTTCAATGCCTACCGGTCCGCCACCAGCGAGACGGGCACGAACGTGTGGAACACCGCGCTGCTGATCGGGTGGGACGAGCCGGGCGGCACCTTCGATCATGTCCCGCCGGGCCCGGTCCCGCCGCCGGACCCGGCCGCGCCCGCTGGCGAGTTCGGTTTCACCTTCGATCGCTCCGGTTACCGGGTGCCGGCCATCATAGTGTCGCCGTGGGTGGAGCCGGGGTCGGTGTACAACGAGGAGTATCGGCACACCTCGCTGATCGCCACGCTGCGGAAGACCTGGAAGCTGGGTGAGGCGTTCACCGGGCGGGACGCCTCGGCTCGCCCGTTCGATCATGTCTTCTCGCGCGCCACGCCCCGCGACCCGGAAAGCTGGGCGGCCCCCAAGGCGCATCCTGTACCCGAATGGACGGCGGACCCGGAGGTAATCGGCCAGGCCCTGAGCAGCCTGGGCAAGGGCCTGGTACCTGCCTTCATCGCTATGGCCCGACAGCTGGGGGTGCCCCTCCCGGCCGAACTCAACGACCCGGAAGCAACCCTGCCGCCCGGCCGCGTCGTCGGCGTCCTCCGGGACATCTCCGGCCACTTCTTCCCGCTCCTTGCCTGAGTGCGGGGAGGGCGGTAAGGCACAGGCGGCGTACCCCCACAATTCCTACGGTCCCCGGCGTCACCAAGATCCGGTTAGCGCCGGGCCGGGGTTACTTCGCGTAGAGCTCGAGGCTCGGGCGCACCGCGTCAAGGGTGGTGGCGAGCTTCGCGGTGGTCATCGTCGGCGATACCAGCGCGCCGAAGCTGTCGTTGTCGAACCACACGCACATCGCCACGCCTTCGCCGTTCAGCTGCCTCTCGGCGCATACGGCGTCGCCGCCCAGCGATCCGGCGGGCACGACCTTCGCCCCCGGATAGCTCTGCTCGAAGCTAGCGACGGACGCGCTCGGTGAGGCCCCGGCGAGCTTGCCGCCGACGAACATGAAGATCTGCGCGTTGGCGCCTGCCGCCGCGTTGCCCTGCTCGTACACCGCGGAGACCAGGTTCGATGCCTGCCCGGAGCTGGACTGCATCACGCTCTGGCTCAGCGAGTCGACCTTCATCTGCTTTTCCAGGTTCGCGCTGCGGGTGAACCCGTCCGCCTGGTTTGGCGCCACGACCGTGTGCGCGGGGCCGCCGGGCCCGGAGTGCATGAACTTCATCAGCACGCCGCCGATCGCGCCGGCCGCGACGACGGCGATGGCGCCCAGCGCCATCCACTGGCGGCGGTCGCCGCTGCGGCCGCGGCGGCGACCGATCGCCCGCCGGGTCGCCGTGTCGTCGGGACGCTCGATGTGATCGGTGCGGACGAACGCGGCGGGCCCCCGGACGGGCTCGGTGTCCAAGACGCCGTAGTCGCCGAAATCGTCGAACGAGGTCTCCTCGGCCCAGCTCCGCGGCCGGTCGTCCGGCGGCGTGAGCAGGCCGGTCGCCGACGGCCGCGGGCCCATCGCGCGCATGCCGTCGATGCGCGTCTCGTCGTAGGCGGGGACGTCGAACCGCGTCTCATCGGACCGCGCCGTGCCCAGCGCACTGAGGTCCATCCGCGTCTCGTCGAGGCGCGGGCCGCTGCCGGGAGCGCCGAAAGCCGCGAATCCGGAACGGGCCGGGGCGTCCCCGCCGAACCCGTCATTCTCGTAACCGACGGGCTCGTCGTGCCGGACGTCCTCGTCGGGCAGCCACAGCCTGTCAAGCCGGGTCTCGTCGAACCGCGGCACGTCGAACCGCGTCTCGTCGGACCGCGCCGCGCCCAGCGCCCTCATGTCCATCCGCGTCTCGTCGAGGCGCGGACCGCCGCCGGGGCCGTCACGGTGCGGGCCAGGGTAGCCGCCGCCCCTGGGCCCGTCGTCGTAGCGCGGGTCGTCGTAGGAGAGCCGGTCGTAGCTCGGCTCGTCGTAGCCGAACGCCTCGAAGTCGCCGGTGCCGATGATGCCGGTCAGGTCGTAGCCCGGGCCGTCGATGCCCGGCCGGGAGTAGTCGGACCCGTTGTAGTCGGTCGGGTCGTACACCGGGGCGGCGTTATACGCACCCGGCCCGTAGCCGTCGGGGCCGCGGTATTCGTCTGGCCGGGGGCCGTGGCTGTCGCGCCCGGGATGAGACTGCCCCGCGTCGTCGTAGCGCAGCGGCTGGTCGTAGTCCCACGCCTGCCAGCGCGAGTCGGCCTGGTATGCGTCCGGGGCCTGGTAGTCCTGCGGGGCCGGCGCGGGGTACGCCGGCCGGCCGTATCCGTTCCCTGACGGCCCTGACGGCCCTGACGGGCCGAACGGCCTGGACGGCCTGGACGGTCCTGACGGCGCGGCGGGCGGGTAACCAGGCCGAGCGTAACCGGCGTCCTGCGCCGCGGGGCCGTCGTACCCGGGGTCGAGGTAGCCGTCGTCGCCGTAGCCGGCCGCCGAGAGGTCGGCGTAGGGGTGCTGGCCCGGTGCCGCGGGCGGCTGGGGACCCCGAGCCCGGTCAGCCGGAGCGGAGTAGCGGTAGTCGCCCTCGCGGTACTCCAGGTCGGAGTACCCGGTTGGCCATGAGATGTCCGGGCCGAACGGGCCACGCCGCCGGTCCTCCGGATACCTCCCATGATCAGCCTCGGTGTGCGGCCAGCCGCTCCTCATAGTGGCGATCACCTCATGTCTGAAGTACCTGCGCGGGCAAGGTCACAACATCATCTCGGCAACACACACATCTCCGCTACCAGAACGGCCACATCGGCGTGTCGTGTCGCAGTAAAACCGGATGAACCAGCAGTAACACGGACACCTTCTCTGCCGTTATAGGCCTCGTCCGAGTCTCAAACGTAGCGCCCTCGAAGCGCCGATGAGGGGATAACGCGCTGCCGATGTCGCGGCGCCGCAAGGCCGCGAGGCCAGTCCCGCCGAGGACGACGGCGATCACGGAGAGCCAGAACAGCGGCGACGCGGACACCGTGCCGCCAGGCAGCCGCGGCACGTGGGTGAACGGGGAGATGTCGAGCACCCAGTGGGACAGCTGGATCACCTGGCCGAAGATGTTCAGGGCGACCGCGAGGCCGACCACGGTCCAGCTCACCGCGGCCGACACCTGCGGCAGCAGCCCGAACACGGCGATCGCCACTCCCGCGATCACCAGCGCCGCCGGCAGCTCGGCCAGCCCGGCGCCGAGCATGCGAGTCACCTGGCCGCCGGTGCCGCCCGCGCGCAGGCCGTAGCCAAGGCCGGTCGCGGCGCCGGCGATCGCCAGCAGCACGGTCGTCCCGGCGACGGCGACCACCACGTGGCTGAGCCCCCAGCGCACCCTGCCGACCGCGCCGGCCAGCACCGGGTCCGCGCGGCCCTCGGTCTCCTCTGTGCGCAGCCGCAGCGCCGCGGACACCGCGTAGCCGGCCGCCCCGAGGCCGGCCAGCAGCATCAGCGAGGCCAGGTACGCGTTCACGATCGCGGCCTGCCCGCCGAGCCTGGTGAACTCCTTATCCAGCACGCCGCTGCTGCCGACGAGCTGCCCGATCCCCTTCCCCGCCGCGCCGCAGACCGCGAAGAGAATCGCGTACCCGGCCGCCCAGCCCGCCAGCGTCCCCCACTGCAGCCGCCAGGCCAGCGAGAACGGGCCGCGCAGCCATCCCGACGCGAACGGCCTGCCGGGCCGGTCGGGCAGCAGGCCCGCCCCGTAGTCCCGGCGCGCGGCGAGCGCGAACGCGAGCCCGACGCCGGCGGCGCACAGCGCGAGAGGCAGCGCCAGCACCCACCACCGCTCGCCGGCGAACGGCCGGATTTCCTCCGTCCAGCCGAGCGGCAGCACCCACGTGAGCCACCCGGGGCCGCCTGCCCCGGCGGAGTCGCCGACCGCCCTGGCCAGGAACGCGACGCCGAGCACCCCGAAGGCGAGGCCGCGCGCGGCTCGCGCGCCCGACGTGAGCTGCGCGGTCACCGCGGCGAGGCCGGCGAACGCCAGCCCGCAGGTGCCGATCGCCAGCGATAGCGCCACCGACCCCGCGGCCGGCAGCCCGAGCAGCGGGAGCACAACGCACAGCACCGCGGCGATCACCACGTTGGCGAGGGCCGCGACCCCGATCGCGGACGCCAGCGGCGCCTGCCGTCCGACCCGCGCCGAGCCGATCAGCTCGAGCCGCCCGGCCTCCTCATCCGCCCTGCTGTGCCTGATGACGATGAAGACGCTCATCAGGGCGGCGAACAGCCCGCCCCAGACGCCGTACCGCCAGGCGGCGAGCGCGCCGGCCGAGGTCCCGTTCAGCCGGCCGTAGAGGAACAGCAGCGCCGGGTTGCCCTCCGCGGACGCGACGAGCGCGGCCCGCGAGGACGCCGTCTTGTACAGCTTGACGAACGCGTAGGCGTTGGCCGCGACGCCGAGCACGATCACGTAGATCCAGACGGGCAGCATGATCCTGTCCCGGCGCAGGGCCAGCTTCGCCAGGGCCGTCGTGCCGGTCAGCGAGCCGGTCGTCATTGGACAGTCGCCACCGTACGTTCCGAATAATGCCGCAGGAACAACTCCTCGAGAGTCGGCGGACGGCAGGTGAGAGTCCGCACTCCGACGGCTGACAGGCGGCCGAGGACGTCGTTCAGCGCGGCGTTGTCCACCTCGCAGCGCAGCCGGAAGCCGCCGTCCACCTTGCCGACGACCGCATCGTGCACGCCGGCCAGGCCGTCGGCCGTGAAGGGGCCGCTGAGCTCGGCGTCGATCGTGGTCCTGGTGAGGTGCCGCATGTCCGCCAGGGTCCCGGTCTCCACCGTCCGCCCGGCCCTGATGATCGTGACCCGGTTGGCGAGCGCCTCGGCCTCGGCGAGGATGTGGCTGGACAGCAGCACGGTCCGGCCCTGATGCCGCTCGGCGTTGACGCAGTCGCGGAAGTTCGCCTCCATCAGCGGGTCGAGGCCGGACGTCGGCTCGTCGAGGATCAGCAGCTCGGCGTCGCTGGCGAGGGCGGCGATCAGCGCGACCTTCTGCCTGTTGCCCTTGGAGTAGGCGCGGGCCTTCTTCGACGGGTCGAGGTCGAAGCGCTCGATGAGCTCCTGGCGGCGCTTCGGATCGTGCTTGCCGCCGCGCAGCCGGGCGAGCAGGTCGATGATCTCCCCGCCGGTCAGCCCTGGCCACAGCGTCACGTCGCCTGGCACGTAGGCGAGCCTGCTGTGCAGCGTGGTGGCGTCCCGCCACGGGTCGCCGCCGAGCAGCGAGACCTCGCCGCCGTCGCGCCGCAGCAGGCCGAGGAGGATGCGGATGGTGGTGGTCTTGCCCGCGCCGTTCGGGCCGAGGAAGGCGTGCACCTCGCCGTCGCGAACGGTCAGGTCCAGCCCGTCGAGCGCTGTCGCGCGTCCGAAGCGCTTGCGCAGGCCGTTCGCCTCAATAGCGTTCGCCATGGTGCCCAGCCTACCGAGAATTCAGAACCTTGTGAATTTTGCAAACGTCCCGCTTATGAAGGGACGTTAGGCCTCGGCCAGCAGCGCCGCCGCGGTGCCGCGGGCGCCGTCGCGGGCGAGCCGGCCCAGCTGCCCGGCGACCAGCTCGCGGAACACCTCCGACTCCGCCAGCTCGCCGAACACCGCGCTGATGCCAAGCAGCGCTTCGGCTACCCGGCCCGCCTGATCGGCGGAGACCGTCTCCCCGTCGACGCCGGCTTCGGCGAGCCGGGCGCGGAACACGTCCGCCATCGGGTCGTCGACGGGGAACGGCCGGCCATCGTCCGCGCGCTGCGTCCACACGTGCCGCATCCAGGCGGCGAAGGCCAGCGTCGCCCACACGGGAGTCGCGCCCGCGGCCAGCCGGTCCGCGATCGTGTCACGCAGCCGGTAGGGCAGCTTCTGGCTGCCGTCCATGGCGACCTGCGCGCACCGGTACCGCAGCGCCGTGTTGCCGAACCGGCGGAGCACCTGCGCCGCGTAGTCGCCCAGGTCCATGCCCGGTGGCGCCGTCAGGGTCGGCGCGAGGTCGGTGGTCATCAGCCGCTGCGCGTAGGCGGCGAGCACGTCGTCGGCGACCGCCTCCGCGATGAACTCGTAGCCGGCGAGGCCGCCCAGGTAGGCGACCGCCGAATGCGTGCCGTTCAGCATCCGCAGCTTGACCTTCTCGTACGGCTCGACGTCCGGAACGAGCTGCGCCCCCGCCCGCTCCCACGCGGGGCGCGGGCCGGCGAAGCTGTCCTCGATGACCCACTGGGTGAACGGCTCGGCCACCACCGCCGCCAGGTCACGCACGCCGAGCAAGGCGGCCACGTCCGCCAGGTCGGCGTCCGTGGTCGCGGGCGCGATCCGGTCCACCATGGTGGCGGGAAAGGCGACCCGCGCGCCGATCCAGTCCGGCAAGGCGCCTGATCGCGCCCCGTCGGGGTGCCTGGCGCCCCCGGCCGCCCACGCGTGCGCGTAGTCCAGCACGAGGCCGCGCACCGTCGGCCCGTTGGACGGCAGGTTGTCGCAGCACACCACGGTGACCGGCGCGGCGCCCGTCGCCGCGCGGGCCGCCAGCCCGGCGGTGAGCTGGCCGATCACCGTGCGCGGCGGGCGGCCGGCCAGGTCGGCGGCGATTTCCTCGTCGGTCAGCCGCAGCCGTCGCGTGGCCGGGTCGTACCGGTAGCCCTTCTCCGACACGGTGAGGCTGACGATGCTCACCTCGGGGTCGGCGATCCGCGCGGCGACCGCGGCGGGATCGCCGCCGCCGAACATCACCTCGCGGACCGCGCCGATCACCCGCGGGCTGGCGTCCGCGCCGTCCCGCACGAGCAGCGTGTACAGGCAGTCCTGCGGCGCGAGCTGCTGCGCGACCCGCGGGCTGCGCTGCGTCACGCCGCAGCTTCCCCAGTCGCCGGACTGCTCCGTGTAGTACGCCTGGTGCGCCCGGTGGAACGCGCCGATGCCGAGATGCACGATGCGGACCCGGCGCTGCCGGGGGTCGATGGCCGGACGGTAGGCGGCGGGTACCCGGGTCAGCCCGGCGAGGCTGAGCCGCGGGCCGCCGTCATCATTGATCCCGAACGGGCCCGTGGTGACACTCACAGCGCATCGCTCCCGGTGCCGGGGCCGTCCAGCCGGTAGGCGCGCTTCGGCAGCCGGTAGGCGAGGTCGCGGGCGACCTCGGCCGCCTCGCCGGCGGGCAGCCTGTCCTCGGCCACCAGCCTGGCGAGGAACCCGCAGTCGACGCGGCGCGCCACGTCGTGCCGCACCGGGATCGACGGGAACGCGCGGGTGTCGTCGGTGAACCCGACCGTGTTGTAGAAGCCCGCCGTCTCGGTGGTCAGCTCGCGGTAGCGGCGCATGCCTTCCGGGCTGTCGTAGAACCACCAGGGCGGCCCGAGGTACACGGCGGGGTACACCCCGGCGATCGGCGCCAGCTCCCGCGAGTACGCCGACTCGTCGAGGGTGAACAGGATCAGCCGCAGCCGCGGGTCGTCGCCGAACCGGTCGAGCAGCGGGCGCAGCGCGTGCACGTAGTCGGTCGCGGCGGGGATGTCCCCGCCCGAGTCCGGGCCGAACTCGGCATACAGGTACCTGTCCCGATTGCGCTGCGCCCCAGGGTGCAGCTGCATCACGAGGCCATCGTCCACGGACATCCGCGCCGACTCGGTGAGCAGCTGCGCCCGGAACAGCTCCGCGTCGCCGGGGTCGGGGCCGTCCTTGGCGGCGTCCCGCAGCAGCCGGCCGTACAGCCGGGCCGCGTCGGCGGGTTCCAGGTCCGCGGTCTGGGCGGTCGGCGTGCCGTGGTCGGTGGCGGTCGCCCCGGCCCGCTTGAAATCCTCGCGCCGCCGCGCCAGCGCCTCTAGATAGCCGGTATACGACCCGATGTCAGTGCCGGTAATCTCCCCGAGCCTAGCGATGGACTGCAGCCAGCCCGGCCGGCTGGGGTCGGTGACCGCGTCGGGCCGGAAGGTGGGGATGACGCGGGGGGGATACGGGGGGCGGCCAGCCCCCCCGTGCGCGGGGGGACCCCGTGGGGACCATCGCCCCCCGGGGCGGATTGCGCCAGCTTGGCGTGATGCTCGAGGCTGTCAAGCGGCGAGTCGGTGGTGGCGAGCACCTCGATGCCGAACCGGCGCAGCAGCGCGCGCGGCCGGAACTCGGGCTCCGCGACCCGGGCGGCCAGCTCGTCGTACACCTCGTCCGCGGTGGCCGGCCCGAGCGGGCGCGCCACGCCGAAGATCTCGTCCAGCGACTGCTCGAGCCACAGCCGGCTCGGCGTGCCGCGGAACAGGTACCAGTGCTCGCAGAAGGTCCGCCACGCCTCGCGCGGGCCGGCGTGCACCCGGCCGTCGCGATCGGGCACGCCCAGCCGCAGCGGCGATATGCCCTGGCTGTACAGCATGCGGGTGAGGTAGTGGTCGGGCGTGACGAACAGCGCGGCCGGGTCGGGCAGCGGCACGTCGTCGGCGAGCATCGCCGGGTCGACATGGCCGTGCGGGCTGATCAGCGGCAGGCCGCGGACCTCCGCGTACAGTTCGCGGGCGATCGCCCGCGTCGTCGGGTCGGCGGGGAACAGCCGGTCCTGATCCATACTGTGCCCTCCTAGGCAGACGCGATCATCGCATAATTCAGAAACTTGTGAAAGCTCGTTACACTGATCGCTATGACGGCCGACGGCAGGGACCAGGGCGAGCAGCAGGCCGCCCATGAGGGCCTGCCCGAGTTCATCGAGAAGTTCGCGTCCGTCCTGGCCACGGCCGGCTTCCCGCCCATGCCCGCGCGCGTCTTCGTCGCGCTGCTCGTCAGCCCCGACGGCCGGCTCAGTTCCGCGGAACTGGTCGAGCAGTTGCAGATCAGCCCGGCGGCGGTGTCCGGCGCGGTCCGCTACCTGACCGGGCTTCGTCTCGTGCACAAGGAGCGGGTACCCGGTTCCCGCCGGGAGTACTACCGCATGCCGGCCGATATCTGGCATCAGGTGATGATGATGCGGTCCCAGGTGCTCGTCCGGTGGACGGCGCTGCTCAAGGAGGGCTTGGACCTCGTCGGCCGGGACACGGCCGCCGGCGAGCGGATGGCGGACCACGCCGCGTACTTCGAGTTCCTGACCACCGAGATGCCCGCCTTGTTCGCCCGCTGGGAGGCCAGCGGACGGTCTGATTCGTCCGGCTAGTCCGGCAAGTCCGGCTTGTGGCGTTCCGCACCGATACGCTCGTTTCGACCTCGCGGACTCGGTCCTGAACCTGG
Source organism: uncultured Actinomycetota bacterium (assembly GCA_963843745.1). GTDB lineage: Bacteria > Actinomycetota > Actinomycetes > Streptosporangiales > Streptosporangiaceae > Trebonia. The sequence continues at coordinate 12,138 of CAWJLP010000015.1, forward strand.
AAGACGGCCGCATCGCGGCCCCCGCGTCAACCGGGTGATCACCACTGCGGGCCGGGCACAGCGCAGCCGGTGACGAGCGTGTTGTGGACCCGCGCTCACAGGAACCGGATCATGCTCAGGGCACCGAAGGCAAGGCAGTAGATGGCGAACGGGGTCAGCGTCCTGGTCTGGAACCAGCGGACGAGGAACCTGACCGACAGGTAGGCGGCGATGCCGCAGACGATGACGCCCACCACGACCTGGCCGTGGATGTGCGCCCCGGCCGGGCCGAGCAGCGACGGGACCTTGAGCACCCCGGCCGCCAGGATGACCGGGGTGGCCAGCAGGAAGGCGAACCGGGCCGCGTCCTCGTGGTCCAGGCCGCGCCACAACCCGCCGGCCATGGTGACCCCGGACCGGCTGATCCCCGCCAGCAGCGCGAGGATCTGCGTCGCGCCGATCCAGATCCCGTCCGCGTAGGAAAGCCCCGCGAGGCGAGCGTCCGACTGCTCCGCGGCGTCGATGTCGGTGACCTCCCGCCCGCCGGCGGACCTGCGGTGCGATGCCGGCTGCCGCACGCCGGGCGCGCCGGGGTGATCGTCGCGGGGGCTGCCGGGATACCCGCGGGCCGCGGTCTCCCATGGGGGGACCGCGGCCCCCGGCGGGGGAGCCGCGGCGGTCCGCTGGGCGGCGGCAGGCGCGAACGCCAGGTCCTGGCGGCCTGCGGCCGCCGTTCCCGCCTGCTTCCGCCGGACGGCGGATCGCCGCAGTGCCTCCGCCCCGAGCAGGATGAGCCCGTTGACGAACAGCAGGACCGCCGCGGCACCCGGCTTGGCGAACAAGGTCCGGAAGGCGTGCTCGAGCGCCACGCCGGTCAAGCCGACCGGGATCGTCGCGAAGATGATCATCCAAGCGAGCCGCTCGTCCTTGTCGGCGACGACTAGCCGCGGCCGCCGGCGCTCAAGGCTCAGCCGGACGCTGGCGGGCAGGCTGCGGAAGAAGCCGCGGATGATCCTGACCCAGTTGGCGCGGAAGAACCACATGAGCGCCAGCGCGGTCGCGCAGTGCAGTGCCACGATGTAGGCCAGGTAGAACGAGCTCTCGCTGGTCTGCTGAGAGGACTGGGTGACCAGGGTCTGCCAGCTGCCCCCTATCCAAGCCGGGAGCAGCACAGAATGGCCGAGGCTCGATACCGGGAACAGCTCGGTGACACCTTGAACGAGCGCGATCACCACTGCCTGAAGGTAGGTCACGCCAGCTCCTTGGTCATTGATCTTCTACAAGTATGTAGATACTACATGACCCAAATTTCCAGGAGGCGCCATGGTCTGCTCAGCCCCCGATTTGTCCCTGATTTCTGTCGTCCCAGCAGCAGAAAACAGGGACAAACCGCATGCGGCTCACACGACCGCGGTGCCGGTGGTGGCCGTGAGGTTCAGGTAGGCCTCTGTGAGGTGCTTGGTGACGGGGCCGGTGGCCCCGTCACCAATCGTCCGGCCGTCCACGGCCACCACGGGGGCCAGGCCGCCCATCGTGCCGGTGACGAACACCTCGGCCGCGTTGTAGAGCTGCGGGAGGGTGTAATCGCCTTCCGCGACGGCCATGCCCGCCGAAGCGGCCAGCTCCAGGACGGTCGCGCGGGTGATGCCCTCCGGGCAGGACGCCGTGGTCGGCGTCAGCAGACCGCCGGCAGACACCATGAAGATGTGCGTCGCGTTCGTCTCGGCGATGAAGCCGCGGTGGTCGAGCATGACCGCGTCGTCGGCGCCCGCGACGTTCGCCTCGATCTTGGCGAGGATCGACGGCAGCAGGTTGTTGTGGTGGATCTTCGGGTCCAGGCTGTCCGGTGCCGGGCGCCGCACGCTCGAGGTGATCAGCCGGATGCCGGACAGGTCGTAGACCGGATCCTTGAACTCGGCGAGCACGATGAGGCAAGGGCCGGCGACGTTCAGCCGCGGGTCCATCCCCGAGGTGAGCTTCACGCCCCGGGTCAGCGTGAGCCTGATGTGCACGCCGTCCCGCATCCCGTTGGCCTCCAGGGTGCGCCGGATCTCCTCGGTCATCGACTCGTCCGACGGCACCGCGGCGAACGCCAGCGCGTGCGCGGAGCGGCGCAGCCGCGCGAGGTGCTCCTCCAGCGCGAAGATCCGGCCGTTGGTCAGCCGCAGCCCCTCCCACACGGCGTCCCCGCCCTGGACCACCGAGTCGAACGGGGACACGCCGGCAGCGTCCCGGTGCGTGAGGGCGCCCCCGACGCTGACGATCAGGTCGCGGTTGCGTTCGTCGAACTGCTGCAGCATGCGTGGGCTCCCGGAGTCAGCCGCGTACGTTCAGGATATTTTTTCTGAGTTTCTCGTAGTAAGGCATGCACTCGTCGAGCAGCGGCTCCAGTGCCGGGGCGAGGTCGGCCGGGGCCACCGGGCCCGTGACGGGCACGAAGCCCGTCGACCGGCGCACGCTGTCGTACCAGTACGGCGCCCACACGCCGTCGCTGGCGCGCGGGCCCGGCGGCCAGGACAGCATCGCGGCGGAGAACGGCACGGCGAGCGCGGCGCACAGCGCGCGCAGGGCCGGCCCGGGCGCGGCGAGCAGGTCGGCCGAGTCGAGCACCGGACCGCCGAACTCCTCGAAGATCTCCGCCTGCTGCCGCAGCCCGAGGTCGGCCAGGGTCGGCGCGGACCTGACCCGCGCGTAGGACGCGAGCAGGGCCCGCGGGTCCCTGATCAGGAACGCGTGCCGCAGTCCCGCCAGCGCGGACCGGTCCACCGACGGCAGCAGGTGGTGCGTCATGTGCTTCTGGTAGTAGATCGTCACGCCGGGCGGCAGCGGGCCGGCCGTCAGCTCGCGCAGCACGGCCCGCCAGTCCTGCGGCTGGCTGGCGATCACCTCGTCGCGGCCCGGGTGGTCCAGGCCGGTCGCCGTGAGGTAGAAGGCGTACAGCGGCTCGTCCGTGACCACCGTGTCCGGCCGGTTCTCCCACGCGCGCATCAGCGCGGTGGAGACGGTCCGCGGCCCGGACCACATCGCGATCCGCGTGACGCCGCCGGCCGCGGCGGCGGCGGTCAGAAGACCACCACGCTGCGCAGCACCTCACCGTGTTCCATCTTCGTGAACGCGGCCTCGACGTCGTCGAGGGAGATCGTCTCGGAGACGAACTTCTCCAGTGGCAGCCGCCCTTGCAGGTGCAGGTCGACGAGCATCGGGAAGTCACGGCTCGGCAGGCAGTCCCCGTACCAGGACGACTTGAGCGCCCCGCCGCGGCCGAACACCTCGAGCAGCGGCAGGTCCAGCTGCATCTCCGGCGTCGGCACGCCGACCAGCACGACGACCCCTGCGAGGTCGCGCGCGAAGAACGCCTGCTTATAGGTCTCCGGGCGGCCGATCGCCTCGATCACCACATCGGCGCCGAACCCGTCGGTGAGCTCCCTGATCCCCTCGACCGGGTCCGCGTTCCGCGAGTTGATCGCGTGCGTCGCGCCGAACTCCCGCGCCCACCCCAGCTTCGTGTCGTCGACGTCCACCGCGATGATCGTCCTGGCGCCCGCCAGCCGCGCGCCGAGGACGGCTCCGTCGCCGACGCCGCCGCAGCCGATGACCGCGACCGTATCGCCGCGGGTCACGCCGCCGGTGTTGATCGCGGCGCCGATGCCGGCCATCACGCCGCAGCCGAGCAGCCCGGCCGTGGCGGGCGCGATCGCCGGGTCGACCTTGGTGCACTGGCCCGCCGCGACCAGTGTCCGCTCCGCGAACGCGCCGATGCCCAGCGCGGGCGACAGCGGGGTGCCGTCGGCGAGGGTCATCTTCTGCTGCGCGTTGTGCGTGTTGAAGCAGTACCAGGGCCGGCCGCGCTGGCAGGCGCGGCACTGGCCGCAGACCGCGCGCCAGTTGAGGATCACGAAGTCGCCAGGCGCCACTTCGGTCACGTCATCCCCGACAGCCTCGACGATCCCGGACGCCTCGTGCCCGAGCAGGTAGGGGAAGTCGTCGCCGATCCCGCCCATCTTGTAGTGCAGGTCGGTGTGGCAGACGCCGCACGCCTGCACCCGCACCAGCGCCTCGCCAGGCCCCGGGTCCGGCACGAGCACCTCGGTCACCACCACAGGCTCGCCCTTGCCGCGTGCCACCACTCCGTGAACGCTGACTGTCATCCCGGGTTCCCTTCGCATGCTCCCGAACGGCCGGCTTGCTCCGCTCCGCTCCGTCCCTATCGTTCCAGAGAATCAGCCGATCAGGTCAACCCCGGGCACGCGGCTAGCGGAGCCGGTAGGTGCCTTGCGCGACGACGACGACCCGGCCGCCGACGAGCACCCGCTGGATGCTGTCCGGCGTGCCGTCGGCCCGTGCGTACAGCACGGACGGGCGGTTGACCTGCGCGCCCTGCCGGATCTCGATCTCCTGGCCGAACTCGATCCGGCCGTGCCTGGCGAGGTGAACCGCGAGCGGCCCGGCCGCGGATCCCGTGGCCGGGTCCTCGGTCACGGCGAGGGCGGGCGCGAACATCCGGGTGGTCCAGCCGTCCGCTGCCTGGGTGAAGCAGCTGCAGTTGACCTGAATGCGGCCCAGCTTCTGCATGTCGGGTTCAAGCGCGGCGAGTGCGTCCTCGCCGGCGATCTCGACATAGACGTTCAGCGGGCCGTTCCTGTACCACTCGACGGGGAGGGCGCCGGCCACGCCGGCCGCGCCGAGCGCGTCGAGCAGCTCGTCCGTGCGATCGTAGGAACCCCAGTCCGGTATCGGCTGCGACATCCAGCCGAACGTGATCGTGTCGTCGTCCATGTCCAGTTTCACCGGCACCGGGCCGGCGCCGGTCCTGAGCGTCACGGTCTGCTTGCCAAGGATCTCGCAGAGCACCCAGGCAGAGCCGAGCGTCGGATGCCCGGCGAACGGGATCTCCCCGCCTGGAGTGAAGATGCGCACCCGGGCGTCGGCGCCGTCGCGCCCCGGCGGCTCGAAGAACACCGTCTCCGAGAAGTTCATCTCGCGGGTCGCCTTGAGCATCAGCTCGTCGCTCAGCCCGCGCCCGTCGAGGAAGATGCCGAGCTGGTTGCCTTCTAGCGGGGTGTCCGTGAACACGTCCGCTACCAGGAAGTCCCTGATCAGCGCGCCGTTGCCGGAAGCGTCGCCTTGCCAAAGCCGCGTGTGGGGAATTCGCACGGCAGCGAGCCTACCCGCGGCCGCGCGGATGCTTAAGGGCCAGTCGGGGGCATTGTGGCCCTGGCTAGACGCGTTCGGCGGCGCGGCCCCGCCAGGAGACGGCCCGGCCGGCGTAGTGCCGTCGCGCCGAGTCGGCGGTCATCGCGGCGTACAGCACGGCGATCAGCGGGAGCGCGGGCGCGCGCAACGGGGACAGCCCGTAGAGGCGCAGCATGGGCAGGAAGCTGACCGTCATCAGCACCCAGCCGGTGAGGCCCGCGACGCCGGCCGCGGTGGCGGCGGCACCGCCCGGTGCCGCCAGCCACGCGATCACCCCGGCCGGAGGCGCGGCGTAGAGCAGCAGCAGCCCGATGATCGTGCCGGCGAGCAGCGCGGGCGAGTACCTGAGCTGCGTGTACGCCGACCGGGCGATCATGTGCCACAGGGCGGCCAGCCGCGGGTACGGCCGGGCGCTTCTCACGTCCGTGGTCAGGCCGAGCCAGCAGCGGTTGCCGTCCCGCTTCAGCAGCGTGGCCAGCGCCACGTCGTCGATCAGCGCGCCGCGGATCCGCTCGAGCCCGCCGGCCTTCTCCAGCGCGGCCGCCGCGACCAGCATGCACCCGCCGGCCCCGGCGGCGGTCCTGCTGGCCGGGCTGTTGACCCGCCGGAACGGGTAGAGCTGCGCGAAGAAGTAGACGAACGCGGGGACGATCACCCGCTCCCACGCCGTTTCCGCGCGGAGCAGCGCCATCTGCGAGACCACCGCCCGGTCGTCGTCCTCAGCCGCCGCGACGATGGCGCACAGCGCGCCGGGCGCCCACGCGATGTCCGCGTCCGTGAACAGCAGGTACGCGGGCGCTTCGGCGGTGGCGGCCGTGGCGGCGGTGACGCCCTGCGCCATCGCCCACACCTTCCCTGCCCAGCCGTCCGGCCGGGGCTGCCCCGCGAGCACGGTGAGCGGCGCGCCGCCATCGCCGGCGGACCTGGCGCCGAGTCCGGCGGCAATCCCGGCGGTCCCGTCGTCGCTCCTGTCGTCTACCAGGACCACGCGGAACTCTCCCGGGTAGTCCTGCCCCAGCAGCGCGGGCAGCGTCACCGGCAGCATGTCCGCCTCGTTCCTCGCGGGCACCACCGCCGTCACCACGGGCCACTGCCCGGCACCGGTCCGCCGTGGCGGGACCGCAGGCAGCCGCTGGCTGGTCAGCCAGTATCCGCCGTGGGCGGCCACCAGGTAGATCCAGGCGGCCGCGCTGGCGGCACACACGATTGCGAATCCGAGCACACCGGAAGTGTGGCACAGTCCGGCGGCACCCGTCATTTCCAGGTATTTCACCGCATAGCAAAAGGCCGCTCCGTAAAAACGGAGCGGCCTTTTGGCTAACGAGCCTGGGCTCGCCGCGGAATCAGGAGCGGCCAGCCGATACCAGTTCGCGCCGCTCAACGCGGACACGGGCGGGCGCCCACCGCTGCGCGGGGGCTGGCACGGCCACGGAATCCGGGTGCCGCAGGTAGGCCGGTACGGTGCGGGTCTCCCGCGGATGCCGGTCCGGGCGCTTGAAGATCATCCACATCGGGATGCCCACCCACAGCCCGAAGAACAGCACCATGAACGGAATGTTGATCCACAGGAATTCGCCAGTCATTTTCGCCTCCTTCTGGCATAGATAATTCCTGATGGACTTCCCCCACCCCTGAGACCGGCCTATGACACGGTTATGAGTCGGTGATAAGCCTATGAATTCACTCTGCAGCGCACCGAATTAAGTGAAGCACGTCACATTGAGCGGCGGTCCCGGTCAGCTGCGCGCGGCCAGGTACCGCGCGAGATGGTCGATGACCTCGCGCGCGTCGTCCTCGATGCCGTAGATGAACGTGGACCTGCGCCGCCGCAGCACGGGAAGCCCGAGCGCGTACAGACCCGGACTGTCCACGACACCGCCGCCGTGCCGCAGCTGGCCCTTCGCGTCGACCACGGGGACGTCCAGCCACCCGTAGTCGGGGCGGAAGCCCGTCGCCCAGACGATCGCCGCGATCTCGCCGCTGCCCAGGTCGAGCTGGAGCGGGGGCGAGGCGGGCACCAGGGTCGAGGCGAAACGCTCGGGAGAGTCGAACTCGGCGTCACGCCCGCTGGTGAGCGCCCACTCGTCGAAGCTGTCGAGCAGCCGGTTCATCTTGAGGTCTGCGAGCGAGAACACGTTGCGCAGGCCGCCGGAGAACAGCGCCAGGCCGTCGCGGACCATGGCCCAGCGGCCCACCAGCTCGACGCCCAGCGCGGTGAGCGCGTTGAGGTCCAGTGTGCTCCGCTCGGGGGTGCCGACGAGCTGCGGCGATGGCAGCCGCCGGGCGCGCGTGAGATCGTCGAGCTCGTCGTATCGCTGGTCCCACACGCCCGCGGCGTCCATCCACCACAGCACGTCGCGGCCGCGGTACAGCCGCGGCAGCCGCACGTGCTCCCCCACCGACAGGGTGACCGGCCGGCCCGACCGCTTGATCTCGGCCGCGAGCTGCACGCCGGTCGCCGACGCTCCCACCACGAGCACGCCGCCGTCGGGGAGCTTCGCGGGATCGCGGTAGTCGAACGGCGTGAACTGCTCGACGGACGCGGGCACGCCGCCGGCGAACTGCGGCACCGACGGCCGGTTGCAGGCGCCGCTCGCGATGACCACCGTCCGGCAGCCGATCTCGCCGCCGGACGTCATCACGCGGTAGCCGTCGTCGGTGCCCCGCACCGACGTGACGTTCGTGCCGCTCCGGACCGGAGCGCGCGAGGCCGCGGCGAACCGCTCGATGAGCTCGGTCACCTCTCCCACGGTCATGTAGCCGTCCGGGTCCGGGCCTTCGTAGCGAAGGCCCGGCAGCCGGCTTAGCCAGTTGGGAGTGAGCAGCCGCAGCGAGTCCCAGCGTTCGCGCCGCCAGGAGTTCGCCACCTCGCCACGCTCGAGCACGACATGATCGATCGACCGGTCGCTGAGGAAGTGGCTGGCGGCAAGGCCCGCGTGCCCCGCCCCGATGACGACCGTGGTGATGCGCTCGATGACATGGCCCCTCAGGCGACTTCGACGGTGACGTTCGTCGGGTTCGTCAGCGCGTCGAACACGGCGGAGCGCTTCTGGGACTGGGCCACCAGCGCCTCGATGTCCTCGCGCGACGCGTCCGCGTCGATGTGGAACGTCACCTTGATGTCGTTGAAGCCGTTGCGCACGTCGCTGTCGGCGCCGAGGATGCCGCGGATGTCGTGGTCGCCCTCGACGGTTGCCTCGACCGAGCGCAGCTGGATGCCGCGGTTCTGCGCGACGGACGCCACGCCCGCGCTGAGGCAGCTCGCCAGGCCGACGATGAGGTACTCGATCGGCGTGATGCCCTTGTCCGTCGCCGCGAAGACCTCCGGGTGGTCGGCCTCGAAGGTCGACTCCTCCAGGTGGCTCTGCTCCTGGCCGAGGCCGAAGAAGCTCTGCACCTTGATCTGGCTGTGCACGCCGCCCTGCCACTTGGCGGACGCCCGCCAGGTGAACTGGGCGGCCTCGGGCGCGGTCTTCAGCGCGTCCCTGGCGTCGAGCAGCGCCTGCACGTTAACGCCGTTGTCGGCAACTGTGGTCATTTCGAGTATTACCTTCCCTCACGCCCATATTTCCCATGGATCTGATTGACAATACACCGAGCAGGGCAAGCTAACATAGCCCCATGGTGGAGCCAGCCTCGACGCTCGCGGCCGGCTCAGTCGGCACTGTCGAAACGCAGTACCTTGACCTGCCTGAGCCGGTGCGGCTCGACTGCGGCCGGGAGTTGTACCCGGTTCGCGTGGCGTACGAAACCTACGGCACTCTCGCGCCTGAGCGCGACAACGTCATTCTGGTATGCCACGCCCTCAGCGGCGACGCCCATGCCGCCGGCTTCGCCGAAGACGCCGTCCGGCGAGAGCACGCGCGACGGGTTCGGCGCCGAGGATCGCGACGGCACGGCCGGCAAGTCGCTGGGCTGGTGGGACGGGATGATCGGCCCGGGCAAGGCGTTCGACACCGACCGCTTCTTCATCGTCTCGACGAACCTGCTCGGCGGCTGCCGCGGCACGACGGGGCCGTCGTCGATCGACCCGGCGACGGGCCAGCCGTACGGGCCGGACTTCCCCGTGATCACCGTCGCTGACATGGTGCGGACCGAGCGCGCGTTCCTTGAGGTGCTCGGGATCGAACGGCTCGCGGCCGTCGCCGGCGGCTCGCTCGGCGGCATGCAGGCGCTGGAGTGGGCGATCCTGTTCCCCGGCCAGGTCGATGCCGTGGTGTCGATCGCCAGCACGCACGCCCTCCACCCGCAGGGAGTGGCCTGGAACGCGATCGCGCGGGAGGCGATCATGCGCGACCCTGCCTGGCAGGGCGGCCGCTACTACGGCACGGACACCACCCCCGATGGCGGCATGGGCGTGGGCCGGATGGTCGGTCACATCACCTACCTGTCCGCCCTGGCGCTTGACGACAAATTCGGCCGGCGGCTCCAGTTCGCCGACGACATTCGCTACACGATCACCGAGCCGGAGTTCGAGGTCGAAAGCTACCTGCGGCACCAGGCCGACTCGTTCGTCAAGCGCTTCGACGCCAATACCTACCTCTACACGTCACGCGCGCTGACCTACTTCGATCTCGCGCGGCAGCACGGCGGCGGGGTGCTCGCCAACGCGCTCGAGGGCATTTCCGCGAGGACGCTGCTGATCGCCTTCAGCTCCGACTGGCTCTACCCGCCGGCCGCGTCGCGGGAGATCGCCCACGCGCTGGGCACCCACGGCAAGCCGGTCGAGTTCCATGTGATCGACGCGCCGTACGGACACGACTGCTTCCTGCTCGAGGAGGCGCGGCAGACACCCATCATCCGCAGCTTCCTAGAAAGATGACCTCATGACCGACACGTCCTCCCGCGGCGAGGAAGCCCGGGACTTCGGATTCGAGACCCGGCAACTGCACGCCGGCCAGCGGCCCGACCCGAACACGGGCGCCCGCGCGGTGCCGATCTTCCAGACGACCAGCTACGTGTTCGAGGACCCCGAGTCCGCGGCGGCGTACTTCAACCTGCAGGAGTACGGGAACACCTACTCGCGCATCATGAACCCGACCGTCGCGGTGTTCGAGGAGCGCGTCGGGAACCTCGAGGGCGGCGCCGGCGGCGTGGCGTTCGCCAGCGGGATCGCCGCGCAGGCGGCCGCGCTGTTCACGCTGCTGCAGCCGGGCGACCACGTGGTTTCGTCCACGGCGCTCTACGGCGGGACCGTGAACCAGCTCAAGCACCTGCTGCGCAAGATGAACGTGGAGCTGACGTGGGTCAATCCTGACGACCCCGACGCGTGGCGGCAGGCGGTCCGGCCGAACACGAAGGCGTTCTTCGCCGAGACGATCGGCAACCCCGCGGGAAACGTGCTGGACATCGAGACCGTGGCGGAGATCGCGCACGCCAGCGAGCTGCCGCTGATCGTGGACAATACGTTCGCGACGCCGTACCTGTGCCGCCCCATCGAATGGGGCGCCGACATCGTGGTCCACTCGGCCACCAAGTTCATCGGCGGCCACGGCACGAGCATCGGCGGCGTGGTCGTCGAGGGCGGCACGTTCAACTGGTCCAACGGGCGGTTTCCCGTGGTCGCGGATCCGTCGCCGGCGTACCACGGCCTGCAGTTCCACGAGACGTTCGGGACGTACGGCTACCTGATGAAGCTCCGCGCGGAGACGCTGCGAGATCTCGGCGCGGCGATGTCCCCGTTCAACGCCTTCCTGTTCCTGCAGGGCCTTGAGACCTTGTCGCTGCGGATGGAACGGCACGTTGCCAACGCGCGGGCGGTCGCGGCGTTCCTCGAGTCGCACGACCTAGCATCGAACGTGACCTACCCGGGCCTGCCGTCGAGCAAGTACCGGCCGCTCGTGGAGAAGTACCTGCCGCTGGGCACCGGGGCAGTGTTCTCCTTCGATTGCGCCGGCGGCCGCAGCGGCGGGCAGGATCTGATCCGCGGCGTGTCGCTCTGGTCTCACCTGGCGAACGTGGGCGACGCGAAAAGCCTGATCATCCACCCCGCGAGCACGACGCACCGGCAGCTGAGCGACGACGAGCTGCGGGCGGCCGGGGTCGGGCCAGGGACGGTGCGGCTGTCGGTCGGGACCGAGACCGCCGCGGACCTGATCTGGGATCTCGAGCAGGGTTTCGCGCTCGTCGCCGCGACAGCGGGAAGGGAGACAGCGAAGGCATGACCGATCTCAGCCGGTATCAAGACCCGCTGGCGATCCAGCGCGTGCTGCACACCGCCAAGACAATCGCGATCGTGGGCCTTTCGAGCAACGAGCTGCGGGCCAGCAACTTCGTCGGCTACTACCTCAAGCGGCACGGGTACCGCGTCATCCCGGTCAACCCCCGCGAGACCGAGATCCTCGGGGAGAAGTGCTACGCCAGCCTGCTGGACATACCCGACCAGGTGGACGTCGTGGACGTGTTCCGCACGCCGGACGCGCTGCCGGGGATCGCGCGGGATGCGGTGGCGATCGGCGCCGGCTGCCTCTGGTGCCAGTTCGGCGTGATCAACCTCGAGGGAGCGAAGATCGCTGAGGACGGCGGCGTGACGGTGATCATGGACCGCTGCCTCAAGGTTGAGCACGCCCGCTACGTGGGCCGCATGCACTGGCTCGGCTTCAACACGCAGCGCATCACGTCCGTCCGCTCGGGACTTCAGTAGACACGCCGACAACCTGGGTGCTAGCCGGAACGTCCTTAGTGCGGGACGATTCGACTATGAGAGGCGTGGACGTCATGGGTGCGCTGCGACGCGGCAGGCTGATCCGGATAGGAGCGACGGCGGCGGCGCTGGCCGCGCTCGCCACGGTCGTGTACACGGCGGGGACCGCCTCGGCGGCGACCGCCACCAAGGCGCAGAAAGCCCAGCTGACCGCGGTGGCAGCGCCCGCCTACACGCCGCCCACGCGCACCCTCAAGGAGGGCATGAAGGGCGCCGACGTCAAGGCGCTCCAGCAGCGGCTCGCGGCGCTGAAGTACTACCCGGGCGCCGCCGACGGCACTTTCGGCGCCAGCACGCTCGAGGCGGTCTGGGCGTTCCAGGAAGTCAACGGCCTGTCGGTGGACGGCGTCGTGGGCCCGGCGAGCGGGCGCGCGCTCGTCAACCCCCGCGCCTGGAAGCCGCGTGACCCGCGGCAGAACGGCACCAGGGTCGAGGTCAACCTGACCCTCCGGGTGCTCGCCCTGTACATCAACCACAGGGTCGCGCTGATCAGCCACGTCTCGAGCGGCGGCGGCTACTACTACTGCAGCAACGGCGGATGCTCCTACGCCATCACGCCGACCGGCAACTTCCGGACCACGGTGTACATGCCGGGCTGGGTCACCGTCCCGCTCGGCGAGATGTACAACCCGGTGTTCTTCATCAGCACGGTCTTCGCCATCCACGGCGACACCGACGTCCCGGTCAACCCCGTGTCGCACGGCTGCATCCGCATCCCGATGGACATCGCCGCGTTCTTCCACACCATGGTGAAGACCCCGGGCACGGAAGTCTTCGTCTACAAGTGACCCAGAACCGCCACCGCCAGGAACTTAAGCGGCCGCCGCTCGCACAGGATAAATGCCCCATATCGGGCACGGGGTTAGGTGCCTGCTCGTCATTCTCGGGAACGGCCAGCAGGCGGGCTCGGAAGCTTCCTTAACCTCCTGCCATCGACGACACTCCCCAGTGGTCGATGTGACATCGGCTACGTTCGCCTAGACTCCCGGCTGCCTCGCGGGCGATAGTGGTTTCATGCTGCAGGCTTTCGTGTTCGAGCGCGTCGGGATTGTCGTCGGTGACCTGTACTTCCTTGACCCGAATCCGCGGCCGGGACAGGAGGGGCCTGAGCACGGGGTCCGCCTGGAGCTGCGGGTCTTCGACCGGGGCGAGCTGAAGGGGACGATCTACTCCGCCACCCCGATCGAGGTCGGCCGGCCGATCTGGCGGGTCGACCTGCTGGAGTCGGTGGACGGCAAGCCGGGCAGCTTCAACCGCACCCACCATCACCCGAAGTTCAACGGCTGGAATCCCCAGCCGCGCGCGTTCCTCAGGGAACTGTCGGCCGACCCGCTCGGCTGGCTGGGCGGGGAACTCGCCGACCTGCCCGCGATCCTCGACCGGGCCGGCGTGCCGCAGGACGTCGCCGACCCGTCCGACGCGGCCAGCCTCAAGGACATGGCGCCGACGATCGTCGATGTGGCGCGGATGATGCTGGACAAGGTCCGCGCCGGCGAACTCGGTTTCGCCCCGGCCGGCGAAGCCGGCAGCATCAGAAACGGCTGGCTCTAGCCCAACCCCACTCCCCGCACCCGCACCCGCACCCGACATAGGAGCAGAACGCTACGCTTTTCTTGCTGTTATCGCGCCTTTTGCGTAGTTTCCTGCTCCTAAGTCGCGCGCTCGCCCGGGATTGGAACCGCTGGGCCTGCGAATGCCGCCGGCGCGCAGCGCCGACAGCACGGCGGCGATGACCATGAAGATGACCGACGCGTAGAACGCGGCGTGCAGGCCGGTGGTGAACGCGTCCGCGACCTGCCCGTGCAGCGACGTGGTTCCGACGAAGATCGCGAACGCCAGCTGGCGGGAGATCGACCGGGACGCCACCAGGATCGCGACGGAGAACGAGAAGACCATGCCGACGTTGGAAAAGGTCCGCATCATTCCCGACGCGATGCCGAACATGTCCGGCGGCGCCGCCTTCATGATCGCGGAACTGTTCGCCGGGAAGAACAGGCACGCCCCGATCGCGTTGATCGTGCCGACGATGACGATCCACCACAGCGGCGTCGAGTTGGTGAGCTGCGCGTACAGCAACAGGGACACGACCTGCAGCGCGAGGCCGGCCGTCGCGGGCAGCACCGCGCCGTACTTGTCCGCCAGCCGGCCCGCCCAGATGCTGATGCCGGCGGAGATGAGGTAACCGGGCAGCAGCAGCAGCGACGCGTGGATGGGCGACAGCCCGCGCGGACCCTGCAGGTACATCAGCAGCAGGAAGAGCACCGCGAAGCTGGCCAGGCCCTGGAAGAGGGACGCGCACAGCGATGCCGCCATGGTCGGTATCTTGAAGATCCGCAACGGCAGCATCGGCGCGGGGACCCGCGACTCGATGAACACGAACGCTGCGATCAGCGCGACGCCGCCGATCAGGTAACCGGCGGTCGAGGCGTCGAAGGGCCCGCTCGCCAGCTTGGTGATCGCCCACAGCACGCCGAACAGGCCGAGGCCGAGCGTGATCATGCCGAGCGGGTCGAGCCGCTGCCTGGTCCGCTCCCCCTTGTCGTGCAGCACCCGCAGCGCGACCGCGATCGCGAGCAGCCCGGTCGGCACGTTGATCCAGAAGATCCAGCGCCATGACACGTAGGTGACGATCAGCCCGCCGAGCACCACGCCGAGTACCGCGCCGATCGTCCAGCCGAGCGAGGTGAACCCGTAGGCCCGGCCGCGCCGCTCCCGCGGGTACAGGTCGGCGATCACCGCGCCGCTGTTGGCCATGATCAGCGCCCCGCCGACCCCCTGCACGATCCTGAAGACGATGATCGACACTTCGTTCCAGGCCAGCGCGCACAGCAGCGAGCCGAGCACGAAGACCGCGAAGCCGGCCTCGTACATCCGCACCCGGCCGAACATGTCGCCGAGCCGCCCGACCTGGGTGGCGAGCAGCGTGATGACGAGCAGGAAGCTGATGATGACCCAGACCACATTGGTCAGCGTCACGTCCAGGCTGCGCTGGATCTCGGGCAGCGCGAGGACGACGATCGTGGTGTCGACGGCGGTCATCAGCACGCCGGACATGAGCACGACCAAGGCGAGGCCGGTCCGGGTCTGCCCGCTACCGTCCGCGCCGGGACCGCTGGCAGCAGCGGCCGGCCGTGCAATCCGGGGGAACGTCATTTCCTTAGCCTAACGAACGGTAATTTTCGCGCCAGCCGAGACTAAGCTGTCTTTCTGGCATTCCCATACGGGGGGTGGCACCCTTTGGCCCGCGACGAATCCGCGATCGGCACAGTCGGAGTACTCACCGTTGCCACCCGTGGCTCGGCCGGCCCTGGGGAGGTGCGGATCAGGATCCGCGGTGGCTCCGAACTCTTTCTGGCGTGGTCGGAAACCCCGCTCCCGAGGGGCGCTACAGTCCTCGTCATCGATTACCGCGGCCCGCTGACGGTCGATGTCATGGAATGGGCCGACCCGCTTGGTGAGGCCCCCGTAATCCCCGGTTCTACCGAAGTTCCTCGCTCAGGAGAGTGAAACCATGTTGGGCTACCGAGTTCCCGCTCCGGATGAGGCGATGCTCATCTCCGGCGGTCGTTACGGCCTGAAGGAGGCGCCGTTCCGGGTAGTCACCGGGCACGGCGCGTTCGTCACGCCCATGTTCCGCAAGGTCAGGTACCTGACGCTTTCTATGCAGGAAGCTGAGGTGGCAGAGACCTGCGTGACCAAGCAGGGCATCTCGCTCAACGTCCGCGCCGTCATCGCGTTCAAGGTCGGCAACAACGAGGAGGCCATCGTCAACGCCGGGCAGCGATTCCTGTCCGACCAGGACCAGATGTCGGTGCTGACCGGCCGGATCTTCGCCGGCCACCTGCGGTCGATCATCGGCTCGATGACCGTCGAGGAGATCGTCACCGAGCGGCAGAAGCTGGCAGGCGAGGTGCTGGACGGGTCGAAGACGGAGATGGCCACCATCGGGCTGACCGTCGACTCGCTCCAGATCCAGTCGATCGACGACATGGGCGCCGGGTACATCGCGGCGATGGCCGCGCCGAACAACGCGGCGATCCAGCGGCAGGCCAAGATCGCCCAGGCGCAGGCCGACCAGGCGGCAGCCGAGGCGGTGCAGGCCTCGGCCCGCAAGCAGGCGGAGTTCGCCAGGCAGACCTCGGTCGTGCAGGCCCAGTACAAGGCCGAGATCGACAAGGCGCAGGCGGAAGCGGCGCAGGCCGGCCCGCTCGCGCAGGCCGAAGCGCAGCGCGCGGTCATCACTGCCCAGGCCGAGCTGGCGCAGCACCAGGCGGCATTGCGTCAGCAGCAGCTGGTTTCCGAGGTCATCAGGCCCGCGGAAGCCGAGGCGGAGAAGGTGAAGATCCTCGCCATCGCCGATGCCGAACGGACCAGGATCGCGGCGGAGGCCGCCGCCTCCAACAACCGGGTCGCGCTCGACCAGTTGCTGATCGCCCAGCTGCCGCAGATCGTCAAGGAAGCGGCCGGCGGCCTGGCCGGGGCGAACGTCAGCATACTCAACGGCGCGGACGGGCTCGGCGAGATCGCGGCCGGGCTGGTGAGCCAGGGGCTGACGATTCTGGAGAACGTGCGCAAGGGTGTGAACGCGGCGCCGGCCAACGGCGAGAACGGCACGCCGCCGCAGGGCAACGGGCAGCTGCCTGCGTAACGCGGGGTCGTCGGGGAGCTAGGGGCAGGTTTTCGCCGGCAGTCCTTCGGAACACCGGCGAGAAATCTCCCCTGCGCTCCCTCCTACCCTGGGTTGTTGGCCAGGATGAAGTTGATCGCGATCAAGCGCAGCACAGGGTCGCCAGCCTGGTTTGTTACCTCGACTAGCGAACGGATGATGCCCCGGTCCGGCTTGCTCTTTGAGCCGCGGGCTTCGAGGACCGATGCGCGTACGTGGAGGGTGTCGCCTGGGCGTACCGGATTGGGCCAGCGGATCTCGTCGATGCCGGCCGCGCCGAGGCTGCTCCCCTCGCTGATCCAGTGCTCGACGAGCTGGCGCATCGTCAGGCTGATCGTGTGCCAGCCGCTCGCGATCAGGCCGCCGAACGGCCCGTCGGCCGCGCCGACCGGATCGACGTGGAAGGGCTGCGGGTCGTACTCCTTGGCGAACGCGATGATCTCCGCCTCGCTGATCGAGACAGTGCCGCAGTCCGCCGTGAGCCCTGGGACATAGTCCTCGAAGTACTTGGTCGTGCGCTCGGGAAGGTCAGTCACGTCCGCAAGTATCCCAACCTCCGCAAGCCAGGTCGGCACTGCCTCGTGAGGTAACCCAGCGTATTTGGTCACAGATGCATCACAGAAAAAACTCGATTCGCCTGCGGTCTATATCCGCTGCCTGCCATGCTTCCATCCATTGGCTCGGTAGGTACAAAGCACCACAGACCGTCCGAAACCTGGACGTAAGCCTTGCGCCACCGACAGTGACAGGCTCCGCCGAAAAGCTGCTGCTGGCAGCCGCGTAGGCCGGGCAAGGCACCCAACCTTGGGGAGAGTATGACCGCTGGGCGGAGTGAGCATCGGCCAGTGCGGATCCGGCGCAGGGGGCGGCACACGGCGCCCTCACAGGTGGAGAAGGTAGCGGAGAAGGCCGGCAAGGCGGCTCCCGCGATGGCGATCGCCGGGGCGCTGGTCGCGGCGCCGCAGGCGCAGCACGCATTCACCGGCGCCGCCAAGCCGGGCACCGTCGCGGCAGCGGACCCGCGCAGCGCCGGGCAGCAGGCCGCGACGGCGACGCCCGACTCGGTCGCGGCGCACGCCGTCCTCGTCAGCAGCACCTCGACGGCGCGGCACGCCGCGACGTCCGGGCCGGCCAGCAACACGGACTACAAGGTCAAGTCCGGTGACACGCTGTCCGGGATCGCCGAGCACTACTACCACAAGGCAGCCGACTGGCAGTGGCTCTACCACGAGAACGACAAGACCATCTCGGACCCCAACCTGATCTACCCGGGCGAGACCTTGTCCGTTCCGTCCGACCCGCCCGCGAACTTCACGCTGAGCAGCTACGTCCCGAAGCACGCCAAGCCGGCCGCTCCGGTGGTGACCACGAGCACCAGCAACCACAGTGACAGCAGCGGGAGCGGCAGCCACTCCAGCGGCGGCACAGTCACCGTCCAGGCCGCCAGCCAGGGGAGCCACACCAGCTCGCAAGGCGGGTCAGGCTCGCTGAGCGGCACGCTCGGCTGCTCAGGCCTGGAGCAGCTGTGGGACGCCGCAGGCGGCAACCCGTCCCACGCGTTCATGGCGGCCGAGATCGCGATGGCCGAGTCCGGCGGCAACCAGTACGCTCTCAGCCCGACCGACGACTTCGGGTACTGGCAGATCAATGCCTCCAACGGCTCGCTGGCCACCTACAACGCCCTCGGCAATGCCAAGTCCGCGATCATCCTGTCCGACGACGGCACCAACTGGTCCCCGTGGACCACGTACACCGCCGGCCTGTACGTCGGCCGCTGCTAAGCCTCTCCCGCCCGCGCAGGCCGTCCGCCGTTCCGGCGGGCGGCCTGCTTGCTTATTAGCAGGCTTGGGGAACTTCTAGCTGGACGTAGCGACTCCAATAAACTACATTGTAGTCATGCCGAAGAAGAACCCGACTCCCGTGCGTTTCGACATGGTGGTAGCCGACCGGCTCGCCGCGTTTGTCTCCATTAACCACGGGCTGTCGCTGTCGGCAGCGGCCAACATGCTGGTAGACGAGGGGCTTCGCATGATGGAACACCCCGGCGTGATCTTCAGGACCGGCCCGACCGGACGGCGGGCCGGCCTAGCCGCCGGACCGGACGTGTGGGAGGTCGTGCGGGCGGTCAGGTCAGCGCGCGCCGCAGAGCCCGATCTCGGTGAGCGGGAGCTTCTCACGATGGTCTCCGAGAACACCGGGGTTCCCGTGCGGCTGATCCGCGTGGCGACCGGCTACTGGGCCTCATATCCCGACGAGATTGACGCCGAGGTGTCCGCGGCCGACGCTGCCGAGGAGAACGCCGAGCGGGCCTGGCACCGCGAACAAGAACTCCTGGCCGGTACCGAGCAGCGAACCGGCCGCACGCAGGGCTGATCCTGGTCAGCACCAAGACCTTCCCGCAAAACCGCGCGTTCGTAGCCGCGGTCACGAGTGCGCTCAACTCCCTGCTGGCGACCGAAGCCGCTTCAGCCGGAGATGTACTCTTCTTGCCCCGGGCCTAGCGGGCGGCGGCGAGGGCTTCGGCGATGCCTTGCCTGGCGAGTTCGTCGGCGCGCTCGTTGCCCGGGTCCCCGTTGTGTCCCTTGACCCATCGCCAGGTGACCTCGTGCGGGGCCATCGCCTTGACCAGGTGCTGCCATAGGTCCAGGTTCTTCACCGGATGCCTGCCGGCCGTTCGCCACCCGTTGCGCTGCCAGCCGGGAAGCCACTTGGTGATCCCGTCGAGCACGTACCGGCTATCGGTGTACAGCGTGACCCTCGCCGGCCGGTTCAGCGCCTCGAGCGCCGAGATCACGGCCGTCAGCTCCATGCGGTTGTTCGTCGACAGCGGGTCGCTGCCGTGCAGTTCCTTCACCGCGCTCCCGTACCGCAAGATGGCGCCCCATCCGCCGGGCCCCGGGTTCCCGCTGCATGCCCCGTCGGTGTAGATCACGGCCTCACCCATGCCGCACAGGCTACGCGAGCAACGGGGCTGGGAGAGGACGCACGGTCCGTTCCGGTAAATGGAAGAGAACCGGTGCCGACGTGCGGCTAAACAGCGACCCCAGCCCGTGACCTGTCCCGGCTGATGTGTTCTGCTAGAACCGTGATGAGATCGCTGCCCTCACCTGGGTCCACGGACCCGGACGACCTGGCGGTCCTCGCCGGGCTGACTGTGGAAGACACCGACGACGACGACCCGGTGCTGCTCTGGCCGGACGGCACCCCCGTCGACACCTGGCGCGAGGACTATCCGTACGAAGAGCGGATGTCGCGCGACTACTACGAGCGCGCCAAGCGGATGCTGCAGATCGAGCTGGTCAAACTGCAGAACTGGGTCAAGGACACCGGCCAGCGGATCGTCATCGTCTTCGAGGGCAGGGACGCGGCAGGCAAGGGCGGCACGATCAAGCGGTTCACCGAGCACCTGAACCCGCGCGGCGCGACGGTCGTCGCGCTGGAAAAGCCAACGGAGCGCGAGCGGACCCAGTGGTACTTCCAGCGGTACGTGACGCACCTGCCTGGAGCCGGGGAGATCGTGATGTTCGACCGGTCCTGGTATAACAGGGCCGGAGTCGAGCGGGTGATGGGGTTCTGCACGCCCGACGAGTACGCCGAGTTCATGCGCGAGGCGCCGGAGTTCGAGCGGATGCTGGTGAACTCGGGGCTGTCGCTGACGAAGTTCTGGTTCTCCGTGACGCGAAGCGAGCAGCGGACCAGGTTCGTCATCAGGCAAGTCGACCCCGTCCGGCAGTGGAAGCTGTCGCCGATGGACATCCTGTCCCTGGACAAATGGGACGAGTACACGGAGGCCAAGGAGGCGATGTTCTTCTACACCGACTCGGAGCACGCGCCGTGGACGGTGGTGAAGAGCAACGACAAGAAGCGCGCCAGGCTCGAGGCGATGCGGCACATTCTCGAGCGGTTCGATTACGAAGGAAAGGACGAGGAAGTCGTCGGCAAGCCCGACAGGAAGATAATCGGGCCGCCGTCGCTGCTGTCAGAACAGCCGTCCGTGCAGTCCTTTATACGCTTGTGAGCATGAACTTCACGGAGATCACCAGCGAAGCGGAACTCCGCGAAGTGCTCGGCGGGTTTCCCGCGGGCCGCGCGGTGACGAAGGTGCGCCCGCAACTGCACCCGACGCAGATCGAATGGCTGAAGGCGTCGCCGTTCTGCGTGCTCGCGACGTCGGACGCCGCGGGGAACTGCGACGCTTCGCCCAAGGGCGACCCGGCCGGGCACCTTGTCCACGTGCTCGATCCCGGCACCGTGGTGATCGCCGAGCGCCCGGGCAACAAGCGCGCCGACGGCTACCTCAACATCCTCGCCAACCCGCACGTCGGGATCATTTCGCTGATCCCCGGCCGGAACGACACGCTGCGGATCAACGGGCGCGCCCGGCTGGTGCGGGACGCGCCCTTCTTCGACGACCTCGCGGTGCGCGGGACGCGCCCGGTGCTGGCGCTGGTGGTGGAGATCGACCAGGTCTTCTCGCACTGCCCCAAGGCGTTCATGCGGTCCGGGCTATGGGAACCCGAGAGCTGGAAACCCGGCGCGCTGCCGTCGATCGCGGCATTGTGCAAGGCGGCGCAGGACACACCCGAGACGGTGGCGGAACTTGAGGAGTACTACGCGCCGCAGAGCTACGCCAAGCGGCTGTACTGACTCCACAGCGCGGGAATCGTGACGTCCAGGTCGAGCAGCAGCCCGCGAAGCAACGGCAGGGAGATGCCGATCACGTTGTTGTGGTCGCCGTCGATGGAGTCGACGAACCAGCCGCCGAGGCCTTCGATCGTGAAGGCACCCGCCATGCTGAGCGGTTCGCCCGTGGCGACGTAGGCGTCAACTTCCTCTTCTGTCGGGGTGCCGAAGCGCACCGTCGTCGTGGCTACCGCCGCCGCGCGGCGCCCGGCGGCGACGTCGATGACGCAGTGTCCCGTGCAGAGCGTGCCGGACTTTCCCGCCATCTGATGCCAGCGGGCGACGGCCTCCTGCGGCGAGGCGGGCTTGCCGTACGGCCGTCCGTCCAAGTCGAGCATCGAGTCACAGCCGATAACCAGGCCGTCGGTGAGCGACGCGGCGACCGCGGCGGCCTTGGCCGCGGCGAGCAGGCCGGTGAGTTCCGCCGTGGTCGGTGCGTCGAAGGCGTCCTCGTCGACGCCGCTGACGATGACCTGCGGATCGAGGCCGGCGGCGCGCAGCACCGCAAGCCTGGCGGGGGAAGCCGAAGCGAGAACGACACGCACCCGTCAGACCTTACGCGGTCGGTGCCCTAGCCGTAGCATCAGTGCCATGGTGCGACTCCTTGTGCTGTACAACCCGCCAGAAGACCCCGCGGCCTTCGACAAGTACTACAACGAGATCCACATCCCGCTGGCCAAGCGGCTGCCCGGGCTTGTCAGGTACACGATCAGCAGGAATCTGGGGGCGAAAGCGCAGTACTACCTGATCGCCGAGCTCGACTGGGCGGACATGGCGTCGGCGCGGGCCGCGCTGCGCTCGCCGGAAGGCGCGGAGGCCACCGCCGACATGGCCAAGTTCGCGACCACCGGCGCGTCCAGCCTGCTGTTCGAGGTCGCCGAGGTCTGATGCGCTTCGGCCTTGTAGGCACCGGCCACTGGGTCAGGATCGCGCACGCACCCGCCCTCGCGTCCACCCCTGGCGTCTCGCTGGCCGCGGTCTGGGGACGGAACGCCGACGCCGCCCGGTCGCTGGCCGCCGAGTACGGTGCGGCGGGGTTCTCCTCCGACGTGGGCGCTTTCCTTGACGCGGTCGACGCGGTGGCGTTCGCGGTGCCGCCTGACGTGCAGGCGCCGCTCGCCGTTCGCGCCGCCGAAGCCGGCAAGCACCTGCTGCTCGAGAAGCCGGTCGCGCTGTCCGTGTCCGATGCGGAGAAGCTGGCCGGCGCGGTCGACGCGGCGGGCGTGGCCTCGGTGGTGTTCTTCACTCACCAGTTCAACACCGAGATCCGCGCCTGGCTCGCCGACGAGCGTGCCAGGGGCGCCGATGGCGGCTGGTCAGGCGGGGTCGCGGTCTGGCTTGGCGCCGCGCTGCAGCCGGACAGCCCGTTCAACACGCCGTGGCGGCGGGACAAGGGCGGCCTGTGGGACCTCGGGCCGCACGTGGTCGCCATGCTGTGGGCCTGCCTCGGCCCGGTGACCTCGGTTACCGCCGTGGCCGGCGGGACCGATGTTACCCACCTGGTGCTCCGGCACTCGGGCGGCGCGAGCAGTGCCGCGACCGTGACGCTGAGTGCCCCGCCGGCGGCCGCGGGAAACAACCTGTTCGTCTGGGGCGAGGCCGGCCGCTCGGTCATGCCGGCCATGCCGGACGACCCGGTGGACCCGCTGCGCGTCGCTGCGCTGGAGCTGGTCGCCAGCGCCGAGTCCGGGCGGTCGCACCCGCTCGACGTCCGCTTCGGCCGCGACGTGGTCAAGGTGCTGGCCGATGCGCAGGCACAGCTCGAGGCCGCGCGAAGCGCGGAACGTTAACGCGACGGACGCCTGAGCATCGCCTTCCGTTCACCCGGGCGGGCCAGGTTTTCACTCAGGCCCTCGCCGCCACCGCGGACCACACCCTGCGCATCGGCTTCTTCACCGACATCCTCCGCCGTGGCTTCTCGCTCAGCGAGGCGCACAGCCAGCTCGACACGGCCATCGACTGGGGCCGCTACGCCGAGCTTTGCACATCCGCAGACGTCACGGACAGCCCGAACGTGAGCCTCACGTTCATGCCTTCTGGGGCGTCTGCTCACTGACGGAAGGACTCGCACGGAGAGGAAGCGACAATGACGCACACGAAGCTCGCCACGTCCCTCGGAGAGCTGACGGTCGTCCGGGACGACGGGGCGCTGACCGGGGTGTACTTTCCGCGGCACTGGCCCAGGCCCGACCGGGCGGCGTTCGGCCCCAGCGCCGACGCGGGGTTCGAGGACGTCGCACGCCAGCTCGGTGAGTACCTGGCCGGGGAGCGCAGCGCGTTCGAGCTGCCCCTGAAGGCGAACGGCACCGACTTCGACCGGCGGGTGTGGGAGCTGATCGCGGAGATCCCGTACGGGCAGACGACCACCTATGGCGACCTGGCTCGCCATCTCGGGCCCGGGACGGACCCGCGGGACGTCGGCGCCGCGGTAGGCCGCAACCCGCTGTCCATCGTGATCCCGTGTCACCGGGTGATCGGCAGCACGGGAAAGCTCACCGGCTACGCGGGCGGCCTGGAGCGGAAGCGTGCCCTGCTCCAGATCGAGCACGCCGGGGTGCTGCGGACCGGGCACGCGCCCGCGGCCGGACTCTGGTAGGCCGCCGTCTCACGCGGCGGTCCCGGCAGCCGTCTGCAGGGTGCGCCCGTCAATACGGCGCGGCTGACACCCACGGCAAGAAGGGAACGATTCATGTCGATCGAGGAGAACAAGGCCGTTGTGGGCCGGTGGTTCACGGAGTTCTGGGGCAAGGAGTTCAACCCCGCCGTCGTCGGCGAGCTCGCCGCCCCGGACATCAGGTTCGAGTACTCGCTGCACGAGCCGCTGCGCGGTCGCGACGCGGTCCTCGCGTTCGCGGAGAAGTTCCGCGCCGCGTTCCCTGACCTGAACTTCTGGGGCACCGCCGGCCTGATCGCCGAGGGCGACTACGTGGTCGGCCAGTGGGAAGGCGGCGGCACCCACACCGGGGAGGCATTCGACGACATGCCGCTCGGTGCGCTGCCCGCTAACACCGGCAAGACAATGCGGTTCACCGGCACGACTGTCCTGAAGGTCGAGAATGGCCTTATCACCGAGGAGATCGGCCTGGACGACGGCGTTGCCGTGCTGCGCCAGCTAGGCCTCATCAAGGAGGCCTGAGCAGGCACGGCAAACGGGCGTGCCGCAGCGGGGCCACCAGAGGCCTTGCTGCGGCACGCCGCGTTTTCACCGGTAGTTGGTGAACTGGAGGGCGAAGTCGAAGTCCTTGGATTTGAGCAGGCTGATGACGGCCTGCAGGTCGTCCTTCTTCTTCGACGAGACCCGCAGTTCCTCGCCCTGGACCTGCGCGCGGACCCCGCTCGGCCCCTCGTCCCTGATGATCTTGGAGACCTTCTTCGCGTTCTCCTGGGTGATGCCCTCCTTGAGGGCGATCGAGATGCGGTACTCCTTGCCGGACGCCTTCGGCTCGGCAGGGTCCAGGTGCTTGAGGGAGACCCCGCGCTTGACGAGCTTCTCCTTGAAGACATCGAGGACCGCCTTGGCCCGCTCCTCGCTGTTGGCGCGGATCTCCACGCCGTGCTCGCCCGACCAGGCGATAGACGCGCCCACGCCGCGGAAGTCGAACCGGTTGCTGATTTCCTTCGCCGCCTGGTTCAGCGCGTTGTCGGCTTCCTGGCGGTCGATCTTGCTGACGATGTCAAAGCTGGACTCGCTAGGCATGACCATCAGGTTAGACGGGTACGGAGCCAGTCGTCACACCGGACGCTCCGGTTGCCGGTGTGCGCGGCGGCGAGGACACCGGCGACGACGCCGGAAGGTCCGCGTCGCAACCAGTCCTGTTGTCCGCTATTCTTCTCTCTGCTGCCTCACAAGGCGGCGCTTGGCAGGTTGCCCGAGTGGCCAAAGGGAGCGGTCTGTAAAACCGTCGGCTCAGCCTACGTTGGTTCGAACCCAACACCTGCCACCATCTGCGAAAACGGCCCGCTAGCTGGGAATTCTTGGCTATG
>CAWJLP010000016.1:0-45760 GCA_963843745.1 uncultured Actinomycetota bacterium
GGGAAGCGCTCTAACCGTCTGAGCTATACCCCCGGGGGAGCGTCGCGCGGGGCCTCAGGCTCGCCGCGACGACTGGGTTACTCTACCGCATCCCCGCCGCAACTCGCACCGCGGTAAGCGGCCTCGGGTCGGCGACGTGCGGCTAGTCCGTTTCGCGGAGGGTTACCTCCACGCCGCCGATCGTGCTGGCTATCAGGTTGTAGATGACCGCGCCGATCGTGGACATCGCGGTGATCAGAACGATGTTCAGCGCACCGAGCATGCCGGTGTAGCCGAGGATCCTGGACATGGAGAACCAGTTGGAGATGTTCGTGCCCGCCGAGCCCTGGCTCGAGGTGATCGTGGTCACCGTGTGCTGCAGCGACGTGAAGACACCGAGCGCGGACAGGACCATGTAAAGCACGGCGACCGCGACGAACAGGATGATGAAGGCCACGACGGAGACCACGAAGCTGAACTTCATGACCGACCATGGCTCGACCCGGGAGAGGGTCAGCTGCGCCTGGCGTTTCGACGAGCGCCGGACGCTCGTACGCCGGTTGCGTTTGCCGCCGGCCTTGCGGCCCTGGAAGGCGGACGTCACTGAGCTCGCTAGCCCGGCCGCGGCGCCACCGACCGCGGACGCCGCGCCCGCGGCGGAGAAGCCAGAGCCACCAGACGAGCTTGCACCGGTCCCCGGACCCGGGCCGGACGGGCGTGCACCTGGCGCGGATGGCGCAGTGCCTGGCCCACTCGGGCGGGTGTCTGTCGCCGCGGCACCGAACGAGGCCGGCGCGGACGGCGGCCCTGAAGGCGGACGCACCTCCCGCCATAGCGACGACGCACCCCCGGGACCCGTCTGCGGGGAGTACGTGGGCGCGGTGGGCGCCGCGGCCGGGGCAGGCGGCGTGGCCGTATCCCGAGACGGCGACGCAGTGCCAGCCGGTGCAGTGCCAGCGGATGTGGCGGTGGACGTCGCGGTGAAAGTGGGCCGGCGCTCGCCGGGCGCGAAGACCGAAGGGCCCGGGGTGCCGGAGCCGGAACTCGACGGCGGGGGCGCCATGATCGAACCGCCCGGCACCGCAGGCGTGGCATGCCTCGGAGCGGTTGCCGCCTCGTCTGAATCGGAAGCGCCGCTCTTCGCCGACGGGCTGAACCAGTTGGTGGTCGCCGCCATTGCCTGCTTGACCGCCTGGCGGCCGCTGTCGAGCACGCCGCTGGCCGTGGACACGAGGCCATCAGAACGATCGTCGCTGTCCTTCGGCTCCGCCGCGGACCCGTTGCTAGCAGCGTCGGACTCAGTCACCAGGTGCGCCGGACCCTTCTTGTTGCCGATCTCGTCCGCGGGGAACGGAACACGCCTGGACGACTCACCGGCGCCAGCACCGTTGCGATGCGATGCGGCCCCGTTCGACGTGGTGGCGTCTTCAGACATGACCTCATTCTCGGTGACCGCGCCTCGGGCCTTGACCTCCGGGTCCATTTCTAGACCTGGCGGCGCCACGATCAGGGGCGGTTCTGGGGCTCGTCCCGCCTCGTCCACGCCGTCCTCCTCGGTGCCCAAACTGATGGTTCCCCTTTGTACCTTCAGCAGAGACTATCCGACTACGGGCAACTTGCCGGTCTTGTCAAGTCCTCTGAACGAGATCCAGAGGAATCCCTGCGTGCGTACTTTTGCTCGGTCTATCTACCTTCAGAACGCCGTCGTCCCCCAGATCGTTGCTCTCATCCACAATTTCGTTACCCGGGTTCTCTGCCGTCTCAACGTCCTCCACCGCATCGGCTTCGGCGGATTCCGCGTTACGCGCGAGCGCGACAACGCTGTCCCCTGGCGCCAGGTTCATCAGCCGGACGCCCATCGTCACCCGTCCGGACTGGCGCACCTCGCCGGCCCTGGTCCTGATGACGCCGCCTGCGGATGTGATGGCGAAGACTTCGTCTTCCGGATGGACCAGCAGCGCACCCACCAGGCCGCCGCGGCCCTCCGTGATCTGGGCCGTGATGACGCCGAGGCCGCCACGGTTCCGCAGCGGGTACTGGTCGGACGGGGTGCGCTTGGCGTACCCGTTCTCCGTCGCCACCAGCACTTCTTCGCCGTTCCGTACGACATACATGCCGAGCAGCTCATCGCCGTCGTTGAACCGCATGCCGATCACGCCGGAGGTCGCCCGGCCCATGGGCCTGAGCTGATCATCAGAGGCGTTGAACCTGATCGCCTGCGCGCCCTTGCTCACCAGCAGCAGGTCCTCGTCGGGTGACACCAGCGAGGCGCCGATCACCTCGTCGTCGTCGCGCAGGTTGATCGCGATCAGGCCGCCGGTGCGCGCGGAATCGTACTCGCCGAGCCGCGACTTCTTCACCATGCCGGACCTGGTGGCGAGCACCAGGTACGGCGCCACCGAATAGTCCCGCAGCGCCAGCACCTCGGCGATCCGCTCGTCAGGCTGGAAGGCCAGCAGATTCGCCACGTGCTGCCCGCGTGCGTCCCGGCCGGCCTCGGGCAGCTCATATCCCTTAGCGCGGTAGACGCGGCCCTTGTTCGTGAAGAACAGGATCCAGTGGTGGGTCGAGGTGACGAAGAAGTGGTCCACGATGTCGTCGGACCGCAACGTGGCGCCCCGGATGCCCTTGCCGCCGCGCCGCTGCGCCCGGTACTGGTCGGTGTTCGTCCGCTTGGCGTACCCGCCGTGCGTGATCGTCACCACGATGTCGGACTCGGCGATCAGGTCCTCGTCGGCCACCTCGCCGTCGTAGGCGATGATCTCGCTGCGGCGCACATCGCCGTACTTCGACACGATGTCGCCGAGCTCGGTGCCGATGATCTCGCGCTGCCGTGACGGCGAGGCCAGGATCGACTCGAAGTCGGCGATCTTCGCCTCGAGGTCGTCCCGCTCCACCGTGAGCTCCCGCCGCTCCAGGGCGGCCAGCTTGCGCAGCTGCATGTCGAGGATCGCCCGCGCCTGGATCTCGTCGATCTCCAGCAGCCCCATCAGGCCGGTCTGCGCGACCGAGGCGGATTCCGAAGCCCTGATCAGCGCGATGACCTCGTTGATGGCGTCGATCGCCGCGAGCAGCGCGGCGACGATGTGCAGCCGCTCTTGCGCCTTCCGCAGCCGGAACCTGGTGCGGCGCTGGATGACGTCGATCTGGTGTGCCACCCAGTACCTGATCACCTGGTCCAGCCGCAGGGTGCGCGGCACCCCGTCGACCAGGGCCAGCATGTTCACGCCGAACGTGTCCTGCAGCTGCGTGTGCTTGTACAGGTTGTTCAGGACGACCTTGGCGATCGCGTCCCGCTTGAGCACGATCACCAGCCGCTGGCCGGTCCGCCCGCTGGTCTCGTCGCGCACGTCGGCGATGCCGGACAGCCGGCCGTCCTTCACCAGCTCGGCGATCTTGGTCGCGAGGTTGTCCGGGTTGACCTGGAACGGCAGCTCCTTGACGACCAGGCAGGTCCGTCCCTGGATCTCCTCGACCTCTACGACCGCGCGCATCGTGATCGAGCCGCGCCCGGTGCGGTAGGCCTCCCTGATGCCCCGCCGCCCGACGATCAGCCCGCGGGTCGGGAAGTCAGGGCCGGGGATGCGCTCCATCAGCCCGTCGAGCAGTTCGGCCGCCACCTCGCGGCGGCGTTCGTCCGTGACCTCCTCGGCGGCGGCGGTGCCCGGCGCCGGGACCTCGAACCGCTCGAAGTTGTCCAGGTACCAGTGCACCCCGGCCGCCACTTCCCGCAGGTTGTGCGGCGGGATCTTGGTGGCCATGCCGACGGCGATGCCTTCTGAGCCGTTCACCAGCAGGTTCGGGAAGCGCGACGGCAGGACGATGGGCTCGGCGGACCGGCCATCGTAGTTCGGCCGGAAGTCAACGGTGTCCTCGTTGATGTCCCGCAGCATCTCCATCGCCAGCGGGGCCAGGCGGCACTCGGTGTACCGCATGGCGGCGGGCGGGTCGTTGCCAGGGGAGCCGAAGTTGCCCTGCCCGTCGACGAGCGGCATCCGCATCGACCACGGCTGGGCCATCCGCACCAGCGCGTCGTAGATCGCGCTGTCGCCGTGCGGGTGGTAGTTGCCCATCACGTCGCCGATCACCCGCGAGCACTTGAAGTACCCGCGCTCGGGCCGGTATCCGCCGTCGAACATCGCGTAGAGAATGCGGGTGTGCACGGGCTTGAGCCCGTCGCGCACATCCGGCAGCGCCCGCCCCACGATGACCGACATCGCGTAGTCGATGTAGCTGCGCTGCATCTCGACCTGGATGTCGACCGGCTCGGTGCGGTCGTGCCCGCTCTCTCCGATGACCTCGGTCACTTGGCAACCTTTCGTTCAAAACCAATCAGTCCGAACGGGCCCGTGGATTCTCCGGGACCGCCCGATTTACCGCGTGGGTGCGCGGCCTTAGATGTCCAGGAAGCGGACGTCCCTGGCGTTGCGAGTGATGAAGGACCGGCGAGACTCCACGTCCTCGCCCATCAGCACGCTGAACAGCTCGTCCGCCTGCGCCGCGTCGTCCAGCGTCACCTGGAGCAGCACGCGCCGGGCGGGGTTCATCGTGGTCTCCCACAGCTCCTCGGCGTTCATCTCGCCGAGGCCCTTGAACCGCTGCACGCCGTCTCGCGGCCGCGGGTCCTTGCGCCCTTCAGCGATGCCCGCCTCAATGAGCCGGTCCCGCTCCGCGTCGCTGAACGCGTAGCCGGGCTCGACACCGCGGCCTTCCCACTTGATCTTGTAGAGCGGCGGCTGCGCCAGGTACACGTGGCCGGCTTCGATGACCGGCTTCATGAACCGGAACAGCAGCGTGAGCAGCAGCGTCCTGATGTGCAAGCCGTCCACGTCCGCGTCCGCCATCAGGATCACCTTGTGGTAGCGGAGCTTGGTGATGTCGAACTCGTCGTGGATGCCCGCGCCGAGCGCGGTGATCAGCGACTGGACCTCGTTGTTCTTCAGCACCCGGTCAATGCGTGCCTTCTCGACGTTGATGATCTTGCCGCGGATCGGCAGGATCGCCTGGAACTGCGGGTCCCTGCCGCCCTTGGCAGAACCGCCCGCGGAGTCTCCCTCGACCACGTAGATCTCGGACCGCGCCGGATCGGTGGACTGGCAGTCGGCCAGCTTGCCGGGCAGCGACGACGTCTCGAGCAACGACTTGCGGCGGGTCAGGTCACGCGCCTGGCGCGCGGCGATCCGCGCCCGCGCCGCCTGGCTGGCCTTGTTGATGATGTCCTTGGCTTCGCCTGGGTTACGGTCGAACCAGTCGCGCAGGTGGTCGTTGGTCACGGTCTGCACGAACGACTTGGCCGCGGTGTTGCCTAGTTTGGTCTTGGTCTGGCCCTCGAACTGCGGCTCGGCGAGCTTGATCGAGACGATCGCGGTCAGGCCTTCGCGGACGTCCTCGCCCGTGAGGTTCGGTTCCTTCTCCTTCAGCAGCTTCTGGTCGCGCGCGTACCTGTTCACCACCGAGGTCAGCGCGGCGCGGAAGCCCTCCTCGTGCGTGCCGCCCTCAGCGGTGTTGATCACGTTCGCGAACGTGTGCACCGACTCGGTGTAGGAGGCGTTCCACTGCATCGCGACCTCGAGCGACATCCCGTCGGTCTCGTCAGCGAACTCGATGACCGAGCCGTGCACCGGCTCCTTGGAGGCGTTCAGGTAGTGCACGAAGTCGGCGATGCCGCCCGGGTACTCGTAGACCACGACGCGCGCCTTGCCCACCAGCGACCGCGACGCGGTCGGGTCGGCGTCCTCGTCGTCCTCGGAAATGGCCTGGGGCCGCTCGTCGGTCAGCGAGATCCGCAGGCCCCTGTTGAGGAACGCCGTCTCCTGCAGCCGCCGGGACAGCGTCTCGAAGTCCCACTCGGTGGTCTCGAAGATCAGCGGGTCCGGCCAGAACGTCGTCGTCGTGCCCGTTTCGTCCGTCGCCTCGCCGCGGACGAGGTCCGTCGCCGGGGCGCCGCGCTCGTAGGACTGCGACCAGACGTAGCCGTCCCTGCGGATCTCCACATCGAGCCTGACGGCCAGCGCGTTCACCACCGACACGCCGACGCCGTGCAGTCCGCCGGAGACCGCATAGGAATCCCCGCCGAACTTGCCGCCCGCGTGCAGCGTCGTCATCACGACCTCGACCGCCGGGCGGTGCTCGACCGGGTGCTCGTCCACCGGGATGCCGCGCCCGTTGTCCACCACACGGACGCCGCCGTCGGCAAGCAGGGTCACCTCGATATTGGAGGCATAGCCGGCGAGGGCCTCGTCGACCGAGTTGTCCACAACCTCATAGACCAGGTGATGGAGTCCCCGCTCGCCCGTTGAGCCGATGTACATGCCGGGACGCTTGCGGACCGCTTCAAGGCCCTCAAGTACCGTGATCGACCGCGCATCGTACGACAAATGAAACTCCATCCTGCATCAGGTAGCGCGTGGCCCCCGCCCGCCACCGCGCTGCGGTCGCGCGGCCGCAACCACCGGCGTCTTTATCCGCGTGACTACCTTGCTATTTTACCTTTGTTTACGGGCTTCTGTGGCGACGTCGGAGGGCTTGTGACCGCGCGTCGCGGGGCGTGAGGGGCTGACAGCCAACGTCGGGCTGCTTGCGCCTGGCTCTGAGGGGTGGGCGGCGTCTGGCGTCGCTAGAAGTCCGCTATGTATAGCGTCTCAGCGGGGTCTGACATTCCCGCGTTTTCTGGTTGACGGGCCGCGTACTCGCAGGTGGTGGACTGTGCCCGCGCCCAGTTCCTCCTCTAGGCGGCTGAGGACTTGGGGGGCAAGCAGGCGGAGCTGGGTTGCCCAGGTGTCGGAGTCGGCTGTGACCGTTAGTTCGCCGTTGTCGAAGGATTCTGGGGTCGTGTGGGCGGCTACCTGGGGGCCGACTATTGCTGGCCAGTTACCGAAGACTGAGCCGACCGCGGCGCGGGCTTGCCAGCCTCGTGCCGAGAGCAGGTCGCCTAGGGCGGTGTTGAGGAGTTCCGGGTCGTCGCGTCTGGGGCGGGCTGACCAGGTCGAGGAATTCGGGGTGTCTGGAGTCGGCCGCGTACGTTCCGGATCAGCTGAAGAGGACTGGCGCGGACCCGCGGTGAGCTGGGGCCGGTCACCCCGTGCCCAGGCGTCCGCTCTTGCCCTTGCCAGGGCCTCTGTAGCCAGCCGGATGCGCTCCGGGTCAGGAGGCACTGGTCAGCTCACCGCCGGACAGCGTGAACCGGACGCCGGTCAGCAGCGGCGGGACGTCAGCGGGGACAGCGGCGGTGACGAGGACCTGTTCCGCCTCCGCGACCAGGGCGGCGAGCCGGTCGCGGCGGCCCGCGTCGAGCTCGGCGAACACGTCGTCCAGGATGAGCACCGGGTCCTCGCGGCCGGCCCGCAGCAGGTCGAAGCTGGCCAGCCGTAGCGCGAGCGCCAGCGACCAGGACTCGCCGTGGCTGGCGTAACCGCGCGCGGGCAGCCCGCGCACCGCCAGCTCAAGCTCGTCACGGTGCGGGCCGGCCAGGCACACGCCCCGGTCGAGCTCGCTGTCGCGCACCTCGGCCAGCGCCGCGCGGAGGGCGTCCTCGGCGGCCTTGACACGCTCCCCGTGGCTGGCGCCTTCACTCGCGGTTTCCTGGGGCGGCTCGAACGAGCGGCGGTACTCGATCGAGGCGGGGCCGGTGTCGCCCGCCACCGCGCTGTAAGCGCGCTCCACGTGCGGACGGACGGCGGCGACCAGGTGCTCGCGCGCGACCAGCAGTTCCGCGCCGGCCCTGGCCAGGTGAGCGTCCCAGACGTCCAGCGTGCTCATGACCGTTTCGCGGGACTGCCTGTTGCCCTTGGGACCGCCCTTCGGGCCCGCGGACTTGAGCAGCGCGGTGCGCTGCCTGAGCACTCGGTCGTAGTCGGCGCGGACCGCGGCGTACCTGGGCGCCATCGCGACGAGCAGGTCGTCAAGGAACCTGCGCCGTTCACCAGGATCGCCCTTGACGAGCGCGAGGTCCTCGGGGGCGAACAGCACCGTGCGGAGCACGCCGAGAATCTCCCGCGGCCTGGTCAGCGGGGCCCGGTTCAGCCGGACCCGGTTGGCCCGCCCCGGGTTCAGCTCGATCTCGACCAGGGCGTCCCTGGTCGCGTCGTGCACGCTGGCGCGGATGATCGCGCGCTCGGCGCCCTGCCGGATCAGCGGGGCGTCGTGCGCCGACCGGTGGCTGGCCAGCGTCGCGACGTAACCCACCGCCTCGACGAGGTTGGTCTTGCCCTCGCCGTTCGGGCCGCTGAAGATCGTCACCCCCGGCCCGAGCGCAACGTCAGCGCTCGGATACGAGCGGAAGTCCGTCAGCGCCAGGCGGGTTAGGTGCACGCCCTCAATTATCCCGCCGAACGGATAGGCATCAGGACGTACCGGTAGTCGGGCTGCGCCTCGCCCTTGCCGGTGATCACCGCCGGCCTGGTCGGTGTGGTGAACGAGACCCGCACCATGTCGGAGTCGATCGCGCCGATACCGTCGAGCAGGTACTGCGGGTTGAACGCGATCTGCATGTCGTCGCCGTCGAAAGACGCCTCGATCGACTCGCTCGCCTGCGCCTCGTCGCCGGTGCCGGCCTCGAGCAGGACCTGGCCGGAGGTGAAGGTGAGACGGACGGGAGTGTTCCGCTCGGCGACCAGGGCGACGCGCTTGACCGCGTCGGCGAACGGGGCCGCGGGCAGCTCGGCGACCGCGGAGAACTCGCTGGGGAGCAGCGTCTGGTAGCGCGGGTACTCACCGGACAGCAGCCTGGTGGTGGTGCGCCGCCCGGCGCCCTCGAACCCGATGATGCCGTCGTTGCCGTTGCCCTCGCTAGTAGCCAGCGCGACGGACACCTCGGCGCCGCTGGTCAGCGCGCGGGCGGTGTCGCCGAGCACCCGGGCGGGCACGAGCAGGGCGGTGTCGAGCCCCGGGGTGCGCGGCGTCCAGCGCAGCTCGCGGACCGCGAGCCGGTACCTGTCGGTGGCGACGAGGGTCAGCGCGTCGTCCTTGATCTCCACCCGGATGCCGGTCAGCGCGGGGAGCGTGTCGTCCCTGCCCGCGGCGATGGCCACCTGGCTGATGGCGCTCGAGAACGCGTCCGCGCCGACAGTTCCCGTGGTCTCTGGCATGTCAGGCAGCGTCGGGTATTCCTCGGCCGGGAGCAGCATCAGGGTGAACGTGGCGCTGCCGCACCTGACGGTCGTCCTGGACCCGTCGGTGGCGAGGTCGACCGGCTTGGCGGGCAGGCTCCGCACGATCTCGGCGAGCAGCCTGCCAGAGACCAGCACCGTGCCGGGCTCGTCGGCTTGTACCGGGATGGTTGCCTGGGCTGAGACCTCGTAGTCGAAGGTGGACAGGGTCAGTTCGCTGCCCGCCTGCAGGCGCATGCCGGCGAGTACGGGCGCCGTGGGACGCGCCGGGAGCGCGCGGGCGGTCCATGCGACGGCCTCTGCGAGCGGGTCACGCTCAACCTGGAGCTTCACGGATGTGCCTCCTGCCGGTGTCGGCGGCTGATGTTGTAGCGGCGGTGTTCGGTGTTTGGAATCGGCGCGGTGCGGGGTATGTGGCTGGCGATGGCGGGCCGGTCGCCTGGGGCGTATCCCGCTTCCCCAGGCGAGTCGGCAACCTACTTGCTTTTGGCTTTCTTTAGTTAGAACTAAGTCATAGTCATAGGTGCTGTGGATACCGGGGAAAGCCAGGTCTTCCCAGGCTGGAGCCGCTTATTTGGGCACCGCCCGTGTGCGGGAAGCGGGGATAGCCAACGGGGTGGTGTGAGCGTTTTCCGCCCGTTCCCCTGTTAGTCACCTTGTATCCCCCGGTTGTCCCGAGCCTTTCCACAGAGTTGTCCACATCCTGTGTGCACAGCACTGGATAACTCTTGTGGATTGGCTGTGTGTTGCGTTTCATCATGCGGTGCGGTTTCGGCGTCGGCGTTTCGTTGTCAGCTCGTCCTGGCTTGCTGCTTGATGCGGTTGGTGAGCTCGGTCACCTGGGTGTAGATGGAGCGGCGTTCGGCCATCAGGGAACGGATCTTGCGGTCCGCGTTGATGACAGTGGTGTGATCTCTGCCGCCGAACTGCTGGCCAATCTTGGGCAGCGACATGTCGGTCAGCTCCCGGCACAGGTACATGGCGATGTGCCGGGCCGTGACGAGCACCCGGGACCGGCTCGTGCCGCACAGGTCCTCGATCGACAGCCCGAAGTACGCGGCGGTCTGGCCCATGATGGTCGCGGCGTTGATCTGCGGGCCCTGGGCCTCGGGGATGAGGTCCTTGAGCACGATCTCGGCCAGCTGAAGGTCGACGCCCTGCCTGTTGAGGCTCGCGAAGGCGGTGACGCGGATCAGGGCGCCTTCGAGCTCCCTGATGTTCGTGGAGATCCGGCTGGCGATGTACTCGAGCACGTCCGCGGGCGCGTTCAGCCCCTCCTGGATCGCTTTCTTCCGCAGGATCGCGATACGGGTTTCCAGCTCCGGCGGCTGCACGTCGGTCAGCAGCCCCCATTCGAACCGGCTGCGCAGCCTGTCCTCCAGCGTGACCAGCCGCTTGGGCGCGCGGTCGCTCGAGATCACGATCTGCTTGCTGGCGTTGTGCAGCGTGTTGAAGGTGTGGAAGAACTCTTCCTGCGTTCCTTCCTTGTTTTCCAGGAACTGGATGTCGTCAACGAGGAGCACGTCGACGTCGCGGTACCTTCGGCGGAATCCGTCCTGCTTGCCGTCGCGGATCATGTTGATGAAGTCGTTGGTGAACTCCTCGGAGCTCACGTACCTGACCTTGAGGCCCGAGTAGAGGGTTTGGGCGTAGTGCCCGATCGCGTGCAGCAGGTGGGTCTTGCCCAGGCCGGAATCGCCGTAGACGAACAGCGGGTTGTACGCCTTGGCCGGGGCTTCCGCGACCGCCACCGCGGCCGCATGAGCGAACCGGTTGCTTGAGCCGATGACGAACGTCTCGAACGTGTACTTCGAGTTGAGCCGCGCGGCCGCGGGGCGGGGCGCCGCCTGGTCCTGGTGGTTCGGCTGCGGCTGGTCGAGGCGGGTGCGGTTTCCCAGGCCGCCCTGGTTCGCCAGGCCGTTGGCGTGGCCCTGGTTCGGCATGGCGTGGGCTGGCGAGGCGTGATTCGGCATGGCGTTGCTGAGCGGCCCCGGCTCGGGCAGCGCCGGGCGATCCTGCAGTCCAACATGGTCATCGCTCTGACTGGCGTGGCCGAAGTGGCGGTCGTGATCGCTGTAATCGGCGTGGTCAGTGTGGTCGACGCGATCGGCGGCCCCCGTGCCGAGCGGTGAGATGCCCTGGGGCGGCTGGCCCTGGTCCGGCCACGGCTCGGTCAGATGGGCGGGCGCGCCAGGCGAGAGCGGTGAGCTCAACGGCGCTGGCGGCGGCTCAGGCAGCCCCCCGGGGCTCGGATCCACGGTGACCGCGAGCTGGATCGGGCGGCCGAGCTCGCGGGAGAGCGCGTGGGTGACGAGCGGGCGCAACCGGGTCTCCAGCTGCTCCTTCACGAAGGCGTTGGGTGTCGCGATGAGCGCCGTGTTCTCGACGAGCCCCAGCGGCCTGGTTAGCTTCAGCCAGGCAAGCTGGCTGGGCTGGACGTGCAGCTCGGCGAGCCCCTCCAGAGATCGTGCCCACACATCCGTGAGATCTGTGTCAGTCACCGATGCGCTCCCCTCGCCTCGCCGTGTGCCAAGCCTGATCAGTGACCACGCTCGTTGTCCACAGGACGGTCCACATAGTGTGCACGTATCGTGCCACGCGTGCCCGGGCCTGTCCGGGACGCGAGGGTTCCCCCTGGAACGCTGCGCGCGCTGTAGCCGCCGTACCGCGGTTTTGCCACCCGTGCGGTCGCCGGTGAGCCGGGGACCGGTATGCGGACATTAATTTTCCACAGCCTAAGCCGCCGGGGCGGGATGCGCGGGGGAAACCGCGGTGTTCCACGATGGTAGACCTGACAGGGGGCAGCGGGACAGTGGCATAGCCGCTAGGATCGCAGGTCGTGGTGGCCAGTTTGACCTGTGCCGGTATCCCCCATACCGTTAACAGGCTGACCCCTTTGAATCCGTAACAGATCACGAATTGTACTTGTGGAGCTCCAGTGAGCAAGCGTACGTTCCAGCCGAACAACCGTCGGCGGGCGAAGGTTCATGGCTTCCGGCTGCGGATGCGTACCCGTGCTGGCCGTGCTGTTCTTGCCGCCCGCCGTCGTAAGGGCCGCGAGCAGCTGAGCGCCTGACCAGGCTGGCCAACGAGGTCGCGCTGGCTGGTACGCGCGCGGCCCTCGCTGCGCAGGAGGTGTCGTGCTGCCGCAGCAGTCGAGGATGAGACGCGCCGAAGATTTCCGGCGCGTGCTGCGGACCGGCCGCCGTGCGGGCGGCTCCGTGCTCGCCGGTCATCTGCTGCTGCCAGCCGGTCCTGACGGCGCCGCCGGCACTCCCGGAGAGGTACTCTCCGGTGGTCCGGCGAAGGTAGGCTTCATTGTTAGCCGTGCGGTCGGCTCGGCGGTGGTTCGCAACCGGGTGAAGCGACGGCTCCGGGAACTGATGCGCGGGCGTCTAGCCTCGCTTCCCAGGGGTTGCCTGCTCGTGCTGCGCGCCCACCCGGCAGCCGCTAGCGCACGCCAGGCGGATTTGGCCGCTGATCTTGACCTGGTTATCGGAAGACTGCTGCGGCGGCAGGTTGGGGCGCTGCGCCAAGAATGAGCGCGACGGACATGAATACCGCGGACGCGACCGTGCCGACACCGGCGGCACGGGTCCTCGTCGTCCCCATCCTCTGGTATCAGCGCTTCATCAGCCCGTTGCTAGGCGCGCGATGCAGGTTCGCGCCGTCCTGCAGTCAGTACGCCGTGGACGCACTGCGCACCCACGGCGCGGCACGTGGACTGTGGCTGGCAGTCCGGCGGCTTGCCCGTTGCCATCCGTTCCACCCCGGCGGATACGATCCCGTGCCGGCTAGGCCCCAAGGAGTTGTCAGGTGAGCATTCTCAACCCGCTGTTCGACGCGGTGGCATGGGTAATCATGCGCATCCATGCCGCGCTCTCCGTGCCGTTCGGCGCGTCGAGCGGCTGGGCCTGGGGCCTGTCCATCGTCCTCCTCGTGATGCTGATGCGGCTCATCATGGTGCCGCTCTTCGTCAAGCAGGTGCGATCGCAGCGCAAGATGCAGTCGCACATGCCGCAGCTGCAGGAGATCCGCAAGCGGTACAAGGGCGACAAGCAGCGGCTCAACGAAGAGACGATGAAGTTCTACAAGGAGAACGGCATCAACCCGCTGGGCGGCTGCCTGCCGCTGGTGGCACAGCTGCCGGTCTTCTGGGCGCTGTTCAACGTGCTTCGTGCCATCGCGGACTGGCAGCCCGGGCAGGTTCCGAAGTACGGCCTGACGGTCCCGGTTGTGGAGAGCGCGCGTGAGGCGCGCATCTTCGGTGCGTCGCTCGCGGATAAGTTCCTCTTCCCGCTCCCACATCAGACGCTGGAGTCGCGTCTGGTGATCCTGGTGTTCGTCCTGGTCAGTGCCGCCACCACCTACCTGACGATGCGGCAGAGCCAGAAGCGCGGCATGATGCAGCAGGGCCCGGTTGACCCGGACAACCCGGCCGCGAACATGCAGAAGTACATGATGTACATCGCGCCGTTCTTCGCGCTGTCCGGTCTGTACTGGCAGTTCGGCCTGGTCATCTACTGGGTTACCACCAACGTGTGGACATTGGGGCAGCAGCACGTCCTGTTCCGTAACCTTCCGATCGTTGGTAGCGCTACGGTTGATGCGTCTGCGGCGCCTGCGAACGCGCTCACGTCCGGCAAGGCCAGCGCCAACGGCAAGGCCGTTACGGCGGGCAAGAGCGGCGGCGGCTCGGGCAAGAGCGGCGCTTCCGGCAAGAGCGGCGCTTCCGGCAGGGCTACCGGGTCGGCGAAGCCGGCCACGCAGAACGGTGGGGCCAGCACCGCCAACGGTGACACGGCGGCGGGGCCGGTGCGCGGGCTGCTGAAGTTCGGCAAGAACAAGCCGGAGCCGGAGCCGGAGCCGAGCGCGCCGCAGGCCAAGGTCGTCCGGCAGCAGCCGGTCCGGCAGACACGCAGCAAGCGTTCTGGCAACTCGGGCAAGAGGTGAACGACGTGGGGGATGATCCCGGTGAGGGGTTCGGCACGGTGGTAGGTCGCGAAAACATGGCGCCTGTTTCTGGCCTCGACGGGCCCGGCCTGGAAGATGACGAGCTGGACAGCGTGGTTGACCCCGAGGACGTGCTCGAGGACGACGAGCTGGCCGATGACGACTCCGCCGATGACGACGACTCGGCGGATGACGACGATGAGGCCGAGGATGACGACGCCGAGGATGACGACGCCGACACCGAAGATTCCCTCGAAGAGGAGGGCGAGATCGCGGCCGACTACATCGAGGGCTTGCTGGACATCGCCGACCTGGACGGCGACATCGACATGGACGTGGAGGGCGATCGGGCGGTCGTCTCGGTCGTCGGTGCGACGCTTGACGAACTGGTCGGCGACGACGGCGAGGTCCTCGAGGCGCTGCAGGAGCTGACCAGGCTGGCGGTGCACAGGAAGACGGGACTCAGGGCCAGGCTGATGCTTGACGTCGGCGGCTTCCGCGCCCGGCGCCGGTCCGAGCTCACCGAGCTCGGTCGCTCTCTCGCGGCGGATGTGGAGCGCACTGGCGAGCCGAGGAAACTACGCGCCATGACGCCGTTCGAGCGGAAGATCGTGCACGACGCGGTTGCTGAGGCAGGCCTGCGCAGCGAGTCGGAGGGTGAGGAGCCCAACCGCCGCGTGGTGATTTTCCCGGTCGGCTGAGGCGGCTCACCTAGTGCCCTCGGCTGTGCCTCCTCCTCCTGAGGCTTTCGAGGTGTTCGGCAGCGCGCTTGAAACCGCGTGCCAGTTCGCGGAGATACTCGCGACCGACGGTGTGCAGCGCGGGCTGATCGGTCCTCGCGAGGCGCCCCGACTGTGGGACAGACACCTGCTGAACTGTGCGGTCGTCGCCGAGCTGCTGCTGGAATCCGGCGAGCTCGTCGACATCGGGTCCGGTGCGGGGCTGCCCGGCGTGGTGCTCGCCATGCTCCGCCCAGGAATTCGCGTGGTGCTGCTCGAGCCGCTGCTCCGTCGTTCGGCCTTCCTCGAAGAGTGCCTGGCGCGGCTGGACCTGCCGAACGCCACCGTCGTCCGCGGTCGCGCCGAAGACATGGCGGGGGCCATCAGAGCGGACATCGCGACGGCCCGGGCGGTCGCGCCGCTGGACCGGCTCGCTGGCTGGGCCGCCGGGCTGCTCCGTCCGGGGGGCGAGATCCTGGCGATCAAGGGGCAGTCTGCTGAGCAGGAGCTAGCGGCTGCCCGCCCCGTCCTGTCGCGACTTCACGTGCGAAGCGCGGAGGTTCTGCGGGTCGGCCAAGGTAGGGTCGTACCTGCGACCACGGTAGTCCGTGTCGTCATTGGCGGGCGCGGCCGAGAGGAGCAGCCAGGTGCTCACCGCAGCCGGCGTGGGGTGGCCTGACAGGGGGAATGCGGTACCGTTCCTGAGCGTGTCCGGGTTGGGGTGGCCCGGTGATCAGCCGGGGCGATTGTCTTCCCGATCAGAGCAGGTCTCGAGAGGTGCGCTGTTGAACGGTCATGAAGAGCCGACCTTTTCTGGTTCGGACCGGGTACGGCACGCCTTGTCGGGGGCAGTTTCACGTGGAACGCCCAGTGTTGTGACGGACAGTGTCGTGCAGACGGACAGCGCCTTGGGAAGTGGAGGAGATCAAATGCCGCCGCAAGCCACCGCGCCCGATTCACCGGTAGTCGTCCCTGACGTACCTAACGACCCCGCCGATACTCCGATCGGCCGGGCGGCGGAGGCCGCGGTCGGTGTCCGCGGCGCCGCCGAGCGAGCGCCATGGCCGCGGCCCGAGCGGTGCCGCATCATGACGATCGCCAACCAGAAGGGCGGCGTGGGCAAGACCACCACCGCGGTCAACCTCGCGGCGAGCCTGTCGCAGCACGGCTGCCGGGTGCTGGTGGTGGACCTGGACCCGCAGGGCAACGCGTCGACCGCGCTGGACGTCGATCACCATGCCGGCCGCGAGTCCGTGTACAACGTGCTCGTCGAAGAACGCCCGCTCTCCGATATCATCACCGAGGTCGACGGGATACCCGGCCTCTTCTGCGCTCCGGCAACCATCGACCTCGCGGGTGCGGAGATCGAACTGGTGCCGATGGTCGCCAGGGAGGGCCGGCTGTCGCGCGCGATCGAGCAGCTGGATGTGTCCAACCTGGACTATGTGCTGATCGACTGTCCGCCATCGCTTGGCTTGCTGACGGTCAACGCGCTCGTCGCCGCCGAAGAAGTGCTGATCCCCATCCAGTGCGAGTACTACGCGCTCGAGGGGCTTGAGCAGTTGCTCAGGACGGTGGAGCTAGTGCGCGGGCACCTGAACGCCGGGCTCAGGATCTCCACGATCCTGCTCACGATGTACGACGGGCGCACTCGGCTAGCCACCCAGGTCGCGGACGACGTCCGTGCGCATTTCGGTGACACCGTGCTCCGGACGATCATCCCGCGCAGTGTCCGGGTGTCCGAGGCGCCGAGCTACGGCCAGTCGGTCATCACCTATGATCCGGCGTCCACCGGTGCCGTCGCGTACATCGAGGCGGCGCGGGAGCTGGCCTACCGGGCGGTCCAGGACTAACCCGGTTCCGCGGCCTTCCCTGACCGGGAAGCCGCTTTCTGCATGCGCATGAATATCGAAAAAATTATCTTAGTAGCACAGCTTGATATTCATCTATGAAACGTGTACTCTAGCAGTAGGTCACCTGAAGACGCGCGAATGACATACCGGCACAGGCATTCGGCGTCCGAAGGAGGTGGTCCAGGATGTGCACCGCAGACGGCCAGGGTCTGGGCAGTGTCGCGGAGGCGCTGCGGATGACGCGCGCCGGGCTGGACTACCTGAACGGCCCGGGTGCCGGGGAGCTGGATGCCGCCGGGTGCGGGCTGGTGTTAACATCGGCTACTCCGACTCCATCCCGGCCAGCATCCGCCGCGCCGTCCAGCTCCGCGACCGCGGCTGCGCCTGGCCCCGCTGCGGACGGCCCGCCGCCTGGTGCGACGTGCACCACCTGACCCACAAGGCCGACGGCGGCACGACCTCCGTCAGCAACTGCGTGCTGCTGTGCCAGTTCCACCACGACGTGTGCATCCACCGCCGCGGCTGGCGGCTCGTCCTGCACCCCGACGGCACCACCACGGCCTACGGACCCCAACGCCAGGTGCTGCACAGCCACTCACCGCCGACCACGCATGCGGCGTGAGCCGCGAGGCGGGACAGCCGCTAGTGCCACTACACCGTTAGCGACGGCGAGCAGTGACGACCCAGGCGCGGGAGTTGAACCGAGACGCCGTCGTCACTGAGGTGCGTGGCGAGCGCCGCACGCAGTCGACCGAGTGCACGCTCCGCGGCGGTGGGGTCCAGCCGCTTCAGTACTTCGCCGGTGCACGCGAAGCCCTGGATCCAGTCCATGGCCGCGTCAACGTCCGGACCGTAGTAGACCGGTTCGCTGACGTCGGTGAAGGTGACGTCGGCGAACCCGGCACCCTCCAGGATTTCCGTCACGGTGGACGGATCGGCGAGCGAGAACGGGTCGGGCAGGCCGGAAGGGATCGTTGCTCCGAGGGAATGGCGAATGGTGATATCCCACTCGTTGCGCTCGTGGGCCTGCCAGACCATCATCACCAGGCGCCCGCCTTGGCCCAGCGCCCGGCTGATGTTGGCGAACGCCGCGCCCGGGTCGTCGAAGAACATCGTGCCGAACCTGCTGATCGCCAGATCGAAGCGCTCCTGCGGGAAACGGTAGACCTCTGCACTGGCGCATTCGAAGGTGATGTTGCGGATCCCCTCGACGCGGGCGAGTTCGCGGGCCCGCTCGATAGCAGGCGCGGAGATGTCTACCCCGAGTGCGCAGCCCGAGTGGGCCGCCCGCGCCGCCTCTCGGGTCGTCTGCCCGGCCCCGCACCCGATGTCGAGGACGTGGTCGTGGGACTGGACACCACAGGCCTGGCGCAGCACATCGTTGTGCCGCCGCAGTTCGGCGTCGTACGCCGTCACCGGCGGGCAGCTACTCGTCGGCCTGCCGGTTGCTGGCGGCTTCGGGGGACATGGTCTTGACGATCCGCTCCAGGTCGTCGATGGTGGCGAACTCGACCACGATCTTGCCTTTGTTGCGGCCGAATTCGACCTTGACCCTCGTCTCGAATACATCGGACAGCCGGTCCGCGAGGTGACGGAGAGCCGGGGCTACTGGCTTTCTGGTGGCGGCCCTGCGGGCCGACTTGGCCGGAGTGTCGTCGCCAACGGCGACGATCTCCTCGACGGCGCGGACCGAGAGTCCTTCCGCCACAACGCGATGCGCCAGTCGTTCCTGTGCTTGCGGGTCGTCCAGCGAGAGCAGTGCGCGGGCGTGGCCGGCGCTGATGACACCAGCGGCGACCCGCTTCTGGACGGCGGGCGGCAGGTTCAGCAGCCGGAGCGTGTTGCTGATGTGCGGCCGGGACCGGCCAACCTTCTGCGCCAGCTGCTCGTGGGTCGCGCCGAAGTCGTCCAGCAGCTGCTGGTACGCCGCGGCCTCCTCCAGGGGGTCGAGCTGCTGACGGTGCAGGTTCTCCATCAGCGCGTCCCGCAGCATGTCGTCGTCATGAGTCGCGCGAACGATGGCGGGAATGGAGTCGAGGCCGGCTCGCTGGGACGCACGCCAGCGGCGCTCGCCCATGATCAGCTCGTAGCGGGCACCGCCGAGGCTGCGCACCACCACCGGCTGGAGGAGTCCGACCTCGGTGATCGAAGCGGCCAGCTCGTCAAGCGCGTCGTCATCGAAAGTCCG
Source organism: uncultured Actinomycetota bacterium (assembly GCA_963843745.1). Classification (GTDB taxonomy): domain Bacteria; phylum Actinomycetota; class Actinomycetes; order Streptosporangiales; family Streptosporangiaceae; genus Trebonia. The sequence continues at coordinate 18,800 of CAWJLP010000016.1, forward strand.
CCGCGGCTGCCGGGGATTCGGCGTGATGGAGTCGACCGCGACTTCCTCGAAGTACGCCCCGGTGACTGGCCGCAGGGCAGTCTCCGATGGGGGCGGTGCCGCGGAACCAGCGCCCGCCGGCGAACCAGCACCAGGGCGTGAGGCGTCCGGGATCAGTGCTCCGAGTCCTCTGCCGAGTCCTCGTCGTTGCTGCGCCACTTCATCTCCCTGGTACCGGGTGGGTGATTGACCGGAGTCGTCAGTCCAATTTAACGGCAACAGCAGGCTTGGTTTCACGTGAAACGAACCGCGCCTTCGCCGGCGTGTTTCACGTGAAACCAAGCGCCAGTCACCGCCGTGCCACGGCCGTGATCGCGGCGAGAAAGTCATCCACGTCGCGCTCCTGAGTGTCGAAGGCCGTCATCCAGCGGACGACTGACGTGGTCTCGTCCCAGACGTGGAACGTCCACTCGCGCTGCAATTCCGCGACCTGCTGGCGAGCCAGCCGGGCGAAAACCGCATCCGACTCGACGGGGTAGACCACGTCCACGCCAGGCAAGTCTGTCAGGCCGGCGGCAAGCCGGCTGGCCATAGCGTTGGCGTGCCTCGCGTTCTGCAGCCATAGGTCGTCATCGAGCAGCCCGATGAACTGTGCCGCCAGGAAGCGCATCTTCGACGAGAGTTGCATCTGCTGCTTACGCAGGTACGCCGCATTGGCGGCATCCCCGGAACGCATGACGATGACCGCCTCGACGCCCATCGCGCCGTTCTTCGTGCCGCCGAAGCTGAGCACGTCCGCGTGCTCAGCCAGCTCGGCGAGCGTGCAGCCCAGGTACGCCGCGGCGTTGGCCAGCCGGGCGCCGTCCATGAAGACCCGCAGTCCGTTGTCCGCGCAGAACTCGCGGATCTTGCGCAGCTCCGCGAGCGAGTAGCAGGTGCCGACCTCGGTCGACTGGGTGATGGCGACAACGCCCGGCTGCGCGAAATGCTCGTCGCCGCGCCCGGCAAGGCGGCTGGCGATCAGCTCGGGCGTGAGCTTGCCGTCCGGCGCGGGAACTGTCAGCAGCTTGGTGCCGAGTATCCGCTCGGGAGCACCGCACTCGTCGGTGTTGATATGCGCGGACTCCGCACAGATCACTGCCTCGTGCCTGGCGAGCAGCAGGCCGAGCCCGAGGACGTTCGCCCCGCTGCCGTTGAGCACCAGGTACACCTCGCCGTCCCCGCCGGCGAGCCGTCGCAGCTCGGCAACGGCTCGTGCGGTCCACGGGTCCGCGCCGTAGGCGACCGCGTCCCCGGCGTTCGCCTCGACGATGGCGCGCGCGACGGCTGGATGCATTCCAGAGTGGTTGTCGCTGCCAAAGCTTTTTCGCATGCCTGCGAGCTTATTTCAAGCGTCCTGAGCTCGCTCCACCGCCACTTGAACGCCAGCCTAGGACAAGGCATCCGCAACTGCGATCCGGACCGGAGCGAGATGTCCCGCTCGGGCGAAAGGCCGCCGGCCAGGACGACGACGTAGTCCAGCTCAGGCATCGCGGCGGAGCACGGGCCCGAACGCCTGCCGCACGGCCAGCTCGCTTCCGATCACGTCAGCGACCCGCCCGCCAGCGATACGATCTCGGGGCGAGGGGCTACCGCGAATAGCGCGTGGATTCCTGATGCGACCATGCCGCGAGCTCGCTGCGCGTACTGTCCAACATATGGGTCAATTCGCGACCCAGCGCCGGAGTTCGGTGCCCGCTCAACGGTCACGGTATTCCCTCCTGTTGGCGGGGGTACCATGCCAGAATAGGGGCTGTACCGCGGGCACGCTGACCTGATCGGGGAACGCAACAAGATGTCACGCCGTCTCGTCAACATAACGCTGGACAATCTTGGCGACCTGCCGTCGGCCTGCCGTTCGTGCGTGTTCTGGGAGCTCGATCCGGTGAGCAAGGCAAGGGCCGAGGCGTCGGATCCCGGGCTGGAAAAAGAATCGTGGATCTCTTCCGTCCTGCTGGAGTGGGGAAGCTGCGGCAAGATTCTCTACGTTGACGGCGTGCCTGCTGCTTATGTGCTCTTTGCCCCGCCGCAATATGTGCCCCGTTCGGTCGCGTTCCCCACTAGTCCGGTCAGCGCGGACGCGGTGCTGCTGATGACCGCGCGGGTGCTGAGCGAATTCTCTGGCGGCGGACTCGGCCGAATGCTTATTCAGGGAATGGCCAAAGACCTGACGCGCCGCGGGGTCAGGGCGATCGAGGCCTTTGGCGACAAGCAATGGACGGCCCCGGCCTGCGTGCTCCCCGTCGATTACCTGCTCGCGGTCGGGTTCAAGACCGTCCGTCCGCATCACAGGAACCCGAGGCTCAGGATGGAACTGCGCACGGCGCTCACCTGGCGGGAAGACGTGGAAGTAGCGCTGGAGCGGCTGCTCGGCTCCATGACCCCGGAGCGTGTCCTGCTCAGGCCAAGCCCGGCCGCGATCAGCGGCAGCTGAGGCAAACGCAAAACGGCGGGCAGGCCGGATGGCCTGCCCGCCGCTCACGCGCCGGAACTGCTCAGATGAACTCGGCGAGTTCGCGGAGCAGCGCCGCCTTCGGCTTGGCGCCGACGATCTGCTTCACGACCTGGCCGTTCTGGAAGACGGACATGGTCGGGATGGCCATGATCTGGTAGCGCTGCGAGGTCGCCGGGTTCTCGTCGATGTTGAGCTTGACCACATCGATCTTGTCAGCGTGCTCCTTGGCGATCTCCTCGAGAACCGGCGAGACCATCCGGCACGGGCCACACCATTCGGCCCAGTAGTCGACGACGACGGGCTTGCTGCTCTGCAGCACCTCCGCGTCGAAGGTCTCGTCGGTCACGACCTTGGTCGCACCCATCCTTGATCACACCTTCCGTGTTGTAACTGTCGCTCTGCTTACGACTCGTGCTCCGCCAGCCAGCGCTCGGCGTCGATCGCCGCCGAACAGCCGGTGCCCGCCGCCGTGACGGCCTGCCGGTAGGTGCGGTCCACGACGTCACCGCAGGCGAAGACGCCCTCGATCGCGGTGCGCGTGGTCGGCTGCTCGACGAGCAGGTAGCCATCCGGGTCGGTGGGGAGCTGGCCGGCGAACAGCTCGCTGCGCGGCGAATGGCCGATCGCGATGAACGCGCCGCTGACCGGCAGCACCTTCTCGTCGCCGGTGTGCACGTCCTGGACGCGGACGCCGGTGAGCTTGCCGTTGTCGCCCTCCATCGAGACCACCTGGCTGTCCCACACGAACTTGATCTTGGGGTTCGCCATGGCCCGGTCCTGCATGATCTTCGAAGCGCGGAGGGTGTCACGCCGGTGCACGAGGGTCACGGAATCGGCGAACCGGGTCAGGAACGTCGCCTCTTCGAGCGCCGAGTCACCGCCGCCGACGACCACGATGTCCTGCCCCCTGAAGAAGAACCCGTCGCACGTCGCGCACCAGGACACGCCCCGCCCGGAGAGCTGCTTCTCGCCGGGGACGTCCAGCTGCTTGTACTTGGAACCGGTCGCGATGATCACGGCCTTGGCCAGGTAGGTGTCGGTCTCCGTCTTCACCACCTTGGGCGAGGCCGTGAGGTCGACCGCAACCACGTCGTCGGACACCAGTTCGGCACCGAACCGTTCCGCCTGCTTGCGCATGGCGTCCATGAGCTCAGGTCCCATGACGCCGTCGGGGAACCCGGGGAAGTTCTCCACCTCGGTGGTCTGCATCAGCGCACCGCCAGCGGTCACGGACCCCTCGAAGACGAGGGGGTTCAGCTTGGCCCTGGCGGCGTAGACGGCGGCCGTGTAGCCGGCCGGCCCGGAGCCGATGATGATGACGTCACGTACGTCGGTCACTTGCATGTGCCCTTCATTAAGATTGCAACCCGCTTAACCGATCCTAGGGCCCGGAGATTCCCGATGGCCTTCTTCTCCGCGAGCACGTCAGCTCAGCTTCGTCGCCGCGAGGATCGCGCCCGCGATGACGCGGTAGCCAGCGGTGTTGGCGTGCTGGTTCGGCCCGCGCGGCGGGGGCGCGCACTCCCACGTCCACTGGCATATCCGCGCCACGTTGCGCGGCACCGACCCGATGCCGGGCACCGTAACCGGGTCGCCGAAGTTGGTGGTCTCAAAGGCCCCGAACACGTTGGCCACGGTGATCCCCGCCTGTCCGTAGGCACGCTTGAGCAGGTCGTCGTAGGCGACGGCGAACTTCTCACTGAGCTCGGCGGTCGCGCGCCCGAGCAGGCCGCTGCGCCATTCGGCGAGCGCCGGGAGGTAGTAGTTCATCCCGACGATGCGGACGCCAGGTCCGGCCGCGGACCGCAGGCCGGCCACGATCGCCGCCACGTTGGCGGTGGCCTTCGGGAGCTGCCCGATGCAGGACGCGAGCTGGGTGAGGCTCGGCCGATTGCCGCAGTCTTCGAGGTCGTTGGCGCCGATGTCGATGGTGACCAGGAACACATGGCCGCGGTGGGTGCGCAGGAAGGCGGTGGCGGCGGCGAGCTGCGAGCCAGCGGAGTAGTGGCAGATTCCGCCGTGCATCATCGTCTTCGTGGTCTCTCCTGGGCATCCGAGGCGGACCAGGCGGAGCGCGGGGTGGCTGGCCAGCAGCGTCGCGTACACCAGGTCCGGGTAGCCCTGCCCGGTCTCGACGCTGGCGCCGGCCGCGTCCGGCTGCACCCCCCGGGACAGCGAGTCGCCGAGCGCCAGGTAATACGAGGCCGGCGGCGGAGGCTTGGCCGCGGGAGGCGACGAGCACGCGGTGAGCGCCGCCGCGGCCATGACCGCCAGGGCGGCCATGATTTTTCTTCCGAACGGGCGCGTGGCGACTCTCACCGCCCTACCGACAGCCCTACCGACGCGATCAGCTCGGGGTTGCTCGCGGTGCAGCCGGTTCCGACCACCCACGCCCAGTTCGTCACGGCGATCACATAGGCAGGTTTGCCCTGATAGGTCGCCCGGTCGACCAGGCTGGGCCGCTTCCGGTCGGTCAGGTGCAGTACGCAGGCGCTGAGCTGCGCCGATGGGGCGGCCTCGGCGGCTGGCAGCGCGGTCTTAGCCGACCGGGCGAGCTGCGCGCGCACCTGCAGGGCGAGCGTCGCCGGCAGGTAATTGGTGCCGCTCGCGGTGACGGTGAAGGCCGCCGCAGGCACACTGTCGGCGGGTTCGAGACGGGTGTGGGTGCCGGGCGCTTGGCCGCCGGCCAGCGGGGACGACGCAGAACCAGCCGCCGCGCTGCCCGCGGCGCTGCTGGCGGCGGACGTCGAGCTCGGACCGCTCGACAAGTGCGTGATGCCGTACACGCCGCCGAACAGGACCAGGCACGCGGCGGCCGCGCTCACCAGCACGGCGGGGCGCAGCCAGCGGTTACCCGGTCCGGACCGGCCGCCGCGCGGTCGCCGCCGAGACCCCCCGCCGTCGCCGCCGACGGGGCGGAGCGCTGTGTCGCGCTTGGCTGCTGTGCTGTGCGCGGCTTCCGTTACGGGGGATGCTTCCGTGGCCAGTGCTGCTTCAGTGGCGAGTGCGGCCATGATGCGGCTCTCGACGGCATCCGGCATCGCCGGCTCTGGCGCCGACGCCAGCACGGTGGTCACCGCGGCGAGCTGGTCGTTCACCGACGCACAGTCGGCACAGCTCGCCACGTGCGCCGCGAGCCGCCTGGAGCCAGCCCGGCGGCCGCCGGTGAGCCCTGCCCGGTACTCAGCGAGCGCCGTCGCGTCCGGGTGCCACTGGCCGGTCATCCGCCTCCTCCCTCAGGTGAGACGGTGTCCGCGGCGGCCGGGTTCCCTGACTCCCCACGCAAATGCGCGAGAAACGGCAGCAGCCGTGCCCGGCCCCGTGCGCACCGGCTCTTCACGGTGCCCTCAGAGACCGCGAGGATCACGGCCACCTCGGCGACCGGATAGCCCAGCATGTCGACGAGCACCAGGGCAGCGCGCTGCTGCTCCGGCAGCAGCCGGAGCGCCGCGGCGACGTCCAGCCTGGTCTCGACGGCGTCCGCCGGGTCGGCGGCCGGCGCGCCAGGCCGCAGCCCGGCGCCGGCCCGGGGCGACGGGACGGCCAGCGGCGGCCCGCCGCGGGTGTCCTGGGCCAGCATCGACTCGAGCGCGTCGGGGTCGCCCGACCAGCTGACGCTTCTGGCCGGCCGGCGGCGCAGCCGGTCTAGGGACGCGTTGACCACGATCCGGTGCAGCCAGGTGGTGACCGCCGAGTCGCCGCGGAAGTCCTTCGCGCGCCGGAACGCGGAGATCATCGCCTCCTGCAGCGCGTCGGCCGCGTCGTCAGGATCGCACGTGGTGCGCAGCGCGACGGCCCACAGCCGGTCCTTGTGCCGCTGGAACAGCAACCCGAACGCCGCGGTGTCCCCGGCGACGTGCCTGCGCAGCAGTTCGGCGTCCGACGGCTCAGGGACTTCAGGTCCCATCGGGCTGACCTGTGGCCGTCAGCCGGCGCCGTTGGCCGGGGTTCCGCGGACCACGATGTTGTAGATCAGCGCCTGGTACTGGCTCGAGTTTCCCTGCATGGGCGGCAGGCTCGTGATCCAGATCAGCACGTAGCGCCCGGTTGCGCTGCTATTGGCGGTGAAGACGTGGTTCCCGGAGACCGTGGCCGACGGGGCGACCTTGGTGAAGTTGTTCAGCGCGGTCTTGGACGTGGCGCTGGAGTTGCCGAGGTAGATCTCGGCGGTGGTGCAGCACTGCGAGCCGAACAGCACCTCTACCTGGCTGAGCTTTACGGCCTTGCCCATGTCGAGCAGCAGCCCGGTACCCTGTTTGAGGCCGCCGAAGTTGGCTCTGCCCTTGTAGTAGTCGGTCGCCCACGCGGTCTGCAGGCTGTTGTCGATGGCCTGCGGCGCGTCCTGGGAGTCCTCGCTGTCGTTGCCGAAGATGTTGAACGTGCTGTCGCTGACCGGCTTGAGCGCCGCGGCGGACGCCGGGGCGGAGGAGCTCGGGTTCGTGCTCGGCGTGTTGGCTGCCTTGCCGCCGCCGGAGTTCCGCAGGCTGTTGCTGATGATCAGCGCGGTCGCGACGAGCGCGGCGATCACGAGCACGACGACGATGGTGACCGCGACGCGGCTCGCGCCTCCGCGTCCGCCGCCCCCGTCACGCGGGCCGCGCCCACGGGGACCCTGCGGCGGATACGGCCCCTGATGGGAAGCAGTCCCGCGGCCCCGCTCTGGGAGCGCCCAGTTGCTGTGGTCGTCCGCGTTCGGGGGATAACCGCCCTGGTAGCCGCCGTAACCGTCGTGGCCGGGGTAGCGCGGCGGCTCAAGCGTGCCAAGCGGCGCGGGTTCGGGGAGTGGCACCGGCGGGGCCACGTCGGCCAGCGCGTCGGCGAACTCGCCAGGAGATGTGATCGGGGCCCCGTGCCGCCCGCCGCGCTGCAACAGCGCCCGGCAGACGACCTGGTCGATCGCGGGCGACACGCCGGCGGTGACTTGCCGCGGCGTGCACACCGCCCCGTCCGACTCCGGTGCGGGCGGCAGCGCGGTCTGCGACTCGCCCGGCCAGTAGCCCGTCAGCGCCGCGTAAAGCAGCGCCGCGAGGCCGACGGTGTCCGTGACAGCGGCGTCGGCGGCGTCCGCGCCGTCGCCCGCCAGCGCCGCGTCGATGCCCAGCCCGGTGATCTTCACCCCGCTGCCGCGCGTCCAGCACAGCGTGTCCGGGGTCAGCCGCAGGTGCGCCTGCCCGGCGGCGTGCGCGCCGGCCAGCGCCCGGGATGCGTCGGCGATCAAGGCACAGGCCTGGCCCGGCTCGAGCGGGTTGTCGGCGAGCATGTCGGTCAGCGACTCGCCGGCGACCCACTCAAGCACCACGTAGGCCTGGTCGTCGCCATCCTCGACATCGAAGACCTGGGCGAGCCGCGGGTCGGTGAGCCGGCTCGCGGCCCTGGCGGCGGTCACCGCCTGCGTGATACGCGGGAATCCTGGCGCGAACGTCAGCACGGAGACGGGACGCGCGAGCGTCTCGTCCATGGCCTTCCACATCGTCCAGCCACTGCCGGCGGCAACCTGGTCCACAAGCCGGTATCGTCCGGCCAGCCGGGTTCCGGGTTCAGAGGTATACGTGCTCATTCGTAAGCGCCAAGAGTGGGGCCGCTCTCGGCCTCCTTCCAGCCCCGGATATCCACGATCACCGAGTGGGTCACACGCGGGTACCTCTCCATGCTAATGTCCGGCACCGTCCAGGACCGGGACCCGGTCAACTACCCCCCGGCGGGTCGCGTCAACGTTTAGCTCCAGTTCCTTCAATGTCTCACACCCGCATGCGGAGTGTGCCACAAGAGTTCTCCCGGTTGTCGCAGTTGTCCCATATTCGGCTGCCAGAAACGGCGCCATTCGCCGACTGCAACTGTGATCACATCGACGCGACTTCGTTATGTAACCGGCCTGCCTACCGGCCAAATCGGCCGCCAAGGGACCGGAGCAGTGTCCGGAATTCGTCAATGCCGAGCACCCGCGCGCAGAACGCGTAGAGCAGCAGCGCGCCGCCGCCGCCGATCACGGTGATCAGCAGGCCGTACACCCGGCCCTGGTGCATGAACGACCCGACGACCGCCACCGTCGCGAAGACGAACGCGAGCCCGGGCAGCGTGGCGATGAGCATCCGGACCAGCGACCGGGTGATCCGCCAGCCGTCCAGGCTGCCGACCCGGCGCAGCAGCAGCGGCCAGGCGATGATCGCGCCGGTCAGCGTCACCAGGTCGTAGGCGACCGCGAGGCCGATCACGGTGTGCGTCGCGGGCAGCGCGTACAGGGCGACCAGATCGCCGATCACGCCGACGATGAGCATCACCATGCCGATGATCGCCGGGGTCCTGTTCTCCCGGAACGAGTAGAAGACACGCAGCTGGAGCTGGGTCAGCATGAACGCCACCAGGCCGAGGGAGAACACGCCGAACACCTCACCGATGTACCGCGCGTTCGCCACCGTGTTGCTGCCCCAGGCGAACAGCAGCATGCACAGCGGCGGGCCCAGCACCGCGAGGAACACGGCCGCCGGGACCACGATGACCGAGGCGAGCCGCACTCCCTTCGAGAAGTCGTCGCGGACCAGCGAGTACCGCCGGTCGGTGGCGTGCCCGCTCATCCGCGGCAGCAGCGCGCTGATCACCGAGATCCCGACGATCGCGTACGGCAGCTGGAAGAGCTGCCAGGCGTAGGAGTAAGCCGAGTAGCCCACTCCGAAGACGGCGTGATGCCCGGGCGGGGGATGGGCGGCTGAGTTCGCCGCCGCGTTCGCGACGCGCTGGACGACCAGGTTGCCGAGCCACTGGCTGGCGACGTAGCCGAACATCCAGCCGGCCATCAGGCCGATCTCGGCGATCTCGCGGCGCCGCAGGTCCCAGCGCAGCCGCATGCTGAACCCGGCGCGGCGGAGCACGGGGAACAGCGTGATCGACTGGATCACGATGCCGAGCGTGGTGCCGATCGCCAGCAGGTGGATGCCGTATTCCGAGATGTCGTCCGCGGTCTTGTGCAGCCCGACAGTGACGATGTAGAGAACGCCGACCAGGATCACTACGACGTTGTTGATCACCGGCGTCCACATGTTGGCGCCGAACCGGCCGCGCGTGTTGAGGATCGCGCCGAGCAGCGAGTCCATCCCGTAGAAGAAGATCTGCGGGATGAAGTAGTACGCGAAGATCACCATCACGGTGTGCTCGCGCGGATCGCGGATGTTCCCTGCGTACAGGTCGACGAGCGGCCCGGCCAGCAGCGTCGCCGTCACGGTGACGACAAGCAGGCTGACCACGCCGAGGGTGAAGATCCGCTCCGCGTACGCCACGCCCCGGTCCGGGTCCTCCTTGGCCGCCCTGACGAGCATCGGGACCACGACCGAGGTGAAGATGCCGCCGAGCATGAGGAAGTACACGGTGTTCGGCAGCGTGTTGGAGTTGTTGTAGGCGTCCGCGAGCGTGGTGGAGCCGAGCGCGGCCACGAGCACGAACGTGCGCAGGAACCCGGTGACGCGGGACGCCAGCGTGCCGAGAGCCATCACCTGACTGGACCTGACCAGGTTCGGCTGGGTGACGATCGCCTGCGGGCCGGTGCCCAGGTCGTCGCCCGGCGGCGGCACCTCGAGGATGCGGGTGCCGAGTCCCTCGTCGTCCGATGGCGGCCGCCGGTCCTGCCCGGCCGGGAGCGGCGGCGGCCGTTCCGGGGCCTCCGGGTAGGCGAACGGCTGCGTGTAGGACTGCTGCGGGTACCCGGCGGGCACCGGCGGCAGGAACGTCGTCTGCGCCGCCGGGTAATCCTCGCGCCGTCCGTCGTCCGGCGGCGGCTCGTAGCCCTCGCGCGGCGTAAACGTGGGACGCGGCCTGCCGTCCCTGTCGCGCCGGCCAGGGCCGCGCCCTGCGCCATTGCCAGCGCCGTGCCGGCCGCCCCGCTGCCCCCCGTCGCGTGGCGCGCCGTCGCGGGATGTGCCGTCGCGTGGCGCGCCGTCCCGTGGTGCACCGTCGCGTTGTATCCCGTCCCGTCCAGGATCCCTGCGCGGGGTGAAGGTCGGCTGCGCGGGCGGCGGGGCTGGCGGGGGCGGAGGCGGCTGCGCCGCGGGCGCCTGCGACGGCTGCCGGTAGGGATGCGACTCTCGCGGCGGCGCGGACGGTCCCGGCGGCGCCGGCTGCCGCGGGGTGAATCTAGGCTGCGGCCGCCCCGGCGGTGGCGGCGGAGGGACCTGCGGATCCTCGTCTGGCGGCGGCGGCCCGGGTGGCCGCGTCGGCCTGCTCATCCCGTGCCTCCAGATCTGCCGTCAGCCTTGCCGTTGTTCCTGCCGTCGTTCCGCCATCGACGGATCCACCGCGCCACGGACGTCAGCACGAGCACCCCGAGCGCCGCGGCGACGAGCACGAGCAGCGCCCGTCCGTACCGCGTCGCCTGGACGCTCAGCAACTGCGACGTCCAGGTCAGCGGCGACCCGTCCTCAGTTTGCAACTGTAGCTGCATCGTGGTGGTGGTGATGGCGCTGGAATGCAGCGGGACCCGTACTGTACCCGTCTGCCCCGCCGGCACCGGGATCAGGTCCGTGAACTTGCCGACCGAGAGCTGGCTGCCGGCCGAAGGCGTGGCCACCACCCGCACCTGGACCTCCACCGGAAGCAGGTTCTGCACCGACACGGGGGTGGTCCCCGACGTCCCGGCGAGCAGGATCTTCTTCCCGGTGATGATCGATACCTTCTGCTCTTTCGCGGTCAGGTTGTCACGGACATTGGTCAGCGCTTGCCAGCCGCCAGCCGCCCCCGCGCCGCGCCAGGCGGCCGAGGCGGTCGCGGCCACCGCCGCGTCGACCGAAGTCAGCACGTTCGGGCTTGGCCGGTACAGCAGGTCCTTGTACAGCGCGGCGCTCGCGTTGACCGCGGCGACCTGGTCGGTGTAGCCGGCGCTCAGCGCGCCGCCGGGCGAGCGGGTGGGCGCCTTCGCCTTAGCGGGCAGGCGCGCGGCGGCCGCGGCGAGGCTGGACAGGTCGGTCTTGTGCAGCCACGGCGCGGAGTAGGTCATCGACAGCAGCGCCCCCGCCTCCGCCGCGGACGGATCCCAGTGCCGCGGCGGGGCGATCACGAGGGACCGCTGCAGGCTCGGCGCCTCGGCGAGGATCATCGCGGTGTCCGCGAGGAAGTCCTGCGCCGCGTCGAATTGCGCCCGTGCTGACGAGCTCGCCGACACCGACCCGAGCAGGCCGGTGATCCCCGAGTCGGCGAGCAGCACCCCCATCGTGGTGCCGTCCCCGACGGTGGTCGCGCTGAGGGCGTTGTCGTACGGCGCGTCGCTTGAGGGCAGCTGACCGCTGTTCAGCACGACGGCGGAGGCCCCGCCGTCGTGCGCGAGGCTGGTGAGCGTGCTGGCATTCGCCGCGCCGTCGGTCGGCCAGGCGACCGGGACCGACGCCTGGCCGGGCAAGAGCGTGGCCGTCACCGACTCACCGACGTGGTAAGCCGCGCGCGTGATCTGCTCCAGGCCCGCCCTGGTCAGCGCGGCGACGTCGGCGTCGGCGTACGGCGTGAAGAGCATCGGCTCGGTCGCGGTCGAAGCGCGCAGCAGCGACAGCCATTGCGCGGCCGCGACGCTCGGCTGCTGGAATTGCCTGTCGGAGCAGGTGGAGCTGCCGCCCACGGCGTACTTGCTGGTCATCACGTGGACGTCCGACAGCAGCGCCGGGTCGACCGCCCACGTCAGGTCGTCCTGCGTCGCCCACTGCTGGCCGACGTCCAGGAGCGTGCCGAGCCTGCCCCCGGCGGCGAGGCTGCCGGCCAGCGTGTTCGTGGCCAGCGTCGCCCCGCACATGCCCTGCTGCGGCGCGTCGATGAGCGGCCAGATCCAGGCTGCGTTCAGCCTGGTCTCGACGGCGCCGTTCCCCGGCCAGTAGGGCAGCAGGGTGCGGTCGATGGCGAGCGGCGCGCCGTCGGGGGACTCCGCCTGCGCCGCCAGCGGGTACACGCCGAACTGGGAATAGCCGGCCGAGGCCGCGGTGAACGACGCGGACCACCGCGCGGTCCTGCCGGAATGCAGCGTGCCGGGCAGGGTGACGGAGGTTCCCTCCGGCGCCGGGTAAAGGAGCGTGTCGTGTCCGGCGGTGTAGCTGTCCATCGTCGAGCGGGCGTCGAACCACACTGACGAGCTCAGCAGCTGCACCTGGACGCCGGTGACCGGGGAGCCGGTATCGTTGGTCACCGTGCCGCGCACGGTGATCGTCGCGGTGGGCGTGGCGTAGCTCGGGCTTACCCCGTCGACGGAAATGGTGAGGTGTCCGGAGCCGGCCGAGCTCGTTCGGAATGACTGCTGTTGAACTTCCTGGGCATGAGCCCGCACCGCTGGCGCGGCGAGAACCGGCGCTGCGGTGGCGAGGAAGACAGCGATCAGGGTACGAACGACGGTACGCACGCTTTGCATGCTATGGCCGTTTGCCGGAAAGGAATGGGCTAGACCCTCGATGCCCGTGTCAGATCCCACTTCCGTCGTCCCCCCGCTCAGCGCCGCCCAGCTCAAGGCCGCCGCGGCGCTGCTGCGGTCGCAGACGCCTGCCGCGGCAGAGCTTGGCGAGCTGTTCGCGCGCGCCGGGCACGAGCTGGCGCTCGTCGGCGGGTCCGTGCGCGACGTGTTCCTCGGCGGCCATCCCGAGGGCGACCTCGACATGACCACCGACGCGGTGCCTGAGCGGGTGCTCGAGATCGTCAGCGAGTGGGCCGACAAGACGTGGACGGTGGGGATCGATTTCGGCACCGTCGGCCTGCGCAAGGGTAACGACATCTTCGAGATAACCACCTACCGCAGCGAGTCGTACGGGCCGCGGTCACGCAAGCCCGACGTGAAGTACGGCACGTCGCTCGAGGAGGACCTGGTCCGGCGCGACTTCACGATCAACGCGATGGCCGCCCGGCTGCCGTCGTACGAGCTCGTCGACCCGTTCGGCGGGCTTGCCGCTCTGCAGGAGCGGGTGATCCGCACGCCGGGGCGGCCGGAGGACTCGTTCTCCGACGACCCGCTGCGGATGCTGCGCGCCGCGCGGTTCGCGGCGCGGCTTGGCTTCACGGTCGCGGATGACGTGCAGGCGGCGATGCGTGCCCAGGCGTCGCGGCTGCCCATCGTCTCCGCGGAGCGGATCAACGACGAGCTGACCAAGCTGATGCTGACAGACAACCCGGCGTACGGCATCGACTTGCTGGTGCGGACCTCGGTGGCCGACCAGGTGCTGCCTGAGCTGCCCGCGCTGCGCATGGAGGTCGACGAGCACCACCACCACAAGGACGTCTACGAGCATTCGCTCACCGTGCTGCGGCAGGCGATCGACCTGGAGCCGCGGTACGGGCTGTCGCGCGACCTCGTGCTCCGGCTCGCGGCGATCCTGCACGACATCGGCAAGCCGAAGACGCGGACGCTGCTGCCTGGCGGGAAGGTCGCGTTCCACCACCACGAGGTGGTCGGGGCGAAGATGGCCCGCAAGCGGCTGGCCGAGCTGCGGTTCGGCAAGGAGGTCGTCGCCGACGTGTCGCGGCTGGTGGAGCTGCACCTGCGGTTCCACGGGTTCGGCGAGGGCGAGTGGACCGACTCCGCGGTGCGGCGCTACGTGCGGGACGCCGGCCCGTTGCTGAGCCGGCTGCACGTGCTGACCAGGGCCGACTGCACCACGAGGAACGCGCGCAAGGCCGCGAGGCTCGCGGCCTCGTACGACGCGCTCGAGGCGCGCATCGCGGAGCTTCGCGAGCAGGAGGAGCTCGACAAGATCAGGCCGGAGCTCGACGGCACCGAGATCATGCGGGTGCTCGGGCTGCCGCCTGGGCCGCTGGTGGGCAGGGCGTGGAACTACCTGCTCGAGGTGCGGCTCGAGCAGGGCGAGCTCGGCAAGAGGCGGGCCACTCAGGAGCTGCTGCGCTGGGCGGAAGCCGAAGGGCTCGCGCCGCCGGCCGATAGCCAGTAGGCGGCCGCGACGAGCGCGAAGCCGACGGCGGCGATGGCGACGATCGCCGGGGACTTGCCGTTGGCCGGCATGAACGCGGCGAACAGCGCGGCGCCCGCCACGTAGGTCACGTTGCCCATCATGTCGTAGAAGGAGAACACCCGGCCACGGTAGATGTCCTCGACGTCCTCCTGGATGATGGTGGTCGCGGAGATCGCCATCGCCTGCCTCGCGAGGTACAAGAAGAATCCGATCGCCAGGTAGGCGATCTGGTTGAACGTCTCACCGAGCAGGCCCGTCACTACGGCGCAGAGCACCAGCATCAGCGCGATCCAGGCCTGTTTGGACACGCGCCTCGTCGCCGGCGGTGTGACGACCGCCGCGCAGGCGTAGCCGACCGCCGAGGCCGCCGCGAGCACGGCGACATGGGACGCCGCGGTCGTGGCGTGCGACGGGTAGAAGTAGTTCCTGTACAGGATGATCGCCATCAGGAAGACCGGCCCGAACAGCAAGCCGAACCCGCCGATGGCGCCAAGCGCGGCGCGCGCTTGGCGCTGCCGCAGCACGTAGCGGGCGCCGGCGAGCAGCCCGGCCGTTACCCGGGCGAGTTCCTCCCCGAGCCGCGCGGGCTGCCAGATCGTTCTGTCCGGGCCCAGCAGGTCCCTCTGCATGGTCGTCGCGACCAGGCCCGCGGCGACGTAGCAGCCGCCGGCGACAAGCACGGTCACCGCGGCGCCTCGCTCGGTGTCGCCGGTGACCGTATTCAGCCCGAACGCGAGAATGCCCCCGATCGAGCTCATGATGCCGCCGACGGTCGGGGAGACCGAGTTGGCCATGACCAGCTTGTCTTCGGCCACCACGTGCGGGAGGGCGGCGCTCAGCGAGGAGAGGAAGAACCTGTTGACGCCGAGCACGGCGAGCACCGCGATGTACAGCGGCACGCCGCGACTGCCCGCGGCCATCACGGCGGCCGTGACCACCACGAACACCGCGCGGATCAGCGCCGACCAGACCAGGATCTGGCGCCGCGACCAGCGGTCGATGAACACCCCGGCGAACGGCCCGATCAGCGAGTACGGCAGGTAAAGCACCGCGAACGCGGCGGCGCCCGCCGTGGGACTCGGGAACGTGCTCGCGTTGAAGAACACGTACGTGCCAACCCCGGCGGTGAGGACCCCGTCCCCGGTCTGCGAGACGAGCCGGGTGTTGAACAGCTTCCTGAAGTCACGTTCGGCCAGCACGATCCTGAGGTCGCCGATGAGCGACGACCGCCGCTGTGGCGTGCTGGCGGGGGCGCCTTCCGCGCTCCCTGGTTCAGCCCCGACAGGCACCCGTTCAGCTTAGTGCCGACCACCGACAGGTAAATGGCCCGTACAGCCGGTAATTGCCGGCTGTACGGGCCACTTCGCCAGCAGTACCGCTAGCGGTCGATCTCGCCGCGGATGAACTTCTCCACGAGGTCGCGGCACACGTCGTCGCCGAACTGCTCCGGCGGCGACTTCATGAAGTAGGAGCTTGCGGAGATCACCGGGCCGCCGATGCCGCGGTCCTTGGCGATCTTGGCGGCGCGGATCGCGTCGATGATGACGCCGGCCGAGTTCGGTGAGTCCCAGACCTCGAGCTTGTACTCGAGGTTCAGCGGCACGTCGCCGAAGGACTTGCCCTCAAGGCGGACGTAGGCGAACTTGCGGTCGTCCAGCCACGGCACGTGGTCGGACGGGCCGATGTGCACGGCGGCCTTCTCCATCTCGTGCGGCACCTGGGAGGTGACCGCCTGAGTCTTGGAGATCTTCTTTGACATCAGGCGCTTGCGCTCCAGCATGTTCATGAAGTCCATGTTGCCGCCGAAGTTGAGCTGGTAGGTGCGCAGCAGCTCCACCCCGCGGTCCTCGAACAGCTTCGCCAGCACGCGGTGCGTGATGGTGGCGCCGACCTGCGACTTGATGTCGTCACCGACGATCGGGACGCCGGCCTCGGCGAACTTGGCCGCCCACACCGGGTCGGACGCGATGAACACCGGCAGCGCGTTCACGAACGCGACCTTGGCGTCGATGGCGCACTGCGCGTAGAAGCGGTCGGCCTGCTCGGAACCGACAGGCAGGTACGACACGAGCACGTCGGCCCGCGCCTCGCGCAGCGCGGCGACCACGTCGACGGCCGGCTCGTCCGACTCGGTGATGATCTCGCGGTAGTACTCGCCGAGACCGTCAAAGGTGTGGCCGCGCTGGACGGTCACGTTGGTCGGCGGCACCTCGGCGAACTTGATCGTGTTGTTCTCGCTCGCGAAGATCGCCTCGGCGAGGTCACGGCCAACCTTCTTGGCGTCCACGTCGAAGGCCGCGACCACCTCCACGTCAGACACGTGGTAGTCGCCGAACCGCACATGCATGAGGCCTGGCACGCGGGCCGCGTCGTCGGCGTCCTTGTAGTACTCAAGGCCCTGGACGAGCGAACTCGCGCAGTTGCCTACCCCCACGATGGCGACGCGCACGGTTTTGGATGACACTGCACCCATCAGGATGACTCCTTCTCGCTTCCGCGATCTGTATCGGTCTGACCCGCCGGCGGGTAGGGTCCGCCGGGGTTGCTCGATTCCGACTGTTCCGACTGCCGTTCCGAGGCGATCAGCTCGTTGAGCCACCGCACCTCGCGCTCCACTGACTCGAGTCCGTGCCGCTGCAGTTCAAGCGTGTAGCTGTCCACCCGCTCCCGGGTGCGCGCGAGAGCCGCCCGCACCCCTTCCATGCGGTCTTCCAGGCGGCTGCGCCTGCCCTCCAGGATCCGCAGCCGGATGTCGGCCCTGGTCTGGCCGAAGAACGCGAAGTGAACACCGAACTCGTCGTCCTCCCAGGCGGCGGGGCCGGCGTCGGCGAGCAGGTCCTGCAGCCGCTCCTTGCCCTCCGCGGTCAGCCGGTAGACGATCTTCGACCTGCCCGGCGGGCGGCCGTTCCCGCGGGCTGGCCTGGGCGAGCCCAGCGCACCAGGCACTCGGGGCGCCCGGGCGGGCTCGTCGCCTTCCCTGGCGATCAGGCCCTCGGCGTACAGCTTGTTCAGGCAGGGGTACAGCGTGCCGTAGGAGAGCGCCCGGAACGTGCCGAGCAGGATGTTCAGCTGCTTGCTCAGCTCGTAGCCGTGCATCGGCGTTCGGTACAGCAGCCCAAGCACGGCGAACTCCAGCACGCCACTCCGGTTCCGGCCCACGGCATCCCCCCGTATACGTACGGTTTCTACGTATCGTCACGATATCTCTACTCGATATCTCGGTTCGATATATCGAGACTGACGGCCATCAGCATACGCAACCGTTCTCCGGCTGGCAACCCGCTGTTCACTCGGGTGCCCGGGAGTTCACTCGCTCATAACGAGGTCTGGGCTCGGCTGTGCCGGAACAGCCGACGTACCCTGTGGGACATGGCCTCACGTCGATCCGTTGTGGATTACGGGCTCGCCCGGCGCGCGACACTCGCGTCCGTGTACGCGGGCAACACGACGGTGGCCGACGTCTGCGACGCGCATCCGTACCTGCTGCGCGCGGCCAAGCACCACGGCGAGCCGACCGAGATCCGCTGCCCGATCTGCCGGAAGACCAACCTCACGCACGTTACGTACGTGTACGGGGACGAACTCGGGCAGTACGCGGGGCGGGTCAAGCGGGGTCCGGAATTGACGGAGATGGCTGCCGAATACGGCGAATTCAGGGTCTATGTCGTCGAGGTCTGCCAAAGTTGTGGCTGGAACCACCTAGCCACGTCCTACGTCCTAGGTACCGGTGAGCCCCCGGCAGGGCGAGGGCGCCGCGCACGGAGCGGCCAGTAATCGCAGGCTAGTGACGAGGCGGACGGGGTTCCGCTTACGCCGTGCTTTACGCCGCGAGAAGGCTTGCGCGGAACTAGCCGGGACAAGTCGTCCCAGCATGTAACGTGTGGGATCGCCAGAACGGGCCACCAGGCTCGCTCACAGCCACAGCGAGGACGTGTGAGTAGTAACGACTTTAACGGGTCACAGCGGCCCGCTAGGGGGCGGGAAGCTGACGCGGGCAAGTACCCAGAGCCGGAAGGCTGGGGAAAGGACGGGTTCTGGCGGGACCCGAGCATCGACTCGGACTACGAGACCGGCACGACCAGCGCTATCCGGCCGCGACGCAGCGGCGGTTCTGATTCTGGCACCCCTGGGTACAGCTACTGGGCCGACGGCAAGGGCTGGGAGAACGCCCCGGGCTCGCCGCCGCCCGCGGCGGCCGGCGGCCTGACGGCCAGCGGGGCGCCGGGCGGCGCATCCGGCGGTGCAGCGGGCAACGGCTCGGCGGCCGGCGGTTCACGTAACGGGAACGGCTACGGGCCTGGCGGCGACCCGACGGCGTACTACGGGGCCGCGGCCGGCGGCTACGGTGCCGGCGGCCCGGCTGGCCCCGGCGGCCCGGCTGGCCCCGGTGGCCCGGCTGGCCCTGGTGGCCCGGCTGGCCCCGGCGGTCCCCGGCGGGGCGGTCCTGGGGGTCCTGGCGGACCCCGCGGCCGCAGCGGCGGCAAGGTCAAGGGCAGCTGGTGGCGCCGCTGGACGTGGAAGAAGGTGGTCGGCCTCGTCGGCGCGATGGCCGGCCTGGTGATCCTGCTGGGCGTCGGCGCCTACTTCTACGCCTACAACAGCGCCACGATCCCGACGCAGCTCGCCGCCAACGTGCTCGACCAGAACTCCACCGTCTACTACAGCGACGGCAAGACGCCCATCGGCACGATCGGCCTGATCGACCGGCAGCTGCTCACCTACAGCCAGATCCCGATGCAGGTGCAGGACGCGGTGCTCGCGGCCGAGGACCGCAGCTTCCGGACCGAGGGCGGCATTTCCCCCACCGGCATCCTGCGCGCGGCGTACGACGACATCACGAGCAGCGGCGGCAGCCTCTCCGGCGGTTCGACGATCACGCAGGAGTTCGTCAGGCAGTACTACAGCAACATCGGGACCCAGCAGACGATCAGCAGGAAGATCAAGGAGATCTTCATCGCGCAGAAGCTGGCCAAGTCCAAGTCCAAGCAGTGGATCCTGACCAACTACCTGAACACGATCTACCTTGGCGACAACTCCTACGGCATCTCCGCGGCGGCGGAGACCTACTTCGGTGTGCCGGTGAACAAGCTGACCATCGCGCAGGCGGCGGTCATCGCGGCGATCATCCAGCAGCCGAGCTACTACCCGCTGCCGCAGTACAGGGCGAACCTCACAGCCCGCTGGCACTACGTGCTGAACGGCCTGGTGCCGATGCACGACATCACCCAGGCGCAGGCCGACACCATGCAGTTCCCGAAGATGCTCACCGACACCCAGTCCTCGGCGTCCCAGCAGGCGGCCGGGACGACGAGCACGAGCGACCCGTGGGCGCCGTACGTCATGAACGAGGTCTACAACGAGCTCACCTCCCCCGTCTCCCTTGGCGGCGACAACGTCCCCATCCGGACGCTGGAGACCGGCGGCCTGAAGATCATCACCACGATCAGCCGGCCGATGGAAGTCGAGATGTACCACGCGGTCAACGAGAACATCGCCGCGATCAAGGCCTCCGGTAACACGCTGCCGTCCTACGCGCTGATCGGCGCCGTCCTGCAGAACCCGAACACCGGCGCGATCGCCGCGATGTACCCAGGCCGCGGACAGAACATGTCCGCCAGCCGGTGCCAGATCTACGACTGCAAACTGAACACCGCCGTCTACACGCGCGAGCAGGTCGGGTCCTCGTTCAAGCCGTACGTCCTCGCCACCGCCGTCTCCCAGGGCATGAACGTCCAGACCAGCATCCTGAACGCGAGCCCGATGCTGTACGTGCCGCCGGAGACCGACCCGCTCGTGCTGTCCACCACCGACCAGGCCAAGGCCCTGCCGGGCTCGTTCCCGGTGTCGAACGACGGCGGCGAGGTGATCTCCAACAAGCCCGGCGGCGCGATAAGCGTGCAGAACGCGCTGGCCCAGTCGTCGAACACGGCCTTCACCGACCTCGCCCACCGCGTCGGTACCGGGCCCATCATCCAGATGGCGGCCAATATGGGGGTCAACATCGAGAAGTACCCCGCCGGGTCCAACCTGAACCAGCTCGTGGGCCAGGTCGGCATGGCGCTCGGTACCGGCTCGCTGACCGTCAACGAGCAGGCAACCATGCTGTCCACGATCGCCAACGGCGGCACGTACCACCAGGCCCACATCATCCAGTCATGGCAGGCGCCGGAAGGCGCGGTGCAACTTGCCCGCGTCGCGACGCACCAGGTGCTCTCGCAGGCCCTCGACTCGCAGGTCCAGTACGCGATGGAGATGACCACCGTCGACGGAACGGGCACCGCCGCGTCGCTCGGGCCTGACGTGCCGATCGTCGGCAAGACCGGGACGACGACCCAATCCAAGTCGGCGTTCTTCATCGGCGCCATCCCGCAGTGGTCGCTGGCCGTCGGGATCTTCGTCCAGCAGCAGAACCTCAACTCGTCGCAGTCGCTGACCACGCTCGGCGGCGGCGGCTTCGGTGGCACCTGGCCGGCCGCGATCTGGCACTCGTTCATGTCGGAAGAGTTCAGCAACCTGCCGGTTCAGCAGTTCCTCAACCCGATCTTCACCGGCGAGAAGTGGAACCAGGTGGGTAACGTGCCCGCCAAGAAGAAGCCGAAGAAGACCGGCCCCAAAAACCCGCACCCAACTCTGTCTCCGACATCGCCCGGTACGGGTTTCCCGACCGGGATCCCGACCCTCCCGACAGGTACGCCGACTGACACGCCGACCCCGACTGGCACGACCACCACATCCGGCGGCGGCGGCGGAGGGGGGCGGCGGAGGCGGCGGGTAACTGACCGGCGATTCCGGGTCGTATCGGCTAACTGATGCGGTCCCGGAGCCAGCGGATGTCGTCGGCGAGCCCCGCCTCCGGCGTCTCGCAGGCCGTCGGCGCGCCTGCCGCCCGCACCACGTCGAGCAGCGCCGCGGCGTCGATGGTGCCCGCGTCGAGGTTCGCGTGCCTGTCGGCGCCCGAGTCGAACTCGTCCCGCGAGTTGTTGCAGTGCACCAGGTCGATCCGGCCGGTGATCGCCTTGACCCGGTCCACCACGTCCGCCAGGTCGATGCCCGCCGAATAGGCGTGGCAGGTGTCCAGGCAGAATCCGACCTCGCTGCCGTCGCCCGCGGCTGAGCTGACCGCCTCCCACAGCCGCGCGATGGCGTCAAGCGACCTGGCCATCGCGCCGTTGCCGCCCGCGGTGTTCTCGATCAGCATCGGCAGCGGCCGTTCGATCCGCTCGACCGCCTTGACCCAGTTCTCCAGGCCCTCCGCGGGGTCCACTCCGGCGTTGACGTGCCCGCCGTGCACGATCAGTCCCTTTGCCCCTATCGAGGCCGCCGCCTTGAGCTGCTGCTCGAGCAGCTTGCGGGACGGGATCCTGATCCTGTTGTTGGTTGTCGCCACGTTGATCACGTACGGCGCGTGGATGTAAACGTCCACGTCGGCTTTCGCGTACGCGTCGCGCACGGCGCCCGGGTCCCCGCCGGGAATCACCGGCCCCTTCCAGCCCTGCGGGTCGCCAAGGAAGAACTGCGCGAGCCGCGCGTCGCAGGCGACCGCCTCCGCTAGCGGGTCGTCGCTGTGGAAATGCCCTCCGATGCGCACCATGCCTTAGAGCATATGGCGGGGCCCCGCTACGAGAACCCGCCGTGCGCCAGGCCGAGCGCCAGGCCGACGAAGCCCGCGATGATGCCGGTCACGATCACGATCCGCTCCTCGCGGGTCGCCGAGATCATCTGCGCGTACAGGCCCACCAGCAATGACACCAGGCCGGTGACCGCGGTCAGGATGGCCATGGCCGTGCTGTCGGCGCTCGGGACGTTCCTGATGACCAGCCCGAGCACGAACGACAGCAGGCCGATCACCAGCGTCAAGATGGCGAGGACGTTGACCAGCGGGTGCGATTGCCCGTCCGAGTTGAGCGTGATGTGCGGCAAGCGGCTGCGCGTACTGTCGGTACCTGCCACTCCGGCCTCCAGGGGGTCTACACCTTCCATCGTCTGGGGTCTTCCGGTGCGAGTCTTACCCACTGCGAGCCCGGGAATGCAGGACACGCAATGCGGACCGGGGAATGCAGGCCCTGGAATGCAGTAGAGTGAGACGCTGCGGGCGGCGGCGTACCTACGTTCTGCTGTCCGCACCCTCCTGTCACGGAAAGACCGTGACCGCGTCAGTCCAGAGGAGGCATGCGCGCATGCGCCACTACGAACTCATGATTATTCTCGACCCGAACCTCGAAGAGCGCACGGTACAGCCGTCGATCGAGGGGTTCCTGAAGGTCGTGACCACCAACGGCGGCACGGTCGGCAACCTTGACATCTGGGGCAAGCGCCGGCTCGCCTACCCGATCGACAAGAAGCCGGAAGGCATCTACGCCGTCGTTGACCTGACCGCGGAGCCCGCGACCGTCCAGGAACTCGACCGCCAGCTCAACCTCAACGAGGGTGTGCTGCGGACCAAGGTCCTGCGGCCCGAGCACCGCTAGACCGGCTCAACCCCACCACATCTCGTCAGCGATCTGGAGGCACGCGATGGCGGCTGGTGACACCCCGATCACGATTGTCGGCAACCTCGTCGCCGATCCTGAGCTCAGGTTCACGTCGTCCGGGCAGCCGGTGGCGACCTTCCGCGTCGCCTCGACGCCGCGGATCCGGGACGCGGCCACCAACGAGTGGAAGGACGGCGACAGCCTCTTCCTCACCTGCAACGTGTGGCGGCAGGCCGCGGAGAACGTGGCCGAGTCACTGCAGCGGGGGATGCGGGTCATCGTCTCCGGCCGGCTGCGGCAGCGGAACTACGAGACCAAGGAAGGCGAGAAGCGGACCGTGTACGAGGTCGAGGTCGACGACGTCGGCCCGTCCCTGCGGAACGCTTCTGCCAAGGTCACCCGCGCGCAGCGCAGCGGCGGCGGGTACGGCGGCGGCCAGCAGGGCGGCGGCGGGTACAGCGGCGGCCAGGGCGGCCAGGGCGGGCAGGGCTCGTCCGGCGGCGGCCGCCAGGAAGACCCGTGGGCGTCCGACAGCAACGGCGGCGGCTACTCCGACGAGCCGCCCTTCTAATCAATCCACACGTCCTGGCTCAGCCAGGACGACACCATCCCCGCGAAGCGGGGCTCTCTAAAGGAGCACCATGATGGCGAAGCCACCACTGCGCAAGCCGAAGAAGAAGGTCTGCGCGTTCTGTCACGACAAGATCAGTTACGTGGACTACAAGGACACGGGACTGCTCCGCAAGTACATCTCCGACCGAGGCAAGATCCGTGCCCGCCGGGTGACCGGTAACTGCACGAGGCACCAGCGCGACGTCGCGACGGCGATCAAGAACGCCCGCGAGATGGCGCTGCTCCCCTACACCAGCACGGCTCGTTGAGGCAGGGGAGGACTGACCGATGTCTCGTATGAAGCTGATCCTGACCCAGGAGGTCGGCGGCCTCGGCACGCCCGGTGACGTGGTGGACGTCGCGGCCGGCGACGGCCGCAACTACCTGCTCCCTCGCGGGTTCGCGATGCCGTGGACGCGCGGCGCGGAGAAGCAGGTCGACCTGATCAAGCGGGCGCGTTCCGCCCGCGAGATCCGCACCCTCGAGGACGCGCAGGCGGTCGCCGCCCAACTGGAGCGGCTGACCGTGCGGATGAGGCGGCGGGCAGGGACGAACGGACGGCTGTTCGGATCGGTGGGACCGGCGGACATCGCCGCGGCGGTCCGCGAAGCCGGCGGCCCCGAGCTCGACCGGCGCAAGATCATCGTGCCGGACCCGATCAAGTCGGCTGGGTCGCACCGCGTCCAGGTGCGGCTGCACCCCGAGGTCAGCGCCGCGGTCAACATCGAGATCACCGCGGGCTGATCCACGGATCTGCCTGATCCACAGAACCGGAAAGTCTATTCCACAGCCGAGTCCACAGGCTTCTGCTGTGTTCACACTGCCAGCCGGCGGTGTGCCCTCAGGACGAGGGCGCGCCGTCGGCTGGTTTCGTGTAGTGCTCTTTGCGCCTGGCCAGCTCGGGGTCCAGAGCGCTCACCATCAGCCACAACTCGGCGACCCGGGCGGCGAGCTCGCCAGGCCGCGGCTCGCCGTTTTCTCCCCGCGCATCGCTCGCTAGCTGGTCAATCGCCTTCGCGATCCGGTCGATCGCTGCCCCCGTGATCGAACACACACGCGAAGGATAGCCGAGTCCGCTGGCCGGGCGCAGCCGGTCCGCCGTGCTGCCCCAGACAGGTTCGGCGTGACGGAGGCGAGATGCCACGGGCCCGTTCAGGAGATGGGGGAAAGGCCCGGCCAGCCGCTATGCCGCACCGGTTTTCCACAGGCAAGCGGATGCGGCCTGTGGATATTTCTGTGGATAACCCTCCGGAAAATTCTTGTGGGTTTTTCTCCTGCACACCCTGTTGACTGCGACAGTGCAGGCCAGGGTGGGTGCGGGCCGCTCTGGAAGCGGCTTGGTCCACAGCCAGGTCCCCATGCTGCGCACAAGTTAGCCGGCTGGTTCTCCACGAGTTATCCACATGACCTGCTGGCCGCCCCGCGCGCCTGCCGCCAGAATGTCAGAGCCCCCCGCATGATGGTGTCTATGACGGGGCGAGCCTTGTGAGATCTGGGGGAGGTGGCGTCAGGTGAGCGTGGCCGAGGTGGCGCAGCGGGGCGAAGAATTCGAACGCATGCCGCCGCACGACGTCGCCGCCGAACAGTGCGTGCTTGGCGGGATGCTGCTGTCCAAGGACGCGATCTCGGACGTGATCGAGGTCATCAGGCCCGTCGACCACTACCGCCCCGCCCACCAGCTCGTGCACGAGGCGATCCTCGACCTCTACGCGCGCGGCGAGCCGGCCGACCCGATCACAGTCTCCAACGAGCTGAGCAGGCGCGGTGAGCTCAGCCGCATCGGCGGCGCGCCGTACCTGCACACGCTGATCGCGTCCGTGCCGACCGCGGCCAACGCCGGCTATTACGCGCGGATCGTGCGGGAGCGCGCGATCCTGCGGCGGCTGGTGGAGGCCGGCACCCGGATCGTGCAGTTCGGCTACGCCGGCGACGGCGAGGCCGACGAGCTCGTGGACCGGGCGCAGGCCGAGGTGTTCTCCGTCACCGACCGGCGGCTCGCCGAGGACTACCACTCGCTGTCGGAGATCATGCCTGGCGCGCTCGAAGAGATCGAGGCGATCGGCGCGCACGGCGGCGGCATCACCGGCGTGCCCACCGGGTTCGCCGACCTGGACGCGCTCACCAACGGCCTGCACGCCGGGCAGATGATCGTCATCGCTGCCCGGCCCGCCGTCGGCAAAGCGCTGGCGCTGGACACGCCGCTGCCGACCCCGTTCGGGTGGACGACGATGGGACTGGTGCGCCCAGGAGACCTGCTGCTGGGCGCGGACGGCAAGCCGACGCGGGTGGTCGCCGCGACCGAGGTCATGCGCGGGCGGCCGTGCTTTCAGGTCGAGTTCTCCGACGGCGAGGTGATCGTCGCCGACGAGCAGCACCAGTGGGTGACCTGGACGTCGCACGCCGCCGGGTTCGTGCCGCCGCAGGTGGTAACCACCGGCGAGATGGCCGCCGCACTGCGCGGTTCCGCGCCGGGCGCCAGGTCACGGTTCGCGGTCGCCGTGCCGCGGCCGCTCGAGCTGCCTGAGGCGGACCTCCTGGTGCCGCCGTACCTGCTCGGCGCGGCACTGGCTGGCCGGACCGTGCCGAGCGTGGGGACCCGGGCGCGGGCGCTGGCGGTCGTGGGCGGCGGGGAGGACCAACGGGAGGAGAGGGGGCGACATGGCAGCGGACGGCCGGATCCCGGACGCGTACCTGCGGGCCAGCGTCGCGCAGCGGCGGGAACTGCTCGCCGGCCTGCTCGGCCTGCCGCGGGTCGCCGGCCCCGCGCACGTGGAGCTGCCCACCGCCGAACTCGCCGCCGACGCACGCGAGCTGATCCACAGCCTCGGCTTCCAGTCCGAGGTGACCGCCGCGTCGCCTGGCCGGCACGTGATCCGGTTCACCGACGCGCTGCCGTGGCGGTACGTGGTGGCGGTCCGCGCGGTGCCGTCCGTGCCGGTGCGGTGCGTGCAGGTGTCCAGCGCCGATCAGCTGTACCTGGCCGGGCAGGCCATGATCCCGACGCACAATTCGGCGCTGGCGCTGGACTTCGCGCGTTCGGCGACGATCAAGCACAAGCTGCCGACCGTGGTGTTCAGCCTGGAGATGGGGCGCAACGAGATCACGATGCGGCTGCTGTCGGCCGAGGCGCGGGTGCCGATGCACGTGATGCGCACCGGCCAGATGAGCGACGACGACTGGGCCAGGCTCGCCCGCCGGATGAGCGAGGTCGCGGACGCGCCACTGTTCATCGACGACTCGCCCAACATGTCGCTGATGGAGATTAGGGCCAAGTGCCGCCGCCTCAAGCAGCGGCACGACCTGAAGCTGGTCATCATCGACTATCTCCAGCTGATGTCCTCCTCCTCGCGCCGGGTGGAGAACCGGCAGCAGGAGGTGTCGGAGTTCTCCCGCTCGCTGAAGCTGCTCGCCAAGGAACTCGAAGTCCCCGTGGTCGTCCTGTCCCAGCTCAACCGCGGCCCTGAACAGCGCCAGGACAAGAGGCCATTGC
>CAWJLP010000017.1:0-117449 GCA_963843745.1 uncultured Actinomycetota bacterium
CGACAGAAAACAGGGACAAATCCTCGGGCCGCGATGGGCTTACATGTCATTCCAGCCACGGCCAGTGCCCTCCGAGACCTGGCCGACCCCGGTTTGGGGAGCTTCCTCGCGGCTTGATAACAGCAAGAAGCGGCGGACCGCGCGTCTGCCGCTGACAGCGCGATCGCCGTCAGCTAGAACGGAATCTCGCAGATCGCCGGCGGCATCCAGCTGCGCAGCGCGGGAAAGGACGCGCGGGAGCTCCTGCACAGCGCCGCCTGACGGGGAGCGAACCGCCGGCAGTCACCCCGCATCCGAAGCCGTCGCCGGCCCCAGCACGGACGAGCCGAGCCAGCGGCTTGCCCGCAGCGCGAGCTCTATGTCGCCGCGGTTGTCGCCCACCGGCCGGCCGATGCTCTCCTGCGCCTTGCGGACCCGGTACTGGACCGTGTTCTTGTGCAGCATCAGCCGCTCCGCGGTCGTCTTGTAGCTGCCCCCGCTGTGCAGGAAGACCAGCAAGGTCTCGCGCAGCCGAGCGTGATGCTCGTCGTCGGTAGCCAGGCCCGCCAGCGTGCTGAGTACCCAGGGCCGCAGCAGTTCCCTGGCCGTGAGCATCATCGCCACGGGCGCGACCTGGCCGAACGTTACCGCACGCGGCGCCGGAGATCCTGCGGCGAGCGCGACCGCCTGGGCGGCGATGGCCTGCTGGTGGGTGACGCGGAACCCCTTGGTGCCCTTCGCCGCGTCGCCGAAGGCGAAATGGATGTCGTCGTCCATCTCGGCCTTGTCCGCCGCGGCGGCGTCGAGGCCGTCCCGGCCCCCCAGCGGCAGCCAGGCCCAGGCGCTCGATTCGTCGCGGGGCAGGAACAGCGGATCGCCATGGCAGGCCACTTGTCCGGCGACGTGGCTGACCGCGCGCTCAAGGCGGGTGATCTCCTCCGTGGTGCCCGCCGCGTCGCCCGCCCAGCACACCACTCCCACGTGGTACTGGCGCAGCCGGTAGCCGAGGGTGACCTCCGCCGCGCTCACGTCGATCCGCTCGCCCGACAGCAGGTCGCGGATCCGGGCGGCCCGCGCGGCGCTGCGGTTCCGCAGCCAGATCTCTCTTTCCTGTCCGTAGGCCTCGACCATCTGCTCGGATATCTGGTCGATGTAACCGGCGACGACCCTGGACATGCTCAACGTGGCGGCGCTGACCATCTCGGCGTCCGCTGGGTGCAGAGCCAGTTCCTTGAGCACCCAGTCGGTGAAGCACGTGTGGCCCACCCGGTAGGCGCGCAGCAGCGCGGTCAGCGGCGTGCCGCGCTGCGCCAGCCGCCGCGCGTACTCCACGGCCGCGGCGGGGGCTGGCACCGCGCTCAGGTCGATCCTGTGCTGCATTATCTGCAGGCAGGTGTCCACGTTGCTGTCGACGCTGGAAGCGAGCAGGGCGAGCACCGGCTTGTCGTCGCGCAGCTGCGGGATCTCCCGGACGATCGTCTCGTAGACATCCTCGCGCACCACGGCGACTCGGCGGGTGACTGCCGCCGCGACCTCGCTCATCAGTTCGGCGACCGCGGGGCGATCCATGTCCACCTGCGGATTCTCGCACACTCCGGCGAGGTTGCGAAGCGGCAGCGACACCGGCCGGCTCGCGGTCCGGCCGAGGCGGACTAACCCGCCGTGCGGGGCCAGCGAGAGTCCGGACAGCCGGTCCTGGATCTCGGCGGTGACGGCGTCGGGCGGCTGGTCGGCGTCCACCGTTAGCAGGATGCCCCTGTCCTGGTAGTAGGCGATGAGCGGGCCCGTCGTCTCGGTGAACACCTGGAGCCGGTGCCGGATCACGTCCGCCGTGTCGTCGGCCCGTCCCTCCTGGCCGGCGCGGGCCAGCAGCCGCCGCGTGAGCACCGCCTCCGGCGCGGACAAGCAGACCACCGCCTGCAGCGTGACGTCAAGCCGGGCTCCGAGTTCCGCCGCGGCGGTGGCCTGGGCGAGGGTCCGCGGGAAGCCGTCCAGGATGTACCCGCCGCGGGCGGCCGCCTCGACCACCACCGGGATCAGCAGGCCGAACACGATCTGATCGGGGACGAGATCGCCCCGCGCCTGGCAGGCCGCGATCTCGCGGCCGCGCGCCGTGGCGGCCTGGGCTTCGGCCCGCAGCAGGTCACCGGCGGCGATGTGCCGCACGCCGAGCCAGGCCGCCAGCCGCTCGCCCTGGGTGCCCTTGCCCGCGCCGGGGGGAGCGAGCAGCAGCATCCTCACCGCGCGGTCAGCCCGTCCGGGGGAACGATCTCCCGCTTGACGATCTTGCCGGTCGGGCCCTTCGGCAGCGCGTCGACGATCCACACATGACGCGGGTACTTGTAGGCCGCCACCTGGCCCTTGACGTAGTCGCGCAGCTCCTCAGGGGTGACGGCGGCCCCGGGCTTGAGTGCCACCGCGGCGCCGACTTCCTCGCCAAGGGACGGGTGCGGCAAGCCGATCACGGCGGCCTCGGCGACCGCTGGGTGCTCGTAGAGCACTTCCTCGATCTCCCGCGGGTAGACGTTGTAGCCGCCGCGGATGACCAGGTCCTTCTTCCTGTCCACGATGAAGAAGTAGCCGTCCTCGTCGACGCGGGCCAGGTCTCCGGTGCGGAACCAGCCGTCGCTGATCGCCTCGGCGGTGGCCTCAGGGCGTTGCCAGTAGCCCTTCATCACGTTCGGCCCGCTGATGATGATCTCGCCCACCTCGCCCCGCGGGACCTCGTGGCCGGACCCGTCGACGGCCCGCATCTGCACGTCGCGGATGGGCGTGCCGATGGAGCCGGGCTTGCGCTCACGGTGGGGGTGGTTGAACGAGGCGACCGGCGAGGTTTCCGACAGGCCGTATCCCTCGAGCACCGGGACGCCGAACGCCTCCTCGAACCCGCGCAGCACCTCGACCGGCAGCGCGGCGCCGCCGGAGATGCATATCCGCAGCGAGGAGGTGTCGTAGTCCGCGCGGTCAGGCGCGTGCAGCAGCGCCACGTACATGGTCGGCACGCCTTCGAAGACGGTGACCCGATGGCCGGCGATGATCCGCAGGGCGTGCCCGGCGTCGAACCGCGGCAGCAGGGTCAGGCACGCGCCCGCCGCCACCGCTACGTTGAGCGCGACGGTCTGCCCGAACACGTGGAACAGCGGAAGCCCGCCGAATAGGACGTCGTCCGGTCCCGCGCGGACGATGTCCGCGCGGGACACCTCGGTGTTACTGGTGAGGTTGCCGTGGGTGAGCTCGGCACCTTTCGGCCGCCCCGTCGTACCGGATGTGTAGAGGATCACCGCGGTGTCCTCGTCGTCGGCGTCCGCCACCTCATGTTCTGGCGCCGCCGAGGCCAGCAGGTCGGGGAAGCTGCCCGAGTCCACGACGATGGGCTCCGCGCCGGCCTGCCCGGCGCCGTCGCGTGCCTCGTCAGCGAACGTGTGCCAGGCGAAGACCAGCCCGGCCCTGGAGTCGCCGAGGTAGTAAGCCACCTCCCGCGCCTTGAGCAGCGGGTTCATCGGGACGACGACGCCGCCGGCGCGGAGCACGCCGTAGTACGCGACGGGGACCTCGGCAACGTTGGGCATCATCAGCCCTACCCGGTCGCCCGGTTTGAGGCCGCGCTCGTGCAGCAGCCCGGCGACCCGCGCGCTCGCCTCGTCCAGTTCCCGGTACGTCAGCGCGGCGTCGTCCACCCGGACGGCCACCCGGTCGGCGTAGGCGCGCGTGGTGTTCGTGAGATTCGATGCGAGGTTCGTCACGGTCCTGTCTCCTTCCAGTGCGCGGCGAGGTGGTTAGGTGAAGGCCCCGATGCCGGTGATGGCGCGGCCGACGATGAGCGTCTGCATCGTCTCGGTGCCCTCGAAGGTGTGAATGGCCTCCAGGTCCACCATGTGCCGCATGACCTGGTAGTCCAGCAGGATGCCGTTGCCGCCGAGCATGTCGCGGGCGTCGGCCGCTATCGCGCGCGCCTTGCGGGTGTTGTGCATCTTGGCCAGCCCCGCCACGGTGGGCGTCAGCCGGCCTCGGCCAGCCGCCCGATCTGCATGCAGTAGAGCTGCATGGCGGTCAGGTCCGCCAGCATCGACACCAGCCGCTGCTGGATGATCTGGAAGCTGGCCAGCGGCTCGCCGAACTGCCGCCGCTGCAGCGCGTACCGCAGCGCGGTCTCGTAGGCGGCGGTGGCGTGGCCGAGTGCCGCCCAGGCGCAGGTGCTCCGGGTGGTAGCCAGGACCCGGCTGGTGTCCTTGAACGACCGCGCCCCCGGCAGCCGGTTGGCGGCCGGCGACCCGCACATTGTCCAGCGTGATGTCGGCCTGCCACACCGAGCGCAGCGACACCTTCCCCTCGATCACCCGCGCCTGGAACCCGGCTGCTCCCTTCTCCACCACGAAGGCGCCGACCTGGCCGTCTTCCGTGTCGCGGGCCCACACGACAACAAGGTCGGCCACGGTGCCCAGGCCGATCCACCGCTTCCTGCCGTTCAGCACCCATCCGTCCCCGTCGGGGCGGGCCGAGGTTTCCAGCGCGACCGAATCCGATCCGTGGTCAGGCTCGGTCAGCGCGAAGGCGCCCAGCTTGTCCATCCGCGCCATGCCGGGCAGCCACCGCGCCTTCTGTTCCTCCGAGCCGCACATCGCGATCGACTGCATGGCCAGGCCCGCGTGCACGCCGAGGACCACGCCGAGGCTGCCGTCCCCGCGGTGCAGCTCCATGGTCACCAGCCCGCACGCCAGCGGGCTCATCCCCGCGCACTCGTATCCCTTGATGTCCTCGCCGACAACGCCGAGTTCGGGCAGCCTGCGGACGAGCTGCCACGGGATCTCGGCCCGTTCCCAGTACGGTCCGATGACCGGCACGACCTCCTCGTCGACGAACCGCCGGACGGCGGCGAAGTGCGCCCATTGCTCGTCGGTGAACTGCTCCCGGACGGAAAAGAAGTCCGTGCCGAGGGATTCCCCCAGCTGCGTGCTCGCGACCTGCGTCATTCCCGGCTCCCCTCGCCGTTGAGGTCAGCATCGAGGAACGCCTCCACGGCTTGCGCCAGGCGCTTCGCGTCCGCGGCCAGCTCGAGGTGACCGCCCTGATAGATGTGCAGCTGGCTGCCAGGTATCAGCCCGTGCATGATCCGCGCGTTGACCAGCGGGATGATCGGATCGTCATCGCCGGCCAGGATCAGGGTGGGCGGCCGCAGCCTTGGCAGCAGCGGGAGGCTGGTCCAGCCGAGGGCAGCCATCAGCTGGTAGTAGTAGCCCCTGGCCGGGCCGAGGCGCGTCGTCGCGTGCAGCAGCTCACGGGCCAGGGCCGGGTCTTCCCGCGCGCTGCCCCCGTACAGTTCGGCGGCGACGCGGGCCGAGTACGCCGGGTCGCGGTGCCGCCGCGGCGTGAGCAAGTGCCGCAGGACACGCGGGTGCCCGGGCACCATGAGCGCGCCGGGACCGGTCGCCACGAGCACCAGGCGGCGCACCCGGTCCGGGCGGCTCAGCGCGAACTGCTGCGCGAGTGCGCCTCCCCAGGAGATGCCCAGCACGTCGGCCCGCTCATGGCCGAGCTGGTCGAGCAGCCCCGCCAGCAACGGCCCGGTGGTGAGCAGGTGATACGGAACCACCGGGGCCGGCGACCCGCCGACGCCAGGCATGTCGAACCTGATGACTCCGCGCCGCGGATCGAGCGCGTCGACGAACGGCTGGAGCAATTCAAGGCTCACGCCGATGCCGTTGCACAGCAGCAGCGGCGGCCAGTCAGGATCGCCGTCCCGCACCGCGACCCGCAGGACGCGGCCGCGGACGGTCAGCGTCCGCAGGCGTTCCCCGCCGCCGGCCTGCCACGGCGGGGCGACGGGCCCGGGCGGCCGTTGGTCAGCGGTCATGGACGTACGTTCCCGGCGCGTCGCATAGCGATGCCAGGCGGCCGCCGCCCAGCTCATCAGGAGCAGCGGTCTCCTCGCCGCAGCGCTCGGCCAGCCAGCCCGCGTAGTCTGGCCACCACGATCCGTGGTAGCTCTCCGCGTGCTGTAGCCACTCCCGCGGGTCTGCCGGACAGTCCTTCGCAATCTGGTACCTGGCCTTCTCGTTTCCCGGCGGGTTCACCATCGCGGCGATGTGCCCGCTCGTCGACAGCACGAACCGCTTGCTGCCGCCCAGCAGCTGCGTGGACCGGTAGCAGCTCTCCCAGGGACAGATATGGTCGGTGATCCCGGCGACCAGGTAACTGTCCCTGTCGACGAGCGACAAGTCAACCGGCGAGCCGAGCATCGTCACGCCCCCGGGCCGCGCCAGCCCGTTCGTCACGCCGAGCCGGAGGAAGTCCCGGTGCAGGGCCGCGGTCATCCTGGTGGTGTCCGCATTCCAGAACAGGATGTCGAACGGCGGCGGCTCGCGTCCCAGCAGGTAATTGTTGACCCAGTAGTTCCAGATCAGGTCGTTGGGCCGCAGCCAGGCGAATACCTCGGCCAGCGCCCGCCCGTCGAGATACCCGCGGGCCTTGGACGCGGCGGCGGCCAGCCGCGCGGACCGCTCGTCGAGGACGGCGCTGGCCAGACCGGCCCGCGCCTGGTCCAGCACCGTGACCATGAGCGTCAGGGCGGCGATCTTGTCCTGCTCGCCGGCGAGCGCCAGGTGCGCGGCCACCATCGCGGCGATGATGCCGCCCGAGCACACCCCCATGACCGCGGTCCGCTCGCTGCCCGTGATCCGCGCGGCGGCGTCCATGGCGTCGAGGACGGCCTGCCCGTAGGTGTCGAAGTCCCAGGCCGCGTACCTGGCGTCCGGGTTGCGCCAGGAGATCATGAAGACCTGCTGTCCCTGGCCGACCAGGTACTCGGCCATGCTCCGTCCTGGCGCCAGGTCGATCACGTAGAACTTGTTGATCGTCGGCGGGACGATCAACAGCGGAACCTGCCTGACCGTGCTCGTGACCGGCCGGTACTGGATCAGCTCGAACACCGGGGTCCGCAGGACCACCGCCCCCGGCGTGACCGCGAGGTCCGCGCCGACCTCGAACGCGTCCGGCTGCACCATGGACGGCACCCGGGGCGGGGCGGCCATGTCGGCGACGAAGTGCCGCAGGCCGGCCACGGCGCTGCCGCCTCCGGTGTCGATGACCGCTTTGACCGCCGCCGGGTTGAGCACCGGGCTGTTGCTTGGCGCCAGCGCGTCCACCAGGTTGGTGAGCGCGAAACCAACCCGTTCCGAGTCGGCCCAGTCCAGTTCCGCGCCGGCGACGAGACCCTCCGTTGCCTGGGCAGCGGCCAGGTACGTCTGCAGCACGCGGCGCAGCAACGGGTTGCCCTGCCAGGCCGGATCCGTGAACCGCCGGTCTCGCCGGGACGGCTGTATCTCGGAGCTGCCCACCGCGATGCGTGCCATCTCGCCGAGCAGTTGCCGGCCCTGACTCGCCACGAGAGACGGGCGCACGGCCAGCGCCCCTGCCAGCCGCAGGCCAGAGCCGCCCGGGTTCATCCGGCGGAACGCGCCAAGGGCCGCGTCGGTGAGCAGCAGGTCGAGCGGAGCTGTCACAGCATCGGCCGCGGCCGCCGCCAAGCTATCGGTGTGGGTACTCATGATTACCTGATTTCCGCTTGCGGCCGAGGCTAAGCCGCCCACCGGCCGCCGGCATTGGCCGGATAGCACGAAACGCGTGCCGCGCGGTGTCTCCCGGGCACATCCGCGGTCCCGGGCGGCGCGGCTGCCCAGGCTCATGCCGACGGCGAACCAGCCCCTGGTCCGCAGGACCGCCGGCCACCCGGCGCCACCGTCAGGACTGACCAACCATGCTGCGGTACACCGCGAGCAGCGCTGCTTTCTGCTCGTCGCTCAGGCGCTCGTCTGCCCCGATCACGTCCTCGGTCCGTGCCTTGCCCCTTTCGCCGGCGTCCGCCCGGCCCGCCTCGTCGGCGTCCGGGGCCGCACCGGTCACGGCATCGATCAGGCCGGCCTGCGCGAGGAGCGTCTCGGCGGAGAGATTAAGCGCATCGGAGATCGCCTTGAGCACGCGCACCGACGGCTGGTGCAGACCTCGCTCGACCTGGCTGAGGTACGGGTTCGACAGGCTGGTCAGCTCGGCGAGCTGGCGGAGCGAAAGGTTGGCCGTCTTGCGCTGGGTGCGGATGAAGGCACCGAGTGCCTCCCGCTGGGCTTGCCACGGGTCCGTCACGGTTACCTCCTCGCCTATCGCGAATCATAGTACGCGGCGGCACCGGAACCAGGTGCCGCCGCGTACTGGTGGGGATGCCTCACTCGGAGGCTGGGTCCTGCCCCTCACGCGTGCCGTTGCCCGCCATCAGCGGTGCCGTCGCCTTCACCAGTTCTTCGGCGAACTGGCGCTGGTTGGAGAGCAGCTTCTCGGCGAGGTCGTACGCGCTGGTCACGACGTTCTCCGGCTTGGGCAGCCTCGCGACGAGCGGAACCTGGGCGAATGGCACCTTCGGCGTCACGGCCCTGACGGTGGCGACCCAGGTCTTGACCGCCTCAACGACGGTCTCCTGGCTCGTGCGGATCGTGTCAAGGAACTCTGCCTGCAGGTCCCGGGTGGAATAGCCAGCCATAGTCTCTACCTTCCTGTGCGGTGGCGCTGTTCTTGCTAACTATATCAAGCGCTAACTATCCCAAGCAAGTCCCGATCTCCAGGGCGCCGTGGGTAGGGCTAGCCTTACCCCGCATCCGGAAGACCGGATGATGGCGAGCGCCGGCGGCATGGCCTAGCGTCACTCCCATGTACTTGGTTCGGGACCTGGTGTCGCCGCGCACCTGGCTTGCCTTCATCCACCACTTCATCGGCGTGTGCGTCGGCGCCCTTGTCGTCTGGATTGTGCTTCCCGGGCTCGTGGTCGGCGTGCTGGGCCTCCCGGTGGCGCTGATCGGGATGCCGGTACTCGGCGCCACGCTGCGGTTCACCGACTGGTTCGCCCGCGCCGAGCGAACGAGGTTCGCGGTCACGCTCGGCGAGGAGATCCCCGGCTGGCCGCCCGGCACGCGCAGCGGGTACCGGCTGCGGCTGCTGCCGCGCTTCGACAAGCTCAGCGAGCGCGCCACCTGGCGCGAGGTGGTCTACGCGCTGACGCGGGGGCTGCTCAGCGCGGCGGCTGCGTTCGTTAGCCTGGGCGTGTGGGTCATCGGCCTGATCATGGTCACGCTGCCGCTGTTCGACTGGTCGCTGCCGGGCGGCGGCTTCCATATAGACGGCGGGACCGTACACGAATCGAAGGCCGTGCTCGTGGCCGTGGCGGGGGTGCTGGTGCTGCTGGCCGCGCCGCAGGTGACCCGAAGCCTCGCGGTCGCGGACGCCGCGCTGGCCCGGCGGCTGCTCGGGCCGCCCAGCAGGCTGGCCGCCCGGGTCGCCGAGCTCGAGCTCAGCCGCGAACGGGTCGTGGACGCGGCGGAAACCGAGCGGAAGAGGATCGAGCGGGACCTGCACGATGGCGCACAGCAGCGGCTGGTCGCGCTCGCGATGGAGCTGGGCCGCGCCAAGGCGAGGTTCGGCGACGACATCGACGCCGCCAGGGAGCTGGTCGACTCGGCCCACGCACAGGCCAAGGCCGCGCTGACCGAGCTGCGGGACCTCGTCAGGGGAGTGCACCCGCCGGTGCTGACCGATCGCGGCCTCGACGCCGCGCTATCCGGCCTGGCCGCGCGCAGCCCCATCCCTGTCGACGTGCACGTCGACATGCCGGTCCGGCCGAAGCCGTTGATTGAGGCCGTCGCGTACTTCGTCGTCGCCGAGGCCCTCACGAACGTCGCGAAGCACTCGCGGGCCAGCCAGGCGAAGGTCGTGGTCGAGGGACACGGCTATCCCGGCGTGCTCGCCATCATGATCAGCGACGACGGAGTCGGCGGCGCCGACCCGCAGGGCGCGGGGCTGTCCGGCCTCGCCAGCCGGGTGACCGGCGTCGACGGCCGGCTGACCGTGGAGTCTCCGTATGGCGGGCCGACGATCATCGCGGCCGAGCTGCCATGCTGAGAGTGGCGATCGCGGAGGACTCGGTCCTGCTGCGCGAGGGGCTGACCCGCCTGCTGGCAGAGGCCGGCCACGAGGTGGTCGCCGCCGAGACCGACGCCGAGGGGCTGATGCGCGCCGTGGAGGCGCGCACCCCGGACGTGTGCGTCATCGACGTCAGGATGCCGCCGACGTTCACCGACGAGGGGCTGCGCGCCGCGCTCGTGATCCGCGACCGCTGGCCGGACACGGGCGTGCTCGTTTTGTCGCAGTGGGTGGAGGAACGGTACGCGACCGAGCTGATCGCAGGAAGCCCGCACGGCGTCGGATACCTGCTCAAGGACCGGGTGGCCGACGTGACGGAATTCCTCGACGCGCTCCGCCGGGTGGCCGAGGGCGGCAGCGCGCTCGACCCCGAGGTCGTGGCCCAGCTGCTCGCCCGCAGCCGCAGTCCGCTCAGCGTGCTGACCAGCCGTGAGCGCGAGGTCCTCGCGCTGATGGCCGAAGGCCGGTCCAACTCCGCCATCGCCGAGACGATGGTCGTCAGCGGCGGCGCCGTGGGAAAGCACATCAACAGCATCTTCAGCAAGCTCGGACTCGTATCGGATGAGCACGGCCACCGCCGCGTGCTCGCGGTCCTCCATTACCTGAACGGGGTCACGTCATGACCAGTTTCCTGCCGGCCGCTGTCCAGCCCGCCGCCCGCGAGCTGCTCATGACGCCAGCGCGCCGGATCATCCTGCTGCTGGGCGTCCCGCTCTCGTTCGCCCTGCTCGCCTGGACGTGTTTCGCGATCATCAGCCAGGCGTCCCAGGGCAGCTACGCGGTGAATTACGCCCCGGTCCGTGTCAGCGGCGGTCTCGACATGAACGTCTACGGCGGCGACGTGACCCTGCAGGGCGGTGTCGCGCCGAGCGCGGCGCGGTTCACCGGCGCCGGCACCGTCTGGTACGGCCTGAATTACTCGGGTCAGCGCCCCACTCTCGTGACGGCGCAAACGCCGGCCGGGACCAGGATCAACTTCACCTGCCCCAATTACAACTGCGCGCTCAGCTCGACCGTCGACGTTCCGCCGCAGGCACCGGTGACGGTGACCAGCAACGGCGGCAACATAACGGCGACCGGCATTTCCGACGCGACCCTGCAGACCGGCGGCGGAGACCTGACCGTTGACGGGCTGACCGGCAACGTCAGCCTCAACACCGACAACGCCCCGAACGGCCCCTACGGGGGCGGCGGGCAGGTCGACGGCACGCTGGCGGCGCAGAACGTCGCGGTGGACAGCGGCGGCAACAACGTCAACCTCCAGCTCACCACGGCGCCGTCGAACCTGAACATCACCACCGAGGGCGGCAGCGTGACGCTGCAGCTGCCCGCCGGCTACAGCTACCGCGTCGACAACATCCCCGAGCCGCAGTCCCAGGTCCAGATGAACGGACCCGCGCAACCCGCCGCGATCACGGTGACCACCAGTTCCTCGTCCCGGTACCGCATCACCGTCAACGCCGACGGCGGCGCCGTCACGATCGACTAGCCGGCCGGACGCGGATCACTCCGTCCGCGCCCCGTGCGCCGGCATCACCGCGCCTTCCGCGTCCGCGCCTTCGGCGTCCGCCCGTTTCGCGTCCGCGCCGTTCGCCTTCGTGCCTTGCCCGTCCACGTCATCCGGCAGCTCACGCTGCTTCCCGCGACCGGACCGGCCGTGCCGACGGGGCTTGCGGGCCGGAAGCCGGTCCATCACGCCGGCCACCGCCTGCCCGGTGCCCTCGCCGATCAGCGCGCCGGCCACGGCGTCGCTCGGGTAATGCACTCCGGTGTGCACGCGGGAGTACGCCACCGCCGCCGCCATGAAGCGCAGCACCACCCCGAGCCAGGGCAGGTCCCTGCCGACGGCCGCGGCGAAGGCGAACCCCGCTGCCGCGTGACCGGACGGGAACGAGGTGGAGGCCGGCATCCGCACGTTACGCCGGCCCGGAACCTTCGCGCCTACCCGGTCTGGCCGCTGGCGGGGCAAGGCGCCCTTCACGGCCAGGTTCACCAGAGCGGACGTGACTCCGATGGCCACTGTTCCCCGCGTCGCGGCACGCCGGCCGGACTTGCCGCCCACTATGCGGAGGCCGGTTGCGATGCCAAGCCACAGGCGCGAGTTGTTGGCGGCGTTGGAGAGCAGGCGCAGCGGCTCGTCGAGCGAGGGCGTCGGGGTAGCCGCCACCGCGGCGTAGACCGCCCGGTCCAGGTCGCCTAGCTCACGTAGCCTCCTGGCGGCCTGCTGGCGGACCTGCCCGTCTTGGTGCGCGAGCTCGTCAGCGAGCCGTCGCGTGAGCGCCCCGGCGGTATCGGCGGCCGGCTCGCGGCCGCTCTTCGAGATCTTGAGAGCCATGGCCTGCCCTTCTCCTGTTGAAGCGTCTGACACGTTGTCAATGCTGATACCGCAACCCCGGCGATACCTCATCTCCATAGGGTGAATTGACTGGTTCAGCCGCGGTTGCCAGCCCCGCGGATGAGCCTGCGATCGGGGATGTCGCGCGTCTGGGCGCCATCGCTCCCGTCAGGGGGATGGGCGAGCGATTTCGCGTACCGGGCGGCCAGCGGCTCGGCCGTGACACCGTGGGCGACGACGCTGAGCAGCACGGTGATGGTGATGACCGCGACGGCACGGCCGGCCACGGCTTCGCCCAGGTCCTCCAGCGCGAGGAGGGCGAACACAACCGACGCCAGGCCCCGGGGACCGAACCAGCCCACCAGGGCGACCGTTGCCCGGCCGAGCCGCGCACCGACCAGCGCGACGGCGACAGGGACCATCCGGATGACGGTGAGGCTGAGCACCGCGTACAGCACCATCTGCCACGTCAGAGCCTTCATCGCGGGCACGACCGCGACAGCTCCGAATGCCAGCCAGACCAGCAGGGACACCAGCGCGCCGGTCTCCTCGACGAACGGGATCAACGGCTCGCCGCGCCGGCCGCCCGTCGTTCCGAACGCCAGCCCGCCGACGAACGCCGCGATGAAGCCGTTGCCGCCCAGCGCCACCGCGGACGCGTAGGCGCATATCGTCAGCCCCAGCACCGCCGAGCCGGCGAAGCCCTCAGCCGCCCAGCCACGCTTGCGCGCGGCACTCATCAGCAGGCCGCCGACGCCGCCGACGGCCGCGCCGATGAGGACGCCCAGCGCCAGCTCGGCCACCGCCGCGGCCGGACCGTGCTCGGCGACCTCGCCTCCTATCGCGGCTCCCGCTATGGCGACCGATACGAACGGCGTGGCGATGCCGTCGTTGAGGCCGCTTTCGACGTTGAGTAGCCGTCTGATCCTGGCCGGCACGACCTGGTTGGCCATCATGCCCGCGCCCAGCGCGGCGTCGGTGGGCGCCAGCGCCGCTCCGACCAGCAGCGCCAGCCAGATGCTGGTGCCGGCGAGGACAAGCGCGAGCAGTGTTCCCAGGCCGATCGTCACCGGAAGGGCGATCCCGAGCAGGCGCACGTACACGCCCGCGTCTTCCCGCAGCTCGTGCAGGCTGACCCGTGACGCGTCCGAGAACAGGACCAGCGCGAGGGTGAACTCCGCCAGCTCCTTGATCAGCTCGTTACTGGGCGTGAGGGCCAGGACCGCCAGCGGCCCGTGGGTGAGCAGCAGCCCGGCGAGCACGAACGTGATAGGCGCGGTGACGTCGAACCGCTCCAGCCTGGCCGACAGCGTGCCCCAGACGAACACCAAGGCTGCCACGATGGCCAGGTCGGCAACGCTCACGGTCTCACGCTCCGGCTGCTGTCGCCGGTGCCGTTATCTCGCGGTGGTGGTGGCCTGGGTGGATCCTCATGCGGAGCCTCCTCCCCGGTGCCTCGATACTGTCCGGGCAGCCTGCCAGGTTCGTCACCCGATCAAGGGTGATTCAGCGTACCGGGCGCGCCAAAGCATGTGCGTGCTGGCGCCAGGGCATAGCTGCCGTTTCGGCACATCCCCGCGCCGGTTCTATCGGCTGCCAGGCTTCAGCGCCGCTCCGCGCGCGGGAACTCGTCCCGCACGGTCGCCGCCAGCCAGGTCAGCGCGCCCGCGGCCACGCCGATGGCGGCCGGCGTCCAGCCCGCGGCGGCGAACGCGCCGCCGCACAGCGCCGCGGTGACGGCGACCCGCAGCGCGAGCACCCGCACCCTGGCCCGCGGCCGCGGCTCGCGCCGCGGAGCAGGCGCGTTGCCGCGAAGACCCAGCTCCGCGAGCACCTCGCCGCGATCCCAGGCGGTCCGCAGCAGGGCGTACGCGGCGGCCGCCGCGCCGAACGTCACCGGGTCGCCGCCGTCGTCCCTGTCGGGATGCGTCGCCGCCGCGATGCGCCGCCACGCCGCCCGCACGTCATCGTCCGTCAGGTCCGGCCGCGCCGGCAGCCCGAGCACCCGGAACGGGTCGTCACTCATGCCGCGCCCCGAACGCCTCGTCGAGCACCTCGCTCGCGTCCGGCGGCGGAGGCTGCGGCGGCGGCCATTGCGCGGGCACCGCCACGGCGGGCAGCGGCATGGTGGGCGCGTCGCCGGCCGCGGGCGCGAGCGCCGCCTGCCGTCCGGTCAACCGCTTGACCTGCACGTACGTGACCCCGCCGCGGTACACGTACGCGGCCTGCCCGACGTCGAGCTGGCGCACGATGTCCGCGTCGAGCACCGGCACCAGCCGGGTCCGCGACAGCCCGTCACCGGCCCACGCGCCCTGCCCCGCGAACCGCCGCGTCGTCTCGACGCAGGCCCGCGTCCCGGCGAGGTCGGACACCGGGCCGGGCCGCGGGGTGCGCAGCAGCCAGATGCCGCCCTCCGCGGTGGCGGCGATCCGCTGCCGCTCGTCGTCGGTGTCCGCCAGCCCCTCCCACGACTGCGCGGACACCTGCACCGCGAGCCCCAGCGCCCGCGCCCGCTCGTACAGCCGCCAGATCGGCAGCCGCCTGCTGACCGCGGAGAACTCGTCGACGGCGAGCAGGATCTCCCGCTGCCCGCCGACCGCGTAGTGCGCGAGCAGGTCGGTCAGCGCCCTGGCCTGCGCCTCCGCGACCGCGCCCTCGGCCGTGCCCTCCAGGACGCAGTACCAGGCGTCCGCGTCCCCGAACGAGCCGCCGCCGTCGAGGCCGGCTCCGAGCCTGCGCCAGAGCGCTCTGAACCGCAGTTCCACGTCCTCAAAACCCCTTTTCCCCGAACGTATGGTCGTGACTGCCGCACCGTCACCGCTCGCTGTGTAGCTGGCGGCCAGCAGGCCGGGGTCCAGCCGGGCCAGGAAGTCAGCCGAGCAGGTCGGCGGACCGCCGGGCGCCCCCACCGCCAGCGAGACGATCGCTTCCATCACGTCGGTGTAGTAGGCGGCGCCGCCGGTGCCGTGCTCGATGAGGTCGAGCAGCGTGGTCACGAGCTGGCTGGGCGGAAGCGTCCACAGCGAGAGCGACGCCTCATCGGGCCAGATGGCGGTGGACCGCGCGCCGGCGTCGCGCAGCACCCGCCTGGTGCGGTCGGCGACCTTGCGCGAGCTCGCGCCGCCCTTGCAGTCCAGCACCACGAGCAGCGGCCGGTTCGCGGCGCCCGCCGCGTACCTGCGCAGCCCCGCGGCCATGAACCCGGCCCACAGCCGCAGCAGCAGCGTGGTCTTGCCCGTCCCCGTCGAGCCGATCACCACCTGATGGGAGCGCAGCCGCGGGTAGGGGATCGCCGCCGCCCGGCCTGGACCGCCCCGGTGCCGGACGGAGCGGATGGCCGCGCCGGTCACCACGAGACCGTTACGGGAAATCAATGGCAGCGCACCGGGGGCAGCCAGCAGCGCCTTGGCGGTGCGCACCTGGCGGCGCCAGAGCCTGCTGTCGAAGGTGGCGGGCGCCGCGGGCGTGAGGCCGCCCGCGCCGGTCCGCATCCGGAACAGCCGGTACTGCCACGCCAGGCCGCCCGCCAGGACACCGAGCGGGACGGCGGGCGGCGCGGCCGCGACCGCGGCGGCCACCAGGTGCCCGTGCACGGCGAGCTGCCACGACGCGAGCCAGGCCCGGTACGGCGCGGCCGCGACCCGCAGCCACAACGGCCCGGGACCGACTCCGGGCGGCAGCGCCCCGGCCGGGGGAACGCCGGCCCGGCCGCCGGCCCCAGCTATCCCGCCCACCCCGGCGGACCGGATGGCGGCCCCGGCCGCCACGGTGGACCGGATGGCGGTCCCGGCCGCCACGGCGGACCGGATGGCGGCCCCAGCCATCCCGGCGGACCGGATGGCAGCTCCGGCAGTTCCAGCCCCGGCAGGACCGGCCGCCACGGCGGACCGGATGGCGGCCCCGGCGATTCCGGTCCCGGCGTTGCCGGCCACCCGGGCAGCGGCCCCGGCGGCCCCGGCGGCGGCGGACCCAGCGGCGCGGGCCGGCCAGGCCGCGACCGCGGCCAGCCAGGCGACGGTCATCGGCAGGCACCAGGCGGCCACGGCGTACAGCCGGCGCGGTGGCCAGCCGCGCCACCAGCCAGTCGCCGCCGCGGCCGCGGCGGCGAGCGTCACGGGTGCCAGC
Source organism: uncultured Actinomycetota bacterium (assembly GCA_963843745.1). Taxonomy (GTDB): domain Bacteria; phylum Actinomycetota; class Actinomycetes; order Streptosporangiales; family Streptosporangiaceae; genus Trebonia. Next base: position 16,400 of record CAWJLP010000017.1, read on the forward strand.
GCGCCCGCGGCCGCGGCGAGCGCGGCCAGCCCGAGCAGCCGCCACAGCCCGCGCGCCAGCGCGCGGCGCACGGGATGCCTGACGTACGGGGCAGCCTCGCGCCTCATGGCAAGCACCCCGGCCACCCGGCCGAACGTGCTCGATGGCACATTGACCACGCAAGAGTGTGGTCGATGTCGCATGGGTGTGGCTCTTTTGGAGTGAGTACTGCGGTGGTTGTGGCGTGTTTGCATGTGGGTGAGGCTTCCGTTCCGTAGGGTCCTGAAGTGCGAAATCGGGATCTAGGGAAAGGAAGCCTCTGGTGGAAGAGTACGGGCTGGATGAGCTGGCGGCGAGCGCGGAGGCGGTGCTGGCCGGGCTGGGGCCGCTGGCGGCCGGCCTGGGGCAGCTGGCGGTGCAGGCGGCCGGAGCGGTGACGCTGGATGCGATGGAGCTGCTGGTGATCGAGCAGGGCCGGGAGCTGCTGCGCGGGGTGGTTCAGCTGGCGCTGGATGCCCAGGCCGAGCGTGAGGTCCGGCTGGCGCGGGTGACCGGCGCGGACGGGGTGCCGCGCAGGCGGGCCGAGCGGGGTCATGCCCGGGCGGTGGTGACCAGGGTGGGGAAGGTGATGGTGCGGCGGATCGGCTACCGGTCCGGGGTGAAGGGGGCGGGGTCGCTGTTCCCGCGTGATGCGGTGCTGAACCTGCCGCCGTGCGGGTATTCCTGGGGGTTGCAGCGGCTGGCGGAGATGTTCGCCCGGTCCGGCTCCTACCAGCAGGCGGGCGAGTTCGTGCTGGCTGTCACGGGGGTCAGCATCGGCAAGCGGCAGCTGGAGCAGATCACCGCCGGGGCTGCGGCGGACGCGGAGCGGTTCTGCCAGGATGCGGACCGGTCCGGAGAGCTGATGGCCCTGCCCGGAGCCGGGCAGGATCCCGGAACCGGGCTGCCGCCGCTGGCGATCTCGGCGGACGGCAAGGGCGTGGCCATGCGCCCCGAGGCCCGCCGCCGCCGCGGCCCGACCCCGGTCCCGCGGGTGCGGACCTTCGCCAAACGGACCGGGACCGGGGAGAAGAAGGGCCATAAGCGGATGGCCGAGACCGGCTGCGTGTTCGACGTCCTGCCGCCGGACCTGCCGCGGACCCCGGAGCAGGTCATGCGCCCGGAACCCGGCGGCGCCAAGAACGCGCCGCGGTCGGTGAACCGCTGGTACGCCTGCGACATCACGGCCGGCCGCGACGTTACCATCGGCAAGATCTTCGGCGAGGCCGACCGCCGCGACCCCGGCCACGAGCGGACCTGGATCATGCTGGTCGACGGGGACATCTACCAGCTCGACCTGATCCAGGACCAGGCCGCGACCCGCGGCGTCACCCCGGTCATCCTGGTCGACTTCATCCACGTGCTGGAATACCTGTGGAAGGCCGCCTGGTGCTTCCACGCCCCCCGCGACCCGGCCATGGAGGACTGGGTGACCGCCCAGGCGCTGGACATCCTGCACGGCCGCACCGCCAGCGTGATCAACCGGATCCGGCAGCTCACCGAAGACCACCCGCCCCAGGGCAGCGAGCATGCCAAGATCATCCGCAAGACCCTGCACTACCTGGACGCCAAGCAGCCCTACCTCGACTACCCCCACGCGCTGGCCGCCGGCTGGCCGATCGCCACCGGCGTCATCGAAGGCGCCTGCCGCCACCTCGTCCAAGACCGGATGGGCATCACTGGCGCCCGCTGGAGCCTGCCCGGCGCCCAGGCCATCCTCTGGCTGCGCGCCATCCACGCCAGCGGCGACCTCGACGCCTACTGGGACTGGCACATCCGGCAAGAACACCAGCGCAACCACCTCAGCCGCTACCAGGACAGCCTCGCACTCGCCGCCTGACGCTCCCAAAAGAGACAATGTCGCATCGACCACGTTCCAGGCGGCAGCGCGGGGTCATAGCTGCGCTCCTGGCGGGAGGTCCCGCACTTCGATCCTGGCACTGAGCAGGCCGAGTGCCTCGCGGGCCTTCAGCACGACGGACAGCGCGGCGGGGGAGCAGAGGTACAGCGCGCGGGCGTGCCTGGGCGGCCGCCCGAGAACGGCGGCCTCGGCGGCCGGGCAGCCGTAGTCCCCGGTGCGGGCCAGGATCTCCCGCATGATCGCGGTGGTGCGGGCGACGGTCTTCGGCGTGACCTCGGCCTCAATGGCCCAGCACTCGCCGGCCCACGCGACCGGGGCGCTGTCCGGCCAGTGCACCTCGCCGTCCGGCAGGTGCTGCCGGATCCCTCGCCCGTGCCGGGCGCGGATGCGGCGCTCGCACCGCCAGAACGCGCTCGCCCGCCGGTAGCCGCCGGTCGCCTCCAGGGCGATCCGCGCGGCGGCGACCGCCCTGATGTGGGCGAGCTGGGGCGTCGCCGGCTTTCTGGCCTGGTACTCACGGCCGCAGGCGGCGAGGCCCGCCCGCGTCACCCACAGCCAGGCCGGCCCTTCGGAGAGCCTGCCCGTCTCGGCGTACCCGAGGTCGCGCCACCGCTTCGCCGCGGCGCGCGCGGACCGTTCGCCGCCGGTCAGGGCGGCGAGCTGGTCGAGCTGGATGCCGTACATGTCGGCAGCGAACACGAGGGCGTCCGCGTCGCGGACAGCGAGTGTCATGGGCAATCCACATCGACTCGGCCGGCGCCCCCGGCTACGCCAGGGTAGCGCGGGCCGCCGCTACCCGGAGAGCGATCGCGCCCAGTCCTCGGCGATGAGGTCGTGCCCGTAACTGTGCTCGGGCTGCTCGTGCACCAGCGTGAAACCGGCCCGCTGGTAGATCCGCCGGGCGCTGGCGAGGACGCTGACGGTGGACAGCACGATCTGTTCGTCGCCGGCCTGGCGGGCGAACCGCAGCACCTCGTCGACGAGCCGGCCGCCGATGCCGAGGCCGCGGGCCCAGTCCTCCACGAGCAGCAGCCGCAGCCGCGTCGTGCTGTCGTCCTCGGGCACGCAGCACACGAACCCGGCGGGCACGCCGTCCAGTTCCGCGATCCAGCCTGCCGAGCGCCGCGGGTCCGGGTCCGTCAGGTAGCCGGCGATGATCCGCGCGACGTACGCCTCGAACTCCGGGTTCCAGTTGTACTCCGCGGCGTAAATGGCCCCGTGCCGCTGCAGCACCCAGCCGAGGTCGCCGGGCGCGGGCGGGCGGAGCACCACGGTCCGCACCCGGGGCGGGGCGTCCGCGCCGTCCTCGCCGAGCAGGTCGGTGATCTCCCGCATGGCGGTGACCAGCCTGGGCCGGTCCACCCGGGCGAGCAGCTCGCCGACCTGGCTGTCGGACCTCGCGTCCAGCTCCGCCGCGGCCGCCAGGCCCGCGCTGGTGAGCGCGACGTCCTGTCGCCTGGCGTCGGCCGCCGAGCGCTGCCTGGTCACCAGGCCGTCGGCCTCGAACCGGCCGAGCACCCGGCTCAGGTAGCCCGCGTCGATGTCCAGGGCGCGCCGCAGGTCCGCCACTTGCGTAACGTCGCGCCGCGCCATCTCATACAGCAGCCGCGCCTCGGTGAGCGAGTACGGCATGTCTAGGTACATGCCGTGCACGAGCCCGATGACGCTGGTGTAGAAGCGGTTGAACGCCCGCACGGCCGCGACCTGCCCAGCGAGATCCTCGCTCATGGCGCCCCTCGTCTCAGTTGCCTGAGTCAACAAAAATCATTGACTCAGGCAACGATAGTTCTCGGCCCGCTCGCCCACAAGGCGCGAGCCGACACCACAGCCCCCGCCTCGCGGCTCATCTCCCCATCAGTTCTCGCGGCTCATCTCCCCATCAGTTTCCGCCTCTGAAAACGGGCAAATCGGACGGTAAAAGGGGCCAAAACTGATGGGAAGTTGTCAGCCGAAGGCCAGAGTTCATCTTCGTATCAGTTCCGGCCCCTGAAACCCGGCAAATCGGACACGAAAAGGGCCGAAACTGATACCAAGTTGCTGAGCGGCCGGGCTTCCGCTGATAACAGCAAGAAATCTTGTGGTGTGTGCGGGCGTGCGGTCCGGCAGGACCGCACGCTTGCCTACGGGCCTGGCGGGCCTGAGGGCTTTGGCCGATCCGACGGGTGGGGTGGCGGGGGCGGGATGGTGGCGACCGCCGGGGCGGGTTCCGGCCAGACGACCAGGACCGGGCAAGGTGCGTGGTCGACGACGAAGCGGGTCGCCTTTCCCAGGCTCTTGGGGCCAAGGCGGGAGCGGTCGCCGTCCCTGGCCACGATGAGCAGAGCGGCGTCGGCCACCGCGGTGACCACTTCTCGTTCGGGGTTGCCGGTGCGCTCGATCCGGCCTGCCGGCCGGCCGAGGCGGGCGATGGCGGCGTCGAGGAGGTCGCCGGCGGATCGCGCCGCTAGCTTGGCGACTTGCGGGCCGGGGTCGCGCTCGGGGCGGGCGCGGCCGAACAGTCCCAGGTAGGCGCCGTGCGCGGCGTCCGATAGCTCGGCGGGGGTGACGTGCAGCAGGGTGATCAGGGCGCCGGGCTGGACGAAACGCAGCGCCGCGTCGACGCTGGCCTGCCAGGTTCCCTCGGTGATCCAGATGACGGTCGCGGCTTCGGTGTCGGGCATGTGGTCAGCCTCCGAGTGCGTGCAGCGCCACCCACAGGGCCAGCACCGCGATGGCAAGGCCGGCGGGCACGGTGAGGAGGCCCAGCCGGGTGAATTCCCACAGCGACGGGCCTGACCCGTGCTGGCGAAGGACCCGCCGCCACAGCAGGGTGGCCAGCGATCCGGTGTAGGTGAGGTTCGGGCCGATGTTGACCCCGAGCAGGACGGCGAGAATGGCGCCGGGCCCCGCAGGCGCGGCCAGCGGCAGCAGGATCAGCACGGCGGGCAGGTTGTTGATCACGTTGGCGAGCACGGCGGCGAGCGCGGCGACGCCGAGCAGGGCGGCCAGTGAGGTCCCGGCCGGCACCAGCGGGCGCAGCGCGCTGCCGAGCCCGTTGCCGGTCACCGCCGCGACCACGATCCCGAGGCTGAGCACGAACAGCAAGAACGGCGCGTCCGCCGCGCGCGCCAGTGCGGCGGCGCTGGTGCGGCGCCGCTTGAGAGCCCGTGCGCCGAGCACGACCACGCCGGCCAGCGCGGCCCAGGCCGGGTTGACGCCCGCCGCCGACGCGAGCACGAATCCGGCGAGCGTAGCGGCCACCACGGCCAGCGTGAACACCGGGACCTCCGGCGCGGCGCCATCCTGGACGGGCTGTACCCCATCGCATGGGAGGGCTGCCTTCCGGCACGGGGGGCTCCCGCCCCCCGTCCCCCCTGGCCGCCCCCCCATATCCCCCCTGGCCCCTGCTGCCAGGTCCGCGGCGAAGAACCGCCTGAAGACGACGTACTCGGTGCCGATGACCCCTAGCCATGGCAGCGCCATCAGCCCGGCGAACCGGCCGAATGACAGGCCGGTGGCCGCGAACGCCAGCAGGTTCGTCAGGTTCGACACCGGGAGCAGCAGCGACCCGGAGTTCGACAGGTGCGTGCAGGCGTAGAGGTGCGGTCTGGCCCGCGCCTCCAGCCGGGCGGCGGTCGCGAATACCACCGGGGTGAGCAAGACCACCGTGGCGTCCAGGCTCAGCACGGCGGTGGTCACCGCCGCCGCCGCGAACACGAGGGCGAGCAGTCGCTGCGGCCGCCCCGCCGCCGCGCGGGCCAGCCACGCGCCACAGGCGCGGAACAGCCCGTCGTCGTCACACAGTTGCGCGAGCACGAGCACCGCGGCGAGGAACCCGATCACCGGCCCGAGCCGCCTGGCCTGCTCGCCCGCGTCGTGCGCCGGGATCGCGCCGGTGGCGATCACGAGCAGCGCGGCGGGCACCGCGGCGACGGCCTCCGGCCAGCCGCGCGGCCGCCACACTGCCCAGCCGAGGACGATGACCAGGGCCGCCACCGAAATGGCTTCAGCGGCTGCGTCGGGATGCGTTTCCTGCCCCTTTCCTGCCGTCGCCGATCGTATATACGCCACCAGCGCCGATTTATTTAGTGGTCACAATGTGACCACAAGAACAACGCGTCTACCTCGTGTTTTGGTCACAAGGCCCTGAGTGTAACTTTGCGTAACACGGGCTAGAAGTGGCTTCATCGTTCGGTGTAAGTTCGCGTGGAAGACCGTAGCAGCGGAGGATTTATGAGCATTCTTGGCACGCGGGTCATCCGTACGGAGGACCCGCGGCTGTTGACCGCGGGCGGCGTCTACGTAGACGACCTGCGGGAACCTGAGCTGGCGGGTGCGGTGCGAGCCACTTTCGTTCGCGCGACGGTGGCGCATGCGCTGATAACCGGCATAGACAAGTCGGAGGCGCTCGCGCAGCCGGGCGTCGTCGCGGTGCTGACCGCGGCGGACATGACCGACCTGCCCGCGGCCGAGCCGCCGGGCGGCGAGGTGCCCGGGCCTGACGAGCCGCCGGCCGAGGGACCGGTGCCGCTCGGCGGGAAGTGGGCCGAACCGCTGCTCGCGGTGGACCGGGTGCGGTTCGTCGGCGAGCCGGTGGCGATCGTGCTGACCGACAGCACGTACCAGGGTGAGGACGCGGCCGAACTGGTCAGCGTGGACTACGAAGTGCTGCCCGCGGTCACCACGATCGAGGGCGGGCTCGCCGGCGACAGCCTGCTGTTCCCCGACGCGGGCACCAACGTCTGCGTCAAGGGCGGCCGGGACATCAGCGACGACAGCGTCTTCGACGGCTGCGACGTCGTGGTCGAGGGTGACATCGTCAACCAGCGGGTCGCCTGCGTGCCGATGGAGGGCCGCGCGACGGCCGCGGCGTTCAAGGACGGCAAGCTCACCGTCTGGGCGTCGACGCAGAACGCCCAGCTCGCCCGGCTGATCTTCACCGCGATCGGGCTGCCGCCCGACGCGATCCGGGTGGTCGCGCCCGACGTGGGCGGCGGGTTCGGCGCCAAGATCGGCGTCGACAGGGAGCAGATCGTCGTCGCGTGGGCCGCGAAGCACACCGGCAGGCCGGTGCGCTGGGTGGAGACCCGCAACGAGAACCTGATGGCGATGACGCAGGGCCGCGCGCAGTTGCACCACATCAAGATCGGCGGCGACCGGGCCGGGAAGATCAAGGCCTACCGGCTCGACGTCATCCAGGACGCCGGCGCGTTCCCGCGGATGAGCGGGTTCCTGCCGATGCTGACCAACCTGATGGCGCCCGGCGTCTACGACATCCCCGCGGTGCAGGCCGACTACAAGGTCGTGGTCACCAACACGGCGCCGATCGCCGCCTACCGCGGCGCTGGCCGGCCGGAGGCCGCGGCCACGATCGAGCGGGCCGTGGACTGGTTCGCCGCCGCGGCGGGGCTCGATCCGGCCGAGGTCCGGAAGGTCAACTTCATCAAGCCAGACCAGTTCCCGTTCGTCACCAAGGCCGGCGCGCCCTACGACACCGGCGAGTACGAGGCGGCTCTGGAGAAGGTCCTCGGCGCGGCGGACTACGCGTCGCTGCGCGAAGAGCAGCGACGCCGCCGGGAGGCCGGCGACACCAGGCAGATGGGCCTCGGACTGGCCAGCTACGTGGAGATCACCGCCGCCGACGGCGGCGCGGGGGAGACCGCGAAGGTCGAGGTGCACGACGACGGCACCGCGACCCTGTACACCGGGTCGTCGGCGCACGGCCAAGGTCACCACACGGCGTTCGCGATGATCCTGCAGAGCGAGACCGGCATCCCGATGGACAAGATCGAGGTCATCCACGGCGACACCGACCTTGTGCCGGACGGCGTGGGCACCTACGCCTCGCGCTCGCTCCAACTGGGCGGGTCGGCCGTGCACAAGGCGGCGATCGAGGTCAAGGAGGAGGCGGCACGGAACGCGGCCGCGCTGTTCGAGGCCGCGGAAGCGGACGTCGTGCTCGACGCTGACACCGGCACCTGGCACATCGCCGGCGACCCGGACAAGTCGCTGACCTGGGCGCAGGTTGCGGAACACGCCGACGGGGGGCTGATCGTCGCCAACGTGCGGTTCACCGCCGACCGGCCGACGTTCCCGTTCGGCACGCACCTGTCGGTCGTCGAGGTGGACACCGAGACCGGCAAGGTGACGCTGCTGCGCCACATCACCGCCGACGACGCTGGCCCCGTGCTGAACCCGGTCCTGATGGAGGGCCAGCGGCACGGCGGCATCGCCCAGGGCGCGGCGCAGGCGCTGTGCGAGGAGGTCCTGTACGACGCGGACGGCAACCCGCTGACCTCCACGCTCGCGGACTACGCCGCGATCACGGCCGCGGAACTGCCGTCGTTCGAGCTGCTCACCAGCGAGACGCCGACCCCGGTGAACCCGCTCGGCGTCAAGGGCATCGGCGAGGCCGGCACGATCGGATCCACGCCGGCGGTGCACAACGCGGTGATCGACGCCGTGTCGCACCTTGGCGTCCGGCACATCGACATGCCGATGACACCGGAACGGGTGTGGACCGCCATCTCCGAAGCACAGAAGGCGAGCGCGAAGTGAAGGTCGAACTGACCGTCAACGGCAAGGAAATTACCGCGGACGTCGAGGACCGCATGCTGCTCGTGCACTTCCTGCGCGACGTGGCGGACCTCACCGCGACCAACATCGGCTGCGAGACGACGTCCTGCGGCGCCTGCACGGTGCTGCTCGACGGCGAGTCGGTGAAGTCGTGCACCGTGCTCGCCGCCCAGGCGGACGGGCGGTCGGTGACGACCCTCGAGGGGCTGGCCGCCGACGGCCACATGCACGCCGTGCAGGAGGCCTTCCACCAGGAGCACGGCCTGCAGTGCGGGTTCTGCACGCCCGGCATGGTCATGGCGATCGTGTCGATGCTGAAGGAGAACCCGTCGCCGACTGAGGCAGAGGTGCGGACCGGCCTTGAGGGCAACATCTGCCGTTGCACCGGCTACCACAACATCGTCAGGGCGGCGCTCGCCGCAGCGGAGGCCGGCCAGTGATTCCACCAGCGTTTACCTACGTCCGGGCCACGTCCGTCGACGAGGCCCTCGGGCTGGCGGCCGAGCACGGCGAGGACGCGAAGTACCTGGCCGGCGGCCACTCGCTGCTGCCGCTGATGAAGCTGCGGTTCGCCGCGCCAGGCGTGCTGATCGACCTCGGCAGGATCCCGGAGCTCGCGTACGTGCGCGACGAGGGAACGTACGTGGCTATCGGCGCGCTGACCAGGCACCACGACGTCGCGAACGCGGCGCCGCTCGCGTCCGACGTGCCGCTGCTCGCGCACACGGCCGAAGCCGTCGGCGATCCGCAGATCCGGCACCGCGGCACGATCGGCGGCTCGGTCGCGCACGGCGACGCGGCCTCCGACCTGCCCGCCGCGCTATTGGCGCTGGACGCCTCGTTCGTGATCCGCGGCCAGGACGGGACGCGGACGGTGCCCGCCACGGAGTTCTTCCGCGGGATCTTCGAGACCGCGCTGGAGCCGGGCGAACTGCTCACGGAGATCCAGGTGCCCAAGCCGGCCAGGCCGGCCGCCTGGGGGTTCCAGAAGTTCACCAAGCGGGCGATCGACTGGGCCATCGTGGGCGTCGCCGTGCAGGGACAGGCGGTCGCGCTGGTCAACATGGGATCGACGCCGCTGCGCGCCACCGCGGTGGAGAACGCGCTCGCGTCGGGCGCGTCGATCGCCGACGCGGCCGCGCTGGCCGCGGAGGGGACCAGCGCCGGGTCCGACATCAACGCGAGCAAGGCCTACCGCGAGCACCTGGCCCGCGTCCTGGTCAAGCGCGCCCTGGAGGAAGCCGCCGCCCGCTCGTAACTCCTACGCCGGCCCGGGTGCCCTGCGTGTGCGCCACAATGGAGTTGTGACGTTGCGCAGGGCGCTCACCAGACCGTTCCGCTACCCGGTGCGGTGGCTGTCGTTCCTGGCGGGCGGGATTCCCGCGATCGTGCTGTTCCCGGCGCCCAGCCTGTCCTACCTGGCGTGGCTCGGCCTGGTGCCCGCGATGGCGCTGTTCACCCGGGCCGAGACCACCAAAGAGGCGATCGCGCGCGGCTGGTGGTTCGGCGCCGCGTACCTGATCGCGATGCTGTACTGGATGGCGCCGGAACTCGGGCCTGGCCTGGTGCTGCTCGGCGCGGTGATGGGCTGGATGTGGTCGCCGTTCGCGGTCGCCGTCCGCCGGCTGCTCCGGCCGCCGGTGTCGTGGCCGCGCTTCGCCGCGGCCTTCATCGTGGTGCCGAGCTGCTGGCTGATCCCGGAGTGGATCAGGTCCTACCAGGGGCTCGGCGGTCCCTGGGCGCTGTACGGCGCGTCCCAGTGGCAGCACCCGGCGGTGCTCGCGCTCGCCGCCGTCGGCGGAGTGTGGCTGGTCAGCGTGGCCCTCGTGATGGCGAACGTGGCGATCACCGCGGCACTCGGCGCCGGCTTCCCCGCCGCGTTCGTGCCCGGCACCCCTGGCGCCGCTGGCGCCCCGGCGGCCGGCTCGCGGCGGATCGCGCTGGCTGCCGCCGGCGTCGCGGCCCTGGTCGTCGTGGCCGGGGCCGGGCCGCTGGCGTTCGCGCTCACGCCGCCGCTCCCCGCCGCCCGGTCCATCACGGTCGCCATGGTCCAGCCGGGCGTGGTGAACAACCCGGTGCAGCGCGTCGACGCGAGCGAGACGCTGACCCGGGAGCTGAGCAGTGGCGGCGAACTGGGCGGCGTGAAGCCCGACCTGATCGTCTGGGGCGAGAGCAGCATCAACGAGGACCTGACCCTGCCCGGCTCCAGCGCCCTGCTCAAGCGGATCGAGGCGCTGTCCGCCCAGGACGGTGCCGAGATCCTGGTCAGCCAGGATGCCACGCCGCCAGGCAAGGGACACGAGAAGTGGGCGGTGCTGGTCAGCCCGTCAGGCATCGAGGGCATCTACATCAAGACCCGGCTGGTGCCGTTCGGCGAGTACATCCCGTTCCGGGCGCAGCTCGGCTGGCTGACCAGCATCAGCAAGGCCGCCGGGTCCAACATGGTCCCTGGCGACGGCGCCCACCTGCTGCACGCGACCGACCGGGCAGGGCGCCCGCTGCCGATCGGCGTGCTCGTCTGCTTCGAATCCGCATTCCCCGACATGTCCCGGGTCGACGCGGACCTGGGCGCGCAGCTGCTCGTGTACCAGTCCGAGGTGTCGACCTTCCAGGGCACCTGGGGGCCGGACCAGCAGGCGTCGCTCGCGGCGCTGCGCGCCGCGGAGACAGGCAGGCCGGTCGTGCAGGCCGCGCTGACCGGCGACACGGTGGCGTTCGACGCCCGCGGTCGGCAACAAGCCTGGCTGGACCAGTCGGGCCGCGGCGTGCTGACGGTCAGGGAGACGCTGCCCGCGACCTCCGGGAGGACGTTCTACGACCAGGCCGGCGATTACGTCATGTGGGCCGGCGTCGTGATCGCCGCGCTCGCCGCGCTGGTCATGCTCGGACGCCGGCGAGGTTTTCTAGGGCGTGGCACTGGTATCTCCGGAGGGCGTACGGCACAATATGACACAGATACCGGGCAACCTGTGGCGAGTTAGGTCACAGGTGCCGCCCGCGAGGCCGCTGGGGAAGGCGAACCTCGTCTAGGGAGGCACCGGTGTCGGTTTATGGCGTACTACAGGTCCATTCGGCGCCCCCCGCGCTGTGCTCGCACATCGAGTGGGCGGTAGCGGGGACCGTAGGGGCCACTGTCAGCATGCCCTGGGTCAGCCAGCCCGCTGCCCCAGGGTCTGTTCGTGCTGAGGTGACCTGGCACGGCCGGCCGGGCACGGCAGGCGCGATCACCTCGGCGCTGGCCGGATGGAACCGGCTGCGCTTCGAGGTGACCGAGGAGGCGTCCCCCGGCTGTGACGGGGTGCGCTACAGCTACACGCCGAACCTGGGCATCTTCTCCGCCGTGACGAGTGCCAACGGCGACATCCTCGTCCCGGAGAACCGGCTGCGCGCCGCGCTCACGATCGCCGCCACCGGCACCGCGGTGCTCGATACCGAGCTGGAGCGCCTGCTGGGCACGGCGTGGGACAACGAGCTCGAGCCGTTCCGCCGCGCCAGCGACGGCGCCCCCGTCCGCTGGCTCAACGCCACCGGCTAAGCGCGCCGATCGCGTCTCCGGCGCTAGCGCGCCGGCCGGGCGTGGGCCAGGTGGGCGAGCATCGCCTCATGGTGGCGGCCGACGGCAGCCCGCGCGGCGTCGGCGTCACCCGCGAGCACCGCGGCGGCGATCGGCTCGTGCAGCGCCCGCTGGTGCTCGGCGCCGCCGTGCCGCAGCCACAGCGGCGCCGAGTCGGTGTCCACCCAGGACCGCAGCTGGCAGGACAGCACGGCACCGTGCACGCTCTCGTAGATCGCCGTCAGGTACGGGTTGGCCGCGGCGCGCACCACCGCCGCGTGGAACAGGGTGTCCGCGGCGACCAGTTCTGAGACGGTTCCGCTGGTGTCCCGCAGCCGGCCGAGGGCCGCGACGATCGCGGCGTCCAGTTCCGCGCCGTCCGCCGCGGCGAGACCCGCCCTGCGTTCGGCCGCCTCCCTGACGCCGGTGTCCTCCAGCCACAGCCGCAGGTCCATCAGGTGCCCGGCCGAGTCCCTGTCCAGGTCGAGCATGAGGTTCACCGACGCGGTGACCATCGCCTCGGGCCTGCGGACCACGTAGGCGCCCGACCCGTGCCTGATCTCCACCAGGCCCATCAGGGACAGCGACCGCAGCGCCTGGCTGACCGTCGGCCTGCTCGCGCAGAACCGCTCGGCCAGCTCGCGTTCCGCCGGCAGCCGCGCCCCCTCGGCGAGCCGCTCCCTGATGATCAGGTTCCGGATCTGCGCGGCCACGTCGTCGGACCGGCGCCCGGTGGCAACCGGCGAAATGCCGGGCAGCGGCACTGCCCTGGGCCGGCGCTGGCCATGGACTGACATCTATTGACCCGTTCCGTGCGACACGGACAGAATGTGGCTATGCCAGTTTGCCACATTCGGTCGCGAAACCGGGGCCGCCAGTCATGACGCGCGTCTCGGACCCGGGCACGCACTGGGAAGTCGCTGACCCCGCGCGGCTCGCGACGATGATCCGGCTGCGCGCCCTGCGCATGGTCGCGCCCCACGGGTTCGGCTACCTCGGGCAGGCGCTGTCGTCCGCCGAGCAGGTCGCCGCGCTGTTCACGGTCATGCGTCCCGGCCGCGACCGGCTCGTCTGCTCGCCGAGCCACTACGTGATCGGGTTCTTCGCGGCCGCCGCCGAGCTCGGCATCCTCAGCGAGGACGAGGCGGGCACCTACGGCCAGGACGGCTCGCCCGTCGAGGCGATCGGCACCGAGCGCTCGCCGGTCATGGACTACACCTGCGGCTCCCTCGGGCAGGGCCTGTCCGCCGCGGCGGGCTTCGCCCTCTCGGACCGGCTCAAGGGCAAGGACCGGCGCACGTTCGCGTTCATCAGCGACGGGGAGCTCGAGGAGGGCCAGATCTGGGAGGCGGCGATGTTCGCGGGCCACCACCGGCTGAACCGGCTGACCGTGCTGCTCGACGCCAACAACTCCCAGGTCGACGGCCCGGTGGACACGATCACCACGATCGAGCCGATCGCGGCCAAGTGGCAGGCGTTCGGCTGGACTCCCGTGGACATCGACGGGCACGACGTCGACGCCGTGATCAAGGCGCTAGCCGGGGCGGGTGAGGGGGACCAGCCGTACGTTCTGATCAATAGGACCTCGACCAGGCACGGACTTGACTGCCTTCCCGCCGACGCGGACGGGCACTTCATCAAGCTGCCGCCCGCGCTCGCCGCGGCGGCCGAGGCGGAGCTGACCGGAAGACCGGAGCGCCGCGATGGCTGAGCTCAACCAGCCGCCCTACCCGACCGTGCTCAAGCCTTACGGCCAGTCGCTCGTCGCGCTGGCGAAGGAACGCGACGACGTCGTCTGCCTGACCGGCGACCTGAGCAAGCAGTGCGAGATCGACCTCTTCGCCGACGCGTACCCGGAGCGGTTCATCCACGCCGGGATGGCCGAGGCGAACATGATGGGCGTCGCGGGCGCGCTGGCCCGCGACGGGTTCGTCCCTTACGTCCACACCTTCGGCGCGTTCGCGACCAGGCGGCCGCTGGACCAGGTCATCAACGCGATCGCCTTCCCGAACCTGAAGGTGCGGATCATGGGCTTCATGCCCGGCGTGTCCAGCCCGGGCGGCCCCAGCCACCAGGCGATCGACGACGTGGCGCTGATGCGCGGCGTGCCGAACATGACCGTGGTCGACGTCGCCGACGCGGTCGAGGGCCGCCAGGTGGCCAGCGCGATCGTGGACGTCGACGGGCCGGTGTACGTGCGGCTCAAGCGCGGCGAGATCCCGGTGATCTTCGGCGACGACCACCGGCTCAGGCTCGACCGCGCGCAGCCGCTGACGCCGCCCGGCGGTGACGTCGCGCTGCTGGCCAGCGGGATGATGGTCGCCCCGGCGCTGGCCGCGGCGCGGCTGCTCGGCGACCACGGCGTCGCCGTGTCGGTGGTCAACGTCCCGGTGATCAAGCCGCTGGACGCGGCCACGGTGACAACCGCGGCCACCGCGGCGAAAGTCGTCGTCACCGCGGAGAACCACACGGTCGTCGGCGGCCTCGGCTCGGCTGTCGCGGAGGTCCTGGCGGAAGCCGGGCTCGGCCGCCCGCTGCGCCGCGTCGGGCTGCGCGACACGTTCGCGGAGGGCTCGCGGACCGGGCCGTACCTGTTCGGCAAGTACGGCCTGTCCACGCAGGCGCTGGTCGACGCGGCGTGGGCCGCACTGGGGCGCCGCGACCGGGCACCCGCCGCCGCGGCCGTCCCCGCGGAGGAGGGCGAGTACTCGCCCGTCTAACTGCCGTCAGCCCACCACTATTTGCCACGAAGCGTATTCGAGTTAATTCGATGTGGCGTCATCGGCTGAACGGCGCTTGGGCCATTGACCAACGTGGCACTAATAAGGCGATAGCCATCGGCTCTTGGCTAGTAGCGGCAACTTCGGGTCCAGTGGTATCGGTACGAGAAGTTCAGTGCTGAGGCCATATGACAAGTGAGCGGGTGACCATGTTCTGGCGGAGCTGACAGCAGGCCCTCTGCTGAGCCGGTGCTCGCGGTGAATTCACGGGAAGAGCTGGTGTACCTGCTCGGTGAGGCATGTGAAATCGAGCACGGCTTGATGTGCGAGTACCTGTACGCGCAGTTCTCGCTCAAGCGCGGACCGGATGAAGGCCTGACTCCGTTCCAGCTCGCCCGGGTGCAGGCGTGGGAAGCGGCGCTGATCGGCGTGATCAAGCAGGAGATGCTGCACCTGGCCCTGGCCACCAACATCGTGACGGCCGTCGGGGCAGCCCCTCATTTCGAGAGGCCCAACTTCCCAATCTTGTCCCGCTGGTATCCGCCGGGCGTCCAGATCGCGCTGGTGCCGTTCGGCGAGCGGGCGTTGCGCCACTTCATCTACCTCGAGCGGCCCGAGGGAATGGCGCTGGACGACGCGGCCGGGTTCGCGGCCGGCCTGGCACGCCGAGCCGCTGACTGCCGGCGACGCCGGGCCCGTCGCCGTGCCGGAGCAGTGGCGGACGGTGGGCCACCTGTACCGGGGGATCGAGGCCGGCCTGGCCGCCCTGTGCGCCCGGTATGGTGAGGACGCCGTGTTCATCGGGCCGACCCGGGCGCAGGCGGTAACCGATATCTTCGAGTGGCCCGAGTTGCTCGCGGTCACCGACCTGGCCTCGGCGCGCCGTGCGATCGAGACGATCGTCGAGCAGGGCGAGGGGGCGCGCGGTGACTGGATTAGGTCACACTTTGGCACCTTCGTGGGAATCCTCGAGGACCTGCTGGCCGAGCAGGCCGCCGACCCCAGGTTCGATCCGGCCCGGCCGGTAGAGCCGGCTTTTGTGCGGCTGCCTCCTGACGTCCAGGCCGGAACCCTGATCGAGGACCCCGTCACCGCCCAGGTCGCCGACCTGGTCAATGGCCTGTATGAGGTCGTGCTCCAGGTGCTCAGCCGGTATTACATTCACCACGCCGAGACTGCGGCCGAATTCGACACGCTGGCCCGCACCGCGAAACACCTGATGAACTGGGTAATGCGTGAGCTGGGGCCGGTGCTGACCGCCTTGCCGATAGGCCCGTCCCACCCGGGCCAGACCGCCGGTCCCGCTTTCGACATCACCTATCGCGCCAGCTTCTTGCTGCCGCACCAGGAAGCGGCCTGGAAGATCATCAAGGAACGGCTGGATGTCCTGGAGGAGGTCTGCGCTTCCCTCGCCCGGCAGACGGGCCTCGGCGCCCTCGCCCCACTGGCCGGCAAGCTGCACTCGATGAGCCAGGACATCGCGGCGTACATCCCCACGACGGCTGACTAACCGCGGAGAGCTCGGCGGCGTCGCGTAGCAACCCGGCACGCGGCCATGAGGATGTACGGGTATGCAGACGAGGCGCGTCCGTTGCCGTAGCGGGTAGCCATACTTATGCCGCATTACGGCCGCGTCGTAGGCTCATGAGGGCGGGGCCTGCCATGGCCCTAGATAGGAAGTGACACGCAGTGGCTGCTGACCTGACGGCGCTGACCGGGCTCGACGTCCCGACCGGCCTGCTCATCGGAGGCGAGTGGGGCGGCGGCCGGGGCGGCGGCACGTTCCCCGTGCTCGACCCCGCCACCGAGGAGCCGCTCGCGGAGGTCGCGGACGGCAGCGTGGAGGACGCGCTCGACGCGGTCGGCGCGGCGCACGCCGCGCTGCCCGGCTGGGCCGCGACGCCGCCGCGGCAGCGCGGCGAGATCCTGCGCAAGGCGTTCGAGCTGATGACGCAGCGGGCCGAGTCCATCGCCAGGCTGATGTCGGCGGAGAACGGCAAGTCGCTGCGCGACGCGCGGGGCGAGGCGACGTACGCCGCCGAGTTCTTCCGCTGGTACGCGGAAGAGGCCGTCCGCATCGAGGGCACCTTCATGCGGGCGCCGTCCGGCGCGAACCGGATCCTCACGATGCGCCAGCCGATCGGCGTGTCCGTCCTCGTCACGCCCTGGAACTTCCCGGCCGCGATGGCCACTCGCAAGATCGGCCCGGCGCTCGCGGCCGGCTGCACGGTGGTGCTCAAGCCCGCCGGGGAGACGCCGCTGACCGCGCTGGCCATCGCCGGGCTGCTGTCCGAGGCGGGTGTCCCGGACGGCGTGGTGAACGTGCTCACCTCCCGCAAGTCGGGGGCGACGGTGTCGGCGATGCTGCACGACCCGCGGGTCCGCAAGCTGTCTTTCACGGGGTCCACCGAGGTCGGCAGGATCCTGCTGCGCGAGGCGGCCGACAACGTGATCAGCTGCTCGATGGAGCTGGGCGGCAACGCGCCGTTCATTGTCTTCGACGACGCCGACATCCCCGCGGCGGTGGAGGGCGCGCTGATCGCGAAGATGCGCAACGGCGGCGAGGCCTGCACCGCGGCCAACCGTTTCTACGTGCACGAGGCGGTGGCCGACGAGTTCACCAGGACGTTCGCGGCCCGCCTGGCGGCACTGAAGGTCGGCCCCGGCCTCGAGGAGGGCACCGAACTCGGCCCGCTGGTCAACGAGGACACCAGGTCCAAGGTGGCCGAGCTGGTGGACGGCGCCACCTCAGCCGACGGCGCCAAGGTGGTGACCGGCGGCCGCAAGCCGGACCGGCGCGGCTTCTTCTACGAGGCGACGCTGCTCGACGGGGTGCCCGCGCAGGCCGCGATCCTGGACACCGAGATCTTCGGGCCGGTGGCACCGGTGGTGCGGTTCACCGACGAGGCGGACGCGATCCGGTGGGCCAACGCGACGGAGTTCGGCCTGGTGTCCTACGTCTACACGCGCGATCTGAGCCGGGGGCTGCGGGTGTCAGAGGCGCTCGAGGCGGGCATGATCGGGCTGAACCGCGGCCTGGTCTCTGACCCGGCCGCGCCGTTCGGCGGCGTGAAGCAGTCCGGCATCGGCCGGGAAGGCGCCCACGACGGGCTCCTCGAATACACCGAGACAAAGTACATAGCAACGGACTGGTAACAGCCACGGATTGGCTGCGCCGGTCACCGCACAATAGGCCGCTGTACGGATAGCGCGTTCGTACGGCGGCCTTCGCGCGTCTGGCGCGACGCCCGGAGACCCGGAGACCCGTCGGTTGCTGCGAAGAACGTCTGTGTACGCGCAGTCATCCCGGTAGGGTAGGTGCGCAAACGGGGTAGCGGCACGTTGCGTCTTCACGAACATGCGGAGGTATCAGCGATGGCGGGATCGCCTGCAGGCGACCAGTTCGACCGCGACGTGGTCGTCATCGGCGGGTGTGGCCACGTGGGCCTGCCACTGGCGATCGCGTTCGCCGACCGGGGCGCCCGGGTGGGCATCTATGACGTGAGCGAGGCCGCCGTCGCCACCGTGAACGCGGGCCAGCTCCCGTTCGACGAGCCAGGCGCGGCCGGGGTGCTGGAGCGGGTGGTGACAGACGGCCGGCTGATGGCCTCCGCCGACCCGTCGATCGTCGGCTCGGCCGAGCACGTCGTGGTGGTCATCGGGACGCCCGTCGACGAGCACCTGAACCCGGACCAGACCGCGATCCCCAAGGCGCTCGGCGG
Source organism: uncultured Actinomycetota bacterium (assembly GCA_963843745.1). GTDB lineage: Bacteria > Actinomycetota > Actinomycetes > Streptosporangiales > Streptosporangiaceae > Trebonia. The sequence goes on from CAWJLP010000017.1 coordinate 34,829, forward strand.
CTGCGCCCCGTTCCTCCGCGACGGCCAGCTGCTGATCCTGCGCTCCACCGTCTTCCCCGGCGTCACCGCCCTCGTGGAGAAGATGGTCGTCGGCCTCGGCGTGTCGATCGACGTGGCGTTCTGCCCGGAGCGGATCGCCGAGGGCAAGGCGATGACCGAGCTGTTCGAGCTGCCGCAGATCGTGTCCGCGCGGTCGCCGCGGGGCACGGAGCGCGCCGCGAAGCTGTTCGGCCTGCTGACCGACAGCATCGTCGAGCTGTCCCCCGAGGAAGCCGAGCTGGCGAAGCTGTTCACCAACGTGTGGCGGTACATCAAGTTCGCCACGGCCAACCAGTTCTACATGATGGCCAACGACCGCGGCCTCGACTTCGAGCGGATCCGCAAGGGGCTGTCCCAGGACTACCCGCGCGCCGCCGACATGCCGGGCGCCGGGTTCGCCGCCGGGCCGTGCCTGTTCAAGGACACGATGCAGCTCGCGGCGTTCAACAACAACAACTTCACGCTCGGGCACACCGCGATGACGATCAACGAGGGGCTGCCGCTCTACCTCGTGCACCGGCTCGAGCAGCGGTTCGACCTGCCCTCGATGACCGTCGGCATCCTCGGGATGGCCTTCAAGGGCGAGTCCGACGACATCAGGTCCAGCCTGTCGTACAAGCTCAAGCGGATCCTGGAGTTCAAGGCCGGCGCGGTGCTGTGCGCCGACCCGTACGTCACCGTCGACCCGAACCTGCTGCCGCAGGACGAGGTCATCGCGCGGTCCGACCTGCTGGTGATCGCCACGCCGCACCCGGAGTACCGTCGCCTGGAGACGGACAAGCCGGTGGCGGACATCTGGAACGTGCTCGGGACGGGTGTGCGGGTATGACGCAAGCTGACACACCGCGGGTCACCGTGGTAGTGCCGGCCTACAACGAGGATGAGCACATCGTCCCCGTGCTAGACCGGCTCTTCGAGTCGGTCCACCTGCAGTGCGAGGTGCTCGTCGTCGTCGACTCGGCAGACGACACCACGATCCCGGTGGTGGCCGAGTACTCCCTGAAGGAACCGCGGATCCGCTGCGTGATCAACACCTACGGCCGCGGGCCCGCCAACGCGATCAGGTTCGGCATCGACGCGGCGGCCGCGCCGGTGGCGGTCGTGACGATGGCGGACGGCTGCGACGACCCGCGGCAGATCGACGACCTGGCGCGGCTCGTGGACCGCGGGGTGGCGGTCGCCGCCGCCTCCCGGTACATGCCGGGCGGCCAGCAGGTGGGCGGGCCGATCCTGAAGGGGCTGATGTCCAAGAGCGCGGGGCGGTCCCTTAGGATGCTTGCGCACATCGGCACCAGGGACGCCACGAACTCGTTCAAGGCGTACTCCACCGACTTCGTCCGCAAGGTCGGCATCGACTCGCGAGACGGGTTCGAGATCGGCATCGAGCTCACGGCGAAGGCGAAGCGGCTGCGGATGCCGGTGGCGGAGATCCCCACGATCTGGCTTGACCGCCAGGCGGGGATGTCGAACTTCAAGGTCGCCAAGTGGATACCTGGCTACTTGCGGTGGTACCGGTTCGCCTTCGGGCCGCGGCTCACGCCTGAGCAAATCAGGGCCTACGGGCAGAGAATACGAAAGGACCACGACCAGTAATGCAGAAGGTTCTGATCAGCGGGTCGGCGGGGTTCATCGGCGGCTACGTGGTCGAGGAACTGCTCGCCAAGGGCTACGCCGTCGTCGGCGTCGACAACTTCTCCAAGTACGGGAGGGTCGCGAAGTCGTACGACGACAACCCGAATTATCAGCTGGTCGAGGGTGACTGCCGGGACGTCGAGCTGATGACGGATCTGCTGAAGGATTGCGACCACTTCATCGCGGGCGCCGCCATGATCGGCGGCATCTCCTACTTCCACACCTACGCCTACGACCTGCTCGCCACCAACGAGCGGATCATCGCGGCGTCCTGCGACGCGGCGATCAAGGCCCACAAGGACGGCAAGCTCCAGAAGGTGACGTACCTCTCCTCCTCGATGGTCTTCGAGTCGACCACCGAGTGGCCGTCCTACGAGGGCCAGGAGCGCGAGGTGCCGCCGCCGCTGTCCTCTTACGGCTTCCAGAAGCTGGCCGTCGAGTACTTCGCGCGCGCCGCCTGGGACCAGTACAAGCTGCCGTACACGATCGTCCGGCCGTTCAACTGCGTCGGCACCGGCGAGTCCCGCGCGCTCGGCGACGAGGAGATCCTGTCCGGCAACGTCAAGCTGGCGATGAGCCACGTGGTGCCCGACCTGGTCCAGAAGGTGCTCAAGGGCCAGGACCCGCTGCATATCCTCGGCTCCGGTGACCAGATCAGGCACTACACGTACGGCGCCGACCTGGCCCGCGGCGTGGTGCTGGCGATGGAGCACCCCGAGGCGAGGAACGAGGATTTCAACCTCTCCACGGCGCAGTCCACCACGGTGCTCGAGCTCGCCGAGGGCATCTGGCGGAAGGTCAAGGGCCCGGACGAGCCGTTGCGCTACGTCAGCGACGATCCGTTCGAGTACGACGTGCAGCGTCGCGTCCCGTCGACCGACAAGGCCAAGCGCGTGCTCGGCTTCGAGGCGACCACATCGCTCGACGACATGCTGGACGAGGTCATCCCTTGGATCGACCAGGCGATCAAGAACGGCACGATCTGACCGGTCAAACCCTCGAGGACGACCGCGACGCCGAGGCGTCGGCCGACGGCGGCAGCGCCGTCCGTCGCCGGCCCTGGTGGGTCTGGACGGTGCCGTTCGCGGCGGTGATGGGCGTGCTGCTGGTCCGCAACGCGTTCCTGTTCTCCACGCCGCTGCACGAGGACGCCGACATGGGGGCCAACTCGATCCTGATCGAGCAGGCCCGCCGGTTCACGCTCCTGGTCGGGCACTATTCCCGGGAGAAGTTCAACCATCCGGGGCCCGCCTTCCTGTACGTGCAGTCCTGGGGCGAGTCCATCTTCTGGGCGGTGCTGCACGTGGTGCCGGCGGCCTGGAACGGGCAGCTGATCGCGGTGTACGCGCTGAACGCGCTGTTCGTCGCGCTCGTCGTCGGCACCGGCTACGGGGTGACCCGGTCGGTGCGCGCGGCCGCCGCCTGCTGCGCCGCGCTGCTCGTCTTCGCGGCCGTGAAGCCGGCGGTGTTCAGCTCGGACTGGATGCCGTACATCCTGGTCATGCCGTACCTGGCCTTCCTGGTCGCGACCGCCTCCGTCGCCGCGGGCAACCTGCGGGACGCCTGGATCGCGGCGCTGGCCGGCTGGTTCCTGATCAACGGGAACGTGGCGTTCCTGTTCTTCGTCCCCGTGCTGGTCGCGGGCTGCCTGGTCGCGCTCGGCTGGCCACGCCGCCGGACGCTGGTGGCGTCAGCACGGTCGTTCTTCGTCAGGCAGCGGCGGGTGTGGATCCCCGTCGCAATCATCAGCGCGCTGTTCGCGTTCCCGATCGTGCTCAACACCGTGCTGCACTGGCCAGGCGAATTCGGCAAGTACCTGACCTACTCGTCGAAACAGGGCGACAACAGCCTGCATAAGGTGGCGCACTACGCGCTGTGGTTCTGGTGGTCAGGGTCGGCTCGCGTCGGCTGGCTGGTCCCGGTCGCCGCCTACGTCGTGGCGGGCCTGCTGACGTGGCGGCTGGCGCCAGGCCCGGCCCGCCGGTTCTGCGTCTCGCTGATCGCCTTCGTCGCGCTGTCGTCGGTCGCGTTCCTGGTCTACGCCGTCGTGGCGATCGACGAGCTGGACCCCACCGGGTACTTCATCGGCTACTTCTACTGGTCAGCGCCGGCGATCATGCTCCTCGCCGCGCTGTTCGCGCTGGCGGAGAAGCTGCCCTCGCTGCCCGGCCTCGCGGTAGCGGCAACGGCCGCCGTGGTCGCCTGCGCCGCCTTCGCGGTCGTCCCGCAAACCACGACGAGCACGAACCACACCGACCCGCGGGTCCTGGCGACGGGCCCGGACACGGACCAGTCGCTGCCGGACGGCGTCGCCAAAATGGCCGCGATCGCCGATGGCCGGCCCGTCGTTTTGCTACGCCTTCAGCACAACACCTGGCCGTCGATGACCGGCCTCCTCGTGCAGGCCGAACGCGCCGGCGTCACGGCCTGCGTCGCCGGTCCCTACTGGGAATTCATGGTCACGAGCCAGTTCATCTGCACCCCTGCCGAGCTCGCCGACGGCGCGAAATTCGGCCTTTACCTGCCAGGTCAGGTCCCGCGCGGTGCGCAAGTAGTGTTCAGGTTGCGGCGAAGCATAGTGACTCCCGTGCCATCGGGAACGTAGCCTAGTGACGTGGACCGGCGAATATTCGGGCTTGAGAACGAGTACGGCGTTACGTGCACCTTCCGCGGGCAGCGGCGGCTGTCACCGGATGAGGTAGCCCGCTACCTCTTCCGTCGCGTGGTGTCCTGGGGCCGTAGCAGCAACGTCTTCCTGCGGAACGGGGCGCGGCTGTACCTCGACGTAGGCAGTCACCCGGAGTACGCGACCCCGGAGTGCGACAACGTTGTCGACCTCGTCGCGCACGACAAGGCGGGCGAGCGGATCCTCGAGGGCCTGCTCGTGGACGCGGACCGCCGCCTGCGGGAAGAGGGCATCGCCGGCGACATCTACCTGTTCAAGAACAACACCGACTCGGCGGGCAACTCCTACGGCTGCCACGAGAACTACCTGGTGGGCAGGCACGGGGAGTTCGGCAGGCTGGCGGACATCCTGATCCCGTTCCTGGTCACCAGGCAGATCATCTGCGGCGCGGGCAAGGTGCTGCAGACGCCGCGCGGCGCGGTGTACTGCGTCAGCCAGCGCGCCGAGCACATCTGGGAGGGCGTGTCGTCAGCGACAACGCGGTCCCGGCCGATCATCAACACCCGCGACGAGCCGCACGCCGACGCGGAACGGTTCCGTCGGCTGCACGTCATCGTCGGCGACTCCAACATGAGCGAGACCACGATGCTGCTGAAGGTCGGCGCGACCGACCTGGTGCTGCGCATGGTCGAGGCCGGCGTGGTGCTCCGCGACATGACGCTGGACAACCCGATCAGGGCGATCCGCGAGGTCAGCCACGACATGACCGGGCGGTCCCGGGTCCGGCTGGCGAACGGCCGGGAGATGAGCGCCCTGGAGATCCAGTACGAGTACCTGTCCAGGGCGAGGGACTTCACCGACGCCAACGGCCTGGACCCGATCAGCAAGCGCGTCCTGGAGATGTGGGAGCGGGCGCTGTCCTCGATCGAGGAAGGCAACCTGGACAAGATCGCGCGGGAGATCGACTGGGTGACCAAGTACCAGCTGATCGAGCGGTACCGCGTCAAGCACGACCTGCCGCTGTCCGCGCCGCGCGTCGCCCAGCTCGACCTGGCCTACCACGACGTACACCGCGGCCGCGGCCTGTACTACCTCCTCCAGCGCAACGGCGCGGTGGACCGCGTGACCAGGGACCTGGACATCTTCGAGGCCAAGTCCATCCCGCCGCAGACGACCAGGGCCAAGCTGCGCGGCGAGTTCATCCGCCGCGCACAGGAAAAGCGCCGCGACTTCACCGTCGACTGGGTGCACCTGAAGCTGAACGACCAGGCCCAGCGCACGGTCCTCTGCAAGGACCCCTTCCGCTCCGTCGACGAACGCGTAGAAAAGCTGATCGCCGGCATGTAAGGGGAAGGCTGCCCCGCCTGCACGTCCGCGCACCACTGCGGCACGTCCGGGGCAGTCGTCCTCACTTATCCCGAACGTACGGTTCGTCCCACTGGCCCCATCCGTGACTCACGTCCCGGCCAGCCGTCTCCATGGAACCGCCTCGAGCCGCATCGACCCACTTAGGGCGCGAAACACACCGAAAACCGTCCGGTATGTCCGATTTTCACGTACCTTTCGCGCCCTAAGTGGCCCACGTCACTGATAACAGCAAGAAGCAGCGGGCTGCCGCCCGCCCGAGGTGCACGGCCGTGTCCTCTAGCTGATAACAGCAAGAAGCGGCGGGCTGCCGCCCACCTAGACCGGTTTGTCCCTGTTTTCTGCTGTCAGAGCAGCAGAAAACAGGGACAAATGCCTGCAGGCCAGGTAGCGCGGCGTTACTGGAAGAGGATGCGGCGGCGCGCCACCACGATCAGGGCGGCTACCGCGATCGCGGCGAGGATGCCGAGGCGCTTGTTCGTGATGACGCGGTTCGACGCGAACACCCGGTCGGTCACCGCGACCCAGGCCTTCTTCGTGCCGTCCGCCGCCGCGGTGGCGGGCGACGGCACCGACGGGGTGGCGAGCAGCATGATCACGGCGAGCAGGAACGCGTCGATGTAGGTCCGCCCGTCGCCGAAGACGCTGTCCCAGAACTGCCCGGACGCGATCACCATCTCGACGATGACGAATCCGACGAACGCGACCCGCTCGTGCACCGGGGCAGTCGTGGACCGCAGCACCAGCAGGCCCGCGACGACGAAGGTTGCGAGGGCGATGAACTCGATCAGGTTGATGTCGTACATGCCCAGGTGCGTCCAGCTCATCAGGCGGAAGTCGCGTACGACCGCGGGCACCAGCGCCTTGAACGGCAGCGTGAAGTTCTGCGTGACGTCGGCGCTCGCGCCGGCCTTGCCCTTCACGAGGAAGTGCTCGGCGGCCTGCAGCACCACGTACGCCGCGCCGGGCAGCACCCACACCAGGTCCGGCAGGCCCGGCCGGGCCTGCCGGCGGTACATCTGATACAGCCGGGTCAGCGCGATCGCGATGGCGACCACCAGGATCGGCTCGTTGGTGATCACGCCGTAGGCGATCAGGATCGCGGCGAGCACCCACCGCGAGTGCCGGTAGGCGAGCAGCCCGCCGAGCATGCAGGCGTCGGCCAGCGGCTCCGCCGTGTCCCTGCCGACGCTGATCACCAGGCCGAAGTACGCGGCGAACAGCAGTCCCCACAGCGCGTGCCGTCCTGATTCGCGGGCGAACTTCCCGCCGAGCCAGCCAATGATCCCGACGCAGACGAGATTGACCACGACGAGGACGGTGGGGACCAGGTGGTGCTGGCCGAACGAGAGGATCCACGCGACGATCGGGTACCCGAGCCGGGTGTACCGGTAGTTGTGGTCAACCGTGATGCCGTACGCGGTCTGGTGCCAGTTGAACGGGTTCAGCGCGAACCGGTAGTAGAACTGCCCGTCGTAGCCCTTCGACGGCACGTGGGGCAGGTTCGCGTGCTGCGAGTACGTGTGCCCCGCCATGACGAACAGGCTGATGTGCCCGGCGGCCCAGGTCTGCCAGCGGGCCAGCGCGAACGCGAGCCAGCCGAGCAGCGCGATCAGCCCGCTCGCTACGGGGTTGTTCAACCGGGCCAGGAGTGAAACACGGCCGGATCGCTGCGACGTTTCCGTGTCCGTCGCCGATGTCAGCTGCACCCTGCTCGTCCGTCCTGTGGAGGTAGATCCGGCTGGTTCAGGCTACTCTGTGACAGGTTAGGCCGGATGTCGTCCCGAATGGGGACCGATGGTGTAAGAGTGTATGAGCTTGTACGTCCACCAGCGGTTCAGATCCGGCTGACGGCCCGAAGAGATGACTGACAAGATGATTGCCAACTATGCCTAACACCGCACCGGGAGCGCAGCGGCTAGCGGGGAGCGTCGAAGAAGACGCTTCGCCCGCCGCTCCGGCGCGCCCAGCCACGCGAGCGTGGCGCTGGGCCGGCGCGGCCGTGTTCCTGCTTGTGGTCGTCGTGCTCTTCGACGCCTACCTGCACCTGTCGAGGACGTACGCGGAGAACTCCGACGAGGCCAACATCCTGCTGATGGCCAACGACATGCTGCACGGCAACGTGACGCTGTCCGGGTGGAACGTCTCCGACGTGCCGTTCATCACTACCGAGCTGCCGCAGATCGCGGTGCTCGTGGGCATATTCGGGCTGCGCCTCGGCACCGCGCACATCGCGGCCGCCATGACCTACACCCTCGTGGTGGCGGTCGGCATGCTGCTGGCGAAGGGCCGGGCACGCGGCTGGGCGGCCGTCGCGCGGATGGCGCTGGCGCTCGCTGTCATGCTCGCCCCCCAGCCGGGCGTCGGCATCTTCGTGATGATCTTCTCCGTCGGGCACATCGGCACCGCGGTTCCCGTGATGCTGACCTGGCTGGTCATCGACCGGCTGTGGCCGCCGGGGCGGACGACCGTGGCCGACCTGCGGCGGCGCTGGTACGTGCCGGTGATCGTCGCCCTGCTGCTCGGCTGGGCACTGATGGCCGACCCGCTGGTCCTCGTGATCGCGGTTCTTCCCCTGCTGGCGGTCTGCCTCATCAGGCTGCTGTCCAGCGCGGTGGGCGGCGCGCTGCACGGTGGCGGCCTGCGCGGGCTGCGCCAGGGGATCGTGGACCGGCTGTTCGAGGTCTCGCTCGCGGTCGCCGCCGGGATCGGCTACGTGATCGTGCTGATCGGCAGGGCGCTGTTCAACAGCGCGGGCGGCTACCACCAGCAGCCCGTCCCGTACGCCCTCGACGCGACCCGCACCTGGTTCTGGCACGCCCGGGTGGTGGTACACGGGCTGCTGGAGATGTTCGGCGCCTACTTCGTCCCCGGGCAGGACCCGCAGAACCCGATGACCCACCTGGACCAGGCCATCGCGATAACCCGGCTGGTCACCGTGGTGCTCGCCGTCTGGGGGGCGTGCGCGATCGCGCGCCGGATGTTCTTCCGCGACGCGGACTTCGTCAGCCAGCTGCTGCTCGTGGGCATCGTCGCGAACCTCGTCGCGTATATCCCGAGCACGCTCGCCGACCACACCGCCCTGAACACCAGGGAGATCGCGCCGGTGCTGCCGTTCGCGGCGGTGCTCGCCGGGCGGATGCTCGGCGACCGGCTCGTCTCTGGTCCGCTCGCCTCGGTACGACTGCCGCGCTTCGCCCGGTCCGGGGCCGCGGGCGCCGGAGGCGGCGCCGCGAGCGCGTACAGCCTGCGGATCAGGCTGATCGCGATACCGCTGGTAGCGCTGTTCGGCTGGTACAGCTACGGGCTGTTCCGGCAGGCGGATACCCCGCCCGCGCCGGACCCGCTCGCGGGCCTGGCGAAGTTCCTTGAGGACAATCACCTGCACTACGGGCTCGGCGGCTACTGGGAGTCGAGCATCCTCACGGTCGAGACAGGCGGCACCGTCACGGTGCGGGCGGTCACGCCGGCCTGCGTCCAGCCGTACCAGTGGGAGTCCAAGCCGAGCTGGTATGACCCGAAGCTCCACGCGGCCAACTTCATCCTGCTCAGCCAGAAACCCGGCTACTTCACCCAGTTCGCCGCCTCCGGTGTCGCGCTGAAGCTGCTCAACAACTGGTCGGGACCGGGGCGCCATTACCTGTACTACGGCGGGTACTACTGGGCCCCCGCGGCCACGCCCCCCCACGAGCTCGTGAAGATTTACTACTACACGGCCCGTGTGTACCCGGGGAACCTGCTCACCCAGCTGCCGCGGATCGCCCAGCAGATGAACAATCCACCGGCCGTCGTGTGCAGTTAGTCCGGGTACCCTTTACCGGAACACAAGAAAGCCGGGGTCCTGAGCTCACGGCCGAATCCGAGAGGTTCTTGATGCGACGCGCAGCCGCGCTTGTAGCGCTCCCCCTGCTCGCAGCCGTGGCCGTCGCCGGCTGCAGCTCGGCGTCCACGGCTAAGTCGAGCCCGTCGACCGCCACGTCGAACAGCGTAGTGACCGCGACAGGGACCTTCGGCGCCGCTCCGAAGGTGACGATTCCCGCGGAGAAGGCAGCGCCAGCGCTGTACACGAAGACGCTCATCCAGGGCAGCGGCACGAAGCTGACCTCGGCCCAGACGCTGGAAGGCAACTTCGTGCTCTACGACTGGAGCGGCACGACGCACAAGCTGCTCGGCAGCACCTACGGCTCGGGCGGGCCGACGCTGTTCTCCGGCCAGATGATCCCCGGCCTGGAGACGGCCCTCATCGGCCAGCCAATGGGCAGCCGGGTGCTCGCCGTGATCCCGCCCAAGGAAGCCTTCGGCACCACGGGGAACTCGCAGATCGGCGTCAAGGGCACCGACACGCTGGTCTTCGTCATCGACCTGGACAAGTCGTACAGCAACATCGCCGGCGTGCCAGGCGCGCAGAGCACCAACGGCGGCGGCGCGCTGCCGACCGTGACCACGGCCGCGGGCAAGGCGCCGCTCATCACCATCCCGGCCAGCAGCCCGCCGAAGACCCTCCAGGTCAAGACCCTGATCAAGGGCACCGGGCCGAAGGTGAAGAGCAGCCAGGAAATAATGGTGCAGTACACCGGCGTCATCTGGCGTACCAAGAAGGTGTTCGACTCCTCCTGGACGCGTAAGCTGCCGTACACGACCCAGATCGGCGTCGGCCAGGTCATCAAGGGCTGGGACACCGGGCTGGTCGGCCAGACCGTGGGCAGCCGGGTGCTGCTGGTCATCCCGCCCGCGGACGGCTACGGCAGCACCGGCTCGTCGAGCGCGGGCATCAAGGGCACCGACACCCTGGTCTTCGTCGTCGACATCATCGCCGCCGTCGGCTAACCAGCTAGAGCAGGCCGGCCGCCACGCGGCCGGCCGCGGCGGCCGCGAGGAAGTACGCGAGGTCCTCGTCAAGGCCCCGGCCCATCGTGGACAGCGGCACCGGACACTCCCGCAAGGCTGACTCGAGGCCGTCCACAGGGACGCGTACCAGCCGGTGCCGCAGGGCGAGCGGCGCGACGTCGGCCGCCACCCGCGACGCGAGCGGTTCCGGGAGTTCGGGCACCGCGACGTCGCACGCCGCGAGCGCGACCTGGCCGTAGGCGGTGATGCTGTGGTGCGACACCCCCTGGTGCCTGGACCGGGAATCGGCGTCCGACAGCCGCAGCGACGCCACCGGCCGTCCGCCGAGCACCGCCGCGGCGTTCACCGCCTCGCCCGCGGCCACGCCGGAGAAGCCCCACCGGGTCCCGGTGCCGAGGTTGCCAGGCCCCTGCGCGACCACCGCCACGTCGGCCCCGGCCACGTGCCGCGCGGCGAGCAGCCCGCTGTGCACGGTCACCGCCTCCAGGTCGCCGCCGAACGACTGCCCCGTCGTCACCGTCGCCGCCAGCCAGCCCGCCCCGCGGAGCCCCGCGGCCGTCCGGGAGAACCACGCGGGCAGCGCCCCGCCGTCCTGCATGACGTACACCGCCCGGCACGAGGGCCGCGCCGCGAAGAGGCCGGCGAGCACGGCGGGCAGCGCCGAGTGCAGATCCGCGACCACCACCGGCATCCCGTCGACGGATCCAGCGTCCCGCAGCAGCTCGTGGTGCGGCGACCCCTGCTCCTCGACGCTCGACACCATGACCTGCAGGGGCGTATACCGAGATTTCACGATATGCCCGGTATCGGGACGATCCGGGTCCGCCGGCAGCCGGCCGGGGATCGCGACCACGAACGCGTAGCCGCCGGTGCCGAGGCCGCGCTGGAGGGCGCCGACGTTGAGCAGCACCTGGTCGCCGACCCGCGGCGCGCCCGTGAGGGCCGGGTACGCGAGCGCGCGAACCTCCGCCCCGTCCACGGATACCATGATCTCGGCTGCTCCTTGCCATTCGCGCCGCAATGCCGTCACGGTCCCGCTTTGCCATCGGATCACGACGGCAGACTAGAACAAACCAGGGAGGACGCGATGTCGAAGCGCAGGACCGAGCGCCTGCTGTCCATCGTCGTCCTGCTGCTGTCCTCCCGCCGGTACCTGACCGCCGAGGAGATCCGCGCCGCGGTGCGCGGCTACCCCGACGAGCACGAGGCCTTCAAGCGGATGTTCGAGCGCGACAAGGAGGAGCTCAGGGAGCTGGGCATCCCGCTGGAGACCGGCGTGAACAACGCGCTCGACGAGGAGCCCGGCTACCGCATCAAGAAGCAGGACTACGAGCTCCCCGAGATCAGGCTCGAGGCCGACGAGGCGGCGGTGCTCGGCATCGCCTCCCGGGTCTGGCAGAGCGCCGCGCTGGCGGGCGCCGCCGCCGGCGCCCTGCTCAAGCTCAAGGCCGCGGCACCGCCAGGCTCCGACCAGGACGATGACAAGCAGAGCCTCGGCATCGAGCCCCGGCTGAGCACCCAGGAGCCCGCGTTCGGCCCGCTCTGGGAGGCCGTCAGGGACCACCGCCCGGTGACGTTCGACTACATCGCCAGCGGCCGCTCCACCGCGACCAAGCGGGAGCTCGAGCCCTGGGGCGTGGTCTACAGGAGGGGCCGCTGGTACGTGGCCGGCCACGACCGCACGCGGAACGCCGCGCGGGTCTTCCGGCTCAGCCGCATCACGGGCCAGGTAAAGATGGCCGGCCCGGCGGGGAGCGTCACCGTCCCGCCGGACGCGGACGTCCGCGAGCTGGTGAAGAGCTGGGACGTCTCGCCGGCCCGCGACCTCACCGCGGTGCTCAAAGTCCGCGCGGACGCCGGTTTCGGCCTGCGCCGCTGGGCGAGCGAGGTCGCGCCGGACGAAGCACCAGGCTGGGACCGGGTCACGGTGAGCTTCGCCGACGTGCCCTGGTACGCGGACCACATCGCCTCGTTCGGCCCCGACGTCATGGTGCTCGAGCCGCCGGACCTGCGCGAGGCGGTCATCCGCCGGCTCAAGGGGATCCTCGCGTGAGCGGGAACGCACCCCGCATGGTGACCTCCGCCGAGCGGCTGCGCCGCTTGCTCGCGCTGGTCCCGTACGTGGTCAGCAGGAAGGTCGTGAGCCTGTCGGAGGCGGCCGCCGCGTTCGGCATGACCGAACGCGAGCTGATCGACGACCTGAACCTCGCCTGGTGCGTGGAGCTGAAGGCGCCGGAGCCGTACTGCCCGATCGACCTGTCCTACGAGGGCGGCGAGATCACGGTCAGCCAGGCCGAGTCGATCGCCCGCCCGCTACGGCTGGCGGCCGACGAGGCGAACGCGCTGCTCGTCGCGCTGCGGATGCTGGCTGAGGTCCCCGCCGCCGGTTCCGCGGTCGGCCGGCTGATCGCCAAGATCGAGGGTGCGGCCGGCGCGAGCGCCGCGGCGAGCTCCCAGGTGATGATCCAAGTCGATAGTCGCAGCGTACGCGGCCTGGCCGCGAAGATCAGCACTGCTCTGGGTGCGGGCAGGCGCCTGCACCTGCGCCACTACGTGCCTGGCCGTGCCGCGCCGACCGAGCGCGACGTGGACCCGATGCGGCTCCTGGTGGTGGAGGGCCGCACGTACCTGGAAGGCTGGTGCCGGCTGGCCGAAGGGGTGCGGCTGTTCCGGCTCGACCGGATACTCGACCTGGACGTGCTCGACGTGCCAGCCGAGGTGCCCGCCGAGGCCGAGCAGAAGGACGTGGACGCCGGGCTGTTCCGCCCGTCGGAGTCCGACGAGCGGGTGGAGCTTGAGCTGGCCGCCGACGCGCGCTGGGTGGCCGAGTACTGGCCGTGCGAGTCGGTTACCGAGGCTGGCGAGGGACGCCTGCGCGCCGTGCTGCGCACCCCGGACACGAGCTGGGTGCGCCGCCTCGCGCTGCGCCTGGGGGAGGACGCCCGGGTGCTGGCCCCCGCCGCGCTGGCCGACGAGGTCCGCGCCGCGGCGGCCGAGGCCCTCGCCCTGTACACCTGACGCTATACTTCCGCCGTGCTCACCGAGGCGAAGGTGGCGACGGTCGGCCGGGCGCGGGCGTTCTTGCCCGGCATCCGCCGGCTGAGCTGGCCGGCCGCCGTGGCGGCCGGCGTGGTCGTCTTGTTCTGCTACGCGTTGCGTGTAGCGGGGGCGTTCATGGCTCAGTCGGATGGCGCGGGCAACATGCTGCAAGCCTGGGCGATGCTGCACGGCAACCTGCTGCTGCACGGGTGGTACGTGTCCGATGTCAGTTTCTACACAACCGAGCTGCCCGAATACATGCTGGTCGTGGCCGCGTACGGGCTGCGGCCCGAGGTGGTGCACATATGCGCCGCGCTCACGTATACGCTCCTCGTGCTCGGCGCCGCCGTCGTGGCCCGCGGTCAGGCGCGCGGCCGCGCCGGGGTGGTGCGGGCCGCGATCGCCGTCGCGATCATGCTCGGCCCGGCTCTGGCCACCGGGCCACGGGTCGTCCCGGCCTTCATCTACCTCAGCGACCCGGATCACGCCGGGACCGCGCTGCCGGTGCTGGTGGCGCTGGCGCTGATCGACAGTGTTTCCCCCGACCGGGGGTCGAGCTCCCCGCACGGGGGGCACAATCCCAGCATGGGGGGCTCCCCGCCCCCGATTCCCTCCGGGTCCCCCGTCCCCCCTGGCCTCCGCATCCCCCGAGGACGCCGCCGGTGGGTTCCCGTCGCCGTCGCCGCGGTGCTGGCCTGGGCGCTGGTCGGCGATCCGCTGGTGCTGGTGATCGGGGTGGCCCCGTTGCTGCTGGTCTGCGGCGCCCGGTCGTTCGTGCTGCTGGCGCTGCGACGGGTCCCGCTCGCCGCGGCGTGGTACGAGCTGTCGCTGACCGCCGCGGCGGTCGTCGCCGCCATCGCCGGGGAAGCGATGACGCACCTCATCCGTGCCCTGGGCGGGTACCTGGTGAACCCCGCGCCGGCGCATATCGTGCCGTCCCGCGACATCCCCGGGAACATCGTAGGGGCGGTCAAGGCGTTCCTCGACCTGTTCAGCGCCGACTTCTCCGGCGAGCGGGCCGGGACCGCCCTCGGGCTGGTGATCACGTCAATTCACCTGGTCGCGGCGATCCTGGTCGCGGCCGCGGTGGTGGCAGGGCTGCTCCGGTTCTTTCGCGGCGATGAACTGCTGGCGCCGCTGCTCGCGGTGGCGGTCGTGTTCAACGTCGCTGCCTACGTGCTGCTCTACTCGGCGTCATGGGGGAAATACTGGGAGATCGCTCCGGTCTTCGCGCTCGGCGCCGCGCTGGCTGGCCGGCTGCTCGCCGAGCCGCTGCTGCGCCCGCGGCTGAAACCGGTTCTCGTGGCGGGGGTGGCAGCGGCGGTGTTCGCGGCCGTGCCGCCGTTGGTGTCCGCCAGGCCCGCGGTGCCCGACGCGGCGACCCTGGCGCTGTGGCTGGAGCGCCACGGCCTGCGCCAGGGCATCGCCGGCTACTGGCAGGCCAGCAGCGTGACCGTGGACAGCAACGGCCAGGTGACGATGCGCGCGGTCAACCACGACTACGTGGGGGCGGCGGGCCTCGCGCCGTACCGCTGGGAAAGCGACATGACGGCGTTCAACCCCCGGACCAACGACGCCAGCTTCGTCGTCGCCACCGCGCCCGGATCGTACTGGTCAGCGACGGTCACCGCGGCGGAGGCGATCGCGAAGTTCGGCGAGCCCGCCCGGACCTACCGTTTCGGGCAGTACACCATCCTGGTGTGGCGGAAGAATCTACTGTCCGACCTCACATATAGCTCCTGAACTCCCGCCACATATAGCTCCTGAACTCCCGCCACATATAGCTCCTGAACTCCCGCCCAGCGACAGGCACTACCCTTGACGGGTGCTCAACGAACGGCGGGAAAATCTCGCGGCGCCTGGGGACGCCGCCCTCGGCGCCGGAGAGCCAGCGGGCCGCGAACGCGCCCTCCCGCGGCTGGCGTGGGCGGGCGCGCTCGCCGTCGCGGCCGTGGCGCTGTTCTGGTGTTACCTGCTCCAGTCGCGGACCACGGCGGTGAACTCCGACGCCGCCGGGATGGTGCTGCAGGGCTGGGACATGATGCACGGCAACGCGGCGCTGCGCGGGTGGTTCGTCGCCGACGTGTCGTTCTCCACGTTCGAGATCCCGATAGACGGGCTGGTCGCGGTCATTCACGGGCTCGGCCCCGACGTCGCGCATATCACCGCCGCGATCGTCTACACCCTGCTCGTGCTCAGCGCCGCGCTGCTTGCCAGGGGCACCGCGCGCGGCGCGGAGGGCATCGTCCGGGCGGTCCTCGCCGGAGGCATCCTGGTGGCGCCCGGCTACAGCCCGGGCACGCACGTCCTGCTGCTGGCCCCCGATCACACCGGCATCGGCGTGCCGATCTTGCTGACGCTGCTGTTCATCGACCGCGCGCGGGAACGCTGGTGGGCGGTCGCGGTGACGGTGCTGCTGCTGGTCTGGGCGCAGGTCGACGACCCGCTGGCTATGTACGCCGCCGCGGTGCCGATGGCGCTGGTCTGCGTGGTCCGGGCGGCCCTGCCGTTGGTGCGCCGCCGGCGGCCCGGCTGGTACGACTTGGGGCTGGCGGCGGCCGCCGTCGTTTCCGTGGGCCTGACCAAGCTGGCGGTGCACGGTATCAAAGCAGCGGGCGGCTACCAGATGCACGCCCTGAAGGTGCGTCAGTCCATCCCGGTCTCCGTCTGGGGGGAGCAGGTCAAGCTGACCGTGCAGAACGTGCTGATCTTGTTCGGCGCGGACTTCTGGGAGCAGCCGACCGAGCTCAGGACGGCGATCGCGGTGCTGCACCTGGCCGGGTTCCTGCTCGCCCTCGCCGGGCTGCTGGCCGGCATCGCCTGCCTGTTCCGCAGCGCCGACCGCATCACGCAGGTGCTGACCGTCGGCACCCTGGTGGTGCTCGTGGCGGCCACGTTCGCGACGCACATGGTCCTGCTGCAGGGCGCGCACGAGATCGCCGTCGTGCTGCCGTTCGGTGCGGTCCTCGCGGGCCGCACGGTCGGCTCCTGGCTGGCGCGCCGCCGGCTGCCGAGGCTCGCGCTGACGCCGGTGCTCACCGTGGCGCTCGCCGGTTACCTGGCGGCTCTCGGCTGGGCAGCGGCGCAGCCGAAGCAGCCGGCCGAGACCCAGCAGCTCGCCGACTGGCTGGTGGCCCACCACCTGACCGACGGGCTCGCCAAGTACTGGGGGGCGTCCAGCACGACGCTGGCCAGCGGCGGCCAGGTGCTTGTCGCGCCGACCTCCGATCTCGCGAAACAGCCGTATACGTGGGTCGCCAAGGGCAGCTGGTACGACCCCGCTGTTTCCCGGGCGACGTTCGTCGTGGCCGTCCCCGGACCCGGCAACGCGTACGCCTTCCCCGAGACGGGCGTCCGGCAGGTCTTCGGCAAGCCGGCGCACGAATACCGCGTCGGCCAGTACATAATCATGGTCTGGGACAAGAACCTGCTGCTCCAGGTGCGCAAGCCGGGGCCGGCGTGAACGGGATGGAGCTTTGGTGCAGCGGACCAGCCATGACTCCGTGACCCCCGCGGCGGGGGCCGCGACCGAGGCCGGCCGGCACGGTCCGCGGCGGTTCGCCGTCCGGCGGTCCGTCCTCGCCTGGGCGGGCGGCCTGCTGCTCGCCGCGGCGGCCCTGTTCACCTTGTACCTGCGCCAGTCGCTGGTCGCGCCGTTCAACGCCGACGGCGCCTCCGCCATACTCCAGGCGCAGGCGATGCTGCACGGCAACCTCCTGCTCAAGGGCTGGTGGATCGCCGACGTCTCGTTCTACACGACCGAGCTGCCCGAGTACATGATCGTGACGGCCCTGCGCGGGCTGCGGCCGGACGTGGTGCACATTTGCGGAGCGCTCACCTACACGCTGATGGTGCTGCTCGCCGCGATGCTGGCCAGGGGCCGGGCGAAGGGCCGGGAGGGCCTGGTCCGCGCGCTGGTGGCCGGCGCGATCATGCTGGCGCCGAGCGTGCTCGGCGGCACCGAGGTCTTCCTCGAGAACCCCGACCACGCGGGCACGGCGGTACCGATCCTCGCGCTGTTCCTGCTCCTCGATCGTGCGCCCGAGCGCTGGTGGGTCCCGCCGGTGGCCTGCGTGGTGCTCGCCGCGGTGCAGATCGGGGACCAGCTCGGGCTCGTCGCGGCGACCGCGCCGATCGCCGGCGTGGCCGCGGTCCGGCTGGCCATGCTGGCGCTGCGGCGACGCCCGCTGCGGGAGTACTGGTATGACGCGGCGCTGCTCGCCGCGGCCGCGGCGTCCTACGAGCTGGCCAACGTCTCCCTGCGGGCGATCCGCAAGTTCGGCGGCTACTATCAGCAGCCGCTCCCGAAGCAGCTGATCGCGCCGATGTCGCAGGTCCGCGGCAACCTGCACGTGATGCTTCAGTCGATCCAGCTGCTGTTCGGCGCCAACTACCAGGGCAGGCACCCGCAGCTGAACCTCTCGGCCGAGCTGCACTGGGTGGGTCTCGGCCTGGCGGCGGCGGGGCTGGCGGTCGCCGTCGTGACGTTCTTCCTCAGCCGGACGGACCGGGTGTCGCAGATCGTCGCCGCGGCGACGATCTGCACGCTGATCGCGGGCGTCTTCGGCACCCTGATCCAGTCGCTGGCCTACGCGCACGAGGTCGCGATCCTGCTGCCGCTCGGGGCGGTGCTCGCGGGCCGGATGCTGCCGCCGCTGCTGCCCGTGCGCTGGTGGGATACCGGCTCCGAGCGGCGTTCACGGTGGCCCGCGACGGTCGTGTTCTCGGTGCTGGGCGTCTGGCTCGCGGCCGGGCTGGCGGCGCTGTGCTTCGCCGCCAGCTGGGCGCCGCTCGGTCCCCCCCAGCAGCAGCTGGCGACGTGGCTCGCCAGCCACCACTACACGGAAGGCCTGGCCGAATACTGGCAGGCCAACTCCACCACGGTGGCCACCGGCGGTCAGGTCCTCGTCGCGCCGGTCACCCCGGAGTCGCTCGACGTCAGGCACTGGGAGTCGTCGAGCGCGTGGTACGACCCCGCGCACAGCAGGGCCGACTTCGTGATCGCGGCGAGCGACCCCAGCGTCCCGCCGGGCGGCCTCAGCATCCCGACGGTGCGCGAGCGCTTCGGCCAGCCGGCCCGCGAGTACACGGTGGGGCCGTACGTGGTCATGGTCTACGACTACAACCTGCTGACCAGGCTCCGCTACCGCGCCTTCCCCGGCGCCCCCGGTACGGGCTAGCGGTCGCCGGCCGCGGCGCCAGGCTTGCGGCCGATTACGAGGAACTGCTTGCCGAGCAGCCGCCACAGCACCGGAGTCCGTAGATAGGTCCTGGTCAGCGCCGCCGACGGCGGCAGCACGCCGCGGAAGGAGAAGGGCAGGAAGCGGGGCGCCACCGACTCCACCTCGAACCCGGCGGCGTAGACGTGCTCCTCGATGCCGATGTGGCTGAGGACAACCGTGTGGTCGGCGCAGTCGAAGTAGTTCTTCGCGCAGTACCGGAAGTTCGGGCCCATGATCGCGATCCGGCCGCCCGGCTGCATCGCGTCGCGCAGCTTCGCCAGCACTGTGCCGACCGCGTCCTGGTCCGGCAGGTGCTCGAGGAAGTTCGACAGGAAAACGCCGTCGAAGTGCTCCCGCGGCAGTTCGACGTCCATGATGTCGCCGATGACCATCTTCACGCCGGCCGATTCGAGGTCACCCTGCCTGACGAGGTCGACGCCCCACCGGTCGGCGGCGGGCACCGCGGTGATGAACTCGCCGCGGCCGGCCGCCGGGTCGAGCACGCTGCGCGGTTCGCCGAGCCGCTCGTGGACGTACCGGGCGATCTCGTTCCAGACCTTCTGCCTGCTGGCCTGGTCGACGTCCCGGAACCGGTATGCGTAGAGCCGCTCGTAGTTGATGCCGCTCACGGGCGCTTCCTCGGCTGTCGGGGTCTCGAGACTGCGGGCTGCCATAAGGGGACTATATAAAGAGGCGTGGAGTGAATGATCAGCCTCGCCAAGATTCGGTTAAGGTGTGTCGCCCTAGTTCGCCCGCCCGCCATGCGGAGAGGGCCGGCGCCGGTACAGTCACAACCGTACGTTCCGGACTGAAAGACTGACTTTACCAAGAACGACCTTTCACCAGGAACGACGGGAAGCATCGCGAGGACAGCGCCAGAAGGGGCGGGTCGGTCGGATTGAGCAGCACTTCGGTGACGCCGGCGACGGCGCCCGGCGGCCATCGGGCGGGCCGGCCCCCGGTCCGCGGCAGGCTGGCCTGGGCGGCCGGCACGGTGGTCGTGGCCGTGCTGCTGTTCGCCGCCTACCTGCTCCAGTCGCGGACGATCCCGGCGGGACCCGACGGCGCCTCGATCGACCTGCTGTCCTGGGACATGCTGCACGGCAACCCGCTGCTGCGCGGCTGGTGGGTCGCGGACGTGACCTTCTACACGACCGAGCTGCCGCAGTACATGCTGCTCGAGGCGGCGCGCGGGCTGAACGCCGACCTCGCGCACCTCGGCGGCGCGATGACCTACACGCTGCTGGTGCTGCTCGCGGCGTTCCTCGCGCGCGGCAGGGCCCGCGGCGCGGCCGGCGTGGTGCGCGCCGTGACCGGCGGCGCGATCATGCTGGCCCCGCAGCTCGGCGACGGCACCCAGACGCTGATGCAGGGGCCCGACCACACCGGCACCGCGGTGCCGGTGCTGGCCCTGTTCATCCTGATCGACTGGGCGGGCCGGCGCTGGTGGGTGCCGGCCGTCACCGGGCTCGTGCTGGCCTGGGTGCTGGTCGGCGACGCCCTGGTGATCTTCATCGCCGCGGCGCCGATCGCGGTGGTCTGCCTGGCGCGCGCCTGCCGCGGCCTGGTCGCGAGGGAAGGCCTGCGCGCCCAGTGGTACGAGCTGTCGATGGCGGCCGCCGCCATCGTGAGCGTGCCGGCGGGCCTGGCCGCCATCAAGGTGATCACGGCGCTCGGCGGCTGGCAGATCGGCACGCTGCAGACGAAGCTGGCGACGACGGGGATACTGGCGCGGAACTTCCGGATCACCGGACAGGGGCTGCTCGAGCTGTTCGGCGCGGACTTCATCGGCGCGGGCTCGACGCGCGCCGTGGTCTTCGCGGTGCTGCACCTGGCCGGCGTGGCGCTGGTCGTGTGGGGCGTGTGCGCCGCGGTGCGCGGCTTCCTGCGGGCCGACCGGTTCATCGAGGCGGTGCTGCTGCTCGCGATCGTCTTCGACGTGGCCGCGTACGCGTTCGGCGTGCAGGTCGCCGACCTGCTGAGCACCAGGGAGATCGCGCCGGTGCTGCCGCTCGGCGCGGCGCTGGCCGGACGGCTCGTGGGGGAGCGGCTGGCCGCGCGCCGCGTCGCGACCGCCGCGCTGGCGGCCGGGGTCGCCTGCTACGCCGCCATGCTCGCCTACGGCGCCGCCCAGCCGGCCCAGGCGCCGGTCTTCGAGGACCTGACGGCCTGGCTGACCGCGCACCACCTCAGCTACGGGCTCAGCGGCTACACGCAGGCCAGCATCGTGACCGTGGAGGGCCAGGGAACCATCACGCTGCGCCCCGCGGGCCCGGCCGGCCCTGGCGGGCGGTTCCTCGGCGCGCGCAAGTGGGAGGCGAACCGCTCCTGGTACGACCCCGCGCAGCAGCGGGCGACCTTCGTGGTCGCGTCGACCGTGGGCGCCGCCGTGGTGACCAGGGCCGAGGCGGTCGCGACGTTCGGGCAGCCCGCGCGGACGTATCACTACCGCGAGTACACGATCATGGTGTGGAACGGTAACCTGCTGGACCGGCTGCGCTCCTGACTTCGCGGGCCAGCCGGCCAATCCGGACCTGGCCGCGTGACGAATGACGTGTAGACTCAGACCCGAAATGAGTCTCGGCGTGCTGAACTCACTACTTGTTACAGAGGACGCATATGTTTGACGGCCTGTTCGACAAACCGTGGCTGATCCTGGTCATCGTCATCCTGTTCGTCTTGATGTTCGGGTCGCGCAAGCTGCCCGGTGCGGCTCGTTCCCTCGGCCAGTCGATGCGCATTCTGAAGAAGGAAGTGTCGGGCCTCCACGAGGAGGACGAGCATGATGCATCGAGCGCTCCGGCCACGGCGGACGCCACTCCGGCCGTTGCCCCTGCGCAGCTTCAGGCGCCCCCGGCCACCCCGGCTGCGACCCCGGCCACCCCTGACGCGCAGGCGCAGATCGCAGCGCTGCAGGAGCAGCTCAACAGCCTTCAGCAGACGGTCGGCGCCAACGGCACGACCGCGACGGACAGCAAGCAGACTCGCTGACCCCTAGCCCACCCGGCTGCGGAAGAGAGGGTCATGGCCGACAAGGGCTCCGCCTTGGAAGGCGCCCGCATCGTGGGGCAGCGCTACGTACGCGCCAAGCGCCGGGAGAACCCGGACGGGCGGATGCCCCTGATGGATCATCTGCGCGAGCTGCGTAACAGGCTGCTCAAGGCGATCATCGTGATCGCGATCGGTATGGGCATCGCGCTTTACTACTCCAACCCCACGATCCAGTGGGTTATGCGCCCGTTCTGCTCCGCGACCATCAACGGGCATAGCGGCTGCCACATCGTCGGTGACTCGCTCGTCGCCAACGGCGTCTTCGACCCGCTCTTCATCCGCATCAAGATCGCCTTCTTCATCGCGCTGATCGCCACCTGCCCGGTCTGGCTGTACCAGCTCTGGGCGTTCATCGCCCCCGGCCTGTACTCCCGCGAGAAGCGCTGGGCTTACATGTTCACCGGCACCGCGGTCCCGCTGTTCGTCGGCGGCGCCTTCCTCGCCTACTACGTTATGGGCCGGGGGCTGCACTACCTGCTCGGCCTGGCGCCGCACGGGGTGCTCGTGCTGCCGAGCTTCGACACCTACCTTGGCTATTTCACCGGCATGCTGCTCGGCTTCGGCATCGCGTTCGAGCTGCCGCTGGTCCTCGCCATGCTGAACATCGCGGGCATCCTCACCCACGAGCGGTTCCGGAAATGGCGCAAGGCGCTCATCTTCGGCGTCTTCGTGTTCGCGGGCATGGTCAACCCGAGCCCCGATCCGTGGACGATGCTCATCTTCGGCGGGCTGTGCGTGGGGCTCGTCGAGATCGCCGAGGTCTTCGTCTACTTCAACGACAAGCGCCGCGCCCGGCTGAACCCGGACCCGTACGCCGGGCTGGCCGACGACGAGCTGTCGCCGATCGACGAGCCTGAGCGGGTGGACGTGGACAGCTCGCTCAACTAAACGCCTCTGACGCACCTGGAGCGCCAGGTCACCTAGGCTTGAAGCCATGAGCACACCGGCGGTGAGCCCGGCTGAGCAGTACGCCAGGTTCCGTGAGCGGCAGGCGGCCCCGGAGTTCACCTCGTTCCGTGAGCTCTACGACTTCGAGTTCGACCAGTTCCAGGTGGCCGCCTGCGGCGCGCTGACCGCCGGGGACGGGGTGCTCGTCGCGGCGCCCACCGGGTCGGGCAAGACCGTGGTGGGCGAGTACGCCGTCCACCTGGCGCTGCGGCAGGGCCGCAAGTGCTTCTACACCACGCCGATCAAGGCGCTGTCCAACCAGAAGTACAACGACCTGGTGCGCCGGTACGACGCCGATACCGTGGGCCTGCTGACCGGCGACAACAGCGTCAACGGCAACGCGCCGGTCGTGGTCATGACCACCGAGGTGCTGCGCAACATGCTCTACGCCGGCTCGCCGGCGCTGCGCGACCTCGGCTACGTCGTGCTCGACGAGGTGCACTACCTGGCGGACCGCGCCCGCGGCGCGGTGTGGGAAGAGGTCATCATCCACCTGCCCGAGTCGGTGCGGGTGGTGGCGCTGTCGGCGACGGTGAGCAACGCCGAGGAGTTCGGCGACTGGCTGTCCCAGGTGCGCGGCGGCACCGACGTGATCGTCGACGAGCACCGGCCGGTGCCGCTGTGGCAGCACATGCTGGTCGGCCGCCGGCTCTACGACCTGTTCACCGACGACGACCACCACGAGGTGAACCCGGAGCTGACCAAACTGGCGCGGCGGGAGAGCTACCGGGCGTCCTCGCCGGCGTCCGGGGCCGGCTACGGGCGGGGCCGCGGCGGCGGGCGCGGCGGTCAGGGCTACCGGTCCCGGCGGCCGGCGCCGCCGTACCGGCCAGACACCATCGACCGGCTGGACGCCGCGGGGCTGCTGCCCGCGATCACGTTCATCTTCAGCCGCGCGGGCTGCGACGCCGCGGTCCAGCAGTGCCTGGCCGCCGGGCTGCGGCTGACCACGCCGGACGAGGCGTCCTACATCGAGTCGGTGGCGGCGCAGCGCACCGCCGACATTCCCGACGAGGACCTCGCCGTCCTCGGGTACCACGACTGGGTCACCGGGCTGCGCCGGGGGATCACGGCGCACCACGCCGGGATGCTGCCCGCCTTCAAGGAGGTCGTGGAGGAACTGTTCGCCGCCGGCCTGGTCCGCGCCGTCTTCGCGACGGAGACGCTGGCGCTCGGCGTGAACATGCCGGCCAGGACCGTCGTCATCGAACGGCTCGACAAGTGGAACGGCGAGGCGCACGTGGCGCTCACGCCGGGGGAGTACACCCAGCTCACCGGCCGGGCCGGGCGGCGCGGTATCGACGTGGAAGGGCACGCGGTCGTGCTCTGGCATCCGGGCGTCGACCCGGACTCCGTGGCCGGCCTGGCCGGCACCCGCACCTACCCGCTGAACTCCAGCTTCCGCCCCTCCTACAACATGGCCGTCAACCTGACCGGGCGGGCCGGGCGGGCCCGCGCCGCGACCCTGCTCGAGTCGTCGTTCGCGCAGTTCCAGGCCGACAGGGGCGTCGTCGGCCTGAACCGCAGGCTGCGCCGGGTCAAGGCCTCGATGGACGAGCTGGCGGCGTCGATGACCTGCGATCTCGGCGACTTCCTGGGCTACGCCGAAATCCGGCGCCAGATCACCGACGCCGAGCGCGGCGCGTCCCGCAGCCGCGCCTCGGCGCAGCGCGAGGAGGCCCGCCGCGCGCTCGCCACGCTGCGCCGCGGCGACATCATCCGGGTGCCGTCCGGGCGGCGGGCCGGGATGGCCGTGGTGCTCACGCCGCCGCCCGCCGCGGGCGCGCTGCCTGCCCGCGCCGACGGCCCGCTGGTGCTCACCGCGCAGGGACAGCTCAAGCAGCTGTCCGCGGCCGACTTCCCGGTGCCGGCCGAGCCTGTCGAGTGGCTCCGGGTGCCGAACTCGTTCAGCGAGCGATCGCCCAAGCACCGCCGCGACCTCGTCTCCTCGATGCGCAGCAAGCTGGCTGGCAAGTCTTTCGATCATCCAGAACGGGCCCGTCGTGACTCCCGCGGCGACCGCGGCTCCGACTCGGACCGCGGCGACATCGCGGAGCTGCGCCGCAAGCTGCGCAGGCACCCGTGCCACGGCTGCCCCGACCGGGAACAGCACGCGCGGGTCGCCGAACGCTACTTCCGCCTGCAGAAGGAGGCCGCCGAGCTCGAGCGGCAGATCGGCGGCCGGTCGCACGTGATCGCGCGCACGTTCGGCAAGGTCTGCGCCGTGCTCGACGAGCTCGGCTACCTCGACGGCGACTCGGTCACCGCCGACGGCAAGCGGCTGCAGCGGCTGTACTCCGAGCTCGACCTGCTGGCGGCCGAGTGCCTGCGGCGCGGCTTCTGGGAGGGCCTGAACCCGGCCGAGCTGGCGGCCTGCGTCTCCGTGCTGTCGTACGAGTCCAGGCAGGCGAAGGACGAGGGCCCGGCGCGGCTGCCCAAGGGGCCGGTCAGCGACGTGCTGTCCGCGATGAACCGTACCTGGGCGGATCTCGACCAGCTGGAAAAGCGCAGCGGCCTGTCGTTCCTGCGCGAGCCGGACCCGGGCTTCGTGTGGGCGGCGTTCCGCTGGGCCCGCGGCGCCAAGCTCGAAGACGTCCTCGACTCGGTTCCCGGCCTCACCCCCGGCGACTTCGTCCGCTCGGTAAAGCAGCTCATCGACCTCCTGGACCAGATAGCCGCCGCGGCCCAGAACTCCCCGCCCCCGCGGACCCGCCCGAACGGCAGCCACCAGGAACCCGAGCCCCCGGACGCCGAGCCCCAGGAGGCCGAGCCCCAGGAGACCGCGCCCCCGGACGCCGAGCCGGTGGAGACCGCGCCCCAGGAGACCGCGCCCCCGGACGCCGAGCCGGTGGAGACCGAGCCCCAGGAGACCGAACCCCGATGGAGACCGCGCCCCCGGAGACCGCGCCCCCGGAGACCGAGCACCCTCAACCCGACGTGGCCCCCCGCGACCGCGACGTAGCGGCCACGGCCCACGCCGCCATCGACGCCCTCCGCCGCGGCGTCGTGGCTTACACCTCCCTCACGGACTAACCCCGCCCCGCCGCCGCCCCATCCCCGCCAACCTGATAACAGCAAGAAGCGACCGCGCTCCGCTTCTCTCCGTTGGCGGTGTGGCCCACAACGCCAGTAGATCCGCACCTGTGGCCCACACCGCCAATGCGCAATCCCCTCGGCAAGCGACGTTCCGATCCCTTTGGTCACATCAGCCCCCTGCGCTGACTTTGCATACGGCGTGACCATTTGTGACCGGTCACCCGATCCAGAAAATGGTCACCACGGCTGCAAAGTGAACATCAGAGGCAGGTGTGACGAGTGTCGGACGGCCCAGCGCAGCCGCATCGAGGCCACCACATCGATTGGGTCTATGAGTGAACCTCCAGCTGGCATTAGTACTGATGTGAGGTCCGCCGCTACGGTGGGACGAAGGGAGTAATCAGTCCGGGAGGTGTCATGTCCCAGCTAGCCACCGAAGTCGTAGGTACCTGTCCTGCGTCCCTCGCCGCCGCCATCCGGCGCGAGGTATGGACGGGCGGCTCATGGGAGGACACCGCTCACCGGGTCGCCGCCGCGCTGCGCCGCCGGCTGCCGGGCCCCGATCTGCTGACGCCTGAGCAGCTTCTCGGCGACCCCGCGGGCTACCAGACCCACCTGGTGCACGCCGAAGAGGACGGTTCTTTCTCCATCGTGGTGATGGTGTGGCAGCCGGGCCAGACGACCCCGGTCCACGACCACCTGACCTGGTGCGTCACCGCCGTTCTCCAGGGCGCCGAATACGAGGAGATCTTCTCCCTCCGCGGCGGCCGCCTCAACGTGGTCGCGCGCAGCCAGAACCAGGTCGGCACGGTCAGCGGGTTCGCCCCGCCAGGCGACATCCACCGGGTCCGCAACAGCGGCGCCGGCATCGCGGTCTCGATGCACGTCTACGGTACGGACATCACGCGCGTGGGCTCGAGCGTCCGCCGCGTCTACGACCTACCGATCCGCTAAACCCGCCGAGCCAGCAGGCGAGCGCCCCGGAGGGCCAGCCCTCCGGGGCGCTTTCGCGTGCCACGACCCAGCTCGCCGGAATAGGATTTGCGTTAACGATCGTTAGCGATATATCGTTGAGACATCGAGACGATACAACGAACGATCGAAAGAGGTGAGCGCCATGCATGAAGAGCACAGGCGCGATACGCGAGACGAAGGCTGGGGACCGCCGCCCCGGCCGGGCCGCCCCGAGTGGGGGCCACGATCCGGGCGAGGCCCGGGACGACGCGGCGGAGAACGTGGTGACTGGAGCGAGCGCCCGGAACACGGCGAGCGCGGCCGGGGCGGTCCTGGCGGCCGCCGCTGGGCCCGGGCTGAGTCGGGGCCGGGGCCGTTCGGGCCCATGGGTCCGATGGGACCGATGTTCGGCAGGCACCCCTTCGGGCGCGGACCGCGCGCCCGGCGCGGCGATGTCCGGGCGGCGATCCTCGACCTGCTGGCCGAGGGCGGTACCTGGAACGGTTACCAGATCATCCAGGAGATCGCGGGGCGCACCGACGGTGTGTGGCGGCCGAGCGCGGGGTCGGTGTACCCGGCGCTGCAGCAGCTTGAGGACGAGGGGCTGATCAGCCCCGAGGGCGAGGGTCGCCGCCGGATGTACTCCCTGACCGACGAGGGCCGGGCGTACGCCGAGGAGCACGCCGACGAGCTCCGCGCGTCCTGGGACTCCGCGGCCGGCATGACCGATGACACGGCGATCGAGCTTGGCGACATGATCCGCCAGGTGATGATGGCCGTGATGGAGGTGCGGCGCGCGGGCTCGCCGAGCCAGCTCGCCGCGGCCCGCCGCGTGCTGGCCGAGGCCAGGCGGTCGATGTACCGCATCCTGGCCGAGGACGACACGGACGAGCCAGCGGCCGACACGGCCACGGAAGACGCCACCGACAGCGACGCCCCGGAGGGCGCCGAATGACTGAACCCGTCATCCTGGTCAGCGACCTGGTGAAGCGGTACGGCGAGGTGGAGGCGGTGCGCGGCATCGGGTTCGAGGTACAGCCGGGGGAAACCTTCGGCTTCCTCGGCCCGAACGGCGCCGGCAAGTCCACCACGATCAAGATCCTGTGCACCCTCGCGGACCCCACGTCGGGGACCGCGAGGGTCGCGGGTTACGACGTGCGGAAGCAGCGCGATACGGTCAGGAGGAACATCGGGCTGGTGTTCCAGGACACCACGCTGGACAACTACCTGACCGGCGAGCAGAACCTCCGGTTCCACGCCGACCTGTACGGCGTGCCCAAGGCCCAGCTCGCGCCCCGGATGCGCCAGGTCCTTGAGATGGTGAACCTGTGGGACCGCCGCACCGCCGAGGTCGCCACCTACTCGGGCGGCATGAAGCGCCGCCTGGAGATCGCCCGCGGCCTGCTGCACGCCCCGCGCGTGCTGTTCCTTGACGAGCCCACCGTGGGCCTGGACCCGCAGACCCGGTCCAGCATCTGGGAGTACATCAACGACCTGAAGAAGCGTGAGGACATCACGATCTTCCTCACCACGCACTACATGGACGAGGCGGAGAACTGCGACCGTATCGCCATCATCGACCACGGCCAGATCGTGGCGATCGACACCCCGGAGAACCTGAAGGCCAGCATCGGCAAGGACCGGGTGCAGATCGCCGTCGACGACGACCAGGCGGCCATCGCCGAGCTCAAGGACCGCTTCGGTCTCGACGCGGCGATGAGCGAGGGCATGGTGACGTTTAACGTAGAGAACGGGGAGCACTTCGTTCCGCGGCTGTTCGGCGGGCTGACCGCGCAGATCAGGTCCGTGAGCGTCGCCCGGCCCACGCTGGACGACGTTTTCATGTCCTACACCGGCAAGACGATCAGGGACGCGGAGGCGACGGCCGGCGACCGGAACCGCGCCCATATCATGGCGTTCCGCAGGGGGAGGTAACCAGCGGTGGCGATCGGAGTAACCGAACAGCAGCAGCCCGGCCAGCAGGTCACTGACGCGATCCGCGTCTCGGTCCCCGACAGGGGCCTGCGGCAGGACCTGCGGGCGGTCAACATCGTCTGGCGACGCGAGCTGATCAGGTTCAAGAGCGACCGGCTGCGCGCGGTCACCTCGCTGGTGCAGCCGGTGCTGTTCCTGTTCGTCCTCGGCACCGGGCTGTCCTCGCTGGCCAGTCACGGCCTGCCGCAGGGAGTCGACTTCCGTACGTTCATCTACCCGGGCGTGCTGGCGATGTCGGTGCTGTTCACCGCCATTTTCTCGGCGGCGTCCATTGTCTGGGACCGGGAGTTCGGGTTCTTGCGCGAGATGCTCGTGGCGCCGGTGAGCAGGTCCGCGATCGTCATCGGGAAATGCCTCGGCGGCGCGACAGTAGCCACCTTCCAGGGAATCGTGATACTCGCGCTCGCTGGACTGGCGCATGTACCCTACGATCCCGTTCTGTTTCTCATCGTAATCGGTGAGCTGCTGTTGCTGTCGTTCACCCTCACCGCCTTCGGGGTGATGATGGCAGCCCGCATTAAGCAGATTCAGGCGTTCATGGCGCTCACCCAGATGCTCGTGATGCCGCTGTTCTTCCTGTCCGGGGCGCTTTACCCGCTCCGCGGGCTGCCCGGCTGGCTGACCGTGCTCACCCGGCTCGACCCGCTTACCTACATTGTGTATCCGATGCGATACGCGGTGTTCTCGCACCTCACCCTTCCCCCGCAGGCGACCGAGCTGCTCAGCCCCTCGCTCACCTGGTTCGGCTGGACCGTCCCCGTGGGACTGTCGCTGGGAATGGTGGCGCTGATGGGCGCGGGGTTGCTCACCATAGCGATCCTGGAGTTCCAGAAGACCGAGTGAGCCGCCCGTTACAGAACCAAAAAAGGGCCACGCAGGGTGGCTACGGGGGCAAACCACCCTGCGTGGCATTCATCGGCGCTCCGACGGGGGCCCGGAACGCCGGCAGTGGTGCCCCGACGGGGGACCAGAGCACCACTAAAGATCGTACACCGAAAGTCCCCCTGTGTTGTCAAGATCTAAATGCCAACTTAATGCCGGCACATTTCCCTTGGCGGCTACCGCTGCCCCGAAGTTTCGTTACCTTCTTCAGAATTTCCTGAAGACTCCCTCCGGGCCGGAAGATTCATGCGGTACTCCATGAAGCCGCGCACGTTGTCCGGCTCACGTCCGCCGTTGGCGAAGACCACCGCGATATACGGAATGATGATGGCGCCCACCGCGGGTATGGCGGCCAGCCACCCCAGGTGGTTGACGAACATGAGGAGCGCGGCGATGAAGCAGACCAGCCGGATGCCCATCATGAGCAAGTAGCGGTTCTGCCGGTACCTGATGTCCTCAGACATCGGCCGCCGCGCCTGGGTCACCAGGTGCACCTGCTGGCGCTGTCCAGCGTGCCCTATCCTCACCCCTCCACGGTATCCTACGTGGGCGAACCGGCCACTTCAGGTCAGCTCGCCTGGCTGACCGACGACATGTTGAACGCCTCGATCCGCAGCGGCGGCATCGCGGTCCTGGTGAAGTAGTCGCCCCACTCGCGCGGCAGCGTCGCCTCGGTCGCCCCGGCCTCGGCCAGCCGGGACAGCATGCCCACCGGCGACTCGTTGAACCTGAAGTTGTTCACCGCGCCGGTCACCTCGCCCTCCTCCACCAGGTAGACGCCATCTCGTGTCAGCCCGGTGAGCAGCAGCGTCTGCGGGTCCACCTCGCGGATGTACCACAGGCAGGTGAGCAGCAGCCCGCGCTTCGTCGACGCGATCATCGACTCCAGCGAGGCCGGAGACTCCGCCGACATGATCAGGTTGTCCACGGCGGGCGTGGCGGGCAGCCCCGCCTCGGCCGCCGAATGCCTGCTGGAGTGCAGCGCGTTCAGCGTGCCCGCGGAGATCCACGATGTCAGTCCCGCGGGCAGCCCGTTGTCGAACACGGACTGGTCCCGCCCTGAGGAGTGGGCGACCACGAACGGCGCGCACTCCAGCCCCGGGTACCCGGGGTCGGAGAACAGGTCAAGCGATAGCGCGGCGAGCCGCTCCCCGACTCGCGTGCCGCCCCCCGGCTTGGAGAAGACGGTCCGCCCCTCACTGGCGTCCCTGGCACCGGCCGACCAGTACAGGTAGACCATGAGGTCGGCCACCGCGGTCGGCGGCAGCAGCGTCTCGTACCGCCCGGCGGGCAGCTCGACCCGCCGTGCCTGCCAGGACAGCCGTTCCGCGAGCCCGGCGTCCAGCGCCGCGACGTCCACGTCGGTGAAGTCCCTGGTGCCCGCCCCCGCCCACGCCGACCGGCTCAGGTCGGCGGATTTCGCGTTGAGCTCCAGCCGCCCTTCCGGCTGGTCGTACCGCAGCCGCACCCCGGCTGAGGTGCCGAGGAACGTCGAGGTCAGCCCGTGCTCGGCGAAGCCGTACAGCTTGCGTCCCGCGCCCTCGGCCGCGCGCAGGGTCTCCCCCAGCTCCGCCGCGAAGCCGCGGAACACTCCGAAGTCCGTGGTTGCCGGAGAATCTTCCCATCCTGAACGTCCCCGGCTGTCTCCGGGAACCAGATCGTTCGCGTCCTCAGCGGCCGACGCCTGCTCGGCGGCCTTCTCCGCTTCCCGCACGACGTCTTCCACCTGGTGGGGGCCGACCCCGGACCTCGAGACGATCCCGACACCCGCGGTGCCGTCGACGCGGCGGTCGATCGAGATCACCGTCAGGCTGCGCGAGGCGGCGACCCCGTTGGTGGTGAGCGTGTTGCCCGCCCAGCGCAGGTTCGCGGTGGAGGTCTCGTCCGCGATCACCACGCAGTCGCCGCCGGGCCTGGCCAGCGCGAGCGCGCGCTCCACGGTGTCTTGCGGCCGGATCTGGCTCATGCTGCCCCTTCCTCCACGGTGTTGAGTATCCGCACCTGGCGGAAGAGCGCGGCCGGGGCGCCGTGGCTGACCGGCGCGACCTGGCCCGGTTGCCCCTTGCCGCAGTTGAACGCGCCGCCGAGCACATAGGTCTGCGGCCCGCCGACCGCTTCCATCGAGTTCCAGAAGTCCGTCGTCGTCGCCTGGTAGGCGGCGTCCCGCAGCTGGCCGTCGAGCCGGCCGTTCCTGATCCGGAAGAACCGCTGGCCGGTGAACTGGAAGTTGTACCGCTGCATGTCGATCGACCAGGACTTGTCGCCGAGGATGTAGATGCCGTTGTCCACCCCGGCGATGAGCTCGCTGGTGTTCGGGCCGTCGGCGGCCGGTTCCAGCGACACGTTGGCCATCCGCTGTAGCGGCATGTGGCCGGGGGAGTCGGCGAACGCGCAGCCGTTGGAGCGGCCGAAGTCCTTGAGCTGGGCCATCCGCCGGTCCAGCTGGTACCCGACGAGCACGCCGCCGGAGATCAGGCGCCAGGACTGGCCCGCCACGCCCTCGTCGTCATAGCCGATCGTGGACAGGCCGTGCGGGGCCGTCCGGTCGCCGGTGATGTTCATCACGTCCGACCCGTACTTGAGCGACCCCAGCTTGTCCAGCGTGGCGAAGCTGGTGCCCGCGTAGGCGGCCTCGTAGCCGAGGGCCCGGTCGAGCTCGGTCGCGTGGCCGATCGACTCGTGGATGGTGAGCCACAGGTTGGACGGGTCGATCACCAGGTCGTAGCGGCCCGCCTCGACGCTCGGTGCCTTCAGCTTGGCCGCGAGCAGGTCGGGCAGCTCGGCGAGCTCGGTGCCGAAGTCCCAGCCGGCGCCGGTCAGGTACTCCCAGCCGCGGCCGGCCGGCGGGGCGAGCGTGCGCATGTCGTCGAACCCGGACTCCGTGACGGAGACCGCGGTGAGCTCCGGGTGCAGCCGGACCCGCTGCTGGGTGGCCGTAGTGCCGCCGTCGGTGTAGAACTTGTTCTCCTTGACCTGGAGCAGGCCCGCGTCGACGTGGCTGACCGCCTCGTGGGCCAGCAAGCGCGCCGACCAGTCGGCGAGCAGGTCCACCTTCTCCCGCGGCGACACCGTGAACGGGTCGATCTCGTAGGCCGACACCCAGGTGACGTCGCCGTGGGCGGGCTCGGGAGCGAGCTCGATCCGCTCTGTGTTCATCGCGGCGGCCACCCGCGCGACCTCGACGGCCTGCCGCGCGGCGGTACGCGCGGCGTCCGCGGTCAGGTCGACGGCGGAGGCGAACCCCCAGGTGCCGTCCACGACCACGCGGACCGCGAGGCCGCTGTCGTCGCCATCGGACAGGCTCTGCAGCCTGCCGTCGGAAAGGGCGATGCGCTGTCCCCTGATCCGTTCGGCCCGGAAATCAGCGTGCTGTGCGCCGAGCGCGCGCGCCTGGTCGAGGGCGGCGTCGGCGAGTTCCTTCAGTGGCAGGCCCGCGAACTCGGGGTCGATCCGGCTGTTGTGATCATCCACGCCTCAACAACCTATCTCACCGGCCTGCCCGGCCGCATCGCGGTATGCCCGGCGTCCCGCAATTTGCCGTATCCGGGCATATTTCAACCGTCAAGAATTTGCATGATCGAATGGTTTCTTTCCTGAGATGAATTGCGTGTGGATAAGTGCGGTAAAACTTCGTTGATCACGCGAGGGCTGGCGCGCGGTACCCTCGGCTGGCGGGCCGATTGACGTGAGGAGACCGAACATGGGGCGTTCCGTCCTGGTGACCGGCGGCAACCGGGGTATCGGGCTGGCGATCGCGCGGCGGCTGGCCGCTGACGGGGACAGCGTGACCGTGACGTCCAGGTCGGGTGATCCGGTCGACGGCCTGTCCGTGGCGCGGTGCGACGTGCGGGACGCGGCGTCCGTGGACGCGGCCTTCGCCGCCGTGGAGCAGGAGCAGGGGCCGGTCGAGGTGCTGGTCGCCAACGCGGGCATCACGCAGGACCAGCTGCTGGCACTGCTCAGCGAGGAAGCCTTCACCAGCGTGCTCGACACCAACCTGACCGGCGCCTACCGGGTCGCGAAGCGGGCGGTGCGGCCGATGATGCGGATGCGGCGCGGCAGGCTGATCTTCATCTCCTCGGTGTCCGGGCTGTCAGGGAACGCGGGGCAGGCCAACTACGCCGCCTCGAAGGCCGGGCTGGTCGGTCTCGCCCGGTCGCTGGCGCGCGAGCTCGGCTCGCGCGGGATCACCGCGAACATCGTGGCGCCGGGTTTCGTGGAGAGCGACATGACCGCGGTGCTGCCCGAGGAGCGCAAGGCGGCGGCCCTCGCCGCGATCCCGCTCGGCCGGTTCGCCGCGACCGACGAGGTGGCCGCCGCGGTGGCCTTCCTGGCCGGTCCCGAGGCGGGGTACGTCACCGGCGCGATCATCCCGGTCGACGGCGGCCTCGGCATGGGACACTGAAAGCCACCCCGACTAGGAAGGCGGCACTGATGGGCATCCTCGACGGCAAGCGGATCCTGGTTACCGGCGTGCTCACCGACGCCTCGATCGCCTTCCACGTGGCGCGGGTTGCCCAGGAGCAGGGCGCGACCATAGTGCTCACCGCGTTCCCCAGGCCGACGCTCGTGGAGCGGATCGCCAAGCGGCTGCCCGCGCCCGCCCCGGTGATCGAGCTCGACGTCACGAACGTGGCCCAGCTCGAGGCACTCCCCGACCGGCTGCGCGAGCACGTCGACGGGCTCGACGGGGTAGTGCACTCGATCGGCAACGCGCCGCAGTCAGCGCTCGGCGGCAACTTCCTCGCCACGCCGTGGGAGGACGTCGCCAGGGCCGTGCACGTGTCCACGTTCTCGCTGAAGTCGCTGGCCGTCGCCGTCCTGCCGTTGATGCCCGACGGCGGTTCCGTCGTCGGCCTCGACTTCGACGCCAGCGTGGCCTGGCCGGGCTACGACTGGATGGGCGTCGCCAAGGCCGGCCTCGAGTCGTGCGCTCGCTACCTGGCCCGCGACCTGGGCCCGCAGCGGGTGCGGGTGAACCTGGTGGCGGCGGGCCCGCTGAAGACGATGGCCGCGAAATCCATCCCCGGCTTCGAGAAGTTCGAGGACGTCTGGTCGGAACGCGCGCCGCTCGGCTGGGACATCGCCAACCCGGAGGCGGCGGCGCGCGCGTGCGTCGCGCTGCTGTCGGACTGGTTCCCCGCCACCACGGGGGAGATCGTGCACGTCGACGGCGGAGTACACGCGGTCGGCGTCTGACCGGATTTTCTTGCGCCGTTTTTTCTTGCGCTGGGCGCGGCTGGTCCCGATACTCCAGTCATGGCAGGTTCCGCGGCGGAAACTCCGACGCAGCCGGATGCACAGCTGCCCGGCCAGATGCGCGCCTCCGACGCCGAGCGCGACGCGGTGGTCGCCAGGCTGACGGAGGGATTCGCCGCCGGCCGCCTCTCGCACGACACGTTCATGTACCGGATGAGCGCGGTGCTCAAGACGCGGCACCGGGCCGGCCTGCCTTCCCTGCACGCTGACCTCCCGGCCACGCCCCGGGAACCGGGCAAAGCCGAGGCCCTGCTCGGCCGGCTCCGCGCCGCGTGGCCCAGGGCCCCGCGGGCCCCCCGCCGGACGGCGCCGTCGCGCCCCGCACACCCGCTGGCGCGCCCCGCACCCCCGGTCCCGCTCACGTTCCCGCGCGGTGCCGGCGACTCGTTCAGCATCGGCCGGGCTGCCGAGTGCGACCTGACGATCGCCGACATGACGGTGTCCCGCGTGCACGCCACGCTCGAGCGCACGGCGGACGGGTGGCTGCTCACCGACCTGTCCTCGACCAACGGCACCCGGGTGAACGGCTGGCGGGCGCGCGGGCGGGTGCCGGTCAAGGCCGGGGACGTAGTGAGCTTCGGGAACGCGCAGTATTCGCTCCGCGCTGCGGACGTCGGATAGCCCGGTAAAGTCAGGAAGCGTGACAACAGTTCTGCTTGTCCGCCATGGCCTGACGGATAGCACGGGGCACGTGCTGACGGGCTGGACACCCGGCGTCGGCCTCGACGAGCGGGGCAGGGAGCAGGCCAAGGCGCTCGCGGACCGGCTGGCGCCGGTCCCGCTCGCGGCGATCGTCACCAGCCCGCTCGACCGCTGCCAGCAGACCGCGGAGGCCATCGCCGACGCTCGCGACGGCGGCCCGGCCCCGGTCACCGACGAGCGGGTGGGGGAGTGCCGGTACGGCGACTGGACGGGAAAGCCGCTGAAGGAGCTCGAGAAGGACCCGCTCTGGCCGGTGGTGCAGGCGCACCCGAGCGCGGTCAGGTTCCCCGGCAGCGGCGGCGAGTCGATGCTCGACATGCAGCACCGCGCGGTCACGGCGGTACGGGACTGGAACGCCAGGCTGGGCAAGGACGCGACCTACCTGGTCTGCTCGCACGGCGACGTCATCAAGGCGATCGTGGCGGACAGCCTGGGCTTGCACCTGGACCAGTGCCAGCGGATCGTGGCCGATCCCTGCTCGCTGACCGTGATCCGCTACACGCCGCTGCGCCCCTTCCTGATCCGGCTGAACGACGTCGGAGGCGCCGTCGACGACCTGCTGCCGCGCCCCGCCGCACCCGATGGCGCAGGCCACGAGAGCGATGCCGTTGTCGGCGGCGGCGCGGGCAGCAGCCCGGACAGTGGCCAAGGCGCCGCCCTCGTTGGCGGCGAGCCTGGCGGCGCGGGAGGATAGGACTATGCCGGTCTATTACTATGACCCGCCGGACAGGTTCGTGGCCGGCTCGGTAGGGCAGCCGGGAGACCGCACGTTCTACCTGCAGGCGACTTCCAGTGGCCGCTCGACCAGCGTTGTCCTGGAGAAGTTCCAGGTCAGCCTGCTGGCCGAACGCATCGACGAGCTGCTCGACGAGGTGCTGCGCCGCACCGGCGGAAACCCCGCCATCCCGGCCGCGGCGCCGGCCGCGCTCCGTGACGACGCCCCGCTCGACCTGCCGCTGACCGAGGAGTTCCGGGTCGGCGCGATCGCGCTCGCGTGGGACAGCGACGGCGACCGGGTCGTGATCGAGGCGCAGGAGGAAAGCGAGGAGCCGGTCGAGCCGCTCGCGGAGGACCTGCCGCCCGGCGGCCCCGCCGTACTGCGGGTGCGGATCACGCCAGGCGCGGCGCGGGCGTTCGCGCAGCGCGCGCTGCAGCTGGTCGCGGCCGGACGGCCGCCCTGCCCGCTGTGCGGGCTGCCGCTGGACGCCGCCGGGCACGTCTGCCCGCGGCAGAACGGCCACCGGGCTGGCAATGCCGGATAATGCCGCGACCGCCGGCCTGGACATCCCGGACGGCGAACGTGCCGCGCTCGAGCTGCTCGAGCGCGGCGCCCTGGAGGTAGAAGGCCGCCTCGTCGGCGCGTCCAACGCCACCCTGTACTGCACGATCAAGGGCGGGGGCGCCGAGGCGAACTGCGTTTACAAGCCGGTCGCGGGAGAGCGGCCGCTGTGGGACTTCCCGACCGGGACGCTCGCGGGCCGGGAGGTCGCCGCCTACGCGGTGTCCCGGGCGGCGGGCTGGAACATCGTGCCGCCGACCGTCATGCGCGACGGGCCGTTCGGCCAGGGCATGTGCCAGCTGTGGATCGACCTGGACCCCGAGGTGGACCTGGTCGCGCTGTCCCGCCGCAGCGACCACTCCGGGCTGCGCGAGATGGCGGTGTTCGATGCGGTCGTCAACAACGCCGACAGGAAGATCGGCCACCTGCTGCCGGTCACCGACGGCCACCTCTACGGCTGCGACCACGGGGTCTGCTTCGCCGAAGAATACAAGCTGCGCACTGTCCTCTGGCAGTGGCGCGGCAAGGCGCTGCCGCGGCGCTCGGTCGAGGCGCTGCGCCGCCTCGCCGACGACATGGCCGCCGGCTGGCTGGCCGGCGAACTGTCCAAGCACCTGACCAGGAGCGAAATCAAGGCCACCAGGTCCCGGGTAGCCAAGCTGCTCAAGCACCCCACCTACCCGTACCCGTCAGAGGACTGGCCCGCCATCCCCTGGCCCCCGGTCTAACCCAATCCGCCAGGCCGCTCACGCGACCGGCCGCCTCAGTGTGTTATTCCGCGGCATATTGCCCCGGAATAACACACCTAGCACGCCCCCGGGCTGATAACAGCAAGAAGCGGAAGCCGCGTAGCGGCTTCCGCGGTGGTGTCCGGGACTTACAGGTCGCCGACGTCGCCGCGGTTGCCGCGGCGGCGCAGGTACCGCTCGAACTCGCGGGCGATCGCGTCGCCGGACGCCTCGGGCAGGTCGGTGGCGTCCTTGGCTTCCTCGAGCGTGCGCACGTACTCGGCCACGTCGGAGTCCTGCTGGGCGAGTTCGTCGACGCCGCGCTCCCAGGCGCGGGCCTCCTCGGGCAAGTCACCCTGGGGAAGCGATACGTCCAGGATGTCCTCGACACTGCGCAGCAGCGCCAGCGTCACCTTCGGCGAGGGCGACTGCGCCACGTAGTGCGGGACCGAGGCCCACAGCGACACCGTCTGGATGTCCGCGGCGGCGGAGCTGTACTGCAGCACGCCCACGATCCCTGACGAACCCTTGTAGTCGGACGCCTCGCCGCTGACCCCGCGCAGCAGCTGCGTGCTGGACCCGCTGACCGTCACCGGCACCGGCCGGGTGTGCGGCGAGTCGGCGAGCAGCGCGCCGGCCAGGATCAGCGTCTCCACGCCGAGCTCGGTGAAGCCGCTGATCAGCTCGTCGGTGAAGCCGCGCCAGCGCATGTTCGGCTCGACCCCGTGCACGAGCACGACGTCCCTGCTCAGCCCCGTGGTGGCGGCCCGCGCCAGGGAGAGCCGGGTGGTCGGCCAGATCAGCCGCTCGGTTTTCCCGGCGACCACCTCGATCACGGGCCGGTTCACCTGGAAGTCGTAGAAATCATCAGGGTCGATGGCGGCGATGGGGGTGGACTGCCACGCGATGCCCAGGTGGTTGACTACGCCGCTCGCGGCTTCCGCCGCGTCATTCCACCCTTCGAAAGCGGCGATCGCCACCGGATGCTCAAGCGGGCCGTCGACGTCGCTGAACTTGATGACTTCACCTCCTCCTGATCGCAGCGGGCTCATGCCCCTGACTACAGCCTACGTCGCCCCGTACTCCGAATACGTTACCTGTGGCAGCCACAGTTTCTAGGCCATATCTTTTGTGTCTGACCATAACGGCGTCTACACTCAGGAAGCCTATGAGCGGGCGTGCGATCACACAAGTTACCGAACGGTCCGCCGCGCTGCGCCGGGCCCTCACCGAGCGGGTCGTCGTGGCGGATGGCGCGATGGGCACGATGCTGCAAGCCAGCGACGCTACCGTCGCGGACTTCCGCGGTTACGAGGGCTGTAACGAGGTGCTCAACGTAACGCGCCCCGACATCGTGCGGGCGGTGCACGACGCGTACTTCGACGCGGGCGCCAACTGCGTCACGACGAACACGTTCGGGGCCAACCTGGGGAACCTGAGCGAGTACGACATCCCCGGGCGGATCGCCGAGCTGTCGGAGGCCGGCGCCCGGCTGGCCCGCGAGGCGGCGGACGCGAGCGCGGCGGCCGTCGGCCGCCCGCGCTGGGTGCTCGGCTCGATCGGCCCCGGCACGAAACTGCCGACGCTTGGCCACGTCACCTTCCGCGAGCTGCGCGACTCCTACTATGAGAACGCGGCCGGGCTGCTGCGCGGCGGCGCGGACGCGCTGATCATCGAGACCTGCCCGGACCTGCTCCAGGCCAAGGCGGCGATCATCGGGGCGAAGCGAGCGGTCGCGGCGCTCGCCCCTGGCGCGCTCGTCATCGCGCAGCTGACCATCGAGACGACCGGGACCATGCTGCTCGGCAGCGAGATCGGCGCGGCGCTGACCGCCCTCGAGCCGCTCGGCATCGACGTGATCGGGCTGAATTGCGCGACCGGCCCCGGCGAGATGAGCGAGCACCTGCGGTACCTCGCCGCGCACGCGCGGATCCCGATCTCCTGCGAGCCGAACGCCGGCCTGCCGGAACTGACCTCCGACGGCGCCTATTACCCGCTGACCGCCGGCGAGCTCGCCGACGCGCACGACCGGTTCACCGCCGAGTTCGGGCTGTCCCTGGTCGGCGGCTGCTGCGGGACGACGCCCGAGCACGTCGCCGCGCTCGTCGAGCGTCTTGGCGCCGGCCAGGCGAGGCCCGCGGGCCGCCCGCTCGGCCGGCGGTCGCCCGACGCCGAGCCGGGAGTGGCGTCGCTGTACAGCCACGTGCCGTTCCGGCAGGACACCGCGTTCCTCGCGATCGGGGAGCGGACCAACGCCAACGGCTCGAAGGCGTTCCGCGAGGCGATGATCGCCGACAAGTTCGAGGACTGCGTGGCGATCGCACGCAGCCAGACCAGGGACGGCGCGCACCTGCTCGACGTGTGCGTGGACTACGTCGGCCGCGACGGCGTCGCCGACATGCGCGAGGTCGCCGGACGGCTGGCGACCGCGGCCACGCTGCCGCTGGTGCTCGACTCCACCGAGCCGGCCGTGATCGAGGCGGGCCTCGAGCTGATCGGCGGCCGCGCCGTCGTCAACTCGGTCAACTACGAGGACGGCGACGGGCCCGACTCGCGGATCGCCAGGCTGATGCCGGTCATCAAGGAGCACGGCGCCGCGGTGGTCGCGCTGACCATCGACGAGCGGGGCCAGGCGCGCACCGCGCCGTGGAAGGTGGAGGTCGCCGAGCGGCTCATCCGCGACCTGACGCGGAACTGGGGGATGCGCACCGAGGACATCATCGTCGACTGCCTGACGTTCCCGATCGCCACCGGCCAGGAGGAGACGCGGCGGGACGCGCTGGAGACGATCGAGGCGATCGGCGAGCTGAAGCGGCGCTACCCCGAGGTGCAGACGACTCTCGGGGTGTCCAACGTGTCGTTCGGGCTGAAGCCGGCCGCGCGCGCCGTGCTGAACTCGGTGTTCCTCGCCGAGTGCGTGCAGGCCGGCCTCGACTCGGCGATCGTGCACCCGTCGAAGATCATGCCGCTGGCGCGCATCCCCGACGAGCAGCGTGAGGTCGCCCTCGACCTGGTCTACGACCAGCGCCGGCCCGGCTACGACCCGCTGGCGAAGATGCTGGAGCTGTTCGAGGGCGTGGACGCCACGTCGGCCAAGGCCGAGCGGGCCGCGGAGCTGGCCGGGCTGCCGCTGTGGGACCGGCTCAAGCGGCGGATCATCGACGGCGAGCGCAACGGCCTCGAGGGCGACCTGGACCTGGCGCTGGCGGAGCGGCCCGCCCTGGAGATCGTCAACGACGTGCTGCTCGACGGCATGAAGACGGTGGGCGAGCTGTTCGGCTCCGGCCAGATGCAGCTGCCGTTCGTGCTGCAGTCCGCCGAGGTGATGAAGGCCTCGGTCGGCTACCTGGAGCCGCATATGGAGCGAGCGGACGCGAGCGGCCGGGGCAAGATCGTGCTCGCCACGGTCAGGGGCGACGTGCACGACATCGGCAAGAACCTGGTCGACATCATCTTGTCCAATAACGGCTACGACGTCGTGAACATCGGCATCAAGCAGCCGATCTCCGCGATCATCTCCGCCGCCGAGGAGCACCGGGCCGACGTCATCGGGATGTCCGGCTTGCTGGTGAAGTCCACCGTGGTGATGCGGGATAACCTCGCCGAGCTCAACTCGCGCGGCATCGCCGCCCGCTGGCCGGTGCTGCTCGGCGGCGCGGCGCTCACCAGGGCCTACGTCGAGCAGGACCTGGCCGCGCTGTTCCAGGGCGAGGTCCGCTACGCCCGCGACGCCTTCGAGGGCCTGCGGCTGATGAACGCTGCGATGGCCGTCAAGCGAGGCGAGCCTGGCGCCGCGCTGCCTGAACTGCGCGCCCGCCGGGTCCGGGCCCGCGCCGGCACTGCCGAGACGGCGGAGCAGGACGGTCCCGCAGCCAGCAGCGTACGTTCCGGGGAAATATCGGCGGAGAACCCGGTGCCGGAGCCGCCGTTCTTCGGGACGCGCGTGGTGAAGGGCGTGCCGCTCGCGGAGTACGGGGCGTACCTGGACGAGCGGGCGACGTTCATGGGGCAGTGGGGGCTCAAGCCGTCGCGGAAGGAGGGCGGCCCTGGCTACGAGGAACTGGTGGAGACCGAGGGGCGGCCTCGGCTGCGGATGTGGCTGGAGCGGGCGCAGACCGAGGGGCTGCTGCAGGCCGCCGTGGTGTACGGCTACTTCCGGTGCGTCAGCGAGGGGAACGACCTCATCGTGCTGTCGGAGTCGGGATCGGAGCTGGAGCGGTTCAGCTTCCCCCGGCAGCGCCGGGACGCGCGGCTGTGCCTGGCCGACTTCTTCCGGCCGCGCGCGGCGGGGGAAACCGACGTGGTGGCGTTCCAGCTCGCCACCATGGGACCGGCGGTTTCGACCGCGACGGCGGAGCTGTTCGCGAAGAACGCCTACCGCGAGTACCTCGAGCTGCACGGGCTGTCCGTCCAGCTCACCGAGGCCCTGGCGGAGTACTGGCACGCCCGGGTGCGGCGGGAGCTGAGCATCTCGGCCGCGGACCCGGCGGACCTGGCGGACTTCTTCGACGTGCGCTACCAGGGCGCGCGGTACTCGATCGGCTACCCCGCCTGCCCGGACCTGGCGGACCGGGCGAAGATCGCCCGGCTGCTCGACCCGGCGCGGATCGGCGTGGAGCTGTCGGAGGAGATGCAGCTGCACCCTGAGCAGTCCACCGACGCGATCGTCGTGCACCACCCGCAGGCGAAGTACTTCTCTGTGTTAGCCCGGGGGGACGATCCCCCGGGACTCCCGCTGCGCGCCGGATGGCGAGCAGATCGGGCGCGCGGTCAGGCGGGCGGCTCGAGGTCGTCGTACTCGCGGACGGCGGCCAGCAGCCCGCCGGGTCCGCGTTCGCAGACGCACAGCCCCGCCTGCGGCGGCAGCTCGCGGCCGCCCCAGCGGACGCAGTTGTACTCGATGGCGCAGCGCACGCCGTCGTCGGTAATGACGCAGGGCTGCAGGCTGATGCCGCCGCCCGCGCTGAACAGGGCGGCGAAGAACGAGCGGAGCTCCGCCGCGCCGCGATGGGTGGCCCGCGGGCCGGCGGCCTCGCGGTAGTACCCGTCCGGTGCGAAGGTGCCGACCACCGCGTCGGCGTCGCCGGCACCAAGCGCGGCGCCGAAGCGGCCGACGACATCGTCCGGCAGGTCCGCCGCCGAGCTGAGGATGGCGGGCCTGGCGTGCTCGCGGCGCCCGTCGACCTGCCACTGGCTGCAGTAGGTGCGGAATACCACCGAACGGTCGTCGCGGGATTCGGCGACAACGGCCACCGGCCAGAGCTGTTCCTGGCCGTCCCCGTCTAGGCGCGCGAGCAGCTCCACGACCGCCCGCCCGTCCATGACGGTACTGGTCACCGTGTCAACCCGGGCGTGCCGCTCCGCCAGCAGGGACTGGCTCTGGCTGACGAAGTGCCGCAGGTGCCGGTGGCCGCGGACCTCACCGGCGCGCGGGTCGTAGATGACCACCTCGCCTGGCCACACGGTCTCCAGGGCCCGGACGTCACCGTCGTTCAGCGCGGCGACGTACTGCCGCACGGGGTCGGCCTGGCCCGCGGCGCGCGTTTGCTGGCGGGCCAGCTGCATCGCACTGGCGAAGTCAGGAAACCACGGCATCCGCCACCACCTTGAGTTTTATGTGCACGGCCGTTGCTCCTAAAATTCGTCTGGTTCCGGCTGGTGGTCCCGGTCGCCATTCTCCGCTGCGCCGGGGCCCGCGGGAAGTCCCGTGGCCGAGGCGCCGGTGCGGAGCCGAAGGGGCCGAGCCGAAGGGGGAGACGTGACAGACGGGCTCGCGGCGGTGCTGTTCGACATGGACGGGCTGCTCGTGGACACCGAGCCGCTGTGGCTGGAGACCGAGACCGAGGTGATGGCGCGGCTCGGCGCGCCGTGGACGCCGGAGGACCAGCAGGCACTGCTCGGCGGCAGCATGGCGCGGACGGTCGGCTACCTGCTGGCCAGGGCGACCAGGCCCGCGCCGCCTGAGGCGGTCGAGCGCTGGATGATGGACGGCGTGCTGGCCCGGGTGCGGGCCTGCCGGGACCGCGTCGCGGTGCGGCCAGGGGTGCGCGAACTGCTCGCCGAGGTGGCTCACGCCGGCTTGCCGCATGCGCTGGTGACGTCCTCGCAGCGGGCGTTCGCCGAAGCGGTGCTCGACGCCACCGGGATCACGTTCCCGCTGACCGTGTGCGCCGAGGACGTGACCGCGGGCAAGCCGGACCCGGAGCCGTACCTGCTGGCCGCCAAGCTGCTCGACGCGGACCCGGTGCGGTGTGTCGCGCTCGAGGACTCGCCGAACGGCGTCGCGTCCGCCACGGCCGCGGGCTGCCGTGTGCTGGCGGTGCCGTCGCTGGTGCCGATCCCGGCCGCGCCCGGGCGGGTGGTGGTGGCGTCGCTAGCCGGGGTCAGCCTCGCCGAACTCCGCCGGATCGCCGCCTGACGATCAGCCTCGCGGCCTACACCTCGCGGGCGTTTCGGGCA
The DNA here is from genome assembly GCA_963843745.1 of uncultured Actinomycetota bacterium. GTDB lineage: Bacteria > Actinomycetota > Actinomycetes > Streptosporangiales > Streptosporangiaceae > Trebonia. The sequence continues at coordinate 78,893 of CAWJLP010000017.1, forward strand.
CTCTGCCCGATGTGACACGATGGAGTGAGCAGGCAACATCGGAGGCGAGTCATGGGATACAACAGCATCGCCTGGCTTCCGCTGACCGCCGGGCTGACGGCGATCGGCATGATCCTCAGCTACTACGCATACCGGCGCCGCGGGCTGCGGTCGGCGCTGCGCTGGGCCGCCGTGTCGCTGCTGCCGATCGCGGCCTACCTGACCGGGTCGATCGAGATGTTCTGGAAGATCGGGACCGCGATCGGGGACTTCGCGACCGGGTTCGTGTTCTCACCGGTGAAGTGGGCCGGCATCGGCGTCGCCGGGCTCGCGGTGGCGCTGTACCTGGCGGGCGGCGGACGGGAGCGGCGCAAGGCCGCGCGGGAAGCGCGGAAGGCGGCCAGGGACGGCCGCCGGGCCGAGACCGGGCAGTCCACGGCGGGCGGTCCCGGGAGCCTGGCCGCGGCCGACGCCACGCGGACCCTGCCGGCCAGCCGGCTGCCTGAGCCCGTGTCGGCGTCCGCCAAGAAGCCGGCGAAGGCCGGCAAGACGGCCGCGCCGGTCGACGACGACTTGAAGGACATCGAGGAGATCCTCCGCAAGCGAGGCATCTGACTTCGGGTCGCCAGTCGGCCCTGGGCTTCGTTGACATTGCCGTCCCTTAACTGTGCCCCTGAGCTGCGTCACCACCCCAGTCCCACGAGCCACACCAGCCACACCAGCCACACTGGTCTCTTGTAACACGCTCGTTGCACACTACTTCTTGGATGTGTCGAAGGTGACGGATAGATCCGATTTATGTCACGATCGGGCCACGATGCCCATCGCGGTCTGGCATCCACGGCCAGAATGCGGAACCTTGTCTCTAGCGCCGAAAGATCTACGCGAAAACGCAGGTCGTTCCGCATGTTGTCAGGATTACCAGCCGGTAGTCTTGGCGGCTCAGGCAAGAAGCTCCGGGTAAGCAGCGTCAGTAGATGGGCAGGTAGAGCAGCACGTGGCCGTTTCGCTTGAACCCGTACCGGGTCACAGCGGACCATCGCCAGCGGACGAAGCCGGAGTCACGTCTGCAGGCGTGCCCATCGAGGGCAGGTCGCTGGGCCAGATCGCGTGGCGACGGCTGCGCAAGGACCGGGTCGCGATGGCGGGCGGGGTCATCATCATCCTCCTCATCCTGGTCGCGCTCATCGGCCCGCACCTGGTGCAGAATCCCAACGCCTACAACTCGAACCTGATCAACCCGACGTTCAGCCGCCCCTATGGCCCATGGGGGGGCATCAGCCTGGCGCACCCCCTCGGCGTCGAGCCGGTGAACGGCCGGGACATGCTCGCCAGGGTCGTGGTCGGCGCGCAGTACTCGCTGCTGATCGGCTTCCTCGCGACGGTCCTCGCCGTGGTCATCGGGGTGTTCTTCGGCATCATCGCCGGGTACTTCGGCGGCTGGATCGACGGGGTGATCGCCCGCGCCATGGACGTGTTCCTCGCGTTCCCGCTGCTGGTGTTCGCGATCGCCCTCATCGGCGTGATCCCGAGCTCCGCGTTTGGACTGTCCGGAAACCAGCTGCGCGTAAGCCTGCTCGTATTCGTCATCGGGTTTTTCGCCTGGCCTTATATGGGGCGGATTATCCGCGGCCAGGTGCTATCCCTGCGGGAACGGGAGTTCGTGGACGCGGCGCGCAGCATCGGCGCGCGCGGCCCGTACATTCTCTTCCGCGAGCTGCTGCCCAACCTGGTGGCGCCGATCCTGGTGTACTCGACCCTGCTGATCCCGACAAACATCCTGTTCGAAGCGGCCCTCGACTACCTCGGCGTCGGGCTCATCCCGCCGACCCCGAGCTGGGGCCAGATGCTTTCCAACGCGGTATCCAATGGTTTCTATTACATAGATCCCATGTACATGATAATTCCGGGCCTGGCCATCTTCATTACGGTCATGGCCTTCAACCTATTCGGCGACGGGCTGCGCGACGCGCTTGACCCGCGTGGGCACTGATTCCGGAGCCGATTATTCCGTGAAAGGAGACGTGCCGCATATGAGAAGACGAAGCAGGCTCGCGTTCGCCGCATGCGCGGTCGCGGCGGGGCTGACCCTCGCGGCGTGCTCAAGCGGCGGGGGGACGAGTTCGTCCGGCGGCTCGAGCGGCGGGAGCTCGGCGTCCGGCAGCAACGCGGCCTTCAACGCGGGGGTCACCAAGGTGGTGAACCCCTCGACGAAGAAGGGCGGCACGCTGACCTTCGCGCTGAGCAGCACCCCCGACTCGTTCGACCCAGGCAACACGTACTACGCCTGGACGTTCGACATGACCAGGCTGTGGGCGACCCCGCTGGTCACCTACAAGTCCTGCCCCGGCGCCTGCGGCAACACGCTGGTGCCCGGCATCGCGACCAGCCTCGGCGCGGTCAGCGGCAACGGCCTGGTGTGGACCTACCACCTCAAGCAGGGCCTGAAGTTCGAGGACGGCACGCCGGTCACCTCGGCTGACGTCAAGTACGCGGTCGAGCGCACCTACGACAGGGCCGTGCTGGCCAACGGCCCGACCTACTTCCCCGTGCTGCTGGCGGACCCGAAGTACCCGGGCCCGTACAAGGACAAGACGGGGAACCTGACGTCGATCACGACGCCGGACCAGAACACGATCCAGTTCCACCTGCAGTCGCCGTTCCCGGACTTCAACTACGTGGCGTCGCTGCCGCAGACGGCTCCGGTGCCGCAGTCCAAGGACACCGGCTCCAACTACCAGCTGCACCCGCTGTCCACCGGGCCTTACATGTTCCAGAGCTACTCGGTGAACAAGCAGGCCGTCCTGGTGCCGAACCCGAACTGGACGGCGAATGAGGACCCGCAGGTCAGCCAGCTGGCCAGCAAGGTCGTCATCAACCTGAACGTGAACGGGGCGGACCTCGACAACCGGCTGCTGGCCGGGGACATCGACATCGACGCGCAGGGCATCGGCGTGCAGGCCGCGACGCGGGCGAAGATCCTGTCCAACCCGTCGCTGGAGAAGAACGCCGACGCCTCGCCTGGCAACCGCGAGTGGTTCACCTACATCAACACCAAGGTGGCGCCGCTGAACAACGTCGCCTGCCGCCAGGCGGTCGAGTACGCGGCGAACAAGACCGACCTGCAGACCGCGTGGGGCGGCCCGTACGCTGGCGGGCAGATCGCCACGACGCTGCTGCTGCCGGGGATGGGCGGGTACACCTCGTTCGACCAGTACAACGCGAAGACGGACCCGACCGGCGACCTCACCGCGGCGAAGGCGGCGCTGGCCAAGTGCGGCCACCCGACCGGCTTCACCGTCGGCGCGTCGTACCGCAGCGACCGAGGGGCCGAGACGGCGGCCGTGCAGGGCCTGCAGGCGGCGCTGGCCCGGGTGGGCATCCAGCTCCAGCTGCACGGCTACCCATCGGGCACCTACTACACCGACTTCGCCGGCTCGCCGAACTACGTGCACCAGCACAACCTCGGCGTCCTCATGGGCGGCTGGTCGCCTGACTGGCCGGACGGCTACGGCATGATGGACGAGCTCATCAACGGGAACACCATCGCTCCCTCGGGCAACACCAACATCGGCGAGCTGAACGACCCGCAGATCAACGCCATGTTCACGCAGGCGGCGAGCCCGACGCTCACCGACGCGCAGCGGAACGCCATCTACGGCCAGATCGACCAGGCGGCGATGGCCCAAGCGGTGATCCTGCCGAACGTCTACGCCACCAACCTGCTGTACCGGAACCCGGCGGTGACCAACGTGTACACGATGACGCCGTTCGGGATGTACAACTACGGCGTCATGGGCGTCAGCAGCTAGCCTCACCGGCTAACGAGACAGTGCCTGACGGCAAGAGTTAGGAGGGAGCGGCGCCCGGCCCTGGTCATCCGCGAGAACGCGGTGGCCGGGCCGGGCGCCCGCCCACGTAGGTCATGATCACGTTCATCATCCGCCGCCTGATCACGACGGTCTTCCTGCTGGTCGTGGTCAGCATCATCACGTTCGCGATCTTCTTCCTGATCCCGCGGCTCGCGGGACAGAACTCCTATGAGCTCGCGGCGCAGTACGTCGGCCGCAACCCCACGCGGTCGGCGATCTTGCAGATGGAGGCCAAGCTCAACCTGAACGCGCCGCTGGTCGTGCAGTACTGGCACTTCCTGTGGGGCATCGTGGCCGGCACGCACTACAACTCGGGCCCGAGCGTGACGTACTGCGCGCCGCCGTGCTTCGGTTACTCGTTCCGCAGCCAGCAGCCGGTGTGGCCGCAGATGGTGGCTGCGCTGCCGGTGACGCTGTCGCTGGCCATCGGGGCGGCGGTCCTGTGGCTGATCGGCGGCGTGTCGGTGGGCGTGCTGTCCGCGCTGCGCCGGGGGACCCTGTTCGACCGGTTCTCGATGGGCGTGGCGCTGGCCGGCGTGTCGCTGCCGATCTTCTTCACCGGGCTGATCTCACTCGAGCTGTTCAGCTACAAGTGGCCCATCTTCCCGAACGTGACGTACGTCCCGATCACCACCAACCCCGCGCTGTGGGCGCGGAACCTCGTGCTGCCGTGGGTCACCCTCGCGTTCCTTTACGCGGCCTTGTACGCGCGGCTGACCAGGGCCGGCATGCTGGAGACAATGTCGGAGGACTTCATCCGCACCGCCCGCGCGAAGGGACTGCGGGAACGGAACGTGGTCGTGCGGCACGGGCTGCGGGCGGCCCTGACGCCGATCCTGACCATTTTCGGCATGGACCTGGGGCTGCTGCTCGGCGGCGCGATCCTCACCGAGACCACGTTCTCGCTGCCCGGCCTCGGCCAGTTCACCCTCCTCGCCATCCAGAACCAGGACTTTCCCGAGATCATGGGCGTGGTGCTGCTCGCCGCGTTCTTCATCGTGATAGCGAACATGCTGGTGGACATCTTGTACGCGGTGATCGACCCGAGGGTGAGGGTGTAGTTATGGCCATGCTTGAGGTCCGCGACCTGCACGTGCAGTTCCGGACCGACGACGGCCTGGTCAAGGCGGTGGACGGCCTCTCGTTCGATCTGGAGCGGGGCCGGACGCTCGGCATCGTCGGCGAGTCCGGCTCCGGCAAGAGCGTGACGAGCCTGGCCATCATGGGACTGCACCGCAGCAGCGACAAGGGCAGCGGCACCGAGATCACCGGCCAGATCAGGCTCGACGACGAGGACCTGGTCAGCGCGAGCGCGGAACGGGTGCGCCAGCTGCGCGGCAGCAAGATGGCGATGATCTTCCAGGACCCGCTGTCCGCGCTGCACCCGTACTACTCGGTCGGCGCCCAGATCAGCGAGGCGTACCGGGTGCACAACAAGGTGTCCAAGCAGGTCGCGCGCAAGCGTGCCATCGACCTGCTCGGCCGGGTGGGCATCCCGCAGCCGACGGTCCGGGTGGACGACTACCCGCACCAGTTCTCCGGCGGCATGCGGCAGCGCGTGATGATCGCGATGGCGCTGTCCTGCGACCCTGAGCTGCTGATCGCGGACGAGCCGACCACCGCCCTCGACGTCACCGTGCAGGCCCAGATCCTCGACCTGATCGTGGACCTGCAGGCCGAGTTCGGCTCGGCGGTCATCATCATCACCCACGACCTCGGCGTGGTGGCGGAGGTCGCCGACGACGTCCTGGTCATGTACGCGGGACGGGTGGCGGAGCACGGCGGCGGCGGCGACGTGTTCCTCCAGCCAGGGCACCCCTACACCTGGGGCCTGCTCGGCTCGATGCCGCGGCTCGACGTGGCGCGGCTGGAGCGGCTGCGCCCGATCCGCGGCACGCCGCCCAGCCTGATCCACGTGCCGTCCGGCTGCCCGTTCCACCCGCGCTGCAACTACCCGCCGCAGGTGGGCGGCGACCGGTGCAGCACCGAGATTCCGGTGCTCATGGAGACCGGCCCAGGGCATCGCGTGGCCTGTCACCTGACGCTGGCCAAGCAGCAGGAACTATGGGCGCAGCTGGCGCCGGGCTCCGCGACCGCCACGGCCGCCGCGGCCGAAGAGACCGCCGCGGCCGAAGAGACCGCCGCGGCCGAAGAGACCGCCGCCGCCGAGGAGGCGGCCTCCGCCGAGCCGGGTGAGGACGTTACCGAAGTAGAGGCGACATGAGCGACGACCTGCTGACCGTGACCGGGCTGACCCGGTACTTCCCGGTGACGCGGGGCGTGATCTTCCGGCGGACCGTGGCGCAGGTCCGCGCCGTGGACGGGGTCGACTTCTCGCTGCCCGCGGGCCACACCCTCGGCATCGTCGGTGAGTCAGGCTGCGGCAAGACCACCACCGGCCGCATGGTCGCCCGGCTCGACGAGCCGACCAGCGGCAGCATCCTCTTCGAAGGCAAGGAGATCTCCCACCTGCGGACGGGCCAGATGCGGCCGCTGCGCCGCGAGATCGGGATGATCTTCCAGGACCCGTACTCCTCGCTCAACCCGCGGCACACCGTGGGCACGATCATCGGCGCGCCGCTGCGCGTGCAGCACGTGCAGACCGAGCAGGGCGTCAAGCGGGCCGTCCAGGAGCTGCTGGAGATGGTCGGGCTGAACCCCGAGCACTACAACCGCTACCCGCACGAGTTCTCCGGCGGGCAGCGGCAGCGCATCGGGGTGGCCCGCACGCTGGCCCTGAGGCCCAAGCTGATCGTGGCCGACGAGCCGGTCTCGGCGCTCGACGTGTCCATCCAGGCGCAGGTCATCAACCTGCTGGACGACCTGCAGGACGAGCTGGGGCTGAGCTACGTGATCATCGCCCACGACCTGGCGGTGGTCCGGCACATCGCCGACCAGGTCGCCGTCATGTACCTCGGCAAGATCGTGGAGATCGCCGACCGCGACGACATCTACGCCAGCCCGCGGCATCCCTACACGGTGGCGCTGCTGTCGGCGGTCCCGGTGCCTGAGCCGGCGGCCGCGCGCACGGGCTCGGCCGCCGGCGAGACAGCCGGGCCGGGAACGCTCAGCCCCCGCATCCGCCGGGAGCGGATCCGGCTGACCGGCGACGTGCCGAGCCCGCTGAACCCGCCGCCCGGCTGCCGGTTCCACACGAGGTGCTGGAAGGCACAGGACATCTGCCAGACCACCGAGCCGCCGCTCGACGAGCTCGCCCCCGGCCACCGGGCGGCGTGCCACTTCCCCGAGCCGCCCAGGTAACCGCCCCGGGAGCCGCGGTTCGCGGTTATGGCTACGCGTTCTCCCTGACGAAGACGCGCGACCCCAGCCACATGAACACGGCCGCCAGGCCGATGGCCACCGCCAGCCCCTCGACCACGATCGTATTGAAGTAGTGCCCGGAGTAGGCCTGGCGCATGGCGTCGATGATGTACCGGAACGGGCTGATCCGCGCGATGCCCTGCAGCCAGCCGGGCCCGAGCGTGAGCGGCAGCATGATCCCGGACAGCAGGACGAGCGGCACGATGAACGAGTTGATCAGCGGCGCGAACGCGTCCTCGCTCTTCAGCCGCAGCGCGACCGCGTAGGACACCGAGGCGAGCCCGATCGCCACGAGCACGATGTAAACGAAGCCCATCAGGACCGCGGGCAGCGGCGCCCGCAGCCCGAACGCCAGGCCCGCGAGAATCAGCACGATCGACTGGATGATCAGCATGGCGACGTCGCGCAGCACCCGGCCGGCCAGGATCGCCACCCGGCTCACCGGCGTGACCCGGTACCGCTCGATCACCCCTGACCGCCAGTCGGAGATGATCGCGAACCCGACAAACGTCGAGCCGAACAGCGCCAGCTGGATCAGCAGCCCCGGCACGAAGAACCGGTACGCGCCCGCGGTGCCGCCGGTGCCGGAGCCGCCGGACAGCGAGCCCGCGGGCAGGTTCGCCAGCAGCGGCCCGAACAGCACCAGGTACAGGATCGGCTGCAGCAGCCCGATCGTCAGGAACGCCGGGTTGCGCAGCACCAGCCGCACCTGCCGCCGGAAGATGAACCACGTGTCATGGATGAACGACATTAGCCCATTACTCCTTTACTCCTTGCTTCCGGCGCTTCCGGCGCTGGCGCCTGCCAGTTCGGGTTCCGCGCCGTCACCGCCCCCGCCACCGGGGGAGTCGTCCCGCAGCGACCGCCCGGTCAGCGTCAGGAACACGTCGTCGAGCGTCGGCCGGGACAGGCTGATGGCGCTCATCGTGATCCCCGCGCCGTCCAGCACCCGCAGCAGCACCGGCAGCGCCTCCTCGCCGTGCTCCACCGTCAGCCGTAGTTCCTCGCCGGCCACGGAGACCTCGCGGACGATGGGCTGGGGGGCCAGCAGCGACCGCGCCGCGTCGGTGGCGCCGTTCACCCGCAGCGTCACCACGTCCCCGGATACCTGCCGCTTCAGCTCGTCAGGCGTCCCTGTCGCCGCGATGACCCCGTGGTCGATGATGAACACCCGGTCGCATAGCGCGTCGGCCTCCTCCAGGTAGTGCGTGGTCAGGAACACCGTCGTGCCCAGGTCGGCGCGCAGCGCCCGGATGTGCTCCCACATGTTCGACCTGCTCTGCGGGTCCAGGCCGGTGGTGGGCTCGTCGAGGAAGACGAGCGGCGGCTGGTGCACCAGGCCGAGCGCGATCTCCAGCCGCCGTCGCTGTCCGCCGGACAGCGTCTTGACCAGCCGCTGGTCGAGCCCGCCGAGGTCAAGCTGCTTGATCAGCTGCGCCGCGCGCTGCACCGCCTCCGTGCGGTCGATCCGGTAGGCCTCCGCCTGGTCGAGCAGCTCCTCGATGACCAGGCACATGTCGCTGGTCCCGCCCTGGGTCTGCCCGATCGCCTGCGGCACGTAACCGATCCGCTTGCGGACGCCCAGCGGATCGCGCAGCAGGTCCGCCCCGGCGACCACGGCCGTGCCCGAGGTCGGCCGCAGCAGCGTGGTCAGCATCCGCAGCGTGGTGGTCTTGCCCGCGCCGTTCGGGCCGAGGAAGCCCACGATCTCCCCGTCGTCGACGGTGAGATCGACGCCGCGCACCGCGTGCACGGTCCGCTTGCGGCTCTCGAACGTCCGCGTGAGGCCCCTGGCCTCGATGATCGCCATAACCTGGATTTCCCCTCGTCAAAAGCCGGGCAGTGCCCCTGTTTCCGACGACCCGCCGGGTGCCGTTTCATCGGTTTCGCCGGATTCGCGCCCCAGCGTGGCGTCGAGCTCGTCGTGCCAGCGGACCTCGGTCTCGATGGTCAGCACGACGCGCCGCATGATCGCCGCCGCCAGCACGTCAATGAAGCCCTTGTCCTGCAGCCGCTTCAGGTCGGCCGCGATCTCGGCGCCGCCGATGGCCAGCTTCTCCCGTCGCGCCCTGAGCATCCGCCGCAGCTCCTCGCGGTCCATGCCGTCGGCCGCGAAGGTGAGCGCGACGCCGAGCGGATCAGGACCGGACATCAACGGCCGGATCGCCTGCTCCCGCAGCGCCGTGAGCTCGAGGCACCCGTCGCGAGTGATCTCGTACACGGTCCGTTCCGGCCGCTTGCCCACCTTCTCGGTGCGCAGCGCCTCGACGAGCCCTTCTTGCTCCATCGCGCGCAGCTCCCGGTACAGCGCCCCGACGCTGACCCCGCCCCACTCGCCCACGTTGGTCAGCTCGGCCAGCCGCCGGATCTGGTGCCCGTGCTGCGGCCCGTACCTGGCGAGCGTGCCAAGCGCCATCAGCCGCGTCAGGTTCATGAGATTAGTATCACGAGACTATTCTCATGCTGTCAAATCATTATCCAGAACGGGCCCGTGGTTCCCTCTTCGGCCACGCGAGCGAACAGCGGCCACACACGCTCGGTTTACTCAATCATTGTGTCGAATTTGACATCGAACACGGGGCCAAACTCGACACAACCTTCCAGTCGTGGCCACTTCAATCACACGAGCGATCCATTGCCTCATCCGCTCGACCCTCAAATTATCGCGCGGGATTCGCCCCGGATTCCGGCGACGAGTCCCGCACGATCGTTCCGCCGGCCTGCCTCCGGGACGTTCGGCCCTGACAGAACGTGCCGGGCGACAGGCAGCATGAGGTGCCTGGCCATGGCCGGGCGAGGGACGGAGGGGAGCGGTGACCGAGGCAGTGATCCCTGGACCGGGCGGGCGCCCGGCCTACCTGGTGGTGCCGGACGGCTCGGACCCGTGGCCCGGGGTCGTGGTTATCCACGATGCGATGGGGATGACCCAGGACTTGCGGAACCAAGCCGACTGGCTGGCCGGCCACGGCTACCTGGCCGTCGCGCCGGACCTGATGCACAACCGGGGGACGCTGGGCTGCATGATCTCGATCATGCGGGAGGCCCGCGCCCGGCGCGTCGGCGTGTCCGCCGACGTAGAGGCGGTGCGCGCGTGGGTGGCGGCCCGGCAGGACTGCACCGGCAGGATCGGCGTCATCGGCTATTGCATGGGCGGCGGGCTCGCCCTGCTGCTCGCTCCCGACCGCGGGTTCGCCGCGTCGAGCGTCAACTACGGTGTTGCCTCGAGAAAGGCTTACACCACCGGGTTCCTCGCCGGGGCCTGTCCCATCGTCGGGAGCTACGGCGGCCTGCAGGCCGCGCGCCTGGAACGGGCGCTGACCGCCGCCGGGATCGACCACGATGTGAAGGAATACCCCGAGGCCGGGCACGAGTTCCTCAACGACCACGACGGCGCCGGGGACAAGGCGCCGCCCCTGTTCGCGGTGATGGCGAGGCTCTTTCCCGGCATGGGCTACAACGAGGCGGCCGCGCGGGACGCCCGCGGCCGCATCCTGGCGTTCTTCAGCGTGCACCTGGTGCCTTCCCCGCCCGCGGCGAGCTGACGGCGTGCCTGGCATGGCCGGTAACGGAGATAGCCAGTCCCAGGCCGGCGGCCTGCGGCGACTGGGCGGCGGTACGGTCGCATGGCTCTGCGCGGCGGCGATGCTCGGCGGGCGTGGCGCCGCCGCCCGGGCGGTCATCCGGATCGCAGGGCTTACCGGCAGCGACCGCGTTGTGGACGTGGGGTGCGGCCCCGGCACCGCCGTCCGTGAAGCCGCCCGCCATGCGGCCAGCGCGACGGGCGTGGATCCCAATGCGGCAAGCCTGGCGCTGGCCCGCTGGATCAGCGCCGGCCGCCGCATTCGCAATGTCACGTGGCTCCAGGGCAGCGCTGAGCACCTTCCGCTGCCCGACGCGTGCGCCACCGTCGTCTGGTCGCTGAGCGCGGTTCATCACTGGGCCGACCGGGAGGCCGGGTTCGCCGAGGCCCGCCGGGTACTCGCCGAGGGCGGCCGCCTGCTGATCGCCGAGCGATCGATCAAGCCTGGCAGTCGCGGCCACGCCGCGCATGGCTTCAGCGCCGCAGCGGCCGAGCAGGTGGCCGCTGAGCTAGCGGCCGGCGGGTTCACCGGCGTTCGCATCCAGACCGGTCGCGCCGGCCGCCGGGTTCTCACCATCATCCAGGCCAGCAACGGGTTATCCGGCGCGGCTCGCCTATGCCCGGCGGCCCTGGGCTGGCAGGGAAACGTGCTCCACCACAGCGTCCGCCGAGGGGAGGAACGAGGTTTCCCGGCCGTCGCCCCACCGCACCGTGCGGGATTCGCCCCGGATTCCGGCGACGAATCCCGCACGATCTTCAGTGCGGGCTACTTCGGCTGGGTCAGGTCGTAGACGGTGGTGCCGCCCACGGTCTGCGCGGTGTAGTGCGCCGCCACCCAGGACGCGATCGCCGACGACCCCGTACCGCCGCCGAAGCTGCTGGAGCCGCGCCCGATGTAGTAGTGGATCTCGCCCTTGGCGACCATCGCCTGGAACTGGGCCAGCGTCGGCGTCGGGTCGGTGCCGTTGAAGCCGCCGATCGCCATCACGGCGTCGCCGCCGGTCGCCAGTTCGATCGGCGCGGCCTCCTGGGAACCCTCGGTGGCCGCGATCCACGTGTACTTCGAGGCGTCCTGCTCGAGCAGCTTGATCAGGGCGCTGCTCACCTGCGTACTGCCGGACAGCCCGCCGCCGAACCCGCCCCCGGCGCCGCCGAACCTCCCAGCGCCGCCGCCGGGGAACGTGCCAGTCCCGGTCCCGGTCCCGGTCCCGGTCCCGCCGGTCGTCCCCCCGCCGGGGAACCCGCCGAACCCGCCGCGCGGGAACCCGCCGAAGCCGCCCTGGCCTCCGCCAGGCCCGCCGAACGCGCCCGTCACCGTCGGCCCGGCGCTCGGTATCGCCCCGGTGTACGTGTGGTTCACCGTGTCGAGAGAGTAAGCGAGCGGCCCGGCGAGCCCCGCCACCAGCGCGAACGACAGCGGCAGCCAGGCCAGCCCCCGTATCCGCGACACCCGCGCCAGCCCTGGTGCCCCCGGCGCCCTCGACGCACCCAGGGCCCTGGCCAGCACCGGCACCGCGAACAGCGCGACCATGGCGGCCAGCCCCGCGATCAGCACGAGCCAGCGCAGCCACGGCAGCCAGTCCGGCGTCCTGTCGAGCAGCACGAACGACCACCAGGCGGTCACCGCCACCGCGACGGCCGCGCACACCCGGCCCGCGATCCCGAGCCGCGCCTGCCACAGGCTGGTGGCGCCGACCCCGACGAGCGCGCCGATCGCCGGCGCGAGGGCCACCATGTAGTACGGGTGGATGATCCCCTGCATGTAGCTGAACACCACGCCCGTCACCAGCAGCCAGCCGCCCCAGATCGCGGCGAACGCCCGCATCCGGGTGACCGGCGAGGCCGAACTGCCCGCGACCCCCGCGGTGACAGGCACCCGCGGGCGCCGCCGAGACACCCACAGCAGCGCGCCGAGCGAGATCAGCGCCGCCGGGATCAGCCAGCTCACCTGCCCGCCGAACTCGGACCCGAACAACCGGAAGATCCCGGTCGCGCCCCCGAACCCGCCGCCACCGCCGCCGCCGAACCGGCCAGCGCCGCCCGCGCTGCTCGCGTTGAACCCGATCGAACCCGGTCTCCGTCCCGTCGAGCCGCCCGAGCCCGTTGTAGCCGAGCGCCAGCTCCAGGATGTTGTTGTTCGTCGACCCGCCGAAGTACGGCCGCGACAACGCCGGCCACAGCTGCGCGATCGCCACCCACCAGCCGGCCCCGGCCACGACCGACAAGCCGAGCACCACGACCTGCCACACCCGGCGCCGGAACCGCGCCGGTCCCGCCCACAGGTACGCGATCCCGAACGCGGGCAGCACCAGGAACGCCTGCGCCATCTTGGTCAGGAACCCGAACCCGAGCAGCACCCCGGCGAAGACCAGCCACCGGGTGCGGTCTCGCTCGATCGCCCGCTGCATGCAGTACGCGGAGGCGGTCATCAGCAGCACGAGCAGCGCGTCCGGGTTGTTGAACCGGAACATCAGCGCGGCCGCGGGCGTCAGCGCGAGCACGGCGCCGGCCACCAGGCCGGCTCCCGGCCCGAACCACCGCCGGACCGCCGCGTACAGCACCGCCACGGACGCGATGCCCTCCAGCGCCTGCGGCACGAGCAGCGTCCACGAGCTGAACCCGAAGATCCGGGCGGCTATCTCGTCCACCCACAGCGACGCGGGCGTCTTGTCCACCGTGATGAAGCTGGAGGAGTCGAACGAGCCGAAGAAGAACGCCTTCCACGATCGCGTCCCCGCCTGCACCGCGGCGGCGTAGAAGTCGTTCGCGTAACCGTTCCTGCCCAGGTTGAACAGGTACAGCACCCCGGTGATCAGCAGCAGGCCGAACAGCGCGGGCCGCGCCCAGGCCGGGTCCCGCAGCGGCCCGCGCCAGAGCCGCCTGGCGAAGGACTGGCCCCCGCCGCCTGGCCGCGTCGCGGCGGAAACGGGGATCGTCGTGGCGCTCATCGCGTGCTCCCGGTGGTCTCGTTCATGACATCGACAGGGGTGGTCTGAGGCAGCGCTGCACCAGGCAGCACTGCACCAGGCAGCGCTGTACCAGGCAGCACTGCACCAGGCAGCGCTATCTCAGGCAGCGCCGCCTCAGGCGGGGAGGTTTCCGGCGGCGCGCCGCCGCGCGGTGAGCCGAACACCCAGTTCCGGTACAGCGCGAACCGCACCAGCGTGGCGGCGAGGTTGGCCGCGACAAGCACCGTCACTTCGGTGCCGCGTCCCGGCGACGGCGACGCCGCGTGCAGCATCGCCAGCGCCCCCGACGTGAGCACGAGCCCCGCCGCGAACGCGATCAGCCCGCGGAACTGGTGCCGGGCCGCGCCCGCCCGTCCCCGCACGCCGAACGTCAGCCGCCGGTTCGCCGCCGTGTTCCCCACCGCGGTCAGCAGCAGCGCCGCGAGGTTGGCCGCCTGCGCCCCGGCGAACCCGCGGAACACCAGGTACAGCAGCACGTACGCCGCCGTGCTCAGCACCCCGATCACGAGGAACCTGGGCAGCTGCCACGCGAGCCCCCGCGCGGCGCCCCCGGGCGCCCCGGACAGGCCGGGCTCCCGCAGCACCGGAACCTTGAGACGCCCGCGTGCCAGCCTCCAGCCGACACGGCCCACGCCCCGCAGGTCACCGAGCGCGGTCGCGACGATGTCGACCCGCGAGTCCGCGTCGTCGATCCAGTCCACCGGCACCTCGTGGATCCGCAGCCCGGCGCGCTCGGCGAGCACGAGCAGTTCCGTGTCGAAGAACCACGACGTGTCCTCCACCAGGGGCAGCAGCTCGCGGGCCGCGTCCGCGCGGATCGCCTTGAACCCGCACTGCGCGTCGGAGAACCCAGCGCCGAGCGTGGTCCGCAGCAGCAGGTTGTACCCGCGGGAGATGACCTCGCGCTTCGCCCCGCGCACCACCCGCGACCCGCGCGCGAGCCGGGTGCCGATGGCCACGTCGCTGTGGCCGGACAGCAGCGGCGCGACGAGGGGCAGCAGCGCGTTCAGGTCGGTGGACAGGTCCACGTCCATGTACGCGAGGATCTCGGCGTCGCTGGCCGACCAGATCGCGTGCAGCGCCCGGCCGCGGCCGGGCAGGCCGAGGTGCACGGCGCGGACCTCACCGGGCAGCGCCGTGGCGAGTGACCGCGCCACCGCCCAGGTGCCGTCCGTGCTGCCGTTGTCGGCGATCGTCACCCGCGCGGTGCACGGGAAGGCGGACCGCAGGTACCCGACAAGCCGCCGCACGCTCGGCGCGAGGTCGCGTTCCTCGTTCCGCACCGGGATCACGATCTCGACTTGCGGGGAAGCATCGCTCATGCCGTTGAGTGTGAAACCCCTGGATGAGTGGCCGCTGCGCCAAGGTTCAGAGATAGCTCTAAGCCAGCTGAGGCTATGCGCGAGCTATCCCGCCGCTGAAGCTTCCGTCCAGAATCATCCGGAACGTACGCGTTTCTCCGCCTCGCCCGCCTCAGCTCTCAGAGCTGCGCCAGCCCTCGTGGTAGCTGTCGCGCACCACGCCGGAGTACGGCGCCGGGCTCACGATCGCGCGGACCGCGACCTGCTCGTGCGGCTGCACGGTGGTCTTGCGGGTGCCGCCGTCCGGCTCGCCCCAGATCACCCGCACCTCGGCGCCGATCGGCACGTCGGGGTCGACCGTGGCCAGCGACAGCGCCAACCGCTCGTTCGCGCTGTACCCGGTGAACATGGACAGCCCGACGACCTTCCCGTTCGCGTCGACCACGGAGTCGAAGTTGGACGACCCGTAGTTCGCGTTCGGCAGGTCGAAGAACTGGGGGCCGGGCGCGGGCCCGACCGGGGCGGCGAGCAGCTTGCCAGCGTCCTCGGCGTGCCACGCGAGCGTCACCTTGCGGCGCTGGGCGGCCGGGTCGATCGCCTCCAGCGCGTCCCGCCCGATGAAATCGTGGTCGAACTTCACGAACGAGCCGTAGCCGAGCTCCCACGGGTTCGTGTAGTAGTCCTTGATGTCGCCGGACACGAAGCTGCCGGCGATCGCGTTGGTGGCCTCGTAACTGTCCGCGCCGAGCCACTCGCGGTACGGCCGCAGCTCCTCGGCGGTGTAGATGGCGGGCAGCGGCGACGGGATCCAGCCCGACTCCAGGGTGTTGCACGAGTAGGCCCGCGCGCCGCAGGGCTCGAGGCCGAACTCCTGGCCCGCCGCGAGGACCGCGTCCCTGATCTTGTCGTAGCTCTCGTACGGCCCGTAGATCTCCAGGCCTGGGGCGCCCGCCATGCCGTGGCGAAGGGTGCGGACCTTCTCCCCGGCGATCGTCATCCAGCCCATCCGGAAGAAGCGCACCTGCTCCATCGGGCCGCCGTTGAGCTTCTCGATGACCGGCCAGGCGTTCGGGCCCTGGATCTGGAACCGCCACAGCTCGCGCGTGACCGCCTTGCCGTACGGCCGGGACGGCGACCGCGGGTCCAGCTTGAGGTCCACGTTGTAGCCGGTGCCGCCCCGGTACATCAGCCAGTTGGCGACCGGGGCCCGGCCGACGAACGTGAACTCCTCCTCGGCCTCGCGGAAGAGGATGCCGTCACCGATGACGCCGCCTTCCGGTGACACCGGGACGAACTGCTTGGCCGAGTCGACCGCGAACTTCGCCGTGCTGTTGATGCCGTGATCCGTGATCAGCTTCAGCGCGTCGGGGCCGGAGATGAAGATGTTGAACATGTGGTGTGACTGGTCGTACAGCACCGCGGTCTCGCGCCAGGCGATGGTCTCGCGGCGGAAGTTGGTGAACTCAGACGGAACTACCGGGTAGATGTAGGCGCCGATCTGCGAGTTCCTGAGCAGTTCTACCGTGTTGCCCGTGCTGTCCAGCAGCTCCTGCAGGTTGTTCGCGCTCATAAGTCACCCGTCTCCGTAGGCCGCTTTGTCGTGCGGTCCACATGCTAGTCCGCGGCTCCCGAAGCCGGAATGCTCGCAATCGGGAGGGTTAACCGCCGCGATTGTGCCCAGAAAACAATCCGCCCACCTGCCCCGGTGCCCGCGACGCTCGCGCCCGCCCCCTCAACTGGCCATCGGATATGACCGCTTTCGAAAGTGGTCACAGATGGGTAGACGCAGCGGCCCGCCTCGGAGCTCATCTCCCCATCAGTTTCCGCCCCTGAAAACGGGCAAATCGGACGGCAAAAGGGCCGAAACTGATGGGAAGTTGTCAGCCGGGAGGCCGGAGTTCATCCTGGTATCAGTTTTCGCCCTTTTAAAACGATTCAGATGGCTAAATAAGGGCCAAAACTGATACGAAGATGCGGGCTGCGACAGATCGGGGCTGGTGAGGCTGGTGCGATGGACCGGTTGGATGCTGGCCGGCGCCGCGGGCCTGGCGGACCTGGGCGGCGGTGACAGGTCGGCCGGTAACGGCCGAAGCCTCACCCCAGGCTGGCGAGGGTGTCGGTGAGGACCTCGAGGAACTGGTCCGCGTTGGCGCGGCTGAACGGGAGCGGGGGGCGGATCTTGAGGGTGTGGCCGAGCGGGCCGGTGGCGCTGATCAGGACGCGGCGGTCGCGCATGCCGTTGACGATGGCGGCGGCGCGAGCGCCCGAGGGCGCGCCGGTCGCCGGGTCGACGACGTCGGCGCCCAGGTAGAGCCCGGCGCCGCGGACCTCCCCGAGCAGCGGGCTCGCGGCGGCGACGCGGCCGAGCTCCGCCGTGAGGTAGCCGCCGACCGCGGCCGCGTTGGCGGGCAGCTGCTCCGCGTCGAGCACGTCGAGCACCGCCGCGGCCGCGGCCACGCAGACCGGGTTGCCGCCGAACGTGTTGAAGTACCGCACCGCGGCGCCGAAATCCGCGAGCACCTCGCGGCGGACCACGATTCCCGCGATGGGCAGCCCGTTGCCCATCGGCTTGCCCATGACGGCGATGTCCGGGTCGAGGCCGTGCCGCTGGTAGCCCCACAGGTGGCCGCCGGTGCGGCCGAAGCCGGACTGCACCTCGTCGGCGATATACAGCCCGCCCGCCGCGCGCACCACGTCCTGGACCGGCTTCAGGAAGCCGGCCGGGTCTGGCAGCACGCCGTCGGAGGACAGCAGCGAGTCGGCGAGGAACGCGGCGAGCCGCACCCCGTGCCGCTCCAGGTCGGCGATCGCCGCCGCCACGGCGGCGGCGTCCGGCGGCGCGGGGACGGCGCGGACGTGCGGGCCGAGCGGCACGCCGAGGCTGGGGGAGACCTCGGCGACGGCGGAAGTCACGCCGTGGTAGGCGTTGGCGGTCACGATCACCCCGGTGCCGCCGGTGTGGTGCCGGGCGATCCGCAGCGCGAGGTCGTTGGCCTCGCTGCCGGTGCAGGTGAACATCGCGTGCGCCGGGCCGAGCTGGTGCGTGGCCAGCAGCCGCTCCGCGTAGTCCACGAGGCCGGCCGTGAGGTAGCGGGTGTGGGTGTTGAGCGTCTGGAGCTGGCGGCTGACCGCCTCGGTGACGCGGGGATGCGAGTGGCCGACCGACGGCACGTTGTTGTACGCGTCCAGGTAGGCGTGGCCGGCCGGGTCGTACAGGTAGACGCCCTCGCCGCGGGCGAACTGGACCGGGGTCGCGTAGAACAGCCGGTACGCGCCGCCGAGCGCCGCGTCGCGCCGCCGCACCAGGTGCCCGAGCTCCGGGTCGAGCGCGCCGGTGCGCGCGGCGTCGAAGCCGTTGACCATCCGGGCGGCGTCCATGCCGGTGCCGTCGGAGCCTGTCATTCCAGCGCCTCCCTTATCCGGTTCGCCACCGCGTGCGGGCCGATCGCCCGCAGCGCCGCGAAGTGCGCCGCCGCCTGCGGGGTCCTGCGCAGCAGGTAATCGCGGTTGGCGGGCTCGCGGGCGGCGTTCCACTGGCTCACGATGATCCGCGCCGCGAGCCGGAGCAGCATGAACTCGCTGATCAGCGCCGGGTCGCCGGGTCCGAGCGGGTCGACCGCGTGGTAGCCGGCGATCACGTCGAGCGCCGGGATCAGCGGGTCGGTGCCGGCCGCGGCGCCGAACTGGTAGCAGGCGGCGACGCCCACGTCCATCGCAACCGGGCCGGCCAGGCTGTCGCCGAAGTCCAGCACGCCGGTTACCCGGTCCGCGTCCACCAGCAGGTTGTCGCCGTGAAAGTCGGTGTGGATGACCTGGCGGCGCGTGGCCGGGTCCGCGAGGCGCGGCAGCACGAGCGCCTCGAACCGGTCCAGGCAGCTGACCAGGGCAGCGCGCTGGTCCTCGTCCGCCAGCTGGCCGGGCAGCTGGTCGAGCAGCGGGCGGAGCTGATGGAAGTTCTGCAGGTCCCACAGGTGGGTGCGGTCCGCGCCCGGGTGCGCGAACGGGCGCAGCGCCTGGTCGAGCGCGGCGAGCGTGCCGCCGATGTCGCGGCGCAGCGCGGCGCTGGCCGGCCGCGAGCCGAGGGTCGGCCCCTCCAGGTAGGACGTCATCCGGACGACACGGCCGTCGAGGTGCAGCTCTGGGCGGCCGTCGAGAGTGCTGATGACCCGCTGGACGGGCAGCGCGGGTGCGGCCCTGGCGAGGTGCAGCAGCACCGCGGTCTGGAAGCTGACCGCCGCCGGCGAGGCACCGGCATCCGGCAGCGTGCCCAGAGGGATCAGGGCGATCTTGAGCAGGCGCGTCGTCCCGTCGGCCGTCAGCAGCCGGAACGTGTCGTCGTGCTCGGCCGCCAGCCGTTCCGCCACCGCGCTGATCCCATAGTGGGCGGCGGCGATTTCTTCCGCCTGGTCATGCGATACACGAGGCGGGAGGAGCACCAGGCCATCTTAGGCGCTGGCCGCTCCCAGGATCTCGTCGGCGATCACGGCAGGGAACTCCAGCGGGGCGAAGTGGCCCGCGCCGTCCACGAGGCGAAGCCTGACGTCGCTGAAGAATTCGGCCAGGCGGTCTGCCCAGTCCTGGGGGAACAACGGGTCACGGTCCGGCCACAGCACCGTGGCGGGCGCGGCGATCCGGTCGGCAGGCGCGGGCGCCCGCTCGGTCTGCGCGGCGGCCACCGTGCCCGCGCCGGCCCGGTACATGCTGAGCGACGCGGTGAACGCGCCTGGCGGGCCGTACACCGAGACCAGGTGGTCGAGGGCGGCCTCGTCGAGCTCGAAGGCGGGGCCGGACCAGTGCGTCCAGAAGTGCCTGAGGTACGCGCGGACCGCCTCGGGCTTGCCGTCGATGAGCTCCTCGGCGAGGGGCAGCCGGTGGAACGACTGGTACCAGAACTCCCGCATCGGGCCTGGGCCGAACACCCGGGTGCCGACGCCCGGCACCGGCGGGGTGATCACTAGGGCCTTGACCAGGTCGGACCGGTCCCTGGCCAGGGCTTGCGCGACCCGGCTGCCAACGTCGTAGCCGAACACCACCGGTCGGCCCAGGCCGAGCTCGGTGATAAGCCCGGCGACGCTGCGGGCTTGCGCCGCCGCCGTGTACTGAACGGCCGGATCAGCGGGGTGCTTGTCCGATTCGCCGAACCCGCGCAGGTCCGGCGCGACGACCTCGCAGCCGTCGAGCAGCGGGATGAGCTCACGGTAGTCGGTGCGGTCGCCTGGCCACCCGTGCAGCAGCACAACCGCGGGACCGGAACCGGTCCTGTCATAGGCGAGTTCGAATCCGTCGACGGCCACGACCGTAATGTACTCGCCGCGGGTGCGAGAGTCGCCACGGGCCCGTTCGGGATAATAATTCCGCGTGGCTGTAGCTGACGGATTCGAGCGTCAGCTCATCGCCCCCGCTCACGTCGACGTCCGCGCTGCCGCACCGCGGGCAGACCGGTATCGGGTCGGAGACCTCGCTGACCGTTCCGCAGCCGTGGCAGGTGACGGTGGCGGGAACCGTGACGACCTCGACGGCCGCGCCGTCCGCCTCCGTTCCCGCCGCGACCATCTCGAACGCCTGCGCCATCGAGGCGGGGTCCACCGCGTGCCGTACCCCGCAGCGGACGCGGATGCCGGCCACCGGCCGGCCGGCCGCCCGCTTCTGGACGGCGTCGAGGACGCCTTCGCACAGCCCGAACTCGTGCACGGGGTTACATCTCCCTGATCTTGAGGAAGCGCTTAATGTCCGGCAGGCCGGCCACCACCACTGCGACCACCGTCACTATCACCGCCACCGTGACCAGCTTGCGCACCATCGCGCACACCTTCCTTCTGTCCGATCTGGCTCAGGATTTCTTCTACCGCACGGACCGCGTGCGGCAGGGCGGCCCGCACCGGCTCAGAGAGCCCCATTCCCGCGCTCACATCGGCCGGCTCGCAGGCCACGAGCAGGCTGCGGCCGGGGCGACCGCCCATGGTGGCGAGCATAGCGAACAGGTCATCGGGTGACAGGCCGTGGCCGTCCATAACCGGCGCGCCAGGCCCGGCGTCGTCCAGGTCGACCTCGAGCACGGTGATCGTGCCGGGCTCGTACCCGCGCGGCGCGGCGTCGACGAGCACGAACAGGTCACAGCCGTCGAGCAGTTCGTAGACCAGGTGCACGCCGCGGATGCCGAAGTCGGCGACCTCCACGCCGTCCCGCTGGGGCTTTTCCGCGAGCAGCCGCGCCACCTCGACGCCGAACCCGTCGTCGCCGAGGAAGACGTTGCCGACGCCGGCGACCAGCGTGCGTCCCGCCCCCGCCCCCGTTCCCATCCCCGTCATGCGGGCTCCACCTCGTCCGGCGAGAAGTAGAGGAACCGGCCGTGCGCCGCGTGCAGGTCGGCCGCCGGGTCGTCGGTGAGCGTCACCGCCAGGTACGGCTGGTCGTCCACGTCGAGCAGCACCGCCTCGACGACCGCGGTCCTGCCGACGAGGAACATGTCCTGCGCGTCGGCGCGCCGGGCGCCGGGCCGCAGCGTCACCAGGCTGCCGCGCGCGAGCCGCTGCCCGGCCACCAGCACGGAATCGGTGGACGGCGACACCGACTGGTCCGCCTCCGGATCCCACCAGGGGACCTCGCCGGCGCCGCCGTCCTCGCGGGCTTCGGCGGGCGGTGAGCCCTGCCAGCCCCTGATCGTGCCGTGCAGCCGCTGGAGTGCCGCACCGTCCAGCGACTCGACCCGGTCGATCAGCGCCGCGGCACGCGGGTCGGTGGCGCGGGCGGCGTCCTTCTCCTCGTCGGTGAGAGCGAGCGTGCGCAGCGTGAGGATCTCGTCGATCTCGGTGCCGTCGTACAGCTCGCCAGGGCTCTCGCTGGCCACCTCGGGGTGGTCGGGAAGGATGATGGGGGAGGCCAGCAGGACGTTCCGCGCGCCCGCCGGGCCGGCGAGCACCGGCCAGCAGCCGGCGTTCTCGCACTCGCTGACCGCCGGCGCGGCCCACTCCGGCGGGTCGGTCATCGACACGAAAGCGCCGCCGGAGATGGTGATGATCATGTGCGCCGCCACCAGCGCGGCCGGCAGCGCCTGCACTCTGCTGTCGAGCAGCCCGGCGGCCGTCTGATTGGTCACCCCGACGGTGAGCCGCGCTGCCTGCCAGGGACCGGGCAGTTCGGTGGCGCGGACCGTCACGACGCCGCGCAGCGCCCGGCGGACGCGGATCACGTCCCCGTCCGCGGTCGCCTCGTGCTCCTCCCCGCCCGGGATGCCGAACGGCGTGGCGGTGCCGTCGCCGAACAGCTCGGTGCCCGCCACGGTGACCGAGACCTCGCGTTCGACCGCCTCGTCCCAGGTGTCCGGGGCCTCAGGGCCCGGGCAGGTCCTGCGCTGCACCTGAAGGAACCTGACGACCACGTCGACGGACGGCTCGCCGTCGCGGGTGAAGACGCACTCGGCCCGCGCGGTCGTGCTCTCCGACGGATCGGCCGCCGCGTACGCCGGTGGCATCAGCACGCCGAACTGCCAGCGGCTCCGGTTCTTCTGGGACGAGGCCCGGTACGGGTAGAGGATGTAGCCCTCGTAGAGCACCGCGTCGGCGACGCGCCGCACGTCGTCGAGGCTCATGGCGTGCCTCCCGCCGTCCCGCTGGCGGTCCCGCTAGCCCGCTGGTTCGCCAGCAGCGCCGCGAACGTCGCGTCCCAGGTCGGCAGCGCGCGGGCGGCCTTGAACGCCGACAGCTCGTCGAGGGTCTCGCGGCTGCAGCGCAGCCACGCGCTGCCGGGGAAGTGCTCGTTCACCACGTCCTGCCAGACGCTGACCGGCATCCGGTAGCTGGCCTCCGAGCTCCACGGAATCGGCTCCACCCGCAGCCGGCCGTCGGGCGAGGTGAAGATGGTGCCGCTGAACAGCAGCAGCAGCGGGATCGTGCCGTCGTCCAGGCCTTGCAGGTACCGGCCTGAGGCCACCTCGAGGTCGTAGGTGCACGGCACCTCGAGCCCGACCTCGGTCTGCCCGGTGAACGCGGGGACCATGACGGACACGGCGGCGAGCTGGATCGCCTTGACCGTTTCCGCCCAGCGCTCGGTGTCGCCGAACAGGTCGTGCAGCCGCCGTGCCTCGTCGGGGGAGTACCTGCGCTTGTGCGGCTCGATCCTGATCTGGCAGCGCAGC
The DNA here is from genome assembly GCA_963843745.1 of uncultured Actinomycetota bacterium. Classification (GTDB taxonomy): domain Bacteria; phylum Actinomycetota; class Actinomycetes; order Streptosporangiales; family Streptosporangiaceae; genus Trebonia. Next base: position 102,049 of record CAWJLP010000017.1, read on the forward strand.
GCGATGGCGTCCACACGCTCGCCGAGGCCTTCGGTGACGTTCAGCCGGAACAGCAGCGTGGGCGTCGCCGTGTACGGCGCCGCGCTCGCCCCCGTGCAGTCGAAGATCAGCTTCGCCATCTACGCCCCTGCCTGCGGATCCGGGGGCGCCAGCGGATCCGGGGGCGCCAGCGGGCGGGCGCGCTCCCGGATATCGGCGAGGAAGTCCGTCAGGAGGCGCTGCGCTTCCGCGCCGCCGTCGAAGCCGCGCCAGTGCACGCGCAGGCCGCCCGCCAGCGAGTAGCACGCGTCGATCGGGATGAGGAACGCCTCCACGCCCCCGCCGCCGCCGTCACCCGCGCCGGCGCCGGCCGGCGCACCGCCCGCGAGGCGCGGCGACCCCGCGACGATGAGGATCGCCTCCACATCCGGCGACGGCGCCCGCAGCAGCGGATGGGCGGCGGCGAGCCGGTCCCAGCCGGCCAGGTCGAGCTCGCACTCCGTCACGCCGGCCGGGCTCGGGTAGCTCGCCACGATATGCCCGAGCGCCGAGTTGACGAAGAAGAAAGCGATGCCCACCGGGATCCCGAGCTCGGCCCACTCGGCGCCGGTCAGCGGCGCGTCCGGGTCGTGGCGGACCCGGTCGGGCACGGTCCGGTACCGGCCGCCCGGCCGGGTGAAGAGCAGCCCGCAGGCCGTGCAGGCGCAGCCGATCGAGCGCTGCTCGGTGTCCACGAGGTGCGGGTGGCGCTCGGGAACCCGCTCGCCGCACATCTGGCACCGCTCCTCCGGAGGCGGCGCCTTCTGTCGCGGCGGAACGGCGAAGCGCCGCAGACCGGTCACGCGGCACCCGGCGGGCGGCGGGCTATCTGCAGCAGCGGCGCCTCGCGCGGCGCGATCCTGACCCCGGTCGTCTCCGGCGCCGCGTCCGCGACGGCCTGCTCGACGTCCGCCTGCACGCCGGCGTGCCCGTGGCCGTTGGCCAGCCGGATGAGCGCCACGCCGTCGTCGTCGATGGACAGCAGCTCCGCCCCGATCCCGAGCCGCCCGAGCGCCCGCCGGATCCTGGTGCCGACGTCGAGCGGGTGCAGGTCGTGGATCAGCAGCAGGCTGTCCACCAGCGGGTCGGCGATGAGCCTGGCCTTGAGCCTGGAGTCGTCGCCGATGACCCGCATGATCGACGCCAGCCCGGCGCCGTAGAGCCGCACCAGGCAGCCGACGAGCTCCTCGGCGCTGGCGGCCACTTCCGGGCCCGCCCGCGTCCGCAGCTCGGCGAGCAGCGTCTCGACTCGCTCTCCGGCGGCCTGGGCGTCGATCCCGCCGTCGAAGGTGCCACCGTCGAAAGCGCCGGCGGGCACCCCATCGTCCGCGCCGGACCCGGCGGTCACCTCAGACCGCCAGCGTGATTCCGGTTGGCGAGTGCGCCGTCTTCAGCACCCGGCCTCCGCCCAGGTACATGTGGACGCCGCAGGGCAGGCACGGGTCGAAGCTGCGGACCGCGCGCATGATGTCGATGCCCTTGAAGTTGTCCGGCGGGTTCTCCTCGAAGATCGGGGTGTTCTGCACCGCGTCCTCGTAAGGGCCAGGCGTCCCGTACGTGTCACGGACAGACCCGTTCCACGGGGTCGGCGGGTACGGGTGGTAGTTGGCGATCTTCCCGCCCCTGATGACCATGTGGTGCGACAGCACCCCGCGGACCGCCTCGGTGAACCCGCAGCTGAAGGCCTCGTCGGGCACCTTGAACGATTCCCACGTCTTGGTGTGCCCGGCCCGCACCTCGGCGAGCGCCTGCTCGGTGAAGTGCAGCGCGCACGCCGCGGCGTAGGCCTGGAAGTAGGTCCGGGCCCTGTTCCGCTCGATCGCGTTGGACAGCGGCTGGCCGGCCTTGTCGACCGGGATCTTCCACTCGAACGTGGTCTCTGGGCGGGACATCGTCCGCGGCAGGTTGATCTGCACGCTGTGCCCGGTGGACTTCACGTAGCCGAAGTCCACGAGGCCCGCGAGCGCCGTCGCCCACAGCCGCGCGATCGGGCCGCCGCCGGTGTCGAGCGGCAGGTAGTCCTTGCCGTCGAACCAGCGCGGCGACATCGTCCAGCTGTACTTGTCGTCGAAGTCACGCTTGGCCGGCCGCGGGATCGTGTGCTGGTTCCACGGGTGCCTGCGGTCCACCGGGTTGCCCAGCGGGTCGTGCGTGACGAACATCTCCTTGTCCTCCCAGTCCTCGTAGTACGAGTGGCCGAGCAGGATCCTGATGCCGAGGTTGATGTCGACCAAGCTGGTGGTGACGAGCTTGCCGTCGACCACCACGCCGGGCGTGACGAACATCTTGCGGCCCCAGTCCGCCATGTTCTGGTAGGTGAAGTCGCAGTACTCGGGGTTGTTGAGGCTGCCCCAGCAGCCGAGCAGCACCCGCCGCCTGCCGACTTCCTCGTACCCGGGCAGCGCTTCGTACATGAAGTCGAACAGGTCGTCGTGCATCGGCACGACGCGCTTCATGAACTCCACGTAGCGCATCAGCCGGGTCAGGTAGTCGGTGAACAGCTGCACCGTCGCCACCGTGCCGACGCCGCCGGGATAGAGCGTCGACGGGTGCACGTGACGCCCTTCCATCAGGCAGAACATCTCGCGCGTCGACCGCGACACCTGCAGCGCCTCACGGTAGAACTCGCCCTCGAGCGGGTTGAGCGAGCGCATGATGTCGCCGATGGTCCGGTAGCCGTGGTCGGCCGCGTGCGGCGCCTCGGTCGCGTTGGCGCGCTCGAGCACGCCCGGGTTGGTCTCGGCGACCATTCTCTCGCAGTAGTCCACGCCGACCAGGTTCTCCTGGAAGATGTTGTGGTCGAACATGTACTCCGCGGACTCGCCGAGGTTGATGATCCACTCGCCGAGGTGCGGCGGGCGGACGCCGTAGGCCATGTTCTGGTTGTAGACCGAGCAGGTCGCGTGGTTGTCACCGCAGATCCCGCAGATCCGGCTGGTGATGAAGTGCGCGTCGCGCGGGTCCTTGCCCTTCATGAAGATGCTGTAGCCGCGGAAGATGGACGACGTGCTGTGGCACTCGGCGACCCGCTTGGCCTTGAAGTCGATCTTGGTGTAGATGCCGAGGCTGCCCACGATCCTGGTGATCGGGTCCCACGTCATCTCGGTGAGCTGGGAGTCCTTGCTCCGCGGCGTGCTGGGTGCCTTCTCTGTCGCTGTCATCGCTTGATCACCACGTCTTCTGGTAGCCGGTACGAAGCTCGGTGCCCTTGACCCGCCACTTCGGTTCCTTGTCCACGGTGCGGGCGGTGATGCCGCGCAGCGACCGGATGACCGTGCCGTACATCCCGCTCGCCGTGCTCGACACGCGAGCGCCCGGCGGCTCGTCCATGAACGGCATGAACTTGTCAGGGAAGCCCGGCATCGTGCAGGCGATGCAGATGCCGCCCACGTTGGGGCAGCCGCCGACGCCGTTGATCCAGCCCCGCTTGGGGACGTTGCACTTGACGACCGGTCCCCAGCAGCCCAGCTTGACCAGGCACGTCGGCGAGTCGTACTCGCCGGCGAACGTGCCTTCCTCGTAGTAGCCGGCCCGGTCGCAGCCCTGGTGCACGGTCGCCTCGAACAGCCAGCGCGGCCGCAGCGCTTCGTCCAGCGGGATCATCGGCGCCTGCCCGGTCACCTGGTACAGCAGGTACAGGATCGTCTCCGACAGGTTGTCGGGCTGGATCGGGCAGCCGGGCACGCACACGATGGGCAGGCCGGCCTTGGACTTCCAGTCCCAGCCGAGGTAGTCGGGGACGCCCATGGCGCCGGTCGGGTTGCCGGCCATCGCATGGATGCCGCCGTAGGTGGCGCAGGTGCCGACCGCGAGGATCCCCGTCGCCTTCGGCGCGAGCCGGTCCAGCCACTCGCTGGTGGTCATCGGCTGGCCGGTCGCCGGGTTGTTGCCGAACCCGCACCAGTACCCTTCGGACTTGATCGCCTCGTTCGGGATCGATCCCTCGACGACCAGCACGAACGGCTCCAGTTCGCCCCGGTCCGCCTTGTGCCACCACTCGATGAAGTTGTCGGCCCCCTGCTCGGGCCCGCATTCGAAGTCGATCAGCGGCCAGTGCACGGCAACCTTCGGCAGCCCGGGCAGGGCGCCGAGCACGATTTCCTCGATGCTGGGCTGCGTGGCGGCGGTGAGCGCCACCGAGTCCCCGTCGCAGCCGAGACCGCCGTTCATCCACAGAATGTGTATGACTGGGTCCTGCGTAGCCTGTGACTCCTGCGTCATGGCATGCCGTCCTTCGGTCGGCCGCGGCCGACTGGCCCGCTCCGGGCCGTAGGCCGTCTTCGGTGTCCTCAGCGTAAACCTGGCCCGCGCGAAGGATCAAGACACAACCGTCGGCCTCGCGGACATTTCTGTCCGCGATCGTGAGTCGCATTCCGGCGCGCCCGGCACGTACGCTTGCAGGGCAGGGAGCGTGAGGCGGTACCCGGGAAAGGGTTATGGACAGGGCAGGCGACCGGATCAGCGACAACATCGAGGTCGTGCCTGTCGTGGTGGTGTCGCAGACGTTCCCCGCCAGGCCGTCCTCGATCCCGGACATCCGCGATTTCGTCAGGCGCTGCCTTGCCCAGTCGCCGCTGTCGGAGGAAGACACCCGCGAGGTCGGCGAGACCGTGTCCCAGGCGCTGCTGGAGGCGGCAGGCCCCACCGGGGCCATCAGTGTCTCCTTCCGCATCTTCCCTGATCACGTCGAGGTGGACGTGCTCCGCTCCGGCCCGCAGTTCCCGTCCGCTCCCGGCATCGACGCGCTGACGTCGCTGCTGCGGACCCGCGAGTCCGCGGGGGCGCCAGGGGCGCCAGGGGCGCCAGGCCCGGCGCACGCCGCCGGCGGAGCTCCCCGCCACCGAGCCTGGTGCCAGGGCCGTCGAGGCCGACAGCGACCGGATCCCCTCCGCGTCGTTCGCCGAATGGATGACCGGCGTGCTGCGCAGGGAAGGCCTCACGATCGAGTCCGCGGCGAGCCAGCTGGGCGTCTCGGTGAAGACCGTCAGCCGCTGGGTCGGCGGCAGCACCGAGCCGCGGCTGCGCGACCTGCGGCGGATCCACGAGCTCTTCGGCGAGGTCCCGTTCCCCTGACCGGCCGCCCGGCGTACGGTGGGGCCGTGGACGACATCACAGGCTCGTTCCGGCTCGGCCCGGACTCCGGCCGGGTCATCATCAAGACCGGCCGGGCGGGGCTCGCCGCCCGCGCGGGCCACGACCTGACCATTGAGGTCACCCGCTGGTCCGCGACGGTCACGGTGCCCGGCGACGGCGTGGCCGCGGCGGAGGTCGCCGCCGAGCTCGACCTCGGCTCGCTGGCCGTACTCGAAGGGACCGGTGGCGCCAAGCCGCTCAGCGACAAGGACCGTCGCGACATCCTGAACACGGCGGGCAAGATCCTCGGCCGCGGCACGGCCCGCTTCACCTCGACCCGGATCATCCCGGCGGCCTCGGGCGGCGCGATCGAGGGAACGCTGACCCTCAACGGCACGACCAGGCCGGCCAGGCTCCAGCTGGTGAGCCGGGGGCCCGGCCAGTACCGGGGCACCGCCACGGTGCGGCAGACCGACCACGGCATCACGCCGTACACCGGCTTCTTCGGCGCGCTCAAGCTCAAGGACGAGGTGACGGTCGAGGTGGAAGCCGACCTGACCCGCGCCGCCAGGGAATAGTCCTATTCAGAACGGGCCCGTGATGACTCAGGTGATCAGGACCGCGCTGCGCGTGGAGGGCATCGTCCAGGGGGTCGGCTTCCGCCCGTTCGTCTACTCGCTCGCGACCGGCCTGGGCCTCGGCGGCCTGGTGGGCAACGACGTGGACGGCGTGTTCGCCGAGATCGAGGGCCCGCCCGCGGCGGTGGGGGAGTTCCTGCGCCGCCTGGAGCGCGAGGCGCCGCCGCTGGCCCGGATCGAGCGGGTCACCACGTCCGTCATGACGCCGGCCGGCACGGCCTCCTTCACGATCGCGCTGAGCGGCCCTAACGCCCCCGACGGCCGGCGCGGGACCCTGATCGCGGCGGACACCGCGACCTGCGCGGACTGCCTGCGCGAGCTGTCCGACCCGGCCGACCGCAGGTACCGGTACCCGTTCATCAACTGCACGAACTGCGGCCCGCGGTTCACGATCGTCCGCGACGTGCCCTACGACCGGCCGCTGACCACGATGGCCGGCTTCACGATGTGCGAACCGTGCGCGGCGGAATACCACGACCCGGCCGACCGCCGCTACCACGCCCAGCCCGTGTGCTGCCCGGCGTGCGGCCCGCGGCTGGCCCTGCTCGGCGCGGCGGGGGAGCCGCTGGACCGGGAGGAGCCGCTCGGCGCGGCGGCCGAGTTGCTCAGAGACGGCCGGATCGTCGCCGTGAAGGGGCTCGGCGGATACCACCTCGCGGCGGACGCCGCGCACGACGACGCGGTCGCCGCGCTGCGCGCCCGCAAGCACCGGGAGGACAAGCCGTTCGCGGTGCTCGCGGCCGGCCTGGCCGCGGCCCGCGCGCTGTGCGAGGTCGACGACGCGGCCGCGGCCCTGCTCACCAGCCGGGCCAGGCCGATCGTGCTGCTGCCCCGGCTGCCCGGCGCGGCGGTCGCCCCGGCGGCCGCGCCGGGCAGCCGGCACCTCGGGATCATGCTGCCCTACACCCCGCTGCACCACCTGCTGGCCGCCGACATGGCCGGGCCGATCCTGCTGACCAGCGGAAACGTCTCAGACGAGCCGATCGCCTATCGCGACGAGGACGCGCTCGCGCGATTGAGCGGGATCGCGGACGCGTTCCTCACCCACGACCGGTCGATCCACATCAGGACCGACGACTCGGTGACCCGCGTTTTTCGCGGCCGCCCGCTGCCCGTGCGCCGCTCCCGCGGCTACGTCCCGGAACCGGTCGCCGTGCCCGGCGGCTTCCGCCGCCACGTGCTGGCCTGCGGCGCCGAGCTGAAGAACACGTTCTGCCTGGCCAAAGGGCGGCACGCCTTCGTCTCGCACCACATCGGGGACCTGGAGAACGTCGAGACGCTGCGCTCCTTCACCGAGGGCATCGAACACTTCCGCCGTCTCTTCGACGTCGACCCCCGCGTGGTGGCGTACGACCTGCACCCGGAGTACCTCTCGACGAAGTACGCGCTGGACCTGCCGGCGGTGGACCTGGTCGGCGTGCAGCACCACCACGCCCACATCGCCTCCTGCCTGGCCGACAACGGCTGGCCCGCCGGTCCAGGGGCGGGCGGGAGCGCCCCCGTCATCGGGGTGGCCTTCGACGGCACCGGCTACGGCACCGACGGCACCCTGTGGGGCGGTGAGTTCCTGATCGCGGACTACGCCGGCTTCGAGCGGGCCGGCCACCTGGCGCCCGTCCCGCTGCCCGGCGGCCAGGCCGCGATCAGGCAGCCGTGGCGGATGGCCGCCGCCTACCTCGACAGCCTTGGCGGTCCCGACAGCCTTGACGGTCTCGACGGCCTTGACGGTCTCGACGCGGGCAGCCTGGACGTCATGCGGCGCAACTCCGCCCAGTGGCCGGCCATCGTCGCGATGGCGCGCAAGGGCGTGAACGCGCCGCTCACGTCCAGCGCGGGCCGCCTGTTCGACGCCGTCGCGGCGCTCCTGGGCGTCCGCGACGCGATCAACTATGAGGGCCAGGCCGCCATCGAGCTGGAACAGCTGGCCGACCCGGCCGAGCGAGGCGCCTACCACGCCGCCATTGACGCACGGGAGGCGTTCCACGTCCGCGGCGCGGACCTGGTCCGCGCCGCCGCGGGCGACCTGACGGCGGGCGTCCCGCCCGCCGTCATCGCCGCCCGCTTTCACAACGGCGTGGCCGCCGTCGTGGAAGCGGCCTGCCTGCGCATCCGCGACCGCCGCGCGCTGAGCACGGTGGCCCTGTCCGGCGGGGTATTCCAGAACATGCTGCTGCTGAACCAGGTGGCCGCCCGCCTGGAGTCCCGCGGGTTCACGGTCCTGACCCACTCTCGCGTGCCATGCAACGACGGCGGCATCAGCCTCGGCCAGGCGGTCATCGCCGCGGCAAGGGATCGACTGGGCGCGGGCGCACCGGCCGCGGACGCATAACCGAGGGTTCGGAAGTGGATTTCTGGTATTACTGGTGCGGATGTTTATGGCCGATTGTCCAAATGTGCCAGTTTGCGAGCTGATAGTCCGTTACGCTCCAGCCTTATCGGCGGGGGCCGGCTATGTGCCAGCCAGGCCCCGTCACCACCGGCGGAGGGGGACCATGGCCACGTTTACTACTGGCGTGCAGCCAGTCGAGGAGTCGAGAGAAAAAGGTCTCAAGACTGGCGCCCTTGGCCTGGCGTCAAGCGTCGTTATTGGAGTGGCGTCAACGGCGCCCGCCTACAGCCTGGCCGCGACGCTGTTCTTCGTGGTCGCGGCCGTCGGGCTGAAGTCGCCGCTGATCGCCGTGCTGGCGTTCGTGCCGATGCTGCTGTGCTCGATCGGCTTCAGCGAGCTGAACAAGGCCGACCCTGACTGCGGGACCACGTTCATCTGGTCGACCAGGGCGTTCGGGCCGGCGATCGGCTGGGCAGGCGGCTGGGCCACGGTGGCCGCCGACATCCTGGTCATGGGCAGCCTCGCTCAGATAGCCGGGCAGTACGGGTTCTTCCTGTTCCAGGGACCGAACAGCTCGATCGGAGCTAACGCCTCCGGCGGCTGGGTGCTGCTGGTGGGCATCTTGTGGATCGTGGCGATGACCTACATCTGCTACCGCGGCATCGAGCTCTCGGCCCGGTTCCAGCGGGTGCTGCTGACCATCGAAGTCGTCATGCTGATGGTGCTGTCGGTGACGGCACTGGTCAAGGTGTTCGTCAGCAGCCCGGCGGGGTCGCTGCACCCGAGCCTCAGCTGGCTGTCGCCGTCGGGCCTGACCCTCTCGGCGTTCGTGTCCGGGATCATCTTGATGCTGTTCATCTACTGGGGCTGGGACACTGCCTTGTCGGTGAACGAGGAGACCGCGGACAAGTCCAGAACACCGGGCCGGGCCGGGATCATCTCGACGGTCCTGCTGCTGTTCACCTACGGGATCGTCATCGTCGCCGTGCAGTCGTTCGCCGGGGTCGGCGCCAAGGGCGTCGGGCTGACGAACCCGGACCACCAGTTCGACGTGCTGTCGGTGACCGGGAGCGAGATCTTCGGAACCTCCGGGTTCGGCGCGGTCTTGTCCCGGCTGCTGATCCTGATGGTGCTCAGTTCGGCGGCCGCGTCGACCCAGACGACGATCTTGCCGACCGCGCGCACCACGCTGTCCATGGCCGCGTACCGGGCGCTGCCGCAGCAGTTCGCCAAGATCAGTCCCCGGTTCTTGACCCCCACGGTGTCCACGATCGTGGTGGGGGTGGCTGCCGTCGCGCTGTACATCCCGCTGAACTTCATCTCCGGGGGCAACCCGATCGCTGACGCCGTTTCCGCGATCGGGCTCTACATCGCCTTCTACTACGGGCTGACGGCCTTCGCCTGCGCCTGGTACTACCGATCCACGGTGACGAACAGCGCCCGCGAGCTGTGGATGCGCGGCATCCTGCCGGTGCTCGGCGGCCTGATCATGTTCTCGGCCGGCATCTACAGCCTGCAGAGCGACTGGGTGGCGTCCAACAGCTACACCAGCTGGACGGTACCTGGCCTGAACTGGCAGATCGGCGGGATCTTCATCATCGCCGCGCTGGCGGCGCTGGCCGGCATAGCCAGCTTCGTCTACATGCGCGTCACCGCCCCCGCCTTCTTCCGCAGGCAGACCCTCACGAGGTCCACGCCTGTACGAGTCCCTGAACTAGAACTGTGAGCAGGCGGGCGAGGTTACCGTGGGCATCGGGCAGCACGTTATGATCAGCGCACCGTCGCCGAGGAGCGCAACGAACCCTGTGAGCCCGGCGGGGGCCGGGCCGTCCTGGCCGGTCCGGTCGGGGGCGGTCCCGCCGCTGGCCAGCGGTTACAGTGACCGGCTGGAGACGGCTCCCGACCTGGCGGCCGCGCTGCCCGCCGGATTCGCGGTCGCGCTGGTCCCTAACCGGGCGGCAGGCCCGGATCCGGCGGGGCCGCCGCCCGGCCACGCTGCGCAGGACTGGCTGAGATCCACGGGCAAGTCCCAGCTCGCCGCGGCCTTCGCCGAGTCGCTGTGGCATGCGCGCGAGCTGGACCTGCTGGTCTGGATTGCGGCCACGAGCCGGGCCGCGGTGCTGTCTGGTTACGCCGAGGCGATGGCCACCGCGACCGGCCGTGCCCAGGCGACCAGTTGCGAGTCGGTCGCCGCCCAGTTTGTCACCTGGCTGGGCGAGACCAGCCGTCGATGGCTGGTGGTACTTGACGACCTAGCCGATCCGGCGGACCTGGACGGTCTCTGGCCGAGCGGAGCGGCTGGCCGGATTCTTGTGACCTGCGCCGACGCCGCAGCCGTCCCTGACGGCATGCGGATCCTGCCGATCGGGCTGTTCAACTCGCGCGAGGCCCTCAGCCACGTGATGGGGAGGCTGATCGCTAACCCGGGCCAGCGGCTCGGTGCGATTGACCTAGTCAGCGTTATTGGCTTGGAGCCGGCCGCGCTGACTCAGGCCAGCGCGGTGATCGCCAGCTCCTCGATGTCATGCGACCACTACCGTGACTATTTCACCCGCAGGCGGCAGCAGCTCACCGAGTCGCCTGGCGTGCCGCCGGCGGCGAGCGCGGTCACGTGGACGATCTCGTTCGAGCGTGCCAATCAGCTTTCTCCGGACGGGCTGGCCCAGTCGCTGCTGGCCGTGGCCGCGTTGCTTGACGGGCACGGCATTCCGGGAACCGTCCTGACCACCCCGGCGGCGGCCGGCTACCTGGCTGACAGCGGCGGCGAAGCCCGCGCAGGCAGTGAGTCCGCCCGCACGGCGCTGGCGGTGCTGGAACGCGTCGGCCTGCTGACCATCGCACCCGTGACGGCACCGCCGACGATCCAGATGAGCCCGGTGCTGCAGGAGGCGCTGCGCGCCGCAATGCCGGAAGGCATGCTGGATCAGGTGGTCCTGGCCGCCGCGGACGCGCTGCTCCAGACCTGGCCGGAACCGGACATGCCCGGCTGGCCAGCTTCCGGTCTGCGAGCCTGCGCCGCGGCCCTGCAGCAGGTCGCCGGAGACCGGCTGTGGGCCGACGGCTGCCATCCGGTGCTGCTCCGGGCCGGGGACAGCCTGGACGAGGCGGGCCTGACCGGTCCCGCGGTAGACCACTGGCGCGCTCTGGTCGCCACCAGCGAACAACAGCTCGGTGCCGGGCATCCGCACACGATACTGGCCGAGCAGCGGCTGGCCGAGGCCTGCCTGGCGGCCGATCGCGCGGACGACGCCGTCACCTGGTTTCAGCGGCTGCTCGACACCCAGGCCGTGGAATTCGGACCGGATCACGACAACGTGATCGGGACGCGGCTCCGCCTGGGCCACGCCCTGGTGGCGGCGCGCCAGCTCGACCGCGCGATCGCCGTCATCGAGGGCGTGCTCTACGACTGCGAGCAGGTCCGCGGCCCCGAGGATGCCGACACGCTCGGCGCGCGGGACGAACTCGCCGCCGCCTACCTCGCTGCGGGCCGGCGCTCCGATGCCATCGCCGTGTACCGGCGCACGCTCGCCGACCGGGAGCGCACCCAAGGGTCCCGCCACCCGGAGACGATGACCACGCGTAAGGCCCTGGCCGACGCCTACCTGGCCAGCGGCATGGCGAAAGAGGCGGTAGCGGGCTACAAGCGAGTCGTCGCTGACCGGGAGCGCGCCCTCGGGCCCGATCACCTGGACACCACCAGGGCACGGTACGGCCTGGGCGCTGCCTATCTGAGGACGGGCAAGACGGTGGCGGCCGAGCGGGTCTACGAGCAGGCCAGGGTGGACTTCGAGCGGCTGCTCGGCCCCCGTCACCCTGATACCCTGCGCAGCCGTGCGGAGCTGGCCCTGGTGTACAGCCGGCTGGGACGATACGGCGACGCCCGTGCGCTGCTGCGCGACACGGTCGGCCGCCTGGAGCACCTCCTGCCGCCCCACGACCCGCTGATCAGCGAACTGCGCGAGGTCCTGGCCGACATCGGCGACGAGTAGTCGCTGCGGCCTTGCTACCCCGTCCGGCGACATCCCGTCAGTCGGGACGGCGGCTGGCAGCTGCTCCGGCGTCGCTGAGGTGATGGATAATCTGGCGGAATGACTCGACGAAGCCTTCTTCGCTGTAGCCGAGGTCGGTCGCTGCGCAGAAGTCCCTGACGAGGCTCTGGACCCGTCGCAGATTGGGCCGGGGCATCGACGGGAACAGGTGATGCTCGATCTGGTAGTTAAGGCCGCCGAGCATGAAGGTGGTAAACCGGCCGCCCGTGATATTTCGGGCAGTGACCACCTGGCGGCGGGCGAAGCCGGCCGCCGCTGCGGATTCGATGATCGGCATCCCCTTGTGGTTGGGCGCGAAACTGATGCCCAGGTACAGCGAGAAGACCGCCTGCTGTACGGCGACGAAAGCCAGTGCCTTGAGCGGGGAGAGCACCCACAGCACCACCGTCAGGTACAGCGCGGCGTGCAGTAGGAGAAGAGAGGCTTCTACCGCCGAGGCACGGTCTCGTCGCCGCACAAGCCGCTTGATCCCGAGTACGTGCATGCCGCTGCTTCGCAGCAGCATGAGGGGGAAGAAGAGCGGCGCCTGCCAGCGTGCCAGCCACGATGCGAGAGGGCCGCGCCCGCTTCCCGGCGCGTCAGACAAGGCCAGGGCGGCTCCTTCGCCGATATCGGGGTCGCGGCCCATCTCGTTGGGATGCGCGTGGTGAGCGTTGTGCTTGGGGACCCACCAGCCAAAGCTCAGCCCGATGAGCACGTTCCCCACGGTGAGGCCGAGCAGGCGATTGCGCCGGCGCGCGCCGAAAACCTGGTTGTGCCCTGCGTCATGCCCGATGAAGCCCAGCTGGGTGAACATCATCCCCAGCAACGGGGCGACGGCGAGGGTCGCCCACGAGTTGCCGACCAGGACGAACAGGACCCATCCAGCGAAGAAGGCGAAGATCGTCAGGGTGATCTTCACCCCGTAGTAGCCCGTCCTGCGGTCGAGCAGGCCCATCGCCCGCACCTGCAGCGCCAGTGCGCGAAAGCCAGCCGCCGAAGGATCGGCGGCAACAGGCAGCCCGCCTGCGGCTGAGGCGCGGCCAGGCGGCACGGCAAGAAGGCCGGATGCTGGTCTGTTCATCGCTCTGTCCTCCCGGGGCGATCAGATGGACTCGGGTCAGCGGGTCAGACGGGTTCCTGATGGACGTAATACGCCGGATTTGTCAACGTCGGCCGATTTCAGCCTCTTGTCCGGGTGCTGGCTGCTGACGGGGCCCGGGTCGGTGCGGTACCAGGACCGCCAGATCAGGCGGTGTACGGGGATCAGGCGGGGGATGTCGCGCAGGCCGGGGATGAACGGGACGAGCAGCAGCAAGATGGTGGCCAGGCCGGTCATGTAGATGGCGATCATGTCGACGTTGGCCGAGTTGGTCCAGCCCGGCACCTGGTACCACAGCGTGTAGAGCCACAGCCAGGGCTGGCCGGGATAGCTGCCGGTCTCGTTCATCACGCCCCACTGGGCGCCGGTCAGGCGCATCGCCTGGGCCTGGTCGGCGAAGTAGTCGCCGTCCTCGATGAACAGCAGCGGCTTGGTGTAGTTGGTGCCGTAGAACGGCTGCTGGGCCAGCAGGTCGGTGTCCAGCGCGCCGCTGCGGGCCAGGGTGAGCTCGCTGGCCAGCATGCGCCGGGACCGGCCCGTCGCGGCGGCGGGCGACCGACCGGGCTGCCGTTGACGAACTTCACCTTGGTGACGGCGTTGTCGTAGGCGGTGGCCCACTTCTGCTGCTGGGCGGCCGGGGCCGCCCGGTAGGTGGCGAGCGGGGCGGCGATGGCCGGGTCGGTCCGGCGAGCGTCGGACAGCGGCGCGAGGACGAAGTCCTGCGCCGCGTCGACCGGCTGGGTGACGCCGGCGATGGTCTGCCGGGGAGAACAGCAGCCTCTGGGCGCTGCCGGCTGGTTGTTGTAGGGCGGCCCGTAGGTGGCGGTCTCGCTGGTCCCGTCCAGCTCGGTGGCGGCGGTGGCCAGGAAGTCGGCGGGCGCGACCCGGCCCAGGTGGCGACCGTGACCGGCGGGACGTCGGGCGAGGAGAGCACGGCGGCCAGGCCCAGGGTGAGCGCCAGCACGATCACCGCGGCGATGGTGCCTTCCTTCAGGATGTCGTAGCGCCGGTTCGGGCCGCGCCAGGGAGCGGCGTCGGCCGCTGCGATGGCGCGCCGCCGCAGCCGCCCCGTGCCCCCGGCCTCGGCGGCATGCGCGTCGATCGGGTGCGACGACGCCGCGCACCCGGACCAGCAGCACGTGCGCGCCGACGATCGCGACCAGCACGATCGGCAGGAGCACGATGTGCCACATCAGCATCTGGCCGAAGTTCATGACGTTGAAGAACGCGCCGACCCCGACGGCGTTGAACGCGTCCTTGCCGCTGGTGGAGATCCACTGGGAGTCGAAGTTCTGCTGGGACAGGTAGCCGGTGAAGCACTCCACGACCGAGGCCACGAAGGCGACCACGCCGGTGATCCAGGTCAGCGCCCGGCGGCCCCGCCAGGCCGCCATCCAGAACTTGCCCCACAGATGGATGACCATGAGGGCCATGAACAGCTCCACGCTCCACAGGTGGAGGCTGTTGAAGAAGTGGCCGACCGAGTTGGTGTGCCACCAGTCGGGGCCGCCCAGGGCGAGCGCGAAGCCGGAGACGATCGCCACCCCGAGCGCGGCCAGGGTGGCGACGCCGAAGACGTAGACCCAGGACGCCACATAGGCGGGCTGGCGGTCGGGCAGCAGCTTGCCGGGTGGCAGCAGCCGCAGCGCGCGGCGCCGGAGCCGGGCCGTCCACATGGCGCGCGTGCCGTCATCGGCGCGGCCGGCGTCCGCCGGCCGCTGCCGCGGCGCCGTCCGCGGGATCGGCGGTGCGGCGGGCTCCTCGCGTCGCCCGGGGAACGGGATCAGCAGGGCGGCGCCGAAGATCACCACCATCACCGCGATGAGGACCAGGTTGGCCACCGAGACGGTGAAGATCGACCAGTGCAGGAAAGAGCCCGGCTGATTCATGTCGATAGCCAGCGGGCCCCCGCGCTCAACAGCGAGGATATTCATATCGCGTGCTCCAATGTCACGTGAGACAGCGGATCAGCCACCGGCCACGGCTGGCAAGGTGAAGGTATCGGCTCGCGCAGAGCGCAGACGCCGGCCTTCGTACTCGTTCGTCTCCGAGTCAACTCCTGCCGTGCCGTGCAGGAAATGGCCGATCCGGGAAAGGATCATCACCGCAGCCGATCACCGCGCTGCGCGGCCGAGGGGGCCGAAGGGAACGCCGTCAGCTTGCCGTCGAGGTGTGATCAGACCTGGTGATGAGGCTTGCCCGGATTGCCGGTA
>CAWJLP010000018.1:0-25072 GCA_963843745.1 uncultured Actinomycetota bacterium
CCGAGCAGCGCGGCTAGGTCGCGCGGTTGCTGTTGTGCTGGTCCGTAGCTGAAGTAAGCCAGGCGTCGAGGTCGTCGAGGACCGCTTCGATGGCTGGCCGCAGCTCGTCGGCGATCTGGTTCTGGCTTTGGCCAGCGCGGGTGCGGTGGCCGGCCTCGGTGATGATGATCTGGAAGACGCTGGCGAGCGCGATTCCCCGCAGTTTTGCGATCTCGGGCGCTACTGCGTCGGTCTCGGCGATGGCGGCGGCGAGAGCGGTGGCCTGGCGGTCTGACAGCTCCAGGGCGAGCCGGTGGACGGTGGGGCTGATGGCGGCCAGGTAGCCGAGCTCGCCGCGCCACTGGCCGGCGGGAATGCGGCGGATCCCCTCCACGGTGTCGAGCACGAATTCGCGGACGGCTGCGGCGGGCGTGGTCCCGGGTGCCCGGGTGCGGATCAGCCGGGACAGCTCATCCTGGATGAGCTGATCGCGATCGGTGACCAGCTGGTCCTTGGTCGGGAAGTAGTTGTAGACGGTCTGCTCGGACACCTCGGCCTCGCGCGCCACGTCGCTGACCGTGACCTGCTCATACCCGCGCAGGGCGAACAGCCGCGCGGCCGCGTCGGCGATGACCTGGCGGGTGCGGGCCTTCTTGCGTTCGCGCAGTCCGGAGTCGGTCATAGGCACAGCTTAGCAAACATTGACTAAACTCGAAATTTATAGTTGACTCAAATATGACAGCCGACCGCGGCGGCAGGTCTGAGCGGCCCCCCGCCGCTGGCTGGCAAGAAGGGAACTCTTATGACAACCACCGCCGATGGCGCCGGCCGGACAGCGCACCTACTCGCGCTCATGAAGAAGGGCGACGACGCGTTCAACGCCCGCGACTTCGCCACGGTGGACACTGTCCACCACCCGGACATGGTCGCGTACATTCCCGGCCTCGCCGAGCCGGTCTACGGGAAGGAAGCGCACGCCGCGGCGATGCAGCAGTTTCTGCGCGTCTTCCCCGACATGCACGTGAACAGCGACCCCTACCCGATCCAGTTCGGCAGCGGCGACTGGATCACCGTGGTCACCAACGCCACCGGGACCTTCACCGGGGAGATGACCTTGCCCGACGGCACCGTGATCCCCCCGACCGGAAAGGCGTTCGACGTCGAGTTCGGCCAGACCAGCAAGTGGGACGGCGACCAGCTCATCGTCATCTCCGCCTTCTACGACGCCGCCCTGCAGCGGCAGCAGATCGGCCTCGCCTGATTGCGGCGAAGTGCGCCAGGCTCACGGCCGATCTCGCGAGCCGGTCTGGGTGCCGCTTCCCCCCCGCGAATCATCCTCTAGGGGTGAGGGCCTTTTCTCGTCGCTTGCAGGAGACTTGCGCTTGTGGCGCTCCGCGGACGCTGGGGCCCCGAAGGGAGACAAGCCATGAGCGTCGGCCCGGTGGAATATTTGATTCTCGGCTTCCCCGGCAACAAGTTCTCCGGTCAGATCGTGCCGGAGCTCGCCAAGCTCATCGACAGCGGACTGATCAGGATCATCGACCTCACCTTCATCAGCAAAGATGCCGCCGGCGAGGTGAAGGTGGTCGAGTACGACGCTGTCGAGGAGCTGGCGGCGTTCGCCAGCCTCGACGCCGAGGTGGGCGGGATTCTCAGCGACGAAGACATCACATACGCCGCTTCGAGCCTCGAGCTGAACTCCTCAGCAGCGCTGCTCGTCTGGGAGGACACCTGGGCGGCCCCGTTCGCGGCAGCAGTGCGCGAGGCAAACGGAGTAATCATCGAAGGCGCACGAATCCCGCGCGACATCATCGAACAGGCAATCGGCTCCTTGGCCGACGCCCCCGACTGAGATCGGCAAGCCCGCACCAGTCGCGCCGAACGGCCCCGCCGGCGGCGCCAACACAACAGGAGGCGATTGACATGCCGTTGCGACGACGTCGACCCATTGCACGAGTGGCGACCACCGCGGTCGTAGCCGGGACCGCAGCCAACATGGGAGCCAAGTCCGCCCAGAAGAGCGCCGCGGCCGCCCAGGCCCAGGCTGCCCCGCCTGCCCCTGCTCCCGCGGATGCACCCGCCGCACCCGAAGCCGCCGAGAGCCCGCAGATCGAAGAGCTCAAGCAGCTTGCCGCCCTCAAGGACCAGGGCATCCTTACCGAAGAGGAGTTCTCCGCCAAGAAGGCACAGATCCTCGGGCTCTGAGCCCGCTGTCGTTGTAGAGGGTGACGGCCCTGCGGGGCCGCGCGTGAGGTGCGGTTCCGGCTTGGCGGCCTGCCTGGTGCGCCGTGGCGGCCTGCTGACGGCGATGGTGTCTGTGTGGCTGATCCCGCCGCGGAGTTGGGCGGCCGGGTCGGCGCATTTCTTAGCTGGATAGTTCCCTGTATGACCAGCCTGCGGCGGGGCGCCGGGGTGTCCGTAGACGTGCTGCTTTTCCTATACCGACAGAAAACAGGAACAAACCGGCTCGGCGTCTACTGACGTAGCGCCCTGGGCCAGATCCCCTGCTTTCCCGGCGAGAAGACTCCTCAGCCGAGACCGTAGAGCCTGCCGAGTGTGGCAACGCTGGGCGAAGTGCCGATCAGCCCGAGACGCTGCGGTCGGATGGCACCATCGGGCGGGACCTCAGGCCATGGTGCCTGCTGGCACTTCGGGCCACGCTGAGGGGTGACGTTCTTCTGATGGCGGAGGTGAGGCAGATGACGATGCGGACAACAGGTCCCAGGCAGGGCCTGCGCGTGCTCAGCCCTGACGAGTGCCTCGGCCTGCTGGAACCGGGAGGCGTCGGGCGCGTCGGGTTCACGTCCGCAGGGTGGATGGTGATCCTGCCGGTCAACTTCGCTTTCGCGGGGAAGACCATCATCTTCCGCACCGCGCCGGACACGCTGCTGGCAGCGTACGGAAATGGGCCGGTCAGCTTCGAGACCGACCGCCTCGACGAGGTGCGGCGTGAAGGCTGGAGCGTGCTGGTGCAGGGGCACGCGCACAAGGTCACCAGCGAGCACGAGATTCAGCATCTTGAGCACGCGACGCACCTCGAGCCGTGGGCGGCTGGCGCCCGTGACGTGTACGTGCGGATCGTGCCAGCCCGGATCAGCGGACGGCGCATCCGGCAGGCCGTGCCGCTCCTGCCCGGTGCCCAGCCCTAGCTTCCGTGACCTAACCGCCCTGTCACGCAGGGGTCTGGCCGTCTGCCAGGCGAGTGTCGATGAGGGGGCACAGGTGCACGTAGTAGCCGGTTAGCGTCGCTGGTTCGATTTCGACCAGCTGCCCGGCGGTGAGCTGGCCGCAGCTGGTGTCGAAGCCGTCGCCGCGCGGGATGAACGACTTGCCCTGGATCTGGACTGACCAGCCGGACCTGGTGGCGGGGTCGATGGCGTCGGCGGTGAACGCGACGACCGAGTGGTTCAGAGAGCGGTCAGGAATCGCGTGGTGGCCAAGGCAGACCGCGAGCCGGTGCCCGGTGACGTAGTACTGGGCGGCCACGATCACTGGCAGCGCGCGGACCGACAGGGCCAGGTGCCCCACCGAGACCGTCGCCAGCAGCTCCCAGCAGCGCTGGCTCGGGATCTGTCCCATGGGCGTGCTCATGAGCGCACCCTAGGTGCCAGCCGCGGCAGCCCGCAGGGGCGAAAGTCCCGGCCTGGACCGCAGGATGGCACCAGGGCCTGATCCCGGTCTGGCCTGCCGGGCTGTCAGGACGGGCGGGGCCCTGGCTATGCATTCGAGTCAGCCTGGGCACTCCAGGACCTGGGCTGGCGTGGCCGGCTGATGCTGTCGCAGCGTCCCAGGCCGCGTGCGACGCCCGGGTGAGTGAGCTTCCGTGGGCCAGGGTGGCCAGCCGCGCCGCGGCTGCCGCGTGGCTGGCCTCGGCCCGCACTTCATCGCCGATGAACATGCCCCGCATTAGATCGCCGTGCTGGGCCGGGGGGGGCACGGCCGTTGGTCTCGGCGCCCCGGCCTTAGGTCCCCTGGGGCGGCCCGGACCGGAAGATATGGTCGCGGATCTCGTGGATGGTGTCGTCCAGCTGCCGGAGCGCCGCGCTGATCCGCTCGCGGGCCACGTCCGCGGGCAGGACCGCGGCGTCCTGGAGAGAGAGCCCAGCGTGAAACAGGCTCGCGACGATCCGGTCCAGCAGTTCGCGGCTGCGCTCGGCTTCCCTGGCGGCGGTTCCGCCGAGCAGGACGGCGAGGTCGTCGCGCAGCTGTGCGTGCGTGGCGTCCCTGACGACGGCCAGGACGAGGCGCGCATCCGCTGTCGGCACCGGGGCCAGCGTGATGGTGACGGGGACGGTGGTGCTGTCGCTCCGTACCCCGGCCAGCCGGGCCCTATCGGCCATCGGCCGGGCCGCCGGCTTGCGCGCGTACGCGGCGAGGTGCTCATGGTGGGCTTCCCGCAGCGCCGCTGGGACCAGCACCTCGACAGGCTGCCCAGTCAGCGCGGCGGGCTGGTAGCCGAACATGGCCGCCAGCTTCCGGTTCGCCAGCACGATCGTCCCGTCCTGCGCGACCAGCGCGACCCCGTCATCCAGCGCGTCGACCAGCTGCCGCAGCACGGCCTCGTTCACCAGCGAGGTGCGGCTTGCGTCATCTGGCCCGGTCAGCGGCCGCCCCGGCCCCCACCCCGCCAGGACCATGCGCCTGAGGAGATTGCTCGTCCCCGGCCCGTCCGGCGACCCGGCGGTAAGAGCCGCCTCAAGCGACGTGTACACCGGGACCAGGCGGTCCAGGCCCTCAGCGCTCATCAGCCGCCGGACGTCCGGGGACGTTATCACCAGCCGAAGCTCCGCCTGGCAGGCCGCCGCGCGCAGGCACGCCCTGGCCACCGCGTCGGCACCGGCCTGATCGCAGCGTACGGTGGCCGACATGTCCGCGATCAAGATGACAGCGCCCTGTCCCAGCGCCCCCAGGAGCTGCTCGCCGATCCGCGCCGCGTCCGGCACGCCGACCTGCTCGGGAAAGGTCACCACGGCCTGCCGGCCGGACCGTGCCGCGCCCGCCCCGCCGTCTGTCATGACAGCAGCTTGGCACGAATGCCGCCGGCACGTACATCGCGGCTCCGCGCGCGTGGCACCGTCCGGGGGCTCCGCTGCCGGCCGGGCCAGAGCATCACCCTGGCCCATGCCGTGGCGCGCGGGCACAGCGCGCTGACCATGGCCGGAATCTGCCAGATCCCGTCCGGGGCCCTGGCCCCGGATGACTTCGAGCAGGTCAGGCTGGAGCTCATGGACGCGTCACGGGAGTTCATCACCAGCGTAGCCCGCGACGTAAACCACGCTGCGGGCTCCGGCCCGGAGCCCGGCCCGCTAGGTCCGGCCTGGCATGGTGAACGCGTGCTCAGCACCGGCCGCGTGCGCTACGCGCGGAGCCAGGCGGTGGTGTCCGGGGGGAGCTGGCCGTCGGTAAGCGGCCCGCTCGTGAGCAGCACCGCGGCGTGCGGCGGCAGCTCGACCGGGCTGGCCGACAGGTTGGCGACGCAGCGCACCCCTTCGCCGGGCCCGCCGGGGCCTGGCGCGGACGGCACACGGTCGAAGGCGAGCACGCCATCGGCCGCGGGCAGCCAGGTCATCGGGCCGTCGCCGAGCGCCGCCGACACCCGGCGGATGCGCAGCGCGTCCCGGTACAGCCGCAGCATCGAGTCGTCGCTGGCCGCCTCGGCCTCCACGGTCAGGTCGCGCCACTCCTTGGGCTGCGGCAGCCATGGCTCGCGGACCGCGCCGGGCGGTGAGAAGCCGAACGGCGGTTCCGTCCCCGACCACGGCAGCGGCACCCGGCTGCCGTCCCGGCCGGGGTCCGCGCCGTGAGTGCGCCGCCAGATCGGGTCCTGGCGCAGCTCGTCAGGGATGTCCTGCCCCTCCCACAGGCCGAGTTCCTCGCCCTGGTAGATGTAGACGGAGCCGGGCAGCGCCATCGTCAGGAGCGCCGCCGCCCGCGCCCGCCGGGTGCCGAGCGCGAGGTCGACAGGGAAGTTGTGGAAGTACCGCCGCCGCAGCAGGTCGAACGCGGTGTCCGCCCGCCCGTACCTGGAGACGATCCTGTCCACGTCGTGGTTGGACAGCACCCAGGTGGCCGGGGCGCCCGCCGGGGCGTTGAGCGCCAGCGTCTCCTCGATGACCCGCCGCAGCGCCGCGGCGTCCCACGGGCAGCTCAGGTACGGGAAGTTGAAGACCGTGTGCAGCTCACCCGCGGTGACGTAGCGCGCGAGCCGCGCGGCGTCGGGCAGCCAGATCTCGCCGATCAGCACCCGTCCGGGGTATTCGTCGGCGACCGCCCGCCAGGACCGGTAGACGCCGTGTACGTCGTCGCGGTCGGTGAACGGGTGCCCGGGACCCGGCGGCTCGTCGAGGGCCACATCCGGCAGCAACGGGTCCTTGGCCAGGAGCGCCCCCGAGTCGATCCTGATGCCGTCCGCCCCGCGGTCGAACCAGAACCGCAGCACGTCCTCGAACTCAAGCCGGACGTCGGCGTTGGACCAGTTGAAATCGGGCTGCTGCGGCGCGAACAGGTGCAGGTACCACTCGCCTGGCGAGCCGTCCTGCTCGGTGACCCGGGTCCAGGCGGGACCGCCGAAGATCGACTGCCAGTTGTTCGGCGGCTCGTCGCCGGACGGACCCCGGCCCGGCCGGAACCAGAACCGGTCCCGCTCCGCCGACTCCGGCCTCGCCGCCAGCGCGGCGGTGAACCACGGATGCTGGTCGGACGCGTGGTTGGGCACCACGTCGATGATGATCCTGATGCCGAGCGCGTGCGCCTCGGAAATCAGCGTGTCCGCGTCCGCCAGGGTGCCGAACACCGGCTCGATCGCCCGGTAGTCCGAGATGTCGTAGCCGGCGTCGGACATGGGCGACGGGTACCACGGGTTGAACCAGATCGCGTCCACGCCGAGTTCGGCGAGGTAGGCCAGCCGGGACCGGACTCCGGCCAGGTCACCCACCCCGTCCCCGGTGCCGTCCGCGAAGCTGCGCACGTAAAGCTGGTAGATCGCGGCGCTGCGCCACCACGAGTCGCCGCCACCGGACGGCACGCAAGATCCAGTTTCGTGCACGGTGAAACCTGCTTTCTCCACTAGGAGGGTGCCCAGATAACGGGAAATCAGCCCCTGATGCCGCCCGCGGTGAGGCCGGCCATGATGTTGCGCTGGAAGATCAGGAAGAACACGATCGTCGGGACCGCGGCCATCGCGGACGCGGCGATGATGAGGTTCTCCGGCGTCCCGTACGTCGCCTGCCAGATGCCGACGTTCAGCCCCTCCCTGGTCGGGGTGTAGCCGTACTCGACGAGCAGCGGCCAGAGGAAGTCCTTCCATACCGCGACCGTGGCGAAGATCGAGACCACGCCGATGATCGGCCGCGACATGGGCAGCACAATCCTCCACAGGATCATCAGCCGGGACGCGCCATCCACGGCCGCGGCGTCGATGTAGTCCGTCGGTATGGAGTCGAAGAACCGCTTGAGCAGGAAGATGTTGAACGCGTTGGCCACCGACGGCAGCCAGATCGCCCCCGGCGAGCCGACCAGGTTCCAGTGCACCAACGGCAGGTTCACGATGGTCACGTACTGCGGCACCACGAGCACGGTAGCCGGGATCATTAGCGTGGCGAGCATGAGGAACAGCACGACGTTGCCAAGCACCGGGCGCAGCTTGGACAGCGAGTAGGCGGCGGTCACGTCGAACACGAGTTGGAACGCCAGCGCGCCGACCGCGTAGTAGACGGAGTTCCACAGCATCCGCCCGACGTCGAGCCGGTTCCACGCCTGCGTGTAGTTGCTGGGGTACACGTTATGCGGGTAGAGCGTGGGCGGGGTAGCGATCGCTTCCTGAGTCGACTTGAGCCCGTCGGTGAACAGGAAATACAGCGGCCCGATGAACACCAGCGTGAACAGCACGATCACAAGGGTGAGCACGATCCGGTACGTAATCTTCCCGCGTCGGCGGTTCAGCGCGACGCTAGAGATCAGCGTCCGTGTGGACGTCGTGTCGCGGCGCTTGTTCACCTGGGCTCGGGTGCTGACGGTGGCGGTGGCAGCCATTGACCATTCCCCCTAGCCGCGCTCACGGGTGACCCACAGGAACCCGCCGGAGAACACGGCGAGCACCAGCATGAGGACCACGCCGAGGGCCGAGGCGCTGTTGTAGTTGCTCGCGCCGCTCAACGCGAATGCGTACTGATAGATGAGCATCACCACGGACTGCGTGTTGTCCCCCACGCCGCCGCCGCCGTTGGTTAGCACGAAGGACTCGATGAACATCTGCATGGTGGCGACGACCTGCAGCATCAGCAGCAGCGTCAGGATCAGCCTGGTCTGCGGGATCGTGACGTGCCTGATCCGGCGGAAGATGCCCGCCCCCTCAAGCTCGGCCGCCTCGTACAGCTCGCCGGGGATGTTCTGCAGCGCGGCCAGGTAGATGAGCGTGGCGCTGCCCATGTTCATCCAGGTCGACGCGATCACTACCGACACCATCGCGGTGCTGATGAACCCGTTGCCCGGCTGGAACACCCACTGCGACGTCGGCAGGTGCAGGAAGTGGAGGATGTCGTCGAAGAGCCCGTACTGCGGGTTGTAGAAGTAGGCGAACAGCAGCAGCGCCGAGGCTGGCGTCAGCATCACCGGCAGGTAGACGAGCGCCCGCAGGTAGCCGCGCGCGTGCCGCAGCTCATTGAGCACGATCGCCACGACGAACGGGACCGCGTACCCGAGGACCAGCGCGAGCAGAGTGAACTCCAGCGTGTTCCGCCAGGCCTGCCAGAAGGTCGGGTCACGGAATATCCGGAGGTAGTTCGACCACCCCGCAAACGCGTAGCCGCCCCCGTATACCGGCTTCTGGAAGCTCATGATGACTTCGCGGACGATCGGGTACCAGGAGAAGAACGAGAAGCAGAGCACGGCCCCGATCAGGAACCCCCAGGCGGCGCCGTTGCGCCGGGCCCTGGGCAGCAGCGACCTGGGCCGCCGTCCGTGCGCGGCGGGCGCGGCCGCGGTACGCCGCGCGACACCGGTGAGAACGTTTGCCATCGCTTCTCCTGTCCGTTGTAGTGATGGCTGGGCCGGGCGCGGGGCGGGCGGCTGAGGTCGCCGCCCGCCCCGCGCTCGGCTGAGGGGGATCAATAAGGAGTCGTCCGAACGAATTCGGCTTCCTGTCCTACGCCCCCGAATTCGCCAGGATCGTGTTGACGTTGGCAGAGGCGGTCTTGAGCAGGGCCGGGATGTCGACGTTCGGCTCGGTCAGCACGGCGAGCATGACCGGGTCAAGCGTCTTGTAGACGGCCTGGGCATCGGTCGGCTCTCCGTCGCCCTTCTCTTGCGCGTTGACGTACGACGTGTACTGCGAGACCGGAATCGTCGCGTACTGAGTACGCAGCTGGTTGACCTTGGTGCCGCTCGCGCCGTCGAACAGTTGGGGCTCGGGGAAGCCGACCGTGAAGCCGTCTGCCTTCTGCCGCTGGAAGTTGAACTGGCCCACGCCGGGCGTCAGGTCCTCGAAGTTGAGCCACTTGACGCCGGCCGCGATCTGCGCCGGGGTGTCCTTCGGGGAGAACATGAAGCTGTTGCCACCCGACAGCGAGCCCGCCGGGGTGCCGGTCAGGCTGGGCAGCGCGCCCATCCCGATGTCACTCAGGTTGCCCTTGTCGGTTGGCACGATCACGTTGTAGATGTCGTCCGGCGCGCCGATGTACATGCCGAGCTTGCCCGCGGCGAACTGCTGCTGCAGCGTGCCCCAGGCCAGGCCCTGGGTGGGGCTCATCGCCTTGTCGGGGAACCGCAGGTTGTGCAGTGCCGTCAGGATCGCCATGCCGTTGGCGTTATCGAAGGCCGCCGTCGGGGCGGCGCCGCTGTTGTTGACCGTGGTGCCGCCGAGGGCGTCCATGTAAGAGGAGAAGTGCCAGCCGCCGTTGTTGCCCGCGCTGTAGTCGCCCCAGCCCTCGATGCCGCTGCCGAGCTTGGCGATGGCGGTGGCGTCCGTCTCGACCTGCGCCCAGGTAGTCGGCGGCTGGTCGGGGTTGAGGCCCGCCTCGGTGAAGAGCTTCCTGTTGTAGATGAGGCCCTGGGTGTAGTTGGAGGTCGGCAGGCCGTAGAGAGTCGAGCCCGCCTCATCCGCCTTCATCGAGCTCGGCGCGATGTCGTTGAGCAGGGGCACGGTGGTTGAGTTCACGTACTTGGTGATGTTCGCCGCCTGGCCGGCCAGCAGTATCTGGGGCAGGTCAGTGAAATAGGCGTAGTAGAGGTTCGTCTCGGTCCCGGCGCGCAGCATCGCGGTGAATGTCGCCGGTACCGCGTCGCACGGGTAGTTGTAGACGCTGTTGATGGTGATGTTGGGGTTAGCCTTCTCGAAGATGGCTACGTCCTCAATCCACTCCTTGTGCTGCACTGGCTGCTGCGCTGCGGGCGGCGCGCAGTCGATGCTGACGGTCACTTTTCCGCCGTCCGAGGCCGAACCACCGCTAGATGAGCCGCTCGAGCAGGCCGCGACGGCGAGGATCAGGCCCGCTGCGGCGGCGACTCCCGCGAGCGGGCGGTAGCTCGGTCGGTAACGCTGTCTGATCATCGATCGATCCCTTCCTTGGGGCACCGTCACCATTACGAGGAACATACAGAGATCGACATCCAGCAGCAAGATGTTGATGAAAGAATGCAAAGACACAACTTTGTCACGGTGATCCTGGCCTCATACCCCGGAAAAGTTCTATCTCGGCGGCCAGGCCAGCCCAACGGCGCACAGTGGGTGACCTGCGTCACGCAAACTTTTGCTGGTGAATGCCGTATCGTTGCGGGCATGACGACGCGAACTCCAGCCCGGCGGCTGGCCGAGGTCGCCAAGAAGGTCGGGGTCAGCGAGGCCACCGTGAGCCGGGTGCTCAACGGCAAGGCCGGCGTGTCCGACAGCACCAGGGAAGCGGTCCTCACCGCCCTGGACGTGCTGGGGTATGAGCGCCCCACCCAGCTGCGCGGGCAGCGCGCCCGGCTCGTCGGCCTGGTGCTGCCCGAGCTGCAGAACCCGATCTTCCCCGCGCTCGCCGAGGTCATCGGCGGCGCGCTGGCGCAGCGCGGGTTTACCCCGGTGCTCTGCACCCGCACCGCCGGCGGCCTGTCCGAGGCCGACTACGTGGACATGCTGCTCGAGCAGCACGCGTCGGGGGTCGTGTTCGCCGGCGGCCACTTCGCCGAGCTCGCCGCCCCGCACGATCACTACCGGCTGCTGCGCAGCCGCGGCGTCCCCGTCGTGCTGATCAACGCGGCGATCGACAACCTGGACTTTCCGTGCGTGGCCACCGACGACCTGTCCGCGGCCTCCCAGGCGTTCGGCCACCTCACCGCGCTCGGCCACGAGCGCATCGGGCTGGTCCTCGGCCCCGAGGACCACATGCCGTCGCTGCGCAAGCTGGCCGCGTTCCGCGACCACGCGGCGCGCCTCGGCCTGACCGTCACGCCGGTGGAACACGCGCTGTTCTCGCTGGAGGGCGGCCAGGCGGCGACCACCCGGATGCTGCGCGAGGGCGTGACCGGCGTCATCTGCGCCAGCGACGTGCTCGCGCTCGGCGCGATCCGCGCGGTGCGCCGCACGGGCCTGTCGGTGCCCGCCGACGTCTCGGTCATCGGCTACGACGACTCTGGCTGGCTGAACTGCACCGATCCGCCGCTCACCACGGTCAGGCAGCCCATCGAGCCGATGGGCAAGGCCGCCGTCGCGTTGCTGGTCAACCAGATGGAAACCCTCGTCGCCCACCCGGAGGAGCTGCTCTTCGAGCCGGAGCTGGTCGTCCGCGGCTCAACCGGCCCCGCCGCGGTGCGCCCGCAGGCAAAAGTCACGGCAATCAGCTGACACCTAGCCGCAAAAAGCTGAGGTATCTGAACTGCGGGGCTGATGAGGGCCTCCCAACGTGGGTCCCACCTGGTTCGCCGCCCGACTTTGCATCCTGGGCGCCACTTTGCATACCGCGTGACCACTTGTGACCGGTCACTCAACCCGGAAAATGGTCATGGCGGCTGCAAAGTGAGCGGGAGTGGCAGGTGTGGCGCAAGGTGTCGCGGCTCGTCTGGCTGGGGAAACGTCAGCGCCAGGCGGGGCCCTCGGTGATCGGGTGGGCCCGGATGTAGTCCTCGTCTACCTCTACCCCGAGGCCCGGGCCCTCCAGCGGCAGCACCGTGCCGTCGGCGCTCAGCTCGTAGGACGGCGAGCAGGCGACCGTGCGCAGCGGGTTGTCGGTTGAGCCGTCGGCCTCGAAGTAACGGGCGTTGCCGATGCTGGCGAGGAAGTGCACGCTGGCCGCGAAGTTCAGCCCGGTGTGGCAGCCGTGCGTGCAGACCGGCAGGCCTGCCCCGGCGGCCAGCGCGGCGATGCGCACCGCCTCGGTGATGCCGCCGCAGCGGGACAGGTCGGGCTGGACCACCGAGACGGCGCCAAGATCGAGCAGCCGCTGGAACTCGTAGCGGGTGCAGCAGTTCTCGCCCGCCGCGAGCGGCAGGTACGGCGCGGCCAGCGAAGCGGCGGCACGCCACCAGTGGTCCGCGTACGGCGGGAACGGCTCCTCCAGCCAGCCCGCCCCGGCCCCGGCCAGCACCGGCAGCATGGCACGGACGTCATCGACGGAGTAACGGCAGTTGGCGTCGGCCAGCAGCGCCACGTCTGAGGGGAGGGCCGCGCGCATCGCACGGGCCCGTTCGGAATCACTGGAAAGGGAGTCGCCGAGCCGCAGCTTGACGGCCCGGTAGCCGAGCGCGACCTGGGCCAGCGCCTCCTCGGTCACGGCGGCCGGGGCGGCGTACCCGAGGGCGAAGCCGCCCGCGTACGCGGGCACCGGGCGGGCGGCGCCGCCGAGCAGCCGGTACAGCGGCAGGCCGAGCGCCTTGCCCTTGACGTCCCACAGCGCCATGTCGATGCCGCTCATCGCGCAGACGCAGGCGGCGCAGGTGCCGTGGTTGGCCAGCACGCGGCTCTCGAACCGGGCCCACACCTCGGTGGTCGCGGCAGCGTCCATGCCGGTCAGCAGGTCGCGCAGCGTCGTGTCGACCGTCGCGGCGACCGCCAGCGGGGCACGCCCGTTGTAGGACTCGCCGTACCCGGTCAGGCCGTCGGCGGTGGTGACCTTGACGATCACCGTGTCCCGCTTGCTGACCGAGCCGAGCCCCTGAGTGACGGCCTGCTTCAGCGGGACCGAGCAGGGCAGCGCCTCGATGCTCGCGATCGTCAGATCCTTCAACGCGCGGGCTCCTCGTAGAAGGCGAACATCCGGATCTCGATCGACGCGCGCGGCGGCGCGTCAGCGGGGCACGACCGGTCGGCGAACGCGCTGTGCGGTACCTGTTCCGCGCGGGCCGGATCGGAATCGAAGCCGCGGAACACGTACGCCTCGTCCCGCGTCATGTCCGCGCAATACCACCAGCGGTGCCTGCCGCTGTGCAGGTAGGCGATGTTCTCCCAGGTCACCAGCTCGTCGTTCCCGACCCGCATGGTGATCTCGCAGTACTGCTTGTCGTCGGGCGCCACGGTCCGCGTGTCGCAGAGCGCCAGCGGCACGTCCTGCGGCGGCCCGGAGAACGCCCGCCAGACGTTGTACACCGCGAACCGGTGCCGCAGCCGGGCCTCCGCCTCGTCAGGCGGCAGGTTCCTGCGCAGCATCTGCTCGGCCGCGGCGGCGCTGAAGTCCGCGTGCGCGAAGTCCCCGGTGAACGTCGTCCCCGCGGGGCGCTCGCCTGACCGGCCGCTGACCCGGATCACGGGGCGGTTCAGCACCGCGGTCGCGGTGCACCCGGTCAGCGCGCGGAGCAGCTCCGCGGCCTCGGCGGGGTACACCCGGGCGACCTCGTCGCTGTCGTAGAAGTCGCGCACGCTGGTCGGCGCCGCGACGACGGCGAAGCCCTCCCGGTCGAGCGAGCAGTCGCCCGCGCCGTCCCGCAGGTCCCTGATCGTGACGGGCACGGCGGTCAGCGGCAGGCTGGTGAAGTCGGGGCGGACGCCGGGCGCGGGCCGCTGCGGCGGGTCGTAGTAGGCGATCGCGGCTCGCACGAGTCACGTCTCCGCGGCCTGCTCGCGGAACGCGGCGGCGATCGCCTCGTGGCGCGCCCGCACCTGCGGGTACCAGTCCGGGTGAGTCAGCGCGTACAGGTCGCCGCGCTTGATCGCCCGGACCACGACGGCGCCGGCCTCGTCCGGGCCGATCCACCGGTAGGCCGGGTTGTCCTCGAGCTGGATGTCGACGTCGCGCAGGCCCCGGTCCGGCAGGCCGGCCGGACGGTTCCGCGAGCTGGTGCCGATGTTGGAGCGGACCGTCCCCGGGCAGAGCACGGAGGCGCCGACCTTGGAGTTCTCCGCGGCGAGTTCAGCGGCCAGGACCTCGGTGAGCGCCACCACTCCGTACTTGGCGACCGCGTACGAGCCGATCCGCGGCGGGGCGACCAGCCCGGCCATCGAGGCGGTGTTCACGATATGCCCGCCGTCGGGATTGGCGCGCAGGATCGGCAGGAACGCGTGCACGCCGTGGATGACCCCGTACAGGTTCACGCCGAGGATCCAGTGCCAGTCGTCCATGGTCAGGTCTTTGATCGCCGCCATCGGGCCGATGCCGGCGTTGTTGCAGACCACGTGCACGGTGCCGTACAGGTCTTGAGCGGCGCGGGCGAGTGCCTCGACGCTGCCGGCGTCGCTGACGTCGACGGGCACGCCGGTCGCGCCGATCTCACCGGCCGTCTTGTCAAGCGCGTCGCGCTCGATGTCGGCGATGATCACCCGCATGCCCTCGGCGACGAGCTGGGTGGCGATGCCCTTGCCGATCCCGGACGCGCCGCCGGTCACGACCGCGACCTTGCCGCTCAGCTCCGGCAGCCCGCTCATCGGCTGATCCCGGTGTCCGTCATGGCTGCCCCTTCGCGTGCCGTCGGGTCGTCTCACTGTCGAGACTCTCCGATCCCGCGGTTGGGCGCAATCCCGGCGGCTGCGCCGCCACGAACAGCCGCCTGCCGGGGAATGATCGCAGTACGAGGAAAACAGGCGGCAGCAGGGAGGAGGCCACCATGGATCGCGGGCATCCGATCCGGGATGAACCCGTCGCGGATCTGGCCGACGAGGAAGGCGGCGACCCAGTTTGCTGGGCGTACCTGGTCTGCCTTGAGTGCGGCGCTGTCAGCATCGGGGGTCATCGCCCTGGCTGCCAGTCCGCCGGGGACCGGAGCGGCTAAGGGGGGTCAGCTCGCGGCGAGCGTCTCCGCCGCCGCGCCCGTGGCCAGCGGGTGCCCGATGGACTCGCCGCTGGCGGGGTCGAAGAAGTGCAGCCGGGTGGTGTCGACGGCCAGCTCGAGCGGCTGCCCGGGCCGGGCGCCGGACCGGGAGGAGACCCGCGCGGTCCACAGCGACTTGCCGCCGGCCAGCGCGGCGACGGCCTCGTCTTCTTCTTCGTGGCGCTCGGTGGCGCTGCTGATCGCCGCGTGCTCGACCGGCGGCGCGTCGATCGTGAAGATCACGTGGATCTCGGTGCCGAGTTCCTCGGTCACCCCGACGGTGACCGGCAGCCGCGCCCACGACGCGTCGCCGAGCGAGGCGTCCTCGAAGTCCGACGGGCGGATGCCCATGATGACCTTGCGCCCGAGGTACCCCTCCAGCCCCGGCTTGGCGTCGAACACCGCCGGCGGCACCGGCAGCCGGCAGCCCGCGAAGGTCGCCGCCGGCCCGTCGTCGCGCACCAGGTCGGCCAGCACGAAGTTCATCGCGGGGGAGCCGATGAAGCCGGCCACGAACAGGTTCACCGGCGATTCGAACAGCTTCTGCGGCGTGTCCACCTGCTGCAGCCGCCCGTCGCTCAGCACGCACACCCGGTCCCCGAGCGTCATCGCCTCGACCTGGTCGTGGGTGACGTACACGGTGGTGGTGCCGAGCCGGTCGTGCAGCTGGTTCAGCGCCGCCCGCATCGACACCCGCAGCTTGGCGTCCAGGTTGGACAGCGGCTCGTCCATCAAGAACGCCTGCGGCTCGCGCACGATCGCCCGGCCCATCGCCACCCGCTGCCGCTGCCCGCCCGACAGCGCCGCCGGCTTGCGCTTCAGGTACGCCTCCAGCCCCAGCAAGGCGGCCGCGTCGCTCACCCGCCGCCTGATCTCCTCTTTCGGGGTGTGCCGCAGCTTCAGCCCGAACGCCAGGTTCTCTTCCACCGTCATGTGCGGGTACAGCGCGTAGTTCTGGAACACCATGGCGATGTCGCGGTCCTTCGGCGGCAGGTCGTTCACCACCCGCTCACCGATCAAGATGATGCCACCGGTGATCTCCTCCAGCCCGGCGATCGACCGCAGCGCGGTCGACTTCCCGCACCCCGAAGGACCGACGAGCACCATGAACTCGCCCTCCTTCACCTCAA
Source organism: uncultured Actinomycetota bacterium (assembly GCA_963843745.1). Classification (GTDB taxonomy): domain Bacteria; phylum Actinomycetota; class Actinomycetes; order Streptosporangiales; family Streptosporangiaceae; genus Trebonia. The sequence goes on from CAWJLP010000018.1 coordinate 16,323, forward strand.
GGTTCAAGTCATCGAGCGCCTTGACGCCGCCGGCGTAAACCTTGTCCACGTGGTCGAGGACGATCTGTGCCATGAAGGAACTCCCTCGTTGTGCCGTGCTCAGAGCGTAAAGCACACGCGTCGCGGCCGTTAAGACCTGTTTTCGCGACACGGCGCTGAAACGTGAATTATGTCGGTAATTGTGCGCTGTGGGTAGCTAATCAGGAAGATCATGAATCGTCACGGGCGTGTCGAGGATCCGGTCGGCGCGCACCGCGCGCGACGGGCCGCAGAGCGTGAAAGAGCCGGTCAGCGGCAGGCTGTCCGACGCCCCGCCGACCGCCACGGTGATCTCGCCAGGCTCGACGACCCGGATGCCGGCCCGGCCGGTGAACGAGGTCCGGTCGGCGTGCACCCGGAACGCCACCCGGCGCGCCTCGCCAGGCGCCAGCGCCATCCGGGTGAACCCGGCCAGCCAGCGCGCCGGCCGCACCACGGACGCGACGGGGTCGCCGAGGTAGAGCTGCACGACCTCGGTCCCCGCGGCGGCGCCGGTGTTGCGGACGGTGCACGATATCTCCACCGCGCCGTCGGTCGGCACGTCGCCCGCGGACAGCGCCAGGTCCGAGTAGCCGAACGTCGTGTACGACAGCCCGTGCCCGAACGCGAACAGCGGCGTCGGGTCGACCGAGCTGTTGCCGGTGCCGGCCGCGTTGCGTGACCGCAGGTAGGTAGACGGCTGCGCGCCCGGCGCCGCGGGCAGCTCGACGGGCAGCTTGCCGCTCGGCGTCACGCTTCCGGTGAGCACCCCGGCGATCGCGGGACCGCCCTCCTCGCCGGGAAAGAACGCCTGCACGATGGCGGCGAGCCGCCCGGCCACGCCGCCGATCGCGTACGGGCGCCCGGTGACGAGCACGGCCACGACCGGCTTCCCGGTGTCGGCGAGGGCGTGCAGCAGGTCTTCTTGTACGCCAGGCAGCCGCAACTCGGTGACGTCGCAGCCCTCGCCCGAGGTGCCACGGCCGAACAATCCCGCCTCATCTCCGACGACTGCGACTATCTTTTCCGCTGAACGGGCGCTGGCGACTGCCGCGGCGAACCCGCTCCTGTCCGCGGTGCGCACGTCGCAGCCGGGGCTGTGCACCACATCAGGCAGCTCCGCGCGCAGCGCGGCGAGGAGGGTGGTCACCTCGACGCCGGCGCCGTCGGTGCTGGCCAGGTGCCTGGGCATGGTGTAGCAGCCGAAGAACGCCAGCGGGTCGTCGGCGAGCGGGCCGATCACCGCGACCCGGCCCGGATCGCCGCCTTCCCCTCCCGCTGGTGCCAGCGGGAGGGCGCCGCCGTCGTTGGCGAGCAGCACGACGGACTCCTCGGCGAGGCGGCGGGCCAGCGCGCGCTGCGCGGGCGGGTCCAGGTCGATGTCCGTTGCTTCCGCGGCGGTGCTGGCCGGGCCGTCGGGGGCGCTGGGGATCACGGACCAGCCGGGGTCGAGCATGCCGAGCTCGAACTTCTGCCGCAGCACCCGGGCGACCGCCCGGTCCACGACCTCCATGGCGACGTCTCCGTCCTCGACGGCCGAGCGCAGCGGGTCCCCGTAGCAGCGCACGGCGGGCAGCTCCACGTCGATGCCGGCGGCGAGGGCCAGCGTCGCGGCGCCCGCCGGGCCGTCGGCGACCGCGTGCTGGAGCTCGAGGAAGGAGACCGCGTAGTAGTCCGACACGACGAGGCCGTCGAAACCGAGCTGGTCGCGCAGCAGCGCGCCGAGCAGCCCGGGGTCGGCGCTCGCGGGCACGCCGTCGATGTCGACGTAGGACGGCATCACCGAGCGGGCGCCGCCGAGCCTGATGGCCATCTCGAACGGCGGCAGGATGACGTCGGCGAGTTCCCTCGGCCCCATGGACACCGGCGCCATGTTGCGCCCGGCGCGGGAGGCGGAGTACGCGGCGAAGTGCTTCAGCGTGGCCTGCACGCCTGCCGCCTGGAGCCCCTGCACGTACCCGGTCCCGATGCTGCCGACCAGGTACGGGTCTTCGCCGATGGTCTCCTCGGTCCGGCCCCAGCGGGGGTCGCGGCTGACGTCGAGGACGGGCGCCAGGCCCTGGTGCACGCCGACGGCGTGCATCGCGGCGCCGATTCCCCTGGCCATGTCGCGGACCAGCGCCGGGTCGAATGAGGCGCCCCACGCGAGCGGGGTGGGGAAGATCGTGGCGGTCCAGGCGGCGAAGCCGGTCAGGCACTCCTCGTGCGCGACCGCGGGGATGCCGAACCTGCTCGCCGCCATGACCCGGGCCTGCAGCGCGGCCAGCGCGCGCATGCCCTCCGCCGGCGTCACCGGCCGGGTGCCGAACACCCGGGTGAGCTGGCCCATCCCGCACTTGATGAGCTCGTCGAGCGACGGCCCGTCGTCGCTGAAGAACAGGTCTTGCATCGGGGCGACGCCGCCGTCCTCGCCCGCGGCGCCCATCCAGACGCTGCCGAGCTGGGCGAGCTTCTCCTCCAGGGTCATCCTGCCGAGCAGGTCGGTGACTCGCTGGTCGACCGGAAACCCGGGGTCTCGCCAGGTTTCGACGTCGGTCTGGGTCACGTGCTCTCCTAATGCGAGGTGCCCGGGCTGCCGCGGTTAACGGGACTGCCGGGGCAAACGGATGCGGTCCTGGCCAGCGAGAGCGGTCGACTCGCGGACGATGAGCTCGGTGGACAGCTCCACGCGGTTCGACCGAAGCGGCAGCCCCTCGATCAGGTCGCCGAGCATCTGCGCGGCCGCGCTGCCCATCTCGGCAAGCGGCTGCCTGACGGTGGTCAGCGGCGGCGACGCCCAGCGGGTGACCGGCAGCTCGTCGAAGCCGACGACGCTGAGGTCCTCAGGGATCCGCAGGCCGTGCTGGCGGGCCGCCTCGTAGACGCCGAACGCCTGCTGGTCGCTGCCCGCGAAGATGGCGGTCGGCCGTTCCGGCAGCTCCAGGAGCTCGACGGCGCGGGCGAACCCGCCCTCGTGCTGGAAGTCGCCGTACCGCACGAGCCCCTGGTCGAACGTGACGCCGGCTCGCTCGAGCGCCGAACGGTACCCGTCGACGCGCGCCAGGCTGCACAAGAAGTCGGCAGGCCCGGTGATCGCCGCGATCCGGTGGTGCCCCAGGCTCAGCAGGTGCTCGGTCGCGGCGAGGCCGCCGGCCCAGTTGGTCGCGCCCACGCTCGGGATGTCCGGCGGCGGGGTGTTCGCCGGGTCGATGACGACCAGCGGGATGCCGGCGCTGCGCAGCTGCCCGAGCTGCGTCTCGGTCGGCCGGGTGAGGACCAGGATCACGCCGTCGGTATGGTGGCTGGCCAGCGCGCTCGTCCAGCTCGCCGGGCGCGCGTTGCCGTGCCGCACGGACGACACGGCGACCGCCGTCTCGTGCTGCGCGCCCCACTCCTCGATGCCCCGCAGGATCTCCACCGCCCACGGGCTGTCCAATCCGGCGAACACGACGTCGATGAGCCCGGACCTGCGGTTCCTGCGCAGCCCGTTCCTTGAGTACTGATGCTGGTCGAGCAGTTGCTCCACCCGGGCGCGAGTCGCCGGGGCGACGTCCGGGCGTCCGTTCACCACCTTCGAGACCGTGGGCAGCGAGACGCCTGCCTCCGCGGCGATCGCGGCGAGCGTGGTCTTCCGCTCGAGCAGCCGGGCGCCATCGCGCCTGCGTGCGGCACCGGCCTGCTGTTGCCGGGCGGTGCTATCTTCTTGAGGCCGCACAGCGCCTACCTTTCGACTTTCAACCCGAAAGTTTTCGACCATTTAGGGGTGAGTCAACGGACGATATCCATGGTGCATCGTACGCGAAGAGCGTGGTCAAGGGAATGTCCTCAGGGCCTGCAAGCTAGCGGGGGGCGCCGCAAATGAAAGTAGGTAACATTGCGGAAACCAGGGGTTGACCACCGCTCAGTGGCGATTCTACGATGACGGCACCATCGAAAGTCTTCCTAAAACTTTCGGAAACGGCCTCCGGCCGCTACCCCTGTGGGGAGATGACAGAGCATGCATAGAAAACGCGTGGTTCTCGGCGTTGCGGTGGCGGCGGCAGCGGCGACCGTACTCGCCGCGTGCAGCAGCGGCGGCTCGAGCAGCACGTCGACGAACTCCAGCACCGCCAAGGTGACGCTCAGCTGGTGGAACAACGCCAACACGCAGCCCCTGCTCGGCGTGTTCAACAACGTCATCAAGCAGTTCGAGGCCGCGCACCCGAACATCACGATCCAGAACGTCCCGATGCAGAACGAGGAGTTCAAGACCAAGGTCACGCCCGCGCTGCGCGGCAACGCCCCGCCGGACATCTACCAGCAGTGGGGCAGCGGTGGACAGGCCACCCAGGTCCAGTCGGGGAAGGTAGCCGACATCTCCAGCGAGGTGAACTCGTGGATCGGCTCGCTCGGCACTCCGGCCACGAGCTGGCAGACCAACGGGAAGTGGTACGGCGTCCCCTACGATCTGCACGTGGTCGGCTTCTGGTACCGCAAGGACCTGTTCCAGCAGGCGGGCATCACCTCTCCGCCGACGACCATCCCTCAGCTTGAGTCCGACGACGCCGCGTTGCGGGCGCACGGCATCGCGCCGATCGGCCTCGGGTCCAAGGACGGCTGGCCGGACGCCTTCTGGTGGGAGTACTTCGCCATCCGCGAGTGCCCCCAGTCCACCGTCCAGCAGGCCATGTCCAGCGTCAACCTGGGTGCGGCCTGCTTCACCAAGGCAAGCGCCGACCTCGACGCGTTCGTCAAGACCAACCCGTTCCAGACCGCCTTCCTCGCCACCCCGGCTCAGTCGGTCCCGAACAGCTCGGTGGGGCTGCTCGCCAACGGCAAGGTCGCGATGGAGCTGCAAGGCGACTGGGAGCCTGCCGCCGGTGCGGGTCTCACCTCCGACAAGAACTTCAACTCCCAGCTCGGCTGGTTCCCCTTCCCGGCCGTTCCTGGCGGCGCCGGGGACCCGAAGGCCGTGCTCGGCGGCGGTGACGGCTACTCTTGCACGACCGCCGCGGCGGAGCCGGCCTGCGCGCAGTTCCTGCAGTTCCTGACCACCCCGGCGGTGCAGAAGCAGATCATCGGCGCCGGCGCGGGCCTGCCGGCCAACCCGGCGGCCGACGGTGACATCGCCGTTCCGGCGGCGAAGGACGCGGCGACGGCGGACGCGGCGGCCCCGTTCATCGCCGTGTACTTCGACACCGCGCTGCCCACCACGCCAGGCCAGAACCTGGACAACGCGGTGGCGGCCTGGTTCGCCAGCCCGGACGCTAGCGGGTCGAAGATCATCTCGTCGGTCTCCGCGCCGTGACATGGCGCGAAGCACAGCGGCTGACGCTGGGCTGACCGGCCCGGGCTCGGCGGATTACACCGCCGAGCCCGGGCCGGGCGCCGTCCAGCGCGGCGGACGACTCCGGCGTCGCCGGAAACTGCGCAAGGGGGCCGAGCTGAGCATCCTGCTCGGCCCGGGTCTTGTGCTGTTCCTCGGCTTCGTGCTCGCGCCGATCGCGATCGGCGCGTACTACAGCCTCTACAACTGGGACGGCCTCGGCCCGCTCACGAACTTCACCGGCCTGCACAACTACAAGATCGCGTTCGGCGACCCGGCGTTCATCACGGCCATCGAGCACACCCTGATCCTTACCGGGCTGGCGCTGGTGATCCAGGGACCGATCGCCCTGGGCATCGCGCTGCTGCTGAACCGCAAGTTCCCCGGCCGCACGTTCCTGCGGCTGCTGATCTTCGCCCCGTACGTGCTGCCGCCGGCCGTCACTGCCGTCATGTGGTCGCTGCTGCTGCAGCCCGGCGGCCTCGTTGACCAAGTGATGAAGTCGGCCGGGCTTGGCGGCCTCGTGTCGCTGTGGCTCGCCAACGTGCACATCGTGCTGTACTCCGTCTTCGCCGTGCTCACCTGGCAGTACCTCGGCTTCGGCATCATCTTGCTGCTTGCCGGGCTGCAGGGCGTCCCGGCCGAGCTGAAGGAGGCCGCGGCCATCGACGGGGCGACTCCCTGGCAGGCGACCTGGCGGGTCACGCTGCCGCTGCTCGGGCCGACGATCCGGATCTGGGTCTTTATCACGGTCATCGGCTCGCTGCAGGTCTTCGACGTCATCTGGCTGATGACCCAGGGCGGCCCGGCGGGCGCGTCGGATTCGATGGCGACGTACATGTACCGCACGGGGTTCCAGAACGAGGCGTTCAGCTACGGCACGGCGATTGCGATCATCATGTTCCTCTTCTGCTTTGTGTTCGCCCTCGTTTACCAGCGGTTCGCGCTGCGCAGAGACACCGCCGGCGCGCTCACGAAGGCGGTGGGATGATGACTGCCATCACGGCGGCCCCGCCGGCCGGGGTGCGCGGCAAGAAGCGGCGGTCAAGCAGCTGGACCATCATGCCGGCCACCTACCTGGTGTCCATCGTGATCGTGGGACTCACGGTGGTGCCGCTGCTGTACGTGTTCCTGGACGGTGCCCGCAGCACCGCCCAGATCAGCGCCAACTCCACCGCGCTGCCGAACCCGTGGGTCTGGTCGAACTACGGCACGATCCTCACCAGCGCGGCGTTCTGGCAGTTCCTCGGGAACAGCGCGCTGATCGCCACGGTCGCGACCGCGCTGGCGGTGGGACTCGGGGCGATGGCGGCGTTCGCGCTGTCCCGGTACGTCTTCCGCGGCCGGGAGGCGATCTACACGCTGTTCGTTTGCGGCCTGCTGTTCCCCCTCCAGATAGCCGCGCTGCCGCTTTTCTTGCAGCTCCAGCTGATGGGCCTGCTGGACAACCAGTTCGGTGTGGCTTTGCCGGAGGCGGCGTTCTCGCTGCCGATCACGATCCTCATCCTGCGCCCGTTCATGCGCGCCATTCCCGGCGACCTCGAGGACGCCGCCATGGTGGACGGCGCCAGCCGGCTGCGGTTCTTCGCGCAAATACTGCTCCCGATGTGCAAGCCCGCCCTGGTCACGGTGGCGCTGCTGGCGTTTGTCACGAGCTGGAACCAGTTCCTGCTCCCGCTGCTCGTGTTCAGCACCCAGTCGCACTTCACGCTGCCGCTCGGTGTCTCCACGTTCCAGTCGACGTACTCGGCGAACACGGCCCTGGTCCTGGCTTTCACCGCGCTGGCCGCGGTGCCCGCCCTCGCCGCGTTCCTGTGGGCCCAGCGTTACCTGGTGGCCGGTGCGTCCGGCGCGGTCAAGGGGTAGGACTGTTCCCGGTGCGGGAGAATTGTTCCCGAGACGAAAGAAACGGAGTCAGCGATGACAGCGGATCGGTACGTGCCGTCGAGGGAAGACCACTTTTCGTTCGGGATATGGACAGTCGGGTGGCAGGGTGTCGACGTCTTCGGCGGGGCGGTGCGCCCTCCGATGCCGGCTGACCGGGCGGTCCGGAAGCTCGCGGAGCTGGGCGCGTACGGCGTGAACTTCCACGACAACGACGTGTTCGACTTCGATGCTTCGCCGGCCGAGCGAGACCAGCGGATCTCCGCGTTCCGCAAGGCACTGGAAGAGACAGGCCTGGTGGTCACCACGGCGACCACGAACCTGTTCGGCCATCCGATGTTCAAGGACGGCGCGTTCACCGCGAACGAGCGCGAGGTGCGGCGGTTCGCCCTGGCCAAGGTGATGCGCAACCTCGACCTGGCCGCGGAGCTGGGCGCGCAGACCTACGTGTTCTGGGGCGGCCGGGAGGGCGCGGAAAGCGGCGCGGCGAAAGACGTGCGGGTGGCGCTCGACCGGTACGCCGAGGGCCTGAACCTGCTGTCGCGGTACGTCCTCGACCAGGGCTACGAGATCAGGTTCGCGGTCGAGCCGAAGCCGAACGAGCCGCGCGGCGACATCCTGCTGCCGACCATCGGGCACGCGCTGGCGTTCATCAACACTCTCGAACACCCGGAAATCGTCGGGGTCAACCCCGAGGTGGGGCATGAGGAGATGGCGAGCATGAACTACGCGCACGGCATCGCCCAGGCGCTGTGGCACGGCAAGCTGTTCCACATCGACCTGAACGGGCAGCACGGGCCCCGGTACGACCAGGACCTGCGGTTCGGCGCGGGCAACGCGCGCGGCGCGTTCTGGGTGGTGGACACGCTGCTGGCCGGCGGCTACGCCGGCCCGGTGCACTTCGATTTCAAGCCGCCGCGCACCGAGGACGACGACGGCGTCTGGGTGTCGGCCGCCGCGTGCATGCGCAATTACCTGATCCTGCGCGAGAAGGCGCGGGCGTTCCGCGCGGACCCGGAGGTGCAAGAGGCGCTGCGCGCCGCCCGCATCCCCGAGCTGGCGGAGCCGACGCTCACGCCCGGGGAGACCTGGCGCGACGTGCGCGATGTCCAGGTGGACACCGAGGCCCTCGGCCGCCGCGGCATGGGTTACGAGCGCCTCGACCAGCTGGCACTGGAACACCTCTACGGCGTCAGATAGCCGCCCTAGAGGGCACCCGCCCCGCCGCCTGCCGGAACCCCCCTCCCCGGCCGGCGGCGGGGCATTTTGTGCTCGCGAGCTGGTGCCCCCGCGGTCGACGTCCCGCCCTGCCGCCCGTCCGCCCTCACGCCCCCCACGCGCGCCACTCCCACGCCTGCGCGCCGATACAGCAAGAAAGGCCATCGCACCGAGAGCCGGTCTGCACATAGGGCGCAATCATCCCGTTTTATGTCGCTTTTGCCCCGATTCTGAGGTGACGGTTGCGCCGTATGTCAGCTACGGATTCGCCCTCGCATTGATAACAGCAAGAAACGGGTCCGGACGGGCCCGGTCAGGCGGGCGGCATCGGGGTCGGGACGCGGCG
>CAWJLP010000019.1:0-189218 GCA_963843745.1 uncultured Actinomycetota bacterium
TCATGCGCGGCTGCGGGGTTGAGTCGAGACACCCAGAGGAGCGTCCAGATTGGGCACTATGGGCGCCCGCGAGTCGGCGGCGTGAGCGGGGACGCCGGCCTGCCTCGTTGGCCTTTCCGGCAGACCCGGCAGGCGGTCGCAGTTGACCCGACATGCATGAGATGAGTGCATCCGCCTGGTCATCCTTGATGAGGGCGACGGCAGGCGCGCAACCGCTCCAGCCTTTCGGATCACCGCATCCACGCGCGGTCTGCATGACAGTTCGCGGGCGGATTCCGCCATGCTGTATAGCGGGATATCCGCCCCGGTTGCCCAGACAAGGGAGTCCCCAAGATGATCATCGATTGTGCGTACTACCAGGACGGCCGCAGGCAAGGTGAAGGCGCGGTGCCGCTGGAGGAGGCAGCGGCCCGATGCGGGCAGGGCGGCTTCGTGTGGCTGGGACTGTTCGAGCCCGGGGACGAGGAGCTGGCCCAGGTCCGTGACACCTTCGGCCTGCACGAGCTGGCGGTCGAGGACGCGCAGAACTTTCACATGCGGCCGAAGATCGAGAGCTATGACCAAGACGTGCGGCTGGTCATCTTGCGCACCGCGCGCTATGACGACGACGCCGAGGAAGTCGAGTTCGGCGAGATCAGCGTCTTCCTCGCGCCGGCCTTCGTGATCGCGGTGCGGCAGGGCGTGGCGAGCGAGCTGCGCGGCGCCAGGCAGCGGCTGGAGCAACGGCCAGAGCTGCTCGCCGCGGGCAGCTCATCCGCGCTGTGGGCGATCCTGGATCAAGTGGTGGACGGGTACGCGCCCGTCGTCGCCGGGCTCGAACGCGACATCGACCAGATCGAGGCCACCGTGTTCTCCGGCGCCGTGGCGCCGACCGAACGGATCTACTCGCTGCGCCGCGAGGCCACCGACTTCTACCGTGCCGTCCATCCGCTGATCGCCGTGGTCGCCACCATCGAGCGCACCACTGCGGTCCCGGAGCTGGGGCCGTATCTGCGTGACGTCCAGGATCACCTGCTGCTAGTCAACGAGGAGGTCGCCGCGCAACGTGACCTGCTCGGCACGGTGCTGCAGGCCAACATGGCGGTGATCTCGGTCGAGCAGACGAAGGTCAGCGTCCGGCAGAACTCCACCATCGAGCAGCTCACGATCCTGGCCACGGTCTTCTTGCCGCTGACGTTCGTCACCGGCTTCTTCGGCCAGAATTTCGCCTGGCTCGTCAGACGCATCGACACCCTGCCTGCGTTCCTCTTCTATGGCATCGGCGGTCTGGCCGTCCCGTTGGTGCTCCTGTTCTTGTGGCTGAGGCTCCGCCGGCCTCACCCCGGCACCGTTGCCGCGGTCCGCGGCAGCTGACGTCGAACCACCGCGACAACTGACGTCGAGCCAACCCCGTGGTGCCGTCGCCAGCGGGGAACGGCGCAGATCGTGCGGGCCAGCAGGCCGTTCAGCGCGGAAGGCGCAACGGAGTTCGGCACCTGCCATTCCGCCAGCCCCGGCGTCACCGAGCGGATGCTGGAGAGGATGTCCACCGGCAGCCTGCCGAGGTGTTCACGCAGCTGGCCGGGAAGGTGCCCACGTAGCCGGCGCATGATCTGCACGCGCAAGGTGAGACCTGCACTCGAGCCGCACCATCCCGAAAGTCACTGCGATGCAACGATCGCGAGCACCGACAGCCCGTATGACCCTCTCGGACGCACAGATCGCTCGCTGGAATCCCGAAGGCCTGGGCGTGGTTGCGGCACGGAACGCGTACATACCCGTATGTCAGACGCGATGGCCGGCTCACTGCTCTGGGCAGTGAGGCCGAAAACCACAGCCAGAGCCGGCTGTTCTGTGCTTCTCAGTCGGGCGAACCCCTTCGCCCAGCCAACAGCGCATACTCGGCAGGCGTCCTCTATACGAACGACAACAAGGCTGAATTGATGATCGTGGTCACTGTAGTGATATGCGGACAGACGCAAAAGTATGCGCAGATGCAACATCCGCTATTCGGCTACCGCGCGTTCAGAGCCGACTTTGGGTATGCGGATATCCTTCGTCGTGCCGCGATCGCGCAGGCGCTTACTTCCCGTTCCACGCGGCTTCGAGCCAGGCCAGGTCCGTCTCGTTCCTGGTGCGTGCCTCCTGCTCGCGGGTGAAGAGCGCTTCGGTCTTGTTCAGGACGAGCGTGTAGGGCCGGCCTTGCCGCCTGGTCACGTGGGTGACAGGCAGCTCGGCTGCGTCGATCCTGGAGTGGATGTGCTGCCTGCCATCCTTGGCGAGCGGCCAGTCGAAGGCTCGCCGTCCAGGGTCTGCGAGGAATGCGCGAAGCGTGCCGCAGAGCTGGCACGTGCAGCCCGCGGGCGGTTCGACCGCCCAGTCGTCCGGTACGCGCCGCGGGCGGGCGAGCCGGGCACGGAGCCGTGCCGCGCAGTCGGCGGCCAGGGCGCCGAAGCCAGCGTCACCCCGCGCCCCGTCGCGGGGTGGTTCCGCTGCCGCGCGCAGCGCGGACAGCTCCAACACAGCCACCGGGTCGTCCTGCTGCCGGATATATCCGGAAACCGCGTCCCGGGTGCTCGCGGTTCCGATCGCAGTGGCGGCCGTTAGCAGCCCGGCAAGCGGTTTGCCTAGTTCGCCGAGTTCCCCGTCACGGCGGCTAGGCGGCGACAACGCGAGCCCGCTGCGGATTTCCTTGCTGATCCATTCCAGCGCCAGGTCGAGGAGCCGCTGCGCGGCGACCGTGCCGGTCCGGCCTGTCGCGTGCAGTCCTGCGCACAGGCTAGGCAACTGGTGCGCCACCCACTGCGGCAGGTCCCGTGCACCGCCGTACGCCCAGGCCGACTGGTTCCCGCCGAACCATGTCCGCAGCAGGTCAGCCGTCCACTGCTGGCCGTATCCGTCGGCGATCTTGGCCAGCGAGTTCACGTGCGCGTTCTTCAGGTTCTCGATACGGAAGGGGCCAAGCAGCATCGCGGCGGTCCCGGCGTCTGCCATAGCGTCCGCTGCCCGCAGTGCCTTGGCGAAGAGCCCGGGGACTGTGCCGGCTTCCCCGCGAGTCCCGCCGCGTGCCGTGGTCTCCCAGAACGGCCCGAGCGTCGCGGCGGCGGCTCGGGCGCCCGCCACGTCTCCCGCAGACGCCATCGCGGCCAGCTCGTCGAGCGCCCAGGACGGGGAGGTTTCCGCACGGTTGGCGAACGCCTGCTCGCGGGGCCACACGACGATCGCCGCCCGGTGGTACCAGCGGTCCAGCGTGTTGCCCCAGTTGCCCATGTAGCCCTCGTACTCCGACTCGTAGGGCGCAAGGTCACCTGTCGGAGTCGATGAGCAGACCTCTGTGCCAGCCGCGGAAATCACGTCGTACTCATCGTCGTTGTCGTACTCGTCGTCCCGGCGCCCGTCTCCGTAGTCGTCGTAGCCGTCCTCGAACGCGCTATGCGTCGTCTTGACGTCGGCCAGCGCAAGGACGGTCTCACAGCCTGCGCGGCCAGCCGCTTCGCGAAGCAGTGCCGCCCGGCTCGCGTCCGCGCCCTTCAGCCGCTGCCAGTTCAGCCCGCGGGGCGTGTACTCGTGGTCGAGGAGGTAAACCAGGCGGTTCGGCGGAGCGATCGGCGGGCCGCTGTAGTAGCGGGGTACCGGTGTGCTGAAGTGCTCGCGAAGCAGCTCTGCCAGTTCGCCAACTGTCGCATCATCGCCTTCGGGCCGGCTGGTGTCGCCGTGCAGCAGCAGGTTGTAGGTGAGCGTGACCCGGTAACCCGATTTAACCTTGAGCACCTCGTGCCGGCAGTCGGCGTAGAAGGCGACGAGTGACAGGGCCGTCTTCGACCCGCGGTAGGACTTCCACTCCTCCCCAACGCCCACCATCAGCTCGCCGCCGGTGTAGCTCGATGGCAGCGTCACCACCAGGGTGCCGACCATCGAGTCGTCTTTCTCCGAGTCCTGGTGAGGGAGAAAGAACTGGTTCGGCTCGTAGACCAGCAAGGAGTGAAGTTCGGCAGTCAGCACGGCCCCGTTCGGAAGGCCAAGCTCTTCCTGCACCGTCGCGAGGATGACCTTCAGGATGGCGTCGTTCCACTCGGCGCGGACGAGATGCTTCGGGATCTCCCACGTGTCGCGGACGTCCGGGTCGGTCAGCGTCTGCTCGCCGCGCCCGAACCTGGCCGGCTGGCCGAGGCCGAGGAGCCTGCGGGCTTTCGCGGGGGTCACCGGGAAAGTGACCCGCCCGAAGCCCTCGACTTCCAGGCTCAGGTCGTCCGGCCGCACGGTCAGTTCCACGCTGAACGCTGTCTGCGCGTCGCCGCGCAGCGTCCTGGCCAGCCGGTCACGCGCCGCGGTCACCATCGCCCGCTCCTCTCCTGAGAGCGCGGCCTTACCTGAGGTCGCCGTTGGTCATGCCGGCCGGGGCGTCCGGGTAGGTGACCAGGCCGAGTTCGGCGCGGCTGGCGAGCAGCGGGTGGTTGGGGAGCACCCGGACGGTGTAGCCGAACGGGCCAGGGCGGCCTAGTTCGACCGCGCCGGAGAAGCGGGCGTGCTGCCCCCGCGCGCCATCCTGGGCGGCCGGAGCGTCCGCCTGCAGGGTGATGTAGAGGGGATCGACGATCTCGTCGTCGTCGCCCGGCGCCCCGTAGACGACCTCGACCGAGACGTCGGACGGGCTGAGGGGGCCGAGCGCGGCGGTGACGCGGACCTCGAGGACCGCGCCCAGGCTCGGCTCGGCGCCGTCGGCCTCGACGTGCTCGATCCGGACCGACGGCCAGGCGTCGCGGACGCGCTGGGTCCAGGCGGCGAGGTCGCGGCCGGCGTGGAAAGTGTCGGCCGCCAGGGCGCGCGACGACTCCGCGGCGGGCGCGTACAGGGTCGTCACGTACTCGCGGACCATGCGGTCGGCCTGGACGAGCGGGCCGAGGCTGCGGAAGTTGTGCCGCACCATCTCGATCCAGCCGCCGGGGACGCCGTCGTGGCCGGTGTCGTAGAACAGCGGCGCGACGGACTTCTCGAGCAGCTCGTACAGCGCGGAGGCCTCGAGTTCGTCGCGGCGCGCCGGGTCGGTCACACCGTCGGCGGTGGGAATCTCCCAGCCGTTGCCGCCGTCGTACCACTCGTCCCACCAGCCGTCCCGCACCGAGACGTTCAGGCCGCCGTTGAGCGCGACCTTCATGCCGGAGGTGCCGCAGGCCTCGAGCGGGCGCAGCGGGTTGTTGAGCCAGACGTCACAGCCCTGCACGAGGTAGTGGGCGAGCGCCATGTCGTAGTCCGGCAGGAAGACGATGCGGCGGCGGACGGCCTCATTGTCGGCGAACCTGACCATCTGCTGGATCAGCCGCTTGCCGCCTTCGTCGGCGGGGTGGGCCTTGCCGGCGATGACGATCTGCAGCGGCCGCTCGGGATCCAGCAGCAGCCCGGCGAGCCGCTGCGGGTCGTTGAGCATGAGAGTCAGCCGCTTGTACGACGGCACCCGGCGGGCGAACCCGATCGTCAGCACGTCCTCGTCGAGGACGTCGTCGATCCAGGTGAGCTCGGCGCCCGAGGCGCCGCGCTGGCGCCAGGAGTCGCGCAGCCGGCGCCTGGTCTCGGTGATCATCGTGCTGCGGAGCTGACGGCGGATCTCCCACAGCCGGCCGGCGTCGGCCGCGGCCGCGTCGTCACCAAGCTCCGATACCTTGGTAGCTTCCCAGGTCGGGGCGTGCACTCCGTTGGTGATCGAGCCGATCGGCACCTCGGAGGTGTCGAAACCAGGCCACAGCCCGGCGAACATCTCGCGGCTCACCTGGCCGTGCAGCCGGGAGACGCCGTTGACCCGCTGGGCGAGCCGCATGCCCATCACGGCCATGTTGAACACGTGCGGGTCCCCGCCCGGGTAGGTCTCCGCGCCGAGCGCGAGGACCCGGTCCAGCGGCAGCGCCTCGCCGGCGGCGTCCGGGGCGAAGTACCGCTCGATGAGCTCGCGGGGGAACCTGTCGATGCCGGCGGGCACCGGCGTGTGCGTGGTGAACACGGTGCCGGCGCGGCACAGTTCGAGTGCCTCGTCGAAGGTCAGCCCGGCCGCCGTGTACTCGCGGATGCGCTCGAGGCCAAGGAAGCCCGCGTGGCCCTCGTTGGTGTGGAACACCTCGGGCTCGGCGTGGCCGGTGATGGCGCAGAAGGCCCGCACGGCGCGGACGCCGCCGATGCCGAGCAGCAGCTCCTGGCGCAGCCGGTGCTCGCTGCCGCCGCCGTAGAGCCGGTCGGTGACCTCGTGCAGCGCGGGCTCGTTCTGCTCGACGTAGGAGTCGAGCAACAGCAGCGGCACCCGTCCGACCTGGGCCAGCCAGACCTGGGCGGTGAGCAGCTGGCCGCCGGCCAGGGTGACGCTGACCAGCACCGGGCCGTTCGTCTCAGGGTCGCGCAGCAGGGTGAGCGGCAGGCCGTTCGGGTCGTCCGCCGGGTAGCGCTCGGTCTGCCAGCCATCGGCGGACAGCGACTGGGTGAAGTAGCCGTGCCGGTAGAGCAGCCCCACGCCGATCACCGGGACGCCCAGGTCGCTGGCCGACTTGAGGTGATCCCCCGCCAGGATGCCGAGGCCGCCGGAGTACTGCGGGAGCACGGCGGTGATGCCGTACTCGGGGGAGAAGTACGCGATCGCGTTCGGCAGCGTGCCGGCGGCGGCCGGCGCGTCGGACTGGTACCAGCGCGGCTCGCCCGTGTACTGGCGCAGGTCGGCCACCGCTGCGTCCAGGCGGCGCAGGAAGTCCTCGTCGGCAGCCAGGCCGGCGAGCTTTCCCGGCCGCAGCGTGCTCAGCATGGCTACCGGGTCGCCACCGGACGCGGCCCACCCCGCCGGGTCTATCGACTCGAAGAGCTCAACCGTCGGCGGGTGCCAGGACCAGCGCAGATTGAGCATCAAGTCGTGCAGCGGCGCGAGCGGCTGCGGAAGCGTCACGCGGACCGTGAAACGTCGGATCGCTCTCACGGGGAGTCATCATAAGCGGCCACGGCACGTGCCCGCGGCTCATTGTCGGGCAGGGTCGTCATAACCCCTGGCCCGCTGGAATTCCTGAATCCGTACTGGGTACGGTTGCGGCGTGATCGGACGCATTCCCATCCTTGACGTCCAGCCAGTGGTCGACTGCGCGCGCCGCCCGGCCAAGGCAGTCGTCGGCGAGACTTTTCAGGTCAGCGCCACCGTCATCCGGGAAGGGCACGGCGCGCTCGGCGCCGGCGTGGTGCTGCGAGATCCGGCGGGCAGACCGGGCCCGCTGGCGCGGATGCGCCCGCTGGCGCCGGGGACGGACCGGTACGGCGCCGAGGTCACGGTAACGGAAGAGGGCACCTGGTACTTCCAGGTCGAGTCGTGGAGCGATCCGATCACGGCCTGGCACCACGACGCGGCCATCAAGGTCCCGCTGGGCCAGGACGTGGAGCTGATGCTGACCGAGGGCGCGCTGCTCTTCGAGCGGGCGGCCCGCTCGATCAGGCAGCCGCCCGGCGCCGCCAGGCCCGCCGCGGCCAGGACCGCGCTGAACGCGCTCGCCAGGAAGCTGCGGGACCGGGGCGTGCCGCCCTGGGACCGGCTGGCGGCCACAGAGACGCGAGAGGTCAGGGAGATCCTCGCCAGGTACCCGCTCCGCACGCTGCTCACCAGGTCCGCGAGGTACCCGGTGCTGGTGGAGCGGCTGCGGGCGCTGTACAGCTCCTGGTACGAGTTCTTCCCGCGGTCCGAGGGCGTGCAGTTCGACCCGATGGGCCGCAGGGAGCCGGAGTCGGGGACGCTGCGCACCGCCGCCCGCCGGCTCGAGGCGATCGCGGACATGGGCTTCGACGTCGTCTACCTGCCGCCCGTCCACCCGATCGGGACCACGTTCCGCAAGGGGCGGAACAACACGCTCGAGGCCAGGCCAGGCGATCCCGGCTCACCCTGGGCGATCGGCGCCCCCGAGGGCGGGCACGACTCGATCCACCCGGACCTCGGCACGTTCGCGGACTTCGACGCGTTCGTGTCCCAGGCCAGGGGCCTCGGGCTCGAGGTGGCGATCGACCTGGCACTGCAGGCGTCGCCTGACCACCCGTGGGTGAAGGAGCATCCGGAGTGGTTCACCACGCGGGCCGACGGGTCGATCGCGTACGCGGAAAACCCGCCGAAGAAATACCAGGACATCTACCCGCTCAACTTCGATAACGATCCCCAGGGCATTTACGCGGAGATATTGCGGACGGTCCGGCTATGGATGGACCACGGCGTGCGGATCTTCCGGGTCGACAACCCGCACACCAAGCCGCTCCGGTTCTGGGAGCGGCTGCTCGCCACGATCCGGCAAACCGATCCCGACGTGCTGTTCCTCGCTGAGGCGTTCACCAGGCCGGCGATGATGGCCACGCTCGCTAAGGTCGGCTTCCACCAGTCGTACACCTACTTCACCTGGCGCAACAGCAAGGACGAGCTGACCGAGTACATGCGGGAACTGGCGGGTCCCGCGGCCGCCTACATGCGCCCGAACTTCTTCGTCAACACGCCCGACATCCTGCACGAGTACCTACAGCACGGCGGGCCGCCCGCGTTCAAGATTCGTGCCGTGCTAGCAGCAATGCTCAGCCCCTCCTGGGGTATCTACTCCGGATATGAGCTGTGTGAGAACACACCGCTGCGCCCAGGCAGCGAGGAGTACCTGGACTCGGAGAAATACCAGTACCGGCCCAGGGACTGGGAGACGGCGGCGCGGGACGGACTCGGGATAGCCCCGTTGATCACAGATCTGAATCGGATCAGGAAATCTCATCCGGCGCTGCACTGGCTGCGTAATCTACGGTTCCATCACGTGGATCAGCCAGACCTGATCTGCTTCTCCAAGCGCGTGTCGGGTCGGGAGATAACCGGCGCCGGGACCAGTGCGGGAAGCACCTACGGGGCAGGGACCATCGCGGAGAGATCCTCCGCACAGGCAGCGCCGCAGGCGGCGGAACAGGGCGGTGTCGCCGCGGACACGGTCCTGGTCGTAGTGAATCTTGACCCGCACCAGGCCAGAGAGGCCACGGTCTGGCTTGACATGCCCGCGCTCGGCATGGACTGGCCCGAGGGGTTCACCGTCACGGACGAACTCGACGGCGAATCGTATCGGTGGGGACAGGCCAATTACGTACGCCTCGACCCGGCCTGGCGGCCCGCACACATCTTCACCGTTACGCGTGACCTGGCATGACGGATTAGCCTTGGCAAGCGTAGGTCGCGCATATCCAGGAGACGCAAGCAGTGACAGAGCACGAGCCGACAGCCGGCTGGTCAGTTGGCCCGAAGGACAGCATCGCGCCGCTCGCGAGCACCACCGGCTCGTTCGCCGCGGTGCCGAACGAGCCGGTGCCCGACTACGCCCTCGACCGGCCGCGGGACCCCGAGTGGTACCGGCGTGCGGTCTTCTACGAGGTGCTGATCCGCGGCTTCCAGGACGCCAGCGGCGACGGCACCGGCGACATCAGGGGACTCACGTCCCGACTGGACTACCTGCAGTGGCTGGGGATCGACTGCATCTGGCTGCTGCCGATCTACGACTCCCCGCTCCGCGACGGCGGCTACGACATCTCCGACTTCATGCGGGTCCTCGACGACTACGGGAACATCGCCGACTTCGTCGAACTGGTCGAGGAGGCGCACAAGCGCGGCATCCGGGTCATCGCCAACCTGGTCATGAACCACACCAGCGACCAGCATCCGTGGTTCCAGGCGAGCCGCACCGACCCTGACGGGCCGTTCGGCGACTTCTACGTCTGGTCCGACGACCCGGACAAGTACGCCGGCGCGCGGATCATCTTCGTCGACACCGAGACGTCGAACTGGACGTTCGACCCGGTGCGCGGGCAGTACTACTGGCACCGCTTCTTCTCCCATCAGCCGGACCTGAACTTCGAGAACCCCAGGGTCCAGGACGCGATGATCGAGGTGCTCAGGTTCTGGCTCGACCTCGGCATCGACGGCTTCCGGCTGGACGCCGTGCCCTACCTCTACGAGCGGGAGGGCACCAACTGCGAGAACCTCAAGGAAACGCACGAGTACCTGAAGCGGATCCGCGCCGAGGTGGACAGGCTGTACCCGGACCGCGTACTGCTTGCCGAGGCCAACCAGTGGCCCGCCGACGTGGTGCAGTACTTCGGCGACCCGGAGACCGGCGGCAACGAGTGCCACATGGCGTTCCACTTCCCGCTGATGCCGCGCATCTTCATGGCCGTGCGCCGCGAGCAGCGCTACCCGATCTCGGAGATCATGGCCCAGACGCCGAAGATCCCCGCGGGCTGCCAGTGGGGCATCTTCCTGCGCAACCACGACGAGCTCACGCTGGAGATGGTCACCGACGACGAGCGGGACTACATGTACGCGGAGTACGCCAAGGACCCGCGGATGAAGGCGAACATCGGCATCAGGCGGCGGCTGTCCCCGCTGCTCGACAACGACCGCAACCAGCTCGAGCTGTTCACCGCGCTGCTGCTCAGCCTGCCCGGCTCGCCCGTCATGTACTACGGCGACGAGATCGGCATGGGCGACAACATCTGGCTCGGCGACCGGGACGGCGTGCGCACGCCCATGCAGTGGACGCCGGACCGGAACGGCGGCTTCTCGAGCACCGACCCGCAGCGGCTGTACCTGCCGCCGGTCATGGACCCGATCTACGGCTACCAGGCGCTGAACGTCGAGGCCCAGCAGCGCATCCCGCAGTCGCTGCTGCACTGGACCCGCCGCATGATCGAAATCAGGAAGCGGCACCCGGTTTTCGGGCTCGGCGCCTACGAGGAGCTCGCCTCGAGCAACCCGAGCGTGCTCGCCTTCGTCCGCGAGTACGACGCGGCGGGCACCATGGCCGCGCAGCGGCTGCTCGGTGAGCACGGCCTCGCCTGGGAGCACGACGCGGGTGACCGGATCCTGTGCGTCAACAACCTGTCGAGGTTCCCGCAGCCAGTCGAGCTTGACCTGCGCAGGTTCATGGGCGTCACCCCGGTGGAGTGCATGGGCGGCGTGACGTTCCCGCGGATCGGCGAGCTGCCGTACCTGCTGACGCTGCCAGGACATGGCTTCTACTGGTTTCAGCTCCCCGCTATGAGGGAGGAACATGACCGATAGGCCGGCCAGCGGCCCAGGCCGGCACGTGCGATAGAACTGGGGCATCAGCCGGGTCTGTAAGCGGCACCCATGGGATGAGCGAGGCCGATGGCTTTCGAGGAAGCTCTAGCGACGTGGCTAATCAGGCAGCGGTGGTTCGCCGGCAAAGGACGCGGGCTGCGAGATCTCGCGATCGTCGCGGATACCGAGGTCGTCAGCGGCGACCCCGAACTGCGGCACCTGATCGTCACGGTCTCCTACGACACGACCGTCGACTACTACCAGGTACTGACCGGGCTGCGCCATGAGCTGCCTGACGAACTGCAGCACGCCCGCATAGGGCCGTCCGATGACGGACGGCAGGCGTACGACGGGCTGCACGACGCCGAGCTCACCAGGACGCTGCTCGCGGGCATCGCCGCCGACGAGTCGATCGGCAGGCTGCGGATGCGGACGATACCGGGCGCCTCCTTCGCGACCGGGCTCGACAGCCTGGTGCTCGGCGGCGAGCAGAGCAACACCAGCCTGGTGTACGGCGAGGAGTCGATCCTCAAGGTGTTCCGGCGGCTGTCCCCGGGCCCGAACCCGGACCTCGAGGTGACCACCGCCCTCGCGCGGCTGGGGTCGCAGCACGTCGCCGAGCCGTTCGGCTGGATGGAGACCACGCTGGACGGCGTGCCCACCAGCCTGGCGATCCTGTCCAGGTACCTGCGGCTGGCCTCCGACGGCTGGTCACTCGCGGCGACGAGCGTGCGTGACCTGTACGCGATGGAGGACGGCACGGGTGACGGCGTGCGGGCCGGCGAGGCCGGCGGCGACTTCGCCGGCGAGGCGTACCGGCTCGGCATCGCCACCGCCCAGATACACACCGACCTGAGCGCCGCGTTCGGCGCCGACGTGCTCGCCGACATCGCGCTGCGGGAGCTGACCGAGCAGATGTTCAGGAAGCTCGACCTGGCGGTGGCCGCGGTGCCCGAGCTCGGCAGGTACAGCGAGATGATCGGCGACGCCTACTCCAGCCTGGCTAAGCTGCGCGACCCGATCCCAGTGCAGCGCGTGCACGGCGACTACCACCTGGGCCAGGTAATGCGCACGACGGAAACCGGCTGGGTGGTGCTCGACTTCGAGGGCGAGCCGGCCACCCCGCTCGCGCAGCGCCGCGCCCGTTCCTCCCCGCTGCGCGACGTGGCCGGGATGCTCCGTTCCTTCGACTACGCGGCCAGGCACCAGCTCATCGGCCACCCGGAGCAGTTCAGCCTCAACGCGGTCGCCGGCGACTGGGTGCGGCGGAACGCGAGCGCATTCTGCGCCGGGTACGCGGACGCGGGCGGCCAGGACCCGGACGAGAACGACGTGCTGCTGCGGGCGCTGCAGCTGGACAAGGCCGTGTACGAAGTGCTGTACGAGGCAAGGCACCGGCCGTCCTGGCTGCAGATTCCGCTTGACTCACTTGCGGAGTTCTAGATGACACACGACTTGTCCACTTCAACGTCAGCGGGAAAGACCGCCCCAGGCACGGACGGCGTATCCCTGCGCGAGATCGAGCGCGTGGTCGCCGGCCAGCACCACGATCCGCACTCGGTGCTCGGTGCGCACCTCGGCCCGCACGGCGTGACGATCCGCGCGCTGCGGCCGCTCGCCGAATCGGTCACCGTGGTGCTGCCCGACGGCAGCAGGTTCCCCATGCCGCACCGTCACCAGGGCGTGTTCGAGGTGACGCTGCCGGAGTCGCAGGCATCCGTTCCCGAGTACCTGCTCGAAGTCACGTATCCGGGAGAATCATCCGGAACGTACGCGGCTGGCTCCACGGCGCTTCAGGACGACCCGTACCGGCACCTCCCCGTGCTCGGCGAGTTCGACTTGCACCTGATCGCCGAGGGCAGGCACGAGCAGCTGTGGACGGTGCTCGGCGCGCGACCGCGCGGCACCGGCACCGCGTTCGCGGTGTGGGCGCCGAACGCGCGCGGCGTCCGGGTGACCGGCGACTTCAACTTCTGGGACGGCCGCGCCCACCCGATGCGCTCGCTTGGCGGCGCGGGGGTGTGGGAGCTTTACGTCCCTGGCGTGGGCGCTGGCACGCGGTACAAGTACTCGATCTGCGGGCCGGACGGCGAGTGGCGGGAGAAGGCCGACCCGATGGCGCTGCTCGCCGAGACCCCGCCGGCCACCGCCTCCGTGGTGTACGAGTCGGCGTACGAGTGGTCCGACGCGGACTGGATGACCGCGCGCGCGGCGCGGCAGCCGGTGACCAGCGCGATGAGCGTGTACGAGGTGCACCTCGGCTCGTGGCGGCCCGGGCTGTCCTACCGCCAGCTGGCCGGCGAGCTCGCCGCCTACGTGACCGACATGGGCTTCACGCACGTGGAGTTCCTGCCCGTCGCCGAGCATCCGTTCGGCGGCTCGTGGGGGTACCAGGTCACCTCGTACTACGCGCCGACTTCGCGGTACGGCTCGCCTGACGACTTCAGGTACCTGGTGGACACGCTGCACCAGGCGGGCATCGGGGTGATCGTCGACTGGGTCCCCGCGCACTTCCCGCGCGACTCCTGGGCGCTCGCGGAATTCGACGGCACTCCGCTGTACGAGCACGCCGACCCGCGGCTGGGGACGCACCCGGACTGGGGCACGCTGGTGTTCAACTACGGCCGCTCCGAGGTCAGGAACTTCCTGGTCGCCAACGCCATCTACTGGCTGGAGGAATTCCATATCGATGGCCTCCGGGTCGACGCGGTCGCGTCGATGCTCTACCTGGACTACTCGCGGCAGCCCGGCCAGTGGACGCCGAACGTGTACGGCGGCCGGGAGAACCTGGACGCCATCTCGTTCCTCCAGGAAACCAACGCCACCTGCTACAAGCGGGTGCCGGGCATCACGATGATCGCCGAGGAGTCCACCGCGTGGCCCGGCGTCACCAGGCCGGTGCACCTCGGCGGCCTTGGCTTCGGCTTCAAGTGGAACATGGGCTGGATGAACGACACGCTCGATTACATGCGGCGGGACCCGATCTTCCGCCAGTACCACCACAACGAGCTGACGTTCTCGCTGGTCTACGCGTTCTCGGAGAACTTCGTCCTGCCGCTCTCGCACGACGAGGTGGTGCACGGGAAAGGCTCGCTGCTCGGCAAGATGCCCGGCGACGAATGGCGCAAGTTCGCGGGCCTGCGGGCGCTGCTCGCCTACATGTGGGCGCACCCGGGGAAGCAGCTGCTGTTCATGGGCTCGGAATTCGGCCAGAACAGCGAGTGGTCGGAGACGAACGGCCTGGACTGGTGGGTGCTGCAGTACGACTTCCACTCGGGCGTGCAGCGCATGGTGCGGGACATGAACGCCGCGTACCGCTCCTCGCCCGCCCTCTGGTCGCAGGACACCGTCCCCGACGGCTTCTCCTGGATCGACGCCAACGACGCGCACGGCAACGTCCTGTCGTTCCTGCGGTTCGGCTCGCAGGAGCACGGCGTCCCCGTGCTGGCGTGCGTGGCCAACTTCTCCGCGATGCCGCACAACGACTACCGGATCGGCCTGCCGCTGGCCGGCCGCTGGCGCGAGGTGCTCAACACCGACGCCACCGTCTATGGCGGCAGCGGCGTCGGCAACCTGGGCGCCGTCAACGCGGTCCCGAAGCCATGGCACGGCCGCCCGGCCTCCGCGTCGATCGCGCTGCCGCCGTTCGGGGTGCTCTGGCTGACCCCCGAGCGGTAGCCCCGGCCCTTAGCAGAGATCGCTAGGCTACGGATGTGCAGACGTGGGAGGCGATCCGGTCCCGGCGTAACGTGCGGTCGTTCGAGGACCGGCCGATCGCCGACGACCACCTTGACGAGATCCTTGAGTCCGGCCGCAGGTCGCCGTCCTCGCAGAACTGGCAGCCCTGGGACTTCATCCTGGTACGGCAGCGCGAGCAGCTGCTGCAGCTCGCGCACGTATGGCGGGGCGCCGGCCACGTGGCGCACGCGGCCGCGGCGATCGCGCTGATCGCGCCGCTGCCGAAGGACGAGCGGCAGCGGAACCGGGTCCAGTACGACCTCGGCCAGGCCACGATGAGCATCATGCTCGCGGCGGCCGGCCTCGGCATCGGCAGCGGTCACGCGGGCGTCACCGACCAGGACCTGGCGCGCGGCCTGCTCGGCTTCCCCGACGACAGGTTCTGCGCCTACCTGATCTCGCTCGGCTACCCGGCCGATCGCCCGCTGACGCTGATCCGGCACCCGGACCGCCGCCCGTTCGACGAGGTCGTGCACCGCGACCGCTGGTTACCTGCTTCCGGAATCCACGGCGTTTCCGTCGTGATGCCCACTAGTTTCTTAGTGCGTATCTGCTCATACTGGGAGGCAGGCGCCGCTAGAGCAGCTGACGAAGATACGCTTTCCGTCTCTTGCACTCCCCGCCATTGACCGAGTGCGGAAATGTTGACACTGATTCCTGATTAGGAGCTGACTGATGTTTCCCAGCGCCAACACCAATCTCGCCGGTTCAGGCTGGAACGGGGGGATGAGCCAAGATGTCGTATTCGTCGGTGAGGGTAACCGGGTGTACGATCTAAATTACTACGGCCTACATTACTACCCCAACCCTGGGTCAGGTGCCAATATCCCTGGCCCAGGTTACTATCCATGGGCTGTGTTCGATGTTATCAAGATCGGGGACCAGCGTGCGCAGGTGACGATGCCACTCCCGATTTCAGTCGCCGCGACTCCCAGGGGCGGAAGCCCTCTGGCTGTTTTCATCTCGCCAGTCGCCAATATGGGTCTCGATGTTGGCGGCCCTGTGGGCAGCGTGCTCGTGTACATCGGCGACAATCATACCATTGAGGCGGTCTATCTGGTTAGCCAGACTCCTTTGAATCTCACGCAGGCGTCGGGGACGGAGAAGTATCCCCAGCCGACGGGTAACTCGCTAGCTGCATGGTCCTGGCTGGGGCAAAGGTCTCAACATGTGGTTTATGTTGATACTGATAATAATGTTAGCGAATTGTATAGTGTCAACTCGCTATTTCATTGGAGCTACAACAACCTGTCGGGCCATACGGGCTATACGGGCACCAGCTCCCCCCGGAGGAACAGTCCGCTGGTCGGGAACGCCTTTGAAAACCAGGGAACCCAGCATGTATTCTATATTGCCCAAGATAACACCATCCGCGAACTGTTCTATTCGGATGGATGGTCAGGGAACAACCTGAGCCACAAAACAACCGCGCCCGTCCCTGCCGCGAATACCCCGCTGGCTGGGTACGTGTGCGAATACGATAGTACCCAGCACGTGATATATATCGCAGAGAACGGCGATATACAGGAACTCTGGTGGTCGAGTCGGACCGGCTGGGTGGCGGGTCACCCCAACCTAACGCAAACCACCGGGACGCCCAAGCCTGCCGCCAACAGCGCTCTAGCAGCCTACTCCTGCGAATACGAACGTTCGGAGCATGTCATCTATGTGGGGAACGACGGCAACCTTCACGAGCTGTACAACATTCGGGGCGGCTGGGCAACAACTAACCTGAGCCTTTCACCGGGGTCACAGGCGACCCGTCCGATGGATGGAACTCCCCTGACGGGATACTCGTGGGAAAGCGAGCACACCCAGCATGTCTTCTACGTCGACATCAACAAAAACGTTCATGAACTGTACCGGCTAGGGGACTCGTGGGGTACTGGCGTGTTGTCCGCCTGGATCCCCGTGATGGGGTGAAGACGGGGCTACGCATCTGGCATAACGGCTGGCAGGACGCAAGGACCGATTCGGTCACGCCGGACCCGGATCCGCCTCGACGGCCCCGCCGCTAGGTGACCGGGACGATCTTCACGCCGGCCACCCGGCCGTCGGCGATGTCAAGGACGCCAAGCGTGCCGTGCGGCTGGCGGCGGCGGTCGGTGGGCGAGCCCGGGTTGAAGATCCGGAACCCGCCGTCAGCAGAGGCGACGTCCAGCGGGATGTGCGAGTGGCCGAACACGACCAGGCCGGCGTCGGGGAACCGGCCCCGCAGCCGGGCCAGCCGGCCGGCGGCTGGCCCGCTGTCGTGCACCATCGCGATCCGCAGGCCGTCCACCGTCACGACAGCGGTCTCCGGCGCGCCCCAGGCCGCCACGTCACGGCCGTCGTTGTTGCCCATCACCGCGGTCACCGGCGCGTACTGAGCCAGCTCGTCGAGCACCGCCGCCGTGCACACGTCGCCCGCGTGCAGGATCTCGTCCGCTTCACGCAGCCACGAGGCCACCGCGGGCGGGCAGGATTTCCACCGCCGCGGCGCGTGCGTGTCGGACAGGACGACTACGCGACGCGTCGCGGGCCCTTTTCCGCCTGCTGGATCGAGGGCAGCACCGAGGTCAGCGCGGAACTGGCTTCCTTGACTTCTTCCTTCTGTTTCGCCTGTTCCTCCGCGTACGCCATGGCCGGGGCCATCCGGGAGGCGATGTCACGGCGCCTGCGGCCCGTCTGGACCGCCTTGAGCGCGCGGTCCAGCAGGTACAGCAGCCCGGCGATGAGGACAACGGCGACAACGGCAATCACGTACATGCGCATCAGGTTCCCGGTAGCGGGCAGGACAACCACATCGTGCGATGCAGAGGTGAGGATCACCTCAAGGTTAGCTGTTCACAGCAGCTCAATGAGCCACCCGGGTCCCGCCACGCTGGCGCCGAGCGCCGCGCAGCGGCGGCGGAGCTCACGGTCCGCGGTCACCACCAGGCAGGACGCGGCGGGCGCGGCGAGCGAGGCCACCTCGGCGACGATCGCGTCGTCGCCCGACCCCGGCGCCGTCACCACGCGCACCTCCGGCGGCACATCGGTCAGCGACGCCGCCGCCGCCCGCGCCTGACCCTCGAGCACGAGCACCCAGGCGGCGGGCGCGGGCAGCCCATTCGGCATGCGCGCCGCCGGGACGCCGCGGGCGGCCAGTTCCGCGACCGACCGGCAGAGCCGGAGCGCGGCGCCGGCCCGGTCGCGCCACCAGCCGTCGGCCCTCGCGCCCATCACGTTCGCCACGTCGACCACGACCGTGACAACAGGTGCGGTGATGGAGTCACCCCCGTACGTTCGGACTATTAATGCCGATCATGCACCCCGCGTAAGCTGGCGGCATGGCAGACGCGAAGCTCGCCGGACAGATTCACCGGATGCGGCAGCGGCGGAGCGGCCCGCTGATCCTCGAACTCGACCTGACCGAGGGCATCGCCGAAGGCCCGCCGCAAGACCCTGTGCAGGCGCTGCTCACCATCCGCAGGACCCGGCTGCCCGACGTGCTCGAAGGCCTGAAGCGGGCCAGCGCCGACGACCGGGTGCGCGCGCTCGTGGTCAAGGTGGGCGGCGCCCGGCTCGGACTGGCGAAGACCCAGGAGCTCCGCGAGGCAGTGACCGACTTCCGGCGGTCGGGGAAGCTCACAGTGGCGTGGGCCGAGACGTTCGGCGACTTCGTGCGCGGGAACCTGCCGTACTACCTGGCCACCGGGTTCGACCGCATCTACCTGCAGCCGACCGGCACGCTCGGGCTGACCGGCGTCGCCGTCGAGCAGGTCTTCCTGCGGGGCGCGCTTGACAAGCTCGGCATCGGCTTCGAGTCGGCCAAGCGCTACGAGTACAAGTCGGCCGCCGACCCGCTGACCGAGACCGGGTTCACCGGCCCGGCCCGCGAGGCGGTGCAGCGGCTCGCCGAGTCCGTCGCCGAGCAGCTCACCGCCGCGATCGCGGAAGGCAGGAGCAAGTCTCCTGAGCAGGCCCGCGAGCTGCTGCAGCGCGGCCCGTTCCTGGCCGCCCACGCGCTCGACGAGGGCCTCGTCGACGGGCTGCACTACCGGGACGAGGTGTACGAGCGGGTGCACAAGGAGGCCGGCCCCGACGCGACGCTGCTGTACCTGCAGCGGTACCAGCGCACCCACGCGCTGGCCGAACTGCCGCGCCGCGTGCAGTCCATGCAGAAGGCCAGGAACGAGCGGTTCGTGGCGATGATCTACGCGCACGGCGCCATCAGGCAAGGGCGCAGCGGCCGCGGGCCAGGGCCCGCCGGCGGCGGCATGGGCTCCGACACCGTGTCCGCCGCGCTGCGCGCCGCGGCGGCCGACGAGCGGGCCCGCGCGGTCGTCCTGCGGGTCAACAGCCCCGGCGGCTCGGCCACGGCGTCGGACGTGATCTGGCGCGAGGTGGTGCGGCTCCGCGCCGCGGGCAAGCCGGTCGTGGTGTCGATGGGCGACGTCGCCGCGTCCGGCGGTTACTTCATCTCGGCCCCTGCCGACGTGATCGTGGCGCAGCCGGGGACGATCACCGGCTCGATCGGGGTCATTCTCGGCAAGCCGGTGCTGCGGGACATATTCGGCCGGGCGGGGGTGGGCACCAACACCGTCGCGGTCGGCGACAACGCGACGATGTTCTCGCTATCGCGGCCGTTCACCGATGCCGAGTGGGAGCGGATCAACGGCTGGCTCGACGCGGTGTACGAGGACTTCACGGAGAAGGTCGCGTCGGGACGGCGGCTGTCTCGCGACCGGGTCCACGAGCTGGCCCGTGGCCGGGTCTGGTCCGGCGCCGACGCGGTGACCAACGGCCTGGCTGACGAGACGGGCGGTATGCGCGACGCGATCGCCATCGCGCGGCGGCGCGCCGGGCTGCCCGACGACGCCCCGGTCCGGGTCTACCCGCGGCTCGGGCCTCTCGACCAGTTGCGCCCCGCCGAGTCAAGCGAGGTGCGCCCCGCCGCTGCCGCCGTCGGGTTCGGCCTCCGCGAGCTGTTCACCGAGGGCTGGGGCCCGGCGTGGCAGTTCGCGGCGGCGGCCGGCCTGCCGCCCTACGGGCCGCTGACCCTGCCCGGGGTATGGAAGATCAACTTACCGGCGCGCTGTCGGCCTGGGCGGCCGGTGTCACGCTGGTCACGATCGCCGACGGACGCGACGACGTGGGGACGACGGTCAGCGCGTTCATGCCGGTGTCACTCGACCCGCCGCTGGTGCTGGTGTCGCTGGCCCTGGATTCCTATCCAGCGGAGGTGCTGAGCCGGCCGTCGCTGCCCGCCGCCCGGCTCGCGGTCACCCTGCTGTCCGCGGCGCAGAAGATGCTGGCCGGGCGGTTCGCGGCCGAGGGCCGGCCGAGCGCGCGGCTGGCCCTCGACGACGTTCCGCACGTCCGGGGTTCCCTGTCCGGGGCGCTGATCCCGTCTGAAGGGCTCGCGGCCCTGGAGTGCTCGGTCGCCCGGCGGGTGCCGGCGGGCGATCATTTGCTGGTGATCGCCTCGGTCATCGGCGTCCCTTACACGGCGGAAACCGGGGACCCGCTGATCCGCTTCCGGGGCCGCTACCCCGTGCTGTTAGATCTGCCTGCTTAAATTTGGCTCATGTCGGACAGCTTCTACGTTCCCGTCGGCGATGGCGTGTGGCAGGCGACCGTGCACACGGCGGGGCCGTGGGACTCCAGCACGCAGCACGGCGGCCCGCCGAGCGCACTGCTCGGCCGGGCGATGCTGCGCTTCCAGCCTCGGCCGGACATGATGATCACCCGGTTCAGCTGCGAGATCCTGCGGGCCATCCCGGTCGGCGAGATCACCGTGGCCGCCCGGGTCGCGCGGCCCGGGCGCAGCGTCGAACTGCTCGAGGCGACCGCCAGCGCGGGCGGCCGTGAGGTCGCGCGGGCCTCGGCGTGGCGCGTGCTGCGGACGGCCTGTCCCGCGGTGGAGTCCCGCCACCCGGTGCCGCCGCCGCTGCCAGAGGCGCCGCCGACGGCGATGGCGGACGGGCGGGCAGGGGTATCGAAGGGCTGGTCGGACGGCTACATGTCCGCCATGGAGTGGCGGCCGGTGATCGGCGGCGTCGCCGTTCCCGGGCCGGCCACCGTGTGGATGCGGATGCGCTACCCGCTCGTGCCTGACGAGGAGCCCGCGCCGCTCGAGCGCGTGCTCGTCGCCGCTGACAGCGGCAACGGCGCATCGTGGGAGCTGGACATCAGCCGCTGGCTGTTCATCAACCCCGAGCTCACCGTCCACCTGCACCGCGATCCGGTAGGCGAGTGGGTCTGCCTGGACGCCCAGACCGCCATCACGTCCGGCGGCACGGGCCTGGC
The DNA here is from genome assembly GCA_963843745.1 of uncultured Actinomycetota bacterium. Classification (GTDB taxonomy): domain Bacteria; phylum Actinomycetota; class Actinomycetes; order Streptosporangiales; family Streptosporangiaceae; genus Trebonia. Next base: position 21,068 of record CAWJLP010000019.1, read on the forward strand.
CACCTGCCGCCTCTCCGACATCGACGGCCCGCTGGGCGTCTCCGCCCAGTCCCTCCTCATCGCGCCAAGAGGCTAAGTCAGCCACGCCCCAACAGCCCCACGGCTTTCACACCCTGCACGTCCTAGGACCACTTTGCAGCCGTGGTGACCATATGTGACCGGTCACTCAATCGAGAAAGTGGTCGTCGAGGCTGCAAAGTCGACGGGAGTGACTGGTGTGACCCTCGTCGTCCCAGCCAGGGTGATCATCCGGCCGAGCTGTGCCGCGCAGGCTCTTATGTCCGGCTGGAATCCATCGGGATTGACGATGCATGTGGCAAGCGGAAGCCTGGTTGCGTGAGTGATGAGCGGGAGCGGGCCGAGTTGTTCGCGGCGCGGTTCCGGGCCGTGTACCTGACGTTTCACCGCCGGGACGGGCCCCGGAGCCAGCTCGCGGGCGCGTCGCGAGCCGTGCTCGAGCACCTGGCGATGGCCGGGCCGCTGACGGTCGGCGAGGCGGCCGCGCACCTGAGCCGTGCCCAGTCGGTGGTCAGCGAGATCGTAGGCCACCTGCAGGATCAGGGGCTGCTCGAGCGCGAGAACGACCCGGCCGACCGGCGGCGCACGCTGATCTGGCTGACCCCGGCCGGCCATGACGCGCTGCGCAGGGACCGCGAGGTTCTCGGCCTGGACCTGCTGGCCACCGCGTTCGCCCGGATGCCCGCCGGCGAGGCCGACGCGCTCATCGCCGGGCTGCAGGCCCTCGTGGACACGGCGGGCCGCCAGGACACCCATTTCTGAGGAGACAGCCATGACGACCGCGCACACGTGTGAGAGCTGCGGCATGCCCGTCGAGACCGGCCGGTACTGCGGCTACTGCACCGACGATTCCGGTCAGCTCCAGTCGTTCGACGAGCGCTTCGAGCGGATGGTCGCCTGGCAGGCGCGGCGCGATCCGCAGGCCACGAGGGAAGAACTCGAACGCCAGACCCTCGACTACATGGCCACCATGCCCGCCTGGCGCGACCACCCCCGGGTGGCTAGCGGCGAGCGGTAACCGTGTTTCCGCGGAAACGCGGCGGCCGGATTGCCAGACGGTGCGCACCAGCGGGACGCCCGGGCGGTAGGCGAGGTAGGCGTGCGACGGGGCGTTCAGCATGATCAGGTCGGCGCGGGCGCCGGGGGCCAGGTGGCCCACGTCGGTGCGGCGCAGCGCCCTGGCGCCGCCCGCGGTCGCGGACCAGACCGCTTCCTCCGTGGTCATCCGCATATCGCGGACCGCGAGCGCGATGCAGAACGGCATGCTCGAGGTGTACGAGGATCCGGGATTGCAGTCGGTGGCCAGGGCGACCACCGCCCCGGCGGACAGCAGGCGGCGCGCGTCCGGGTACGGCTGCCTGGTGCCGAACTCGGCGCCGGGCAGCAGGGTCGCCACGGTCTCCGATGCGGCCAGCGCCGCCACGTCGGCGTCCGTGAGGAACGTGCAGTGGTCGGCGGAGGCAGCGCCCAGTTCCACGCCCAGCAGGATGCCTGGCCCGGTACCCAGCTGGTTCGCGTGGATCCGCGGCTGCAGCCCGCGCGCCATGCCCGCCGTCAGCACGGCGCGCGCCTCGTCCGCGCCGAACGCGCCGCGCTCGCAGAACACGTCCGCCCAGCGCGAGAACGGCGCGCACGCCTCCAGCATCGGCCCGCGGACCAGGTCGACGTAGCCGCTGACGTCGGCGGCGAACTCGGGCGGGACCACGTGCGCGCCGAGGAACGTCACCTCGGCGGTGACCTCGGCCGCCAGCGCCACCGACCGGGCCTCGTCGGCCACCGTGAGGCCGTACCCGGACTTGCACTCGAACGTCGTGGTCCCCTGCCTCAGCATCTCGCCCGCCAGCCGCCGCAGCCCCGCGCGCAGCTGCGCGTCGGTGGCGGCCCTGGTGGCCAGGACCGTGGACCTGATGCCGCCGGCCTCGTAAGGCAGGCCGGCCATCCGCGCGGCGAACTCGGCGCTCCGCTCGCCCGCGAAGACCAGGTGCGCGTGCGAGTCGACGAACCCGGGCAGCACCGCGCGCCCTGCCGCGTCCACCACCGCGTCGGCGGCGGGCGCCCGCGCCGACAAGCCAGTCCACGCGACCCGGTCTCCCTCGATGACCAGCGCCGCGTCGTTGAGCACCGCGAACGCCCCCGGCCCCGCGTCCGCGCCGGCGTCCGCCGGCGCGTTCGTCACCAGCTCGCCGATCCGCGTGATCAGCAGGCTCCCGGTCACCGGCGGCGGCCCTTAGGAGAGCACCGCGCGGGCAGCGGCGGTCAGCTCATGGGGCACGTCGTCGACAAGCAGATGGCGGCCGTCGCGGACTACGTCCACGCCAGAGGCCACCACGTGCCTGATGTCCGCGGCGGTGCCCGCGGCGAACAGCGCGGCAAGCGGATCACCGGCGGCGGCCCCGGCCAGCCGGGGGCTGTCAAGCGGCACCGTTACCAGGTCCGCGTACGCGCCGGGCACGATCTCCCCGGCGTCCGGCCAGCCCAGGCAGGCGTGCCCGCTGACCGTGGCGGCCACCGCCAGGTCAGCCGGGGTGAAGTGGCCGCGCCGCTGGGTCGCCAGCCGCTGCGACAGCTCCATCCACCGCGCCTCTTCCAGCAGGTCGATCATGCTGTGCCCGTCGCTGCCCAGCGACAGCGGGCTGCCGCTCGCCGCGAGCGCGGGGGCCGGCCCGATGCCGTCCGCCAGGTCCGCCTCGGTGACCGGGCACATGCATATCGCTGTCTGGGACCGTCCGAGCAGCTCCACGTCGCGCGGCGTGAGGTGCGTGGCGTGCACCATCGTGCTGCGGGGGCCGAGCGCGCCCGCCTCGTACAGCACCTCTGCAGGCGTCCCGCCGAAGGCGGCCAGGCACTCCGCGTTCTCCAGCGGCTGCTCCGACAGGTGCGCGTGCACCGGCGCGCCGTGCGCGTGCGACCAGGCCATCACGTAAGGCACCTGGTCCGGCGGCACCGCGCGGACCGAGTGGATCGCGGCGCCCAGCCGTGCGTGCCCGCCGATCATGCCGCGCTGGTCGCAGTCGAAGGCGGCCATCCGCTCCGCCCAGCCCGCGGCGGTTCCGTCACCGAACCGCAGCTGCACGCCGGCCAGCGGCCGCGCCTCGCCGCCGGGCGCGAAGCCGCTGGCCAGATAGCAGGTGTCAAGCAGCGTGATGCGCAACCCCGCGGCGGAAGCTGCTGCGATCAGGAGACGGCCGAGCTCGTTCGGATCCGAATACGGAATTCCTCCAGGGCCATGATGCAGGTAGTGGAACTCGCCGACGCACGTGATGCCCGCCAGCGCCATCTCCGCGTAGACGGCGCGGGCGAGCGCGAAGTACCGATCCGGGTCCAGCCGCTCCGCGACCGCGTACATCTGGTCCCGCCAGGTCCAGAACGTGTCACCGGCGGCGGCGCCGCGCAGCGCACGGTGGAACGCGTGCGAGTGTGCGTTCGCCAGGCCGGGCAGCGTGAGACCGGGCAGCCGCACGGCGTCCGGCGGAACCTGGGCGGCCGGCGTCCCCGGCGTGACCATGGTGAACCGGTCACCATGCGCCTCGATCAGCACATCATGAGCCAGGCCGTCCGGCGCGTCACCCCGCGCCAGCCAGGCGAACTCGGCGTGCCACCGGCGCGGCGCGCCGGCCACTGAGTCGGTCATGGCCGGATCCGGGCTGCTGTCACACGCCTATCTTGGCCTAGCCGGGGCGCACGCGACACTCCGGCCGGTGACCGTCCACTTAGAATTAGCCGGTGACCACCTCCGAGAAGAACTATCACCCGGACACCCACCCGGAGCATAGGGACGTCTCTGGCGGCTGGCTGCGCCCGGCGGTGTTCGGGGCGATGGACGGTCTCGTGACGAACGTGTCGCTGATCTCCGGGGTGGGCGGTGGCGGCGGCTCGCAGCACGCGATCGTGCTGACCGGCCTGGCCGGCCTGGCGGCCGGCGCCTTGTCGATGGCCGCCGGGGAGTTCGTCTCGGTCTCCTCGCAGAACGAGCTGATCCAGGCCGAGGTGGACAAGGAACGGCACGAGCTCGCCCACAACGCCGCCGCCGAGCAGGCCGAGCTCGCGGGCATGCTGCGGCGGCGCGGCGTCAGCGCCGACACCGCCCGGCAGGCGGCGGCCGAGATCTCGGCGCATCCGGACAAGGCCCTGGGCTTCCACGCGCTCGAGGAACTCGGCGTCAACCCCGCCGAGCTGCCATCGCCGTTGGTGGCGGCCGGCGCGTCGCTCGCCTCGTTCGCGGCCGGGGCGCTGGTGCCGCTGTTCCCCTACCTGCTCGGCTTCGACGCGCTCGGCGTGGCGCTGGGCCTGTCCGCGCTCGCCGCGATCATCGGCGGCGGCCTGGTTGCCCGGCTGACCAACCGGCCGTTCTGGCGCGGTGCGGCGCGCCAGCTGATCCTCGGCGCCGTCGCCGCGGGCATCACGTACCTGATCGGCCTCGCGGTCGGCGGCATGGCCGCCTAACGCGTCAACAGCGCTTGACACCGCCCGCCACCTGGCCTCGCACCAGGAGTAGACGCCGAACGTCAGCAGGCCGAGCGCCACGATCACGAGCAGCCACGGGCCGAGCGGCCCAGACCGACCCCGGCGAGGAGCCGCGGGGGGTTGACCCGAGGGGTTCGGGCTGGTGGGCTGTGAACATGGCAGGGCCGGCGGCCTTTGTTGGCCGTGAGGGTGAGTTGTCCCGGCTGCTGGGGGCGCTGGGCGGCGACGCGCGGCTGGTGCTGGTGGTGGGGGATGCGGGGGTGGGCAAGAGCCGGTTCGTGGCCGAGGGGATGGACCGGGCCACCGCGGCGGGGATGGCGGTGGTGCGGGGGGAGTGCTTGCCGCTGGCGGCCACGTTGCCGCTGCTGCCGGTGAGGGATGCGCTGGGTGAGCTGGCCCGGCTGGACGGCGGCGGGCTGCTGGCGGCGGTGCTGGACGCCGCCCCGGGGTACGTGCGGGAAGAAGTGGGGCGGTTGCTGCCCGGGATGGGCCAGGACGGCGGGACGGGTCCGGCTGGCCGGGACGGGGAGTGGAGCCGGCAGCGGTTGTTCGCCGCGGTGGCGGAGCTGCTGGCCGCGGTGGCCGCCAGGACCGCGTCCGGGGTAGGGCTGATCGTGGAGGACGTGCACTGGGCGGACAGTGAGACGCTGGATTTCCTGACCTTCCTGGTGCGGGCCGGGCGGCGGGGGCCGGTACGGCTGGTGGTCACCTGCCGGGCGGATGAGGCGCCGCTGGCGGACCAGGTGGCGGCCTGGCTGACGCGGGTGCGTGCCGATGCGGGGACCGAGGAGATCCGGCTGGGGCCGCTGTCGCGGGCGGAGGTGGCCGGGCAGGCCGCGGCGCTGGCCGGCGCCCCGGTGTCACCCCAGATGGCCGGGGAGCTGTTCGCCCGGGCGGAGGGGAACCCGTTTTTCACCGAGCAGCTGGTAGCCGCGGCGCTGGCTGGGCCGCCCGGGGGCGGGCTGCGGGTCCCGGCGGGGTTGCCGGCCCGGCTGGCGGAGCTGCTGGCGGCGCGGGCGGGCCGCTGCGCAGGGGAGGCGCGGGCGGTGCTGGCTGGCCTGGCGGTCGCGGGCCGGAGCCTGGGCGAGGATGTGCTGGGCGCGGTCACCGGGCTGGAGGCCGGGGCGGTGCGGCGGGGGTTGCGGGAGCTGGCGGCGGCCCGGCTGCTGGCCGAGGATACCTCCGGCGGGGGGCACCGGCCCCGGCACGCGCTGCTAGCCCAGGCAGTGGCCGCCGGGCTGCTGCCCGGGGAACGCGCGGTGCTGCACGAGCGCACGGCGCGGGCGCTGGCCGCGGCCGGGGACCAGGCGCTGGCCGCGGAGGTGGCCGGGCACTGGCGGGCCGCGGGCCGCCCGGCCGAGGAGCTCCCGGCCCGGGTGGCGGCGGCCGAGGCCGCCGAGCGGGTGTTCGGCTACGACGAGGCCGCGGTGCACTGGCAGCGGGCCATCGAGCTATGCCAGGTGCAGCCCGAGGCCGCCGCCGAGGCCGGGATCGACGTGCCGCGGTTGTCCGTGCGGGCCATCGACGCGTTCTACCGCGCCGGCGACAGCGGGCGCGCCGACCTGGCCGCCGAGGAAGCCTACCGCCGGTTCGCCGGCCACGCCGACCCCGCGACCGCCGCGGTCGTGTGCCATCGCGCCGCGGTCGTCCGGGGGAAGGATGCGCCGGCTGCCGGGCTGTCGCTGATGGAGGAGGCGCTGCGGCTGTTCGATCAAGCTCCGCCCTCATCCGATCACACCAACGCCCTGCTCGACTACATCACCATCTTCCTGTTGTACGGCGAGGAACAGCTTCAAGCCGGCCGCACGGCGCTGGACCGGGCGCTGGAGATCGCCGAAGCAGCGGGCACCACGGCGCTTATCCCCCGCACCTTGTCCGTGATCGCGTTCACGGCGTTCGTGCGCGGTCAGGTCGACGAGGGGTTCGCCGCCCTGGAGCGGGGGTGGGCACTCGCCCGGGCCGAGCGGGACGGCCCGGGACTGATGTGGCTGGCCGGGAACGAAAGCGGCGCGCTGCTCAAGCTCGCGCAGTTCCAGCGCGCTGCCGATGTGGCGTCGCGCGGTCTTGACGACGCCCGGCAGGCCGGCCTGCAGTCCTGGGATTTGGCCAGCAGGCTGGCCGCGCACGCAGCTGAGGCGTCGCTGGCCCTGGGCCGCACCGCCGAGGCGGCGGCGCTGATCGACCCGCTGACCGCCGGACCGCCGGACCCCGATCACTGGCCGGCGCACGTGATCCGCGCCGAGACTGACCTGCTCCGCGGCGATACCGGCGCGGCCGCCGAACGGTGGCAGCTGATGGAGACGCTCCCCGCCATCACCAGCAGAATCGACTTCGGCTACGACGGGGCGCCGCGGACCGCGGAGGCCCTGCTGTGGGCCGGACGCCCCGGCGATGCGCTCCGGGAGACCCGGCGGGCGCTGGCCCTGTTCAACGTTCCTGACCTGACCATTTTGTGCGGGCGGCTGCTGGCGGCGGGCATGCGGGCCTGCGCTGACCTCGCCGAGCAGGCCCGGGCGCGCCGCGACCAGCAGGCCACTGCCGACGCCGCGGACGCGGCCGACGGCCTGGCCACCTGGGTCGAGCAGATGGGCCGCGTCCCGTTCACCGACCACCCGATCGTGGCCACCATCCCGGCTGAGCGCGCCACCTGGGACGCCGAGCGGAGCCGGGTGGCCGGGCCGGGCGATCCCGGTGCGTGGGGCGGCGCGGCGAAAGCCTGGCAGGACCTGAGCTGCCCGCACCGGGCCGGGTACGCGTGGTGGCGGCAGGCCCAGGCCCAGCTGGACGCCGGGCTGCCGGCCGCGGCGGCGGCCGGCCCGCTGCGGTCGGCCGCGGCCGCGGCCGACGGGCACGTCCCGCTGCTGGCCCAGATCCGCGCCCTGGCCGAGCGGGCCCGGATCCCGCTGCAGCCCCCGGCGGCCGACGAGCCCGGCGCTCCGCCGCCGGCCCAGGTGCTGACCCGCTACGGGCTGACCGACCGTGAGCTGACGGTGCTGCGGCTGCTGGCCGCCGGGCGGACCAACCCCCAGATCGGCGCCGAACTGTACATCAGCGCCAGCACCGCCAGCGTGCACGTCAGCAACATCTTGCGCAAGCTCGGCGTCCCCGGCCGGGTTCAGGCCGCGGCCCTGGCCGAACGCGCCGGCCTGCTGACGCCCGGGCAACCCTGACCACCGGCAGGTGCATCGTCCTCCCGCGGTCCAGCACCGGTTCCCGCGCCTGGAACATGCGCCCGGCAGCTGGCATCGCTATGCAGGGGCTTCGTGCCGAGCCTCGCTGGAGATGGGCGGGTAGTGGGGATGTCACGCTGACTGCTCATCCTCGTGGCAGGTTGACACCGCCTTGACGCCGAGCGTCGGCGGTACGGCGAAGTAGCTCGTATCCATCTAGTTCATGGTGAAGTGGCTCAACAATGACATGGCAGTGATCATGGATAAGGACGTGATGCATCGCGGTCATCGTGCCTTGCGGGCCGCCAAACCCTTCGCTACCAGTGCGTCTGACCTCAGACTGGGGGCCGATTCGCTGAGTGAAACCAACGCTAACTGCCGGGCCTGGTCGTCTGCCACGACGGCGCGCGCCGCCCGGCGACCCCTCCGGCCGAGCAGGCGGGCGGCTCCGCACCGGCCCGCGGAAGGGTCCGGAGGAACAGCGACCCATGCCGTTCTGGCTTCGCCCGATACGGCGGGACAAATAACGGACGGTCACCATGGAATTCAGTCATCATAAAAGGCATTTTCACGCATTTCCTCTGCGATCTCGGCGATCATTCCGGCGAGCGGCGGCGGACATATGATGTTTGCGCTGCTCGGTTGAGGAGGCCAGCGGGTTCCTGCCGGTGCGTTTAGCGTCAATCTCGATGAGGGGCTTGAGCTGGTGGCCACTCGGACGCTTATGTTCGTGTTCGCCGACATCGGGGCTCCGCCGCGATGATGCAGCGGCAGGGGATGCGCATGCGGGGGCGGCCGGTTATCGTCGGCTGATCCGAGCGGGCCTGGCCACTCACGCCCAGCGCCTTTTCTTGAGCGAGCACACGGTCCACCGGCACCTGGCCAACATCCTCCGCAAGCTCAACCTCTCCTCCCCGTGCCGCAGCCGCGGCTTGGGGGTGCGCACCGGGCTGGTATGAGCCTGGCCCGGTCGGGCCATCTGCGGCGGCCGGGTGACGTTGGCCCGTAGGCGCTACGGCGGGACAACTAAGCGGCAGTCCCGCCGATCTAAGGCCTACCGCAAGCCCTGATAGGTCATCCAGTCGATGCGGTGCTCCACCGCTTAACCAGAGGATGGAAGTAATTCCACAACGAGGAAAGGAAGCCCGGTGAACCTGCACAACCCGCCGGCCGGGTCCCGCCGTACTGAACAGCTATCGCCTGCTACGCGAGTCCGGGTCCGCGGCAGTGAGATCGAGGTGGATCGTGTGCAGCCATGAACCGCAATGCCCGTCCACAGGCCATACCGCGCGCTCGGCGGCCCACGTCATTGCCGCCCACCCCGAACCGGGCTGGAGCCTGTTGTGCAACGGCATCGTGCTTTTCGACGACGGCGGGCTGCTCTTGCCCAACGAGCGCGCCGAAGCGCCGCACACGCGGCCCTTCCCGGTGATCGCGACATGAGGGCTGTCCGGGGGCTCACGCGGCACTGTCCGCGTTCCGGCACCGGGCTGGTGTGAGCCTGGCCCGTCGGGCCATCTGCCGAGGCGGCGTGAATCTGGCCCGTACGGGCGAGGCGATAACGCCGCACCGCCGGATATCAGTGACACAACGGAGAAACGGGTTCGCCGGAGAACTGCCACTGGCAAGGCGAAGCCGCTAACGGGGAACCGAGATGTCGATTAGCCGCATCCTCGGGAAACAACGCCCACCAAGGCCCACCGAGGAGACCGCAATGCATCCCACCATCAGCTACCAGCTGGCCCAGGCCCGCGCAGCCGACCTGCGCCAGCACGCCCAGCGGGACACCCCGGCCCGCGCCGCCCGCCGGGCGCGGCCAGGCCGACGCGGGTGCGCCGCGCCCGGGTTGCCGGCCCCGAGCGGCCGGGTGCGGCGCAGACCTTCACCTCGGACCGTGCTCGCGATCGCGTCGCTAAGCGGCGCGATCGCCTTCATTGACGCGACGATCGTGAACATCGCGTTCCCGGACATCGCGCACTCGTTCCCCGGCACGCCGATCTCGGCGCTGTCGTGGGTGCTGAACGCCTACAACATCGTCTTCGCCGCGTTTCTCATGGCGGCCGCCGGGATCGCGGACGTGCTCGGGCGCCGGCGCGTGTTCATCTTCGGCCTGGCGCTGTTCACCGTCGGCTCACTGCTGTGCGCCATCGCCCCGTCGGCGGACGCGCTGATTGCCTTCCGGGTGGTGCAGGCGCTCGGCGCCGCCTTCCTCGTGCCGTCCGCCCTGGCCCTGGTGCTGACCGCGTTCCCGCCCGCGCGCCGCTCCCACGCCGTCGCCTTGCTGTCCGCGGTGAGCGCGGCCGCGGCCGGGTTGGGCCCCTCGCTCGGCGGGCTGCTCGTGGCTGCCGCGAACTGGCGCCTGGTGTTCCTGGTCAACGTCCCGGTCGGCGTGGCGGCGGTCCTGCTGGCCCGCCGGAAGCTGGCAGAAAGCCGCGCGCCGGGCCGCCGCCGGATTCCCGACCTCCCCGGCACGCTGCTGTTCGCCATCGCGATCGGGACGCTGGTGCTCGGCGTCGTCAAGGGCCAGGACTGGAGCTGGGGCAGTCCCCGGATCATCGGCTGCCTGGCCGCGGCGCTCGGACTGGGTGCCGCGGTCATCTGGCGCTGCAGGCGGCACCGCTGGCCGATCCTCGACCTGTCCCTGCTGAAGATCCGGACGTTCAGCGTGGCCAATGCGATGACGGTCATCGGGGCGGCTGGCTTCTTCGGCTACACCCTCGCCAACGTCTTGTTCCTCACAAATGTCTGGCGCTATTCGGTCCTGCAGGCCGGCCTGGCGCTCACCATCGGCCCGGCTGTCGCGGTCGCGGTGGCCGGGCCGACCAGCCGCCTGGCCCAGCGCCTCGGCCCTCGGCCCGTTCTGGTCGCGGGGGGCCTGGTGTGGGGCGGGGCGGTGCTGTGGTTCGTCGAGCGAGTCGGGGTGACACCCGACTTTGCCGGCCAGTGGCTGCCGGGCATGGTGCTGCTCGGGATCGGCGCGGGCACGCTGTTTCCGAACCTCAGCGGGACCGCGGTCGCCTCGGCGCCGGACGGGAGCTTCGCGACGGCGACCGGGATGAATTCGGTCGCGCGCCAGATCGGAGCCGCGCTCGGCGTCGCGGTTGTCGTGGCGATCATCGGGACGCCGTCGCCGGCGCCGGCGACAGCCTACGCGGTGTTTCACGATGCCTGGACGTTCGGTGCGGTCTGCCTGTTCGTCGCCGGGCTTGGCTGCCTGCTTGTCGGGCACGTCAAGCTCGGCGAGGTGCCGGCGCCAGGCCAGGTGCCGGGCGATGCTGCGCCAGGCGATGTTGCGCGGGGCAATGTTGCGCGGGGCAATGTTGCGCGCGCGGTTCTCGCGGAGACTGAGCCTCAAAGGGCCTTGCGCGCACCGCGTCCGCGTCCACAGCGCGTAATCGCGCTGGACGCCTCCGTCCGCGGCATCGAGTTCTGCCGCAAGCTGGTCACCGCATACAACGTGCACGTCTTCGACTCCCTGGTCACCGGCCGCGGCCGCAGCGCCAAACGCGACCCGCGGCGGAAGAAGAACCAGTCCCGGATCGAGGGCGTGGTCGCGCTGACCTGGGCCGCCAGCCAGGGCGACCTGACCGGGGTCCGGGCCCTGGTCGCCGCCGGCGTCGAACCGGGCACCGCCGACTACGACGGCCGCACCCCCTTGCACCTGGCCGCCGCCGAAGGCCAGCCCGAGGTCGTCAGCTACCTGCTCGCCCTCGGCGCCGACCCCACGCCCCAGGACCGCTGGGGCGGCACCCCGCTATCCGACGCCGAAGCCAACGGTCACACGCAAGTAGCCGAACTGCTCCGCCAGCACGGCGAAGACAAGGCCCTCCCGCCCCATCGCGCAGACAAGCGAGAGGCGGCAGCGGTATGAGCGACAACGACGTGGCAGGCGGCAGGGTGGTCGCGGTCCTGCTGGCCGACGGCTGGCATCGAATCGTGCCGGGTTCGTTCCGTGTCGGCCCGCTGAGCTTCGGAGCGGAAGCCGGCTCTGGCACGCCCGGCTTCCGCTTCGAGGAGGCTGACGCCGGCCGTCCGTATCAGCCCACCGTGCTGGCCGGCCCGCTGGACGGCATCATCGCGGTCCGGCAGGTCGGCCCGGCCGAGCAGCCCATCGGCGACCTGGACCGGGCCCGGGCCGTGCACGACGGTCAGCGGGCGGATCAAGGCGCACGATTGCTAGCTGGTACAGGCCGTTGAGTAGCAGAGGGATAAAGGCAAATCACCATGAGTACTGCCGCCGTGGCCGCCAGGCCGGACCGCGACAGCCGCCCGGATTGGCGGGCAGACGCCGCCTGCCGTTACGCCGACCCGGAGCTGTTCTTCCCGGACGGCGACATGAGGTCCGTCCGAGCCCAGGTCAAGACCGCCAAGCTGATCTGCCGCGGCTGCCCGGTCAGCGCCACCTGCCTGAGCTGGGCGCTGGCCAGCGGCCAGGAGGCCGGTATCTGGGGCGGCCTGACCGAAGACGAACGACGCAGGCTGCACCGCCGCAGCGGCTTTCGGCTAGCCGCACACTCACTAATCGAGGAAAGGTCATGACCAGAACCCCGCAAGAACGGCTCGCCCTGCCCGGCAGCGCCGGGTATGACCGGCCGCCAGAGCCGGCCTGCTTCCTATCCGCCTACCCCGGCTACCGGAACCCCGGCGCCAGTGAGGCCGCGTCGCAGCTCATCAGGCAAGACTGGCGCAAAACAGCGCGGGGACGCGTCCAGACGATGGATCAGTACCTCGACCTCCTCGGCCTGCCGAGCGCCGGGGCGCTGCGCGCCTCGGCGGGCCTCGCCTCGAACGTCGATGACGTGGAGCGGTTCCTGGCCTTCGTGGAGATGACCTATCGCGATCGCGTGGTCGGCACCGGCGGCCTCGCACCCCGGCGCGGCTGTTAGCCACCGCGCGGCTCGGAGGAGGTCATTGTGGAAGAAGGACCCGGCTCAGCGCGGCGCCTGCTCGGCGTCTTCGCGCATCCGGACGACGAGGTGTTCTGCGCGGGCGGCACGATGGCCCGGGCGGCCGAGGCGGGCGCCGAGGTCATGATCATCTCGGCCACCCGCGGAGAGCGGGGGCAGATCCGCGATCCTGCCGCCGCGACCCGGCTCACACTCGGCGCGGTCCGGGAACGCGAGTTGCGCGCGGCCGCCGCCGAACTCGGCGTACAGCACGTGCAGGTGCTGGCGTACCCGGACGGGACCCTGCCGCACCACCGGTCCGCGCTCGGCGCCGCGATCGAGGCCATCACGCGGCGGTTCGATCCGGACACCATCATCACCTTCGGCGCGGACGGAGGGTACGGCCACCCGGACCACGTCACGATTTCCGAGACGGCCACCAAGGCGTTCCGGGCGCTGGTCCGCGACCACAACCGCGGGCAGCGGCTCTACCATGCCGTCTTCCCACCCCGGCGCACCTCCATGGCCGAGGAGCTGGCGCACTGGATCGCCGGCTCGGGGCAGCGTGCCACCGATCCCGCCGCGCTGCACGCGATCACACTGTTCGCCGGCGAATCGGCCACCATGCGGCTGGCCCGGGACGACGTACGCACGGAGTGGTTTCCCCCGGGCATCTGCGTGATCGAGCAAGGTGAGCCCGCCCGCGCGCTGTACCTCATCCTCAACGGGAGCGCCGATGCCCTACTGGAGCACCCCGACGGCCAGGTGATCCACGTGCGGCAGATGCAGGCCGGTGACTTCTTCGGCGACCATGACCTGGTGGCGGGCCGGGGCACGGCGCATGTAGTGGCCCGCGACAGTCTCACCTGCCTCGTGCTGTCCCGCACGCCGATCAGGCCATACGCCGGACGCGGCGCCGGCGCCACCGTCGCGGCCGAGCCCCCCGCCGCCGGCCTGCCGCCGGAGGGCTGCGCGCTGGACGTCACCAGCTACCTTCCCCGCAAACTCGCGGCGCTGGCGCGGCACCGCACCCAGTACCCGGCCGTTCCGTCGATGCTTCCCCAACACCTGCTGCAAAGCATGCTCGGCACAGAGTTCTTCCGCCGCACCGGAAGCGGCAGCGGGAACGCCGCCGCCAGCTGCTGCGCGAAGGCGCCGCGTCCCCGGCGGCCGGCGGGCCGCCCGTCGCCGCGGTACCTCCGCCTGCATCGCGACCCCGGCACTCACCCGCCTCACACGGTCGCTCCTCATGCTGAGCTACCTCTCGCCCACGTCCCGGACTCCCCGGCCGCCAAGATCACTCGCGACTGAATGCCGAAGGAGGCAGCCAGTGTCCACAGACGATCGCAGCACGCGATCGTGCTGACCGGCCTGGCCGGCCTGGCGGCCGGCGCGTTCTCGATGGCCGCCGGGGAGTTCGTCTCGGTCTCCTCGCAGAACGAGCTGATCGGCGCTCGTGCCGCTGTTCCCCTACCTGCTCGGCTTCGACGCGCTCGGCGTGGCGCTGGGCCTGTCCGCGCTCGCCGCGATCATCGGCGGCGGCCTGGTTGCCCGGCTGACCAACCGGCCGTTCTGGCGCGGTGCGGCGCGCCAGCTGATCCTCGGCGCCGTCGCCGCGGGCGTCACGTACCTGATCGGCCTCGCCGTCGGCGGCATGGCCACCGCCTAGGTGTCCTGTGCGTCCTGGGCGTCAGGGGCGTTTCACACCGTCCGCCACCTGGCCTCGCACCAGGAGTAGACGCCGAACGTCATCAGGCCGAGCGCCACGATCACGAGCAGCCACGGGCCGAGCGGCGTGTGCGCCAGCGCGCGCAGCGCGGAGTCGATGCCCTTGGCCTGCCGCGGGTTCGCGTCCTTGGCCGCGATGATCAGGAACACCCCGATGATGCCGAAGACGAAGCCGCGGGCGATGCCGCCGATCTGGCCGAGGCGGGTGACGACCTTCCTGGTCCGCGGCGAGGCGGCGCCCATCCGCAGGTGCTTGAGGAACGTGAGCTTGTACGCGCGGTACATGACGTACAGGCCCGCGGCCACGACGACGACGCCCGCGATCGCGGCGATCGCCTGGCCGCCGGTGTGCTTCAGCGCCGCCGCGGTCAGGTCCTGCGACTGCGCGTCGCTCGACGACGGCGAGCCGACGCCGAGCGCGTACTTGAGGATCCCGTAGGTGACCAGCGCGTAGAACACGGCGCGGGCCAGGTTCGCCAGCCGCTTGCTGCCCTTGCGGCCGTCCGCTTCCGGGCTGCCCCAGATGGCCTCGGACAGCCGCCACAGCGTCAGGCCGGCGAACCCGATCACCAGCAGCCACAGAATGAGCGATCCGAACCCGGTATGCGCCACCAGCCGGACGGCACCGGCGCGGTCGGCCTGCTGATGCGATCCCTTGATGGCGATCTCTATGGCGATGACGCCGATCAGGACGTACATGAGGCCGCGGGCGACGAGGCCGGCCCGGGCCAGCCAGGCCATGGCGCGGCTGCTGGCCGCCCGGCGGGCGGTTCTCCTGGTGCGGGCCGAGCGGCGGAACGCCGGTCCGCGGAACACTGTGCGCGTAGCCATTTCTGCCTCCAGTTCGGGCTGATTCTTGTCATCGGTAGGCCGCCGCCGGTCAGTCGCCCGCCAGCGGCCGGTAGACCAGCAGCTTCTTCGGGCGCTTGACGATCCTGAGCGCCTGCTTCGTCTCCGTCGCCTCGCCATCGAGGCACAGCGGCACCGGGCCGGCCCCCAGCGACGCGACCTGCAGCGAGGTGGCGGGCCAGGTCTGGTAGACGCGGCACCGGCCGAGCGTGCCGAGCAGCACCGCGACGACCAGCCGCATCCTGGCCAGCGGCTGTGAGCCGTCCACCATGCGCACGTCGAGAGTTCCGTCCGCGAGGTCGGGCCGGTAGCCGGGCGCGGCGCCCGAGGGCTCGTACCGGCAGTTGCCGACGAAGAGCAGCCAGACCTTCCTGCGCCGGCCGTTCACCATCAGGTCGACCGGCTTGCCGCCGCGCAGCACGTCGGCGAGTGCGATCAGCATGGCGGGCCACTTCCCCAGCGAGGGCTCCAGACGCTCCCGCGCCTTCACCAGGTCGACGTAGACGCCGGTGCTGGCGGTGTTCAGAAACGCGGCGCCGTCCGCCGCGCCCACGTCCACCAGCACGCTGTCACCGTCGCGGAGCGCGGCCAGCGCGTCATCGGCGGATTCGACGCCGAGGTCGGCGGCGAAGTGATTGAAGGTCCCGGCCGGCACCACCAGCAGCGGCAGCCCCGCGTCGACGGCGACCCCGGCGGCGAGCCGGACGGTGCCGTCACCGCCGGCCACGCCGAGAATCCTGGCTCGCGCCGCCGCCTTGGTGAACAGGCTCTCCAGGTCATCGTCCGCCGTAGCCACGACGATCTCGGCCTCAGGCAGCCTGGCAGTGAGCGAGCCGGCGAGCTCGGCTGACGCGGTGCCCGCGCTGCAGTTGACGACGAGGACCAGGCCGGCTCCGGCGGGTGACGCGGGCGCCTCACGGCGCGGCCGCGCCGCGGCGGCCGGCGCCGCCGGGCGACGCGGCCACCAGCGCAGCGTCAGCAGTCCGGCGGCGGTGCCCAGCGCGAAGCCGGCCAGCACGTCCGACGGATAGTGCGCCCGCGAGGTGACGCGCGACGCGCCGACGGCGGCCGCCAGCCCCCCGACGGGCACGGCGAGAGCGGGCACCTCGAGTGCGACGCCGGTGGCGAACGCGGCGGCCGACGCGGCATGACCCGAAGGAAAGGACGTGGTGCGCGGCGGCCTCGCCATCCTCCCGGCGGGGAGCAGCGGGCACTCGGGACGCGTCCTGCGAACCAGCCGCTTGGCGAGCACGTTGACGGCAGGGCTGGCTATCGCCATGCTCGCCAGCCCCCGCAAGGCCGCCCTGCGGGTCCACTTGCTGCGCCGGGCACCGAGGGCGATCGCCACCGCGAACCACAGCCCGCCATGACTCGCGGCGCGGCCGAACCCGGCCATCGCGCGGTCCAGCGCTTGCATGTCGCCCGCCGTCAACCGGCTGAGCAGCCGCTGGTCCGCCGCGGTGATGCGGTTGCTTATCGTCACCCGTGCGCTCCCCACTGGCCGGAGGAACTGCCGCAGCTCGCGGATGCGGCAGGCGCTAGACCAACTACCACGCCTGGGCCAAATCAGTCCTCGCGCCCGCGTCGGGTCGCGGCTGGGGACACGGGTGCCTCAGCGGGGCGCGGGAACTTACCCTTTGGTAAGGTGCCCCGTGACCTCTGTGAGCCGTCCGCTGCGCATCGCGCTGCTGTCCTATCGCAGCAAACCTCACTCTGGCGGCCAGGGCGTCTACGTGCGGCACCTGAGCAGGGAGCTCGCCGCGGCCGGGCATCACGTCGAGGTGTTCTCCGGGCAGCCGTACCCGGAACTCGACGACGGCCCGCTGCTGCGCCGGGTGCCGAGCCTCGACCTGTACCGGGACGAGGACCCGTTCCGCACCCCGGGCCTCGGCGAGATCAGGGACTGGGCCGACGCGCTCGAGACGGTCATGATGTGGGGCGGGGCGTTTCCCGAGCCGCTGACGTTCAGCATCCGCGCGCTGCGGGCGCTGGCCCGGCGTCCCGGCGAGTTCGACGTGGTGCACGACAACCAGGGACTCGGCTACGGGATGCTGGGCGTGCCGCGGCTCGGCCTGCCGATGGTGACCAGCATCCACCACCCGATCACCGTGGACAAGCGGCTGGACCTGGCCGCCAGCAGCCGGCTGCAGCGGCTGAACAAGCGCCGCTGGTACGGCTTCGTCCGGATGCAGGGCCGGGTGGCGCGCCGCGCCGGGCCGCTGATCACGGTCTCCGAGTCGTCAAAGAATGACATCTGCCGGGATTTCCGCGTGCGGCGCGACGCGGTGCACATCGTGCCCCTCGGCGTGGACACCCGGCTGTTCCGGCCGCGCGGCGAGGGTGCCGGACCCAGGGTCCGGGGCCGGATCGTGACCGTGATCAGCGCCGACTCCCCGCTCAAGGGGCTGCCCACGCTGCTACGGGCGGTGGCGAAGCTGGTCACCGAGCGCGACGTCCACCTGATCGTCGTCGGCACGCCCTCGCCGGCGACCACGAAGCAGGCCGCGCAGCTCGACCTCGCCGACCGGGTCACGTTCGTGAGCGGCCTGCCGGACGAGGCGTACGCCCGGATGCTCGCCTCCGCGGAGATCGCCGTGATCCCGTCCATGTACGAGGGGTTCTCGCTGCCCGCGGTGGAGCACATGGCGTCGGGCACGCCGCTGATCGCCAGCCGGGCCGGCGCGCTGCCCGAGGTGACCGGCGACGCCGCCGTGCTGGTGACTCCTGGCGACGCGGAAGAACTCGCCGCCGCGCTCCGCGCGCTGCACGACGGCGAAGCGGAGCGGGCGAGCATGGCGGAACGGGGCCTCGCCAGGGTCGGCGAGCGGTTCGCCTGGCCCGCGGTCGCCGCCGCCACCGTGGCCCTCTACCGGAAGGTGGTCAATGGGGAGCCCGCGTGCTGACGGTTGATTTCACGAAGTTTCCGGTAAATCCAGGTGATCGCGTCCTCGACCTCGGCTGCGGCGCGGGCCGGCACGCCTTCGAGGCCTACCGCCGCGGGGCGCACGTGGTCGCCGCCGACCTCGACAGCAGCGAGCTGACCCCGGTCGGCGGCATGTTCGCCGCCATGCGCGACGAAGGCGAGGCCGCTCCCCCGGCGGCCGCGGCGCCCGTCACCGCGGACGCGACGAGGCTGCCGTTCCCCGACGACTCGTTCGACCGGGTCATCGCCGCCGAGATCCTCGAGCACGTGCCGCGCGACTGGCTCGTGATGGCGGAGATCACGAGGGTGCTGCGACCCGGCGGCCTCGCGGCGGTCACCGTGCCCGCCTGGCTGCCTGAGCGGGTCTGCTGGGCGCTGTCCAGGGAGTACCACGAGGTCCCCGGCGGCCACGTGCGCATCTTCACCCGCGCCGAGCTCACCGCGAAACTGGAGGGCGCGGGCCTCGAGGTGACCGGCACCCACCACGCGCACGGCCTGCACTCCCCGTACTGGTGGCTGAAGTGCGCGGTCGGCGTGCACGACGACCGCAACCCCGCCGTCCGCGGCTACCACCGGCTGCTCGTCTGGGACATCATGCGCCGCCCCGCGCTCACCCGGCTCAGCGAGGCGGCGCTCAATCCGCTCATCGGCAAGAGTCTCGTCGTCTACGCGAGAAAGACTTTCATCCAGAACGGGCCCGTGGTTCCCGATGCGGCACACTGAGCCCGGGCGCCCGGCCCGGGCGGCGCCCCCGGACGGCGTGCTGCGGACCGCCCGCTCGATCGCGGCGGCGCAGCGGGCGGACGGCGCGATCGGCTGGCCGGACGGGCACGTCGACCCGTGGGACCACGTGGAGTGCGCGATGGCGCTCAGCGCCTGCGGGCTCGCCGGGCCGGCGCGGCGCGCCTACCGCTGGCTGCGGGACACCCAGCGCCCTGACGGGTCGTGGCCGCGGACGACCGGCGGCCCCGGCGCGGCAGGCGCCGCCGCGGTGGCCGACCACGCCGCGGAGAGCCACCACGCCGCCTACGTCGCGGTGGGGGTGTGGCATGAGTTCCTCGTGACGGGCGACCAGGGCTTCACCACGGCGATGTGGCCGGCGGTCCGCGACGCGATCGGCTGGGTGCTCGGGCTGCAGGTGCCGCGCGGCGAGGTCGCCTGGGAACGCGACGCGGCCGGCGAGCCCGGTGAGTTCGCGCTGCTGTCCGGCTGCTCCAGCATCCTCCAGGGGCTGCGCTGCGCGATCGCGCTCGCCGACCTGGCGGGCGAGCCCCAGCCCGACTGGGAGTTCGCCGCGGTCCAGCTCGGCCACGTGCTCGCCCGCCACCCTGAGGCGTTCGCGGACAAGAGCCGCTTCGCGATGGACTGGTACTACCCGGTGCTCGGCGGCGCGCTGCGCGGTGCCGCCGCCACCGCGCGGCTGGCGGCTGGCTGGGACACGTTCGTGGTGCCTGGCCTTGGCGTCCGGTGCGTCAGCGACCAGTCGTGGGTGACGGTCGCGGAGACCAGCGAGCTCGTGCTCGCGCTGGACGCCTGCGGCCTGCGCCAGCAGGCCGCCGAGCTGTTCGCCGTGACCGGCAGGCTGCGGCACGACGACGGCTCCTACTGGACCGGCTGGCAGTTCGCCAACGAGGCGCACTTCCCCGCCGAGCGCAGCGCCTGGACCGCCGCCGCGGTCGTGCTCGCCGCCGACGCGCTGACCGGGTTCAGTGGCGGCGCGGCGGTCTTCCGCGACATTCCCGCCCCGCTCGACCTCGGCCCGTCGGCCGATCCCGAGGCCTGCGGCTGCGCCCCGGTGACCGTCACACCCTGACGGCGAACTCGGCGAGAAGCTGCTGCTCGCCGAGCGGGGTGATCAGCACGGCGCGCGTTGCCTCGGCGCGGCGGATCCAGCCCAGTTCGAGCAGCCGGCTGGCCACCGCCTGCCCGAGCATTCCTGCCATGTGCGGGCGGCGTTCCGTCCAGTCCAGGCAGGGCCGCAGGAACGAGCGGCGGGACTGGCGCAGGGCGTCGATGTCGAGCCCGAGCGCGCCGAGCCTGCGCTCGCCCTGGCTGGTAGCACCAGCCTGGCGCTCAGCCCAGCGTGCCCAACCTGGTGTGAATGGCTCCCGCGACTTCGTATCACTTTTCGTCTATGTATCACTTCTGGCCCCTCTGACGCCCGTTTTGTCCGTTTCTAAGGGCGGAAAGTGATACGAAGATGGCGAGAAGCGGGTCAGCTTATGCGGCACCGTCGGCAGTGCGTTCCAGGACGCGCAGCGAGCCGACGTGGCGGACCTCGGTGAACGCGCCGGAGTCCAGTGCCCGCCGGTAGATGCGGAACGGCGCCTGGCCACCGTCGGCGGGATCGGGAAAGACGTCGTGGATGGCCAGCGCGCCGCCCGGCGCCACCCAGGGCGCCCATCCCTCGTAGTCGGCCTGCGCGGCGGCGTCGGTGTGCCCGCCGTCGATGAACAGCATGCCGAGCGGCGTCCGCCACAGCCGCGCCACGTCCGCGGACCTCCCGACGATCGCGACCACATCGTCCTCGACGCCGGCCGCGGCCAGCGCGGCCCGCAGCCGGGGCAGCGTGTCGAGCCGGCCGGTCACCGGGTCGACCAGGCGGGCGTCGTGGTACTCCCAGCCGGGCTGGTGTTCCTCGGAACCCCGGTGGTGGTCCACGGTCACCACCTGCTGCCGCACCCCGCGCGCCCGCGCGGCGCGCACCCCGGCGGCCAGGTAGATCGCCGACTTGCCGCAGTAGCTGCCCAGCTCGAGCACTGGCCCGGCCGCCGCGTAGGCCTCCGCCGTCTCCGATAGCGCCAGCCCCTCAGCGGCCGGCATGAACCCCGTGGCAGCCTCCGCCGCCGTCATCAGCTCCGCATCCACTCCGGCACGATATCTGCCCTCGTCCCATGAGCCCTAGCGACCTTCTCGCCACTGAGGAGCGCTGGCTACATCCGGTTCAGCATCGCTAGCGTCAGCCGGGCCGACGGGCGGCTCACCAGGTCGGAGAACGAGATCTCGCTGCGGCACATTTTCACGAAGACGCGCCAGCCTTTCGGCGTGGCCAGGCCGGCGTGGAAGCTCCCCGCGTGCCGCGTGAACGCGGACAGCAGCACCCGGCCGGCGCGCATCTCCGGCACCAGGGTCGCGTTGACCGCGGCCGGGTACTCCGCCAGCGACGCTTCCTCCGCCGCGGGCGAGCCTGCCACCGCCGCCTTGGCGGCGGTCTCGCCGGCCAGCGCGCCGGACCGCAGCGCGAAGCTGATGCCCTCCCGGGTCCACGGTTCGAGCAGCCCGGCCGCGTCCCCGGCCACGAGCACCCGGCCGCGGCGCAGCGGCGATCCCTCGGTCCGGCACCGGGTGAGATGCCCGGAGTCCCGCACGGCCTCGTAGCCGGCCAGGCCCAGCCGGCCGGTGAACTCGCGCAGGTACTCCCGGGTGGCCGGCCCGTTCCCGCGCGCGGCGATGACCCCGACCGTCAGCAGGTCGCCCTTGGGGAAGACCCAGCCGTACGACGCCGGGATCTCCCCCCAGTCGAGCACCACTCGCCCGGCGAACCGCCGGCTGACCGGTTCCGGCACCGCGATCTCCAGTTCAAGCCCGAGGTCCACCTGGGCGAACTCCGCGCCCACGTGCCGGGCGGTGATGCCGGACGAGCCGTCCGCGCCGATGATCACCGTGGCGGAAACCACAGACCCGTCGGCCAGCCGGGCGCTGGCGCTATCTCCCGCCTGGTCGACCGCTCGCACCAGCGCCTGCTGCCGCAGCACCGCGCCCTGCTGCTGCGCGTGGTGCGCGAGCGCCGCGTCGAACTCCGCCCGCGTCACCATCGCCAGCAACGGCTCGCGATCCGACCGGGTGAGCTCCCTGCCGCCGCGCAGGGTGAACGTGACAGACCGGATCTGGTCCCTGGCCGGCAGCTTGATCTGCCCCGCGACGGCGCCGAGCGACGCCCCGATCAGGCCGCCGCCGCACGTCTTGTACCTGGGATGTTCCGCCCGCTCGAGGATGACCGTCCGCGCCCCGGCCGCTGCCGCCGCGCCCGCGGCGGCCAGCCCCGCGGGGCCTCCCCCGACGACGGCGACATCCCACTCCGCACGTTCGCTTTGCCGCACCCCAGCAGCCTACGCGGAGCCCGGGCGGGTGAACTGGCCGAGGAAGAGCGGCAGGCCGGTCGCCGTGTCGGCGATCATGAACAGGAACGGCCGGTCGAAGACCAGCTGGACGTCCGGCTGCGGCTTGCGCAGCACCGCCATCATGGCGAAGACCGCCGCCGTCGCCGCGGCGGCCTCGGTGCCCTCCTCCGCGACGTCGACGTAAGCCTTGTGCACCACGGCGCTGATCTGCAGCGGCTCGTCCGCGATACCGCTGAAGTCGGCGGCGCTGGTGAAGGCGGCGCGCACGCCGAGCGCCTGGAGCGTGTCCGTGAGCTGGAACGAGGCCTCGGCGCGAAAGCGCGGCAGGCTGAGGTCCACCAGCGCTTCTGAGCCGGATGAGAGCAGCCCGTCGAGCAGCGCGCCGACGCCGCCCGCGGCGGCCAGCCCTCCGGTGAACTCACTCAGCGGCCCGTCAGGGAGGACCACGGCCATGGCAAGGGAGCCGCCCCGGTACGGCAGCAGCACAGCCTCGTAGCCGTCGCCACGGTGATAGGCCAGCCGCTCCTGGAGATGCATCATGTCGACCGGAGAAGGCCCCGTACGTTCAGGATAAAAATCTCTCTTCTTCGTGTCCTTCGCGGGGAACTGATGCACCCAGAGCGCCTTCAGGTAAACGGCGTTGGTCAGCACCAGACGGGTTGCCGGGTCGATCGCGCCCTTCGGGATCAGGCCGGTGATCTTGCCGGCGGTCTGTTCCGCGATCTCGTCGTTGATGGCCTGCCGCGCCGCCTCCGGCGCGGTCAGGAAGTCACAGCGCTCGACGGAGACCGCGCCGGCCAGCTGGCGGAGGAACTCTTCCTTGACGTGGACGGACTCCTCTAGCCACATCACGTTGGGCGCGCGGAAGGTGAGGTCGTCGCCGGAGGGGATCGCGGCCAGCTGGCCGAGGCCGTCGGCGGCGGCCTCCGGGCCGGGCAGGTGCAGCGCCGCGGCCAGCTCCGTGGCGGTGTCGCCGCGGGCGCCGACCAGCGCCATCCGCAGCGCTGCCGCGATCGACGCCGGGGAGAACACCAGGCTGCCCGGGCCCGCGAGCTTGACGTACAGGTCTGTGCCGAACGCCGCGTCGGCTCGCACTGGCTCGGCGATACTCGTCATCGAGCGCCTCCCGTTCAGTAGGCGAGAACCTCCAGCCGGCTGAGGGCTTCCTCCAGTATCTCCCGGCGTTTGCAGAAGGCGAACCGGACCTGGGTCCGCCCGGCCTCCTTGTCGTCGTAGAACACCGCGCTCGGGATCGCCACCACGCCCGCCCGCTCCGGCAAGCCGAGGCAGAACTCGACCGCGTCCTTCTCGCCGAGGCTCGCGATGTCGGTCGTGATGAAGTACGTGCCATCGGGCTGGTAGACCTCGAAGCCGATGTCGCTGAGCCCTTGCGCCATCAGGTCACGCTTCGCCTGCAGGTCGCTGGCCAGGGTGGCGAAGTACTCGTCGGGAAGCCGCAGGGCCTCGGCGACCGCGTACTGGAACGGGCCGCTGGCGACGAAGGTGAGGAACTGCTTCGTGGTGCGCACCGCGTTGACGATCTCCGGCGTGCCCGTCACCCAGCCGACCTTCCAGCCGGTGAAGCTGAACGCCTTGCCCGCGCTGCTGACCGAGACGGTCCGCTCCCGCATGCCGTCGACGGTCGCGAACGGGATGTGCTCGCGGTCGTACGTCAGGTGCTCGTACACCTCGTCGGTCACGACCAGCAGGTCGTGCCGTTTCGCGATGTCCGCGATGGCCTCGGTCTCGGCGCGGGTGAGGACCATGCCCGTCGGGTTGTGCGGGCTGTTGATCAGCATGAGCCTCGTTCTCGCGGTTATCAGGCTCTCTAGCTTCGCCAGGTCAGGGCGGAAGCCGGGCGCCCTGAGGGTGAGCGGCACCCGGGTGGCGCCGGCCATCGCGATGTTGGCCACATACGAGTCGTAGTACGGCTCGAAGGCGATCACCTCGTCGCCGGGCTCGAGGAGCGCCAGCAGGGCGGCCGCGATCGCTTCCGTCGCGCCCGCGGTGATCAGCACCTCGGTGCCCGGGTCGTACTTCAGGCCGTAGAACCGGCGCTGGTGATCCGCGACGGCCGCCCGCAGCTCAGGGATGCCGGGACCGGGCGGGTACTGGTTACCGTGCCCCGTCATGATCGCCGTCGCGGCGGCCTGCGCGACGGACGGCGGGCCGTCCACGTCGGGGAAGCCCTGACCGAGGTTGACGGCACCGGTGGCGACGGCGCGGGCGGACATCTCGGCGAAAATCGAGGTGCCGAGGCCATGCAGGCGGCGGTTCAGCAGAGGTCGTGTCACAGACCTATTGTGGGCGGCATGCGTATCGCGTTGTGCCAGCTTCCTGTCAGCCCCGATCCTTCGGTCAACCTGACGCGGGTGCACACGGCGCTCGACGAGGCGGCGAGCGGCGGCGCGTCGCTCGCGGTGTTCCCCGAGGCGACCATGGTCAGGTTCGGCAGCGACCTGCGGGCGGCGGCGGAGCCGCTGGACGGGCCGTTCTGCTCGGAGGTGGCCGCGGCGTGCGCGTCGGCCGGGGTCGGCGCCGTCGTCGGCGTCTTCGAGCCGGCGCCCGACGGCCGGGTGTACAACACCGCGGTCGCGTTCTCCGCCGCCGGGTCACAGGTGGCGGCGTACCGGAAGCTGCACCTGTTCGACGCGCTCGGGCAGCGCGAGTCGGAGCTGGTCGCGCCGGGTTCTGACGTTGTCGTCGCCACGCTCGGCGGCATGCCTGTCGGGCTGCAGGTCTGCTACGACATCCGGTTCCCCGAGCTGACCCGCGCGCTGGCGGTGCGCGGCGCGTCGCTGGTCACGGTCAGCGCCGCCTGGCAGGCTGGCCTGTTCAAAGAGGAGCACTGGGTGACGCTGCTGCGCGCCCGCGCGATCGAGAACACCGTGTGGGTCGCCGCCGCCGGGCAGGTGCCCGATCCCGACTCGAAGCCGACCCGCGCGCCGACGGGCGTGGGCCGGAGCATGCTCATCGACCCGCTCGGCGTGGTTCGCGCCGACCTTGGCCCCGCCGCGGGCGTGCTCGTCGCCGAGGCCGACATGTCGCTCGTGGACTCGGTGCGGGCCACGCTGCCGTCGCTGGCCAACCGCCGCGAAGACGTCTTCGGCCAGATTTAGCCTTCGCGGGCGACCTGGAACGGGGCGAAGCTCTGGGCGGTCGCCATCAGCTCGATCCTGTTGACGTTGACGTGCGGCGGCTGGGCCGCCGCCCAGTAAATCGCCTCGGCGATGTCATCGGCGGTCAGCGGCTGCATGCCCGTGTAGACGGCGTCCGCCTGCTGCCTGTCGCCGCCGAACCTGACCGTCGAGAACTCCGTGTCGGCCATGCCCGGCTCGACGGAGGTGACCCGGACGCCGGTGCCGTGCAGGTCGCTGCGCAGGTCCAGGCTGAACTGGTGGACGAACGCCTTCGAGCCGCCGTACACGTTCCCGCCGGGGTACGGGTAGGTCCCCGCCACGGACCCGAGGTTGATCACGTGGCCGCGCCCGCGGGCCACCATGCCGGGCAGGATCGCCCTCGTGCAGTAGGTCAGGCCCTTGCAGTTGGTGTCGATCATCTGGTCCCACTCGTCCAGGTCCGCCTCCTGGGCGGGCCCCAGCCCGAGAGCCAGGCCCGCGTTGTTCACCAGCACGTCGACGGCGGCGAACTCGGGCGGCAGCAAGGCCACCGCGGCGAACACGGCGTCCCGGTCCCTGACGTCCAGCGCGACCGTCAGGGCGCTAGGGCCAAGATCCTTGGCCAGGTCATCGAGGCGGTCCACACGGCGGGCGGCGGCGATGACACGGGCGCCTGCGGCGGCGAACCTGCGCGCGGTCGCGGCCCCGAAGCCGCTGCTCGCGCCGGTGACGAAGACGGTGGCGGGCTGGATGCTTGTCATGACTACAGCATGGTAGTCAGTTGCGCACTGGGGACTGCCATATGGTCGGCTCTTCGGCAGCCGGAGTGGCGATGTAGCCGACCCCGGTCAGCGTGGACCCGGCGCCGGCCAGCGCGGTGATCGCGTGCGTGCCCGGCCCGGCCAGGCCCATGCCGTCGGGCGACGCGGCGGTCCACGCGGTTCCCGCCGCGGCGCGTGCCGCCAGCGTCCAGATCACCACGTCCTGACTGCCTGGCGCGCCGTATGTTCCGGTCGCGGTGAAGCTGGTGCCGGCCGCCGCGAGCGCGGTGACCCCGGTGGCCGTGCCCCGGGCGGCGGGCGGCGCCGGCAACTCGTCCAGCGTCCAGGTGGTGCCGCCGTTCGCGGAGACGGCCGCGAACGGAACGCGCTGGCCGGCCGCGGTGATCTCGATGCCTGTCGCGGCGACCGTGGTCCCGCTGGCAGCCACGAAATCAAGCTGCGCGCTGGCCGCCCCGGGAGGCTGTGGCACCGTGACGAGGGACCAGGTCCGCCCGGTGGGCGACAGCCAGGCGGCCGCGCGTGTCCCGGCCGAGCCGACCGCGACGAACCCCTTGCCGGTCGCGGTGACGGCGTTCAGCTGGCTGTCGCCTGCCGCCGGCAGCGCGATAGCGGCCCGCTGCCAGCCGGTCAGGCCCGGCGCGTCCCAGACGGCCGCGACCGTCCGGCCGCCCATCAGCTGGTGCCCCGCGATCACGTACCCGGCCGCGTCCGCGGCAGCCGCGGTGACGACCAGTCCCTGCCCGGCGAACGCGGCCGCGCCGTCGAGCGCCGTCCAGGTCCTGCCGTCGGCGGAGCCGACGACGACCGGACCCTGCGCCGCCGTGGCGCCGCCGCCTACCGCTAGCCAGCCGGCCGCGCCGTGCGCGACCCCGGTGAGCTGCTCGTCGCCAGGCCTGCCCAGTACCGCCTGGGTCGCGCCGGCCGCGCGCGTCCACGTCGAACCGCCGTCCGTGGAGACCCACAGCGCGGGGAGACCGTCGGCGCTGCCCGCCGCCACCTGAGTGGTGCCCGATGCCGCGATCGCGTTAACGGCCAGCTCCGGGGTGACTGCGCCGGGAATCGCGCCGATGTTGACCTGGCGCGCGGCGCCTTGCGCCCCGATAAGCGTCAGCACCGGCTGCTGTTCCGCCGCGGTCGCGGTGCTCGTGCCGGAGAACACCGCCTGCCCGGCCGCGGTCAGCGCCACGCCGGAGACCTGCTCGGCAGTCGCGGTGCCGGCCGGATCGGTTCCGGTCCAGGTAGTGCCGTCCGGTGACAGGAACGCGAAGTCGAGGCCGTGCGCCTGGCCGGTCACCACCGCCCCGCCCGGGCCGCCGCTGACCGGCCCCAGCGTCAGCGGCGAGCCGTCGGCCGTCCGCAGCGCGGCGGACTGCTGCCAGGCCGTGCCGTTCGCCGACGTATAGACCGCGGCGCCCGCTGCCCCGCCCTCCGGCGCGGACCTGACGGCGACGAAGCCGCCGCGCAGCGGGGCCAGGCCGGCGATGGTGGCGCTCGCGCCGCCGCCCGCCGGCACGGTCACCGCCGTCCACGTCGTCCCGCCGTTCGCCGACCGCCACACACCGGAAGCAGTGGCGGCGCCCGCCACCGTCCCGTCCATCACGATCGTCGCGCCGTTGGCCGCCGCACCGGTGATGCCCAGCACCCGGCCGTTACCCGCGGCCAGGCCGAGCTGGGTGACGCCGAGCCGCTGCCAGGTGGTCCCGCTGGCGGACAGCCAGACCACGGGGCTGGCCTTGGCGGCGTTACCGCCAGGCACGTTGGTGCCGGCCGCAAGGAAGCCGGAGCCGGTCGCGGTCAGCGTGGTGACCTTGTCGCCCGCCAGCTCGGGAAGCTGAGGGTGACTGGTCCAGTCCCGGGCGTTCTGGCTGGTCCAGACGGCCGTCGGACCGACCGCGACCCAGCCGCGCGCGCCCCCGGCGACCAGCGTGGCGGCCTGGCCAGGCGGCGGGTCGCCTTGCACCGTGCCGAGCTGCCAGGTCTGGCCATTGTCGGCAGAGACGTAGAACCGCGCGCGTGGAATCCTGGCGCCGGACTGCCCGCCCACCGCCACGATCGTGCCGCCGGAGGTCGCGACCTGGCCGAGCGTGGCCTGGATGCCGCGGCCGGCCAGCGCGGGGGTGCCGGTGAAGTCCGCCGTGGCCGCGCGCGCGGGCGGGTATCCCGCGTCGAGCGACGAGGGAGCGGGCCCGCTCCCGTTGTTCGCGCCAGCCACCACGACCACCGCGATGCCGACGGCGATCGCCGCCACGATCGGCACCGCCAGGCCCGACACCCAGTTGCGGGACCGCATGGCCGCCGCGAAGTCCCTGCCGAGGCGGGCGGCGAGGCCCTGTTCCGCCAGTTGGTCCGCCGGGTAACGCAGCCGGCGCAGGATGCCGAGGTCGTGCTGCCCGTCCAGGCCGTCGCGGTCCCGCCGCCCGGCGCCGTGCCGTGGTCCCGGCCTGCCGTGCGGCGCGGGCCGGTCCCGCTGTTCGTACGGCGCCTCCAGGGCTCCGCGAGGCTCTCGCGATCCGGCGGCTGGCCGTCGCTCGCGCGGCTCGTGCCGTACGGGCGACTCACGCCGCCCGGACGGTTCGGCGGGCTCGCGTGAGCCTTGCGGCCTGGGGCGCGGCTGCGACCGCGGCCGGGCTCCGGGTCCGTACGGTTGCCGGAGCCTGGGCCGGGTCGGCGGCCCGGACCGCCGGCGCGGCTCGGCGAACTCCGGTGGCGGCGGGACTGGTCCCAACGGTCCGCTGGACGCCACCGTGGGGGTGTATCTCAGGGTCAGCGGGCGCCGCTGGCCGGTGTCTCGCGCCTCGTCGAACCCGCCAGAGTCCCGTACGGCATCAAACCCGCCAGACTCCCGCGGGGCACGGAACCCGCCTGAGTCGCCCAGGCGGTCCATCCCGCCGGAATTCCGCACGGCACCGAAGCCGCCGGAGTCCCGGGCAGCACCGAACCCGCCCGAGTCCCGGACCGCGTCGAACCCGCCAGAGTCGCGGGCGACGCCGAAACCGCCAGAGTCACGCACCGGGTCAGAGCTGTCCGAGTATGGGTTCTCACCGCGCCCGCCTGAATTCCGGACAGCACGGAAACCGCCCGAGTCGCGCACCGCGTCAAAGCCACCCGAATTCCTGGGAGCGCCAAAGCCGCCCGAGTCGCGCCTGGCGTCAGGCCCGCTCGTGGGCGGCAGTGCCCTGGGCGCCCGCGGATCGCGGGCAGCCGGGAACGCGCCCGAGTGCCGCGGAGGCCGAAGATCTCCTGAGTCGCGGATACTCCGGCCCTGGCCGGGGTCGCGCACGGCCCCGAAGCTGCCCGAGTTGCGCACGGCATCAAAGCCGCCAGAGTTCCGGGCCGCATCGAAGCCGCCGGAGTTCCGGGCCGTGCCAAACCCGCCGGAGTCCCGCACCGCGCCGAAACCGCCAGAGTCGCGCCCGGCGTCACGCCCGCCCGTGGGCGGGAGCGCCCTGGGCGCCCGTGGATCGCGGGCAGCCGGGAACCCGCCCGAATCCCGGGAGGCCCGGAAACCCCCAGAGTCGCGGGCAGCCCGAGGCTCGCCGGGGTCACGCACACCCCGGAAACCGCCGGAATCCTGGAGCCTGTCGAAGCCGCCGGAATCCCGCACCGCGTCAAATCCGCCGGAGTTCCGCACCGCGCCGGACCCGCCCGAGTCCCGGACCGGGTCGAAGCCGCCGGAGTTCCGCACCGCGCCGGACCCGCCCGAGTCCCGGACCGGGTCAAAGCCGCCGGCGTCCCGCACCGCGCCGAACGCGCCCGAGTCGCGCCTGGCGTCACGCCCGCCCGTGGGCGGGAGCGCCCTGGGCGCCCGCGGATCGCGGGCAGCCGGGAACCCGCCCGAATCCCTGGGGGCCCGGAAACCTCCGGAGTCACGGATGGCCCCACGGGTACGGGGGTCTGCTTCGGGGAGGGCGTCGAAGTCGTCGGTACTCCTGACGCGGCCGAACCCCCCGGTGTCGCGGGCCCGGCCGAAGCCGTCCGTGTCGCGGACCTGGCCGAACTCACCGGTGTCGCGCCGCCGGTACGGCGCCTCGAATTCGTAGCCGGGCAGCTCGCTGGACCCCTGCGGGCCGGTGAGGTCCTCCCGCCTGGCGTCCGCGGGACGGCCACGCGGCCGGCCGCCAGCCCGGGGATCGTACGGCCGGGGAGGATGCGCACGCGGAACGTAGGGACGCTCAGCGTCCCCTGCCCCGTGGTCGCCGCTGCTCCGCATGCCCGCCTATGTCTAACTGTGCAATCGCTTAAAGGAGTGCCACGCGTTCACTCTTGTTGACCCGCGTTCACTTGCGCCGATCGTACCTTCCGGCTACGCCGCCGACAGGGCAAATCACGCCATGAAACGGATTCCGTAAGATCGCGTCCCGGCACAGGAACCGGACCTCCGGCGCTCAAAGATCGTGGGTACTTTGGCCGGGTTTTCCCTGCCGAAGTCCCCACGATAATCGGGCGCTGACCACGACCGATGCGATCGGGCACACGCGTGACTGGGGAGACTAGCCAGGCACGTCAACCAGAGGTTTCGCAGATCCTTGCCGAACAGCCCGCCACCGGCCGGGAGGCCGGCGCTACCGTACACCAAGCGGCCATGGCCGGGCCGCCCGGAAGCCCAGGAGGTACGCGGTTCAGCGAGTGATTCATGCCACAGGGGCCACAGGAGCCTCTGGCGTGACATCCAGCCGACTACCTACTCGACTGACGGGTAACCTGGAAACCGGGAGTAATTGTCACGTCTAATCTTTCGGAAGAAGGCGATGTCCGCCGTGTCTTCTGAGTCGCCGCTTGCCGACGCGGATCTCAGCGAGCCCTCAGCAAACCCCTCGACGCAGGGCGCTTCCGGCGCCCAGCCACCTGGCGCCGACTTCGGCGCCAACGAGTGGCTCGTCGACGAGCTATACCAGCGTTACCTCGCTGACCCGGGCTCGGTCGACCGAGCGTGGTGGAGCTTCTTCTCCGACTACCGGCCCACCCGGGGGAACGGGACGGGATCGCACCCGGCCTTGCCGGACGGTGTCCCGGCGGAAAAGCTGAACGCGGCATCGCCCTCGGCAAGCGCGAGCGCCCCGGCCGCCACCGCGGCCCCCCCGGCACCGGCGCCCCCCGCCACCGCGCCCCCCGCCACCGCGCCTACCGCGCCCAGCGCCCCCGCCGCCCCCGCCGCGCCGGCCCCGAGCAAGCCGAGTCAGCCGCCGGTCGCGCCGCCCCCTTCCGACGCCGACCTCAGCAGGCTGCGCGGCGCCGCCGCCCGCACCGCCCAGAACATGGCGGCCAGCCTCTCGGTCCCCACCGCCACCTCGGTGCGAGCGGTGCCGGCCAAGCTGCTCATCGACAACCGCATCGTCGTCAACAACCACCTGCAGCGCGGCAGGGGCGGGAAGGTCTCCTTCACCCACCTGATCGGCTACGCCGTCGTCCAGGCACTCAAGGCGAACCCGGAGATGAACGCCGCGTACGCCGAGGAAGATGGCAAGCCGGTCCTCGCCGCGCCGCACCACGTCAACCTCGGCCTGGCGATCGACCTGCAGGCGAAGGACGGCTCGCGGCAGCTCCTGGTGCCGAACATCAAGGGCGCCGATGAGATGGACTTCCGCCAGTTCTGGACGGCGTACGAGGACGTGATCCGCAAGGCCCGCAGCGGCAAGCTCGCCGTCGCGGACTTCCAGGGCACCACGATCAGCCTGACCAACCCGGGCACCATCGGCACCGAGCACTCGGTGCCGCGGCTCATGCCCGGCCAGGGCTGCATCGTCGGCGTCGGCGCCATGGAGTACCCCGCCGCCTACCAGGGCGCGAGCGAGCAGACCATGGCCAGGCTGGCAATCAGCAAGACGGTCACGCTGACGTCCACCTACGACCACCGGATCATCCAGGGCGCGCAGTCCGGCGATTTCCTCCGCAGGATCCACCAGCTGCTGCTCGGCGAGGACGACTTCTACGACGACATCTTCGCGAGCCTGCGCATCCCGTACGAGCCGGTGCGCTGGGTCAAGGACTTCCCCTACGGGCACGAGGACGACGTCACGCGCTCGGCCCGCGTGCAGGAGCTGATCCACGCCTACCGGGTCCGCGGCCACCTGATGGCCGACACCAACCCGCTGGAGATCGTCCAGCGCAGGCACCCGGACCTGGACATCAACCAGCACGGCCTGACGCTGTGGGACCTGGAGCGCGAGTTCGCCACCGGCGGGTTCGGCGGCAAGCCGCTGATGCGGCTGCGCGAAATCCTCGGCGTGCTGCGGGACTCCTACTGCCGGACGGTCGGCATCGAGTACATGCACATCCAGGATCCCGACGAGCGCAAGTGGATCCAGGCGCATATCGAGGTGCCGCATAAGAGGCCAGGCCACGACGAGCAGATCCGCATCCTGTCGCGGCTGAACGTGGCCGAGGCGTTCGAGAACTTCCTGCAGACCAAGTTCGTCGGCCAGCGCCGGTTCTCCCTCGAGGGCGCCGAGTCGCTGATCCCGCTGATCGACGCGGTGATCAGCGAAGCCGCAGAACAGCACCTCGACGAGGCCGTCCTCGGCATGGCCCACCGCGGCCGGCTGAACGTGCTCGCCAACATCGTCGGCAAGTCCTACGGGCAGATCTTCAAGGAGTTCGAGGGCAACCTCGACCCCAAGTCCACCCAGGGCTCTGGCGACGTGAAGTACCACCTGGGCGCCGAGGGCACGTTCACCGCCGCCACCGGCACCAAGATCCGCACCTCGCTGGTCGCCAACCCCAGCCACCTGGAGGCGGGCGACCCGGTGATGGAGGGCGTGGTCCGCGCCAAGCAGGACGTGCTCGACAAGGGCGAGCCCGGCTTCACCGTGCTGCCGGTGCTCGTGCACGGTGACGCGGCGTTCGCGGGCCAGGGCGTGGTCGCCGAGACCCTCAACCTCAGCCAGCTGCGCGGCTACCGCACCGGCGGCACCGTGCACATCGTGGTGAACAACCAGGTCGGCTTCACGACCGCGCCGCAGTCCTCGCGGTCCAGTGTCTACGCCACCGACGTGGCGCGGATGATCCAGGCGCCGATCTTCCACGTCAACGGGGACGACCCGGAGGCCGTGGTGCGGGTCGGCCGGCTGGCGTACGAGTACCGGCAGACCTTCCGCAAGGACGTCGTGATCGACATGGTTCTGCTACCGCCGCCGCGGGCACAACGAGGCCGACAACCCGAGCTTTACCCAGCCGCTGATGTACGACCAGATCGAGGCGAAGCGCTCGGTGCGCAAGCTCTACACCGAGTCGCTGATCGCCCGCGGTGACATCACGATGGAGGAGGCCGAGGCGGCGCTCCGCCACTACCAGCAGCAGCTCGAGCGCGCGTTCACGGAGACCCGCGAGGCAAACGAGCTCCCGCCGCAGCCCGGCACCGTGCTGCCGCGCGAGCAGGAGGAGCGCCCGGTCAACCACCGGGCGGTGCCGACCGCGATCACCGTCGACGCGGTCAAGCAGGTCATCGAGACCCAGCTGATCGTGCCCGACGGCTTCACCGTGCACCCGCGGCTCAAGCCGCAGCTGGAACGCCGTGCCACGATGATCACGGACGACAGCATCGACTGGGCCACCGGCGAGCTGCTCGCCTTCGGCTCGCTCCTCCAGGACGGCCGCCCGGTGCGGCTGGTCGGCCAGGACAGCCGGCGCGGCACCTTCGGCCAGCGGCACGCGGTGCTCGTCGACCGGCGCACCGGCGAGGAGTACACCCCGCTCAAGAAGCTGGACAACGGCCAGGCGCGGTTCCTCGTCTACGACTCGCTGCTGTCAGAGTTCGCCGCGATGGGCTTCGAGTACGGCTACTCCGTGGCCCGGCCTGAGGCGCTCGTGCTGTGGGAGGCGCAGTTCGGCGACTTCATGAACGGCGCGCAGACCATCATCGACGAGTTCATCTCCTCCGGAGAGCAGAAGTGGGGCCAGCGGTCCGGCGTCGTGCTGCTGCTGCCGCACGGCTACGAAGGCCAGGGCCCTGACCACTCCTCCGCCCGGGTGGAGCGGTTCCTGTCGCTGTGCGCCGAGGACAACATGACGGTCGCGATGCCGTCCACTCCGGCCAGCTACTTCCACCTGCTGCGCTGGCAGGCGCTCTCCGGCCGGCACAAGCCGCTGATCGTGTTCACGCCGAAGTCGATGCTACGGCTGAAGGCGGCGGCTTCCGCGGTCACCGACTTCACGTCCGGCTCGTTCGAGCCGCTGATCGGCGAGCCGCCGGAGTTCGACGGCAGCGGCGTGCGCCGGGTGGTGCTGTGCACCGGCAAGATGTACTACGACCTAGCCGACCGCCAGGCGAAGGTGAACGCGACCAGCACCGCGATCGTCCGCTTCGAGCGGCTCTACCCCATCCCGCACGACGAGCTGCGCGCCGAACTGTCCCGGTACCCGGCCGACGCCGAACTGGTCTGGGTGCAGGAGGAGCCGTCGAACATGGGCGCCTGGCCGCGGATGGCGCTGCGGCTGCCTGAGCTGCTCGGCCGGCCGCTGTCCGTCATCTCGCTGCCGGCGAGCTCGGCGCCCGCGGCCGGGTCGGCCAAGGTGCACGCTGCCTCGCACCGCGAGCTGATCGAAACGGCTGTCCCTTCAGATGGGGGGCTCAATCCGGGCATGGGGGACTCCCCGCCCCCCATCGCCCCCCGGGCCCCCCATACCCCCAGGACGACACAGGGCTAGCGATGTACTTCACCGACGCCGGGATCGAGGAACTCGCCGACCGTCGCGGCGACGAGCAGGTCAGCATGTCCTGGCTCGCCGAGCGCTTCCGGGACTTCGTCGACCTCAATCCGGAGTTCGAGACGGCGGTGGACCGGCTCGCGGCCTGGCTGGCGCGGCAGGACCCCGATGCCGACCCCGAACCGGACGACGGCGGCTCCGCAAGCGAGGAATAAGAGCAAAAACCCTTATCCAGAA
This sequence comes from uncultured Actinomycetota bacterium, assembly GCA_963843745.1. Lineage (GTDB taxonomy): Bacteria > Actinomycetota > Actinomycetes > Streptosporangiales > Streptosporangiaceae > Trebonia. Next base: position 56,008 of record CAWJLP010000019.1, read on the forward strand.
CGGCCTCGTGGCGCCTCCCAGGCGTTTCGTAAACGCGATACATCTTGACTTCCCGGGTTTGCGACATATCGTATGGGGGAGACAGTGGTAGCGCCTGGGAGGATGTGTCATGCCGCACTGGACCGTTGACGCGCCGGCGAGCCTCGACTTCGACGCGGTGACCGCGCTGCGGGTGCGCCTGATCGCCGGGTCGGTCGCCGTGATGGCCACCGGCGACAGGCCGTCGGTGGTGGTCAGCGACATCAGCGGCCGGCCGCTGCAGATCGGCCAGGAAGCCGACGGCACGCTGACGATCGCGTACGACTACGAGAAGCTCTCCTGGGAGCGGCTGCTCGACTGGCTGAAACCGCTGCACGACACCGCATCGGTCACCGTGACGGTGCCGGCCGACTGCCCGGTCCAGCTGGGCGTGGTCAGCGCCTCGGCGGTCGTCTGCGGGCTCAGCGCCGGCGCGTCGGTCAAGGGCGTGTCCGGCGAGATCACGCTCGACGGCGTGACGGGCGATGTGCAGGCCGAAACCGTGTCGGGCGCGCTGGAGGGCCGGGACGTGGACGGGGCGGTCCGCTTCAAGTCGGTGTCTGGCGGCCTGACGCTGGCCGACGGCGCGCTCGCCCTGCTCGAAGCGGACAACGTGAGCGGGCAGATCTCCGCCGACGTCACGCTGGAAGACAATGGCGATATGCGGATCAACACGGTCTCCGGTGCCGTCACAGTGCGCCTGCCCGCGGACAGCGACGCCGCGGTCCGGCTGCGCTCGACCGGGGGGAACGTTCGCAGCGAATTCGATTCATTGCGCGCCGCCACGCCGTATTGGTCACATACCGTAAGCGGTAACGTAGGCGACGGATCAGGAAGCGTATCTGTGACCAGCGTGTCAGGCGCTGTCACGCTGCTGCGGCGCTCCCAGCGCCGTACTACTCCGCGCACTGAGACACCTCGCGCGGAGGCGGAAATGGAAAGCGAGACCCGATGAGCCCGGTATTCCGTCATGGACGGCTGCGGCTGTACCTGCTGCGACTGCTAGACGAGGAGCCGAGGCACGGCTACGAGGTCATCCGGCTGCTGCGCGACCGGTTCATGGGCGTCTACGCCCCGTCGCCCGGCACGATCTACCCGAGGCTGGCCAGGCTGGAAGAAGAAGGCCTGGTCACCCACGACGAAGAGAACGGCCGCAAGGTCTACCGGATCACCGAGGCGGGCCGCGAGGAGCTGCGCAACCGCGGCGACGAGCTCGACGAGCTCGAGGAGGAGCTGTCGGCGTCGGTCAGCGACATCGTCCGCGAGGTGCGCGAGGACGTCAGGGAAACGGTCCGCAACCTGCGGGAGGAACTGACCTTCGCCGCCAGGGAGATGCGCCGCACCGAGCGGGAATCTCGCGAGGACGCGGCCGCCGGCGCCCGCGAAGAGCCCAGGGACGCCAAGGACGCCGCCCGCGAGCAGGCGAGGCAGGCCAAGGAGGCCGCGTGGGCCCAGGCCCGCCAGGTCCGCGACGCGGCGCGGCAAGCGCGCGGCCAGGCGAAGCAGGCACGCGACGAAGCGCGCAGCCGTGCCCAGTGGCTGCGCGAAGAGGCCGCGGCCCTGCGCGACGACGCGAGGGAGGGTTTCCGCTCCGCCTGGGAACAGGCGGCAAGCGAGCACCCCGGCCCGGAAGGCAGCGAGTCCGGCGAAGGTGCCGGGCACCCGCACGGCGCCCGTGACTGGGGTTCCTGGCTCGGCTGGGGCGAATGGGGCCGCTGGAGCGACTGGCCCGGCCGCCGGAGCTGGCCGGGCCCGAAGGACATGGGCGCGTTCCGCGACCTGGAGCATCTCGCCAGGGACTTCGCGACCGACCTGCGCAAGGTGGCCTGGGACTCCGGCGCCCTGGGCGGCGACGTCCTCACCGACCTCCGCAACATCCTGGAAGAAACCCTGGACCGCATCCGCGCCGAGGTCTTCGGCGCGCACCAGGAGCCCGCCTCGGAAGCAGAGCCGCCGTCGGCCTCCCAGGAGAACCCGCCGCCTAAGGCGTGAAGACGACCTTGCCGGTGTGGGTGCCGTCGATCATGGCGGCGAAGCCCTCCGCGGCATCGCGCAGCGGAAGCACACGGTCGATCAGCGGCCGGGTGCCCGTCTGCTCGAGGAAGCGGAGCAGCCTGCCGAGCTGGTCGCGCGTTCCCATCGTCGACCCGACGATGGACAGCTGGGTGAAGAACACCCGGTTCAGCTCGGCGGGCGGGACCTGGCCGCTGGTGGCGCCGGACACGACGATGCGGCCGCCCGGCCTGAGCGCGCGCAGCGAGTGCCCCCAGGTCGCCTCGCCGACCGTCTCCATGACCACGTCGACCCGTTCCGGCAGCCGGGCGCCGGTGGCGAACGCCTGATCGGCGCCGAGCCTGAGCGCGGCTTCGCGCTTGGTCTCGCTGCGGCTGGTCACCCACATCCGGTACCCGGCCGCCCGGCCGAGCAGCACCAGCGCGGTCGACACCCCGCCGCCGGCGCCCTGCACCAGGACCGTCGCCCCCGGCTCCACGCCGGCCTTCTCGAACAGCATCCGGTACGCCGTCAGGTACGCGGTGGGCAGGCAGGCGGCCTCCTCGAACGACAGGGCCGCGGGCTTGGGTACCAGGTTGCGCCTGGGCACGGCGACCTGCTCGGCGAACGTGCCGTCATAACGCTCGGACAGCAGCGACCTGCGGGGGTCGAGGGTCTCGTCGCCACCGCCCGCGTCGGCATCCGCCACCACGGCGTGCACGACGACCTCGTTGCCGTCCTCGTCGAACCCGGCGGCGTCACAGCCGAGGATCATCGGCAGCCGGTCCGCCGGCAGCCCGACCCCGCGCAGCGACCACACGTCGTGGTGGTTGAGCGCCGTCGCCTTGACGGTGACGGTTGTCCAGCCGTCCTTCGGCCGCGGATCGGGCCGCTCCCCGGTCTCGAGCCCGCCCAGTGGATTATCGGCATCGATACGCGCGGCGTAGACGGCAAACATGGTCACGACCTTATAGGGAACGCGGCTGGCCCCGGAAGCCGGCGCCAGCCGCGTTCGGTGACCCGGGGCCGCGCTACCGGCGGGCCACCCCGCCGGCGCGAGCCGCGGCGGCGACCGCGGCGGCGACGGCCGGGGCGACCCGCTCGTCGAACTGGCTCGGGATCACGTAGTCCGGGGCGGCGTCGCCGCCGACCAGGGCGGCGATCGCGTCCGCGGCGGCCAGCTTCATGCGTTCCGTCACGGTCGTCGCCCGGACGTCGAGCGCGGCACGGAACACGCCGGGGAAGGCCAGCGAGTTGTTGATCTGGTTCGGGAAGTCGCTGCGCCCCGTCGCCACCACCGCCACGTGCCGGCGGGCGACGTCCGGGTGGATCTCCGGGTCGGGGTTGGACAGCAGGAACGCGATCGCGCCAGGCGCCATCCGCGCGATGGCTTCCTCGGCCAGCGTGCTGCCGGACAGCCCGATGAACACGTCAGCCCCGCGCAGCGCGGCTTCCGGCGAGCCGGTCAGCCCGGCGGCATTCGTCACCGTGGCCAGCGCCGCCTTCACCGGGTTCAGGCCGTCCCTGCCGTCGTAGATCAGGCCCTTGCTGTCCGCCACCGCGATGTCGCCCACGCCGGCGGACAGCAGGATCTTCGACACCGCGATCCCTGACGCGCCGGCGCCGCACACCACGACGCGCAGGTCGCGGAGGTCCTTGCCGACGACGCGGGCGGCGCCGCGCAGCGCGGCCAGCGTCACGATGGCCGTGCCGTGCTGGTCGTCGTGGAACACCGGGATGTCGAGCATGGCCCGCAGCCGGTCTTCGATCTCGAAACAGCGCGGCGCGGAGATGTCCTCCAGGTTGATGCCGCCGAAGCTCGGCGCCAGCGCCGCGACCGTGCGCACCACTTCGTCCACGTCGGTGCAGGCGATGCAGACGGGCACCGCGTTGATGCCGGCGAAGCGCTTGAACAGCAGCGCCTTGCCCTCCATGACGGGCATGGCGGCGGCGGGGCCGATGTCGCCGAGGCCGAGCACGGCGGTGCCGTCGCTCACCACGGCGACGGTGTTGCCCGTCCAGGTGTACTCGCCGGCGAGTTCCGGCTGGTCCGCGATGGCGCTGCAGACCCGGGCCACGCCGGGCGTATAGGCCATGGCGAGCGCGGCACGGTCCGGCACGTCCACGGTCGGCCGCACATCGATCTTGCCGCCCCGGTGCATCGCGAAGACGGGGTCGGCAGCAAGGGAAGCATGAACAGAAATAGGCTCGTCGCCCACGGTTAACCCCCAAGGTTCGGTACGGGGATGGTCGCGCGCCGGCCAGGCCGCGACCGGGGGTTTCACCGGCCGCTCGGCACCTGGACGCGCCGATCTCTCCAGATACGGGGGTTACCCGCTGCTACATTGTGCCATGGAGGGCGTGGCGCTAGCGCCGCACCCCCCGATCTGTGTAATACTCAATACCGGCACCAGCCCATTACACCGGTTCCTCCCGCCGCAAGGGATCGCCAGTGGAACTGTCTTCCTATGCTGAACTCGCGGTCCGGCTCGTGAACACTGAGAGCCTCGGCCACGAGGGCGGTGACCAGCTGACCACGCTGGACGGGCTGCGCGCGCTCGTGGCCGACCGGGAGCACCTGAACCACGGCGTCTCGCGCCACGAGCTGGAGGCTCTCCGCCAGCTCAGGACCGAGTTCCGCGCGTTCTTCGTGGCGTGCTCCCAGGGCGACGGCGCGGACGCCACCGCGCGGCTGAACGAGCTGCTCATCCAGTACCCGGTCCACCCGCAGCTGTCCGGGCACGACGGGCAGGCGTGGCACGTGCACTACACCGAGAGCGGCTCTATGTCGGACAAGTACGCGGCGGGCGCGGCGATGGGACTCGCCGTACGGCTGGCCGATCTCGGCATCGAGCGGTTCGGCGTCTGCCAGGCGGCGCCATGCCTGGGCGTGTTCATCGACACGTCGGCCAACCGCGCAACCCGGTACTGCTCCGAGCGGTGCACCAACCGGGCGAGCGTCACCGCGTTACGGGCTCCCAAGCGACAGGAAGAATCCTCGGCTTAGCTACCTGCCGTCAGGCAGGATGTCCGACGGCTCGAGGCGCATCAGGTCGTCTTTGGCCCAGTGCCGCTCCGGATCGGCCGCGAGCCGGAACGCGTGGCGGAGCCGGGCGTTTTCCAGCTCGTTCCGAACGCTGCGGGCGTTGGCGAACCGCGGCTGAGTCATCCGTATCGACAAGTAGTCGCGCAACGTCGCCTCCGCCTCGTCCGACAGGTAGTAGGACGTGCGGTCCAGCATCAACTGCCCGATCGAGAGCAGTTCGTCGACGTCGTAGTCCGCGAAGTCGAGGTGATGGGCGACTCGCGAGCTCATGCCGGGGTTGGAGTCGAAGAAGCGGTCCATGCGGTCCTTGTAGCCGGCGAGAATCACCACGAGCTTGTCCCGCTGGTTCTCCATCACCTGCATGAGGATGTCGATGCACTCCTGGCCGTAGTCCTTCGAGTCCTCGGCACGGTACAGGGTGTAGGCCTCGTCGATGAACAGCACGCCGCCCATCGCGCGCTCGAGGACCTGCTTGGTCTTCGGCGCGGTCTGCCCGATGTACTCGGCCACCAGGTCATCGCGCATGGCATGCACCAGATGACCCTTCTCCAGGTAGCCAAGCCGGTGGAGCAGGTCCGCCATCATCAGGGCAACCGTCGTCTTCCCGGTTCCCGGCGCCCCGGTGAAGCACATGTGCAGGTTCGGCCGGGATGCCGAGAGCCCGAACCGCTGCCGCGCCCGGTCGACCAGCAGCAGTGAACCGATTTCCTCCACTTTCCGCTTCACGGGGACGAGCCCGATGAGCTCAAGGTCCAGCTCGAGGAACAGGTCGTCGATGCCCGCCGCCCGCCGCTCAGCGGCGAGGGTGATGGTGGCGTCCGGCTGGAGCGTTTCGTTCCGCCGACGAGCACGGCCGCTTCGGGGGGGCGTTGCTCTGGCGGCCGAAGGGGCGGCCGAAGGGGCGGCCGGACGGACTGCCGGACGCGGGGCGCGGGTGGCGGTCCTCCGCCGGGTGACAGCGGCCGGGAGTATGGGCGAATAGTCCCGGCGCAGGCCCGGGTCCATCACGCTCATACCCCTGACAACGCCCGGCCTGAAGCCGCGTGAGCTGAGGCTCTCCGGACTCGTCTGGCGCCACCCGTCCCTGGCGAGCGGCGACTAGCGCCACGCTGAGGACGACGAACCCGACCACGATCGCCAACCACACGAACCACACATGGCTCAACCGCCAGGTCCACAGCAGGGCGGCTATGACGCCGAGCAAGAGTATGCCGAGTGTCGAATATCGCAGTCTGGTGCTCCGCATGACAGAAGCGAGGGTAGCCACCGGCTCACCGCAGGTCAATGAGATGCCGACGCGAACCGGCAGGGCATCGCCCGCTCTTGGCAGGACGACCGTCGCCTTGACTCGTGAATAGCTTCACAAGCGGTTTGCCCAATTTTCTGCCCGCTAAGGTGCGGCGCAAACCCAGCCTCTTTGAAACTCACAGGTAATTACCGTGTCATCACGATGTGACGCTGCGCATGTGTCATTATTCCGCCCGTAGGCGGGGTGCAACGCTCTGAACTGCGTTATGAAACCGAATCCGCGACAACACTTCTCATAGGTGATGATCATCCCTACGATGATCTCACTCTGCTCATATGGCACGCTAGCAACCCACCCTGACGGGGGGGACACGCCCCACGGGGCAAGATCGAGAAAAGAGCATCGATCATGGCTACTGAAACTGGGTCTACGGGGGCTCCCGCAAGCCAGCCGGCGGATGTCGGTCTGCGGCGGGAGATGGGACTGATCGGGGCAACCTGGGCGTCCGAGACCTCCATCATCGGCTCGGGCTGGCTGTTCGGCGCGCTGTTCGCCGCGCAAGCGGCGGGGACCGCGGCCTTGCTGGGATGGGTCATCGCCGGAGTCATCGTCATCATCCTCGCGCTGGTCCACGCCGAGCTGGGCGGGATGTACCCGGTGTCCGGCGGGACCGCGAGGTTCCCGCACTTCGCGTTCGGCAGCATCGCCGGCATCTCGTTCGGCTTCTTCTCCTGGCTGCAGGCGGTCACGGTAGCGCCGATCGAGTGTTTCGCCGTGATGCAGTACGGGTCCTACTACTGGCACGGCCTCTACAACAGCACCTCGGGTAACGTCACCGGGCTGGGCTTCGCCATGACGGTCGTGCTGATGGCGTCCTTCACCGCGATCAACTTCCTGGCCATCGGCCTGTTCTCCAAGGTCAACGCCGGCATCACGTGGTGGAAGGTCGCGGTCCCGGTCCTCGCTATCATCGTGCTGCTGTTCAAGTTCCACCCCAGTAACTTCGGGGCGGGCGGCGGCTTCATGCCCTTCGGCATCAAGGCCCTGTTCGCCGCCATCCCCTCGGCCGGTATCGTGTTCGCCTATCTCGGCTTCGAGCAGGCCGACCAGCTGGCCGGCGAGATCAAGGACCCGCAGAAGAACCTGCCACGGGCGATCCTCATCGCTACCGGGATCGGCATCTTGATCTACGTCATGCTGCAGGTCGCGTTCATCGGAGCCATCCCGCACAGCCTGATCTCGGGTCCGCTGGGCTGGGCGGGCATACCCAAGACCAACGAAATAGCCGATCGGGCCGTTCGCTGGCCTGGCGGGCGTCGTCGGGCTCGGCTGGCTCGCGATCATCCTGCGGATCGACGCGTTCGTCTCGCCGTTCGGCACCGGCCTGATCTACCAGACGTCGACCTCGCGCGTCGGGTACGGCCTGGGCCGCAACCGCTACTACCCGCAGCTGTTCACCAGAGTGGACAGCCGGGGCGTGCCCTGGTTCAGCCTGATCATCGCGTTCCTGTTCGGCCTGCTGTTCCTGCTGCCCTTCCCGAGCTGGCACTCCCTGGTCGGCCTGGTCACCTCCGCGAGCGTGCTGATGTACGCCGGAGCGCCGCTGTCGCTGGCGGCGTTCCGCGGGCAGGTCCCTGAGGCGCCCCGGCCCTACCGGATGCCCGGCGCCGTCGTGGTCGCGCCACTCGCGTTCGTCTTCGCCAACCTGCTCATCTACTGGTCGGGCTTCGAGGTGCTCTGGAAGCTCGCCATCGCGATCGTTATCGGGTACGTGCTGATCGGCATCTTCATGTACTTCGACCCGCAGCGGCCGCCGCTGGACTGGAGGTCCGCGCAATGGCTGCCGGTGTACCTGATCGGCATGGGCATCATCTCCTGGCAGGGCCAGTTCAGCGGCCAGTCCAGCAAGACGCCGCTGGCGCCGACGAACACCAACAACCTCCCGTTCTGGTGGGACATGCTGGTGGTGGCGGCCTTCAGCCTGGCCATCTTCTACTGGGCACAGGCCACCAAGCTGAAGCGCGAGGAAATGCTCGATCTGGTCGCGCGGCAGAGTGCGCAGCCACAGGCTGACTTGCCCGAGATGCCAAGGCACTAGGTCCGGCCCGTCATCCCGTTACAGCGACAAGCCGTCGGCCCCGCCCCCTCCCGGAGGATGCGGGGCCGACGCGGTCACCACGGGCCCGTTCGGATAAAGGATTTTAGGAGCGCCGCGGCGGCCAGTAGCGGACCAGCACCCGGCCGACGATCTTCTCCTCGGGCACCGGGCCGAAGCGGCCGCTGTCCACCGCGCCCGCCGCCGGATTGTCCGACTGAAGCCACCAGCCGCCCTCCACGCGCCTGGCCGCGCGCTTCACCAGCAGGAAGCCCGGGCGGGACGGGTGCCAGGCGAGCACCACCTGACCTGGACGGATGCGCCGGGTACGGCGGGCGAGCAGCCAGTCGCCAGGACGCAGCGCGGGCAGCATGGACTGCTCGGCGACCTCGACGCGCAGCAACGGCCAGCCGTGCACGTTTAGCTTCCATCCTACGGAGTAGTGTCGGAAGTGAAACCTTACTGATCTGGTACGGAGAAAGGGAATCGATGAGGCTGCTCACCCGGCTGTTCGCGCCGACGTCCGTCGCTCATGCCCACTGCGACCTGCCCTGCGGCGTCTACGACCCCGCGCAGGCCCGAATCGAGGCGGAGTCTCTCAAGGCTATTGACGAGAAGTATGCCCAGAACTCGGACCCCGAGTTCAGGACCCGCTGCCTGATCATCAAGGAGCAGCGTTCCGAGCTCGTCAAGCACCACCTGTGGGTGCTGTGGACGGACTACTTCAAGCCGCCGCACTTCGAGAAGTACCCGCAGCTGCACCAGCTCTTCAACGAGGCCACCAAGCTGGCCGGCGCCGCGGGCACGAAGGGCAGCACCAACGTCGCCACGGCGGACGAGCTGCTGGCCAAGATCGAGGAGATCTCCAAGATCTTCTGGGAGACCAAGCAGGCCTGACGCCGGCGGCCGCCGGCCACATCGACGTGGCAGCGCCATCCCCGATATCCGGGGGGCGCTGCCGCGTCGCGTTTATGCCATGGAGCGGATGACGGTAAGTTGCAGTCAGGGGCCGGCGATCATCGCCGGCCGGGTGAGATGACCGACGGAGAAACGTGACAGAAGACACCGCCGCTACCACGGCCGTGCCGGCCGGCCGCGAGACGGCCGACTACGTGCACGTCAGGATGCCAGCGGAGAGCGCGTACCTGTCCGTGCTGCGCACCGCCACCGCCGGGCTGGCGGCGCGGCTCGACTTCACTCTCGACGAGATCGAGGACCTGCGCATCGCGATCGACGAGGCCTGCGCCATGCTGCTCGCGCAGGCGATCCCCGGTACCGACCTGGAGTGCGGCTTCGAGCTCGGCGCCGACCAGGTGACGATCACGGTGTCGGTGACCGCGGCCCAGGCCAAGATGCCCGCCAAGGACACGTTCGCGTGGACGGTGCTGTCCGCCCTCGCCGGAACCGTGGACTCCCGGCTCGGGCCCGGTGACCGGGTGGCGATCGTGCTTGTCAAGCGCCGCGGCGGAGCGGGGTCAGGGTGAGCAGCGAGTACGAGGTCTTCGAGGTCGCGGTGAGTCCGGTGAGCGAGGAGCCCCCGCCGCCGCTGCCGCGGACCGACCATTCCACGCCCGACCGGACGCAGGCCCGCGAGCTGTTCGAACGGCTCACGATCCTGCCGCATGACGACCCGGAGCGCGCGCGGATCAGGGCCACCCTGGTCGAACTGCACCTGCCGCTCGTGGAGTACCTGGCGCGCCGGTTCCGCAACCGGGGCGAGTGGCTTGACGACCTCACCCAGGTCGCGACCATCGGGCTGATCAAGTCCATCGACCGGTTCGACCTCGAGCGCGGCGTGGAGTTCTCCACCTACGCCACGCCCACCATCGTCGGCGAGATCAAGCGGCACTTCAGGGATAAGGGCTGGGCCGTCCGGGTGCCGCGGCGGCTGCAGGAGCTCAAGCTCTCGCTCACCAAGGCGATCGGCGAGCTGGCGCAGCGCGAAGGCCGCGCGCCCACCGTCAGCGAGCTCGCCGCGCACCTGCAGATGTCGGAAGAAGAGGTGCTCGAGGGCCTGGAGTCGGCCAACGCGTACTCCACCGTCTCGCTGGACGCGCCGGACTCTGGCGACGAGGACGCGCCCGCGGTCGCCGACTCGCTCGGCATGGTCGACGACGCACTGGAGGGCGTGGAGTACCGGGAATCGCTGAAGCCGCTGCTCGAGCGGCTGCCGCCGCGGGAGAAGAAGATCCTGCTGCTGCGGTTCTTCGGCAACATGACCCAGTCGCAGATCGCCGCCGAGCTCGGCATCTCCCAGATGCACGTGTCCCGGCTGCTGGCGAGGACGCTGACTCAGCTCAGGGACGGGCTGACGATCGACGATTAGCGGGGGGCTTGGGCTTGCTGGAGACGGGAGCCTCCTCGGCCGGCGCGGGCCCGCTGAGGGCCCGCAGGCTGGGCGGCGCCAGCAGCCCGGCGAGCCCGGCAAGCGCGAGCAGCAAGGCGGGCACCCCCCAGTCGAACCGGTGGGCCTGCAGCAGGTAGACGGCGATCACGCCGGTGAGCACCTGGGTCATCACCGCGGGCGTGCGGCTCCACGGCCTGACGCGGGCGAGCCCTGCCGCGATCACGACCAGCCCGGCGGCCACGATGAACGCCAGCAGGGTCAGCCCGATCCCGCTGGACGACTGAGACGAGCGCCCGGCGGCGGTGTCGACGGCGGTGAGCACGCCGGCCACGGCCAGGCCCAGCGCCTCCGCGGCCTGCACCCCCGCGGCCAGCAGGAGCGTGCGGGGTACGCCTTCGCGGCTTTCGCCATAACGCATACCCATAAGTCTCGCATCCTCTCCGGCACCGTTAACCTGAGCATCGTGCGCGCGCTGCTGATCATCAACCCTCACGCGACCTCCATGTCCGGGCGCGACGCCGGCCTGGTTGTCCGCGCACTCGGCTCCCGGCTCGAACTGGAGACCGCGCAGACACGCTATCGCGGCCACGCCCGTGAACTGGCCGCCGCCTCGGCGGAGGCCGGATTCGACCTCGTGGTGACCTTCGGCGGTGACGGGACGGTCAACGAGGTCGTCAACGGGCTGATGCGCTGCCAGGTCCCCGCGACGGACCCGGCCGCTGCCGGGGAAGCGGCGCCGGCCCGGCGGCCGGCGATCGCGGCGGTGCCCGGCGGCGGCGCCAACGTGTTCGCGCGCACGCTCGGGCTGCCGCCCGACCCGGCCGAGGCGGTGCACCGGATCCTGGCCGCGGTGGACTCGGGGACCTGGCGCACCATCGGGCTCGGGCTCGCCGGGGATCGCTATTTCACGTTCAGCGCCGGCCTCGGCGTCGATGCCGAGGTCGTCGCGGACGTCGACCGGCGCCGCGCCAAGGGCAGGCGGGCGTCGACGATGCTGTACCTGCGGATGGGACTGCGCCGGTACTACGGGACCGACCGGCGCCACCCGGCCCTCACGCTGACCGCCCCTGACCGGCCGCCGGTGACCGGGCTGTTCATGGGCGTGGTCACCAACAGCTCACCGTGGACGTACCTTGGCAGCCATCCGGTCCGCCCGGCGCACGCCGACCTCAGCTCAGGCCTGGACCTGTTCGCGCTGCGCCGGCTGCGTACCCTGTCGACGCTGGCGGCGCTTCGCCACATGATGCACACGCCCAGCGACCTGCCGTCGGTCCGCGATGTGGTCAGCGCGGCGGCGCTGACCGAACTGACACTCGAGGCCGACCGCCCGATCGCCTTTCACATTGACGGCGAGTACCAGGGCGAAACCGAGGGTGTTTCTTTCCGTTTTGTCCCCGAAGCACTCTGTGTCGTCGCGTGACCCACACATTTGGTGTGATCGATCTGACACCAAATTCGTAATACTCGTTTGCCGCGCCCCCTTGCGTTGGCTCTGCCCTGTTGAGAGGCTAGATCTCGTGCCTGGGGAGTGACGTCCCGCCGGGGTATTGAGCGTGGCCGACACGGATGCGTCACCCTTCGGAGCGTGTCCGGGCTCACCCTGATGTCCGGGCGTAATCAACTCGGCACTAGCAAAGATCGGGAATAAGGAACTGTTCCCGACATATCGCATAGCTCGTGAAATGCTTCACAAGCACTGAGTGGCGTGTGGCGGCCAGCATCGATGACCAGCCGCGACGCCGAGAAGGAGTGAGCACCATGGACTGGCGTCACGTCGCCGCCTGTCGTGAGGTAGATCCTGAGCTGTTCTTCCCGATCGGAAACAGCGGGCCTGCGCTCCTCCAGATCGAAGAAGCCAAACAGGTCTGCCGGCGCTGCACGGTGCTTGAGGACTGCCTCCGCTGGGCCATCGACAGCGGCCAGGACGCCGGGGTGTGGGGCGGCATGAGCGAGGAGGAGCGGCGGGCGGTCAAGCGCCGCACGGTCCGGCTGCGCGCGCGGGCCCACGTCTAGCGCGGGCCTGGTTCATAGCGGACGGGCAGGTCGACGACCGCCACGGTGCCGCCCCCCGGCCGGGGGGCGATGCTCAGCCGCCCGCCAAGCTCGGCCACGACAAGCGTCCGTACGATCTGAAGTCCCAGGCTCGACGTGTTCTCCAGGTCGAAGCCCGGCGGGATCCCCGCGCCGCTGTCGCTCACGGTTACCGTTAGCTGCTCTGGTGCCCGTGCGGCCAGCACCTCGATGATCCCGTCCGCGCAGGCGCGCGGCCCCAGCGCGCCGAATCCATGCTGGAGCGCGTTCTGCAGCAGTTCGGTGAGCACCATCGCGAGCGCCGTGGCCACCGACGCGGGCAGCATCCCGAACTGGCCGGTGATCTTCGGCGTCACCCGCGTCTCTGGCGCTGAAACCTCCCCCGCCATCATGGCAACCCGGTCCGCGATGTCGTCGAAGTCCACGATCTCTTCCGGCGCGTGCGACAGGGTCTCGTGCACGATCGCGATGGAACCGACCCGGCGGACCGCCTCCTCGAGCGCGGCCCGCGCCTCGGGCGCCTGCAGCCGCCTGGCCTGCAGCCGCAGCAGCGCCGCCACCGTCTGCAGGTTGTTCTTCACCCGGTGATGGATCTCCCGGATGGTGGCTTCCTTGGTCAGCAGCTCGCGTTCCCTGCGGCGCAGCTCCGTTACGTCCCTGACCAGGACCAGCGCGCCGGTCCGCTTGCCCGCTACGACCAGCGGGATGGAGCGCAGCTGGACGACCGCGCCGTTGCCGTCGATCTCCGTCTCCTTGGGCGCCCGGCCCCTTGCGACAAGCATCAGCGACTCGTCGACCGGCTCACCCGCAGCGCCAAGTTGCGCGGTCGCGGCGCCGAGCTCCGCCCCGATGAGGTCCGCGGCGAGTCCTAGCCTGCGGTACGCGGACTGGGCGTTCGGGCTGGCGTAGGTGACCCGGCCCCCGCTGTCGAGGCGTAGCAGGCCGTCGCCCACCCGCGGCGAGCGGACCAGGGTCGTGTCATGCCCGGGATACGGGAACGTGCCCTCCGCCACCATCCGCGCCAGGTCGTCGGCGCCCTGCAGGTAGGTGAGCTCAAGACGGCTGGGCGTCCGCGCGGAGTTCAGGTTCGTCGACCGCTCGATGACGGCGATCACGTCGCCGTTCCTGGTCACGGGGATGGCTTCGGCGCGCACCGGCACGCCGCTCGTCCAGTCCGGGTCGCTCTCCCGCCAGATGCGCCGCTCAGCGCGCGCGGTGTCCAGCAGCGGCCGCAGGCCCTGGCCGATCTGCGTCCCCACCACGTCGTCGGGGAAGGAGGTGGGCCCGGTCGTCGGCCGCATCTGCGCGACCGCCACCCAGCCGGGACTCGCCGCACTCGCGGGCGCCCGCATCGGCACCCACAGGACCAGGTCCGCGAACGACAGGTCGGCGAGCAGCTGCCAGTCGGACACCAGCGAGTGCAGCCATTCCACGTCGGCGGCCGACAGGGTGGTGTAGTTCCTGGCGAGGTCGGTAAGCGTGGGCACTGTCCCATTTTGACACGGGCCGGCCAGGTGAAATTTCCTCATTAGAGCATGACCTGGCATTATGCGCCCATGCAGGGCTCCGCTCACCCCACGTTCGATCCGCTCGCCGGGCTGCGCGCGGCCGCGGCCGCTCGCGAGGCCGCTGGCCTGCGGCGATACCTTGTGCCGCGCGCCGCCGACGAGGCCACGCTGGACCTGGCGTCCAACGACTACCTCGGGCTGTCCGGCGACGCCAGGCTCGCCGAGGCGGCGGCCGTGGCGGCGCGCGTCTGGGGGACCGGGGCCACCGGGTCCCGGCTGGTGACCGGCAGCACGGCGCTGCACGCCGAGCTCGAAGCGGAGCTGGCCGAGTTCACCGGCGCGGCGGCGGCGCTCGTGTTCTCCTCCGGCTACCTGGCCAACCTCGCCGCCGTGACCGCGCTGGCCGGCGCGCTGAGCGGCGACGGGGTGCTCATCGTGTCCGACGAGCGGAATCACGCGTCGCTCGTCGACGCGGGCCGGCTCGCGCGACGCCCCGGCGTGCGCCTCCTGGTGTCCCCGCACGGCGACGTGACGGCCGTCGCCGCCGCGCTCGCGGCCCGCGAGGAGCGAGCCGCGATCGTCGTCACCGACGCGGTCTTCTCGGTGTCCGGCGACGTCGCGCCGGTCGCCGCACTGCACACGGCCGCCCGCGGCCACGGGGCGCTGCTCGTGGTCGACGAGGCGCACTCGTTCGGCGTGCTCGGCGCGGGCGGCCGCGGCGCGTGCCACGACGCGGGGATCGCGGCGGCACCTGACCTGGTGCGCACCATGACGCTGTCGAAATCGCTGGCCGGCCAGGGCGGCGCCGTGCTCGCCGCGGCCGAGGTGACGCAGACGCTGGTGGACACCGGGCGCGGCTTCATCTTCGACACCGGCCTGGCGCCGCCCTCCGCGGCCGCCGCCCTCGCGGCGCTGCGGGTGCTGCGGGCCGACCCGGAGCTGCCCTGCCAGGCGCGGCAGGCCGCCGCCCGGCTGGCCGCCGCGGCCGCGGAGCTCGGCCTGACGGTCACCGCGCCGGCGGCCGCCGTCACGGCGGTGGTGCTCGGCGATCCGCGCGACGCGCTGGCCGCGCAGCGCGGCTGCGCCGAGTGCGGCGTCCGTGTCGGCTGCTTCCGGCCGCCGTCGGTTCCGGCAGGCGAGGCGTGCCTGCGCCTGACCGGGCGCGCCACGCTGACGGAAAAGGACATCAGCGTTGCGTCGCGCGCACTGGCCGTTGCGCGAGATCGCTGCCATCATTGCCGGAATACCGCACAAGCGGGAAGGAACACCCCATGACTGTGTCTCCGATACCGGCTGACGACCGCGCCGGCGAGCTTGGCGCGTCCGCAGGCACCCCGGGCGTTCCCGTCGGCTCGTCACCGACCGTGCTCCGCCTGCCGAAGTACTACCAGGTAAAGCGGCAGTTGCTCGAGTTCACCGCGGCGATGTCACCGGGCAGCCCGGTGCCGCCGGAGCGTGAGCTCGCCCGGCTGTACGGAACCTCCCGCACCACCGTGCGGCAGGCGCTGGCGGAGCTGGTGATCGAGGGACGGCTGCTCCGCATGCAGGGCAAGGGCACCTTCGTCGCCAAGCCGAAGGTGGCGCAGTCCCTAGAGCTCGCCAGCTACACCGAGGGCATGCGGCAGCACGGCCTGCACCCGCTGACCAAGATCCTCGAAATCGGCTACGTCGCCTCGGACGACCAGCTCGCCGGGCTGCTCGGCATCCGGCCGGGGGGCCGGGTGCTGCGCATCCACCGGCTGCGGCTCGCCGACGGCGAGCCCATGTCCATCGACACCTCGCACCTGCCCGCGCGCCGATTCCCCGGCCTGCGCAGGCAGCTGGAGCGGCACGCCTCGCTGTACGAGACGCTGCGCACCGGGTACGGCATCCAGCTCGCCGAGGCCGAGGAGACGATCGAGACGGTGCTCGCCGACCCGCATGACGCCAGGCTGCTCGGCGTTGACCCGGGCATCCCGCTGCTCCTGCTGTCCAGGCACGCGATCGACACGACCGGCCAGCCCGTGGAGTGGGCGCAGTCCTGGTACCGGGGCGACCGGTACAAGTTCATCACCAGGCTGCGACGGACATCCGGCTAGTGACCCGCGTTCTCGTCGTCTCAGGCACCGGTACCGGCGTCGGCAAGACGGTGGTCACGGCGGCGATCGCCGCGCTGGCGATCGCCTGCGGCGACCGCGTGGCCGTCGTCAAGCCCGCGCAGACAGGCACCGCCGCGGGAGACATCCCCGATACCGAGACCGTCCGGCGGCTCACCGGGCTCGCCGACACCCACGAGCTCGCCAGGTTCCCCGACCCGCTCTCCCCCGAGGCGGCCGCCCGGGTCGCCGGCCTGGCGCCGCTGGACCTGCGCGCCGCCGCGGACTACGTGGCGAAGCTCGCCGAGTCCCGCGACCTCGTCCTGGTGGAGGGGGCCGGCGGGCTCCTGGTGCGCTACGACCCTGACGGCGGCACGATCGCCGACCTGGCGGCCGCGCTGGACGCCCCCGTCGCGGTGGTCGCCGCCGCGGGCCTCGGCACGCTCAATCACACCGCGCTCACCCTCGAGGCGCTGGCCGCGAGGAAGCTGGCGCCCGCGGGCGTGGTGATTGGCAGCTGGCCGCGCCGGCCGGGCATCGCCGAGCTCGCCAACCTGACCGATCTGCAGGCCGTCGCCGGCGGCCCGCTGGCAGGCGTCATGCCGGAAGGCGCGGGCGGGCTGGACCGGGCCGGGTTCCTCGCCGCCGCCGCGGCCGGGCTCGCCGCGTGCCTCGGCGGCACTCGCGCCAGATCATTGACCGGGCTCTAATCAGCGATTACGGTCAATCGCAGTACGCAAGGCATTGCGTAATTCGCTACGAGGGTTCAACATAGTTGAAATTGCGTGACCTTTGTCACATCCAACCGGTCGAGAACGCCGAGAGGACCCGATGACTGAGCCCACAGCAACCCCCAGCGCCCCGGGAGACCCACAGCGCGCCGCGGCAACGCGACGGACGAACCCAGTGGCCGCCCACCCAATCACCTCACTCGCCATCGGCGTGCTCGTCACCGGGGCGATCCTCGGGACGCTGATAGTCCCGATCTACGCGCGCGAGACGCCGTATGTCGGCGATTTCCCCTTCTTCTACTTCTACCTGCTGGTCTACATGCCGTTCACGGCGCTGGTCCTGTGGATCGCGATGCTGCTGCAGCGCAGGCTGAAGCCGCGGCGGCCGGCCAGCCCGGACACCGCGGGCACCGCCGGTGACCCGGTACCGGGAGGCGTGCGATGAGCAACGTCAACACCGTCGTCTTCACGATCGTCGTCATCCTGTTCGCGCTCGTCACCATCATCGGCTTCGCCGCGTCCCGCTGGCGCAGGGCCGACGACATGCTGCACCTCAACGAGTGGGGGCTGGGCGGCCGCGGCTTCGGCACGTTCATCGGCTGGTTCCTGCTCGGCGGCGACCTGTACACGGCGTACACGTTCATCGCCGTGCCCGCGCTGGTGTTCGCCTCCGGCTCGATCGGCTTCTTCGCGGTCTCCTACACGATCATGGTGTTCCCGATCGCGTTCATCTTCCTGCCCCGGCTGTGGTCGGTCTGCCGGGTGCACAACTACGTCACGCCCGCCGACTTCATCAGGGGCAGGTACGGCTCCCGCGGCCTGTCGCTGGCGGCGGCCTGCACCGGGATCCTGTCGCTGCTGCCGTACATCGCGCTCCAGCTCGTCGGCATCCAGGCGGTGCTGACCGTGATGGGCGTGGGAACCTCCTCAAGCAACAAGTACGTCGAGGACATCCCGCTGTTCGTCGCCTTCGTCGTGCTGGCGATCTACACGTACGTGTCGGGACTGCGCGCGCCGGCCGCGATCTCCTTCGTCAAGGACACGCTGATCTACGTGTTCGTCATCGTGGCGGTCTTCTACATCCCGACCAGGCTGGGCGGCTGGGGCCACATCTTCGGCACCGCGCAGACGCACTTCGCGGCGATCAACCCCGAAACCAAGAAGCCGAACGGCACGTTCATCCCCACCTCGAAGTCCGTCGGCAGCACTCAGCTCGACTTCGCCACGCTGGCGCTCGGCTCGGCCCTCGCGCTGTTCATCTACCCGCATACGATCACCGGCGCGCTGGCCACCAAGCGGCGCAACGTGGTCAAGCGGAACATGGCGCTGCTGCCGGCCTACTCGGTCCTGCTCGCCTGCATCGCGCTGTTCGGCTACATGGCGCTCACCGACAAGCCCACGGCCGCGGCGGTCAAGAAGGCGGGCAACACGCAGCTCGCGGTGCCGTACCTGATCCAGCACATGTTCCCGAGCTGGTTCACGGGGATCGCGTTCTCCGCGATCATCATCGGCGCCCTGGTGCCCGCCGCGATCATGGCGATCGCCGCGGCGAACCTGTTCACGAGAAACATCTTCAAGGAGTTCTTCAAGCCGGACGCCTCGCCCCGGCTGGAGACGCGGGTGTCCCAGTGGGCATCCCTCGTGGTCAAGTTCGGCGCGCTCGCGTTTGCCGTCTGGCTGCCGCACACGTTCGCCATCAACCTCCAGCTGCTCGGCGGCGTGTGGATCCTGCAGATCTTGGTGATGCTGGTGGGCGGTCTGTTCACCCGCTGGTTCCACCGCTGGGCGCTGCTGGCCGGCTGGGCGGCCGGCATGATCTATGGCACGATCGCCGCGTACAACGTGTCCAGCCCGACCTCCTCGCACTGGGCGTCGTCGTCGGACATCGTGTTCGGGCACAGCGTCTACATCGGGTTCACCGCGGTAGTCATCAACATCGTCCTGTCGGTGGTGCTGACGCTGATCCTCAAGGCCGTCAGGGCACCCGAGGGCACCGACGAGACGCTGCCGCACCAGTACACCGCCGATCCCGCGGATGCCCCGGCGCCCGAGCCCGCGGGCGTAGGGGCATCCGCGTCCGACTGACCAGGCAGCCACACGTTAACCGGTGATAACGTCAGCCGAGTGACGCTGATATCAGGACATGGCGGCGCGCAGGCCGTCGCGATCGCGCGACGGTACGGCGTGACCGCCATGTTCACTCTCTCCGGCGGCCACGTGTTCCCGCTGTACGACGGCGCCGTCAAGGCGGACCCGCCGCTCCGGCTCGTGGACGTGCGGCACGAGCAGACAGCGGTCTTCGCCGCCGAGGCCACCGCCCGGCTGACCCGCGCGCCCGGGCTTGCCGTGGTCACCGCGGGACCCGGGGTGACCAACAGCGTCAGCGCGGTCACCACCGCCTGGTTCAACGGCGCGCCGCTCGTGCTACTCGGCGGCCGCGCCCCCGACTACCTGTGGGGCAGGGGCGCGCTGCAGGAGATGGACCATGTCCCGCTGCTCGCGCCGGTCACCAAGGGCGCGTGGACCGAGCACGACAAGCTGTCCGTCGCGACGTCGGTGGACAAGGCGTTCCGCCTGGCGCTGACGCCGCACCGCGGACCGGTGTTCTGCGACTTCCCGCTGGAGACGATCTACGACCAGGCCGAGGGGGAGCTCCCCGACGGCCCGATGCCGGCCCCGGCAGGCCCGGACGCCGATGACGTGGCCCGTATCGCCGGGCTGCTCGCCGCGGCGCGCCGTCCGGTGCTGGTGCTCGGCTCCGACGTGTGGCTCGGCGGCGCGGAAGAGGCCGCCCGCGCCGCCGCGGAAACGCTGCGGCTGCCCGTCATCACCAACGGCCAGGCCCGCGGCGTGCTGCCGCGCGGCCACGAGCTGCTGGTGACCAGGGCGCGGTCCGCGGCGTTCGCCGAGGCGGACCTGGTGATCGTGGCCGGCGTGCCGCTGGATTTCCGGCTCCGCTACGGGTCGTTCGGGCCCAAGGAGGCGCCCGCGCGCGTCGTGCACGTCGCCGACGCGCCGGAGGGGATCGCGTCGCATTGCGCGCTGGCGGCGTCGGCTGCCGGAGACCTGGCCGCGTTCTTCACGCTGCTCGCGGAGGCCGCGCGGCCTGGCGGCGATCCTGACTGGCTGGGCAGGCTGCGGGCCGCCGGGCGGGCGTCGGTCGCCGCGGACGCTGACCTGCTGGCCAGCGACGCCACGCCGGTGCACCCGATGCGCGTGTACGGCGACCTGCTCAAGGCGCTCGACGATGACGCGGTGGTCATCGGCGACGGCGGGGACTTCGTCTCGTTCGCCGGCCGCCTCGTGGAGCCGGCCAGGCCGGGCCGCTGGCTGGACCCCGGTCCGTTCGGCTGCCTCGGCACCGGGCTCGGCTACGCGATCGGCGCGCGGCTCGCGCACCCGTCGTCCCAGATCGTGCTGCTGCTCGGCGACGGCGCGGCGGGCCTGTCGCTGATGGACGCCGACACCCTGGCACGGCACAACCTGCCCGTGGTGATCATCGTCGGCAACAACGGCGCGTGGGGCCTGGAGAAGGGCCCGATGCGCGCGGTCTACGGCTATGACGTGGCCGCCGACCTGCGGCCTGGCACTCGCTACAACGAGGTCGTCCGCGCCCTGGGCGGCGCCGGGGAACTGATCACTTCCCCGGCGGAGATCGCCCCGGCCCTGCGCCGCGCCTTCGCCTCGGGCGTCCCGTACCTGCTGAACGTCATCACCGACGTGGACGCCGAATACCCGCGCACCACAACGGGTGTCTAACGCGGCCACCGCGCGGGGACGCGACGCTGGCCGGGCGATGCTCAGCCACTTGGCCGGCCTCGCCCGGTCCCCGGGGCGGGCTAGCGGTCGCGGTGCGGGATGATCACAACCGGGCAGTGCGCGTGGTGCGCCACCTGATCGCTGACCGATCCCAGGTGCAGCCTGGCGAAGCCGCCGCCGCCGCGCGCGCCAAGGACGATCATGTCGGCGTCCTCGGAGGCGCGGAGCAGCACGTCGGCCGGAATGCCGTTGACCGCATCGACCGTGACCCCGTCGGGGCGCGCGCCGCCGATCCCCGCCAGTACCTTGTCGGTCAGCTCCTGGGCGGCCGCCTTGATGCTCACCACGAGTTCGTTGTCCACCGGGTCGGGCACCCCGCGGCCCGACCAGCCGACCGGCACCGTGTGCACGGCCAGCACCCTCAGGGGCGCGTGCCGGATCGCCGCTTCCTTCGCCGCCCATTCCAGGGCGCGTTCCGAATAGTGGGAACCGTCAAGACCGACGAGAATTCCGGGCATCGCGTTTCATCTCCCCAATAGGACATGGCCGACATTGTGACGTTAGCGCTAGCGGCGGCAATGTGAAAGACCCGCGGTCGGCGGCCGCGTCTCTTTTGGCGTGCGCCCGCACCAATGTCCGTATTTTGATCGCGGAGATCGGCTAGCCGATCTCCGCGATCAGCTCGTCCTCTTGGACGACGTCGCCCTCGGCGACGTGGAGCTTAGTGACGACGCCAGGGCTCTCGGCCAGGACGGGGATCTCCATCTTCATCGACTCGAGGATTACCAGCGTGTCGCCGTCGTCGACCTGGTCGCCCTCGGAGACGAGCACCTTCCACACGTTCGCGACCATCTCCGCGCGGATTTCCGCCACAGCACGCTCCTTTACCGCTCTCTGGTGAGAGGAGCGTACTAGAACCGGGTCACGACTGGCGCATGCGGTTCACCAGACCGGTGTCATAGTCGCCGCTGACGAACTCGGGGTTGTCCAGAAGCTCGGCGTGGAAGGGCAGGTTGGTCTTAACGCCGGCCACGCGGAAGTCCGCCACGGCAGACCGGGCCAGCGACAGCGCCTCCACCCTGGTGGCCCCGTGCACGCACAGCTTGGCCAGCAGCGGGTCGTAGAACAGGGTGACCGTGGTGCCCGCCGCGTATCCGCCGTCCACCCTGATGCCAGGGCCAGCGGGCTCCGACCATTCCGTGATGGGCCCAGGGCTGGGCAGGAACCGCTTCGGGTCCTCCGCATAGACGCGCAGCTCAAGCGCGTGCCCGGACGAACCCACCGGCACGGAAGCGTCGAACGACACCGGCTCGCCCGCCGCGATCAGGAACTGCTGCTCCACCAGGTCGATCCCGGTGACCAGCTCGGTGACCGGATGCTCGACCTGCAGCCTGGTGTTCATCTCCAGGAACATGAAGTCACCGGTCTGGGTGTCCACTAGGCACTCGACCGTGCCCGCTCCGCGGTACGCGACCGCCTCGCCGGCCAGCACGGCCGCCGACAGCATCCGGGAGCGCAGCGACGCGGAGACGCCAGGGGACGGCGTCTCCTCGGCCACCTTCTGGTGGCGGCGCTGCACGGAGCAGTCGCGCTCGCCGAGCGCGATCACCCGGCCGTCCGCCAGGCCGAGGATCTGCACCTCCACGTGCCTGGCATGCGGCACATAGCGCTCGAGCAGGATCTCCGGCGAGCCGAAGAACCGCTCGGCCCGCGACCGCGCGGTGTCGAACGCCGAACGCAGCGCCGCGTCGTCGAACGCCGCGCTCATCCCGATGCCGCCGCCGCCGGCGGCGGCCTTCACCATGACCGGATAGCCGATTCGCGAGGCCTCCTCGACCGCCGCGTCCGCGTCGGCGACCGGAGCGGCCGACCCCGGCGCTACCGGCACCCCGGCCGCGGCCATCAGGTTCCGCGCGCGGATCTTGTCCCCCATCTGCTCGATCGCCGACGGGTCCGGCCCGACCCAGGTCAGGCCGGCGTTGATCACGGCCTGCGCGAACCCGGCGCTCTCGGCGAGGAACCCGTAACCGGGGTGGACCGCGGCCGCGCCCGCCTTCCGTGCCACGTCGATCAGCAGCACGCTGTCCAGGTAGCTCTGCGCGGGCGCCGGCTCGCCGATGTAGACGGCCTCGTCGGCCTCCTGCACGTACGGCAGCGACGCGTCCGCCTCAGAGTAGACGGCGATGGCCCTGATGCCCATCCGGCGGGCGGTGCGGATGACCCGGCGGGCGATCTCACCGCGGTTCGCGATCAGCACAGAAGAAAACACGCCCAGCAGCCTACGGGACCGCGGTCACAGGCCGAGCACCGACCGCCTGCCTACCAGCCTGCTCAGCGCCTCGACCACTCGCGGGTCGTACTCGGACGCCGTGTCCAGCCGCAGCCGCTGCACCGCGGCCGCCGCCCTGCTGGGCTCCACCGAGCTGCCCACCAGGTCGTCGAACGCGTTGGCCGCGCGGATGATGCGGCTGCTGAGCGGCGGCTCCTGACCGCGGCCCGCGGGCCTGCAGGGGTCGCTCTGCCGCCGGACGATATCAGCGACCGCATCCAGCACCCCGGCCTGCTCGATGACCTCGGCGCCGTATTCGGCGATCCGGCGCTGCTCCTCTCGCACCACGAGCACCGTGGCGCCGCCGGGTATCGGGTCGCGCAGCGACAGCTGCCCGATGTCGTGCATGAGCGCCGCGTACTCCAGCTCGAGCAGCTGCGGCTCGGGCATGCCGAGCTCGCGCCCGATCGCGACCGACAGCCGGCTCACCCGCGCCGAGTGCCCGGCCTCCACGTACCCGCCGATCTCGGTGACCCGGGCCAGTGCGCGAACCGTCTGCAGGTAGGTCGCCCTGATCCCCGCGTACCGGCGCAGCGCCACCTGGGTGACGAGCAGCGGCGCGGTGAACACGGCCACCGCCCAGAGCCCCATGATCTCGGCGGCGAACGCGATGAGGATCGCCGACGCGCCCACCGCCGCGCCGAGCGGCAGCTGCACGCGCAGCTCGTCGAGCAGCGCCACGCCGAACCTGGCCCGCAGCACGTCCGTCCTGATGAGCGCGGCGATCACCGCTTCCACGAGCCAGGCCACGATCACCAGGCAGACCATGACGGGCAGTTCCGACCACCACCGGTTGCCGATCAGCGAGGCGTTCGCCAGCGGCCGGAAGATGGCCGCGACGCACGCCACCGCGAGCAGCCGGGCCGCCATGGCGGGCAGCCGGGCCGGGCGCCCCACCGCCAGGTGGGGCAGCGCCCCGATGACCATCCCGAGCGCTGCCACCGCGATGACCTGCTGCGGACTCTGCAGCGCCGGCTCGTTTCCGATCTTGAGCAGCAGCGCGTACGCCAGGGCGCCTGCCATGGCGATGGGGGCCGTTTCCCTGTCACCTGGCATGGTGAGCCGCAGCAGCTCGCCGAACGCGATCAGCGCGCCGAACGCGACCGCCGCGCGGACGTCCTTGACGCCGGCCACCGCGGTCTGCGCGACCGCCGCGATCAGCAGCAGCCCGGCGAAGACGACGAGCAGTGACTGGCCGGAGTCGAGAACCTGGCGGGGGAAACCACGTGGCTCGTACTGTCGCGGGGCCACGGACGTCAGAGGCTCTCGATGGCGCGCAGCGGCTCCGGGGGGGCGCCAGGGTCAGGCTCCGGATCTTCGAGTCCGGCCGTCAGCGCGTCGGCGGCGGCACTCTCGCCGACGGCGCCCGCGGCCTCGCCGGCCACGCTTTCCGGCCCCTTCCAGCCGTCGCGTTCGATGGCCGTGACGAAGGCGTCGACAAACGCGGGGTCGAACTGGGTGCCCGCCCACTTGCGCAGCTCGGTGACCCCCTCGGGCACCGACCGCGCCCCTCGGTAGGACCGGTTGGACGTCATCGCGTCGAACGCGTCAGCCACCGCGAGCACCCGGGCGAACTCGGGGATCTCGTCGCCCGCCAGGCCCATTGGGTAGCCCTTGCCGTCGATTCGCTCGTGATGGTGCATGATGCCGGCCAGTGCCTCGTCGAGGAACCCGATTTCCCGCACGATGTCGAGGCCGCGCATCGGGTGCAGCTGGATGGCGGCGTACTCGTCGTCGGTGAGCGAGCCGTTCTTCTGCAGGACCGACGTAGGGACGCCGAGCTTGCCGACGTCGTGCAGCATGCCCGCGTACCTGATCGCCTCGGCCCGTTCGGCGCGCATCCCGATCTCGCGCGCGATCATCACGGAGCCGCGGGACACCCGCTCGCTATGCCCCCGGGTGTAGAAGTCCTTGGTCTCCACGGCCTGGCACAGCGCGCTCACCGTCGCCTC
Organism: uncultured Actinomycetota bacterium; assembly: GCA_963843745.1. Classification (GTDB taxonomy): domain Bacteria; phylum Actinomycetota; class Actinomycetes; order Streptosporangiales; family Streptosporangiaceae; genus Trebonia. The sequence goes on from CAWJLP010000019.1 coordinate 81,140, forward strand.
GTAGGAGCGCTGCTGCGCGGCGAACTGCGCCACTGCCCAGCGGGCGATGAAGACGGGGATCAGCACGAAAACCGGCGTGAACGGCCCGAGCACGCTCCACAGCGCCGCGATCAGCAGGCCGAAGGCGCCGTAGCCCAGGTCGGTGAACAGCAGCTTGAAGTCGAGCCCGACGCGGCCGGCCGGGGCGCCGGGTTCCCTGGTCAGCCACAGCACGCCGCGCAGCAGCGAGAAGTTGACGATCACATGCGCGGCGTCGGCGCCGACGAACGGCCCTATGACGCCGGGGAAGGCGGTCGGTCCTGGCGTGCCCACGTGCCCGCCGAACAGCAAGAACGTCCGCCCGGCCAGGTAGGCGCTGAGTGCGAACATGCTGGCGTTAAAAAGCCGCTGCGGCACACTGGGGCCGCGGCGGACGCCGAGCAGTGTGCAGGCGCCGACGATGGCGGCGCCGACAGGCCCGACCAGGATGACCGCGGCCAGGCTCGCGGTACTGTTCGCGGACCAGGCGAGGCTGCGGGACTTCAGCACCGTGGCGATGGACTCGCAGGCGACGACGAGCAGGCCGAGCACTACGACTTGGGCCCAGTCAATTCCGCCGAAGGGCCCCCGGGCTATGGCCAGCACGGCCGCGGCGATCACCGCGACTATATAAAGCCAGGCGATTCGTGAGAGCTTGCCCACGCTCCCCCCTCGTCAGCCGGCTGTCGACCCGAATCGCACCTCTCGGCCGTCGCTAGCCCCAGGAAACGCCGGAGGCTGTCAGGACGGCCGCGAATCGCCTCCTTGACCCGTACGCGGTCGGGGACGGAGTACCGGATGCCCGCATGCGGATAGTCCTCCCTCGCAAAAGCTGACGGCGCAGCATGCCGTCCAACGACAGGATAACGTGGCCGCGCGAATTCGCGCAGACCCAAAGATGGCCGCAAACTGACGGCTAACGCCTGGTTACCCTGTGCGACAGGAGTTCGTTATTCGGTAAGCTCAATCTCCGCCTGAACTTGCCTGATCCGCACCAGGACTTTGGTGCGCAAGTCGGTCGGCGCGGGATCGCAGCCGCAATGCTTTGCGACTAGACGCTTGACCGCCTCTTCGAGCCCGAACTCGCGAAGGCACGGCCCGCACTCGTCCAAATGCTGCCTGATGCTCTCGCAATCGTCGTCGGAGACCTCGCCGTCCAGGTACCAGTAGACCCGGTCAAGTACCTCGCTACACGGAGTCTCGTGAGGGTTCCCGCAGCTCATGACCCGTCCTCCTCGGCCTGTACGGCCTCGGCCTGAGCGCTCCCCACCTGAGCAGCATCAGCCTGCGCCCGAACCAGTCCACGCTCGGCGGCGTAGTCCTGGAGCAGCTCCCGCAGCTGGCGGCGACCGCGGTGGAGCCGTGACATCACGGTACCTATCGGTGTCCCCATGATGTCAGCGATTTCCTTATACGCGAAGCCTTCGACATCGGCCAGGTAGACCGCGATGCGAAACTCCTCGGGCAGCGACTGCAACGCCGTCTTGATGTCGGAGTCGGGCAGCCTCTCCAGCGCCTCGGCCTCGGCGGACTTGAGGCCGCCAGAGCTGTGCGACGCCGCGCGCGCGAGCTGCCAGTCCTCCACCTCATCAGAACCGGACCGCTGCGGCTCCCGCTGCCGCTTGCGGTAGGTGTTGATGAACGTGTTGGTCAGGATCCGGAACAGCCATGCCTTGAGGTTCGTCCCCTGCTGGAACTGGTGGAACGACGCGTACGCCTTCGCGAACGTCTCCTGCACCAGGTCCTCGGCGTCTGCCGGGTTTCGCGTCATCCGGAGGGCGGCGGAGTACAACTGGTCCAGGTACGGCATGACGTCCGCTTCGAAGCGCTCGCCGCGCTCCGCTAGCGTCTCAGGCACTTGACCCACCCCCTCTCGGTAACCGTAAGAGGATACCTGCCCGGTATGGCAGGAGGCGGGCCGGCGTGACCGCAAGTGGCGGACGAGGTGTCCGCCCGCTGCGCGGTCCGGCTTTGTGGTCGGTGTGGCGACGGCCATGTCGCGTTCAACACCGGCTTGTGTCCGCCAATTCCGCCATCCAGGAGGAACCGCAGGGATGGAACTCACGGGCCCGGGGAACGTTAAGCAGAGTGGGTGCCCCCCGAGCGCGCACCCGGCCAGGAGTAAACCTCGTGCAGGCATCCGCCAGCGCCGTGCGCGACACCGGCCCCGCCGCGGATTACGCGCGGTTCCGTGCCGCCGTCGCCCGCGCACAGCTCAAAGCCTGGCTGCCCAGCAGGCAGGCTCGCATCATCGACATATCCGGTCCCGGAGCGACAGCCGCGGAAGTGGCCGCCTGCGCCGGCCACACCGTGCTGCGCGTCATCGGACCCGGCCCGCAGCCGCCGTCCGCCCAGCCGGCCGCGCCGCCGCCGGCCGCACCGCGACCGCGCGCACCGAGCCGCGGCGTGCTGCGCACGGTGGCCGCCGACGGCTGGGGGCTTGAGTTCCTCGCGGACGGCTGCGCGGACGGGGTCATCGCCGAGGACGGCACGCTGTCGCGGCACCTGGCCGCCGAGTCGCTCGTGGCCGAGATCGCGCGGGTACTGCGCCCAGGCGGGCAGGTGCTCGCCTGCGTGGACTCGCTCACCTTCGGCATGGCCGTGCTCGCCGAGCAGCACCGCTGGCCGCACCTGATCGACGTGCCCAACGCCGACGTGGTGCTCGTGCCGTGGCCTGACGACACCATTACCCGGTGCTACGGCGCCGAGCAGCTCCGCGAGCTCTTCACGAGCGGCGGTCTCGAGGTCGACTGGATAAGGCCGCGTACCGTGTTCTCGCCCCGGACGGTCAGCTACCTGCTGGCCCGCGACCGGGGGAGCTTCGGCGCGCTGGTTGAGGCGGAGCTACGGGCCCGTTCTGATGACTCGGTAGGAGCACAACTGATCACCTGCGCGAGAAGGAAACCGTTACCGGCGGCGACGGTCGAGTTTCGACTGGCAGGGCACGCATCTCGGGGTGGCGGGACGGGCCTCGAGCCGCGGCTCTGGGATTTCGTTGCCGCAGTCCACGCAGCGCCCGTAGCTGCCGTCGTCGATTCGCGCGAGCGCCGAGAGCACCGCCGTGCGATGCTCGAGCGCCGACTGGACCGCCGCCTCGTTGCGGTCGGCCTCGGTCAGGTTCGCGCCAGCGTCGCCCGCCTCCGCGGTCCCGCCCCTGGACAGCGGGTGTTCACCGCGCAGCACCAGAACCGTTCGGTCCAGGTCGTCGCGCATTTCCTCAAGGCGCTTGCGGGCGACGGTAATTTCCACCGAAGTCCTCGCTTCCCGCCGCGTGCGCTGCGCGGGGTCACGGCGCAAGGCCGGGCCTGCAGCGCGCCGCGGACTCAGAACTGGGGCGGCCGCTCCCTGTCGTCGCCGGAACCAGGCCCTCCGGCCAGCGAACCCGCGTCGCCAAGCGGCTCCACGAGGGCTGGACCGTTGTTCCGAACGGAGTTGACGGCCGTAGAAACGGGGTACGACGTCAGGCCGCCCGCCCCCGAGGATGTGGCGGGCTGCATTGTCGCGAGTAGCAGTTCTTTATCGTTATTTGCCGGGTCAAGCCAGTCCGGCCAGCTTTCCGGCGCTATCACCATCGGCGTCCGGTCGTGAATCCTGCCGATGTCGTCTGTGGCGTCGGTGGTGATAATCGCCGCGGACCAGAACCACGCGTTCTCGTGGTCTTCTGGCACCGACTCGTCCCGCCACAGCTCGTAAATGCCGGCGAAGGCGAGGATTCCACCGTCCGTTCGGTAAATGTAATAGGGCTGCTTGGCCTTGTCTACGGTCTGCCACTCGTAGTAGCCATCGGCCGGGATGATGCACCGCCGCCGCTTGAACGCGCTGCGGAACGCCGGCTTAACCGCGACCGTCTCCGCGCGCGCGTTGATCATCCGCGCGCCGCCCTTCGTGTCCTTCGCCCACGGCGGGACCAGGCCCCAGCGCACCAGCCGCAGTTCGCGCTCGTCTTCGTGCTCCCGGACCGTGTAGATCCGCTTCGTCGGGGCAACGTTGTAGTCGGGGTTGCGGTCCTCGCCCACGGTGTCACGCTCAGCGGCGAACTTCTCGAGGAGTTCGAGCCGCTTGCGAGCGGAGACGAAGCGACCGCACATACAACCCTTCCCAAATGGCACGGTAGAAGCCGGATTGGCACTTCATAACCGGAAAACGCCGCGGCCAAACCCGGCAACGGTCAGCGGACCAGTCAGTGCCAGCCGCTACGCTCGGGGCCATGGATTCCGGACGCTGGCGCTGCCCTGCCGCCGAGGGACCGGTGCGGGCCCGGCTGCGGCTGCCCGGTTCCAAGTCGATCACGAACCGTGCCCTCGTCCTCGCCGCCCTCAGCGACTCCCCGTCGCTGCTGCGCGGCCCGCTGCGGGCTCGCGACACGTCCCTCGCCGTAGCGGCGCTGCGGGTCCTGGGCTGCTCAATCTCGGAATCCGGAACGGACCTGGCCGTCTCCCCACCGCCGGATGACTCCGGTCCCGTGGCGCCTCTTACCGTCGACGTGGGCAACGCGGGGACGGTCATGCGGTTCCTGCCCGCGGTGGCGGCCGTGCTTGCCGCGGCGCCCGTGGCGTTCGACGGCGACCCGCGGGCCAGGGAACGGCCGGTCGGCGCGCTGCTCGGCGCCCTGAGGACGCTGGGCGTGCCGGTCGACGACGATGGCCGCGGCGCGCTGCCGTTCACTGTGCACGGCCAGGGCCGCGTGCCCGGCGGCGCCGTGACGCTTGACGCCTCCGGATCATCGCAGCTGGTGTCGGGGCTGCTGCTGGCGGCGCCCCGCTTCGGCCTTGGGGTAGAGGTCCGGCACGAGGGGCCGCCGGTGCCGTCGCTGCCGCACATCGATATGACACTGCGGATGCTCCGCGGCGCGGGCGCGGAAGTCTCGGCCGGCGGGTCGCCGCGGCCGTCGCTGTGGGGGGTGCGCGCCGGGCGGCTGCGCCTCGGCGACTTCACCGTGGAGCCTGACCTGTCGAACGCCGGGCCGTTCCTGGCGGCGGCGCTGGTGACCGGCGGTTCTGTGACCGTGCTGGACTGGCCGGCCGACAGCCTGCAGGCGGCCAACGGGATCCTGGAGGTGCTCACCCGGATGGGCGCGGTCTGCACGCCTGGCCCGGACGGGCTGACCGTCACCGGGTCCGGGGTCATCAACGGGATCGAGGCGGACCTGCGCGACATCCCCGAGATGTGCCTGCCGCTGACCTCGGTCGCCGCGCTCGCCTCCGGGCCCTCGGTGTTCACCGGGGTGGGTCACACCCGGGCACAGGAGACCGACCGGCTGGCCGCGATCGCCAAGGAGATCAACGCACTCGGCGGGGACGTCACCGAGCTGCCCGACGGCCTGTCGGTGCGGCCGCGGCCGCTGCATGCTTCGCCGGGCCAGGCGTTCGAGAGCTACGACGACCACCGGATGGTGATGGCCGCCGCCGTGCTCGGCCTCGCCACGGGCGGCATCGAAGTGCCGAATGTGGCCACGGTCGCCAAGACCTTCCCTGACTTCACGGCCCGGTGGTCTTCGATGGTCCGGGGGGAGTCAGGCACCTGAGGAACCGTTCCGGCTACCGAGACGAGGATGACGTCCGGGTTCGCGCGAGCCGCGGCTCCCGGCCGCGGACCCGTCGCCGCCCAGCGCACGAAGGCGCCGCGGAGGCGTTCGTCGTCAACGTGGACCGGGGCAGGTACGGCTGCCTGATCGACGACGGCGATGGCGACGCCGACGCTGGCATCCCGGGCGGCGGGCGGATGGTGACCGCGATGAAGGCCAGGGAACTCGGCCGTAATTCGGTCGTCGTCGGCGACCGGGTGGCGCTGGCGGGCGACACGTCGGGCGAGCAGGGGACGCTCGCGCGGATCGTCCGGGTCGAGGAGCGGACCAGCGTGCTGCGCCGGTCTCCCGACGACACCGACCCGCTGGAGCGGGTCGTCGTGGCGAACGCGGACCAGATGGTGATCGTCTGCGCGCTGGCCGACCCGGCGCCGCGGCTCAGGTTCGTGGACCGGTGCCTGGTCGCCGCGTACGACGCGGGCCTTGACCCGCTGCTCGTGCTGACCAAGTCCGACCTGGCGTCCCCGCGCCGGGTGCGCGCCCTTTACCGGCCGCTCGGCCTGCCGATGATCAGCACCCGGCGGCCGCTGCCGCCGCAGACCATGACCCGGCTGCGCCGGGCGCTCGACGGACGGATCAGCGTGCTGATCGGCCAGTCGGGGGTCGGCAAGTCCACGCTGGTCAACGAGCTCGTGCCGGAGGCCGGCCGGGCCGTCGGCGTGGTCAACCCGGTGACCGGCCGCGGCCGGCACACGTCGTCTTCCGCGGTGGCGCTGCGGCTCCCGCCGCTGGCAAAGTCCCGGGCCAATGATCCCGGCTGGCTGATCGACACCCCTGGCGTGCGCAGCTTCGGGCTCGGGCACGTCTCGGTCGAGCGCGTGGTAGAGGCCTTCGGCGACCTGGCTGAGGGCACCGCCGGCTGCCCGCCGGGCTGCGACCACCTGTCGGAGGACTGCGCCCTCGACGCCTGGGCGGCCGAGCACCACGCCGAGGCCCGCCTCGACTCCCTCCGCCGCCTGCTGCGCAGCCGCGACTCCGCCGACGGGTCCTAGCCGACCGGGACGGTGCCGCCGGAACGCCAGTAGGTGCCGTCCGGCGTCCGCGACATCAGGTCCTCGTCGATCAGGTAGCGCCTGAGCGTGGCGTGGTCGTCATACAGAGCCTTGAGTATCTCGTTGACCTCGGACTCCGGGTAGCGGCGGCCGGGCTCGAATGCTTGCGCCACCTGGTCGAGCAGCAGCAGGCGGACCGCGCGCTTGGCGGGCAGCGCCGTGATCCGGCCATCCCTGACGAACGGGCGCAGCCGGTCGGGCAAATTGATGAAGGGTGCGTCCATCGAGACGATTATGGCGCGGCCGCGCACCGCGCCATAGCGGGAAAGCTCCGGCGCTGGTCTCCGGGATGTCATAGGCGGTACCGTTTCGCGGGTGGGAAGTTATGGCGATGACCTGCGGTTCGCGCACGTTCTCGCTGATGCCGCCGACGACATCACGACGCGCCGGTTCCGGGCTCTCGACCTGCGGGTGGAGACCAAGCCTGACCTGACGCCGGTGTCCGACGCCGACCGCGCCACCGAGGATTCACTGCGTAACGTGCTTCGCAGGGCCCGGCCGCGGGACGCCGTGATCGGCGAGGAGTCGGGCCAGACCGGTGTCGGCCCGAGGCGCTGGGTCATCGACCCGATCGACGGCACCAAGAACTACGTCCGCGGCGTACCGGTGTGGGCGACGCTCATCGGGCTGATGGACGGCCCCGAGGTCGTCGCGGGCGTCGTGTCCGCGCCGGCGCTGAGCCGCCGCTGGTGGGCGGCGTCCGGTGGCGGGGCGTGGACCGGCCGCAGCCTGACCAAGGCGAGCAGGTGCCAGGTGTCCGGGGTGACCAACCTCAGCGACGCGTCCTTCTCCTACTCCGGCATCGGCGGCTGGGCGAAGAAGGACCTGCTCGGCGGCTTCATGGGGCTGGCCAAGTCGGTGTGGCGCACCAGGGCCTTCGGCGACTTCTGGTCGCACATGCTGGTCGCCGAGGGGGCGGCGGATATCTCGGCGGAGCCTGAGGTCTCGCTCTGGGATCTCGCCGCGCTTCAGATCATCGTGGAGGAGGCCGGCGGCCGGTTCACCGACCTGTCCGGCGTGGCGACCCCGGAGGGCGGGAGCGTTGTCTGCACCAACGGGCACCTGCATGACGAGGTTCTCGCACAGCTGACAAAACCCTGACCAGGCTCGGCCCGGGCCTATTCTCCACAGCCGGCTACCGCTATTGCGCTGACGGCTGAACATTCCGGTCAATCGTGTTACGAACAGGTTTCGTAAGTCGAGAATGGGTATCACAAGTTCACAAGCTCGCTGCGTGCGTCCCCTAGCTGGACAAATGCAATCAGAGTTGGCGCACGGAACGTCGCAAGACAATCCCCTGGGGGTGACGCGCCCATGAAGGTGGCAGACGGAATGTCCGAGCAGGTGCTGATGATCGGCCCCGCGCACACACTCCGAGAGGCCGCCCGCATGATGGCGGCCAGAAAAGTCGGCGCCGCCGTCGTGGTCAACCCCGAACACTCCGGCGTCGGGATCCTCACCGAGCGGGACATCCTGAACTCCGTGGCCGCCGGCGAGAGCCCCGACACCGAGACCGCGGGTCAGCACTGCACGCAGGACCTGGTCTACGCGTCGCGCGAGTGGACCCTTGAGGACGCCGCGGCAGCAATGGTGCGGGGCGGTTTCCGCCACCTCGTGGTCGTGGAGGGCCACGAGGTCATCGGCCTGCTGTCGATGCGGGACATCGTCCGCGTCTGGTCAGCGGTCCGCGTCCCGGCGCAGGCCGTCGCGGGCAGGGAAGCCGTCGCGAGCGACGAGGCCGTCGCGGGCACCACGCTCTTATACAGCCCTCACGGCGAAAGAACTCATCATTTACAGCTATCTTGAAGGAAGTTCTCATCGTGCTCGCATGAAACCGACGAAGAATTTAAATACGGGGCGATGGTAACAGTCCCCCGCTCTAAGCGCCAGGCGGCGAGTTCCCGCTCCAGCCGCCCGGCCGGTGCCCGGACGGTTTCCCCGGCTGTCCGGGCGCCCGCGGCGCCCGGCCTGGATTTTCTTTCCCCCGTCCACCAGGCCGGGCGCCGCCCTTTCGCCCTTTACCTTTAAAGCGTGCACAGCGCACGCACGCCGCCCGCCGACGGGCATAGCCAAGGGTCATACGCGGATCGCGCGGAAACGTACCTCAGGCTGCTCGCCGAGACCGCGCTGCGCCCGGCCGCCAACGGGGACACCAGCCGCGTTCGCCGCGCCGCCGAGGCACTCACCGACGCTGGGGTGCTCAGCGACCAGACGGCCGCGGACATCCTGGCGGACGTCCAGCTGGCGCTGCGGTTGCGAGGCAGGCGGCAGACGCCAGGCGCGGGGTCCAGGCTGCGCAAGCTGCGGCGCTTCCAGCCCGCCAGCCCGCTCAGCCAGCCCGGCGTCCGGCAGGCGCCCTGGCGGGTCCTGCCGCTCGGCCCGCCGACCGCGGGCTCGCGCCTGCTGGCGCTGATACGGACCGCCGACCGGGCGCTCGCCCCCGCGGTGCTCCAGTTCCCCGCCGCCCCCCTCGAACCGCTGGACACCGAGATCGGGCCGCTGACCACGCTGACGGCGACCGATGACCTCGGCACCAGCTACCGGATCGGCTTCCCCGACGGCATCTGGGCCGGGTCCACCTGGACCGGGACCATCTCGCTGCATCCAGCGCCGCCCGCCGCCGCCAGGAGGCTGGAAATCATCAGTCCGAACGGGCCCGTGCTCCGCGCCAGCCTCCCCGCCGCTCCCGCGGGGCACCTGGCGCCAGTGCTGGCGCTCGAGCCGGTCGGGGAAAGCCCCGGCGAGCGGGTGCTCACCCGCCGGGCCGAGGCGATGCTCGCGGCGCTCGCACGGGAGAACCCCGCCGCCCGCGGTGCGCGCCTCCCGCCGGACACCGACGAGCTGGCCGCCATTCTGGAGGCAGCCGGGGTGCTGTCACCGCTCAGCGCCGCCCCGGCGCGGCTCGCTACCCTCGCCCAGCTGCTCGGCCTGCCGACGGAACGGCCGGCCAGCGAGATCCCGGACCGGTGGACGGAGGTCGTCGCCTACTACGGACGCAGGCGGCGTCCCGCCCCGGTGGCCGGCACCGCGGCGATCGGGGTTGTGCTCCCGGCGCTCGACGGTGCCAGGTTCGCCGTGGCCGGGCTGCACAGCGGTGGACCCGGCACCTTCCTGCACGTCGTTGCGGAGGGGCTGCGCCCCGTGCCGCGCCGTCCCCAGCGCGCCTTGTCCTGGGCGCCCGGGTCGCCGGGGGCGCTCGGGTCGGCATGGGAGGCCGTGCCGGCCGTCGACGCCGGGTTCTCCTGGTGGGTGCGAGACGACGCGGGCGGCTGGCACATGGGGGCGATCGAGGAAGTCAACCCGGTCGGCGGCGGGGAGGGACTGCTCAGGATGGCCCTGCTGCCGCCGCTCGGCCACTGCACGGCCGCGCTGAGCCTGGAGGTCAGCGGGCCGGTCCAGCAGGTGACGGCGAACCTCCTGGTGCGCTGGTAGCGGCGGCCCGGCCGGCTGGAGGACCCTGGGAACGTGGACGCCGAGACGTACCTGCGGAACCTCGCGGAGTCAGAACTGCGCCGGTACCGAGACGGCGGCCCGGAGAGCATGCCGGAGACCACCGGGCGAATGCGGGCGGTGGCGGCGGCGTTTGCCGGGACCGGGGTGCTCGAGCCTGCTGTCGCGGAGACAGTCCTCGACGAGCTGACGACCGCGCTGACGATCCGGTCGCCCCGCGATCAGCGGGCGCGTCACGGAGCGCGGCTGCGGCACGTGCGCCAGAGTCCCCTGAGCGCCAGCCCTCCGGCCGGGCCTTACACGGTCTCGGTGACGCCTGCCAGCGCGCTGCTCCGGCTGCGAGACGGCGAGACCGACATGGACGTGTACCTGTTCGCGGCCATCAGCACGCCAGAGCTGGCGTGCCTGAGCGCGGGCGTCCTCAGCCTCCCCAAGGGCTCGCTGCCCCCCAGGAGCGAGCAGCGGCAAGGCCTGCCGTCGCCGTCGCCGCCGCGCCTGCTCTCCGGCTGGGCGCTGCAGGGAGTACCGGGCGACCTGCGCGCGGTGGACGAGACCGGGCGCTCCTACAACCTCGTCTTCAACGGCGGAGGCGACGGCACGTGGTCAACCGGCCAGTTCAACCTGATGGCGAACCCGCGCCGCCAGCCGCTTGGCGCCGCACAGAACTGGACGTGCCTGGATGTCGGCAATGAGGAGCACTCCGTCCGTATCGACCTGACCGCCAGTTCCCCCTCGGCCGAAGTAAGCGCGACGCCGAACGGTCTCTGCGCTGGCGAGCAGTTCCTGCGGATCCGCACCGAGGCCGTGTTCGGGAGCAGTTACCACGACATCGGCACCGACCTGCCGGCGCTCGCCGCCACGGTGCCCGCGCTGCGGGCTGTCGGCCTGCTGCCGGAAGACAGCGCGTCCGCACGGCTAATCGCGGCGCTCTGCCGCCGCTACGCGGTTACCAGGGAAGACGTCACCGACCCGCCAGCCGAGCTGCCCGTCCGGTGGGCCGACCTCCTGACCGGAGGCCAGTACGGCGCCGGGCGGGAAGCCGGCGAAACAGACCCGCCGCCCGCGGCGGCGAGCCTGTCCGTGAGGTTCCCCGAGACCGACGGGCTGACGATCGTGCTGTCCGGGCTGCTCACCAGGGGGGAGCACACCATCATGACCGGCGCGTTCTTCGGCCCGGTCGAGGGCGGTTATCCCGAGGGACCGTGCATCTGGCTGCGGGACGACGGCGGCCTGTGGCACGTCGCCAAGGTGGGCAGCTGGAGCAGCGGCGGCGTCAACGTGTTCACGGCCGAGGTCGTTCCCCCGCTGCCGCCGTCCGCCGCTGCCGTCGACATCCTGGTCATCAGCCGCACCACGGACCTGCGCGCCTCCGCCCCGCTCACCTGGTGGACATCATGAACTGGTACGACTCGCTGCCGGCCGCGGACACCCAGGTGCCGTGCGGATCCGGCTCGCACACCGTGCGCTGGGAAGCGGGGCAGCTGACGCTGCCGTCGCACCCGGACGCGGAGGCCGAGCTGGTGCTCGCCGCGCTCGGCGGGGACAAGCCCGCCTGCGTGGCGGTCGCCGAGACCTGGGCCAGGCACACGGCCGACCTCGGGGTCCTCGCCACCGGGCCGCGATGCGCCGCGGACCAGGTGAGCGTCAGCCGGGAGGAGATCGAGCAGCAGCGCGCGGGCCTGCCGCCGGTCCTCAGCTCAGGGGTCTGGGGGATCTCGGTGGCGCGGTCCGGGGCAGTGTCCAGGCCGGTAACCCGGCCAGGCCTGGGCAGCGGCCTGGCATCGGCACTGGCGTCGGGCATGGCGGAAACCCTGCGCCGCCAGCAGCAGCGGCTGGAGCTGCTCGAACTGCTCGCGCTCGGCGCCGCTCTCCAGTTCCGGCTGAGCGGAGCGGTGTGCGCGGCCTGGGCGGGGCCGGACCGGGCGGACGAGCGGGCCAGCCGCCGCCCCGAGCTCGCCGCCGCGCTGACCGGCCGGTTCGCCCCCGCGGCGGAGGAGTGGCTGGGCGTCGACCCGGACGCGGTGACCGTCACCCCGCACGAGGGCCCCGGCTGGGGCTCGGTTGAGCAGACCGGGCAGGGCCAGGGCCGCCGGCTGCGCGCGGCGCTCCCGGTCGGCTGGCTAGCCGGCGTATGGGCCTGCGGCCTGGCCGTCGTTGCCGGCCATCTGGTCGTGGCCGTGGAAGAGCCCGGCCACCCGCGCGCCCGTGTCCTGGCCCTCCCAGCCCCCGGCTCGGAGCCAGTCTCGATCGAGGTCCACGCCACCGCCGACGCCCTTGCGGGCCTCCCCACGTGGGAGATAACCCGCTAGTCACACCAGCCTCCCCCGTTGTCTTTGTTGGCCTGGCGACCACTCTTGACACCTCTAGCCCCTTGATTGTGGTCATGGCGCCAACAAAGCACCCCTGGGCGTCCGGCCCGTTGAACCCATGGGCCGCACGGGCCCGGTGATGCGCTGCGGAGCGCGCTTGCGCCGCGAAGCCCGCCAGCCGCACTCCACCGCTGGCCACACCAGCCTCTCCCGTTCACTTTGCAGCCGTGGTGACCACCTTCGGCATCGAGTGACCGGTCACAAGTGGTCATTTCGTATGCAAAGTGGTCCTAGGCATCCGGGCCGCCAAGGCCAGTGGGGACTGTGGGACCAGTGGGAGCATGACGGACGGCGGTCCGCCTCAACGAACGTGGTGGATGTCCCATCGACCACCAAAGAGTGTCGACGATGTCACATCGACTACGTTCGGGATCGCGTGGCGGGGGCGGGCGCCGGGTTCGCGGTTGAGCAGAATGGGAGCGTGGGCGATGCGGAGCTCGTAACCCGGCTGCGGCAGGCAGGCGTCGGACGCGGGGACCTGGTGGGGCTGGCTGTGTCCCCCGACGGAACCGTCGCGGTGGCCGCCGACGCCGTTGCGGTGGAGTGGGTGGGATCTGCTGGCGAGCTGCCACTCGCGGATGACGAGGTCCGGCCGCGGTGGACAACCTGGTCACAGGAGGACGCGCAGCGGCTGGTCGCGCAGGGCGTGCGGCTCGCGACGTGCTGGGATGTCGCAGCGGTGCACCGGCTGCTGTTCGGCGGGTGGCGCGCGGACCCAGGCTTCGCCTGGGCCCACCTGCGCGGGCTGCCGCTCGACGGAGTGCCCGCGCCTGGACCAGCCGCGGCCGTGGGCCTGGCCGACCTGTTCGACGCGGCGCGGGAGAAAGAATCCCCTCCGACACGGACGGAAACGCCCGAGCCGGCCGCTGACGAGGAACCGGTCGGGGCGGATGGGTACCTGCGGCTTGACTGGACTCGTGGCGGCTGGGCCGAGTCCCCTAAGCGGCTGCTGGCCTGGGCGCGGCTCGTCATGCAGGCGGCGGAGCTGCAGTGGGCCGCACTTGAAGCCGGAGCAGGCGAACCCGGAGGCGGAACGGCCCGACCCGGAGGCGGAACGGCCCGACCCGGAGGGGGAACGGCCCGAGCCGAAGCCGGAGCAGGCGAACCCGGAGGCGGAACGGCCCGAGCCGGAGGCGGAACGGCCCGAGCCGGAGGCGGAGCGGCCCGAGCCGAAGCCGGAGCAGGCGAACCCGGAGGCGGAACGGCCCGAGCCGGAGGCGGAACGGCCGGGCCCAGCGGAGAGGTGCGCCGGGGCAGCGGCGGAGCGGGCGGGGCTTCGGCGGTCGCGACCGTGCGGGCTGAGTCGACTGTCGAATTGCTGTGCGCCGAGTTGTCGGCCGATGGGCTGCCGATGGACCGGGACGCCGCGGAACAGGTGCTCGCCGGGTTCATCGGACCGCGGCCGCGCGGGGATGCCGAGGCGGCGGCGATGCGCGCGGCGCGGGATGGCGCGGTGCTGCGGCACGCGCCCGCCGGGGCGACCGCCGACCTGCGCAGCCCGGTGCAGGTGCGGTCGCTGCTCGCGGCCGCGGGCGTCGAGGTGCCGGATACGCGGGCGTGGCGGCTCGAGGAGTTCAAGGACACCTCGCCGCTCGTCGCCGCGCTGCTCGAGTGGCGCAAGGCCGAACGGATCGCCACCACCTACGGCTACGGCTGGCTGGACGAGAGCCTCAGTCCCAACGGGCGGCTGCGCGGCGCGTGGACCGGGTCCGACGGCGCCGCGGGGCGGATGACGGCGTCCAACGGGCTGCACAACATGCCCGCGGCTATCCGCCGGGCGGTCATCGCAGCCCAAGGGCACCTGTTCGTGCGGGCCGACCTCGGGCAGATCGAGCCGCGGGTGCTCGCCGCGGTGTCCGGCGACCCCGCGCTCGCCCTCGCGACGCAGGCCGACGACATGTACCTGCCCGTCGCGACGGAACTCGGAGTCGACAGGCCCACCGCCAAGGTCGCGATGATCGCCGCGATGTACGGCCAGACCACCGGGCACGGCGGCGTCGCGGGCCGCCGGATGCGGGCCGCCTACCCCGTCGCGATGAGTTACCTCGACTCGGCCGACCGCGCCGCCAGGGCCGGGCGGGACCTGCGCACCTACGGCGGCCGGCTGGTCCGCATGTCGGGCGGCATCTCGTCGCCGGCCCGCACGGCCGCGCGCGGCCGGTACGGGCGCAACGCGCTGGTCCAGGGGGCGGCGGCGGAGCTGTTCAAGATGTGGGCGGTCACGGTTCGCGCCCGGGGTCCCGCGCTTGGCGCGCGAATCGTGTTGTGCCTGCACGACGAGCTGCTCGTGCACGTCGCTGAGGAGCACGCGGACGCGGCGGCGGCGCTGGTGGGCGACTGCCTCGCGGAGACCGCGCGCCGCTGGGCGCCGCGCGGCGACGTGCGGTTCATCGCGGAGACCAGCGTCGTCCGGTGCTGGGCCGACGCGAAGTAGCGAGCGGACCTGGGCACGGGCACGGCGGACGCGCTGGTAGCGTGGCGGGCAGACAACCCGGGCGAATAGGGGGCTGCACGTTGCCGCGGTACCGCAGAGTTGTGGTCAAGCTCAGCGGTGAGGCCCTTGCCGGGCCCGCCGGAACGGGGGCTGACCCCGCGAGCCTCGCGCGCGTCGCCGACGAGGTGCTGTCGGTGCACGAGCTCGGCGTCCAGGTGGCCGTCGTCGTCGGCGGCGGCAACTACTTCCGCGGCAGGATGGCCGACGGCTGGGGCATCAGCCGGGCCGAGGCGGACAACATCGGGATGCTCGGCACGGTGATGAACGCGCTCATGCTGCGCGGCGCGCTCACCGCGCGCACCGAGGCGGACGTGCGCGTGATGACCGCGGTGCCGATCCACAGCGTCGCCGAGCCGTTCATCAGGCTCCGCGCGGTGCACCACCTCGAGCGCGGCATGATCGTGGTGCTGGCCGGCGGCATCGGCCAGCCGTACGTCACCACGGACTACCCCGCGGTGCAGCGGGCGCTCGAGCTGGACGCCGACGCGCTGCTCGTCGCCAAGCACGGCGTGGACGGCGTGTACGACGCCGACCCCAAGCACCACCCGGACGCCAAGCGGTACACCTCCCTCACCTACGACGAGGCGATCGCGGCCGGGGTCCGCATCATGGACACCAGCGCGTTCGTCCTCGCCAACGAGCAGTCGCTGACCATGCACGTGTTCGACGTCGGCGCGGAAGGCGTGATGCGCGGCATCTGCCAGGGCCTCGAACTCGGCACGAGGATCACCGCGAAGGGCTGACCCGCTGCCGGGCAGGCCGCACACTGGAGACATGAGCACGCTGCTGCAAGCGGGAGACGGAAACGTCGCCGCGGAGGCGCTCGGGGTAGCGGTCGCGGCCCGGGTACCCGTCCTGCTCTGGGGCGCCCCAGGCACCGGGAAGACATCGGCCATCCGCGCGATGGCCGAGGCCATGGGCCTGCCGTGCGAGACGGTCATCGCGTCGATCAGGGAGCCGTCCGACTTCGCCGGCCTGCCGGTGGTCACCGGGGACGTGGTCCGCTTCGCGCCGCCGCTGTGGGCGACCAGGCTCGCCGCGGCCGGCACCGGCGTGCTGTTCCTCGACGAGCTGTCCACCGCGCCGCCCGCCGTCCAGGCCGCGCTGCTGCGGGTGGTGCTGGAACGGACCGTCGGCGACCTGACGCTGCCCGACGACGTGGCCGTCGTTGCCGCCGCGAACCCGCCCGAGCAGGCAGCGGACGGCTGGGACCTGTCCGCGCCGCTGGCCAACCGGCTGTGCCACCTGAGCTGGGAGACGTCGCCGCGCGGCATCGCCGAGGGGCTGGCCAGCGGCTGGGCGCCGCCGCCGGTGCCGCTGCTGCCGGCAGGCTGGACGGCGGGCGAACCGCTCAACAAGTCCCTGGTCGCCGCGTTCCTCCAGGTGCGGCCCGCGCTCGCGATCGCGCCGCCGGACAATGCCAGCGAGGCCGGGCGAGGCTGGCCGAGCCCGCGTACCTGGGAGATGTCGGCCCGGCTGATGACCGCCGCGGAGGCCGCGAAGGCCACCGACCAGGCGAGGTCGGCGCTCATCAGGGGAGCGGTCGGGGACGGCGCGGGCGTCGAGTTCCTCGCCTGGCTGGTGGAGATGGACCTGCCCGATCCCGAGGAAGTGCTGGCCAACCCCGCCGCGTTCCGGCTGCCTGAGCGCGGGGACCGGGCGTACGCGGCGCTCGCCGCCGTCGCCGCGGCGGTCGCGGCGGAGCCGACGCCGGAGCGCTGGACCGCGGCCTGGCAGGTGCTCGGCGGCTGCGCGGAGGCGGCGCCCGACGTGGCGGCGACCGCGGCGCGGGTGCTGGCCAAATGCCGCCCGGACGGCATGCCGCTGCCTAGCGAGATCAAGCTGTTCGCCCCGGTGCTGCGCGACGCCGGGCTGCTGGGTTAGCGGGCCATGAGAGAGCTGCCCGGTCTCGCCGCCGCCAGGATCTGGGCCGCGGTTCGCTTCCCCTACCTCGCGAGCGGCATCTTCGGCGCCCAGGTGACCGCCGTGCCCGGGCTGGACAGCGTCGCCATCGACGAGCGCTGGCAGCTGTCCGCCGATCCTGAGCTGGTGGCCGGCTGGTCCCCGGCCCAGTTCGGCAGCGTCCTCGTGCACCACGTCTGCCACATTCTGCGTCATCATTCCGAACGGGCGCTGGCGGCTGCGGTCACCAAGGACGACTCCCGGCAGTGGCTGAGCGCCGCCGACGCCGAGATCAACGACGACCTGGTACCCGCCGGGCTGGAACTGCCGGGAAACCCTGTGCTGCCTCGGCACTTCGGCGCCGACCCCGGGCGGCTGGCCGAAGAGTACTTCGCGCTGCTGAAGCGGCGCGAAGCCGGCACGGACGATGAGGGCCCGGCGGCGTGGCTGGACTGCGGCAGCGGCGCCAACGGGCTCCCCAGGGCGTCGGACCGGCCAGGCGGCCTCGACCCGTGGCTGGCCGACCTGCTGCGCCGCCAGGTGGCGGAGGAGGTCGTGCGGCACGCCAAGCAGGCGGGAACGGTCCCCGCCGGGCTGCTGCGCTGGGCGCGGGACGTGCTGGCGCCGCGGGTCGACTGGCGGCGGCTGCTCGCCGCCGAGCTGCGCAGGGCCGTCGCCGACGTGGCGGGGGCGGCCGACTACTCCTACCGGCGGCCGTCCCGGCGGGCCGCCGCGGTCAGCGGCGTGGTGCTGCCAGCGCTGCGGCGGCCGGTCCCCGGGCTCGCGGTGGTCTGCGACACCTCGGGCAGCATGAGCGAGGAGCTCCTGGCGATGGCGCTCGCCGAGGTGGAGGGGCTGCTGCGCGCCCTCGGCATGGCCCGCCAGCTGCGGGTGCTCGCATGCGACGCGGCGGCCGGGCCCGCGCAGCGGGTCTCCTCCGCCCGCCAGGTCACGCTGACCGGCGGCGGCGGCACGAACATGGGCGCCGGCCTCGCGGCGGCCTACGCGCTGCGGCCCCGCCCCGCCGTGACCGTGGTGCTCACCGACGGCTATACGCCGTGGCCTCATGCCGCGCCGAAGGGGATGCGGGTCGTGGCAGGGCTGCTCGGCGACGACGCGCCGGAAGCGCCGGGCTGGGCAAGAGCCGTCCGCGTACCCTTTGCTGGGTGAGCAAAGCGATCTCGCAGCGGACGATGACCGTGATCGCGGTGCTGCTGACGTTCGCCTCCGGCGCGTCGGACGTGACGAGCTTCACCAGGCTCGGGAACGTCTTCACGAGCGTGATGACCGGGAACATCACGGTGTTCGGCCTGTCGCTGGCCCGCGGGTCGGCGTCGCTGGCCCTGCACACCGTGGTGGCGCTCGCCGGCTACGTCACGGGCGTCGCCGCCGGCACGCTGATCGGCCGGTACCGTACGGACCGCACCTCGGCCAAGTCAGCCGCCGAGCCGGACGGGGAGCGCTGGCCCGCGTACATGACGCTGACGCTGGCAGCCGAGCTCACGCTGCTCGCCGGGGTCCTGGCCGGCTGGGAGGCGACCGGCTCGCGGCCGGCTGGCTGGGCCCAGTACGCGATCCTCGCCGCGGCCGCCTGCGCCATGGGCATCCAGTCGGCCGCGGTCGTCCAGCTGGGGCTCGGCAACGTGTCCACCACGTATCTCACCGGGACGCTGACCGGCCTGGTCAGCGCGGTCTTCCGGCCGGAAGAGAAGGTTGGCTGGCGCCGCCCGGGAGTGCTGATCGGCCTGCTGGCGGGCGCGTCGCTGGCCGGATTGCTCGTCGCCAACGCGGCGTGGGCCGTGCCCTGCCTTCCGCTGCTCGGGGTGGCCGCCGCCACGGTGCTCGGCGCGAGGCCGGTTAATTCCCGCTAAGCCGGCGCGCAACAACAGCATGGGACGGTGCTGCCTGTAAACCAGGACACAGGGAGCACAGTTGCCTGCTACAGCCGACCGTGAGGTTCTCAACTTCCAGCCCGCGTTCGGCGCGGCCACGCTCGCCCGCGTCGTGCAGAACACGGGAACGCTGACGACCCAGCTGCTCGCCGAGTGGGAGCAGGCCGCGCGGCGCGGCGAGCCCGTCGACGTGCTCGACGCCATGCAGCACCTGGCGATGCGGGTCATCGGCATGGCGCTGTTCAGCCGGGACCTGGAGAACGACCTGCAAGCCGGCCTGGCGGACACGGCCGGCGCGGACCCCAGACGCGCCAGGGGCGCCAACTGCTTCACCGAGACCGTGCGGTCCGGCGTCCAGGTCCTCGCGGTGCGCAAGTTCAGCCCGGTGCCCCTGCCGTTGTGGGTGCCCACCAGGCTGCACCGCCGCTTCCGGCGCGGCCTCGCGGCCGTGGACCGCTTCGTGTACGCGCGGATCGACGAGCGGCTGGCGGACCACGGCGGCTACGACGACATGCTGGCAAACCTGGTCAGAAGCTACGGCGATCAGGCGGCGGCCACGGACACGCGGCGCGAGCTGCGCGATCAGGTGGTGACGCTGTTCTTCGCCGGCTTCGAGACCACCGCCGTAGCGCTGGCCTGGACCTGGCTGCTGCTCGGGCAGCACCAGGCCGCGGAGGACCGGTTCCACCAGGAGCTCGCGGCTGTCCTCGGCGGCCGGGCGCCGGCCGCCGAGGACCTGAAGGCGCTCGGTTACACCGGACAGGTCATCCAGGAGTCCATGCGGATGTACTCGCCCGTCTACACGCTGACCCGCCAGGTGGTAGCGGACGACGAGATAGCGGGGCATCAGGTCCGCGGCGGCGACAACGGCGCCGGCTTCGCCACCGTCGAGATGATGACCGTGCTGGCGGTCGCCGGGCAGCGGGTGCGGCTGCGCCCCGCGTCCGCGGAACCCGTCACGATCATCCCCGCCGTCACCCAGCGCCCGGCCGGCGGCCTGCCGATGCTCGTCGAGGTGCGGTCATGACCGCCGCCCGCGGCGGCGGCCGCTAACCGCTGACCGTTATCAGCGACGATGCGGTAGCCGACGCCGCGGACAGTCTGGATGCGGACGTGGGAACCGGAGAGCTTGGCGCGCAGCCGCGCCAGGTGCACGTCGATCGTGTTCGAGGAGAACGTGTCAACCTCGTCGGTCCACACGTGCTGCGCGATCTGCCGGCGTTCCGCGACGGCCGGCGAGAACCGCATCAGCGTCTCGAGGATGCTCAGCTCGGTGGAGGTCAGCGCCGCAGGCGGCCGCCGAACGTGACCTCGCGGGAGGCCGGGTCGCACTCCAGGTCGCCGACCACCAGCCGGGGCGGCAGCACGTCAGGCGGCCGGCGCTGCAGCGCCCGCAGCCGGGCGAGCAGCTCGTCGAAGACGAACGGCTTGACCAGGTAGTCGTCGGCGCCGGCGTCCAGGCCGGCCACCCGGTCCTCGGGCGAGCCCTTGCCGCTGATCATCAGGACCGGTGTCCTGGCCCCCGTGCGCCGCAGCTGGCGCACCACGTCGATGCCGGACACCCGGGGTATCAGCCAGTCGAGCACGGCCACCGCGTACTCGTAACAGCGGGCGTATGACAGCGCCGCCTCGCCGTCGGCAACCAGGTCGACCACGTAGCCACGGCTGCGGAGCCCCTGAGCGAGCACCGCGCCAAGGGTGTCGTCGTCTTCCGCTACCAAGACCCGCACAACCGGGGACTGTACCCGCGGCTTCTCGCCGTAGACGTGCGCGAACGCGTACTCAGAGGGAAGTCAAACTGAAATCAGCGCTTGAGCTTACGCCACACCGGCCTGGGCACCAGCCGCATCGCGGTGGCCAGCCCGGCCAGCGACGACGGGACCCACACGACTGACTTGGATCCGCGCAGTGCCGCCGCGACCGCGGCGCCGACCGCCTCCGGCGTGGTCGCCAGCGGGGCCGGCGCCATTCCCGCCGTCATCCGGCCGGTCACGAACCCGGGCCTGACGAGCAGCAAGCGGACCCCCGTGCCGTGCAGCGCGTCGGCGTAGCCGCGGGCGAACGCGTCCAGGGCGGCCTTGGTCGCCCCGTACACCGCGTTGAACTTGCGCGGCCGGACCGCCGCGACCGACGACAGCACCACGATCGTGCCGTTGCCCCGCTCCCGCATCCGCGAGCCGAACGCGAGCAGCGCCGTGACGTGCCCGGTGAAGTTGGTCTCGATCATCGTGGCGGCGAGGCGGACGTCACGTTCCGCCTGCTCTTCCGGGATGAGCACGCCGGTCGCGGCGATCACCAGGTCGGGCACTCCCCCGGCGCAGATCTCGTTGGCGAAGGCCTGATGCGTCCCGGTGTCCAGCGCGTCGTACCTGGCGACGGTGACGGGGCGGTTCAGCGCCTTGCCGGCCGCCTCGAGCCGCTGCGCGTCGCGGCCGGCCAGGATCACCTCGGTGCCCGGCTCAAGCCGGAGTGCGGACAGGATCGCCAGGCCGATCTCGCTCGTGCCGCCGAGCAGGAGGACCCGTGAGAGCCGGCTGCTTCCGTTCTGAATACCCATTATCTTTTCCCCACCTAAGCCGCGTAGAGCCCGACGCAGAACAGCACCAGCCAGGCCGCCTCGAAACAGAGCATGACCGCGTCCCTGGTGATCAGGTCTTCCACCGGGCGGACGGTGCGGCGCGCGGTGAGCACGCCGAACCTGACCAGCGCCGCGCCCAGCGGCAGCGCGCTCGCCAGGTGCCAGGGACGGGCGGCGGTGGTCTCGCTCACCGCCCACATCAGGTACGTCGCGAGCATGCCCACGCCGATGAGCAGCTGGACGATGCGGAGCATCCCTGGCCGGTACCAGCGCATCACCGGGCGGTGCCGGACAGCCTCATCGCCCAGCGAGGTGAGCTCGGTGTACCGCTTGGCGACCGCGACGCCGAGCGCGCCGAGCGTGCACACGAGCAGGAACCAGATGGACAGCGGCTTCACGTGGGTCGCCGCCGCGCCGCCGAGAACGCGCAGCAGGAAGCCGGAGGCGACGAGCAGCATCTCGAGGAATGGAACGTGCTTGAGCCGGAACGAGTACAGGAACTGCAGGCAGAGGTAGACGGAGATCGCCGCGACAAACCGGGGCTCGCGGATGAGCACGCCCGCGCCGACGGCGAGCACGACCGCGAGCGCGCCGAGCACGAGCGCGTGCTGGGCGGGCAGCGCGCCGGAGGCGATCGGGCGGTTCCGCTTGACCGGATGACGCCGGTCGCGATCGGCGTCAACTACGTCGTTGACGAAGTACACCGCCGCCGAGGCGCAAGCGAAGGCGAACATCGCGAGCAGCGCGTAGGCGAAGCCGTGGTTGCGGCCCAGTGAGGCGGCGGCCAGCGGCGCCGCGAACACCAGGAGATTCTTCGGCCACTGCCGTGGCCTGGTCTCCCTGATGACCGCGATGAGCCACCGCGAAGGGGTCACCGGCAGGGCCGCGGCGGACGCCGCGGCCTGTGGTCCCGTGTCTTTGCCAGGGACCAGGGTCTTGTCTATCGTCACCGCGCGTATACCGCCGTGAAGTCCCGGGTGTAGGTCGAGTAGTACGAGTAAGCACTCTGCTGCTGTGTCGGCAGCAGGTTAACCGGCGTCGGGTCTGACGGGTGGCTGTTTGCGTTGTAATACTCGTACTTCATCCAGTACGGGTTGATGTCGAGCTGCATACCCTCGACCGCGCCGGCCCGCTGCAGCAGGGCGGCCAGGTCCTGAACGTTGAGTGCCGGGCCGTAGACGTAAATGATCCTGCCGTCCTTGGTGATGCCGAGTCCGGAACGCCAAACGTAGTAGCCGCCGCCGAGCGTGGCGCCGAAGTTCGTCTCTACGTTCTGGTTGAGGTTCGGCTCGATCTTGCCACGGTCGATGAGCAGCTTCAAGTTCTGCCGCACGCCTTCGATCGACGAGTTCATCGTGAAGTCGCGGCCCCACTCGCCGATCTTGATCGTGCCGTTCTTGTAGTACACGATCGCCGCCTCGCCGGTCACGAGCGAGCCGTGGTACTCACCGTTGAGGTAGAAGCCGCCTCCGGCGCTGTCCAGCTTGAAGCCGCCGTTGAACGTGGCGATCAGGCCGGTGCGGTGCCCAGGCGCGATGGAGGTCGCTCCCCACGTCCCCCAGTTGCCCGGGCCAGGGTCTTCCGAGCCGGGGTGCAGCTGGAACGAGACCAGCCGCTGGTCCATCGACGCGATCCCGTTGACGTAGGACGTGTACGTGGCGTCCCGCAGGAAGGTGGTGAAGATCGCGGGCTGGCCCTTCACCTTCTCCACGACCCGCCATTGCCCCTCCCCAGGCAGCGGCGTGCCGGCCAGCGACTTCAGCGTGGCCGGGATGTCGGGCGTGAAGCCCTTCGCGTGCGTCTTGGTGGAGTTGACCTGCTGTCCCTTGGGGATGGCGAGCGAGAAAGACGGCTTGCCGCCGGCCTTGGGCGGGTTGTAGCTGAGCCACTCGCCGAACGTGACGACCGGGCCGAGGTAGTGGTCGCGGGCCCATTCGGCGAGGTTGGACGACAGGCTCTGGCCGTTGTTGGCGGTGATCGCCTGGCCGATCGAGAACGTCACCCAGATCAGGAACACGCCGAACAGCGCGGCGATGATGCGGACAGACCGCAGCCGCGCGATCTTGCGCGTCCTGCGGAACCGGACCTTCCGCTTGGGCTCGCCGCCAGGCCGGCCAGGGCCGGGCCCGCCTGGGCCGCCGGGACCTCCGGGTCCGCCCGGGGCGCCGCGCTCCCGGTAGCCGCGCGGGCCGGCGTCCTGCTGGTAGCCGTACGGCTGCTGGACGGTTGTCTGGTCGGCGTACCCCTGGTACGCCTGCGTCGGCTGCCCGGCATAGCCGTGCGCCGCGAACCCCTGGTCCGCGCGTCCCTGGCCGCCGCCGTACCGCTGCTCGCCGTAACCGGGGCCGGGGCCAGGTGCGCCGCCCTGGCCGGGACCGCCGTAGCCGGGGCCGCCTTGACCGGGACCGCCTTGGCCGGGGCCGCCTTGGCCGGGACCGCCCAGGCCGGGACCGCCGTAGCCGGGGCCGCCGTAGCCGCGGCCGTTGGGCTGCTGGCCGCCGCCCCGCTGTGGCGGATAGCCCGGGCGGTCGAAACCGCCCTGCTCGGGGTACGCCGCGCCGCCGCGCGGCCGGGCGTTATAGCCCGGGGCGGCTGGTGGGGGACCCTGGGGACCTGGAGGGCCCTGAGGGCCCTGAGGGCCATAGCCCTGGCCGGGGTAGCCCTGGCCGCGCTGCGGATCCTGGCCTCGCTGCGGGGCACCCGGGGCCCCGGCTGGCCGCTGGCCCGGGTACCCCTGGTTGCCGTACCCGGCGGGGTTGTAGCCCTGGGGGCCCTGACCACCCGCAGCGCCCTGCGGGCCGTGCGGCTCCTGCGGACCTTGCGGCTCCTGCGGACCCTGCGGGCCCTGGAAGTTCTGCGGAACCGCGCCATCGCGCCTGTCGTCGCGCCCGGTTCCTGGCACGTTCCGCTCCCCGTCTCGCCCTTGGCCGCGTTCCGGCTCGTAGGGCCACTCGGGACGGGCGCCGGAGGGCGCCGTTCGGGACATGTCGGTGTACCTCCCGCGTAGTGCTTCCCGCAGGGGAAGCTACCCACCCCACATGAAGAAATCGTTACATGCCCGATGTCCTATGAGGCTAAGTTAACAGGTGCTTCCGGTGCTCTATGCGGGAGCGCGATGTACGCGCTAGTTGTCAGAATATGCGGTCGGACATCGGATGAGGGCTCAACTTCACGGCGCCGTCCCAATTTGCCTCCCGTATCGCCTTCATGGCTTGTTTCCGGGTTGCCGGGTCCATCCGGTCGATAAACAGCACGCCGTCGAGGTGGTCGGTCTCGTGCTGGATGCAGCGGGCCAGCACGTCGGTCCCGACTAGCTGCACCGGGTCGCCGCGATCGGTAAAGCCGCGGGCCACCGTGTTGAGCCGCCGCTTGACGTCGTAGTAGATGCCGGGGAACGACAGGCAGCCCTCCTCGCCGTCCTGCTCCTCGTCGTCGGGGAAGCTGAGCTCCGGGTTGACCAGGTAGCCGCGTTCGCTGCCCACGGCGTAGGCGAACACCCGCAGCCCCACCCCGATCTGCGGCGCCGCCAGGCCGGCTCCCTGGGCGTCGTCCAGCGTCTGGGTCAGGTCCTTCACCAGGTTCTGCAGCTGCTTGTCGAAGTCGGTGACGGGGTCGGCGACGGTACGCAGGATCGGGTCGCCAAAGAGCCGGACTGGTCGGATTGCCATGCCTTTGAGGTTAGCCGCTGACGCCGGCTCAACACGCAGCCAGGCAACTAAGTTGACAAGCTCGACTCATGAAAGATATAAATTGATTTGTAAGTTTCTTACTGACAGAGGGCGAAGCCAGGGTGGCAGGCCCTCCTAGGAGGCAGCGATGTACCTGACTACTCGTGACCCGTTCACCCGGGACTTCGACCGGATCGTCCGGCGTGCGTTCGGCACCGGCTTCGGCCCGGCCAGCACCGCCCTGCCGATGGACACTGTCCGTCGCGACGGCGAGCTCGTACTGCGCTTCGACGTCCCCGGCGTCGACCCGGAGAAGATCGACGTCACCGTCGACCGCGGCGTGCTCACCGTGAGCGCCACCCGCGAGGAGACCCGCACCGAGGGTGAGTCCCCGGTCGTCCGCGAGCGGCTGTTCGGCAGCTTCCGCCGCAGCGTCCGGCTGGCGGAGAACCTGGACGCCGACGCCATCGAGGCGAGCAACAACGAGGGTGTTCTCGAGATCCGCATCCCGGTCCGCGAGGAGGCCAAGCCCCGCAAGATCGAGGTCGGCACCGGCAAGGAGCTGGCCAGCTAATCAGCTGACGAGCGTCACAAGCGGCCGGCGGGGCGATGCGCACCGCCGGCCGCTTAGCATTCCCTGAGGGAGGTGAGCCATGGAGCCCTTCGAGGACGAGAACGTCCCGCTGTTCACTGTCGGGCAGGTCGCGGAGATGCTCGCGGTCAAGCAAGCCTTCCTGCGCCGCATCGACGAGCTCCAGGTCGTCACCCCGCAGCGCTCCGCCGGCCGCCAGCGCCGCTACACCCGGGTGGAGATCCGCGTCATCCAGCAGGTCGCCTCGATGGCGGACGAGGGCATGACGCTGCCCGCGATCCGGCGGATCATCGAGCTGGAAACAAGGCTGGCTGAGGTCGCCGCCCAGCGCGACGAGCTCGCGGCGCGGCTGCATGAAGTTTCCTCAGAACGTGCGCGCCTTACTCACCGGCTCAACGCTTTGCTCCGCGGAGTCAGCCGGGATCGTTCCGACGGAGAAGAATAGGTCGAAGCCCCGCTAGCACAGCCGGGTCGTCAATGGTCGAAGGAACCGGCTCGTCCTTGCCGTTGGCGATGCCCCGCATGGTCTTCCGCAGGATCTTCCCTGATCGCGTCTTCGGCAGACCTGGCACCACGTCGATCGTGCGCAGCGCCGCGATCGGGCCGATCCGCTCGCGGATCATCGCGGCGAGCTCCGCGGCCAGCGCCTCCGGGTCGGCGGTGACGCCCGCCTTGAGCACCACGAGACCGCGCGGCACCTCGCCCTTGAGCTCGTCGGCCACCCCGAAGGCCGCGCATTCGGCGACCGCGGGGTGGCTGGCGAGCACCTCTTCCATCTCCCCGGTGGACAGCCGGTGCCCGGCCACGTTGATCACGTCGTCGGTGCGGCCCATGACGTACAGGTAGCCGTCCGCGTCGCGGTAGCCGCCATCGCCTGTGAGGTAGTAACCGGGATACCTGGCCAGGTACGAGCGGATGAAGCCCTCGTCGTTGTGCCACAGCGTCGGCAGGCAGCTCGGCGGCAGCGGCAGCCTGAGCGCGATGTTCCCGGCATCGCCTGGCTTCGCCTCGTTGCCGTCCTCGTCGAGGATGCGCAGGTCATATCCCGGCATCGGGAAGGTGGGCGATCCCGGCTTGGTCGGCTTGGGGTCAAGGCCCATCGGGTCGGCGGCGATCGCCCAGCCGGTCTCGGTCTGCCACCAGTGGTCGATCACTGGGACCTTCAGCAGGTCGCCCGCCCAGCGATAGGTGTCAGGGTCGAGCCGCTCGCCGGCCAGGAACAGGTACCTGAAGCCGCTGAGGTCGTAGCCGGCCTTGAGCGTGCCCTGCGGGTCTTCCTTGCGGATCGCGCGGAACCCGGTCGGCGCGGTGAACAGGCTCTTGACGTTGTGCTCGCTGATCACGCGCCAGAACGCGCCGGCGTCGGGGGTGCCCACCGGCTTGCCCTCGTACAGGATCGTGGTGCAGCCGGCCAGCAGCGGCGCGTACACGATGTAGGAGTGCCCGACGACCCAGCCGATGTCGGACGCGGCCCAGAACACCTCGCCCGCGCCGGTGTCGTAAACGTTCCGCATCGACCAGGTCAGCGCGACCGCGTGGCCGCCGTTGTCGCGGACCACGCCCTTGGGCTTCCCGGTGGTGCCCGAGGTGTACAGGATGTAGAGCGGGTCGGTCGCGTCGACGGCGACGCAGGGCGCCTGGCCGGTGCTGGCGGCCATGAGCTCGTGCCAGTCCAGGTCGCGCGCCGTCATCGCGGCGGGCGCCTGCGGGCGCTGGACGATGACCGTGCGCGCCGGCTTGTGCGCGGCCTCGTCGATGGCCTTGTCCAGGATCGGCTTGTACTCGATGACCCGCTTGCCCTCGATGCCGCAGGAGGCGGAGACGATCAGCTTCGGCGTGGCGTCGTCGATCCGCACCGCGAGCTCGTGCGCCGCGAACCCGCCGAACACCACCGAGTGGATGGCGCCGAGGCGGGCGCAGGCCAGCATGGCGACCACGGCCTCGGGGATCATCGGCATGTAGATGACAACGCGGTCCCCCTTTTGGATGTCCAGGCCCTGGAGGACGGCGGCGAACCTGGCCGTCTCGTCGCGTAGCTGCCGGTAGGTGAACGTCTTCGTGGTGCCGGTAACCGGAGAGTCGTAGATCAGCGCGTGCTGCTCTCCGCGGCCGCCGTCGACGTGGCGGTCGAGGGCGTTGTGGCAGGTGTTCAGCGTGCCGCCGGCGAACCACTTGTAGAACGGCGGGTTGCTGTCGTCGAGGATGACCCGCGGGCCCTGGTACCAGTCGACGGCGGTCGCGGCCTCGGCCCAGAAGCCGGCCGGGTCGGCGAGGCTACGGCGGAAGACGTCCTCGTATCTGCCCATGACCGCAGGGTAGGCCTGGCCGACGCGGGTTGCCTAGGAGCCCACGGCCCAGCCGCCGCCCGCCGATTTTGGTGCGCCGCCACCCCACGTGCTTATTGGCGTCTCCCCGGCTATCCCCTCTAGACCCTTCGCGGCACTTATTCGCAGGCACCCCGCCGCCGGGAACTGATCGAATCAGATTTTGAAGATAGTGGATCGAAAAGCACCCTATAGGGTGCCAAACGATCCACTATCTTGGCGTGTCGCGGGAGACCGCGCCGTTAGGCCCGGCAGAGGATCTCGCCGTGGATGACGGCGAACCAGCCGTCGGGATCGGCGGCCCAGGCGCGCCAGCCGTCGGCGATCCGCTCTAGATCCGCGGTGGTCGCGTGGGCGCCGCCGGTCGCGTTGGCGGCGTAGGCGGACTTGACCGTGCGGTCGGCCCACAGGCCGCCCCACCAGTCGCGGTCCTCTGGTGTTGCGTACGTCCAGGTCGACGTCGAGACCATGACGTCATCCAGGCCCGCTGCCCTGGCCCAGGCGTGCATCCGGCGGCCGGCGTCGGGCTCGCCGCCGTTGCCGCGGGCCACCTTCTCGTACAGCGCCAGCCAGTCGTCGAGCACCGGAAGGACTGGGTACCAGACCATGGCGCCGTAGTCCGCGTCGCGGGCGGCGACCAGGCCACCGGGCTTGGTGACCCGGTGCATCTCGCGCAGCGCCAGGACCGGGTCGCTGAGATGCTGGAGCACCTGGTGGGCGTGCACCACGCAGAACGTGTCATCTGGGTAGTCGAGTGCGTAGACGTCGCCGGTCGTGAAGTCGAGGTTCTCACGGCCGGCCGTCAGTTCCCCGGCCTGCTCCACGATGTCCGGCGCGGCGTCGATGCCGGTCACGCGCCCCTGCGGCACGTA
The DNA here is from genome assembly GCA_963843745.1 of uncultured Actinomycetota bacterium. Taxonomy (GTDB): domain Bacteria; phylum Actinomycetota; class Actinomycetes; order Streptosporangiales; family Streptosporangiaceae; genus Trebonia. The sequence continues at coordinate 109,935 of CAWJLP010000019.1, forward strand.
GCCGGCCAGGCCCGCGGTGATCGTGCCCGGGCCGCAGCCGACGTCGAGGATCCGCATGTGCGGCTTGAGGTGCGGCAGCAGGTAGGCGGCGGAGTTCTCGGCGGTGCGCCACCGATGCGAGCGCAGCACCGACTCATGATGACCGTGTGTGTAGACCTCTGGCATGCGGTCCAGCGTAACTCGCGTCTTACTTACTGAGCTAATCCGTCTCAAGATGTGGACGTTTCGGTTTACCCGTCCTCGCTCTCGCTCTCGCCGGCGGCGAACCGGTCGGCGAGGTCGCGCGGGGCGCACGCCAGCCAGCCGTCGGTGAGGGCCTCGCTGAGTGCCTCCGGGGTCACCTCGTCCAGCTGGACGAGGTAGGCGCTGAACCCGTTGAAGTGCGGGATCGTGAAGAAGGCGTCCGGGTGCGCCGCGAGGATAGCCTCCTTCTCGGCCAGGTCGGCGGTGCGGATCGCGAGAATCGGGCCGTCCGGCGGCTGTTCGTCGCCGAACCGCTTGATGTCCGCCTTGCTGAACGGGCGCTCCCAGGCGAACGCCTTGCCGTCGACCTCCCAGGTCCTGTTGGTCTTCCTGTACTTGTCGACGCCCTCAGTGACCTGGGGCAGTCCGGCGGCCAGGCGTGCCACGTCGTCGAAGGTCTGCACTCCTAAGACGGTACGCCTTCGGCTTCGGTAAGCTCCGCGAGGGCGGGACACGCTCGGCGAGCAGGCTCACGCCGAGGCACGCCGGGCAGCTCGCCTCCCGCCACGCGCCCGGGCGCCCCGCCTTTGCGCCGCCTGACCCGCCAGAAGACCAGCGTGCCGGCGACAAAGCACGGCGAGCGCCGCGAGGGACGGTCTCTTGGGCTGGTTGAAGGCCCGCACGGCGAGCGGGCCGAGCAGCAGGCCAAGCACCAGATGGAGCTGGAAGAACACGCTCCCGACGATGAGCGCGGGCAGCGCACGCCGCGCGCTCAGCCCGGAGACGTCCGCCGCTATCACGGTAAGGGTCCGCAGCCCGGGGGTCCCGCGCCCCAGCGCGAGCCCGGGGAGTCCCCGGGTCTCGGCGAAGGCGGCCGCGCGGCCAACCCGCGCCTGGGTCAGGCCCAGCCGTGGCCCGAACCTGGCGATGGTCCGGTGAGCCGGGCCCCGGCACGCCAGGAACAACGCCGTGGTGCCGACGATTGCGATGACGTCAAAACCCGCCACCGCCAGCCACAACGGGAACTTTCCCGCCGCGAGCGCTCTCCCACCGTGATCATCACCAGGTCGGCGGGCAGCGGGATCGGGACGCCCGCTTCCATCGGCAGCAGCACCACCAGGGGCGCCAGCCCGCTCAGTCCCGCGGTGCCGCCCTTCATCTCATCCCCCAGCCGGCCGGCTCCGGTTAATTCCGGCCCCTTCCTCAAATTCGTCGCCCGGGCACCGGGCGGATCACAATGGCGGTGTGATCGAGGAGCTGATCGACCGGATGGCCGCCCTGCTCGAGTCGCTGCGCGCCGCCGGCGACCAGCGGCAGTACTTTCACGCGACGTACCAGCGAACGACGGTCGCGGTGGCGGCGGAACTCCACCGCGGCGGCTTCACCGACGCCGAATGGGTCGAGCGGTGGGACGTCGCGTTCGCCAACCTGTACCTGGACGCGCTCCGGGCGGCGCTGGCGGGCAGCCGCCCGTCGCGGCCCTGGGACATCGCGTTCGGCGCTCCCGCCAGGCTGCCGCCGCTCCGCCACGTCCTGCTCGGCATGAACGCCCATATCAACTACGACCTGCCGCAGGCGCTGCTGGCGGTGATCACCGACGAAGAGTTCGGCGACCCGGCGCTGCTGGCCAGGCGGCGGTCCGACCATCAGGCCATCGACCGCGTGCTCGCCTCCCGCGTCGCGGCCGAAGACGACGAACTGGCCTCGGTCTCCGGTCCCGGCACCCTCCTGGACCGGCTGCTCCAGCCGCTCAACCGGCTAGCCACCCAGCGGTTCCTGCGAGAGGCGAGGGGAAAGGTGTGGGCCAACGCGGTCGTCTTGAGCCAGGCGCGCAAGCAGGGCGATGGCGCCTACGCGACCGCCCTGAGACAGCTCGAGGACCTGAGCGCGGCGAAGGTCGCCACCTTGCAGGCCCCCGGTCAGGTCCTGCTGAAGCTCGCCAGCACCGGCTTCGGCGTCCGGCTGCCCGGCTAAGCCGACAGTGACGCCATGGCTGGCCAGTTCCGCTGCCACGGCGTCGGGGTCATCCGGGGTGATCACCGGCCGCATGTGCCGGCTGGAAATACTGATAATGAGCGCGACGCTTTCTTCGGCCGGTCCGGGTCGAAGTTAGCCCAGTGGATGAAGTCGCCACTTCCCCCAGAGCCGGTACCGCCCGCTCATCCCGGTCAGCGCAGCCCGCCGCACTTGCCCGATATTGGCATAGGGAATGCGCTTATCCCCGAAGGGAAAGTAGTACAGGCGAATCACCAGGGCGTCGTCGGTGCACGCCACCCTGCCGTCGTCATAGCCCACACAGAGAGACTAGCGCTGGCTCGCGCGTGCGTCCCGGCGCTGCAACCGCGACTTCCGCCGCGCGCGCAGGTAATAGCGGCTGTCGGAGACGTCGTGGTGCTCGCGCATGCGCCTGTGTGTCATGAAATACGGGACGCCTACCGCCAACGCCACGATCACCACGCCGATGAGGACGCCGCCCCACACCCAGCCCATAGTCGCCTCCCTCGCAACGTCGATTTCAGATGGGAGACCTACTGCCCGGCTAAGGATGGAATTAACATTCAGGATTGGGAATTTTCCGGCTCACGAACCTGGCGTTACGGACGCGGCCTGATCCGCAGGCCCGCCATGCCGCCGTCGACCGCCAGCGACGTGCCGGTCACCGACGACGCCAGCGGGCTGGCCAGGTACGCGATGCCGGCCGCCACCTCGTCAGGGCTGACCAGCCGCCCCATCGGCTGCCGACGCTCCAGCGCGGCACGCTCGGCGACCGGGTCGTCGGCCTGGTCGAGCAGCCGCCCGATCCACGGGGTGTCGGCGGTGCCTGGCAGGACGCAGTTGACCCTGATGCCCTCGTGGATGTGGTCGGCGGCCATCGCGAGCGTCAGGGACAGCACGGCGCCCTTCGTGGCGGAGTACAGCGCCCGCTGCGGCAGGCCGGCTATCGCGGCGACCGAGCAGGTGTTGACGATCGCGGCGTGCCCGGACGCGCGCAGGTAGGGCAGCGCGGCGCGGGCCACCCGGACCATCCCGACGACGTTGACGTCGAATACCCGGTGCCATTCATCGTCGGAGTTGTCGGCCACCGTCCCGATCGCGCCGATGCCCGCGTTGTTCACGAGAATGTCGACGCCGCCGAGTCGCTCCGCCGCTGTGTCGATCGCCTCCCGCACCGACGCGTCGTCCGTGACATCCGCGTAAAGGCCGGTGAACTCGTCGCCGGGCTTGAGGTCGAGCACCGCGACCTTCGCGTCGCGGCTGGCGAGCAACCGGGCGGTAGCCAGCCCGATCCCCGACCCGCCACCCGTTACGACCGCCGCCAGCCCGCTTAGTTCCGCCATGCCAACCTTCCTACATCGAAGAGCCAACCTAGTCCAACTCGGCGGCGATCTCGGCGATGTGGGCGCGGATCCAGGCGTGCGCGGGGTCGGCAGTATGCAGCGGGTGCCACCATAGTCGCTCGGTGATCCCGGGCAGCGCCACGGGCGGATCAAGCACCCGGATGTCGGCGGTGCGCCGCAAGTGCGGCACGGCCCGTTCCGGCACGACGGTCACCAGGTCGGTGCCTTCCAGCAGTAACGGCGCCAGCAGGAAGCTCTCAACGGTGAACTCGATGCGGCGCGGCACCCGGGACCGCTCGAAGTGCTGGTCGACGATCAAGGCCGGCTGCACGCGTCCCACCGAGTAGACAAGGTGCCCGAGCCGCAGGTAGTCGTCCATGGTCATCCGGTCACCGACGGCCGAGTTGCCCGCCCAGACGCAGCACAGCCACTGGTCGGCGAACAGCCGCTGGCTGTCCAGCTGGGCGTCGGGCATGATCTCCTCGGGCTCGATGACGAGATCGGCCGCACCCTCGCGCAGCAGCCCGATCGGATCCGGCGCGCGCGGCAGCACCCGGATGGTGACCCCGGGCGCCGCGGCGGCCAGTCGCCGCACCAGCGGGCCGATAAGCATGAGCAGGCTGTAGTCGGAGCAGCTCACGGTCCAGGTCGCCTGGTCCGCCGCGGGATCGAAGCCGGTTCGCTGATCGAGCGCTGCCCGGATGATGGCGAGCGCGTCGCGAACGGGCTGCCGGAGCGCATCGGCCCGCCGCGTGGGCACCAGCGTGAAGCCCTCGCGGACCAGCAGGGGATCGCCGAACAGCTTGCGCAGCCGGGCCAGCGTGTTGCTCATGCCTGGCTGGCTCAGGCTGAGCCGGGCCGCCGCCCGGGTCACGCTGCGCTCGTCCATCAGCGCGTCGAACGCCACCAGAAGGTTGAGGTCTACTCCGGCCAGGTCCATGACGCCTTGCCTACCAATAATTATTCAGTACAGCAATGCTTTGCATTCACAAGTTCCGTTGGCCGAATATCAAGTGGCAGTCCTACGATCAGGCCGTGACCGGGCAAGACGAAGAAAGCCAGGTTCCCCTCCTGATCGTCGGCGGGAGCCTAGTGGGCCTGTCCACGGCCCTGCTCCTGGCGCGGTACGGAATCGAGTCGCTCGTGGTTGAGCGCCACTCCGGTACCGCGATCCACCCCCGTGCCGGGCATTTCAACCTGCGCACCCTGGAAATCCTCCGGTCGGCGGGACTGGAGGACACCGTCCGGCGCAAGTCGCGTGAGCAGTACCCGCCGGACGGCGGGATCAGCAACGTCGAGTCCCTGGCAGGGCGGGAGATCGCCACCTACTTCACCGATCTCAACGCCGGCGTCGCCGAGTTCAGCCCGACAATCCGGCTGTTCATCAACCAGGACGCGCTCGAGCCGATCCTGCGGGAACGCGCCGAGTCGCTGGGCGCGCGGACGCGATACCGCACCGAGTGCACCAGCCTTGAGCAGGACGGTGACGGCATAACCGCGGTACTCACCGACGCGGCGACCGGGACCCGGTCCCGGGTGCGGGCACGCTACGCGGTCGCCGCCGACGGCAACCGCAGCCCCGTCAGGAACCGGCTGGGCATCGGCATGCGCGGCCACGGCGTGCTGTCGAACAGCATCACCATTTACTTTCGCGCGGAGCGGGACCTCGCGCCGCTGCTGGCCGGCCGGAATCAGGGCGTCCACTACGTCACCAACCCGGTGCTGCGCGGGTTCTTCCGCCTAGACCGCAGCGGTAACGGCGGCTTCCTCGTGGTCAACCTCGTCGGGGACACGGCCCGCCCCGAGATCGTCGCGGCTTACCCGGAGGCGCCCTGGGCGAACGTCGCCGACGGGATCACCAAAGACCGGGCGCTCGAACTGCTGCGCGCGGCGATCGGCGTCCCGGGGATGCCGCTGGTCATCGAGGACATCGCGACCTGGCAGGCCGTCGCCGATGTCGCTGACAGGTACTCCGAAGGGCGGGTCTTCCTGGCCGGCGACGCGGTGCATGTGGTCCCGCCGAACGGGGGCTTCGGCGGCAACACCGGCGTCCAGGACGCGCACAACCTCGCATGGAAGCTCGCGCTCGTGCTGAACGGGACCGCGGGGCCGGGCCTGCTGGCGACCTACGACGCGGAACGGCGGCCGGTGGGCGAGTTCACCGTTGAGCAGTCCTACGCGCGGTACGTCACCCGGGTGGCGCCTTACCTCGGCACGGCCGACGTGCAGCCGGTCGTTGACGACCTCTACCTGGAACTCGGCTACCGCTACGACTCACCCGCCATCATCGCCGAACCGGGCGACGGCCGGCCGCCGCACCAGCACCCGCGCGACTGCACGGGCCAGCCAGGCTCGCGAGCGCCGCACGTCTTCCTGCGCCGTGGGGGCACGCGGCTGTCCACGCTCGACCTGTTCGGCGGGAACTTCGTCCTGCTGACGGGCGCGCGCGGCGCCGCATGGTGTGACCTGGCACGCGACGCGGCGCGCTCGCTGGGCGTCGGGCTCGACGCCTACCAGGTGGCCGACGGGGAGGCCGGGGAGCAGGCAGCCGGTGAGCTCGCGGACGCGGACTCTGGCTTCTGTGCCGCCTACGGGATCTCCCCGGACGGCGCGGTTCTCGTCCGGCCGGACGGCTTTGTCGCCTGGCGCGCTGCGGACGCGACGGGCGCCACGGCCGAGGGCATGACCGGCGTCCTGTCCCGCGTGCTCTGCCGGCCGGACGCCTAGCCGGCCTGCCTGCGTGATCAGCGGATAGCGAACCAGGCGAGGCTGCCCAGGCCTGCGATCAGCAGGAGCTCAGCACGCTCAAGACTGACCCGAAGGGCCAGTACTCCACCCAGATCGACGACCTGTCGACAGCCTTGTCCAGCCTGACCTCAAGCGTCAACGCGGCCAGAGCCAACGTGAACACCGCGACGCTGAGTGCGGCGGCCGCCGCGGCAGGGCCGGTCGTTTCCACGGGGAACAACCTGGTCACGGCCGTGTCGAACACGTGCTGACAGCGAACCGGGTCGCTTACTCCTGCACCTCCGGCGACGCCTGAAGCCAGGTGCGTGCGGCGACGGTCAGGGCCTCGATACCGGTGCTGAGGGTCGGCTCGATGACGGGCGCGAAGTAGGGTGAGTGGTTGCCAGGCAGCGAGTCGAGCCGTCCCTCCGCCATCGCGCTGAGCACTGTCTGGGTGTCAGGACCGCCCCAGAACCAGAAGACGGTGGGTATGCCCGCGGCTTCACCGAAGATGCCGACGTCCTCGCTCGCGGTGACCAACGGCAAGGGCAGCAGGCGCTCCGCACCGAAGTGACCGGTGAAGGCGGCCATGGTGGTCTCAGTCGCGACCGGGTCGCTGACCAGCACTGGCGTGCTGATGTTCCAGGTGATCTGCGGCGGGCGCGGCGCGGCGCTGGCGATGGCCTCAGCGGCGATGATGCGCTCGATCGCGGCGCGGACCAGATCACGGGTCTGCGGGGCGTAGGTGCGGATGTTAATGCCGAGTTCGGCGGTATCCGGGATGATGTTGTCCTTGGTTCCTGCTTGCAGCCGCCCGACGGTGACGACGGCGGTCTCCGCAGGCGAGACCTGGCGCGCGACGATGCCCTGGAGCCGTGTCACGACGTTCGCGGCCATGAGCACCGGATCGATGGCGGCCTCGGGGCGGGAACCGTGACCACCCTGGCCGTACAGGACCACCTGAGCGGAGTCGCTGGCGGCCATGACCGGCCCGCTGGCATAGCCGATCATCCCGGCGGGCAGCGGACCGACGTGCTGGCCGAGCACGATGCCCGGCACCGGGAACCGCCGGAACAGGCCGTCATTCACCATGTCGTTGGCGCCGCGGCCCAGTTCCTCGGCCGGCTGGAACACTACGAGCAGGGTCCCGGACCAGGTCCCGGGGGTACGGGCGAGCACGGCCGCGGCACCCAGCAGGCAGGCGGCGTGCATGTCATGCCCGCAGGCGTGCATCACCGGGACCTCTGCCCCGTCCTGGTCGCGGGCGCGGTCCGTACTCGCGTAAGGCAGGCCGCTCTGTTCCTCGACGGGTAGGGCGTCGAAGTCAGCGCGCAGCATCACCACAGGACCGTCGCCGTTCCGCAGCAGCCCGACCACTCCTGTGCCGCCCACCTGCTCGGTGACCTCGAAGCCCAGCGGCCACAGCGCGTCGGCGACTAGCCGGGCGGTGCGGTGCTCCTGCAGCGACAGCTCGGGATGCTGATGCAGATCCCGGTAGAAGTCAGCGAGCTCGGCACTCAATTCCGCTAGCCCGGCCCACACGGTGTCCGTCATGAACTCTCCCCATCTGGCGCAGACGCCCGTCCCCTGCTGTCGCTACCGCTCAGCCGGACCGGTGTCCAGTCTGCTGCCGGGACCGGCCTCCAATTACGTACACACGTAGGAAGACCAGCAGGATTAGCGCAATAACGGCGACCACAAATACCCAGCCGTACGGCATGTAACGGGGCATCGCCGGAATAACCGCGATACCGGTCAGCATTACTTTGCTCCTGCCGAGTAGTTACAGGGCGGCCAGGCCCAACGGGGTCACGATACGTCGTGAATGCCGGGCTGGTCTACTTTGCGGCATAGCACGTCAAGCCGCTCCAGTGTCCTGGCCATGCTCTCGATCCAGATCTTGCCATTGTCCATCCCGGCGCGCTCTCTTTCGGGCGCTCGTGAGCAGTCGTAGATCTCGGTCACGATGGTCGCATCCGGGCCATCGGGGGTTAGCTGGTAGCTCCACCGATGCCCCCACCGGGCCGCCTCAGGACTGTCCGGTGCGGCGTCGGGATGCCCGCGCCCGGCTTCGGGCTCCCAGCCGATCCGCCGGTCTCGCTCGTACTCCACCACGTGGTTGTTCATCTCGTAGTCGCCGAGATGAGAGAAGTGCATCTTCATCACGAAGACGTCTCCCACCCCTGAGATCACCGCGGTGGAATCCGGTCCCCGCAAACTCTCCGAGCCGTCGAACTCCGGATGCCGCGCGGGATTGGCAATGACCTGGAAGATGTCGTGCGCCGGGGCGCAGATCCGCCGCGATACGGCAACCGGCTGGTACTCATCGTCACTCACGGCAGGTTAGACGCACCATCACTCCGCAACTCATCGCCTTCGAGGGACCACATCCAGCAGTCCTCATCCGGCATGGGATTCTGGCATTGTGTGTGGGGTCGCCGCGTGAGCGCGCCTATAGAGGTCTCGGAAGACATCGTCAAGCGGATCCGCACGCTCTGCCTGGCGCTGCCCGAGGTGACGGTGCGGGTCGACTACTCACGAACTAGGGCGAGATCGACGGCGCAGTCGTTCGACATCCGCCGGAGGTCGTTCTGCTTGCTAGTGGCAGTAGAGGACTCGGCCGGCAAGCCCGTCACGCTGCTCGTGTTGCGTGCCGACCCAGACGAACGCGAGGTGTTGCTGTCCATCGGCCACCCGTTCTTCGCCTCGCGAGCCGGCCGTGATCGGATCGGGGTGGTGCTCACCGACGACACGGACTGGGAGGAGATCCGCGAGCTCGTGACCGAAAGCTACCGGGTCCTGGCGCCGAAGAAGCTCACCGCACTGCTCGACTAGCAGACCAGCGATCGGCGAGCCGGGGCGCGACGGCAAGCAGCAGCCAGCAATATTTGGCGGCATCAGTGTTCACCCACGCAATGCCGATCGACACGACGATGACGAATGCGCTTGCCGCCGCGCGCAGCTGCGCAGCCTGCATTTCCCGCGGGGATTCGGCGATAACCAGATTATTGCGGTAGCCGTAGGTAAGCGTCAGGTGGGTCGCCAGCATAGCCGCCAGCAGGTTAACCGCGAAGATGTCGACGGCGAGCGGATTGGCGGAGAACTTGCCCACGAGGTTGCTGGTGAAAGGCATGACGGTAATGGTGAACAGGAACGCGAAGTTCCACCAGGCCAGGCCCTCTCGCTGTCCGGCGATCCGGCGGAAGACCCGGTGGTGAACGAGCCAGAACAGGGCGATGACGTAAAAGGAAATCACGTAGCTGATCAGCGAGTCAGCGCCTTTGCCAAGTTGGGTGGCGAGTTCGGAGGCTGAGGAGGGGTCGGTGAGCTTCGTTACGTCTGGCACATTGAGTTGCAAGACAAGCAAGGTAATAGCGATGGCCACCACGCCATCAGACAAGGCGAGCAGGCGGTCCACGCCAGGGAGGTCCTCGCGAGGGCTAGCGGGGGTCACATCGGTAGACATGGATACCTAGCTTCCCAACTCAGAGGCAGCCGATCAACGCACCCCGCCAAGACCGTCCTGCCTGCCTCAGTTCAGCTTCCGAGGTGGCCGGCTATGGTCAGGCTCGTGTGCTGCTGCGCTGCCATGACTACCCGGACCGCTGCCTAGCGGCGGTACCGGGGCTGCCGTAACCGCGGCCTCATTGGCTGCCCCTGCGGGGTCAGTGCCAGGACGTACCGCCGGATCAGTGTCCGGCCGGCAGTCACGCGCGTATTCCCGCGCTGCCGGGTCATCCTGCCTGATCAGGGGAGCCATGTCTCAGTCGCAGCGTTCCGGTTCACAAGACGAAGAACCATTCCCATGCCCGTCCGCACCTGGCCGGCCACCGTCAGTGCCTGTCGAGGTCCGGTCTGGGCCCGTCGTTGCGCAGGATCCGCGTGTCGCCACGCTGACCTTGATCGCTGGGCTCCCCGGGGCCGGGAAAACCACCCGGGCCAAAGAACTCGCCGCGATGCGCCCGGCGCTGCGGCTGACCCCGGATCACTGGATGATCCCGCTGTTCGGCGATTCGCTGGCCGGCGGCAAGCGCTTCGTGCTCGAAGGGCGGCTTATCTCGGTCGCGCTGCAGGCCCTGCGGCTGGGGACCCAGCGTTGTGCTCGAGGTGGCCTTCGAGCTGTGGGGCCGCTGAACGGTCGGGCGCTGCGCGGGGCTGGCGCGGTCGGCCAAGGGGTGCAGGCCGCGCTGCGAGGCCTGGTCACCTGCGGGTACCGGCTGCAGCTCGCCCGCATCGCCCGGCGCGACGAGCACCGCGCCACCGTTCGATGGCTCGATCTGGCAGTGGAGGGAGCAGTTCCAGGAGCCTGATGCCGCCGAACTCGAACGGCGGTGAGATTCCCAGTCCGCCGACGGGGTGGCCGGGCTGGCCGCAGTGTGGCCGGTCGACCACTGGCCCACGTTGCACACGACAGCTAACCCGGCTGTTTCACCTAGGAGCGTCGAGACGGCGTTCTTGCTGGCCTGCGGCGCCGCAGATGTTACGGCAGGCCAACGCCATCTGTTGCCGACCGCACAGCGAACCTGAACACAGGACAGCTAGCCATCGCAACCCGCTCCCTAGCGGATCGCGGCCGGGATGGGCTCAGCACATCAGCGGTCATAGGCTATGCATATGGCTGCTTTGCGTTCGCCTGACGGGGAAGCCAGCGATGCAGCGGGCTGGTGGCGGGCTTACCAGCTGGCCGAGCACGACCAGGCCGATGAGCTCCGGAAGCTGGCCGCCGCCGGGGACGATCATGCCAGACGGCAGCTGGCCAGTTGGCTGTCGGACCGGGCATTCCCGGGCGCAGAGCCGGACCCGGCCGTGCTCGGTGAGGCGATTGAGCTGGTCCGCCCGCTGGCTGATGCCGGCGATGACGTGGCTGAGCTGTGGCTGGCCCGCTGGCTGGCCGATTGTGACCGGCTCGCCGAGCTGCGCGAGCGTGCCGACAGCGGCAGCTACCACGCGGTACGCAAGCTGGCCCAGCTCCTGGCCGACCACGACCAGCTTGACGAGCTGCGGGCCCGCGCCGGGCACGGCGACTTTCACGCTTACTGCGTGCTGATCAAGACGCTGGCCGACCGTGACATGCACGAAGAGCTGCGCGAGCGCGTCGAGGCCGCCGACCCCCGAACCCGGCAGCTATTTTTCGACGTGATAGGCGGATCACCAGCCGGGCCGAACGCCCTGCGGGTCCTCGCCGACCTGGGACACAAAGCCTCCCGGCACTTCCTGTGTCGCTGCCTGGCCAGCGCAGGCGACGTGGATCAGCTGCGCCAGCGCGCTGAGAATGGAGACGACTACGCCCAGTACTGGCTGGGAGAAATCACCGGTCGGGCCTGATGCGGCGCATGACCAGTCTGGAAGATCGGTCGCGCTGCATGGAGCCTCAGCTGCGGCAACCGCGTGCCAGATTATCGGCGGGTGAGTCCCGTGTCTGACCTACCGAACTGCCTGTCCCTCTTTCCGAAGCGATGGATGCTCTTAATCCAGTTCTCCTGGAGGTGGGGCACGACAGCGAGCGCCGCGTTGATCTACCTGCACTCGTCCCGTGCGCGGCAGCGGGCCTGGAAGATCGGTGTCTCGACCGGTCGTAACCGCTGGCAGGCTCTAGCTGCCTATTTCCGGCCGTCGCGCCCTCGGTGTCCGTGGCTGACCGCTGTTTAGGGTCATGTGTGGCACGGCGAACCGGCGGGTCCGGCTCCGGTCAAGTCGCCGGAGCGGCCATCTGGCGCCTATTTGCCCCGCTGTGCGATGATGCGGGCCGGAGGCGTAGCGATTATGCGTTTCTTCAAGCGCGCACCGCGCCCGAGTGGCGGTCGGCGGATCGCTGCGGTCGTGGGGGCTGTCGCTGTCGCCGCCGTCGTGCTGGCGGGTGACGGGCCCTTGCTGGCTGGGCCCGCTGTTTTTGACGCCGTGGCAGTTCTCGGCCCGGGGCCTGGCCCGGTCGCCTCGGGGAAGGTCGAGAACGCGTCGTGGCAGATCTTCATAAGACCGAGCACGCAGGTAGGCCAACAGCCAGGCTCGATGTGCGTATACGCGGTGCTGGGTGACTTCATTCCAGGGACGTGCGGGACGTTCCCGCCATCCGATTGGGGGCCTACCCACCCCGCGTGGTTCTATGATTCGGCGCTTGAAAGTCCGCAGCTGCAGGTGCGGTATGCGCTCGGCTGGGTCGACGTCGACGTCACCTCTGTGGTGGTCAGACTGCGTGACGGGCAGCAGCTCAAGCTGATTCCCGTCAGCCGCTACGGGCAACGGCTCGTGGCGTTCGTCGTCCCGATGCAGGCCGGGATCGCCGGGGCCACCGCGTACCTGAACAACGGCCGGTCCGCCACCACGATGCCGTCCAACTCGCCGGACGCCTTGACGTTCGTCAATTCGTGGGTATGGCACAGCCCTGACGCTCCAGCGACGACGACGTGAAGCAAGGCCCCCAGGCGCTGGCCAAGGTCTACCACAGCGTCTAGAAGTCGTGAGGGATCCGGGTGTCAACGGCAACCGAAATCTGGCTCTGGCACAGTTGCCGTGATGTGGTCCGGCGTGTCGTTCATGTGGCAGATGTGGCTTCTGTGGTCATCTGCGCCGTGCGATCTTGACGTTCTTGAGGCGATGCTGCCGCACCTGGCGGACCTGCAGGTGGAACGGGTTTGCCGGACGGGGAACTTGATCCGGATCGCGGCCAGGGCGACGGCCTCAATGGCCGCCTGCCCGGGGTGCGGGACGGTGTCCCGCCGGGTCCACAGCCGTTATGAGCGGCGGCTGCTGGACACGGCCGCCGGCGGCTGCGAGGTGGTGATCTGCCTGGAGGTCCGCTGGTTCTTGTGCCTGTCGGCGCAGTGCGCGAAGAGGACCTTCGCCGAGCAGGTCAGCGGGCTGACCACCCGGCATGCGCCGCACTCCGGGGGTGACCGCGGTGCTGGTGGCGGTTGCGCTGGCGCTGGGCGGACGGGCGGGTGCCCGCCTGTCCGGGCGGTTAGCAGCAGCAGTGAGCCGGTCGACGCTGCTGCGGCTGGTCCGCGCGCTGCCCGACCCCGCGGTCAGCGCGTCGCCGCGGGTGCTGGGCGTGGACGAGTTCGCGCTGCGCAAAGGGCACAGCTACGGGACGTTGCTGGTTGACATCGAGACCCGTCGGCCGGCCGGCATCCTGGATGACCGCTCGTCGGACTCGTTCGCCGGGTGGCTCGCCGCCCGGCCGGGAACCGAGGTGATCTGCCGGGACCGGGCCGGTGTCTACTCCGACGGCGGCAGCCGGGGCGCACCAGACGCTATCCAGGTCGCCGACCGCTGGCACCTGTGGCACAACCTCGGCGAGACCGTCGAGCGGGCAGTCGGCCGCCACCGCGAGCACCTGCCGGCAGCGGCCGCGGCGCAGGCCGCGCCTCCCGCCGCCGCAACGACGCCGGAGCCGGCCCCCGGTGCCCGCCGCACCCCGGGCCGGGCCGATCGCCGACCGGACCCGCGCCCGGCACGCCGACGTGCACCGGCTGCTGGCCGAGGGCCGCAGCCCCTGCCAGACCACTGCCACGCTCGGCCTGTCCCGCAACACCGTCCGCCGCTTCGCCCGCGCCGCCAGCCCGGAAGAGCTGCTCGTCAACGACGGCACCGGGCGCAGGGTAAGCATCCTCGACGAGCACGCCGCCTACCTGCGCGAGCGGTGGAACGCCGGCTGCACCAACCAACGCCGCCCAGCTGTGGCAGGAGATCCGCGACCGCGGCTATGCGGGCAGCTGCCGGCAGGTCCGCGGCTACGTCGCCCGTTTCCGCGGAAACGCGGCCGTCCTCGCCCCGGCCCCGGTCCCGCCGAAAGTCCGGGCCGTGACCGCCTGGATCATGACCAGCCCAGACCGGCTCGACGACGCCGACCGGACCAGCCTGGACGCGATCCTCGCCGCATCCCCGGAACTGGCCGCCGTCACCGCCAGCGTCCGTGCCTTCGCCGCCATCATGAACGAGCGCCGCGGCCGCAAGCTCCTCGAACCGTGGATGAACGCCGCCCTCGCCACCGGCGAGCCCGCCCTCCGCTCCTTCGTCACCGGCCTGCGCGCCGACCAGGACGCCGTCACCAACGGACTCAGCCTCCCCCGGAGCTCCGGCGCCGTCGAAGGCCACGTCAACCGCATCAAGATGCTTAAAAGACAGATGTACGGACGCGCCAGCCCCGACCTGCTCCGCCGCCGCGTCCTCCTCACCGACTAACCCGCACCGAGAAGGACCACGAAAAGTGTGCCAGAGCCCGAAATCTGACCAGCTGGCGGCAGCTGAAAATTGACCATCCTTCCGTCTTATGGTTCGTACTGTCAGCTTGGGAATCTGGACCGTCCGGCCCTGTCGCATGGCCTGATCTGCGGGGCGGGGTGTTCGCGAGTGACCGGGGGAGACTGCTCGCCACCGCGGTTAATGGCCCGCTAATGGCCCCCGTGAGTCCCCAAGGCTCACCGCCCTGTCGAGCACCCAACACTTCGGGCACGCGCTACCGGTTGTCCTGCCCGGCGGGGTATATAAGTAACCATGATCGGCAGGAAGAAGAAGGGTCCCACTTGCTGGGATTGCGGGCACAGGTGGCATCCGGTGGGCCAGAAATGCGGCCGGTGGCAGGTCACGAGTTCTTGGAACGGACCCGGCACGGGGGCTGGAGCCTCGGCATCTGCGGGTGCACGGCAGAGCCCTCTCTGCCAAAACTTGTGTGAGACACGGGACGTATGAGTCCTGTAGCAGGATCAGCGCCCAGTGCGGGATTGATCTGCGGCTGCTGAACAGCGCGGCGCGCCCGTGCCGGGCGGGCGCCCCAGCGCAGAGCCCGGTGACGGGTGCGCCAGCGGCGCCGCGCAGCGGCGCCGCCTTATTCATGTTCAGCAGCTCGACCGGATCGCCGCTCTCGCACTCCAACTTCCGCCGCCGTGTCTGGCTTCCGGCCCTGGCCGCTGTCGGTCTGGAAGGCGTCCACTTCCACGACCTGCGGCACACCGGCAACCAGCTCACCGTCAACGCGGGCGCGAACCCCAACTCATGGCCCGGATGGGGGCAGGACTCCGAGCGCGCCGCGCTGATCTACCTTCACTCCTCGGCCGGACGTCAGCGTGCTCTGGCCGATGAGGTCGGCAGAATGGCGGCTGCCGCCCTCGCCAAGGCCAAGTCGGTGAGCCATCGGGCACGCAAGCAAAATAGGCGCGTTAACCCGTCTGGCGGCTCTGTCTCTGACTTGGGTGAATGACCTGCGCCCCGACCGCGACTCGAACGCGGGACCTACCGCTTAGCAGGTCGTTTCACCCACGGGTTAACCTGCTGCGTTTCTGGTGAGTGCCGGTTTGGTCATCGCCTAGCTACAGCTCAATGTCTCCGGGTTCCGCCCTGTTCGGGCACGCGGAGGGCACGGGCCACATCTCTTTGTCCCGAACTAGTGGCGCCGCTGGGCGTTTGGTGTCGTCCCAGCTAGATCGGTGTGCTTGCGGGCGTGCTGGCTGGCGGCTGTTAGGGGAGGTTGCTGTCCTTGATTGCTGTACGCTGCTCGCCTCATCGGCTCACACGCTCGGAGCGGCACTCGCGAGCCAGACCTTCCGTTTGGACCAGTATCCCTGGCTATGCCTGGTAACCGGCTGGCCACTGCTGAAGCGCCCACATGTTGCCGTCGGGGTCACTGAAATAGGAGTAGAGGACGCCGCCCATGTCCTCGACGTCGCTCAGTTCGATGCCCCGCTCCGTCAGAGCGGCCCGGGTCGCTGCCATATCGTCCACGACGAGATGGAGGCCTTTGACCGAGCCTGGGACCATGTCGCTGATCGGGCCCATCCCCGTGCCGAAGACAACGGCGCAGCTCGATCCAGGCGGGGTGAGCTGAACCACCCGCATCGTTTCCGTGACCTGGGTGTCGTGCAGATTCCCGAAGCCAGCCTTCTCGTAGAATGCCTTCGCCCTGTCAACATCTGATACCGGAACCGGGACAAGCTCCAAGCGCATGTCCGGTACAGCCGGAGTATTTGCCATCGATCCAACCTCCTCGTGATCCGTTGCTTGCTAAGACGCTCCAAGCCGGTAACAGTCATCGCTGAGTCAGTTCCTGGCGCTGTGCGCCATCGTCGTCGCTGGGTTATGAGGCATCAGGCAACGGTCTCCGGCGTCTCTGCCGGTCTCCCTCGGGCCATCTGACCTCGCCGGGCGCCCGGGAGCTGGTCGCCCACGGTGGCCTGCATCTCCCGCGTCTCAGCGCTTCCGCCGCGTCTCGTTTACAGATTGGTTTACCGTCGCGCGGGGTCCCTGCGCGTGTGTGGCACGCGCTCAAGGTTGATTTCCCCGGTCCTGGGCGGTCAGCAGCCGGGCTGCTGTCTGGCGCGGACTTTGCGCAACATTCTTCTTTTTATCGGTGATCACTCTGCGCAGAGCATCGGTTTGCCCGGCGACGGGGAATCCGTCCTCTAGCCAGGTGATCGCAAACGCCGCCCAGCGGCCGCCGCCATCCAGGGCCAAGCCCACAACGCGTTCGAAGGCCAGATCGTGCTGGGCGAGGCTGGTCACTTCGAGTTCGGCGGCAACCTGGCTCATGGGCCGTTCAAGAAGCGGCAGCAAGGAAAGGACGCCGGCTGGTGAATGCGCGAACACGACGTGGCTCCCGGGGGTTCCTACCACCCATCGGCCATCGGTCGCAGGGCCTGCCCAGGTCCCTCGAAACACTGTGATTGCTGGCCGCCATCGGACAGCCTCATCCGCGCCGCGAAGCGGGTCTTACCGCCAGTCATGAGTATCGGTCATGGTTGTCCCAGGCCAGACTCTCCGTCACGCGGTCATCATCGCACGAACCCGCATGACCAGCTTGGAAGGTGTATTGCACATGACCGTCAGGTCGTCTGAGCTGGATAGTTCGCTGCTCCGCGGTGGCCGTGGCTGACCGCTGCGTACCGGGGTTCACCGGGAGATTCAGCCGCCCCCGGCCCTCGGAGGTGCTGTTCGAGCGGATCTGCCGGGAGAACGGCATCACCACGCGGCTGACCAGGCCCCGCACCCCCACCACGACCGGCAAGATCGAACGCTGGCACAAGACGCTGCGCACCGAATTCCTGGCCGATCACGACAGCTTCACCAGCCTGGCTGACGCCCAGGCCAAGCTGGATGCCTGGGTCGAGGACTACAATTGCCGCCGGCCGCACCGCTCCCTGGCCATGGCCGCCCCCGCCAGCCGCTTCACCACCCAGCCCGCATCCGGTGACCAGCGCCAGGACCTGCCGCTGCGGCTGCCGCCCGCCCTGGCCGCCAGCACCCCCGAACCGGAACTGCCCCCGCCGCCAGCGAACAACAGCACGCCGGATGCCGTGGAGATCGACAGGATCGTGCCCGCCAGGGGCAACATGTCCGCCGCCGGGCGGCAGATCTGGCTCGGCAAGCCGCTCGCCGGGCAGCACGTCACCCTCCGCCTCGACCGCGCCAGCCTGCACGTCTTCCACGACGGCCAGCTGCTCAAGACCCACCCGGTCGCCCTCCAAGAGGGCGACCTCGCCCGGCTGCGCTCGGCCGGCGGCAAGCCAGCACGGCCATCCCCGGCCATCGCACTGCCGCCCGGGCCGCTGCCTGCCGATGTCATCGTCGAAGTCCAGCGCCTGGTCGGCGGCTGCGCCGGCATCGGCGGCAAGCAGCTCAGCGCCGGCATCCACCTCGCCGGGCAGCGGGTCACCCTGCGCATCGACGCCAAGCTCATCCAGGTCATCACAGCCGACGGCGTGCTGGCCCGCACCCTGCCCAGCCCGCTGGCCCCTGCGGCCCGCGGCCGCCTGCACGGCGCCCGCCTCGCCGGGCCCGCCCCCGCACCGGCCACCCAGGCCCTTCAAGTGACCCGCGTGGTCTCCAGCCAAGGCGGCATGATGGTGGCCGGGATGAAGATCCACCTAGGGCACGTCCACCGTGGCAAGGTCGTCACCGTAGTCATCGAAGACAGCCAGTTCCGCATCCTGCACGAGGGGACCCAGCTGGCCGTCCATCCCCGAACCGTCATCAAGGAGGTCACCCGCCGCAGTGCCAGCGGCCATACCAGCTACGAAACCTAGGTAGGGCTGAAAGTCTCCAGGGCCTTGCGCCAACGGCCGCCTTTATGCCATGCTCGTCCAGCCCACCAGTTCCTGCGAAGGGGAGTACGCGGACACCATGACTTAGCACCCACATCCTCCAACATGCGCACCAACGGGAATTTCAGGTGACGTATGTCCAAAAGGAGGAACAGGGTGGCCGGTCTGGAGCTGGTGGTAATCGCAGGCGCCGCGATGGCGCTGCTCGGCTTTATTTGCTTCCTGATTTTCTGCACCTTCGTGGTGATCCGCACCGGCGACACCGCCGGCCTGCGGGACGTCGCCATCGCGATGCGCGCATACGCCTCCGTGGGCACCAGCCTGCGCACGAGCCTGCGCATCGGGAAGAAATCATGAAGCGGGGCCACCCCCGCCGCTGGCCACCGGCCACGGCGCAGGCAAGGCTGCCCGGCGCCCGCCCCCGCGGGCCTCCTGCCCCGGCGGACCCCCTCACCCGGGGACGCTGGGACTCCGGCCATTCAGCCACCCGAATCCAGCAAAGGAGGTGACTCGCCACAGTCAAAGCGGCAACATCAACTACAAGATCTAGGATCCGCGTCAAGCATCACCCGACGACAATCCGGAAAGCATCAGCCGCAGTCTCACATTCTGAGCTGCCTTCTGAGCTGCCTTTTGTGCTGTCCCGCTTGATGCTTGACACTTTGGCTTCGCTTGATGCTTGACACTCCCGCTCATGCTGCTCGGCGAGGCCCTCTTCGGCCCATGACCAGAGTGTCTGGCCCAGGTTCCCGACAAGGTGACCAGGGACGCGCTTAGGCGGCTGAGCGATTGGCTCGACCACGACGAGCACCAGGGCGGGTCGTGGACTTTCCCGGGCTGATCGTGCCCGACGTGCGCGAGCACCTGGCCTGGCTTCCCTCGTCGGCGATGCTCGTCTTCGCCAGTTCGACCGGCTCACCCCTGGCGCACTCGAACTTCCGCCGCCGTGTCTGGCTGCCCGCCCTGGCCGCCGTCGGCCTGGAGGGCATTCATCTTCACGACCTGCGCCACACCGGGAACCAGCTCACCGCCAACGCGGGGGCGAATCCTAGGGAACTCATGGCCCGGATGGGACACGACAGTGAACGTGCCGCGCTGATCTAGCTGCACTCATCCCGTGAACACCAGCGTGCCCTGACTGACGCGGTGGGTGAGGCCGCCCGGGCGGAACTTGCCAGGTCCAGGCCGCACAAGTCAGCAAAGCCGGAGGGCACGCGGAGGGCACGAAACCGCCATTCGTCCGCTGTGAATGGTGAATGACCTGCGCCCCGACCGCGACTCGAACGCGGGACCTACCGCTTAGGAGAAGGTCTGTAGCCGCCCGGACCACTGGAAGCTTCAATATTGTCAGCCCTGCACTGCCTGCATAAAGGCCTGTCAGGGGTGGTAAGGGCATATTAGCATCTGTGCCGTCGTGTGCCGGGGAATGCCGTTTTGTCCGTGGGGATTCTGTGGGGAACCACTCCGCTGACCCGGACTTGTGGGGATTCTGTGGGGCCGAGGACATGGTCCGCCCCGGCGAGTCTGGAGGCTGCTATGTCTGCGAACCGTCTCTGAGTTTACCAGACTCCAGTGCTTTATAGTAGATTTCCTCGTACATTTTCGGTGGCATATCGCCGCTGTATGAGTGAAGCCGTACCTCGTTATACCAGTGTACCCAGTCCATCGTGGCGACCATCACGTCATCGAGTCCTTGCCAGTCCTTTCTCCGGTCGATAAGCTCACGTTTGTAAAGACTGTTCAGCGCTTCGGCCGCGGCATTATCGTAAGAATCGCCTTTGCTTCCGACCGACCGGACCGCCTTCGCTTCCGCGAGCCGTTCGGTGTACCGGATCGAGGTATACTGGACACCGCGGTCTGAATGATGGACCAGGCCGTCGATCCTCTCGTGCCGGCGCGCCCAGATTGCCATTTCCAGCGCATCGAGCGCAAGATCGGAACGCAAGTGGTCAGCGGCCTGCCAGCCGAGAATACGGCGGGCGAACAAATCCATCACGAAAGCGGCGTAGACCCAGCCGGAAAGCGTATCCACATAAGTGATGTCCGCCACCCAGCGCCGGTTCGGCGCCGGCGCGTCGAAGCACCGGTCCAGCAGGTCAGCCGGGTACGCAGCAGGATCGCCCGGGACCGTGGTGCGCGGTCGCTTCCGGCGCGAGCGCGCGCCGCCGATCCCCAGCTCGCGCATCAGCCGCTCTACCGTGCAGCGCGCCACCACGATACCCTGCCGGTTCAGCTCTAGCCAGACTTTCCGCGCCCCGTAAACCTCCCTGCCTTTCTCGCCTTTCCACACCTCCATGATCTTCTCTTTCAGGATCGCATCTCGGGTTTCCCGCGCCGGCGGTTTCGCCTCGCGTTTCTTCGCGAAGTAATACGACGACACGGGAAATCCAAGGACCGCGCAGGCCGACTCGATGCCGAACCGGTCCCGGTGCGCGTCAACGAACTCGACTAGCGCGGCAGCCTCGGGTCGAGTTCCCTCGCGAAATAGGCACTGGCGGCTTTCAGTATCTCATTGGCCCGCCGGAGCTCACGGTTTTCACGCTCCAGCTCGGCGATCCGCTGCTTATCCCCGGTCGTCGTGCCGGGCCGCTGACCGGAATCAATTTCCACCTGCTGTAGCCAGGACCGCAATGCCTCGGGATGAACATCCAACTGCCTGCCCACCCGGGCGATCTCCCCATGCCCTTTCCCATCCCGTTCCCGGATCTCCAAGACCATCTTCACCGCGCGATCGCGCAGCTCCTCGGGGTACTTCCGCTGTGCCGCCATGACCCTGCATCCTCCCAGGAATCAGAGCCTCCAAGATTCCCGGGGCGATCCAACACACAGCTCGGCAAGGTTCCTGGGCCGCCAGGAGCGCCAGGCAATGCCAACGGCACGGTGTGCTCCCCTCCCGCTGGCTCAGGTACCCCCACAACGGCGGGTGACCGCGCCGGGATGCCACGGACCGGGCAGGGCGCGCGGATCGATGCTCTTATGTTTGTCAAGGGGATTGGATGACATTTCGGTAGCCGCCGTTCTGCGGTTTCGGGATGGTGTTCTGACCGGTTATTGCTGGTTTGCGGACAAGACAGGGATGGGCCGCTCCAGATGGAGCGCGCAGGCTCTTATTAGGTCACGCCCAGCAGGTCAGGTGAGGCCGGGGACGGCCGACGAATCGTTCGCAGGCCAGCAGGTTCGCGGCAGCCGATATCGGGTCAGGCCGTCCCCGGAGCTTTCGGGCGTTACCCGGCAGCCGGGCGCAGGTGGCGGTAGACCTCGCGGGCGGCGTAACGCTTCAGGCAGCGGATGATCTCCGCCTTGGATTTCCCTCGGCCGTGCGGCGCTCGGCGTAGGCCGGGTGGCCGGGTCAGAGCCCAGCCGGGTGAACACGATCCGCCACAGGGCGTGGTAGTCCTGGCGGTCACCGCCGGGGCTGTGCCGGTGACGGTGACTTTCCCAGATGAGGCCGGGATCGGGGCGGCGCCGCACAGGTGCGCCCAGGCCGCCTCGCTGCGCAGCCGCCCGGGATGGTCTCCGGCCGCGATGAGCAGCAGTGCCGCGGTGCGCGGGCCGAGCCCGTACATGGCGAGCAGGCCCGGGGCACGGGCAGTCACCAGCGGGACGATGAGCTCGTCCAGGCGGCCGAGCTGGCCGCCGGGAACCGCGCGCGCTGCCCCAGTTCCCGCAGCGCGACGCGGACGGCGTAGCCGGCGACGTCGCCGGGCCGGGGCCGCAGCGAGGCGAGCCCGGTTACCAGGGCGGCCGGGGTGTGCCGGGTGAACCGGGCTCGCAGGTCATCGGGGCCGGTCAGGAGCAGGGCCCTGGCCTGGTTGATCGTGCGGGTGCGCTCTCCGGCGGCACTGCGGCGGGCGACCATCAGCGCCCGGATCGCTTGCACCGCGCCGTCCCGGCCTTTCGGCGCGCCGCGGGCCCGGCCGGACTGCGCCGCCCGCGCGGCGCTGACCGCGTCCAGCGGATCGGATTTGCCCTGCCGGCGCCGGTCCTGCCGGTCCGAGCGGTCCACCTCGACCACCCGGACACCAGCTGCGGCGACATGGCGAGCCAGTCCGGCGCCGTAACTGCCAGTCCCTTCGATGCCGACCAGGGCGACGGTCCCGAACCCGCCCAGCCAGCCCAGCAGGCCGGCATAGCCAGCTGGGGTGGCCGGGAACTCCCGGACGCCGAGCAGCCCGCCGACAGGATCCAGCGCGGCGGCGACATGCGTATCCGCGTGAGTATCCACACCGCCGGTAATTGCGGTGCGACAGGTAACAGGGCGTGCTTCTTCTACGATGGTCACTGTCATCCCTTTCTCAGGTTGAGGGATGGCACGCACCCGCTGGCCGTCGGACCTGTGAACCCAGGCCTCTAGTACAGGCCGGGCAGATCAGACCGGCAGCGCCGGCAGGTGCCGTAAAACCTGGGGCCCGGCCGACAGATCGTCTCGCAGGACAGCCCGTACGGCGTCAGCCGAATCGGAGGTCAGGCCGGGACCCAGGCTCCCGACGCTACGCCCCTGTTCAGTCAAGACCAGGGAAGCCGCGCCGGCATGGATCGCCCCGGGAATCTTGGAGGCTCTGATTCCTGGGAGGATGCAGGGTCATGGCGGCACAGCGGAAGTACCCCGAGGAGCTGCGCGATCGCGCGGTGAAGATGGTCTTGGAGATCCGGGAACGGGATGGGAAAGGGCATGGGGAGATCGCCCGGGTGGGCAGGCAGTTGGATGTTCATCCCGAGGCATTGCGGTCCTGGCTACAGCAGGTGGAAATTGATTCCGGTCAGCGGCCCGGCACGACGACCGGGGATAAGCAGCGGATCGCCGAGCTGGAGCGTGAAAACCGTGAGCTCCGGCGGGCCAATGAGATACTGAAAGCCGCCAGTGCCTATTTCGCGAGGGAACTCGACCCGAGGCTGCCGCGCTAGTCGAGTTCGTTGACGCGCACCGGGACCGGTTCGGCATCGAGTCGGCCTGCGCGGTCCTTGGATTTCCCGTGTCGTCGTATTACTTCGCGAAGAAACGCGAGGCGAAACCGCCGGCGCGGGAAACCCGAGATGCGATCCTGAAAGAGAAGATCATGGAGGTGTGGAAAGGCGAGAAAGGCAGGGAGGTTTACGGGGCGCGGAAAGTCTGGCTAGAGCTGAACCGGCAGGGTATCGTGGTGGCGCGCTGCACGGTAGAGCGGCTGATGCGCGAGCTGGGGATCGGCGGCGCGCGCTCGCGCCGGAAGCGACCGCGCACCACGGTCCCGGGCGATCCTGCTGCGTACCCGGCTGACCTGCTGGACCGGTGCTTCGACGCGCCGGCGCCGAACCGGCGCTGGGTGGCGGACATCACTTATGTGGATACGCTTTCCGGCTGGGTCTACGCCGCTTTCGTGATGGATTTGTTCGCCCGCCGTATTCTCGGCTGGCAGGCCGCTGACCACTTGCGTTCCGATCTTGCGCTCGATGCGCTGGAAATGGCAATCTGGGCGCGCCGGCACGAGAGGATCGACGGCCTGGTCCATCATTCAGACCGCGGTGTCCAGTATACCTCGATCCGGTACACCGAACGGCTCGCGGAAGCGAAGGCGGTCCGGTCGGTCGGAAGCAAAGGCGATTCTTACGATAATGCCGCGGCCGAAGCGCTGAACAGTCTTTACAAACGTGAGCTTATCGACCGGAGAAAGGACTGGCAAGGACTCGATGACGTGATGGTCGCCACGATGGACTGGGTACACTGGTATAACGAGGTACGGCTTCACTCATACAGCGGCGATATGCCACCGAAAATGTACGAGGAAATCTACTATAAAGCACTGGAGTCTGGTAAACTCAGAGACGGTTCGCAGACATAGCAGCCTCCAGACTCGCCGGGACGGACCAGAAGCACTATCCACAGTCTCCCTGCCGAATCGGCGTGGTTGGAGGCAGTGCTGGGGCATGCACGCTGCGACACGTATATCAGCCAGTTCTGGACCGCGTGCCGGGCTGCATACCTGCCCGGCAAAGGCTGGATTCCGGTCAGATCATGGTGGCTGACACGTCACGCAGACCGGGTGCATGCACAGCCGTCTTCCTTCGGTCCCGTTGGGGCCCGGCAGCGGGTACGGCCGGGCTGGTCATGGGCTCAGTGCGGGACCGGCCCGATGACCCCGACCGAGGCCAGGCCGTCGAGTACCAGTTGCACGGCGATCGCGGCGATCAGGAACCCGAAGACCTTCTCGGTGACCAGCATGCGGCCTTCGTCGAGCTTCTCGCTGACCCGGTTCGCCCAGCGGAACACCAGCACGTCGATGAGCAGGACGAGCACCAGGATGCCGAACTCCACGGCGAACACGCTCAGTGACTTGGCCTCGGCGGAGATGGTCATCAGGCCGACGATGCCGACCGGGTTGAGCAGGTAGGGCACGGCCAGCGGGAACTGCGCCAGCTGCATCGGGTCTTTACCTTCGGTGCGGTGGCTGCTGCTGGCGGCTGGCCCGAGCACCATCCACACCGCTACCACGAGCAAGATCACGCCGCCGGCGATGGACAGCGACCCGATCGTGAAGTGCAGCAGCGCCCGCAGGAGCTCGCCCAGCACCATCAGCACGACGGCCACGGTTGCGGCGGTGGTCAGCATCGTGCGCAGCACCCGCTGCTTGGCGGCCGGGTCAAGGGGCGCCGTGATTTCCAGGAACGGGACGAGCGCGATCTTCGGCCCGATACCGATCAGCAGCACCAGGAACGTGTCGATCGTGCCGGCAGCGGTGATCGATGTCTGATCCATCTTCCCAGGATGGCTGAGGCCCCGGCAGGCCTGGGATCATCCGGCCGGGGTGATGTTCGGCCCGTCCGCTGCGTGTGATGGTTGCCCCTGGTTTCCTTCGCCGGGATGGGGCTGGCTGCATGGATGTGAGCCGCGAGGCTGTGGCGGGCAGCGCCGCTGGGCGCGCGCATACGGCGGGCGGGATCGTGCTGCTGACGCTGGCCTCGGCGCAGTTCCTGATGACGCTGGACAGTTCGGTCATGAACGTGTCGATCGCCACCGTGGCCAAGGACACCGGCACGACGGTGACCGGGATCCAGACCGCGATCACCTTCTACGCGCTGGTGATGGCGTCGCTGATGATCACCGGCGGCAAGCTCGGCCAGATCCTCGGCCGCAAGCGGGCCTTCGCGATCGGGTGCGTGATCTACGGGTGCGGGTCGCTGACCACCGCGCTCGCGGGGAACCTTCCCGTGCTGTCGTGGGATGGTCGGTCCTGGAAGGCGCCGGGGCCGCGCTGATCTTGCCGGCCATCGTCGCGCTGGTCGCGTCGAACTTCGCGCGTGATCAGCGCCCGCGCGCGTACGGGCTCGTCGCGTCGGCTGGCGCGATCGCGGTGGCGGCGGGACCGCTGATCGGCGGCCTGGTCACCACGTACCTGTCCTGGCGGTGGGTGTTCGTCGGGGAAGTCCTCATCGTGCTCATCATCTTGGGGCTCGCCCGCCGGATGGCCGATACCCCGGCCGAGGAGGGCGCCCGGCTCGATGTCGTGGGGACCGTGCTGTCCGCGCTCGGCCTCGGCCTGGTCGTGTACGGCATCTTGCGCTCCGGGACGTGGGGTTTCGTCCTGCCTAAGCCCAGCCAGCCTGCGTGGCTGGGGCTGTCGCCGGTGATCTGGCTGATCCTGGCGGGCGGGGTCGTGCTCGTGCTCTTCTTCTGGTGGGAGAATCACCGTCTCGCGCGCGGCCGCGCCGTGCTGCTCGATCCGGCGCTGCTGCGGAACCGGGCGCTGCGCGGCGGGCTGACGGCGTTCTTCTTCCAGTACTTCCTGCAAGCGGGCCTGTTCTTCGCGGTGCCGTTGTTCTTGTCGGTGGCGCTCGGGCTGTCCGCGGTCGCGACCGGCGTCCGGCTGCTGCCGCTGTCCCTCACGCTGCTGCTGGCCGCCGCGGGGGTTCCCCGCGTCTTCCCGCACGCCTCCCCGCGCCGCGTGGTACAGATCGGGTTCCTCTGCCTGTTCGCTGGCATCGTAGTCATGCTGGCCGCGCTCGACGCGGGCGCCGGGCCGGAGATCGTGACCTGGCCGATGCTGCTCGCGGGCCTCGGTATCGGCGCGCTGGCCTCGCAGCTGGGGGCCGTAACCGTGTCCTCGGTGCCCGATGAGCAAAGCGGTGAAGTCGGCGGCGTGCAGAACACCGTCACCAACCTCGGCGCGTCCATCGGGACAGCACTATCGGGCGCGGTGCTCATCTCGGCACTGACCGCGTCCTTCCTTACCGGCGTGCAGAACAACCCCGCCGTCCCCAAAGATGTTGCCTCGCAGGCGCAGGTCCAGCTGGCCGGAGGTGCCCCGTTCATCTCCGACCAGGACCTGAAGACCCAGCTCGACAAGGCCGGCGTGCCCCCGCAGACGGCCGACGCGATCGTCCAGGAGAACACAACCGCCCGCATCGACGGGCTGCGCGCGGCACTGGCGGTGCTCGCGGTCATCGCGCTTCTCGCGGTGCCCTTCAGCCGCCGGATCCCGGCCCGGCAGCCGTCCGAACAACCCCTGAGCGAGCCTGCCGACTGATCACAGGCACCGGCGGCAGGCAAGAGGTCCGGACACACCTATTACCTTGAGTAACAACACTGAGAGCGTTCACCCCGGGCTGGGAGGTCTTCGACCCCGGCTGCTCGCGGCTCCGGAACCGTTCATCCAGCCGGCCGGCGCGGCTCGCGGCGGGGCCAGCGGATACCGCCCCCGCCCGCACCTGGGACGGCCAGCCTCAGTCGCTAGGGTGGGGTCATGCGCGCCATCACCGTGATCCCCGGGCAGCCAGGCTCCGTCGCGCTCACCGACATGCCGGAGCCACCGCCGGACAACGGGCCCGTCCTGGTCCAGACCCAGGCGATCGGCATCTGCGGCACCGACCTGGAGATCATCAACGGCGAGTACGGGTGGGCGCCGCCGGGCCAGGACCGGCTCATCATCGGGCACGAATCGCTGGGCCGGGTGGCCGAGGCCGCCCCCGGTACCGGATTCGCCCCAGGAGACCTGGTTGTCGGCATCGTGCGCCGGCCCGACCCCGTTCCCTGCCCGGCCTGCGCGGCCGGCGACTGGGACATGTGCACCAACGGCCAGTACACCGAGCGGGGCATCAAGGCCCGGCACGGCTACGCCTCCGAGCGCTACCGCATCCACCCCGACTACCTGGTCGCGGTGGACCCCGCCCTCGGCACCCTCGGCGTGCTGCTCGAACCGGCCACCGTCGTGGCCAAGGCCTGGGACCACATCGAGAAGATCGGCCGCAGGTCCACCTGGGCCCCCGCCCGGGTCCTGATTACCGGCGCCGGGCCCATCGGGCTGCTCGCCGCCCTGCTGTCGGTTCAGCGCGGCTACGACACCTACGTCCTGGACCTGGTCACCGAGGGCCGCAAGCCGGAGATGGCCCGCCGGCCGGGGCCACCTACTTCCACCGCGGCGACCTAAGCGAAGCCGCCGCCGAAGCCAACATCGTCATCGAGTGCACCGGCTACATGCAGATGCTGCTCGAGGCAGGCCCGCAGCACGTCCGGCAGCGGATCGCCTGCCTGACCGGCGTCTCCGCCGCGGGACAGGAGTCCAGCGTCGACCCCGGAGTCCTGAACCGCAACATGGTCCTGCAGAACTCCGTCTTGTTCGGCTCCGTCAACGCCAACCGCAGCCACTACGAACTCGCCGCCAAGGCCCTGGCCGAGGCCGACCCGGACTGGCTCGCCGGCCTCATCACCCGCCAGGTGCCCATCGGCCGGTGGGCCGATGCCTACACCCGACAGCCCGACGATATCAAGACCGTCTTGACCTTCCCGGACGGACCACCCTAGCCGCGGCCACCGAGTTTCAGCGCGCCACAGCCGCGATGACTCCCGCCGATGCCCAGCCGTCCAGGACAAGCTGCACGGCAGCGCGGCGATGAGGAAGGTGAAGGACCTTCTCGGTGCCCAGCATCCGGTGACATCCAGAGGTGACGTCCAGAACAGCCGGTTCGGGATGTCCGCAACCAGCCGGACAGTCATCGTCCACGGCGTACTGAACGGCGGATCTCGCGCCACGACCGTCGCCAGCGATGATCACGCAGCGCGACCGCCGTTTCAGAGCGTGAGCGAACCGAGCGCCGACTCTGTCGCGTCGGTCGGACCGATAGCAAGGTCGATGTGACTCATCCCGAACGTCCAGTTATGGCTCACCGGCCCCGGTACCGCGAGAGACTCAGGTGTAGCGGATGCCCAGCTCAGGTCGGAGGTGCGAGAGTACCTGACTGTCTGCGACTGCGCCAGGGCGCTGACGACCGCCTGGTTGCCGTCGGAGATACCGTTTAGGAACGGCGCCGCTGACGCTGCTATCCGCCGTAGTTGCGAACGGCCGATGCGCTTGGCGTCTGGCTGCACCGTCCGTCTGGCTGATGGGAGGTTGTGAGATGGCCGACGGCAAGGGCACCGCCCTGGCACGAAGATCACGCCCGGGATCACGTCCGGCACACAAGGTTGTGTCGCAGAGGAACAAGGTAAACGTTGCCCTTCCCCTCTCGATGATCAGGGCTGAGGAGCCGGTGAAGATGAGGGTAGGGGACTGGATCAGCCTGGCTGGATTGGTGATCTCGGTCATCGGATTCGGCGTTGTGATCAGTCAGCTCAGCCGCATGGCAAATGCATCGGAAGCGGACCAGGCGAGCCATCGAGCGAACCGAGAAGAGGCAGATTCGCTTGCTGGCCGGTCTTCTTCGCCTGACGTGGGAAGGCCGGATTAGCTGAGAAGATCCCTCAAAGACCGACGAGTCCAGGCGAGGAGGACGCCTTTTCTGGGGAGGCCCGCTGGGCTGGGCTGGGTTGGGTGCGCCCGGAGACTCGAACCCCAGCGTTCTGACCGTAGACTGCGTCGCGCGTGCTGGCGACCTGCGTATACGCGTCTGACGTGGCAGGACGACATTCACTGGTGCGCATCTGCCGGTTCCCTTGGGAAGCGGTCGGGCCGCAGCTGAGGAGAGCACGCCCCACCACGGCACGTTCCGCATGATTCCGCCGTAGGAAAGGGCCGCCTGAGCGCCGTAGTGGTCAAGGTCGCGCCCTAGGGAACCTGCTGCCCCTGCCCAGGCTGGACGCCGTCGGCAGGCACATCGCGGCACAGCCTGGCGCGGTGGCCATGCCGCCTGGTATCACTAGTTCGTGGAAACGGGTCCGGTGTCCTTCGAAGTGATTCCCGTAGACAAGCCGGCCGACATGAACGTCATCATCGGCCAGGCGCACTTCATCAAGACCGTCGAAGACCTGCATGAGGCGCTGGCCGGAGTGAGCCCGCATCTGCGGTTCGGCCTGGCGTTCTGCGAGGCCTCGGCTGCGCGGCTCGTGCGCCGGTCCGGCAACGATGACGAGCTGACCGGGCAGGCGGCGGCGAACGCGCTGGCGATCGGCGCGGGGCACTCGTTCGTGATCTTGCTCAGAGAAGGCTTCCCCATCAACGTGCTGAACCCGCTCAAGGCCGTGCCTGAAGTCTGCACCATCTTCTGCGCAACCGCCAACCCGGTTGACGTCCTCGTGGCGGTCACGAACCGCGGGCGCGGGATCATCGGCGTGATCGACGGGTCGCCGCCGGTCGGAATCGAGCAGGATGCCGACATCGCCGACCGGCGCAGCCTACTGCGCGCCATCGGCTACAAGCTCTGATAATCGGCGCTGGCCAGGTCAGCATGCCGGCGTTCTCAGCGACCCCTTGTGTCGCGGATGTCCCCCTGATGAGGGATGCCTGCTCTATTCGGGCTTCCCGGAGCCGGTGACCGCGAGCGTGCGGAGTACTGCGGCGAAACGGCAGGTGATGCCAAGTCCAGGGAAGTCGGCAATGTGTATCCGAATAACGGGACGCTGCGGATCACCGTGCTGTCCGATCCCAGCCGGATGCCCGACGTGGCCGTGCTGACGGCGGCCCTGCGCCGGGAACTGGGCGGCGCAGCCCGCTGACCGGCGCGGCTGACCGCTTGCGGCCATGCCCAGCCGCGGGAGCCCGGCCCGCATGGTGCCTGTCAGCGAGCCCGCCGGATGAACTGCCCAGCCAACCAGCCGCTGGTCCCCGCGCGGCGCAGGACCCTGATAGCACGCCCGCAGCTCGCCCGGAACTGGCCGCGAAGGCGGTGGCGCCGGCTCGCCCGGCCGGGCGATGCACGTAACGAAACAGGTCCGGTCCGGAGAGAGCCAGATGATGGCCTCCGCGGCCGGCACGCAGAATCCCCAGATCGGCGCCATCCCAATCCTGATCGAAGTCTGGCCAGCGTGCCACGCATAACGGCGGGAATGCGCGCGGCGGTCATCGGCCGGTTGACCACTCTCCACGATCAGCACTGGGCACGGATGCGCGCGGCTATCACCCGCCAGTGACCGCGTTGTGCGGCCAGCGGCGGAGCACGGATGTGCAGGCGCGCCAGCATCGCGACCGTCCGCCGCGACCTGCCTGACCGCCCGGACTAACGGCTACCCGCAGGAAAGCCAGCTGGAGCTGGCCGGGCCCGCAACCGGTGACAACCCCCGGCCGCTCGGCAGGCCTGGTCTCAGCGGACCGGCTCTGGCGGGTCGATGATGTCGGCTACCTGCCGTAGCACGCGGGCTATCCGCTCCCGCGGACTCGCTTTCTGCAGCTCTTCCGTCAGCTCGGAGACCAGCTCGCGCAACGGCGTCATGTCAAGCACTCCTGGCTCGCCGCCCGTGTTCGCCACCCTCCTGGCCCTGGCGGCCTGGGTTGTGCGGTGTATCTGGTCAGCCAGGCGGCCGGCGACCAGGCCGCTCAGGCGCCTTCCCTCAGCCGACGTGACGTCCTGGCCGGGGCTGACCGGCGTATCAGGGACAGCACCTGGCTGCGTATCAGGGGTAGCATCAGCCTGCGGATCCTCAGACATCGCAATCACCTCACTCCGCGATCCTGGACGGCCTGGCGTGTATGACGGGCAGCAACGCTTCCCGCCCGGCTCCTGTCTCCACTGCGATCACCTCTAACTCGTGGTCCCGATTGTCCTGGCGACGCACTGCTCCCATTGTCACCGGTCATCGTGTGCTGCACCCGGTGATGGCCGCTTCCGCCAGTGTTCGCGGGGCAGTTCACGGTGCCCATCACCGTTGCAGCGCACAGATGACCCAGATCAGCGCCCACCATGGCCGACATCGTCTGGCCCGACGGCTGCGCCATATCGGCGGCTACGCGAGCAGCCATGACTGCCGAGTCAACTGCGGTTTGCGATCAGCAGACCGCGGAGGGCCGGCGCTCTCGGGGAGCGCAGCGTCCGGGGCGCGCGACTGACAGACGGCCGTTGCCGAAGGGAAGCTGGTGGACGACTATGCGCAGTTCGCGCAGACCTGCCAGGACTCTGCCAGCGGCACCGAAGATGCGTGCGGCCCCAAATCCCCGGACTTTCACCGGGTGGTCTGGGGCCTCACCTCACGTCCTCCGGTTCCCCTGCGGGCTTTCCTCCGGTTTCCCGTTTGCCCGCCGGACTCTTCCCCTTCGCCCGCCGTCCCCTGGTTTCCCATCGTCCGGCGTTCTCCGGTTCGTTCCCTTCGGCCGTTGCCCAGGTTCCGGTTCCCCCGCCGGTTTCCTCCGGGTTCCCTTTCCCTTGAGCAATCTCCACGTTAGCGCCGCCGCGAGGCGGTTCTGCAGGCGTGGGTCCCTGGCGGCAGGGACCAAGGTCACCAGTTCTGCCGCGACCACCTCGCCTGGATCGCGCGATCCGCCCGCACTACAGATGGCAGCGGCTGGGCACGATGGGATGCCGCCACAGAATCGCCTGATATGCGCCGGGGCGCGGGCTATGCCTTCCCGCCTCCGGCAGGCCCATCACATCCTGGCCGAGCTCGGCGACGACGCGCTGACCGCCGCCTGAGACCCCTCGCCCCACGACACGGTGACCAGCGCCGTGACCACCGGCCCGGCCGGACCACGTATGCAGCCGAACTCACCCGATGGGGACCACCGCGGCCAGCTCCCGCCGAACCGCTGTCAGCCGCTGCCGGCCTCAACAGGCCAGGCGGACGGCCTGATTAGACTGAGCGGCCGCATCCCCGCAGGCCGGGGACACCCAATCAATCATCATGTCGCCGGGGCAGCACCCAAGAGCCCCGCGGACCCAGGTAAGGCTGGCTGCTCCACGGCCCCGCCCCTCACGGCCGCCACGGCTGATCACCCCCGCACAGAAAGGCCACCCGCCTGAACCACTGAACCAGACCCCCAGCCACACCTCCCTGTCCCCCTGCCGTCCGGCATGATCCGCTCCCGGACAGCCGCGTCAAGGGCACCTGCGGTGCTGGTCCGCCCCGGCGAGTCTGGAGGCTGCTATGTCTGCGAACCGTCTCTGAGTTTACCAGACTCCAGTGCTTTATAGTAGATTTCCTCGTACATTTTCGGTGGCATATCGCCGCTGTATGAGTGAAGCCGTACCTCGTTATACCAGTGTACCCAGTCCATCGTGGCGACCATCACGTCATCGAGTCCTTGCCAGTCCTTTCTCCGGTCGATAAGCTCACGTTTGTAAAGACTGTTCAGCGCTTCGGCCGCGGCATTATCGTAAGAATCGCCTTTGCTTCCGACCGACCGGACCGCCTTCGCTTCCGCGAGCCGTTCGGTGTACCGGATCGAGGTATACTGGACACCGCGGTCTGAATGATGGACCAGGCCGTCGATCCTCTCGTGCCGGCGCGCCCAGATTGCCATTTCCAGCGCATCGAGCGCAAGATCGGAACGCAAGTGGTCAGCGGCCTGCCAGCCGAGAATACGGCGGGCGAACAAATCCATCACGAAAGCGGCGTAGACCCAGCCGGAAAGCGTATCCACATAAGTGATGTCCGCCACCCAGCGCCGGTTCGGCGCCGGCGCGTCGAAGCACCGGTCCAGCAGGTCAGCCGGGTACGCAGCAGGATCGCCCGGGACCGTGGTGCGCGGTCGCTTCCGGCGCGAGCGCGCGCCGCCGATCCCCAGCTCGCGCATCAGCCGCTCTACCGTGCAGCGCGCCACCACGATACCCTGCCGGTTCAGCTCTAGCCAGACTTTCCGCGCCCCGTAAACCTCCCTGCCTTTCTCGCCTTTCCACACCTCCATGATCTTCTCTTTCAGGATCGCATCTCGGGTTTCCCGCGCCGGCGGTTTCGCCTCGCGTTTCTTCGCGAAGTAATACGACGACACGGGAAATCCAAGGACCGCGCAGGCCGACTCGATGCCGAACCGGTCCCGGTGCGCGTCAACGAACTCGACTAGCGCGGCAGCCTCGGGTCGAGTTCCCTCGCGAAATAGGCACTGGCGGCTTTCAGTATCTCATTGGCCCGCCGGAGCTCACGGTTTTCACGCTCCAGCTCGGCGATCCGCTGCTTATCCCCGGTCGTCGTGCCGGGCCGCTGACCGGAATCAATTTCCACCTGCTGTAGCCAGGACCGCAATGCCTCGGGATGAACATCCAACTGCCTGCCCACCCGGGCGATCTCCCCATGCCCTTTCCCATCCCGTTCCCGGATCTCCAAGACCATCTTCACCGCGCGATCGCGCAGCTCCTCGGGGTACTTCCGCTGTGCCGCCATGACCCTGCATCCTCCCAGGAATCAGAGCCTCCAAGATTCCCGGGGCGATCCATGCCGCTGCGCGGGCGCTGCGCGCCCCATGACCCGCCCGCCCGCTCGCAGAACCCGGCAGCTATCAGGGCACAGGGAGCAGACTCAGGCATCCCCAGACCAAGGCGACCACGACCGTGAAACCCCAGAAATCGAACGCTTGCGGTCACCGACGGATGCAGGTAAGGCGGATCCGGCGTTCCTGGAACGGTGTTTTCCCGGAGGGGAGCGACGCTCGGTGATAGGCGGCTTGCCGCCGGCAAGATCGACGATGTAGACGCCTGGCCGTGACCAGTCGATGGGTGTGAGGTACCGGCCATGCCCGGAGGAAGGCCGTCTGGTCCGGCCGCCCGGCCGGCCGCTGTTGGCTTGCGATGGGGACTGCCAGCGCGCTGTGGCAGGTGCCTGCTGGCGTATTCGGGGATGCTAGCGGGATGGCCGGGAGCGGCCCGCTGGTGGGCGCGCCCGGATTTCCGCCGGGCTCACACCCGGGAGTGCGGGAATGTGGCGGAGCGCCGCTGGAACGAAAGAATCTTGGGATTGCGGATCACGCCGTCGCGGATCTCGATCGCCCGGCTGATGGTCTGGTCGCGGTCCCAGGCACCCGGCCCGTCCATCACGGTGCGCAGGTGCGGGATCAGCGCCTCGCTGATCTCCCAGGTGGCGGAGTTCCACAGGTAGGACGGGCTGTGGTCGACTGCGTAGTAGTGGATTGCCTCGCCTGCGGTGAACATTGGTTCGGTGAACGTGGTGGGCTGCGCCCATTCAAAGCCCATGCCCTGGTCGCAGGAAACATCGACGAACAGGCTGCCGGGCGCGAACAGCCGCAGCTCGTCGCGGGTGACGAACATCAGGGGCGCGTCGGTGTCTTGCAGCACGCAGTTGACGACGATGTCGTGGCGGGCGAGGAACTCCGCGATCGGCACCCGGCCGCCTGGGGTCAGCACCAAGATCCGTGCCGGGTCGTCAGCGGCGGCCTCAAAATGGGCCATCCGGACCGACGGGATGGGCGAGGCGACGGCAGCCACGTTACGGTGGGTCAGCACGGTCACGTCGACGATCCCGGCCGCCGTCAGCGCGGTGACCGCCCCGCGGGCGGTCGCGCCGAAGCTGATCACAGCGGCCCGGACGCGCCGCCCGTACGCCCCGGTGGTGCCCAGCAGCTGCAGGGAATGCAGCACCGAGCAGTAGCCTGCGAGTTCGTTGTTCATATGGAAAACGTGCACGCCGAAGCTGCCGTCGGCCGTCCAGTAGTTCATTGCCTCCCAGGCGATCAGGGTCAGCCGGCGGTCGATGGCCATCTGGGTGACGGCGTAGTCCTGGACGCAGTGCGGCCAGCCCCACAGCACCTGGCCCTCCCGCAGTTCGGCAATGTCGTGTTCGGTGGGCTTGGGCAGCACGATCACCTCGCATTCCGCGATGAGCTGTTGCCGCGGGCGTACGCCGGCCACCAGCGGGGCGAGCTGCGCGTCAGCCATGCCGAATCGCTCGCCGTAACCGTGCTCGAGGAAGATCCGCGCTCGCAGGCCCGCTTCGATCCGCTCTAGGTGCAGCGGATGGATCGCCAGCCGGTGCTCGTTCTCCTTGCGGGAGGTCCCGCATACGCCGAGGTTTAGTTGTTCTATCAGCACTCCCGGATCCTCCGCTGGGCACAACCGGTATCTGACCACGATGCCGCAGCACCCAGGGCAGTGGCTACCGGCATTCGCCGGAGCCTGGCCGCCTTTTGCGGAGGCGGCTCTGGCGGCTGTGCCCTCAATGGGGTCCCCGCGGAATGCTGCGCGCGCCGGCTCACCGGCCAGGTCCCGGACCCTGACCAGGGGCGAACGTCCCAATCGAGAATGACACCTCGGCGTTCAAGCGGAAGGTGATCGCGCTTCCGGATGGCCGCCGGGAGCTGCGCACGGCGCGGCCGGGATTCCGGCAGGCGCTGGCATGCACGCGGAGGGCCGCGCGGACGCGCTGATGGCCTGCGACCCGGACCGCGCCTTCCGTGAACCGCGGGACCTGGAAGACACGACCGGCATAGCGGCATCGCCGGGCACCTGGCGCAGGTCCCGGATGTGGCGGGGAGCCGCCGCCCGGTCCCCGAGGGACGGCTCTGCGGCATACTTGACTGCAGGGTGGTTGTCATGCGCAGGTACCTTGTTGTCGCGAACCAGACCCTGCAGGCCGCAGAGCTGCGGGATGAGCTGCGCAAGCGGATCAGTGCAGGGCCTTGCTCGTTCTTCGTGATCGTGCCGGACACCAAAGCCGCACAGCATGACCCCGTGGCGGCCGGCGGTGTGCTGCCCCAGCCCGGCATGTGGTGGTGGGCGACGTACTACGCTCGCCCTGCCACCGACCAGGAGGCGACCGCGCAGGCCCGGCAGCGGCTCAGCGTGATGCTGGACGGCCTGGCCGCGCTGGGCGTGCCGGTGGAGGGCGACCTGGGCAGCTGCGACCCGCTGGAGGCCGTCGAGAAGGTGCGTGCCGGCCGCCAGTTCGACGAGATCATCGTGACCACCCTGCCTCAGCACGTCTCCCGCTGGCTCAGGGCCGACCTGCCCCATCAGGCAGAGCGCCGGTTCGGGTTGCCGGTCACGACTATCACCACCAGTTACTGACCGCCCGCTGCCGACGCCGCGAGCACGTCCTGCGCATGCCAGGTCCTGCCGGCCCAGTCCAGCCCCGCTCGCGGCCAGCCCGAGGGTCGGGCACCACCGGCTCCGGCACGCGGGCACGCTGATCACATTGCGTGACATGAGGTGGACGAGTCGCGGCATTCATCAGCGCCGGATCGCCGAGTATGCGCTGTTGGCTGGGCGAAGGGGTTCGCCCGACTGAGAAGCACAGAACAGCCGGCTCTGGCTGTGGTTTTCGGCCTCACTGCCCAGAGCAGTGAGCCGGCCATCGCGTCTGACATACGGGTATGTACGCGTTCCGTGCCGCAACCACGCCCAGGCCTTCGGGATTCCAGCGAGCGATCTGTGCGTCCGAGAGGGTCATACGGGCTGTCGGTGCTCGCGATCGTTGCATCGCAGTGACTTTCGGGATGGTGCGGCTCGAGTGCAGGTCTCACCTTGCGCGTGCAGATCATGCGCCGGCTACGTGGGCACCTTCCCGGCCAGCTGCGTGAACACCTCGGCAGGCTGCCGGTGGACATCCTCTCCAGCATCCGCTCGGTGACGCCGGGGCTGGCGGAATGGCAGGTGCCGAACTCCGTTGCGCCTTCCGCGCTGAACGGCCTGCTGGCCCGCACGATCTGCGCCGTTCCCCGCTGGCGACGGCACCACGGGGTTGGCTCGACGTCAGTTGTCGCGGTGGTTCGACGTCAGCTGCCGCGGACCGCGGCAACGGTGCCGGGGTGAGGCCGGCGGAGCCTCAGCCACAAGAACAGGAGCACCAACGGGACGGCCAGACCGCCGATGCCATAGAAGAGGAACGCAGGCAGGGTGTCGATGCGTCTGACGAGCCAGGCGAAATTCTGGCCGAAGAAGCCGGTGACGAACGTCAGCGGCAAGAAGACCGTGGCCAGGATCGTGAGCTGCTCGATGGTGGAGTTCTGCCGGACGCTGACCTTCGTCTGCTCGACCGAGATCACCGCCATGTTGGCCTGCAGCACCGTGCCGAGCAGGTCACGTTGCGCGGCGACCTCCTCGTTGACTAGCAGCAGGTGATCCTGGACGTCACGCAGATACGGCCCCAGCTCCGGGACCGCAGTGGTGCGCTCGATGGTGGCGACCACGGCGATCAGCGGATGGACGGCACGGTAGAAGTCGGTGGCCTCGCGGCGCAGCGAGTAGATCCGTTCGGTCGGCGCCACGGCGCCGGAGAACACGGTGGCCTCGATCTGGTCGATGTCGCGTTCGAGCCCGGCGACGACGGGCGCGTACCCGTCCACCACTTGATCCAGGATCGCCCACAGCGCGGATGAGCTGCCCGCGGCGAGCAGCTCTGGCCGTTGCTCCAGCCGCTGCCTGGCGCCGCGCAGCTCGCTCGCCACGCCCTGCCGCACCGCGATCACGAAGGCCGGCGCGAGGAAGACGCTGATCTCGCCGAACTCGACTTCCTCGGCGTCGTCGTCATAGCGCGCGGTGCGCAAGATGACCAGCCGCACGTCTTGGTCATAGCTCTCGATCTTCGGCCGCATGTGAAAGTTCTGCGCGTCCTCGACCGCCAGCTCGTGCAGGCCGAAGGTGTCACGGACCTGGGCCAGCTCCTCGTCCCCGGGCTCGAACAGTCCCAGCCACACGAAGCCGCCCTGCCCGCATCGGGCCGCTGCCTCCTCCAGCGGCACCGCGCCTTCACCTTGCCTGCGGCCGTCCTGGTAGTACGCACAATCGATGATCATCTTGGGGACTCCCTTGTCTGGGCAACCGGGGCGGATATCCCGCTATACAGCATGGCGGAATCCGCCCGCGAACTGTCATGCAGACCGCGCGTGGATGCGGTGATCCGAAAGGCTGGAGCGGTTGCGCGCCTGCCGTCGCCCTCATCAAGGATGACCAGGCGGATGCACTCATCTCATGCATGTCGGGTCAACTGCGACCGCCTGCCGGGTCTGCCGGAAAGGCCAACGAGGCAGGCCGGCGTCCCCGCTCACGCCGCCGACTCGCGGGCGCCCATAGTGCCCAATCTGGACGCTCCTCTGGGTGTCTCGACTCAACCCCGCAGCCGCGCATAACGTAGGCGGTTATCTGGAGTCCTACCTGTCCTTGCCGGGCCTGACCAGGGCGTCTGCGGCGTTGACATGTAGCTGCACAGCGTTCGCATAGTAGCCTCTTAGTTCTAAAAACATCAACGAAGAGGGCATTAGCGCGGGCTCTGCGGCGGAGACACTGTGCAGATAATGCGTCCATCACGCGGGTAAAAGCACACAAAACACCCGCGGCGTTTACAGCGAAGACACCCTGATTGCGACTCCAGATTACTACGGCGGATATTCGCGGACCAGCCGCAGTCGCTGAGCGTGGTCGGAATACTGGCCCGCTGAATTCCTTATCGGCTCGGTGTTGAAGGTCTGTCCGGGTGCAACTGTCGTTCGTGGGCCTATATCAGCCATTCTGGTGTGTCCTGGGGAACGGGTGGTCGCCGGTACGGGGAGGAGCATCGAGGGCTGAGCCGTAACGTTCCCGGAACGGTCCGGACTTACCGTTGCGTTTGCAGGAGGATGCGCAGCGGGCCGGCGGGCCGGTGGCGGTAATGATGCAGATCGTGCGGCGCGTGAGGCTGCGAAGGTCCTGCGGGGGTATCGAGCGGATGGAGCCGCGGATGAGGATCCTGATAGCGGGGTGGGACAGCGGCGGGGGTGTGGAGGCCGTCCAGACGGTGGTGCAGCGGGCGGTGGGGCGCGGCCACCACGTGCGGGTGCTGGGGACCGAGGGGCTACGGAGCCGGTTCGAATCGGCTGGTGCGGGCTTCCGGGGGTGTACCGGCACGCTCCGGACAATGACTTGCGGCGGCCCGAGACGGACCTGGTCAAGGACTGGGAAGCGCGGACCCCGCTGGGGATGTTCGCCCGGGTCCGCGACCGGGTGATGTTCGGGCCGGCCCGGCAGTTCTGCAGTGACGTGGTGGAGGAGCTGGACCGGGAGCCGGCCGACGTGGTGGTCGTCGACACGCTGATTCCGGCCGCGCTGTCGGGTGCGGAGGCGGCCGGGGTGCCCTCGGTGTTGCTGATGCACGGGACGTACCTGCTGCCCCGGGCCGGGGCTCCGCCGTTCGGGATGGGCTTCTTGCCCGCGCGCGGGAGCCTGGGACGGCTGCGGGACCAGGCCGCGTGGTCGCTGACGATGGCGCTGTTCCGCACCGGGATGCCCGCCCTCAACCAGGCCCGCGCCGAGCTCGGCCTGACTCCCCTGCGTAACCCGGATGAGCTGGCCGCGACCGCCGACCGGATCCTGGTGTGCACCAGCCCGAGCTTTGATTTCGCCGCCGACGCCGTGGCCGGCAACGTCCGCTACGTCGGGCCCCAGCTCGACGACGCCGGCGGCGGGGCGTGGGAAGATCCCTGGCCCGGTACGGCGGATCGCCCGCTGGTCCTGGTCGGCTTGAGCAGCACCGTGATGCGCCAGGAGGACCTGCTGCAGCGAGCCGCCGACGCCCTCGGACAGCTCCCGGTTCACGCGCTGATGACCACCGGCCCCGCGGTCGACCCCGGGATGATCCGCGCCCCGCAGAACGTGGCGGTCCGGCGGTGGGCCCGCCACGCCGACGTGCTGCCGGGCTGCTCGGCCGTGATCACCCACGGCGGCCACGGCACGGTGATCAAGGCGCTGGCCGCCGGAGTTCCGCTTGTCGTAGCGCCGCTGGGCCGCGATCAGCCCGATATCGCCGCCCGGGTCGTCCACGCCGGGGCAGGCCTGCGGGTCCGCAAGAACGCGAGCACCGCGGCCCTGCAGGCGGCGATCGGCCGGGTCCTGGACGATGACCGCTACCGGGCCGGTGCCCGGCGCATGGCGGCGGTCCTGGCCGCCGAGCGCGACGACGGCCTGGCCGTCGGCGAACTCGAGCGCGTCGCCACTCGCACGCGCCCAGCCGCTCATTCCCCTACGGACGCGCCCAGCCACTCAAATCAGACAACCGGCACGAAGCCAGCCATCGGGTAGACACCAGCCGACCAGCCGCACAGGAGACCGAGCCGGCTTGGACAGACACTGGCTGCTAACCCGAGCCCGCCCCGAACCAGGCACCGACCTCCGTAACAAGGCCTGATCACAGCAAATCCATATCCCCAGTTATGGCCATGCTGCCGCCGGGCGGCCTGGTTGATCACGCCAATGCAGAACGGCGGTTCCCGTACGTCGCGCGGCCCGTAAGGCAACGACGCAGCGTGGCGAGCGGACGGCGCCATTGTGCTGCACTGGCTAGCGGCGCCGGCTTGCCGCGCGGGCTGGCGCGCCCGGCCTGGGACGCGCCCACGTCAATCCAGCGTGCGAAGTAGTTCGGCCACGTTGATGAGCACGACCACGTTGCCGTTGCTGGGCCGCTCGCGCGCGGTCGGTGTCAATCGGAAGAAGCGCCGCGCGACGGTGTTGTCCGCCTGGATCTCGGCGCGGAACCGTTCGATTCCCGCGTTCCGGGCCCTTTGTGCCAGAGGCCGCAGCAGCTGGCGCGCAAGGCCGCGATGCTGCCATTCGTCGGCCACCAGGATCGCAACCTCGGCGCTGACGGGGTCCAGGTCGTCGCGCGCGAATCGGGCCACGCCGGCGATGCCGCGGTCATCCACGGCAGCGATGGCTTCCCGCTGGCCCTCGACGAGGTCCAGCAGGAGGTTCAGGGTCTTGTCCGAGAGCATGGTGACCGATCCGTGGAACCGGAAGATGGCACTTGCGGCCGAGATCCGGTCCGGGAAGTCCGCCAGCGCCGCGCGGTCGGCCGGCGTCATCGGGCGGATCAGCGGGCCTGTGCCAGTCATTGGCTGCTCCTCGGCTGCGGTGAACCACGCGGTCACCCTGTCCGCCAGCCTCGGGGCCCGGCGCGCCCCGGAACCCGGCTGAAGCCGGTGAAGTCACAGTACGCCACAGCCCGCCCGGTGAGCGGGCGAGGACGACAGCCGGAGATACGTCCGAGATCGCCGAATCGGCGCTGCGCATCGGTTTGCGTGTTCACTGCGATCGAGTGGTGCAGAACGGCCAGTTCTGCGTCTCCTTGACCTGCCTTCCGCGTAATTCGCGGGTTCTGGAGGCATCTGCCGGGTGAAGTAGCAGGTCAGCGGGTTGGAGCCTGGTGACACGGGTGGAAATGCCTAGAGACACGGTTCAGTTGGATACTCCCTGTACATGTGGGTGAATCGTGTAGTCTCCTAGAGCTATGTACGTGAAAACCTCGGTGCGGAAGACCAGGAACGGCGAAGTCCGCTACCTGCAGCTCGCCCACAACGAGTGGGACGCGGCCAAGGGCCGGTCGGTGCCGCGGGTGATCTACGGCTTCGGCCGTGAGGACCAGCTCGACAAGGAGGCCGTCCGCCGCCTGGTCGCGTCGCTGTCACGTCTGCTGGAGCCCGGTGAGGGGCCCGTGACCGGGGACGGCGTCCTGGAGTTCGCCGAGTCACGGCCCTACGGCGGCGCCTGCGTGCTGGACCAGATGTGGCAGCGGCTCGGGATCGGGGCGATCCTGGCCGGGCTCGCCTCGCCGGGCCGGGGCAGGCCGCGGGACACCGCCGCGGCGGAGCGGGTGCTGTTCGGGCTGGTCGCGAACCGGGCGCTGGCCCCGTCGTCGAAGCTGGCCGCGTCGGAGTGGATGAGCCGCGACGTGCACATCGACGGGCTCGGCGAGGTGACCGGCGATGCGTGCTACCGGGCGATGGACTGGCTGCACGATGTGCGCGGCGAGCTGGAGAAGCAGGTGTACTTCCAAGTCGCAGACCTGCTGAACCTTCAAGTCGATTTGCTGTTCTTCGACACGACCAGCACCTATTTCGAGACCGGCGAGGCCGACGCCGAGGTCCCGCGGGACTGGCGCGGGGAGAAGGACGCCAGGCAGGACGCAGACCAGGCGGGCGCCGGCGACGGGGACGAGGAGGACCCGCCCGGCAAGCCGGGCGGGTTCCGGGCCTACGGCAGGTCCAAGGACTCCCGCGACGACCTGCCGCAGATCGTGATCGGCCTGGCCGTCACCCGGGAAGCGATCCCGGTCCGGGTGTGGTGCTGGCCGGGGAACACCGCCGACTCCGCGCTGATCCGGCAGGTCAAGAAGGACATGCGGGACTGGGCGCTCGGCCGCGTCATCTGGGTCGCCGACCGCGGCTTCACCTCCAGGGACAACCGGAAGTTCCTGCAGCAGGGGGCCGGCGGCTACATCATCGGGGAGAAGCTCCGCTGCGGCTCCGCCGAGGCGAAGGCCGCGCTGTCGAGGCAGGGACGCTACAAGACCGTCGCCGGGAACCTGCAGGTCAAGGAAGTCCGGCTGCCCGACGCCGGGGACCGGTTCATCATCTGCTTCAACCCGGGCCAGGCCGTCCGCGACGCCGCCGTCCGCGAGAAGATGATCAGCGCGCTGGAGGAGACGATCGCCGGATCCGACGAGCTTACGGTGACGAAACGGGCCGAGCTGCGGGGGAAGATCTCCATGATGCCGGGCCTGAACCGGTTCCTGCGCGTCACCCCCGGCGGCCTGCTCCGCACCGACAGGGCCAGGGCCAAGGCCGAGGAGAACCTCGACGGCAAGTACCTGCTGCGCAGCGCCGACCCGAACATGACCGCCGAGGACATCGCCGCCGGCGACAAGCAGCTCCTGGAAGTCGAGCGCGGCTGGCGCGACATGAAATCCGTCCTGGACCTGCGGCCCGTCTACCACCGGCTCGAAGAACGCATCCGCGCCCACGTCATCCTCTGCTGGCTCGCGCTGCTGCTCATCCGCGTCGCCGAGAACCAGGCCGGGCAGACCTGGCCCGCCATGCGCCGCGAACTGCAGCGGATCAGCATCGGCACCTTCACCGGCTCCGCCGGCACCTTCCGGCAGCGCACCGACATCCCCGGGACGGCCCGCGACCTGCTCACAGCCCTGAAAATCGACGTTCCCCGCAAGATCCACGAGCTCAGCACGCCCGAAAGCTGATCAGAGCCCTCCACGACGAGCCGCCGCCTAGAGACACGGCCTGCAGCTAGCCAGCCTGCCATTCCCCAAGGCCAGAGCCCGATCCATAACTCTAGGCGAACCGAATTACGCGGAACCCAGGCTTGACGGTCAAAATATCGGCGTGTCCGATGTTGCTCACCACCGCGGGGATGCACCCGCTGACCCGGTACCTGGAGGGCCTGCCCGACCCGCAGGACCGGCGGCTGACCGGTGTGCAGCACTGCCTGTGCACGACCGATCTTGACGAGGTTGGCGATGACCGGCATCTGACCGTGTTCCAGATGCTCGGCTCCTGGTCGGTGGACGATTATGAGGGACCGCAGAGTCTGCGCTGGGGCTACCAGCTGCTTGTCGACGGCCTGGGTATCGGCCGGGACCGTCTGCATGCGACCGTGTTCGGCGGTGACGAACAGGCGGGCCCTGATATCGGTTCGCTGCGGACCTGGACCGTACTTGGCGTGCCGGTCGAGCTGACCGGACACGATAACTGCTGGTCCAACGGCCCCGTCGGCCCGTGCGGCCCCGACTCGGAGTTCTTCGTCTGGACCGGTGACGGCGTACTACGGGGCACCCCGGCACCGACGAGCGCTGGGTGCACGCCAGCGCCGTAATCATCGGTGACGGCGTCCGGCCGTCCAACGCCGGCCGTGGTTACGTGCTGCGGCGGCTGCTGCGGCGCGCTCACCGTGCTATGGCGCGGCGATAGCACCAGGACGCTGGGTGACCTGCCGGCCTGGCTGCTCGAGCACACGCTGGCGCAGTTCGGGCAGGACACTGGCAGCGGACCCGTCGGCGAAGTTCTCCGCGGCGAGGAGCAGCGTTTCGCCGCGCTGTGCACCCGCGGGCGGAAGGTGCTGTCACGGTTCGGCTCAGGCCTGCCGCTGAGTGAGGCCGACCTCACATACCTGGACCAGACGCATGGCCTGCCACCCGAACTGGTGACCGAGCTGCTGGCCTAGCCGCCGCCGCCCGGCAGCGGCCTCACGCGCACGGCGAGCCCTGGCCGGAGGGATGGTTGAAGGCGTTGACTGCGTCATTGACGTTGGGTGTGAGCGCGTGGCAGGCGGACGCGCAGCACGGTCTGGCCAGGCCGCGAATCGATCGTGATCTGGCCGTGATGCTCAACGATGATGCGGCGTGAAATGTCGAGGCCGAGGCCAGTGCCTTTGCCAACGTCTTTGGTGGTGTAGAACGGCTCGAACGCGCGGCCCTGTACGTCCAGAGGCATCCCGTGGCCGGTGTCGCCGATCTCGACGGCGACATCCTCGGGGTCGGCTCGTGTGGAGAGCCGGAGCGTTCCGCTTCCGTCCATCGCGTCGATGGCATTGTCGATGAGGTTGGTCCATACCTGGTTGAGTTCGCCCGGGTTCGCCTCGATGCGCGGCAGGTCGGTGGCGTAATCGCGAACGACGGTGATCCCGCCGTGTAGCTTGTGCCCGAGCATCACCAGGGTGCTGTCGATGCCTTCTGTGACGTCGATGAGCTGCAGCGAGGACCGGTCGAGCTGTGAATATGACTTCACCGCTGCCACGAGTGCTGAGACGCGCCGCGTCGAGT
Source organism: uncultured Actinomycetota bacterium (assembly GCA_963843745.1). GTDB lineage: Bacteria > Actinomycetota > Actinomycetes > Streptosporangiales > Streptosporangiaceae > Trebonia. The sequence goes on from CAWJLP010000019.1 coordinate 154,856, forward strand.
CCTTCATCTCGGAGAGCAGGCTCGCGGTCGCGAGTGTGCTTGCCACCCATTCCAGGCCGGGTTCGAGCGTGCCATCACTGAGGATCTGGGCGGCGCGCTCGCACCAGGCGATGTCGGCACCCGCCGCCGCGAGCGCGGGAGCGATGCGCCAGGCGGCATCGACCCCGTGCGCGTCGAGCCAGCCAGAGAGCGCTTCCTCGCGGTCCGCGGCCGCCAGGGGGCCGGGGGTCATCGTCGGGGCGCCGATCTGGCGTCGCAGCGCATCGATGGCGACAAACTGCCCGGCCGACAAAGATCGCTCGGCGAGGCGGACGAGCGACGACAGCAGCAGGTCGCAGGTGTCTTGCAGCGCCTCGACTGCGCGCACCGCGGCGGACGCCGGGTTGTTGATCTCGTGCGCGAGGCCTGCCGCGAGGGTGCCGAGCGCAACGAGTGCTTCATGCTCGCGCGACAGGGCTTCAAAGTTGCGTACCGTCTGGAAGCAGCCCTCAATCATGTGAACGCTGAAAGGGAACCAGGCGCGCGCCCAGTCCCCGAGTGCCCCGGCTGAGATTCGGAGGATCCGTCCCGGGCCGGCGCCGCGGCCGGTAGCGAGGTAGCCGAGGTTGTCGGCCCATGCCTGGAATCCGCCCGCCCAGAGCCCTGGCCGGTCCATCGCGGCGACAACGGATTCTTCCCGTCCGGAGCGGCGCAGCAGCTCGACCCGCCCGTCGAGCAGCACCCACCAGAAGTCGGCGGCGTCGCCCTCGCGGAAGAGCACATCGCCGTCCGCGAAAGCCACCTCATCGCCGGCAGCGATCAGTTCGAGCAGTTGCTCGTCGCTAAGCCCGTCGAACAAGAAGATGGCGCGCAGGTCGTCGATGTGCATCAGATCGTGGCCAGGTAACGATGCACGAGGTATACGGACATGGCTCCCTCGCCGACCGCGGACGCGACGCGTTTCATCGAGTCGAGCCGCACGTCGCCGGCCGCGAATACGCCAGGCACGCTGGTTTCCAGCGCGAACGGAGCCCGCGGGAAGGGCCAGCGCGGGCCGTGTTCGCGGGTCAGCAGATCCTGGCCGGTGATGACGAAGCCTTTCTCGTCCCGGGCAACATCGCCGCCGAGCCAGTCGGTGCGCGGCTCCGCGCCGATGAAGACGAAGACCCAGCTGGCCGGTACGTCCTCCTTGGTGTCGGCCGCCCGATCGGCGATCGTGATGGCCTGCAGGTGATGGTCGCCGTACCCGGCGACGATCTCGGCGTGGAGCCGTACCTCGATGTTTTCCGTGGCGTGGATGCGCTCAGCGAGGTATTGCGACATCGATGTCTCCAGCGCGTCGGATCGCGTGAGGAGCACCACACGCCGCGCGAAGCGGGCAATGTTCAAGGCCGCTTGGCCTGCCGAGTTGGCCGCCCCGACGACATACACGTCATCACCGGCACATGCCTGGGCTTCGCTGGCGGTGGCGCCGTAGTACACGCCGCGACCCGTGAGCTCCTCGAGCCCGGGCGTCTCGAGCAGCCGGTACGACATGCCGGTCGCGACGAGCACGGCTCGCGCCTCGATCTCGGAGTTGTCGCCGAAGCGGACGGCGCGCACCGGCCCGCGCGTCTCAAGACCCACGACTTCGCGCGCGAGCACCATTTCCGCGCCAAAGCGCCGCGCCTGCGCAACGGCGCGGTGGGTGAGGTCCGCGCCGGACAGGCCCTTGGGGAACCCGAGGTAGTTCTCGATTGCGGCGCTCTGACCCGCTTGCCCGCCGGGGGCCTCGCGTTCGATCAGGACGGTCTGCAATCCCTCCGATGCTCCGTAGACTGCCGCGGCGAGTCCGGCCGGCCCGCCGCCGACGATGCACAGGTCGTACAGCGGCTGCTCAGCGCTGGTGCGCAGGCCGAGCGCGCCCGCGAGATCAAGGGTCGACGGCGCCCGCAGCGTCTCACCGTCCGGAACCAGGACGAGCGGAAGATCGGCCGTGCCCGCGCGCGCGAGATCTACCAGTCGGCGGGCTTCCTCGTCGCGCTCGAGGTCAAGCCAGCGGTACGGCACGTAGTTGCGCGTGAGGAAGGTCTTGATCTCGTGGCTCCGCTGCGACCAGCGGTCCCCGACGACGCGCACTCCGCCGGTGTCCCCGGGATGCCCTTCCTGCCAGTCGCTCAGCAGGTCATCGAGGACGGGATACAACCGCTCCCCGGGAGGATCCCACGGCTTGAGCAGGTAGTAATCGAGACCGATATCGTTGATGGCCCTGATCGCCACGTCCGTATCGGCGTACGCCGTGAGCAGCACGAGCTTGGTGTCGGGCGCATGCCGGCGCGCACGAGCGAGGAACTCGGCGCCGGTCATCTCCGGCATCCGCTGATCGGCTGCGATCAACGCGACCGGCCGGTCGCGCAGAGCGAACCCGCTCAGCATGGTGAGCGCCTCGGCGCCCGAGGTCGCACGGACGATCTGGTACTCGGTGCCATACTGACGGCGCAGATCGCGCGTAATCGCCTGCGAGACCGCAAGATCGTCATCGACGGTCAGAATTATCGGCTTAGCCACCGCGGGTGCCTTCCGTAGCTCGGGTTGGGGTGTCTGGTGTGCGTTGAGCTGCACACAGAACGGTAGATCGATCGCGGGTGCGGTTTCGTGGGGTGTTTGCCCTATCTTTGCGCCGCGCGCAGTTCGCCGAGCAGGCCTTGCTGCATCGCGTACAGGCTCGCCTCGGCGCGGCTGGAGCAGCCGATCTTGATGTAGATGTGCTCGATGTGGTTGCCGGCCGTCTTGGGAGAGATGACCAGCCGCTCGGCGATCTCCTTGTTGGAGTGCCCCTGGGCCGCGAGAGCGAGCACCTCGACCTCGCGAGCGGTCAACCCCGCGGGCCACTCGCGTCGCCGGGCCACGCGATGCCCGGCGGCACCAAGCACGGCGTGGGCTGCGTCGCCGTCGAGCCGGCCTGCCCGGACCTCCGCCCCGAGCACGTGCGCGGCGTCGGCGGGCGAGTACTCTGGGCGGTACGCGCGCGGCTCGAGCAGCGCCTGATATACGTCCGCGGCCGCGAGCAGGCGCACCGCGGGCGAGAGCGCTGCGCCGCTGAGCCCGCGCGGATAGCCCGAGCCGTCCAGGCGCTCGAGATGCTGGCCGGCGACCTCCGCCAGTGGCGCCAGCCGCGCGGACCGGGAGAACATCCGCTGTGTGAAGTACGGATATATCCGCACCCGCTCGAACTCGGCCTCTGACAGCGGTCCGGGCTTGTCCCAGATCGCGCTCGATACTCCCAGCCGGCCGAGGTCGTGCAGCTGGGCCGCGCTGCGGAGCTCGGCTGCCTGCCCGGCAGAGAACCCGCAGCGCCCGGCCGCGGCGCTCACGAGCTCCGCGACGCCGCGCGAATGACCCGTTGTATACGGGGACTTCAGGTCCGCCAGATCGGCGATCGCCTCGAGCGCCTGCTGCAGCTGCTCTTCGGACATCACCGGCCGTAGCGCCGGCTCCGCATCGATCAGCTCATCCCAGCTGGCGGCGGCCTCCAGCCCGGACAGCATCCGGCCGGGCTCGAGGCACAGGCGATCCACGAGCGCGGGATCGAACTGCGTGCCGCGGCGGCGGCGGGCCACCTCGACCGCCGCGTCGATCCCACCCTCGCGCCGATGCCGCTCCACCACCCCGGCGAGCTGCACGATCCGCGCCGGCAGCGCGATCTGTTCACCCCGCAGCCCTTCAGGGCGTCCCTTCCCATCCCACCGCTCGAATACATGATGAAGCGCGTCCCGCACGCCAGTGCCCAGTCCCAACCCGACGGCGACCTCTCCAGCCAGCCGGCAGTGGGTGCCCTCGAACGCGCCCGCGACCTTCCCGCGCGACGCGATCAGCGGCGGAAGCATCCGCGCCCGGCGCCACGGCGAACCGCCCGCGCCCACATGGCGCAGCACGAAGCTCGCTCCCGCTCGCCCGGCCATATCCACCTCGTAGCGATCGGCCTTCATCGCAATCTCATCCCCGAACCACGCCGCCTGCTCGTGAGACTCCGCATGGCAGCCGACCCAGCCCAGCAACGCAACGTAGTAGACAACCGCCCGCTCGTCGTCCGACAGCCCGGCGCTCTCGGCCAGGCGCAGCCCCAGCTGGCACGAACGCAGCAGATGCCCCATCGGCTGCCCCAAACCAAGATCGCTCGCCAACGACACCGCCGCGACCAGCTCCGCCAACCGCAACCCAGAACGATCAACACCACTACCCACGGCGCGACTCTGCGATCGCCGACGAGCAGGACACGGCGGCGGCGCAGCCAGCCCCAGCGTAAGAGGCTGGTATCTTTCGAGACAGGCGCAACCTGGTCCTCGCGAATCCGCGTGCTCGGGTATCAAATCAGTATGGCCGGCCCCCAGGAACAAGACCAGCGATCCCCGTTCGACCAGCTCGTGCGCGCACACAATGCCCAAATCTGGACGGCTCTTGTCTTGATCGGCATCGAGCTGGCGCCCGTGCAGAACGGCGGATATCGCGTGTCAAGCCGTAGCGGCTCATGACAGAGCGTGATATCGCGGGTAGTGACTCCTGGCGAGGGGAACGGACTCGCAGGACGCCGCCGGGCCGCTGTCATCCACGGCCTGCAGCCGCAGCCCGCTGGCGCGCCAGGACCCGCGACCGCCCAGCACTGATGCGTGGGCGCACGGCATGGCCTACGACCAGGAACTCGCCAAGCGTATGTGGCGGCTCATCGGCAGCGATCCGATCTGACCGAGAAGAAGATGTCCGGCGAGCTCGCCTTCCTGATCCGCGGCAACATGGCCATCGCCGCCAGCAGTCAGGGCGGCGCCGTGGTCCGTGTCGATCCGCGGCAGTCCGCTGCCCTGATCGCGGGCCTGCAGCCAGAGTTACGAAGATGCGGCCGGCCAATTCCGGGCCGACTGCATGTCAGCTCCGATGACCTGGGAAGCGACGACGATCTCGCCGCCTGGGCGGACAGGGGCATCGGGTACGCGCGGTCGCTGCCGCCAAAGCGGTTGCTGCGGTTCTGGGAGGCCGAGCGCGAGACCACCACATCACGCACGACCCGAACGCGCCCTATGCGGCATGAGCGTGCGTTGTCGGCGCATGATGGCGGCGCATGAATGTGCAGGGATGCTCTGTCGTTATTGTCTGCAGCTTTAGTCTGCGGGTGAGAGTTCCATGCCTTAGCAGGCGAGCGTCCCGGGTCGTGGTGCTGGTCCGGCGGCGCCTTCTTCTTCCGGGTGGCAAACGGTGAGCGATCACGCGATCGAGGTGCGGCGGCTTCGCAAGTCTTACGGCGGGATCGAGCGCCTGCACGGCGTCAGCTTCAGCGTGGACTATGGCGAGGTCTTCGGGTTCCTGGGCACGAACGGGGCGGGGAAGACCACGACGATCGAGATCCTGGAGGGCTACCGGGCTCGCGACGGCGGGGAGGTCTCGGTGCTCGGCGCCGATCCGGCGCACGCCGGACGGGACTGGCGTAACCGGATCGGGCTGGTGCTGCAGGAATCCGAGCTCAACCCCGTCTACACGGTACGGGAAACGGTCGCGATGTTCGCCCGGTACTTCAGGCAGCCGACCGATCTCGACGCGACGATTGCCTCTGCTGGCCTGGCGGATAAGGCGGGCGAGCGCGTCGGGCGCCTGTCCGGCGGTGAGAAGCGCCGGGTGGACGTGGCCATCGGCCTGGTCGGCGATCCTGAGGTGCTGTTCCTGGACGAGCCGACTACCGGGCTTGACCCGGCGGCCCGGCGGGGCATGTGGGCGCTGATCGAAGGGCTGCGCCGGGCGGGAAAGACGGTGTTTCTGACCACCCATTACATGGAGGAAGCCCAGCGCCTCGCGGACCGGATCGTGATCTTGCAGGGCGGCGCGATCGCGGCCCAGGGCACCGCCGAGCAGCTCAGCCGGGCGCTGGGCCATGCGACCAGGATCAGCTTCCTCGCGCCGCCGCAGACCGGCGCGGCCCAGGTATCGGCCGCCGTGGGCACCCCGGTCGAGCGGGACGGCCGGTGGCTGGGCTTTCGCAGCGACCAGGCCCAGCGTGACCTGACGGCGCTGCTCGGGTGGGCAGCCGGGCACGGCGTCGAGCTCACCGACATCCGGGTGTCTCCGCCCACCCTCGATGACGTCTTCGTCCAGCTGGCGGTACCGGCTGGCGAGGCCCAGGACGACGGCTCATGAACGATGCTGCCCTGGCCGTCGCGCAGGCCCGCTACGCGCTGAAGGGCTTCTTGCGTGAACCTCGGACGTTCGTCTACACGCTGGTCTTGCCGCTGTTCTTGCTGGTGATCCTCAACAGCATCTTCCGCGGCAGGTCATCGTTCTTCCGCCTGCAGGTCCCGTTCGCGGTCTACTACACCCCGGCGATCATCTCCTATCAGATCATGCTCGCGGGCTACAGCTCGCTGCTGATCGCGGTCACCACCGAACGCGAGCGCGGGATGCTGAAGCGGCTGCGGGGAACGCCCATGCCGAGCTGGATCTTCCTGGCCGGGGAGATCATGCGGACGGTCGTCGTGGTCGCGGTCACGGTGGCGGTGCTGGTCGCGGTCGGCGCCGGGGTGTATCACGTACCCGTTCAGGCGCACACGGTGATCGGCCTGGCCGTGTACACGGTAGCCGGGACCGCCTGCATGTGCGCGCTCGGCCTGGCCAGCACCCGCGCATGCGCCACCACCGAGGCCGCATCGGTCGCCGGGCCATTCATCACCTTGATCCTCGGCTTCGTCTCCGGCGTGTTCATCCCGGTCTCCATGATGCCGTCGTGGATGCTTGACGTGGGCAAGCTCTTTGGTCCGTCCCGGCGAGTCTGGAGGCTGCTATGTCTGCGAACCGTCTCTGAGTTTACCAGACTCCAGTGCTTTATAGTAGATTTCCTCGTACATTTTCGGTGGCATATCGCCGCTGTATGAGTGAAGCCGTACCTCGTTATACCAGTGTACCCAGTCCATCGTGGCGACCATCACGTCATCGAGTCCTTGCCAGTCCTTTCTCCGGTCGATAAGCTCACGTTTGTAAAGACTGTTCAGCGCTTCGGCCGCGGCATTATCGTAAGAATCGCCTTTGCTTCCGACCGACCGGACCGCCTTCGCTTCCGCGAGCCGTTCGGTGTACCGGATCGAGGTATACTGGACACCGCGGTCTGAATGATGGACCAGGCCGTCGATCCTCTCGTGCCGGCGCGCCCAGATTGCCATTTCCAGCGCATCGAGCGCAAGATCGGAACGCAAGTGGTCAGCGGCCTGCCAGCCGAGAATACGGCGGGCGAACAAATCCATCACGAAAGCGGCGTAGACCCAGCCGGAAAGCGTATCCACATAAGTGATGTCCGCCACCCAGCGCCGGTTCGGCGCCGGCGCGTCGAAGCACCGGTCCAGCAGGTCAGCCGGGTACGCAGCAGGATCGCCCGGGACCGTGGTGCGCGGTCGCTTCCGGCGCGAGCGCGCGCCGCCGATCCCCAGCTCGCGCATCAGCCGCTCTACCGTGCAGCGCGCCACCACGATACCCTGCCGGTTCAGCTCTAGCCAGACTTTCCGCGCCCCGTAAACCTCCCTGCCTTTCTCGCCTTTCCACACCTCCATGATCTTCTCTTTCAGGATCGCATCTCGGGTTTCCCGCGCCGGCGGTTTCGCCTCGCGTTTCTTCGCGAAGTAATACGACGACACGGGAAATCCAAGGACCGCGCAGGCCGACTCGATGCCGAACCGGTCCCGGTGCGCGTCAACGAACTCGACTAGCGCGGCAGCCTCGGGTCGAGTTCCCTCGCGAAATAGGCACTGGCGGCTTTCAGTATCTCATTGGCCCGCCGGAGCTCACGGTTTTCACGCTCCAGCTCGGCGATCCGCTGCTTATCCCCGGTCGTCGTGCCGGGCCGCTGACCGGAATCAATTTCCACCTGCTGTAGCCAGGACCGCAATGCCTCGGGATGAACATCCAACTGCCTGCCCACCCGGGCGATCTCCCCATGCCCTTTCCCATCCCGTTCCCGGATCTCCAAGACCATCTTCACCGCGCGATCGCGCAGCTCCTCGGGGTACTTCCGCTGTGCCGCCATGACCCTGCATCCTCCCAGGAATCAGAGCCTCCAAGATTCCCGGGGCGATCACTTCCCCTGGAGCACCTGGCACGGGGCCTGCAGCAGGCCTTCGCCGTCCCAGGCTCGACCGGCATTACCGCCATCGATCTGGCTATGATCACGGCGTGGGGCGCCGCCGGGATCGCGGCTGCCCTGGCCGGCTTCCGGTGGCAGCCGCACGACAGCTGGTGAGCCGCCATCCCGAACGGGAAGCCGGCAAGGTCGTCACAGGTCGATCGGCAGCGGCGGGATGACCCCGGCGCTGGTCAGGCCGGCCGCCGCCAGAGGGAACTCCGCGACGATCCCGGAGGCCTGGTCCCCATCGGCAAGCGCGAGATCACGCCCGGCACGCCAGCTGCCACCTGCCCTGACACCAACGCCGCCCGGATATCCGCCTCGATCAATCCGTCCGGTCGGCGGCATGAGCGTGCATTGCAGGCCGACCGGTGCATATTCACAGCCCGCCTTCCCGCTCCTGTCACGGTGTAGCGAGCAACGAGGCGTTCTTCAAAAGCGCAGGTAGCCGCCGTTATGCGTGTTTGACTTTTGTGCCAGCCTTAGCCACTATTTGTGCCAGCCTTAGCCACTATAAGCATAGAATAGGGTATCTGGCGCGAAATGCCGCCGGAACTGCTCGAAGCGTGAGCGTTCAAACTGAAATTAGTTCCGTGAGGCCACAGAAGATGCTGCTCGCCCTAGTCGGAGAGACCGTATCCAGCCGATCAGATCGTAACGTCAATATCGCGCAAGGCACTTTCCAGCTGGCGCTTCGGCCGCCGACCGAGGTGGTCGCGAACGTAGGTGAGCAGTGAGATAAGCCTCTCCTCCTCTAGAGCCGCAGCGAATACCGCCTCCCACAGTTGTCTTGCGTCAGCATTAGCTGTCGGAAATCGCGGTTCCAGCCCGCAGAAAGTTGCAGCCGACTCTACCTGGCCCTGGCTGCGCAAACTTCCTGTGACAATACGAATAACTTCTCTTAGGCTGGCCAGTGTAAGATCATTTATATCTCGGCTAACGGTCGCCACCTCCGCATTACTCGAGGCTAGTTCGGAAACGGGGATATCCTTGGCAGCCGCCTTCGGCCCTGTTCTGCCGGAATTGATGGACGGAAGCGCGCGCTCGCGTGCCGATCCATTTCGCTGCGGATACAAGAGTGCGAAGAGACCAACTTCTATTGTGCCTAGGGTTGAAACCGTCCAGCCTAGGCTGTCGCCCCCAAGGAAATCCGCGGCCCACAGGACGGCGCAGACGGACGCCGCCAGAACAAAAACCCATATCAGCCAGAAACGCTTTCCCTTGTCGGGGCCGTCTTCGCGGCGCAACGCACCGAGCAATATGAAAATAATAACAATTGCGGCAAGAATGCATGTTCCAACGCTAAGGATCCCCACGTGTGACGGCGCGGAGTGGTCGGCCGCTGCGCGGACGGGATTCGGCAACGTCAAGTTCCTCACCAACTCATTATGCTGTCCCCAGAGGCGGCAGCTGGCCGAGGCGCAGCCTGGGTTAATCGAACTTGTGTACGACGAACGGGTGTTCTAGAATCGGACTATGCTGGTGTCGCGCGACTATCACGGAGCAGACGACGACGCGTGCCCGTGGCCGCGTGCCGACTTGAGCGTTCACGTCGCGGCGTTGCTCGGAGCTACCGGCGTACCGGAGATGGGGGAGGCGGCCAGGCGGCTGCGTTCTGACGCCGGCCGCGTAGTAAGCCTGCTCACCCGCGCCCAGCCGTTGGCGGGCCTGAATCCCGCCCTGTTGGGCACTGACCCGGTCGACCGCCAGGAAGAACTAGCGGGGCTTGCCGTAGGTCTGACCAACGCGGTCGACTATTTGCTGAACTTGCTCGATGCATCGGCTAGCGCGTCTTCTCCGTTCGTTCTCGCTGACGACACAGGGTGGAGCCTGGAGGGCAGCAGAGCTGACGGGGCTCGCGATCGCCTGATGCGGCTGCGACTGGACGCCCGCGGCGCAGCTGTCCGGCAGGGAATGCGCCTGCTCGGTAGCATCGTGTGTGAGTCTCGTCAACTAGAGGGACTCCAGGTCTCTTGTGCTGCATGTGTGAACTCCTGTTAACTCCCTGAACGTTGTTCGAGTGGACGTAGCCCAAACCTGGGTGCTGTTCACTATGGTGCCGTATCGGCTTTGGCGGTAACGTTAATTACCCGCAGGATAGACGTGCGGACTCGAACTTTCAAACGGTAGGCGCTTCCGTAATAGGACCGAGGGGTGCATATGATCCGTCACTGGCCAGTTTCCGGCTGTTGCCCGGTCGGCGTCTCATGCCTGATCCCGATGTTACCGATCCCGCGTTGGAAGACTATTTCCCGGTAATCGCCATCGCTGCTAAAAAATTTGGTGGCATGAGGCATTTCGACTCCGTTGTCGAGCTTTTCGAGCTCGAGAATGTTCAAATTCCTGGGGGTAACGCAGATGCGCTACAGTACTGGCAGGCGCTGTTCCATGCGGCTATACAGGATGCTGTGGATACTCCCGGAAAACTGACTGAGTACATAGTGAATCACGGGGTGCCTAGGGAGGACATGGAAGAAGCTCTCGCTGAAGTGGCTGAGAGGTGCATGCTTCGCACTGTCCAGAAGAAGCATCCGAACTTTTACGACCTAGCCGGATTCCTCCTTGCAGCCGAGACCATACCTGACGTGCGAAAAGCGGCTCGAGATTTGCGCGAAGCCGCAATCGGCATCTGGCGCCTCCTCACCCAGCCGGTACTTGCGGCCTCTTTCATTCAGATTTCTCCGACAGTTCACGATCCAGAGCAACGGCGTCGGCAGCTTGCCGACCTCGCGGTCAATGTCGTCACTGCCGTTGATTACCTTCTAAATTTTTTGCCTGACTCATCGGATGAGACCGAAGAATTTAACCTAAGACCCGATCATGTGACAGATGACGGCCCGGCGGTCAGGCTTATCCAACGACGGCTTGACGCGCGTGCAACCGCGGTGAAGGTTGGTGGTCGTTTCCTGGACGGGTTGCGCAGAGACGTCGCCACCCTGTAACGGGCGTTTCGCATATTCGGCAGGCGCGTTGCAACACGAACAAAAAAGCTCCGAGTCGACAGTCGCCGCAACCCTCGGCCGTATACGGGCAAACGGCTAACTATACGGGTGCGGGACATCCGCTCATCGGCAATGCAGGACGTCTCCCGCGCCCCGGGCCGCGGGAGACGCAGACTGGTTCAGGTGCCGGAGGCCATGTAGGCGGCGAGGATGTAGTTGGGGTGCCGGTCGAGGTTCTGGCGGGCCCGGTCGTAGCGCATGGTCGTGCGCGGATCGGCGTGCCGGGCGGCGATCTGGACATCCCGCAGGCCAACTCCGGCATCCAGCATGGTTGTCACGAACGTGTGCCTGAGCATGTGGGGATGTGGCCTGGTGATCGGCACGCCTGCGTGCTGCGCAAGATGCCTCAGACGGCGGGTGGCGGCGTGCCGGTCCATCCGGGCACCGCGGCTGTTGAGCAGTATCGGCCCGCTGGCCCGGTTGGCGACGGCGCGGTCAATAGCGCGGCCGACTGCCGGGGGCAGCGGGATCAGGACGATCTTGGTGCCCTTGCCGCACACGCGCAAGACCCGGTGGCCATGTTCCTCGCCCAGGTCGGCGATGTCGGTGCCGGTAGCCTCGAAGATCCGCAGTCCCAGCAGCCCGAGCATGGCCACCAGGGCGAAGTCGTAATCGTTGGCCGACTCTCGCGCTACGGTCAGCAACGCCTCGAACTGCAGGTGAGTGAACCCGAGCGTGGGCGACTCGGGCGGGACATTCGGGCGGCGGACGTGCTCGGCCGGGGAGTGTTCCAGCACGCCGTCGATGACGCAGGTGCGGTAGAACCCGGCGGCCACTGAGAACCGCCGCGAGATGGTGGAGGGCTTGAACCGGCAAGCTTCTTGCATCCACCGGATGTACTGCTCCAGGTCCGGGCGGCGTGCGGCCAGCGGGTCCAGGCCGCGCCCAGCGCACCATCGCAGGTAACAGCGCAGGTCGGATTCGGTGTGCTCACGGGAGGAGCCGGTGAACCGGGCCAGGTAGGCGGACGAGGCCAGCCTTACCTGATCGGGTGGCAGCGCACCGGCTGCAGGGGAGGAGAGGTGCGGCAGCTCGTTGTAGTGCTTCATACTCCGACGATCCGCGTGGTTCTGATATGCACAAGGTCATCGGTCCGGCCGCGGCAATCATGACCATGGCGCCTGCGGCTTGCGCTCAGGCAGCACACGCGGGACGCGATCGGCGCGGAGCCGGCCAGGACAGGACCTCAACCAGCGCCAGCTCTGCCGCTACCGCATCGGCAGGCCCGGCACCAGGGCCGACGCCGATTGCGGATCCGTGCCCTCATCGACCACGTCGCGTCCCGGTGCGTCGAACGCCGCCCACGCGAACCTCGAGGCGGCCGCATCGAACCGATATCGACCGCCACCAGTCGCGTTCTCATGTCCAGTGATCAAACGCCGTGTGACCCGCGTCTGCAAGCTGACCGAAGACAGCTGCCACCAGCGGGCAGAAGAGTGAACCCGTCTGGCTCGGTGTGCCGGCGTTACGTCGATTCGAGTAGCACCCCGGATTCGGCTAGCCGTGCCGGCACGCCGGCGCCCGGCTGAGCCGCCGGTGGCGCAGTGGCCAGCTTGGCGGCAGTGCTCTTGGCCCAGATCATTCAGCCGGCGAGCAAGCTGGATATCCTCGTCAGACCGGCGCACGTAATCCTTCCGACGCTCGGCTGAGGAGCAGAGATGGCCAGGGTTGTGATGCAGGCGGTCGTGTCGGTGGACGGCTACATCGCCTATCCCGATAACACGGTCGGGCCGCTGTTCGACTGGTACGGCAACGGAGATACCGAGGTGTCCGCCAGGGCGAGCGGCTGGACGTTCCATGTCTCGCGGGCGTCTGCCGATTACGTCCAGCCCTTCTGGGACGCCATCAAGGTGACGGTGATCGGCCGTCACCTGTTCGACACCACCAACGGCTGGGACGGCGACCCGGCCGCCGGAGACGAGCTGGTTGTTGTCACCCACCGGCCATTGCCGGAGGCGTGGCTCGCCGACCACCCGGACGCACCCTTCCACACCGCCGGGTCGGTCGAGGCGGGCATCGCGCTCGCCAAGAAGCTCGCCGGCGACGGTCTTGTCTGCGTGACCGCCGGCGACCTGGGCGGGCAGGCGTTCTCGGCAGGACTGGTCGACGAGATCGCGATGGATGTCGCCCCGGTGGTTCTGGGTGAAGGGGTGCGCTTCTTCGGCAGCCACGCCGGCACCGTCCTGCTCGACGGTCCCGACCAGGTGGTCCAGGGCGACCGCGTGCTGCACCTGCACTACACAATCCAGCGCTGACTGGCCCTCCGCGGTGGCGGCTCTGGGCCAAGCCCGATCCCGATCGTCTCCTCCCGAAGGCCGGGCAGTGGGGAATGGCCTGGGGCTCGGCCTACGACGCGCGGGGTCGTCACAGCAATACCCCCATCGTCTCTGTCAGGGCCAGCTCAATGGTGCGACCGTCAGCAGATCTTCCACGGCGCGGGCGAGCGTGAGCTCTGCTGGGACCGCTCGGTCGGCGGCATGAGCGAGCGTTCGTGGTCTTCGCATCGTCGGTGAGAGTGAGTGCTTCAGGATGGCCGACACCGGCGACAGCCCGTTAAGCTGGCGCGCCATGAAAGGAAACCGGGTACTGGCCTTGGTGGCCGCAGCCCAGCTTGCAGCCGGAGTCGGCGGAACGGCGCTGGCCCTGCGCCGCCGCCACGCTTTTGATATTCCATTCTGGCGGGGGCAGCCGTCTACGGTTGGGCGCGATTGCGTGCTGATGGGAACGGCACTATCCGCGCCCCTCGTGATGCTCGCCGCACAGACATGGGCGATCGCGGCCCTGCTGCGACGGCCAGACGCCGCGGCGCAACGCACGCTGGGCGGTTTGGGCGCCGCGATGACAGCGGGGTACCTGGCCGAGCGACTGGTGCGGCAGCGGCTTGCACCCGCAGGCTGGGATAAAGCCGAAACACCTGTTGTCGTCGCCGGGATAAGCTTGTCCGCGACCATGGCGCTGATCGGCCTTCGTCCCTCCGACCTAGCACAGACCGGCTGAGCCGCCGCAGCCACACCTCTCACCAACTCACAGCGGCAGAAGCGGACGTTCATCAAGAGCGAGGCGCTGAATAAACATGCAGGCCGGGCCTATCGCGCTGAGCTATGGCCGGGCGGCCAGCGGCGGTGAGAAGCCGCTGGATAACCGCGCACCGACCCGCCGATATGCTCGGCTGCTGGATACTCGGTGGCCATCAACTCAGGCGTGCAGATCTGGTTGTTCTGTTTCGTCTGCGCCGCCGGGAGGCGCCTGGCCGTGGTGCATGATGAGAACCGAGCCTGGCGGACAGGCGGCTGATGACGCTGGGCCGCTGGTGGTATCCGTCCAGTGCAGGACCGTACTATGACGCCATGACAGCCCAGCCCGCTGAACATCCCGAGGATCCGCTGGATCCGCAGCGGATCCTCGGGGAACTGCCCGGCCGGGAGCGCGCGAACTTCCTCGCCGCCTACCGGGAAGCCCTGGACGGTGCGCGAGATCCTGCCGGGCGGGGGCATCTGCGGCGCGTCTTGCGGCTCTGGAGCGGGATGGTGATCGCCGTGAACCGGCCCGGCTTCTACGAGGCGCAGGAAGCGCTGACCGGGACTGGCGGCGGGATGCTCCTGGAGGATTACATCCGGCTGCGCCGTACCCGGGGGTGAGCTACGGGCCGCACCTGGAGTCCGGCGCGCTCCGGCAGATGTACGGCCTTGCGGAGCAGGCGTTCGACATGCTCGTGACGCTGCTGGTCAGGATCTGCGACGACCCGTACGACCGGTGTTCAGCGCGCCGGCCGGAGTGCCGCGACGGCGGGTCGCCGACGTTGGCGATTTCGGGTTCATCGTATTCGCGGTCGACGAAGCCGCCGGTCTGATCCGCGTTTTCGACCTCGCGTGGGCAGGCTGAGGCCGCACGCCGTTGGGCGGGAACGGGGGTCAGGTCGGTGCCGCAGCAGCTGCCCGGCGTGATGGAGCTGGCGCGGCCGCCTGGCGGGTTGAGCCCGGCGGCGCCGGCATATCCCCCGGGGCACGCGGCCGCAGCCGGGGCAGGTGTCACATGGCAGTACCCGGTGGCGGGTGCAGGCGAACACCCACGGCAGCCTCCAGGCCGGCAGCCACCGGCTGCGCGGCCCGTCCAGGCGGGACGGGCAGTACCGGGGCAGCCCATCCGGGCGCCGGGGCCGCCCCGGGGCATGGGTGCACGAGGGCTCACTCCCGGTCGGCGGGCCGCGCCGTTCGCCGGCGCCAGAAAACCCGCTGCGCTTGCAGGCCGGCCGTGCCCACCACCACCAGCACCACCACGTTGAGGAGCAGTTGCGCGAGCGAGTCCAGGGCAGGCTGCCAGTTCCCGAACGCGGCGAACACGCCCACCCCCGCGGCAGCCGGGACCGTGGTGACTGAGATGAAGACCCCTATGAGGGCGTTGGCCCGCGACTCCGTGAGTGACACCACGCCAGCGATGCCGGCCAGCACCGCAATGATGACCGAGAACGCACCCGGCGCGGCGATCAGGCTGGCGACCGGCCTGACCCCGCCGATGAAAGCGCGGGGCACCAGGCCCGATTCGCGGATCACCAGCGTGAACAGGTACGTGATCACCATCGCCGCCGAAAACCCCCAGCAGAGCGCGACCAGGCCATCGTGGATGGCGGCCCGGTGCCGCTTGGTGATGGCCAGCGCCACCGCGATGATCGCGGTGTACTCCGGGCCAACCACCATGGCGCCCACGATCAGGATCTGCGAGTTGGTCAGGATGCCGACGGCAGCGATCATCCCGGCGATGGTGAGCATGATGAAAAAGCTCGGGGCGTAGACGGCCTGCGCTCGGATGGCGGCCTCCACCAGTTCCCAGACCGGGGTGATCTCACGCCGCGGCGAGCCGATCTCGCCACCGGGACGCGGCGGGTCGGCCAGGACCGTGTCCGCCTCCCCGGCGGTGACGGCCCCCGGCCGGTCCAGATGCAGGCCGCGCAACAGGCGGAACACCGCGTTGGCGGCGCCCTGGCGCACATCGAACTCAACGGCGTCGCCGTCGGGCCGGCGCGCCATCCCGCGCAAGACCACGACGTTTCTCACCCCTGGCTCGGCGTCCAGCGCCTCCAGCAGGCGGCCCGTCGTGTCCGCCGGGCTCATCACGCGCACGCGCAGCATCGCCTACCTACCTTCCAGCCAGGGGAACACCACCGCGCCGCCCTCCCCCGGCAAGAACACGCCGGTCATGCCGGCACCGCGGTTGCGGTGGTGGCATCTTCGGGACGGCCGGGCGGCATGACGGCCAGGGCGCTGACGCTGGCCAGTACAGCCACGGCCCAGGTGTGAAAGGGCAGCAAAAGCAGGCAGATCGCGGGTGAACAGGCCCGGGCTGGGGTCACTCGGCCTGCCGGTAATGCACGGTGGCCGTGGCGAGCTAGATGAGCTCATCTGCGTCCCCGGACAAAGATGGCCCTGGTCGCATCGCCGGCAGGCAGCGGGCGGCCCAGATGCCCGGCATGCCAGAACCCGGCCACGCGCGGCGAAGTACTCCATCCGCATAGCTTGGCATCACGGGCATCTGGTTTTCTCGCGCCCGAACGCCCTTGTCCCGTGGCGCACCTAGCCGGCAGGGAGGATCTGGACCTCGCGGTTCCGCTTATCACGCCTGGTAATCAGCCGAGCTGCGGCAGCCGAGAAATATCCGCCTCGTTACGTATGATCTTGGCCGATCGAGGGCCGGGTCCGGGTGCTTGCGAGAACGAATGTTCTGGAAGGTGGGCGGAGGCGAAAGCTGCCGGGGCCGGAGGGCGCGGAATCCGCGGACGGGCACGGACGGCGAGGGCGTGGGCGGTTACGCCGACCGTCCTGCCCGGTTTCCCGCCTCTGATGCGATGAAGGAGCAGGCCTCCGCTCATGGCGGATGACCTGCCGCCTCAGGCTGCCGGATCACTGTGGGCGTCGCCTTCGTCGCCAGGGTCCTGCCTGGCCTCGGGGATGCTGAGGGCGTCGGTGATCCGCTTGTTGCAGCATCAGCCTGACCGTCGATGCAGTGTGCGTAGATCTTCAGCAGGACCGCGATGCCATGCCCGGCACGGCGAGGCGACCCCAGTCGCCGGAACCCGAGTTCAGCCACAGCGAGACGGCGGAGTGCCCCGGTCGCAGGGCAACGGCCGCCGTGCGGTGCCGGATCGTCTGCCCGCAGGCCTACGCCCGCAGGGCTACTGCGGCATCGTGCAGATGGGTCCGCAGGCCGATGCGCCGTGCCTCGGACAGGGGCATTTTCGCCCTATGAACGCGCTGATCGAAATGTGCGGGGTCACGAAACGGCACGAGGGAGCCGCGGCCGGCCATCGATGGTACCAGCCTCACGGCCCGGAGGACATCTGAAGGAGACCAGATGCGCGGCAGCATCCATCCAGCACGGCTGACCCGCTCACGGCGAGCGCACCTGCTCGCCGTCGCGGTGTTCCTGAGTGTGGTCTTGGCGGCAGGATGTGGAGGAGGCCCGGGCAGCACGGCCACGACCGTGCCCGTCGGCTCCGCGCCGTCCGCCGCGGCTTCCGGCTGCCTGCTTCACCCGGGCTCCTGCTATGCCCCGCACCTGTTCCGGGTCGCGTACGGCATCCAGCCCCTGCTGGGCAAGGGGATCGATGGCCGCGGCGAGACGGTGACGGTCCTTGCCCCTGCCCCGTCCCCCAGCGCCCCGGCAGGCCCTCCCCCTGGCAGCAGCCAGCCCCCGGCCGCCACCGATATCCGCCAGGACCTGGCGGCGTTCGACAGCATGTTCCGGCTGCCCGCCGCGCGGATCCAGGTCGTGACCACCCTCGCCGGCGCAGCCGCGCCATGGGCGGCGTCTGGCGAGGAGGTCGGAGACTTCGAGAAGCTGCACACGGTTGCCCCCGCCGCGACTCTCCGGGTGGTCCTGATGCCCTCCAGCGTCCTGGACAGCGCCGCGAACGCGACCGCGGACATGCTCGCCGGGTTGCGGCTCGCCGTCTCCGGCACCGAGGTGGCATCGATCAGCTGGAGTCTGGGGGAACACTACTTCACCACGGCTCAGGTGGCCGAGATGCACTCCATACTGCTGGGAGCAGCCGCTCACCACGTCACGGTGATCGCCAGCTCCGGCGACAACGGCGCGCTCAGCGACGATGACTTCGGCAAGCCGGTCAAAGAGGTCAGCCTGCCGGCCTCCGACCCGCTGGTGCTGGCCGTCGGCGGCACTACACTCACCGCGAATCCCTCGACCGGCACCTACATCAGCGAGACCGCCTGGAATCAGGGCTCCGAAGCACCGGGGGGCGGCTTCAGCCACCTG
This sequence comes from uncultured Actinomycetota bacterium, assembly GCA_963843745.1. Taxonomy (GTDB): domain Bacteria; phylum Actinomycetota; class Actinomycetes; order Streptosporangiales; family Streptosporangiaceae; genus Trebonia. The sequence goes on from CAWJLP010000019.1 coordinate 173,231, forward strand.
TACGCCCGTCCTGCCTATCAGGGCGGCGTCCCTGGGATCTCAAAGATGAGGGGCGTGCCCGACGTGGCCGGTGACGCTGGTGAGCCGGGCGGCACCCCGATAGTCGCCGCTGCCGGCAGCAAGACATGGATCCTCGCGGCTTCCGGCACCAGCGGCTCCGCGCCGCTGTGGGGCGGGCTCATCGCGCTGGCCGACCAGTACGCTCATCACGACCTTGGCTTCGTTAACCCCCTTATCTACCGAATCGCCCGCAGCTCCAGCTACAGCCAGGCATTTCACGATGTTACTACCGGTAACAACAGCGTGACCGCGGGCCAGGCCATCGTCACCGGTTACCAGGCCGGGCCCGGATGGGACCCGGTGACGGGCTGGGGAAGCCCCAACGCGCAGGTGCTCATCCCTCTGCTGATCCGCAGCCAGACATAGCAGGATGCGCCGCCCGGCGTGCCAGCCCCGGGCGGGCGCTACCACCAGACCCGCAACCTGAAAGGCCGCTCCACCGAATACACCGCACAGAACACGGCGATCTGCGTACGCAGACTCACCGTTGCCTACTGATCCACCCCGCATTCCTAATCGGCGATCTGATTTCCTACCGGAACGATGGGAAAGGCTGCGCAGTAATCGCTGATAACGTTAGCAAGCCGTGAGTGAGTACGCCATGCCGCGCATAGATATGCGCGAGAAGAAAATGCCAATTCGGCATGACTGATCGTCGGCAGCCGCGCTGGTCGTGCCGGTCTGCGCGATGCGAGCGGGCGCACCTGCGCTGGCGAGGTGTACTACTCCTGCCGAAAAGGCCCGGCGGAATCCTGCGCGGTCATCCCTTCACCGTCGCCCTGCTGGCTTACGGCGTCGCCCTGCTCCTCCTGGAGGAGCAGGCGGATATCTCCTGGTACAGCTGTTCGGGGTAGGGCAGGTACCTGACCTTGCGGATCGCCTGAGGTTGGCTAGGGAGGTGACGATGAGCGTGCCGTACCCGAGCAGCTGGCCCGGAACGGTGCGCTGAAGCGTCAGACCCGTCACCTTCTTCAAGGGCATGGCCGCGGCGGTGCGGGTGAACAGCCCGCCGGTGAGCATCATCCGCTTATCGGTGATGGTGAGGTAGCTGACCCGCCAGGCGGCCAGGCGGCGCAGGAAGTACAGCGGGACGAGCAGGTACGCTCCCCAGACGATGCTGGGCGCGGCGAGCGGCCGGACAGTTTCCTGGCCGCCGCCAGGCCACCGCGGGCCAGGAGAGTGGACCGGCCAGCGCCGCCGGGTGCATGCGGACCGTGATGACCGAGCGCTCGTCCGGCAGCAGATACCGGTCCACTGATGTCGGCGGCCCGATCTGTGCTGGGCGTACCTGTCTCACGCCCTCCCGCAGGCTCGTCCGTGATACTCCGTTCCACATCGTGACCCTACGCCGACAGCGGCGTACCCAGCGCCAGAACCCGCGGACGCGCCCAGCCGCGGACACGAACCCGCGGCGGCATGACCGGACGCCCATCCCAGCAGCAGCCCCGGGATGCCAGGCTCTGTTGCATGTCACGATAAGGAGGACCATGGAGGCGGTGAATCTGGACGTGATGCTGGCGCGTTTCTCTGAGCATTGGTCGGCCGAAGAAGATCGCCCAGGTCAACGACTACGACGTCAGGATCGTGAAGCTCCGGGCGAGGTCACCTGGCACCGGCACGCCGACACCGACGAGTTCTTCTTGGTCCTCGGCGGACGGCTCGCCATCCAGATGCCAGACCGCGATGTGGTGCTCGGGCCGCGGGAGCTGTTCGTCGTCCCGCGTGGTGTCGAGCACTGTCCGCGGGCCGATGCCGAGACCGCGGTGCTTTTGTGAGCCGGGCACGGTCATCAACACCGGGCGATGCTGGCGGAGCTGACTGCTGAGGTCGAGGAACTCGCCTGAGTGCTGTGCCTGCGGGACCGGTCGTAATCGGATACGCGGCAGAAGCGGACATTCACCCCAAAGGCGACGATGTATAAATATGCAGAACAGCGACCATCCAATAGGCCATACCTGGACTGCTGAGAGGCCCCGCCAACGCCCAAATAACCGCGCGCCGACCCGCCGATCAGCGTGGCTGACGGCTCCCCGCCGATCATCAGTCAAGGCAAACTGATCAGGTCAATCTGCGCGCTGATGTCGTCCGGATCTGCAGGGAGCAGGGCTGGCCTGTGCTGGTGCTGGCCTTATTGGGTGAGCGTTACCTCGGGCGTATCACGCAGAACTCGTTTCCCTCGGGACGGGCCGACTCAATCTGCTGTAGTTCGTCGTTCTCGGCACAAGCGATCCGGCCAGCGCCGCCGAGCGCCAGGCGTTGCGGTCCGCGACGTGCGGGACGACGGGGTCAAGCCGGGGCGCACACCGATCTGATGCGCACCGCGTTCGGCCGGTATCAGGCGTTTTCGACCTGCTCACAAAGGGGTAGGAACATCGTCCGGTACGTAGTGGCGGCTCTCGTCTGACAGGTCTAGCCAGACCCGCATGATCACGCCACTGGCCGGATCGCGGAACCGCTCATCCGTCGGCACCCAGCTTGGCTCGGGCTTGCGCGTCTGAGCGTGCCGCCCGCGGCGACGCGCCCGGCGCCCGGCACCCGCCATACCGGGGACGCCGGTGCGTTCGGCGATGACCAGCTCGGTTCGCTCGTCGACGGGGCGGGTGCGGGTTGCCTGTATCAGCGCGCCCGCGTCCAGCCCGGCCAGGCTTACCCTGACCGGATCGCGCGGACCGAGCGCCGCCAGGCAGCCGGATAGCTGTTCGCCGGCTTCGGCGGGCCGGTAGGTGGCCAGGACCAGGAGCCTGGCCGAAGCCAGATCCGCGGTGACGTCGGCGAGGAGGGCCAGCGTCTCGTCATCCGCGCGATGCAGGTCGTCGAGCACCAGCAGCAGCGGCGCGGCGCGGCTGACTGCCTCCAGGTACCCGACAGCGGCTCGGTGCAGCCGGAACCGGGCCGCAGCCGGATCGTCACCTCCCGCTGGAGTGTCAGTCCGCAGCGCGGCCAGCGCCTGCAGCTCAGCCGGCGCGGCGGCCAGGCGCCGGAGGGCTTCGGCCCAGGGCCAGCCCGCCGGGGCGCCCTCGTCCTCGGGGCATCGCACGGCGGTCACCGTCCAGCCTTCGTCAGCCAGATGCTGGCCGATCCGGCCGGCGAACGCGGTCTTGCCTGTCCCGGCATCGCCGCTCACCAGCACGATCCGCATCCGGCCGACTGCCGCTTCCCGCGCTGACCGTGCCACCTGGCTCAGCTGAGCTTCCCGGCCGGCATACGGCGCTACCGTTGCCGCCGCATTGCTACCTCCCGGCACAGGGACAGCCGCCAAAGAGGTGTGCGACTGCGTGGCTGGCGGAGCGGACAGGCGCGGCGCCTGCGCGAGAATATCGCCCTCCAGCTCGCGCAGGGCCGGCCCGGGGTCGACGCCGAGATCAGCCGCCAGCCGCGCCCGCGCCCGGCGCAGCGCCGACAGCGCGTCGCCTTGGCGCCCGGACTGGTACAGCGCCAGCGCGAGCAGCCGCCACGCTTCTTCGCGCAGCGGATGCTCGGCGGTCAGCCGGTCCAGATCGGCGACGGCCTGCGCGGCTCGGCCCAGCCGCAGCGCCGCGTTCGCCAGGCGCTCGGTGGCCATCAGGCGCAGTTCCTCCAGCCGGGACGCTTCCAGGTCCGCCCACGCCATGCCGCCGAACTCCTGGAAGGCCGTACCGCGCCAGGACGCTAGCGCGGACGAGAGCCGGCTTTGCATTGCGGCGGGGTCGTCTAGCCCGGCGGCCTGATGTATCTCGTCCTCGAAGGACCAGGCGTCAACCGCGTCCTGGCCGAGCTGTATCGCGTATCCCGGCGGGGACGTGACCAGGACTCCTGACGGGGCCCGGGCCGGCCTGGCTCCAGCGCACGGCGCAGATGAGAGCATAGGACTGCACCGCGGCGAGGGCCTGTGGCGGCGCCTCATCGGCGTAGACATCCTGGATGAGCCGGTCGGCGGAGACCACCCGGCCGTGTTCAGCGATCAGCCGGGCCAGGACGCACCGCTGCCTCGGCCCGCCAACGTCGGCAGGGACGTCATCGACGATGACTTGCAGCGGGCCGAGCACCCGAACCCCTATCACACGCACCTCGCTGGCGAAGAGGAACAACCCCACCCTGACGCGTCCGCAGCCCGGCTGCAAGCGGCCGCAAGTCAGCCACCAGCGCGTCATGCCACGCTCGGTACGTGACCACCGCACCGCTACCCGCCCTGGATAGGTCCCGGCATTTGCCATCAGCCGTCCGCCAGTCCCGAAACACCCGCAACACCACAGCTACAGGAGGCACCCGATGAACGCATTCAACGACAACACTGCGGCCAAAGGCCTGCGCGGGTGGTGGGCATCTCCCCCGCGAACCGGCATGCGACGCCTGATCGTGCCGTATGAGTACCGCCACCTCCGCTTCTTCGGGGGTACACGTATCGCCGGTGGCAGTGCCGCGGCCGCCGCGGGCGTCATATGCCTCACGTACGGCGTCTACGGATGGGCGGCCTTCTTTCTGATCCTCGGGGTGCTGAATCTCGTGGGTGGCTCCTGGTACCTCAGCATCGCTCGGTCCGCATCTGCCCGAACCTGAGCCCGATCAGACGCCCGCCGGCGGCCTGACGACCACCGCGCTGCCGTAGGCGACGACTTCGGCGCGTGCCTTGCCGATCTCGGAGGAGTCGAAGCGCATCGCGATCACCGCGTTGGCGCCGAGCAGCTTCGCGTTCTCGATCATTCGGTCGATCGCATGCCTGCGGGCGTCTTCGAGAACCATCGTGAACTGCGACACCTCGCCTTGACGCAGCGACGAAATCCCGCCGGCGACGGTGTTGCTGAAGCCCATCGCCCGCACCACCAGACCAAACGTGATGCCGAGATTCCGTTCCACCACCTTGCCCGGCAGCTCGAAGGCAGTGGTAACAGGAAAAGCAGCAGCCGTGAACTCCGGAGTGCCTGCCGTACTTGTCGTATTCGTCATGCAGGGCAGTACACCGCCGCGCCGCACGCCATGTAAAGAGCCGCTCGCTCCGGACGTCAGCGCACAGATCTGGCTGATCGGCCCGTCTGAGCTAACGCCGGGTGGGTCATCGCCGATCCTGGTGGCTTATTAACGGCGTGCCGGTCGATGTCCTCGATCCGGTCTGTGACGGTGGCCATGATGCTGCTGCGGCCGCTGTTGTTTCCCCTCGTCCTGGCTGCAGAATGGGCATGTCATGTCGATGCAGCCTGTCCGGTGGCCGGGCCCGGATCCGGTGGTCGCGGCGGCGATCGGGGCGATGTACGGATCCCGGAAGACCGAGCCGCCGCTGGCGGTGACCGTCCGGGACCGGCTGGGCGAGTGGCTGCGCGACGAGGAGTTCGCGGCCGCGTTCGGGGTCCGGGGACGCCCGGGCTGGCCGCCGTCGCGGCTGGCGCTGGTCACGGTGCTGCAGCGGGCCGAGAACCTGACCGACCGGATGGCCGCGGAAGCGGTCCGGACCCGGCTGGACTGGAAATACCTGCTCGGCCTGCCCCTGGAAGACCCGGGGTTCGACCACTCGGTGCTGCCGGAATTCCGGGCGAAGGTCGCGGACGCGGAACTGGAGCAGGTGCTGCTGGACGCGCTGCTGGAGCGCCTTGCCTCGGACGGGCTGGTGAAGGCGGGCGGGAAGCAGCGCACCGATTCCACGCACGTGGTCGCGGCGGTCGCGGAGCTGAACCAGCTGGAACTGGCCGGGGAGAGCGTCCGGGCCGCGGCCGGGGCCCTGACGGCTGCGCACCCGGGCTGGGTGGGCGATGCCCTGCACGTGAGCGAGTGGACGCGGAAGTACGGCACCCCGGTCCCCGGCTGGCATCTTCCCGCCTCGAAGAAGAAGCAGGACGAGCTCGCCGTCACCACGCGAAAGACGGGTACGCGCTGCTGCGGGCCGTCTATGACAAGGCGTCGCCCTCCTGGCTGGCGGAACTGCCCGCGGTCGAGACGCTCCGGAAAGTCCTGGTCCAGAACTACACCCTGGTCATCCACACAGGCGGGCGGGAGGTGGTCAGCGGCGGGAGAAGCAGCCTGAGGGCGACGGGATCCCGCCCGGCAGATACCGGATCGCCTCCCCCTATGACGCCGACGCCCGCTGGGGCGCCAAACGAGACGAGAGCTGGCTCGGCTACAAGCTGCACGTCACCGAGACCTGCGACGACGCCCCGCCCTGCGGCTGCGCCGGCCCCGGCCACGACGGGGACTGCCGCGCGGCCGCGTTCCCGAACCTGATCACCTGCGTGGCCACCACCAGCGCCGCGGTCACCGACACCGAGATGACCGGCGTCATCGACGACGCCCTCGCGGCGAAGGGCCTGGCACCGGGCCGGCACTACCCCGGCTCCGGCTACCTGTCCGCCGGCCGTCTCGTCGCGGAGGCCGCCCGGCACGGCATCGCGCTCATCGGGCCGCTGCAGGCCGACACCTCCGCCCAGGCCCGCGCCGGCCAGGGCTACGCCCGCGCGGACTTCACCGCCGACTACGACGCGCAGCAAGTGACCTGCCCGCAGGGGAAGACGTCCTCGTCATGGTCGCCGTGCTCGCAGTACGGCAGGGACGCGATCGTGGCCATCTTCGCCCGCTCCGACTGCGAGCCCTGCCCGGCCAGGGAACTGTGCACCAAGGGCAAGAAGCGCACGATCACCCTCCAGCCCCGCGCAGTCGCCGAAGCCCAGGCCGCGCTCCGCGCCGCGGGAAACACGAAATCGTTCCAGGCCGACTACGCCCGCCGCGCCGGCATCGAGGGAACCATGCACCAGGCCGCCAGCCGCGGAGCACGGCGAGCCCGCTACCGCGGGCTGAAGAAAACCCGCCTCGACCACGCCTTCATGGCCGTCGCCCTCAACCTCCTCCGGCTGAACGCCCACTGGAACGGAAACCCGCTCGACCGGACCCGGACCAGCCACCTCGCCCGCCTCGAACTCAACCTCGCCGCATAGCCAGTGAATAAGACACCAGGATCATCGCCCACCGCAAATATTCGGCGATCTCGCACCACGACGCCGGTCGGCGTTGGTCACGTTATGCTGTCGGTCCTGGTCACCCGCCGTGCGCGTGAACCGCCGTTAGGTGTGGTTGCAGGGTGTGCTGCGGCGGACCAGAGGCGGGGTCCAGAGCTAGCGATTCTGTGTCACTGGAAATGAAGCTTGACGACCTGCGGGCGACCTGCAGGCAGCGGGCAGGCTCGATGCTGTTGGTCAAGTGACACCGCTCCACGTGGCGCGAGCCGGCGCTCGCGCCCCATGTCCGCCGCTCAGAACATGATCACCCCAGACGCCAGATCACAAACTGGGACTGTAGTACCGGGCAGCGTAGGCCTGCTCGACCCGCTCGGAGAACTCCTCCAGAGTGAGCCGGTCCGACACTAGATGGTGTTGCAACCACGCCACCGCTTGCTCGCGCTCGACGTCAGAGACGCGTTGGTCCGGATCTCCCAATCGTCCGGCATCCGCAGCCATACGGGAATGGTCGCGCATCGCGACCCGAATGATTTCCTGCACATTGGACGGGCAAACGACGCAACTTCCGGGTCCAAACAGCCGATGGCCCCTGAAGAAGCTGGACGCGTAGACGCGGCGCGCCGTGGGTAGTCCCTGCGCCAGGCGACCGTGGCGCGCGGAGGAGCACTGGAGGTGGACCGGCCGCCTGACGCTGGCTGTGGCTTTCACTGCGGTGGTTGCTTGACTCTTCGATGCGACCTGACTGACGCCGATGTGCACCGATCAGCGCAGCGACCTGAACGCCGCTCGCATCTCGCCCGCAAAGAGTTCCGGTTGTTCCCAGGCGGCGAAGTGACCGCCCTTCTCGAGTTCGTTGAAGTACACGAGGTTGGGGTAGGCGCGCTCGGCCCAGCTGCGCGGTACGGGGATTATCTCTCCTGGGAACCTGCTCACGGCCGCAGGGATCGAGACTACGCCGCCGACCTTGGTTTTGTGGGCGCTGTCCTCCCAGTACATGCGGGCCGAGGACGCCGCTGTGTTCGTGAGCCAGTAAAGCGTGATGTCGTCGAGCATCTCATCTTTCGTGAGCGCGCGCTCGGGTTCGCCGTCCGTGTCGGTCCATTCCGCGAACTTCTCGTAAAACCAAGCGGCCAAGCCGACCGGCGAGTCCGCGAGCGAGTAGCCGATCGTTTGCGGGCGCGTGCCCATGATCGCCCGAAAGCCCGAGCCGCGCGCGGCAAAGTTTTTGGATGCCTTCATAGGCGATCGTTTCCTCGGCCGAGAGGCCCGCCGGCGCCGGTTCACCGTTCTTGAGCGCCTTCGCGACCTCGGGAGGCACGGCCGTTTGCATGTTCGGCGTTGGTGGCCGTTCGATCGCGCCGAGCAACGTGGTGACGTGGATACCCAAGAGACCCCCCGGCGCGTGGCGGCCCATCACGTCCGTGACGACCGCACCCCAGTCGCCACCCTGGGAGACGTAGCGCCCGTAGCCCACTCGCCTCATCAGCTCAACCCAGGCGCCGGCGATGCGTTCGGGATTCCAGCCTGTCGCCTGCGGCCTGGCTGAGAAGCCGAAACCGGGCATTGAGGGCACGACGAGATCGAACGCGTCCTCCGCGCGAGCTCCATGGGACTCGGGATCGCTTAGCGGCCCGATCACCTTCACGAACTCGAGGAACGAGCCCGGCCAGCCGTGGGTCATGATCAGCGGCAGCGCGTTCGCATGCGGCGAGCGGACATGGATGAAATGGATATCGAGCCCGTCGATCTCCGTGATGAACTGGGGGAGCGCATTCAACTTGGCCTCGAGCTTGCGCCAGTCATAATCAGTGGCCCAGTAGTCGACGAGCTCCTGTACCTTCGCCAGCTGAGCGCCCTGGGTGCGATCGCTGACGGTCTCACGGTCGGGCCAGCGGGGCACCGCCACACGGCGGCGGAGCTCTTGGAGCGACTCCTCCGGGATGTCGATCCGGAAGGGGCGAATGCCGTCATTCGAAGACATGTGGGTCTCCTTAACACTCGCGATTGTGCGCGACCGGAGGTCGATGCTCCGAGCCAGCCCAGTCGCACCAGGCCGACGGCCGGCTTGAGCTTGACCGGATGATGCTGCCCGCGAGCAACCGCAGCCAAACCGAGCCCAGCATCGCGCGTATAGAGGCGTTTGTCGAGCGCCAAACCACCAAAAATCGCCCAAATTACGACCAAGTCGGCACCGTAAATACCCGAAATTGCGTAGAGGCGGAGTCACGCCTCACGAGGTTCGCCGTCAACACCAGTCCCTCGCCTTTGCGTATGGGCTTCGGCCAGCTCCGGCACGTCCGCGCATTTGCCCACCCGCTCCCGGCATCCTCGTAGACCACGTTGAAGGTCAGCGTGCTCATGCCCCACTAGCCAGCGCACAACTGCCGGATCGGTTGCCCACCCGCCCGGCACTTCCCGGCCGTGCGAAGTTTCGCCGACAACAGGAGCCGCCGAGCCGCCGAAGCACGTGCCAGCTGGGAGACCGCGAAGCCGGAAGTCCCGGACGCCGAACTGAACGATCGGCGCGTTCAGCGCCGCGACGTGCCCGCCCGCCAAGGCGCGTAATCGGCGTTATACGGGTGATCAATAGATCACCCAAGCCCTCCGGGCGTATAACGCAAGATATACGGGTGATCATCGCTAGATTTTTCGATTCGATATGCGGAGATGATCACCCGTATATCAGCCGATCTGATTTCCTATCAGGACGATAGAAAATACTTCACGGCGGGCTCCCGTGAAGCGGGGAGATCGTGAGTGAGTATTCCAATGCATGGATAGATATGCGCCACGACAACGCCCTCAATTCGGCATTCTCTGAACTAGAAAATGATCATGAAGTCTGGGCTGGTTGCAGGTGTTCAGTTCGGGGCGGGGGTGCGGCTGAGGGCGGGCATTCCGAGTCCGACTGGGGCGGGGGTGCGGGTGCGCCGGTCGATCTGGGCGAGCTTGTCCTGGGCGCCGGCGAGGCTGATCTTGAGTCCTTCGGCCTCGCCGAGCCAGCCTTCGCGGTCGGCTTCGGCGATGCGGGCGGTGAGGTTGTCGCGGATTTCGGCGATGCGGTTGCGCTGGGCGGGGTCTGGCCAGTGCATGGAGCATCTCAGGCAGCTGTGCTCGTGGATGCAGGGGGTGCCGAACGCGCGCCCGCAGGTACCCGTGGCGACTTTGCGGCGTTCGAAGTGGCCGATGAACTCTTCCCATTCGGCGTCGGTGGGGGTGCGGTATTCCTCGGTTGGCCGCAGTGCGCGGCGGCGGGCCAGGAAGGCCAGGTGGGCCCGGATCGCCTCGTCGGGGTAGACAGCCTTGTAGCCGAGGGTGACGTTGATGTCGCGGTGCCCGGCGATGACCTGGGCGATGTGCGGCGGGAGGCCGTTCATGATGGCGTCGGTGAGGAACATCCGGCGGAAGTCGTGGGGTGTGTAAAGCAGAGGGGCGCCGGCAGGGTCGGTCAGTCCGGTGCGGGCCAGGGCGCTGGTGAGGATCTTGCGGATGGTGGCGGCGGGGATCGCGCGGTTCTCGGCGCCGATACGCCGCTGGAACAGCACCGGGGCGGGCGGCAGCCACAGGCGTTCGTGGTCATCGTAGGCGGCGACGAGAGGCACGGCGTGGCTGGTGCCGCGGATCCGGCTGATGATGGCGCTGAGCACGTCGGCGAGCTCGGGGCTGATGACCAGCAGCCGCTCGGCGTCGGTTTTGGACGGGATGATCTGCAGCAGCGGCACCAGCTCGCCCGTGCCGGGGAGCCGGTACTGCACGAAGCTGTGATGGCTGAGCTGCACCAGTTCCTCAACGCGGATGCCGGTGGAGCGCAGGACCTCGACGGTTGCCCAGGCCCAGAATGCGCGGTCTTCTTCTGCGGTGAGGTTGCGGCGTTTCCCGGTGGCCGGGTCGCCGGCCCAGACGTTAGCCGTCGCGCTGGCGGCGGCCGGGCGCAATAGTGCCGTTCCCGGGGCGGTGATGGCGTCGCCCGGGCTGGTGTCGCGGGCGGCTTGCAGCAGTGTCCGGGTGTCGGCGTGCTGCCGGGCGGCGGAGCGGACCAGGATGGGCAGGACCGGGAGCCGTTCGCGGGTCCTGGCGTCCATCCGCGACTTGCGGTGCCGCTGGACCTTGCCCTGGATGGTTTCCGCCGGGCCGATGGGGCAGGGAGCGGCCCAAGGTCCCCACCGTGCGGGGTCATCGACGGCCCACTGGGCCAGGTCGAGGTAGAAGGCCCGGACCGGGGTCAGGAACTCGCGGTGGCAGATCCGCTCAGCCTCGATCACGGTCTTGGCGCCGGCGGCGGTGGTAATGGTCTGCGGCTTGGTGCGCATGCGCTGTTTCCAGGCGTCGGCGACCTGGGCACTGAGGTGCAGGCTGTCGATGCCGGGATGGTGGGCTTCGAGGTCCGCCCAGAACATGCCCAGGCGGCGGGCTAGCTGCTCCAGGCTGCCGTAGTCCATCGCGGGCTGACGTTCCCGCAGGTAGTCCACGAGCAGGTCACGGATGGGCCGGCAGGTGAGCTGGTGACGGTCGATCAGTTCCCCGGGCGTGCGCTGCCCTGCGGTGCGCAGCTGGCGCAGCCGGGCCGGCGCTGCCGGGCCGAAGATCCCCATCTCGCGGAGCAGCCGGTAGCTGGCGGCGCTTTCGCTTCTGGGCGCGCCGTGGACGTCTGCCTCGGTGTCCAGCAGCTCAAGGAGATCCCCGATGGCGATGCCGGCGAGCATGCCGCCCTTGGCGGCCAGGATGACCGCAGCTCGTTGCAGCGTGCGGGTGCGGGCCGTGGCAGACACGGCCGCGGCGGAGCCGCCGTCACACAGCGCCCGCAGCCGCGCGAATCCTTCGGGGTCGCGGAGCGCGGACATGGCGCGGGCAAGCTCGGCGTGCTCGCATCCGCCGGCTACCAGCCAGGCCAGGGAGGGGCGCACGATGCCGGCGCTGATCGCTGTGATCAGCGCCGAGACCAGCGCCGGGGTCACCGGGGCATCGCGTCCGGACCGGTTCAGCCAGCCGCCGGGCAGCTGCCGCCACGCAGCCCCGGCGGCGTCGGATCCGCTGGCCAGCCAGCGCTGCTGCCAGCTGCCGCCTTCCTGGCCCTGGAGCCAGTCCAGCAGTGCCCCCAGCGCACCGGCCTGCCGCCGAGCGCGTGTCGCGGGCCGCGGCGGCCAGTCCGCGGCCGCGGCGGGAAGCGGGTCCGCGCGGCCCGGTAACCCGCCAGCCACACCGACGCCGGCGCTCGCGGCGCGGCGGCCCCGGCGGTCACCACGTTCGGTTCCCGAACAGCACATCCAGGCTCTCGGGCCGGTAACCCGGCGCCGGGGCCGGCCGGACCCGCTGCCGGGCCTGACGGACCTGCTCAGCGTGGTGGGCCAGTATCCGGCGGATCACGTCCTCCTTGCGCGGCGTCAGATACAGCTGCGTGGTCGTCAGCAGCGCATGGCCCAAGACCAGCTGCACGTCGGTGAGCGGAAGCGCCGGGTCCTCGGCCATCCGGTAAGCCGCGGTATGACGCAGCGAATGCAGCGTCGCATCCGTGCCCGCCACCTCACCAGCCCGCTCGAACATGCGGTGCGCCGCGTGATAGGTCAGCGGCCGGAACGGCCGGCGCAGGGTCCACCACAAGGGCTGCCCGCTGCCGCGGGGCAGCCCGCCGTCCATCTCCAGCTGATACAGCCGCAGCCACACGAACGCATCGGTCGAGGCCGGCAGCTGCTGCAGCTCCCGGGTTCCCTTGCGCACCACGGTGATCAGCTGGCGTCCCGGATCTGCGCCGCCGCGGGTCGCCGACAGCAACTCCGACGCCCGCGCCCCGGTAGAAACGTAGAACGCCACCAGGGCCCGGTCCCGGTGCGAATGCAGGGCAGCGAAGATCTCGTTGAAATCCTCATCCGGGACACTGCGGGGGATCCGCGACGGCACCGCCGGCCGGTACATGCCGCTGCGCTCGAGGCGATAAGGCTCCATCGGATTACGGTGCGCATGAGCCCGCCCGCCCCGCCGGGACCGGTCCAGCGGGAACGGATTGACCAGCGGGCCGGTGCCCGCCTCCAGGTGGAAATCGTAAAAGCTGCGCAGCACCGTCTCGCTATGCGCACGCACCGACGGCGCATACACCTCACCCGCCACCGGGACCGCCGCACCCATCCCCGGCCCGCTCCGCTCACGCCAGTGCGGCCGCACCGGTTTTCCGGCCAGCTGCAGCCACCGGCAGAAATCCCGGGCCTCGGACCGGGTCGCCCGATCCCAGGCCACCCCCGACGCCCACAGGAACCGGAACCAGCGCAGCAGGTCCATGCCATACGAGCGGACGGTCAGCTCCGCCCGCCCCGCCGCCTGAAGGTGACCGAAATACGCCCCAGCGGCACCGACGGCCTTCCCGGCCGCATCGACCAGCCGGTAAGGCTCCCACCGGTCCCCGGTAGCGACCAGCCGGCCAGCCAACGGCACCACCAGCCCAGCCAGATCCCTGCCCGGCTCCTCTTGCTCGACCATGCCCGGCGACTCTAGCCATCAACTCGCCGCATGTCCCCTGAACTGCGAAAACTCCCGCCGTAGTTCAGTTAACACGCATGTGCGCGTGTTGTCGCCGCGCATCGACCTGTGGTCCTGTGATGCCGGGTTGACCTGGCCTGCGCGCCTGATCTGGTCAGCGTCACGGGTCACGCGGCCACGCGGGCGGCTATGTGCGCTGGCTGGTAAGGCCCGGCGGTCACGTGAATGAGGTCCTCGGGCGCGGGTTACGGGGTGCCGGTCATGATGCGGTCGTAGGCGCGCCGGGCACGGGCGCTGCGGGCGCTGGCGCCGTAGCGGGCGAGCATCTGCGGGGAGGCCCAGCCGTTGAGCTCCATCAGGTCGCCCTCCGGCCTGCCGCGGTCCAGCCAGGTGTAGCTGAAGTGGTGCCGGAACCGGTGCGGCCAGACCTGCACCCCGCACTGCCGGCCGCGGCGGGCGACCGCCTGGTAGATCCCGCTGGCCGTCAGCGGCCCCCGGCTCCCGGCGCCGAGCCACAGCCACGGCTGCCAGGCCTGCGGGTGGCGGGCGCGGGCGCGCAGGTACCGGTCGACGGCCCGGGCCGCGTCGTAGCTGATCTTCACGATGCGGGGCTTGCCGCCCTTGCCGTGCACGGTGATCTCCCGCTGCCCCAGGTCCAGGTCGCTGTGCCGCGGATCATCGGGGCGGCAGCGGATGCCGGCCAGCTCCGACAGCCGGATGCCGGACGCCGTGAGCACCGCGATGATGGCCGCGTCGCGCCGCTCGGCGAACCCGCGGCCCGCGCACGCGGCCTGCAGGCGGGCCAGCTCGGCGGCGGGTAAGACCGGGACCAGCTTGCCGGCGACCTTCGGCGGGTGCAGCCCGGCCATCGGGTCGGGCAGGTCTTCCTCGGCCGCCAGCCACTTGAAGAACTGCTGCAGCGCCCGGTACTGGTTGCTGGCGTAGGCGTCGCTGTAGCGGTCCAGCAGCCAGGCCATCCACTCCTGCACGTCCCGTCGGCCTGCCTGCTGCCAGCCGGTCTTGCCGTCGCCGAGCAGGCGGGCGGCGGCGAACCAGGCCACCGCCTCGGTATACAGGCCGATCGTCTTGGTTGCCTTGCCCTCAGCGGCCAGGTGCAGCCGGAACGAGCCGATGCCCGCCCCGAGCACCCCGGCGTCCATCTGCCGGGGCTGCCGGGCACGCGTTCGCGGTGAGGCCATCGCCATCTCCTCCTTGATCACGGCGCACCACCCCGCATCCGGGCGTTCCCTCAGTCCAGGGAGCCGGCACGAGCCACCCCCGGGCACGACCGGGCACGACCGGGCGACGGTGCCGCCCGGTCAGGGGAGGCCGCCCATGACGCGGTCGTAGCTGCGGCGGGCGCGGGCACCGCGGGCGCTGGCCCCGTAGCGGGTCAGCATCTGCGGGGAGACCCAGCCATTCAGCTCCATCAAGTCACCCTCCGCGCCGCCGCGCTCCAGCCAGGCATGACTGAAATGATGCCGGAACCGGTGCGGGTACAGCCGCACCCCGCACTCCTGGCCGCGCCGCACCACCAGCTGGTAGATCCCGCTGCGGTCCAGCGGGCCGCGGTTGCCGGCCCCCAGCCACAGCTCGGGCCGGTACGCCAGCTCATGCCGGGACCTGGCCCGCAGGTACCGGTCCAGCCGCCGGGCGGCCTCGTGGCTGATCTTCACGATCCGGTCCCGGCCGCCCTTGCCCCGGACCCTGATCTCGCGGGCCTCCAGGTCCACGTCGGCGCGACCCGGGTCGTCGCGGCAGTAACGGATCGCGGCCAGCTCCGACACCCGGATGCCCGTCGCCAGGAACACCGCCAGGACCGCCGCATCCCGCCGGTCCTCGAACGAGTTCCCCCGACAGCACCGGCCCAGCTTCGAAAGTTCAACGCTGGAGAAAAACGGCACCGGCTTGCCCGCCACCTTCGGCGGCCGCAGCCTCGCCATCGGACTCGGCACGTCCTCCTCGACGGCCAGCCACCGGAAGAACTGCTGCAGGGAACGGTAATGCTGGTAGGCGTACGCCTCGCTGTACCGGCCGAGCAGCCACCCCACCCACCGGCGGACATCCGCCGCGCCCACCTGCCCCCACCGCGTCTTACCCGTCTCGGCGAGCAGGTGCGAGGCGGCGAACCAGCGCACGGAGTCGGTGTAGATCCTGATCGTTCCCGCAGCCTTGTTCTCAGCCGCCAGGTGCAGCCGGAACGACGCGATGTCCGCCGCGAACGGCCCCGCGTCCAGCTGCCCCGCACGCCGCAGCCGCCGCGACCCCGACACCGAAGTTTTACTCTCTTCCCCGGGATCTGGCACCAGCCGAGGAGCAGCGCCCGAGTCTCCGCATCGACCAGAACGTGTCGATCTCGTTTTTGACATTTTCCCTCATCCTGCGTTCCCGCAGGCAGGAGGGCTAACGACGGAAACTCCGGGGGCGCCCCGACCGCGACTCGAACGCGGGACCTACCGCTTAGGAGGCGGTCGCTCTATCCACTGAGCTATCGGGGCCTGCCAGGACCCTTAGCTTACCTGGGATGGCAGACGGCCGCGGTT
>CAWJLP010000020.1:0-213710 GCA_963843745.1 uncultured Actinomycetota bacterium
GATTGCCCAGGCGCAGGCCGACCAGGCGGCGGCCGAGGCGGTGCAGGCCTCGGCCCGCAAGCAGGCGGAGTTCGCCAGGCAGACCTCGGTCGTGCAGGCCCAGTACAAGGCCGAGATCGACAAGGCGCAGGCGGAAGCGGCGCAGGCCGGCCCGCTCGCGCAGGCCGAAGCGCAGCGCGCGGTCATCACTGCCCAGGCCGAGCTGGCGCAGCACCAGGCGGCATTGCGTCAGCAGCAGCTGGTTTCCGAGGTCATCAGGCCTGCGGAAGCCGAGGCGGAGAAGGTGAAGATCCTCGCCATCGCCGATGCCGAACGGACCAGGATCGCGGCGGAGGCCGCCGCCTCCAACAACCGGGTCGCGCTCGACCAGTTGCTGATCGCCCAGCTGCCGCAGATCGTCAAGGAAGCGGCCGGCGGCCTGGCCGGGGCGAACGTCAGCATACTCAACGGCGCGGACGGGCTCGGCGAGATCGCGGCCGGGCTGGTGAGCCAGGGGCTGACGATTCTGGAGAACGTGCGCAAGGGTGTGAACGCGGCGCCGGCCAACGGCGAGAACGGCACGCCGCCGCAGGGCAACGGGCAGCTGCCTGCGTAACGCGGGGTCGTCGGGGAGCTGGGGCAGATTCGCCGGCAGTCCTTCGGAACACCGGCGAGAAATCTCCCCTGCGCTCCTCCTACCCTGGGTTGTTGGCCAGGATGAAGTTGATCGCGATCAAGCGCAGCACAGGGTCGCCAGCCTGGTTTGTTACCTCGACTAGCGAACGGATGATGCCCCGGTCCGGCTTGCTCTTTGAGCCGCGGGCTTCGAGGACCGATGCGCGTACGTGGAGGGTGTCGCCTGGGCGTACCGGATTGGGCCAGCGGATCTCGTCGATGCCGGCCGCGCCGAGGCTGCTCCCCTCGCTGATCCAGTGCTCGACGAGCTGGCGCATCGTCAGGCTGATCGTGTGCCAGCCGCTCGCGATCAGGCCGCCGAACGGCCCGTCGGCCGCGCCGACCGGATCGACGTGGAAGGGCTGCGGGTCGTATTCCTTGGCGAACGCGATGATCTCCGCCTCGCTGATCGAGACAGTGCCGCAGTCCACCGTGAGCCCTGGGACATAGTCCTCGAAGTACTTGGTCGTGCGCTCGGGAAGGTCAGTCACGTCCGCAAGTATCCCAACCTCCGCAAGCCAGGTCGGCACTGCCTCGTGAGGTAACCCAGCGTATTGGGTCACAGATACATCACAGAAAAAACTCGATTCGCCTGCGGTCTATATCCGCTGCCTGCCATGCTTCCATCCATTGGCTCGGTAGGTACAAAGCACCACAGAACGTCCGAAACCTGGGACGTAAGACTTGCGCCACCGACAGTGACAGGCTCCGCCGAAAAGCTGCTGCTGGCAGCCGCGTAGGCCGGGCAAGGCACCCAACCTTGGGGAGAGTATGACCGCTGGGCGGAGTGAGCATCGGCCAGTGCGGATCCGGCGCAGGGGGCGGCACACGGCGCCCTCACAGGTGGAGAAGGTAGCGGAGAAGGCCGGCAAGGCGGCTCCCGCGATGGCGATCGCCGGGGCGCTGGTCGCGGCGCCGCAGGCGCAGCACGCATTCACCGGCGCCGCCAAGCCGGGCACCGTCGCGGCAGCGGACCCGCGCAGCGCCGGGCAGCAGGCCGCGACGGCGACGCCCAACTCGGTCGCGGCGCACGCCGTCCTCGTCAGCAGCACCTCGACGGCGCGGCACGCCGCGACGTCCGGGCCGGCTAGCAACACGCACTACAAGGTCAAGTCCGGTGACACGCTGTCCGGGATCGCCGAGCACTACTACCACAAGGCAGCCGACTGGCAGTGGCTCTACCACGAGAACGACAAGACCATCTCGGACCCCAACCTGATCTACCCGGGCGAGACCCTGTCCGTTCCGTCCGACCCGCCCGCGAACTTCACGCTGAGCAGCTACGTCCCGAAGCACGCCAAGCCGGCCGCTCCGGTGGTGACCACGAGCACCAGCAACCACAGTGACAGCAGCGGCAGCGGCAGCCACTCCAGCGGCGGCACAGTCACCGTCCAGGCCGCCAGCCAGGGGAGCCACACCAGCTCGCAAGGCGGGTCAGGCTCGCTGAGCGGCACGCTCGGCTGCTCAGGCCTGGAGCAGCTGTGGGACGCCGCAGGCGGCAACCCGTCCCACGCGTTCATGGCGGCCGAGATCGCGATGGCCGAGTCCGGCGGCAACCAGTACGCTCTCAGCCCGACCGACGACTTCGGGTACTGGCAGATCAATGCCTCCAACGGCTCGCTGGCCACCTACAACGCCCTCGGCAATGCCAAGTCCGCGATCATCCTGTCCGACGACGGCACCAACTGGTCCCCGTGGACCACGTACACCGCCGGCCTGTACGTCGGCCGCTGCTAAGCCTCCCGCCCGCGCAGGCCGTCCGCCGTTCCGGCGGGCGGCCTGCTTGCTCATGGGCCCGTCGCGGCGCGTAGCGGGCGGCGGCGAGGGCTTCGGCGATGCCTTGCCTGGCGAGTTCGTCGGCGCGCTCGTTGCCCGGGTCCCCGTTGTGTCCCTTGACCCATCGCCAGGTGACCTCGTGCGGGGCCATCGCCTTGACCAGGTGCTGCCATAGGTCCAGGTTCTTCACCGGATGCCTGCCGGCCGTTCGCCACCCGTTGCGCTGCCAGCCGGGAAGCCACTTGGTGATCCCGTCGAGCACGTACCGGCTATCGGTGTACAGCGTGACCCTCGCCGGCCGGTTCAGCGCCTCGAGCGCCGAGATCACGGCCGTCAGCTCCATGCGGTTGTTCGTCGACAGCGGGTCGCTGCCGTGCAGTTCCTTCACCGCGCTCCCGTACCGCAAGATGGCGCCCCATCCGCCGGGCCCCGGGTTCCCGCTGCATGCCCCGTCGGTGTAGATCACGGCCTCACCCATGCCGCACAGGCTACGCGAGCAACGGGGCTGGGAGAGGACGCACGGTCCGTTCCGGTAAATGGAAGAGAACCGGTGCCGACGCGCGGCTAAACAGCGACCCCAGCCCGTGACCTGTCCCGGCTGATGTGTTCTGCTAGAACCGTGATGAGATCGCTGCCCTCACCTGGGTCCACGGACCCGGACGACCTGGCGGTCCTCGCCGGGCTGACTGTGGAAGACACCGACGACGACGACCCGGTGCTGCTCTGGCCGGACGGCACCCCCGTCGACACCTGGCGCGAGGACTATCCGTACGAAGAGCGGATGTCGCGCGACTACTACGAGCGCGCCAAGCGGATGCTGCAGATCGAGCTGGTCAAGCTGCAGAACTGGGTCAAGGACACCGGCCAGCGGATCGTCATCGTCTTCGAGGGCAGGGACGCGGCAGGCAAGGGCGGCACGATCAAGCGGTTCACCGAGCACCTGAACCCGCGCGGCGCGACGGTCGTCGCGCTGGAAAAGCCAACGGAGCGCGAGCGGACCCAGTGGTACTTCCAGCGGTACGTGACGCACCTGCCTGGAGCCGGGGAGATCGTGATGTTCGACCGGTCCTGGTATAACAGGGCCGGAGTCGAGCGGGTGATGGGGTTCTGCACGCCCGACGAGTACGCCGAGTTCATGCGCGAGGCGCCGGAGTTCGAGCGGATGCTGGTGAACTCGGGGCTGTCGCTGACGAAGTTCTGGTTCTCCGTGACGCGAAGCGAGCAGCGGACCAGGTTCGTCATCAGGCAAGTCGACCCCGTCCGGCAGTGGAAGCTGTCGCCGATGGACATCCTGTCCCTGGACAAATGGGACGAGTACACGGAGGCCAAGGAGGCGATGTTCTTCTACACCGACACGGAGCACGCGCCGTGGACGGTGGTGAAGAGCAACGACAAGAAGCGCGCCAGGCTCGAGGCGATGCGGCACATTCTCGAGCGGTTCGATTACGAAGGAAAGGACGAGGAAGTCGTCGGCAAGCCCGACAGGAAGATAATCGGGCCGCCGTCGCTGCTGTCAGAACAGCCGTCCGTGCAGTCCTTTATACGCTTGTGAGCATGAACTTCACGGAGATCACCAGCGAAGCGGAACTCCGCGAAGTGCTCGGCGGGTTTCCCGCGGGCCGCGCGGTGACGAAGGTGCGCCCGCAACTGCACCCGACGCAGATCGAATGGCTGAAGGCGTCGCCGTTCTGCGTGCTCGCGACGTCGGACGCCGCGGGGAACTGCGACGCTTCGCCCAAGGGCGACCCGGCCGGGCACCTTGTCCACGTGCTCGATCCCGGCACCGTGGTGATCGCCGAGCGACCGGGCAACAAGCGCGCCGACGGCTACCTCAACATCCTCGCCAACCCGCACGTCGGGATCATTTCGCTGATCCCCGGCCGGAACGACACGCTGCGCATCAACGGGCGCGCCCGGCTGGTGCGGGACGCGCCCTTCTTCGACGACCTCGCGGTGCGCGGGACGCGCCCGGTGCTGGCGCTGGTGGTGGAGATCGACCAGGTCTTCTCGCACTGCCCCAAGGCGTTCATGCGGTCCGGGCTATGGGAACCCGAGAGCTGGAAACCCGGCGCGCTGCCGTCGATCGCGGCATTGTGCAAGGCGGCGCAGGACACACCCGAGACGGTGGCGGAACTTGAGGAGTACTACGCGCCGCAGAGCTACGCCAAGCGGCTGTACTGACTCCACAGCGCGGGAATCGTGACGTCCAGGTCGAGCAGCAGCCCGCGAAGCAACGGCAGGGAGATGCCGATCACGTTGTTGTGGTCGCCGTCGATGGAGTCGACGAACCAGCCGCCGAGGCCTTCGATCGTGAAGGCACCCGCCATGCTGAGCGGTTCGCCCGTGGCGACGTAGGCGTCAACTTCCTCTTCTGTCGGGGTGCCGAAGCGCACCGTCGTCGTGGCTACCGCCGCCGCGCGGCGCCCGGCGGCGACGTCGATGACGCAGTGTCCCGTGCAGAGCGTGCCGGACTTTCCCGCCATCTGACGCCAGCGGGCGACGGCCTCCTGCGGCGAGGCGGGCTTGCCGTACGGCCGTCCGTCCAAGTCGAGCATCGAGTCACAGCCGATAACCAGGCCGTCGGTGAGCGACGCGGCGACCGCGGCGGCCTTGGCCGCGGCGAGCAGGCCGGTGAGTTCCGCCGTGGTCGGTGCGTCGAAGGCGTCCTCGTCGACGCCGCTGACGATGACCTGCGGATCGAGGCCGGCGGCGCGCAGCACCGCAAGCCTGGCGGGGGAAGCCGAAGCGAGAACGACACGCACCCGTCAGACCTTACGCGGTCGGTGCCCTAGCCGTAGCATCAGTGCCATGGTGCGACTCCTTGTGCTGTACAACCCGCCAGAAGACCCCGCGGCCTTCGACAAGTACTACAACGAGATCCACATCCCGCTGGCCAAGCGGCTGCCCGGGCTTGTCAGGTACACGATCAGCAGGAATCTGGGGGCGAAAGCGCAGTACTACCTGATCGCCGAGCTCGACTGGGCGGACATGGCGTCGGCGCGGGCCGCGCTGCGCTCGCCGGAAGGCGCGGAGGCCACCGCCGACATGGCCAAGTTCGCGACCACCGGCGCGTCCAGCCTGCTGTTCGAGGTCGCCGAGGTCTGATGCGCTTCGGCCTTGTAGGCACCGGCCACTGGGTCAGGATCGCGCACGCACCCGCCCTCGCGTCCACCCCTGGCGTCTCGCTGGCCGCGGTCTGGGGACGGAACGCCGACGCCGCCCGGTCGCTGGCCGCCGAGTACGGTGCGGCGGGGTTCTCCTCCGACGTGGGCGCTTTCCTTGACGCGGTCGACGCGGTGGCGTTCGCGGTGCCGCCTGACGTGCAGGCGCCGCTCGCCGTTCGCGCCGCCGAAGCCGGCAAGCACCTGCTGCTCGAGAAGCCGGTCGCGCTGTCCGTGTCCGATGCGGAGAAGCTGGCCGGCGCGGTCGACGCGGCGGGCGTGGCCTCGGTGGTGTTCTTCACTCACCAGTTCAACACCGAGATCCGCGCCTGGCTCGCCGACGAGCGTGCCAGGGGCGCCGATGGCGGCTGGTCAGGCGGGGTCGCGGTCTGGCTTGGCGCCGCGCTGCAGCCGGACAGCCCGTTCAACACGCCGTGGCGGCGGGACAAGGGCGGCCTGTGGGACCTCGGGCCGCACGTGGTCGCCATGCTGTGGGCCTGCCTCGGCCCGGTGACCTCGGTTACCGCCGTGGCCGGCGGGACCGATGTTACCCACCTGGTGCTCCGGCACTCGGGCGGCGCGAGCAGTGCCGCGACCGTGACGCTGAGTGCCCCGCCGGCGGCCGCGGGAAACAACCTGTTCGTCTGGGGCGAGGCCGGCCGCTCGGTCATGCCGGCCATGCCGGACGACCCGGTGGACCCGCTGCGCGTCGCTGCGCTGGAGCTGGTCGCCAGCGCCGAGTCCGGGCGGTCGCACCCGCTCGACGTCCGCTTCGGCCGCGACGTGGTCAAGGTGCTGGCCGATGCGCAGGCACAGCTCGAGGCCGCGCGAAGCGCGGAACGTTAACGCGACGGACGCCTGAGCATCGCCTTCCGTTCACCCGGGCGGGCCAGGTTTTCACTCAGGCCCTCGCCGCCACCGCGGACCACACCCTGCGCATCGGCTTCTTCACCGACATCCTCCGCCGTGGCTTCTCGCTCAGCGAGGCGCACAGCCAGCTCGATACGGCCATCGACTGGGGCCGCTACGCCGAGCTTTGCACATCCGCAGACGTCACGGACAGCCCGAACGTGAGCCTCACGTTCATGCCTTCTGGCGCGTCTGCTCACTGACGGAAGGACTCGCACGGAGAGGAAGCGACAATGACGCACACGAAGCTCGCCACGTCCCTCGGAGAGCTGACGGTCGTCCGGGACGACGGGGCGCTGACCGGGGTGTACTTTCCGCGGCACTGGCCCAGGCCCGACCGGGCGGCGTTCGGCCCCAGCGCCGACGCGGGGTTCGAGGACGTCGCACGCCAGCTCGGTGAGTACCTGGCCGGGGAGCGCAGCGCGTTCGAGCTGCCCCTGAAGGCGAACGGCACCGACTTCGACCGGCGGGTGTGGGAGCTGATCGCGGAGATCCCGTACGGGCAGACGACCACCTACGGCGACCTGGCTCGCCATCTCGGGGCCGGGACGGACCCGCGGGACGTCGGCGCCGCGGTGGGCCGCAACCCGCTGTCCATCGTGATCCCGTGTCACCGGGTGATCGGCAGCACGGGAAAGCTCACCGGCTACGCGGGCGGCCTGGAGCGGAAGCGTGCCCTGCTCCAGATCGAGCACGCCGGGGTGCTGCGGACCGGGCACGCGCCCGCGGCCGGACTCTGGTAGGCCGCCGTCTCACGCGGCGGTCCCGGCAGCCGTCTGCAGGGTGCGCCCGTCAATACGGCGCGGCTGACACCCACGGCAAGAAGGGAACGATTCATGTCGATCGAGGAGAACAAGGCCGTTGTGGGCCGGTGGTTCACGGAGTTCTGGGGCAAGGAGTTCAACCCCGCCGTCGTCGGCGAGCTCGCCGCCCCGGACATCAGGTTCGAGTACTCGCTGCACGAGCCGCTGCGCGGTCGCGACGCGGTCCTCGCGTTCGCGGAGAAGTTCCGCGCCGCGTTCCCTGACCTGAACTTCTGGGGCACCGCCGGCCTGATCGCCGAGGGCGACTACGTGGTCGGCCAGTGGGAAGGCGGCGGCACCCACACCGGGGAGGCATTCGACGACATGCCGCTCGGTGCGCTGCCCGCTAACACCGGCAAGACAATGCGGTTCACCGGCACGACTGTCCTGAAGGTCGAGAATGGCCTTATCACCGAGGAGATCGGCCTGGACGACGGCGTTGCCGTGCTGCGCCAGCTAGGCCTCATCAAGGAGGCCTGAGCAGGCACGGCAAACGGGCGTGCCGCAGCGGGGCCACCAGAGGCCTTGCTGCGGCACGCCGCGTTTTCACCGGTAGTTGGTGAACTGGAGGGCGAAGTCGAAGTCCTTGGATTTGAGCAGGCTGATGACGGCCTGCAGGTCGTCCTTCTTCTTCGACGAGACCCGCAGTTCCTCGCCCTGGACCTGCGCGCGGACCCCGCTCGGCCCCTCGTCCCTGATGATCTTGGAGACCTTCTTCGCGTTCTCCTGGGTGATGCCCTCCTTGAGGGCGATCGAGATGCGGTACTCCTTGCCGGACGCCTTCGGCTCGGCAGGGTCCAGGTGCTTGAGGGAGACCCCGCGCTTGACGAGCTTCTCCTTGAAGACATCGAGGACCGCCTTGGCCCGCTCCTCGCTGTTGGCGCGGATCTCCACGCCGTGCTCGCCCGACCAGGCGATAGACGCGCCCACGCCGCGGAAGTCGAACCGGTTGCTGATTTCCTTCGCCGCCTGGTTCAGCGCGTTGTCGGCTTCCTGGCGGTCGATCTTGCTGACGATGTCAAAGCTGGACTCGCTAGGCATGACCATCAGGTTAGACGGGTACGGAGCCAGTCGTCACACCGGACGCTCCGGTTGCCGGTGTGCGCGGCGGCGAGGACACCGGCGACGACGCCGGAAGGTCCGCGTCGCAACCAGTCCTGTTGTCCGCTATTCTTCTCTCTGCTGCCTCACAAGGCGGCGCTTGGCAGGTTGCCCGAGTGGCCAAAGGGAGCGGTCTGTAAAACCGTCGGCTCAGCCTACGTTGGTTCGAACCCAACACCTGCCACCATCTGCGAAAACGGCCCGCTAGCTGGGAATTCTTGGCTATGCGGGCCGTTTCGCCTGTGTCCCGTGGGTGTCTCACCTTGTCACGCTGTAGGCCGTCATGTTGCGCTGTCCACCGACGCATGGCGGACGGGCGTCCGTGCGGTTAGGCCGGTCGGTCTTCGTAGCTACGACGGTCGGTGCGCGCAGTTACGACGGTCGGTTTACACACTTCGGACGGTCGACGTACACCGTCGGCGCTCCCACGGACGGCCACGGACGGGCCGCGTCGGCGGCGCTATTTCGGCTTGAAGGCGCTGGGTGTGCCTCGCTGGGTCCGCCTCGGCCCGCTGGGTGGGGTGCGCTCCTGCCTGGTGGAACGCCCTGCCCTGCCACCACCCTGTAGACAGCCAGTGAGGATCTAGCCCCCGCTGATCTGAATTCGCGGTACGTCGACCGCAATGGTACGTATTCTGAGTTCGGATCCCGTCTAGGGTGTTGCGGCCCACAGTCGACCAGCTGGAGCAACAGTGACCACTTCAGGCGCTATCCCGGTCAACTTGGGCCTGGCGGACGAGTTTGCCGACATTGCCGATGCCGTCCGCTCCAATCTGAGCCTGGCGGTCGACTTGGTGATGGTGCATAACGAGCGGCCGGTGGCCGGTTCACAGCCCCGCGCCGCGCTGAACTGGAGCGTCGTGCTCGGCGCGATGTCCGCCTGGGAACGCTTCGTTGTCGACACCGCGACCCTCTTCGACGGCACGGGCAAGCTCAAGACCGACCTGGCCCAGTACGCCGGTCGGGCCGATGCACTGCTGACCCAGACCGGCGCTATCGAGATCGGCTTCCTTCCCCGCCTGCAGGTAAGAGCCGCGACCAACTGGGTCGGGCGGGGCTTGCGGTCGATGGAGGACCTGGTCGGGAACAAGCCCGGCGTTTTCTCCGGCCTCACCCTCGCCCAGCATCTCAACCAGTGGGTAACGCTGCGGAACGCCATCGTGCATCATGGCATCGCCCGGCTCAACGAGCGCGCGCGGGATCCGAGGTTCTGGAAGTCAGCCCCGCAGATCGGGGATCCATACCAGTCCGCCTTCGGCGGGCGGGTCTGCCTGTGGGAGTTCGAACGCGTCCGTACTGACCCGGCGACAGGCGGCAAGGCCAGCATGTGGGACGTGAGCAGGCACGCGGGTTGTGTCCGGGGCTGCCTGGCGACCGTCATCCAGGTGGTCGACTGGATCATCGTCGACATCAGCCGGGCCTTCGGGCGGGACTGGGACGCCGACGGCCTGCGGCTCCCCGAGGCCTGGTTCCGGCGTGACTTGCCGCTGACGTTCCGCGGTGGCTCCAAGGAGCAGTACCAGACCTGGACGCTGTGGGGCGGGCCCGCTCTCTGCCGACGCGCGTAAGGCGCATTTCCCGAGAATGGGACCGGGCGGGGCTCGGCAAAGTCGGCCGACCCACTCTGCTCACAGTCCCTGGCGGGCCGTCCTCGACTACCAAGCGGATACCGCCGTTGATAACCAGTGACAAGCCGATTTCGGCAACATCGCACGTCTTCGCCTGGCGCGTCTCAGCTCCACTTCGTGGCCGACGGGTTGCGTGGAGTTGACCCGGCGGGCCGCAGGCTGGCATCGGAGGTGAGGTCCCTGACCCGGTTGCCAGCAAGGTCACCGGGCTCGGCGCCGGCGAAGGCAGCTGCGATCCGGTCAAGGTGACGCTCCGGCAGTTGCGGACAGAAGGCGGCTTCCTCCGCTCTCAGGCCGGGCAGCTGGACCTCCGCAACAGTTGCGCCGTCGCCCGTCGGCGTGAACGTGATCTCAATGAGTGCAAGTGCCGGCGTCGCCTTGCCGGTTCCTTGACGGTCCCGTTCAGTCAGCATGCGGACCGGGGGATCGACTTCTACGTAGCGGCCGGCGATCACCGTCCCGTCGAGGTCAAGGTGGAACGCGTCCCCCGGCCGGGGAGCCTTCATGAGATTTCGTCGGCCTTGAGCAGGCCGGCCCGTGTCCAAGAGGCAGAGCCAGCCAGGGTCGGCAAGATGAGCTCGCGAAATGCCAGCCCGGAGCAACCCGCCGGGCGCAACCACGTGTCCGCACCGTCGAATGGCAGCGGGTGAAGAATCGCATCGTGCTCAGGCGACTGCTTCATCCAAATGCCGTGAGCCGGCCTCGGCGATGGCTGTGAATGAACCCGGCTCGGACTCATCTGCCGATGGCAAGGTCGAGGAGGGTATTGACCGCGGTTTCGAACGGGCGGGTACTGCGTTGAGCCTGGGCGAGTAGAAGCCCTCCTTCGAGCGTGGCGAGCAGAGTAATGGCGAGGTCGTCCGGGTCAACGCCGGGCGGAAGTTTCCCCTCGGCATGAAGGGACCGCAGTCCGTCGCCGATGGCGGCTGCCCACTGATCGAACCCGGACGCGATGAGCGCGCGGGCCGCGGGGTCGCTCTCGGCGAGCTGGCCAACGAGCGAGCCAAGTGCGCAGCCCCCCTTCGCCTTGGTGCGCCTCGCGGCGGCGATCACCATCTTCCGCCAGGCCTCGACTCCGTTCGCACCGCCGAGGGCCTGCCGGTTGCGACTGACGATGCCGTCGGCGTTGTAGTCGATGACCGCCTGCACGAGGTCGTCCTTGTCGGGGAAGTAGTGGTACATCTGAGAGCCGCTGACTTCCGCCGCCGCCTTGACGTCTTCCAGGGTTGTGCCCGCCACCCCGCGCTCATGGATCAGGACGGCGGCCTCCTCCACTATCCGTGCCCGGGTGCGTGCGCCCTTGGCGGTGAGCTTCGGGCGGTCGCTCGTTTCGCTGGCCATGCACCACATGCTAGCAGTGATTCTGAGTCTGACAACCCAGTGTCAGGTGATCGGCCTGAGTCGCACCACCCATTCTGGAGCGAGGGGACACCGCATCGCATGACTGATCTAAGGGCAATGCGGCGCTGGCTACGGGCTCGACGAGCGGGACCGGCAGGGCAATTGCGCTGGTCGGCCTCAAATCGGCCCGGGACCTGGTCGAGTGGGCCACCCTGGCGGGCGACGGCCACGCCGGCATTCTCGTCGCCGACCGGACCGAGATCCCCGCGAGTCAGGCGGTCGCCCTCGGGTACGGCTGACCATGACGCCGCAGCCCAGATTCTGAGTTTGACAGCCCACTTCGAGGCTGGCAGAGTGGGCTACACGACTCAGTTCTACCGGACATCTCGAGGAGAGACCATGAGCAGGTTCGATGCTCAATTCGCCGGCCGGCTGGACGGGCAGACCGTGCTAGTCACCGGCGCCAACGGCTCTATCGGCCACGAGACGGCGCAAGGCATCGGGAACAGCGGGGCGACCGTGCTGGTGCACGCGCGGCGCGCCGAGCAGGCCCGGCGTGCCGTCGACTCGCTGGTCGCCAACGGCAACGGCAAAGGCCGGTACCTGGCCGTGGCCGGGGACCTCGGCTCCCTGGCCGGCGTCCGGGGACTGGTCAAGGCGGTGCGCGAGGCCGCGCCGAAGGGGCTGAACGGCCTGGTCAACAACGCCGGAGCGGCGTTCGCCACCAGGGCGCTGTCACCCGACGGGTACGAGCGGACCATCGCCATCAACCACGTCGCGCTGGCGGCGCTCACTGACGGGCTGCTCGACCTGCTCCGGAAGGGCGCTGATGACTTCGCCGCGCCCTCGCGGGTGGTCAACATGACCGCCCTGGTCGAGTCGCGCGGCAAGCCGGTCACCGACTGGAGCTACCCGGGTAAGTACAAGCAGATCCAGGCCTACGCCGATGCCAAACTGCTGGCCCTGATGTACACCTACGCCCTAGCCCGCCGCCATCAGGGCCAGGGCCTGACGTTCAACGCAGTCAGCCCGGGCGCGGTCAAAACCACTCTCGGCAGCAAGGCCGGCGGGCCGTTCAAGATCATTGAGGCGCTGACCAACCCGTTCGTCGGGCCCCCGGAGAAGGGGTCACGCGGCTGCGTGCGGCTGATGGCCGATCCGGAGCTCGCGACCGCGACCGGCGGCTACTACAGCTCCGCGAAGCTGAAGAAGTCCTCGAAGAAGTCCCAGGACGCCGAAGGCCAGGACCGCGTCTACGCCCAGACCGAACGGGAACTGCGCGCCCACCCCTCAGCCGGCGGTCACCTGCCGACGAGACCCGCCGGCAAAGAGCTCACGCAAGCGGCGCGGGGCACCGCGTGATCCTCGGGCCCGGGGCCGGCGGGGCGTTCCCGCGCGCCGCCGCCAGGCGCACCGGCGCCATCGCCGGAGCCGCCGCTCACACCCAGGGCCAGTTCGTGACGGGCGGCACCCGCCCCGCCCGCATAACCGATAGGAGTTGCACCGTGGCAGAGTTTCCCGCCCCGGCCGAGGGCATCGTGCTCACCCATTTCCTCGTCTCCGACGATGTCGACCGCTCGCGGGCCTTCTACACCGAGGTGCTCGGTGGCGAGGCGCTGATGGATGGCGAGCCGACGATCGTGGCGCTGGCCAACAGCTGGATCATCATCAACACCGGCGGCGGCCCCACGGACGACAAACCCTCGGTCACGCTCGAGGCCCCGCACGATCTGGACCGGGTCAGCGCGTTCCTGAATATCCGTGTTGCCGACATCGCCGCCGTATACGCCGACTGGTCGGCCAAGGGCGCGCAGTTCCTCACCGAACCGATCGATCGTGGCCCGGAGATCCGCTGCTACCTGCGTGACCCCGACGGTCACCTCATCGAGGTCGGGCAGAGCCGGCGCTGAGCGCCATCCCCGCCATCACTCCTAACACTTGGAGTCAGATATGCAGGACAAGTCCTGCGGACCGTGCGACGAAGACGTTCAGGGTCTGCTCGCCGCGGCCGGAGCCACCCCGTGACCGGCGGTTATCCGCTGGCGCTGCCGCCGGTAAACCATACGGCGCCGGTCCCTCGCCGGATCAGGGCGACACTGGCTGGGCAGACCGTTCTCGACACGATGTCGGCGCTGTATGTCTGGGAGTGGTCGCACTACCCGCAGTACTACATCCCGCTGGCCGACATCGACCCCGCGGTGCTGGTCGATGAGCAGCACGAGCAGAAGCTCAGCCGCGGCACCGCCCGCCGCTACAGCCTGCGGGCCGGGGACGTGACCCGGCCCGCGGCGCTGCGGGTCTACGGCGACGACGCGGTAGTCGAGGGACTGGCCGGGCGGGCGCGGTTCGAGTGGGATTCCCTGGACGCTTGGTTCGAGGAGGACGAGCAGGTCTTCGTCCACCCCCGCGACCCCTACACGCGCGTCGACGCGCTGCGGTCCACCCGCAGCGTCCGTGTCGAGCTCGAAGGCGTCGTGCTGGCCGAATCGAGCTCGCCGGTGATGGTGTTCGAGACCGGGCTGCCGACCCGCTACTACCTCAACCGCACTGAAGTCGACTTCACCCACCTCGCCCCGACCAGCACGGTGACCGCCTGTCCCTATAAGGGCACCACCAGCGGCTACTGGACCGCGCACCTCGGTCACACGAGTTACCCCGACATCGCCTGGACCTACGACTTCCCGACCCGCCAACTGCTGCCGATCGCCGGGCTGATCGCGTTCTACAACGAGAAAGTCGACACCTTCCTCGACGGTCGCCTCCTCGACCGGCCCGTCAACCTGCCGTCCCCATAGATGGCACCGATGACGGCCCCGATGCGAGCCTTGCACGGGGGCCTGCCGGCGCTGAAGCGGGCGCCCCGATCGGGACGGAGTACCTTGCCGTCTCCGAACGCGTGGCCCAATTCGGCAAGGATCGCCTTCATCGCAGAGAGCACGACCGTCTCGTACACGTTCTTACGGGCGGTCCAGTAGGCCTTGGCGGGCCAGCCGCGGAACATCTCCGCGTCCGCGCTCACCGGCTGCCGTAGACCCGATCTGGGCGGACGAGCACGGCGGCTCGGCGTTCCCCGGTCATGGCCCGGTCGCAGGCGTCCCGGTGTTGATCGTCGAGCTGTTTGCGATCGGAAATTGGCTTCGGGCTGTCGTACGGGCCGGTGGGCGGGCAGACGCTGAGCAAAGTTCCTCTCGCCGCAACACACGCCACTCCAACGTCCGTATCCAAACCAATGAACTCCCGCAACCGAAAACACAACAACAGCAATAAGGAGTCAGCATGGCTATCAGCCTGACCAACCCCGAAGCGCTGCCAAAGGTCGACTTCCACCGGCAGGTGGCGATCGCCACCGGATCGAAGCTTGTGTTTATGGCCGGCCAGGTCGCCTGGGACGCCGACGGAGCTCTGGTCGGCAAAGGCGACCTTGCCGCGCAGGTGGAACAGTGTTACCTCAACGTCGCCGCTGCCGTCGGCGAGGCCGGCGGCACCTTCGATAACGTCGCGAAACTAACCATCTACATTGCTGGCTGGACCGTCGACAAGATGCCCCTAGTCCAAGAAGGGAGGGCCCGCGCCTGCGCGAAACTCGGGGTCGCCCTGCTCGCCCCAGGCACACTCATCGGCGTCGCCGCACTGTTCACGCCCGACCACCTCGTCGAGATCGAGGCCATCGCCGTCATCGACTGATTTGCCTAGTCCGCCTGCCCGACTGAGTGCTGCTGTCCGAGCACCCTGCGAAGTCACGGCGCAGCTCCCAGGAGGCCTGGTCAACGAAACGCTAGCCGTCCCCTTCACAACACCACGAGCGGCCCGGTAGTCCATGACGAGCGCGGACCAGGGGAATTACGGGTTCTGCCATACGAAAAGTGGAGTGATATATCTGGTGGCGAGGAATGATCAAGCGCCAGATGTACGCCCGCGCCAACTTTCACCTACTCCGCCGCCGAAGGCCAGTGTCAAGTTAACGGCTCTTTTTTTCACTCCCGTTCCGGCGCATCGCAAAAGCACGCTGCCCGGGACCCCGCCCCGGCAAGCCGGCCGACGGAACGCGCCGTCGGCTGGCTGCACCTTGAAACCAGGAGCGATCCAAACCGCCGGCACGTACGGTGCCGCCGCAGTGCCAGGCTAGTTAGCTGACTAACCCTAGCGTCTTGAAAATGGGCCGCGGGTCAGCCGGGCGGTCCCGCCGGGCACGAGCCAGCACAGGAAGGACGAGCAATGACTGCCTCTTTGACAAGCGAGGGGCCCGGGAAGCGAGACCGCCTGATAGCCGGCGCGCGCGAGGCGATTCACCGCCAGGGGGTCGAAGCCGCGACCCTCGCCGATATCGCGGAGGCCTCCGGCGTGCCGCTCGGCAACGTCTACTACTACTTCAAGTCCAAAGGCGAACTCGTCGCCGCTGCAATCGACTCCTACGCCCGGTGAAGCCGCGAGCGGCTGTCGTTGCTCGAGCAGCAGCACCGCACCCCCAGGGCCCGGGCCTCCGGGTCATTCTCGGCCAGCTGGCCGCCGAGCGAACCAAGTGGGCAGCCCCCTTTCCCTTGGTGCTCCTCACCCCGGTGACCATCATCTTCCGCCAGGCTTCGACTCCCTTCGGGCTGCCGAGGGCCTGCCGATTGTGCTTGACGATGGTGTCGGCTTGGTAGTCGATGACCGCCTGCACGAGTTCGTTCTTGCCGGGAAGTAGTGGTACATCTGGGAGCCGCTGACTTCCGCCGCCGCCTTGACGTCTTCCAAGGTGGTCGCCGCGACCTCGCGGTCATGCATCAGGCCGGCGGGCCCCTCCACTATTCGTGCCTGGGTGCGTGGTCCCTTGGGGGGCCTCGGCCGGCCACTCGTCTCGCTGGCCATGCACCAATGCTAGCAGGGTTCTGAGTTTGACAACCCAGTGTCGAACTGCCAGAGTGAGTCGCAGCACCCATTCGGAGCGAGAGGACACGCATCGCATGACCGACCTAAGAGGCAAGACAGCTCTGGTTACGGGCTCGACGAGCGGAATCGGCCAGGCTACGGCCATCGGCTTGGCCGCCCGCGGCGCTCACGTACTGGTAGTGGGACGCAACGAGCAGCGAGCCAAAGACGTGGTCGCCGAGATCGAGGGCAGCGGCGGCAGCGCGGCGTTCCGGCTCACCACGCTGGGCGACCTCGAATCGGCCCAGGAGCTGGTCGAGTGGGCCACTGAGGCAGGCGACCGTCACGTCGACATCCTCATCAACAACGCCGGCGTCGCCGTGCTCGGGCCAAGCAGCGCAGCCACCGAAGCGGAGTTCGACGAGACCTTCGCGCTCAACGTCAAGGTTCCGTTCTTCCTCGTCGCGTCCTTGGCGCCGGCCATGGCCGAACGCGGGTGGGGCTCAGTCGTCAACATCTCCACGATGGTCGCCAGCTTCGGGCAGGCCGGCATGGCCCTGTACGGCGCCAGCCGGGCGGCCCTCGAGCTGCTGACTAAGGCCTGGGCCGCCGAATACGGCGGACGTGGCGTCCGCGTCAACGCCGTCGCCCCCGGCCCGACGCGCACCGCGCTGATGGAAAGCGTCCCCGCCGAGATGGTGAGCCAGCTCGCAGCGCAGGCGCCGGCAGGCCGCGTAGCCGACCCCGAGGAACTGGCCGCGGCGATCGTCTTCCTGGCCAGTGACGACGCCAGCTTCGTCCAGGGCGTCACCCTCGCGGTCGACGGCGGCCGGGTCGCGACGTAACTCCCGTCGTCGGCGCCGCTTAACAGCGAAGATCCAGTGTCAGGTGATCGGGGACGCCTGACGGGCGATCGAGCCAGAGGCTCCCGTTCTCGCAGGTCATGTGCCTGTGCGAGAAGCGAGATCAGATAACGCGGCCAGCATCACGCGACACCAGGGCACCACTCATTACCAGCAACCGAGGAGTATCCGCATGAGCGCATACGTAGTTGTCGAATTCACGGTCAAGGACCCGGAAATGTACCGTGAGAAATACGCACCCATCGCCGGGCAGACAGCCAAAGAGCACGGAGGTGAGGTAATCGCCGCCGGCAACTGGGAAGTCCTGCACGGCGATGGCTCGCTCACGTCAGGGGCAATGGTGCGGTTTACCGACCGCGAGACGGCCCTCGGGTGGTACAACTCGCCTGAATATCAGCAGCTGATCGATGTCCGAAGTGCCGCGATGGATGCCCGTTTCCGCTTGCTCGACGGCCTCTCGTTACAGACGGGCCGGAGGCAACTCCAGATAAGCACGCGGCATATCGGGCGGACGGGAGTCGCCCCCTGATCAGGGGGCGACTCCCGTCCGCTCCTGCGGCGGCGGTACTGCACGCGGCGCAACTCCCTGCGGACGTATAGCCCGGCGAGATCTCGTCCTGCACCGTCGCAGGTCCCCGCCGTTGACGAGGCATGGGCGCAACGCTGTTCACCGGCCAGGCCTCCGCGGCCAGTGAGATCAAGCAGAAGATTGGCCTTGCCTGACGTGGTCCGGCCTCGTGTATCGGCTGGCCTCGGCCGCTGAACCGGTTCTCATCCGGCGTGTTAGCACCGGAGCCCCGGGAAACGGTTATCCCCGGGGTTCTCGTACTGGGCCCCCGCCCGCGCGGTCGTTCAAAACTACAGAGGTTGAAAGGCCAGGGTCTGTTGGCTAGGGCGGCGGGGGTTCGAGGCTGAGGCCGGTCTGGCCGAGGAAGGCGTTGATCAGGTCGGGCTAGCGCTGGATTTTGCGGAGCCGGCTGCGGACCATGGCCTCGAGCTGGTCGAGGGTGGTCGCGGCGTGGTTGCCTAGGCTGCTCTTCATGCTGGCCCAGGCGCCCTCGACGGCGTTCAGGTCGGGAGCGTAGGCCGGCAGGCGGATGACGGTAAGCCAGTCCTCGTTCGCCTCGGTGAACTGCCGCGTCTTCCGGCTGCGGTGGGTGTTGAGGTTGTCCCAGACGAGAACAACCGGAGCGTTCAGGGCTCGGTGCGCGGCGGTGACCAAGGCGGCGTAGTCGGCCTCGGACATGCTGGCCCGGTCGCCCTTGCGGCGGCGGTGGACGCGGACCCGGTAGAAGAACCGGCCCGGCCGGCCCGGCTTCAGGCAGGCCATGCCCGCGACCGACAAGCGCCCGCTGTTGCCGGAGACCCGGGTGACGGGGGTGTGGCCGCGGGGCGCCCAGGTGCGGGCCTTCCCGGGCCGCAGCGACTGCCCGGCCTCGTCCTCGAAGCAGATCCACGCGCCGGTCAGCGCCGCTAGCCTCGTGCTTTGGCCCAGGTCACCGCCCGCCACTCGGCGACTGCGGCCTCGTCCCGCTCTACCGCCCGGTGGACCGGGACCTGCGGCGAGTAGCCGATCCGGTGCAGCAGGAACGACATCCCGCGCAGCGTGTAGCAGGTTCCGAACAGGCGCGCGGCCAGGGCGGCGGCGCGGCCCAGGGTCCAGCGCTGGTCCTGGTCCCAGCCGTGAGCGGCCGGGCCGGCCTCCAGCGCGGCGCGCAGCTGCCCGAGCTGGGCCTCGTCGAGCCGGCACAAGCTCCCGCCCGGCCCTTTCGACGCCAGGGCCTGCTGCCCGCCGCCCCGCCAGAGGCGGCGCCACTGGTACACCGACTTCGTGCTGACCCGCAGTGACCTGGCGATCTGCACCGGGTCCGCGTCCTGCGCGAACATCTCCGCGGCCTGCAGCCGCACTTTCTCCCGCCGGGCCCGCCCCTCAGCCGTCAGCCCGCCACCATCGGCATACCTCACGAGTCAGGCATAGCGCTGTTAACACCACAACTCACGCAGGCGCGCCCGGCGCATCCGGCCGGGATCCAGACCCTAGCCTTTCAACCTCTGTAAGTATCCGGGGGCAGGACGATCCGCGCGGCGGCACGGTCTGGAGAGGCGAGATAGACGAGGAGCTTGGTCGGTTGTTCTGGCTGGCCGAGGGGGACGGGTTCGATCCGTCGCCAGCCTCTGGCGGACGCGGTCCTTATGGCCGACTGGTAGGAATTCTGCTGCGAATTGTTGCGCTTGTGTCTCGACTTCCTCGGCGTCCCAGATCTGCTCACCGTGACCACGAGGTGTCCGAGTTCGTGTGCGCCGTAGAAGCGGGAGCGGGCACGGTCGTCCTTGTCGG
Source organism: uncultured Actinomycetota bacterium (assembly GCA_963843745.1). Taxonomy (GTDB): domain Bacteria; phylum Actinomycetota; class Actinomycetes; order Streptosporangiales; family Streptosporangiaceae; genus Trebonia. Next base: position 19,423 of record CAWJLP010000020.1, read on the forward strand.
TGCCTGGACCACGACCGGGTGGTCGGCGAACGGCGCCGCTGCCTCATGGACCGCATCAACAAAGGCGACGATGACGGCGTTGATGCCGGGGCCGCCGCTGTCGGCTACATAGTGGTTAGGGTGCTCCCAGATCCATGATTAGGGCGCTCCCAGATCCCAAATGAAACGCCAAAACCAACCGAGGAAGCGCAATCGTGTCAAGAGGCAAGCCTGCCACGTGGAGGGTCCGCAAGGCGCTCACGTACACGGTGACGAGGGCGTTATCTGAGTTGTGAGAGGTCGAGGGTTGTCTCGTGGCCGTCGGCGAAGGTGACGATGACGCTGGCGCGGCCGCCGATGGCTCCGAGGTAGGAGTTGAGGGTGGACAGGAGCAGGTCGTGGGGCTGTTCGATGCGGCTGATGGCGGCCTGGGTGACTCCGAGGCGGCGGGCGAGCTCGGCCTGGGTGAGTTCGGCGGCTTGCCGGAGTGCGGCCAGTCCCATGGCGTAGGTGCGGTCGGCTTCGGCCATCTCGGCGCGGACCCGGGTGACGCCGTCGGCGATGTCGGGCCGCTGGGCGAGCTGGCTGATGCGGTCGTTGCCGCGGATGAACTTGACTTCCTCAGTCATGAGAACTTCCCTTCTGGCGCAGCCAGGCATCGACGATGGCCTCTCCGCGTGCCGCTGCGCTGGCGTAGAACACGTCCCCGATCGCCCTCTTGTCGAACCCGACCAGTGCGAGCACTATCTGGTCGTTGGCGGGGAACCAGCAGATGATCCGGACGGCGACGTCGGGGTCGTAGGGGTGGGCGACCCGCCAGAGCTCATGGCGGCGGGCCTGCCTGACTCGCTTGAAGGTGGGGGACTCCTCGTCCGGCTTGGCCGAAAGGTCGTTGAGCGCTTGCAGTAGCGCGACCGCGACTTCCAGGAGCTTGCCGCCTTGCTCTTCGGCGTTGGTGAGCCAGCGGTCGAACTCGCCTGTCCAGTCGACGATCACATTCCTAGTATGAGCTCCAGTTAATACAACGTCAAGTTAATATCGCGTCGGTGGCCTGGCTAGCCGCGTCACGCTTGAACGACCAGGTGCGTCGCGGCGGCGCTAGGGGTAAAGGGGAGCTTGCGGGGGTCGGGGAAGCCGAGGCTGGTGTACCCGGGAGCGCGCTTGGCCAGCGACGAGGCAAGCACGCCAACCTGCTCGTCGTGGTAGTCGTGGACTTCGGCTGTGGCCTTGCCTTGGTAGGGGCGCAGGATCCGCCCGGCGTACTGCAGGAGGCGTCCCTTGCTGGCCACGGGCGCGGCGAGGAACAAGGTGTCCAGCGGCGGGCAGTCGAAGCCTTCTCCTGCGTAGGGCCCGGTAGCCACGGCGAGCAGCGCAGGGCCGCCCGGCTGGGGGACGAGCCGGGCGAGCGCGGCAGCACGGTCTTTGGCGCCCATGCCGCCCTTGAGGATGACCGGATCGTGACCCAATGCGCGCAGTGCGGTGGCGATCGTCTCCAGGTGGCCGGTCCAGTTGGTGAGGACGAGGCAGTTCCGGTTCTGGCGGATCGATGTCAGGACGTCGGCGATTACCTGCTGGTTGCGCTCGTCGCTGGCGATGAGGTCCTTGTAGATGATGGCCATCCCGCCGGGAGCGGACGGGCTGGCGTGTCCTGTGTAGCGGTACGCGGTCGCGTGGACGTGCAGCACCGGCGTGGGTCGTCCGCCTGGTGCGCTGCCGGGCAGCATCTGCATGCTGCCGGTGGCCTGCCGGGGAACGGTGATGGTGTGGCGGACCGGGCCGACCTGCATGCCGATCAGGTCGTCGAGTTTGTCGCGGCGGTAAGGCGTCGCCGTGAGCCCTAGCCATCGTCGGGCGGCCATCTGGCGGACCGCGTCCTCGAACGCCGCGGCCGGTACGTGGTGGCACTCATCAGCCACGATCAGCCCGTACGCGGCCGTCAGTTCACGGATGTCGTCGCGGCGGGCCAGGGTCTGCAAGGTGATGACGTCGACGGTGCCGCGGACCTTGGCGCGGCCGCCGCCGAGCTGTCCGGCCTTGATGCCGAGGAACTCGGCGATCCTGGTTCGCCACTGGTCGGCCAGGGCCTTGCGGTCGACCAGGATGAGAGTGGAGACCTGGTGGGCGGCGATGATCGCGCAGGCCATGACGGTCTTCCCGGCTCCGGGCGGCGCGACCAGCACCCCGAGGTCGTGCCGGGTCAGTTCGGTGACCGCGTCCCGCTGGGTCGGCGTCAAGATCGCGGAGCAGGTGATGTCCTGCGGGGTGCCGGGGGAGCGGCGGTCGGTGATGTTCAGGCGGCTGCCGGCCTGCGCGGCCAGGGATGTAACGGTGTCGAGCATGCCGCGAGGCAGGATCAGGCCGCCGTCGATGGTCTCCCGGTAGCAGTGCAGGAACCGCGGGATGTTGTAGGTGGAGGCGCGCATCCGCTGCCGCTCGTAGAACTCCGGGTTGTGCATCGATGCCGCGTGCCTTAGCGTCGCGGCCAGCCCAGGCGTCAGCTCAGCTTGCTCAAGCCTGATCCCGGCGTCGAGCCTCATGCTAAGGACGGGCGGGGCCGGTGGTCTGGTCGTGGTCGATGAGGGGGCCGAGAGCCGGGTGACCTCGGTGGCGACCGTGACCTTGCCGGCACGGTCAGCGGCGCGCCTGACTTCCTGCGGCGTCATTCGGCCCAGGGTGGACAGGTAGGCCCACTGGTCGTCGTGCCGCTCTAGGGTCTCCAGGTCCAGGAAAACCGTGGTGCCGTTGTCCCGCGCGGGCTTGAACAAAGGCGCGGCGATCAGGTTTCCGATCCCGCCGACGGGCAGCAGGTCCTGAGAGGGGAATAGCCGGTCGTAACTGGCTAGGGACATCCGGCTGCGCAGCGCCATCGCCTCGCGCAGGAGGCCGGTGCCCAGGCGGCGGGCCGTCTCGGCCGGGACTGGGGACGTGAAGAACACCCAGGCGTGTGCGCCCACTCCCGACCGGGAGACCTCCAAGGCCACCGGTACCTGCAGGGCACGGCCGGCCTTCACGTACATCAGCGCGTCGAACATCGCTTCCGGCCCGTCGAAGTCGGCAGCCAGCCACCAGCATTTATCGTCGTCAAGCAGCGGGTACAGCCCAATGTGGACCTGCCCTAGCAGGTGCGCGGCCAGCACGGCGGGGGTTAGCGGCAGGTAACTTCGGTCCTCGTGGCGGACTCCCTTCTGCCAGCCGCCCCGCACGGCCGGGATCCATCCTGATTTCCCGGTCCGCTGGTTGTCGTACCGGACCGCGTACACATCCGTCCGTGCGGCGAACAGCGCGCCGAAGAACGCCACCTTCGCCTCCTGCGGAGAATGCCGATGCACGATTCCTGGCGGTGCTTCAAAGAAGGCAGACTGCCCTGGTACCGGAGGGGCGGCCTGCTGCGGCGAGAGCTTCAGCAGCTTGAGCAGTCGGGCGTTCTCCGCCCGCAACCGGGCCAGCTCAGCCTCAACCGCCACCGGATCATCAGCCACAAAGGACACGCTACCGGCGCGACGGATCGCGCTAGTTCCGGCCGGGTCCTCGATGCACCGTTCCGATCCCGCTTCCCCTCGGTATCCAAGATGCAGAGACTGAGCAGAACCGGGTGACAAGGGTGACGGCGACACGGGCAGACATCATGAAATGGCTGTTCAGGGCGGGAATTCGATTGGGGTAGTCGGAGTAACCGCTCCCACCGGCCCCGTCCGTGGCCTTTCCCACCGCCGTCCGTGGGTCGGTCCGTGCTCGTCCGTGGCCGGTTCCGCCACGGTCGGTGGACCGCTTGGACCCCGAAACCCGGAGCCCACGGACACATAGCGGACGGTGGCGGCCCAAAAACCCGCCTCGGAACGCATAACCGCAGGTTAACGGCATAAGCCTCGAACAGGAGGATAGGGCTGTAAAACCGTCGGCTCAGCCTACGTTGGTTCGAACCCAACACCTGCCACCACCTGCGAAAACGGCCCGTTAGCTGCGTATTGTCGCCCTAGGCGGGCCGTTTTGCTTGTCCCGCCGTGTTTCACCAGGTAACGCTGCGGGCCGCCGTGTTGCGGTGTCCACGGACGTATAGCGGACAGCGTCCTTGCCCCAGGACGGTCGGTGTAACCGTCGGCTTCCACGGACAGCCACGGACGGGTGCGCTGACGGCGTGTTCTGAGCTTGGCGTACGCCGTCGAGTCGGGTGTGCATCCCGTGAACTGTCCCACCGCGGGCTCGACGTGGCGGCTGGTCGTGCACCGCGAGGTGATTGCAGCCCGTGATGATCCGGGCAAATCAGCAGCGCTGGGGAGGTCGGGCGGGCTGGATGTCAATTACGATGGCCAGGTGCCTCCCCGGTTGCGCAGCCGACAGCCCCAAGTTGACGTGGTGCGCAGGCAGTTGAAGGCGCTCGCCGCCGGGCGTGGCAGCGTTGTGCTCGTCACCGGGCCCGCGGGCATCGGGAAGACCACGCTGCTGGGCGAGGCTGCGGCCCTGGCCGCGGACGATGGGAACCTGGTGTTGCGCGGCGGCGGGGATCCCGCGGCTCGGGCGGTGCCGCTCGGGGCGATCTTGGACGCACTTGTCTCGACGGACGACCCGCCCGTCGATCCCGTGCGGCTCCACGAACTCAGCCAGTCTCCCGACCAGCGGTTCTGGCTGGTGCGCGAGCTGCAGGAATCACTCGAGAAGGCCGCGCACCGCGCACCGCTGCTTGTTGTCGTCGATGATCTGCAATGGGCCGACGCCGCCTCCGCCAGCGCCCTGGTCACGCTGTCCAGTCGGCTGGCCACGCACCGGATCAGCTGGCTGCTGGCGCTGCGCAGCGGGGAACTGGCAGACGCTGCGCAGTACGCGGTCGGCCGGCTGGAGGCGGCGGGGGCGTCCGAGATCTGGCTCGGTCCCCTGGACGAGACCGCGGTCGCGCAGGTCGCCCGTGACATGCTCGGCGGCGAGCCCGATGGGGCGCTGCGGGACGTGCTCAGCCGGGCGGAGGGCCAGCCGTTCCTGCTGACCGAGCTGCTGCGCGGGCTGCTCACGGAAAGCCTCGTGACCGTAGACAGCGGCACGGCCAGGCTGGCTGCGGGCGCGCGCCTGCCGCGCCGGCTCGTCGACTCGGTGGCCAGCCAGCTCGCGCGGCTGACGGTGCCTGCCAGGGATGCCGTGGAGATGGCTTCGCTGCTCGGGCGCAGCTTCTCCCTGGATGAGCTAGCCGGGCTGCTGGGTCGGCCGCCGCTGGATCTGAGGGGCGAGGTCAGGGAGGCGATCACCGCGGGGCTGCTGGCCGACAAGGGGGACCGTCTCGGGTTCCGGCATGACCTGGTGCGCGAGGCCGTCGATGCCAGCCTGCCCAAAGCGGTGCGGCGGAGCATGCGCCGCACCGCGGTCGAGGTAATGCTCCGGCACGGGGCCTCGGCCGCCGACGTTGCGCAGCTGGTCATGGATGTCGCCGAGCCCGGCGACCTGGCCTCGGCCGGCCTGCTGCGGCGGGCCGCGGCGCAGATCGGGCAGGTCTCCCCTGCGGTAGCCGTCCCCTTGTCCCGCCGTGCCCTGAGCCTCCTGCCGCGCGGCAGGCCCGAGCGCGGCGAGGCGGTCGTACAGACCATCGACCTGCTTGTGCAGGCCGGCCGGGCCGCCGAAGCCGCGAAGCTCCTGACCGCGTCAGAGAGCGACCTGGCAGATCCCGTCGCCGAGGCGCAGGCGCGGCTCCGCATCGGGCTGGTGATGACCCAGTATTCCCCGGCAGCCGTCGCTGAGCAGTGCCAGGCGGCCCTGCGGCGGCCGGGCGTCCCGCCCGCGCTGCGCGTCCACCTGTTGTCGTTGCTGGCCTGCGGCCTGGACATCAGCGGCGAGGAGCACGCAGCGGCCGGGCCAGTCGCGCAAGCGGTCGCGGAGGCGGCTGCGAGCGGCGACCCCGCCGTCGAGGTCGTCACGCTGGTTCCGCGCGCCCTGCTCGCCTTCGCCCAGGGCGACTGGCGGGAAGCCATCGGCCTGGCGGGCGAGGCGGTCGCGCGCCAGCACGAATCGGTTGAGCTCCGGACGTGGCAGCCGGAAGCGTGGAAATCGCTGCTGCTGATCTCCCAGTTGCGGTTCGAGGAGGCGCACGCGATCATCGAGGCCGGGACCCGCGAGGCGGAGAACGCTTCAGGGCACATCCGGATCTGGACCATGCTGCGGTGCCGGGCACGGCTGGCCGCCGGGCAGCTCGCCGACGCCCGCGCCGAAGCCGAGGCGATCCACGACATGTCCGACGAGATCGGCGACGGCAGCTTCGGCTACCTCAACCACATCGCCAGCTACGCCCTCGGTGATATCGCCCTGCGTACCGGCGATCCCGCCGGGTTGCGGACCGCCCGGCGGGATGCGGCAGCCTTTTACGGCACGGCCGACGCAAGCGCGACCACCAGACGCCTCGGCGCGTGGCTCACGGTCCGCCTGAACGGCGGCCCCATTGGCCCGGACCTGCTCGACGTCCTGGCACCCGGGAACGTGCATGCCTGCAGCCCGGTGGGCGATTCCGACGTGGTCGAGCTGGTGCGGCTGCTGCTGGCGGCAGGGCAGCGGCCGGAAGCCGCCTCCGTCACCGCTCGGCTGGCGAGCCGCGCGGACGAGAATCCGGGCTTCCCTGGGCTGCGGGCCGCCGCCCTGCATGCGCACGCGCTCCTCGACAATGATCCCGAACGAGCCGTGGCCGCCGTCCTGGCCTACCGCGGCGATCCTCGGTCGCTGGTCCGCGCGGCGGCATTTGAGGATGCCGGCCGGCTGCTCGGTGAACGGGCGAAGGACGAGGCGGTCGGCTATCTGGACGAGGCGCTCAGGCTGCAGTCCGCCGCTGGAGCCGAACGAGACGCGGCACGTGTCCGCCGCCTGCTCCGCGACCGCGGCGCGCCGCGGGCAGGCGGGCGTCCGGACCCCGCCGCGGCGCACTGGCCGGAGCTGACCGCCTCTGAGCTCGCAGTCGTCCGGCTCGTTACCCAGGGCGCGACTGACCGTGAGGTCGCCGAGCGGCTTTACATCTCCGCGCACACGGTGAACTCGCACCTGCGCCACGTTTTCACCAAGCTCGGTATCCGGTCCCGGGTCGAGCTGGCGCACCAGGCCGGCGAACGCCAGGCGGCGGAGTTAGCCTTCCGGCCGTTCAGCACGTCCGGCTCCGGTGCATGGGCCGGATCGCGACCACCCCGTCCTGGTTCTCGAGGCAACGGATCTAGTTCGCGAGCTTCACGGCCTCATCTCGTTATTGCGCGGTGAGTTCAAGTCTCGGGCCCGCTGCCCTGCCGCGCATCACTTATCCAAGCCATCCCCGCCACAGCGATACCTGGAAGCAGTTAATCGCTTGATCAAGTCATGCGCGGCGTGCGCGCCAGGCAGCAGGCTTGGCGGCATGCCCGGTACCGAACCGGGCTGGCCTCGCGGCCTCACGATCTCGCTTTCACGAGGAAGGAAACCTTTCATGCGTACATCCATTGTCCCGCGGCTGACCAGGCCGCGGCTCGCCGCGGCCGGCGCCTCACTGGCCATCGCCGGGACGCTGCTCGGGACCGGCCTGGCCATCTCCGCGACCGCCGCGACGACCACGGCTACCGCCAGGCACTCCTCGAGCGCGACCAACGCCCCCAAGCCCACGATCGTGCTAGTGCACGGCGCGTGGGCCGACAACTCCAGCTGGAACGCCGTGACGGAGCGGCTGCAGGCGCGCGGCTACACCGTCGACGCCGCGCCTAACCCGCTGCGCGGCGTGGCCACCGACACCGCCTACCTGTCCGACTTCCTGAGCACCATCTCCGGTCCCATCGTCCTGGTCGGCCACTCCTACGGCGGGTTCGTCATTACCAACGCGGCCACCGGGAACCCGCAGGTTAAGGCGCTGGTCTACGACGACGCCTTCATCCCGGCGGCGAACGACACGCCGAAAACCCTGTCCGCCGCCAAGCCGGGGTCGTGCCTCGCCGTGACTGATCCGAGCACGGTGCTGAACTTCGCCCCCTACCCGCATAGCCCGAAGGGGGATGCGGATGCGTACGTCAAGCAGAGCGTGTTCCCCAGGTGCTTCGCCAATGGCCTGCCTGCCAGTGAGGGAGCCGCGCTCGCGGCCGAGCAGGAGCCGCTGGCCGCGAGCGCCCTGTCAGAGAAGCTGACCGCCGCGCCCGCGTGGCAGACGATCCCGTCCTGGGCCGTCATCGGCACCAACGACCACGTCATCCCGCCCGCCGAGCAGTTCGTCATGGCCCAGCGGGCTGGGGCGCGCATCACCCAGATCGACGCTCCGCACCTGTCCATGATCAGCGACCCGGACGCGGTGACCCAGGTCATCCTCGACGCCGCCCATGCGGCCAGCTGACCACCCCGGCCCAGCGCGGTGCGATGCGGCGGCATGCCGCCGCATCGCACCGCTCCGAACACGAAAGGGATGACGACGTGATCGCGACAACCAGCCTCATAGACGCAGGACTCCTCTATGCCGAGGCGCCCAACGGCATCAGCTACGCATATCGCCGGTTCGGCAACGCCGCAGCTGGCGTGCCGGTGGTGTTCCTGCAGCACTTCCGCGGCAACATCGACAACTGGGATCCCGCCCTCATCAACGCAGTCGCCGCCGACCGCGAGGTGATCCTGTTCGACAACGTCGGCGTGGGGGGGACCAGCGGAATCACCCCCGGCACGGTCGAGGAGATGGCCCGTGACGCCGTGGTGTTCCTCGCTGCCCTCGGCCTGAGCGAGGCTGACCTGTTCGGATACTCACTCGGCGGCTTCGTCGCCCAGGAGATCGCCCTGACCTGTCCGGGCCTTGCCCGCCGCCTCATCCTGGCTGGCACGGGTCCGAAGGGCGCCCCGGGCATGGAGGAGTGGCGGCCGGACGTCGTCAAGAGCGTGGTGTTCGACGACGCCACCCCGGAGGGATACGTCTACGTCTTCTACGCCCACACCGACTCCAGCCGCGCCGCCGGCCAGACATCACTCGGCCGGATCTTTCAGCGGCAGGAAGGGCGTGACGAGGGGTCGTCGCTCGAATCGAAGAATGCGCAGTACCAGGCGGTCCTCGCGTGGGGCAGGCCGGACTGGGCGGCGGTCGGGCGGCTGCGGGATATCAGCCAGCCCACGCTGATCCTCCAGGGCGACGCCGACATCATGATCCCGACAGCGGCTAGCTACATCCTCGCCGGGCTCATCCCCAACGCGAAGGTCACGATCTACCCGGACGCGTCACACGGGTCCATCTTCCAGTACGCGGCAGAGGCGGCCAGCGAGACCGCGGTCTTCCTGTCGGACTGACCCGCGGCACCGCAGTGGGCGTGTGACCAGCCCGCTGGCTGGGTGGCGAGACCGAGTCCGGACCGGGCGGCGCCGTCGGGCAGCGTCGCCCATGCGGCCTTCATCAAGACCTGACCCTGAACATGACGGGCGATTGTGGTGCCCGTACCGAGAGGAGATATTGACATGCCTGTTCGACCCAGCATTGTCCTCATACATGGCGCATGGGCCGACGGCTCATGCTGGAGCGGCGTCATTAAGCGCCTCCAGAGCCGCGGCTACAACGTCACCGCTCCGCAGTTCCCCGAGTCCGCGCTGGAAGCGGATGTCGCTCGGCTCCGCCAGGTACTAGACCGTCAGGACGGCCCCGTCATTGTCGCCGGGCACTCCTACGGCGGGCAGATCCTCACCGCCCTCGGCGCCAAGGCGCAGAACGTCGTCGGCCTGGTCTATATCGCCGCCTTCGGGCTCGACGAGGGCGAGTCCATTGGTGCACTCCTGTCGGAAGGTCCCCCGAGCCCGGTACTTGAGCACCTGGAAATCGACTCCAGTGGCTTCGCCTGGATGCGTGAAGATGACTTCGTTACGCACTTCGCCGCCGATGTTGACCCAGTCAGGGCGCGGATGATGCATGCCGTGCAGCAGCCCCTGGCGGTGAGCACCCTTCAAGACGTGATGGGCGTCCCGGCCTGGAGATCACACCCGTCGTGGTACCTCGTCGCCACCGATGACCAGGTGATCCCGCCAGACGCCGAGCGCCAGTTCGCCGCCCGCATGGGCGCCACCACCATCGAAGTCAGGTCGAGTCACGTGGCTATGGTCTCCCACCCCAACGAAGTCGCTAGCCTCATCGAAACCGCCGCAGAGACATTCCACAGCAGACAATAGGCGGCGTGCGCGGCAGGGGGCCGCTAAGCCGGGCCACCGCGCAATTGCCAAGGGCGCCCGGCCCGGCGGTGAATGGCATGGACGTCGATGATGCTGGCGAGCCGTTCAGGCGCGACAGCGTCCGGCTTCTCCGGATACCTCGCTGCCACCGCACCGGCACGGGAAAGAGAGTTAGACATGGTCATGCTCCGAATCAGTGATGGGGGTGAGCCGCTGACTCGGGCGGCTTCATGACGTACGGGTTACGGCAGGAGGGCTAAGGCGGGCAGGCCACGTGCCGGGATCTCAGCCCAGACGCATTTGCCGACGTGGCCGTTGGCGGGCTGCCAGCCCCACGACCCGCCCGTGAGGGAATCGATGATGGCCAGGCCGCGCCCGGTCTCGGCAAGTTCGGACATCTGCCGTAGCGAGGGGAAGCCGGGAGCCTGGTCCCAGCACTCAACGACCAGCGTTTCCCCGTCAGCGGGGGGTGACTCGGACAGGAGGAGCGTGCTGTAAAACCGTCGGCTCAGCCTACGTTGGTTCGAACCCAACACCTGCCAGACACAACACCTGCTACACAACACCTGCCACCAACTGCGGAAACGGCCCGCTAGCTGCGAATTCTCGTGCTGGCGGGGCGTTTCGTCTCTATCCCTTGGCGTGTCACCTTGTCGCGCTGTAGACCGTCAGATTGCCGTGTCCACGGACGGCCGCGGACGGGCGCCAAGGCGTGTTCTGGTTCGACGTGCGCCGTTGAGTCGGGTTTGTGGGCGCTTCGGCGATCGTGTTGATGGCGTGGCGCTCATCGGCCACCGTTTGCCCGTGCCCGTTGGAAACGCGGGCTTGATGACATCCGCCGCACCCGGCCGTCTTGGCACCGTCCCGCGCCGCATGGGGGCCACATTGCCCCCGTCACCGGGGCAGCCGCAACCCGCATGGCGTCCGGCGGCATCGGCCCGCGTGCGGCCACGCTCGCGCTGACTTCACCAGCCCATGTACCCGTCAAGATGAGCTGGCGGATGGCCTTGGGCTCATCCGCCGATGGTAAGGGCGAGGAGGGTATCGACCGCGGTTTCGAACGGGCGGGTGCTCCGTTGTACCTGGGCGAGGAGAAGTCCTCCCTGGAGCGTGGCGAGCAGGGTGACGGCGAGGTCATCCGGGTCGAGGCTGGGCGGGAGCTGCCCGCCGGCCTGAAGGGACCTGAGCCCTTCGCTGATTTCCGCTGTCCACCGTTGGAACCCGGCGGCGATCAGGGACCGGGCCTCCGGGTCGCTCTCGGCGAGCTGGCCGCCGAGCGAGCCGAGGGGGCAGCCGCCCTTTGCCTGGACGCGCTCCGCCGCATAGATCACCATGTCCCGCCAGGCTTGGACCCCTTGCACGCTGCCGAGATCCGCGTGCCGCTGGTTACTGACGGTGGCGTCGGCCTGGTAGTCGATGACCGCCTGCACGAGATCATTCTTGTCGGGAAAGTAGTGGTAAAGCTGCGAGCCGCTTACTTCCGCCGCCGCCTTGACGTCGTCCAGGGTGGTGCCCGCGACCCCGCGCTCGTGGATCAGGACGGCGGCCTCCTCCACTATCCGCGCCCGGGTGCGCTCGCCCTTGGGGGTGAGCCTCGGCCGGCCACTCGTCTCGTTGACCATTCACCCATTCTAGCAACATTTTGAGTTTGGCAACTCAGCGGGTCAACCAGCGTCCCGTGCAGGTCAAAGGCCAGTACCTCGCGGTCAGTCACTGGCGGCAGCCATCAGGAGGCCGGCGAAATCCTCGGCGCACGCCCCGCATGCCGTGAAGTGGGCGGCGACGCCGGGGTAGCGCTCCGCCGGGTCCTGTCCGGCAGCGGCGAGGTCGACGTAAATGTGCAGGACGGCCATCGCCTCGTCGCAGCCGACGTCATCGAGCGTGGTGCCCGCTGCGCCTGGCTCGCAGATCAGCCAGGCCGCGTCGATGATGCGGACCCGGGTCCGCTCCCCCTTCGGGATCAGCCGGGACCGGGCGTGCACGTCATTCGTCATGCCAGCAGGGTAACTCTCTTTCTGAGTTTGACAACCCATTCGCTGTCCGTCATAGTGAGTCGCGTAATCCATTTATCGACCCGACGAGAGGGTCAACTTCATGCAACCCGCCGGCCTATGAGTTTGACAGCCACTTCGAGGCTGACAGAGTGGGTTACACGACTCACTCCTACTGCACATCTTTCGAGGAGAGACCATGAGCAAGTTCGATGCTCAATTCGCCGGTCGGCTGGACGGACAGACCGTGCTAGTCACCGGCGCCAAGGGCGGTATCGGCCATGAGACAGCCCAAGGCATTGGGAACTGTGGGGCGACTGTGCTGGTGCACGCCCGCGGTGCCGACCACGCCCGACGCGCTGTCGACCTGCTGGTCACCAACGGCAACGGCAAAGGCCAGTACCTGGCCGTAGCCGGAGACCTCGGATCTCTAGCCGGTGTTCGGGAACTGGTCGACGCTGTGCACGAGGCCGCGCCGAAGGGACTCAACGGACTGGTAAACAACGCGGGCGCCGCGTTCTCCAGCAAGGCACTGTCACCCGACGGGTACGAGCGGACCATCGCCATCAACCACGTCGCGCTGGCGGCACTGACCGACGGGCTGCTCGACCTGCTCCGGAAGGGCGCTGATGACTTCGCCGCGCCCTCGCGGGTGGTCAACATGACCGCCCTGATCGAGTCGCGCGGCAAGCCGGTCACCGACTGGAGCTACCCGGGTAAGTACAAGCAGATCCAGGCCTACGCCGATGCCAAACTGCTGGCCCTGATGTACACCTACGCCCTAGCCCGCCGCCATCAGGGCCAGGGCCTGACGTTCAACGCAGTCAGCCCGGGCGCGGTCAAAACCACTCTGGGCAGCAAGGCCGGCGGGCCGTTCAAGATCATTGAGGCGCTGACCAACCCGTTCGTCGGGCCCCCGGAGAAGGGGTCACGCGGCTGCGTGCGGCTGATGGCCGATCCGGAGCTCGCGACCGCGACCGGCGGCTACTACAGCTCCGCGAAGCTGAAGAAGTCCTCGAAGAAGTCCCAGGACGCCGAAGGCCAGGAACGCATCTACGCCCAGACCGAACGGGAACTGCGCGCCCACCCCTGAGCCGGCGGTCACCTGCCGACGAGACCCGCCGGCAAAGAGCTCACGCAAGCGGCGCGGGGCACCGCGTGATCCTCGGGCCTGGGGCCGGCGGGGCGTTCCCGCGCGCCGCCGCCAGGCGCACCGGCGCCATCGCCGGAGCCGCCGCTCACACCCAGGGCCAGTTCGTGACGGGCGGCACCCGCCCCGCCCGCATAACCGATAGGAGTTGCACCGTGGCAGAGTTTCCCGCCCCGGCCGAGGGCATCGTGCTCACCCATTTCCTCGTCTCCGACGATGTCGACCGCTCGCGGGCCTTCTACACCGAGGTGCTCGGTGGCGAGGCGCTGATGGATGGCGAGCCGACGATCGTGGCGCTGGCCAACAGCTGGATCATCATCAACACCGGCGGCGGCCCCACGGACGACAAACCCTCGGTCACGCTCGAGGCCCCGCACGATCTGGACCGGGTCAGCGCGTTCCTGAATATCCGTGTTGCCGACATCGCCGCCGTATACGCCGACTGGTCGGCCAAGGGCGCGCAGTTCCTCACCGAACCGATCGATCGTGGCCCGGAGATCCGCTGCTACCTGCGTGACCCCGACGGTCACCTCATCGAGGTCGGGCAGAGCCGGCGCTGAGCGCCATCCCCGCCATCACTCCTAACACTTGGAGTCAGATATGCAGGACAAGTGATTGCCGTCACTAGAGCCAACTGGGGTTGGCGCAGACGGTCACACCTGACCTGACACCGGATAGTGCGGCGGACCCAAGCCCCTGTCGCGGACATGGGATGGTCAGACCTGAAGCATGATCTCCAACGCTTCCTCGAGTGGGCGGACGTCTCCGTGAATTGCGCTGAGACCGAATCCGCCATGCAACACGGTCGACGCGGCGAGGCCAAACATGGATACGTCTGGTAGTCGCAGAACCGGTTCGTTGGAATGGACCCTCTCGAAGCTCTGCGAGAGCGCGAGATAGCTGGCACCGATGGTGGCTCCGATGTACGTCTTGTACAGGACTTGTCGGTACTGAAGCGGACGTCCCGATTGGGACGGAGTACCTTGCCGTCTCCGAACTCGGGGGCCAGTTCGGCAGGGATCGCCTTCATCGGAGAGAGCACGACCGTCTCGTATACGTCCTTATGGGCGTTCCAGTAGGCCTTGGAGTTGTCGGCTTCGAGACCTTCGTAGAACTCCAGGGCCTCGGCAGGCCAGCCGCGGAACATCTTCGTGTCCGTGCTCATCGGTTGGTGTAGACGCGGTCGGGGCGGACGAGCACGGCGGCTCGGCGTTCCTCGGCCATGGCTCGGTCGTAGGTGTCCCAGTCGTCGTGCTCGCCGCCGGCAGCGGAGAAGATGTCCCGGAGCAGTAGGCGGAGTCGTTCGGGGTCGAGCCAGGGTTGGGGATCGTCCGGCCCAGCCAGCTCGGCGTGTCCTTCGACTGCTACCCACTGCCAGCCGTTGCGGAACGTGGCGGTCACCTGGGGCCGGGCGCGCAGGTTGGCGAGCTTTACCCGGCCGTTGGTGACGAACGCCAGAGTGGACTCGCCAGTGGCCGGGTGAGGGACGATGCCCGCGTTGACGAGGGATGACTGGATTGTCCCGTCGCCGCGCAAAGTGGCGACGATCACCAGGCCACGTTCGTTGCGGGCCAGGGCGGCGGCTTCTTCCAGGGTCGTCACAGGGCCTCCTTGCTGTCCACGTTCCCTTCGCCAGGGACGAAGGGTCGCACCTGCCTGGCGCTCTCGAAGTAGCCGACGGCGGGGACCGTGAAGTGCGAGGCGAACACCGGGGCATCGAGGTAAGCGTGGTTCTCGATGCGGGTTTGGCGCGTCTCTCGCATCACTGCTCGATTGGTGTCGAAGGTGCTGCGAATCTCGGGGTCGGCCAGTAGGGAAAGCGCACCGACTGGGCGCTTCATGGGCATGACCCATCGGCCAGGCGCGGACGGCCGGTGCAGAGTCATGCCACTGAAGTGTTGGTAGTGTCGGTCGCCGCGGCGACTCTGGGAACCGTGACGTCGGCGTTGGCGGGTTGGCGTTTGGGGGTGAGCCCGAGGGAGACAACAACGGCGGCGGCGCACAGGGCGACGGCGACCCACCACAGCTCGTAGAAGCGGCTGGGATCCCCGGTGACTTCTGCCTTCCCGAGGACCACGACCAGGATCGACGCGCCGAAGACGCCGCCGAACTGGCGGCCGCTGTTGACCACCGCGCTGCCGGTGGCGCTCTGCTCAGGCGGTAGGTCGACGGTGGCTGACCCGATGATGGTCGGGACGGTGAAGCCCAGGCCGAAGCCGATCACCACCCAGCCAGGCAGGATGGCTGCGGCGTAGTTGTGGACACCGTGGTGGAGCGTCAGGATCATGAGTGCCTGGCCCGCAGCGGTGAGGACGAATCCGAAAGCGACCACGGCTCCGATCGGGAACCGCTGGTGCAAGCGCGGGACGATGAGGGACGCTCCGAGTACGGCGGCCGGCCCGGGTGCGAGGGCGAGTCCGGTGGTGATGGTTGACCAGTGCCACGACTGCTGGAGGAAGAGGCTGAGGCCGAGGAGCTGTATCCCTAGGATCGCCGCCGCGATGACAATGGCGATGTTCGAAGCGCTGAACACCCGGCTCCGGAACATCTTCAGGTCGATCACGGGTACCGCGGCACGCCTGGTGCTCACGACGAAGGCCACGGCAGCCGCGATGGCCACTGCCCAGCTCCCGATGATCTTGGCCGATCCCCATCCCCAATTGGCCCCGTTGAGCAAGCCAAGGGATATGGCGCCGATGGTGACGACGATCATGAGGCTCCCGAACAGGTCCGGCATGCGCGTCGTGCGGTCGTGGCGGACGTTGGGGATCATCTTCCAGGTCACGAGGATGGCCGCGATGCCGATGGGGAGGTTGATGACGAAGATCCATCGCCAGCTCAGCGCGGTGAGCAACCCTCCGACTACCGGGCCGATGGAGCCGGCTGCTGCGCCGCTCACTGCCCACACTCGCACGCCGCGTTTGACTCGATCCGGTGGGAGCGTCGTCAGGACGAGACCGAGACTGGCCGGGATGATCATCGCGGCGCCGGCCGCCTGCACGCACCGGAACCCTACGAGGACCCACAAGTCGGGGCTTACCGCACAGGCCAGGCTCGCCACGGTAAAAACGGCCAGCCCGAGGATGAAGGTGGCCTTGCGCCCGTACTTGTCGGCGAAGCGGCCGGCGGGGATGAGGAGCGCCCCGAAGAACAGGGCGTAGGCGTTGAGCACCCAGGCAACGTCGGAGAGCGAGGACTGGTAGTGCAGACTCACGCCGATGTCGTGCAGGGCGACGTTGACGACGAAGAGGTCGAGCAGAGCCATCACGTTGGCCAGCGACAGCGTGGCCAGCACGATTCCGGGGTGGCCGTGCTGCGTCTCGATCGACGGGGAATCTGTCAACGCATCTCTCCTTGGAACTCGTGACGTGGGCTGGCCGGCGCACGTTCGCTCGGACCGGCGAGGCGGGAAGTGAACTACTGTTCGGTCCTTCGCTGCCATGGAGGTGTCATAGATGCGGCTGCAGGGCGTCGGGGAAGGAATGAGTCCTGCACCGCTTTGGCGGTTCCCTTCAAAAGGTTGGCCCGATGGCCTGCTTCACCGTGTCTGGCCAGCCCGGAGATGGCCGTTGGCGACCTGGATGTGACGGCCTCCGTCGACGCGGCGACGGAGGCCGTCACGTCCGTCACCCTGGCCAGCCCGGCCGTGCCCGCGCAGGAGCTCGGCGTCCCGGCACCGTCGCGGAGATGAGCGCCCAGGCCTTCACCCTGATCGCGGGCGGCGACGCCGGATGGCTCAGCGACGACGTCCCGCCGATCCTCGGCCGCCCGGCCCGCTCCTGCCAGCAGTTCGCCGGCTACGCCGTCGTATCTCCTCGGCTGTTAGCTTGATCTGCCTTCTCTGTCTTCACACCTAAACGTCCCCGCGGTGCGACTGGTGCTATGTCGCGACCCGGCCCCCGTCGACCGCAAGAGTGACGCCGTGGACGAAGCTGGCATCATCACTTGCGAGGAAGACGATCGCTGCAGCAAGTTCCTCGGGCTGAGCTACGCGACCTGCTGGTGCTAGTGCTGCGAGCTGACTCACCATCTCCTCGGGGACTGCTTCCATCATGCCGGTGCGCGTCGGGCCGGGGGCAACGGCGTTGACCCGGACACCACTCGGGCCGTATTCGGCGGCCCAGGCCTTCGTCAGCAGTTCGAGAGCCGCTCGGCTGGCGCCGTACAGAGCCATGCCGGCCTGTCCGAAGCTGGCGACCATCGTGGAGACGTTGACGATCGAACCCCATCCGCGTTCGGCCATGGCTGGCGCCAGTGACGCGACGAGGAAGAACGGAATCTTGACGTTCAGTGCAAAGCTCTCGTCGAACTCTGCTTCGGTGGCTGCGCTGCTTGGCCCGAGCAAGGCGACGCCAGCGTTGTTGATGAGGATGTCGACGTGACCGTCGCCTGCCTCAGTGGCCCACTCGACCAGCTCCCGGGCCGATTCGAGGTCGCTCAGCGTGGTGAGCCGGAACGTTGCGCTGCCTCCGCTGCCTTCGATCTCGGCGACCACGTCTTTGGCTCGTTGTTCGTTGCGTCCCACTACCAGTACGTGAGCGCCGCGGGCGGCCAAGGCGGTGGCCGTGGCCTTGCCGATCCCGCTCGTCGAGCCCGTAACCAGAGCTGTCTTGCCCTCTAGGTCAGTCATGCGATGTGTCGTCCTCTCGCTCCGAAATGGGTGGTGCGACTCACTCTGACAGCTCGGTACTGGGTTGTCAAACTCAAAATCCTGCTAGCATTGGTGCATAGTCAACGAGACGAGTGACCGGCCGAGGCTCACCCCCAAGGGAGCGCGCACCCGGGCACGAATTGTGGAGGAGGCCGCCGCCCTGATCCATGAGCGCGGGGTGGCGGGCACCACCCTGGACGACGTCAAGGTGGCGGCGGAAGTCAGCGGCTCTCAGATGTACCACTACTTCCCCGACAAGAACGACCTCGTGCAGGCGGTCATCGACTATCAAGCCGACGCCATCGTCAGTAACCATCGGCACGCGCTCGGCAGCGCGAACGGAGTCGAAGCCCGGCGGAACATGGTGATCACTGGGGCGAGGCGCACCAAAGCAAAGGGCGGCTGCCCACTTGGCTCGCTCGGCGGCCAGCTTGCCGAGAGTGACCCCGAGGCCCGGGCGCTCATCGCGGCCGGGTTCGATCAGTGGGCAGCCGCCATCGGCGACGGACTGGGATCCCTGCACGCCGACGGGAAGCTCCCGTCCGGCATCGACCCGGACGACCTCGCCACTACTCTGCTCGCCACGCTCGAAGGAGGGCTTCTACTCGCCCAGGTGCAACGGAGTACCCGCCCGTTCGAAACTGCGGTCGATACCCTCCTCGCTCTTACCATCGGCAGATGAGCCCAAGCCGGATTCATTCACCGCCATCGCTGAGGTCGGCTCACGGCTTTTGGATAAAAGCAGTTGCGTGAGCACGATGCGCTTGTTGACCCGCTGCCATTAACGGTGCCGGACACCTGGTTGCGCCCGGTGGGTTGCTCCGGGCTGGCATTCTGTGAGCTCATCTCGCCGACCCTGACTGCCTGTCGACTATGGCCCCATGGCCAAGCTCCGCGGACGGATCACTCAGCGGCTCGCCGGAACCCGTGGCGTACTCCTGTCCATGTCGGGCTATTCAGACGAGGCGCTGGAGGGCATCGTCCGAGGCCAGCAGCTGGACGTGCTACTGCTCGACCGGACGCACCTGGAAGCAATGCTCTCTGGCCTCCTGTCTCCGGCGGACCTGTCGGGGCGCCGATTCTTCCTTGCCGGCGACGGACACTTCGGCGTCGTAGACCTCGACAAGACCTCCACGGTTCCGATCGACGACCGGCTCCGCTCACCGCACCCAGACAGGCACGGCGTCGCGGTCCTGCTCAAGATCTACGCCCACTGCATCGACGGCCAGGCCACCGCAGCCAACGAGCGCATCGCCGAGGCCCTCGGCACCCGGGACACCGAGCAAGACCTCGGTGACGAGGGCGACGGCGACATAGAGCAGGCATCCTGAAATGGCAGGTCAGAGCGGGAATCCGGGTGAGAGCGGTCTGCATAACCGCTCCTGCCGGCCCCGTCCGTGGCCTTTTCCGCTCCCGTCGTGGGCTGGTCCGTGGCCGTCCGTGGGCCGGTCCGTGCCTGTCCGTGGCCGGTTCACCCACGGTCCGTGGACCGCTCGGACCCCGGAACCCGGTGTCCACGGACGTATAGCGGACGTCGGCCGTCCCAAATCCCGCCTCGGATGACATAACAGCAGGTCAGCGGCATAAGCCTCGGATAGGAGGATAGGTCTGACCAAGAAATAACCACCTCAGCCGTCTAGCGTGACAACTGTTCTGGCAAACGACGGAATAGCCCCTTGGCGAGTCGTGGCCTGGGGCCTGGCGGTAGTTGTATGCGGTTAGCGGCGCTGGACGGTCAGGCGGCGTCCTCCCGGAGGGTGATGATGACGTCGTAGCCGAGGGCCTCGAGCTGGCGTCTGGCGTTGCGGGCCTTGCGGCTGCGGTCGGTGTGCCTGGCGTGCCAGTCGGATCCGAGGTCGCGGTAGCGGGCGGCGGGGTCGTTCAGCAGGTGCCAGACGATAACGAGGATGGACCGGCCCACGGCGCAGCCGGCCTTCTTCCGCCCGCCGCCGCCGGGACGGGAGGCCAGACGGCGGAAGCGCTCGCCCAGGAAGGTGTCGGTGTTCGCCGCGGCGTAGGCGGCCAGGACGGCGATCCGCTTGGCGTAGGTGTTGCCGTGCCCCTTCTTCCCGCGGCCCTTGCGGGGCCCGGACTGCCGCGCGGTCGGGGTGAGCCCGGCCCAGGACACCAGCGCCCCCGGGGTCGGGAAACGGCTCATATCCAGGCCGATCTCGGCGATCAGCGCCGCGGCGGCCTCCCGGCCAAGGCCGGGGATCTCATCCAGCCGCTCCGCAGCCGGCAGCGCGGCGGCACCGCCGGCCCGCCCGGCCGCCGGCCCGGTCACGCCGTCCGCGTCCACACCCCAGGACGCGGGGATCGCGGCCAGCTGCGCGGTCACCTGCTCTTGCAGCTCCCGTAGCTCGGCCTCCAGCAGGTCGATAGCGCGCAGCAGGGACGCGGCGGCATGCGCGTGCTGCGGGCCGAACCGCATCCCGGACAGCGCCTCGGCGAGCGCGGGGAGCTTCTCGTTCCTCATCCTCCCCTGGCCCAGGGCCGCCAGGACCCGCGGGTCGCGCTCCCCGGCGATCATCGCCTCGATGACCGCGCGGGCGGTCTGGTGCCCGGCCAGCTTCGACACCACGGATGTCAGCTTGCACAAGGCGTCCTCCAGCAGCTTCTCCAGCCGCTGCCAGTACCTCGTGCGGTCCGCGGTCAGGTCCCAGATGTGCCGGGTATAGACCCGCAGCGCCCGGATCTCCGGCGGCGGCACGAACGAGGGCCGCAGCAGCCCCATCTCGGTCAGCCGCGCGATCCACCGCGCGTCCTCCTTGTCGGTCTTCGGCCGCCCGGGCAGGTTCCTGGCCTGGGAGGAGTTCACCAGCTGCACCGCCAGCCCAGCCTCCTCCAGCACCGCGAACCAGATGCGCCAGTAATCCTGAAGTCGCCTCCATCGACACCATCTGCACCCCGGCCGCCGTCAGCTCCGCCGCGAGCTCCCCGATCGCCGGGACCGTCGCCGGCACCGCCTGCAGGTGCGACGTCCGGTGCTTCCTCCCCCGCGTCGGCGGCATCCGGACGCACACGACCGCGGACTCCTTCGCCACGTCGATGCCCGCGACCACCTCATAGCGCAGCTGGTAGTCCTCATCCTCCACCACCTGCGCGCTCATCCGCCTCTGCTTCTGCTTCCGCGCGGCCACCGCGCCTCCCTATCCTTGACCTCGGGTAATGACAGGCGGGCTGCCCGGGGACCAGGTCAGCAGGCTCACGCAAGCCGAAGTCTGACCAGCGCGCTCACGGCAGCAGAAAGCAACCCTCAAAGGTCAGGTCCCAGCGCCAGGCTGTAAAACGGGCTCAGACACCTGCAAACCTGCCGGCGTCACGGGCAGCCCGCCACCATCCAACCCCGCCGCAGGCCCGCACGGACCCCGAACGCCGCACCACGGACGGGCTAACCCGCACGGACCCGACGCGCCGCACCACAGACGGGGTAACCCCAGCCGACGGCCCACCCGCACCCGCCGACGATTTCACGCGAACGCGACCAGCCCCGATGAGCACGGCTGTAAAACCGTCGGCTCAGCCTACGCTGGTTCGAACCCAACACCTGCCACCACACGAAACACCAGCTCAGGGGCGCTTCGGTGCCCCTGACTTGTTTCCGGCCTAGGCAGCCCAAGTGCCACCACGGGCGGCTGGATGCCGCTAGCCGTGGGATATGCGTGGGATGAATCCCGCTGTGGACGAGGGCTGGGTGGCGTCATGATGAGTCTCCGAGCGCAGCATCGAAACGCATGTTGGCTATCTTGTCGCCGCCGTCGACGCACTTGGCATAAACGCGGAGCAGAACTTCGACGCTGTGCCCGGCGCGCTCGGCAACCTGAGTTGCCGGTACCCCGGCGTTGAGCCACAGAGAGACGGCGGCGTGCCGCAGGTCGTACGGCTGTCCGGCCAGAGGTGAGATGACCTGGGCGGGAGTTAGGGCTAGCGTCCGCGCTTCGGCCCACACGTCGCTGATAGCGGTCGAGGCCACGGGCCTTCCGCGGTCACTTGTCGCGACGGATCTGTGGGACCGCTTGCTACACGCCGCGACTACCTACATCGATGTGGCCGTCACAGAAGCAGGACAAAAGAAGCAGCTCAGAAGGCCTAGCCTCACTTGATCCTTGACGGATCGGCCTCACTTGATCCTTGACACCCCCTAATTAGGTTGTAATTTTCCGTCTCCTTGTAGTTACTGAACGCCAGTTCATTTATGTCGAGCATTTCGAGTTGCCCCAGTGGCCCGCACGGTGACCGGCCCTACAAGTGCGCCTAGACCAAGCGGGCGACAGGACTGGAGGTTCCGCCTGGTGATCACTTGACCCCGCCGGGCGGCGGGCGGTCCGGCGTGATCGGCGGCGTAGGACGGCGGCGCGGGCCCGACCATATCGCGGGCACGACATCGAGGGCATAAGCAATCGTGTAGGCAGCCAGCTCATAGTTGACCCGCCAGCCGACGAAGTCGGGCCATGCGTCGGCGGGGTCACGCTCGATGCGGAAGTCCACCTTGCGCAGCCTCGCGACCGCATCAAGAAATTCCTGGTAGGTAAGGGTGATCCCGGCGTCCGGAGCAGGTTCGTCAGGTATATCGAATCCCATCGCCTGCGCAATCTCCCTCAGGCATACGAACCCGGAGCGCAAGCACAGCCGAGCCTGGACGACCGGCGCCGATTGCGGCGACAGGGCAAGATACAGCGCGGCGGAATCCAGCACCGCCAGCAGCGAGATCACCCAGGATGACAGCGGCCGGGGCGAGCGGAACCACACCAGCGGCAGGTAGGTGGTATGGCTCTCGGCGAGATCGGACGCCCAGGCCTCCCAGTGCTCGTACAGGTCGGGCAGCGTGCCGATCGTTGAGGTGCCCGAGCCCAGGGCGTAGTGAGTACGGGCCAGCAGTTCCGGCCCCCAGGACGGGACACCGGCTCGCGCGTTCAGCAGCGACACGTCGTCCTCGCGCCGGTTGAACGCTGAATACAAGGTGGGCAAGTAGGCGATCTGCAAGGTGACGATGATGAGCGCTGTCCCCGCTGCCAGATCACCGATGATCCGCTCCGCAGCACCGAACGCGTCGTTGGGCCCGAATACCGCCGGACCGGCCAGAGTGACGGCGGAGGTTATGCCTCCGGACGTGAACGGCCACACCAGCAGCGTGTACCCGACGAAGGAGATGAGCAGCCAGGCCGCCAGCTGGCTGAGCAGGAACGTCGCCGCTTCTGCGGCCAGGATCCGGTCCCGCTGCCTGTAACTCGCGATCGGGCTGGTAATGAGCTTGAACGCGCCGTCGACGATCACGCCGACCCAACGGGTCAGCCAGCCGGAGACCGAACGAGGCACAATCAGGGTGCCGACGACACTGACGGCCGCAGTAAGCACCAGCAAGGCACCGACGGCAGCGGCTACATCGCGGGCGGCGATCGGGACCGCCATGGGAAACTCCTCGGATCTCGGTGGGCTGAACGATGGACGACCACCGTAACGCGCACTGGGCGTGACCGCCTCCTCAGTTCCTGCCCAGCGCCAGGACCGGGCGGCCTTTGTCGGCCAGAATTGCCTAGGTCTGCCTAGGTCGAGCCGACGGCAGCACAGAAGGCTGACGCTCTTATTGCTTGTCAAGCCGCTCACGCCCAAGGGGCCACCGCTTCAACAGATGCTGACCCGGGCATAGCATCGGGGCATGTCTGAGCGAACGGACTCGCGGCGCTGGTCATGGTTCCGACCGGTCCACATATCGCGCGCCGCTCAACAGGAAGCCGATCGCCGGACTGGTGAGCAGCTGGTCGCCCTCTTGGACGAGCGAGGCCGAGCCGAAGTCGATGAACTGCTGGCAGCTGGAAAACCCATACCTGCGGTGCGTCGCGCCCGGGAGCTCACGGGCCTCCGCCTCATCGACGCTAAGCGGTTGGTCGAGTCGCTCCAGCACTGAGTTCGCCTGTGCTCAGGCCTCACTTGATACGTGACGCATCGGCTCCGGTTGATGGGCGACAACCCTATGGAGTTCTCTCTGTCCCGCCCAATACGTTACCGCTGTGGAAGCTGAGGGGCCGGGCTAGCTGGGGCCGGGTCGCTCACACGTATCGGCTGTAGCATCTTTTGGGTGCAGATGCCTCGTGCGGACCCGCGATGGAAAGACGAGTCCCATCCGCGATCGGGAGTCGAGTTCGACTGGCTCGGTGTGGACCTTCAAGGGCATGTCGCGGTGTTCACGACTGCTGGCTTCGGGCCGGTTTCCATGCAGGTGGATCAGCACCTCGATGACGTCGATGCGGCGTTGGACCGGGTGGGGCAGCTGCCCGTGATCGGATCGGCCGGTGACATCGGGCGGCGTTCTGCCGATGGTGATTACTCGGACTGGGCCGCCTACAGTGCGAAGGGCTTCTACGCCTACGACTGGGAGGACCAGACCGGTTCCTGCCGGAGACCGCCGAAATGCTATCCGAAGCGGGCTGGTTCCCAGGGCGAGACGTGTTCAGCCAGCTTCGGCTGCCAGCTGAGTTCACGCTGTTTCCCGCTGCGCAACGCGTTCTCCAAGAATTTGGGATGCTCCGCATTGGGCGGAAAGGTCCCGGGCTGACGTCCGCCCGGACCCCAGTTGTCCTCGATCCCATGCTTTGCGTCGGGGAAGACGATCGGTTCAGCGACTGCGCCAGCCTTCTTCATAGCTGTCTGTACCCGCTCGGCGAAACAGCTGACGGACACGCGTTCGTTGCGATCGACGACCACGGCCGGGTCTTCTTGATAATGGACGCAATCTGGTTTGTCGGTGACACTTTCGACGGTGCTCTCGACAGCCTGCTGCGCGGCGAGCAGCGACCAGAAGTCGACGAGACGGGGAAACCGCAGTCCTCTTAGCCAAGGCCTAGCCACGGGCCTTGTTTCTGTGAATCCGGCTAACAGACGTGCGTCTTCCAGGTGTCGAATCTGCCAGAGCGACCCCGGATCGATGCCCCGCCTGTGATTCGCCATAGGGCGTAGGGCGTGTGGCGAGCCTGACGCTCTTATTGCCTGTCAAGCGTTGCGAAACGCTCGGCCGGGGTGACCGGGACCTTGGAGTCCAGCGCTTGGCGGGGCCGCTCGGCGTTGTAATCCTGCACCCAGCCATCGACCGCGGCCTGGGCCTCGGCCACGGACGTGAACGGGCCCGCGATATCCAGGAAGTCCGGGCGGAAGGTGCCGTGGAACCGCTCCACCGGCAAACCCATTGGCACCTATCAGGTTGGACGGGGTTCTCCGTCGGCCTCCAGTGGTACCTGTCAAGGCTGGACGCGCTAGGGCCATCGCGGGCAGCCACCCACATACAGACTGAGCTGCGTTGACGCCATACGAGCAGGAGCGTGCCAACAGCTCGCTTCGAGAGCGTGCCCGTTGCGTGCCCGATCGGGCAGACGCGGCCGGTATATAAGGGATACTCGCGGACCACTCTGCATAGCGGCTGACCTGCAACGCGCTGGTCAGCGAGGCATGACAGGCCAGTTCCCAAGCTGACAGTCATACAGCAACCTCTATGCGTAGTTTCTTAATTTGATTTAGAACCTGATATAATAGTTTTTATGAAAAGACGATCTATCGTTTACCTAATTTGTGGATTTATCGGTGCTGGTAAAACTACTCTTGCAAAGAAACTAGAGAAAGAAACTGGTGCCGTGAGGATCACGAAGGATGAGTGGTCAATTCGTCTAATTGGAAACGACCCTACAATCGATGGATATGCGGAGTGGGATCAAAAAATCATCGGGCTATCACGAGATTTTGCATTTCATCTTGCAGAGAAAGGAATTGATGTCATTATGGACGAGGGATTCTGGGCAAAAGAAGAACGAGAAGACCTGAAACGAAGAATACATGCAATCGGCGCTAAAGCGGTAATGTATTATGTTGATACTCCTATAGAAACAATACGGGAAAGAGTCGTGGGAAGAAACAATAATCTCACGAATGACTCGTTTAAGATTAGCCGAGAAATGTTGGACAATTATCTGGAGTATTGGCAACCTCCTGGTAAAGATGAAGATTACATCCTCGCCAGTGAGGTGAGATAAACATATTTACTAGTGGGAGGAGGCCGCGGAGGACCGTAGTTGATCACGGCGGAATCTGTGATCTGAGTCACAGTGAGCCCTTGGACGAGAGGCTGACTCCCCGCTTCAGTGACCGCACAACTGAGGGGCTAACGCTCAGCGAAGCTGGCGACCAAGGCGCGAGCGCCATCATCTTGCCAGGTGGCGAGCTGTCGCCCGCTGCGAACCGCGATCGTCTATAAAACCGTCGGCTCAGCCTACGTTGGTTCGAACCCAACACCTGCCACCACACGAAAACGGCCCGCTAGCCGCGAATTCTCGCGCCATGCGGGCCGTTTTCCTCTGTCCTGTGTGTGTCATCTAGTCGCGTTGTAGATCGTCATATTGCGGTGTCCACGGACGCGTAGCGGACGGCGTCCAGCCGCTAGGACGGTCACCGGGCGGGCGAGCCGATTAGTTCCGGGCGGCGCGCCGGGGCGCTTGGGCCAGGATCCGGCCGGTGATCCGGTATCGGTTCCGCAGGCTTCTTGAGCACCATCCAGAGCGGAATCCCTGACACGGCGAGGAAGAACAGGACTTCGGCTGGCACGTTAAGCCAGAACCAGGCGGGCATTTTAGCCTCCTTTTGCAGGATCGAACATGATTTCAACGGGCAGGTCAGGGGCGGAACAAGCACGGGCCCCTGGCCGGTAAGCAGCGCAGCCGCGGCGGCAGCCCGTGGCCGCCTGGCTCCTGGTCGCGGTAGGTCCGCTCGGCGAAGTCGAGGAACCGCTCGACGTCGCGGATGTTGGACACCAGCCCGAGTGACACCCGAACGGCGCCGCCGATCGGCAGGCCGATGAGTTCCAGGTAGTCGTCCACCGTCGGCACGTTCGGCGGCGGGAACGCACGCCACCGCGTCCCGTGGACGACCTGGCCGGTCAGGCCGAACGCCTGCTCCCAGGCGCCTGGGTTGCAGAAGCAGCCGGTTCGCACCGAGATGCCCGCTGCGCTAGCGTCCCGTGCGACCGCTCGCTCATCCACCAGGGCGCCGTTGGGGTCGAGGAAGTTGAACGTCACGGTCCCGCCGCGCGCCTCGCCGTCCGCCGGCCCGTACAGGCGGACCAGGGGAGCCCCGTTGCCGTGCTTGAGGCGGGCCAGGCGGCCGAGCAGCCAGCCAGTCAGGTAGCCGACCCGACGGTGGATCAGGTCGATGCCGATCCCGCTGATCCAGGCCAGGCCGGTCGTGACGTCGGGGATGGACAGGAAATTGACCGTGCCGTCCTCGAACGCGGTCTCGTCGTCGGCGAGCCGGTGAAAGCCGCCTTGCACGCTCGCTCCCCAGACCGTGCCCCCGGAAAACCACGGGCGGCGCAGCCGGGCAAGCGCGTCCCGCCGCGCCAGCAGGCAGCCGATCCCGGTCGGGTAGCCGAACATCTTGTACCAGCTCAGGGTCACGAACTCCGGCTTGACTACGCCTAGGTCGAGCCGGCTGGTCGGAACGAAGGCCGCCGCGTCGAGTAGCACGTCCCAGCCCGCCGCCTGGGCCTGGTCCACCCAGGCCAGCGGGTGCTGAACGCCGCTGAAATTGCTCTGCGCCGGATAAGCGAACAGGCCCCGACGACGGCTGCGGCCGGGACTCTCCCCATGCTGGAGGGCGCCGCGTCCGAGCGCGGCACCGATATCGGTATCGGTGACCCTGAAGTCGGCGGCCGAGAACCTGACGTAGCTCACTGCGGCGCCGAGCGGGCGGGCGAACTCCCGCAGGCCGTGCACCGCGTTGTGATTGTCTGCGGTCATCACGAGGCGGGGCTGGCGCCAGAACGGGTACGCCTCCCCGACCAGGCGGCATGCGCCCGTCGCGTTGGGGGTGAAGATGACCGCGTATTCGTCCGCCGAGGCGTTGAAATAACGCAGAACCGCGTCCCGGGCCTGTTCGATCAGCACGGTGGACGCGCGTGAGGCCGGGTTCTCAGAGTGCGGGTTACCGAAACATCCGCCGCGCATCCGGCCGGCATGCGTGCGGAGCTGGGCGTCGGAGGCCAGTCCGGCGCCGGCGTAGTCGAGGTAGACGTGGCCGGACGAGTCCAGGTAGGGGTACTCGGCCGCGCGCAGCTTATCCAGCCGGGCGGTCGTGACGTAGTCCGGGTAAGTGGCGAGAAACTCGGATCCGACGTGCCCCTTGGTGATCCTCACTGCAGGCGCTCTGAGCGCCGGTCTCTCCATCGGCCGCCGGATCGTGGCGGTCGCCGTGCTCTGCATGGTCATCAGGCCATCCCTCCCGTTGCGGCCTGGTTCCACAGTCCCGCTAAGGGCCAGAGCAGCGCATCGGCCGGCCACTGTAACCCGGCGGCGGTAGGCCCTTAAATCGGCACTCGATCCCCTTAGACGCTCAGCGGGGACTGCTCGCCGGCGCCCGGCGTGCGCCATCATCGGGGCTTCCACCGGCAACGAACCTCCTGGTGAGCCGACGGCCTCCGGTCAGCGGACCGCCTAAGGGGGTCTCGCGCAGATCTAAGCGGCCCCTGCTGCCGGGTTACGGTGACCGGCCGATGCGCCGCCACGCCCCTTAACGCGACTGTAGAAGCAAGTCGGGATTCACAGTGCTGAAGGGAGCAACGATGGACGTGCCAGCGCGGTCTGGGCGCAATCGCGGGGTGAGCACCGGGTCGGCAGGACCGGGTGCGGACCAGGGCGCGGTCCCGCCGCGGTTGTCCCGCGGTTCGAGTCAGCCAGCCGCCCTGACGGGTGCGGAGGCGGTCTACCGCAAGCTGTTCGACTCGTTCGACCGGGACCGCGACAACAAGGTCTCGCAGTGGGCGGTGCTCAGCCGCCTGCAAGGGTGCGGGCTGCTGCCCGACGATCCGCGGATCCAGGAGGCGCTGGCCGGGCTGACGGCAACGGAGGGCACCTCCAAGCAAATCAGCTTCGGGCAGTTCAAGGCGCTGGCCAGGCACAACAGCAGCCTGATCCAGCGGGCCGTCGAGGGGAATCTGGCGGTGCCCGATTTCCCCGCACTGACCGGCGATCTCGACCGGATGTACGCCGAGCTCCTGCCGGTCACGTCCGGATCGGTAGCCGACTACATCCCGCAGCTCCGGCGGGTCGACCCGGACCAGCTGGCCATCGCCGTCTGCACGGTCGACGGCCAGCGCTACTCCGCCGGGAACGCGAGGACGGCGTTCTGCCTGCAGTCGGTGTCCAAGACGGTGAGCTATTGCCTGGCCCTGGAGGAGCACGGCACGGACGAGGTGCACAGGCGCGTGGGCCGCGAGCCCAGCGGCCAGTCCTTCAACGAGCTCGCCCTGAATCCGAAGGGGCTCCCCCACAACCCGATGGTCAACGCCGGCGCGATCATGACCACCTCGCTGATCCGGCCGGACCTGGACATCGCCGACCGGTTCGACCACGTGGCCGCGACCTGGGCCCGGCTGACCGGTGGCGGCCGGATTGGCTTCAACAACGCCGTCTACCTGTCCGAACGGCAGACCGCCGATCGCAACTTCGCCCTGGGCTACTCGATGCGGGAAAGCGGCGCGTTCCCCCCCGGCACGGACCTGCAGCAGACGCTGGAGTTCTACTTCCAGGGCTGCTCGATCGAGGTCGATGCCCAGCTACTGGCGGTGGCCGCCGCCTCGCTGGCCAACGCCGGCCTGTGCCCGTTGACCAAGGACCCGGTGTTCTCCGCCGGTACCGTGCAGAGCTGCCTGTCGCTGATGTCCTCCTGCGGCATGTACGACTTTTCCGGGGAGTTCGCGTTCACCATCGGCCTGCCCGCCAAGAGCGGCGTGTCCGGGGCGCTGATGCTGGTCATCCCCGGGCTGATGGGCATCTGCGTGTGGTCGCCGCGGCTGGATGAGCTCGGCAACTCCGTCCGCGGCATCGAGTTCTGCCGCAAGCTAGTCGCCGAGTACAACGTGCACGTCTTCGACTCCCTGGTCACCGGCCGCGGCCGGAGCGCCAAACGCGACCCCCGCCGGAAGAAGAACCAGTCCCGGATCGAGGGCGTGGTCGCTTTGACCTGGGCCGCCAGCCAGGGCGACCTGACCGAGGTTCGAGCCCTGGTCGCCGCCGGCGTGGAGCCGGGCACCGCCGATTATGACGGCCGCACCGCCCTGCACCTGGCCGCCGCGGAAGGCCAGCTGGAGGTGGTCAGGTACCTGCTGACCGTCGGCACCGATCCGCAGCCCGAGGACCGCTGGGGCGGCACGCCGCTGTCCGACGCCGAGGGCAACGGCCACGGCCACGTCGTCGAGCTGCTCCAGCAGACCGTGCGGGATACACCCGAGGCGGTGGCGGTATGAACGGCGTGCAACGGCTGCCCGTGACTCCGGAGACGGTCGTCGCGGTTCTGCTAGCTGACGGTTGGCACCAAGTCGCCTCGGGGTCCTTCACCATCGGCGCCCTCAGCTTCGGCGATCCCGATGGCCGTGGCGTGCTCGGCTACCGCTTCGAGGAGATCAGCGAGGCCAGCCCCTATGGCCCGGCCGCGATGACCGGACCGCTCGAGGCCCTGCTCGCGGTCCGGCAGATCACCCCTCGGGGACCCCGCCACTGGCCCCAGGCCGTCGGCCGGAACGGGATACCGAGCGGGGATGCCACGGTGCACCGGCACCGATCCGCGCGTGAACCGGCCGACCTGAACCAGCGAAAAGCAAACAGTGCGTGAGGAGAACATGATGCGAGTTCTGATCCTAGGTGCCGGTTTCGGTGGTCTCGAGCTGGCCACGAGGCTGTCCGACGAACTCGGCGGCGCCGTCGAGGTCGTGCTCATCGACCAGGCCGAGGGATTCGCCTTCGGCTTCTCCAGGCTCGATGTGATGTTCGGCCGGGCGGTCGCCGATGTGGTGGTCCACCCCTACCGTGACCTGGTCAAGCCAGGAGTACGGTTCGTGCCGGCCACGATCCGGTCGATCGACCCCGGCCAGCGGCGGGTCGAGACCGACGCTGGCTCCTTCGACGCCGACGTGATGGTCGTCGCCCTAGGGGCCGACCTCGACCCGGCGGCCACCCCCGGGCTGGTGAAAGGTGGCTACGAGTTCTACTCGATGCCCGGCGCTTTGGCCGTGCACGACGTGCTGGCGGCCTTCGACGGCGGCCGCGTAGTGATCGGGGTAACCTCCACCCCGTTCAAGTGCCCGCCAGCGCCGAGCGAGGTAGCGCTGCTCATGCACGACTACCTCACGGACCGCGGCCGGCGAGACAGGTCGGAGATCTCGCTGGTCACGCCCCTCGCCGCACCTATCCCGCCGTCACCGGGCGCCTCGAAGGCGCTACTGACTGCCTTTGCCGAACGGGACATCCGCGTGTATCCCAGCCAGCTGGTGCGCGAGCTCGACCCTGACCGCCAGGTCGCCAGGCTCGCCGACGGCGGTGAAATCCCCTACGACCTGTTCCTCGGCGTGCCGGTGCACCAGGCGCCGGCGGTGGTGCAGGCCTCAGGGTTGTGCGCCGACGGCTGGATCCCGGTGAACCCGCACACACTCGAGACGGTGTTCCCCGGCGTCTACGCGGTCGGTGACGTCACCAGCGTGGGCACGCCTAAGGCCGGCGTGTTCGCCGAAGGGCAGGCGGCCGTCGTGGCCGCGGAGATCATCGCCCGGCAGGCCGGCCGCAAAGCATCGGTTCAGTACGACGGCCGCGGCCAGGTCTACATGGAGTTCGGGCATTGCCAGGTGGCCCGGCTCGACCTGACCTTCGCGGCGGGGCGGCCTCCCACCGGCACCTTTGAGGCACCGTCAACCGACCTGAGTGGCCACAAGTCCGAATTCGTGGCTACCCGCATCCAGCGCTGGCTCGGTCGCGACGTGCGCCACCCGCAATGACCGGGTACACAGGCTGCATATCTTCGCAGCGGGAGGGGTTGACCGGAGAGGTCCGGGCTGGTGGGCTGGACGCATGGCGGGCCCGGTGGGCTTTGTTGGCCGTGAGCGTGAGTTGTCCCAGCTGCTGGGGGCGCTGGGCGGCGATGTGCGGCTGGTGCTGGTGGTGGGGGATGCGGGAGTAGGTAAGACCCGGTTTGTGGAGGAAGGGACGGACCGGGCCGCAGCGGCGGGAATGGTAATGGTGCGGGGGGAGTGCTTGCCGCTGGCGGGCGCGCTGCCGCTGCTGCCGGTGGGGGACGCGCTGGGTGAGCTGGCCAGGCTGGAAGACGGCAGGCTGCTGACCGCCGCGCTGGGCGTCGCCCCCGGATATGTACGGGACGAAGTGGTGCGGTTGCTGCCGGGGCTGGGCCCGGGTAGCGGTACGGCCCCGGCTGCCCGGGACGTTGAGTGGCGCCGGGATCGGTTGTTCGGCGGAGTGGCGGAGTTGCTGGCCACAGTGGCCGAGAGGGCCGGGCCAGGGATGGGGCTGGTGGTGGAGGATGTGCACTGGGCGGATAGCGAGACGCTGGATTTCCTGACCTTCCTGACGCGGGCCGGACGACGGGGGCCAGTGCGGGTCGTGGCGACGTGCCGGGGGGATGAGGCACCGCTGACGGCGCATGTGACAGGCTGGCTGGCGCGGGCACGTGCCGACGCGGGGACCGAGGAGATCCGGCTGGGCCCGCTGTCGCAGGCGGAGGTGGCCGGACAGGCCGCGGCGCTGGCGGGCGGCCCGGTGTCGCCGCAGATGGCGGGCGACCTGTTCGCGCGGGCTGAGGGGAATCCGTTTTTCACCGAGCAGCTGGTGGCCGCCGCACTGGCCAGCCAAGCCGGGGGCGGGCTGCAGGTTCCGGCGGGCTTGCCGGCCCGGCTAACGGAGCTGCTGGCGGCGCGGACCGCCCGCTGTGCGGAGGAGGCGCGGGCAGTGCTGGCGGGTCTGGCGGTCGTGGGCCGAAGCTTGGCTGAGGATCTGCTGGCCGAGGTCACCGGGCTGGAGGTCGAGGCGGTACGACGGGGGTTGCGGGAGCTGGCCGAGGCCCGGCTGCTCGCCGAGGATATCTCCGGTGAGGGGCACCGGCCCCGGCACGCGCTCCTGGCCGAGGCAGTGGCTACTGTGCTGTTGCCCGGGGAGCGCGTGATGCTGCACGAGCGCACGGCGAAGGTGCTGGCTAGGGATCAGGCGCCGGCCGCGGAGGTGGCCGGGCACTGGCAGGCTGCAGGCCGCTTGGCCGAGGAACTCCCGGCCCGGATCGCGGCGGCGGAAGCCGCCGAGCAGGTGTGCGGCTGCGCCGAGGCCGCGGCACACTGGCAGCGGGCCATCGCGCTGTCCGAGGCCCGCCCCGATGCCGCCGCCGCGGCCGGAATCGGCGTGCCGCGGTTGTCCGTACGGGCCATCGACGCACTTTATCGCGCTGGCGACAGCGGGCGCGCTGGCCTCATTGCCGAGGAGGCCTACCGCCGATTCGCCACCGACCCCGACCCCTCGACCGCCGCGGTCGTCCGCCATCGCGCCGCGGTCGTCCGCCACCGCGCCGCGGTCTCCCGAGCGAACGATGCGCCGGATGCCGGGCTGCGGCTCATGGAGGAGGCGCTGCGACTGTTCGACCAGGCTCCGCCGTCATCCGATCACGCCGAGGCCCTGCTCGACTACGCCAATACCTTCCTATGGTGGGCGGAGGAACAGCTTCAGGCCAGCCGTACGGCGCTGAACCGGGCGCTGGAGATCGCCGAAGCGGCGGGCGCCACCCCGCTGATCCCGCGCATCGTGTCGATAATCGCAGGCGTCGCGTTCATGCACGGGCAGGTCGAGGACGGGTTCGCCGCCCTGGAACGGGGGTGGGCACTCGCCCGGGACGCACAGGATGTCCCGGCACTGGTGTGGCTGGCCGGGAACGAAAGCGATGCGCTGCTCAAGCTCGGCCAGTTCCAGCGCGCCGCCGACGTGGCGTCCCGCGGCTTTGACACCGCCCGGCAGGCCGGCCTGCACTCCTGGCGTTTTGCCATCGTCTTGGCCGCCAACGTAGCTGAAGCGTTCCTGACCCTGGGGCGCACTGCGGAAGCGGCGGCGCTGATCGACCCGCTGACCATGACACCGCCGGACCGCGATCGCTGGGTGGTGGACGTGGCTCGCGCCGAGATTGACCTGCTGCGCGGCGATACCGGCGCCGCCGCCGAGCGGTGGGAGCTTATCTATGCTTTCCCCGGTCTAATCAGCAGAGTCGACTTCGCCTACGAGTCAGCGCCGCGGGCCGCGGAGGCCCTGCTGTGGGCCGGACGCCCGGGCGATGCGCTCCGGGAGACCCGGCGGGCGCTGGCCCTGTTCAAGGGAACGGACCTGACCGTCCTGTCCGGGCGGTTGCTGACGGCGGGCATGCGGGCGTGTGCTGACCTAGCCGAGCAGGCCCGGGCGCGCCGCGACCAGGGCGCCGCCGCGAACGCCGCGGACGCCGCTGATGGCCTGGCCACCTGGGTCGAGCAGATGGACCGCGTCCCGTTCACCGACCACCGGTACCTGGCCACCATCCCGGCCGAGCACGCCACCTGGGACGCCGAGCGGACCCGGGTGGCCGGGCCCGGCGATCCCGGTGCCTGGGACCGCGCAGCCAAAGCCTGGCAGGACCTGAGCTGCCCGCACCGGGCCGGGTACGCGTGGTGGCGGCAGGCCCAGGCCCAGCTGGACGCCGGGCAGCCGACCGCGGCGGCGGCCGGCCAGCTGCGCGCCGCGGCGGCCGCCGCCGACGGGCACGTCCCGCTGCTGGCCCAGATCCGCGCACTGGCCGAGCGGGCCCGGATCCCGCTGCAGCCCCCGGCGGCCGCCAGCGAACCCGAAGCCCCGCCCCCGGCCCAGGCGCTGACCCGTTACGGGCTGACCGACCGTGAGCTGACGGTGCTGCGGCTGCTGGCCGCCGGGCGGACCAACCCCCAGATCGGCGCCGAACTGTACATCAGCACCAGCACGGCCAGCGTGCACGTCAGCAACATCTTGCGCAAGCTCGGCGTCTCCAGCCGGGTCCAGGCCGCCGCCCTAGCCGAACGCGCCGGCCTGCTGGCCCCCCGGCCATCCTGAACACCGCCCGCAAGTCCGAATCCTGACCCAGACCGACCCCGCGAGGAGCCGCAGCCGCGGGGGGGTTGACCCGAGGGGTTCGGGCTGGTGGGCTGTGAACATGGCAGGGCCGGCGGCCTTTGTTGGCCGTGAGGGTGAGTTGTCCCGGCTGCTGGGGGCGCTGGGCGGCGATGCGCGGCTGGTGCTGGTGGTGGGGGATGCGGGGGTGGGCAAGAGCCGGTTCGTGGCCGAGGGGATGGACCGGGCCACCGCGGCGGGGATGGCGGTGGTGCGGGGGGAGTGCTTGCCGCTGGCGGCCACGTTGCCGCTGCTGCCGGTGAGGGATGCGCTGGGTGAGCTGGCCCGGCTGGACGGCGGCGGGCTGCTGGCGGCGGTGCTGGACGCCGCCCCGGGGTACGTGCGGGAAGAAGTGGGGCGGTTGCTGCCCGGGATGGGCCAGGACGGCGGGACGGGTCCGGCTGGCCGGGACGGGGAGTGGAGCCGGCAGCGGTTGTTCGCCGCGGTGGCGGAGCTGCTGGCCGCGGTGGCCGCCAGGACCGCGTCCGGGGTAGGGCTGATCGTGGAGGACGTGCACTGGGCGGACAGTGAGACGCTGGATTTCCTGACC
Organism: uncultured Actinomycetota bacterium; assembly: GCA_963843745.1. GTDB lineage: Bacteria > Actinomycetota > Actinomycetes > Streptosporangiales > Streptosporangiaceae > Trebonia. The sequence goes on from CAWJLP010000020.1 coordinate 54,812, forward strand.
TTCCTGGTGCGGGCCGGGCGGCGGGGGCCGGTACGGCTGGTGGTCACCTGCCGGGCGGATGAGGCGCCGCTGGCGGACCAGGTGGCGGCCTGGCTGACGCGGGTGCGTGCCGATGCGGGGACCGAGGAGATCCGGCTGGGGCCGCTGTCGCGGGCGGAAGTGGCCGGGCAGGCCGCGGCGCTGGCCGGCGCCCCGGTGTCACCCCAGATGGCCGGGGAGCTGTTCGCCCGGGCGGAGGGGAACCCGTTTTTCACCGAGCAGCTGGTAGCCGCGGCGCTGGCTGGGCCGCCCGGGGGCGGGCTGCGGGTCCCGGCGGGGTTGCCGGCCCGGCTGGCGGAGCTGCTGGCGGCGCGGGCGGGCCGCTGCGCAGGGGAGGCGCGGGCGGTGCTGGCTGGCCTGGCGGTCGCGGGCCGGAGCCTGGGCGAGGATGTGCTGGGCGCGGTCACCGGGCTGGAGGCCGGGGCGGTGCGGCGGGGGTTGCGGGAGCTGGCGGCGGCCCGGCTGCTGGCCGAGGATACCTCCGGCGGGGGGCACCGGCCCCGGCACGCGCTGCTAGCCCAGGCAGTGGCCGCCGGGCTGCTGCCCGGGGAACGCGCGGTGCTGCACGAGCGCACGGCGCGGGCGCTGGCCGCGGCCGGGGACCAGGCGCTGGCCGCGGAGGTGGCCGGGCACTGGCGGGCCGCGGGCCGCCCGGCCGAGGAGCTCCCGGCCCGGGTGGCGGCGGCCGAGGCCGCCGAGCGGGTGTTCGGCTACGACGAGGCCGCGGTGCACTGGCAGCGGGCCATCGAGCTATGCCAGGTGCAGCCCGAGGCCGCCGCCGAGGCCGGGATCGACGTGCCCCGGTTGTCCGTGCGGGCCATCGACGCGTTCTACCGCGCCGGCGACAGCGGGCGCGCCAGCTTGGCCGCCCAAGAGGCCTACCGCCGGTTCGCCGGCCATCCCGACCCCGCGACCGCCGCGGTCATCTGTCACCGCGCCGCGCTCTTCCATGAGAGCGATGTGACGGCCGCCGGGCTGCCGCTGATGGAGGAGGCGCTGCGGCTGTTCGAGCAAGCTCCGCCCTCGTTCGAGCATGCCGACGCTCTGCTCGTCTACGCCAACGCCTTCCTGCTGCACATCGAGGAACGGCCTCAGGCCAGTCACGCGGCGCTGAACCGTGCGATAGAGATCGCCGAGGCGGCCGGCGCCACGGCGCTGATGCCTCGCACCTTCTCCAGGATCGCGGCCGTCGCGTTCCTCGACGGGCGGGTCGAGGAAGGATTTGCCGCCCTGGATCGAGGGTGGGCACTCGCGCGTGCCGCCCAGGATGCCCCGGCGCTTGTGTGGCTGGGCGGCAAAGAGAGCGATGCGCTGCTCAAGCTCGGGCAGTTCCAGCGCGCCGCCGAGGTAGCGTCACGCGAATTTGATGCCGCCCGGCAGGCGGGCCTGCAGGCATGGAAAGTGGCCAGCTACCTGGCCGCCAACGCAAATGAGGCGCTGCTGGCCCTGGGGCACACCGCGGAAGCGGCGGCGCTGATCGACCCGCTGACCTCCCCGCCCGCCGACCGCGCCAACTGGAACATACAGGCGGCTCGCGCCGAGATCGACCTGCTGCGCGGCGACACCGGCGCCGCTGCCGAGCGGTGGCGGCAGATCTATGCTGCCTTCCCCGTTGTCATCGCCAGAGGCGGCTTCGGCTACGAGACCGCGCCACGGGCAGCGGAGGCCTCGCTGTGGGCGGGACGCCCCGGCGATGCTCTCCAAGAGGTCCGGCGGGCGCTGGCCCTGTTCAAGGGCGCCGACCTGACCATTTTCGCCGGGCGGCTGCTGGCGGCGGGCATGTGGGCCTGCGCCGATCTCGCCGAGCAGGCCCGGGCGCGCCGCGACCAGCAGGCCACTGCCGACGCCGCGGACGCGGCCGACGGCCTGGCCACCTGGGTCGAGCAGATGGGCCGCGTCGCCGTTCACCGACCACCGATACGTGGCCACCATCCCGGCTGAGCGCGCCACCTGGGACGCCGAGCGGAGCCGGGTGGCCGGGCCGGGCGAGCCGGATGCGTGGGACGGCGCGGCGAAAGCCTGGCAGGACCTGAGCTGCCCGCACCGGGCCGGGTACGCGTGGTGGCGGCAGGCCCAGGCCCAGCTGGACGCCGGGCTGCCGGCCGCGGCGGCGGCCGGCCCGCTGCGGTCGGCCGCGGCCGCGGCCGACGGGCACGTCCCGCTGCTGGCCCAGATCCGCGCCCTGGCCGAGCGGGCCCGGATCCCGCTGCAGCCCCCGGCGGCCGACGAGCCCGGCGCTCCGGCGCCGGCCCAGGTGCTGACCCGTTACGGGCTGACCGACCGTGAGCTGACGGTGCTGCGGCTGCTGGCCGCCGGGCGGACCAACCCCCAGATCGGCGCCGAACTGTACATCAGCGCCAGCACCGCCAGCGTGCACGTCAGCAACATCTTGCGCAAGCTCGGCGTCCCCGGCCGGGTCCAGGCAGCGGCCCTGGCCGAACGCGCCGGCCTGCTAGTCCCTAGCAGGCAGACCCGGCCATAAGGAAGTCCACCGACGCAGCGATGACCCCCTCATCGCGCAGGATGCGGTGATGGCCTAGGCCGTGGGTGACATGCAGGCGCGCGCATGGCCACGCCGCCGCCAGCCGTGCGCCGAGCCCGAACGGCACCCTTCGGTCACCGCCGTCATGGATGACCAGAGCCGCGGGCAACGTCTCCTCCTCCGCGGACCGCTGCACCGCGTCGAAATGGCTCAGCGGCACCCGCACCAGCCGCTCAAGTGCCCGGGGCATGCGCGCCTGTATCCGCTCCCCGGCACCGGCGGCCTCAGCGAAGACCCGGATGGCCGACGGCACGTCAGGCATCGGTGCGATCAGCACCAGGCGGGCAGCAGGCAGCCCGTCCAGGCACGCGACCGCGGCGGCAAGACCACCCATCGAGTGAGCCACGACCGCATGGGCCGGACCGTGGTGCCTGGCAGCCGTGCGAAGGGCGGTGATCATTTCCGGCAGCAGGGTCCGGCCTGGACCGTACGCGCCGGGGCCAGAGTCACCGTGCCCGGGAGCGTCTAGCGTGACGACACGGAACCCGGCTCGCGTCAGCGGGCCGACAAAACGGCGCCACGACGTGCGATCAGCGCCCCAGCCATGCAGGAAGTACACCGCGGGGCCTTCGCCCCACGCCTCGGTGACGATACTGGCGGTCGCCGGCCCCGGCAGGTTCACCCGCTGGCGGTCGCCGTCAGGCACGGCGGTGGCGTGCTGGCCCGGCACGGCCCGGGGCAGCGTCATTAGCATCCGGACCGCCGCCCGGGCACCCAGGCCAGGCGCGGCATGCTCGGCCAGCGCGAGCCCGGTCCGCGCCAGGGCCAGCGCGGCCCGGCGGCGCCGCGACCGGGCACCACCTGACCGCATCCTGGACCGGCCGTCGCTAGTGGTGTACGGCGTGTCTGTCGCCGCGTCCTGCGTGATCATCGGGCCATTCCTCCCCCGTTGTCGATTGCTTTCTACAGTCGCGCTAAGTGCCGGGGCAGCACATCGGGCAGCCGCCGTTACCCAGCGGCGACGTGCACTTAGATCTGCGCGGGCCCCCCTTAGGCGGGACCGCTACCCGATGCCCAGGACAGCGCCATGCGAAAGCCCGCGAGAAGGTCCAGGGCCTTCTCGCGGGCTTCGGCTGTCACGACCTCAGGCGCTGCTGCGCGATGCGGCCGGTGTAGCGGTTATACGTCGTAGTAGAGCTCGAATTCGTGGGGGTGGGGGCGGAGCCGGAGCTCGTCGAGTTCGGCGGTGCGTTTGTAGTCCAGCCAGGTAGCGATGAGGTCGTCGGTGAACACGCCGCCTTCGGTGAGGAAGGAATGGTCGGCCTCCAGGTTGCCGAGCACGGCGTCCAGGGAGCCGGGGACCTGGGGGATGGCGGCGGCCTCGTCAGGGGGCAGCTCGTACAGGTCCTTGTCGACCGGCTCGGGCGGCTCGATCTTGTTCTTGATGCCGTCCAGGCCGGCCATCAGCATCGCGGCGAACGCGAGGTAGGGGTTGGCGGAGGGGTCCGGGACGCGGAACTCGACGCGTTTGGCTTTGGGGTTGGTGCCGGTGATCGGGATCCGGGCGCAGGCTGAGCGGTTCCGCTGGGAGTAGACCAAGTTGACCGGGGCCTCGAAGCCGGGGACCAGCCGGTGGTAGGAATTGGCGGTGGGGTTGGTGAAGGCCAGCAGCGACGGGGCGTGCTTGAGGAGGCCGCCGATGTAGTAGCGGCCGGTGTCGGACAGGCCCGCGTAGCCGACCCCGTCGTAGAACAGCGGGGCGCCGTCTTTCCACAGCGACTGGTGGCAGTGCATGCCGTTCCCGTTGTCGCCGAACAGCGGCTTGGGCATGAACGTCACGGTCTTGCCGGCTGCCAGCGCGGTGGACTTGATCACGTACTTGTAGGTCATCAGCTTGTCGGCCATGGCCAGCAGCGGGCTGAACCGGATGTCGATCTCGGCCTGCCCGGCAGTGCCGACCTCGTGGTGCTGCATCTCCACCTCGATGCCGCACCGGATCAGGTTGGCGACCATTTCCGAGCGCAGGTCAGTGTAGTGGTCCATCGGCGGGACCGGGAAGTAGCCGCCCTTGTACCGGGGCTTGTAGGCCAGGTTCCCGCCGGCCTCGTCCTTGCCGGCATTCCAGGCGCCCTCTTCGGAATCGATGTGGTAGTAGCCCTCGTTCGCCGAGGTGGAGAACCGCGCGGAGTCGAAGATGTAGAACTCCGCCTCCGGGCCGAAGAACGCGGTGTCGCCGATCCCGGTGCCGCGCAGGTAATCCTGCGCCTTGCGGGCGATGTTCCGCGGGTCGCGGGTGTACGGCGCGCCGGTCAGCGGGTCATGCACGAAGAACGTCAGGTTCAGCGTCTTATGCGCCCGGAACGGGTCTAGGTACGCCGTCGCCGGATCCGGCAGCAGCTGCATGTCAGACTCGTGGATCTGCTGAAACCCCCGGATCGAGGACCCGTCGAACATCAGCCCGTCGGCGAACACCCCCTCCCCGAACGACCCGGCCGGCACCGTGAAATGCTGCATCGTCCCCGGCAGGTCAACAAACCTCACATCGACGAACTCCACGCTCTCCTCCGCGATGAAGCGGAGAACTTCCTCCGAACTGCTAAACATCAACGTCCTCTTTCTGGCGTATTTGGTGAATAGATCTGAGTGCGGGTGTACTGCAGGGATCTGCTGATGTCCGACTGAGGGTCGCTTCCCTCAGACGCCCTGTCCCACGGTTCCTGGGTGATCTCCCCGCGCCGGAGACGACCACCGTGGAAACGTCGAGAGAGGAAATCAAGCGCCAGCGTCGCCAGCACCGCCCCTATGCACCAGATGATGTCGACCGTTGCGTGCATGGTCGTTGGGCCCCCTTCCGTTGAATTGCTTCCACAGTCGCGCTAAGGGCCGGGGCCGCACATCGGCCGGCCGCCGCAACCCACTGGCGGCGGCCCCTCAGATCTGCGCGGGATCCCCTTAGACGGCCCGCTCACGGCGACCGCCGCCACCCGGCCGATCTCACGTCCGGCATGCTGGGAGCATCTTCCCGATGAGGAAGGCATGGGTGATGAAGCAGCCGTTCGAGAAGCTCGTGGAGCGGCACGGCGGGACAGTAGGGAGACACGTGGACGTCAGCGAGCTGATCGAAACCGCTACCGCAGGGTCGCGTGACGACGCCCGGCCGCGCTGAACCGGGCCGATCCCGCGGCGAGACGCTGCCGGACCTGCTCGGGCCGCATACGCGGCTACTATTCGTCGGTGTCAACCCCGGCCTGTCGGCGGTAGCGGTACAGGCGCCTTTCCCGCGGCGGGGCAACCGCTTTTACCCGGCCCTGTTCAAAGCAGGGATCACCGACCGGCTCATCGATGCCTCCGCCGGGTTCGCGCCCGGGGACCGCGAGTACCTGACAGACCGCGGGATCGGCATCACCGCCCTGGTCTCAAGGGCAACCGCACGGGCCGCCGAGCTGAGCGCGGCGGAACTCCGTGCCGGCGTCCGGGACCTGCTCGCGACCGTTACGCGGGTCAGGCCGCAAGTAGTCGCCATTCTGGGGATCACCGCGTATCGCACCGCCTTCGCCAGGCCGGAAGCCAGCACCGGCCGGCAGCCCGGACTGTTCGCCGGAACACAGCTCTGGGTCGTGCCCAACCCGAGCGGCCTCAACGCTCACTCCTCGCTCGCCGACCTGGCGGCCGCCTATCGCGAAGTCGCCATCGCCGCCGGGCTCGATCTCGGGCCCGCGGGCGGTTGAGGGCCAACCGCGCCACGGTCGGCACGACCGCCCGCCCAGATAATGGGCGTACACATTAGTTGGTGGAGGGACAGCCACATGAGCATCAGCATTTACGGCACCAGCTTCGACGCCGCCGACGCCGCGGCCATCGCCGCCTTCTGGGGCGAAGCGCTCGGCCGGCCGGTGAACCCAGGGGCGACCCGCGGGTCCGCCTCGCTCGCCGCGCGCGAGGGCACCGACGAGCCCCCGATCATGTTCCACGGCGTGCCCGAGCCGAAGACGGTCAAGAACCGCCTGCACCTGGACTTGATTACCACTGACTTCGACGCCGAGCTTGCCCGGCTGCGCAAGCTCGGCGCGACCGAGGTGGCCGCGTTCGAGCGCTGGACAACGCTGACCGACCCCGAGGGCAACGAGTTCGACCTGATCCGCGGCTAGCGTCTCCCCCGTTCGACAGCATCGCTGAGAACCCTTCTGGTAAACATGCCACCGGATGCTCCACAACGACGGGGCTGGCCAGCGATTCCGTCGCCATGAGCGTGCTTGCCGCCGCCGTCGCGTGAAAAGTAGCGGCAGTGCAGGCGATGGTGTTAGATGAGAGCGGTTGTAGTCGAATTTCGTACTCGTGTCACAGCGCCTGCGGATTCTGACAGCGGGTGCCTGCATTCCAGATCCCTTCCAGGGAGGGACAGGCGGTCGCGCAGCCCCGGGATGCACGCTCGTGGATCCGGCTGATCGTTCAGGGAGAAGAGCGCAGTGGCTCAGGGAACAGTGAAATGGTTCAACGCGGATAAGGGCTACGGCTTTATCGTGCCCGACGATGCTACGCCAGATGTATTCGTCCATCACTCGGCGATCGAGACCGACGGCTACCGAAGCCTGCAAGAAAACCAGCGCGTCGAGTACACCGCAGTCCGCGGCGACAAGGGACCGCAGGCCGAGCACGTCCGGGCCGTCTAAGGTCGCAGGCAGCGCCCGCGCCGCGGTGCCGCGGGGCTTGTCCGGCCAGATCCCGCCCCCGGCAACCCTTCAGAGGACGGGGCCGCGCGGAGCTACCTCGAGGGTGGTGATGCCCCGGCCGTAGAGCACTATGAGGCGGCCGCCATGGCGGCAGCGCAGTACGCCGTTATCTTCCGCGAGGGTCGAGATGACCTGGTTCACGACCTCGTCCGAGGCGCTTCCATCATCTTCGTAGGTGACGTCCAAGTGCTCGCCGCCAATCAGGCGGACGCGCAGCACGATCTCTGCCATGGTCATGGACCCTAGACCTCCGCTGGTTGCCTGCCAAGGAGGGGATGGCCCGGGCCAGGGCTGAGAGTGGCTCGGACTAGCGCTGGTGCTACTCACGGGTGGTTCTGATGCCCGCGCCCGGCGGCGAGTCGTCTTGTCCGGCGCAAGTGCGTGTCGGCGCGGCGGCCATGCGGCGGCCGTGCTGCAGCACGGCGATCATCGCGAGAGTGGATTCGGCGCCCTGGTTACGGCTGCGCCCGACGCTGGTAAGGCCGTCGCTGCACCCGCCGGTTCGCTCGTCGAGCAGCGGCACCTTGGCGTCATTGTCGCCGAGGAACCACGCGACGCACATCCTCACGCCGGCGAGCCACGTGTCGTCGGCGGTGACCGTGGCCGCGCGCACGCAGGCGTCGGCTAGCGCGGCTACCTCGGCGGGACGCTGATCGGAGGCAGGCACGTGCGCGGCCTGGCCTGGACTCCAGCCCTGCCGGGATATCACGGACAGGTGGCCGTCCCGGGTCTCGGCGGCAAGCAGCCACTCGAGCATGCGCAGTCCCTTTCGGAGCAACCGGTCATCTCCGAGGTAGTGGCCGGACACGATGACAGCCTCGGCGATAGCCGCGCTGGCGTAGCTGAGACTGGACGTTGGCCAGGGCCAGGCGGCGTCCACGGCAGGAGTGCCGATGGCGACCCGTGCGCGGTAAAGCAGCGCGAGTGCGGCGTGATGGCCGGGGCGGGAGTCAAGTATCTCGGCAGCGCCGAGCGCCGCGAATGCCATCGCATGCGCCGACGGCGAAGAGACCCGCGCCCCGAGGCTGAACCGCATGAAGGATTCCTCGCGTATCCCCGTCGTCGGACCACGTGCCGCGGCGGTACCCAGTGCCCAGAGGGCACAGCCCCAGCTGTCCTCGGTCCCGGGCTGGCTCCGCCACTGGCGGTTATAGCCCAGGTGGTTCCGGAACTTCCCGCCGAGTTCTTGCGCCTGCACCAGGAAGTAGAGATAGCGGCGGCCGAGGACGATGAGCTCCTGCGGCAGCGACGGCTCCCTGCATACCACCAGCAGGCCACGCGCGACGTCATCGACGCTGTAGCCGTCCGTGTGCAGTGGCACCACGCCGTCGGCGTGCTGTAGCAGGCCGACGTTATCGGTCAGCCGCTGCAGGTGACTGAATGGCGCGTCGGGGCACCTCAAAGGACTGAGGCCGTTGCGCCTGGGCTACGCACGGAACGGCTTCGGAAGAATCTCAATGCGCACCAGAGGCGGACTGGGACGGCCTCGCGTGCCCTCAGTGTCCAGGGCAGCGGCTGAGCGACTTCCATGGCCTCGCATGGTCGACGCGGCTCCAGCGTAACTCAGTACCAGCGCAGCTGACCGGATCGAGAACGCGCCGTGGCCCGCGGCGGGACCATGCCATCCCTGCACTCAGGAACTAGCAATAATGTTCTGGAAAGAATGTGGTATTTTCCGCGCATGCCGACCTGGGGTTTTCTGACCAACCACGCCTTGGTGCTGCTGTGCATCGCCCGCGACCCGGGCGTCCGGCTGCGTGATATCGCCGTGTCCGTCGGCATCACCGAGCGCAGTGCATTCGCAATCGTCAGCGACCTCGCCGTCGGCGGGTACATCGTCAAGGAAAAGGGCGGCCGCCGGAACCGCTACCGCATAGAGGCTCAGCGTCCGGTGCCGGAGTCGGCCGACAGGCGTCTCGCCATCGGCGATCTGCTTGCTCTCCTCGGGTTCCAGGATGCCGGAGTAGCTGGCACCGGGCCCGAACCTGGCTGAAGTCGCGAGTTCTGCACGGTCAGCGCCGTGCGGGCACCGGGACGCTCTTGCTCGCTGCCACCAGCGCCGGTGCCCGGCGCAAGTAACCGGGTGGCGCGATAGGAAGTGGTGAGGTTCTGGAAAATAATTGCTAGTTTTCTCCTGCCAGGATAGGCTCGTCGTGCTGAACGCCGGTCGCTGGCGGCGGTCGCTTCCCGGCTTCCGGTGGGTTCACGCGCTCGGCGGCGGCAGCGGGACGTCGGCCATGACGCGCGCGACGGCACTTCACGGCTGACTGACCTGTCGGGCCAAGGACGCGATTCGTCCGGGGGCCAAGGAGAAGCCATCCACCTGATCGGAAGGCATTGTGACCCATCCCCTGGCCGAAGACGCCGCCCCCATGACCCTTACCGCGCTCACCGCTCCCGACGGTGCCGTCATCGTCACCCTCGCCGGCGACCTTGAGATCGCGTCGGCACCCGCTGCCCGGGAATGGCTATTGAGCCTGCTCCGTCCGGGCGCCTGCCGGCTCGTCATCGACATGTCCGCAGTTCGGTACGCGGACGCCAGCGGCCTCGCGGTCCTGGTGAGCACGAAGCGCCGCGCGATCCTGCTCGGCGGTGAGTTGCGTCTGGCGGCGTTGCAGCCCGTCGTGGCCGGGGTCCTTACCGCCACCGGGCTCAGCCGGCACCTCGCGGCTTACCCCACGGTGCGGGCTGCGGTAGCCGACAGGAAGCCGGACGGCCGCACGGGCCTCCTCGGGACCAGCCCGGCGGTAATAGCCGCACAAGCGCTGCCCGCCCAGGCGCAGGCCGAACCCGGCGCCGACAGCAGCGAGTTGCACTCTGCCGTCGCCAGGCCGCGGTCCGCCGTGGGCTAGCCGGCTCCCTGAAGCGCCAGGTTACGTTGACGGTAGCCCGGCGCAGCCAACCACACTCACGCGCAGCCATTCCGGCGCGCCGGCCGTACGCCGTTGATGAGCGAGCTGGTCGCCACGGACGTGGTGGCCTTCGAAACGCGGCCACCCTACTCCGGAGGTTCTCTCTTGTCCGTTCTGCCCGCCGAACGCCGCCCGTCAGCCCAGCGTGGCAGGCGCGGCCCCGCCAACCGGGCGGCCACCGCGCCCGCCGTCTCCTTCGCAGCGGCGGGTGTCCCGGCGCCGCTCGTCGCCGCGCTCGCCGCGGCAGGCATCACCACGCCGTTCCCTATCCAGGCGGCCACGCTGCCGGACGCGCTGGCGGGCCGCGACATCCTTGGCCGGGGGCAGACCGGCTCCGGCAAGACCCTCGGCTTCTGCATCCCGCTGGCCGCTGGACTGGCCGACGGCTACACGAGCGCCTGCCGACCGCGCGGCCTGGTGCTCGTGCCGACCAGGGAACTCGCCAGCCAGGTCCATGCCGTCCTCGCGCCGCTCGCCGAATCGATGGGGCTGAGCGTGGCGACGATCTACGGCGGGGTGCCCCAGAAGCCACAGGTGGCTAAGCTTCGCGACCGCGCCGATATCGTCGTCGCCTGCCCCGGCAGGCTGGCCGATCTCATCGAGCAGGGCCACTGTCACCTTGGCGACGTGGAAATAAGCGTGCTCGACGAGGCGGACCACATGGCCGACCTCGGATTCCTTCCCGTCGTGCGGCGGCTGCTTGACATGACGCCGCCCGGCGGCCAGCGGATGCTGTTCTCCGCGACGCTCGACGCCGCCGTCGATGTCCTGGCGCGCCGCTTCATGAACCGCCCGGCACACCATGACGTCGGCCCCGTCGAGGTGCCGGTGGCGATGGTCCACCATCTGCTGACCGTCGAGCCGGCTGACCGGGTCGGCGTGGTCACCGCCCTCGCGGGCGGCGGCGGGCGGTCGCTCGTCTTCACACGAACCAAGCATGCCGCCCGCCGGCTCGCCCGCCAGCTGACCACGAGCGGCATCCCGGCAGCCGAACTGCACAGCGACCTGTCGCAGGGCGTGCGAGAACGGAATCTCGCCTCCTTCGCATCCGGCGTGGTGCGGGTCATCGTCGCGACCGACATCGCTGCCCGCGGTATCCACGTGGACGGCATCGACCTTGTCATTCACGCTGATTCGCCGGCCGAGCACAAGGCATACCTGCACAGGTCAGGACGGACGGCCAGAGCCGGGGCGACCGGGACGGTGATCACCCTGCAGACTCCGGCCCAGGCAGCTGCTGTCCGCGACCTGATGCGGAAGGCAGCGGTCGTTCCGCTGACCGCCGCCGTCACCCCCGGATCAGCGCTGCTGCGCTCGATCGCCGGCGAGCGCGTTCCTCTGGTCACGCGGCCTGCCATCCGCCCGGAAGTCATCACGGCCGCCGCCGCGACAGGCCGGAGCGCGGCAGCGATGTCCGCGGGGTTCCGTGGCCGCCGCGGCCGCTGACGCCGCGGCCCGTGTAACGGGGACCGAAGGTCCCCCACCCGCCGCCGGCGGCGCTCGGCACGTCCGCGGAGCGGCCTGAATCTCTGGGCCGCCGGCACCGGCCGGGACCTGTCACCGTCTCGCGAAAACGGCCCGCCAGCCGCGTTCATGCGGCCGCGCGGGCCATTTTCTTTTCCCGCGACCTCACGTTCGGCATGCTGGGAGCGTCTTCCCGGTGAGGAAGGGCATGGTGATGAAGCAGCCGTTCGAGAAGGTCGTGGAGCAGCACGGCGGGACAGTGCTCCGGGTATGCCGGGTCGTCCTCGGCGTCCATGACGCCGAGGACGCGTGGTCGGAGACCTTCCTGGCGGCGATGCGCGCTTACCCTGACTTGCCTGATGACGCCAATGCCGAGGCATGGCTGGTCACGATCGCGCACCGGAAGGCCATTGACGTGCTCCGGGCCCGCAAGCGGCAGCCCGCGCCGGTCGGGGACGTGCCCGAGGCACCGACCACGCTCGGCGTGCCGGGTGACGGCGACCAAGACGGCGACCTGTGGCACGCGGTCGCGGCGCTGCCGGCCAGACAACGCCAGGCGGTGGCCTACCACTACGTGGCGGGCCTGGCCTACGCCGAGATCGCGGAGATCCTCGGCGGCACCACCGACGCGGCGCGCAGGGCCGCGGCCGATGGCATCAAGAACCTGCGGAAGAACTATCCAGGCGCGACTACGGAAGGAGCGTCATCGTGAACATCGCTACCGACGACTTCGCCGATCCCGGCACGCTGTCCAGGCTCAGGCACCAGCTCGGGCTGGCGGCGGAGGCCGAGGGGCTGCTGGACGTCGCCTTCACCACCGTCGACTCGCCTGTCGGCCCGCTGCTGCTGGCGGCGACGCCCAAGGGCCTGGTGCGGGTCGCGTATGCCATCGAGGACCACGACCGCGTGCTCGACACCCTGGCGCGGCAGGTCAGCCCGCGCGTGCTGCGGGCGCCGCAGCGGCTGGACACGGCGGCGCGGGAGCTGGAGGAGTACTTCCAAGGGCGGCGCCGCAGCTTCGACCTGCCGCTGGACCTGTCCCTGTCCAGGGGGTTCCGGCTGCTGGTACAGCAGCAGCTCCCGTCGATCGGCTACGGGCAGACCCGCAGCTACCGGCAGGTCGCCGAACTCGTCGGCAACCCGAAGGCGGTGCGGGCGGTCGGCACGGCCTGCGCCACCAACCCGCTGCCCGTCGTGCTGCCCTGCCACCGGGTGCTCCGCAGCGACGGCACCCCCGGCGGCTACGCCGGCGGCGCCGCCGCCAAGACCACGCTCCTGAACCTGGAGGCAGCATGACCGCGGACCCGTGGAAGCAGCGGGTGGACGCGGGCGACTGGACCGCCATCACCGCCGAGGTCAACGAATACGGCGGCGCGCTGCTGCCGGAACTGCTCACCGCCGGTGAAACCGAACAGATCCGCGACCTGTACGAGGACGACGGGTGCTTCCGCGCCACGATCAACATGGGCCGCCACCGGTTCGGCGAGGGCGAGTACCGGTACTTCAAGGCCCCCTACCCGGAGCCCGTAGAGCGCCTCAAGCAGGCGCTCTACCCCCGGCTGCTGCCGATCGCCCGCGACTGGCACGCCAGGCTCGGCCGTCCCGCCCCGTGGCCGGACACGCTCGATGAGTGGCTGCGGATGTGCCACGACGCCGGGCAGGTGAAGCCGACGGCCATCCTGCTGCGCTACGGCCAGGGCGACTGGAACGCCCTGCACCGTGACCTGTACGGCGATCTGGTTTTCCCGCTGCAGGTCGTCATCAACCTGAACGAGCCGGGGGCCGACCACACCGGAGGCGAGTTCCTGCTCCTCGAGCAGCGCCCGCGCGCTCAGTCCCGCGGCACCGCCACGCTGCTGCCGCACGGTCACGGATACGTGTTCACGACCAGGGACAGGCCCGTCCGCTCGGCTCGCGGCTGGTCGGCTGCCCCGGTGCGCCACGGCGTGTCCGCCATCCGGTCGGGCCAGCGGCACACGCTCGGCCTCGTCTTCCACGACGCGGCGTGAGCGGCAACGGCGACGGCGACGGCGACGGCGACGGCGACGGCGACGGCAAGAAGACCTACACGCTGCTCGGCGCCGACGGCAGGCCCTGCCAGTCGGCGTCGAAAGGCCAGTGGGGCGGCCATCGCCGGACGAAGGTCTACGGCCGGCTCGACTGCCCCTCCGCGCTGCGCGCGATCGCCCGCGGGGGCTATGCCCGGTACCGCGTGTTCTTCGCCGACGAGGAGACCGCCATCGCCGCCGGCTATCGCCCGTGCGCCACCTGCTGCCGGGACCGCTATCGCGAATGGAAGGCCGCTCAGCGGGGATAGCCCGCCAGGGCCTCGAGCCGCCGCACCCGTTCACCGGTCGGCGGGTGCGTGATGAACAGCCGGCCGAAGCCCCCGTAAGCGAACGGGTGCGCGATCATCAGGTGGCTCGCGGCGGCCAGGAACCCGCGCGGTCGCAGCGGCAGCGCGGCGGCCTGCATGTCGATCTTGCGCAGCGCGCTGGCCAGCGCCATGGGGTCGCCCGTGAGCAGGGCACCCTCGGCGTCCGCGTCGTACTCCCTGACGGGCGCGGACGTGAGGTGCAGCAGCAGCGCCGACAGCGGGCAGAACGCGACGAGCGACGCCAGCCCCGCCGACCATGACGACACCCCAAGGTCACGCCGGGACACGTGCGCAAGCTCGTGCGCGACGACGGCCCGCAGCTCCGCCGGGGTGAGCACGCGCAGCAGCCCTTCCGTGCAGCACATCGCGGCCGAGCGGGCGCTGTACCCGACGGTCAGCACGTTCGGCTGCATGGCGGGCGACACCAGCAGCCGGGGCATGGGCAGCCGGGCGGCGGAGCACATCTCCCGAACCAGCCGGTACAGCTCCGGGCGCTCCACCTCGCTGACGGGGCGAGCGCCAAAGGCAGTCAGCACGGTACGTTCCGAATGAAAATAAGCGGCCCAGCCAACGGCGAACAGGCCCGCGCTCGCGACGGCGAGCCCGGCAGTACCGAACCACACGGCACCGGCGAGCAGGGCAGCACCGCTCAGCAGCGCGGCCAGCATGACCGCGCGCAGCCCGCAATAATGCACGGGCGCCACCCCTCCCATAGCGCGCATAGTCGCAGCGGCCAGCCGATGCCCACCCCCAGGGCCAGATCGCCGCAGCTCACACCGTTCAACGGCCGGTCACCAAGGGCGGGTTCCCGCTTCAGCCCAATACTTGCTTAAGGCAACGCTAAGGATTAGTTGACTACCGGCGCGCAGATACTTCTTTGTAACGTGGCATTAACCACACTCGTCAGCGGTACGCCGGCATGAACCGCTACCCAGGTCGCCGTAGTATTAAACAGTCCTGCACTCACGCCCCCGGCCGTAGGGGCGGTGCTGTAAAGGGCACCCGGCGTGGCGTGCTGAGGAGGCTTTGCGCTGTGACCAAGCAGGTCCAGGAACTCGACCACGTAATCATCAGGTTCGCGGGGGACTCCGGTGACGGCATGCAGCTCACCGGAGACAGGTTTACCCAGGAGACCGCCGTCTTCGGCAACGACCTGTCCACCCTGCCGAACTTCCCCGCGGAGATCCGCGCGCCCGCCGGAACGCTGCCCGGCGTGAGCAGCTTCCAGCTGCACTTCGCGGACCACGATATTCTCACGCCCGGCGACGCGCCGGACGTGCTCGTCGCGATGAACCCGGCGGCACTCATGGCGAACCTCAAGGACGTGCCGCGCGGCGCCGACCTGATCGTCAACACCGACGAGTTCACCAAGCGCAACCTGGCGAAGGTCGGGTACGACAAGAACCCGCTTGAGGACGGCTCCCTCGATCAGTACAGCGTGCACCCGGTGCCGCTGACCTCGCTGACCGTCAAGGCGCTCGAAGAGCTCGACATCACCCGCAAAGACGCGGAGCGCGCGAAGAACATGTTCGCGCTCGGCCTGCTGTCCTGGCTGTACGGACGGCCGGCGGAGGGGACGCTGAGCTTTCTTGAGGCGAAGTTCGGCAAGAGGCCGGAAATCTACAAGGCGAACGTGACCGCCTTCCAGGCCGGCTGGAACTACGGCGAGACGACCGAGGACTTCTCCGTCCGCTACGAGGTCAAGCCGGCTCCGATCGCCGCGGGCAAGTACCGGAACATCACCGGCAACCTCGCTCTCGCCTACGGCCTGATCGCGGCGGGGCAGCTCGCGAAGCTGCCGCTGTTCCTCGGCTCGTACCCGATCACCCCGGCCTCGGACATCCTGCACGAGCTGTCCAAGCACAAGAAGTTCGGCGTCCGGACCTTCCAGGCCGAGGACGAGATCAGCGCGGCAAGCGCCGCGCTCGGCGCATCGTTCGGCGGATCGCTCGCGGTGACCACCACATCGGGCCCCGGCATGCTGCTCAAGGCGGAGACCGTCAACCTGGCCGTCTCCGTGGAGCTCCCGCTGCTGGTCGTCGACGTGCAGCGCGCCGGCCCCTCCACCGGCATGCCGACCAAGACCGAGCAGACCGACCTGCTCATGGCCCTGTACGGCAGGAACGGCGAGTCGCCGGTGCCGGTGATCGCGGCGGCCTCGCCGTCGGACTGCTTCTTCGCGGCGATCGAGGCCGCGCGGATCGCGATCACCTACCGGACGCCGGTCATCCTGCTGTCCGACGGGTACCTGGGCAATGGCTCGGAGCCCTGGCGGATTCCGGACGTTTCTGAACTGCCGGACTTGTCGGCCGCGTTCGCCTTCGCCACCGCGGCGGACCAGCCGGAACAGGGCGACTTCCGGCCCTTCACCCGTGACCCGCAGACCCTCGCCAGGCCGTGGGCGATCCCCGGCACCCCCGGACTCGAGCACCGCATCGGCGGCATCGAGAAGGCAGACGGCTCGGGGAACATCTCCTACGACCCGGATAACCACGACCTGATGGTCCGCACCCGCGCGGCCAAGATCGAGGGCATCGCGAACTCCATCCCGCCGGTTGAGGTCGACGACCCGACCGGCCACGCGCGGCTGCTCGTTCTCGGCTGGGGCTCCACCTACGGCTCGATCGGCGCCGCGGTCCGCCGCGCCCGCCGCGCGGGCCAGGATGTCGCGCAGGCGCACCTGCGGCACATGAACCCGTTCCCCGCCAACCTCGGCGAGGTGCTGCGCAGGTATGACAAGGTGCTCGTCCCCGAGATCAACCTGGGGCAGCTCGCGCTGCTGCTGCGCGGCAAGTACCTGGTCGACGTGATCTCGTACAACCGGGTCCGGGGGCTGCCGTTCCGTGCGGCTGAGCTGGCTGAGGCGATTGAGGAAGTGCTCGCACATGGGTGAGAAGGAAGAAGTTATCCCGAACGGAAGCAGCCGGCTCCGGTCCCTCAAACTGGTCCCGCACGGCGGCGGACTCGCCACCAAGGATTTCAAGTCGGACCAGGAGGTCCGCTGGTGCCCCGGCTGCGGCGACTACGCGATTCTCGCCGCGTTCCAGTCGTTCCTCCCCGAGCTTGAGGTGCCGCGGGAGAACGTCGTCGTGATCTCCGGCATCGGCTGCTCGTCGCGGCTGCCTTACTACGTGAACTCCTACGGCTTCCACTCGATCCACGGCCGGGCACCGGCGATCGCTTCCGGCTTGGCCGCCTCCAGGCAGGACCTGTCGGTCTGGATGATCACCGGTGACGGCGACGCGCTGTCCATCGGCGGCAACCACCTGATCCACGCGCTGCGCCGGAACGTGAACATCAAGATCATGCTGTTCAACAACCGGATCTACGGGCTGACCAAGGGCCAGTACTCGCCGACGTCCGAGCAAGGCAAGATCACCAAGTCGACGCCGTTCGGGTCGCTGGACCAGCCGTTCAACCCCGTGTCGCTGGCACTCGGTGCGGAGGCCTCGTTCGTTGCGCGGTCGGTCGATTCCGACCGCAAGCACCTGCAGTCGGTGCTGCGGGCCGCGGCGGACCACGAGGGCGCGGCGTTCATCGAGATCTTCCAGAACTGCCCGATCTTCAACGACGACGCGTTCGCGCCGCTCAAGGAGCCCGCGGCGCCCGGCCTGATCCGGCTCGAGCACGGCTCGCCCGTGCTGTACGGGCCCGACAAGTCGATGGGGCTCACGTACGGCCGGTACGGCGAGCTGGTTCCCGTCGAGGCGGCGTCGGTACCCGCCTCCGAGCTGGTCGTGCACGACGCCACCCGGCAGGACCCGGCGTACGCGTTCGCGCTGTCCCGGCTCGACTCCGGCGACTTCTCGCACACCCCGATCGGCGTCTTCCGCTCGGTGGACCGGCCGTCCTACAACGACCTCATGGCCGACCAGATCGCCGCGGCGCGGGCCGGCGGAGAGGGCGACCTCACCACCCTGCTCGCGGGCAACGACACCTGGGAAGTCCGCTAACCGCCGCTTAGCCGGGCACGCTGTCGTGTTCGTGGAACGCCTGTCGGTCGAGCGGGAACTGGTCAGCGACGATGAGCGGGGTCAATGGCCATTCACGATTCCGTGCGTCGCGGCGATCGCGCGCGACGGCCTGGAGCTGCGGCGCCCGGTGACGTTCCTGGTCGGGGAGAACGGCTCGGGCAAGTCGACGCTGGTAGAGGCGATCGCCGAAGCGGCCGGCCTGGACGCGCGCGGAGGCCGCGCCGGGCGCAAGTACGGGAACCAGCGCCCGATGACGCGGCTCGGCGAGGTGATGCGGCTGGGCCTCACCCGCGAGGGCGCGAAGATGCGCCTTCGCGCCAGGAACAAGCGCAAGGGCTACTTCCTGCGAGCGGAAACCCTGTTCGGGCTGGCGGAAGTGGTCTCGGGGCTGCCCGGTTACTGGCCGGAGGATCTGTCTTCGATCAGCCACGGCGAGGGCTTCCTCGCGGTCTTCCAGGCGATGTTCAGCGCGCCCGGGCTCTACCTGATGGACGAGCCGGAGGCGGCGCTGTCGTTTCGGTCCTGCCTTGAGCTGGTCGCGCTGATGCACGAACTTGGCCGCAGCGGCGCACAGGTCATCTGCGCCACCCACTCCCCGATCCTGGCCTCGACCCCGGAGGCGGACATCATCGAGGTCGGCGACTTCGGCCTCCGCCGGGCGGCGTGGGCCGACCTCGCCATCACCGACCACTGGCGCCGCTACCTCACCGACCCGTCCGCCTACCTGCGCCACCTGATCGACCCCTGATCCGCTTCCGCTTCCGCTTCGGCTGACGCGCACGGGCAGGCGGGCGATGTAACGGGGAACAGGCCGGCCCGTACTGTGGTTGTGGGGACGGTTCAGCCACAGGAGGCGGTCATGAGCATTTTCGGGTTCCGGAAGACGCAGATGGTCAGCGCGGAGGACGCGCTGCCCGGGCGGGACACGCCAATGCCGGTTCCGGAGCGGCACGCCGTGCTCGGCACGCCATTGACGCCGCCGTACCCGGAGGGCAGCGAGATAGCCGAGTTCGCGCTCGGCTGCTTCTGGGGCGAGGAGAAGACGTTCTGGCAGGTACCGGGCGTGATCACCACCGCGGTCGGCTACGAGGGCGGCTTCACGCCGAACCCGGCCTACGAGGAGGTCTGCACGGGCCGCACCGGGCACGCGGAGACGGTCCGGGTGGTGTTCAACCCGAGCCAGGTCTCCTACCAGCAGCTGCTCAAGGTCTTCTGGGAGTCGCACGACCCGACGCAGGGCATGCGCCAGGGCAACGACGCCGGCAGCCAGTACCGGTCCGTCATCTTCTACAAGAGCGAGGCGCAGCGGGAGGCCGCGGAGCGGTCGGCGACCGAGTACGGCAAGAAGCTGGCGGAGCACGGCTACGGCCAGATCACGACCGAGATCGTCCCGGCCGGCGAGTTCTACTTCGCCGAGGACTACCACCAGCAGTACCTGTACAAGGTGCCGAACGGCTACTGCCCCGACCACAGCACCGGCGTCTCCTGCCCGGTCGGCCTCATCAAGGCTGACGACTGAGCACGCCGCGAGTCCGCGCCTGGACGGATGACGGCAGCGAGCCGGAGATCCCGCTGCTCGGCGGGGACGTCACCGAGGGCGTCGTCCGGGTGGGGAACACGGTGCGGCGGCCGGTGCAGGGCAACTCGCCGCTCGTGCACGCGCTGCTGAAGCATCTCGAGGATGTCGGGTTCGCGGGCGCGCCCCGGTTCCTCGGCATCGACAGCGCCGGGCGCGAGGTACTGACGTATATCGAGGGCGAGGTCGCGGGGCGCCCGCGCCCCGCCTGGATCGCCGACGAGGACCGGCTGGTTTCCGTCGGCCGTCTCGTGCGAGCCTACGACGACGCGGCCGCGACGTTCGTGGTCCCGCCGGGCGCGGAGCCGGACCCGGGCCTGCCCGACCCGCCGGGCATCCCGCCCGCGCCGGCGTACCCGCCAGAGCTGATGGGGCACGTCGACATCACGCCGGAGAACGTGGTGTTCCGCGACGGGGAGGCGGTCGCCCTGATCGACTTCGACCTGGCGAAGTGGGCCACTCGGGCCGACGAGATGTACAACGCGATGATGTGGTGGGCGCCGCTCGGCGACCCGGCGGACGCCGACCCGTTGCTGCGGGACGTGGACGTGCCGCGCCGCTGCCGGCTCCTCGCCGACGCCTATGGCATGTCCGAGACCGACCGCGGCCGGGTGGTCGACATCGCCATCATGCGCTCTCAGCGTTCGTGGCACCTGATGAAGCAGCGGGCCGAGCTGCTGGGCGGCGGCTGGCAGCGGATGTGGGATGAGGGCGCCGGCAACCAGATCAAGCGACGCCTAGCGTGGGTGGAACGCAACGCGGACACGCTGCGCGCGGCGCTCGGCTAGCGCCCCGGGCCGCTCCCCCGGTCAATTCCATGATCACGAAAGAAAAGTATGCGTATAGGAAACTTTTCCTTCGTGATCATGCTCGGCACCCGACGGGTGTGACTGATGTGACCAGCGGTGGCCTCAACTGAGACTCTCAGCCAGTGCTGGCGGGTCAGCCGGTGCGGGTGATTACGAAGTTGCAGAGGGACTCGAAGGCGGCGCGCGCCGGGACGCTGGGCAGCTGCGTGAGCCGTGACCGGGCGTCGGCGATCCACGACCGCACGGTCTCCCGCGCCTCGCCGAGCGCCGGCGAGACCCGCAGCAGGGCCAGCGCCTCGGCGTGCAGCGAGGCGTCGGTCAGGTCGGCCTCTGTCAGCAGCCACCGCAGCCGCTCGCCGGCCGGGTCGGAGGACCGCAGCGCGTAGAGCACCGGCAGGGTGCGCACACCCTGCCGCAGGTCGGTACCTGGCTCCTTGCCTGACTGGGCCGACGACGAAGAGACGTCGAGCACGTCGTCGGAGAGCTGCCAGGCAACGCCGATGCGCTCGCACGCGTCGGCGATGAGATCGGAGATCTCATCGGGCGCGCCGGAGAACATCGAGCCGAACCGGCCGGAGGTGGCGATCAGCGAGCCGGTCTTCTCGGTGATCACGTGCATGTAGTGGTCGAGCGGGTCCTGCCCGGGCCGGACGCCGACCGTCTCTGCCAGCTGGCCGTCGACCAGGCGGCTGAACGTCTCCGCCTGGATCCTGATGGCCTGCGGGCCGAGGTCGGCGAGGATGCGGGAGGCTCTGGCGAACAGGTAGTCGCCGGCCAGGATCGCGATCGAGTTGCCGAACATCGAGTTCGCCGACGGGTGCCCGCGCCTGATGACGGCCTCGTCCATCACGTCGTCGTGGAACAGCGTCGCCAGGTGCGTGAGCTCGATGGCGACCGCCGCGGGCACGATCCGCTTGTCGCGGCTGTCCCCGAAGCGGGCGGCCAGCAAGACCAGCATCGCGCGGAACCGCTTGCCGCCGGCCTCCATCATGTACCTGGAGACCTCGGCGAACATCTCGTCACCGCCGAAGGAGGTATCCCGGAGCGCGGCCTCCACCCCGACCAGGTCCTCGGCCATTTCCGCGGTGAGAGCCTCGTCAGCGAACTCGACCGGAACTGCGATGCTCACGCGAACTCCATGTCCTCGACGCACCTAACCCAGCGCAGGAGCGCAGGAACTCACCAGCATACGAACTGGGCGGCGCGCCGGAAACACCGGGGTGCCAGGCGTCATCGCACGAATAGCTGCGTGGCCGCGTGGTTGGCCAGGCTCAGCAACGGCTCAGGAACGATACCCAGGAAGACGGTCGCGACCGTGCCGACCGCCACCGCGATGCCCGTGAACAGGCCGGGCCTGATCACTTCAGGGCCATCGGCCATCGGCTCGCTGAAGAACATCAGCACGATGATACGGACGTAGAAGAACGCCGCGATCGCCGAGGACACCACGCCGACGATGACCAGCGCCGTGCCCCCGCTCGCGATAGCCGACTGGAAGACCGCGAACTTCCCGATGAACCCGCTGGTCAGCGGGATGCCGGCGAAGGCGAGCAGGAAAAGCGCGAACAGCCCCGCCACGAGCGGCGACCGCTTGCCAAGGCCGGCCCAGCGGGACAGGTGGTCGGCCTCGCCGCCCGGATCGCGGACCAGCGTGATCACGGCGAACGCCCCGATCGTGGTCAGGCCGTAGGACGCCAGGTAGAACAGCGACGCCGACAGGCCCTGCACCGAGGCGGCGATCACCGCGGTGAGGATGAACCCCGCGTGCGCGATCGACGAGTAGGCGAGCAGCCGCTTGACGTCGGTCTGCGTGATGGCGATCACCGCGCCGACCACCATCGTGAGGACCGCCACGACCCACATCGCCGGCCGCCAGTCCCAGGTCAGGTTGCCGAAAGCCACGTAGAAGACCCGCAGCAGGGCGCCGAACGCCGACACCACGACGCACGACGCCATCAGCGCGGTGATCGGGGTCGGCGCGCCCTGGTAGACGTCCGGCTTCCAGGACTGGAACGGCACCGCGCCGACCTTGAACAGCAAGCCCACCCCGGTGAGCGCGATCCCGGCGAACAGCAGCGTGTCGCTGCCGGTGTTACCGGCCGCCGTCGAGGCGATCGCGGCCAGCGACACCGAACCGGAGTACCCGTACAGCATCGCGATGCCGAACAGGAAGAACGCCGAGGAGAACGCGCCGAGCAGGAAGTACTTCATCGCGGCCTCGTGCGACAGCAGCCGGCGGCGCGCCGCGAGCCCGCACAGCAGGTACAGCGGCAGCGACAGCACCTCGAGCGCCACGAACATCGTCAGCAGGTCGTTGGAGGCGGGGAACAGCATCATGCCGCCGACGGAGAACAGGGTCAGCGGGTAGATCTCGGTGTGCACGAAACCGGCCAGCAGGCTCGCGCGCTCCTCGGCCGAGCCGGGTATCGCGGCCGCCTGGCCCGCGAACTCCGGCACGTCGTGCGACGCGTCGGCGATCAGCAGCACCGAGCCGAGAGCGAGCACCAGGATCGTGCCCTGGATGAACAGCGTCGGCCGGTCCACCGCGACGGCGCCCATCGCCGCCACGTGCCCGGCGCTGCCCTTGGCGAAGATCGTCGAGGACCCGGCGATCACGCAGGTCCAGATGAAGGCGGCCAGCAGCGCGCCGAGCGTGATCACCAGGTGCGCGCTGCGGCGCAGCAGCCTGGGCACGAACGCCTCGACGAGCACGCCGATGATCGCCCCGGCGAACACGACCAGCATCGGGGCGAGCTGGCCGTATTCGATGCTGGGGGCCGGGATCGCGCCGGGGACGGTCGCGGCGGCGGCGGCAAGGGGGGTCACGGCTGGGTTCCCTTCTTGACAGCCGAGGCGGCTACGGCCTGGGCTGGCGCGGGATGGGGTGGCACCGGGTCGGTCGAATGGACCTGGCTGAGCGTGGACTGCACCGCCGGGTTGATCACGTCGAGCACCGGCTTCGGGTAGACGCCCATCGCGATGATCAGCGCGATGAGCGGGAACACCGCCAGCAGCTCCCGGATCCTCAGGTCAGGCATCTTGGCGACCGGCTCGGCAACCGGGCCGGTGGCTATCCGCTGGTACATCCACAGCGCGTAGATCGCGGCGAGGATGATGCCGGCCGTGGCGAAGGAGGCGGCCACCTTGTAGCGCGTGAACGTCCCGACGAGCACCAGGAACTCGCTGACGAAGGTGGACAGGCCGGGCAGCGAGAGCATCGCGAGGAGGGACACGAGGAACAGCCCGGCGAGCACCGGGGCAACCGTCTGCACACCGCCGTAGTCGGCGATCCGGTCCGAGCCGCGCCTGACGATCAGGAACCCGGCGAGCAGGAACAGCGCCCCGGTGGCGAACCCGTGGTTGACCATGTACAGGATCGCGCCGGTCTGCCCCTGCGACGTGAACGCGAAGATGCCGAGGACGATGAAGCCGAAGTGCGAGACCGACGTGTACCCGATCAGCCGCTTCATCGAGGTCTGGCCGATCGCCACGATCGCCCCGTAAAGGATGCTGATCACCGCGAGGACCAGGATCAGCGGCGTGAAGTAGTGCGCCGCGGTCGGGAACAGTTCCAGGCAGTACCTGATCATGCCGAACGTGCCGACCTTGTCCATCACGCCGAGCATCAGCACCGCGGCGCCTGGCTGGGCGGAGAAGGTCGCGTCGGGCAGCCAGGTGTGGAACGGCCACAGTGGCGCCTTGATCGCGAACGCGATGAAGAACCCGAGGAACAGCCACTTCTGCACCAGCGGCGACAGGGTGACGTGCACCAGGGTGGAGAACAGGAACGTGCCGTGGTGCCCGGTGGCCGCCGACTCGCCCGAGTACACGTACAGCGCGATCACCGCGACCAGCATCAGCAGGCCGCCGAGCAGGCTGTAGAGCAGGAACTTCACGGCCGCGTACTGCCGCGGCCCGACGCCGAACGACCCGATCATGAAGTACATCGGGATCAGCATGGCCTCGAAGAGCACGTAGAACAGGAACACGTCGGTGGCCGCGAAGACCCCGATCATCATGGTCTCGAGGACCAGCATCATGGCGAAGTAGCTCTTGGGCGACCGCCTGGCGTTGTCCGCGTCGTGCCAGGAGGCGAGGATCACCATCGGCATCAGCACCACGGTCATGCCGATGAGCACGAGCGCTATCCCGTCCACGCCGAGCGCGTAGTGCACGCCGAACTGGGGAATCCACGAGTACTGCTCGGTCAGCTGGAAGGTCGGCCCCGACGGGTGGAACCTGGTGGCCATCACGATCACCCAGGCCAGCGTGACCAGCGTGACGGCCAGCGCCAGCACCTTCACAAGCCGGGACCGCGCCTCCACGTCGTCAGGCGCGCTGTCCGCGGGCAGCGACGGCACGAGCGCGACGAGCACCGCCCCCACCAGCGGGATGGCGCCCGCCACGGTCAGCCAGGGAAAGCCGTTCATTACAGCCTCACCACCAGAAGGCCGGCTACCAGCAGCACGGCGCCGATGAGCATGGTCAGCGCGTAAGAGCGCACGAAACCGGTCTGGACCCTGCGCAGCCGCCCCGACGACCCGCCGATTGTCGCCGCGATCGTGTTGACGAGCCCGTCCACGCCGCGGCTGTCGAAGTAAACCGACAGCCGGGTCAGCCACTGCCCCGGCCGCATCAGCACCGACTCGTTGAACGCGTTGCCGTACAGCTCCTGGCGCGCCGCGTTCGTGACGAGGTTGCCCCGCGGCGCGGTCTCGGGCACCGGCACGCGCCCGTACATCGACCATGCGAGCACGGCGGCAACGACCGCTAGCGCCAGGGAGGTCTCACCTGGCACGGTCCAGAGCCCGTGCAAGACCGGCGGCACGCCGACCACGGGGGCGAGAAAATCGACAAGCCGGTTGTTGAGGATCAGGAACGCGCCCGCGACGGTCGACCCGATGGCGAGCACGATCATCGGCCACGTCATGACGGCCGGCGACTCGTGCGGATGCGCGTGCTCCTCCCAGCGCTTGGCGCCGGTGAAGGTCATGAGCACCATCCTGGTCATGTAGAACGCGGTGATGCCCGCGCCGATGATCGCCGCGCCGCCCATGAGCCAGCCCGCGGTTCCGCCCTGATCCCACGCCGCGTCGATGATCGGGTCCTTAGTGAAGAACGCGGAGAACGGCGGGATGCCGATGATCGCCAGATAGGAGATGGCGAACGTGACGGCGGTGACCGGCATGAAGCGCGCCAGGCCGCCATAACGCCGCATGTCCACCTCGTCGTTCATGCCGTGCATCACCGAGCCGGCGCCGAGGAAGAGCCCCGCCTTGAAGAACCCGTGCGCGAGCAGCTGCGCGATCGCGAACGCGTACCCGGCCGGGCCGAGGCCGGCCCCCAGCATCATGTAGCCGATCTGCGACATGGTGGAACCGGCGAGCGACTTCTTGATGTCGTCCTTGGCGCACGCGATGATCGCGCCGAACAACAGCGTGGCCGTGCCCACGATGGCCACCGCCATCCGCGCGTCCGCCGACTGCGCCAGGATCGGGTTGGACCGCACCATCAGGTACACCCCGGCGGTGACCATGGTCGCCGCGTGGATCAGCGCCGACACCGGGGTCGGGCCTTCCATGGCATCGAGCAGCCAGGACTGCAGCGGCAGCTGGGCGGACTTGCCGCAGGCGCCGAGCAGCAGCAGCAGGCCGAGCGCGAGACCCACGCCGGAGCCCCCCGACTTCGCCGACGCGAACACGCCGGTGAAGTTGAACGTGCCGAACTCGGCGAACATCAGCATGATCGCCAGCGACAGGCCGGCGTCACCGACCCTGTTCGCGATGAACGCCTTCTTCGCCGCGGCCGGCGGCGCCGGCCTGGACTGCCAGAACCCGATCAGCAGGTAGGAGGCGAGGCCGACGCCCTCCCACCCGGCGTACAGGGCGAGGTAGTTGTCGCTGATCACCAGCAGCAGCATCGCGGCGATGAACAGGTTCAGGTAGCCGAAGAACCGCCGCCGCTCCGCGTCGTGCGCCATGTACCCGATCGAGTAGATGAGGATCAGCGAGCCGACGCCCGTGATCAGCAGCACGAAGCAGATCGACAGCGGGTCGAGCAGGATCCCGATGTTCGCCTGGAACCTCTCAACCGGGATCCATGAGTACATGTGCAGGTCGCGGCTGCGGTCCGCAGCGGGATAGCTGAGCAGCGTAAAGAAGGCGATCACGCCGTAGACGAACGACGCGAGCGACATCGCGCAGCCGAGCAGGTGCCCCCACTTGTTGGTGCGCCGCCCGCCGAGCAGCAGGACCGCCGCGCCGAAGACCGGGAACGCGAGCAGCAGCCACGAGAAGCGCAGCGCGCCGGTCGCGGCAAGCGTCGTCATGCGTCAATCCCCTTAGTACTTGAGCAGGTTCGCGTCGTCCACCGACGCGGACTTGCGGGCGCGGTAGAGGGCCATCAGGATCGCGAGCCCGACGACCACTTCGGCGGCCGCGATGACCATCACGAAGAATGCCACGACCTGGCCGTCCAGGTTCCCGTGCAGCCTCGCGAACGCCACGAAGGCGAGGTTGCACGCGTTCAGCATCAGCTCGACGCACATGAAGATCACGATCGCGTTGCGCCGGACGAGAACGCCGACGCCGCCGATGGCGAACAGGATGACGGCAAGGAAGACGTACGCTGCGGGGCTCATGCTTGCTCGTCCCTCCCCCTGGCGGCGGCTTCGATCTGCCGCTCGGCTTCGATCCGGTCTTCCGTTTCGAGATCAGCGGTCACGTCCGGCTGCGGGTCGCGGCCAAGGTCCACGTCGCGCTGGATCACGGCCTTCGATACGGAACGTGCGGTGGTGCTTCCGTCAGGCAACAGCGCCGGCATGTCGACGGCGTCGTGCAGTGCGTACACCCCCGGCGGCGGCTCGGGCGCCACGTGCCCGCTGGCCACCCGGCGGCGCGACAGCTCCCGCTGGGTCGGCTTGGGCTCGGCGCGCTCCCGGTGTGCGAGCACCATCGCGCCGAGCGCGGCGGTGATCAGCAGGGCGCTGGTGGCCTCGAACGGGAAGACGTACGTGGTGAAGATCAGCTTCGCGAGGCCGGTGAGGTTGCCGACGCCGTTGGCGGCGGTTTGCGGGGCGGCGCTGCCGATGGCCGCGTGCCCGATGCCGACGATCAGCAGGATCAGGAACCCGAGACCGCCGAGGCCCGCCCAGAGCCGCTGCCCGCGGATCGTCTCGACGAGCGAATCCGACGAGGTCACGCCGATCAGCATGACCACGAAGAGGAACAGCATCAGGACGGCGCCGGTGTACACGATGATCTGCACGAAGGCCAGGAACGGCGCGCCCTGCATCGCGTAAAGCACCGCGAGCGACAGCATCACGATCGCGAGCATCAGCGCGCAGTGTACGGCCTGCCGCATGAAGATCATGGTGATGGCGGCGCCGACGGACAGTATGGCGAGGATCCAGAAGAGCGCCTTGCTGTAGATCGGGTCCAGGTTGGTGCCGTTGTTCGCGGCCAGCAGCAGGTGAGTCATTGGCCGGCCTCTCTGCCCATGGTGTCGACCTGCTCCGCGCCCGGCCGCACCTCGCCCTCGCCCGCCAGCTCCTCGTCGAACGCCTTCTCGTCTTCGCCCGGCGACAGCTCGTTGGCACCCGTGATGTGCACCGCCGGGCCGGTGGGCCCGCCTGGCCCGCGCATGCCGGGCGCGCGGTCAGTGGCCACCACGCCCCCGCCGCCCAGCCGGTAGTAGTCCTTCTCGTCGTTCCCGAGCCGCATCGGGTGCGGCGGCGCCTCCATGCCCGGACGCAGCGGCACGAGCAGCTGCTCCTTGGTCCAGATGAGGCTTTCCCGGTTGTCGTCGGCGATCTCGTACTCGTTGGTCATCGTCAGCGCCCGCGTCGGGCACGCCTCGATGCACATCCCGCACAGGATGCAGCGCAGGTAGTTGATCTGGTAGACGTGCCCGTACCGCTCGCCAGGGGAGTACCGGTCGTCCGGCGTGTTGTCCCTGCCCTCGACGTAGATCGCGTCCGCCGGGCAGGCCCAGGCGCACAGCTCGCAGCCGATGCACTTCTCCAGCCCGTCCGGCCAGCGGTTCAGCTGGTGATGGCCGTGGAACCGGGGCGCGGTCGGCCGCTTGTCCTCCGGGTACATCACGGTGTCCACCTTCCTGAACATCTCGCGGAAGGTGACCCCGAACCCCTTGACGGGGTTGAGGAAATCAAGAACCGGCACCGGTGACCTCCTTCGTCACTTCGGTCGAGCCGAGAGGCGGGCTGCCTGGCGACCTGTCGCCGAGGTCAAGCCCGTGATAGTGCGGCAGGTCCATGGGCGGCACCGGGAAGCCCTCGACGGTGCCGTCCACGCCGTCCGGGACTGGCGGCGGCTCCGGCCCGATCTCGGCGGCGTGCCGCTGGCCCGCGTTGTCCCAGAACGTGACCAGCAGCAGGATCAGCACGATGACCAGCCCGGCGCACGCGTAGACGACGTTCGAGTGGGTGTCGTTCCGCCACGCCTTGACCGTCGCGATCAGCAGGATCCAGACGATCGACGCGGGGATGAGGATCTTCCAGCCCAGCGCCATCAGCTGGTCGTACCGCACCCTCGGCAGCGTGCCGCGCAGCCAGACGTAGCAGAACAGCAGGATGAAGACCTTGATCAGGAACCACAGCACCGTCCACCAGCCGCTGTTGGCGCCGGACCATAGCGAGATCGGCCACGGCGCCCGCCAGCCGCCGAGGAACAGCGTGACGGCTAGCGCGGAGACCGTGACCATGTTGATGTACTCGGCGAGGAAGAACATCGCGAACTTCATCGACGAGTACTCGGTCATGTGCCCCGCGACGATCTCGCCCTCGCCCTCGGGCAGGTCGAACGGCACCCGGTTGGTCTCGCCGACCATCGTCACCAGGTAGACGAGGAACGAGGGAAGCAGCAGCCACCCGTACCAGAAGTGCTGCTGGGCCGTGACGATCGCCGTGGTCGACAGCGAGCCCGCGTACAGGAACACCGCGACGAACGCCAGGCCCATCGCGATCTCGTAGCTGATCACCTGCGCGGTCGAGCGCAGCGCGCCGAGCAGCGAGTAAGGCCCGCGGGACGCCCAGCCGGCCAGCACGATGCCGTAGACGCCGACCGAGCTCATCGCGAGCACGAGCAGCACCGCGACCGGCAGGTCGGCGACCTGCAGCGGCGTCTGGTGGTGGAAGATCGAGACCACCGTGCCCCACGGGATGATCGCGAAGCTGATGAACGACGGCCCTGCCGCGAGGATCGGCGCGACGAAGAAGACCAGCTTGTCCACCTTGGTGGGGACGATGTCCTCCTTCAGCGGCAGCTTGAGCGCGTCGGCGATCGGCTGCAGCAGGCCCCATGGGCCGGCCCGGTTGGGGCCCGGCCGGTTCTGCATCCGGCCGATGACCCGGCGCTCGAACCAGATCATGAAGATCGTGGAGAGGACCAGGAACACGAAGACGATCCCGACCTTCAGCAGCACCAGCCACCAAGGGACCAAGTAGAAATCGGCTAGCGTCGGGTCCGCTGCCAGCGCCCCGCTCATTCTGACCTCCTCAGGGTCACCCGGCTGCCGTGCCCGGCGCCGAGGTCGGTGCGGACCGCGGAGCCCGCGGAAGCGGTCGGCAGCCACACCACGCCGTCGGCCATCGGCGTCACTTCGACCGGGATCGTCAGCGCGCCGGCCGTCGTCGTGACGGTCACCTTCTCGCCGTCGCTCAGCCCGGCGGCCGTGGCCGTGGCCGGGGACACCCGCGCCACGACGGGCCGGGCGGTGCCCGCGAGGTACGGTTCGCCGTCCTGCATCCGGCCCGCGTCGAGCAGCTGATGCCAGGTGGCGAGGCGAACCTCGTGCTCGCCGAGCGCGGGAGAAGACGACGCCGACGGGACCACGGCGGGCGGCAGCGGGCGGGCGCCGCGCCAGCCGCCGAGCTCGGTGAGCTCGGCCCTGGCGGCCGCCGCGTCCGGCAGGGCCAAGTGCACGTCCATCTCGTCGGCGATCGCGCCGAGCACGTACAGGTCGGTCCGGACGCCTGGCACGGTGAGCGCGGCGCCGAACGTGCCACCACGGCCTTCCCAGTTCACGAACGTGCCGGCCTTCTCGGCGATCGCGGCCACCGGGAACACGACGTCGGCCCGGTCGGTGACCGAGCTGGCCCGCAGCTCGAGGCTGATCACGAACGGAACCGTCTCGAGCGCGCGCAGCGCGCCCGCCGGGTCAGGCAGGTCGGCGGCGTCCACGCCGGCGACGATCAGCGCGCCGAGCTCTCCCTGCTCAGCCGCGGCCAGCATCGCCGCGGTGCTGCGGCCCGGGGTCGTCGGCAGCGTGGCCTTGGCCCAGACCCGCGCCACCTCGGCCCGCGCCTTCGGGTCGCCGACCCAGCGGCCGATCGGCAGCAGCCCGGGCAGTGCGCCGGCCTCGACGGCGCCGCGCTCCCCCGCCCGCCTCGGTATCCAGGCGAGCTTCGCGCCGGTGGCGTCGGCGAGCCGCACCGCGGCGGCCAGCGCCCCAGGCACCTCGGCGAGCCGCTCCCCGGCGAGGATCACCGCGCCTGGTGCCTTGAGCAGGTTGCCGGCGCGGTTGAAGTCAGCATCGTTGGAACCGCCGGCGGCTAGCGTCGTGAGCGCGGCCGGCTCGGCGCCTGGCACCGTGGGCAGCAGCGTGCCGGACAGCTTGGCAAGGCCCGGCGAGGCGAGCGCCGCGATCGAGAACACCGGGAGGCCCCGCTTGCGGGCGGCCTTGTGCAGCCGCAGGAACACGATGGGCGACTCGTCTTCCGGCTCGAACCCGGCGAGCAGCACAGCCGGCGCGGCCTCCAGGTCGGCGTAGCTGACCTCGATGTCGCGTCCGGCCACCCTGGCGGCGAGGAACTGCTCCTCCTCCACCGAGTGCGGCCGTGCGCGCATGTCGATGTCGTTGGTGTTCAGCGCGACCCGGGTGAACTTCGCGTACGCGTAGGCGTCCTCGAGGGTCAGCCTGCCGCCGGTCAGCACGCCGACGCCCCGCGGTCCCTCGGTCGCGTCCCGCGCGGCTTCGAGGCCGCGGGCCGCGGCCGCGAAGGCGGAGGCCCACGACGCCGGCCGCAGCACGCCGTCCTCGTCGCGGACCAGCGGCGCGGTCAGCCGGTCGGGCTCGGTGGCGTAGCTGAACGCGAAGCGGCCCTTGTCGCAGCTCCACTCCTCGTTGACCTCGTAATCCTCGCCAGCCAGCCGGCGCTGCACCCGGCCGCGCCGGTGGTCGGTGCGCAGCTGGCACCCGGACGCACAGTGCTCGCACACGCTCGGCGTGGACACCAGGTCGAACGGCCGGGACTTGAACCGGTACGCCGCGCTGGTCAGCGCCCCCACCGGGCAGACCTGGATGGTGTTGCCCGAGAAATAGGAGTTGAACGGCTTGCCCGTGGCGGTGCCGATGTACTGCGCGGGGCCGCGCTCAAGGAACTCGATGAAGTCGTCGCCCGCGATCTCCTCCGACGTGCGGACGCACCGGGTACAGGAGATGCACCGCTCCCTGTCGAGCAGCACCTCGGTGGAGATCGCTACCGGCTTGGCGAACTCGCGCTTGTCCTCGCGGAACCGGCTCTCGCCCCGGCCATTGGACATGGCCTGGTTCTGCAGCGGGCACTCGCCGCCCTTGTCACACATCGGGCAGTCGAGCGGGTGGTTGATCAGCAGCAGCTCCATCACGCCCTGCTGCGCCTTGTCGGCGACGGCGGACGTGAGCTGCGTCTTGACCACCATTCCGTCGGTGCAGACGGTGGTGCACGAGGCGAGCGGCTTGCGCTGGCCCTCGATGTCCACCAGGCACTGCCGGCACGCACCGATCGGGTCGAGCAGCGGGTGGTCGCAGAAACGCGGGATCTGGATGCCGAGGATCTCGGCGGCCCGGATTATCAGCGTTCCTTTCGGAACGCTGATCTCGAACCCGTCGATGGTGACGGTGACGGTCTGGGTCGTGGTCTGCACGGTCATTGAGTTACCTATCCGCCCACAGCGTGGTGGCCGCCGGGTCGAACGGGCAGCCGCCTTCCTTCTGGTGCTGGATGATCTCGTCGCGGAAGTACTTGACGGCGGAGGAAAACGGCACCGGCACCGCGTCGCCGAGCGCGCAGAACGCGCGGCCGATGATGTTGTCGCCGACGTCGAGGATCGTCTCCAGGTCCTCGTCGGTGCCCTTGCCCTGCTCGATCCGCTCGATCGCCCGCACCAGCCAGTAGGCGCCCTCCCGGCACGGCGTGCACTTGCCGCAGGACTCGTGCTGGTAGAACTCGGTCCACCGCAGCGTCGCCCGCACGACGCAGGTGGTCTCGTCGAAGATCTGCAGCGCGCGGGTGCCGAGCATCGACCCGGCGGCGGCCACCGACTCGAAGTCCAGCGGCACGTCCAGGTGCGCGTCGGTCAGCAGCGGCGTCGACGACCCGCCCGGGGTCCAGAACTTCAGCCGGTGCCCGCCGCGGATCCCGCCTGCCAGGTCGAGCAGCTCGCGCAGCGTGATGCCGAGCGGCGCCTCGTACTGGCCGGGATGGGTGACGTGCCCGGACAGCGAGAAGATGCCGAAGCCCTTGGATTTCTCTGTGCCCAGCTCGGCGAACCAGTCCGCGCCGTCCGACATGATCGACGGCACGCTGGAGATGGACTCGACGTTGTTGATCACCGTCGGGCTCGCGTACAGGCCCTCCACGGCGGGGAACGGCGGCCGGTTCCGCGGCAGGCCGCGGTACCCCTCGAGCGAGGTGAGCAGCGCGGTCTCCTCGCCGCAGATGTAGGCGCCGGCCCCGGCGTGCACCACGATGTCCAGGTCGAAGCCGGAGCCGAGGATGTTCTTGCCGAGGTAGCCCGCCTCGTAGGCCTCGGCGACCGCGAGCTGCAGCCGCCGGACGACGTGCAGGACCTCGCCGCGTATGTAGATGAACGCGTGCCCGGCCCTGATCGCGTAACAGGTGATGATGGCGCCCTCGATCAGCGTGTGCGGGGTGGCCATCATCAGCGGGACGTCCTTGCAGGTGCCCGGCTCGGATTCGTCGGCGTTGACCGTGAGGTAGTGCGGCTTGCCGTCGCCTTGCGGGATGAACGACCACTTCACGCCGGTGGGGAACCCGGCGCCGCCACGGCCGCGCAGCACAGAGTTCTTCACGGCGGCGATCACGTCGTCCGGCGGCATCGCGAGCGCCTTGCGCAGCCCCTGGTAGCCGCCGGTGCGCTCGTAGCCGGACAGCCGGAAGGAGTCAGGCTCGTCCCAGTGCGCCGTGAGGACGGGCGTGAGCGTGTCGGTCACTTGCTACCTCCGGCGGGCTCGGTGTTAGCCAGGGGGGACTGACTTCCCGCACGGGAGGCTCCCGCCCCCCGTTCCCCCTGGCCCCCGCGATCCCCCGGGGGTGCCGTCCAGCCATGCTCCTTGGCGAGCTCAAGGCCGACCAGGCTGGCCGGACCCGCCGACGGGCCTTCCGCGGCCTGCCCGTCACCGAAGCCGGCGAGGATGCGTGACGCCTGCTTCCAGGTGCAGAGCCGGTCAGGTCCCCTGGTGGGGTGCACGTCGTTGCCCGCCCGCAGGTCGTCGACCAGCTGCCTGGCTGAATC
Organism: uncultured Actinomycetota bacterium; assembly: GCA_963843745.1. Lineage (GTDB taxonomy): Bacteria > Actinomycetota > Actinomycetes > Streptosporangiales > Streptosporangiaceae > Trebonia. The sequence continues at coordinate 88,710 of CAWJLP010000020.1, forward strand.
TGGCGTCATGTTGTCGAAGAACTCCCAGTTCACCATGACGACCGGGGCGTAGTCGCAGGCCGCGTTGCACTCGACGCGCTCGAGGCCGACCTTGCCGTCTTGCGAGATGACGTCGTGGTGCGCGTCGCCGTGCGGATCGGCGCCAAGGTGCTCGGCGAGCGCTGCGTAGATCTCATCGCCGCCCATGATGGCGCACAGCGTGTTCGTGCAGACGCCCAGCTGGTACTCCCCGACGGGGCGGTCCTTGTACATCGTGTAAAAGGTGGACACGCCCTTGACTTCGGTCTGGGTGATCCCGAGCGTCTCAGCGCAGAACGTCAAGCCGTCGTCGGAGACGTATCCCTCCTCGGACTGCACCAGGTGGAGCAGCGGCAGCAGCGCGGACCTCGCCCGCGGGTACCTGCCGATGATGTCGGCGGCGTCCGCCCGCAGCCGGGCCAGCGCCTCGTCACTAAACGGCATTACCTGTCCACGCCTCCAATCACCGGGTCGATCGACGCGATCGCCGGGATCACGTCTGCCAGCAGGCCACCCTCGCACATCGCGGCGAGGGCCTGCAGGTGGTGGAACGAGGGGTCGCGCAGGTGCACGCGGTAAGGCCTGGTGCCGCCGTCGCTGACTACGTGGCAGCCGAGCTCCCCCTTGGGCGACTCGACCGCCTGGTAGACCTGCCCGGCGGGCACCCGGAAGCCCTCGGTCACCAGCTTGAAGTGGTGGATCAGGGCCTCCATGGACTGGCCCATGATGTGCGCGATGTGCTCGGGCGACGGCCCGAGCCCGTCAGGGCCGAGCGACAGCCGGGCCGGCCAGCCGATCTTCGCGTCCTGGATCAGCCATGGGTCGTTCGGCATGGTCCGCTCGGCCAGCCGGTCCACGCACTGCTGCACGATCCGCAGCGACTGATCGATCTCCTCGATCCTGACCAGGTACCGGCCGTAGGCGTCGCAGGTTTCCTGCGTCGGGACGTCGAACTCGTAGGTCTCGTATCCCAGGTACGGCTGGGACTTGCGCAGGTCCCACGGCAGGCCGGTCGCCCGCAGGATGGGCCCGGTGACGCCGAGCGCCATGCAGCCCTCCAAGTCGAGGAAGGCGATGCCTTGCGTGCGAGCCTTGAAAACCGGGTTGGCGTCGATCAGCGTGCGCAGGTCGTGCACCAGCCGCGGCGCCTTGCGCAGGAAGTCGCGGACCGCCTCGAGGCCGCCGGCCGGCATGTCCTGGGCCACGCCGCCGGGCCGGACGAAGGCGTGGTTCATTCGCAGCCCGGTGATCAGCTCGAACAGGTCAAGGACGTTCTCCCGCATCCGGACGGCCTGCAGGAAGATCGTCGTGGCGCCGAGTTCCAGGCCGAACGGCCCGATCCCGCCCAGGTGCGAGGCGACACGGTTCAGCTCGAGCAGGAGGACCCGCATGATCAGGGCGCGCTCGGGCAGCTTGTCCTCGATGCCGAGCAGCCGCTCCACCGCCATGCAGTACGCGGACTCGTTGAAGATCGGCGTCAGGTAGTCCGCTCTGGTGACGAACGTGGTGCCCTGTGTCCAGGTGCGGTACTCAAGGTTCTTCTCGATGCCGGTGTGCAGGTAGCCGATGGACGCCCTGACGTCGGAGACGGTCTCGCCGTCAAGGGTCAGGATCAGCCGCAGCACGCCGTGCGTGGAAGGATGCTGCGGTCCCATGTTGACGACGACCAGCTCGTTTTCTGACCGGTCTTCCTCGCCCGCGGCGACAACCTCGTCCCAGTCCTGCCCGGCCACGTTGTAAACGCGGCCCTGTGCGGCGTCGGCGTCCGCGTCGGTCGCGCCCGGAGTCGCGTGCGTGGTCACGCGTACCATCTCCTCTCCTCGGGCGGCGGCACCTTGGTGCCGCGGTACTCGACCGGAATCCCGCCGAGCGGGTAGTCCTTGCGCTGCGGGTGCCCGCGCCAGTCGTCAGGCATCTCGATCCTGGTCAGCGCCGGGTGCCCGTCGAAGATGATGCCGAAGAAGTCCCAGGTCTCCCGCTCGTGCCAGTTCGCCGACGGGTACACGGAGACCACCGAGGGAATGTGCGCGTCGCCGTCGGGCGCGCTCACCTCGAGCCTGAGCCGGCGGTTGTGCGTGATCGACACCAAGTGGTACACGGCACGCAGCTCGCGGCCGGTGTCCTCCGGGTAGTGCACGCCAGACACGCCGCCGAAGATCTCGAACCGCAGCTCGGGCTCCTTCAGCAGCTTCTCGCACACCGCCACGAGCCGCTCGCGGCGCACGTGGAAGGTGACCTCGCCGCGGTCCACGACCACCCGCTCGATGGCGTCGAAGAAGCCGAGCCCGTCCGCCTCGAGCGCGCCGCCCAGCTCCTGCGCGATCGTGTCGAAGTAGCTGCCGTACGGCGGCTCCGATGACACCGGCGGCCGCTTGTGGACCTGGAGCAGGCCGTACCCGGACGTGTCGGGCGTATCGTGCACGCCGAACATGCCCCTGCGCACCACCTGCGCGGCGGCCGGCTGCTCATCCCGGCGGGCCGGGAGGCCGTCTTCCGCCACGGCGGGCGGCTCGCCGGCCGGGGTCCCCGGCTCGCCGGGCGCCTGGCTCATAGTTCGCTCCCGACCTCGTTGACCATGGGGGTGACGTGCAGCGGGAGCAGCTTCAGGCGGGCCTCTTCCAGCTCGGTGATCTCGTCTTGGCGGTCGGCGCCCAGCTTCATGTTCATGATCTTGTCGTGCAGTTTGAAGATCGAGTCCATCAGCATCTCCGGCCGCGGCGGGCAGCCGGGCAGGTAGATGTCCACCGGCACGACGTGATCGACGCCCTGCACGATGGCGTAGTTGTTGAACATGCCGCCGCTCGAGGCGCAGACGCCCATCGAGATGACCCACTTCGGCTCGGGCATCTGGTCGTAGATCTGCCGCAGCACGGGCGCCATCTTCTGGCTGACCCGGCCCGCGACGATCATCAGGTCCGCCTCCCGGGGCGTTGACCCGGTCTTCTCCATGCCGAACCTGGCCAGGTCGTGCCGCGGGCCGCCGGTCATCATCAGCTCGATCGCGCAGCAGGCCAGGCCGAAGGTGGCCGGCCACACCGAGCGGGCCCGCGCCCACCCGGCTACTTTCTCTACCGACGTCAGCAGGACGCCGCTCGGCAGCTTTTCCTCAATGCCCATGTCGCTAATCCCAGTCCAGGCCGCCGCGCCGCCACACGTAGGTGTACGCGATGAGCACGGTGACGACGAAGGTGACCATCTCCACGAGACCGAACGCCCCCAGCTGGTTGAAGGTCACCGCCCAGGGGTACAGGAACACGATCTCGATGTCGAAGACGATGAACAGCATGGCGGTCACGTAGTAGTGGACCGGGATCTTGCCGCCGCCCAGCGGGATCGGGGTTGGCTCGATGCCGCACTCGTAGGCTTCCAGCTTCGCCTTGTTCCAGCGCTTCGGGCCCGCGAAGGTCCCTACCGTGACTGAGAACGCCGCGAAGCCGAAGGCGAGAATGGCCAGCACGAGGATCGGTATGTACAGCTTCACCGTGCTTCCGCCCCCTCTCTGTGGTGATTCATCCTAGGCATCGGCTCACCTGGGGTTCGGTGCGAGTCGGGTCATGCCGTTGATCAGGCGATCCGCGGCGTCGCCACCCCGCGGATCGGTCAGGTTGGCCAGCAGCTTGAGTGCGAACCGCATCAGCGCCGGCCGGGCCATACCGTGCCTGGTCGCGAAGCGCATCAACTGCGGCCGCCCGAGTAGCTGCACGAACACCCGGCCGAGGGCATAGTAGCCGCCGTAGCTGTCGGCCAGTGCCCGCGGGTACCCGTGGAGCACCCGTTCGGCCTGCTCGCGGGTCGGGCAGGCGAGCGCCGTGGCGATCGTGCCCGCCAGGATCTCGCCGGACTCCATCGCGTACGCGATGCCCTCGCCGTTGAACGGGTTCACCATGCCGGCCGCGTCGCCGGCCAGCAGCAGCCCCCGGTAGTAATGCGGGGTGCGGTTGAAGCCCATCGGCAGCGCGGCGCCGCGCACCGGCTCTGTCCTGTTCTCCTCGGTGTAGCCCCACTCCTCGGGCATCGAGCTCAGCCAGCGCTTCAGCAGCGCCCGGTAGTCGGTGTTGCCGAACGCTTCCGAGGTGTTCAGCATGCCGAGGCCGACGTTGGACGTGCCGTCGCCCATCCCGAAGATCCAGCCGTACCCGGGCAGCAGCCGGTCGCCGTCCCACAGGTCGAGCCATGACTCCAGGTAGTCGTCGTCGTGCCGCGGCGACGTGTAGTAGGTGCGGACGGCGACGCCGAGCGGACGGTCGTCCCGCTTGTGCAGGCCCATCGCGACCGAGAGCCGCGATGAGTTCCCGTCGGCCGCCACGATGACGCGGGCACGGTAGGTGGTGGAGTCACCACGGGCCCGTTCGGAATCATCTGTATTCGCCGTCACCCCGATGATGCGGCCAGCGTCGTCAAGGACGGGACCGGTGACCGTGACTCCCTCGAGGAGCTTGGCGCCGGCGGCCTGGGCGCGGCGGGCCAGCGTCTCGTCGAGCGAGGCGCGGGTGCGCACCAGACCGTAGCCGGGGTAGCTGTCGAGCTCGGGCCACGGCAGCTCGAGCCGCATGCCCGCGCCGATCACCCGCAGGCCCTTGTTGCGCAGCCAGCCGGAGCCGGGGCCGACGTCGACGCCCATCGCGATCAGCGGCTTGACCGCGCGCGGGGTCAGCCCGTCGCCGCACACCTTGTCCCTGGGGAACCGCGCCTTCTCGAGCAGCAGCACGTTCAGCCCTGCCTGCGCCAGGTAAAAGGCGGTGGTGGCGCCGGACGGTCCGGCGCCGACGACGATCACGTCGGCGTCGTCGTCCTTAACGTGCTCGGTCACGTGTCTTCTATCCGCTGCCTTGAGGTTCTTGTGAAGCGCTTCACAAATTCTTTGCCGTTAGTTTAATCCCGGACCGGTTTGGGCCTCAGGCCACCCCTCCCGTAGCGGGACCGGAGAACCAGCCTAGAGGTTACGCGCGACGTGGATGGCGACCACGCCGAGGGTCAGGTCGCGCCACCGCACCGCCGACCAGCCCGCCGCCCGGATCACGTCCGCGAGTTCCCGCTGCGCTGGCCAGTCGGAGATCGACTCGGCCAGGTACTCGTACGCATCGGGGTTGCGCGCGGCGCGCCGTGCGACCGCCGGCAGAACGCCGGTCAGGTAACGCCGGTAAAGCATATCGATGGGCTCAACAGTAATCCTGCTGAACTCGCACACCACGAGCCGGCCGCCGGGCCGCGTCACCCGGCGCATCTCGGCGAGCGCGTCGCGCGCGCCGCGCACGTTCCGCAGCCCGAACGAGATCGTGACCGCGTCGAACGCACCATCCCGGAACGGCAGTTTCAGCGCGTCGCCCGCGGCGAAGGCCACCCGGCCCCTTGTCTTGTCCCGCAACGGGTCCCTGGCCGTCAGGCGCGCCTGCCCGGCCTGCAGCATGCCGAACGAGAAGTCGCAGGCCACGCAGTTCGCCCCGGACGCGGCGAAGGTCACCGACGAGGTCCCGGTGCCCGCCGCCAGGTCGAGCACGCGCTCCCCAGGACCGGCCTGGAGGACGCGCTGGACGCGCTTGCGCCACAGCCTGACCTGGCCCATCGACAGGATGTCGTTCATCATGTCGTAGCGCCCGGCCAGGGCGTCGAACATCGCCGCCACTTCGGCTGGCTGCTTGTCGAGATCAGCGCGAGTCATGGCTGACAGCCTGCCACTTACAGCAGCGCGGGCCGCTGCCAGGGTTCGGATAGCACGTGCTGGGCGAGGAACGCGAACACCGTCTCGTACCAGACCGCGGCGTTGCCGGGGGTGAGGATCCAGTGGTTCTCGTCGGGGAAGTAGAGGAACTTCGCGTCCACCTGATGCCGCTTGAGGTCCCACCACAGCCGGTGCGCCTCCGCTACCGGAACCCGGTAGTCCTTGTTGCCGTGGATCACGAGGATCGGGGTGGTGATCTTCTCCACGTGCAGGTGCGGGGAGTTCTGCTCGTACATTCCCGGCTCGGTCAGCGGGTCGCCGAACTGCGGGTGGAACCAGTGCGCGACGTCCGTGGTGCTCATCATCTGGTCCAGCGCCCACAGCCCGGCGTGGCTGACGATCGCGTTGAACCGGTCGGTGTGGCCCGCGATCCAGTTCGCCATGTAGCCGCCGTACGAGCCGCCCATCATGGCGGTCCGCGACCCGTCGATGTCGTCGCGGGCCACGGCGACGTCGGTGAGGGTTATCACGTCGTCGAACGTGCGCGAGCCCCACTGGTGGTAACCGCGCGCCACGAAGGCCCGGCCGTAGCCCGTAGACAGCGCCGGATCCGGTAGCAGCACCGCGTATCCGCGCGCCGCCATCAGCCATGGGTTCCACCGCCACGACCAGGAGTTCCAGCTCGACATCGGGCCGCCGTGCACCCACAGCAGCAGGGGTGCCTTGTGATCCTGGTTCGCTCCGTCCGGCAGCACCAGCCAGGCGCGCAGCGGCTGGCCGTCGTCGGCGGTCGTCTCCAGCTCGGTCAGCCTGCCGGGCAGCGCCAGGTGACCGCCGGGGCTGTCCAGCGCCGTGATCTCCCCGGTCGCGACGTCGATGCGGACCGGCGCGGGCGGCGCGTCGACCGCGGACCGGAGGGCGAACAGCGCGGTGCCGTCGGGGGACGGGTTCAGTTCGCTGTAGTGGCCGTGATCCGTGGTCAGCCTGCTGATCTCGCCGGTGCCGACCGCCACCCTGAACACCGGACGCCTGCCGGTGTCGTCGGCGGTGAAGTACACCCAGCGGCCGGCCGGATCCCAGACCGGGCTGCCCGGCCACCGGTCGAGGCCGCCGGTCAGGTCGCGCGCTTCGCCGCTGCCGTCGGTGTTCACCAGCACCAGCGTCTCGTCGTGCGGCTCTTCCCTGGTGAAGTGGCTGGTGCACAGACACGCCAGCCGCAGCCCGTCCGGCGAGAAGGCGGGACTGGCATAGTCCAGGTCAGGGTCGGTGAGCAGCACGGTCCGCTTGCCGGCGGGCAGGTCGATCAGCACAAGTTCCTGGTGTGCCTGCACGCCATCGCGCCAGCGCCACCAGGTGACCGCGGCCAGCGTTCCGTCCGGGCTCAGCGCCACCGACGACTGGAACAGTGCGCGGCCCGCGTCCGGGGTGAGGTCGCGGGTCTCGTACCGGGAGTCCTCGGTTCCGGCGCCGGCGTCTGGCGACGGGATGACCGCGAACAGCCGCGGATCGGCCGGGCCGAGGTCGTGGTCCCAGTAGCGGACCGGGACGGTCTCGTGCAGGATCGCGGTGACGCCGGCGTCCTTGCGCTCCTTGCGCAGCCGCTCGTCCTCGTCTCCCAGCGCCGGCGAGATGACCACGATGGCCGGCGCGTCTGCGGCCGTTTCCAGCCCGTTGATCCCGCCGGGCAGCGACCCGACGATGCGTGCCTCGCCGCCTCCGGCGGGCAGCAGCCACAACGCCGGGCCTTCGGCGCGGACAGTGTCGCCGCCCCGCCCGCCGTTCCCCTCGCCGTTGTCAGGCGCCGGGCGCTTGGAGGTGAACAGCAGCGAGCCGTCAGGGAGGAAGCGCGGGCCGCCCTCCCCCTCGGCGGACCTGGTGAGCCGGTGCGGCGCGCCACCCAGCGGGTCGATCCGCCAGATGCTGGTAACGAACTTCTTCTTGTCCGCGCTCAGCGTCTGCACGCTGGCCGCCAGCCAGCTGCCGTCGGGCGACAGCCGTAGTCCGGTAATTCGCGGAATGGCGACGTAATCGCTCAGGTCGTGGAAGGGGGAGGTCGCAGAAGGCACAAATGCGACCATATCCCGCATCAGCCAGCCGGGCTAGACGCCGATCAATGTGCGTCCGTGATCATGACGGTGCCGACCGTAGTGTTGGTCGCCTCGTCGATAAGGATCATCCCGCCGGTCAGCCGGTTCCGCGCGTACGGGTCGGCGAACACCGGCTGGGTCAGCCGCATCCGCACCCGGCCGATTTCGTTGAGCCCGAGCTGCGGCGCGGTCTCGTCCCTGTGCAGGGTGTTGACGTCGATCCGGTACAGCAGGTCGGTGACGATCCCCTTGACCGTGCGCGTGGTGTGCTTGACGATCAGCCGGGAGCGCGGCGCGAGCGGCCGGTCAGCGGTCATCCAGCACACCATGGCCTCGATGTCCTGCGCGACGTGCGGGCGGTTGTGCGGGCGGCAGATGAGGTCGCCGCGGGAGATGTCCACGTCGTCATCGAGCAGCAGGGTCACCGACATCGGCGGGAAGGCCTCGTCGACGGCGGTGCCCGCCATGTCGATCCGCTTGATCCTGGTGCTGAATCCGGACGGCAGGTGCATCACCTCGTCGCCAGGCTTGAGCACGCCGCCCGCCACCTGGCCGGCGTAGCCGCGGTAATCGTGCAGCTCGGGATCGCTCGAGGCGTGCGGCCGGATCACGTACTGCACGGGGAACCGCACGTCGATCAGGTTGCGGTCGGACGCGATGTGCAGGTGCTCCAGGTGGTGCAGCAGCGACGGGCCCTCGTACCAGGGCATGTTCGCGCTGCGGTCCACCACGTTGTCGCCGAGCAGCGCGGAGATCGGGATGAACGTGAGGTCCTGGACCTCCAGCTTGGCCGCGAACTTGGAGAACTCGTCGCAGATCTGCTCGAATACCTGCTGGTCGAAGCCGACGAGGTCCATCTTGTTCACCGCGAGCACCAGGTGCGGCACCCGCAGCAGCGTGGTGAGGAAGGCGTGCCTTCTCGACTGCTCGGTCAGGCCGTTGCGCGCGTCGACCAGGATGATGGCCAGGTCGGCGGTGGAGGCGCCGGTGACCATGTTCCGCGTGTACTGGATGTGGCCTGGGGTGTCGGCGATGATGAACTTCCGCCGCGGCGTCGCGAAGTACCGGTACGCGACGTCGATCGTGATGCCCTGCTCCCGTTCGGCCCGCAGCCCGTCGGTCAGCAGCGCGAGGTTGGTCGACTCCTCGCCCCGGTCCCTTGACGTCCGCTCCACGGACTGGAGCTGGTCTTCGAAGATGGCCTTCGAGTCGTAGAGCAGGCGGCCGATCAGCGTGGACTTACCGTCGTCTACCGAGCCAGCGGTGGCGAACCGCAAGATGTCCATGTTCTAGAAGTAGCCTTCCCGCTTGCGGTCTTCCATCGCCGCCTCGCTCGTCCGGTCGTCGGCGCGGGTCTGGCCGCGCTCGGTGATCCTGGTGGCGGCGATCTCCGCGATCACCTCGCTGATCGTCGCGGCGGTCGAGGTGACCGCGCCGGTGATCGTCATGTCGCCGACGGTCCGGTACCGCACGGTCGCGGTGAACGGCTGCTCGTCCTCCGTTTGCGGCAGGAACTCGTTGACAGCCAGCAGGATGCCGTCGCGCTCGAACACCTCGCGCTCGTGCGCGTAGTAGATCGACGGGATCTCCAGGTTCTCCCGCTCGATGTAGGCCCAGACGTCCAGCTCGGTCCAGTTCGACAGCGGGAACACCCGGATGTGCTCGCCGCGGCTGATCTTGGTGTTGTAGAGGTTCCACAGCTCGGGGCGCTGGTTCTTCGGGTCCCACTGGCCGAACTCGTCACGGAAGCTGAATACCCGCTCCTTGGCGCGGGCCTTCTCCTCGTCGCGCCGTGCCCCCCCGAACAGGGCGTCGAACCGGTGCTCCTCGATCGCGTCGAGCAGGGTCACGGTCTGCAGCCGGTTCCTGCTGACCCAGCGGCCGGTCTCCTCGACGGCACGCCCCTGGTCGATCGAGTCCTGGACGCTGGCGACGACGAGCCTGACACCGAGCTCGGCGGCCCTTCTGTCGCGGAACTCGAGCACCTCCGGGAAGTTGTGCCCGGTGTCCACGTGCATGACGGGGAACGGGATGTTCGCGGGGCGGAACGCCTTCTCCGCCAGCGCGAGCACCACGATGGAGTCCTTGCCGCCGGAAAACAGCAGCGCGGGCCGCTCGAACTCAGCGGCGACCTCACGCATGATGTGGATCGACTCGGCCTCGAGCACGTCCAGCTGGGACAACAGGTAATCAGATCGCATGCGTCGCTTCCCGGATCGCTTCCAGCAGCAAGCCCGCGATTGCGGGCCGGCAAACCAGGATATCCGGCAGCAGCGGGTTGTCCCGGTTGTACCGGACATCGCTGCCGTCGATGCGGGAGACGTGGAACCCGGCGTCGACCGCGACCGCGACCGGGGCGGCGGTGTCCCACTCGTAGAAGCCGCCGGCGTGCAGGTAGGCGTCGGTCTGCCCGGTGATGACGGTCGCCACCTTCGCGCCGGCCGAGCCGCACGGCACGAGCACCGCGTCGGTAATGTTCGCCACGTCGTACACGAGCTGCGGAGCCCGGCTCCGGCTCACTACCAGCTTGAGCGGCTTACCCGGCTTTCGGGCTTCCTCGATCGGGGCGATCGGGGCCTTGGGCGGATCGACAGTGGACAGCACCGTGCCCTGGGCGGGCAGCGCCACCGCGCCGGCGGTGAGGCCGCCTTTGTCCCTCTCCCAGAGCGCCACGTGCACGGCCCAGTCGGTGCGCCCCTTCTCGCCGAACTCCCGCGTCCCGTCCAGAGGATCGACGATCCACACCCGGTCGGCGCTCAGCCGCGCCTTATCGTCGATGCCCTCTTCGGACAGCACCGCGTCGTGCGGCCGCTTAGCGGCCAGCTCGGCGACGAGGAACTCGTGGGAGAGCCGGTCCCCCGCCTTCCGCTGCGCGTCCGGGTCACCGCCGCGAGCGCGCAGCTCGAGCAGCAGACGCCCGGCATCCTCCGCCAGGTCCCGTGCGAGCACATGGTCATCGGCTGTTATCACCCGCCCGATGCTACCGGCCACCTGGCGCCCGCGGTTCCCCTGCGCGCACCCCGCCGAATAACTCGGACATATCGGGCACGAATTCCGGCCTCCCGATCATAATGGATCGTTAGGCACCTCCCAGTGTGCCTAACGATCCATTATCTTTGAAAACCAGTTCGGGCGTGCTCCCGACTACGGCTTGCGGGGCAGGGGGAGTTAGGGGACGTTGGTAGCCGACGGATACGAACGGGCCGGAGGGCGGCGGTTATGCGGTTCAGCGCGGAGACGACAGCGGACGGCGTGACGGAGCGGCTGTTCACGCTTGGCGACGCTACCGGCGCTGTATGGGCGCCGGCCGGGGCCACCGGACCGCGGCCGCTCGTGCTGCTCGGTCATGGCGGCGCCGGGCACCGGACGGCGCCGCCGATGGTGGGCCGCGCCCGCCGCTACGTGACGGGCAGCAGGTACGCGGTCGCCGCCATCGACGCGCCGGGGTGGGGCGGCAGGCCGGTCCCGGCGGAGTACGAGCCGTTCAACGCGGAGATCGAGGAGCTGACCGCGGCAGGCAAGCCCCTCGGCGACGCGTTCGCCCGGCGCGGCGTCGCCGCCGCCGCGCTCGCCATACCCGAATGGCAGGCCACCATCGACGCCCTGACCGCACTCGACTGGATCGGCGCCGACGCGGCTGTCGGGTACTGGGGCGTGTCCCTGGGCAGCGCGATCGGCGTGCCGCTGGTCGCGGCCGAGCCCCGGATCAACGCAGCCGTCCTCGGGCTGATGGGTTACGAGACTCTGGCCGAGCCCGCCGCCAGGATCAACGTCCCCGTCGAGTTCGTCCTCCAGTGGGACGACGAGATCGTGCCGCGCGAGTCGGCGCTGGCGCTGTTCGACGCCATCGGCTCGGCGGAAAAGACACTGCACGCCAATCCCGGCGGCCACATGGACGTGCCGAGGTTCGAGATCGACAGCTCCGAGCGCTTCTTCGCCCGCCACCTCATGAATCGCGGTCCGGATCAACCAGCGTGACTCCAGGAAACCGGGAGCCGGGAGAGTCGCCACCCTACGTTCGGGATGATCGAAAGCCTCAGCCGCCGCGGGCCTGAGCGCTGCGCTGGCAGCTCAGCCGGACGCCGGGTCGGTGTGGTACAGGTTCTGCGCTTCGGTGAGGCCCTTGCTGATCAGGGTCTCCGTGGCGTCGGCGCACCGGTCGATAGCGAACGGGAGTTCCTTGCGCTCGGCCGCCGTGAAGTCACGCAGCACGTACGTGGCAGCCTCCATCCGGCCAGGCGGCCGGCCGATGCCGAAGCGGACGCGGTAGTAGTCGCGGGTGCCGAGCGAGGCGGTGACCGACCTGAGGCCGTTGTGGCCGTTGTCACCGCCGCCCAGCTTGAGCCTTACCGCGCCGAACGGAATGTCCAGATCGTCGTGGAGCACGACGATCCGTTCGGGGGGAAGCTTGTAGAAAGCCGCTAGCGCAGCCACCGGGCCGCCCGAGAGGTTCATGTACGCGTGCGGCCTGGCGAGGGTCACCGGCTGGCCGGCGAGACGGCCCTCCGCGACGTCGTTGCGGGTACGGTGCGCCTTGAACCGCGCGCCCATCCGCCCGGCCAGCTCGGCAAGCACCATCTGCCCGGCGTTGTGCCTGGTGCCCGCGTACTCTGGCCCCGGGTTGCCGAGGCCAGCGATGATCCAGCGTTCGTCGGCCATGGAGCGCCGGTCTTGCTACTCCCCTTCGGGAGCCTCGGCCGGAGCGACCGGCTCCGGAACCTCGGCCTCTTCGGCAGCCTCTGGCGCGGCCTCGCCGAGCTCGGCCTCGACCTGCTCCTGGGTCCGCTCGGCGAGCACGTGCAGGACGAGCGCCTCTGGGTCGACCTGGAGCGTGCTGCCCTCCGGCAACACGAGGTCCTTGGCGTGCACCGCCGCGCCGACCTCCATATCCGTGACGTCCACGTCAACGCCGTCGGGAAGGTGCGTGGCCTCGGCCTCGACGGGGATCTGCACCAGCTGCTGGTCGAGCATGCCACCGGGGTAGACCTCGCCGGTCACCCGGACCGGGATCTCGACGGTGACCTTCTCACCACGGCGGACCTCGATCAGGTCGACGTGCTCGATATCGCCCCTGATCGCGTTCCGCTGCACCGCCTTCGGCAGCGCCAGGCCGGCGCGGCCGGGGAGGCCCTCGAGCCGGATGAGGACGTTCGGCGTCTTCAGCGCGAGCATCAGCTCGTGCTCGGGCAGCGACAGGTGGCGGACCTCCGCACCGTGGCCGTAGATGACAGCGGGCACGCGACCCGCCCGGCGGGTACGGCGGGCTGCCCCTTTGCCGAACTCGTTACGCAGCTCGGCTTCGATACGGACCTCAGGCACGGTCAGTCACTCCTCATACGGATATCTGCGATGCGCCAGTGAAGTCTAGCCGAGAAACAACGTGCGTGCGGATGCGAGCGTTCCGCATCCGCACGCACGGCGGCGTAACGGCGACGCGCAGGCCGCTTCGGGCCTTAGTCCTCGTCTTCGGGGGTGGCGGTCTCGGGGGTGGCGGTCTCGGGGGTGGCGGTCTCGGGAGTCGCGGTCTCCGGCGTGGCCGTCTCCGGGGTGGCGGTCTCGGGAGTCGCGGTCTCCGGCGTGGCCGTCTCCGGGGTAGCGGTCTCGGGAGTCGCGGTCTCCGGCGTGGCCGTCTCCGGGGTCGCCGTCTCTGGCGTGGCCGTTTCTGGGCGCATTTCGTTCATCTTCCCGCTCCTTCTCTCGCCCCCGGTCCCCGCAGCCCAGGAAAACCCCGGCTATCCCGGTTGCCAGGGGATGTTCGACACAAATGAATGCCCGTCGTTACGAGTCTAGTAACGACGAAGGCAAAATAATTGCACCAATGTCGGCGACAGCCTGAAACGTCGGCAAACATCACCCGACACTACGGCCGCAAATCCCCCACGCGATGGATTGTTATTGACCGGGCAATCGCCCTACGAGCGCGGCAGGGACGCCAGCGCCGCGGCGACCTCCGCCGCCTCGGCGCGCTCGTCGATCTGCTCGAATATTGACAGCGCCTCCGTCCATGAGTTCCGCGCCGCGGCCAAGTCGCCGGCCGCCGAGCGCGCATGCCCAAGATGCTTGAGAGTAGTCGCCTGGCCGGCGAGCTCGCCTGACGCGCGGTGCGCGTTTATCGCGTCCGTCAGGCTGCTAGCCGCGTCATCGATGCGGCCGAGAGCCAGATAGACCCGGCCGAGGTTGTCCAACGCCCATCCTTCGCCGTATCCGCCGATCTCACGCCAGATGTCCCTGGCCTCCACGCAGGACTCCTCGGCCGCATCCAGGTCACCGAGATCGAGGTGCACCTCGCCGAGGTTGTTCAGCGCGACCGCCCGCAAGGACAGCATGTCCGTCGGCCGCAGCAGGTCCGCGGCAAGCCGCAGGTACTTCACGGCCTCCTCGCCAGGGCCGCGCACCTTGAGGTACCCCTCGCCGAGCCCGATCGCGCTCTGCGCCTCTCCCCTCGTGTCACCGAGCTCACGCCGGATGGCCAGGGCCTGCTCGAGGTAGCCGAACGCTTCCTCGTCCCGCAACCGGGCCAGCGACCAGCCGAGCCTGTCGAGAACCCACGCCTCGCCGAGCCTGTTGGCGGTCTTGCGCACGCTTTCCGCGGCCACCCGGTGGCTCGTCACGCAGTCCGTCCAGTTGCCCCGCCTGTTGAACAGCGGGAAAAGGTTCGGCGGCAGCCGCCAGGCGATGTCATGGAGTTCCGCGGCCGCCGCCTGCAGGGTCGCGGTCACGACGTTGGCCCGCTCGTCGCCGTACCAGGCCAGGGCCTCATCCACGGAGCCGAACCCGAGCGGTGGATAGACCGGCGCCGCGGGCTCGCGGGGCACCCGGTAACGGCGCGGCGAGACCGCGTCCGCGGCGGCCTCCCCGGTCTCCAGGTACCACCGCAGCAGCCGCCCGACGGCCTCGGTCCGGTCCGTCTCCGATTCTTCTTCCTGGGCACGCTCGGTCGCGTAGACCCGGAGCAGGTCGTGGAACTGGTACCAGTCCGCGGCCGGCGACTCGAGCAGGTTCGCGTCGACGAGAGTTTCCAGGGCGTCCGCCACGTCGTCGCCGGACTCGCCGAACAGGGCCGCGGCGGCCGGCAGGCTGATCGACGCGCCGTGCCAGAGGCCGAGCAGCCGGAACACCCGCGCGGGATTGGTGCCGTGCCGGCCGACGTGCAGGCTGTCGTAGCTCACCTGGAAGCTGGACCGGACCGCGAGGTCTCCCGTCTCCAGCTCGTCAAGCCGCCGCTGCTCGTTCCGCAGCCTGTTCGCCAGGGTGGCGATCCGCCAGTGCTTGCGCGCTGCCAGCCGGGCCGCGCAGATCCGGATCGCGAGCGGCAGCCCGGCGCAGGCGAGCAGCACTTCCGCCGTGGCGTCCGGCTCGGCGGCAGGCCGGTCGTCATCCACGATGCGGGAGAACAGCGTCAGCGCCTCGGTGTCCTCTAGGACGTGCAGGTCCACGAACCGGGTGCTCGCCAGGTCGGGTGTCCGGTTTCTCGTGGTTACCAGGACGGCGCAGGACGCGCTGCCCGGCAGCAGTGGCCGGACCTGGGCGGCGTCCTTGGCGTTGTCGAGGAGGATGAGCATGCGGCGGCCGGTCAGCCTGGTCCGGTACAGCGCCGCGCGCTCGTCGTCACCGACCGGGACCTTGTCTCCTTCCACGCCTACGTCCCGCAGGAACCTGGCGAGCACCTCACCGGCCGCCGCCGGCCGCGCGCTGGCCCCGAAGAGGTCGACGTAGAGCTGGCCGTCCGGAAAGGCAGAGCTGACCTGGTGCGCGGCGTGCACGGCCAGTGCCGTCTTGCCGAGGCCCGCGGCGCCGGCCACCACGGCGATCCGCACCGCGCCAGGCCCGCGCGCCGCCTCGTCCTGGACCAGCATCTCGGACAGGTGCCGGACCTGCGCCTCGCGGCCCGTGAAGTCCCCGATGTCGGCAGGGAGCTGTGTAGGGCGCGGCGGTGGCGAGCTGGCCGGTTCCTCGACCACCCCGGCGGCGGCGGCGACCGCGCCGACAGCGATCGTCCCCGAGCCTTCCCCGTGCGCTCCGCTGGTGTCTTCCGCGCCGATGAGTGCCTCGACCTCGACGAGGCGGTCGGCACTTGCACCCGGAGCGGCGGCAGCGGTCCCGGCGTCGGCCGGCCGCGCGGAACCCGCCGGCACCCCGGGCGCGGCGCCTGGCGCCTGAACTACTGGAAGGTCTCCCTTAATCGGCCGCTTCCGCGGCCGCGCCGACGACGCGTCGGCCGCGAGCAGCCGCGCGTACAGCTCCTGCAGCTCGGCGCCGGGATCGACGCCAAGCTCGTCGGCGATGACCTGCCTGGCCTGGGTGTAGGTCTCGAGCGCTTCGGCATGCCTGCCGGCCTCGTCAAGGGCCCTGATGAGCAGCAGCCACAGTCCCTCGCGGATCGGGTTCTCCCCCACCAGCCTGCGCAGCTCGGGGACCAGCTGAGCGGCCCTGCCGCACTCCAGGTCCGCCTCGGCGCGGAGTTCGGCGGCGTCAAGGCGGAGTTCGTTTCCCCGTTCGGCCTCGGTGCTGATGAGCGTAGACGTCGCGACGTCGGCGAGCAGCCGGCCGCGCCACAGCGCGAGCGCCTCCGCGAGGAGACCGGCGGCGCGCTGCGGTTCAGCCGCGGCGAGCGCGTTCCTGCCTTCCGCGACCAGCCGCTCGAACTCCTCCAGGTCCAGGTCGCCGGGGCCGATGCGGAGCAAGTACCCGGGCGCCCGGTACACCAGCAGCCGGCCCTCGCTGTCGCCGATCATCCGCCGCAGCCGGTGTACGTAGATGCTGACCAGGTTGTTCGCCTTGGCGGGCGGGCTGTCGCCCCACAGCTCGAGGATCAGGCTCTCGGTCGAGATGAGCTGCCCGGGCCGCACCAGCAGGCACGCCAGAAGAGAGCGCCACTTAGGGGCGCCGATGGCTGACCAGCCTTCTTTGTCAGACCAGACTTCTAGCGGACCAAGGATGCGAAAACGCATTAGGCCAGCCCGTCCGAACGCACGATCTCCTCCGCTTCCAGGGGGTAGCGGCAGTGTTCGGGAAGGCAGAAACCTCCCCGCCGGGTTTCTGGGCCGCGGACTAATGACCGGGCTGTGTGTAGACCCACTTAATCACGACTAAAGCGCGACGTAAATCGATGCCACGAGTATGGGTCACAGAGCAAGCGGGGGCTCGGGGCTCGCGCCCCGTGCCGTGGCGGACGGTAACAGGGGCACCGTTCGCCACGGCACGGGGCGCGACCTCAGCCCGGCCTCTGGCGGCGGGGACCGTGGAGTGGGCGGTCCCGGCTCGTCGCATTGACCCCCGTCCCGCCAAACCGGGGAATGGCGGGACGGGGCCGCGGCCCTTGGCAGAAGGTAGAGACAAGCCTCAGGCCAGGGGCCGCGACCATGTTTTAGCGGGGACCAGTCCCCCGCTCAGCTCTGCCCGTCGAACAGGCTGGTCACCGAACCGTCGCTGAACACCTCGTTGATGGCCCGCGCCAGCAGCGGCGCGATAGACAGCACGGTCAGCTTGTCGAACCTTTTCTCCTGGGGCACCGGCAGCGTGTTGGTGATGACCACCTCGCTGATCCGGGAGTTCTTCAGGATGTCGACGGCGGGCCCCGACAGGACCCCGTGCGTGGCCGCCACGATGACCCGCTCCGCGCCCTGGTCAAACAGCGCGTCCGCCGCCTTGGCGATCGTCCCGCCGGTGTCGATCATGTCGTCCACCAGGATGCAGGTCCGGCCGGCTACCTGGCCGACCACCTCGAAGACCTTGACCTGATTGGCGACGTCCGGGTCGCGCCGCTTGTGGATGATGGCCAGCGGGCAGCCAAGCCGGTCAGTCCACCGTTCGCAGACCCGGACCCGGCCGGCGTCCGGCGCGACCACGGTCACGTTGCTGACGTTCAGCTTGCCTTCCAGGTAGCCCGCCA
This sequence comes from uncultured Actinomycetota bacterium, assembly GCA_963843745.1. GTDB lineage: Bacteria > Actinomycetota > Actinomycetes > Streptosporangiales > Streptosporangiaceae > Trebonia. The sequence continues at coordinate 106,366 of CAWJLP010000020.1, forward strand.
GGATCGGCAGCGCGAACAGGTGGTCCACCGGTCCGTCGAAGAAGCCCTGGATCTGGGCGGTGTGCAGGTCCACGGCCATCAGCCGGTCGGCGCCCGCGGTCGCGAACAGGTCGGCGACAAGGCGCGCGGAGATCGGTTCCCTGCCGCGGCTCTTCTTGTCCTGTCGCGCGTAGCCGAAGAACGGCGTCACCACCGTGATCCGCTTGGCCGACGCTCGTTTGAGCGCATCCACCATGATCAACTGTTCCATGATCCACTGGTTGATCGGCGCCGTGTGGCTCTGCAGCACGAACGCGTCACAGCCACGGACGGACTCGAGGTACCTGACCATGATCTCGCCGTTGGCGAAGTCATAAAGCCTGGCTGGCCCCGGCTCGATTCCCATGCAGTCGGCGACCTCGGCGGCAAGCTCGGGGTAGGCTCGCCCGCCAAACAACATCAGCTTCTTCTGGCTGGGCGTCGTCATGCCGCTCACCTGGAACTGGTCTCCTTCAGTTATTCCGAACGGGCCCGTTTCGCTGCCTCGGCGGACCGCGTTCCCTGCCGGTTGCGTTCCACCCACCCGCGGGAGTTGTGCTGTCGCCCTCGTGCCACGCCGAGCTCACCGGGCGCCACGTCTCCAGTGATCACCGAGCCCGCCGCGGTGTACGCGCCGTCGCCAATGGTGATCGGCGCCACGAGCACGCTGTTGCTGCCGACGAAGGCGTGCTCGCCGACGTCGGTGTGGTGCTTGCCGACCCCGTCGTAGTTGGCGAAGATCGTGCCCGCGCCGATGTTGGCGCCGGCACCGATGTGCGCGTCCCCCACGTACGTCAGGTGCGGGACCTTAGCTCCCGGTCCGACCTCGGCGTTCTTCAGCTCCACGTGGCAGCCGATGTGCGCGTTCTCGCTGATGCGGGTGCCCGGCCGCAGGAAGGCGTAGGGACCGACGGTCACGCCAGCCCCGACCTCGGCCTGGCGGCAGACCGCGTGGAGCAGCACGGCGTCCTCGCCGACGACGGTGTCCTCGAGCAGGCAGCCGGGGCCGACCCGCGCGCCGTCCGCGATGGCGGTGGCGCCTGTCAGCTGGACCTGCGGGCCGATCTCCGCGTCCTGCCCGATCGTGACGGTGACGTCGACCCAGGTTGTCGCCGGGTCGACGATGGTGACGCCGGCCCGCATCCAGTGCTCGAGAATCCGGTCGTTGAGCGCCCGCCGCGCCGCCGCGAGCTGAACGCGGTCGTTGACGCCCTGGATCTCGGCAACGTCGGCGGCCAGCACCGTCCCGATCGGGTGCCCGTCGCCGCGCAGGATCCCCACCACGTCGGTCAGGTACTCCTGCTGCTGGTTGTTGTCGGTCGTCACTCGCTTGATCGCGTCCGCGAGCAGCGTGCCGTCGAAGGCGTAGCAGCCCGAGTTGTACTCGTCGATGGCGAGCTCGGCCGAGGTGGCGTCCCGTTCCTCCACGATGCGGAGGAACGCCCCGTCGGCGTCCCGCACGATCCGTCCATAGCCCGCCGGGTCACCCGTGGCGGTCAGCACCGTGACGGCGTTGCCGCCCGCGTGGTGGACGCCCACGAGCTCGCGCAGCGTCTGGCCGCGCAGCAGCGGCATGTCCCCGTACGTGACGACGACGGTGCCGCGGAAGTCGCCAAGCGTCTCGGTGACCATCCGCACCGCGTGCCCGGTGCCGATCTGCTGGTCCTGGACGACGACCAGCGCTTCTGGCGACTGGCCGGCCACCTCCTCGCTGACCTGGTCCCTGCCGTGCCCGACGACGACCACGAGCCGTTCCGGGTCGAGCTCACCGGCCACCGCCAAGGCGTGGCCGACCATGCTGCGCCCGCACAGCGAATGCAGGACCTTGGGAAGGCGGGACTTCATGCGCTTGCCCTCGCCCGCGGCGAGGACCAGGACTGCGGCCGGGCGACTTTCGCTCACGCGCAACGGTCTCCTCGGGTATCGCGCCGAAAACTTACCAGGGCCATCATCCCCGGGAACCCCATTAAGCGGAGCGACGCCAGATCTGTTAACCCGCTCCTCACCCGCAGGATACCGTCCCGTAGCCCAAATAGGAGACCCAACCCCGCGCCTTAGCCGCGGACGGCCGGTCCCCCGCTAGCCCGCACGGCCTGGCTTCTCCGCTGGCTCTGCCGTGTTGCTGACCATGTTGGGGACGACCAGTTCGCTCGGCTCGATGCCGCTGGCCTCCGCGGCCACGGCGGCCAGCTCGGAGCCCACCGACTCCTTCGCGCCCTGGCTCCTCTTCCGCTTACCGGTGAGCGCCGACGCGATGGCGCCGATCACGCAGGCCGCGATCGCGAACCCGAAGGCGACGCCGAGTCCGTCGTGGAACGGACCGGTGATCAGGTGCGGGAAGAACTCCCGGCCGATCAGGTACGCGGCATGCGCCGGGTTGAGCTGGTGCAGGATCGGGCCGAGCAGCTGCTGCATCGGGTTGTAGCCGAGGAAGGAGGCGAACAGCACGCCGATTGGCGGCAGGTGCGAGAGCGGCACGGCCGCCGACGCCGGGACACCCTGCGCCGTCAGCCCGCTGAACAAGGTAGCCGGCAGCGTGCTCGACAGCCCGATGATCATCAGCGAGAAGAAGATGCCGATTGACAGCACGGACGCGGAGTTCATGAACGTGGCGATCATGCCGCCCGCGACGCCGCGCTGGTTAGCCGGCACGGAGTTCATCATCTCGGCGCGGTTCGGCGAGACGAACAAGCCGGTACCGAAGCCGTTGAGGCCGACGATCAGTGCGAACTGCCAGTAGACGAAGTCCACCGGCAGGAACGCCAGGACAAGGAAGGTCGCCGCCGTCAGCAGCGCCCCGCCGACGGTGAACGCCTTGGCGCCGAGCCTGTCCGACAAGATGCCGGACAGCGGCGCCGACAACAGGAAGCCGATTGTCAGCGGGATCAGGTAAATGCCGGCCCATAGCGGCGTCTGGCTGAAGCTGTAGCCGTGCAGCGGCAGCCAGATGCCCTGCAGCCAGATGATCAGCATGAACTGCATGCCGCCGCGGCTGAGCGCCATCGCCAGGTTCGCGATGTTGCCGGCCGCGAACGGCCGGATCTTGAACAGCGACATGTGGAAGAGAGGTTCGGCGACCTTCGTCTCCACGAAGACGAAGATGACCAGCAGCACCACGCCGCCGACGATCGCGGTGAGCACCCACGGGTTGGTCCAGCCCATCGGGTGCCCGCCATACGGCAGCAGGCCGTAGGTGATCCCGACCAGCACCGCGATCAGGCCGCCGCCGAACAGGACGTTGCCCCACCAGTCCATCCGCGCGTGCTTGCGCACTCCGATGTCGTGCAGCATGAAGTAGGCCCAGACGGTGCCGAACACGCCGACCGGCACCGAGACCAGGAAGATCAGGTGCCAGTTCACCGGGCCGAGCACGCCGCCGAGGATCAGGCCGATGAACGAGCCGGCGATGGCCGCGATCGAGTTCAGGCCGAGCGCCGTGCCGCGCCGGTTGCTCGGGAACGCGTCGGTGAGGATGGCGGTCGAATTGGCGAACAGGAACGCTCCGCCAATGCCCTGAATGATGCGCCAGAGGATCAGCCACAGCGCGGCGGCGACCCCGTGCATCCAGGTCAAGGTCAGCGCGATAGAGCCGACGGTGAAGACCAGGAAGCCGAGGTTGTACATCCGGACCCGGCCGAACATGTCACCAAGCCGTCCGAACGACACCACGAGCACGGCGGTCACGACCATGAAGCCCATGAACATCCACAGCAGGTAGCTGGTATTGCCCGGGCTCAGCGGGTTCAGCCCGATCCCGCGGAAGACGTCCGGCAGCGCGATCAGCACGATCGACTGGTTGATCGTCGCCATCAGCACGCCAAGCGTGGTGTTGGAGAGCGCGATCCACTTGTAGTGCGGTCCTGGCGTCCAGCTAGTCCCCGCGGGCTTACCCGCGACCTTGGAACTAACCGTCATGGGCGGGTCCCCCTGCTCCTCAATGTCTGCCGACTACTTGCTTGACCTCAACTAACCATAACTCACAGGCCCGGCCGCCCGCACCGGGGGCGGCCGCCTCTGGCGAGCTCCTGGGACTGCCGCGCCCCCTGGGACGACACGTAATTTCCGTAAAAGTTCCCCATGCCGCCATAGACGCCGGTATAGCGTGACATGCGGCGGAAGGAACGCGGCATGTCCCTATTCCAACCTAGTCGGGGGAATGCCGGCAGCCCGGCGGACTCCTACCAATCTCCCCCCTGGAGCGACGCACCCCCGTGGAACGTCGGCGGCACGGCGGTGGCCCAGCCCGGCCGCACCAGTGCCATTGGCTACGAGGCCGTCAGGGCTAGCCGGGATTTCTGGACTATTCAGCGGCGATACGGGTCTTTCGTAAGGCCGGTGTGCACCCTGTTCATCATCTGGTATCTCCTCTTCGTGGTGATCGCCGTGTTCGCACCCGGCTTCATGCGGATTAGCGTGTTCGGCGACGTTAACGTGGGGCTCTGCTTCGGCGTCCTGCAGTTCGTTTCGACATTCGTGATCGCCGTGAGCTACCGCCGCTGGGCGCGGCGCAGGCTCGACCCGCTGTCCGACCGGCTGCGACACCGACTCGAAGGAGGACAGCACCCGTGACTGGCCTGGCGGCCACGGGTGCGCCTTTCACGGTCGGCACGCCCGTGCTTAACTTCGGCATTTTCGCCTTCTTCGTCGTGGTGACCCTCGTCATCGCCGTGAGCGCGGCGGGAAGAAACAGGTCAACCAACGACTACTACGCGGGCGGGCGAGCCTTTACCGGCTGGCAGAACGGCATCGCGATCGGCGGCGATTACCTGTCGGCCGCCTCGTTCCTCGGCATCGCGGGCATCATCGCCATCTACGGGTATGACGGCTTCCTCTACTCGATCGGCTTCCTGGTCGGCTGGCTGCTCGTCCTGATGCTCATCTCGGAGCCGTTCAGGAACACCGGCCGGTACACGATGGCGGACGTTCTCGACCTCAGGCTGAAGGCGCCCCCGGTGCGCGCCGCCGCCGCGGTCTCCACCCTCACGGTCAGCCTGTTCTACCTGCTCGCCCAGATGGCCGCGCCGGCGCCCTGGTGAGCCTCCTGCTCGGCGTGAAGGGCTCTGTTGGCCAGGACCTCGTCGTCGCCGTCGTCGGTATTCTCATGATCTTCTACGTGCTCGTCGGCGGGATGAAGGGCACCACCTGGGTGCAGATCGTCAAGGCCACCATCCTCGCGGCGAGCGCGGCGGTGACCACCCTGTGGGTGCTGTCCAGGGCCGGGTTCAGCCTGCCTAGTCTGCTGCAGCACGCCGCGGCGTCCAGCCCGGCAGGCACCCGCGTGCTCGGCCCCGGCCTCGAATACGGGGTGAGCACGACCACCAAGCTCAACTTCGTCTCGCTGGCGCTGGCGCTCGTGCTCGGCACGGCTGGCTTGCCGCACGTGCTGATGCGGTTGTACACGGTGCCGAACGCACGAGAGGCGCGCCGGAGCGTCGTGTGGACCATCTGGCTGGTGGGCCTGTTCTACCTGTGCACGCTGCTGCTCGGCTTCGGCGCGATGTGGCTGGTAGGGGGCAAGCGCATCCTGGCCGCGCCAGGCGGCGGCGACTCCGCCGTTCCGCTGCTGGCCGACAAGCTGGGCGGGACGCTGCTCTTCGGCATCGTGGCGGCCGTGGCGTTCGCCACGATCCTGGCGGTCGTGGCGGGCCTGACGATCACCGCGAGCGCCAGCTTCGCGCACGACGTGTACGCCGGCCTCGTCCGCCACGGGGAAGCCGAGCCCGTCGATGAGATCCGGGTGGCGCGGATCACCGCGGTGGTGATCGGGACCGTCGCGGTGATCGGCGGGATCTACGCGAAGGGCATAGAGGTCGCGTTCCTGGTGGGGCTGGCGTTCGCGATCGCGGCGTCGGCGAACCTGCCGTCGATCCTCTACTCGCTCTTCTGGCAGCGGTTCACCGAGCGGGGCGCGCTGTGGAGCATCTACGGCGGGCTGATCACCGCGGTCGGCCTGATCGTCTTCTCTCCCGTGATCTCCGGCGCCAGCTCGTCGCTGATCACGGACCGGCACGTGAACTTCGCGTTCTTCCCGCTGAACAACCCCGGGATCGTCGCCATCCCGGTGGCATTCTTCCTCGGCTGGCTCGGCACCGTGACCGACCGGCGGCCAGCCGACTCGGCCAGGTTCGCCCGCATGCAAGTGCGGGCACTTACCGGGGTTGGCGCGGAAAGAGGTGGTCGGGCCTGACTCAAGACTGCGCGGCGCGTTAACGCCTGGACGTGCCGCTGACGCTTAGACACAGGGAGGGGATCTGACATGGCAGGGGCACAAGAGCGCCCGCAGGCGCAGCAGGCATTCGACGTTGGATCCTGGCCCGCGATCCGGCAGTCAGCGGCCCAGCTCTCCAGGAACCGGGACGCGTTCGTCCGGCAGCTGCACTACGACATCACCAGCCTGATCCCGGAGCTGGCCCACGCCCAGGCCCCCTACATGTGGGCGTTCTGCGAACGGATGGCCCAGTCGCTCCTGTGGGTCGCGCTCACCGACCAGCCGCTGGGCGTGGTCGCCGACGCGCTGCGCCGGGTCGGGGGGCAGAACTGGGCTGACGGCTTCCCTGACACGCAGTACCCGACCATCGCCCACGCGCTGGTCCAGACCGTGCACTACCTCAGCGGAAGCGACTGGTCGGCCTCGACTGGCTCGGAGTGGATCGGCTACTTCATGTGGATCAAGCCGCATTTGCTGGCCGGAGCCCAGCAGGCCGCCGCGCAGTACGCCACCGCGCAGCAGGAGGCCGAGCGGCGGGCCGCCGCGGACCGGGCGTTCGCCGAGCGGGAGGCCGCCCGGGTGGAGGCGCTGTCCAGGGACTCGCGTGGCCATCACACGAACGTGGTCAGCGACGTCAACATCGAACAGGTGGCAAGCCTCCTGGACGAGGACGACGACGACGTGGGCTACGGCCATCTCATGGTCTCGATGACCAGAAACCAGCGCCGCGACCCCCGCCGCCACACGCCCTGACCGCCGGACCCGGCCCCAGCCCCAGCCCCAGCCCCAGCCCCAGAGAATCACATCAGTAACACCAGTCGCTCCTGTTCACTTTGCAGCCCAGGCGACCATTTCCCGGGCCCGGTGACCGGTAACAAGTGGTCACGCCGTATGCAAAGTGCGCTCGCGTATGCAAAGTCGCCGGACCCGGCCCCCTGCGTCTAGCCACATCAGTCACTTACGTTGGCCTTGTAGACGCCACGACCATTTTCTGGAGGCCTGAAACGATTAAATGTGGTCACGGCGTCTACAAGGTGCGCTCTGGTCTACAGAGCCGACCGCCGCATTCTGGAAAGCGCTGGTCCGCACATTCAGCGAAACACTGGAATGTCGTACCCGCGCATTACCATTGAAGTATGCGAACCAAAGAAGAAACTAAAGTACTACGCGAACGAGCTATCGAATTGCGTCTCGCCGGCAGATCCCTCCGCGAGATCAAAGAGATCCTCGGCCCGATGAGCAATACCACCCTTCACGACGCTCTCAAGGGCACGCCCCCGCCGGACTGGACCCGACGCCCGAACGCGAAAGACGACGTGCGAGCCCAGGCTCGCGAACTGCGCGCACGAGGTCTCGCCTACCACGAGATCGCCGCCCGCCTGGGCGTCTCGAAGAGCTCGGTTTCCCTGTGGGTCCGCGACCTGCCCGTCCCGGATCGGCTCACCTACGAGCAATGCCGGAAACGCGCAGCCGAAGGCGTTCAGCGTTATTGGGAAGCCGAGCGCGCGATTCGCAGTGAACAACGCGCCGATGAGCGTGCCGCGGCCACAGCTGAGATTGGTGACCTCACAGACCGCGAGATCCTCATCGCAGGCGCGCTCGCCTACTGGTGTGAAGGATCGAAGACCGAGGCCTATCGTCGCAGCAGCGACAGGGTGATCTTCATGAACAGCGATCCCGGTCTTATCAGATTCTTCCTGAGATTTCTGACCACAGCTGGTGTCGCGCCCGAGGATATGGTCTTCCGCGTTTGCATCCATGAGACAGCAGACGTCGAAGCCGCACAACGGTTCTGGCTAGTGGTCACGGGTGCGGACCCCAGCCAGTTCCGCAGCCCAACGCTGAAGCGCCACGTCACGAAAACCGTCCGCAAGAACGTTGGGGACACTTACTTCGGATGCTTGCGAGTGGAAGTCAGACAGAGCGGCACCCTCTACCGGAAGATCGAAGCCTGGGCATCAGCCGCCATGTCTGCGGCCTGACTCGACACGCAGCTATACATCGAACCCGCCTCTGCTCCCGGGGAAGGATTCGAACCCTCGTTGAGCGGACCAAAACCGCTTGTCCTGCCTAGCTAGACGACCCGGGATCGCAGCACCAACTTTACAGGGAGCCAGCCTTCAGACTGCGAAACCGCGGCGCCGCCGGCAATCCCGCATACTCCGCGCGCCGCTGGGCAGTGGTACGCGCGGGAGCGACCGGACAGCACAGGCGCAGGCGGGCTGGCGGATGCTGAGAGGCGTCTCAGAATCTGAGATGAGACGAGGCGCGCGCTCACGGCATTCATACGGCCATTCGCAAGAATTCATCTTCGGGCCCTTGCACAACCTACGGTGTCGTAGGCTACGGTTACGTAAGCGTACAAGCCCACCCGCCGGGCGCCCTACCTCAGGGGAGAACATGGCAAGTACTCCAAGCCAGACGACGAGCACGACCTTCGCGCCGAGTGAGGACATCGCGGTCTCGCTCGATCCGACCGCCGCGCCGCTGCTGCGCAAGGCAGTGCCGGACATCGACGACGCACCCATGTCCAGGGCCCAGCAGTTCCTGGTGGGAGTGTTCGTCTTTGTCCCGATGCTGGCGCTCCTCGCCGCGATCCCTTTCGCCTGGGGCTGGGGCCTGAACTGGCACGACGTCGTTATCGCCGCCGTCTTTTACTGGGTATCCGGGCTCGGCATAACGGTCGGGTTCCACCGGTACTTCACGCACAGCTCGTTCAAGGCCAAGTCCGGCCTTCGGGTCGCGCTCGCGATCGCTGGCACCCTCGCGATGGAGGGCCCGGTCGTCACCTGGGTCGCCGACCACCGGCGGCACCACAAGTACAGCGACAAGGAGGGCGACCCGCACTCGCCCTGGAAGTACGGCGACGACGCCAAGGCCCTCTTCAAGGGCCTGCTCTGGGCGCACATGGGGTGGCTGTTCGACCCGAACCAGACCTCGCAGGAGAAGTTCGCACCCGACCTGCTCGCCGACCGGAAGATCCGCATGGTGGATGCCTGGTTCCCCGGGATCGTCGCCTTCACGCTCATCGCCCCCGCGGTGATCGGCGGCTTCTGGACCTCCACGGGAGTCTGGTCCTGGCACGGCGCCATCGAGGCGTTCTTCTGGGCCAGCCTGGTCCGCATCACGGTGCTGCACCACGTAACCTGGTCGACCAACTCGATCTGTCACACCTGGGGCAACACAGACTGGATGTCCCGCGACCGGTCGGTGAACGTCGCCTGGCTGGCCATCGGCTCCTTCGGCGAGTCCTGGCACAACCTGCACCACGCCGACCCGACGTGCGCCAGGCACGGCGCGCTCAAGGGACAGATCGACCAGTCCGCCCGGGTGATCCAGTGGTTCGAGAAGCTCGGCTGGGCCTACGACGTGCGCTGGCCGGACGAGGCGCGGCTGAGGGCCAAGCGCGCGGCCAACGCGACGCGCAGCCTTGGCAGCATGACGATGCGTAACGAAAAGGCAGCAAAGCCGGCAGACCCTGCTGACAGGGCGGCGGCATAGCGGCCATGATGTTCCGGTGACCGAATCCCCCAGACCCAGCAAAAGACGGATGACTGGTCAGGAGCGACGGCAGCAGTTGCTGGACATAGGCCGCAGGCTCTTCGCCGAGCGGGGATTCGAAGGCACCTCGATCGAGGAGATCGCCGCTCAGGCGGGTGTCTCCAAGCCGGTGGTGTACGAGCACTTCGGCGGCAAGGAGGGCTTGTACGCGGTCGTCGTGGACCGTGAGGTGGAGCGGCTCACCACGATCACGATGACGCTGCTCGACGCCAAGCAGTCCCGGCCCAAGTTCGAGGCCGCTGCGGTCACCCTGCTCCGCTACATCGAGGACAACGCCGACGGGTTCCGCATCCTGGTCCGCGACTCGAGCCCCGGGGCCACCACCGGCACGTACGGCACGCTGCTGTCGGACATCGCGGGCCAGGTGGAGTACATCATGGCCGACTTCCTCAAGTCCCGTGGCAGGGACCCGAAGCTGGCCCCGATGTACTCCCAGATGCTCGTCGGCATGGTGGCGTTCACCGGCCAGTGGTGGCTGGACGCCCGCAAGCCCAAGCTCGAGCAGGTGGCCACGAACCTCATCGACCTGGCCTGGAACGGCCTGTCCCAGCTGGATGCCCAGGCCTGACGAAGGCCTGAGGAACGACCGCCGGAGACCGGCCCTAATCGCGGTTCTTCACCCAGACCGACAGGTACGCGGGCTCAAGAGCCTGCTGCACGGTTCCGGTCAGGCTGTCCGTGAGCGAGGTCAGGTCGACCGCGCCCCGCAGCCCGGCGGCGAAGGTGGCGACGATCCGGTCCGCGTCGTAACGGGCCCGGTTGAACCGGCGGTCGACCGCGTGCTGCACCCGCCGCCGGACCGGGTTGACCAGCGCCGCCGCGGCCAGCGTGGCCACGGCCACCGCTACCTCGGTGTGGAATCCGAGCACTTGTGTTGTCAGCAGCACCAGCCCCGCGTACACCCCGACCAGCAGCCCGGTCACGATCGTGTACGCGAGCGTCCGCGAGACGATCCTGTCGATCTCGTACAACCGGTACCGCAGCACCGCCACCCCGATCGAGACGGGCACCGCCACGATGCCGAACGAGATGACGTTGGCGATCGCCCGGACGGCTGGCGAGGCGTTGCCGGGCACCGCCAGGCCGAAGACCAGACCGAGCACGGCAATCAGAACACCGCTGGCCAGCCACTTGAGCTGCTGGCGGCGCTCACCCGTGGACTGCCGCCAGGCCACGAACTGGCGGGCCGCGCACCAGACGATGAACGGCAGGCCTATCAGGGCGAAAATCATCTGCACCAGCGCGAACCAGCCGGTCGCGTGGTCGATGACCGCCAGCCCGTCGAACGAGTCGAGGACTACCTGGTGCCCGGCGACCGCGTTCGCCACCGCCACGCCGAGCGCCGCGGTGAAGCCCACCAGCACGGCCACGAACAGGCCCATGATCGCGCGGCTGGACCGCGCGGGCAGCGTGCCGTCCGGGAAGAGCAACACGACCAGGGCGAACAGCGAAAGAGCCGGGCCCCACAGCTCGTAGAGGAACAGCGCAGCCGGACCCAGCGGGAGATGGTGGCCGAGCGGGTAGCTGATCACCGCGTAGAAGCCGCCGTCGATGCTGAGCAGCAGGCAGATCCCGATGGCGAGGAAGAGCCAGCCGATCGGGTTCCGCGGCACCCGCCGGGCCAGCACGAACCCCACCACGCCGAACGGTACTGCGCCGAGCGCCTCACCACCGTTCACCTGCGGGCTCTGCCTGGCCAGCAGCGACAGCGGCACCAGGGCCAGCGTGACGACAGCGAACAGGACGGCTAGCGCCAGCGCGGTGCGCGGCGAGGGCAGCCGGAAACGGCGGCCCGCCAGGTCAGCCGGGCTCATAACCGGCACGCTACGCGCGGAGCGTCCGGGAAACGTTACGGCGGCAACGAGCGGCTAAGAGTCGCAACCGCCCGTTCTGGCGAATTCTGGCGTGCGAACCACGGCCGGGGAGGCGCCTGGGGCCACTACGGCGGCGCACTCCTCTGGCCGGGCCGTGGGCAGGCCGACGGCTGCCCAGGCGGCGTAGCCGCCGATCACGTCCGTCGCGTCCAGCCCGAGTTCCTGGAGTGCGACGGCGGCCAGGCTCGACGTGTATCCCTCTTCGCAGATCACGATCGGGCGCAGGTCGTAGCCGGTCACCCACGGCAGCCGCGCGTCGCTTTCCGGGTCGAACCGCCACTCCAGGTGGTTGCGCTCCACCACCACGGAGCCAGGGACCTCACCCGCGGCGGCGCGCTGCCAGGCCGGCCGGATGTCGATCAGCGTCGCGCCCGCGCAGAACTCCTCGAACGCCTCCGCCGGCGTCAGCCGGGCTAGCCTGGCGCGCGCGGACGCCAGGATCTCGCCGATCGTCCGCGCGCCGTCCGGTCGCTGCGTCACCAGTCCTCTTCTCCTTCGGTCGCGGCCACGACGAGCCCGCCCGGCGTCAGGTCGTATCTCGTCATCGCCGACAGCGGCGGCGAGTAGGCGTGCAGGCTGACCGCGACCGAGCCTGTCGCGGAGTTCCGCACGTCGTGCACGTAACGCGGGCCGAAGGCCCGCACGTCGCCGGAGGCCACCTTGCTGACCGCCGCCCGGCTGTCGCCGCGCGGCATCACGCACTCGTCAAGCGCCCCCCACACCACGCCGAACGCCCCCGCAGAGCCCCCGTGGTCGTGGAACCCCGTCGACTGCCCGGGCAGCCAGCTGATCAGCCACACCTCGTAGCCGGCGGTCGTGTGTATTCGCTCGTACCAGCGCCCCTCGGGATCGAGCCGCACGCGGGCCACCCACTCCGCCGGGGTGGAGGTCAGCCGCCGTACCTCGGCGGCGAGCTGCTGCGGGCTGAGTGTCCGCTGCTCGGTGACGTTGCTTCGTTGCACGGGACGATCATGGCACGAATTCTCTAGTAACTCAATTGGAATTGCCGGAATAGCTGAGGGTGAGGTCCGCGCGCCGGTGCAGCACCGTGAACACCCTGCGGAAGGAAAACAGTGTTCCGAACGTACGCGGCTTGTACGCCAGCCGTACCCGTTCCTCGTACTCGGCGAGGAACGCCTCGCCCTGCTCCGCGTCGAGGGCGGCGAGCACCGGCCGCAGCGCGCTGCCCTTGACCCACTCGACCACCGGATGCGCCGCGCCGTTCCCGGGGTCCTCCAGGATGTGCACGTAGCTCGTCGCCCAGGCGTCTACCTCGTAGCCAGGCCGCGCGAGCAGCTCCGCGTACTCTTCCGGGTCGCCGGCCTGGCGGTTCAGCTTCACCCCGGTGAGCAGCGGCCGCCATCGCGCGGACCCGGCCAGCTCCCTGACGATCGCCTGGCTCGGCTGGTCGAAGTTCCCGGGCAGCTGGAACGCGAGCCAGCCGCCGGGCGCGAGCAGGTCAGCCCAGCGCAGCAGCAGGTCGCCGTGGTCCGGCACCCACTGCAGCACCGCGTTGCAGACCAGCACGTCCGGCGGCCGCGCTGGCCGCCAGTCGCGGACGTCGGCGAGTTCGAAGCGCGGTCGGCCGGCTTCCACCGCCGATGCGGTGGCGGCGATCATCTCCGCTGAGTTGTCGACGCCGATGACCTCGGCGCCCGGCCAGCGCCGCGCGAGCACCTGGGTGAGGTTCCCCGGACCACAGCCGAGGTCGGCGACATAGCCGGGCTCGGCTGCGCCGATCCTGGCGATCAGGTCGAAGAACGGGCGGGCGCGCTCGCCGCCGAACCGCAGATACTGCTGTGCGTCCCACATGCCCGGTATCCCACCAAATCAAGCATCTTGACGTCAAGAGATACGCTGTGCCAATGGGGCGACTCGCAGACGAGGAGCGGGCGGCGGCCGCGGCGGACGGCGAACCGCGCGACGAGGTCGATGAGCTGGTGGCCGCGTGGCGGGCGCAGCGTCCGGACCTGGACGTCGAGCCGATGCAGGTGCTCAGCCGGGTCTCGCGGCTGGCCAGGCATCTGGACATCGCGCGGCGCGGCGCGTTCGCCGGCCACGGCCTCGAGGCGTGGGAGTTCGACGTGCTGTCCGCGCTGCGCCGCGCCGGGCCGCCCTTCCAGCTCACGCCCGGAGCGCTGCTGCGCGCCACTCTCGTCACGTCGGGCACCATGACCAACAGGATCGACCGCCTCGCCGCGGCCGGCCTGGTGCGCCGCGAACCAGACCCGAGGGACCGGCGGGGCGTACTCGTGACGCTGTCCGAGCAGGGCAAGGCGGCCGTCGACGCGGCGCTCACCGACCTGCTCAACAGGGAGCAGTCGCTGCTGGCAGGCCTGGACGCCGGCGAGCGCGAGACGCTGGCCAGCCTGCTGCGTACCTTGCTCGCCCCGTTCGACGCGACCGGCCGCTAGCCGGTCAGCCGATGGACAGCTGGCCGGTCTGCAGAGCGCCCGCGATGACGACCGGCTGATCCGTGGTCACGTTCGTCATCGTTATGATCGCGCTGCTCGTGAGGACGCTCGCGGTGGTCAGCAGCACCGCGCTGACGGTGGACGGAGTGAACGTCAGCGGGACGCCGAGCAGCGAACCGGTCAGTTTGGTCGCGTAGAGGGTGACCCCGCCGCTGAACGCCAGCGTCGGGCTGGACGTGACGGTCGTCGTCCCGCTTTGCGTGACCGTGTCGGTCACGCTGCCGGCCAGCGTGATGGAGTCCGCGGTGAACTTCATCACCGACACGGACCCGCCGCCCCCGACCGGCAGGGTGACGTTGCCCGCGTAGGCGAAGTGGGCCAGGGCCGCCGAGCCGGCGGTGAGCACCTCGGTGGCCGCCGACGCCGCCAGGCCCGGGTCCGCGCTGGCGTTCTTCTGCGCCGCCTTCTTGCCGCTCGCCTTCGCGGTTCCGCTGGCGGACGAGCCGGCCGGCAGGCTTGCCGGCAGTGAGGTCCCCACCGGCAGCGAAACCGAGGGCAGCGGGAGCGGGCTGGCCGGGGAGGAGGACGCCGACGGCGTCGGAGTGGGCGATGACGAGGGGCCGAAGCAGATGCCCAGGATGCAGGTCTGGGCCGGCTGCGATCGCGTCCCCGCGCTGGCGCCTCCCGCGCCCACGGTACCGAGAATCCCGGCCACCAGCGCGAGCGACAGCGCGGTGACCGTGAGCGGTCGCCTCACGGCATCGCCGCCGGTTCCGGGCTCCGCTCCGCGGCCTCCTCAGGCTCTCCTGGCTCCCAGGCGAACGCGATCGCGCCGCCGACCATGGCGAGCAGCATGCCGATGAAGAAGCCGCCGAGGTTGGACGTGGGGAACGAGACGATGCCGAGGACGATGCCTGCGATCCCGTAGAAGACCCGGTGCAGCGGGTTGACCCAGATCATGATTCCCGCCGCGATCAGCAGCAGCCCGATCAGGACGCCGAACACCCCGCCGATCCCGATATAGATGACCAGCTTGATCGCGCCGTGGCCGAGGTCGCCGCCGAGCGGGATCAGCAGCAGCTCAAGGCCGGCGAGCAGAAGCAGCAGACCGCCCGTAAAAGGGCGGGTGCGCCGCCATGCCCTGAAGCGCTCGCGCCTCGTCATGGCTCAGCAGCTCCCACCGAACCCGATGGTGAGCCCGGGCAGCGTGAACGTGCCTGCCGTCGTCAGCCAGGTGTGCTGCACCAGGTTGTCGATGGTGATCGAGTCGGCCTGCTGCCCGAACCCGCCGGCCTGGCCCGCGGTGCCCGGATCCTTGGTGAGCGTCCCGGCATCCTGGCCGATCGTGATGTTCTTGAACACCGCCTGGCTGCCGGTCTGGCCGCTGGCGTCGACGATCAGGTTGTCCGCGCTTACGTCGTTGCCGCCGCCACCCGCGGTCAGCCGCAGGGTGACGGGGCCGACCTTAACGCTCTGGCAGAGGTTGGACAGCGTGGCGTGGTGGATGGCGGAGACGATGACCGGCTGGGTCCCGCTGCCCTGGCTGAGCGAGCCGCCGAACTGCTCAAAACCGGTCCCCGTCAGCTGGGTGGCGGTGACGAGGAACTCCTGGCCGGACACCGAGATGCTCGACGCGATCGCGCCTTGCGCGGTCAGCCCGACGAGGATGCCCGCGACCACGCCGCCCGGCACGGCCGCCATCGCGAACCGCCGCCACTTGATCTTGCCCTTCGCCTGGGGCCTGGCCGCGCGCGGCGCCTCATGCCGGCCCATCCTGCTGTTTTCAACCGACACGGCGTTCCCTTTCGGGGCTCCATGGTGCGCATGTCCGCGGCGGGGATCGCGATGCCCGGCACCGATGACGGGTTAACTGGGTGCGTATTGAGGTGCGGCACACCCTGCATTGCAGGGAAGTTACTCTCCAGTAAAGTAGCCGTCAAGCGCTTCAGGGAAACAAGACTTCTAACAAAAGGTCACAATTCGAGTGCGCTCGCGGCCTCGAGCCAGCGCTCTTCGAGGGCCGCCCTTTCGGCCTGCACAGTACGCAGTTCGGCGCCGAGTTCGGTGAGCTTTTCATAATCCGTCGCGTTCTCGGCCAGTTCGGTGCTCAGCACGTCCTCCCGGGCCGCGGTGCGCTCGATCTGCCGCTCCAGGCGCTGCAGTTCCTTGCGGGCGGCACGCTCGGCCGCCGAGCCGGGGGCCAGGCCGCCACCGGATTCCGCGGTGCGGCCTGGCCCCCCGGCCGCGCGGGCCCCGGCGCCGACGCCTGCGCCGCCGCGAGCGCGGCGCGGCGGGCCCGGACCCGCTCCAGGTAGTCGTCCACGCCGCCGGGCAACGCGGAGATCCTGCCGTCGCCGAGCATCGCGTCAACGTGGTCGGTGACCCGCTCGAGGAAGTAGCGGTCGTGGCTGACCACGACGAGGGTGCCCGGCCAGCCGTCGAGCAGGTCCTCGAACTCGGTCAGCATCTCGATGTCGAGGTCATTGGTCGGCTCGTCGAGCAGCAGCACGTTCGGCTCGGTCATCAGCAGCCGCAGCATCTGCAGCCGCCGCCGCTCACCGCCGGACAGGTCGGCGACCGGCGTCCACTGCCGCTCGGCGGAGAATCCGAGCCGCTCGAGCAGCTGCCCCGCCGACAGTTCTCGCTTGCCGACCTGGATGCGCAGCCGGATCTCCTCAACGGCCTCGCGCACCCGCTGCGTCGCGTCCAGCTCGGTGAGCTCCTGCGACAGGTGCCCGATCCGCACGGTCGCGCCGCGCACGACGTGACCCGTCACCCGGACACCGTCGCCGACCGCACCGTCGCCGACCGCACCGTCGCCGACCGCACCGTCGCCGCCGCACCGTCGCCCGCCGCACCGTCGCCTGCCGCACCGTCGCCTGCCGCACCGTCGCCCGCCGCACCGTCGCCTGCCGCACCGTCGCCTTCCGCGCCGGGGCCGAGCTCCCCGGCGAGCAGCCGGAGCAGCGAGGTCTTGCCCGCGCCGTTGACGCCGACCAGCCCGGCGCGTTCCCCTGGGCCGAGCCGCCACGTCACGTGGTCGAGCAGCACGCGGTCCCCCGCGGTGAGCGTGACGTCCTCGAGCTCGAGCACGGTCTTGCCGAGCCGGGCGGTCGCCAGCCGGGCCAGCTCCGCGGTGTCCCTGGCGGGCGGCTCGGCGGAGATCAGCGTGTTCGCCGCCTGTACCCGGAACTTCGGCTTGGTGCTGCGGGCCTGCGGCCCGCGACGCAGCCAGGCCAGTTCCTTGCGGGCCAGGTTGCGCCGCCGCTGCTCGTCCGCCTCGGCGGCGGCCTGCCGCTCGGCTTGCGCCAGCACGTAGGCGGAGTACCCGCCGTCCGTCTGGTAGACCTGCCCGTCGGCGACCTCCCACGTCTCGTCGCAGGCGGTGTCGAGCAGCCAGCGGTCGTGGCTGACCACGACGAGCGCGCCGCCGCGGTCCCGCAGGTGCCGGCCAAGCCAGTCGATCGCCTCGATGTCCAGGTGGTTGGTGGGCTCGTCGAGCAGCAGGATGTCGCGTTCGGCGGCGAGCAGAGCGGTGAGGGCGACGCGCCGCCGTTCCCCGCCGGACAGCCGCCGCACGTCGGAGTCCAGGCTGATGCCGGCGAGCAGCTCGGCGGCGACCGAACGTGCCCCTGGTTCCCGTTCCCACGTCCCGCCGGCGTACCTGGCGCCGAACGCGATCTCGCCGACGATGCCCGACAGCGCGTCGCCCTGCGGCAGGTAGCCCGTGCGCAGCCCGGACGTCCTCGCGATCCGCCCGCTGTCCGGCTCGGTCAGGCCGGCGAGCAGGGCGAGCAGCGTCGACTTGCCCGTTCCGTTGCGGCCGACGACGCCGATGCGCTCACCCTCATTGACGCCGAGCGAGACGCTGTCGAGCAGCACGCGCGGCCCGTAGGCCTTCGCGATTCGTTCCAGGCTGATCAGGTTCATTGTTCGATCACGGTGGCACCGGGCACCGGGCCGCTCGCTCGCGTCACCGTCCGGCAGACATCCGCGCCGGACAGCGCGACCGCGAGGTCGGTCGCCTGCCTGGCGTCGCGGGCGAGGAACAAGCAGGTCGGACCCGACCCGGACACCAGCGCGCCAAGGGCGCCGAACTCGCGGCCGACGTCGAGCGTCTTGCGCAGCGCGGGGAACAGCGAGATCGCCGGAGCTTGCAGGTCGTTGCTGAGCGACCGGCCGAGCCGCTCCAGGTCACCGGCCCGCAGCGCCGCCATCAACTCCGTGCTCAGCTCGGGCTCGGCGACCTTGCCAGCCCCGCCGTTCGCGGCCCGCAGCCGGTCCAGCGCGCCGTACACCTCGGGGGTGGCCAGGGTCCCGTCGGCGAACGCGAGCACCCAGTGGTACCTGGCGGCGGGCATCAGCGCGGGGGTGAGCCGCTCGCCGCGGCCGCGGCCGACCGCGGTCCCGCCGAGCACCGCGAACGCCACGTCGCTGCCGACCCCGGCGGCGACCTCGCTCAGCTCTCGCTGGGACAGCCCGGCCCGCCACAGCTCATTGCAGGCGACCAGCGCCGCCGCGGCGTCCGCGCTGCCGCCGGCCAGCCCGGCCGCGACGGGAATCCGCTTGTTGATCGTCACCGCCACCGCGGGGGCGGCCTGCGCCGCGACCACCGCGCGCAGCGCACGGACGGCGCGCAGCGCCAGGTTGTCGCCGTCCGCGGGCACCTGGCCGGCGCCCTCGCCGGTCACCGTCACGCTGTCCGTCGCGGCGGCAGCCACGGTGACCATGTCGAACAGCCCGATCGCGTGGAACACGGTCACCAGGCCGTGGTACCCGTCCGGTCGCAGCGGTCCCACCGCGAGCTGAAGGTTGATCTTCGCGGGCACCCGCACGGTCACACTCGTCACGATCACGGAAGCCTACTTGCCTCCGCGACACGCGCGAACTCGGCGATCCCGAGGGACTCGCCACGCGCGCGCGGGTCGACACCCGCGGCGCGCAGCAGCCGCTCCGCCTCGGCCGGGGAGCCGGCCCAGCCGGCCAGCGCGGCGCGCAGCGTCTTGCGGCGCTGGCCGAACGCGGCGTCGATGACAGCGAACACCTCTTGCCTGCTCGCCGAGGTCGGCGGCGGATCGCGGCGGGTGAACGCGACCAGCTTCGAGTCCACGTTAGGCACCGGCCAGAACACGCTGCGCGGCACGGCGCCCGCCGCGCGCGCCGCGGCGAACCAGGCCAGCTTCGCCGACGGCGCGCCGTACACCCGGCTGCCCGGCCCCGCGCACATCCGGTCCGCGACTTCCGCCTGCACCATGACGACCCCCCGCTCGAGCGACGGCACCGCGGCCAGCAGGTGCAGCACGACGGGCACCGCCACGTTGTACGGCAGGTTGGCGGCCAGCACCGTCGGCGCCCACGCCAACTCGACGCCGGACCCGCGCGCCCGCCTGCCCGTCGGCTCGCCGGCGTGCCCGCTGGCCTGGCCGCCATCGGCGGCCTCCTTTGCCGCCATCGGCGGCCTCGCCGCCGCCCTGCCCGCTGCCAGCCTGTCCGCCCTCGGCCCGGCCGCCATCGGCGGCCTCGCCGCCGCCCTGCCCGCTGCCAGCCTGTCCGCCCTCGGCCCGGCCGCCTTCTTCGGCCTGCCGGCCTTCCGCAGCGGCGCCGTCCCCGGTCCCGGTCGCCGAACCCGGCTGGTCTGTGCCCTGCGCGCCGACGACCGGCACCGCGCCGGCCTGGCCGCCGCCCCCCTGGCCGCGCGTGCCGCCAGGCCCGGCCACGTGCAGCGCGTCCGCGTGCACCGCGCAGAACCGCCCCGCGGCTTCCGGCGCGCGCTCCGCCACCGTTGCCGGCAGCGCCGCAGCCATGGCCGGGTCGATTTCCACCGCGACCAGCCGCGCGTCCGAGCCAGCCGCAGCCTCTAGCAGCGCGAGCGTCAATGACCCCAGGCCAGGCCCGACCTCGAGGACCACATCGCCGTCGCGCGGCGCGGCGAGCGCGGCGATCCGCCGGACGGTGCCCTGCTCAACCACGAAGTTCTGCCCGAGCCGCTTGGTCGGCCTGACCCCGAGCCTGCCCGCTATGTCGCGAATGTCCCCCGCCCCGAGGAGCCGTACTCCCGCAGTCATGGCCAGCCCAGGCCAAAATCGGAAGATGATGGATCAAAAGGCACACCATAGAGCGCCTTTTGATCCATGATCATGGAAATCTCACTAGCGGAAGGCGCGCGCGCCAGCGGGCCAAGCGGTGCTCCCGGCGCCCGCCCAACGTGGTCGATGGCCCATCCACTACGTTCGCCAACGTGCTCGATGTCACATCGACCACGCTCTTTAGTAGACGATGTCACATCGACCACGTTCGGGGGCGGGGGTGGCGGGCTCACGTTCGGGGGCGGGGACACGTTGGGGGGCGGGGGCGGCGGGGGCATCGCCGTTACCAGGCGAAGACGCGGGCGCCGGTCGCCTGGAGCGTCGCGCAGAAGTCCGCGAGGTCCAGGTTCTTCAGCTCCGCGAGAAATCGGACCGTGTAGGCGGTCATCGCCGGGGAGTTCGGCTTGCCACGGTGCGGCACCGGCGTCAGGTACGGCGCGTCTGTCTCCGCCAGGAGAAGCTCGGCCGGGGCGGCCAGCGCCGCCTCCCTGAGCACGTCCGCGTTCTTGAACGTCACGTTGCCCGCGAAGCTCATCACGTACCCGGCTTCGGCGCAGACGCGTGCCATCGAAGCGTCGCCTGAGAAACAGTGGAAGATCACGCTGTACGGCGGCCACGGCGCGTACTCCGCCAGGATGGCGAGCACGTCGGAGTGCGCCTCGCGGTCGTGGATCATCAGCGTCTTCCCTGTCCGCCTGGCGATCTCGATGTGCGCGCGGAACCACGCCCGCTGCACGTCACGTGGCGACCAGTCCCGGTAGTAGTCCAGCCCGGTCTCGCCGACCGCCACCACCTTGGGCGACGCGGCCAGAGCCTCGATCGACGCGAGCACCGTGTCGCGGGCGGCGGCCACCGGGGCGGTCTCGTTCGGGTGGATGGCCACCGCGGCGTAGACCTCCGGGTACTCCGCGGCGCACGCGACCGACCACTGCGACGACGGGATGTCGCAGCCCACGTTGACCACCCGCGAGATGCCGGCCGACCGGGCCGCGGCGAGCACCCCGTCGACCGGCAGCCCCATGACGTCCATGTGCGTGTGGGCATCGAACGCGCCAGGGGAAGGCAGGCGGTCCTCAGGAACCACGGGCCCGTTCGGACTACTCATTACCGGCGAGCCGGGCGATTTCCTCGTCGACTACTGACTGGTCCAGCTTGCGGAACAGCGGGGCAGGGACAGACAGCGGCGTGCCAGCCGCGATCGGGTGCCAAGCCCACCGGAAGGACGAGTCGTAGGAGCCGGTGATCACCGGGTACGACGGGCCGCCCTCCTCGTCCACCGTCTCGATCCGCGGCATGCCCGACCACGATCCGGAGCCGCCGAGCATGTCGTGCACGGCCTGCGACGACCGCGGCAGGAACGGCGTGAGCATCGTCTTCGCGTCGTCCACCGCCTGCAGCGCGACGTGCAGGATCGTCCGCATCCGCGCTGGGTCGGACTCGCGCAGCTTCCACGGCGCCTGCTCGGAGAAGTACTTGTTCGCCTCGGCTACCGCGTGCATCGCCTCGTTGATGGCGAACTTGAACCGCGAGCGCGACAGGTGCTCGCCGACCGAGGCGAACGCCTGCCTGGACCTCTCGAGCAGCGCGTGATCGGCGGCGGTCAGCTCGCCGGGGCCGGGGATCGACCCGATGTTGCGCGCCGCGAACGACACCGCCCGGTTGACCAGGTTCCCCCAGGTGGCGACCAGCTCGTCGTTGTTGCGCCTGACGAACTCGCTCCAGGTGAAGTCCGTGTCCTGGTTCTCGGGCCCGGCGACCGCCACGTAGTAGCGCAGCGCGTCCACGTCGTAGCGGGCCAGGAAATCCCGCACGTAGATGACGACCTGGCGGGAGGAAGAGAACTTGCGGCCCTCCATCGTCAGGTATTCGCTGCTCACCACTTCGGTGGGGAGATCCAGCACTCCGAACGGGCCCGGGGTTCCTCCCTTCGATCCCTTCCCCGCGTACCCGAGCAGCATCGCGGGCCAGATCTCCGAGTGGAAGGTGATGTTGTCCTTGCCCATGAAGTAGTAGGACTCGGCGCTCTCGTCATTCCACCAGGCGCGCCAGGCGTCGGGGTCGCCGGAGCGGCGGGCCCACTCGATGCTCGCCGACAGGTAGCCGATGACGGCGTCGAACCACACGTAGATCTTCTTGTCCGGCCGGTCGCGCCAGCCGTCGAGCGGCACGGGCACGCCCCAGTCAAGATCCCTGGTGATGGCCCGCGGGCGCAGGTCGTCGAGCAGGTTGAGGGAGAACTTGAGCACGTTCGGCCGCCACTGGCCCGACTTGGACTGCAGCCAGGCCCCGAGCACCTCGGTGAACGCGGGCAGGTCGAGGAAGTAGTGCTCCTGCTCCACGAACAGCGGCGTCTCGCCGTTGATCCGCGACCTCGGGTTGATCAGGTCGGTCGGGTCCAGCTGGTTGCCGCAGTTGTCGCACTGGTCGCCGCGCGCGCTCGGGTATCCGCAGATCGGGCAGGTGCCCTCGACGTAGCGGTCCGGCAGCGTGCGCCCGGTAGACGGGGAGATCGCGCCGAGGGTCGCCTTCGGGAAGATGTACCCGTTGCGCAGCAGCGTGCTGAAGATCTCCTGGGTGACCGCGTAGTGGTTGCGGGTCGTGGTCCTGGTGAACAGGTCGTAGCTCATGCCGAGGTTCGCCAGGTCGTTCGCGATGACCCCGTTGTAGCGGTCGACCAGTTCCCTGGGGGTGACCCCCTCCTGGTCGGCCTGCACCGTAATCGGGGTGCCGTGCTCGTCGGTGCCGGAGACCATCAGCACCTTGTTGCCCGCCATCCGCTGGTACCGGCTGAACATGTCGCTGGGGATCGCGAAGCCGGAAACGTGCCCGATGTGCCGCGGGCCATTGGCGTACGGCCAGGCCGGCGCGGTGAGGATGTGCTTTGAACTGGCGGGGGACATGCCCTAAAGCCTACGGGCAGTGGCGGCCTCGTCGCTCACATTAAGCGTCGCCGTAGCGCCGACCGGGGTGTGCCGCGTCTGCTTGATGCCGAGGATCGACAGGAAGAACGTGCCGAGGATGAGCTGGCAGCTCAGTACCAGCGCAGTCACCGAGGGGACCATGAGCCGCAGCGCGTGCTCGTAGTTCAGCTGACCGAACTTGTTCGCGTGCCAGTAGGTCAGCGAGAAGATGAGCCCGATGAGGCCGGCGAGCCCGATCGCCGCGCCGGCGATCAGCCCGCGCTCGAGGGAGAGCTTCTCCAGCAGCCGCTGGACCTTCGGCTCCTCCGGGAGGAAGCCCTCCGCGCCCGCATACACCTGCGTGAAGAGCCAGAACAGCACCGCCTGGAACCCGATCACCACCATCGCGCTGGCCGCGACTAGCGTGTCCACGTCAAACGTGACGCTGCCGATCGTGATCGGGCCCGCTGCCACCGCGGCGCCGATGACGATGCCGGCCGCGCCGATGACGATGCCGGGCAGGAAGAACAGCCAGCGCGGGCTGAACAGCAGCAGGAACCGCAGGTGCCGCCAGCCGTCACGCCAGCTCCGCAGGTGCGGCGGGCGGCTGCGGCCGTCCTTCTTCAGCGTGGTGGGCACCTCGGTGATCTTCTGCTTCGCCAGGGTGGCCTTCACGACCATCTCGCTGGCGAACTCCATGCCGGTGGCCTGCAGGCCGAGCGCGATCGCGCTGTCCCTCCTGAAGCCGCGCAGGCCGCAGTGGAAGTCGCCGATCTTGCTGCGGAAGAACAGCCGGCCGACGAAGGACAGCACCGGGTTGCCGAGGTACCTGTGCAGCGGGGGCATCGCGCCCGGCTCGATGCCGCCCTTGAAGCGGTTGCCCATCACCAGGTCGCTGCCCTTGCGGAGCTCTTCGACGAACGGCATCAGGTTGGTGAAGTCGTAGCTGTCGTCGGCGTCGCCCATGATCACGTACTCGCCGCGGGCCGCCAGGATGCCGCCCATCAGGGCGTTGCCGTAGCCCTTGTCCTGGATGTCGACAACCCGGGCGCCGGCGTCCTCGGCGAGCTGCTG
Organism: uncultured Actinomycetota bacterium; assembly: GCA_963843745.1. Taxonomy (GTDB): domain Bacteria; phylum Actinomycetota; class Actinomycetes; order Streptosporangiales; family Streptosporangiaceae; genus Trebonia. The sequence continues at coordinate 130,501 of CAWJLP010000020.1, forward strand.
GCTGCCGTCGGTGCTCCCGTTGTCGGCGACCACCACCTCGCCGCTTATCCCGCTGTCAGCGATGAACTTGACGGCTTTCCGCACGCAGGTGGCCACGGTTTCGGCCTCGTTGAGGCACGGCATCACGACCGTCAGTTCCACGTGGACTCCCGCCCATCGACACTTCTTTACGAGTTACCCTCGTCTATCGAGACTAGCGGTCTCGGATTACCCACTACCTTGTACAGCGGGCGCACTGCCTGGAGAGCGCCTGCCCGGCACAAGGAGGATACGGGCTTGAAGGTAGTACCTACGGGCTTCCGGCGCGCGTTGGCGGGAAACAAACTATTCGTCATCCTGATGATTCCGGCCGCGCTGCTCCGTGTCGACGCGGAGCTTGGCTACCGCTGGCAGTCCTGGTTCAACGACTCGTGGAACTACGTGGACACCGCGATCACGCTGAACCTGGACCCGACCAGGCCGTCGGGCTATTCCTTCTTCCTGTGGGTGCTCAAGCCCTTCCACAGCTTCGCGCTCGTCACGGTGTCCCAGCACATCATGGGCCTGCTGGTCGCCGTGATGATGTACGCGCTCGCCAGGCACCGGTTCGGCACGCCGAAGTGGCTCGCGGCGGTCATGACGCTGCCGGTGCTCTACGACGGGTTCGAGATCCAGCTCGAGCACCTGATCTTGTCCGACACGCTGTTCCTGTTCCTGGCCATGCTGGCGATGCTGGTGCTGCTGTGGTCGCCGCTGCCCCCGCTGCGTTCCGCTGGGGGCGCCCGGGTGCCATGGTGGCGGTCGTCGTGGGCGCGCTGTGCGCTGGCCGGGGCGCTGCTCGGGGTGTCCGCGATCGTCCGGACCACCGGGCTGCCGCTGATCCTCGTCTTCGCTGTTTACCTGCTGCTGTGCTTTGGCATGAGCCGGGCCGGCTGGCGGACGCTGGTCTCTGGCGTCGTCGCCTTCGTGGTGCTGGCCCTGGCGCCGGTGGCCGGCTACGCCGGCTTGTATGACCTCCAGCACGGCACGTTCAACACGAGCGAATCCACCGGCGTGTTCCTCTACTCGCGGGTGATGACGTTCGCCGAGTGCTCCCAGATCCAGCTGTCGCCGGACCTGCTGTCGCTGTGCACGACCGTGCCGCCGGCCCAGCGGCCGATCGCGCAGGCGTACATCTGGACGCCCGCGAGCCCGCTGCACCGGTTCCCGGCGCCGGTATTCTCCGCGCTGCCTAACTCGCTGGCCCAGCAGTTCGCGATCAAGGCCATCGAGGCCCAGCCCGGTGCGTACGCCCGCGTGGTATTCGACGACACCTGGCGGTCGTTCGACTGGTCGCGGTCGGTCTTCCCCAACGCGCAGACCTACGACCAGTACCTGTTCGGGTACCAGTCGGTACCGGTATCCAGCGGGCACCACGTGCCCGGCTACTCGTCGTCGGCCGCCGCGTACCTGGCGGGGGGCAACCCGCTGACTGCCGTGGTCAACCCGTTCGCCGAGGCGATCCGGGTCTACCAGCGGTATGTCTGGCTGCCCGGCACGGTCTACGGCCTGCTGCTGCTGGCCGGCCTCGGCGCGATCGTGGCCGGCAGGCGGCGGGTGAGCGTGGACGCGCTGCTGCCGTGGGTGAGCTCGGTGGCGCTGATCGTGGTGCCCGCCGCGACGGCCGAGTTCGACTACCGCTACGTGACGACCGCGGTTCCGTTCGCCTGCCTCGCCCTCGCGATCGCGTTCGGCCGGCGGCCGGACCCTGCTCCGGTCGCCGCGCCGGACGCGGGAGCCGCCGCCGAAGCCGCTCAGCCGGCTGAGGACGCTCAGTCCGCTGAGGCCTCAGGGGCCGGACCGGTCAACGGCACGAGCGTCCCATCTGGCGGCGCGACGAGCCTCCCGCGCCGCGTCCCTGGCGGCGGCTCTGGCAACGGCACGGTCCAGTCCGGCCACGACGAGCGTGATTTCGCCCCGGACGCCCCCTGACGCCCCTGGCGCTCCCGCTGGGTGGACCGGGTTAGCCGGGTCCGCCCACTCGGCGAGCTCGGCCAGCGTGCCGCGCCTGATCTCCTCGTGCACCTTGGTCAGCTCCCGGCAGACGACCGCGGCACGGTCGTCGCCGTGTGACCGCCGCAGTTCCTGCAGGGTGGCGGCGAGCCGCCGCGGCGACTCGAAGAACACCTGCGTGCGAGTGTCCGCCGCCAGCTCGGCGAACCGTCGCTCCCGCTCGCCCGGCTTGCGCGGCGGGAAGCCCTCGAAGCAGAACCTGTCGGTGGGCAGCCCGGAGACGGCGAGCGCGGTGACCACCGCGGACGGCCCTGGCACGGCGGTCACCCGGATCCCGGCCGCCGCCGCGGCGGCCACCAGCCGGTAGCCGGGGTCGCTGATGGCGGGCATCCCGGCGTCGGTGACCAGGAGCACGTTACGGCCCGCGCGCAGCTCGTCGACCAGCTCCGCGGCGCGGCGCGCCTCCACCTCGTCGTAGTACGACACCAGCCGCGCGGTCAGCCGCACGTCCAGCGCCGTGGCGAGCCGGCGCACCCGGCGGGTATCCTCGGCGGCGATCACGTCGGCGTTCGCCAGCTCGGCGGCCAGCCGGGCCGGGGCGTCTTCCGGGCGGCCGATAGGCACCCCGCCGAGCGTCAGGGTTCCGGCGCCCGGCGGCGGACCAGTGTCTACCTGTTCGTGATCAGGTCCGACGGCTCTTCTACTCCCCACCCGGCTTCCCTCCACATAACATGGCGTTCGATGACCGCTACGCAGGCCAGCCAGCCGGCCATGGATCCTGAAGACGGCGGCCAGGGCAGCGCTGGCACCGACCAGATCGCCTTCGGCCGCGATGCCGCTGGCGCCCGCCCCGCTCGCGACGCTCGCGGTGACGCGCACGCCGCGGAGCGGATAGCCGCGCTGCGCGCCAGGCTGATGACCCCCATGCCCGACGACCGGCTGTGGGGCTGGCTCGGCCCGCTGCTCGTCACGGCGTTCGCCGCCTTCACCCGGTTCTACAGGCTATCCATACCGCACGCGGTGGTCTTCGACGAGACCTACTACGCCAAGGATGCCTGGTCCATCCTGCAGCACGGGGTCGAGTGGCAGTACGTGAAGAACGCCAACGACCTGATCCTGGCGGGAAACACCAGCCACCTTTACCTGGCCTGCTCCGGGACCAGCTGCGGCGAGTACGTGGTCCAGCCGCCGGTCGGCAAGCTGCTGATCGCGGTCGGCGAGTGGCTCTACGGGCTGACCCCGCTCGGCTGGCGGGTGGCGCCCGCGCTGTTCGGCACGCTGGCGGTGCTGGTCATGTGCCGTGTCGCGCGGCGGCTGACCAGGTCGACGCTGCTCGGCTGCGTGGCAGGACTGCTGCTGTCGCTTGACGGCCTCGAGTTCGTGCTGAGCAGGACCGGCATCCTGGACATCTTCCTGATGTTCTTCGTGCTCGCCGCGTTCGGGGCGATGCTTGTCGACAGGGACGTGTCGCGCGCCCGGCTGGCGTCGGCCATGGTGCTGAAACCCGCCGACGAAGCGGGCCCGCAGCTCGGCATCAGGAAGTGGCGGATAGCGGCCGGCGTGCTCATCGGCCTGGCCTGCGCGAGCAAGCAGGACGCGATCTGGTACCTGATCGCGTTCATCGGGCTGGCAATCGCCTGGGACATCGGGGCGCGCAGGGCCGCCGGGCTGCGGCAGTACGCGCGCGGCGCGCTGGTCAGGGACGGCAAGTGGCTGCCGCTCACGCTCATGGTGATCCCGCTGGTCACCTACGTCGCGACCTGGACCGGCTGGATGGTCACCAGCACCGGGTACGACAGGGATTACGCACAGCAGCACGGCATCACGACGCCCGTCATCTCCCAGCTGTACTCGCTCTACGAGTACCACAAGGAGATCTACCAGTTCATGACCCACCTGAGCCTGCGGCACCCGTACCAGTCCCAGCCGTGGGACTGGTTCGTGATCAGCCGGCCGGTGGCGTTCTACTACCAGTGCTTCACCAACGCGGCGGGAACCAAGACGTGCCCGAGCGGGTACACCGGCCAGGAGTGGTCGTCGGAGGTGCTCGCGATCGGCAACCCGGCCATCTGGTGGGTGGGCACCGTGGCGATCCTGTTCTGCCTCGGCTGGTGGTTCACCCGCAGGGACTGGCGGGCCGGGGTCGCGGTGCTCTGCGTCGCCGCCGGCTGGGTGACCTGGCTGCCGTTCCCCTCGCGCACCAAGTTCTATTACTACGCGCTCGAGTTCGAACCGTTCATGATCTTGTGCATCGTGCTGTGCCTGGGCCTGATCATCGGCCCGGTGGCGGCAAGCCTGCGACGCCGTGCGATCGGCTCAGCACTCGCTGGCGCCTACGTCCTTGCCGTCCTAGTGCTGTTCTGGTATTTTTATCCGATACTATCGGCGAAGATCATTCCGTATTCATCGTGGCTGTCGCACATGTGGTACACCGGCTGGATTTAGCCCGTCGCACCCGCCGCAACGGAGCGACCGGTCCAGAGCGTTCACACAGCGGGTCTTAACCTGGCTCTTAGCGTCGCGACATATCTTAAAGTGATTTAGGTCACAGAGCGATCCATCCGAGCGATCCCGAACGTCTATACGGGTAGGGATGGACCCAACCACCGGAGCCAGGCATGAGCCCGAACGAAGACCACAACGGCGCCAACGGCGGCGCGCCTGAACCAGCTGATTCCTTCGCCGCCGACAACCGCGCCCGCTTCGAGCGCGACGTCGTGCCGCAGCTCAGCCAGCTCTACCCGGCGGCGCTGCGGATGACGCGTAACCCCACCGACGCCGAAGACCTGGTGCAGGAGACAACGGTCAAGGCGTACGCCGCGTTCCATCAGTTCCGTCCTGGCACCAACCTGCGCGCATGGCTGAACCGGATTCTCACGACGACGTTCATCAACGTGTACCGCAAGCGGCGCAGGGAGCCGCAGCAGGCCCTCGGCGGGGACCTGCAAGAGTGGCAGATGTCGGCCGACCGGCTCGGCGTCCCCGTCCCGTCCGCGGAGACAGAGGCGCTCGATCACACCACCGACTCTGACCTGCTGCGCGCGCTGCGCGGGCTGCCTAACGAGTTCCGCACCGCGGTCTACCTCGCCGACATCGAGGGGTACCCGTACCGCGAGATCGCGGAGATCATGGGCACGCCGGTGGGCACTGTGATGTCCCGGCTGCACCGCGGCCGCAGGAAGATCCGCGAGCAGCTGCTGTCCGGCGGGGTGCTGCCGTCCGCGCCGGAGACCAGCTGACCGCCGGGATCGCTACCGGCGGGGGCCGGCGTCAGGACTGCCAGCCGAGCTTGACCGGATCGAAGACCCGCTCCACGTAGATCTGGTGCCATAGCGAGAAGACCAGCAGCACCCACAGCCGGCGCCACGGCACCTCGGGGTCGCCGGCCCGGAACTGGCGCAGCACGTTGAGCACCTCGCGCTTATCGAGCCACTCTTCGGTCCTCGCCTCATGAATGACCTGCTCCGCGTAGCCGGACAGCTCGCCGCGGAACCAGTGCCCGATCGGCACGGGGAATCCCAGCTTCCGCCGCTCCGCGGCCGCCTGCGACAGCAGGCCGCCGACCGCTTCGCGCAGCGCGAACTTGGTGGTGCCCGCGGCGGTCTTCTCCGCCCTGGACAGCCGGCTGGCCACCGCCATCACCTCGCGGTCGAGGAAGGGCGAGCGCAGCTCCAGCCCGTGCGCCATCGCGGCGCGGTCCGCCTTGACCAGGATGTCGCCGGGCAGCCAGGTATTGATGTCCACGAGCTGCATGGTCGCCACGTCGTCAAGCCCCGCGCTCGCCGCCTGATCGAACAACGGGTCTGTCACATCGAAGACGGTGCCGCCGCCGTAGCGGGTGAGCAAGTTCACCTCGGCGCCGCTGAACACGTGGGCGTTTCCGATGTACCGGTCGCGCAGCGGAACCGAGATCCGCTGCAGCAGCCCTTTGCCGCGCTGGCCCGGGGGTATCCGGGCGGCCATCGCCCCCGCCGAGTTGCGCCCCCACCCCGGCAGCCTGGTCGCGGCGCGCACCACGCTGGGCTGGGAATACACGCCGTACCCGCCGAACAGCTCGTCCGCGCCCTCGCCGGACAGGACCACCTTGACGTGCCGGCGCGCCTCCCTGGCCACGAACCAGAGCGGGATCGCCGCCGCGTCCGCCATCGGGTCGTCAAGCTGCCAGATGATCTGCGGCAGCCGGGCGGCGAACTCCTGCGCGGTGATCACGTAAGGCACGGACTTGAGCCCGAGCGCCGCCGCGGTCTCCTGCGCCTCCTCGATCTCGCTGTACCCGGGGCGCGCGAACCCGGCCGTGAACGTGAGCATGCCAGGCCGGGTCTCGGCGGCCAGCGCGCAGATCGCCGCCGAGTCCACGCCGCCGGACAGGAAGGCGCCGAGCGGCACGTCGCTGCGCAGGTGGGTGGTGACGGATTCGCGCAGCACGGCGAGTATCCGTTCCGGTGTGTCGACCGCCGGCGACTTGGCCGGACGCAGCGTCGGACGCCAGTAGCGGAACACGTCGACAGGCCCGCCGAGCCGGGCGACCATGAAGTGCCCTGGCGGCAGCGACCGCACCGGCGGCGTCATCGTCGCCGGGGGCGGGACGTACTGGAACGACAGGTACCTGCGCAGCGCGTCCGGGTCGATCACCGAGACCTCGCCGGCGTCGAGCAGGGCCTTGCGCTCCGAGGCGAACCTGAGCTGGTTGCCGCCCTCGGCGAGCGAGTAGTACAGCGGCTTGATGCCGAACGGGTCGCGAGCGCAGAACAGCTCCCGGTTCCGCGTGTCCCAGATGGCGAACGCGTACATGCCGCGCAGCCTCCGCAGCGCGTCCTTGCCCTCCGCGGCGAACATCTCGAGCAGCACTTCGGAATCTGACCTGCCGCGCAGCTGGACGCCGCGGGCCCGCAGCCGCTGCGCTAGCTCGCGGTGGTTGTAGATCTCACCGTTGTAGACCATCCAGAACCGGCCGTCGGACGACCTCATGGGCTGATGCCCGGCCGCGGAGGGGTCGATAACGGCCAGCCGCCTGGCGGCGAGCGCGATGGGACCGTCCGCGAACACGCCGTCGTCGTCCGGCCCCCTGTGCGTCATCCGCCGCGCGGCGAGGACGGTCCAGTCCGTGTCCGGCCTGGTTCCCTCCGCCAGCGCGAGGCATCCCGCGATCCCCGACATGCGACCCCTACAGCGGCGTCGTCACTTGGGCTGGAACCGGATGCCGCCGTCGAAGCGGACGACCTCCGCGTTCATGTAGTCGTTCTCGACGAGCATCCGCACCAGGTGCCCGAACTCATCGGGCCGCCCGAGCCGCTTCGGGAACACCACCGGCGCGGCCAGCCTGGCCAGGAACTCGTCGGCCTCCCGCCCGGCGCTCGCGATGCTCTTGTAAATCGGCGTGTGAATGACGCCGGGGCAGATCGTGTTCACCCGGACCCCGATGACCGACAGGTCGCGCGCGGCGGGCACCGTCATGCCGATGATCCCGCCCTTCGAGGCCGAGTAGGCGAGCTGGCCGGTCTGGCCCTCGATCCCGGCGATCGACGATGTGTTGATGATCACGCCGCGCTGACCGTCGGCGTCCGCGGGAGCGGTTTCCGCCATCGCGGCGGCGGCCATCCGCATGAGGTTGAAGGTGCCGGTCAGGTTGACGGCGATCACCCTCTGGAAGCTGGCCAGGCCGTGCGGCGCGCCTTCCCTGTTGACCGTCCGCTCGGCCCATCCGATGCCGGCGCAGCTGACCGCCACCCGCAGCGGCCGGCCGGACGTCGCCGCGGCGGTGACCGCCGCGCGCACCGATTCTTCGTCCGTCACGTCAGTCCTGGCGAAATGCCCGCCGATGTCCGCGGCCACCTCTTTGCCCTGCTCTTCGTTGAGGTCGGCGATGACGACGTGCACCCCGGCGCGGGCTAGTTCGCGCGCCGTGGCCTCGCCGAGACCGCTGGCGGCACCGGTGACGATCGCGGAAGTTCCGTTCAGCTCCATGGCCCGGAGCATACTTCGCCTGGCTGCCCGCCGTGCAGCACGGCGGGCAGCCAGGTGTTAGCTAGCGGCCGGCTCGACCAGTTCGCCCGGCCAGAGGCCCGGCAGTGCGGCCGCGTCGTGGCCGTACGGATCGGGCTCGAAGGGGAACCTGTCCGCGAAGGCGGGCTCCAGGTCGGTGAGCCACTTCGCGCGCGGGTCGAAGTGCGCGAAGAACGGCCGCCCGACCAGCGCCGGGTCCCGCGCCTGCAGCATCCGCAGCACGAACACGCGCGCCCCGGCTACGTCGGCGATGCCGTCCACGCACACCTTGCCTGGCGTGGCGGACATCGACGGGCCGCGGACCGACCGGCACAGCCCCGAGACGCCCGCGTAGGCGTCCCTGAAGATCTCGTGGGCACGCGCCAGCGGCACCGCGAAGTAGTCCTGCGGACCGGTGTCCCGCTCGACGAACATGTAGTACGGCACCATGCCCGCGCGGACCTGTGCCCGCCACATCGAGCGCCAGGTGGCCGCGCAGTCGTTGACCGACCGGATCAGCGGGGCCTGTGTCCTGATCACCGCGCCAGTGTCCCTGACCCGGCGGATGGCCTCGGCGGCGACCGCCGACTCGAGCTCGCGTGGGTGCGAGTAGTGGGCCATCAGCGCCAGGGCGCGGCCCGACTTCACCACGTCCTCGAACAGGCGGAGCGTCGTGTCCGCGTCGGGGTCGGTGACGTAGCGCTGCGGCCAGTAGGCCAGGGACTTGGTGCCGATCCTGATGGACTCGACATGGTCGAGGCCCGGGTCGAGCAGCGGCTCGATGTAGCGGCGCAGCACGCCGGCGCTCATGACCATCGGGTCTCCCCCGGTGATCAGGACGCTGGTCACCTCGCGGTGCTGACGCAGGTAAGCCACGAGGGTGTCAATGTGGTCGGTGGCCATCTTGAGGTCAGGCTCGTTGACGAACTGCGCCCAGCGGAAGCAGTACGTGCAGTACGCGTGGCACGTCTGGCCCTGCTTCGGGAAGAACAGCACCGTCTCCGGGTACTTGTGCTGGAGTCCGGGAAGCGGCTTGCCATCCAGGCTGGGTCCGTTGAGCAGCAGCTGGCCCGCCGGGTGCGGATTCAGCCGCATCCTGATCTCGTGCGCGGCCGCGTGTATTTGCGACTCCGGTGCGTTCTCGCTGAGCAGGCCGGCCATCCGCGATACGTCAGAGCCCGGCAGCATGTCGGGCTGCGGGAACACGAGGCGGTACATCGGGTCTTCCGGGGCCGCTTCCCAGTCGATGAGCTCATCGAGCACGTAGGAGTTGGTCCGGAACGGCAGCACCGTCGCTACCGCGCGGATCGCAAGCCGTTCGGCGTCGCTGAGGCCCGCCCGCTGGGTGAGCGTGTCCAGATGCCGGGCGCCGAACGCCCGGAACCTGCTCTCGGCCTCTCGCGGCTCTGGAACCACCTGCTGTATATCAGTCAACCGCTTCTCCCTTCGGCCGAGCCTGCCGGTGCGGGGCGGCCCGAGTCGTTGAAGTAACGCAAGGGTGAACTCCTGTTACGTAGACGTTTCAGAATTCACTCAGGTTCCCGCTAAGCGAATCTGGCAACAAAGGCGCCAGAAGCCGATTTAGACCCGCCCAGTAACAAGAGGGGCTGATGTGATTGAAGACCTAGCTAATTGGGCTCTTTCGGGTAAATATATCCTTAAATAGGGTAATTAGACACTTTGGTACTGAACGCGTTGATTTTGGCGGCGCGGGCGGGGTAGGCACGGGTAATGACCGGATAGCTGGGCGGCGGGCTGGGATAATGGCCGGGCAGGCCGTTCACGCGTGGCCATAGCAGGTCCAGCCGTAGCAGGTCCAGCCGTAGCAGGTCCAGGGACAGGGAAGGCCCGGGTGAGACGTGAGCCAGGTGCCGCCGGGCCGCCGAGACGCCCCGGACTCGCCGGCGCCGGCGTTCGCGCGCGACCAGCCCGTGCCGGCCGGCCTCCAGCCGGCCGCCGACTCGCTCGCTGACCCGGTGATCGCGGTGGACGCCATGGGCGGGGACTACGCCCCTGACGAGATCGTGGCGGGCGCGCTCGCCGCGCAGCGGGAACACGGCGTCACCACCCTGCTGACCGGGCCGCCGTCCCGGCTTCGCCCGGTGATCGCCAGGCTCGGCGCGGGCTCGGAGCTGCGGGTGGTGCCCGCCGAAGACACCGTGGGCATGGGAGAGGGCGCGCTCGCCGGGTTCCGACGTCCCCGGTCCAGCATCGCCGTCGCGTGCCAGCTGGTCAGGCGCGGGCAGGCCATGGCGGTCGTCTCTGCCGGGTCGACCGGCGCGATCGTGGCGAGCGCTCGGCATCGGCTGCTCGAGGTGCCCGGCGTGCCGCGACCGGGTCTGGCCGTCGTGCTGCCGACACACCCGAACCACACGGTGCTCATCGACGCGGGCGCCACCGCCGACCCCAAGCCGGAGATGCTCGTTCAGTTCGGCCAGCTGGGCGTGGCCTACGCGCAGATCGCGCTCGGCATCGTGGCGCCGAAGGTCGGCCTGCTCACGATCGGCGCCGAGCCGGGCAAGGGGAACATCCTGACCCGCCGGGCGCACGAACTGCTCGCCGCGGAACCGCAGGGCGACGCGCTGCCGCTCAACTTCGCTGGCAACGTCGAGGGCGGCGACCTGATGGCCGGCGCGGTCGACGTGATCGTCACCGACGGGTTCACCGGCAACGTGGCGCTGAAAACGCTCGAAGGATCGATGAAGTTCGCGGCGGCCGAACTGCGCACCGCCCTCACGGGAACCCGGGCCGGGCGGCTCGGCGCGCTGCTGCAGCGCCGCGGGCTGCGCGAGTTCAGCGAGCGCGTCGATACCGACACGTACGGCGGCGCGGCCCTGCTCGGGCTCGGCGGCAGCGTCGTCATCGCGCACGGGGCGTCGACCGCGCGCGCGGTCACCTCCGCCTGCGCGCTCGCCGCGAACCTGACCCGCGGCGACATCACCGAGAAGATCAGGGCGCGGGTCGGCGCGCCGAGCGAGCGGCGCGGCGCGCACTTCCTGCGCCGCGACCGCGAACGATAACGAGTCGGCGCCCGCATCGCGACTCACTAGACTGTCTGCATGGCAGATCCTCAGCAGGTCCTCAGCGCACGGGTGCGCGACGCGCTCGGCGCGGCGTTCGGTGACGGTTACGCCGACGCGGACCCGCTGATCCGCCCGTCCTCGTTCGCGGACTTCCAGTCCAACGCGGCGCTGCCGCTCGCCAAGCGGCTCGGCAGGCCGCCGCGCGACATCGCGGCCGAGATCATCGGCCGGCTGGACGTCAGCGACATCGCCGCCGAGCCCACGGTCAGCGGCCCCGGCTTCGTCAACTTCACGCTGCGGCCCGAATGGATCGCCGAGGCCACCACCGGCCTGCTCGCCGACCCGAGGCTCGGCACGCCGCTGGCCGCCAGCCCGCGCACCGTCATCGTCGAGTACTCCTCGCCCAACATCGCCAAGGAAATGCACGTCGGGCACCTGCGCTCCACGATCGTCGGTGACGCGATCGCGCGGGTGACCGAGTTCGCCGGCCACCACGTGATCAGGGATAACCACGTAGGTGACTGGGGCACGCAGTTCGGCATGCTGATCGAGTACCTCTTCGACATCGGCGAGGACGCTCCCGAAGCGCAGCTGCTGCGCACCGACCCGAACGCGTTCTACCAGTCGGCCCGGGTGAAGTTCGACGCGGTCCCCAGCTTCACTGCGCGGGCGAGGGAACGGGTCGTCAAGCTCCAGTCCGGCGACGACCCGGCGACCCAGCGGCTCTGGGAAGAGCTCATGGAGCTGTCCAGGCAGTACCTCCAGGACACCTACGCCCGACTGCGGGTCACGCTGACCGACGACGACATCAGGGGCGAGAGCTTCTACAACGACATGCTCCCCGATGTCGTCACGGACCTGGAAGCCATGGGCCTCGCGGTGATCAGCGACGGCGCGCTGTGCGTGTTCCCGCCGGGCTTCACCGGCCGCGACGGCAGCCAGCTCCCGGTCATCATCCGCAAACGGGACGGCGGCTACAACTACTCGACCACCGACCTGGCCACGATCAGGTACCGGATCGACAAGCTCAACGCGGACCGCGCGATCTACGTCGTCGGCTCCGACCAGGCGCTGCACTTCAAGATGATCTTCGCGGTCGCCAGGCTGGCCGGCTGGCTGCCGGAGACCGCCGACTTCAGGCACGCGCAGATCGGACTGGTCCAGGGCGCCGACGGGCATCGGCTGCGGACCAGGGCGGGCGACAACGTCAAGCTCAGTGACCTGCTCGCCGAGGGCATCGAGCGGGCCCGCGCCATCCTGGACGAGGTCGAGCGCGACGACGCGGAGCTCGACCTGGACGCGATCGCCCAGGACGTCGGGATCGGCGCGATCAAGTACGCGGACCTGTCCACCGCGCGGGACAGCGCGTACGTCTTCGACTGGGACCGGATGATCTCCTTCCGCGGCGACACCGGGCCCTACCTGCAGTACGCCACGACCAGGATCCGGTCCATCTTCCGCAGGGCGGGGATCGCCGAAACGGACGTGCGCGGCCCGATCGCGGTGACCGAGCCTGCCGAGCGGGAGCTGGCGCTGAAGCTGCTCGGCTTCGGCGCGGTCGTCACGCAGGTCGTCGACACGACCGAGCCGCACCGGCTGTGCGGCTACCTCTTCGAGGTCGCCAGCCTGTTCACCGCGTTCTACGAGCAGTGCCCGGTGCTCAAGGCCGACGACGACGAGACCAGGCAGAGCCGCCTCGCGCTGTGCGCCGCCGTGCTGCGGGTGCTCACCGCCGGCCTGGGCCTGCTCGGCGTGCCGGTTCCGGACCGGATGTAGCGCGCGTCTTACGCGAATCCGCTAGAGATAACGGGCGTCTTTCGGAGACACCACGCGTCCGTTCGGGATGAATTTGCCCTTCCTCCCCATCATGTGAAGCCGCGAACGTACCGCTTACGTGACCACCGAACCCGTTCCGGGCGCGGGAACGCCACGGCAGTCTCAGATGCCAAGGAACCCCAACGGGCGCGCGTGGCGGGCGTGACGTCCATGTGAGGAGGCATCGATGAACAGCCGCAACAGGCGGCGCAACCGCCAGGCCAGCATGAAGGCGCGCCTTGGCATCGCCGCCGCCGTCCTGGCCGGTGGCGGCGCGGCGGGGGTAGCGGTCGCGGCCAGCCACTCCGGCCCTGCGACGACGACAGTTGATAACGCCGGGTACGTGCTGAACTTCCACCACACGGTCAGCGAGCAGCAGGCTCTGACCTCGGCGCTCAATATGTGGAACTCGAACCAGCCGCGGTCGCTCACCGCGCTGGCCCAGATGGCGCCGATGCGCACCTTCAGCCAGTTCACGTGGCACCGCACGCAGTTCGCCGCCCAGCGCGGCGTCGTGGTCGCGGCGACTAAGCGGTTCATCATCGTCAAGTCCGCGAACGGCAAGCTGGAACTGTGGTGGCTGAACCACTGGACGAAGCAGAAGAACGTGACGGCCAACCCCACCGGAATGGTCGCGATGACCGGGAACAACGTGGCGGCGCACACGGCCGCGACGACCGGTAACACGGCCCCGATGGCAGCCACGATGGCGGGCAGCGCCGCCGTGGTCAACCAGATGGCCGCGCCGGTGACCAAGCCGATCACCATCACGGTCAACACCGGCACCGAGACCATCACGATCACGATCACCCAGACAACGGCCACCGTGGCGCCGACCCCGACCACCACCACGACCGGCATGGCGGCCCCGGCCGGCATGGCGACCGCGACGGCGGCCCCGACGACCACCGCGACCGGCATGGGCACCGCCACGGCGACCCCGACCACCACCGCGACCGGCATGGGCACCAGGACGGCGACCCCGACTACCACCGCGACCGGCATGGCGACCGCGACGGCGACGGCGACTCCGATGGCCACGATGACCACGATGCCGACCACCACGGCGGCCAAGACTGTGGCACGCGGCGACCTGGTGTTCGTAGTCGGTGTCCGGAGCCACGGCAAGCTCACAGCGGAGCTGATCCTGTTCTCGGTGCCGAAGACGGCGGTCACCACGACCCCGGCCAGCACGGCTACCGTGACGACGACGGCTCCCGCGACTGGCGTGGCGCCGACCGCGTCGGCGAGTCCGACCCACTTCTGATACCTGCCGGCTCTCGGAAAACCAGCCCGCGGACGGCCCAGTGCCGTCCGCGGGCACCGTCCGCTCACCGAACGCAAGGGATCATGGCAGACCTTCGCACTCCCAGCCACCAGCGTGCCGCCCACCGCGAACTGCGGGCCGGCGACCTAGTGCTCGACGAGGCGCGCTGGACCGTCTTCCGCGGAGACAGGCAGGTAGACCTGTCTCCCACCGAGTTCCGCCTGCTGGCTTACCTGATGCGTAACCAGGGGCAGGTACTCACCAGGGCGCAGCTCCTGAAAGACGTCTGGGGCTGGAACAAGGGCGCCCAGTCCCAGGTAGTGGAGACCTACGTCAGCTACCTGCGCCGCAAGCTCGACGCGCTCGGCCCCCGGCTGATCCACACCAGGCGCGGCGTCGGCTACCTGCTCCGTCCCGCCGAAGCCCAGGCGGGTATCACCGCATCCCACCGCGACGAACCGGCCCGGTTGTCGTACTCTCGGATAGGACGGACCGCCGTTCGTTAACGCCGACCGGGGACGAGTGGGGAGGGCAGCCAGTGAGCGGAATTGTCCTGCTGGTGCTCATCGGCTTGGGCGCCGCGTGGCTATGGACGCGCGGCCGCAAGCGCCTGAGCATGCCAGTCAACGGAAAAACCTGGATCGGGGTCGTCATCGTCGTCGTGGTGCTGCTCGCCCTCGCTTACGGTGCCACCCACACCCCGCACTCCACCGTGCCCTGATCCCTGACCCGATCCCTGACCCGCGGGAGCGTGCGGGGCGTTAGCGGCCGTTGAGCGGGAGCTCGAACCAGACGGCCTTGCCTTCGGGGGTGGGTCGGGACCCCCACCGGGTGGCAAGCTGCTCGACCAGGTAAAGACCCCGGCCGCCCTCGTCGGTGGCTCGCGCTGTGCGCAGCCTCGGCAGCCGCAGGTCTGGGTCGAAGACCTCGACCCAGACGGCTTCGCCGCCGCGCCTGAGGCGGAGCACGAACTCGCGGGGACGCTGCGAGGGGGCCAGGTGGGCGATCGGGCTGTCCCAGGTCTGCGCCGTGACCGCCGTCACGCCGCCTGGCCACGAGGCCGGCCCGCCCGCGGCGGCGGGAACACCAGGCACGGCCGCGGTCAGCGCCGACGGCGGGTCAAGGTCAAGGTCGAACCTGCGCCCCGCCGGGCTCGGCGTGACAGCGGCGTGCAGCACCGCGTTCGTCACGACCTCGGAGACGAGCAGGCAGGCCAGGTCGGCCTGGTCAGGGTCCATGTGCCACGCGGCGAACGTGCTGGCCGCGACCCGGCGCGCCTCGGAGACCATGATCGGCTCGGCGGGGAAGGTCCGCTCGGCCGAAGCGAGCTCCTCAGGCGAGGAACGGAGTACCAGAATCGCCATGTCGTCGTCGATGTCACCGGGCACGGCGTTCTCGGCGGCCAGCGCGAGAGTGCCCGCCCCGCCGTCGGCCGCCCCGCTGCTCGCCGCGGCGAGGACCGCGTCCCGCAGCATGGCGACCGCCTCGGCCTCGGTGTAGTGCCCGGGGCCGTCCTCCCTGCTCCGCCGGTCGGTCAGCCCGTCCGTGTACAGCACGAGGGCGGCGCCGGGCGGGAGCTTCACCGTCTGCTCCTTGTAGGTGGGCAGCCCCCTGATGCCCCGGCCGCGCACGCCGAGCAGCACCCCCTTGTGCCGCACCTCGAGCGGCTTGACCGCCCCGCCCGCGGCCATCAGCGGCGCGGCGTGCCCCGCGTTCGCGAAGGTCAGCTCGCGAGACCACGCGTCGTAGATCATGTAGATGCAGCTGACCGTCGGCGGGTCGCCCGCTGCGCCGGCCGGCGCCGTGGACCGGACCCACTCGTCCAGCTTGCGCATGATGTCCGCGGGCGCCTGCTCATCCTGGGCGTAGGCCCGCAGCGCGGCGCGCAGCTGCCCCATGGTGGCCGCGGCCCGCGGGCCGCGGCCCTCCACGTCTCCGATGACGAGCCCGACCCGGCCGGCCGCGAGCGGGATGATGTCGTACCAGTCGCCGCCGACCTGCGTCTGGATCCCCTGCCCCTGGGTCTCGAGCGGCTTGGCCGGCACGTAGCGGAACGCGACCTCGAGCCCGTCGAGTTCCGGCGCTTCCTGCGGCAGCAGGCTCTGCTGGAATGCCAGCGCGGTCTGCCGCTCCGCCTCGAACAGCATGGCGTTGTCGATGGCCACGGCGACCCGGCTGGCGATCGCGCCGACCAGGTCGCCGTCGGCCAGGTCGTAGTGCGGGTCGCGGCGGTCGGTGAGCCTGGACAACGCCAGCGCCATCACGCCGAGCAGTTCCCCCCGCGCGCACAGCGGCGAGGCGAGCACCGACGTCAGCCCTGCCTGGTCGGCCGCCGACATGGACTCCTCGCTTGGCGCGGGATAGTACTCGGCGTGCAGATCCGGGACGACGACCGTCTCGAGGCGCTCCATCGCCTGCTGCATGAAGTGGCCAGCCGGGTAGGAGATGGGCTCGCCGACCCCCGCCCAGGTGCCCGCCGCGGGCTCCCAGCCGCCGGCGTGCGTCATGACCCGCCTGACGAGCTTGTCGCCGCTGATCAGGTCGATGAAGCAGTGGTCGGCGAACTGCGGGACGAGAATCTGCGCGACGTGCCGCAGCGTCGTGTCCAGCTCCAAAGACCCGGCCAGCCGCTCGCCTATCCGCTCAAGCAGCCGCACCCAGTCCTGCTCCCGCTGCGCGTCCCGGCGGCCGGCCTCGGTGACCATGATCACCATGCCGCCGATGTCGCCTGACGAGTGGCGCAACGGGACGGCGAGCACCCGGAGGAAGACCAGGGTGCCGTCGCCGCGGGACCCGGTGAACGTCCCGTCCCAGGTCATCCCGCTGAGCACTTGCCGGGAGAGCTGGGCCGCCTTCGGCAGGTCCCCGTCAGGGATGAACCCGAGGGCGTGCAGTGGCTGGCCCGCGATCTTCGAAGCGCCGGAGGGGAGCCGGAGCAGCGCGGCGACGTGCTCGTTGGCGAACAGCACGTTGCCCTGCCGGTCAGCGACGATGACGCCGATCTCAGCCTGGCGCAGGACAAGCTCAGCCGACAGATCCGAATCGAAGACGCCCTCGTTCCAGCGCGCCATACTCACGCTCCGGTCACTGAACTAGTCGCTGCCTAACTCCCTGGACACGAAAACGTGCGCGGCGACGTCGGCGGGCAGGTCGGCAGGCGGTACCGCGCCCGCGCCGTCGGCGTCCGTGTTGTCCGCGTCCCCATCGGCCCCATCAGCCGTCCCGCCGAACACCCGGACTCCGCCTTCTACCGCCCCGAGCAACACCTCGCGTCCGGGTTGTATCCCGGCGCGCTTCAGTTTAAGCATCAGAACGAGATCACTTTGGACGTGCTCAGTAATCCTGGTAACAATCGCCCGTACATCCCCAGCACTACCGCGCACCACGTCGGTCATGGGCTCGTCGCGCTTGGCCTGGCAGCCGGCCGCGGCCTCGTCGGAGACGAGCTCGTCGAGACCGGGGATCACGTTCCCGTGCGGGCACCGATCTGGCCTGTGGAGTAGCTCGTAGATGCGCCGCTCCACGTTTTCCGACATCACGTGCTCCCAGCGGCAGGCCTCGATGTGCACCTCTTCCCAGGGCAGCTGGATCACGCTGACCAGCAGGCACTCGGCCAGCCGGTGCTTGCGCATCACCCGGGTCGCCAGCATCCGGCCGGTGTCGCTGAGCGCGAGCTGCCGGTCGCCCGCCAGGTGCAGCAGGCCGTCCCGTTCCATCCGCGCCACGGTCTGGCTGACCGTCGGGCCTGACTGGGAGAGCCGCTCCGCGATCCGCGCACGCAGCGGGACGATTCCCTCCTCCTCCAGTTCGAAAACGGTGCGGAGGTACATCTCCGTCGTGTCGATTAGCCCATGGGCAGTCACTGAACTTCCTCCTGACAGTGATGCTACGCGCTCACGCGACCACCCCTTGGAAACCTAAGGTGAGAGCCGTTCGATACCCCAGCCGGCGCTCGAGTCTCCCTGGGCCCCCGACCGCCGGTACCGCAGCCGGTCGTGCAGCCGGTTCTGCCGGGACTGCCAGAACTCCACCGTGACGGGCACGATCAGGTACCCGCCCCAGAAGTCGGGCATCGGCACCTCGGTGCCTTCCGGCCACCGCCGGGACAGCTCGGCGACCCGCGAGTCGAGCTCCTCCCGCGACTCGAGCACCCGCGACTGCCGCGACGCCCACGCGCCGATCTGCGACGTGTGCGCGCGCGAATGGAAGTACGGCTCGCTTTCCTCCGCCGTCAGCGGGCGGACGCTGCCCTCCACGGTCACCTGCCGGCCCAGCGCGTACCAGGGGAACACCGCACAGCAGCGCGGATCGGCCGCCAGGTCATTCCCCTTGCGGGACGTGCGGTTGGTGTAGAAGGTGAAGCCGTCGTCGTCGTGCGCCTTGAGCAGCACGGTCCGCGCGTGCGGCCGTTCCCCCATCGTGGCCAGTACCATCGCGTTCGGCTCCGGCAGCCCGGCGGCGGCCGCGTCATCGAACCAGCGCGCGAACTGCTTCATCGGAGAGGCGTCAAGCATCTCCGGAGTTAGCGTCGTGTCCATAAGTGACGATCTTTACACGCGGCCGGACTACCGCGGCCAGAGCCGCGGCGGTTGAATGAAGCCACAATCCTTAGAGGTACATACCAATTGTGCCGGCCTGGCGTGCCAGACCCCCTACCCGGGAGGGAAAACGCTGATGCCTGACTTCAAGCCTGGTCTCGAAGGCGTCGTGGCCTTCGAGACCGAGATCGCCGAGCCCGACAAGGAAGGCGGTTCGCTCCGGTACCGGGGCGTGGACATCGAAGAGCTCGCCGGGCACGTGTCCTACGGCCACGTGTGGGGCCTGCTCGTCGACAACTCCTTCCGGCCGGGCCTTCCGCAGTCCGAGCCGCTGCCGCTGGCCACGCGCACCGGCGACGTGCGCGTCGACGTGCAGAGCGCGGTCGCCGCGCTCGCCCCCGCCTGGGGGCTGCGCCCGCTGATCGACATCACCGCGGAAGAAGCGCGGGACACCCTCGCACGGGTCAGCGTGCAGATGCTGTCGTTCGTCGCCCAGTCGGCCCGCGGCGCCGACCTGCCGGCCATCCCGCAGAGCCGGGTGGACGAAGCCAGCACCGCGGCCGAGGCGTTCATGATCCGCTGGCGCGGCGAGCCCGACCCGCGGCACGTGAAAGCGGTGGACACCTACTGGACCTCGGCCGCCGAGCACGGCATGAACGCCTCCACGTTCACCGCCCGGGTGATCGCCTCCACCGGCGCGGACGTCGCCGCCGCCATGTCCGGTGCGGTGGGCGCGCTGTCCGGCCCGCTGCACGGCGGCGCGCCCGCCCGGGTGCTGCACATGATCGAGGACGTAGAGCGCGCCGGCGACGCCGACGCCTACGTGAAGTCGGTCCTTGACCGCGGGATGAGGCTGATGGGCTTCGGCCACCGGGTCTACCGGGCCGAGGACCCGCGCGCCCGGGTGCTGCGCCGCACCGCCAAGGAACTTGGCGCGCCACGCTACGAGGTCGCGCTCGCGCTGGAGAACGCGGCGCTGACCGAACTCCGGGCGCGCAGGCCGGACCGGGTGCTCGAAACCAACGTCGAATTCTGGGCGGCGATCGTGCTCGACTTCGCCCAGATTCCCGCGGAGATCACGCCCTCGATGTTCACCTGCGCCCGCGCCGCGGGCTGGGCGGCGCACATCCTGGAGCAGAAGCTGACCGGCCGCCTCGTCCGCCCGTCCGCCCGCTACGTCGGCCCGAGCGCCCGCCCCGTGCGCGACGTGCCGGGCGCCGCTGAAGTGCTCGACCGGCCGGTCTAGCGCTACCCTGGGCTGGTGACCAGCACCATCATCATCCCCGGCGAGCTGAAGCCGCGGGACGGCAGGTTCGGCAGCGGCCCCACCAAGGTGCGGCCCGCGCAGGCCGCCGCGCTGGCCGCCGCCCCGGAACTCGGCACATCGCACCGTCAGCCGCCGGTGCGGTCGGTCGTGCGGCGGATCCGCGGCGGCCTGGCTGAGCTTTTCGGTCTTCCGAACGGGCACGTGGTGACTCTCGGCAACGGAGGCACCCACGCCTTCTGGGACGCCGCCACGTTCGGGCTGGTCAGGGAACGATCGCAGCACCTGTCGTTCGGTGAGTTCTCGGCGAAGTTCGCTACTGTCACGGCGCGCGCACCCTGGCTGAAGGAGCCTTCGGTCATCGCCGCGGAGCCTGGCACCCACCCGCTGCCGCGCGCCGAAGCGGGCGTTGACGCCTACGCGCAGACCCACAACGAGACGTCCACCGGAGTGTGGATGCCGGTCCGCCGCCCGGCGGGCGCTGACGACGGGTCGCTGGTGCTCGTGGACGCGACCAGCGGCGCCGGGGCGCTGCCGGTGGACCCCGCGGAATTCGACGCCTACTACTTCGGCCCGCAGAAGGTGTTCGGCGCCGACGGCGGCCTGTGGATTGCGCTGCTGTCCCCCGCCGCGCTCGAGCGGATCGACGAAATCGGCGCGAGCGGCAGGTACATCCCCGACTTTCTCAGCTTGCGGATCGCGGTGGAGAACTCCGTCAAGGACCAGACCTACAACACGCCGTCGGTGGCGACCCTGCTGCTGCTCGCCGCCCAGATCGACTGGCTGCTCGAACAGGGCGGCCTGGCGTGGGCAGAGTCACGCACCCGATCCTCCGCCCGGATCCTTTATGACTGGGCGGAGGCCTCGGCTTTCGCGACACCGTTCGTGGCCGACCCGGCGATGCGTTCCCCCGTGGTGGGCACGATCGACTTCAGTGACGAGATCAGCGCCGATGAGGTGGCAGGCGTGCTGCGGCAGAACGGGATCGTGGACACCGAGTCGTACCGCAAGCTGGGCAGGAACCAGCTGCGGATCGGCATGTTCCCGGCGGTCGACCCCGATGATGTGGCCGCGCTCACCGTGTGCGTCGACTACGTGGCCGAGCGCCTCACGTTAGTGCGTGACGGCGCCGACGATCACGACGGCAAGCAGCAGCACGAGCACCGCGGGCAAGAGCCAGCCGGGAACTCTGTTCATGGAGTCAGGGTATGAGGCTGTTCGTCGGCGTGGCGCCACCGCCCGCTGTCCTGGACGACCTGGACGCGGCGTGCGCGCCGCTGCGTCCGCTGCGCGACGACCTGCGGTGGACGAACCGCCCCGCCTGGCACATCACCCTCGCCTTCCTCGGCGAGGTCACCGACCTGAGCCTGACCAGGCTGCTGCCCCGGCTGGAACGAGCGGCGCGACGGCACCAGTCGGTCACGCTGAGCCTGGCCGGCGCGGGCGCGTTCCCCAAGCCCGCCAGGGCGAACGTGCTGTGGACCGGGGTGACAGGCGACCGGCGCGGGCTGGCCGAGCTCGCGGCCTCCGTCGGCGCGGCGGCCCGCCGGGCCGGCGCCGTGCCGCCGGACGCCGGGCGCAGGTTCCAGCCGCACCTGACGCTGGCCCGCTGCCGGGCGCCCGCCGACGTGGGCTCCATCGTCACCAGCCTGGAGGGATACCAGGGCCCGGAGTGGACCGCCGAGGAGATCTACCTCATCCGCAGCATCCTCGGCAGCCAGGCCGGCACCGGACCGCGCTACGAAACGGTAGGCACCTGGAAACTGCGCCAGCCGGTCTAACGCACCTCCGTCCCCCAAGGGGACTGAGTGTGTTATTCCGCGTGAATATCCCCCGGAATAACACACTGAGGCGGCCTGGAAGCGCGTATGGCGATTGGCGGTGTGGGCCACAGGTGCGGATCTATTGGCGGTGTGGGCCACACCGCCAATAGACGCATTCAGGACTGGCTCAGCTTTTCCAGGATCGGGGCGGCGGCGCGCAGGATCGCGCGCTCTTCCGTGGTCAGCTCCTGGAGGCGCTGCGCCAGCCAGGCCTCGCGGCGGCGGCGCACCCGGTTCACCAGCGCGCGGCCTTCCGCGGTCACGGTGAGGATCACCTGACGGCGGTCGGACGGGTGCGGTTCACGCTGCACGAGGTTGCGCTCCTCAAGCACGGCGATCACGCGGGTCATGGACGGCGGCTGGACCTTCTCGTATTCGGCGAGCTCGCCGGGGGTCATCGCCTGGTGACGTTCCAGCGCCGCAAGCGCGGCGAGCTGGATGTCGGAAAGGACGGTTTCCGGCCCGCCGAGGCCGAGGCGCTCCACCCGGAGACGGCGTGCGAGCCTGCTGATCGAAATACGCAGCGCGGTCGCCAGTCCCGCGTCCGATCGCGTAGCTGCCTGAGGCATCCACCAAGTACATCACGTGCGGGCACGCCGCATAAGGCTCCGGCGGTGAACTGGTTGACAGCCGTGACGGCGGCACCGCCCCCAAGCCCCGCTAGCCTTGGTGCGTGAGCCAGCGCCAGCACGTCAGCCGCGGGGAACGGCGCCCGTCGCCACCACCGCGGGAGGCGAACGACCGAATGGTGACCGGCGTCGGCACCGCGGCGTGGGCGGTGGCCCTGGTGGTCGTGCTCATTGCGCGCGACGCGCTCCCCGCTGGGTCGGGGTGGTGGGTGTGGACGTGCGTGACAGGCCTGGCCATGGGGCTGTTCGCGCTGTGGTACGTGCCGGTGCTCAAGCGCGGCCGGCAGCGTGCCGCGGCGCATCGCGATCAGCCTTCAGGCGTCGACTCCGGGTACGAGTCCCGGGACAGCGGCTCGAAGACAGTCTCCTCGACCGAGACGCCGGGCAGGTCCACCAAGTCGTAGCCGAACTCATCGATGACCGGAGCGGTCGCCTGTACCGCGGAGCTGGTCCCTGAGGCCTCGGAGTGGGCACCGCAGCCGTGGTCGGCAGAGACCACCCGGCCGTCGTCCGGTGCGAACTCGTTACCGCAGACGCCGAAGAGGCGGCCGAGCCCGCCGCTGAGCGGGACGAAGAACCCGCAGCTCACGCAGTTCGCGGGAGCGGCGCGGGATAGCGGCGCCCTGGGCCCGTGGTCGCTTTCGTACCACCGTTCCGCCGTATCGTCGCGGCCGTAGGCGGACAGCACGCGGCTCCGCCCGGGCGAGGGCAGCTCGGACGGCTCCTGCGGCCCGGCCTCGGCGTTTTCCGCGTCCGTCCGCGGGGCGAACCAGTCGGTGACCGCGTCATCGCCCTCGAGGACCGCGAACGGGACGAGGCGCTCGTCGTCCGCGCTGGCCGGCAGCAGGTCGCCGATGCCGACGTCACCTGGGCGCAGCCGGTCCTGCCACGGCACCCACGGCGGCGCGAGCAGGGCGTCGGGGCCGGGCAGCAGCACGGTCTCGTCGACGGTCACGACCTTGGACCTGGGCGCGCGGGTCACCGTGACGGCCCACTGCCATCCCGTGTAGGCGGGGTCGGTGCACTCGAACAGGTGGGTGACGACGCGGTCGCCCGTGGCTTCGACGGCGAGATGCTCGCCGATCGTTCCTGAGCCGACGCCTGCCTCGCTGGCCAGCGCGTCTCTGGCCAGGTCCACGGCTTCCGCGCAGGTCTGGTCCGGTTCCTTCGCGCGGGTTCTGATCGAGCTTACGACTGCCAATTCCTCGCTCCTGTCACGGTGTACCGCGTGGGCCGGCCCGGAGGTCTTACCGCTTGGGGCTCGTCGCAGTGCCGCGGACCAAGAATACTGTGTCTATGCGGATGTCCGATGCGCTGCGGCGAGCTGAGCACGCTGCCCACGCGACCGGCCGCGCATTCAGATCCGGTACCCAGGCCAGCGGCCGGGCGACCCGCGGCACCGGGCGCTTCGTGCACCGGATCACCGGTGCGCAGGGCGCGGGCCGGACCGGCCTCGCGACGCTCATCGAGATGACGGCGGTCAGCGGTGCCGCCGACGCGTTCGTCACGATCGCGCTCGCCGGGACGATCTTCTTCAGCACGTCCGTGGACCAGGCCCGCGGCCGTGTCGTGCTCTTCCTGATCATCACGATGGCGCCGTTCGCGGTGCTCGCGCCGTTCATCGGGCCCGCGCTCGACCGGATCCAGCAGGGTCGCAGGTTCGTGCTCGCCGGCACGATGCTGGCTCGCGGCCTGCTCTGCTACGCGATGTCCGCGAACGTCGCCAACACCGTGACGCTGCTGCCCGCCGCGTTCGGGATCCTGGTGCTGCAGAAGGCCGGCGGGGTCGTCAAGGCGTCGGTCACGCCGCGGCTGCTGCCCGCGGAAATCACGCTGGTGAAAGCGAACGCGCGCTCCGGGCTGATCTCCCTCGCCGCCTCCACGGTGGCGGCGGTCCTCGCCGCCGGCGTGCAGGTCACCGGCGGCGCCGCGTGGACGCTACGGGTCGGCACGCTGATATACCTGGCCGCGATGGTGCTCGCGCTGCGGCTTCCCGAACAGATCGACGTTCCGGCCGCGCCGGCCGCGGCAAGCCCGAATCCCCGGACAGCCCAGGCTCCTGGGGAGGCCCGGATCCCCGGCGAAGCGGGGGAGGCACGGCGGCCGCGCCAGGAATCGGGCCCGCGCCAGGCGCCTGGCGCCGGGCCGTGGCAGACGCCTGCTCCCGGCCCGCGCCGGGATAACCCGACTGGCGCGCCCCCCGGCGCGGGCGACCAGCCGCGCCGCACGCTGCCGCTCGAGCCGGGCGCGCTGCCGTCCGCCAACGGTCGCGGCCCTGGCCGCGGCCACGCCGGCCGAGGGCGGTGGCGGACGCTCGCCAGCGTCGGCCCCGTGGTCTCCGAGGCGATGGCGGTGAACGCCGTCCTGCGCGCCTTCGCCGGCTACATCCTGTTCCTGCTCGCGTTCCTGCTGCGCAGCCTGGAATTCGGCCCGGCAGCCCACCCGGTATCGCACAACTTCGCCCTCGGCGTACTGGCCGTCGGCCTGTCGACCGGCAGCCTCGCGGCGATGATCCTCGGCTCCTTCTTCCGTGGCCGGGCTCCGCACCTGATCATGTTCAGCGTGCTGACGATCGCGCCGGTGATCACCATCGTGTGCGCCGTGACGTTCGGGCTGTGGGCGGCCGCGGTCGTCGAGTTCACCGCGATCTTCTGCGCCAGCCTGGCCAAGCTCGGCCAGGACTCGATCGTCCAGCGGGAGATCGGAGACGAGATCAGGTCGTCGACGTTCGCGGTGTCCGAGACGCTCAACCAGGTGGCCAACGTGGCAGGCGGCCTGGCCGGGGTGCTGGTGTCCATGCTGGACAACGGGCAGGCAGGCCTCGCCATCGCCGCGGCGGGCCTCGTCGTGGCGCTCTTCCTGCTGCTCGCCAGGCGACGCCAGCGCGTCCGCGTCGCGGCGCGCGCCATGCCTCAGCCCGCCGGCTCCCGCTAACGACAGGGTCAGCAGCGCGTCAGGGCTCGAGATCCCCCGCGACCGCGCGCAGCAGCGAGGCGATCTGCTTGGCTTCCTTGGGGTCCGGGTGCTTACCGCGCCGGTAATCGTCGGAGATGCCGTCCAGCAGCTTCATGAGGTCCTCGATGATCGGGATCATCTCGTCGGGCTTCTTGCGGGGGTGCTTGGCGGTGGCGACGGCCGGCGGTGCCTCGAGTAGCCGCACCTGCAGCGCCTGCGCGCCCTTGCGTCCCTCCACGATGCCGAACTCGACTCGCTGTCCCTTCGCGAGCGCGGTCGTTCCCGTCGGCAGGGCGGAAGAATGCACGAACACCTCGCCCCCGTCATCGCGGGCGAGGAAGCCGAACCCCTTTTCGGCGTCATACCACTTGACCTTGCCGGTAGGCACGAGCAAGACCTCACGTCGTTAGGAACTGATCACCAGGCGGCCATGATCGCCAGCCAGATGTTATGGGCGCTTTCTAGGCTATCGGTACCGCACGGGTAATGGCAGCAGGGTTATCTTGCCCCAGGCGGCGCCCGGTGCGTGGCGACACGGCGGTCAGGGGGTCACGGCCTCACACGTTCGGATGGTGCTGGGACGGGATCGCGTGCGAGGCCGTGAGTCCATCGGCGGATCTTCCACCCCCCGGTTCCAAGATCGCAGTACCGCCATACCCAGGGGTTATGCCAGGAAAACACGACAGCGGCCCGGGTATCCGGGCCGCTGTCGGCGTGGTTCGGAGCGCTGGACTCTAGAAGTCCATGTCGCCGCCGCCAGGGGCGGCGGGCGCCTTCTCCTTCTCCGGCTTCTCCGCGATCACTGCCTCAGTGGTGAGGAACAGGCCCGCGATGGACGCCGCGTTCTGCAGAGCCGAACGGGTGACCTTCGCCGGGTCGATGATGCCGGCCTTGAACATGTTGACGTACTCGCCGTTGGCGGCGTTCAGGCCCTCGCCTGGCGGCAGGGTCTTCACCTTCTCCACCACGACGCCGCCCTCGAGGCCCGCGTTCACAGCGATCTGCTTCAGCGGCTCCTCCAGGGCGCGGCGCACGATCGCCGCACCGGTCGCCTCGTCGCCAACCAGTTCGGTCTTGTCGAAGGCGGTGCGGGCCGCCTGCAGCAGCGCGACGCCGCCGCCGGGCACGACACCCTCCTCGACCGCGGCCTTGGCGTTGCGCACCGCGTCCTCGATGCGGTGCTTGCGCTCCTTCAGCTCGACCTCGGTCGCCGCGCCCGCCTTGATGACGGCCACGCCGCCCGCGAGCTTGGCCAGCCGCTCCTGCAGCTTCTCGCGGTCGTAGTCCGAGTCGGTGTTGTCGATCTCGGTGCGGATCTGGTTGACCCGGCCAGCGATCTGGTCCGCGTCACCCGCACCGTCGACGATCGTGGTCTCGTCCTTGGTCACGACGACCTTGCGCGCCCGGCCGAGCACGTCCAGGTCGACGCTGTCCAGCTTGAGGCCGACCTCTTCGCTGATGACCTGGCCGCCGGTCAGGATGGCGATGTCGCCAAGCATGGCCTTGCGGCGGTCACCGAAGCCGGGCGCCTTCACCGCGACGGACCTGAACAGCCCGCGCATCTTGTTGACGACCAGGGTGGCCAGCGCCTCGCCCTCGACGTCCTCGGCGATGATCACCAGCGGCTTGCCCGACTGCACGACCTTGTCGAGCAGCGGGAGCAGGTCCTTGTTGGCGGAAATCTTCGAGTTGACGATGAGGATGTACGGGTCCTCAAGGACCGCCTCAAGACGCTCCGGGTCGGTGACAAAGTACGGCGCGATGTAACCCTTGTCGAAGCGCATGCCCTCGGTGAGCTCGAGCTCGAGGCCGAAGGTGTTGGACTCCTCGACGGTGATGACGCCTTCCTTGCCGACCTTGTCCATGGCCTCGGCGATCATCTCGCCGATCGCCGTGTCCCCGGCCGAGATGGACGCGGTGGAAGCGATCTGCTCCTTGGTCTCCACGTCCTTGGCGAGCTTGGACAGTTCCTCGCTCACCCGCTCGACGGCCAGCTCGATGCCGCGCTTCAGCGACATGGGGTTGGCGCCGGCGGCGACGTTACGCAGGCCCTCGCGCACCAGCGCCTGGGCGAGCACGGTCGCCGTCGTCGTGCCGTCTCCGGCAACGTCGTCGGTCTTCTTCGCTACTTCCTTGACTAGCTCGGCACCGATCTTCTCCCACGGGTCCTCGAGTTCGATCTCCTTGGCGATGGACACGCCATCGTTGGTGATCGTGGGTGCGCCCCACTTCTTCTCGAGTACCACGTTCCGGCCCTTAGGGCCGAGGGTTACCTTCACGGCGTCGGCGAGCTGATTCATGCCGCGCTCGAGGCCGCGCCTGGCGTCCTCGTCAAACGCGATCATCTTCGCTGCCATTGGTTACGTCCTCCGTGGCGTACGTGCGGACCGGCCGACGCCCGCGACGGACGGCATTCCCTGGCAGCAGTCCTGTCCTGCCCCCGGGCAGTGCCTCATCGCCCGATCCCGCCGTATGGCTGTCACTCTCACAGGGAGAGTGCCAACGCCATGTTTAGCACTCTCAGGGGTAGAGTGCAAACGCCGGGGCGGCGGGCAGGGCGTTCTCGACGGAAGGACACTGGTCATGAGGATCCTGGTGACCGGGGGCGCGGGCTTCGCCGGCTCGCACTACGTCAGGACTCTGCTGACCGGCGGCTACCCGGACTGCGCGGACGCCACCGTGACGGTGCTTGACAAGCTCACCTATGCGGGGAACCTGGCGAACCTGGACCCGGTGACAGGCCGGTTCGCGTTCGTGCACGGGGATATCCGCGACGCGGCGCTGCTCGCAGGGGTGCTGCCAGGGCATGACGTGGTGGTCAACTTCGCCGCCGAGACCCACGTCGACCGGTCGATCGCCGGGGCCGCGGAGTTTGTCGCCACCAACGTGAGCGGGGTGCAGGTGCTGCTCGACGCGTGCCGGCTGGCGGGCGTTCGCCGGGTGGTGCACGTGTCCACCGACGAGGTGTACGGATCGATCGCGGCCGGGTCGTGGACCGAGGCCGCTCCGCTGGACCCGAGTTCGCCGTACTCGGCCGCCAAAGCCGGCGGCGACCTGCTGGCGCTGGCGTACGCGCGGACCTACGGGATGCACGTATCCGTCACGCGGTGCTGTAACAACTACGGCCCCTACCAGTACCCGGAGAAGGTCATCCCGCTGTTCGTCACCAACCTGCTGGACGGCAAGCCCGTCCCGCTCTACGGCGACGGGCGCAACGTCCGCGACTGGCTCCACGTCGACGACCACTGCCGCGGCATTCAGCTCGTTCTCGCCCGCGGCGAGCCAGGCCGGGTGTACCACGTCAGCGGCGACACCGAACTGGCCAACCGCGACCTGGCCGCCGCCATTCTCCGCGCCTGCGGCGCGTCCTGGGACATGGTGGTGCCCGTGACCGACCGGCCAGGCCACGACCTGCGCTACAGCCTCGACGACTCGCTGCTGCGGTCGATGGGATACGCGCCGAGGATCCCGTTCCCCGACGGGCTGAGGGCCACCGTCGAGTGGTACGCGGCCAGCCGCTCCTGGTGGGAGCCGCTGCCCAGGCCCGTGCCCCCAGAGCGGACGGGCTGACGCCGGCGCGCTAGCCCAGCGCGGCGAGCTGGTCCGCTAGCCAGCGCTGCGGCGCCTGGGCGGAGGCCGCGGCGGTGACCGCGGCGCTGCGCCGCCGCCGCTCGCCGGGCGCCATGCACAGCCCGGCGTGCAGGGCCTCGGCGGTCGCCGTCACGTCGTACGGGTTGACCAGCAGCGCGCTGTCGCCGATCAGCGAGGCCGCGCCGGCCTCCCTGGACAGCACGAGGGCGCAGCCGCGCTCGCTCAGGATCGGGCCCTCCTGGGCGACCAGGTTCATGCCGTCCCTGATCGGGTTGACGATCATCACGTCGGCGAGCCCGCAGGCGGCGAGCGAACGGGGGTAGTCGTCCTTGAGGTCGAGGATCAGCGGATCCCAGTCGTCGGTGCCGAACTCCGCGTTGATCTCCCTGGCCAGGTCGTGCACGCGCTCGGTGTAGGCGCGGTACTCGGCTAGCCCCGAGCGGGACGGGTAGGCGAGCGCCAGGTGCACCACCTGGCCGCGCCACTGCGGCCTGGTGGCCAGCAGCTCGCGGTAGGCGGCCAGGCCGCGCACGATGTTCTTGGACAGCTCCGTGCGGTCGATACGGACGATGACCTGGCGCTCGCCCACCGCGCCGGATAGCACGCCGCCCGCCGTCCGCACGTCGGTCTCCCGGCCGCGGGCGCGCAGCGCCCCGGCGTCCACGCCGAGCGGGTGCGTGGCGACTCCGCTCACGCGGCCGCGGTAACTGACCTGGCCGCCGGTGCCGCTCCGGCTGACGCGGGCGCCCTGGGCGCCGAGCACCGCCTCACAGCAGTCGAGGAACGCCGCCGCCCAGCGCTGGGAGTGAAAGCCCAGATGATCGGCGCCGAGCATGCCGTCAAGGACGGCGGCGGCGATGTCGTCTGGCAGCAGGCGATAGTAGTCCGGCGGCGCCCACGGGGTGTGCTCGAAGTGCGCGATCCGGGTCCCGGGCCGGAGATCCCGGAGCATCCGGGGGGCTAGCGCCAGGTGGTAGTCCTGGACGAGCACCCGGGTCCCGGTCACGGACTCTTCCGCGAGCGCGTCGGCGAACGCCTGGTTGTAAGCGACGTAGGCGGCCCAGTCCCGGCGGAACCCCGCGTCGAAGCGCGGCTGGAGGGGCGTGTCGAACAGCAGGTGGTGGACGAACCACAAGACCGAGTTGGCGATTCCGTTGTAAGCGGCCGCGAACGTGTCCTCGGGGATGTCCAGCATCCGTACCGGGGCTTCGCCCGGCGCTCCGTGCGCCCGTTCTCCCAGCCGGGCGGCCACGCGGTCGGCGTCGCTGAGCGCGGCGCAGAGCCACAGCACTCCTCCGTCCGCGGCGACGGCCGCCAGGCCAGGCGTCAGTCCGGACACCAGCCCGCCGCTGCCGCGCCGGGCCGCGAGCGACCCGTCGGCCGCGAAGCTGAACGACACGGGGCCACGGTTGGAAGCGACTAGGACCAGCCGACTCGGGTCGTCAGTCATATACCCCAACATTAGTTGAAACAGCACCAAACCGGTTGCTGAGGGCGTTACCCAATCGGATAGAGTATTGCTGCCAGCTTGTTACCAGCCGCGCTCTGGGCAGGGACAACGGCATGACAACTGAATACCTCATCCAGAGGGGTGGAGGGATCGGCCCTGTGAAGCCCCGGCAACCATCGTGGAGACGCACCTCAGTAAGGCGAGGCCAGCGCGCGACTGGTGCCAAGTCCGGCCTGCGGTCAAGGTGATCGCTGGGAAAGATGGGAGAGAGAGGCCTCGCCCCAATGACAGCACAGACCGCAGGCACGCGCGCGTCCGGCGCGCCGCGACTCGGCAACGCGACGGCCCTGTCCTGCCGGGAGTGCGGCAAGACGAGTGCTCTCGGTCCGCAGTACGCGTGTGACGAGTGTTTCGGGCCGCTGGAGGTCATCTACGACTTCCCACGGCTGACCAGGGCCGCCATCAAGGCCGGCCCGCACAGCATCTGGCGGTACGCGCCGCTGCTCCCCGTACCGCGGGACATCGCGAGCCGCCCCACGACCGAGCCCGGCTGCACGAGGCTGGTGCGCGCCGACGGGCTCGCGGCCGAGCTGGGCATGCGGCGGCTGTGGATCAAGGACGACAGCGGCAACCCCACCCACTCGTTCAAGGACCGGGTGGTCGCGGTGGCCCTCGCCGCCGCGACGGAGATGGGCTTCAAGGTGCTCGCCTGCCCCTCGACAGGCAACCTCGCCAACGCGGTCGCGGCGGCCGCGGCGCGGGCCGGCATCAGGTCGGTGGTCATGGTCCCGGCCAACCTGGAAGAGCAGAAGATCCTCACCACGGCGGTGTACGGCGGCACGTTCGTGACCGTGGACGGCACGTACGACGACGTGAACCGGCTGGCCTCTGAGCTGGCAGGCGAGCACGAGGACTGGGCGTTCGTCAACGTGAACGTCCGCCCGTACTACGCGGAGGGCTCCAAGACCCTCGGCTTCGAAATCGCCGAGCAGCTTGGCTGGCGGCTCCCGGACCAGATCGTGGTGCCGATCGCCTCCGGCGCGCAGCTGGTGAAGATCGACAAGGGATTCGCCGAACTTGCCGAGCTCGGACTCGTTGAGGACAGGCCATGGCGGGTGTTCGGCGCGCAGGCGACGGGGTGCTCGCCGGTGGCCGAGGCGTTCGCTAAGGGCTGGGATGTGGTACGGCCCGTGAAGCCGTCCACGATCGCCAAGTCGCTGGCGATCGGGAACCCGGCCGACGGCCCCTACGTGCTCGACGTGGTTCGCCGCACCGGCGGCGCGGTGGCGGACGTCTCCGACCCCGAGATCGTGGACTCTATCCTGCTGCTGGCCCGTACCCAGGGCGTCTTCGGCGAGACCGCGGGCGGGGTCACCGTCGGCGTGCTGCGCAAGCTGCTCGACAGCGGCCAGCTCGATCCCGACGCGGAAACAGTGATCATCAACTCGGGAGACGGCCTGAAGACCCTCGACGCCGTGGCGCCGGCCGTAGCGGTTCCCGCGGCCATCAAGCCGACGGTAGCCGCCTTTCAGGCGGCCGGATTCGACGGGACGGACATTTGATGAGCATCTCGGTCCGCATTCCGACGATCCTGCGCTCCTACACCGGCGGCGCGCCGGAAGTGTCAGCCGAGCCTGGCACCCTGCGCGAGGTCATCAGCCGCCTGGACGCCGCCTACCCGGGCATCGGCGGACGGCTGCTCGACGAAAGCGGCGAGCTGCGCCGGTTCGTCAACGTCTACGTCGGCGAGGAAGACGTGCGGTCCGCGAACGGCCTCGACACGCCGGTACCGGCGGGAACCAAGGTGTCGGTCATTCCCGCGGTGGCAGGCGGCTGAGTCGCGCGGCACACGGAATCGGCGGCCGCAATCTCAGCCGGCGATACCGCGGTAACCAATGCGGAGCGCGTTGACGCGATTGGCGGCTATCTGGCGTCATGAACGCCGCGCACAGGGTAAGGTCGTTTCCGGTCGCAGCCGGCCAGAATGTGCCAGCGTGAAAACGTACGCTGGCAGGTCTCGGCAGGTCGCGACCGACGGGTTCCGCGGTTGAAAGGGCGGGGCTCGAAGCCCGAGCAGCAGTTAGGGAGTTGTTTGGAATGGCTCAGGGCACCGTCAAGTGGTTCAACCCGGACAAGGGCTACGGCTTTATCGCCGTCGACGGTGGCAAGGACGTCTTTGTCCACTACTCAGCGATCGTGCAGGACGGCTACAAGTCTCTCGACGAAGGCCAGCGGGTCGAGTTCGAAATCACGCAGAGCGACCGGGGACAGCAGGCCGAGAAGGTCATCATCGTCCCCTAAGTTCTTCGGCTTGGCCGCCGAAATCCTCTTTATCGCCGGGTTACTGCCGGTATGGTCGGCCCGGCTCCCGCACGGCGGGGGCCGGGCCGACGGCGTCAGCGAGCGCCCGCAGCAGGTCCACCACCCCGGCAGGCCCGTCCACCACGAGGTCGGCGGCCTCCGCGACCTGCGGGGACTCGGGGCTCAGGCTGGCGACCGCACAGCCAGGCACGCCGTCAGAGCGCAGCGCCCGGACGGCGGCGAAGGCCGCCAGGTCGCCGAGGTCGTCACCGCAGTACAGCACGGCGCGCGCCGCCCGTTCGGCGACAAGCTCCCGCAGCGCGGCGCCCTTGTCGACGCCAGGCGGGCGCAGTTCCAGCACGAAACGGCCCGGCTCAAGCGCCAGCCCGGCGTCCGCCGCGAGCGCGGCGAGCGGCTCGCGCAGCCGGTCCAGCGCCGCCTCAGGGGAGGCCGTCTGCCTGGTGTGCACGGCGAGGGCGGTGCCCTTGTCCTCGATCCTGGTTCCCTGCGGCGCGCCCGCCGCCGCGAGCACGCCGGGCAGCGCCTGCCGGACCCGGGCCACGCCGTCCGGCGCCGCGGCGGACGTCAGCTCTCCCGCCTCCCAGCGCTCGCCGCCGTAGTGCCCGAGCACGATCAGCCCCGGGACTTCCCTGACGCCGCTCAGCGCGACCGCCGCCGCGGCCGGGCGGCCGGTGATGATCGCCACCGTGCCCGCGGCCTCCGCCAGCCGGGTCAGCGCCGCGGCGGCGCCTGGCGCCGCGGCGGCGTCCGCCGGGTCGGCGACGATCGGCGCCAGCGTGCCGTCGAAGTCGGTGGCGATCAGCGCGCGGGCGGGATCGGCCAGGATGGCGTCGAGGCCGGCCTGGCCCTCGGCCGTAGCCGCCCGCGGCAAGGGCACCGGCACAGAGGTCACCGCTGACTGGTACCCGGCTGCGGCGAGCGCATGCGCTGCCGCCTGGTGCGCTGCGCGCGCAGCCGCTTGACGAGAACCGGGTCGAACTTGAGCGCGTCCGGGCTGTCGATCAGCTCGTTGAGCAGCTGGTAGTACCGGGTCGCCGAGATGCCGAGCACCTCGACGATGGCCTGTTCCTTGGCGCCCGCGGTGCGCCATGTGCCGCGTTCGAAGGCGAGCAGCCGCATGTCACGCTCGGACAAGGCCGACATGCGCCGCTCCCTTCAGTAGGCTCGCGTGGCGTGGCTCCGTTTCACTGTCTCACGTTCCTGACCGACTACGGACTGGAAGATGCCTTCGTGGCAGCCTGCCACGGGGTCGCCCTCCAGATCGCGCCGAAGACCCGCGTCATCGACATTACACACCTTGTGCCCCCGGGTGACATACGACGCGGGGCGGCCGTTCTCGCGCAGACCGTCGGATACCTCCCGCCGGCCGTGCACGTCGCGGTCGTAGACCCTGGCGTCGGTACCGCGCGGCACGGCGTGGCGATCGCCGCGGGGGATTCCGTGTTCGTCGGGCCGGACAACGGCCTGCTGTCCTGGGCGGTAGCCGAGGCGGGCGGCGCCACCGAGGCGGTCAGCCTCACCAACAGGGCGCTGTGGCTGGACACCGCGACGGCGACCTTCCACGGCCGGGACATCTTCATGCCGGTGGCGGCCCATCTGGCGGCAGGCGTCCCGCTCGCGCGGGCGGGCGACCAGCTCGATGTGGCCGGCCTCGTCACGCTGCCCAGGCCAGCAAGCCGGATCACCGAGGGCCGCATCGACGCGGAGGTGCTCACCGTCGACAGGTTCGGCAACGCGCAGCTGTCCGTCACCGGACCTGACGCGGCGCGGGCCGGGCTCACCCCTGGCGCGGGGGCCACGCTGACGTGGGCCTCCCGCGAGCAGCGCATCCCGTTCGGCGCGACGTTCGGCGACGTCGCGGCCGGCAAGCTCGTCTGCTTCCAGGACAGCGCGGGCTACATCGCGATCGCGGTCAACGGGGGCAACGCCGCCCAGCGGCTCGGGCTGCACCCGGAAACGCTGGTGACGCTCACCGTCACGAAATAGTTAGCGTGCCGCGTTCCGTTCCTGTCGGCCACATGACACCATAAGGGCCTGAATTCTTGACATATAGCCCCTTCGCCCCGGTTCTGGAGGGGAGGACGTGACCGAAGTGTCTCGTCTGCTCCGCGGCACGCTACCGGTGCTGGTGGCGCTCGCCGTCGCGACGGGTTTCGCCCTGCCCGCGAACTCCGCGCCGCTTGCCCGCGCGCCGCGGATGTCCGGCCCCGACCTGGCCAGCCAGTGGTGGCTGACCAGCCTGGGCGTGCCGCAGGCCTGGCGCGCCGCGTCCGCGAAGGGCGCGGGCGTGACCGTCGCGGTGCTCTCCACCGGGGTCAGCGCCAGCCAGCAGGACCTGTCAGGCGCGGTGCTGACCGGCCCGGATTACGCCGGCTCAGGCCGCGTCGCGGGCGGGCCGTTCTGGGGTTTCGAGGGCACGGCGGTGGCCGGGCTGATCGCCGGGCACGGCCACGGCGCGGGCGGCGCTAGCGGGAGCATGGGGGTCGCGCCGCGCGCACGGATCCTGTCCGTGCCGGTGACGCTGGAATACGACGACCCGCTGAACTCCGACGCGGCGATCACGAAGCGGCTGCCGGACGCGATCGCGGCCGGCATCAGGTACGCGGTCGCGCACGGCGCGCGGGTGATCGCCCTGCCGCTTGACCCGGGCACGCTGGGGATCGCCGCGGGCGGCGACCCCGCCGCCGCGGGCGGCAGCGCGGCCGAGCGGTCGGCGGTCGCTTACGCCGTCGCGCGTAACGTAGTGCTCATCGCGCCCGCCGGGGACAACGGCATGGGCACCGGCACGGTCAACTACCCGGCGGCCTATCCCGGCGTGCTCGCGGTGGGCGCCACCGCCAAGGGCGGTCAGCTCGCCTCGTTCACGAACAAGTGCTCCTACGTGGCGCTGACCGCGCCGGGCGCCGGCCTGACGGTGGCCGCACCCGGCGGCGACGGGTACGGCACGCTGGCGAGCACCGACATGTCCGCGGCGCTGGCCGCCGGGGTCGCCGCGCTGATCCGCTCCCGGTTCCCCGGCCTCACCGCCGCCGCGGTGGTGCAGGCCATGGAGCGGGGGGTCACCGGCCACGCGGCAGCCGGCGCGGGCCACGGCGCCCTGAACGCGGCGGGCGCGCTGACGGCGGCCGCCACCCTGGCCGCACGGCAGGCCCCTCCGGCGGCGGCGCCCTCACCCGTGCCTTCCGTGACGCAGGCGCCGCGGATCAAGCGCCACGTCCACCGCGGCGCGGTCCGGCGCGGGAATCCTGGCCGGCTCGCTGCTGCGGGACGCGGTGATCGTGCTCGCTGTGCTGATCGCGGCCCTCGCCGCCGCGCTCCTGCTGCACAGCAGCCGGCGGCGCCGGGCGGCGGCGGCTGCCCGCCAGCCGCGCGCCATCGGGCCGGGCACCCACGCCAGGCGGCCCCGGGCAGCGCTCCCGGCCGCGCCGGCCGCCGCCCGGCCGCCACTCGAAGACCCGTGGGGCAGGCCCCGCCCGCCGGGCAGCGCCGGCCCGCGTCTCGCCCCGCCGCCGCCCCCCGGCTCGCTCGGCATCCCGAACCCCGCGCGGCGCGCGAGGCGGGGCGTGACCGGGGAACCGCCGTGGGAACCCGCCAGGCCGCCGGGGACCGCGGCGCCGGCGAGGGCCGCCGACGAGCTGCTGCCGCCGTGGGAGCTGTCGCCAGGCCTGGCCGCGGCGCCGGTTTCGACGGAGCTTCCCGAGCTGCCGAAGGCGAATACAGGCCCGATGTACGTGTGGAACCCGTCGGCGTCCGGCCCGCTGCCCATCTTCCGCGAGGACGAGGAAGAGAAAGAGCAGTTATTCGGAACGGGCCCGTGGTTCCTCGCCGGGCCCGCCGTCTTCCGCGGTGAGCCTGGCCTTCACGTCCGACGCGTACTGGTGCACGTACTCCTGTCCGGAGAGCTCGCCTATCGCGCGCATCACGTCGTCGGCGACGGTGCGCCGCGCCCTGGCCGGCGGCTCGCCCGCCAGGTGAGCGAATTCCATCCGCTTGCCGATCCTGACCTCGATGCGGGTCGGCCTGGGCAGTGGCGAGCCCGGCGGCAGCATTTTCCTCGTGCCCATCATCGCCACCGGGATCACGGGCGCGCCGGAGTTGAGCGCCAGATAGCCGATCCCCGACCTGCCCCGGTAGAGCCGGCCGTCGGGCGACCTGGTGCCCTCCGGGTAGAACCCGAACAGCTCGCCCGCGCGCAGCAGGTCAAGCGCCGCCTCGAGGGTCGCCTGCGCGGATCGCGCGCCCTCCCGGTCCATCTGAAGCTGGTTGGTGGACCGCAGGTAGGCCGCCCAGAGCCGGCCGAGCGGGCCCCTGGCCGCGAAGTACTCGGCCTTGGCGGGGAACACCACCGGCCGGTCGATCATGAGCGGCAGGTACATGGAGTCGATGAATGACAGGTGGTTGGACGCGAGGATCGCCGGCCCGGCCGGCGGGATGTTCTCGAGGCCGACGACCTTCGGCCGTCCCATCACGTGCAGGGCGGGTCCTATCACGACACGCGAAAGCCGGTACTGCACTCAGGTGTCCTCTGCCTTACCTCGGGGTCTGGCCCGCGACGGAAGACCCGGCGAAGGCGGTACAAAAATAGCGTGCCCCGCCGACCGCGCCGGAAACGGAGGCGGCCATCGAGATCACCAGCGGCACCGCGAACGGCAGGGCCGCCGCCGGCACGATCACCCCGGAGTCGTCGGCGAACCAGCCGATGACGAGGACCAGCCAGACCAGCCACGCGACGACCCGCACCAGCGGCTCCGCCGCGAACGCCCGCGCCAGCAGCCGCAGCCGCAGGGCCGCGGGCCGCCACAGCGCGGCGGCGGCCGCCACGGCGACGACCGGGATCAGCCAGCTGAAGACGGTCACCGTGAGCGTGCCCACATTGGAGCTGACCTTCCGCTCGAGCAGGTCGCCGCCGCGGCCGTGCAGCAGGTCGCCGGCGAACGTCCCCATGTCGGACACGCCCGTCGCCGGGAAGAAGTAGCTGATCAGGGCGAACACGAGGAACAGCACGAGCCCGCTGGCCGCGACCGGCGCCGCCCACCGCCACCGGAACTGCACTCCCGCCAGCCACGCCATCAGCAGCAGCAGGCACGGCACCAGCGCGATCGTCCCGCCGACCTTGGCGCCGAACCCCGGCCAGCCGGACGCCACGACGGCGAACAGCCCGACGAGGCCGACGGTGAGCACCGGCGCTTCCCGCCGCCCGGGGAAACGGCGCGTCGCGAGCAGCCCCAGCCACGCGGCGCCGACCAGCGTGCTCACGCAGTAGACGCCGAGCGCCTCGTTGCCGATCCCGTAGAACCGGCCGCCTTCGAGCAGCGAGAGCCCGAACGGCACCTCGAGCTGCAGCCGGGATCCGGTCATCACGTCGATGCCGAGCACGGCCAGCGTGCACAGGCACAGCGCGCCGAGCGGCCCGAGGGACTGCCGCCGCCACGGGCCCGCCAGGGCCGCTGCCGCCACGACCAGCGTCCAGCCGGCCGCCATCCCGTACAGCCAGGCCGCCGGGTGGGTGTGCAGCCACCACGGCACCAGGTTGGCCAGGAACGTGCCGACGGGAACGGCGGCGGCGAAAACCCCGGCCGTCCGCCACCAGCGCGCGCGGCGCCGCGCGCGCTCGGCATCGCTGCCCCAGAAGAGCAGCGCCGGGGCGATGAGCAGCGCCGCGGCGGCCGCCCCGTAGGCGGTGAAGAACCAGCCGTGGGTGCTTATCCAGACTTGTTCGGCGGTGTCCCTGCCGATGAGCACCCGGACCGCCGCGGCGAGGCTGCCGCGGTCACCGCGGGTCAGCTGCGAGCCGCTGAGCCCGGGCGGCACCGGGTGGCCGAGCCAGCGGGCGACGGACGGGGTGAGGTCGGTCAGCGTCACGATCCCCGGCTGCCTGGTGGACGCGGCGCGCAGCAGGCCGTCGGCGAACCCCGGTCCGCTGACCACCACGGACCGCAGGTGCGGCTGGCCGCCGAGCGCTGCGCCTGGCGCGGTGACCAGCAGCATGGTGTCCGCGGGAAGGTTCGCGACGATGCGGGTGAGCTGCTGGTCCGCGGCGAAGGCCGACGGCCGTTCAGGAAAACTGAGCGCGCCGAGATCGACTACGGTCAGCGGACAGCGAGCCAGCACCGCGGCGGTGAGCTGGCTGGCGGACGGGAGGTACCGAGCGACGTTGCCTGACGGCGCGGCGACCGCGAGCGCGGCGCCGGGGCCGACGGCCGTCACGCAGCCGGCCAGGCTGCCGAGCAGGCCCCAATCGGGGCTCTCGTAGAACTGCTCGTTGTAGCGGATGATCTCCGGCATCGCGGGGATGCGGGCGCCGGTCCCGTCGCTGAGCACCGGGGGCAGCGCCGCGCAGGGGCGCGGGCCTTCAGCGCGGGCGCCGCCGTTGAGGGTCAGCCAGCCGTCGTCCGGGCACGCCACCGGCTGCTGCGCGTAGTCGACGAGCGAGCCGACCGAGCCGCCGTCCGCCAGCCGCCACAGCGTGGGAGTCGTGGCCGGGGTGGCGAATGTCCATCGCAGGCCGGATATGCCGACGATGACGACGTGCCGGACGGGGCGAGTGTCCGCCAGCGCGGCCAACGGGCGGGCCGCGAGCAGCACCGAGCCGAGCGCCGCGCCCAGCGCGACGCAGGCGGCCGCCGCGCACGCGGCTCGCAACGCCTTCTTCACCCGGTCAACGGTATCCGCCAGGCGGCGCGGCGCGGTGCGGTCTCAGCCGGCGCAGATGTTCTGGTTCGCGGTGCGTGCCTGGAGGTCGACGGACCTCGCCGTGGCGCTCGGGCTCGTCGCGGGGCTGCCGCTGGCCGCCGGCGCCGTGGGCGTCGCGGCGGAACCCGGGGTGATTGCGGCCTTGGGGTGCGCGCCGACAGTGAGGTCCGCTGGCGGGCTCGCGGGCTGAGCGCCGAAGAGCGAGCTGCTCGCGGGCACGTCGTCGCGGAAGGAGGCGAAGATCTGGTTGTCTTCCGGCTGTGTCCACATGACGTTGGCGGTGTCAGAAGGGACCACGTCGCTGCGCGGGAAGGTAGGCAACGTAAAGAACGCGATCTTGTCTTGCGGCAGGTCCCGCAGCGACTGCCCGAGGTCGTACAGCCCGGTGATGCCGCCGAGCTCGCTGTCGATGGTCACTGAGCGGGTGGCCGAGGGCAGCGACCATGTCCTTGAACCCGGAGAAGTTGACCGCCACGA
Organism: uncultured Actinomycetota bacterium; assembly: GCA_963843745.1. Lineage (GTDB taxonomy): Bacteria > Actinomycetota > Actinomycetes > Streptosporangiales > Streptosporangiaceae > Trebonia. The sequence continues at coordinate 170,301 of CAWJLP010000020.1, forward strand.
AGTGGTTGATGTAGATGCCGGTGTCCTGCTCGACGGTCTTCACCGTGCACGCGACGCCGAGCGCGGTGTGGTTCCCGTCCAGGTTGCCGATCGCGAACGCCTCGTTGACCTTGAACTGGGTCGGCGCGGAGAGCTGGCCGTCGCCCATCGTGCAGGCCGGGATGTTCACCCAGGAGTCGCGCGGGATCGACATGACCTCGGCCCACTTCCTGTCGGCCGGGATGTGCACGATCATCAGCGTGTCGGACTGGTCGGTGACCAGGCCGGTGCCGTAGCCGCTGCCCTGGCCGTGGCGGGTGTCGGAGCCGAGGACCAGGATGTTCTCCGCCTGCGGGTGCAGGTTGACCGGCTGCTTGCCGAGCAGGCCCTTGATGTCGTCCTGCTGAATGTTCGCGTTGAAGTGCCGCAGCAGCGTGTAGCCGGTCCCCAGGACGGCGACGAGCAGCACCGCGAGGCTGGCCGATCCCCAGATGAGGATCCGCCTCCGGCGGCGGCGCCACCGGCCGCCCGGCGGGGACGCCGGCGCCCCGGCAGGCTCGTCCGCCTGCGCCGGCTCGACGGCCGCGTTGACGGGGGCATCGGGCCCGTCGTCCGGCTGACCGGGCGGGAGCACACTGCCCATTCGTCACCACGCTGTTCAAAGGGCTCAATCGCGGACTAAAGGGCAGCTTCCCCGCCGGCAGTCAGGTCATGCCGTTACCGATGTTAATTAACTTCAATCTCACAGCTCGCATTCGCCGTCGTTGACGCGCGAGTGCCCGGCTTTATATCAAGGAGAAATGGACGAGCCACAGCGCGAGCGCGACCCAGAGAGCTACTTCGGTGCCGGGATCGGCGGAGGAAGTGGACTGTTCACCGCGGGAAGCACGTCGGATGGGCCGCACTTCCCGGCGCCCGCCGCGCCGTCCGTCGCCACGGTTACCGAGCCCGCCCGTGAGATCCCCGTGCATGAGGAGACCGACGTACTCGTGGTCGGCGGCGGTCCGGCCGGCACGGCGGCCGCGATCGCGGCACGGCGCCTCGGCCAGCGGGTGACCCTCGTCGAGCGGTACGGCGACCTCGGTGGCCTCTCGGCGGGCGGACTGGTGATCTGGATCGACCGGATGACCGATTGGGAAGGTACCCCGGTCATCGCCGGCATCGGTGCCGAGCTGCTGGACCGGTTGCCCGCGGGAGCCCTCGCCGGGCCCGGCCCTGAGCTGTGGGGCTCGACCGACCCTGAGCAGGTGGCGTACTGGCGCGAGCGCCTGTCCGCGTTCCGTGAGACTGTCTGCCGCTCCCCGATGATCGACCCGGAATGGCTCAAGATCACGTCCCACGAGCTCCTCGTCGGCGAGGGAGTGCGAGTGCTGCTGCACTCCTGGGTCGTCGCCGCGATCAACGACGAAGGCACCGTCCGCGGCGCGATCTTCGAGAGCAAGCAGGGGCGCCGCGCGATCCTCGCCAAGGTCGTCGTGGACGCGACCGGCGACCTCGACGTCATCGCGCAGGCCGGCGGCGCGTTCGTCACCGACGCCGAGAAGGACGGCACGGGCGGCAACGTCCAGCACACCATCAACACCGCCTTCACGTGGACGGGCGTCGACATGCGGCGGTGGCTGGCGTTCAAGCGCGACGACCCGGGAGCCCACCACGCCCTGATGAACCGCGGCCGCGAACTCCTCGGCTACGTGGACACACCGCATGTCGGCTGGCGCAACGACGTCGTGGTGTTCATGGGCCCCCGGCTGTCCGGCTACAGCGGGCTCGACGTCGAGCACCTCAGCGCGGTCGAGCTCGAGTCCCGCCGTCGCATGGTCGCCCACCTGGACTTCTTCCGCAAACAGGCCCCCGGCTTCGAGAACGCGTGGATCATGCTCGCCGCGCCGCAGACGGGCGTGCGGATGACCCGCCGTCTGGCGGGTTTGCATCCGATGACGACCGGCGACTGGAAGGCAGGGGTACGCCACCCCGACGAGGTAGGCGTCTCCCCTTCCCCGTCGCAGAAGTTTCCGACGATCTCGGTGCCGTACCGCGCCCTGGTGCCGGAACGACTCGACGGCGTGGTCGTCGGCGGCCGCCACGTGGCCAGCGATGCCGCCACGCAGGCCTTCATGCGCGAGATCCCGCAGTGCTGGATGACCGGGCAGGCGGCAGGAACCGCCGCCGGCCTCGCGGCCGGCACCGGTCTCGCGCCGCGCGCGCTCGACGTCAACGAGCTCCGCAAGGAGCTCCGCCGGCAGGGCACGTTCCTGCACGAGCCTTAGACGCCTAATTCACCGGGTTGGTGATCCACGCGGCGGGGTCGGGGCCGAGGAGAAGCAGGCGGCCGAGCACGCCGAGCGATCCGCCGAGTTGCCTGCTGCCCGGCAGCGGGGCGTTGGACGCCGGGTCGTTGATGTCCATGGTTATGTTCACGCCCGTCAGCCCGTCGACCGGCGCGGTCGCGCACAGCCGTTGCTGTGTATCGCCCGGCTGGCGGTTGACGATGTATGCCCACGACACGCCGAGCCGGTTCACGTAGGTCGGCTGGCCGACGCCGGAGTCGCATGCGGCCGGCCCGGTCACGGTCGACGCGCTGATGCTCAGGGCTGAGGTGTCCACGCTAGGGCCGACCGTGATGCCGGTGCCGAACATCCGGCCGCCGGACACGTCGAACCCTGCCCGCCACAGCTTCCAGCCAGCCGGAAGCTCCCCGGAGACCCGGAACGCGAAGGTGAGCGGCGTCGTGTCGCCGTACGCCACGCGGGCGGCTACCTTCTGCAGCAGCGCCCGCGTCGCCGCCGACGGCGGCACGGCCTTGCCGCCGCCGGCGGCGATTCCGGAAAGGGAAAGCTCGGCCCACGCATCCGGCGCGTACTCCCAGGCGATGCCCGAGCCGTGATCCGTCCAGAACGCCGGCTGTCCGTTGATGTTCGGGGCGGTGCCGGTCACCGTGAACGCGGCGTCGATGCAGAGGGCCTGCACCGACCCGTGAGCGCGGACGTTCGCCTGCAGGTCGGCGGCGGTGCTGATCGCACACATGTCGCGCGCGTTCACCTGGAGGTAGAGCAGGCGCCCGGCGGCGGGCGCGACGGCTTCGCGGCTCACGAAGTCGGTGGCCGAGCTGACCCCCTGGTTGACGTCGATGTCCGCGTTGTTCTGCGAGTAACCAGGGGGCAGCCAGCCGAACGAGGCATAGGGCACCAGCGGATTGAACTGCCACGGCGCGTCTACGGCCGGAGACGCCACCGTACGTTCTGGATGACGGGAAAGAAGGCCGCCAGGGACGGTCAGCGCGGCAGCCAGCGCGACCACCGCGAGGACGGGAAGGGCAGCGCGGCGGGCCCGGAGCTGGCGGCCGCCGCGGCGGCGGGCCGCGTCCACGTCGACGGCGGACGGGGGCTCGGGGGTGCGGGCCGCCTCGTGCAGCAGCGTTCTGACGGAGTGCTCGTCCAGCGTGTCCATCGTCAGTTCTCCTCGGCCGGTACCGGGTCGAGCGCGCGGCGCAGTGCGCTGAGGCCCTTGGCGGTCTGGCTCTTCACGGTGCCCGGCGTGCAGCCGAGCTCCGCCGCGGTCTCCTCGACGGGCAGGTCGCAGTAAAAGCGGAGCACCAGCGTCGCACGCTGCCTGGGCGGCAGGCTCGCCAGCGCGGCGCGCACGTCGAGGCGCGTGTCGGGGTCGGCGCCCGCAGCGGCGGGCATCTCGGGGTACGCGGAAAAGAGCGCTACCCGGCGGGTCCAGGCGGAGCGGCGGTCGGCGAGGAACGCGCGGATGAGGATCGTCCTCGTGTAGGCGTCGATGCTGGCGGCGTTCCGCGCGCGGCCCCAGTGGGTGTACAGCCGGGTGATGGCCGTCTGCACGAGGTCGTCCGCGCGCTGCCAGTCCTGGCACAGCAGGTAAGCCACCCGACGCAGCGAGGGCAGGCGGCCCTGGATGTAGTCGGTGTATTCGGCTTCCCGCGAAGGTCTCACCCTGTGCTCCCCGAATGCTCCATACCTACTTGATGGTCGCGGACGGCTAGCTGGTTGCCCAGAGCGCCTGGCTAAATTCCGCTCTTGGCCGCCGTGCCGGGTCGATCGATCCTCGCGGCAGGAGGGCTGCTGCCCGGCGGCTGGAGGTGGGCGCTGACGTGATCGCCGCCAACCGCCCCGGCGTCTCAGGCGCAACGGGCATCTGAAATAAAAATCGGACGGCTCGTAAATCGCACGAAATAAGTAATCGGATGGCTTATAAATCATGTCGGCGATTAAGGCCGGCAGTACATTAACATTGCCGGCAGCTGGCATTTCAAATTATGCTCACCTTAATCTCGCGTCCGTAAAGCTCCTCGTTACCGGGAGGCCCGCGTGGGCAAGCACGGCATGGCACGAATTACAGGCGGGCTTTTGGGAACGGCGGCAGTTGTTCTGCTCGCGGCCGGCACGTCACTGCCCGCGGCTGCCGCGCCGGCGGCCTCGTCGCAGGATCAGAGCGGCGGCGTTTGCATTGGACACCACCCGAACCCGGCGGCCTGGTATACCGGTGCCTGCTCCTGAACAGCAAGTACGGACCGCTCTCCCGCTGTACAGCACTCAGCAGATCGGCAACGCGCTCGGCCGGGGACTCGTGGACGACACGCCCAACGCGTTCGTCTGGGAGATCGGGCACACGTCGAACTTCAGCACCCCCGCCGGCAAGCTCTGCTATCCGGGGCAGACCGACTGCGATTCTTACAACACCGCGAGCTGGCTGGGGATCACGCCGTTGAAGATCCTGTCTGTCACCTTCGCCAACGGGTCCGCGTCCAGTGAATGGGCGGTGACAAGCGACCTCGGCGGGACGGCGGAGGTCTCTCCGTACTGCCCGGCCTACGGCGGCCCCTACTGCACCTACCCGTGGTAGGCGTCGAATTCCGCCTATGGCGCGACTACCTACGGCGCCGACTACCCGGGCACGAAGTCCGACTACGGGCAGGGATCGCAGTTCCCGGTGACCATGCAGTGCGGCGGCCCCTTACGGGCCCGACTCCACCTACTGCGACACGGTACTGAAGCCACCGCCCCTCTGATAGCTCAAGCGGGGCTGCCCTGCAAGGCCGTGCGGGACGGCAGCCCCGCTACCGGATCGCCCGCGGCGGATAGTTCGCCAGGATCGGACCGCTGCCACGGCGTGGCGCCGGGAGCGGCGGTGCCGACCGGTGCCGTGGAGGGTTCGGCGGCTCAACGTAGGGGCGCCCCCTGACGGAGGAGCCAGGGTCGTGGCTGCGTCCAGCGGCAGTGTTGTGGCCGGATGCGCCGGATGCCCTGGCGATGGCCGTGTAGCGGTCCCACGCCACGACCGAGTGAGTGGCCCAGAAGCCGGCATCAGACTGCTGGCACCGGGGACACGCCAGCCGGCCCAGGGCGTCGATGCGCCAGCCGGCTTTGATCGCGCGGACGCGGGCGTCGGCCTCCCCGAGCGCCGCGGGATCGGCGTGCCAGGAGATGCACGACCCCATCTCACACCACATCATTGGTATCCGGAGCTCATCACCGATCACCGCCCGCTCGGTGCTGGCGGTGCGGGCGGCAGCCTCAGCCCGGGCGGCAGCCTCAGCCTGGGCAGCAGCTTCAGCCCTCGCGGCAGCCTGAGCCCGGTAGGTAGCCTCAGCCCTCGCGGCAGCCTCGGCTCTCGCGACAGCCTGAGCCCTCGCGGCAGCCTGGGCCCGGTAAGCGGCAGCCTGGGCCCGGTAAACAGCCTCAGCCCGGTAAGCAGCCTCAGCCCGGGCGGCAGCCTCAGCCTGGGCTGCGGCCCGGGCCGCAGCTTCAGCCCGGTAGGTTTCGACAAGGGCCTCCTGCGACGCACGGTCGGCGCGCGTCGGCTCGGCGCGCGTCGGCTCGGCGTGGCCGTCGCTCATCGGGTTGGCGCGGTCATCGTCCCGGAGAGTGGTGAGCCAATCGCCTGTCTGGCGCCAGTCGTTGTCGTGGAGCATGCGGGCTTCGTGCGACCGGATCTTGATCTTCATGTCGGCCCCTCCGTCGAGTCAGTGATGAGCGCGCGCGCTCGACTTTTACCGGCCGGGCCGCGGATAGCGGCCTACCGTCAGCGAGCGTCAAGCCTGCCGGGTCCGCGCCACCGTTGCGGCCCCCGCCTCCCCCTTAGCAAGGCGCCGGGTTCACCACCTGCGGTTTCATAAATCGACAGTCCCGGCTGCTAATCACGACTGGATATACCTTAGATAAATTTCCGGCTTATTTATTAGATGTCGCGGCGTGGTGTGTGGAAAATTCCAGTCATTTACGTATGCACAGGGCGCGGAGCGCGTTATGCCATGTCAAGTGGTTCGTTATGCGGTGACTCAGCAATGGAGTCCCCATCATTTCCCCAGTATGTGCACAGGCTAGGCCCGGTTTTACACAGGTGATACACACCGTTGTCCACAGTGACGTCGTTAACTTATCCACGGGGAACTCGACCGCCAGGGCTGCCGGCGGGGAGCCGGTCAGTGGGCCGTGCACGCCGGCCGGTAGTGGGTCATGTCGGCGGACCAGGCCCGGCCGGTGTGCGGGTCCCGCTGCTCATTCGGATCGAGCCCGTCGTAGCTCCAGCCGACAGCCGGCTCGCCGCACACAGCGCACGCCGTGACCTTTCCGCTCTTACGCGGGGTCGGCCCGTCGGCCTCGGACCGCCGGACCCGGATCCAGATCATGACCCCGAGCGCTGCGACATGAAGCAGGGACACAAGAATGGTCACGGTGGCCAGGTTGCTGTTCACTTGCTCTCCCCTCTGCCTGGTACAACCGCGCCCGCGACGTTTTCGTCCAGCTTCACCGCGCGATCTACGTCACACGGTGCGTAAGTGAGCTAGGGCCGTAACCAGCTACGTTTGCCCTGTCCAGCGAGCGCGATGAGTTCTGCGGCGTCCGGCGGTCGTACTGTCGAACCCGTTACCGAGGAGGCCTTGTCATGCGCAGCGTCACCTATTCCATGGGTGTCTCACTTGACGGCTACATCGTCGGGCCGGACGGCAACTTCGGCTGGACGATGCCCGACGAGGAGGTCTTTCGCTTCGTCACCGACGAGATACGACAGGTCGGCGTCCAGCTGATGGGACGAGCGCTGTACGAGACGATGCTGTACTGGGAGACGGCCGACCAGGATCCATCGCTCGACGACTCAATGCTCGAGTGGGCCGCGATCTGGAAGCCGCTCCCAAAGGTGGTCTTCTCCACCACGCTGTCGGCGGTGCAGGGCAATGCCCGCCTGGCCTCCGGCGGCCTGGCGGAGGAGATCGAGCGGTTGCGAGCCGAGCCGGCGGAAGGCGACATCGCGATCGGCGGCGCGACTCTCGCCGCCGAGGCGGCCGCGCTGGGTCTGATCGACGAGTACCGGGCCAGGGTCTACCCGGTGCTGGTGGGCGGCGGCATTCCGTTCTTTGCCCAGGGCGGGCGCCGGGTGGATCTCGAACTCGTGGAGACCCGCACCTTCAGCTCGAGAGTCGTCTACCTTCACTACCGCGTGGCGCGCTAGCCGGCTCGTGCGCCGAGCCTTAAGGAGAAAGGTGGCAACGTTCAGGACATACGCCGAGGTCCTCAGACCCGATCATGTGCAGGTGAAGGCGTATGAGGCAGGTCTTACATGCGGGCCGCCGGGGCTGATCCTCGCGGACATCCTCCAGCGCACCGACGGCGTCTACGAGACAACGTTGCCCCTGGATCCTCGGATGCGCGATGACCTCCGGGAAGTCGCGGAGCTGACATCGGATGAGGATCTGCGCAGGATCGCGGATCTATCGGAGGTGCCGGTACCGCTGGGGCAGCTGCGCCTCCTGGATCCGCAAACCCGCATTGTCGTGGGCGCCCGTCTGGACTACACGGACCAGGAACGGCAATGGCTAAGCCGCAGGACGGGCGGGGCTGACACCGGGATCGCGACACTGTTCGGCGATCACGTCATCCCAGGCGACAGCCCCCCGTTCCATGAACTGTGACAGTCGGGCAGGCACTCACCCCCAAGGGCTCAGCCTCAGCTGGACACCGGCAGTGCATTTCCACAGTTGAACGCCTGAGCGGAACCTGGCCAACGAGCCACAGAATCGTCGCTGGCATAGGACCTTTGACACCTTGACACGCCCGATTGCTCGGCGTGTAGTAACTGTGTCCGGGTGTACAGGGCCGGTCACTGCCTGAAGCGACGGCGGTGAAGCATGGGGGAACCGTGCCTGTGGAGACGAGAACGCTGGTGCCATCGGCGGATCATCCGCGGGCGGCGTACCCGGCTTTCGATGACGCCGCCGAACCGAAGTTGACCTTCTACGACGTAGCTGAGGACAGCCTGCCGACTGAGAGCCTGGCCGCTGCCCTCGTGCGCAAGAGCCGGTATCCGATCTGGCTGCGGCTCGGCCCGCAGGATCGCGACCCCGGCACGTTTCTCGCTTCGCTCGCGACCGCGGCGGCGCGTTCCGGTGCGGCCAACGAGACGTTGGAGGTGATGCGGGCGAAACCAGGTCCCGTATACGGCTGGCCGCCCCTGTTCGCCGGACTTGGCGCCGAGATGGGTGGGCGGCTGAGCAATGGCGGCGCCCTCGTGCTGGAGAACGTCCATCATGCGTGGGACCGAACGGCCACGTTCACCCTGCTGAGCACCGATCTGCTCCCGGCTCTGGCTCGCGCCGTCCCGTGCGTGCTCGTCGCCAGCGGCAGCCCACCGCACGGCGTGCCCGGCGCATGGGTCCGCCGGTCCGGTCGCGACCTGAGCCTGCCGCCTACGGCAGCGCGGCGGGCTCTCGATGAAATGGGCTTGCCCTTGTCACGCCACGCGGACGAACGGGTGACGGCGCTCGCGGCGTCACCGGCTGTGCTCGCTGCGATCCGCGCCGCACGGTGCTTTGCGGGCCCCCGCACTCTCGCGAGCGTCCTCGAAAGGGCGCATGGCGAGAAGGACTTGCTCACGCGACTTGCCGGAGTACTGCTCGGTGGTGCCAGCGAGGACGGCCGCCGCGCACTTGGGCTCGCGCTGCGGGTCGAATACACCCACCCGGCGATGACATCGGCCGTAATCGGCGAGAGCCGTCTAGCGCAAGGCCCCTGGATCCAGTCGCTCGAGGATGGCTGGTCGCGCGTCAGAAACAACTGGCGCGATCCCCTAGGCACCGCACTAGGGCAGCGGACCATGCCAAGTCGCGAGACGTTGCACACGGCAGCGGACTGGCTGCTCCAGGCTGGCGAGAGCGACGAGGCGATCGCTGTTTATTTCGCGCTCGGTGATCATGACTGCGCCGCACGAGGGATCTCCAGCCGTGCGGCTGGTCTCATCGATCTCGGCCGGTGGCAAACCCTAGAGGAGTGGCTCGACCGATTGCCTCCCGGCTTGTCTGCCGTCTACCCGAACTTCGATTACGTGCGCGCCGAGATGACGGCGGCCCGCGGCGACCCGGTCACCGCGGGCCGCTTGTACGACACAGCAGCGACACGGTATGCCGATCGCAGTGACACGGACGGCGCCTCTCGCAGCATGCTTGCCGCAAGCGCTGCCGCGGCGAACGCTGGCGATCTTGTGAAAGCACGAGCGCGCGCACGCGCGGCCTGCTTGCTCGTGGAGACGGCCGCTGAGGCCAACGACGCCAACGCTGCCATGGTCCGGATGTGGGCGACCTGGCAGGAAGGCCGCGTGGCGCTCGTCACCGGCGATACCGACCACGCCCTGGCTTCGTTCGGCCGGGCTGCGGCCGCCTCAGGCGGCGCCGCCGCCGAGCCGATACGGAAGGCGGGTCAACTCGCCATGCAGGTGGCTACGTTGCGCCGAAAGCAGGAATCGCACCGCGAGGCTGAGGCCGCGCTCAGCCGCGCCGAGCATCAGGTACTTGGTGAACTGCTTGCATGCGCCCGGGCGCCGGGCGGCCGTGACGGCGGCGTACCAGGAGGGGTCGGCTGGTCAGACGCGCCTGCCGTCCTAAAGATGCCCGGACTGGCCGAACCTGGCGGGGAGCGGGCGGTGGGGCGGCGGTCGTGGACGAGGTTCCGCGGCCTGCTGCATGACAGGCATCCTGGCGGGGTGCATGTCAACGGCCCGAACGGAGCGGCGCTGCCGCCGGACGCCGATGAACCACCTGTTTCCCCCGCCGTCAAATTCGCCGCGATGGCCGTGCCATCAACAGGCTCACGAGCGTGGCGCGCGCGCCCTGTGGGGCCTATGGGACAAGTGCAGACTGTGCCTGGGCGAATGGTGCCGGAAGGTGCCTCACCGCATCACGCGACGCCGCGTCATGCGGCGCCGGGCCGCGTCTCGCACGCAGTCCATGCCCACGCAGAGGTCTCCGTTCACCTGCTCGGCCCTATGAGCGTCGTCATCGACGATGTTCCCGTTGAAGAGTGGTCAAGCGCGCGCACTCGTTCGCTGTTCGGCTATCTGCTAACCCACCGCCAGCCGTGGCCTACGCGTGAGGTGCTGATGGGGGTGTTCTGGCCAGAGTCGTCACCAAAGGCCTCGAGGAACAGCCTTAACGTCGCCATCCATGGTTTGCGGTGCGTATTGAAGAAGGCCAAAGATGTCCCCGTCATCGTCTATTCCGATGGAACCTACCAACTTCACCCCGACGTGCGCCTATGGCTAGATATTGAGGAGTTCGACAAGCTGGTCGAGCGGGGCCGGCTCCATGAGGACGTGGGCGAGACCGACCAGGCGACGGCCGCGTACGAGTTCGCCACTGGCCTTTACCGCGGCGAATTCCTTGCGGACGACCCTTATGACAACTGGACGGCGCTGATCCGTGAACGTCTGCGCCTCGCATACCTCGACACGCTTGGGCGGCTCGGCAACCTCCACTTCAATGCGGGGCGTTACGCGCAATCCGCTCACCTTTGCCGGCGCATTATCGAACAAGATCCTTGCCGGGAGGACGCGTACCGGCGGCTGATGCGCTGCTACAGCAGGCAGGGTCAGCCACACTTGGCGCTGATCCAGTACCGGGCGTGCGTCCGGGCGCTCGGGAGCGAACTAGGGGTCGAACCTGATGTGGCCACGATCACACTGCACAACCAGATTCGGCGCCATGAGCCGGTGTGAACCGGGGGCCGCCCACCCTGCAGCTTTGCGTGTCCGGGGAACCCAGCGCGCACCCGCTTAATTCAGGTCCCTGCGGGATTAAGCGCACGCCCATGCGGCGATTAAGCGCGGCCCACCAGAGTGAGCTCCAGGGATCCCTCCAGCACCGGACACGGGGACCGGTGAGGTGAAACGCTTCAGGACCCGCGAGACCGGATTCAATCCATGCTCACATCTCGAATCAGGAAGGCACCACCATGAGTCAAATCCAGTTCCCGGGCACCCTTAGTGCCGACTTCGAAGTCGACCAGGTGACCGACCCGAACGGCGCTCCGGCGAACGTCCTCGACCTCGACCTGGGCTTCGCGGTAGAGGGTCACATCAATTTCCCGAACTGGCTGGCGGGCACGGGAAACGTCTCCATCTACGCCGACCAGCGCGGCGGTGGATATGACCAAAAGATTCTCACGACCGATATCACTATCACGGCGAACCCGACCGATCCATCGGGCGTGACGAATTACCCCTGGACGGTGACCTATCCCACCGACCTGCCCAGCGGCTCGACGCCGCTTTCAGATCCTGCGCCTGCGCCGGGTTCGACGGTGTACAGCCTCACCGCCGTCTTCACCTTCAACGGTGTGCTCTCGGACGTCGGGACATTCGTGGACATGGGTCCTTACATGATCAACTGAGCTTGTGGATCTTCTTCATCGCAAGCTCCAGTAGAAAGAGCCTGACGCAGGGGCTCGGGCATGGCTGCCGCAGCCAGCCCGGGCCCCGGACCGGGAGTACAGATGGAGACGGAGCGCGTCCGGGGAGGCAGCCGGAAGCGCTAATGGCTCTGCGCCTGACGATCTGACGCGCATCGCTGGGCTCGTCCAGGACATCGCGCGCCGACTCGACGAGCCGGGTATCAGGACGTACGCGGAGCTTGCCGATTGTTCCGCCGACGAGATCGCGAAGGTGTTAACCCGGTGCCGCTCCGCTTCTTTCGGGTATATCGACGGCTGGCGCCAAGGGGCGCAGAAACTTGCGGAAGGAACCGCGATGCCACCGAAACGCGGCGGTCCTGCGGCAGGGAACGGGCAGCACTACGAGAGTTTCGTCGTCCGCGTTCTGCTCAACTACGATGGCTCAATCCGCGACACCAGGATGGAGCACGTCGGGACCGGCGAGGTAAAGCGATGGGCCGGCTGGGAGCACGATGCCATGCTGCGCTTCATCAAGGAGACTGCTGCCCCCGCTGCCCCCGCTCTCCCCGTCGGGCTGCTCGCGGCGCCAGTAGGGCCACTCGACGCGGAGCCGCATCCGGAATACGTGCCTGAGTCAGTCGCCGAACCAAGCGCGACCAGCCAGGTCCCCCCCGTCAGGCAGCCACCTGTCACGGCACAGGCGTCGACGACGCCTTCGCCGCCAGCCCAGCCCGAAGCGTCTCAAACGGCGGCCCGGTCCGCGGCCGCGGACGTTTCGCCGCCCTGGCACGCCGCATGGATCGTTAGGTTGCGGCCGGATCGCACGCTGCTCCGCGCGGCGCAGTCCTTCGGGGTGACCCTGAGCCTGGACTTGACCAAGGCGGCACCGGAAAGCGACCGGCTCATCTATAGCGCGGTGATCATAGCCAGGCAACTCGGGGGGAGATCCGGCAGAACCCTTGCCAGGCCGCGCGGATTGCTGAAAGTAGCGGGCACCACCACCATCACGATTGACGCTGAAGGTCTTCCGCCCGGCATCTACCTCCTAGAGGCCGCGGTGAGCCTGCGAGCAGCAGGCGCCGGTCATGGGGGCATCGCCGCGATGGCTGAGGGGATCATGCTGCAGGTCATGCCCTCCTGAAGCGGCGGCCCCTTGGGTCTTGCGACGCGATCAGGCGGGTGTTCCGTCCCAGTCAATGCCGTTGTTGCTTAGCCACTGCCGCGCCTCGCCGGACGGGGCGGGGGAAGGCGACGGATTGACCTCGATGCCGGTCATCCGCACGCCTCCCTTCGCGCCGACATGGACGGCTTCGTCGTCGCCATACTCAAGGATGAGGCGTTCAAAATCCGGAGGCCACCTCAGCAGAACGCGCCGCCCACAATCCGGGCAGACCCATTCCTCCTCACCAGACTCCGCGTGGCCGTTAAGAATCATCTCGTGTGTCTCTCGCACTGATGTCACCTATCTAGGCATCCCGGGACAATCTCGGGCATTTTACCTCAAGCGAACGTCAGTTCGTTACGAACTCAACAACCTACCCCGCTAGCAGGCCTCAAACGGGTACGCCGCGCCGTAACCTGTCGCCGCGACTGTCTCAGGGGACACGTCGGCGTTGCTATCGCGCTCGGCACCAGGTCAGCTGGGCGCCACCGCGGATGAGCTGTCTGGCGGTCTCCGCGCCAGCAGCATAAGTAGACCGGCCAGTTCCCCTCTCAGCGTGGAGAGACCCTCTTAAAGGCTCCGGGGTCAAGCGTGACGTCGCGTGTGCGTTCACCAGGCAGCTTCCACCTGTCTCGTTGCCCTGCGGTCACGGTCAGGCATAAGGCTAGAGGGACGTCACGAACACTCAGCGGGCCATCCCCGGGTTATGAGCTCAGCCAGAACTCTTGCACCTTCGCGTTCACGCGGTCGTGGACCAGGTGGTCACCGTCAAGCCCGGTACGGGCTGTCGTCAGCGCAGCGGCTTGAACGCCGCCCGGATCTCGGTCGCGAACAGCTCGGGCTCTTCCCAGGCGGCGAAGTGGCCGCCCTTGCCGGCCTCGTGGAAGTAGGTGAGGTTGGGGTACCCCCTCTCGACCCAGCTGCGCGGGGCCCGGAAGATCTCACCGGGGAACGTGGTGAAGCCGGCCGGGAGCTTGACCTCCGCAGGAGCCTGCCCGGCAGCCGCCGCGAGAGCCTGGGCCCGTCCGGCCTCCCAGTATGAGCGGGCGGCCGAGGCCCCGGTGCCGGTCAGCCAGTACAGCGTGATGTTGTCGAGGACGTGGTCCCGGGTGAGACCCCCGGAGGTCTGCCCGCCGGTGAAAGCGCGGGAGATCTTGTAGTAGGCGTCGGTGTCGTGGTCGAGCATCCAGCCCGCGAGGGCGACGGGGGAATCCAGCAGGGCGTAGCCGATCGTCTGCGGCCGCGTGGCCTGCTCGAGGAAGTAGCCGAAGCCGCTTTGCCTGAACGTGGCGAGCTGGTCGGCCGCCGCGCGTTCCTCCTCGGTTTCGGCCGGCTGGGGCCGGCCAGCGCCGTGACGAGCAGGTTCGTGTGGATGCCGAGCAGCCCCTCGGGCGCCTGGCGGCCCATGGCGTCGGTGACGGAGGCCCCCTGGTCACCGCCTTGGGCGACGTAACGGGTGTAGCCGAGCCGGTTCATCAGCTCCGCCCACGCCTGCGCGACGCGGCCGGCGTACCAGCCGATCTCGGCCGGCTCGGCGGAGAAGCCGTACCCGGGGATGGACGGCAGCACGAGATCGAACGCGTCCTCGGCCCTACCGCCGTGCGCGGCCGGGTCGGTCAGCGGCTCGACGGTCTCGAGCAGCTCGATGACCGAGCCGGGCCAGCCATGCGTCATGATCAGCGGCAGCGCATCCGGGTGCGGCGACTTCACGTGGATGAAGTGCACGTCCTCACCGTCGATGTCGGTCTTGAACTGCGGCAGCGCGTTCAGCCTCGCCTCGCATCGGCGCCAGTCGTACTCGGCCGCCCAGTAGCGGGCGAGCTCCTGCAACGTAGCCAGCTGCACGCCCTGCGAACGATCGGCGACCAGTTCCTTAGAGGGCCAGCGCGTCGCTGCGATGCGCCGCCCAAGGTCGGCGATCGCTTCCTCAGGCATGTCGACCCGGAAGGGCCGGATTTCAGTTTCGCTGGACATGAGCCTCCACCTTCTGGATTAGTTGACGACGACGGACGGCTGCGGACTGAGGTTGGTATTGCCCCACGATCGTCTTTCGTACGGGCGCGCCGCGCCCGTGACATCCCCGGCCACTACCCTGGTCTGCGATACGGCGCCGAGGAACAGGCTGCGTCAGCCCCGCAGGTTTTCGACACTGGGCGGTAACGGCCTCGGAGCTGACCACCCGGAACGACGTCACTCGCGACGGCTGAGGGCCGGACAACCACAGGCGAAGAAGACCGCTGTCCGGCGGTCCTGTCGCCGGTGCCGATGCCTTGCAGCCTGCTGGCCTCGGTGATTGAGGGCATCTCGTCGCCGGGGAGGAGCACCCGGACGTGACGGCTTCGGTCAGCGCGGCGGAGACCTGCTTCCACGAGGTCTTCGGCTAGAAGCCAGAAAACCCTCGTTTACCTGGGAGCCGGTGAGCGGATTCGAACCGCTGACCTGCCGCTTACAAGAAGCATGCTCCCGAGCCTTGGGTCCGCTACATGCACCGATGCCGTACGAGAGTGCCGCCACTGCACCCATAACGCTGGGATTTTCCGCTCCCCCGTTCCACGACCCGTTCCACGCACCCTCCAGCCCGTTGCAGAATCGAGGCCGCCCGACCTTCTGCTTTTCAGGTGTAGCGGATACCCAGCTCAGGCCGAATGTGCGAGAGTATGTAGGTGTTCACGGCTGCGTCAGGGCGCTGACGACTGCCGTCGTTGCCGTCATGGTTGCCGTCACAGATACGAGCGGACCTTCCGCTTCCCTGATGGCACGCAAGAAAGGGCCGGCCTGGTCTTGGTCCACCGGCTGGCGAACGTGCCCCGCTGTACCAAGTTGTTGCGCTGACGCAAACCTGCCCTAACCAGCGGCTATTCTTCCGTCTCTCGTCGGAGTCGATCCGCCTCCACTTGCAAGCGAGTTAGCTCCGACTCGACTCGCCGCAGACGCCCCGCTGTCGGCTGGGGCTCCGACTCTGGCTTGGTCGGCGGTCTCCAGGGCTTGTCAGAAAGTGGTCCGATCAGCCGGTACTCTACGATTCGCCGCAGATAGGCACATTTAGGGCACTCTTCTTCCATTGCCGGGGGCAAACGAGAAAGCCTTTATGCTTTACTTATTCCCTAAGGTCGCGAATGCCATCGTCGTCGCGATCTTTCCATTCTGTCTCGGGTTTCGTGGTTATGCGGCCGCTGCGTGCCATGCTGCCAGGACTTCCTGGGTTTGCCGGGGTGTGGGGTTGGCCTGGGAACCTGCGGAAATCCGGGCGGTGATGAGGGTGCGCCGGAGCTGGGTGAGCATGTCCTCGAAGGCGGGGCCGGTCTTGGTGGTGTACCAGGGCTGGCTGGCGCGGCGGGCGGTGATGATCTGGGGACGGTGTCCGTGGCGGGCGTACCAGATGATGACCAGGGCGTGGATGAGCAGGGCGAACGGGACGGTACGCTCGACGGCGCGGCGGGTGCAGGTGCGGGCCTCGCCGGCGCCCAGGACGTTGCGAGCGTCGGAGAAGGCCTGCTCGATGGACCATCTGGCGGCGTAGCGGGTGACCAGGGCGGCGGCGGTGGCGTGCAGGTCGGTGGTTACCAGGGCGAGCAGCCCGTGGCGGCCGTCTTTGGCGAGGATGACGCGGACGGTGCGGGTGCCCAGGCAGCCGTGCCACAGGCAGGTGACGGCGGCAAGGGCGGTGGTCCGGCTGGCGCCGTAGGCGTGCACGGTGCCGCGGCCCCAGCCGGCGGCGGCGGCGAGCTGGGCGGGGGTGCCCAGCCTTCTGCCCTTGACGGGGGGCCGACCCGGGCCGTGGCGGCCCGGGGGCAGGGCTGGTGCCAGGGCGTACGGCACGGCGTTGGCGGGCAGCCGGGTGGTCCAGGTCACGGTGGCCGGCAGCTGCTTCAGCGCCGGGCCGTGGTAGAGCGCGTCGGCCACCACGTGTACCGGGCGGTCCGGGAACGCGGCGGCGAGCAGGGTGATCAGCGCGACAGCGGCCGCGGTCTTGCTGCCGGGCGCGGAGTCCTTTCCGGCCAGCGGTGGTCTTCGTGCCGCCTTTGGCGGCCCGCCCGGTCTTGCCGCCATGCGGCACCAGGCGGCCCAGCACCGGCAGGCACACCGGGCGGGCCAGGAACGGCAGGTGCACCACGATCCCGGCGACCACGAAGCAGGTGCCGAAGGACAGCTTGTCCTGGGCCGGGGAGCTGCCGTCGTACTGCCAACCGGCGCCGTAGACCTTGCGGCGGCCCGGCGGAACAGCGAGTCGTCCACGGCCACCGTCAGCGGCGCGCCGACCGGCACCAGCAGCACGGCCAGCCGGGCGGCAGCCAGGCCCAGCTCATCCATCTCCCAGCGGGCCCGGGCGAAGAAGTAATGCGCCCGGTCATGCGGCCAGGCCCGGGACAGGCCCGCACCCAGCAGCATCCCGACCACGGCGCGGCGGCGCGGCTGGCCGGCCAGCCCGGCGGCCAGCCCGCAGAACGTCCGGAAGGACGGGGCGGTGAAACACCGCCGCAGCGCGCCTAGCAGCGCCACCAGCGAACCGGGTAGGGTCAGGCCAGGAAGCATCGGCGGATCCCCTCGGCAGAGGCGGTGTGAACACTGCCGATGCTTCCCGTTTACCCCGGTCCCGCACCGGTTCGCCACAGCACCATTACGGGTAATCGAAAACAGATTCCTCTGCCCTCGCCCCGGCTGCCAGCCCCGCCCCCCGCAGCACCAGAACTGCGAAACACCAGATATACAACTGCCGGTCCCATTTGAGGAGGAACCTTGACATATATAGGAACGGAGTGCGAGCATCCGCAGATGACTGCTCGGAAATCCCGCCGGACCCGCGCTCGCGCGCTGGTCGCGGCGGCTGCTGTCCTGACGGTTTCGGTGACGGCGGCGTGCTCGTCGTCCGCGCAGTCCGGAGCCGTGGAGCATTCTACTCTCACGGTCGCGGCGTTTAACCCGTTCACTGGCCCGGATGGGGCATTCGGGCCGGAGATGATGGCGGGCTGCCTGACCGCGGCGACCGCGGTCAACGCGGCAGGCGGCGTGCTGAGCAACAAGGTGGCCTGCTCGGCCGTGGACACGCGCGGCGACCCGGCCAACGCGGTCACCGGCGCGGCGAAGATGCTGGCGACCACGTCGCACCTGTTCGGCGTGCTGGGCCCGAGCTCGGATGAGGCGGACTCGACAGCCCCGCTGATCAACGCGGCCAAGATCCCGATGTTCGCCGACACCGGCGAGGCCTCGTTCGACCACACCACGCTGCCGTATTTCTGGCGCATGACCCCCGCAGACGACGTGCAGGGCGCCGCGATGGCGCTGTATGCCAAGCAGAAGGGCTATCTCCGGGGCGCGGCGGTGTTCGGCAACGACATCGGCTCGCAGGCCAGCGTGCCGACGCTGCTCAAGGCTTACAGCGCACTGGGCGGGCAGATGGTCCTCAACCAGAAGATCACCCTGGGCCAGACCTCTTATCAGCCGGAGGTCGAGCAGCTCCTCGCGCAGCACCCGCAGGTCATCTTCACCGAAGCCTCGCCGCAGGCCGACGCGACGTTCCTGGCCGAGCTGCAGCAGCTCAACGGCGGCCACCTGATCCCCGTCATCGGCAGCGACGCGTCGATCGAGCCGCAGTGGCTGACGGCGGTGTCCGGGGCGATCGGCAAGCCGTCGCTGAGCAAGGACTTCGTGGCCGAGCAGCCCTACGCCCCTGCGTCGGGGGGCGGGTGGCAGGCGTACAACAAGGCCCTGCTGGTCACAGCCGGGGTAACCAAGCCGGCGTCGCAGTGGACCGACGACCCGTACTCGATGGTGGACTACGACGGGGTCATCATCATGGCGCTGGCCGCGACCGCGGCGAACAGCACCACCCCGTCCGTATGGAATGCGTACATCCCGAAGGTCACCACGGCCGGACCGGGGGTGATGGTGGTGAATTCGTACGCGGCCGGCGTCGCCGCGCTGCACGCCGGCAAGAAGATCGATTACGTCGGCGCCACAGGCCTCATCGCCTTCAACCAGTACCACAACTCGACCGGCGCCTTCGAGGTCTCGGCCTACCAGCCGAACGGGAACCTCCCCTATATCACCTCGTTTACGGCCTCCCAGCTCGCACCTCTCATCAAGTAAGCGGCCGCGCCCGGGCCCCGGCGCACCGGGGCCCGGGCGCCAGGTCGTCGCCGGGCAGGGGCCCCCGCCCCGAAGGGAGCCAGAGCATGTTCCTGCACGCTATCGGTTTCGGGATCGTCACCGCTGCGGTGCTGGCGCTGGCGGCGGTCGGGTTCACCGTCCAGTTCGGGGTGACCAACATCCTCAACCTGGCCTACGGCGATGTCATGACCGCATCGGCGTTCGTGGCCTACGCGAGCCACTCGGCCGGGCTCAACCCGTGGTGGGGCATGGTGCTCGGCGGCCTGTTCGGCGCCGTGTTCTCCGTCCTGCTGAACCGGTTCGTGTATACGCCGTTCATCCGCCGCGGGGCCCGGCTGTTTACGATGATCATCGTCACGATCGCGGTGGCCCTGATCCTGCAGAACTGCCTGCAGGCGATCTTTGGGCCGGATTTTGTCAGCGCGAACATCTCCGCCGGCGCCTCGGTGCACGTGCTGGGCATGGTGTTCACCGCCACTCAGCTCATCTTGATCGCGATCGCCGCCGTCGCGCTTACCGCGTTGCACGGCCTGCTCAGGTACACCCGGCTGGGCAAGGCCATGCGCGCCACGGCCAGCGACCCCGCGTTGGCCCGCAACTGCGGCGTGCAGACGCGCCGGGTCATCGACGGCGCCTGGCTGCTGTCCGGACTGCTGTGCGGGCTGGCCGGGGTCGCGCTGGTGACCGAGCTGGGCAGCTTCGACTTCACGACCGGCTCGGCGTTCCTGATCCCGGTCATCGCCGCCGCGGTGCTCGGCGGGGTCGGCCACCCGTACGGGGCGATGCTGGGCGCGCTGGTCGTCGGGCTCGCCACCGAACTGGACGCCACCTACTTCAACCCGACCTACAAGGACGTCGTGGCGTTCGTGGTGCTCATCGTGGTGCTTCTGATCCGCCCGCAGGGAATCTTCGCCGATGTCGCCAGCCAGAAGGAGGTCGCCGCGTGAGCCTCGCGTGGTCGTTCTACATCTCCACCGTGCTGGTCTACCTCGGGGTCGACGTGATGGCCTGCTGGGGGCTGAACCTGCAATACGGCTACACCGGGATCCTGAACTTCTCCTTCATCATCTACCAGGCCGCCGGCGCGTACACCGCCGCCGTGCTGACCCTGGGGCCGCAGACCGCCGGCAGTTTCCAGCAATACATCGGCGGCGCGAACCTGCCGTTCCCGCTCCCGGTTATCGCCGGCGGGATCGCGGGCGGCCTGCTGTCGGCGGTCGCCGGCGTGATCGCGCTGCGCCGGCTGCGAAGCGACTACCAGGCGATGGTCTTCCTGGTCATCTCCCTGATCGCCACCGCCGTGGTCACCAGCGACGTGGGCCTGTTCAACGGCCCGGCCGGGCTGTCGCTCATCCCCCAGCCGATGAGCACCGCCTTGAACCTCTCGCTGGTCGGCTACCGGTGGTTCTACGTCGGGATGACCGCCGTCATCTGCTTGATTGTCTACGCGTTCCTCCGGCTGATCACCAGCGCCCCCCTCGGCCGGTCGTTTCGTGCCGTACGCGACCACGAGCAGGCCGCCGCGGCGCTGGGCAAGAACGTGACCGGCCTGCGCATGACCTCGTTCGTCATCGGCGGCGTGATCGCCGGGATCAGCGGGGCCGTGCTGGTGGAGTTCATCAGCGCCTGGTCCCCCGGCGGCTGGCTCTACCAGGAGACCTTCGTCTTGTTCGCCGCGCTGATCGTCGGCGGCACGGCCAACAACGCCGGCGCCGCGCTGGGTGCGCTGCTCGTACCCGTCGCGTTCCTGGAAGGCACCCGCTTCCTGCCCCAGTTCGGCCCCCCCGGGCTCATCGACGCGCTGCAGTGGGTCGCCGTCGGGCTCCTGACGCTGATCTTCGTGTGGTTCTGGCCGCGCGGCGTGCTGCCCGAGCGCAGACGGATCATCCAGCTGCCCGGCCTGCAGCAGGCCCGGACCGGGCTGCCGCGACCCGTCGACTACGAGAAAACGGCCGAGACCCGATGACCTCCGTACAGCCCCAGCGGGCGACACCGGCCGCGCAGGCAGCGCTGCTGCGGGTCGATGATCTGGCCAAGAGCTACGGCGGCGTGCACGCCGTAGCCGGGGTGTCCTTCGACGTGCCGCGGGGCCGCATCACCGGCCTTATCGGCCCGAACGGCGCCGGCAAATCCACCGCGCTGGGCATGGTAGCGGGCGCGATCAAGCCGAGCCAGGGTTCGGTGCTGCTCAACGGCACCAACGTGGCCGGCTGGCCCAGCCACAAGATCGCGCGGCGCGGGCTGGCCAGGACCTTCCAGCAGTCCAGCGACTTCCCCGGGATGACCGTCACGGAGAACCTGCTCACCGCCCCGTACGGGCAGCGCGGAGACACGCTGCGCGGCGCGCTGCTCGGCCGCCGCTACTGGCGCGCCGAGCAGGAAACCCTGACCGCGCGTGCCGCTGATCTCATCGCCCGCTTCGACATGGCCCGGATGGCGAACGAGTTCGCCGGAACCCTCAGCGGCGGCCAGCGGCGGCTGCTCGAGATCATGCGCGCGCTCATGACCGAGCCGGAAATCCTCCTGCTCGACGAGCCGATGGCCGGGGTCAACCCCGCCCTCGGCGATCGGATCGAGGACTACCTGCTCCAGTTGCGGCAAGACGGGCTGACCATGCTGATGGTCGAGCACGAGATGGCGGTCGTCGAGCGGCTGTGCGACCCGGTCATCGTGATGGCACAAGGCGAAGTCCTCGCCGAGGGAACCATGGACCAGATCCGATCTGACCAGAGGGTGCTCGATGCCTACCTCAACGGATAGCCGCCGCCCGGACACCGGGTACCTGACCGTCCGTGGCCTGACCGCCGGCTACGGCGCCGCGCCGATCATCAACGACATCTCGCTGACCGTCGCCGAAGGTGAGGTAGTGACCGTGATCGGCCCCAACGGGGGCGGCAAATCGACACTGCTCAAGTGCCTCACCGGACGGCTGAGACCCCAGGCCGGGCAGGTCCTCCTCGACGGACATGACGTCACCGCGGCCAGCGGCAACGCCCTGACCAAGGACGGCCTGGGCTACGTCCCGCAGCACAACGACATCTTCCCGACCCTCACCGTCAGGGAAAACCTCGAAATGGGCGGCTACCTCCTGCCGAAAGCCCAGGTCGGCGAGCGGATCGACCACGTGCTGCAGACCCTCCCCGCCCTCAGGCCGCTACTCAAACGCCGGGGCAAACTCCTCAGCGGCGGCGAACGGAAACTCCTCGGCATCGGCCGCTCCCTGATCAGCTCGCCGAAGCTCCTCATCCTCGACGAACCCACCGCGGGGCTGTCCCCGATCCTGGCCCGCGGCATCCTTGATGACCACGTCGCCTCGCTTGCCCGCGCCGGCGTGACCATCCTGCTCGTCGAGCAGCGCGCACACCAGGCCATGCAGATCGCCGACTGGTGCTACGTCATGGTCGCCGGCCGGGTCGAACTGAACGACGCACCCGCGGCCCTGCTCGCCCGGCCCGACTTCGGCGAACTGTTCCTCGGCCGGTCCGCCCGCACCCCGCAGCCAGCCGCGCCGGAGCGGCAGCTGCCCCAGGCCACTACCGGCCCAGAAGTCACCGCCGCCGGCGCGCACCAGGCCGGTCACGATGAGGGCTGACCGCGGCCGGCCCGGCAAGCCGGCTTCCAGCTGCGCCTGGTGCTGGAGAGGGGAAACCCACCCTCGCCAACCGCAAATCACGCATCATGCATCGGCGTGTCGCAACCCACACGTCCGCGCCAACGTCCTCGTCACGCGATTTCGGGCACTTGCGGATTCGGAGCCTAGTCCTTCCCAGTAACGACAATAGCTATTCAGCGTGATCCTGATACGTGAATGGTCCCCAGCCGGGCAGGCGGCAGCAGCCGGCGCGGTTTGTGCGTCGGCTGGCGCTGGCGGGAAGGGTCAGGCGGCCGCTTCCAGGGTGACTGTGTGGCCGAGAGCTTCGAGTTTTTGGACGAGGCGGCGCGTTTCGCGTTCGGGGGTCGGCGCGGCGGGTGAAGTAGTCTTCGCCGAGCTCGTCGTAGGGCTTCCCGGTGGCCAGGACATGCCAGATGATCACCAGGATGGCGTGCGCGACCACGATGATTGCTTTCTTCTTGGCGAGCTGGGAGCGGTAGCCGCCCCATTTCATGACGTGCCGGTGGTACAGGGATTTGAGGTAACCGTCGTGGCGGGCCGCCGCCCAGGCGCATTCGACCAGGACGGGCTGGAGGTGCTGGTTGCCTTTCCGCCGTTTCACGGGGCGGTGCTTCCCGGCCGATTCGTGGTTGCCGGGGCACATCCCGGGCCCATGATGCCAGGTGCGCGGCGTCGGGGAAGTACTCTCGGATGTCGGCGCCGGCCTCGGAGATGACCGCGGCGGCGGCCAGCGGGCCGATGCCGGCGATGGTGGTCAGCAGGTCCCGGGCGGCGCGAAAGGGCGCCATCATCGCCTCGATCTGCGCGTCCAGCTTCGCGATCATCGCTTCCAGGTGGTCGATGTGGTCCAGGTGCAGGCGGCACATCAGCGCGTGGTGCTCGCCGAAGCGGCCCTCCAGCGCCATCGCCAGGTCCGGGATCTTCGGCCGCATCCGGCCGATCGCCAGCTCCGCGAGCACCTCCGGGCGGCGCTCCCCGTCGGTCAGCGACTCGATCATCGACCGCCCGGACTTGGTGACGATGGAGGAGGCCACCGAGTCGGTCTTGATGCCGGCGTCCTGGAGCACGTTGCCGAGCCGCTGGACCTCCGAGGTCTTCGACTGGACAACCTTGGCGCGGTAGCGGATGACGTCCCGGGCGGCCTTGATGTCGGCCGGGGGGATGAAGCTGCCCGCCAGCAGGCCGCACTCCAGCAGCTGCACCAGCCACTCCGCATCGGCCAGGTCGGTGTTGCGGCCCGGGACGTTCTTGACGTGCCCGGCGTTGCACACCAGCACCTTCTCGAAGGCCCCGTGCTCAAGGAGAGCGTGGCAGGCCGGCATGGAATAGATCCCGGTCGCCTCCATCGCAACGTGCCTGACCCCTTCCGACACTAGCCACCGGGCCGCCTCGGCGAGCACCCCGTAGAACGTCTTGAACGTGCGCTTGACCGTCTGCCGGCCGTCCGGCCCGTCACCGGGCAGCCGGACCGCCACCGCGATCACGTCCTTGCCCACGTCGACCGCCGCGCACCGCTCATACAGCACCTGCATGCCTGCCTCCCGGGAAGTGTCACCGGACCAGGGCGCGCATGCCGCCCGCGGAGCCCCAGAAGTAAGCAAGATCCTGATACTCGCGTTCGCAGTCGCAACCGGGGGACACCCGAAGGTGAGGGCTCCAGCGTCAATCTAATGAACGGTCTCGCAGAGCCAAGGAGAACCGACGTCGGCGGGCCACATGCGCGCCGCCATTCTCATTGATCCGGGAGCGGCCCGCAGGGCACATCGAAATCTAATGAGGTAATAATCGGCATGTAATTATCGTCATATTGGGCTGATTGGCTGGCGCTTGCCGCTTGTGCCCGCGCCGCTCCCGGAGGGCCGGCAGCCTGGGTCGGCTGCAGACGGCCGGCGACCGATATGTCCCATACGCCGGACTGACGACCGGGCCGCCGACGTTGGTCACCGGGGCGGTGTGTCCGGTGGGGAATACGAAGAATTACTATGTGATCACTAAATGCAAGCCGGGTGCGGCCGATCCCGGCCAGGTCAGACGACGCGGTTAAGCTTCGCGGCGAAGATCTCGCCGGTTTACTGGCGAATGTCCCGTGGCGGCCACCCAGAAGATGATTGTATGTCTTTACTCGTTTTTGTAACGCGAGAGTGTGGCTCGGCCACCCTGTTGACCCGAGCAGCGGCCATCGTTGCGAAGGGAAAGAGGGTGCATGTGGAGCGCGGCTTGACCCGCTTCAGCCAGGCATGCGCCTGGCTCAGGCTTGCCGATGCGAGGGGCGAACGTAGTGCGTAGACGATCGGTGACGAATCCCGGCGACCCAGCTGGCGCGGCCGGGGCCGTCAGCGGAGGGCCAGCGGACCGGGAGGGTTTGGTGCCTCTTGCGGGCGGAAGCGCCGGGGGTGACGGCTGGGGTGCCGTCGGCGGACGGGACGCGGCCAGCATGGGACCGCAGCCCGTCACCGGCCCGGCCGCTTCCGGCGGCCAGCCCCAGGCGGGGCCTCCGCCCGCGGCCGGCATGGCCGGGACCACCCATCCGCATCCGAGACGGCCCGGCTCGGCCCGGTCGCGGTTCGCCTTGAGCAACTGGCGCGTCCAGTGGCGGTTGGCCTTGTTGATCGCGGTGCCGTTCCTGACCGCGGCGGTGCTCGGTGCGGTGACTATCAACGGGGACGTCAACAACTGGCAGACGACCGGCCGTGTTCAGCACCTCGCCCAGCTCAACAGCGCGGTGGTCAAGTACATCGCGGCACTGGAAGACGAGCGCGACTATTCAGTCGCCTCCACGGCGAATAGGGCTGGTTTTTCTGCCCGGCTGAGGGCCGCGGAACGTGTCACCGATACCGTCGCCGCAGAGATCCACGCCTTGGTAAATGGCATCACGGTCGGAGGCGGCTATCAGCTCGTCGCGGTGCAGGCGGCGAACGCGGTGCAAGTGGGCGTGGAAACCCTGCCGTTCGTCCGCGAGGCGGTGGCGGACCCGCTATTCCCCGCGTCGGCAATCACGCAAGTTTACACCGTGAACATCATCCAGCCCGCGAACACATTGACCAGCGTCGTCGGGAACGAGGCCAGCGGTACCGATCTCCGGCGCGACGTCATCGCCCTAGGCGCGCTGCTGCAGGTCCAAGACTCCACGTCGGTTCAGCGGGCCATCCTGCTGAGGGCGGTCAGTTTTCCGCGGCCGTCGCTGTTGCCCCCCGACGATGCCAGCCTCCAGCAGGCACAGCGGCAGGAAGCGGTGGATCTGACCAACTTCAACGCGTCCGTGGATCCCGCCGAGCAGCGGTACTACACCGACACGGTGAGCGGGCCGCCGGTCGATAGAACCGGTCACGAGGAATCACTCGCCTTGGCGTTGCTTCCCGGCGCCTCCTCGGCGCACCCGCTCATCCCGGCGAATGCGCGCATCCTGGCCGCGGCAAACGTGAACGACGACATGTCGTTCACCATCGGCAAGGTGCGGCAGGTCGCCGACGAACTGAACGGCAACATCTCCACGCTGGCAAATGCGTCCAGGACCAATGCCAGCACGCGCCTGCTGGTCACCAGCCTGGTGACGGTGCTGCTGCTGCTCCTGGTCCTGCTCATCTCCGCCCTGGTGGCCCGCTCGCTGACCCGGCCGCTGCGCAAGCTCCGCACCGACGCGCTCGACGTGGCCGGCAACCGGCTGCCGGAGATGGTGCGCCGGTTCAGCCAGAGCGAGGGCGCCGACGAGAGCCTCGACATCGAGCCGATCGGGGTCACCTCCACCGACGAGATCGGTGAGGTCGCGCGGGCCTTCGACCAGGTTCACCGCGAGGCTGTCCGGCTCGCGGCCGACGAAGCCATAATGCGCGGCAACCTGAACGCCATGTTCGTCAACCTGTCCCGGCGCAGCCAGTCGCTGGTGGAACGACAGATTCGCGTGATCGCCGCTCTGGAGCAGAGCGAACAGGACGCGGAGCGCCTGTCGAGCCTGTTCCAGGTAGACCACCTGGCTACCCGGATGCGTCGCAACTCTGAGAACCTGCTGGTTCTCGCCGGCCACGAGTTCTCTAAGCGGTCGCGCCAGCCGGTGACCCTGGTAGACGTGGTTCGCGCGGCGGTGTCGGAGATCGAGCGGTACGAGCGGGTCGTGATGAACGTGCAGTCCGGGGTCTGGATTCGCATGGAGGCGGTTCGCGACGTAGTGCACCTGACCGCAGAACTGGTGGAGAACGCGACAACGTTCTCGGCGGCCGATACCCCGGTGACGATCGAGACCCGCCTGCTAAGCAGCGGTGGAGCCCTGATCGAGATCGCCGACCAGGGCTTGGGCGCACGCCCTGAAGCGCTGGACAGCCTGAACTGGCGCCTGGACAACCCGCCGACGGTGGATGTGGAGGTATCCCGCCGGATGGGCCTGTTCGTGGTGGCCCAACTGGCGGCGCGGCACGGCATCCGCGTCCGGCTGCTCCCAGCGGTCCCCAGCGGCCTGATCGCGCTGGTCTGGCTGCCCGACCACGTGATCACGGTAGGGGAGGAGAGCGGTTTCGGTCCGCTGCGTTCCGCCTCGGGGAACCGGACAACCGGGCGTGTTACGCCAGCAAGAGAGACCGGCCAGGACGTAGGTACCGGGCGGGACAGAATCGCGACGGCAGCCACATCCAGGATGGGAGACGGCCTGCGCGCGGCCCATCTCCGCGAGGACGTTGGCTCAGCGGACAGCGGCTCGGTCGGCTGGCGGGAAAGCACACCGCACGGCCAGGTGACGGTGCCCATCGCGACGGTGCCCATCGCGGAGCGCCACGGCGGTCATGATCAGCTGCCCATCTTCGAAGCGGTGGAGTCGGACTGGTTTCGCGCCGGGCGGCAGCCCGTCGGCGTGGCCACCAAGGACGACGGGAGCTGGTTCTCGTCGGCGGACGACGGGTATCGCGCGGCTGAGGCGGTCAGGGAACCGACTTCGGTCGGCACCACGCATTCCGGGCTGCCGAAGCGGGCGCCGGGGGCGAATCGAGTTCCTGGGACAGCCGCCGCTTCAGCGGCAACTGCGGTGCCATCTCATCCCAAGCCAAGAAGGTCAGCAACAGATAATCGGAATCGTCTCGCCAGCTACCAGAGTGGTCTCCAGCATGGCCGGGTTACGGCGGACGGGGGGAACCCTGACAGCGTAGCGGGCACGGCTTCATGAATGATCGGAATGCGGACGGCACTTGGAGCCAGGGAGGTGGCGGTGGTGATGACTTCACTCCCGGGAACGGATCGGGATCTGAACTGGTTGATTACGGACTTCGCGGATCGGGTGCCCGATGTCGCGCACGCGATCGTGGTGTCGGCGGACGGGCTGCCGATCGCCTACTCGAGAGAGTTCCCGCCGGAGCGGGCGCATCAGCTCGCGGCGGTGGCGGCGGGGTTGGCCAGCCTGACGCAGGGGGCCTCGCGGATATTCGAGGGTGGCGAGGTCAAGCAGACGATGGTCGACATGGACCGGGGGCTGCTGATCGCGATGGGGGTCAACGGCGGCTCGACGCTTGCAGTCCTCGTGGGAGATGACTGTGACATGGGACTGGTGGCGTACGAGATGTCGCTGCTGGTCGTGCAGGTAGGCGACGCTTTGACACTAGAGGTGCGCGGTGCTCAGCCACCTGGGTGATCCCCGCAGGACGATTGACCGCGCTGGAGACGCCAGTGTCGGTCCCGAGTCACGGTAACCCTGTGCCTGCCGACGACGGCCGTTATTCGCAATCGGATGACGGTGAATCGCCGGAGGACGGTGAGGACTTCCTAGTCCGCCCGTACACGGTGACCGGGGGACGGACCAAGCCGGCCTATCACCTGGAGATCGAGGCGATGATCGCGGCCGCATACTACGAGGCGGGCGATCTGTCGCAGCTCAGCCCGGAGTGCCGAGCGATCTTGGAATTCTGCCAGGACTGGCGGTCAGTGGCCGAGATCTCCGCGGTGCTGCGGATGCCGCTGGGGGTGACGCGGATCTTGATCACTGATATGGCGGCAGACGGCTTGGTGCGGGTCCAGCAACTCGACCATAGTCAGGGTCCTCCGGACATCAACCTGCTGCAAAGGGTGCTCAGCGGAATTCGAAAACTCTAACCGCTAACAAGCTCGTGGCTCAGCGGCAGTGCGGCTAGCCCGAAGTTACGGGGCCTCTGAGTGGAAATCTAGTGCCTGCGCTGGACCGGCTCACCCGCGGATCGGCCGCCTCGTGAGCGGGTCGGTTCCGGCGTACACGGAAACCCGGTACACCCGCTCGGGAGTCGTTCTACGTGCCCGGTCGGTTCCCTAGCCATGAGGGCATCGTAGATCGCCTGTCGGACATTCGTTCCACGAGCCGTTCCACGGGGCTTGTGGCCAGGAGCCGTAATATCCTCATTGACCTGGGAGCCGGTGAGCGGATTCGGACCGCTGACCTGCCGCTTACAAGGCGCAATCGAGCCGTCGCGGGACGTCGCCCGGCGTCGCCTATTGTGCCAGCTAGCTGCACTCATCGTCGCCGACTGTCGCCTTGCGTCGCCCGAGGCCTGCCTCCGTTGGCTCCCCTTTTGGCTCCCTGCATGCGGTGACCAGGCTGTCATCGGGTTACATATTTCTAGCCTTCCCGTTAGCGTCCGCGTGCGTGTCAGATCCCGAACGCCTAACTTCCAGAATGATTGCTGCGTGCGAGTCGTGTCATGGAATCTGATGTTCCGCGGCGCCACTGCGGCTCGGCGCCAGGGAGAACTGCTGCGCGAGCTCAAACCAGACCTGACCTTGCTGCAGGAGCTAAATCGCGTGGCGGCCGAGATCCTTCAGCGGGCTGCAGGCGCGGACTGGCTGGTGTGCGCCGCCGACTTGCGGGTCCGTGCCGCCGATGAGCGCCCGGTCCGTTCCCGCGGGGTCGCGATCGCAGGCCACGGCCGGCGCCGCGCCTGGCTTCCGGCCGACGTGCCGCTGCTCGAGCGAATCTTGCTGATCGAGACCACCGTGGAGGGGCTCGGGCTCACCGCAGCGTCCTACCATGCCCCGCCCGGGGTGAACTGGAAGATCATCAAGGCGCGCGAGGCCGTCACCTTCGCCAGGTGGCTGTCAGCGCGGCAGGGTCCGGTGCTGCTGGGCGCTGATGCCAACACCTCGCTGATCGATGCGGTTGTCGCGTTGACTGTCTTCTCACGAATGTGTGTTATAGGACACCGGGACCCCAGCGGCCAGGGTGTTGCGGACGGACTGAGACGGGGTAATGCCGATCACGGGCCCGAGCCCGGCCGCCTCCCAGGCGCGGGCGGCTGCAGCCAAGACGTGCGTTTTTCCAGACCCGGCCGGCGCGTTGATCACCGACACGCGCTTGCCGTCGGTCAGCACCGCCAGCGCCGCGGCAGCCTGATCCTCACGCAACCCGGTCGCGGTGCGCGCGTCTTGCGCGTGGTGCGCACGGCCTTCCAGCGCGTGCTCGAGCCGCCGCGTCTGTGCGGAGGTCAGCGCACCTCGATGCGACGACTGCTTTTCGACCGGCGGTGAACCCGTAAGCTCAGTCTGATGTGCCGACGGTGGAGCCGGTCGCGCCGAACGCGTCCCCCAGGCTGGTGAGGTCAATGGGACGCCTTGCCTGTGCCGGCACGTGGCCCAGGAGCGGACGCATCGCCTCGAGGGCGGCCAGGATTTCGCGCCCGACCTGCTGCGCGGAACGCATCGCATCCACCGAAACCAGGATTCCGCGGTCGCGGTACCACGAGATGATGGGGGATGTCACTTCGTGGTAGAGGGCAAGGCGCTGGGCAATGATCTCGGACGTATCGTCGGAGCGATGCTCGAGCGCGGCCCGCGCGAGCAACCGGCGCATGAGTTCGGCATCGCCGGCCTGCAGGTGCAGCGCCACATCCGCGGTCATATCGAGTTCGCGGCCGATCAGGTAGGCTGCCCGGGCCTGGTGCATGTTCCGCGGGATTCCGTCCAGGACAAACCCGCCTCCGGCCGCCTTGGCGGCGATCATCGCCTCCCGCAGCATGTCCAGCACGACCTGGTCGGGCACG
The DNA here is from genome assembly GCA_963843745.1 of uncultured Actinomycetota bacterium. Classification (GTDB taxonomy): domain Bacteria; phylum Actinomycetota; class Actinomycetes; order Streptosporangiales; family Streptosporangiaceae; genus Trebonia. The sequence continues at coordinate 200,820 of CAWJLP010000020.1, forward strand.
AGCTCGCCGCGGTCAAGATACGCCTGGATGGCCCGGCCGAGAGTGGTCCGCCGCGCGACGTGATCGCGCAGCAGCTCCCCGGTCGAGATGTGGGGGATGTCGAAGTGCGCGGCGATCAGTGCGCCCTGAGTCCCCTTTCCCGCGCCTGGTGGCGCGACCATCAGTACTCTCATGCTCATCTCCTCCCGTCATCATCCCGCCCACTGGCCGCCCGGTCGATAGCTCGGCTCACCGCAGGCGGCAGCGGGTGCCAACGCGGAATTCTTCCAGCCCGCTGCCGCACAGCCTGTTCACGGTGAACGCTGAGGTGGTGACCGGCAGGCCGCCGTTGACTGCGGCGACCCGGCCCAGGTACATGTCCCTGGTCTCGGTGTGGATCACGTTGCCGAACACCGCGTGGCCGACATCGGCGGGCTCCACGCCCGCCCGCGACACCGCCTCGCGCACCACGGCCGCGGCGAGGTCGCACGGCGGGACCCCGGCCAGCCCGCCGCCGTAACGGCCGACGCAGTCCGGGTAGCGGACAGCACCACCACATCGGGCAGATCATTCATGGCGTTTCTCCTCACACTGATCGGCTCGGCGCGGCCTGCGGACCTGCTCAGCGCCCTGGCGTCAGGCTTCAGGCGCGGTCAAGCGCGGATCTACGCCACGGAGTGACCGGGCCGGCGGCCCGAGGACGGGAGGAATCGCGCGGTCGGCTACTCACTGCCGAAGGCCTTGATTTCTGCTTGTTCTTCCTTGGTGAGCTCGCGGGGCACCTCGCCGTGGGCGAGCTTTTCGGCCTGCACGTGGTGCCGGATCGACTCGACGATCTCGGGGTTGGCGAGGGTGGTGACGTCGCCGACGTCGGCGAAGTTGGACACGGACGCGATGACCCGGCGCATGATCTTGCCGGACCGGGTCTTGGGCATGTCGGGAACGATCCAGACGTTCTTGGGCCGCGCGATCTTGCCGATCACGGTCTCGATCGTCTTGCTGACTTTGTCTTCCATCTCCTTGCTCGGCTCGAAGCCCGGCTTTAGGGAGACGTAGATCTCCACGACCCGGCCGCGGATGTCGTCGACCACCGGGACCGCGGCCGCCTCGGCGACCTCCGGGACGGTCAGTGCGGCCGATTCGATCTCCTTGGTGCCCAGCCGATGCCCGGCCACGTTGATCACGTCGTCGACCCGGCCGAGGATCCGGAAGTAGCCGTCGGCCGACTCCATCGCGCCGTCGTTGGTGAAGTACGGCCAGTCGTGCCAGTCGGTGCTGTCCGGGTTCGTGTTGTACTTGCGGAAGTAGGTGGACAGGAACCGCTCCGGGTCACCCCAGACCGTCTGGAAGATGCCCGGCCAGGGGTTGCGGATGCAGATGTTGCCCGCCTTGCCGCTGCCCTGCGGCACCTCGTCGCCGTTCTCGTCGTAGATCACCGGGTAGATGCCCAGCACGCCGGGGCCGCAGCTGCCCGGCTTCATCGGCTCCAGGGCGGGCAGGGTGCTGCCCAGGAAGCCGCCGTTCTCGGTCTGCCACCAGGTGTCGGTGATCGCCGCCGCGCCCTTGCCGACCTCGGTGTAATACCACCGCCAGACCTCGGGCTCGATCGGCTCGCCCACGGTCGTCATGTTCTTGAAGCGGTAGTCGTACTTCTCCGGCTCGTCCGGGCCGACCTTGCGCAGCATCCGGATCGCGGTGGGCGAGGTGTGGAAGATGTTCACACCGAGCTTCTCCGCGATCCGCCACGGGCGGCCGCCGTCCGGGTAGTTGGGCACGCCCTCGTAGATCACCGTCGTGGTGCCGAGGGCCAGCGGCCCGTACACGATGTAGGAATGGCCGGTGATCCAGCCGATGTCGGCCATGCACCAGTACACGTCGCCCGGATGGATGTCCTGGTAGTACCTGGACGTGCCGGCCACGTAGGCCAGGTAGCCGCCGGTGGAGTGCTGGCAGCCCTTGGGACGGCCCGTGGTCCCGCTGGTGTACATCAAGAACAGCGGCGCCTCGGCCGGCATCGACACCGGCTCCACGGTCTGCCCGGCGTACTGCGGAAGCACCTCATCGACGAAGAAGTCCCTGCCCCCGGCCATCGGGGTCTGCGACTGGTACTGGCCCGGGCGGCGGCGCCAGACCAGCACCTTGTCGACGTCCTGGCCCTCCTTGGCCGCCACGTCAAGGGCCTCGTCGGCCTTGACCTTGTGGTCGGTCATCCTCCCGGCCCGGTAGTAGCCGTCCATGGTGATCAGCACCTGGCTGCCCGAGTCGGCGATACGGGCCCCGCAGGCCGCGCCGCTGAAGCCCCCGAACACCTCCGAATGGATCACCCCGAGCCGGGCGCAGGCGAGCATGGTTACTGGCAGCTCGGCGACCATGGGCATGTGCAGCGTCACCCGGTCGCCGGCCTTGAGGCCAGCGAAGTCGCGCAGCAGGGCGGCGAACTCGTTCACCTGACGGTGCAGGTCCGCGTAGCTGACGTGCACGGGCTCTTCGGACTCGAGCTCGCCCACGAAGATGATCGCGGTCTTGTCCGGATTGGCCGCCGCGTGCCGGTCCACGCAGTTGTACGAGGCGTTCAGCCTGCCGCCGACGAACCACTTGTAGAACGGCGCGTTGCTCGTGTCCAGCGTCGTGTGCCACGTCTGGTCCCAGGCCAGCAGGTCGGCGTACTCCTTGAAGCACTCCGGGAACTTGTCCTCGGCGAACCGCTCCCGGATGGCCGGGTCATTGGCGTTGGCCTGCCCGACGAAACTGGCGGGCGGCGGGTAGTACTCCTCCTCACGCCAGTGCACCGCGATCTGCGCCTCGGAGGCCTGCGCCTCAGTACCCCGCTGACCCTGGCTTTCTGCCATTGTCTTGCCTCTCGTTCCTTCCGCCGGAAGATAACCATCGCAGAACGCAGCTCAGGCCTGCCTGAGCCTCCTCGAGCAGGCCTGAGCCCATGCCGGACGAGCTGGCCGTGGTTACAGCAAGGTGGTGACGGCCTTGACCTCGGTGTAGTTGTTGAGTACTTCGTGGCCCATCTCGCGGCCCCAGCCGGACTGCTTGTATCCGCCGAACGGCAGCGCCGCGTCGAACACGTTGTAGCAGTTGATATAAATGCTGCCTGCTCTGATTTTCTTGGCCAGCGCGTGGGCCTTGGAGATGTCCTTGGTCCAGATGCCCGCTCCGAGGCCGTACGGGGTGTCGTTGGCTACGGCAGCAACCTCGTCCAGGTCGCTGAACGGGGCAGCGACTACCACCGGCCCGAAGATTTCCTCACGCACGACCGTCATCTCCGGGTGCGTATTGGTGAGCACAGTGGGCTCGACGAAGTAGCCGCGATTGCCGTGGCGCCTGCCGCCGGACAGGGCGGTAGCGCCATCGGCTATGCCGGAGTCGACGAGGCCGGTCACCCGGCGCAGCTGCTCATCGGAGACCAGCGGGCCCATCTGCGTGCCTTGCTCCATTCCGGGGCCGAGCTTGATGGACTTGGCGATCGCGGCAACGCCGTCGACCACCTCGTCGAAGCTTCCTTCCTGGACGTACAGGCGCGACCCGGCAACGCAGCACTGCCCGTGGTTGAAGAAGATCGCGCTGGCGGCGCCCGCGATCGCGCTGGGGTCGGCATCGTCGAAGATGACGTTGGGGCTCTTGCCGCCGAGTTCCAGGCTCACCTTCTTCAGGTTCCCCGTCGCCGCATTGGCGATCAGCTTGCCTACCTCGGTGGAGCCGGTGAACGCGACCTTGTCGACATCGTGGTGCGCCGCCAGGGCTGCGCCCGCGGTCTCGCCGAACCCCGTTACCACGTTCACCACTCCGTCCGGGATTCCGGCCTCGGCGATCAGCTCGGCCAGCCGCAGCGCGGTCAGCGGGGTCTGCTCGGCGGGCTTGAGCACCACGGTGTTGCCGCAGGCCAGTGCCGGGCCTAGCTTCCACGCGGCCATCAGCAGCGGGAAGTTCCACGGGATGATCTGCCCGACCACGCCGACCGGCTCGCGCAGCGTGTAGGCGTGGAAGTTGGCGCCCGGCATGTAGGGCACCGAGATGCTGATCGTGTTGCCCTCGATCTTGGTGGCCCAGCCGGCCATGTAGTGGAACAGGTCGGCGGCCAGCGGCACGTCAGCCGCCCGCGCCACGGCGAAAGGCTTCCCGTTGTCCAGCGACTCGAGCTGGGCAAGCTCGTCCAGGTGCTCAAGGATCAGATCGCCGATCCGCCAGATGATGCGGCCCCGCTCGGACGGGGTCATCGTGCTCCACGGGCCGTTCTCGAACGCTCGGCGTGCTGCCTTCACGGCCCGGTTGATGTCCTCGGCTTCCCCTTCGGCCACCTGGGCCAGGGTCTCCCCGGTCGCCGGGTTAGGGGTCTCGAACGTCCGGCCCGACGCCGCATTGGCCCACTGCCCGCCGATGAATAGCTGCCGCGGAGCACCGACGAACGCTTCGACGTTCCGGTCCAGGGTCACTGTCATGAATGCTCATCTCCCACATCCGCCGGCAGCCGCGCGGACGCGGCCAGCCTGCCGTGCCTCGGCCTGCCGACCGGGGTCCATCTAATATTGTTCATCGTCTAACATGAGGGCCCTCACGACAGCTACCCGATCGGACGGCCCACGGCGCCCAGGAGGACGGCGTCGTGACTACCCGGTCGCCCCTCGGCTGCCCCTTGCCGAAGCGCCCATGTAATAGACTCTCAACAGCGGCGTAATCTGGTCCTTAGCTCGCGCAACAGGCCAGGAGTTCTCATGCCCTTTTCACTGGAGAACCTCGCGATGGTCGAGAGCGGCTGGCCCGGTGCGGACTGGAACTGCGAAAAGAGCACCCGGCTGGCCGGCCCGCGAGGGAGCGAGGAGTCCAGTGCCCCCACCCCCGCCCGGCTCGCGAAATTTCATGCTCCAGAAATCGTCTTCGGGCCGGGCGCGCTGGCCGAACTCGGTCACTGCGCGGCGCGGCTCGGTGCGCGTCGGCCATTCCTGGTCACCGACCCGGGGCTGATCGAGGCGGGCTGGGTAGATGAGGCCGTCGCCCACCTGCGGCAGAGCGAGCTGCGCCCGACGCTGTGGCACGGCATTACCCCGAATCCCAAGGACCACGAGATCGAAGCTGCTTACCAGGCTTACGCGGCGGACGGCAACGATGTGATCATCGGACTGGGCGGCGGCTCGTGCATCGACGCGGCGAAGGGCGTAGCGATCCTGTCGAGCAACGGCGGCCGGATCCTCGGTTACGAGGGGGTGGACAAGGTCATACGCCCGATCCCGCCGACCGTGATGGTGCCGTCCACCTCGGGTACGGGCGCCGATGTGTCGCAGTTCGCTGTCGTCACAGACACGGCGGCCCGTATCAAGATCACCATCATCAGCCGGACGCTGGTACCGGAGATCTCCGTGATCGACCCGCGCCTTCTCACCACCATGCCGGACTTGCTCAACGCCTCCACCGGGCTGGATGCGCTAACGCACGGGATCGAGGCGTTCGTGTCCCGAGCGCACAATCTGCTGACCGACAGTCATGCGCTGCATGCTGTCGCGCTGATCACCCGACATCTGCTGGGCAGCCAGCTGCGGCCGAAGGAGACCATCCCGCGCCTGGCGATGGCCCTGGGGTCGCTGGAGGCGGGCATGGCGTTCACCAATGCCATCCTGGGTGCCACGCACGCAATGAGCCACCAAATCGGCGGCCAGTTGGACGCACCGCACGGCGTGCTGAACGCCGTCCTGCTGCCCCACGTCATCAGGTTCAACGCCCAGGTCTGCCCGGAGCGCTTCGTCCCGCTGGCCACGGCCAGCGGCGTCCGCACCGAGGGGGTCCCGGCCGGGGAAGTTGCGCTGCTCCTCGCCGAACGGGTGCGAGAACTGGCCGACGAGGCAGGCGTCCCAAAGGGACTGGCCGCGCTCGGTGTCACGGAGGCCGAGCTGCCGCAAATGGCCCGGACCACCTTGAGGGACGCGTGCATGACCACCAATCCCCGCGAAGCGGACGCGCGGGACATCGAGGCGCTGTTCCGGGCGGCCTTGTGACTGGGCCGCCGATGAGCGGATCGGGACGCGATGACCGTCCGGCCAGCGATCTGGAGATCCTGACCGGCCTGCGCTCCGGCAAGCGGTCGTACTACCCTGAGTACGTCCGTTCCGCCGAGCGCATCGAGCGCGCCGTGCAGGCGATGGATGGCATCTCCCGCGCGCTGGTGCACACCGCGGCTGGTCCCCGCGCGCTGGTCGAGTGGGTGGTGCAGACGGCGACGACGCATCTGCAGGCCGACTGGCTGCTGTTCGTCGTGGCCGACGGGGTCCTGCCCGCCGCGCGCCCCCGGTTTCTGGCCGTGACCGGCGGCGAGCTGATCGACGACGAGAGCAGGCTGCCGGCCGACGTACGCGAGCACCTGGCCGTACTGCGCGGTCGCCCGTGGGAGGTCGAGTCCCCAGACAGCGGCCAGGGCTGGATCCGGGTAGCGATGACCATGGATGCCGAGCCAATCGGCGGGATCGCGGCACGGCCCGGCCCTGCGCTGGAGGTGGTCGCCACCGACCGCGCTATCTTGCGGGTGCTGGCCAACCAGGCCGCGGTGGCGCTGCACAACTCGTTCCTGTTCCACGCCACTACCCAGTTGCGTGGCCGCAGCGACCAGCTCTACGACGCGACGACGAGGCAGGCCAGGGATCTGGCCATCCGCAGCGCCGAGCTGGCGGAGGCGCAGCGGCAGCTCGTCGCGGCCATGCAACGACAGGTGCTGGATGACGAGCGGCATCGCATCGCGCGCGAACTGCACGACAGCGTGACCCAGTCCGTGCTGTCCATCGGCATGACCATCGAGGTGTGCCGGGCTGAGCTGGAAAGCCTGGGGGGACGGGCCGCGGAGATTGCCGAACGGCTGTCGCCGGCCAAAGACCTCACCCGGCACGCGGCCGAGCAGCTGCGCGCCGCGATCTACTCGCTGCACCATATCGCCGACGAGGCACCGGGGCCGCTGCCGGTGATGCTGCAGCGCCTGTCCACGGTGCACCAGCCTGCCGGCCTGTCCGTGAAGGTGGTGCTGGAAGGGCGCCCGGTCCCGCTGCCTGTCGAAAGCGAGCAGTCGATGATGAGATGGACCGGGGAGGCATTGTTCAACGCCGCGGCGCACGGCAAGGCCACCCGCGCCCTAGTCCGGCTGCGTTACCTGGCCGATGCGGTGACCATCAGCGTGTCCGATAATGGGACCGGTGATCCGGCCCAGTTGCGCCGCGCGCTCCGGCTGTCCAGCGCAGGGGACTTGTCCGGGCTGCACCGGGGACTGGCGAACATGCTGGAAATGGCGGAGAACCTGGGCGGAACGCTGTGCATCCGCCGTTCGCGAACAGGTGGCGTGCTCCTGCGGCTGACCATTCCCCTGCCCTTGCGCGGCGTGCCACCTGTCCGGCAGTAGGCAGTCGGCGGATACCACCCCGGGAATCACCCGGTAGGGCCTAAGGGCCCTACCGGAACGTGACCAATGCCTGTGTACGGCGATGACGTGAGCCGTCATGCTGACCGTCTGGGGCATTCAGAGCCATGACCCGGGAGGAATGCCATGATCATCGCGTCGGAATCAATGGCTTCGAGCTCTCGGAGATTCGCGTCGGCTGCCAGCCGACCGATGGATGTGGTGGCGATGCCTGAGATACGGCCCGGCGGGCCGGAGCCGGACGTCGGGGCTCCGGTCATTATCGTGCTCATAGACGATCACGCGATTGTCCGGCAGGGCCTGCGCTCTCTGCTGGAACGCGAAATCGACCTGCGGGTCGTCGGTGAGGCTAGCTCGCCTGGAGAGGCACTGGTCGTCGTGGAGCGGACCCGCCCGACGATCGTGCTGCTGGACATGAAGCTATCGCCGGCCTCAGATAGCGACGGGCTGAGCCTGTGCGCCGAGCTGACCAAGCGCTATCCGGGGCTCGGGGTGCTGGTGCTCTCCACGTTCGTGGACGACGCATTGGTGGTCAGCGCTATTCAGCACGGGGCCTGCGGCTACGTGGTCAAGGATGTCGATACCATTGAACTGGTCCAGGCCATCCGCCTGGTCGCCAGGACCGGGAGTGCGTTCGACTCCCGCTCGGCCGCCGCCATGATGCGGTCGATCCACGCCCCTCAGGCACGATCAGCGCTGACTGGCCGCGAGCTGAGCGTGCTGCGGCTGGCCGCAGGTGGCCTAAGCAACCGGGGCATCGGCTCGCAGTTGTATCTGTCGGAGACGACAGTGAAATTTCATGTCCGCAACATCATGCGCAAGCTCGACGCGAGCAGTCGTACCGAGGCGGTCTACAAGGCCACCAAGGCCGGCCTGGACCTGACGTCTACCTGAGCACATTTGCCGCTGCTTAGCCGGCGGTGAGCACTAGCCAGCCTCCGTGATGCTCGTGCACCGACCAGGGATGGCCAGCGCCCTCGCCCAGCTCACCGAGCTGGCGTAGATCAAAGGTGCGGATATGGCCGTAGGCGGCGATGGGTTCGTCCTCGACCGGGACGGCGACCACTACCTGGTGGCGGGCGACACGGAGCGCCTCGCGGATCACGGCGCGGCCATGATCGGGGCTCACATGCTCCAGAAGGTGGATGACGCTGACAGTATCGGCCCAGCCATCTGGCACGGGAATCCGCGCAGCATCGCACACCAGGGTGCTCACTTGCAGCCCACGGGCGGCGGCCACGGCCGTCAGCAGGCGCATGGTGCCACCGGACAGGTCGGAGGCGGTCACCGTATTTGCCGGCCGCTCGGCCAGCAGCAACGGGAGGAAGCCGAAGCAGGAGCCAAGGTCAAGCACTTGGCCCGCCGGGATGAGCTGCAGTACGTGCGCGTATACGGGGGCCAACTCGCTGATCGTGGTGCGTTCGTGGCCGTTCGCCACGGCCGGCGTCTGCCAGCACTGGCGGACTCGGGCCAGGGTATTGCCATAGAATGTGCACCAGGCCAGCAGCGGGTCATCAATGCAGGACCGCACGATGCCAGTGAGCACGCGCTCGAAGATCTCCACCCCGGACAGCCAGCCCGGCGCGAACAGCTCTTCGGCCAGCAGCCCGGCCACGTCGTTGTCGAGCTGGTCGGGGGTCAGCCAGTGGGTCAGCTCGATCCGGCGGCCGCGCTCGGCCACACAGAAGTGGTCGGTACGGACCACGGGATCGGGGCCCGCGGCGCCGCCGCCAGGCCGATCGGCGCGCAGGACGCTGACGAGGTGGTCGTCGTAGCGGCCGTGTGGGCACGGCGCGAGCGGGTCGATGGTCTGCGGAAGCGAGGGGATGAGGTTCGGCTCGCTCATCGTCCGGTCGCCTCCGCCCCTATCTCCTGGGCTGCGCGCTGCAGCCCGGTGAGATCGGCGACCACCTGTACTCGGTCGCAGAACTCCGCGTAGCGTGGCAGGTCGCACGCCCCGAGCCCCCAGGAGTAACGGGATTCCGGGGTCAGCCAGATCGTCTCGCGAACCCTCCGGGTGATTTCCTGGAAGGTGTCCAGCCGGGCGTCGTTGCCGTTGCCCCGCCCGTCCCCGAGCACGATCAGCGTGGTGCGGCGATCGAGCGCTGCTGAGTGCTCCGACAGCAACTGGGTGAATGTCGCGCCGTAGTCGGAGCTGGCGTCGACGTCAAGCAGGCCGCCGGCGGGCAGCCCGTCGAACACCAGCCCGAGCGCCCGTTCCAGCGGGTGCTCGGCGAACAGCTCGGTGATCTCGACCGGCGCGTCGACGAAAGCGAACGAGCGGGTCTGCGTGAACAGCGACTGCATGCCGTAGACCAGGTGCAGCGTGAACCGCGCGGTCGCGCGCACCGACAGGGAAACGTCGGTCAGCAACAGCAGCCGGGGCTTGTCAGCGGTACGGCTGGTGGTGACCGGCTGGAACGGGATGCCTTCATAACGCATGTTCTTGCGCATAGTCCGGCCCGGGTTGACGCGGCCGCGCGGTGTGTTGCGCTGCCTGCTGGTCCGGGCGCCCCGGAGCTGGTGGGCCAGTCGGCGCAGCGCCTCCTCCAGCTCGGCCCGCTCCTGCTCGTCGACGGTCTCGGTCCGCCCGCCTTTGGCGGCTCTGGCCTCCACCACAGCGCTGCCGATCTTGTCCAGGTAGCGTCGCAGCAGCTCGGGCAGGTCCGCGATGATGCCTGCCAGTTGCCGCCGCAGCATCGCCAGGGCCTGCTCGTCCAGGTCCGCGTCGGCTGTCTCTAGCCAGCCGAGAAGCACCTCCTGCTGTGCCACCGTCAGTGCGGTGTCGACCCGGTGCCCGGTTGCCGGAGCGAGCTGGCCCGGCAGGCCGGGGTTGTGCAGCCGGTCGGTTTCCAGCTGCACCGACGCCCCCGCGTCCCTCGCGCTGTCCACACCCTCCTTGGACAGCACGATCTCGTCCGTCACCGACGCCAGGTCGATCTTGTTCGCTTCCTGGTGCAAGTTGTATTGCTGGGCGAGATCCTCCTGGCGGAAGTAATCCCTTATGTCCGCCGGCTTGCCATGGCTGTGCCCCTGCTGAGGGAGCTCCGATGGCTCTTCGGAAACCGTGAACGACTCCAGCTCGCCCGTGTCGGCCAGGTCATCGTGAGCATGGCTATGACCGTGCTCACCCGCCGGACCGGCTATCGGGCGCAGCGAGAAGAACGCGGTGAACAGCTCATCGAACAGCTCGTCGTCGCGCCGGTCCTTGATCAGCGTCACGCGCAGCGCCGCGCGCAGCGTCTGCCGGTCAGCGAGCACGCCGGGCTGCGCGGCGGCCAGCATGGCGTCCGCAGCCTCGGCGACCGACACGCGCACGCCGAACAGCCTCAGCAAGCGCACGAACCGGTGCAGGCTGCCTTCCACACCCAGCTCCTGTCAGTCGGGCCGTCGGCGCGTGAGCGCTTCGAACGACCGGCTGCCCTGGCCCTGTCCGGGCACGGTTCGGCGGGTCGGACCGGGGCCCGGAGCGCCGTAATACCCCTCATCGTGCCGGCCCGGCCGGTCCATGCCCGCTCGGACGTTCCTGCCGTCGGCCTGGCCGTCCAGGCGGTCTCCGTCAGCACGGCTTGGGCCCTCGCTGTGCCCGTTGCCGTCGGCGTGCCCGTGATCGGGCCCCTGATCCCTGCTATGACCATGCTCGTGCCCGTGACCTTCGCCATGCCCGTGGGCATGGCCGGCGTCGGGCAGCTCGCGGTTCGGGTCGACCAAGCGGGGCATCGCCTCCACGGCACACTGCATGTCCCGCTCATACTTCAGCACGATGTTGGCTGTGTCGGCCAGCACGCCAGCGTCGAGCTCGTCGACGCCGAGTACGGTCAGCGTGCGCGCCCAGTCGATCGTCTCGGAGATGCTAGGGCTCTTGCGCAACGGCAGTTGCCGCAGCCCGCGCACCACCTGCACCAGCTGCCGGGCGGCAGCCTCGGGCAGCCCGGTCCGCTTGGATCGCACGATCTCAAGCTCCCGCTCCGCGTCCGGGTAGTCGAGAAACAGGTGCAGGCAGCGGCGCTTCAGCGCGGCCGAGAGGTCCCGCGTGTTGTTCGAGGTGAGCACCACGTACGGCGGCGTCTTCGCCGTATAGGTGCCGATCTCGGGCACGGAGACCTGAAACTCGCCGAGGCATTCCAGGAACACCGCCTCCAAGGCCTCGTCGGCCCGGTCCACCTCGTCGATCAGCAGCACGGCCGGCTGCTCGCCGCGGATCGCGTCCAGCAGCGGGCGGGCGACCAGGAAGTGGTCGGAGAAGAACACCCCGTCATGGGCCTCGATCCGCGCGACCGCCGCGGGGATATCCGGAGCATCGGCGATGATGTCATTGATCTTCTCGCGCAGCATCTGGGTGTACAGCAACTGCTTGCCGTAATCCCACTCATACAACGCCCGGGTCTCGTCCTGCCCCTCGTAGCACTGCAGCCGCAGCAGCCGGCGGCCGGTCACCGTGGCCAGCGTCTTGGCGAGCTCGGTCTTGCCGACGCCGGCCGGCCCCTCCAGCAGGACCGGCTTGTTCAGCCGGGTCACCAGGTAGATGGTGGTGGCCAGCCGCCGGTCGGTGATGTATCCGGCCGCGGCGAACCGGCTGACGACGTCGTCGATCGACAGAAAGGGACTGAGGTCGCCTGCCGACGTGGGCACATGTCCTCCAGTTCGTCCGGCACGGGGAATTCGACCGCCGCATGCGGTCAGCTGAGCAGGTCGTCGAGGTCGCCATTCATGCAGTGGTCGACGACCGGACGGACCGTCTCGAAGGTGCATTCCTTGGCGTTGCCGGGGGTACAGGCGTCGCCGAGCACGTGACGGGTGATCCGGTCGACGTCGGCGGCGTCACCGGTGACCGTCTTGGCGTTCTCGTAGTACTTTGTCGGTCCCTTGCCGAGCCGGTTCTTGGAGTAGCTGTCCTGGGTCACATCGGTGAACTTCTCCGGGATGCCCACGTCCCGCAGTAGCCGGATGGCCGCGTCCAGTGCCGCCTGGGCGGCCTGCACGGCGGTCATGCCGTGTGTGTCCACACCCATCTGATCGGCGATGTCGGCGAACCGCTGGTAGGCCACCGGCATGTTGAACGCCCACACCCGCGGCAGCGCGATCGCGTTGTTCAGGCCATGGTGGAGGTCGTAGAAGGCACTGACCGCATGCGAGATCGAGTGGATGATGCCGAGGCCGCCGGAGTTGAACGCCTGCGCGGCGATGTACTGGGCGTACATCATGCCCTCGCGGCCGGGCAGGTCCTGGCCATTCCACACCGCCGCGCGGAGGCTCTCCGAGGTCAGCTTGATGGCGTACAGCGCGTTGCCCAGCGACGGCGGGAAGTTCAGCCGGGACACGTACGGCTCGGAGGCATGCGCGAGCACGTCGAAGCCGCACTGGGCGGTGTAGTCAAGCGGGCAGTCGTAGTACAACACGGGGTCGTCGATGGCCAGGCTGGTCACGCAGGCATCATCGAACGCCACGTACTTGTGCGGCTGATCCGGGTCAGTGGTGGTGTCGGTGATGACATAGGCCCAGGAGGTCTCCGA
>CAWJLP010000021.1:0-902694 GCA_963843745.1 uncultured Actinomycetota bacterium
TGACGAGGTTGCGCTAGGTCTGGTTAGCGGAGGTGAGGGCGGCTTTGGTGTCTGGGGACGTCGCGCCGGGTCTGGCGAGATCTGGCGTGGTTGGTCCTTAGTTTGGTCCTGGGTTTGGTCCCGTCGAACTCGCCCTGGGATGGTCTCTGGGCCTCGATGCGTCTCCGCGCGTGATGCCTGCGCCGTCCCGGTCGGCGTCGCCGAGTTGACGACCGCTATGCGGCAGAAGCGGACGTTCACCGTCAAGCGGGCGATGCATGAATATTCGCCGGACATTCCCGCCTTCGGACCTGGCAGCGTGGTGATGCCCGTCTTTGCCTGCGAGGTTCGAGATGGCCGCCTGCGGGTAGGCCGGCGGCATGACCACGTACAAGGTGAACGAGGCGGCGGTTAAGCAGGCCCGGCGACTGATCGACGAGGGCACCGTCGACACCGAGACCGGGTGGGGTGAGGCCGCGCCGGCTGCGGCCGAGGGCAACAAGGAGATCGAGCGCGAGGGCTATGACGGCTACGGCCGCTGGCATCTGGGCATCGACACCGAGGCGTCCGAGGAGACCAAGGACCGCTACGGGTTCCCCTACGGGGACTTTAAGAAGGTCAACCGGTCCGCTCTTATCCACGCCAAACAGCGTGCATCGCAGAACGACCACGAGCAGATCGAGAAGGTGGCGGGCGAGCTGCTCGACCGGCTGGACGAGCGGGAGGACTGACCGGCGACCCCAGGCCGCCTTGTCGCTGGCGGTGCGCCATCAGATGGCGCCGCCGTTCGGCGGCGCTGGCAGGAACACTGCTCACAGAAGGATGCACTGCCCGCATACGGTCCACACCGGCCCTTTGCCGAACCAGAGAGAAAGGCTTCTGCGCCGTACGGCCGAAGGAAACGCTCATTCGCTAAGGTTCGGCACTGAGACCCGCACAAGACCCTGTTTGCGGCATGAGCGGTAAATCAGTCGAGTTCCGTCGTGGGCTCATCTACGGTGGCAGGACTGGCCAACCTGGCGGTAAGGGCTGGGTCCGGTTGTCCACGCGAGGGTTCAAGAAGGCCAGGAAGTAGACCCGGCTCAGCCGCCAGCCCAAGTCCCACAACGCGGCAGATGAGGACGTTCACCTTGAGCGTGGCGATGTACGAATATTTGCTGGTGGACCGTCCATTGTGCTGCACCCGCGACTGCTGAGAGCGGACAACGGCACGAAGATCGCCTGATAACCGCGCGGACCCGCTGTTAAGTTCGGCATCTTAGGGTCACCGCGACAGCCACTGACGACACGCCGAACGGGATGATCTGTGTCTAGCCGCCGAGTTGCGCCATCATGGCAGCGCGAGTAAAAGTGCGGCACGCGCCGTACTGCGGCGCACCGCCCCTGTGTTGCCGAGCCGGCGATGCCGATGCCGCGCTGGACACAGGACAGCAGGCCGACCAGGAAAGCCAGCGCCGAATCCGCTCTCCGGCAGTCATCGACATCGCCCGTCAGATCACTGCACTCCTCGGCTGTAGCCGCCGCCCCTGCCGTAGACCACCCACTGAGCGGCCTTGGTGAGGAATGGAATATGGGGCAGACGGTGCTTCCATGTCCGCGCAACGCAGAATATGAGCATGACCGAATAGGCGACAAGCAGCAATACACCCGGTACCAGCAGCCCTACGCCGAGTGCGACACCATATTTTACTTGATTCCCACCGCCGATCGTGAGCCCCAGGCCAAGGCCGTAGATAATCCCGCATTCCAGCGAGAGTAGCGCATTTGTTCGGACGGCTCCGCTGCGCGCAAAACCAAGAATCAGCAGCGGGGCGATGGCCCCTAGGACGGTGGGCACTGCGAGATAAGACGTCAGGGACCAGAAGCGGGTATTCGCGGTTGGGGCTTCGACCACCACGTTACCCGCCGGGCTGCTTTCGGGGTCACTCCGCACAGCCCGCAGCACGTCTATTGGCGGTTGCTCGGGTCGGGGAGCGGGCGGATGCGGGTTCCGGGCGATGACGAAATCACCCCGGACATCGCCCCACTTCTTCTCCGGTGTCTGGTACGGGGTGACTGCGCGGATCTCGTTCCTGACGTAGGTGTACAGATCATCGACGGAGACAAGGCCGTCACCATCGATGTCGGCAGCACCGGTGCCCAGGCCCTTCACCAGTGCAGCAGTGAACACCGATGGAGCTGCGGTGCCGGTGACCTTGCCGGTCGTCATCTCGAAGGAGTACTCCTGCGTGGTAGAGGAGGAGATGGCCGCGCGCCCTCGGCCCTCGAGAAGCCCGATCCCGATCCGGTCCTCGGACTTGGGCAGGTGACCTTTGGCATAGGAGCCGCTGTAGCAGCAATCCAGCAATACGAGGATTTTCTGCGCCCGGCAGCGGTCAACCTGCTCAAAGAGGAACTCCGCCGAGATCCCGGTTGACGCGAGCCGGCTGACCTTGGTGGTCGTAGCGGCGAAGTACAGGCGGCCGGACGGATCCTTGACCCCGTGACAGGATGCGTAGAACACCAGAAGGTCGTTCAGGCTCCTGTCGGCGAAGAAGCCTTCGATAGTCTCGCGAACCCGGTAATCTGGCTTATCGACTAGCGTCGAAACGGTGAAACTGCCGATGGCCGGGTCGCGGAGGATCTTCGCCAGTTCCTCGGCGTCATGTGTCGGGGCGCGAAGTCGGCCTAGCGTGGGATCACTGTACCGGCCGGTCGCGGTCAGCAGTGCGTAGGCGCCGCTCCCTGACGGTTCACTTTCCGGCATTTGTGGCCAGCCACCTCGAGATCAGGGGGGCGTCCTGGTCACTAGGCGCACCCGTGATCTCCAGTTTGTCGCCGCCGTACTGGATGGAGACTTTCCGGTTTGAATCCCTGCTGACCCAGGTGCGGAGCACGCCCACTAGAGCGGTGAGCACCGCGCTGTTTGAAAGACCGATAATCAGCTCGGCAAGGTTTACCGCCGTCCCGCTCTTCGAGCTGGGTGGTGCGACATTAGTGGCGTAGTCAACTCTTTCCACATCCAGCTCAAGGATGTCATCACGAAGCCACCGGCTTAGCTTTGACAGTTCCTCTTCATCCACATCAGAGCCGGCGTCTAGGCCAACGAGGACGCTGGTGGCAGGCGCTGAATTCATGTGATCCCCTTCCCCTGAGCCCCTTGGCGTAAGAGTATCCCTGGCAGCTCCTATTGACTATGCCCGACGCAGTCACGGAAGCTGTAGTTCGTTGTGATCATGGTGCTGTCTCGGCGTAGGCGTTCCAGCGCCGGGGGGCCCCGGCGGGGGCGGTGCCCGGGGCGGCGTCGCCTCGCTGCTATCAGCCGATCAGGCCTGGCCTCGGCGAGGCGGCGGGATGACGGTGCCGCGCAAGAGCCGCAGCAGTTCCGGGACGGTGACCGGGATTAGCCCAGAGTCCAGGTCAGAGTTGGCCCCTTGCTGGCTCCAGGGCGACCGCGAGGGCGAGATAGAGATAGAGGTAAGCGAGCAGGCAGAGCACGGTCCAGGGCAAAGCCGTCCGTAATCGGCAGCCGTTCGGCGTGCCCCGATAGGAACGAGAGAATACGTTGCCGCTCGCCGCCAACGTAGACGAAATACAGGTCAGTGCATAGATATACGAATGCGCAACGCTCGCTCATCGGCATTCTCTGAACTAGAAAATGATCATGAAGTCTGGGCTGGTTGCAGGTGTTCAGTTCGGGGCGGGGGTGCGGCTGAGGGCGGGCATTCCGAGTCCGACTGGGGCGGGGGTGCGGGTGCGCCGGTCGATCTGGGCGAGCTTGTCCTGGGCGCCGGCGAGGCTGATCTTGAGTCCTTCGGCCTCGCCGAGCCAGCCTTCGCGGTCGGCTTCGGCGATGCGGGCGGTGAGGTTGTCGCGGATTTCGGCGATGCGGTTGCGCTGGGCGGGGTCTGGCCAGTGCATGGAGCATCTCAGGCAGCTGTGCTCGTGGATGCAGGGGGTGCCGAACGCGCGCCCGCAGGTACCCGTGGCGACTTTGCGGCGTTCGAAGTGGCCGATGAACTCTTCCCATTCGGCGTCGGTGGGGGTGCGGTATTCCTCGGTTGGCCGCAGTGCGCGGCGGCGGGCCAGGAAGGCCAGGTGGGCCCGGATCGCCTCGTCGGGGTAGACAGCCTTGTAGCCGAGGGTGACGTTGATGTCGCGGTGCCCGGCGATGACCTGGGCGATGTGCGGCGGGAGGCCGTTCATGATGGCGTCGGTGAGGAACATCCGGCGGAAGTCGTGGGGTGTGTAAAGCAGAGGGGCGCCGGCAGGGTCGGTCAGTCCGGTGCGGGCCAGGGCGCTGGTGAGGATCTTGCGGATGGTGGCGGCGGGGATCGCGCGGTTCTCGGCGCCGATACGCCGCTGGAACAGCACCGGGGCGGGCGGCAGCCACAGGCGTTCGTGGTCATCGTAGGCGGCGACGAGAGGCACGGCGTGGCTGGTGCCGCGGATCCGGCTGATGATGGCGCTGAGCACGTCGGCGAGCTCGGGGCTGATGACCAGCAGCCGCTCGGCGTCGGTTTTGGACGGGATGATCTGCAGCAGCGGCACCAGCTCGCCCGTGCCGGGGAGCCGGTACTGCACGAAGCTGTGATGGCTGAGCTGCACCAGTTCCTCAACGCGGATGCCGGTGGAGCGCAGGACCTCGACGGTTGCCCAGGCCCAGAATGCGCGGTCTTCTTCTGCGGTGAGGTTGCGGCGTTTCCCGGTGGCCGGGTCGCCGGCCCAGACGTTAGCCGTCGCGCTGGCGGCGGCCGGGCGCAATAGTGCCGTTCCCGGGGCGGTGATGGCGTCGCCCGGGCTGGTGTCGCGGGCGGCTTGCAGCAGTGTCCGGGTGTCGGCGTGCTGCCGGGCGGCGGAGCGGACCAGGATGGGCAGGACCGGGAGCCGTTCGCGGGTCCTGGCGTCCATCCGCGACTTGCGGTGCCGCTGGACCTTGCCCTGGATGGTTTCCGCCGGGCCGATGGGGCAGGGAGCGGCCCAAGGTCCCCACCGTGCGGGGTCATCGACGGCCCACTGGGCCAGGTCGAGGTAGAAGGCCCGGACCGGGGTCAGGAACTCGCGGTGGCAGATCCGCTCAGCCTCGATCACGGTCTTGGCGCCGGCGGCGGTGGTAATGGTCTGCGGCTTGGTGCGCATGCGCTGTTTCCAGGCGTCGGCGACCTGGGCACTGAGGTGCAGGCTGTCGATGCCGGGATGGTGGGCTTCGAGGTCCGCCCAGAACATGCCCAGGCGGCGGGCTAGCTGCTCCAGGCTGCCGTAGTCCATCGCGGGCTGACGTTCCCGCAGGTAGTCCACGAGCAGGTCACGGATGGGCCGGCAGGTGAGCTGGTGACGGTCGATCAGTTCCCCGGGCGTGCGCTGCCCTGCGGTGCGCAGCTGGCGCAGCCGGGCCGGCGCTGCCGGGCCGAAGATCCCCATCTCGCGGAGCAGCCGGTAGCTGGCGGCGCTTTCGCTTCTGGGCGCGCCGTGGACGTCTGCCTCGGTGTCCAGCAGCTCAAGGAGATCCCCGATGGCGATGCCGGCGAGCATGCCGCCCTTGGCGGCCAGGATGACCGCAGCTCGTTGCAGCGTGCGGGTGCGGGCCGTGGCAGACACGGCCGCGGCGGAGCCGCCGTCACACAGCGCCCGCAGCCGCGCGAATCCTTCGGGGTCGCGGAGCGCGGACATGGCGCGGGCAAGCTCGGCGTGCTCGCATCCGCCGGCTACCAGCCAGGCCAGGGAGGGGCGCACGATGCCGGCGCTGATCGCTGTGATCAGCGCCGAGACCAGCGCCGGGGTCACCGGGGCATCGCGTCCGGACCGGTTCAGCCAGCCGCCGGGCAGCTGCCGCCACGCAGCCCCGGCGGCGTCGGATCCGCTGGCCAGCCAGCGCTGCTGCCAGCTGCCGCCTTCCTGGCCCTGGAGCCAGTCCAGCAGTGCCCCCAGCGCACCGGCCTGCCCAGTCCGCGGCCAGCGGCGTCCGCGGCGGGAAGCGGGTCCGCGCGGCCCGGTAACCCGCCAGCCACACCGACGCCGGCGCTCGCGGCGCGGCGGCCCCGGCGGTCACCACGTTCGGTTCCCGAACAGCACATCCAGGCTCTCGGGCCGGTAACCCGGCGCCGGGGCCGGCCGGACCCGCTGCCGGGCCTGACGGACCTGCTCAGCGTGGTGGGCCAGTATCCGGCGGATCACGTCCTCCTTGCGCGGCGTCAGATACAGCTGCGTGGTCGTCAGCAGCGCATGGCCCAAGACCAGCTGCACGTCGGTGAGCGGAAGCGCCGGGTCCTCGGCCATCCGGTAAGCCGCGGTATGACGCAGCGAATGCAGCGTCGCATCCGTGCCCGCCACCTCACCAGCCCGCTCGAACATGCGGTGCGCCGCGTGATAGGTCAGCGGCCGGAACGGCCGGCGCAGGGTCCACCACAAGGGCTGCCCGCTGCCGCGGGGCAGCCCGCCGTCCATCTCCAGCTGATACAGCCGCAGCCACACGAACGCATCGGTCGAGGCCGGCAGCTGCTGCAGCTCCCGGGTTCCCTTGCGCACCACGGTGATCAGCTGGCGTCCCGGATCTGCGCCGCCGCGGGTCGCCGACAGCAACTCCGACGCCCGCGCCCCGGTAGAAACGTAGAACGCCACCAGGGCCCGGTCCCGGTGCGAATGCAGGGCAGCGAAGATCTCGTTGAAATCCTCATCCGGGACACTGCGGGGGATCCGCGACGGCACCGCCGGCCGGTACATGCCGCTGCGCTCGAGGCGATAAGGCTCCATCGGATTACGGTGCGCATGAGCCCGCCCGCCCCGCCGGGACCGGTCCAGCGGGAACGGATTGACCAGCGGGCCGGTGCCCGCCTCCAGGTGGAAATCGTAAAAGCTGCGCAGCACCGTCTCGCTATGCGCACGCACCGACGGCGCATACACCTCACCCGCCACCGGGACCGCCGCACCCATCCCCGGCCCGCTCCGCTCACGCCAGTGCGGCCGCACCGGTTTTCCGGCCAGCTGCAGCCACCGGCAGAAATCCCGGGCCTCGGACCGGGTCGCCCGATCCCAGGCCACCCCCGACGCCCACAGGAACGGGAACCAGCGCAGCAGGTCCATGCCATACGAGCGGACGGTCAGCTCCGCCCGCCCCGCCGCCTGAAGGTGACCGAAATACGCCCCAGCGGCACCGACGGCCTTCCCGGCCGCATCGACCAGCCGGTAAGGCTCCCACCGGTCCCCGGTAGCGACCAGCCGGCCAGCCAACGGCACCACCAGCCCAGCCAGATCCCTGCCCGGCTCCTCTTGCTCGACCATGCCCGGCGACTCTAGCCATCAACTCGCCGCATGTCCCCTGAACTGCGAAAACTCCCGCCGTAGTTCAGTTAACACGCATGAGCGGTCTTCCGTGGCGCGGCGGCTAGGACAGAACGCGCCCGGTCAGCTGTTCTGACTCGGCCTGGTGGCGGGTCAGGAGACCACGAGCGTCGCCAGCGTCAACGTAGCGCGGGCGCGCTGGCGCGACCGGATGGTCAACTGGCATGCACACGGCCTGGGCCAGTTGCTCTACGAACTGGCAGGACCAGATGCCCTTGCTCGGGGCATCCGCGAGCTGATCCAGATGGGCAACCCACCCGGCGAGCCGGTAGTAGTCCACAAGGCCGAAGCGGCAAGCTGGTTCTCGTACCGGAAGAAGCCAGAGCGCGGCTAGCTCGCGGAGATTCACCCTGGCCTGCCCGCAGTTGTTTCTCGGCTGAGCGGACTGCAGCGCGGGGCACGTCGGGCAGCTCTTGACTCATCTACCGGATGAAGCAGCGGCATATACGGCTGGATGCGGCCCGCACGTCGCGCTGCCGGGTCGCGGGACGAGTGCTGCTGGTGCGCCACGCCGGCCATGACAAGGGGCGGGGCACCCTCGGCGAGGGACCCAGAACCTGGGTGGGCTGGGGTGCCGCATCGCTGGACGACTGGAAGGCCCCCGGTCAAAGATTCCTTCGGGGACAGCCGGAGCTGGAACCTGCATGACACTTGCAGGTTCTTGCGTTCTGCGCCCGTGGCGGACTGGCCGGTGTTACGCGGGAACGGGTGCAGGGGCTGGCGCGGTGATCTTGGGCAGGAGCGGGGCCGGGCGGGGGAGCAGCCCGGTCGCGTCCGGGGTGCACTGGCGGGTGATGCGGGCCGAGGCGTCGGGGAGGAACGGGGCCAGGAGCGTGCCGGCCGCCTGGCAGGCGCGCAGGAGTGCTGACAGGACGGCGGCCAGTTCCGCGCGGTCGCCGGCTTTGGCCAGGTCCCACGGGCGGGCGTGGCTGGCGTAGCGGTTTGCCTTGTCCGCGACCTGCCAGACCGCCTCGGTGGCGCGGCGGAAGTCGAAGTCCTTCAGTGCCGCGGCGATCAGGCGGGGAGCGCTCGCGGCGGCCTCCTCGAGAGCGGCTGCGCCGGGTGCGCTCGCTGCCGCGGCGGGGACGTGGCCGCCGAGGTAGCGGTGGATCAGGGAGACGACCCGGTTGACCAGGTTGCCGAAGCCGTTGGCGAGTTCCTCGTTGGCGCGGGCGGCGAGGCGGCGCGCGGTGTAGTCGGCGTCGGCGCCGGGCGGCACCTCGCGCAGCAGCCACCAGCGCACCGCGTCGGTGCCGTACCTGGCGGCCAGGTCGTAGGGGTCGACGGTGGCGCCGCTGGACTTGCTGATCTTGCGGCCGTTCTCGGTGAGGTAGCCGTGCACCGCGATGTCCGTGGGCGGGGCCTCGCCGGCGGACAGCAGGATGGCGGGCCAGTAGACGGCGTGGAACCGCAGCACGCCCTTGCCGAGCAGGTGGATGCGCTGTGACGCGCTGGTCCACCAGCGGTGGAGGTTCTCGCCGTCCTTCGCGTAGTCCAGTGCGGTGAGGTAGTTGCCGAGCGCGTCAAACCACACGTAGATGACCTGGCCCGGGTCGCCGGGGACCGGGATGCCCCAGCCGCGGGCGCGCCGGGTGCTGCGGGAGACGGAGAAATCCCGCAGGCCGCCGTCGATGAGGGCCAGGACCTCGTTGCGGCGCACGGCCGGCTCGACGCGGACCGTGCCGTCGCCGATGAGGGCGCGCAGCTGGCCGGTGTAGCGGGACAGGCGGAAGAACCAGTTCTCTTCGGCTACCAGGTCCGGCACCGTGCCGTGGTCGGGACAGCGCCCGTCCCGTAGCTCCGCCGGGGTGTAGAACTGCTCGCAGCCGATGCAGTACAGGCCCTCGTAGTGCCTGCGGTACAGGTCGCCGCGGTCGGCGCAGGCCCGCCACAGGCGCTCGACTCCCGCCCGGTGCCGCGGATCGGTGCTCGTGCGGATCAGGTCATCGACCGACAGGCTCAGCGGTTCCGCCAGGCCGGTGAACGCCGCGGCGCTCGCGTCGACGAATTCCTGCACGCCGACTCCGGCGGCCTCCGCGGCGAGCACGTTCTTGAGCGAGTTGTCGTCGGTCCCGGCCTGGAACCTGACCTGCTCGCCGAGGCTCCTGCGGTAACGGGCGAGCACGTCGGCCTGCACGAGCTCCAGCGCGAAGCCCAGGTGCGGGCGGGCGTTGACGTACGGGATCGTCGTGGTGATGTAGGTACTGGTCATCGGAACCTCCAGGTAGACGGGGGCTCCGACCGCGCAAATGAATCGAGGCCCCGTAAGCAGGGCCTCGGAAACGAACGTCCGTGCAGCGTCAACAGCCCCGCGAGCGGGACATCATCTGAGACTGGCTGAACACGTTCATGTGAACACGATAGCCGCACAGCCCCCGGCAAGCCGAATCATTAGACGCCGGGCCCGTGGTAGCGGCATGAGGTGCGCCTGAACCATACCGCAACGTGAGACCCCCAGCTACGCGGGAAATGCCCTTGTCACCACACGTCCATCAGCGTGACGACGTCGGCGGCCGCGGACAGCGAGGGGGCCTGTCGTCCACCCGGGCGGCGCTGCCCGGCGGCTGCCGCGTCGTCACGGCTGAGACGCTGCCCTGGCTCCGGGATGCCGTCCGCGGCTGGGCCACCGCTCTGGCTGGGGACGATCAATACGCAACCCCGATGGGGTACGCCAGCAGCTCGCCGCGCAAGCCGAACGGGCGCAGCCCGATCGACGCCCACGCGCGCCCCGCGATCGCCTCGTCCTAACTGGTCCCGAAGACCGGCGCAGAGGGCGCCACCGCTGGACTTCGCTCCAGCGCAGGCAGCCCAGCCAATCGTGTAGGCAAGCTCAGACCTCATCATCGTCCACTGCGTCGTCTTCTGCGTCGACGTCGCGCTGGTCGACGTACTCGCGCCAGAGGTCGCGCAATGAACGGGTGCTCTTAGGCTCTAGCAGCCAGAACCACCAGCCGTTCACGCTTGTCCCAGACACGGCGCGAGCAGCGCCGGAAGGGGATGAGTAGCGCACCCCGTCGACGTCGAGTGACCCGTCGGACAGGACAGTCGCGGTGCGCCCCGCGGCGCGGCGGCCCCGCGCGTAGAGCGTAACGCCGTCGTCAAGGAGCCCTGCCGTCATTATGTCTGCGAGTTCGACCTGACGGGCCGGGCGCCGCTCGGTGCCCTCCGTCTGCGATTTGTGTCCTTCCGGCACTGGCCAGATCTCGATGATCGCGTCGATAAGCCACTCAGTCCGGTCCCGGATGCACTGGTCGCCCCAGTCGTCTTTCGCTTGCTCGAGAAGCCGCCGGTTGAGCATGAGCACGTCGTGACCGTGCAGGGCCGCACGCTTGCCGTTTTCACCTGGCCACGGTCCGTTAGATACCTTGCTGTTCAGCCTGCCGGTGAGCAGGGTGAGATTGCCCATCGTGTCGATCAGGGAGTCGCGCTCAGCGGCGGTCTGGTCTTCTGACAGTGCCCAGTGGGCATGCCAGCGTCGCGGCATGATGTGCTCGATCGCGTAGGTTCCCCGGGCGACTCGCTCCCCGCCTAGCCCCATGCTCTGGCCGCGCCAGCCGCGCTCGTGGTCTTCGACCGCCTCGAGCACCATCCGCAGCCGGGCTCTGGACAAGCGCCGGTAGACGGGGAGCATGCGCAACTCGGCACGCACCTCTTCGTTGTCTGGCCAGTACCAGGCGGTGCCCGGGCGGTGCGCCAGGTGGTCCTCGATGAGGTCACCGGCCGATTGCCGGCCGGTCTTGCGGATCTGGGTGATCAGTTCGGCGAATACCTGCGTGTAGGACTTGGTGGTTGCCCGTACCAGCATGCGCCGGACCAGCCAGCTTTCCACGACCCGCAGCGCCTTGATGAGCTGATCGTCCGGGATCGGGGGTTCGTCCGGATCGCGCAGGAACAGGATTAGGGGCTTGACGACTTCGCTTTCCATCACGCTGGTGCGGTAGGCGAACAGCCCGAGTTGGTCGATGGGACCGGTCAGCTGCCCAGCGGCGTTGACATACCCCCGATACATCTGACCGGCGCGGTGGATCTGCTGCAGCAGTTCGCCGATGCTGATCCCGGAATCAAAGTCGGCGTACCTCTTGAACCGGTGAAATACTTCGCGGGCGAGGATCTCCTCTCCCGTCTTCGCGATCAGCCACTGGTTCAGGAACATCGATGACCGCTGGTGGCGCCGACGGCCCGCCCCGATTTCGGTCTCCCAGAACCCAGACTCAAACTCCTTCCAGAAACGCTCGTACGCTTCTTCGACGCGAACCCCGGCCTCGGTGAGCCGCTGGAAGATGAAGTTCTTGATCAGGTCACCGGCGGTCAGCTGCGCACCGCGGGCGTTGAGAGTCTCGAATATCTCCTGGGCGTTCTCGTCAGCAGCCAAGTCGATGACCACCATTTGCATGAGTTCTCGGACAGCCCGTTCGATCGCGGCGGCGCGGGCGGGAACGTTATCCACGTCGATTGCGAGCCACTCGCGGGCCCGCCCAGCGAAGTACTCGTGAGCCTGGACCAGTCGGCTGGACCTGTGCTCTAGTGCGTCATACGCTATCGGCGGAGTAGCCGCCATCACGGCGTTGAAAGCAGGACGGTCGCGGTTAGTCGGCCATACCTTGAACCGGTCTTCCGGACGCTCCCAGAATGCGGCGGCATTCATCACCAGGGTTTCAATCCGCAGCGCCGGCTGCTCAGCTCCGGCAGCCAGCAACTCGGCATGCAGCGCGTCAAGGAGGAGCTGCAGTGTTGTCAGCCGCTGCTGCCCGTCGATGATGGTCCGTTCCTGCATCGTCCCAGCCGGGTTCTGCACCTGCTGGAGCACGACTGCGCCAAGGAAATGTGGATATTGTCGTCCGGAAGGGTCCTGAAGCAGGCGCTGCGACACACGGACGACATCACCCCACAGAGGCTCCCACTGGTTGTCCTCGTTCCACACATATGGCCGCTGGAACAGCGGCACGATGAGCCGCTGCGGCTGCATGAACACCATCTGCGGTGTGCGGACCTGAGTCTCCACCCTTGCCGTCGCTCCCCTCACGCCACAGTTCGGACGGGCATAAACCTACTGACCGTGGCCGGAACATGCGGCATTCCCGAAGGACTCGTTCATAGTCTGGAGAGTTTTCTTTCCAGTGACGACCGTGCGGCCTAGCGTCAGTTGAGTGCTGGGCGCCTACCTATCATCCATCACGCAGTTTGCAGGCTGCAGCCTTGAGCGCCTTCAGATCCCTGTCATTATGCGCCGAGCCGAGACGCTGGATGCCCCGCAAGCCACGCTGACCTTGCCCCCGTGTCCGGGAAACAGGGGCAAGGTCAGACCTGCTCCGCCGCCGCGCTCTCCTTAGCGCCTGATTCTGAGTAGGAGAGTGGACAGGCCGAGTTGTGGTTCGCGCGAGCCGCGCGTTGCTGCGTAGACAAATAACTCAAATTCCCTGGCCGCCGTCCTGGGATTCCGTAAGCACGCGGGCTCCTCCAACGTCGCGGCCTTCGAAGGATCAGTGAATCGTTCGTAGTCGGCGCACCAACCCGTCGACAGTTCACGATTCCCCACGCAGCTGACGACTCGTCGGATTGCCGGCGTCAGTATGAAGATCGCATCCTGGCCGAACTCCGCGCCCAGTGCAGCGACCTCACGCTCCTTGACCCCGACCACAGCCGCGCTGACCTCCACGTGCTCCCACGTCGGATCGCCTCCCGCCGCTGGCCACCAGCTCCAGCCTCGTCGCTTCAGCTCACGCTCAAGTCGCCCCTCGGCTCTGGCGTTCTCCTTCTCGGAGACCGTTTGCCCTTGAGGGTTGTGAGCGGTGACTACACATATCGCGCGGCCATCTGGGTCCGGGTACTTACCCCGGGTCTGCGTTTTCGGCGCGGGTTTCACCCAGACCACGCCGTCTGGTGTCTCCAACCGCATGACGGCGGCCGCGTACGCGGACCAGGGATAACCCATAGCTATAAGGTCTGCGGACGCTATTGACGATGTGGCGTCCGGGACTCGGCTCATCGTCGCAGTTCCTCGGCGGACCTTCGGATGCCGCAGGTACCGGTTGGAATCCGCCATCTGGTTCATCAGGCGGAAGGCGTCGCCACGACTGATTTCCCCGTTCGCGACCGCGATGCACATGATGTCGATCGTCTCGCGCGTGGTGATGTGCTGGAACCTGGCGTACCGGAGAGCGTCCCGGTCATCGGAGATCCACCAGGAGCCCGCGAACGACGCCCAGTTCTTGATCACGTAACAGGTCTGCGCTTCACCGAGATGCTTCAGCGGGTCATCGTCCGTGCCGCCGAAGACCACTCGCCGGATCTGGTTGATCTTCCGGATATCCGACGTCTTGGTGATCTCGATCGGCGCATCGAGCCAGCCTTCGGAGGGCAGCGTCAGGAGCGGCGGCAGCTTCGCCGCGGACCTGCTGGCCTCATATGCCACGGCCTCAGTCCACCTGCCGCGTCCGCCGAGCACCGACTTCAACAGGTCGAGACGGTTCACGGCCGCGAAGTTGCACAAGACCGTGTTGTCGGGGAACAGGTGCTCGGTCATAAGGCGCCGGGAACCCCTTCCTCGGCCTCGAGCGCCTGCCTCAGTTCGTCCACGTCGGCTCCGAGGAGGTTAGCGTACGGGCGGAGCGTGGTAGCGCCGCTTTCGTAGGCCAGGTAGGAATCCCGGACGAGAAGCCCCGGCGGGCGCGGCGTGCTCGCATCCGCGACACGCCGGGCGAATTCCTCACTCCGGTCAGCTAGCGCCGCGGCCTTCGCCGCGGTGATCTTCTTGAAGTGGTCGCATGTTCCCGCGTCGATCAGCCGGAGCTGCTGCAACCGGATGGCGAGGGCCGACGGGGAGACCTGAAGATCGCAGGATAGTGCGGCGAACGCGTCCTCGGTCAGGCCGGTTGTCCCGGCCGTCGAGCGGAGGATGTCCTCCGGCATCAGGAACGCGGACGCGAAGCCGTTGGCCCGCATCTCGCTGGGGTCTTTCGCCTGTGCCTTGTCGTAGACGTCTTTGTCGAGATGTACGCCTTGGTCGTCTCCGGCAAGAAGGTGGCCCAGTTCGTGCGCGAGCGTGAACCGCTGCCGCGCCGGCATCTGGGACGTGCCCAGGACGATCAGCTTCGCCTCCTCCGACGACGCCGCGAGCCCGTCGAAGCCCTCATCCAGCGCGACCACGGCCACGTCGGCGCCGAACGCCTTCTCGACCAGCCCAGGAAGGTCCACGTCACCGACAGGCAGGCCTGCCGAAGCGACTCGTGCCAGCGCTGCCGCTGCCAGCGCCTTGCCCTGCTCGGCGTACGTCCCGCTCCGGATCTCGGCTTCCAGGGGCCGCCACGGCTGCTTCCAGCCGAAGACGGCGAGATCCTCACGCATGGTGCTGTACCGCTTCGCGGCCTCGATCGCCGTGCGTGCCTCTCCGCTGGTCGTCCTGGCCGCGACCGCCAGCGCTGGTTCGTCCCCGGTGACCAGCCAGTCGACGGTGACGCCGCACTTTTCCGCTATGCGCGCCAGGTCAAGGGAAGAGAAGCGGCGAGCGCCGTTGAGGGACTTCGATAGCTTGGAGTCGTCGAGCCCGATGTGCTGGGCGAAGGCACGACGATTCTGCCCTGATGCTTCAATCAGGCTTAGCACGCGGCCGGTGATGCCTTCCATGGGACTACCATACTTGCGATTTGCGCAAATCGCAAAAGTGGGTCATGATGGTCAGCGCAACACACGTTGGACGGCGAGGGGGCTGATCCGGTTGACAACCGCCATGGGGGAACGTCCTTCCGAACGTCCCGGGGTTCCTGCTGCGGCGCACGTTCCTCCCCTCCCGGAGCAAGGACAGATCGTCAACGTCCGCGGCGCTACGTGGGCTGTCGCCGAGGTGCGAGCCCAGGGCCTGCCCCGCAGTCCCGCGGATGAGGCTGAGGCGGGCCTTACCCACGTGGTCCGGCTGCAGTCCCTTGACGAGGACCGCCTTGGTCAGGAGCTCGCGGTCGTGTGGGAGCTTGAGGTGGGACAGGCGGTCGCCCCGGACCAGGGCCTGCCCGCGACGATCAGCCCCGACGGCTTCGACGACCCGAACACGCTTGCCGCGTTCGTGGACGCCGTGCGGTGGGGCGCGGTCACGTCGGCGGACGGGAACGCGTTCCAGGCGCCGTTCCGCAGCGGCGCGAACGTCGAGGCATACCAGCTCGAGCCGCTGCGCCGTGCCCTGCAGTCAGCACGGACGAACCTGCTGCTCGCCGACGACGTGGGCCTGGGCAAGACGATCAAGGCCGGCCTGGTCGTCCAGGAACTGCTGCTGCGGCACCGCGCCCGGTCGGTGGTCATCGTCTGCCCGCCGAGCTTGTCGCTGAAGTGGCGGGACGAGATGCGGGAGAAGTTCGGCCTGGAATTCGAGATCGTCAACAGCGAGCTGATGGCCAGGGTGCTGCGCACTCACGGGCCGAACGCCAACCCGTTCCGGCTGTTCCCCCGGGTGATCGTGTCGATGGCGTGGCTGCCGTCGCTGCGTGCCCAGCGGCTGCTTCGGCAGGTGTACGCCGACGTGCGGGACACCAGCAGCGCCCGCCGGTACGCGTTCGACGTGCTCATCGTGGACGAGGCGCACCACGTCGCGCCCGCGAGCCCGACTGCCGCCACCGGGTTCCGCGGCTACGCGGTGGACAGCCAGCGGACGCTCGCCACCAGGGAGCTGGCCGAAAGGTGCGAGCACCGGCTGTTCCTGTCCGCGACCCCGCACAACGGCTATTCCGAGTCGTTCACGGCGCTGATGGAGATGATCGACGGCCGCCGGTTCAAGCGGGGCGCCAGCCTGGACGAGCGCGCGCTGCGCGACATCGCGGTCCGCCGCCTCAAGGCGGACCTGGCCGACGTAAAGGGCTTCCGTACCCGGGAGCTCAAGACGCTGACCTTCATGCCGTCGAAGGACGAGGCGGAGAAGTTCGCGCTGCTCGACCGGGTCCTGGCCGAGAGCGCCCGGCGCAACGGGCGGGGCAAGTCGGGCGGCATCGTAGCGATGCTGTTCAAGAAGCGGTTCCTGTCCAGCCCGTGGTCGTTCGCGCAGACCCTGCGGCAGTACACCGAGTCCGGCGCCGGATCGGGTCTCGAGGCCGAGGACGAGGACCAGTATTACCAGGAGGTCCTCGGCAGCGGGCAGTCCGACGAGGAAGAGGGCGACACCCAGCACCCCGAGTTCACCGCCCTGCGGCACAGCAAGGGCTCGGACCCGTTGGTTGCCGCGACGGATAAGGACATCGAGTCGCTGATCAGCTGGGGCCTGGCGTATGAGAACCAGCCCGACGCCAGGCTGACCGCGCTGATCGAGTTCCTGGACGCCACGTGCCGTCCCGGCGGATCGTGGAGCAACGAGCGAGTCGTGGTGTTCACCGAGTACGCCGAGACCCTGGACTGGATCGTCCGGGTCCTTGGTCAGCACGGCTACCGCGAGGGCAAAGAACTTGCGGTCATCCAGGGCTCAACGCCCGCCGAGGAGCGGGAGGACATCCGCGCGAAGTTCACCGCCCCGCCGGACAAGCAGCCGGTCCGCGTCCTGGTCGCCACCGACTCGGCGGGTGAGGGCATCGACTTGCAGGCCTACTGCCACCGGCTGGTGAACTTCGACATCCCGTTCAACCCGTCGCGCCTTGAGCAGCGGATCGGCCGGATCGACCGCTACGGCCAGGAACAGACGCCGGAGATCTACCACCTGACCCCTGCCGAGAACCGATCCGCGTACGCGAAGGACGTCCGGTTCCTGCTGGACAAGGTCCGTGACAAGATCGGCACCGTTGCCGCCGACCTGGGTTCGGTCAACGAGGTCATCGATGCCGACATCCAGGACCACTTCACACCCGGCGGCACCGGCCGGAAGGTGAAATTGTCCGCGCGCGACGACGGCAGCGTGATCATCAACCGCGTGCTGGCCGGCGGCCAGGAACTGAACCGCGCCCTTACAGAGCTGTCCCGCACCTACGACGACCGCAAAGCGGAGATGCACCTCACGCCCGCGAACGCACGGCGCGTCGTCGACACCGCCCTCGAGCTGACCGCCCAGCCGCCGCTCCGCCCGGTGGAAGGCGATCACCCGCGCGGAGGTCTTCGAGATCCCCGCGCTCAGCCAGGCCTGGCAGTTCGCGCTGCGCGGCCTAGAGACCCGGCTGAACCCGGGCGTCCTCCGCCCGGTCACGTTTGACGAAAAGGTCACCGAAGGGCGGGACGATATCGTCTACATCCACCTCGGGCACGCCCTGCTCCAGCGCTCGGCCCGCATCCTGCGCGCCGCCCTGTTCAACGTCGACTCGCCAGTGGACCGCGTGACCGCGGTTGTGGCGGAGGGGCTGCCGCAGTCGTGCGTGGCGGCGGTATCCCGGCTGGTGCTAGTCGGGCTCGGCGGACTGCGGCTGCACGAGGAGGTATTCCTCACCGGCATCCGGCTACGCGGCAGCGCCATGGCCGAGGCGAAGGTCGAAGAGGTCCTCGACCAGACACTCGACGCGCAGGACCTGGTCCTCGCCGACGAGGACGTCCGCCGCAGGCTCGCGAACCTGTGGAACGCCGACGGCGCGCCGCTGCGCACCCGGCTGCTGACCGCTATGGAGCAGAAGGCCAGGACCCATCAGGAGAAGGTGGTCGACACGTTGCACAAGCGGCGCGACACCGACATCGCGCGGGCCCGGGAGATCTTCGCCGCGTTCCGCCTCAACCTGCAGGAGTCACGCGACCGGCTGGACCGGGAGATCCGCAGCGAGGAAGAGACGCTGTTCCCCGACGACCAGCAGCGGCAGCGCCGCCACGACCTCGCCTCGATGATCGAGCGGCTCAACAGCCTGGACGACGAGGAACAGCGGGAGATCGCTGCGATCAGCGCCCGCTACGCCGAGATCAAGCCGCACGTCACCGCGGCGGCCGTCGTGTTCGCCCTGACCCCCGAGGACGCCGCAGCAGCCAGGAGCCAGCCATGAGCCGAGAAGAACCGCGACCCGCACCGCGAATGGCTCGACCTCCTCGACACCGACGGCCCGTTCCTGTCCGTCCCGGTGCTGAAGAAGGCATGGCCCACGGGCATGAACGCGCCCGACCGTTCCGCGCTCGAAGCGCTCCGCGACGCCAAGCCCGCGTTCGAGAAGGCATGGGACGCGTGGGACCTGACCGACAAGGACACGGCCGACCGAGGCGCGGCAGCGCTGGAAGAGTACCGGCAGGCGCGGGACGCATGGGTAGACGTCATACTGCGCACCGTCCTCGGCTGGAAAAACTTCTACCTCACCCCCGCGTCGGTCGATGCGAAGGTTCACTCGCCCGACTACGCCGTCACCGTCAGCCCGACGGGTGCGCTCACCCGCGGGGACACGACCGGGGCGCTTGTCCTGGTCACCGATCCGGTCGAATCGCTGCGCGACCCGCGGCAGCGACGGCTGGGCCGCTAGCCCAATCGACCGGATGGAGGAACTGCTCAGGAAGTCCGGCGTTTGCATCGGCGTCGTCACCGACGGACGCTGGTGGGCGGTCGTCAGCGCCCGCCCCGAAACGATGGTCGCTTCCGGCATCACCGACTCACAGCGATGGACCGAACTGCCCGCCGTCCGCGACGCGTTCCTGCAACTGCTGCGCCTTCCCCGCCTGGTCGGCAACAGGAAGGAAGACCTGCTCACCGGGCTGTTCGGCGACTCGGTCGCCGCCGCGGAGGAGATCACCGAGGCACTCGGCACGAACGTCCGCCGCGCGGTCGAACTGCTCGTGCAGGCGCTGTCGGAATCGGCGCTCGCCGCGCGGCGGCGCGGCGAGCGCGACCCGCTGCCCGCCGGCCGCGACGAGGTCTACCAGGCCGCCGTCACCGTGATGATGCGGGTGGTGTTCCTGCTGTTCGCGGAGGAACGCAGCCTGCTTCCCCAGGGCGAGCTGTTCACCGGCGGGTACGGCATCAGCGACGAGCTCGACACGCTCGACCAGCGCGCCCGCGACGAGGGCGCCGAAGCCCTGGACAGCTCCCACCTGACCTGGCACCGGCTGCTCGCCACGTCCCAGGCGCTGTACCGGGGCGCGTCGTTCGAAGACATCCGGCTGCCGTCCTACGGCGGATCGCTGTTCGACCCGGCGCGGTTCGCCTTCCTCACCACCCGCGACAGCTACGACGCCCTGGCCGTCACGGTCACCGACCGCGTCATGCTGGAGGTTCTCCGCGCGGCTCAGATGGCAGAGCTACGGGGCGAGCCCGCGCGGCGGGTGTCCTTCCGCGACATCGACGTCGAGCAGATCGGGTACATCTACGAGGGCCTCCTAGGCTATTCGGTCAATGACGTGGACGAGGTCGTCGTCGGCCTGATCGGGAAGAAGGGCGAGGAGCCAGAGATCCCGCTGTCTCTCCTTGAGGAGTTCGCGGCGTCACGCCGTTCGCCGGACGCACTCGCGGACGCGATCCTCACCTGGGTGAAGAACGACCAGCCCGCCGCGGTCGCACCAACCAAGTCGGCGCTCGCCAAGGCGATCAAGGACAGCGGCCGCATGGAGGACGCGGACCGCGCGCTTCGCGCGGTGGCACCAGGCGATCAGGAACTGCGGGAACGGCTCCGCCCGTTCCTCGGCGCGATCCGTCGCGACCTGCGCGGCCGGCCCACGGTCTTCCTGCCCGGCGGCCTGGTCGTGGTGGAAACGCCGTCCCGTGCCACCGCCGGCGCGCACTACACGCCCAAGTCCCTCGCCACCGAGGTCGTACAGCACGCACTCGAACCCCTCGTCTACGACCCGGGCCCCCACCAGCAGATGGACGGCTGGGTACCGGTGGACTCCGACCGGATCCTTGAGCTCAAGGTCGCCGATATCGCGTGCGGTTCTGGCGCGTTCCTCGTCGCCGCGGCCAGGTACCTCGCCGACCGGCTCGTCGAGGCTTGGGACCGGGAGGAAGCCGTCACCGGCCTGACGCCGGCCGAACTGAAGACCCACGCGATCCGCACGGTCATCGCCACGTGCCTGTACGGCGCGGACATCAACGCGATGGCCGTCGAGATGTGCAAGCTGTCACTGTGGCTGGTGTCGCTGGACCCGAAGCTGCCGTTCTCCTTCGTCGACGACAAGATCCTGCACGGCAACTCCCTGCTCGGCCTGACCGACGTCAAGCAACTCAAGTTCCAGCACATCGATCCTGCCGCAGCGCACACCCAGCAGACCCTGGGCGAGCGTTGACGTAGATGGGATTCTCGCGTCAGGCGACCCGGCTGCGCCAGCAACTCGCCAGCGAGGTCAACGACGCCGACCCGCAGCGGTCGGTGAACACGAAGCGCCGACAGTGGCATCGGTTCCAGGAGGTCACAGCCGAACTGACAGACGTCGCCGATGCGGTGGTCGCGGCCGGGTTGAAGCTGGGCGGCAAGCCGGGGCGGGCGCTGAATGTGGCTTACAAGCAACTGGAAGACGCCCTCGGCGAGGCGTACCCAAGCGGCCTGTTCGACAATGAGCCCAACCGCAACAAGCTCGACGCGATCCTAGCCGAGCGGGCTCACGCCAACGGTGCAGACAGATTACGACCGCTGGAAGCCGCTGCACTGGATCATCGCGGTCCCAGACGTGTTGGAGAAGGGCGGCTTCGACGCGATCATCGGCAACCCCCCGTTCCTGGGTGGAAAGAAAATCGCCGGCGCAGTTGGCACTAACGTTCGTGAGTGGTTCGTGAATGTGCTCGCGGAGGGGCGCGAAGGGAAACGCCGACCTCGTTTCCTACTTTTTCCTACGCGCGATCACGCTGCTCAACAGCGACGGGAACCTCGGGCTGATCGCGACAAATTCAATAGCCCAGGGTGATACGCGCGAGGTTGGGCTCAAGCAGATGGTCGGCGACGGATTCACGATTACCCGTGCGATCCAGAGCCGGTCCTGGCCGTCTGCGAGCGCGAACCTGGAGTACGCCGGCGTATGGGGCAGTCGCGGATCGGTGGACCCGGCGGTGCCGCGGATCTCCGACGATCTACCGGTGTCCCACATTGCCACGCTTCTAGAACCCGGCGGTGACGAGGACCCTGTGCGCCTTACCGAGAACGCGCGGATCGCGTTCATTGGGTGCTATGTCCTTGGGATGGGCTTCGTCATCGAACCTGAAGAGGCGAAAGCGTGGATTGAGGCGGACGCACGGAACGCGGAGGTGCTCTTCCCGTACCTAAGCGGGGAAGATCTCAACACGCGGCCGGATATGTCCGCCCCTCGATGGGTCATCGACTTTAACGATCGGCCCGAGGAACAGGCGAGATCTTATCGGTTGCCATATAGGCGGCTTCTTGAACGAGTGAAAGCCGAGAGGGCAAAAAAACCGAAGATGGTCAGCAGGGCTCCATGGTGGCTCTTCTGCGAATGCGCGCCCGGGCTGCAGGAAAGCGATTGCTGGTCTGGACCAGGCGCTTGTGGTCGCGAAGGTCAGCAGGACCGTTATGCCTGATGCGAGTGGCAACTGGACAGGTTTTCAGCGGACAAGATAGTTGTATTTGCGACTGGATTCGTATGCTGAACAGGCCGTCCTGTCATCGAGTATGCACCAAATGTGGGTGGTCAAGTATACGAGTACGATGCGAACGGACGTGAGCTACTCTCCTTCGGACGTGTTTGTGACTTTCCCGCGTCCTGAACCCGCCGATCGGCTTGACGGAGGTCGGGCGGACGCTCGACACTGAGCGGCGCGAGATCATGCTCCGACGGAAACTCGGCCTCACCAAGCTCTACAACCTGGTCAACGATCCCGACTACACCGACGACGACATCGTGCGGATGCGGGAGATCCACGTCGAACTCGACCAGGCCGTCATGGACGCCTACGGCTGGGGCGACGTGCCGCTTGACCATGGGTTCCACACCTACCGGCAGATGCGGCGCTGGACCGTCTCCCCGGCCGCGCGGGTGAAGATCCTCGACCTGCTCCTCGAAGAGAACCTGCGGCGTGCCGCCGCCCAAGGCGAGGCGCCGCCGCCAGCCGATGGTGAAGACGAGGGGGAGGACGAATGACCACGCCCCGCACGCCCGTCGAGCCACCGCAGTACCGGCTTGAGCATGAGCCGGACGGCAGTTCCTGGACGGCCCGAGAGAACCTGGCCGATGTCCTCGAACGCGAACTCCTCGGCCCGATGAACGGCCCCACCGAGGTCATCGACGGGGGACCCGACTCCGTGTATCTGGTCGGCCGGATCGCGCCGTTCAAGCTGGCGGCCGGTACCGGCGATCCGGAAGACGCGGACACGGACGAGCCCGATACCGACGTCGGGGACGCGAACGACGCCGAAGCCGGCCGAGGTGTTCCGCTGACCGAGGTTGACGACAGCGGCGCCGGGACCGACGAGGACTCCGGCCTTGAGGACACGCCCCAGCAGCGCGGCCTGATGATCCCCGCGTCGATGGGGCTGCGCTGCCAGATCCCCGACGACCTGGAGTCGTTCACCGTGACCGCGTCCTGGGGTGTGTATGAGTCCGTGCCTGCGCCGGAGGGTGACGAGTCGCGGAGTCGCCGGTACAAGCGGACCCCGGTCGAGATCCCCAAGCGGATCGTCGTCGCCGATCTTGGCGAGTCCGTGACGACGGAGATCCCGCTCAAGGACAAGGTCGTGCTGCACATCGACCGGCACGACGAGCCCGAGCGCAACTGCCGCCTGATCGAGATCGCGCTGTGCAATGACCAGGTGGCGCCGCGGAAGATCCCGGTGGACGCCTGGCTGTACCAGACGAAGCTCACCGTGACGGCGGAGGGAGAGCCTGCGTTCCTGCCGGTCACCGATCCGCTGCTGGACGACCGCTGGGAGCCGGACGACGAGCTTCGGCGGCTGAAGCTGCAGTACCGTGACCGGCTGGAGTTCGCGGTCGGGCGTACCTGCTCGGTCGACTGGCACGTGGCCGAGGGCGCTCGCCGGGCGGGCAAGGTGTGGACGACGTGGCTGCCGGTGAGCGAGACGCCGCAGGTCGCCGCCGAGGAAGTCGATGCCCTGCTCGACATGCGCAAGCTCGCCGCCGCGTCACCGGACGAGCTGCGCGCCGGGCTAACCCCGATCGTGGCCAGGTACAAGGCGTGGCTCGAGGGCGAGGAAGCGCGGGCCCGGCAGCTTCCCGATCACCTGCGCGACGAGGGCTTGGACGCGGTCAACGAGGCGCGGAATGTGCACAGCCAGCTCGCGGCCGGTCTTGAGCACGTGCTTGGCGACGCGGATGCGCTGCGGTGCTTCCGGTTCATGAACGAGGTGATGGCCGGCCAGCGCGTGCAGAGTCAGATCGCGCGCCGCCGGGCGCAGCATCCGGGCGAGTCCATCGACGAGGCCCGCAACTCGGTGTTCGCGGAGACGGACAAGCCGCACTCGTGGCGCACGTTCCAGCTCGCGTTCATCCTCATGCAGCTCCCGCTGCTGACCGACCCGGCCGCGGAGAAACGGTCCGGGGACCTTGCCAAGGCACAGCTGCTGTTCTTCCCGACCGGTGGCGGCAAGACCGAGGCGTACCTGGGCCTGGCCGCCTACGCGTTCGCGATCAGGCGGCTGCAGGGCGAGCTGGACACGCCGGACGGCAAGCTCGAAGGGGGCGCCGGCGTGACGGTGCTGATGCGGTACACGCTCCGGCTGCTCACCGCACAGCAGTTCCAGCGGGCGACCGCCCTGGTCTGCGCCGCCGAGATGGCGCGGCGGCGTGATCCCGGTGTGTGGGGGGACGAGCCGTTCCGTATCGGGCTGTGGGTTGGCACGGACGTGTCGCCGAAGCGGTACGAGGAGGCGAAGGAGCAGCTCAAGCGTGCCGCGAAGGCGGGTCCAAGCGCGCGGCTGACCGTGCTGCAGTTCCAGCGGTGCCCCTGGTGCGGCACCCCGATCAGCGCGGCCAACGTGCGTGCCGACGACGAGCACCAGCGGATCTACGTGTACTGCGGCGACGAACTTGGCGACTGCCCGTTCTCCCGGGACGGCGAGATCGCCGACGGGCTGCCGGTCCTCACGGTGGACGAGGAGATCTACCGGCTGGCGCCCGCGTTCGTCATCGCGACCGTCGACAAGTTCGCCCGGCTGGCGCGGGAGGGGGAGGCGGCGTCGCTCTTCGGCTACGTGTCGGAGAAGTGCGAGCTGCACGGGTACGTGCACCCCGACTACTCCGGTTGCAAGATCCAGGCAGGCAGCAAGCACCCGAAGACGTCGTACTACCGCCGCCCGGTCGGTCGGCTCCGGCCGCCCGACCTGATCATCCAGGACGAACTGCACCTGATCACCGGCGCGCTCGGCACCACGGTCGGGCTGTTCGAGGTCGCGGTCGACGCGCTGTGCTCCTGGCGCGACATCGCGGAGAACCCGTCCGGCCGCTGGTCGTCGCGTCCACGGCCACCGCGCGGAACGCGGCCGACCAGGTGCGCGCGCTGTACGGGCGGGACGCGACGATCTTCCCGCCGCAGGTCCTCGACGTGGGGAAGACGTTCTTCTCCAGCGAGCAGCCGGTCTCGCGGGAACATCCCGGGCGGCGGTACATCGGCCTGAGCACCACCGGGGTCCGGCTCACCACCGCCGAGATCCGGGTGGCCGAGGTGCTGATGGCCGCCGGGCAGCTGCTCATCGACCGGTCCAGTGACGCTGCCGACCCTTACCTGACGCTGGTGGGATACTTCAGCGCGACCCGCGAGCTGGCCGGCATGGCCCGGTACCTGGGCGACGACATCCAGACCGCGCTGGCCCGGCGGCGCCCATGGTCCCTGCTGCCGCGCCAGGTACGGCACCGACTACGGTCAGCTGAACATGGCCGAGCTGACCTCCCGGGTGTCCTCGGCGGACATCACGACGACGCTGGATCAGATGGCGGTCACCTTCGACCCGAAGTTCGACTCGAACGCGGGGAAGCGGGAACTGGCCGCGCTGCGCAAGGCGGGCAAGCCGGTCCCTGAGCGGGGCGCGCGCCCGTTCGACGTGGTCCTGGCCACCTCGATGCTGCAGGTCGGGGTGGACGTCGACCGGCTCGGGCTGATGCTCGTCATCGGCCAGCCGAAGAACACCGCCGAGTACATCCAGGCGTCCTCGCGCGTCGGCCGCCAGGCTGCCCGGCCCGGCCTCGTGGTGACGCTCGGGAACTGGGCGCGGCCCCGTGACCTGGCGCACTTCGAGCAGTTCCGGCACTACCACGAGACGTTCTACGCGCAGGTCGAGGCGCTCTCGGTGACGCCGTTCTCGGCCACTTCTCTTGACCGCGGCCTTGACGGGGTGCTGGTCAGCGCGGCACGGGTGCTGACCAGCGTCGTTCCTGACGGGCTGTCGCCGGAACGGAGCGCGGGGCGGATCGAGAGCCAGCGGGACTTCGTTCTGAACGTCATCGACGGGCTGGTGCGGCGGACGCGGCGCGCGGCGGATGAGGACGCCGCCGGGCGGGCACGGCAGCGGCTGCTCAACCGGCTCGACCAGTGGACCGCCCGGCGTAAGCACCTCGCGGACCTGCACAAGACCCTGGTCTACGAGCGGGTCACCGACGACGCTAAGTACGACGCGCTGATGATGAGCGCGGAGAACGCCCGGGCACGGGGCGGCGGCGCCGATGCCCCGCCGTTCGTGGTCGCGAACTCCATGCGCGAGGTGCAGCCGGAAATCAACCTGCTGGTCAGCCCCATCAAGGACAACCTGGTGTACATCGCGCCGCCCGGCGCGCCGCGGTGGGAGTTCCCGCCTGCTGAGGAGGCTTCGTCGTGACCGAGCTGCTGTACGACGCGTCCCGCGCAGTCGACCCGCTGGGCGACGCGGACGCCGAGAACGAGAAGTCGGTCAAGCACAACCGAGCCAAGGTGGGGTCGAGCCGCCCGTCGTCGCTGCTGTACACCTACGGACCGGGCGCGATCATGGACCTGCCCCAGTTCACGATCATGCCGACCGGGCTCGACGACTGGGACCGGATCTGGAACCGGCGGGAAGGAGAGCCGCCGCGTATCCACGCGCCGCGGCTGCGCGAGGCGGTCCGCACGCACATGCGCTCGCCTTTCGTGCAGCTTCGCCCGCATCCGTGGCAGCCGAAGCGGAACACGTTCAGCAACGAGGGCGTCGATCTCGGTGTCCCGGCCCGCGTGTTCCCGCAGTGGCTACGGTGCACCGGCTGCGACCTGCTCGGCCTGGTGTCCCAGTTCAGCTACATCAACACCCATCCGTACCGGACCGACCAGGCCCGCTTCGAGCACGCGAAGTGCCCCGGCCGCGGCGGTGCGGGGAAAGCGGCGCGTCCCGCCGTGCCGGCCAGGTACCTGCTCGCCTGCGCGATGGGGCACCTGGACGAGTTCCCCTACGAGCTCTGGGTGCACCGGGGCCGGAAGTGCGAGAAGGCCGAGATCCCGGTCCTGAAGATGATCGACCGGACGGCGGGCAAGGGCGCGTCGGCGATGATCCGCTGCGAGTCCTGCAAAATGCAGCGGCCGATGAACGAGGCCCAGGGGCAAGCGGGCGCTGCGAAGCTGCCTCATTGCCGTGGGCGGCATCCCCACCTGGACGCGTTCGAGCCAGGCGGATGCGGTGCCCAGACCAAGCTGATGCTGATCGGCGCGTCCAATCTGTGGTTTGCCGCGACGCTGTCGATCATCGTGATGCCGGAGTCGGCGCAGGAGAAGGCCGAGGACCTCGCGGACCGGATCCGGGCCGTCCTCGGGGACAAGCTCGCCAAGTACGCGGGTTCCCTGGACATCCTGCGTGACTTCCTGGACGCCGGGGGCGTTGACGTAACGGGCCTGTCCGACGGCGACCTGGGTGCGCTCGTGGCTGTGGCCCTTGAGCCGCCGCCGACCCCCGACGAGCAGGAGGAACGGCTGCGCCAGTGGGATCCGGTCGACCTACTCGTCCCCGAGTGGCGATACCTGCTGAAGGATCCGCTTGGCGACCGGCACGAGGACCCGGACAGCGGCCTGACGCTGTCGCGGCGGGACCGCGGCTCGCGGCTGCGGGACGAGATCACCCGGGTGCTGGCGGTGGAACGGCTGCGCAAGGTCAACGCGCTGACGGGGTTCACCAGGATCGACGCGTTCGACCGGGTGGGTGACGTGCCGAAGCGGCTGGTGCCGCTGACCCGTGAGCGGCGGCCGGCGTGGACGGTCGCGACGGAAGACCGGGGCGAGGGCGTCTTCCTGCAGCTTGACGAGTCGCGGGTCGCCTTGTGGGAGCGGAGGATCCTTGACAGCGACGTGTGGGAGGCGCACCGGCAGGCGCACCGGCGGAACTTCTACCGGCGGTTCTCTGAGACGGGCGAGGAAGTCGACCCGGACACCAGGCTGAAGCCGCCGCGCTACTGGCTGGTGCACACGCTCGCGCACGCGCTGATCCGGGAGATGGCGATGCAGTGCGGGTACTCGGCCGCGAGCTTGAGCGAGCGGCTGTACGCGTGGCCGGCGACGGACGAGCGCCCGCCAGCGGCGGGGCTGCTGATCGTCACGACGGCGTCTGACAGCGACGGCACGCTCGGGGGCCTGGTGGCCTTGAGCGAGAAGGAACGGCTGCAGCAGGTGGTCTTGGGAGCCTTGGAGAGGGCGACACGGTGCTCCTCGGACCCGATCTGCGCCAGGCGGACGCCGGTGGACCCGGAGGACTTCCTGCACGGGGCGGCGTGCCACTGCTGCGTGATGGCGTCGGAGACGTCGTGCGAGCGGGCGAACCGGTTCCTGGACCGGCGGTTCCTCATCGACCTGCCGGGGAGTGAGCTTGGGTTCTTCGGACGAGTCGGCTAGTTCGGCTTTGCGGCTTGGGGCGCTGCTCACCGGAACGGAAGCCAGGGAGATCGCCGATCACCTGTGTGATGGGGATACGTTTACCGCTGCGCTACGGGTGGTCGCCCCTGGGCGGCGGTCGGAGGTGCGGTCCCTGCTTT
The DNA here is from genome assembly GCA_963843745.1 of uncultured Actinomycetota bacterium. Lineage (GTDB taxonomy): Bacteria > Actinomycetota > Actinomycetes > Streptosporangiales > Streptosporangiaceae > Trebonia. The sequence continues at coordinate 28,072 of CAWJLP010000021.1, forward strand.
CCGGGGTGCTGGGCGCTGATCGCGGCTTTGACCGCGGCGGTGTTGATCGCGGCGCAGTCGTCGGCATGCTGCGGGCGATCGAGGGCGCGAGGTCGGCGCCGACGACGATGGATCCGCTGTGGACCATGCCGGGTCACCTGGCCCAGCACGGCCGGCTTACGCACTCGGTGACCTACCTGGTGGACAACGCCAGGTACTCGGTGGTCTGCTCGACGTTCAACTTTCAGCGGTCATCCGGGCTATGGAATGCACTGCGACGAGCCGCGCAGCGACCGGAGATCTCGATGAAGGTCTACGTTGACACGCACGCTGCAGACTCTGAAGGGTGGCGGGCAGGGTCGCCGACCACGGTCGAGGTCGCGGCACACTTGAAACCGGCGATTGTACTGCGGACGAAATCCTTCGACGGCCGCCAGATCCGCAACCACTCGAAGTTCATATCGATCGACCACCGGTTCCTCCTTGTCACCAGCGCGAACTTCTCCTGGAGCGCGGAAAACGCCAACCTCGAGTTCGGCCTTCTGGTTGACAACCCGAACCTCGCCGAGTCAGTCGAACGCGAACTGCGCGACGCTGAAGACTTGCTCTTCGAGCGTATACAGACGACCAGCGCGCCCGGCCGCTGAGCATCTCGAAACCGCTAGCCCAGAGCCGGGGTCTGGAGTCTATCCCGCGCTACCGGAGTTGGAGCGGCAGGAAGATCGGCAATCCGTGGCACATTTATTGGCTGCACCAGACTGTTAGCGGTGCTTTAATTGTGGTCTGAAGGTACGACTGTGTGGAGGCGAGCAGGTCCAGTTGCTGCGTGGAGGCCTTGGCTGCAGAGAGGCCTGGCTGGGCGATCACGATTTCCATGCGTCGGGGCAGAACGATGGCTTTGTCGCTGATCTCGTAGAGCTTGTTGATGTCGCCCACCTCGTAGGGGCTGACTCCGTCCCTGTCCTGCTTCTTCTTAGCGCGGTCGTCGAGGGTCCGGAAGAACGGCTTCAGGTCATTGCGGCGCCACATGACGGACTTCTGCGCCTGCCCGCAGACGTCGTAGAGGTCGTCGATCCGGGCGCCCGGCTTGTCGCCGTGGGAGAACTTGCAGTGCACCAGGCGGACCAGGAGTCCGCCCTCGTCGATGCGCAGCGCGACGATGTTGGCGATCTCCCCGGTCCCGTCGTCGTCGAGGACGACGTCCCAGTGCTCGTTCTTGATCTCGGTGATCGCGCGGCACTGGATCGACTCCTGAAGTTTCTCCTTCGTCTGTGACTCGACCTTGATGCTCGTGGCGGACCAGTCGAGCGGTATCAGCTCCTTCGTGTCGAAGGGGGGCCTGTCCCAGGTTGGCTTGATGAGCAGGTCACCCTCGACGGTGCGGTCCCCGTCGAGAACGAACAGCAGGCCGTGCTCGTTGAACCATTCGCTCAGCGGCTGCTCGGACCGTGGCCTGACAACGCTGACGTCCTCTCCGTCTGTGCAGTAGTAGCGCAGGTGCCCGTTCTCGACCGTAGCCTCATACGCGACCTCCCACGCACCGGTCTTGACCGTGAACTTGAAGGTGTCGCAGTCCGGGTCGTTGTCGGGAACGAGGTCTGTGTAGACAGCCTCGTAGACCTCGCCCTGGTAGGAGAGCCGCATGCTGTCGGCCTGGAGCATATGGACGCCCCAGGGCCACTCGACGGCGAGTAGCGCGCCTGCCGGGCGGCTAGTCAGCTCTATGGGCAGGATGAACTTCCCGATTACTTTTTCGATGGTGAGTGAATTGTCGAGGAGCTTGTCTCCGATTGCGTCGCACCAGTCGCGCCAGTGCTTGAGGCTGCTGGCGGCGGCCTGGGACCAGATGCGGCCTTTCAGGGAGGCGCTGATGTTGACGCGTTCGCCCCCGCGGTAGCCGCCGCCCGAGATGTTGGTCTGCGATTTCGTGCCGGCTTCTGCTTGAGAGAAGCTGGCCGTGACGTCCGCCCCGACGTGCATTGAGAAACGCCGGAACTGGTCGTGCGCGTCGAGGACGCCCACGGTGTTGGGTATGAGCCGGTCGATGTCAGCCATCACCCGGTAGACGGTTGATCCTGTGAAGCGGACCGCGCCTTCTCCGACGACTGCGGCGGCGAGGTCTTCGAAGACGCCGTCGTTGGCAGAGTTGTTGATGTAGAGCAGGCGGCGCGTGGCGTCGAAGTACAGGACGTAGAGCTCGTATGCGACTTCCTCGACTGTCTTCAGGTCGCCCCAGGCGACGTTGGTCCGCCGTTCGACCACGCACCAGGCAACGCCCGCCTGTGCGTTGAGCCCGATCGGCATCGTCAGCAGATTCTCTTCGCCGAAGTGGTCGACGATGGCCTGTGGGTCCCACTGGCTCGTCTTCGTCTGGTATACGACCGTGCTCAGCTTGGGCAGCAGGCTCCGGAGCGTGACCTCCTCAGGCAGACTCGCGAACCCGTCCTCGAAGTCACTCAGGGCCTGCTGCTGCTCAACGGCAGCATGGGAGAGATCGCGCAGGACCAGGTTCCAGTCGGAGTCCTCTGCGTATAGTTCGCGCAGGCGGCTGTCGATCTCGATCTCGCGCCTGGCGACGAAGACTGACGCGGTGCCAAAGTTGCCGCGCGATGAGGTCCGGGCAAATCTGCCAATGAACTGGAGGGTAACGGCCAGGCTTTTCTGCGGATCGTGGACGGCGGCCACCTTCAGCGCCGGGAGGTCGAAGCCCTCGCCGAGCATGTTGACGCAGACGATGACCCGCGACGTGCGCTCTCGGAGAGCCGCCAGGGCCTGACGCTGAGAAGTCTGTGAGAGCTGGTAGTTGATGATGACGGGCGCGAGGTCGGGGGCCAGCTCCTCGTAGAGCTCCCTGATCTCCTTGGCCCGGGAGATCCCGCGGACCCGGGCCATCAGCACGTGGTCGTAACTCTCGGTTAGGTCGGTGCGCAGTCTCGCGATGCTCTGCACGGCTACCGCGCGGTCCACGTCCCGGAAGTCGATCACCGAGGTGTAGTCGATCGGCGAGAAGAAGTTCTGGACCTGAGCCTCGCGCAGCGGGAACGCGTAAATGACCCGACCCTGCAGGTGGCGCCCGTCCTCCCGGAAGGGCGTCGCGGTGAACTGCACGACCGGCTTGCCCTCGAACTGCTGCCGGATCGTCGACCAGGTTGGCGCAGCCACGTGGTGTGCCTCGTCGATGAACAGGTGTGAACACCTCTCGAGCAGCTCAGCCCTTGCCTCGGGGGTGCACCTGCTCAGGGACTGCGGCGTCGCGACGATCACGTTGCAGGCCTCGGCGAACGAGATCGCGGCGTCCGGACCGCTCAGTGCGTGGGCAAGGCGCCCGACAACAGGACGCAGTGCTGTGCTGCTGACGACACCGAGCTCCTGCAGTACGCCGAGGGACTCGAACTTTTCCGCAACTTGCGTGCGCAGCACGTCTGACGGGACCAGCACGAGCAGCCTGGGCAGGCGGGCAGCTACCAGCAGGGCCAGCATGGTTTCGGTCTTGCCAGTTCCGGTCGGCATGACCACCGTCGCCGGGACGGGCGACTTCGTCGTCCAGTACCCGAGAACGGAATGCAGGGCACCGCGCTGAGGTGAGCGGAGCCCTGGGGCGGACGGTGACTCCTCTGCGAAGCTAAGCGCGTCCCGGTAAGTCTCCAGGACATCCTCCGGTCGCGACCGGACCACGTTCTTCGGAAGATGCCATGCGGCCCCGGTGGCTGAATCCCCGGCCCCGGCCCGAGCCGCAGCCGGGCCCAGAGCTGATCACCACCAAGGGGTCGGTCCACCGGAGACGCGCGCCAGCGGCCGAAGGCATTGCCGACCTCCAGTGCCCCATCACTTCCCGACACAGCGAGGAACACGCTCTCGGGCACGATGAGCTGCCGGACAGCATTCCCGTCCATCGTCTCTGCACGCGCCCAGACATTGGGGCTTCTCCAAGGGGCAACTGGCGTGCCATCGGCAGAATCCTGGCTGTTCATTTGAGAAACAAGTATCCCACAACTGCGGAGCCGCCGATCCAGTCGCGAAATACATCAAATGGTGTATTTCGCACCTCGAACCTCATTGATGCAATAACCGATGAACTCCGAAATGATCATTACAGCGGGCGTTGCCACCATTGAGTTATGACCCCCAATCCCGTCACACCCATGCACCACTGATGATCATGGTTATTTCAGCTGCCTCCGGTCCGCCTGGGCATAGGTCGCGCGGCGGTCGCCGCCTACCCGGGTAAGGGCGAAGATTTGGACTACATCGGCGCCACTCGACTGCGGCCTCTGGGACGCGGCGAAGGCTAAAACCCTGTGAGAACCTGCGCCGGAACCTGCGCGCGGATGGAGGCGCGCCGCGTATGCCCCGCGCCGCGCCTGTTCGGCGCGACGCCGCGCTCGGCGCCGACCTGACGCCCCTGGAGTTGCGCCGCGCCGAACAGCACGCGCGACGCGCAAGACGAGGAGACGGAAAGTCCGTCTGGAAGCCGTATCCCGGTTGGATGCGTCGCCAAGGCACGCGTCGCGCCGTACCTTCGGAGCGTGACCGATGACGTGCTGACCATGGAGGAGTTGCGCCGCCGCCGCGCGGAGATCCTTGACCTCACGCGGAAGCACGGGCTCATCGGATTGCCGTTTTCGGTTCAGTTGCCAGGGGAGAGGCCCGCCCAGACCGCGATCTCGATCTTCTGGTCGGCTTCGAGCCCGGTGCCTCTCTTCTTGATCACGGTGCCTTGGTCCAAGACCTTGAGGGAACTTCTAGGCCTTGAGGTTGACGTGGTAACGCGGAACGCCCTTAAGCCGCGGGACGAGCTCGTCTGCGCCGAGGCCATCGATCTGTGAGTAGGAGAGTCGATGACCTCCTGGCAGATCTGGCTGAAGCAGTCGATGCGGCGGCTTCGCCCCTGTTCAGCCTGATGGCCTAGGACGCTAAGCGTGCGGACGGTAGATCTCGGCGCGGTGGTCGATGTCGAGGACCTGGACCGTTCGGGTGTCTTCCTCGATTCGATAGACAATCCGGTATGTGCCGCGCCGTGCTCCGTGGCAGCCAGCCAACGAGCCGAACAGCGGCTTACCGACGCGGTGCGGGTTGACAGCAAGGGCAGCCTCGCAGAACTCCAGCACGGCAGCGGCGACTGTCTCGGGAAGCCGCTGCGAGATCGCCCTCCGCGCGGCTGGCTGGAACCGGATCTGATACTGCTGCTCTGGCTCGGTGCTCACGTGCCAGTGGCGCGGCGCCGGGCCAGATCCTGCCGGACAGTGGCCAGATCCACGCCGGGCTCGCCGCGGCCCAACGCGGCCAGGCTCTCGGAGATGCGGGCGACCGCCTCGGTGTCGCCGAGGATCTCCAGGGTCATTTCCAGGCCCTCCAGGTCGTCTACTGAGACCAGCACGGCCTCGGGCTCGCCGTTGCGCGTCAAGGTGATCCGCTCATGCTGCTGGCGGACTCGCCTGGCCAGTTCGGAAAGGCGCGCCTTCGCTTCGGACAGCGGCACGGGTGTCGCGGCGATCGTCATAGTCAGAAGTATAGATTACGTTGGTCACTTTTCTAGTCAGCACACGCGAAGACGATTCGACTTCCTTCAGCCAGCTGCCACTGGCTCGAAAGCAAGCTAGCGGGAAATTTCTTAGCGAACCTAACGAGATTTCGGGGAGCCAAACAGGGAGCCAACGCAGTCAGATGCTGGGCCACAGAAGACGACTCACCCAGACGATCAGCCCAGCTAGCTGGCCCTTCACGCGACAGCAGGCGACGCCCCCAGACGGTTCGGTTGCGCCTTACAAGCGAAGGGTCACAGGTTCGAACCCTGTTGCGCCCACCAGGAGGTCTTCACGTTTCGGCGGGGTGGCTGTTCACGTTTGAACCCTGCCGTGCCGCCGTGACCGCCGCAGGCCAGGACCAGGGAAGATGCATCCCTGCGTTTCCGCGGAAACGTCCCGCGCAATTGCGTACAGAGTCTCCGACGTGTGGGCTGGCCGCGCTTAACCTGTGGTCAGAGCTGAACCAAGATCGCATCCGCGCAGGTCAAAGCTAAACGTGAAGACCTCACCAGGTCAGAGGCTATCTGAGACCTCTCGGCGGATCGGCGGGGAGCCAAAAAGTTACCCTTGCTCTATGGCGGACGCTTCAGGCAAGCGCCGCCGGCACGGCGAGGATGCCATCTACTTCGCGGCGGATAAGAACCGGTACATCGGCTGTCAGGCCGGTCGGCGCGGACGGTCCAGCTGTACCGGGACGGTGTTAAGCCGCTGATGGAGCGGCTGGGGGCTAGGCCACTGAGCAAACTGACGGCCGCCGATGTCAGGTCGGCCCTGGCAGAGCTCAGCGATCACCTGTCGACACGATCGATGCAGATCGCACACAACTGCCTGGTGCGGGCGATCCGCCATGCCGAGACAGACAACCTGGTAGGCCGGAACGTGGCCGCGCTGGTCCGGCCGCCGCTCCTTATACCAGTGCTCCGATCTCATTAGCCCGTCTGCGTCCACGTGCCGGCGAGAATCGCGGTCCGGTTACCGCAGGGGTCGTGGCCGACTGGGCGGAGTGTGAGCGTCTTGCCGCCGTCGGCGACCGAGTACGTCCAGGTCCACAGCGGGTCGGTGTCGTCGCAGAAGCTGCCGTTGTTGCTGTTCGGGTATGGCGGGTACTCGATGGTCGGGCGCATCTGCAGGCTCCCGCCAGGCTGGTATCGGACGTCGAACAGGCCCCAGTTGCCGCTCAGAGTAGGGTCGAGCAGCTGCCATCCCATCCGGTCGATCCGGAGCCGCCAGCGACCGGGAGGCGGCGGCTGGGCGGAGGTGGATTTCTGCACGTCAGCGAGGGTAACCTGGCGCGCCCACGTGACGCCGCTCAGGGCTGACGGTGGAGCCGGGGGCGCGGTGACCGACGCTATCACCGTGTCGGTGGCCGTGTGTCCGTCGGTGGTGATTACCCGCACGGTGAAGGTGTGCTCGCCGGGCGTGAGGAACGAGGTGACCAGCCAGTTGCCGTCATTGCCATAGAAGTACGGGGTGTTGTACTCGACCCATCCGAGCCTGCCGTCGATCAGGTAGTCGACCTCGGAGACGTCCGCCGCTAGCGCGCGTGGGAAAGCTTGCCAGTGAATCCGCAGGGGCGGTCTGGCGGGAATGGAAGGAGCCTCCGGCCGCGTCGTCGGCGAATGGTCGCAGGTCGCTCGAAAGGCAGGTCGCGGACCGTCTCACGGCCCCGTGAGCACCCCTGGCCAGGGCCTGCGGCCGGTGCTAGCGTGCAGCTATGGTGGGCGGCGGAGACCTCCAGTTCCGCGTGCTCGGACCGGTCGAGGTCTCCGACGGCGGGCAGATCCTCCCACTGGGCGGGCCGAAGCAGCGGGCGCTGTTCGCCGATCTGATCCTGAACGCGGGAAGTATCGTCTCCACGGCGCGGCTGATCGATGACCTGTGGGGGGATGGTCCGCCGCTAACCGCCGACCACACTGTCGAAACCTACATCGCACGGCTCCGCCATGTTCTCCGCGGCTGTTCCGCGCCGGGGGTGCTGCTGACCAGGGCGCCTGGGTACATCCTGGATGTCGACCCCGACCACATCGATGCCTTCCGGTTCGGTCAGCTCGTGAAGGACGGTACGGCCGCGGCCGGCCGGGATGATCATGAACAGGCGTCGGCCCTGTTGTGCGCCGCGCTTGCCCTGTGGCGCGGCCAGGCCCTCGCCGACGTCGCCGACACGCCGTTCGCCCGGGGCGCCGCTAGGTGGCTCAACGATCAGCACCTGGTCGCCCTGGAACGGCGTGGCGAATCGGACCTCAAGCTCGGCCGGGCTCAGGACCTGGTCCCGGAGCTGGAGGCCCTGGTCGCCAGCCATCCGTATCACGAGCCGTTCCACCGGCAGCTCATGCTGGCCCTCTACCGGTCCGGGCGGCAAAGCGAGGCGCTGGCCGCGTACCGCCGGGCGCGGGGTCTGCTGGCTGATGAGCTGGGGATCGAGCCGGGGCCGGATCTACAGAAGATGGAGCGGGCGATCCTGCGCCAGGATCCGGAACTAGATCAGCCTCCGGCAGCCCCTCCGCAGCTTCCCGGCCCTGCAGAACCTGCTCCGCCCAGCAGGCCACCGGGCCCAGTAGCGGGAGCTGGCCAAAGGCGCCGCCGCCGGGTGCTCATCGCCGCCGGGCTGGCGCTCGCCGTTGCGGCCGCGGCGGGCGTGCCACTGGCGCTGCGGGTGACGGGAGCGGGGGCGAGCGTCCCTGGGAACGGTATCGGGGTGCTGTCGACATCGGGAACCTCGGTCACGTCGGCGCTGGCAATGCCCTCGACGCTGGCCAGCCTGGCCGTGGGCGGGGGAGCGGTGTGGGCGACGAGCCCGGAAGCCCGCGCCGTCTACCGCATCGACCCGGCCACGCAGGCCATCACCCAGGCCATCGGAGTGGGCGCGGGGCCCGCCGGCATCGCCTACGGCGGCGGTGATGTGTGGGTGGCGAACGCCTCCGACGGTACCGTGTCCCGGATCGACAGCTCGGCCGGACAGGTGGTGCAGACGATCGGCGCAGGCTCCGAACCTACCGGGGTCGCGGTCGGCCTCGCGGCGGTATGGGTCACCGATCCGGTGGGGAGCACCGTCTTCCGGATTGACCCTTCGTCCGGTCAGTTGACGCGGGCGATCGGCCTCATCTCGCCGCCGTACGACATCGCGCTCGGTGCGGGGTCGATCTGGGTGACCAGCCCTGCCGACGACAGCGTCACGAAGATCGATCCGGTGGCCGGGCAGCCGGTGCAGACCATCGCGGTCGGCGCGGACCCGGACGCGATCGCGTATGGCTTCGGCTCGGTCTGGGTGGCGAACGGGCTCGACAGCACGGTGACCCGGATCAACCCCGGCACCGGGGCGGTCACCGAGACGATCCCCGTCGGCAACGGCCCCTCAGCTCTGGCAATGGGCACCACCGGCGTGTGGGTGGCAAACGCGGCGGCAGGAACGATGGTGCGAATCGACCCCGCCACTGGCCGCGTGGCGTCGAGCCTGCGCGTCGGTGATCCCGCGCTGGCCGTCGCCATGGTCGGAGAAGCCCCCTGGGTGGCGACCGGCGTGGGCGGCGCCAGCAGGCACCGGGGCGGGACGCTGCGCCTGCTCTCATCCGCCTGGTTCGGGACGATCGATCCGGCGTTGAGTTATCCTGCTCTCCCGCCCATTTTCACCGAGGCTACCTATGACGCGCTGGTGACGTTCCAGCGCGTGGGCGGCAGCGGCGGTCTCCAGCTCGTCCCCGACCTCGCGCTCGCGCTCCCCACGCCCCAGGCGGGCGGCACCCAGTACACCTTCGTGCTGCGCCCCGGGCTGCGCTACTCGAACGGGACGCTGGTCCAGCCGCAGGACTTCCGCTACGCCCTAGAACGTGTATTCGTGCTCAACCCGGCGGCGCGCTCGTTCTTCACCGGGCTTCTCGGCGCGGATACGTGCCGCAGCGGCTCACCTTGCGACCTGTCCCGCGCCATCACGGTGGACGATCACGCCCGGACGGTGACGTTCCACCTCACCGCGCCGGATGGGGACTTCCTGTACAAGCTGGCCTTTTCGTTCACTGCGCCGGTCCCCGCCGGCGTGCCCGCCCGCGACGTGGGGGCCAGCCCGGTCCCGGCGACCGGGCCCTACATGATCACGCGCGACATCCCCGGGCGGGAAGTCGACCTGGCCAGGAACCCGGAGTTCCGTCAGTGGTCGGCCGCGGCGCAGCCGGACGGGTTCCCGGACCGGATCGTGTGGAAGTTCGGGCTTACGCCCGGGCAGGAGGTCGCCGCGATCGAGGCGGCACGCGCGGACTGGATGGCCGACCCGCCACCCGATGTCGCGAGCCTCGTAGCTCGGTACGACTCCCAGGTGCATGTCAACCCGCTGCCCGGCATCGCCTACGTAGCGTTCAACGTGACCGTGCCGCCGTTCAATGACACGAAGGTCCGGCAGGCGGTCAGCCTGGCCGCCGACCGGAACCGGGCCGTCTCGGCCCTGGGCGGTCCCGGAGCCGCGCAGCCCGCCTGCCAGATCCTCCCTCCTGGTGTGCCCGGGTACCAGCCGTACTGCCCGTTCACCGTCGATCCCGGTGCTGGCGGGGCGTGGATAGGCCCTGACCTCGCCCGGGCCCAACGCCTGGTGGCCGCCTCGCACACCGAAGGGATGCACGTGGTCGTGTGGGCGCACCAGTGGGATGGTCCGCTCGGGCCCTACGTCGTGGGAGTGCTCCGCGAACTGGGATACCGCGCGTCACTGCGGGTTGCCTCAGTGGCTGCGTTCGCCCGCAGCGTGAACGACAGCCGCCGCCGGGTCCAGGCTTCGGTCGGGAGCTGGGTCGTGGACTACCCGTCCGCATCTGACTTCTTCGACCTGTTCTTCCAGTGCTCGGCCTTCCGCCCCGCCGACCCCGCCGACACCAGAAGCGGCGACCTCTTCTGCGACCCGGACATCGACCGTCAGATGAACCAGGCCGACCAGCTCCAGATAAGCAGTCCGCAAGCCGCCGCCCAGGTATGGGCGCAGGTCGACCACGAGATCACCTATCTCGCGCCGTGGGTTCCCTTCGTCAGCCTTCGCTTCGCCGACTTCACCTCCGCCCGTGCGGGCGATTACCAGTACAACCCGATCTGGGGCATCCTGCTCGACCAACTCTGGGTGCGGTGAGCATGTTGCGAGATCCTGCCGGCACGCCCTAGGTCGCGGAAGCGCGGTTTGCTACCTGCGGCCCCGCTACCTGCGATTCGATCATCTTGCGATCAGGCGTCGAGCCAGTCCTGGTTACCTCGCCGCCACCGGGCCACTGATGGCTGCGCCATCGGGCTCGCGATCACGGTAAACGACGGAGGCGCCAGATGAGACGTCGGGAACTTGACGGGTCGTGGATGCGGTATTTCGGATTTATCGTCCTGGTGATGGTGCTGGCGGCGGCCTGTTCCCCGGGCGCTGCTCGCGGCGGATCAGCGGCTGCCCCGGCAACAAGCCGGCCGCATGCCCAGCTGGCCGTGACCGCAGCACTGTTCCGCCAGACTGCCAGCGCCGCAGGCGGGTCGGTCGTGCTCGGCGGCAGTCCGGGCACGCCGGCCGCCAATCCCCGGACGGGGACGGTCTACGTCCCGATCCAGTGCACGACCAGCTTCTGCAGCCCTAATACCCCCGGTCACGTCGTGGACGTCATCAACGCCACCAAGTGCAACGCTGAGTTGAGGTCGGGCTGTCAGGTGGTAGCCACAGCCCCGGTAGGCAGCAGCCCGCTCGCCGCCGCCGTGGATGAGCTTACCGACACCGTTATGTGACGAACGGCAACGACGGAACGGTCTCGGTCCTCAACGGCGCCCGGTGCAACGCCAGGGTGACCCAGGGCTGCGGCAAGCCGGTAGCCACAATCAAGGTCGGGGGGTTCCTCGTCGCCGCGGCATTCAACCCAGCCACGGGCACGCTCTACGTGGCAAGCCCGAACGGCGACGTGTTCGTGATCGACGCCGCCGGGTGCAACGCCGTCACGACACGCGGGTGCACGCAGCCGGTCAGGAAAGTGAAGGACAGCCAGGGCCCGCAGGCCCTTGATATCGATGTAGCGACCGACACCGTCTATACCGCCAACGCCGGCTCAGGCGACGGAGACACCGTGTCAGTGATCAACGGGGCAACCTGCAATGGGCAGAACGGCAGCGGCTGCAGCCTGGCTCCGCGCACCATCAAGGTAGGCAGCGGCGCTTGGTGGGTCGCGGTGGACCAGGCCAGTGACACCATCTATGTCGCCAACAACAACGACGGGACCGTCTCGGTCATCAATGGTGCCCGTTGCAACGCCAGGGTCACCTCGGGCTGCGGCAGCACCCCGCCGACGGTGACCACGGGCGCGAACCCCCAGTTCGTGGCGGTCGATCCGTCCTCCGGCACGGTCTTCGCGATGAACCAGGGCGACAACACCCTGTCGGCGATCAATACCGGGACGTGCAATGGCACCATGATGTCCGGCTGCCGTCAGAGCCCCCCCAACGTGCAGGCCTCGACGAACCAGGACCCCGGATACAACCCGTTCCCGAACGCCGTGGCGCTCATCCCGCAGACCGGTTCGGCGTATGTGGTGAACGTGGGTGGTGCCAGCGTCCTGTCGGTGGTGAGCGTCGCCAGATGCAACGCGACCGACACCACCGGCTGCCGTAGTGAGGCGCCGAGCGTCCCGGCCAACGAGTACCTGCTCTCCACCGACCCGGCGACCGGCACCATCTACGCCAGCAACCTCAGCCTGCCGCAGATCGACGTGCTGAACGGCGCCACCTGCCTCGCCGGGGACCTCACCGGCTGCGCGCCGGTCGCAAAGATCCCGATGGGACATCCGGGAGCCAACGTGGCGGCGGTCGATGACGCGACCCACACCCTCTACGCTGCCGATCCGTCCGCCGGTACCGTCGCGGTGATCAACACCGCCACGTGCAACGCCACTGACACCACTGGCTGCGCTGCTAAGCAGCCGACCATCAAGATCGGCGCCTTCCCGAACACGCCGGCCATCAACACCGCCACCCAGACCATGTACGTGTCCTTCGGCGGCAACGCCAACCAGGTCGCCGTCGTCAACGCCGCGACCTGCAACGCCACCCACACCTCCGGCTGCGGGCAAACTCCGACGGTGGTCAAGGTCGGGGAGGGCACAAGCGTGCTCGCGGTCAGTACCGCGACCGACACCATCTACGCCCCCAACGCCGGCTCCTCCTTCAACGGGGACACGGTATCGGTGATCAACGGCGCGACCTGCAACGGCACCAGCCACTCAGGTTGCGGGCACCTCGCCGCGACCGCGACGGTCGGGGTCGGCCCCTTCGGCGTCGCCGTGAACGACCGTACCCACACTATCTACGTCGCCAACAACGCCAACGGTGACTCGCCCGGGACTGTGTCGGTCATCAACGGCGCGACCTGCAACGGCACCGACACCACCGGGTGCAGCCGACCCTTCCCCACCATGGCGACCGGCCGGTCACCGCTGCTCGCCGCGGTGGACACCAGCACCGGCATCGTCTACGTCACCGACTTCTCGAGCGCCGGGGTGTCGATCTTGGACGGATCACGGTGCAACGCCTCGGTGACCAGCGGATGCGGCGCACCGCCGCGTGAGCAAGCGGTCGGGTCACAGCCGTTCGGCCTTGCCATCAACCAGAACGTCAACACCGTATACGTAGCCCAGATCTTCCAGGCCGGCTCCCTGTCGATCCTCAACGCCACCCACCATTGACCGGCGGCGGGCAGGGCTCCCACCAGAGGATGCCGGATCTGCCAGGCAGAAGCAGACCTCACCGCTTCGGCTCCCCTAGCGTTCGGCCTGGCAACGCTTCTTAGGAAAGAGATGAGTGCAAGTGAATCCAGCCAACGAAACGTTTTTCTTCAGCACCACAATTACTGGAAATGGGGTGCTGGACAAACCGGCATAGCTAGGTGACCGCTGGTGACTTGTCAGGCCCAAGGGCACGTGAACGACACGAGTCACGACACCAATGTGGCAGACCATGGCCCACCACGGTCTCCTGGTCATCTCCAAAGGCGGTACCGTCCGCCTGACCGATTTCCTCGCCGACGGCACCCCCTAAACCGCCACCGCGCTGGGCGGTTCCCGTTAGCCGCGGAGTCGTTCGCGTGCCCGCCCGAGTTCGAGGCGTGCGATGGACCGCAGGTGGACTTCATCGGGTCCGTCGGCGAGGTGGAGGGTGCGAACGGCGGCCCACATGGCGGCCAGGGGCGTGTCGGCGGAGACGCCGGCGCCGCCGTGGGCCTGGATGGCACGGTCGAGGACGTAGCTGGCGGCGCGCGGAGCGGCGACTTTGATGGCGGCGATTTCACTGGCGGCGTTCTTGACGCCGCCAGTGTCGATGAGCCAGGCGGTCTTGAGGACGAGCAGGCGAGCCTGGTCGAGGGCGAGGCGCGATTCGGCGATCCATTCGCGGATGACGCCCTGGCGGGCAAGTGGCTGGCCAAAGGCAGTGCGTTCCAGGACGCGGCTGGTCATCAGTTCCAGCGCACGCTCGCCCATGCCGATGGCACGCATGCAGTGGTGGATCCGGCCGGGTCCCAGGCGGGCCTGGGCGATGGCGAACCCTGACCCAGGCTGGCCAATGAGGTTGTGCGCCGGGACGCGGACGCTGGCGAAGGTTATCTCCCCGTGCCCGCCGTGGGCAGCGTCGTCGTAGCCGAACACGCTCGTGGATCCCTGCACCGTCACGCCAGGGGTGTCCAGCGGCACGAGGATCATCGAATGCCGGGCGTGGCGTTCAGCTCCCGGGTCGGTGACCCCCATCACGATCGCGATCTGGCATTCGGGGCGCAGCGCGCCGGTGGACCACCATTTGCGGCCGTTGATGACGTACTCATCACCGTCGCGGGTGATCCGCGCGTCGATATTCGTGGCATCGGAGGAGGCCACATCCGGCTCCGTCATGGAAAAGCAGGAGCGGATGCGACCTTCTAGCAGCGGCACGAGCCAGCGCTGCTGCTGCTCCGGTGTGCCGAACATGGCGAGCACTTCCATGTTCCCGGTGTCCGGGGCGGCGCAGTTCATCGCCTCAGGCGCCAGCTCCGGGGACCGGCCTGACAGCTCCGCTACGGGCGCGTAATCCAGCACCGACAGCCCCGCCCCGAACTTCTCGTCCGGCAAGAACAGATTCCACAGGCCCCGCGCCCGCGCCGCCTCCTTCAGCCGCCCCATGACCGGCGGAGTCTGGAATGGTTCACCCGCCGCCCGGTTCGCCGCCACCTGCCGGTGAAAAGCCGGCTCAGCCGGATAAACCACCTCGTTCAGGAAAGCGCGCATCAGCGCCATCAGCTCCTGGCAACGGGCACTCGGTGAAAAGTCCATCACAGCCTCCAGAACGTGGCCCAGCGGACCGAACAACTCGACACGGCAGCCTGCCGGCCTGGCACGCCAGTCACCGGCTGAGGCAGTCACGCGCTGTCCGTTCGGATAATTGCCCTTTTTCTTCTTCTACGGACAGCGGCGGCTCACCCGGGTTCAATGAGCTCTTTCCGTGTCTGTGGTCACCGTGTACCTTGCTGCGGTGCCGCACGTCCTCGATCCAGATTGTCCGGCGATCGTCGTCAACCGTGTACAGGACGCGGCAGTGGTCCTCCCGGACCCGGAAGACGCCGGGCAGGCCGATAACCGGTTTCATGCCTGGTGGCCTGGGGTTCTCGGCAAGGTGGTTCACGGTGTCGACGATGCGTTTCTTAACCGGCTTATCGAGCAGGCGCAAGTGCTTGATCGCTTTCTCGCTCCAGGTGACCTGGTAGCTCTCGCTTGCTTCAGGCTTGGGCTGCTCCCGCAAGCAGCTTCACGGGTCCCAGCGGGACCGCGATCGGGCCCTTGGTCCCTGCACGGGCGTGCCGGGCACGCCTACCGTGGGCTCATGACGGTAAACGGCGACCGCGAGCTGGCCGACGGGCGGGCTATCGTGCTGCGCCCGGCCGGCCCCGGCGACGTCGTGGCCATCACCAGGCTGTACTTGGAACTGTCGGCCGAGTCCTTTCACCGCCGTTTCCACGCCGGGCAGCCCGCGCCCGCGCTGATGGCCCGGTTCGCCAGCCTCGGCAGCGGTACCGTGTGCTTCGTCGCCGTCCCGCCCGCCGACCCGGACTGCCTGGCCGCCGAGGCTCGCTACGTGCCCATGGGTGCCGGGACAGCGGAGCTGGCACTGACCGTCCGTGATAGCTATCAGGGCGTCGGGATGGGGCACCTGCTGTTGGAGGCACTGGTGCGGCGGGCCCGCGAGGACGGGCTGGAGCGGCTGCGCGCCGCGGTCCTCCTCGGCAACAAGCCGATGCTGCGGCTGCTCCAGCGCTACGGATGGTCGCTGGCCGATGCCACCGAAGACTTCTCCGTGGCCTGGCTGGAGATCTCCACCGTCGGCGGGATGCCCGGCTGGCCGGCGGAGTCCGCAGGCCAGCGGGTGCTAGTGGAAAGGCGCAGCTGGTTTGACGACGAGCGGGTCACGGCGCTCCGTTTGGCGGGAAAGGACCTGCGCCAGTGCACCGGGCCGCTGCGGGAAGCCGGACGAGCCTGCCCGCTAGTCACGTCCGGGCAGTGTCGGCTTGCCGAGGAGGCAGAACTGATCGTAAGCCTGCTCCCGGACGGCGACCCGGACTGCGCAGCCGTGTTGGCAGCCCACCGGCGGCGCTGGCCGCACCTCCTTGCCGAATGAGGCACGCCCGCGCAAGGGTCGGGCCCAGCGCCCGGCCGCCCGGATCTGATCGCTGGACCGGGCTGACCTAATCGCCCATGACCGCGTCGATGAGCTGTGCCCACCGTGCTAGGTGGTGGTCGCCGAGGTAGTTCTGCCGGATGTACTCCTTGCCTGCCTTGCCCATGAGCCTTGCGTCGTCCGGGCTGTCGAGCAGCTGCCGCACCGCTGACCCGAACGCGGCCAGATCGGCCGGGTCGGGCAGCAGGATGCCGGTGCCGTCGGCGATCTGGTCCATTATTCCGCCGACAGCCGAGCCGACCACCGGGCGTCCCTTCCACATGCCTTCGGCCACGGTCAGCCCGAATCCCTCGGCGATGCTCTTCTGCACGATCACCTGCGCATGACGCTGGATGGCGTTGACCATCGCCGCGTTCTCCTCGACGTCCTCCAGTGGCAATGTCACCAGCAGCACCCGCGCGCGCGCGGCGGCGGGCAGGCTTCTCCACTGCGCCAGGCATTCAGCCAGGACCAGGGCGCCCTCAGGATCATCGGTCACCCCGCTCATCATGGGCCCGACGAGCATCAGGTACCCGGCGCCGCCGGGCACCACGTGCTCGGCGAAGCCGCGCATGACACCGGAGGGGTCCTTGAGCCTGTCCCAGCGCGAGACCTGCACGACAACAGGGTCGGCCGGGCCGGGCCTGACCTCGCCCGTCACCAGCCCGGCGCGGGTGACTTCGCCGGTCGTCCCGTCGCGGCGCGTGAAGCGCCCGGGTGCCTGGGCCTCGCCGTCCAGGACCCCGATGGTAGCCAGGATCGCCTGGACCGTGGCGGCGTCGAGTTGCTGGTTCTTCGCGGAGAGCGGGTCGATCGATGGCGGGATGATCCAGGCCTGTTCCGCGGGAATCCACGGCGGCACGTACTGCCGCCGGGAGAAAACGAAGCCGTGCGCGGGCGCCAGATATGGCCGCAGGAAATCCCATGCCGCGCGCGTGGTGTCGTTCTGCCAGTCCACGCCGATGTGACAGCGCCACACCACCCGCGCGCCGGCCCGGACCAGGGGTGCCGCCAGGCCAGCGGTCTGCGGGTCATGGAGCAGCACGATATCGCCGGCACGGACCTGCCTGAGCAGCTCGTCCGCGTTGGCGCCCAGGACCTGGCCGTAATGGCTGGCGTCAGCGCTGCTCAGCGGCCCGGCGCTGTCGGGCTGGCCGTGAATCTGGTTGTGCAGCCTCTTGGTGATCGCGAAGAAGTCCGGGTCGCCGCCGATCACCATCCAGCGGACCGCGATGTCCAGGCCCGCGATGTACCCCACGAGCTCTTGCAGCATCTCAGCGACCCCGCCGCCGACCGCGGTCGAGTTGACGTTCCAGATGGTCCGCCCGCCGAGCCTGTCCCGGAACCGGGCGGCCGCGGTGAGCAGCCGCGCGTACTGCTCCGTTCCGATGACCGGCTCCAGGGCAGCTATTGACGTCCTGGGCACGAGAACCTCGTGCAGCGGGCCTGGCTTGGGTGCGCGTGTTGCCGCTGGTTCGATCATGAGGACTACTTCCTTTACGAGTGGACCAGTTCGCTGAGACCTTGGTCGGCCTCTCGCGAACCTGGCGTCTCGCAACCTTCGGCAACTGTTACCCGATGCCTGCCTTCAGCCTACGCCTGAAATATTAAACTAGCAATATTTTTCTAGAAATAAGTTGCGCTTTTAAGGGCGGAGCTGAAGTTTCCTGACCAGCCGCGCCCGGGTCCTCCCGTGCATCACGTGTGACCCGGACGCGGCTGCGCGACATCGGGCTGCGCATGGGCATCACCGGAACGCAGCGCCCGCACCGTCTGGCGCGCCGTTGATGCAGGACAGCAATGCGACGGCATTGCGCGACGTAGGCAGTCGATGTTCCGGTCGTGCCAGTTGAGGACGGCGACCGACAGGAACGCATGGCGCCGATATGGCAGCTGACCTCACGGTCAAGCTGGATATGATAACAGTTTCTAGAATCTAATTGCTAGTTTTAAATTGCGTATGTAGACTGAGTGCGGCATCAGGATCAGGCTGTGCAGCGGCCAGCCGGCCGGGTGCCGTGCAGGCCGGCCGCTGGCTGGCCCGCAATGGACGAAGATCCCGATGAGGTCCGCGATCAAGCTCTCCGGGTTCGCATGGCTTGGAGGATGAGCGCATGGCCTGCACGCTGCACGTGGCCTGGGATGGGCGGCTGGCCGGCTATGACTTCGGGGCCGGCCACCCGATGGCGCCGGCCCGGGTTGAAATGACGATCGAGCTGGCGCGGGCCTTCGGCCTGTTCGCCGAGGCCGGGGTGTCGGTCGAGAGCCCGGTGCCCGCCACTGACGCGGAGCTTGAGCTGGTGCACGACCCGCGCTACATCGCGGGAGTGCGGCGGGCGGGCAGCCCGGAGCCGGACCCTTCGGTGCTGAATTTCGGCCTGGGCACTGAGGATGATCCGGTGTTTGTCGGCATGCACGACGCGTCGGCGCTGGTGGCGGGCGCGACCCTCGCGGCGGCCCGTGCGGTCTGGACCGGCGCGGCGCAGCATGGCGCGAGCATCGCGGGCGGGCTGCACCACGCGATGCGCGCCAGCGCGAGCGGGTTCTGCGTGTACAACGACCCGGCGATCGCGATCTCCTGGCTGCTGCGGCAGGGCGCCGGGCGGGTCGCCTACGTCGACGTCGATGTGCACCACGGCGACGGGGTGCAGGCCGCCTTCTACGACGATCCGCGGGTGCTGACGATCAGCCTGCACGAGCATCCGGCGGCGCTGTGGCCCGGCACCGGCCTGCCGTCCGAGACAGGCGGGCCGGGAGCGAAGGGATCGGCGGTGAACGTGGCGCTGCCGGCCGGGACCAGGGACGCCGGGTGGCTGCGCGCCTTCCACGCCGTCGTGCCGCCGCTGCTGCGCGAGTTCCGGCCGGCGATCCTGGTCAGCCAGCACGGCTGTGATACCCACCGGCTCGACCCGCTGGCCGACCTGGAGCTGTCCATCGACGCGCAGCGCGCCGCGCACACCGCGATCCACGCCCTGGCCCACCAGGTGGCAGGAGGCCGGTGGCTCCTTACCGGCGGAGGCGGCTACGACCTGCTCCACGTCGTCCCCAGAACGTGGGCGCACCTGCTGGCCGAGGCCGCCGGGCATCCGATCGCCCCCGGGGCGCGCATCCCGGCCGCCTGGCGCGAGCATGCGTACCGCCGCACCGGCCTCCAGGCGCCCGAGTTCATGACCGAAGGGAACCAGCCCGACTACGCGCGCTTCGAATCCGGATATGATCCGGCAGATCCCCTCGACCAGGCCATCATGGCCACCAGGGCGGCCGTCTTCCCCGAACACGGAATGACGCCGCTGCCCTAGCCAGGCGGCGGGCAACCGGGATCCGAAGAGGGTCCTTCAACGTCAGGGTTGACCTCGATGCCGCGCATCCGCTTCGGGCCGTCGAAATATGCGCTCGGCGTCGAGCCGCCGTGTCGGAGCTGGATCTAGCGGCAGCGATAGCCGACCGCCTTCCGGGTGACGGGCATGCCGCTGCCGTCCTTTCTCCGATCACCACCCGGCATGGTCAGCGCGGCCAATCCAGCTGCTGGTTCAGGTGACGCTGAGCAGGTTCAGCGCCGAGGCGTCACCTCCCGCAGCCAACCGCTCACTTCAACTGCCCCCGCCCGCCGCCGATGGCACGGTTGTGCTGGACTTCAACCGCGTGGCCAACCTGCCGTGTGCCTACACCGACCTCGCGACGTGCCAGCTGCCGCCAGCCGGGAACCGCCTGCCGGTCGCGGTCGAAGCGGGGGAGAGGATCCCGTACGAGCGCCGGTGACCTCAAGCTCGAAAAAACGATGCCTGCAGGCGCAAGACGAGCGCTGCGGCTGCTAGTGATGCGGGTGGGTTGCGTCCGCGGTGCCCGTCCCCGAGGTCCGGACGGCATAGGCGGTGGCCTGGGTGCGGCGTTGCACGCCGAGCTTGGCGTAGAGCGCGGACGCGTAGTTCTTGACTGTCTTTTCCGACAGGCACATCCGCTCGGCGACCTGGCGGTTGGTGAGCCCTTCACCGATCAGTTCCAGGATCCCGCGTTCGTTGCCGGTGAGCCCGGCCAGCGGATCGGGGCGCCCCGGTTCGCGGGTGCGGGCCATCATTTTCCCGGCCGCATCAGGGTCGAGTACCGATACCCCCGCAGCCACGGCGCGTACCGCCGCGGTCAGGCCGGCGCCGCGGATCTGCTTGAGCACGTACCCGGCTGCGCCAGCCATCATCGCGTCGAACAGCGCGTCGCCGTCGTCGTGGGCTGTCAGCATCAGGCATGCCAGGCCGGGCATCCGGGACCGCAGTTCCCGGCACACTGTTACCCCGTCGCCGTCGGGCAGTCGCACGTCCAGGACGGCCACGTCGGGGCGCAGCGCCGGAATGCGGGCCAGCGCGGCCGCGGCTGTGCCGGCCTCGCCGATCACGGTGATGCCAGGCTCGGCCTCCAGCAGGGTGCGGATGCCGCGCCGGACGACCTCGTGGTCGTCGAGCAGGAAAACGCTGATCTGCGGGCCGATGGGCGTGTCCTGGCCGGGCCCGCTCATGCCGGGCGCAGCCCGGCCGTGCTGCCCGGCGGCCGGCGGCCCTCGGGTCGGCAGCACGCGGGCCGCGTGCTGCGGGGGCGTCCCTGCGGTGGGTGCGGGAGAAAGCAGGTTTGCCGCTGGGTGCATCGCTGGGCTCCTTGGCGAGTGGCCGGGGCTGGCCGTGCTACCGGGGTCCGGGGCGACGCGATCAGCTGCGTCCGCGCTATGACGGTGCGGGCGCAGTACCTCCTTATTTGAGCCTACGCCCGTGCGCAGGTCCCGGATAGCCGTGGCAGGGCCGCCGCGACGAGGGGCCATGCAGCGAGTCCGAAGCGCAGGGATTATGGCCATCTGGAGTTGAGGCAGGTAGGCAACATGACCGGTGAGGTTACCGATACGGCGCGGGACCTGGTCCGTCACCCACTTCACCGATCGTCGTCTGCCGGCCCGGGATCGGGTCTGACGGCGAGCACGTACTCGCGAATCTCGTGGATCGTGTGGTCTAGGGTGTCCAGGGCATTGGTGATCTGCTCGCTGCCTTGTCCTTGTGCGGGCCGACGGCCTGCACAAGCTGAGCCCCTCGTCGGACAGGTGCCTGACCACCCGGTCCAGCAGCTCGCGCCCCGGGTATTCCGGGTTTATCCGATGCCGGGTGACGGCTTCCCAGAGCAGGTCGCCAGGGCCTGGTAGCAAGCCCCCCAGCGTGGAACGAGGCTTGTGGGGCGGGCGCGCAGGAAGCCCCTCCGGGGACGTCCGGGCTGCGCGGCCAGGACCTTTGTCGGTAGCCCGGTGCGGGAGGGGTGATTACGGTGAGAGAAACCGATTCCTTTACGTAAGGTTCAGGTGACAGAACGCGACGGTCAGGGAGTTAAGAGCTAATATGACAATCCAGGCTGAAAGCAGGGAACCGCCGGGAAAGCCGGTCACGGTTTTCCTGCTGGATGACCACGAGGTCGTCCGCCGGGGAGTGCGCGACCTGCTGGAGGCCCATCCGGACATCACAGTGGTTGGTGAGGCCGGCACTGCCTCCTCGGCGCTGGCCCGCATTCCGGCGCTGCGCCCGGACGTGGCCGTGCTCGACGTTCGACTGCCAGACGGTGACGGGGTAATCGTGTGTCGGGAGATCCGCTCCCTGATGCCGGAGGTAGCGTGCCTGATGCTGACCTCGTTCGGCGATGACGAGGCGCTGTTCGACTCGATCATGGCCGGGGCGGCCGGATACGTGCTGAAAGATATCCGCGGCAGCGACCTGGTCGGGGCGGTTCGGACAGTCGCTTCCGGGCAGTCGCTGCTAGGCCCACGGGCAGCTAGCCAGGTGATGGCCAGGCTGCGGGACCGGGCCGACAAACGCGACCCGCTGGCCGGGCTGAGCGAGCAAGAGAGCAGGATCCTCGAACTGGTCGGGGAAGGGCTGACCAACCGGCAGATCGGCGAGCGGATGTTGCTGGCGGAGAAGACGATCAAGAATTACGTATCCGCGCTTTTCGCTAAGCTCGGCATGGAACGGCGCACCCAGGCGGCCGCGTACGCGGCCCGCGTCTTCGGCGAACCGCATGGCATCGGCTGGCCAGGGAAGAATGCCTGCGGCTGATGGCGCCAGTGCCGGTCGGCCGGATCGTTTGCATCCACTAGGCCCTGCCCGCGGCGGAACTGGTGGACTTTCCCCACGACATCCGGCTCATTGAAACCGCGGTTCAGACCTGCGATCCAGGGATCGCACGCGCACGATCACCAGCCAGA
Source organism: uncultured Actinomycetota bacterium (assembly GCA_963843745.1). GTDB lineage: Bacteria > Actinomycetota > Actinomycetes > Streptosporangiales > Streptosporangiaceae > Trebonia. The sequence goes on from CAWJLP010000021.1 coordinate 50,467, forward strand.
TAGACGCTCGGGCCGTTGCGCGTCGTGCGGCTGGGATTTGTGATAGGGCATGGTTTCGAGGTCCCGGTGCCGATCCGCTTGTCAGGATTGCCTCGTCGTTGCAACGATGGGGGGATGAAACTGGGGATTCTGTGTGGCGGCGGCCCGGCCCCGGGGATGAATTCGGTCATCTCCGCGGCCACGATCGAGGCACGGAAACTCGGGTGGGACGTGCTGGGGATCATGGATGGCTTCGAGCACCTAATCGAGGGCCAGACCGAGGTGCGGCCGCTGTCCATCACGGACGTGTCGAGGATCCACGCCCTGGGCGGGTCGATCCTGCGGACCTCGCGGGCCAACCCGACGGTGCGGGATCCGGGTGCCGCCGATCCGGGCTGGCGGCTGCGCGCCTGCCTGGAGTCGCTGCGGAAGCTGGGGATCGGCGCGCTGGTGACGATCGGCGGGGATGACACCGCGTTCTCGGCGTCCCGGCTGGCCGAAGCGGCCGGCGGGGGCCTGTGCGTGGCGCACGTGCCGAAGACCATCGACAACGACCTGCCGCTGCCGGGCGGCACCCCGACGTTCGGCTTCGAGACCGCGCGGAGCGTCGGGGTCCAGCTGGTCAGCAACCTGATGACCGACGCGATCACCACCCGGCGGTGGTACCTGGTGGTGGCGATGGGCCGGTCGGCGGGCCACCTGGCCGTGGGCATCGGGAAGTCGGCGGGGGCCACCCTGACGGTCATCGCCGAGGAGTTCCCTCCCGGCGAACCCATCCACCTGGCGCGGCTGGTGGACGTGCTGGAGACCGCGATGCTCAAGCGGATCGCCCACGGCCGCCCGTTCGGCGTGGCGGTGCTCGCCGAAGGCATCGGCCTGCGCCTGCCGCAGGAGGAGCTCCGCAAGGCCATGCCGGAAGTGGAGCTGGACGAGCACGGCCACGTCCGGCTGGCCGAGCTCGAGCTGGACCGGCTGCTGGCGAAGGAACTCAAGGAGCGCTTCAGGGAGCGCGGGCAGAAGGTCACGGTCGAGGGCAAGAACATCGGCTACGAGTTGCGGTGCGCGCCCCCGATCCCGTTCGACATCGAGTACACCCGCGACCTGGGCTACGGTGCCGTCGACTACCTGAAGCGGTTGCTGGCGGCCGGTGAGCCCGGCGGCATGATCACGATCCAGGAAGGGCACATGGTGCCGCTGGCCTTCGGGTCGTTCAGCGACTCCGGGACCGGGCGGGTGCGGATCCGGCTGGTGAACGTCGATTCGAGCTCGTACAGGGTGGCCCGCGAGTACATGATCCGGCTGGACCGCGAGGACCTCGAGGATCCGGACAAGCTCGGCCCGATCGCAGCGGCCTCAGGGCTCACGCCCGACGCCTTCCGCGACCGCTACGGCTATCTAGCCGAGGGCTGAGCCTCGGCCGCCGAGGCGACTTCGCCCGGGGCGTCAGCGCGTGCGCAGGAACGCGCCGATGGTGGCGATGGAATCGTCGTGTGTCGTGATCGTGTAGTGATTCGCGTTGATCTCTGCCAGGCGTGCCGAAGGCACCGCCGCCGCGAACCGCTGCGCCTCCGCGGCGGGCAGGATGAACCCGAACCCCGGCATGATCTCCTGCCGGGCGCGCAGCACCAGCGCCGGCATGGTGATCGCCTTCCACAGCCCGTGGATCGGCGCCTCCGGGCCTGACCAGTACAGCGCGGCGCCGTACCCGAGATCTTCGAGCACCGCGCCGCGGTCGCTGCTCGCTGCCACGCCGCCGTTGACGTCGCGCAGCTCGTACAGGAAGTAGCGATCCCAGTACTCGTCCCACTCGGGGATGATGCCGGTCTGCTTGATCAGTGCGATGGCCGCTTGCGCCGACGGGTATACCGTGCCGAGCTGGCTCACCGAGGCGACGACGGGCACCGCCGACCGCTCTTCAGGACTTCCCGCGAGATCCACGAGGACAAGCCGCTCCACCCGCGACGGCTCGAGCTGCGCGCAGGTCATGGCGATGGCCGCACCGCTGGACTGGCCGATGACCGCGAACGACCGTGCACCGACGGCATCCGCGATGCCGAGCACGTCGCGCGCGTGGTTGCGCCAGCCGTACGTGCCCGCGCCCGTCACCTCGCTGCGGCCGCGGCCACGCAGGTCGATCGCCACGACCTGCAGCGTGTCGTCGGCGAGCCGTTCGGCGAGGCGGTCGAAGCCGCACAGGTTCGCCGACAGGCCGGGCACGCACACCGCCGCCGGCGCATCGGCGGCACCCCACCGCCGCACCCGAAGCCTTCCGGACTTGAGCGGGATGTCGCAGTCCTCGTATCCCACGGCCTGCTGCGTCATATTGGCACTCTCCCCTGCGTGTCGGCCCATCTGAGGATAGCCCTGGGTCGCATAGATGCAGCGTGGCGGCCGCAACGGGAGCGGTGGCATCTGTTCCTGCCCAGGCAGTCGCCACCGCCCGTTTGGCACCCATTTGTGGCTCCGGCCCGGGCCGGATCGCTCAGCCGTTCACGCGGCGGGTGCGGCCAGCCCATTCTGCTTCGCGCAGCACGAATTTCTGGATCTTTCCAGTCGAGGTTTTCGGCAGTGCCGCCGTGATGTCGATGTCGCGAGGTACCTTGTAGCCGGCAATCTTGGTACGCACATGCGCGATAAGGTCTTCTGGGGTTGCGCTTTTGCCGGGGCGCAGCACGACGAATGCTTTCGGGCGCTCACCCCACTTCTCGTCGGGGGCGCCGACGACCGCCGCGTCAAGGACGCAGGGGTGGCTCATCAGCGCCTGCTCGACCTCGATGGTGGAGATGTTCTCGCCGCCGGAGATGATGATGTCCTTGATACGGTCGCGCAGTTCGATGTATCCGTCGGGGTGCATGACGCCGAGATCCCCGCTGTGGAACCAGCCGCCACGGAACGCCTCGGCGGTGGCCTTCGGGTCGCGGTAGTAGCCAGCCATGACGTTGTTGCCGCGCATGACGATCTCGCCCATCGTGTTGCCGTCGGCCGGAACATCGGTCATCGTGTCATCCACGACACGCAGGTGCTCGGCCTGGATCATGCTGACGCCCTGGCGGGCCTGCCGTGCGGCGCGCTGGTCGGCGGGCAGGGCAGCCCATTCCGGCTGTGGCTGGCAGACCGAAATCGGGCCGTAGGTTTCGGTCAGCCCGTAGACGTGCACCACCGTGAAGCCCATTCGTTCCATGTGCGCGATCGTGGCGGGGCTGGGCGGCGCGCCCGCGGTGGTGCAGGTAACCGGCCGGTCCAGCGTCGCGGCCTGTCCGGCGGTCAGGATGGCGGTCACAACGGTGGGCGCTGCGTTGAGATGGGTGACGCCGTGCTCGCGGAACTGCTTCCAGATCGCATCGCCGCGCACCTCGCGCAGGCACACATGGGTACCTCCGATGGCGGTCAGCGCCCAGGGATTGCACCAGCCGTTGCAGTGGAACATCGGCAATGTCCACAGATAAACGCTGTTCTCGTCGTACCGGCAATGGATGACCTCTCCGAACGAGTTCAGGTAAGCCCCCCGGTGGGTGTAGATAACGCCTTTCGGAAGGCCTGTGGTGCCGGAAGTGTAGTTGATCGAGATCGGGGCAAGCTCGTCCGGGACCGACCAGGGCAGTGAGGCTCCCGAGTCCCTGGCGAGAAACTCGGAGTAGCTGATGAGCCTGGGCTCATCAGCCAGATAGGCGCCATTGGTTTCGGTTTCGGCATCCTCAGCCACTACCAACTGACGCACCGTGTCAGCGTTTTTTACGGCGGCCGTGGCTGTGGGCAGTAGCGCGGCGTCGGCGATGAGAATCTTCGCACCCGAATGACGCAGGATGTAAGACACCTCATCAGCCGCAAGCCTGGTGTTCACTGCCACAAGCACCCCGCCCGCCAGCGGCACTGCGAAGTGGGCAATGAGCAACTGGGGCAGATTAGGCATCAGGTAGGCGACTCGGTCGCCGGGTTCGATGCCACTTGCCTGCAGGGCGCGGGCCGTCCCAGCCACCTCGGCCGCGAACTCGGAGTAGCTGAGGCGTTGGCTGCCGTAGATCACAGCGACCTTATCTGGCCACACGCGAGCCGACCGCTCCAGGAACGACAGCGGCGTCAAAGCCGTGTAAGAAACTTGGCTCATGTTGACCTCCCCAAGACGGACGGGTCGTCTTCGCGGGCCGGCTCGTCCGGCCATGTACCCCACTCCAGTGCGGTTCCCGGCAACCGGAAAGGGGCGAAGGTCCCTACCCGGGGCCGCACTGTCCCGTACGCGGAATCTGGGACGGGTAACCGGCAAGGTCGGCGGGTTGCGGCCTGCTGTCATACTGTGTTCTCTGAGTAGGCACGAGCCTTGAGCGGCCGGTCATGCGGGACGCTACGGGCGGTTGATGACCTGTCGCGGGATGGGGCACGGATGACAGACCGGTCGCGTATCCAGTGCGAGGCCATCGCTGACAAGGTGATCTCCGCTGAGGGGGCCGCGGCGCTTATATCACCCGGCGACCGCATCGGGATGAGCGGATTCACCGGTTCCGGTCACCCGAAGGCAGTACCGGCCGCACTGGTCCGTCGTGCCGTGGCCGCGGCCGCGCGCGGCGATCATTTCGCTGTTAGCGTCTGGACCGCGTCCGCTGCTCCTCAACTGGGCGGTGCGCTGGCGGCTGTGGACGGGATCGACCTGCGGATGCCCTACCAGTCCGACCCGGTGACCCGCGCCAAGATCAACGGCGGACTGCTCGGCTACCTGGACGTGCACCTGTCACATGTCGCGCAGATGGTCCGAGGAGGCTTCTTCGGTCACCTCGATGTGGCAGTCGTCGAGGTAGCGGGCGTCACCGCAGACGGCGCGCTGATCCCGTCCTCCTCAGTGGGTAACAACAACACGTGGATCGACATGGCCAACCGGGTCATCCTCGAGGTGAACTCCTGGCAGCCTGCCGAACTGGAAGGGATGCACGACATCTATTACGGCGCCGCGCTTCCCCCGGACCGCAAGCCGCTGCAGATCCTCACGCCCTCTGACCGGATCGGTGTGCCTTACCTGCGCTGCTCGCCGGAGAAGATCATCGCGGTCGTCTTGACAAACGATCCGGATTACGCCGCCCCGTCCAGGCCCGTCGATCGCGATTCGCCGCTTATCGCCGGTCATCTCCTGGACTTTCTGAGCCACGAAACCAGTCACGGGCGGCTGCCCGCCACGTTGCCGCCGCTTCAGTCCGGCGTGGGTAACGTCACCAACGCCGTGCTCGCCCGGTTCGACAGCGGGCCGTTCCGGCCGCTGACCGCCTACACCGAAGTGGTTCAGGACACGATGCTGCAGCTGCTGCGCTCGGGCACCATGACGATGGCCTCGACGACGGCCTTCTCCCTTACCGAAGATGGAATCGCCGAGTTGCGCGAGAACATCGAGACCTACCGTGACAAGATCATCCTGCGCCCGCAAGAGATCAGCAATCACCCAGAGGTCATACGTCGGCTCGGCTGCCTGGCGATGAACGGCATGATCGAGGCAGACATCTACGGCAACGTGAATTCCAGTCACATCATGGGCTCGAGCATCTACAACGGCATCGGCGGGTCCGGCGATTTCGCCCGCAATGCCCATATCGCGATGTTCTTCACCCCGTCGACCGCCAAGAACGGGGAGATCTCGTGCATCGTGCCGATGGTCAGCCATGTCGATCACACCGAGCACGACGTGCATGTCATCGTTACGGAGCAGGGCATCGCCGACCTGCGCGGCCTCGCGCCGCAGCGCCGCGCCCAGCAGATCATCAACCACTGCGCGCATCCCGATTACCGGCCCGCGCTGCAGGATTACCTCGACCGCGCGTCTGCCACCGGACCCGGCAAGCACACCCCCCACCTGCTCAGCGAGGCGTTGTCATGGCATGTGCGCTACCTGCAGGAAGGCACGATGCGACCTGCCTGACATAGCCCACCGACCTGCGGAAAGGGAATTACCTTCCCGAATCCCGATGGCGGTCCGGGAAGGGACTCCTGCGGTCCTGGTGCGATCTGTCATTGCAGCCGACGCAGGTAGGCGTCGGTGGGCTCTGCGGCCTGGATCCTGGCCTGGGCGTCGACGGCCTGGACGCCGTCCGGGCGGGCGACGGCGCGGAGATCGAGTTCGGCGATCTGTGGCAGATCGTCGGCCATCAGGGACACCCGCAGCAGCATGTCCCTCAGTGCGGCAAGGTCGGCGGCGGGTGCGCCGGGGCGGCCGAGCAGCAGGTCGGCGGCGCGTGTCGAGCGGATGAGGTCGTCGGCGTCGGAATCGGTGAGCGGGGCGAGCCGGGCGGCGCGGTCGGCCAGCACGTCGGCGGCCGCGCCGCCGAGGCCAAACAGTACCAGCGGACCGAAGACCTGCTCCTGAAGCACGCTGATCTTTATCTCAACGCCGCCGGTGATCAGCGGCTGGACGATGACGGCGGCGAGCCTGCCGCCGAAGGTCTCCCGCAGCGAGCGGAACCCACGCCGGACCTCACCCGCGTCATGAAGGTCAAGTATGACAGCGTCGGCATAGATCGTGCGCACCACGCCATACAGGTCCGCCTTGAGCGCCACGGGGACACCGAACCGCGCCGCCGCTTCGGCCGCGGCATCTTCGGTAGTGACCGCGATGTGGTCAGCCATCGGCACGCCGTAACAGCCGAGCAGCGCCACGGACTGTTCCTGGGACAGCCAGCCGCCCTTCGGCGTGTCGACGAGAAAGCCGACGGCCAGTTCTTTCGCCTGGGCCTGGCGCAGGCCTTTCAGGTCGGGTACCTGTCCCTGCGGGGTGGCCAGCCACATGCCGTAGCGTGCGGCATGGCCGAGGGCACGGGCGGCGGATTCGGGATAGGCGTAGGCGGGAACGTCCGGGGAGTCCTCCTCTGGGCCGGACAGCAGCCGGACCACTTCCACCTGGTCCATGACCGCCGCGGCGACCGGGACCGGTAGCCGCGCGGCCTGCACTTCCGGGACCAGGTCGCTGGTCGCGGTGGTGGCCGTCAGTGCGAGGACCGCGTCGACGCCCGGGTCCGCACCCACGAGTTCCAGACATCGGCGGAACACACCCGGCGCGACCACCACGGTGGTATCGACCGGCCCGGCCACGGCCGCGCCGGCGGGCAGCATGTCCCGAAGCGCCCGCTGGGTATCCTCGGTCAGGCTGGCGACCTGCAGGCCCGCGTCGCCGCACGCGTCGGCGGCGAGCACTCCCGCACCGCGCGCGTTTGATACCACGCCGACCCTGGTTCCCCCTGGCACTGGCTGCGAGGCCAGCAAGGCGGCGGTGTCGATTAGTTCGCCGAGGTTAGCGGTGGCGATCACGCCGGCTTGCTCGAACAGAGCCTGCCTGGTGAGCTGCGGGATGACCGCCACCGCGCCCTGAGCAGTGGCCAGGCGCCCGGCTGTCAGCTGGCGAGCAGCGGCTAGCCGCTGGCCCGCGGCGGACCGGCCCACGTTCACAGTCAGGACCGGCATGGTACGGCTGACGGCGCGGGCCGTCCGGGCGAACTTCCGCGGGTTCCCGAACGACATCAGGTACAACACGGCCAACTTCGTCGTCGCATCGGACTCCCACCACAGCAGCATGTCGTCGCCCGACACGTCGTCCTTGTCGCCGAGGGAAACGAAGGAGGAGATCCCGACACCCAGCCGGGACAGGTGTTCGAGCAGCACGATGCCGACGCCGCCGGACTGCAGCGCAAGGCCGGCTGTTCCCTGCCGGGGATGGCGGGCCGCGAGCGTCGCGTCGAGGGAAATTGCCGTGTTGGCTATGCCGAAGCCGGTCGGACCGACCAGCCGCATGGCGTGGCGCCGGCAGATGCTCAGCAGCTCGGCCCGGGCGTGCGCTTCCAGCCCTGCCGTGGTTACGACCAGGGTCTTGATACCCCGTCTCCCGCAGTCTTCGGCGATGCCGGGGACGGTGGCCGCCGGGGTGGCAATGATGGCCAGGTCGACCGGTTCGGGCAGCGCGGCCGCCGACGGCACGCAGGGCACGCCGTCCAGCTTGTCCACGCTGGGGTTGACCGCATACACCGGGCCGGTGAAGCCGCCGTCGATGATGTTCTGCAGGATGGCCCGTCCGACCGACCGAGGGCGCCGGCTCGCGCCGATGACCGCGACCGAGGCCGGGGTCAGCAGGTGCCGCAGGCTGGCCACGCCGGCCGACCGCTCCCGTTCGGCGACCGCGTCGCGGTAGGTGCCCAGGGCGGCATCGCTCTCGTCGGCGGGCAGAGGGAAGGTGAAGTGGTAGACGCCGTCCGCGAGGGCGCGGTGCGTCGGCAGCCCGGCATCGGTGATCACCCGGAGGATAAGCGCGTTCTCGGCCATCGTCTCGGCAATAAAGGCGCGGAGCCCCCGGCCGCGCGCCAAGGAGATCAGGTGCTCAAGCAGCAGCGTGCCGACGCCCCGGTTCTGCACGTCATCGGCGACTGCGAGGGCGATCTCCGCGGACGTGGAACCCGTGCCTGCCCGCTCATAGCTGCCGCAGCCCACCACCTCGCCATCCAGGACGGTGAGCAGCGCCGCGTGGTCCGGGGAGGGCTCGCGGCAGATTCGGCGCGCCTCCTGCTCGGCTGCCAGCGGGCTCATGCTGAAGAAACGCAGGTAGAAGTTGTCTGGGGACATCTTGGTGTGCATGTCCCGCACCGCGTCGAAATCGCCGGGCCGCGCGGTCCGGATCTCGACCGTGGTGCCGTCGGCCAGCAAGGCATAGGCGGTGGCCCCGGTCTGTGTGCACATGTGACCCTCCCGGGATCTTGCCTCGTCGGCGAGCACGTTTCCGGAACCGCCCGTTATCAGGGGTCCGCTATGCGGCATATCAGTCTTTTCCCCTGACTGGCGGGCATCACAGGGGCTTTCATTCATAGTGGCGTGCTCCGCCTCCGGCTTTTTAGGGCCGAAGGTCCTCTCCCAGAGGGAGCAGCGTGGGCTTGCGGCTTTAGCTGGCCCGCGACCGCATCAGGTGCCTCGGAAGATCGGCTGGCGCCTCTCGGTGAAAGCGTTCAGGCCCTCGAGGTAGTCGGCGCTGTCATAGGCCTGCCGGCGCATCCCCTGGACGCGTTCGTACACCTGCGCCGCGATGGGCTGGTAATCCGAAAGGACACGAAGCTGTTCCTTGATGACCGCGATCGCCAGCGGCAACTTCGTCGCCATCGTCGCGGCCAGTTCCAGGGTGAACGACTCGAGCTGGTCCGGCGCGACCAGGTGGTTGACGAGCAGCCAATCCCTGGCCTTGCGGGCGTCCACCGGCGCCGCGGTGAAGAACATCTCCTTGATGAGATTGACCGGCAGCCGACCGAGGAAATGCAGCAGCCCGGTGACGTTGTACGGCAATCCGAGGTTCGCGGGCGTGATGGCGAACAACGCGGTCTCGTCGGCGACGACCAGATCGCAGCTGAGCACCAGGTCCAGCGCCCCGCCCCATACCGTGCCGTGGATCATGGCGATGACGGGCGCGGGAAAGGCGCGCACGGCGCGCAGTAGCTCTTCCAGCGGGTCGTCGTAGCCCAGCGGGTCCCGCCGGCCGCGCGGAAGCTCATTGATGTCATGGCCGGCGGACCAGACGTCCATTCCCTCTGCGGCGCGGAGCACGATGGCGCGCACATCCCGGGCGCGCAGGCTCTCGAGTGCGGCGACGATACCCCCCGCCATCCGGGCGCCGATGGCGTTGCGCACATGCCGGGCATCAAGGGTGATGACGCCGACTCGCCCGACCACCTCAGTCCGGATGGCGGTGGCCGGGACGCTGTCCGGACTGGCGGCTGCGCTGGCCGGCCCGCCTTCTTCCGCAGGCACGGCTGGCTGTCCGCCCGGCCGGCTTCCTCCCCGGGCGGCCAGGGCCACGTAGGTTCGGGCCTGCGCGTCCTTTCCCGCCCCAACGGCGGCGTTGACGAGCCGAAGCGCCTCAATGCGCTTTTCGTCGGCGAGGGCGCCCGCCAGATGAAGCCAGAGCGCCTCGGCCAGGACGTCGAACGATCCCTGCAGTTGCGTCAGGTCGACGCCTGCGGCGAAACAGTGCGCCGCAATCCGCTCGGATGGCGTGATGATCGACTCGGCGCGGTCCTCGCGCACGCAGCGCAGGACGAGATTGAACAGCTGCCGCATGTCACGGCGGCGCTCCTGCGCGGTGGGTGAGTGGTGGTCCGTCTGATCACGTAGCGCCAGGACGGCGACCGCTTCGTCGACCACTCCGTCCTCCGCGCTGGCGAGAACTGCTGATACTTCCATGACGCCGCCACCCTCCGTTCCGTGGCCGTGTTCATCCGGTGATCTGGTATTCCTCCAGCAGTCGGCGCCCCACGATCATCTTCTGTATTTCCGCGGTACCTTCACCGATCAGTAGCATCGGCGCTTCCCGGTACAGGCGCTCGATCTCGTATTCCTTGGTGTAGCCGTAGCCGCCGTGGATACGGAAGGAGTCTTCGACGACCTCCTTGGCGTATTCGGAGGCGAGGTACTTGGCCATGCCGGCTTCCAGGTCGTTGCGCTGGCCGGCGTCTTTCCTGCGGGCGGCCATCACCATCATCTGGTGGGCCGCCTCGACCTTGGTCGCCATCTCGGCCAGCTTGAACTGGATCGCCTGATGCTGGGCGATCGGCTTGCCGAAGGCGTGCCGCCGCTGCGCGTAGTCGATGGCCAGCTCGAAGGCGCGCAGCGCCACCCCGCAGCCGCGGGCGGCGACGTTGACCCGGCCGACCTCGATGCCGTCCATCATCTGGTAGAAGCCCTGGCCGGTGCTTTCGCCGAGCACCCGGCCGGCGGGAACGCGGACATCGGCGAGGATCAGCTCGGTGGTGTCGACGCCCTTGTACCCCATCTTCTCGATCTTCCCCGGTACCGTCAGGCCCGGCACCGCCGGGTTGGGCCCGAAGCCCGGCTCCTTCTCGATCAGGAACGTGGTCATGTTCCGGTGCGGCGCCTCATGCCCCTCGTCGGTCCGGCAGAGCACCGCCACCAGGTTGGACGTCCCGCCGTTGGTCAGCCACATTTTCTGGCCGTTGATCACGTAGTCATCGCCGTCGCGCACCGCCTTGGTGCGGATCGCCGACACATCCGAGCCCAGGCCCGGTTCGGACATGGAGAAGGCGCCGCGGATCTCGCCGACCGCCATCTTGGGCAGGAAGTAGTCCTTCTGCTCGCCGGTGCCGTGCCGGGCGATCATGTGAGCGACGATGAAGTGGGTGTTGATGATGCCGGACACGGACATCCAGCCGCGGGCGATCTCCTCTACCGCCAGGGCGTAGATGAGCAGCGACGCCCCCAGCCCGCCGTAGGCCTCCGGGATCGTCAGCCCGAACAGGCCGAGCTTCTTCAGCCCCTCCACGATCTTGCCGGGATACTCGTCGCGGTGCTCGAGCTCGGTCGCGACCGGGATGATCTCCCTGACGGTAAAGTCTCGCACCGTGGCGAGAATGTCCTGCTCGAACTCGGTCAGGCCCTCGGTCTGTGCGAGGCGTCCCATGGCGGGCTCCTTGGAATCAGCTGGCGGGCTCGGGGCGGCCGGGCTGCTCCCCGCCGCGCTCCTTGATATAGGCCTCGGTCGGTACCATTACCTTGCGCCGGAACACGCACACCAGGGTGCCGTCCTGCTTGTAGCCGCGGGTCTCGACCTGGACGATGCCCCGGTCGTTCTTTGATGTGGACGGCCACTTGCCGAGCACGGTGGTCTCGCCGTAGATGGTGTCGCCGTGGAAGGTCGGTGCCACGTGCTTGAGCGACTCGACTTCCAGGTTCGCGATGGCCCTGCCCGAGACGTCTGGTACCGACATGCCGAGCAGCAGCGAATAGATGTAGTTGCCCACCACCACGTTCTGGCCGAAGTCGGTGGCCTGCCCGGCGTAGTTCGCGTCCAGGTGGAGCGGGTGGTGGTTCATGGTGAGGAGGCAGAACAAGTGGTCGTCGTACTCGGTGACCGTCTTCCCGGGCCAGTGCTTGTAGACCGCCCCGACCTCGAACTCCTCGTAGTTCCGTCCGAATTGCATCGTGCTCACTCCTGCGGGGGCTCGAACTTAGAGGTGCGCTGCATGCCCGCGGCCCGGCCCTTGCCCGCGATCACCAGGGCCATCTTGCGGGAGGCCTCGTCGATCATCTCGTCGCCGAGCATGGCGGACCCCTTGGCCCCGCCGGCCTCCGAGGTGCACCAGTCGTAGGCGTCCAGGATCAGCTCCGCATGGTCGTAGTCCTCCTGCGACGGAGAGAAGATCTCGTTGGCGGCGGCGATCTGGTCGGGGTGCAGTACCCACTTTCCGTCGAAGCCCAGGGCAGCGGCCCGCCGGGCCACCGCGCGGTAGCCGTCCGCGTTGCGGATCTGCAGGTAGGGGCCGTCGATTGCCTGCAGGTCGTGGGCGCGGGCGGCGATCAGGATGCGCATCAGGATGTAGTGGTACGCGTCCGCCGGGTAGCCGGGGGGCTGCTCGCCAACCACGAGCGACTTCATGTTGATCGAGGCCATGAAGTCCGCGGGGCCGAAGATGATGGTCTCCAGCCGCGGCGAGGAGGCGGCGATCGCGTCGACGTTCATCAGGCCCATGGCGTTCTCGATCTGGGCTTCTATGCCGATCCGGCCGACCTCGAAGCCCATCGTCTTCTCGATCTGGGTGAGCAGCAGGTCCAGCGCCTTGACCTGCTCGGCGTCTTGCACCTTCGGCAGCATGAGGCAGTCCAGGTTAGGGCCCGCACCCTCGACCACCGTGATCACGTCCCGGTAGGTCCAGTGGGTGGTCCAGTCGTTGACCCGGACGACGCGAATCTTGCGGCCCCAGTCGCCGTTGTTCAGCGCGTCGACGATTGCCTGCCGGGCGCTCTCCTTGACCAACGGCGCGCAGGCGTCCTCGAGATCCAGGAATACCTGGTCCGCGGGCAAGCCCTGGGCCTTCTCCAGGAAGCGGGAGCTGCTGCCGGGGACGGCCAGGCAGGAACGGCGCGGGCGCAGGCGGTCCGCAGCGGTGATGGGTGAAGTCGTTGCGGTAGTCATGTCAGGTCCTGTCACCCTTCGATTGTCGTGGCGCTGGCCGGCTCGGTCGCCGCGGCCTGGCTGACCGGCCACGGCTGGAGCTCGTGGGCGAGCCGTATCTCGTCGACGATGCGGCCGACGATGGCGGTAATGCCGAAGTCCCTGGGCGTGAAGACGGCGGCCACCCCCTGGGCGAGCAGGCTCTGCGCGTCGGCCGGCGGGATGATCCCGCCGACCACCACCGGGATGTCCCCGGCGCCGCCCTGGCGCAGTCGGCGCAGCACGTCAGGCACCAGCTCGCCGTGCCCGCCGGACAGAATCGACAGCCCCACGCAGTCCACGTCCTCGGCGATCGCGGCGGCCGCGATCTGCTCGGGGGTGAGCCGGATGCCCTGGTAGATCACCTCAAACCCGGCGTCGCGGGCCCGGACGGCGATCTGCTCGATGCCGTTTGAGTGCCCGTCCAGGCCCGGCTTGCCCAGCAGCAGGCGCAGCCTGCCCGCCCCGATCTCCGCGGCCGTGGCGCGCGCCGCCTCGTGGACGGCGGCCAGCTCATCGCCTGATCCGACCACGGTCCCCGGAGCGCTGCCGACTCCGGTTGGTGCCCGGTACTCGCCGAACACCTCCCGCAGCGTGAAGGACCACTCGCCGGTGGTCACGCCCGCCCGGGCGCAGGCCAGGGTCGCGTCCATCAGATTGACGTCCTGGCGCGCCGCGTCCGCCCTGAGCCGGCCGAGGGCGGCCAGCACCTCCGCCTTGTCGCGCCGCTGGCGCCATTCCGCCAGATCGGCCAGCACCGCGCGTTCGTAGGCCGGGTCCACGTGGTGGACTGCCGTGTCGGCATCCGCGGTAAGGGGACTGGGCTCGGTGGACTGGAAGCAGTTGACGCCCACGACCTTCTCCTCGCCCGACTCGATGCGCGCGCGCCGGGCCGCGTGCGAGGCGACCAGCTGGGCTTTGACGTAACCGGATTCCACCGCCGGTACCATCCCGCCCATCTCCGCTACCACGGCGATCTCCGCCTCGGCGCCGGCCATCAGTTCCGCGGTCTTGGCCTCCACCACGCGGGAGCCGTCGAACAGGTCACCGTAGTCCAGCAGGTCCGACTCGTACGCGAGCACCTGCTGGATGCGCAGGCCCCACTGCTGGTCCCAAGGCCGGGGCAGGCCCAGCGCCTCGTTCCAGGCCGGGAGCTGGATGGCGCGGGCCCGGGCATCCTTCGACAAGGTGACGGCCAGCATCTCCAGGACGATCCGCTGAACGTTGTTCTCCGGCTGCGCCTCGGTCAGGCCCAGCGAGTTGACCTGCACGCCATAGCGGAAGCGGCGGCGCGCGGGGTCGGTGATCCCGTACCGCTCCCGGGTGACCTTGTCCCAGAGCCGGACGAAGGCCCGCATCTTGCACATCTCCTCGACGAAGCGGATGCCCGCGTTGACGAAGAAGGAGATCCGCCCGACCACCTCACCCATCCGATCCGGGGAAACCTGCCCGGAGTCGCGGACGGCGTCCAAGATGGCGATCGCGGTGCAGAGCGTGTACGCGATCTCCTGCACCGGAGTTGCCCCTGCCTCCTGGAGGTGGTAGCTGCACACGTTGATCGGGTTCCACCTGGGCATACGGGCCACCGTGTAGGCGATCACGTCGGTGGACAGGCGCACCGAGGGGGCGGGGGGAACACGTACGTGCCGCGAGAGAGGTACTCCTTGATGATGTCGTTCTGAGTGGTGCCGGCCAGCTTGGCGACGTCGGCGCCCTGCTCCTCGGCAACCACTTGGTAAAGCGCCAGCAGCCACATGGCCGTGGCGTTGATGGTCATTGAGGTGTTCGTCTGCTCCAGCGGGATGCCCTCGAACAGGGCCCGCATATCGCCTAGGTGCCCGACCGGGACGCCGACCCGGCCGACCTCACCGCGGGCGAGGACATGGTCGGCGTCGTACCCGGTCTGGGTCGGCAGGTCGAACGCCACCGACAGGCCGGTCTGGCCCTTGGCCAGGTTCCGGCGGTAGAGCGCGTTGGACTCCCTGGCGGTCGAGTGCCCTGCATAGGTCCGCATCAGCCAGGGATGCTCCCGGGCGGGCCGAGGCGATCGCCCCGGCCCGTTTGGCTCGATCATGTTGTGCTCTATCCTCACACGTCGCGGAACCTGTTGATCTCCGTCAGGTGCTTCTCGCGCAGCTGGTGATCACGGACGCCGAGACCCTCCTGCGGGGCCAGGCACAGGACGCCGACCTTGCCATGGTGCAGGTTCCGGTGGACATCCAGGGCGGCCTGGCCGGCATCCTCCATCGGGTAGACCACCAACATGGTCGGGTGAATCATGCCCTTGGAGATCAGGCGGTTGGCCTGCCACGCCTCACGGTAGTTGGCGAAATGCGAGCCGATGATGCGCTTGAGGCTCATCCACAGGTAGCGGTTGTCGTACTCGTGCATGAACCCCGAGGTCGAGGCGCACGTCACGATGGTGCCGCCGCGGCGGGCCACGTACACCGAGGCGCCGAACGTCTCCCGGCCCGGGTGCTCGAAGACGATGTCCACGTCCTCGCCGCCGGTGAGCTCGCGGATCCTGGCGCCGAAACGCTTCCACTCCTTGGGGTCCTGGGTGTGCTCGTCCTTCCAGAACTTGTACCCCTCGGCGCTGCGGTTGATGATCAGCTCGGCGCCCATCGACCGGCAGAGGTCTGCCTTGCGCTCGCTGGACACGACGCAGATCGGGATCGCCCCGCCTGCCAGGGCGTACTGGGTGGCGTAAGCGCCCAGGCCACCGCTGGCGCCCCAGATCAGGACGTTGTGGCCTTGCTTCATCGACGCGCCGTTGTCGGAGACCAGCTGCCGGAAGGCGGTCGAGTTCACCAGGCCCGGCGTCGCGGCCTCCTCCCAGGTGAGGTGCTTCGGCTTGGGCATCAGCTGGTTGGTCTTGACCAGCGCCAGCTCGGCCAGGCCGCCGAAGTTGGTCTCGAAGCCCCAGATGCGCTGCTCCGGGTCGAGCATGGTGTCGTTGTGGCCGTCGGAGCTTTCCAGCTCGACGGCCAGGCAGTGGGCGACGACCTCCTCGCCCGGTTGCCAGATGTTCACCCCGGGGCCGGTGCGCAGCACCACCCCGGCCAGGTCTGACCCGACCACGTGATACGGCAGGTCGTGCCGCGCGGTGAGCTCCGACAGCTTCCCGTAGCGGCGCAGGAAGGCGAAGGTGGAGACCGGCGAGAAGATGGAGCTCCACACGGTGTTGTAATTGACCGCGCTGGCCATGACGGCGATCAGGGCCTCGCCCCAGGCGAGCTCGGGGACGGGCACCTCTTCCACGTGCAGGGACTTGCGGGGGTCCCGGTCGCGCAGGTCGATGCCGTCGAACATATGCTCCTCGTCCCGGTGCAGGGTGACGGCCCGATAGACCTCCGGCACCGGCAGCGCGGCGAGGTCGCCGGGCCGGCTGTCCGGGTTGAGGATTGCGTCAAGGATCTCTTTCATGACAGCCTCCTAATAGACATGCCCTCAGCACAGGGGGCCGCCCGCCACGTAGATGACCTGGCCGGAGACAAAGCTCGCGCCCTCGCTGACCAGGAACGAGACGGCGTGGGCCACGTCGGCCGGTTGGCCGACCCGGTTGGCCGGTATCTGCTTCTTGTAGGTCTCCACGAGTTCCTCGAACGACATCTTCAGCTTGTCGGCCATCGCCGCGGTCATGTCGGTGGCGATGAAGTGCGGCGCGACCGCGTTCGAGGTGATCCCGAACTTGCCCAGTTCCTTGGCGAGCGTCTTGGTGAAGCCCTCCAGGCCGGCCTTCGTGGCGGAGTAGTTGGCCTGGCCGCGGTTGCCGAGCGCCGACGATGACGAGATGTTGACGATCCGGCCCCATTTCTGCTCGCTCATGTACTTCTGCACCGCCCTGGTCATCAGGAACGCACCGCGCAGGTTGACGTTGATCACCGCGTCCCAGTCCTCGTCGGTCATCTTGAACAGCAGAGCGTCGCGCGTTATCCCGGCGTTGTTCACCAGCACCGTCGGCTCGCCTAGCTCGGCGGCCACCCGCTCGACCGCGGCGTTCACCTGATCGGTCTTGCTGACGTCGGCGCCGACCGCGAGCGCGCGCCCGCCGGCGTTCTCGATCTCCTTTACCGTCCTCGCGCAATCGGGCTCGTTGAGGTCGAGGACCGCCACGGCCATGCCGTCGGAGGCCAGCCTTATGGCCGTCCCGGCACCGATGCCGCGGGCTGCGCCTGTCACGATCGCGGTTTTCTGAGTCACTGGATTTCTCCTTCGTCCGGAACAGTGCCGTGGTCTGGGGTGGGTAAGGCTTCCTGAGCTCGCGGCTTTGTTTCAGTTCATTGATCTCTTCGTACGTCTGCGGGTTTCCGCCGGCTAGTGGCCTTGGTCCCGCTGCCTCAGTCCTAGGTCCCTTAGCATATTTTTGACCTAAATTCGGGTCATTTCGGCGCATAGCGGAGCGGCTCGTGCATAAGTTCAATGAAGGTTAAAATGAAGCTGCGGGAAGGCCGGATTTCCGCGGGACCACCTGCCACCTCACCAGCCAGTGATCGGTTCAGGCTGGCCTGAGGGCGTTCCCGGCAGGCGACCGGGCTTGATCACACTGGCGGCAAGAACTGCCGCCAGCTTGGCGGAAAGGATTACGCCGATGGCCGATGATGAGCAGAACACGCCAGACATGGTCACAGGCCTGACCCAGATGTTCGTGACCCAGCTCCGTGCGGTAACTGAGGGGCTTGAGAACCTGGCCGGAGGCGGTGAGCGCCTCCCGGCGGCTCGCAGCGCGCTGCTACTGCCTGGCGCCCTTTCAGCGGCCCAGGTGACCTCGATCGCGGCTAGCGTCGCCGCTCAGCGACGCAGCATCGAGGCGCTCAAGGCCCAGCTGTCCGCGTTTGACGAGCAGCTTGCGCTGCTCGAGCGGATCCTGGACCCGTTCGCCGAGTGGATCCGGACGTGGGCGGACGTTGAGGAGCAGCTGGTGACCATGCAGCGCAGGCCCGAGGCCGAGGGCTCTTGATTCCTCTGCCCTTCCAAGCGTGAGCTCGCCTTAGGCAGCGGGCATACTAGCCCGAAATGCGGGTATACCCAACGGTATACACGGTTTTGGTCCTGTCAGCGCTCCGCAAGTCCCGCTCGCTGCCCGGTTAGGGGTCGATCAGTGACCGCCTCCGGCCGCTGACTGGCATCTCAGGAGAGTGAATAGTGCGGCAGGTGCTTGGGGAGGCGGCGGCTCCGGCTACACGCCTGATAGAACTGCCCGGCCGTGGGGTCACGCGAGTGTGGGAGTGTGCCGGTCCGCCCGGCGCCGAGCCGCTCATGCTCATCCATGGGCTAGCATGCACGGCCGAGCTGAACTGGGGGAAGGTCTTCGCGCCGCTGGCGCGTCATTTCCATGTCATCGCTGCCGACCTGCGTGGCCACGGCGACGGGATCAGGACCGGTTCGCGGTTCCGGCTCGAGGATTGCGCTGACGACGTCGCAGCGCTGGCGGGAACCCTTGGTATCGGCAGGTTCGTCGCCGTGGGTTATTCCATGGGCGGCATGGTCGCCCAGCTGCTGTACCACCGGCACGCCCCGCGGTTGTCCGGTCTGGTGTTGTGCGCCACCGCGGGCAACGTCCAGGAGTCACCGGCGGAGAAACTGGCCGCCCTTTCGCTGCCGACGGTGGCCACCGCCATGCGATGGAATCCGATTATGCAACTGCTGGGCGCCGAGGCTCTCGGAATGACGCTTCTGGGCTCCGTTGACGACCCGGCAACCGCCAGGTGGGCCCGCGCTCAGCTGAGCCGGACCACACTCGCCGCCGCCGTCTCAGCCATGGAAGCCGTCAGCGAGTTCACGTCGCACCGGTGGATCGGCCAGGTCAATGTCCCGACCGCGGTGGTTGTCACGACCCGGGACCGCCTCGTTCCTGTGAGCCGCCAGCTTAAGCTGGCCCGGGCGATCCCGGGCGCATCGGTCCACAAAGTGGACGGTGATCACGCGGTGTGCATCACAGAGCCGCAGCTATTTGTCCCAACGCTGCTCAAGGCATGCTGGTCCGTAGTGCCTGGCCGCGGCAGCACGGCCACGCCAGCCGGACGCCCTCGGGCCTCCTTAGCGTCGGCCCTGAGTCGCCCGGCCGGGCCGAGGCTACCGCTCGATGGTCCCGCGATGCCGGAAAAGATGGCCAGACAATGCTGTCAGCCGCGGAGATTCCCATTTTTGGCAGATGCCCTGTAGCGCCGCTTTTGCCGGAAATCCCTTTTAGGGAAATTTAATGAGGCCACGGGCCGGATGCGTGGCGCGTCCCGTAGTGGTAACGACTTTGGTCCCAGGACACGGGACCTTCGCCCCTGCCGATCATCTGCCATGCGGGCTAGCCTACGAGGACATCAGATCGGCGATAAGGGATGCTCATGGCGGGGCCGATTTCCGCGGTGCTGCGCAACCCGGCTTACAGGGCCGAATTATATTACTTAAGATCGGCGGCACCGCAGTGGTGAAGAAGGTGCCCCTAGGGAAGTGATGGGAATGTCCGGCCCAGACCCTATTGAAAACCAGATAGAGAAGAGTCTCCTCGAGGTGCCCGAATGGGTCCGCGGGATCGCGGAGCTGACCAAGCCCCGCGACATCGTCTGGTGTGACGGCTCGCAGGCCGAATGGGACCGGCTGACCGCCCTGCTCGTCGAGAGCGGCACCTTCACGCGGCTGAACCCGAAGCTGCGCCCGAACAGCTTCTGGTGCGCCTCGGATCCCAGTGACGTGGCACGCGTCGAGGACCGCACGTTCATCTGCTCGGAGCGGGAAGAGGACGCGGGCCCGACCAACAACTGGATCGCGCCCGACGAGATGCGCAAGACCTTCGCGGAGATCTTCGACGGCTGCATGCGCGGCCGCACCATGTACGTGATCCCGTTCTGCATGGGCCCGCTCGGCAGCCGTATCTCCCGGCTCGGCGTGCAGGTCACCGACTCGCCCTACGTCGTCGTATCGATGCGGATCATGACCAGGATGGGAACGCCCGCGCTGCGCTCAATCGAGCAGACCGGGTCGTTCGTCCGTGCCGTCCACTCGGTCGGCGCCCCGCTGGCGCCCGGCCAGGCCGACGTGCCCTGGCCCTGCAACGAGACCAAGTACATCTCCCACTTCCCCGAGACCAGGGAAATCTGGTCCTACGGCTCCGGGTACGGCGGGAACGCGCTGCTCGGCAAGAAGTGCTACGCGCTGCGGATCGCGTCGGCGATGGCGCGGGACGAGGGCTGGCTGGCCGAGCACATGCTCATCCTCAAGATCACCCCGCCCGGCCAGCAGCCGATGTACATCGCGGCGGCGTTCCCGTCCGCCTGCGGCAAGACCAACCTGGCCATGCTGGCGCCCGCCATCCCTGGCTGGAAGGTGGAGACCATCGGCGACGACATCGCATGGATGCGCTTTGGCGAGGACGGCCGGCTGTACGCGATCAACCCGGAGGCCGGATTCTTCGGCGTCGCGCCGGGCACCGGCGCGAAGACCAACGCTAACGCGGTCGCGACATTCACGGCCAACAGCATCTTTACGAACGTCGCGCTGACGAGAGACGGCGACGTGTGGTGGGAGGGCCTGACCGAGGAGCCGCCCCCGGACCTGACCGACTGGAAGGGCCGGGATTGGACGCCGGACTCGCCAGAGCCGGCCGCGCACCCGAATTCCCGGTTCACCACCCCCGCCAGCCAGTGCCCGATCATCGCGCCGGAGTGGGACGATCCGACGGGCGTGCCGATCTCGGCGATCTTGTTCGGCGGTCGGCGCGCGAGCACCGTACCGCTGGTGATCGAGTCTTTCGACTGGGATCATGGCGTGTTCCTCGGCGCCAATATCGCGTCGGAGAAGACCGCTGCGGCCGAGGGCAGGGTCGGCGAACTGCGGCACGACCCGTTCGCGATGCTGCCGTTCTGCGGCTACAACATGGGCGACTACTTCGGGTACTGGCTGAAGATCGGGCGGACCGCCCCCGACCCGGCCAAGCTGCCGCGGCTGTTCTACGTCAACTGGTTCCGCAAGGACGCCACGGGCCGGTTCGTCTGGCCCGGCTTCGGCGAGAACATCCGCGTGCTGAAGTGGATCATCCAGCGGCTTTCCGGCGACGCCAGGGCCACCCGGACGCCGATCGGCTACCTTCCCGCGCCGGGCTCGCTGGACCTCGACGGCCTGGACATCAGCTGGGCTGACCTGGACCTGCTGCTCACGGTGGACACGCAGGCATGGAAGCTGGAGGCGGAGCACATCCCCGAGTTCTTCCACACCTTTCACAGCCACCTGCCCGCCCGGCTGTTGGAGCTACACCAGGAGCTGGTGGAACGGCTCGGCTAGGCGGCACCGGCCGCACAACTGACTACCAGGCGAAGGGCTCAACCCATGACAAGCAGCGTGATCAAGCCAGCCGACATCCGCGAGGTGGCGGTGATCGGGCTCGGCCTCATGGGCTCGGGCATCGTCGAGCTGGTCGGCCGTAGCGGTCGCCGCGTCGTCGCGATCGAGATCAACCGGGATTTTCTGGACCAGGGAATGGCCCGGCTCGGCGCATCCCTGGACAAGGCCGTCAGCAAGGGCAAGCTTGCTGACACGGCACGCGCGGAGATACTCGCCCGGATTCGGCCCACAAACGACGTCGCGGCCGGGGTGGCGGACGCCGACCTGGTGATCGAGGCCATACCAGAGCGCATGGAACTCAAGAAGGCCCTGTTCGCCCAGCTTGACCAGGCCTGCCGGCCCGACGCGATACTGGCCACCAACACCTCTTCGCTTTCGATCACAGAGATCGCCGGCGGCACGCGGTATCCCGCCCGCGTCGCGGGCCTGCACTTCTTCAACCCCGCTCCGGTCATGAAGCTGGTCGAGGTGATTTCCACGGTGCTCACCTCAGCGGACACCAGCGAGTCGCTGGCCCTGCTGGCCCATGACCTGGGAAAGACTCCCGTGCGGATCAGCGACCGAGCAGGATTCGTCGTGAACGCGCTGCTGTTGCCCTACCTCAACCATGCGGTGCACCTGCTGGAAACAGGACAGGCCTCGAGGGAGGACATTGACAAGGCAGCCACGCTGGGGCTCGGCCTGCCCATGGGGCCACTGACCCTGCTTGACCTGATCGGCCTAGACACGTCGATGGCTGTCCTGGAGACGCTTCAAGCCGAGTTCGGCGGCACCCGTTACCTCCCCGCGCCCCTGCTGCGCAAGCTATGCGACGCCAGGCTGTTCGGCCGCAAGAGCGGACGCGGGTTCTATGACTATCAGCGGCACAGCACCTCTGCGGCAGATGCCGAGGACCACGACCTGGCACCCCGCGCTCTTCCTGCCGCGGTCGCACTGCTCAGGGACTCCGGCGGACTGCTGGACGAACTGGCCGGTGCGATCACCGAGGCCGGCATCGACGTCCTGCCACAGCCATCACCCAAGACGGACCTGGTCATCGTGACGGCGGACCCGCGGCACCGGGTCCTGGACGCGGCCATGGCCGCGGGCCACCCGGCCGATGTGGTCGGCATCCACCTCTTCGAAACGCTCGCAGGCAAGCAGAAGCTCGCTGAGCTGGTCCTGCCCGATGTGACCGCGCCGGACACGGCCGCCAAGGCGGCCGCGCTCGCGGCCAGGCTTCGCCTGAACGCGATCACCGTCAGGGACCGGCCGGGATTCCTCGCCACGGCCCTCGCCTACGCGCAGTTCAACAACGCGGTCCGGATGTTCCAGGACGGTTATGCCAGCCCAGCCGACATCGATGTCGCGATGATGCTCGGCTGCGGTTACCCCCGCGGGCCGTTCCAGATGCTCGACGACGCTGGCCCGGCTTATGTCGTCGGCGTCCTGGAGGCGATGCACGCCTCTACCGGTGACCCGGCTTTCACCCCGGTACCCCTGCTCGCCGAGTACGCCACCGCCGGGACCCGGTTCCGCGGCTTACCAATGACCGGCAATACCAGAACACAGTTTTAAACCGAACCTGATGGCCGACATCAGAGAGAGGGGTCAGTGATGGACTTCGAGCTGACCGATGAGCAAGACCTGGTCCGCAGCACGGTACGGGAGTTCGCCGCAGCCGAGCTGGCGCCGATAGCGGGCGAGATCGACCGTGACCACCGCTTTCCGCATGAGATCCTGCCGAAGCTGGCGGAGCTGAATCTCATGGGCATGCCCTACCCCGACAAGTTGGGCGGCGCGGGGATGGACTACGTGAGCTACGTTATCGCGGTTGAGGAAATATCGCGGGCGTGCGCGAGCACCGGCATCATTCTGTCGGCTCACACCTCGCTTGCCACCTGGCCGGTATACAAGTTCGGAACCCAGGCCCAGCACGACAAGTACCTCACCGACATGACATCCGGGCACCGCTTGGGGGCTTTCGCGCTGACCGAGCCGGCGGCGGGAACCGATGCCGGCGCGGGCACCGCGACGGCTGTGCCGAGCGGAGACGAGTACGTTCTCAACGGATCGAAGATCTTCATCACCAACGCCCCGTACGCCGACGTTTATATCGTCTTCGCGAAGACCGATCAGGAGCGGGGAGCGCGCGGGATAAGTGCGTTCATCGTCGAGAAGGGCACGCCAGGGTTTACCGTCGGCGAGGCAGAGCACAAGCTCGGGATTCGCGGTTCCAGCACGCCGCCCATTTACTTCGCTGACTGCCGCATTCCGAAGGATGCGCTCCTGGGCGAGGAGGGCAGCGGCTTCAAGATAGCCATGCAGACGCTCGATGGCGGGCGGATCGGCGTCTCCGCGCAGGCGCTGGGCATCGCCCAGGCGGCGCTCGACGCGTCGATCGCCTACGCAAAGGAGCGCGTCCAGTTCGGCAAGCCGATCGCGACCCTTCAGGCTATTCAGTGGATGATAGCCGATATGACTACCGAAGTCGACGCGGCCCGGCTGCTGGTCTATCGCGCCGCATCGTGCGTGGACAAGGGCGTCCCCTATTCCACGGAAGGGGCGATGGCCAAGCTGTTCGCATCGGAAACTGCCACCAGGGTGGCAGGCAAGGCAATCCAGATCCATGGTGGATACGGTTATACCGAAAGCTATCCGGTGGAGCGGAATTACCGTGACGCTAAGATAACCGAACTTTACGAGGGGACTTCTGAGGTGCAGCGCATGGTAATAGCGAGAAGCAGTCTGCGGTGACAATAGGCGGCTATCGTACCCGCCCATCGCGGTGGCTACCGTCAGGAGGATCGTGATGAGGATTGTGGTCACCTATAAGTGGACCTGCGACCCGGAGGAGTCCACCGTGCGTGCCGACGGCACGGTGGACTGGAGCCGGGCGAAGCCGGGTTTGAGCACCTACGACCCGGTCGCCATCGAGCTGGCCCGCCGTCTCGCCGACGAAGCGGACGCTGAGCTGATCGGTTTGACGGCCGGGGGGAAGGGCGTCGGCGCGCCCATCGCGACCAAAACCGCCCTCTCGCGTGGCCTGGACCGGGTGGCGGTCATCGAGGACGACTCGCTGAGGGAAGCCGGGAGATCCGAGCTGGCCGCGGTGCTCGCCGCGGCGGTCCGGCAGATCGGCGACGTGGCCCTTGTCATCACCGGCGACTCGTCGGTGGACGTAGCGGCCAAGATGGTGCCGACCGTGCTGGCCGGCGAGCTCGGCTGGCCAGCGGTGGCAGAGGTCACGGCGGTGGCCGGCCAGGCTGGCGCGCTGCGCGTGGAGCGGGCGATTCCAGGCGGCGCGCAGGTGCTCGAGGTCTCCGGTCCCGTCGTGCTGGCCGCATCGGCGGATGCCGCGGTACCGCACGTGCCCGGCATGAAGGAACTCCTCGCGGCGGGCAAGAAGCCGGTGGATCTGCTGGCACTCAGCGCCCTCACGGTGGCCCCGCGGAACGCGGCCACGACGGTTACCGGCAGATCCCGCCCGGAGCGCAAGGCACGCAAGGGTCAGCTCATCGACACCGCCGACCCGGCCGCGGCGGCCGCCGAGCTCGTCGCCGCGCTCAGAGAGGTTGGCGCGCTATGAGAACCTGCAGCACTACAGAGAGGACCCGACAGTGAGCGTGAACGTCTGGATCGTCGTCGCGGAGCAGCCGGCGGTCGGCAACCTGATCGAGGTCGCTCGCTCTCTGGGCGGGCCGGTTGGGGCTGTGGTCGCCGGACCCCGGTCGGTCGCCGAGACGGTGGCGGCAGGCGGCGTGGACAGGGTGGTCTGGTGCAGCACGCCGGATGACGTGCCCGCCGAGGCCAGCGCCCCGGCGGTGGCGGATACCGTCGCGGCCGACCCGCCACGCGTCGTTCTGGCCGGCCGCAATCCTGCCGAGCGGGTCCTGCTGGGCGCCGTCGCGGCCCGGCTCGGGGCGGCGGTGCTGACCGGGGCGCGGTCGGTCTCGATCGACGGCGAGAAGACCATCGTGGTCAACGCCGTCTACGGCGACATCGCCGAGGAGACCGTCGCCGTCTCCGGCCCGGCGGCGCTGCTGCTCGATGGCGGTTCGGTACCCCCATCCGCGGACGGCAGCGCGCCCATCGAGGAGATCTCCGGCACGCCGCTGGCCCTGAAGGTGATCGAGACCAGTACGCACGGCTTCGAGGAGGTCGACCTCAACTCGGCCCACCGGGTGATCGGCGTCGGCCGCGGCCTCAAGGCCAAGGAGGACCTCGCCGCGATCGAGGAGCTCGCCCATGCCGTCCAGGCCGAGATCGCCTGCTCCCGCCCGGTGGCCGAGGGCCTTAACTGGATGGGGAAGGATCGCTACATCGGCAGTTCCGGCGCGCGCATCTCCCCGCAGCTCTACGTCGCCGTCGGCATCTCCGGCCAGCTTCAGCACATGATCGGCGTGGCGGACGCGGAGACCATCGTCGCGATCAACTCCGATCCGAACGCCGCGGTCTTCAAGCAGGCCGACTACGGCCTGGTCGGCGACCTCTATCAGCTGGTGCCGGCGATTACCGCCGCGCTGAAGTGACGGTGCCCGATGACTGGACAAGCTGAGCCGGACTTCGACGTCATCGTCATCGGCGCCGGCATCGCGGGCTGCGTCGCGACGTACCAGCTCGCCCGGCAGGGACGCTCGGTGCTGCTGATCGAGCGGGGCGAGACGCCCGGCTCGAAGAACCTCTCAGGCGGCGTGCTTTACTCCCGCGGCATCCAGCAGGTTTTCCCCGATTTCCTCAGCGAGGCGCCGGTCGAGCGGAGGATCACCCGCAACTACATCAACTTTCTCAACGCCGACAGCTCGATCGCCATCGATTACAGGGACGCCAGGCTGGCCAACCCGGTCAACGCGGTGACGGTGCTGCGGGCCAAGCTGGACGCGTGGCTGGCCGAGAAGTGCGAGGAGGCCGGCGCCATCATCATGTCCGGCGTCCGCGTGGACCGGGTGCTGACCGAGGACGGCGCCGCCGGCAAGCGCGTCGTCGGCGTTCGCGCCGGCGACGACGAGCTGCGGGCGCGCGTGGTCGTGGCCGCCGACGGCGTGAACTCCTTCATCGCCAAGGAGGCGGGGTTCCGCGAGAAGGAACCGCTGCATCATCTCGCCGTCGGCGTGAAGTCAGTGGTATCGCTGCCCAGGGAGACCATCGAGGAACGGTTCAACCTGACCGGCGACGAGGGCGCGGCCATCGCCGCGGTCGGTGACTGCACCGAAGGGGTGGGTGGCGGCGGGTTCCTTTACACCAACCTCGACTCGCTCTCTGTCGGCATCGTCGTCCGCCTAGACGACCTCACCGCGAAGAAGAAGGTCGTCACTGACGTCTTCGACCACTTCCTGGAGCACCGGTTCATCGCCCCTTACCTGGAGGGCGGCGAGCTGCAGGAGTACGGCTGCCACCTAGTCGCCGAGGGCGGCCTGCACATGGTGGGCGAGATCGTGATGGACGGCATGGTCGTGGTCGGCGACGCCGCCGGGCTCACCCTCAACACCGGCCTGACCGTGCGCGGCATGGACCTCGCGGTCGGCTCCGCGGTCGCCGCGGCCGAGGCCATCGGCTCCGCGCTGGAGCAAGAGAACACCTCCAAGGCGGCACTGGCCGGATATCGGGAAAAGCTGTTCGCCTCCTACGTCGGGAAAGACATGAAGACCTACGCCAAGACCCCGAGCTTCCTCGAGGTGGAGCGGATGTACAAGGAATACGGGGAGCTGTTCGCCAACGTCCTGTACGGCGCGTTCAACCTTGACACCCATCCTCGTGAGCACGTCCGCACAGTGGCCCGCAAGTCGCTGGCCCGGTCACCGCTGACGATTAGGCAGCTGGTCAAAGACGGCATCGCAGGAGCGCGCGCGCTATGAAACGGCTGTCCGTCACTGAGCGCCTGACGAAGAACCGCTTCAACCTCGACGAGCAGGAGAGCCACATCGAGGTCAATCAGGAGATCGCCAAGGCTACCGGAACCGGCAAGGCCATCGTCGCCTGCTGCCCGGCCCACGTCTACACCGAGGAACCCGACGGGACCATCTCCGTTGAGTACGCAGCCTGCCTGGAGTGCGGAACCTGCCTCGCGGTGGCCGCCCCTGGTGCCCTGAAATGGCACTATCCGCGCGGCGGGTTCGGCGTCCAGTTCCGCGAAGGGTAGCGACCGCCGGTCCTTTGGGCGACAGCGCGCAGCACGTGCCGGGCGCAACGATACGCGGCAGCCCGCGATGACGGCGCTGCCGCGTACCGGTGGTGGCCGCCTCACTTGGCGGCGGCTGCCTTCCCCTTCTGCGCACTCGTGCCGTCGCCCGGCAGCAGCGGGGTCGTCACCTTCAGCAGTTCCTCGGCGAACTGGCGCTGGGTGGCGAGCAGCTTCTCAGCGAAGTCGTAGGCGCTGGCCACGACCTCCTCCGGCTTGGGCAGGTTGTCGGCGAGCGGCAGCTGCGCCGCGGGCATCTTGGGCGTCATGGACTGGGCGGTGTCGGCCCAGGTCCTGATCGCCTGGAGGACGGTCTCCTGGCTCTGGCGGATCGCCTTCAGGAACTCGTCCTGCACTTGCGTCGTGGGGTAGCTGGTCATCGTCGTTGCCTCCTGTGATTCGTTTTGCTAACTATATCAAGCATTGATTTGGGATATCGAGCATCGTGCTTGATCCGGGTTCGATGAGTCACACGCGCTCGAAGATCGCCGAGATGCCCTGGCCGCCGCCGATGCACATCGTGACCAGCGCGTACCTGCCGCCCGTGCGCCTGAGCTCGTACAGCGCCTTGACGGTCAGGATCGTGCCGGTGGCGGCGACGGGGTGCCCGAGCCCGATGCCGCTGCCGTTCGGGTTGGTCCGCTCCGGAGGCAGGCCCAGTTCCCTGACCACCGCGAGTGCCTGCGCGGCGAACGCCTCGTTCACCTCGAACACGTCGATGTCGTCGACCTTGAGGCCGGTCTTGTCGAGCAGGCTGCGTACGGCCGGCACCGGGCCTATGCCCATGAGGCGCGGCTCGACGCCCGCGTAGGCGTATCCGACCAGCTTGCCGAGCGGGGTGAAACCGTTGCCGGTCACGAACGATTCCGACGCGAGCACCACGGCCGCGGCGGCGTCGTTGATGCCGGACGCGTTCCCCGCGGTGACCGTGCCGTCCTTGGCGAACGCCGGCCGCAGCTTGGCCATGTCGTCGAGGCTGACCTCGGCCCGCACGTGCTCGTCGGTGTCGACGATGGTGGTCTTGCCCTTCTTGCCGGGGATCTCGACCGGGAGGATCTGCTCCTTGAAGTAACCGGCTGCCTGCGCTGCCGCGGCCCGGCGGTGGCTCTCCGCGGCCAGGGCGTCCTGGTCTTCACGGGACACGTGGTAGTCCGAGGCGACGTTCTCTGCCGTCACGCCCATGTGGCAGGCGTCGAACGGGTCAGTCAGCGCCCCGACCATGGCGTCGATGGCGACGCCGTCGTTCATCCGCTGGCCCCAGCGCATGCCCGGCAGCCAGTACGGCACCCGGCTCATGGACTCTGCGCCGCCGGCCACCGCGACCTCGCAGTCGCCGAGCATGATCGACTGCGACGCGGAGACGATGGCCTGCAGCCCGCTGCCGCACAGCCGGTTGACGGTCAGCGCGGGCGTCCCGACCGGCAGGCCGCCGTTGACGGCCGCCACCCGGGACAGGTACATGTCCCTCTTCTCCGTGTGGAGCACGTTGCCGAACACGACGTGGCCGACCTGGGCCGGGTCCACGCCTGCCCTGCTGACCGCCTCGCGCACTACCGTGGCCGCGAGGTCGCAGGGCGGCACGGAGGCAAGGCCGCCCCCGTACTTGCCGATCGGGGTCCTGACGGCGGACAGGACGAATACGTCTTCCATTGTTCCCTCATCTCATATGTCAAGGCCGCTGTTGACGGCGTGCTTACGTGGCGGTTGTCGTCGCGTTCGCTCCTGTCTTCTGGGCCGCTGTCCCGCGCGATGACCTGCGACAGCCGATGAAACAGAGCCGCGGGTGCCGGCGGCGGACGCCTAAGGATCAGGCCTAAAAACAGCCTGCCTGGCTGTGGTACTCCTTAACTTCCAGACGCTAACAGCCCCGTTGCCCGCGCACGTCTGCCAAACGTCCCAGGTCACATGGCCCTAGGTCCCATAGGGCAGGGCCACTCTGCCCTTGCCCGGCCGCGGGTCGCGTGTTGCAGTATGTAATGGTGAAGTTGCAGACGGCGGAAAACGTTTTCAGCTGTCGTGTACGCACACCGGGAGAGGTCATGAACAAGAACGAAGGGCCCGCCGACGTCACGGACACCACGACAGAGGCGGCTGACGTAAGGGCGGGCATGCTGCCGCTGGACATGGTCAGCGCGTTTGCCAACCTCCTAGACCCCATTGCGGTCGCGAAGGAAATGCCGTGGCTGACTGGGGAACTGACCAAGATCGCGATCGGCAAGTCGGACATCTCGTTCGACGAGCGGGACAAGCGCTTCACCGACGAGGCGTGGGGATCCATCCCCTACTTCCGCGTCCTCGGCCAGTCATACCGGCTGTTCGAGCTGTGGATGAACCGGATGTACGAGTCCGTCGACGGCTCCTGGGAGAACAAGGCGCGCGCCCGATTCGCGGCTGACGTCATCACGGCCGCGATGTCGCCGACCAACTACCTGGGCACCAACCCGGCCGCGCTCCGTGAGGCCATCGAGAGCAGCGGCTTGTCGCTGGTGAAGGGCGCCCAGAACATGCTGAACGATCTGGCCCGCGGCGGGATGCCGTCCATGGTCGATCGCAAGCAGTTCATCGTCGGCAAGGACGTCGCCTGCACGCCGGGTGCCGTGGTGTACCGGGACGAGATGTTCGAACTGCTGCAATACACGCCGACCACGCCCAAGGTCCGCGCCATTCCGGTGCTGATGATCCCGCCGCAGATCAACCGCCACTACGTCATGGACCTGTCGCCCGGGCGGTCGCTGGTCGAATTTGCCGTCAGCCAGGGCATCCAGGTGTTCATGATCGTCTGGCGGAACCCCAGCTCGGTGCGCGGCGAAGGCAGGTGGGGACTGGACGACTACGTGGCCGCGGCCGAACGAGCCGGCGATGTGGTCAAGAAGATCTCGCGCACCGAGAAGCTGAATTTCCTCGGGCTGTGCGCCGGCGGCATCACGCTCGCCTACGTGCTCGCGCATCTCGCCACCATCGGCGACGACTCGGCCGGATCGGCGACGTTCGTGGTGACCATGCTGACCGGCGAGAAGCCGAACGTCGTGGGCATGATGGACACTAGGGAGGCGCGCGTCGCGCTCGAACAGGCTGCCGCGAAAGAACAGGTCATCCCTGGGACAGCGCTGCGCACCGTGTTCGCGATGCTGCGGCCGAACGACCTGGTGTACAACTACCTGGTCAGCGGATGGCTCATGGGCAAGTCGCCCGCCCCGTTCGACGTCCTGGCCTGGAACGACGACGCCACCCGCACGTCGGCCAGGTTCGCCGCCGAGTCGAGCAAGCTGGCCATGGACGGATGGGACGGCAACGGGCCGACGCTGCTCGGCGTCGATACCGACTTCAGCAAGGTCACCTGCGACAGCTACCACGTCGGTGGTTACACCGACCACATCACGGCGTGGCGGGCCTGCTACGACACGGCTCACCTGGTCGGCGGCAGTGACAAGGAGATGACCCTCATCCGCTCCGGCCACATCCAGTCGGTTGTCTACCCGGCGGACAGCATGCGCTATGACCGCTGGCACGGGGTGCCCGCGCCGGACGATGCCGACGAGTGGCTCAAGACGGCCGCTGTGGAGAAGGGCTCGTGGTGGCGGCCGTGGACGGAATGGCTGATCGCCCGCTCCGGCAACGAGCGGCAGGCACGCGCCACCCTCGGCAACCGCCAGTACTCTCCGCTGTGCCCGGCGCCCGGCAGCTACGTCACCGAGTAACCCAACCGAATAGCCCAACAGCACTTGACCGCCGCCGCCGGACTCGGGCCCGCCCGAGTCCGGCGGCGGCGGTCACGGCTTGACCACGTGCCCTTTGCCGACAACGGTGATGCCGCCGCTGGAAACGGTGAAGCCGCGGGCCCTGTCGTGTTCCTTGTCAACCCCGACGGTGGCGTCGTCGGCGACGACGACGTTCTTGTCCAGGATGGCGTTCTCCACGACGGCGCGGCGGCCGACGCGGGAATTGTGCAGGATCACCGCACGGTTCACCCGGGACCAGTCATCCACCCGGACTCCCGGCGACAGGACGGAGTTCGTCACCAGCGCGCCTGACACGATGACGCCGTTGCTGACCAGGCTGTTGATCGCCCGTCCCACCCGGTCGCCGTCGTCGTGCACGAACTTGGCCGGCGGCTGCGAGGGCACGTGGGTCAGGATCGGCCACAGATCGTTGTAGAGGTTGAACCTCGGATGCGCCGTGCACAGGTCCATGTGCGCGTCGAAGTAGGCGTCGAGCGTCCCGAGGTCGCGCCAGTAGCCGTGCTCGCACGCGTCGACACCGGCCACCTTGTTCTGCAGGAAGTCGTACATGTGCGCGGCCTGTTCCCGCGCCAGCATCGGCATGATGTCGCCGCCCATGCTGTGCCTGCTGCCCTCGTCGGCCGCGTCCTTCCGCAGCGCATCCACCAGCACATCGGTGCTGAACACGTAGATGCCCATGGCCGCGAACGCCTCGCCCGACCGGCCAGGACAGCTCGGAGGGCGACCCGGCTTCTCCAAGAACGCCTCGATAAGGTGGCCGTCCGGCGCGGTCCGCACCACGCCAAAGTCCGTCGCCTGCGTCCTCGGCACGGGGATCGCGGCGACCGTGGCCCCCGCCCCCCAGGCCAGGTGCGCCTCGATCATCTGCCTTGGATCCATCCTGTACATGTGGTCAGCCCCGAGTACCGCCAGGAGGTCGGGCCGGTCGGCAGAGACGACGTTCAGCGACTGGTAAATCGCATCGGCCGAGCCGGCCTGCCAGTACGGGCCCAGCCGTTGCTGCGCCGGGACCAGCGCCACGTAGTCGCCTAGCATGCTGTTGAGTTGCCAGGTGGTGGTGATATGCCGGCTCAGGCTCTGACTCTTGTACTGCGTGAGCACGTAGATGCGCTGCACCCCGCCATTGGCCAGGTTGGACAGCGCGAAATCCACCAGCCGGTAGTAGCCGCCGACGGGAACGGCCGACTTGGCCCGGTCCGCGGTCAACGGAGCGAGACGCCTGCCCGCGCCCCCCGCCAGGACGACGCCCAGCACCTGCTGTTGAGCCATCTTCCACCTCCCGCCGCTCATCCCGGCCCTGCGGCAAGCACGCGGCTGCGGCCGGGCGGAACATCGCACCGCGGCATGTTTCTGCAGGTCACCTTAGGGGAGTCCGCCCGGGCGGCATAGTGGCGAAGGTCCCGGCGTCCGGGATTCCCGGCCCGGGCCGCGGCGTGCGGGGACTCGGCCGCAGACCGGCGTTACATCCCGCCGCCACGACTACTTTCGGCCAGGGCCGGCCGGGACCTTCGCCTCTTGCGGCTCTGAACGGCCCGTTTCATCATTCCGTAACAACGGGTAACGACTTCCGTAAACAACGGTGGCAACTAGTTATCGAGGCGGACGGTGCTCCCGCTCTTCCCGCCTGGCAGGCACTGACCAGGCCCGGTACCGATACGAGACGGAGTGACGTCATGGGCCGCTACGCAGAAGCATTCAACAACAGCCTGGCCGATCCCGAAGCCTTCTGGGGCGAGGCCGCCAGGGACATCGAGTGGTACCAGACACCCACCATAGTGCTGGATAGTTCGAACCCGCCGTTCTACCGCTGGTTCGCGGACGGCGTGCTGAACACCTGCTTCAACGCTCTGGACCGGCACGTACGCGACGGCCGGGGCGAGCAAGCCGCGCTGATCTACGACAGCCCGGTGACGGGTACCCAGCGCACGTATACCTACCGGGAGCTGCTGGCGGAGGTCGCGCGGTTCGCCGGGGCGCTACGCGGCCTGGGGGTAGGCACGGGCGACCGGGTGGTCATCTACATGCCGATGATCCCGGAGGCCGCAATCGCGATGCTGGCGTGCGCGCGGATCGGCGCGGTCCACTCGGTGGTGTTCGGCGGCTTCGCGCCGCAGGAGCTCGCGACGCGGATCGACGACGCCGCGCCGAAGGTGCTGGTCTCGGCCTCCTGCGGCATCGAGGTCAGCCGGATCGTGGAGTACAAGCCGATGCTGGACCGAGCCATCGACCTGGCACGCCGCAAGCCGGCCCACTGCGTGATCCTGCAGCGGCCGATGGCGTCCGCCGCGCTCACGCCCGGCCGCGACCTGGACTGGAGGGAAGCGCTGGCAGGCGCGGAACCCGCGGACTGCGTCCCGGTCGCGGCGACCGACCCACTGTACGTCCTGTACACATCGGGGACCACCGCCAGGCCCAAGGGCGTCGTCCGCGACAACGGCGGTCACGCGGTCGCGCTGCGGTGGAGCATGAACAACATCTACGACACCGGGCCGGGCGAGGTGTTCTGGGCCGCCTCCGACGTGGGCTGGGTGGTGGGGCACTCCTACATCGTCTACGCCCCGCTGCTGGCCGGGTGCACGACCGTCCTGTACGAGGGGAAGCCTGTGGGCACACCGGACGCGGGCGCGTTCTGGCGGGTGATCGCCGAGCACAAGGTCAAGGCGCTGTTCACCGCTCCGACCGCGTTCCGTGCGATCAAGAAGGAGGACCCAGGCGGCGAGCTGGCCCGCGGATACGACCTGTCGGGCTTCAAGTACCTTTTCCTGGCCGGCGAGCGGCTCGACCCGGAGACCTACCGGTGGGCCGGCGAGCTGCTCGGAGTTCCGGTCATCGACCACTGGTGGCAGACCGAGACCGGCTGGGCCATCGCCGCCGACCTGATGGGCCTGGAGGCCCTGCCGACCAAGGCCGGATCGCCCACGATGCCGGTACCCGGCTACGACGTCCGCATCGTCGACGCCGACGGCGCCGAGTCGAAACCCGGCGAGAGCGGCGAGATCGTGGTGCGGATGCCGCTGCCGCCGGGGTGCCTGCCCACCTTGTGGCGCGACGACGAGCGGTTCGTCGAGTCGTACCTGACGCAGCATCCCGGTTTCTACGTCACCGGAGACGGCGGGTACCGCGATGAGGACGGCTACCTGTTCGTGATGGGCCGCATCGACGACGTGATCAATGTGGCCGGGCACCGGCTGTCCACCGGGCAGATAGAGGAGGTGCTCGCCAGCCACCCCGCCGTGGCTGAATGCGCGGTGATCGGGGTGAACGATGCGCTCAAGGGCCAGATACCGCGCGGCTTCGTGGTGCTCAAGGCGGGCGTCAGCGTCGAGCCGGCCACCGTGTCCGCCGAGCTCGTCCAGTTGGTCCGCGACCAGATCGGGCCGGTCGCCGCGCTGCGCCGGGTCGACGTGGTTCCCGCCCTGCCCAAGACCCGGTCCGGCAAGATACTCCGCAAGACCATGCGGGGGATCGCTGACGGCCAGGACGAGATCGTGCCCTCGACGATCGAGAACGCCGCGGACCTCGACGCGCTCCGTCCCGTGCTGACGCCTCCCGCGCCGCCGCCGGTGCCACAATGATCGGCGAGGATGGAAAACCAGTCCCGCTCACGGACTGGACACTGCACTACGAGAACGTAGCGCCACGCCACGAGGGACTCCGTGAGGCCCTCTGCACCCTGGGCAACGGCTACTTCGCCACCCGCGGAGCCGCACCGGAGTCGCACGCCGACGGAGTGCACTACCCGGCCACCTACGTCGCCGGCTGCTTCAACGAACTCCGGACGGAGATCGCCGGCCACGTATCGGCCAACGAGAGCCTCGTCAACGCCCCGAACTGGCTCCCGCTGACGTTCGCGGCCGAGGACGGGCCGTGGCTGGGGGAGGAGGCCGTGAGGACACTGTCCGACTTCCAGGAGCTCGACCTGCGCCGCGGTGTCCTGACCCGGCGGCGCCGGGTCAGTGACAGCCTCGGCCATGTCACCGGCCTCACGAATCGCCGGTTCGTGCATATGGGAGCCGCCCATCTGGGCTCGGAGGAGATGAAGATCATCCCGGAGAACTGGTCCGGCTTGTTGCGCATCCGCTCAGAACTCGACGGCACGGTCACGAACAGCGGCGTACCGCGCTACCGAGGGCTCGCCTGCCGTCACCTGGACCCTGTCCGGGCCGGCCGCCTCGGGGCCGACACCATGGTGCTGGTCGTGGAGACCAACCAGTCCCACATCCGCGTCGCCGAGGCGGCGCGGACGCGGGTGTTCCGGGATGGCGCGCACCTGCCGGGAAGCGACTCCGTAACCGAGCAGCCGGGGCGGATCGGATGCGAGTTCTCGGTCACCGTCGCGGCGGGGCAGCCGGTGGCGGCCGAGAAGACGGTGGCTATCGCCACGTCCCGGGACCGGGCCGTCCGCGAGGCGGGTGCCGCGGCGGCCGGGTGGCTGGACGGTGCTGGCTCGTTCGACGAGCTGCTCCGGCAGCACGTGCTGGCGTGGGATCACCTGTGGGCACGGTTCCCCCTCCAGTTGCGCGGCGGTGAGGATGACCGGGTGCTGCCCGTGCTGCGCCTGCATGTCTTCCACCTGCTGCAGACGGTCGGCCCCAACAGCATCGGCCTCGACGTCGGCGTACCTGCGCGCGGCCTGCACGGTGAGGCCTACCGGGGGCACGTGTTCTGGGACGAGCTGTTCGTGTTCCCGGTGCTCAACCTGAGCCTGCCCGAGCTCAGCCGGTCGCTGATGGAGTACCGCTACCATCGTCTTCCCGCCGCCAGGCGAGCCGCGGCCATGGCCGGTCACGCCGGCGCCATGTTCCCGTGGCAGTCCGGCAGTGACGGCACGGAGCAGAGCGCCCTCGTTCACCTCAACCCGCAGTCCGGCCGGTGGCTGCCTGACACGAGCTATCTGCAGCGCCACGTCGGTATCGCGGTGGCATACAACGCCTGGCAGTACTACCAGTCCACCGGGGACCGGGACTTCCTCGCTCGGTACGGCGCCGAGATCATCCTCGAGATCGCCCGGTTCTTCGCCAGCATCGCGAGCTACGACCGTGAACAGGACCGGTACGTAATCCGCGGCGTGATCGGACCAGACGAGTTCCATACCAGCTACCTGGACTCGCCAGTTCCGGGGATCGACAACAACGCCTATACGAACGTGATGACGGTCTGGCTGTTGCTCCGGGCTCCCGAGGTTCTCGGCCTGCTGCCGGAGCACCGCCGCGTGGAGCTAGCGCAGACGCTGGGCCTGACCGCAGCTGAGCTAGAACGCTGGGAGCACATCTGCAGGCGCATGTACGTCCCGTTCCACGACGCCGGCATCATTTCCCAGTTCGAAGGCTACGAGAAGCTGGAGGAGATCGGCTGGGAGGACTACTACGCCAGGTACGGGAACATCAGGCGACTGGACCGGATCCTCGAGGCGGAGGGGGATAGCCCGAACCGGTACCGGGTCTCCAAGCAGGCGGACGTGCTCATGCTGTTCTACCTGCTGTCGGCCGAAGAGCTGGGCGCACTGATGCACCGCTTGGGCTACTACTGGTCGCCCAGCCGCATACCCGAGACCATCGACTATTACCTGGCCCGCACGTCCAACGGCTCCACCCTTAGCTCCGTTGTCCACGCCTGGGTCCTCGCCCGGGCCAACCGTGAGCGCGCGTTCGACGAGTTCGTCGAGGCGCTGCGCAGCGATGTCGCGGACGTGCAGGGCGGGACCACCGCCGAGGGCATACACCTGGCCGCTATGGCAGGCACCGTCGACGTTCTGCGGCGATGCTTCGCGGGCGTGGAGACCCGCGGTGACGTGCTATGGCTGAATCCCTACTGGTCGCAGCGGCTGGGCACGCTCAAGTTCTCCCTCCTTTACCGCGATCACTACCTGACGCTGTCGATAGCCGACCACACGGTTCTGATTCGCAGCGCCCCCGGCAACCTCGCCCCGATCCAGGTGGGCTGCCACGGGCAGGTGTGCGAGCTCGGCAACGGACAGTCGCTCGAGTTCACTCTCTGAGTGCGCGGCCTTCAGGGCGGGGAGTGCGTCAAGTGCGCTGCTTGGGATGCCAAGCACGCGCTTGACATACCAATCTTTGCTTGATATAGTTAGCACGAGAACCTCGAGAAGGAGGCGCAATGACAATGGCCGGATACCCCACCAAGGAACTGCAGGACGAGTTCATCAACGCGATCCGCAAGAGCCAGGAGACCGTCGTCCAGGCGGTCAGGACTTGGGCCGACATGGTCCAGTCCGTGACGCCGAAGGTGCCATCGGTCCAAATGCCGCTCGCCGACAAGCTGCCCAGGCCGGAGGAGGTCGTGGCCAGCGCCTACGACTTCGCCGAGAAGCTGCTGGCCAGCCAGCGTGAGTTCGCCGAAGAGCTGCTGGGGGCGACACTCCCGCTGATGCCGGGCACCGGCGACAGCAAGCCCCAGAAGAAGGCAGCCACAGCATAAGGTAACCACGCCAGCCCGTTAAGCACGTGGTGCGCGACAGGCGGTACATAGTACGCGGCAGCACCGGGTTTCTGGTGCTGCCGCGTACTATAGTGTGCGAACGTTGGAGGTGACGGTGACGGATTCGTGGCAGGCACAGCGGGAGGCGCTCGGTGCGTTCATCCGCGCCCAGCGCAAGATGGCCAACTTGTCGCTCCGCCAGTTCGCCGAGCTGACCAGCCTGTCCAACCCCTATCTCAGCCAGGTCGAGCGGGGGCTGCATCAGCCGTCGCTGCCCGTGCTCAAGGCTATTTCCGACGCGCTCAACCTCTCCGCCGAGACGCTGCTCGCCCAGGCTGGCCTGTTCGACCTGGCGGCCAGCGAAGACACTGACGAGGAGGGGAACGGCCAGGGCAAGGTCAACCAGAACGTGCAGACCGAGGATGCGATCCGGGCGGACGCGCGCCTCAACGACGACCAGAAGGCAGCGATGATCGCGGTGTATCGCAGCATGCTCGGCGGGTCCTAAGGGAGATTTCCCGCGCAAGAGGCGAGCACATGGTCCTGGATGTCGCGGATCGTGTCGTCGAGCCCCCCACCCAGAAGGTCCGCAGGGACTACGTGCTGCCCAGGTACGCCGGCGACATCGACGCCCTTTTCAGCTGACCCTGGCATGCTACCGCGGTTGCTACTGCTGAATGCGTGTCGCAGGTTCTCGCGGATCGTGTCGTCGAACTCCCGAGGGCTCGGTAACGCGCTGCATGGCGACGGCTGCGGGCAGGCGTGGCGGATTACCCCTGACAGCCGGGATGAGCCAGACTTACCGCCGCCGCCGCTGAGCCCGGGATACCAGGCCGTCGTCATCCTTCCGGCTGGCATCTGCTGAAAACGCGAACCGAACTGACCGCCGAGGTGACGACCGACGGGGGGGAGCTGGTCGAGCAGATAAGCGAGATCGGACGGCGGTGAGCTTGTGCCGGACTCGTTAATGCCGTTTACTGGAGCTGCGGCCTGACCGGCCCGGACCCCGCTCTTACTCGCCGCTCGTCTAGGTGATCGCGGGAGGGCTAATGGCTACGCGAATCGATGCGCCGATGGGTTGGGCCAGCACAGATGGGTCCCGTTCACCACCGCCCGTCGCGCAGGTGCCGGGCGGTGCGGGCGCGACTGACGTGCTGGGTTTTCCTGACGTGCCGCGGCTGGAGCTGGATGAGCTGCTGGCGCAGCTGGTGGACCGGGCCGGTGACGTGCAGGCCGCGCAAGGGCGGCTGCGCGGGCTGCTGCGCGCGAATGCGCTGGTAGCGGCGGATCTGAGCCTGCCGCTGGTGCTGCGGCGGATTGTCGTCGCTGCCCGGGATCTTCTCGGCGCCCGGTACGCGGCACTCGGCGTTATCGGCCGTGACGGGGGGCTGGAGCAGTTCGTGCACGCCGGCATGGACGGCGGGCTGGTCGAGAGGATCGGTGAACTGCCCCGCGGCCGGGGCATCCTGGGGCTGCTGACCAGCGAGCCGGTCCCGATCCGGCTCGCCGACCTCAGCGCGCATCCGGCGGCGGCGGGGTTCCCGCCGGGACACCCGCCGATGGGCAGCTTCCTCGGCGTCCCGGTCCGGATCGGCGAGGAAGTCTTCGGCAACCTCTACCTCACCGAGCGCTGCGCCGGCGGCGAGTTCACCGCTGAAGATGAAGAGCTGGCGATCGCGCTCGCCGCGGCCGCCGGCGCGGCGATCGCCAACGCGCGGCGGTACGCCGAGTCCGAGCAGCGCCGCCGCTGGCTGGACGCCTCCGGCGAGCTGCTGCCGCTGCTGCTGTCCGGGCAGGCTGAGCAGCCGTACACGCTGATCGCCCAGCACGCCGCGGCGGCCACCGGCGCGGACTTCGCCGCGCTGGCCGTCCCCCGGGAACCGGGTCAGGTGATCGTGGCAGGCGTCAGCGGCCCGCTGGCCGTCGGGCTGATGAACCAGACAGCGCCGCTGGCCGGCTCGGTGGCCGGGCAGGCGATCAGCACCGGTAAGCCCGCTCTCGTCACCGGCAGCCGCCTTCAGGCGGGGGCCGCCGCGCTCGGCGCCGACACCGGCCCGCTGATCGTCGTCCCGCTGGCGGTCGGCGAGCAGGTCCGCGCCGCGCTGCTGCTGGGCCGGGCGGCCGCACGGCCCGGATTCACCGAGCGCGACCTGGACATGGCCGCCTCCTTCGCCGGCCACGCCGCCGTGGCCATGGAACTGGCCCAGGCCCGCGCCGACCAGATCATGCTGGCCCGGGTAGCAGACCACGACCGCATCGCGGGCGACCTGCACGACCATGTCATCCAGGAACTGTTCGCGCTCGGCATGAGCCTGCAAAGCCACGCCGCCCGCAGCGACCCGGCCGCCGCCGAGCAGTTCAACGGCTACACCGACATCCTCGACGAGGTCATCAGGAAGATCCGCACCAGCATCTTCGGGCTTCAGCAGCCCAGCCAGCCCCCGGCCAGCCTGCACGCCCGGCTCATCGAGATCATCGGAGAGCACGCCCCGCAGCTCGGCTTCACCGCCAGCATCATGCTCTCCGGCACCCCTGACCCGGACCCGGACGAGGCACTGGCCCACGACATCCTGGCCGTCGCCCGCGAGGCACTATCCAACTGCGCCCGCCATGCCCGCGCCACCGCCGTCAGCATCTCCCTGGCACTGCAAGACGGGCAGATCACCCTTGACATCACCGACAACGGCCGCGGCCTCGGCACCCCCGCACGCTCCAGCGGCCTGGCCAGCATGCGCCGCCGCGCCGAAAACAACAGCGGCACCCTCCAGCTCACCACCCCCGCCGGCGGAGGCACCCGGCTGAGCTGGACCGCCCGCCCGCGCGGCGGGGACCACGAGCGGCGAGTGGGAGACCTCGATCCGGCTGCCATCTGACCGCGCTGTCC
Source organism: uncultured Actinomycetota bacterium (assembly GCA_963843745.1). GTDB lineage: Bacteria > Actinomycetota > Actinomycetes > Streptosporangiales > Streptosporangiaceae > Trebonia. Next base: position 90,945 of record CAWJLP010000021.1, read on the forward strand.
TACGTCAATTCATGATTGCGGACGTGAATTTCGCCACCAGCGCTTGAGGCGTACTGCAATTGTTTATCCATGACACCGGCGTGCGATCAAGAAGCCGTCGGTAGCGTCTTACCTCGCGCAACTCGTCTTGTTCGGACGTCAGGATCAGCGATCCATTGAAGAATGCCTCGTGATGGTGGGCGGGGCTCGCATTCCCCCCGCTCTCCAGCGCCGTGACCGCCGCACCCTCCGGCCCGGGCGGCGACCAGTCCGCAGGCTCCCGCACAACCACGGCTATATGCTCAACCACCGACGCCGAGCTGCTCCATGCCGCCCCGTAGACGCTTTCCGGCGACACCAGCATCCGGGCGGGCCGATCCTGCTCCGAGAGATCAATCGAGTACGAGCCCGCGGGCGCGCTCGCGAAGAAGCCAGGACAAAGGGCCAGCACGCTGCCCCTCTTCATGTGCAGCATCCGTTCTCCCGTGCTGACCAATTCCCCGTGACTGAGCGAAACGCCGCCCCAGTCGTCGTTCAGCACCACCACCGGATACTCAGGATGCCGCAGCAGCCCAGCCACGAGCGTCGTCTTGCCCGCACCGGAACTCCCCGTGATAACCACACCGTGCCGGTCAGTGCCCGTGCCGACAGACAATGCGCACCCATGCATAAACAAAACGTCATCCCCGCTCACGGCAGAGCAAATGCCCCGGACGCACACCTTGGCCAGCCGGTATGAGCCGAATCCGAAGACCATCATCTTCCGGTCCCGCGACCACCATCGCGCACCGTCCCACTTTCGATCAAGTCCGTAGCCGCCGGCCGGCCGGGCTAGCGCGTACAGCGTTGCGTCCGCCTCCTGGCCGGCTTCTGCCCGAGCCCAGTTGGCCGCGAACATGCGGCTGAGGATCACGCTGTCAGAAATGAAGGCGACCACTATCCGGCCGCCAGGTATGCAGATCGAAGCGAGGACCCGGTAGGGAAGCCGGATGCCTGCTAGCACCCCCTGCGGGTCGGCGCTGGGCTCACGCACCGGCAACAGCGCGTCGTAGTAGCTGGCACTCATTTGCTGCCACCCCCTGTACGCATCATCGGGGCATTAGCGCGTCCATGGGAGCGCCTTTGGGCAGCGGTAACCCGGGTCTTCGGTCCTCCCTCAGGTGCATTCAAAATAATCATCCAGAACGTACGCGGCTGACTGCAGATCACGCCGTGGCTGTGCTGTCGTTGCTGACCGACGGAAGGCGCATCTCTGTGATCAACGCGCCGGTTCCCCTCACGGCTCCCGACTACCAAGCCGGCGGATCGGGCCGGGTGCTCTCCGCGGCTCTGGCACGCTTAAGGGGGACGGAGGTTGCATGGGTGAGGTGAACGTTGCGGTCATAGCTCCGGTCCTGGGGCGGGATCTGTCGTTCGTGACCGACGTCGACCCGCGGGTGCGGGTCTTCGACGCCAACTTCGCCGCCCCGGGGCACCGGGCGGGATCGGGCGGGTCGGCGGCGCCCGGCCCCGGTCTGGCGGGCATCCTTGCCCAGGCTGAGGTGCTGCTGGTCGGCTACCCGGTCCCTGAGGGACTGGCTGCCATGTCACCGCGGCTGGTGTGGGCGCATCACACCCAGGCCGGGGTCTCGAACCTGGCCGGGACCGACCTGTGGGCCTCGGAGGTCACCCTGACCAGCAGCCGCGGCGCGGTGGCGGCCACGGCCATCGCTGAGTACGCGCTGGCGGCGGCGGCGTACTTCGCCCGGGGCCTGCACGAGGCGGCCCGGCAAAAGGCGGCCGGCCAGTTCACCCGTGAGGGTTACCGGATGCTCACTTTGCGGGGGGCGACGATGGGGGTCATCGGCCTCGGCGGCATCGGCCGGGAGGTGGCCCGGCTGGCGCGGGCGGCCGGCATGCGGGTGATCGGCACCCGCCGCTCGGTCACCGTCCCGCTGCCCGACACTGACGGGGCGGACCTGGTACTGCCCGCCGACCGGATCCTGGAGGTGGCCGCCGACAGCGACTTCCTGGTCGTCTGCTCGCAGCTGACCGCCGAGACCCGCGGGTTCATTAACGCCCCGGTGTTCGCGGCAATGAAACCGGACGCGGTGCTCATTAATGTCGCCCGGGGCGAGGAGGTCGACGAGGACGCCCTCGTCGACGCGGTCACCGCCGGGCGGATCCGCGGCGCTGTCCTGGACGTCTACGACGGCGAACTCGCCGGCCGACCGCCGCGGCCGGAACTCACCGGCCTGCCCCAGATCCTGCTGACACCGCACATCTCGGCCAGCGGTGAGGCGAACATGGCCGGGCCGCTGCGGCAGCTGTTCGCCGACAACCTCCGCCGGTACCTAGACGGCCAGCCCCTGCTCAACGTGGTCGACCGCACCCGCGAGTACTAAGAAGTCTTAACACCGGTGTTGATCGCACTCCGCGCCGGCAGCGCCGGCGGTTCCTCGCCAAGGAGCTGGCCGGCCACCCGGATCACGGTGGACGCGGCTGGGTGAAGTGGTACGCCGGAGCTGACCGTGGCACGGATACCGCGCCTGAGGAGTGTGGCTATTGCCTGGCGGGTGACCTCGCTCGGATTGCGCGCGTTGATCCCCTCGCCGACGGCCATCATCGTGGCGACCGGAAGGCGGACCCGGAAGGGACGTTGCGGTTCTTCGGTTCGCAACTGCGCTGAGAGATCGGAAAGAACCAGGTACGTGCTGGTGTATTCGTCCAGGATCTCCCCGGCCTTCGTGTCCGCCGCCGGCCGGGCCAGTCCCATCCGGCGCAGCAGGGCAGGCATCCGCCGAACCGCGTCATCGGGGCTGGCCGCCTCGGCCATGGCGCTGAAAGCGATGACCGCGACCGCTGAGAGAAGCGGTTCTGGAAGCGGGCATGCTCCCAGGTCGCTGACCGAGGCCGGCCGCGGCTCGGCAAGCAGGCGCTTCCGGGTCCTGGCGCCCACGCCCATGCTGATCAGGGCCGACTCGACGATGAAGCTGGCCTCCTCGGGCGTCGAACCGTCAGGTGCGGTGGCAGCGACCCGGAGGATCCGGCAGATGCTCCGGGCAACCTCGCGTTGCCCGTTCCGGTCCTGGAGCCGGCGCAGGCCCTGCGTCGCCCCGGCTACGAGCAGGTAGGCCAGCGTCCCCCCGAGGAGCGCGCCGGCCCTGACGGTCACCTCCTCGCGGGTGCGCCGTGACGGCGACGCGCCGATCCGCCGCTGGAGCCACGTCCGGCTGGCCTCATTCCAGCGCTGCGCGACGATGGCCGTCACCAGCGCGCCGCCGGCCGCCGCCAGCTCGGCGGCATTCTCTTCGGAGCGGGCGGAGCCGGCCGGATAGGCGGGCAGCCGGTCATCTGCGCTGTCAGTGCGGCCTGCGCCTGGAGAAATCGCTTCCACTGAGGGCTCCCTAGCCGAGGATTCGCGTTCCTTGCCAGGATCTACCCACCGCTCCGAGCGCTCATCACCGCAGGCCCCGGCGATGGGGTTTCTGGGGAGGGCTTGATGACCGCGGTGCACCCCGCAGCCAGCGCTGCGCCGAGCTTGACTGCCACGTTGCCCTGGGGCACGTTCCACGGGACGATGATTCCGACCACGCCGGCCGGCTGCCTGCGCACGATCGTCTTGATCTTCGCCGGACCGCTGGAGGCTTCGGGGTAATCACGGACTTCCTCTGGAAAGGTAAGCAGGCCAACCACAAGCGCGAGAGCAGAGGTGCACCATGGCCGACGGAGAGCGGAACACTGGCCCGGTCGGGCTCGTCGGACTGGGAAACATGGGGTCCGCGCTGGCCAGGCGGCTCGCCGCACAGTACCCGCTGACCGCCTACGACGTGCGGCCCACGGACGCCATGAGAGGACTGGCCGCCAGTGGTGCGTTTACGTTGGCGGGCAGCCTGGCGGAGGTGGCCGCGGCACGCCGTATCGTGCTGTCGCTGCCCGCCCCGGACATATCGCGCGCCGTCGTCACAGAGCTCCTCGAGGTGCTCACGCCAGGGTCGGTCATCGTGGAGACCAGCACAGTGACGCCGATGGACATCACCGCCATGCGAGAGTCCTGCGAGCCCGCCTCGGTGACGTTGCTGGATGCCGCCATCCTCTCTGGGGTCAGGCAATCCGCCGAGGGCATCGCGACGATCCTGGTCGGCGGGGATACCGGCGATGTGGACTCGGTCCGCGACATCCTGAGCGCGTTCGCGTCAACGATCACGCATCTCGGCCCGGCCGGATCCGGGATGGCTGCCAAGGTCATCAACAACGCCGTGGCGCACGCGACAATGGTCATGCTGTGCGAGGCGGGCGCGATGGCGGCGGCGTGGTCAATTCCCAGGGCCAAGCTCGGCGAACTGTTCGCCAGTCAGGAGGGCGGCCTGATCAGGCCGCTGACGCACCGGTTCATGGAACGGGTGCTGGGCGGCGATTACGCCGGCGGCATGCCGACCGAGGCCGCGCGCAAGGATTCCATGCTCGCGCTGCAGCTGGCCGAGCACACCAAGATCCCCCTGTTCACTATTCAGGCTGCGCATACCGCCTACGAGCTGGGCATGGCTGCCGGGCTCGGCCGCCAGGACTACGCGTCGATCGCGACCTTGTGGGAAGGCTGGAGCGGGCTGCCGCTGCGCGACAGCGATAGCGACGACGGCACCGTTGTGTAGAACCGGCAACGGGTGTCGTCAGGTGACTACTGCGACGGCGTTTTACTGAGACCTGGCACATTCACCCGGGTGCCGCACTGCGGGAGGGTTGTGCCTGATGAGCACCGTGTCATAAGGAGCAGCCGTGGCGATAACGTCAATTCTTGATCTGCAGCTCAGGGCCGATTCGCTGGAAACCGCGCACAAGGTCATCCACGACACGCTCACCGCCACCCGCGCGTTCCCCGGCTGCCTGGATGTCACGGTCCTGGTCGACAGCGACGACCCGGCACACGTGGTCCTGTATGAGCGGTGGGAATCGATCGACCATGACCGGGCCTACCGTGCGTGGCGGGCCACCGCCGAGGGCGCCTCGGAGCTGGGCTCGATCCTGGCTGCCAGGCCCAGGCTCAGCCTGTTCACAGTCGCCGATGGTGTCTAAGGCGCAGCTCACGACCCGGGTGCCCGGCTGACTTCGGTAGGCCAGGCGGACTTAATTTGTGGCGGATGTGCTGGTAGATGTCCAGGTACTCCTCGACAGGCCGGGCCTACGTCGGCCGGAGGCAAACGTTTGCAGAAATCCGGTCTTTGCGGCTGGTCCAGCGGCCTCCACGCTTCCAGCGATGCCGAAAAGCGGCTTCACGGCCCGGCTGACACCCTGGTTCGGTCCCAGAGAGCGTGCGTGGCGCCCTCGGGCCTTCGGATCGCGTCGTTTGGAGCGGTCGAATGTGACGTTCACCACGCCATGGCCGCGTTATGCAATCCTTTGCAGCGCTACGCGGTAGCCTCTGTCGGGTCGATGCAACGTGACCGGACCCGGGTAAACCGGGACTTCCGCCCAGCGGTCGCCAGGCGAGAGGGCTATCCATGGCATTGCTTCCCCCGAAGGTGATCGCCCAGGTCAGCGGCCGTTCCGCCGGCAAGCTCGGGGCGATGTCCTGGGAGTGGATCATGCGCGCTGACGGCCAAGTGTTCTACCGGCTCACCGAGGTTAACGGCCGGCGGGAACGGAATCCGTGGACCCTGGCGACCCGGCTGCCTGCGGCCGAGCTGGGAGCCATCCGCGGGGACAAGGCCAAGGCCACTCAAGTGCTGGACGTCATCGTCCGCCAGCACGGGCACCGTGATGAGTCAGGTGCCCGGAGAGAAAATCGATGACCGGCGCCTCCCTCAGGAGGTGATGAGCACGGTGCACAGCGCCGGGGGCCAGCACCGCGATGGTTCCGCGATCGTCGCGCCCAGGTGCCCCAGCCCTGGCCGAGCGCTGTCATGTAGCGCTCTGAGTATCTCCGAGTTCGAACGCTGGAATCATGCCGATCTGCTGGAAGAGGTCGAGGAGGTTGAGCTCGTCCCAGTGCTCTGCGAACTCGCCGTTCTCGGTCCGCCAGATGTCGATGGAACGCATCTCGATCGCATTACCTGTCGCAGGCACACCGTAGAAGGGGCCGTAGTGAGTGCCGCGGTAGGTGAATCGTCCGACAACGCGATCTCCGGCCACTACCAGGTCGTCCATTGTCGCTTCGACGTCTGGGAACGCGGTGAAGAAGCTCGACCAGAAGGCGCGGTTGGCTTCACGTCCGTTTTCCACGAACGGGTTGTGGTTGATGTAGTCGACAGCCACAAAGCTATCGACGGCATCGGGATCGCGGTCGTTCAACAGCTTCAGGTAACGCCCAGCGAGCGTGCGTCCATCGGTGTGGCCGTCAGCCATGGTGATTCTCCTTCTGGATCCGGCAAGAACCCTGTCTCCTATCAACGCTAGATATTCTAGCGGTGAACGTCAACATGCTAGTTATTCTAGCGGTGCTACGCTGGAGGCATGTCCAGACTGGACCGCAGAGAGCGCGAGCGAGCCCAGCGGCGCCAGGTCATTGTCAACGCCGCTCGCGAGCTGGCTGAGGCCGAAGGCTGGGAGTCCGTGACCACCCGTCGACTGGCCGATTGCATCGAATACAGCCAGCCGGTCCTCTACAGCCACTTCGAGGGCAAAGACGCCATCGTGAGCGCGGTGGCCCTCGAGGGGTTCGGCGAACTGGCCGCCGTACTGCACAGCGCCCGCGAAAGGGCCGGTTCGCCCCGCGCCGAGCTGCGAGCGGTCGGCAGCGCCTATCTGGAGTTCGCGCGAGCGAACCCTGCCCTCTACGAGGCTATGTTCACCCTCAGGGTCGATCTGACGTTCGCTGAATCCGCCCCGCCAGCTCCGTTGCATGCGTGTTTTGCCGAGCTCCGTGAGGCGCTGGCGCCGTTGGCTGGCGACCGCGACGTAGAGACGTTTACCGAGGTCGTCTGGAGCGCTCTGCACGGCCTGGCGACACTCTCCCAGGCCGGGAGGCTGCGCCCAGCCTTTTGCGACCAGCGCCTGGCCATCCTCGTGGATCAGCTCGGCACAGTAGGCGTCTGAAGAAGAAGCGATACTGTGGATAACGTCGTGAATGCACCCACCGCCGGGAGCGGCGGGCAGATCGTGGTGGCCGGCGCGGGCTACGCCGGGCTGCACGCGGCCTTGCGCCTGACGGCCAAGCTGCGCGACCACCCTGCGGTGGAGCTGACCTTGGTCGACCGGCACGACTACCACCAGGTGATCACGGAGCTGCCCCGCGTCGCCGGCGGCACCCGCGCCGCCGACGCGGTACGCATCCCGCTTCAGGACGTGCTGGCCGAGCGGGTTCGCTTCGTCCAGACTGAGATCACTGGTTTCGACCTGCCCGGCCGGCGGCTCCTCACCGCGGCCGGGCCGATCGCCTGGCGGCGGCTGGTGCTGGCGCTCGGCAGCCGGCCCAACGACTTCGACATCCCGGGCCTGGCCCAGCGCACGCTGCCGGTGTACTCGGCCGACGACGCCGAACAAGTGTGGGGTGCGGTCGGCCAGGCGCTCACCGCCGCCGCTGCCGCCGCCGATCCCGGCCGGCAGCGCCGCCTGGCGACCGTAGTGGTCGGCGGCGGCGGTGCCACCGGAGTCGAGCTGGCCGGCGAGCTGGCCGAGATGCTGCCCAAGGTGGCCAGCCGCCACGGCCTGGCGCCGGGCCGGCCCGCCGTCCAGCTTGTCGAGGCCGGCCCCACGATCTTGGCCGGCTCCTCGCCGCAGCTGATCGACAAGGCCGCCGGAATCCTTTCTGACCTGGGGGTCCAGCTCCGCACCAACGCGGTGGTGGCGGCCGCGACCGAGGAGGGCTTCCGGCTTACCGACGGCCAGCTGGTGGAGGGCGGCGTGTTCGTCTGGGCGGGCGGGGTGAAAGCACCCGAGTTGGTGGCCGATTCGCAGTTGCCGACTGGGCACAACGGCCGCGTCAAGGTTGACCGGTACCTGCGTGTGCTGGACCGCCCGGAGATCTACGTCGCCGGCGACCTGGCCTCGGTAACCGATCCGCGCACCGGGCACGTGCTGCCCCCGCTGGCGCAGGTGGCGCTGGAAGAGGGCGAGACCGTGGCCCGCAACCTGGACGCGGAGCTGGAGGGCAGCCCGCTGGAAGCGTTCACCTTCCACGACAAGGGGTTCGTCGTCTCGGTCGGGCCCCGCCGGGGGGTCGCTGACGTTGCCGGCGTCACCACCGGCGGGCGGCTGGCCCACCTGCTCAAAGACGCCATCGAGTGGGAGTACCGCCAGTCCGTCAGGCACCTGCGCGGCTGGGACCCAGTAGCCATGTGACCGAAGCAGTTATCGATCGAGCGTCCGGGCCAGAGCGACCCACCTGAGGGAGCCGGCGGGGGAGTGAAGAGGCACCACCGTACGTTCGGGATAATCTCTTCATTTGCCTGAAATGCGCGGCGTTTCCGCGGAAACGCCGAACTCGCCGGGGCGATTCATCCTGTCCGAGCGATGTGCGCGCCGTGGTAATGCCGGACGATACAAGCCACCAGCCAGAGATTCCGCTGAAGTGCTCCCAGCGTCCGTTACGGGCGGCCGCTGAAAGCCAGACCCAGCAGACCCGCACGGGAAAGGGCCGACGGCAGTGCAGCAGATCGCGCATCCAAGCGGCCCATGTCGGGGGCACGCTGCCGTTGGGCCAGCTCGCACGGCGGGGCCATGGTAATCCTCTTCGCCCTGCTGGCCGCCCTGGCCAACGCGGTCAATGAGGCCACCCAGCACGTTGCCAGCACCGCTGCCCCATCCCGGTCCTCCGGCTGGCAGCTGGTCGTCTACCTGTTCCGTAATCCCCTGTGGCTGCTCGGCTGGGTGGCCTTGATCGCCGCGTTCGCATTCCAGGCCCTCGCCCTGAGCCAGGGGCAGATCTCAGTCGTGCAGCCGCTGCTGGCCACCGAGCTGGTTTTCATGCTTCTGCTCCGCCTGGTCTGGATCCACCAGTCCATCCGGCCGGTCACTTGGGCCGCCGCCGCGCTGACCTGCGTGGGCCTGGCGGTCTTCATTGCCGCCGGACAGCCCGGGGGCGGCCAGTCCACACCGACCAGCAGCCACTGGTTCGCCGCCGGGCTGGCCTGTTGTGCCGCGGCCGCGGTCCTGGCCGTCCTGGCCCGCTGGGGATCCCCGAGCCTGCGCGCCGCCCTCTACGGCTCGGCCTCGGCGGTCATGTGGGCGCTGGTGGCGACGTTCATCAAAGCCACCACCGACACGCTAACCCAGTTCGGCGTGGCCGGAATGTTCGCCCACTGGCCCGTCTACGCCTTGGCCGCAGGAAGCGTGGTGGCCCTGTTCCTGATGCAGGCAGCGCTGCATGTCGGGCCGCTGCGGGCTTCCCAGCCGTTCCTCGTGATAATCGACCCGATCGTCAGCATCGTGCTGAGCGTGTGGCTATTCGCCGAGCAGTTCACAGCTGACGGCGCTGTGCTGGCGATAGCGGCGATCGGCTTTGTCGTGATGTGCGCTGGGGTGGTCCTGCTGACACAAACCGCACCAGCCACGATGCAAGCCGACGGGTAACGCCAACGAAGGCGACGGCAGCATGACGCGGCATGCAGCGGCAGCCGGCCAGGGCGCTGAGAACGACGCCCGGGCCGCACTGCTTGACCGCGAGCAGGGATATGCCGTTAGTTTGCATCCAGGACATGCCGAGTGGCGGTGATCAGGCAATGAATCACAGAGCCTCGTCGGCCAAGGACCAGGTACCCGAGCACGGACGGCCGCCACGATGGCGGGTGAAGCGGTTGCGGAGGCTCCGCCGGGCGATCGAGACGGAGCAGGCCGAGCAGGCCGAGGTCGAGGCCGTTGAGCGCCAGCAGCGGGAACGCCTGTCGCTGCTGGTGCGTACGCGGGCGGACGAGCGTCAGCGTGTCGTGCATCAGCGTTTCCCTCACTTGCCGCATCGGTTCATCGCCCCGCTCGCCGAGGTTGCCGCCCGGCCGCGGATCGACGACCTGGCCACTCACGCTGGGGCACTGACCTATGGCTCGTTCCTGGCTATCCTGCCGCTGCTCCTTTTCGCTTCATCAGTGGTGGGCTTCGTGTTTGCCGGACGCCCGCAAGCGGCCCAAAATGCCGTCAACGAGCTGGTCAGCCTGGTGCCCGGTCTCAGCTCGGTGGTGACGGCCCAGGTGCAGGCCGCTGTGGAGGGACGGGTGACGCTCGGGGTGATCGGGTTGCTCGGCCTGTTGTGGACGGCGTCGGGTTTTGCGAGCCGGCTGCGGCACGCGCTCGGGGTGATCTTCCGGACCCAGTGGGTGGGGCTGCTCACCGGACGGATCAGGGGCACGGTAATCGGACTGCTCATGGTGGCCGCGTTCGTCGCGCTGGCAGGGTTCACGGCGATTGAGAGTGAGCTTCAAGCAGGCCACCGGGCACTGTTCGCGACGCTGTTCCAATCCGTCGCTTTCGCGGTCGGCGGATTCGTGCTTTTCCTGGCCACCTACCGCTTGCTCACACCAGGGAAGGGCATAACACTCCGGGACCATGTGCCAGGCGCTGTGGCGTTTACCATCGCATGGCTGGCCCTGACGGCCATCGGGGGACTGGTGTTCGCCGAGCTGATCCAGAAGTCGACCGTGCTATACGGGACGATCGGCGGCATCTTCGGCTTCCTTGCGTTCCTGTACGCCACGACGTGGTCACTGCTGGTCGGGGCCGAACTGTCGGCCGTGTTGATGAGCCGACGCGAAGGGTGACGCGTGGCAAGGTCAGCGGCGTCCCGGGCGAGCCGCGACTCCGGTAGGAGTCAGCGAGCGGCGCTGGTTGCCTTTCCGGCGGTTGTCGGGGAGCGTGATTACCGTGGACCTTCCGCTCGCCGATATCCGTGTCATCGACCTGACCATCGCGCGGGCGGGTCCGACCTGCGTTCGCCAACTGGCCGACTGGGGGGCGGACGTCATCCGCGTGGAGCCGCCCGGCCAGCCAGCCGGCGACCAGGCAGCGCGGGACGCCCTTGCAGGCGGTCGGCATGCCAGCGATTTCCAGCATCTGCACCGCAATAAGCGGTCCCTGTCCCTCAACCTGAAGTCCGTGGCAGGTCGTGAAGTACTGCTGCGCCTGGTCGATACGGCCGACGTGCTGGTCGAGAACATGCGTCCGCCGGTCAAGGAGCGGCTCGGATTCGATTTCGGCACCGTCCACGCGCGGAATCCGCGGCTGGTTTACGCTTCGCTGTCCGGGTTCGGCCAGGACGGACCTTATGGCGACCGGGGTGGGGTCGACCAGATCGCACAGGGGATGGGCGGACTGATGAGCGTTACCGGCCTGCCGGGTACCGGGCCGACGCGTGCCGGGATCCCGGTGTCTGACCTGGCGGCAGGCCTTTATCTCGCGATCGGCGTGCTGGTCGCGCTGCACGACCGGGACCGGACGGGAACTGGGCGGTGGGTGCAGACCTCGCTGCTGGAGTCGATGATCGCGATGATGGATTTCCAGGCCGCCCGCTGGACCATCGACAGGCAGGTCCCGGGGCAGGCGGGCAATCACCACCCCACAAGCGTCCCCATGGGCTGCTTCGCCACCGCCGACGGGTATGTGAACATCGGCGCTGCGGACGGGCGGCTGCTGCATGCCTTCTGCTCGGTGATCGGTCTTCCCTGGCTGCCCGGCGACGCGCGTTTTGACTCGCTGGACAAGCGGTCAGCGAACCGGGCCGAACTCAACGCACTGGTCGCCGGCCAGCTGCGAGCCCGGACCACGGCCGCCTGGGTCTCGGCGCTGAACGAAGCCGGGGTGCCGTGCGGGCCGGTCTACCGGATGGACGAGGTGTTCGCCGACCCGCAGGTCGAGCATCTGGCCATGACCCAAACGGTGCAGCACCCGGAGCTCGGCCCGCTCGCTATAGTCCGCAACGCGGTCCGGATGACCGGTGGACCAGATACAGTCCGGACGCCGGCACCGGATCGCGGCGACCACACCGATGAGGTGCTTACCGGCCTGGGCTACTCGCCCGCGGAGATCGGCCGGCTCCGGGCACAGGAAGTGATCTGAGAGGACTGGAATGACGTCATCGTCACCGAGCGCCGCCGCGCGCTACGAGTCGGGCACCGACCGGCTGCTCGTCGAGGTGTCCGGCCCCGTCGCCACCGTGACCTTCAACAACCCCGGCAAGCACAACGCCCTGTCGGCCGACATGCGCGCCGCGCTGCCAGGAGTGCTGCGGGCACTGAATGCCGACGGCGACGTCCGGGTGATTGTAATGACCGGCGCCGGGGACAAGGCATTCACGGCGGGCGCCGACATCTCCGAGTTCGGCGAGCAGCGCACCTCCCCGGCCGCGCGGGCCAGCTACGACCGGGCCTGGGCCGCGGTCAACGATGCCTGGGCGAGCCTTGACAAGCCGGTCATCGCGATGATCCGAGGGTTCTGCATCGGCGGCGGGCTGCTTACCGCGCTGCAGGCCGACATCAGGATCGCCTCGGACGACAGCCAGTTCGGCATTCCGGCGGCCCGGCTGGGCCTGGGTTACGGGGTTTCCGGCGTGACGGCGCTGATGAACCTGATCGGCCCGGCCCGCACGGCGGAGGTCCTGTTCTCCGCGCGGCGGTTCCCCGCCGCTGAGGCCCTGCAGATGGGCCTGGTCAACCGCGTTGTCCCAGCCGGCGGTCTGCGCGAGGCCGTGCTCAGCCTCGCGGACAGCATCGCTGGCAACGCGCCGCTCACTGTCGCCGCGGCCAAGGCCGCGATCCGCGAGATCGGCCGGCCGGATGAACGGCGGGACCTGGCCGGGGTCCAGGCGATGGTCGAGGCCTGTTTCCGGTCCGCGGACTACCTTGAGGGCCAGCGTGCATTCGCGGAAAAACGTCCGCCTGCCTTCACCGGCCGCTGACCCCCGGTTAGCCCGCACGAAGCCGCACGACGAGCGGAATGAAGGGTCCAGATGATCATTGAACGGCACGAAGACGTGACTCCCGCCGTGCTGGCGGTCATGGAGCAGACGACCGACCCGCGCCTCCGGGAGATCATGCTGTCGCTGGTCGGGCACCTGCACGCATTCGTCCGCGACGTGCGGCTGACTGAGGAGGAGTTCCGGTCGGCCACGGCCATCCTCAACGAGATGGGCCAGGCCACGACCGACACGCACAACGAGATGGTGCTGATGGCCGGTTCGCTCGGGGTGTCGACGCTGGTCTGCCTGCTCAACAACGGCGACCGGGGCGCCGCTGAAACACAGCAATCCCTGCTGGGGCCGTTCTGGAGGATGCACTCGCCGCGGGTGGACAACGGCGGCTCGATTGTCCGCTCCGAGACACCCGGGCCGGCGCTGTTCGTGAGCGTCCGGGTTCAGGACCGCGACGGAGCGCCCGTCTCCGGAGCTGAGGCCGACGTATGGCACTCCTCGCCGGTCGGGCTGTACGAGCACCAGGACGCCGAACAGGCGGCGATGAACCTGCGCGGGAAGCTGATCACCGACGACGCGGGGCGCTTGTGGTTCCGGACGGTGAAGATGGCCGGTTACCCCATCCCGACGAACACGGTCGTGGGGCGCCTGCTCAAGGCCCAGAACCGCCACCCGTTCCGGCCGGCGCACTTGCACATCCTGATATTCAAAGAGGGCTACAAGACGCTGATCTCGCAGGTGTACGCGCCCGACGACCCGCACCTCGACACTGATGTCCAGTTCGGCGTCACCCAAGCGACGATCGGCGCCTTCGGCCGCCACGACGAGCCGCACCCAACCGATTCCAGCGTCGAAACGCCCTGGTACTCCCTCGAGTGCACGTTCACCCTCGAGCCGGGCGAAGCCAGGCTGCCACGTCCTCCCATCGAGTAACACCCGCATGCTCTGCATGCCATGCATCAATGCCGCTTAGCTTAAGTTGATCTTTCTGCGGCCGGTTCGGTGCCTTTGCGAGCGGAGACAGGTGTCGCGGGCACCGTGCCGGAGGTGGCCTTATCCGTTCGCGAAGATAGTGGATAGAAAGGGCCCTCAGAGGGGCCCTGAGGATCCACTATCTTCGCCGGCCGGCCGAGATTCCGCAGCGGCCAGCGCGGAAGGGGCGACAGGGACATGCTCGGCCTGACCCATCGGCGTGCGGTAACGGAACTTCGCCGGCACGAACCGGACACAGGCCACCTGGGAGGAGTCGTCAGTGTCCGGATGGCGCGCCCAGCCTAACTGAAACTGAGACGAGCTAGCGCGGCGGCCGGGTCACCAGGCGATGTCGAGCGGCCCGTAGTACGCGGGGGCCGCGATCTGGGTCAGTCGCCCGGAGCGAAGGTTCAAGATGGCGGGGCGCACCCAGTCGCTGGCGTTCGGGACGCTCACCGGGTACTGGACCAGCAGATACTGTCCGGACGGGTCCAGGATGGCCGAGCATTGCGGATAGGGCAGACCGGGCCAGCGGGCGATGATCTGCTGGTGGCCGGTCGCGATGGAGTCGGTGCCGTAGGTTAGGGTGCCGGGGCTGGACGCCGCCTGGCCGCTGGGCGAGATGGTGCAGACGTACAGCGAGGCGCCGTTGCCGGCCAGCGCGGCCCAGTTCGCGGTGCGGGATACGATCTGGCTGCGCTCGAGGAGCGGGCCGGCGGGGGCGCTGGTGTTGAGGATCCTGGTCCCGGGCAGCGTGTCGTAGGCGAGCAGGCTGCCGTCGGCCGACAGCGACAGGTAAGCCGGCAGCAGCGGACCTGATGTGGTCCAGACCGTGAGGTGGCTGGTGGCGAGCTTGATGACGCCGACCTCGCCTACGCCGCGGCCGCACAGGTAGGTGGCATAGGCGATCGTGCGGCCATCGGGCGTAATAGCCAGGTCACCGGATTCGGAGTAGTTCCCGGGCACCGTGATGTGCAGCGGTACGAGCGGGCCCGGCTGGCCCTGACTGTTCAGCTGGAACTGGTAGAGCTGGGAGGTGCACCCGCTGCTTGACGCGACGGGCGTGACGAACGTTCTGTCGCCGGCGGGTGCCGCGACGGTCTTGAAGACCGCGCCGGACGGCGGATCGAGCCGGCTCACGATCTTGCCGGTCGCGGTGTCGCGCACGACCAGGCTGTCCGCGCCGCCCGGCGCGATCGACACGGTGACGTAGAACCGGGGCGTGCCGGAGGCGGGCGGGGAGGTTAGGACGCCGCGGCTGGCCGCGGGGCCCAGCACCGGTGAGGGCACCGGACCCCCGGTTACCTCCGGGCTGACCGGGTGTCCGGTGAGGCCCCGCGGCCGCGAGGGACTGGACGCGGATGCGCCAGGTCCGGGATGCCCGTGTCCGGGCAGCAGCGGGGCGGCAAGCCCGGTGCCGACGGCGACCGCGGCCACGGCTGCGGCCGCGGCCAGCGGGGCCACCGCCCGGGCCAGGGGAGACCCGGCCCGCTTGGGCGCGCGCCGCGCTGGCCGCACTGGCCGCGCGGGCGGGTCCGGAATGGTCTGCGGGCGGACGGTCTCCGCGTCGGCACGGAACGCGTCGCGCAGCCGGTCTTCCAGGTTGCTCATGGCTCCTCGCTCAGCTCGCGCGCGATCGCGGCCAGGGCGCGGGACGCGGTAGACGACACGGTGCCCCGGCTGACCCCCAGGGCGGCGGCGATCTCTTGATCGGCCAGGTCGAGGTAGTAGCGGAGCACCAGCACCTCCCGCGCGCGGCGCGGCAGCCGGGCCACGGCGGCCAGCACCACTCGCCGGTCCTCGCTGACCATGGCAGCGGACTCAGCCGAGGACATGGGCGGCTCGTGCTGCACCCTCCGCAGCACGGCCCGCCGCCGTGCCCGCAGTACCGAGCGCGATCGGTTGATGACGGCGGCGCGCAGGTAGGGCAGGATCCGGTCGTGGTCCTTAAGCCTGGGCAGCGCCTGGTACAGGCTGAGGAACGCGTCCTGGACCACGTCCTCCGCGCTCGGCTGGTCGCCCAGGAGCAGCTTGGCCACCCGGGCCAGCGCCAGCGCGTGAGCCTGGTACAGGTCACTGACGAACTCGTCCGCCTGAACCTCGGCCGATACGGCCGCGGGGCCGCCGCCCGTCGGCCGTGACGGCCCTTGTGCGCCACGGAGCGCTGCCCGCCTGCCCGGCACCGTCATCACCGCCGCTCAGCGGCTGATCCGCCGCCCCGCGCCATTCGAGCTACCGGGCCCGAACCGCGGCCCCGCGCGGAGCGCCTGCAATAAAAGTTGGTCCGCATACATCTAACACGCCGCACCGGTCATTCTGCTGAGTCGTTATCGGCATCGAACGACGGTCGCCCGTATCAGGCGGTGCGTGTGCCGTCACCGCAGCCAGCCGGCCAATGGCTCGAGGTTGGCTAGCGTCCGGGCGGGCCTCGGGTTCTCCTTGACTGGCAGGGCTGCCGTCGTTTTACCCTGGTGTCGACTCCATGCGGAGGGGCGGTGGGCGCCGAGAGGGGCACGCGTTGGATGTCGTCATTGCGGGGGGCAGTGCCGCGGGCCTGTTCGCCGGGCTGCTGCTGGCCCGGGCCGGGCACCAGGTCCTGGTCCTCGAGCGGGACTGCCTCCAGCCTGCTCCGGACGTGGAATCCGCCGCCGCGGCGGCGTTCCGCCCTACGGCGCCGCAGATCGTCCAGCCGCATATCGTCATGGCCCGGTGCCGTCAGCTTCTCATCGAGCACCTGCCTGATGTGTATGCGGGCCTGCTGGCCGCCGGGGTGACCGAGGCTCCGCTGCGGACTCAGATGCCGGGCTCGCTGTCGGACACCGCGGGCCGGCCGGGAGATGAGCGGCTGACCCCGATGATGACCAGGCGGTCCACCGTCGACTGGGTGCTGCAGCGGGCCGCGGCGGCCGAGCCGCGGGTCACGGTGCGGTGCGGGGTGAAAGTCACCGGCCTGCTCACCGCCGCCGGCCGCCGTGGCCGGCCGCCGCACGTGACCGGCGTGCGCACCGACCTCGGTGACCTGGCTGCCGACCTGGTGGTCGACGCCTCCGGCCGCCGCTCGCCGATTGATGACTGGCTGACGCAGATCGGCGCCCGGGTCACCGCCACCTCGCGGGCCGAGTGCGGGATCGCCTATTTCAGCCGTCACTACCGGGTACGCCCGGGCGTCGGGCTGCCCGCCCCGCTAGTCACCCGGATCGTCGTGGCGTTCGATGAGTTCCTGGCCGGCAAGTGGGGCGGTGACAATGGCGCGGTGCAGCTGGTTGTGGCGCCGCTGGCCGCCGACCACCGGTTCCGGACGGCCCGCGACCCGCAGGTGTTCACCGCCGTCCTGCGGACCATCCCCGCCTACCGGGCCTGGCTGGAGGTGATGGACCCGATCACCGGCGTGTTCCCGATGGCCGGGCTGCACAACACCCTGCGCCGCCTGGTGGCCGGCGGGACTCCCGTCGCCACCGGCCTGCACGCGATCGGCAACTCGGTCTGCACCACCAACCCGACCCTCGGGCGCGGCCTGGCCCTGGCCTTGTCCGGCGCCGTCGACCTGACCGATGCCGTCGGCGAGCATGCCGCCGATCCCGCCGCGCAGGCGCTCGCCCTGGACCGCCTCGTCGGCGCGCATGTGGTGCCGTTCTACCACGATCAAGCCGTGATCGACGCCGCGCGGCTGGCGATGATGCGGCACACCATCTTCGGCGCTCCACCGCCGCCGCCATCCCGGACTCCCGGCCGGGTCACCTATTCCCAGCTGCGCGTGGCCGCATCCTACGATCCGATCGCCTTCCGCGCGTTCTGGAAGATCAACGGGATGGTCTGCCCGCCCGTCGAGGTCTACACCGACCCGGATGTCGTAGCGCGCACGCAGGAAACTCTCAGGCGGCACGACACCGCGCCGCCAGTCGCCCAGCCAACCCGGGAACAGCTCCTCACCGCCCTTACCCGGTAGAGGCCCTCCATGCCGGCTCGCTCACCCAGCCGCAGCCCGATCGTCCGCCCTGGCGGCATCTACGAAACCGCGCCGAACGACGGATCCGGTACCCTGCGGATGCGCGGCTTGGCTCGTCGAAGGCGCTAACCGGGCTCAGGAGCCTTGGCTAGGCGGAGGATCTCCTCGAATGCCTCCGCGTTTCCCATCGCGTCGTTCACGGGGTTGTGGTCATGGGCTGTCTTTCTCAGTCGTTTCCAGCCCTGTGCGTCGCTCCAGTTCCGGTTCAGGCCGGCCCAGAAGTCACCGATGCGGCGGCCGGAGTGCCCGAACGGGTTGTCCATTCCGGCCCGGTCGAACATGCCGGCTATCCACTGCCAGTCGTAGGCAGGGTTGTCGCTCACGAAGACAGGCCGGCTGCTGCCGAGGTGCCCTCGGAGCCAGGCCGTGAAACTCTCGGCAACTTCCTTATCGGTCGCTATACGCGCGCCGACGATGCTGATCGCCGGGTTTTCCGGGTCCGGCGTCGCGTGGAACAGGCGGCCGTGGAACGTATCACGCGTGTCGTAGTGAACGGCCCCGAACTCAGTCAGCACACCGTGCACCGGACTGGTGCCGCGTGCCTCGCAATCGACGAATATCCATGGTGTCTTGCTCATCCTGCCCGCATTATCTCAATTCGCCGCGGTGCCTGGCACCCCGCGGCCGAGGTCGCCGCTGCCGCGCAGCAGCTGGCGATCTGGTCTGCGTCGATGATCTGGCGGCTGTCGCGGGGTGTGACGGCGGCCGGCTCGTGGGCTGGCTGGATGCTGGGTCGGCCGGCGGCGGGGGTGCTGCGGCCCGGTACCGGGGCAGGCGGCGGCCTAGGCTGGGGGTGTGAGCGAGCGATTGCCCGCTGCGGACCGGGGCGTGGTGGCGGGTGCCCGGCCCGGCGGCATGTGGGGGTCCGCGTTGACCTGTCAGGAGTTCGCCGCCGTCGGCAGCGTGGGTTTTGAGCCGGTCGGCCAGGTGTTCGGCGCGGCCGTCTACGCTGCCGCCTCGGCCGCCGGGTCTAGCTGCCCGGCGGCTTGGGGGGCAGCCGGCGGCGGGGTGGCTGCGCCGCCGGGCGCCCCGGCGGCGGGGCCGGGCGATGCGGGATCTTCCGGGCTGCTGGTGGAGGCCATGTACCAGGCCCGGGATGCGGCCATCGGCCGGATGACCGCGCAGTGCGCCGCGCTGGGCGGCCACGGGGTGGTGGGGGTCCGGCTGTCCCGCGGCCGGTTTGCCCTCGGCGGCCTGCAGTTCACGGCTATCGGCACCGCGGTGCGCGCGCCGGGGGCGGCGGCCGCGCCGCGGGTGCCTTTTACCTCCGGCGTGTCCGGGCAGGACTTCGCCCGGCTGATCATGGCGGGCTGGGTGCCGGCCGGGCTGGCGCTCGGCATCGCGGTCGGGTCGCGGCACGACGACCGGGTCACCGCCCGGCAGGCCCGCCCATGGTCAGGCAACGCCGAGGTGGGCGGCTGGACCGAGCTGGTGAGCCAGTCACGAACCGGCGCCAGGCGCCGGCTGGAAGCCGACGTCAGGCAATTCGGCGGCGAGGGCGTGGTCATCGCCGGCATGCAGATGCGGGTGCGCGAGCGAGACTGCCCGGCGGCGGTGGGCCGCCGCGATCACGTCGCGGAGGTCACGTTCACCGGCACCGCCATTGTCAGGTTCTCTCCCGCCAGACACCGTCCTGGCGGGCCGGCCGTGGCGATCATGCCGC
This sequence comes from uncultured Actinomycetota bacterium, assembly GCA_963843745.1. Lineage (GTDB taxonomy): Bacteria > Actinomycetota > Actinomycetes > Streptosporangiales > Streptosporangiaceae > Trebonia. The sequence goes on from CAWJLP010000021.1 coordinate 110,373, forward strand.
TCGGCTCGCAGCACCGCCAGGGCCGGCTTTAAAACAGGCCCTGTAAGGGCAGCGCTCCCGCAAGCCATCACGCAGGGTGAGATCCCGTCCGATGCTAGCGCCGAGCCACAAGCGCCGAGCGCCGATTCCGGCGTGGCGATCCGACCCCGGGTGCTCGGCGGCAGGGCCGCCCTAACTCCTCGTTCTGGCGTCGGGAAGCGTTAGCGACCGGGCACGCCCGTGTGGATAATCAGCGAGTGGGCCAGCAGCCATGGGCCATCCGGGTGGGCGCATCTGGCTTGATGGCGCCGCTGCTGGCAGTGTCGCCGGCCGGCTACCCGTTCTACGCTGGAGGGGTGGAGACCCTCACGTACTTGTTCACCGACATTGAGGGTTCGACGGCGCTGCTCGGGCGGCTGGGGGACGACGATTACGCGCAGGTGCTGGCCGGGCATCACGCGCTGATCCGGTCGGCGCTGGCCGCGCATGACGGCCGCGAGGTGGACACGCAGGGGGATGAATTCTTTGCGGTGTTCTCCTCGCCGCGGGCGTGTGTGGCGGCCGTGCTGGAAATGCAGCAAGCCATTGGCGCATTCGCCTGGCCGGGCGGGGAGCGGGTGCGGGTGCGGATGGGGATCCATTGCGGGGAGGCGGCGCGGACACCGACTGGGCTGGTAGGCCTGGAGGTGCACCGGGCCGCCCGGGTGGCCGCGGTCGCCTACGGGGGGCAGGTGCTGGTGTCGGAGGCGGCGGCGGCGCTGGTCCGCGGCTGGCTGCCGCCGGGCGCGGCGCTGGCCGATCTCGGTAGCCACCGGCTGAAGGACCTGGGCCGCCCGGAACGGATCTTCCAGCTGACCGGGCCGGGTCTGCAAGCCGGGTTCCCGCCGCTGCGCTCGCTGGGCAACCCGGCGCTGCCGAACAATCTGCCCGCCCAGCTGTCGGCGTTCATCGGCCGACAGCGGGAGGTGGCCGAGGTCCGGGCGCTGCTGGAATCGGCGCGGCTGGTCACCTTGACCGGGGCCGGCGGGTGCGGCAAGACCCGGCTGGGGCTGCAGGTGGCGGCCGAGCTGCTGGATGGGTCCGGGGACGGGGTGTGGCTGGCGGAGCTGGCCGCGGTCACCGACCAGGAGGCGGTGCCGACGGCCATCTCGCAGGCGCTGCGGCTGGCCGCTCAGCCGGGCCGGCCGGGGCTGGAGGCGCTGCTGGATGCCCTGGCGCTGCAGGATGTGCTGATCGTGCTGGACAACTGCGAGCACCTGATCGGCGGGTGCGCCAAGATCGCGGAGGCGATCGTGCGGCGCTGCCCGCGGGTGCATCTGCTAGCCACCGGCCGGGAGCCGCTGGGCATCGGCGGAGAGGTCATTTACCGGGTGCCGTCGCTATCGCTGCCCGGCCCCGAGGACTCCGGCTTCGCGCCCGGGTCTTCCGATGCGGTCGCGCTGTTCACGGACCGGGCCCGGGCCAACGGCGTCGTCCTGTCCGTGGATGAGCAGGCCGGGCCGGTGGTGGTGTCGGTGTGCCGGCGGCTGGACGGGATGCCGCTGGCGATCGAGCTGGCCGCGGCCCGGCTGCGGTCGATGTCGCTGGCCGAGCTGCACGGCCGGCTGGATCAGCGGTTCCGGCTGCTGACCGGGGGCAGCCGCACCGCGGTGGCACGCCAGCAGACGCTGCGGGCGACGGTCGCCTGGTCTTATTCGCTGCTGACCGGCGCCGAACAGCTGCTGCTGGCCCGTCTGTCGGTGTTCGCCGGCGGCTTCGGCCTGGATGCCGCCGAGGCGGTGTGCGGGTCCGGTGACCTGGACGTGCTGGATGTCGCGGATCTGCTCGGGTCGCTGGTGGACAAGAGCCTGGTGGTAGCCGAACAAGCCGGGGCCGGGCTGCGGTACCGGCTGCTGGAGACGATCCGGCTGTTCGCCGCCGAGCGGCTCGTCGAGGCCGGCGAGGCTGAGGCCGCCGCGGTCGCCGCGGCGCACTGCGCGCATTTCCTGGCGGTCGCCGAGCAGGCTGCTGCTTACCTGACCGGGCCGGAGCAGGGCGGCTGGCTGGCCCGGCTGGACGCCGACCAGGCCAACCTGCGGCGCGCCGCCAGGCATGCGGCCGGCTGGCCGGACGGGACCGCGGTGGTGCTGCGCCTGGGCGTCGCGCTCGGGTGGCGCTACTGGTGGGCCCGTAACCGGCAGCAGGAGGGTTTCGGGCTGCTCGTGCCGGTGCTCCGGCGGCCCGACGCCGACGCCGACCCCGCGCTGTTCGCCGCGGCACTGATCACCGCTGCGATCGTCGCTTCCCTCATTGACCTCCCCACCGCACGGCAGCTTGCTGAACAGGCGGTCCAGGTCGCCCGCCAGCTGGGCGACGAGCGGCTGCTCAGCAGAGCCCTGGCGGCACTGTGCGGCGCGTATTACTTCGCCGGCCAGCTGGAGGCAGGGCTCCCGTTCGGGCAGGAATCGGTCGAGCGGGCCCGGCGGCTCGGCGACGACGAGCTGCTGGCCTGGAGCCTGATGACCTATCTCATGATCATCGGCACCATCCACCCGGCCCAGTCCCTGCCGCTGTTCGCCGAGGCGATCGCCTGCACCGAACGATCCGGCGACCATCTCACCAACTCCGTCCTGCACAGCAACGCCAGCGGTGCTGCAGAAGCCGCCGGGGACATCCCCGCCGCCCGGGCTCACCTGGAAGCCGCCGCACAAGCCGCGCAGCAGATCGGATACGAGCACGCCCTCGTCCAGGCGAACCTGGGTGGCGTGCTGCGCGCGGAGAGAGACCTCGACGGCGCCCGGTCCGCCTTCGAGGCAAGCCTGCGGATCGGCCGCCGGAACGGCGACAACTGGAACATGGCCGGCGCCATCCTCGGCCTGGCCTGCCTGGCCGGCGATGCGGGCGACTGGGACCGGGCAGCCGCGCTGCACGGCGCCGCGCAGACCCTCCAGGACCGGACCGGCCATCCGTGGCAAAAAGGCGCCGCGCGTGACCGCCGGGACAGCCTGGACCAAGCACGTGCGCACCTGGGCGATGAGCAGCTGGAGCGGGCCTACGCCCAGGGCATGGCGCTCAGCCTCGAGAAGGCCCTCGACCTAGCCCTCCCGAAAGCGGGCCCGGCCTGACCGCCACCGCCGTCAAACCCGATGGTCGTCATTGATCAGCCAGGCCAGGGCCGCCGCAGACACCGTGCTCGCGTCCGCATCGGACACCGGCCGGACATGCCCGGCCGGCGCGCCGCACGCCGCAGCCAGACGCTGCCAGGCGCCTGCTGACCGCGCGGCAGCGAAGCGGCGTCCACAGCAGCAGATCGTTCGTTCAGTTCAGGGGCGACACGAACGGTCAGGCCGACCGACCGGGATTGGCGCCAGATCGGCGATTCCGGCGCGTGGGTCCTGCTTGGATGGCTTACCCGGCGTGAGTGCGGGTGGCATCAGCCCGGGCTGCCGCCGAGGCTGATCTCGTTGCCGGCGGTGACTTGGTAGGTCACCGGGCGAGGCAGAGGCCCGGCGGCGACCAGGACCGCGGTACCCGAGCTCGTTACGGTCCAGCGCGGTGGCAGCGACCGTAATCGGCAGCCGGGGACGGCGGACGTGCGATGGCTGGCGAGGGCTCGAAGGAGTCCTCCTCGATGGCGTGCTCGGGGAACCCGGCGATGGTGCACAGCCGGGTACCGGAAGGCGCGGGCACGGCCGCGCGCTCCAGCTCGCGGGTGAAGGCCTCGATGCCGGCGCGGCGGTCCGCGAACGCGGAAGGGACCGGGCCGGCACCAGGCGGTAACTGGCGCAGGTCGAGGGTCGCCGTCTCTCGCTGGTCAGGCCGACGGTGCCTGTCAGAACCGGCGGGCGCGAGCCGCCCGGCATTGCCTCTACGGTGTATCTTCTGCCGGTGAGGGGTCTGGCATGCCGGGGTCTGGGCCGGGATCGCGGCCGACGGCTGCGGCTTGGAGGCGGGCGATGTAGTGGGTCCAGCCGCTGACGTGCCCGGGCCGTTCACCTGAGGGCAGGTCACGGTGCTCGAGTTCGACGCGGGTACCGCCGCGGTCGGCGGTCAGCCGGACCTCGACGGTGCTTGCTCCGGGTGGCAGGCGATCGGACCCGGCGTAGCCCCAGCTGATAAGCAGCAGGTGCGGCGGGTCGAGGTGCAGGAAGCGGCCCCGTACCGGCGCCCCTTTGATGTCGAGGTCGAACCGGCCGCCAGGCTCGGCTTCGACTAGGGCGTAGTCGCCCATCCAGGAGAGGATTGCCTCCGGCCGGGTGAAGTACTCATACACCCGCTCGGGTGGGGCGTCGATATGCACGGAGGCGATGACCGGCTCAGCGTCCATCGCCGGACTCCACCGCCTGCTTGAGGCGCTGCAGGTGCTCGGGCCAGAACTCGGTGAGGAAGTCCCGCAGAGCGGCCAGCCCCTCGGGGCGCACCATGTACAGGCGCCGCTGGCCGTCCGGGCGGACCGCTACCAGGCCGGCGTCCTTGAGCACTTTCAGGTGCTGGGAGATCGCCTGCTGGGTGACGTCGAAGTGCCCGGCGATCTCGTTGACCGAGCGCGGCCGGTCACGCACGAGCCGCAAGATGTCCCGTCGGCGCGGTTCAGCGAGGGCCTGGAACGCAGCGTCGCTCACGGCGCCCAGCATAACACAATCACAAGGCTTGACTTGTACAAGCACAGACTAGTAACTTATACAAGCCTGAGCTTGTACACCGGCAGGCGCGGCCGCACGCCGGCCTGAGCCGCCCCGCGGAAGGAGCCGTATGAGCACGCAGGACACCGCCATGATCGTCCGCGCCTACCACCAGGCCTGGACAAGCAGGGATTTCGCCTCCGCGACCGCTCTCCTGGCCGGCACCCTGACCGTCGAGGTGCCGGTCAACGACTACCCCACGACCGAGTCCTTCGCCGCCGCCCTGAAGAGCTTCGGGTCCATGGTGACCAAGGTCGATCTTGTCGCGGCGATGAGCGAAGGCAACGAGGCAATGCTCCTGTACGACATCGACGCCGAGCCCTTGGGAACGCTGCGCGTCGCTGAGCACTTCACCGTCGACGGCGGCAAGATCACCCGCATCCGCCAGATTCACGACACCGTGGCGGTCCGCGCGGCTGGCCTGGCTGGCTAAGGGCGACCGGCCCGCTCCGGCATAGAAAGGAAGAGGAGCATGACCCCGAAACCCGGCAACGTCGTCAGCGCCCGAGCCGCAATGTATGCGCGGCAGCTCACCATCGGTGCGGCCCGCCAGCGCGTGTTCGACGCCATCGCCACCCTCGATGGCGTCCGCCACTGGTGGACGACCGTCGTGACCGGCTCTGCCGCAGCCGGCGGCGAGCTGCGCTTCGGGTTCGCCGGGTTGGACGAACAGATCGTCATGCGCGTCGACGCCCTGCGGCCACCCTCGGCGGTTGGATGGTCATGCGTGGCACATACCAGGGACGAGGAGTGGACCGGCAGCCAGGTGCGGTTTGAGCTCTCCGAACGCGGGCCGCAGGCGTGCGAGCTGCACTTCCGGCACATTGGGATCTTTCCTGAGGTCGTGGCGGCGGGGTGGGATCACTTCCTGGCCAGCCTGGCTGCCTACGCAGAGCACGGCGGGGGCAGCCCGTACGGGGCGTGACGGGCACCTCCCACACCAAAGCCATTGCCCTGGCCGGCAGAACGCTCATGCCAGAGCCCAGCCTGAGGGCGCCGATGGGCCGCGCCTCCCCCGGGCGGGCTCGAGGACCAAGGACATACGAGTCAGTCGCGCAGATTCTCGTTAGTCTTCGAGGCTGGCGCGCTGGCGCAGCAGGGCCAGGAACGCGCTGGCGGCCGGCGTGTGGCGGTGGTCGGCGCGCCACACCACGCCGACGGTCCGGTCGAGGGCCGGCGTCGCCGGACGTACCACGACCGCTGGGGGCGGCGGGTCGCTCACGGCCGATGCTGGCACGAAGGCTATCCCGAGCCCTTCGCTCACGAGCGCGAGCAGGCGGTTGTGGCTGCTGGTCTGGAAACTCACGCGGGGCACGAACCCGGCCTGCTCGGTGGCCCGCTCCGAGATGGCCCGCAGGCCGGTGCCCGGCTTGAAGAAGATGAACGTCTCGCCCCGGAGCTGCCGCACGTCGACGGTTTCCAGCGCGGCCAGCCGGTGGGCGGCCGGCATCGCGACCAGCACGGGCTCGCGGACCAGCGGGGCAACCTCGAGGCCCGCGGGGCGCTCGACATCGAGCGCGGCGATTGCGAGGTCGATCTCGCCTCGCGCGGTCATCGCGAGCATGTCGCGGGTGGAGTCCTCGCGCAGCGATACATCGACCCCGGGATGGGCGGCGTGAAACGCCGCGATCAGGCGGGGCAGGTCCAGCCCGGCGAGGGCCTGCATGGCGCCGAGCACCAGCCGACCGGTGGTCAGGCCCTTGAGGGCGGCGATCTCCTCACGCGCCGCGTCCATCTCCGCCAGGGCGCGGTGAGCCCGCAGGAGGAAGATGTCTCCTGCCTCGGTCAGGCGCACCCCGCCGCGCGAGCGTTCGAATAGCTCGACGCCCAGCTCCTGCTCCAGGAGCTTGATCTGGTGCGAGAGCGCGGGCTGGGCCACCGGGACCGCAGCCGCCGCCCTGGTGAAATGCCGGTGGGCCGCGACGGCGACGGCGTAACGCAGCTGCCGGAGTTCCATATCGATTCGCGATCAAAGCCAGTCTGATCATGTCTTGGACAGCTTATCGCGGCCAGCGGGAAGCTGGGATCAGGCCCGATCAGGGATCCACGCGAGGAGGAAACCGTGACCCGCATCAGCTACGTCGACCCCGCCACCGTCACCGATCCCGAGCTCGTGGCGATCATGGAGCGCGCGCGGCAGTCCGGCACGCCGCGACCGGAGAGCCAGGCGATCCGGCTGCACAATCCGCCGGTCATGAAGGCGTTCAACAACGCCTGGGAGGCCTTCTTCCGGCAAGGCGTGACCGACCACGCGATCAAGGAGCTGTGCCGGCTGTACATCGCGAAGTCCGTCGAGTGCCAGTACTGCGGCGGCCAGCGTTCCGTGCTGGCCAGGGAGCAGGGCGCAACGGAGTCGCAGGTCGACGACATCCTGGACTTCGAGTCGTCGGAGCGGTTCGATGACCGGGAGCGCACGGCGCTGTCTTGGGCGATGGCCATCGCCTGGGACCCGGGTCTCGCCGACGACGAGCTCTGGAGCCGCCTGCACGAGCACTTCACGGAGCCTCAGCTCATCGAGCTCGGGCACTTCATCGCGCTGACGCTCGGTCAGCAGCGCTTCCTGAAGACCGTCGGCGTCCGTCACGGCGAGGTCCTCGCCGACACCGACGCCGGCCTCGCACCCGAGGAAGCGGCGCGGCTGCACACCGCCCAGCCCGTGGCAGCCCGAAACCCCTGAACTGACCCAATGGCTAGTTCGTCCGGGAATCTTGCAGTGTGGTAGGACCTGATGAACGTGGTGGACACCGCGCTGCGCCGGTACCCGTTCCTGGACGCCGAGCGGATGGGCGTGCTCGGCGGCTCCTACGGCGGCTTCATGACGTCGTGGATCGTCTCGCACTGGGCCACGAGCTGAGCCGGAGCGGCTCGCCACGTCATCGCGTGCAGCGGTTCGAGGCGATCCCCGAATGGTTCGGCCGCTACCTCGCGCAGCAGCGCGGCTCCCGGCAGCCGCCACCTTACGTTCTGAATGAAAAGAAGGATTCTTCCGAACGGGCCCGTGGTTCCTCTTCCAGTAAGCGGCTCTCGGCGGGGCTGGGGGGCGGGACCGGCCCTCGGCTATGGCCGGATGTCGGCGAGGCGATCGCGACATCCGCGGCCACCTGGGCCGTCAGATCCAGCCTGATGGTCCCGGTAGTTCACCGGGGCCGCGATGATCTTGGACGGGTCGGCGACTGGCACGCGAAGGCGGACATCCCGCAGCCGGATTCCGGCCTCGCGGTCTGGAACAGACAGCGTTCCGGCGCTCCAGGAAGCGATCGCGTCCCGCATTGTCCGGGCGGGCAGGGGGATCACCTGATCGCCGGCCAAGTACCCCACCCGGCCGTCGTCGTAGCTCACCAGGCGCATTCATATCTCCTTGTCCGCCAGCACGTCCTGCCGCTGCCCTGCTTTCTCGGTGCGGGCGAGGCCCAGCGCCTCGAGCGCCGGCGCGTCAGAGAAGTGGAACAGGTCGGCGTCGTCGGCGGCCTCGTGATCGACCGCCGCCCACGAGGGCGTGACGAACATGTCGCCGGCTGTCCAGCGGAAGCGGCGCCCATCGATCACGGTCGCGCCTGATCCGCGGTAGACGACCCAGATTCCGCTGCCCGCCGTCCGGACCGTTGAGGTGCGGTGCCCGGCGAGCACCCGGTGCATTTCCGCCCGCACCGTCGGCATCACGTCCCGCCCGGTTACCGGGTCGGCGTAGCGGACGCAGGCCGCAGGCTGCCCCGTGGTCGCGATCAGCCGGGACAGGGCCGCGTCCACGGATGGCCAGCGATAGGCGAGCAGCCGGGAGGACCGGCCGGACCCCGGCTCTTCCACGTCTGCCTGCTCGCCGGCCGGCAGCAGCCCGGCCCCGCCGTAGAGCTGCTCAGATCGTGACGCCTGCGCCGGCTCGTACCCGGTCAGCTCCTCGCTGCCGGGCTCGAAGAAGATGGCGTCGAGGCTCCGCACCAGGGGAAGGTCCAGGCCGTCGAACCAGATCATCGGCTCGGTGCCCGGGTTGTGATGCTCGTGCCAGGTCCAGCTCGGGGTGAGGATCACGTCGCCAGGAGCCATATGGACCGCGTCGCCGTTGACCAGTGTCCACACCCCGCTGCCTTCCAGCACGAATCGCAGCGCCGCCGGGGTGTGCCGGTGCGCGGGAGCGAGTTCGCCGCCGCCCAGGAACTGCACCGCCCCCCACAGCGTGTGCGTGGCGAACGGCAGGCCGCCCAGATCCGGGTGAGACAGCGAGAGCACCCGCCGGTCGCCGCCGCGATCGATGCCGACCAGCTCGCCGGACCGCTCCGCGAGATCCCGCAGCGTCTTCCACCGCCAGATGTGCGGCCTGAGCCGGTCCGGTGTCCGGGTCAGCAGGCCGGGCTGGGTCCACAGCGGCTGCAGGTCGGCCGCCGCCAGGTCGGCATACAGGCCGTCCACGTCGGGAGTGTCGTCATGGAACCGCGCAGTGACCATTGCTCTCCTTCTGCTCAGCTCGCCTCCGTCTGGTCCTGGTAGAGCCAGTCCAGGTCGGTGTAGTCGTCCGGGCCGCGCCGGGTGAGGATCCGGTCGCGCAGCAGCGGGATGACCGGGCCGTCGTCGTGCCAGATCTGTCCCCAGATCCTGGCGGAACGCTGGATGAGCGCGGTGCGCGGGATGCGTTCGGCCTGGTAGGCGGCGAAGGCCTTCGTGGCGTCGCCGTCATACCGGTCGAACTGGCGGGCCAGGCACCCGGCGTCCTCGATGGCCTGGCAGGCGCCCTGCGCGAGGTACTGCACCATCGGGTGCGCGGCGTCGCCGAGCAGGGTGATCCGGCCGGTGGTCCAGTTGTCCAGGGGCTCCCGGTCGTACATCACCCACCGGCGGTCGCGGCTGATCATCCCCACCCCGGCCCGCACCGGATCGCAGCAGGCGGCGAAAGCCTGGTCGAGCTCGGCCGGGGTGCCCCAGCGGTCAGTCAGCTCGGCCTCACGGGAGTAGCTCCGGCTGCCGAAGACGGCGACCTGGTTGTACAGCTCACCGCGGCGGATCGGGTACTGCACGAGGTGCTTGCCGGGCCCGATCCAGATGATCTCGTCGTCCGGCCCGGCCGGGACGCCGTTCCCGCCCGTCGGCATCGAGTCGTCGCGGGCCGGAAGCGCGCCGCGGTAGGCGACGAACTGCTGGCAGACCGGGCGGTCAACGGAAATCAGCGTGCGGGCCGTCGACCACAGGCCGTCGGCGCCGACGACCGCGTCGCATTCGTAGCCGCCGCCATCGGCGAACCGGACCCGTGCCGTGCCGCCGTCGTCGCTGAGTTCAGTGACTTCGCGGCTGGCCTCGAGCGTGATCCGGTCATCCGCCCGGCACGCCTGGTACAGCACGGTCAGCAGGTCACCGCGATGCATGACGGTGTACGGATAGCCGTAACGCCGCTCGAACGGCTCGCCGAAGTCCATGGTGGTCAGATGCCGGCCGGTCTCGGCGTGCATGAGCACCAGGTGCCGGAGGCGGACGGCCAGCTCGGCCAGCTCCTGGAGCACGCCGAGGCCGTCCAGGATGCGCAGCGCGTTCGGGGCGAGCTGGATGCCCGCGCCGATCTCGCCGAACTCCGGTGACCGCTCCACGATGTGCGCTGTGAAGCCCGCCCGGGCCAGCGCGAGGGCGGCGGTCATGCCGCCGATCCCGCCGCCGATGATCAGGACGGGCACGTCCGCGGTCATGTCTTGACCCAGCCGGCGACCAGCGGCGTATCCGTGCCCACCTGGCCAGGCTCGGCCCCGCCCGGCGAGCCCAGCGGCGTGTCCCGGCCGGGCAGTTTCTCGGTGAAGAACGCCGTGTTGTCCGCGGCCCAGACGGGGTCGGGTGAGTCATCGGGGGCGAGGATCGCGTCGACCGGGCACTCGGGCAGGCACGCTCCGCAGTCGATGCACTCGTCTGGATTTATGTAGCGCTTGCGCAGGCCCTCGTAGATGCAGTCAACGGGACAGCACTGGACGCATGAGCCGTCCAGCTCGTCGATGCAGTGCTCGTTGATGACATACGCCATCGCAGTCAGCTCCAGATGGGCGCGCCACCGACCGAGTCCTCGCCGGCGTCGGAGTAGCCGCGGGCCGCCGCCGGATGGAGCGGGACCGGCGTCCGTGCCATGTCGGCGGGGACGAGAGGGTAGGTGACGGGGGAGTGGTCTTGCGGCAGGTGGGCGTATTGCGCCTCCAGCGCTCCCCGGGTCTTCACCATGCACCACGCGGCCAGGTAGGCCACGTCGTCGGGGAGTGCCGGGGTGCAGAGCAGAACGAAGTCGGAGAAGTCCAGCGTCAGCAGGTCCTCGGCCAGGCCGGGCAGGTACCCGGCTTCCACCGTGGCGGACGGCCAGCCATCGGCGGCGAACGCGGCCAGCGCCTGCTCGCCCCATGGCAGGTAGCGCACCGGGCGCTTGGCGGCGATCCGCTGCCAGTGCGGCGTCATGATCGCCTCGTGGATGAGCACGTCCGCCTCGCCGTCGGCGAACCAGCTGATCGGCGGGAACGGCCGCTCGTCGTAGCGGAACGTGAGCCTGCCAGGATCCACGCCGGCCAGCCGGAGGGCCTTATGCGCGGCGAGACCGATGAGGTTAACGCCGTCATCGGGGGAGGTCGCCACGGTCACGCTGCCGGCCACCGAGGCAAGGTCCGCGACGGTGCTGACCGGGAGCGCGGCGTCGACCGCGACGACGAGCCGGTCCCGCTGCCCGATCACGCCGAGCGCGCACAGGTCGCCGGGTTCGAGCAGGTGCACCGCGGCCGCCGGGGTGACCACGGCGATGTCAGCGGTGCCGGAACGCAGCGCCGCGATCTGGTCGGAGCCGCCGCGGCCGGACCAGATCGAGAACTCGGACCCGCGGGGCGACCGGTCGCCTATCTCCTGGGCGAGCCAGCCGCAGATCCGGTGCATGTTCGCCTGGCCCCAGTCACCGCGGAACGCCAGGGTGACGGGCCGGTCCAGGCGCGGTTCGTCAGCCACGGGCGAGCATCTCGGCGAGCTCGGCCGCGCTCAGCGTGAAGTCGATCTCGTTGATGGAGTCGAAGGGGAAACCTACTCGTTCGAACTCTTGCTCTACTGCGGCGGCGCTGTCCGCCTCGTACACGGAGACGATGAAGCCGGTGTCGGTGTTGACGTACAGCTGGCGGAACGTCGCGTAGACGCCTTTGGCGACATCCGGGCCGTATCCGGCGATCTCTTCAGGTGACAGGCCCGGGGCCTGGTGCAGGCTCAGGAACAGCGCCATGACATTCTCTCCTTGAACGTGTCACGGTACGGAACAGTGTCCCGTATTTTGCTACGTCAGTGGCGGATGTGCAAGGGCCGGATGCGCTACCCTGCTTGCGTGGAGCAGGATCCCGACGGCACCCCGCCCGACCGCCCAAGCTCGCTGATCGGCGCGGTCGACAACGTGCTGCGGCTGCTCCGTCTCTTCGAGGATCACGAGATGATCCGGGTCAACCAGGTGGCGCGGGACATGGGATTGTCCCGGTCGACGGTGCACCGGATGCTGGCGACGCTCAGCCACCACCAGTTCGTGGAGCAGGACGAGCACTCGCGTGCCTACCGGCCAGGACCGGCGCTGGTCGACATCGGCCTGGCGGTCGTGTCGAAGATCGATATTCGCGCCGTCTCGCACACGGCCCTGGTGGACCTGCGCGACCTGACCGGCGAGACCGCCCACCTGGGCGTCATGCGCGGCGACACGAGCGTCCTGTTCCTGGACAGCGTCGAAAGCGACCGGATGGTGCGTACCGGCAGCCGGACCGGCCGGATCCTGCCCGCGCACTCGACGGCTACCGGCAAGGTCCTGCTCGCGGAGCGCACCGACGAGGAGATCGCCGCCCTGTACCCGTCCGGGGTGCTGGAGGCGCCCACGCCCCGCGCCCTGACCAGCGTCGGCGAACTGCTCGAGCAGGTCGCCGAGGTCCGCCGCCTGGGCTACGCGGTCAATCACGGGGAGAGCGAAGACGACGTCGCCGCCGTCGCCGCCGCGGTCCGCGACAAGCGCGGCCAGGTCCGCTGCGCGCTGGTGACCACCGCGCCGCTGTCCCGCGCGGACGAGGCGTGGGTGAAGACCGCCGCCGCCGCGACCATGCGGGTCGCGCGCGAGCTCGGCGACCGCGTCGGCTGAGGCTCGCATCCCCTAGCCGCTGCTGGCCGGGCGGCTGGTCGTGAGTTTTTTCCGGAACGTAGGGTCTTGTCTCTCGCGCGTACCATGTCTCACAATGGGGGTCAGTGTTCCGCATGGCGCTACATAGTGAGGTGAAGCGTGGACCTGGAGGACACCCGGCGGATCCCGCCGCCCGACCCCGACCGCGAGCCGCTCAAGGTCAACGTCTACGAGCGGATGGCGAAAGCGGCGGCAGAGCTGATGCCGCTGTTCCCGTACGATTCGGCCGGCGCGATCGTGCCCTGCGGTGCGGTGCTCACCGGGGGGCCGGACATGGAGTACGGGCACTTCTTCCACTGGAACACGGTGAACGAGGTCGTCGTCACCTACGGCGCGAACCAGGCGATGCTGGCTCCGGGGCAGATCTTCGTGACCCAGCAGCTGCACGGGGTGAACTCGTTCCTGCGGAATGAGAAGGACCCGGAAGCGTTCGCCGTCATGGTCATCACCCAGCACCAGTCGACGTCGGGCGACCAGCGGGAAGCGGTACTCGCGCGCTGCAAGAAGTGCAAGGCCGAGCTGGTGCGGCACGACTACGACGCCACCCCGCACGGGCTGCCGGGGTACGACGCGGAGAGCTACGGGGCGGACGAGGACCCGATCCGCCAGTTCGCGACGCTGTACCACTCGCTGAAGTTCGTCGAGCTGCGCAACAGCGAGGAGGGCCGCACCTGCGCCGGGTGCGGGCACGTCAACGACGTGTTCCCCGCCGAGCGGTGGGGATGGGGACGGCAGGTATCCCAGACTCAGGCGGTCAGCGCCGCCTACCGCACCCTGAGGGAGGCCGCATCGTGAACCGCCGCCGGATGCTGCACGCCTTCAAGGCCGATGTGGGCGAGTACGAGGACGCCGCTGTCTTGCCGGAGGAGACCGACCCGCAGCTCTACCTGTCCAGGAACAGGCAGCCGCAGCCGTTCCACCTCATCTGCTCGAAGGACAACGTGCTCAGCCAGCTGTCCGGGGAGGCGGACGTCCACCTGCGCGACAGCTCGGTCAACAGGTTCCGGATGGCCGTCGGTGACCACGTCTACATCCCGGCAGGCACGCCGCACCGGATCGTGCCGGTAACCGAGGGTGTGACGATCCGGTTCCAGCCGCTGGAAGCGGGGCTTCAGGGCGCCGCGTGGTACTGCGACGGGTGCGACAGCGAGCTGCGGCGCTATGAATGGGAGCACGACAAGGACACTCCCGCCGTGGAGTATTACGCCGCGGCCTGCGCCCGGTTCTCTGCCGACGAAGCGGCGCGGACCTGCGGCAAGTGCGGGACGGTCGCCGCGGCGCTGGACCTCGCCGCGTTCGGCTGGCCGCCTGCGGCTCAGCCCTGAGTGTTGTGCAGGGCGATGAGCCGGCTCGTTTCCGCGCCGTCCCGGCGTTCGAGCGCGGTGACCAGGTCGGCGTGCAGTTGGTAGCGCTCCTGGATGTAGCCCGGCAGTGGCGTTCCCTCAGCCGGCAGCACGGACAGCGTGTGCCGCTCGATGGCCTCCAGCAGGGAACCGTACAGGGACCGCAGCAGCTGGCTGGGGCTGATCGCGGCGATCTGGGCATGCAGCTGCCAGTTGGCTTGCACGAAGGCTGCCGGATCCTCGCTGGCGACCGCCGCGGCCATGGGCTCCAGGCAGTCGCGGAGGACGGCGAGGTCGGCAGGGGAGGCGTGCCACAGCGCGTCCTCGATCAGCAGCGGATCCAGCGCGTTCCTGATGCGGATGGCGTCGGCCACGGCGGCTTCGCCGGCGTCCAGTTCGAGCAGGGACTTGCCAAGCCGGACCGTCGCGGCCCGGTCCGTGACGAACAGGCCGCCGCCGGGGCCGGGGCGCACCGTGATCACCTGGCGGGTCTGGAGCAGCCGCAGCGCCTCGTTGAACGTGCCCACCGAGACGCCGCACCGGGCCCTGACATCCTCCTTGGTGCCGAGGCGGGTGCCGGGCGGCGCTGCGGCGGCGAGGCCAGCCACATGATCGGCCGCCTGCTCGGCGCGGGAGCGCCCCGCGGGGTGCTCCCAGTCGCTGCGCCGGAAAGCCATCTCGGCCTCGCCGACGTCGGCGCGGATCGCCCCGGCGTGCTCATCGGCCGTGGCCACTCGCGGCTCCTTCGCTCTTGACGGTTGACGATGCAAACTCAATAATCAATCATAATTAATTATGTATGTTAGCGCCATAGTCGATGCGGGAGAAGCAGCCATGGTCGGAGAGCACGCCTTCCGGGACCTGATGGCCGCCGTCTGCGCTCAGGTCACGATCGTCACCGCCGCCGAGGGCGGTCCGTTCGGCACGACGGTGAGCGCATTCGCGTCCCTGTCGTTGCGGCCGCCCATGGTCACGGTGGCACTTGACCGCGGCTCTCGCCTGCTTGAGCCAGTGCTGCGGACCCGGCGGTTCGGCGTGAACGTCCTGGGCCGGGGGCAGGAGGAGACCGCCCGGCTGTTCGCCCAGCGCTCGGCCAACCGCTTCGCGGCGACCGACTGGCATTACGACCACGGGCTGCCGCGGCTCTCAGGCGCGCCGGCGTGGCTGGCCTGCGAACTGGCCCAGGCTGTGCGGGGCGGGGACCACATGCTGCTGCTCGGCGCGGTCTGCCACGCCGAGACCAGGACCGCGCCGCCGCTGGTGTACGGGCACCGTGCCTACGGCACCCACTCCGGCTTCGCCACCCGCCCGCGCCGCCCGGTCACCGACCTGATCACCGCCTGCTCGCACTGACAGGCCGTGCCCCTTGCCCGGGCATCAGGATTCGAGGAGGAGTCCATGACAGAACCGACCCCCGCCGAGCTCGTCGCCCGGGCGCGGGCGCTCCAGCCGCTGCTGCGCGAGCATGCGGCTAAGACCGACGCTGACCGCCGGGTGCCCGCTGAGTGCATCGACGCCCTCGGCGAGGCCGGGCTGTTCAAGGTCGCCGTGCCGAAACGGTACGGCGGGTACGCGACCACGCTGCGCGCGATGCTCGACGTCTCGGCCGCCGTCGCCGAGGGCGACGGGTCCGCCGGCTGGGTCGTCGCGCTCGTTAACGTGTGCAACTGGCTCACCGCGCTGTTCCCAGAGCAGGCCCAGGAGGAGGTATTCGCCGACCCGCAGCCGCGTGTTACCGGCGTGCTCACCCCGTCGGCGACCACCCGCAAGGTAGACGGCGGCTGGCAGGTGTCGGGACGCTGGTACTTCAACTCCGGCTCCTGGTGGTCGACGTGGGCCGTGCTCGGCGTGCCAGTGACCGACGAGAACGGGGAGGTCGTTGACCAGGGGCTGGTCTTGATCCCGGCGGCCGACCTGGCCATCGAGGACGTCTGGTACGTGGCGGGGATGCGGGGGACCGCGAGCAACTGCCTGGTGGCCACCGACGTCTTCGTGCCATCGCACCGCGTGATGTCGGTGCCGGCCGCGATCGAGGGCAGCTACCCGACGCCGTTCACCGATGAGGCACTGTTCCGGTCGGCGTTCGTGCCCGTCCTGACGCTGGTGCTGGCCGGCCCGCAACTCGGCATGGGGCAGGCGGCACTGAGCCTCGTGACCGACAAGGCGGCGAAGAAGCCCATCTCCTACACGTTCTTCGAGACCCAGGCCGAATCGGTCGCCTTCCAGCTGCAGATCGCCGACGCCGCCACGAAGATCGACGCGGCCTCGCTGATCTGCTACCGGGCCGCGGCCGACATCGACGACGCGGCGGCTCGCGGCGAGTACCTGGAATACCGCAACCGTGCCCGGGTCCGCGCCGACACCGGCTACGCGGTGCAGAACGTGGTCGAGGCGCTCACCATCTTGATGAACGCGCACGGGGCCGCCGGCTTCGCGGACTCCAGCCCGCTGCAGCGAATCTGGCGGGACGCCAACGTCGCGGCACGCCACGCTGTGGTCTCACCGACGATCGGCTTCGAGGTGTACGGCAAAGCCCTGCTCGGCGTGGAAGAGAAGATAACCCCGCTCGTCTGACACCACCTGGAGCACGATCACCATGCGCATCGCCAACTTGTCCGGCCGTCTCGTCCTCATCACCGGCGGCCGTGCCGTCGACGTGGAGAAGGCCAGCGAAGGGCGGTTCGAATCGGACCCGCAGGCCATCTACGACCGCTGGACGGAGTTCCGCTCCTGGGCAGAACAAGCCGACTTGCCCGCGAGCGGGGAGTTCGACGCCGCCCGCCTGGGCGCGCCGGCGCCCGCGCCCCGCCAGTTGCTGGCCGCGGGCCTGAACTACCGCGATCACGCGGATGAGTCCGGCTTCGCCGCCCCGGAGGGGCTGCCGCCGGTCTTCACCAAGTTCGCCTCGAGCATCACCGGCCCGGTCACCACGGTGCGGCTGCCGCCGGGCGGCCACACCGACTGGGAGATCGAGCTCGTCGTGGTGATCGGAACCCGTGCCTGGCAGGTCGCCGAGTCCGACGCGTGGCGGCACGTGGCGGGCCTGACGATCGGTCAGGACCTGTCGGAGCGGATCAGCCAGCTGGCGGGCCCGGCTCCCCAGTTCAGCCTGGGCAAGTCGCTGCCCGGCTTCACGCCCATGGGGCCGTACCTGGTCACCCCTGACGAGTTCGCCGACCCTGATGACCTCGGGCTCCGGGCCACGGTCAACGGCGAGCAGGTGCAAAAGGCCCGCACCAGCCAGCTCATCTTCCCGGTGCCGGTGCTGATCTCCCGGCTGTCAGCCCGGCTGCCGCTGCTGCCCGGCGACGTGATCTTCACCGGGACCCCGGCGGGCGTCGGCCTGGGCCGCGACCCGCAGCGCTGGCTGGCCGACGGCGACGAGCTGGTCAGCGCCATCGAAGGCATCGGCGAGCTGCGGCAGCGGTTCGCCGCGGCGTAAGGAGGACACCGTGGCCCTGCACCAGCTGACATCGTTCACGCTCGGAGTGCCCAACCTGGAGGAGACGGCGGCCTACTACCGGGAGTTCGGACTCGCGGACGAGGGCGACGGCTGGCTCGCCACCCGTGACGGCGGCCGCCAGCTCCGCCTCGTCCCCTCGTCTGTCAGGCGCCTGATCGAGCTGCGGATCGCAGTGGATGACGCCGACGACCTCGGGCGCACCGCGTCCCGGCTGCGCAGCCTGGGCATCGATGCGGACACCGACCCGGCCGCCGGGACGCTGACCGCCCGCGATTCGATCACGCACGTGCGGGCCGTGCTCCAGGTCGCGCCGCGCCTGAAGCAGCCCGTGACCGGCCCGACGCCCTACAACGGCCCCGGCCGGACGGAGCGGGCCGGCACCCGCGCCCCGGGCATCGTGCGGACCGGGCCGGTCATTCCCCGCAAGCTGGGCCACGTCGTCATCGGCACCACCGACTTCGACGCCACCACGGCGTTCTTCCGCGACGGCCTCGGCTTCAAGGCCAGCGACTACGTCAAGGACGTAGGCGCGTTCCTCCGCTGCTCCACTGACCACCACAACGTGCTGGTGCTGCGCGCCCCGGTGGTGTTCCCGCACCACTCGTCCTGGCAGGTCGACGACATCGACGAGATCGGCCGGGGCGCCCACGCACTGCTGGCCGAGCACCCGGAGCGACATGTCTGGGGGCTCGGCCGGCACCACGCCGGTTCGAACTTCTTCTACTACTTCAGGGATCCCTCGGGGACGTTCAGCGAGTACTACTCCGACATGGACTGCGTGCCTGAGGACCAGGTTCTGGACCCCGGAAACCTTCCAGGGCGCCCGCGGGCTGTTCAGCTGGGGGCCGCCGCCCCCGCCGTCGTTCCTCCACCCCGACGACCTCGCCGACCTGATGGCGGGATCGCACAGCCGCTGACCGCGGCCCGGCATTCCGGATAGTGCCGCCACCCAAGGGAGCTAGTGCCATGCCACCGGATCATGTTCACTTCAACGGCAGCGTCAACCTGACCGACACCGAGTCAGTGATGCGCGAGATCACCGTGCGCGTCCCATCCGGCCTGCGGCGCATTCCGGACGGGGAAACGGGGGACCGGGCCGGCTGGATCTTCTACCAGGCGCACAGGTTCCTGCAGCTGCCCTGGCTGACCCCCGTGCAGCCGTTCGATCCGGCCGAGGGAGACTACGAGCACATGCCGCAGTTGCGGCTGGCCGACGGAGCGGATCCGGCCGCGGTGACATGGCCCGACCCAGGCTATGCCGACGCCTACCTCGGGTCCTATGAGACCTTCACCGCACTGCGGAAGGAAGGCGTCATTCCCGGCGGGGTTCGCTTCCAGGTGCAATACCCCACGCCGCTCGCCTCCATGAGCGCCTACGTCGTCCCCGAGCACCAGCAGGTGCTGCTGCCCGCCTACGAGCAGGCGATGTTCGCGGACCTGCACCGGCTGCTGGCGGCGATCCCGCGCCACGAGGTGGCCGTCCAGTGGGACGTCGCGGTGGAGTTCAGCATCCTGGAGGAGTTTTACGGGCCAATCGGCCCGGGGGTCTTCGACGCGATCACCGGGAACCTCGCGCGCTGCGTCGATGCGGTGCCCGCGGAGGTCCCGGCGGGCCTGCACCTGTGTTACGGGGACTGGGGTCACCAGCATTTCAAGCAGCCCGAGTCACTCGCGCTGCAAATCCGGGTGCTGAACGCGGTCACCGCCGCGGCGGGGCGGACGGTCAGCTTCGTCTCCTTCACCGTGCCGCAGTATCAGCGTGCGGAGAGCTACTTCGCGCCGCTCGGCAGGCTCGCCGCGGGGCCCGACACCGAGCTCAATTTCGGGATTGTCCCCTATCACCCCGGGGACCAGGCGTCCGGTACCACCGGTGACCAGGCGCGGCTGATTGATGCCGCCCTGGCGGACAGCCCCAGCGGCACCCGCGAATGGGGCGTCTGCACCGAGTGCGGGATGGGCCGTGCGGGCCGGGAAGAGATGCCGGTGCTGCTGGACCTGCACCGCCAGATTCTCGCTGCCATCGGGTGAGCGGTGCCGGGGCTAGCTTGCGGCGATAAGTATCTTCAGCAGGGTACGGGTCCGTTCCCGGTCGGGGCCGTGGGCGATCTCGGCGGCGGTGAAGTCGGTCACTCCGGCGTCGGCGAGTTCGGCGATCTGCGCCGCGACCGCGTCCTCGTCCCCGACGATGGCCACGTCGCCCGGGCCGGCCGCGCCTTCCCTGTCCAGCATCGCGCGGTAGGACGGCAGCTGCCCGTAGATGGCGAGGTCCTTGTCCGCGCCGGCCCTGGCGGCGGCCGGGTCACTGGTCACGGCGACGGGCAGGCTGCAGACGATGCGCGGGCTGGGCCGGCCCGCGGCACTGGCGGCGGCCGAGATCGCCGGGAGGACGTAGTCGCGGACGGTGGCGGGCCCGGTCATCCACAGCACCGTGCCGTCGGTCTGCTCGCCGGCCAGGGCCAGCATCCGCGGTGCCAGCGCGGCCAGCAGCACCGGGACCCGGCCGGCCCGGGGCACGGACAGGCCGATGTGCGCGCTCAGCGTGCTGCCGTCGACGCTGGCTGCGGTGCCGTCCAGCAGCGGCAGCAGGACCGACAGGTATTCGCGCATGTGCCGGGCGGGCCGGTCGAAGCTGTACCCGTACATGTCCTCGATGACGATCTTGTGCGACAGCCCGATGCCGAGCGTCAGCCGGCCGGGGCCGACCGCCAGGGCCGTGGTCAGTGCCTGCTGGGCCAGCACCGCCGGATGCCGCGGGTAGGTGGGGACGACGGCGGTGCCGAGCTCGATGCCTGGCACCTGGCTGCCGGCCACCGCGAGCGCGGTCAGCGCGTCAAGCCCGAAGATGTTCGACAGCCAGAACGACGCGAACCCGTCGTCGGCCGCCTGGCGGAGCTGATCAGCCAGTTTGCCCAGTGCCTGGGGCCCGCCCGGCTCCGCCGCCAAGATGCCGATCCGCATGCGCTGTCTCCGTCCGCCCGCCGCCAGCTCGCCTGCCGGCCTGAGACTTGATCCTTGCGGCCGGATACGCTATCCGCAAGCCGCTACGACCTCCGGCGAGACCGTATCTGTCTGAGCCAAGACGCCACCGCGCGGGAACTGTTCGGCCGCCTAGGTTGAAGAACCGTGGAGCTGGCATGCTTGCTGTGTGGTGCCACGGGTGTCGAGTCCGGTCCTGGTCGGGCGGTCGGGCGAGCTTTCCGCGCTGAATTCCGCGCTTGCGGAGGCGGAGCGGGGCAGCCCGTCGACCGTCATTGTCGGGGGAGAGGCCGGGGTCGGAAAGTCCCGGCTGGTGAGCGAGTTCGCCGGGCGGTCACGTGGCGCGGGTGCACGGGTGCTGGCCGGCGGCTGTCTGGAGCTGGGCGCGGACGGCCTGCCGTTCGCCCCGTTTACCGCGGTGCTCCGCGGGCTCGTGCGTGACCTGGGCGCCGCCGCGGTCGCTGAGCTGCTGCCTGGCGGCGGGGCCAGGGAGCTGGCCCGGCTGCTGCCTGAGTTCGGCGAGCCTGCCAGGGCGGATGATGCGGGCGAGGCACGGGCGCGGCTGTTCGAGCAGGTGCTCGTCCTGCTGGAGCGCTTGGCCGAAGCCGGCCCGGTGATCTTGCTCATCGAGGACCTGCACTGGGCGGATCGTTCTACCACGGACCTTCTGGCGTTCCTGATTCGTAACCAGCCGTCCCTGGACGGCGTGCTGATCGTGGTGACCTACCGGTCCGATGAGCTGGGCCGTACCCACCCGCTGCGCGCGCTGCTCGCCGAGTTCGGCCGGATCGGCTGGGTCGCCAGGCTGGATCTGGGCAGGCTCACCCGTCAGGACACCGACCAGCTCGTCGCGGGGATCGTCGGCCGTCAGCCGGGTGATGAGCTGCTCGCGGCCGTGTATCGCCGCACCGAGGGCAACCCGCTGTTCGTGGAGGCCCTCCTTGGTGACGGGGAGCTGGGCGACGGGCTGCCGGAGTCGCTGCGCGACCTGCTGGTAGCCAGCTTGCGCCGGCTGCCGGAGGAGACGCAGGAGGTGGTCCGCGTGGCGAGCGCCGGCGGCGAGCGGACTGGTCACGGGCTGCTCGCCGCGGTCACCGGGATGGACAGCGCCGTTCTCGCCAGGGCGGTACGGCCCGCCGTGGCGGCAAATGTGCTGCTTGCCGACTCGGACGGCTATGCGTTCCGGCACGCGCTGATCCGGGAGGCCGTGCACGATGAGCTGCTGCCCGGCGAGCGCGGCCAGGTGCACAGCCGGTTCGCCGAGGCCATCGGCGCCGATCCGGGGCTGGTGGAGCCAGGCCAGGCCCCCGTTGAGCAGGCATACCACTGGCATGCGGCCCACGACGCGACCCGCGCGCTGGTCAGCGCGTGGCAGGCGGCCGGGCAGGCCGGGCAGGCGGTGGCGTACGCGGAGCAGCTCGCGATGCTGTCCCGGGTGCTCGAGCTTTGGCAGCAGGTTCCGGACGCCTCGGAGCGGATCGGTGCAGATCACGCCGCGGTGCTCGAAGCGGCGGCACGAACCGCCGAGCTGGACGGGGAGGATGACCGGGGTTTCACGTTCGCCACGGCCGCGCTGCGGGAGATCGACGCCGCCGGGGAACCGGTCCGTGCCGCGCTGCTCCTGGAAACCCGGGGTCGGCTCAAGTACCGCCTAGGCCGGGCCGACTATGCCGACGACCTGCGTGAGGCGGTCCGGTTGGTCCCAGCCGACCCGCCGAGCTCGGCGCGCGCCCAGGTGCTTGCGTCGCTGGCCCGGCACACGCTGCGCGTGCACGGCGGCTGGGACGACCCCGAGCTCCGGGCCAGCGCGGATGAAGCCGTCCGCGTCGCCCGGCAAGTGGGTGACGCCGCCAGCGAAGCGGCCGCCCTCGGGGCGATCGCCTGCGCCGAGCCGATCGGCGCGGACGTGGGACCGATCCGGGCGCTGCTGGCCCAGGCCCGGGTGCTCGCCTCACGAGCGGACGCGTCCTATCCGCTGCTCCGCGCCGCCGTCACCGAGTCAAACATGCTCGAGACCGCTGGCCTGCATGAACTGGCCGCCGAGGTAGCCCGGGAGGGACTCGCGACGGCGCGGGAACACGGGCTCTCCCGGACGTTCGGCGCCGTCCTGGCCTGCAACCTGGCCGAGCCGTTGATGTCGCTGGGCCGGTGGGACGAGGCCCGCGAGATCGCCGAGGGCGCGCTGCAGCTCTTCCCGCCCAGGGTGAACAGAACCTACCTGTGGCGGCTCATCGGCGACATTGCCCTGGCCCGCGGCGACGTGGCCGGGGCGGCCGAATCCGTGGCGTCGATGAGCGCCGTGCTCCAACACACCAGGTACCACGACCAATATCACCTGCCACTGGTCCGGCTGGAAACCGAGGTGCGGCTGGCGCAGGGACGGTCAGCCGAAGCCCTGTCCGTGGTCGAGGACGCCTTGGACCGCTTCGACCTGGGACATAGCCCCCGGTACACCTGGCCGTTGCTTGGCGCTGGCGCCCAGGCGTGCGCCGCCTCTGCCGGCGACAGGGCCCTGCTCGGGAAGGCGGCGGCAATTCGCGATCGCCTGCATGCCGAGGCGGGCAAGCTGGCGGTCGACGGGCTCGCGCAGCGCGCTCACCATCTCACGTTCACCGCCGAAGCATGGAGCGCCGACCGTGCCCTGGCTGAGGCGGGGCGTAGCGAGCCGCCCCCGACAGATGACTTGCGTGCTGCCTGGCAGGATGCGGCGCGGGCATGGGAGGCGGCCAGCGAGCCCTACCCGCTGGCGGCGGCCCTGCTGCGCTGCGCCGAGTCCGTCCTCGGCGCCGGCGACCGCGACGGTGCCGTGGCCCCGCTGCGCCGCGCCGCGGAACTGGCGCACCGGCTTGGCGCCCGACCGCTAAGCGATGGCATCGCCCTGCTCGCCCGGCGGGCCAGGATCCCGCTGGGCGAGCCAGGGGACAAGGCGGGCGCCCAGGCGCCCTCCGGACCTGAACGGCTGGGCCTCACCGCTCGCGAGTTCGAAGTGCTGCGGCTCGTCGCCGCCGGGCGCAGCAACAGGGAAATCGCCACCGAACTGTTCATCTCCGCGAAGACCGCCAGCGTGCACGTGTCCAACATCCTCAGCAAGCTCGGCGTGGCCACTCGCGGTGAGGCCGCCGCGACCGCCCACCGGCTCCACCTGCTCCCCTCCTTAGATCCCGGCTGAGGCCGGACGGCCGGAATCTAAGGAGGCACCGCCCCGAATACCGGGAAGATGCCCGATCCGCGGCGCGCAGCCTTAGCTGGATCCTCGGGATAGAGCCCAGCCACGTCACCGAGGAGGCCGCGATGAACCCGCACCCCGCCATCAGCTACGAACTCTCCCAGGCCCGGATCGCCGACCGGCGCCGCCAGGCCCAGCGCGAAGGGCTGGCCCGCGCTGCCGTGCACCCGCAGTCGCGCACACCGCGACCGAACAGGAAATGGCTCCCGGTCAGTCTCTACTTCTGGGCGGCCAACCGTCGGCGGGCACGCCAGATTCCCGCCACGTAATCGCAGCAGCCACCGGGCAAGGAGGCCACCATGTCACACCTCAGTATCAGCGCCGTGCGGGGCGACGCGCTGTTCGCGTCGGCGCTGCAGCCCTCCGCCGAACCCTCCGTGACGCAGATCCGGCAGGCTATCGCCGAGGCCATCGGCCGGTACGGCGGCCGCGGCTGCTCGGCCCGCGTCGCGCAGGCCTACGGCGACCACCCGGACACCGCCGCGACCCGGATGCGCTGGGCACGCACAGCGGTCACCGCCACCTTCGGCGGATCACGGCCACAACCGGCGCACGCCGGGAAGACCCGCCGGTCCCCGGCGCCCTGCACCTCCCGTGCCGCGTGAGCCACGGCCGACGCCACGCGGACCGGGAAAGCCGACATCCAGCAGCGCCCGGCACACGCCGGTGATGCCGGCCATCGAGATGACGCCGGGATCGTCGTTGCTGGTCAAGCGTGTGCTGCAGCCGAGCGTGCTTCTTTCAATCCGCGGCTTCGGGGGTTCGAGCCTGTGGCGGCGCGCTTCACGAGCCCGCTTCCCAGTTTGACGCTGCCGAGCCCTGCTCCTCCATCAGGGCAGCAAGGCCTAAGGTGGTCCTGTGAGCGGCGGCGAGACACGCGATGGGGTGTCGCTGACCAACCTTGCCCAGCCGCTCTTCGATGGCGCCGAAGCGACCAAGCGGGACCTGGTTGACTACCTGGACGCGGTTCGCGGCCAGTTCATCCCGGTGCTGCGGGACCGGCCGCTGTCAGTGATCCGGGTGCTGCGGGGGCAGCCGCCATTCATGCAGAAGAACGTCCCGCGGTACACCCCGTCGTGGGTGCGCACGGTGCAGGTCTGGGCGGAGACCTCGCGCCGCGAGGTCTCCTATGCGCTGTGTGACGACCGTCGCACGCTGCTGTGGCTCGCCAATCAGCGGGCCGTGGAGTTCCACCCGACGCTGGTCATGGCCGGTGACTGGCAGCATCCCACGCACCTGGTGCTGGACATAGACCCGCCAGAGGGCGGGAACGCGTTCAGCCTGGCCGTTCACGCCGCCCAGCTGGTCCGCCAAGTCCTGGCCGAAGCCGGTCTGGCCGGCGTCGTTAAGACCAGCGGCGCCAAGGGCGTGCACGTGTTCGTGCCAGTTGATGCCGGGACGTCAGGCGAGGGCGCGGCCGCCGCCACCCGCGCGATTGCGGTGCGTGCGGAGCGGCTGGACCCGACCCTTGCTACGACGGCGTTTATTCGGGAGGACCGGGGCGGGAAGGTGTTCCTCGATTCCACCCGGGCGGGAGGGTCGACCGTGGTGGCGGCTTATAGCCCGCGGGTACGGCCGGGCGCGCCGGTGTCGTTTCCCGTGCCCTGGGACGCCCTGGACCGTGTCGCTCCCGCGGACTTCAACGTTCGCAATGCGGCGCGGCTGATCACCGCCGGCGATCCGTGGGCGGCGCTGATGCCCGTGCCGCAGTCCCTGGACCCCGGCCTGGTCGAGGAGGGGCGCGCGATCCCGGTCGCCCGGGTGCACGCCATGCACGAAGGGAAACGGCGCGCCCGCGCCCGCCGCGACGCGGCGAGGTGACTGAAGGCAGCCGGGCCGATGGCGGCTTGCCCGGATCGGGACCTCGGAGTGGTTGCCTGCAGGCGCTGGCGCGTCCATTGCCACATCGGCGCGACGCTGGGCTGGCCTTTCTCGTACGTCAGCTCAGGCCGGGTGACCTCGGGAATTGCCGCCCGCCAACCCGGCCCCAGGACCGGTAATATAACTGAGGAAGCCCGCTCAGTGCTTCGCGGCGTTCTTGGCTTTCTTTCCCTTGTGCTTGACCTTGCCGGCACCTTTCTTGGTCTTGCCCTTAACTGCCTTAGCATCGCGCTTAGCCTTCTTGCCCAGACCCATGACCGGCTCCCTTGTGTCGTGCGGCACCAGCGCTGCCACATACGGACCGCGTCCTCGGCCGAACTGCCGGAGACGCGGCGCTCCGGTGACTCCATGTTCCATGCCGGATGAAGCTCAAACCTTCCAGATATCGCGGCGGGCCCGGCCGATACAGCAGAACGCCCCGATCTGGGCGTCGCTGTTGGTGCCGTGCCGAAAAGTCACGAGAATACAGATCGGCGGATCGTCGCTGCCTGGCAGGCGTCGTCAACTGCGACTCCAGCTCCGCTGATGGCACCGGGCTGCTGCCGCCTCGACAGCCCGGGCGCGGCAGACTCAACGCGCTTCCCCTCGCGGGCCAGCTCCGTTTTCATCCTCTTCTGGGAGTGGCCTTAACAGGCGTACGTTGTGCTCATGGCCCCGCAGGTGCAGTCGATGATCGCCGTGACGTACGTCAGGGACATCGATGCATCGCGCGCCTTTTACGAGCTGCTCGGCTTTCGCGAGCACTCTTCCGGGAAGGCGGGGATCTCCGCCTGGTTGGTGATGCGCTGCGACCAGGTGTCGGTCCTGCTGGCAATGACCGAGCAGGCGCCGGACATCCCGCCGCTGCCGATGCTGTCCTACTTCTTCTACGAGGACATCGGCGCGGTCCTCGGCGCGCTCGACCGGGCCGGCGTGCCGGTCACCCGCACCGGGCATCCCCCGCACGCGCTCGGCGGCGAGGCGAAGGTGCTCGACCCTGACGGCAACACCGTGCTCTTGGGCCAGCGGGAGCGGTCGGCCGCCCAGGCGCCGGCCGACGACGACGGTCACATCCGGTTCTCCATCTTGCGGGAGGCCGCCGCGCTGGTGGCCTCCCGCGGCGGCGCCCCGCAATGTGACGTCACCGGCCAGGGTGGCCGGCGCTGCCCGGATCAAGCTGAGGTCAAGCTCGCCGACTCCCGCGGCGACAGCGCGTGGGCCTGCCTGATGCACGCCGAGCAGATCCTGGTGACCGTGCCGGGAGCGTTCATCGCCAGCCATGACGGCCGGGGCATCGCCGCGCTCCTGGCCGGCCGCTAGCCCCGCCGTTAGCCGGGGCTGCGCTGCCCCGCAAGCCCGCTCACGCTCGGCGGCCGCGCATACACGGCACCTGTGAGCGGATGCCCCAGTTCTGCGCGGCGGTACAGCCGAGCTGACGCTGCTATCGCGGCGTTAGATGAGTGCGGCCGGACTGCTCGTCGCCGGCGGCAGCGGCGATGATCTCCGCGGGCACGGGTCACATGACGCTCGCGGGGCCGGGCGGCGGGGAACCGTGCGAGATTTCTTCTGGCAAGGCGATGGGATCCGGGCGAGTCGTTCGTCTATGAGTCAGGACACGGCCGGAGCAGGCCGCCGGGACAAGGGAGTCGCAGATGACGCAGTACCTGATCTCGTTCGGTGCCCACGCGATGGACCATGTCCCCGACGAGGACGCGCCCGCCGTGGCCAGGGCCGCGCGCGCGGCGGTCCAGGAGGCCATCAACGCCGGCGTGTACGTGTCCGCCGGCGGGCTGGAAGACCAGCCGGCGAGCATCGTGGCCACCGACGGGGCGGTCACCGACGGCCCGTACCCGCAGGCCATCGGCGGGTTCACGCTCCTCGACGTGCCCTCACGCGAGGAGGCGCTGCGGTGGGCTGCCAAGATCGCCGTCGCCTGCCGCTGCGCGCAAGAGGTCCGGGCGATCGGGGCCGACCCCGAACTCGACGCGATGCTCCGCCAGGCCGATACCCGGCGGTGACGTCCCGGCTGCGCCTGGCCGAACGCGGCCCGCAGCGCTAGAGCAGGAGTTGCCCTGGCGGCGGCCTGACAACGCGGGCCTGCGCGGGCCTGAGCTGGGGACGGGGGGCAGCGCCTCTTGGACCGGACGTGAAGCCCGGTCCTCGCGGCTGACCGGACCGCCGCAACCACTGACCGCCCGGTGGAGCGACAGCCAGGCCCGTCGCGGCGAGTACGCGCGCTCACCGGCAGATCCAAAGCGTTGGCAGGGCCGTTGGCTACGGGAGTGACCGGACGCAGAAAATCCAGTTCGGCGCGCCCCGAGCCAGCCGTCTGGGAGACCAGGTTGCCGTGCCGAATCAGGCGGATATTAGCTCCGGGTCTGGTTGCCGGGCTTGTCCGCGGCCGGTCAATCGCCGGTGACTGTTACTCCGGTTTCCTCGATCATCAGCACCCGGGTGGGCTCAAGTGCCACTGGACGGTGCAGCATCCCGCGCGGAACCGAGAATGCCATGCCGGCAGCCAGTTCCACTGCGTCACGACCTTCCAGTTCGATACGCAGGCGACCGTCGATGACGTAGAAGAACTCGTCTTGCTCCTGGTGCTTGTGCCAGTGGTACTCGCCACCCGCGAACACGCCCAGGCGGAGCAAGACACCGCCAACCTCTATCAGGGTCTGGTTATACCAGGGGTGATCCGCCCTCGTGATCGCCTCACCAACGTCGATGAGCTGAAGTGGACCGAACAACGGCTCATAATTGATTTTGTAGTCTCCTGGTTCCGCCATATGCCCACTCTATGAGCGCTACCAGATGCCCGGCGGACGCCGATCACACGGGCTCAAGGCCGGCCTGGCCGCGGCGATCACCTAGTCAACCGGATCGCTGCTCGAGCTGGGCGAGGATGTCACGCAGGCCTTGCAGCTGCAGCCCACCCGGTGCGCGCTACCGGTTCTATGAGGGGCTCCAGGGTGAAGACGGCCAGACCACGGCCAGGACTACGACGATCCGGCCCGTACAGTCCTGTCTGCGGCATTAGCGGATGATTAGGCATACCTCGACGTTTAGCGGCTTGAATGTCAGTGGTTCGCAGTAGACAGGGGTCATGAGATGGTCAGCGATAGCGGCCAGTGAGCCGGCTCTTGGCGCCGTCGTCTTCGACAGGCTGATCAGGCCGGGTGTCCTTCTGGCCGGTACCATCCGACGCGATGGATCGCCGCGGATCAGCGGGGTTGAACCGCTGGTCACGGACGGCGATCTGTGGCTGTCGATGATGCGCACGTCCGCCAAGGTCATGGATCTAGCCCGGGATCCGCGGATCTTGCTGCACAGCACCGTCACTGGCCCTGAGCCGGCGGCCGAGGTGAAGGTGCGGGGGACCGTGCACGCCGAAGATGATCAGAACGTACAGCGGCGCTACGCTGCCGCGGTGTCCGCCGAGATCGGCTGGCGTCCCGTGGTGGGCGAATTCACGCTGTTCGTGGTGGATGTCGAGGATGTGACTTACATCGGCTACGACGCCGATACCGGCGGGCAGCATGTCGTCCGCTGGCCCGCCAGCCTGGAATACGTCCGGCCGTCGGCCACTCCGACCAGCCTCGGCCCGCCGCGGCCGGTCCGGCGCCTGCTCGGCTGACACGAGCACGCGGCTCTGTCCGTCCCGTGGCGCCGCGTCCGCTGGGCCGGCCGGTAGGCAAGCTCGCCCGCACGGCGTCATGAGAGCGCATGGCGGGCGAGCCGGCAAGGGCCGCCAACCGTAAGCTCCCAGCCACCTGAGGCATGAGCCCGGTGGCCGAAGTAGCGTGACAGTCAGCCCGTCCAACCGATCGGAGGCGCATATGTCCCAGGCACTCGCGGGGCGAGGTGGCCGTGCACTGGGCAGGAGCCTGCTCACTGTCGCTAATGTGATCACCGTCGCGGCGCCGCTTGCCGCGGACTGGAACGACTCGCATATTTTCAATGAGCGGTGGCCGGCGCATGCCCGTTTCCACGCCGTGACCGCGCTGGCGATGACTGCCGCGTTGTCGTCGGCCAGCATCTGGTCGCTGTGGTCCGGCGGGAGCGGTCAGCCCAGGGAACGGTTTTTCGCGGCCGCCGTTCCGGTCGCTTACTGGGCGCCGTTCCTCCTGGCCCCCGTGGTGCCGGGCACTGCGGTCGATGATCCGCCGTACCCGGTCAAGCGTGTGGCAGGCGTGCCGGTCAGCCTGCTGGGCGCGGCGGCCACCACCGCCACAGCCGCCGCTGGCTGGTTCATCGACCGCCGGTCTACCGGGTTCCAGGCAGCCTGACCTATCAGGAACAACGTAGCCCCGACAAGAAGCAGCTCCGAACCTCTTGGCGGCAGAAGGACGCGACAGCGGCTTGTGAAAATCTGCACAATGCGCTTCCGCGGAAACGCCGCGCCCGTCGGCTGCAAGTATCGTGACCAGCGTCTGGCGCTCTGTCTGCGGCACCCATAAGGGTCACCAGTGTCAAAAGGGCGTACGAACCTGGGCCCGGTGACTACGCGCGCCGCCGGGCTGGGCTGACTATTCTTCTGGATCCTTTCCCCGCAGGTGCCCGGGTCTTCTCGCCGCGCGGCCGGTGGACCGAGACCAGACGGTCGGGTTCGCATCGCGTCCTTGTCAAGGGCGACCGGCAGCAACGGCGGCGGAACCCCCACCCGCGAGGACGCCGAGCGCGACGCCCTGTCAGCCATCGCGTTCGCCCTGGAAGACGACCCCCGGGAATCAGCGGCCTGCAGCCTCGCGCGTCGTTTGAGATCTTGCCCGCTCGCCTGAGGACTCCCGGCTGTCCGCAAGCACCATGCCACAAGTACCTTGCCGACGGCACAATGCTGAACTGATAATGATTGCAATCGTTAGTGCCACACAGCCTGGCGCATAAGTACACACACCCGCAACGCCCGCTCATCGGTAACGTGAGTGAGATGCCGTAGCGCGCATCGGCGGGTCAGCGTGCGTTCTCCGGACCCGCGCCTGTCACTCAGCGTCACGCTGTCGATGGGCATCGCCTAGGGTCGCGTTGGATCCAGCGCCGGGCTCGCTGACGCTTGGCTCGTTTGGCCGATGCCGGTCCGGCTGTGAGCGGCCGCCGGATTGGGTCTGTGCGTTCTGGGCGCGGGCCTGGTTCGCGGTCCCTGAGCCGGCCCGGCCGATGTGCGCGCTTCTGGATGCCCGGGCAAGGGGCATGGTGCCGCGCTCAATCGCGCCTCAACGAGGCGTTAGCACCGCATGGCCATCCTTGCTGGCAGAGGCGCCAACGCCGACATTGCGGGGGAGAGCGTGATGCACCCGATCATCGAGGCCGAGATCATGAAGACCCGGACCCGGCCGGGGCGCACCGCAGGGCGGACCAGGCTCGGGCTGCCGGACAGGGCCGCCGGGCGCTGCGGCCGCTGCGCCTGCCGCGGCTGCCGCGGCTGCCGCCTAGTCTTCGGCCCTGGCCATCCGCACCGGCAATCCTCTGCGGGTGAACGGGCGGCGGTCGGCCTGGTGCTGGCTGGCACTTCCAGGCCGGCTCGGATGATGAAGCCCTTCCGGGCCGTGCGGGTGAGCCGGGACGCCGCAGGCACTTGTGATGGTGCCCGGCGACACGGCCCCTGTGCACAGGGAGCCGGTAGTCGTCCGGCGAAAGGAGACAGTGATGGATAAGGCGATCGTGCTGGCGGGCGCGGCCAGCGTGTGCACCGCCGCGTCGTCGGTATGCCAGCGTATGGGGGCCAAGAGCATTCAGGCCAGGGGGTTCGACGTGTGGCTGGTAGTCCGGCTGGCCCGCCGGCCGGTCTGGCTGCTGGGCATCGCCAGCATGATCGGCGGGTTCGTTTTCCAGCTGACCGCGCTGCGCTTCGGTGACCTGTCGCTGGTCCAGCCCATCTTGGCGGCCGAGCTGGTGTTCGTGTTCGGCTACCTGGCCATCGCCGGCTCGGGGCGGGTGCGGTGCCGGGACTGGCTGGCCGCGGCGGCCATGTCGGCCGGCATCGGGGTGTTCCTCCGGCTGGCCTCGCCGTCTGCCGGGCGGCTGCACGCCCCCGGTTCGTCCTGGCTGGTGTCCGGGCTGGTCACCGCCGCGATCGTGGCCGCGGCCCTGGTCGTGGGCCTCGGTCGGGGCAGGCGGCCCGGCGTGGCCGGGTCGCGGCGGGCCGCCGTGCTGGGCGCCGTGACCGGGATCTCGTGGGGATTCATGGCCGCGGTGATCAAGGAGCTGAGCTCGCACCTGGGCGGCGGCCCCGGCGCCGTCTTGTCCAACTGGTCGCTGTACGTGCTGATTGCCGCCGGGGCGGCGACCATGCTGCTGGCCTCGCACGCGCTGGCGGCCGGGCCGCTGGCCGCCTCTCAGCCCGGGTTCACCATCTTCGATCCGCTGTCGGCCTGCCTGCTCGGGGTGTTGCTGTTCGGCGAGCACATCCGGGCCGGGGCCGTTGACTTGGCCGGCGAGGCGCTTGCGGTGGCCGTGGTTATCGCCGCCGCGGTGGTCCTGAGCCGCAGCTGCCTGGCCCTCGGCGAGAGCCGACGTCCGTCCTGCCCGCCCCGGCAGGCCGGGGCGGGCAGGACAGCGGAGGAAGGCAGCCCAGCCTGAGCACTGGCCCCGGCCTCGCAGAAGGCGACGCCACCCGGCGCCCAGGCCCCAGGCCCCAGGCCCGGAAGAAGGAACCAGCCATGACCACCAAGCAGCCGCCCCGTATGGCAGCGCACCCTAGCCGCCGCATCTGCACGGCACGCACACGGTCATACCGATCAAAGAAGCCGCGGATGAAGACCATGGTGGCCAGCGGAGACAGCAGGTGGAGGCCGTCCAGATGGCGGGCCGCGGGCGGCCGCGTGGTCACAGCTGGAGAGGGCCCTTGGCATGCGGGGAGGAGTTGACGAAAGCCCGAACCTCGATGCGAACGAGGCTTATGCCTTGGCCCAGCGTGGCCCTGCATTGCTTGACTACAGTCCAGATCGATATTTCGAACGCTCATCAAGGCTCTGCGTGGCTCTATGGGCTCGCTGATGGCTCCCCACTTGAGTTCCTGGACAAGGGCGGGCGTGGTGGACGCTCGATGCCGGTTCGGCGGTGTGGCGGATCGTGGTGCCGTGGGTCCCCGGTGAAGGGCGGCGGTCCGGCGGCCTCGCATGCGGGTGACGGCTGCGGTTGTGCGGAGTACATGAGTTACGGGTCAAGCCTTGGGCAGTGCTTCTGAAGACTGCGGCCCGCGCCTGGCTCATACTGGCTGATACGGACGAGAACCGGCGATTACAGGCCAGGGGACTCATGCCAGCCGTCGAGGCGGCAGGCGCCGGTCCCGGGCGGGCGCCACGGCCCGTTCGGAAGGCCAGGATCTTTATCCGGGACCAATGGTGGCGTCTGGCTGCCGCGATGGGTCAGGGGACAGCACGGTGGGCCGGGAAGATGATGATCAACTGGGCGGGCTCAGGGCTCGGGCTGGGAGGCCAGCGGTCATGAGCCAGAGCGGCTATCTTTTCCGCGGCCCGCGCAACGCGCCCGAGTCGCGGGCGGGCCGGCCGCCCGAGCCGCGCACCGAGACCAGGCCGGGCATGGTGATCGACCATGATGTCGCGGTCCTGACTGGTTCAGGCGCGACGATCTGGGTGGACGTCTACCGCCCGGCGGGCGGCGAGGCCGCCGCGCCGATCGTGGGGTGGACACCCTACGGCAAGCACAACCCGGCCCCCATCGGCCAGATCTATCCCCGCAGCGGGGTGCGCCCGGAATGGACCTCCCCGCTGACGACTTTCGAGGCACCTGACCCCGGGTACTGGGTCCCGCACGGCTACGCGATCGTGATCGCCGACATCCCGGGCACCTGGTACTCGGAGGGGCCGGCGACCTACCTGTCGCCCGAGGAGGCCAGGGCGTACGCGGACCTGATCGAGTGGGCCGGCACGCAGCCGTGGAGCAATGGACGGGTCGGGCTGTCCGGGGTGTCGTACCTGACGCAGACGCAGTGGCGGGTGGCCGAGCTCAATCCTCCGCACCTCGCGGCGATCAACCCGTGGGAGGGCTGGACCGACACCTACCGCGAGGTCGTCCGGCACGGCGGCATCCCGGAGACGTCCTTCTGGCCCTACATCTGGGATCGGTGGGGCGCCGGCACGGGCATGATCGAGGACCTGGAGGCCGAGACTGCCGAGCACCCGTGGTTCGACGAGTTCTGGGCGTCGAAAGCGGCCAGGCTCGAGGAGATCCGGGTGCCCGCGTTCGTCGTGGCCAGCTGGTCGGACCAGGGCCTGCATTCGCGCGGCACGCTGGAGGGCTTCCGCCGGATCTCCTCGGAGCACAAGTGGCTCGACGTGCACGGCCGCAAGAAGTGGGGGTACTACTACGACCCCGAGAACGTCGAGCGGCAGCGCGCGTTCTTCGATCAGTTCCTGCGCGGCGCCGACCGCGGCGTCCTGGACTGGCCACGGGTCCGGATGGAGGTCCGGGAGCGCTACTACCAGGGCACCCACCGCGTCGCCCGGGACTGGCCGCCCAAGGACACGGAGTACAGGTCCTGGTATCTGGACGCGGCGCAGGGAGCACTGCTCCCTCGCCTGCCCGGCGCTGCTGCGGTAGGGGAGTACGACTCGCTAGGCAGCGCGCCGGGCTCGGTGGATGCCCGGTTCACCATGACCTTCGGCGAGCCGGCCGAGATCATCGGACACTCCCGCCTGATCCTGCACGTCGAGGCCCCCGAGGCGGACGATCTCGACCTGTTCGCCGCGCTGTTCAAGACCGGCCGTGACGGCGAGGTCGTCGGCTTCCCGTACTACGCCCAGTTCGAGGACGGTCCGGTCGCGGTCGGCTGGCTGCGAGCCTCACACCGTGAGCCTGACCCAGAGCTCAGCACCGAGTTCCTGACCGTCCTCGCCCATCGCCGCGCACTTCCGGTCCCGCGCGGCCAGGTCATCGAGGCCGAGATCGAGATCCTCCCCTCCGGCACCCGGTTCGAGGTCGGCGAGGGACTGCTGCTCATCGTGCAGGGCACCGACATCAAGCGATACCCCAAGCCGCTGATCTATGCCCGGCACGAGGCAACGGTCAACGCCGGCCCGCACCGCATCCACACCGGCCCCGGCCACCCGTCGCGAATCATCCTCCCGATCCTCCCGGCAAGCGACGCCCGCGGCTGACCGCGGCGCGTTCGTCGTTGCTGACATGACCGACTGCATGCCATACATCAATGCCGCTTAGCCAACAGTGGTCAGCCTGGCGGAGATGGGCTCCCGCGCCGGGCCCGGCAGGACAGGCCGGTCTTCCATCCCTTTCGCCCCTTCCGCGCTGGCCGCTGCGGCGTCCAGGCCGGCCGGCGAAGATAGTGGATCCTCAGGGCCCCTCTGAGGGCCCTTTCTATCCACTATCTTCGCGAACGGATAAGGCCACCTCCGGCACGGTGCCCGCGTCACCTGTCTCTGCTCGCAAAGGGCACCGAACCGGCCGCAGCAAGATCAACTTAAGCTGACCGGAAATCCCAACCTTTAGCGGGCAGGCGGCAGCGACGCGCCACGGCCGTTCCAAGGCCAGGCCCCGCGCCGACCAGTAGAAGGTGGCGGCCATCGACCTCGCCGGGACCTGCGGCACCGGTGAGGTCAGCGATCGTGCTTTCTCGGTTGCCAGGGTCGCCTGCTCGCTCGTTAGGCATGGGTGCCGTTCCTTTCGCGTCGACCGCCTCGGACAGCGGCTCGGGCTGGTGGCTCTGTCGAGCCCCTGACCTCGCGGAATTATTCAGGTTGTCAGACAAGGCTGCGGCCGGACAAGGCACACGCGTGATCCGAGGCCACGGCCACGCCGATCAACTACCGGCTCCCTGTGCTGCGAGGCTGACTACCTGGTACCGGCTGTCGGGCTGACAGGAAGTGTCACTGGAGGGGCGTCGAGGCCGCAGTGCAGGCACTGGCCGGGTGCGTGATCTTGGTCCAGGTGGCGCATCAGCGACGAGGCCTCCCCGCGCGAGAATCGCGAGCTGTTCCGTTAGACCGACCCGTCGAGTGCGCAGGATTCGAACCGCAGCATCAGCCAGCAGGACAGCGCCACGCCCGCCAAGGCAGCTGCCACGTCCCAGCCGCGGAAACCGTCGCCAAGCGCGCTGGCCAGCGCGGTCAGCCCGATGAAGGACAACCGAGTTCAGGGTGGCGACCTGCCCGTTCCGGGCACCGGGCGTTCCACCTCGTCGATCCGCAGCACGTCGATCCCGCCGAACTCGTCGTACCTGACGGCCTTCACCATGACCTCTCTCCTTGACTCGCTACTTCAGCCTTGCTGCTAGGCAGGTGAGAAGGCGTCACCGGATCACGGCGATTCGCCCGACGGAGCACCGCGGAACCGATCTTCCGCGGACGGTCGTGGAGACCTAGCATGGAGGCGAGAAGATGACCGAACGAACCAGCGAGCCTCCGCACGATGGGCCCGATGAGGCTCCGGAGGGTTTCCGCGAGCAGCCGCGCTACGCGCCGACAGTCGAGCGTTCTTACGCGAACGACCAGGTCGAGGTCACCTGGGAACCTGCGTTCTGCATCCATGTCGCCGAATGCCTGCGCGGGCTCCCCGCCGTGTTCGATAACCAGCGCCGGCCGTGGATCGTCGTGGACAACGGCTCACCGGGCGACATCGGCGAGGTGATCCAGCGCTGTCCCACGGGCGCGCTGCACTTCCGCCGCCTGGACGGCGGGCCGCAAGAGCCGGTGCCGGAGGCGACCACGATACAGGAGCGCCCGAACGGCCCGTTGTTCGTCCGCGGCAACGTCACGATCTTCGGTCAGGACCACACGCTGGTCAGGCAGGACACCCGGGTGGCGCTGTGCCGCTGCGGCGCGTCGGCCAACAAGCCGTTCTGCGACGGCAGCCATCGCAGGGTCGGGTTCCGGACCGGCTGAGTGACCCTGCCTGAGGCGCACATCAGCCTGAGGCGCACATCAGGCAGATAAACGCACGGGCAGGGACTGCTCGGTCCAGATGACCTTCCCGGTCGCCACATTCCGGGTTCCCCAGCGGTCACAGAGCGCGGCGATCAGCTGCAGGCCACGGCCGCCCTCGTCAGACCAGGACGCCCGGCGGGGGCGCGGCGTGGTCAGGCTGCCGTCGAAAACCTCGCAGACAAGGCTTCGGCTGCGCAGCAGCCGAAGCCGGTAGGGACCCCGTGCATGCCGGACCACGTTCGCGACCAGCTCGCTGACGACCAGCTCGGTGGTCATCGTCAGTTCCTCCAGCCGCCAGGAGGCGAGCTGGTCGCGCACGTACTGGCGAGCAGCGCCGGCCGCCCGCGGGTCCTCGGGCAGCCACCAGGTGGCGACGGCGTCTGGTGCCGTGGCGCGGACCCGGGCCACGAGCAGGGCAGCGTCGTCGGCCCGCTCCTGGTCATCTGGCAAGAGTGCCTGCGTGAGGCTGTCGCACATCCGGTCCGGGCCCTCGGCCTGATGCACCCTGAGCAGCCCAGCCATGCGGTCCATGCCTACGGCCGGGTCGCAGCTGGTCGAGTCGACCAGCCCGTCGGTATACAGGACAAGCACGGCGCCGTCAGGAACCCGCAGCTCCGACACCTCGAACGGAGGCTCAGCCACGCCCAGCGGCGGATCGCCATCAGCCTGCGCGAAATGAACAGTGCCGTCCGGGCAGACGACAGCGGGCGGCGGGTGGCCCGCTCTGGCAACGGTGCAGCTGCTGGTCGTCGGATCGTAGATCGCGTAAAGGCATGTGACGAATGAGTCGTCACCGAGGCCGGAGACTAGGCCGCTGAGGTGTGCCAGGATCTCGTCGGGCGGCAGCTCGAGGTCGGACAAGGTCTGCAGCGCGGTGCGTACGCGTCCCATGATGACCGCTTCTGGCAGCCCGTGTCCCATGACGTCGCCGATGACCAGGGCAACCCGGTCGGCCGACAGGGGGATGACGTCATACCAGTCACCCCCCACGTCCATGCCCCGTCCAGCGGGGAGATACCTGGCCGCCGCGGTGATGGCGGGCAGCTCAGGCAGCTGCCGCGGCAGCAGGGCGCGTTGCAGCGCCTGAGACCGGGCGTGCTCGGCGTCGAAGAGCCGGGCACGCTCCAGAGCCTGGGCGACTAGGCCGCTGAGCGTGGTCATGAGCGCGCGCTCGGCGTCCGTGAGAAGGCGCGGCCGGTCGAAGGAGACCACGCCCAGGCCCACCACCTGCCCCGAGACGACCAGCGGCAGGTACGCCCAGGCCTGCTTGGCGCATACAGCCAGCAGGTCCGCCGTGGCCGGGTAGCGCCGCATGTACTCGTCCGCTGACGAGATGAACGAGGGCCGGCGGCTTGCCAGAGCATCTGCGGCCGGGGTGAGATCGGGCACCGGGCCGTTGACCAGGTCGAGGAAAGCCTGCGAGTAACCGACCGCCCCAACCGTACGCATCCGGCCGTGCTCAACTACCTGGATGATCAGCCCGGAGGCCCCGAACGGCGGCAGTACCCGGTCGGCAACCGCGGCCACGATATCCAGCGAGGTGACGGCCTCGGCCAGGGCGGAGGCCAGATCCTGGATCCGGGCCGCGCGCTCGGACGCCGTGCGCTCGGCCGCTGCCAGCTCGGCCTGGCGCATGCGCGACTCGGTGATGTCGGTGAAGTAGCAGGCCAGGCCCTCAGATACGGGGACGAGCCGGAAGCGATACCAGCGTCTGGTGTCCGGCCACTGGACATCGAAGCTCGTCGGCGCCGTCCCGGCAGCTGCTTCCCGGCAGCGAGCCTCCAGGATTGGTACCCGGCGGATCACGAGCAGGTCCCACAGCAGCCGCCCGGTCAGGTCGTGCTGTGAGGTCAGCAGACGCTCAGCCTCGGCATTGGCGACGATTACCCGCCAGTCCCTGGCGACAGAAAGGAAACCGTCGCTCATATACCGCAAGGCGCTGCGCAGGCCGTCACTGGTCGTGTGCGCCTGTGTCGTGTCCCATCCCGTGCCCAGCATCCGGAATGGGCTTCCGTCCGCTTCTGACTCAACCTGGCCGCGAACCAGCACCCAGCGGGTGCTGCCGTCCGGGCGGCAGATCCTGTACTCCGCCTGGTACGCCCCGCGGGTACTGATCGCCTTGTCCACCTCGGCGGTGACCCAGGCGATGTCGTCCGGGTGAACGTGACTGATCCAGGTTTCGATACGTCCGTCGTAGGTGTCCGGGTCAACGCCAAGCAAAGCCATCGAAGTCTGGTCGAGGCAGAGCAGCCCCGAGGCCATGTACCACTCCCAGGCGCCGACCCCGGTTGCCCTGTAGCCATCCCACCAGCCGGTCTTGCCGTCGGGGACTAGCTCATGGGCTGGCTGCCCGGCCGCCGTACTGCCTGCTCCATCCATCATGCCGCCACCCCCCCGGAAGCGCAGTTCATCACCTTCGTACGCAGGTCTAGCAGAGCATAGCCCTTTTCTGCTGGTGGGCGGCTCAGCTTCCCGCCTCCATCGAACCTCCATAACGGCTGCACAGCGGTCTCACGCGAAAGGGGGAGGGTTGGTGGCAGCTGGCCTTCCGTGCTGGGCCGGCGCGCACCAACAGATAGCCACTGAGGAGCACCCGATGAGGATCGAAGCCACCACTCACCCGGAGACCGCCCGCGCTTTCGCGCTCGACTCGCTGCCCAGCACGGTTCGCGTGCTTGCCGTGACGGCGCGGCCCGGGCAGGAGTCGGCCGATCTGGGCGGGCCGCTGTACGCTTTTCGCCGGTCCGGGGCCAGCCTGAGCCTGCTGTGCCTGACCCTGGGCGAGACCCCCGCGCAGAGCTCCGGCTTCACGCGGCTTGAAGCGGCGCGGCCCTGGGAAGTCCAGATGGCCGCCTCGATCCTCGGCATCCGCCAGGTCTCCATCGCCAGTTACCGCGACGGCAGACTGCACCGCTACCGCACGTCCGAGCTGACGGGACGAATTCAGCACGCGATCAGCAAGTACTCCGCCGACCTAGTGCTCGTCGTCGCGCCAGAGACGGGTGACATTGGCGATGCGGCGGTCGCCCGCGCCGCGACGGCCGCCGCCCTGCAGGCGGGGGTGCCGCTCGCGGCCCGTACCAGGCCGGGCGTGGTCGGCGCCTGGGTGGTGGATCTGGGGCCCGACGCGGAGATCGCCAGGGCCATCCAGAAGTCGGCCGCCGCCGCGCACGCCACCCAGTCGGAAGCGCTCCCGGAGATGATCAGCCGGCTTGACCAGCTGGGCAGCATGGAGACGCTGCGCTGGCTAGTGAGCCCGGCGCGGGTGCCCGGACAGCGCGTCGTGCCTTGAGCACATGACCAGGCGTGCGGACGCCGCGTACCTATGACGCGGCCGCGTCACCTGTCTGGTCAGGCTGGCGTGCTTCGGCGGCCAGCTGGATGTCTTCCTCGGCGTAGAGCAGCCGGTGCAGTCCGGCGGCGAGCACACCTCCCACCAGGGGCGCCACGATGAACAGCCAGACCTGGCTCAGGGCCGTGCCGCCGACCACCAGCGCCGGGCCGAGGCTCCGGGCGGGATTCACCGACGTGCCGGTGACCGGGATGCCGATGAGGTGGACCACGGTCAGGGTCAGCCCGATGGCAATCGCCGCCGTGGCAGCATTGGCCGTCGCCGAGGTCACTCGCAAGACGATGAAGACGAAGATGGCCGTCAGGATGACCTCGATGGCGAAGGCGCCGCCCACGCCGATGCGGATCATCGACAGACGGCCGTAGCCGTCGGCGCCCAGACCGGTGACCGTCCTGCTGTAGAGCGGAGAGGCGCTGAACGTTCCCCACAGCACCAGCGCGCCGACGATTCCGCCGGCGAGCTGGGCGATCCAGTAGCCGACGGCCTCGATCAGCGGGATGCGGCCGGTGAGCAGCGCGCCGAT
The DNA here is from genome assembly GCA_963843745.1 of uncultured Actinomycetota bacterium. Classification (GTDB taxonomy): domain Bacteria; phylum Actinomycetota; class Actinomycetes; order Streptosporangiales; family Streptosporangiaceae; genus Trebonia. The sequence goes on from CAWJLP010000021.1 coordinate 150,788, forward strand.
GGTCACCGCCGGGTTGACGTGGCTTCCCGACACCGGGCCGATGAAGTACACCAGCGCAAGCAGTGTCAGGCCGAAAGCCAGCGCGGTGGCGACCACGCCGGCCGCGACGCTGGTACCGGCGAACTTGAAGCCGAACATCAGGGTGGCCACCCCGCAGGCGACGTACACCAGGATCGCGGTACCGAGAAATTCAACCGCAAGTTTCCGTATCATTCGCCATTTCTCCTTGTAAGGCCAAGTCAGCTGGCGTCACTAGCTCCCCGTTGCGATCAGCTGGCCGGATACATACCAGACAGACCCTTTCACCTCTTCCACTCCAGCACCTCACCCGGAGAAGGTGACCTGCGCCATCACCCGGCCTGGCCTGCCGTTACGGGCTTGGGTTTCCGGCCAGGAACGAATTGACCAGGGCGGCGAAGCGAGTCCAGTCCTGGAACAGGAACGCGTGCCCGGCGTCGGGTAGAGCACCAGCGTGGCTCCGCGGATGGTGTGGGCGAGGGTCCGGTCATTAGCGACCGGGTCTTTCATCCGGTCCGGGGGATGGCGCGCATCTGGGCGCGAGGTGGAATGGTGGCCTAGCGGCGAGCGGAGGCCGTATGAACCAGACGGTGCGATTCCAGGAGACGCTGCGCAGGCTGGCGATGATCGATGAAGGTTTCGTCGAAGACCGGGCAGGGCTCGGGCTCAGCCACGGCAGGACACCGGCCCTGCATCCCAAGATCGCGGCACTGCTGCAGCTCGGCGCGGCGGTGGCCATCGGGTCGCCGCCGGTCTGCGTCGAGTGGAGTACCGGCCGGGCGCTGGCCGCCGGCGCGACCGACGAGGAGATCGCCGACACGCTGCTGGCAATCGCCCCGGTAAGCGGGCTCGGCCGGGTCGTCTGCGCCGCGCCCGACGTGGCGGCCGCGCTCGGGTATGACCTCGCGGCCGCGCTGGACGATCCCGGCGATCCGTGACGGCCCGCCCCGGACCGCAGGAATGATCATGACTGACGCCTCCGGGCACCCGCTGCTGCTGCGGAACGGCCGCCTGCTCGACCCGGTAACCGGTACGTACGCCGAGGGTGACCTGCTCGCGGTGGACGGGCGGATCGCGGACACCGGGCCTGGCGTGAGGGCGCCCGCCGGTGCCGAGGCGCTTGACCTGCGCGGCGGGTTCGTCCTGCCGGGGCTGATCGACGCGCATGTGCACGTCACGGCCATCACCGCGGATCTGGCGTCGCTGGGTACGACGTCACCCTTCTACATCGGCGCGCACGCGGCACGGATCATGAGCGGGATGCTGGACCGCGGGTTCACCACGGTGCGCGACGTGGCGGGCGCCGACTACGGGATCGCGGCCGCGCAGGCCGACGGCGCGATCCGCGGGCCGCGGGTGTACTTCGGCGGGCGCGCGCTCAGCCAGACGGGCGGGCACGGGGACGACCGCGGCCCGGGTGCGGACCCGCTGCCGGCCTGGAGCGGGTCCCGGATCGCCGACGGAATTGACGCGGTGCGTGCCGCGGCCCGCGACGAGTTGCGCAAGGGCAGCCATCACATCAAGGTGATGGCCTCCGGCGGTGTCGCCTCGCCGACCGACCGGATCGACTCCGTGCAGTTCTCGATGGACGAACTGCGCGCGGTGGTGGACGAGGCCCAGGCCGCCAACCGGTACGTATGCGCGCACGCGTACACCGCTCGCGCGGTCAACCGGGCGCTGGAGGCGGGGATCCGGTCCATCGAGCACGGGAACCTCATCGATGCCTCCAGCGTGTCGCTGCTCGTCGAGCGGGACGCCTTCCTGGTGCCGACCCTGGTGACGTACTGGGCGCTGAAGAAGGAAGGCAGGCAGTTCGGGCTGCCGGAGGGAAGCTGGCGGAAGGTGGACGAGGTGCTGGACGCGGGGCTGTCCGCGCTTGACCTCGCCTACCGGGGCGGGGTGCGGCTCGCCTACGGGACCGATCTGCTCGGCGGCATGCACCGGCTTCAAAGCGAGGAGTTCCGCATCCGTGCCCAGGTGCAGCCGCCCATCGACATCATCCGCGCCGCCACGTCCGTGGCGGCCGAGCTGCTGCACGCCGAAGGCCAGCTCGGGACCCTCGCGACCGGCGCTCATGCGGACGTGATCGTGCTGGACGGCGACCCGTTGCAGGACATCGGGCTGCTCTCCGATCCGGCCGCGCACATGCCGCTGGTCATCCAGGCCGGTGCCGTCGTCCGGCAGCCCTAGAGTGTCGTCGGCAGCTCTAGAGTTAGGCTCTAGCGAGTAGACACCGTCAGCCCAGGATCAGCATTCCACGACGTTGAGAGCCAGGCCGCCGCGCGCTGTTTCCTTGTACTTGTCCTTCATGTCGGCTCCGGTCTCGCGCATCGTCTTGATCGCCTTGTCCAGGGAGACGTGATGGGTGCCGTCCTCGCGAATGGCCAGCCGGGCAGCGGTGATCGCCTTGACCGCGGCGACCGCGTTGCGCTCGATGCACGGAATCTGCACGAGGCCGCCGACCGGGTCGCAGGTGAGGCCGAGGTTGTGCTCGATCCCGATCTCCGCCGCGTTCTCGACCTGACGCGGGGTACCGCCGAGTACCTCGGCGAGCCCTCCGGCCGCCATGGAACAGGCCGATCCGACTTCGCCCTGGCAGCCCACCTCGGCGCCGCTGATCGAGGCGTTCTCCTTGAACAGGGTGCCGATTCCGGCGGCGACAAGCAGGAACCGGACGATTCCGTCCTCGTCGGCCTCGGGGACGAAGTCGCGGTAGTAGTAGAGGACGGCCGGAATGATGCCCGCCGCCCCGTTGGTCGGTGCCGTGACGACACGCCCTCCGGCCGCGTTCTCCTCATTCACGGCGAGGGCATAGACAGTCACCCAGTCCACGGGCTCGGGGGCGCCTGCGTGGCCGGTTAGCTCGGTGAGCTGCTGGTGCAGTGCGCGGGCGCGCCGCCGTACCTTGAGGCCGCCGGGGAGGACGCCTTCTGCTCGGGTTCCCGCCTCGACGCATTGCTGCATGACCGCCCAGATCTCGAGCAGGCCGCTGCGCACCTCGGACTCGGGACGGTGGGCGCACTCGTTGCGGAGCACGATGTCGCTGATCGCCAGGCCGGTGCGCTCGGCGTGCGCCAGCAGTTCCGCACCGGTGGTGAACGGGAAGGGAACGGGCGCCGGGTCAGGGATGAGGCCAGGTCCCGCTGCGAGTGACCGCGCGGCCTCGTCGACGATGAACCCGCCGCCGACGGAGTAGTAGGTACCGCTGGCCAGCTGCGTGCCGTCATCGGCCGTCGCGACGAACGTCATGGCGTTGGAGTGGAACTCCAGCCGCTTCCGCCGGTGCAGGACAATATCGCGGCCGGGGTCGAAGTCGATCTCGTGAGCCGCCAGGAGCGTTAGGCGGCCGGTCTGCTCGGTGTCCGTGAGCACCCGCTGCGCGTGCTCCGGATCCACGGTGTCCGGCATCTGGCCGGAAAGTCCCGCGACCACCGCCTTGACCGTGCCGTGACCGTGCCCGGTGGCGCCGAGGGAACCGAAAAGCTCCACGCGGACGGCCGCCGTGGCCGCGAGCTTGCCTTCGCGGTCCAGCCGGCGCGCGAACAGGCACGCGGCGCGCATCGGTCCGACCGTGTGCGAACTGGAAGGACCGACGCCGATCTTGAACAGGTCGAAGGCGCTGATGGTCACACCGTCGAGGTTAATGTAACGCGGACCACTCCCGGCACCCCTTGCCAAGTCACTTAGGGTTGCCTAACCTTACCGGGTAACCGGATCGACCGATGGAGGCTATGTGCTCGCCACGCTCGTGATCTTCCTGCGCGAGGGCGTTGAGGCGAGCATGATCGTCGCCATATTGCTCGCGTACCTCAACCGCATCGGAAAGCGCGAGCATTTCCGCGACGTGTTCCTCGGCGTGGGCGCCGCGCTCCTGCTGGCCACGGCGACCGGGGCAGTGGTGTACACGACCGTCCGCTCCTACGACGGCACGCGCGGCCAGATGATCTTCGAGACAGTCACGTACCTGCTCGCGGCGGTCGTGCTGACCTATATGACGTTCTGGATGCGCAGCCACGCCCGGTCGCTGTCGAGTGAGCTGCGATCCCGGGCGCAAGCGGCGCTGGACGGCAAGGCGAGATGGGGACTCGGGCTGCTGGCCTTCCAGGCAGTCGGCCGTGAAGGGCTGGAGACCGTGGTCTTCACCCTGGCGATTCTCTTTTCCACTTCGCCGGCCGGCGCCATCAGCGGAGCGGCGATCGGACTGGCGGGATCGCTGGTCATCGCGTGCGTCATCTACCGGCTGGGGCACAAGCTCAACCTGGGCAAGTTCTTCACCGTTATCGGCGTCCTGCTGATGGTCTTCGCGGCGGGACTGCTCGCCGACGCCATCGAGAACCTGCAGGAGCTCGGCTGGCTGCCTGTGCTGGACCGGCCCATGTGGCACTCTGGACGGCTGCTGTCGGAGAGCAGCGCGTTCGGCGACGTGATGCACAGTTTCTTCGGCTACAGCGACGCTCCTACCGCGCTGCAGCTGCTGGTGTACGCCGGCTACCTGGCGATCGCCGTCGCCGCGTACCTGGGCCTGCGGACCAGACTCCGGTCGCGGCGCACGGCGACGCGGGCCGTCTCCGAGGCACAGTCGCCTGGCGTGCGGGATCAAGCGGCACTATAGGTGCATGACGCAGTCAGCGAGCCGGTCCGGTCCCGTTGAGGCGATGATGTCGTCCGACGCCGCTTCACGGATGCTCGGAATAGAGCTAACCGATTACGGGCCAGGCTGGGCCCGAACCCGGATGACGGTGCGGGACGACATGGTCAACGGGCACGGCATGTGTCACGGCGGTTTGATCTTCAGTCTCGCTGACACCGCGTTCGCCTGCGCCTGTAATAGCTGGGGTCCGGTCACCGTGGCTGCCGGGTGCGACATCGTGTTCGTCGCGCCGGCCAGCGCCGGCGACGTGCTCACCGCCGAGGCCCGCATGCGGTCCCGTTACGGCCGGAACGGTATCTATGACGTGACCGTCACGCACGGTGACCGCCTCGTCGCCGAGTTCCGCGGCCGCAGCCACCAGGTGCGGTAGTTCGGAGAAATCAAAACATAATCATCCCGAACGGACGCGGGGTGACTGCCTGGCCGGCGGTCACGCCGGACCGAGCGAGCGCAGCAGCGCGAGCGCTTCGGGCTGGGAGAGGGCCCGGCCCGCCGCCAGCCAGGCGTCCCATTCCTGAGGGGTCACGGCCGCGTACGCCGGGGTCAGGAGCTCGTCAATCAGGGCGGCCTCCGGCTGCGTGAGCGGCATCTCCGAGTCGTGGCGGGCGGTCTGAGCCGCGCCGAGCAGGCGGGCCGCCAGCGGATGGTCATCCAGGGCCCCGGCGATCACGGCGGCCAGTTCCAGGGTGGTCACGAAGAACGCGGTGTTGCCTGAGCTCGCCACGTAGTCGAGCATGTCGCAGACCAGGTCGCGGGCTTCGCGCGGGCGCCCCGAGCGCAAGGTGGCCAGCGCGAGCGTGCTCTGGTCGACGGCGACCCCAAAGGGGCTCCCGTATTGCCGGTCGATCAGGAGCGCCTCCTGGACTGCCACCATGGCGCGATCCCAGCGGCCCAGGGAGCTTTCCAGCTGACCCAGGTTGGCCAGCGAGTCCGCAAGCGTCACCATGTTGCCGGTCTCGCGATTGAGCGCGACGGCTTCCTCCAGGAAGGCACGCGCCTTAGCCAGCTGGCCGAGGTGACGATAGGTGATGCCGAGGCTGCTCAGCTGCCGCGCTTGCTGCCCCCGGTCGCCGAGCTCGCGCCAGATCGCCAGGCTGCGCTCGAACATCCGGCGGGCCGCATCCGGCTCGCCCTGCTGGTCCATCAGAACGCCGAGCCCGTGCGCCACCCTGGCCAGCGGCGCCCCGCCGTCGCCGGAAGCCAGGTCCATGGCGCGCTGCAGCCACTGCCGTCCTTCGGTGGCGTGGCCGTGCTGATACCAGAACGTGGCCAGCGCCTGGACCAGCCGCAGGCCGATGACCGCTCGTTCGCCTTGGCGGGCCGGGTCGGCGGCCGGCGTTTCCAGCGACCAGGCCAGCGCGGCACGCAGGTTGTCGTGCTCGGCCTCCAGCCGGTCCAGGGCGGTCAGCTGGGCCGGGCTGTCGATCTGCTCGCTGGCCCGTTCCGCGAGCCCGGCGTAGTAGTCAGCGTGCCGGTACCGCGCACCGTCAACGTCATCGTCGGCCTCCAGGCGATCGAGGGCGTACTCACGGATCGTCTCGAGCAGGCCCAGCCGCGGCTCACCGTCGGCGCCCTCGGTCACGGTGATCAGGCTGACGTCATGCAGCTCGGCGATAAGCTCCAGCGGATCGGGATCGGCGTCGCTGGTCACGGCCACCGCGGCGAGCGCGTCGAGGTCGCATCCCCCGGCGAAGACGCTCATCCGGCGGAACACCTGGGCCGTGTCCGGGGTCAGCAGGTCATAGCTCCAGGCCACGAGATTCCGCAGGGTCTGCTGGCGCGACGGCCGCCCGGCCTCGGCGGTGGCCAGGCCCAGGCTCTGCCCGAGGCGGGCGAGCAGTGCCTTGGGGGCCAGCAGCCGGACCCGGGACGCGGCCAGTTCGATGGCCAGCGGCAGGCCGTCCAGGCGGCGGCAGATGGCGGCGACGTCGGCGGCGTTGTCCGCGGTGACGGTGAAGCCCGGCCGGACCATGGCCGCCTGCTGGGCGAACAGCCGCACCGCGGCGGACGCCGCGACCGTGTCCACGTCGGCGCCGCGGGCCACGTCGAGCGGTGGCACCGGGAACTCGTACTCGCCCTGGACGTACAGCGGGCCGCGCGAGGTGGCCAGGATCACCAGGCCGGGAGCCGCGGCGGCCAGCGCGGCGACGATCTCGCCGGCCCCGTCGAGTTGCTCGAGGTTGTCGAGCACCAGCAGCATCCGGCGGTCCCGCAGGTACTCCAGCACCGCGGCCGGCCCGTCCCCGTCCACGTCCAGGTCCCCGGCGAGGGTCTTCCACGTGAGGGCCGCGTCGCGCACGGCGGCCAGCGCGACGAAGAACACGCCGTGCGGGAAGGCGTGATCCAGCGCCACGGCGGCCGCCAGGGACAGCCGCGTCTTGCCCACCCCGCCAGGGCCGCTCAGCGTGACCAGCCGCACGTCAGGCCGGGCGATGACCGCCAGCAGCCGCTCCAGGTCGTCATCACGCCCGACCAGCGGCGTGGCAGGCACGGGCAGGCTGGTATGGGTGCCGAGGCTCTTCAGCGCGGGAAAGTCCTCCCACAGGCCCGGCCCGGCCAGCTGGTAGATGCGTTCCGGCGCGCTGATGTCCTTGAGCCGGTGGAACCCCAGGTCCCGCACCGACGCCCCCTCCGGCAACGGCCCTGCCTGCTGGAGCGTCACCTCGGACAGCACCACCTGGCCGCCGTGCGCGGTCGCGGCGATCCGCGCGGCCCTGTGCACGTCCATCCCGATGTAGCCATCCTCGTGCCGGGTCGGCTCACCTGAATGCAGGCCCATCCTGACCCGGACCGCATCCCCGCCCGGCCAGTCGTGGGCGGCCAGGGCGCGCTGCGCGGCCAGGCAGCATGCCACGGCATCGGCCGCGGTCGCGAACACCACGAAGAAGCTGTCTCCCTGGGTGTCCATCTCACGGCCGTGCCAGGTCCCGAACGCGGCGCGCAGCACGGCACGGTGATCCGACAGCGCTTGTCCGTATCGGTCGCCGAGACGGCTCAGCAGCGCGGTCGAACCCTCGATGTCGCTGAACAACATCGTGACGGCACCCGCCGGCAAATCCCCCACCCCCCGATTATTGCCGGAAACCAGTCAAATGAGGCGGCACAACATCGGGGCCAGGGCCGGTAAGCGGATCGGGTTCGAGGTCCCCGCGAGCCGCTCAGCCGATGAGGGCCGGGGGCCAGCCAGCAGGACATCCAGGCTCAGCGCCAGGATCCATGCCGGGAACACCAACTCCGCCCAGGGCGATATCCCGATGCCGACCAGCAGCACCAGGGCACAGGCGAACCCGGCTATCGTGAGCCACCGCGACACGATCTGCGTACGGCGCGCGATGGTGACGGTGGTAAGCGTGAACACCGCCGCCATCCGCATCGCGTACACGTTCAGCAGGCCGTTCGTGATGCCGCTGCTGAGCGCCAGGGTGTCGCCTTTGGGCACGCCGGCCGCCGCGGCCGCGATGAGGGCGCCGCCGACGGCCGCGGCCACGAACATCATGCCGACGAACAGCAGCCCGCTACCGAGGAACACGGTGGCGAAGAAGCGATCCTCGCGCTCGCCGATCCGGTCGCGCAGTACTCCCATGAACCACAAGAAGGCGATTCCGGCGAACGGGACCAGGTTCAGTCCGACGGCCACCGCGGCTCTCTTCCCGGAATCGGTCAGCCAGTGGCTGCCGGCGGCCGGATGGGCTGGGGCAGAGAGCCTGAGCAGGACCAAGGCAGTGATCAAGAGCACGGAAAAGATGATCCCGGCGACCGCGGCCGCCCGGGGGGTTCTCAGCTGGCTCCCGGCCTGCAGCGGACCCTCAGCCAGAACGTCTTCGGCCATGGGACCTCCTCCCCATCGTCGGCCCTTCACCAGCCGCCACGCACGGAACACCTGCTGGCTAGTTAAGAGCACTCCGGGTCATCCCCGCTCATCCTGCGCGGGTGAAACCGCGGACACCGGGCATTCCCGCCGCCGGTGCCGGACTGACAGACTCTCAGAGCATGAGAGCGCTCCCCGTGCAGCCCGAACCGCTGTGGCGCACCGACTTCCGGCAGCGGATCGTGGTGTCACTGTGGTTTCTGCCGACCATCTTCGCGGTCGCCGCGATCGCCGCCGCCAATCTCACCACCTGGCTGGACGCCCAGGTCGATGCCCCGATTGGCGTACGCCCAGACCTGGTTCGTCGCCTACCTGCATGGCGTGGTCCGGCTCATGCGCGTCCAGTACCTGCTCGAAGCGATCGCCACCGAAAGCCGGCAAGCCATCGAGGAGAACTTCCCGCCCGCGTCGGCCTACGTTGACGCCGAGCCTCCGCTGGCGGATCCCTCGCCGCGCCGTCTGTGCCACACCGGGGCCGCCGGGGTCATCACGGCTACCGACCTGGGCGGCCTGGTCGAATTGTGCCGGCAGAACCAGTGCTGGCTCGAGCTGACTGTTGGAGTGGGCGAATACCTGGCGCACGGCACCCTCGTCGCCCTCGCGCACGGCGGGGACCTGCGCGCGGGTGATGTCACCAGGTTCTTCCTCATGGGCGGCGAACGCACGTTCATGCAGGATCCGGCGTTCGGCTTCCGGCAGCTTGCCGATGTCGCGATCCGCGCGCTGTCCCCGGCCGTCAACGACCCCACGACGGGGGTGCAGGCCATCGATCGAATCAGCGACCTTCTTGTCATCACCGGCAGCAGGCCCGACCCGACCGGCTTGCGGTGGATGCCAGCGGCACGGTGCGGGTCAAGCGCAAGCTGCGGAACTTCGACGCCCTGCTCGTGCTCGCGCTGACCGAGATCATCCGTTACGGTGCCGACGCGCCGCAGGTGGTCCGGCGGCTGCGCGGGATGCTCGACGAACTCCAGTCCACGCTTCCCGCCGGACGGCAGGCCGCGATCGCCCGCCAGCGAAGCCTGCTAGAAGCCGCGGCGGGCGCCGCATTGCCCGCCCCGTTCACGGAAGTGGCCTCGGCCGCGGACCGGGAAGGCCTGGGCTGAGAACCGAAGCCCGCGATCACCCGCCACGGATGATCCCTGGCGCCAGCTGCCCCTTCCTGGCCTCGGGCGTCACCCGAGGTCTTCGCTGGTCCGCGGATCCCCCCCGTGCAGACGGCGGATCTCCAGGACTTGAACCCCGAATTCCTCGAGCCTCGCGAGCAGCCCGTTGAGAGCCGCCTGGTCTTGGATCGGGCCGTGCACGACGGTTTCGACCGGCTCCACCGATGCGTTGAGCCGCTCGAAGTCAAGCAGGGCCTCGGGCGGGAGAGTACCCGACACCCGGATCTCGTAGTATGACGATGGCACCCCAGCCCCTAGTTGTCGGAGTCGCAGCGTCGTCTTGCGCTGGTGGTTGTCCTCGCACGACGCAGCGGAAACAGAACGTGGCGCCCGGGATCCGGGCCATGCCGTCCATCGCCGCTCCTGACCTCTCCTCGCGCGTCGGCTGCCACCCTCTGAGAGAGTGTGCGGTCATCAGCCCGCAGTTGTCCTCATCCGCTACGGATGACACCCTGAGGCCGGTGTCAAATCGCAGGGTGTCTTACGCGTGTACTGGCGGGTGCCGGCCGCTCCAGGGCGCGGCCTCTTCGAGCTGGCTCGCGACCCGGATGAGCAGGTCCTCCCGCCCGTAGGTCGCAACCAGTTGCACGCCGACCGGCAGGCCTTCTGGCGTGGAGTGCAGCGGGAGGCTGATGGCCGGCTGGCCGGTCATGTTGAACTGCGCTGTGTAGGGGATGAAGCTGATGATTCGTTCCCCTTCTTGCTGTGGCCCGGCGGCGGTGAACCAGCCCAGTTCGGGCGGGGGCGCGCCGAGGGTAGGGGTCAGCAGCAGGTCATGGTCCCCCCACCAGTCCGCCATGCGCCGTGCCCACATCCCCAGCCACATGCGGCTCCCCAGGTAGGCCACCGCAGTGAGCGCCTTGCCGGCTCGCCGGTATTCGGCGTTGCGCGGCTCGATCTCATCCTCGCCGATCGGGCGGCCGAGCAACATCTCGAACGCCTGGAACGTCGCCTCGGCGTCGGCCGCGATGATGGTGTTGAAATGCCCGATGAATTCCTGCTCGAACATGGCGGCGGGCGCGGACTGGTCGACGTGGTGGCCGAGCGACTCCAGCAGCCGTGCTGTGCTGGCTACCGCGGCGCGGCACTCCGGATCGTCGAGAAAACCCTCCGCGCCCGGCCGGTCGAGCACCCCGATCCGCAGCCGGCCCGGGTCGGCGCCTACTTCCCGCACGAGGGGGCGCGGCAGCGGCGGCGCGTAGTACGGCTCGCCCGGCATGTGCTTGCTGATCACGTCGAGCACACCGGCCGCGTCCCGCACCGTCCTGGTGACAGCCCCGTCGATCACGCCGCCGGCCCATGCCTCCCCGACTAGCGGCCCCTCGCTCACCCGGCCGCGGGTCGGCTTGAGCCCGACCAGCCCGCACTCGCTGGCCGGGATGCGGATAGAGCCGCCGCCGTCGTTGGCGTGCGCTACCGGCACTAGGCCGGCCGCCACCGCGGCGGCTGATCCGCCGGACGACCCGCCGGTCGAATGCCCCGGATTCCACGGGTTGCGCGCCGGGGGGAAGCTACGCGGCTCGGTGGTCACCGTGGTGCCCAGTTCGGGCACGTTGGTCCGGCCGAGCGGGATGAAGCCGGCCGCCCGGAACTGCTCCGCGAGGTAGGACGTCACCGGCCATGCCATCGCGCGCAGCGGCCCGACGCCGAATGCCGTGGGCTCACCCGTCACTGTGCAGCCCAGGTCCTTGTACAGGATCGGCACGCCGCGGAACGGGCCATCGGGCAGGTCGCCCTCGGCCTCTTGCCGAGCCGCGTCGAACCGGGTCCGGATGACGGCGTCCAGTCGCGGGTTGACCTCTTCGATCGCCGCGATGGCCGCCGCCACCAGCTCTTTGGGGCTCACCTCGCCGCGGCGGGCCAGATCGGCTTGCGCGGTGGCGTCGAGCCATGTCGTCTCGGCCATGCCGCTAACGTTACTCATGAGGACTACAAGACGCGATGATGCTGATCATGTCCAGTCGCTGCGCGGGCGGGCATGATGGGCAGATGGGTGCGTTCGGTTACGAGTCGTGGTTTGTCAGCGCTCGTGATCCTGTCTCGCCCCGGGCACTGTGGATACGCCACACCCGCCATCGTCCTCGCCAGGGACCGGAGTCTGCTGCCCTCTGGTGTACCGTCATTGACCGCGATCTCGGCCGTCGGCCCGCCGTGATCAAGCAGGTCTTCAGTGCCTTCCCCGCGGAGGCTAGCGCCGGGCCGGGCCAGTTCCGCGGGCAGGCTGCGATGGGAGAGCACAGCGCGCGCTGGGACCTGGCGATCACCGGTGAGCAGCCGCCGTTGCGGCCGTTGCGCCCGCCGGTGCTGTATCGCGCGCCGCTGCCGCGCACCAAGCTGGAAGCGGTCGTCCCTGATGGCCAGGTCACCGGCATGCTCCAGGTAGACGGCCGCGCGGTCAGCGTGTCCGGGTGGCGGGGGACCGCCGGGCACAACTGGGGATCGGAGCATGCCGATTCGTGGGTCTGGCTGCACGCCGCCGGCTTCGGCGCCGCGCCGGAGGCGTGGCTGGAACTCGTGCTCGCCAGGATCAGGGTCGGACCGGCGCGGTCGCCCTGGACCGCGATGGGCGCGCTCAGCCTGAGCGGCGAGCGGATCGCGCTCGGCGGGCTGGGCCGGCGGTCCAGGGTTGATGCCCGCCCTGGCCACCTCGCCGCCGACGTTTACGCGCCGGGAACCCGCCTGCGCGTGTCCGTGACCCTCGCCGAGGACGACCGTGCGGCTGTGGCATACGCCGACCCGCGCGGGGAAACCCGTACCGTCACCCACGCCGCGCTGGCCAGCACGGAGCTGATCATGCAACGTCCGGGCAATCGTGAGCTCACCCTGTCCAGCAGCCACGCGGCCTACGAGTACGGTGCTCGCCAGCCCATGCCCGGGATCGTGCCGCGGTCGCTGCCCGAGGGGTGAGCCTATCTATTCAGGGTCTATTCAGGGCTGCCCGGTTTGTCAGGTTCAGGAAGCTCGGCGAGTGCGTCGCGCAGCGCGGCCCGGGACGTGATGCCGAGTTTGGGAAAGATCTGGTACAGGTGGGCTCCGACGGTCCGGTGTGACAGGAAGAGCCGCTGTCCGATCTCCTTGTTGCTCATGCCGGCCGCGGCCAGCATCGCGATCTCGCGTTCCTGCGGCGTCAGCGGGTCGCGTTCCCGCGGATCCGCCCGGGGGTGAGTCCGCCCGGCCGCGCGCAGCTCGCCGGCGGCCCGGGCGGCCCACGGCCGGGCACCGAGCCGTTCGAAGATCTCCAGCGCCGCGGTCAGCTGGGCACGCGACCCCGTGGTGGCCCGGGCGCGCCGCAGCCGTTCGCCGTAGCAGAGCCGCACCCGGGCCAGGTCGAACGGGAAGCGGTCGGCGCCGGGAACGGCGAGCGCTTTCTCGAATAGCCCGGGAGCGAGGTCATCGGCGGCGGTGATCGCCTCTGACCCTGCGGCCAGCAGGGCCAGCCGGGGCGAGATCGCGGCGATGCCGGCGTCGCGCATGGCGGTGACATGGGCGGCAGCCTCGGTGTGGCGGCCGGTGCGGACGGCGGCCTCGACCAGGTCCATGAGCACCCACAGGGCGAGCGGGACGTGGGAGGCCAGGACGCCCGCTGGGCTAATCGCCGTGGCGTGCTGGTAGGCGTCCTCGAAATCACCCCGCCCCAGCGCCGCTACCGACCTCACATGGTGAGCCGCCAGGCCGGCCAGCCCGATTCGTCTCGGCGCGGCCCAGCGCAGCATCTCGTCCGTCAGCGTATGCGCCCCGTCATAAGCGCCGCGGGCCGCGGCGATCAGCGCCTGGCGGTAGCGGAAGGACCAGGTCAGCAGCGGATAGCCGTGGGCCAGGCTTAGCTCGAGGCCTTCGTCCGCCAGTTCCTGCGCCTGGTCCCACTGGCCCGCCAGCCAGGCGTCGAGACCGAGATGATCCAGGGCAGTGATCAGCGGAGCGACACCGCTGCCCCGCCGGCCTTCGCGGACCACTCGCCACAGCGCTTCCCGGCAGCCTGGCTGCCGGTCGGTGAAGTGGGCGGTTGAGCTGATCGTCAGGATGCGCAGATGGTCCGTCTCGCTGCGCAGGCCGGCGATGGCGGCGTCTACCAGAGGGAGAACGCCGGCCGCGGTACGGACCGGGTCGGCGCAGGTCTGACCGAGCAGATGCAGGTCCTTCGGCACATCCGGCGCGAACCCGCTGACAGCGGCGTGAAAGGACGTCCACAATTCCGGCCGTCCGCCAAGGCGGCACATCAGGAAGAGGCCGGAAACCGCCTCGAAAATCCCGGTGTCGCTGATCCGGTCGGGCCTGGCCTGATCCTCGATGGCCTGGGAGAGAAGGCGGTGGGCAGTGATGACGTCGCCCTCCCCGTTGAGGAGCACGAAGGCGGCCGCGACCGCGGTGAGCAGGTACGTGGCGGATTCCGGGCTGGCTTCGCCCGCGTTACTGAGCAGCGTGGAGACCGTGTCGGTATCCAAGCTGAAGGCCGCGCCTACGGCGGCGGCCTGCGCCAGGCGGCGGCTGCGGTCAGCGCCCGCCGGGCTCAGCTCGGCCGCGCGCAGCAGCGCGGATACGGCACCGACCGCATCGGCGCGCCTCAGGGTCCATTGCGCCGTCTCTTCGAGCAGGCCCGCGATCTGCTCGTCAGGCTCGACGGCCGCTTCACCCAGATGCCAGGCGCGGCGTTCGGGCTGATCCGCCAGCTGGGCGGCCAGCGCCCGGTGGGCCCGGCGGCGCTCGCCGCTGGTGGACAGCTCCACGATCGCGGACCTGGTCAGCGGGTGGCGGAAGACCAGCCGCCCGGTGCCCTCGCTTACCCGCACCAGCCCCGCCTGCTCCGCGGGGGCGAGGTCGTCGATGCCCTGCTGCCCGGCCGCCGCGTGCAGCAGGCGCACGTCTCCGCTGCCCTCCAGCACCGCGAGCAGCAGCAGGCGACGGGCCGGTTCGGGAAGATCCGCGGCCCGTGATGCGAACAGCGCCTGCAGGCGCCGGCTGAGCGGGAGAACGACGGGCAGCGCCTCGGCCGCAGCGCGTTGCGCGCCGCTGAGCATCGCCGGAAGCTCCAGCAGCGCCAGCGGGTTCCCCTGGGCCTCCGCCACTACCCGTAGCCGGACGCTGGGTGCCAGCTCGGGGAAGCGGGAGCTCACCAGGGCGTTCGCCGCCTGCTCGTCCAGCGGCTCCAGCTCGTGCTGCGGCAGCCCGGCGCGTTCGAAGAAGCTCTCCTCGCCAGGCCGCAACGCGGTCAGGAAGCCGAGCCGGCTGCCGGCCAGGCGGCGCGCCACGAACCCGAGCACCCCGGCACTGGCCCGGTCCAGCCATGGCAGATCATCGACGACCATCAGCACCGGCCGGGCCGCGGCCGCCTGGAGCAGCACCGTAAGGGTCGCGGTGGACACCAGCAGCCGTTCCGGTGGCGGCCCGTCCCCGTAACCAAGGGCGACGTTCAGCGCGTCCCTGTGCGTGGCGCCCAGCCGCTCGAACTGGCCGAATACCGGAAGCAGCACCTGATGCAGCCCGGAATAGGCCAGGTCAGCCTCGAACTCCGCCCCGGCCGCGCGCAGCACCCCGGTGCCAGCCTCCTCGGCCGCATCGGCCGCCGCGTCCAGCAGGGCCGTCTTCCCGGCGCCCGGTTCCCCGGCGAGCACGAACGCCCCGCCGTCCGTGGCCGCATGCTCGAGGTACCGCGCGAGGATCTCGAGTTCCCGGTCACGGCCGATCAGCGTCGCGGCCCGATGTGTCATGACACGATGCTGCCACCTTGGGCGGGTGTGAAAAAACTAGCAACTCGTTAAGGCATTCTTCGACACGGTTGAAGAATCCAGATGAAACACAGTCATTTGACAGATCCGGCAGGTCCGCATGTCCGGTGATGATCACAGCGGGACGGCTCTAGGGGGGAGCACGAATGCCTGACCCGAATCGCTTTCAGCAGGGCCCGTTCGCCCCGGTTGAGGAGGAGATTACCGCCTTCGACCTGCCGGTCACGGGCGCCCTGCCAGCCGCACTGAACGGCCGCTACCTGCGCAACGGGCCCAACCCGCTGGGCCTGGACGACCCCGCTTACCGGTTCCGCGAAGGGCACTGGTTCCTGGGCCCGGGCATGGTGCACGGGGTGCGGCTGCGCGACGGCAAGGCGGAGTGGTACCGCAACCGCTGGGTCCGCTCCCAGCAGCTAGCCGAGGCGATGGACGAGAAATGGCCCGCCGGGCCCGTCCACAACGACATGGACTTCGCCGCCAACACCCACGTCATCGCCCACGCCGGGCGGTACCTGGCCACCGTGGAGGCCGGCCCGCTGCCCTATGAGCTGTCCGGTGAGCTGGACACCCTCGGCCCGTGCGACTTTTCCGGCACCTTGCCCGGCGGCTTCGCGGCCCACACCAAGCTCGACCACGCGACGGGCGAACTGCACGCCATCGCCTACTTCTGGGCCTGGGACCACGTCCAGCACGTGATCATCGGCGCCGACGGCACGGTCAGCCGCACCACCGATATCCCGGTCGCCGACGGACCGATGATGCACGACTTCGCGCTCACTCCCGGCTACGTCGTCCTGCTCGACCTGCCGGTCACCTTCAGCCTGGATGCGGCATCGGCCGGGCTGAAGCTGCCCTATACCTGGAACCCCGCCCATCAAGCTCGGATCGGCCTGCTGCCGCGCGGCGGCACCGCAGCCCGCGTCCGCTGGTTCGAGGTGGACCCGTGCTGGGTCTTCCATACCCTCAACGCCTACGACGACGCCGGCCGGGTCGTGGTCGACCTGGTCCGGTACGCGGGCGCCTACGACGTGTCGACGATGTCCGGGCCAGGACCGCTGTCCCTGGACCGGTGGATCATCGACCCGGCCGCCGGGAAAGTCGCCCAGCAGCGGCTGGACGACCGCGCCCAGGAATTTCCCCGCATCGACGAACGGGTGACCGGCCAGCCGCACCGCTACGGGTACAGCGCTGTCATCGGCGCCGTCGGCCACGCCACCATCTCACCCGGCGGCGACTTCGCCGACGAGGCATTCAGCAACGCCCTGCTCAAGCATGACCTCGCCGCGGGCACCGTCCAGGCCCACGAATTCGGCCGGGACGCCACCGCCGGCGAGGCGGTCTTCGCTCCCGCCGCGCCCGGTGCCGCCGAGGACGACGGCTACGTCATGGCCTTCGTCCACAACCCCGACCGCGGCGCCGCCAACCTGGTCCTCCTCGCCGCCCAGGACTTCACCGCCGAACCAATCGCCCGCGTCCACCTGCCCATCAGGATTCCGCTCGGCTTCCACGGCAGCTGGGTCCCCGACCGGTAGATCAGGAGAAAAACGATGAGCACCAGCAGCACCACCCGCGTGGGTGGCGGGTCCCGGAGCTTGATCTTGACCGCGATGATCTTCGCGGTGGCGATGACGTTCATCGATCAGACGATCGTGGCGATCGCCGCGCCGACGATCCAGCATGCCCTGGGGTTGTCATCCAGCGGGACGCAGTGGGCGATCAATGCCTACCTGCTGACGCTGGCGGCGTTGTTCGCGTTCGGCGGGCGGCTGGCTGACATCGCCGGGCACCGGCGGATGGTGGTGCTAGGGGTGATCATCTTCGCCGGCGCGTCGGCGCTGTGCGGCGCCACGCCCAGCGGCGGCGCCGCGGAGGCCTGGCTAGTGACGTTCCGGGCGGTGCAGGGCGCTGGCGCGGCGATCATGTTCCCGGCCGCGATCGCCATCGTGGTCGTCACCTTCGATCTGCGCTCGCGGGGCCGGGCGCTGGCATTGTTCTTCGGCATCGCGGGCGCCCTGACCGCGATCGGCCCGATCGCCGGCGGGTACCTGATCGAGTGGACCTGGCGATCCATCTTCTGGATCAACATCCCGGTCGCGCTGATCGCCCTGGCCCTGATCGCCATCTCCAAGCCGCCGAATGAATCCCGGCCCGCCCCGATGGATTACCGCGGGCTGGCCCTGATCATCGGCGGGGTGGGGCTGAGCGTGTTCGGGTTCCAGCAGTCGGCGCTGTGGGGCTGGGGCGACCCTGCCATCTGGGCCAGCATCGCCATCGGGGTGGCCCTGCTCGTCGTGTTCTTCGCCGTCGAGGCCCGGACCGACTCGCCGCTGATCAACGTGCGGATCTTCCGCAATCAGGCGTTCCTGGTGGAGAACATCATCCTGGGCATCGCGTCGTTGGCGTTCATTCCGGTGTTCTTCTTCGCCGCCTTGTACGGGCAGGTCGCCTTGGCGGAGAAGGCGACCACGTCCAGCCTGCTGATCTTGTATTTCTTCCTGGGGTTCGTGGTTTGCGCGCAGATCGGCGGC
This sequence comes from uncultured Actinomycetota bacterium, assembly GCA_963843745.1. GTDB lineage: Bacteria > Actinomycetota > Actinomycetes > Streptosporangiales > Streptosporangiaceae > Trebonia. The sequence goes on from CAWJLP010000021.1 coordinate 168,742, forward strand.
CGGATGCTGGACCGGACCGGGGCCAAGCGGCCGGTGGTGCTTGGCTGTGCGCTGGCCGCGGTCGGGTTTGGGCTGTGGGCGTCCAAGGCGACCGACCTGCACGTCGGCGCGCAGGTCATCTACATCGTGATAGCCGGGGCCGGGATGGGGCTGATGCTGGGGCAGGCCAACACCGACGCGATCAACCGGGCGTCCCGGTACTCCTACGGCGAGGCCACCGGGATCACCCAGACCGTCCGGAACTACGGTGCCAGCCTCGGCTTCGCCATCTTGGGCACCTTGCTGATCACGCGGTTCCGGTCCGCGATCACCGCCTCCCTCACCGGCCAGGGCCTGTCCGCCCCGGCTGCCTCCGCGCAGGCGGCCAAGATCGCCCAGCTGCAGGGGGGCAACGGGAACGTCACCGCGATCCCGCAGTTCATCCGCGCCGACTTCGCCGCCGCCACCCGCGACGTGCTCTACGGCATGTGCGTGATCATGGCCGTCGCCGCGTTCATCGCCCTGCGCGGGCTCAGGCGAGGCGTCCAGGAAGACACCGCAGCAGCCGGAGCCGGGCCCGGGGACCAGTTGCCTGACGAGGACCCGGGCGCCGATCTCGACCGGGCCTGGCGCTAGGCCCGCACGAGGAAGGAGAACGTAATGCCCGTCATCGTCGTGACCCGGCTTCGGCTGCGGGACCCCGCACTGCTGGATGAGTTCTTCACCGACGCCGTCGCTGCCATCGAGCAAGCCACGAAGTCCGAAGGCAACCTGGGCGCGGACGCGCTCGCCGACGCGGACAACGCCTGGTGGAGCGTCAGCGCCTGGCAAGAGCGCCGCCTGATGCAGGCCTACGTGGACAGTGAGCCGCACCTGGGCATCAGAGCGCGGCTGGACCACTATTGCGACGAGGCCACGTTTGTCGACTGGGAGCAGGCCAGCCCCGCCCTGCCGGACTGGCAGACCAGTTGGCGCCACCTCACCGCCGACGGCAAGGCCGCCAGCCTCACCCACCCGTCGGCCGCGAATCAGACCCTCGATTTCCCGCCGCCCGTCCAGCCGCCTGCCAGCGTTTCCTGAAGCGGTCAGGCACTGCCGAGCCATGCGGCAAGCGGCGGCGGGTCGTCGGTACTGGCTGCCCAGGCGAGGTAGCCGTCGGGGCGGATGAGCATGGAACGGACGCCGGCCCAGTCCGGGCGGTCCGCGGTGAGTTCCGCGGTCACGATGTCCAGCCGGTCCCCGTAGCCAGCGGGGGCGTCCACCGCGGTTCCCTGCCTGAGCAGGAGGAACTTCGCGGGATGCAGCAGGCCGAAGACCGTGGCGGCAGGTGCGCCGCGCAGGTCGAGGTCGGGGACTCGCTGGCCCGCGATCGGATCGGCCGCGGGATACCGGATAGCCAGGCCGGAGAGCCGGGTGGCGAGTTCCCGGCATAGGGCGGGGTCCGTGCCGAGGATCGCGTTGAACTGGTCCCGCAGCGCGATGCCTTCCCGGCTGGCATTCGCGAACAACCCGCACTGCGCGAGAGAGCTGTCGATCACGTCGAGGCCGACGGCATGCCGTTCGGCATGGTAGGTGTCCAGCAGGCCGGGTGGCGCCCAGCCGCGGATCTCGGCGGCCAGCTTCCAGGCCAGGTTGGTGGCGTCCTGCAGCCCGAGGTTCAGTCCTTGCCCCCCGGCCGGGTAGTGGACGTGCGCCGCGTCCCCGGCCAGCAGCACGCGCCCCGCCCGGTAGCAGGCCGCCTGCCTGGTCGCGTTGCCCACCCGGCTCAGCCACGCGTCGGCGGTTTCCCGCATGCCGAAGTCGGTTTCCGCGATGCGCAGCGCACTCGCCCGCAGGTCCCCGAACGTCACCGGCCCGTCGGACAGGCTGTACATCGTCGCGTGGTCGATCGTGGCCAGCCGGTACCGGCCGCCCCCGAGCGCCACCATGTACAGCGAACCGCCGGGCTGGTTGAGCGTAAGCGCCGGGGCCTGCGGGGGGCTGGTCAGCTCGACGTCGCCCATGATCGTCCGCCAGGTATCCGGGGTCCCGGCGAAGTCGATTCCGGCGGCGGCACGGATCACGCTCCTGGCGCCGTCACAGCCCGCGACGAAGGCGGCGCGGAAACCCGTGGGCCCGCGGGGCGAGTCCACCTCGAGGTCGACGCCGGTCTCGTCCTGGCGCAGGCCGGTGACGGCGTGCTCCGTCAGGTAGGGCACGCCCAGCTCGGCCAGGTGGTCCTCAAGGAGTTCCTCGGTACGGCGCTGGGGCAGGAAGAGCGTGTAGGGGTAGCGGGTGTCAAGGAACGACATGTCCAGCCGGTTCCGCAGGATCGCGAAGTGCGTGGACGGTACCGGCGTGCCCTCGGCCAGCCAGCGGCCGGCGATCCCGCGCATCGCGAACTGCTCGACGGTGCGCGGGTAGATCGTCAGCGCCTTCGAGTGCGCCGGCCGCTTCGCGTGCCGTTCCAGGACTACCGGGCGCACCCCGCCGCGGTGCAGCTCGGCGGCGAGCCACATGCCGACCGGGCCGCCGCCGACCACCGCCACGTCGTAGCTCCCGGAGTTTGCCGTGCTCGCAGGCGTGCTCATCCCAGGTACGAGTAGTCGACGGCGGCGGCGATCGGGTCCGGCGCGTCCGGCGGGATCAGGCCGCTCGACCGCATCGCCTCGATAACCGCCGTGAGGGCGGCGCGCCCGCACCGCAGGTCCCGCGGGATGACCCCGTCGGCCGCCAGCGCCTCGCAGGCGCGCAGCGCGTAGCGCGGCTCGACCGAGGTGCGCGCCGCGGCGATAGCCGCCGACTCCCCGATGTTGCCGCGGAACCATTCGGCCGCTTCGGCGAGCGCCTGCAGGACGTCGCGAACCAGCTCCCGCTGCGTTCGGAGGCCGGCGCAGGCGGCGTTCAAGGCGAATTCCTCGGTCACCGGCCCGAGGTTCGTGAAGCCGGCGTCGGCGGCCAGGTAGTCGTACGGGATCATCTGCAGCGCGGCGTCGATCGTCCCGGCCTGCAGCGCCTTCCACCGCTCGACATGCGAGCCTTCGAGCGCGAAGTCGTAGTCGCCTGGATAGGTCAGGCCATGCGCGGCGAGCATCCGCTGGGCGACGTGCCGGGTGCCTTCTCGCAGGGACGATGTCCCGATCCGGCCGCCGCGAAGGTCACCGAACGTGCGGTGCCTGGGGAGCGCGATCATCGACAGCGGCGGCCGGTCGATGAGGCCCGCCACCACGCGAAGCGAGCCGCCGGCCACGGCGTCCGCGATGCTGCCCTCCGGCGCCGTCAGCGCGATGTCCACCTCGCCCCGCCGCAGTGCGCTTGTCACGCCGTCGGTGGTGCCGATGATCCGCTCGACAGCGCGGAGCCCGCGGCGGTCAAGGAACCCGCGTTCCTGCGCAACCCACAGCGGGATGTTGACGTAGGCCGGGGCAACCACGCCGACCGTGATTTCCTGCACGACGCGCCTCCCTACGAGTCCGGGCGGACTCGCACATCCACCAGCACGCACTGTCCCGACCGGGCGGCGGCGACCGCCGCGGCGAGCGCGGACGGCAGCGCGGATCGGTCGTGTACCTGCCCGACGGCATGGAAGCCTAGCGAACGGGCGAACGCCGCCATATCCGGATCGGGGTCGGAAATGGCCTGGCCGATCCAGGAGTTCCTGGCCGGCCGGTGACGTTGCGTGGCCATCCGCTCCTGGTGGACCACGTCGTTATGGAAGGAGGAGTTGTTCGCCACCACGATCAGCAGCGGCAGCCGGTAGCGCGCCGCGGTCCATACAGCCGTCCCGCCCATCAGGAAGTCGCCGTCACCGAGGACGGCCACCGGCAGGCGCCCGCTGCCGTCAAGGGCGAGCGCGGCGCCCACCGCCATTCCCGGCCCCGAGCCGATGCCAGCACCGCCGTCCATGCCCAGGTAGTCCAGCGGATGACCCGCCTCGAGATCGGCGCCGTCCCAGCCGAGCGGGACCCTGACCAGGCAGGCGGGCGAACCAGCGAGCGCGCCGTGCAGCGCGCTCGCCAGGTCGTGCACGGAAATGCCGGCGCCGTCAGCGTCGGCGGGTGATGTGCCAGCGCTGTCCAGGACCTGCCATTCGCTCGGCTTCACCCGCTCATCCGATTCAGCCAGCGCGCGGACCAGCAGGTCGGGGTCGGCGGGTACGGACAGGTCGACGGGCTCGCGCCCGAACGAGTCCATGGACCAGCCGTTGCGCAGCGCGGCGTCCACCGTGCACGAGATGATCCGCGCCGCTGCCGGATGTCCGTGAGCGGCGGCCGCGGCGATGGTCCCGGCCAGGTCGACCCAGCCCAGGCTGAGGATCACGTCCGCGGCGCCGATCAGCTCAGCGGCCGCGGCAGGCAGGAAGACGCCAGGCGGCACCGGATGCAGCGGGTGCCCGGTCGGGAAGACCGCGCCGTTCTTCAGGTCGGAAAGCACGAGCGCCCCGTACCGTTCCGCCAGCGCGACCCGGCGGTCCCAGTCCTGCTCGTCACGCCCGAGGCGGCCGAGCAGGAACAACGGCCGGCGCGCCTCGCCCAGAAGCCGCAGCGTAGCCGCGACCGCGAGCGCATCGGGGCCGTGTGACCACGCCGCCTGGTCCCTGCGGACGTCAGGGATCGCCGGGGGAGCGCGCAACGGCTGCTCCTGCAGGCTCACGTCGAGGCAGACGTAGACCGGCGCGGACGGTGCCTGCCTGGTGATCGAATACGCGCGGGCGAGCGAGTCCAGGGCCGCCTCGACCGAGGCCGGCTGATCATCCCACTTGGAGTACTGGCGGATCAGCGCGCCCTGGTCGGCCGAGGTGTGGATCCAGTCGATCCAGGGCCGCCGCCTGGCCGCGTCCACCGGGCCGGTGGCCCCGACAATCAGCATCGGAACGCGGTCGCAGTAGGCGTTGTAGATGGCCATGCTCGCGTGCATCAGGCCGACGTTGCTGTGCACCGCGACGGCCATCGGGCGCCCGGTCACCTTCGCGTAGCCGTGCGCGATCGCGACCGCGTGCTCCTCGTGCAGGCAGGTGAGCAGCTGCGGATCACGGTTGCCCGCGTAGTTCACCAGGCTGTCATGCAGTCCCCGGTAGCTCGAGCCTGGCACCAGCGCCATGTACCGCAGGTCCAGGCGGTGCAGCAGCTCCGCCATGGCGTCGCTGCCCCACTCGATCGCGCCGTGGCCGCGCCCGGTGCCTTCGGGATCTTCCGTCCGCACGCCTCGCCTCCCGTCTGCTCCCGTTCCCGCCAGCCGCAGTTAACGCCGGGATGCGGTGGGAGTCAACGCAACCTTACGTTCGGGATAGTTCGATTTTCATTCGGTTAGACCGCTGCCTCGATCATCGCGCCGGTGGCAAGCAGCAGCGCCTCCGCGTTCGGTCCGCCGATGAGCTGCAGGCTGGCGGGCAGCCGCTGTCCGGCCGGCACCGGCAGTGCCAACGCGGGGAAGCCCGCCAGATTGACGGGCCTGGTGAGTGCGAGGTAGCCCGGCCTGATGGCGGCATCGAGTCGCGGCGGGAAGAACGGAACCGTCGGCAGCGCGAGCAAGCCGCTCTCGCGCAGTGCCGCCGCCATGGTGGCGCGCCAGCGTGCCTGCTCGGCCCGGGCATGCAGCAGTTGCGCGGACGTCACGGCCTGGGCTTCGGCGAGACTGGCCCGCACCCGCGGGCCGAGCAGGTCACGGCGGGCAGGATCGGCCAGCAGCACCCGGTTCGATACCACCGCCTCGGCGTCGATAATCACGTCGGACGTCCTGCTGGCCAGCTCCCAGCCGGGCAGTTCCACGTCGGTGACCTGCACGCCGCAACGCGCGAGCGCGGCGTCCACCGCCGCGTCGATGACCGGATCCACGTCGACGCCGTGCGGCCTGATCCGGCCCACCCGTGCGGTGGCTGCCACGTCGACAGTGAAACCTGGCTCGAGCAGGGCCAGGCCCGCCGCGACGCCCGCCACATCGCGCGCCATCGGGCCGATGGTGTCCATGCTTGGCGCCAGCGGCCATACCCCCGCCAGCGGGATCCGGCCGTGTGTGGTCTTCAGCCCGGTGATGCCGCAGAACGCGGCCGGGACCCGGATCGAGCCGCCCGTATCGGAGCCGTACGCGAGATCCGCCTCGCCGGCGGCCACCGCGACCGCCGATCCGCTCGATGATCCGCCAGGAACCCGGCCGGGATCGAGCGGGTTGACCGGAGTGCCGAAATACTCGTTCACCCCGCTCGCGCCGTACGCCAGCTCACTCAGGTTGGCCTTGCCCACGATCCGCGCGCCCGCGGCGCGCGCGCCGGCCAGGCACGGCGCGTCCCGTTCGGCCGCGGCGGCCGCGGCCAGCGCCCGGCTGCCTGCCGTGGTGGGCACGCCCGCGACATCGATCAGGTCTTTGACCGCCAGCCGGACCCCGGCGCCTGAGCCCGGCATCCGGGTGATGAAGGTAGCCGGACGTTCGCTGCTTACGGGCTGCCGCCCATCCGTTCGGTCAGGGTGTCGCTGCCGATGCCATGCCGGTCGCCGAATTCGCGAAGCTGCTCGCCATCGATCTCCTCGGGCAGATCCCGCAGCGCATCGTCAGCGGCCTGCGTAAAGCCTAGGTGACGAAGGGTGTCAACCACCCACTGCCTGCTGTACGCCATCGGACTAGCCTAACCCGTCTGGCTGCGGAGGATCGGCCGTGTGCCCGCGTTCACCCCGGCGCGGGTGATGTGCCATAACGGTCGACTCGCGACAATGGCGACATGGCGAAGAAAGACAAGCATGAGCGGGAGGACCCGGAAACCCGGGCGCCGGCGAAGATGAAGCGCAAGGAATACGAACGGCAGATGAGAATCCTGCATGGCGAGCTCGTCGCCATGCAGGAATGGGTGAAGGCGGCCGGGGCCAAGGTCTGCGTGGTGTTCGAGGGCCGGGATACCGCCGGGAAGGGCGGCACGATCAGGCGGATCACCGAGCGGGTCAGCCCTCGGGTATTCCGGGTTGTGGCGCTTCCCACCCCGACAGAACGGGAAAAGTCGCAAATGTACGTGCAGCGGTATGTGCAGCACTTCCCGGCCGCCGGGGAAGTCGTGATCTTCGACCGCAGCTGGTACAACCGGGCGGGCGTGGAGCGTGTGATGGGGTTTTGCAGGCCAGAGGAGACCGAGCGGTTCCTCACGCTGGCGCCCGCCTGGGAGAAGGCGATGACCGATTCGGGGATCGTGCTGCTGAAGTACTGGCTGGAGGTCGGCCCGGAGGAGCAGACCCGGCGGCTGGAGAGCCGGATCCATGATCCGCGGAAGATCTGGAAGCTGTCCCCGATGGACTTGAAGTCCTACAGCCGCTGGTATGACTACTCCCGGGCCAGGGACGCGATGTTCGCCGCGACCGACACCGCGTGGGCTCCCTGGTACATCGCGGACGCCGACGACAAGAAGCGCGCCCGGCTCAACATCATCAGCCACCTGCTGAGCCAGGTCCCCTACAAGCCGCTCCACCGCCAGGACATCACGCTGCCCAAACGGCAGCCGCCTCGCGGCTACGTCCAGCCGGACCTGCCACTGCGGCACATCCCGACACCGTTCTAGCAGGATCGCAACCCGCCAGGCAGACGCCTGCGGCGAAGGAGGGGCTCGTGGGCATCTGGTGGGAGAGCATACGGTCGCCGAGCGGGCCGCGGTCCTTCAACCCTGTCCGCATCGCCGACTTGGAATACCGGATGTGGGTGGCCTATTACCTGCGCCGGTGGACCCATGTGCTGGCCGCCATGGTCAGGCTTTTCTGGCTGGGCTTCGGGACAGACTGGCTGAGAGTCCTGCGGGGCGCCCGGCTGATGCTGCGCGCCGCCCAGCTGTGGGCGCCGTACCCTGACAACGATCCCGACGGCGCACTGGCCTACCTGCGCGAGCTTTACGCGCTCGTCAGGCTCCGCTTCGGCGAGCCCGCGGACCCGGCAGTGGCGGCCAGCCTGGAGATCGACTGGTGGCGGGCGCACCGGGAGCGCCAGTACGCGCTGGATCCCGCGAAAGCGGGCGACGAGCTGGTCGAGGCCCTGACCCGCCTGTACTGCTATCTATTCGGCGAGACCGAGGCAGCCGTGAGGCCGACGGCCTTGTACCGGGCGCAGGCGATGGATCTGTCCGATCAGTGGGTCAGGGCGGGCTGCCGGCCCGACAGCCCGCTGCTCCCGCTGGCGCGCGCCGCGCTGATCCGCGCCTACACCGCGCTGCTCGCCGCCGTCCAGCGCGGGAACGCGGCTGACGGCGCCACGTAGTCCAGGGTGCCCGACGGGAAGGCTCACCGCAGGATCTTCTCCTTTCCCCGCTCGAACTCCGCGTCGCTGATCACGCCACGGTCGTGCAGGTCGGAGAGCTGCGCGAGGTCGGAGGCGCCGCCGCCACCGCGGTGCCGGCCCTGGGGTTGCACTTCGGTCTGATACACATCGTTCCTGCCGAAGAAGTGGTCGCCGTGCACGATCTCGTACGCCAGGACGCCGATCAACGGCAGGAAGATCACCAGGATGATCCAGCCCGCCTTGCCCCAGCCGCTGATGTCGCGGCTGCGGAAAATGTCCAGCAGGACCCAGACCACCAGGAAGATCCACAGCAGCCAGCCAAAGAACAGGAACATCGTCCAGAACGCGTCGAGCAGCGGATAACCAGACATCTGTCTCCTCTTTCATGATTCATGCGGGACGGGCGTTCGGGGCGCGCGGCCTGTCTCTGTACGCTCAAGCAAGCCACGGGCCTGGCGTGCTGTCGTCACCCCGGGAGGGGTGATCCCGGCTGCTCACAGCAGACGCAGGTCTATCGCCCGCTGGATGGCCTCAGAGCGTGAGGCCACCCCGAGTTTCTGGTAGATCGCGCGGAGATGGGTCTTGACCGTGTTGCGTGAGACGTAGAGGGTGGCCGCCATCTGCAGGTAGGTGTTTGTCGGCAGGAGTTCCAGGATGCGCTGCTCGGCGGCGGTCAGTGGCTCGGCTAGCGGACGGCCGTGCTGGGGGGTGACGGGCTGGGTCGCGCGCTCTTCCAGAGCCGCCGCGATCAGCCGCTCGAGGAACGGATCGGAACGCAGCTCGGGCGCATGCTCGATGAGATAGCTGGTGACCTGTGGCGCGGTGGAGACGACGGTGTTGAGGAACCCCCGCTGGCGGGCGGCGTGCACGACACCGCCGAGAATGCCTGCGGCCGCTGGATCGCCGCGCTCGATCGCCGTCGCGGCCAGCAGTATCTCGCGCACCATTTCCTGTCGTGGCGTCGCTTCATCCAGGGGCGCTGGCCGCAGAAGTTCCCCGGCGGCGCGGTGGTCGCCGGCGGCGAGCGCGATGCTGGCCCGCAGCAGACTGCCGCGGGCGGCGGGAAGTCTGCCTGCGAGCTCGGCCGGGAAGCGCAAGTCGCCGAGGGACAGCCGAATCCGCGCTTCCAGCTCATCGGCCCTCGACAGCAGCGCCGTCCCGGTCCCGGCCAGGATCTCGCGGGCCCCCGCCACCGTCGCCAGCGCATCGCGGGTCATCCCGCGGGCGGCCCAGATCCTGGCGCGGTCGAGCAGCGCCAGGAACTCGAAGACCGGCCGCCGCTGCTCGGTTATCGAGAGCGCCCGCTCGGCGAGATATTCGGCGCTGTCCAGGTCGCGGCGTTCCAGTGCCAGGCCGCTCAGCACGCGCAGGTGATCCACAGCGAAGAAATGCTGGCCGAATCCCAGCCGGCGCGCCTCGGCCTGCGCGGCCTCGGCCGCGTCGCCGGCCTGACCCAGGTGACCGGACTCGAACCAGGCCAGCGCCAATGCGCCAGGCACCACGACCAGTTTGACCGGCTCGGTCACGTCGGGGGCCGCAAGAGCCGCGGCTGCCTCACGCTCGGCCGCCGGGAAATCTTCCAGGCAGTTGTAGACGCGGATGAGGATCGCCGGGATCGCGGCGTTCCACTCGTCGGTGAGCCGCGTTCCGTCCTGGATGGCCCGCGCGGTCTCGGCGGCTTGCACGGCCTTGTCCAGCTGGCCGGTCACCCCGTAGTGGTAGGACCGGATGACCGCGAACCTGCCGGCGAGCCCGGAGGCGGCGGGGATCTTCTGGGCGCGCTCCAGCAGGTCAAGGTACTGGCCGCTACGGGCCGTATCACCCCCGAGCACGAGATCGGCCGCCAGGGCCAGCAGGCGTTCCGGGGCGTCTATCAGCAGTGCGGGGTCGATCGCGCTCAGGTCCGGCGGAGTCGGCGGTACCGGCTGGCGCAGATAGTCGGGCACGACCCCGTCCTGCAGCACGGCCAGCGCCCGGTCGGCCTGCCGCGCCGTGAGAAAGTGATGTGCCGCGCGGCGCTGCTGGCCCCTCGATTCAAACCATTCGGCGGCCTGTAGCTGAAGTGCCTGTTCCCGTGCGGGGTCCCTGGCTTTCAGCTCGGCGCGCAGCACCTGGCGGACCAGATGGTGGTACCGGAAGCTGGTCCGGCCGTCATCGAATGCGACGACGAACAGGTGACCGGCGTCGAGGCCGCGCAACATCGCGGCGGCGTCCTGCCTGCCGGTGACCGCGGCGCACGCGTCGGCGGTCAGGACCCCGAGGACGGACGTGTCGAGCATGAACCGGGCCACCTCGGGGGGCTGCTGGTCAAGCACCTCGGAGACGAAGTATTCGGCGAGCGGACGATCGCCGACATCCAGTGCCCGGGCGACGTGCGCCGGATCCTCCGTGCCGCGCAGCGACAGCGCCGCCATCTGCAGTGCCGCGGCCCACCCCTCGCTGCGCTCGTGAAGCACGGCCAGGTCACTGTCCGAAAGCTGCGCGCCGAGCTTCGCCAGCAGGTCACGGCTCTCGGCGAGGGAGAAATACAGGTCGCGGTCGCGGATCTCGCACAGGTCACCGGACATGCGCAGCCTGTGCTGCCGCAGCGCAGGGTCCGAACGGCTGGACAAGACCAGCTGGACGGTCGTGGCCGGCCATCGCTCGATGAGATCGGTCATGTCCCGGGCCGACGCGAAGTGGAAGTCATCGACGATGACCGCCGATCCGGCGGGCAGCTTCGCGGCATCGTTGGCGATCGACGCCGTGACATCGGCCGACATGCTCCCGTCCATCGCGAGCAGGTCGGCGGCGTCGGCACCGAACCCCGCTTCGTTAATCCGGGGAGCCTCGATAAAACCCGACCAGAACCGGACGGGGTCGGCGTCGGCGTGGTCGCAGGACAGCCAGGACGTCGTGCCCGGTGGCCGCGCCGCCGCCCAGTCCGCCAGCAGCACGCTCTTGCCCGCGCCGGCCGACCCGATCACGACGGTCAGCCGCCGCCCGGCGCCCGACGAGAGCAGCCCGTGCAGCGCCGGCCGCGCGACCAGCGTGGCGGGCAGCGTCGGCGGGCGGAATTTGGCCAGTGCGAACCGAACCCCTCGCCCAGCAATGGTGCCCTCTGCCATGCTTCCTGCCGTCCAGGCGCGACTGCGATGGTGGCGCGCCTCCTGAGGGCCATCATCGCGGCGGTGTATGGCGAAAACATCCCCCGGCAAGAGGTATCTGGCGAAGCGGAAATGGCAGCTCACCCGCGATGGGGCGATGCCTGGGAACCGGCAGCGCGGGAGGCTGGGTACTCACGAACCCGAGCACGTATGAACGAGAAGACCCGGGGGGATAGCCCGGTGCACGCACGAACGTATGAGATCACCTTCCTGGGCCAGGCGGGCACCACGTTGCGCGCCGAGTTCGACGACTGTGAGGTCACCGTAGGTCCCGACAGGACGACTCTCCGGGCGGAGCTGCCAGATCAGGGCGCACTCACCGGGCTCATGGAGCGGATCACCGGTCTGGGGCTGGATGTGATCGACGTGAGCCTCGTGGCACCACCGTCCGGGTAACTGGCCGCGGAACAGGCCGTATACCAGCGGGCCGGGATCACCCGGATCACCCCTTCGCGGGGGTTGCCCGGGAATCGCGGCGCGAGCATGCTTGGGGGATGTTCGGACTGGCGGGCGGGCTGAGCCTTTCCTCCTATCGCCGTGAATGGCTTGCCAGGGACATCATGGCGGGGGTGGTGCTCACGACCCTGCTGGTCCCGCAGGGCATGGCCTACGCGGAACTGGCGGGCCTGCCGCCGATCACGGGCCTGTACACCTCGATCATGTGCCTGCTCGGATACGCCGTGTTCGGCCCGTCGCGCATCCTGGTGCTGGGCCCGGATTCCTCACTGGGGCCAATGATCGCCGCGACGATCCTGCCGCTGGTCGCGGCGAACGGCGACGAGAAGCGAGCCATCGCGCTGGCGTCCGTGCTCGCCATCATGGTCGCGGCGATCATGATCCTGGCGGCCGTGGCGAAGCTCGGCTTCATCGCCGACCTGATCTCCAAGCCGACCATGATCGGCTACATGAACGGCCTGGCGCTGACGATTCTCGTCGGTCAGCTGCCGAAGCTGTTCGGCTTCAAGGTCAGCGGCGACGGCTTGATCGCGGAGTTCACCGGGTTCGTCGAGGGCCTCGCGAAAGGCGAAGCGATCGGTGCCGCGGCCGCGGTGGGCGTCGCCGGGATCATCGTGATCCTCGTGCTGCAGCGCTGGCTGCCGAAGGTCCCGGCGGTGCTGGTGATGGTGGTGCTCTCGATCGCGGCGACCTCGGTGTTCGACCTGGCCGGCCACGGCGTCAGCCTGGTCGGGGTGCTGCCCAAGGGGTTCCCGCCGCTCACGATCCCGCGCGTCCATGTGGCCGACCTCGCGCCGCTGTTCGCCGGGGCCCTCGGGATAGCGGTCGTCTCGCTCGCCGACACGATCTCCACCGCGAGCGCGTTCGCCGCCCGCACGGGGCAGGAGATCAACGGTAACCGGGAGATGATCGGGATCGGCGTGGCGAACCTGGGGGCCGGCCTCTTTCAGGGGTTCCCCGTGAGCACGAGCGGCTCGCGGACGGCGGTGGCGGAGCGGTCGGGTGCGAAGACCCAGTTCACCGGCGTGACCGGGGCCGCCCTCATCATCTTGATGATCGTGCTGCTCCCTGGGTTGTTCCGCAACCTTCCCCAGCCCGCGCTGGCGGCCGTTGTCATCACGGCGTCGCTGTCCCTCGCCGACATCCCGGGAACCGTCCGGCTGTGGCGGCAGCGAAAGGCGGAGTTCGCCCTCTCGATCACCGCCTTCCTCGGGGTCGCCCTGCTCGGCGTGCTGGCCGGGATCGCGATCGCGGTCGCGCTGTCGATCTTCAACGTGTTCCGGCGGGCATGGTGGCCTTACGACACCGAACTCGGGCGCGTGGCGGGAATCGAGGGGTACCACGACGTGCGGTCCTACCCGAACGCCGGTCACCTGCCCGGCCTGGTGATCTACCGGTTCGACGGGCCGCTGTTCTTCGCCAACGCCAAGAACTTCCGCGACGAGGTCCGGCGGATGGCCAGGGCCGACCCGCCGCCCAGGTGGATCCTGGTCGCGGCTGAGCCGGTCACCGACGTGGACACCACCGCGTCCGACGTGCTCGAGGACCTCGACGAGGAGCTGAACGACCGGGGCATCAGCCTGGTGTTCGCCGAGCTCAAGGACCCGGTGCGACGCAAGATCGAGCGCTACGGGCTGACCCGCACGATTGACCCGCGCCACTTCTACCCGACGGTCGAAGCCGCCGTCGCCGCGTTCCGCGATGAAACCGGCGCCCAGTGGACCGCGGAAGGCGCGCCGGAAACCGGTCCCGTCAGCGCGTGACGGCGAAACGGCGCGTCGCCGTCCCCGCGGCTGGCTGAGACCTATCCTGCAGGGCGTGGATTCGATGCGGCCTGCCCGCCATCCCTACGGCCCGCACCCGGCGCAGTACGGGGAACTGTGGCTGCCCGGCGGCGCGGCCGCAGCCACCGTGGTGATCGTGCACGGCGGATTCTGGCGCGCCCGCTACGACCTGGCGCTCGGCCGGCCGCTCGCCGCCGACCTGGTCCGGCGCGGATACGCGGTGTGGAACCTGGAGTACCGGCGGGTGGGCGCCGGGGGCGGCTGGCCGGCGACGTTCGAGGACATCGCCGCCGGGATCGACCTGCTCGCGGACCTGCCCGTCAGCACCTCGCGCGTCGCGGCCATCGGGCACAGCGCGGGCGGCCATCTCGCCGCCTGGGCGGCCGGGCGCGGCCGGCTGGCGCCCGGCGTTCCCGGCGCCGCGCCGCGGGTGGTGCTGACGGCGGTCGTCGCGCAGGCCGGTGTCATGGCCCTGGCGGATTGCGCCCGCGATGGAACGGGCGGCACCGCCGCGCTCGACCTGATGGGCGGCGGCCCGGGGGAGTTGCCCGGGCAGTACCGCCTCGCCGACCCGATGGCCGCGCTGCCGCTGGCGGCGCCCGTGCTGTGCGTGCACTCGCGCGCCGACGGCAACGTGCCCTTCAGGTACAGCGAGCGTTACGTCCAGGCGGCCACCGGAGCCGGCGGGACCGCGTACCTGCACGAGACGAGCGGTGACCACTTCACCCTCATCGATCCCGGCTCGCCGGACTGGCAGGCGGTCACCGGCGCGCTGCCGGGCCTGCTCGACGAAGGCGCCGGCGCCGGCGACGGTTCAGGGCTGTGAGCGGATCGCCCACAGGTCGGGGAAGGCGGGCCGGAACAGCGTGCCGCGCAGGTACGCCGCGCCGGTCGACCCGCCGGTCCCGAACTTCGCGCCGATGATCCGCTCGACCATCTTGACGTGCCGGTAGCGCCACTCCTGGATGCCCTCGTCGATGTCCACGAGAGCCTCGCAGACTTCGGCTGGCGTGCCCGCGTCGGCGTAGACCTCGGCGAGCAGCGCGTCGATGCCGCCGTCGCCGTCCCACGGCTCGCGCGGATCCCGGTCCAGGACCTCGGCGGGGACCTGCCAGCCGCAGGTGGTCAGGTAGCACAGCAGCGACCCGAAGACGGGCCGCCGTCCCATGATCTCCTCGAGGGTACGGTCGACGACGGCCGCGCTGAAGTCACGGCGGCCGAACACCGCCTCGATGTAGCGGAACTGGTTCGACTGGAAGCCGCTTGAGCTGCCCAGCTCCGGCCGGAACGACGCGAACTGCCGCGGGGTCATCGTCTCGAGCACGTCCATCTGACCCACCGCGGTCTTGAGGATCTTCGCGATCCGTCGCGCGGTGTGCAGCGCGCCTGCGCTGTTCCCGGCCTCCAGCCGCCGCTGCAGCAGCCCGGTCTCGTGCAGGATCTGCTTGAACCACAGCTCGTAGACCTGGTGGATGATCACGAACAGCAGCTCGTCGTCGGAGTCGGTCAGCGGGTGCTGGCAGGAGAGCAGGTCATCCAGCCGCAGGTACCTGCTGTAGGTGAGGTCGTCGGGTGAGCTCACGGGCTGTTCCTCCGTACCGCGCGGCGGGCGGCTGCCGTCAGCGCGACGGCGACGCCGCCGACGCCCAGCGCCCCGGCCGCCGCGAGCGCCATCGCCCGGTCCTGCCTGCGGATCCGGTCCGGGATCTGCGCGTAGGGCACCGTGGAGAACGAGACCAGCTCGTACTGGGACACATAACGTCCGGCCAGCCGCCGCTCCAGTGCGTGCCTGGCGGCGGTCTTGGCCTGGAAGACCCGCGAGTTCACCCGGTCTCGCATCTCGATGAAGTTGTCGAGCGCCATGTCGGCGATGGCGTCGCAGTTCGCCTTGCGGCGCTGCTGGTACCGCGTGAGCGCGGTGGTCCAGTCGCCGCGCGTTTCACTGAGGCAGCGGCCGATCTCGATGCAGTCCTCGAGAGCGCAATTGGCGCCCTGGCCGTAGAACGGCACGATGGCGTGCGCCGCGTCGCCGACGAGGGCCAGCACGGCGCCCGCGCCGTGGTGCACCCACGGCCAGCAGCGGATCGTTGCCAGCGAGCCGATCGGGTTGTGCAGGTAGTCGTCGATCAGGTCCGGGATCAGCGCGCCGACGTCGGAGTAATGCCGCCGGAAGTGGTCGCGGATCTGGCCGGGGCTGCGCAGCGCGGCGAATTCCGCGCCGGTCCAGAACAGCGTGCAGGTGAAGGAGCGGTCCAGATTGGGCAGCGCGATCATCATCGACGAGCCGCGCGGCCAGATGTGCAGCGCGTCCGGGTCAAGCGCGAACTCCCCGTCCCGCGGCGGCACCGTGAGCTCTTTGTAGCCATGCTGCAGGTAGTCCTGGCTGAAGGTGAAGCCTTGCCTGAACGTCACGGACCGTCTCGCCGCGCTGTATGCGCCGTCGGCGGCCAGGACGATGCCGGCCCGCGCCGCACGCTGCCCGCCAGCGGTCTCGAACGACAACTCCCCGGTGGCCATGTCCAGCTCGCTCAGGCGATGCCCGAACCGCACGCAGACGCCACGCGTACGTTCGGCTACTTCCAGCAAGGCCAGGTTGAGCTCGGCCCGGCTGATCGAGTTGATCGCGTGCGTACCGTCGGCGCTGTAGGGGCGGAAGCTCTGCTGCCCGTCGGGGCCGTGCACCATCCGCCCGTGCATCGGCAGCGCGCGGGACAGCGACAGGTCACGGAGCCCGACCTGGGCCAGCGCTTCGAGGCCGCGCGCCGAGATGGCCAGGTTGATCGAGCGGCCGCGTTCCGGTCCGGTGACGCGGGGGTCTTCGCGCCGCTCGTACACCGTGACGTCGATGCCGCGGCGCGCGAGCAGCGTGGCGAGCAGGCAGCCGGCCAGGCCCGCGCCGACGATGGCGACGCGCCCCGTTCCCTCAGGCATCGAGCACCGCCGCGAGCGCGGTGGCGGCACGCCAGCAATCGTGGAAGGTGTTGTACATTGGCGCCGGCGCGAGCCGGATCACGTCGGGCCTGCGGGCGTCCGCGTACACGCCGAACTCATCCCGCAGGCGCCCGGTCAGCGGCCCCACGTCGCGGCCGTTGACGCGCACCGAGAGCTGGGCGCCGCGCCGGTCCGGGTCGCGGGGGGTGATCACGCCGGGCGCTCCCCGCCGGGGGGCGACGGCGCACATCTCGTCGAGCAGGGACTCGAGGTAGCCGGTGAGCCGGACGCTCCTGGCGCGCAGCGCGGGCATCCCGCTCTGGTCGAACATCTCGAGGGAGAGCAGTACCGGCGCCATCGCGAGGATGGGCGGGTTGGACACCTGCCAGGAGTCAGCGGTGTCAACGGGCGTCACGACCGGCGCCATCTCGAACCGGGTGCGCTCATCCGTCGACCACCAGCCCGCGAACTTGGGCAGGCTGCGGTCGGCGAGGTGCCGCTCGTGCACGAACACGCCGGCCAGCGATCCGGGCCCGGCATTGAGGTACTTGTAGGAGCACCAGGCCGCCCAGTCGGCGCCCGAGTCGTGCAGCCGCAGCGGCACGTTGCCCGCGGCGTGCGCGAGGTCCCAGCCGACGACCGCGCCCGCGGCCTGGCCGGCGGCGGTGATGGCGTCGATGTCGAACAGCTCGCCGGTGAAGTAGTTCACGGCGCCGAGCAGGACCAGCGCGACCCGCTCGCCTTCTTCGCTCAGGTACCGCACGACGTCATCGGTGCGCAGCGCCGTCTCACCGGGGCGCGGCGACAGCCGCACGACCGCCTCGCCGGGGTCGAAGCCGTGGAAGGCGGCCTGGCTGCGCACCGCGTAGCTGTCGGAGGGGAACGCGCTGTCCTCGATGACGATGGCGTGCCGCTGCGGCGTCGGCCGGTAGAAGCTCACCATCAGCAGGTGGAGGTTGATCGTCAGCGAGTTCATGACGACCACCTCCTCGGGACGGGCGCCCACCAGCCGGGCCGCGGGTCCGCGCAGCAGCTCGTGATAGGGGAGCCACGGGCGCGTGGCCTCGGTGTGCCCCTCGACGCCGAGCCTGGCCCAGTCGTCCAGCTCGGTCCCGAGCCGCGCGCGCAGCGCCGTCGGCTGCAGGCCGAGGGAGTTGCCGGCCAGGTAGGCCGCCTCGCCGGCACTGGCTCCGGAGGTCCCGAAGGGCGGGACGCGGAACTCCGCCCGCCTCGCCGGGAGCGGGTCGGCGGCGTCCAGCTCCAGCGCCCGCCGCTCGCTGGCCAGCATCGTCGTCACGGGGCGCCGCCAAGGAACGTCCGACGCGTTGCCGGCCAGGATCGCCTCGCGCGTCGCGTCGTCGAGGAAGCCCGCCTTGCGGACCAGGCCGCCGGCCGGGCGCTCGCCGAGCGGATACGGGTAGTCGCTGCCGACGAGAACACGGTCGGCGCCGACGGTGTCGACGAGCAACCGCAGCGCCCGCTCGTCGAACACCACCGAGTCGGTGTAGAAGCGGCCCATGTAGTGCGCCGGCGGGTACTGCGACGTGCCGATGACGTCGTGGCGCTTGTGCCAGGCGTTGTTCATCCGCCCCAGCCAGAACGCGAACGAGCCGCCGCCGTGCGCGAAGCAGATCCGCAGCCGCTCGTCAACGCGGTCGAAGACGCCGCCAAGGATCATCGCGAGCACCGACAGATGCGTCTCGGCGGGCATGCCCACCAGCCACTGCGCCATCCAGCGGTCCAGGCGGGGCGAGCTCGGCATGTCCCAGGGGTGCACGAAGACCGGCGCGCCGAGCGCGGCCGCGTGCTGCAGGAACGTCACCACGCCCGCGTCGTCGAGGTCACGGTCGCCGACGTGGTTGCCGATCTCCACGCCGACGTGCCCGGCCGCCATGCAGCGGTCGAGTTCCTGGCACGCCGCGTCGGGATCCTGCAGCGGCACCTGGCACATCGGCAGCAGCCGGCCGGGCGCCGGCGCGCAGATCTCCAGCGCCAGGTCGTTGAGGATACGGGCGATGCGGATCGCCTGCGCGACGTCGCGGCCGTAGGAGAAGAACACCGGCGTCGGCGACACCACCTGGGCGTCGATGCCGTCCGCGTCCATGTCGGCGAGGCGGGTCGGCGCGTCCCAGCAGTCGGCCCGGATACGCCGGAACTCCCTGTCGCCGAGCATGATGACCGCGTCGGTTTCCGTCTCGATGCGCAGCCACGGCGTGCCGGGCCCGAGCTCTGGCCAGCCGCGCGGCACGTAGTGGGTGTGAACGTCAATGACGGGAGCGGTGCCGGACACCCGGCTCAGCCCTTGCCGGGGTGCAGCGTGCCGCACTGCGTGCACACGCGGGCCTGCTCGTCGGCGTAGAACGCGGCGAACACCGGCGGCAGGTCGGTCACGATGTCGCGGACCTGCAGCTCTACGTCGTAGATCAGCGCGGAGCAGTGAGGGCAGTACCACTGGAACCGCTCCAGGGTGCCTTCCTCGCGGACGCGCTCGATGACAAGGCCGACCGAGCCCGCCTCGGGGCGCTGCGGCGAGTGCGGCGTGTTGCCAGGCAGCAGCCAGGTCTCACCCTCGCGGATGTCGACGCGCTGCTCCTTGCCGTCGACGATCACGTTGACGTGCATGTTCCCCGTGAGCTGGTAGAACCACTCCTCGTAGGGGTCGACGTGGAAGTCGGTCCGCGCGTTCGGCCCGCCGACGATCATCACGATGAAGTCGTCGCCGACGGCCATCGTCTTGTTGCCGACCGGCGGCTTCAGCAGGTGCCTGTTCTCCTCGATCCACTGCGCGAAGTTGACCGGCTTAGCGAGTGTCATCGTTGACCTCCCTGGGGGACATAAGCGACGGCCTGGATCTCGATCAGGATGTGCGGGTGCGGGAGCTGATGGACGGCGACCGTGGTCCTGGCCGGGCCGCCGGAGTCGAAGAACTCCCCGTAGACCTCGTTGTACCCGCCGAAATCGTTCATGTTGACCAGGTAGGCGGTCACCTGGACGAGGTCGGACAACTGGGCGCCGACCGCGGCGAGCATCTCGCGGATGGTCTCGATAACGGCCCGGGTCTGCACCCGGATGTCCAGCGCGGTGGTTCCCATCGCGTCCACCGCGGCGCCGGCGATGGTGTTGTCCTGACGGCGCGCGGACGTCCCAGACACGTAGACGAAGTCACCGGCACGCTTGAGGTGCGGATACCGGCCGCGCGGCGTCGCCTGGCCGGCCAGGACCTCGCCGTCCGCCATCACACCAGCCCGCTAGCCAGACCCATGTGTAACAAGTGCCCCTGCCCGGGGTCAGTCATGCCCCTGGGACCGTTCGTTAGCGCGGCCGATCAGAGAGTCTTGAGGAAGTCCCCGAGGCCGGCCAGGTCGACTCGCCGGTCATCCCCAGCGGAAATGACGATCCGTAGTTCAGCGAACACGATTTCGAGCGAGCCTTTACGGGCCCAGTCCAGTCCGTCGTCCGGCAGGCGGGCTGGACGGCGTCTCCGTGGCTTGGCGCGTTTCCAGTCCCGCAAGTCCTCCGCCCGGCGGCGCGCCCGCCTGACCGTAGTGTCGTCCGCGCCGAGCACTTGGGCGATCCGGGCGGCGGCGTCGGGGCTGGGCGCCTTCCAGCCGCGCAACACCTCGCTGACATGACCGGGCGTATATCCGGTCCTGTTCGCGATCTGCCCGACACGCATCGGCCTGGCACCACGAAGCCACGTGAACAAGTCCACCAGGTCGCGGGCGGGGCCCGGTGGCAGGTCAGGCTCGGGCCGTTTTTTCCGCGGCATCTCACCCCCGGTAATGGCGCGGCAGTTCTAAGAGCGGGTTTGCTCGCTGCCAATTTTTTCGCCACCTGAGAAGAGGCGAAATCCCGTCGGTGCTGACAGGCCACCGCCGCGTTCGCCGTTGTTCGCTGGCGAATTCCCGCGGCGCGCCACACGGCTGGGATGGCGATGCGGCCGTTTGGCCGACTGTCGCCACGGACCTCAGGAGGTGAGCTGACGATGGAGATTCACGGAGCAATCGCCATTCTTACCGTGGTCACCGCGGTAATTGCCGCGTGGCTGGCGTAATCGCGGTGGGCGCAGGTGGGCCGTCCTCGGACGGGCCCGCCTGCGGCATCCGCGGGCAATCCTCAGTCGGCGGGCGCCCACTGGATTCCGTAGCCCAGGTACAAGGCCAGGTCACGGAACTCCTGGTGGACCTCTCCGGCCGCGTCAGGGACGAGCAGCTCCCCGATGGGCTGCGGATTCTCGAACGTCCGGACGGTTTCGCCGTCGACCCGGCGGATCCACTCAGGCAGAAGCGCTGGATCGAACCGGACCGTGAGGTCGAATCGTTCGACCTGGGTTTCCGGGGTCACCAGGCAGTGGGGGAGCCTCAGCATGTGCCGGGGCATCCGCAGGCTCAGGCCGTACCGGTGCTCCTCGCCGGGCTGCAGCGGCTTCGGCAGCTGGACCACGAGGGTGAAGCGGTTACGCGATGGCTGCTCCTTGCGCAGCAGGTGCCCGCCGTACCGGATCTCAGCCCGCAGGTCCGCTCCTGGCTGATTGGTGTCGCTTGGCAGGTCGAGCCAGGCCATGACCTCGGTCAGGTCCTCGCAGGTGGACACGATGCGCCGGTCCTGTTCGGACACCACGATGTCGCCGTCGAAACGCAGGACCGCCCGGAGTTCCGCCACGTACCAGCCGTCTGGCGCTACCGGGATCCGGCCCCGGCGGCGCCGCAGTTCGGCCGCGATGAGCTCGGCCAGCCGCCATTCGGCTTCACGGATACGGCGCAGCGCGGTGCGGGTGTCGCGGTCAAGCCTGTCCGCGAGCCAGCTCGCCCGTCGGGTAAAGAGCGGCTCGTCCATCGTTTCTGCCGACAGCGCCAGGCTGGCCCCGATGGCTATGCGGTAATCGTCGAGAAGCTGGTCGGCGCACCGGTTGATCTCAGCAGTCAGGGCCTTGCGGCGGCCCGCCGCCTCCGCGGTGCCCGCAAGCTCGCCCAGGAGCGGACCGAGCCGCGAATCGAGGTCACCGGCTTGCAGGCCGCGTCCTTTGTGGAGCTGGCGGATCTCCTTCGCGACTCGCTCCGCAAGTTCCTCATCCGGCCTTGTCATCTATTTGTCACATTCCAGAAAGGTGACATCGCGGCCCGCGCACTGTCTTTTCGCTTGCCTTTCGCTATCGCGCCGTATTCTGCCAAGATCACGCTTAGGCCAAGGGTATGCCTGCGGTGAGCCCTTCGTAAGGAATGTCCTGGCTTGTTCCAGCGCGGGCCCGCTTCGGAGCAGCAGGCCCGCGTCCGTTCGCTGCCGCGCGTCGGTGGCGGCGGGTCGCTGCAGGGGGAGCCTCCCGACTCCGGGGGAGGGGGGCCTCCCTCTGCGGGCGTCCGCCCCGCGTTGGCGCTGACCCGGTTCAGCACGGGCGCCGGCTGTCACTGCGGCGGGCCGGCGGTCAGGCGGATGCTGCTCGTCGTGCGCTGGCCGGCCGGGCTGACCCAGGTGACGGAGATCGTGTCACCGGGGCGGAACCGCGCCAGGACCGCGCCCAGCTGGTCGGGGGAGCCGATGGCCTGCCCGTTGATCGCGGTGATGACCGTCCCGCCAGTCAGGCCGGCCTGGGCCGCCGGGCCTCCGCAGATCGTCCCGTCGACGAGGACGCCGGAGGAGACCGGCGCGACGACCGAGGGCGCGGCCAGCCCGGCGTTGCTAGCGGAGCATCCCTGGCTGCCCCCTGACCCGTACTGCTGCTGTCCCTGCTGCGCCTGGTCCTGCGGGCTGCTGTCCGATCCGGTGCCGACGAAGATGCCAAGGAAAGACGGATAGCCGATGGTGACGGCGGAACTGGCCCGGCCCGCCGCGATCTGGCTGGCGACCGAGAGTGCGGTATTGACAGGGATGGCGAACCCGACGGCCTGCTCCTCGGAGCCGGCGTCGTTGCCCGCGGTGTCCATGCCGATGACGCCGCCGGGGCCGGCCAGCGGGCCGCCCGAGTCGCCGGCCACGATGTCGGCGTTAACCTGGATCATGCCGTGCAGCGTCTCGGAGCTGGTCGAGCCGGCCTCCTCACTGGCGGTGATGGTCTGGTTCAGGGCGGTCACCTGCCCGGCCGCCACCGTGATGGTGTTCTGTCCTCCGGCGTTGCCCAGGGCGACGACCGCCTCGCCGGCTTTCACGGCCGCGGAGTTGCCGATCGGCACCGTGGCCAGCCCGGACGCGCCCTGCAACCGGATCAGGGCGATGTCGCCGGTCTTGTCGTAGCCGAGCACCGTCGCCGGATAGGTCCTGCCCGTGGCGGGCACGGTGACCGTGATCGACGTGGAGTCGTCGATGACGTGGTTGTTGGTCAGCACCAGCCCGCTGGAGTTGATCACCATGCCGGTTCCGGCGGCCTGCTCGCTGTTGTACCGCAGCGCGGTGTTGATGATCACGACGCCGGGCCGCACTCGTGCGGCGATGTCCTGCGCGTTCTTGCCCACGGGGGCGGCCCGGGACGCCGGGGCTGGCACCATGCCGCTGCCAGGGGAGGAACTGCCCGAGCCGCCGGACGCCGGGCTGTAGAAGACCAGGAGCAGCACCACCGCCAGTCCTGCCCCCAGCACCGTCATGATGAAGTGCGTCAGGACGTTCCCGCGCCCGCGGCGCGTCAGGAACGGCCCGTATCCGCTGCCTTCCGTCATCGGGACCCAGCCTTTCGTTCGTCGGCGATACGGCGCCGGCCGCGACGAGCAGGGCCGACCTGACAAGGCTTTTCCGGGTCAGCGGCCGTGCCTGCGCGGCGTCGATCGAGGCGGCCTTCGCGGCGACCGGAGCCGATATCCGCTCGCTGGCGAGCCGCTGGCCGGAGTCGGGAGAATGCCTGCGTACCGTCATGGTCTCCTAGGGCACGATCGCGAAGGGACCGGCGCGTGGCGCGCCACGGGCCTGTGTTCAGTGCACCATCACGGGGACGCCGCGGGAAGGGGGCGCCGGCTCTGATGGCATTGGCCGCATCTATGAGAGCCGCATCTATGAGAGAAGCCGCCTCCCCGGCCGGGGAGACGGCTTCGTGAACAGGCCCTGTTACTGCTTGACCTGCTCCGCGCGGCGCGGGAGCTTCCAGCCCGGCCGGACGAAGTGGCAGGTGTACCCGTCGGGGTAGCGCTGGAGGTAGTCCTGGTGCTCAGGCTCTGCCTCCCAGAACGGCCCGGCCGGGGTGACCTCGGTGACCACCTTGCCCGGCCACAGGCCGGAGGCGTCGACGTCCGCGATCGTGTCCTCGGCGACCCGCTTCTGCTCGTCGCTGAGGTAGAAGATCGCCGACCGGTAGCTGGTCCCGATGTCGTTGCCCTGGCGGTTCCGCGTCGTCGGGTCGTGGATCTGGAAGAAGAACTCCAGCAGGTCCCGGTAGGACATCTTGTCCGGGTCGAAGACGATCTCGAGGGCCTCGGCGTGGCCGTGATGGTTCCGGTAGGTGGCGTTGGGCACGTCACCGCCGGTATAACCGACCCGCGTGGAGATCACGCCGGGCAGCTTGCGGACGAGCTCCTCGACGCCCCAGAAGCAGCCGCCGGCCAGAATGGCCGTCTCGGTCCTCGCGGTCATGACGCACTCCCGTCGGTCGTCTCGAAAAGCTTGCGGTACTCGCCGTACCCCTCCTGCTCCAGGTCGGCGACCGGGATGAAGCGCAGGGCGGCGGAGTTGATGCAGTACCGCAGCCCGCCCTCGTCCCTAGGCCCGTCGGGGAACACGTGGCCGAGGTGGCTGTCGCCGTGGGCAGAGCGGACCTCGGTCCTCACCATGCCGTAGCCGGAGTCCTGCAGCTCCACCACGTTGCCCGGCTCGACGGGGACGGTGAAGCTCGGCCAGCCGGACTGGCTGTCGTACTTGTTGACCGAGGCGAACAGCGGCTCGCCGGAGACCACGTCGACGTACAGCCCGGGCTCGTGGTTGTCCCAGAACTCATTGCGGAACGCGGGCTCGGTGGCATCCTGCTGGGTGACCTGGTACTGCGCGTCCGTCAGGCGCGCGATGGCCTCGGGATCCTTGCGGTAGGTGTCCAAAACGTCAGCTCCTTCACTGATGGCGCTGCCCGTTGGGTGCGGGCGCATGTGGACGCTGTATACAACCACTCGAAGGTCCCGGTTGTTCCCCGGGCAAGCCCCGGCGGCCGCCGGCTCCTTGGCTGCCGGCAACCAAATTTCTTCCCGCGAATTGTGCAGGCCGAAACGGGTGGTGGCGCCGGCGCGGAGGGCGATGGATTATGGACGCCATCCGAGGACATCCGAGGAAGGGTCCACATGAGCATCACCACGCGAGCCGCGGTCTGCCGGGTGCCCGGCCAGCCATGGGAGATCACCGAGCTCGAGCTGGACGAACCGAAGGCGAACGAGGTCCGGGTCAAGTTCTTCGCGGCCGGCCTGTGCCACTCCGACGACCACATCCAGAAGGGCGACGCGCCGATGCGCCTGCCCGTGGTCGGCGGGCACGAGGGCGCGGGCGTCGTGGACGCGGTGGGCGAGTCCGTCACCCGCGTCAAGGCCGGCGACCACGTGACCTGCTCGTTCATCCCCGCCTGCGGCAAGTGCCGGTACTGCGCGACCGGCCGCCAGAACCTGTGCGACGCCGGCAAGAACGCCGGCACCGGGATGTTCCCTGACGGCACGTTCCGCTTCCACCAGGGCGGCGAGGACTTCGGCGGCCTGTGCGTGCTCGGCACGTTCTCGCAGTACGCGGTCGTCCACGAGTTCTCCGTGATCAAGATCCCCGAGGAGATCGGCTTCGACGTCGCCGCGCTGGTGGCCTGCGGCGTGCCGACGGGCTGGGGTTCCGCGGTCAGGGCCGGCGACGTGCGCGCCGGGCACACCGTGGTGATCTACGGTGCGGGCGGCGTAGGCAGCAACGCGGTGCAGGGCGCCCGCTTCGCCGGGGCGAAGAACGTGGTCGTGGTGGACCCGGTGCCGTTCAAGCGGGAGATGGCGGAGGTGTTCGGCGCCACGCACACCTTCGCCACCGCCGAGGAAGCGCAGGACTTCGTCAGGGAGACCACCTGGGGCGAACTCGCCGACCGCGCGATTATCACGGTCGGCATCCTGCACGACGAGGTGATCGCGAACGCCATCAAGGTGGTGGGCAAGACCGGCCAGGTCACGATCACCGCGGTCGGGAACGGCTCGATCAACGAGAACCCCGGCATGCTGATCGGCTACCAGCGCAGGATCCAGGGCTCGATCTACGGCGGCTGCAGCCCGCTGGTCGACGTGCCGATGCTCATCGGCCTCTACCAGGCGGGCGACCTCAAGCTGGACGAGCTGATCACCCGCCGCTACAAGCTCGATGAGATCAACGAGGGCTACCAGGACATGCTCGACGGCAAGAACATCCGCGGCGTGATCGTCCACGAGCACTAGCACCCGTCCGGGAAGGGAACGTCAGAAGATGAGCATCACCACCCGCGCCGCTATCACCCGGGCCCCGCACGTCGGCTGGGAGATCGTCGACCTGCAGCTCGACGAGCCGAAGGCGCACGAGGTCAGGGTCAAGCTGATGGCGGCCGGGCTCTGCCACTCCGACGACCACATCACCACCGGCGACGCTCCGATCCGGCTGCCGGTCGTGGGCGGCCACGAGGGCGCCGGCATCGTGGAGTCTGTCGGCCCCGACGTGCAGCGCGTGAAGCCCGGTGACAAGATCGTCTGCTCGTACATCCCGGCCTGCGGCGCCTGCCGGCCGTGCTCGACAGGGCACTCCAACATGTGCGTGAAGGGCCTGAACGCCGGCACTGGCATGTTCGAGGACGGCACGTGGCGCTTCCACGAGGGCGACACGGACATCGGCGGCTTCTGCACGCTCGGCACGTTCTCCCAGTACGCGGTCGTGTCGGAGTGGGCCACCGTGCCGCTGCGCGAGGACTTCCAGGACATCCCGTGGGAGGTCCTGTGCCTGGTGGGCTGCGGCGTGCCGACCGGCTGGGGGTCGGCGGTGCACGCGGCCGGGGTGCGGGCCGGCGACACCGTGGTGATCTTCGGTTCCGGCGGGGTGGGCAGCAACGCGGTGCAGGGCGCCCGCTTCGCGGGGGCGAAGAACGTGGTCGTGGTCGACCCGGTGGAGTTCAAGCGGGAGATGGCCACCACCGTGTTCGGCGCCACGCACGCGTTCGCCACCGCCAAGGAAGCGCACGAGTTCGTCGTCGAGACCACCTGGGGCCAGCTCGCCGACCACGCGATCATGACGCCGGGCGCGGTCACCGAGGAGATGGTCCAGGCCGCGGTGATGATGACCGGCAAGGGCGGCAAGGTGACGATCACCGCGGTCGGCCACATCAACGAGCGCGCGGTGCACGTGCACGCCGGCATGCTGATCGGCTACCACCGGCAGATCCGCGGTGCGCTGTTCGGCGACAGCAACCCGTTGTACGACATCCCGATGCTGCTCGGCCTGTACAAGTCGGGCCAGCTCAAGCTGGACGAGCTGGTCACCCGCACGTACGCGCTTGACCAGGTGAACCAGGCCTACCAGGACATGAACGACGGCAAAAACATCCGCGGTGTCATCATCCACGAGCACTAGCTAGCCACCGGCCACCTCGCCACCGGCCACCTAGCACGGGCCACCTAGCCACGGGCCACCGCCCGACGGGAAGGTGGTCGATGGCCCATCGACCACCTTCTTCGGGGGACGATGGCCCATCGACCACGTTGGGCGGCGCTACCGCTGCCCGCGGTTCGGGATGAAGTGCCTAGCGGCGGGTAGCCAAGGCAACATGGCTGATTCAGAAACCGGCACCCGCGAGGCGGCCGCAGAGCTGCGGATCACCCGGGTCAGGGCGCTCGATAACCAGGCCCTCGTCGCGGTGGTGACCTACTTGCTGGCCAGGCACCCCGACACGTTCCCCGCGATGCTGGACGACGCGCTGAGCTCAGTCAGCCCGAAACAGGCCGGCTAGCGCATCCCGCCGCGTCAGGCGCCGCCGGTCGTCCTGACGGGCATCATGGGCGCATGAGCGACGCGACTGAGACCGACCTGCTGCTGCGTTTCCTGAACGGGCAGCGCCGCCACGTGCTTGGCATCCTGGAGGACCTGCCTGAAGATCAGCTGCGGCGGCCGGTGCTGCCGTCTGGCTGGAACTGCCTGGGCCTGGTGAAGCACCTGGCGCTGTCCGACGAGCATTACTGGTTCCGCAGCGTCGTCGGCGGCGAGCCGTTCGACTTCTTTCCCGAGGGGGAGAACGCCGAATGGCGCCTGGACCCCGGCGAGTCGGCAGCGGATGTCTTCGCCCTGTACCGCGACGAGATCGAGCACTCGAACGCCGTGATCGCGGCGACTCCGCTCGACATGCCGCCGCGCCAGCCCGACAGCTGGTGGCAGGAGGCGGGCATCGATTTTCCTGACCTCAGGTACATCCTGCTGCACGTGATCACGGAAACGTCCGTGCACGCCGGGCACCTCAACGCCGTCAGGGAACTCATCGACGGCCGCCAGTGGATCGTGCTGTAACTGTTCCGTACATTGAGCCTATGCCGGATGACCTTCTCTCGACCTACGCGCAGGCCCAGCCGGACAAGCCGGCCGTCATCGAGGACAGGCCCGACGGGACCGTCGTCAGGTGGACGTACGCCGAGCTCGAGGAGCGGTCGAACCGGCTGGCGAACCTGCTGCTGTCGCTGGGCGCCGGGCCGGGCGCGAAGGTGCTGTGGTGCGGGCCGAACTCCCCCGAGGTCGTGGCCGTGCTGAACGCCGCGTGGAAGACCGGCGCCATCGCCGTGCCGCTGAACTACCGGCTATCGGAGCAGGAGGCGCGCTACGTCATCAACCACAGCGACGCCGAGGTCGCCCACGTGGACCACGAGTACGTGCCGTTGTTCGCCGCGCTCCGCGACCGCGGCGAACTGGAGAAGGTCCGGCACATCATCGCGGCCGGCGGTCCGGCCCCGGCGGTCCTGGGGGAGGCGCCGGCCGGGATCCTGACCGAGGCCGACATCGCTGCCGCGCCGTCCCATCCGCCGGACGTCGGGGATCTCGCCGGGGCGGGCGGGACGATGATCTACACGTCGGGCACCACCGGCAAGCCGAAGGGCGCGTTCCGGTCCGGCGCGCCGGACCCGGAAGTCTTCGGCGCGCTGCTGAGCCTGTTCGGCTACCGGCCCGACGACATCTACCTCACCTCTGGTCCGCTGTATCACAGCGGCCCGAGCGCGTTCCTGCGCGCCGCCCAGCTCTACGGCCAGACGATGATCGTGCAGCGCAAGTTCGACGCGGAGGACTGGCTGCGGCTGCTGGACACCTACCGGGCGAGCTCGACGTTCGCCGCCCCCGCGGTGATGCGGATGATCTGCGCGCTGCCGGAGGAGGTCAAGGACCGCTACGACCGGTCGTCCATGCGCGTGATGATCGCCAACGCGGCGCCGTGGAGCTATGAGCTGAAGAAGCGGTACGTGGCGGACTTCCCGCCCGGGTCGCTGTTCGAGATCTACGGCTCGACCGAACTCGGCGTCGACACCGTCCTGCTGCCCGCGGACCAGCTGCGCAAGCCAGGATCGTGCGGCAAGCCTGCCCCCGGGATCGAGATCATGCTGGTCGGCGCCGACGGCAATGAGGTCACCGGCACCGGGCCTGAGCACGCCGGCGAGGTTTTCGTGCGGTCCAAGGTCATGTTCGACACCTACTACAAGAACGACGCCAGCTACGCGGCGAACAGCCGCGGCGACTTCCATACGGTCGGCGACATCGCCTACTGGGACGATGAGGGCTACCTGTACATCTGCGACCGCAAGAGCGACATGATCATCTCCGGCGGGATGAACGTCTACCCCGCCGAGATCGAGGCGGTGCTCGAGCAGCATCCGGGGATCTACGAGGTCGCGGTCTTCGGGATCCCGTCGGAGCAGTGGGGCGAGGTCGTGCACGCGACCGTCGTGCGGTCGGCGGGAGCGGCAGGGGCGGCGCTGACCGGCGCGGAGGTCACGGCGTTCGCGCGCGAGCAGCTGGCAAGCTACAAGGCGCCGCGCTCGGTGGACTTCGCCGCCGAGCTGCCGCGCACTGGCTCGGGGAAGGTGCTCAAGCGCCAGCTGCGGGCGCCGTACTGGGCCGGCCGCGGCGCTCAGGTGGGGTAGCACCGGATCCGGGCACCGACCGCTAAGGAGGCGGCGGGTAGACGGCCGACCAGTCCCAGCATGGCGAGGTCGCCGTCGGTGTTCCCGGCGGCCAGGATCGGGCGCTGCCCGACGTGGGCGTGGATGGAGCTGGGCTTTTGCGGCCCGTCGTTGATGACCTGGATGGCATCGCCCTTAATGAGCTCAGGGCCGTCAGGGCCGTCCCGGAACTCGGTGGCTCCGACGCTGCCGATCACCCGGTGCGGGGGCAGGCCGTAGACCTCGCTCGGCCGCCCGGTCCAAGGCGAAAGCCAGCTGCGCGTATACCGGCCGCTCGGTCCACAGCGTGCCGTCGTTGTCGAACACGGCGATGCGGTCGGGTTCCTCGACGAAGTCGGGCGAATCGGGCGCCGTCACCGCGTGCACGAAGTCCAGGACTGCCTGTTTCGCGGGCGTCTCACGCCAGCCCGGCAGCGCGTCCGCGCCGGTCCGCCGCTTCGTCACGCCTCCTGCCCCGAGCCCGGTGCAGGGGCGGTCCACGCGTAGATGACGGCGCTGCCGGCGGCGAGGTCATGCAGGGCACGGTGCTCGCGCTGCACGAGGATGCCGAGGAAGCCCAGCCCGCAGAACAGGAAGCTGAAGGGGAATACCAGCGCGCGGACGGTCGCGTGGCGCGGCTCGAGGACGGCCCCGTCGGTGCGCACCACCCGGATGCCGAACACAGCCATGCCGAGGGTCCGGCCGTTCGTCGCCCACGAGAAGCCGAAGTACGCGAGCTCCCACGCGGCGAAGAGCCCGGCCACGACGCCGGTTGTGTGGTTCCAGCTGACCAGGTTGCCGGTGATGACCTGCGCGCCATAGGAGATGGCCGCCAGCGCGACGCAGAAAATGCCCGCGCTCACGACGATGTCGATGACGAAGGAAGCGAGCCGGGAAACCGCGCCAGCGTAGTGTCCCTGGTACCGCAGGGCCGGCTGGGCGGTCACGGCCCGGCCTGCACGGCAAGCAGCGGCGCCGGCGCGGGGTCCTTGCGCCGCAGCAGGACGCGCACCCAGCGGTCGATGACCTGGTCGAGCCCGGCCGTCCGGTAGCGCACCGCGTCGACCGCCTCGCGCGCCATGCCGCCGGACGACTGGGCGATGATCGCGCCAAGATCCGCCTTCTCTACCAGGCCTGCCACGTCGATCCGCTGCGCCAGCTCGTTCACGTCCACCTGGCCGAGCAATTCGTTCAGGTCTATCTTCTGCAGCACCGCGTCGATATCGACGCGGCTGATGATCGCGTTCACGTCGACCCGGGCGACGAGCTCGTTGACGTCGAGGGCGCCGACCACGAGGTCGACGACGCGCTCGGTGACCTGCTGGGCCAGCGCCTCAGCGGGGTCGGTCCACCGCCTGCCTGCGCGGTCACGGGAGTTCACGTTCGCCAGTATCAGCCAGCGGCTGGGCAGTGGCGGTCATCCGCGGCGGATGAGACGGGCTCTCGCGTCGCGCCCCGGCAATAAATCAGTAACGCTTGCGCATAGATGATCGCCCGCACCCGGGGTAGTGGCAGGACGGGCATATAGTACCGATGCCCCCAAATCGCCAGTAACGGGAGGAATGGTGCGCACGCATCGCTACCAGATCGCCATTGGCGGTGGTCTGGGCGAGTTGGGCCGCGAGGCATTCGCTGACTTTAAGATCGAATACGCCAACGGCAATACCCTGCTTGCCGGTGATCTCGACCAGGCTGCCCTGTCCAGCGTGCTCAGCCGCATCCTGGCGCTTGGGCTGGAACTGGTGGCGCTGAGCCGGCTGGACGAGGTGCGCGCCCGACATTGACCAGGTCGCGGCGGACCGACGGCTTCCAGGTCATCCTCGGGGGATGATCCGCCACCGGCGCGCGGCTGATTGGATCGCCCCATGATCGGAGGTCGCGGATCGGAGGTGGGCGATGGCCGCGGATACCTTCGTCGTGTTCGCCGCGAGCTATGACACGCTGGGCGCGGCCGAGGCCGACTACCACGCCGTCCGCGAGCTCTACCAGGCGTCCGGGCTGACGAGCAAGCAGCTCACTGCCGACGAGGCGGCGCTGGAGAGAGATATCGACGCGGCCGTGCCCAGCCCTGCGCGGAGCCAGGACGACAGCTACCGGCAGGCGGTGGCCCAGGCGGAGGCCGCGGTGGCCGAGGCCGAGGCGGCGGCCGCGGCCGCCGAGCGGGAGGCCCAGCGCTACTCGGCCTTCCGCTCGCCGCGGGACAGCAAAGGCGGCGGGTTTACCGGGTGACGCGGGGCGAGTTCACTCGCGCGGGGTGATGCGGGCGGTAGCGGTCGGAGGCGATGGTGCTGGCAGTTCAATTCACCAGCCCCGGCGGGCAGCCGGGGCTCAGACACGCGGAGACCACATGGCGACTCTTACCGCATGGAAGTTCTCGACCCCCCAAGGCGCCGACATCGCGTTGGAGAGGCTGCAGAAGCTGGACAGTGAGCAGCTGATCAACGTCCAGGACGCCGCGGTAGTCAGCTGGGAGGTAGGACGCAAGAAGCCCAAGACTCGTGAGCTGCACGACACCAAGAAGGCAGGAGCGCTCGGCGGCGGTTTCTGGGGCCTGCTGTTCGGCCTGATCTTCTTCGTCCCTATCCTCGGCCTGGCCATCGGCGCGGCTACCGGCGCTCTGTTCGGCTCGATGGCCGACGTCGGCATCAGCAACGCGTTCGTCGACAGCGTCAGGCAGAAGGTCACGCCAGGCACCTCGGCACTGTTCCTGCTCAGCTCGGACGCGGTGATCGACCGGGTGCAGAGCGAGTTTGCCGGGACCGAGGCCGAGCTCATCAGCACCAACCTGTCCGCGGAGCAGGAGGCCAAGCTCCGCGAGGCGTTCGAGAACGAAGACTAACCGATCCGTCTAGCTCCGCCCGCTTGTCCGGCGCCGCGCCCGCGGCGCCGGACAAGCGGGTCCCCGCGGCTCAGAGGAGTACCCATGGAATCTGCGGACTATGACGACTACGACCTTGCGTCGGCACAGGGCGTGCTGATCGCGCAGTCATGGCAGGCGACGGTCATTATCGGCGTCGTGACGCTGATCCTGGGACTTATCGTGAGCTTCCACCCGGGCGGGTCGCTCAACGTCGTCGCGGTACTGCTCGGCATCCTGGCGATCTTGTCGGGGATTTTCCACCTGGCCAGGATCTTCGGCCGCGGGGAGGCGCACCGGGTGTGGAGCGGGATCGTCGGCCTGGCGTTCATCGTCGTCGGCGTCCTGCTGATCCGGCACCTGCACGTGACCCTCGCGCTGGTCGGCCTGTACGTGGGCCTCGTGTGGATCGTGCAGGGCGTGACCGCGCTGATCGCCGCCTTCGCGGGCGGCTCCCGCGAAGGACGGGGCTGGTGGATCTTCTTCGGCGCGATCAGCGTGATCGCCGGGATCGTCGTCGTCTCCGCCCCGGTCGACTCGCTCACCGTGCTCGCCCTGCTCCTCGGCATCTGGTTCATCGTGATGGGCATCATCGAGATCATCGGCGGGCTAATGATCAGGCGCACGGCACGCGACGCGGCAAAAAACAGCGTGGCCGGCCCGGCGGAACACGCCGTGGCCGACGGGACAGCGTAACGGCACGCACGGCGGCAACGGGAGGACAGCTGCGATGGGTGCCGAGCGGCCCAGCTCCGGCTGCGGCTCCGGCCGACGGGGACCAGAGCCGCCACGCGTCCGTTCGGGAAAATTCATCGAGGTCCTCCGGACGAGGGAAAGCGAGGCCGGCGAGTTCTACCAGGAGCTCACGCCGCGGACAGCCAGCGATGACGAGGCGATCGTCATCGTGCCCGGGACGCTATCAGCTGGCACGTAAGCCATCCACAAAGGAGGATTGGGTGCCCCTGAGGGACTTGGCCCTCATTTTGATAGGGCTTCAGCCCCGGCCGTTCGGGACCTAGGTCCCCATGCCAACGGTGCACGACACCCTGGTGCACGACACCCTATTGAATGAACAGCACGCGGACCGGGTGGTGCCTGCTGGAATCCCCGCAGGCCCGTGGACTCGGCCCTACGTGCATAGGGAGACTCATGACATCGGCGGCAAGCCCGGGTGAGGCTTGGGATAGGACGTCCAGGCCGCTGTGGAGGCACCAGGCACGGTTGCGGGATGTGTCCCTCAGCCCCGGGGGCAAGGCGAACGAAGCTCTGGCGCTTGAGACGAGTGAGCAGTTGCTGCGGGCCATCGCCCTTAGCCAACGGGACCAGGCCGAAGCCCTGGCCACACAGGCAACCGCCACCCTGCGCCGACTCGTTGCGGACCAGAAATCATCGGCCGCTGCCGTGCCAGGCTTGTCCCAGGCCGAGCTGCGGCTGCTGCCGCTGCTCGCCACTCACCTGTCCTATCCCGAGATCGCCGTAGAGCTGTTCCTCTCCGCAAACACCATCAAGTCGCAGGCGATATCGATCTACCGCAAACTCGGGGTTTCCTCACGCAACGAGGCGGTCCTACGCCTCAGGAAACTCGGTCTCCTCGACAGATGACAAACGCGCTGCGGGGGATCCGCGGGTTGGCGCATCATCCGGCACGGATGACCGGGCGATCAGGCGGGACTGAACCGTCCGGCCTGCCCGGCCCAGACGGAACCGCAAATCAGCCGGCACGGATGATTTCGGTCACTGAGGAGCTGGCCACGGCCGCGGCCGTCACTGGCCCTGCGACTGTCCTTTCTCCGGAGGAGCATCGCCCGCGCGCAGGCGGCGAATCTCCAGGACCTGGATGCCAAATGCTTCGAGCCTGGCCAGCAGGCCCTGGAGGGCCGCCTGATCCCGGATCTGGCCATGGACGACGGTCTCGACGGGCTCCACTGAGGCGGTGAGCCGGTCGAAGTCGAGCAAGGCTTCGGGCGGGAGGACACCGGCTACGCGGATCTCGTAGTAAGACGATGACACCACGGCCCCCAGCAGGTCGGAATCGGATGGCCTAGGTTCCACCGTGCTGCTTTTCTGCTCCGGTTGCCCCATTCATAGCGGATGAGATTCTGTCACGCTTCAGAACTGCGGGTGGCTTTCATGATTACTCCGCCGCGGATGATGCCCCGGCCGGGCGCGGCAGCGGACCATTGCTCACGGATGCTTCGTCCATGGCCGCCGTATGCGGCGCGGAAGGATTGACATGCGGCGTTCTGCGAAGAGCCTTTCGCTGCCAGCGGCCATTCTCGTCGCCATCTTGGTGGCGGCGGGCCTGGCAGTGGGAGCGGCGGGCTGCGCGGGCGCAGGAAGCACCGTCAAGGGCGCGATCAGCAGCGCGGCCAGCAACCTGCCGAGCCGCAGCGCCACCGCTGGCACCGCGACGACGGCTGGCCAGCCGGCCACCACCGCCCCGGCAGCGACCGCCGCCCCCAGCACGTCGGCGCTGCAGAGCACCACCGCGGCGCCGGGGGCCGGATCCGGCACCAGCCTCATCTGGCTGTGGATCCTGCTTGGCGCCGTGCTGGCGGCCGTCCTGATCGCGTGGATCACACGGGTGGCCAGGCGCGGCTCATCGACCGCGGCGGACTGGCGATCGAGGCTCGTCGGCGCGTACGCGCAGGGGTCGGCCCTGCACGACGCGATGAGCGTCGCGGAGACGCCGGGCGCGATGGCCGCGGCCGATGCGGGCGCCCGCTGGGCTGACATCCAGCGTCGCGCGGACGACCTGGCACAGACCCTGTACGCGCTGCGGGAGTCGGTCCCGGATCCCGCCGATCAGATGCGGATCGCCGACACGCTGGCCTCGTTGCAGGCCGCCCGGTCGGCGATGGACGCCGAGCGGGCACCCGGCGGCGCCGGGCCGTGGCAGGCCGAGACCGTGCGCGGCCGGCTGGACGCCTTCGAGTCGTCCCTCCAGGCGCTCCGCACCGATGACCAGCGATATCCATAGCAGAAGGAGAACAACCATGACAACACCCGGCTGGGCGATTCTTTCGGCCGTCATCTACCTGGTGCTGATCTTCACGCTCGCCGTCATGACCTTCCGCAAGGGGCACTGGGTCCTGGGCCTTATCGGCTTCATATTTCCCCTCTTGTGGCTGATCGGGGCGATCATGCCCCGCCGGCGGGGCCACCGCTGACAGCGCCGCGGGCGGTTCCGCGAATTGCGGAAGGCCGGCTGGGTCGAGCGGCAGGTCCGCCGCGCTGACCGCTGAACAGGAGGTCACCGCGTCCTTCACAGAGGCGGCCGGCGAGGATACCCTCGCCGGCCGCCGGTGAGCCTGTCCGCCCGCCTTTAGGTGCCCAGGAGCTTGGCCTTGGCGGCGGCGAATTCCTCGTCGGACAGGATGCCCTGCTGGTGCAGCGTTGCCAGCTGGTTCAGCTGGTCGATCATGGGCGATGGCGCCGCGGCCGGCGGCGGCGGCGGTTCAGGCGCCGGCGGCGCCTGCTGGTACGACGGCTGCTGATATGACTGCTGCGCCTCCAGGTTGCTGATGCGCGCGTCCTGGTCCTGCTGGTACTGTGCCTGCTCTGCCTGGCTGTTGGCCCTATGCTTTCCCGCCATGTACGCGCCGCCGCCGACAGCTGCCGCGCGCAGCAGCGGGCGCCGCCGCCGCATCATCAGGTTCCGTCCGGCAGTGACAGGCCGAGCGCGACCATCAGCTCGGGCGCGGCCGCGGTGAGCCGCGGTCCGCCGATCTGCGGGGCGATGGCGATCAGCACGCCGAGCATGTCATCCGGCGTCGCCCCGGCCGCGAGCGCGTTGGCCACCTGCCACAGGTACGAGGTCGGCGGGGCGTCGAGCGCCATGATGGCGGCGAGCTTGACTAGGGCGAACGTACGGTCGTCGAGGCCGCTCTTGTCGCGGAGCCCCGCCCGCATTTCCAGGCCGGCGTCCACTAGGTTGGGGTCGCCGAGAGCCAGCGCCGCCAGCGTGTCCCTCGTCGCGTCGCCGACGTCTACCTTCGTTGGCATATTCATGGGTGGGGGATCCTTTCGTTTTTCCGAACGGGTGTTTTATTCCTGTCCCACGGCCGCTGGTTCCGCGGGAGGGCTGGCGACCAGCTCGATGAGCCCGAGCAGGATGAGGAGGATGACGACGAGGAGGATGACGGTGAGCGCGGTGGGCTGGCCCCAGAAGACGAGGATCAGCGCCACCAGCGTCAACGCCCCGATTCGCAGCAGTGCGCGGTGCCGGTAGGTCCATTCGCCGACCGGGCCGGTGGACATCCCGCGGCGCTCGCCGAGGTTCCGCAGCCACGCGATTCCCGACCCCAGGGCCGCACGGGTCCGCACCGCGGCGCGCGAGGGTCCCGTGATGAACGCCCCGATGGCGATGACCAGCCCGACCGCCAGCACCACCCGGAGCCCGATCCGGAGGAAGTGGACGAGCGCGTCAAACGCGGCCGCGGCGGCGTCGCTGGGCAGCACACTGGCGGGGACGCTGTTCAGGTAGATGGTCCGGGCGATCAGCAAGCCGATGGCGAGGACCACCATGGACGCGGCCACCCCCAGCCCCACCACGATCAGGGCCCGGCGGCGGCCCCGCGCCACGAACACCCCGGCGGCGAGGAGCACCAGCGCCAGGATGGGCAGCACGATCTTGAGGTCGGAGACCAGCCGGTAGCCGGCCTGGGCCTTCCCGAGATCCTTGGCCTGGAACAGCGGCACCGTCGCGTTGACGATGGGAATGTTGGAGGCCAGCGAGAACCCGCGCGCCACCAGGTCCTTCTTGACCACGGCGATAAGCGGGCCCAGGTTGAGCGTGATCTGGCCGTTGGCCGACGTAAGCGTGCCGTTGCCCTGCCCGGACAGCAGCTTGACCACCGCCTGGTGCGCGACCGTGTTGACCTGCACCCAGGCGTTGGCCATGGCCTGGCTGGAGATGACCGTATGCACGGTGCTGTGGATGAAGCCGGTCACCGAGCTGGTGATCTGCGGGCCGAACGTGGTGAGCAGCGAGCTGATCCGCGTCAGCCCCCTGGCCTGCAGCTGGGCGGTGGCCTGGTTGACGAGTCCGGTCAGGTTCAGCTGGCTGGTGACCTCATTCGTGATCTTGTCGGTCAGCACGTTCTGGATCGCCGGGTCGTCGATCAGCGGCTGCACGGTGGCCACGTACCGGCCGGTGTCGGTTATCTGATTGCCGGCCCAGACGCCGACCACGGCGATCGGGGCGAGCACGCAGCCGAGCACGATCAGGATGGTGGCGAAGAAGGCTCGCCAGCTGAAGTGGCGCCGCGACCGCCGTGCGGCCCCGCCGTCGTGGGACCCGGCGCGTTCGGCGCGCAGCCGTTCCAGCTCGGCTCGCTCGTCCTCGCTGAGTTGCTCGGTCGTGGGTTCCCCGGTCGGGGGTATTTCGGCCGTGGGTTCGCCGCCCTTGGTTGTCGGCCCAGGCTCACCGCTGATAGCTGACAAGGGTCACCTCCGGCGTATTCGCGTGCGGTCTAGGACATCCGTCTGAGCAGGTGCTCGCCGACCCGGATGGCGTTGGCTATCGCGGTGAGGGTCGGGTTCACCGCGCCGATGCTGGGGGAGAAGCTGGTGTCCACGACGTACTTGCTATCCACGAAGACCGCGCCGGGATCACAGTTGTGTTCGGTCACGCCCCCATCCTCGGAGCCGGCGGAGCACCGGCGGATCACCCGCCGCAGATGATCTCCAGATCGCGCGCTGGGTGCGCAGCCCGGCCGCGCCGACCACAATGAGCAGGACGACGTTGAGCAGAAGCTGGAGCAGTGACCCGCGTGCCTCGCTCCAGCTCGAGTACGCGATCGACAAGCCCGCAGAGGCGGCGGCCGGGATGGTGGTCACCGAGATGAACACGCCGATGAGCGCGTTGGCCCGGGCCTCGGTCAGGGATACCACGCCCACCAGCCCGGCCAGCACGGCCACGATCACCGAGAAGATGTTGGGGGTGTTGATTAGGTCCGCGACCGGGCGCACGCCCTTCAGGTAAGGCGCCGGGGTCTTGCCCGACGCGCGCACCGCGAGACCGAACAGCAGGGTCAGCACGATGGCGGCCAGGAATCCCCAGCACAGCGCCAGCAGGCCGTCCCGTATCTCGGACCTGGCCCGCCGGGTGATGCCCAGCGCGACGCCGATGATCGCGTTGTACTCGGGACCGACCACCATGGCGCCCACGATGAGGATCTGCGAGTTGGTGAGGATGCCGACGGCGCCGATCAGGGCGGCGATAGCCAGCAGGATGTAGAAGCTGGGCGCGTACGTCTCACCGTCGCGGATGACCGCTTCCACCATCTCCCAGACCGGAGCGGTTTCCCGGCGCAGCGCGCCGTGCCGGCCGTCCGCCGCGGACTGGCGGGTGAGGGTGGCGTCGACCCGCTCGACGCAGATCACGGCGTCGCGGTCGAGGCCGAGCTCGCGCAGCGCCGTGAAAACCGGGTTGGCGGCGGCGTCACGCACGTCGAACTGGACGGCGTCTCCGTCCGGCCGGCGTGCGGCGCCGGCGCGCACCACGAGGTTGTGCACGCCGGGGGCGGCGGCGAGCCGGTCGGTCAGCGGCCGGGTGAGAGCGGCCGGGCTGACTACGCGGACGTGCAGCATCACGGACCGTCCGCCGCCGGGCGCAGCAGCAATTGTCCAGCTCTGCTGCGGGCGGTGGGCAATCCAGGAACAGCAGGCTGCCGTCGGCGGGTGCGCCGCCTGCGGGCCGGTGCGGTCCCCCCGAGCACCTGGGAGCCGACCGCGAGGACCAGGATGAGGCCGACCCCAATCAGCACCTGGTTGGACGTCACGGGTCGTGCCAGTTGTCGGCGTACCAGGCCGCCATCCGCTGGGTGACGCTCCGGCCGCCCCACAGCCGGGCCAGCATCCGCGACGGCCACCGTGACACGCGCTCCACCCGGGGCATGTCATAACCCCGGAACCCACCAGAGAAGAGCAGGAAGAACTCGTTCAGGCGCGGATCGGAGCACGCCAGGTCTCGTTCGATACCGCGGAGAGTCCGCAACTGACGCCGGCTCAGGCTCACCGCCGGTGCCTCCTCTCCCTGGGTCTCTCTCGCATGTTCGCTGCCACTTGTCCGCGCTGCCTCCTCCCGCGGGGATGAGCGGGGCGGGGCGGCGACCCCAGTGCGGCCAGCATCGTCCGTCGCGGATGAGGCCCCACCGCGGCGGCGGCGCGGATGATCGACGGGTGAGCAGGGTTCACTGAGCTGTGGAGGCCAGGAACCGGAGGAACCCGATGAATGTCGATCTCTCACGGCAGTTCGCCGGGGGATGATCAAACGCGTCGCGGTCGACGTCAGCGGTGAACCGTACGTGGACCTGGCGCGCGAAGCCAAAGCCCATGCTGGTTCGCGAATAGGTGACTGAGATGAACGAGTCGAAGCACGCTCGGGGCAGGCGCCGCGGCTGGGTCCTGTGGGCAGCGCTTGGCGCCGCGCTGCTAGTCGGGGGCGGCCTGGGCGCGGGCATCGCGTCCGCTGCGAATTCATCAACCTCGACGCCGGCGGCGAGTACCACGCCGAGCGGGGCCAGTTCCGGACAGGCCAGCGTCTGCAATGTCACAGCGGTCGCCAACCAGGTCATCCCGTCCGTGGTGACGATCTCGGCCCGCGGCCCGGCAGGCGGTGGCACGGGGTCCGGAGAGGTCATCAGGTCCGGCGGCTACATCCTGACGAACAACCACGTCATCGCGATAGCGGCCAACGGCGGGTCGGTGGAGGTGCAGTTCTCCGACGGGCAGACCGCGCCCGCGACCATCGTCGGCCGGGATCCGCAGACCGACCTCGCCGTACTCAAGGTCGGCACCTCGGCCAATCTGAAGGTGATCGCGATGGGTTCCTCGTCATCGGTCGTCGTCGGTCAGGCGGCGGTGGTGATCGGCGCGCCGCTCGGGTTGTCCGGCACGGTCACCTCCGGCATCATCAGCGCGCTGGACCGCTCCATCCAGGTACCCGCGGATAACGACACCACGGCGCTGCTCGTTGGGGCGATCCAGACGGACGCTGCCATCAACCCGGGCAACAGCGGCGGATCCATGGTCAACTGCTCGGGCCAGCTCATCGGGGTGCCGACCGCCGGGGCGGCGGTGCCGAGCTCGCCTGGCGGCAGCATCGGGCTCGGGTTCGCCATCCCGGTGAACCTCGCCATGACCATCGCCGACGAGATTATCTCCACCGGCTCGGTGACCCACTCCTACTTCGGCCTCGGGGCGCAGGCGATACCGCCCTCGGCGGCCGCTCAGGCCGGGGTCCCCGAGGGGCTGTACGTCCAGACCGTGGTGCCCGGCGGCCCCGCCGCCACGGCCGGGCTGCGTGTGGGCGACGTGATCACCAAGATCAACAGAGAGCCGGCGACGAGCACGATCCAGCTGCAGGAAATAATGCTGACCGATAAGCCAGGCGCCACGGTCCAGCTCGAGTACGCGCGCGCCGGCCAGTCGGCCACGGCCACGGTCACGCTGGGCGCCCAGCCATAACCCTCCGGCCATCACCCGGCCCCGGGCGTACCCGCCCGGGGCCGGCACTTCTCTGGCGCGGATCTTGCCACCAGCCAGCCGCGGTCAGCGCCGAGCAGCCCACGTCACGGGCACGTCGGCACCGCCTTCTTGCGAGATCCGCGCGCCGAAGCGGAGCAGGGCGGGCTGCCGTGGCGAGATCTTGCCCGCGATCAGGGCCTCTCCCTGGCGGAAGGTGGCCGAGCGCTCGATCAGGCTCGGCGGCACGAACGAGAACACCGCCTGCGCGAAAGCCGCGT
Source organism: uncultured Actinomycetota bacterium (assembly GCA_963843745.1). GTDB lineage: Bacteria > Actinomycetota > Actinomycetes > Streptosporangiales > Streptosporangiaceae > Trebonia. The sequence continues at coordinate 209,944 of CAWJLP010000021.1, forward strand.
CGGCGAGTGAGTTCAGCCGCATGAGGACGAGGTTGTCGGCCTGGGAGAGGACGTTCTCCGGGATCTTCTGCGGGCGCTGCGTCGACAGCAGCAGGTAGAGCCCGAACTTACGGCCCTCGGCGGCGATCCTGATCGCGTGCTCGGTCGCCACCGCGGCGAGGGCATCTGGCGGCTCAGCCGGGCAGACGTTGTGCGCCTCGTCGATCACGATGAGGACCGGATCGCGTTCCTGGCGCCGCCGCCACAGGTCACTGAGCACCGCCGCGGCGACGAGGGACTGCTCCTCACGGCTCGGCAGCGAGCCTAGGTCGATGACGACGCAGCGGACACTCTGATCGTGAAGCGCGTCGAGGACCGAACCGGACTCGTCGGGAGCCCACACCGAGTACCGGTCCACGCCGAGGTTCTTGATGCGCAGGCCGAGCCGTGCCGCCTCCGGAAGGTCGCTCCCGGTCAGCGCCTCTATCGTGGGCGGGTCCTTGGCGGCGAGCATCGCCGCCAGCGCGGCGTATTCTTCCCGGTCGGCGATCGGGTCCAGCCGGAGGGCGGCCGCCTGGGCCGCCGGCTCGACCTCGGCCGCGTGCAGCCGGAGGCGTCGCTCGCCGTCGGCGCCGGCGGAGTAAACCGCGACTCCGCGCGCCGCCTCACGGTAGCGCTCTGCTAGCGCCGGGTCCGCGTCGGCGCGCACTTCGCCCAGGCGCGTGAAGTCCGAGTTCGGGTCGAAGATCACCATCCGCAGGTCCGTCTCGGTCAGGAGCCGTTCGAGGATCACGCCGAGCGAGTACGTCTTGCCCGATCCGGACTGGCCGCACAGGAACGTGTGCCGGTTGAAACCCGCGGCGTCCGCCACGCAGGGCACCCCGGGGACAAGTGCCAGCTCGCCCAGGATGAGCTGCGCGTGGGGCCCGGTCTCGCGCTGCTGCCACTCCAGGACGTCAGATCCGGCGGCCGGGCGGATCAGCGCGTCGTGGAACGGCGCGCTGCTGCCGTCCACGATAATTCCCTCGCCCCGTGCGGCACGGATCTGGAGTTCCGTGCGGGTCTCCGGGCCGCCAGCGGAGGATGGCAGCGTCAGCTCCCCGGCTAGCTGCTGGTGAAGCTCGACGGAGAGCACTTGGCCGAGACGTCGCGTGCCGCCGTCGTCCAGCACCGCGTAGCCGCCGGCCTGGAGCTCGAGGCCGTGCAGCGAGGCCTGGAAGCTGAACCGGCGCCCGTCCACCGAGGTGGCGAGCGGGAGCACGGACGCTTCAATGTCCCTGCGCGCTTCGCGGAAGGTGTCCAGTTGCGAACCCATCGCTGATTTCCCGCCCATGTCAGACCATCTCGCCTTCCCTGGACTGGCGGCTGGCGCGGCGCCACCTCGATAGCCCGGACCCGTGATCAAGTGCCATGGTGTTCGCCCGCGGGCCCCCCGTCCCTCCTCCGCCCGGGGTGAGTCCTGACGGCCGGATGACCGTCAGATCAGCTCCAGCTGGCGGGCCCGGCGGACCGCCTCGTTGCGGTGCGACGTAGCCAGCTTGCGGTAGATGTTCCTGAGGTGCGTTTTAACCGTATTAACGGATATGTACATCTCGTCGGCGACCTCGGCCGTGTTCAGCATGGCTGAGACGTGCACGAGCACCTCGAGCTCCCGTTCGGTGAGCGGCTCGACGACGAGGATCGGTGCCTGCTCCCCGGCGGTCACCGGAGCCGGCAGCTGCTGGTGGCCCAGGGCCACGGTCAGCAGGCTCCGGTGGGCATCGGTCAGTTCGGGGTCACGCCGCAGCACCGGCCCGAGCCAGCCGCGTTCCATCGCCAGTGGCAGGCCGAGCTGCTCACGTTCCGCGATCCGCAGCGCGGACTCCAGGCTGCGGCGGCCGCGCGCCGCGTCGTCGGCGGCGTAACTGAGCCTGGCGTCCAGCAGCAGTGCTTGCAGCCGGGCCGGGTTCGGCAGCTGGCTGTCAGCCGCGAGCAGGGGGGCCAGCAGGCGCGGGATGTCGTCGCCGTTTCCTGCGACCGCCTGGGCCTGCGCGAGCGTGACCGTGGCTTCTGGCGACGGGCCGGCCTGCTCGGCGGCGGCCAGCGCGGCGCTGAAGTTGCCCGCCGCCGTCGACGCCCGTGATTCGACGATGCTCAGCTGCTGGTCCAGCCACGCCGGGAGCGGTCCGCCGGACCGTGCCCTGGCGACGATGTCCACGGCCGTCGCGGCCCGGCCTTCGGCCAGGGCACCGCCCGCCGCGATCAGGTATGCCGCCGTGCTGAGCAGCTTGTCCGGGCATAGGCCGAGCGCGGTGTCCGCCTGCTTGAGGAAACCGCGTGCCTCTCGAAGCTCGTTGCGCTGCAAGTGGACGAAGGCGAGCGCGACGAGCGCCGGAGCGTCCGGGCACTGGTCCTCACCCGTCCCGAGGGTCGCGCCCCCGGCCAGCGTCACGGCCCGGGACAGCCGGCCGCGCAGGGCTTCCACCAGCGCCAGGTGTCCGGCCTGTCCGGGTACCTCGCGCTCTTGACCTTGTGCGTCCCCGGTGCCCAGCCCTGTCTGGAGGAGGCGAACCGCCTCCTCCAGACGGCCGGACCACAGTGCTACGGTGGCCCGGCCAGACAGCACGATCCTCGCGATCTCTGGATGCCGGGCCAGCTTCCCCTCCGGGACCCGGGCGAGCATCCGCCGGGCACTGCCGGCCGCCGCCGCGGCTCGCGCCAGGTCTCCCTCGCGAAGGGAGGCGGTGAGGCGGACAACGGTGGTGGCCAGCCTGCCCGCGGCCTCTCGGTCAGCAGGCAGGCGATCCAGCAGGCCGTCCGCGGCGTCGAGCGCGGCGATGGCCGCTTCGCGGCGCCCAGCGGCCAGCGCGAGGGCCGCCGCCACCAGGTACGGCGCCGGCTCTGCCCAGGCGCGATCGGCAGGCATGGCCGCGAACTCGGCCGCGAGCGGATGCCCGGCGCCCCGTTCAGCCAGTTCGCCCACTGCCAGCTCGTCGACGACGATGGCGGCGGCGAGCGGCCAGTCAGCACCCCTGGCGGCGTGCCGCACCGCGTCGGCGAGCCGGCCCTCGCGCTGATGCCACCGGGCCGCCCGCTGATGCAGGACAGCCACCCGTTCCGGATGCTCGAGCCGCAGCTTCAGGCGCAGCATCTCGGCGAACAAGGTGTGGTAGCGGTACCAGCCGGGGGCCAGCGGCTGGACGAAAGCGTTCGTGTGGGCCAGGGACGCGAGGACTCCGGCGGCGTGCTCGTCGCCGGTCAGCTCGACGGCGGCATCGGCGCTGAGATGCTCCAGGATGCTCGTGCTCAGCAGCACCTCGCGAACTTCCGGGGGCTGCACGTTGAGCACTTCGTCGACCAGGTAGCAGATCAGGGCACTGTCCTCAGTCAGCAGTTCCTTGATGAACTGGCCGGGGTCGGGGTGAGCGCCCAGTGACATCGCCGCCAGGCGCAGGCCGGCCGCCCAGCCCTCGGTTCGCAGCGTCAGGCTCTCCAGCGAGTCCGCCGACAGGGTACTGCCGTGCTGCGCCAGCAGCAGGCTGGCCTCGGCGGCGCTGAACGCGAGGTCGTCGGCCCGGATCTCGGTCAGCTGCCCGGCTACCCGGTAGCGGTGCAGCGGCAGCAGCGGGTCCATGCGCGAGGTGACCACGACGCGCAAGCCGGATCCAGCGTTCCGCAGCATGAAGTCGAGCCCCTTCAGTGTTCCAGGCTCGGTAAGGAGGTGCAGGTCATCGAGGACCAGTGTCAGCGGCAGGTCCTGGGCGGCCAGCAGCGCGGTCAGGCCGAGCAGGAACCCGTCAACCCCGGTCGGGTCCTGCGGAATGGCCTGCAGCGTCTTCGGCACGGTGACACCGGACCGGCGGAGCGCAGCCACGATATAGGACCAGAACGCGCCCGGCCGGTTGTCGAACTCATCCAGGCAGACCCAGGCGACCCGGCCGGCGTCTGCCGCCGCCCACATCGCCACGGCCATCGTCTTCCCCGCACCAGCCGGGCCGGTCACCACGGTCAGCGGGCACCACCGCGTTCCCTCGGCGATCCGCCCGGTGATCCGCGGGCGCTGCACCGCCCAGGCCGGAACATCGGGTGCGGTGATCTTTGACGTCAGAATCGGATCGCCGATGGGCACCGTCGAACGCCTGGTGCTCGTCGGCGCCCGGTTGGCAGCATATGCGGCCATCATTACCTCCCGTGCGGGTCGGGGCGGCTTGCCGGTCGCTATGGGGCACACTTCTGATACCCCCCCCAAACCCACCCAACGCTCCCCGGTGAGCTCGTGCATCATGCGATCGGCATGAAATCATCCCGAACGGGCCCGTGACGTCGCCATCTCCCGCGATTACCCGCCTCAGGGGGCTATTCCTTCGAGCAGGCCCAGCTCCCGGGACCTGATGACCGCCTGGTTGCGTGAGGAGGCGCCGAGCTTGCGGTAGATCGACATCGCCTGGGACTTGACGGTGTGCGGCGACAGGAACATCTCTGCGCCGATCTCGGGAAACGACAGGTGCGTGGCCAGCATCGGCAGGACGCGCAGCTCCGCGGTGGTCAGCGAGGACATCCCGGGAGTGGCCGGGCCGCGCTCGGCCGACAGCCGGGCCCGCAGCTCCAGGGCCTCGTCCACCAGGGTGCCCAGGCCGGGCCTGCGCTTGAGGACCTCCTCGATCTCGCGCAGCAGCGTCCTGGCCCCGGCTATGTCGGCAAACGCCAGTTGCACGTGGATGAGCTGGATCCGGGCCTGCACGGCCAGGTGCGGGATGGCGTAGGTGAGCAATGGCCGCAGCCGCTGCGCGCTGACAAGTTCGCGCCGTGCCGCCGTAAGGTCCCCGCGGTGCACCGCGGCGCGGGCGAGCACCGCGCTGGCGAGCAGCGTCTCCATTCCGATCGGGCGGAGCGCGTCCCTTGCCTGGGCGGCCAGGATCTCCGCGCGGCTCCAGTCGCCGTTCGCCATCGCCAGCAGCGACCGCTCGCACAGCGCGCCCGCCTGCACCTCGTGCGCGCCGACTTCCTCCGCGATGCGGGCGGCGTCCTCCAGGAGCGCGTCACTGCCGTCATGGTCATCAGACAGAATGCGCGCGAGGGCCTGGCAGAGCGGGGCTAGGGGCGTCATGGTGTTCGCGGCCGTGAACTTCCGCACTGCCTCGTCCGCGTCGCTGCGCATCTGTTCGATGCCGCGCCGGCACATGACGGCGCGGAGCACACCGGCCCAGGCCTCGGTGACGGGGGCCTCGGTGACGGGGGCCTCGGTGACGGGGTCGGCAGGTCGTGACGAGTCCCCGTCCTGCCAGCTGTCCACGATGTCCGCCCACCGCTCGGCCTCGGCTGGCCGCCCGGTGTCCGCGGCCAGCACCGCGGCCCAGACGGCGATCAGCGGGTACTTCGCGATCGCGTCCCGGTCGTCCAGCCACCGGAACCACCGCTGGAGCGTCACGAACCGGCCTTGCCGGTCGGTCTTCAGCCACAGGCTCTGCGCCAGGCGGGCGGCCGCGTCGACGTCGCCGGCGGCCATGGCGTACTCGAGCGCTTCTTCGGGGCGGCCGTTGGCCTCGCACCAGGCGGCCGCGCGGCGGCGGAGGATCGCCAGCAGGCCCGGCTCCAGCCGTTCCAGCTCGGCCCGCAGCATGTCGCGGAACAGGTGGTGGTAGCGGTACCAGAAGCCGCGTCGGTCCAGCGGCACCAGCAGCAGGTTCGACCGCACCAGCTCGGCCAGCTCGGCCGCGGAGCCGGGCTGATCGAGCACCGCTTCGCACAGCGGCCCGCACATCCGGTCGAGCACCGCGGTCCTGGTCAGGAACTCCCGGTGCCGCGCCGAGATCCGCCCGAGGAACTCCGACTCCATGTACTGGCTCACCAGCCGGTCATCGCCGCCGAACGCATCCCCCGCGCCCTGGACCGAGCCGCCTTCCCGCAGGTAGAGCGCGGCCAGGTACAGCCCGGCGGCCCACCCTTCTGTTCGCTTGTGCAGGGCGGCCACGTCGTCGTCGCCGAGCGGGACGTCAGCCGCGTGCAGCAGCGAGGCCGCCTCCTGGCGGCTCAGCGACAGCTCGGCCGGGCCGATCTCCAGGATCCGGCCCTCGACGCGCAGCCGCGCTATCCGCAGCGGCGGGGTGTCGCGGCCCGCCAGCACCAGCCGCGACCCTGGCGGGACGTGATCGGCCAGCACCGACAGCGCGTCCCGGCATTCGGTATTCCAGAGCAGGTGCGCGTCGTCGAGCACCAGCACCACGGGCACAGTCATCGACCAGAACGCCGACCCCAGCCGCGGCACCACCGTGCCTGGGACCGAGCTGGTGTTCGATGCGAGCGCCTCGAACACCTGGTCACCGACCGGCTGTACCGTGTCCAGCGCCGCCGCCACGTAGCTGAGCAGGACCTTCGGGTCATTGTCCCGGTCGTCGAGGGACACCCAGGCGAACGCCTCGCCGTCGCGTGCTGCCCACTGTGCCAGCAGCGTCGTCTTCCCGTACCCGGACGGCGCGACCACCGAGACGATCGGGGGAGAGCCGTCCGCCGCCAGCCGGCCGATCAGCGAGGAGCGGGGGATGGTTCCTGGCCGCGCGGCAGGACGGCGGAGCTTGGAGGTCATAAGGTCGAACTCCGGCCTGGCCGCAGGCCGCGTCTGGCTGGGATACTGCCGCACGCTGTTCGCCTTCATCCCCCCAAAACCGCGCCTTTTCCGACGGTCTACGGCTCTATGCTCGGCTCCAGGCCATTCTCACGTCAAGAGAATTCACCGAGTGCAATTGCGCCCGTGGTATTTACCCGTCGAGCAGCTCCAGTTGCCTGGACCTGGTGACCGCCTCGTTGCGGGAGGAAGCGCCGAGCTTGCGGAATATCGAGTACGCCTGTGACTTGACGGTGTTCGGCGAGACGAACAGCTCGGCGGCGATCTCGGGGTAGGACAGGTGGGTGGCCAGCAGCGGCAGGATGCGCAGTTCGGCGGCCGTCAGGGAGGAGGCTCCGGGAGCGCGGGGGCCGCGTTCGGCTCCGATGCGGGCCCGCAGCGTCTCGGCCTCGGCGACCAGCGTGCCCAGGTGGGGGCGCCGCCTGAGCAGGTCATCGATCTCGCGCAGCAGCGTCCTGGCCCCGGCGGTGTCGCCTAGGGCGAGGTGGGCGCGGGTGAGTTCGATCCTGGCCTGCACGGCGACGTGCGGAATGGCGTAAGTGAGCAATGGCCGCGTGCGCTGCGCGCTGACCAGATGCCGCCTGGCGGCCCCGACGTCGCCATGGTGGATCGCCACGCGGGCCTCGGCCGCGCAGACCAGGGGAGCGACGTAGCTTTCTTCGCCGGCCAGGCGCAGCGTGGCGCGTGCCTGGTCGGCGAGGTCTCCGGCGGAGATCCAGTCGCCGCGTGCCATCGCCGCCAGGGACCGAACGGCTAGCGCCTCCGCGGCGATGCCGTCCGTGCCGGCCTGCTGCCCGAGGCGGACCGCATCGGCTAGGATCGCGTCCCCGCCGTCGAGGTCGCCGGAGGCGATACGCGCGATCCCCTGCAGCAGCGCGGGTGCCCCCGTCACGATGCCCGCCTCCTGGAATCCGCGAGCCGCCTGGTCAGCGTCGATGCGCATCTGCACGATCCCGTGCCGGCAGGCGAAGGCGCGGACCAGCGCGGCCCAGGCCGCGATGGCGCCGCGATCCGGCCAGACGGGATTCTCCTGGTCCCAGCGATCCACCGCGTCGGCCCACCGCGCGGCCTCGGCCGGCCGTCCCATCCACGCGTAGATCAGCGCGGCCAGCGCCGTCACCATCGGGTATCTGGCGATCGCGTCCCGGTCATCCAGCCACTGGAACCACCGCATGAGCGTGGTGACCCGGCCTTGCCGCCTGGCCGGCACCGCGAGCTCTTGCACCAGCTCCGCGACCATGTCCACGTCGCCGGCGGCCATGGCGTACTGAAGCGCTTCTTCAGGGCGGCCGTTGGCCCGGCACCAGTCCGCGGCGCGCCGCCGGAGCCCCGCCAGCAGGCCGGGTTCCAGTCGTTCCAGCTCGGCCAGCAGCATGTCGCGGAACAGGTGATGGTAGCGGTACCAGAAGCCGCGCCGGTCCAGCGGCACCAGCAGCAGGTTCGAGCGGGCGAGCTCTGCCAGCGTGGTATCGGCCTGGGGCAGGCCGAGCACCGCTTCGCATAGCGGCCCGCACATCCGGTCGAGCACCGCGGTCCTGGTCAGGAACTCCCGGTGCCGCGCCGAGATCCGCGCCAGGAACTCCGACTCCATGTACTGGCTCACCAGCAGGTCATCCCCGCCGAACGCGTTTTCCGCGTCTCGGAGCGAGCCGCCCGCGCGCAGATGGAGGGCGGCCAGATACAGCCCGGCGGCCCATCCTTCTGTCCGCTGGTGCAGCGCCGCCACGTCGTCGTCGCCGAGCGGGACGTCAGCCGCGCTCAGCAGCGAGGCGGCCTCCTGACGGCTCATCGACAGGTCAGCCGAGCCGATCTCGAGGATCCGGCCCTGCGCCCGCAGCCGGGCGACGCGCAGCGGCGGGTGGTCGCGGCCCGCCAGTACCAGCCGCGACCCCGGCGGGACATGATCGGCCAGCACCGACAGCGCGTCCCGGCATTCGGTGTTGCGCAGCAGGTGCACGTCGTCGAGCACCAGCACCACCGGGATAGTCATCGACCAGAGGGCCGACCCCAGCCGCGGCACCACCGTGCCGGGCACCGAGCTGGCCGCCGAGGCGAGCGCCTCGAACACCCGATTGTCGACCGGCTGCACCATGTCCAGCGCCGCCGCCACGTAGCTGAGCAGGACCTTCGGGTCGTTGTCCCGGTCGTCGACGGACACCCAGGCGAACGCCTGCCCGTCGAGCTCGGCCCACTGTGCCAGCAGCGTCGTCTTGCCGTACCCGGACGGCGCGATCACCGCCACGATCGGGGGAGCGCCGTCCGCCGCGAGCCGGCTGATCAGCGGGGAGCGGGGGACGATCCCTGGCCGCGCGGCGGGACGGCGGAGCTTGGAGGTCACCAGGTCGAAACCCGGCCTGCCCGGATCGTGCCGTTGTCCAGGCAGTTCGCGCACGCCGCCCGCGTCATCCCCCAAGAACCGCACCTTTCCCGCCGGCCTGACGTTCCATGCTCTGTCCAGCCAATTCTCGCGTCAAGGGAGCGGGACGTCTCGGCCGGGACCAGGGCAGGCCACTCCCTGCAGAGATCAGGTGATCTCGGTCACGACCCCAGGAAGGCCAGCACCGCGAGCACCCTCCGGTGGTCGGAGTCGGACGGCGGCAGGCCCAGCTTGCTGAAGATGTTGCTGATGTGCTTCTCGACCGCGCGGTCTGAGATCACGAGCTGGTCGGCGATCGCGGTGTTGGAGCGGCCCTCGGCCATCAGGGCGAGCACGTCGCGCTCCCGCGCGGTCAGCGTGGCCAGCGCACTGGTGTGCCGGGCCGCGTTCAGCATGCCGGTGACGACCTCGGGGTCCAGCGCGGTGCCGCCGGCCGCGACGCGGGCGATCGCGTCGGTGAATTCGGCTACGTTGGCGACCCGGTCTTTGAGCAGGTAGCCAACGCCGCCGGACGCGGCGGAATGCGCACCGCGCCGCATGCTCACCAGGTCGGCGGCGTACCGGGTCTCCACGTACTGGGAGAACACCAGGATGCCCGTGCCGGGATGGTCGCGGCGAATCGCAATCGCGGCGCGCAGCCCCTCGTCGGTGTGGTCCGGCGGCATCCGCACGTCGACGATCACCACGTCCGGCTTGTGCTCGGCGACCGCGGCCTGCAGCGCCTCGGCGTCGCCGACCGCGGCGACGATCTCGTGCCCGCGGTCGGTGAGTATTTCGGCCAGTCCCGCCCTGATCACGGCGGCGTCCTCGGCGATGACGATGCGCAGCATCTCAACCATCTGCAGGATCTCCGGTCGGGCTTCAGGCGTGGGACGGCAGTTCCACGGTCGCCACCGTGGGGCCGCCGGACGGGCTGTCGATGTCGATGCTGCCGTCGACGGTGCGGATGCGTTCGGCGAGCCCGCGCAGGCCCCCGCCGGGCACCGCGGACGCGCCGCCGTGGCCGTCGTCGGTGACCCGGATCCGCAGCAGCCCGGGGACGTGCACGGCTTCGAGGGTAGCGCGCCGCGCGCCGCTGTGCTTGGCGACGTTGGCGAGCAGCTCGGCGGCGGAGAAGTAGGCGATCGTCTCGATCGCCGCCGACGGCCGTTCCTGGATGTCCACCACCAGCTCGACGGGGACGGCGCTGCGCGCGGCGAGGGTGGCCAGCGCGTCGGGGAGGCCGTTGTCGAGCACCGAGGGGTGGATGCCCTTGGCCAGGGTGCGCAGCTCGGCGATCGCCTCGATGGCGTTGCGGTGCGCGTCGTCGACGAGCTGGGCGACCCGGCTGAAGTCGGGCGGTGCGGGGTCTTCCAGCTTCTCCTTCGCCAGCCCGAGCTTCATGGCCAGCGCGACGAGCTGAGCCTGCGCCCCGTCGTGCAGATCGCGTTCGATGCTGCGCAGCCTGGCCGCCGAATCGTCCACGACGTGCGCCCTGGCCGCCTCCAGGCTCTTGACCCGCGCCGCAAGCGCGACGGGATCGGAACTGTCGCCAAGGAAGCCGCGGACGAGCAGCAGGTCCAGTTCGCAGACCGCGCGCGTCAGCCACGGCGACGCCAGCAGCAGGGCCGCGCCGAGCGGCAGGAACAGGAACGAGGCGGCCAGCGGCACGGGGTGCCCGCTGCCGAGCCCAGGGCCCGCCCCGGCCCATTCCTGCCAGGCCGGGTAGGTCAGGTAGAACAGCCCGGCGAGCCAGAAGCCCGCGGCGACGACCAGGTGGAAGCTGGCGATTACCGGCTTCATCAGGAAATAGCCGCGGATCTTCCAGGCCTGCGTGTCGCGTATCGCCCCCCGGTACCAGCCGAGCACGCGATCGGGGTTCATCGCGTGGATGACGATGTGCTCGTCCGCGGCCAGCTCGGCGATCCTGGTGGCGAGCATGCCGCCGATCCGCACCCGGTTGCCGCGCCGCTTGACCTTCGCGTCTTCCGCCTCGGCCAGGGCCGCCAGCCGGTCGGCGTCCGGCGTCCGCACACGCACGTACGAATGCGGCCGCAACGGCGGCGGGGCCGGGATGTCCTCGCCGAGCGTCCGCAGGGTGAGGTACCGGTTGGCGCCGCCGAGCTTCCTGAGCGCCGGCGCCGAGCCTGCCCAGAAAATGCCGTTGTGCAGCGTGACGAGGCTGAACACGAAGGCACCCACCGCCAGCGGGAAGCTGACGACGGCATAGACGAACTCTGCCCAGGCGCGCCGGGTGAACGGCGCCGTCAGCGCGCGCCGCATAGGTGAGATCGTCACCCCGGCCATACTCTGATTGTCGCTCATATTTCGATGCTGCGCGCGACGCCGCCACCGGGTCGACCGTGAGGCCACCCGCCTTCTGGTACGGCTAGCACGGTGCCCGCAGGAAAAGGGGCCAGCTCGGGCATATTGCAATCCCCAGGCGGATATTTAACGTAAAGCTGACGGCGCGTCGGCAGGGCGTTCCCGTGACGCGGGGTGGGGGATTAGCGTGGTCAAGGAACTGCAGCCTGGAGATCCGCAGGTAATAGGTCCGTACCGGATGGTCGGGCGGCTCGGCCAGGGGGGCATGGGGCAGGTCTTCCTCGGCGTGTCCCCTGGCGGCCGGCCGGTCGCGGTGAAGGCCATCCGCCCTGAGCTGGCCTCGGATCCGCAGTTCAGGATCCGCTTCGCCCGGGAGGTCGCCGCGGCCAGGACGGTGAGCGGCGTGTTCACCGCCATGGTGGTCGGCGCGGACGTCGACGGCCCGATCGCGTGGCTGGCGACGGCCTACGTTCCCGGCCCCTCGCTGGCCGAGGCGATAACCGAGCACGGCCCGCTGCCTGAGGCGTCGCTGCTGGCGCTCGCCGCGGGGCTGGCCGAGGCGCTGGCCGCGATCCACGCCGCGGGCGTGACGCACCGGGACCTGAAGCCGTCGAACGTGCTGCTGGCCGAGGACGGCCCGCGCGTCATCGACTTCGGCATTTCCCGCGCCGCGGAGTCGACGACGCTCACCCAGACCGGGCTGACGATCGGTTCGCCAGGGTTCATGTCTCCCGAGCAGGCCATCGGCACCGATGTCGGGCCGCCAAGCGACATCTTCAGCCTGGGGACCGTGCTCGCCTTCGCGGCGACAGGCAAGGGACCGTTCGGCGGCGGGACGACGGCCTCGCTGCTGTACCGCGTCGTCCACGAGACGCCGGACCTTGACGGGGTGCCGGCGGCGGTGCGGCCGCTGATCGAGCGCTGCCTGGTCAAGGACCCGGCGCAGCGTCCCACCGCCGTCGCCCTGCTCGACGCGGTGGGCGCCCTCCAGCCGACAGGGAACTGGCTGCCCGATTCGGTCATCCGCATGGCCGCCGCGCCGCCCTCCTTTACCCCGCCCCCCGGGCAGCCCGCTCCCACCTCGGTTGACGGGACGCCTGCCCCCACCGCGGTGCCCGTGCCGCTCGTGCCCGGCTTCGGGCCGACGGAGACCTCCATGGCCGATTTCGGCGCCACCCCGCCATACCAGGCCACCGAGGTCTGGTCGACGCCCGCGGACGGTTCGCCGCCGCTCGTCCTTGGCGACCCGCCGTCAGGGACAGGCGGACCGCCGCCCCGTCGCCGGCGGCGGCCGCTGGTGCTGGCGGCGATCATCGGCGTGCTCGTGCTCGGCGGCGCTGGGGCGGCTTTCGCCCTCAGCTCGCACGGGCACACGCCGACCCAGTCCCGGCCGGCGGCGGACGTCTCCTCGGCCACGGCCGCCGCCAAGAGCGCGTCGGCCTCCGCGTCGCCGACCGCTAGCAAGCACCCGAAGGCGTCGGCGAGCGCGTCATCGCACACGACCACGACCCAGCCGCCCACCACGTCCCCGGCCACGCACGCGTCCACGGCGCCGACGACCACCACATCGCCGACCCCGACGACCACGACGACCACGACTACGACCACGTCGCCGACCCCGACGACGACCACCACGTCGCCGGCCCCGACCACGACAACAACACCGCCGCCGAGCGCCACCGCGTCGGCGACCGGCTCGAGCCCGCCCGCCTCATCCGCGCCGTCGACCAGCGCGTCCTGATCCGGGTAAGGCGGCCGCCGGGCCTGGTCAGCTCACCCGGATCAGGAGCTTGCCGAAGTTCCTGCCGTCGAGCATGCCGATGAACGCGTCAGGGGCGTTCTCAAGCCCGTCCACGATGTCTTCCTTGTACCGCAGCGACCCGTCCCTCACCCAGCCGCTCGCGCGCTCGAGGAACTCGCCCATCAGCTCCGCGACGAACTCCGTCTGGATGAACCCGCGCAGCGTGAGCCGCTTGCGCAAGATCGCCGACATCAGCACGGGAGTCCGGTCCGGTCCCTCGGGCAGCTCGGTGGCGTTGTAGTGCCCGATGAGCCCGCACACCGGGATCCGCGCGAAGTCGTTGAGCAGCGGGAACACCGCGTCCCACACGTGCGCGCCGACGTTCTCGAAGTACACGTCCACCCCGTCGGGGGCGGCAGCGGCCAGCTGCGCCTTGAAGTCGGGGGAGCGGTGGTCGATCGCCGCGTCGAAGCCGATCTCCTTCAGGTAGGCCACCTTCTCCGGGCCGCCGGCGACGCCGATCGCGCGGGCGCCGAAGATCTTCGCCAGCTGCCCGGTCGTCGCCCCGACGGGACCGCTGGCGGCCGCAACGACGACGGTCTCGCCCGGTTGCGGCTTGCCGATCTGGGTCAGCCCGGCATAAGCGGTGAACCCCGGCATGCCGAGCACGCCGAGCGCGGTCGTGACCGGCGCGGCGGCGGGGTCGAGCTTCCTGACCGCGCCCGCCCGCTGCACACCGTACTTCTGCCAGCCGGTATAGGCGAGCACGACGTCGCCGGGGGACAGCCCGGCGGCGCGCGACGCGACCACCTCGCCGACGGTGCCGCCGACCATCACTGCGCCCACCTCCGTCGGCGGCGCGTAGGACGGGGCGTCGCTCATCCGGCCGCGCATGTACGGATCGAGCGACAGGTACTGGGTGCGGATGAGCACCTGCCCGTCCCCGGGGGACGGGACCGGCGCCGCGGTGATCGTGAAGTTCTCCGCGCTCGGCCGCCCCGTGGGCCGGGAAGCGAGCCGGATCTGAACGTTCTGGTCGTCGCTACGGTCGGTCATGCCCGCAGCGTACTAGCGGACCGGCCGCCGGCGGCGCGCCCGGGCCCCGAGCAGCACGAAGGAGCACAGGAAGATCACCACGCCGATGATCAGCAGGTACAGCAGCCCCTTGACGGCTACCCCGACGATCCCCAGCGCGATGGCCGCGATGATGAGCAGCAGGAACAAGACCATCAAAACCCCCTAGCGCCTGGCCAGCTGGCGCTCGCCGCCGGCGCCGGGCTGGTAGGCCAGGCCGTAGTGCTCGAACAGCTTCGGCTCGTCGGTGGCGACAAGCTCGCCGTCGGTGCCGATCTCCGGCGCGCCCTTGACCTGGCCCTTCGTGTAGGCCACCCGCACCGCGGTCGGCGACACGGTCGCCCGGTCAAGCGGCACGAAGGTCAGCCGGTGGCGGCCGATCATCCCGATCCTGATCGAGGCGAACGCCGGCTGATCGGTGCCCGTGTCCACGTAGACGGCTTCCAGTATGCCGATCTTCTTGCCTTCCGGATCCACCACATCGTGGTCCCGCCAGTCGCGGATGTTTTCGGCCTCGAACATGGCCATTCACCTGCCCGTCTTGCCGCCGGGCAAACCCAGGCCCGGCGGCCGTCGCATCCCGTTAGGCGGTGCTACGTCAGGCGGCGCCGGCCTTCTCCGCCGCCAGCTCGGCCCGCAGCTCGTCCCTGGCCTGCAGCATCTCGCCGCGCACCGCGGGATCCGCGGCGGGGTAGCGCGGGTCGATCGCGTGCAGCGCCCGCACCAGCACCGCCGCGGTCGCGAGCCGGCTGAACCATTTGTGATCCGCGGGCACCACATGCCACGGCGCCCAGTCCGTGCTGGTGTGACTCAGCATCGCATCGAAGGCGCGCTGGTAGGCGTCCCAGTGCTGCCGCTCGCTGATGTCGCTGGGGGAGAACTTCCAGTTCTTCTCCGGGTGCTCGATCCGCTTGAGGAAGCGCTTGGCCTGTTCCCGCTTGGACAGGTTGAGCATGACCTTGACCAGGCGGATGCCGTTGTCGGTCAGGTACCGCTCCCAGTCGTTGATCTCCCGGTAGCGCCGCTTCCAGACGTCGTGGCCGCCAGGGTTGGGCATCCGCTCGGCGGCCAGCAGGTTCTGGTGCACCCGCACGACGAGCACCTCCTCGTAGTGCGATCTGTTGAAGATCCCGATCCGGCCGCGCCCCGGCAGCGCCCGCTGGCACCGCCACAGGTAGTCGTGGTTCAGCTCTTCGGCCGACGGCTGCTTGAAGGAGGTGACCTGGACCGCTTGGGGGTTTACGCCGCTCATCACGTGCTTGATCGTGCCGTCCTTGCCCGCCGCGTCGATGCCCTGCAGCACCAGCAGGACGCCGTACGTGTCCTGGGCGGCGAGCCGGTCCTGGTAGTCGGCGAGGAGCTGCGTGCCGTCCGCGAGCAGGGCCGCGGCCTGGTCCTTGGTCACCTGGCCGGTGTAGCCGGGATCGTGGTCCCTGCTCAGCTTGACGGTGCTGCCCGGCGGCACGGTGAGCGGTGCTATGAGGTCGGCCATGAAGCGCAGGCGGTTATCCATCCTCTAACGATGCCCGCCGCGGCGGCCGTGTGACACCCCGGGGATCATAGGGACTAGCCGAATGCGGGATGTGTGCGGCGTGTCCCGCCGGGAAGGCTGCCCAGCGGAGGCAGCGGGGCAGCGGAGTCAGCGAACGGAAGGAGCGTGCCATGAGCGACCGGCCGACAGCGGAGGCCGCCGGCAAGATCGACGTCGGCGGCGATCTGACGGTGAACCGGCTGGGATTCGGCGCGATGCGGATCACCGGGCAGGGGGTCTGGGGCCCGCCACCGGACCGGGAGCGCGCCAAGGCGGCCCTGCGCCGGGCGGTCGAGCTCGGCGTCAACTTCATCGACACCGCCGACTCCTACGGGCCGGACGTCAGCGAGGAGCTGATCGCCGAGACCCTGTACCCGTACCCCGACAACCTGGTCATCGCGACCAAGGGCGGCCTGGTGCGGCCGGGCCCGGGCAAGTGGGTACCCGATGGCCGTCCCCAGCACCTGCGCAGCGTCTGCGAGGGCAGCCTGCGCCGGCTGCGCGTGGACAGGATCGACCTGTACCAGTTCCACCGGCCAGACCCGAAGGTGCCGCTCGCGGAGTCGATCGGCACGCTCGCCGAGCTGAAGGCGGCGGGCAAGATCCGGCACATCGGCGTGTCGAACTTCGACGAGCGGCAACTGCGCGAGGCCGAGGCGATCACCCCGGTGGTGTCGGTGCAGAACCGCTACAACGTCACCGACCGGTCCTCGGAGACGATGGTGGACCTGTGCGAGCAGGAAAGCCGCGTGTTCCTGCCGTGGGCGCCGATCAGCGAGTCCGACAACGTGCCGATCCGCACGGCGGCGGAGCGGCACGGCGTGAGCACGCGCGAGATCGCGATCGCCTGGCTGCTGGCCAGGTCGCCGCAGATCCTGCCAATCCCCGGGTCCGGCTCCGCCGAGCACGTGGCGCAGAACATCGCGGCCGCGAGCATCGAGCTTGACGCGCAGGAACAGAACGCCATCACCAACATCGTCGGCTGACCGGCCGCTGTTTGGCGCCGCAGCGTAGCCAGCTGCCCTAAAATGAGTGAAAAATCGTGGTCCGTGGTATGTCCGGACGCACTGGGGCAGATGGAGACCATGGGACGCGACATGTGGCCGGGCCGGCCGTATCCGCTCGGCGCCACCTACGACGGCATCGGGACGAACTTCACGCTGTTTTCCGAGGTAGCCGAGCGAGTCGAGCTGTGCCTGTTCGACGAGAGCGGCTCCGCGGAAGAGCGGCTGGACATGATCGAGGTCGACGGCTACGTGTGGCACTGCTTCCTGCCGGGCATCGGCCACGGGCAGCGCTACGGCTACCGCGTCCACGGCCCGCACGACCCGGAGAACGGCCTGCGGTGCAATCCGGCCAAGCTGCTGCTGGACCCCTACGCCACGGCGATCGACGGCGAGGTCCGGTGGGACCCCGCCGTTTACGGTTACCCGCTCGGCGGCGACGACCGGAAACGCTCCGACGCGGACAGCTCGCCGTTCGTGCCGCTGGCGGTGGTCACCAACCCGTGGTTCGAGTGGGGCGACGACCGGCAGCTGCGCATCCCGTGGCATGAGACCGTGGTGTACGAGGCCCACGTCAAGGGCCTCACCATGCGTCACCCCGAGGTCCCCGACGACCTGAAGGGCACGTACGCGGGCATGGCGCACCCCGCCGTCATCGAGCACTTGCAGCGGCTCGGCGTCACCGCGGTCGAGCTGATGCCGGTCCATCACTTCGTGCACGACCAGCATCTGGTGGAGCGCGGCCTGCGGAACTACTGGGGATACAACTCGATCGGCTTCCTCGCCCCGCACAGCGATTATTCGGCGTGGGGCGTCGAACAGGTCGTCTCCGAGTTCAAGTACCTGGTGAAGACCATGCACGAGGCCGGCATCGAGGTCATCCTCGACGTGGTCTACAACCACACCGCGGAGGGCAACCAGCTCGGCCCGGTGCTGTCGTTCAAGGGCATCGACAACCCGGCGTACTACCTGCTGGCCGACGGCGGACGCTACTACTTCGACACCACCGGCACCGGGAACACGCTCAACATGCGGCAGCCGCACGTGCTGCAGCTGATCATCGACTCGCTGCGGTACTGGGTGAGCGAGATGCACGTGGACGGGTTCCGCTTCGACCTCGCCGCCAGCCTGGCCCGGCAGTTCCACCAGGTCGACCGGCTGTCGGCGTTCTTCGACCTCATCCAGATCGATCCCGTCGTGAGCCAGGTCAAGCTCATCGCCGAGCCGTGGGACCTCGGCGAGGGCGGTTACCAGGTAGGCAACTTCCCCACCCTCTGGTCGGAATGGAACGGCCTGTACCGGGACGGCGTCCGCGACTACTGGCGCGGCGCCAACCAGTCCCTGGGGGACTTCGCCTACCGGCTGACCGGCAGTTCTGACCTGTACGGCCGGACCGGGCGCCGGCCGCACGCCAGCGTCAACTTCGTCACCGCCCACGACGGGTTCACGCTCACCGACCTGGTCTCCTACGACCACAAGCACAACGAGGCGAACGGCGAGGACAACCGGGACGGCGCCGACGACAACCGCTCGTGGAACAGCGGCGCCGAAGGCCCGACCGACGACGTCAGGGTCAACGAGATCCGCGGGCGCCGCCGCCGCGCGATGATGGCGACGCTGCTGCTGAGCCAGGGCGTGCCCATGCTGCGGCACGGGGACGAGTTCGGCCACTCCCAGCAGGGCAACAACAACGCCTACTGCCAGGACAACGAGCTGTCCTGGGTGGACTGGGAGAACGCGGACGAGGACTTCATGGAATTCTGCGCCCAGCTCGTCGCCTTCCGGCGCGAGCACCCGGTCTTCACTCGCCGTCGCTTCTTCGAGGGCGAGCCCGTCACCGGCTCGAGGTCCACGCTGTCGGACATCGGCTGGTTCCGGCCGGACGGCGTCGAGATGGAGGACGAGGACTGGGAGACGGGATACGCCAAGTCCCTCGGCGTCTTCCTCAACGGCCTGGCCCTGCCAGACCCCGACCCGCGGGGGCACCGGCTGACCGACGACAGCTTCCTGCTGCTGTTCAACGGCGACCACGGCGACGTCAGCTTTGTGCTGCCCGGCGGCGACTGGGGCAAGCGCTGGGTGACCGAGTTCGACACCGCGGACCACAGGGGCCCGGGCGAGCCTCAGGAGGCAGGCGCCAAGGTGGTCGTCGCCGCCCGCAGCCTGCAGGTGCTGCGCCGGGCGCCGAGCCCTGCCTGACCGCGTAAGGCCCAGGCCTGGGCCTTCAACAACTCAGTAGCGGTAGTCCCGCTGATCCCCGTACTGCGGGGTACGGTATCCCGGATCGGCGCCATATCGCGGGTCGCCCTGTCGCGGGTCCGCGTACCGGGGATCGCCGTAGTACTGGGCCTGGCCGTAACTGGGCTGGTTGTAATCGGGGGCGGCGGCTCCGGCCGGCGATGCCGCCTCCGGCTGGTCGATCCCGGATCGCGACAGGTAAGCGACGGACGCCACGACCAGGATCAGTGTCACAATCGACACAGCCCCGTGCCCGAACCCCATGCCGCTGATGTCCTTCGGCATCCCGAAGAAGTCTGCGAACGACGCCCCGATCGGTCGCGTCAGGATGTAAGCCACCCAGAACGTCAGCACGGGGTTGGCGCCCAGCCGCCACGCGACGAGCGGCACGCAGATCAACGCGGTGAACACGAACGCCGCAGCCAGGTACCCCAGATGGAAGGTGGTCGCGAACAGGTCGCCGAGCGCCGTGCCCATGGCGAACGTGAAGATCACCGCGAGCCAGTAGAACACCTCGCGGCGCGGCGTCACGATCGAGTGGATGTCGAGCGTCCGCTCGGACAGGTACCAGATCACGAACGTGACGGTCAGGCAAACCGCGTAGAACACGGCCGACACCATGTACGGCAGCCCCAGCACGACGTGCATGACGTCGGCGACCATCGTGCCGAACACCGCCACCATCGACACCGCGGTCCAGTACGGCCAGGTCCGGTACCGCGGCGTCCGGAACTGCCACACGATCGCGACCGCGAACACGGCGAAGCCGAGGACCACGCCGAGGTACTTGTTGACGTCAAGCACCACCCAGTCTGACACCGCCTCGCCCATCGCGGTCGTCAGCAGCTTCACGATCCAGAAGTACGGCTTAACCGCGGGGACCTTCGGAGCGCCGCCAGGAACGTGAGAATTCACCCGTTGACCACGGTGCCTTGCTGCCATAGGTGCCAGGATGTCACGGGCTCCTGTGTCAATTGTCCCGAACGGGCCCGTCGTTCCCTCTGGATTCAGTAACGACTCTCTTAAGAAGTCGCTAACCGTCGCCACCTGCGGCTCTCTCCAGCCCTCGCATAAGCTCAGTACTCATGGACGACGTCGCCGCGGCACCTAGCGGCGCCCCGGCGGCGCGCGAACCTGGCCCGCTGCGGCTCGGACGTGCCGAGTTCCCGCCGGAGCGGCGGCTGGTGATGGCGATCGTCAACCGGACTCCCGACTCGTTCTACCGACCGGGGATCAGCTGGGACGAAGGCGCCGCCCTCGAGCGGGTGCACGCCGCGGTGGCCGAGGGCGCGGACATTCTCGACGTGGGCGGCGTCCCGGCGAAGCCGGGTCCCGAGGTGACGGTCACCGAGAAGATCCGCCGCGCGGTCCCGTTCGTCGCGTCGGTCCGCGCCGCCTACCCGGACCTGGTGATCAGCGTGGATACCTGGCGGCACGAGCCGGCCAGGGCGGTCTGCGAGGCGGGCGCCGACCTGCTCAACGACACCTGGAGCGGCTGGGATCCGAAGGTCGCGGACGTGGCCGCGGAGTTCGGCGCGGGCCTCGTCTGCTCGCACGTCGGTACCCTGACGCCGCGCACCAGGCCGTTCCGGCCGATCTTCACCGACGTCATGGCGGACGTGGCCGACCGCGTCCTCGGGCTCGCCGAGCGGGCGCGCCGGGCCGGCGTCGACCCGGCGCGGATCGTCATCGACCCGGCGCACGACTTCGGCGAGAACACCTGGCACTCCCTGGAGCTGACCAGGCGGCTCGGCGAGCTGACCGCGACCGGCTGGCCGGTCCTGCTGTCCGCGTCACGCAAGGACTTCGTCGGCGAGACGCTCGGCGCGCCGGTCGAGGACCGGCTCGCCGGCACGCTGGCGGTAACCGCGGTCGGGGCGTGGCTCGGCGCGCGGATCTTCCGCGCGCACGACGTGCGGGCCACCAGGCAGGCGCTGGACATGGTCGCCGCGATCCGCGGCGACTTGCCGCCGGCCAGGGCCGTCCGGGGCCTCGCATGATCGTCGCCGCCGCGATCCGCGGCGACTTGCCGCCGGCCAGGGCCGTCCGGGGCCTCGCATGATCGTCGCCGCCGCGATCTGCCCGTCACCGCCGTTGCTCGCGCGGGAGCTCACCGGCATGCCGAGGTCCTCCCCGATCTCAGGGACGCCTGCGCGGCGGCGGTCGGCCATCTGCTGGCCGCCGCGCCCGACGTGGTAGCCATCGTCGGCGCGGGCCAGGAAACGGCCACCTGGAACCCCGACGACCGCCTGGACCTGCCCGCCTACGCCCCGCCCGTGTCGGGCGCCCGCGGCAAGCCCGGGCTGCCGCTGGCGCTCGGCATCGGCGCGCTGCTGCTGGACGAGGCCGGCTACGCCGGCCCCCGGATCCTGCAGGCGGTCGACGAGTCCGCACCGCCCGGCGACTGCCTGCGGCTGGGCCGCGACCTCGCGGCCGCGCCGGCGCGGGTGGCGCTGCTGGCCGTCGGCGACGGCAGCACCCGGCGCGGCCCCGCCGCGCCCGGCTACCTGGATGAGCGTGCGGGCCCGTTCGATGACGCGGTGCGGCGGGCGGTGCGGGACGGGACATGGCGGCACTCGCCGGGCTCGACCCGGACCTGGCCCGCGACCTCATGGCGACCGGCCGCGCCGCCTGGCAGGTGCTGGCCGGCGCCTTCGCCGGCGTCCGCCCGGCCACGGAGATCAGCTACGCGGCCGACCCCTTCGGGGTCGCCTACCTGGTAGCCACGCTGACCTGACCCGGCCGTCGCCCTACGGGCCGACGCCGAGCGCATATCGACCCCTATGCCATTCCGTGGTCTATCCGGTTCCCGCTCGTAACTCGGCAAATGCGCCAAGGCATGGTAGGCAGGTAGGTAGCGAGACGACGAGGTGAAGGAGGCGGCACGGTGCGCGATGCGGTGATCGTGGCGGCGGTTCGGACGGCGGTAGGAAAGCGGAACGGTGCGCTGTCCGGGGTGCACCCGGTAGACCTGTCGGCGCACGTGCTCCAGGCGCTCGCGGAGCGCTCAGGAACCGACCCGGCCGTGGTGGACGACGTGATCTGGGGGTGTGTCAGCCAGTTCGGCGAGCAGACGTTCGACATCGCCCGCAACGCCGTGCTCGCCGCCGGCTGGCCGCTCAGCGTGCCGGGCGTGACGGTGGACCGGCAGTGCGGGTCGAGCCAGCAGTCGGTGCACTTCGCCGCCGCGGGCCTGGTCAGCGGCCAGTACGACGTGGTGGTCGCGGGCGGCGTCGAGTCGATGAGCCGCGTCCCGATGGGGTCGTCACGGGGGACGGCGAACCCGTCAGGATCGGGGCTCGAGACCCTCTTCAAGGGGGTGCCCCCGAACCAGGGAATCGGCGCCGAGATGATCGCCGAACGCTGGGGCCTGTCCCGCACCCAGCTCGATGAGTACTCTCTCGCCTCGCACCAGAAGGCGGCGGCCGCCATCGACGAGGGCAGGTTCGCCGGGCAGATTGTCCCGGTCAAGCTGGACGACGGCACGGTGATGGACACCGACGAAGGCGTCCGCCGTGGCTCGACGCTCGAGAAGCTCGCTCAGATCAAGCCCGCGTTCAAGCCGGACGGCGTGATCCACGCCGGCAACAGCTCGCAGATCAGCGACGGCGCGGCCGCCCTGCTGATGACGACCAGCGACAAGGCGCGCGAACTCGGCCTGACCCCGGTCGCCCGCGTGCACACCGCGGTGCTCGCCGCCGACGACCCGGTGATCATGCTGACGGCGCCCATTCCGGCGACTCGGAAGGCATTGCGCAAGAGCGGCCTGCGGCCCGACGAGATCGGCGCGTTCGAGGTGAACGAGGCGTTCGCGCCCGTCCCGCTCGCCTGGCTGGCCGAAATCGGCGCGGACCCCAAGGCGCTCAACCCCAACGGCGGCGCGATCGCGCTCGGCCATCCCCTCGGCGGCAGCGGCGCCCGCATCATGACCACGCTCATCCACCACATGCGCGACAACGGCATCCGCTACGGCCTCCAGACCATGTGCGAAGGCGGCGGCCAAGCCAACGCCACCATCCTCGAACTCCTCTAGTCCCCGCCCCGCTCCCGCTCTGCACCCACCGCGCCCCGCGCCCGCCTCACCCCGCCCCGCGCCCCGCGCCCCGCGCCCGCCTCACCCCGCCCCGCGCCCCGCGCCCGCCCGCGTTCCACCCCTGCCCGCGCCCGCCTCACCCCTCGACGCGATAACAGCAAGAAGTGGCTTGTCGCCTGCGGACCGGGGGAAGACCGTGCGGGATACCGCCCGGTTTTCGTGCCGTTATGCCGCACGATGATTTTGCGAAGCAGATAACAGCAAGAAGCGAGTCGTACGCCAAGACGATGGATAGTTGAGCACCGTATGAGGTGCCTAACTATCCACTATCTTCGGGAGTCCCCGGCGGACCCCGATAACAGCAAGAAGCCGTTTGACCTCAGCGCGACCGCAGCCACTTAGGGCGCGAACCGCACGTTTCTTGTCCGTTTTGTCCCGATTCTCGAGTCACTTTTGCGCCCTAAGTCGCGCAGACGCGTGATAACAGCAAGAAGCGGCTAGGCCGCTACGCTTGCCAGACCGCGCCAGAGGCGAGCAGGTCGTCTACGTCGTCGAAGCCCACGGCGGTGAGAACCTCGCGGGTGTGCGTGCCGGGGCGGGCGATCCGGCCCGGCGGCAGCGCGGCGATCGGGGCGGATCGCCCGCCCGGCACCGGGGAGAAGCGCGGCGCGGGCGCGGGCTGGACGAGTCCGTCGACGGTCACGAACGTGCCGCGCGCCGCGAGGTGGGGGTCGGCCGGGGCTTCGGTCATGGGGCGGACCGGGGCGACGCACGCGTCCGTTCCGGAAAAAATCTTTGCCCACTGATCGGCGGAGCGTTCCGCGAACCTCGCCGCGAACCGCTCCCGCAGCGAGGGCCACCCCGCGCGGTCGTACTGCGCCGGCAGATCGGCGGGCAGCCCCTCAGGGGCGAAGAGCAGCCGGGTGAACTCGGCGTAGAACTGCGGTTCGAGCGCGCCCACCGCCATGTACGACCCGTCGGACGTCGCGTACACGTCGTAGAACGGCGCGCCGGTGTCCAGCCGGTTCACGCCCCGCTCGTCCGTCCACGCGCCGTCGGCCAGCAGCCCGTAGGTCATCGCCTGGAGGACCGCGGTGCCGTCGACGATCGCGGCGTCGACCACCTGGCCGTGCCCGGTCTGCCGCGCAGAAAACAGCCCCGCCACCACGCCGAGCGCGAGGAACAGCGCGCCGCCGCCGAAGTCGCCGAGGTAGTTCACCGGCACCTGCGGCGGGCCGCCGGCCCGGCCGATCGCGTGCAGCGCCCCGGTGACCGCGATGTAGGCGATGTCGTGCCCCGCGGACCCGGAAAGCGGCCCGTCCTGCCCCCAGCCGGTCATCCGGCCGTACACCAGCCGCGGGTTGCGGGCGAGGCTGTCGGCGGGCCCGACCCCGAGACGTTCCGCGACGCCGGGGCGGTAACCCTCGATGAGGGCGTCGGAGGCCGCCGCGAGCCGCAGCACGACCTCGGCGCCGCGCGGGTGCTTCAGGTCGACGACGATCCGGCGCTTTCCGCGGCTGGTGACGTCCTTGTCCAGCGGGACGGGCGACGGCGGGCCGCCCGGCCGGTCCACCCGGATCACCTCCGCGCCGAGATCGGCCAGCAGCATCCCGCAGAACGGACCCGGCCCGATCCCCGCCAGCTCCACAATCCGTACCCCCGTCAAAGGCGCGGGCGGCGACCCGGGCCGGGGCCCGGCAGCGTCGGTCATGGCACTCAGTGTGCCACGGCCATCAGCACGACCTTGAGGACGACCATGACCATCGCGACCGCCAGGTAGCCGCGCAGCGCGATGAGGCCGACCCGGCGGGCGCCGGTGATCTTCGGCACCGCCAGCTCCGCGAGCGGCGGCATCCGCCACATCATCCGGTCGGCCCGTGCAGAGTCATCGGCGTCCCGAGGCACGGACCGCCCGCGGCGCCGGATTCCCTGGATGCCCCGAGCCCCCAGCCAGCAGACGGCCGTCACCGCGACGGCCGCGCAGCCCGCCACGATCGCGATGATCTGGGTGGCCGTGATCGCCGGGAACATCACCGACGCGACCAGCACGATCGACAGCGTGACGAGCGCCGCGATGACGACCGAGGTGAACGCGTTGGTCTTCGCGGTATTGACCCAGGGGCCGAGCACCGCCTTGTCGTTGCACAGCATGAGCAGGAAGACCGTGGCCGCGGGCAGCAGCACCCCGGCCAGCACCTGCACGCCCTCGGTGATCAGCCCGAGCGGGGAGCCGGGGATGAGCACGATCGTGGCGGCGGCGCCGATCAGCGCGGCGTACAGGGCGTAGAAGCCCTTGGCCTGGCCGACGCCGCGGTGCAGCGAGTGCTTCATGCCGAGCACGTCGCCAATGGCGTAGGCCGACGACAGCGAGACGGCGAACGCGCCGATGATGGCCGCGTCGAGCAGCGCGACGGCGAACAGCGCCCCGGCCACGCGCCCCGCGTACAAGGCGACGCCGTGGGCGAGCCCGGCGGAATCGGTGAAGTGCCCGGCCGCCCCGGTGCCCGCGAACGCGGCGGCGGTGGCGCCCATCAGCGCGGCCGCGCCGAGCACCACGATCGCGATGCCGATCCAGAGGTCGGCCTTCTCGTACTTGATGAACCGCGGCGTGATCCGCTTGTCGATCACGTAGGACTGCTGGAAGAACAGCTGCCAGGGCGCGACCGTGGTGCCGACGATGCCGATCACCAGCAGCATCACGGCGGCCATGCCGCCGCCGCCGGCGCCACTGGGCAGCCCGGGGACGGTGAACCCGCGCATCATCTGGCTGCCGGAGGGGTGCGCCACCAGGTACAGCGGGATGAGCAGCAGCGAGCCGGCGCAGAACGTCATCGCGACGCGCTCGAACGCGCGGAAGCTGCCGGTGAACGCGGTGGCGATGATCACGCCGGCCGCGAAGAGCACGGCGACGACCTTCGGCACCCCGAGATAGCTGGCCGCCAGCGTGATGCCGATGAACTCGGTCACGATCGTCAGCCCGTTGAGCAGGAACAGGTCGATGACCTCGAACGTGCCCCACAACCTGCCGAACCGGGCCATGATCAGCCGCGCGTGCCCGACGCCGGTGACCGCGCCGAGGCGGAGCACCATCTCCTGGTTGACGTACAGCACGGGGATCAGCAGCAGCAGCGTCCACAGCAGGCGGGTGCCGTAGTTCTGCCCGGCCTGCCCGTAGGTGGAGAACGCGCCGGCGTCGTTGTCGCCGATCATGACGATCAGCCCGGGCCCGACGATCGCCAGCAGCGTCTTCAGCTTGGCGGACAGGGTCGTGCGGGCGGCGTGGTCGCCGACGGCGATCGTGCCGAGGGCGCCACGGATGTCGCCGACGTGCGCGTCGTCGAGCACCGCCGAGGGACGGACATCTACATCTACTGCAGTCACGGAGGTTCACCCCTTTCACGCTTTGCACCAAAGCGGGATTGAGGCACACGCGTAACCGCCCGCAGCGGACCGCCACGATATGGCGGGCAAGCGGCTAGTTAGCCAAGGAAAGCGGGCGGGTCAGCGTGTGCTAGGAGCTGACAGGGATAGCGGCGGAAAGGGCCAACTTCGGCCCGGACTATCAGAGTCCATCGCACGCCTCCCTTCGTCCGTGACGCGCCACCGGCACGCCAGACACACACGACACCAGCCGAGAGGCACCGTCGAGTCGCCGCGTGAAACCGCGGCCAATCCCACCTCTCTCGTAAGAGCTTTGGCACTCCACGGCGTAGCGCGACCCTTGTTTCTGAAACACAGTCGCTTGCGCAGCCACTTGGCCTCACCCCTTAGGCCGGGGAGAGGTGTCCTGATCCGGAGCGTCTCTCGACGGTTGGGATCAGTGGCCTGTGTCCGTGAAGACGCCTCACCGAACGAGGTGTCTAACCTGACGAACCCCAGGATGCCTGTTCTCATTCCCCCCTGTCAAACCAGGGCAATCAGGACAGGGATTCAGATGCCTAGCCCGGGGAGCACTTCGGCGCCCGGCAGTTCGGCCAGCAGCCGCCCGGGCAGCCACAGCTTCGACCCGCGGATTCCCGACCCGATGACCGCGACGGCGAGCTTCGCCACGTCCGCGTCGACCAGCACCGGCCACTGCCCGGGCAGCCCGATCGGCGTGATCCCGCCGTACTCCATTCCGGTCAGCGCCGTGATCTCGTCCACCGGTCCGAACGAGGCCTTCCGCACCCCCATGTGCCGCCGCACCAGCCCGTTGACGTCGGCCCGGCTGGCCGCCGCCACCATGCACGCGGCGTAGGAAGTCTCGCCGCCGCGGCGGCCCGCGATCACCACGCAGTTCGCGGACTCCTCGGGTGCCACGCCGTACCGCTCGCAGAACGCCGCGGTGTCGGACAGCGCCGGGTCGATCGCCGCGACGCGCACCTCGTCCGCGAACGGCCACTCGCTCAGCGCCGCGTACACCGGCGGCGCGAGCAGGGACGGCGACGACAGCGCGGGCGCGAACGACAGCGGCAGGCTCATCCCGCCATCCAACCAGACGCCGGCCTGCCGCCGGAACAAAACGGAACTATGATTAGTTCGCATCAAGCAACTAACCAGTTGAAGCGCCCTCGCCATGGAGGAACCGAGCAGTGCCGTCCGCCTCGACCGCCAACCTAGCCACCACCACCGCCGCCATCCACGCACAGCCCGCCGTCGGTCCGCGCTACAAGTGGATCGCCTTGTCGAACACCACGCTCGGCATGCTGATGGCGACCATCAACTCGTCCATCATGCTCATCGCCCTGCCCGACATCTTCCGCGGCATCGGCATCAACCCCCTGCAGCCAGGCAACACCACGATCCTGCTGTGGATGATGATGGGCTTCCTCGTCGTCACCGGCGTCCTCGTGGTGAGCTTCGGCCGCCTCGGCGACATGTTCGGCCGCGTCCGCATGTACAACATGGGCTTCGCCATCTTCGCGCTGTTCTCCATCCTGCTGTCGGTCAGCTGGATGAGCGGCGCCGCGGCCGGCTGGTACCTGATCGGTATGCGGATCTTCCAGGGCGTCGGCGGCGCGATGCTGATGGCCAACTCGAGCGCGATCCTCACCGACGCCTTCCCCGCCAACCAGCGCGGCATGGCGCTCGGCCTCAACCAGGTGGCCGGCATCGCCGGCAGCTTCATCGGCCTGGTCCTCGGCGGTCTGCTCGGCCCGGTGGACTGGCGGCTGGTCTTCCTCGTCTCGGTCCCGTTCGGCGTGCTCGGCACGGTCTGGTCCTACCTCAAGCTCAGGGAGCTCGGCATGCGCAGGCCCGCCAAGCTCGACTGGTGGGGCAACCTGACCTTCGCCGCCGGCCTGATCGCCGTCCTCGTCGGCATCACCTACGGCATCCAGCCCTACGGCGGCCACGTGATGGGCTGGACGAGCCCGCTCGTGATGTCGCTGATCTTCGGCGGGATCGCGGTGCTGATCGCCTTCTGCTACATCGAGACGAAGGTCGCCGAGCCGATGTTCCGGCTCTCGCTCTTCAAGATCCGCCCGTTCACCGCCGGCAACGTCGCGTCCCTGCTGTCCGGCCTCGGCCGCGGCGGCCTGATGTTCATCCTGATCATCTGGCTGCAGGGCATCTACCTGCCGATGCACGGCTACAACTTTGCGGACACCCCGCTGTGGGCCGGCATCGCGATGCTCCCGCTCACCGTCGGCTTCCTGGTGGCAGGCCCGATCTCCGGCTACCTGTCCGACAGGTTCGGCGCCCGCCCGTTCGCCACCGGCGGCATGCTGGTCGCGGCCCTGTCGTTCCTGCTGCTCGAGCTGCTGCCGGTGAACTTCAGCTACCCGGAGTTCGCCGCCATCCTGTTCCTCAACGGCGCCGGCATGGGCCTGTTCGCCTCGCCGAACAGGGCCGGCATCATGAACTCGCTGCCCGCCAGCCGCCGCGGCGTCGGCGCCGGCATGTCGGCCACGTTCCAGAACTCGTCCATGGTGCTGTCGATCGGCATCTTCTTCAGCCTGATCATCCTCGGCCTGTCGTCGTCGCTGGCCGGCCACCTGTTCACCGGCCTGACCGCGCAGGGCGTGCCGGTCGCGGACGCCGCCCGGGTGTCGCACCTGCCGCCGACGGCGGTCATGTTCGCCGCGCTGCTCGGCTACAACCCGATCCAGATGCTGCTCGGCCCGGTGCTCACCAAGCTGCCGGCCAGCAACGCGGCCTACCTGACCGGCCACTCCTTCTTCCCGAGCCTGATCTCCGCCCCGTTCCACGCGGGCTTGTCCGTCGCGTTCGACTTCGCGATCGTGGCCTGCCTGATCGCCGCCGTCGCCTCGCTGCTGCGCGGCAAGCACTACGTGCACGATGACCACGCACCCGCGGCGGTGGTCGCGGATGCGGTGGCTGAGGATGGCGCGATGGTGCAGGCCAGCACCTCAGAAGAGGCCGGTTATCCAGAACGTACCGGGCTTGCTCTCGATCCCGTTCCCCAGCTCCTGGCAGGTGGGGCGGCGCGGGACCGGCGGTTACGCTCCTTCGGTTTCCGTCGTCATCACCGTGACGGCCGCGTTGTAGGCCTCGACGCGGCCGTCGGCGCTGGTCACGATGAGCACCGGGGTGATGTGCCCGGTGCTCAGCCGTTCTCGCTCCTCCTCGGAGGGCATCCGGGCGATGAGCCGGTCGCCGGGCCGCAGCACGACGACCTGCAAGACCGGCATCGCGGCCACGAACGTGCCGACGCCCGGCCTGGTCACGACCAGGCCGGCCTTGCGGAGTTCCTCGACCGCCTGGGCGCCGGTGAGCCGGTTGACGCCCCATTCCTGCTTCATCTGGTTGCCGCTCGGGATCTGCGCCCCGACCGGCAGCTCGCCGCTGATGATCCGGTCGCGGATGGCGCGCGCGATCTGCAGGTAGACCTTTTCGCCTGACTCGTAGTCGACCCGCATGCGCGGCGCGTCGTTGCCGGTCATCGGACCTTCCGCGCAATTGCGTAAGATCCTGTCGAGTTGACTAGACAGCTAGACAGGCCGCGAGTATCGTGGCCTGCGTGCCGCACGTAACCGGATCCCAACCTTCCGGCTGCGTAGCGTAGGAGCGCGTATTTCTTCCGGGAATTCGGGGGGATTCCCTCGGGATAACGCGCGTGTGTGCCCGGCCCCCGGCCGCCGTATTTCGGCAGGGGACCGGGCACGTTCTTCTTGCTAGAAAAATGCCGCGGAAAAGGACCTGCGATGGTGCTGAATAGTCGCCTCCGCGCGCCTATTTCCGCCTCGGGTTCACTCTCGTAAAAATCGCCGCAATGTACCGGCAGCCGGCCGGAGAGCCGGAATCGTCCCTGCGTATCTGCGCTAATGTCTGTCATTCCAGTAAATGTGCCGTAGGTCGGCCGGTTAACACACTCGGGCGGAAGCGTACCCTATCCCGCGGTGCCGCGTAGGCATGCGCCGCACCTCGCGAACAAGGTACTCGTCACACGCAATTGCGCCGCGACGGCCGGTGATTCGCTGTCGTTATCGTATAAGGTGCTGGATACCCTGGCCCGTCGCGGGCACCATCGAACCATGGACAACTCGATCGCACTGGTGACCGGTGCCAACACGGGGATCGGCAAGGAGATCGCCCGCCAGCTCGTGGCCGCGGGCCTGACCGTCTACGCGGCGTCGCGGGACGCCGGGCGCGGCGAGCGCGCGGTGGCCGAGATCGGCGGCGGCACCAGGCCGCTGGTGCTCGACGTGACCGACGCCGCCAGCATCGCCGCCGCCGCGAACCAGGTCCCCGCCCTGGACATCCTGGTCAACAACGCCGGCATCTCGCTGGACGACAAGACCCCCGACAAGGAGACCGTCGAGAGCTTCCGCTGGGTATACGAGACGAACGTGTTCGGCGTCGTGGGGGTGACGAACGCCTTCCTCCCGGCGCTGCGGCAGTCCGCGCATCCCCGGATCGTGAACATCTCCAGCAGCACCGGCTCGCTCACGCTGGCCGGCGGCCGCGCCGCCGGCGGCTTCGCCGCCTACCGCTCCTCCAAGGCGGCGCTCAACGCGCTGACGATCTTCTACTCCCACGCTCTGGCGGCCGACGGTTTCAAGGTGAACGCGCTGGCCCCCGGCCTGCGCCGCACCGGACTCAACCCGGTCGCCGCCGCCAGCGGCGGCGACCCAGCCGAGGCCGCGGCAGGCGCCGTCTACCTGGCGCTTCTCCCCGACGACGGCCCCACCGGCCAGTTTCTCTCCTGGGACGGCACCCAGGTCCCGTGGTAACCCGGCACCCGGTCCCGTGGTAGCCCGGCCCCCGGTCCCGTGGTAGCCCGGCCCCCGGTCCCGGCCCACGTCGACCGGCCATCGGCCCGGTATCTCACATCGTGAGACACGATTGCTGACCTAGGAGCAGAAAACTACGCCAGAACGCTGATAACAGCAAGAAAAGCGTAGGGTTCTGCTCCTAAGTGCATCTGCTGGCCTGCCGGATCGCGCTTTTATCGAGACGGGTCGGCGTGCGAGGGTGGCGGGTATGGACAACCCGGGCATGAGCATCCGGCCTGCGTCGGACGCTGACACGGAAGCGATTTTCGCGCTGGCCCCGAGGCTTGCTGAGGGCGTGGCGCCGTGGCGGGACCAGAATGAAGCGCGCGACGCCGGGCGGCGGTGGCTGGCGGACTCGCTCGCAGCGGCGGCGGCGGGCGACGGAACCGTCCTCGTCGCCGCGGACGGGGACGCGATCGCGGGCGTCATCAGCGTCAGGCCGAGCCGGCACTTCACCGGCGAGCGGGACGGGTACATCGGCGAGCTCGCCGTCGCGGAGCGCGCGGCGAGACGCGGGATCGGCAGCGCGCTCATCGAGGCGGCCGAAGGCTGGGCGCGGGAGCACGGCCTGGTCAACCTGACGCTGCACACGGGAGCGCTCAATACCGGCGCGCGCGCCTTCTACGCCGCGCTTGGCTTCGCCGAGGAGGAGGTGCGCCTCACCAGGGCCGTGCCGACCGGCGAGTTACCGCGACGCGTGGACCTGGCGGAGCAGCTGTTCGTTCGGGAGAGCGGTTTTCTCCAGCAGCAGCTCGACCGCGTGCTGCGTGTCCAGGGCGGCGAGCGCCCGGCGCAGGCTGACCACGGCGGCGTGCTCGTCGGCGCTCATCAGCAGGTCCTCGCGACGGGTGCCCGACGGCACCGGATCGATCGCGGGGAAGATCCGCTTCTCTGCCAGGTCACGGCGCAGCCGCAGCTCCATGTTGCCGGTGCCCTTGAACTCCTCGAACAGCACGTTGTCGAGCTGCGATCCGGTGTCGATCAGGGCGGTGGACAGGATGGTCAGCGAGCCGCCTTCTTCCAGGCAGCGCGCGGCGCCGAGGAACTGGCGGGGCGGCTGCAGCGCGGACGCGGCGACACCGCCGCTGAGGGTGCGGCTGCTGGCGGGTGCGGCCAGGTTGTAGGCACGGCCGAGCCTGGTCAGCGAGTCGAGCATGACGACGACGTCGCGGCCGAGTTCGGCGAGCCGCTTGGCACGCTCGATGGCCAGTTCCGCGGCGCGGACGTGGTCGGCGGGGGACTGGTCGAAAGTGGATGAGATGACCTCGCCGCGTACCGAGCGGCGCAGGTCGGTGACCTCTTCAGGGCGCTCGCCGACCAGCACGAGCATGAGGTGCACCTCGGGATAGGCGGTGGCGATCGCGTGCGCGATCGTCTTCAGGACGGTGGTCTTGCCGGCCTTGGGCGGGGCGACGATGAGGCCGCGCTGGCCCTTGCCGATGGGGGAGACCAGGTCGATGATCCGCGCGGTGGGCGACGGGTCGCCGTCTTCGAGGCGGAACCGCTGGTTGGGGTAGATGGGGGTGAGGTCGTCGAAGCGGCGCCGGCCGCCGGCCTCGGCCGCGGGCAGCCCGTTGACGGTGTCGACGCTGACCAGCGTCTTGCCCGGCCGGCCGGTGCCCTCGATCAGGTCGCCCTTGCGCAGGCCGAACTGCTTCAGCTGGCCGGGCGTGAGCGGAATGTCGCCGGAGGACCGGCGGTAGCCGGCCGTCCGCAGGTAGCCGCGCCGGTCGTCGGCATCGACGATGCCGGACACGAGCGTGGCCGTCTCTTTCTGCCGCGTTTCAGTCGAAACGCTTCTTTCTTCGGTGATTGTGGTCATGGTTCTCCTCTCGGGGAGAATGAATTAGCGCAGGCTGAAAAGAGCCGCTGGCGAGACGCGTTCAACGCAAAGCGCGCAAGCGCGGGAACGCACAGAAACAGCCGCTCAGCTGCGCCGATGTCTGATTGTGAGTCTGACTTCGAAAGCTCAGATCTTCGCTGTAGCGCCATTCAGATAGGGCGCCTGGAGATTCACCGGGCCGCTCAGATTGGGCACCGGCCGATAGAATGACCATACGCGACAACGCCGCGGCTGCCAACCCTATTCCCGGCCGGTCTCCACCTGCCGGCTGACTCGCGGTTTCCGTCTCGCGGGCGAGGCAGGGGGAGAAGCCCCCGTGGTCCACTGTCGCTATGAACGGGATCGGTGCTCACCGGCCAGGCACGGACCAGATGCCCGGCGACCTACCTCAAGACCCGGCCGCGACCGCCAGCCGTGGCGACGACCGGGTACCCCGGCTCGTATGGCTGATCGCCGCGGTGTTCAGCGCGGTGGAGCTGGCGGTCAGCGGGCTGTACGGCTTCCAGCAGGACGAGCTGTACTTCCTGGTGGCGAGCCACCACCTGGCTTTCGGGTACGTGGACCAGCCGCCGCTCGCCGTGCTGCTCGCCCGCACGACGGACATCGTCGGCACCAACCCGACGGCCATCAGGATCCTGCCCGCGCTGGCAGCCGGGGTGATCATCGTGATCGCGGCCCGGCTGGCGGCGCTGTTCGGCGCGGGCCGCACCGGGCGGGTGCTGGCCGCGCTCGGCATAGCGTGCGCGCCGGTGCTGATGGGCGCGTGCCACATCGGCAACACCACGCCCTATGACTTGCTGGCGTGGGCGGTCGTGCTGCTGTGCGTGTGCACGGCGCTGCTGCGCGGCCGGCCGCGGTGGTGGCTCGGCGCTGGCGCCGCGGCCGGCATCGGCCTGGAGAACGAGTACCTGATCACCACCCTGATCGGCGCCCTCGTCATCGGCCTGCTCGTCACGTCCGCGCACCGCCGCGTCCTCGCGACCCCGTGGCCCTGGCTCGGCGGCCTCATCGCGCTGGTGATCTGGGCGCCGAACCTCGCCTGGCAGTTCGCGAACGGCTGGCCGCAGGCCACCATGGCGTCCGCGCTGCACCAGCAGAACACCTCGACGGCCGACTACATCGCCGGGCTCCCCGAACAGCTCATCTACACGGGGATCCTGGGGGTCCCGCTGGTCATCGCCGGCTTCGGGCGGCTCTACCGGGACCGGCAGCTGCGGTTCCTCGCGGTCGCCGCCACGATCGTCGTGCTGTACGTGCTGGCCTGGGTCCCCGGCAAGATCTACTACTCCGACGGGATGCTGCCCGCCGTGATCGCCGCCGGATCGGTGTCGGCCGAGCGCTGGCTGGCCCGGGACAGCCGGGGCCGCCGCCTGCGCTCGCGGCACGGCCTAGTCGCCGTCGGCGTGGTGCTGACCGCCTTGGTCGTCGTGCCGCAGGCGCTGCCTGCCGTCCCGATCGCCGACGTGCACAAGCTCCCGCCGGACAAGAGCGTCAACGACGGCATCGGCTGGCCCCAGCTCGTCGCCGACGTCGCCGCCCAGGACGCCGCGCTCACGAAGGAAGGCCATGCCCCGACCGCCGTCTACACCGGCGCCTACGCGGAAGCTGGCGCGCTGCTCCTCTACGGCGGACCCGATCACCTGCCGCCGGTGGTCTCCGCGCACAACTCCTTCTACACGTGGGGACCGGGCACGGCCTCTGACACGACGGTGCTCGTGGTCGACGCACTCAGCCAGCTGCGCCCGTACTTCGCGAGCTGCCGCCAGCTCGCCGTCTTCAACCCGCCGGACCAGGTAATAAGCGACTGGAACAACACCCCGATCGGCGTCTGCACCGGCCCGGTTGCCAGCTGGACCGCCCTCTGGCCCCGCCTCAGGCACTACGACTAGCGGCGCCGGCCGGGCCTCCGCCTGGTCATCACACCAGGTAGTAGAGGCTGTTGCCGACCAGCCAGAGGCCGAGCAGGAGGGACAGCAGGATGATGACCTGCTCGCGGTGGGTGTCCAGCCAGGTCCGCAGCGCTTCCAGCTTGACGCCGGCGGCGGCGGGGGCGAACGTCGCGTACAGCTCGAGGCACAGGAAGCTGGCTGTCGACAGCAAAACGAACAGGACCAGGGTCAGGTAGTCCGCCGGCCCGGACAGTTTGGCCTGGGTGATGGTCGCGGCGCCGGCGGCCACCAGCGTCCACGGCTGCAGGAAGGCGGCTAGCCCGGCGACGGCCCACAGCGACACCCCGTCCAGTCGCGCCATCCAGGTCGGCGGCTTGCGCGGGACGCCGATCCGGTGCCACCGGCGCCAGGCGTACAGGACCAGCGCGACGCCCAGGGCCAGCTTCACGGCCAGGGCGCCCGTAGACGGCGCGGTGCTGGGCGCGGGCGGCTTCCCCTGCGTCGTCAAGACCACGCACGCTACCACCAAGACCAAGCAGGCCAGCCAGCCGAGCACGAACACCAGGCCCTTACGGGTGCCCTTCTCACTGCCCAGCAGCAGGATGAACGCGGTGAGCGGGAAGGGTTCGAGGGAAATCCCGAGACCGATGAGCACAAGGTTGAGGACCACTGGCCCGCCCTCTACTGATCTCTATCGGTGGGGGGCCCGGCTGACTTCTCCGGCCCTGCGGGCCCCGATGTCACAGGCCTTGCTCAGCGACGATTCGCCCGGCCTTGAGAACGCTCATCTCCCGGCTCCTCTCCAACCGCTGAACTCCAACCATGGCCGGAAAGAGAACCGTCTGCCTCACCCGCAGCGGATGGTGCCGGAGCAGCCCGGTGTCCCTAGCGTCCGGATCTTCCGGATGGGCTCGGCGGATTTCTATCCCGACGTGTCTACTGCCGCAGGTGTTGTGCCCGTTGCCGTTTCCGGAACCACGGTCCGGGGCTTTACCCGGGCCAGAACGACGGCCCGTCCTGAAGCTGCCGATAGCGGCCGCCGGCCCGCATCAGCTGTGCGTGCGTGCCGCGCTCGGTGACCTTCCCGTGGTCCAGCACAACGATCTCGTCAACCTGGTCAAGGCCCTCCATCTCGTGGGTGATGAGCAGCGTGGAGCGGCCGGCGGTCAGCGTCAGCAGGTCGGCGGTGAGGGCGGCGCGCGTTTCGGGGTCCAGGTGCGCGGTCGGCTCATCGAGGACCAGCACGGCCGGGTCGGCGAGCAGGGCCCTGGCCAGCGCGAGCCGCTGCCGTTCTCCGCCGGACATGGCGGCCCCATGCGCGCCGACCGGGGTGTCCCAGCTCTTCGGCAGGGAATCGATCCAGGGCAGCAGCCGGGTCCGCGCCGCGACCGCCGTCAGCTCGTCGTCGCTGGCGCCCGGGCGCCCCAGCCTCAGGTTGTCCCGGACGGTTGCGTCGAAGATATGGGGGTCCTGGGGACAGCCGCCGATCACCGCCCGCACGTCATCAGCCGCGTAGCTGGCGAGGTCGGCGCCGTTCAGAGTGACCGCGCCGCCGGCCGGGTCACGGAAGCGCAGCAGGACAGCGGCGGCGGTGGACTTGCCGGCCCCGCTGGGACCGATCAGTGCGATCCGGCGGCCCGCGCAGAGGTCGAGATCGAGTCCGTCCAGCGCGAGCGGCCCATCTGGCTCGTAACGGACCTGCACCCCTGACATCCGTACGTGCACGGGCCCGGTGGGCCGTGGCCAGGGGACAGCCGGTTCGGTGACCGGATCCGGTTCGTCGAGGATCGCGGCGATGCGGCGCGCCGAGGCGCGCGCGGCGCCGAGCTGCAGCGCAGCCGCCGGCATGACGGTGACCGCCTCGAAGGCGGCCAGCGCCGTGAGGGTGAGCACCGCTAGCGGCACCCGGGTCAGTGTGCCGTGACCCACGGCCGCCACCCCGAGGAGGAGGACCCCCCACACGGTCAGCCCGGTGAGGCCGGTGGTTAGCCCGGCGCCTAGTCCCGTCGCGGCGGCGAACCGCCTGGACAACGCGGTCAGCTTGGCGTCCGCCTCGGTGGCGGCGGTTAGCGCGGTGTCCTGCGCGCCGAACGCGTGCAGCTCGGCCGCGCCCGACAGCAGGTCAGTGACCGTCGCGCTGAGCTCGCCGCGGGCCGGTGCGGTAGCCCGGGCCGAGCGCCTCGAAGCCGCGACGGCCAGCGGCGGAGCGACAACGCCGGCGGCCAGGAGCCCGAGGGCCAGTAGGCCGCCGGCTGGCGCCAGGATCAGCAGGCAAACGGTCACCGCGCCCGCGCCGACCAGGGCCGCGGCCAGCGGCGGCCCGATGCCCCGGATGAACAGGTCCTGGGTGGCGTCCACGTCGCTGATCAGCGCGGCCAGCAGGTCGCCCGACCGGAAGGCGGCCAGCCCGGCGGGCGCGAGCCGCTCCAGCCGCCGGTAGATGGCCACCCGGATATCACCCAGCACCCGGAAGGCGACGTCATGCGAGGTCAGGCGCTCGATGTAGCGGGATATTCCGCGGCCCACGCTGAACGCGCGGACCGCGACCACCGCGACGGATATAGCCAGGATGCTCGGATGCTCCGACGCGCGGGCCAGCATGTAGCCGGAGGTGGCCAGCAGGGCCACGCCGAAACCGGTGGCGGCCGCGCCCGCCAGGACCGACAGCGCCAGCCGCCCGCGCAGTGGCCTGGCCAGCCACAGCAGGCGCAGCAGCGGCCGGCCCCCGGCACGTCCGCTCTCGGCCTCTTCAGCGCTGACAGGTCCGCCAGTCATGTGATCACCAGCCCGGCGTCCTGGCCGCCAGGAACCACTGGTGCTGCCAGCCTCCCGTGCTCCATGCTGACGACCCGGCCGCCGCTGCCAGCGGACCAGCCCTGCCCATGGCTGATCAGGAGAACGGTGCGGTCGGCCAGCTCCGTGTCCAGGGCGGAGGCGATGAGCCGGGCCCCGGCCGGATCGAGGTGAGCGGTGGGCTCGTCGAGGAGCAGCAGCGGAGCGTCCCGCAGGAACGCCCGGGCGAGCGCGATCCGCTGACGCTGGCCGGCGGACAGCCGCAGGCCGCGCTCCCCGAGCGGCGTGTCGTAGCCGGATGGCAGCGAATCGATGAACTCGGCGGCACCGGCGAGCTGGGCGGCCCGGCAGATGGCGCCGCGGCTCGCACCGGGCTGGCCGAGCGCGATGTTGTCGGCCGCGCTCCCGGAGAACAGGTACGGCTGCTGCGGCACCCACGCGATCTGCCGGCGCCACTGCCCCAGATCCATCGCGGCCACGTCATCGCCGCCCGCCTCGATGGTCCCAGCCGCCGGGGCCAGGAAGCGGAGCAGCAGGGCCAGCAGCGTGCTCTTGCCCGCGCCGCTTGGTCCTGTCAGGACGATCCGCTCACCCGGTGCGATGGTCAGGCCGAGCCCGTCCAGAGCGGGCCGTGGCCGGCCTGGATACGTCACCGTGATTCCGTCGAGCCTGAGCTCGGCGACCCGCAGATCCGCCGTCACCGTGCCCGCGGTCGCTCGGCCCGGCCGGGCCTCCGGTCCATCCGGCAGCGCGGTGTCCAGGATCTCGAACACGCGCCCGGCCGCGGCTGCCCCTTCCATGCTCGCGTGGAACTGGGCGCCGACCGCGCGCAGCGGCAGAAATGCCTCCGGGGTGAGCAGCAGCACCAGCAGCGCCGTCTCATAGCCCAGGTGGCCGTAGAGCAGGCGGAGCCCGACTTCCACCGCGACGAGCGCGGTCGCGACCGCGGCGGTTAGCTCCAGGACGAGGGCGGACAGAAAAGCGACCCGCAAGGTCGCCATGGTCGTTTTCCGGTAGTCGTCCGTTACCTTGGCGATCACCTGTTCCTGAGCCCGGGCACGGCCGAATACCTTGAGCGTGGGCAGGCCCTCCACCACATCGAGGAAGTGGCCGCCCAGGATGGCCAGCAATCGCCATTGCCGCCGGGTTTGCGCCTTGGTGTGCCAGCCGACCAGCACCGCGAAGACGGGGATGAGCGGCAGTGTCACCGCGATGACCACCGCGGAGATCCAGTCGGCGACCGCCACCCGGGCCACTACGGCGATGGGCACCAGGACCCCGAGCACGAGCTGCGGCAGGTACCGGGCGAAGTAGGAATCCAGCCCATCCAGGCCCCGGGTGCTCAGGGTGGCGATCTCACCCGCCCGCTGACCGCCTAGCCACCCGGGGCCGAGCCGCAGCGCCCGGGCGGTGAGCGCGCTGCGCAGCTGCGATTTGACGGCCGCCGCCGCGCGGAGCGCTGTCACCTCCCCGCCGTAGCTGACCGCCGCCCGCAATATCACCACAATGAGCAGCGCTATGAGCGTGCCCGTGAGTGCGGCCGCGACGTCGCCGCGCGCTGCGGTGGCCAAGCCGTGGGCGAGCAGGCCAGCCTGAGCCAGGATCAGCGCCGTCCCGGTCAATCCGAGGGCCACGGTGACGACCAGATAGCCGCGGGCGGCCTGGGCGTAGCGCAGCAGCCGAGGATCAACCGGCCCGCGATTCATACCGCCGATGATGCGGCCATCGGGCCGCGAATAACTCACCCAGGCAGGGTGAAGCCCGGCATGCCTCCGGTGCGCGACGGTGAACGAATCTAGCAACCAGGTGCCGGCGTGATGCCGTGATCGGGCAGCCGAATCTGGAGCGTGCCAGCCCGGAGGTGCCCGTTGCCTGATGTCGGCCACGCGGTGGGTCCCCGCCCGCGCCGCCGGCCTCTAGCGCCTGCCCGGGAAGGACCTTAAAGCGCGCCCCGCCGGTCATGCCCTCGCTCCCGAGGGCACCCCCAAGGCCGGCGGGGCGCTCGCTACGCCGCTCGCCCCTTATATGGCAGGGGGCGGATTGTAGGAAGGGCCGGTGTTGCTGGCGGGATCGGTCTCTATGAGCAGAGACACGGCCTCGATCAGCGCCAGGTGTGTAAACGCCTGCGGGAAATTCCCGAGGTGCTGGCCGGTCGTGGCGTCGATCTCCTCCGCGTAAAGCAGCAGCGGTCCGGCGAACGACAGCAGCTTCTGGCACAGGGCGCGGGCGCGGTCGGTTTCGCCGATCATGGCCAGCGCGGTCACCAGCCAGAAGGAGCAGATGGTGAAGGTGCCTTCCTCGCCTTCGAATCCGGTGTCGGTTCCCTCGACCTTGTAGCGCAGGACCAGGCCGTCCTGGGTCAGCTCGTCGGCGATGGCCAGCACGGTCGAGACGATGCGCTTGTCGTCGGGGGGCAGGAATCCCATGATCGGCAGCAGCAGCAGCGAGGCGTCGAGATCATCGGTCTGGTAGTGCTGCCGGAACACTCCCCGGTCGGACACGCCTTTGTCCAGCACCTCGGCCTTGATCTCATCGGCCCCGGCCCGCCAGCGGCTGGCGCGGTCGGCCTCGCCCCGTTGCTCGGCCAGATCGGCGCCGCGCGCGGCCGCGACCCAGCACATCACCTTGGACGCCACGAAGTCCTTGGGGTCACCGCGGACTTCCCAGATGCCCTGGTCGGGCTCCCGCCAGTGCGCCAGGGCGGCGTCCACGAAGGTGGCGAGTCCTTCCCACACGGCCGGCACGATCTGGGAGGCTGCCTGGTGGAACTGGACGTCGAGGGCGTCGATGATCATTCCCCAGACGTCGTGCTGCTGCTGATTCCAGGCGCCGTTGCCGACCCGGACCGGGCGCGCCCCGCGCCACCCGGTCAGGTGGTCCAGCGTGTGCTCGGTCAGGTCGCGTTCCCCGCCGATGCCGTACATGATCTGCAGCTCGGGGCGGCGGTTGATATCCCCGGCGGTGACCGCGTCCAGCACAAAGCCCCAGTACTCGATCGCCTCCCAGTCGAAACCCAGCCGGTACAGCGACCGGAGCATGAACGCCGAATCCCTGATCCAGGTGAACCGGTAGTCCCAGTTGCGCGCCCCGCCGGGCGTTTCCGGCAGCGAGGTCGTCGCCGCGGCCATGATGGCACCGGTAGGGGCATAGCTCAGCCCCTTCAGGGTCAGGGCGCTGCGGTCCAGGTAGGGCTTCCACGGATGGTCGGGAACCTTGGCCGAGCTCAGCCAGTCGCGCCAGTAGTCGATCGTCGTGTTCAGCGCGCTGAATGCGTCATCGTGGTTGGCCGGCGCCCGGGAATCCCCCCAGGACAACGTGATGAACGCCGACTGTCCCTGGGTCAGCGTCGTGCGGCCGTAGCAGCGGGCGCCCATCACGCCGAGCGGGATGCTGCTCGCCAGGTTGAGCCGTGTGTCCCCCTCCGGGGCGGCGATGGTCATCGCGTCGTAGCCGTCGCCCGAATAGCTCCACGTGCCGCTAACGGATCCGTAGTTGAACAGCGGCGCGCAGTTCACCACGGCCTCGACCCGGCCGCTAATGCACGTAGCGATCCTGACGAGCGCGCCGACGGCCCCGAAATCAGCCGGAGCGCGATGATAGTCGGGCCGGCGTTCCTCGTGCGGGACCGGGCCGACGGCCAGGAAGTCCTGGACGGTCATCCACCCCGTCGGGGTCTGCCAGGTTGTTTCCAGCACCATCGTCCCCGGTACGTACCGGCGATTCTGAGGGACCTGCGTGTTGCCGGGACTGAACCGGAACATGCCCGCGGTCCGGTCCAGCAGGGCCCCGAAGACGCTCGGGGCATCGGGACGCGGCAGGCACAGCCATTCGACCGCGCCGTTCGGCGCGACCAGGCAGCTCTGCTCGCAGTTCGACAGGAATGCGTAGTCGGCGATGGGCGGGAACATGCTCATCTGGCTCTGCTCCGCAGCGGTGTGGCTAGGTACGTCGGGCATTTGCCCTCTTTTCATAGCTGCGACGGTGGCGCTCAGGCCATCCGGTTCGGCGGATGACCGCCAACACGGATCGCGTCATTGCGGTCGCTTACACCCCCAATCTGACGGGAGCGGCTCGCGGTCGCTTCACCCCCTCGGGGTGATCTGCCTGCGGCCACCCGCGGGTGGACCGCTGGTGCCCGCTGCCGCGGCGGCTAATCACCCCGGCGGGGTGATGCCCGGTCGCACCGCTACAGGCAAAAGTGATGGTCGTTGTCCAACGGACCGGACGGTGTCATGTCTGACAACTCGGAAGAAAGCAAGGCTTAAGTTGGTGCAGGCCAAGACGGCCGCCGCGGCCGGCGCCGCCACCTGGCGGAACGGCGTGCCGGCCGACGTTAATTCCTGACTGTCGGCTGCCGTTCACTCGCGGCTAATCGCTTCGAAACTCTGGTGACCGGGGGAGGTACGGATGGCGCTGGATCTTGCGCGGTGGCAGTTCGCGTTTACGTCGATCAACCATTTCTTTTTTGTTCCGGTGACGATCGGGCTGGCCTTTTTGACCGCGTTGCTTCAGACGGCGTGGTACCGGACCAAGCGAGACGAGTACCTGCGGTTGACCAGGTTCTTCGGCACGCTGCTGGTCATTAACGTCGCAATCGGCGTGGTGACCGGCCTCGTGCAGGAGTTCGAGTTCGGCATGAACTGGGGGGCGTACTCGCGGCTGGTCGGCAACGTCTTCGGGGCGCCGCTGGCGATGGAGGGGCTGGCTGCGTTCTTCCTGGAGTCCACGTTCCTTGGGCTGTGGCTGTTCGGCTGGGACAGGTTGTCCCGGCGGCTGCACCTGCTGACGATCTGGGCGGTCACGCTGGGCAGCATGCTGTCGGCGGCGTTCATCCTGGCAGCCAACTCCTGGATGCAGCATCCCGTCGGCTACAAGATGGTGAGTGGCAAGCCGCAGCTGACCGATCTTTGGGCGGTGTTCACCAACCCGGTATTCGTGTGGGGGTACGCGAAGGTTATCTTCGTGGCGCTGGTCACTGGCGCCGTCATCATGCTGGCGGTCTCCGCGTGGCAGCTCAGGCACGGCGGCGACCGCG
Source organism: uncultured Actinomycetota bacterium (assembly GCA_963843745.1). Classification (GTDB taxonomy): domain Bacteria; phylum Actinomycetota; class Actinomycetes; order Streptosporangiales; family Streptosporangiaceae; genus Trebonia. The sequence goes on from CAWJLP010000021.1 coordinate 252,602, forward strand.
GCGTGTTCACCCGGTCGGCGCGGCTCGCGCTCATCGTCCTGGTCCCGGCGATGCTGTTCACCTTGCTGGTCGGCGACGAGCTCGGGGTGGTCGAGGGCACGTACCAGCCGATGAAGATCGCCGCCGCGGAGGCGCAGTGGACCACGTGCCAGCCGTGCTCGTTCTCGCTGTTCCAGATCGGCGGCGGCAACAACGACCAGACGCCGACCGAGATCATCGCGATCCCGCACCTGCTGTCGCTGCTGGCCACCAACCACTGGAACGGCAAGGTCGAGGGGCTGACCCCGCTGAACCAGCAGTACAACCAGCAGTACGGCCCGGGCTACTACGTCCCGAACGTGTTCATCCAGTACTGGTCCATGCGGGTCATGGCCTACCTCGGTGCCCTGGTCTTGCTGATAGCCCTGTGGGGGCTCTGGCTGGTCCGCCGCGAGAAACTCGCGACGTCCCGGCGGTTCTTGTGGGTCGCGGTATGGGTTGCGGTGCTGCCGTTCCTGATGAACACCGCGGGCTGGCTGCTGACCGAGAGCGGCCGGCAGCCGTGGATCGTGCAGGGCATCATGCTCACCAAAAACGGGATCTCGCCGACCGTGAGCACCACCTGGCTGTGGATCAGCGTGGTCGGATTCGTCCTGCTGTACGGCGCGCTCGGCACGGTCGATTTCATCTTGATGCTGCGCTACTCACGTAACCAGCTGCCGCCCGCGCGCGCTGACGCCGACGCCGACGCGCCCGTACCCGCTGTTCAGTATTGAGGTCACCATGGTGCCGTTCTGGTTCATCATCATCGCGATTCTGTGGACCGGGTTCTTTATCCTCGAAGGCTTCGACTTTGGCGTCGGCATGCTGCACAGCCTCGTCGGCCAGGATGAGGCCGGCCGCCGGGCCGCCATCAACACCATCGGCCCGCTGTGGGACGGGAACGAGGTCTGGCTGATCGTGGCCGGTGCGGCCATGTTCGCCGCTTTCCCCGGCTGGTACGCGACCATGTTCTCCGGTCTGTACCTCGCGCTGGTTTTGCTGCTGATGGCGCTGATCATCCGCGGCGTGGCCTTCGAGTACCGCGGCAAGCGCGACGCGGCGCGCTGGCGCCGCACCTGGGACGCGGCGCTGATCGTGGGGAGCTTGCTGGCCCCGCTGCTGCTCGGGGTCGGCCTGGGCGACCTGCTGCACGGACTCCCCATCAACTCCAGCCAGAACTACACCGGATCTTTCTGGACCCTGCTGCAGCCCTATGCGGTGTTCACGGGGGTCACCCTGGTCCTGATCTGCCTGCTGCATGGCGCGACGTTCCTGTCCCTCAAAACCACCGGCGACATGCACGAACGTTCCCGGCAGATCGCCCGCACGGTGGCCCCGTTCACCGCGGCCGCGGTCGTGGGCTTCGCCATCTGGACCCACGTGACGTCCACCACCACCTTCTTCCTGCGGCCGCTTGAGCTGCTCGCCATCATCGCCGTCCTGGCCGCGGTCTGGCTGGTCTACGCGCATCGCGACGGTTTCGCCTTCACCGCGACCGCGATCACGATGGCGAGCTGCATCGCATCGATCTTCGTTGGCCTGTACCCCAACGTGATGGTGTCCAGCACCAACCCGGCCTACAACCTCACCGTGAATAACACGGCGTCCAACCCCTACTCGCTCAAGGCGATGACCATCATCGTCCTCATCTTCCTGCCGTTGGTACTCGCCTACCAGACCTGGACCTACTACGTATTCCGCCGGCGGGTCAGCCGGGACGAGTTCGTGACGGAACTCCCGCCGGCAAGTGACCCCACGCCTGGCGCCCCGGCGCCCACCTCCGCCCCACCCGGAAGAAGCTAAGACATGAGTGAGCATTACGACGTCATCGTGATCGGTACCGGGGCGGGCGGCGGCACCCTCGCCCGCCACCTGGCCCCCTCGGGCAAGCGCATTCTGCTGCTCGAGCGCGGCGACTGGCTGCCCCGCGAGCCGTCGAACTGGTCGACGGAGGATGTGTTCGTCAAAGGCCGTTACATCTCGCCCGACAGCTGGTACGACGCGAAGGGCAAGTCCTTCTTCCAGCCGCAGGTGCACTACTTCGTCGGCGGCGCCACCAAGCTGTACGGGGCCGCGCTGTACCGGATGCGCGAGCAGGACTTCGGTGAAATTCGTCACCACGACGGCCTGTCGCCGGCCTGGCCCATCTCTTACCAGGACATGGAGCCGTACTACACCGCGGCCGAGGCGATGTACCAGGTGCACGGCGCGCGGGGCGAGGATCCGACCGAACCGCCGGCCAGCGCGCCTTACCCGTACCCCGCGGTCTCCCACGAGCCGCGGATCCAGCAGCTCTCCGACGACTTGGAAAAGGGCGGATACCACCCGTTCCACGCCCCGTGCGGCATCCTTCTCAACGAGGCGAACCTGCCGGACAGCACCTGTGTGCGCTGTGCGCACTGCGACGGCTTCCCGTGTCCGCTGCGCGCCAAGTCCGACGCCGAGGTGCTCGGCGTCCGGCCCGCCCTGCAGCACGCGAACGTCACGCTGCTGCGGAACGCGCGGGCGGTCAAGCTGGAAACCAACCCGGCCGGCACCGCGGTCACCGAGGTGGTGGTCGAGCGGGACGGCGACACCGAGCGGTACGCGGGCGACATCGTGGTCGTCTCCTGTGGCGCGGCCAACTCCGCCAAGCTGCTGCTGGCCTCGGCCAGCGACAAGCACCCGGAACGGGCTGGCCAACGGCTCGGATCAGGTCGGCCGCAACTTCATGTATCACGACAGCCAGGCGGTGCTCGCCCTGTCCAAGGACCCGAACCCGACCGTGTTCCAGAAGACCCTGGGCGTCAATGACTTCTACTTCAGCGGCCCGGATTTCGACTATCCGATGGGCAACATTCAGATGATCGGCAAGTCGGAAGCGGCGATGTACCGCGGCGAGAAGCCCCTGGAGACCAAGTTCGCGCCCCACTGGGCGCTGCGTGACGTCGCGGAGCACGCCGTGGACTTCTGGTTGTCCACCGAGGACCTGCCGCAGCCAGACAACCGGATCACCCTCGGCCCGGACGGCGCCGTCCATATCACGTACACGCCGAGCAACCCCACCGCCGCCAAGCGGCTGTACCACCAGCTCAAGTCGATGCTCGGCGCGCTCGGCATGCACGACGATCACATGGCCCACCGGTTCGCGTACCTGAAAACCGATATCCCGGTGGCCGGCTGCGCGCACCAGGCCGGGACCGTCCGGTTCGGCGCCGACCCGGCCACATCCGTGCTCGACCGCGACTGCCGGGCCCACGAAGTCGACAACCTTTACGTGGCTGACACCAGCATCTTCCCGAGCATCAGCGCGGTGAACCCCGCCCTGACCGCGATGGCCAACGCGATCCGGGTCGGCGACCATATCCTCGAACGGCTCGGCTGAGCGGCGGAGCTGACGGCTGGCCAGGGGTGATCACCCGGTGCGGAGGATCCCAACGGGGCCCGGGCGCGATGTGATCGTAACGACTGCTCAGGAGGAATGACATGTCGGACAAAGTTGACGCGCTGGTAATCTTCGGTGCCACCGGCGACCTGGCTAAGATCGAGACGTTCCCGGCGCTGGTGGGCCTGGTCCAGCGCGGAGTGCTGGACGTCCCGGTGATCGGGGTGGCGAAGAGCGGCTGGGGGCTGGAGCAGTTCCGCGACTACGCCACCGCCTCGCTGAAGCTCAACAACATGGACTCGAACAGCGCGGCGGCGCAGAAGATGCTCGGGCTGCTGCGGTACGTGGACGGGGACCTCGGCGACGACGCGACCTATAAGGCGATGTCGGATCAGATCGGCGCGGGCCAGAAGGTCTTGTACTACATGGAGGTGCCGGCCCAGCTGTTCGGGCGGATCGCGCAGGGGATCGCTTCGGCCGGCCGGACGAAGGACGCGCGGGTGATGGTGGAGAAGCCGTTCGGCATCGACCTGGCCAGTTCGCGGCAGCTCAACGACACCATGCACCAGTACTTCCCGGAAGAGGCGATCTTCCGGGTCGATGACTGGCTGGCCTTCGACCCGGTGGAGAACGTGCTGTTCGTCCGGTTCGCCAACTCGGTGATCGAGCCGCTGCTCAACCGGACCTACGTGGAGAACATCCAGATTACGATGTCCGAGGCGTTCGACGTCGCCGACCGCGGCCGGTTCTACGACCGGACCGGCGCCATCAGGGACGTGCTGCAAAACCACATGCTGCAGGTGCTGGCGACCGTCCTGGCCGAACCGCCGAGCACGCACGATCTTTCCGGCTGGCGGGACGCCAAGCATCAGGTGGTGAGCGCGCTGAGCCCGCTGACCGCGGAGAACACGGTGCGCGGCCAGTACGAGGGCTACCGCCAGGTGGACGGCGTCGACCCGAATTCGACCGTGGAGACCTACGTCGCGGTCCGGCTCACCGCCGACACCTGGCGCTGGGCCGGGGTGCCGATCCTGATCCGGGCGGGCAAGACCATGCCGGTCACCGCCACCGAGATCAGCATCACCTTCAAGCCGGTGCCGCACGACGTGTTCGGGATCGAGCCCGTCAGGCCAGCGGACATGCTGAGGTTCCGGATCTGGCCGGAGACGGCGGTCGGCCTCACCCTGCACGGGAAGAAGCCCGGTGCTGGCTGGGAGCCGCAGGCGGAGGAGCTGGGGTTCGCGCAGCAGCCCGGGTCGGACATCCGCCCGTATGACCGGCTCATCGGCGCGGCGCTGGACGGGGAACGCTGGCTGTTCGCCCGGCAGGACACCGTGGAAGCCGCATGGGAGATCGTCGACCCGGTGCTCGGCGATGTCGTCCCCGTGCACCCCTACGCCAGGGGCAGCTGGGGTCCCAAGGAGACGGACCGGCTACTGGCCGACGGGGAAACGTGGTACGACCCGGCAGGCTGACCCGCACGCAGAAATAAGGACGACCGGGATCGGGGGACGTGCCATGAACGACCAGGATAGCCAGCGCCGCGTGGTGATCATCGGCGGCGGATTCGCCGGGCTATTCGCCGCCCGGATGCTGCGCCGCGCCCCGGTCCAGGTGACCCTCATCGACAGACGCCCGCACCACCTGTTCCAGCCGCTGCTGTACCAGTGCTCGACCGGGATCCTGTCCGAGGGGAAGATCGCCGTTCCGCTGCGGGATCTGCTCCGTAAGCAGAAGAACGCGGACTTCGTGCTGGCCCAGGTGACCGGCATCGACACCGAAGGGCGCCGGGTCCTGGCGACGCGGCCGCTCGGGGACCAGCTGGAGTTCGGCTACGACTACCTGATCGTGGCGGCCGGGGTGCAGCAATCGTATTTCGGGCACGACGAGTTCGCCCAGTGGGCGCCCGGCATGAAGACCATCGAGCATGCCCTGGTCGTCCGGCGCCGCGTCTTCGGCGCGTTCGAGCTGGCCGATACCGCGGTAGACCCGGCCGAACGCAGCCGCTGGCTCACCTTCGCCCTGGTCGGCGCCGGACCCACCGGCGTCGAACTGGCCGGGCAGATCCGCGAGGTGGCCACCAAGACGCTGCGCGACGAATACCGCCACATCAAGCCCGAGGACGCCCGGGTGCTGCTGTTCGACGGCGGGGACGCCCCGCTCGCCCCGTTCGGCCCGGAGCTGTCGGCCAAGGCGGCACGCACCCTGGACAAGCTCGGCGTCGAGCAGCACATGCACTCGATCGTGACCAGCATCGACGGCACCGGGCTGAGCGTCCGCGCTGCGGACGGCACGGTGACCCGCCACGAGGCGGGCACCGTGCTGTGGACCGCCGGGGTGGCAGCGCCGCCGGTCGCGGCGGCCATCGCGGCGGCCACCGGTGCCAAGCAGGACCGGGCCGGCCGCATCGTGGTCGGCGACGACTGCACCATTCCCGACCACCCCGAGATCTTCGTGACCGGCGACATGATGAGCCTGAACAAGCTCCCCGGTGTGTGCGAGGTAGCCATGCAGACCGGCATATACGCCGGGCAACGCATCAAACACGACGTCGCCGGGAAGATGTCCACTAAGCCGTTCCGCTACCGTGACCTAGGGTCGGCTGCTTACATTTACCGCTTCCACGCGGTCGTTTCTGTGGGACGCCTGCGCCTGTCCGGCTTCCCCGCCTGGGTCGTCTGGCTGTTCATCCACATCGGCTTCCTGACCGGCATCCGCAACCGCCTCGGCGCGCTGGTCAGCTGGTGGCCCGCCTTTGTCCGTGACATACGCCGGGAACGGACGTACACCACCGAGCAGGTGGGATTGCTATACAGTGCGTACGACGAGCTGCCTCCCGCTACCGCTGGCACTGCGCTCCCTGGCAGTACGACCGGTGCCGAGCTCCCCAGTGCCGCCACTAAGCCCTCCGCCACTGGCACTGGGCCCTCCAGCCGAGCAGGATAAGTAGCCAGCCCGTAACCGGGAAGCCTGGCAGGCCTAAAAGCGTTGGCACTACCGGATCTTCTTCCTCTACTCTTTACCGCCGGTGACTCAACCTTCCACGCTGCCCGCGCTCGCTGACCTGCGCCGCGCCCTGCCCGAGCTGATGCTGCACGACCAGCACCGGCTGACCAGGCGTATCGACCGGGCCAGCGGCCTGCGGGACCAGGCCGCCCGCGACAAGGCCGTCACCGAGCTGACCGCCGAGATCGAGCGGGCGACCCGCCGGGTAGCCAGGCGCCGCGAAGCGGTCCCGGACATCAGCTACCCGGCAGAGCTGCCGGTCAGCCAGCGCAAGGACGACATCGCCCAGGCCATCAGGGACCACCAGGTCGTCATCGTGGCCGGCGAGACCGGGTCGGGCAAGACCACCCAGCTGCCCAAGATCTGCCTCGAGCTCGGCCGCGGCGTCACCGGCCAGATCGGCCACACCCAGCCAAGAAGGATCGCTGCCCGCACCGTCGCCGAGCGTATCGCCGAGGAAACCGGCACCCAGCTCGGCACCGCCGTCGGCTATAAGGTCAGGTTCACCGACAAGTCCGGCGACAACACCCTCGTCAAGGTCATGACCGACGGCATCCTCCTCAACGAGATCGCCAGCGACCGCGACCTGTCCCGGTACGACACGCTGATCATCGACGAGGCTCACGAGCGCAGCCTGAACATCGACTTCATCCTCGGCTACCTCAGGCAGCTCCTGCCGCGCCGCCCCGACCTCAAGGTGATCATCACCTCCGCGACGATCGACCCGGAACGCTTCGCCGCCCACTTCGCCATCGACGACCAGCCCGCGCCGATCATCGAGGTCTCCGGCCGCACCTACCCCGTCGAGGTCCGCTACCGCCCGATCGCCGACCCAGAGCAGCGAGACGCAGAGGACCGCGACCAGATCCAGGCGATCAGCGACGCCATCGACGAGCTCAGTGCCAACGGCCCGGGCGACATTCTCGTGTTCTTCTCCGGGGAGCGCGAGATCCGCGACACCGCCGACGCCCTCAAGGGCCGCAAGAACCTCGATGTCCTCCCGCTCTACGGCCGCCTGTCCGCCGCCGAACAGCACCGCGTCTTCGAGCTCCCCGCCAGCCGGACCATGAGCCACCGCCGCGTCGTGCTCGCTACCAACGTCGCGGAAACCTCGCTCACCGTCCCCGGCATCCGCTACGTCATCGACCCGGGCACCGCCCGCATCTCCCGCTATTCCCTCCGCACCAAGGTCCAGCGCCTCCCCATCGAGCCCATCTCCCAGGCCAGCGCCAACCAGCGCAAGGGTCGCTGCGGCCGCGTCGCCGACGGCATCTGCATCCGGCTGTACTCGGAAGAGGACTTCGACTCGCGCCCCGAGTACACCGACCCCGAGATCCAGCGCACCAACCTCGCGTCGGTCATCCTCCAGATGGCCGCCGCCCGTCTCGGCGACGTCCGCGCGTTCCCCTTTGTCGACCCGCCGGACCCGCGCAGCATCACCGACGGCGTACGGCTGCTCGAAGAGCTCAACGCCATGAAGAGCGACCGGCTCACCGACACGGGCCGGAAGATGGCCCGCCTCCCCGTCGACCCCCGCATCGCCCGCATGATCATCGAAGCGGACCGCCAGGGCTGCGCCCGCGAGGTCCTGGTCATCGCGGCCGCGCTGTCCATCCAGGACCCCAGGGAACGCCCCGCCGACAACCAGCAGGCCGCCGATACCGCGCACCGCCGCTTCGCCCAGCCGGAATCGGACTTCCTCACCTTCCTCGCGCTCTGGGACTACCTCGCCGATCGCCAGCGCGAGCTGTCCGGCTCCGCCTTCCGCCGCCTGTGCCGCGCGGAGTTCCTCAACTACCTGCGGGTCCGCGAGTGGCAGGACCTGCACGCCCAGTTGCAAAGCCTGTCCGCCGATCTCGGGCTGAGCACCGATTCATCTTCTTCAGAACGGGCCCGTGTTCACACCGCCCTGCTCGCCGGGCTCTTGTCCCACGTCGGCATGAAGGTGGTGCTTACCCCATCGCGCCCTGGCACTCCAGGTACGCCTCCGGAGCGCGCCAGGGGGCGAGCGGGTCGGCCGCTGCCCGAGTTCCTCGGCGCCCGCGGCACCCGGTTCGCGATCTTCCCCGGCTCCGCGCTCGCCCGCAAGCCGCCCGACTGGGTCGTCGCCGCCGAGCTCGTCGAGACGTCCCGGCTGTGGGGCCGCATCGTCGCCAGCGTCGAACCGGAATGGGTCGAGCCGGTCGCCGCCCACCTGGTCAAGCGGTCCTACAGCGAGCCCCGCTGGTCCAAGAACCGCGGCGCCGTCATCGCGACAGAAAAGGTCACCCTCTACGGCATCCCGATCGTCGCCGACCGCACGGTGAACTTCGCCAGCATCGACCCCGGCACCTCCCGCGAGCTGTTCATCAGGCACGCCCTCGTCGAAGGGGACTGGGAAACCAGGCACCACTTCTTCCGCGACAACGCCAAGCTCCTCGCCGAGGCCGCCGAACTCGAGCAGCGTGCCCGCCGCCGCGGCCTGGTAGCCGGCGAGGACGCGCTCTTCGAGTTCTACGACGCCCGCGTCCCGGCCGACATCACCTCCGCCCGCCACTTCGACGCCTGGTGGAAGAGACAGCGCCACCAGACCCCTGACCTGCTCACGCTGACACTCGATGACCTGCTCAGCGCGGAGGCGGCGGAGCTGGACTCCGCCGCCTACCCCGAGGCCTGGACCTCGGAATCGCCCGGCGCGACCGCGGGCAGCCAGCGAGCCTTGTCGCTGTCCTATGCCTTCGAGCCCGGCACGGAAACCAACGGCGTCACCATCGACATCCCGCTCAGCACCCTCAACCAGGCCCGGCCCGAAGAGTTCTCCTGGCAGGTCCCTGGCCTGCGCCAGGAGCTGGTCACCGAGCTGATCCGCTCCCTGCCCAAGGCCGTGCGGCGCGAGCTCGTCCCCGCCCCCGACGTCGCCCGCGAAGTTCTCGCCCGCCTCGACGGCGCCATCCCCGGCGGCGACATCAGGGACGTGCTGTCGCGTGAGCTGCTGCGGCTGCGCGGCGTGCGGGTGCCGCCCGACGCGTTCGACGTGGACAAGCTCCCAGCCCACTTGCGCATTACATTTCGCATCGTCGATAACGACCGCGTCCTCGCCTCGGGTAAAGACCTCGCTGCGCTCCAGCGGCAGATGCGGCCGAAGCTGCGCGCGACCCTGTCCGCCCGGGCGAGCGCCCTCACCAGGACCGGACTCACCACCTGGGACATCGGCACGCTGCCCCAGGTGTTCACCGACGGCGAGGTCAAGGCCTACCCGGCGCTCGTCGACAACGGCAACACCGTCGACGTCCGCCTCTTCGAGACCGCCGACGCCGCCCGCACCGCCATGCGCGCCGGAACGCGGCGGCTGATCCTGCTCGGCGCCAGATCCCCGGTCAAGGACATCGCGGCCCGGCTCACCACCGCGCAGAAGCTAGCGCTCAGCAACAACCCATACGGCGGCATCGCGGCACTCTTCGCCAACGTAGTCAATTGCGCCGCCGACGGCCTCATCGCCGACGCCGGCGGCCCCGCCTGGGACGCCGCGGGCTTCGAGCGGCTCGCCGCCGACGTCCGCCCTGGGCTGCACGCCGCCACCTACGAGGTCATCACCTGGGCCGAGGAAATCCTGCGCGCCGCCCACGCCGCCCAGATCCGGCTCGGCGAACTGCGCAGCCCGGTGCTCGAGCCCGCCGCCGACGACATCCGCGCCCAGCTCGACGGCCTCATCTACCCAGGCTTCCTCGCCGCCACCGGAACCCGGCGGCTCCCGGCGCTGGCCCGCTACCTGCGCGCCATCCAGTACCGCCTAGACAAGCTGCCCGACAACCCCGGCCGCGACGCCCAGCAGATGGCCGTCGCCCATCGCGTCGAGGACGCCTACCGCGCCGCGCTCGCCGCGCTGCCCGCCGCCGGGCGATCCAGCGACGCGGCCCGCGAGATCGGCTGGCAGATCCAGGAACTGCGGGTCAGCCTGTTCGCCCAGACGGTCGGCACCCAGGGCCCGGTCTCGGAACGCAGGATCACCACGGCGATCGAGCACCTCGCCTGACTCCACCTCGCCTGACTCACCTCGCCTGACTGCACCTCGCCTGACCGCACCTCGCCTGACCGCACCTCGCCTGACAACCCAGGCCGCCCCGCGCGACTTAGGAGCAGCAAACTACGCCACAGCGCTGATAACAGCAAGAAAAGTGTAGGGTTCTGCTCCTAAGTCGCATTCGCGGGCTCGACTTCGACATGCTTCCATCCCGCTTGCGCCGTACGTCCGACTTAGTCGACTATGGTCGGGTGCTCGCTCGCCGCCGCGACGGCCGCGGCCGGTTCGAATGCCGGAACCCAGTAAGACAGCCGCAATCGAACACCTCAACTGACAACGGTTTGCCATTTGCCCCGCATCGGCGTGTCGTTCGACTATTGTTTCACTTCAAGTGCTACCTTCCTCTCGTAGTAGCACGCTCACTGCGTGAGCAACCCCTTGAAATTGGAGGAAGGCCGTGACTGGAAACCCGCCCGTGCGACGCCGGCTGCTTGGCGCCGCGCTGCGCCGGTACCGTGAGAACCTCGGCTTCGGACTCGACGAGGCCGCCCAGATCCTGGAGTGCGACCGGTCCAAGATTTCCCGGATCGAGACCGGCCAGCGCGGCATTCGCGCCAAGGAGCTCCGGGAGCTGCTCACCGAGTACGGCGTACCGGACGATGAGCAGGCCGCCCTGCTCGCCGTGGCGCATCGCGGCAGGCAGCACGGCTGGTGGCAGGACTACCCCGGCGTACTGTCCGACGCCGGCCAGGACTACGTGATCATGGAAGCGGCGGCGGAGGAGATCCTGACCTACGAGGCGCATCAGGTTCCCGACCTCTTGCAGACGCGTGAGTACGCCCGTGCGCTGGCCGACGCCGATCCTGCCTGCACCGAAGAAGAGCAGCGGGCGCAGGCCGTCGAGGTGAAGCTGATCAGGCAGCGGGTGGTGCTGGCGGAGCGCAGCCCGCGACTGGAGTTCGTGATCGCCGAGGCGGCGCTGCACCAGGTCGTCGGCGGGACCCGGGTGATGCGTCCGCAGCTCGCCCGGCTGGCCAGCCTGGCCGGGGGAGCCGGCGGCACCGGGAGTTCCGGCTTCTCGCTCCAGGTGCTGCCGTTCGCGGCGGGCGCGTACGCCGCCGGCGTCGGATCAATGGCGATCCTGCGGTTCTCGGACACGCCGGGCCTCGGCGTCATCCACCTGGCCGCGCTGTCCGGCGGGGTGAGCCTGGAAGACCGGGACGACCTCGCCCGTTACGTCCGCGCCTTCGCGCAGCTGCGCGCGGCGGCGCTCAGCCCCGCGGCGTCGGCGCGGCTGCTCGGCGACATGGCGAGGGACTAGCTCGCAAGGGGTATCAGCCCCGGTCCTGGGATCCCGGCTGTTCGGGAATGACGCTGCCGGCTGGTGTGGCGGTCCCCTCTGTCCGTACAGTCCGCAGTTTCGGCATGGGGCCGGAGAGTTGCCTGTTGATCTGCTCGAGCTTGGCGATGAGGTCCTGGATGTCGCGAAGCTGGCGATCGTCGCGGACTGGGGTGCCTTCGTCGCGGTCGCTTGCGGCTGGCACGCCGTTGCCGGAAGTCATGAAACAGGGCTCCAGACGGGGAGGAAGGCCGACGGCTAGTTGGTCACCATCGACGCTATTAAAGGTTATCTTACTGCGATTTAAGAGACTTGTCACCCTCGTTGGAAGTGATATACGCGATATTCGCCAGCCTATATGACGGCGGGAGCAGATGGTACTCCGGACGCTGGCGAACGGCGCTTCTGTCAGCGAATCCGCAGGTCAGATGGCATAATGAATTGGTGCGATCGATTGCATTAATTTTAACTGCAAATTGCGAATGCACGTACATCGTGCACGAGTAGGGGAAAGTGCGTATGCACGTGCATTTGCAGCCGCAGCCGTTCGCGAATGCGTAATTCGCCCGGTGGCAGGGCGGGTCAGCGGCGAGCCTGCCCCCGCTGGCCGTGGGCGCGCATGGACTGCTCCATTTCCTGCGGGGTCAGCGCGGGCATCGGCAGCTCCGACACGCCGTCCCTGGACGGGCGCAGGCCGTCGATGATGAGCGCCAGGTAGCGCCGCCAGACCTCCGGCTCCACGTAGCTGGCGTACTCGGCGGCCGCGGCGAGCATGTAGGCGATCAGCGGCACGTCCGTGGCGCGGAAATCCTCGCGCAGCACGCCTGCTTCCTGGGCGCGCTCGACGAGCTTGGTGACCACCGGGCGCATCTGCTCCCGGGCGTAGGCCACCCGGTCCCTGCCGTAGGTGGCGAACATCATGAGCTGGCGCAGGCCGATGCTGGACGCCATGGTCTCCGCCGCGTACTCCAGGTAGGAGACGAGCGCCTGCCACGGGTCGGGCGCCGCGAGGGCCTGTTCCGCGACGCCCACCATGGCGTCGATGCGGTCCGCGAACAGCTCGGCGACGAGCGATTCCTTGTCAGGGAAGCGGCGGTAAACGGTGCCGACGCCGACGCCGGCCTCGCGGGCGACGTCGTCTAGGGTGGCGTCGAGGCCGCGCTGCGTGAACACCTCCGCGGCGGCGTGCAGGATGCGCTGCCGGTTCCGTTCGGCGTCGCGGCGCAGCGGCCGCTCGCCTCCGCAGTGGCCGGCTGTCACAATGCCGTCTGATGTCACGTCTTACAGAGTAACCCGCAGCGGAGGTTGCTTCTCCGCTTCGTGTTATGCTTGCCCCATAAGCGGAGTTAGGTCCTCCAGATAGGTGGTCGACATGTCCGAAGCAAGCGCCCAAGGGGCCTGGGCGGGCGGGGCATCCGGACAGGCGGAACCCGACCCGCGCCGGTGGCTGATCCTCGTCATCATCGCGGTCGCCCAGCTCATGATCGTGCTCGACCTGACGGTGATGAACCTCGCGCTGCCGTCGGCGCAGAGGGCGCTGGACTTCAGCAACGTGGACAGGCAGTGGGTCGTGACGGCGTACGCGCTGTCGTTCGGCAGCCTGCTGCTGTTCTGCGGCCGGCTGGCCAACCTAGTCGGGCGCAAGGTGATGTTCCTCACCGGCCTGACCGGCTTCGCCGTGGCCTCGGCGATCGGCGGCGCGTCGGTCAACTTCGAGATGCTGGTCACCGCCCGCGCGTGCCAGGGCGTGTTCGCCGCGATGCTGGCGCCGGCCGCGCTGTCGCTGCTGACCACCACGTTCACCGTCCCGAAGGAGCGCGGCAAGGCATTCGGCGTCTATGGCGCCATCGCCGGCGCGGGCGCGGCGGTCGGGCTGCTGCTCGGCGGCGTGCTGACGTCGTACCTGTCGTGGCGCTGGTGCCTGTACATCAACGTGGTCTTCGCCGGGATCGCCATCGCGGGCGGCGCGGTGCTGCTGAAAAAGCAGCAGAAGACGGTGGGCGGCAAGCTGGACATACCTGGCGTGCTGCTGGTGTCCAGCGGTGTGTTCTGCGTCGTCTACGGGTTCTCGAACGCGGCCACGCACAGCTGGAGCACGCCGTCCACCTACGGTTTCCTCGCCGCCGGCGTCGTGCTGCTCACCGCCTTTGCCGTCTGGCAGGGGTACGCCAGCCATCCGCTGCTGCCGCCCCGGGTGGTGCTCGACCGCAACCGCGGCGCGGCCTACCTGGCCATCCTCATCGTCGGCGCCGGCCTGTTCGGCATCTTCCTGTTCCTGACCTACTACATGCAGGTCAGCCTGGCTTATTCGCCGGTGATCAGCGGCCTGGCCTTCCTGCCGATGGTGGTGTGCGTCGCCGTCGCGGCCAACGTGGCCAACATCGTGCTGCTGCCGCGGATCGGCCCGAAGCCGATCGTCGTCGTGGCCTTCCTGCTGCTGACGGGCGGGCAGATCTGGCTGACCAGGATCGGGGTGCACGGGGACTACGTGGCCGACATCCTCGGCCCGCTCATGGTCACCGGCACCGGCATGGGCTTGTTGTTCTCGACCGCGATCAACACCGGCACATACGGGGTCGACCCGCGTGACGCCGGGGTGGCGTCGGCGTCGGTGAACACCGGGCAGCAGCTCGGCGGGTCGATCGGCACTTCGCTGCTGAACACGATCGCGGCCAGCGCCACGACCGCCTACATCGCCAGCCACCTGGCCGGCCTGCACGGAAGGCCGAGCGCCGCACTACTGCACCAGGTGCAGGCCGCGGCCCTCGTACACGGCTACACGACGGTGTTCTGGTGGTGCACCGGCCTCTTCGCCGCCGGCGCGGTCATCTGCGGCACGCTGATGCGCCGCGGCCCACTGCAGGGCATGGGAACCGGCGGGGCGCCCGCGCCCGCCACGGTGCCGGAGGAGAGTTCCGCCGTCGGCTCCGTGGAGTAGAGCGGTCAGCTCCCCGGAGTAGACCTGTGCAGCACCTTGCGGGAAGGGCGCGGGGCGGCCGCGACCGAGCCGCCCTCGTCCGCGCCGGGCTCGGCGAGCCGGGCCAGCACGATCGTGAAGCGGGTTATCCCCGGCCGGCTGGTCACCAGGACCGCGCCATCGTGGGCGGCGACCACGGCGTCCACGATGGCCAGCCCCAGGCCGGTTGACGCCGCGTCGACGGCGTGCGTCCGGGCGGTGTCCGCGCGGGTGAACCGCTCGAACAGTTCGGGCAGCAGGCCGCCGGGGATGCCCGGCCCGTTGTCGGTGACGGTCAGCACCACCCGCGGCTCGGCGGGGATGTCGCCGTGCTGTACCGAGTCCTCGCCGGCGCCCGGCTCGCCGGGCGGCAGCGTGTCGCTGACCGCGACGGTGACCGTGGTGCCCTCCGGGGTGTGCCGTCCGGCGTTGCTGAGCAGGTTAGCGAGCACCTGGTGCAGCCGGTGCTCGTCGCCGCGCACCTGCACCGGGTCGTCGGGGAGCTCGAGCACCCAGCGGTGGTCGGGGCGCGCGACCTGGGCGTCGCTCGTCGCCTCGATCGCCAGCCGCGTCATGTCCACCGGGTCGGTGTTCAGCGGGCGTCCGGCGTCCAGCCTGGCGAGCAGCAGCAGGTCGTCGACGAGCACGCTCATCCTGGTGGATTCCGACAGCACCCGGCCGAGCGCGTGGGTGACGGTCTCCGGGGAGTCGCCGGGGTGCAGCAGGCCCAGCTCGGCGTAGCCGCGGATGGCGGCGAGCGGGGTGCGCAGCTCGTGGCTGGCGTCGGCGGCGAACCGGCGCAGCCGCGCCTCGCTGGCCGCGCGCCGCCGCAGCGCGGACTCGACGTGCCCGAGCATGCGGTTGAACGCCAGCCCGAGCTGGCCGGTCTCGGTGCCCGGATCGGTGTCAGGCACGCCCCTGGGCATCGCCACCTCGCCGGACTCGAGCGGCAGCTCGGCCACCCGGGACGCGGTGGCGGCGACCCGGCGCAGCGGCCGCAGCGCCAGCCGCACCCACCCGGTGCCGAGCACTCCGGCGAGCACCAGGACCCCGCCGAAGACCCCGATTTCCGCCAGCGCGACGTCCTTGAGCAGGTCGTGGACGCCGCTCAGGGGCAGGCCGGTGACGTAGGTCGCCCCGCCCGGATCGGCGACCACGGTGAGCGAGTAGGCCTCCTGGTCGGAGTCGGCCGAGGTGAGGTTCCTGTTGTGCGTCGGTGTCGGCGTCGGTGTCGGCGTCGGCGCCGGCGGCCCGGCCGACCCTTGCGCCTGGCTCGGCTTGATGGCGCTCAGCGTGGCCACGTCACCGGCCGACAGCGTGATCTCGTGTGGCACGACGTACGCGACCCACTGGCCGTCATGCCGGTACGCGAGGAACGTCCCGGTGCCTAGCCCTTCGCAGTACGGGGTCATCAGGGGATTGACGGGGGTGCCCTGGGGGGGCTGCCCGGCGCTGTTGCCGCCGCCGCTGCCGCCGCTGCCGCCGTTGTTGTCATCGTCCAGCCAGTGGTCCAGGCAGGTGTTCGTCACTTTCGTCGCGGCCTGCAGCTGGTTGTCGAGCTCGTTGAACAGGGCGCGCTGGATCGCGAAGTAGGTGACCAGGCCGACCGTGGCGCAGCCGAGGGCGAGCAGCGCGACCAGGCCGGCGATCAGCCGGCCGCTGAGGCTGCGGGCCGGCCGCCAGCCGGCAGCGCGCCGCGACCGGGTGGCGCGTGCCTGCATTAGCCAGCCGGCTTCAGCACGTACCCCACACCGCGCACGGTGTGGATGAGCGGGTCGCGGCCCGCGTCGATCTTCTTGCGCAGGTAGCTGATGTACAGCTCGACGACGTGGGCCTGGCCGCCGAAGTCGTAGTTCCACACCCGGTCCAGGATCTGCGCCTTGGACAGCACCCGCCGCGGGTTGCGCATCAGGAAGCGGAGCAGCTCGAACTCGGTAGCCGTCAGGTCGATGAGCTCGCCCGCGCGGCGCACCTCGCGGGCGTCCTCGTCCATGGTCAGGTCCGCGACCGCGAGCGAGCCCTCGCTGCTCGCCTTGGCCAGGTTCGCGCGGCGCAGCAGCCCGCGCAGCCGGGCGAGGACCTCTTCCAGGCTGAACGGCTTCGTCACGTAGTCGTCGCCGCCGGCGGTCAGCCCCGCCACCCGGTCTTCCACCGCGTCCCGCGCGGTGAGGAAGAGCACGCAGATGTCGGGCAGCTCGCCGCGCAGCCTGCGCATGACCTCGATGCCGTCGAAGTCGGGCAGCATGATGTCGAGCACGACCGCGTCCGGGCGGAACTCGCGCCCGGTGCGGACCGCCTCCGCGCCGTCGCCCGCGGTGCGCACGCTCCAGCCCTCGTAGCGCAGCACGCTGGAGAGCAGCTCGGCCAGGCTCGGCTCGTCATCCACCACCAGGACCCGCACCGGCGTACCGTCGGCGTGCTGGGTGCCGGCGCCGCGCCCGAGCGTCGCCGCCGCGGCGCCGGCGCCCCCCGCGCCGGCCACGGCCGTCGTTCGGCCGCCGCCGCCCATGTCGGGCTGCGCGGTGCCGTTCAGGGTGCTGCTGCGTGCGGAATCAGGCATGTCAGTCGCTCACTCGTGGCCGGGGTCCGGAGTCTCCCTCTCAGGATGGCAAGCAAAACAGCCTGATGGCATGTGGAAAACGTATGGATATCCTCTGAGCTTGTCGGCTCGTGCCCGGTCGTCAGCTGCTCAGCAGGCGACCGAGCTTGGACGCCTCACCCGATGGGCGGGCCCCCGCCGCCAGCAGCAGGTCTGCCGCCGCCTGCTGGAGCTCCGGCTCTGGCTCGGGGACCTCGACCTCGACCTCCCGCCAGCGCAGCGGCTGGCCCGGGCCGCCCCCCGGGGTGCCGTTCAGCCGCCGCGCGGTCACCATGTCATCGGCGACCTCCGCGACCGTGTGCCCGTCGTCGCGGGTGAGAGTCACCACCGTACGTTCCGTATCGAGCTGCGCGATCGGCGCCAGCGCGCGGCCGCCGGTGACCTCAGCCACCCGCGACGCGAACCGCTCGGGCACCTCGTCGGCGGAGTCGCCGAGCGGCTCGTGCAGTTCCTGACGGTTGCCGTCGGCGGCGGGCAGCTTCAGGTGCCAGCCCTCGTCGGTCCCCCCGGTGCGCCTGCGCAGCGTGATCTTGCTCGCCGCGAGCCGGTCGCCTTGCGTGTCGAAGTAGGTGGCGGCCAGGCGGTGCACGACCGGGGCGGCCGCCGTCACGCCCGGCAGCGCGCCGAAGTCGGGTCGCTCGAAGTCCTCATCGACGTCGAACTTCTGCTCGATCTCCACGTGATCTGTCATCGTCGCCTCCGCCCGTTCCGCTATGACCAGTATGCTGCGGGCCATGGGAGCACAGGTGAGCCTGGTCAGCAAGCATCCCGTCGGCGAGCAGGACCGCGCCGGCGGCCGCGCGCTGCTGATCACCGGCGCCGCGGTGGCCGCGGTGGCCGCCGTCGCCTACCTGGTGGCGGTGGCGACGCACCCGATGGCGACCATGCTCAAGGGCTTCGATCTGCAGGTCTACCTGGACGGCGGCCAGCAGGCGCTGCACCACTCCGGCAACCTGTACACCTGGTACTTCGAGACCCATCCCGGCATCCAGTTCACTTACACGCCGTTCGCGGCGCTGCTGTTCGCGGTCGGCTCTGTCGTGCCGTTCCACGCGCTCGTCGCGCTGGTGGCGGCGGTGAGCACGGTGGCGCTGACGGCGACGATCTGGATCGCGTTCCGCGAGCTCGGCTGGCAGCCGATGGCGCGGGCCGGGGCGACGCTGCTGCTCACCGGGCTGGTGTTCTGGACCGAGCCGGTGCAGCGCGCGCTGTTCCTCGGCCAGGTCGAGCTGGTGCTGATGGCGCTCGTGGTGTGGGACCTGTGCCAGCCCGACCGCCGCTGGTGGAAGGGCGCGGCCACCGGCCTCGCGGCGGCCATCAAGCTCGTGCCGCTGCTGTTCATCGTCTACCTGGTAATCACCAGGCGGTTCCGGCAGGCGGCGGTGGCCGTCGCGGTGTTCGCCGTCACGGTCATCATCGGGTTCGCGGTGCTGCCCGGCCCGTCGAAATACTGGTGGATCGACGGCAACTTCTTCCAGGCGGGCCGTACCGGGTTCGTCGGCGACCAGCAGAACCAGTCGCTGCGCGGCATGCTGACCCGGCTCGCCGGCAGCGTGAACGGCAGCTTCGCCCTGTGGCTCGCCGTCGCGATCGTCGTCGGGCTGCTGGGGCTGGCCGCCGCGGTCGTGCTGTACAACTCCGGGCGGTCGTTCGCGGGCCTGATGGCGTGCGCGCTGACCGCGCTGCTCATCTCCCCGATCAGCTGGGACCACCACTGGGTGTGGATCGCGCCGGGTCTCGCGGTGATCGTCGACGCGGCCGTGCGGGCGCGGACGACCGTCGCGCGGGTCGCGTGGTGGGCGCTCGCCGCCGCCGTGCTCCTGGTGTACGGCGCGTGGCCGGACTTCTGGTCGAGGAAGGCCGGGCTGCTGCCGGGCGGCCTGATCAACTACGCCCCGGCCAGCTCCTTCGCGCACGGCGACAACCCGGCCTACGCCGAATATCACTGGCACGGCCTGCAGCTCCTGGCCGGGAACCTCTACCTGCTCGCCGGCCTGGGGCTCTTCGTCGTCACGCTCGGCACCGCGATCGTCGTGGGGCGCGCCTCGCGCCGGCGTCCTCTCGTATCCGACCGCTTACGATGAGAAAGTGGCGGTTTCCGCGGGTGTAGTGCTGGCGGGCGGCCGGTCTTCGCGGATGGGCACGCCCAAGGCGGCCCTGGAGTGGCACGGGTCCACCCTGCTGCGCAGGACGGCCGGCGTCCTGGCGCGCTCGACCGGCGGTCCTGTGGTCGTCGTGCGCGCACCTGGCCAGGACCTTCCCGCCCTGCCGAAGGGCATCCTGGTGGCCGACGACCCGCGCGAGGGAAAGGGCCCGGTGCAGGGCATCGCCGCGGGGCTCGCCGCGCTGCGCGGGCGCGCCGACGCCGCGTTCATCGCCTCGACCGACATGCCGTTCCTGCATCCGGCCTTCATCCGCCGGGTACTGGGGGTTCTCGGTGACGGCGAAACCATCGATGTCGCCCTGCCGCTCGCGCGCGGCTACAAACAGCCGCTAGCCGCGGCGTACCGGGTGTCGCTGGCGGATACCGCCGAGCGCCTGGTGAAAGAGGACAGGCTGCGCCCGGCCTACCTCTTCGAGGAGTGCACCGTCGAAACGCTCGACGACGCCGCGCTGAAGCAAGACCCCGTGCTCGCCGCGCTCGACCCGGACCTGGACTCGGTGGTCAACGTCAACACGCAAGCCGACTACCAGGAGGCCAGGGCCCGGCCGGCGCCGGACGTGACCGTCCGGCTTTTCGGCACCCTCGCCAAGAGCGGCGGCAGCAGCGGCCCGCACACCGTCAGGGCCGCCACCGTGGGCGCCGCCGCCGGCGCGCTCGGCCTGGTGCTCGACCGGCATGTCACGGCAGCCCTGAACGGTGATCAGATCACCAGGGACGGCGAGACACCGCTCGTGGCGGGGGACACCGTCTTCTTCCTGTCCGCGGACGCGGGGGGCTGACATGGCCGCCGGCGGTTACTTCGGACAGGCGCTTGTCGTGGACGCCACCACGGGGACGAGTGAGGTCCTGCCGCTGCCTGGTGAGGTCCTGCGCGCGTACATCGGCGGCTCCGGCCTCGGCGTCTGGCTGCTGCACCAGCTGGGGACGCCGGGGGCCGGCGCCCTGGACGCCTCGGCGCCGCTGGCGTTCGTGTTCTCTCCGCTGGTGGGCACGCCGCTGACCACCAGCGCGAAGTTCGCCGTGGTGGCGAAGTCGCCGCTGACCGGGATGCTGACGGACGCGCTGGCCTCCAGCCAGTTCGCGATCGCCGGGAAGCTCACCGGTCACGACGCGATCGTGATCCGTGGCCGCGCACGCAAGCCCTCGGCACTGCTCGTCGACGGCGACGGCGCCCGGCTCATCGACGCGACCCACCTCGGCGGCATGACCGCCGCCGACGCCGACGCGAAGCTGCGCGGCGAGCTCGGCCGAGGCTGGCGGGTGGCCGCGATCGGCCCGGCCGGCGAGCGCGGCGTCCGGTACGCGACGATCTCGCACGACGGCCGGCACGCCGGCCGGGGCGGCCTTGGCGCGGTCATGGGCGCGAAGAACCTGAAGGCGATCGCGGTCCGCGCGGCGGCGAAGGTCGCGACAGCCGACCCGGCCTCGGTGCTCCAGGCCGCGCGGGACCTGCGGGAACGGTCGTTCGGCCCCGCGACGGCGAAGTACCGCGAGCTCGGCACGCTCGCCAACCTGCTCGCGTTCAACGCGATCGCCGCGCTGCCTACCCGCAACTTCCGGTCCGCCGAGTTCGAGGGCGCCGATCGCCTGGCCGAGCAGGCGCCGGACGCGACCGTCGAAGGTATGCGCCGGGTGGCGCGCAGCAGCTGCGCGTCCTGCACGATCGGCTGCGAGCACATCTACCGCGTCGGCCGGGGCAAGAAGGCACGCGTCGAGTACGAGAACGTGTTCGCGCTCGGCCCGATGTGCGGGGTCAGCGACCCGGACGCGGTGCTCACCGCGAGTGCCCGCTGCGACGAGCTTGGCATCGACACGATCTCGGCGGGCGGCACGATCGCGTGGGCGATGGAGTGCGCGGAGCGCGGCCTCATCGACGCGCCGTGGCTGCGCTTTGGCGACTCCGCCGCCCTCGTGCGTGCCCTGGACGAGATCGGCGCTGGCAGCACGCCGCTCGGGTCTCTGCTTGGCGAAGGCTCAAAACGAGCATCCAGAACGGTCGGGGCTGACTCTCAGGCCTTCGCCCCGCATGTGAAGGGGCTGGAGATGCCGGGGTACGAGCCGCGCACACTGCATTCCATGGCCCTTGGCCTCGCGGTGAACGCCAGGGGCGCGGATCACAACCGCTCCGGCGCCTACGAGGCCGACCTGTCCGGTGACCTGGACCGGCTCGACGGCGGCGACGCCCACGTGGCGGCCGCGATCGAGACAGAAGACCGGGCCGCGGTGATGGACTCGCTGATCTTGTGCAAGTTCCTGCGCGGCGTGTTCACCGACCCGTTCACCGAGTGGGCAGCGCTGCTGTCCGCGGTGACGGGCTGGGACGTGACCGGCGCCGAACTACACGAAACGGCCCGCCGGATCGTCATGGCCAAGCGGGTCTACAACATCAGGGAGGGCTGGCAGACCGACGACGACTGGCTGCCGGACCGGCTGCTGAACGAGCCGCTCACCCTCCCGTCCGGCCGCGTCGCGACGCTCACCGCGGACCGCCTCCGCGCGATGATCAACGGCTACTACGCGATGCGCGGCCTCGACGGTGACGGCTACCCGGACCCAGCGGCTCTCCCCGGCCTGCTCCTCGGCTGAGGAAGCAAAGAAGTTCTCCTGAACCAATCGTCATAGAGGTCGACATGCGGGTACGTCATCCCCGAAAATGGACTTGCCAGGTTCGGGGGTGGGGACTCGTATGGGCGGGGCAGCGGATTACGCACATCCTGAGCGGCTGTTCGTCGGCCGTTTGCCGGAACTGTCCGCGCTGGACAGCGCGCTGACCGCGGCAGGTGAGGGCAAGCCGCGGGTTGTCCTGATCCAGGGGGAAGCCGGGATCGGTAAATCATCACTTGTTTCGGAGTTCCTCGCGGCCAGGCAGGGCATGCCGGTCGTCACCGCCAGCGGCGAGGAGACTGAGGCGTTCCTGCCGTACGGCATGGTGCAGCAGCTCGCCGCCCAGGCGGTCGCGGTGTCAGCTGGCGCGCTTGAGGGACTTGAGCTGCTCTGCAAAGGTCCGCCCGTGGACGCTGATCCGCTGCTTGCCGGCGTCGAACTGCTGGCCCTGTTCTCCTTCCTGCAGGGAAGCGAAGCGGTCGCCGTGGTGATCGAGGACCTCCAGTGGATTGACCTGATGTCCGCCCGTGCCCTGCTATTCGCTATGCGGCGGCTCAGCGCCGACCGGGTGCTCATGGTCCTCACGTGCAGGCCCGGCGGGATGCCGCACCTCGGCGAGGGGTGGACACGCTTCGTGGACAGCGATCGCCGTGCCACCCGGTTGACGCTCGGCGGACTCGACGTTGACGAACTCGGCATGCTGTGCCGGGCCATTGGCCGCACCATGCTGTCCGACCGGACTTTCCGCAGGCTGAGGGAATACACGGGTGGCAACCCGCTGCTCGCCCGCGCGTTGCTCGCCGAGCTTGCCGACGAAGCGCTTAACGATGCCGACGGACCGTGGCGCGCACCCAGCTCTCTTGCGGAAGTGATTCAGCTCCGGCTGGCCGCGCTCTCGCCGGCCGCGCGCCACTTCGTGGCGGCCGCGGCCGTGATCGGGGAGCACAGCAGGCTCGTCGATGTGGCCGCGCTGGCGGGCACACCAGCGCCCGCAGCGAGGCTCGGCGAGGCCGAGCGAGCGGGAATCCTGGTTGAGCAGGAGACCACCTCCGGCTGGCGGGTTTCCTTCGCGCATCCGCTTGTCCGCCAGGCGGTTTACGGCGGCCTCGGCGGGGAGCGGCGGCGGGAGCTCCACCTGCGCGCGGCCACGATCGTGGGGGGTGAGGAGTCGCTCGCTCACCGGACCGCGGCGGCCGCCGACGCGGATCCTGAACTCGCGGCCGACCTTGACGAAGCAGCCGCCAGGGCAATCGCCGCGGGGAAGATGCGCCTGGCCGCGCGGTACCGGCAGCAGGCCGCCGAGGTGAGCGGCACCGGGCTTGAGCGTGATGAGCGCTTGCTGTCGTCGTTTGAGCTGCTGTTGCGAGCCGCCGATGTCGCTCAGGCCGAGGCCGTGCGGCCGGCGGTCGAGCGGCTTGCGCCAAGCGCCCGCAGGGAGGCGGCGCTGGGCCAGCTCGCCGTGCTCTCGGCGCGGCCGCTCGAGGCGGGCACCCTGCTGCGGGCGGCATGGACCGTGCACGACCCGGTGGCCGACGCGGCGGCAGGCGCCGAGGCGGCGCTCGGGCTCGGCATGCTGTTCGGCATATCCGGATCGTTCACCGAGTCCACCATATGGCTGGACCAAGCGCTGAGCAGCGCAAACGGCATCGAGCCATGGTATGACGCGGCCCGCAGCATGCGAGCCATACCGTTCGTGCTCGGCGGCGAAGCCGACAAGGCGCTCAGCCTGTTCCGCGACCTGCCCGAGCGGGCGGCGATGGTTCCGGCTGCGAAGACCGACTCCCTCACCTACCGTGGGCTCGTCAAGCTCTGGAGCGGTGACCTCAAGGGAGCGATCGAGGATCTAGGGCTGGCGGTGAGCCGGGTCAGGGCCGGCCTTCAGGTGCGGTTTCCCGGCCAGCCGCTGGCATTTCTCGCCGAGGCGGAATTCAGGTGCGGCCGCTGGGATGACTGCCAGGATCACGCCGAGCTGGCCGTGTCGCTGGCCCGCGACGCGGACCGCTATTACGATCTGCCGACCGTGCACGCCGCCGCGGCGAAGGTGCCCGCCTGCCGCGGCGAGTGGAGGGTCGCCGTTGGCCACGTCGAGGCCGCGGAGGAGGCAGGGCGCACCTTTGGTGGCTTCGCGGAAATCTTCGCCGCCTCCGCCCGCGCCATGCTGGGCTTCGCGAGGGATGATCCGGATGAGGTGCTCCGCGGCGCGTCGACGGCCCTGGCAGTGCCGGAGATCGACTATTACGATGACCCGTCGGCGTTCTGGTGGCGCCCGCTGCAAATCTGGGCGCTGATCCGTACCGGCCGGCTCGTCGACGCGGAGGCTATCCTGGCCGCGTTCGAGTCCAAGGCCGCGGACCGCTGTGAGCTTCTGGCGCAGATCAACGCGGCGTGGCTGCGCGGCTTGCTCGCCACGGCGCAGGGCGTGCAGGAACAGGCCGAACAGGTGCTGCGGGAGGGCTGCCGCGCTTGTGAGCGCGGATCTTTTCCCTTCCACCGTGGATTGCTGGATCTCGAGTACGGCCGCTGCCTGGCCCGGCTGGGGCGCCGTAAGGATGCCATTGCCGCCGTCCGCGCCGCTGATGAGGTCTTTACCGCGCTGGCGGCCCGCCCCTTCACGGACGCTGCCGGCGTGGAGCTCATGGCGCTAGGGGTGCGGCCGCGCAACGGCGGTGATCCCGGTCTGCCCGGGCTGACCGCTCAAGAGCTCCGGGTGGCACGGCTGGTGGCAACGGGGTTGTCGAATCGCGAGGCGGCGGCGCGGCTGTACCTGAGCCCCAAGACGATCGAGTATCACCTGGCAAGTGTCTTCACCAAGTTGGGGGTCCGCCATCGCCATCAGCTGGCAGCCCGCATCCACGGCCGCCAGCCCCCGGCCCGGCGGCCCTAGGGAAGAACCCGGTGGAATCCCTAGGGCCGGACATGCGCACGCGGGATAGCGTGCGCTGAGCGGGGTGGGGGACCAAGCGCTGTTGCTTTCGCGGGATCGCTATCTATGCGACCACTCCGCATGCGCGCCGAGGCGACCGCCGAGGCCGACCAGGGGAGGGTCATCATGGGGACGCTGATCTGGACGAACATCCTGCTCATGCTGCTGTTCTTCGGCTGCTGGGCGGGGATACCGCTGTGGCACACGCTCAGGCGCTGGAACAACGAGGTCAACGCGAAACACGCCGAGCTGGCGGCGAAGGCGGTCCCCGTGCTGGTCACGGCGCAGTCGGCTCCCGCGGCTGAAGGCATGCGGGAAGCGGATATCCCAGCATTCGCCGGGCGTCGCTGAGCCACGGGGCCGTGGGAAGAACATGGTGATGCGATTCAGGCCGGCCTCCCCTGTCGCGCGCCTATCCGCCACGGCGAGCCGCCTAGGCATTACCGTGCTGGATAGCCCCGGGGATGCCGGAGCGTGGCCCGACGAGAACGTCGCCGCGATCGTCAGCTTCGGCGAGCACATCGCGCTCGGTCCCGATCTCGGCGACCACGGCCTGCGCGCCGACGTTCTCGCCATGGCGCTGATCGTCGCGGCGGTCATGGGTGATTGCGAGACCGACCACCCGTGCGAGATCACCGCGCCCGCGGGTTACGTCCTGATCTCCCGAACCCGCGTGCCGCCGCTTTCGCCGGGACCCAGCGAGCTCGCCACCCTGCTCGCCCGCGAGTGCGGCCGCGACGTCACCTCCGCCGCGTTCGAGTACTCCGCACCGGACGAGCGGGAACGATCGTGGGAGAGCTGGCTGACGGGAGGGCGCGGCTGGCGGCTGCTACAAGGCGGTCGCTCGTGATCATGAGGGAACCCCAGGTCGAGCTGTTGTTGACGACCTGACCTTGGCGTTGCGTCGCGTCCGGGCGGATACTGCCACTATGGCCATTACTGCGCCGGAGAGCACCGGGACGGTGACGTTCACGATCGACGGTCGTGAGGTCACCGCCCCGGAAGGCGCCACGATCTGGCAGGCCGCCAAGGCCGCCGGGATCGACATCCCCGTGCTCTGCCACGACGAGCGATTCAACCCGGTCGGCGTCTGCCGGATGTGCGTGGTCGACGTGGGCACCCCCGCGTTCGCCGCCTCGTGCGTGCGGGCCTGCGAGAACGGCATGCAGGTCACGACCAGCACCCCCGAGCTGGAGCGCAGCCGCGCGACGCTGACGGAGCTGCTGATCGCCGACCAGCCGCCGGCCGGGCGCGATCCGAAGCAGACGACCACGGGCGACAACGAGCTGCTCGCGCTGGCCGAACGGTTCGGGGTCAATCACAGCGACGCCGGCCTGCCTCTCGCGTCCGGCCGGGGCGCCGACCTGTCCAGCCCGGTGATCGCGGTCGACCACGACGCGTGCATCCTCTGCGACCGCTGCGTGCGGGCCTGCGACGACATCCAGGGCAACGACGTGATCGGGCGCAGCGGCAAGGGCTACACCACCCATATCGCGTTCGACCTGAACGACCCGATGGGCGCCTCGACCTGCGTGTCCTGCGGCGAGTGCGTCGCCGCGTGCCCGACCGGCGCGCTCACCAACAAGCCGATCAACAACATCCCGATCCGGCCGCGCACCGAACTCGACGCGGTGGACACCGTCTGCCCGTACTGCGGCGTCGGCTGCGCCCTCACCTACTACGTGGACAGGGACAAGGGCGCGATCGCGTACGCGGAGGGCCGGGAGCAGCCAGGCTCGCACGGGCGGCTGTGCGTGAAGGGCCGGTACGGCTGGGACTACGCGGCCTCCCCGCAGCGCCTGACGATGCCGCTGATCCGCCGCGAGGACTCCTACCCCAAGGGGGCGCTGTCCGCCGACGTCATCGGTGACATGGCCGGCGCCAATGCCGACGCCGAGAGCAACGACCACGGGATGACCGGCGACGGCGACCCGAAGGGCAAGCGCAAGGGCGGCAAGCGCGGCCGCAAGCCCGGCGGCCTCGTCGACTACGCCGAGGTGCTGCCGCACTTCCGGGAGGCGACCTGGGAAGAGGCGCTGGACCTGGTGGCGCGGCGGCTGACAGAGGTCTACGCGGAAGGCGGCCCGGCCGCCATCGCCGGGTTCGGCAGCGCGAAGTGCTCGAACGAGGAGGCCTACCTCTTCCAGAAGCTCATCCGCACCGGCTTCCACACCAACAACGTGGACCACTGCACCCGGCTGTGCCACGCCTCCAGCGTGGCGGCGCTGTTCGAGGGGATCGGATCCGGCGCGGTCTCGACGACCTTCGGCGACATCAAGAACGCCGGGGTCGCGATCGTCACCGGCAGCAACTCGACGGCGAACCACCCGGTCGCCTCCACCTTCTTCAAGCAGGCCCGCCGCAACGGCACCACGGTCATCTACGTGGACCCGCGGGCCGACACGATGGCCGATCACGCGGACATCTACTGCCAGCTCAAGCCCGGCACCGACGTCGCGTTCTACAACGGCGTGATGCACGAGATCATCAGGCTCGGCCTCACCGACGACGAGTACGTCGCGACCCGGACGAGCAACTTCGAGGCGCTCAAGCGCACCGTCGCGGACTACCCGCCGGAGCGCGCCGAGCAGATCACCGGCGTGCCCGCGGACACCATCAGGCGGGTCGCCAGGGCCTGGGGCGAGGCCAGCGGCGGGATCATCTTCTGGGGGATGGGCATCTCCCAGCACACCACCGGCACCGACAACGCCCGCTGCCTGATCGCGCTGTGCGCGATCACCGGGAACATCGGCAAGCCGGGCGCCGGCCTGCACCCGCTGCGCGGGCAGAACAACGTGCAGGGCGCGTCCGACATGGGCCTGGTCCCGATGTTCTACCCGGACTACCAGAAGGCCGACGACCCCGGCGTCAAGGGCAGGTTCGAGACCGCCTGGGGCGCTCAGGATCTCGACCCGGTGAAGGGCCTGACCGTCACCGAGATCATCGGGTCCGCGCTCAAGGGCGGCGTGCGCGGCATGTACATGCTCGGCGAGAACCCGTTCCTGTCCGACCCGAACATCAACAAGGTCCGCAAGGCGCTGGCGAAGCTGGACTTCCTGGTTGTGCAGGACATCTTCCTGACCGAGACGGCCGAGTTCGCCGACGTGATCCTGCCCGCCTCCTCCTACCTGGAGAAGGACGGCACGTACACCAACACCGACCGCCGCGTCCAGCTCGGCCGCAAGGTGCTCGACACGCCAGGCCAGGCGCGGGTCGACTGGGAGGTCGTGCAGGACATCGCCAACAGGGTCGGGCTCGGCTGGCGGTACGCCTCGCCGCGCGACATCTTCGAGGAGATGGTCTCGGTCATCCCGAGCTACAAGAACCTCAGTTACGACAACCTCGGGCTGACCGGCAAGCTGTACCCGAACCCCGACCCCGAGCACAGCGACGGGACCGTGGTGATGTTCGGCGAGCGGTTCAAGACCGACGACGGGCTCGCCCACCTGGTACCCGCCGAATGGCTGCCGGCGAAGGAACTGCCGAGCGAGGAGTACCCGTTCGTGCTGAACACGGGCCGGATGCTGGAGCACTGGCACACCGGGTCGATGACCCGCAGGTCCTACGCGCTGGACGCGATCGCGCCGCGGGCGCAGGTGTTCATGCACCCGGACGACGCCGCCGGCCTCGGCCTCGGCGACGGCGAGATGGCGCGGGTGAGCTCCCGCCGGGGCGCCATCGAGCTCGCGGTGAAGGTGTCGCACCGGGAGGCGCCCGGCAACTGCTTCATTCCGTTCCACTTCAGGGAGGCGGCGGCGAACTTGCTGACGATCGACGAGATCGACCCGGTGGGGAAGATCCCCGAGTTCAAGTTCTGCGCCGTGCGCATCGAGCCGGCCGGCGTCAGCGTGCGCGCCGATGGCTGAGGCCCAGGTCCGCGTCCCCGGCGTCGAGGCGCGGGCGGGGAAGTTCCCCGGCCCGAGCCTGATCCCGGCGCTGAACGCGATCCAGGAGCGGGTCGGCTGGCTGCCCCGCGAGGAACTCGTCACGCTGTCCCGCGAGGTGCACCGGCCGCTGTACGAGATCGAGGGGCTGATCTCGTTCTACCCGCACTTCCGCACCGATCCGCCGCGGCAGGTCCAGCTCCGGGTCTGCCATGACCTGTCCTGCTGGCTGCGCGGCGCGGACGAGCGGATCGCGCGGCTGAAGGAGCGCTACGGCGCCGACGCCGATGTCGAGTTCGTGGAGGGATCCTGCCTCGGCCGGTGCGACATCGCGCCGGCCTGCACGGTGAACGAGGCGCCGGCCGCGATGGACGCGGCGGACGCCGCGGTGACGACGGTGAAGGAAACGGCGCCGTCGAACGGGGCGCACCCGAACGGCCACCACACCCCGGCGGCCGCGGCCGCGGCCCCCGTCCGGTGGCCCAACGATCCGTACGCCACGCCCCAGGACCGCTACGGCGTCGTCAAATCCGTGCTGGCCGGGGAGCTGAGCACCGGACAGGTCATCGCCGCGCTGAAGGACAGCGGGCTGCGCGGCATGGGCGGCGCCGGGTTCCCGGCCGGCCGCAAGTGGGACCTGGTGGCGGCTCAGCAGGCAACGCCCACGTACGTGATCTGCAACGCCGATGAGTCCGAGCCGGGCACGTTCAAGGACAGGGACATCCTCGCCACCCAGCCGCACCTGGTGCTCGAGGGCATGCTGCTCGGCATGCTCGCGGTCGGCGCCGTAGAAGGCTGGGTGTTCATCAGGCACGAGTACGGCCCTGAGGAGCAGGTCGTCCGCCGCGAGATCGAGTACCTGCGCGACGCCGGCCTGATCGGCCCGGACGCAGGCGGAACCGGCAGGCGGCTGAACGTCGAGGTGTTCACCTCGCCCGGCGGCTACATCCTCGGCGAGGAGTCGGCGCTCATCGAGTGCATGGAAGGGCACCGCGGCGAGCCGCGGAACAAGCCGCCGTTCCCCGGCACCTACGGCCTGCACGGCAAGCCGACGCTGATGAACTCGGTCGAAACGTTCGCGCACATCCCGGTCATCGCGCTGCGCGGCGCCGCCTGGTGGAAGGCGCAGGGGCGGCCAGGCAAGAACGGCGACGAGCATGCCGGGCTGAAGTTCTTCGCGGTCTCCGGGCACGTCGAGCGCCCCGGCGTGTACTGCGTGCCGGTGGGCACCACGGCCCGCGAACTGCTCGACCTGGCCGGCGGGGTCTCCGGCGGCCGTCCGCTCGGCGCCATCCAGCCCGGCGGCGCGTCCTCCAACTTCATCGGGCCCGGCCAACTGGACGTGGAGCTGGACTTCGGCACGCTGCAGGCGGCCGGGTCGATGCTCGGCTCCGGCGCGATCGTCGTGATGGCGGCGGGCACCGACCTGCTCGCCGCGGCCACCAACGTGCTGCGGTTCTTCCGCGACGAATCCTGCGGCAAGTGCGTGCCGTGCCGGGTCGGCTCGACGAAGGCCCACGTCATCCTCGACGGCCTGCTCGCCGCGGGCGGCGGTCCCGGCGGCGTGAACGGCGAGGTGCGCGACCTCGCCGAGGTGATGCGCCGCACCTCGATCTGCGGTCTCGGCCAGGTCGCGCTCGGGCCGGTGATGAGCGTGGTCCGGCTCGCGGAGGACCATGGCTGACGCCGTCGGGCGGGAGTTCTTCACCACCAGGACGGTCGCGGAGGCCCTCGCCGGCTTCCGGCCACGGCGGCGGGCCGGCACCGAGACCGTGCCGCTGCGCGACGCGTTGCGCCGGGTGCCCAGCGAGCCCGTCACCGCCCCGTACCCGCTGCCCGGGTTCGCCCGCTCTACCGTCGACGGGTACGCCGTCCGCGCCGCCGACACCTACGGCGTGTCCGAGGGCCTCCCCGGCTACCTCACGGTCACTGGCGCCGTGCGCATGGGCGCCGAGCCGGACACGACGGTCACCGCGGGCACCGCCGTCACGATGCCGACCGGCGGCGTGATACCGGACGGCGCGGACGCGGTCGTGATGGTGGAGTACACCGCGGAGGCCATGCCCGGCACGATCGAGGTGGTCCGCCCGGTCGCGCCCGGTGAGGGCATCGTGCGCGCCGACGAGGACGCCAGGCCCGGTGACGAGATCATCCCGGCTGGCCGGCCGCTGCGCCCCCAGGACCTGGGCATGCTCGCCGCGGCGGGCGTGACGTCCGTGACCGTGTACAAGAAGCCGATGGTGACGATCTTCTCCACCGGCGACGAAGTGGTCCCGCCGGACACGCGAGAGCTCACACCGGGTCAGGTACGCGACGCGACGGCGGCCGCGCTCGCCGCCCTGGTCATGGACGCGGGCGGCGAGCCGGTCTTCGGCGGGATCGTGGCCGACGACCCGGGCGCGCTGGAGAAGGCCCTCCGCGACGTGCTGCCGGCCAGCGACGTGCTGCTGATCTCCGCCGGTTCCTCGGTCGGCGTCAGGGATGAGACCGCGAACGCCGTCGGCCGCCTCGGCGAGCCGGGCATCTGGTGCCACGGGCTGGCCATCAAGCCGGGCAAGCCGACCCTGCTCGCCGAGTGCGCCGGGGTGCCCGTCATCGGGCTGCCCGGCAACCCGCGGTCGGCGCTCGTCGTGTTCCGGCTGATCGGGATGCCGGTCGTCCGCCTGGTCGGCGGCTGCGCCGTGCCGCCGCCCGAGCCGTCGGTACGGGCCAGGCTGTCGCGCGATCTCGCGTCCGCGACCGGGCGCCTCAACGTCGTCCAGGTGACGGTGCGCGACGGCGTCGCGGCCCCGGTGTTCGGGCCGTCGGCGCTCTTGTCCGTGCTGACGACGGCGGACGGCTACATCGTGATTCCCGAGGAAGCGACCGGGCTCGACGCGGGTAGCGTGGTCGACGTGATCCTGTATGCCTGAGGCGACGATCGCCGGATGTGACGAATGCGGCGACGCTTGCGTGACGCGCCATGCCTGACAGGCCGGCGAACAGCCCGTTCATCCGCGACGTGCCCGCGGCCCAGGCGCTGGACGCGTGGCGCGCCGCCCGCGAGGCCGCGGGCTGCCCCGACCGGCTGCCCGCTGTCACGGTGCCGGTCACCGAGGCCGGCGGCCTCGTCACCGCCGCGCCGGTCTGGGCCGTCCGGTCCTCCCCGCCGTTCGACGCGGCGGGCATGGACGGCATCGCGGTCCGGTCCGCCGACACGCCCGGCGCGAGCGAGACCAGTCCGCTCTGGCTGGCGCCGGACGCCTACACGGTCGTGGACACCGGCGACCCGATGCCCGATGGCCGTGACGCGGTGGTGATGCGCGAGCACGTCCACTACGACGACGCGGGCCGCGCGGAACTGCGCGCCGCCGTCCCCCCGTATCAGCACGTCCGGTCCATCGGCGAGGACGTGAGCGCCGGCGAGTTGCTGTTGCCTGAGGGACACCGGCTCCGCGCCGTCGACCTGGCGGCAGCGGCGGCCGCGGGGGCAACGCACCTGTCCGTTCGGAAGAAGGCTCTTGTCTTTATCCTCCCGACCGGAGACGAGGTGCGGCCGATCGGAACGGAGACGGGGCCGGGGCAGATCCTCGACACCAATTCCCTCATGCTCGCTGAGCAGGCGCGGGAGGCCGGGTGCGAGGCGCGGTGCCTGCCGATCGAGCCCGACGACCCAGAGCGGATCGCCACGGTGGTGCGGGAGGCCGCCGCGGACTGCGACCTCCTGATCGTGATCGCCGGGTCGAGCGCGGGGCGGGACGACTACACCGCGCGGGTGGTCGCGTCGGCAGGGACGCTGGCCGTGCACGGCGTCGCCGTCCGTCCCGGGCACCCTGTGGTGCTCGGCGTCGTGGGGCGGGCGCCGGTGCTCGGCGCGCCAGGCTACCCGGTGTCGGCCGCGCTCACCTTCGACATCTTCGCCGTGCCGCTGCTCGCGGAGCTGTCCGGCGCGCCGCCGCGGCAACGGCCGCGTGCCCAGGCACGGCTGGCCCGCAAGCTCGCGTCACCGCTCGGCATGGACGACTGGGTACGGGTGCGGCTCGGGTCCGTCGGCGGGTCACTGGTCGCGACACCGCTGCCGCGCGGCGCCGGGGTGCTGACATCCCTGGTCCGGGCCGACGGGCTGCTCGTGGTGCCGGCCGGCGTGGAAGGACACCACGCCGGGTCTTCCGTGCCGGTCGACCTGCTCCGGGGGATTGACGAGATCGCGCGGACCATCGTCGCGATCGGGTCGCACGACCTGGTGCTCGACCTGGCGTCGTCCGCGCTGCGCGCGGACGACCCGATGGTGACGCTCGCGTCGTCCAACGTGGGCTCCCTCGGCGGCCTCGTCGCGCTGCGCGACGGCCTGTGCCACATCGCCGGGTCGCACCTGCTCGACCCGGCTTCCGGCGAGTACACGCTGCCGTACGTGGACCGGGTCTTCGGCGCGGCGGCCGCCGACGTGGCGGTGGTGCGGCTGGTAGAGCGGTCGCAGGGACTGATGGTGGCCGCCGGGAATCCCCTGGGCATCGCCGGGCTCGCTGATATCCGCCGGGCCGGGGTGCGCTACGTGAACAGGCAGCGCGGCGCGGGCACGCGGGTCCTGCTCGACGTCATGCTGGGACAGCTCGGTATCGCCCCGTCCTCGATCGAGGGGTACGCACGGGAGGAGCCGACGCACCTGGCGGTCGCGGCGGCGATCGCATCTGGCCGGGCCGACGCCGGCCTGGGGATCATGGCGGCCGCGCAGGTATTCGGGCTCGATTTCGTGCCGCTCGCCACGGAGCCTTATGACCTGGTCGTCGCGCCCGGCGCGCTGGAGTCATCGCAGCTCGCGCCGCTATGGGCGCTGCTGCGGGCGGACCGCTTCAAGGCCTCGGTGGACGAACTCGGCGGCTACTCCGCCAAGGAAATGGGCAATCGGGTGCGCTGACGGCGACCCGGGGCGTTGTTCCCGGACCCCAAAAACCGCCAGAATGCCGCGTTCGCGCGGCAATAGACCGAGATCCATTGGTCGTCATACGATCCACGTGAGCGGCGGTGACCGCCAGGAGGATGTGCAGATGAGCAAGCAGGTTCGGCTGACCGAGCCGCTGGTCCGGGTTAACGGCGAGCTGCGGCCGGCGAGCTGGGACGAGGCGCTGGATCGCGCCGCGGCCGGGTTCGCCAGGGCGCGTGAGCAGGACGCCACGAAGTCGTTCGGGATGTTCAGCTGCTCGAAGGCGACGAACGAGATGAACTACGCGGCACAGAAGTTCGTCCGTTCGGCGATGCTGAGTAACAACATCGACTCATGTAACCGCACTTGACACGCCCCCAGTGTCGTCGGTCTGGCGGCAGCATTCGGAGCGGGTGGCGGCACCAGCTCCTACCGGGAGGCGGAGGACGCGGACCTCATCGTCATGTGGGGTTCGAACGCGCGTGAAGCGCACCCGATCTTCTTCCATCATGTCCTGAAGGGGATCCGCAACGGCGCGAAGATGTACGCCGTCGACCCGCGGCGCTCGTCCACCGCGCAGTGGGCGGACGCCTGGCTCGGCATCCACGTCGGCAGCGACATCTCGCTGGCGAACGCGATTGCCAACGAGATCATCACCGCCGGGCTGGTCAACGAGGAGTTCATCAGGCGCGCGACGGTGAATTTCGAAGCGTACGCGCGGAAGGTCAGCGAGTACCCGCTCGAGCGCGCCGAGCGCGACACCGGAGTGCCCGCGCACCTGATCAGGGAGCTCGCCCACGACTACGCCAGGGCCGACCGGGCGCAGATCTGCTGGACGCTCGGCATCACCGAGCACCACAACGCCGCCGACAACGTGCTGGCGCTGATCAACCTGTCGCTGCTCACCGGCCACGTGGGCCGCTACGGCTCCGGCCTGGTGCCGCTGCGAGGCCAGAACAACGTCCAGGGCGGCGGCGACATGGGCGCCATTCCGAACAAGCTGACCGGCTTCCAGGACATCGAGACCAACGACGACGCCCGCCACCGGTTCGGCGAGAAGTACGGTGTCACGATCAATCCGAAGAAGGGCATGCACCTGTCGCAGATGTTCGAGGCGATGGAGGAGGGCGAGCTCACCGCCGCCTACGTCGTCGGCGAGAACCCGCTGCGCTCCGAGGCGGACACCTACCGCACCCGCAAGCTCCTGGAGGGCCTGGAGTGCCTGGTGGTGCAGGACATCTTCCTCACCGACACCGCCAAGGCGGCGCACGTGGTGCTGCCAGGCACGGCCTCCTGGTGCGAGTCCGAGGGCACCGTCACCAGCAGCGAGCGCCGGGTGCAGCGGGTCCGCAAGGCGATCGACCCGCCGCCCGGCGCCCGCGACGACATCGAGATCATCACGGAGCTCGCACGGCGGCTCGGCACCGACTGGGGCAACCCCACCCCCGAGGATCTCTGGAACGAGCTGCGCACGCTGTCGCCCATGCACCGCGGCATGAGCTACGAGAAGATCGAGCGGCTCGGCGGCGTGCAGTGGCCCTGCCCGGACGACGAGTCGGAAGGCACCCTGTTCCTGCACGCCAGGCTGTGGGAGACCGACCCGGTCAAGCGCGGCAACCCGGCTCCGTTCCACGTGGTGGAGCAGGAAGACCCGATCGACGAGCTCACCGCCGAGTACCCGATCCGGCTCACCACCGGGCGCCGCCTGGACTCCTACAACACGGGCGCGCAGAGCGGCCACTACAGCACGCCGATGCGGCGGCCGGAAACGCTCAACCTCTCGCCGGAGGACGCGGCCGAACTGGGCTTCGCCGAGGGCGAGCTGGCGCGGGTCTCTTCCCGCCGCGGCTCGGTCACCGCGCCGGTGCACGTGGACCAGACCCTGCGCAAGGGCCTGACCTTCATGACCCTGCACTTCCCCGAGCAGGTGGAGACCAACATCCTCACTCTCGACGCATGGGACCCGAAGTCCGGCACGGCGGAGTTCAAGGCGACCGCGATCCGGGTGGAGAAGGCGGCGGATGCCGAAGCCGATGCCGCCGCGGCGGCCGAGACGGCGAGCACCGCGGAGGTGGCTACCTAGATGGACCTGCGGCTCGGGGCGATCGGTGCCCGCGACCGAGGAGGAACGGGCCGCGATCGCCTCCGTCCTCGGGCCCGCGGCCACCGGCTGGGAGGGCGGGCAGCGCACCGCCGCCGACGGGCACATCGCCTACGGCGGCCGCGCCGCCCGCGCACGCCGCCACCTGCTGATCACCGTGCTGCATTCGGTGCAGGAGCGGATCGGCTGGATCAGCCCCGGCGCGATCGACCACATCGCGGAGCGGCTCGCCGTCCCGCCCGCCGAGGCGTACGGCGTCGCCTCGTTCTACGCGCTGTTCCGCACCGCGCCGTCGCCCGGCGCGGTCGTGCACATCTGCGACGACCTCGCCTGCCAGGTCAACGGCGCGGAGGAGCTGTGCGAGCGGATGACCCGCCGCTTCGGCAACGAGGGCAGCGAGTCCGCCTTCGACGGCGCGGGGGTCACCTGGCAGCGCAGCCCGTGCCTCGGCCAGTGCGACCGCGGCTCGGC
Organism: uncultured Actinomycetota bacterium; assembly: GCA_963843745.1. GTDB lineage: Bacteria > Actinomycetota > Actinomycetes > Streptosporangiales > Streptosporangiaceae > Trebonia. The sequence continues at coordinate 288,934 of CAWJLP010000021.1, forward strand.
CGCGCTCATCCAGCACGCCGGCGCCGACCCGGCCCGCGTCGGGCTCGCCCCGGCGGACCCTGACCAGATCTGGCGTTCGCTGACCGTCCCTGACGAAAGTGCGGGCCGCCCGCTGGTCATTAGTTCATCCCGAACGGTCTCGTTGCTCCGCCGGGTCGGCCAGGTAGACCCGTCCTCGCTGGACTCCTACCGGGCCGCCGGCGGGTACGAGATGCTCCGCCGCGCGGTGGCGCTGACCCCGCAGGGCGTGCTGCGCGAGGTCAAGGACGCCAAGCTGCTCGGCCGCGGCGGCGCCGCGTTCCCGACCGCGATCAAGTGGGAGGCGGTCGCCGCCAACCCGGTCCAGCCGCACTACGTCATCTGCAATGCCGACGAGTCAGAGCCCGGCACCTTCAAGGACCGGGTGCTGATGGAGGAGGACCCGTACGCGCTGGTCGAGGCGCTCACCGTGATGGGCTACGCCTGCGAGGCGGAGCAGGGGTACATCTACATCCGCGGCGAGTACCCGCTGGCCGAGGCGCGGCTGCGGCATGCCGTCGCGTCCGCCCGGGCTCGCGGATTCCTCGGGCCCGACGTGATGGGCAAGGGCTTCGCCTTCGACATCGAGGTCAGGCGCGGCGCCGGCGCGTACATCGCCGGCGAGGAGACCGCGCTGATCAACTCGCTGGAAGGCAAGCGCGCCGAGCCGCGGAACAAGCCGCCGTTCCCCGCCCAGTCCGGCCTGTTCGGCAAGCCGACCGCGGTCAACAACGTGGAGACGCTGCTGTCGGTGCTGGAGATCCTGCGCGTCGGCGGCCCCTCGTTCGCATCGGTCGGGACCGAGAACTCGACGGGGACCCGGTTGTTCTGCCTGTCCGGCTGCGTGGCGCGGCCTGGCTTGTACGAGTACGACTTCGGCGTCACGCTGCGCGAGGTGATCGACGCGGCCGGCGGCGTCCGCGACGGGCGGCCGCTGCGGGCGGTGCTGCTCGGCGGCGCGGCCGGCAGCTTCGTCGGGCCATCCGCCCTCGATATGCCGCTGACGTTCGAGGCGGTCCGCGCGGCCGGCACCACGCTCGGGTCCGGCGTCGTGCTCGTGCTCGACGACACCGTGGAGGTGGTCGCGCTGCTGCGCCGGATCACCCAGTTCTTCAGGGACGAGTCCTGCGGACAGTGCGTGCCATGCCGGGTCGGCACGGTGCGCCAGGAGGAACTGCTGGCCCGCCTGGCGTCCGGCACGCCGCGCGGGAGCGTGGCTACCGAGCTGGCCTTGCTCGACGACATCGGATCGGTCGCGCGCGACGCTTCGATCTGCGGGCTCGGCCAGACCGCGATTTCCGCCGTCCAGTCCGCCGTCAAACTGGGCCTGATTGGGAGCTGAACCGTGACTGCTGTGTTCCTTGAGACGCCCAAGCGCCTAGTCGACGTCGAGATCGACGGCAAGGCCGTTCGCGTGCCCGAGGGCGCGACGCTCCTTGAGGCATGCCGCGCCGAGGGCATCGACACGCCCACCCTGTGCTACCTGGAGAACCTCACCCCGGTGAACGTCTGCCGGGTCTGCGTGGTCGAGGTCGAGGGGTCCAGGACGCTGGTGCCGGCCTGCTCGCGCAAGGCTGAGCCGGGCATGAAGGTGCACACCGACTCCGACCGGGTCAAGACCAGCAGGAAGATGGTGCTGGAGTTCCTCGCCTCGTCGGCGGACATCTCGCTGGCCTCGGCCGACGTGCAGCGCTGGGTCGCCGATTACGGGGTTGACCCGTCCCGGTACGGCACGCGGGCGGCGGACCACGAGGCGGGAGAGCGGGACGCGGCCAGGCCGGGGGAGCATCACGCGGTCGTCTCCGGCGACTCGGCCGCCACGGTGCGGCAGCCGGTGAAGTACGACAACGACAGCTACATCCGCGACTACTCGCGCTGCATCCTCTGCTACAAGTGCGTGGAGGCGTGCGGGCCTGACGCGCAGAACACGTTCGCTATCGCGGTGGCCGGCCGTGGCTTCGACGCCCGCATCTCCACCGAGTACGACGTGACGCTGCCCGACTCGGCGTGCGTGTACTGCGGCAACTGCATCGGCGTCTGCCCGACCGGGGCGCTGATGCCCGCGTCGGAGTACAACATGCGCCAGGCCGGCACCTGGGACGAGTCCGCGCAGACGGTCACCACCACGATCTGCCCCTACTGCGGCGTCGGCTGCAACCTGGAGCTGCACGTCCAGGACAATACGATCATCAAGGTGACTTCCCCGATGGACCACGACGTCACCCACGGCCACCTCTGCGTCAAGGGCCGCTTCGGCTTCGAATTCGTCCAGCGCCGCGCCCGCGAATAACTCGCGCGCCCGGCATTATCACCTCCAGTTCGCCGTGCTGCCGCCGCTGATCATCGATGCCGCGTTGCGGCTGCTCACCGGCGGAGCCGGCCTCGGCGGCTGTAGGGGCTGGCGCGGCGCACTGTTACGGAGAAGACGGGCGGCCGCGGCCTGGGGCGGTGGTCGTCGCGGTCACCGGCCCGCAGTCACCGGTCGGACTGCGCGCTCGACCGCGTTCGGCAGGCAGGGCGAGGTGCTCAGCTGGCAGCTGCGCCGCTGAGCTCAGTAACGTGAAGCGTGTACTGATCACCGGGATGTCCGGCGCAGGCAAGAGCTCGCTGCTTGACGAGCTCGCCGCCCGCGGCTACCGGACCGTCGATACCGACTACGGTGACTTTTTCCAGGTCATCGACGGCGAAAGCCTGTGGCGCGAGGAGCGGATCAGCGCGCTGCTGTCCAGCGCTCCCGACGAGCTCCCTGGCGTGCTGTTCGTCCAGGGCACGACCCGCAACCAGGTTCTCTTCTACCCTCGTTTCGACCACATCGTCCTGCTCAGCGCGCCGCCCGAGGTGCTGGCCGGGCGGCTGGCCGCCCGCACCACCAACCCCTACGGCAAGGATCCCGCCGAGCTCGCCGAGACGCTGCACTACCAGCGGACGGTCGAGCCGCTGCTGAGGGCCTCAGCCACCCTCGAAGTGGTCACCACGGTGCCCGTCGCGCGGGTCGCCGACATCGTCCTTGACCACGTGCTATGACTGGCGGGACCGCTCCTCAGGACGGACCAGGCGGGCGATCGCGTCGGCGGCCTCGCGCACTTGTGGCGCGCGTGCGCTTCGGTCATGGCCTGGGCGACGCAGTGGCTGAGGTGCTCTTCAGCAGGCCGAGGGCCACGGACTGCAGGGCCTTGGTGACGGCGGCCACCTGGGTGAGGATGTCGATGCAGTACTTGTCCTCATCGATCATCCGCTGCAGCCCGCGGACCTGCCCCTCGATCCGGCGCAGCCGCCGCAGATAGTTGTCCTTGTCGTGGCTGTAACCGTACATGCCGTCCTCCGAGGTATCCGCGCTGCCGACGGTGCCGGCCGTGCTCGCGATCGTGATGTCATGTCGTCGGCTCCGGTGTGGCTGCGCGGGGGCGGGGACCGCCCTGCCCCGCCCGGCCCTGCCGTTTCCCGGTGCGGCATCGCTGTTGAATCGCTGGAGCCGCAGGCTGTTGGAGACGACGAACACCGACGAGAGCGTCATGGCGGCCGAGGCGAGGACCGGATTGAGGAAGCCGAGCGCGGCGAGCGGGATGGCCGCGACGTTGTAGCCGAACGCCCACGCCAGGTTGTGGCGGATCGTCCGGAACGTGGCGCGGGACAGCCTGATCGCGTCCGGCGACGCGTGCTGAGGTCGTCGCGGAGCAGGATCAGGTCGGCGGCGCAGATCGCGACGTCGGTGCCTGACCCGAGGGCCAGCCCGAGGTCGGCCGCCGCCAGCGCCGGTGCGTCGTTGATGCCGTCGCCGACCATCGCCACCCGGCGGCCGTCGGGCCTGCAGGCCGGTGACGACGGCGGCCTTTTCGGCGGGCAGGGTCCCGGCGATGACCTCGTCGATGCCGACGGCCGCCGCGACGGCCCGGGCAGTAGGCCTCGGTGTCGCCGGTCAGCAGGATCGGGTGCAGACCGAGCGCGCGCAGCTCGCGCGACGGCGACGGCCGACGACGGCTTGACCGTGTCGGCGACCGCGACCGCGCCCGCGGACCACGCCATCCCAGCCGATGAGCACAGCGGTGTGCCCGGCCAGCTCCCACGAGACGGCATTGCTGCGGTCAGTACGGACGGGAACGGTGAGTCCGCAGCTCGGCGAACAGTTTCTCGCGCCCGACCACGACCTCGCGGCCGTCGACGATGCCCACGGGCGCCGAGCCCGGGCAGCGCCTTGAACCCGACGGCCTGCGGCAGCGGGCCGGCTTCGTCCTTCGCGGCAGCGCTGATCGCCGCGGCCACCGCGTGCTCGGACGCCTGCTCGACAGCCCCGGCCAGGCGCAGCAGGTCCGCGCGGCTGACGCCGGTATCTGGCCGCACGCCGGCCAGCGACATCTGCCCGGTGGTGACGGTCCCGGTCTTGTCCAGGACGACCACGTGGAGGGAGCGGGAGGACTCGAAGACCTGGTAGCCCTTGATGAAGATGCCCAGCCGGCGCGCCGCGCCCGCAGGCCGCGACCAGCGCCGCCGGCGTCGCTAGGCCGAGCGCGCACGGGCAGGCGATGATCAGTACGGCGAGCCCTGCGCTAACCGCGTGCCCGCCGGGCGAGCCGGCCAGCAGCCAGCCCGCCAGAGTGACACCCGCGCAGGCCGAGCACCGCGGGAACGAACACGGCGCTGATCCGGTCGGCCATCCGCTGGATGGCCGCCTTCTCGTGCCTGAGCGCGCTCGACCAGCCTGATCAGCTGCGACAGCTGAGTGTCCTGGCCGGTCTTGACCGCGCGGACGATCAGCCGCCCGGTGAGCGCGACGGTGCCGCCGATGACGCTGTCGCCCTCGGCCGGCCTCGCCGGGCACGGACTCGCCGGTCATCATGGAGCGGTCGACCGCGGTCCGCCCGAACACGCACCTCCCCGTCCGCGGCGACGATCTCACCGGGACGCACGACGAACCGATCGCCGGGCCGCAGGCTGGCTCGCCGGGACCAGCCGCTCGGTTCCGTCCGGGTCCGAGCAGGCAGACGTCGCTGGCCGCAGCTGCCGCCAGCGTCGCGCATGGCCTGGCCGGCGATGCGCCGGGCCCGTGCCTCGTACAGCTGGCCGGCCAGCAGGAACGTGGTGACCGTGGCGGCGGTCTCGAAGTAGATGCCGCCGCCGGAGGCGTGGATCAGCCGCTGCCAGAAGCTGACCCGTCGTGGCTCGGCGCGGTCGAGCACGAACATGGCGTACACCGACCAGCCGCAGGCCGCGATGATGCCCAGCGAAACCAGCGTGTCCATCGAGGACGAGCCGTGCCGGGCGTTCTTGAGCGCGGCCCGGTGGAACGGCCACGCGCACCACAGTGCGACCGGCGCCGCGCAGCGCGACCAGCAGCCACTGCCAGCCGTCGAACCGCAGTGACGGGACCAGCGACAGCATCAGCGACAGGTCGGTCAGCGGGATGAAGAACACGAGCGCGACGATCAGCCGGCGCTACAGGTAGGCGGCATCCCGATCGCGCGTCCGAACCGCCTCCGTGCCCTCGCCTGCCCGCGCTGCCCGTGGGCTCGCTGGCCGCGTACCCGCCTGCTCGACCGCCGCCGATGAGCTCCTGACACCGGCAGAGCCGGCGGGTGCGATGACTCGGGCGGTCGCGGTCGCGTAGTTCACTGACGCGCTGACCACGTCCTGGAGCTTGTTCAGCTTCTTCTCGACACGCGCCGCGCACGCCGCGCAGGTCATGCCCTCGATGGACAGCTCGATCTCTCGCATGCTGTGCGGGACGCACGGGCTGTGGCGGGTGCTGTCACGCGACTTTCTCGCTGTCGCGGGCGGCCACGTCTGGGGGAGTGGCCTGAGGCGGCATCGCTGCCGCCGCTCTTCGGCTCCGGCGGAGTTTCCGGCGACAAGACGGTCACCTGTGCTGCTGCCCGCTCGCACGGAGGGCGAGGCGGCTCAGGACGTGGCGTTTCCACGGCTGGTCTCGCGGCACGGGAGCGAGTGTCCTGGCCTGCCAGAACAGTAGCGCTGCTCTCGGTTACGGCGATCAGGTGCTGCGCTTCGTCGGCGCTGATAGTCTGCTCGCTGATCAGGTCGGTGACGCGGTGACGATTAGTGGCTGTGGCTGAGAGCGCTACACGGTTAGGTAAGCTATGCTGACAGCGCTGGGCGGATCGCGCTGACGGCGAACGAGATGGCTAGGGTTAGGTAGAACGAGCTGAGTTCATGCGCGGTGAGCGCTCTAGCGTTGTGGTAGTGGCTCAGGATCAGCAGCGGAACGGTGATCGCTAGCTGTGATAGCGATACGGCGATTAGCTCGCTTCGCTGGGCTAGGCTCGCTGCGGGCGAGGCGGCGCGGCTTTGGTTGGACTGGGGGAACGACTGCGAGCACTGGGCGATGAGATCTCGCTCTAAGATAAGGTGCTGAGCTGGGCGCGCTGGGTCAGCTCGTGTGCTCGCTGCTGCCAGTCTCGGCAATCAGCACAGCTCGCTAGGTGCGCGTAGAGAGCGCTGCTGGGCAGACGAGATCTTCGCTGTAGATCTGGGCTGAAATGGCTTCGCGTGCGCTGAGGTAATTCATACTCTGCTAGTGCTACGGCGCTTAAGGAAAGTTCTCGGTTCGGAGAAAATCTGCTGCGCGCTATGCTTGCTGCGGTCCTCCTCAGGAAGAGAGGCTGCTTCTGCTTGGCGCTTGTTTGAGGAGGTTGTTCTATGACGAAGATCATGCGATCAGGTGCTGCGTGCTGAGTGATGCGATGGATGTGCTACGGGCAGCGCAGATGTGGTGATTCGGTGTACGACATTGAGCACTGTGTCAGCACGAACGCGCTGGCGTTGAGTGAGCGCGCTACAGATCAGCGATGCGATTCTGATGCGTTGGGACGATTGCTAGTTGAGTTTCTAGACGATCAGCAGCGATGTTCTTCGTTTGCGCGAGCGCGCATTCGCTGCGCACACGTGCTGGCGATGGACAGGAGCTACGTCAGCGCTGAGGCGTCGCGCGGAACGCGCTAGCTTGATACACAGCGCGTAAGTCTCGAGTCAGGTCATCGCTGTGCTGGCCTCAGCGCCGATGAACGCTATACTGTCGTAGCTCGCGCTGATTATAGCCTCGAGCTGCGCTGTCTCCAGTCGCGCGACTTCGACAAGGCGAGTGAGTTTATCTACGACACTTAAGAGTACTCTTCGAGCGCCTCCATATCGCTACGACTGAGCGCGAGACAAGTATGACAAAAATGTATATTGCGACTGACTAGCTGAGACTCGCCGCTTCGCACGTAAGGATCTCTGCGTTTGCAACGATACTTCGGGCGAGTATTTCATTCTGAGCTAGGGTATTTGTATTGTCGACGCTTGTTTGAACACTGGCTATTCCGTGATTAATCTGCGCTCGCTTGTTGATCAGTTCAGCGCGCTATGCTATGCTCAAAGCACGATCAGTGACGAAGGGAACGCGACTATGGATGACATACGAGCGCTCACTAGGCTCGCGCTGCTGTGCGTCAGTGCAATTGCGACTGCCGGTATCTGTCGACACGAGGCGCGCTGGAGCAGCGGATCGTCATCACGATGATTCGATTAGCGAGTGCAGATGAGCGAGGACTAGCTGCTGGTGCTCATCGAGGAGACGCGTTCCTGGCCTCGACGCGACGCTCAACGAGCTGGCCTCTCAGTTCTAGCTAACTAGCGATACCCGCGATCGATCTGGTACTCGCTGCTTAGTCGAGGGTGATGCTACGCGTTCCGCCAGCGAGCTGTCGCTAGCGACGATGACGCATAGCTGCCGCTGGACACGAGATCGACGATCACGACGAAGACTCGCTGAGGCTGCTGAGCTCGCTGGTCACGCCTTCACGCAGTGCTCGCAGCTCATTCCCGTCACCACGTAAGTCGTCGTCATCAGGTTCCTTCCAGTGCTCGCGTCCTGGTGACGCTCCACACGTCGATATTGCGTCGCCGGATGGAAAAGTTCCCGAGTCCGACTGCATGTCCTGCGTAAAGCTGCTGCCTCTCCAGCAGCTCCGCTATATACGCAAAAAATGGCTTCTTCTCGCTTATGCGTATTGCAATGCTCTCGAATGCTGATCTCGCGAATACTCGCTACGAGTATCGTCGATATCTCACTTCGATTTAACTGATACTCGGCTAAAGTTTTTTGAAGATCGAACAGAGCGCTGATAGCGACTATTTCTGAGGAAAGTATTGCGTCGCTGACAATGGTTTTCTTAACTTAGTACAAGTTAGCGAACGAAAATAAAGAGAGGAGACTCTCGATGAGCGATATCGACGTCGAGGGCGACAGCACCGAGTGGCGGGGCGGGCTAGGCGTCGACGGCGCGGGCGGTTGACACGAGAATGGAGCACAGACGCGCGCTACAGCTAGCGCTGGCTGGTTATCTGGCTGCTGGACGACGTGCTGCAGTATCAGTCGTTCATGTACAACAAGGGATTCTACTCAGATGCTAGCGAGGATGGCCAGCGGTAACCCGTCTGTCATCGCTAGGCTTATCACCTGGGACGCGACTCTGGTAGAGCATCACCTCGTGCTGATCAACACGCTTTTCGCGACGATACAGCTGCTGATCGGGCTCGGCATCGCGTTTCGCCCCACGCTCCGGCCTGCGCTCGCGCCTCCATCGACTTGGGCGCTGGGCGTCTGGTGGTTTGGCGAGAGACTCGGCGAGATGCTGAACGGCGTCGAGAGCTCGCTCAACGGCGCGCCGGGCGCGGTGATCATCTACGCGCTGCTCGCCGTGCTGTTGTGGCCGGCCGACCGCCAGCCGTGCCGCACCGTTCACCGCCGCCAGGGCGGTGGGCACGCAGAGTCGCCGGGCGCTCTGGCTCGTGCTGTGGCTGAGCCTGGCTTACTTCGCCCTCACCCCGGCGAACCGGGAACCGGGGGCGCTGAGCGGCATGATCTCCGGCATGGAGAGCGGCCAGCCCGGCTGGCTGGCCGCCATAGACTGGGGCGCGGCGTCGCTCGTCGCGGGACAGGACCTGGCCGCGTCCGATCGACGCTGGCCGCGGCGCTCGTGGTGATCGCCGCCGGGGTGTACCTGCCGCGACGGGATCGCCAAGGCGACTCTGGTCCTGGCAATCGTGGTGGCCCTCGTGATCTGGGTGATCGGTGAGGAGATTCGAGATGATCCTCGCGAGCGGGGCGACTGACTCTAACTCTGGGTTGCTGCTCGCGCTGCTCGCCCTGGCCTACTGGCCGGTGAAAAGCGATGACGGCTCCAGCCGCAGCCATCGGCCAGGAAACCACACAACCCGATGATGACCCCTGCCTGGATCCTGGACATCCTCGCCGCTCTCATGCTGGTGGTCGCGGCGGTAAGCGCGGCTCGACTGGTCACGGCGCGACCGTGGGCGAGCGGCGAAGACACCGCCGGACCGACCTGCCTCGACGTCGACGTAGCGCACTTGCTGATGGCTATCGCCATGGCGGGCATGCTGACCGCCAGCCTACACCACTCTGCCGAACACCGCCTGGGACGTCATCTTCGGGCTGATGACAGCCTGGTTCGCCTGGACGGGTGTGACGCGACGCCCGGGCGAACGGCGTCCGCGCCTGGCTGACGGCCACTGCGCGCCGCATCTGGTGCACAGCGCCGCGATGCTTTATATGTTCACGACGCTGGCCGCCCCCGGCGAGGGTTCTGGAATGGCTCGGGATGGATGCGTCCGCCGGTAGGCGATGTAGACTCTGGAGTACCCCACTCTGGCGTTCATCTTCGCGCTCATCCTGATCGGCTACAGCGACGTGGGACCTCGACCAGCTCTCTGGCCTGCGTTATGCTGGCTGGCGCGAGTGTCCCGCTGGCTCAGGCTCACGTGCCCGCGATGGCCGAGGCCAGTCCGCGAGCACCGCGCTGTCTCGCCTGACGCGCGGGGGACGCCACGAGCGCCAGCGCGCCGTCCGCCGCCGCCAGCTTCCCGGCGAGTCGCGCGACAGCGATCCCGGTGTCCGCGCGCTCCTGCTGTCACCAAGCACGACGGTCGACTGCGTATCGTCATGTGTGTCACTATGGCCTTCATGCTGGTCATCATGATCTAATGCGACGAGACTCGGCTCGGCCCGCGCTTGCTGTCCCGGCAGCCGTTCCCATGTCGCTAGTTAAGGTGATCCGTTGACTCCCGCGGTCAAGCTGATCGGCTTCATCGTGCTGCTCATCGTGATCTCCGCGGCCGCGCACGCGACCGAGGCCGCGCTCGGCCCCCTGACCACGGGGCATTCTCTCGTCACCTACGACGGTGGCACCGGCGGCGAGATGGGCGAGATGAACATGGGCGAGAACCCGTGACCGATGCTGGCATCGCGACCGGCGACCAGGTCGAGGCGGAACTGGTCGTCACCGGGATGACGTGCGACGCGTGCGCCGCGCGGATAGAGCGACGACTGAACCGGCTCGACGGGGTGGCGGCGACGGTCAACTACGCACCGCGCGGCGTACTTCACCAGCACGGGCGACCGCGACGCGGCCGACCTGATCGGCGTGATCAAGTCGATCGGCTACCAGGCCGAACTGCCCGCGCCGCCAGAGCACGGAGCTCGGGGCGCCGACCCTGTTGCACAGCGATCTGCGTCGGCGGCTCGCTGTGTGCGTCCCGCTGGCGGCGAGCGTCATCGTCCTGGCGATGGTGACCGTCCGCGCAGTTCAGCGGCTGGCAGTGGGTCAGCCTGCTGCTGGCGGCACCGGTGGCGGGCTAGGGCATCTGGCCGCTCCACCGCACCGCGCTCATCGGCCTCGGGCACGGCGCGGCGACGATGGATACCCTGGTCAGCCTCGCGGTCACGGCGTCGTCTGCTCGTCGCTGTACGCGCTGCTGTTCGGCGGCGCGGACATGGACGGGCATGCGGATGCCGTTCACGTTCACCTTCACCGCCGCGAGCGGCATGACTCTGTACTTCGACGCCGCCGCGGGGGTGGCCACCGTCGTGCTCGCCGGCCGGTTTCTCGAGGCCCGCGCCAGGAGCCACTCCACGTCGGCGCTGACCGCGCTGGCGGCCCTCGGCGCCAGGAGTGTCGCGGTGCTGCGCGACGGTGCCGAACAGCGAGTGCCGCTGCTGAACTGGCAGCCGGGGAGCTGTTCGTGGTCCGCCCTGGGGAGAAGATCGCCGCCGACGGCGTCGTCGCCGAGGGCACCTCGGCGGTCAGACGCGTCGCTTGTCACCGGCGAGGCGATGCCCGCGAGGTCGGGCCCGGCGACCCGGTGACGGGGGCCACGGTGAACATGAGCGGCCGCCTGGTCGTGCGGGCCACCCGGGTCGGCGCGGACACGCTGCTGGCCCAGATCACCCGCCTGGTCTTCCAGGCGCAGGCCAGCAAGGCGAGCGCGCAGCGGATTGCGGACCGGATCGCGGCCGTCTTCGTGCCGTGCGTGATCAGCGTCGCCGCCGCGACGCTCGGCTTCTGGCTCGGCGCCGGCCTGTCTGGCGCCGCCGCGGGGAGCGCTGCGATCGCGGTAGCTCGTAGTCGCGTGCCCGTGCGCGCTCGGGCTGGCCACGCCCGCCGCGCTCGTGGACGGCGATCGGCCGTGGCGCTGAGCTCGGCGTCCTGGTCAAGAGCGCCAGGGCGTTCGAGCTCGCCCGCCGGATCTGGGTCATGGTGCTGGACAAGACCGGCACCCTGACCGACGGCGCCATGACGCGTCACCGACGTGGTCACCGCGCCGGGGACCGGGGAGAAGGAGGCGCTGCTGCGGGCCGGCGCTGTCGAGGACGCCTCGGAGCACCCCGATCGGCCAGGCGATCGACAGGGAGGCTGCCGCCCGCCTCGGCGGCCTGGCGCTGGTTACCGGCTTCGCCGCACTGCCGGGCTGAGGGCGTCCAGGGCCACCGTGGACGGCACGGACGTCACGGTCGGCAGCCTCGCGCTGTTCGAGGAGCTGTCGCCGAAGTGCCCGCCGTCCTGCGAGCAAGCGTGGACGAGCCGCGGAAGACGCCGGGCGCACGACGGTCCTGGCCGGCGACACGGAACAGGCCCGCGCCGCGCTAGATAGTCGCCGACCAGGTGCGGCCCGGTGCCCCCGCCGCCATCGCGCGGCTGCGCACGACTCGGCCTGCGTCCCGTGATGCTGACCGGGGACAGCGAGCGCACCGCCCGGCGGTAGCTCGGGCAGCTCGGCATCACGGCGGACAGACGTGCTGGCCGGCATCAGGCCCGACGGTAAGGCCAAGGTCATCCGGCGAGATGCGGGCGACCGGGCTGCCCGCGGCGTTCGCCGGCGAGGCGTCAACGACGCGGCGGCCCTGGCGAGGCGGACCTCGGCATGGCGAACGGGAACCGGTGACCGACGCGGCATCGGCGCCGCCGACCTCACGCTCGTCAGCGGCGATCCGGCGCGATCGCGGACGCCATACGAGCTCGCCAGGGCCACGATGACGGTGATCAGGGTCTAACCTCGGCCTGGGCGTTCGGCTACAACGTGATCGCGATACCGCTCGCCGCGCTCGGCTACCTCAACCCGCTGTTCGCCGGCGTCGCCATGTCCGCGAGCTCGCTGGTCGTCGTCGCCAACAGCCTGCGGCTGCGACGGTTCAAAACCCCGCGGAGCGGTCCGTGCCGGGTCGAAGGAGGACGCGCGGTGACCGCCGTCGCGCGATAGCGACCGAGCCGTCGGCCGAGGCTGGCTGGGTGAGCTGGCTCGGTCGATCGCGGGGCCGGTCATCTGCGGCACGGTGCTGATCGGCCTGCTGGCTGACTGGGCGGCCGCGGGCGGTGCCGGGACGCTCACCCGGGTACGCCTCGAGATCACGGTCGCTGCCGTCCCGTATGCGCGCCTTCACCCCGCCGAGGCGGCAAAGCCGCCGGAGCCGCGCACACGTACCTCGCGATCCGCAACCTGACCGGCGCCGCGGACGAGCTGATCGCCGTCGCAGCCCCATCGCCAGGCACGTAGTGCTCGTAACGAGCGGGATAGGCGACGGGTAAGCCCGCCCGTGGTAGCAGTGCCCTGACCGTGCCCGGAGGGGGACACTGAATCTCAGCCGTTCACCGACGACGTGGTGCTCGAGGATCCCGCCCCGTTCGAGAACAGCGCGGACGTGCCGCTGACCTGGTCTTCCGGCACGACGGGGCAGGTCACCATCGAGGCGTCCTATCACCGCTCCCGGCGCGCCCTAAGACGTTTGGGAAAGCGGGGAACTTTCCGGTGCGATCGGCGGACTAACAAGGCATGGACGCGAAGGAGCAGGCCGCATGCCGGGAATGAATTCCGGAATCAACGCCACTGACCCGACAGTGACCGCCGCGTTCCGCGCGGCGCTCGCCCACCAGGGGCTTATCGCGCTGGCGATCGTCGTCTTGATCGCCCTGCTCTGGGCGGCCAGCAAAGCCTGGCTGCCCCCCGCGCGCAGGCGACGGCCGCCGGGCGCGGCGCCGGGCTGGCGTGGTCCGCCGAGCCCGCAGGCTGGCGGCTGCTCCGAATAGGATTCGGGCTCTTGTGGGTGTTCGACGGCTCCTGCAAGCGCAGCAGGCGATGGCCGCCGGTCTTCCGTCGCAGGTCATCCAGCCGACGGCGGCGAGCTCGCCGGGCTGGGTGCAGCACCTGGTGAACTGGGGCGGCTACCAACGTGGTCCTACCATCCGATCACAGGCCGGCGCGGCGGCGGTCTGGATCCAGGTGGGCATCGGCATCTGGCTGCTGGTGGCGAAGAGCGGCCTGGGTCCAGCGCCGCGGGCTGGTCGAGCGTGGGCTGGGGGCTAGTGGTCTGGGTATTCGGTGAGGCGTTCGGCGGGATCTTCGCGCCGGGGCTGAGCTGGCTGTTCGGGGCGACCAGGCGCGGCGCTGCTCTACTGCGTGGCGGGTGTGCTGATCGCGCTGCCGCGAGCGCGTCTGGGCGACAACGCGAGCTCGGCCGGCGTGCGTGCTGGCAGTGATGGGCGTCTTCTTCATGGGGATGGCGGTGCTCGCAAGCGTGGCCGGGCCGTGGCTTCTGGCAGGGTATAACGCAAGTCGCCAAGCCCGGCACGCTGGCGGCCATGACGCCAGACGATGGCGCAGACAAAGCAGCCCGCGCGTCCACGACCGGCTCGGTCAACGCGTTCACCGCGTTCGACGAGGCGCACGGATTCGCCGTGAACCTGTTCGTGGTGATCGCGCTCGCGGCGATCGGGAATGGCCATGGCTCACGGCCTGGCGCCGGGTGCTGTTCGCGGCCGTCGCTGGCGCGGTCGTGCTCTGTATTGCGAGATCTGGGTGCTTGTGCAAGATTTCGGGCTTCTTCGGCGGGCTGGGCACCGACCCGAACAGCATGATCCCGATAGCGCTCGTGATCGTCGGCGGCTACATGGCGCTGACCCGGGTCACGGCGGCCGCGGCCGAGCCCGCCGCCGAGCCGGCCCGACGCGACGCCGCGGAGGCAGCGGCTGCGGCTGCAGGTGGCGTCGGCGGCGCGCGGACGGCGCGGAGCAGGCGGCACCCGTGCCGTCTGGCGGCTGGAGGGCGCGACTGCGCCCGGCGGCTCTGTACGAGTAGTTCGCCACCGCCACCGTCAGTTCGGTGCTGTCCGTGAGCGCTCTGGGGGTCGTCATCCTGGGGGCTGCCCGATGGCGGCGGCGCAGGCGAATACCGGCGCGTAGACGATCCTGGCCCAGTCGCTGACCGGATCGGTGGCGCCGATGCACTATCCCGCCAAAGACTTCCAGCTCACGGACCAGAACGGCGTACGGTGACGCCTGGCCACCTGCGCGGCAAGGTGGTCCTGCTGACCTTCCTAGACCCGGTGTGCACCAGCGACTGCCCGCTGATCGCGCAGGAGTTCCGAGCCGCTGGTCAGCTCTCGGATCAAGCTGCGGAGCCAGGTCGAGCTGGTCGCCATCGTCGCTAACCCAGTTTTCTACCAGCGAGTCTACACCGAGGCCTTCACCGGGGAGGAAGGGTTGACTCAGGTGCCGAACTGGCAGTTTCTGACCGGGTAGCTAGCGGCTCTCAGGCAGGTGTGGGAGGACTACGGCATAGACTGAGGAGGTAGAGCTCGGCGGGTAATGGTAGGGCACACAGAGGTAGCTTACGTGATCGACCAGGCAGGGCATGTCCGCGAGGAATTCTCAGGACGACCCGGGACCAGGGAAGACAGCGACTAAGGCCTCGTACGCGTCTATGCTGGCCAGCGCCGCGCGGCAGTACCTGGGGGCGTCATGAAACGACCGGGCCTGCTCGGGGCTGTAGTCCTGGCGGTCACGGCCTGGCGGCATGCAGCACACAGCAAACCCAGGTAGACCGCCACGGCCGCCGCGGTGCCGCCCCCGTCGCTAGCGCTCTCCCTAGATTCGGCGGCGGGCACCTGGGCGGCGTGCAGATGGGCGGTTCAGCAGCCCAGTACAACAACTTCTGGCAGCTGTTCGTCCGCTAGGCCGGGGTGGACAGGCTGGTGGCTGGTCACCCAGCCCGGCATGGCAGACAACGGCGGCCTGCTTCTGGCCAGCAACGGCGGGCGATCCTGGTGACCGGGTTCCGGCTCAGCCAGCTGATCACGTTCTCACGCTGAACAGCACCTCGGACGACGGGGCGCACTGGGCGACCGGGACCGCCGCCGACGGCGAGTTGTCAGATGTCTCGGACGCGCTGGACGCCGCACCAGGCAGCGGAGACCTCATCGCCCCGTACCCGGTGCGGTCGAGCTGTCACGGTACGGCGGTCCGGGTGGACCACGGTGGCCCGGGCGGGGTCGGTGACCGGCTCGGCGGCAGGGCGGGCATGCGGGCTGAGCGGACTGACGGCGGTCGCGTTCAGCCCGGCGGAATCCCCATGATGGCCGGTGCCTGCACCAAGGCCGGGGCGGCGGGGATATTCGCTTTCGAGTCGGGACGCTGGCGAGCGAGCCAGGCTAGGCGCTGCCCGCATCCCTGGCGGACAGCCCGTGACGGTGCTGCGCCTGACCATGGCTGGCGGGCGCCTGATGGCGCTGCTGTCGGTCGGCGCCGGGTCGGCGGCCACCGTCGTGGTCGCCTGGACCGCGAGCGGCGCCGGGCGTTGGCAACTGTCCGCGGCTGCGAACCGGGGGAAAGCAGGTGCTATCCGCGTCGTTCGGTCCCGGCGGCGCGGCGGGACTGGTGCTGTCCGGCGGACAGGGGAGGTCCTGGCCAGCCCGGGGAGCACCTGGCGGCAGCTTCCAGCGCTGCCTTCTGGCAGCCAGGTGCTGGCCATCGGCGCTGGCGGCCAGGCGGAGGCGCTCGCCTCGCACGGATCGGTCCTGACCGTCAGGGCGGCAGGGCCCGCGTACTCGGGATGGGCCAGGGAACAGGCCATCAACGTGCCGATCCAGTACGGTTCCTCCACCTGACGTGAGAGCCGCCAGGAATGCGTGCCTTGCCGCGCTCGCCTGCACTGCGGGCGCCTGCCTCGCGGCGTGCGGCTCGGCCAAGACCGTAGCCGTCAGTGCCGGCCTGGGAGGTAACGACGACCGTGCTCCCCGGGGCCGGGCGAGTGCTCGCCGACGGGCAGGGCTTCACTCTCTACGCCTACATGCCCGACCAGCAGGGACAGTCGCGGTGCTTCGGGGTATGCGCACAGAGTTGGCCGCCGCTGACCTTGCCCGCGGGGACCTCGCGCCAGGTGGCACGCAGCGGGGCGCGCGCCTCATTGCTGGGAACCATGCGCCGGCCAGGGGGCGCCAGGCAGGTCACCTACAACGGATGGCCGCTGTACCTGTGGGAAGGCGACCACGGGCCCGGACAAGCCACCGGCCAGGCTGAGAACATGGGGTTCTGGTACGTGCTCTCGGTCACCAGATCGGTAGACAGGTCCTGTATCCAGGAAGAGCCCAGCGGTTGATGCACGGAACAATCATCGACGGCGAAAGCTTGTGGCGCGAGGACCGGATCGGCGCGTGCTGCTGTGAGCGCTAGGCCTGGGGCGGTTGTTCGTCAGGCCCAGCCTGGCGGCGCTCACGTCTTCGCGGCCGTGTCCGGCATCGACGGTAGCGCGCCACTGCCGGGACAGGGCGGCCAGCAGCGGCAGCGTGGCACCCGGCGCTTCGGCTAGCGCCAGGTCCACGTCTTTCAGGGCCCACTCGAGCGGGAACTCGGGCGCGTAGTCGCCGCGCTCCATCTTGTGCAGCTTGGCGTCCGCGATGGGCGCGTCGAGCGGGCCGCCCTCGATCGCCTCGGCCAGCTTGGCGGCGTCGACGCCCAGCTGGGCGGCCAGTTCCAGCGCCTCGGCGACACCCTCGATGAGGATGGACATGTAGGCGTTGACGACAATCTTCATCCGGCTCCCCTGACCAGGCTCGCTGCCGAGCCACAGGGTCTTGCGGCCGATCGCCGAGAACACCGGTCCCGTCACCTCCTGCGCGGCCGCCGGCCCTGAGGCGAGAATGAGCAGCTGTCCCTGCTCGGCGGGTCCCTTGCTGCCGGACACCGGCGCGTCGACGAAGAGCACGTCGGGCCGGAGACTGCCGAGCCGGCGCGCGATGTCGGCACTGGCCGCCTCGCCGATCGTGCCCATCTGCGCCCACGCCGCCCCCCGGGCGAACGCCCCGGCCACGCCCTCATCGAAGATCACCGAGGTGACGACGTCCGGGGTCGGCAGCATGGTGATGACGACCCGGGCATCGCGCACCGCGTCGGCGGCCGTCGCGGCGACCTCGGCGCCCGCCTCGGCCAGCGGCGCGGTGGCCGAAGCGGACCGGTCCCACACGGTCGTCCTGAGCCCTGCCCTGAGCAGGTTGCGGGCCATCGCCGCACCCATGATGCCGGTGCCGAGCACCGCCGTTCCCGTACCGCGATCGTCTGTCGCGCTCATGCGGGTGACTCCTCCCGGTAGTTAGCCCCTGACGTGCTCGTAGACCTGGCCCAGGCCCCGCGCGTGGCCGCGGACGTGCAGCGGCTGGAAGTTGGCCGCGAACCAGGCGGTCAGCCCGGGCGTCCACGGGATGCGGCGGGCGTTGTTCGGGGACAGCCACACGTAGTCCGCGCGGGACAAGATGTTCTGCCACGCTGCCACCACGTCCGGATGGCCGGCCGCGCCGCCCTGGACGCTGACCCCGTTGCTGAGCACCAGCGTCTGTGCGAGCCCGTCGAGCACCTCGGGGCAGCCTGGCCGCGCGGCGGTGAACCGGTTGGCCGCGATCGCCAGCGAGATCTCGTCGCTTACCACGCACGAGCCCGCGGGGATCAGCGCCCGGTCGGGGTAGACGCTCGTCGCGCGCAGCCCGCGAAGCTCGCTCACCTGGAACGCCGCCACGGCGAGCACCACCACCGCGCAGCAGCCGATGAGGGCCCGCCGCACCTGCGGCCGGGCGCGGAATCCGCTGGCCACCGCGCCGGCCGCGCACCCGAAGGACAGCGCGAGCCAAGGCGCGGCGAAGGCCGGGTAGTGGTAGAAGAACGCCGAGTAGCCGAGCACGGCCGCCACCGTCGCGCCCGCGGCGGCCAGCACGTACCACTCCAGCGGCGACGGGCGCCCCGGCTCCCACAGGTAGCCGATCGCGAGCACACAGGCCCCGAGCAGCGCCACCACGTACGGCAGCCAGCCGACGCTCGCGTTGGACGTCGCCGCCGCGCCGCTGCCGGTAAACAGCGAGTGCACGCCCGCCGTCAGCGAGAAGTGGCCCCCGCCGTTCAGCACGTCGATCAGCCCGGTGAGGTGCGCCAGCCGCAGCGACACCGGGACGTACGTGCCCGCCCGCGTCGCCTGGTCGAACAGCGTGCTGCGGACGAACGCCGCCGGCGCGAACGCGAAGAACGGCAGCACGGGAACCACGAACCCGGCGATGACCCCCAGGGTGTAAGTGCCGGCCCGGCGGACCCGGCCCGCCCAGCCGTTGCCGGTCAGCAGGCAGACCGCCAGCAGCAGCACGGCAGGCAGCGCCGCCCAGTACTTGACCGCCCCGGCGAACCCGATCGCCACCCCCGCCCACAGCAGCCGCTGCGACGAGGCGAGCCGGCCGCGGCGGAACGCGATACAGACCCCGAGCAGGCAGAACAAGTTCAGCCACGGCTCCAGGATCAGCGTGTGCGCCGTCGCGACGTCGTCCGGGTAGATGGCGAGCAGCCCGCAGGTCACCAGGGTGACGAGCACACCGCGGTACCGCACCAGGCTGCCCGCGAGCGGCACGCACGCGGTGCTGGCCAGCACGGTCAGCAGCCGCGCCGCCGCCATCGCGTGGGTGGTGGCGCCGATCTTGCCGAGCACCGCGACCGGGGCCATCAGCAGCAGGATGCCCGGCGGCTGCACGAACGCGAAGTCGTGATAGGGGAGCGACCCCTGCAGCAGCCTGATGGCCCCCCCGAGGTACACCCCGTCGTCGTACTCGGTGACGCCAGTCAGGTAGCCGGGCCTGGTCAGCGTGTACAGCCGGATCGCCAGCGCGAGCAGCGTCGCGGCGAGCATGGCGAGCCCAGGCGGTGCCAGCCAGTAGGCGCGCAGCCGTGCCACGGCCGACGGCCCCGCGGTCCCCGGCGCCGTGGCCGGCCGCCCTCCGCCGGCCTCGCCACGCGTTCGTGAACTGCCGTTCCGGCGGAGACCAACTGGCACGAAACGCTCCGTAGTAGTTGCCGGGCCGCGCGGAATACGCCGAAGCGGCACCACGATCGAGGCACCGCTGCCCGACAGCAGCCACGCTTACTGAGCGTGGTCAACATACCACAAGTGGCCAGAGTGACCGGCAGACACCCCGGGCGGTATGGTCGCGAGCGTGGATGATCTCGCCCCGGCGCGGCGCCGGATCCCGCGCACGGATGCGCTGCTGGCCGACCCCCGGCTCACCGCCGCGCAGCACCGCCTGGGCCGCCCGCTGGTCAAGGCGGCCATCGCGAGGGCGCAGGCAAGGGCCCGTAACGCGGAGATCGAGCCGGAGCAGGTCGCCGACGCCGCCGTAGCCGAGCTGCCGCCGATCGCCGCGTCGCTGACCCCGGTGATCAACGCGACCGGCGTGATCGTGCACACCAACCTCGGCCGCGCCCCGCTGAGCGCGGCCGCCGTGGCCGCTCTGCAGGCCGCGGCGGGCAACTGCGACGTGGAGTTCGACCTCGAGACGGGCGCGCGCTCGCAGCGCGGCAAAGGCGCGCTCAGCGCCCTGCGCGCGGCGGTCCCCGGCGCCCAGGCGGCCGGCGTGGTGAACAACAACGCGGCCGCCATTGTGCTGGCCGCCACGGCGCTCGCCGCGGGCAGGGAGATCGTGATCAGCCGCGGCGAGCTGATCGAGATCGGCGACAGGTTCCGGCTGCCCGACCTGCTGACCGCCACCGGCGCGCGGCTGCGCGAGGTCGGCACCACGAACCGCACGACGGCGGCCGACTACGAGGCGGCGACCGGCCCGGACACCGGCTT
Organism: uncultured Actinomycetota bacterium; assembly: GCA_963843745.1. Taxonomy (GTDB): domain Bacteria; phylum Actinomycetota; class Actinomycetes; order Streptosporangiales; family Streptosporangiaceae; genus Trebonia. The sequence continues at coordinate 309,166 of CAWJLP010000021.1, forward strand.
CGTGCTCAAGGTCCACCCGTCGAACTACCGCATCGAGGGTTTCACCTCCAGCGTCGCGGTCAGCGACCTCGCCGCCCTCGGCGTCCCCGTGGTGCACGACATCGGATCGGGCCTGCTCGCCCCGCACCCGCTGCTGCCCGGCGAGCCGGACGCGGCCACGTCCCTCGCCGACGGCGCGAACCTGGTCACCGCCAGCGGCGACAAGCTGCTCGGCGGCCCGCAGGCCGGCCTGCTGCTCGGCGACGCCAACCTGGTCCGCCGCCTGCTGCGGCACCCGCTCGCCCGCGCGCTGCGGGTCGACAAGCTGACCCTGGCCGCGCTCGAGGCGACGCTCGCCGGTCCGCCGCCCCCCGTCTCCCGAGCGCTGGCCGCCTCCGCCGCCTCCCTTTCCCAGCGGTCCGAACGTATCGTCGCGACTCTCACCCGCCACTCCGTCGCCGCGGCCGTGGTGGACGCGGAGGCCGCCGTCGGCGGCGGCGGCGCGCCCGGTGTCACGCTGGCCTCCGCCGCCGTGGCGCTGCCCGCGGACCTCGCCACGCCGCTGCGCTGGGGCAACGCGGTCCGCCGCGGCGAGGCGCCCGCCGTGGTCGGCCGGGTGGCGCAGGGCCGGCTGCTGCTCGACCTGCGCGCGGTGGACCCCGACGACGACGACCGCCTGACCGCGGCCGTGCTGGCGGCGGCGGGGGACACCTGATGTACGTGGTCGCCACCGCCGGGCACGTCGACCACGGCAAGTCAACGCTGGTCCGCGCGCTGACCGGGATGGAGCCCGACCGGTGGGCGGAGGAACGCCGCCGCGGCATGACGATCGACCTGGGTTATGCCTGGATGGCGCTGCCCGACGGGGAGAAGCTCGCCTTCGTCGACGTCCCGGGGCACGAGCGCTTCGTGCCGAACATGCTCGCCGGCCTCGGCCCCGTCCCGGCCGTGCTTTTCGTCGTCGCGGCGGACGGCGGCTGGATGCCGCAGTCCGCCGAGCACCTCGCGGCGGTCGACGCGCTGGCCGTGCGGCACGGCCTGCTCGTGGTCACCCGCGCGGACCTGGCCGACCCGGAACCAGTGACCCGCGTCGCGCTCGCGGAGATCGCGAGGACCAGCCTCGGCAGCGTCGAGGCGGTCGCGGTCAGCGCCGTCACCGGCGCGGGCCTTGACGACCTGCGCGCTGCCCTCGCCCGCCTGGCCGCCGCGCTCCGCGGCTCCGGAATGTCGGGCACTGACGCGCCCGACATTCCGGAAATTTCACCATATGTTCCCCCCGTGCGGCTCTGGATCGACCGGTCGTTCACCGTCAGGGGGGCCGGCACGGTCGTCACCGGCACGCTGCCGGCCGGGACCGTCGCGAACGGCCAGGAACTGCTGCTCACCCGCCGCCCGGACGTCCAGCCGGTCCGGGTGCGCGGCCTGCAGGCGCTCGGCGAGCCGGCCGAGCGGGTCACCGGCGTCGCAAGGGTGGCGCTCAACCTCCGCGGCGTGCCGACCGGCGTCCCGCAGCGCGGCATGGCGCTCATCGAGCCGGGCCGCTGGACGCTGACCGCCGAACTCGACGTCCGCCTCACGCCCCGCGCCGCCGGCCTCCCGGACAAGTTCCCGCCGGAACTCCTGCTGCACGTCGGCTCGGCCCGCACCCAGGCCCGCCTCCGCCTCCTCGGCGAGGATTCCGGTGCCGTCTACCTGCGACTGCGGCTGCGCGACCCGCTGCCGCTGCACGCCGGCGACCGGGTGCTGCTCCGCGACCCAGGGGCAGCCGGCCTGGCGATCTACGGCGCCATCGTGCTGGATCCGGCCCCGCCGCCGCTCGGCCGCCGCGGCGCGGCGGCCGCCGCGGTCGGGGAACTGGCCAGCTGGCCGGACCGGCCGTCCGCGGCGGACCTGCTCCGCAGGCATCGCCTGCTGCGCACCGCCACCCTCACCGCGATGGGCGTCACCGAAGCGCCGCCGCCCGTCGCGGGGGACTGGCACGCCGACCCCGCCCACTGGGCCCGCCTGCGCGCCGAACTGCCCGCCGCGGTTGCCGCGTTCATGGCCAAGGACGAGCTCGCGGTCGGCATGCCCCTCGACGCGGCCCGCGCCGCCCTGAACCTCCCCACCCGCGACCTGATAGCCGCCCTCGTCACCGCCCCGGCAGCCCCGGGGGCTCCCGCCCGGGACCGCCTCCCGCGGGTCATCATCGACGGCGGCTACCTGCGCATTGTCGCGGAGTCAGGACCGGCCCGCGGCAAGCCAGACGCCGCGGAACGCGCCAGGCCGGCGCAGCCGGAGGCTTCGGGGGCAGCGGCCACGTCGGCCCCGGCCGCCCCGGCCGCCCCAGCCGCTTCGCTGCCGCCGCGGGTCGCGAGCGCCGTCCAGGCGGTGCTCGACGATCTCGCGGCCGCCCCGTTCGCCGCGCCAGACGGCGAACGGCTGCGCGAGCTGGGCCTGGACGCCCGGGCACTCGCCGCGGCGGCGCGCGCAGGGCTGCTGCTGCGGATCGCCGACCTCATCGTTCTCGCGCCGGGCACGGACAAGGAGGCGGCCCGCGTCCTGGCGGAGCTGCCGCAGCCGTTCACCACGTCCCAGGCCCGGCAGGCGCTCGCCACCTCCCGCCGGGTGGCGATCCCGCTGCTGGAGTACCTCGACCGCGCCCGGGTCACCGAACGCCTCCCCGGCGACCTCCGCCGCCTCCGCCCCCGCTAGCCCGTCCCCCACTGGCCCGCCCCTGCCAGCCCGCCCCTGCCAGCCCGCCCCTGCCAGCCCGCCCCTGCCAGCCCGCCCCTGCCAGCCCGCCCCTGCTGGCCCGCCCCCGCGCATCTTCCCATCAGTTTCCGCCCCTGAAAACGGGCAAATCGGACAGCAAAAGGGCCAGAACTGATGGGAAGTTGCCGCCGTCCCCGCCCCAGCTCATCTTCGTATCATTTTTCGCCCCTGAATTCATGACAAAACGGACGTCAAAAGGACCGAAAGTGATACGAAGATGGAGTCGCCGCTGATAACAGCAAGAAGCGGGCCGCCATCTTAGGACGGCGGGCACGGAGACCTCGGCGTGGATGGCGAGGGCGGCGACGGCAGGCGCGGTCGGCGGGCGTGACCGGCGGCGCGGCCGGCGTTGTCGACGCCGCTGATAACAGCAAGAAGCGCGCACGCGCGCTAGTGCGCCGCCGGCCGGGCGGCGGGCGGCTACGGCGTGGCGCGGGTGTAGAGCTGGCCGGTGACGCCGTTGTACGCGCCGAGCTTGGTGAAGTGGGCGTCGAACCAGGTGGTGAGCGACGGCGTCCACGGGATGCGGCGGGCGTTGTTCGGGGACAGCCATACGTAGTCGGCCTTGCCGAGCCAGGACTGCCAGGCGGCCACCACCTGCGGCATGTCCTTCGCGCCGCCCTGAACGCTCACCCCGTTGCTGAGCACCAGCGTCGCCGCGAGCGCGTCGACGATGTCCGGGCAGCCCGGCGGCCGGCCGGCGAACCGGTCGGCGGCTATCGCGAGCGACGCCTCGTCGGTGACGAGGCACGATCCCGCCGGGACCAGGAACGCCCGGGACTCGGCGGTCGTCTGTTGCAGCGGGACCGTCTCCCTGATCTGCAGGGCGGCAATCAGCACGATCAGCACGGCGAATGCCCGGACGGCGACCGCGCGGATAGTCGGGTAGCCGGCCAGCGCGCCGGCCGCGCCGCCCAGTGACAGCGCCAGCCACGGCGCGGGGAAGTCCGAATAGTGGTAGAAGAAGGCCGAGTAGAACAGGATGGCGGCGCTGGCGAGCACCGCTGTCGCCAGCGACAGCACCTCCAGCTGGCTGAGCCGCCTGGACTGGACGATGTACCCGGCGGCGATCACTCCGGCGAGCACGACGGTCGCGAGGATCGGCAGCCAGCCCAGGCCGGCGGAGCTCCCCAGGCCGGCCGCCGTGCCGGCCGCGAACATCGAGTGCGCTCCGGCGTTGAGCGAGACCTGGCCCTGGTTGTTCAGGATGTCGATCAGGCCGGTCAGGTTGGCCAGCCGGATCCCGGTGGAGACCGCGCTGCCGGTGCGCGCCGCCTGGTCGATGACCGTGCTGCGGATGAACGTCATCGGCGCGGACGCCAGGAACGGCAGTATCGGGAGGACGAATCCGGCCGCCAGGGCGCCCACGTAGGCGCCGGTGCGGCGGGCCCGCTCCTTCCGGTCGGTCAGGCAGATCACGAGCAGAACCGCGGCCGGCGCGATCGCCCAGAACTTGATGACGCCGGCGAAACCGAGGGCGAGGCCGGCCCACACCAGCCGGCCGGGCCGGGCCAGATGGCCGCGGCGGAACGCCGCGTTGACCCCCAGCAGGCAGAACAGGTTCATCCACGGCTCGAGCATCAGCGTGTGCGCCGTGGTGATGTCGCCGGGGTAGACGGCGAGCACTCCGCAAGTCACCAGCGTGACCACGGCGCCGCGGTAGCGGACCAGGTTGCCGGCCAGCGGGACGCAGGCGGCGCTGGCCAGCGCCGTGAGCACCCGGGCGAGGGCGAGCCCCTTCACTGTGGTGGTGATCTTGGCGATCAGCGCCACCGGGGTCATCAGCAGCAGGATGCCCGGCGGCTGGACGAAGGCGAAGTCCTTGTACGGCAGCTGGCCCTCGATGAGCCGCAGCGCACCGCCGATGTACACGCCGTCGTCGTACTCGGTGATGCCCCTCAGGTAGCCGGGCCTGGTCAGCGTGAACAGCCGGATCCCGACGGCGAGGACGGTCGCGACCAGCATCACGATGCCCGGTGCGGTGAGCCAGTAGTCGCGCAGCCGCGCCGCCCCGAACGGGGACCTGGCGAGCCGCGCGCGCGCGCCGCCGATCTGCTGGGAGCCTGGCTGGCCGCGAGATGGTCGTGGTTCGCTTACCACGTCACCCGACGCGGGGAGGTTCCCGTTCACGGGCGGAGACTAGCAGGCATCGGGGTGGCTCCGGACGGCTTTAACGAGGACTTTCAGCGTGTTCGAGGCAGTGTGCCGACCCCGGCAGACGGGGCCCGCGAAGACGTAGCAATGGTAGGGCGTAAAGCTGAAGGTTATGGCGCCAGGGCAGCATTCCGGCAGTAACGCGGTCATACGCTGCGAAATTCGGGTGAGCGGCGCAGCGCGTCCGTCACCCTGCGGGTGGTGCCGATCCGGTACAGCGGCAGGCCGCCGCCGTGCACCCGGAACACGGTCGCGCCTGGCACGTCCCTGATACGGACGACAGCGGCGGCCAGCGGCGACCTGCGCACGACGACCCTCCCGTCGCCGTCAGGCTCGACCTGGTACCCGCCGCCAAGCCGGCGGCTGAGCACGTCGGCCAGCTCCGCCTGCGTCACGCCCTTCCGCGGTACCCGTACGCGCGCCACACACGCCCCCTAAGCGCCGTTGACGTGACCGCCAGACTACCCCGCCTCAGGTGGCCAGCCAGACCGCCGTGTCGCGAGGGAGCGAGCCGTCGGGGGCCAGCGCGCCGCTGGCGAGCAGCACCTCACGGTGCGGTGGCAGCGGGAGCGGCCGGCCGCCCAGGTTGGCGGCGAACACGAAGCCGGGGTCGCGGGCGAATACCAGGGCGTCGTCCGGCGCGTCCAGCCAGCGGATCGCGCCCTCCCCGCCAGGGCCGGTAACACCGCCGGCACCGACGCCGAGCGCCGGGTTCTCCGCGCGCAGCCGCAGCGCCGCCTGGTACAGGCGGAGGAACGACAACGGGTCGCCGCGTTCCGCGGCGACGCTGTACGCGCCCCAGTAGGCCGGCTGCGGGAGCCACGGGGGCGCCGGTGAGGAAGCCGGGCCCGTTCCGGAAAATCCGAACGAAGCCCCGCCCCTCTCCCACGGCAACGGCACCCGGCACCCGTCCCGGCCGCGAACCTTCCCGCCGGTGCGGCGGAAGGAGGGATCCTGCCGCGCGGCGTCCGGGATGTCGAGCACCTCCGGCAGCCCGAGCTCCTCGCCCTGGTACACGTACGCCGAGCCGGGCAGCGCCAGCAGCAGCAGCGCGGCGGCCCGCGCCGGCGCGACGCCCCACCGGGTGACCGGGCGGACAACATCGTGGTTGCCGATGACCCACGGGGCGCGCGAGCCGGTGGTCAGCGCCAGCGTCGCGTCGATCGCCTTGCGGATCGCCAGCGCGTCCCACTGCGCGGTGACCAGCTCGAAGTTGAACACCTGCGGCAGCACGTCGGGGGCCAGGTAGGGCTGGAGCGTGGCGTAGGTGTCGTACCAGACCTCGCCGATCGCGGTGCGCGGCCCTGGCCACACGTCCGCGGGGTAGCTGTCCAGGATGGCGCGCCACGAACGGTACAGCTCGAGGGTTTCCGGGCGGTGGTAGTAGCCGGACGGCCGGACCGAGCGCACCGTGTCCGCGGCGTCGGCCAGCTCAGGGTCCTTGAAGATGCCGTGTGCCACGTCCACCCGCAGCCCCGCGACGCCGCGGTCCAGCCAGAACCTGATGATGTCCTCGAACATCGCCGGCACCCGCGGGTCGCGCCAGTTCCAGTCCGGCTGCCCGGCGTCGAACAGGTGCAGGTACCACTGCCCGTCAGGCACCCGGCTCCAGGCGGAGCCGCCGAAGTTGGACGGCCAGTTGTTCGGCGGCAGGTCCCCGCCGGGTCCGCGGCCTTCCCTGAAGATGAACAGATCACGCTCCGGGCTGCCGGGCGCGGCCGCCAGCGCCGCCTGGAACAGCGGGTGCGCGGCGGAGCAGTGGTTGGGCACCAGGTCGACGATCACCCGCATGCCGTGCTCCCTGGCGCGCGCGACGAGTTCGTCGAAGCCGACGAGCGTGCCGAGCCGCGGGTCGACGTCGCGGTAGTCGCTCACGTCGTAGCCGCCGTCGGCCAGCGGCGACGGGTAGAAGGGCGTAAGCCAGAGCGCGTCGACGCCGAGTTCTGACAGATAGGGCAGCCGGGACGTCAGCCCGTCCAGGTCACCGATGCCGTCGCCGTTGCTGTCGGCGAAGCTGCGCGGGTAGACCTCGTACACCACCGCGTCCGCCCACCAGGGATTGTTGTCAGCGAGCACGGCAGGCAGCTTTCCCCTGTGACCCCGGCCAGTAACGCGTCCGGGCCAGGTTAAGTAAAGTCGTCGGCGGAGGCGTCTGGGTGCCTGGTGGCCCCCCTGGTCTTCAAAACCAGTGAGCGGCGTGCCGCGTCGCTGGCGGGTTCGATTCCCGTCCGCCTCCGCCACCAGCATCGCCACCTGCGCAACGAGCCAGTGCGCTGGCCGGCGAGGCCGCCGGCCAGAATCGGCTCATGGTTTCCGAGATCTTCGACCCCGACCGGTGGCGCGCCGTCGACGGCTTCGACTTCACCGACATCACCTATCACCGTGCCGTCGACTCTGGCACCGTCCGCGTCGCGTTCAACAGGCCCGAGGTCCGCAACGCCTTCCGCCCGCACACCGTGGACGAGCTGTACACCGCCCTCGATCACGCGCGGATGACCGGCGACGTGGGATGCGTGCTGCTGACCGGCAACGGGCCGTCACCGAAGGACGGCGGCTGGGCGTTCTGCTCGGGGGGCGATCAGCGGATCAGGGGCCGCGACGGGTACCGGTACGCCGACGGTGAGACGGCCGAGGCCATCGACCCGGCACGCAGCGGTCGGCTGCACATCATGGAGGTCCACCGGCTGATCCGGTTCATGCCGAAGGTCGTCGTCTGCGTGGTGCCCGGCTGGGCGGCGGGCGGCGGGCACAGCCTGCATGTCGTCTGCGACCTCACCCTGGCCAGCCGCGAGTACGCCCGTTTCAAGCAGACCGACGCCGACGTGGGCAGCTTCGACGGCGGCTTCGGGTCGGCGTACCTGGCCCGCCAGGTCGGCCAGAAGTTCGCGCGGGAGATCTTCTTCCTCGGCGACACCTACGACGCCGAGGCGGCGTGCCGGATGGGCATGGTCAACGCCGTGGTCCCGCACGAGGACCTGGAGCGCACCGCGCTGGACTGGGCGGCCAAGATCAACGCGAAGAGCCCGACGTCACAGCGGATGCTGAAGTACGCCTTCAACCTGATTGACGACGGGCTGGTGGGGCAGCAGGTGTTCGCGGCGGAAGCCACGCGGCTGGCGTACATGACCGACGAGGCCGTCGAGGGACGGGACGCGTTCCTTGAGAAGCGGGCACCGGACTGGACCGGGTTCCCCTACTACTACTAACGTCAGCCTCCACGTGTTCTTTTCGTCACTTCGATATCGGCGAATAGGCTAGGGGCATGCTGGCTGACTCCTTCGGACGGATCGCGACGGACCTGCGGGTCTCGCTGACCGACCGCTGCAACCTGCGCTGCGCCTATTGCATGCCGCCCGAGGGCCTGGACTGGCTGCCCGCCCCACAGGTGCTGACCGGCGAAGAGATCGTGCGGCTGATCAGGATCGGCGTCACCAGCCTCGGCATCCGCGAGGTGCGGTTCACCGGCGGCGAGCCGCTGCTGCGGCGCGACCTCGAGTCGATCATCGCCAGGACCGCCGCCCTCGCGCCGCGGCCGGATATCTCGCTGACCACCAACGGGATCGGGCTCGCCAGGCGGGCCGTCGCGCTGCGCGAGGCCGGCCTCGACCGGATCAACGTGTCGCTGGACACGCTGCGGCCCGAGGTGTTCCGCAAGCTGGCGCGGCGCGACCGGCTGCCCGACGTGCTCGACGCGCTGTCGGCCGCGGCCGCGGCCGGCCTCACGCCGGTCAAGGTCAACGCGGTGCTGATGCGCGGCATCAACGACGACGAGGCGGTGCCGCTGCTGGCCTACTGCCTGGAGCGCGGGTACGAGCTGCGGTTCATCGAGCAGATGCCGCTGGACGCGCAGCACGGCTGGAAGAGAGCGGAGATGGTCACCGCGGCCGAGGTTTTCGGGTCGCTGTCCGCCGCGTTCGACTTGTCAGAGGATTCGGAACGGGCCCGTGGCGCCGCCCCCGCCGAAACGTTCCTCGTGAACGGCGGCCCGGCCCGGGTCGGCGTGATCGCCTCGGTGACGCGGCCGTTCTGCGGCTCTTGCGACCGGGTCCGGCTGACCGCCGACGGCCAGGTGCGCAACTGCCTGTTCGCGCGCTCTGAGAGCGACCTGCGGTCGCTGCTGCGGGGCGGCGCCTCTGACGAGGAGATCGCCGAGCGATGGCAGGCCGCGGTGGCGGTCAAGCTGCCGGGGCACGGGATCAACGATCCGTCGTTCCTGCAGCCCGACCGCCCGATGTCCGCGATCGGCGGCTGACTGCTGGCTCCCGGCTTACTGCCCGCCGACGAGGATCTCGCTGGCGGGCGGGGGCGAGATGGCGACGGCCGTGCCCGGATAGCCGAAGCTGAGCTTGTCGCCGATCGCGCTCGGGTCGATGAGCTGCAGCAGCCTCGGCTGTGCGGTGTCGGTGACGTACACGTACGCCGAGTCCCTCGCGTCGGAGACCTTCAGCGCGCGCTGCCCGCTCATGTGCGTCACCCGGCCCTTGGTCTCGCCAGGGGTGTTAGCGGGGATCGAGGTGAAGTCCTTCAGCAAGGTCTTCAGCTGGCACATCGAGGCGACCTCGCCGAGACTCGAGCCGCCCGCCGTGGCCGTCAGGTACTTGCCCCGCACCGACGCCAGCTGCGCGGGATCGGTGATGCCGCCCGCCACCCGCCAGAACTCGTCGTCCGGCTTGACCCAGACGGTCGAGCCGTCGAATATCAGCTGGAACGACCCAGTCTTCGACTCCGTCACGTTCCCCGTGCAGCCGTCGCTGCCCGCGACCGACAGGTCGAACGTCAGCGTGTGGCCGGAATCCTCCACCGCCCCGGTGAGGTGCACGTCAAATGCCGCCACGGTGTTCGCCGAGGCGTGCCGCAAGATCCACACCGAGGTCTGGCCGGCCAGCGGGTCGACGACCGCCTGCGCGCTGAGCATCACCGCCCGCGGCGGCGGCGGGTGCGACGATCCGCAGGCCACGGTGACGACGGCCAGGGCCGCGGCGAGCAGGGCGCCCGGCGCCGGGCGGCGGACTGTTGCCACGGAGTACTCTCTCCCGGGTAGTGTGCTGCCCCCAGCCGGCCGCCAGCTTCTCGGTAGCTAGTCTTCAGCTTTCCGGCGGGTGAGGCGAAATGCTACTCCCCAGATTCACCCGTAGTCCGACTTTTGCCGACAAAATCGCCAATGGCGTCCTGCGGCAGGTACCGCGGGCCGTGCGCGTCCTCGCAGTGCTCTTCCCCGGCGGGGTGCGCGGCCGCGCCCTGCCCGGCGTGCTCTTCGTCGGCCCCGGCGTCAGCGTCGCCGTTGACCGCGGCTCCCGCGTCAGGAGCGTGATCGACCTGCAGGGTGAGGTGCGTGATGCCGTACTCGCGGGCGAGCAGCGTCTCCAGGTCGGCGCGCACCGCGTGGCAGTCCTGCCGCGGCGCGACCAGCACGTGCGCGGACGCCGCGGGCATGCCCGACGTGATCTCCCAGATGTGCAGGTCATGTACCTCGGCCACGTGCGGCCGGGCGGCCATCGCCGCGCCGATCGCCGCCGGGTCCAGCCCGGCGGGTGCCGCCTCGAGGAAGATCCGCCCGGACGCCCTGATCAGCCCGCCGCCCGCGCGCAGCATCAGCACGACCACGACCAGCGTGGCGATCGGGTCCGCGCGGTTGAACCCGGTGGCGAGCACCACGACGGCGGCTACGGCGGTAGCCGCGAACGCGTACAGGTCGGTGAGCACGTGCGCGAACGCGCCCTCCAGGTTCAGGCCGCGCCGGCGGCCGTGCCCGCTCGCCCGTGCGATCAGCCAGGTCGCGGCCAGGTTGACGCACACCCCGACCAGCGCGACCGTGAGCATCACGGCGCCGTTCACCGGCTGCGGCGCGAGCAGCCTGCGGACCGCCTCGTACGCGAGCCACACCGCGAGCAGCACCAGCGTGATGCCGTTGGCCTGGGCCGACAGGATCTCCGCGCGGCGCAGGCCGTAGGTGTACCCGCCGCGCGGCGGCCGCGCCGCGATCTTGGCGGTGGCGAGCGCGAGGCCGATCGCCGCGGCGTCGGTGAGCATGTGCGCGGCGTCGGACAGCAGCGCGAGCGAGTGCGCGAGCAGGCCGACGACGACCTCGCCGGCCATGAACGCGAGGATGAGCACGCCGGCCGCGGCCAGCCAGCGGGTATCCGCGTCCGCGCCCGCGGCGCTGGCGCCGTGGGCGTGTCCGTCGTGCTCCCGCCAGCTCATCTCATCACCGTTCTCGCACCTGCCAGTGTAGTTACCCGGCCGCCTCCCCGATAAGGTCAGACGCGGCGTCGACGGCCGCCACCAGCGACGGCGGGTCCGCCGTCAGGCCGCCGAGCACCTCGTCCGCGCGCCGGAACCCGGCCCGGTCGAGCAGCGCCTTCTCGTTGGTGATCCACTCGCCGCGCGCGGCGAGCGTCGCGTGCGCCCCCTGCGCGAACGCGAGCGCGATCGCGCCGGCGGTCTCGGTCAGCCGCCCGCGGCCGGCGTACGCGCCGCGTGCGTAGCCGAGGGTGTGCCGCGCGTCGGCCAGCCAGCGCTGGTGCGCCGCCTGGCGGAGCCGGTCCGGGTAGCCGCCGGGGGAGGGCAGCCCGCCGTACAGCACGACGTTGACGGCCAGTTCGGCGACCACGATGTAGGTGGGCACGCCCGCCAGGTGGAACAACAGCCGTTCGATCCTGAACCTGCCCTCGATGGCCTCGGCGAGATGCCACTCCACCTCGTCCAGGTCCCGGTAGTGCACGTCGACCGGCCTGCCGTCCGCGCGAAGCCAGGCGCCGCCGTTGAACACTCCGCCGCCCCAGCCGCCGATCCTGGAGATCTCCCCTGGCCAGCCGAGCGCGCGGAGATCTTGAGGGTCGAACCGGCCGCGGTAGTACAGGGAGAAGTCCCAGTCGCTGTCCGGCCGCTGGGTCCCGGCCGCGCGGGACCCGCCGAGCGCGACGGCCGTCACGCCGGGGACGCTGCTGAGCCGTTCCGCCACGTGCCCAGGGAACTTCGTGTCGTCCGTCTCGTCACTCGTTGTCATCGCTGTCCTAGGAAATTCGTAAGAACTATTACGGCCAAAAGGCCAACGCCAATGGTTACGAAACACTAACGTTCCTGTCTTGGGAGCGTCACGGTCGGACTTGGAGACCGTTCGAAAGGGACCGTGAACATGGGTTATAGCTGGGGCCGCGGCAACCGCGGTACGCGTAGGCATGCACGCGGCGCCGACGTCGGCAGCGATGACAGGCGCGGCTACAGCAGCCTCGTCGGCGGCAGCCGGCGCGACGGCTACCAAGAGGCTGACAGCTACGGCGGCCGCCGTGATTACGGCCAGCCGGACGGCTACGGCCAGCCTGGTGAGTACGGCCAGCCTGGTCAGTACGGCCAGCCTGGCGAGTACGGCCAGCCTGGTCAGTATGGCCAGCCTGATGAGTACGGCCGGCCGGGCGAGTACGGCCGCTCCGGGCGGTATGACGGCCCAGGCGCGTACAGCCAGCCGGGGCGCCACGCGACGTCCGCCGGGCGCGCGCTGAGCGCGGATCTCGGCTTTGGCGACGAGGCTGGCCGCGACGGCAGGACACGTGCCGGGTCCAGCGGACCCGCTGCCTTCCTGCCGGGCAGCGGCCGCGGCCGCCGCGCCGGCTCCGGCCGCCGCGGCGGGTCCCGGCTCCGGACCATGCCGGTCCCCGTGCTGGCCGTGGTCGCCGTGGTCGCGAGCCTTGCCATCGTCGCGGCGGCCGTCGGCGCGACTCACGTGCTCACCGCCCAGACCGCGGCGAACGCGGCGGCCCCCAACGCGAACTGCACGCTGATCGTCCCGGCGAACCCGCTGAGCGCGCAGGGGCTGGCCACGCCGTACCAGCTGACGGCGACCGATCCCGGGGCCGGGCCGTGCAACGAGGCCAACTCCGCGCAGACCGCCTTCGTGCAGGGCGCCATCGTCAACCCGGCGACCGGGGCGATATCCATCTACGACCCGCTCGTCGTCGACGCGGGCACGCAGCCCGCCGTCACGCCGACCGTGCCGACGCTGCCCGCGGGGGCTGTCGTGGCCCTGTGGTTCGGATACAACGGCAACACCCTCTCGCTGGCCGGGGCCGACCAGGCGCAGTCGCTGCTCAACCCGGCCGCGTCCGCCACGCCCAGGGGGGCGACGCCGGCCACCACACCGTCGACCACGCAGTCGCAGGCGCAGGTCACCCCGGCAACCAGCCCATCCGGCACCGCGACCTCCACCCCGGCCGGGACTTCCACCGCGACCACGACGCCCACCTCGACCGCGACGAGCACGGCGACCACCGGCGGGCAGAACACCGCCGCGCCGCCGACGCCCGCCACGCAGGCGGCGTTCGTCACCGGGTCCGGGCAGCGGGCAGGCCTGGAGGTGACTGGCTCGGCGCCGCTGTCGCCCGCCAACGCCGGCTCGGCGAGCCAGTACGACGCGACCCTGACGCGCATCGCAGAAGGCTCCAGCGCCGGCCAGGCCGGCAACCCGCCGCGCCACCGCCACCCGTCGCCCTCGGCCTCAGCCTCAACGCCGGCGACCGTGACGGCCTCCGCTTCCGCAACGTCGTCTACGGGCACAGGCACGGGAACCCCGACCGGCGCGCCGGCGACGGGCGACGTCCCGGCCGCGTCCGGCACGCCGGACGCGATCCTGCAGCAGGCCAACTGCGTGGCCGGCGAGGACATCAACGGCCAGTTCTCCTCGTTCACCCAGGTCGGGGCCTGCAACGCGCCGGCCTTCTTCACCGCGGCGAACGCGGCGATCAGGGCGGGGAAGCTCACCGTCCCGCGGCCCGGCATCGCCAGGGACGGTCAGCGGTGCCTGACGACCCGCAGCTTCGCCCTCATCGACCAGGACCAGAGCGACAACGTCACGACCGAGTACCTGGCCGAGCCCAACGGCCAGATCGCCCAGGACACCGGGGCCAACAGGCAGGGGCTCAACGGCTCGGGCGTGCTGTTCAACGGCAGCGACAACGGCCTGCTCGACCTGTTCGTCGACCCGGCCCTCGGCTGCTCGCCGTGGGAGGCACCGAACCTGGCGGACGGCGGAGCGCCGGCGCCCTCCCTCCCGCTCGACGAGCTCCAGGCGGCCAGGTGGGCCAACAGCCCCGGCAACCCGTCGGCTCTCGTCCCGCTGAACGACCCGATGACGGTGGACGGCAACGGCAACTTCAGCATGGACAAGACCAATACCTACCGGTCGCTCGTCGACATGCAGATGCTGCCGGCCGGCCAGTCGCCGGCGGCCTACTGCTCGGACATGGAGCAGATCCAGGGCAAGCGGCTCCAGCAGGACGTCAACCTGCTGCTGAATGCGCCCAGCCCGTCCGCCGCCGCGGCGGACAACCTGTTCACCTTCCTGGCGATGCGGCTGCAGCAGTCGTTCATGAACCTGAACTGCGGCAACTTCGGGCAGCAGAACGACGTGTCCTTCTCGTCCGACGGCAACGGCGTCGTGGTGGCCGCCTGCTTCGTCCGCCAGTTCGCTCCCGTCACGCGCGGACCGGGTAACCCGATGGCCGGCCAGCGGGAATGCCCCGCGACCGTGGGCTCGGCGCCGGGCGGCGTGGGCACTCCTACGGCCACGCCGACCCCCAAGCCGTCGCAGAGCGACCCAGGGTCCCCCTACATGCGCCATCATCACCGGCACTGGTGGTGGTGACGGCCACGATTAACGGATCCTTACAAAACGGGCGCCGGCCCGGCGGAGGATGTCGCGGTTCCCGTAGAAGGGTCTTATCCAGTCCGGCCCCGACGAGTGAAGGACGATCGATGAGCCATGAGTCCCAGCAGGACCAGCGCGCCACCCGCCGCGGAGTGCTACTGGGAGTGGGGATAGCCGGGATCGGCGGCGTGCTGGCAGGCTGCAGCACCGCCGCCGTCCCGTACGACGCCGACGAGGCCGGCATGGCCCCCGGCCAGCAGGCCCCGGCCGCGTCGAGCACGCCGGCGATGGCGGGCCAGCCCGCCGCACAGGGCAGCGGCGCCGCGATGGGAACGCTGCTCGCCCAGGTAACCGACATCCCGGTGGGCGGCGGCAAGGTCTTCCCGTCCCAGAAGGTCGTCGTGACCCAGCCGGCCAAGGGGGAGTTCAAGGCGTTCAGCGCCGTGTGCACCCACGTCGGCTGCGTCTGCAACGTGGTCGCGAACGGCACGATCAACTGCCCCTGTCACGGCAGCGAGTTCAAGATCACCAACGGCGCGGTCGTCACCGGCCCGGCCCCGACGCCGCTTCCCGCCCGCACGATCGCCATCTCCGACAACAAGATCTACCTCGCCTAAGCCCTTCGGCGCCGATGCCGAGGCACATGGAACCCGGCCATGGGGCTGTTTGGGTTGGTGCTGGGGATCTGACCCCTCAGGGGGCTGTAGCCGAATCGGTGGATAACAGCAAGAAGCGGCCAGGCGGCCGCGTCCCGGGTCATGCCGATTGCGCAATCGACACCGATAGAGCGGGTCGATTGCGCAATCGACAGGGTGCCCGCCCAGGCGAGAGGGCGGCCTAGCGGTCCGCGGCCTTCGCGCCGCCGGGAACGACACGCGTTACGCGGCCGGTCACGAGCAGCCAGCACGAGAGCAGGACGTAGAAAAGCCCGGACACACCGAGCGCGAGGGCCAGCATGACGCCGAGCGCGGTCATGACCGGGCTCGGCCATGAGACGCGCACGAGCAGCGCCGCCGCGATGGCGAGCACGCCGGCGCAGGCCAGCAGGGTCACCGCGAGCGGCTGCCGCGAGCGGAGCGACGCCCGCGCCTTGGCGGGCCGGACCTCCGCGGCGGCTTCAGCGATCGCCGGCTCCTGGGCGGCGCTGTGCGCGGCCGTGGCCGCTTTGGAGATGGCGTGCGCCACCTCGTCGGCCACCACCGGGATCCGCAGCCAGCGGTCCAGGGGGCTCTTGCGCCAGGCGTAGATGGAGATCTCGCCGCCGTCGGACCTGGCGATGCTCACCTTGGCCCCGTCGGCCAGCAGCGCGGTCACGTTCGCCAGCCGCACCCGCCGCGCGATGATGCCCACCCGGAACAGCAGCGTCCCCGCATCCTGGTCGAGTACCACCTCGGCGGGCCTGACGGCCATGCCAAGGCCCCAGCCGCCGAGAATCACTATGACCGGCACGCCGAACCACAGCGGGAAGAACACCCCCGCCACCACCACGCCGACCGCCGTCACGACGGCCGACTTGACCTGGAGCGCGACCGGGCATCGCCAGCGTTGAATCGGCACCAGCAAATTATGCCGTACCCGCCTGATGCCCTGGCCGCCGCCGCGTCCACGCCGGATGAATGTGACACTAAACCGCCTATAACCGTATGGATGTCACATTCGTCCGCGTCGGCGGGGCCTGGCGCCGGCCCGGCCGGGGACGGGACGTGGCAGGATGGCTAGGTGGGTTCGCTGATGCTGCTGGACACCGCGTCGCTGTACTACCGGGCGTTCTACGGGATGCCGGAGACGGTGACGGCGCCGGACGGCACACCGGTCAACGCGATCCGCGGGCTGCTCGACGCGATCGCCAGGCTCGTCAGGGACCGGTCGCCGGAGCGGCTGGTGGCCTGCCTGGACGCGGACTGGCGTCCCGCGTTCCGGGTCAGCGCCATCCCGTCGTACAAGGCGCACCGGGCGGAGCCGGACGGGACCGAGCAGACCCCGCCGGGCCTGGCCGTCCAGATTCCGCTGATCACTCAGGTGCTGACCGCCGCCGGTATCGCCATGGCCGAACACGAGGGCTACGAGGCCGACGACATCATCGCCACCCTGGCCGACCGCGCCCGCACGCCGGTCGAGGTGGTCACCGGCGACAGGGACCTGTTCCAGCTCGTCGACGACGACCGCCAGATCCGGATTCTCTACACGATCCGCGGGCTGGGCAAGCTCGAACCGGTCACCGAGTCGGAAGTCGAGAAGAAGTACGACATCCCCGGCAAGGCCTACGCGGACTTCGCCGTACTGCGCGGCGACCCGAGCGACGGCCTGCCAGGCGTGCCGGGAATCGGCGAGAAGACCGCCGCCACGCTCATCCGGGCGTTCGGCAGCGTCGACGGCATCAAGAAGGCCCTCGACCTGGGCCACGGCGGCTTCCCGCCGGGCACCCGCAAGAAGCTCGAGGCTGCCCGCGACTACCTGGACGTCGCCCCCTCCGTCGTGATAACAGCAAGAAACGTGCCGCTGCCCGCCGACATCGACGGCAGCCTGCCGACCAGGCCGCCCGATCAGGAGGAGCTCACCGAGATCGGCGCCGCTCTCGGCCTCGGGTCATCGCTCACCCGCTTCCGCGCGGCAGTCACAGAAAGGGGAGACTCGTGACCACCGACCCCGGGGGGTCGCAGGGGGGCACCCCCCCTCGGCTAGCCCCCGCCCTCTACCCGGCTGACCGGCTCCGCACCGTCGCCGCAGCGGTGCGCGGCAAGGGCATCGGCGCCCTGCTGCTGACCCCGGGCCCGGACCTGCGCTACGTGACCGGTTACGACGCCAAGCAGCTCGAGCGGCTGACCTGCCTCGTGGTCCCGGCGGAGGGCGACCCGTTCCTGCTGGTGCCGCAGCTCGAGCTGAAGGCGGCGCAGGCCTCCCCGGCGTCCGGCCTCGGCGTGGAGATGGTGAGCTGGGGGGAAACGACGAGCCCGTTCGGGATAATCAAGAACAGGCTGCAGCGCCCGGAGTCAGTGGCGTTGTCCGACCGGATGTGGGCGCTGCACGTCCTGCAGTTCGCCGGGATCTTCCCCGGCGCCGAGCAGCACCTGGCCAGCGAGGTGCTGTCCCCGCTGCGGGTCCGCAAGTCGGCGGCCGAAGTGCGGGCGCTGCGTGAGGCTGGCCAGGCCATCGACCGGGTGCACGCGCGCGTCCCGCAGTGGCTCAGGCCGGGGACCACCGAGCGGCAGGCCGGGGCGAAGATCGCCGAGGCCATCCTGGGCGAGGGGCACGCCACAGTGGACTTCGTGATCGTCGGCTCAGGGCCGAACGCCGCCAGCCCGCACCACGAGGTCTCCGACCGGGTGATGCAGCAGGGCGACGTCGTGGTCGTCGACATCGGCGGCACGATGCCGTCGGGGTACTGCTCCGACTGCACGCGGACCTACGCGATCGGCGAGCCGCCCGCCGAGTTCGCGAAGTACTACGCGGTGCTCAAGGACGCGCAGGATCAGGCCTGCGACGCGGCCGGGCCCGGCGTCCAGGCGCAGGAGGTGGACCGGGTGGCGCGCGGCATCATCGCCGCCGCCGGGTACGGCGACTGGTTCATCCACCGCACCGGCCACGGCATCGGCCTGGAAAGCCACGAGGACCCGTACATCGTGGAGGGCAACGCCACGGAACTCGAACCGGGGATGGCCTTCTCCGTCGAGCCGGGCATCTACCCAGGGCCGCACGGTGCGCGCATCGAGGACATCGTGGTCTGCACCGAGACCGGCCGCGAGCGGCTGAACAACGCGCCCACCGACCTGGTGATCGTCTAACAGGGAATCAGCGGTCCGGGGAGTCGCCCCGCTGCTGTTCGGCGAGGAACTGCTCGAACTGCTCGGCGAGCTCGTCGGCGGTCGGCATCTGCTCGCCCTCGGCGAGCAGCTCTCCCTCGGACGACGCGAGCGCCGCGTCGTACTGCTGCTCAAGGCCTTGCACCAGCTCGGCGACCTCAGAGGACTCGGCGACCTGCCGGTCGATCAGCGTGTTCGTGCGGTCGGCGGCCTCGCGCAGCTCGAGCGCGGGCAGGTCGAGCCCGGTGACTTCGCACACCGAGTCGAGCAGGGTCAGCGCTGAGGTCGGGTACGCGGCCTGGGCCAGGTAGTGCGGCACCTGCACCACGAAGCCGATCGCGTCCCGCCCTGACTCGCCGAACCGGAACTCCATCAGCGCGGCCGCGCTGGCCGGGACCTGGAGCTTGCTGGGCAGCGGAACCCGGGTGGTGACCAGCCCGGGACGGGTGGCGTGCGTGATCACGCCGAGCGGCCGGGTGTGCGGTATCCCCATCGGGACGCCGAAGTACGTGATCATCGGGCCGGCCCCGAGCCGCTCCGCGAGCGACCGGGTGGCCGCGACGAACAGCTCCCATTCGTGGTCCGGCTCAGGGCCGGTGAGCAGCAGGAACTGCTTGCCGCCCACGTCCGACAGCAGGTAGACCGACAGTTCCGGCTGGTCGTAGCTCTCCCAGTGGCCGTCGTCGAACGTCATCAGCGGCCGCCGTGACCGGTAGTCGAGGAGCCGGTCGGTGTCGAATCTCGCGACCGTCGTGTGCTCGAACGTGTCAAGGAGGTGCTCGGTGACCAGGCGTCCCGCCGCGCCCGCGTCCATGAACCCCTCCAGGTGCACGAGCATCGCCGCGCCGCTCACGTCCGGCGTCACCGCGGGGTCCAGTTCGTAGAGTTCTTCCGGCTGCTGCTGCATGCTTCCAGTCTCCCACCACGTACCAACGTCTTTCGCCGTGCAACGTCTTTCGCCGTGCAACGCACGGTAGGCCCAGATCAATCCCGAGATAAATCCGTTACCGCGCGGCCCTCCCAGCCGGAAGAAATCACGTTAAGTTGTCGTGGGTGGAAGAGATCGACCGCAAGATCGTGTCGCTGCTGTCCCGCAACGGGCGCATGAGCTTCACGGAACTCGCCAGGCAGGCAGGCCTTTCGGTGTCGGCGGTGCACCAGCGCGTCCGGCGCCTCGAGGCCGAGGGAGTCATCACCGGGTACATCGCGCTGTGTAACGCGGACGTCATAGGGCTGCCGCTGACCGCCTTCGTGTCGATAAAGCCATTCGACCCGGCCGCCCCCGACGACCTGCCCAGCAGGCTGGCTGATCTCACGGCGATCGAGGCCTGCCACAGCGTGGCGGGCGAGGAGAACTACATCCTGAAGGTGCGGGTCGCCTCCCCGGCGGCGCTCGAGGACCTGCTCCAGCAGATCCGCAGCCTCGCGAACGTGTCCACCAGGACCACGGTCGTGCTGAGCACGCCGTACGAGCACCGGCCGCCCGTCGTCTAGCGCGGCGGGCTCAGCCGGCGGCCGGGCGGGACCGCAGGCCGTCGAGCATGAGGGCCATCAGCCTGTCGGTGTCCTCCGGCGACTGTTCGGTGGCCACCACGATGCCGTGCACGAGGCGGAGCAGGTCCCGTTCCGTCACGTCGGGGCGCAGTACCCCGGCCCGCTGCGCGTTAGCGACCAGTCGGCCCGCGGCGTCCCGCATCGCCACCATGCAGCCGTTCATCAGCTCGGAGTCCTTGCCGACCGCGCTGATCAGCGCGTGCGCCAGGCCGCGCTTGGTGACCAGGTAGGCGGCCAGCGCGCGCACCCAGCCGAGCAGGGCCTGCTCGGGGGAGTTGCTGACAAGCAGCTCGTCCGCCGCGTCGCAGACCGTCTGCACCTGGCTGCGGTACACCGCGGCCTGCAGGTCGACCCGCGTCGGGAAGTGCCGGTACAGCGTGCCGATGCCAACGCCGGCCCGCCGGGCGATGTCGTCGAGCGGCGCGTCGGCGCCGTGCTCGGCGAAGGCGGCGGTCGCCGCCTCAAGGAGCTTCGCGCGGCTGCGCCGCGCGTCGGCGCGCATCCGCGGCTCTTCGCCCGCGTCGAGGCGGGTCTCGTCAGTAGTGCTCATCAGCTCAACATTAAATAGGTTTGCCAAAACGGAGGGACTCTCCGTATAGTAACCGGAGTGGACCTCCGAATCTTTCCCCATCGTACCGTGAACGGCGCCGTTCGTCGCGGGGACGGCCGGGCTGGCGTCGCGCTAGCGATCATGCTCGGCGCTCAGCTGATGATCATCCTCGACGCGACCGTGGTGAACATCGCGCTGCCGCACATCCAATCGGGACTGCACTTCTCCGCCACCAGCCTGTCCTGGGTGCTGAACGCGTACACGCTGACGTTCGGCGGGCTGCTGCTGCTGGGCGGCCGGGCCGGTGACATCCTGGGCCGCCGCCGCACGTTCCTCGCCGGGATCGTGATATTCACGGTGGCGTCGCTGGCCGGAGGCCTCGCGCCGTCCGCCGGGGTGCTGCTCGCCGCCCGCGTCCTGCAGGGCGTCGGCGGCGCGCTCGCCTCGCCCGCCGTGCTCGCGCTGGTCGTCAGCGGCTTTCCCGAAGGCAGGGAGCGGACCAGGGCGCTGGCCATCTACGCCGGCGTGGTGACCGGCGGCGGCTCGCTCGGCCTCGTCCTCGGCGGGGTGATCACCCAGTGGCTGGACTGGCGCTGGGTGCTGTTCATCAACGTGCCGATCGGCATCGCGGTGGTCGCCGCCACTCCGCTGTTCGTCGCGGAGACGCCCCGGCAGCCCGGCCGCTTCGACCTGGCGGGCGCGATCACCTCGACGGCCGGCGTCACCGCGCTCGTCTACGGTTTCATCAGGGCCGCGTCCTACGGCTGGGGCGACCGTGTCGGGCTGGCGGCGTTCGCGGCGGCGGCCGTGCTGCTCGCGATCTTCGTGCGCACCGAGACCCGCGCCTCGCAGCCGATCACGCCGCTGCGGCTGTTCGCCGACGCCAGCAGGTCCGGCTCGTTCGTGGCGCGGCTGCTGCTGGTAGGCGGCATGTTCGGGATGTTCTTCTTCCTGACCCAGTTCCTGCAGGACGTACTCGGCTTCAGCCCGCTGCGGGCAGGCCTGGCGTTCCTGCCGATGACCCTGCTGCTGTTCGCGGTGTCCCGCGGGGTGCCGCGGCTGATGCCGGTGTTCGGGCCGTGGCGGCTGATGATCGCGGGCATGCTCCCGGTGGTGGCCGGCATGGCGCTGCTGTCCCAGGTGTCGCCGGCGACCAGCTACTGGACCGGGATCTTCCCGCCCATGGTGCTGCTCGGCGCGGGCATGGGCGTCGTGTTCGTGCCGCTGACCACGGCCTCGCTGGCCGGGGTGCGGCCGCAGGACTCCGGCGCCGCCTCCAGCATGGTCAACGTCATGCAGCAGCTCGGCGGCTCGCTGGGCCTGGCGGTGCTGGTCGCGGTCTTCGGCACCGCGAGCCGCACCGCGCTGGCGCATCCGGTGGCGGGGGAGTCCGCGACGGCGTTCCACACCCAGGTGCTCGCCCACGGCATGGCCGACGCGTTCGGCCTCGCGGCGATCTTCGATGTGGCGGCCCTGCTGATCATCGCCATCCTGCTGCGCGGCCGCGCGGCGCCCGCCGCGCCGGCACCGGCCGAGATCGACGAGCTGGACCTCGTGCCGGTACCTGACATCGAGTAAGTCGCGGTCGCGGCACGGCTTGACCCTCCTGTAATGGGAGGGTTGAGCCTTTTCCTGACGCACTCGACGAGCCGATGGAAGGGCGCATGATCATGACCGAGACAAGTGAACTGACGACCGGACAGATCGCCGACCGGTACCTGGCCGTATGGAGCGAACCCGATCCCGCCGCGCGCCGCGCCGCCGTCGCCGCCCTGTGGGCGCCGGACGGCGTGGAGTTCATCGACGGCGGCATCCAGTTCCGCGGGCACGACGGGCTCGCCACGAGGGTGCGTGAAGCCTACGAGCAGTTCGTCGCCACCGGCGCTTACGCCCTCACGTCCGCTGGCGACGTGGCCAGGCACGATGACATCGTGACCTTCACGGCCCAGCTGACCACCCCCGACGGGGAGGCCGCCTGGCAGGCCAGGATCTTCCTGCTCGTGGGGCGGGACGGCCTGATCCGGGAGGATTACCAGCTCACGGTGAAACCGCTCGCGGCCTGAGTACCGTGAGCGGGACCGCCTGCGAGTAGCGGACGCGGCCGAAGTACATCAGCTTGACCAGGAGCCAGGACTGCCAGCCGGGCTCGGCCGTCGCGGGCACGGTCACGGCGAAGCCTGCCGTGGCCTCCCCGCCCGGCGGCACGGTAACCGCCTGGGTCCACGGCGCGGTGGCCCGCCAGGTGCCGACCGGGGAGATGAGCTGGAGCTCGCCGCGCAGGCCGGAAGCCAGGTGGCTGGCGACCCGGACGGTCAGCTCGCCGCGCTCGCCGGGCGCCAGCCGCAGCTCGGGGGTGAGCACCTCCAGGTCCGCCTCGCCCGCCATGCCCTGGACGTCCGACTGCAGCCGGAAGAACAGCTCCTCTGGCGGCTGGCTGGCGTCCAGGGCGCCGGGCTCGCCGATCGTGACGAGCGCGGTGTCCTCGAGCAGCTGGCCGAGCCCGTCGCGGATCCTGGCCGCGACGAAGTACCGCCCGGCGTCGGCGCCCGGCCGGGCCCTGACCACCACGTCCCAGGTCGTGAACCCATGCCCGGGGATGTCGAAGGGCAGCGGCGCGTCCGTGGTGACCGGCGCGCCGTCGATCTCCGCCAGCAGGCCGTCGGGCACCAGCAGCTCGACCGCTCCGCTGGCAGGCTCGGGGCCGCAGGCCACGCTGAGCTGGAGGGGGACGGCCGGGTCGCCCTCGCCGAACTCGGCGCCGTCGCTGTAGCCGCCGAGCGTGATCCTGGTGGGCGTGACATGCACCGCGACCGGGACGTTCCCGGCGGGCGCCGGGCCCTTGCCGTGCAGCCAGTACCGCGCGTGCACCGGCTGAACCGGCTCGGGCGGAGCGGGCGGGGCCGGCGGCTCCAGCCGCGTCGCCGTCGGCGAAGCTGGCGCCAAGCCAGGCGCCGGCCCCAGCCGGAGCACCGCCGTCACCGTCTCGAACGGGCCGATGCCGACCAGGGCCTCGCCATCGCTGACAGGGACCTGGACGTCGTCCGCCTCTTCGAGCAGGCTGGCGCGCCAGGCGGCCTCGATGCCGCCAAGGACGCCGCCGGCGCGCACCCGGACCAGGGACGCCGTCCCCTCGGTCTCCCGCAGCCTGACGGTCACCGCCCGGCCGGCGGGCAGCCCGCCTGGCCGGCCCGCGGCGAGGGGATTGCCGTGCGGCTTGAGGGCGGACAGCGTGACGTTCGGCACGCTCAGCGTGATGGCCGCCGCGCCATCGCCATCGCCATCGCCATCGTCATCGCTGTCGTCGCCGCCGCTGTCCGGCGCCTCCCCGGTCACGACCGCGGTCAGGTCGTGGTTGTAGTCGTCGGCGCGCGCATTGAACCCGGCCTCGCGCCAGCCCTCCGCCGACGCCGCCAGCGCGTACGAGAACGTGTGCGCCCAGTGCTGCCAGGCGAAGCTCGACCCGTCAGGCGCGGCCCGCCGGTCGCCGTCGATCCACACCCCGCTCGGCCAGCTGGAGCAGGCGCGCAGCAGCGTCATCCAGAGCGTCCCGTCCGGCGTCACTACGCCGCTGGGCGTGCCCCTGTTGAACAGCGCCACCGTCCCGCCGGCCAGCGGCGGCTCGCCGGGGAGCGCCCCGGCGCCGTCGGCCATGACGGCGCGCAGCTCCCTGGTGGCCAGCCCGCCCGCCAGCTCGCCCAGCGCCTTCTCCAGGCCGGCCGCCTCCGCGGGCGCGACGATCAGCACCGGCAGGTCACGGGGCCCGCGCAGGTCCGCGTCCGGCGCGAACGCGGAGGCGCGTGACCGCGTGGCAGGCACCCACAGCCGCGCCCCCGTCCCGTCGGCGACCAGCGCGGCGAGCTGCTTGGCCACCGCCGGTTCCGCCGCCGCGAGAACCTCCGCGGTGAACGCGTTCTCCGAGGGACCGCCGAGCGCGATCCTGAAGTCCGGCAGGTTGGAGTCCACGTCGACCGACCCGTAGCGCGGCCCGGTGGCCCGCGAGCAGGTCGCCGTGACGCCGGCCCCCGCCAGCGAGACGAGCAGATCCCTGATGAGCCGGCGATCACCGCTGCCGATGACATCCGGAGTGATCACCTCGGCCACCCCGATCCCGACCGGCACCTCACCCCCGGTCGCGGCGAGCACCGCGCGCGCGACCGACCCGACACCGAACCACTGGTTCGCCGAGTTGTCGAGGGTCCACGAGTGCGCCGCCGTGTCCGCTTCCGGCGTGCCGAACGGCCGTCCGATCACCGCCGTCGCCGTCTGGTACACCGGCAGCCCGCCGGCCACGGCGGCGGGGAAGCGGACCCGCAGCATCCGGTCCTTGCCGATCGACCCCGACAGGCGGGTGCGGAACTCCACCCGGTCCGCGCCGTCCCACAGCAGGGTCTCGGCGGTGATCGTCAGGTCGCCGAGCGGGAAGGTGGCGACCAGCCGCGACCCGGCGGCCGAGCGCTGCGCGCGCACGGCCGTGGCCGGCGCGGCCGCGGAGCCGGCCCTGGTCCCTTCGGCGCCAGGTGCCAGGGACCTTCGCCCCAGCGCGGGTGCTTGTCGTATTCCTCCTGCAGCACGAGCTCGTTGCCCGGCCCGGCCAGCACCTCCCGGCCGGATCGCTTGTCGAGCACCGAGCTGAGCGTGCCGCCGCGCGCCGGGTCGGCGGTCACGGCGAAGAAGTCGTTCTCGATCGTGACCCCGCCGACGTCCGTCCAGCCCTCATCGCCGCCCGCGGGGGCGGCCTGGACCGCGGCCAGCGGGTAGCGCCGGTGCCCGAGCGCCGGCACCGCGCGGGCGCGGAACGTCAGCGTCACCTCGGCGAGCGACCCGTCCGGGTACCAGCGCACCCCCTCGGCGAGCGCCGGCACGACCGCGCCGGTCTCCGGGTCGCGCACCTCCAGCCAGCCCGGGCCAGGCGAGCCGGGGCGCACGGTCACCGTGACCATCCCGTCCCGCTCCCTGGCCAGCCCGTTCACCACCGTGACAGCCCGCCCGCCGTCCCCGGCGCCGTCCCCGGCCCCGGCCCCGCCGGCCCCGCCAACGATGAAATCGATTGCATCGTGGCGCGCCGAGTCGCCGCGCTGCCACGCTTCGCGCCAGCCCGCCAGCAGGTCCAGGTACACCTGGTCGGATTCGGTGCCGGTGATCGCGTCGTGGTGCGCCCCGTAGGCGAGCTGCCGCCACGCCTTGTCCAGCGACTCGGCGGGGTACGGCGCCCCGCGCAGCCAGGCCAGCGTCGCGAGCCGCTCGGCCTCGAGGACCGCGGTCTCGCCCGCCCGCTGCGCCTGCTTGGTGTCGATGTAGGACACGTCCTTGCCGGTGTAGACGGGGTTCATGTCCCGCGTCTGCGGCATGATCCAGAACCGGGCGCCCGCCCCGGATCCGGATCCTGGTGCGCCGGCCGCCTCCGCCCGCACCGCGTCGAAGAACTCGCGGGGGATCGCGGTGACGAACCGCGGCCACACGTACCGCTTGTTCCACTCCCGGTGCACGTCGGTCACCCACCGGGCCGGAATGACGTGGTCCGACCCGACGGGCAGCATGACGTTCCTGGTGGCGGCCACCGCGGCCAGCGTCAGGAACTGCTCGTGCGCCGCCCGCAGCGCCGCCTCCAGGTCCGGCGTGGTGTGCAGCGTCCAGCCCGCGCCGTAGTGGTTGGCCATGTACGCCGTCAGCAGCCCGGACCCGTCGGGGGAGAGCCACTCGAACTCGGCGGGGAACTGCATCCGGGTGTTGTCGTCGGGCCCCCACTGGTGGAACGGCCCGCGCGCCCACGACGACGACGTGAGCCCCGCCGACGCCATCAGCCCGGGGAAGCCGGGATCGTGCCCGAACGCGTCGAGCATCCACGCCGATCGCGGGTCGGCGCCGAGCACGTCGCGCTGGAATCCCATCCCGTACACCGCGTTGCGGATCGTGGTCTCGGCGCTGGTCAGGTTCGTGTTCGGCTCGTTGTAGGTGCCGCCGACGAGCTCGAGGCGCCCGTCAGCGAGCAGGCCGCGGATGGCCGCGCGGTCGTGGGGGAACGCGTCGAAGTGCGGCTTGAGGTAGTCGAGCTCGGCGAGCACGAACTTGTAATCGGGGTCCCGGCGCGCCTTCTCCAGATGCAGCCGGACCAGGTTGAACGCGGTCCTGGTGTCGGGCAGCTCGCCGTCCTCGTCGGGCAGCACCAGCCGGGCCTCGGTGAACTGGCCCTGGGTGCTCCACCACACCGGGTCGTAGTGGAAGTGGCTGACCATCCACATGGTCCAGCCCGGCTCGGCCACGGTGATCCGCGCGGCCTGCTCGACGCGGGCGGCAGCCGTCTCCGCGATGACCGTGACCGGCAGTTCGGTGCCGGGGGCGCCAGTCACCGCGACGGCCACCTCATAGCTGCGGCTTTCCCCCGCCACGGGAAGCGTCATCCCGAACGGGCGCGGGGTGGCTGCCCCGGCCCCCTCGATCCGCAGCGTGGCCGGCGCGCCCGCGTCGCTGTCGCCCGCTGGCTCCACGGTGACCCTGACCACCTGCAGCGGCCGGACCGCACTGCCCTGGAAGAGATCTGTGGATTCCACGCCAGTGATCCGCATGCCCCCATCGTTACACGGCAACGCGGTGCGCGCGCCCTCAGGAATCACGCGCGTCATCCCGGTCGGCAGCTCCTCGAAACGAATCTTCCGAGAGCCTTGTCAAAAGAACTCTTTCGAAGGTAGTATTTCGAAACATGAGTTCCGAAGAGAGCCCGCGTCCCGAGCGCCCGGCCGACACCTGGGACGAGCCGCTCAAGCTCACCGATCCGAAGGCCATGCGCGCGCTCGCGCACCCGGTTCGGATGGCGCTGCTCGACCTGCTCGGCGTCGCGGGGACGCTGACCGCCACCCAGGCCAGCGAGATCCTCGGCGAGTCACCGGCGAACTGCGCGTTCCACCTGCGGACGCTCGCGAAGTATGGCTTCGCGAGGGAAGCGGGCGGCGGCCGCGGCAGGGAGCGGCCATGGACCAGGACCCGGCGCACGATCTCGATCTCGTCCACACAGCAGGACAACCCGCAGGCCGCGATCGCGGCCGGCGCGCTGGGCGCGGTCTACTTCGAGCGCTGGGTGGAGCGAGCGAGAAGGGTGTTCGGCAGCCGCGAGCGGCTGCCCGGCTGGGAGCGCGCGACGCAGATGAACAGGAGCGCCGTGTTCCTGACGGCGGACGAGACGGTCCAGGTGGGCCGCGAGATCCAAGAGATCGTCGACCGCTACCGGGGCAGGGAGCGCGACCTGTCGCAGCGGCCCGCCGGTGGGATGCCGGTGGAGGTGGTGTTCTTCACCTCGCCGCTCACCGAGTTCTCGGGGCTGACGCCGCCCGGGGAATCTCAAGATATATCTTGACGGGATTCATGAACGAGATACATCGTAAGTAGTGCGTTCGGCGTCGTGACGGCGGACGCCAGCGAACCAGAGGAGTCAGCATCATGCATCCAGACATGGCCAGCGTCCTGGCCAGCCAGCACCGTCACGAAATGACCGCCAAGGCTAGCCACCACGCGCAGGCCACGGTGGCCGCCCAGGGCGGCGGAACCACCGAGGCGCACCACGCCAGCCCGGCCGGCCCGGCCGGCCGGGGCGCCCGGGGTACCCGGCTCGAGGCCGCTCCGCACCACGCCAGCCAGGCCGGCCGGGGCGCCCGGGGTACCCGGCTCGAGGCCGCTCCGCACCACGCCAGCCAGGCCGGCCAGGACGGCCGGGGTACCCGGCTCGAGGCCGCGGCGCGCCCGCGAGGGCCTCGCCGCGGCACACGGCGTCCGCACCTGCGCGGCGCGCTGCTGCCGCGCTATCGCGTCACCTGGTCACGGACCGCCCTGTCGACGGCCGCCGCCGACGGCGCCGGGCGCGGCCGCTCGTGGGTCATCGTCATCTCCGCCACCCGCGGCCTCTGACGCCCGAACCCGGCACGTCGCCGGCACTGGGGATTTTGGCGGTGTGGCCCACAGCGACAATAGATTCGCGCCCGTGGGCCACACCGCCAATGAGAGCCATCCCCCCAGGCTCATACAGCAAGAAGCGGCCTAGCCGCCGCCGTACCCCGTCCGCCGCAGAAGATCGTGCGGGATCGCGCGCCGGAAACCGGGGCTAATCCCGCACGATGATCCGGTGCGCCTGATAACAGCAAGAGGCGGCGTGGCCGCCGGGTCAATGTCCTGGTCACGGGTGTTACCAGGCTGTACTGTTGATAACGGGGCGCCGGGACATCGTTTTCCTTCTCCCGATCCTGGGTTTGCCGCGAAGGGCGCGGCTCAGTGACGCGCCAGCCAAAGAAGGAGTGTGATGGCCTTGTCCGACCGGCCCGCGACGCTGCGGGATGTGGCGGCCGCGGCGCGCGTGCACCCCGCTACCGCGTCCCGGGCCCTGAACCCGGGAACCCGGCTGCTCGTCAGCGAGGAAACAGCACGCCGGGTGACCGAGGCGGCCGAGCGGCTCGGCTACCGGCCCAACCCGGTCGCCAGGTCGCTGCGCACCCGGCGCTCGCACACCATGGGCGTGCTCATCCCCGACCTGAACAACCCGCTGTTCCCGCCGATCGTGCGCGGCCTTGAGGACCGGCTCGCCGAGCACGGCTACGTCGCGCTGATCGGCAACACCGACGGCGACGCAGCGCGCGAACGGATGGTCTTCGACCAGATGCGGGCCAGGCACGTCGACGGCTTCGTGCTGGCGACGGCCACGCTGCACAGCGACATCCTGGACGAGGCGGCCGAGGCCGACCTGCCGGTCGTGCTGATGAACCGGACCGCCGAGGGGTACCCCTTCTCCTCGGTCTCCGTGGACAACGAGCAGGGCGTGCGGGCGGCCGTGGCGCACCTGATCTCGCTCGGGCACACCAGGATCGGGCACATCGCGGGCCCGCAGGACATCTCCACCGGCCTCGCCAGGCTTCGCGGGTTCCTCGACAGCATGCGCTCGCGCAACCTGCCCGTCGATGACAGCCAGGTTGTGTACGCGACCGCCCTGTCGCTGGCCGAGGGCCTGCGCTGCGGCCGCGAGCTGCTTGAGGGCAACGACGAGCTCACCGCCATCGTCGCGGGCAACGACATGCTCGCGGTGGGCTGCTACGGCGCGTTCGACGAGCTCGGCGTGCGCTGCCCCCAGGACGTGTCGATCATCGGCTTCAACGACATGCCGTTCATTGACCGGCTGCGCCCCCCGCTGTCGACGGTCCGCTTCCCGCACTACCAGCTCGGCACCGAGGCGGCCAACCTGCTGCTCGAGCGGATCGGGACCGGCGGCGGCCCGGTGAAGATCCTGTACCTGGCCCCGGAACTGATCGTCCGCGGCTCGACCGTCCCCGCCGGCCCGAAGGCCGTACCCGACCTGGCGGGCGAGGGCGACGCGCGGGAACCGGCGGCGCCCGGGGTCGCCAGCGCGGTCCCGCTGCGCCGCGGCCAGGCGCGCCACGGGCGGTAACCGCGTCATAGCCGTTAGCCGCATTATGGGGTCGGCGGCAGCGTGAGCCGGCCATAATAGGGCCCGGCGACAGTACCTTAGCCTGCCCGGAACCGGGCACAAAGCGATGGCACAAGGCACCGCCGGACGTGTCGGAGCGCAGCGCCCTGCATTCGATTGCATCCGTTATATCTTCATATATACGTACCTGGGGCGATTGCTACTTCGTGTGATGAGACGCATCGCTTGCTCTCGTCGCACGGTTTCGCAACCGCCCCGGCGTCGCGTTGCCGCACTTCGAGCACGGCTGTGTAACAGATTGGATGCGCGGCATTGACAAACCAGCGAGGCAGGTAGCACTCTCTGGTGCAAACGATTGTGCCATTGCATCCGGCCAAGGCGACGGGCTACCAGACGAGGACGGGATGACTGAGGAAGCTGACGCACTCCAGCTGGGCTGGCTGGGCACCGGCCGGATGGGCGCCGCGATGGTGCGCCGCCTGCTCGCGCACGGCTGCGACGTCACTGTCTACAACCGCACCGCGGCAAAGGCCGTCCCTCTCGTCGAGCTTGGCGCGACGGCGGTCGGGTCGATATCCGAACTGGCCGGGTGCGACATCGTCTTCACCGCCCTCAGTACCCCAGCCGACCTGATCTCGGCGCTGACCGGGCCGGAAGGCCTCATCTCAGGCGGTGCCTCCCCGAAGATCGTGGTCGACTGCTCGACGGTGTCCGCGGACGCCTCGTCGATCGTCAGGGAGCGGCTCGCCGAGCGCGGTACCGCGCTGCTCGCAGCCCCGGTCATGGGGAACCCCAAGGTAGTCGAGACGGGCCGGATGACCGCGGCCGTCTCCGGCCCGCGCGACGCGTTCGACACCGCCGAGCCCTACCTGACCATGCTGGGCAGCGGCGTCACCTACGTGGGGGAAGGCGAGGTGGCGCGGATAGTCAAGCTCTGCCATAACCTGTTCCTCGGCGTCATCGCGGCGTCGATGGCAGAGATCACTATCCTGGCTCAGGCAAGCGGAATCAGCCGTGAGGCATTTCTGGCCTGCCTGAACAAGAGCGTGGTGGGCTCCCAGTTCACTAGGTACAAGTCACCGGCCTATGTCAACCTCGATTTCGAACCGACCTTCACCTCTAAGCTGCTCAGAAAGGATTTCGATCTCGGGCTGGCAGCAGCGCGGGAACGTGAAGTCCCGATGCCCGTGGCCGCGGTCGTCCATCAGCTCATCCAGGGGCTGGTCGGCCGTGGTTACGGTGACGTTGATTTCGCTGCATTTATCGCGCAAGAGGCCGAATCGGCCGGCATAACCCTCGAAAGTGAGCACGCCGAAGTTACCGACGGGCTCGACCCCCCCGAAGAACCCTAACCCCAGCAGGAAAGGAGGAACCGGGCGTGAGAGCATCCCTCCCCTGGTTCTCCAGGAACGCCATCGCGCTGAGCGCCGTCGCGCTCTCCGTAGGCGTCCTTGCGGCATGCAGTAGCAGTGGCAGTAGCAGCAGCAGCAGTTCGAGCACGAGCCCGAGCGCCAGCACGAGCAGTTCGGCGAACACGACGCCGATCAGCATCGGCGCGTCGCTGTCCCTCACCGGAGACTTCTCTGCTGACGGCCAGGCTTTCCAGAAGGGCTACACCCTCTGGGTCAAGGACGTCAACGCGGCCGGCGGCATCATGGGCCGCCAGGTCAAGCTGACGATCCTGAACGACGCCAGCTCGCCTAACCAGGTGGTCACCAACTACCAGACGCTGATCAACACCGATCACGTCGACCTGACGTTCGGCCCGTTCTCCTCACTGCTGACCGGCCCGGCTTCGGCGGTGACCGCCCGCAGCGGCTACGCGTTCATCGAGGGCGCCGGAGGTGCGCCCGCGGTGTTCCAGACGCCGCAGAACGAGGCCGACCACAACGTCTTCGACGTGTCCCTGCCGGTCGCGGACGAGCTGATGCCGTTCGTGAACTACATCGCGAGCCTGCCGGCCAGCCAGCGGCCGAAGACCGCGGCGTACCCGATGGCCCAGGACCCGTTCGCCGACCCGCCGGTGCAGCAGGCCCAGCAGAAGCTGCAGGCGCTCGGTGTGAAGACCGTCTATTCGAACATCTTCCCTGCTGAGCCGTCTTCCTACACGCCCCAGGCCGACCAGGTGGCGGCCAAGGCCCCCGATGTCGTGGTCCTCGGCTCAACCGACGTGCCCACGGTCCAGGCGTTCATGAAGGCGTTCGAGACCAACCACTACACCCCGAAGTGGTTCATCTGTGCGGCCGGCCCGGACCAGGGCGCGGCGTTCATCTCCGCGGTGGGCGCGGGCAACGCGGACGGGATGATGGTGCCTAACGGCTGGTACCCCGGGTACGCCAACGCGGCCAGCGCGAAGATGGTCAGCGAGTACGTCGCCAAGTACGGCGGCAACGCGTCCGGCGTGAACGCGGACGTGGCTGAGGCCTACTCGGTGGGCCAGGTGGCGGAGCAGGCCATCGTGGCCACCGGCGGCACCGACAACTCCAAGATCACCGCTTACCTGCACAGCGGCGTCACGCTGAACACCGTGCAGGGCCCGGTGAAGTTCGACTCCCTCGGCCAGAACAGCCTGGCGGCGGCCTTCGTCTTCCAGTGGCAGGGCAACGGGACCAAGTTCGTCCAGGTTCTGCCTCAGGGAGCGACGGCCAGCGTCACGATCATCAAGAAGTCGCCGTGGGGCTCGAGCTGACCGGGCGCAGGGCTGACTGACCAGCATCACGTATGAACCGACCAGGACGGAGTTTTTATGGCGCGGGAGATTTCGCAGGCCATCGTCGACGGGATCCTCATCGGGGGCGTGTACGCCCTCATGGCGGCGGGCCTGACCCTGATCTTCGGCGTGCTCGACATCATCAACATCGCCCAGGGTGTCCTGGTCATCCTGGGCGCTTACCTCAGCTACTCGCTGTTCACCAAGGCGCACATCGACGTGTTCGTCGGGCTGCTCATCACGGTGCCGGCGATGTTCATCATCGGCGTGGTGATCCACTGGGCGTTCATCAGACGGCTGCGCGGCACCGAGCGAACATCGATGACCCTGCTGGTTACCTACGCGGTCGCGCTGATCATCGAAGGCATCCTGTACAAGATCTACGGGGCGAACTTCGTTCAGATCAACGCCCCGTCCACGAACGAGACCGTGCACGTCTTCGGCTTCTACATCGAGTACATCTACATCTACGGGTTCATCATGGCGATCGCCCTCGTCGTGGCGCTGTACGCACTGCTGTACCGGACCAGGTTCGGCCGCAGCGTCCGCGCCATCATGCAGGACGAGACCGCCGCGCGGCTCGTCGGCATCGACGTGAACCGGGTCGCCGCGCTGACCTTCGGCATCGGCGTCGCGGTGACCGCGGCCGGCGGCATGGTCTTCGGGGCGACCAACTCCTTCAACGCCAACAGCGGCTACGACCTGATCTCGCGGCTGCTGGCCATCATCATCCTCGGCGGCATGGGCTCCCTCGGCGGGGCGCTCGGCGCGGCGGTCTTCATGATCACCCTGGAGTCGGTGGTGACGATCTGGTACCCGACCTGGGCGGTCGCGGTCTTCTACGCCGCGCTCGTGCTGGTCCTGGTGTTCCGCCCGAACGGCTTCTTCGGCGCGAAGGCGGTGCGGGCCCAGTGAGCACGTCCACGGATGAGGTCAGCGTGTCCACCGACGAGGCACCCGGCGCGGGCCGCCGTGACCGCGTACTCAAGGCAGCTGGGCTGCTGGTGCTCGCCGTGATCGTGATCGCCTTCCCGAAGGTCTACAGCAACCCATCGGTCACGAACTACGGCGTGTTCGCGCTGATCTACGTCACGGTCGCGAGCGCGTGGAACATCTTCTCCGGCTACACCGGCTACATCTCCCTGGGCATGGCGGTGTTCTACGGCAGCGGCGCCTACGCGCTGGGCGCCGCGGCATCGGCCTGGCATTTCACCGGGACGTCGGCATTCGCCCTGCTGCCCTTCGCTGCCGTGGCAGGCGCCATCATCGCGGTGCCGTTCGGGCTGATCGCGCTGCGCGTCAGGCGGCACACGTTCATCGTGATCACGATCGCCGTCTTCTTCATCTTCCAGCTGATGGCCTACAACCTGTCGTTCACGCACGGCACGATCGGGATGAACGCGCCGTTCATCACCTGGCCGGCGTCCGGGTACAACACGCCCTTCTACTACATCGCGCTGGCCATCGCGGCGGGCACGATCGCCATCGCCTGGCTGATCCGCCGGTCCCGCTTCGGCCTCCAGTTGCGCGCCATCAGGGACGACGAGGACCGGGCGCGCGGGCTTGGCGTGCGGACCATGCGGGTCAAGCTGTCGGCGTTCGTCATCTCCGGCGCGATCGCCGCGATGATCGGGTCGGTCTGGTTCCTTTACATCGGCCAGGTGCAGCCCAATACGGGGTTCGATCCGCTGTTCGACCTGACGATCGTGCTGATGGCATTCCTCGGCGGCTACGGCTCGATCGCCGGCACCGTGCTCGGCGCGCTGATCGTCGAGCCGGTCACGCTCTGGCTGAACACCCAGCCGGAGTTTTCCGGCGGGTACCTGAGCGAGATCCTGCTCGGCGGCGTCTTCCTCATCGTCGTGCTGTTCATGCCGCGAGGGATCGTCCCGTCCGGCGGCGAGTGGATCACCAGGCTCCGGAGCCGCGGGCGCCCCGCGGTGATTCCCGCGACCACGATCGGCGGTCCGAAGGCCACGGGCTCCGTATCCGCCACGTCCATCGGCTCGGGCAGCTCGGGAGGTGCCAGGTGACCGCGCTGCTGCGGACCGACGGGATCAAGAAGGCCTACGGCGGCGTGCAGGCGCTGGACGGCGCGTCCATCGTGGTGGACGAGGGCACCGTGGCCGGCCTGATCGGCCCGAACGGGTCGGGCAAGACGACGCTGTTCAACGTCATCACCGGATATGACAGGGCCGACGAGGGCCAGGTGTGGTTCGGCGACACGGTGATCACCAACGCCGCGCCTGACAAGGTGTTCGCGACCGGGATCGGCCGGACCTTCCAGCTCACGCGGATCTTCCCTCGGCTGACCGTCATCGAGAACATGCTCATCGCGGCGCAGGCGCGGGACAAGCCGAGGAACCTGCTCTCCTGGTTCGGCAAGGATGCGTGGACGCAGCACCGACGGCACGCGACGGACCTGCTCGAGTTTGTCGGCATCGAGCGGCACGCCCACCTGCTCGCGGGCTCGCTGTCCTACGGGCAGCGCAAGCTGCTGGAGCTCGCCTACGTGCTGGTCGCCGATCCCGCGGTCGTGCTGCTCGACGAGCCGGCTGGCGGAGTGAACCCGACGCTGGTCAACCACATCGCGGACCGGATCCGCCAGCTCAATGCCGAGCAGGGCAAGACGTTCCTGATCGTGGAGCACAACATGGAGTTCGTGATGGGGCTGTGCTCCACCATCACCGTGCTCGAGTCGGGCGCCACCGTGGTGAGCGGCCCGCCGAACATCGTCAGGACGGACCAGCGCGTGCTCGACGCCTACCTGGGCGCGGACATCGACGAGGAGGAGGACCCCCGATGACCACGCCAGCGCCTGCAGCGCCCACGGCGGCCGAGCCCGCGCTCGTCATGGAGGGCGTGGTCGCTGGCTACGGTGGCGGTGACGTGCTCCGCGGAGTCACGTTCGAGGTGCCCGAGGGGTCCATCACCTGCGTGGTGGGGCCGAACGGCGCCGGCAAGTCCACGCTGATGCGGGTGATCAGCGGCCTGCTGCGGCCGCGGCTCGGCACGGTCACGCTGCGCGGGGAGAAGCTGACCGGCAAGTCACCGCGGCAGATCCTGAAGCTCGGCGTGGTCCAGGTGCCGCAGAACCACAGCCTGTTCAAGGATATGACCGTCAGGGAGAATATCGACCTCGGCGGCTACATGATCGGCGACCGGAAGCTGGTCAACACGAGGATCGATGCCGTCTTCGACCTCTTCCCCCAGGTCAAGGACTGGGCAGGGATGAAGGCGGGAGCGCTGTCCGGCGGCCAGCAGCGGCTGGTGGAGTTCGCCCGCGCGCTGATGCTCGACCCGGCGCTGATCCTGCTCGACGAGCCCTCGATGGGACTGTCGCCGATGGTGCTCAAGTCGGTGTTCGCCGCCGCCAGGCAGATGAACAGCAACGGCGCCACGATCCTGCTCGTAGAGCAGAACGCCAGGGCCGGCCTCAAGTTCTCCAATTACGGGGTCGTGATGGAGAACGGCACGGTCCGGCTGTCCGGCACCGGCCGCGAGGTGCTCGAGCACCCCGAGATCGGCGAGCTCTACCTAGGCGGAGCCGTCAAAAGCGCCTAATGCTTCAGCGCGACCGTCAGGCCGTCGCCGATGGGCAGCATGATCAGTTCCACCCGCTCGTCGGCCGCGGCGTGGTCGTTCATCGCGCGCACCGCGATGACCGACGGGTTGTCGTTGCCGGCGTCGAGCACCCGGCCGTGCGAGAACGTGTTGTCCACCATGATCAGGCCGCCGCTGCGCACCCGCGGCACGAGCTCGGTCCAGTACTTCGGGTACGAGAGCTTGTCCGCGTCGATGAACGCGACGTCGAACGCCTCCTCCGCCGGAAGCGCGCGCAGCGTGTCGAGCGCCGGCCCCAGGCGCAGCTCGATCCGGTCGGAGAGCCTGGCCTTCTCCCAGTGCTTGCGCGCGACCGACGTCCACTCTTCGCTGACATCGCAGGTCAGCAGCCGGCCGCCGGCGCCGAGCCCGCGGGCGATGCAGATGGACGAGTAGCCGGTGAAGGTGCCCACCTCGATCCCGGAGCGGGCGCGGCTGAGCCTGGTGAGCAGCGTCAGCAGCGTGCCCATCTCGGGCGCCACCTGAAGGGTGACCTCACTGGGGAAGCGCTCCGCCGTCTCGGTGGCCAGTTCCCGCAGCACCGGGTCCGGCGGGGTGCTGTGGGCCGTCAGGTACGCGTTGAGGTGGAGGCTGATCTGCTCGCTGCGCCGCGTCATGGCAACAAACTTAGTTCAGCCCGCGGCAGTAGTTCGCGAGGTCGCCCTCGTGAGCGAGCGCGAATTGTTAAGCTTTGCGACGACTCGGCACCCGGTTCGCCTCGGAATCGGCCGGTATAACCCCCTCGAAAGTGAGCGAGCCGATGAGATGTAACCTCCCCTGGTCCTCCAGGAACGCCATCGCCATGGGCGCGGTCGCGTTGGCCGTGGGCGTCCTCGCTGCATGCAGTGGCGGCGGCAGCAGCAGCAGTCCGAGCGCGGGCGCGAGCGCTCCGTCCGACACCGGGCCGATCACGATCGGCGCGTCGCTTTCCCTCACCCCTGCCTCCGGCAACTTCACTGCGGACGGCCAGGCGTTCGAGAAGGGCTACAAGCTGTGGGCCAAGGACGTGAACGCCCACGGCGGCCTCCTCGGCCGGCAGGTGGTGCTGAAGATCCTGGACAACCAGAGCTCGCCGAACCAGGTCGTCACCGACTACCAGACGCTGATCAGCACCGACCACGTGGACCTGACTTTCGGCCCGTTCTCCTCGCTGCTGACCACCCCGGCCTCACAGGTGGCGGCGCATAACGGCTATGCGTTCATCGAGGGCGCCGGCGGCGCGCCGGCCGTGTTCGACGCGGCGTCCAACCAGGCCGCCCACAATACGTTCGACGTCAGCCTGCCGGTCGAGGACACGATCATGCCGTTCGTGGACTACATCGCGACGCTGCCGCTGAGCGAGCGCGAGAGGCTGACCGCGGCCTACCCGATGGCTTCAGACCCGTTCGCCGACCCGCCAGTGCAGCTGGCGGAGCAGAAGCTGAATGCCCTCCACGTCAAAACGGTCGGTGGGTCTTCCGGCATTCTCGCCGGCCCCTTCCCGGAGCAGGCCTCAAGCTACGGGCCGGCGGCGGACGCGGTGGCGGCGCTGCACCCGGACATCGTGGTGCTCGGCTCCACCGACGTGCCGACCGTCCAGGCGTTCATGAAGGTCTTCGAGCAGAAGAACTACACGCCGAAGATGTTCATCGCCGCGTCCGGACCGGACCAGGGCGCCGCGTTCACCAGCGCGGTCGGCGCGGACAACGCCGCCGGGGTCATGGTGCCCAACGGCTGGTACCCCGATGTCAACAACGCGGCCAGCAAGGCGATGGTCAACGAGTACGTGAAGCTGTACGGCGGCAACGCCTCCGACGTCAACGCCGACGTGGCCGAGGCGTACTCGGTCGGCCAGGTCGCGGCCGCGGCGATCAAGGCGACCGGCGGCACGGACAACACCAAGATCATCCAGTACCTGCACAGCGGCGCCACGATCCAGACCGTGCAAGGTCCGGTGCAGTTCAACTCGCTCGGCGAGAACCTCGCGGCGGCCGCCTTCGTCTTCCAGTGGCAGGACAATGGCACGAAGTTCGTCCAGGTCCTCCCGCGGGGCTCCGGCTCCGACCCGATCCTCGCCACCAAGCCGGCCTGGGCCCCCACCACCGTCACCGGCTGACCTTTACCTGCCGGTCCGGTCCTCGACGATGTTCCTGTGGCCTCAACAGGCCACAGGAACATCACGTCTTAGCGCTGGTCCGCATTCGCCGGATATTTCACTGTTCACCGCATTAAGGTAGCGACAGCACTTTTGTTCTTGAGGGCGGTTGGTCGTGCGGGCTTCGGTCGCATCCAGTTCCGTCGGTAGTAAGCGGCTTGCCTAGAGCGCGTATCGAGCGAGGTCACTAAGCAATGGGTACCCACGGTGCTGTCGACGCCAAAACGCGCGCCGTCACGGCCGGCAATGGCGCCAACAAATCGACTGACGCCAGCCCTGGCGGTTCGCGGTTCCTGAACCTGTCGAACTGGCCGGTGTCCCGGCGATTGTTCGCAGTCATCGTGCTAGCGCTCATCATGGGCCTGGTCTTCGGCGGGTTGCGCATAGCGTCGGCGGAGAGCAGCGCGAGTCAGTTCGGCCGGGTGTCGCAGCTCGCCACCCTCGGCCAGCGGCTCACGGTCCTCATCCAGGACCTGCAGGACGAGCGCGACCAGACGCTCACCTACCTCGCGGGCAGCGAGGCGGCGCCGTTGGCCCCCGCCTACGCGCGGACCGACGAGGCGGTCGCGGCGGTCCAGGGTGCGACCGCGGGGATCGGCAGCGGCTTCCCGGTGAACATCCAGAACGGCGTCGCCACGGTGAATGCCGACATCACCGGTCCCCGCCTCAAGAACCTGCATAACACGCTGAGCCCGCAGGCGCCCCAGGACGAGCTGGCGGTCATCGCCAACTACGGTGCCGTCATCAGCGACATGATCAACCTGGCCGACCAGACCGCCCAGGGTGTCTCTGACGCGGGCCTGTCCAGCAACGTCCGGGCGTTCAACGCCCTCGCCCTGGCCAAGGAGCAACTGTCCCAGCAGCGTGCCCTGCTCAATTACTCCTTCAGCAACCCGGGGGACGTCTCCGCTGCGAGCGTGGCCGTCGACCCGAACACGGAACTGGCGCTGCAGATCGCCTCCCAGGAGGAGACCAGCGACGAGTCGGCGTTCCAGCAGGCCGCCACGCCGGCCGAGCGGGCATTCCTCGCCGGCACCCTTAGCTCCAGCGCGGCCGCGACGAGCGTGGCGGCGGCGCAGAACATCGAGACCAACGTCATCGCCAACGCAGGCACGGCCACCGGCGGAGGAAGCCCGCTGGGCCTTAGCATCCTCGGCGCTGAGGACAGCTCGAGCACGATGCCGACCGCCGCTGACCTGAAGCGGGGGAGCACGGCCTGGGACGCCGGCATGGGCGCCGACATCAACGCCCAGCAGAACACCGA
This sequence comes from uncultured Actinomycetota bacterium, assembly GCA_963843745.1. Lineage (GTDB taxonomy): Bacteria > Actinomycetota > Actinomycetes > Streptosporangiales > Streptosporangiaceae > Trebonia. The sequence continues at coordinate 348,729 of CAWJLP010000021.1, forward strand.
GACGCTGCTCGCGGACAACATCGCAAACCGCGCCAGCCAGCTCCACTCCGGCGCCCAGCAGTCCGCGCTCATCACCGCTGTCATCACCGCGGTCATCTTGCTCCTGGTCCTACTCGCGACCGTGCTCGTCGCCAGGTCGCTGGTGCTCCCGCTGCGCCGGCTGCGGGCCGGCGCGCTCGACGTCGCCACCGTCCAGCTGCCCGAGCGGGTCAAGCGGCTCAGCGATTCCCCCGACCCCGCCGCCGACCTGGAGGTCGCGCCGATCCCCGTGCTGTCCAGCGACGAGATCGGCCAGGTGGCCCGCGCGTTCGACCAGGTGCACGCCGAAGCGGTCCGGCTGGCGGGCAACGAGGCGGTGCTGCGCACCAGCTTCAACGCGATGTTTGTCAACCTGTCCCGCCGCAGCCAGTCGCTGATCGAGCGCCTGGCGCGCATGATCGACTCCCTGGAGCAGAACGAGGACGACCCCGACCGGCTGTCCAACCTGTTCTCCATGGACCACCTGGTCACCCGCATGCGCCGCAACTCGGAAAACCTGCTGCTGCTGGCCGGCCACGAGAGCCCGCGCAAGTGGACGGAGCCGGTGCCGCTGGCGGACGTCACCCGCGCCGCGACCTCCGAGATCGAGCAGTACGCCCGCGTGGTGCTGAACGTGCAGCCCGGGGTGGCCGTCGTCGGCCCGGCGGTGTCCGACGTCGTGCACCTGCTCGCCGAGCTCATCGAGAACGCCACGATCTTCTCCCCGAAGGAGAGCCCGGTGCAGGTGTCGGCGCAAGAGCTGACCAGCGGCGGCGTGCTGATCGAGGTCACCGACAGGGGCATCGGCGTTTCTGAGTCCCGGCTGGCCGAGATGAACTGGCGGCTGGACAACCCGCCGGTGATGGACGTGTCGGTCTCCAGGCACATGGGCCTGTTCGCCGTCGCCCGGCTGGCCGAACGGCACCGGATCAGGATCCGGCTGCGCCCCGCCAGCCCGCAGGGGCTGACCGCCCTGGTGTGGCTGCCCGATACGGTCATCGAGCGGTCGGCGCGCGCCTTCTCCGGCACCGGGTCCTGGCAGCCGCCTGCCGCGGAGAGCGGCGGCTTCCTCCAGTCCAGGCGCGCTTCGGGAGTGCACAGCATCGCCGGCGCCGCCACGAGCCAGCGCAGCTCCGGCAGGCACGGCATGGTGCGGGCCGAGGACTCCACGGCCATGCAGAGCAGTGTCGCCATGCCGGAGCAGACCAGCACGGCGACGTCGAACTGGTTCCGCAGCCGGCACACGGTGCTGGGCGCCCAGTCGCGGATGCCGGCCAACGGCGGCGGCAACGGGAACGGTGCCGACTACACCAACGGCAACGGTGCCGACTACAGCAGTGGCGTCGGTGCCGACTACAGCAGCGGCAGCGGCGCCGACTACGGCAACGGCGGATCCGCCGCGGGCATGTCGCCCGGCGCTCCCGGGCAGCAGCCCGTCGCCTGGGGTGCGGACTCCGGCGCGGGCTGGGGTTCATCCGACACCGGCGGCTGGGGAGCGGCCGACACGGGAAGCTGGAGCACCGGCGGCCGGCGTCCGGCGGACATCGTCGCGGACCCGGTCCAGGGCGACCAGACGTCGGCAGGCCTGCCGCTGCGCGTCCCGAAGGCGAACCTCATTCCAGGATCGGCGCCCGGCGCCCGCAACGGCGGCGGCACACCGGGTGCCGGCGCACCCAGCGGCGGCACCGGCTTGCCCAGCCGGCGAGGAGGAAACGGCAACGATGCGAACACGCTGGCGGCTCCGCTGCCGCAGCGGTCACCTGACATGGCTCGCAGCCGGCTGAGCGGGTTCCAGCGTGGCGCCCGCCGTGCCGAAAGCCAGCCGCCCCGCGCAGGAGAGGGAACCGACCGTTGAGCTACGTGTACCGTCAGGACCTGAACTGGCTGGTCAGCGACTTTTCGATCCGTGTGGCGGACGTGGCGCACGCGGCTGTGGTGTCCGCCGACGGTGTGCCCCTAGCCCTCTCGGAGGACATCCCCGAGGCGTTCGCGGAACAGCTCGCGGCCATCACCTCCGGCCTCGCCAGCCTCATGCAGGGCGCCGCGCGGATCTTCGAGGCGGGTCAGCCGACGCAGGCGCTGGTGGAGATGATGGGCGGCTTGATGCTGATCAAGTCGGTCAGCGACGGATCAAGCCTGTGCGTCCTCGCCGCGCCGGAGTGCGACACCGACCTGGTCTCCTACGAGATGAGCCGGCTCGTCGAGGCGGTCGGCGAGGTGCTGTCCCCGGCGCTGCGCACCGGCGCCCAGCAGCCGCAGCCGTACTAACGCACGAGCCCACCCTACCCCGGCCTGTCCAGCTGACTTAGGAGCAGCAAACTACGCCTAAACGCTGATAACAGCAAGAAAAGCGTAGGGTTCTGCTCCTAAGTGCCGAGGCGGTACACGGTCACCGTCTTGACGGGCTTGTCTTCGAGGACGGTAAGGACCGGGACCTCGAAGCTGGCAAGCGGAGTGAGCTCAGCGGCAGGCAGAAACGCCCGGCCCGGGTCAGCGACGAAGATCTCGGCGCCCGACCTGGCCGCGTCGCGGAGAAAGCCCAGCGCCAGCTGTGCGAGCTCGCGCTGGTAGAAGACGTCCGCCGCGAGGACGACCTGCGCGCCGGACGGCTCACCAGCGGCGAGGTCGAGGACGCGGGCCGTGACGGCCGCCGCGTCGTTGGCGCGGGCGTTGATCGCGATCGCGGCCACCGCGTTCGGGTCGACGTCGCAGGCGGTAACGCTGGCCGCGCCGGCCTTGGCGGCGGCGATCGCGACCAGTCCTGACCCGGAGGCGGCGTCGAGCACGCGGCGCCCGCGCACGATCTCCGGGTGGTCGAGGACATAGCGCGCGAGCGCCTGCCCGCCCGCCCAGGGGAACGCCCAGAACGGCGGGGCGTCCCGCTGGGTCTGGTCCCACAGCCCGAACGGCTCGGCCGCGGTCAGCAGCCTGATCTCCGGCACGAACGGAACCGCCGTCCAGCTCGTGCCCGACCGCACAAGCGCCTCAGGCGTCATCACCCGAGCATACGGCGGACCCAGGCCGCGATCTGCTCGGCTACCTCGTCGGCCGCGGCGTCGTCATACCCGGTCGAACGGCTCGGGATAGGCGAACGTCCCGCGCGCCTCCGGCCGGTAGGCGCTCAGTACGCGCACCTGGAAGTGCGGCTGCCACTGCGGCACCGGCGGCACGATCCCGTACTCGCTGCTGAGCCGGAACCCGAAGCGGCGGTAGTAGGCCGCGGAGCCGAGCAGCGCGACCAGCGGCTCGCCGAGCGCGTCCGCGGCACCGAGCACGGCGTGCATCAGGGCGCTGCCGACGCCCCGCCGCTGACTGTCCGGGCGCACTGACAGCGGCCCGAGCGCGAGCACCGGCGCCTGCCCGGCGTGTCCCCGGGAGCAGACCACGTGCCCGATCACCTCGCCGGCCCCGTCGACCGCCACCAGGGACAACGCCGGCAGCCAGGCGCCGTCGGCGCGCAGCTCGTCCACCAGCGTCGCCTCCGCCGGCAGGCCGGCCGCGCCCGGCTTGCCGAACGCGGCGGCGGTCACCGCGCGGATGACCCCGGCGTCCCCGGCGGTCTCACGGCGTATCAGCACGATCCCACGATGTCCGCCCACTGGCTGCCGCACAACCGATTTTCCGCGGCACCGCCGCATCGGACGATGATGGTCAGCGGCCGGCGGGTGTGCCGCTCGCCAGCGGCCGTGACCGGAATATCGTCGCGCCGCACATGGCCTTGAGGGACGCGCGCGTTTAGCGTTGCTTGCGTGGATGAGCCAGCCGTGGCCACTCCAGGAAGGACGGACTAGATGGAGCATGTGCGCGGACGTCAGGACGGCCAGCCGACTCGCGCCGGAGACGCGGGCACGTTCAGCGGGCGGGTGATGATGGACGGGCTGCTCGCCGACGGCGATGGGGATGCCACCAACGTCCGGGTGAACAGCGTTGTCTTCGAGCCGGGCGGACGCACCTTCTGGCACTCGCACGCAGGCGGGCAGGTGCTGATCGTCGGCACCGGCCGCGGCATGATCGAGACCAGGGACGGTGACCGGCACGCGCTGCATCCAGGGGACATCGTCTGGGCCGCGCCGGGTGAGGAGCACTGGCACGGCGCCGCGCCCGACTCATTCGTCGCGCATACGGCCATTTCGCTCGGCGTCACCGAATGGCGGGAAGAGGTGCCCGGCGACCGTTATGAGAAGGCGTTCGAGGAACAGTGACCGGCAGCGGCGCGCGCGAGGTACTGGCAATCCGCTACTGCACCCGGGCGACCAACCGCGCGGAGAACTACCTTAACCAGCACCTGTACGGCGAGCCGAACACGGACATCCAGATGGACTACTACTTCTGGGTCATCCGCGACGGCGCGAGGACCACCCTCGTCGATACCGGTTTCTCCCCGGCAGCCGGGGACCGCCGCCGCCGCGCCTGGTGGACCACGCCGGCCGACGCGCTGCCCACGGTCGGTATCGACCCGGCCTCCGTCGACGCGATCGTGGTCACCCACGGGCACTGGGACCACACCGGTAACGTGCACCAGTTCCCGCAGGCGCAGATCGTCATCAGCCAGGCCGAATACGACTTCTGGACCTCGCCGATGGCCCGCCGCAGCCAGTTCGTCACGCACGCCGAGGCTGACGAGATCGCCTACCTCCAGCGCGCGGACGCGGAAGGGCGGCTCACCCTCATCACAGGACAGCACACGCTGGCCGACGACATCGAGCTCATCGAGGTCGGCGGCCACACCCCTGGCCAGCTCATCGTCTCGGTGCCGACGGCGACGGGCACGGTCGTGCTCGCCTCCGACGCCGTGCACTTCTACGAGGAGGTGGAACGCGACCGCCCGTTCGCCGTCGTGACCGACCTGCCCGCCATGTACCGGGCCTACGACCTGCTGGCTGGGTTGGCGGCCCGGCCAGGCACCAGCCTGGTCGCCGGTCATGACCCGCTGGTCCGGACCCGGTTCGCCCAGCACCCGGCCGGTCCCGACGTGACGGATCTCACCGCCCCCGGCTAAGACCGGCCCCGGCTACGGCTACGGCTACGGCTACGAGGTCACCGTAACCAGCGTGCCGTACGGCAGGTAGGGGTACGCGGCCGCGGCGGCCGAGTACGGCAGCTCCACGCAGCCGAGCGACTGCGGGTAGCCATAGGGCCCGCGTGCGATGTAGTGCACCGCGGAGCCGCCCTCGAAGTACGACACCCACTGCACCGGGTCCGCGTAGTGCGACCCGGCGGTGGTGAAAGAAAACTTTTGTTCAGAACGTACGGAGCCGTCTCCCGCGCTCACCATGACCGTTTCCCTGGTGCCGGCCGGAATCCCCGTCCGCGGCGTCCACGCCGCGGCCTTCCACGATAGATTGCGCACAGTATTCCCCCTGCGACTCTGCGCATTATCGATGTATAAACGTACCGTCATTTAAAACTTACCCTATGTAGCTAATGACTATGCTCCGCGTTTCCCGGCCAGTTGACATTGGACGGATCAGCGGTAAATTTTTGGGACAGTCCAGCACCGGGCTCGCCGGCCTGATCGGCTGGGTAGCATTGCATGAGCGCCAAGCGGGGGCGGGGACAGCCAGTCTCCGGAAGCCGGGCGCGACAGCAGGTGAGCCGGTGCGGTGTCCGGCTGTCAGGGGTTGGGCCTGGAAGGGGCCCGGGCGGCTCAGTAGACAACGGAGGCCGTGCTCGTGGCCTACGAGGCGGATCCGGACCGAAGGCGCTTGCCCGGGCCTCCTCCACTGGCATTGCCGGACAGAGAAGGTGAAGACAGGGAATGGAAGAGTCGGCCGGGGCGCAAGACGCGCCCGGGGCAACTGGGCGCGTCGTCATCGTCATGCCGACGTACAACGAGCGGCAGAACCTGGAGATCATCACCGGCCGGGTCAGGGAATCCGTCCCCGACGCCGACCTGCTGGTGGTCGACGATAACAGCCCCGACGGCACGGGCGACCTCGCCGACAAGCTCGCGGAGACCGATAGGCACGTCCAGGTCATGCACCGGACGGAAAAGGCGGGGCTCGGCCGCGCCTACGTCGCCGGGTTCAGCTGGGCGCTGGAGCACGGCTACGACGTGATCGTCGAGATGGACGCCGACGGCTCCCACCGGCCGGAGGACCTGCCCAGGCTGCTGACCGCGCTGGACAGCGCGGACGCGGTGATCGGTTCCCGTTACGTGCCCGGCGGCACGGTCGTCAACTGGCCGAAGTCCAGGGAGTTCCTGTCCCGCGGCGCCAACATCTACAACCGCGTGCTGCTCGGCATCAGCATCAAGGACGCGACCGGCGGGTTCCGCGTGTACCGCGCGTCCACGCTGCGCAGGCTCGACCTGAACAACATCGAATCGGCGGGCTACTGCTTTCAGATCGACATGACACTGCGGGTGCTGCAGGCGGGCCTGAAGCTCACGGAGGTGCCGATCACGTTCGTCGAGCGTGAGCGTGGTGCCTCGAAAATGAGCAGCGCGGTGATTCGCGAGGCGTTCTTCCGTGTCGCCCAGTGGGGCATCACGGCACGCCTGCACGGCCGCTCCGCGGCCGCGCCACGACGGAAGTTATCTCCCCGGGGGACGCCCCCCCGCCAACCCCTGGCTCAGGCGCTGCGGCGCTCGGCGCGGTTGGCGGCTTCGGCGATGGCGCGGCTCTCCATGGCGCGCCGTTCCCTGATGACCTCAAGGCGCTCGGCGAGCACGGCTTCGAGGTCCTCGACGCTACGCCGCTCCATCAGCATGTCCCAGTGGCTGCGCGGCGGCTTGGCCTTCTTCGGTGCCGCCGACTCGCCGGTACTCGCGGTGGCCATGGCCCCGCAGACACGGCACTCCCACATGGGGGGTAGTTCCGCCTCTGCGGCGAAGGGCACGCTAAAATGGTGCCCGTTCGGGCAGTCAAAAGGAACGTCCTGGCGGGGAGCCAGGTCGGTGTTACGGTCGTTCTCGTAGCTGGTCGCGCCGAGTCGGGTTCCGCGAAGTGCGCGTTCGGCCATTACTTACTGCCTCCCAGGCGGTTGGCGATCTCTATCGGCAACACTGGATACCCGGACAAGATTCCCCTTGCCGGTGCCGCCAACCCCATTTCCGGCATGTTTCGGGCAGGTGCGCACGTATCACGCCGCCTGTGCGCGCCTTAAGCGGCCACCCGGGGGTTCCACTGGCCGCGTTCGGTGAGAATGTCGCGCAGCAGCACGATGTTGTCGGTCATCACGCCGTCGGCGCCGAGATCCAGGGCGCGCTCGATCTCCTGACGGGTGTTCAGCGTCCACACGTGCACGTGCAGCCCCAGTTCGTGTGACCGCCTGATGAACTCCCTGGTCGCGATCTGCCTGGGTACCTGGGCGCACTGGGCGCCTGACCTGGCCAGCCGGGCCGCCATCGCCTTGCCGGAGATTCCCGCGTACCTGACGGCCGCGACGGCGGCGGGCGTGACGGCCATGCAGACTGGGTGGTCGAGGATCTTCCGCGCGGCGACCAGCCGCTTGCCGGAGAACGAGGTGACGCACACCCGGTCCCACGCCGCGGTGCGCTTCAGCACCCGCACCATCGGCTCGATCGTGCCCGAGTCCTTGAGGTCGATGTTGAACCGCAGCTCACCGAACGTGCCGAGCAGGTCCTCGATCAGCGGGATCGGCTCAGATCCGGCGATCTTCGCCTCGGACACCTGCTTATAGGTCATCTTGGCGACCTGGCCAGTGCGGTCGGTGATCCGGTCCAGTGTCGCGTCGTGGAACGAGAGCAGCGCGCCGTCGGATGTGGAGCGCGCGTCGGTTTCCAGGTACGCGTAGCCGAGCTTGACCGCGTACTCGAAGGCGGGCCAGGAGTTCTCCGGGTTGTGCGCCGCCCCGCCCCGGTGCGCGAACGCCGCCGGGCGCGGATGGTCCAGGTATGGTATCGCCACGCTGCTAATTATCCCCGGCAATGTCTCCGGTCTGGTAAACATCGCATGTCAGCCACCCAATAACCGGGTAGCCGGTTGGCGTTACCCGTTCGGGTGCCACTCGCGGCGGCGGGTTTCCGCCATGGCGATGGCGGCGGCGACCGCGACGTTCAGCGAGCCGACGCGGCCGGTCTGCGGGATGTAGGCGACGGCGTGCACCGCGGCGAGCAGCGCGGGGGAGCAGCCGTGGTCCTCGTTGCCGATCGCCAGGCAGATGTCGCCGTCGAGCGGCGCCTCGGCGAGCGGCACCGCGCCAGAGGCGAGTTCCACGGCCACCACGCGAAATCCCTCTTCTGCGGCTTCCTTCGCCGCGGCGGCCGGGCTCGGCTCCCGGAAGGCCTCGACGAACCGGTCGGTGCCCAGCGCGGTCTTGCCGACCGCCGGCATCGTGAGGTCCGGCGTGTTGCCGCACAGCCAGATGGCTTCGGCGCCGAAGGCGGCGGCGGTGCGGACGATCGAGCCGACGTTGAAGGGCTGGCTCACCGAGTCGAGCAGCAGCGCGAGCCGGCCTTCGGTGCGCCGCCGCCAGTCGCGGTTCAGCCGCTTCACGTCGGTCGGGCGCAGCTGCCGCGGCGGGCCGCTGTGCGGTATGGCTGTCATCGGGAGTCACCACGCGTACGTTCGGGATAAGTGGAAGAGACCTGGAGCAGACGGTAACCGCTCCGCGCGGCGAGTCGCGTCACGGACCAGCCTTCCTGCTCCAGCCAGGCGTGCAGCGAGTCGGCGCCGAGGTTGCGGCCCATCACGAGGGACGCGCCGGCGCCGGGGGCGAGCCGGGAGAGCCAGCCGCGGAGCAGGTCGTGCAGCGGGGCCTTGCCGATCCGGACCGGCGGGTTGGACCAGATCCCGGCGAAGTGCCCGGGGATGGCCGGGTCGCCGGGCGCCGCGGTGCGGACGTTGCGCAGGCCGGCCGCCTCGGCGTTGCGCGCGCACAGGCCAAGTGCCCGCTCGTTGACGTCGACCGCCCACACCGTGGCCCCCGGCGAGCGCGCGGCCAGCACGCAGGCGATGGGGCCGTAGCCGCAGCCGAGGTCCAGCAGGTCGCCGTCCGGCGGCGGCGCGGGGGCGCGCTCGAGCAGCAGCCGGGTGCCGGGGTCGAGGCGGCCGGGGGAGAACACCCCGGAGTCGGTGGCGAGTTCCAGGTAGACGTCCGGCAGCACGACGCGGACCAGGCCCGGGCGGTGCGCGGCCTTAGGCTGGGGCTCGAAGTAATGCTGCGAGGTCACCGGCTCACGGGCTCGGCGGCCGGCGCCGCGGCGAGGGCGGGGTTGATGAACCGGCGGGTGGCCCAGCGCTCCACGATGAACGTCATGATCGGGACCGTGCCGGCCAGCAGCAGGATGACGGTCTGCCCGTTCGTCAGCGCCAGCTTGCGCGACAGGATCCAGGCGCAGACCAGGTAGATGATGTACAGGATGCCGTGCAGGACGCCGACGTCGTTGGCGACCGCGGGGTGCCCGGCGATCTGCAGCGGGATCCCGACGAAACACAGCACTATCAGCACCACGCCGGTTATGTATGCCATCACCCGGTAGCGCAGCACGGCTGCGTGCATCTCGGGCGCCTCCTTGTTTTGTCTTTACTCGTCGTTTTGTGCCTGTTACCTGAACCCGGGGCGCTTGCCGTGGGTGCCCTTGACCTCTGCGTTCAGCCGGGCGAGGTAGGCGTTGTACTTGGCCAGCTCCGCGTCGTCCGCGTCGTCGGCGGGCTGCCGGACCTGCGCGGTGCCGAGGCCGGCCGGCAGGCTCTGCGCCGCGCTGACCGCCTCGGCGCTCTCGGGAATCTCGCCGCCGGCGCGCCTGATCCGGAACTCGTCCCTGATCGTCTTGGCCCAGAACACCACGGCGAAGCCGGCGAACAGCGGCCACTCGAACGTGTAGGCCCAGCTCAGGCCGTTACCGGACAGCGCGCGGTGCAGCTGCCAGTCACCCAGCCAGAGCATGCCCCAGACCGACAGGACCATCAGCACGTGCCAGCCAAGCCAGCGCGGCGTGATGAGGAACCGCCACACGGGGGCGGCGCCCTGGGTGCCCTGGACAGCGGGGCCTGGCGCTTCCATGCTCATGAGCGTATCGCTTCGCCGGCCGGCTCGTGATCGCCGTGGGCCGCTGATATGCCAAGGTGATGTCATGCGCAAGTACGTGATCATGGGCGTGCAAGGAAGCGGGAAGGGTACCCAGAGCGAGATGCTCGCGACGGACCTGGACTTGGTGCATATCAGCGTGGGCGACATCTTCCGGTGGAATGTGTTGAACCACACCAAGATGGGCGCGCAGGTGCAGCGGATCATCAACGGCGGAGAGCTCGTCGGGGACGACGTGGCGGAGTCCGTAGTGCAGCGTCGGCTGGCCGAGCACGACTGGAACTACGGATTCCTCATCGACGGCTTCCCGCGCAGCGAGCGGCAGGCCGAGTTCTTCATGGAGAGCTACGACATCGACGCGGTGATCTACCTCGACCTGCCGGACAGCGAGGTGCGCCGCCGGGTGCTGAACCGGCGGCTGTGCGCCGGGTGCGGCATGGACTACAACCTGCTCGGCGACAGCCCGCGCGAGCCAGGGCGCTGCGATTCGTGCGGCGGGGAGCTGACAACCAGGGACGACGACACGGAGGAGGCGCTCGCTGTGCGGCTGCGCGAGTACCACGAGAAGACCGACCCGGTGCTCGACTTGTTCCGGCGCAAGGAACTCGTGATCACGGTTGACGCCCGGGCTGAGCGTGAGGCCGTGCAGCAGGAGATCAGGTCCAAGCTGGGGCTGCCGCCGTTCGTTCCGCACGAGGCGGGAAACGGCGGAACGGAGGAGGCCAGTGGACGCTGACATCGTCATCTTCGGCGGGCACGCGCACCCGGAACTGGCGGACGAGATCTGCGCGGATCTCGGCGTGCCGCGCAGTCCGGTGCGCACCACCCGGTTCGCCAACGACTGCCTCCAGGTGCAGTTGCAGGCGAACTGCCGGGAACGTGACGTGTACCTGATCCAGCCGCTGGTGCCGCCGGTGCAGGAGAACCTGGTCGAGCTGCTGCTGATGGCCGACGCGGCCAGGGGCGCCTCGGCCGCCCGGGTGACGGCGGTGATGTCGCACTACGCGTACGCTCGCTCGGACAAGAAGGATGCCCCGCGCATCTCGATCGCCGGCCGGCTGGTCGCGGACCTGCTCGTCACCGCGGGCGTCAACCGGGTGCTTACGCTCACCCTGCACTCGCAGGAGGTGCACGGGTTCTTCTCTGTCCCGGTGGATCATCTGCACGCGCTGCGGGAACTCGCCGACCACTTCCGCGAGCGCGACCTGTCCCGCACCGTGGTGGTGTCGCCCGACCTGGGCTACGCCAAGAGCGCGGCCGCGTTCGCGCGGCGGCTCGGGCTACCGGTCGCGGCCGCCGCGAAGGAGCGGATCAGCGACGACAAGGTCTCGATCTCCGCCATCATCGGCGATGTGGCGGACCGGGACGTGATCATCGTGGACGACGAGATCGCTCGCGGCACGACCGTGCTCGAGCTGCTCTCGGTGCTGCGGAGGCATGAGGTCAGGTCGATCTGCGTGGCGTGCACGCACGGCCTGTTCGCCGATGGCGCGCTGGAGAAGCTGGCGGCCACCGAGGATGTGACCGAGATCGTCAGCACGAACTCGGTGCCGATGCCGGTGTCGCACCCGAAGCTCACCGTGCTGTCGGTCGCGCCGGCGCTGGCCGAGGCCATCCGCCGGACGCACGACGGCGAATCCGTGAGCGTGCTGTTCCAGCAGTGACCCCGGCAACGGCGCGGAGGCGCAGGCTGGTCGTCAGCCTGCACCACCGCGGAACCTGGCCTGAGCTCGGCCTGGGCCTCAGCCTGGGCGTCGGCCTCGGCCTCGGCCTCGGCCTCAGCCGAAGCGGTTCGGGCCCCGGGTGCCCTCGAGCAGCGTGAGGACCAGCAGCCAGATCCCGCCGATGAACGGCACGAACACGATGAAGTACCAGAACCCGGACTTGTCCTGGTCGTGCAGGCGGCGAACGGTCAGCGAGATGCTGATCAGGAACGCTGCGATCGCGGCGACCACGTAGAGCAGGACGGAGATGGCCGGAACGTGGATCGCGTTGAAGATCAGGGCGAGGATCAGCACGGCGATCCAGGCGACTAGCTCGAACGCGGCGAACCACCAGTACGCGGAGCGCGACGCGCGGCCCGTGTAGGTGAACGCGTTGCGGATCCCCAGGTCGACCGCCTCGCGGAAGCCCACCGGGCCGCCCTGCAGGTAGCCCTGCGGGCCGGCGGGCGGGTAGCCGCCCTGCTGGCCGTACCCGGGCTGCTGGCCGTAGCCGCCCTGCTGGCCGTAGCCGTCCTGCTGGCCGTAGCCAGCCTGAGGAGCGTAACCGGTCTGCGGCTGGTAGCCGCCCTGGGGCGTGTAGCTGGGCTGCGGCTGGTAGCCGCCCTGGGACTGGCCGTACCCGCCGCCCTGCTGGGGCTGGCCGTAGCCGCCGCCCTGGCCGTAGCCGCCCTGGGACTGGCCATACCCGCCGCCCTGGCCGTAACCGCCGCCCTGCGGCTGGCCGTAACCGCCGCCCTGCGACTGGCCCTGCTCGCCGTAGCCACCGCCCTGGCCGTAGCCACCGCCCTGGTCATAACCGCCGCCTTGGTCGTAACCGCCGCCCTGGCCGTAGCCGCCCTGGGAGGAGCCGCCCTGGGAGGAACTGGACTGACCGTAACCGTTCTGGCCGGCGCCCCCGCCTTGGTTCCACGGGTCCTGGCTGGCGCCCCCGTCTTGGGCCCACGGATCCTGGCCTGCACCGTACGGGCTCTGGGGTGTACTCACGTCTTACCTCCGAATCCCCGTTTCGGGGTTCCATGTGCGAACGGAGCGATTTTCCAGCGGTTTACCGAGTGCGCGCAGCTAAATGCCGTCATTGGTGCGGATAAATACCTTAATTGGTACCTGTGGGACGCGCGGGACAACCAATGCGATGGTGATCGGGCCCGGGACCGTAGTGCCGGCCCCGCCCGTGCTCCGCGGCGGCGATTCGCCTACCATACCGACCTGGAAGCTGGAAGGAATGGGGACGCGATGACCGACGACCTCTGGCACCGCCCGCTGAAGCATATCCGCGACGGTGCGCTGGGCAGCGACACGGGCCAGACGACCGGGATGACCCGCTGGGAGGCGATCTCGGGCAAGACCGCCGGCGCGGAGAAGCTGTGGATGGGGCAGACGCACGTTGCCCCGGGCGTTAAGTCCGGCGACCACCACCACGGCGAGGCGGAGACGGCGATCTACGTCGTCTCCGGGACTCCGGCGTTCGTGTTCGCCGAGGGTGACAAGGAAGTGCGGCTAGAAACCCAGCCGGGCGACTACATCTTCGTCCCGCCGTACGTGCCGCACCGCGAGGAGAACCCGGGCGCGGAGGAGGCCGTGGTCGTGATCGCCCGCAGCAGCCAGGAAGGGATCGTCGTCAACCTGGAAAGCCTCTGGCCGGACACCCCGCCGGGCCGGTGACCGTCTCCGTGCCGGCCCTCGTGTCCGTCAACGTCGGGCTGCCGAAGGACGTCCCGTGGCAGGGCAAGACGGTGCACACCGGGATCTGGAAGAGCCCGGTGGCCGGCCCGGTGATGGTGCGGCGGCTGAATATCGACGGAGACGGGCAGGGGGATCTGGCCGGTCACGGCGGTGAGCAGCGGGCGGTGTTCGTCTACCAGCTCGATTCGTACCGGCACTGGGAGCGGTACTTCGGGCGCGACGACTTCGTTTACGGGATGTTCGGGGAGAACCTGACCGTCGACGGGCTGCCCGATGACGAGGTGTGCATCGGCGACCGGTACCGGATCGGCGAGGCGGAGTTCGAGGTCACGCAGCCGCGGGTGACCTGTTACCGGGTGGGGATGCGGGTGGGCGAGCCGCAGCTGCCGGCGCTGCTGGTGTCTCATCACCGGCCCGGCTTTTACCTGCGGGTGCTCACCGAGGGACGCATCGCGGCCGGCGATCAGATCGCCAAGATCAGCACCGGGCCGGAGGCGCTGTCGGTGGCGGACACCGACGCGCTGCTGTACCTGCCCGGCCCGGACACCGACAAGCTGCGCGCCGCGCTGCGGATCGGCGCGCTCAGCCCGGGCTGGCAGGGCTCGTTCCGCGACCTGCTCGCCGCTCCCGCTCCGGAGGCGGGTCCTGCGTGGCCGGGGTTCCGGGAACTGCGGGTCGCCAAGATCGTGCACGAGGACGCGGCGGTGTGCTCGGTCTACCTGGCGGCCGGCGAGGGCGCCGCGCTGCCGGCCGCGCGGGCCGGGCAGTACCTGACGGTCCGGGTCACCGGCGCCGCGCAGCCGGTCCCGGTGCGCTCCTATTCGCTGTCGTCGGCGCCGGGCGCCAGCACGTACCGGATCAGCGTCAAACGGGAGCCGCATGGCGTGGCCAGCGGCTGGCTGCACCAGCACCTGGAGCCCGGCGCGCTGCTGGAGGTGGCCGCGCCGCGCGGCGAGTTCACCCTCGACGACGGCACCGGCCCGGTGCTGCTGATCTCCGCGGGCATCGGGGTCACCCCGGTGCTGTCCATGCTGTACCAGCTCGCCGCCGGCAGCGAGCGGGAGGTGTGGTGGCTGTACGGGGCGCGCGGACCTGCCGAGCACCCGTTCGCCCAGGAGGCGCACGCCCTGCTCGCCTCCCTGCCGCACGCCCGTGAGCACATCTTCTACAGCGCGGCCACGCCGGCCGAGCGCCACCGGGCGCACGCCGCCTCCGGCCGGATCACTAGGGAGGGGCTCGCCAGGCTGCGCATCCCGGCCGCCGCGGCGGCCGCCTATATCTGCGGGCCGGCGTCGTTCATGACCGGCATGCGCGACGCGCTGACCGCGCTCGGCACGGCCCCCGCGCGGATCTTCACCGAGCTGTTCGGCGCGCTGGACGCCATCAACCCCGGGCTCACCGCGCAGCACCACCCGCCGCCGCACCAGCCGCCGGGGCCGCCGGGCACCGGGCCGCAGGTCACCTTCGCCCGCAGCGGCATCACCACGGCGTTCGGTGACGCCTGGCGCAGCGTGCTGGACCTCGCCGACGCCTGCGACGTCCCCACCCGGTGGAGCTGCCGCACCGGCGTCTGCCACACCTGCGTCACGCCCCTGCTCTCCGGCGGCATCCACTACCACCCCGACCCCCTCGAACCCCCGCCCGACGGGCAGATCCTCATCTGCTGCGCCCAGCCCGCCACCGACCTCGTCCTGGACATGTAGCCCAGCCGGTTTGTCCTGTTTTCTGCTGTCCTAGCGCAATGCCGCTTAGCCAAGTTTGAGCTTGGCCGGTTCGGTGCCTTTGCGAGCGGAGAC
Source organism: uncultured Actinomycetota bacterium (assembly GCA_963843745.1). Lineage (GTDB taxonomy): Bacteria > Actinomycetota > Actinomycetes > Streptosporangiales > Streptosporangiaceae > Trebonia. Next base: position 363,943 of record CAWJLP010000021.1, read on the forward strand.
AGGTGTCGCGGGCACCGTGCCGGAGGTGGCCTTATCCGTTCGCGAAGATAGTGGATAGAAAGGGCCCTCAGAGGGGCCCTGAGGATCCACTATCTTCGCCAGCGGCCGAGGCGCCGCAGCGGCCAGCGCGGAAGGGGCGACAGGGACGGAAGACCGGCCTGTCCTGCCGGGCCCGGCGCGGGAGCCCATCTCCGCCAGGCTGACTACTGCTGGCTAAGCGGCATTGTGCCCTGACGACAGAAGTCGGGACAAAGGCTCAGCCTTCCGTTCGAGGCCATAGCTGGCCCTCGCTGTCCGCCGCGTCCAGGCTGTCCGGCAGGCGATTGAGCGTTCGCTTGATCCGCGGGTATGTTGGCGCGGTGGTACCTGAGGTCTACCGGGAGCTTTTCGCGGCGGTCGCCGCGACCGCAGGCTCGCTGACCGGCCTGCTGTTCGTCGCGTTGTCCGTTACGGGCCGGGCCCGGGCCGTCGGCCCCTCCGCCATTCAGCAAGTCCGGGCGGCCGCGGCCTTGCTGGCGTTCACGAATGCCATGGCGGTCTCACTGTTCAGCCTGGTGCCCGGCACCAACCCTGGGTACCCGGCGGTCGTGCTGGGCGTCATCGGGCTCTTGTTCACCGCCGCGGGGGTCCGGACCATCCTGTCCAGCCAGGCCACGGCGCCGCAGCAACGGCAGCAACTGGGGCTGGTCATCTTGCTCCTGCTGATCTTCGGCACAGAGTTGACCTGCGGCATTGCGGTGCTCGCCGACGCGCGCCTCAACACGGCCGTGCAGATAATCTGCTACGCCCTGATCGCGTCGGTGCTTGCCGGAATCGCGCGAGCCTGGGAACTCGTCGGCGAAAGGGACACGGGCCTCTGGGCCTCGCTCTCCGTGCTGGCCGGCCGTACGCGAGGCCTGGACGACGGCTCTGACGGACCCAGCTAGGTAATTCCTACTCGACCGATCGCTTTTATATATTTTAGCCTGACAGGACCGGATGGCGCGGCCGAGCCATCCCGGTCCGCATCGCCGCCGCGCGCGCTGGAGCCGCGGCGCAAGCTATCGCGGTCTTGCCCTGTCCGCCTGTCCCGTCAGCCCCTCCGTCGCACCGCGACGGCGGCCGACCCCGCACGTACGCCCGCGTACGTCCCACCACGGGAGCAGTCCAATGTCGTTTCGTCGCCTCCGCCCGCGCGGTCCTTTCCGGCCGCGCCTGACTTACCGCAGCGCGGCGGCGGCCGCCGCCGCTGTCGTCGCGATCTCGGCACTGGCCGCCTGCGGCAGCGCCGCCGGCGGATCCTCGGGTTCCGGCTCATCCGCCGGCGGCGCAGGCGCCAGCGGCACGCTGAACTGGGAGTGGCAGCTCCCGACCTCCTGGGACCCCGTCACGTCGAGCGCCGGCTGGGACATGCACGTCCTCGGGCTCGTGTACGCGTCGCTCACCACCCTCAACGCCGTCGGGGATGTCGGGCCTGGCCTGGCGTCGTCGTGGACGTACGCGGCCGACGGCAAGAGCGTCATCTTCCAGCTCCGCCCGGGCCTGACGTTCTCCGACGGGACGCCGCTGAACGCGCAGGCCGTCAAGGAGAACATCGACCGCGGTCAGACCCAGGGCAACTCGACCGTATCGTCCGAGCTGTCGGTCGTCTCCAAGGTGGTGGTCAACAGCCCGACGAGCTTCACGCTCGACCTGACTCAGGTCGATTACCAGGTGCCCGACCTGCTCGCGGGCAAGGACGGAATGATGGTCAGCCCGGCGGCCTTCAAGCACGTCAGCTCCATCCCCACCCAGCCCGTGGGCGCCGGCCCGTTCAAGCTGACCAGTTACGTTCCCGACTCGCACGCGGACCTGGTGCGGAATCCTGGCTACTGGGGCGCCAGCCAGATCCACATCCAGAACTTCACCGTGCAGGACATCACCCAGCCCGAGCAGATCCTGGCCGCGCTGCAGTCGGGCCAGGTCAACGTGGCTTACATCGCGGGCAGCCAGGTCGCGTCGGCGAAGGCGGCCGGGTTCAAGATCGCCGTGATCCCGTCCGAGGTCGTCAACGAGCTCGACATCCAGACGGCGACCGCCCCGTTCAACAACCCGAACGTGGTGAAGGCGATCAACTACGCGATCAACCGGCAGGCGATCCTCCAGGTCCAGGCGGCCGGCTACGGGTCGGTGGCCTACCAGCCGTTCCCGCAGGGATTCGTCGGGTACAGCGCCAAGCTCGCCAACCTGTACCCCTACAACCCCGCTCTCGCCAAGCAGCTGCTCGCGCAGGCCGGGTACCCGCACGGCCTCAAGATCACCCTGAGCACGACCAGCACGACGAACTCGCTCGCCGAGCAGATTCAGGGTCAGCTCGCCGAGGCCGGCATCACGGCCACCATCAACGACATCCCGGCTGACACCGAGACACAGCAGCTCTACCTCAACAAGAGCATCCCGCTCGCGGTGGACGGGACGGCAGGGCGGATGTCCCCGGTGGAGATGCTCGACGTCCTGTACAGCCAGCAGGGCCTGATGAACGTGAACGGCAAGACGTCGACCACCCCGGCCGAAGTCAGCGCGGCGCTGGCCAAGGCGCTCACCGTCCCGCTGGACTCCCCGGATTACCCCAGCACGCTGCAGAACGCCGTGGAGGTCTCCGTCTTCAACGAGCCGACCCACATCTGGCTGTACACCAACCCGCGCATCCTCGCCTACAGCACGACGGTGACCGGCATTCCGCAGGACCTGGTGCAGCAGCGCTGGGAAGGCGTCCGGGTGGCGGGCTGACCCGATGGCAGTCGCGGAACTGACAACCGCCGGCGGCGCCCTCGCGGCGCCCCGGCGGCGCCGGACACGGGCCGCCGCGTCACGGATCGCCGGCGGCCTCGCCGTGCTGATCACGATCCTGCTGCTCAGCTCGTTCATCACCTACAGCCTCGGCGCGCTGTCCAACAGCAACCCGGCGGCCACGATCCTGGGCCAGGACGCGGCGACGCCGGCCGCGGTGGCGCACCTGGATCACGTGCTCGGCCTGGACAAGCCGCTTCCCGTCCAGTACGGGAACTGGCTGTCCCAGGCCGTGCGCGGCAACCTCGGAGTCTCCTACTTCACCCAGATACCGGTGTCGCAGAGCATCGCCCAGCGGCTGCCTGTCGACCTCTCGATCGCCATCGGCGCGATCATCCTGGCGGTCCTGATCGGCGGGACCGCCGGGACGGTCGCCGCGGTCCGCCGGGGCGGCTGGGTCGACCGGGGGGTCACGCTCGCGTGCTCGGCGGTGTCGACGCTGCCGGCCTTCGTGGTCGGAATCATCCTGGTCGTCGCGTTCGCGGTGACCGCGCACGTGCTGCCGGCCAACGGGTACACGGGCCCGAGCGCGGGGATTGGCCCGTGGCTCGCGCACATCATCCTGCCGAGCCTGGCGCTGGCCCTGCCGGTCGCCGCGGATGTCGCCAGGCAGCTGCGGACCTCGCTGGTCTCCGTGCTCGAGCAGAACTACATCACCGGCGCCCGGGTCCGGGGCCTGCCGTACCGCAGGATCCTGATCAGGCACGCGCTGCGCAACGCGGCCGGCCCGGCGCTCACCATCCTCGGCAACGATTTCCCGCTCATGCTCGCCGGCGCGGTGGCCGCCGAGGCGGTCTTCTCGCTGCCCGGACTCGGCCAGCTGCTGCTCGAATCCGCGCAGACCAGGGACATCCCCGTGGTCCAGGGCGTGCTGCTCGTGGTGAGCACGTTCGTGATCGTGGTCAACCTCCTGGTGAACACGGCGCTCGGCCTGCTGTACCGGTCGGCCGACGGGGTGGGCGTATGACGCGCATGACCAGGCGCACGCCCGGCGGCTCGGTGCTGCGGCTGCCGTCCGCCAGGGTCGCGGTCGCGATCCTGGCCGTCATCGTGTTCCTGGCGATCTTCGGGTCCACGCTGGCGCCGCAGAGCCCGCTGGCCATCGACGCGGGCGCCCTGTACAAGGGACCGAGCCTGCACCACCTGCTAGGCACCGACTACCTCGGCAGGGACGTGCTCAGCAGGCTGATGGCAGGCACCCGGCTGTCCGTGCTGACCGCCTTCGAGGCGGTCGGCATCGGGCTGGTCATCGGCGCGCCGCTCGGCGTCGCCACGGTCTTCCTCGGCAGGTGGTTCGACTTCAGCGCCAACCGGGTCGCCGACGCGCTGATGACGCTGCCGTCGATCTTCTTCGCCGTGGCGGTCACCGCCGCGCTCGGCAACGGCCTCGTGCAGGCCATGCTGCCGGTTGGCATCCTGCTTGCCCCGGTGTTCTTCCGGGTCTCCAGGGCGGCCACCCTCGAGTTCAGCCGCGCCCAGTACGTGGAGGCCGCCGAGCTGCTCGGCGGGTCGAAGCTGCACGTGATCCGGGTGCACGTGCTGCGCAAGGTGCTGCCGACCATCGCCGTGACCACGGCGGCGGCGGCGGCTGGCGCGCTGCTCGCGGTGTCGTTCCTGACCTTCCTCGGTATCGGGGTGCAGCCGCCAGCCCCGACGTGGGGCGGCGTGCTCTCGTCCGATCTCGACTACCTGAACCTGGCGCCGTGGGCGCCGTTCATCCCCGGCGCGCTGATCGCGATCACGGTCGGCGCGCTGAACGCGCTCGCCGACGCCTACCGCGACCGGGCAGGCGCGGGCGACCTGCACTCCCCGGTGGCCGATCCGGTCCTCAAGACGCATTCGACCCTGCAGGCTCTGGAGGCCGCCGATGACCGGCAAACCGCCGCGTGACGAGGTGCTTGGCCTCGAGGACTTGCACGTCACCGTGCACGACGGAGCCGCCACCGCGGTCCGCGGCGTCTCGCTCAGCGTCGCCGCCGGCGAGATCGTGGGCCTGGTCGGGGAGTCAGGCAGCGGCAAGACGCTCACCTGCCGGGCCGCCCTCGGCGTGCTCCCGCCCGGCTGCGCCGTCGGGCAGGGCACAATCTCGTTCGAGGGCCAGGATGTGACGGACCTGTCCAGGCGGGGCTGGGAGCGCCTGCACGGCACCGGCATGGGCGCGGTGTTCCAGGACCCCGCCTCGTACTTGAACCCGAGCCTGACGGTCGGCAGTCAGCTCGCCGAGGTGCTGCGGGTGAAGCAGCGGCTGCCCCGCCGCGAGGCGCGCCGCAAGGGCATCGACTTGCTGGCTGCCGTCGGCCTGCACCGCCCGGACTGGGTCTTCCACCAGATCCCTGGCGAGCTCTCGGGCGGCATGCTGCAGCGGGTCATGATCGCGATCGCGATCTCCTGCGAGCCGCGGCTGCTCATCGCCGACGAGGCCACCACGGCGCTCGACGTGACGATCCAGGCGGAGATCATCGAGCTGCTGCGCGACCTGCGCGACCAGCGCGGGCTTGCCGTGCTGTTCGTGTCGCACGACCTCGCGGTGATCAGGGAGCTGTGCGACCGGGTGGTCGTCTTCTACGCCGGCGAGATCGTCGAGTCCGGGCCGGTCGGGGAGATCATCGAGCGGCCCAGGCACCCGTACACCCAGGCCCTGCTCCGGGTGGCGTCGGTCGGCGACTCCCGGCGCCGCGAGCTGCAGGTGATCCCCGGGCAGCCGCCGCGGGTCGGCGCCGACATCACCGGCTGCCGGTTCGCCGGGCGCTGCCCGGCGGCCATCGAGGCGTGCCGGTCCGGCCCGGTCAGCCTGGTACCGCTGTCCCATGTGCACCAGGCGCGCTGCGTCCGCGCGACCGACCCCGAGCTCACGGCCGTGCCCGTCACGACCGCGCCGCGACCGCCGCCGCGACCGGCGCCGCGACCGCCGCCGCGGAAGCGGCCGAATTGGCCGCCCGATGACCGCCCAGGTGACGGAGTCACCGGCGACGGCCGCGCCCCCGCTGCTCGCCGTCGCCGGTGTCGACGTCGTCCTCGGCCACGGCTGGCGCGCCACCCAGGTGCTGACCGGCGTTGACCTCGATATCTGGCCGGGCGAGATCGTCGGCCTGGTCGGCGAGACCGGCTCGGGCAAGACCACGCTGGCCAGGACCATCGTTGGCCTGGTAAGGCCGCGGCAGGGCCGGATCGTGTTCGCGGGAACCGAGATCTCCGGGCTGCGCGGCGGCGCGCGCAGGCGGGAGCGCCGCAGCGGGCACGTCCAGCTCGTCTTCCAGGACCCGCTGCGCTCGCTCGACCCCGACCTGACCGTGGCGGAGATCGTCGGCGAGGGACTCACGATTCGCGGCGGCCTCGACGCGAGGCAGATCAGCGAGAAGGTCGACGACGCCCTCGCGAAAGTGGGGCTCGAGGCCGCGCTGCGCGACCAGGCGCCCGGGCAGATCTCCGGTGGCCAGCGGCAGCGCGTCTCGATCGCGAGGGCGCTGGCCGCCGGGCCGCGGCTGCTGCTGTGCGATGAGCCGGTCAGCGCGCTCGACGCGAGCAACAGGAACTACATCCTGCGGCTGCTCGCCGGCCTGCGGGACAGCCTGAACCTGCCGATCGTGATCATCTCGCACGATCTCAGCTCGCTGGCGGGCATCGCCGACCGCGTCGTCGTCCTGTACCGCGGCCGGATCGTCGAGGACGGCCCGGTCAGCCAGGTGTTCAGCGCGCCGCGGCATCCCTATACCGCGCTGCTGATGGCCTCCGCGCCAAGCGTGCGCAGCCAGGGCGACCGGCCGCTCACGGTCCATCATCTGCGCCGCACCGCCGCCGACCCGCCGCCGCCGGACGGCGGCACCGCGTGCGTGTTCGCCGCCCGCTGCCCGTTCGCGATTGACGCCTGCGCCACGCAGCCGCCGCTCACGACGGTGGCGGACCGCTGGACGGCCGCCTGCCACCGCCACCAGGAGTGGGGCGAACTAGCCAGCAAGCGACCCAGGCATCCATAGTCAGACAGAAGCCGAAGCACGGAAGGAAACCAGGTCAATGCCCGTCGAGTTCATCGGCATGATCAGCACCAAGGACCAGTCGGAAACCAGGCTCACGGCCGGCCCGGTCATCGACCCGGATTACGTCCGGCGCTTCGCCCGCGCCCACGAAGACGCCGGGTTCGACCGGGTGCTCATCGGCTACGCGTCGTCCCAGCCGGACGGCGCCCAGGTCGCCGCCTACGCGGCCGCTCATACCGAACGGCTCAGCTTTCTCATCGCGCACCGCCCGGGCGTCGTGGCCCCGACCCTGGCCGCCCGCACCTTCGCCACCCTCGATCAGTTCACCGGGGGCCGGATCGCCGTGCACATCATCACCGGCGGCAGCGACGCCGAACAGCGCCGCGACGGCGACTACCTCACCAAGGACGAACGGTACGACCGCACCGGCGAGTACCTGGACATCGTGAAGCAGGCGTGGACTGCGGAAGAGCCGTTCAGCTACCACGGCAGGCACTACCAGGTCGAGGACTTCTACTCGGCCGTCAAGTCGCCGCAACAGCCCCGCATCAACCTCTACTTCGGCGGCTCCTCGGCGGCGGCGTACCGGGTCGGCGGCAAGCACGCCGACGTCTACGCTCTGTGGGGCGAGCCGCTGGCGGAGACCAAGGAGCAGATCGACTCGGTCAACGAAGCCGCCAGGAAAGCCGGCCGTGACACCCCGCCGCGGATCAGCGTGAGCTTCCGGCCGATCCTCGGCCCGACCGAGGAACTGGCCTGGGAACGGGCGCACAGCATCCTCGACGCCACCAGGGAGAACATCGAGGAGTTCAGGAACAGGCGGCGGCGCGGCGGCTGGGGGATCGGCGGCACCGAGCCGGAGAACCGCGGCTCCCAGCGCCTGCTGGCCGCCTCCGCCAAGGGCGAACTGCACGACCGCGCGCTGTGGACCCCGCTCGCGCAGGCCACTGGCGCCGCGGGCAACTCCACCGCCCTGGTCGGCACCCCGGAGACGGTGGCGCAGGCGCTGCTCGACTACGTCGACATCGGGGTCACGACGATCCTCATCCGCGGCTACGACCCGTACGACGACGCGATCGACTACGGCCGCTTCCTGCTGCCGCTGGTCCGCGAGGAAGTCGCCAGGCGCGACGCGGAGAAGCAGGCGGCATCCGCATGAGCGCGGACGGGCGGCAGCTCAAGCTGGGCGCGGTCACCTACGGCGTCGGCGGCCCTGGCTCGCCGTACCCGTGGCTCGACGAGGACATCCCGCTCGACGCGAGCGTGGACATCAACTGGTACATCGAGCAGGCCCGGCTGGCCGAAGCGGCCAAGTTCGACCTCATCTTCATCGTCGACAGCCAGTTCATCACCGCCGACTCCCCGCCGCATTACCTGAACCGGCTGGAGCCGCTCACGCTGTTGTCGGCGATCGCGGTCAGCACGACGCACCTGGGCCTCGTCGCCACCATGACCACCTCCTACAACGACCCGTTCAACATCGCCCGCCGCCTGGCCTCCCTGGAGCTCATCTCCGGCGGACGTTCCGGCTGGAACGTGGTGACCAGCGGCGACGCGGGCGCGGCCAGCAACTTCAGCCGCGACGAGCACTACGATTACGACACCCGCTACGCCAGGGGCCTGGAATTCGTGCAGGTCTGCCAGGGCCTGTGGGACTCCTACGAGGAAGACGCGTTCCCGCGCGACCGCGCGACGCGCACCTTCCTCGACCCGTCCAAGCAGCACGCGCTCCGCCACCAGGGCGACCACTTCCAGGTCGCCGGCCCGCTCAACGTCTCCAGGTCCCCCCAGGGCCAGCCGGTCATCTTCCAGGCCGGCGACTCGGACCAGGGCCGCGACCTGGGCGCGACGATCGGCGAGGGTATCTTCACGCACTCCCCGACGATCGAGCAGGCCCAGGCGTTCTACACCGACCTCAAGGGCCGCGCCGTCGCCAAGGGCCGCGATCCGGGCCACATCGTCATCATGCCCGGCGCGCCGGTGTTCGTCGGCGACACCGACGACGAGGCGAGGGAGATCGAGCACGACCTGCAGACCGGGGACAAGGACTTCGACCGCGCCCTGGCCGAACTCGGCCGCCCCTTCGCCTGGCACGACTTCCGCCAGTACGACCTGGACGCCCCGTTCCCGCAAGCGGCCCTGGTCTACGCCGAGCGCGGCTTCCGCACCGGCGCCGAGAAGATCGCCAGGCTGGCGAAGGACAACGACTTCACGCTCCGCCAGACCGTCGAGTTCATCTCGGCGCCGCGCAAGACCCCGTTCGCCGGCTCCCCGGCCACGGTCGCCACCCGCATCCAGGAGTGGTTCGACGCCCGCGCCCTCGACGGCCTCAACTACAGCGTCGGCCACCCCAGCCAGTGGCGCCGCTTCCGCGAGGAGGTCATCCCCATCCTCCAGGAGCGCGGCGTCGTCCGCACGGAATACGAATCGACGACGCTGCGCGGCAACCTGGGCCTCCCCGTCCCGGAAAACCGCTACACAAGGTCAAGAACAACAGTCCTATCCGGAACGTAAGCTCCCGACTCTCAAGATTCCACGTCTCCAGCGGGCTGCGGAGCCTGGAGATCGTACGTAATCGCCTCATACCGCATCCCTCTCTGCTCATACTCACGCCGCAGCGCGCCCAGCCTTCGGCGGTGTTCAGCCCCGTAGAGTTCCGCGGATGACGGGGGAGGACCCCCGCTCGGAGAGAGAATCCAGCAGCGGCACGATGTCGCCGCGCCCGTCGACGTCGTCCACCGGGACCACCGCCGGATCCCCGCAGGCGGCGATGGCCGCGATCGCCGTGTTGCCTGCTCCGGCATGCAGCCACGCGGCCGCCCACCCCTCGGGAACGCGCGACGCGAACTCCAGCGCCAGCCGCGACTTGCCCACGCCAGCCGACCCGCTGAGCAGTCCGACCGGGTTGCCATCCTCATCGTCCCGCCACGCCTCGAGCCGCCGCATCTCCTTGGCTCGCCCACGGAACGGCGTCGGCGACCGGTCCGCCCGCAGCAGCCCCAGCGGATCAGCGTTGGCGTCCCGCGTTTCCGCGGAAACGCCGCTGCGCAACTCGTCGAGCACTTGGTCGCGTGCTTCGAGCCGCGTCTTCTGCTGATCTCTCGCGGGGAAATACCAGCCGACGAAAGCGCCCGCCACCAGCGCGGTGACGGCTGCGACCGCCCCTGCCAGCCACGCGGGCGCGCCAAGCCCCGCCGCCGCCCCTCCCGCAAGCACGGCGACGACCAGCAGCACAGGACCCCACCGTGAAAACCCGCCCCTGCCCAACGCGACCACCCCTCGCGTCTGCCCCCGGCCAACAATTGCAGAAAACTACCGCGAATTACTCTCTAACACCAGAAAGTGAGCATGACCGGTCCCTGCTATATAGCACCCGGGCGCGGTTGATGCCCGGTCGTGAGCTCACGGACGACATACAGCGGTTGAAAGGCCGGGGTCTGCGGCGGCCGGAGCCCGGCTAGGACCTCAGCTGCGGCGCTGAGCATGATCACGAAAGAAAAAACTCCTATGCGCGTATTTTTCTTTCGCGATCATGAAATCAGCGGGCTCAGGCGAGCCGGCGGGGGCACCCTGGCGGGGGGCAGGCCGGGCGGGGGAGGACTGCGCGGCCGGGCATCGGGTCAGCCGCGCGATCTCCTGCCGGACGGTGCCGGGGCCTTGCCGCTGAGCCGTCCGGGAGGGGAAGGCAAAGACCTCAGCACTTCAAACCCTGTAGGGCGCGAAAGTGACCGTGAAATCACCACAAACCGGACAGAAACGGGCAGTTCGCGCCCTATGTGCCAGCGCAGATTCGCACCTGTGGGCCACACCGCTAATCCGGTCCGGGCAATGACTCCTGACTGCTCGGCGGGCAAACCGGTGAGGGTGTCCTGGGCGGACTTGCGGAAGGCCGCTACCAGCCGGCTGCGGTCATCGGCGCGGGTGGCCAGCACGACGTGGCTTGGCTCGACGCCGTGCAGCGGGATCGTGGTGAGGTCGGGACGGATCGCGCTGGCCGGGATGCCGCCGGGGATGATGGCCACGGCCTGCCCGGCGGCGATGAGCTCGTTCTTGTCCTCGATGGCGGCGACGAGAGGGCCGTCGGGCGCCGGGCTCCCGTCGGGGCGCGGGTCGATGCGCCAGTAGGCGTTCCAGACCGGGTCGGGCATCCGCGGAATCGGCTCGTCGGCGATGTCGTCGAGGGTGACCGACTCCTTGCCCGCCAGCCGGTGGTCGAGGGGCACCAGCAGCAGCCGGGGCTCGTCGTACAGGATCGTCACGTGCAGCCCGCCGGTCCGCAGCGGCAGCCGGGTCACCGCCGCGTCCACCCGGTGATCGAGCAGGGCCTCGCGTGGCTCGTTCCAGTCCAGGTGCAGGCTCTGCACGTCGGCGTCGGGGCGCTGACGGCGCAGGTTCCTGACCGCCGGGGTGACGATGATGCCCGGGGTGTACCCGACGGTGATCCTGGACGGCTGGGCCGCCGCCCGGGTGGCGGCCGCGGCCTGGGCGGCCGAGCGCAGCAGCGCCTTCGCGCGAGGCAAGAAGACCTCGCCGGCCTCGGTGAGCCGGGTGCCCTGCGGGGTGCGGTCGAGCAGCTGCGCGCTGAGCTGCTGCTCGAGCTGGCGGATCTGCCGGCTCAGCGACGGCTGCGCGACGCGCAGCTCGGCGGCGGCGCGGCCGAAGTGCCGGTGCTCTGCGACGGCGGTGAAGTACCGCACCAGCCGCAGGTCCAAGTCCACCGGGTGTTCCAGATCAGGCATGATGCCATCGTAGCGCCGAGTGCTGGTAAATCAATATGAACTGTGGTGATGCCTAAGACGTATCGCCTGGTCCAGAACAGGACTTGGACGGGACGCGGTCGTGGCGCGCACCCTTGACGTACCGGCCGGATACCGGAGGCCGGTCATCAGGAAGGAGCGCATCATGCGTGTTTTCGTTACCGGCGCGACCGGTTTCATCGGCTCCGCCGTCGTCCGCGACCTTCTCGACGCGGGCCATCAGGTCACCGGCCTGGCCCGTTCCGACAACTCCGCCGCGGCCCTGGCGGCGGCCGGCGCCGAGGTGCACCGCGGCTCCCTCGCGGACCTCGACAGCCTGCGCAGCGGCGCGGCCGCGTCCGACGGCGTGATCCACACCGCCTACATCCACGACTTCTCGGAAAGCAACGACGCCGCGTCCTACGCCAGGACCGACGGGAACGCCATCGAGGCGATCGGCGAAGTGCTCGCCGGATCCGGCCGGCCGCTCGTCGTCGCCTCGGGGATGCCCGTGCCCGCGCGTGGCCACGTCACCACCGAAGAGGACGCGGCGCCGGGGAACCCGGCGTATCCCCGCGTGTCGGAACGCGCGGCGCTCGCATTCGCCGGGCGCGGTGTCCGCGCGTCGGCGCTGCGCCTGCCGCCGACGGTCCACGGCGAGGGCGATCACGGCTTCGTCCCGGCCCTCATCGGCATCGCCAGGGCCAGGGGCCTGGCGGCCTACGTGGGGGACGGGGCCAATCGCTGGTCGGCCGTGCACCGGCTGGACGCCGCCCGCCTGTTCCGGCTGGCGGTCGAGAGCGCCCCCGCGGGCACCCGGCTGAACGCGGTCGGCGACGAGGGCGTGCCGTTCCTGGACATCGCCGAGGTCATCGGCAAGCACCTGGATGTGCCCGTGACCGGGCTGTCCCCGGAGGAGGCACCAGGCCATTTCGGCCTGTTCGCGGTCTTCGCGTCGGTCGACGTTCCGGCCTCGAGCGCGCGGACACGAAAGCAGTTCGGCTGGCAGCCCGTCCACCCCGGGCTCATCGCCGACCTTGACGAAGGTCACTATTTCAAGGACGCGTGAATCCCCGCGGCATGGCACCATCGAAGTATGCCGATCCAGCTCACTGACATCTGGCGATACCCGGTCAAGTCCTGCCGGGGCGAGCGGCTGGCCGGGGCCATCGTAGAGCCCTGGGGACTGGCAGGGGACCGCCGGTGGATGGTCGTGGACAGCACGGGCGCCCCGGTCACGGCCAGGGAGCACCCGGACCTGGTGCTCGTCACGCCGCGGCTCGACGGCGACAGCATCCGGCTGACCGGACCGGGCCTGCCAGAGCTGACGGTGCCGGTGCCGCCCGCCACCGCCCTGGTCCCGGTCAGCGTGTCGGACAGCGACCTGGTCGCCGCGCAGGCCTGCGACGAGGCGTCCGAATGGCTCGGCAAGATCATCGGCGAGCCGGTGCGGCTCGTGTACCTGGACGACCCGACCCGGCGGGCGACGAACCCGGTCTACAGCAAGCCCGGTGACCGGGTGTCGCTCGCCGATGCGTACCCGCTGCTGCTGACCTCGCGGGAGTCGCTCGCCGCGCTGAACGACTGGATCCTCGAAGGGCCGCGGTTCGCCGAAGGACCGCTGCCGATGACCAGGTTCCGTCCCAGCGTGGTGGTCGCCGGCGCGCCCGCCTGGGCGGAGGACGGCTGGCGCAGGCTGCGCATCGGCGAGGTCACGTTCCGGGTCGCCAAGGGCTGCGACCGCTGCGTGCTCACGACGGTCGACCCGGACACGGCGGTGAAGGGCAAGGAGCCGCTCGTCACCCTCGCCAGGCACCGCAGGCGGCACGGCAAGGTCTGGTTCGGCGTCAACCTGATCCCCGACGCCCCCGACGCCCCCGACGCCCCGGACGACCCTGGCGCGCTGATCCCCGACGCCCCCGACGCCCCGGCCTACCGTGGCGCGCCGATCGCCGTCGGCGCGCCCGTCACAGTTCTCGAATAAACCGTCAGCCCGCGGCGGCCGTGGCCGTCGCGATGGACCAGGCCAGCACCAGCGCTTCCTCCTGCCAGGCGTCGTAGCGGCCGCTGCGGCCGCCATGGCCGGCTTCCATCTCGGTCTTCAGCAGGAACGGGCCGCCAGACGCGACGGCGCGCAGCCGGGCGATCCACTTGGCGGGCTCGTGGTACAGCACCCGAGTGTCGTGCAGGCTGGTGATGGCGAAGATCGCGGGATACGGCGCCGCGGCGACGTTCTCGTACGGCGTGTAGGACTTCATGTAGAAGTACACCTCGGGGTCGTGCAGCGGGTCGCCCCACTCCTCCCACTCGGTGACGGTCAGCGGCAGCGACGGGTCGAGGATCGTGTCCAGCGCGTCCACGAACGGCACCTGGGCGACGATCCCGGCGAACGCGCCGGGAGCGAGGTTCGCCGCCGCCCCCATCAGCAGGCCGCCGGCCGAGCCGCCACGGGCGACCAGCCGGGACGCCGACGTCCAGCCGGTGGCGACCAGGTGCCCGGCGCAGGCCACGAAGTCGGTGAACGTGTTCTTCTTCTCCAGCATCTTCCCGTGGATGTACCACGGGCGGCCCAGTTCGCCGCCGCCGCGGACGTGCGCGATCGCGTAGACGAAGCCGCGGTCGAGCAGCGACATCCGGGAGATCGAGAACGTCGGGTCCAGGGAATGCTCGTAGCTGCCGTACCCGTACAGCAGGCAGGGCGCGGACCCGTCGCGGGGTGTGCCCTTGCGGCACACCAGCGAGATCGGCACCCGGGTCCCGTCGGGGGCCACGGCCCACTCCTGGTGCTGCTCGTAGTCGTCGCTGGAGAACGGCACGCCCGCGGGCGACGGCAGCACCGGCTGCTGCTTCAGCAGCGTCAGCGAGCCGGTCACCATGTCGTAGTCGTACACCGTGGACGGCGTGACCATCGAGTTGTAGCTGAGCCGGAACGTCGACTGCGTGAACTCCGCGTTAGGGCCGGGGAACACGGTGTAAACCGGCTCAGGGAACTCGATCTCCCGCGGCTCGCCCTCGGCAGGCAGCACCCGCAGCCCGGTCAGCCCGCCGCGCCGGAAGTAGACCACCGTGTGCGACGCGAACGCGTCCACGCCGAGCAGCCGGGTGTCGGCGCGGTACGGGATCAGCGGTGTCCAGGTGCCCGAGTCGCCGGTGCCCGGCAGCGGCGCGGTGGCGAGCTCGAAGTTCTCCGCGCCGTCGTTGTGCACGATCAGCAGCCGGTCCGCGGCGGCCTCGACGCCGTACTCGACGCCTTGCCGCCGCGGCGCGACGACGGTGAACGCGCCCTCCGGCGTGGCGGAGTCGAGCAGCCACCATTCGCTGGTCAGCTTGCTGCCCACGGAGATCAGGACCCACTTCTCGTCGCGGGACAGGTCGATCGACAGCCAGAACCGCTCGTCGGTCTCCTCATACACGATCTCGTCGGACGACGCTGGCGTGCCGACCCGGTGCCGCCAGACCCGGTACGGCCGCCACGCCTCGTCCACGGTCACGTAGAACAAGACAGACGCGTCCAGCGACCAGGCGCAGCCGTAGAACGTGTCAGGGATCTCGTCCGGCAGGGTCTGCCCGGTCGCCAGGTCCTTGATCCGCAGGGTGTACCGCTCGTCGCCGGAGAAGTCGGTCGAATAGGCGAGCAGTGACTCGTCGGGGCTGATAGACAGCGCGCCGAGCCGGAAGAAGCTAGCGCCGGCGGCAAGCTCGTTGCCGTCGAGCAGGACCTCCTCGCCCTCCAGCGGCTTGCCGTCCTGGGGCAGCGGCGGCCTGACCTCGCCGTCGAGCACGCGGCGGCGGCAGAAGATCGCGTACTGCTGGCCCTCCACGGTGCGCGAGTACTCCCACCAGCCGCCCTTGCGCACCGGGACGGACAGGTCGGTCTCCTGGGTACGCGCCTTGATCTCGCCGAAGACCTCGGCCCGCAGGCCCGCCAGTCCGGCGGTCTGCGCGGACATGTACGCGTTCTCCGCCTCCAGGTAGCCGAGGACCTCGGGATCCTTGGGATCGGCTAGCCAGGCGTACGGATCGGTCACCGTGTCGCCGTGGTAGGTGCGCTCGAACGGGACCTGCTTGGCGGACGGCGGCGAAGACGAAGACGAAAACGAAGACGCGGTGCTCATAGCCGCCAAGCCTAGACGAACGATACGGGCGGTTCAGGCGGCCCGCCGGCCACGATCTCAGCGCCGCGGCGGGTGACCGCCTCATTCCTGTTTTCCGACGTGAGGAGGTAGAACCGCCGCGCGCGGATCCCGTCGACCACGATCGCGGCCACCTCCGCGGGGGAGGCGCCCGTGGCCGACAGCCGGTTGAACCGTTCCGCGCTCTCCTGCTCGGCCTCGCCGCGCACCGCGGGCGGCCCGGCCCAGGACGGGCGGTTTCGCGCCGACGTGCCGAAGTTCGTGCGCACCGCCCCCGGGCACAGCACCGACACGCCGACGTGCGAGACGCCCTGCGCCTTCAGGTTGAAGTACAGCGTCTCGGTCAGCGCCGCGACCGCGTGCTTCGACACCCCGTACGGGCCGAGCGTGCCGGCGAACACGCCGAAGATCGACGAGGTGTTCACCATGTGCCCGGCGTCCTGCTCGAGCAGGAGCGGCATGAACGCGCGCACGCCGTTGATCACGCCGCCCAGGTTCACGCCGAGCACCCAGTCCCACTCACCGGGCGGGCACTCCCACAGCGCCCCGTGCGGCCCGCCCACGCCAGCGTTGTTGCAGACGACGTGGACCGCGCCGAACGCGGACACCGCGGAGTCGCGCAGCGCGTCGACCGCCGCGCGGTCCGCCACGTCGGTGAGCACCGGCAGCACCGACGCACCGTTATCCGCGAGCGCGGACGCCGCCTTCGACAGCGCGGGCTCCTCGACGTCGGCCATCACGACGTGCATGCCCTCGGCGGCGAACCGCTCGGACAGGCCCACCCCGATCCCGCTCGCCGCCCCGGTCACCACGGCTACCCTGCCCGGCGCGACCGGGCTCACGACGCTCTGTCCTCAGGAGCAGACGGGCCCTTACGGCATCGGGCCGACTGGCACGTTCGTCGGATGTCCACCATTGAAGTGAAGCAACGACAGGGTGGCTGTTGCAAGGGTCAGCCACCGGGTAAGCGTGTTGCGCGGCAGCAGCGCCAGCGCCACCCACGCGACCGACGCGTACCAGGGCAGCGACCACGGCGCGACGAGCAGCCAGGCGAACGTCAGCGCGCAGGTAGCCGCCACCACGGTCGGGACGTCCGGCGAGAGCCGGTTGTACAGGTACCACGCCAGCAGGAGCATGAGCGGCGGCCAGGTGAACCCGATCACGGTGGTCACCAGGTGGCCGGTGCCGAAGATCGCCTCCACCACCCGCCAGACGGTGGGGGAGATGACCATCGTCGAGGCGTTGGCCACCGGCTTCAGGGCGACGAAGCCGTAGCTGAAGTAGTAGAGCCCCAGGGTGGTCGCCGCGGCGACGGTGGCGATCCTGACCAGCCGCGCCCACGCGCGGTCGTGCATCAGCGGGATCGCGATGCCGAGCGCGACGAAGCCGGCGCTCACCTTGATGCCCAGAGCGGCGCCGACGAGCAGCCCCACGAGCACGTCATGCCAGACCGTGGTGCAGCGTCTGGACACGACAATGGCTGCGATCGCGAACAGCGCGACGAAGGCGTCCATGTGGCCGCCGATCACCAGCTCGGTGATCAGCAGCGGGTTCGCCACCCACAACAGCACGGCGCGCACCGGGTCGGCCGCCGTCCGCAGCAGCACGTAACCGGTGACGAGGAACGCCGTCCCGACCATGATCATCAGCACCCAGATCGTGGCCCACGGCTTGGCGCCGCCGATCAGCGCGGCGAGCAGGTGCGTCCAGGTCGCCACCGGCCCGTACACCGACGGCGTGTGCTGCCACTGCGGGCTGACCAGCATCGTGTACGGGTTGTTCTTGCCGCCGGGCAGGTCGGCCGGCAGGAACGTGTACGGGTTGTAGCCGAGCGAGGCGATCCGCCCGTAGGCGGCGTAGCTGGCCGCGTCCGACGAGCCGACCGGCGTGATGTTCACCAGCACCGCGACCGCGCCGGCCGCGGTCCAGAAGACCCGCCGCGGGTTGGGGGACCAGCCCCGGCTGTTGGCCCACAGCATCATGGCCAGGCCCAGGCAGGACAGCACGATCGACACGTACATGATCACGTTCGCGAGGATGTCCGGCAGGTGCGGCGCCCCGAGGTCACGGGCCAGCGACGTCAGCGGCAGCAGCACCGGCGGCGTGGCGACGCTCGGTCGCGGGGCGGTGGCGCACAGCCCGACGAACGCGACGCCGGCGAGCCCGAGCGCGCTCAGCGTCACCGCGGGCAGCGGGCGGGCGAGCCGGCTGTGCGCGAGGACCTTGATGAGCCGCCCCATCAGCGCCTCGACGTGCCCGCCAGGGATTGGCGGCTCGGCGAGCTTAGGCGGAGGCGAAACCGGAGCCTGGGCGGGTGCCGGGAGCGGGGTGATCGCAGGGGCGATCGTGGTAATCGTCCGCCGTTCCGCGGTGGCCGTCTGGGCAGATCGCTCGTCAGCGCTGTCGCGCTGCGGCGGGTCTACCATGACGGCCATTCATATCCTCCTGGCACAGGCGCACAGATATACGGACACACGGACAGACATTCGCTCGAACACGTGTCACGGAATTCGCCAGACCCACCGTTGACCCCTAGCGATCATACTCCGTGAGCTTGCGAGAACGGCGCTGGTAACTGCCATCGCTACCCTCGTAACGTCAACGCACACAACCACAAGCACGCTTCCATCGGCGGATCACGAGACCGTTTCGTCACCTATCCGACACCACCGTGTGACTGCTTTCACAAGCGCCACAGAGGCGGGCGCCCGGCGCACGCCGCCGCACCGCGTGGTTCCGGTGCACGGCACAATGGAACCGTGGCCCACCGAGCGCGGTTCGCCGCCGCGATGACGGCGGTCGCCCACAGGCTCCCGTTCGGGCTGTCCCGGGTGGTCGCGCCGAGCCTCCTCGGGTACCTGCTGATCAACCTGTGCACCTTCTTTCTGGACCTGGCGATTCTCGCCGTCGCGCACGGCGTCTTGCGCTGGCCGCTGCCGCTCGCGGTCACGCTGTCGTACGGGACCGCCTCGCTGACCAGCTACGCCCTGAACCGCGTGCTGAACTTCCGGTCGCACGCCGCGGTCGGTGCCCAGCTGCCGCTCTTCGTGGCGGTCAGCGTGAGCAACTACCTGATCTTCGTGCTCGGGCTGACCGACCTGCTGGCCGCTGCCGGCGTCTACTTCGAGCTGGCCCGCGTCATCGCCGCGCTGTGCGAGGCCGCCTACCTGTACTGCATGATGCGCTGGGTCGTCTTCAGGGACACCCGCGGTTCCGGAGACACGGCCGGCGACGTTGCCGACGATGCGGCAACCCCGGAAATCAGCAGGCACAACTAAGCTGGGCGACCGTGACATCGAGCGCATCCGTGCCGGGCGGCAATGTCCTCATCCGCGGCGGTTACGTCCTGACGATGGATTCCGGCGGCGACCTTCCCGGCGGTGACGTCCACGTCCGCGACGGCGAGATCGTCGCGATCGGCACCGGCCTCGACGCTCCCGGCGCGGACGTGATCGACGCGGCCGGCAAGATCGTGGCGCCCGGGCTCGTCGACACCCACTGGCACATGTGGAACACGCTGCTCCGCGGGCTGTCAGACGGCCGGCCTGACGGAGACAGCCCCGTACGTTCCGGCTCTGCTAGCCCGGGGGGCGATGGTCCCCACGGAACCCCCCGCGGATACTTCGTCACATGCGTCGCGCTCGGCAGGCATTTCCTCCCCGGAGACACCTACGCCGGGACGCGGCTCGCGTGCGCGGAGGCGATCGACGCCGGGATCACCACGGTGCACGACTGGGCGCACAACATCCGCGGGATCGACTGGGCGGAAGCCGGGCTCCGGGCGCTGTCGGAGTCCGGGCTGCGGGCGCGCTTTTCGTTCGGTTACGAAACCGGTCATCAGAACGACCGGTTGATGGCCCTGGACGATCTCGGCCGGGTCGCGTCGGCGTGGCCGGCCTACAGCGCGGACGGCCGCATCCACCTCGGCATGGCCTGGCGCGGCACCGGCGGCAGCAACCCCGCCATGCGGGTGGCGCCCGCGCTCTACCGCGAGGAGATCGAGACCGGGCGCGGGCTCGGCCTGCCGGTCTCGGTGCACGCGTGCGGGCCGCGGCACGCCGCCGGGCAGCTGGCGACCTACGCCGCCGAGGGGCTGCTCGGCCCCGACCTGCAGGTCATCCACCTGAACAACGCTTTGGCCGGGGAAATCGCGCTCGCCGCGGAACACCAGACGCCGGCCAGCGTGTCCCCGTTCACCGAGCTGCAGATCGGCTACGGCCAGCCGGTCACCGGTGCGCTGCTGGCGGCGGGCGTGCCGACCGGGCTGTCGGTCGACACCACGATGCTGTCCGGCAACGCGGACATGTTCGCCATCATGAAGGTGACGCAGGGCTGCGCCAACGCGCTGGCCTACGACGAGTTCGCGCTGACCGCGCGGGACGTGCTGCGGCTGGCGACGATCGAGGGCGCGCGGACCCTCGGGCTGGGCGCGGTGACCGGGTCGCTGGCGCCTGGCAAGCGCGCGGACATCATCGTCGTCTCCGTCGACGCCCCGAACCTCGGCGTGCTCACCGATCCGGCCCGCCTGCTCGTCACCGCGGCGCACCCCGGCAACGTCGATACGGTGCTCGCCGACGGCCGGGTGCTGAAGCACTCCGGCAAGCTGACCAGCTACGACGTGGCAGAGGTGACGCGCTCGGCCCGCGACGCGCTGGCCGGCGTTCTCGCCAGGGCGTAAGCCGCCTCTGGCTGCTTTGCCGATTGTGCGGCTGTGCGCGGATGTGACACCGTACGATCAGGGCTGGCCTTCACCAGACCCCCCTCGCCCTAGCCCTCCGGAGTGTTATGCGACTGCCCGCACGGTTGATGATCGCCGCGCTGGCATTGACAGTCGGCGGGTCGATCGGGGGCTGTTCGGCCGGCGCGGGGCTCGCCTACGCCGGCGATTCCTCCCGTCCGCCGGCCGGCGTCGTCGCCGCGAGCTCCGCGGCCGCTGCCGCCGCCAGCGCCCGCGCGACGGCACCCGCGCCCACACCCGCGCCCACGCCCGCCGGGCCGCGGATCGTGGTCACCGGCGCGCCGCGCGGGGTCAAGGCGAAGGCGGGCATCCTGGCGGACGCGACGACGGGCCAGGTGCTCTGGTCGTCGGGCGGCGACACAGAACGGCCGATCGCGAGCATCACCAAGGTGATGACCGCCCTGATCGTCCTCAGGGCGGGCAACCTGAGCAGGCCGATCAGGATCCCCAAGTCCGTGATCGCCTACGTCACCAAGTACGACGCGAACAGCGCCGGGCTGGTGCCCGGTCAGGTGCTGACCGCCGGCGAGCTGCTGCACGCCCTGCTGCTCGTGTCGGCCTGCGACGCCGCGTACGTGCTGGCGACCGCCTACGGCCCGGGACTGCCCGCGTTCATCGCGAAGATGAACGCGACCGCTGCCCAGCTGGGCCTCACCCACACGCACTTCACGTCGCCCGACGGGCTGCCGTACCCGACCGAGACCTCCACCTACTCCACGCCCGCCGAGCTGCTGAAGCTGGGCGAGCTGGCGATGCAGTCGGCGACCTTCCGCTCGATCGTGGGGGAACGGTTCTACAACCTGCCGCAAGGCGGCGGGCACGGCCACTACTGGTGGGGGAACTCCAACGAGCTGATCGGCTACTATCCGGGCGCGATCGGCATCAAGACCGGCTTCACCGACGCGGCGGGCCACTGCCTGCTCTTCGAGGTCGTCCGAGGCGGCCGCACCCTGATCGGCGTCGTCCTCGGCAGCCCGCCAACCGGCCCCGGCGCCGGCGCCCAAGACGCCGCCAAAATCCTGAACTGGGGCTTCTCCCTCAAACAAACCGGCTAACCCGCCCGACCCCCACCACAAGCACAGCCACCCCGAGCACCCCCACCACAAGCACAGCCACCCCGAGCACCCCCACCACAAGCACAGCCACCCCGAGCGCCCCCACCCCGAGCGCCCCGGAACGCGCGCCCAACCCCGGTCCTCGCCGGCGAAGATGATGGGCCGTTGGGCACCCCCTGGTGTGCCCAACGGCCCATCATCATCCGTGCACGCACGACCATTTCTGATAACAGCAAGAAGCGGCGGACCCGCCAAGACGATGGATAGTTAGGCACCCTCTGGTGTGCCTAACTATCCACTATCTTCGCGCCGACCCGATAACAGCAAGAAGCGGCCACCGCGGCCGCAATACAGCCTCTAGGTGTGTTATTCCGGGGCATATCGCCCCGGAATAACACACGTAAGCCAGGTCGCGCTGGCGGCAGGCTCGCCACAGTGACGCCTGTGACGGAAGGCGTCCACGGCTGGTTGACCTGCACCCCGTGAAGGTGGTCGATGGGACATCGACCACCTAAGGCGGCGGCGGTTAGTCGCGCTGGCGGGAGCTGCCGAGCATGATCTCGTCCCAGGACGGGACCGACGAGCGGCGGCCGCGGGGGTTCTTCTTGCCCGCGTTGCCCGCGGGGGAGCGCGCGGGAGCCTCTTCGGCGGCGGGTTCCGCCGCGGCCGACTCTGGTGCGGGCGGCGTCGCCGTCGGTTCAGGCTGGGCGGACTGGACGGACGCGGCGGGCTGAATCGGCGCGGGCTCAATTGGAGGCTGGATATCGAGCGCGTCCGGGTCCGGCTCCTCGAAGACGAGCGGGCGCTGGGGAGCCGGCCGGGATCGTTCGGAATCATCGGAAGCGGTACCGGACGCGACAGGTGGCCGTTCGGGCACCGGGTCGCGGTGCGTGGGGCGGGGGAGCGTCGGGGACGGGGCCGGGGCGTGCGACATCGCCGGGCGCTCGGGCGCCACAGATCGTTCGGAGGCACCGGGCCGTTCGGAGGCACCGGGCCGTTCGGAGGCACCGGATCGTTCGGAGGCACCGGATCGTTCGGAGGCACCGGATCGTTCGGAGGCACCGGATCGTTCGGAGGCACCGGATCGTTCGGAGGCACCGGATCGTTCGGAGGCAGCCGGGCGCTCCGCGACCGCCGGGCGCTCCGCGCGGAACCGGCCGCTGCCGCCGGGACCGGAACCGCCCGCGGAGCCGCCCGCGGAGCCGCCGCCGAGCGGAGCGGAACCCCCGACAGGGCCGGCGCCGCCCATGCCGCCAGCCGACACCGCGCCCAGGCGCGGGGCCAGCGGGGTCACCGTCGCCTCGCCAGGCATGGGCGCCGACAGCGGCGGCAGCTCGGCTTCGGGCAGCGACAGCCGGGCGGCGTTATCGTCCTCGGGCAGCACATGACGGCGGCGGGTGTCGAACATCCATTCCGCGACGTGCAGCCGTCCCGCGGCCGTGAAGGTGAGCGTGAGCTGCCAGTTCCCGTCGCCGCGCTTGCGTGAGTCCCACTGCCCGTCGTCCGGGTCGGCGCCCATGGCCTTCAGCCTGGACGGCACGATGTCCGCAAGCCGGGGGCCAGGCCCTGAAGAGTCACCCGGCCGCCGCACCGAGGCGGCCTGCGCCTGCTGCGCGATGTAGGCCCGCTCGCCGAGGACCGGGCCCTCGAACCAGCGCACGCGCTCGACCGGGATACCGGCCGCGTCGGCGATCTCTTCGGCAGTCTCACCGGCGCGGATCCGTGCCTGGATCTCCTTGGGTCGCAAGGGACTCTCCACTTCGATCTCGTACTGGGCGAGCCGGGAGGTCTGGCCGAGCGCGACAGCCCTGAGCCGCTCGTCGATCGGCAAGGTAAAGCGCGCGCTGCGCCCGGGGACGGCGAGGACAGCGTAACGGCCGTCCTCGCTGACCGCGACGAAGCGCAGTTCCTGCATCGGCGTCCCTTCCCCGAACCACTTCCGTAAGAGTCTCCCGGTCAGCGCCCCATAAGCAAAGCACCCCGCCCGGCATGTCCGGAGATCATGGCGACAATTAGTCACGTCCGGGCCGCTCGGTGCGGGCCGGCGACGTCGCGTCGGACACGCCGTCAGGCGATCCCGACGCCGAATCCGACAGCCCCAGCGCGTCCGCGCTCGCGGTCACCGCGTCCGCGGGCGGGCTCTCGACGGTTATCTTCGACGGCCACCAGTTCCACTTGCCGAGCAGCACCACGGTGCACGGCACCAGCACGGTGCGGACCACGAACGTGTCCATGAGCACGCCGACCGCGAGGCCGATGCCGACGTCCCTGATCTGCGAACCGCCGGAGCCGCGGCCGCCGACCACGGCGAACACCGCGAACGTCCCGGCGAGCACCAGGCCGGCCGATGTGACCGTGGTGCCGGTCACGGACAGTGCGCGAGACACTGCCTCGCGTAGCGGATAATGGTGAGCTTCCTCCCTGATCCTGGTCATGACCAGGATGTTGTAGTCCTCGCCGAGCGCCAGCAGGAAGATAAACAGCAGGAACGGCAGGATGAAGGTGATGCCGCCAGAATTCCCCAGCTCGATGAACAGGATGACGGCGAGCCCCAGCGCGGCGAAGTACGACAGCGCCACCGACGCGATCAGGTACAACGGCGCGATCAGCGACCGCATGACCAGCGCGAGCAGCACGCCGATCACGATGATCGCGATCGGGATCACGTGCGCCAGGTCGCTGTTGGAGATCGCGCTGATGTCGTACAGCGCGGGCGCCTCGCCGGCGACGCCGTAATCGGTGGCGTGCAGGATCGGCACCACCGACGCCGCCGCGTCGCGCACCGCGGGCACCGCGTTGAGCGCCGCCGTGGTGGACGGGTCGCCGGCCGCGAGCGAGGTTTCGAACTGGATCGTCTTGCCGTCCGTGGACACGAATTGCTGAGTCGCCCGGTACAGCTGGTACGCCCCGTTCCACTGGGCAGCCGTGACCTTGCCGGCGAGCGCGGCTGGAATGGGCGGCACGGTCGCCGAAAGCGGGCCGGAGCCGAGCACGGCGTGCAGCGCGCTGTACTGGACCGGGGTGAACCCGGTGCCGCCGACCGGGTTGAGCGGCCCGGTCACCCCGGTGAACTCCTTGGACGCCTGGAGCTTCGCGGTCGCCGCCGCGATGGCGGGCGCTTCGTCCCAGGCGGGCACCGGCAGCTTGTAGACGAGGTTCGTCGGGTTGGCGGCCGTGGACGGGAAGTACTTGTTGAGCAGGGTGGTGCCGGCGGCGGAGTCGCTTCCGGCGGGCGCCGAGATGGTGCCGCCGAACCCGGCGCTCTGGTACGCGGTGACCGCGCTCGCCAGCGCGCCGAACACGATCACACCGACGGTCAGCGCGACCGCCGGGCGCTTGACGATGCGCGTGGCGATCCGGCCCCATACCCCGCTGGTGGCCCCGCCCGGCTTGGGCTTGGACGGCCAGAACGCGGCGCGCCCGAAGATCGCCAGCAGCGCGGGCAGCAGCGTCAGGCCGGCGACCAGCATGACGCCGATGCCGATCGCCAGCGGGATGCCGAGGTTGGAGTAGATCTGGAAGGTCGCGAACAGCAGCGACAGCAGCGCCGCGATGACGGTGAGGGCGGAGAACGTGATCGACTCGCCCACCTTGGTCAGCGCGTTGACCACGGCGTCCTTCGAGGCATCGCCGAGCCGGATCCGCTCGCGGACCCGGAACACCAGGAACAGGCCGTAGTCGGTGCCGGCGCCGAGCACGAGCACGATCAGCAGCAGCTGGGAGAGCTGGGACACCTTGAGCCCGTGGTTAGCGAGCTCGGCGACCAGCGGCCCGGATATCGCCACCGACAGCAACGCCGGGATCACCGTGATAAATGGCGCGAGCAACGACCTGAAGATCACCAGCAGCAGCAGCAGGATGAAGATCAGCGCGACGAACTGAACCTGGTTACCCGTGTTGCCGGACTGTTTCTGCTGGTCGACCTGGATCGCTATCTGGCCGGCCAGGTGCACCTGCATGCCCGGCGGCGGCGATGAGTCCTTGATCGCGGTGCGCAGGTTATCGACGAGGTCCGTGACCGCATTTTGGTCGTTGAGGTTCACGGTGGAGAGCACCTGGAGCTGCGCGGCCTGGCCGTCGACGCCGTTCGGGCCCGGCACCGGCGACTGGCCGAGCTCGCGCGCCTTCGTCACGGTCGGCACCTTGGCCAGGTCGGTCGTCAGGGTGGCCAGATAGGCCTGGTCCTCGGCGGTGAACGATCCGGTGGGTACCGCGGCCACCACGGGCACCGGCGTGACGGACAGCGAGATCCCGAGCGGCGCGGCGAGGGTCGTCGCGTGCTCGCTCGGCGCGTTCGCGGGCAGGAACGCGCTGTTGTTGCCTTGTGTCACGCTGGCCAGTGACGGCAGGGCCCTCGGGATGGCCACCGCGGCCACCACCCAGATGGCCAGCACTACCCAGCGGAACTTGACGGCGAACGAACCGATCGCCCGGAAAATGTCGTCAGCGTGCACGCGCCTAAGGATAGCGATGAGCCAGCTGACCGCTGACTTGGGTCTCAGCCTGTTCTCAGCCAGCGCCGCCGCCGCTGGCCAGGGCGCCCGCGACGCGCCGGCGGTCAGCGTCGCTGTTTCGCTGCGAATGCGCGCCGGAGACGGCAACATAGGCGGACAGGAGGCGACAAAAATGCGGCATCTAGCGGGATTTGTCCTGGCAATCGTGCTCGCGGTGGCGATTTTCTTCGGCGCGACCTGGGGCTACCTGCGCCTGTTGCGCGTCCCGGTGGTGAACGGCGCCGCGGCCACCCTCCCGGCGGCCGGCGGCTCGCTGCTGCACCAGCGGAACGTGCTGCTCGCTTTCGCGGCGCTGGCCGGCGTGGGCCTGCTGGTAGGGATCTGCGTGGCGGTGCCGCGGATCTCCCCGCTGGCGGCCGGACTGCCCGGGCTCGGCCTGCTCGCCTGGACCGTCCTTTACCTGGTGAACGTGGGCCGCGCGGTGCGCTACATCCCGCTGAAGGCGGACGCGTTCGGCGACGGCTTCGAGGCGATGCTGATCAACGGCGTGCTCGCCGCCGCGGGGCTCGCGATGATCGTTCCGCTGTTCATCCCGTCCCGCTGGCGGAGGACCGCGCTGCCCGTCTACACAGAGCCCGGCGAGGACCTGACAGCGCAAACGGGGACCGGCAGCAGCGTGCTGCTGACGTCCGACTGGGGCAACCAGACGGCGCCGATCCAGCAGCAGCCGGGTGACCAGCCGACCGACCCGTGGTCGTGACGGCCGGCCACCCGGCCGGCCCCCGCTTAGTGGAACTGGGCGCTCTCGGTCGAACCCACGAGCGCGAGGGTCTCCGCGTTCGGCGTCACCGCCTGGGTGACCAGGTCGAAGTAGCCGGTGCCCGCCTCGCGCTGGTGCTTGGTGGCGGTGTAGCCGAGCGGCTCGGCCGCGAACTCCGCCTCCTGCAGCCGCACATAGGCCGTCATGTCCTCGTGGGCATACGCGTGCGCCAGGTCGAACATCGCGTAGTTGAGCGCGTGGAACCCTGCCAGCGTGATGAACTGGAAGCGGTACCCCATCGCCGCCAGCTCCTTCTGGAACCTGGCGATCGTCTCATCGTCGAGCTTCGCCCGCCAGTTGAACGACGGCGAGCAGTTATAGGCGAGCATCTGGTCCGGGTACTGCGCCTTGATCGCCTCGGCGAACTCACGCGCCTCGGCCAGGTCCGGCTTGGAGGTCTCCATCCACAGCAGGTCGGAGTACGGGGCGTAGGCCAGGCCGCGCGCCACGCACGGCGCCATCCCGTTCGTCACCCGGTAGAAGCCCTCCGCGGTCCGGTCGCCGGTGATGAACTGCCGGTCCCGCTCGTCCAGGTCCGTGGTCAGCAGGCTCGCGGCGTGCGCGTCGGTGCGGGCGACGACCAGCGTCGGGACGCCGCACACGTCGGCGGCGAGCCGCGCGGCGGTCAGCGTCTTGATGTGCTGCCCGGTCGAGATGAGCACCTTCCCGCCGAGGTGGCCGCACTTCTTCTCCGACGAGAGCTGGTCCTCGAAGTGCACGCCCGCGGCGCCCGCCTCGATCATCGCCTTCATCAGCTCGAACGCGTTCAGCACCCCGCCGAACCCGGCCTCCGCGTCCGCCACGATCGGCGCGAGCCAGTGCTGTCGCGGGGCGGTGCTGTCGGCGGACCGCTCCGACCAGGTGATCTGGTCCGCGCGCAGCAGCGCGTTGTTAATTCGTCGCACCATCTGGGGCACCGAGTTCACCGGGTAGAGCGACTGGTCGGGGTAGGTGTGCCCGGCCAGGTTCCCGTCGGCCGCGACCTGCCACCCGGACAGGTAGATGGCCTGCAGCCCGGCCTTGACCATCTGCACCGCCTGGTTGCCGGTGATCGCGCCGAGCGCCCGCACGGCGTCTTCGGTGTGCAGCAGCTCCCACAGCCGCTCCGCGCCGCGCCTGGCGAGCGTGTGCTCCTCAGTGATGGAGCCACGCAGCCGGATCACGTCCTCGGCGGTGTAGGTCCGCGAGATGTCGGCCCAGCGGGGGTCGGTCTCCCACTGTTGACGCAGGTTGGCCGCTTGCTGGCTGATCGTGTCCATGGTTACGCCCTTCAGTTTGGTGCCGTATCCCTAAGGGTGCGGGATGGTTGCCGTCCGCGCCGAGGGCTAAAGTCCCGAAAAAAGTCCAATATTTTCCCGAACGGGCCCGTGTTACACTTTTTCTCGATGAAAGAAACGCCAAAATTGGTAGAGACCGAAGGTCTAGACCTTGCGACATTCGGCCAGCGGCTGCGCCACACGCGCCGCTCGCGGGGCATGACCCTCGCCGACCTCGGCGCCCGCGTGGGCCGCACGCCGTCGGTGCTGTCGCTGATCGAGAACGGCAAGCGCGAGCCCAAGCTGACCCTGGTGGAGCAGCTGGCCACCGCGCTGGGGGTGCCCGTCGGCGAGCTGCTGAAGAAGCAGCCGCCGAGCCACCGCGCCCAGCTGGAGATCGCCCTCGAGCAGGCGCAGCGCGACCCCTCCTACCGGGCGCTCGGCCTGCCGCAGCTGCGGGTCGGCACCCGGGTGCCGACCGAGGTGCTCGAGCATCTCGTCGGCCTCGCCACCGAACTGCGCGCGCAGCGCTCCAAGCCCACCGCGACCCCGGAGGAGGCGCGGGCCGCCAACGCGGCGCTGCGCTCCTCGATGCGCGAGCGCGGCAACTACTTCCCGGACATCGAGCGCGCCGCGGCCGGCGCGCTCGCCAAGGCCAGCTACGCCGGCGGCGCGCTGTCCCAGGGCATGCTGCTGTCCGTCGTCGCGCAGCACGGGTTCTCCGTCCGGTTCGTCCCCGACCTGCCGCGATCTGTGCGGTCGCTGACCGACCTGCACGGCAACCGGATCTACGTGATGCAGGAGCCGGTCGGCGGCCACTCGGCGCGCGCCGTGATCCTGCAGGCCCTCGGCCATTTCCTGCTCGAGCACGACACGCCGCGCGACTTCGCCGACTTCCTGCGCCAGCGGGTGGAGGCGAACTACTTCGCGGCGGCGATGCTCATCCCCGAGACGGCCGCGGTCGCGTTCCTGCGCGACGCGATGTCTCGCCGCGACCTGGCCGTCGAGGACCTGGTGGACGTGTACTCGGTCTCGTACGAGATGGCCGCGCACCGGGTGACGAACCTGATCACCCACCACCTGGAACTGCCCTGCCATTTCGTGAAGAACGACGCGAGCGGCATCATCTACAAGGCCTACCAGAACGACGGGGTGCTCTTCCCCGCCGACATTACCGGCGCCATCGAGGGCCAGCGGATGTGCCGGCACTGGTCCGGACGGCGGGTGTTCTCCGCGCCGGACCGGTTCTCACCCTGGTACCAGTACAGCGACACCCCGTCCGGCACCTACTTCTGCGTGGCCCAGGTCGACCCCCGCGCCGACGACCGCGGCTACGCGATCACGCTTGGCGTCCCGTTCGAGCACTCCCGCTGGTTCCGCGGCCGGGAGACCACGGACCGCGTCAAGTCCAACTGCCCGGACGGCGAATGCTGCCAGCGCGCCCCGCTCGCGCTGGCCGAACGCTGGGACGGCATGGCCTGGCCGTCGGCCCGCGCGCACTCCCACATCCTGTCCGCCCTGCCGCCGGCTCCTTCCCCGGCGTCGACGACGTGGACATCTACGAATTCCTGGACCGGCACGCCGCCGACTAGGCCGCTGGATATTGCCCCGGAACGCCAGAAGGGGCAACACTGCGTGGTGTGAGGGGGATAGCCGGCGGCATCGCCGCGTCGGCGGTCGCGCTAACCGCGGCGGCCTTCGTCCTTGCGTTCGTTGACCGGGGATCGGTGCCGGCCAGCCTGACGACATGGAACGCGGCGGAAATCTCCCAGATGGTAGTTGGCGCCGTGACGTCCGTGATCGGGTATGTCATCGCGTCCCGGCGCCGGGAAAACCCGATAGGGTGGCTGATCCTGGCGGCGGGTGCACTGCTCTGCGCGGCGATCTTCTGCGAAGGCTACGCGCGGCGCGCGCTCGTCGCGGCGCCCGGCTCGCTGCCAGGCGGTCATTTGGCCATGTGGCTGTACTGGCTGACCGGCCTCCTACCCGTGTTGTGCCTTGGGTTCGCGCTGCTGCTGTTCCCCGACGGCAGGCTGCCGAGCCCCGGATGGCGCCCGGTTGCCTGGTTCGCCACCGCGATCTTCGCCTGGTCGACCGTGGACGCCATCGTGGGTGCCACCCTGGTCTGGTCCCATCCGTTCGTCTCGCTTTACCGGGTGTACACGCCGGCCCCGCTGGGGTGGACGCGCTTCCTGCTGCCCACCGCCCTCGCGCTGTGCGTGCTGGCCGTCATTGTCCGGTTCGCCAGGTCTACGGGCGAGGAGCGGCTCCAGCTCAAGTGGTTCGCGCTGGCTACGGCCGCCCTTGGGGTCACCCTGGTGCTGCGGATCCTGGCCGACTCGGCGGCCACGACCATCGCCATGGACGTCGCGGTGGTCTGCCTGGAGGCCGCGTTCGCGATCGCGGTGCTGAAGTACCGGCTGTACGACATCGACATCGTGATCAGCAAGGCGCTGCAGTACGGCGCGCTGGCCGCGTTCATCACCGCGGTCTACGCGGCCCTGGTGGTGGGCGTCGGCGCGGCCGCCGGCGACCAGCACAGCATCTACCTGTCGGCGCTGGCGGCGGCGATCGTGGCGGTCGCCTTCCAGCCGGTGCGGCAGCGCGCCGCGGCGGTGGCCAACCGGCTGGTCTACGGCCGCCGCGCGACCCCGTATCAGGTGCTGTCGGAGTTCGCGCACCGGATCGGCGGCGCCTACGCCGACGATGACGTGCTGCCGCAGATGGCCCGGATGGTCGCGGCGGGGACGGGCGCGCGGCGGGTGGTGGTCTGGCTGCGGGTCGGCGGCGAGCTGCGCCCGGCGCGGCCACGGGCGACGCAGGTCCCGAGCTCGCCCCGGTGCCTGTCGACGGGGACGCGCTGCCATCGCTTCCTGACGCGGAAACTCGCGTGCCGATCCGTTACCACGGGGAGCTGCTCGGGGCGCTGGCGATCGCGATGCCGCGCGATGAGCCGCTGCGTCCCGCGGGCGCGCAGCTGGTGGCCGCGGTGGCGGCGCAGGCCCGGTGCTGTCCAACGCGGGGCTGATCTCCGAGCTGCGGGAGTCCCGGCAGCGGCTGGTGACGGCGGGGGACGAGGCGCGGCGGCGGCTGGAGCGCAACCTGCACGACGGGGCGCAGCAGGACCTGGTGGCGCTGGCCATCAAGCTGAAGATCGCCGACGGCACGCTCAGCGACGGCGCCAAAGAGGCCAGGCACCTGTTCGACGAACTCCAGGCGGACACCGCGACCGCGCTGCAGAACCTGCGGGACCTGGCGCACGGCATCTACCCGCCATTGCTGGCCGACCTGGGCCTGGTGGTCGCGCTCAACGGGCAGGCGAAGAAGTCCGCGCTGCCGGTGACGATCCAGGCCGACGGCCTGGGCCGGTTCCCTGAGGACACCGAGGCGGCGGTGTATTTCTGCTGCCTCGAGGCGCTGCAGAACACTGCCAAGTACGCCGGTGCCACCCAGGCGGCCATCGCCCTGGGGGCGCAGCGGGAGACCCTGACGTTCACCGTGTCCGACGACGGCGCGGGCTTCGACGCCCAGCACACCCCGCTGGGGGCAGGCCTGCGGAACATGGCCGACCGGCTCGCCGCCCTCGGCGGCCGCCTGGAAGTCACCTCAGCTCCCGGCCAGGGCACGACCATAGCGGGCCATCTGCCATTTTCTTAAGCGCGGTAATCCGGGCGGCCCGCGATGAGGTCCTGAAACCAGATCCTGAAGCGGTGTACCGGCTGTGCGTAGCGTTGCTCCCTGGCTCGCGCCCTGGCCATCTTCCGTGACTCCGGCGGGTACCGCCAGCGGGCCCACGGAGAACCGGGGCGCGCCAGACGGATGGCGCCGACCAGCGCGAACAGGCTGATGTAGACGCCCAGGACGCCGCACCACACCTTTCCCTTCAGCAGGCAGACGGCCGTGAACGCGAGGTTGACGATGAGGGTCAGGATGATGCCGAGGTAAGCCGCCACGCGCCCGGCCGGACCGGGATCGAAGCCCGCGGGAACCCAGCCGAGCACGGCCAGGCCGCACAGCGCGATGGCGACGAAGACGACCTCGACCGAGAGCCGTCCCTGCTCGCTCCAGTAGACGTCCTTCAGGAAGAATACGAGGGCGAACTCGTCAAGCAGCAGCGCCATACCGATGCCGAGCAGCGCGGCGGCCACCGCCGCCCACCCCGAATCGCTGTCCCGGACCGCGAGGCCGCCGACCCCGCCGATGCACATCAAGACCAAGCCGAAGACCGCGTGGTGGATATGCACCCCGCCCGGTGTGACGTTGCCCGGCCACCACTTCACCTGCGCCCGGATCATCCGGACGCTGAACCGGATGAACGCGAATGCCGCGATGAACGCCACGAAGAAGCAGAAGAGCCGGAGCCTCCCAGGGTCCACGACCGACTGCTGAAACCAGTTGCTCATCACCGCCCCCGACGTTCGCGTGCCTGGCGGTAACGTTCCCGGAACAGGGCGGGCGTAGCCGCGCATTCCGGGCGGACCTCACCCGAGGAAGTCCGCCGCCGCGGCCGCCAGCTTCGGGGACGGGCCGATGTTGTAGTGCGTCATGCCCGGCAGGATCGCCAGCCTCGAGGCGGGCGCCAGCGAACCGTCCCAGTTCGCGTCCCGCAGGCCGCCGCCGAGCAGCGCGAAGAACTCCGCCGCGTGCGACGGCGGAATGCTGTCGGCGTCCGCGTAGGCCAGCAGCACCGGCATCGTCAGCCCCTTGACCTCGTCGCTCCAGTCATACGGGCGGCGCAGCAGCTCACCGGACTTGTCGACCAGCGAGGGGAACGCGTCCGGGTCGGGAGCGACCTCAGCGTACGCCATGCCCAGCGGCGACTGCCGGAGCAGCGGCGCCAGCGTCGCCGCGGTCATCGAGTCGAACCCGGCCAGCACCTCGGGGAACCACGCGGAGCGCCGGCACGGCGCCGACACCACGACCAGCTTGCGCACCAGGTCCTGATGCTGGATCGCGCAGCGCAGCACCGCCCCGCCGCCCAGCGACCAGCCGAGCAGGTCCGCCTGGCCGACGCCGAGGTGCCGCACCACGCCGGCCACCTGGTCGCCGAACCTCTCCCAGGTGAACGGCCGATCGCTGTTCCCGCTGTGGCCGTGCCCCTCCAGCTCGATGGCCACCACCTGCCGGTCCCGCGCCAGCAGCTCAGGTACGGACTCGAATACCGCGGTCGTCCCGTACCCGCCGTGCACCATCAGCAGCGGCGTCCCCCCGCTGCCCCGGCTCTCCCAGTACACGTCAACCCCATCGACCGGGGCATACCCGCTGGTCAGCTCGCCTGCCATGGCTTCCTCCTCGTAGCTAGCGCCACGGACTGTCTATTGAGACGCCCCGCCGCGGGCTCGCTCATCGCTCGCGCGGCATGTTGTCGCCGGCCGCCTACACCACAGTAGCCACACCAGTCCCTCCGGTTGGCTTTGCGAGACCTGAAAGCGCGGCTACTCCGACGGAGGCGCCGTGAATCCGTCGGCGCCGACCGTCACCTCGGCGGTCTGGGCAAGCTCGAACACCGGCTGCGGCTTGCCGTCCAAGTCGAGGACCAGCGAGGCCTCCGAGTACCAGGACGGGATCACCGCGTTGCCCCAGAAGTCGCGGCGGCGCGGATCGAGCACCGACCAGCGCAGCACCGGGTGGTCCGGGTCGCCGGTGTAGTAGTCGGATGTGTAGATCTCGAGCCGGTGCCCGTCGGGGTCGCGCAGGTACACGTAGAACGCGTTCGACACGCCGTGCCGCCCGGGACCCCGCTCGATGCACGATTCCAGCGACAGCGACCCGATGATGTCGCAGATCCGCAGCACCGAATGCGGCTCGTGCGCGAAGAAGCCCAGGTGGTGCAGCCGCGGCCCGGCGCCGCCGGTGAACGCCACGTCGTGCACGGTCTGCTTGCGGTACATCCAGGCGGCGTAGACGGTCTGGTCGTCCTCGATGGTCTCCGACAGCCCGAACCCGAGCCCGGCGTAGTACTCGTAGGCGCGCGGCACGTCGGGCACGCAGATGTTGAAGTGGTCGAGCCGCGCGACCTCGGCCCCGCGCCGCAGGTCGTACCGCTGCTGCAGCCGCTCAGGATGTGATGCCGTGGCAAAAAAATCCACCAAAAAGCCAAGCGGGTCCTCGGCCCGCACAACCTCTCCGACGCCCCGCACCGTACCCGCCGGCAGCCGAGCGGTCCGGCAGCCCAGGGCCGCGTAGTACGCCTCGGCCCTGGCCAGGTCACGATCCGACCGGACCCGGTACCCGAGCGCGCCGGCCGCGGCCTCCGGCCCGGACCTGACGATCAGGTTGTGATGCGTGAGCTCGTCGTACCCCCGCAGGTAGAGCGCGCCAGAATCCTCATACGTCACGACAAACCCGAGCAGGTCGACCCAGAAGCGCCGGGCTTCCGCGAGGTCGGTCACGACCAGCGTCGCGTACGCCGACCGGACGATGTCGGGAGGGGGCAGCGAATCAGCCATCGTCACGCTCCAAACCGCGGCACGTGCGTGTCACCGAGCGCCATGTGCACGATCCGCGACTCGGTGTAGAAATCGATCGAGTGCTGGCCGCCCTCACGCCCGAGCCCGCTCGCCTTCACCCCGCCGAACGGGGTGCGCAAATCCCGCACGTTATGCGAGTTCACCCAGGTCATCCCGGCCTCGACCGCGGCCGCGACCCGGTGCGCTCGACTGAGGTCGGAGGTCCATATGTAGGCCGCCAACCCGTAACGCGTGTCGTTGGCCAGCGCCACCGCTTCGGCCTCGTCATCGAACGGCGTCACGCACACCACCGGCCCGAAGATCTCCTCCTGGAAGATCCGCATCGACGGTGTCACGTCCGCGAATACCGTCGCCGCGAGGTAGTTCCCTCCGCCCAGGCCGGCCGGTCGTGATCCGCCCGTCACCAGTCGCGCCCCTTCGCGCACTCCGAGCCGCACGTACGACATGACGCGGTCGTAGTGCTCGGGGTGCACGAGCGCGCCGATCTCTGTCGTGGGGTCGGACGGGTCACCCACCTTGATCCGCTCGGCCCGCTCGCCGAGATGGGCGACCAGGGAGTCATACACCGTACGTTCGGCCAGAATCCTTGACCCCGCCGTGCAGCGCTCGCCGTTCAGCGAGAACACCCCGAACAGCGCGCTGTCCACCGCCAGGTCCAGGTCGGCGTCGGCGAAGATGACGCACGGCGACTTCCCGCCGAGCTCCATCGACAGGCCCTTCAGTTCCGTGGCCGCCGACCGCATGATCGTCTGCCCGGTCGTGGTCTCGCCGGTGAACGAGATCAGCGGCACGCCCGGGTGCATGACGAGCGCGGCCCCCGCGACCTCGCCGATGCCGTGCACGATGTTGAACACGCCGTCCGGCACGCCCGCCTCGGCCATGATTTCAGGCAGCAATGACGCGGAAAGGGGAGTCCACTCTGCCGGCTTGAGGACCACCGTGCACCCGGACGCCAATGCCGGGGCGAGCTTCCAGGACTCCAGCATGAACGGCGTGTTCCACGGCGTGATCAGCCCGGCAACGCCAACCGGCTTGCGCAGGACATACCCCAGCTGGGCTGGCGAATTAAAAGCGTCCTCGTGCTGCGCCACGATCACGTCGGCGAAGAACCGGAAGTTCTCCGCGGCCCGCGCCGCCTGCCCGCGCGCCTGGGTGACCGGCAGCCCGGTGTCGAACGTCTCCAGGGCGGCGATCTGCTCGCCGCGCGCCTCGATGGCGTCGGCGATCCGGTTCAGCACTCGCGCCCGCGCCCGCGCCGCCATCGCCGGCCAGGGCCCGGTCTCGAACGCCGCCGTCGCCGCCTCGACCGCCCGGTCCACGTCCTCCGGCCCGCCGGCCGCCACCTGCGCGTACACCCGGTTGGTCGCCGGCTCCGCGACCTCGAACGTCGCCCCGTCCGCGCTGGGGAGGTGCTTCCCGCCGATGTAGTGCAGGATCTTTTCCGGAAGCACGGGGTTGCTCATCGTTATTCTCCCGAACGTACGCGGCCGTCTGCGAACCGTCCCACCGCCCCGTCGAGCACGGGCAGCCCCTGCCTGAGCAGCTCGCGTACCTTCGCCTGACCAGGCTCCGTGAGCGGAACAAGCGGCGGCCGCACGTAGCCCGACCCGATGAGACCGGCCTGGGCGAGCACCCACTTGGCCGCCGCGGGATTCGTCTCGGTGAAGATCACGTCGGTAACCGGATGCAAACCGAAGTGCAGTTCGCGTGCCTTGTCGAATTCCCCCGCTTCCCAGTGCTCGTACATCCGCGCCACCGCGCCCGGCGCCAGGTTCGCGGTGGCGGAGACGAACCCCGCGCCGCCCAGCGCGAGCAATGGCAGGCAGAGCAGTTCGATCCCGGACCAGACGAGGGTGTCGCGGCCGGCCACGTGCAGCACCCGGGAGAAGTGCTCGAAGTCCCTGGTGGTCTCCTTGACCCCGACGATGTTGTGGTGCTTGCGCCGCAGCCGTGCGACGGTTTCCGGCGCGATGTCGACCGCGGTGCGGGACGGCACGTTGTAGGCGATGACCGGCAGGCCGGGGAACTCGCTCGCGACCGCGCTGTACCAGGCGAACAGGCCTTCTTGGGTCGGCCGCGCGTAGTACGGGGTGATGATCAGCACCGCGTCCGCGCCCGCGTCGGCGGCGGCCGCGGTCAGCTCCAGCGTCTCGTCGAGCTTGGCCGACCCGGTCCCAGGGACGAAGGGCACCCGGTCGTTGATTTCTTCAGCAGCCGCCCTGATCGCCGTCGCGCGTTCCGTCGTCGTCTGCGCCGACGGCTCGCCGGTGGAGCCCCCGAGGGAGATGCCGTGCGACCCGGACTCGAGCTGCCAGCGGATCAGCGCGCGCAGGCCGTCGAGGTCGGGCGCGCCGTCGGCGGTGAACGGCGAGACAACCGGAGCGATGGAACCCCGGATCTGGGCGGGAGCGTTCCTAAATTTCACGTTCGGGGCTCCTCTCTCCCAGCCAGGCCTGGTACGCAGCCTGCCACTTCTTCCCGATCGGGTACAGCCCGTCGACGGACTGCCCCTTGGCGACCAGCTCGGCGATGAACTGCTCTTGCAGCTCCTGTTCCGCCGCGTCGCGCGCGACTTCCATGGCCAGGTGGCGCGGCACCACGACGACACCGTCCGCGTCGCCGGCGATGATGTCTCCCGGCTGCACGGTGACGCCGGCGCAGGCGATCGTGGCATTCGTTTCCCACGGCACGTGTCTCCGCCCCAGCACTGCTGGGTGGACGGCGGTGTAGTAGACCGGGATGGCCAGGTTCTTCAAGGCTTCGCTGTCGCGGATCGCGCCGTCGGTGATGATGCCCTTGGCGCCCCTGACCTGGGCGCGGAGCGCGAGGATGTCCCCGACGGTTCCCGCGGTCGGGTCGCCGCGCGCCTCGATGACCAGGATCTCGCCGGGCCTGACCTGTTCGACGGCCCGCTTCTGGGCGTTCATCCCGCCGCCGCTCAGTGTCCCCCCGTACTGGGCGAACAGGTCCTCGCGGAACGGCACGTACCGCAGCGTTCTGGCGAATCCTGCCATCTTCGCGGCCGGCCGGGTGGTGTGCAGCCGGTCCAGGGTGACGGAGTTGTAGCCGCGCTTGCGCAGCTGCGCGGCGAGCGTGGCGGTCGCGACCGCGCCGACGGCCGCGAGCAGCTCGGCGGGGGAGTCGGTGGGACCGGGCGCGCCCCGGGCACCGTACGCCAGCTCCCGCTGCGCGTCATCGGCATCCGGCATGGCGCCGGGAGGACTGAGGGTGTAGTCGGCCTCTTCGATCGGGCTGCGCAGCCGGCCGGTCGTCTGCTGGCCATAGCTGACCTCGACTTCCACCAGGTCGCCGGGCCGCACCACGGTGGAGCCCGACGGGGTGCCGGTGAGGATGACGTCGCCGGGCTCGAGAGTAGTCAGCCGGGAAATATCCGCCACGATGTCGGCGAGAGAAAAAAGCATGTCATCGCCAGTCACCGCATCCTGGGTCGGCTCGCCGTTGACCCAGGTGCGGAGCCGGATGTTCTCCGGGTCGACGTCGCGGGCGTCCAGCAGCGCCGGGCCCAGCGGCGTGAACCCGTCGATGCCCTTGGACCTGACGTTGGAGCCCCGGTCGGCGTACCGCAGGTCGTACACGCCGAAGTCGTTCGCCGCCGTGATCCAGCCAACGTGGTCCCAGGCCGCGGCCGGGGTGACGCGGGTCGCCCGTTCGCCGATGATCAGGGCGACCTCGCCCTCGAAGGCGAGCAGCTCGCACCACGGCGGCCGGCGCACCGGGTCGCCGTCGGCGGCGAGGGTGTTCGGCGGCTTGAGGAAGTATGACGGCCACGGAGGCAAGTTCCCCCGCTCCATCGCCCGGCTGCGGTAGCTCGAGTGCACGGCGACGATCTTGGACGGACGCTGGCCTGCCAGCGGGTGCTCTGCCATCGGCAAGATCGTATATGGCCCGGTCATTCCGCGACAGGGGTGGCAGGCTGCCCCCGGCCTGGCGGGCCGGATCGCTAGAGTAACCCCTATGCGATTCGCCACTATCCGCACTGCTGACGGAACGACGGCCGCCCGATTCGACGGCGACACCCTGACCCCGCTTGACGCGCCGGACGTCGGCGCGCTGCTTGCCGCCGAGGGCGCCCCCGGCGGAGTCTCCGCCCGGGCCGGCGCCGCTCCGGTCCTGGTGGCCGAGGCCGACTTCGCGCCGGTCGTGCCCAGCCCGTCCAAGGTGATCTGCGTCGGCCTGAACTACCGCACGCACATCCAGGAAACCGGCCGTCAACTGCCGGAGTACCCGACCCTGTTCGCCAAGTTCGCCGAGACGCTGATGGGGCCGTATGACGACCTGGCGCTCCCGGCGGTCAGCAACCGGGTCGACTGGGAGGCCGAGCTCGGGCTGATCATCGGCAGGCCGGTGTACCGGGCCGGTGCCGCCGAGGCGGCGGACGCGATTGCCGGCTACACGATCTGCAACGACGTGTCCATGCGGGACTTCCAGCGCCGGACCCTGCAGTGGCTGGCGGGCAAGATGTTCCAGCACTCGACGCCGGCCGGCCCCTATCTGGTCACGCCTGACGAGGTAGGCAACGCCGCCGACCTGGAGATCGGCTGCTCGGTCGACGGCGAGACCATGCAGCTAGCCAGGACATCCGATCTGCTGTTCGGGCCGGCCGACGTCGTGTCCTACATCAGCCAGGCGATCACCCTGCGGCCCGGCGACCTAGTGCTCACCGGCACCACCGGCGGCGTCGGCGACGCCCGCAAGCCCCCGGTCTACCTCAAGCCCGGCCAGGTGCTCCGCACCTGGGTCGAGGGGCTCGGCGAATGCGTCAACCGATGCGTCGCGGAAAAAGCCGCGCCGTAGTAGTGGGATAACCCAACTTTCTCGGTCTACGCTCTGGTGATGTGAACAAACAGGAGCGGACGTATACGGTCCTGCGGGACCGGATCCATTCCGGCGCGTTCGCTCCCAGGGCCCGGCTGAACATCGACGGCCTCGCGCGTGAACTCGGCGTCAGCGCCATCCCGGTGCGGGAGGCGCTGCGCCGGCTCGAAGCCGAAGGCTGGGTGCGCTTCCAGCCGAACGTCGGCGCGATCGTGGCGCCGGTCGACGCGACCACCTGGGAGCAGGAAATGGTCGCCGTGGCGATCCTGGAGGGCGCCGCCACCGCCGACGCCGCGGCGCACCTGCGGCTGTCGGACCTGAGCAGGCTGCGGAGGATCGCCGCCGAGATGGAGGCGGTAGCCGCCGCCCACGGGGATCCGGTCAAGTTCAGCCGGCTGAACCGCCGATTGCACGCGACGATCGTCGCCCGCTGCGGCAACGCCTACCTTCTCGAGCTGCTAGAGCAGACGTACCTGCGGCTGGACAGGATCCGCTCCACGATGTTCGCCTACCTGCCCGAGCGCTTCAAGCCCGCCATCACCGAACACGCTCACCTCATCGACCTGCTGGAAACCCGCGACCAGGCCGCGATCGAGCACTACGCCCGCTGGCACAAGCTGCAAACTGTCGCGGCCTACCGCGCCACCCGCGAACCGTAACCGGCTAAGGCGGATCGCCCGCTCGAACGCAGCCGTGATCCGTCCGGCCACGCGGGCCGGGTCGCCGAATAGCTCCTGCCAGGTGAAATGGATGACCTCGTACCCCGCCTCGCGCAGCAGGCGGTCTCTCTTGAGTTCGGCGATAGCCCTTTCTCCGCCGTCATATTTGAGCAGCCCGTCGGACTCGGCGATCACGCCGTATCGCCGCCAGAAGAAATCAACCCGCGCGATCACGGTGCGATCGCGGCCGGAGATGTGCACCTGAAGCTCCGGAGCCGGCAGCCCCTGCTCATGGAAAACGACCCGCGCACACGACTCGAGCGCCGACTCGGCCAGCCCGTTCGCGAAATCAACCACCTGCCGCGCTCGCGAAATCCCTGGCCACCGATCACATCGCAGAAGCACCCGGCGTAGCTCCGTCTTCGACGTATGCCGTTCATACAGCGCTGAGTCGGCCACGACGACGCCTTCCATGAAGCCGGCCGTCCGTGCGATATCAACAACGGTCCGCGCCGCCGTGGTCGCGGGTATCCCGTACAGCCTGGTCACATGCTCATCTGGCACCTCTGCGGCGTGACAGATGACCCCGCTCCTGGCCTGGTCGGTCACGCGGGTTCCCGGCCGAACGGTGAGCGTCACGGTACGGGGCGGCGGCGCGTTCAGCAGGTTCAGCCTCAGCAACTGGGCCGCGGAGTGGTGGCTGGCCACTCCCTTGCCAGTCCTGGTATCCCTGACCGCAACGACGTCCAGAGCATGCAGTAAGCCAGGGTCAGTCTCCGCTCGCGCCATCACGCCGCTGGTCGCGTAGACCCCGCGGCGTATCTTGACCAGCTGACCCGATTTCGTGAGCGAATAAAGCTGCCGTTCGGACAACCCGGCGGCCCGCCACCGGGCCGTGGTCCCGACGTCCATCTTGCGGAGCGTATCCGAGAGATCACCATCAGTCATAAAGCAATCATCGCTTGTTACCGCCCGCCACGCCACAGGGCCCTGCCCCGCGACTTAGGAGCAGAAAACTACGCCAGAACGCTGATAACAGCAAGAAAAGTGCAGGGTTCTGCTCCTAAGTCGCGGCGGGGATGGGGCGGGGACATGGCCGGGATGGGGCGGAGACAGGGCGGGGATGGGACAGGGCGGAGATGGGACAGGGCCGGGATGGGGCGGGGCCGGGATGGGGCGGGGACAGGGCCGGGATGGGGCGGGGACAGGGCCGGGATGGGGCGGGGACAGGGCCGGGATGGGACAGGGCCGGGGCGGGGCGGGAGTGCCGTTAGCCGAAGGCGGTTCCTGGCGTGCGGCGGCCTGTTACCGAGGCCGGGCGGATGCGGACCCAGTGCGGGTCCCGGGCGGCGGCGCCACCCCAGGACTGCAGGCCAAGGCGCTCGAATCGGTCGATCTCGGCGTCGGATTCCACCACCTCGGTGAACCCGCTGATGACGACGGACCAGCCGGAACGCGTCCGCGCGTCGTACTGGTCCGCCTCGAAG
This sequence comes from uncultured Actinomycetota bacterium, assembly GCA_963843745.1. Classification (GTDB taxonomy): domain Bacteria; phylum Actinomycetota; class Actinomycetes; order Streptosporangiales; family Streptosporangiaceae; genus Trebonia. The sequence continues at coordinate 405,369 of CAWJLP010000021.1, forward strand.
CCGATGGGGTTCTTGCTGCCCACGCTGGACAGCTTCGACCCGGACCCGGTCCGGAAGATCACGTCAGATCCATCCATGAGGTGGTTGACCGGCAGGATGACGATCTCACCGTCCGCGAGAAAGCCGACGCGCCCCACGGGGACCGAGTCAAGAAGCCTCAGGCTGTCAGCGAACGGCAGTATCTCGAGGCCAGCGTGATCTACTGGATGAACTGTCACGATGCCTCCCGTGCTAGGGGCCACTACCGCCTACCGTGCGCCACCGTGAGCGCCAGCGCATATTGGCGAAGGTCCGCGAATTGCGAGCCTAAGGTCCCTGCCAGAATTGAGGCAAAGAAATGCCGTTCCGGCGGGCGGACTAACTGCCGCCCGCCGGAACGGCGGATTTTACCTAAGCGAGCCGGGCTCGCCGTGTTGTCAGGAGCGTCCGGCGCCGACCAGCTCGCGCCGCTCCGTGTTCTCCGAGGTGAGCACCCGCCGGTGCGCGGGTATGCCCGCCGGGGCGCGCTTCCGCAGGTAGGCCGGTATGGTACGGGTCTCCCGCGGGTCCCGGTCGGGGCGCTTGAAGATCATCCACATCGGCACGCCGACCCAGAGCGCGAAAAACAGCGCCATGAGCGGAATGTTGATCCACAGGAATTCGGCTGTCATCGTCGCCTCCTCTGGCCTGCCTTATGGCCACAGGCCGTTGTCGCTTACGATCTACAGCTTTCCTTATGGACGTCCACCCCGCCTTGGCTGGCCCTCTGACACGCTTATGAGTGCCGGGTATCGCTATGAATTGATTCTGCAAAGCCGGCGATTTCAGTGAGCCAGGTCACGTTTTCCGTACGGCTATGCCGCACGGAGGCGAGCCAGCGCGCGGACGCGGCGGGTGACGATCAGGCCCCGCAGGCCCCGCAGGCCAGTGGGCAGGCGGCGCTGCTTCGCCGGGCGGGCGGCGCGCAGGATCCTGGCCTGCTCGGCTGCCTGCAGCCGGTCGGCGACGGTGGTCTTGGCGATCTGGTGGTACATGCTGCTGTTCATTTCGATCTCCCCACTCCGTGGTATCCCCTTGGATATGAGGATCCGGCAGACCGATTAACTAGATCTTTACGGGCGCTGTAGCTGCTTCTTTACTGGCGATGTAGCAAGATCGTCGGCGGAGCCGCTGGTCGGATGGGGAGACGCAACCATACGTTCGGGAAAAATTTGTGCAACTGCATCCCGGAGCCACTTTCGCGGCGGACGCGTTCATGTTACTGTCCGGTAACATGACAGACGGAACGCCGGGGTTCTCGCTGGAGCTCAGCGGGGATCTGTGCCAGATGCGCGACTGGGTGCACGAATTCGCGGCGTCGGTGATGCGGCCCGCGGCTGCCGAGTGGGACGAGCGGGAGCAGACCCCGTGGCCGATCCTGCAGGAGGCGGCCAAGATCGGGCTGTATTCGCTCGACTTCTTCGCGACGCAGTTCTTCGAGGAGTCCGGGCTTGGCATCCCGGTCGCCTACGAGGAGCTGTTCTGGGGGGATGCGGGCATCGGATTGTCCCTGGTCGGGAGCACTCTCGCCGCCGTGTCGGTCACGGCCAACGGGACGCCTGAGCAGATCGGCGAGTGGTGCCCGCAGATGTTCGGGGACGCGTCCGACGTGAAACTCGGGGCGTTCTGTTCCTCGGAGCCCGAGGCCGGCAGCGACGTGGCCGCGATCCGGACCAGGGCCGTCTACGACGAGACCGCCGACGAGTGGGTCATCAATGGGGTAAAGACCTGGGCTACTAACGGCGGAATCGCCCACGTGCACGTGGTGGTGGCATCCGTTGATCCTGAACTGGGCTCGCGAGGGCAGGCCAGTTTCATCGTGCCGCCAAACACCGCGGGTCTCAGCATGGGGCAGAAATTTAAGAAGCACGGCATTCGGGCGTCGCATACCGCCGAGGTCATATTGGACGACGTTCGCGTCCCGGGCCGGTGCCTGGTGGGTACCAGGGAAAAGCTGGAGGAACGACTGGCCCGCGTCCGGGAGGGCGAGCGCGGCGGCGAGCAGGCCGCGATGAAGACCTTCGAGGCGTCCAGGCCGTCGGTCGCGGCGATGGCCGTCGGCGTCGCCCGCGCGGCGGTGGAGTTCGCGGCGGACTATTCCAGGCAGCGAATTCAATTCGGCCGTCCGATAGGGCAAAACCAAGGGGTCGCCTTTCAACTCGCTGACATGCAGGCGGCGGTCGACGCGGCGCGGCTGCTCACCTGGCGCGCGGCCTGGATGGCCCGCCAGGGCAAGCCGTTCCAGCACGCCGAGGGCTCGATGTCCAAGCTGGTGGCGGGGGAGACCGCGGTCCGCGTGACCGAGCAGGCGATACAGATTCTCGGCGGCAACGGCTACACCCGCGAGTACCCGGTCGAGCGCTGGCACCGCGACGCGAAGATATTCACCATCTTCGAGGGCACGTCCGAGATCCAGCGGATGCTGATCGGCAGGGCGGTCACCGGGCTGGACGTCCGGTAAGGCTGAGGCCAGGGACGCGGAGACGGCACGGTCGGCTAGCGGGCGCGCCTAACCCGGGTCTCGTCCCAGACTGGCTCAGAGGTCTCGCGGACGATGCCGTCGGAGCCGAAGACGAGGAAGCGGTCGAAGGTGCGGGCGAACCAGCGGTCGTGGGTGACGGCGAGGACGGTGCCCTCGTAGGACTCCAGGCCGTCTTGGAGGGCCTCGGTCGATTCGAGGTCCAGGTTGTCGGTGGGCTCGTCGAGGAGCAGGGCCGTCGACCCCTGGAGCTCCAGCAGCAGGATCTGGAAGCGGGCCTGCTGGCCGCCGGAGAGGTTGCCGAACCGCTGGTCTCCCTGGCGCTCCAGCTCGTAGCGGCGCAGCACGCTCATCGCGGCGCCGCGGTCGCGCGCGTGGAGGTCCCAGAGGATGCCCACCAGCGTTCGTCCCTCCAGCTCCGGGTGGGCGTGGGTCTGAGCGAAGAACCCGGGGACGACCCGCGCGCCGAGTTTCCAGCTGCCGGTGTGGGCGACATCCTGTCCCGCGAGCAGGCGCAGGAAATGCGACTTGCCCGAGCCGTTAGAGCCGAGCACCGCTACCCGCTCGCTGTAGAAGACCTCAAGGCCGAACGGTTTCATCAGCCCAGTCAGTTCCAGGCCAGCGCAGGTGATCGCCCGCAGGCCGGTCCGGCCGCCGCGCAGCCGCATCTTGATGTCCTGTTTGCGAGGCGGCTCGGGCGGCGGCCCCGCCTCTTCGAACATGCGCAGCCGGGTCTGCGCGGCGGCGTAGCGGGAGGCCATGGCATCGCTGCGGGCGGCGTACTGGCGCATGTCCACGACGAGCTTCTTGAGCTGGGCGTGCTTTTCGTCCCAGCGGCGGCGCAGTTCCTCGAACCGTTCGAAGCGGTGCTCGCGCGCCTCGTGGAACGAGGGCCAGCCGCCGCCGTGGACCCACACGTCCGACCCGCCCGGGGCCGGCTCGACGCTGACGATCACCGACGCCGCCTGGGCGAGCAGCTCCCGGTCGTGGGAGACGAACAGCACGGTCTTGGCCGTGTCGCGCAGCTGGCCCTCCAGCCACAGCTTGCCGGGAACGTCCAGGTAGTTGTCCGGCTCGTCGAGCAGCAGTACCTCGTCGGGGCCGCGCAGCAGCGCCTCGAGGACGAGGCGCTTCTGCTCGCCGCCGGACAGCGTACGGACCTGGCGCCACTGCGCCTTCTCGTACGGCACGCCGAGGGCGGCCATCGTGCACATGTCCCAGATGGTCTCGGCCGCGTACCCGCCGACGTCGCCCCAGTCGGACAGCGCCTGCGCGTAGGCCAGCTGGGCGGCCTCGTCGTCGCGCTCCATGATGGCAAGCTCGGCCGCGTCCACGGCCAGTGCCGCTGCCCGCACCGACGGCCGCGCGACGGCCACCAGCAGGTCCCGGACGGTCCGCTCGTCCCGCACCGACCCGACGAACTGCGGCATCACGCCCAGCCCGCCGCTGGTCGCGACCGTTCCCGAATCCGGTTTCAGGTCACCGGAGGCGAGCTTGAGCAGCGTGCTCTTGCCCGCCCCGTTCGGCCCCACGAGTGCCACGACGTCACCCTGCCCCACGCGGAAGCTGGCGTCGGAGAGCAGCAGCCGCCCGTCCGGCAGGTAATAGTCGACATGCGCGACCTCAAGATGCCCCATGCGCCATGATGGCCGACGCCCGTAAAGCCGGGCAAATCAGTTTCGGTTCCCTGGCACCGCGACGCGAAGATCTTCACGATCTTCGAGGGCACCAGCGAAATCCAGCGGATGCTGATCTGGTGCCGCCGGGACCCGTATGCCGGCGGTCTTGGCGTGGGCGGTGTGACCGCGTCGCCGTCCGGTCCTGATGCGAACTGGCGTATGGCCCTCGCCTTTGCTACCGCGCGGTTGGGCACGGGGTTGGCGGGTAGTGGCCGGAAGTGACAGACCCCACAGTTGCCGTTCTTGACATTGACGGGACGCTCATCGATTCCAACTATCAGCATGCGCTCGCCTGGTATCGGGCGCTGCGCTCGGTGGGCGAGACCTATCCGGTGTGGCGGCTGCACCGGCTGATCGGCATGGGCGGGGACCAGGTGGTCACGGCTGTTGGAGGTGAGGACCTGGAGCGCCGGGTAGGCGATCAGGCTCGGGAGCGGCAGGGCAAGGAAGTCGACGCGCTGCTTGCGGAGATGGCGCCGCTGCCAGGTGCGCGCGACCTGCTCGTAGCCATCAAGGAGCGCGGGCACCGGCTGGTGCTGGCCAGCTCCGCTCAGCAGCGTCACGTGGACGTCTTCCTGGACAAACTGGACGCCCGCGGCATCGTCGACGACTGGACGAGCAGCGCCGACGTCGAGGCGTCCAAGCCGGCACCGGACCTGCTGCAGGTGGCACTGAAGAAGCTGGGCGCGCCGCCAGACGTATCGAGCGTGATGGTCGGCGACTCGGTGTGGGACGTCGAGGCGGCGAAAAGAGCCGGGATGCCGGCGATCGTCGTCCGCTCCGGCGGCTTCGGCGACGACGAGCTCCGCGAGGCTGGCGCCATCGCCATCTACGACACCCCCGGCGACCTCGCGAAGGCTCTGGGCGATACCCCTCTCGCCTGACGCCGGCGTCCTGCACACCCCATCCGGCGATCGCTGAACCCGACGCCCCTTTCCCGTCCCCGAACCCGGAAGGCACTTTCATGGCACCGAACGAGAAGCTGGCCGAGTTGTCGGAAGCCGGGGTCGCCGTCTGGCTCGACGACCTCTCCCGCGACCGTATCCGCAGCGGCGACCTGCAGTCACTGGTCGACGACTACTCCGTCGTGGGCGTCACCACCAACCCCACCATCTTCGCCGCCGCGATCAGCGCCTCCGACGCCTACGACGACCAGGTGCACGCGATGGCCGTCCGCAAGATCAGCGTCGGGGAGGCGCTGCGGACCATCACCGCCGCCGACGTCCGCGACGCCTGCGACCTGCTCGTGCCGGTGGCGCGGCGCACCGGCCGTGACGGCCGGGTCTCGCTGGAGGTGGCCCCCGAGATGGCGCACGACACTGACGCCACGGCCGCGGAGGCGGCTCACCTGTGGTGGCTGGTTGACCGGCCGAACCTGTTCATCAAGATCCCGGCGACGCGGGAAGGGCTGGCCGCGATCACCACGTCCATTGCCCGCGGCGTCAGCGTCAACGTGACTCTCATCTTCAGCATCGGGCGGTACCGGGCGGTCATGGACGCCTACCTGTCGGGACTGGAGCAGCGCGTGCAGGATGGCGGGTCGCTGACCGGGATCGAGTCGGTGGCGTCCTTCTTCGTCTCCCGCGTGGACACCGAGATCGACCGGCGCCTGGAAAAGGCCGGCGCGGACCCCGCCCTCAAGGGCAAGGCCGCGGTGGCGAACGCGCAGCTGGCCTACCAGGCATACGAGGAGGTCTTCTCCTCCGGGCGGTGGCGCGCGCTGGAAGCGCAGGGCGCCAGCACGCAGCGGCCGCTGTGGGCCTCGACCGGCGTGAAGAACCAGGACTACCCCGACACCCTCTACGTCAGCGGCCTCATCGCGCCGGACACGGTGAACACCATGCCGGAGAAGACCTTGAAGTCCTACGCCGACCACGGCCGCCCGGGCAAGCCCATCCAGCGGACCTACGACGAGGCGGCGCAGGTCATGAAGGCCGTGGCCGATGCCGGTGTCGACCTCGACGATGTCTTCCAAGTCCTCGAGGACGAGGGCATCCAGAAGTTCGCCGACTCCTGGGACGAGCTCACCCAATCAGTCCGCTCGGAGCTCGAGGACAAAAAATGAGCGAACTCGTCGAACAACACAGCAGGCGACGGGACTGTTAGGTCGTCGCCGGGTACCCGGGCCCCGAGAATGCGCCAGCGGAAGAACATCGTCGGCTCACGAAAACAGTGCTCAAGCACACCGACGGCCATGACATCCCGCTAGTCCCCGATGCCACCTCTGGCGTCGGCCTAGCGCATCATGGCACCGTAGGTGGAGCGCGCCATGGTCTGCTCGCACGCTCGGCAACGGCCATGTCACCATCGGTGCCAGCGGCTGCGGGTGCTGCCCTCGCCGACTCGGAAGAGAAAGCCGAGCAGGAGCACGAGCAAGATGAGTGCCATCCTGCCCCGGGTTGTCGGTGGCTGGGCGAAGAACGATGATGACCGGTCAGTTGCCTCGGGCCCGTGGCAGCACTTGGGTGGCGAAGAACTCGAAGGCGCCTTCCAGGTTGCCGCCGACCTGCTGCAGGTAGACCTCGTCGAAGCCGGCCTGCTCGAACGAGCTGAGCGTCTCCAGGTACGGCTTGGGGTCCGGTCCTGCGGGTGCCGTTACCAGGTCATCGGTGACGAGCGGGGCCAGTTGGCTGAAGTGCCGGGGCGTCGGCAGCAGTTGCGCCGACTCGCCGGGGATGAAGTCGCTCGGCCACAGCTGCCGCAGGGTCGCGCGCGCCTGGGCGGCGTCCGGGGCCCAGCAGCCCTTGAGGCCGCCCTGGACCGGCTTGGCGCCGCCGCCTTGGTCGCGGAAGAGCTTGACCAGGTCGGCCTCCGGGCCGATGCAGATGTAGCCGTCGGCGATGCGCGCGGCCAGCGCGGCCGACTGCTCGCCGAAGCCCGACACGTAGATGGGCGGCGGCTGGGCCGGCCGGGAGTAAAGCCGTGCCGTTTCCACCGTGTAGTGCTTGCCGTGGTGGGTGACCTGGCCGCCGGCGAAGAGCTCGGCGATGATGCCCACGGCTTCCTCGAGCATCTCCCTGCGCACTTCGGCCGCGGGCCACGGCTCGCCGGTGACGTGCTCGTTCAGCGCCTCCCCGGTGCCCACCCCGAGGTTGAACTTGCCCCCGGTCAGCAGCCCCGCGGTGGCGGCCGCCTGGGCGACGATCGCCGGGTGGATCCTGGTGGTCGGGCAGGTCACCGCGGTGGTGATCGGCAGATCGGTCACTTGCGAGATCGCCCCGATCACCGACCAGACGAAGCTCGAGTTCCCCTGCTCATCCAGCCAGGGATGGAAGTGATCGGAGATCCACAGTGCCTCGAACCCGGCCTGCTCCGCCATTTTCGCCTGCTTGATAAGGCTCGCGGGGTCGTACTCCTCCGATGACAGAAAGTATCCGTAGCGTGTCATGCCCGGCCGCTACCCGGGCGGTGCCCCGATACTCCGGCGAAGCGCCGCACGGGCATGCCGGGGCTTGGCGCGGTGACCAGGACCGGCGGCGGGCCGCCCGGTTTTACCCCGCGTCCGGCAGGCGATGCCCGCGGAGATCCTCGCGCTCAACAGCGTCGCGAGCACGTGCAACTGGTACAGCGGGCGTGGCGTGTCGGCCAGCCGGATCCCGGCATCGGCCGCGTAGGTCTGGCCGCACCGGTCAAGGAGCCCGTCCACGATCCGGTCGTGTTCAGCCATCAGGCCTCCCTGTCTGCTCCACCCTGCCCGCGATCCATTGAAAGGCGACAGGGAAATCGCCTGATCGGTGAAACCACGGTCCGTTCGATAGAAAAAAGATTTTCATCTCGAACGGGCCGTGGCTCCGACCGTCAGGCGGACGGGCTCGCGCTCAGGGCTGGAGTACGACTTTGATGCAGCCCTCTGTCTTGTCGCGGAAGATCTCGTACCCGTGCGGGGCGTCCTCCAGCGGCAGGTGGTGGGTGGCGAACTCGCGGACCCCGAGCGGGTCGCGATCGTCGCTGACGATCGGGAGCAGGTCATCGATCCACCGTCGCACGTGAGCCTGGCCCATGCGCAACTGCACGCCCCGGTCGAACATCTCCATCAGCGGCATCGGGTCGATTTCGCCGCCATACACGCCGCTGACCGATACGGTCCCGCCGCGTCGGACCGCCTTGACCGCGGTGTGCAGGGCGTCGAGCCGGTCGAGGGCGGCCCGGTCGCTGACTTTCGCGGCGAGCGAGTCCGGGAGCAGGCCGGTGGCCTTCTGCCCGGCCGCGATGAGCCTGGTGCTTCGGGGCTCGTCATGGCCGTGCGCCTCCATCCCGACGGCGTCGATGACGGCGTCGGGACCGCGGCCACCGGTCAGCTCGATCAGCGCGGCCGCGGTGTTGCCGGCCGCGCCCGGGTCGAGGGTCTCCGCGCCGAACCGCCCGGCCGCCGCGCGCCGGTCGGGCACCGGGTCCACCCCGATCACGCGCTCCACGCCGAGGTGCCGGGCGATCCGCACCGCCATCTGACCGACCGGTCCGAGGCCGAGCACGGCCAGCGTGCCGCCGTCCGGGACGTCCGCGTAGGCCACGGCCTGGTACGCCGTCGGCAGGATGTCCGACAGGTACAGGTACTGCTCGTCGGGGGCGCCTTCGGGGACCTTGACCGGGCCGAACTGGGCCTGCGGAACCCGCAGGTACTGGGCCTGGCCGCCGGGCACCGACCCGTAGAGCGAGGTGTACCCGAACAGAGCGGCGCCCTTGCCCTGGCTGCGCACCTGGGTGGTCTCGCACTGGGCGAAGAGGCCGCGCTGGCACATCCAGCAGTGCCCGCAGGAGATGTTGAACGGGATCACCACCCGGTCCCCGGCCCGCAAGTGGGTGATGTCCGGCCCGGTCTCCTCGACGATCCCCATCGGCTCGTGCCCGAGCACGTCACCGGGCTTGAGGAACGGTCCGAGGACCCCGTACAGGTGCAGGTCCGAGCCGCAGATCGCGGTGGACGTGACCCGGATGATGATGTCGTTCGGCTCCTGGATCACCGGGTCCGGTACATCGGTGACCTCAACCTGCTCGTTTCCCTGCCACGTCAGCGCGCGCATCCGCTCACTCTCCCTCCGGCTTGGTCATCCGGGCGTGGGTCGCGGCCCTGGCCTGGTCCGGCAGGACCTTCGCCGCCGCCGCCTGGACCTTGTTCTTCGCCGATCCCGCGACTACCTGGCTCTTGCCGGCCATCAGCGCCTCGAACCCGTCCCTGGCCACGTCGGCCGGGTCGTCCTTGCCCGACGAGTCAACGCCCGTCCCCTGCATGCCGGCCCGCTCGAAGAACTCGGTGTCGGTCGGGCCGGGCAGCAGCGCGGTCACGGTGACGCCGGTGTCCTTCAACTCGTAGCGCAGCGCCTGGGCGAAGGACTGGATGAACGCCTTCGAGGCGGCGTAGGTGGCGTAGTACGGCCCGGGCATCTGGCTGGCCACCGACGAGGTAAACAGCACCCGGCCCGCACCGCGGGCCACCATGTCCGGCAGGATTCGCTTGGCCAGGTGCACCGTGGACCCGATGTTCAGGTCGATCAGGCGCTCCTCGTCCGCCAGCGGCACGTCGATGAACGCACCGCCGTTGCCGATGCCGGCGTTGAGCGCGACCGCGTCCACATCCCGGCCGGTGGCCGCGATCGCCTCCAGCAGCCGCTCGACGCCGGAGAAGGTGGCCAGGTCAGCCCGCACCGGCTGGATCTCCGCCCCGGTGGCGGCCAGATCCTCGACGGCCGGCACCAGCTCGCTGTCCTCGGCGGCGACGATCACGTCGAAGCCGTTGGTGGCGAACTGACGGGCCAGCTCACAGCCGATACCGCTCGATGCGCCGGTGACGACGGCAAGCGGTTTTGAATCAGTCACGATCTTCCCCCTCGTGCTTGAATACCCGCCCTGCTACCCGTCGGCGCCTGGCCAAACAGGCCCGAGGACCGAATTTCCCGGTTACTCGCCCAAGTCATACGGGCGGCGATTCAGGCGGCCGGATCGGAGCCGCGGTTTCCGCCGTCGGATCCGGGCAGGTGCCCGAGTTCGTTGAACCGGGCTGCCGCTGCCCGCCCCAGCGAGGTCAAGGCGCCGAACACTGACCCGGGCAGGGTCGGGTGAAGCTCGCGGCCGGGCACCGCCGTGCCGTCACCGTCGGGGGCAGGCAGCACGGTGTTCTGCACCGCATGCAGGACGGGGACGGTCAGCTCCGGCACCAGGCCGGCCAGCCGGCCGACGACCTGGGCGGCCGTGGTGAGGAAGACCTCCGGTCGGCGGGCCGCCACCGCGGCTACGATCTGCCGGGCCGCGCGCTCGGCGTCCATCGAGACCAGCGGGAGGCTCGCGCCCAGGGAGAACCAGGTGAATTCCTGATTCTTGCGACCGGCGAACTCGGCCCGCACATGCGAGCCGGTGCGCATCAGCCCGGGTACCACCGTGGTGACGGTCACCGGGCCGCTGCCCAGCTCCGCCCGCAGCCCCTCGGAGAAACCCACCGCCGCGAACTTGGCCGTGCTGTAGGGCAGCAGGTGCGGCACGCCGAGCTTGCCGCCGATTGAGGTGATCGTGACGATCCGGCCGTGGCCCTGGGCGCGCATCACCGGCAGGGCGGCCAGCGCCAGCCGGACCGGCGCCATCGTCATCGTGGCCAGCGCGGCCTCGTAGTCGACCGGGCTGGTGGACTGCACCGGCCCCACCCGGATGATGCCCGCGTTGCTGACCAGGATGTCCAGCCGCCCGTAATGCTCGCGCGCCGCGTCAACCAGTTGCCCGGCGCTTTCCTCGCGGGTGACGTCGCACGTAACCGTGGCGACCTCGGCGCCGGTCGAGCGCAGCCAGTCGGCCGCGCGCTCCAGTTCGGCGCCGTGGCGCGCGCACAGCAGCAGCCGGCAGCCGCGCCTGGCCAGCTCGGTGGCGACCAGCAGCCCCAGGCCGCGCGACGACCCGGTGACCAGCGCCACCTCACCGGTGAGATCGTCCTGCGGCTGGCGCCGGCGGTAGGCCACTGCCGCGGCGGCGGCGCCCGCGGTGGCAGCGGCGGCCAGCGAGAGCCTCATGTCGTTCCTCCTGCCGGTGTGGCGAGAACTCGCTCCGCGATACCGACCCGGAGTGTCTCGAGCGTGTCCGACTGGCGTTTCGCGCGCTCGATGAGATCGTCGAGCTGGTCTGCGTCCAGGCGGCCGTCCCGCGCGGCGAGCGAGCGGAGCGACCGCCATCCGGCCGCCTTGCCCTCCACGCCGAGCCGCAGCAGCTCCGTCTCCTCAAGTTCGCTGAGCGGAGATCTGGTCAGCAGGTGACCGTTGAGCTTCGCGCGTCCCGCCTTCTCGCCCGCCCACCCCGCGAACACCTTGTAGCCGCGGACCGGGATGCCGAGCGTGCCCATGATCTTGATCAGGGCAACGCGGTCCTGGGTGATCTCTGCCACGAGGGTGCTCAGGACTCTCGCGGATTCCGATCCCGGGTCAGCTGCGGCCGCCATCCGCCGGGCCAGCCCGGCGCCGCCGGTCGCGCCGGCCAGGTGGTCGTTGAGGTAGATGCCGAGGAGGTCATGCCCTTGTCGCCGCGCCGTTGTCATAGCCATGGCCTTCTTGTTTCCTGACAGAGCCGATTATGCGCAGCGGACCAAACTAGATTTCCTGATCAGAGGGACTGGGAGGGGTGAGTCGGGCGATCGGCAGATCTTCGGGCCAGGGCATCGGTAGTAACGCGGCTCTAGCTGCGCCGAGCGCGGGCCGACGCACTGCGACCGGGGACACGCTGCGTTTGCGCCCGAGATCACCGGGTAGCGGGCCGAAAGATATCAATGTACGGGAAAGCGATGGGAGACGATTTTGGCGAACGAATCTGGACCTGAGGCAGGCGTCGAAGGCGTCGTGGAAGACGTGAAGGGCCGGGCCAAGGAAGCGGCCGGGGCCGTAAGCGGGAACGAGTCGCTGAAGCAGGAAGGCGAGGCCCAGCAGGACAAGGCCGCCGCACAGCGTGACGTGGCCGCGAAGGAGGCCGAGGCGGAGAAAGCCCGAGCGCAGGCGAGCGCAGCCGAAGCAGAGCAGCGCTCGCACCAGCAAAACCCCTGATCCGCGCAGAGGCTCCCGGACGCCAGGCGGTGACCGGGAGCCTCTCGCCACCGCCAACGCTTCTACGGCCCGCTTGGTGCCCGTCGATCGCCGCGGCTGCGGGAGAGCAAGCAGGTTTGGCCCTCGGGGCCTGGGTAATCGCACGCGTATGCTATTCACACAGAGTAAGCCGGGACCGCGCTCGCGCCGCTCCACCCGGACAGTGGGGAAATCCGTCGGCCTCGGGGCCGCCGCCGGGGCGGCGGCCGCGGCCGCCGCCCTGCTCGGCCCGAAGGCGGTGACGAGCGCCAAGGTCGGGAAGGGTCACCCGCTCAAGCACCGCGTGCTCGACCTCGCCTCCGGCGCGATCCAGCGAAAGTATCCCGTGGAGGCCATAAGTACCTACCTCAACGGCTTCCACATGTACGCCGACGACATGGGCCGCCAGGTGGAGGCGTCGCACTTCTGCATCCACCTGCGCCATGACCTGCACCAGTGCGTGATCTTCGACCGCAACGCACCCGACGCCCGGCTGATCGGGATCGAGTACATCATCAGCGAGGAACGGTTCCGCAGCCTGCCGGACGAGGAGAAGCGGCTGTGGCACAGCCACCGTTACGAGGTCAAGTCAGGCATCCTGGTTGCCCCGGGGATCCCTGACCTGGCGGAGCACGCCTACTTCGAGGACCTGGTATCGACCTACGGCAAGACGTTCCACACCTGGCAGTACGATCGCGACGACTTTCCCTTCGGGATTCCGCAGCTGATGATGGGCCTGACCGAGGACGGGCAGGCCGACGAGGAGCTGATCCGCGCCCGGGACCGCCGACTGCGCGTCTCCACCCCGCGTAAGAGGCGCGGCCGCTCTGACATCCCCTGGCCGGAAGTCGTCCCCGGGGCCAACTCCTGGGAGAGCGGCCGGACCGTGCAGACCCGGCTGCAGGAGAAGGACTTCAGGCGGCCGTGACAGGAGGCAGCCCGGCGCCCGCTAGGCGGGGTGCCCATGCCGAGCGTGCCGACCAGCGCGGCAAAGTCGCCGGCCACCCCCGGCACGCCGCGCCGTGAGCGTGTCAGCCGCCGCTCCTCGCAGTTGCCCTCGTTTTCGCGCCGGATGGTGACCCGTTCTAGCCGCTTGAGGAACAGCATGACCGGGCTTTCCGGTGCCTCTAGCGTGCTGAATCCGTGCTGATACCATGGGGCCTTGCGGGCCGCTGACCTGCGAAGACTGCCCCCACCGCCAGGATCTTCACGATCTTCGAGGGCACCAGCGAAATCCAGCGCATGCTGATCGGCCGCGCCGTCACCGGGCTTGACGTGCGGTAGCTCTGACCTGTCGGCTCAGGCCTGAGGCGACGGGCAAGCACCAAGGCGCATGCGGTGGCGGCGATAAACACGAGCAGCGTGAGCACGTAGTAGTTGCCGATGATCAAGTCCAGCCCACGCCAGGTGAACTCGAGAGTCCCGTAGTTGCCCCGGTTCGGTGCGAGAAGCAGCCACCCGCGCGGCAGCAGCTGGGCGTTAGGGTCGTAGCCGCCCTGGTTGCCAACAGGCACGGGCCACCAGCCAAACAAGCCCACCACCAGCACGGTACCGAGGATCCGGTGGCCGAGCCGCCGTGGCCCGTACGCGGCGAGCACAAGTGCCGGTACCACGTAAACGTAGTGGTGCGACCAGCTGACTGGGGAGACCAGCAGGCCGGTCGCGGCGCACGCAACCAGGCCGAGTAGCTCGTGGCCGCGCCGGCTCGCCAGTATCGAGGTGGCGAGCCCGGCGATGCCGACGACGACCGCCGCGGCCAGCCAGTACGCATGCGCGTCGGGCCCGGCGTGGGTAAGGCGCAGTAGGACGCCGTTCAGGGACTGGTTGTCCAGGTGAAAGTGTTTGCTCGGCCGGAAGAACTGCCCGCCCCAGTAGACCGCGGAGGCGCGCGGCAGCAGCGCGAACCCGAGTCCTACCGCGACCGCGAAAGTCAGCGCGCTGACCGCCGCGGCCCTTACTCGCCGCGTGAGCAGCAGGTACGGAATGAAGATCAACGGCGTGAGCTTGATCCCCGCCGCCAGCCCGATTCCGATGCCCTTACCCCTGATGCGGTCCGGCAGCGCGAGATCGCCCACCACCAGGGCCAGCAGCACGAGGTTGATCTGCCCGAAGAACAGTGTCATCGCAACCGGTTCGAGCCAGAGGCCCACCGCGGCGATCGCAACCGCCGCCGCCGCCCTGGCCAGGCCCGCGGGCCGCCCGGCCAGTCCCAGGGAAAGGTACGCCACCACCGGAAGCAGCCCGATCGTGAGCACCGTCAGCCCGACCTGCCAGGTCGCGAACGACGCACCGCTCCCCGCAGCGAACACGAGCGCGGCGAACGGCGCGTAGATGAACGGCAGCTTCGCCGGACCGAGCCCCAGCGCGTAGAGCATCGCCGGCTGGTTCCGCACGGCGCTGCCGCCATCCCGGTAGACGGCCGTGTCGATCTGCGACCAGTAGTACTGCGGGGACGCGTGGACGAGCAGGGCATAACCGGCCACGGCCAGCAGGAACAGTACGACCGCGGCCATGAGCCAGGCGGCTGGCCGCATCCGGGTCACCGCTCCGTCTCCTGCGCCGTCACCCGGCTTGACGTGCGGCGGTAACCGCAAGCCGTGGCGGTCATTGATGGCCGATCTCCCGCGGTCGTGCACCCAAGGTTCCAGGGCCGCGGGACCCGGCGGCGAGGAAAGCGGTTCCGAAGAACAACTCGGTCCAGGAGGGATCGGACAGTTCTTCCTGCATTGCCGCGCGAATCGCCTCCCACGGACGGCGCATGATCCACTCATCTATGGAGGCGAAAGGCCGCACAATTGCGGTTCCGAGCTGCGCTAGCCACCCAGGCGTGTTGCCGGGAACCTTGACATCCAGCACCACCCAGCGTCCGCCTCCGGAGAGGGCAGCGGCGCCGTGGGCGATGACCTCTGCGCAGTTGGGCACCTGCGTCAGGGCGTAAGTGGACAGGATCGCGTCGACCTCAGTCGGGAAGCTGAACTCGGCCGCGTCGGCTTGCACGAGGCTGATATTGCTCCAGCCGTTCGTCGCTATCCGATCCTGGGCACGGGCCAGCATCGCGTCGGTCAGATCGACGCCGACGATCCGGCCGTCGGGACCGATTGCCTCCTCAATCAGCGGGAAGTTCAGGCCTGTCCCGCATGCGATGTCGATCACGCTGTCACCCGCGCGAAGGCCGAGCGCCTGTACGGCCCGGAGGCGTTGTCCCCCATGGGGATAGCCGGGCACAGGATAGAGCCGGGAGGTGGCGTCGTAGTGCTTCGCCTTCTTGCGGTACGTCTCGATCAGGCGATCTCGCCTGCGGTCGGCCTGGCTCATCATCTAGGACTCCGCGCCCGCACGCGTCGCGGACTCGACGGCAGCCTTGATCGCCGCCATCTCGCGATCGCTTACGCGCTGAATGCTGCCCTTGAGAAGGCCGGGGACCGCTCGCATAATGCCCGCGAGATCGATCTCAATCCACATCTTGGCGTCGGTCTGCTTATCGTCCAACGGCTCGAGTTCCATTCCCCAGCGCGATGCGGACATACCCATTCGCCCAGCGAACGCCACAGAGCGGGGCGCCTCGACAGCGGTCACTTCCTGGCTCCGGGGGTGAGTCCTCCCCAGGTCCTTCGCCCGCTGGTCCACCCGCGAGCCCGGCTGAAGCGGCCCACCTCCGCGGACCCAGCATTCGAGAACCGTTGGCGCCCACTGCGGCCAGCGTCCGACGTCACAGACATAGTCCCAGACCTCGCCGATGCTGCTGGCGATTGTTATGCGGCTCTCGGTTCTGATTGTCATCGGGCGGACTCTCCTTCATCCTGATCGCTGGCAGCGGAAATGCCCGCCCACGGCCTGCGCGGGTGGGCGGTCAGTGCGTTCGCTATCTCTTGGGTGGTGTGTTCCCAGCGGCGCAGGTTCGACCGCCGCTTTCCTGCGGCGGCCCGTAGCCGGTGTCGAAGGCGCCCGTCGCCCAGCCAGTTCCTGATCGCGGCGGCGAGGGCAGCCGGATCGCCGGAAGGGATCAGTTGGCCGGGGCGAGCGCCGTCGGCGGCGGAGCCGAGCGCTTCGGGCAGCCCACCCACCGCGGCGGCTATGACGGGCAGGCCGTGGGCGAGCGCTTCGGTCACGACCATGCCGTAGGTCTCCGAGCGGGACGGCGCGACGAGCAGGTCGGCGGTGGTATACGCGCGGCTGAGCACCTCGCCGGTCAGGACGCCCGTGAGCCGAATGCGGTGGCCATAGCCGAGGCGAGTGATACGGGTTTGCAATTGGTCGACGAATTCCGGGTCGCGGTCGAGCGGCCCGGCCAGCACGCAATGCCAGTCCAGGTCACCCAGCTCGGCGAGCGCCTCGACGAGGAGGTCCTGCCCCTTGTGGGGGCCGAGAGTTCCAACGCAGAGCAGGCGGCCGCGGACGGGCCGGGGCGGGGCGGCGACCCGGTCGGCGCCCGGCTGGGCGACGTGCACCCGGCTGGCGGGGATCTCGTATCGGGTCAGGACCTGCTGACGGGTCCATTCGCTGGTAGCGACCACGCCCGTAGCCGCACGAAGCACGACTCGTTCGGAGCGCTGCGCGCTGGCATCATGACGTCGGGCGAGGGCGGTGACCAGTGGCATGTGCAGCAGCACGGTCATTGATATCCGGCCAGCGTGTGGCAGCAGCTGCGCCGCGGTCGGGGAGGCGATCAGTCCGTCGATCAGGGCGATCTCCCCGTCGGGGATGGCGGAAACGATGCGGGCCAGCTCGGCGCGGGCGCGCGAACCGGGTACCGGCCACGCGGCGGCGACGGTCGCGACCGGCACCTCCCAGCCGGCCTCGGCCAGTCCGGCGCAGACCCGCCGGTCGTAGATGTTTCCGCCGGAAGGCTGGCCGGGGTTGTCGAACCCCTCGGGGACTACTACGTGGACTCTCACGATGCTCCCGCCGGCGAGAGCGCCTGCCGCACTCCGCCAGCCTTCAGCCTCCAGCCGATCTGGACTACGCTTGCCGCCGATCCGTCATACCTGACACAACGTAGTACGTAGAAGCGGCGGACACGGATGGCCCCGGGACGACCGGCGTCCGCCCGACATGGGCGCGGCGCGGCACGGCAGGTAGCTCTGCCGGACCGGGTCGCACCCGCCGTTCCGGACACCGCGCGGGATCTGATGTGAGACAGGATCAACGAGCACCATTCTTGACGCCGCTAGATCGGGCCCGGGCGACCGCCTACCCCGCGGGCGAGTATGTAGGCCAGGAGAGCTTCATGCTGGCGGCCGAGGTCCGGAGGTTGGCTCACAAGGCCAGGGTCGGTCCCGGCGTCTCGGTGCTCGACCTGTGCTGCGGGGTGGCCGGCCCCGGCCGGATGATCACGGCGGAGTCGGGGTGCCACTACCTGGGTGTCGATCACTCCGCCAGCGCACTGGCCACCGCCCGGCAGCTGGCCGGGAATCTTCCCTGCCGCTTCGAGCAAGCTCACCTCCCGCCTTTGCCCAAGGGCCGCTTCGAGGTGGTATTCCTGCTGGAGGCGATGCTGGCCTTCCCCGACAAGGATGCCTTGATGCGTGAGCTGGCGCGCGTGCTGGAGCCGGGCGGGCGGTTCGCTTTCACGGTCGAGGAAGGCCGGCCCCTCACCCAGCGAGAGCGGGCACGGATGCCAGGCGCCGATACGGTCTGGCCCATCGAGTTGGCGGAATTGACGGGAGTGCTGCGCGATGCGGGGTTGACCGTGATCTGGCGGCAGGAGTGCAGCTCCTCCCATCACGCGACAGCGACGGCGCTGCTTCGCTGTTACCGGGCTGATTCACCTCAGATCGCCGGCCAGATCGGGACGCAGGCCACCTCCGAGCTGATCACGGCCCATCAGCTGTGGAGTGACTGGCTCGGCAGCGGCCGGGTACGCAAGTTCGCGATGGTGGGTGAGAAGCGTGGGTGAGAAGCGATGACCTGCTTCGATGAATCGTCGACGACCTCCGGGTATGCCCGCTACCTGGCCGCGAAAACGACCGTGGATGACCGGGCGCTCAACCGGCAGGTGCTGGCCGAGCTGTGCCGCCTGATGCCCGCGGGTGCGCCGCGGGTGCTGGAGGTCGGCGCCGGCCTGGGGACGATGGTGGCCCGTCTGCTGGACTGGGGAGTCGTCAGCGCCGGCGAGTACGTCCTGCTGGATGCGGATCGGCAGCTGCTGGATTGCTCGCGCCGGTGGCTCCGCGATTGGTCGGCCGCGCGGGGTGTGCGCAGCGACCTGCTGCCGGATGGCCTGCAGGTGGGTGATCTGCGGGTGCGTCTGGTGCACGCCGAGCTCGGCGGTTACCTGGAGGCCGCTCACGGGGAACTGGCCGATGTGCTGATCGCCAACGCCGTCCTGGACCTGGTGGACGTGCGGGCCGTCCTGCCCGGATTGTTGCGGTTGCTTGTCCCCGGCGGCGTCTACTGGTTCACGATCAACTACGACGGCGAGACCATCTTCGAGCCGGGCCATCCGCTCGACAACCAGGTCATGCGGGCGTACCACCGTGACATGGACGAGCGCATCCGCTACGGCGCCGGCCGGGGAAAGCCGGACGGGCCGGCTCCTGTTTCACCACCTCCGGGACGCGAGCGCGCCCGCGCTGGCGGCGGGATCGTCGGACTGGGTCGTGCACCCGGCCCGGGACGGGCACTACCCGGCCGATGAGGCTTACTTCCTGTGCCGGATCCTTGACACGATCCGGGGCGCGTTGCGTAATCGCCCGGACCGGGTGGAACCAGCGGACCTGGCCGACTGGCTGGCCGTGCGCTGTCGGCAGCTGGCTGCGGGCGATCTGGTCTACATCGCTCACCAGCTTGACTTCGCGGGCCGCTCGCCGGGTTAGCGCCCCGCGTGGCATGAGTGGTGAAAGACCTGTCCAAGTCAATCCGTAGCACCTGCTCAGCCGTAGTACCTACTATGGCCCAGGTGCACTCAGTTCCGGCCGGGATCGGTCGGGCCCTCCGCCGCCTCGGCTGGCCGTTGCTGCGCCTGGCCGCGGCCGTCACCGTGCTGTGGTTTCTCTGGCGGCACGTGGGCGCGGCGCCGTTCAAGGACGGACTGCGCGCGGTCACCTGGCCTGCGGTCGTGGCTGCCGTCACGCTCACTGCCCTGACCACGGTGTGTTCAGCCTGGCGGTGGCGGGTCGCCGCCCAGGCGCTCGGCATGGGTATTGGCCTGCCAGCCGCGGTCCGCTCCTATTACCGCTCCCTGTTCCTCAACTCCGTGCTCATCGGCGGGGTTCTCGGTGACGTGCACCGGGCCGTCACGCACGGCCGGCGCAGCGGAGACGTGGTGCTGGGGCTGCGGGCGGTGGCGTGGGAACGGCTGTGCGGGCAGGTCATCCAGGCCGTGGTGACCGTCGTCGTGTTGCTGACTCTGCCCTCGCCGGTCCGGCCAGCGCTGCCGTATGTTCTGGCGGGTGTCGCTGGTGTCGCCGGTGCAGCGGGGTGTGCTGCGCTGGTCGCGAGGCGTGGCGATCGCCGCGGCCGGTCGAGGCTGACCCGCGCCGCGCGGGCCGTTGCCGATGACCTGCGTCACGGCATGCTGGCCCCGCACGTGTGGCCCCAGCTCATGGTGGCCTCGATGCTGGTCGTCGCCGGGCACACGGCCACGTTCGTCATCGCGGCCCGGGTCGCCGGCAGCACCGCACCCCTGGGCGAACTGCTCGTGCTGCTCATGGTGATCCAGACCGCAACGGTGATCCCGCTGAGCGTCGGCGGGTGGGGGCTGAGGGAAGGAGTCGCCGCCTGGGCCTTCGCCGCGGCCGGGTTCGGCGCGGCCACCGGGATCACGATCGTCACCCTCTATGCGGTGCTCATGCTGGTCGCAGTTGCCCCGGGCGCTGGCCTGCTGCTGGGAGACGCCGTTCGCCGCCGTCGCGACCAGGGACAACCGGACGATTCGAGACGACCCGATCCGGCGCCGCGGCCGTTGGAGGTCGTTCGTGATTGACCAGCCATACCTGGCGACCGGCCTCGGCACGCCGCTGACGGCGCCCTCGACCTGGCGCGAGGCCGAACGGCTCGTCCCGTGACCGGAGCGGTCCAGGCGGCAGCGATCCGCCGGCGTATTCGCATCCCGCTGCGCTTCGCTGACGGCTACTCAACCACTGCCACGGTCGTCAGCTTCGCCGGCCTGATCGATGCGCAGCAGCACGTCGCCCTGGAACTTGGCCGGCCCGCCGCGGCCGCGCTGCCGCTGGTGCGCCTGCACAGTGAATGCCTCACCGGTGACGTATTCGGCAGCCAGCGGTGCGATTGCGGGCCGCAACTGCGCGAAGCGGTCGAGCGGATCACCAGGCACGGCGGCTATGTGCTGTATCTGCGTCAGGAAGGGCGCGGCATCGGGCTGTATGACAAACTCGACGCCTACGCGCTGCAAGATCGTGGTCTGGATACCTACGACGCGAATCTAGCGCTCGGTCACCAGGCCGACGAGCGCGACTACACCAGCGCGGCCCAGATGCTGCACGCGCTCGGCGCCGACCGCATCGTGCTGCTGAGCAACAACCCGGACAAGGGTGCTCAGCTGGCCCGCCTGGGCATCACGATCGCCAGCCAGGTCCCCACCGCGCTGCACCTTACCGGGGCCAACGCCGCCTACCTGGCCACCAAGGCCCAGCGTGGCGGGCATGACCTGCTGTCGGGGAGTTTTAACCACGCTGGCAGGCCGCGCCGGCCCGCCGGTCCGCTCGCCGGTCCCGCAGACGTAGGGCTCGAGGCCTGATGACAGACGTCCCCGGGCATCCGCCGCCTGCCATCGTGCCAGCCGCCCCCTCAGCATGCGCCGTGGCGGCCATCGTGGTGACGATGGTGTTCGAGCTCCCATTCCAGCCGCGCCGCGGGTGGATCCCACTCCGGCAGCCGATGTCGGCCCGGCTACCCAGATGGAGGCGCGATGCATGCGATTCGCCCGGCAGATGAAAGCTCGGCGGATGAAACCGCGGTGCAGGCGATTCGCCCGGTGGATCAGGACGCGATTCGGCTCGCGACGATCCTGGGGGTGCTCTCCACAGCCGCTCTGCTCGGCGTCGTGTCCGTCACAGTCGGTCTCGGTGTCGCTGGCTGGATCGCCGGGCTGGCTAGCGGCTGGGCGGCGACGGCGCTGATCGTCACCGCCCGCATGCGGAGCGACCAGCCGACGATACTCCCGGCGGACTGGGTCACCCTGACCCGGGCGGTGGTGTGCGCTGGGGTCGCGGGCCTGGTCGCCGCCTCGTTGTCGTTGGGCCGGCCGGTGTCGAGCACAGCGCTGGTTACCCTTTCCGCCGTCGCGCTAGCGCTCGACGCGGCGGACGGGCAGGTGGCGCGCCGGACCGGTACCGCCACCTCGCTGGGCGGCCGTATCGATGGCGAGGTCGACGCTTTCCTCATCCTGCTGCTCAGCATCGTCGTGTCGCAGGCCTACGGCAGCTGGGTGCTGGTCATCGGCGCCGCTCGCTACGCGCTGCTGCTGGCGGGCTGGCTGATCCCGTGGCTAGCCGCCCCGTTGCCCCCCCGGTACTGGCGCAAGGTCGTGGCCGCGGTCCAGGGCATCGTGCTCACCGTCGCCGCATCCGGACTGGTCGACCGCCTCACCGGGATGATCGCGGTGGCTGCCGCGATGCTGCTCCTGGCCGAGTCGTTCGGCCACGACGTGATCTGGCTGTACCGCACCGGCGCCGGCCCGCGCACTCGCCTGGCACTGCGGCTGGCCATGGCCGTGCTTGCGATCGCGCTCGTGTGGAGTGACCTCCTTGCGCCCGACCGTGCCTGGCAGTTCACCCCCGCCGCCTTTGCCCGCATCCCCCTGGAGGGGCTGGTCCTGGTTGCTGTCGCGCTGGTGCTGCCCCCCCGGCCGCGACGGATCGTGGCCGCCGTCGCTGGAGTCCTGCTCGGCGTGCTCACTTTCGCCAAGATCCTCAACATAGCCTTCTACGAATTCGCCGACCGGGCGTTCAACCCGGTGTTCGACTGGGGCAGCATCGGCTCGGCTCTAGGCGTGCTCCGCGACGCGATCGGCCCCACGGGCACAGACATCGCGCTCGCCGCGCTCGGTCTCGGTCTCGTCCTGCTCGCCTGCGCGATCACCGCGGCAACGATTCACATCACCACGCTGGCCGCCCGCCATCGCCGCGCCACGGTTCGCGGCCTCGCTGCACTGACAGCGGTCTGGGCAGTATGCGCAGGCCTGTCACTGCAACTCATCCCAGGATCCCCGGTCGCTTCCTCCAGCGCGGTCGGGCTGGCCGTCGCGCAGGTGCGCGCCACCCAGGCGGCATTCGCCGACCAGCGCCTTTTCGAGCAGACCATCCACAGCCCGGACCCCGAAGCCCGCATCCCCGCCCCGGACCTGCTCGCCGGACTGCGCGGCAAGGACGTCATCATCGCCTTCGTCGAGAGCTACGGACAGGTTTCGCTCCAGGGCACGACCTTCGCTCCAGGCATCGAAGCCGCCATAAGCCGGGACAACGCGTCGCTGGCCAGCGCGGGCTGGTCCACGCAGAGCGCCTGGCTTAACGCTCCGAGCTTCGGCGGGACCAGCCAGCTCGCCCATTCCACCCTGCAGGCGGGGGTGTGGGTTAACAGCACGCAGCGGTATGCCGAGCTCCTTGGCACCAGCCGGTTCACCCTCAGCGACGCCTTTGACAAGGCCGGATGGCGCACCGTCAGCGACAGCCCCACTAACGGTGCCTGGTCGCCCGGCAAGTCCTTTTTCCACTACGGCCAGCTCCTCGGCCGCTACAACGTTGGCTACCACGGACCGACCTTCAGCTACTCCCCGATGCCCGACCAGTACGCCCTCGCCGCGTTCCAGCGGCTCGAACTTGCCCCCGGCCACAAGCCAGTGATGGCCGAAATCGACCTAACCTCCTCGCACTGGCCGTGGGCCCCGTTGCCGACCATGGTGCCCTGGAACAAGGTTGGCGACGGCTCAATATTCGACCCCATGCCCGCTAAGAGCGAATCCCGGACCACGGTCGAGCGCAGCGCCAGCCTCGAGCGCCAGTTCTACGGCAGGTCGATGCAGTACTCGATGCGGGCCCTCACCTCATGGGTCACCGAGCTCAACGACCCGAACCTCGTGCTCATCCTGCTCGGCGACGAGCAGCCCGACTCCCCCATCAGCAGCCCCGGACAGGCGACTCACGAGGTGCCGATCTCGATCATCGCCCACGACCCGTCTGTGTTCCGGCAGACTGCCTCCTGGCGCTGGCAGAACGGGCTGCTGCCCCGCAGCTCCGCTCCGCTCGAGCCAATGAACGCCTTCCGCGACCAGTTTCTCGACGCTTTCAGCACAGGCTCGTAGGCGGTGAGTCACGGAAGGTGGCTGGTGTCGTTGACGCGATGGACGGCGGCGAATTCGCGGTCGTGCCATTGGATTTCGCTGATGCAGGCGGAGCCGAGATAGAGCCGGTAAAGGGTGCTAAGCGGGACGCCGAGAGCCCGGCAAAGCAGGATCTTGATCGGCGTGACATGGCTCACCACCAGGACGGTCTTGCCGCCGTGGTCCCGCAGCACCCGATCACAGGCCCGGTTTACCCGGTGTGCGGTGGCGGCGAAGCTCTCGCCGCCCGGCGGCGCCTGCTCGGGGTCGCGTCGCCAGGCTGCCGCGGCTGCGGGCCAGCGCTGCTGGATTTCCGCCAGGGCGAAGCCATCCCACTCACCAAAGTCGGTTTCACGGAGATCATCGTCGATGACTGCGGTCAAGCCCAGTGCGCCCGCCGCAATGGCGGCGGTGGCGGCAGCGCGCTGCAACGGCGAGCTGACCACCGCGTCGATCGGGGCACCGGTGGCGAGGCGGCAGGCGGCCGCCCGGGCCTGCCGGGTTCCGCTGGCGCTCAGCGGGACGTCGCACTGCCCGCTGAAGCGGTGTTCGGGTGACAATCGGGTATCGCCGTGGCGCAGCAGGATAGTGGTGGTGGGAGGTGCTGTGAGGTTGTCCCAGCCCAGTGTCATTTGGCTGTCCCGCGAGGATGACGAAAATGTTGTGTCGGCATTATGCAGTACGGGGTATCGGCCCGTCAGGATTGCGAGACCGCCCAGGTGAGGCAGGTGTCAGCATCGTGCGCGGTATCCGCCGAACGCGACGGGAGTTTCCCACACCCGCACTGCCAGCGTCTCGCCTCCCGCGGCAGCGACGACGGGCGCGAGGCTGTCGTGCACCCACCGGGCGAACACCTCGACTGTGACCGCCCCGGCCTCAGCTGGACGTATCACCTCCAGGTTGCGGTCTTCGACTTGGCTGGCCAGCTCGGTCAGCGCCGCTTCCAGCACATCCAGGTCACAGACCATGCCGCGGTCGTCGAGCTCCTCGCGGTCCACCACGATCTCAATCCGGTAGTCATGATCATGCAGTTGCCCCTCAGGGCCGGGCAGTCCCGGCATGATGTGGAAAGCACGGACGCTGCGGCTCAACCCGACTTCACACGTCACCGGCAGCACTCCTGTCGTAGTCAAGAACGGCATGCATCAGTCCCGGTGCCCCCTCGTCCACGGCTCGGAACGCCTCGGCTGCCTGGCTGAAGGCGAAGACGTGGGTGCACAGCTGCGCCAACGGTAGTTCAGGGAGCAGCTCAATGGTTTCCTGCCTGCGCCGGGACCGGGTCCAGGTCCCGGACAGCCGGGCCGGCACCGTCGAAACCTGAGTGCTGCGGATGATCAGGCGCCGCCGGTGGAAGGCGCCGCCCAGCGGCAGGACCACTGGTTTGGTACCGAACCACGATGCGATCAGCAGGGTTCCCTCGTGGGCCAGCATGTTCAGCGCCATGGCGGGCGCGTCCGGGTTACCGCTGGCGTCAATGACCAGCGGCACTTTCTGTTCCGCCAGCTCCTCCGGTGCCACCGCGGTTGCGCCGAGACTGCTGGCCATGTCGCGGCGCCACGGCTGCGGCTCGGCGATCAGCGTCCGCCACCCGGAGCGCTGCAACAACAGGGCGGTCAGCAGCCCGAGCACGCCGGCGCCGAGCACGATGACCCGCTCGCGATATCCGGTCCCGGCATCGAGCGTCACCTGCAATGCCGTTTCGACCAGCGGGAACAAGGTGGCGGAGGCGGGATCGATGGGAGGCAGCGGAATCAGTTCACCAGCCCGGGCCGCGAAGACGTCCTGGTGCGGATGGAACGCGAAGACCGTCTGGCCGGACTCCGCCACCTGACCGACGCACGCATAGCCATAGGCGAAGGGATAGGAGAAGGTACCGCCCAGCGCGTCGATCGTGTCGTCCAGCGCCAACTCCGCGGGTACCTCACCGCGGTACACCAGCCGTTCGGTGCCACCGCTGATGCCAGAGCACAGGGTGCGGACAAGCAACTCACCGGCCGTGGGCTGGGGTGTGGCCAGTTCCGTGATCGCCACGCAGCGCGGCGCGGTATGAAAGAGCGCGCGGGCGGGCATGCGGCGCATTTTACCCGCCATCAACCCGTCGTGGCGGCCGTGAGGGTCAGGCGCGGTAGGCCAGCCGGGTACGCAGCCGCCAGAGGGCGCGGCCAGTGAGCAGCAGGCGGGCCATCCGCGCGACCAGGCTCAGCCACGGCTGCCCGGCCAGCGGCGGCACGGCCTCGATCCAGGCGTGGCGCCGCCACAGACGCTGGGCCAGCCACACCAGGGCACCCGCGGCGGCCACGCCCGCGGCGAGAATCGCGAGCAACGCGGCAGCCACGACGGCGAGCAGCCCGCCATGCACGAGGAAAGCGGTGATCAGCAGGGCGAGCACCAGGAGGCTTCCGAAGGTCAGCGCGGCGAATGCCAGCAAGATCCGGCGGCCCGTCCGAGCCAAGCCAGTGCGGATGTGCCCGGCGTTGAAGGGGTAACCGCCCGGGTAGCCGCCCAGTGGTGCTCCTGAGCGGATCACCAGGCCCACGTGCGGCAGGCCATCGGTCGCTGCGTCCAGCTCCCGGGCGGTCTGCGCCCGGTACGCCTCGTCCAGCCGGTCCTGGAATTGATCGAGGGAAAGCCGGCCCGCCGCGTAGTGCTCGCGCAGCTGGGCTGTCGCCGCGTCCCGGCCCGCGTCCGTCACCGCAGTGCTGCCGTATCTCGCCACTGGAAACTCCTCGTCCGCTCCTGGGGCGTCCCTGGGGCGTCCCTGGGGCTGCCGCCACACGATATGTCGCGTACTGGGCGACGGCAAATAACAGCCACTTGTCCCGGGACCAGTTCAGGCTCGTACATCCAGGGGAAGAGGTAACGCCAGGCCCTCTTCCGGTTCTTCCAGGAACTCCTCGGCGACTTTCAGCATCGACATGTCGCCGGGCTGCAGGCCCTCGGCGGCGCCGGGAGGGCTGTTCGGGTTTATCTTGACGTACTTCGGCAGCGCTGGCTCGGTCCAGACGACCCGCCGGTGGTCCAGCCACCGCTTGATCCTGCTCATGTTCCGCAGCTACCCGCATTTTCCTGATTTATCTGCGGCTCGTGCTGCGTCTTCAGCGGGCACGCTTTACGACGGAGGCGGCGGGTGGCCGGGCCGTTCCGGCTGCCTGCGGGTCGCGGTCACCACGACCAGCATCGCGGCCAGCGGCGCCACCAGCGCGATGAAGCCGGCGACCTGAAGGCTGCCCAGCGCGACGAGGGCCGCTGCGAAACCGATGACGACGACCACGACCGTGGTCAGCGGCCAGTCCTGGAGGAAAAGCGGCGAGGCGGCCGCGGGCACGGCGAGCGCCGGGCTGGCCAACGCGGTGACGGCCTTGGTCTCGCGCCGTTCGGCGATGCCCTCGCGCAGCCGCACCGAGACCATCAGGGTTCCGGGCTGGGCCGCGACCAGCAGCAGGTCATCCGGACGCGCCGGGTCGGACGCCTGGGACACCGCGCCGCCGCCCGCCGCCCACGCGACCACCCGCTGGCCTTCGGAACGGCGGACGCGGTAGCGCACCTGCTCACCGATTCTTACGCTGTCCGGTCCCTCGATCGCGTGGCCGTTGGCGTGCCCGTTCGTGGTTCCGTTTGAATGCTGCGCCGCGCCGTTCCCGTTCGCGGCAGGGAGTGGCTCCACGATGTCGGCGGGCTCGCCGTCGTCGCGCCTGGCCAGGCGCTCGGCGAGCTGGATCTGCTGGAGATGCACGCTCCGCGCCATGGCGACGATGCCGCCGGCGACGCCCGCCGCGCCGAGTCCGAGGATGGCCGCGACGACGGACTGACCGACGTCCGCCGCTGCAGGCATCGCATCCCCCTGGTGACTCCGGATCCTCGAAAGCTAGCTAGCCAGCCCTATTAAAACACATGATCGAAAATAATGGAAGAATCGGATGGCGTGGGGACACCACGTTCTAGGCCTGGCTGCGATCAGGGCGGCGATCAGGGCGGCGATCAGGGGAGCTTGGCCACCGTCAGCAAGACGACCGAGTCATGCAGCGCCCGCAGGCCGTGCGGCGCGTCGGGAACGATGAGCAGGTCGCCGTCCCTGCCTTCCCAGGACTGGCCGCCCGAGACGAGCGCGACCCGGCCGCGCAGCACGTACACGCTCGCCTCGCCCGGGTTCGCGTGCTCGGTGAGCTCCGCGTCCTTGACCATGGCGATGACCGTCTGCCTGAGCACCTTCTCGTGGCCGCCCAGCACGGTCTCCGCCGCCCGCCCGCCCTTGACGGCCGCCGCCTTGGCGGACAGTTCCCTGGCGAGCGCTTCCAGCGAGTGCTTCTGCATCGTGTCCCTCCTGCTTCCGTGCCATCGGCACTTTCCGCCGGCCACCTCATTTAAACGAGGATGAGGTTCGCGACGCCGCCGAGTCGTGCCCGGGCGGATGCATCCGGCTGGAACCGCGCCCTTTATCCCGAACGTACGCGTCGTTCCTGCCAGCCTCACGTAAAACCCGCGGATCGGGGTACACGACGGAATCGTGGTCACCGTGAACGAAACAGCGCCGGTCCTCGTGCTCGGCCCGGTGCTGCGCTACGTCGGCGAGACCGCCGTCTCGGTCTGGCTGGAGACCGACCGGGCCTGCGACGCCGAGGTGCTCGGCCGCCGTGCGCGCACCTTCGAGGTCGCCGGGCACCACTACGCGCTGGTGGTGGCGGACGGCCTCCAGCCGGGCAGCGAACAGGAGTACCAGGTCGCGCTCGACGGCGTCGTGCGCTGGCCGGAACCCGGCTCGGAGTTCCCGCCAAGCGTGCTCAGGACCTTGGATCCCGGCCGGCCGCAGCGGCTGGCGTTCGGCTCTTGCCGGCAGGCCGAACTGCCCGTTCCGCACGGCCCTGACGCGCTCGACGCCTGCGCCCGCCGGCTGGCCGGGACGCCACGCGACCGCTGGCCCGACGCCATGCTGCTGATCGGGGACCAGATCTACGCCGACGAGACAGGCCCGGCCGCGCGGCGGTTCATCGCGCAGCGGCGCGATCCCGCCGTCCCGCCCGGCTACGAGGCGGCCGACTTCGCCGAGTACTGCGCCCTGTACCAGGAGGCGTGGAGCGACCCCGCCATGCGCTGGCTGCTGTCCGTCGTCCCGACGATCATGATCTTCGACGACCACGACGTGCACGACGACTGGAACACCTCGGCGGCCTGGCGCGCCGAGTTCGAAGCCAAACCGTGGTGGCGGGCCAGGATCACCGGCGCGTACCAGAGCTACTGGATCTACCAGCATCTCGGCAACCTGTCGCCGGCCGAGCTCGCCGCGGACGAGACCTGGCGCGAGGTGCGGCAGGCCGGCGACGCGGCGGCCGTGCTGGCGGATTTCGCGCTCCGCGCCGACCGCAGGGACGCAGGCATCCGGTTCAGCGTCCGCCGTGACTTCGGGAACGTCCGGGTCGTGGTGATCGACTCTCGCAGCCGCCGGGTGATCGACGATAACAGCAAGAGGCTCATGGTCGATCAGGCGGAATGGGAGTGGGTCACCGAGTCGGTGACGGGAGACTGGGACCACGTGGTGCTAGCCACGTCCCTGCCGCTGCTGCTGCCGCGCGGCATTCATGGCGTGGAGGCCTGGAACGAGGCCGTCTGCGACGGGGCGTGGGGACGGCGCTTCGCCCGGACAGGGGAGCGGGTCCGGCAGGCCCTGGACCTGGAGCACTGGGCGGCGTTCGGCCGGTCGTTCGAGAATTTCGAGCGGCTGCTGACCGGGCTGGGCGCGGGCTCATACGGCACCCCGCCGGCCTCGGTCACCGTCATCTCCGGCGATGTGCACAACAGCTACCTGGCGCCGGCGTCGCTGCCGGGCACTGCGTCCCGCAGCGCCATCTGGCAGGCGGTCTGCTCGCCCGTGCACAACGTCCTGCCGCCGCACTTCCGCCGCGGCTACCAGTTTGCCGAGTCCGCGGCCGGCGGCCTGCTCGGCACCGCGATGGCGCGGCTCGCCGGGGTACGCAAGCCGGGCATCCGGTGGCGGATCAGCCGTGGTCCGTGGTTCGACAACATGCTCGCGACGCTCGAATTCGACGGACGCCGGGGGCGCATCCGCTTCGACCGCGCGACGCGCGATCCCCGCGGCAGGGGACAGCTGGAGCCGGTCTGCGAAACGGACCTCGCCTGACCGTGAATTCGGTGGCCCCGTCCACGCTGGGCCGCTCTTCCCGGCGAAGCTCGGCAAGGCCTGACCAGTTAGGCAGCAACCAGCAGCACTACTCCTGCTATCAGGGCGGCCGCGGCCAGCGACGTGGTGAGCGTACGGCCGTACCGCCAGTGCCGCGGCTCGTCCCTGAAGCCCAGGATCCCCTGCCTGACCAGGGTGTAGCCGGCGAGAGCGATGACTCCCACCGCACCGGACCTGGACAGGCCCAGCGCCAGCACGACCCCGAGCGATGCCGCGCCGACGACCAGCGCGGTCCACGCCTCGTACAACTGCACCGGCATCCGCCGGCACCCCAGCCGGCGGTCCGATGACCAGATTCCCCACCGGGACGCCGTCGGCCGTCCGGTGCAGCAGCCCGCCCAGAAACAGGCGTGCCGGCCGATGCCCATCCCGATCAGCAGTGCCGGCGTGGCCGCCGCCAGGAAGGCACCCTTCGGCACGCCGGGGCCGATCACCGCCACGGCGGCGACGACGACCGCGGCGCCGCCGACGAACCCCTGGATGCACCAGCCGTCCCACTTCCCGCCGCTCACCGCGGCGTACCAGGCCTTCCCGCCGATTACCCCGGCGGCGACCGCGGCCGCCGACAGGAGTTCGGGCCGGAGCACCGGATAGTGGCCGGTGCCCAGCAGCACCCCTTCGATGGCCAGGCCGGTGAGCACGCCGAGCACGACCAGGCACGCGTAGGCGTACCTGATGACCCCGGGCACCTTCGAGCGCAGCGTGCTGGCGGTGCGCACGGTACTGTTCGGTCCGGCCTGCACGGTCACCCGCCGCGGCCACGGCACCCGGCCGGCGGCGGCAGGCTCCAGCGCCGCGGCGGGTCGCGACTGGCCGATGACCGCACGGCTGACCGGCCGCGCGGTGACCGACCACGTGCCGGGATTGACGCCGCGCACTTCGGCGGTCACCGCGACCGGCCCGCTGCCGGGGGCGATGCCCTGGTAGGTCTCCTCCTGCGTGAACGTGTCGCCAGGCCCCGGCTTGCCCGTCACGTCCGTGCGCTGCCCGGTGAACCGCACCGTGGCCGTCAGCCGCTCGCCGTCCTCGCCGTCCTCGCCGTCCTCGCCGTCCTCGCCGGGGTCGAGCCAGTAGGTGACGTGCAGCAACTGCTCCAGCGCCTTCGCGGCCCACCGCGGAACCTCATCATCCCCTCCGCCGTCGGCCGCGGCCCCCGCCGCCTTCGCCGCGGCAGCCGTCGGGTCGGGCGCCTTGGCGGATACGGCCTCCGCGGTGGCCGGCCTCCCGGCACGCGGCTTGGCGGCGGCCGTCCGCTGGCCGGTGGCCGGGCTGGCGGATACGGCCTCCGCGGTGGCCGGCCTCCCGGCACGCGGCTTGGCACCGGCCGTCCGCTGGCCGGTGGCCGGCCGGATGGCGGGTAGCGCCGGCTGGATACCCAGCGGCGGCTGTTGGGGAGCCGTGACGGTCGCGGTGCCGGTGGCGGGCTGCCGCGTCGTCCCGTTACCTGGCCGCCGGGCGAGGCCTGGCGGAACAGCGTTCTCTGGTGCGGCACCAGATGGCATATCTCGCGAGGGCGCGGCCGGGCGGCCAGAAGCGCCTGATCCCGAGGGCCGGGCGGCTTTCCTCTTCTTCGCCTGCGGCATCGTGCACCTTCCCCGTGCTGGCCCATCGGCGGGAACGGTCCATCCTCGCTGCCGTGGTCAACCACAAGTTGGCCAGATAGTGGTCGGCGGTTAGCCCTTGGGTGAAGAACACGCGTATAGCCGCTCGGACAATCGCGTTATATTCGTAATAGCGAGCCGAGGAGGTGGCGGGTATGCGAAGCATCGCGCGACTGCTGTTCGGTCCCGAGGGGGACAGGATCGCCGACCTGTTCGCGCCGGGCGAGCACGACGAACACGGCATGGCCAACCGAGTCAGGCAAGCCGGGGAATGGTGCCAGACCACGCCAGGCAGGTCTCGTATCCGCAGTCGGCCCCTTCATAGCCAGCCGGCTCTCGGCCCGCGCCGCGGCCGCGGCTAACCGATCGCCGGCGGGCCCAACTTCCTGTCGGCCACCAGCATCCCGTCGCTCCTGAACGTGCTCGATGTCCCATCCACGACGCTCTTTGGTGGACGATGTTCACATCGACCACGTTCGGCGGCGGCGCCTACGGGGAGACGGTGCCGGCCGCCAGGGCGATGGCGACGCCGACCGCCGCGGCGCTGAGCAGGGTGAGCACCACCCCGCGGCGCAGCGGGAACAGTAGCACCAGGGCGCCCGCCAGCACGAGGAACTGCCAGGGATGGCCGAGCGTCCTGGTGAGCGTGATCGCCGACCCGAAGATGGCGCCGATCGCGGCGGGCCCGGCGCCGTTCAGGAACGCCCGCGCCCGCTGGTCGCCGCGGATCCGGTCGAAGTGGCGCCCGCCAAGCAGGACGAACGCGAACGACGGCGCGAAGGCCACGGCGGAGGCGAGCAGCCCGCCGACGATCCCGGCGGCGGCGTAGCCGACTACGGCGACGGTCTGCACGACCGGCCCCGGTGTGATCTGGCCGAGCGCCACCGCGTTGAGGAACTGCGCCCCGGTCATCCAGTGGTAATGCGAAACGGCGTCGGCTTGCATGAGCGGGATGATCACGAAGCCGCCGCCGAAAGACAGGCCGCCGACCTTGAACGCCTCCCACGCGACGCTGGCCAGTACCGCTCCGCCCGTCAGCCAGGTGAGCGCTAGCGGCGCGACGGCAAGCCCGCGCAGCTTTTCGACGGGACCGGGCGCGTCCTCGCCGCCGCTGCTCCTGAAGTCACCGTGCCGCCAGCGGATCGCGAGCTCCGCCGCGCCGCAGCCGAGCAGCACGAGGACGAGCCACTCGCCGACCGTGGCCGCGGACGCGAGGCCGGCCGCCAGGTAGAGCAGCCACCGCCAGGTGGCGCCGCGATTCCGCCAGCTCGGGGCGACCAGCGAGGCGCCGGCGCTGACCGCGACGGCGGGCACCGCGCCGCCCGCGCCCGCCCCGGCGCCGAGCACCGCCAGCGGCGGTGATGACGCCATGAAGAGCACCGATAGCGCGAGGATGACGATCAGCCCGGGGACGATGAACGCGGCGCCGCCGACGAGGGCGCCGAGCCGGCCGCGGACCCGCCAGGCGCAGAAGATCGTGAGCTGAGTGGACGCGGGTCCCGGCAGCAGGTTGCAGACGGCAACCGCGTCCTCGAACTCGCGCGCGTCCAGCCAGCCGCGGCGCTCCACCACCAGCTGCCGCAGCAGCCGGATGTGCGAGGGCGGGCCGCCGAACCCGATGCACCCGAGCCGCCCCCACTGCCGCAGCACCGTCCACAGCGACACGGACGCAGGGTCGGCCGCGGTGGTCATCCGGCTTCCGCCAGCACGGGCAGGAGGAAACGGATGCGCGTGCTCAGCTCGATGGCGAGGCGGTCGAACCCGGCGTACGCGGAGCTCGGGGTGTCCGCGCCCGCGGCGGGATCGGGCAGGCTCCAGTGCACGCGCCGCGGCGACCCCGCGAACGGCGGGCACGCCTCGCGGGCCTTGTCGCACAGGCTGATCACGTAGTCGAACGGCTCGCTGGCGACAGTGGCCACCTGCGTAGGCCGGTGACCGCTGATGTCGATGCGGTAGCGGTCGCGCAGCACGGCGGCCGCCGCCGGGTGCAGCGGCCGCGGCCGCGTGCCGGCGCTCGCCGCGCGTGCCCAGCGTCCGGCGCTGTGCCGCAGCAGCGCGGCGGCCATCGGGGAACGCCCGCTGTTCCCCGTACACACGAACAGCACCCGGCGCGGCCGGTACCCGCCGCCGTCGGCCGCCAGGGTGGTCACCGCGGACGCGAGCCCCGGGTGCAGCGCCGCCCCGGCCTTGGCCAGCGCGTGCGCGCAGCCGGCGAGGTCGAGGCTGTAGTAGGTGTCACGGCCGTCGAAGGTGCTGCGATGCGCGGTCACCAGCCCGCCGGAACGCAGCCGGCGCAGGTGGTAGGAGACGAGGTTCTGCGCTTCGCCGGTCGCGGCCACCAGCTCCCTGACCCGCGAGTCACCGCCAGCGAGCTCGCGCAGGAGCCGCCACCGCACCGGGTCGGCGATCAGCCGGAGGGGAGGCGGGACAGCATCGCCAGGCACGGCCATGGCCGCATAATACATCAATCTATTTTGATTAATCTTTGATGTGAGAGCATAGACCGCATGGACGTTGACGCCCTCGTCGAGGTCCCGATGGGATCGCGGAACAAGTACGAGATGGACCCGAAGAGCGGGCGCATCCGGCTGGACCGCATGCTGTTCACCTCGACGCGTTACCCCCTGGACTACGGGTTCATCACCGGCACGCTGGCCGCGGACGGGGAGCCGCTGGACGCGCTGGTCTGGCTGGAGGAGCCGACGTTCCCCGGCTGCCTGGTGACGGTCCGCCCTGTCGCGGTGTTCTGGATGCTCGACGGGGGCAAGCCAGACGCCAAGGTGCTGACCGTGGGCTCGAATGACCTGCGGATGGAAGGCATCCAGGACCTGGAAGACGTGCCGGCGCACATGACGGCCGAAATCGGCCACTTCTTCAATATCTACAAGGAACTCGAGCCGGGCAAGTCCACCGACGTCCGCGGCTGGCAGAACCGCGAGGCCGCGGAACGGGAGATCACTGACGCGCAGCAGCGCCTGACGGCTAAAGCGTCATAAGCCCCGGCCGGAGTACCGGAGCGCGACGACGCCGTTGTGGTGGGCCCGGGACTCCAGCAGTGTGAGCGGCACCTGGCTACCGCCGTCCTCGAACAGGTGCCGGCCCGCGCCCACGACGACCGGGTGGACGAACACCATAAGCTCGTCGAGCAGCCCCGCCTGGAGCAGGAACCTGACCAGGGTGCCGCTGGCCCCGACGGCGATGTCCCCGCCGGGCTGCCGCTTGAGCGTGGTGAGGGCGGCGGCCACGTCACCGGTGATCACCGTCGTGGGACCCCAGCTGGGATCGCCGAGCGGGCGGCTGGTCACGACGGCTTTCCTGGCGGCGGTCATCAGTTCCGCGTGCGGCGGGGCGCCCGGGCCGGTGAACACCGCGCGGAACAGCTCGTAGGAGCGGCGCCCGTACAGGTGGGTGCCGGCGTCCGCGAGCTGCGGCATCACCGCGCGGCTCAGCTCGTCGTCGTAGTAGGGCGGATTCCACTTCTCCGGTGCCTCGATCACGCCGTCGAGCGTGCTGAACAGCCCGGCGACGATCTTCCTCACGACGGTCCCTCCGTTCCGCCCGCTGCCCGCCGCGCCAGGGCGTAGCCGACGAGGGCGGTGGCGTGCCCGTGTCCGATGCCGTAGTCGGCCTTGAGCCAGTCCACGAGGGGCTTGTGCTTAGTCAGCGGCGAGGAGTTGACGAGGTCGAGCCAGTAGCTGACGGGCTTGCCGTACTTCTTCTCGATGGACGGGAAGTAGGAGGCGGGGCCGGTGACGCGTTCGGTCATGACGATCTCCATGTCAGATGGCCGCGTGCTCGCCGTTGGCGATGAACTCGGTGAGGGTGGCGGCGATGACGGACGGCGTGAGCTTCTTGGCGTGGCCGAGGCCGCGGCGCTCGACGAGCCGGGCCGCCGGCAGTGCCGCGGCGACGGCGGCCGAGCCGTGCCGGAGCAGACCGGGACTCTCCTTCTCGTCGCCGCACATCACCAGCGTCGGCATGGTCACCGCCGCCCACTGACCAGGCGGCAGCGGACGGCCGGACTGGTAGGGCTCGATGAGGGCGGCGTCGTACGGCAGGGTGTGCGCGACCGCGGTGAGCTTCTTCCAGGTCCCTGGCATCAGCCGCAGCATGCCGGGGACGAACGATGGCGCCCCCATGCCGTCCACCATGAAGTACCGGACCGCCGCGCCGCGCTGTCCGGCCGCGATCAGCGCGGTGACGTGCTGCCGCAGGTCGGCTGGCGGGCGCCGGTCCGCGGGGTCGACCCCGAGCGGCGGTTCCTGCACGGCCAGTTTGCGGATCGGCAGCCCGGCTGCGGCCGCGTCGAGGGCCAGCACCGCGCCGGACGACAGGCCCCACACATGCGCCTCGCCGCCGGCCGCGCCGATCACGGCCGCCAGGTCCTCGATCTCCCGCTCGATGGTGTACGGCTGCGTGTCGCCGCTGTCGCCGCGGCCCCGGCGGTCGTAGTTGTAGACCGTGAAGCGGGCCGACAGCAGCTCGGCGAGCTTGACCTGGCCCGGGTAGCGGCGGTAACTGAACGCCCCGGCGACCAGCACCACCGGGTCGCCTGCGCCGGTACGGTCGTAGGCGATCGTTGTTCCGTCGGCTGACGTCACTGTGTGCATGGCAGTTCTCCGTTCCGGTCAGGACGCCGGGTCGAGGACCCGGGCGAGCCAGGATTCCCAGGCCCGGGCCGCCTGGCCCGGGTCGGTGTCTTCGCTGAACAGCTGGTGGGCGGCGACCATGGGGTGGCCGAAGCCGCGCAGGAACCGGTAGAACGCGCCGGGGGCGCGGACCGCGATGACGTTGCCGGCGGCGTGGTAGACGATCGCCTCGACGGGCCGCCCGGTCTCGGCGGCGGTGAACCGCGCCCGCTCACCGGGCGCGGCGTCGCGCGGCAGGCCGAGCGCGGCGCACAGCAGGGCCCGGTCACGCTCCCAGCCGGCGCCCGGCGGCGCGCCAGGGCCGAACGCGGTGACGGGCACCGCGTACCGGCCGCTGAAGTGGGTCAGGTACTCCACCAGCGTGCGGAAGTACCCGTCGCCGCCGGCGGTCATCGCCTCGTACTCATCAGCCCAGTCGTCGCCGGGGATGAACCCGCTGGTGACCGCCCGCACCACGGTGCTGCCGCCGCCGCGTCCCTCGATGAGGAACTCGTAGGCGATGAACCGGCCGTCGGGCGCCTCTCCGCTGCGGTAACCGAACCGCCAGGGCGGGTCCCACGCCGTGACCTCCAGCTCCGGCGCGTACTCACCGAAGACCGTGCGCACCGTGCCGCCGCCTGTGCCGCCGCCGCCCGGCTCGACCTCGCTGTGTCCCATGAACCAGGAGTCGATCCCTGGTCCGGTGGCGATCGCGGCCCAGACCTCTTCCGGGCTGGCCGGAACTTCGGCGTCCCTGCGCTGCTCGAATCGCTTGCCCATCGGTTCAGCCCTCCCCGTCCGGCGCGCCCGCGGGCCGCACGCTCGGGTGGACGGCGATGACCAGGCGGTGCTCCCGCCCGCCGGGTGCGTCTTCGTCGTGGTACTTCGCGACCAGCGCCGTCACCGCGCGGGTGAGCTCCTCGGTGAAGGCCGCCCGGTCCGCGGCGGAGGCGAACCGCACCTGGCCGTCCATGGCGAACGTAGCCAGCCGCCGTCCCGCCCTGGCCGACCCGGTGATGAGGTCGCCCACGTCCCTGACCAGCTGCGCGGCGAGCGCCAGCAGCCATCCGGCGGACAGCCGGTCGGGCGCCCGCGCGGGGTCGGGGGCGACCGCCGCGAGCGCCGCCGGGGAGATCACGTACGACGCCGCGGTGGCGCGCACCATCCGCTCCGTCACGTTGCCCTTGCGCCGCTCCTCGACGAGCTCAACGAGCCCGTGCCGTTCCAGCGTCCGCAGGTGGTAGTTGACCTTCTGCCGCGGCAGCCCCGCCGCCGCGGCCAGCATGGTCGCCGAGCGCGGCTCGGCCAGCTGGGCGAGCAGCCGCGCCCGCGCCGGATCAAGCGCCGCCTCGGCGGCAGCCGGATCCTCGATAACCGCTACGTCGATCACACACCCACCGTCTCACCGACAACTAATAATGTCAAGACAAATTTTTTTGTCGGTCAGGGGCGCGGAGCGGCCCTGTCGATTGCGCAATCGACACCGGTAGAGCGGGTCGATTGCGCAACCGACAGGCTGGCCATGTGGGCGAAACATCCTAGCGAGCTGATAACAGCAAGAAACGCTCAGCACGCGACGATGATGGGCCGTTGGGCACCCTCTGGGGTGCCCAACGGCCCATCATCATCAGGATCTCGCGCGGCACCGCTGATAACAGCAAGAAGCGGCGGGCGGTCGCATCATGCGAAGGCATGGCGGCCCTGCGTGTGTAGTTCCGGGGCATATAGATAGGGGCATATAGCCCCGGTACTACACAGATAAGCGGTTATAGCGGGGTTAGCCGGTTTCGCGAAGGCGGCGTGCGGCCTCGGCGGCCGCGGACATCTTGCTGATCGCGAGGGAGCGCGGGACGCGGCGCAGGCCGCAGTCGGTGGAGATCTCCAGCCGCTCGGGGTCGCGGTACTCCAGGCAGGCGCGGACCCGCTCGATGATGTCGTCCGGTGTCTCGGAGTAGTGCGTCTTGATGTCGATGAGCCCGGCGGACAGGATGCGATCGCGGTCCCAGCCGCCGACCAGGTCGATCTCGGCCATCTCGCGGGCGCCGAACTCCAGGCTGAACCCCTGCACGTGTGCGTCGAGCAGCGTGGGGAACAGCCACCGGTAGGTCCGCTTCGCGTAGGGCAGGCGGCGGAACGAGCCGAAGCAGATGTGCACGATGAACGTGCACCCGGTGATGCCGTCGACGACGGCGTTGATGGTTTCCACCAGGTTCTGCGGCGTGCGGTCCTCGGTAGCGTGCGACGGGGTTAGCGGCTCCTCGATCTGGATGCAGTCACAGCCGGCCGCCACGAGTTTTTGGATGTCGGCGCGGATGGCGGGAACCAGCGCGTCGGCGCACTCGCGGCGGGTGCGGTACGTAGGGCTGAAGTCGAGCTCGGTCGTGATGCCGTACGGGCCGGGCATGCCGATCTTCGGACGGCGGTCCGTGCGCGCCCGGAGGAACTCATATTCAGCGGTGTAGTCCCAGATCGACTCGACCTGGTCGAGCGGCTCGATCACCTCGTAGACCGGGAGCATGTCCCAGCCGATCGCGCCGAGCTTGCGCGGCGAGGGCTTGAGCGCCAGGCCGGCCATCTTCCCAGTGATGCCCTCGATCCAGCCGCCCCGGCGGTGCTCCCCGTCGGTGAGGATGTCCAGGCCCGCCGCCTCCTGGTCGTGGATGGCCAGCTCGCAGTAGTCGTCGAGCAGCTCCTGGCGGTCGGCGGGGCCGAAGCGGCCCTCCCGCTGGGCGTCCGCGAGGATGTCGAACCAGCCGGGCCGCGCCCAGCCGCCGGTGGTCGTGACCGGCAGCGCCGCCGGGTACTGGTAGTCAGTCATGGCTGCGCCTCTCCCAGGTCCTTCAGTGCGGTGATCAGCTCGGCATGGATCGCGCCGTTGCTCGCGACGACGTCGGCGCGGTCCGCCGTCACCTGGGGGCGCCCGTCGAACAACGTCAGCGTGCCGCCAGCCTCCTGGAGGATCAGCTGGCCGGCGGCGATGTCCCAGGCGTCCATCGCGTACTCGCAGTAGGCGTCGAGCCTGCCCGCCGCGATCGAGCACAGTGTCAGCGCGGGCGAGCCGAGGGAGCGCACCCCGCCGGCCACCCGCATCAGCCGCTCCGCCAGGGCCGCGTACGCGCGGATCTCGCCCTCGTCGACGGACTGGGCCTGGGCGACGACCAGCGCCCGGTCCAGCCGGGTCACGGCCGAGACGCGAAGCGGCTGGCCGTTCACGCTCGCCCCGGCGCCAATGGCCGCCGCGAACATCTCGTCACGGACCGGATCGTAGAC
Organism: uncultured Actinomycetota bacterium; assembly: GCA_963843745.1. Lineage (GTDB taxonomy): Bacteria > Actinomycetota > Actinomycetes > Streptosporangiales > Streptosporangiaceae > Trebonia. Next base: position 444,542 of record CAWJLP010000021.1, read on the forward strand.
CGCGCCGGCCACCGTGCGGCCGTGGTAGCGCTGCGCCACCGAGACGCAGAAGAACGGCAGCCCATGCGCGTAGTTCGTGGTGCCGTCCAGCGGGTCGACGTACCAGACGCTGTCGGCGGCGGGGTTTCCCGCCGTGCCTTCCTCGCCGTCGATGGCGTCATCGGGGTAGGCGGCGAGGATCGTATCGGTGACCGCCTGCTGGGATTCCCTGTCCGCGACCGTCACCAGGTTCGCGCGGCCGTCCTTGTAGGCGACCTCCAGGTCACCGGCGTGCCAGCGGGCGAGCAGCACGGCGCCGCCGGCCCGCGCGGCCGCGGCCGCGACGTCCGCGGCTGGTGTCGCGGGCAGGCCATGCGCCGGCGCGGCCGCGCCGTCCCGCGGGGGCACCGGGCTCACGCGCCGGGTACCCGGAAGACGTTGCGCAGCGCGTACCGCACGGGATCGAACCCGGCCGCGGGCTCGGCGGCGCCCGCGTCCTGAGGCCCGGCGGTCCAGGTCGTTTCCGGCCGGTGCTGCAGGATGAAGACGCTGTCCGGGAACGGGAGGCCGCGGGCGACCGCCCACTCGACGTCCTGCGGCGCGCCCCCTTCTGCGGCCTCGATCCGCGTGGCCTGCCGGGCGAGATAGCGCACCTCGTCGTCGGTCAGGCACGCCCGCGCGGCGCGGTCGGCGGCGGCCGGCTCGAGCACGACCCGGCCGGCCGCGGGGCTGAAGACCGACCAGACGCGCTTGTCGCCGGTCCGGCGGGTCACGATGTCGCCGGTGGTCCGGTCGACGGTCCAGTGGTCAGGGGAGACCTGCCCGGACACGACCGACTCGCCGTACCCCCAGTTGGCCTCCACGACCAGCGTGTTCCTGTCGCCGGTGACCGGGTCGAGGGTGAACGCCACGCCCGCCGACCGCACGTCCACCAGCTCAAGCACCCCGACCGCCAGGTCGAGGGCGTGCGGCCGGGCCCCCGCGCCGTCGCGGTCGAGCCGCCGCCGGTACTCCAGCGCGTGCGCCGAGTACCCGCTCGCCCAGCATTTCCTGATGTGGCCGAGCACGTCCGCGATCCCGCTGACGCCGAGGTAGGTCTCGTACTGGCCCGCGAAGCTGGCCCCGGCCCCGTCCTCGCTCACCGCACTTGACCGGACCGCGACCCGCAGCGCCGCGCCAGCGCCGGGGCCAGCGCCAGTGCCAGGGCCAGGGCCAGCGCCAGCGCCAGCGCCAGGGGCAGTGCCAGGGCGGGCGTCGGCGTCAGCGACGGCGGCGCGGGCGCGCCGCTCCAGCCGCTCGTGCGCGGCGGCGACAGCCTCCGCGAGCGCGGCAGGCAACGGCTGGCCCGCAACGAGCTCGCGCGCCCGCGCCGAGACCCCGGCCAGCGCGCCCGGATCGGCCGCGGCAGGCGCAGGGATCAGCGCGCCGAGCAGTCCGTCGAGCTCGGCGCGCGCCGGGGCCGGCAGCCAGTCAGCGAGCGCGTCCGCGGTGACCGCGTACCCGTCGGGAACCCGCCATCCCGCGGCGGCAAGCTCGCCGAGCCGTGCCATTTTCGGCCCCACCCGCGGGGCGTCCGCGGCCCGGATGTCGCCGAGGTCCAGGATCACTGGCCGCTCGCGAGGACCTGCACCGTGCCGGCCCGGCCGTCCACCCGCACCCGGTCGCCGGTCTTGATCGTCTGGGTTGCCAGCGCCGTGCCGACGACGCACGGGATGCCGTACTCGCGGCTGACGATGGCGGCGTGCGTCAGGGAGCCGCCGGTGTCGCACACGCACGCCGCGATGATGCCGAAGACGGGTGTCCACTCCGTGGTCGTGCCGCCGCAGACCAGGATGTCGCCAGGCTGGACGAGGTGGATGTCCGCCACCGTGGTGATGACCCGCGCCACTCCCTCGACAACGCCCTTGGCGGCGGGGAAACCCCTGATCTCCGCGATGCCATCCCGGTCCGCGCCGCCCCTGAGCGCCTCGAGGAACCTTCCGGACAGGCCGAACACCTCGATCATGATCGGGTCGGGCACCGTGTCGGGGATCGTGCCGAGCATCGTCGGCAGCTCCGGGCCGCGGCGCTTCCAGTCCTCGAAGTAGGCCCGCCGGTCCGGGACCATCGCGGCCAGGTCCTTCCACGTCGCGCCCGCCGCCGTGGCGCCGCCCTCCATGAGCCCGTACAGCTCCTCCTTGAACAAGAAGAACATGTCCTGCGGCCGCTCGATCCGCCCGTCGGCGGCGAGCCGCGCCCCGAGTTCCAGGGTGGCGCGGCGCACCGGGATGGCGGCACGCCGGTCGATGAGGTAGTTGTGCTCCTCGTTCCACCAGGCGAAGTTGGCCGCCTGGTTGCCGGCCAGCGCCTCGTTGAAGCGCGCGAGGTCCGCGCCGTTGACCGACCGGCGGGCGGCCTCGATCTGCTCGTCGCGCACGGCGATCGCCTGCTGGCGAGCGGCGAAGAAGTCGAACCCGGTCGGCTTGGACAGGAACGCGCCGATCGCGTACAAGGGCGCCGACGGGTCCTCGATCCACGACGGCGTGTCGATCCGGCAGGTCTCCTCGGTCCGCTGCCCGTAGGTCCGCAGGAACGCGTCGAACTCGGCCAGCCACGTGGCGCCGTGCGGCAGCGCCGAGAGCTGGGCGCGCATCGAATCCGGCGAGGCGTGCAGCAGCGGCCCGGTGACCTCGAGCTCCCGCGCCCGGCCGGCCAGCCGCCACAGCTCCTCGTCGGTCTTGCTGTAGAACGTCTGCTGCCCGGCCAGGAAACCGGAGACGGCCGACCCGGCCAGCCCGATCTCCTCGGCCAGCGCGTAGAACGCCAGGTAGTTGGCGGTCAGGACGTACATCACCTCGAAGTGGATGAACCACGCCCTGCGGTGGAACGCGTACGCGTCCTTCAGCGCCGTCCACACCGCGGCCGGGTCCATCGCGGAAAGGTCCAGGTTGTCCAGGTAGTCGTAGGCTGCCTGCAGCTCGCCCGCGCGCATGGCCCAGTAGCTGTCGAAGTCACGCAGGATCGGGGTCACGTACTGGCCGAACCTCGCCGCGCGGGCCTGCACCTGCCACTCCGTGTCCACGTCGATGGTGCCGATGTACACGTGCGTCCCGGCCAGCCGGTTGACTGACCCCCGCGTCGGCGGCACCCCGACGATCTCCGCGCCGAGCTGGGCGCCCCAGGTCTGCGCGTCGTCGAGAGTGGCGATGGAGGCCGGCACCATGCCCTCGCTGAAGTGCAGCGAGTCGCGCAGCCAGTAGCGGGCGTTGTCCGCCCGGCTGAACGGGCGCACCGGCCCGGCGACGAACGGCTGCCCGCCGAAGGGCTGCTTGTACCCGGGGTACAGCTCGTCCCTGACGAAATCGTCGACAGGGACGCGCGTTGCTTCGTCCTGAGATGGCACGCTTAACCTCACCTCGGCCTTGAAGTGGGGACGGAATAAGCAAAGTGTCGCGTACCGGGAAGTGATTTTTCTACCCCGCCGGCTCCAGCAGCATCATGCCGGCCGCCGTATTGGAGATCGGCACATGATAGGTGGCCGCGACCTCGCGTACGCTCACATCCCCGCCGCTACTGCCGGCGCCGAGCACCGCCCGCGCGGTCAGCCACAAGATCAGCTCGATGCCCTGGCTGCCGGTCTGCTCCACGAGCTCGACCGTCGAGTACCGCGTCGCCCACGACGGATCGGTCACCATGCTCGCCATGAACTTCCTGTCGAACTCCTTGTTGATGAACCCGGCCCGCTCACCGTCGAGCTGGTGCGACAGCCCGCCGGTGCCGATGACCACCACCCGCTCGCCGGACGGGTAGGAAGCGACGGCCCGCCCGATCGCCTGGCCGAACTCGTAGCAGCGGGCGGCCGACGGCAGCGGGAACTGGACGGTGTTGATCTCCACCGGGACGATGCGCACCGGCCACGGCGCGCCGCCCGGCCACAGCAGCTGCATCGGGTTGCATACGGCGTGGTCCACCGCCATCTCCTGGCACATCGTCACGTCGAAGCCGGCCGCGACGACGGAGTTGATCACGTGCCAGGACAGCGCGGGATCGCCAGGGAACGGCCGCACGGCCGGGAGGTTCCAGCCCTCGTCCGCGGTCTGGTACTCGGGCGCGGCGCCGATCGCGAAGGTCGGCAGCTTGTCGAGGAAGAAGTTCAGCCCGTGGTCGTTGTAGACCACCACCGCGACGTCCGGCCGGACCCTGTCCAGCCAGCGGTGCACCGGCGTGAACCCGTCGAACCACTCCTTCCAGTACGGCTCCTCCTGCCGCCCCTTGGCGATGGCGTTGCCGATCGCCGGGACGTGCGAGGTCGTGACACAGCCGATGATGCTGGCCATGGTGCTACCGCCCTTCCGCCAGGAGCCTGGCCTGGAACTCGGCCTTGGTGACCCCGGTCTGCTGGGCGCCGATGTCCTGCACGTCCAGCCCGAAGATCCCGGCGAACTTCGCCAGGTAGTAGATGTTGCCGCCGGCGGCGATCAGCTCGAGCACGTTCCGGTGCCTGACCGCCTCGCGCTGGGCGGGGCTGAGACCGTACCGCGCGCAGTACGCGTCCTCGTCCCGCAGGAACTCCGCCCGGCTGGCGGCGTCGTTGAAGGACATGCACATCTTGTTCAGCGCATAGCCCTTGACCGCCTGGTCGCCGTCGAAGATGGTGGTGCCCGCGACGGGCTGCCCGTTCGTCGTCATGACCCCACGGTCGGCCGTCTCACGCGCTCGCGCCACGGACGGAAGTCCCGCGGCCCCGGGTCGTTCGGCCGGTAAGAATTATCCGGAACGGGCCCGTGGTTCCCCCGCGGCCCCGGTTCCTACCGGCCGAGGGAGATCAGCGGCAGCGAGAGCGTCGGCCAGGGCGCCGGTGACGTGGTCGTCGGGGTCGGCCCGGGGGAGTGGCTCGCGGAGCTGGACTGGCTGGGGGACGCGCTGCTGGCCGGGCTGCTGCCGGGGCTGGTACCCGGACGGTCGGTCGCCTGGCGGCTGGCGCTGGCCGTGGCGGAGCTGCCGGGCCGCGCGGACGTCCCGCCCGACGGATGGCTTGGTGCCGGCCTCGTGGCCGGCGGCGCCAGCGACGCCGATCCGCCGGGCGCGGTGGTGGCGGGCGGCGACACCGTCCGGTGGTCCGCGGCCGGCGAGTCGCGCAGCGCCCCGCTGGCCAGCAGCCAGGCCACCCCGGCGCCCGCGAGCACGGTCACGCCCGCCGCGAGCGTCGTCGCGCGCCGCCGTCCGAGCCTGACGGGTCGGCCCGACGGTGAGTGCGGCGGTGCGCCGGGCTGCCGGGGCGGTAGGGGCGGGAGGGGCCGATCGTCCAGCACACCGGTCTCCCCGGTCATCCCCGGCCCGGCCTGCTGCGGCGCCGGCCCCGTGAACAGCGCGTCCACGTCGACGGCCGCCCTGGCGCCCGCGGGCGGTGCCGCCGTCAGGGCGGCCCCGGCGAAAGCGTGCGAGCCGGTGGCCGCCCCGGCGAACGCCGGCGCGGCCACCGTGAGGCCGGCATCGGCGGCCAGCGCGTCACGCAGCCGCGTGGCGATGGCCGCGACCTCCGCGGCGTCGGACAGCCGGGCGGCCGGGTTCTTGGCGGTGAGCCTGGTGATCAGCTCGTCGAGCTCCGGCGGCACGCCCGCCGGCGGCGGCGGCATCGGCAGGTACAGGTGTCCCGCCATCACCTCGGCGGTGCCTCCGTCGTAGGGCGGCAGGCCGGTCAGGCACTCGTAGATGAGGATGCCAAGCGCGTACAGGTCGCTCGCGGGCGTCGCCTGGCCGCCGGCGATCCGCTCCGGCGCCATGTACTGCGTGGTGCCCATCACCAGGCCCGGTCCCGTGATGGGCGCGGAGCCCGCCGCGTGCGCGATGCCGAAGTCCGTGATCTTCACCAGGCCGTCAGCGCCGACCAGGATGTTGCCCGGCTTGACGTCCCTGTGCACCAGGCCGATGCGGTGCGCGGCGTCGAGCCCGGCGGCGGCCTGCGCCGCCACGTCCAGGGCGAGCACCGGGTGCACCGGGTCGACCGCCAGCATGTCGGCGAGCGAGGGCCCGTTGACGTACTCCATCACCAGGTACGGCGGGACGGCCGGCCCGGCATCGCCGTAGTCGTAGACCCGGGCGACGCACGGATGGGTCAGCGACCCGGCGTGCTTGGCTTCCGCGCGGAAGCGTTCCAGCGCGTCGGGGTGATCGGCGTATTCGGGACGCAGCAGCTAGAAACCTAGTCAAACGCTAATATCGCCAAAACTCATTAGATCTAAGAACGTGTACCGCTCTACCAGGGCACCTACCGCGGGCAGGGCGGCCTTCACGTGCTTGGCGGCGCTGCCGCGCACCGTGTTGTAGGCCTTCACGATCACCGGCCGGCCCGAGTTCCTGCCGCGCTCGTCGGTGATCGCGAGCAGCGCCTCGCATGCCTCGTCCTCATTCTTGGCGAGGTAGTCGCCGAACACCCCGCCGCCCGCGGCGGCGAACTCCGTCCAGTACGGCTGCAGCGCGTCGGCCAGATTCGGGAGCAGCGTCTCGATCATGTAGTGGATGTGGCCCGCGTCGTAGGTCCGCACGGCCTTGTACGCGAGCTTGACCGCGGTCCCCGAGATGCCGGACATCGTGGCGACCTCGCCGTTGACGAGTGCCTCGCAGTCGGCGACCACCTGCGGCCGTACCTCCGGCGCGAGCAGCGTGTCGCGAAGCGTGGCGGCCATGGTCGCTGATTCTCCTTATGCTCGGGGCGTCAGGAGCGTAGCAGGAACGCGCCGCCGCCTTCGCTTGTAGTGAGGATCAGATGACTCAGCCACCGCGCATGGACGTCACGTCGGTGACGATCGGCGCGCCCGACCCGCGGGCGCTCGCGGCCTTCTACGCGAGGCTGCTCGGCTGGCCGGTCACCGCCGAGGAACCGCCGCGACCGGGGTCGCCGCCGGAGGACGGCTGGGCGCAGGTCCGGCCTCCCGCCGGCGCGACCGGCCCCGCGCTCAACTTCGAGTACGAGGCGCAGTACACCCGGCCGGCGTGGCCGAGCGAGCCGGGCAGGCAGCACATCACGCAGCACCTGGACATCGCGGTCGAGGATCTCGGCGCCGCGGTCGCCTGGGCGTCGCGGGCGGGCGCGACCGAGGCCGGCCATCAGCCGCAGGAGCGAGTCCGGGTGATGCTCGACCCCGCCGGGCACCCGTTCTGCCTTTTCCTGAGGTAACCGCGACCGCTCACCAGGGCAGCGGCCCGTTCGCGTCGAAGTAGCCGCCGGTCGGGCCGTCCTGCCCCGCCTGCGCCATCCGGACGATGATCTCCGCGCCCTGCTCGACGGTCTGGATGCCGGTGCGCCCGTTCAGGTCCGTCGCGGTGAACCCGGGCTCGACGGCGTTGATCCGCATCCCGGGGAACGCCTTCGCGTACTGCACGGTGATCATGTTGACCGCGGCCTTCGACGCGGGATAGGCGACCCCCGGGTAGGCGTAGGCGGGCGAGCCCCGGTCGGTGAGATGGGTGATCGAGGCCAGGCCGCTGCTGACGTTGACCACCACCGGCGCGGCGGACCGCAGCAGCAGCGGCAGGAACGCGTGCGTGACGCGCACGACGCCGAAGACGTTGGTCTCGAACAGCTGCCGCATCTGATCGGCGGTGATCTCCGCGGCGCCGGGCACCGCGTTGGTGGCCGTCCGCTGCTCGATCCCGGCGTTGTTGATCAGCACGTCCAGCCCGCCGTCGGCCTCGATGGTCTTCGCCGCCGCGTCGACGGACGCGTCGTCCGTGACGTCGAGAACGACTAGCCGCGCCCCCGGTCCGAGCCGCGCCGCGGCGTCACGCCCTCGCCCGGCGTCCCTGCTGCCGATGTAGACGGTGTGGCCCGCGGCGATCAGCCGGCGGGCGGTCTCATACCCGAGGCCCTTGTTCGCCCCGGTGATCAGTATCGTTGTCATGCTGCCAGCCTGCCGCCGCGCGGCGCCGGCAGCCAGCCGGCCAGTTTTCCTGGGACTGCCGGTACCAGGAAAACGGCCGCCGGCCCGCATAATGTGGGGTTATGACGTCCGGTGAATTCGGCCAGGCGGTGCGGCGCTGGCGCGACCGGAGTTCGCCCGAGGCCGCCGGACTGCCCGCCGGCGGACGCCGCCGGGCGGCCGGACTGCGCCGCGAGGAACTCGCCATGCTGGCCGGCATCTCCGTCGACTACGTCACCCGGCTCGAGCAGGGCCGCGCGTCCAGCCCGTCCGCGCAGGTCGTCGAGGCGCTGGCGCGGGCGCTGCGGCTGTCGGAAACAGAGCGGGCGCACCTGTTCCGGCTGGCCGGCCTGGTCCTGCCCGCCCCGGACACGGTGCCCAGGTACATCACCCCGAGCGTGCACCGGCTGCTCGACAGGCTGTCAGGCACCCCGGTCGCGGTCTCCGACGCGTCCTGGACGCTGCTCACGTACAACCAGCCGTACGCGGCCCTGATGGGCGATCCGTCAGAATGGCGCGGCAACCAGCGCAACGGCGCGTGGCGCAACCTCGTCGAGCCGCGGTCCAGCCGGGTCAGGCAGCCGCCGGAAGCGCGCCGGGCATTCGAGGCCGCCATCGTTTCCGACCTGCGCACGGCCATGGCCCGCTACCCGGCCGACCGGCACCTGAGGCAGCTGGTCGCCGACCTGCACGCGAACAGTCCCCGGTTCGCGGAACTGTGGGATTCCGGCGCGGTCGGCCGCCACGAGGCCACCGAGCGCAAGACCATCGACCACCCGCAGGCCGGCACCCTGACGCTGGATTGCGACGTGCTCACCGTCCAGGGCAGCGATCTGCGCATAATGATCTACACCGCCGAGCCCGGTACCGAGGACGCCGACCGCCTCGCCCTGATCACCGTGCTCGGCACGCAGGCTCTCGTCGGCTAGCGATCGGAGAGGGGCCGGCCATGCGGGCGATATGGATCACGAGCTCAGCAGGACCCGCCGGACTGGAAGTGCGGGAATCGCCGGATCCCGAGCCGGGGCCGGGACAGGTCCGCGTCCGTGTCCGCGCGGCCGGGCTGTGCTTCGCCGAGGTGATGGCCGCTCAGGGGCTGTACCCCGACCGGCCGAAGCCGCCGTGCGTGATGGGCTACGAGGTGGCGGGCGTCATCGACGCGGCCGGCGACGGCGTCGCTGACGGCCTCGTGGGCTCGCGGGTGATCGCGCTGACCAGGTACGGCGGCCATTCGGACGTGGTGTGCGTGCCCGCGGGGCAGGCGCTGCCCATCCCGGACGGCAAGGACTTCGAGGAGGCGGCCGCGCTGCCGGTGAACTACCTGACCGCCTACCACATGCTGTTCCGCGTCGCCTGCCTCCGCCCCGGCGAACGGTTGCTCGTGCACATGGCCGCGGGCGGGGTCGGGACGGCGGTGCTCCAGCTGTGCCAGACCGTCGACGGCGTGGTGACGTTCGGCACCGCCTCGGCCGCGAAGCACGAGGCGCTGCGCGCCGAAGGCTGCACGCACCCGATCGACTACCACACGGCCGACTACGCGGCCGAGGTCCGCAGGCTGACCAACGGCGAAGGCGTGGACGTGGTGCTCGACTCGCTCGGCGGCGCGGACTGGCGCAAGGGGCTGAAGCTGCTGCGGCCCGTCGGCCGCCTGGTCGCCTACGGGTTCGCCAACCTGGCCAGCGGCCAGCGCCGCCGTCCGGTGCACGTGCTATCGCAGGTCGCGAGCATGCCGCGGCTCACCCCTCTGCAGCTGATGAACCGCAACAAGAGCGTCTCCGGCGTCCACATCGGGCGTCTGTGGGACCAGATCCCGATGCTGAGGCAGGAATTGGGAGAGGTGCTGACGCTCTGGGAAGCGGGCCGCATCACACCGCGGATCGACGCCACGTACCCGTTCGCCAAGGCGGCCGACGCCCACCGCAGGATCCTGTCCCGGCAGAACACCGGCAAGATCGTGCTGACGCCCTAACCGGCGGATTCCGTGGCGTGCGCCACCGCCTCATCCAGGCTGGCGAAGCTGGGTATCGTCTGGTCGATCCCGGTGATCTCGAGAACGCGCAGGACAGCGGCGCGCGGCAGCGCCAGCACCACCGCACCACCCTCCGCGACGGCCCGTTTGTGCGCATCCACCAGGACACGAAGCCCGGCGGAGTCACAGAACCTGGTCCTGGTCATGTCGACCACGAGCGCCGGGGACCCGTCCGCGGCTGCCTCCAGCAGCGCCGCCCGCAGCCCCGGCGCATTAGTGATGTCGACCTCCTCGGGCACCGTCACGACAGGCACGCCCCTGACCACGTCCACCTCAAGCATCGGAGCCACCTCCCGGTCGTGCACTACCAGGATGGGCGCCCGGCCGGAAGCAGTCAATAGATGCGCGAAGAAAAGTTCACGTATTTAATCTCGCGATAATAGTCCCGCGAGATATATAGTCAGGAGGATGAGCGAGCCTGACGAGCGCGCGGGTACCTGGACGCTGCTGACCGGGCACGGGCACGTGCTCGTGGAGATTGCCCGTCGTCCCGATGCCCGGATCCGGGACATCGCCGCCGTCGCCGGGCTCACCGAACGCGCCGTCCAGGCCATCGTGGCTGACCTGGAGGCGGCGGGCTACCTCACCCGCACCAGGACCGGACGGCGCACCGCGTACACCGTGGACCCGGACATGATCTTCCGGCACCCTGCCCAGGAAGGACACCGGGTCGGCCCGTTCCTTGCCCTGCTCGCCGCGGTCGGCGACGCCGGGAACCCGGCAGAGCCGGAGAAGGATCACGGCGACGCGGGCCAGGCGGGCGAATGAGCGCGGCCTGCCGGCCGCTCAATCGCGCGTGGTCCAGGCGGTCCAGGCCGCCAGCCAGCCGTCGGTGAGCGCCCGGCGGGACTCCATCTCCGCGAACGCGCTGCTTCCCCGGTCCATGCGCAGCGCGCGGCCCATGTGGTCGGACCAGTAGCGCTCCCAGGCCTGCTGCGCCGGAAGGCTGGGCACGGCCTCGCCCAGCACGGCGTGCCGCAGGGTCTCGTCCATCGCGGCCGCGCGCAGCCGGGGGTCGGCGGTGAACCAGGTGGCCTGTTCGGCCAGGTGCCCGAGGTGGTTCATGACCGACGTCACGACGTCGTTCGCGGCGCCCTTGGACGTTCCGCTGAGCCGCTGCTGTTCGCTGACCGCCCGCTGCCAGAGCGCGCTGCGCAGCCGCCCCCAGTTCGCCGGCTGCCTGAGCAGCCGTCCGCCCGGCCGGGCGGAGGCGCTGATCCTGGCGTGCCCCTCCAGCTCGAATTCGGCCAGCGCGCGGAACGCCCCCACCCCTTCGGCCGGCTCGAGGACCGGCGGCGGCTCCCGCCGCCGGCGTTCTGTCAGCCGGCCCAGGATCTCGTTCCTGGTCTCGAACAGCGGCCGCAGGTCGCTGACCGGAGACAGCCGCACCTGCTCCGGGCCGATGCCGCGCCCGGTGATCGTCACCGTGACCTCGGCGGCGCCATCCATTGGGCGGTCCGCTGGGCGGTCCATCGGGCGGTCCAGCCGCGCCGCCCACACGGTCCCATGCCGGGCGACCAGTGCGGCGCCCGCGGGCAGTTCCTCGCGCGAGTACCGTGGCGGTCCGGCCGGTTCGTCCTCGTCCACGCCGGTGCTCGCGGCGAGGCGGTCGCGTTCGGCGTCGATCGCGCGCAGCAGCCCCGCCTCGGGCCCGCGCCCGGGCGCTCCGGCCCTCGCCGCGGCCAGCTCGGGGTCCGCCCGCTCGGTCTTGACGGCCACGTAGGGTCCTGGTGCCGCGTCCCACGGCCCGTACGCCAGCGTCACCGCCGTCCACGACCCGTTCACCTGCTCATAGGCCGCCAGCGCGGCAGGCTCCAGCCGCGGCGAAGAAACCCCGAAGACCGGGAAGTCCGGCCGCGGCACCATCTCCTCGGCGTCCTGCCGCGCCAGCGCGCGCATCCGCATGACCCACTCAGCGTCGTCCGCCCCCGGCACCTCGCGCATGCCATCCAGTATTGGCCGCGGCGGCGGAGCGGTCTACGGTAATTGACGGCGGTATCGGCCGGACCCGGGTTCGCGGGCAGAGCTTCAGGCTCACCGGTTTCGAGTGACTCCATGCGCAGCTGAGCGAGCACTTCACCGAACAGTTCCTTGGCTTCGTGTCGCCTGGGGCGCTCGCCCAGGCCATGACGAGCCTCGCCGCGATGCTGCGCGAGGACCTGATCCTCATCGACGCCGACTCGCTCCGGCTGAGCGCGAAGCTGGCGGGACCCGCTGATCACCGCCACGGCCGTGCTGCGCCTGGTCGCGGAGGGCGTCGTCGCGCTTGACGACCCGGTCAGCCGGCACCTGCGCTCGCTGCGGCTGGCCGATGACGCCGTCACCGTGCGGGAACTGCTCGCGCACACGGGCGGCGACCCGGCTCGTCCTCGAACCGCTCGGCATGGCCGACTCGTGGTTCCCCGCGGAGCCTCCGGTTTCGCCGGACGCGGCGTACGGTTACGAGCTCGACGAGGAAGGCTCGCCTGAGCGCGAGGAGCCGCAGGTGTTCACGCTGCAGAGCGCGGGCGGGCTGTGGTCGACCGGGCCGGACCTCGTCCGCTTCGGCGCCGGCTGGCGGACGCTGCTGCCGCTGTGCCCCGTGCTGGCGCTGAACGCCGAGCTGGTCCGCTCGGCCACCTGAGCGGCGCACGGCCAGCCGCGTTCTGCGCGGCTGGCCGTGCGCCCGGGAGGCGTCGCGTCACACCCGGCTGGGAGTCTCCTGGCCGGTCCGGGAGGAAGCCGAGGACGTTCCGGATAGTGGTTCCGCGGAACCGGCCGCCCGGGACGGCAGGAGGAAGATCGCGACCAGCGCGCCAGCCGCCGCCGCACCCGCGGCCACCAGCGAGCCGTGGTGCACGCCCGTCATGAACGCCTGCCGGACCGCCTCCGCCGCCGCGCCCTGCAGCGAGGCGGGGAAGTGCGCCGTGGTGGCCATGCCCGCGACCACCGACTGGCTGGCGGCGTGCGCGGCGGCGGCCGGCGCGCCCAGCCCGGTCAGGGCGGTGACCACGTGCGAGCCGTAACCCGAGTTCAGCACCGAGCCGACGATTGCGACGCCGAGCGTGCCGCCGACCTCGCGGGTAGTGTCGTTGACCGCCGAGCCGGCGCCGGCCTTCGCCCGCGGCAGCGCGCCCATGATCGCCTCGGTGGCCGGGCCGGTGGTGAAGGCGAGGCCGGACGACATCAGCGCCATCGCGCCGACGATCCAGGTCCAGTACGAGCCGCCCAGCGGCGTCAGCGCCGCCACGATGAAACCGCTGCTCATCAGCAGCAGCCCGAACGCCACCACCAGCTTCGTCCCCGTCCGCCTCATCACGATCATCGCGACCGGCGAGAACGCGGCGGTGATGACCGCGAACGGCAGCGTCGCGAGCCCGGCGTCGAGCGGGTCGTAACCGCGGACGATCTGGAAGTACTGGGTGATCATGAAGATGAAGCCGAACAGCCCGAAGAACGCCAGCGCGATCGCCACGCTCGCCGCACTGAACCGCGGGTTGCGGAACAGCCGGACGTCCAGCATCGGGTCGGGCCGCCGCGCCTGCCACGCGGCGAACAGCGCGAGGATGACCAGCGCGCCGAAGATCCCGCCCAGCGTCGTCGCCGACAGCCATCCGTGTCCGGGAGCCTCGATGATCGACCAGGTCAGCAGCGTGATCCCGGCAACCGACAGCACGGCGCCGAGCGGGTCGAACCGGCCGGCCTTCGGGTCGCGCGACTCGGGCAGCAGCAGCCGGCCGGCCACCAGGGCGATGAGGACCACGGGCACGTTGACGAGGAACACCGAGCTCCAGGTGAAGTGCCGCAGCAGCGCGCCGCCGGACACCGGGCCGATCGCCACGGCGAGGCCGGACACCGCCGACCAGATGCCGATCGCCGTCGCGCGCTCCCGCGGGTTGGTGAACACGTTGTTGAGGATCGCCAGCGTGGCGGGGTAGATCAGCGCGGCGGACACGCCCATTGCGGCGCGGGCCGCGATGAGCTCGCCACTGGTCTGCGCGAGCGCGGCGCCGATGGACGTCAGGCCGAACAGCGCCAGCCCCAGCTGCAGGAACCGTCGCCTGCCGAGGCGGTCACCGAGGTTGCCGCCGACGAGCAGCAGCCCGGCGAAGCTGAGCGTGTACCCGTCGACGACCCACTGCAGGGCCTCGGTCGACGCGTGCAGGTCGCGGCTGATCGTCGGCAGCGCGACGTTGACGATCGTGTTGTCCACGACCACGAGCAGGACGCTGAGGCAGAGCACCGCCAGGATCCACCACCGGCGGTCATTGCGTGTTTCCATCTGGTTCCCTCCTCGAAGAACGTTGTGCTATAACTATGTAACAACGTTCTATAGTCTGTCAAGGGCTGGCGGAGGTGGGATGATGACAGGCATGACAGAACCGGTGCGGCGGAGCCGGACGCCGAGCGCCGACGTCGAGCGCGAGCTGTGCGCGGCGGCCGAGGCGGTCCTGGTCAGGGAGGGCCCCGCCGGGGTGACGATCCGGGCCGTCGCGGCCGAGGCGGGGATCGCCCCGATGGGCGTCTACAACCGGCTCGGCGGCAAGGACGGCCTCGTCGACGTGCTGCTGATCAAGGGATTCGACCGGCTGCGCGAGGCGATCGAGGCGGGCACGGAGCCCGACATGGGCGCCAGGCTGCGCTCCTGCGGCATGCGGTACCGCGAGTTCGCGCTCGCCAACTCGAACTTCTACGCGATCATGTTCGAGGACGCGATCCCGCACGAGCACGACTCGGACGAGGTGCACGAGCACTCGTACGGGGCGTTCAGCGCGCTGGTGCGCAACGTGGAACTGGCCGCGGCCGCGGGCGTCATCGCCGCCCCGAAGCCGGTCGAGGCGGCGCAGCAGATCTGGAGCGCCGTGCACGGCGCGGTCTCGCTCGAGCTCAAGGGTCTCGTGCTTACCCCCGACGCGGCCGCCACCTACCGGGACCTCATCGAGACTCTCATGCGCGGCTTGGCTCCGTAATTCAGGAGCGGGACTTGCCCGCCTTGATCATCTCCACCGCCTGCGAGACCCGGCGCTGCCGGGTCTCGTCACGCTTGGCTTCGGCGACCCAGCGGGCGTACTCCTTGCGGTGGGTGAAGGCCATCCGCTCGAAGGACGCAGCCGCCTGCGGGTCAGCGGCCAGCGCCGCCGCGAGGTCCGCGGGCACGTCGACTTCACGGGGCGCCTCGTCGAGCTCGATGGTCACCTCGGCCTCGTCGCCGGCCTGGACGCCGGCGCCGTCGCGGACCTCGCGGCTCAGGCCGAGCAGGAACTCGCCGCCCATGCGGGCCACGCTGGTCCGCCAGGTGTAGCCGTTCACGGTCGCCACCACCGGGAACCGTTTGGCACCTTCCCCCACCGCCGCCACCTGAGTGTCGTCGAGCACCACCGCGGCGGCCGGGCCGCGGCTCTGCAGTTCCGCGCGGAACCGGATAACTCCCATGCGCCTATCTTCGCCCATGTCATACGAGCCTGACGCCAGGTGATCTAGGTGATGGCGGCTTGCGCGTGATCGAAGAGAGCCTCGAGCACCACGTCGTGGACCGGCTCGATCCGGTCGCGCCAGATCGCCTCGTACCGGCCGTCCGCGTAGCCTTCGACCGTGTGGCGCAAGACCGTCCCGCCTGCGGCGGGCTCCGCCTCGAACCAGTGCTCCAGCCGCAGTTCATCGGGCCTGACCACCCGGAACGCGCGCAGGGCACCCGGTCGGTCGAATTCCTCCCACAGCATCCGCCCGGCCTCGTAGAGGTGGTCCTCCACCAGCCGGGGAGGCGGCCCGATCTCCGTCGGCCAGATGCGGTCGAAGTCGGCGATGAGCGGAGCGATCCGCTCCGGCGGCGCCATGAGGATTCGTTCGTGACAGTTCGTGATCTTCATGCGGTTACCTCGAAAGCTCCGTACGGTACCGTATGGAACCGACCATACGGTACCGTATGGCCGTGCGCAAGCCGCGTCCAGGTTCACTTACGCCCGGCGACTGGGCGAGGGCAGCCCTCGCCGCGATCGCCAGGGGCGGCATCGCGGCCGTCGCCGTGGAAAGCGTCGCCGCGGATCTCGGGGCCACCAAGGGCAGTTTCTACTGGCACTTCAAGAACCGGGACGCGCTGATCCAGGCGGCCCTGGACCGGTGGGAGCAGAGCCGCACCGAGTCGGTGATCGAAGAACTGGAGCATGAGCCCGATCCGGCCGAACGCCTGAGGAAGCTCCTGGAGGCCGCCTTCGAGCGCAGCCCGGCCGACCGCGCCGAGATCGCCTTGCTCGCTAACCCGGAGCATCCAGCCGCTGTCGCCGCCGTGCGGCGGGTCGCGGAGCGGCGGATCGGCTACATCGCCCAGCAGCTGGAGAAGCTGGGCTGGGAGCAAGGCGAAGCACTGGACCGTTCCGTAGTCCTGTACTACATCTATGCCGGATACCTGCAGATGGCGCACGTCGCACCAGTTGTGACCGGCGATGACGCCCGCCGTCGGCACGTCAGCCTGATACTCGCCACCCTCGTCGCAGATCCCTCCCAGCGCTAGACCGCCGCGCCCTCGGCCTAAGCCGTGTAACTGGCCGCTCAGGCAAGCCCGCGCAGCTAGGAGGGGCTGGCCTGCGCCGTTCGTGAAGTGCTCATCGCGTGGCCAGTTCGGCATGACGCCATTCACGTCGTGCCCCCGATGCGAGCGTTACTGTGGCGAGCAGCAGGACCAAGACGATCAGCCATTCTGCCGATCCATTGCCGCTGTCAGGATCGATCCTGAATACGGCCTCTATCCAGTCATGCCAGAAGAGCGTAATGACGGCGGCGATCCCCGTGACCGAGCCGCATATGGATTCCAGCCAGAATCTACGACGAAGACCTGACGGCATAGTCCCTCCCTCAGATGGATACAACTGGTCTACACCTGTGTAAAGTGGCCGTCAAGGCAAGTCGGCGTCGGCGAGATAGCAGTTAATGCTGACTGTCTTGCCGCGACACGGCGGTATCAGGCGGTCAGTAAGCTCTCGACATCAGCGCCGGATACGGGATACTGAACATGGGAGCAGGGGGCTGAAGATGACAACTGACCCGATCCGCGAGTACCTTACGACCGCAAAGCAAGCGGCTCTCCAGACGGCCGCGGGCGCTGAAGCGCTCCAGCAGGCCGTGCATCAGAGGTGGTCGGTAAAGACCGGCGCGGACGCGGGTGCCGCGAACCTGGTCACGCAAGTCCCAGTTGCGGGGACCATCGCGGGCATGGTCGCACTCGCGGTGCCCGCTGTGCTCCCGCCGGACGCCCGGTCTCCGGGCGCAGAAGAAACCGTATGGGAGCTCGACGCCACCCTGACCGGCTATAAACATGAATCAGACGGCGACTATCATCTGGTCATAGCCGATGGTCAAGGCAATACCATGGTCGCGGAGATACCGGATCCGGCCGCGCTGGCTCCGGGCAGTTTCTTCGCCGAGCAGATAACTGCCGCCCGGCAAGCGTTCGGCAATCAATTCGGTCTCCAGTTGACGGCAGCCGCGCAATCGGCAGCAAATCCTCAATTCGCTGCGGCAGCCATGGCGCCAGCGCTCATCCAGGCGGCAGAATCGGTAACTGTACGAGGGCTCGGTTTTTTCGATTTTGCCCACGGCCAGGATGGGGTTGCGCCTAACGCGATCGAGTTGCACCCCGTCATCAGCATCGAATTTCACGGACCAGCAACAGCCCCTCCGCTCTCGCAGGCCTGAGAAATAAGGTGATCGTCTCGCCCTGGGTGGAGGCGCAGGCTGATACGAATGGCGGATTCAGCGAGGGTGGCGCCGAGCACGGACCACCGGCGCAGGCTGGCTACGAAGCCCGGATACAAGTCGAACAGGCCGACCGTAATGCCCAGCGTGGTGACGCCCCGCTCGCCGGCCAGCTGCTCGGCTGCGTCCATCAGGAGTGCGGCCACGCCGTGCCGCCGGAACGGCCGGGCCACGGCGAGCTGGCGGACCAGCGGAATGCCGCGGTCCCGGAATCCGACAAAATTCGACTCCCACAAGATCGCGGCATAACCGGCGGCCTCATCACCGTGCACGGCGATAAGGCTGGCGCCCGCAGGTTCCGCATGACCGGCTAGATAGGCCCTTGCCTCGGCCGCACCGTCACTGACCCACCCGGTGAGGAACTGGACGGAGGCCTCGAAGTTCCCCCCGCCGACGGGCCGAGCGACAATGCCAGGATGGCCCATGGCACAAGAGTGGCATAAGCCCGACTGCACACTCTCAGTAGCCGATGAGCGGGTCAGGGGATTGCCTTCGGGCGTAATCAGGCAAAAGGAGCCGAGGCGAACAGGTTGAGCCCGAGCGCTTCTGAGAGGTACCTGGTGATGTGCTGTCCCCGCACGCTGTTGCCTGCCGCATCAAGGGGCGGGGAGAATGTGCCGAGGCCCCCCTTGCCCGGCAACACAGTCACGATGCCCCCGGCGACCCCGCTTTTACCCGGGAGACCCACGTCGTACAGCCACTCGCCAGACTGCTCATACAGCCCTGCGGTGGCCAGCACGGCCAGCACCCGCTTGCAGTAGCGGGCCTCGATGGCCTGCTCGCCGGTTACGGGATTCACTCCGCCATTCGCCAGGGTGGCTCCCATCACCGCAAGGTCCCGCGCGCTGACCCGCACAGAACACTGGCGGGTATAGACGTCGGTGGCGAGATCGGGGTCGCAGTACATGCGGCCATAGCCGTCGAGGAGGTGGGCGATACCCCGGTTGCGATCGTTGGTCGCCGCCTCGGACTCGTACACGCCGCCGTCCATCACCAATCGCCGCCCGGCGAATCGCGACATCGCGGCGACGATGCTCTCGAATTTCTCCTGGGCAGTCGTGCCCGGCACCAGGCTCGTGGTGGCAATGGCACCGGCATTGACCAGCGGATTCATCGTGCGATCGGCGTTGAGCTCAATGGCCATCACCGAGTTGAACGGCAGCCCGGTGCTGTTGACGCCCAGCTTCCGGCGCGCCTGATCATGCCCGAGGGTGTGACAAACCAGGGCAAAGACAAAAAGCTTGGAGATGCTCTCGATGGCGAACTCCTGGTCAGCGTCGCCAGCCGAGAACAGCCGCCCGCCAACCCCGGCAACACACACGCCGAAGGCGCTGGGCGACGCCGCCGCCAGGGCAGGAATATAGTCGGCGACCGCCCCCTCGCCGAGATGGCGGTAGCGCTCGTAGCCGGCCGAGATGAGGGCCTGAACGTCCGTATCGGGCGGGAGCGCCCCAGTCGACACGTGTCCGGTCTCAGGGTGGTCGCCGGGGAGGGGATCGTGGTCCATGTTCATCCTCGCGCTGGCGAGTGCTGCCCCGGGTTCCACCCGGGGGCCGGGATCAGCCGGACTGATGGTATCGGTCCTGCCGATCCGCAACAAACCCGGACGACAATGCTCGTGACATAAGCCAGTGGCGGCACGTATCCGCTTCTGCCGCGGACGGGGCGTCGGACTGATGGTCATATCCTTGGCAGCCCCGTCGATCGCGTTGCCGTGGACAGGGTCGGGCGCCCCGAGCCCAGCGTGCCCTTGGTCGGCGCGCCAGATTAGTGCTGATCAAGCAGACGTTCCAGCGCCGCAATGTCTCGCTCGTCTTTCGGACGATTCATCTCCCGCTTGAAATACAGCACATGAAGCAAGCTGACAAAAGGCAAGCCGTCTATAATATCCGCTTGGGCGATTTGCTCGGCGACAGACGGCTGAGCCGTCCCTCTTGAACCGTAGAATGAGCCTTCAGCCAGGACCTCGATGTCTTGTGATATGCGGATTTTCGTGACGCCTTGCTCCTCAATAATAGGATACGCAGAAGCCAGTTCATTCCAGAGGTCATCATCAACCACAAGATCGATATCGCCAATTTCTCTTATCTCACGTACGCCAAGAGGACCACTCGAAGTGATGGCATATTGCCCCAGAGGCAGGTTAAGATCTCTTAGAAGTTGAAACTTTGCGTCATTCGCCGGGTATTTTGACACACTCGAACCATAGCATAATCGACCTTCGAAATCCACGACATAACTATTGACCGCATTCTCTGGCGCATCGGCGGTCCGCTCGGCGGGAACCACAATCCTTGCCATACAGGCATGTTCACCACGACCGACCAACGTACTCACATGCCGCTCAGAGTGTGGTCGAGTACTTTGCGCGCTCACCGGCAGGGCGCACTGTCGGTGAATGATGCACTTCAGCGAGCCAATCCCATCTCCTCCCCTAGCGACGCGCCGGCCGATCGTGTGGTGCTGGCAGCAGCTGCCTATCTGGGCCGGTTCAGGCTCGTCCCGTGAGCACACTCAGTCCGGCTTGCGTTGTTATCTCACCTGGTGTGCGGGGCGCGGCCTTGATCCGCTGGCCGCCCGCCGCCCGGATCTGGAACTGTGCATCCTGTGGATGCAGGAGTTCCGCCGGTTCAAGCCGTCCACGGTGTCGCGGCGATTCTCCGTGGCCGCCGGGTTCCACCGGACGTGCGTGATCGACGGGTGCTAAGCATTGACGGTCCTGCTGACCGCCGCGCGCGAGTCCGCGAACCGATATGACTTCGCGCTGGTAGCCATGCTCGGGCTGCTGGGCCTGCGGATCTTCGAAGCCACCGGCGCCAGCATTGGCGACCTGGGTGTAGAACACGGTTACCGTGTCCTTCGGGTGCGGCAAGGGCGGCAAGGTCGTCTTGGTGCCGCTGCCTCCTGCGGTCGGCCGGGCCATCTGCGCGCTCTCCTGTGGTTCCTCTGGTCCTGCGCAGGCTCGGCCTCAGGCTCTGTTTCGCCCCCGCCTGAATCCCCGCCGCTGCCGGCAGTCCCTGAATACGAGCGTTCCCGCCGCCGTGCAGCAGCGGACATGTCAACAGACCCAGCCGGCCACCCCGCCGGGTCCGCCTCATCTGCGGTTCACGGCCCGGCCATCGCGTGATCTACCAGGCTATTCACCTCCAGATGATCGCGAAACGGCGGTTTCAGTCACGCCGTTACGCCGGCCATCGGGATGGCGGCGGCCTCTGCTCACATGCAGATCGGGGGCAGGACCTGCCGGTCTGCCCCCGATGCGAATGCTGACTTAGAGCAGCGTCGTGACTGCCTTGACTTCGGTGTAGGCATGGAGTGCTTCGTGACCCATCTCACGGCCCCAGCCGGACTGCTTGTACCCGCCGAACGGCAGCGCCGCGTCGAACACGTTGTAGCAGTTGATCCAGACGGTGCCGGCTCGCAGCTTCTTGGCCAGCGCGTGCGCCTTGGAGATGTCACGGGTCCAGATCCCGGCCCCGAGGCCGTACTCGGAGTCGTTGGCAGCCGCCGCGATCTCGTCCAGGTCACTGAACGGGGCGGCTACCACGACCGGCCCGAAGATCTCCTCGCGGACGACCTTCATGTCCGGCCGGGTGTTAGTGAGCACGGTCGGCTCGATGAAGTAGCCGCGGTTGCCGTACCTGCCGCCGCCTGCCAGCGCGGTGGCCCCGTCGAGCTTGCCGGATTCCAGGAAGCTGGACACCCGCCGGAACTGCTCCTCAGATACGAGGGGGCCCATCTGGGTGCCTGGTTCCATGCCCGGGCCCATCTTGATGGACTTGGCTATGGTAGCGACACCGTCGACGACTTCGTCGAATCTGCTTTGCTGGACGTACAGGCGTGACCCGGCTACGCAGCATTGCCCGTGGTTGAAGAAGATCGCATTGGCGGCACCCTCGATGGCGTCGGGCCCGGCGTCGTCAAAGACGATGTTGGGGCTCTTGCCGCCGAGCTCCAGGGTCAGCTTCTTCAGGTTGCTGGCCCCAGCGGCCGCGACTATCAGCTTGCCGACCTCGGTGGAACCGGTAAAAGCGACCTTGTCGACGTCGCCGTGCGCGGCTAGCGCCGCGCCAGCGGTCTCGCCGTAGCCCGGCACCACGTTCACCACGCCGTCAGGCATCCCGGCCTCGGCGATCAGCCCGGCCAGCCGCAGTGCCGTCAGCGGGGTCTGCTCGGCGGGCTTGAGCACCACGCAGTTCCCCGTGGCCAGCGCTGGGCCGAGCTTCCACGCGGCCATCAGCAGTGGGAAGTTCCACGGGATGATCTGGCCGACCACGCCGAGCGGCTCGCGCAGCGTGTAGGAGTGGAAGCTGGCGCCCGGCATGTAGGGCACGGAGATGTTGATCGAGTTGCCCTCGATCTTGGTGGCCCAGCCGGCCATGTAGTGGAACATGTCCGCGGCCAGCGGGACGTCGGCGCCGAGTGCCACCGCGTAGGGCTTGCCGTTGTCGAGCGACTCGAGCTGGGCGAGCTCCTGGGCGTGCTCAAGGATGAGGTCGCCGATCCGCCAGATGATCCGTCCCCGCTCGGACGGCGTCATCCTGCTCCACGGACCGTGGTCGAATGCCTTCCGCGCAGCCCGCACGGCGCGGTCAATGTCCTCGGCGTCGCCTTCCGCGACATGCGCCAGCGTCTCGCCGGTCGCGGGGTTGAGGGTCTCGAACGTCTTGCCGGAGGCTGCGTCCGCCCACTGCCCGTTAATGAACAGCCGCTGCGGAGCGGCCACGAAGGCCTCGACTTTGCGGTCCAGTGTCACGGTCATGGCTAGCTCATCTCTTTCGCTGAGAGACGAAGGCGGCAGCCGGTTGGCGTCCATCGATCGTTCTACAGCGTATGTCTACAGTGTATGTCTACATGTCAAGCCGAGGCTGTCGACTAGGCGCCCATGACGGATCATCCGGGTGGCAGCTGCCCACTGAGGCAGGTGACGCCAAGACCGCCGTGGCGTAAGTTACCGGCTGGTCGGTCTTGCTGCCACGTGACGGTGAAACGTTCGATGTGGCGGGTGGGGACGCTGGCGGTGATGTCGGGCGGGCTGAGGACCGCCAGGGCCGGCAAGCGGGTGAACAAGGTGCTCAGCGCGACTTCACCGTGCAACCTCGCTAGCGGGGCCCCCAGGCAGTAGTGAGCTCCGGCGGAAAAGCTGAGGTGCGGATTGGGATCACGGCTGATATCGAATCGGTCGGGATCCGGAAAGGCGGAAGGGTCACGGTTCGCGGCGGCCAGGAACAGCAGGCGCGCCTGCCCGGCCGGGCAGGCAACGCCCTGGATGACGGCATCGGCCCGGGGCGTCGCGCCGGTGAAGGTGGTGGGGGTGATCAGCCGCAGCATTTCCTCCACGGCTGCGGGCCAGCGCCCGGGGTCGCGCTGCAAGGCGGCCCGCGCATCGGGGTGGGCGCACAGCAGGCTTGCGCCCAGGGCCAGCAGGGAAGTGGTGGTTTCGTGCCCGGCGAGAATGAAGAAAATGCAGTTCGCGATCAGGTCCTCGCGGTCGTCTCCGCCGGCGGACCGGGCGGCCAGGGCGGTCATCAGATCATCGGCTGGCTCCGCTGAGCGCTGGTCAAGAAGCGCGGAGAAATAGGAAAGCAGCTGCCCGGCCGCGTCGTTGCCGGCCAGGACGGCGAGGCGGTCGCCATCGCGCTGGCGGGCGAAGCCGCGATTGAGGACGATTAGCGCCTCACCGAGCCATTCGCGGTCACCGGACGGGACGCCCAGAACATCGCTGATAACCGCGAACGGCAGCGGCCGGGCGAAGCCAGCCACTAGGTCCATGCTCCCGGCGGGGGCTGCCTGGTCGACGAGCGCGGCAGCGCGCTCGGCGATGACCGCCCTGTAACGCCCCACCCGGCGGGCGGTGAACAGACCGCCGAAAGCGTCCCGGACACGGCGGTGCCGGTCGCCCTCCAGCCGTATCACCCACCGCCTGAGCAGCTGGAACATCGGGTCCGGGGAAGGCGGGATGGTCGGCGCAGCAAAACGCGGATCCCGCAGCGCGTCACGCACGAACAAGTACCGGCAGCCAGGCAGCGGCGAGCCGCGCAAAACCGCATGCGGGTCGGCGCGCCCGGCGGGAGAGAACAACGCACCCATTAGGTCATACTCGGTGTTGGCCCCTGCTGCCTGGCTCGGTGGAGTGCTCATGACGTGCACCGTAGCCGTCCCGCCATCTACGTGGATACCACGGGTTGCCAGGAGCGCCTCACGCCGTGTGATCCGGCGGCCTCTGCTCCGTCACGGCGACCAGCCTGCCATCCCGTGGCCGGGGTGGCCAGCAGAATGACCCCGCAAGACGAACCCCGGGTTCTGGGGCTGGCCCGCGTGCCGTGACCGGGCCTCCGCCCCGGCCGGGATGCCAGCATCCCCGCCTCACCCGCGGTAGTTCTAGCTGCGATCGGCCTGCCGGACCTGGGATGGGCCGCCGGACTGGCTGCTCAAGGCGTCTGCCAGGGCCGGGCTGGGTACCGGGGCGACATCGACCGGCGGTGCCGCGTTCCTGAGTTCCTCAAGCCGGCTCTTGGACGGCACCAGCAGGGTTATGATCAGCGCGCCGAGGCCGAGCAGCGCCGCCGACACCGTGAACGCTATGGTGTAGCCGTGCACCGCCGCGGTGGCTGGCGCCAGCTGGCCCGCGTGGTGCGCGGCCAGGTAGGTCGCCGTCGCCGTCAGCGCTACCGTGCTCAGCGCCGCGGTCCCGATTGACCCGCCGACCTGCTGCATCGTGTTGACCAGCGCTGAGGCCACGCCCGAGTCCTGCCGGGCCACGCCGGTGGTGGCGGTGTTGATGGCCGGCGAGAAGATCATGCCGAAGCCGACGCCCATGGCCAGCAGCGCCGGCAGGACGCTGCCCGCGTAGCTGGAGGTCACGGTGAGCTGGGTGAGGTAGGCCATTCCGCCGCCGCCGATGAGCATGCCTGCAGCGATCAGCGCCCGCGGCCCGAGCCGGGGCAGCAGCACGATGCTGGAAGTGTTCGAGCTGATCAGGATGCAGGCGATCATCGGCAGGAAGGCCAGCCCGCTGGCCACCGGGCTGTAACCCTTGACCAGCTGAAGATAATAGGTGAGGAACAGGAACACGCCGAAGATCGCGATCCCGGTCAGGCCGACCGCGACGTAGGAGCCGCCCCTGGCCCGGTTCAGGATCACCCGCAGCGGCAGCAGGGGGTGGCTGACCCGGTGCTCGGCGAAGGCGAACGCCGCGAGCAGCAGCACGCCGACGGCCAGCGAGCCGATGGTCAGGGCGGCGGTCCAGCCTGCAACCTCCGCGTGCGAGAACCCGAACACGATGAGGAACAGCCCCGCCGAGGCAAGCACCGCTCCCGTCCAGTCCATCCGCGGGCGGTGGTCCGGCCGGCTGCTCCGCATGTAAGCCAGGGCGCCGGCGATCGCGATCGCGGCGAAGATCAAGTTGACATACAGGCACCAGCGCCAGGACAAATACTCGGTCAGGACGCCGCCGAGGATCAGGCCCACCGCGCCGCCGCCGACGGCGACCGACCCGAAGACGCCGAACGCCCGGCCGCGCTCGCGGGGGTCACGGAAGGTGCTGACCAGGGTGCCCAGGGCGGCGGGCGCGAGGAGGGCGCCGAACGCGCCCTGAAGCGCCCGGGCGAGCACAAGCGTCTCGAACGAGGTGGCGGCGCCGCCAAGGGCCGAGGCGAGAGCGAACCCGGCCAGGCCGATAATGAACACCCGCTTGCGACTGAACATGTCACCGATCCGGCCGCCGAGCAGCAGCAGGCTGCCGAAGGCCAGGGCGTAAGCGGTCACTATCCACTGACGGTCGCTGTTGGGAAATCCCAGCGCGTGCTGGGCCGACGGCAGGGCGATGTTCACGACGGTGGCGTCCAGCACCACCATCAGCTGGGCGACGGCCACGATCACCAGGATGAGCCAGCGATGATCGCTGGCAGCCGGGCGGTGGCTGCCTGCGGCGGAAGGCACAGATGACATGGAGAGCTATACCCCCGGATGAGAAGTGTGACTGGTCTGGGTAGCGCGCGTCGTGCAGAGCCCGGCGATCATGCCGGAACCATAGGTGTGCCGGACACAGCCGGCGAGGTGATCAGCGGCCGGGCCGCGTCCTCGAGGACGTCGAGCAGGCGGAGCAGGGTTGCCCGGTCGTCCTGGCTCAGGGCGCCAAAGATCTGCCCCAGCAGCCGCTCGCGGGCAGCGGACGCCACACCCAGGCAGGCCTCGCCCGCCTCGGTGATGGCGACGAGCTTGGCCCGGCGGTCGGTGGCGTCCGGCCGGCGCTCGGCCAGGCCCTGGCGCTCCAGCGCGTCGACGACGTCGGTGATGGAATGCGGGGACAGCCCGAAATCGGCGGCCAGAACACTCTGCCGGGTGGGTCCCTGCTCCCGGAGCCGCAGCAGCACCTTGGTCCGGGCCATCGACAGGCCGCATCCGCTCATCTCGTCATTGACGGCGCGGAACATCCGGTGATGAACCGCGATGTACCGCTCGCCTACCTGTTCGGGCGTGATCATGGCTGCACCTCTGTCGTCCACAGACGCTGAGACACCTCATCATGAGGCACCTCACGTTGTTGATCCTCATAATGACAGGCCTCATGGATTTATTCCGGCGCCGGCCCACGCGGACGCTTTCGAAACACCACCGTGCGCACCCGGCGCGGGCCCCCTACCACCACAGCGCCCGGCCCGGCGGCCCAGCACCGATAGAACTATGCACAGCAACGAGAAACGTCTGCTCAGCAATTCAAAATCGCGCCTCCCTGCCGAATATTTACATCTCTCCGAGGGTGGCCGTCGTCGCCCTCTCAAGCACCGATCAGCCCGTTCGGGGCGGCCTCAGCGCTATCCGCTACCGGCGGAGTCGTGCGGCACCGCTGCGGTTTCTCCCGTGGCGATCATGGGACGCGACCGTCCCCCTAGGGGATCCAGGCGCGGGGCGTGTGATTTGTCATGGCCAGGCCGTGCGGATGTCACCGGGACTGGTGATGACGGGCACGGGCGGGAATCCCGGTTCGCCGCGATGCTGGACCTATGAGCCCGGGTTCATCCCGGGACGTGACTGAACGGAGTCTGTGATGAAGAACTCGCAACGCACTGGATCTCAGGATAATCGTGCCGGTACTGCCCGGATGCGCCGCTGGTCCGAGGAGAAGCCCAGCGTGCGCCTGTTCTTGGTGGCGTTCGTTCTTGTCCTGGCCGGGGCGCTGGCGTGGGACGGGTGGTTCGCGTCCGCTAGCCAGAATGCCACGTGGACCCCGGTGCTGGTGAGCATCGCTGTCGTCGGCGCGGTTGCCTCTGGGAGGCGGCGGCGGTCTTGGATGTCACGATCTCGTTGACAGGGTCTGCCGGCAGGCGGCCAGCCTGGCAGCGGCGAGCCATCGCGATCGCGGGGCGGTGGTCGCGGTCGCTGTGTCCGGCGATGGTTCCGCCTGCCCGTCGGTACCTGCTGATCGCGGCGTTTCGGGAGCTGCGAGTGCTTGCACTGCTGGCCGCGGCCGACGGCGCCGGCGTTTGTGCGGTCGTGATGCGGAGGGCCGGCGGGGAACAACGGCTCGGTCCGGCGTCCGGGCGGGCTGTGAGGTTTGTCTTGGGTGGCTTGGGCGGATGTCACCGGGACCGGTGATGGCGGGCACCGGCGGGCGCGCTGGTCCGGCGGGATGCTGGCTGGCATGGACGACAACGGCGTTATCACGGTCAGGGACCTGCGGCGGCGCTACGACGGCACTGGTGGCCGGGGCTTTGATGCGGTCGGGGGGTCACCTTCTCGGTGCGCCGCGGGGAGCTCTTCGCGTTGCTGGGCACCAATGGGCCGGGAAGACCTCGACGATGGAGGTGCTGGAGGGACTGGCGGCCCCTGCCTAGGGCGCTGTCCCGGTGTTGGGCTGTGACCCTTGCCGGGAGCGGGGTGGCCGCAGTCGCCGCGGTGGCCGTGTTCGGCATGGCCCCGCCCGTCATCGCCGTGCTCGCGCTGGTCGCGCTGATCCTGGGCACCGCGGTGTTCGCGCTGCTGGCCGCGGTCAGCAGTGCGGCGACCCGCACCGTGGAGATGGCGCAGGTCACGACGCTGCCGGTGCTGGTCATCCCGTTCGTCCTCAGCGGCCTGCTGATCCCGGTGGGGATGCTGCCCGGACCGCTGCGCGGGCTCGCGCAGGCGCTGCCGCTGACCCCGGTGGCGGAACTGGTGCGGCTCGCCCTGACGGGGAGCCGCCGCCGGCGGTCACCCCCTCGGGCTGGCCGCGACCTTCAGCGCGGCCGTCATCCCGGTGCTCGTGCTCACCGCCTGGATCGCGGCGGCCGGGTGGGCGGCACGACGCTGGTTCCGCTGGGAACCGCGGCGCTAGGTTAGGCGTGACACCCTGGAGGGGTGACGGTGATGTGGCGTCGGTGGAACGAGCGGGGCAGTCTCGGGTGGTTCGAGTGGCGGACCCGGGCCAGCGTGTACGTGCTGCTCGCCGCCGTGCCGGTGCTCGCGGTGGTCCTGGGCGTGCAGCACCAGGTGCGGGAACCCGGCCTGGCCGTTTTCCTGCTGCTGTCCGTGGCGCAGGCAGGCGTCTGCATCGCGTTGCTGCACGCGGGCCTGGGCCGCTACCTGGCCGCGGGACCGCCGCCGAAGAGGTGGCTGGTCGCCTCAGCCGCCGCGCTGACCGCAGCCGGCGTGCTCGCGGGAGCGGCGGCCTTCCCGGCCTTCACCCAGCCCCCCGGCACCGCGTTCCCGGTGAGCATGCTGGTCGCCATGCTCTTCGGCGGCGCCCTGATTGTGGCGCTCACGCCCCTGCTCAGCCTGCGCGCGCTGACCGCCCTGGTCCTGGTGAGCGCGGCCGCGGCCAGCGGCTTGACCGCCAGCGTCGGCCGGTCTGGCGCCGGCGCCTACGGGGACCTCCTCTTCGCGGCATCCCTGTTCTACACCTTCATCGTCGGCGTCGGCGTGCTCACCTGCCGCTCGTCCGCGTCGACGCTGCGGATCATGTCCGAGCTCGACCGGTCCAGGACCGCGCACGCCCGCCTGTCGGTCGCCGAGGAGCGGCTGCGTTTTGCCCGTGACCTGCACGACGTGCTCGGCCGGAACCTGTCCCTGATAGCCGTCCAGAGCGAGCTCGCCGCGGAGCTGGCGCGCCGGGGCGACCAGGACGCCGCTGGCCAGATGCTCGAGGTGCGCCAGGTGGCCCATGAGTCGCTGCGGGAAATGCGCGCGGTCGTCAGCGGATACCGCACCGCCGACCTCGGCACCGAGCTGGCCGGCGCGCAGGATGTCCTGCGTTCTGCGGGGGTGAGCTGCCGCGTCATCGGCGACGCGGCGGGCCTTCCTGCTGACGTGCAGGCCGCCCTGGGCTGGGTGGTCCGCGAGGGCACCACCAACATCATCCGCCATAGCGACGCCACCGCCTGCACGATCGAGCTTCACACCCTGGATTCCCCTGGCGCCCCGCGCGCGGTGACGCTCAGCATGGACAACGACCGCGTGCACACGCCGGCTGCCGGATCTGCCGGTAGCGGGCTGGTGGGGCTCGGCGAGCGGCTGGCCGGCCTGGGCGGCAGCATCACGACCGGGCATCCCCGCAACGGCCACTTCCGGCTGGAGGCCAGCCTGCCCGCCTGCGGTGCCGCAGGGGCGCCGTCTGGCCCGGGCCAGCGCGGCACCGGTGTCACCCCAGAGACGCCCGCGCCGTGATCCGCGTGCTTCTCGCCGACGACGAGAACCTCATCCGTACCGCGCTGGCCTCCCTGCTGGCGATCCAGGACGACCTGGAGGTCGTGGCCCAGGCCGCCTCTGGCGAGGAGGCCCTCGCGATGGCCCGCCGGCACCGCCCGGACGTGGCCGTGCTGGATCTGCAGATGCCCGGCCTGGACGGGATCGCTGTCGCCGAGCAGCTGGTCACCGAGCTGCCGGCCTGCGGCAGCCTCATCCTGACCAGCTACGGACGGCCAGGGCATCTCAAACGGGCCCTCGCCGCGGGCGTCCGCGGGTTCCTGCCGAAGACCGTCTCGGCCCAGGTCCTGGCCGACGTGGTACGCACCGTCCACCGTGGCGGCCGCTACGTCGACCCCGAACTCGCCGCCGACGCCATCAGCGCCGGGGACAGCCCGCTCACCCCCCGCGAAGCCGACGTCCTGGAACTCGCGGCAGGCGGCGCCCCCGTCGATGAAATCGCGAAACGCGCGGCCCTGACCCCCGGCACGGTCCGCAACTACCTCTCCTCGGCAGCCGCCAAGCTCGGCGCCGCCAACCGCCACGAAGCAGTCCAGCTCGCCCGCTCCCGTGGCTGGATCTGACACCCAGGCACCGTCCGCGGCGAATCTTCGGTCTTCGGCGGCAGGAACCGGAGTCGTCCGCCGACCCGCTGGAGAGTCTGCACGACTTCGAGTGTTCCGGCCGCCATCCATCGGCCCGCCCGAGTTGTCCAGGCGGTGTGCGTGCGCCGCTCCGTGCGGCGGCCCGCTACAGGGCGCCGTCGCGCCAGGCGGCCTTCGCGGTCGGGTAGATCGGCCGGAAGCCCAGCTCACGATAGGCGCGCGTGATGTCCGGGACGCCGAGCCAGGGGTCTTCGACGGTCCGGCCGGCGGCCGCCGGGACGTCGAACTCCCGCCCGCCGAGCTCGAAAATCTCGTACATGGTCGACGCGGCGTCGCCGGCGATGTTGTACGCGACGTACCCGGGCCGCTCCGGCCGCGCCGTCCGCAGCGCGCGCTGAACGCCCTGGGCTACGTCCGCGTGGTGCCCCATCGGCATCAGGGCGTGCGCTGCCCGGTCGCCGAGGCTGAAGTGCGCCAGGGCGTTGTCGATGTGCGGGTCGCCGTCGCCGTACACGAAGGGCAGGCGCAGCGTGATCACGTCGAAGCCGCTCTCCGCGCACAGGGCCTTGATCTGCTCCTCAGCCTCCCGCTTGCTGTGCGGGTACACGCGGTGCCGCTCGCCCTCGCCGGCGTCCGGCGCGCGCAGTTCGTCGTCCTCGCGCACCGGACGGCCGACTCCCGGGCCGTAGACGTGGATTGTGCTCACCTGCACGAACCGCCGTACCCCGGCCTGTACGCTCTCCCGTGCCAGGGCCACGGCGGCGTCCCGGTTCACCGCGTACATGTCGGACTCTCCGACCCCCGGGTCGCGGAAGGTGGCCGCGGCGTTGACGACCAGCGCCACGCCGTCCAGCGCGCGCTTGCGGTCGGCAGCCTCGGTGATGTCGCCGACCACGGCCTGCGCCCCCAGCGCCTCGAAGCGCTCGGCCGCCTCCCGGGTCCGCACCAGAACCCTCACCGCGTCGCCGGGCTCGCGCCAGGACAGCAGCCGTGGCACCAGCCGCCTGCCGACCTGCCCGGTCGCGCCCGTCACCAGGATCGTCTCGTTCGCCATGGTCCTGCTCCGATCTCGTCTCGCCCCGCTTCTCCGCGGGGCATTCGTCGTGCGCTCTCCACCCTGCCGCGCGGCGCGGCGGAATTGCAGAGACCGGCTTAGCCACGGACTCCCTGTCCCTGGCTACGAGCGGCACGGCGGGGTGAGAATAAGGCCATGAACGGCATCGATCGCGCGGAACTGGCCGATTTCCTGCGCCGCAGCAGGGAGCGGATCGCGCCGGCCTCGGTGGGGCTGCCGCCGCGCGGCCGCAGGCGGACACCGGGGCTGCGGCGGGAGGACGTCGCCCAGATGGCCGGGATCTCGGTGGACTACTACGCCCGCTTGGAGCAGCAGCGCGGCGCCCGGCCCTCCGAACAGGTGATCAGCGCGCTGGCCGGTGCGCTGCGGCTAACCGAGGACGAGAGCGACTACCTGCACCGCCTGGCCGGCTACCGGACGTGGGGGCGCAGCACATCCGCGCGGCGCGTCTCCCCGGCCCTGCTGCTCGTGCTCGACCGGCTCGTGGACGCGCCCGCCCAGGTGCTCAGCGACAGCGGCCAGGTCCTGGCGCGCAACGCCATGGCCGAGGCGCTGTTCGGCGCCCCAACGCTGCCGGGCCGCGCCGGGAACGCGATCTGGCGGATGTTCGTCGACCGGGGTTCGCGGCGACTCATCCCCGAGGACCTGCAGCCGGTCCTCATGGCCAACCACGTCGCCGACCTGCGCGCCACCCACGCCCGCCGCCCGCACGACGAAGAGGTCAACGCGCTCATCCGCGACCTGCTCGAGGCCAGCGACGAGTTCCGCGAGCTGTGGCAACGGCACGACGTCGCGGTCATGCGCAACTGCACGAAGACCATCCTGCACCCCGAGGTCGGCCCGCTCGCGCTGGCCAGCGAGGTGCTGCTGGACTCCACGGGAGAGCAGTCGCTCGTTCTCTACACCGCACAGCCAGGCACGGACACCGCCGAGAAGCTCGAACTGCTGCGCGTGCTCGGCCGGGAGAAATTCGCCGAGCTGCGGGAGGTGCGTTGACCGCTCGCAATGAGATGACCAGGAAGGATGCCGGGCGGCATCTCGACTATGCACGCGGACTGCGGATCCGGCTGCTCGGAGACCGCGTCCTGCAGAACGTCGCCTGGAAGGTCGCCGACCAGCTCGGCTGGCCTGACACGTTTGACGCCGAGTACGTTGCCCTGACCCAGCTCCAGCCCGACGCCTTCATCACGCTCAACCGGCAGCTCGCCGCGGCAGTGAAGGACCTGGTGGTGGTTGCACCCATCGAGGCGCTGTCCTGAGCGCATCCACCCCTATGTAGGACCCTGCGTTGCGGTGGTCGGGCGGGTAGTGTCGCGGGGTGGGCGCAGACCGCGGGCCGTGGATCGACCTGCACGGGCACGCCGGCCGGTGCTTCCTGGCCGGCCTTCCAGCCGGGCATCCGATGGTGGCGTCGCTCGGCGCGGCGTCGGTCGCCGATGCGGTGCGAGACGCGGCGGCCGCGGGCATGACCGCGCTGACCCTGGCCACCGTGTCCGACTTCGCCGTGCTCCGGCCTGACCCGGTGACCGGGCTGCGCGCGCACCGGGGCTTCCGCCCCGGCGAGGCACACGCCGATCACCGCCGCCAGCTGGACGGACTGCGGCGGGCCGTGGCCGCCGGCGGCGCCGACGTGGCGACCTCAGCGGCCGACGTGGACCGGGCCGCCCGCGACGGCCGCACCGTGGTGCTGCTCGGCTGCGAGGGTGGCGACTTCCTGGACGGTGATCTGAGGCGGCTTGAGCAAGCCCGGATGGCGGGCGTGACCGTGCTCACGCTGGTGCACTACCGGGCCGGCGAGATCGGCGACGTGCAGACCGAACCGCCCGTGCACGGCGGGCTGAGCCGGTTCGGCCGGGCCGTGGTCGCCGAGTGCAACCGGCTGGGCATCGTGGTGGACTGCGCGCACGCCAGCTTCGCCACCACCATGGCCGTGCTGGAGGTATCCAGCCAGCCGGTGATCATTTCCCACGGCCAGCTCGGCCACGCCGGCACCGCGCACCCGCGGCTGCTGACCACCGCGCACGTGACCGCGGTCGCCTCGGCCGGGGGCCTGATCGGCGCCTGGCCGGCCGGGCTGACCAGCAAGTCCCTGGCCGACTTCGCCACCGAGATCATCCGGCTCACCGAAACGGCCGGCCCTGCCCGCGTGGCCATCGGCACCGACCTGGACGGCAACTACAAGCCCGTCCTGACGAGCTATGCCCAGCTTGCCGCTCTGGCCGGGCTGCTGCGCGACCGCGGGCTTGCGGCGGACCGCATCCGGCAGATCCTCGGCGGCAACGCCGCAGACCTGCTCCACCACACCATCCCCTGACCGGCGGCACGCTCACGGCTCGAGCGGCCGGTTCATGCAGCTGCTCCCGAGCCAGCGACTAGCTGACATGCTCCAGCGGTTCGGCAGACGGGAAGAAATCCCTCAGTGCCGCCCCGATCTCGGCGCGTACCGGCGCCCCGGAGATAACCACGCCCACCATGGTCACCGACGTATGGGTGTGTCCGCGGGCCCGGGCGAGGCGGACCGGTACGTCGGCGGCCTCCAGGGCGCGCGCGTAGGCCACGCCCTCGTCGCGCAGCGGGTCGAAGTCCGCGGTGACGATGCAGGTCGGGGGCAGACCGTGCAGGTCGCCGCGCAGTGGGGCGGCGCGGGGGTCGTCGCGGTCGGCTGGATCGGCGTAGTGATCCCAGAACCATCTCATCACCGCCGTGGTGAGGATGTACCCGTCGCCGTTTTCCTGGTAGGACAGCCGGGTCATGTCGGAATCCACGACCGGGCATATCAGCACCTGCCCTGAGATGTGCGGGCCTCGGGCGTCGCGGGCCTGCTGGCAGGCGACCGTGGCGATGTTGGCTCCCGCGCTCCAGCCGGCGACGGCGAGCTGACCGGGGATACCGCCTAGTTCGATGGCGTTGGCGTCCGCCCACTGCACGGCCGCGAAGGCGTCGAGCGCTGCGGCGGGAAAGCGGGCCTCGGGGGCATGGCGGTAATTCACCGATATCACCGCCGCGCCCGAGCGCTTGCAAAGGTCCCGGCAGAGCGGGTCGTCTGAATCCAGGTCGCCGAGCACCCAGCCGCCGCCGTGGAAGTACACCACCAGCGGTCGCGGGCCCTCAGGTGGCCCGGCCGGACGATACAGCCGGTACGGCAGGTCCCCGGACGGACCTGGGATCGCTCCGTCGGTGACCTCGCCCACCTCGGGACCAGGCGGTCGGGTGGCCGCGGCGGCCGCCATAAGGGCTCGTGCGTCGGTGGGCGACAGAGTGTCCATGGGCGGCAGGCCCATCGCGGCCAGGAATTCCAGCACCATGGCGACATCGGGTTGCATGCGGCGGATTACCCCGTCCCGGCACCGGTCCCCGCCGGGACCGGTCATCCTGAATCCGAGGTAGCCCTGCTCGACTACGTCGTCACACGCTTGCCGGTATGCATTCACCCCACCGATGTACGGCATGAACACGCGTGGCTTGCCCGGGACGTTGGCGCCCATGTACCAGGAGTTGGCGGTGGGAAGCAAGGTGATGGCGGCGCAGTCCTGGACGTGCTGGTTCCATCCGGATTCGGCCAGTGCGGTCGGCTCGACCGTCTCGAAGCCTTCTTCGCGCATGTCCTTGAGGCACTCGGCTACCCAGTCGACGTGCTGCTCGATCGATACGGTCATGTTCGACAGCACAGAAGGGCTGCCGGGCCCGGTGAGCATGAAGAAATTCGGGAACCCGGCGGTCATGAGCCCCAGGTACGTAGACGGCCCGGCCTCCCACTTCTCTTTAAGGGACAAGCCGTCCCGGCCGGCGACGTTCGCACCCACCAGGGGACCGGTCATGGCGTCAAAGCCGGTGGCGTACACAATGGCGTCGAAGCCGAACGATTGGTCCGCCGTCTCGATGCCGTCCTCGGTGATGCTGATAATCGGCTGCTTACGCAGGTCGACGAGCCGGACGTGCGGCCGGTTGTAGGTCTCGAAGTAGCCGGTATCGAGGCAGGGCCGCTTAGTCCCGAAGTAGTGGCCTTTCGGGGAGAGCATCTCGGCAGTCTCGGGATCTTTCACGATCGAGCGGATCTTCTCGCGGATCATCTCGGCCACGATGTCGTTGGAAGCTGGGTTCACGGCCTGGTCAGCGAAGACGTTGAGGATGCCGAACAACTCGCCCAGCTCCCAGGCCGCCTCGAAGCGCTCCCGGCGGACCGCCTCGCTGGCGGTGACGCCGAGAACATCGGTCGGCTCCATGGGAATCCCTCCCCGGGACCACCGAGCGGCATGCCGGTACCCGTCGCGGTCCTCGCCCAGCTGCTTCAGCCGGTCGGCCGAGGCGGGGCCGTTGTGCGCCGGGATAGAGAAGTTTGCGGTGCGCTGGAAGACAGTGAGCTGGCTGGCCTGGCGGGCGATGAGCGGGATGGACTGGATGCCCGACGAGCCGGTGCCGATGACCGCGACCCGCTGGCCCGTGAGGTCAGCGCCCTCGTGAGGCCAGCGGCTGGTGAAGTAGACCTGGCCGGCGAAACGGTCGGTGCCTTCGATGTCGGGTGACTTGGGTACGGAAAGGCAACCGGTGGCCATGATGTAGTACCGGCACCGGATTTCCGTCCCGTGGCCGGTCGTGATTCTCCACCGTTTCTCCTGCTCATCCCAGCGGGCGGAGGTGACGGTGGCGGAAAACTCTATGTCAGAACGCAGCCCGTAGCGGTCGGCCACGAAGCGGAGGTAATCCAGGATCTCCGGTTGCGTGGCGTACTTCTCCGACCAGGTCCACGCCTTCTCCAGTTCCGGGTCGAAGCTGTAGGCGTAGTCCGTGGTGGGGACGTCACAGCGAGCCCCGGGATAGCGGTTCCAGTACCAGGTCCCGCCGACATCGCCTGCCGAATCGAAGACGTGCACCGACAGCCCGAGCTGGCGTAGCCGGTAGAGCATGTACAGGCCCGAGAAACCGGCGCCCACCACCACCGCGTCGAATTCCTCGGGGACCGAAGCAGGCTTGGTCACAAGACGCTCCCTAGTAGTACCGGGACTGGGGGAAGGCAGGTTCCATCAGCCACTCCTGCGCAGGTCACATGCCGCCGTGGGAGCCTGCTGGACTTTGTCGCTAACGCTAACTCAGCTAGATACGTGCGCAAATGCCCTGAGGCCGGAATCCTCTCCGGAGGACACCGGCCACGTCCAGTACGTAGTAAGCGGAAGCGGATTGTGCAGCGTTTCACAAGCCGTTTCCGCTACGTGCTCTCATGTCGCGAGGCGGTCATGCTGTGCCGCTGGTCGGCGCCTCCTCGCGAGGGATGCACGGCAGGCTTACGGTGAGGTCGCTTGCCTTCCGCCCGCTACGGAGCGGTAGCCGGTCCTGGCGGCTTTCTGAATGGAGCCTTGCGGCGCGACTGGTCGATGATGTTGAACTCGCGATGCAGGTGGTGGCGGAGCAGCCATAGGAGGCGTTCGCCATCGTAGAGTTCCACGCCGAGGCGTTCGGCTTCCTGGCGGGCGGCCGAGGTGAAGCCCGACGTGGTGATGATGATGCCCTTGGTGAATTCGCGCTGTGAGATGGAGCCGATGATCTCCCGGACGGCGGCGATGTCGACCTTGTTGTGCGGTGCGTAGCGCTTGGCCTGGATGGCGACGCGGCCGCCGACGAAGGGTGTCTTGTTCACCGCGACCAGGTCGATGCCTCCGTCAGCCCGTGACCGGGTGCGCCGGACCTCGTCGAATTCGGGGATCTCCTGGCAGAGTTTTACCAGCAGCTGCTCGAACTCGTACCCGTCGAGGTCCAGCAGGTTCTGCACACTGTCGAGCCCGGCGGCGGCGTCGAGTTCCTCGGCGTAGTGGAGGTCGTCCCACGGGTAGTCGATGATGGGCTGGACCGGCTGGTACTTCTCCGGGGTCTTGGAGACCTTGGCATGCAGGTACGCCAGGCAGTCCATCGGGTCGACGCGGGCTAGGTCCAGCCGCTCGAAGTCAGCACGCGGAACCTGCACGCTGACCAGGCACCAGTGCGCGTCCTGGCCCGTTGCGGTGTCGATGGTGTCGACGTAGCCGTTGCAGGCGGCTTCGAGGACAAGACCTCCCCGGTCGGCGCCGAAGACGCACCGGAGGGTCCGCAGTGCCATTTGGGCGACGACCTGCTGGTAGACCTTGTTCCGGGCCGCCGCGGTGAGCTTCTTGTACTTGAGTTGCTTCTTCGTGACCAGGTACTCCGCCGATTCCAGTTCAGTGATGGCCGGCATGAGCGGCAGGTCGATGTCGATCCGCAGCTCGCGGTCCGATGGCAGGTAGGCGACTTTCACGCCGGTCGGGAAGTCGCTCGGGTACCGCTGCACGGCCAGTACCCCGCTGAAGTAGTCGGCGACCGCCTTGCGCTTTCCCTCGGCGAAGTCGCGGGCCATCTGATCGACGGCCGCGTGCTGCCGTCGGACGCGTTCCCGCTCACGGCTCACGGACTGCTCATGAAGCGACTGCGCTCGCGCCAGTTGCTCTCTCCGGTTCCGTTCGGCCTCGGCATGGGCGGCGATGGCCTGCTCGTAGGCCGCCTCGCCTTGTGCCACAGCCTGCGCATATGCGCGCCGACGGCCCGGTGCCAGCGCACCGAGACCGGTCGGCGGCTCCGGCATGAAGTCGGACGCCCGCGGCGGGGGCAGTTCTATGGCGAGCCGCTGCGGAGGCTTGAACTCGGCGGCCATCATGGGAACTTTGAAACGGTCCCACGGCAGGTACGGGTCCTCATCAAGGGTGCCCGCCAGAAGTGTCCGCAGTTCGGTCAAGTGGCCCTGCAGCGTGCGGGTCACCGCCTCAGCCTCCGCGTGCCCCTCGGCGACCTCCCGCTCGCGCGCCTCCCGCTGCTCCTGCCTGGCCTTCTCCCGCGCATTCACCGTCGCCATCCTGGCGTTCTCCTTCGCCCACGCCAACTGTGCCTTTCCTTCCAGCCGCTGAGTCTGCGCCCGGGTCTTTTGCCGATCGCTCATGGCGTCAGCGACGAACCCGGCCACACCAGGCTTCCGGTGCTTTCGCCCAGCCAAGGCACGACACCCCGATCTTCCGACTAACGACCTAATTAATACGCTCCGCGATTACCGTGCGGATGACAAGACCTGTGTTTCGGATTTCTCCATCCAGCGCATCTCCAGGTGTCCAGCCATGCATGACATCAGGATCGTCTGTTGAAAGGATCGCCGCGCTTCCTGCCGTTAGATCTGGAGTTCGCAGCAGTTACTGTGCTTCCAGCCCAGAAATTTCCTAATTGGCGACATTTGTTTCTGCTGTCACATTGACAAATAGCATCCGCCGTGATCCCGCAGCGTACTGATCGTCAGATTCTGCTCGCCCAACTGCAGGAGCAACCGGGGACACTACAGCCACGCCTGAGGACGGGACTGCGCGGTCAGCCAAAGTTCTCTGCTCGCTAAGTAGTGGCGATCACCGAACGTCCGCTTCTGCCGCTGTGGGCGAGGTCAGTGGTACTCCGCGGTCACCTCGATTGTGCCGACGATGCTGGCGTTCAGGGCGGAGAGATCGTCGGCTGGGATCCAGTATTCGAGGATGGTCTTTCCCCCGACCTGGTGGACCTCGTACCGGTCCAGGAACGACCGCAGGACCTGGAATCTGGTGACGTACCCGCCAGAGTGGCGGACATTCCAGTCGCGGGCGATCATGGCCGCGTACTCCTCGTTGAGCACCGGGTAGAAGATCGGCTGCCCGGGCAGCCGCGGCGGCCACTCGCGCCAGCCCGAGGCCTCGACCAGAGCCAGTTCCTCCGGCCCAGTCGGACGCCACAACGTCACGGTGTCGCTCATATGTGCCACGGGCTCATGATGCCGGCCCATACGCAGGGAAGCCATTCATTTGACACCAGCAAGCTCGACAGCCGTCCGCATCTGCCGCATAGCGGGGTGGCGGTGGCATGGCGAGACTCGCTTGCTGGCCACCAGGCGGCAGCGCTGGCTCGGCCAGCCAGCGTTGCGGCGTGTGCCATTGTGTGTGCGTGGATGAGGATCTATGGGATGCCTACGACAGGATGGGCGTGAGCTTCCAGCAGCATGCGGCGAACAGCGCGGCCAACGCGCACTATGACCGGCCGGCGGTGCTGGCCGCGCTTGGGCCGGTCTCCGGCCGGCAGGTCTTGGACGCAGCCTGCGGCCCGGGCCTTTACCTGCGTGAACTGCTGGAACGAGGGGCCGAGGTCACCGCCTTTGATGCGAGCCCGGTCATGGTGAGCTTGGCAAGGCAGCAGACGGCGGGCCGGGCGCGGATCGACCAGGCGGCGCTCGGGAAGCCGCTGCCCTACCCCGATGACGCCTTTGACCTCATCGTCTGCGCACTGGCTATTCACTATGCCGGCGACCGTGCGGCCGCATTCGCCGAGTTCTGCCGTGTCCTGCGGCCCGGCGGGGCAGCTGTGGTATCGACGCAGCATCCGGTGATGGACTGGCTGCGCAAAGGCGGCTCCTACTTCCAGGCCACCCTGGAAACCGACATCTGGCGTATGCCATCAGGAGACCAGCCAGTGCACTTTTGGCGTGAACCGCTGTCGGCACTGTGCACGGCCGCGACCGATGCTGGATTCCTTATCGGAAAAGTCATCGAGCCGGTCCCGGCCGAGACAATGCGCGAACGTTATCCCGAGGACTACGAGAAACTGAGCAGGGAACCAGGATTTCTGATCCTGCGCCTTCTCAAGCCCGCCAAGCCGACTCCCAGCTCCCCGAGCTGACTCCGAGCCGAACCTTTGCCCTCCCCGGGCAGCCGGCCAAACGCCCGCTCACGCCGCAGAACGAGCGCGTGTTGCTGGTGTTTACGATGCGTGTAAAGGCCATTCCGGCATGGCAGCAGGATTGGGCCGAAAGCTGGCGCGCTCAGCCCACCTGCGCTGGAAGCAGCTGGCCTGGGATCATTGGCCGGGTTCGTACTTGAATGAGAGCTGGAGCTTGGTGCGATAGGTGATCGCCCCGCCCTCGTCCAGATGGATGTCCTGCTTGACGACCTCGGCTACCCGCAGATCGCGGAGCGTCCCGGTGGCCGTCCTGATCGCCTCCGCTGCCGCGTCTTCCCACGAAGTGCTGCTTGTTCCGATGATCTCGGTCACCCTGTACACGCTCACGACGCTCTCCTTTGACCACGTGCGGCCCGCCCTGGGCTGATAAAGCCACCCTGCCTTGTCGTCAAGGTTGGCGCAATGACGAGACCCTGGCCAGTCGTCCGGAGGCCCGGACGTCACCAGAGGCTGCGGCAAGCGCAGTGATCCGATGGCGGTTCCGGTGCCGTACCTGGCATAGGCACGATGAAAGGAGAAGGGCGATGACGAAAACGGCAGGCCGCAGGATGTCCGCCGAAATCGACGGCGACTTCGTTGTCTTCCTCATCGGCGCCTTGCCCGACAAGTTCCACCTGGTTCGGAGCTTCCTGGATCTCGGCGGCCGCCGCGGCATGAAGCACATGCTCGACTACCTGATGGAACGGCCGGACAGGGGCCTGCTCGGCTACCAGATGGGGTGGCCTGCGATCGTGCAGTACTGGCGCTCCTTCGATCATCTCGAGGCGTTCGCTAACGACACCAGCGACCCGCACGTGGCCGCGTGGCGCAACTACTGGAAACGCGTCGGGACCACCGCCCGGACCGGCATCTGGCACGAGACCTACCTAGTCCGGGCCGGCGAATATGAGGCGATCTACGGGAACATGCCGCCATTCGGGCTGGGCAAGGCCGGCCGACTGGTGCCAGTGGCCGACGCGAAGACCGCGCAGGACCGGTTCCGGGCCGCGGCAGGCGGGGCGGTCGGCCAGTCCGGCCGGGCCGAATCGCACTAGGTGGCTGGTGTTTTTCGTGCGTGGCGGTCCGCCAGGTTCGTTGATCATTTCGGGAGAATTGCCGTGGTAGCGGGATTGCTTCTCCTGGGAGTGGCCGGTGACGCTGGGTGTGACGCCAAGGCAAGCTGACTTGTTCCGGAGCACGGCGGCGTTCTGCGAGGGGCGGGTGGCGCCGGATTCGATTTACGGGTTCTTGCACCGGGAGTGTTTCCTGCTGTTCCCGGATGAGATGTTCGCTGACCTGTTTGACGATGTGGGCCGCCGGTCTGTGCCGCCGATGATCGTGGCGGTGGTGATGGTGCTGCAGCGGATCGAGGGCCTGTCGGACCGGGAGGCGGCAGACCGGTTCGCCTTCGATGCCCGGTGGAAGTACGCGGCCGGGGGGCTGGACTTCGATTACCCGGGGTTCGTGCACACGGTGCTGGTGGACATGCGGGAGCGGCTGCGCCGCTCGGCGCGGCCGGACCGGATTTTCGAGGTGACCCTGGAAGCGGCCCGCCAGGCCGGGCTGACCGGGCGGCGGCGGGTGCTGGATTCCACCCCGCTGTATGACGCGGTGGCGACGATGGACACGGTCACGCTGATCCGGTCGGCGATCCGCGGGCTGCTGAAGGCTGCTGGCGGACTGGCCGGCGAGCTGCGGGAAGTGCTGCGCCGCGACGACGACTACGCGGCCGCGGGTAAGCCGGCCTGTGATTACGACGACGCGGCGGCCCGGGAGGAACTGGTCGATGCGCTGGCCAAAGACGCCCGCGCGTTGCTGGGCGTCCTGGATGGGCAGGAGCTGGACCCGGTGCCGGCGCCGGCCGCGGAGCTGCTTGCCACCGTGACCGGCCAGGACCTGGAGGAGGACGCGGCCGGGGTCTTCCGGATCGCCCGGCGGGTCACCCCGGACCGGGTTATCTCCGCTGCCGGCCCGCAGGCCCGGCACGGGCACAAGACCTCTGCCCGCGGTTTCGACGGCTATAAGGGGCACATCGCGATCGACCCCGATTCGGAGCTCATCACCGCCACCGGGGTCACGCCGGGCAACAGCGGGGATGCCGAGGCCGCCGAGGGCCTGCTTGCTGACCTGCTTCCCGGTGATCAGGACGGCACCGGCTCCGCGGGCGAGACCC
Organism: uncultured Actinomycetota bacterium; assembly: GCA_963843745.1. Classification (GTDB taxonomy): domain Bacteria; phylum Actinomycetota; class Actinomycetes; order Streptosporangiales; family Streptosporangiaceae; genus Trebonia. Next base: position 486,414 of record CAWJLP010000021.1, read on the forward strand.
GGGCGGCGGTCTACGGCGATGCCGCCTACGGCTCCGGTGAGCTGCTGGAGCGGTGGACGGCGCCGGCATCTATAACGGCATCAAGTGCCAGCCGCCGCCCGCGCCGAAGGGCCACTTTCCCAAGGACCGCTTCGTTACCGGCCTCGACGGCAGGACCGTCACCTGCCCGGCCGGCGTCACCGTGCCCATCCAGGCCGCCGCCGGGCGGCATGCCGGGACAGCCAGGTTCGGCGCGGCCTGCCGCGCCTGCCCGCTGGCAGCCCAGTGCACCACCGCGCGAGATGGCCGCACGATCACCATCGGCCCGCATGAGGCCCGGCTGGCCGCCGCCCGCATCCGCCGGGCCGACCCGGCCTGGAAGGCTGACTACCAGGCCACCCGGCCCAAAGTCGAGCGCAAGATCGGCCACCTGATGCGCCGCCGCCACGGCGGGCGCCGCGCCCGGGTCCGCGGTCAGCTCAAGGTCGCCGCCGACTTCGCCCTGCTCGCGGCCGCGGTCAATCTCGCCCGGCTCAGCGTGCTCAGGCTCGCCTGCCGCAGCGGGACCTGGACCGTGCCCGCCAGCTAGACCCGCAAGGACCCGCCTATGACCAGCGACAGCCCGGCCGCCGGCCGCAAGAGCCCGGCCACGCCGTCATCAAGGGCCGGCCGGCCACCGGCGCAGGCCCCGAGGCCGGCAACCTAGCGGTGCTCCTGATGACATCCCGAACGACCTCGGACGAGGCCACCTCTGCAAGCAACGCCTTTTAACACCAGCCACCTAGGGACTGTGACGGGCTGTGGAATGGCCGGTCACTGGTTCGCAAGCGCAGGCCGGGGTTTGCCCGGTGCGGCAGTGCGGGCGAGGATCCCGAGCGTGGCTCGCAGCGCGCTTTCCGGTATGACGGGGAAGATGGCGGCGTCCTTCCAGTTCTGGTCAACCGCCGACCAGTCGTAGTAGGACGTCACGAGGGTGCCCTGCGCGATCGGCTCCAGTCGGTAGCCGTACACGTGGCCGAGGTCGAACTGGCCGTGGACGGTCCAGGCGATTTCCCGGTCCGGCTCGAACGTGACGATCTCGACGGTGACGTCATACAAGCCCAGCGGGAAGTCGTTGAGCGCTTCCCGGTCCATGTGCACGACGAACGTGTCGCCCGCCTGGGTGACGGCGTTCCCACTGGCCGCCATCAGCATGCCGGAACTGTCGATGGCGACATGCCCTCGGGGGTCGATGAGCACGGCGAAGATCTCGCCCGCTGATGCGGCGACCGCCCGCTGCACTTCAAGTCGTTCCGGCATGGGCCGATTGTCGCACGCCGGGGCATGAGCCGCCGCGCTCCCGGACGCTTCAGGAACCTGCAGAACTGGACAGTCAGCACGCATGAAGCCGGCTGCGGACGCAGGGTCATGTAGCCGATGTGCGGAAGCTCGCCGGGCCTGTCGATTCAGTCGCAGGGCGCCGCGGCCGGGTATACCCTCCCGTACTCGATCCGCACGTCGTCCAGATGCACTTGACAGTCCCGCAGCAGGCCGGCGAGCTCGCCCCGGACCGATGCGACTAGAGCCGGCGGCAGCTGCTTCGCTTCCTCATCCCCAAGGACGAAGCCGGCGACAGTGAGTCCGAAGAACGTCGGCGTCGGCCCTGCGATCATCTGCAGACCGAATCCCAGCTGCCCGAGTCGTTCCCGGCCGCCCCAGATAAGGGCGACCGCCTGCTGGAGCTCCTGCCTGGAGTACGGTGCGCGGTTCACGAGCAGTGTGATGCCGCGAGCGCGGGCCTCTGCCCGCATCCGGTCAAGGAACTCCGTCCCGGGTCCCGCCCACCACACCGAGCAGGACTTTGCCGCATGATCGTTCGCCGCGAAGACCAGGCCAGATCGTTCCGCGTCCGGCTGGACCGCGCGCCAGTTGTTGAACGCCATCAAGTCAGGGTCGTTCTCCATACGGCAATGCCATCACGGGTGACCCCACCGATGTACTCGTCTGCCGCCGTCAGGACTTTGACTGGCTGATCTCCACCAGGTGGCCATCGGGGTCTCGCAGAAAGCAGCGGATCTCCGACCCCCAGTCATGCGGCGGGGTGAGGAAGGCAGCGCCCCGCGACCGCAGCGCCTCATAGGCAGCCTGGCAGTCAGCCACTCGCAGCGTCATGGCGTGACTGACCCGGTCAGCATCAGAAGGCGGCGCGAAGACCACGGAGGGCTTGTCGGCAGTCGGCCCGCCTCCGCTGACCAGGAGCAGCCAGGTGCCAGCGAAGCGCAGGACCACGCTCGTCCCCCCGTATTCGCGGTACAGTTCCGCGCCCAGCACATCCACCCAGAAGTCACGTGAACGCGTGGGCTCGGCCACCACAAGGATGTGCGTGACCGCGATGTCGGCGCCCAGTGGACCCGCTGCCGGCTGCTGTGTCATCACGCCCCTCTCGGCCGTCCACCGACCTTATCTGGCCGCTGCCCTCCACCATGCGGGATTGCCGAGCACCAGCGGAAATCGGGCTAACACCAGAGCTAACACCAGATGAGTCAGTCGGCTCAACATGCGGCATACGGGCGGCTGGCTCCAGTGTGGTCAACTCATACGGTGAGCGCTTTCGCTGCGAGTTTGATAGCAGTGGCCGGGACGCTCCTCGGTTCCTTCAGCGCGTACTGGTCCCAGCAGAGAGCCGCCAGGCGATCGGAGACCGTCCCGCGGCAGGAGCGGCCGCGGCTTGACCGGCTAATCGCGTGCAGTGAATGGGCTGAGGGGTGTTGCGATGGGCACCATAGGTAGCACCGACTTCGCCGCTGTGTCGGCTGTCTGCTCTCTCCTTTCTCGTCTGACCGTTCCCTGCTGGATTATCGGCGGCTGGGCCATCGACCTCGCCGTCGGGCGGGTGACGCGTGACCACGCAGACGTGGACGTCATGCTGCTGGAACGCGACAAGCGCGCGCTGTGGGATGACCTCCCAGAGGACGAAGTCCAGATCACCGGGCGCGATAGTGAGTCAAGGCGCCTCACACTGCACAGCGAGCATCTCCTGCTGCCTACCGAAGTGTTCCTGGCTGAGGCTGACGGGACGTTCTGGGTCCACCGCCGCGGTGCGTATCGCGTTAAGCGGCCGATAGCCGACATAACCCGCCATCGGGACGGTATCCCCTTCCTCGCCCCCGAGGTGGTACTCCTGTTCAAGGCGCGCTCGAAAGCGGACAAGGACCAGCACGACGTCGAAACCGCGCTGCCGCTCCTCGACGCCGGACAGCGCTCATGGCTCCAAAAGACTCTGAAGCGCCTGCCACAGGGACGAACGGCAGCTGTGCCGCGCCGATGAGCAGGCACCCTCAGCTGACACGCCGGCCGCTGGCTCCAGCTCGGATGGCCTGCGGAATTTCCGCCACCTGATCCACCGCCTCGAGCAGGTGCGCGAGCTGATCGGCGGAGGCATCGGAGCTGACCTCAACCGAGTAGTCGATGCCCGTGGACTGCCAGGTCGCGGTGTCGAACCCGCCCGCGGCGGTCACGCGGACCCCGCTCACTTCGATGCCCATCGCCGCGGCTTCCCGGTAGACATCGTTCAGGACGCAGCCGGCGGCGGCGAGATTCAGCAGATGCCCGCCGGTGAAATCGCCCTCCACGGTGACGCCGTCGGCGGTCCACCGGTGCGGGAAGCGGACGGCGACATCCGAGCCCGAAATCATGGTCCCGGCACCCACCGTGACCTCGAAGCGGTTGTCCATCAATCTCCTTTCCAGGCGACGCTCCCACCATCAGTCGATCGTCAGCCTCTTGCGGGGCGAGGCACCGAAGGCCGTCTCGGCCACACCGCAGTCGACAAACCCCGCGACGTTGTAAAACGCCTCCGCATGAGGGTTGGCGGTCACCTCCAGGCACCGCACGCCCCGCGCCCGCAAGACGTCCACGATGTGGGCGACCAGGGCAGTAGCAATCCCGCGGCGCCTCCAGTCCGGGTCAACGAACAGGTCTTCCAACTCGATCGCGCCGCCCGCCTGAGCGGCCCAGGCCCAGGTGGCGAAGCCGACGACGGAACCGTCTTCCTCAGCGACGTACATGCGGCCCTCGGCCAGTCCCTCCGGTCCCAGGATCAGGTACTCCGGGTGTGCCAGCAGGTTGTCACGGTCGCCTGCGTTGGACAACGACGCGCGACGATAGACGTCGGAACATGCTGGCAGGTCAGCGGAGGTTCCGAGCCTGATCATTGCCATCTATCCGGCTTCGTAGGCATCCAGCAACTGGTCGGCGCGCCTGCCGTCGAGCGTCTCGCGGATGATGTCGGCGTGCCCGGCATGGCGCGCGGTCTCCTGGATCAGGTGGAACAGCACCCAGCGGGCCGACTGCTCCGGGTTGACTGCCGACGGCTGCCCGCCCGCAGCGCCGCGCGGCACCTCCAGAAAGGTCAGCAGCGCGTCGTGCTCGTCGCCCACCGGTCCGGCGAAATACGGCATCCGCCCATTCTCGAGGTTCTACGGTGAGGGCGGCAATGTCCACCGGCGCTGTGAGTCCTCGAAATCGGGCAGGCGCCACATCCTCGCCGAGTGCGGTCTGATGGCGTAGACGACGTTCGAAAGCGGGGTCGGCGGCCGGCAGGTAGTGCCGGTCCTCCTCGCTGGGGTATTTCGCCGACAGGGCCGCCACCACCTCGGGGACCTGGGCAGGGGTTCCAAGATCCTCGGCGGTGCCGCGCACGATCAGCACGTCCTGAGCGCTTTCCAGGTGCACCACAAGGCGCGGGTCGGCGGCGAGGTTGCGAGCCTTCACGGTGCGGCGCTTGGTGTACAGGTACAGAGTCTCGTCCATCACCACTCCCCACACCGGGGCCGCGTGCGGGGCACCCGAGGGCAGCGTCGTGCACAGCCAGTAGCTACGCGCCGCGGCAAGGCGTGCAGCGACCTCTGGCCACGAAAGGTTGTCGTCCGGCACGCGCTGATAATCCCACCGCCGGGACCCCGCGGGTTGCCCGGCGCGGCGTCAGGGGCATCATGAGGCAGGTGATTGACCGTGAATCGGTGGGCCGGTGGCTGGCGGGATACGAGGCCGCGTGGCGGGCGCCGGGCACCAGCGGCCTGCCGGCATTGTTCACCAGCGATGCCGTCTACTCGCAGGCACCCTACGAACAGTCCCTTACCGGCCTGGACGCGATCAAGCGGATGTGGGAGGAGGAACGAGAGGCCCCGGACGAGGTCTTCACGATGACCGCCGACATCGTCGCGGTCGACGACCCGGCGGCGGTGGTCCGGGCCGAGGTCCGCTATGGAGATCCGCCTGTCCAGGAGTACCGCGATCTGTGGGTCATCCGGTTCGCCGATGACGGCCGCTGCACCTGGTTCGAGGAGTGGCCCTACTGGCCAGGCCACTCCTACACCGCAGACGACGACTCGGCGTAGCTAGCCGCCTGCCGAGCGCGATCACGGCGCCGAGAATATCGAGTTGACGACGTGGCGGGCAGGCACCCATGCTGACGGCTGTGACCGGTACCGCTGATCATGTGCTGCGCAATCGTGCGGCGTGGGACCAATGGGCCGCCGACTACGCGGGACCGGGCCTGCGCCGGTGGGCCGCGGCCGAGCCGACCTGGGGCCTGTGGAACATCCCCGAGGCGCAGGTCGGCCTCCTGCCGGCAGACGTGGACGGCCGGGACAGCATCGAGCTGGGCTGCGGCACCGGGTACATCTCGGCCTGGCTGGCCCGCCGCGGCGCGCGGCCGGCTGGCCTGGACAACTCCGCGGCGCAGCTGGCTACCGCCCGCCAGCTGCAGGACCGGTTCGGGCTGCGGTTCCCGCTCATCCACGCCAGCGCCGAACAGGTGCCTTTCGCCGACGCCAGTTTCGACCTGGCGATCTCCGAGTACGGCGCTAGCATCTGGTGCGATCCGTGCCGCTGGATTCCCGAGGCAGCCCGGCTGCTGCGCCCCGGCGGGGAGCTGATCTTCCTGTTGAATTCGGTGCTGCTGATGCTCACCGTGCCGGACGCCGAAGATCAGCCCGCCACCGACCGGCTGCTGCGGCCGTTCTTCGGCATGCACCGGTTCGAATGGCCTGACAGTCACGACTCAGTGGAGTTCCACCTCGGCCACGGCGACATGATCAGGCTGCTGCGCGACTGCGGCCTGGAGGTGGAAGACCTCCTCGAGCTGCGGCCCGGGCCCGACGCGACCACCCGGTATCCGTTCGTCACCCTCGACTGGGCGCGGCGATGGCCCTGCGAAGAAGTCTGGAAGGCCCGCAAGCGGTAGGCGCGGCCAAAGGCTAAAAAGCGGAGCGGCGCAGCGACCAGGTAGCGATCTCGGTCCGAGTGGAGTAGCCGAGCTTGGCCAGGATGCTGCGGACGTGTGTTTCCACGGTACGTTCGGACAGCACGAGCTGCTCGGCGATCTGCCGGTTGGACATCGCGAGCGCGATCAGCGACGCAACCTCGGATTCCCGGCGGGACAGCGGGTTGGCCGCGCTCGCCGCGGCGTCGATGCGGGTGAGCAGGGCGTCGGCGGCGGCCAGCGGGCCGGGCAGGTCGAGCCGCCGGAACTCCGCGGCGGCCTCCGTGACCAGGGCGCGGGCGGCGGGCAGGTCCCCGGTCACGCCCCTGGCTACCAGCGCCTTGGCCAGGCCGAGCCGGCTCAGCGCGAGGAACGGCCGGGCGCCGATCCGCGCGTTCATCTCGATGGCAGTGGTGTAGCGGCCGATCGCCTCGTCGGCCCGGCCGGTGGCCAGGGCGAGGTCGCCGGTCACTCGCTCCGACGCGCCGCCGCAGAACACGATGCCGGAGCCGTCGGCCATGTAGCCGGGCGCGAGCCCGGACACCTCCCGGTACACGCGCTCGGCGGTGTCGGTGTCGTCAAGCAGCAGCGCGACGAACCCGATGTGGTTAACCAGCGCGGCCCACCGCGGTCCGACCTCGATGGTCCCCGGCATGTGCCGGAACTCCTCGAACGTGGCGCGCGCCAGGTCATGATCGCCGCGCAGCGCGTGGACAAGCGGGATGAAGATCCGCACCAGGGCAATGCTCGGCGCCTGCTGCAGCACCGCTATTGCCGCCAGCCCCGCTTCGGGGGCGATGGTGCCGCGCAGCAGCGCGAGCTCATTGAGGAACGCGTAGTACATGCCGATCGTGCTGAGCGTGCCGATCTCTGCCGCGACCGCGCGGGCGGCCTCATTGTGCTCCGCCGCCGCGCCCAGTTCGCCGACCAGCGCGGCCCGGGTCGCCCGCAGCCGGTGCAGATGCCACCGCGCGAGGCCGTGCTTGCGGTAGACCGCGAACTGCTCGATGCGGCCGAGTTCGTCGTCCACGGCGGCGAGATCTCCCGCCTGGAACGCCGCATCGACCAGCCATACGTGACCCCACAGTTCGGCCAGCGGCTGGCGGGCCTGGTGGGCGACCTGGCACGCGCGGGCTGCGAGCTCGCGTCGCTCGGCCAGGAACTGGGGCGCGCACAGCGACAGGTGCCGCGCGTGGATGCCGTCGAGCAGCGCGTCGGGGTCGTCGCTGCGCTCGGCGAGCGCGAGAGCTTCGGCGGACAGCTCACGCGCGCTGTTCCCCGCGCCCGTTTCCGCGGCCGCGATCGCCTGCCTGGCGCGCAGCCGGGCGCGCAGCGCGAAATCCTCGCCCGGCGCGGCACGGATCGCCTTGGCGCACAAGGCCTCGACGGCCCCGGTCGTGGCCGGATCGCCCACCCCGGTGATCACGAGCGCGGCCGCCGCGAGGATGTCCGGCCGGCCGGTGTCCTCGGCCAGCCGGGCCGTCGTCTGGCAGAGCCGCAGGCACGCCTCGATGTGCCCGGCGACGAATTCGGCGCGGGCCGCGTCGAGGGTCAGCTCGATGCGGAGGCCGTCAGCGGAAGCGCCGTCCGCCTCGGCGGCGTGCAGTGCCAGCGCGGCGAACCGGGCCGCCTCGTCGTAGGCGAGCGAGGCGGTGGCGGACGCAGCCGCTTCCCGGGCCCACCGCATACAGTGCGGCGCCCATCCCGAGACGCCGCATCGTTCCCAGTGGCCGGCGATCTGCCCGGCGCAGGCCGCGCCGCGCCCGGACCGCTCCAGCGCGCGGGCGGCCCGCTCGTGCAGCGCCGTCCGCAGGGACGGGGACAGTTCGTCGTACACCGCGTCCCGGACAAGCGCGTGCGCGAACGACAGCCCGGTGCCGTCCGGGGCAGCGGCCAGCACACCCGCCGCGACGGCGGAGTCGAGCAGGCCGGCGACCGTCGCCGCGGAAAGCCCGGTCACCTCGGCCAGCACCGGCGGGTCGATCCGCTCGCCGAGCACGCTCGCCGCGCCGAGCAGCGATCGCACCGGCTCGCTAAGCCCGCTGAGGTGGGCTAGGACCAGCTGCCGCAGTTCAGGGAATTGCCGAAGCCCCTCCCCGAGAGCGGCCGGGCCGCGCTCCACCAGCATCCGCACGAACAGCGGATTGCCGCCGGTCCCTGCCCTCAGCCGGTCAGCCAGCCCGTCGACGTCGCCATCGGCTTCCGCGAGCCGCAGCCATTGCGCGATGTCCGGTCGCGACAACCCGGTCAGCCGGATCGGCCGGGCATCGCCGGCTCGCAGCAGTGCGGGCAGCAGGCCAGCCAGCGGCGTGTCCGTGGTTTCCCGGAACGTCGCGACGACGAGGAGCCTGCTGCGCGCGAGCTCACCTGCCAGATGGCGGAGCAGCAGCAGCGAGGTCCGGTCGGCCCACTGCAGGTCTTCCAGCACGACGAGCAGCCCGCGCTCCGCCGCGGCATCGGCCAGTGCCCGGCAGGCCGCGGCGAACATCACGAACCGCGCCGACTCAGAATCCCCAGCGCCGCCCAGCGACTCGTCAAACGCGCCGCCCAGCACGCCGGCCAGGCCCGGGACCGACTGGCTCACAACCGACCACGGCCACAGCGGCGGCATGCCAGGGTCATCGATCGCGAAACCGGCCGCCACCGGCACGCCATACTCGCCGGCCATCTCCGCGACCGTCGCGACCAGCCGGGTCTTCCCGATCCCGGGCTCGCCGCTGACCAGGACCAGCCGTCCGGCGCCGCCGGACGCGGCGACCAGCGCGGCACGCAGCTGTCCCAGCTCAGAAGCCCGGCCGACGATCGGCACCTCCATGTCCAGAAGTATCGCTGATTGCGTACCAGCGATACGTGCTGGCACTGATCCGGCCGGGCGCGTCGGGCGGCAGAGTCGGGGATGTCAGCCCGACAGCAACCTGACCGGAGGATCACTATGTACGCCCAGCTCACCTACTTCGACGGCCCCCGCACCCCCGAGCAAGTCGCCGCCTCGGATTTCGCCGGCCGGGAACGGATCCAGCCCGCGGTCAGCGATCTCGGTCACCGCTTCCGCGTCTACAAGCTCCGCCGCGACGACGGATCGGAGATCGTCGTGACGATCGCCGACAGCGAGCAGGACCTCCTCGACGCCCAGAAAGCGATCATGAGCACCGAGCTGCTGCCCGGCGAGGACCGGGCGCTGCTGCCCGGCCCGGACCGGATCGGGCTCTACCCGGTGCTCGAAGTTCACGACCTCGGCCCCGACGACGAGACCCGGACCTGACCGTGACCACCACCTCGCCCGCGGGCCTCGCCGTCGGCCGCTGGACCGCCGAGCCCTCGGCATCCGGGTACCGCGAATCATGATCGGCCACACGATCGACATCGCCGTCACCGCGGCACTGCGCCGGACGGCCCAGCAGTAGAGAAGCGTGTCCCGGCCGCCGCTCAGAGAACCGGCGCGGCCGGGACACCCCCGTCCACCTCAAATGGGCCGCCGTCCTCAGGCAGTGACCCCGCCGGCTCAGTCCGCGAACTGCTCGGCGAGAAACGCGCGCTCGGCCTCGTTCGCCGCCAGGTCGAACGCCCGGCGGTAGGCCGCGGCCGCCTCCGCGGGACGGTCCAGCCGGCTCAGCAGGTCCGCCTTGATCGCAGGCAGGTACTGGTATCCCGACAGCCGCTCGTCGCCTTCCAGCCGTTCGACCTCCGCGAGCGCGGCCTCCGGGCCCGCGACCATGGACAACGGCACGGCGCGGTTGAGCGCCACGACCGGAGACGGCCACGCCTGCAGCAGCGTGTCGTACAGGGCGACGAGCTGCGGCCAGTCCGTCTGGTCGTACGCCGGCGCCTCGGCGTACAGGGACGCGATCGCCGCCTGCAGCACGTACCGCCCCGGTGGGGCGGCCCGCAGCGAGCTGACGATCATCGCGTCGGCCTCGGCGAGCGCGGCGCGATCCCACCGCGACCTGTCCTGGTCCTTCAGCCGCAGCAGGCGGCCGTCCTCGTCGACCCGAGTGGCCCGCCGCGCGTCAGTGACCAGCAGCAACGCGAGCAGCCCGCGAGCCTCGGTGTCATCGGGCACCAGCGAGCACAGCATCCGCGCCAGGTGCATCGCCTGATCCACCAGGTCGGCGCGCACCAGGGCGGCGCCCGACGGTGCGGTGTGGCCGGTAGTGAACAGCAGGTGGATGACGGTGAGGACCGCGCGGAGCCGGTCGGGGAGGTCGGCGGGGCGGGGGACCCGGTAGGGGATCCGCGCGACGGCGATCTTCTTCTTCGCCCGGGTGATCCGTGCCGCCATCGTCGGCTCGCTCACCAGGAATGCCCGTGCGATGTCCGGGACCGGCAGTCCGCATACCAGCCGGAGGGTAAGCGCCGCCTGAGCTTCCTGGGCGAGGGCCGGGTGGCAGCAGACAAAGATCAGCCGCAGCCGCTCGTCAGGCACCGCCTCGGTGAGCTTCTCTACGTGACGCTCCTCCGGACGACCCGGCTCCCCCTCGTCGTCCACCACGAGCAGCGGCAGCCGCGACCGCAGCGCCGTGTCCCGGCGGATCGCGTCGATCGCGCGCCGCTTCGCGGCGGTGGTGAGCCAGGCGCCCGGGTTGTCCGGGACCCCGGACCTGTGCCACGCCGTCATGGCGGAGGCGTACGCGTCCTGGACGCACTCCTCGGCGAGGTCCAGGTCTCGCGCGACGCGGGCCGTCGCGGCGAGCACCCTGGCCCACTCGCGGCGGTGCGCGTCGGCGAGCGCCGCCTCGACCTCGGTCACCCGCCGGCCCGCCCAGGGCCCGAGTCCCGCTGCACGAACCCGCCGCTGTGCACCGGGCGGATCTCGACGCCGCCGCCGTCCCGCACGACGGGGTTGGTCCTGGCGATGGCGATAGCGGCGTCCAGGTCGGGCGCCTCGATCACGTAGAACCCGGCGACGACCTCCTTGGAGTCGATGAACGGCCCGTCGGTGATCGCGTCGGCGCGGATGGAGGTCGCCATGTCCCTCGGCGTCAGCGCGTAGGCCATCACCATCGAACCGCCGCTGGTCAGCTCCTCCGCGTGCGCGTCGTTGGTCGCGGTGTCCTCGGGTGTCGCGTCGAGACGGTGGGCGGAGTCGTGGGCGTAAATCAGGATCGCGTACTGAGCCATGGTGGCTCTCCCTTCAAGCTCTCGGCCTGTTCACCCCTACGTCGGACGAATCGCGCGGAATCGACAGCCGGCTCCCGACGGCTTCTCCGCTCTTCATCATCCCGAACGGGCCCGTGGTGACTGCCCCGCCACAGGAGATCTGTCACGGGATTATCTACCAATAGACGTATCCTGGCGGCATGGCCGTCTCAGCTTCCCCCGTCAGCCAGCGTGAGCGCCAGGTCATCGACCTGAGCTTCCTGCTGAACCACGCGTCGCACGTCCTGGCTACCCGGATGACCGCGGCGTTCGCCGAGACCGGTGTCACGCCGCGCGACTACTGCGTGCTCGCCCACGCCATGTCCGGCGAGTACACCCAGATCGAGCTGGCCAAGCTGTCGGACCTGGACAAGACCACGATGCTCAACACCCTCGACGAACTCGAGCGGGCCGGCTACGCGGAGCGCAGGCCGTCGCCCGCGGACCGCCGGGTCCGGATCGTCACGGTCACCCCGGCCAGCGCCGGCCTGGTCGCCGCGGGTCACCAGATCGCCGACCGGGTGCACGGCGAGGTGCTCGACGCGCTGCCCCTGGAGGAGCGGCAGGCGTTCACTGGCGCGCTCACCGGCCTGGTGGCCGGGCTGCTCGCCGAGCCGGTCGAGTGTGACCGGCCCGTGCGGAGGGCGCGAGTGTCCAGCTAAGACTGTCCGTTAAGAGATTGTCTAGTTTTAGATCATCTGTTACGGTCATTCCATGTTCCGTTCGAGATGGTTCGCGCTCGTCATCCTGTGCGCGGCGACCCTGATGATCATCCTCGACGGCACGATCGTGACCGTCGCGCTGCCCGTGATCCAGGCCGACCTCGGGTTCACCCCGGCCAGCCTGAGCTGGGTCATGGACTCCTACCTGATCGCGTTCGGCGGCCTGCTGCTGCTCAGCGGCAGGCTGGGGGACCTGCTCGGCCGCAAGCGCATGTTCGTGGCCGGCCTGGCCGTGTTCACCCTCGCCTCGCTGGCCTGCGGGCTGGCCGCCGGCCCCGGGATGCTGATCGCCGCCCGGTTCGTGCAGGGCATCGGCGGCGCGATGGCGTCGTCGGTCACGCTGGGCATGATCGTCCGGCTGTTCAGCCAGCCCGACGAGCAGCGACGGGCGATCGGCGCGTTCTCCTTCGTCGGCGCGGTCGGCGCCTCGGCCGGCCTGATCATTGGCGGCCTGCTCGTGCAGCTGGCGAGCTGGCACTGGATCTTCTTCGTGAACGTGCCGATCGGCCTGCTCGCCGGGATCGCCGGCTGGCGGCTGCTGGCCGCGGACCAGGGCATGGGGCTGCGCGCCGGGGCGGACGCGCTCGGCGCGGCCGCAGTCACCGTCGGCGTCATGCTCGGCGTCTACGCCATCGTCCAGCCCGCGGCCTGGTGGGCCGGTTTCGTCGCGGTAGCGCTGCTCGCCGGCTTCGTCGTCAGGCAGGCCACCGCCAGGACGCCGCTGCTCCCGCTGCGCGTGCTGGCCTCCCGGAGCGTTGGGGGCGCCAACCTCGCCCAGTTGTTCATCATCGGCGCCGCGATGGGATTCCAGGTGATCGTCACGCTCTACATGCAGCGGGTGCTCGGCTTCCGCCCGGCCGCCGCGGGCCTGGGCCTGTTTCCGGTCGCCGCCGTCATCGGCGCGGTGTCGCTCGGCCTGTCGGCGCGGCTGATCGGCCGGTTCGGCGCCAGCCGGGTGCTGGTCAGCGGGCTGGTGATGATCACGGCGGCGCTCGCACTGCTCACCCAGATCCCGGCTCACGCCGATTACGCGACCTCCCTGCTGCCGCTCCTCGTCGTCTTCGGCCTCGGCGGCGGCCTGACGCTGCCCGCCGTGACCACCCTCGGCATGGCAGGCGCCACCGACGCCGACGCGGGCCTGGTCTCCGGCGTGTTCAACACCGCGCAGCAGGTCGGCGGAGCGCTCGGCCTCGCGCTGCTCACGACGCTGGCGGCCGCCCGCACCGCAACCAGCCCGGCGCCCCAGACGGCCCAGGCGCTGACCAGCGGCTACCACCTCGCCTGGGCGGCCGGCGCCCTCCTCGGCGCCGCTGCCATCGCCGTCGCGGTGATCGCGCTGCGCTCCCCGCGCCGACGCCAGCGCGACGTCACCCCCCTCGCCACCGAGGCGACCTCACGGATGCCCGCCAGCAGTCCTTAGAACACCTATTGGCGGTGTGGCCCACACCGCCAATAGATTCGCGCCTGTGGCCCACACCGCCAATCGCCGGGCAGGCCGGAAGCTGATAACAGCAAGAAATATGCCCCCGGAAGGAGGGCGACTGTCGGTCCCTCGGCGGACGTTCAACTAGTGCCCTTTGGGATGATAACAGCAAGAAAATATCCACAGTAGGCGGGCGGCATGCGGGGGTGGACCGGCCGCGCCGCCCGATTCCCCTTGAACCTGGACCGTGGTCCAGGGCTTAGCGTCGGGTTATGGCGATCGATCAACCCGCCGGCGCGCTGTCTGTCGGGCAGCTGGCGGCGCGCGCCCAGGTGCGCACCGACACGATCCGGTACTACGAACGGGCCGGCCTGCTCCCGGAGCCCCGCAGGACCGACGGCGACCACCGCAGGTACGGCGCGGCCGACCTGGACCGGCTGCTGTTCATCAGGGGCGCGCAGCGGCTCGGGCTGCGGCTCGCCGAGATCCGCGACCTGCTCGCCGTCCGTGACACCGGCACCTGCCCCTGCGGCCCGGCCGAGGCGCTGCTGCGCGAGCACGTCAGCGAGATCGACAGGGAGATGGCGCGGCTCCGGGCGCTGCGGGCCGAACTCACCGGCATGCTCAAAGCCATGCCCGGACCGGGCTGCCCGGACCCGGCGCCAGGCACCTGGTGCGCGCCGGGACAGGCCGCGAACGCGGAAGGAGGTGACCGTGATGTGCTCGTGCTGCGATGACCCGACCTGCGAGGGCTGCTCCTGCTGCGGCTAACCGCGAAGGCTAGCCCTCAACGACGGTCCCGCCCCAAAGGCGCCAGGGCGGGACCCTACACCTCGCCATTGAACTCCGCGGGCGGCCCCTCCTGTGGCCCGATGACCGGCTCGAACGCCGCCGAATACGCCGCGAACCGCCACCGCCACGCGTCCGGCTCCACCGCCGTCCCGGCCAGCCGGTCCAGGCAGTCCTCCCAGCCCGCCGCGTTCCGCGCGGCCCAGCTCGCCTGCAGCTCGTCGGTGAGGACCAGCCGGGTGCCAGTGCCCTCGGGGGACAGCTCGAATCGCAGCACCTCGTCCTCGCCCCAGGTGTACGACAGCAGCCGGGGCTCGTCCACGGCGAGCACCGTGCCGGTGAGGGTCATGTCGATGACGTCGGCGGGGAACGGGAACGTGATCGCCGCGCCGACCGCCCACCGGCCGCCTTCGACGACCACGTCGCACGGGAACCACGCCTTGAGCTGCTCCCGCTCGGTGATCGCCCGCCAGACCACCGCCGGCGGATCGGGCAGGTACCGCGAAAGGCGCACCGCCGGCTTGGCGCCGGTCGTGTCGAGGGTGCCGTCGGTCATGCGTTCCTCCTTCGGTCCAGGTGCTCCTCGAGCCGGTCGAGGCTACCGGCCCAGAGCACGCGATAGCTGGCGAGCCACGCGTCGAGCTCGGCCAGCGGTTCGGGACGAATCCGGTACAGGCGGCGCTGCGCGTCGGCGCGGACCTCGACGAGCCCGGCGTCCTTGAGCACCCGCAGGTGCTTGGACACGGCGGGCTGGCTCATCCGCAGCCGCGCCACCAGGTCGCCCACGGGCAGCTCGCCGTCGCGCAGCAGGTCGAGGATCTCCTGCCGCCGCGGCTCAGCGAGCACCTGCAGCGTGGTGAGCGTCGCCATACCAATGAATCATGCTCCGGCAGATATATAACTGTCAAGGCATATAAAGACACCGACGGCTACCCGCACCGCGACGCGCTCGACAAGATCGCCCCGAACCACCGCGTCTGGCTCAAGCACACCTCCGCCCACATGTGCGTGGTCAACAGCCTGGTCCGGCGCGATCTCGGCATCGACGCCACGTCACCGCACGTCGACGGCGGCCGCGTGACGGCCGACGCCGGCATCACCAGCGGGTTCGGCGACGACTGGCTGCGCCTCGGCCCGATGAAGATCTTCACCGACGGCTCCCTGGCCGGCCGCACCGCCGCGATGTCCGCCCGCTACGACGGCGACCCGGGCAACAGCGATCGGCGACCGCGCCATCGACGTGGCCCTGGACGCCTTCGCCATGGCCGCGGACAGGTATCCCAGGCCAGCTGCCCGGCACAGGATCGAGCACTTCGCCGCCTCGCGTCCGGATCAGGTCCTTGCTTTGTCCGAACGTAAGGTGCTGGCTGTGGGACAGGGACGCTTCGCGACCGGCGCCCCTTCAACCAGGCAGTGGTCGCCACCATCGTCGGCGGCGAGCTCCGCTACGCCGCCGGCCTTGCTAGGGGTCCAGACCCGGGCTCTCCATGACCACTCGCTCTTGGGTGTAGATCGCGGCCGCTTCTGTGCGGGTGCGGACCTCGAGCTTGTCGTAGACGTGTTCCAGGTGCTTGCGGACGGTCCCGGGGCTGACGAAGAGCGCCTGCGCGATCATGCTGTTCGTCTCACCCGCGGCAGCCCTGGCGAGGACGACCCGTTCGCGTGGCGTGAGGCGCAGTAGCCTCATCCGGGCCGCCGCGGTGGAATCCATGAGCGCCGGATAGATCCTTCGCGCGAGAGCGTTGCGCCGCAGCTGTCCCAGGTGCGGGACAAGGCGCTCGAGGGTGAGGCGGTCGGTCTCGGTGAACCTGCTCCTGGTGGTGTCGAACACAAGCGACGCGCCGGTTGCCCCGTCGGTTGGCAGGAACACTTTCATCACGGCCCGTACCCCGAGCGGCCTGCAGACCTCGGCGTAGAGCCCCCGGCTGCGAAATTCGCGATCGCTGATGAAATCGGAGATCGCCAGCGGCCGCCCGAGCCATTCGCGGTTCGGCAGCGAGCTCCCGTTCGGTATCCCGCCGGCGAGTGGATCATCGTTTCTGACCTGCGGGTATGCGCGCCAGACCGAAAAGATCGACGCCGGGTCATCGGCGGCCAGCGAACACCCCAGCAGCTCCTGCGGACTCCACTCCCGATAGCTGACCGCCTCGCACCGGACCACTCTGCGCATGCCCGCGAGGACGTTCGCGGAAAACGGCGTAGTGCCCTCGTCCGCGACCGCCTCCAGCAGGAAGTCCACTAGCGCCTCGTGGCGGTCTGCGCGCATCCTCAACACCTGCTCAGGAAGATACGCCGATCGACCCATTACCGCCAGCTCAGGGGACCGCTTCGATTACCGGTAAGCACCAAGAAAGGCCAGGAAGGGAGGACGTCATGAACCCCATCCGCCGTCTCGCTGTCGTGCTAGCCGGCCTGGCCGCCGCCCTGGCGGCCCTCGGCACCTCGCCCGCGTTCGGCAGCACCCATCCGGGCGCCCCGCCCGATAGCGGCCTGGCCGCCTGCGCGTATCCGCTGACTACGCACCACGTCACCGCCGCCGACTACCGGCAGATCCGCGCCCAGTTCGCTGGCTCACGCCGGCCGGACCTGCGTACGGCCGGCACCGACTACGTCGACCTGGCCGTGCGGCTGCTCACCGCGCGGGGGACCGACGGATGCGAGACCGTCTGGTTCTACCAGCGGCTGGCCGCCGCCTGCGCCCGGAACGAGCGGTGAAAAGAATGAGCATCCGCGACTATCTCGTCAGGGCATGCCAAGACGACGCGCGGCGAGCCGGCGAGCGGGACCGCCAGCTCCTGGAGGCGCGACGAGTGCGCACAGCGGGCCGGCATCATCAAGATCCTGCCGTTCCCGCCGGTGCCATCGCTCCGGTCGCGCGGGTAAGGCGGCTGGCCCGGGTGATGCTCCGCCGCGCTGCGGCATCGACGTAGCCGTTCAATGCAGGAACGCGGGCATGACCTCGGTGGCGAAGAGCCCGGCCGACTGGCGGGCCTCGTCGACCGTCATGTCGCCGAAGGCCAGCTCGATCGCGACGTAGTTGATGCCGCCGACGTCGCGGTGGTGCGCCACCCAGTCGCGGGCGCCCGCCGGGTCGCCCGCGTAGAAGTGCCCGGTCGCGTGGATTTCCTCGTAGGTGTCCGCCGGCAAGACCGGCGGGTGCGGCAGGTCGTACCGCTTCCACAGCGACTCGAAGTTCGCCACGAACCCGGTGAACGCCCGGTTGGCGATCTTCATCGCCTCCTCGTTCGTCGGGGCGACGACGACAGAGCGGGTAATCCCCAGCGGCGGCACGTCGGCCTCCGCGCGGCCCAGCGACGCCCACTCCGCCCGGTACGCGTCGGTCAACGGCCGCACCGCGTGCGACGGCACCAGCGCCATCATCGGCATGCCGAGCCGCGCGCACCAGCGCGCCTTCTCCAGGGTCCGCGTCCCGTACCACAGTGGCACCGGGTCCTGCACCGGCTGGGTCACCACCGGCGCGTTCGTGATGTCGTAGTACTTCCCGTGGAAGTCCACGGAGGTCGCGCCGGACAGGCCCATCCGCAGCACGGCGAACGCCTCGTCGAACCGCTCCTGCGTTTCTGCCCCTGGCACGCCGTGGAATCCGGTCTCGATCGGCGAGATGCCGCGCCCGACGCCGAGGTCGAGCCGCCCGCCGGTGAGCTGGTCCAGGGTGCACGCCTCCTCGATCACGCGCATCGGGTGGTACAGCGGCAGGATCGAGATCAGCGTGCCAAGGCGGATGACCGACGTGCGCTGCGACGCCGCGGCCAGCATCAGGTGCGGCGACGGGGTGATGCCCAGCGGAGTCCCGTGGTGCTCGGCCATGTGGTAGGCGTAGTAGCCCAGCCGCTCGTACTCCTCGACCAGCGCGAGCCGCTCGGCCAGTTGCTGCGTGGCCGGCCGCCCCGAGGCGTCGTTGTGGTCGAAGACCCCGAAGCGCATCATCGCCCTCCCGGCAGTGGAGCTTGCGGCCGCGGCGGTCACCACGAGGCCGTTCCGGATAATGCTCTTACATACCCCTTTGCAACCTGGCAGCCACCACAACCTCTGGGCTCCGTCTTACTCGCGATGCCACTAGAGTCGTCCCGTGCACTGGGACTGGGCTCGATCGCGCGCGCGGACGCTTGTGACGTGCGCGGTCGCGGTCGGGGCCGCGCTCGCGGTGACCGCCGGCTGCAGCTCGCCGGCGGCCCCAGCCACGCCGTGCCGCCTCGTCGCTCCACCCGTCGGCCGTGACGAGCCCGCCAGGCACGGCGTCCCCGTCGCCAGCGTCCCCCTCGCCGACGGTGTCCTGCGCGGCCCAGGTGTTCGGGCGGCTGACGGAGGCGCAGCGGGTCGGCCAGCTGTTCCTCGTCGGCGTGACGGGCGACATCGCCGGGCCGCAGACGACGGCGGCGCTGCAGCAGTACCACTTCGGGTCGCTGCTGCTCTACTCGACGTCGGAAGGCGTCACGGCGCTGGCCGCCGCGACCGCGCACATGCAGTCGCTGGGCACCGCGAACGACGGCGGCGTGCGGATGTTCATCGCCGCCAACCAGGAGGGCGGCCAGGTCCAGCAGCTGACCGGGCCCGGCTTTTCCGTGATGCCGTCCGCGCTGACCCAGGGCACCTGGTCGACGGCGACGCTGCGCTCCGCGGCGGCCGGCTGGGCGCGCGAGCTGCACGCCGCCGGGGTGAATTTCGACCTGGCGCCGGTCATGGACGTGGTGCCCGCCGCCACGGCCGCGTCGAACGCGCCGATCGGGGCGCTGGACAGGCAGTTCGGCTCGACGCCGGCGGGCAACGGAGCGCACGGGGCGGCGTTCATCACCGGGATGGCCTCGGCCGGGGTAGCGACGGCGGCCAAGCATTTCCCCGGGCTCGGCCGGGTGACCGGGAACACCGACTTCACTGCCGACGTGGTCGATAACGTCACCACGCCGGACGATCCTGACCTCGGGTCGTTCCGCGCGGCGGTGGTCGCGGGAGTGCCGTTCGTCATGGTGGCGCTGGCCACCTACACGCTGATCGACCGCACCCAGCTGGCGGTGTTCTCGCCCACGGTGCTGAAGCTGGTGCGGTCCGGGTCCGGGTCGGGCCTCGGCTTCGGCGGCGTGATCATGTCCGACGACCTGGGGGACGCCCTCGCCGTGCAGTCGATCCCGGCGGCGTCGCGGGCGATCTCGTTCCTGACGGCGGGCGGTGACATGATCACCTCGCAGTCGCTGGCGCCGGCGCAGACGATGGCCGCGGCGGTGCTCGCGAGGGCTTCCTCGTCTCCGTCGTTCCGCGCCGTGGTGGACGCCGCGGCGCAGCGGGTCCTCGCCGCCAAGCAGGCTTTCGGCCTGCTGGCCTGCTGACGGTGCTTGCCGGTTTACCCGCGCTGACGGCTCGCGTTCTCGACGATCCGGGCGGCGAGTTCGCGCAGCTTGGTGTTGCTGTTCTGCGACTCGCGGGCCAGTTCGTCGAATGCCTGCTCCGCGCCGATCCCGCGGAGGGCCATGACCACGCCGATGGCCTGGTCGATCAGCGCCCGGGAGTCGAGGGCCTTATGGAGATGTTCGGACAGGGTGCGGGCCTTGGCGTAGCGCCGCGCGTTGGCGATCGCGGCGCTCGCCGCCGTGATGTACAGCCGGAGCAGCGCCACGTCGAAATCGCTGAAACCGTGCCGCTGCTCGCTGTAAAGGTTGAGCGAGCCGACGAACTCCTCGTCGATGAACAGCGGATGGCATAGGTAGCTCGCCACCCCGGCCGCGCGGGCGCTGCGCGCGAACTCCGGCCAGCGCTCGTGCGCCTCTTCCACCCCGACGCGGACGACCTCACGGGTGCGGGACGCCTCGAGGCACGGGCCGTCCCCGGTGGCGTACTGGTCGGAGTCGATCGCCCACACCCGCTCGTTGCTGCTGGCCACCGTCTCGCCCGCGTCACCGCTCAGTACGGTCACGCTCGCCATGTCGGCGCCAGGCACCGATTCGACTAGCTGGTCGACGCTGCGCTGCAGCACGCGGCCGACTTCTTCCTCGGCGGTCAGCACCTCCGACAGCTGCGCCAGGTGGTCGGAGGCCTCATCGAGGCGCCTGACATACTCCTTCTCCTTCGGCGCCGCCGCCTGATCTCCCTCGAACACTGGCCCGCCCCTTTCTCACCGCTGCTATCCGCCCCTGGCCTCTGCTCCTACCCACTGTGGCCTGGCTATTCATGCCAGCCGCAATCGATTGTGGCTGCTTCGGGCTGGCCCGTCGGCCGCGCCGTCCCGACCCAAAAACCCCACGGCCCCCAGCACTACGGAAACCCAGCGTCCGCCGGCCCCTCAAGGTGTGATAACAGCAAGAAGTGCCATCCGCGTCAAGATAGTGGATCATTGAGGCCCCTCTGAGGGCACTAACGATCCACTATCTTCCGGTCTTGCGCGGCCGATGCTGATAACAGCAAGAAGCGTGGCGCGGCTCGGGCCGCGACGCGCGTGCTTCAAGGATGACGCGGGTGCTTCAAGACTTGTAAGTACTTACAATGATGCTGGCTAGGCCCCGGCTGATTACAGCGGCGAACGGCGGGTACGTGGTTGATCCGGTGGTGGCGCACCGGCGGACGGCTGCGGCGCAGCGGCCCGGCGGCGCCGCCCGTTGCAACGCTCGGGCTTGCCCGGGCTTGAATTTGCTGGGGCTGCTGCTATGGGCGGTGTTCGTGTCTACCAGGTGGCCGGCGGCGGTTGGCGCCGGCTGCGATCAGTTCGTCCGTGTTGCGCTTTCTACGCCACGGACCTGACATCCTGTAATCGTGGTTAAGGAAGATCAGGGGCCGCTGGCCAGCCGGGTAGCCCGGTTGTGGAAAGCCGCGGACAGGAGCGGCGTCCCGCTGCGCACGATCGTCGTCGCGGTGCTCGTCGTCGCGTTCTTCTACCTGTCCGGGAAGCTGATCTACCGGCTGCGCGACATCGTCCTGCTGATGCTCGTCGCCGGGTTCGTCGCGCTGCTGCTGAACCCGCTTGTGCTCATCCTGCAGCGCTATGTGGTCCGCCGCCGCGGGTTCGCCGTCGGCATCGTCACCGTGTTCGCGCTGCTGGTGTTCTTCGGGCTCGCCTACATCTTCGGCTCTCCGCTAGTGAACGCGATCACGAGCCTCGCCAACAAGCTGCCGTCCTACGTCGCGAGCGCGCAGACCGGCCGCGGCTGGATCGGCCACCTGGCGACCAAGTACCACGTCCAGCACTGGGTATCGCAGAACGCGCCCAAGCTCGTCACCTACGCCCAGAACCTGACCAAACCGGTGCTGTCAATCGGCTCGGCCGCGTTCTCGGTGCTGATCGAGCTGGTGACGATCTTCGTCCTCGTGCTGATGCTGCTGCTCGAAGGGCCGCGGCTGCGCCGCGGTGCCCTCGGCCTGCTGTCACCGAAGTCGGCGGACGAGGTCATCGAGCTCTCCGCCGAGATGAACCGGTCGGTCGTCGGCTACATGCTCGGTAACTTCCTGACGTCGATCATCTGCGGCGTGGTCGTGTTCGTCACGCTGATGATAGTCGGCGTGCCGTTCGCCGGGCTGTGGGCGCTGTGGGTGGCGCTCGTCGACTTCCTGCCGTTGATCGGCGGCGCCCTGGCGGGCATCCCCACGGTGCTGTTCGCCCTCACGCACTCCTTTACCGCCGGCCTCGTCACGCTGATCGTGTTCCTCATCTACACCCAGTTCGAAAACCACGTCCTGAACCCGGTCATCATGAGCAAGACGGTACGCATCAGCCCGCTGCTCGTGCTGATCTCGGTGCTGGTCGGCGCGTCGATCGGGTCGTGGATCGGCGGGATCTTCGGCGGCTTCGTCGCGGCGCTGCTCGCCATCCCGGCGGCCGGGGCGTTCCAGGTCATCGTCCGCGAAGCGTGGCGCCTGTCGGGCCCGCCGCTCCGCGAGGTCCCCGACGCCGCCGGCACGGACAGCGATCCGGAGCCCATCGCCGGGACGGCGGCAGCCGAGGCGGAGGACGAGGCGGAAGACGAGGCCGCGACCGGATCCGAGGCGATCTCCGCCAACCGGCGCGAGTGACACCGCCGCCGGTGCCTCGGTTACCAGCGGCGGTTACCAGCGGCGGTTACCAGCGGCGGTTACCAGCGGCCGAAGCGGATCATCTCGCCGGAGGAACGCCGCCTCGACCTGAGGTCGCGCGGCGCGGGCTCCGCGTCGTACCCGATCGCGATCGCGCCGATGGGCTCATAGTCGTCAGGCACCCCGAACGCGGCGCGGAACTCCGGCACCGCCTCGGGAACGATGCCGAAGTACACCGCGCCGAGCCCCTCGTCCACCACGGTGAGCAGGATCAGCAGCGCCGCCATGCCGGTGTCGATATGCCAGAACGGCACCGGCCACCGCGACTCGTCCCGGTCCGTCCAGCCCTTGTCCGGCTGCGCGTACCTGTCCAGGTAAACGCGCTTGGACGACATCGGCACGATGAGCAGCGGCGCGGTCTGCGCGGATTCCGAAACCGCCTCGCTCGCCACGGCCCAGAACTTCGGCAGGTCGTCCCCGCTCAGCACGAGAAACGCCTGGCCCTGAGAGAACCCCGCCGACGGCCCGCGGACCGCGTTGCCGAGGATCCGGTCGACCGACGCCTGCGGGATCGGCTCGCTGGTGAACGTCCGCACCATGTGCCGGTGCCGCACCACGTCCTGGAACTCCATAGTGGGCGACCCTATCCTGACCTTATGGCTGAAGAGATCGACCCCTGCGCGGTCGCGCACACCCCGGTTCCCGCCGCCGCCAGTTCACCGGCCGTCAGCGGCGGCTTTCTCGCCCCGGACCGCACCCTGATCGCGGTGTTCGCCTCGCCGGTGGCCGCGTTCCTGCTGCGCTACGCCTCCGACGCCGGGTTCCGCTGCCTGCTCGTCGAGCCGGACCCCGACCGCGCCGCCGGGGCGGCGATGACCGGCTTCGGCGTCCTCGGCACGGTGCCCGATGACATCGAGGGAGCGGACGTGGTGGTCACCGACCACCACCGCGACGAACTCGGCGTGGTGCTGCGCGACGCCCTCGCCACCAAGACCCGCTGGATCGGCGTGCTCGGCAACCCGCGTCACCCCGCCCCGCACATCGCGGCGCTCGAGGCCCTCGGCGTCCCGCCCGGCGACATCGCCCGCGTGCACCGCCCGATCGGGCTGAACATCGGCTCCCGCACCCCGCCAGAGATCGCCATCTCCACGCTCGCGGGCCTGCTCGCCGACCACAACTCCCGCCCCGGCGGTTTCGAGTTCTGATTTCATCCGGAACGTACGCGGCCGACTCCGGTCAGCCCAGGATGACCCGCGGCTGCGGCGGCACCGGGCCGCGGCGCTGCCACTCACGCGGGTAGCCGACCGAGACCTCCTCGAAGCGCACGCCGTCGTGCACCGTGGTGCGCGGGATGTGCAGATGACCGTAGACGGCGGCGGTAACCGGGAACGAGCGGTGCCAGCCGGCCGTCAGCTCGGTTCCGCACCACGGCGCGTACTCCGGGTGACGGAGCGCCGCGACCGGCGCGCGCAGCAGCGGCCAGTGGCTGACCAGCACCAGCGGCCCGGTCACCGAGGCGAGCCGCGCAGCGGATACGGCGACCCGGGCACGGCACCAGGCCTCGACCGACGGGTACGGGTCGGGATGCAGCCGGTCCTCGTCGGCGGCACCCACGCCGGCGGCCCGCGCCCGCGCGACCGCCTGTGCCCGCGTAGCGGCCAGGGCATCGCCGTCGCCGGAAGGCGAGAACGAGTAGTCGTACAGCGTGAACAGCGGCGCGATGGTCACCGGCCCGTCCGGACCGTGCCCGGGCCATACGGGAAACTCGTCCTCAGGGGTGAGCACCCCGAAGCGGCGGCACACCTTCAGCAGCGCCTCGTACCGCGCCACGCCGCGCACCGCCACCGGGTCGGCGGGCAGCGTCCACAGCTCGTGGTTACCCGGCGTCCAGATCACCCGCGCGAACCGGTCGGCGAGCGTGGCGAGCACATACCCGACGTCGGCGAAGACCTCGCCGACGTCGCCGGCCACGATCAGCCAGTCGTCCGGATGCTCGGGCCGCAGCGACGCGGCGAACTCCCGGTTCTCCGGGTACCCGATGTGCAGGTCGCTGATCGCGAGCAGCCGGCCGCCCATAACGGGCGAACCGCCATCACAGCGCCATCTTCTCCTGCCACGTCTCTAGCAGTGCCGGGTCGCCGAACACGGTCAGCCGGGGATCCGTCCCCGGTACCCGGCCATACGTGAACAGCAGCAGCTCGGCCACCGGACCGCGGACAGCTGTCGTCGCCTTCGCGTGCCCGCGTGACCACGTCACCCCGTCGTCCCCGGCGATCCGGATCAGCCACTCGCCGTCGCAGTCCGTGGCGTGCAGGTGCAGCGACGCCCCGGCGGGCAGCGACGCCAGATGCTCCGCCGGCCGCCGTGCGACCGGCAGGTTGGCCAGGAACTCCTCGATCCCGTCGGCGGCCACCGCAGGGTCGACCTCAGGGACGACGCCAGCGGCCAGTTCGGTGTCCGCCCGGTGCACGGTCGTCTCGTGCAGCATCCGCCGCGCCCACCAGCCCGACGACTGAACCGGGCCCCACGCCCAGACCTGAGTATCCGGCCCCGCCGCGCGCAGCGCGGCGGCCAGCGGCGCCGCCCCGGCCGCCAGCCAGGACGGGTAGCCGGCCACGGAATCCGGCAGCCCCACGTCGAGGCTCCGCTGCTCGATCCGCGCGGCGGCCCTGGTCGTCACGATCTGGGTGGCCCATCGGTGCACGATTCCGGTGTGCCTGACCAGCCGTGTGACCGTCCACCCCGGGCACGTCGGCACCGCGGCGGACAGGTCGGCCGCCGACGCGACCGAAGCCATCCGCGCGATCTCCGTTTCAGTCCCCGCGCAGAACCATTCGTGATCAAGCACCCGCACAGGCTACAGCCACGGTCAGCCGTAGAGGCGGGTGACGGACTCCAGCACGCACACCGGCTTGTCGCCGCCTTCCCGCTCGATCACCCCGCCGGCGACGAGCTGCAGCCCGCCCCTGAACTCCTCCACGTCCACGAGCGTCGCGGTGAGCCGGATCCTGGACCCGACCGGAACCGGCGCGGGGAAACGCACCTTGTTCAGCCCGTAGTTGACGCCCATCTTCACGTCGGTGACCGTGAGGATCTGCGACCACATCGGCACGAACAGGGACAGCGTCAGGAACCCGTGCCCGATCGGCCCGCGGAACGGGGACTCGGCCTTCGCCCGCTCGACGTCCACGTGGATCCACTGGTGGTCGTCGGTGGCGTCAGCGAACGTGTTCACCCGCTCCTGGGTGATCTCGAACCAGTCGCTGGTCCCGAGCTCCTTGCCCTTGAACGAGGGCAGTTCCGCGAGCGTGGTCGTCGTGGACGTGCTCATCCGGTCATCTCCTTAGCGTGTCGCGCGCATGGCCAGACGGTACGACAATTCATGACCAAGCGAAACCTTGCCAGCTCCTCGGCCTCGACCCGGGCCAGGTGTTGGCGGGCGCTGCTGTCTCGCGTCCTCGCCGGGAGCGAGCCCGCCGGGCCGGGTAAATAGTTTCCGTACGGGGACGACCGGAGGGATACTCCGGATTGTGATCTAAACCCGGAATGTGCCACCTCTGAGAGATGTTGGCGCGGATGCACACCGGATTGCAGAATGCGCGCGGGGCTGCCGGCCGGAGGGTTCCTCCGGCATAAGGGACTGATCCTCGCCGCGGCCGGCGGGGCCGTGGCGGAGGCTGGACTTCTCACGCTCATCGCCCCGGCCGCTCGTCCGATCGCGCCGCAGGTCACCGCCCTTCCCGTGCTCGCCGCCTACCACGACCTGCGCTGGCTGTTCACCGACAACGGGTCCTGGCTCGGGTTCGCCGGCATCATGCTGACCGTGCTGCTCGTCAGGGCGGCGGTGGACACCGCGCTGCTGCGGCTGGCCTGGCCGCGGGAGCTGCGCGCACCCGGCCTAGGCCGCGCCTTCTGGTCCTGCATGGCGCTGACCGCGCTGGCCTGGCTGCTGCTCTCGCCGGCGGTGACGCTGGCGTTCGGCGTCGCGGTGCTGCCGTTCTCCTGGCCGTTCCTGGCCGCGTTGCCGATCATGCTGGGCATCGCCGCCGCGCTGAGCCACGGCGGGGTGATCGTGGCCTGGTGGCGCCGGCTGCCGCCGCTGCGCTCCGTGCTCTGGCTGCTCGCCAGCTTCCTCGTGCTGTCGGCGGGCGCGGCGGTCATCGCACACCTGGGCACCGCGGCCGCGCTTGGCGTCGCGGCCGTCACCGGGATGGTCAACGCGCGCGCCTGGTACGGGCTAGCCGGGATAGCCGCCCGAATGCACCCGCGCACTCCGGCATCGGTGCCTGCCAAGGTGCTGTTCGGCCTGCCGTTCGCGCCGATCGCCGCGTTCATGACACTCGCCCTCGTGGTCGGCGTGGCCCGGCTGATGTTCACCGGCACGATCCAGCCGCCGATCAGCACCGCAAGCCCAGTGGCCGCGGCGAACACGCTCAGCGACGGAACGGCCCACAGCGGGGCGGTTGCCGTCACGGCCACCCCCGCGACCGCCACGGTGTCCGTCGGCGCGGCGGTCCTGGTGGTCTCCGGCTGGGGCTCGTCCTGCTGCGACGCCGCCAACGGCCTGCGCGCGAAGATGCCGGGCGCGGACGTCCGCCAGTTCTCCTACGTCGGACTCGACTCGAGGGACTTCCCGGTGCGGCACGGGCCGTCCGCCGACGACCTGCCGCTGCCGGTCCTCGGCGACCGGATCGCCGCCCAGCTCGGGGTGCTGCACAACCAGACGCACCGCCCGGTGGACGTGGTCGCGGAAAGCGAGGGCACCCTCGGCGTCTACGCCATGCTGAGCCGCCACCCCGGCCTCCCGATCGGCTCCGTGGTGCTGCTCAGCCCGATCGTCGACCCCGGCCGGGTCAGCTACCCGTCGGGACCGGACGACGCCTCCGTGTCCGAGGAAGCCCTGAACGAACTGGACCACCTGGCCGGCGAGATCTCACCGTACGGCCCGGGCGGCGCCGAGCAGCTGCTCAGCTCGGTCAGCGAGTTCGGCGCCAGGTACTTCGACACGGTAGCCAACCAGTCCGGCAAGTCGCTGCGCTGGCTGGCGGTGGTCCCGCTGGCGGACGCCCTCACCCTCCCGGTCTGCACCCTCCCGCCGGATGTGATCGTCGTCCCCGCCTTCCACGGCGGCCTCCTCGGTGACGGCAGCGTCCTCCCCATGGTCAGCGCCTTCCTCGAAGGCCAGCAGGTAAGCGGCACCCCGGACATGCGCGAAGCCGCCGAGGCCATCACGGGGGCCGCGGCCGCCTGGCGAATGCCCGACACCCGCTCCGCCTGCCCCGGCTGACTGATATGCTCTGCCGCGATGAGAACTTTTGCTGACCTTCAGTGGTGGCGCCGCCCGTAGGCGGTGTCCCTAGCTGAGTCTGAGCGACCGCCCGGAGATGGCGGTCGCTTTTCGTTTCTCCCGCCGCACGCCGGGCCATACCTGACTTGGAGAGGCCCACGGTGGACACCATCGAGATGACAACCGGCGGCGGCGTCGCGGTCACCCGCACGGCCGAGGCGTTCGATCCGGCCGAACTGACCCGCATTGCCGACCTTGTCGACCGCCGTCGCGGCGGCGTGCTCAGCTCGGGCATGGAGTATCCCGGCCGGTACAGCCGCTGGCACATGGCGTACGTGAACCCGCCCGTGGAGATCACCACCCACGGCCGGTACGTCACCGCTCGCGCGCTCAACGACCGCGGCCTGGTCATCCTTCCGGCGATCGCCGACGCGATGCGGAAGGCCGGCCACGAACAGCCGGATGATAACAGCAAGAAGCGGCCGGAGGCCGCAGCCGAGATCACCGCGCCAGCTGAGATCACCGCGCCAGCTGAGATCACCGCGCCAGCCGAGATCACCGTGGTCGTGCCCGAAGGGGAGGGTGCGTTCACCGAGGAGCAGCGGTCGCGGCAGCCGACCGTCTTCAGCGTGCTGCGGGAGATCGTCGCGGCCTTCGGCTGCGCGGATCCGCATCTGGGGCTGTACGGAGCGTTCGGCTATGACCTGGCGTTTCAGTTCGAGCCTGTGCGGCTGCGGCTGGACCGGCCGCTGGACCAGCGGGACCTGGTGCTGCATCTGCCCGACGAGATCTATGTGCTGGACCGCCGCCGCGAAGAAGCGGTCGTGTACCGGTACGAGTTCGCGGCCGGCGGCGCCTCGACGGCCGGCCACGCCAGGGAGACGGCGGACACGCCAGAGCCGGCCGGGGACGTTACGGAGATTCCTGCCAATCCCACCCCTGGGGTGTACGCGGCGATGGTGGAGCGGGCGAAGGAACGCTTCAAGTGCGGTGACCTGTTCGAGGTGGTGCCCGGTCACGTGTTCTACGGGCGGTGCGCGTCGCCGGCCGCGTTCTACGAGCGGCTGCGGGAGCGGAACCCGGCGCCCTACGAGTTCGCGTTCAACCTCGGCGAGGGGGAGTACCTGGTGGGCGCGTCGCCGGAGATGTACGTCCGGGTGACGGGGGACCGGGTGGAGACCTGCCCGATCTCCGGCACGATCGCGCGCGGCACCGACCCGCTGGAGGACGCGGCGAACATCGCCACCCTGCTCGGCTCGGCGAAGGACGAGTCCGAGCTGACGATGTGCACCGACGTGGACCGCAACGACAAGTCGCGGGTCTGCGTGCCGGGCTCGGTCAAGGTCATCGGCCGGCGGCAGATCGAGATGTACAGCCGGCTGATCCACACGGTCGACCACATCGAGGGGCGGCTGCGGCCCGGGTTCGACGCGCTCGACGCGTTCCTGACGCACATGTGGGCGGTCACCGTCACCGGCGCGCCCAAGACCTGGGCGATGCAGTTCATCGAGGACAACGAGACCGCGCCGCGCCGCTGGTACGGCGGCGCCGTCGGCACGATCGGCTTCGACGGGTCGATGAACACCGGCCTCACGCTGCGCACCGCGCACATCAGGGGCGGCATCGCGGCCGTGCGGGCCGGCGCCACGCTGCTGTACGACTCCGATCCGGCGGCGGAGGAGGCTGAGACCTACATCAAGGCTCGCGCCCTGATCGAAACCCTTCATGAGTCGGAACGTAAGGTCGCGCCTGTAGTCCCGTCAGCCCCGGCGGCCGCGGCCGGCCGCCGTCCCCTCAGGGTGCTGCTCGTCGACCACCAGGACTCCTTCGTGCACACGCTCGCCGACTACTTCCGGCAGCACGACGCGGAGGTGACCACGCTGCGCGCCGGGTTCCGCGCCGAGAAGCTCGACTCGCTCGCCCCGGACCTCGTCGTGCTGTCTCCAGGGCCTGGCCGCCCGTCGGACTTCAACTGCGACGACCTGCTGTCCGAACTCGACGCGAGGAACCTGGCCGCGTTCGGCGTCTGCCTGGGGCTGCAGGCGATGGTGGAGCACGCCGGCGGGGAGCTGTCGCTGCTGCCTGAGCCGCAGCACGGCAAGCCGGGACGGATCGTGGTCCGCGGCGGGACGTCGCTGTTCGCGGGGCTGCCGCCGGAGTTCACCGCGGCGCGCTACCACTCGATCTACGCCGAGGAGCAGGCCGTGAAGGGCGGCTTCACGGTCACCGCCGCACTCCACTCGACGGACGGGCAGAACGGCGTGGTGATGGCCATCGAGGACGAGGCGGCGGGCCGCTGGGCGGTCCAGTTCCACCCCGAGTCGATCCTCACCGCCGCCGGCCGTTCCGGCCACCAGATCATCGCCAACGTGCTGGCCCTGTGCCGCGCCAGGACCGGAGGCTAGGACGCGAGCAGTTCCACTCTGGCTCATCGGGATGTCGGTGCTGGGCAGCCAGCCGCCGTACAGCACGGCGGTCCGGCTGACCGGCAGCCAGCGGCCTGGTACGGCGTCCCGCTGGTAGAACTCCGGCGCGATGGTACTGCCATGAATACCCTTGGCATGATGGTGGCATGACTGGCGGCCGCGCCACGACGTCGCTGACCCAGCCAATCGTCCCGGGGGTGCTGATTTGATCACGGCGGCGGACGTGCGCGCGGTGGCGATGTCGCTGCCGCGCACTTCCGAGCACCTGATCTACGACCACATCAAGTTCCGGGTTGGCAAGATCGTCTACGCGGCGATCTCGCCCGACGAGTCGACGATGGGCTTCGGGTTCCCGAAAGAGGAACGGGCCGCGCTGATCGCGGCCGAGCCGGACAAGTTCGCCATGCCGCGGCTGTCGGACCAGCGCTTCCACTGGGTGCACGCGCGAATGGCGGCGCTGAGCCGCGAAGAAATGCGCGAACTGGTCACGGACGCCTGGCGCATGGTCGTCCCGAAGAAAATCATCGCGGCCCACCTCGGCGGCCCGTCCACCCGAGAAAGCTCGTAGGGCCGGGAGGTCGCGGGCAGAAGCGGTCTAGGCCCCGCCGTCCGGCCAGGGGCGGGCGGCCAGCACGGACAGGTTCAGGGACAGCAGCGTGTCTTCCATCTTCGGCAGCGTGTCGGTCTGGCCGTTGCGCACGGCGGTCCGCACGAGCTTGGCAATGGCGCCCGCGATCGCCAGGTAGACGTCGTCGGGGACCGCGGGCCAGTCCGGGTGCCGCGCCCGCGCCCGGCGGTGCCAGGTGGCGGTCATTTCCGCGAACCGGCGTTCCGCCGCGTCGAAGCGCGCGACCGCGCGCGGCCCGGCGGTGGGCATGCCGATGTAGAACGCTCGCGCGAAGGCCGGCTCGTCCGCGAGGAACTGGAGGAACGCGCGGCACGCCGCGCGCAGCACCTCCTCGTCCGGGGCGTCAGGCGGCACGGCCCTGGTCGCGGCGACCACCTGGTCGGCCAGCAGCTGGCCGCCTTCGCGGGTCGCGGCGAGGAAGCAGTCCTCTTTCGTCCTGAAGTGCGCGTAGAAGGCGACGCGGGACACCTTGGCCCGGCGCACGATGTCGGCCACCGTGACATCCGCGTACCCGTCTTCGGCCACCGCCGCGATCGCCGCCCGGCGCAGCCGCTCCACCTGGGACGCGCGCACCGCCCGCGCGGGAAGCCGGCTCCGGCCCCTGGGCAGGCCCGGTTTTCCCTCGTGGGTGTGGGCGAGGCTGCCCCCTTGCGGGGTGTCGGGCATGCGCTCTACAGTAACGGAAAAATCTCTAAAGTACGTACACGTACTTTAGGCCCGTGCGCACGTCATAGCCGACGTGGCGCCGAAAGGGGTCGTCAGGATGACAGCAACCGCGCAAGGCGCCGCCCCGGCGGCCGGGGGCATGAACGGCCTCTGGCGACGGCAGCTCGACCACTACCCGGACACCCGGCCTCGGATGACCTACCTGGCCATCGTGGTGCTCGCCACGATTGCGCTCTACTACGCGTTCTACATCCCTGGCGCGGTATCCCCGTCGATCATCGCCCACTTCGGGATGACCTTTAGCACCTACGTGTACCTGATCGTGATCGCCAACGCCGTCGGCGCCTTCGGCTCGCTCGCCGCGGGCCTGGCCGACCGGTGGGGCCGCGCCAACCTGGTGGCCTACGGCCTGGTCCTCGTCGGCCTGCTGGTCCTCTTCGGTATCCCGAACGCGGGCAGCACGTTCACCTACGGCCTGCTGTTCGCCATCATCGGGGCCGTCGAGGGCGTCATCCTCGTCGCCACTCCCGCGCTGGTGCGCGACTTTTCGCCGCAGCTCGGCCGGGCCTCCGCGATGGGGTTCTGGACCCTCGGGCCGGTCCTCGGCAGCCTGGTGGTCGCCGTGGTGTCCAGCAACACGCTCAGCCACCTCCCCGCCTGGCAGGACCAGTTCATCATCTGCGGCATCGTGATCCTCGTCGTCGCCGCGATCGCCGTGATCGGGCTGCGCGAGCTCTCGCCGCAGCTGCGCGACCAGCTCATGGTGTCTATGCGCGACCGCGCGCTGATCGAGGCACGGGCCCGCGGCCTCGACGTCAAGACCCTGACGGAGCACCCGTGGCGGCAGATGCTGCGCCTGGACATCATCGG
Organism: uncultured Actinomycetota bacterium; assembly: GCA_963843745.1. Taxonomy (GTDB): domain Bacteria; phylum Actinomycetota; class Actinomycetes; order Streptosporangiales; family Streptosporangiaceae; genus Trebonia. Next base: position 518,597 of record CAWJLP010000021.1, read on the forward strand.
CTCGGCGTTCGCGATCTCGGTGTTCCTGCTGTTCTACTACACGGCGGTCGGCTTCTTCACCGTGTACTTCACCTCGCTATTCAACTTCACGCTGTCGACCGCCAACAGCATCGGGAACTGGTTCTGGGCATTCGACGCGGCGGCCCTGATCATCATCGGGATCATCTCCAACCGGGTCGGGGTCCGCAAGCCGTTCATGGTGCTCGGCGCGGTCGGCGCGATCGTCATGACGATCGTCTTCCTCAACCTGGGCCACGGCACCACATACGCTACGTTCGCCCTGGTCATCAGCATCCTGGCGGTGTTCCTCGCGATCGCGTACGCGCCGTGGATGGCCAGCTACACCGAGACCATCGAGAAGCACAACCCGGCGCTGACCGCGACCGGCCTGGCCGTCTGGGGCTGGATCATCCGCGCGGTCATCGCCATTTCGCTCCTCATCCTGCCGGCCGTGGTCAGCTCGATGACGCCGCTGGTCACCTACGGCACGCAGGTCGCCACGCTGTCCGCCAAGTACGCCCCGGAACTGGCCTTCGCGCAGAGCCACCCGGCCGTCGTGGCAGCCGCCCAGAAGGTACCCCCGGCGGTCGTGGCCACCGCGCAGTCGATCCCGCCGACGGTCCTGGTCACCGCGCAGAAGATCCCGCCCGCGGTCCTGGCCACCGCGCAGGCGAACGCGACGCAGCTCGCGAACGCGCAGAAGTTCGCGCCAGAACTCGCCGTGATCCAGGCCCACCCGGCGCTGTTCGCCAGGCTGGCCACCTACAAGAACCCGGCTACGATCCCGCCGTCGCTGGTGGCCCAGGCGGTCGCTGCCGCCGGAGGCGGCGCCAAGGGCCTGCAGATCCTGACCACGATCTCGGCCAACCAGGCGGCCATCGCCGGCGTGATCGCGGCCGCGCCCGCGCTGACGACCATCGCCCCGTACGCGGCGGACCTGACGACCATCGCGCCGTACTCGGCGCAGCTGACGACCATCGCCCCGTACTCGACGGAGCTGGCCATCATGGCTCCCTACTCGGCGCAGCTGACCGCGCTGTCCAAGGTGCCGGCGGCGGACCTCGCGTACCTCAAGGCGCACGGCTCTGATGTCGTCAGCGCCGCGGCCGCGGCGCCCGGGCAGTGGAAGAACTGGTGGTGGGTCTGTGTCGGCGGCGAGGTGGTCTTCATCCCGCTGATCCTGCTGATGGCAGGCCGGTGGAGCCCGCGGCGCGCCCGCGAGGACACCGCCGAGCACGAGCGGCTCGTGCAGGACGAGATGGCGAAGCTGCAGGCGTAGCCGGATCGCTGACGACGCCGGTCGCTGACACAGGGTGTCAGCGACCGGCGCGTAGCGTCAGGTCCCCCCCGCCGGAGGTCCGCAACGCCGCCCGCGGCTGCCTGGAGAAGGTCTAGGTCCAGGCCAGGCCCGCGTCCGGGGTGCCGTCGGCGAGGGAGGGTCCCTGGCGGACCACGCCCTGCGTCCACACGCCGGCCACGTCCGCCGGCGTGGCCAGGGAGAAGATCCTGGCCAGCGCGTCGGTCGTATCGCGGGCGTGCTTGAGGTTCACCGCCAGCGTGCTGCCCGCGGCCGGCCGCAGCCATACGGCGTCGAAGTCCTTGCCCACCGAGAAGTCACCCACCCGGTCGTCCAGCCCGAGCGCCCGGGCGCCGGCCCGCGTCGCCAGGTAGAGCAGGTGGACGGGCGTCAGGTTCATCCCGCCGGCGCCCAGCATCTGCTGGATGAAGTAGGCCTGCAGCGCCTCCTTGGGCACGAACAGGCCCGCTCCCGCGCCCACGTCGGACCCGAGTGCGATGCCGATGCCGTGCTCGACGTGCCTGCGCAGCGGGAACAGCCCGCTGCCCAGCGCGCAGTTGCTGGTCGGGCAGTGCGCGACGGAGGCCCCGTGCTCGGCGAGCATCGCGAGCTCGGCGTCGCTGGGGTGGACGTTGTGGGCGAAGACGCTGCGCCTGGTGACCAGGCCATGCTGACGGTAGGTGTCCAGGTAGTGCCGGGCGCCGGGGAACAGCCCGGCCACCGCGGCGACCTCGGCGACGTTCTCGTTGACGTGCGAGGTGAACCAGACGCCTGCCTGGAGCAGCTGTGCGCAGACGTCGAGCATCTCGTTCGACGCGGACAGCGAGAACCGCGGCGTGACCGCGTACCGCAGCCGGCCGCGGCCATGCCAGCGGCCGATCAGGTCTGTGCTGTCGGCCAGCGCCGTCCGCGGTGTGTGCAGGAGATCGGGAGGCAGGATCCGGTCGCTGAGCACCAGGCCCGAGGTGATGTTCAGGCCGCCGTGCTCAGCCGCGGCGAACAGCTCCTCCATGGCGGACGCGAAGTGCGATCCGAACACGAGCGCGCTAGTCGTTCCCGAGGCGAGCAAGCCGCCGAGAAACTCGTCAGCCACCTCGCGCGCGTACGCCCGGCTGGCGAGCTTGCTCTCCTCTGGCAGGGCACATCGCTCGAGCCAGTCCAGCAGCGGCATGCCCAGCCCGCCGATCGCGCGGATCTGGGGGAAGTGGGCGTGCGCGTCGACGAAACCGGGCACGAGCATCCCGTCCGGCAGCCGGGTCACCGGCTCGCCGGGGTACTCGGCGCACAGCGCGGCCAGCGTGCCCCGGGCGCAGATGACGCCCTCGCGGACGCAGACGGCGCCGGCCTCCGCCAGCGCATCGGCCGGGTCGCCGTCGAACGGGTCACCCGGCGTGTCGACGATCGCGCCGGCATAGATGGTCACTAGGTGGTCACCCTGCTTACCAGCCCGGCCGTGAGCGTGGGCAGCAGGGCGGCGGCGACCGCGACGGCGATCACGGCCGGGTCCTTGCCCGTGATCCCCGGCTGGCCGATCGGGCAGGTGATCCGGCCGATCGCCGCCGGACTGTGCCCCGCGGCGGCGAGCTGGGCCTGGAACCTGGTCCACTTCACGCTCGAGCCGATCAGGCCGATGCTGCCCAGCGGCTGGCCGAGCCGCAGGGCCGCGTCGCACAAGGCGTAGTCCTCCGCGTGATCGTGCGTCGCGATCACGACGTTCGCCCCCCCGGGCAGCTGCTCGAGCACCTGCTCGCCGAGCAGCGTGTGGCGGATGCTGACGTCAGCGGTGCCGTCGATCACGTCCGCGAGCCGGACCCGGTCCAGCTGCTCGGCGCGCGAGTCCACCAGCAGCAGCTGGACCGGCAGCCGGGACAGGATCCTGGCCAGCTCGTAGCCGACATGCCCGATCCCGAACAGGGCGACGACGGGACGGACCGCGAGCGGCTCGAGCAGGATCCGGACGGAACCGCCGCAGCACTGGCGGCCGTGCTCGGTGTGCGCGTGCGGGTTGAGCTGCAGCTCACACGTCTGCGGCTCGGCGCCCCCTGACGAAATCAGGTCCCTGGCGCGGACGACGGCCGTCGCCTCCAGGTTGCCACCGCCCACGCTGCCCCAGCTGGCCTCCCGGCTCACCACCATCTTGGCGCCGGCCTCGCGGGGCGCGTGGCCGCGCACCTCGATGACGGTCACCAGCACGCCAGGCTCCCTGTTGTCCCGCAGCTGCTGCACGGCCCTGAGCCAGTCCATCTCACACCCCCACGTACGCCGGGGCGGGCTGCTCGGACGGCGCCGCGTCGCGCGCGGCCCGGACCGCCCAGTAGACGGCCTCCGGCGTGGCCGGGCTGGCCAGCGTGACGCTCCATCCGGCCGGGCCGAACGCGCCGACCGCCTGCCGCAGCGCCTCGCGCACGCTGAACGCCTCCATCAGCGGCGGCTCGCCGACCGCCTTCGAGCCGTACACCACGCCCGATTCCGTCGCCCGCTCGAACAGGTGCACGTTGAACTCCTCGGGCATCTCCGAGAAGCTCGGGATCTTGTAGGTGCTGGCGGCCTGGGTGTTCAGCCGGCCCCGGTTCTGCCCGTCGGTCTCGTCCCAGAGCAGTTCCTCCAGCGTCAGCCATCCGACGCCCTGCACGAAACCGCCCTCGATCTGGCCCAGGTCGACCAGCGGGGACAGGCTGTCGCCGACGTCGTGCACGATGTCCGCCCGCCGCAGCCGGTACGCGCCGGTGAACCCGTCCACCTCGACCTCGGCCGCCGCCGCGCCGTACGCGAAGTACTTGAACGGCTCGCCCTGCATCCGCTCGGCGTCCCAGTGCAGCCCCTCCGTCCGGTAGAAGCCGGCCGCCCACAGCTGGACGCGCCGCATGTACGCGTCACGCACGAGCTCGGGCCAGGCGACCTGCCGGTCGCCGGCGCCCAGGCCGGTGACCATGCCGTCAGCGAAGCGCACGTCCTCGGCGGGCACACCGAGCCGTCCGGCGGCCACGACGGCCAGCCGCTCGCGGACCTGGTCGCAGGCGTTCTTGACCGCGCCGCCGTTGAGGTCGGCTCCCGCGCTGGCCGCGGTGGCCGAGGTGTTCGGCACCTTGTCGGTGCGGGTCGGCGCGAGCCGCACCGCCGCCATTGGCACGCCGAGCGCGGTGGCGGCGACCTGGATCATCTTGGTGTGCAGGCCCTGCCCCATCTCGGTACCGCCGTGACTGATCAGCACCGAGCCGTCCTTGTAGACGTGTACCAGCGCCCCGGCCTGGTTGAACGCGGTGAGGTTGAACGAGATGCCGAACTTGACCGGGGTGATCGCGAGCCCGCGCTTGGTGTCCGGGTGGGCCGCGTTGAACGCTGTCACCGCGGCCTGCCGCCGGTCGAAGTCGCTGCGGTCGGCGCACAGCGACCAGATCGCCTCCAGCCGCTCGGCGTGCCGCACGGGCTGTCCGTACGGCGTCGCCTGACCGGGCCGGTAGAAGTTCCGGCGGCGCAGCTCGTGCGGTTCGACGCCGAGCGCGGGCGCACAGCGGCCGAGGATGTCCTCGATGACGATCATGCCCTGCGGACCGCCGAAGCCGCGGAACGCGGTGTTCGACTGCCGGTTGGTCTTGGCGACGCGGCCGTGGACCTCGATGTCGGGAATCCAGTACGCGTTCTCGATGTGGCACAGGGCGCGGGCCAGCACGGGTTCTGACAGGTCCAGGCTCCAGCCGCCGTTGCTGGTCAGCGTGGCGCGCAGCGCGCACAGCCGCTTCCCGGCGTCGAAGGCCGCCTCCCAGGTCGCGAAGAACGGGTGCCGCTTGCCGGTCATCGTGATGTCCTGGGTGCGGTTGAGCCGCAGGCTCACCGGGTGCCCGGTCAGCGTGGCCCCGAGCGCCGCGATCGCGGCCAGCCCGTGCGGCTGGAACTCCTTGCCGCCGAAACCGCCGCCCATGCGCAGGCACTGCACGGTGACCTGGTGCGCTGGCACGCCGAGCACGTGGGCCACGATGTCCTGGGTCTCCGTCGGGTGCTGCGTACTGGACTGGACGAAGATCTGGCCGCTGGAGTCGACGAGGGCCAGCGCGGCCTGGGTCTCCAGGTAGAAGTGCTCCTGGCCGCCGATCTCGAGTTCGCCGCTGAACCGGTAGGCGCCCCTGTCCAGCGCGGCGGCCGCGTCACCGCGGCTGACCGTGCGGTGCTCGCCCTGGTAGCTGCCGGCCATGATCGCGTCGCGGATGGTGATCAGCGCGGGCAGCGGTTCGTAGTCGGCCTCGATCCTGGCCGCCCCCTGCCGGGCCGCTTCCAGGGTCTCGCCCAGTACCCAGCAGACCGCGTGGCCGTGGTACATGACCTCACTGGGGAACAGCGGCTCGTCATGCTTCTCCCCGGCGTCGTTCAGGCCGGGCACGTCGGCGGCGGTCAGCACCCGGACCACGCCCGGCACCTCGTAGGCGGCCGCCACGCGCAGGCCGGTGAGGCGGGCGTGAGCGTGCGGCGCCTGGACCGGCCAGGCGTGCAGGGTGCCGAGCGTGCGGCCGATGAGGTCGTTCGTGTACAGCGCGGCCCCGGTCACGTGCAGGTCGGCGCTCTCGTGGGACACCTCAAGGCCGACCACGGGCTTATCCGGCCGGTCCGCCAGCGGTCCGTACCCCTTGCTCATGATCTCGGCCCTCCTCCCCGCGCCGGGTTCTCGGCGTAGAACTTCAGCAGCGAGTTGCGCAGCATGGCGACCCGGTAGCTCTCGCTGGCCCGGTGGTCGCTGATCGGCGCGCCGGCCCTGGCCAGCTCGCCGGCGGCCGCCGCGACGGTCTCGCGGGTCCACGGCTGGCCCCGCAGCGCTTCCTCGGCGGCCGTCGCGCGCAGCGGCGTGGCCGCCACCCCGCCCAGGCCGATCAGGACCGAGGCCACCCGGCCGTCGTCGTCCAGGGCCAGCGCGTAGGCCATGGCCACGCTCGAGATGTCGTCGAACCGGCGCTTGGCGATCTTGTGGAAGGCGGTGACCGGCGCCAGCGGCAGCGGGATGCGGATCGTCTTGATCAGCTCATCGGGCCGCCTGACGCACTCCCGGTAGCCGGTGAAGTAGCCGGCCAGCGGGACCTCCCGCTCGGCTTCCCCCTCATCGGTGACCGAGGCCAGCACGAGCGAGGCGTCCAGGGCCAGCAGCACCGGCGGTGCGTCGCCGATCGGCGAGGCGGTGCCGAGATTGCCGCCCAGCGTGGCTCCGTTGCGGATCAGCCTGGACGCGAACTGCGGGAACAGGTCGGACAGCAGCGGCACCCGGCCGTCAAGCAGGGACTCGATCTCCGACAGGCTCAGCGCGGCGCCAAGCTCGACGCGGTCCGGGCCGAAGGAGAACTCCCGCAGCTCCTCGAGCCGCTCGACGCCGATGGTCAGCGCGGCCCTGGCGTGCCTGATGTTCAGCTCGACCCCCCAGTCGGTGGATCCGGCCACCACCCGCGCGTCCGGGCGGGCGGCGAGCAACTCGAGGGCCGCGCGCAGGCCGGCCGGGCGGACGTAGCCGCCCTGCGCGCTCGAGGTCGTGGTGGCGGCCGCCGCCGGGGCCGGCTCGGCCATCCGGGCCGCCAGCGGGTCGGCGGCGTCCGGCTGGCCCAGCGCATAGGCCGCGTCGCGGATCGGCCGGTAGCCGGTGCACCGGCACAGGTTGCCCGACAGCGCGTGCAGGTCGAACCCGTTCGGCCCGTGCTCGTGGTCAGCCATGCCCGAACCGTTGAGCCCTGCTGACCTGGTAAGCCCCGCTGACCCGGTCCCGGCGGGCCGCCTCCCTGGCCGGTAGTACTCGGCGGCCATCGAGCAGATGAAGCCGGGCGTGCAGTAGCCGCACTGGGAGCCGCCGCGGACGGCCATCTCGCGCTGGACCGGGTGCAGCTGCCCCGGCCGGCCCAGGCCTTCGGCCGTCACGACCTCCTGCTGGTCGAACGCCGCGGCCGGCACCAGGCAGGCGTTGATCGCGACCCAGCGCGTGCGGTCCGGCCCGTCCTGGCGGGCGACCAGCACGGCGCACGCGCCGCACTCGCCTTCCGCGCAGCCTTCCTTGCAGCCGGTGAGGCCGTCGGCGCGCAGCCAGTCCAGGAGCGTCACGTGACCGCCGACCTCGCCAAGCTCGCGAGTCCGCCCGTTGACCACCAGCTGAGGTTTCACCGCACACGCTCCAGGGACAACTCTGTCTCTCTACCGACGATAACGCCGTCAGAAGCCCGGAATGGCCTGCCAGGCCCGGCCGGGACCGGGCGCGTCGTCGCGGGTCACGGTGCCTTCGATCAGGCCGTACGGGCGGTCCGCGGCGTAGTACACCTCGTTGTCGTTCGGCAGCCCGAACGGGCTCAGGTCGACGAGGAAGTGATGCTTGTTCGGCATCGACATCCGGATCTCGGCCACCTCAGGGTGCGCCTCGAGCGCCTGCTCGCCCATGGAGTAGAGGGTCTGCTGAAGAGCCAGGCTGTGCTTGGCGGCGAACGACTCGATCAGGATGCGCCGCATGTCGGCGTAGCTCTTGTCCCAGTCCACGTCGGTGCCCGCGTACCGCCAGCGCGCGGTGACGGCGGTGGCCAGGATGCGGTCCCTGGTCTCCTGCAGCGAGGTGTACCGGTCGCGCGGGAAACCCCAGAACTCCGACCCGGTCGACTTGAGCACCACCAGGTCGGTCAGGCCCGAGACCACCCAGGCCTGCTCTCCGTCGATCGTGACGTCCGTGGTCCTGGTGCCGCCCCCGGCCCGCGTGAAGGCGTGCCCGTGCTCGGCGCCGTCCGCCACGATCCGGTCCCAGCCGTACTCCTGAATGCTGATCTTCGCGCCGGTCACCCACTCGAAGCTGTCCGTGAAATGCCTGCCAAGGCGCAACGCGAACGTCTCGATCTCTGCTATCCCGTACTGCTGGGCGAAGGCGTAGACGGTGTTCTTCTGGGTGTCGGTGGCGACGACCTTCGAGTTGTCGCCGCGCAGGTGAGCGTCGGCGAAGTCGCCGCGCAGGGCGCTCGACACGTTCAGGTCCCTGACCTGGTGCCGGTCGCCGTCGCGGGTGACGTGGACCAGGCGGACTTCCGCCTTGCCGTACTGGTTGTCGCCGAAGGTGATGGCCATGATCACTCCGCGATCTCTCGTCCGCTCATCTCCTCATCGTGCTGCAGCGATGCCGCGTGCGCCATGTCATGCCGCACGCCATGCCGTGTCCGGATGCTGGTGCCGGCGCCGCGCAGCGCGCCGTACTGACGCTCATACTGGGACGATGGCCGCGAACCGGATGCCCGCCGCCGACGTCGACATTTCCGCTGATCTGGTGCGGCGGCTGCTCGCCAGCCAGCACCCGGATCTCGCCACGCTGCCGGTCGAGTTCCTGGCCAACGGGTGGGACAACGCGCTGTTCCGGCTGGGGAGTGAGCTGGTCGTCCGGATGCCGCGCCGCCAGCTCGGCGCGACGATCATCGAGCACGAGCAGCGGTGGCTGCCATCGCTGGCACCCCGGCTTCCGCTTCCGGTTCCCTATCCAGAACGGACCGGTCACTCCGCCCTCGGCTACCCCTACTCGTGGAGCGTGGTGCCCTACATCGCGGGGACGCCCGCGGCCGACGAGGAACCGGGGGACCTTGACTCGGCGGCCGTGGCGGCCGCCGTCGGCGGATTCCTTGGCGCGCTGCACGTGCCCGCGCCGCCGGACGCGCCGGTCAACCCGTTCCGTGGCGGGCCGCTGGCCGGACGCGCGCCTAATCTTGTGTCCAGCCTCGGGCTGCTCGAGGGCGCGGTGGACCGGGATCTCGTGGTGCGCTCGTGGGAGTCCGCGCTGGCGGCGCCCGGCTATGACGGCCCGCCGCGGTGGCTGCACGGCGACCTGCACCCGGCCAACATCCTGGTCCTCGATGGCCAGGTCAGCGGGGTCATCGACTTCGGGGACATCACGTCGGGGGATCCGGCCACGGACCTCGCGGTGGCGTGGATGCTGCTGCCCCTCGCGCGGCACGGCGCTTTCCGCGCGGCGTACGAGGCCGCCGGCGGACCGGCCGGCGACGCCCTGTGGCGGCGCGCCCGCGGCTGGGCGCTGAACCTCGCGGTCGTCTTCCTGGCCCACTCGGCGGACAACCCGCAAATACGATCCGTTGGCCGCCGCACCCTCCGGGCCGTCCTGGGTTAGTGTCCGCGCCCGCTGCGCGCCAGCCGGTACTTCGCCCGCAGCCAGCCGGCTGCGCTATGCAAAACCGGGTGCCGCCTGACGACGTCGATCACCTGCTGGCGGGCGGCCGCCCGCGCCCGGGGGGCCGTCGCGAGCACCGCCCCGCGGAACGAGCCCGTGGTGACAATGCCGACGCCAACGAAAAGGTCACCGTTCTTCAGCTCATCCTTATAGCGCTGGAGACCGGTGCCCATGTCGATCACGCGAACACCCGCGGCCGGCGTGAACTCGGCCATGCGCAGGTGCATGATGAGCCCGGCCGAATACCGGCTGAACTCTGTGTCATACGCCGGGAACCAGTGGGCGAGGGTATCGCCGCCGCGCAGTCCGAAGTGCGCGGCGATCGGAACATCGGCCGCGTACAGCACGGAGAAGAGGCCGCTGAAGGAGTCGCCGCGGGTGCTGAACAGCGCTTCGATCAAGCCGGTTACCCACGACCACGCGAAAATGTCGAACTGCCCGGTCCGCCGGTACTGCGCTGATTTCCAGGAGAGCAGAGTGCGGAAAGCGCTGGCGTCGTCTGAATCAGCGACGAAACGAAGCTCGCCCGTCTCACGTTCCAGCTTCCGTGCTTTGCGCTCTATGTTCTTGCAGAACTGCGGGGCCTGAGCGCCGAGCTTTTCATAGTAGGCATCGAATCCGTTGGACAGGTCGATGATCGGCGAGCGCTCCACGCCTGTCCGGTACCGTTCAAACGGCTGTTGCGAAGCCTCAAGATGATCAAAACGCCACGCGGGGAGCCCGCATCCTCGCACCAGTTCGCGCGCGTCCCACTGGACGCCAGGAGCGTGGATGAGGCCCTGGCAGTCGGTCATCCCTGCCGCGATGGGCAGCCCTGCCCCGAGCCTGCCCCGCTCAAAAGGGAAAAACCCTGCGACGTCAGGCCCGTCGCTCAGAACGGCGACTCGTGCGCCCGGCCGGAATTCACCAACGGCGATCGTAAACTCCGGGGAAAGAAACGGGCTGGCGAGAGAAGGCGTACTGGACTGCATGCCACGCCAGGAGGCGATGTCGTCCGGCCCCAATTCGCCCGGGCGCACGACGGAAACCCGCATTTCGCAGCTCCTATTTCCATGGCGGCCTGCCGACCAGGCAGTACTCGTGTCCGCCGGGGTCGGTCAGCACGGTCCAGTACTGGAACGTGCCGGTCACCCGCGCGCCGTGATCGACGTGCCAGGCTACCGCCGCGTCGCGGTCCGTGCAGCCTAGGTCGATGTGCCCGCGGGCCCGCTGACCTGGCGCCGCCTCCTCCCGCCGCTGCAGCAGCAGCCGGACCGGCATCCCGGTGCCCGCCGGCCCGCTCAGGTAGGCGAACCCCGGCACCGGCGCGGCCTGTGGCGCCTGGCCGGTGAGCGAGGCCCAGAAGGCGCTCTCGCTGGCGAACAGCTCCGGCGGGATGTCCAGGCACAGCGTGTCCACCCGGCTGACCCCGCTGCCATCCACCGGCTGCGGGGCCGGCACGGCACGCTCCCCCTCCCAGCGGACCAGGCAGAACGTGAACCCGCCAGGGCTGTCGGCGACGATCACCTCGCCCGCCTCCCGGTGCCGCACGGTGGCGCCAAGCGACACCGCCAGGCCGGCCGCCTCATCGAGCGCCTGCAGCGCCCCGGCCGCCGCATCGACGTGCAGGTCGAGGTGGTAGCCGCCGTCCCCCGCGAGCACCCGCTGCACCCGCAGGTAGGCGTCCCCTGACGGAGGCAGCAAGGTGGCGAAATCGCCACCGGGCCCGCGGAACGCGGACAGCCCGTAGCCTGTCACCGCTCGCCAGAACGCGATCCCGGGCCAAACCCCGCCGCCGGGAAATCCAGGAAGACCGTGAGCCACCGGAATGCCACGCGATCAAGCATGCACCCTTCGGATCACCACGCGGTGCCGGGAACGCTTGTGCCTATCGCTGTGCTGATGCTCGCGGACCACGGGATCGGCTGCCGGTGGCCGTTCCTGACCACGAATGCGTGGCCGTCCGCCTCGCCGATCTCGCCGATCAGGATGCTGGCGTCCGGGCTGGCCCACAGCAGGAGGGGCGCGGTGCTCTCGCTCGCGCGCAATCCCCCTGGCGCGGTGACCGTCGTCTGCACCGGAGCGCGCAACGCGCCGAGGATGGTGATCAGCTGTCCCGTCCTCGCGGAGAACTCGCCGATTCCCTGGGTCACCGGAGTGCTGGGCCAGAACGGGTAGTAGCCGGGGTGCGCTTTCCGCGCGGGATCCACGTAGCCGCCGCACAGGACGTAGGCTCCGTTGGCGCTGAGGAACGGGTCGCTGCTACACACGAAGTCGCTGCTGTTGGCCGGGACGCCGCCTAGGTACGACGAGGTCGCCAGCACGAACCTGCTGGCCGACACGAGGTTGTCTCCCGGCGGTGTGCTGGTGTCGAACAGGTGCACGCCATCGGAGCCCTTGCCGCCCCACACGAAAGAGATGGTCCGGTCATTCGCCGCCCAAGCGACGCTCGCGGGGTTGTCCCGGCCGAGGCCGATGTCCGACGGCCCGCCCTGGGCCGGAGTGGCAGCCCAGGTGCGCTCGGCGCCGCCGGGCAGGGTGTAGACGCGGATCTGGCTCACCTGCGGTCCGTTCTCATAGGCGACCGCCACCCGGGTGCCGTCGGGCGAGATGGACGCGGTCTGCAGGTTCAGCCCGTTGAACTGCGGCAGTGGCAGGGCGCTGAGCGCGGCCCGATCGGTGGCCGGGTCGAAATGCAGCAGGAACAGCCGGACCGGCTCCGGGATCTGCGTGCCGACGCCCGCGACGCGCGTGTTCCACACCTGCGCGCCGACGAGGAACGTCCGGTCGTCGGCCGTGCCGTCGACCAGCATGAACTGGCCATAGGGCCGCGGGGCGGTCACCGTCGCCAGCGCCTTGCCGGTGACCGTGGACCGCACCGTGAGCTCAGCCGGATCCAGGGCAGGCAGCGGCGCGGCCGTGGTGAGCGCGACGTAGTACGGCGGCACCCCCGGGATGACGGAGCCCGAACCGGCCGGCGCCGGCCAGGTAGTAACGCAGCACGAGCACTTCGCGCTGCCGGTGCGGAAGCCGCCGCAGCGCCGCGAGCACGACCCGCCGGTCCTCGCTGGCCAGCGACGGCCCGTCCACGCCAGGCGCCGCACTGTCCAGCGCCTCATCCCCGGTCGCCGAGCATCACCTGAGCCAGCCGGGTCAGCCCGAGCGCGTGCTCGGCGTAGAGGGCGGCCACGATCGCGGTCGCGTCCCGGGTGTCCCGCACCGACAGCGCGGCGATCAGGTTCATGTCACAGAGACGCGGCCAGCCGCGCCACGCTGCTTCATACCGCCAATTTTCTGCCCGCCCAGGTAGTGTGCTGTGCCATGAGGACGGTAGAACCCGAGGTTTTCCTGGTCGCGCGGCCCCAGATCGACTACGAGGCGATCGCCGCCTACCTGCGCGAAGTCGGCGGGGAACGCTGGCTCGAGCGGCTGGACCGCGACCAGCTCGACACCGACGCGCAGAACCTCGCCGAGTTCGCCGGCCGGATGTGCTACCGCTCCTGGGAGCCCGGCCTGAACCCGAACGTGAGCCGGATCCGCGAGGACCAGGTCCAGTACCTGCAAAACATCCTGCGCAGCGGCCACGGATCGGTCCTCGAGCACATTAACTTCACGTTCGTGCTGCACAACGTCAGCCGTGTATTCACCCATGAAGCCATTCGGCATCGCGCGGGCACGGCGATCTCGCAGGAGTCGCTCCGCTTCGTCCGTCTCGATGAACTGCCCTTCTGGTTCCCTGACTGGGCGCAACAGGATCCCGAGCTGATGAAGCGCGCGATCGCCCTGCTGACGGAGATGGAAGCCTTCCAGCAGTGGATGGCCGGGCACTTCCGCCTCGACGACGACGGCGTCCCCTTCCACGAGAAGAAGCACAAGACGTCGTTCATGCGCCGCTTCGCGCCGGACGGCGTGGCCACCGGGCTGGTGTGGACCGCGAACATCAGGGCGCTGCGGCACACCATCGAGATGCGCACCGACGCGGGGGCCGAGGAGGAAATCCGGCTGGTCTTCGGCAAGATCGGGGAGATCATGCGCGCCGAGGCGCCCGCGCTGTTCAGCGACTACCAGGTGACCGACGGTGCATGGGTGCCAGGCTGGCGGAAGGTCTAATTCTCGTCAGGAACCCGGCGGCGAAGAGAAGCCCGTAGAAATACGTCATCGCCAGGTCAGAAACCACTTCAGTCAGGAAGAATGGCGATGGTGCGGGGGCGGGGTTGGTGTTCCCGTCTGACGGTTGCGCACAGTGTTGCACTCGGTTGCACTCGCGACAGAGCGTTACAAGGCGAGGAGGACTGAATGGGCCGCCCGATCATAGGCATTACCTGCGAGCTGGAGGCGGCCCGCTGGGGAGACTGGCTCCGTGAGGCCGCGATTTCCCCGGTCAGTTACACCCGGGCCGTGGAGCGGGCCGGGGGAGCGCCGGCGCTGCTGCCCCCGGTGCCGCCGGATTCGGTGTCCTCCCTCGTCGGCCGCCTCGACGGGCTGCTATTCACCGGCGGCAGGGACGTCGACCCCGCGCTGTACGAGCAGCAGCGGCTGGACGATACCGACCTGCCCGAGCACCGCAGGGACAGGTTCGAGCTTCTGCTGATGCGCGCCGCGCTCGCGGGCGGCCTGCCCTTCCTCGCCATCGGCCGCGGGTTGCACGTGCTGACGGTGGCCCGCGGCGGCACGCTCACCCAGCACCTGCCCGCGCACCGGCCGGACCGGGCCCGCTACCTGCCGCACGACGTGCACCTGGCCGACGACAGCGTGCTCGGCCGCCTGCTCGGCAGCAAGGTCCAGGTGCCCGCCGCGCACCACCAGGCGCCGGACCAGCTCGGCGACGGCCTGACGGTGACCGGGTGGTCGCCCGACGACCAGGTGGTGGAGGCCGTGGAAGTCGCCGGGCACGGGTTCGGCGTGGGCGTGCACTGGCACCCCGAGGAAAGCGACGACCTCCGCCTCCTGACCGCCCTGGTCGAGGCGGCCGGCAAACCACGCCGCGAGCAGGCCAAGCGGGCGGAACCGCAGCAACCCCAGGCGCACCAGCAGCCCAAGAAGCCGTCGGCGGCCAAGCCGAAGGCGGCCACCGCACCCGCTAAAGCAACATAGTGGATCGTTAGGCACCCCAGAGGAGCCCTACTGATCCACTATCTTCGCTTGGCCCCTACAGCGGGGTGTTGTAGCTGGTGAGCCAGTGGGTGTGCAGCCAGGCGATGGCGGACGTCCAGGCGCCCGTTACCTCGAGGACGCCGACGACCACCAGCAGGGCGCCGCCGATCCTGCTGACCAGCCGCGCGTTGCGGCGGAAGAAGCCGAGCACGTTCACCGCGCGCTGGAACGCGGCCGCGACGATCAGGAACGGGATGCCGAGACCGAGCCCGTAGACGAACGCGAGGAACGCGCCGCGCGCGGCGGTGCCCGACGTCTCGGACAGCGCCAGCACGGCGGTCAGCGTGGGGCCAATGCACGGCGTCCAGCCGAAGCCGAACATCACGCCGAGCAGCGGCGCCCCCGCCAGCCCGGCCTGCGGCCGCGCCGCCGGACGGAAGATCCGGCCGGCGAAGCTGAAGCGGTCGAACACCCCGGCGAACATCAGCCCGAGCAGGATCGTGATCACCCCGAGGACCTGAGTGAGCCCGGTGTTATGGGCGCGGAGCAGGTGGCCGAGCCCGCCGAACGCGAGCCCGTAAACCGCGAAGACGGCGGAGAACCCGAGGACGAACAGCGCGGTCCCGGCGACAGCCCGTCCGCCAGGGGGATACGGGGGGCGGGAGCCCCCCGTGCCGGAAGGCGCAGCTGCAGAACCCGGCGCGTCAGCGGCCGTGACCGTCGCGGTCGTGACGCCGCCGCTGCCGCCCTCCGCGACAGCGACGGCGGCGGCACCGCCGCCCTCCACAGCCGCACTCTCCGTGGCACCGCCGGCCTCGCGTCCGCCCGCGCCCGCGCCGGCGCCGGACATGCCGGTGATGTACGACAGGTAGCCGGGCACCAGCGGCAGGCAGCAGGGCGACAGGAACGTCAGCGCGCCGGCCGCGGCGGCGACGGGTATCGCCAGGATCAGCGGCCCCGAGGAGACCAGGTTCTCGACGCTCATCCCCGCCGCTTGCCCTGCGGAATGATCACCAGGTTGGCGGCGTAGCAGAGCATCGCGACGCCGGTGGCGATCGCCATGCCGAGCGACGCGCCGTCGGCGCCGTCCTGCGCGAACGACGATCCGGCGCCGGCCGCGGCGAGAATGGCGACAAGCCCGGCGATGGACGTGGCCAGCACCGCGCCCGACTTCGCCTGAACCGCGCGGAACACCAGCACCGCGGCCGCGATGACCAGCAGGATGCCGAGGATCACGTGGATCGCGAGCAGCGGGCTGGAGAACAGCCCGACGGACTTCTTCGCGGTCGGGGCCGTGCCGTACAGGTTGTACGCCGTCCCGATGACGAACTGCAGCACCAGCATCGTCAGGGCGCCGAAGCTGGCCATGCGGACCCGCTCTAGCCGCGTGGCGAGTGCGGACCCTGTTCCCGGTTCGGTCAGCGTTGACATGCCACCACGATATCGTTACCGGTGTGAATTCGGTCGCCGTCAGCCCCCCAAGCACCCGGCTCGTGAAAGCCGGCGCCATCGCGTTCGGCGCGATCCTCGCCAGCTGGGTGATCTTCGACGTCCTCAGCGGCAAGGCCGGCGCGCTGAACCCGGTGGACCTGACCGTGTACCGGGACGGCGGGCTGATCGTCCGGCACGTCCGGCCGTACTACGACCCGCACGCGGGCGCCCCCCTCTATGACTGGGGCGGGTACAGCTCGCTGGCGCTGAAGTTCACCTACACGCCGTTCGCCGCGATCGTGTTCGCGCTGATCTCGTTCGTCCCGATGAAGCCGTTGCTGGCGCTGTCGGTCATCGTGAACATCGCCAGCCTGGTGGCGGCGCTGTGGTTCACGTTCCGCGCCCTCGGCTACACAGACCGCCGGGTCCGGCTCGGCGCGACGCTGCTGGCCGCGGCGGTCACGTTCTGGCTGCAGCCGGTGGTGCGGACGATCTACCTCGGCCAGGTCAACCTGATCCTGATGGCGGCGATCATCTGGGACCTGACCCAGGTGGAGTTCACCGCGAACGGAAAGCGGCGCTGGTGGGCGGGCGCGGTGACCGGAGTCGCCGCGGGGATCAAGCTGGTGCCGCTGATCTTCGTCCCGTACCTGCTGCTCACGAAGCGGTTCAGGGAGGCGGCGATGACCGTGGCCGGCTTCCTGGCGACCGTTCTCATCGGGTTCGCGATCCTGCCGGGCGACTCGTCCAAGTGGTGGCTGCACGGGCTGGTCTTCTCCGACGGCAACAGGACCGGGTTCACCGGCTGGGCGGGCAACCAGTCGCTGCGCGCGATCATCACCCGGTTCGCCGGATCCATCAACGCCGGCACCAGGCCCTGGCTGGCCGCCGCCCTCGTGGCCGTCGTGCTCGGCATCGTGGCCGCGGCGCTGCTCTACCGCGCCGGCTACCCGATGGTCGCCCTGCTCACCACCGCGCTGACCGGGCTGCTCGTCTCGCCGATCAGCTGGGACCACCACTGGGTGTGGGTCGCTCCCGGCCTCGCGGTCGCCGGCCACTACGCGATCCGCGCCTGGCGGGCCGGGGAGAAGTGGCGGGCCAGCTGGATCGCCGCGATCGGCGCCGGCATCATCGTCGCGTACGGCGCCTGGCCGGACGCGCTGTGGGAGCACGCCCGCAACCTCGGCAAGTTCTCGCTCGGCTTCCTGTGGGCGCAGAAAAACACCAGCCCGATCCTGTTCAGCCAGCACGGCGACCAGCCGCAGTACGTCGAGTACCACTGGCACGGCTTCCAGCTGCTGTGGGGCAACATCTACATCCTCGGCGGCATCGCCCTGCTGCTGATCCTGTTCGGCATCGCGGTCAGGCTCCGCCACGCGGCGCCGGCGCCGCATGGCGGAGCTGCCGAGCCCTCCGGCGTCCCCGCCGAAGTCCCCGCGACGTAGCCGGTGCCGGATGCGTCGTGCCGTGGCGGTGCCGATCGTGGCGGTGTCGATCGCGGCAGCGGCGCTGGCCGGCATCGTGATCGCCGCGGCCGCGCCTGCCCTCGCCACGCCGGCGCCGCTCAGCGGGACCGCGGACGCGCTCACCCAGTCCGCTAGCGATCCGGGCACCTGGACGACGACCGCTTACCTGAACACCGCGGCGCTGTGCGCGGAACCGGTTACCTTCGCGCTGCAGCTGACCCCCTCACCTGGCAAGCCGGTGCCAGCGACCCCGGCCAGCAGCGTCACCGCGAACTGCGGTCCAGGAGAGTCGTCGTCGCCGATCACCGCGGTCACGCTCAGCGCCAGCCTCCCCGAGGTGCCGCTGTCCGCCACGCTGGTCGTCACGCCGTCCCCGCTGGCCGCCGCGTCAGAAGCGCAGCTGGACGTCACCCTGGCCGTGCACCGTCACGTGTCCGTCTATCAGTACCTGGTGATACCGGCCTGCTCCGGCGCCGCGCTCGCCGCGCTGCTCATCGTCGCCACGGTGGCGTTCGGGGTGCCCAGGCCGCGGCGGCCGGCCCGGCCGCCGCGGTCCGGACGCCGGAACGCGCACCTGGACAAGGAGGATTTCTGGCGCAGGCCGCTGTACGCGGCCTCCGCGTGGACATGGGGCGACAGCTGGGTCACGAACATCACCGCGGTCGGCACGCTCATCGGCACCGTGCTCACCGCGTCGAGCGGCGTCGCCGCGCTGTTGCCCGGGGTGGACCAGGGCCGGTTCAGCCTGCTGCTCGCCATGGCCGGCGGCGTATCGATCATCGCGCCGCTGATCTTCGCCCTGCTGAACTACCGCTTCAGCAGGCAGAACCCGGCGACCGCCCGGATCATGCAGATCAGCCTGCCAGCGGGTCACGGCGGCTTCACGGTCACCTTGCCCGTCGGCGGCAGCGTCACGGTGACGAGCGGCGGCACGCTGGACAGCGGCCAGGCGCTGAGTCCTGGCACCGCCCTGGACGTGCCGGTCAACGGGGAGGTCGAGGTGGCCGCGCCGGAAACCGGGCAGGACGATTCCACGATCCTGGTGCTGCCAGGCAGCAACGACATCGTGCTGCCGCCGGAGCAGCGGATCACGCTCAGGCCCGCGATCAACGTCCCGCCGAGCGCCATCCAGGGCGCCCAGGCAGCCCGGGTCGCCGAGGATAGCGCATCCGGGCGGCACGGCCGGGCTTCGCGAGCCGCGTGAAAGCGCTCGTGCCCGGCGCCGCGACGACCACGACGCCGGCGCCCGCGGCGCCGGCCGCCGCGAGCGTCGCCGCCCTGACGGTGCCGGAGGGGGCCAAGCTCTCGTTCACCGGGCTGGCGGACATCACCTTGCCATCGGGCAGTCGCGTCTCCGCCGTGGGCGAGCCGAAGAACGAGGTGACGCTGAGCGAAGACCGGACGTTCACCCTGCCGTTCGCCGGCGAGGTCATCTCCCAGCTGTGGTCGTTGCTGCTGGCGTCGTGCTTCACGATGTTCGGCATCGGCGCCGACCTGGCCATCGCCGGCTGGGTGCTCGGCTACGACCTGGCGGCCGCGCCGCTGTGGGCGCGCGCCCTCATCGCGGCCGTCGCCGGCGCCGCGGCGCTCATCGTCGTCTGGTACGGGGTCTTCGCGATCCGGTCGCTCGCCGACACCCGGGACGGCTCCGTGCTGAGCGGCCGCCGCGACGCGTCCTTCATCCTCTGATTCCATGGCGAGCATGAACGAGGCCGTCGCCGGGCTGCTGCGGGAGTACGCGGAGCTGCTGGCCATTACCGGGGGCGACCCGTTCCGGGCGCGGAACTACGAGAAGGCGGCCAAGGCGGTGGCCGGGCACCCGGCCGACGTCACCACGATGGCCGAGTCCGCGCTGACTTCCATCCCCGGCGTCGGCAAGTCGATCGCCGCCAAGATCACCGAGTTCAAGCGCACTGGCACCATCAAGGCCGTTGAGGAGCAACGGGCCAAGGTCCCGCCCGGCGTCCGCGAGCTCACCCGGGTTCCCGGGCTCGGCCCGAAGCGCGCCATGCGGCTCAGCAGGGAACTGGGCATCGCCACCGTGAGCGACCTGGAAGCCGCCGTCAGCGAGGGCAAGCTGCGGAACATCGCCGGCTTCGGCCCCAAGAGCGAGGAGCGCATCCAGCGCGGCCTGGCGGTCATGACCACCGACCGGGTGCTGCTCAACGTGGCCCTGAGCACGGCGACGGACATCGTCGGCGCCCTGCGGGACGCCGCCGAGCGCGTCGAGTACGCCGGCTCGCTGCGCCGGTGGCGGGAGACGATCGGCGACGTCGACATCCTCGCCACCGCCGCCGACGACGTGCACGCCGAGCGGATCATGACCGCGTTCAGGGAGATGTCGGACGAGATCGTCGTGTCCGGCCCGACCAAGACCTCGATCCGCGCTAGCACCGGTGCGGGCACCGGCGCCGGCACCGGTCTCCAGGTCGACCTGCGCGTCGTCAGGCCGGAATGCTACGGCGCCGCCCTGCAGTACTTCACCGGCTCGCAGGCGCACAACGTCGCGGTCCGCCAGGTCGCGATCAGGGCCGGGCTCAAGCTGTCGGAGTACGGGCTGTTCCGCGGGGACGAGCTGATCGCCAGCGCCACGGAGGACGACGTCTACGCCGCCCTCGGCATGGACTGGGTGCCGCCGCCGATGCGCGAGGACACCGGGGAAGTCGAAGCGGGGATCAAAAGACAGATACCCGCGCTCGTTCAGGAAAAAGAAATACGCGGCGACCTGCACACGCACACGAACCTGACCGACGGAGTCGCGTCGCTGGAGGAGATGATCAGGCAGGCGGAGCCCAAGGGGTACGCGTACTACGCGGTCACCGACCACGCGCCGAACCTGATCATGCAGCGGATGACCGACGAGAAAATGCTGGCGCAGCGAGCCCGGCTGGCGACGATCACATCCAGCATGGTCCTGCTGCACGGCACCGAGCTGAACATCGCGCCGGACGGATCGGTGGACTGGGACGAGGACTTCCTGAGCGGGTTCGACATGTGCGTGGCGTCGGTGCACTCGCACTTTGACCAGGACCGGCGGGCGATGACGAAGCGGTTCCTGGTGGCGTGCGAGAACCCGCGCGTGAACATCATCGGCCACCCGCTCACCCGCAAGATCGGCCGCCGCCCGCCGGTCGACGTGGACCTCGGCGAACTGTTCACAGCGTGCGCCCGCACCGGCACCGCGCTCGAGGTCAACGCGTCGCCCGCGCGGCTCGACCTGCCGGGCGACTACATCAGGCAGGCCAGGGACGCGGGCGTGAAGTTCGCGATCGACACCGACGCGCACTCGTTCGGCGACCTGGAGAACATGAAGTACGGGGTGGGAACGGCGCAGCGCGGCTGGCTGACCTCCGCCGACGTGATCAACACCTGGCCGCTGGAGAAGCTGCGGGAATTTCTTCGCAAGGGCCGTGCGTCTTAAAGGTTACTGGCGAGTAGCATAAGCCCGTCAGGCGCAACCGAGACGCCAAGGAGCATGGCAAATGCGGGCACGCGATGTGGTCTTCGTCGACGGCGTCCGGACGCCGTTCGGCAGGTCCGGGCCGACGGGCATCTACGCCGAGACCAGGGCCGACGACCTGGTGATCCGGGTGATCAGGGAACTGCTGCGGCGCAACCCGGACCTGCCGCACGACCGGATCGGCGAGGTCGCCATCGCGGCCACCACGCAGATCGGCGACCAGGGGCTGACGATCGGCCGCAGCGCCGCGATCCTCGCGGGCCTGCCGGTGACCGTGCCCGGGTACGCGATCGACCGGATGTGCGCGGGCGCGATGACCGCGGTGACCACGGTGGCCGGCGAGGTGGCGCTCGGTGCCGCCGACGTCGCGATCGCGGGCGGCGTCGAGCACATGGGCCGCCACCCGATGGGCGAGGCCGTCGACCCGAACCCGCGGTTCATCGCCGAACAGCTCGTCGACGAGTCCGCGCTGTTCATGGGCATGACCGCGGAGAACCTGCACGACCGGTACCCGGCGATCACGAAGGACCGGGCGGACGCGTACGCGCTGGCCAGCCAGCGCAAGGTCGCCGCCGCCTACGAGGCGGGGAAGATCCAGCCGGACCTGGTGCCGATGGCGATCCGCACGAAGGAGCTCGGCTGGGGCTGGGCGACGGTGGACGAGCCGCCCCGGCCGGACACGACGCTCGAGGGCCTCGCGGCGCTGAAGACCCCGTTCCGCCCGCACGGCCGGGTCACGGCCGGCAACTCCAGCGGCATCAACGACGGCGCGACCGGCTGCGTCATCGCCGCCGAAGAGGTCGCGGCCGAGCTGGGCCTGACCGCCAAGATGCGCCTGGTGGACTTCCAGTTCGCCGGAGTCGAGCCCGAGGTGATGGGCATCGGCCCGGTGCCCGCGACCGAAAAGCTGCTCGCCCGCAACTCCCTCACCATGGACGACATCGGCCTCATCGAGATCAACGAGGCGTTCGCGGTGCAGGTGCTGGCGTTCCTCGACCACTTCAAGATCGATGACGCCGATCCCCGGGTGAACCCCTGGGGCGGCGCGATCGCGATCGGCCACCCGCTCGCCTCCTCCGGCGTCCGGCTGATGATCCAGCTCGCGCGGCAGCTCGCCGAGCGGCCCGATGTCCGTTACGGGCTGACGACGATGTGCGTGGGCATGGGCATGGGCGGCACCGTGCTCTGGGAGAGGATCTGAGATGAGTATCCAGAACGTACGCGGCTTCCTCCCAGGCGAATCCGCGCTGCCCGATGAGGTGGTGACTCGCGCCCTGGTCCGCGACGTTGACCTGGGCGCTGTCGTACCGGGCAAGGGGCCGGCGTCATGGCGCTGATCACGCTGGACAACGGGCACGACCACACCAAGCCGAACACCTTCGGCGTGCGCGGCCTGCTGTCGCTGAACGCGGCGCTCGACGCGATCGAGGCGCGGGTGGCCGCCGGCGAGGTGGCCGCGGTCGGCGTGACCGGCAAGCCGTTCATCCTCGGGGCCGGCGCGGACCTGGACGGCGCCGCGGCGGCACTGGCGGCGGCGGGCGCGGACCCGGGAGCGGCGCGCGAGCGAGCGCTGGGGATCGCGTCGCTCGGCCACGCGGTGTTCCGGCGGCTGGGGGAGCTGGGCGTCCCGTCGTTCGGGTTCATCAACGGCGTGGCGCTCGGCGGCGGCCTGGAGGTGGCGCTGCACTGCACGTACCGGACGATCTCCTCCGGCGTGGCGATGGTCGCGCTGCCCGAGTGCTTCCTCGGCCTGGTGCCCGGCTGGGGCGGCGCCTACCTGCTGCCCCGGCTGATCGGGCCGTCCGCCGCGCTGACGGTGATCATCGAGAACCCGCTGGCGCAGAACAAGATGCTGCGCGGCCCTGAGGCCTTCAGCCTGGGCATCGCGGACGCGATGTTCGAGCCGGCCGACTTCCTCGAGGAATCGCTGCGCTGGGCCGCGCGGGTGCTGACCGGGGCGGTTACCGTGCCCTCGCGTAAGCTGGCGCCCGCCGGAGAGTGGGACGCCGCGGTGGCCGCCGCGCGCTTCCTCACCGGCGGCAAGCTGCACGGCGCGGCGCCGGCGCCGTACCGGGCGCTCGACCTGGTGGCCGCGGCGCGGACCGCGACACGCGACGAGGCGTTCGCGGCCGAGGACGACGCGCTGGCGGACCTGATGCTGTCCGACGAGCTGCGCGCCGGGCTGTACGCGTTCGACCTGGTGCAGAAGCGGGCCAGGCGGCCGGCCGGCGCGCCGGATAAGTCGCTGGCCCGGCCGGTGACCAAGGTCGGCGTCGTGGGCGCGGGCCTGATGGCGGCGCAGATCGCCCTGCTGTTCGTCCGGCGGCTGCAGGTCCCGGTCGTGATGACGGACCTGGACCAGGCCCGGGTGGACGCCGGGGTTTCTTACGTGCACGCGGAGATCGACAAGCTGTTGTCCCGGGGCCGGCTGTCCGCCGACGCGGCCAGCCGGCAGAAGGCCCTGATCACCGGCTCGGTATCCAAGGACGGCTTCGCCGACGCCGACTTCGTGATCGAGGCGGTCTTCGAGGAGCTCTCGGTCAAGCAGCGGGTCTTCGCCGAGGTCGAGGCGATCGTCTCGCCGGAGTGCGTGCTGGCGACCAACACCTCGTCGCTGTCGGTCTCGGCGATGGCTTCCTGGCTGGCGCACCCGGAGCGGGTCGTGGGGTTCCACTTCTTCAACCCGGTGGCGGTGCTGCCGCTCGTGGAACTGGTGCGGGGGGCGGGGACCGACGACGCCGCGGTAGCGACGGCGCTGGCGGTCGGCAAGGCGCTCAAGAAGAACTGCGTGATCGTCGCGGACCGGCCCGCGTTCGTGGTGAACCGGCTGCTCACCAGGTTCCTCGGCGAGATCACCCGAGCGGTCGACGAGGGCACCCCGTTCGAGGTCGCCGAACACGCCGCCGACCCTCTCGGCCTGCCCATGACCCCGTTCCTGCTGCTGCAGCTGGTCGGGCCCGCGATCGCGCTGCACGTGGCGGAGACGATGCACGCGGCGTTCCCCGACCGGTTCTTCGTTTCGCCCAAGCTGCGGGCGCTCGCCGAGTCGGGCAAGACGTCGGTCTACGGCGCTGACTTCTCCGCGGACCCCGAGGTGGTGGCGCTGCTCGGCGGCGGCGACCACCCGTCCGCCGGCGCCGAGGTGCTCTCGCGCGCCCTGGAGGGGCTGGCGCAGGAGATCAGGATCATGCTCGACGAGGGCGTCGTCGCCGCCCCCGAGGACATCGACCTGTGCATGATCCTCGGCGCGGGCTGGCCGTTCCACCTTGGCGGGATCACGCCGTACCTGGACAGGACGGGGATCGCGGCCAAGGTCAACGGCGCGCCGTTCCGCGGCTAGCCGCCTATTCTTAGCGGATGGCGGACGACTGGCTCCACGACGCGGCGCGCCGGGCCAAGGCGGCGGCGCTCGTCGACCCCGCGATGCCGAACCCGGCCCGGGTCGGGGATCACCTGACCGGCGGCCGCGACAACTTCGAGGCCGACCGCAGGGCGTCGCGCTCGATGATCGCGGCTTCGCCCGTGATCGCCGCGATCGTGCCCGCGGCGCGCGCCTTTCACCGCCGGGTGGTGCGCTACCTGGTGGCGGAGGCGGGGATCAGGCAGTTCCTCGACATCGGCGCCAGGCTGACCATGTCGGGCAACACCCATGAGATCGCGCAGTCGCTGGCGCCGGACTGCCGCATCGTGTACGCGAGCAGCGACCCGGTCGTGCTGTCGCACGCCAGGGCGCTCGCGACGTCGACCAACGCCGGCGCGGTGGCCGCGCTGGACGCGGACGCGCACTATCCCCGGACGATCCTCGCGGGCGCGGCCGAGACCCTGGACTTTGACAGGCCGGTCGCGATCCTGCTGATGGCCACGCTCGTGTTTGTCCTCGATGACGCGCTGGCCGCCGAGATCATGCGGTCGCTCACCGGAGCGGTTCCCGCCGGCAGCCATGTCGCGCTCTATCATCAGGCGAGCGACCTGGACCCGGAGGTGATCACGGGAGTACGGCGGTGGAACGCGATGTCCGACAGGCAGATCACGCTCCGCTCCCGCGCGGGGATCGCCGGGCTGCTGGCGGGCCTCGAGCCGGTCCCGCCCGGGCTCGTGCCGGTCACCGAGTGGCGCCCGGAGCCAGCCGACCCCCTTTTCGAGCACACCGTCCCGGTCTACGGCGCGGTAGCACGCAAGCCGTAGGCCCGCGGTGACGGACGAATGGGGCGGTCGGCAGAAAATCGTAAAAGAAATCCGTCCCCGCAATCCTGTGCGGCGGGTGATCCGTACGTAGTAGACCGGCACCGAAGCCTTTTCGACGAGAAGAGGCCGTTTCGGCGAGAGGGGGCGTCCGGATGGCGGACCGCTGGCTGCTCGACTCGACCCGCCGCGCCAAGGCGGCGCTCATCGATACCACGATGCCGAACTGGGCTCGTGTCGGGGACGCCCTCATCGGCGGCCGGGACAACTTCGAGGCCGACCGCAAGGCCGTGCGGATGCTGGCCGCGGCGGCGCCGTACGTCAGCGCCATCCCCGTCGCGGCTCGCGCCTTCCGCCAGCGCGTCGTCCGTTACCTGGTCACAGAGGCCGGGATCAGGCAGTTCCTCGACGTCGGCACCAGCCTTGCCATGGCTGGCAACACCCATGAGGTCGCGCAGTCACTGGCGCCGGACTGCCGCGTCGTGTACGTCGACAACGACCCGATGGTGCTCGCGCACGCTCGCGCGCAGCTGGCCTCCGCGCCCGGCGGCGCGGTGGTCGCGCTGGACGCGAATCCGAGGGACCCCGCCGCCATCCTCGCCGCCGCGGCAGAGACCCTGGATCTTGGCAGGCCGGTCGCGATCCTGCTGATGGCCACGCTGTCGTTCGTGCTCGACGACGCGGCGGCGGCCAGGATCCTGCGGTCACTGGCCGGGGCGGTGCCGGGCGGCAGCCACGTCTCCCTCTACCACCAGGCGAGCGACCTGGATCCGGCGATGTCCGTGGCGGCCGCGCGGTGGAACGCGATGTCCGGCCGCCACGTCACCCTCCGCTCCCGCGCGCAGCTCAAGGGGCTGCTGACCGGCCTCGACCCGGTCCCGCCCGGCATCATGCCCGTCACCGACTGGCGGCCCGCCCCGGACGACCCCCGCTTCGAGCGCCTCGTCCCGGTGTACGGCGCGGTAGCCAGGAAAGCGTAGCGGCCTGGCCGGCGGTCAGCCTGGCGGTGCTTGGCGCTTCACTCCGCGCGCAGGGCAAGGGCGGCCGGGGTCCGGGCCGCTGACCAGCCGGGGAGCGCGGCCGCCAGGTTGACCAGCGCCAGGGCGCACAGCGGCAGCAGCACGACAGAGAGGACGGGCACCGCGGGCTGCGGGACCGCGTAGATCTGCCGGGCGAACGCGGTCCACAGCCACCGGCCCAGCGCGATGCCGAGCGGGATTCCCACGGCGCTGCCCACGATCGCGGCGGCCGTCGCCTGCCACGCGACCGTGGCGGCGAGCTGGCGCCGGGTGAACCCGATGGTCTTCAGCACCGCCAGGTCCTGCCTGCGCCGCCGGACCGACGCGAAAAGGGTCAGGAACAGCGCCGCCACCGCGCCTCCCGCCAGCCCCGCGGCCAGCAGGCTCGGCGCGGCGCTGAGCGCCGCGTAGTTGGCGATCTGGGCCGGATGCTGGACGGGCAGTACGCGGAGCGCGTCACCGTGGCACGGGCTGGCCGGCGAGACGGCGGCGAGCTCCCTGTTGAGGCCGGCGGTGACGCGCTGCATCGCCGCCAGCCCGGCCGCCGCGCTCACGCCCGGCCGCAGCCGGACGAACGTCATCCCTGGCGGCCCGGCGCAGCTCGCCGCCGCGGGCCCCAGGAGCTGGGCGGACGCCAGCGCGCCGGTGCCCATCGAGGTGTGCAGCACGTCCGACAGGCCCACCGTCGGCATCGTCGCCGTGCCCACGATGGTCAGCGGATCCTGGAGCCGCAGGCCGGGCCCGGTGAGGGTGAACGACACCGTGCCGCCCACGTGCTGGTGCAGCGCCGCCAGCGTGGCAGGGCCGAGCACGACCTGGTTCCGGCCGGAAACCGGGTCCCCGGACAGGATCGGCGGCGCGACGCTCGCGTTCGGGTCGCCGAACAGCACGGGAACGGCCTGCCCGTCCAGGTCGGCGGTGGCGTAGGAGACCGTGGCCCACGCCGCGACGCCGGGAGCGGCGCGCAGTTTGCCGTCGACCTGCTGCCCGGGCACCGCCTCAGGTCCCTGGTTCGAGGCCAGGGCGTAGGACCAGTTCCAGCCGTAGAGCGCCGGGCGGGAGACGAGCGCCGACAGGCTCGCGCCGAACGTCAGCGTGGTCATCACGATGACCACCGCGAGGACGGCGGCGGACAGCGCCGAGCGGGCGGGCACGGCCCGGCGGCCCCGGCCTGCGCCCGAGTCGAACGCGAACTGGAACCCCGCGACCGCCGCCGCGGGCAGCCCGGAAGCGACGGCCAGCCGGCCCGCCGCCGAACCCCGCGCCGGGACCGCCGGGGACGCGGTCCAGCCAGGACCGCGTCCCCGCCGGACGGCCGCGCGTGCCGCCAGGATGACCGCGACCGCGCCGAAGACGCCGGCCAGCAGCAGGAACCCGCCGCCGAGGACGGCCCAGTCGAACGCCACCCCCGGCGCCGGATAGACCGGCCGCACCGGCCCGATCGGCGCGACGGGGGAGAAGGCCACCGCCACGGCCACCGCGAGCAGCGCGCCGGCCGTCACCGCCCCGAGCAAGCCGAGCAGGGAGTCGGCGGCGACCATGGCGCGGCCGGCGCCCAGCGCCCGCAGCACCATCCGGTCGGCGTCGCCCGCCCGGACCTGCCGGGCGATGGCCTGCGCCCCGACGAGCAGCGTGACCGCGAGCGCGATGACGGCGAACGCGGCGAGCGCGATCCAGTCCGGCTCGATGCTGCTCTGCACCTGCGCTTCGTCGGCCGCCGCGACCCTGAACCAGGCGGCGCCGCCGGCACCGAGCCTGGCGTCCGCCTCCCGCTCGACGGCCGGGACGCTGCCGGCGCCGCCGTCGAGCTTGAGTCCGTACCAGGCGATGCCGCTGCTCGTCCCCGCCGCGAGCAGCGTCTTCGTCAGCGCCGGCGTGAACAGCAGGTCGCCCTGCGGACGGTCGGTGTCGTCTTGCACGAGCTCGTCGTTGAACTCGACCAGCCCGGTGATCCTCGCCTCGATCCTGACGACCGGCCGCACCCGCGCCGTCCCGTAGCCCGGCGACCCCGCCTGCGCGTCGGTGTAGAAGCCGATGGGGACCAGTTCGCCGACGCGCAGCCCCAGCAGGCTGGCCGCCCGCGCGTTCATCATGATCTCGTCGCGGCTGGCCGGGTCGGCCATCCGCCCGGCGACGACGCCGACCCGGTCCTGATCGAAGTACAGCCCGTCGACGCTGGCCACGGACGCCACCGTGAGGCTCGCGGCGATGCTGGCCGGCAGCGGCGCGCCGCCGGGGCCGAGCACGTCGGCGACGGGCTCGACGGCCGATTCCGCGTGCCGCACCAGCGGCAGGCCCGCGACGACGCGGGCGAACGGCGGCAGGCCCGCGGACGCGCTGTCTTGATACTGGACGGTGAGGTCGGACGGGCTGGTGCTGGCGAGGAACACGGGGAACGACGACTCGGTGCGCCGGGCGGCCGCGGCCGCCCCCAGCGCGACGCCGCCGGTCAGCCCGATGATCAGGACCAGCCCCAGGTAGCCGGCCCAGCGGCGGCGGAGGGTGACGCTCAGCCGGTACCAGGCGGGCCGCAGGACGTTCACGCTACGTCAGTGTGGCGCGCGGCGGCCTCGCTGCCAATCAGGCCAACCGGTCACGCGACGTGGTGCCACTACCACTCGCGGGAGACGGGTGACGGGTCAGGCGGCGATGGGCAGGCCCAGCCGGTCGCCCGCCACCCGGACCAGGACGGCCGTCCAGGTGCGGAACGGCCGCCAGCCCTTGGCGATCCGCTCGAGCTCGGCCGGCGACGCCGGCCCTGGGCCGGTGCCGTAGAAGTGCGCGACATAACCGGGCAGCCGCGGCTCGCCGAACGTCAGCACGTCGGTGACCCCGGTGGCGCGCAGCAGGATGAGCATGGCATACGTGGGCCCGATGCCGGGGAGCCGCTGCAGGTGCGCGAGTGCCGCCGCCGGCTCCATCGACGCGAGCAGCCCCGGCTCGAGGGCGCCGTCGAGGGCGGCGCGGGCGACCGCGTGCAGCCACGTCACCCGGTTGGGGGCGACGCTGGGGATCGCGTCGGCGGCCAGCAGCTGGCCGGGGAGCGGGAACGCGTGCACCTGCTCGCCGCCGACGGTGAATGTGCGCCCCAGCTCGGCGCTGATCCGGTCGCGGATCGCCGCCGCCTGCGCGCGGTGCCGCCGGGCGCTGATGATCGACCAGGCGGCGGCCTCGTAGGGGGAGTGGAACAGCACGGGCCGCAGTCCCTCGTGCTCGCGCTGCAGGGCGCCGATCACGGGGTCGCGCACGCCGACCTCCGCCCATGGCGCTGCGTCGCGGTCGAGCGACAAGATCCGCCGGACCTGCCACAGCACGGCCTCGGGATCTCCGTCGGTGTCGACGGTGACCGCGATGGCCCCGCCGGGAACCTGCGCCAGGCGAACCCCGGCGTGGTGCCGCATGTCGTCGGTGACAAACGCCAGCCGCATCTCGTTCCCCGCTGGCAACGGGCGCGCCATATTCGGCCCGAACCCGAACCCGGCGGCCGCGGCCAGCGAGAAAGGCCCATCCGGCCGGATGGTGCGTGTAGTGAGCTTCATGTCACAGATATAGCTCGAGGGTCTGACATTCCGTGCTAGGGCAGTTGCTCTAGGAGGGCCTCACGAGGCCGCGTCCGGCCGTCTTTTCCGGCCTGGAGTTCCTCCTAGCGCCGGGGGTCTAGCCGTACGCGTCGTGGTAGTTCCACCACGCGTACGGAGGGGTCTGCGGATAGCCTTGCGGCGAGTCCTCCCACTCCTCCTGGCGGCCAAGCGCCGTGATATCCAGGTAACTCCAGGTGCTTCCCATTGCCTCGGCGCCCCGGCTGTTGACGAAGTAGGTCCGGTAAATCCGCTCGCCGTCGCGGACGAAGGCGTTGGTCCCGTGCCACTCGCCCACGCCGAAGTCTTTGTCAAAGTCGTCGGTGATCGTGTACCACGGGATCAGCTCCCAGCCCATGCGCTCCTTCAGTCCCTGGATCTCGGCCTGGGGAGCGCGCGAAACGAACGCGAGCGTCGTGTCCCGCGCGTTCAGGTGGGCGGGGTGCGCAACCTGGTCGGCGAGGAACGAGCAGCCCACGCACGCACGTTCCGGGTAGGCACCGCCCCCCGGTGGGTACGTGGTGACATCTGGCGCGTAGAAAGCGCGATAGACGATCAGCTGCCGGCGACCCTCGAACAGGTCGAGGAGGCTCACCGACCCCTCCGGACCGTCGAAGCGGTACTCCTTCTCCACCGCCATCCACGGCATCCGGCGGCGCTTGGCGGCTAGCGCATCGCGGGCGCGGGTCAGCTTCTTCTCCTCGACCAGCAGCTCCTGGCGGGCGATATCCCACTCCTGCGGTGACACGATCGGTGGAGTCTTCATCGTGGCCTCTCCTCCTCAGGTACTCGTCGACGACCTCGAGCAGGCTCCGCTCTAGCTCCCGCGGCTCCAGCGCGCCCGGCGGAACAGGGTGCCGTACGTCGCGTGATACCCGTGACCGCCAGCCGCCTGGTCGATCGCGTTGGCGTAGTAGACGGGGGTGTTGCGCTCCGGCGGCGGCAGCGCGGTCACCTGCGCCGCGTCCAGGTCACAGCGGACGTAGCCGGCCGTGATCGCCGCAACCTGGTCCGCGTCGACGAACCGGAGATGCTGCGGCTGGAACAGTTCCAGCCGCCGGGCGGCCGACTTCTTGTCCCTGCTCAGGTCGCGCTGGACGCGCCGGTCCAGCCAGCCGCCACCGCCCGTCCACACCACGATCCCGTCGAAGACATCCTCCTCGGGGACCTCGAGCACGTGCTCAAGGATGCCGAACTGCGTCCCGTCCTTGGTGAGCACCGGGACGCCGGGGGAGACGCCCTGATAGGAGACCGCGAACTGCTCGTCGTCGTCCATAGGCCGACGATAGCGGACGTGGCGCGACGCCGCCGTTGGCGCCGTGCCGTAATTGACACCGCGCCGCGATGCGGGAGGATTCCGGTGTGACGATGGTAGAGACGGCGCGCGGCCCGGTACCGGCCTCGGACCTCGGCAGAACGCTCATGCACGAGCACGTGTTCGTGCTGACGGCCGACGTCCAGCAGAACTACCCCGACGAGTGGGGCGACGAGGACGTCCGCGTGGCGGACGCCGTGCGGCGCCTCAGCGAGCTCCCTGAGCACGGCATCGGCACGATCGTCGACGTCACCGCGATCGGCCAGGGCCGGAACGTTCCGCGCGTCAAGCGGATCGCCGATCAGGTCCCTGGCCTCAACATCGTCGTGGCCACCGGCATCTACACGTTCGACGAGGTGCCGATGTTCTTCTGGCGGCGGCACCGGCAGGCCATGACCGAGCTGTTCCTCCGCGACATCACCGAGGGGATCGCCGGCACCGGCGTCAAGGCCGGGATGCTCAAGTGCGCGGTGGACGAGAAGGGCCTGACCCAGGGCGTCGAGCGCGTGCTCAGGTCCGTCGCGCAGGCGCACGCACAGACCGGCACGCCGGTCACCATCCATACGCACGCCGCCGGCCAGCACGGCCCGGCCATCCTCGAGGTGCTCAAGCAGGAAGGCGCGGACCTGGACCGCGTCGTTCTCGGGCACAGCGGTGACGCCACCGATAATCCCGACTACCTGGAGAGCATGGTCCAGGCCGGGCTCACCCTCGGCATGGACCGGTTCGGCATCGACCACTTCGCCACCTTCCAGGAGCGCTCGGACCTGGTCGTCGAGCTGTGCCGCCGCGGCCTCGCGGACCGCATGGTGCTGTCTCACGACACCTGCTGCTACATCGACTGGTTCGCGCCCGGCTCGCTCGACGACCTCACGCAGTGGCACTACCTGCACGTCAGCCAGGACGTGCTGCCGTACCTGCGAGGCCGTGGCGTCACCGAGGACCAGATCGACGCCATGCTGGTCCACGCCCCGGCGCGCATCCTCGCGGGCTAAGGCATCCTCGCGGGCTACCACAGGCGAGGCGCGTCAGTCTCGGGCCTGCCAGGTGGTGATGCAGGCCTCGTTGCCCTCGGGGTCCGCCAGCACCCAGAACGCCGGCGCCTCCGCGTCGCTCAGCAGCCTGCCGCCCGCGGCCAGCGCGGCCTCGAGGCGGGCCTGCGCCTGGTCGTGCGGCACCGAGACGTCGATGTGGATGCGGTTGCGCTGCGGCCGCGGGGCGTCCATCTGCTGGAACCACACCGCCGGCCCACGGCCGGCGGGATCGACGATGGCGAGGGGCGACTCGTCGGTGTAGCCGAACACCGCCCGCCAGAACGGCAGGACCGCGGGGATGTCCAGCGCGTCGATCGCGATCTCGGCGGTCTGCGCCCGCGCCGGCTCCGGCGGAAGGCCCAGTTCGCGCAGCCAGGCGGAGATGCCCCAGGCGGCAGCGGCGCTCGCCGGCGACGCCCGCCCTTCGCTGAGCACCTCGGCGAGGGTGATCACGAGCCGGTCAGGGCGGATGTCAAGCCGGAGTTGCCCGTGACCATCCCCGGCCGGCACGGCGCTGTCGAGCGTGGCCAGCGTGGCGGCCGTGTCCGCGGCCTGCCGCAGGGACTCGGTGGCCACCTGCGTGCACAGGTCACCGAGGATGAGCCGCCAGCCGGCGTCAGCGACCGCCGCGGAGAGCTCTGCCCTGGTGAGCTGTGTCCCGGAGAGCGGTGTCCCGGAGAGCGGTGCGGATTGCATGCGTTCATCCTGTCAGCGATCGGGGCTGCTAACGACCCTATCCCGCCGAAGGCGAGCGTCCACACCGCGTCGGCCACCGCGGCGCCGTCGTCGCCTGGCCGCGGCTTGTACCACTCCGACACCGAATTGACCAGGCCGAACAGCAGCCTGGCGGTCAGCGCCGGGTCGGTGTCCGTACGCAGGTCGCCGTCCGCGACGGCCTGCTTGACCAGCGACGCGGTAAACCGGTCGAACTCACGGCGGCGGGCGAGGGCCTCGCGTTCGGCCGGAGTGTTGCCGTGCACCCGCAGCAGCAGGGTGACGAACGGGAGCTGTGCGGCGAGCACCGCGAGGCTGCCCCTGACCAGGTGCTCCAGCCGGTCCACGGCGCGGCCAGGCAGCGCCTCGGCCGCGGCCGCGACGGCGAACAGCCCGTCGAGGGCCCGGCCGGTACCGAGCCGCAGCAGCTCCTCCTTCGAGGAGACGTGGTGGTAGATCGCCGACTTCGTGATGCCGAGCGCGCGGGACAGGTCTTCCATCGAGGTCGCGTCGTAGCCGCGCTCGTTGAACAGCCGCACCGCGGTCACCAGGATCGACTCCAGGTCGTGCCCCGGGCGGCCTTGGCGCCGGGGGCGCTGGGGGCGCTCAGGCCCGCGTCCCGCGGATACGGCTTCGCTCACTTCGGTCGCTCGTCGATCACGCGCCGCATCTTCCCCGTCGACCGCTCCAGCGACCCCGGGTCGACGACCTTCGCCTGCACCGTCACCCCGATGCTGTCCTGCACCGCTCGCACGATCGCCGCGGCCGCCGCCTCGCGAGCCCCGGCCTCCCTCGCCGCCGCGGACCCCGGCGCCGCCTCGACGAGCACGGTCAGCTCATCCAGCTGATCCGGCCGGGTGAGCAGCAGCTGGAAATGCGGCGCGAGCCCGGGCACGCGCAGCACGATCTCCTCGATCTGCGTCGGGAACACGTTGACACCGCGCAGGATGATCATGTCGTCGGTGCGCCCGCTGATCCGCGCCATCCGCCGGAACGGCGCGTACGAACTCCCGGGCAGCAGCCGCGTCATGTCCCTGGTGCGGTACCGGATGACCGGCATCGCCTCCTTGGTCAGGGTGGTGAGCACCAGCTCCCCGGGCTGCCCGTCGGGCAGCACCTCCCCGTCTGGCCCGACGATCTCCGGGTAGAAGTGGTCTTCCCAGATGTGCGGCCCGTCCTTGGTCGTGGCGGACTCCTGGGCGACGCCAGGCCCGATCACCTCGGACAGCCCGTAAATGTCGACCGCGGTCAGGCCGCCCCGCTGCTCGATCTCGCGGCGCATCGCCTCGGTCCACGGCTCGGCGCCGAAGATCCCGATCCGCAGCGACGACTCGGCCGCGTCCAGCCCCTGCCGCTCGAACTCGTCGAGCAGCGTCAGCATGTAGGTCGGCGTGACCATGATGATCTCCGGCCGCAGGTCGTTGATCAGCTGCACCTGCCGCGTGGTCGCGCCGCCGGAGGCGGGGATCACGGTGCAGCCCAGCCGCTCGGCGCCGTAGTGCGCACCGAGCCCGCCGGTGAACAGCCCGTACCCGTAGGCAATGTGCACCGTGTCGCCGGGCCGCCCGCCGGCCGCCCTGATGGACCGCGCCACGACCGACGCCCAGATGTCCAGGTCGTACTTGGTGTAGGCGACCACGGTGGGCGTCCCGGTGGTGCCGCTGGAGGCATGGATCCGCGCGATCTGATCCTCATCGACCGCGAGCAGCCCGAACGGGTAGTTGGCGCGCAGGTCGTCCTTGCTGGTCAGCGGCAGCTTGGCGAGGTCGGAGAATTCGTGGAAGTCGTCCGGCTGCAGGCCGGCCGCGTCGAGCATGTCCCGGTAGAACGGCACGTTGGCGTACACATGCCGCATCGTCGCGCGCAGCCGCACGATCTGCCGCGCCCGCAGTTCATCGACGCCAGCCGGCATCGCACCCGGCTCGTCGTCGTCCTCCACCCTGAACGCACCCGCCACGGCGGTCACCACCCAACTTGATTACTGACCGAACGTTCGGTCATTATTGTTGTATGGAGCTCAGCGAGACGCAACTGAGCGAGCACTTCGAGGCGACGATAGCTCGCCAAGACAGGATCGAGCCACGCGACTGGATGCCTGACGGCTACCGCACGACGATGATCAGGCAAATCGCGCAGCACGCGCATTCGGAGATCATCGGGATGCAGCCGGAGGGCAACTGGATCACCCGCGCCCCGAGCCTGCGCCGCAAGGCGATCCTGCTCGCCAAGGTGCAGGATGAGGCCGGGCACGGCATGTACCTGTACGCCGCGGCGGAAACCCTCGGCGCCGACCGCGCCGACCTCACCGAGCGGCTCATCGACGGCAGGCAGAAGTACTCGTCCATCTTCAACTACCCGACGCTGAGCTACGCGGACGTCGGCGTGATCGGCTGGCTGGTCGACGGCGCCGCGATCTGCAACCAGGTGCCGCTGTGCCGGTCGTCGTACGGGCCGTACGCCCGCGCGATGGTCCGGATCTGCAAGGAGGAGTCGTTCCACCAGCGCCAGGGCTACGAGCTGCTGCTCACGATGATGCGCGGCCGCGACGCGCAGAAAGCCATGGTCCAGGAGTCGGTGAACCGCTTCTGGTGGCCGTCGCTGATGATGTTCGGCCCGCCGGACGCGCAGTCCCCGAACACCGAGCGCTCGATGGCCTGGGGCATCAAGCGGAACACCAACGACGACCTGCGCCAGCGGTTCGTCGACATGACGGTCCCGCAGGCGGACCGGCTGGGCGTCACGCTGCCGGACGACAAGCTCCGCTGGAACTCCTCCCGCGGCCACTACGACTTCGGCGAGGTCGACTGGGCCGAGTTCACGGCGGTCGTCGGCGGCGCGGGCCCGTGCAACGCCGACAGGATCGCCCGGCGGCGGGCGGCCCACGACGAGGGTTCCTGGGTGCGAGAGGCGGCGATGGCGTATGCCGCCAAGCACTGAGCCGCCAAGCACTGAGCCGCCAAGCACTGAGCCGCCAAGCACTGGCTGGCCGCTGTACGAGGTGTTCCTGCGCGGCAAGCGCGGCCTGAACCACGTGCACGTCGGGTCGCTGCACGCCGCCGACCCGGAGATGGCGCTGCGGCACGCCCGCGACCTGTACACCCGGCGGAACGAGGCGGTCAGCATCTGGGTGGTCCCCGCCGACGCGATCACCGCGTCCAGCCCGGACGAGAAGGACCCGTTCTTCGCCCCGGCCGGCGACAAGGTGTACCGCCACCCGACGTTCTACCAGATCCCGGAAGACGTGCCGCACATCTGATGAGCGAATCTGAGAGCGAATTCGACGCTTACCGGTCGCTGACTGACGTCACGGAGGACGACCACCGCTGGGCGTTCGGCACGGGTTTTGCCGACCCCCTCGCGGGGGTCGATGTGACGCTGCAGGCAGGCGTGAACCCATCAGACGCCGCCGCCCTCGCCGAGCGCTGCCTCGCGCTCGGCGACGACGCCCTCATCTACAGCCACCGGCTCCAGCAGTGGGTCACCCGGGCGCCGGAACTCGAGGAGGAGACCGCCCTCGCCAACATCGCGCTCGACCTCCTCGGCCAGGCCCGGCTGCTGCTGACCCGCGCCGGCCAGGCCGAAGGCAAGAACAGGGACGAGGACCAGCTCGCGTTCTTCCGCGACGAGCGCGAGTTCCGCAACGTCCGCCTGGTGGAGCGCGCCGACGCGGACTTCGCCGAGCTGACCGCCCGCCTGCTGGTGTTCTCCGCCTGGCGGCTGGCCCTGTTCGATCGCCTGACGGCGGACTCTGACCCCGTGCTCGCCGCGATCGCGGCCAAGGCCGTCAAGGAGCTGACCTACCACCGCGACTACGCCGCCGCCTGGGTCATCCGCCTCGGCGATGGCACGGACTACTCACACCAGAAGGCGCAGGCGGCTCTGGACGCCCTATGGCCCTACACCGGCGAGCTCGACCTCGACGCCGACGCGGCCGCCTACCTCGACCGTGTCTTCGCGGAGGCCACCCTCACCCGCCCGTCGGCGCCCGCGCTGGCCCCGGTCGCGGGCAAGACGGGCCGCGACGGCACGCACACCGAGGCGATGGGCTACATCCTGGCCGAGCTGCAAAGCGTCGCGCGTGCCAACCCGGAGGCGACATGGTGAGCGCCAGGGAGACGGCCGGGTCCGTTCCGGATCCTGAATTTCCGGCCCTCACCATCGCGGACCTCGGCATCTTGCGGGACGTGCGGGAAGCGGACGGGGCGGTGACGGTCACGATCACGCCGACGTACTCTGGCTGCCCCGCGATGGCCCAGATCGCCGCCGATCTGCGCCGCAGCCTGGAGCGGGCCGGGTTCCGTGACGTGGCGATCCGCACCGAGCTGTCGCCTCCCTGGACCACCGACTGGATCACCCCCGATGGCCGCAGGAAGCTGGCGGAGGCGGGCATCGCCCCGCCGGGGCACCCGGGCGCCCGCGGCGGCCCTGTTCTCGTGTCGCTCGCGGTGCCGTGTCCGCGCTGCGGGTCGCCCGATACCCGCGAGCTCTCCCGGTTCAGCGGCACCGCGTGCAAGGCGCTCTACCAGTGCCAGGTGTGCAAGGAACCATTCGAGCACGTGAAGGAGCACTGACGTGCCGCCCGCGGTGTTCTACCCGCTGACGGTGGCGGCGGTCGACCGGCTGACCGCGGACGCCGCCGCCCTGACGTTCGCCGTCCCGCCGGCCCTGCGGGAGACGTTCGCGTTCCAGCCTGGCCAGTCGCTGACGCTGCGGCGCGGGGACGAGCGCCGGTCCTACTCGATCTGCGTCCCGCCGGGCCGCGCGCCGCGCATCGGCGTCCGCGAGGTGCCCGACGGCGTGGTGTCGGGCTGGCTGGTGCGCGGCACCAGGCCCGGCGACATGATCGAGGTCCAGCCGCCGTCCGGCGCGTTCACCCCGGACCTGGCGGTGCGCGGGCGGCACGTGCTGATCGCGGCCGGTTCCGGCATCACGCCGGTCTTGTCGATCGCGGCGGCGCTGCTGGCGGCCGGATCCGAGGTCATCCTGCTGTACGGCAACCGCCGCGCCGACACGGTGATGTTCGCCGACGAGGTGGCCGACCTCAAGGACGCC
Source organism: uncultured Actinomycetota bacterium (assembly GCA_963843745.1). Lineage (GTDB taxonomy): Bacteria > Actinomycetota > Actinomycetes > Streptosporangiales > Streptosporangiaceae > Trebonia. The sequence goes on from CAWJLP010000021.1 coordinate 556,388, forward strand.
TACCCGACCCGGATGCGCCTGGTCCACGTGCTGTCGCGCGAGGCGCAGGAGGTCGACCTGTTCACCGGCCGCCTGGACGAGGCCAAGCTCCGTGACTTGCTGCCGGTTCTCGTGGACGTGCCGGCCGTCTCGGACTGGTGGCTGTGCGGCCCGTTCGGGATGGTCACGGGCGCGATGGAGGTGCTGAGCGGCTTCGGCGTGCCGCGGCAGCGCATGCACCGCGAGCTGTTCTACGTGGAGGAAGAGCCCCCGCCCGAGGTCACCCACATCGAAACCCCAGGCCCCGGCGCCGAGGTCACGGTCATTCTCGACGGTCGCGCCACCACGGTCACGATCCCGCCAGGCACCCCGATCCTGGACGGCGCCCAGCGCGCCCGCGCCGATCTCCCCTTCGCCTGCAAGGGTGGCGTCTGCGGCACCTGCCGCGCCGTCTTGCGGGAGGGGAAGGTGACGATGCGCCGCAACTTCGCGCTCGAAGATTCCGAACTGGCCGCGGGTTACATCCTCACCTGCCAGTCCCTCCCCGCCGCGGATACGCTCGTCGTGGACTACGACAGCTAACGGACCGCAGGTGCGCTGTCGCCGAACACCTGCCTAGCCCGTCGGGTGCGTACCGGGAGACGTGGATGTGGCGGACCGCAGGCCCGCGTCCCTGAGGAAGGTCAGCACCGCGGCGACCCGCCGGTGCACGAGCTGCTCGCTGGCCAGGTCCAGCTTGGCGAAGATCGCGTTGACGTACTTCTCCACCGACGACTCCGAGAGGGACAGCTCCGCCGCTATCCCGGCGTTCCCGCGGCCTTGCGCCATCTCGCGCAGCACGTCGAGTTCCCGCGGGGTGAGCCGGGCCAGCGGCGACTCGCGCAGCCGCGCCCGGCGGCTGACCAGCGCGTCGACGACCTGCGGGTCGATTACCGAGCCGCCGCTCGTCACCTCGCGCAGCGCCGCCAGCAGCTGCTGCAGGTCACCGACGCGGTCCTTGAGCAGGTAGGCCAGGCCCGCGGTGCCGTTCCTGAACAGCTCGAAGGCGTAGGACTCGTCGGCGTACTGCGACAGGATCACTACCCCGATATCCGGATCGGCCGCCCTGATCGCGTGCGCCGCGTCGATGCCTTCCATCGCCGGCTTGGCCGCACCCTCGGCCGCGCCGCCCGCGGCTCCCGTGGGCGGCATCCGGATGTCCGTCAGCACCGCGTCGGGGCGGGACCGGCGCACCGCGTCGAGCAGCTCGGCCGCGGAGCCGACGGCAGCGAGCACAGTTACCTGCCCCGAGTCCTCGAGCAGCCGCCGGGTGCCCTCCCGGACCAGGTAGTTGTCGTCGGCGATGACGATGCGCAGCGGCTCCTTCATGGGGCGTGGCTCAGCCATGGTCGGCGCCCGGCCCGGAAAGCGGGATCTCGGCGTGCAGCGTGGTTCCCCGCCCTGGCTGGCTGTCGATGCGCAGCGCCCCGCGCACGATCGAGATCCGGTCGGTGAGGCTGGCCAGCCCGAGTCCGCGCACGGAGCCGGGATCGAAGCCGCAGCCGTCGTCGCGCACCTCGACGGTCAGGTGCCCGTCCGGCTGCGTGAGCGCGACGAGCACCCGTTCCGCCCGCGCGTGCTTGACCGCGTTGGTCAGCGCCTCCGCCACCACGTACCAGGTGGTGGTCTCGATGTGCGCGGGGTAGCGGACGCCGCGCAGCGCCGGGTCGGCCTCGATCACCACCTCGAGCGGCAGCCTGGCGGCCTGTGCCTCGATCGCCTCGAGCAGCCCCTGGTCGGAGAGGACCGGCGGATGGATGGCGTGCGCGAACTCGCGCAAGGTGGCGAGCAGGTCGCCGAGGTCGCGCTGGAGCTCGGCCAGCGGCTCGTCGGTACGAGGGTCGCCGCGGCGCAGCCGTTCCCGGGCCAGCGCCAGCTTGGCCGTCAGCGCCACGACGTCCTGCTGGGCGCCGTCGTGCAGGTCCCGCTGGATGCGCTGCCGCTCGGCGTCCTGGGCGTGCGCGATCCTGGCCCGGGAGGCGGTCAGTTCCGCTGTCAGCCGCAGGTTGCTCACGGCCGTCGCGGCCTGGCCGGCCAGGTGCGCCAGCAGGCGGTGGTCCTCGTCGAGCAGCGGGCCGTCGCGCCGCGGGCCGCACTCGATCCGGCCGAGCGTGCTGCCCGCGTGAACCAGCGGCACCACGTAGGCCGGGACAGCGGGCGTGCCGGGAACGAGCCCGGCGGTCGCGGTCTCGGCACCGAGGCGCACTCGCACCCACTCCAGCGCGAGCCCCTGGCGTATCGCGTCGGCGAGCTGGGGCAGCAGGTCCGCCGCGCCGGGCGACGCCTCCAGCAGCGCGCCGAACCGGGTGATCACCGCGTAGCCGTCGAGCCGCTTCCCGAACACCCACCGGTCGGCCAGCCGTTCCAGCCTGCGCTGCACCGGCTGGAACGCCAGGGCGGCGCCGGCGGCCAGCAGCATCGCGACGCCGACCGTCAGGTACCGGCTGGCGAGGGTGCCGAGCGCGGCGGCCGCCGCGACGTAGACCACGGCGATCATCAGCCACAGCATCCGGTAGATGACCGACCGGCGGGCGGCGCGGTCGATGCCGACGACCCCGTCGTCGGACAGCGCCACCGCCAGCGAAGCGAACACCAGCAGCAGCCCGAGCACCCACAGCACCCAGACAGCTACCGTCGCGACCGTTCCCGACCTGAAAGTCGCCACAGCGCTGTTCGCGACGAAGACGAGCAGCGCGCTCCCCGTGCCCACCAGCATCCAGCGGATCCGGCGGCGGTCCGCCGCCGCCGACCGACGGTACCGCAGGTACAGCAGGACCAGCCCGAGGGAGGTCCACGCGGAAAAAGTGAACTGCAGCGTGGCCAGGGCCGGTTCCACCGGGCCAAGCGCCGAAGTGAACAGCGGGCTGACGATGCCCGGCTCCGCTGGCTGGTACAAGCCCGCCGGGGGTGTCTGGCTCGAGGCCATCAGCGCGACCGGGATCAGCACTGCTGCCACGGCGGTGACACTCAGCACCGCGCGTTCCCCGCGGCTCTGCGGGACCCCGGTCGGGAACAGCCCGATAAGCCCGACCGAGGTGACCGCCGCCAGGTTCGACGCGCACTCCCCGATCAGCAGCACCAGCCACGCCAACGATGAATCGGCCACCATCGGCAGATCGGTGATCGCGTCGCCGAGGCAGACCCCCACCGCGAACAGCGCTCCGCCTGCGAGCAGCCAGAACGCGACGCGGCGACCCGGCCCGCGGAACACCCCGATGAGCCCGGCGACATAGAGCGGCGCCGGGCCGGCCAGCACGAAGCCGGCCTCGTCTACGTTCCCGGCGGCCAACTCGATCCATGCCCCCGCGACCAGCGCGCAACCGCCGACGATCGCGAGGAACACGCAGACAGCCCGCATACGCACAGTGTGACTTCCCCGCTGACCTGCTGGGAAGGAGGTTGGCCGCACCCGCGACTTGCGGCCAGCCTCACCCCGGTCCGGCCGGCAGCCGGATACCCGGTGGATACGCCGAGCCCTAGCGTCTGGCAGCAGAGCGATACCGCCGGGGGAAAGGTGTCCAAGGACATGACAGAGAACCAGATCATCGTCGGCCAGCCTGCGAGCACGTCAGGGAGCGCGCTGCGCCGTGGCGCCGGCGCCGGGTACCGGTGGCTCTTGCTGCTTTTCTTGGTGGCAGGCGTGGTGCAAATCTTCCTCGCCGGGCTCGGGGTCTTCCATCTGCACGCGTACGGCCTCGACGACCCGGCCGGCGACTCGGCCCTGGATCCGCACCGCACGCTGGGGTTCGCGATGGCCGGTATCGCGGTCCTCATCCTGGTGCTCGCACTCATCGCCAGGCCGGGTGGCCGCCAGGTCGTCCTGGCGGCCGTACTGGTGCTGCAGACCATGGTCCTGCAGAGCCTGCTGGCCGGGCTCGGCGACGACAGTGCGGTGTACGGCGGGCTGCACGCCCTCGACGGGCTGCTCGCGATCGGGGTGGCGGCCTACCTGTACGGCATCGCCCTGGTCCGGCGGCACGCCGCGGCGCGTGATCTCCGGTGAGCGAGCCGCCGGGCAGCCGGCCGCGGCTCTCCGCGGCCGCTTCCCGGACTCTCACGACAACGTGGCTGGTCACCGCGCTTGCGGCGGCGGCCGGGTGCGTGCTGACCGTGCTCGTGCGGGGAAACATAGCCAGGGGCGACCTCATCGGCAACCTGGCGGAGTCGCTGGCCGGCGTGTATTACGCCACCCTGGGGGTGCTCATCGTCCGGCGGGCCGGGAACCGGATCGGGTGGCTGATGCTCGGCCTCGGGGTACTCCTAGCCGTGGAGACTGTCGCTAACGGGTACGGGGTGGCGGGCATCCGGCGTCCCGGCACGCTGCCCGCGGCCCCGCTGGTCGGGCTGTTCGCCGAGTGGGTCTTCGTGCCGATCTTCATCACCCTCATCGGCACGTTCCTGCTCTTCCCCGACGGAAGGCTCCCGTCTCCGCGGTGGTGGCCGGCGGCCTGGTTCGTCGCCGTCGTTGCCGTGCTCGGGATGACGGGGTTCGCGATCGCACCCCGGCTGGTGCGCATCCCGGCCCCCGGCGGGTCGGTGCTGTTTCCGAACCCGCTCGGCATAGCCTCGCTCGGCCCGGTCTGGTCCGGCCTGCTGCTCGGCACGCTCACCGCGCTTAGCTTGGCGAGTCTGCCACTGCTTGCCATCGTGGTCGCCGCGCTGGTGACACGCTTCCGCAGGGGCAATCCCGATGTGCGGCAGCAGGTGAAGTGGCTGGCATTCGCACTGGCGGTAATGCTCGCCGCCCAGCTACTCGGGCCGCTCAGGGACACGGCCACTGGCGGCCCGGCCAGTGGCCCGCTTGTCATCGCCTCTGACGTGGTATCGGCGGCCATCCCGCTCGCTGTGGTGCCGGCAGTCATCACGCTGGCGATCCTGAAGTACCGGCTCTACCAGATCGACGTCATCATCAACAAGGCGGTGAAGTACGGGCTTCTCACGGCGGCCCTCACCGCGGTCTACGCCGCTATCGTCGTCGGCATCGGGACGCTGGCCGGTTACGCTGGCGGCCCGCTGCTCACCGTCGCGGCGGCGGTCGCGATCGCGGTGCTGTTCCAGCCGGTGCGTGACCGGGCCCAGCTGCTTGCCAACCGCCTGGTCTACGGGCGGCGCGCGACGCCCTACCAGGTGCTTTCCGACTTCGCGCAGGACATGGCTGCGCAGCCGGACGCGGCGGCGACCCTGGACCGGATGGCCGCGCTGCTCGCCAGGGCGACGGGCGCCACACGGCTCGCGGTCTGGATCCGCGTCGGTGACCAGCTGCGCCCCCAGGCGACCTGGCCAGCGGGATCCGGTCCGGACGGGCCCGTGCCGCTGACCGCGGGCGGCCTGCCGGACTTCGCAGTGACCAGAGCCGTCGCCGTCCTGCACGGGAATGAGCTGCTCGGCGCGCTCACGGTGGTCAAGCCGCCGGACGAGCCGGTGTCGGCTGCCGAGGAGAGCCTGCTGGCGCACCTGGCGTCACAGACGGGCCTGGTGCTTCGCAACCTTCGGCTCACCGCCGAGCTGCGGGCCAGCATCGACGACCTGACGGCATCGCGTCAGCGGCTCGTGCGCGCCCAGGACGAAGAACGCCACCGGATCGAGCGGAACCTGCACGACGGCGCCCAGCAGCAGCTCGTCGCGCTCAGCATGCTGCTCCGGCTGCTTGAGGACTCCGCCGAGGACCCCGGTGAGGTCAAGCAGCTGGCGGTCCAGCTCAAGGACGGCCTGCGCGCCGCGCTCGACGACCTGCGCGCCCTCGCCCGCGGCATCTACCCGCCGCTGCTGGCCGAGCAGGGACTGCGTGCCGCGCTGCGCGCGCACGCCGACCGGGTTCCTGTCCCGGTGCTGCTCGAGGCGGACGGCATCGGGCGCTACGGCCGGGACACCGAGGCCACCGCCTACTTCTGCATCCTCGAAGCCCTGCAGAACGTCGCCAAGTACGCGCGGGCCTCCCGGGCCACCGTCGAGCTGGCTTGCCCAGACGGTCATCTCGAGTTCACGGTCGCGGACAACGGCGTCGGCTTCGACGCCGCGACGTCCACGACAGGCACTGGCCTGCAGGGCATGGCCGACCGCCTCGCCGCGGTCGGCGGCAGCCTTCACGTGCGTTCCGCGCCAGGCACGGGCACGGCCGTCCACGGCCGTCTGCCCCTCTAGGGCCGGAGCCCTGGTATGTCGAGAGAAAGAGGACCCGATGACGATCATCAGCAACTCCACGGTAATCCGCTGCACGCCGGAGGAGGCGTTCGACTACCTCTCTGACCACCGCAGCGAGCTTGAGTGGAACCCTGGCATTGAGTCGATCGAGAAGCTCACCGACGGACCCGTCGGGCTCGGCACGAAGTACCTCGCGAAGTGGAAGAGCGCCCCGCAGCCCGTGGAAGTCGAGACCGTCCGGTATGACCGCCCGCACGGTTGGACGGTGCACAACGGGGGCCTCATCGAAGTCACCGTGACCATCCGCCTCGAGCCTGTCGCCCAGGGCACGCGGCTGTACTCTGACTTCGACGCCCGCCCGCACGGATGGTTCCGCCTGGTCTTCCCTGTGTTCCTGGCCAAGATTCGCAAGGAGGAGTCGGCCAACATGACCTATCTGCGCGAGGCGCTCGAGCGCCGCGCCACCCGGTCCGGCGACTGGGAAGGGACCCACTGATCGGGTGGCGACCTGCCGGTCTTAGGCTCGCTGCGGTCAGGCAGGGCCCTCGCGGGTCCAGCCGGGAGCGACCACGGTCAGGGAGAGGTCGTCCGGGTTGACCTCCTGCCCGCAGTGGCGGCAGACGAACGCCGGGTCCAGGTCGTGCCCGCACGAGTGGCCGAATACCGACGGCGGGCTGTCCACCGCCCACTTGTCTCCCCAGGCGCGCAGCGCCTGGAGGACGGTGCGGAGTTCCCGGCCCGCCTGGGTGAGCTCGTACTCGTGGCGCGGTGGGTGGGCGCTGTACTGGATGCGGGCGATCACGCCCGCGGCCTCGAGCGCGCGCAGCCGGACGGCCAGCCGGTCGCGGGGGGCGCCGGTGTTGCGGGCGATCGCGTCGAACCGCTTGTTGCCGAACGCGATCTCGCGGATCGCGAGCAGCGCCCACTTCTCGCCGACCACGTTCAGGGCGGCCGCCACCGAGCAGGGACGGCCGGGCAGATCCTCGCGCATACGGACAAGCATACTCGGTTGTTAAATCAAACTCACTCGGGTTATGCTTCGGTTGGGTTTTCAAACTCGCTAATGCTGGCGCGCTGAGGCTGACACGTGGTGCGCGCGATGGCTACAGGAGGACGCGTGACCGACACCAGCACCGCCGGCGGCAGCACCACCGTCAGTACCCAGGGGACAGCGCGCTTCGCGGCGGTGTTCGCCGTCGTCACGGCCGGCATCGCGATGGTGAACCTGGACTTGTTCATCGTCAACGTGGCGCTGCCGTCGATCGGCAGGACATTCGGCGGCGCGGACCTCTCATCGCTGTCCTGGGTGCTGAACGCCTATGCGATCGTGTTCGCCGCGCTGCTCGTCCCCGCGGGGCGGGCCGCCGACCTGATCGGCCGGCGCACCGCGTTCCTGGCCGGCGTCATCGTTTTCGCGCTCGCCTCCGCCGCGTGTGCGGTGGCACCGGACGTCTGGCTGCTCGTCGTGGCGCGGATCGTCCAGGCGGCCGGCGGCGCGCTGCTCATGCCGGCGTCCCTCGGCCTGCTGCTGGCGGCGGCGCCGCCAGACAAGCGCACCGGCGCTATCCGCGGCTGGACCTCGGTCGGGGGAGCGGCGGCCGCGCTGGGCCCGGTGCTCGGCGGTGCGCTGGTCGCCGCGAACTGGCGCTGGGTCTTCCTGGTGAACGTCCCGATCGCGGCCGTCGCGCTGCTGGCCAGCCTGCGCGTGCTGCCGCGCACTGATAACAGCAAGAAGCGCGCCGGCGCCGACACAGCCGACGCTGTCCGCCCGGACACCGTGGGCGCCGCGCTGTTCACGATCGCGATCGGCGCGCTCGCCCTTGCCCTGGTCAAGTCCGACGAGTGGGGCTGGACGTCGGCCCGGGTACTGGGCTCGATCGCGGTGGCCGCGGTCTTGCTCCTGCTGTTCGTCCGCCGGTCCGCCCGGCACCCCGCACCGGTCATCGAGCCGCACCTGCTCAGGCTCCCGGCGTTCTCGACGGCGACCGCGGCGAACGTCGTGTTCGGCGCCGCGTTCGGCGCGATGCTGCTGATGGTGACCCTCTGGTGCCAGGATGTCTGGGGCTGGTCCGCGCTGCGCACCGGCCTGGGCGTCGCTCCGGGCCCGCTTCTCGTGCCGTTCTTCGCGATAGGCGCGGGCCCGCTCGCCCGCCGCATCGGCCCCGGCCCGGTCGCCGCCCTGGGCTGCGCGATCTACGCGGCGGGCTGCGTGTTCTGGCGGTTCAACCTGTCGCTGGTACCCGACTACCCCGCGCACATGCTGCCCGGCATGCTGATGACGGGGATCGGCGTCGGCCTCGCGTTGCCCACTCTCGTGAGCGCAGGGGTCTCCGCGGTCCCTCCGCACCGCTTCGCGACCGGATCCGGCGTGGTCACGATGGCGCGTCAGGTCGGCATCGTGATCGGCGTCGCCGTCCTGGTCACGGTCCTCGGCCACCCGTCAGGCAGCGCCGCCGCGCTGGCGGCCTTCCAGCACGCGACCGTGGTGATCGCCGCCATCGCGGTCACCGCCGGCCTGGCGTCGCTGCTGCTGGTCCGCAGCACCAGGGGAGCCCGCGCCCGCGCGGCGGTCACGATCGCGGAAAACCCGGTCGCGGCCGCGGCTCGGGCTGTAGAGAATGAAGAACCCGTACGTTCGGAGTCGTGACCGACGAAAGCGCCCTGCTCGTCACCATCCCCGCCGCCGAGCCGCCGGTGGCCAGGCAACGCTCCCGCCTCGACACGAGCGCGGCGGTCGGCGTTCCGGCGCACATTACGGTGCTGTACCCGTTCCTGCGACGTTCTCCCTGGCCTAGCCGCTAATGGGCTATTAGGTGGCGAGAGAAGCGAGCACGGCCTTGAGCCCGGCCAGGTAATCCTGGGCATCGGCCGGCTTGCCGGCCCGGAGGTCATGGGCCGTGTAGCCGACGAGCATCCGGAGCTGGCTGAGGGCAAGCCGCCGTCCCTGGTCGGTCCAGAACGGCGCGGGCCCGTAGCCGGCCGCCAGGGCAGCGCGGTCTACCTCGGGCCATTCCCAGCACAGCGACTGCAGATCATCCAGCGGGCGGCCGCCGCACGCATCGCCGAAGTCGATCAGCCCGGTCACGCTCACGGCTTCATCCTCGCCCGCGGCGACGAAGATATGTCCAGGGAACAGTTCGCCGTGGCACAGGACCGCCGGGCCGTCGCCGCGCGCCGCCACCGCTTCGGGAAGCAGGCCCTCCACCCGGTGTACTTCCGCTTGTGTCAGCAACCCCGCGTCGGCCAGCAAGCGCAGGTTATCGAGCCGGTTGGCCAGGTCGGCCGCCTGCAGGGCGGCATTGTCGGCGAACTCGAAGCTCCCGTCGGCGTGGCGGCGGTAGAACCCGCCGACCGGCACCGAGTGCAGCCGGGCGGTGACCTGCCCGCAGGAGCGGGCCGCGGACCGGCGCTGGCCGGCTGACATTTCCGGCAGCGCCATGCTCAGTGGCCGCCCGGTCACCGCCGTCTGCACCATCACCGTCCTCGGGCCTGCTGCGGTTTCCACGGCCCCGAGCCACATGACCTCCGGTACCGGGACTCCGCCCTGGCGGGCCCGGGCCAGGAACCACGCTTCCTGGTCCAGGCCGTTGCTCTCGTGAGCCTCACCCCGGATCACCAGCCTGGCGCCCGAGGCGGTCACCACCTCATGAACCTCCCGGGCGCGGCCGCTGCCCCGGTTTCTCTCGCAGGTGGCGACATCCTCGCCGCATGCCTGTCTGACCAGCCAGGACAGCACATCCCCGGTGAGGCGCCCGCTGTCAGGCGGGGCCGGGGCCATGATCAGGCCGCCAGCGGGGCGGTCCACGGGTTGTAGCTGTAGACCCAGTCGACGTCGGTCTTCTCGCGCAGCCAGGTGTTGGTCCTGGAGGTGAGCTGGACCCGGGAGGTTCGGGGCTTGCGGGTCGCCTCCAGGCGGCGGAACGCGCCGGGGATGCCGGCCGGGTCGTCGACCTCCGCTAGCAGCCGGGACAGGACGGCGGCGTCCTCGAGAGCCATGGCGGCGCCCTGTGCCATGTACGGCGTCATGGGATGGCACGCGTCGCCGAGCAAGGTGACGTTGCGGTCGTGCCACTGCGGCAGCGGGTCGCGGTCGGCCAGGGCCCACTTGTGCACGTCCGGGCAGGCCGCCAGGACGTGCTGCACCTGCGGGTGGAAGCCGTCGAAGGCCTCCCGCAGCGTGGGCATGTCGCCCTTGGCCGACCACGACTCGACAGTCAAGCCCGGTTCCGGCTGGCTGGTGACGAAGTAGACCTCGCTGCGGTCCGGCTTGACGTAGTAGATGACGATGTGCCGGTCCTCGCCCCACCACTTCGTGCACTCGCCGATGTCGTAGCCGCCCAGCAGCGCGGCGGGGAACGTGGTGCGGTAGGCGATGCGCCCGGTGAAGCTGGCCTTCTCCGCGCCGAACAGCAGCTCCCTGACAAGCGAGTGGACGCCGTCGGCGGCGACCATGCCGTCGTGCACCGCGGTGCTGCCGTCGGCGAAGCCCAGCACCACCGATCCGGCCTCGTCCTCCAGCCCGGTGAGCTTGTGATCCAGCCGGATGCGCTCGGCGGGCACGGCGCTGGCCAGGGCGGCGTGCAGGTCGCCGCGATGCGCCAGCAGGTACGGCGCGCCGTACTTCGCCTCCGCGGCCGGGCCGAAGATCTGGTCGTACCGCACTTCGCCGGTGCGCCAGTCCCTGTTGTTCCACGACCGCGGGTAGAACGCCTCGCTGCGTATCCGCTGCTCCAGGCCCAGCCCGCGCAGCACCTGCATCGCGTTGCAGCCGACCTGGATGCCCGCGCCGAGCCTGGCGAACTTCCGCGCCTGCTCGTAGACCGTGACGTCGACGCCGGCCCGGAGCAGCGCGGCGGCCGTGGCGAGCCCGCCCATCCCAGCGCCGATCACAGCGATGGAAAGCCTGGCACCCATGCGGCTAGCGGCCGTGGCGCCAGTTCGGCTTGCGCTTTTCCAGGAACGCGCTCATGCCCTCCTGGGCGTCGGGAAGCTGGCTGGTCGCGGCCATGACCTCGACGGCGTAGGCGTACGCCTTGGGCTGGTCGAGGTCGATCTGGGCGTAGAGCGCCTGCTTGCCGATGCCCTTGCTCTGCGCGGAGCCACGGGTCACCCGCTCCAGGAGGTCGCGGGTCGCGTCGTCCAGCTGGGCGGCGGGCACGACCCGGTTCACCAGGCCCCAGTCGAGCGCCGTGGGTGCGTCGATGACGTCACCGGACAGCGCGAGCTCCATGGCCCGCTTGCGGCCCACGTTCCTGGCGACCGCCACCATCGGCGTGTGGCAGAACCAGCCGCCCTTCCCGCCCGGCGCCGCGAACCCGGCATCCTCGCTGGCCACCGCCAGGTCGGCGGTCGCGACCAGCTGGCAGCCTGCCGCGGTGGCCAGCCCGTGCACCCGCGCGACCACCGGCTGCGGCACCTGCTGCATCAGCGTCATCAGCTCGGTGCAGGTCGCGAGCAGCGCGCGGACAGACGCCAGGTCGGCGCCCGCGACCTGGGCGAAGTCGTGCCCCGCGCTGAACACCGGGCCGTTGCCCGCGAGCACGATGCCGAGAGCGTCGCTGTCGCCGAGGTCACGGAACGCCGCGATCAGTTCGCGCATGTGCTCCTGGGACAGGGCATTGCGGCGCTGTGGCCGGTTCATCGTGACGGTGGCGAAATCGCCGGAACGCTCGACCAGGATGTGTTCGAACTCCATGGTCCTAAGCATCGTCCCGCGGCGGGGTTATGTCCAAGGCGGACTCGATGGCCCGGGCCTCGCGCCGCAGGCGGTCCGCGCGGTCGGCGTGCCTATCGGCCTGGTAGTCGCGGGCCGCGGCGCGGCGGTCGGCGGCTTCGGCCGCGGCGATCGCGGCCGCCTCGTCGTCGGTGACCTCGCGCCTGCTCACCTCGGCGGCGCCGAGCCCGGCTACGGCACCGGCGAAGTGCGGCGACGACTGAGCCGCGGGCCTGCCCGACGGGCCTGAACTCGGCGCCGGAAGGGAGACCGCCTCGGCGTTGGCGATCGCCGACAGCGCCGACCGCAGCCCGGACGCCGCCACGGTGTCCCGCTCCTTCATGGCCGCGCGCAGCGCGGCCTGGAGCCGCGACCGCACGGAACCGGCGGGGGAGGACGTGCTCATGGGCCGGTTATACCGCCCAGGAGCACACGACTCGCCTGAATATTCGCTCGGCCACGGTCCCATCGGGCTCACCAGGCCCGACCAGGGTCGGCTAGCACGCCGCCGCGCGATTCCCGCCAAAGGTCCAGTGACCACACGACAGTAATGATATCGTGACTAGTCGACCATAGTCATGTAAACGACGCGATGGTTCTGGCTCGGCTCGCCACGGGGGCCGGTGCCCGCGCCTGTCGATTGCGCGATCGACCCGCTCTATCGGTGTCGATTGCGCAATCGACAGGCGGACTTCCCCGTCCGCCGCGACCCGCGGCGTGATAACAGCAAGAAGCGCGGTGCGCCCGCGTTTGTCAGCGCGTTTGTCAGAGGGCGGTGTTAGCGTCAGCCGCATGAAGATCGGGCTGATGCTCTACCTGGTGAACGACCGGCAGGACAACAGCAAGCGTCCTTACTGCGCGATCCGTGAGCTCGCGCAGCAGGCGGAGGCGAATGGCTTCGACAGCATCTGGCTGGCCGACCATCTCATGTACCGCCGTCCCGGTGAGCCGGCCACAGGGATCTGGGAGTGCTGGACCATGCTGGCCGCGCTGGCCGAAGCGACGCAGCGGGTGGAGATCGGCTCCCTGGTGCTCTGCAATTCCTTCCGCAACCCGGCGATCCTGGCGAAGATGGCCACCGCCCTCGACGAGGTGAGCGACGGGCGCTTGATCCTGGGCGTGGGCGCGGGCTGGAACGAGCCGGAGTACCAGGCGTTCGGGTTGCCCTTCGATCATCGCGCGAGCCGTTTCGAAGAGGCCATGCAGATCCTCGTACCGATGCTGCGGGACGGGCACGTAGATTTCACGGGGCAGTACTACCAGGCGCGGAACTGCGAGGACGTGCCACGCGGTCCGCGTCAGCAGGGACCGCCGCTGATGTTCGGGACCGAGGGCCCGCGCTTGATCAAGCTGGCCGCACGGTACGCCGACCTGTGGAACACCGGCTACATGGGTCAGCCAGCGACGATGGCCGGTCCGCTGGCCACCATCGAGGCCGCGTGCCGCGAGGTAGGCCGCGACCCGGCGACGATGGGCGTCACGGCGCTGATCGGCCTGTGGTTTTCCGACCTCCAGCAGGAGAAGCCGGCGTTCGTCGACGGCAAGCACCTGGAAGGGACGCCCGAGGAACTCGCGGCGGCGATGCGCGGCTACGCCGAACTCGGCGTGCAGCACATCATGTTCCAGTACGCGCCGGACACCAGCGAAGCGCGCCGGCGGCTGACCGAGGCGCTCCGGCTCTACCACGGCAACCAGGGCTAACGAAGGGTCGATCTCCCGCAGCCGCCCGTCCCGCGACAGCCGCAGCCAGCGGCTGATCCCGATCGACCGGAGGAACGGCACGTCATGGCTCGCCACCAGCAGCGCCCCCTGATAACAGGACAGCGCCTCGGCTAGCTGCCGCGCCGACGCCATGTCCAGGTTGTTCGTCGGCTCGTCGAGCAGCAGCAGCTGCGGCGGGGGCTGGGCGAGCAGCAGCGCCGCGAGCACCGCGCGGAACCGCTCGCCGCCGGACAGCGTCCCGGCGGGCTGATCCGCCCGCGGCCCGCGGAACAGGAACCGCGCCAGCCCCGCCCGCACCTCGTTGACCGACGCGGCGGGGGCGACCGCACGCACGTTCTCGACCACGGACGCCGACTCGTCCAGCACGTCCAGCCGCTGCGGCAGGTAGCCGACCGCACCGGTCAGCCGGACCGTCAGGTCATCCAGCTCTCCGGTGATGTGGCGGAGCAGCGTGGTCTTGCCTGCCCCATTCGGCCCGGTGAGCGCCACCCGCTCCGGCCCGCGAACGACAAGATCATCAAGCGCCCCGAGCACCTCGCCGGGTTCGTCAGCCTCAACAGCCGGGCGCCACGGCAGCCACGCCCGGTCGAGCCCGCGCACGGTCAGCACGGTCCGCCCGGCCGGCACCGCGGTTCCCGGCAGCGAGATCCGGATCGTGTCGTCGTCGCGGACCGCCTCTTCCGCCTCGGTCAGCCGCGACTCCGCGGCGGCGACGCGCTCCAGGCCGATCTCCCGCGACCGCCCCGCGGTCTCCTGCGCGGCGCGCTTGCGCGCGCTCGCGACGATCCGCGGCAGGCTGCCCGACGCGGCCACCGCGCGGCCCTGCCGGTCGCGCCGCGCCTGCTTGGTCTGGTTCGCCATCAGGTCGCGTTTCTCCCGCCGGACGCCGGCTTCCGCCGCGCTGACCGCGCGCCGCGCCGCGGCCTGTTCGGTCGCCAGCTGCGCCTCGTACGCCTCGAGGTTCCCGCCGTACATGCGCAGCGAGACGCCCGGGGGACCGGTCGGACCGGTAGGACCGGTCAGCTCGGCGATCTGGTCCATCAGCGCCAGCAGCTCGCGGTCGTGGCTGACGATGAGCATGACCCCCGGCCAGGATTCCACCGCCGCGTACAGCCGGCGCCGCGCGTCGAGGTCCAGGTTGTTCGTCGGCTCATCGAGCACGATCACCGGCGGCCGCCGCAGGAACAGCGCCGCCAGCGCGGTCAGCACGGCCTCGCCGCCGGACAGCCGCCCCACCCGGTCGTCGAGCCCGACGTTCCCGAGGCCCAGCCGGGACAGCCAGGCCACCGCCCGGTCCGCCACGTCCCAGTCATCGCCGACCGCGTCGAACAGCTCCGGCCGGACGTCGCCCGCCTCGATCGCGGCGATCGCGTCCAGCGCGGCGGCGATCCCGAGCAGCGACGCGACCGAGGCGCCGGTGTCCAGCGTGAGGTCTTGCGGCAGGTAGCCGACCTCGCCGGTCACGGTCACCGACCCGGAGGCCGGCCGAAGTTCTCCCGTAATGAGCCGGAGTAGGGTTGACTTGCCAGAGCCGTTTACGCCGATCAGCCCCGTCCTGCCGGGTCCGAAAGCAGTGTTGAGCCCGGACAGCACGACGCGGCCGTTCGGGAAAGAAAAAGACAGATCGCTCAGTACGACAGACATATGGCAGCTCCAAATGAGGTCTCGGGATGAGGTCGACCTCAGAGCTTCAAGCCACTCTCCGTACGCCGGGGAAACTCTCGCAGCCAATGATACTGGGTCTCTTGGGAGAACGCATGATCAAGACGACGAAGCCGAGCGGCGACGGCATGGTCAAGGTCACCTTTTCGCTGCCGGCGAATGAGCCGGCGGGCGCGGTTTCTGTGGTCGGCGACTTCAACAACTGGAATCCGTCCGCGCACCCGCTGCGGGCGCGCTCGAACCAGACCCGCAGCGCCTCGGTGACGGTGCCGGCGGGCAGCACACTGCGGTTCCGCTACCTGGCCGAGGGCGGGAGGTGGTTCGACGACGAGACGGTCCCGGCCGGGGGAGGCGGCGACCGGGTCCTCGCGGTCTTAGGTCAGCCGCCCCTAACCTCGAACCTCGCGCACGACGCGGGCGTGCTCCCGCATGGTCTCGGTGCCGTCGGCGCCGGGCTGCCGGCCGAACCCGCAGTACATGGCGACGCCGAAATCGCCGATGTAGCGCGACGCGGTGGCGACCCGCCGCCGTAGTCCCGCGGTCCCGTCGATCGGCAGCACGATGCCCAGGTACACGCGCGCGTCGCCAGGTTCGAGGTCGACGAGCGGCCGGAAGAACGTGCGGTCCTCGCTGCGCAGGTACCGCGGCCCGGCGAGATGCAGCCAGTCCACGGGCAGGCCGGAGTTCGCCACCGCGAAGTTCGCCATGCGTACCAGCAGCCCCATGTCGCGCGCCTCGTACATCGGCCACTCGGGGAACGTCCCATAGCACAGGTGATAGCCGAGCAGCACCTCCTCGGGGACGAGGCGTGACAGCCGGGTGACCGGCCCGGCGAACCGCTCCCACGCGCCCTCGGGCGTCCACGCGAGCACGCCCTCGATGTCCTGCGTCTCGTACGCCATGTCCCACTGGATGGCCAGGTCACCGGGCGGGATCGCGGCGGTCAGCCGTCGCAGCTCCCGCGCCACCAGGTCCTCGAACGCGCGCTCGGCGATCGGATAGTCGCGCGCGAAATCGGCCTTGAACCCGTTCAGCGCGCTGGACGGGAACGGCAGCCCCACCTGGAACCGCAGCCCCGCCGGGATCACCCCGTCGTCTCGCAGCGTGCTGAACACCGCGTACGACTCGATCGCGTCGTCGATCCGCGGCCAGGACTCCCAGCGCAGCTCGGTGACTCCCGGCTTGACGCCGAACACCGGCGTCTCGTACGCGTGCCGCGGAATCCCGGTCGGCGATTCGGTCTCCTCGACGGTCACCACGCCCTGGTTCGGCCGGACCAGGCGTTCCCGCTCGTAGCCGACCCAGGCCGCCCGCGGCCCGGTCTCGCCGTCAGGCAGCGCGAACACCAGGCCGCCGAAGAGCCCGGCCGCGTCGCGCAGCGCCGTCTCTGTCGAGCCAGCCGGCAGGCTTCCTACGAGCAGCAGCTCACTGTTTACTCGCCGTGTCATTTCGCTGCCTCCAGTCATTTTTCCGAACGGGCCCGTCGTGACTCCCACGGCTACGCTTACACCGACCGGGGACACGGTTGCAATGGGGTGGGGGCGCAACGAGGGAGGCGCGCATGGACTCGTTCGCTGGAAAACTCGCCGTGGTGACCGGCGGCGGCTCCGGCATCGGCCGGGAGCTGGTCAGGCAGCTCGCCACGGCGGGCTGCTCGGTCGCCGCCTGCGACATCAACGCCGACACGATCGCCGAGACGGTGACGCAGGGTCGGCCGGGCGTTGCCGCCGAGGTGACGGTCACCGGCCACGTCTGCGACGTCTCCGACGAGGCGCAGGTGCTGCGGTTCCGCGACGAGCTGCTGGATGCGCATGCCGCGGACCACGTCGACCTGGTGTTCAGCAACGCGGGCGTCGGCGGGGGCGGCAGCTTCATCAAGGACTCCCGCGAGGAGTGGGAGCGGGTATTCGCCATCGACTGGTGGGGCGTCTACTACTGCGCCCGCGCGTTCCTGCCGTTGCTCGTCAAGAGCGCGGAAGGAGTGCTCGTCAACACCAGCAGCGCCAACGGCTTCTTCGCCACGCTGGGGCCCGGGGCGCCGCACACCGCCTACAGCACGGCGAAGTTCGCCGTGAAGGGCTTCTCCGAGGCGCTCATCGAGGACCTGCGCACGAACGCGCCGCACGTCCGGGTCGCCGTCGTGATGCCCGGGCACGTGGGCACCAACATCGTCGGGAACTCATTGCGCGCGTTCGGCCTGGATCCCGAGCACATGACCGATGAGGAGCTGGAGGCCTGCAGGCCCCGGCTGGCCGAGCGCGGCCTGCCGGACGGCATGCCCGTGGCTGAACTGCGCCGGATCCTGATCACGGTGAACGCCGACTTCCGCGACAAGGCGCCGGTCACCGCCGCCCAAGCAGCGACGGTCATCCTCGACGGGGTTCGCGCGGGCGCCTGGCGCATCCTCATCGGCGAGGACGCCGCGAAGCTCGACGCGTTCGTCCGCGCCAACCCGGAGGCCAGCTACGACTACGCCGAGATGGCCAAGAGCTTCCAGTCCGGCAGCGCTTAGCGGCGGGCGGGGCGTAGCGGGCCTAGCGCGTCTCGCCGAGCAGGTGCCCGGCCACCCGGGTCAGGTGGGTGCGCATCGACTCGATCGCGGCGTCGGCGTCCCGCGCCCGCAGCGCGGTCACGATAGCCCGGTGATCCTCCTGGTAGACGGCGCGGCGCTGGCTGGACGCGCTGCGCCGCTTCAGGTCTCCCCAGACCTGGCCGTGCCGGGCCGACTCGACGACGCTGTACAGCGCGGCGAGCAGCGGGCTGTGGGCGGCGGCCATGATGGCCCGGTGCAGGGCCAGGTCCCAGGTCTCGAACTCCTCGTAGTTGACGGCCTGGTCGCCGCCGGCGACGCAGCGCTCCATTTCCGCGAAGTCCCGCGCCGTCGCCCACATCACGACCAGCGGTAGCGCCTGCGGCTCGAGCAGGCGGCGGATCGTCATCACGTCGGCGGGCGCGAAGTCCATAGCGGCGGGGGCCGGATAGGCCGCCGCCTTTCCCGCCACCTCGCCCGGCGTCTCCCTGAGGACATCGAACGCCTGCCCCGCCGTGTTCCTGAACGCCGTGTCGCTGAAGAACGTGCCGCGGCCGACCTCGCGCGAGATCAGCCCGTCGGCCTCGAGCGCGGCGAGCGCCAGCCTGACGCCGCTGCGCGTGACGCCAAGGTCGACGGCGAGCCGGCGTTCCGTGGGCAGCCGCGAGCCGGGCCCGAGTCCGGCCCGTTCTGACTCGGCCATGATCAGCTCCGCGAGCCGCCGCCCGCGCGTGGCGGACATGACCCGCTCCGTCCCATCCACGCAACCAATTCTACCAATCACTGTCAACTTGTGACCGCTATTAGGAAGATCTTAGCTATTGAGGTTATTGACCTGTTTTTGGAGGGGACCTACGCTCAACCAATCTGGTGAATATAACCAATTGGTCTCGGGTAGTCGAATACGCCGGCAAAGGAGACGCCAGGTGAGGCTCGCCACCATTGTTACCCCGAACGGGCCGCGGCTGCACGTACGAGGACGCTCCGGGTACGTGGACGTTGGCGAGGAGACCGGTGACCCCGGCTTCGCCTCGCTCGCGGCGGTACTCAGCGCGGGGCCGCGAGCCATGGACGCCGTACGCGCGCTGGCGGACCTGGACGGCCGCGAGTACGGCCCGGCCGACCTCGGCCCGGCCGTCCCGGCGCCGGAACGGATCCTGTGCCTGGGCCTGAACTACCTGGAACACGCCGTCGAGGGCGGCCGGGAGGTGCCGACCTGGCCGGACGCGTTCGTGCGCGGCCGGGACAGCGTGCTCGGCCCCTACGCGGACCTGGTCAAGCCCGCGCTCACCAGCCGGTTCGACTACGAGGGCGAGCTCGGGATCGTCATCGGGGCGGGCGGCCGGTACATCCCGGCCGGCAAGGCGCTCGACGCGATCGCCGGGTTCGTGGTCCTCAACGACGCCTCCGCGCGGGACTGGCAGCGCGCCGCGTCGCAGTGGACCGGGGGCAAGAACTTCGAGGGCAGCATGCCGATCGGTCCCGAGGTCGTCACCACCGACGAGGCCGACGTCAGCGACGTCGCCCTCACCACCGTGCTCAACGGCCAGGTCATGCAGTCCGCGCGGACCTCGCAGATGATCGTGGACGTGCCGAGCGCGGTCGAGTTCTTTTCTTCCTTCACCCGGCTGGCTCCCGGCGACGTGATCGCCACCGGGACGCCAGGCGGCGTCGGTTTCGCCAGGCAGCCGCCGGTGTGGCTGCACCCAGGTGACGTCATCGAGGTCACCGTCGAGAACGTCGGAACGATCAGGAACCGCGTGGTCGCCGAGCCCGGCGACCACGCGGGCTGGAGATGGCGCCCGACCGGCCCGCAGCCAAGCGGGCTCTGACATCAAATTGCTAACCCGCGGAGGGACAATGAAGTTCACGACCCCCGTGATCGGGATCGTCGCCCTCGCCGTCGCCGTGTTGACCGCATGCAGCAGTGCGAGTTCCAACTCGAGCGGCGCTGCGACCGGCGCGGCCTCTGGATCAACGCTCACCATCGCGGACGTCGCGCCGTTCAGCGGTCCCGACGCCGCGCTCGGCCCGACTTACCTGGCCTCCTGCTACGGCGCGACCGCGGCCATCAACAGCGCGGGTGGCGTGCTCGGGCACAAGCTCGACTGCAAGAGCGTCGACACCCGCGGCGACCCGGCCGACGCCGTCCCCGCGGTCAACCAGATGTTCGCCTCGACCTCTAACCTGGGGCTCGTCATCGGCTGCACGTCGGACGAGGCTGCCTCGGTCGCGCCGGTCATCAACGCGCACAAGATGGCGATGTTCTGCATGACCGGGCAGTCGGAGTTCGACAGCGTCAAGTTCCCGTACTTCTACCGGCTGGTGCCGCCCGACCTCGAAGAGTCCTACGCGATGGTCGCGATCGCACAGGAACTGCACTACAACAGGATCGCCCTGGCGTTCGGCAACGACATCGGCTCGCAGACCTTCATCCAGCCCGCCATCGCGGCGCTGCAGAAGGCCGGGATGACGATGACCACCAACCAGACGCTCGACCTCAACGCCACCACGTTCCGCACCGAGGCCGAGGCGATCATCCAGTCCCACCCGGACGCGATCATGACCGAGGCGCTCGGGTCCGCCGACCCGACCCTGTTCTCTGAGATCAAGCAGCTCAACGGCGGCAAGATGATCCCGATCATCGGAACGTCCGCGGCCATCTCGCCGGCGTTCTTCAAGTCCGCGGCGGCGGCGGTCGGCGCGACCACGTTCACGTCCGGGTTCCACGCCGACAACCTGGTCGTGGAGACCAGCGGTCCGGCGTACCAGGCGTTCTCGTCCGCGCTGCTGTCTCAGCAGGGCAAGGTCCCCGGTGCCACCGGCGACTTCACCACCTACCTGAGCGCGCCGGGCGGTGTCCACCTGTACGACGGGATCAACCTGGCCTCCCTCGCGATGATCATGGCGAACAGCACCAGCCCGAGCGTGTACGGGCCCGAACATCGTCAAGATCGGGAACGGCGTCGCCGGCGCGACGGTGTGCTACTCGTTCGCCTCCTGCGCCGCCGACCTCAAGTCGGGCAAGGCGATCAGGTACGAGGGTCCCGGCGGGCCGACGAGCTTCGACGCCTACCACGACTCGACGGGCATCTTCCAGGTCGACACCTACAGCGATAACGGCGCGGTGAACGTCGTCGGGAACCTCACGGCTGACCAGCTGCGAGCACTATCCGGATGAGGGCACTGTCACTCATGAGAGCACGGGCCGGATGACCATATTTCTCGCCTCGGTAGGCTTCGGGCTGGTGACCGCGTCTGTGCTGGCGGTCGCCGCGGTCGGATTCACGCTGCAGTTCGGCGTGACCGACGTGCTCAACCTGGCCTACGGGGCCGTGATGATCGCCGGCGCGTACCTCGCCTACGTGATCAACCAGGCCGGCCTGAACATCTGGGTCGGCCTGGTGGTCGCGGTCGTGGCGTGCGCGGCCGGCTCGGTGCTGCTCAACTCCGGCATCTACACGCCGTTCCAGCGCCGCGGCGCGTCGCCGATCACGTTGGTGATCGTCTCCCTCGGCATGACGCTGATCATCGAGTTCGGCACCCAGGCGATCGCGGGCGGGACCAGCGTGTCCTACACGATGGCCCAGGGGCCGTCGGTCCGCGCGGGCGGGCTGGCGCTCACCGCGGTGCAGCTCGTCGTCATCGGGCTGAGCGTGCTGGTCATGCTCGGCACGCACGTGCTGCTGCGCTACACCAGGCTCGGCAAGGCGATGCGCGCGACCGCGGCCAACAAGACGCTGGCCCGCAACTGCGGGATCAGGACGTCCCGGGTGATCAACCTGACCTGGGCGATCACCGGGGCGCTGTGCGGCCTGGCCGGGGTGATCTTCGCGATGGACGCGGGCAGCTTCGACGCCACGAGCACTGACCTGTTCCTCATCCTGATCCTGGCCGCGGTTTTCCTCGGCGGACCGGGCCAGGCGTACGGCGCGATGCTCGGCGCGGTGGTGATCGGCCTGGCGACCGAGATCAGCGCCGCCTACATCACGCCAAGCTACAAGTACGTGGTCGCGTTCGTGGCGCTGCTCCTCATCCTCGGCGTCCGCCCGACCGGACTGCTCGGAGCTCGCGCGTGAACTCGTACTACATCATCAACCTGCTCATCTACGCCGCCGTCGACGCGACGGCCTGCCTGGGGCTGAACCAGCAGTTCGGTGTCGCCGGCATCACCAACTTCGGCTTCATCATCTTCCAGGCGGCCGGCGGTTACACGGCCGCGATCCTGGCGCTGCCCAGCCAGTCAGCGAACGGCGGATTCCAGACCTACATCGGGGGCTGGAACCTGCCGTTCCCGCTCCCGTGGATCGGCGCGGCCGTGGTCGGCGGCCTGATCTCGCTGCCGTTCACGTTCCTGGTCGGCCGCCGGCTGCGCGGCGACTTCGCCGCCGTGGGCTTGCTCGTCACCGCGGTACTGCTCAACTTGCTGGTCACGAACTACCGCCCGCTGCTGAACGGGTCCGCCGGCCTGTCGCTGATCCCGCAGCCGCTGCAAGGGGAGTACAACCCCCAGTCGTCCGGCTACCTGTGGACCCTCACCGCCGTCGCGATCGTCGTGTGCGCGCTGGTGTACCTGTTCGTCCGCCGGATCACCGAGTCGCCGTACGGCCGTTCGCTGCGCGCCATGCGAGACAACAACGCGGTCGCCGACTCGCTGGGCAAGAACTTGCTCTCGCTGCGTACCGCGATGCTGGTGACCGGCGGGGCGATCGCCGGGCTGAGCGGCGGCATCCTGGTCTCCTACATCACCACCTGGTCGCCGGCCGCCTGGGGCTACGCCGAGACCGTCGTGCTGTTCGCCGCCGTGATCATCGGCGGAACGGGCAACCACCTCGGCGCGATCCTCGGCGCTATCTTGGTGCCGGTAGGCTTCGAGGAGGTCACCCGGTACATCCCGACGTCCAACAACCTGCCGCCGAACCTGATCCCGTCCCTCGAGTGGGTGGCGATCGGCCTGCTGATCGTCATCTTCCTCTGGGTCAGGCCGCAGGGCATCCTGCCCGAGCGAAAACGGGTCATCCGAGCTGGCGCGGCCGCGATCCCCCCCACCGCGGCCGCGCCTCCCCCTCCCGCGCCGCCTGCGCCTGAGCCGGGGGTGCCTGAGCCGGGGGTGCCTGAGCCGGCGGTGCCGGTGTCAGCGCTGCGCCCCGCCGGCGAGCCGCCGGGCGACCGCGAGGTCGTCCTCGAAGCCGCTAACGTGTCCCGCGAGTTCGGCGGCGTCCGGGCGGTCAACGGCGTCTCATTCACGGTCCGGCGCGGCACGCTGACCGGGCTGATCGGCCCGAACGGGGCGGGCAAGTCGACGCTGCTGGCCATGCTGGCCGGCACGCTGCCCGTCTCCAGCGGGACGATCTACTACCAGGGCCGGGACGTCACGCACCTGCCCGCCTACCGCCGCGCCCGCCTCGGCCTGGTTCGCACCTTCCAGCTCGCCAGCGAGTTCAAGCGGCTCACGGTCATGGAGAACCTGCTGACCGCCGTGCCGGACAACCGCGGCGACTCGTTCCGCGGCGCCCTGGCGGGGCGCAGGTACTGGCGCGGCGACGAGGCCGCCGCGATCGCCAGGGCCGAGGCGCTGCTGGAGCGGTTCGGCCTCGAAGGGCTGGCCAACAGCTATGCCGGGGACCTCAGCGGCGGCCAGCGCAGGCTGGTGGAGATCATGCGCGCGCTGATGGCCGAGCCGCGGGTGCTGCTGCTCGACGAGCCGATGGCGGGCGTGCACCCGAACCTGGCCAGACGGATCGGGAACCAGCTCGTCGCGCTGTGCGCCGAGGGGCTGACCGTGCTGATGGTCGAGCACGAGCTGGCCATCATGGACGAGTTCTGCGATCCCGTGGTGGCGATGGCCGAGGGCGCCGTGCTCGCCGAGGGCACGATGGCCGAACTGCGGAGCCGCTCCGAGGTCGTGGAGGCATACCTTGTCGGCTGACGACCACACGGGGCCGGCTGACGACCACCCGGGCCGGCTGTCGACCACCCGGGCCGCGGCGCGGAACTGCGGGCGACCGGAGTGACCGCCGGCTACGGCGGCGACCCGGTGATCCGCGGCATCACGGTGCGTGTCCAGCCCGGTCAGGTCGTGTCCCTCGTCGGCGCCAACGGCTCGGGCAAGAGCACCCTGCTCAAGAGCCTGGTCGGCGTGGTGCGGGTGAGCGCCGGCACGGTCACCGTCGGGGACGTGACAGTGACCAACCGGCCGCCTGAAGAGATCGCCCGGGCAGGCGTCGGCTACGTGCCGCAGGTCGACGACGTATTCGCCCCGCTCACCGTGCGAGAGAACCTGGAGATGGGCGGCTACCTGCTGCGCCCGAAGGAGGTCAAGCCCAGGATCGACCACGTGGTCACGGTCTTCCCGCGGCTAGCCACGATGCTGGCCAGGCCGGCCGGCAAGCTGAGCGGCGGCGAGCGGAAGATGCTGGCCATGGGGCGCGTGCTGATGCTCGAGCCCTCGGTGTTCCTGCTGGACGAGCCGACCGCCAACCTCGCCCCGGCCATCGCCCGCTCCCTGCTCGAGGAACACGTCCGCGGCCTCGCCCAGAGCGGCGCCTCAGTCCTGATCGTGGAGCAGCGCGCCCGCGCGGTGCTGGCCATCTCCGACCACACCTACGTCCTCGCCGGCGGCGAGGTCCGCATGGAAGGCACCCCGGCCGAACTGGCCACCGCCCCGGCCTTCGTCGAATCATTCCTCGGCGGCACCGTGACGCGCTGATTCCCGGTGGCCGTCACCTTTGACCATGCCTCGGACTACGAGATAATTTGACCTCGCAGGGCGCTTTAGGGAGGCCACGGATGGCACTGAAGATCATGCCGCACGGCCGGCTGCAGGAATGGGTCGCCGAAGAGAAGGGCTTCTTCACGGCCGAAGGGCTCGACTACAGCTTCATAGTCACCGGCGACTACGGCGTCAGCTCCGTCCAGCGGGACGACGCCGGGGAGATCAAGACCGGCGCGTTCGAGACGTTCGGCGCCGGGCGTGACGGCGCCGACGTGAGCTGCGCCTGCCACTGGGCCACGAACGCCGCCGCGCGGGAGGGAAGCGGCCAGCTGGTGACCACGGCTTACTCGGTGGCGCCCTGCGCCATCGTGGTACCGCCCGAGTCGCCGATCCGCCGCCCAGAAGACCTGGCCGGAGTCCCGATCGGAGTGGGCTACCACTCCGGGAGCCACTTCGCCGCCCTGCAGGCCCTCGAGCCCGTGCTCGCCCCCGGCGAGCTGAAGCTCACCTTCCAGGGGCCGCCCAACGAGCGCCTGGACGCCCTGCTCGACCGGCAGGTCCCGGCGGCCGTGACCTGGGGCGTGCCGCTCTACATCGCCCAGGCCTTCGGCTTCCGCACGGTCGTGGACTCGACGTTCATGATCGGATTCCTGGTGACCGGCCGCGAGGCGACCAAGGCCGACGTGGAGAAGTACCTGGCCGCCCTGAAGCGGGCGCAGATGGAGATCGATCTCCACCCGGAGCTCTACAAGCACTACCACCTGCGGTCCGTCCCGGAGAAATACCGGGAGCAGGTGGACGTGCGGGCGTTCGGGACCGGCGAGCGCATCGTCTTCCTGCCCTACACCAGGGAAGTCTTCACCCAGACCCAGGAATGGACGGAAGCGCACCGGATCTTCAACGCGGTGTCCGCGCAGGCCGGATACGACGAGGCCGCCCTGACCTGACGCTGACGAATGGCGGTGTGGCCCACAGCGCCAATAGGTTCGCGCCTGTGGGCCACACCGCCAACCCAGACCGCTTCCTGTAGCTAGGACGGCACGCGCGCTAAGGCGTCATGACGTTTTGAAAACCGTGTCGATCTTTCGGTCTGGTGGCTCGATGACCTCGCCGCCTTTGGCGTAGAGCCGCAGCGACTGCGGGTTCCCGCGCTGAGCGGTAACGTTCTCGGAACGGTCCGCGCGTAGGGTCGGTTCGTGAGCGAGGCAGGGGGGCTGACCCGGTGGCGCGGCGAACCGCGGCGGCGGAAGCGGCGGCCCGGTTCCACCTGGGCTCTTCGAGGGCCTGGGCGAGAGCGCTCGGCGTGCTGGCGGTGCTGTCCTTCGTGGCCGCGATCCCGCTGAGTCTGCTAGCTCACCAGGTGGGCAACGGGGTGATAGGGGCGGGAATCGGCATTCCGTGTGCGGCGATAGGAATGCTGGTTACCCGGCGCCAGCGGGAGAACCCGCTCGGCTGGCTGTTTCTCGTGATCGGCGTCTGCCTCTTCCTCTGCACGGATGGCGCAGCCTACGCGACTCTCCGCTACCGCCTCGGGCACCGTCTTCCGCTCGGCCAGGTGGGATTGGTTCTGAACCAGATCTGGGGCCCCAGCCTCGTACTGTTCGTGGTGGCCGTCCTGCTGTTCCCCGACGGCAGGCTGACCTCGCAGTTCTGGCGCTGGACTTTCCGGGTCTATGGCGTGCTTTTCGGGGTGCTGCTCGCCGCTACCGCCGTGGCGATCGCCGGCGCCCTCTCCGCGCACCCGGTCTTCGTCGATACCAACGGTGGCCTGGCAGCTGTCGACCAGCCGGCCGGCTGGTTCGCCGTCGTCCAGAGCCTGCTCATCGTCTCGATGCTCGGGCTGTCACTGGCCTTCATCGCCCGCCTGGCTCTGAGTTGGCGGCGCGCCACTGGCGAGCGGCGCCAGCAGCTGAAATGGCTGGCGGCCGGCGCTACCGTCAGTCTCGTCTGCCTGGGCCTGGCGGGGACCTTCAGCTCGTCGGACAACGGCCCTACGCTCCGGGGCGTGCTTACCGGCATCGCGTGGCTGGGTGTCGCCGCGCTGCCGGTGTCGATCGGCGTCGCGATCATGAAGTACCGGCTGTATGACATCGACAGGATCATCTCCCGGACGCTGGCCTATGCGATCATCACCGGGCTGCTGGCCGGGGTGTACGCCGGGCTGGTGCTGCTGATCACCCAGGTGTTCGGGGTCCACACGCCGGTAGCGGTGGCTGCCTCTACGCTGGCCGGCGGCGCTGTTCAGCCCGCTGCGGCGGCGGGTCCAGCGAGCGGTGGACCGGCGGTTCAACCGGGCCCGGTATGACGCCGACCAGATCGTGGCCGTGTTCGCGGTGCGGCTGAAAAACGCGGTCGACCTGGACGCGGTCCGCGATGACCTGGCCGGTATCGTGCATCAGGCCCTGGAACCCGCCCACGTATCGCTGTGGATCAGCCAACGCAACTGAGTCCGGCTTCCGTCGGCTCCGCCGCCGTCAGGCCCGGCTCTGCTAACGAAGTGCGCCTGCCGTACTACGCGATCATTCGCCGTGACCTACACCAACAACCCCACGATCACGAACTACAGCTGCCGTATCTACAGGGTGATGGTGAGTCCGTCGCGGGCCTGCTCGAAGGATGGCTCCTGCGGGGCGTCGAGCAAGGCGGCGGACATATGGGTGAGGATGATGCGCCGCGCGGTCAGCTGGACCAGGTGGTCTTCGATGTCGGCTAGCCGCAGGTGGTAGGGGATGTTCTTGTCCCGGTAGTACGCCTCGGCGATCAGCAGGTCGGCGTCCGCCGCTGCCTCGGCGATCGCGCCGGTCCATGCGGTGTCGCCTGTGTAGGCGATGGTCTTGCCGGCCAGATCCAAGCGGAGAAGGAGGGCCGGGGCGCCGCTGGGGTGGTCTGCTTCCCAGGCCCGGACGGCGACCCCGCATATCGTGCCGGCGGTGCCTAGGGAGAGTTCGGTGACCTCGACGGCGAACCGGCGGGGCGCCGTCGAGGATCCAGGGAACAGGCATTCCATCGTGTCGGATAGGCGGGCGGCCGTGCCGGGCGGCCCGACGACGGCGAGTGGCCTGGTGCGGCGGGAGAACTGTCCGTCGAGGATCAGGAAGGGCAGCCCGCCGAAGTGGTCGCCGTGCAGGTGCGAGATGAACACCGCGGTGACCTCGCCGGGGTCGAGCCCAAGCCGCTTCAGCGCGCTGAGCGACGTAGCGCCGCAGTCCAGGAGCACCGGGCCCGCGCCGTCCGGGCGCAGGTGGATGCAGGCCTGGTAACGGCCGCCGCTGCCGAACGCGTCGCCGCTGCCGGCGAAGGTGACCGTGAGGCCGCGAGGTTCCGCCGGATAACCTCTCGTCACTCGCCGTCGTCGTACTTGATTTCGTCCTGGTCTCTCTCCTCGCCCTCATCCCACCAGGGCTCGTCCTCGTTTTGGTCGTCCGGGACTTCCTGGCGCTGCTCGAGCACGTCGGCCTCGGGCGCCTCATCCGGGATCCGGGTAGACACGGAGGGCTGATCGAGGTCCTCGGCGTCGTGGTCCGCATACTCGTCGTCGGCGTATTCGTTCTCAGGATTCGTGTCGGTGTCAGCCATGACTGTGAGTTTCGCAGACGCTCGCTTAGCGCGCGACGAAGACGATGCCTGGGGTGGGACGCCAGCCGATGACCGGGCGATGGCCAGGGTCGTAGGGTTCGACGTTGTAGTCGTCGAGTTCGCCGATGTAGTGCAGCCACTCGCCGCCCCGGCTGGTGAAGATTCCGGTACGGCCGCCGCAGGCGGCGCAGAACGGCTCGAGCGCATACTCGCCGTCGTCGGCAAGCCAGGAGTCGATGGCGGTCTGAGTGGCTTCAGGCAAGGTCGTTCCTTCCGCTAGTGAGGTGGGTGGTTCCAGAACGCCGGCCGGGTTTACCCGGCTTGGAGGGTGGGTGGTGAGTGGCTGTGCAGCACCTGCCCGTCGGGTCCGTAGGCGGTGGTGGTGCCGTCGGGGTGCAGGACGAGGCGCCAGCCGCGGCGGTGGATGCACACGTCGTGGTGGAACTGGCACAGCAGCACGCAGTTGCTGACGGAGGTCGTGCCGCCGTCGGCCTTGTGGGTCAGGTGGTGCACGTCGCACCAGGCGGCGGGTCGCCCGCAGCGGGGCCAGGCGCAGCCGCGGTCGCGGAGCTGGACGGCGCGGCGGATGCTGGCCGGGATGGAGTCGGAGTAGCCGATGTCCAGCGGCACCGACGGGCTGCTGTAGGGCGGCGCGAGGAGGGTGGTGCGGAGCCAGGCGGCGAGGCCGGCCGGGCCGGAGACGAAGTCGATGGCGAGCCGGGCGATGGCGTACCGCAGCGCCTGCACCGCGTCGGGGGTGAACCGCTCCCGGGCCCTGAGCCGGGCGCGGGACGCGGCCCGGGGACCGTCGGCTGCGACGCCCCAGGACCAGCTGCAGTTACCGGCGCTGCCGTCCGGGCCGGCGTCGTCATGGTCGCTGTCGTCCGGCCCGCTGGCCTCATTGCGGTCATCGCCGTCGCTGGCCGGGTCGGCGCCGTCCAGGGTGATGCCGGCCGCGGCCAGCGCCAGGGCGATGATCTTGTCGACCACCCGCATGTCGGCGTGCCCGGTCACCACCGGGACGTTCACCGCGTCGCAGGCGGCCGCCTCGGCGTCCTTGCCGGTCAGGTAGCCGGGCTCGCCGGCCGTGCCGCGCAGCCAGACTTCCTCGGCCTCCGGCGCGCCGGGACGCTGCCGCAGCTCCGGGAACGGGATGTGCACCGCGACGTGGGTGTCCGCGCCCGCCCGGTCGGGCACCATCTTCGCGCCGATGAGCAGCTCGCAGCCCTGCTGCAGGGCGTCGTGGAACCGCTGCCCCTCGGTCCGGACATCTTCGGGCCCGGCCTTCTTGCCGAGCGCCTCCAGCACCGCCTGCACCGCGGCGGCGCATTCCGGGGTCAGGTTCCCGCGGATCACGCCGGCGCCCTGGAACGTGGTGCCGACCTGCACGTACCGGTCGTCGAACCCGTCCTCATCGCCGTCGGGCCGCGAGGCGCGCCACCGCTGCTCCGCCACCGCGGCGATGATCCGCAGGTCATCCAGCGACGCGCCCGCCGTGGCGGCCTGCACCAGGATCTTGATCGTCTCCGCGCGCAGCTCGGCCGGGAGCTTCCTGGTCCACTTCGCGATCGCCAGCGCCTGCGACTTCGACATCTCCGCGTTCGCCAGCGCCTCGGTCATCTCGGGGTGGTCGCGCAGCAGCCGCATCCGCCACACCTTGGCCTTGGCGTCCGGCCGGGTCATGTCGGTCATCGCCATCAGCCACGCCGCCGACGTGCCGTACCCGTCACCGTCGTGGGCGTCGGCGGCGTCGAACCGGGCCAGCACCGCGGCGTGCGCCGCGGTGAACGTCGCCTCGATCTCGCCCAGCGACCGCAGCACCGGCCCGCACGCGGCAGGGTCCAGGTCCCCGGCCTCCGGGGAGTTCAGGTAGTCCAATCCGGCGCGCGTCATCCGCAGCGCCTCCGCGACACTGCCGAACGTCCGGCCGCCTGCGGTGCACATCCTGAACCACCTCCCCGGGTAATGCCGTGACCGATCGCCTGCCTCTCATCCGCTCGCGCCACTCTTGTGGCCTGCCACCAGGATAGCACAGGTGTTCTAGATAGCACAACCGATAGCATCAAGATCTTTTAAGGCGTTCATGGCAAGGTAAATCGTTTGACGACCCCGGTTAGCGTCAGGCGCGTGGCCGAAGTACATGGCACCTGTGACAAGCGCTTCGACGCCGTCCGGGTCGCGCTGGCGGAGTCGCTGGACGACGCGGATGTCGGCGCGTCGGCGGCCGTTTTCGTGGACGGCGAGCCCGTCGCCGACCTCTGGGGCGGCTACCAGGACGCGAAAAGGACCGAGCCCTGGGAGCAGGACACGATCACCAATGTCTGGTCCACGACCAAGACGATGGTGGCGCTGAGCGCGCTGATCCTCGCTGATCGCGGCGACCTGGACCTTGACGCGCCGGTCGCCAGCTACTGGCCGGAGTTCGCGGCCGCGGGCAAGGAGCGAGTGCTCGTGCGGCACCTGCTGTCGCACAACGCCGGCCTGCCGGAGTTTGGTGCTGGCCGCCTACGACGCGCTCGGGTAAGAACGGGACGTTCCCGGGGGCACCACGCGCCCGTTCCGAATAAAAGCTACCCTTCAACCCGTGGACCAGCACCTGATCGACCGCGCCATGGCGCTGCGGCAGGCGCTGGCGGAGGCGGGCGGTCTCGCGGCCATCGACCGGTTCCTCAACGCGAACCGGAACCTCCCGCGCGCCGACCGCGAGCTGCTGCTCGACTGGGCGGACGACGCGGTGCGCGGCGTCTTCGAGGTCCGCCGCGCCGACACGGCGGCCCCGACAGTGCTCAACCTCGTCGACGACCTCGAGTACCGCGTGTACGGCCTCGCCCAGGCGCCCCCGCGGAACTCGTTCATCATCGGCATGCTGCTGCCACTCGTCGACGACGACTCGGCGTGGCTCGCCTCAGGGACCGAGTCGTTCCACCGCGAAAGCGAGGCCAGGCAGGTCGCCCGGCTGGCGATGGAGATGGCGACGCGAGAGCCTGAACTGGTGTTTCGCAACCCGGAGAAGGTCAAGCAGGGCTGGGAGCACATGCGGCGGGACCGGGAGGAGTTCCTCGCGTTCTTCGGCACCGACGAGCTCGTGCTGCCCACGGCCGCGGCCGAAGGACGGCTGAACGACTACTACCGGCAGCGGCGGGACGTGGCGCTGGCCGCGCGTGGCCGCCACCGGGCGGTCAGCGAGACCGGCGAGACCACGTTCGTGATGCCGGACGGGTTCTTCGAGTTCCGCACCGTGGGCGTCATCTACGACCCGACCGACGGGTTCGTCGTGGTGCCGGAGTACGGGATGCTGCGGGCGATGTTCGCTAACCCGGCGCTCGCGGCCGACCGGGAGCACGCCAGCGTGCTGCGGGCGTACCTGCGCGAGGACTCGATCCCGCCGCTGCCGCTGCAGCGCCTCGCGGCGGCGTTCCCTCGTACCGTCAACGCTGTCTTCCAGCGGGTGCTCGGGAGCAAGAACTTCATTTGGATTCAGAACGGGCCCGGCCTTCTCCGCAAGCGCAAGCCAGGTCACTACGCGCGCGAGCCGCTCCCCGGGGTGGCTGTGCTCAGCGACCGCGTGGTCGAACTGGCGCGGACTACGGCCCGGACGGGGTGAAGTCCGGGTCGAGCTCGATGAAGGCGTCGACCACGCCCATGTACGCGAACGCCGCGAGCGTCCATTCGGCCGGCTGTCCGTTCAGGCCGGGACCGGGCAGCGGCGCGTTGAGCAGGGTGTCCACCTGGGCCGCCTCCCCGCAGTCGTCGCCGTCCGCCGCCGCCCGCACCTGGACGTTGCGCAGGGCCAGGCTCTGCACCAGCAGGCCACCGGCGAGCTGCATGTGCTCGATCGTCGCGGCCGGGTCGCGCATCCGCAGGCCAAGCTCCGCCGCCAGGAACCCGAACACCGCGACCAGCGAGTCCCTGGACACCCGTTGTGATTCTTCGAGGGCCGCGGCGATCTTCTGCCGCGCCTCGCCGCTGCGCGTGGAGCCGAGGGTCGCGGACAGCGCCATGTGCAGGCGCCACGTGCCGCTCTCGGTCAGCGCGGCGTAGTTCTGGGCGACGGTGAGGCGGACAACCTCGCACAGCACCGCGCGGCGGCCGCCCGGCTGGCTGATCAGTTCCCTGTTGTCCTCGACAGCCTGCTTGAGCACGGTGAACGTCTCGGGGTCGAAGATGGGCCGGTCGTTGAACCAGTTCCCCGCGCCGGCCAGGTAGCACAGCAGGTCGTCGATGTACTCCTCGCGGTACGGCCACATCCGGTACGCCGAGCTACGCGGCACCCGCGCCCGCTGGATGATCTCCTCCACCCGCAGGTGCTCGATGGTCAGCGCGGCGCCAGACTCGATCGCCAGCTCCCGCCCTGCCTCGAGCATGCGCCGCCTGACTTCCTCCGCCGGCACTCGCTCCGGACGGGCCGCCATGGCTCTCCCCCCAACGTCTCACGGATTTCCCCAGGCGGATTTCCCCAAAACGAGACATGAACTTGTATAAACAGGACTACCGCAGTTGAGACATTAAATATAGTGTCTCATACGAACGCGCGGACGGGGCGCTAGAGGGGACACCGGGGCCTGCGGGCCCCGGGCGGCCCTTAGGAGGGGGAGGGCCGGGGACCGGCCGGGCGCGGGGAAGTCGGCTCCGCGCCCGGCAGGCCTCGATCGCCCGCCCTCGCCCTCGATTTAGTCCGCGCCCGAGATGTGAGACCTCCCGGCTTCGTCCCGCAGCAGCGCGTCGCCGCCGACCCGGTAGGCGCCGCGCGGCTCGCCGGGGACGTACGAACCGGACTCCTGGGCCGGCGACACGAAGAACCAGCCCACGCCGGTGGTGAATATGGCTCTTCCCCGCGGCACTCAGTAGCGGATCGCGATCTCCCGGCCGTCGTCGGCGCGCTGGGCCGGGTCGCCGAGCGTGACGGCGGCGCCGGCCGCGACGCGGCGGGCGCTCCACGCCACCGCGGCCGCGTCGAGCAGGTCGTCCTCGGCGGCGCCGGGCACGCGGGGCGGCAAGGCGATGCCGGCCTGCGCGAGCAGGGCACGGCGAATGGCGAGCCCGGCCCGCGTGTGCTTGCTGTCCGCCAGCGGGGTGCCGCCCGCCAGCGCGGCGAAGGAGAGTTCGGGGTGCACCTCGTAGAGCGGCGGCGCCGCCGCGCGGCGGAACGCGTCGGCCTCGAGCAGCTTGCCGCGCAGGCCCCACGCCTGGATGGACATGCCGCGCCCGGTGAGCTCGCGGCAGCTTTGGTTGGCGTTCCCGTAGGCCGGCTGCTCCCACACCGGGCGCGGCGGGATCGCGAACACGCACGACCCGCGCCAGCCGAGCGCGCGCCGCGCCAGCAGGTCGGCGGTGCGCCAGCCCGCAGCGAGCAGCCCGAGCGGCATGTCGATGCCGATAACGCCGGCGCCGTCGAGCCCGAGCTCGAGCTCGTCCAGCGTCCTGGCGACCGTGACGCTGACCGCGGGCGGCGCGTCCGCGTCCCCGTCCCCGTCCCCGTCCCCGTCCCCGTCCCCGTCCCAGTCCCCGTCCCCGGAGAGCGTGACCGCGACCCAGCCGCCAGCGCAGCCGTCGATCCCGGTCACGCTTGCCGCCATAACTTCCGGAGCTTATGTGACACCTTGACTGGCTGGCCTATTGACTGGCGGGCCACCGCGGCGTACGTTGCCGTCAAACGCTGTTCGGCAATGTCGAACGCGATTCAGGAGTGAGATCGCTTCGCCAAGGGAGGCGAAACCGCATGGCAGCACCACCATCGACCCCGCAGAAACTTCTCGCCGAAGGAATCGGCACCGCGTTCCTCGTCTACGTCGGCGCCGGGTCGGCGGCGGCGACCGGCGTCATCGCGGCCGGCACCAAGGTGCCGTTCTCCATGGCCCAGCTGGGCGTCATCTCGTTCGCGTTCATGCTCGTCATCGTCGGCGCGGTGTACGCCATCGGGCACATCTCCGGCGGCCACATCAACCCGGCGGTGACGCTCTCGCTCGCGGTAACGGGGAAGTTCCCGTGGCGAGAGGTACCCGGCTACATCGGCGCGCAGGTCGTGGGCGCCGTGGTGGGCGCGGCGGCCATCTTCCTCACCCTCGGCAAGGCGGCGGCGGTCGCCGCCGGCGGCGGGGTGACCAGTTACAACGCGGCCACGATGGCGTGGAGCCGGGCCGGACTGATCGAGGCGATCGGCACGTTCATGCTGATCTTCGTCATCTTCGGGGTCATCGACCACCGCGCGGTGCCCGGCTGGGCGCCGATGGCGATCGGGTCGGTGGTCTTCGCGATCATCATCATCCTTGGCCCGGCGACCGGGGCGGCGATCAACCCGGCGCGGTACATGGGCGCTTTCTTCATGCAGGACGCGTTCGGCGGCACGGTGTCGTGGGTGCAGCTGCCCGCGTACGTGATCGGGGAAGTGATCGGCGGGGTGCTCGGCGGCCTGGCGTACGTGGGCATCGCCCGGGTCCGCAAGGACGCGGCGCTGACTAGCCTCGCACCAGAGGTTCCGGGGGACGAAGACCTGTCCCAGCAGCCAGTGAGCGGAGCGACGTCATGAAGAAGCTCATCAACTCGGTCGATAGCGTGGTCACGGACGCCCTGAGAGGCGTGGCCGCCGCGCACCCGTCCCTGACAGTGGACGTCGAGAACAAGGTCATCACCCGGGCCGGCGGCCCGACGCCGGGCAAAGTGGGCCTGGTGTCCGGCGGCGGCTCAGGACACGAGCCGCTGCACGGCGGGTTCGTCGGCTACGGCATGCTCGACGCCGCCTGCCCCGGCGAGGTGTTCACCTCCCCGGTGCCCGACCAGATGCTGCTGGCCACCAAGGCGGTCAGCGGCGGTGCCGGCGTGCTGCACATCGTGAAGAACTACACCGGCGACGTGCTGAACTTCCAGCTGGCCGCCGAACTCTCCGACGACGAGGACATCGAGGTCGCCAGCGTCGTGATCGACGATGACGTGGCGGTTCAGGACTCGCTGTACACCGCGGGCCGCCGCGGAGTGGGCGCGACCGTGTTCGTGGAGAAGATCGCGGGCGCGCTCGCCGAGGAGGGCGCCAGCCTGGACGCGGTCGCCGCCGTGGCGCGCGAGGTGAACGAGCGGTCCCGGTCGTTCGGTGTCGCGCTGAGCTCGTGTATCGTCCCGGCGGCCGGCAAGCCGACGTTCGAGCTCGGCGACTCCGAGATCGAGCTGGGCATCGGCATCCACGGCGAGCCGGGCCGCACCCGCGGGCCGATGCGGCCGGCCAGCGAGCTGGCGGCGGTGGCGCTGGACGCGATCGCCGCTGATTCTCAGGCAGGCACCGGCATCCCGCTGGACGGCGAGCTGCTCGTCATGGTCAACGGAATGGGCGGCACCCCGCTCATCGAGCTGTACGTCATGTACGAGGAGGTCGCGCGCAGCATCGCCGCGCGCGGCGGCCGGATCGCCCGTAACCTCGTCGGCAACTACATCACCAGCCTCGAGATGCAAGGCTTCTCCGTCACCGTGTGCGGCCTGACCGACCAGCTCACCAGGCTATGGGACGCGCCAGTGGACACGCCCGCCCTGAGGTGGGGACGCTAGTTCCCATGGATACCGATGTCTTCCTCGCGTGGCTCGCCACGGCCGCGGCCGTGATCGAAGCCAACCGCGACCATCTCACTCAGCTAGACGCGGCGATCGGCGACGCCGACCACGGGACCAACCTGGCCCGCGGCTTCGCCGCCGTGACCGCGGCGATCGAGGGAGCGGTACCGCGCCCGGCCACGCCGGGCGCGGTACTCACGCTGACGGGCAGCACCCTGATCTCCAAGGTGGGCGGCGCGTCGGGGCCGCTCTACGGGGTCGCGTTCCGGCGGGCGGGCAAGGCCCTTGGCGCCGCCGCGGCCGTCGACCTGCCCGGGCTGGAGCAGGCCCTGGAGGCCGCGCTGGCCGGCGTGCAGCAGCTGGGCGCGGCCCGTGAGGGAGACAAGACGATGGTGGACGCGCTCGCCCCGGCCACCCGCGCGTTCGGCAAGGCGATCGCGGAGGGGGCGGCGGCGGATGCCGCGCTGTCCGCGCTCGCCGAGGCCGCCGCGGCGGGCGCGGCCGCCACCGTCTCCATGCAGGCGCGCAAGGGCCGCGCCTCGTACCTCGGCCCGCGCAGCGTCGGGCACGAGGACCCGGGCGCCGCGTCCACCGCGCTGATCCTGGCGGCCCTGCGTGACGCCGCTGCCGGGGCCGGGACAGCCGGGGCTGGGGATGCCGGGGCTGGGGATGCCGGGCGATGACGGTATTCCGCGGTACGCCGGTCTCCGACGGAGTGGCGGCGGGCGAGCTGTACCTGCCCGACGCGGCTCGCTCCGGCGACGGCCCAAGCCTGGCGGGCGGCGGAGCGCGGGCGGATGACGTGTCCGCCGCCTTCGCCGCCGTGGCCGCGGAACGCGCCGGGCTCGCCGCGCGGCTGCGCGCATCGGGGCGCGACGGCGAGGCCGGCATCGTGGAGGTCGGCGCGCTGATCGCGGCCGACCCGGCGCTGTCCGCCCCCGCGGCGGCCGCGGTGCTGGCGGGCACCCCCGCCGAGGTCGCGGTGCGCGATGCCGCGGAAGCCCAGGCCGCGATCCTCGAGGCGCTCCCCGACCCGGACCTGGCGCAGCGCGCCAGCGACGTCCGGCAGGTCGCCGAGGCGGTCATCGCACGGCTCGCCGGCGCGATGCCGGCGCCCCCGGACGGCTCGTTCATCCTGGTTCGCCGCGAGGTGGATCCGGCGGACCTGATCCGGCTCGCCGACGGCGGGGGCATAGCCGGGGCGGTCTCGGTCGGCGGCGGCGCCAGCTCGCACGCGGCCATCATCGCCCGCGGCCTCGGCCTGCCGATGCTGGCAGGCGCCGACCCGGCGGTGCTCACCGCCCCGGCCGGCCACCAGGCGATCGTCGATGCCACGGCAGGCGAGCTGGCCGTCGACCCGGCGGCCGCCGACCTGGCCCGCGTTTCAGGCGCCCGCCACCCTCTCGGGGATAACAGCAAGAAGCGCCACGGCCCGCCAGCGGCCCCGGGGCAGGCGTTCACCGCCGACGGCGAGCTGGTCACCGTGCTGTGCAATGTCGCGTCCGCGGCCGAGACCCGGCTCGGCCTCGCCAACGGCGCGGCCGGCGTCGGCCTGCTCCGCACCGAGATCCCGTTCACCGGCGCGCGCGGCTGGCCATCGCGCGAAGAGCACCTGGCGTGGCTCGGGCCTATCCTCGGCCTGCTCGCGGGCAAGCGCGCCGTGGTCCGGCTGCTCGACTTCTCCGGCGACAAGATCCCGCCGTTCCCTGGCGCCGAAGGCCTGCGCGCGTTCCTCGCCGCCCCCGGCGCGCTCGCGGTGCAGCTCGCGGCGATCCTGGCGGCCGGCGCCGGCACTGACCTCAACGTCATGATCCCCATGGTCCGCTCGCTCGACGAGGTGCGGCACGTCCGCGCCGAGCTGGCGCGGGCCGCGAAGGCGGCCGGGACGGACCCGCCGCCGCTCGGCATCATGGTCGAGCTGGCCGCCACCGCCGCTGCCGCGGCGAGCTTCGCGGAGCACGTCGACTTCTTCTCGATAGGCACGAACGATCTCACGGCTGACGTCCTCGGCAGGGACCGCGTCGCGCTCCATCCGTCCTCAGCTTCGGAACGTACCGTGCTGACTGCCGTCGCCACCGTGACTCACGCCGCGCGCGAGGCCGGCATCGGGGTATCTGTCTGCGGCGACGCGGCCGCCGACCCGCAGGTGCTGCCGCTGCTGCTCGGCGTCGGCGTCCGCACCGTCAGCGTCGGCGCCGCGAAGGTCCCGCAGGTCGCGCACTGGATCACCGAAGTCAACGCGGCGAAGGCGGCCGAGCGCCATGCGAGGTAACCGCCTCGCCCCCCCAGCGGCCATAGCCCCCGAAGGGGGTCGATGGACCAGCGACCCCACTCTTAGGCGGTCAATGGACCATCGACCGCGTTCACAGCGCCGACAGGGCGACGCCGCCGCGTCCCGCGCCCAGGTCGCGGGAGATCGCGCGGCCCGCCGCGACGACCGCGCGGATCAGCTCGTCGCGGGTGTCCGCGGCGAGCAGCCGCTCGGCGGAGCCGACCACGCCGATGGCGCCGGCCACCATGTCGTCGCGGCCGAGGATCGGCGCCGCGATGCCCGCGTCGCCGACGGTGGCCTCCTCGTTCTCCACCGCGTACCCGGCGCCGCGCACCTGCGACAGCGCCCGGGTGAGCGTGTTGCGCGTCGTCTTCGTGCGGCCGGTCAGCGGCGCCAGGTCGGCGGTGAGCGCCTGGGCGCGCTGCGAGGCGGGCAGGTTCGCGACGATCGCGTGGCCGAGCGCGCAGGCGTGCCACGGGATCGCGGCGCCGACCTCGAGGATCTGCACCGTGTTGTCCGGGCGGAACACGTGGTGCAGCACGATGACCCGGCTGCCGGACAGCGTCGCCACCCAGACCGCCTCGCCCGCCTGCTGGGCGAGCGACTCGGCCCAGCGCAGCGACCTGGCCCGCAGCTCGGAGCCGTCCAGGTAGGCGTTGCCGAGCTGGAGCACGCCAGGCCCGAGGCTGTACTTGCCCGTGTCCGGATCCTGGGCGACCAGGTCGTCCGCCTCCAGGGTGCGCAGCAGCCCGTGCACGGTGGGCTTGGCGAGCCCGAGCCGGTCGGCGATCTCGGTGACGCCGAGGCGCGGCGTACCGGAGCCGAGGACGACGAGGATCTGGGCCGCGCGCTGCACCGACTGGATCATGACGCCCTTTCTCATTCAGCTGCTTATTCAGCCCATGCCTATTCAGCAATGCCGAACAACATTCAGGATATGCCATGCCAGAGGTAGGGCCACAGGTAGGGATCGTGCTGGTGTCGCACAGCGCCCGGCTTGCCGACGGCGCGGCGGACCTAGCCGCGCAGGTCAGCGGCGGAACGGTCACGGTTGCCGCCGCCGGCGGCACCGACGACGGCGGTCTCGGCACCAGCGCGGCAAAGGTCGAGCGGGCGGTGCGCCGCGCCGACGGTGGCGCCGGGGTCCTGGTGCTGGCCGACCTGGGCAGCGCGGTGCTGACCGTGCGGGCGATGCTCGGCGACCTGCCCGACGTGACCGTGGCCCTGGCGGACGCTCCCTTCGTCGAAGGCGCGGTCGCGGCGACCGTGACCGCCGCGGGAGGCGCGGACCTGACGGCTGTCACCAAGGCGGCGGAGGAGGCGTGGCATGCCAGAAAGCTCTGACTCGATCACCCTGTCCGGGGACCTGCACGCCCGCCCGGCCGGCGCCGTGGCGGTCGCGGCGGGGCGATTCGCCGCCGCGGTGTCGGTCACCGCGGGCGCCCGTACGGTCGACGCCAAGAGCGTGCTGGGCATCATGGGCCTCGGCGCGACGAGCGGGCAGCAGGTGACGGTGTCCGCCGACGGCCCCGACGCGGCGGAGGCGGTGGCCGCGCTGATCGCCATCCTCGGCGACGCGACGCGGGTCGGCGGCTAGACCCGTGTTATCGGCTCAGCCCGTGTTATCGGCTAGGCCCGTGTTATCGGCTAGGCCCGTGTTATCGGCTAGGCCCGTGTTATCGGCTGATTGAGCCAGTCGAGCAGCAGGGCGTTGAGGGTTTCCGGTGCGTCCAGCGGGATCCAGTGGCTGGCGCCGGCGATCTCCTCGTACCGCCAGGTGCCCTTGACGAGGTGGCCGGAGGCGCGCATCCGCTCGCCGTCCAGGTAAAGGTCGCCGTCGGACCAGACGCCGAGCGTGGGCATCGTAACCGGCGGGAACTCGGGCCGCGGGCCTGGCGGCCGCGGGGCGAGGTTGGCGCGGTACCAGTTCAGCGAGGCGGTCAGCGCGCCGGGCCTGGACAGGTCCGCGATCGCCCGGTCGACGTCGGAATAGCCGGGCGCGAGGTCGCGCAGCCAGGCCCAGTCGTTGTAGGCGACGCTCGCTTCCGCGACGCCCTCGAACTGGAAGAACAGCTGGTACCAGGCCATCTCGCGCTGCCGCCGCGTCATCGGCGCGCCCAGGTGCGGCACCGACAGCGCGGTCAGCGTGCGGACCCGGTCCGGGAGGTACATGGCGGTCAGCCAGGCGACCGCCGCGCCCCAGTCGTGCCCGACGACGTGCGCCACCTCGACGCCGCAGGCGTCGAGAACGGCCGCCACGTCAGCGACCGAGTTGCTCAGCTGGTAGGCGTCCGTTTCGTCCGGGCGGCCGCTGCGGCCGAACCCGCGCAGGTCGGGCGTGATGACACGGAACCCGTGGGCGGTCAGGAAGAGGACTTGGTGGCGCCACAGCGCGGATGAGTCCGGCCAGCCGTGCAGCAGCAGGACCGGAGTGCCGTCGCCCTGCTCTTCGGAGTAATGGTCCTCGGCGTACAGCTCGACGCCGCCGGAATTCACGATCACGACAGCATCTTTAGCACCTCGGCACGCGACGGTCCAGGGGCCGTCCACGGGTCGCGGCCGCCGGCGGTCGCCAGCGCGGCGGCCTCGGTGATCTTCCGCGCCAGGCCGGGGCGGGTCATGATCTCCTGCGGTGGCGCCAGCATCGTGATCATCTCCACGAACGCGCGGAACACGTCCGCGTCCCACGTCATGGCCGCCAGCAGGTCCCGCAGCGGGGCGCCCGCCAGGTCGGGGACGTCCTGGCTCGGAGAGCGGCCCTGGATCACCGCGGCGAACTGGGCGCTGCGCTGGCTGTCCAGGTAGACCGTGTTCCGGTACCAGGGGAGCAGCCGCTGCCTGGTCAGCCTGTCGTACTCGAGCGCGAGCGTGAACGGGTCCTTGACGTGATCGGCGACGGCTTCCGCCACGATGGCGGCGTGCATCAGGCCGAGCGTCATGCCGCGGCCGAGGGAGGGGTTGGTGCACGCCCACGCGTCGCCGACGCTGAGCACCCCGGTCGCCACCGGCACGCCCGCCCGGACGATGGCGCGGATCCGGTTCACCGTGCTGCCCGCGGCGAGCACGCCGGTGACCGGCTCGCCGCCCGCGATGAGGCGGGCGTGCAGCGGGCACTCGCTGACCAGCCGGGTCCAGCGCCGTTCGTCCCGCAGCCGCCGCAGCGCGCGGTCCTGGGAGTGGATGGAGACCGTCACCGACCAGGTGCCCGCGTCAGCCGGAGTCGTGAGGATGGAGTAGCAGTCGAACGGCGTGAGATTGCCGGCCAGCGGCGCCGGCGGCGCCTCGCCGGGGCGGGCGCGGAAGAACCGGGAATAGTAGGTGAAGCCGGCGTCGTCGGCGCGTTCGGCAACCTCGTACAGGCCGGCCGCGTCAAGCCATACCGGCAGCGGGGAACCGCGGCCCATGGCGTCGATCACCAGGTCGGCGTGCAGCTCCGTGTCGCTGTGCAGCCGGACCCCGGTCACCTGCCGCGACCTGGTGGTCAGCAGGCCGGTGACCCGCGTGCCGCGGCGGACCTCCACGAGGCTGCCTGCCGCGCCCGCCATCGCCTGCTCGAGCACCGGCCGCCGCGCGTTGAAGGTCAGGAACTTGCCGTCGTCAGGGCGCGGCGCCCGGTCGGTGATCCCCGGCGGCAGCGCGGACAGCATGGTGTGCGGGACGGCGCCGGCGTCCCTGATGGCGCGGGCCATCTCGGGCAGGTGCTCCTCCAGCACGCGCAGGCCCTGCGGCAGCAGGTAGTGCGGCTGCCGGAACTGCATGACGCCCTGCCGCTCCCAGTGATCCCAGGCCTCAGCGGGAGTGCCCGGCGGCGGCGCCGGGTCGCGCTCGAGAATGGTGACGTCGTGCCCCTGCTTCGCGACCATCAGCGCGGTTGCGAAGCCTATTAATCCGCCGCCAATGACCACAATGCGTGCCATTGCGTTCACTCCTCGCATATGAGGTCTGCAGACATACCATCGCACGACCGTGCTGATCTGAGAAGTATCCGCAGGTGAGCAAAACCGTCACTGCAAATTGCAACCAGATTACTACTTTAAGTAACTAGTGGTTCGCGGGGCAGACCGGTGTCAGACCAGGTCGGCGTCGTGGGCGAGGAGCGCGATCTGGGTGCGGTTGGTGGCGCCGAGCTTGGTCAGGATATGAGTGATGTGCGCCTTCACGGTGGCCACGCTCATGTACAGCCGGGCGGCGATCTCGGCGTTGGTCTCGCCCTGGGCGATGCCGAGCACGACCTCGTGCTCGCGCGGGGTCAGGCCGGCCAGCGCCGCGCGGGCCTTGTCCTTGGTGCCTGACTCGGCCACGGCCCGGTCCATCAGGCGGCGGGTGATAACCGGGGAGAGGATGGGATCGCCGGCCGCGACCCGGCGGATCGCGTCGACGATCTGGGCAGGCGGCGAGTCCTTGAGCAGGAAGCCGCTGGCGCCGGCCCGCAGGCCGCCGAGCACGTTCTCGTCGGCGTCGAAGGTGGTCAGCACGATCACCTCAGGGGCGCGCGGCCTGGCGCGGAGCCGGCGCGTGGCGGTGATCCCGTCGGTGCGCGGCATGCGCAGGTCCATCAGCACGACGTCGGGCGCGTGCGCGTCGACCGCGGACGGCACCTCGGCGCCGTCGGCGGCCTCGCCGACCACCTCGATGCCATGCGCGCCGTCGAGCATCATCGTGAGCCCGGCCCTGACGAGGGCGTCGTCGTCGACGAGCAGCACCCGGATGCGCCGCGCGGTTTCGCCGGTCACGGGGCGTCGGTCATTCCGGCACCGCTGGTTCCGCGGGCTCTGCGGTGTCCGCTGTTTTCGCTGTCTCCGCTGGCCAGGGCAGCCAGGCGCGCAGCACGAACTCGCCGTCCGCGCTGATCGTATGGTCGATCTCCCCGCCGGCCAGCCGCACCCGTTCGGTCAGCCCGATCAGGCCGGTCCCGCTCCCGTTGATGACCGGGTTGGCCTGGCCCGACCGGGTTGGCGAGCTCGACGACCAGCCTGCCGCCAGGCTTCCCGGCGAGCAGCACCCGGACCGGCCGCCCTGGCGCGTGCTTGCGGGCGTTGGTCAGCCCCTCCTGCACCACCCGGTAGGCGGTCCTGCCCAGCCCCCCGGGCAGGTCCTCCGGCTGCGTCACCCGTCGCGTCACGTCGACGGCGGTGCCGGCGTCCCTGGTCTCCGCGATCAGCCCGTCCAGGTCCGCCAGCCCGGGGAGCGGATGCTTCCCGTCAACGTCGTCATCGTCCCGCAGCACGGTGATCACCTCGCGGAGCTCGTCAAGCGCC
This sequence comes from uncultured Actinomycetota bacterium, assembly GCA_963843745.1. Lineage (GTDB taxonomy): Bacteria > Actinomycetota > Actinomycetes > Streptosporangiales > Streptosporangiaceae > Trebonia. Next base: position 599,531 of record CAWJLP010000021.1, read on the forward strand.
TGATGCACCCCGGCCCGCACCACCCCGGCGGCGCGGGCGAGCTGCTCGGGCGGGGCGTCCGGGCGGTACTCGAGCGCGCCCGCGTAGGTGGCCAGCAGGGACAGCCGGTGGGCGAGCACGTCATGCATCTCGCGGGCGATCCGCGCCCGCTCCGCCACGCGGGCCTCGGCGACGCGGCCGGCCTGTTCGGCCTCGGCGCGGCGGGCCCGCTCGCGCAGCGAGGCGAGCAGCGCCTGCCGGGCGCGGTCCCCTTGGCCCCAGCCGACGAGCGCCGCCCCGGCGGCGATCACGAGGACCGCCCACCACGCGTACGGCAGCGACCCGTTCGGCCGCCACAGGCCGCGGATCAGGTGCGCCACGACGTCCGCGCCGCCGGCCGCCACTGCGATCGCCAGCGGGCGGCGCTGCGCCACGTACAGCGTCCCCAGCGTCGCGGCCGGCGTGGCCGCGGGCGACAGCGCCGCCAGCGCGGCCAGCGCCAGCGCGCCGGGCACCGGCCAGCGCAGCAGCACTGGCACCAGGGCGCAGGCCACGACCCCCACCGCGATATCCAGGATCAGCAGCCCGGACGACTCGTGCGAGGTGGCCTGCCCCAGGATCGTCGCCGCGGTCAGCGCTCCGATCCCTGTCGTCGCTCCCGCGATCACCGGCAGCGGTGGCGATTCACTCACGCGTCCAGGCTAGGGCCGGGATGGCCAGCCGCGACACCGACCAAAGTCGGACACGGGGCCGGCCCCGGTCGAAGCGGGAGCCGGCGAGCGGCCGATGCCCGGCCTGCCCGCCCCGGGCGAGGCTGCCGTCATGACAACCACCACCTCAGTACCAGAAACCCTCAGCCCGGGCACGTACCGGATCGACGAGGAGCGCTGCCTCATCACCGTCCGCACCAGGCACCTGTTCGGCCTCGGCCCCGTGCGCGGCACGTTCCGGCTCCGCTCCGGCGAGATCCGGGTCGCCGAACAGGTTCAGGACTCCGCCGTACGGGCGACCGTGGACGCCGAGAGCTTCGACACCGGCAACCCGGCCAGGGACCGGACCGTCCGGTCGGCCCGGCTGCTCGACACCACCGGGCACCCCGTCTTCACGTTCACGTCCACCGAGGTCACCGAGTCCGGCGGACGGTGGGTCGTACGCGGCCGGCTGGTCGTGCGTGACGCTGAGCACCCCGTCGAGCTGTCGATCGAGCAGGCGCGGGCGGACGGCCCGCAACTCACGATCGTCGCCAGCGCCGGCATCGACCGGTACGCCTTCGGGGTCACGGCCATGAAGGGCCTCGCCGCCAGGCGGCTGTCCTGCCGGTTCGAGATCGTCGCGACGAGGAGAGAGAGGGAGGCGGAGGGACGATGACGGCCATCGAGGTTGAGGGGCTGAGCAAGCGCTACGGTCCCAAGGTCGCCGTTGACGACGTGAGCTTCACGGTCGCCGAGGGCGAGATCTTCGGCCTGCTCGGCCGCAACGGCGCCGGCAAGTCCACCACCGTCGACTGCCTCGCCGGGCTGCGCGTGCCCGACCACGGCCGGATCCGCGTCGCGGGCCTCGACCCGGGGCAGGACCGGCGTGAGCTGCGGCAGCTGCTCGGCGTCCAGCTTCAGGAAAGCGAGCTGCCCGACCGGCTGACGGTCGGCGAGGCGATGCGCCTGTACGCCTCCTTCTATCCCCGGCCCGCGGATGTCGACGGCCTGCTCGCGCAGCTTGACCTCACCGACAAGCGCACCACCAGGTACCGCCGCCTGTCCGGCGGCCAGAAGCAGCGGCTGTCGATCGCGCTCGCGCTGATCGGGCGGCCGCGGATCGCCATCCTCGACGAGCTCACGACCGGCCTCGATCCGGTCGCCCGCCGGGACGCGTGGCAGCTCATCGACGACATCAGGAACCAGGGAGTGACGATCGTGCTGGTCACTCACTTCATGGACGAGGCCGCACGGCTCTGCGACCGGGTCGCCATCATGCGCGACGGCCGGATCGCCGCGCTCGGCGCCCCCGCCGCGCTGGCCCAGCCCACCCTCGAGGACGCCTTCGTGGCGCTGACCGGCCGGAGGACATCATGAAAATGCTCACGCTGACGGAGGCCAAGCTGCTGGTGCGCGAGCCCCTCGCGCTCTTCTGGGGGCTGGCGTTTCCCATGGCGCTGCTGGCGGTCATGGGACTGTCCTCCTCCGACATCGGCGGCGTGCCGCTGGTCACGATCTACGAGCCGATCGTCATCGCGTTCGTCGGCGTGGTGTTCGGCGTCCAGGGCATTCCCGTCCAGGTGGCGGGGTACCGGGAGCGGCGGATCCTGCGGCGGCTCGCGACCACCCCGGCCGGCCCGGTGCGGGTGGTCGCCGCCCAGCTCATCGTCAGCCTGGTCGTCGTCCTGGCCGCGACGGCGGGTGTGCTCGCCGTGGGGCGGCTCGGTTTCGGCGTTCCGCTGCCGCGCCAGCCCGCCGGCTTCGCCGGCGTGGCCACGGCGTCCGCCACCGCGATGCTCGCCCTCGGCTTGCTGATCGGCGCCGTGGCACCCACCGCCCGGTCCGCGGGGGCGGCCGGGACGGTGCTGTTCTTCCCGCTGATGTACTTCGCCGGGCTGTGGACCCCGCAGTTGTCCCCGGCCACGCGGCACATCGGGCAGTTCACCCCGCTGGGCGCGGGCGCCCAGGCGCTGCGCGACACGATGGCCGGAAGCTGGCCGCACCCGCAGGCGCTGCTAGTGCTCGCCGGCTGGACGCTGGTCTGCGCCGTGCTGGCCGTGCGGGTCTTCCGCTGGGAGTAGCTCCTTTATCCCGAACGGCCTCGTGGTTCCCCTCACCCGCCCGCCGCCTCACCGAGCCGCCTGGACAGCGCAGCGCACCGCGCGCGCAGTTCGGGCGGCTCTAGCGGGGTGAACGGCAGGTCGAGCGCCGCGAAGTGCAGCGCGATCATGTCCAGGTAGTTCGACCCGCTGATGACCAGGCATTCGGACTCGCTGACCGCCTCGACCACCGCGCCGAGGCCGGGGATCCGGGCCGCGACGACGTCGGCTGGGGCCGCTACCAGGACCCTGGCCTGGTACCGGTAAGCGCCCGCCGCGATGCCCTCGGCGACGAAGCGCGCCGCGTCGGGCGGGTCGGCGGGCCGGGACCGCTGGCCGGTCGGCTGCGGGCGCTCCAGCCGGTCGAGCCGGAAGCTGCGCCACTCGCCCTTGTCCAGGTCGTGAGCTACGAGGTACCAGCGCCGGGCCGTGACCACCAGCCGGAAGGGCTCGACGTGCCTGCTGCTCTGCGTGCCCTCGCCGTCGGTGTAGCCGAACCGGATCCGCTCGCCGTCCCGGCACGCCAGCGCCAGCAGCGCGAGCGTCTCCGGCCGCACCGCGGCATCGTCCGGCCGGACCCCAGGCAACGGCACGACCGCCGCGCGCAGCGCGTCGGCCCGCACCTTCAGCCGCCCGGGCAGCACCCGCTCGATGACGGCCGCCGCCCGGACCGCGGCCTCCTCCATCCCCGCCACCGCGCCGCCCGCGACGGCGCGCAGCCCGACCGCCACGGCCACCGCCGCGTCGTCGTCGAGCAGCAGCGGCGGCAGGCCGGCTCCCGCGCCGAGTTCGTATCCGCCGTACGGACCGGGCACAGCGCGCACCTGGTACCCCAGCTCGCGCAGCCGCTCGACGTCCCGCCGGATGGTGCGCGGGGTGACGCCCAGCCGCTGGGCCAGCTCGTCACCGCCCCAGCTACGGCGGACGGTGAACAGGGACAGCAGGCGAAGCAGGCGCTCGGCGGTCATAGGCTCAGTTTCCCGCCGATCAGGACCGATTCTGTCCGCGTTTCCCGCTAGCTTCGGGTCCATGATCATCGACTGGACCTTCCAGCTCTACGAACAGCTCGACTGGCAATGGCGCGAGCACATGCGTCCCCGCTGGGACGGCCTCACCGATGAGGAGTACCTCTGGGAGCCAGTGCCCAGCATGTGGAACGTCCGCCCGCGGGGCACCTCCAAGGCCCCGATCGCCGCCGGCTCCGGCGACTTCACCTGCGACTACGCCTGGCCGGAGCCAGACCCGGCGCCCGTCACGACGATCGCCTGGCGGCTGGCTCACCTGCAGGTCGGCGTCTTCGGGCAGCGCGCCGCGTCCCACTTCGGCGGCCCGCCGATCAGCTACGAAACCTACGACTACCCCGGCGACGCGGCCACCGCGCTGTCCCGCCTGGACGCGGCCTACGCCGCATGGGCGGCGGGCGTCCGCGCCCTGGACCCCGCAGGCCTAGGGCGCCCGATCGGGGAGGCCGAAGGCCCGTTCGCCGCCGAGCCGATGGGTGCGCTGATCCTGCACATCAACCGCGAGGCCCTGCACCACGGCGCGGAAATCTCTCTCCTCCGCGACCTCTACCGCTGGAAGATCTAACACCCGCTGCTGATAACAGCAAGAAGTGGCCGGCCAGGCCGCGTCCCGGGTCATGTCGATTGCGCAATCGACACCGATAGAGCGGGTCGATTGCGCAATCGACAGGTCTGTCGCCGGGGCTGGCCTGTGCCACGCCGCTGATAACAGCAAGAAGCGGGCGAGCGCGGCGCCCGCCCGCCTGCTGCTACGACAGCATTGCCAGGAGTTCCTGGCGGGTTGGGCCAGGGAACCGGGCCGGCGGCAGGGCCGCGGCGATGTTCCTGACGTGGTCGGCGAAGCCGGGGCGGGATGCGAGGTCTTCGGGGAGAGTCAGCATGAAGGTCAGCTCCAGGAACGCGCGGAAGGCGTCCGCGTCCACCATCATGGCGGCCGAGACGTCCTGCACGACCTGGCCCTCTGGGCTGGCCGGGACCGGCGCCGGAGACCGGCCTTCGATGGCCGCGGCGACCTGGGCGGCGCGCATCCGGTCCACTTGGGTCGTCGCCTGGTACCACGGCAGGACCCGTTTCCTGGTCAGCCGGTCGTGTACCACCGCCAGAGCCGCCGGATCGTCGATGCGGGCGTCGACGGCCTCCGCCGCGGCCAGCGCGTGCAGGAGGCCGACGGTGATGCCGCGCCCGAGCGACGGGTTGGTGCATGCCCACGAGTCGCCGACCGTGAGCAGCCCGCTCACGACCGGCGCGGTGCAGATCACGATCCGGCGCAGCCGGTCGGAGATTCCCGCCGCGGCCAGCATCGGGGTGATCGGTGCTAGGCCCAGGATCGGGGCGTGCATCGGGCAGGCGCTGAGCAGCTTCGAGAAGTTGGCCTCCTCGCGCAGTCCCCGCAGCGCGTGATCGCGCGCGCTGAGCACGATCGTCGCGCTCCAGGTACCGGTGTCCGAAGGAAGGACGAGCACCGAGTAGGAGTCGTAGTGGAACAAGCCCGCCGGGATCGGCAACGGTCCGCTCGCGTCGGCCGGGCCCTGGAAGAAGCGGCCGTAATAGACGAAGCCGAGGTCCTCGGATTGCTCGGCCGGGGGGTCGGCCCCGATGGCGGTCAGCCAGCCGGGCAGCGGCGACCGCCGACCCGAGGCGTCGATGACCAGGTCGGCGGTGAGCTCCCCGCCGTGATGATGATCGGAGCCGCCCAGCTGGACGCCGGTCACCCGCCGGCGTCCATCGGACAGCAGTCCGGTGACGTGCACGCCGCGGCGGACGTCCACGGCCGGTTCCGCGACGGTGGCCATCGCGTACTCGAGCAGCTGGCGTCGGGTGGCCAGGGTGGCGAACCGCTCGTCGCCAGGCCGCGGGGCGCGATCGGTGACGCTGGGCGGCATGGTGGCCAGTCCGTTGTAGCGCGGCGCACCCGAGGCGGCCAGCAGCGCTGTCACCTCAGGCAGCTGCTCGTCGAGCAGCTGCCTGCCCCGCGGCATGAGGAAGTTCACCAGGCGGAACTGCATGACTCCCGGGCGGGCCCAGCTGCCGGTCGCCTCCCCCGGCGTCTTCGGCGGCGGCTCAGGGTCGCGTTCCAGGACGGTGACGTCGTGCCCCTGCTTCGCTATCAGCAGTGACGTGGCCAGGCCAATGAGGCCACCGCCCACGACAATGACGCGTGACATTTCAACCCGACCCCCTCGTGCGAATGCCCCGATGGGGCCCACTTTCGCATGCCGGGCAGATGAGGGGGAACCCCAGCCTTTCGCCGCTAGGGTGCGCGATTTTGTGGAATGCGGACCACTATCCTGTGACCACAGCACCGGATGGTAAAGCGGAGACGACCTACGTGGGAACTTTGCGGGGGAGTGGGCGGTTAAGTGCCCTACCCAGTCGTACGCCCGGATCGGGTTCCGCTTAGGATCAGGGCGTGAGTGACCGAATCGTTACCTGGCCTAACGCGCTGAGCGCTGCCAGGCTGGCCGGCGTTCCCGTGTTCCTGTGGCTGGTCCTCGGCCCGCGGACCGCGACCGCCGACCTGATCGCGGCGGGCATCCTCGGGCTGGCCGGCATCACCGACTGGCTCGACGGGAAGCTGGCCCGGATGCTCAACCAGCAAAGCAGGCTCGGCCAGCTGCTCGATCCGGCCGCCGACCGGCTGTACATCGCCGCCACGATCATCGCGCTGGCCGTCCGCGGGATCATGCCGTGGTGGCTGTTCGGCGCGATCGCAGGCCGGGAGCTGATCGTGGGGGTTGCCCTGCTCGTCCTGCACCGCCGCACGGTCTACGGCGCGCTTCAGGTGAGTTTTGTTGGCAAAACTGCAACTTTGTGCCTTATGTACGCGTTTCCCTTGTTGTTCCTCGGAGATCACAGCGGGACAGCGGCGGAGGTCGTCCGCGTGCTCGGGTGGGCGTTCGCCATCTGGGGTATCGCCTTGTACTGGTGGGCGGCGATGCTGTATCTCACGCAGGTAAGGGACCTGGTGAGGGAATCGGGCGTGAGGGAACCGGGCGTGAAAGGAGCGGCTGCGTCTTGAAGGCCGTCGTTATGGCAGGCGGTGAGGGCACTCGGCTCCGCCCGATGACCGCCAACCAGCCCAAGCCGTTGCTGCCGGTCGCGAACCGGCCGATCATGGAGCACGTCCTGCGGCTGCTCAAGAAGCACGGGTTCGAGGAGACCGTCGTCACCGTGCAGTTCCTCGCGGCGCTGGTGCGGAACTACTTCGGTGACGGCGAGGACGTCGGCATGTCCCTGCAGTACGCGACCGAGGAGATGCCGCTCGGCACCGCGGGCAGCGTGAAGAACGCCGAGGACGCGCTCAAGGACAGCCCCTTCCTGGTCATCTCCGGCGACGCGCTGACAGACATGGACCTGACCGAGATGTGCCGGTTCCACAAGGAGAACGGCGCCCTGGTCACCGTCGGGCTCACGCGGGTGCCCGACCCGCTGGAGTTCGGGATCGTCATCGCGGACGAGGACGGACGGATCCAGCGGTTCCTCGAGAAGCCCACCTGGGGGCAGGTGTTCTCCGACACGGTGAACACCGGCGTGTACATCATGGAGCCCGAGGTGCTGGCGGAGGTGTCCTCGAAGGAGTCCGTCGACTGGTCGCACGACGTGTTCCCGAAGTTGATGGCGCGCGGCGCGCCGATCTTCGGCTATGTATCGGACAAGTACTGGGAAGACGTCGGCACGCTGGAGAGCTACCTGAAGGCGCAGGCGGACGTGCTGAGCAGGAAGGTCGATACCGACATCGCCGGGTTCGAGGTCTCCCCGGGCGTGTGGATCGCCGAGGGCGCGGACGTGGACCCGGACGCGGTGCTGAAGGGGCCGCTCGTCGTCGGTGACTACGCGAAGATCGAGGCGGGCGCGACCGTCCGCGAGTACAGCGTGATCGGCGCCAACGTGGTGGTCAAGGAGGGCGCGTTCATCCATCGCGCGGTGGTGCACAACAACGTGTTCGTCGGGCAGGGCACCACGCTGCGCGGCTGCGTCATCGGCAAGAACACCGACGTGATGCGGCTGGCGCGGATCGAGGAGGGCGCGGTGATCGGCGACGAGTGCGTGGTCGAGCCCGAGGCCTACATCTCGGCCGGGGTGAAGGTCTACCCGTTCAAGACCATCGAGGCGGGCGCCGTCGTCAACACGAGCGTGGTCTGGGAGTCCCGCGGCCAGCGCACGCTGTTCGGCCAGCGCGGCGTGTCCGGCCTGATCAACGTGGAGGTGACGCCCGAGCTGTGCGTCCGGCTGGCCTCCGCGTACGCGACCATGCTGAGGAAGGGGTCGACGGTCACCACCTCCCGTGACGTGTCCCGCGCCGCGCGCACCCTGAAGCGGGCCGTGCAGAGCGCGCTGAACGCGAGCGCCATCAACGTGATGGACCTGGAGGCGCTGCCGCTGCCGGTGGCGCGGTTCGAGACGGGCCGCGGTGACTACAGTGGCGGCATCGCGCTGCGCACCACGCCGGGGGACAGCCAGTCGATCGACATCATCTTCCTCGACGAGCGCGGGGCCGAGCTGTCCCAGGCCGCGCAGCGGCGGCTGGAGCGGGTGTTCTCCCGGCAGGAGTTCCGGCGGGCGTTCCCCGGCGAGATCGCCGAGCTGTCCTACCCGCCGCGCGTCGTGGAGTGGTACACCCACGAGCTGCTCCGCTCCGTCAACCTGAACGGGGTCCGTGACGCGGACCTGAAGGTGGTGGCGGACTGCGCGGGCGGCACCGTGTCGCTGGTGCTGCCCACGCTGCTCGGCCGCATCGGCGTCGAGGTGCACACGCTGAACAACCGGCTCGACGAGGTCACCCCGACCCAGACCGTCGCGCAGCAGCGCGCGGGGATGCAGCGGCTCGCCGAGGTGGTGTCGTCATCCCGGGCGACGTTCGGGGTCCGTTTCGACCCGGTGGGCGAGCGGATCCAGCTCGTCGACGAGAAGGGCGCCCTCGTCAGCGACGAGCGTGCCCTGCTGGTCGTGCTCGACCTGGTGGCGGCCGAGCGCCGGCAGGGCCGGGTGGCGCTGCCGGTGAACACCACCCGGGTGGCCGAGCAGGTCTGCCGGTTCCACGGCGTGCAGGTGACGTGGACAGGCACGTCACAGGAGGCACTGACGACCGCGGCCGCGGCCGACGACGTGATCTTCGCGGCCGACGGGCGCGGCGGGTTCGTCGTCCCGTCGTTCGCGCGGACGGTCGACGGGATCGCCGCGTTCGTGATGCTGGTCGGGCTGGTGGCGCGGACCCGGCTGACGCTCAGCCAGATCGACGCGCGCATCCCGCAGGCGCACCTGCTGCGCCGGTCAATACCCACGCCGTGGGCCGCCAAGGGATCGGTGATGCGGACAGTCGTCGAGGCGGCCGCGGACCAGACAGTGGACACTACCGACGGGGTGCGGGTCACCGACCCCGACCGGGGCTGGGTACTCGTGCTGCCAGACCCGGCCGACGCGGTCACCCACCTATGGGCGGAGGGTACCGACGCCGACAACGCCCAGCTATTGCTCGACGAGTGGGCGACGGTCGTGGAGCAGGCCGACCAATAAGGGCTGGCTGGTCAGACGGTCAGCCAACTCGCCAGCCAGGGGCAATCCCGTTAACAGCGGCCAATAGCCCCCCCTCATTCGGGTAATCTGAGTTAATTACGCAGACGTGCGAATTCCCGGTGCGCAAGGTATGGGCTGCGCGCGCCGAATGAGCTGTCGTCGCGCCCGTGACCGGAGGTGAAGCGGCTGTGTGGCGGAAAGGTCGCGAACGCGACGGCGCGCCCAAGGGTGGGCTGCGCCGGCTCTTCGCGTGGCGCGTGGACCGGCAGCCCTCCGCACAGGTACCTTTGGCATCGTCGCCGGATACGATGCTGCGCGAAGGTGCCATGCCAGGAGAGGGGAGCCCGAGCGAAGCCATGCCAGGTGTGTACTGCGCGCGATGCAGCCGGCCGAACCCCGAGGGGGCCAGGTACTGCTCGAATTGCGGTGCCCCGCTGACCCGCGCCGCGACCGGAAGCTGGCCCGCGGCGGGCCAGGGCGACCGTGCCGAGACGACCTCGATCATCTCGCCGGTGGCCGGCGAGCCCGAGTACGCCGACGAGCTGGCGCCCGACTACTCCGCCGTCGAGTCGCTCCCGCCGGGCACCGCGCTGCTTGTCGTGCTCCGCGGCCCGAACGCGGGCAGCCGCTTCCTGCTCGACCACGACTTCACCAGCACCGGCCGCCATCCGGATAGCGACATTTTCCTCGACGACGTGACGGTCTCCCGGCGACACGCCGAGTTCTACCGGCACGGGGGTGACCGGTTCACCGTGCGTGACGTTGGTAGCCTGAATGGCACCTACGTAAACCGGGAGCGGATCGAGGAGGCCGAGTTGTTCGGGGGCGATGAGGTGCAGATCGGCAAGTTCCGGCTGCTGTTCCTGAGCCGCAGCCCGGAAGTCGGCAGGCGTCGCGGACCTGGAGCGCAGGGTTACGCATGACAGGCGGCGACCGCGGGGCGCTCGCCCGCGGTATACCGGCACGCGGCGGTTCTGCCCGGGCCCTGGTCGGCATCGGCCAGGTGCTGGAAGAACTGCGCCAGGAATTCCCTGACGTCAGCCCGTCGAAGATCCGGTTCCTCGAGGCGGAAGGCCTGATCGCGCCCGAGCGCGCCTCGTCCGGCTACCGCAGGTTCGCGGTCGCCGACATCGAACGGCTGCGGTTCATCCTGACCGCGCAGCGCGACGAGTACCTGCCGCTCCGGGTGATCAAGGAGCGGCTCGACGCCGCGAGCGGTGACGGCGCCGGCGCGGCCGCATCCGCCGCCGCGCTGACCCGCAGCGAGCTGCTCGAGGCGACCGGCGCCGACGAGGCGCTGCTCGCCGAGCTCGAGGACTACGGCCTTGTTCGCCACGCGCGTACATACGGAACCGAAGCGCTGACCGTCGTCCGCTGCGCGGTAGCCGTGCGCGAGTACGGCATCCAGCCACGCCACCTCCGCGCGGTCAAGGCAGCCGCCGAGCGCGAAATCTCCCTGGTAGAACAGGTGGTCGCGCCGCTCGCCAGGCAGAAGGGCAGCCGCGAGCCGGCGCTGCGCGCCGCCCGCGACGTCGCCGGGCACATCGCCAGGCTGCACGCCACGCTGGTCGAAGACGGACTTACCGATGCCGGGCTCGCATCGGGGCCACCTGCGGCGGGTACACCTCACAGCGTGCCCCGGGAGCCGGCGGGACTCCGCTCGGCGTCCGGGCGATAGCGGGTGTAGTTTGGCAAGAAGAGTGATTCGGTTGGCTTCGCGTCGCCGGTCGTCGGTTGGCGGGCGTCGCTCGGCACGTGGGAGGACGGAGCTCTAGTGCGGCGGATGGAGGTCGTCGGCGTCCGGGTCGAGATGCCGTCCAACAGCCCGATCGTCCTGTTGAAAGAGGCGCAGGGGGACCGTTACCTGCCCATCTGGATCGGGGCGGTGGAGGCGACCGCGATCGCCTTCGCCCAGCAGGGCATGGTCTCGCTGCGCCCGCTGACCCACGACTTGTTCCGCGACGTGCTCGAGGTGCTGAACGTGCAGCTGAGCACGGTCAACATCACCGCGCTGCGGGACGGGATCTTCTACGCCGACCTGGTGTTCTCCAACGGCGCTGAGGTCAGCGCCCGGCCGTCGGACTCGATCGCGCTGGCGCTCCGCACCGGCGCGGCGATCTTCGCGACCGACGAGATCCTCGACGAGGCCGGCGTGGCGATCCCTGACGAGCAGGAGGATGAGGTCGAGAAGTTCCGCGAGTTTCTCGACACGATCTCCCCCGAGGATTTCGGCCGCTCGACCTGAACGCGCCGCCACCGCCGGCGGCCGCGTCTGGCCTGGTGGCGACCAAGCTGCCCTGTTTCGTCCGCTAATGTAGCGACGCGCCGTCGATGATCGTTGACGTGCGACCCGGGGCGGCTTACGGTGCGAATGCCGGAGGTAGTCACAGGAGGTGGCCGTGTCGGTAACAAAGGGTGGGTCCGGGGCTGGCCAAGGTCAGGGCACGGGTCAGGGCACGCTCTTCGATGGCGACGCGGACCTGGGCTACCGAGGACCGACCGCCTGCCACGCGGCCGGGATCACCTACCGCCAGCTGGACTACTGGGCCCGTACCGGGCTGGTGGAGCCGAGCGTCCGCGCGGCGCACGGGTCCGGCTCGCAGCGGCTCTACAGCTTCCGCGACATCCTGGTGCTCAAGGTCGTCAAGCGGCTGCTGGACACCGGGATCTCGCTGCAGCAGATCCGGGCCGCGGTCCAGCACCTGCGTGACCACGGCAGCGAGGACCTCGCCCAGGTCACCCTCATGAGCGACGGGGTGAGCGTGTACGAGTGCACCTCGCCTGACGAGGTGGTCGACTTGCTGGCCGGCGGGCAGGGCGTGTTCGGCATCGCGCTCGGCCGGGTCTGGCAGGAAGTCGCCGGCGAACTGGCCGAGATGCCCGCCGTCCGCGCCGAGGACGGCCTGATCGCCACCGGCGATCCCGACGAGCTCACGGCGCGCCGCTCGCGCAAGATCGGGTTACCTGCCAGCCGGATTATGATCGGCTAGACTGAACACCGCATTACAGCCAGTTATCCCGACTGGGAGAGACCGTGGGCGCTCGCCGCGCCACGGCGCCGAAGGGGCAACATCTTCCCCGGAACCTCTCAGGCACCAAGGACCAGGCGGGACAGGCGACTCTGGAGCCGGATCGGCGACAGACGGGGAGCCCTGATCGGGGAGGCTCCAGTGACCGCCGATTCGCCCGTTCTCACCGCTCGTGACCTGTTCGCGGCCCGTCACATCGGCCCGTCGGCCGACGACCAGCAGGCCATGCTCGCCGCGCTCGGCTACGCCACCCTTGACGACCTGACCGCCGCCGCGCTCCCGCCGGGAACCCGGCCGCCCGCGTCGCTGGCGACGCTGCCCGCCGCGCGGACCGAGCAGGAGGCCCTCGCGGAGCTGCGGCGGATCGCCGCCCGCAACACCGTCCGGGTGTCCATGATCGGGCAGGGCTACTACGGCACGATCACGCCGCCGGTGATCCGGCGCAACCTGCTGGAGAACCCCGCCTGGTACACGGCCTACACGCCGTACCAGCCGGAGATCTCGCAGGGCCGCCTCGAGGCGCTGCTCAACTTCCAGACGATGGTCGCCGACCTGACCGGGCTGCCGGTCGCCAACGCCTCCCTGCTCGACGAGGCCAGCGCCGCCGCGGAGGCGATGACGCTCGCCCGCCGGGTCGCCGGGCCGAAGGCGGGCAACGTCTTCCTCGCCGACGCGGACTGCCTCCCGCAGACCCTGGACGTGCTGCGGACCCGCGCGCTGCCGCTCGGCATCGACCTTCGCATCGCTCCGCTCACCGCGCAGACGGACTTCGGCAGTGCCTCCGACGGGGCCTTCGGCGTCCTGCTGCAGTATCCCGGCGCGTCCGGAGAAGTCCGCGACCTCACCCCCGTGATCGAGGCCGCCCACGCCGCCAAGGCGACGGTAACCGTGGCCGCCGACATTCTGGCGCTGACGCTGCTCAAGCCTCCCGGCGAGCTGGGCGCCGACGTGGCGATCGGCTCCGCGCAGCGGTTCGGCGTGCCGATGTTCTTCGGCGGGCCGCACGCCGCCTACATGGCCGTCCGCGAGGACCTGCGCAGGCAGCTGCCCGGCCGCCTCGTGGGCGTCTCGATGGACGCCGACGGCCACCCCGCCTACCGGCTGGCGCTGCAGGCGCGCGAGCAGCACATCCGCCGCGAGAAGGCCACCAGCAACATCTGCACCGCCCAGGTGCTGCTCGCCGTGGCGGCCAGCATGTACGCCTGCTACCACGGGGCCGACGGCCTGACCGCGATCGCGCGGGGTGCTCATCGCAGCGCCGCTACCCTCGCCGCCACCGTCCGTTCCTACGGTCTCAGAACGGGAGGTGGCGTCTCCTTCGACACCATCCGGGTCCTGCTGCCGGGGCCGGCCGAGGCGCGCTGCGCCGTGCGGCGCGCCGCGGAGGCCGGCTACCACCTGTACGACGCGGGCGACGGCGTGGTGCAGGTCGCGTGCGACGAGACGACCACCCCGGCGCACCTGCGCGACGTGGTCGCCGCCCTCGCCGGCGCCTCCCGCGTCGGCAGCGGCCTGGACAGCGGCGACGTGGCGCTGGTCCCGGCGGACGAGGACGCCATCCCGGCGGCGCTGGTCCGCACCTCCAAGTTCCTGACCCACCCGGTGTTCAGCGCGCACCGAAGCGAGACCGCGATGCTCCGCTACCTGCGGCGGCTGTCCGACCTCGACGTGGCGCTCGACCGGTCGATGATCCCCCTCGGGTCCTGCACGATGAAGCTGAACGCGGCGGCCGAGATGGAGGCCATCACCTGGCCGGAGTTCGCCGGGCTGCACCCGCTGGCGCCGGCCGGGGACGCGGCCGGCTACCTCGAGCTGATCGGCGACCTGGAGGCGTGGCTGTGCGCGATCACCGGCTATGACGCCTGCTCCCTGCAGCCGAACGCCGGTTCACAGGGCGAACTCGCCGGCCTGCTCGCCATCCGGGGCTACCACCAGTCGCGCGGCGAGGGCGACCGGGACGTCTGCCTGATCCCCGAGTCGGCACACGGCACCAACGCCGCGTCGGCGGTGCTCGCCGGACTGCGGGTCGTGGTCGTCAAGTGCGGCGCCGACGGCGCGATCTCGCTCGACGCCCTGCGGGAAGCCCTGGCGGCGCACGACAGCCGGGTCGCGGCGATCATGGTGACCTACCCCTCCACCAACGGCGTGTACGAGACCACGATCACCGAGGTGTGCGACCTGGTGCACGAGGCGGGCGGCCAGGTCTACATCGACGGCGCGAACCTCAACGCGCTGGCCGGCCTCGCGTCGCCCGCGCTGCTCGGCGGCGACGTGTCGCACCTGAACCTGCACAAGACGTTCTGCATCCCGCACGGCGGCGGCGGCCCGGGCGTCGGCCCGGTCGCGGCCCGCGCTCACCTGGCGCCGTTCCTGCCGGGCGCCCCCGAAGCGGGCCCGGTCGCGGCCGCCCGTTACGGGTCGGCGGGCGTGCTGCCGATCTCGTGGGCGTACATCGCGATGATGGGCGCCGACGGCCTGCGGCGGGCGACCCAGGTGGCGGTGCTGTCGGCGAACTACGTCGCGCGCCGGCTGGCGCCGTACTTCCCCGTGCTGCACGCCGGCCGGGACGGCCTCGTCGCCCACGAGTGCATCGTGGACCTGCGCAGGCTGCCTGGCGGGATCACCGTCGAGGACGTGGCCAAGCGGCTGATCGACTACGGCTTCCACGCGCCCACGATGTCGTTCCCCGTGGCCGGCACGTTCATGATCGAGCCGACCGAGAGCGAGGGCATCGCCGAGATCGACGAGTTCTGCGACGCGATGATCTCGATCAAGGCCGAGATCGACCGGGTCGCCAGCGGCGAGCGCGACGCCACCGACAACCCGCTGAAGAACGCGCCGCACACCGCCGAGATGCTGATCGCGGGGGAGTGGAAGCACCCGTACCCGCCCGCCGAGGGCGGCTACCCCGGCCCGGCCGGGGCGGCAGGCCTCCCGGCCCGCCGCCGGGCGAAGTACTGGCCTCCAGTGCGCCGCATCGACCAGGCGTACGGCGACCGCCACCTCGTCTGCGCCTGCCCGGCCCCGCAGGCCTTCGAGTAACAGCAGGCCTTCGAGTCGCCATAGGTGAACGTGCAAAGCAGCAGCAAAGCGGCTCCATGATAACCGTAAAGTAGCCGAATGGCTACAACACGTGGTATTAGGCTGAACACTATCCATGGATCGGTCGCGGTTCCCGCTGCTACACCAGCGGGAACCGCGACCTGATGCGGCGGATCCGGCGTGCTGGGGGGAGAAGCCCCTGGTGCTGGCGGCGGAGGAGGAACCACCGCCGGCGTGCCGGGTTCGCCGCTACCCCGCGGGAGGCGGCGCGGGGAGTCTGGGTCACTCCTGGACGGCTACCGGGAGGTTGAGCAGGTCTGCCAGGTGACGGGGCAGTTCCACGACGACGCGGCTCTCCGTTTCTGTTGGATCGGTGCGCGCGACGACGGCGATCGCCGTCACGTCCCCGCGGTTCACCGGCAGGTGCGGCGTCCCCGGCGGGATGTACATGAAGTCCCCGGCGCGCATCACGGTCCGCCTGACCAGGCCGTGGCCGTGCCAGACCTCGGTCTGGCCGCTGACGGTGTAGATCGCGGTCCCGTGCCCGTCGTGGAAGTGCGGCATGCCGCGGCTGCCCGGCGGGATCATGACCAGGTTCAGGCACAGGCCCCGGGCGCCGGCGGACTGGCCGGTGACCCCGGGCGCGAGGCCGATGCCCTGCGCGCCGCCGAGGGCGCCGGGACCGCGTCCCGACCGGATGATCACGCAGTCACCGTGCGTGCTCATGTCCGGACGGGTGGGCGCACGGCGGAGCCATTCATCGACCTTGCTAACTCTAAGCATCTGCCCGTGTCCCATCCGTAATGCCTTCTCTGGCAAGATTATGGCGCTACGTACAGAAATAAATACTCTCCGTTAAGACAGATCGATATAGCCAGTAGGTAAGTAGAAGCTAACTTTGACGATACATAGATCAGATATTTATAGAGGTCACATGGTTGCGGACCGCAGATGCCAGCGCAAATTGCTATGAAAGTTCTCTGCAGATGATCGGGTGACACCCGGCAAGGTGGTTACGCTCCGCTACGATCATGAGCCATCCGGCCAGTGCTCGCGCATTGTGACCACGCTGCCGCGCCGGCTACCCCCGCCATCCCTTACGACACGGTAACGACACCCCCTGAACCCATCCGGACCCGGCTCCGTTCTCGTAGCAAGGAGGAGAACGTCAGGCACCGGCGCCCGGAGCCCGCGCGGCCATACTGCGCAGCACCACTGCGCAGCACCACCAGGGACTGACCCACTACCGACTGACAGAAGGAGTTCTTGTGACACAAGAACCACGGCAGGACACGCGAGCAACCCGAGCAACCCGCCGGGGTGTGCTGGCTGGTGTCGGCCTCGTGGGTCTGGCGGGCGCGGCCAGCGCCTGCGGTTCTGGCGGTTCCAGCAGTTCGTCCGCGGGCACCAATGCGGGCGCCCCGCCGGCCACCGGTGCCGCGTCCGCTCCCTCCTCCGCGTCAGGCGCCGGCGGTGGCAGCACAGCCGGAGCGCAAGGGTCCGCGCTGGCCACCACCGGCGATATCCCGGTCGGCAGCGGCAAGATCTTCACCAGCGAGAAGATCGTCGTCACCCAGCCGAACTCCGGCGATTTCAAGGCATTCAGCGCCGTCTGCACGCACATGGGCTGCATCGTCAGCACGATCTCGAACGGCACGATCGACTGCCCGTGTCACGGCAGCCAGTACAGCATCAGCACCGGCGCGGTCGTCGGCGGTCCGGCGCCCAGCCCGTTGCCAGCCCAGGCCATCAACGTGACCGGAAGTAACATTTTCCTAGGCTAATTAGGGCCCCAAGCGAATCAGGGGAGGCGAGGATCGGTGGCTACCGCCGTCGGCCCGCGGGCGCTGCTGGCGGCCATCGCGGCCGGCGCCGTCGCCGTCCTCGCCCTCTGGTGGCACAGCACCCTCAGCCTTGCCGGCCTCGGCGGCTGGCTGACCGGCGCCGGGGAGATCCTCGGCCTGCTGGCCGGCTACGCCGTCGTCGTGCTCGTGCTGCTGATGGCCCGCATCAGGCCCGTCGAGCGCGCGGTCGGCGCGGACCGGCTGGCCCGGTGGCACGCCATGGGCGGCAGGTACGTGATCGGGCTGATCAGCGGCCACGCGCTGGCGATCACCTGGGGCTACGCCGTCACCGCGCACACCAACCCGGTCAGCGAGACCGCGACGCTGCTCACCACCTACCCCGACGTGCTGATGGCGACGGTCGCCTGGTTCCTGCTACTCGGCGTCGCCGCTGTCTCCGCCCGCGCGGTGCGCCGCCGGATGAGCTACGAAACCTGGTACTACCTGCACTTCTACACGTACCTGGCGATCGCGCTCGCGTTCAGCCACCAGTTCGCCGTCGGCGCCGCCTTCACCGGCAGCCTCGTCGCGCGGTTCTGGTGGTCGGCGCTGTACCTCGTCGTCGCGGCGCTCGTGCTCTGGTACCGGGTCGCGGTGCCCGTCAGGGACTTCGCGCGCCATCAGTTCCGGGTGGCGGGCGTGCGCGAGGAGTCGCCGCACACCGTGTCGATCTACATCAAGGGGCGGTACCTGAAAGAGCTGGCGGCCGAGCCAGGTCAGTTCTTCCGGTGGCGCTTCCTCACCCGCGGCCTGTGGTGGCAGTCGCATCCGTACTCGCTGTCCGCGGTGCCGAGCGACGAGCTGATGCGGATCACGGTGCAGGGCATCGGCGATCACAGCGCCGCGCTCGCCCGTCTCAGGCCTGGCACCCGGGTGCTGGCCGAAGGGCCGTTCGGCGCGTTCACGCCCGTCCGCACCGGCCGGTCGGTCCTGCTGCTGGCGGGCGGCGTCGGCATCACCCCGCTGCGGGCGATGTTCGCCGCGCTGAGCGGCACGGTGACGCTGATCTACCGGGCGAGCACCTGGCAGGACATCGTGTTCCAGTCCGAGCTGGACGCGATCGCGGAGGCGCGCGGCGCGACCGTCCACTACGTCGTCGGCTCCCGGCGGGACTTCGGCGCCGACCCGCTGTCGGCGACGGCGCTGCGCCGGCTCGCGCCTGGCCTGCACCGGATGGACGTCTACCTGTGCGGCCCGCCCGGCATGACGGGGAGCGCGATGACGGCGCTGACCGAGGCGGGCGTGCCGCGCCGCCGGATCCACTACGAGTCGTTCGAGTTCTAGGAGGAAAGATGCGGCGGGCGATCCTTGCCGTCACCGCGACGGTGGCGGGTCTCGTCGCGCTGCTGTCGTTCAAAACCCATTCGTCGTCAGAACGTACGGTCGCGTCTCCCGAGCCCTCCGCCTCCCTGCCACCGGGCGAGCGCGCGATCACGGGGAACGTTGCCAACACGGCCTACGGCCCCGTCCAGGTCCAGGTCGTGGTCGCCACCAGCAAGATCGTCAAGGTGAACGTCCTCGAGCAGCCGGAATCCACCGAGCATGACCTGCAGATCGGCCAGTTCGCGTTCCCGAAGCTGATCGGCGAGACGCTGAGCGCGCAGAGCGCGCGGATCGACTCCGTCTCCGGCGCCACCTACACCAGCGGCGGCTACATCAAGTCCCTGCAAAGCGCCCTGGACAACGGTGCCTAGCGCGACGCCCAGCCCTGGGGTGAGCGCTGTCACCGTCCGGGTGCGGCACGCCGAGCACGTGATGGGGACCGTCGTGTCGTTCGACGTGCCCGTCTCCGCCAGGCACGACGGGTCGCTCGACGCCGCGATCCGGTGGCTGCACTGGGTGGACCGCGTGTTCTCGCCGTACCGGGCGGACAGCGACGTGTCGCTGCTCGCCCGCGCCGAGGTCAGCGTCGACGCGTGCGTCCCCGAGATGGCCGAGGTGCTCGCCGCCTGCGCGTTCGTCCGCGACCGGTCCGGCGGGTACTTCACGGCGGCGCCCGGCGGCCAGTTCGACCCGTCCGGGTACGTGAAGGGCTGGGCGGTCGAGCGCGCCGCGGCGCTGCTAGCCGGTGCCGGGTCGGCGGACCACGTGGTCAACGGCGGCGGGGACGTGCAGTGCGCCGGCGGCCGCGGGCCGGGTGCTTGCGGGCAGGGTGGTGGCGGGCCGGGTGGTGGCGGGCACCGCGAGCCGTGGCGGGTCGGCATCGCCGACCCGCTCAGGCCCGGGCGGCTGGCCTTGGTGGTCGCCGCCAGCGACTGCGCGGTCGCCACGTCCGGCACCGCCGAACGCGGTTCGCACATCATCGACCCGCACACCGGCCGGCCGGCGTCCGGGCTGGCCAGCCTCACGATCATCGGCCCGAGCCTGGCCCTGGCCGACGCCTACGCCACCGCCGCCTTCGCCATGGGCCCGGCTCGCGCCCGCGACTGGACCGCGTCCCTGGAGGGCTACGCGGCCTTCGCGATCACCGGCACGGGCGCCACCTGGCACACCCCGGGCTTCGCCCGCCACATCGCTGGCTGAAAGCGCTGCCGTCTGAAGGCGCTGCCGTCTGAAGGCGCTGCCGTCTGAAGGCGCTGCCGTCTGAAAGCGCTGCCGGCTGAAAGCCCTGCCGCGCGTCCCTGCCGGTCATGCGTTATTGCAACTCTTTTGCAGTTATCTCTAGACTGGCCCTGACGAGGAACCCCGGGAAGGCGGCTGCCGATGGCGAACGTGAGTGCACGGCTGGCACGGGTCAGGAACGGCCTGACGCCGCGCGAGTGGGCACGGGCGGGAGTCATGGTGGCGGTGGTCATCGGGCTGAACGTGCTCGGCTGGGTGCTGCTCGCGGCGGCGGTTGGCGGGCACTACCACATCACGAACACCGAGATCTTCGGCTTCGGCACCGGGATCCTGGCCTACACCCTGGGCATGCGGCACGCCTTCGACGCCGATCACATCGCCGCGATCGACAACACCACCCGCAAGCTCGTCAACGACGGCAAGCGGCCGCTGTCGGTCGGGTTCTTCTTCTCCCTCGGCCACTCCACGATCGTGTTCGTCCTGGCGCTGCTGCTGAACTTCGGCATCCGCGCGCTGGATGAGCAGGTCAAGAACGACAACTCCGGGCTGCACAACGTCACCGGTATCGTCGGCACTACCGTGTCAGGCACGTTCCTGTACATCCTCGCGTTGCTCAACGTCATCATCCTGGTGGGCATCGTGAAGGTGTTCCGCGAGATGCGCACCGGCCACTACAGCGACGAGGAACTCGAAGCCCAGCTGGACAAGCGCGGCCTGATGAACCGGTTCCTCGGCCCCATCGCCCGCCGCGCGGACGCCCCCTGGAAGATGTACCCCATCGGGGTCCTGTTCGGCCTCGGGTTCGACACCGCCACCGAGGTCGCCCTGCTCGTCCTCGCGGGGTCAGCCGTGGTGTCCGGGCTGCCGTTCTACGCGATCTTGTCGCTGCCGATCCTGTTCGCCGCCGGGATGTGCCTGTTCGACACCATCGACGGCTGCTTCATGAACTTCGCCTACGACTGGGCGTTCGCCAAGCCGGTCCGCAAGGTCTACTACAACATGACCATCACGGGCCTGTCGGTGTTCGTCGCCTTCTTCATCGGCACCGTCGAGATCCTCGGCCTCATCGGCCAGGAATACGGCCTCGACGGCGGGTTCTGGGCCTTCATGGGCACCTTCGACATCAACAAGGCCGGGTTCGTCATCGTCGGGATCTTCGTCATCACCTGGATCGCCGCCCTCGGCATCTGGCACTTCGGCAAGATCGAGCAGAAATGGGACACCCGGCAGGCTGTCGCGGTCACCGAAGGCACCGACAGCTAGCGCAGCGCGCCGGCCCCGCCACCTAGTCCCGTCGCCAAACCCGGTACCGGCAGGGGGTTTAGACGCGGCACGCCCTCGGGCCTCATCATGACCCCATGAGCGATCTCGCGGTGCCCGGCGACCGCGTCGCGTGGCGGGGAAAGCTGGGCACCGAGATCGTCCCGGCGACTCAGCCGCCGGACGCGCGGCGGGCACTGCAGCTCGTCCTCGCCGGCGTCTGGCTGCTTGACGCCCTGCTGCAGTACCAGCCGGTCATGTTCACCCGGGCGTTCGGCCGGATGCTGGCCGAGACGGCCGCGGGAAATCCGGGTGTGATCGCCCGGCCGATCAGCTGGGACGCCGCCCTCGTCGAGCACCATGCCGTCGCGCTGAACGCGGTCTTCGCGACGATCCAGCTGCTGCTGGGGCTGGGCATCGCGCTCCGCCCGCTCACCCGGTTCGCTCTCGCCGCATCGGTCGCCTGGTCGCTAGCAGTCTGGTGGCTCGGCGAGGGCCTCGGCGGGGTGCTGAACGGGACGGCTAACGCGGTCGGCGGGGCGCCAGGCGCGGTGATCCTCTACGCGCTGCTCGCCGTGCTGCTGTGGCCCGCGGACCGTGCCCCGCAGGCCGGCGATGCCGCGGCGCCGTTCACCGCTGCCCGGGCGGTCGGCGCGCGCACCGCCCGCTGGCTGTGGCTGGTGCTGTGGCTGAGCCTGGCCTGGTTCGCGCTCCAGCCGGCGAACCGGGCCCCATGGGCGCTGCACGACCTGCTGGCCGGCCAGGCGAACGGCGAGCCTGGCTGGCTGGCCGCCATCGAGAACACCGCGGCCGCGGCCGCCGGCGGCCGCGGCCTGGCCATGTCGATCGTGCTGGCCGCGGCCTGCGCGCTCGCCGCCGCCGGGGTCTTCCTGCCCCGGCCGGCCGCCAGGGCGGCCGTGCTGCTGGCCCTCGTCCTTGCCGCGGTGATCTGGGTGGCCGGGCAGGCGCTCGGGATGATTCTCGCCGGGGGAAGCGACCGACCCCAACTCCGGGCTGCTGCTCGCCCTGATCGCGCTGGCCTACTGGCCGGCGCGGGCCCGCGCTGACGGAGCGCCGCCGTGACGCCGCCGGCCTGGATCCTGGACGCGCTGGCCGGCGTCATGCTGGCCGTGGCGGGGGTGAGCGCCGTCCGGCTGGCCGGCGCCCAGGCCGTGGCGGCGCGGCACGGCCGTCACCGACACGGACGTGGGGCACCTGCTGATGGCCATCGCGATGGCGGGCACGCTGGCCGCCGGCCTGCGGACGTTGCCCGGCCCCGCCTGGGTCGCCGTTTTCGCGGTCCTGACGTGCTGGTTCGGCTACCGGGTCGCGCGGGATGCCCGCGCAGGCGGTGCCCGCGCGCTCGCCGGCCGGCACTGCACGCCGCACCTCGTGCACAGCGGGGCGATGATCTACATGTTCCTGGCGCTCCCGCCGCTCGCGGCCGCTGGCGCGGGAATCGCGGGGATGGGCGCGGCGGGGCAGGCGCTCAGGTATCCCTCCCTCGCATTCGTGTTCGCGCTGATCCTGGCCGCGTCCTGCGTCTGGGACCTCGACCAGCTGTCCAGCAGGCGCTACCGGCTGGAGTCCGCGGCGGTCACGGTCGGCTGCCGGACCGCGATGAGCGTCACGATGGCCTTCATGCTGCTCATCATGATCTGACGGGACCCGGTGGACCCTTGGTGGTCGATGTCCCATCGACCACACTCTTTGGTAGCCGATGTCACATCGACCACACTCTTTGGTGGTCGATGTCCCATCGACCGCGTTCCGGGGTGCGGTCTAATGGGGGCATGGCTGAGCGGCAGACCGTTGAGCTCGGGGATGTGCAGCGGACGTTGTTCTTCCCGCTGGCGGCGCGGGCGCGGGAGACCGGGAAGAAGCGGCCGCTGCTGCGCGACCCGAAGGCCGTCGAGATCGTCGAGTCGGTCGACTTCGAGCTGGCGCCCATCACGCCGGGCCCGACCGCCTTCGTCGTGACGCTCCGCACCTTGATCTACGACTGGTGGGTCCGGCGGTTCCTCGCCGGGCATCCCGGCGGCACCGTGATCGAGCTGGGCACGGGGCTGAACACCCGCTTCGAGCGGACCGACAACGGTACCGCGCAGTGGATCGAGCTGGACCTGCCGGACACGATCGAACTGCGCCGCCGGTTCTTCGCTGATACCGGGCGGCGCCAGATGCTCGCCGCCTCGCTGCTCGATGAGGACTGGCTGCCCGTAGTGGAGCAGCGTCCGGGGCCGTACTTCCTCGTCGCCGACGGCGTCCTTGCCTACCTGCGCGAAGAAGACGTCACCGGCATGCTGGCCAGGATCGCCGGCCGGTTCCCTGGCGCCATGATCGCGTTCGACACCGTCACCCGGATGTCGATGGGCCAAGAGCTCAAGATGGCGGCCAAGCGCAACATCGCGCCCTGGCAGTGGGCGTGCGACGACCCGCGCTCGCTGGAGCGGCTGGGCCTGCGGCTCGTCGAATCCGTGGCCGTGACCCGGCCGCCGGCCGGGCTGCGAGCGGAACTGCCCGCCAGGTACCGGTACCTGCTGCCACTCGCCGACCCCGTGTTCGGCAAGCGAGGACAGTCGCTCAGCCTGTTCCAGGCTGGCTGACCTCGCCGGCGTCAGACGGGACCTGCGGGGACGGGCGATCGCGGCGCAGCACCGTGAGCAGCTCCTCGTAGGGGCCGATCAGGAACGCCTCGTCGGCCGGCTGGAACCGGGTGGTGCGCCGCGGCAGGTGCTCGAGCACCGTCCGGTCCGCGGCCCGGCGGATGGCGAGCACGCGGGTGCGGGCCGCCAGGTCGAACATCTGCAGGCCGTGCAGGCCGCCGCCCGGGGTGACCGTCAGCTTGGCGACGAGCAGCGGCTCGTCGCCGGCGTAGAACGTGGACAGCACGTCCAGGCCGAGCGCCGCGCCGGTGAACCACGGCGCGGCCAGCGCGGCGGTCGACCGGACGTTCTTGAATCCGAACGTCTCCCTGACCGAGTGGGCGAGCTGCGGGTCGAAGATGCGCAACACGACCGGGGTGGTTTCCCAGCGCGGCCCGAGCTGGTCGCGGACCGCCAGGCCCGTCTCCAGGTTCGCGAGGTCGTCGCTGGTCAGCACCGCGATCGCGGACGCGGCGGGCAGCCGCACCGAGCCCAGCACCTCGGGCAGCGTCGCGTCGCCGATCACCACCGGGACACCGAGCGCGCGCACCTGGCCGAGGTGCCTGTTGTGCTCGTCCATCTCGACGACCACGACGTCGCGGCCCGCCGCGTGCAGCTGCTGTACGACCCGCAGGCCGACCGTGCCAAGGCCGATCACCAGCACGTGGCCGCGCAGCGCGGTGATCTTCTGCCTGCCGAGCGACTCCTCGATCCGCCTGCTGACCAGGACGTTGGTGACCAGCGCGAAGAACACCCCGACGAACAGGCCGCCGGTCATCATGAGCAGGATCGCGAACCCCACCAGCCAGGCCGGCTCCGCGCGGAAGGTGAAGTCGCCGTAGCCGACGGTCGTCACGGTCTCGACGGTGAAGTACAGCGAGTCGAGCAGCGAGATGTGGTGACCGGGACCCGCGTACTGGTAGGTGAGGCGGAGCACGATCGTGGCCGCGATCAGCACCGCGACGAGCGCGCCGAGCGCGATCACCAGCCGGCGGTCGGCGGCGCGCAGCAGCGACATGGCGACGTCACGCAGGTGGCTGACCACGCCCCAGCGGGGGGTGTGCGGCCGGAGAGAGTGCCGGGCCCGTTCCGAATAACTGATAGCGGCGGTGGCGCGGAGCTCAGCGGGGGTGGCGATGATCGTCACCTCGTCACCTGCCCCGACCTCCGTGTCGCGCCCGGGGCAGACCAGCACGTCACCGTCGGGCGGCACCACCGCGACGGGGGCGAGGTCGCCGTAGAGCTGGCGGAGGGTGGCGGTGCGCGGCGCGGTGGTGCGCACCGCGAGGAACTGCTCGCCGGATACCGTCATCCGCTGCACGCCCTCGCGCAGGCAGGCCTCGACCACCGACGGCGCGGACAGGCCCGCGACGTCGAGCACGGCGACGCCGACCTCCTTGACCGCCCGGCCGACCGCGGGGTTGGTGAGCTGCGCGACCACCCGCACGTCGTCGCGGAGCCTGCGGGCGAGCAGCGCCGTCTCCAGCGTGCGCAGGTCGTCGTGCTGCGCGCAGATCACCGCGACGGCGCCGGCCAGCCCGGCGCTGGTGAGCGCCTCTTCGGCGCGGGTGCTGGTGATCAGCGGCACGCCCCAGGCGTCGATCAGCCGCGCCAGCGGCGGGTCAGGGGCGTCGTCGACGACCACCGCGGGCACGCCGGACAGCGTCAGCTCCTCGACGATCCGCAAGCCCACGCCGGGCAGCCCGCAGACGATGACGTGTCCGCGCTGGTTCGCGTACGCACCCCCCACGCTGGCAGCTTATTCGCCAACCGCGCCGTCGATGGCCTCGCGCAGCAGGTCGGCGTGGCCGGCGTGCCTGGCGGTCTCCTCGATCAGGTGCAGCAGCACCCAGCGGAGCGTGAACTGCCAGCCGTCGTTGCCCTTGAAGGCCGATAGCTGATCCAGGCTGGCCGCGGACGCGGCGGACTGGCGGCTGCGCTCGCACGCGTCGCGGTAGCGCTGGCGCAGTGCTTCCGGGTCCATGGCGGTGGCGGTGCGGAACTCCCAGTCGGGGTCGGCGACCCAGTCGACATCCACCCAGTCAGGGCGGTCAGGGAGCCCGAGGAAGCGGCCCTCCAGCCAGCTCTCCTCGACGAGCGCCAGATGGTAGAGGAGACCGGCCAGCGTGAGATCGGAGGTGGGGATCTTTTGCGCTAGCTGGTCCTTGGTGAGGCCTTCGGTCTTGAGCAGGATCGTTTCGCGCTGGTAGTCGAGGTACTGGCCGAGCGCGTCACGTTCGGCGGCACGGGGGTCGGGGTCCTGGCGCACGTCGGCACTCCTTGTTGTGGGTCGCTTCTGCTGGGGCGCTGTACCGCCCGACTCTAACGGCCGGCCCCAGGCTAGGCTTGGCATTATCCGCCGTGGCAGGGAGATGACGTGCCGATTCCGGAGCAGGTCGCACGCTGGAACAAGGTCGGGCTGAACCGGGTTGCGCGGCACATCGCGCCCTGGCTGCCGGGTCTGGGGCTGATCGTGCATCGCGGCCGCCGGTCCGGGCGTGAGTACCGGACGCCGGTCGAATTGTTCCAGGCGCGGGACGGGTTCATCGTCGCGCTGACCTACGGCGCGGACACGGACTGGCTGCGAAACATCCAGGCCGCCGGCGGCGGCCTGCTTCGCACCCGCGGCCTGACCTTCCAGGTCAGCGAGCCCCGGGTGTACCACGACGAAGAGCGCACGGGCATCAGGCCGGCGGAACGGCAGATGCTGCGGCTGCTCGACGTGGCGGACTTCGTGCACCTCACGGCGGTCTTGCGTTACATCAGCTGATCCTGGCCGGCGTCGTAGACCAGCAGGCCGTCGTCGCGCAGGCGGACGCCTGGTGTGGGACGGTGGGGTTCCATGCGTCCGTCGTGCATGAGGTGGCTTACTTCTCTACCGCGGGCGACCGCGGCGAAGTCCGCGACCAGGCGGCGGTGGCAGCGCCACCACAGGCTTTCCGAGCACATCACCGTTACCTGGGGCGTGTCCGGCTCTGCCTCGGCCTCGGCGAGGACGGCGTCGATGGCGGTGAGGAAATCGGCCGAGCGCATGTGCTCGGCGTAGCCGCGGAACATGTCCTCCCGCCACGCCACGTCCGGGTTGTCGGGACCCGGCCGCCGGAAGCCGCCGAGGCGCTTCTCCCAGCGGTAGGCGATGCCCGCTGTTGGCAGCCACTCCTCGAGGGCGGTGCGGGCGAACTGCGGATTGCGCCGGCTGCCCGGCGCCGTACGGATGTCCACGAGCGAGGAGACGCCGGCGGCTCGCAGGATGTCTGCGGTGCGTTCGGCCGTCTCGGTGCCGTGTCCGTACGTCAGCAACATCTACATGAAGTTACGCGTGTGCAGCGCGGACAGCTCGGCCGCCTCGTCGTCGGGGAAGCCGATGTAAGCGAGCCGGCGCCGACGGCCCTCGTCCATCTGGTGCTGTAGCTGGCGGACCGCCTGCCAGCCGCGGCGGATCGCGGCCGGGTCCCACGAGCCCGCGGCGAGCAGGACGAGGGAGTCGAAGACCTCGGAGTTCAGGCCGGCGGTGTCGTGCAGGGCGGCGTGCCGCCGCTCCACGGACTGCCTGAGCACGCCGAGGTACGACCTGTCGGTCGTGACGAGGTGCGCGGTGTGCGACACGCCGAACGCCACGTGCCGCGCCTCGTCGCGGAGCGCGAGCCGGGTCACGTCGGCGGTGACCTTGTCCGGCGCGTGCTCATGGATGAAGCGCAGCAGGTCGAGGAAGGTGCCCTCGCCGAGGACCGAGAGCAGGAACGACGCCGTGGTGAAGTCCGGCTCGGCGAGCAGGGTCTGCAGCGACGCGCGGCCGCCGGCGCTGGACGTGCCGAGCGGGCCGCCGGACAGCAGGCCGCGGCGGGTGAAGACCTCCACGTGCCGCGCCTCGTCGGCGGCCTGGGCGGCGAGCAGCTGCATCACCTCGCGGAAGTGCGGGTGCAGCTGGCTGAGCAGTCGCGCCGGGATGATCAGCGCCGCCTGCTCGTTCTCGACGAGATAGGTCATGAGCTGCACGACGGCGCGCTCGATCTCGTCCGGGACATCGAGTGTGGCTGCCCAGTTCACCGCCGTCGCGGGGTCCCACTGGCTCGCGGCCGCGGCCGCGTACAGCCGGGGGGCGATGTCGGCCCAGACGTGCTCGCGTTCGGTCCATTGGGCGCCGATGGGCGGGCCGCCCGCCTCGACGAGCGCGCCGCGGGCGGCCAGGCCCCAGCGCGGGTCGGCGTTCTGGTCAGGCGGGCCTTGCGCTGTCCCGGCCCGCCGCGCGTCGTGCCAGCGCCGCTCGCCGGCCGTGCCCTTGATGATCTCCACGGAGTCATCGGCGCTGGTGGTTTCGCCGTCGCCCCCGGCGGCCTCGGCAACGCGGTGGCCGTGTTCCCGGCACCAGGCGGTGAGGTGGACGCGCAGCGCCGGGTGCCTGCCGGTGACGGTCAGCCGGCCGCCGGGGGGCAGCGGCTCGAGTGCCCGCTGCACGAGCAGGTGCCCGCCGTCGTCCAGGCCGAGGCCGTCAAGGTCGGTAGTCGCTCGCACGGATGGTGCCTTCGGCGTCGTAGAAGCCGGCCTCGTCGACGGCGCGCTCGAGTTGCGCGTAGCCCTCCAGGCGCGGCGGCAGCCACTGCTTAAGCCCTTCCAGGTCCAGCAGCGGGCGCAGGTCCTGGTCGCCGTAGTCCATGCCGAGCAGCAGCTCCCCGAAGCGCTTGGTCAGCGTGCCGTCGGCGGACGGGCCCGCGGTCATCGTGCAGTGGTCGTACGGCGGTGTCTGCGCGAGGACCCGGACCGAGCCGGACGGCAGCACGCCCTCGCGCGCGAACAGCAGCAGGTTGGAGTCGATCACGCAGGCCGCGTCCACCGGGTCGGCGGCGAACAGGGCGCGGGCCGCGTCGCGCTCGCCGCCGATGTGGTCGCCGTGCAGCCCGACGCCGATGTCGAAGCGGCGCACCTGGACGTCGGCCCCGGGGCGCAGGCCCGCGGCGCGCAGCAGCGACAGCGGCAGCAGCGTGGACTGCGGCGAGTCGACGGCGCCGGTGCCGACGGTCCGCCCGCGCAGGTCGGCGAGCGACTGGACGGGGGAATCGGCGCGCACCGCGACGACCGACCGCAGGTCGCGGTCGGTATCGCGCATCGTGACCGGCGTCAGGGTGACGCCACGCGCCGCCGCCAGCCGCCGGGCGCGGACCCAGGCCAGCGGTGAGTTCCATGCCACGTCGACGCGGCCCGCCACGAGGTCCTCGACCTGGCGCTCGTAGTTCGAGTACAGGACGTAGTCGAAGTCCAGCCCGCCCGGCCCGCGCAGCCAGGCCCGGAACCCGTCCCAGATCGTCACGACCTTGGGGTCGTAGGCGACCGCGCCCAGCACCAGGCTCTGCCTTGAAACGGAGCTCTGCCGTGACACGGGGCCGGTCACGCGACGTCCCCGAGCAGCGGCAGGCCGCACAGCGCGCGCCCGATGAAGTCGTAGAGCGCGTCCGTCGTCGGCGCCATCACCCGCGCCGCCCTGGAGTCGCGGAACAGCCGCTCGACCACCGACTCCTTGCGGAACGCCGCGCCGCCGCCGGCCCGCAGCGCCAGGTCCGCCGCGTCCGCGGCGGCCTCGCCGGCCGCCGCCTTGACCTCGAGCACCAGGAGCTGGGCGTCTGCCCGTCCGGCCTCGACGGCGGCGAGCGTCTCAGCGACCAGCGCCCAGGTGCGGTCCGCCTCGATCCGCAGCCGCGCCAGCTCAGCGCGCGGCTGCACCTGCTGGGCGAGCGACTGGCCGAGGTGCCTCAGCTGCGTCCGCTGCAGGTGCGCCGCGGTCTCGTCGGCGAGCCGGCGCGTCAGGCCCGCGCTCATCGACGCGCTGCAGATCAGGAACACCGGCAGCACTGCCGCCAGCGCCAGGTCAAGGCCGCCGCCGTCGCCGCCGAGCATCGCCGCGCGCGGCACGTGGACGCCGTCGGCTGTCATCGGGGCCGACGCGTTGCCGCGCAGGCCGAGGCCGTCGAACGCGCCGGACACCGACAGGCCCGCGGCGTCCGCCGGAACCAGCCAGAGCGTCATCGGGCCGTCGGCGTCGAGCGGCAGGCTCGACCAGACGTAGCTGTCGGCGTGCCCCGCCGACGTGACCCAGCTCTTGCTCGCGTCCAGTCGCACGGTGCCGTCTGGCTCCGCGGTCGCGGTACCCAGCGGCGCCCAGAAGTGGCTGCGGGATCCGGTTTCTGAGAACGCGAGAGTCGACAGGTGATGTCCCGCGGCGATCGCCGCGAGCGTCTCCTTGTCGCCGGCTGCCACGATCGCGGCGGTCGCGGAATAGTGCATGGTCACGATCATCGCGGTGGAGCCGCACACCGCGCCGAGTTCGCGGACCACCTCCGCGGCGTCGCGCAGCCCGCCGCCACCGCCGCCGTACTCGGCGGGGACCGTCAGCGCGAGCAGCCCCGCCTGGGCCAGCGCGTCGATCTGCTTTCTGGGGAATTCGCCGGACGCATCCACGTGCGCCGCGCCCGGCGCCACGACGTCGTCGATGACGCGCGCCAGGGCGTCCTGAAACGGCTGAGATGACATTGCCGCCTGCCTCTCGTGTGATCCGGCCCGACCGGCCGGTGCCTTCATCTTCGCCGGAGTCCTGGCGGGTAAACCAGTACCCGCCCGCACAGGAAGCCGTTAGTGAATTTGTGGCTCCGTGGCCCCGTGGCCCCGGCCTCGGAGCCGGCGTGGCGAGGCTACTGGGCGAGGGCGGCGCGGACGTGCTCGAAGATCAGCGACGTCTCGGTGTAGGCGACGTCGGCGTTGGAGCTGAGGTCCTCGACGAAGTCCCGCAGGTCCTCGGTGGACGCCGCGGCGACGTGCAGCAGGAAGTCGTCCTTGCCGGCCAGGAAGAACACGTTCAGCACCTCATCGCGGGTGGCGACGTCCGCCACGAAGGCGCGGATGTGGCCGCGGGCGTCGGACTGCAGCCGCACCGCGATCATCGCCTGCAGCGGCCTGCCGAGCGCCGCCGGGTCCACGTCCGCGTGGTAGCCGCGGATCACGCCGCGCTCGCGCAGCGCGCGCACCCGGCCCAGGCAGGTCGACGGGGCGATGCCGGCGAGCCTGGCGAGCGTGTTGTTCGGCAGCCGGGCATCGCGGGCGAGTTCGAGGACGATGCGCCGGTCCGTTTCGTCGAGGTTGAGGGCCGGGACCGTCCCCCGAACGGTATTCGGCGAACCCGGCGTCCGGGTCGGGCGTGCTGAACTTTCAAGAGCCATATTTAGATTATACAGAATTAAGTTCAGCGATATTGGCAGTCATTCGAAAATCATGCACCATGGAGGGATCTGGGCCGCGGCGAGTCGAAAGGCAGGACGGTCAATGAAGATCGGCGTCCCCCGCGAAGTGAAGAACCACGAGTACCGCATCGCGATTACGCCCGCGGGCGTGCGTGAGCTGGTCGGCCATGGCCACGAGGTGTTCGTGGAGAAGGACGCGGGCGCGGGCTCCGAGCTCGGCGACGACGCCTACGTCGCGGCCGGCGCGACGATCATCCCCGACCCCGACGAGGTCTGGCGCTTGGCCGACCTGGTCCTCAAGGTCAAGGAGCCGATCGCCGAGGAGTACCACCGGATGCGCCCGGGCCAGGTGCTCTTCACCTACCTTCACCTGGCCGCCGACAAGGCCTGCACCGACGCCCTGCTCGCGAACCGCGTCACGGGCATCGCCTACGAGACCGTCCAGCTCGCCGACGGCAGCCTGCCGCTGCTCGCGCCGATGTCCGAGGTCGCGGGCCGGCTGGCCCCGCAGGTCGGCGCCTACCACCTGATGCGCCAGGGCGGCGGCTACGGCGCGCTCCTCGGCGGAGTGCCGGGCACGCACGCGTCGCGGGTCGTCGTGATCGGCGCCGGCGTCTCCGGCCAGCAGGCCACTCAGATCGCTGTCGGCCTCGGCGCGCAGGTCACGGTGCTGGACAGGAACATCGCCAAGCTCCGCCAGCTCGACGCTCTTTACCAGGGCCGGGTCCAGACCGTCGCGTCCAACGCCTACGAGGTCGAGCGCGCCGTGCTCGGCGCCGACCTGGTGATCGGCGCGGTCCTGCTGCCCGGCGCGAAGGCCCCGAAGGTCGTCAGCAACGACCTGGTGAAGCGGATGAAGCCGGGCTCGGTGCTCGTCGACATCGCCATCGACCAGGGCGGCTGCTTCGAGGACTCGCACCCCACCACGCACGCGGACCCCGTCTACCGGGTGCACGACTCGGTGTTCTACTGCGTCGCGAACATGCCGGGCGCCGTGCCGAACACCTCGACCTACGCGCTCACCAACGTGACGCTGCCGTACGCGGTCGAGCTCGCCAACCGCGGCTGGCGGGACGCGCTCCGCGCCGACCCAGCCCTGGCCGGCGGCCTGAACACGCACGACGGCCACGTCACGAACGCCCTGGTCGCCGCGGCCCACGGATACGAATCGGTCCCCGTAGGGGACGCCCTCGCCTAGGCCTACGCCCACCCGACGGCCTGTCGATTGCGCAAATGACCCGCTCTATCGGTGTCGATTGCGCAATCGACAGGTTCCCCATCGAGGCGCGCCGCCGCCCACTCGCCGCCGCGGCCATGGGCCGCGCCCCGGGATCGACATAGGGCGCGAAAGTGACGAAATATGTCCGGTATGCCCGGTTTCCGGGTAACTTTCGCGCCCTAAGTCATGCGACCCCCTCTTGGCGCTGATAACAGCAAGAAGCGGGCGGCAGCCCGCCAAGCAACCCCCGCGGCCGCGAAGCAAGCCGTCAGCCCAGGCGGACCGGCAGCGACTCCAGGCCGTGGATGAGGCTGCTGGGGCGCCAGCGCAAGGACGACTCCGGGACGGCCAGCGACAGGGAAGGGAATCGCGTCAGCAGCGCGCGGAACGCGACCTCGCCCTCCAGGCGGGCCAGCGGCGCGCCGAGGCAGTAGTGGATCCCGTGCCCGAACGCCAGGTGCCCGGCGGCGTCCCGCCCCAGATCGAGCCGGTCGGGGTCGGCGAACCTGGACGGGTCGCGGTTCGCCGAGGAGGTCACGCACAGCACCCACTCGCCGGCCGGGATCGTGACCCCGCCCAGCTCCACCGGCTCCGTCGTGAACCGGTCGGTCGTGTGGTTCAGCGGGTTGGAGTAGCGCAGCAGCTCTTCCACCGCGGCGGGCAGCAGCGACCAGTCATCGCGCAGCCGTGCGAGCTCGGCCGGATAGCGAAGCAGCGCGAGCGTCCCGGTCGCGATCAGGTTCGTCGTCGT
This sequence comes from uncultured Actinomycetota bacterium, assembly GCA_963843745.1. Lineage (GTDB taxonomy): Bacteria > Actinomycetota > Actinomycetes > Streptosporangiales > Streptosporangiaceae > Trebonia. Next base: position 632,415 of record CAWJLP010000021.1, read on the forward strand.
CTCGTGGCCCGCCACGAGCAGCAGGAACAGCAGCGCGATGAGCTCCCGCTCGTCGAGCGAGTCGCCCGAGTCGCGGGCCGCGATCAGCGCGGACGTCAGGTCATCCGCCGGGGAACGCCGCTTCGCCGCCAGCAAGGCGGTGAAGTAGTGGAACATCTCGGTGCCCGCGGCGAGGAACTCCTCTTCCGTCACCACGGACGACACGACGGCGTGCGACCAGACCTGGAACTTGCCCTGGTCGGCCGCCGGCACCCCGAGCAGCTCGCAGACCACCGTGATCGGCAGCGGGAACGCGAAGGCCTCGATGAGGTCAACAGACGCCTCGCCCCCCGCGAAGCGGCCCTCCATCGCGTCCAGCAGCGACGCGGTGATCTCCTCGATCCGCGGCCGCAGCCCCGCGATCCGCCGGGCGGTGAACGCCTTGACCACGAGGCGCCGCAGCCGCGTGTGGTCCGGCGGGTCCAGGCTCAGCAGGTGCCTGCTGAGGTAGCCGGTCACCGGATCGGGCGCGAAGTCAGCGGGCTTCAGCTTGCCCACCCAGTCCTTGGCCAGCCGCGGGTCGGCGAGCGCGGCGCGCACCTCGGCGTACCTGGTGATCATCCAGGCCCGGTTCCCCTCCGGCATCGTCACCGGTGTGACTGGCCGCTTCTCGCGCATCCGCGCGAAGTACTTGAGGGGGTCCTGGAAGTAATCGGCAGGAAGTTCCGTCACGGTCACCTAGCTTAAGATATAACTCGTTTCCGCTCAAGGCCGCATTCTCCTGAAGGCCCGCATTCCCCTGAAGGCCCCGCATTCTCCTGAGGGCAGAGCCACGCGTCCGTTCGGATAACCCTGAAAGTCTCAGCCGGGGACTACCCTTACAGTCGTGGCAGACCCGCACCGATACCGACCCGCTCCCGGGGAGATCCCGGAGGCGCCGGGCGTGTACCGGTTCAGGGACGAGCGCGGCCGGGTCATCTACGTAGGCAAGGCGAAGTCGCTGCGGCAGCGGCTGAACCAGTACTTCGCCGACTTCACCCAGCTCCACCCGCGCACCCAGGCGATGCTGACGACCGCCGCCAACGTCGACTGGACGGTCGTGAAGACCGAGGTCGAGGCGCTGCAGCTGGAGTACTCCTGGATCAAGGAGTTCGACCCCCGGTTCAACGTCAAGTACCGCGACGATAAGAGCTACCCCTATCTCGCGGTCACCATGGACGAGGAGTTCCCGCGGGTCATGGTGATGCGCGGCGCGAAAAGGAAGGGCACCAGGTACTTCGGCCCGTACAGCCACGCCTGGGCGATCCGCGACACGGTTGACACCCTGCTGCGCGTCTTCCCCGTCCGCACCTGCTCCAAGGGCGTCTTCAAGCGGGCCGGGCAGATCGGCCGCCCGTGCCTGCTCGGCTACATCGGCAAGTGCTCCGCGCCCTGCGTGAAGCGCATCTCTGAAGAGGACCACCGGCAGCTCGCCGAGGACTTCTGCGACTTCATGTCCGGCCAGACCGCGCGCTTCATCAAGAAGCTCACCGCCGAGATGAGGGAAGCCGCCGACGAGGAGGAGTACGAGCGGGCCGCCCGTCTCAGGGACGACGTCAAGGCCCTGGAGCGGGCGCTGGAGAAGCAGGCCGTGGTGCTCGGCGACGGGACCGACTGCGACGTGATCGCCCTCGCGGAAGACCCCCTCGAGGCCGCCGTGCAGATCTTCTACGTGCGCGGCGGGCGAATACGCGGCCAGCGCGGCTGGGTTCTCGAGAAGGTGGAAGACGTCACCACCACCAACCTTGTCGAGCGCTTCCTCGGCCAGTTCTACGGCGAGGGAACCGCACCGGACAGCAACGGCATCCCGCGCGAGGTGCTCGTCCCCGAGCTGCCGCCGGACCCGGCGACCATGACGCAGTGGCTGACCGCGCGGCGCGGCGGCCCTGTGCAGCTGCGGGTCCCGCAGCGCGGCGACAAGAAGGCCCTGATGGAGACCGTCGCGCGCAACGCCAAGGAGGCCCTGGCGCTGCACAAGACGCGCCGCGCGAGCGACCTGACCACGAGAAGCCAGGCGCTGCACGAGATCCAGGAGGCGCTGGGCCTGGACGACGCGCCGCTGCGGATCGAGTGCTACGACGTGTCCAACCTGCAGGGCACGCACGTCGTGGCGTCGATGGTCGTGTTCGAGGACGGGCTGGCCCGCAAGAGCGAGTACCGCCGTTTCTCGATCAAGGGATTCGAGGGCAGCGACGACATCTCGGCGATCCGCGAGGTAATCACCCGCCGGTTCCGGCGCTACCTGGCGGAGCGCGAGGAGACCGGTGAGCTGGACATGCTCGGCGATCCCGAGGCGAGGGAAGATCAAGACATTTCCCCCGAACGTACGCTGGCTTCGACTCAGCGCAAGTTCGCGTACCCGCCGAACCTGGTCGTCGTCGACGGTGGCGCGGGCCAGGTCGCGGCGGCCGCGGGCGCGCTCGCGGAACTCGGCATCGACGACGTGGCCGTCTGCGGGCTGGCGAAGCGGCTGGAAGAGGTGTGGCTGCCGGACCAGCAGCACCCGGTGATCCTGTCCCGCACGTCCGAGGGGCTGTACCTGCTGCAGCGGGTGCGGGACGAGGCGCACCGGTTCGCGATCACCTACCACCGGGCCAAGCGCGGGAAGGCCGCCACCGTCTCGGCGCTGGACTCGGTGCCGGGCCTGGGCCCGGCCCGGCGGGCCGCGCTGCTGAAGAAGTTCGGGTCAGTGAAGGCGATCTCCGCGGCATCGGACGAGGAGATCGCCGAAGTGCCCGGCATCGGGCCGCGGCTCGCGGCCACCATCACGAGCGCCTTGCGGACTGAGGAGCCTGGTCCTTCCCGGAGGTTAGCCACATGACTGAACCTGCTAGCACCCGTGCGTCGCACGGCATACCCGACATCGTCATCATCACCGGCATGTCCGGCGCCGGCCGCTCCACCGCGGCCAACGCGCTTGAGGACCTCGGCTGGTACGTGGTGGACAACCTGCCGCCCGCGCTGCTGCCCACGATGCTCGACCTCGCGGACCGGGCGTCGCTGCCCGGCGTGGCCGCGATCATCGACGCGCGGTCGGCCGGGTTCTCCACCGACCTGAAGTCGGCGATCGCGGCGCTGGCGGCGCGCGGCGTGTCGCCGCAGGTGGTGTTCCTCGAGGCGTCCGAGGGGACGCTGGTGCAGCGGTTCGAGAACGTGCGGCGGCCGCACCCGATGCAGGACTCTGGGACGATCACCGAGGGCATCTCCGCCGAGCGCGACCTGCTGCGCGAGGTGCGCGGCGACTCCGACATCGTGCTGGACACGTCATCGCTCAACGTGCACCAGCTGCGTTCCCGGATGCACGCCTACTTCGCCGGGGACTCGGCGGGGACGCTGCGGCTGAACATCGTGTCGTTCGGCTTCAAGTACGGGGTGCCGGTGGACGCGGACCTGGTCGCCGACTGCCGGTTCCTGCCGAACCCGCACTGGGTGCCGTCGCTGCAGCCGCTGACCGGCCTGGACGCCGGGGTGCGCGACTACGTGCTCGCCCAGCAGGGCGCGGAGGAGTTCCTCGACGCGTACCTCAACGTGCTCGAAGTGTCGCTGCCGGGGTTTGAACGCGAGGGCAAGAGGTATGTCACGCTGGCGGTTGGCTGCACGGGCGGCAAGCACCGCTCGGTCGCCATCGCCGAACAGATCGCGGCACGGCTCGGCGACCGCGATATCACGGTGTCGCACCGGGACCTGGGTCGGGAGTGATTTTTGGGGCAGGAATCATCGCCTGGGGGGGCGGACTCCCCGCATGGGGGGCTCCCGCCCCCCATTCCCCCTGGCCGTACCCCCCGCGTGGTCGCCCTGGGCGGGGGGCATGGGCTGGCCGCGTCGCTGGCCGCGCTACGGCGGGTGACGCCGGACATCACGGCGATCGTGACGGTCGCGGACGACGGCGGTTCGTCCGGGCGGCTGCGCCGCGAGTTCGGCGTGCTGCCGCCTGGCGACCTGCGGATGGCGCTCGCGGCGCTGTGCGGCGATGACGCGTGGGGCGAGACCTGGTCCCGGGTGGTGCAGCACCGGTTCGGCGGCTCGGGCGAGCTGGCCGGCCATGCCCTCGGGAACCTGCTGCTCGCCGGGATGTGGGACCTGTTCGGCGATCCGGTGGCCAGCCTGGACCTGGTCGGGCGGCTGCTGCGCGTCACCGGGCGGGTGCTGCCGATGGCCGCGGTGCCGCTGGAGATCGTGGCGTGCGTGGCCGGGCTCGACCCGCTGGCGCCCGAGGTGGTTCGCGAGGTGCGCGGGCAGGCCGCGGTGGCGGTCACCGGGGGCCGGGTGCGGTCGATCTCGCTGGAGCCCGTCGACCCGCCGGCCGTGCCGGAGGCGGTCGCCGCGGTGCTCGCGGCGGACTGGGTGGTGTTCGGCCCCGGGTCGTGGTTCACCAGCGTGCTGCCGCACCTGATGGTGCCGTCGCTGGCCACGGCGCTGGCGGGGACCCGCGCGCGGCGGCTGGTGGCCCTGAACCTGGTGCCGCAGCCCGGGGAGACCGAAGGATTTTCCCCGCACCGTCATCTGGAAGTTCTCGCCGACCACGCGCCATCATTGACTGTTGACGTGGTGCTCGCCGACTCGGGCGCGGTGGCCGGCGCGGAAGACGAGCTGAAGCAGGCGGCGGGACTGTTGCACGCGTCGCTGGTGTTGTCCGACGTGGCGGCGGCCGACGGCGTCAAGCACGATCCGGTGCGGCTGGCCGCGGCGTACCGGCAGGTGTTCGGGGCTTAGACGTGGGGGTGGTGCCGCAATGGCGATGACGGGCGTGGTGAAGGACGAGCTCAGCCGTATTCCGGTGATCAAGCCGTGCTGCCGGAAGACGGAGGTGTCCACGCTGCTTCGGTTCGCCGGCGGGCTGACCCTGACCGCCGGGCGGATCGTGATCGAGGCGGAGCTGGACACCGCCGCGGTGGCCCGCCGGCTGCGCGCGTCGATCGCCGAGGTGTTCGGCCACACGTCGGAGCTGCTCGTGCTGCAGCCGGGCGGACTGCGCAAGGGCAACAGGTACGTCGTGCGGGTCTCCCGCGGCGGCGACAGCCTGGCGAGGCAGGCGGGACTGATCGACAGCTTCGGGCGCCCGGTACGCGGGCTGCCCCGGCAGGTGGTGTCGGGCGGCATCTGCGACTGCGAGGCCGCCTGGCGCGGCGCGTTCCTGGTGCACGGGTCGCTGACCGAGCCGGGCCGGTCGATGGCCCTGGAGATCACCTGCCCTGGTTCTGAGACGGCGCTGGCACTGGTGGGGGCCGCGCGGCGGCTGAAGATCTCCGCCAAGGCCCGTGAGGTGCGCGGCGTGGACCGGGTGGTGATCCGCGACGGCGAGGCGATCGCGGCGATGCTGACCAGGCTGGGGGCGCACGACAGCGTGCTGGCCTGGGAGGAGCGGCGGATGCGCCGCGAGGTCCGCGCCACCGCCAACCGCCTGGCGAACTTCGACGACGCGAACCTGCGCCGGTCGGCCCGCGCCGCCGTCGCGGCCGGCGCCCGGGTGGAGCGCGCGCTGGAGATCCTCGGCTCCGACGCGCCCGATCACCTGGTGATGGCCGCCCGGCTGCGCGTCGCGAACCGGCAGGCGTCGCTGGAGGAGCTGGGCCAGCTCGCCGACCCGCCGCTGACCAAGGACGCGATCGCGGGCCGGATCCGCCGGCTGCTCGCGATGGCCGACCGGCGCGCCCAGGACCTCGGGCTGCCCAACACGGAAGCCTGCCTGACGGCCGACATGCTCCCCTAGACGCCATAGGGGATAGCTTGAGAGAGTGCGTTATCTGGACGTAGGCCCTGCTCCGGAGATCTCCGCTCCTGAGACCTCCGCTCGGGAGATCCCTGCTCCGAAGATCCCTGCTCCGAAGATCTCGGCGATAGGACTGGGCACCTGGCAGTTCGGTTCTAAGGAATGGGGATACGGCACGCCGTACGCGGAGCGCGAGGCGCGGGCCATCGTCAGGCGCGCGATCGAGCTCGGCGTGACGCTGTTCGACACCGCCGAGATCTACGGGCTCGGGCGCAGCGAGCGAATCCTCGGGCAAGCCATCTCCGAGCGTCGCGAGGACGTTTTCCTCGCGACGAAGCTGCTGCCCGTCCTGCCCGTCCCACCGGTCATCCAGCAGCGCGCGGTCGCCAGCGCGAACCGGCTCGGGGTGAGCCGGCTCGACCTGTACCAGGTGCACCAGCCGAACCCGGTGGTGCCGGACACCGTCATCATGCGGGGCATGCGGACGCTGCAGCGGATCGGCCTGGTCGGCGAGGTCGGCGTGAGCAACTACCCGCTGGCCCGCTGGAAGGCGGCCGAGGAGGCGCTCGGCAGCCGGGTGCTGAGCAACCAGGTGCGCTTCAGCCTCGCGGCCCCGGGGCCGGCCGACGACCTGGTGCCGTACGCGGAGCGGACCGGCCATGTCGTGATCGCCTACAGCCCGCTGGCGCAGGGCTTCCTGTCCGGCCGTTACGACGGGTCGAAGCGGCCGTGGAACCGGGTCAGGTCGTTCAACGCGCTGTTCCTGCCCGTCAACCAGGAGCGGGCCGCCGGGTTGCTGCGCGTGCTGCGCGAGGTGGCGGACGCCCACGACGCCAGCTTCTCGCAGGTCGCGCTCGCCTGGCTGATCAGGAGCCCGGCCGTGGTGGCGATCCCCGGCGCGTCCAGCGTCGCGCAGCTGGAGAGCAACGTGGCCGCCGCCGAGATCGACCTGACCGACGACGAGTGGCAGGCGCTGCGGGACGCCGCGGTCCGGTTCCGCCCGGCGACAGGCCCGGCCGTGCTGCCGGGGCTGCTGCACGCCCGGCTCGGGTCACGAGCCGGCGATCCAGGCGAGCAGAGCGGCGACCAGGGCTAGAACCGAGACCGTGGTCAGGCCCGTGCTGAGGCCGACCGCGGTGGCGAGGAACCCGATCGTCGGGGGCCCGAGCAGGAAGCCGGCGTAGCCGAGGGTGGACGCGGCCGCGACCCCGTTCGGCCCGGCGACCAGGCCGGCCCGCGTCATGGCGGCGGGGAACATGTTGGCCACCCCGAGCCCGGTCAGCGCGAAGCCCGCCAGCACCACGGGGACGGACGGCGCGAGCGCGGCGGCGAGCATCCCCGCGCAGGCGGTGAGCCCGCCGAGCACCAGGACCCTGGTCTGCCCGAGCCGGACCAGCAGCCAGCTGCCCGCCAGCCGACCGCAGGCCTCGGCCAGCGCGAACGCGGCGTAGCCCGCCGCCGCCAGCCGCGGCCCGGCGCCGAGGTCCTGCCGCAGGTGCAGTGCCCCCCAGTCGCCGATGGCCCCCTCGCCGTACGCGGAGCACAGCGCGATCAACCCGAACAGCAGCACCACGCGCCAGCCGCGGCCGATACCGCGCCGGCTGGCACGGCCCCCTTGGTCGGCGCCGCTGTCCGGACTGACACTGCTGTCCGCGACAGCGCCCTGACCGCCGGCCCCCTCCCGCGGGTCCGGTATCTCGCCGGTGACCGCGCCCGCCGCCGCCAGCGGGTGCGTGAGCAGCGTCCGCCCCCACCACGCGGTCACCGCCAGCCCCGCCGCGCAGACCAGGGCGAAGTGCGGCAACGGCGCCAGGTACGGGGCGAGCAGCCCGCCGAGAGCGGCCCCGGCCAGGCCGCCGAAGCTCCACGCGGCGTGGAACGACGGCATCACCGGGCGGCGCAGCGCGGCCACCACGCTGATCGCGAGGCTGTTCATCGACACGTTCAGGCTGCCGTACGCCGCGCCGAACACCAGGAGCGCGAGCGCCAGCGCCACCGCCGATCTGGCCAGCGGCGGCAGCAGCAGCGCGAACGACAGCAGGATCGCGCTGCCGACGGTCATCCGGCCCGCCCCGAACCGGCGGCAGAGCGCGCCGGAGATCGTCATGGTGGCGATGGCGCCGCCGGACAGCCCGAGCAGCGCGAGCCCCAGCACCGCGGGCGACGCGTGCGTCGCGGCCTTGATGGCGGGAATCCGCACCGCCCAGGTGGCGAAGACGAAACCATCGACAGCGAAGAATGCAGTAGCGGCGGCCCGGACGCTGGTCATATCGTGACGCGAGTCAACAGGACGCGGTATTTTGTTTAGCAACTGCACAAAACCAGGATACGGGCAGGACTGGATGAGGACAATGACCACCGGGTGGAGCTAACGTGCCGGGCCCGCCTGACCGCCGGGAACAGGCCCCGCCCGCGCACACTTCGCCCCCGCAGACCAGGCACGACCGAGGCGGCCTGCCCGGTGCCGCGCTCACGCTGATCCACACCGGGCAGGCGCCCACCAGGTCCGCGCTGACCGCGGCGCTGGGCGTCACCAGGGCCACGGCCGGCGCCGTCACCAGCGAACTTCGCGACCTGGGGCTGATCCAGGTCGACACCGGTACCCGGGCCGGCACCCAGGGCCGGCCGTCACACGGCCTGGCGATCGACCCCGGCGGGCCGGTGGCCCTCGCGGTCCAGCTGCATCCCGACGGCTTCGCGGTCGCCCTGGTCGGGCTCGGCGGCCGGATCGTGGCCGAGACCAGCCGTCAGGTCCCGGCCCCCGGCGATCCCGCGCGTGCCCTGGCGCCGCTCGCGGCGGCCGGCGCCGGGCTGCTGGCGCAATCCGGCCGGCCCTGCGTCGGCGCGGCGCTCGCGGTGCCGAGCGCGGTCTCAGAGCCGGAAGGAGCCGCGGTCAGCCCGCTCTACCTCGGCTGGCCCACCGGCGCCAAGGTCAGGGACGTGTTCGGCGGGCTGCTGGCCGACCAGCTGACCGAGCTTGGCATCGGCGGCGTCGGCGCGGGCCCGGCCGGCGCCATGACCTGCGTCGCGGTCAACGACGTCAACGCGGCCGCGCTGGCGGAATACCGGCACGGCGCGGGCCGTGGCGCCGGGTACCTGCTGGTTGTCGCCGCTGAGCACCGCGGCGTCGGCGGCGCGCTCGTGCTGCGCGGCGCGCTCTACACGGGAAGCGGCGGCCTGTCGATGGAGGCCGGGCACGTCAGCGTCGACCCGAACGGCCGCCCGTGCCCGTGCGGCAACCGGGGCTGTCTCAACGTGGAGACCGACGCCGAGCGCTTCATGGCGGCGGCGGGCCTCGTCCCTGCCCAGGACACCGCGGTGCTTGACCAGGCCATCGCCGCGCTCCGCGCCGGGTACGCGACCGACCCGCGAGTGCGGGCGGCCGTCAGCACCCTCGTCCAGCACCTCGGGCTCGGCCTGGCCGGCCTCATCAACGTGGTCAACCCGGACCGGGTGCTGCTCGGCGGCCTGCACAAGCACCTGCTGCTCGCCGCCCCCGACCAGCTCCGCGAGGCCGTCGCGCTGCGCAGCCCGTGGGGCCGCGGGGCGGGAGTCCCGATCCACCCCTGCGCCCTCGACGACGGCGGCCTGATCGGCGCCGCCGAGCTCGCCTGGCAGCCGGTCCTCGACGACCCGTCGCTCGTCGCGCGGCTCGCTCAGGGACCGCCAAGCAAGTCGTAAGGCAGGTAGCTGTCCGGGCCGGTCTTCAGGAACACCACGGTGGGACACGCGGCGGGCTGGCCTGCCATCGAGACCGCGAGCAGCTGCTGCCGCGGCCCGAGCGGCGGGTAATCGGCGGCGACGCGCAGCGGCAGCGGGCTGCCGGCCTTCGCCTGCCGCAAGGTCTCCGCCGAACCGGGCCCCTGGTCGTTCTCGTAGTCGCGGACGCGCCAGTGCACCCAGGAGCCGGCGGCCTGGCCTGGCCAGACGTGGTAGGTGCCGCGGTACCAGACCGTGACCGCGACGGCGGCCAGGAGCACGACCGCCAGCGCGGCGACCGCTCTGCGCGCCACGGGCTCAGCAGCCGTGCTGGCTGGCCAGGCTCTGTGCCGTGGCCGCGAGCGCCTGAGCCTCGGTGATGATCGTCTTGCCCTGGCCCTGCACGGCGGAAATGGAGTTCCACGCGCTCGCCAGCGCTGTGTTGCCCGTGCCGATGGCCGAGGCGGGATTCACCGTGGGCGCGGCGTGCAGGCTCTGCAGGGTGCTCAGGTCGGTATTCACGTTGGACACCGCCGTCTGGACGCTCTGGATGCCCCCGACCTGGAGGTTCTCCACGTCGCCCGTGAGGGTGTTGAGATCGCTTCCGACCGTGGCGGAATCCTGGCCCACGGTGGTCGCGTCCCCGGCGGCGGCGGGGCACGAGTCGTGCTGCTCGCGGGCGTAATCCGCCTGTTCCTGCGCGTAGTCGCGCTTCATCTGGTTCACGGCGCCGGTCAGGCTCGTGCTGCCGGTGAGCGCGGAGTTGGCGCGCTGCAGGGTGGCGAGGTCCGTCTCGAGCGCCTGCTGGGCGCCGGTGACCTGCTGCTCCTGGCCGGCCGAGGCGGCCACGGTCGCCTGCTGCTGCAGCAGCGCCTGCTGATGGGCCGCCACGAAACGGGCGAGCGGGCCGGCCTGCGTGTTCGCGTTCCACCCGGCCGTTTCGAAGCCGGTGCAGGTCGCATGGCCGACGGAGGCGCCGGACTCGTCCATGACGACCGCCTCGTAGGTCTCGCCGGCGCTCATCAGGTCGCACTGCTCGGTGAGATCGCCCACGGACCCCGCGTTGGGGGTGCTGGACCAGACCATGCCGCCGCCGGTCAGGTTCGTGATCAGCGTGTCGCACTCGGACGAGCGGCCCGGGGTGACGATGACCTCGGCGTCGTAATGCTGCGCGTAGACAGTGCACGTGTTCATGCTGGACGGGACGCTGCTGCTTGTCCCGCTGGCGCTGCCGCCCTTGGAGATGAAGGGGACGTGGCAGCCGGCCAGCGACGCCGCGACAGCGGCAGCCGCGATCGCGCATCGCAGCGCGGGAAGTCTGCTCATCTTCGCCCCCTCGAGTCACTCCTTTGTACTTGACGCGGCGGCGGCGGATCGGGTTGTCGCGCCAACTGGGTCTTAGGGTTGGCGCGTGGGCATCGAGATCGTCTTCGAGACGCACTCCACGACCGAGGACAACGAGGCGGGCCGGGCGACCGGGTGGCTGCCGGGACGGCTGTCCGAACAGGGCAGGGCGCAGGCGCGCGAGCTCGGGCGGCGGCGGGCCCTGGACGGGATCGCGGCGGTGTTCTGCTCCGACCTGCGGCGCGCCGTGCAGACGGCGGAGCTCGCCTTCGACGGATCGGGCGTTCCCTTGCTGCACGACTGGCGGCTGCGCGAATGCGACTACGGCGAGCTGAACGGGATGCCCGCCGCGCAGATGCACGCCGGGCGGCGGGGCCACCTGGACGTGCCGTACCCGGGCGGGGAGAGCTGGCGGCAGGCGGTCGGGCGCGGCGAGCGGTTCCTCGCCGACCTGCCGTCGCGCTGGGACGGCCGGCGGATCGTGGTCATCGGGCACGTCGCGACCCGGTGGGCGCTGGATCACGCCCTGCGCGGCGTCCCGGTCGAGCAGCTGATGGCGGAGGACTTCGGCTGGCGCCCCGGATGGTCCTACGTGCTTGACACCTAGCGTTGCGAGGCATAGATTTCCTTGGCATGAACAGGGAACGGCTGAAGGGGCACCTGGACCTGCTGCTGCTGTCCGTGCTCGCGGCGGGGCCTGCCCACGGGTACGCGATCATCACGGCGCTGCGCGCGCGGAGCGAGGGCATGTTCGACCTGCCGGAGGGCACCGTCTACCCGGCGCTGCACCGGCTGGAGGACGCGGGGCTGCTGGCCAGCTCGTGGGCGGACGCGGACGGCCGCAAGCGGCGAGTGTACGCGCTGACCAGCGACGGCGAGGCCGCGCTGGCCGCGCAGCGGACCGAGTGGAAGCGCTTCGCCGGCGGGGTCCAGGCGGTTGTGGGGTGGCAGGCGTGACCGGGGACCTGATCGCCGGCTACCTGACCGAACTCAGGGCCAGCCTGCGCCGTCTCCCGCGGGAGCGCACCGCGGAGATCCTCGCTGAAGCCGAGGACCACCTGCGGGAATCCGCCGCGGCGGGGGTCGCGATCGGGATGACGCAGCGGGAAGCGCAAGAGGCCGCGATCTCAGCGTTCGGCTCGGTACGGGCAGTGGTGCGGGCGCACAGCGTCCGCCCGCGGCAGGTGGCGGCCGACCTGGTGCTGACGGGCCTGCGGCTCGGCTGGACCGGGATGTTCGCCATCGCGGCCAGCGGCTTCGTCGCGCTGGCCATGAACCACCTGGCCGGCTGGAGCTTCGTCGGCGGCACGCCCGCGCCCGCGGGCACGTATACGGCGGCGCAGTGCGCGCACTGGCTGTCGAACTGGCCGGACGCCGGAACCTGCGGCCAGGCGGCGGTGCTGGAGGCGGCCAGCGACGCGGTGTCGCTGCGGGTGATCGTCGGCGGCCTCGGCGGCCTGCTGCTGCTCGGCTGCTACCTGCTCGCCGTGGTGTACTGGCGGCGCCGCGCCCCTGTCCCGGTGCTGCCCAGCGGGTTCTTCCCGCTGGCCGCGGCGGCCGTCTTCACGGCAGGCGCGCTCGCGCTCATCGTGTGCACGTTCACCGGCGGCCCGTTCGGCGCCTCGGGCGCCCCGGGCGGCCCGGGCGTCTTCCTGAGCGGCGCCATCGTGGCGGCGACCGCCGCGGTCGCCTTCGCCGCCCGCGCCCGCCACATCCTCCGCCCAGCCCGCCGCTGACGGGTGGCCGCCGCCCGCAGCCAGCCAGCCCCGCAGCCAGTCAGCCCCGCAGCCAGTCAGCCCCGCAGCCAGCCAGCCAGCCCCGCAGCGGCGGTGTGGCCCACAGCACCAATAGATCCGCACCTGTGGCCCACACCGCCAATCGCCCCGTGCCCAATCGGTGATAACAGCAAGAAGCGGGCCGCTGGGCGAAGATGGTGGATAGAAGGAAGATGGTGGATAGAAGATGGTGGATAGTTGTGCACCCTCTGGGGTGCCTAACTATCCACCATCGTGCGATCGCCCCGCCTCAGAGCTGATAACAGCAAGAAGTGTCCCGCCTCGGGTCATGCCCCACCCCCGATAACAGCAAGAAGCGGCCGGGCAGGCCGCGTCCCCGTCATGTCGATTGCGCAATATTGCGCAATCGGCGGGGCTTGACCCGGGCAGAGCACCGGGTTAGGGGGAGTAGTCGCCTGGGATCGGGCGGACCTCGATCTCGGTGCCGGCCAGGAAGGGCCCTTGGCCGGGCGGGATCGGCCACCAGGCGTCGGCGCGGGCGAGGCGGCTGACCGAGCCCGCGCCACGACGGTCCGGCGTGGCGACGACGCGGTCCGCGGAGTGGGTCAGCCGGACCGGGACCCACTCCTCGACACTGGGCCGAGGGGTCCAATCGCGGTCCAGCACCGCGGGCCGGGTGTCCACGGTGTGCCGCCAGCCGCCGATGGCGGCGAGCAGCGGCAGCACGAACAGCTCGCAGATAACCGCCGCCGCCAGCGGGTAACCCGGCACGCCGACGACCGGAACGATCCCGTCGGACCCGTCGCCCGGCTTGGCGTGGCCCAGCAGCACCGGGTGGCCGGGACGGAGCGCGGCGCCCGCCACCGCCACGCCGCCCACTTGCGCGAGCACGGCGGCGGTGTGGTCGCCGCGCCCGCGGCTGGACCCGGCGATCACCAGCACGAGGTCGGCGTCCGCCGCCGACCGCCTGATCTCTGCGGCGAGCGCGTCGGGGTCATCCGGCTGCACCGCGCCGACCGCTGGCCGCGCGCCGGCCTGTCGGCACCGCGCGGCGAGCATGAGCGAGTTGGTGTCGGTGATCTCGCCGTGGCGCAGCGCCGCGCCGGCCGGCCTGATCTCGTCCCCGGTCGGGATGATCGCCACCGCCGGCCGCCGGGCCACGGCCAGCGTCACGTGCCCGCCGGCCGCCGCGGCGGCCAGGTCCGCCGGGCGCAGCCGCCGCCCGGCGGGGACGAGGAGCTCGCCCGCCGCGAAGTCCTCGGCGGCGACGCGGACGTTCCCGCCGCGCTGCGCCAGGTCGCCCCCGCCGGCGCGGCCGATGACGAGAACGCCGCCATCGTCCCGCGGCACCACCCGCTCGCGCACGATCACGGTGTCGGTGCCCGGCGGCATCGGGTCGCCGGTGTCGATCCACTCGAACGTTCCCCGCGGCAGCACCACCCGGTCGCCACCGCCCGCGCCAGCGGCGGCAGCGGCGGCAGCGGCGGCAGTCACGGCAGCAGCGGCAGTCACGGCAGCCGCGGCCACCGCGATGCCGTCCATCGCGGCGCAGTCCGACCGCGGCAGCGGGCCGCGCGCGTGCACCGGGGCAGCCGTGATGCGGCCGAGGGCCTCGGCCCCCGGCACGTGCTCGGCGGCCACCGGCTCCGCTCGCCATCCGGCCCGCGCCAGCGCGTCCGCCCACTGCGCGTAGGCGAGCTGGGGGGCTGGCCGGCCACCCGGGCGACTAGGGTCGCTCACGCCTGACTACTGCCCGCCGCCGTGGCACGGTATACCGGGGCAGCTCACAACGACAGGCGCTCCGCGCCTGTGTAAACGTTCATCGACGGCCCGCGCAGGAAGCCCACGAGCGTCAGCCTCGCCTCGGCGGCGAGGTCGGCGGCCAGCGACGACGGCGCGGACACCGCGGCCAGCAGCGGTATGCCGGCCAGTACCGCCTTCTGCACCAGCTCGAACGAGGCACGTCCGCTGACCAGCAGCGCGCAGCCGCTCAGCGGGAGCTTGTCGTTCAGCAGCGCCCAGCCGACGATCTTGTCGACCGCGTTGTGCCTGCCCACGTCCTCGCGCACCGCGAGCAGCGACCCGGCGGCGTCGAACAGCCCCGCGGCGTGCAGCCCGCCGGTGGAGGAGAACACCTTCTGCACGTCCCGCAACCGGTCCGGCAGCGAGGCCAGCAGGGCAGGCGCGAACCGCGTCTGGTCCGCGGACAGCGGCGACGCCGGCAGTACGCAGATGTCCTCGATCGAGGTCTTGCCGCAGACGCCGCACGCCGACGTGGTCATGAAGTTCCGCCGCGCGCCAGGCGTCACCGTCACGCCGGGCGCGAGCCTGACGTCGGCGATGTTCCCCAGCTCCGCTTCGGAATGGTCGCCGTGCCCGCACGTCACGCCGTCGCAGAGCTTGATCTCGGCGATCTCCTCACGGGACCTGACCACGGCCTCGCTGACCAGGAACCCCGCCGCGAGCTCAACGTCGTCCCCCGGCGTGCGCATGGTCATGGTCAGGGCGGTGCCGTCGACCCTGATGCCGAGCGGCTCCTCGGCCGCCAGCAGGTCCGCGCGCGCGTCCGCCCGGACCGCCACCGCCGTCCCGTCCGCCGGCCCGTCCGCCGTCCCGTCCTGCGTCAGCGTCACCCGAAGCACCCGCCGCCGCGCCGTCCGCCCGGCCACGCCACCGCCTCCTCCCGGGGAGTCGTCCCGGCTTCAGCGTAACGCCGAAGCCGCCACGCCAGGGTAACGAGACCAGGGTAACGAGACCAGGGTAACGAGACGGCCCGGACGAACGACACGCGACCGTTCGTAGGTGCTATGGTCTAGACCATAGGCATGCGAATGCCTGCCCGGCACACGGGCCTGGACAGGCCGGCTCGCCGCTGGACCGGACGCGTCCTCCAGGAGACCCCCGGGGTCCGCGCCCGGTGTCCCGGTGTCCGATAATCTCCCCGGGGAAGAGATCCGGGAGTGACGCGAGGCCGGGGACGTTGGACCCTAGTCACGAGTGGCGATCGAAACGGAGGCTTGTGCTGTGACCATTCGAGTAGGCATCAACGGGTTCGGGCGCATCGGCCGGAACTACTGGAAGGCCGTGAACACGACGGGGATCGATCGCGGCATCGAGATCGTCGCGGCGAACGACCTCGGCGACGTCGCGACGATGGCCCATCTGCTCAAGTACGACAGCACGGCGGGCGACCTGAAAGAGGCCGTGACCGTCGACGGCGACACGATCCGGGTCGGTGACAAGTCGATCAAGATCCTCGCCGAACGTGACCCGGCCAACCTGCCCTGGGCCGACCTGGGCGTCGACGTGGTGGTCGAGTCGACAGGCATCTTCACCACCGGTCCCAAGGCCAAGGCGCACATCGCGGGCGGCGCCAAGAAGGTGATCATCTCCGCGCCGGCCAAGGACGAAGACATCACGATCGTGATGGGGGTCAACGACGACAAGTACGACCCCGCAACCCACGACATCATCTCCAACGCCTCCTGCACCACCAACTGCGTGGCGCCGATGGCGAAGGTGCTGCAGGAGAACTTCGGCATCGTCAAGGGCCTGATGACCACGGTGCACGCCTACACCCAGGACCAGATGCTGCAGGACGGGCCGCACAAGGACCTGCGCAGGGCGCGGGCCGCCGCGCTGAACATCGTGCCCACCACCACCGGCGCCGCCAAGGCGACCGCGCTCGTGCTGCCCGAGCTCAAGGGCAAGCTCGACGGCTACTCGCTGCGCGTGCCCGTGCCGGTCGGGTCGATCACGGACCTGGTCGTCGACCTGGAGCGCGACGTGACCAAGGACGAGGTCAACGCCGCTTACAAGGCCGCCGCGGACGGCGCGCTCAAGGGCTACCTGGTCTACACCGAGGACGCGATCGTGTCCTCGGACATCGTCGGCTCGCCCGCCTCGTGCACATTCGACTCCTCGATCACGATGGCGTACGGCAACCAGGTGAAGGTGTTCGGCTGGTACGACAACGAGTGGGGCTACTCCTGCCGGCTCGCCGACCTGACCGCGCTCGTCGCGTCCCGGCTGGGGTAACGCATGCGCTCTATCGATGACATCGACGTCGCCGGGCGCCGCGTCCTGCTGCGGTCTGACCTGAACGTGCCGCTCGACCTGAAAGGCAGTGGGGCGATCACCGACGACGGGCGTATCCGCGCCAGCCTGCCGGTGATCAAGAAGCTGTCGGACCGCGGTGCCCGGGTCGTCATCATGGCCCACCTCGGCCGCCCGAAGGGCGCGGACTACGCCGAGCGTGCCGCGGGCGGCCCGTCGCTGCACGTGGTCGGGGTCCGGCTCGCGGAACTGCTCGGCAAGCAGGTCGCGTTCGCCAGCGACCTCGTCGGCCCGTCGGCGGCCGCGACTGTCGGCGCGCTGACCGACGGCGGCGTGGCGCTGCTCGAGAACGTCAGGTTCGAGCCCGCGGAGACTTCGAAGGATGATTCCGAACGGGCCCGTCTCGCTGCCCGGCTCGCCGAACTAGGCGATGTGTACGTGGGCGACGGGTTCGGCGTGGTGCACCGCAAGCAGGCGTCGGTCTACGACCTGCCCGCACTGCTGCCGCACGCGGCGGGCGACCTCATCCTCGCTGAGGTGGCCGTGCTGAAGCGGCTGACCGAGAAGCCGGCCCGGCCGTACGTCGTCGTGCTCGGCGGGTCGAAGGTGGCGGACAAGCTCGGCGTGATCGGGAACCTGCTCGGCCTCGCGGACAGGCTGATCATCGGCGGCGGGATGGGGTACACGTTCCTCGCGGCGCTCGGGCACGAGGTGGGCAATTCGCTGCTGGAGGCCGACCAGATCGACACGGTGCGCGGGGTGCTCGCCGACGCGGACCGGCGCGGGGTCGAGATCGTGCTGCCGACCGACATCGTGGCCGCGACGCACTTCGCTCCGGACGCGCAGTCGGTCGTCGTGCCCGCCGACGCGATCCCGGCGGACCGGGAGGGCATGGACATCGGGCCTGACACGCGCGCGCGGTTCGCCGCCAAGCTGATCGACGCGAGGACCGTGTTCTGGAACGGGCCAATGGGGGTCTTCGAGTTCCCGGCGTTCGCGGCGGGCACCCGCGCGATCGCCGAGGAGCTGACCAAGGTCGACGGGCTCACCGTGATCGGCGGCGGCGACTCCGCGGCGGCGGTGCGGTCGTTCGGGCTGGCTGACTCGGCGTTCGGGCACATCTCGACGGGCGGCGGCGCGTCGCTGGAATACCTTGAGGGCAAAACCCTCCCTGGGCTGACGGCGCTGGAAACGGACTAAACGTGGCTGATAACAGCAGGCTGCCGCTCATCGCCGGCAACTGGAAGATGAACTGCAACCACCTCGAGGCGATCGCGCTCGTCCAGAAGCTCGCGTTCACGCTGCGGCCGAACGACTACCAGTACGTCGAGGTCGTGGTGCTGCCGCCGTTCACCGCGCTGCGCTCGGTGCAGACGCTGGTCGACGGCGACAAGATGAAGATCCGTTACGGCGCGCAGGACCTGTCCCCGTTCGATCGCGGTGCCTACACCGGGGACGTGTCCGGGCCGATGCTCGCCAAGCTCGGCTGCTCCTACGTGCTGTGCGGGCACTCCGAACGCCGCCAGTACCACCACGAGGACGACGCGCTGGTCAACGCCAAGGTGCGCGCCGCGCTCGCGGTCTCGATCACGCCGGTCCTGTGCGTGGGGGAGCCGCAGGAGGTGCGACACGCCGGCGATCAGGTGCCGCACGTGATGGCGCAGCTGGGCGGGTCGCTGGCGAAGGTGCCTGCCGAGGCGGTCGCCGCGATGGTGATCGCCTACGAGCCGATCTGGGCCATCGGCACTGGCGCGGTCGCCTCGCCCGGTGACGCGCAGGAGATGTCCGCCGCGATCAGGGAGTGGGTTTCGGCCACGCACGGGCCCGAAACGGCCGGCGGAGTGCGTATCCTGTATGGCGGATCAGTGAAGGACGACAACATCGCGCCTATCATGGGACAACAGGACGTAGACGGAGCCCTCGTCGGCGGCGCAAGCCTGGATGCCGCCCAGTTCGCTTCGATCTGCCGGTACCGCGAGCTGGCCCCGCGCCAGTGAGCGGCGGCCGGTGAGACGCACAGGCGCTGACAACAAGTCGTGACAGTCATTTTGGCAAGGAGATAGACCGCCGTGGACATCGCACTTTCGGTCGTCCTGATCATCATCAGCCTCGTGATGATCTTGCTGGTTCTCCTGCACAAGGGGAAGGGCGGCGGCCTGTCCGACCTGTTCGGCGGCGGTGTGTCCTCGACGCTCGGCTCATCGTCGGTGGTCGAGCGGAACCTGGACCGCATCACCATTTTCTTCGGTGTGCTGTGGTTCGTCGTCATCGTTGCCCTAGGCTGGCTCCTCAGCCACTGAATCCCGCGTGTATCTCCGGCAGGGTCCGGAGTGTCTGGTGGTAGATGGCATTCGACGTGGTTCGATGAATCCCGTGACAAGGGGTGATCTGTGAGCAGTGGCAACGCGATACGCGGAAGCAGGGTAGGCGCCGGCCCGATGGGCGAGGCCGAGCGCGGTGAGGCCGCGCCTCGGGTGTGGGTGTCGTTCTGGTGCTCAAACGGACACGAGACCCGGCCGAGCTTCGCGACCGACGCTGCCGTCCCCGAGCAGTGGGAGTGCCCCCGGTGCGGCTTCCCGGCGGGCCAGGACCAGACCAGCCCGCCGGCCCCGCCGCGCGTCGAGCCGTACAAGACGCACCTGGCCTACGTGAAGGAGCGCCGCACCGACGCCGACGGCGAAGCCATTCTCGCCGAGGCCCTGCAGCGCCTTCGCAGCACCGTCTGACTTCTCCGGCCGCCGAGCTTTCCGCGTTCCCGGACGTGTAACGTCCGGGAACCTCGGTACCGTGACGCCCATGAGCAACAGTGACAGTCCATGGGAGCCGCCGATCGCCGGCACCGAAACCGAGCAGTTGCTGGGTGCCCTCGAGCGGCAGCGCGCGACCTTCCGGTGGAAGACCGACGACCTTGACGAGGCTCAGCTCAACAAGCGGATCGGCGCCTCCGGCCTGACCCTGGCCAGCCTGCTCAAGCACCTGGCCTGGGTGGAGGCATCCGGCTTCAACAAGAGGCTGACCGGCGATCCGTACGGTCCGCCGTGGGACGGCGTCGACTTCCGTGCCGACCCGGACTGGGAGTTCAGGACCGCCGCCGACGACAGCCCGCAGACGCTGTACGCGCTGTGGGACGACGCCGTCGGGCGGTCCCGCGAGCGGCTCGCCGCGTTCCTCGCCGCCAACGGTGACCTCGGCCAGCCCGTGCACCTCAGCTGGCCCGACGGCACGCACGCCAGCCTGCGCCGGCTGCTGTTCGACCTGCTCGAGGAGTACGCCAGGCACACCGGCCACGCCGACCTGCTCCGCGAGGCCATCGACGGCCGGACCGGCGAGGACCCGCCGCCCGGCTGGCGCCCGGTCTCCGGCCGGTTCCGGTTCGCGGGCTAGAGCCAGTCCCTGCGGCGGAAGACGAAGTAGAGGACCACCCCGGCGATGACCATGAGGGCGCACGAGGCGGCGAGGCCGATCTCGTGGCTGAAACCTGGGTAGGGCACGTTCATCCCGTAGAAGCCGGTGATGAAGGTCGGCACCGCGATGATCGCCGCCCAGCTGGTGACCTTCTTGGTGATGATGTTCATCCGGTTGCCCTGGATGGTCAGGTTCGTCTCCAGGATCGTGGTCACCAGGTCCCGTAGCGAGTCGGTCCACTCGGCGGCGCGCAGCACGTGGTCGTACACGTCCTGGTAGTAGGGCATCAGGTCGTCGCTCACGACGTGCAGGTCGCGGCGCATCAGCGTGTTCACCACCTCGCGCATCGGGAGCACGACCCGGCGCAGCAGCACCAGCGACTTGCGCAGCTCGAAGCTGCGCCGCTGCACCGGCTTCGCCGGCGGGGTGTCGGCGAACAGGTCGTCCTCGAGGTCCTCGACCGCGTCGTCCAGCGACTGGACCGCCTCGAAGTGACTGTCCACGATGTAGTCGAGCAGCCCGTGCAGCAGGTACCCGACACCCTGCCCGGCCAGGTCGGGGCTGGCGTCCCACCGGTCGACGACCTTACCGATGTCGATCCCGTCGTCCTTGCGCACGGTGATCAGCGCCTGCCGGAGCACGAACGCGGAGAGCTCGCTGGTGGCCAGCTCGCCGCTGTCGCCGTCGAGCCGCGCGCCGTAGGCGGTCAGGAACAAGTGGGTGCGGTACCGGTCGATCTTCGGCCGCTCCCAGGCGTACAGCGCGTCCTCGACGGCGACCGGGTGCAGGCCGAACTCGTCGCCCAGCACCGCGAGGTCCGCAGGATCAGGATCGCGCAGGTCCAGCCAGATGGTCGCCCGCTCATCGGTCAGGTGGTCGCTGATCTCGCTGACCGGGAATCCCTCGGCCACGAGCGTCCCGTCCCGGTACAGCCGCGTCCGAGCCTGGCACTTGGTCGTCGTGTCCGAGCAGATCGCGGCCGCGGCGACGGTCTCCGGGTCGCTCCCGTGAAAGGTGCTGTCAAGCTGGGTCCGGCTGCCGAGCTGGCCGCCGAGCGCACCGGACTGCTGTGTAACCATGAGATCCTCTCAATTCCGACATGCCGGATCTCAAGGCTACTGACCCGCTACCCTTCGCGGAGCGCGAGTGCCTCCCGCACGGTCGGGTCCTCGTCGGTGCCGAGCACGCGCCAGTCCTCGCCGTCGGCGAGGATCTTCTCCGCGCCGCGGATGGCGCGGAAGTCGCCGGCGCCGGCCAGCACCGGCGGCTCCTCACCGCGCGCCAGCCCCTTGGCGGCGCGCAGCAGCAGCCGGTGCATCCGGATCAGCGCGATGTCGGTGGATCCCAGGTGCTCGCGGGTCCTGTCGTAGACCGGGCCCGCGGTCTCGGTGGCCATGGCGTCCTGCGACCTGAAGTCGGCGATCCCGCTGTAGGAGATGCCCTTCTGCGCGATCCGGTCGATCCGGTAGTCGTTTTCCCGCGTGTACTTGCGGTCCACGACCCCGCCGGGCGGCATCATCTCGAACGGGTACTTCTCGTAGGTGAAGAACGGCGGCCCGCCGAGCCCGCGCGGGTTCGCCACCGGCTGGACGGAGTAGTTGTACCGGTGGGTGGTGACGTCGTCCGCCGGCACGACGAAGATCTGCCGCGTCGAAAACGGGATCTGCGCGATGATCGAGATCGCCGGGAAGATCCAGGCGGTGATCCGCGCGTGCCGGTGCCCGTTGGGCGTCGTCCTGATCCCCGCGTAGCGGAACCCGTGCCAGGTGTCGTCCACCTCGATCTCCGCGCGCGGGTCGTGCCGCCAGAGTTTCATCGACATGTACCCCGACGGATAGCCGGGCTTGTCCGTCCCGTCGTCGGGCACGTCGTCGATCGCGTCGAACTGGTGCAGGTTGGAGATGTGCGCGGTGTCCAGGTCGCCGTCCATGGACTGCACCCAGTTGCAGTAGATGATCTCCTTATTCGCGCTGACCAGCGACGCCGGCAGCGACTCGGTGCCGAAGTCGCGGAACGGTGTCATCGAATCCGTCGGCCCCATATATGTCCACACGATCCCGCCCGACTCGCGGACCGGGTACGACGTAATGCGAATCCGCTGGGAGAACGGGTGTAGCTCGGAGCGCTGGTCCACGCACTGCCCGGTGACGTCGAACTTCCAGCCGTGGTACGTGCAGCGCAGGCCGCACTCCTCGTTGCGGCCGTAGAACAGCGACGCGCCGCGGTGCGGGCACTGCTCCTCGATCAGGCCGACCCGCCCGTCGGTGTCCCGGAACGCGACCAGGTCCTCGCCGAGCAGTCGCACCCGGGCCGGGGGGCCGTCCGGCTCTGCAATTTCCGCCGACAGGCACGCCGGAATCCAGTACCGGCGCAGCAGGTTCCCCATCTGCGTGCCCGGGCCGACGCGGGTCAGGATCCCGTTGTCTTCGGCTGACAGCACGGCGCACCTCCAACGTGGCCCGGTGATTGGCCTGCTGTCACCCTGTCGCGTGAATCGGGGAGCGTCAATATGTGGCCGAACAACGGTCACAACGGGCCCGTTCGGGATAAACAGTGTTAATTTGGATCATAGGCATCTTTAATGATCTCGCCGGTTCCGCTGAGTGGTGCGCCGGCCGACAATAAGGACACGCCACCTTCCAGCGGCAAATGGAGCGAGTGAATGAGAAGAGCAGCGAGAAGTACCCGGTACGCGGTCAGCGCCGCCCTGCTGGCGCTGGCGGCAGCGACGACCGCGGCGTGCAGCAGCAGCCCGTCAAGCTCCTCGAGTACCGGCAGCACGAGCGGCGCCGGCAGCAGCGCGAGCGCTTCGGGCGGCAGCGGCCCGGCGACCGTCACCAACGTCACCCTCGGCTACGTCCCCTACTCCGACGACGCGTCGCTGTTCTACGCGCAGGACAGCGGGATCTTCCGCAAGCACGGGCTGAACGTCACCTTCGTCCCCCAGGCCAGCCCGGTGGCCGTCGAGGCGTCGATGGCCAGCGGCACCGAGCAGTTCGGCTTCATCACCACGCCGATCCTGATCAACCTCAACTCCAAGGGCGTCGGCGTCAAGTGCGTGTCCACCGTGGACGGCAACGAGCCGACCAACCCCGCCAACGACAGCACGGTGCTCGTCGCGGCCAAGGGCTCGGGGATCTCGAGCATGAAGGACCTCGCCGGCAAGAACGTCGCCGAGGTGCAGCTCTCCTCGCTGAACTCGCTGTCGGTCATGGTGCTGGCCAAGCAGGCCGGCATCGACCCGCACAGCATCCACCAGATCGCGATCCCGTTCCCGCAGATGCCCGCCGCGCTGTCCCAGGGCCGGGTGCAGGCCGCGGTGATCGTCGCGCCGTTCACGCAGACCGCGCTCGGCGAGGGCGCGACCGTCATCACCCACCCGAACCAGGTCCTGTTCCCGAACGGCACCCTCACCTGCCTGGACGCGATGAGCTCCTACATCAGCGCCAACCCGAAGGTCGTGAGCGAGTTCCGCGCGGCGATGAACGAGTCGGTCACGTACTCCGCCACGCACCAGTCGGAGGTGAAGCAGACCCTCGCGAAGGGCCTGAACCTGCCCATGGCGGTCGCGGAGAAGCAGACCCTGGCCACCAACTTCAGCACCACGTTCAACACCGCGTCGATCGGGCAGGTCGAGAACTACATGAAGGAGTTCGGCATCATCACCTCCGCGCCGGCGCCCTCGTCGCTGATCTGGAACCCGTGACCGCTCGCTGGCCCGTGCTGCGGCCCTGGCTGCTCAGGCTGGGCGTGCTCGCCGCCGCGCTCGGCCTGTGGCAGGGGCTGAGCGCGGCGGGGGTCATCCGCGCCGACGAGTTCCCGTCGATGACGCAGACCGCGACCGCGCTGTGGGACCAGGCGACCACCGCCACGCTCTGGACCGCGGTCGGGCAGACCCTGGAAGGCTGGGCGATCGGGCTGGCCATCGGGGCCGCGGCCGCGCTGGTGATCGGCACGCTCATCGGACTCAACCAGTTCGCCTACCGCAGCGTGATCGGCGTGATCGAGTTCTTCAAGGCGATCCCGGTGATCGCGATCCTGCCGATCGGCCTCGTGCTCTGGGGCGCGACGCTCAGGATGAAGTTCGCGCTCGTCGCGTTCGCGGTGTTCTGGCCGCTGGTGATCCAGGTGTGCTACGGCGTCAGGTCCATCGACCCGGTGGTCCGCGACACCGCGACCGTGCTGCGGGTGCGCGGCCCGCGCAGGTTCGTCACGGTGATCGTGCCGAGCGCGGCGCCGTACGTCGCGACCGGCTTGCGCGTCGCGGCCGCCGTCGCGCTGGTCGTGGCCATTATCACCGAGCTGATCGGCGGCGGCACCGGCATCGGCGAGCGCATCCTGCTGGCGGAGAACGCGGGCCCCGCCGCCTACCCGGTCATGTACGCGTACATCGTGGTCGCCGGCGTGCTCGGGGTGCTGCTGGCGGGCACGTTCACGGTCGCAGAACGGTACGCGCTGCACTGGCACGAGTCGCAGCGGGTTGCCGTTGATCTTTATCCCGAACGTACGCGGGTGACTGCCGTTGCCGTCTTATCTCCGGCTGGCCCCTTACCTCAGGCTAACGGGGCGGGCGCTGACCCGGGTCTGGCTGTTCGCCGTCTTGTTCCTCGCCTGGTGGCTATGGTCGGCGGGGTCGAAGTCACTCTACTTCCCGCCGCTGTCGTCGATCCTCAAGGCGGTGTGGGACCAGTGGGTGACCGGGCCTGCCCGCGCCGAGCTCTCCTCATCGCTCGAGCATCTGCTCGTGGGCTACGGGATCGCTGCGGTAGCGGGCATCGGGCTCGGCGCGGCGTTGTGGTCGCTCCGGTACGCTAGGGAGGCGACGGCGCCGTACCTCTACTTCCTGTACGTGCTGCCCGCCCCGGTGCTCGTGCCGGCCGCGCTGACCCTGTTCGGCATCGGGTTCACGATGAAGGTGGTGCTCATCGCGTTCGCGGCCCTGTGGCCGACGCTGCTCAACACGCTGGATGGCATGCGCGGCGTCGACGCCGTCAAGCTCGACACGTCGAAGGTGCTCGGGCTGTCGCGGACGCGGAACGTGTTCCAGGTCGTGCTGCCCGCCGCCTCGCCGCAGATCGTCGCGGGGCTGCGCAACAGCCTGCAGGTCGCGATCATCCTGATGGTGGTCAGCGAGTGGGAGGCGTCGAGCGACGGCATCGGCTATTACCTCTCGAACGCCCAGCAGTCCTTCGACTACGTGGGCATGTGGTCGGGGATCATCGTGCTCGCGATCATCGGGATCGTGGCGAACCTGCTGTTCGTCGCGGCCGAGAACCGGGTCTTGCACTGGCATTACGGCCAGCGCGCCATGGAGGGGGTATCGCGATGACAGAGCCGGGCACGGCGAGCGGCGTGACCGAGGGAACCGGCACGCCGGTCGTGTCGCTGCGGCAGGTGCGCAAGCTGTACGCCAGCGCGGCCGGGCCGCGCACCGCGCTCGCGGACATCACGTTCGACGTGGCGCGCGGCGAGTTCGCGTGCGTCGTCGGGCCGAGCGGCGCGGGCAAGAGCACGCTGCTGCGCTGCCTGGCCGGGCTGATGCCGCCGACGTCGGGCGAGGCGCTGTTCGAGGGCACGCCGCTGCGCTCGGTCCCGGACGGGATCGGGGTCGTGTTCCAGGACTACGGCCGGTCGCTGTTCCCGTGGCTGACCGTGGCGCGCAACGTGGAGCTGCCGTTGCGGGTGCGCGGCGTGCAGCGCGCCGCGCGGGCCGAGCGGGTGGCCGAGGTGCTCGCCTCGGTCGGGCTCGCCGACGCGGGCGGCCAGTACCCGTGGCAGCTGTCCGGCGGCATGCAGCAGCGGGTGGCGATCGCCAGGGCGCTGGCCTACCGTCCGGACCTGCTGCTGATGGACGAGCCGTTCGCCTCGGTGGACGCGCAGACCAGGTTCGAGCTCGAGGACCTCATCCTGCGGGTCCGTGACGAGTTCGGGGTGACGGTCGTGTTCGTGACCCATGACATCGACGAGGCGATCTACCTCGCGGACCGGATCGTGGTGCTGTCCAGGTCGCCAGGGCGGGTCGCCGAGATCGTCGGCGTCACGCTGCCCCGGCCCCGCGACCAGATCGCGACGAAGGCCGACGAGGCGTTCGCGCGCTACCGCGAGCATCTCCTCGGCGTGGTGATGTCCCGCCGCTAGTGCTTGAACGACTGGCGCATGGCCTGGATCTCCGGCGGCGGCTGGGTTTGCGGGTGGTGCTCGAGCACCCGGACCTGCAGCCGCAGGTCGTCGAGGAGCAGGTTCGCCAGGTCCATGCTGAACCCGTTCCTGATGACAATGCGCATGACTGCCGTGTCGGTGAGGTTCTCAGGGAACGTGTAGGCGGGCACCTGCCAGCCGCGCATCCGCACCCGTTCCGACAGGTCGAATACCGAGTACCCGGTCACGTCGTCACGCAGCTTGAACGCGAATACCGGCAGGTCGCTGCCGTCGGTCAGCAGCTCGAACGGGCCGATCTTCGCGATCTCTGACGACAGGTGCATCGCGATGTCCTGGCAGGTCTGCTGCACGTGCCGGTAGCCGCTGTGACCGAGCCGGACGAAGTTGTAGTACTGGGCGGCGACCTGCGCGCCGGGGCGGGAGAAGTTCAGCGCGAACGTGGGCATCTGCCCGCCGAGGTAGTTCACGTTGAAGATGAGGTCCTCAGGCAGCGCGTCGGCGTCCCGCCACACCACCCAGCCCACACCGGGGTAGACCAGCCCGTACTTGTGCCCTGAGCTGTTGATCGACGCGACCCGCGGCACCCGGAAGTCCCATTCGATGTCCGGCTGCAGGAACGGCGCGACGAACCCGCCGGACGCGGCGTCGACGTGGATGGGCACGTCGATTCCCGCCGACTCCTGGAGCCCGTCGAGCGCGGCGTTGATGTGCGCGACCGGCTCGTAACTGCCGTCCATCGTGGACCCCATGATCGCCACGACGCCGATCGTGTTCTCGTCGCACTGCGCGGCCGCCTCCGCCGCGCCGAGGTGCAGCCGCCCCGGCACCATCGGCACGTACCGCGGCTCGACCTCCCAGTACCGGCAGAACTTCTCCCAGCACACCTGGACGTTGGAGCCCATCACCAGGTTCGGCCGGTCCGCGGGCTTCGCGCCCGCCTTGCGGCGGGCCCGCCACCGCCACAGCAGGGCCATCCCGCCGAGCATGCAGGCCTCGCTCGACCCGGTGGTCGAGCAGCCGACCGATTTCCCGGGCGCGCACTGGGCGTTCCACAGGCTGCCGAGGATGTTCACGCAGCGCCTTTCGAGCTCGGCGGTCTGCGGGTACTCGTCCTTGTCGATCATGTTCTTCGGGGAGCACTCGGCCATCAGCAGCTCGGCCTCCGGCTCCATCCACGTGGTGACGAACGTGGCCAGGTTCAGCCTGGCGTTGCCGTCGAGGATCAGCTCGTCCCGCACGACCTGCAGCGCCGTGCGCGGCAGCACGCCCTGCTCGGGCAGCCGGTATCGCGGGATGTCGCAGGTCTGCTCGCGGAAGTAGATGGGATTGATCTCGAGTTCGGCGTCCGAGGCGTCCTCGTCGACCTGCTTGTGCAGTGCCATAGCACGAGCCTAACGGGGAACCGTTCGCCACTTCCGGCGCGTCCGACGGGAGACGACAGGGGGTGAGCGCGATGCATGAGAGGTGGCTGTGGGCCGCCGCGATCGCGGCCGTTCCGCTGGCGGCGGTGCTCGCGGGATGCGGATCCACGTCGAGCCCGGCCGCGCCGCCGTCGCCAACGACAGCGGCGGGCACGACCATGGCGCCGAAGCCGGTGCCTTACGACCTGTACACGCACTGCGGCATCGACTACGCCCGGGTCGGCAACCGGTACTACGAGGCGACCCCGCCGCTCAGCGACGGCTCGGGCAACCCGCCTCCCGGCTGGGGCAACCCGTACCAGCCTGGCACCCTGACGGTGATCTCGCCGACCCAGGCGGTCTTCACCGACAAGGCCGGCCACCGCGTGGTATTCACCCTGGTCCCATCCGGCGGCCCCGGCCGCACCACGGCCTTCGTCTGCTCCTAACGCCGACGACCTCGAACACCTATGGCGGGCCGTCCGGCGGGGTCTGCGCGCCGCTGTGGCATCCCGGGCCGCCGTCCTCCGTGATCCCGAACGGGCGGCTGGTTCCACCGGTCCCGTCCGTCACTCCGGCCACGGCCAGCGGCTTCCGGGGACGGTTGCTAGCGCGTTCGCACATGATCACGAAAGAAAAGTATGCGCATAGGAAGTTTTTCTTTCGTGATCATGAAATTACCCCTTAGGGGTTGTGCCTATGAGGCTGATAACAGCAAGAAGCGGCTTGGCCGCCGGAGGCCTTACGGGGCGACGAGGGCGTCCGTGAGGGGGTTGATGGCGGCCAGGTTGGCCGACAGGCTGCCGGGCAGGCCGTACCGGGCGCCGATGGTCTCGGGCGCGGTGTAGGACACCTTCGTCTGGCCCGCGTCGTCCCACACGACGATCTTCAGCGGCAGGTCGAGCGCGCTGAGCGGCGCGGCCGCCATCACCGGCGTCCCGGCCGCCGGGTTGCCGAAGATCACCAGCACCGTCTCCCTCAGGTCGAGGCCGGCCTCCCGCGCCGCGGCGGCCTGGTCGATGACCGCGAAGACCTTCACCCCCTTGCCGGCGAGCAGCTCGGTGAACCGCGCGACGGTCGCGGCGACCGGGCGCGGGCTTAGCTTGGTGACGATGTCCGCCATCTCCGGCCTCCTTCTCGGCTATGGCAACGGTAATCCATCGGGCCGAGCATGAGGCGGCGGACGACGACGGCAGCCGCCGCGACGCCGAACTGAATCAGCCCTCTCGGTCTGCCTGTACCGCCTCGCCGCATTCCGGGCAGAGGAACGGCTTGCGCCGGGCCCTGGACCGCAGGTAGGCGAAGAGGATCCGTCAAGAGCCACATCAATCACCTGTTCGCCAAAGACCGGCGTGCGCGACCGGGCCCAGGCGGTCACCTACGCCTACCAGCACGGACTCACCTGAGATCCGCGATCGATGGGTGCTGGAACCAGCCGTAACGATCCCGGAACGCGGCGCGCGTAGGGTCGGCCACATGAGCATGGCACCAGGACGTCGCACGGCGCAGGCCGCCGCGGTGGCGTTCGGCGTGTTCACGCTGGCCGTCGGGCTGGCCAGCGTGCCGCTCGACCAGATGGCGCGTCAGCCAGGACCGAACGGGTCTTTGAGCCTCGCCTTCACCGTCGCGGTCATGGTCCCCGCGGTGGCGGTCGGCACGCTGCTGGCGGCCCGCAGGCCGCGCAATCCCATCGGATGGCTGCTGCTCACGGTCTTCCTGCTCGGGGTGTCGCCGGTGGGCAGCTACGCGATCATCGACTACCGGATGCATCACGGGACGCTGCCGCTCGGCTCGGTCGCTGTCGTGCTGCTGTCCGCCTGGCCGGTGTGGCTGGTGCTCATCGCGATCATGGTGTGGGTGTTCCCCGACGGGCTGCTCCCGGCCGGCCGGTGGCGGCCGGTGGCCAAGGTCCTGGTGACCGCGGGGGTGGCGCTGGCCGTGGCCGCCACGGCCGCGGGCGCCGCCTCCGTCGCCGGGCACGCTGTCGTCGTCGACGCCACCGGCAACCTCGTCGATCACACAACCGGCCTGACCGCGGCCCTCCAGGGCTTTACCGCGATCGGCGTCCTGATCAGCCTGCTGGTCTGGGCGGCCGTGCAGGTGCCCAGGTACCGGCGCGCTGACGACGAGCGGCGTCAGCAGCTCAAATGGCTCTACAGCGGCGCCGTCGTCTTCGTGGCGTCCCTGTTTCTCGCGGTGACGACCAACGACAGCGGGTCGGCCTGGAGCCTCGCGGTCAACGACGTCATCAGCCCGGTCGGCTTCGCGGTGCTGCCGTTCTGCGTCGGGGTCGCGGTGCTGAAGTACCGGCTGTACGCGATCGACAGGATCATCAGCCGGGTGATCTCCTACGCCGTGCTCAGCGCGGTGCTGGCCGGGGTGTTCGCCGGGCTGGTGCTGCTGGCCACCCAGGTGCTGCCGTTCCATACCCCGGTGGGGGTGGCCGTGGCCACGCTGGCGGCCGCGGCGCTGTTCACCCCGCTGCGCCGCCGCGTGCAGCGGGGGGTGGACCGCCGGTTCAACAGGTCCCGGTACAACGCCGAGGCGGTGATCGCGGCGTTCACCCAAAAGCTGCGCGGCACCGTCGACCTCGACGCGGTGTGCGACGACCTGGCCGCCGCGGTGGATCAGGCGTTCGAGCCGGTGCACGTCAGCGTGTGGCTCCCGGGACCCGGGCGAGCGCGTTAGTCGCGAGCCGGCTGACCGGGGGCGGCGGCCGGGGAGGGCGTAGCCGCCGGCTCGCGGGAGCGCGCGGGGGAGCGGGCCAGCGCCACGAGGGCGACGCCGAAGGCGCCCAGGCCGGCCGCGATGAGGAACGACAGCCGGTAGCCGGCCACGACGTCGCCGGCCGCGGCGGCGGTCCGCGCGGCGGCGGCGGTCGCGAGCACGGCCAGGCCCACGGCCGCGCCGACCTGCTGGCCGGTGGTGAACATCGCGCCGGCGATGCCCTGGTCCCTGCCGTGCACGCCGGTGGTGATCGCGACCGACGCGGCGGGCAGCGACAGGCCGATGGACAGCGAGGTGAGCAGCAGGCCAGGCAGCACGCCGGTCAGGTAGCCGGAGTGCCCGGTGATCATGAAGGCCAGCCAGAGCTGCCCTGCCGTCATGATCACCAGCCCGGCGAGCAGCACCGGGCGAGCGCCGAACCTGGTGAGCAGCCGCCGGGTGACCAGCGTGGACGTGAGCACCACGGTGAGCGTCGACGGGAGCAGGCCAAGACCGGTCTGCACCGGGGTGAAGTGGTGGACCTTCTGCAGGTAGAGGGACAGGAAGTACACGTAACCGGCCAGGATCGCGCCCAACAGCAGCATCGCCGCGACAGCGGCGCGGCGGGCCGGCGCCGCGAGCAGGGACGGCGGGATCATGGGAGCCGGGAGCTTACGTTCCGAATAAATGAAAGCAAGAGCCAGCACGACAGCCGTCACCAGCGCGGCGGCGCTCGCCGGGCTGCCGAACCCGTGCTGCTGGCCCTCGGTCAGGCCGTAGATGAGCGCGGCGATCGCGCCGGTGACGAGGGCCGCGCCGCGGATGCCGACCTTGCCGCCGCCCGCGGCGGTGCCCGCGGGCAGCCGGGGCACGAAAGCGAGCAGCAGCGCGATCAGCGGCGGGTTGACCAGGAAGACCGCCCGCCAGCCGAGGTACTGGGTGAGCAGGCCGCCGGCGATGATCCCGGTGGTCGCGCCGCCAGCGGTGGACGCCTGCCAGAGGGCGAGCGCCCGGTTGCGCGCCTGGCCTTCGGGGCTGGCGGTGGTGAGCAGCGACAGCGCCGCGGGCGAGGCGAGCGCGGCGGCCGCGCCCTGCACCATCCTGGCGACGATCAGCATGGCCGGCCAGCGGGCCAGGCCGCAGGCGAGCGACGCGACAGCGAACAGCATCAGGCCGATGACCAGCAGCCGGCGGCGGCCGAGCAGGTCGGCGAGCCGCCCGCCGGCCAGCAGCAGCGAGCCGAACGTGAGCGCGTACCCGGTGACGATCCACTGCAGTTCCGCCGGCGCCATGGAAAGCTCGCGCTGGATCGTGTTGAGCGCGACGTTGACGATGCTGAAGTCGAGCTGGAGCACGAACTGGACGGCGCAGATCACGCCCGTCGCGAGCACCGCGGCCCGTCGCGTTTGGTTCACCGTGGTTAACGGTATCAGCCGCGCGCCACGCCGGATTCGAGCCGGGACTCGCTGGCCTCCGGGCTGGCCGGGACCCGGCGCTGGCCGCGCAGCAGCGACGCCAGGCCGGCCAGCACCGACAGGCCGGCCGAGACGCCGAACACGATGATCAGGCCGTTGTGGAACGGGACCTGCAGCAGGCTGGGGAAGAACGTCCGCCCGGTCAGTTCCGCCTGGCTGGACGCCGGCAGCTGAGCCAGCAGGCCGGGCCCGAGCAGGTGCTCGATCGGGTTCACGCCGAGCACCGAGGCGAACAGCGACGACACCGGCGGCAGGCTCGCCACCTGGTGCGCGGCGCTGGCGGGCACGCCCAGCCGGATCAGCCCATCGCTCAGCGTCGACGGCAGCGACCTGGACAGGCCGGCGATCATCAGCGTGAAGACCACGCCGATGGACACGGCGGTGCCGGAGTTCTGGAACGTGGCGCGCATCCCCGAGGCCGAGCCGCGGTCGCGCGCCGGGACGCTGCCCATGATCGAGGAGGAGTTGGGCGAGGCGAACATGCCGCTGCCGATGCCGTTCAGCGCGACGAACGTGGCGAAGGCCCAGTAAGGGAAGTTGACGGGCAGCAGCATGAGCCCCACGAACGACGACGCGAACACCGCCATGCCGGCCGTCGCGATGCCGCGCGACCCGAACCTGTCCGACAGGATCCCGGACACCGGCCCGGACACCAGGAACCCGGCGGTCATCGGCAGCAGGAAGATGCCTGCCCACAGCGGGGTCTGGTCGTAGTTGTAGCCGTGCAGCGGCAGCCAGATGCCCTGCAGCCAGATGATCAGCATGAACTGAATGCCGCCGCGCGCGATGGACACCAGCAGGCCCGCGATGTTGCCGGCCGTGAACTCGCGGATCTTGAACAGGCTCAGCCGGAACATCGGCTCCGCGACCTTGGTCTCGATGACCACGAACACCAGCAGCAGCGCTAGGCCCCCGATCAGCTCGCCGAGCACCACCGGGCTCTCCCAGCCCATCGAGTTGCCGTGATAGGGCTGGATGCCGTACGTGATGCCGACCAGGACCGAGCCGAGGCCGAGCGCGAACGTGATGTTGCCCCACCAGTCGATCTTGCCGCGGTGCCGTTCGCCGTTGTCGCGCAGCCGCAGGTAGGCCCACAGCGTGCCGAACACGCCGACCGGCAGGTTGATCCAGAACACCGCCCGCCAGTCCCAGGCGGCGAGCAGGCCGCCGGCGACCAGGCCGATGAACATGCCGGCCAGCGCGGCGATCTGGTTGGTGCCGAGGGCGAAGCCGCGGCGTTCTGGCGGGAAGGCGTCGGTGAGGATCGCCGCCGAGTTGGCCATCAGCATCGAGCCGCCGATCGCCTGCAGGAACCGCCACCCGATCAGCCACAGCGCCCCGCCGCTGCCCTGGAACGGGTCGAACGACAGCAGGATCGACGCGACGGTGAACACCACGAAGCCCTGGTTGTACATCCGGACCCGGCCGAACATGTCGCCGAGCCGCCCCAGGTTGACCACGAGCACGGCCTGGATCAGCCGGTAGCCCATGATCATCCACAGCAGGTAGGTGATGTTGCCCGGCGCCAGCGGGTCAAGGTGGATGCCGCGGAAGATCGCCGGCAGCGCGATGATGACGATCGAGCCGTCCAGCGCGGCCATGAAGATGGCCGCCGTCGTGTTCGCCAGGGCGATCCAGGCGTACCGGTCGGGCTTGGGGGCGGGTGGTCGCGGTGTTTTCGCTCCCGGCATCAGAGCTTCTCCGCCAGCCGCTCGAGCAGCGGCGCCGCGGCGAGCAGCAGGTCGCGTTCGGCGGCGGTGAACCCGTCGCGCAGCGCGGCGGCGATCAGCTCGGACCGCGCGCCGCGCCGGTCGTTCGCGAGCTGGCGGCCGGCCGCGGTGATCGACAGCACGACCCGCCTGCCGTCGCCGGGATCGCGCCGCCGCTCGATCAGGCCGCGCTGCTCAAGGGCGGCGAGCGTGGCGCCCATCGACTGCGGGCTGATCCGGTCCTGCTTGGCCATGTCGCTGGAGGTGGCGGGGCCGCCGCGGTCCAGCCGGCTCAGCGCGGAGGTCTCGGCGATGGTGAGCTCGCCGGGCAGGTGAGCCTGGCGCAGCTTCCGCACCAGCAGGCCAATGGCTACCCGCAGTGCCGCTGCCACTTCATAGTCATCCGTAACGGTCCCGGCTCTCTCCATAATGCTCAGCTTAAACTGATAAGGCGTGGCTTACCAATTCGGGCCGGGACTGCACGGGACGCGCCTGTGGCGCGGGGGGCCGATACAGTTGGATCCCGCTTGTCGACCATCGGCCGCGAGCTTCCCCAGCCGTAGCGCGTAGGGATTTGTTCCTGTTTTCTGTCGTCAGGGCAGCAGAAAACAGGAACAAATCGGCTGGGCCGGCTAGCTTTTCGCGACGTACCGGCAGAAGAGCTCGCCGTCGTCCGTCAGGACATGCGTCAGCGTCATCGGGCGCGCGGGGAACGGGGCGCCGGCGACGACGCGGGTCGGGCCCGGGCCGGCCAGCACCGGGGTGACGGTGAGGCAGAGCTCGTCGAGCAGGCCTTCGGCCGCCAGCTGGCCGAGCAGGTGCGGGCCGCCCTCGCAGAGCACCTGGCCGAGGCCGCGGTCCCGCAGCGCGGCCACCGCCTCCTCGAGGTCGACGGCCGTCTCGCCAGCCACGATCACGTCGGCGACCCGCGCCGCGGCCGCGCGCTGGTCGTCAGGCGACCCGGCGCAGGTGATCACGATCGTGCGCGCGTCCGGCGGCGCGTCGGTGAACAGCGGCGCCGCGAAGTCCAGCTCGAGCTTCCTGCTGACCACGGCGATCGGGACCGTCGGGGGCCGGCCCGCCCGCAGGTCCTCGAGCGACGGCCGGCGGCGGGCCGGCTTGTACTCTTCGGCGCGCGCGGTGCCCGCGCCGACCAGCACCACGTCCGCCAGCACGCGCAGCAGGCCGAACACCCGCATGTCGGCCGGCGTCGACAGCGCCGCCGTCCGCCCGTCGAGGAAACCCGCGCCGTCCGCGCTCGCCACCATGTTGGCGCGCAGCCAGCGCGGCCCGGGGAACTCATACAGCGCAGCCAGCTCGTGGTTGTCGAGTTCGGCGGCGGGCTGGTCCGCCGCGGGCGGCGGAAGCAGCACCCTCATGACCGGGACCCCCTCATGACCGGGACCCCCTCATGACCGGGACCCCCTCATGACCGGGATCTCAGTACCACGACGGCCCGCGCCGCGACGTCCACCTTCGTCCGCGGCATGAACCCGATGGCGTCCACCGGGTCGCCGCGCGGGCTGACGGTGTCGATCGCGACCTCCCAGTCGCCGCTCAGCTTCGACTCGGGCAGCGTGAACGTGATCGGCTCGGCGCCGGCGTTGAACAGCAGCAGGAACCTGTCGTCCGTGACCGGGTCGCCGCGCGGGCCGGGCTCGCTGATCGCCGCGCCGTTCAGGAAGACCGCGACCGACTTGGCGTAGCTGGCCTGCCAGTCCTCCTCGGTCATCTCGTCCCCCGCCGGGGTCAGCCACGCGATGTCGGCGCTCAGGTCGCCGGTCCCGGAGCCGGAGAAGGCGCCCTTGAAGAACCGGCGGCGGCGGAACACCGGGTGGCGGCGGCGCAGCCGGGCGAGCTTCTGGGTGAAGATGAGCAGGTCCCGCTCGCCGGCGGCACTGGACCAGTCCACCCACGAGATCTCGTTGTCCTGGCAGTAGGCGTTGTTGTTGCCGCCCTGGGTCCGGCTGATCTCGTCCCCGGCCAGCATCATCGGGATGCCCTGGGACAGGAACAGGGTGGTCAGGAAGTTCCGCTGCTGCCTGGCGCGCAGCTCGTTGATCTCGGGGTCGTCCGCCGGGCCCTCGACCCCGCAGTTCCACGATCTGTTGTCGTTGGTGCCGTCCCTGTTGTCCTCGCCGTTAGCCTCGTTGTGCTTGTTGTTGTAGCTGACCAGGTTGGCGCCCGTGAACCCGTCGTGGCAGGTGACGAAGTTGATCGAGGCGACGGGGCGGCGGCCTGACGACTCGTACAGGTCGCTGGACCCGGTCAGCCGGGAGGCGAACTCCGGCAGGGTGGCCGGCTGGCCACGCCAGTAGTCGCGCACCGTGTCCCGGTACTTGCCGTTCCATTCCGTCCACAGTGGCGGGAAGTTGCCGACCTGGTAGCCGCCCTCGCCGACATCCCACGGCTCGGCGATCAGCTTCACCTGGGACACCACGGGATCCTGCTGGACCAGGTCGAAGAACGTGGACAGCCGGTCCACGTCGTGCAGCTCGCGCGCCAGGGCCGAGGCCAGGTCGAACCGGAACCCGTCGACGTGCATCTCGAGCACCCAGTACCGCAGCGAGTCCATGATCAGCTGCAGCGAGTGCGGGTGCCGCACGTTCAGGCTGTTGCCGCAGCCCGTGTAGTCAATGTACCGCCGCGGGTCCCTGAGATCGAGCCGGTAGTACGCCTCGTTGTCGATGCCGCGGAAGCACAGCGTCGGACCGCGGTGGTCGCCCTCGGCGGTGTGGTTGTAGACCACGTTGAGGATGACCTCGATGCCCGCTGTGTGCAGCGCCCTGACCATGGACTTGAACTCGCCGACCTGCTCGCCGCGCTGGCCGGCGCTGGAGTACCTGTTATGCGGCGCGAGGAAGCCGATCGTGTTGTAGCCCCAGTAGTTGGTCAGGTCGCGCTGGACCAGCGCCTGCTCGGGGAGGAACTGGTGCACCGGCAGCAGCTCCACCGCGGTGACCCCGATCCGGCGCAGGTGCTCGATCACCGCCGGGTGGCCCAGCCCCGCGTAGGTGCCCCGCTGGTGCAGCGGGATCTCCGGGTGGCACAGCGTCAGTCCGCGGACGTGCGCCTCGTAGATCACCGTCTCGTGGTACGGGATGCGCGGCGGCCGGTCGTTGCCCCAGTCGAAGAACGGGTTGATGACGATGTTCTTCGGCATGAACGGCGCGCTGTCGGCCGTGTTCCGCCGCCGCGGGTCGCTCCACTGGTAGTCGAACAGCGCCTCATCCCAGGTCAGGTGGCCCTCGACGGCCTTGGCGTAGGGGTCGAGCAGCAGCTTGGACGGGGAGCAGCGGCTGCCGCGCCTGGGATCGAAGGGGCCGTGCACCCGGTAGCCGTACCGCTGGCCAGGGCCGATCGCGGGCAGGTACCCGTGCCAGACAAAACCGTCCATCTCCGTCAGCACGACGCGGGTTTCTGTTCCCGTCTCGTCGAACAGGCACAGTTCGACGCGGTCAGCGACCTCAGAGAACAGCGCGAAATTCGTCCCCCACCCGTCCCACGTCGCCCCCAGTGGATACGGGGCTCCCGGCCAGATGTGCATCAATCTCCCAACGCGGTACACCGCAAGCGCGGCAGCTTACCGGGTCAGGTTATGCGTTCTCGGGGCCGCGCGCCGGGCGTCCGTGCCAGGTGTTTCCCCGTCTGGAGCGGTTTCGTAACAGGTTGGCCGTAACGGTGTCATATCGCTACTTTCGTACGGTTTCGCGCTACGGGTACGGCGGTGCGGCTAGCGCCGGTAGCTGCCGTGCCGGAACTCGGCGGCGAGCGACGGGCGGGCGGGGCGCCAGCCGAGCTCGTCCCTGATCTTCGCCGCGGCGGTGCCCTGGTCGAGCAGCAGGACCTCGGCGAAGTAGTCGCCGAAGCGGGCTCGCGCCTCCTCGTCGGAGCCGGGGACGGCGCCGGGCGCGCCGACCGCGACGGCCGCCGCCTCGGTCAGTTCGGCGAGGGTCGAGTTCGTCCCGTTGCCGACGACGTAGTAGCCGTGCGCCGAGTCGTCTTCCAGGACACGCCGGAAGGCGTCCGCGAGGTCGGCGGCGTGCACCGTCGACCAGTGCTGCCGTCCCGAGCCGATCATGATCAGGTTCCCGGCCTCGTCGCGCGGAGAGCCGAGCAGCGCCCCGGGAATCGCGCCGCCGCCGTCGCCGTAGGCCGTGCTCGAGATGAGCACGGCGCCGCGCATGCCAGCCGCGCCGAGCACCCGGCGCTCGATGGGCGCCTTCCACGCCACCAGCGGGGGAGCGTTGAAGGGCGAGTCCTCGGTGATGGCGGTGTTGGACCCGAAGACCCACAGGCCGCTGATCTCCAGGTAAGGCTTGCCCGTGCCGGTGAACGCCTCGAGCGCCGCGTCGACCACCGCGGAGTCCAGGTCCGCGCTGGTGGCGTCGCCGGGGCTCGCGGTGTGGATGGCCCCGTCGGCGTCGCCGAGCAGGCCCGCGAGCGTCGGGGTGTCGTACAGGTCGACCACGGCCGGGGTGGCGCCGCGCGCCGCGACCTTGTCCGCCTGGGCGTCGTCGCGGACGAACGCCGTCACCTCGTGGCCGTGCTCGCGCAGTTCGGTCAGGACGTGCGATCCGATGAACCCAGTGGCGCCGGTAAGTGCGATTTTCATGGTCAGTCAGCCTCCCGTTTGACTTGTCCGTTCAAGTCAAAGCTATGCCTCGATGACTTGAATAGTCAAGACATATCACTTGAACGGTCCAGTGAATGCTAGTCTTGGTGTCATGGCAGAAGGAGCTCACCTTGTCCCCGGGGACCCCGCGGTGAAGTGGCTGACCGCGGCGGAACTCGACGCCTGGCTGTCCCTGGTCCGGCTGTTCATGTGGCTGCCCTGGTCGATCGATCAGCAGCTGCAGCGCGACTCGAACCTGAGCATGGTTGAGTACCAGGTGCTGGCCATGCTGTCGACCCGCCCGCGGCAGACCATGCGGATGAGCTCGCTCGCCGAGGTCACCAACGCGTCGCTGTCCCGGCTGTCGCACTTGATCAAGCGCCTCGAGGCGCGCGGCCTCGTGCGCCGCGAGCCCGACCCGGCCGACGGCCGCTTCACCAATGCCATCCTGACCGAGCAGGGCCTGGAGACGCTCACAAAGGCGGCGCCCGCGCACGTCGCGCTCGTCCGGTCGCTCGTCATCGACGTCCTGTCGCCGGAACAGCTGCGCCGCCTCGGCCGGGACGCGGACCGCATCATGTCCCGGATCGACACCTCCGGCGCCACCTAGGGCAGCCCCCGCCAACGCCTGATAGCAGCAAGAAGCGGCCCGACCCGCCACGATGATGGATACTTGTGCACCCTCTGGGGTGCCTAACTATCCACTATCTTTCCGCCGCCGCATCGTGCAGCTGATAACAGCAAGAAGCGAGTAGGTGCAGGGCCCGTCGACGTCGCGACCGGATTACCGTGCGGGACCTGGCCCGGATTCTGGGGTGTTATCCCGCACGATAATTCCGTCGGGCTGATAACAGCAAGAAGCGGGCGGAGCCCGCAGCCGCTTGCCGCTGGCGGGTCGCCACGGGCCCGTTCGGGATGACAGCTATGCCCTGGCCGCCAGCGGGGCGCACAGCTCCGCGGGGACGGCGGCCAGGTAGCGCTCCAGGACCACGTCCGCGATGTCAGGAGCGGCGCCGAGGACGGGGGAGACGGCGGCGGCTCCGGCGCTCAGCCCGGCGGCGCGGATCTTGTCGGCGAAGTAACCGGGCGCCAGCAGGTAGGTGGCGACCACCACCGGGCCCGGCGCGCCGCCGGCGAGCAGCGCCCGCACCGCCTCGTCCGGCCGTGGGCCGGCCGCCGATGCGTGCGCGGGCACGACCGCGTGCCAGCCGCGTGTCGCCTGCCACCTGGCGGCGAGGGCGGCGATCGTGGCATTCGCCGCCGGGTCGGACGAGCCGGCCGCGGCGAGCACGACGCTGGTGCGCGACCGGGCAGCGGGGTCGCCCACGGGCACGCCGGCCTCTGACAGCCGCCGCTCCAGGGCGGCGAGCAGCAGCGGATGCGGCCCGAGCGTATCCGCGCAGCTCACGTCCAGCGGGACGGCGGCGCTGGCGGCGGCGAGCTGCGCGGGGATGTCGCTCTTGCTGTGGTAAGCGGCGGTGAGCAGCAGCGGGACGACCACGCACGCCCCGTCGCCGGCCGCGGACAGCGCTTGCGGCAGCGACGGTGCGCAGTGGTCGAGGAATGCCGCCCTGACGTCGAGACCGCCCAGGCCCCAGGCCACCGCCCGGTACCGCACCACCGCGATTAGCTCGCTCACGGTCGCCGCGGCCCGCGGATCCCGCGACCCGTGAGCCACCGCGACCAGCGGCGTGCGATGCCCCGCGACCCGGTTCAGGGCACCCCGGTTCAGGGCGACCTGGTTCTGGGCGGCGGGGTTCAGACGTGAATGCCGCATTCGGTCTTGCCCGTTCCCGCCCACCGGCCGCTGCGCGGGTCGGCGCCCGTCTCCACCCGCAGCGTGCAGGTGCGGCAGCCGATCGACGGGTACCCGTCGTACACCAGCGGGTTCACCAGCACGCCGTTCGTGGCGATGTAGTCGTCGACCTGCTTGCCCGTCCAGGACACGATCGGGTTGACCTTGACCATCTCGCGCTTCTCGTCCCAGGCGACAACAGGCGTCGAGCGGCGCGAGGTGGTTTCCTCGCGGCGCACCCCGGTGATCCACGCGTCGTAGCCGGACAGCGCCCGCTCGAGCGGCTCGACCTTGCGCAGGTAGCAGCACAGATCGGGGTTACGCCCGTACAGCCGCGGGCCGAGCTCGGCGTCCTGCTCCTCGACGGTGCGGGACGGGGTGACGTTGACCAGGTTCACCGGGTACACGGCGGACACCGCGTCGCGGGTGCCGATCGTCTCGGGGAAGTGGTAGCCGGTGTCGAGGAACACCACGTCGATACCCGGGCGGATCGCCGAAGCCAGGTGGATGATGACCGCGTCGGTCATCGACGAGGTGACGCAGATCCGGTCGCCGAACGTGTCCGTCGCCCACCGGATGATGTCCTCGGCGGAGGCGTCCTCGAGCTCCTCAGCTGCCTGTTCGGCGAGACTGCGCATGTGCCGCGGGTCCTCCACACCTCGTTCGTCGTCAAGGTCCGAGCTCGCCGGACCGAAAGGATAGTCCAGACCGCCAAGAGTAAGCCCTACGGTGGTCACAGTGCGGCTCCTATCCCGGCAAAGCGTAGCTGGAAGCTCCTTGTGCAGCTGCGGCAGTGCCATTCGCCGTCCGCCGCGCCCTGGGGTTCGAGGTCCTCTTCTCCGCAGTACGGGCAGTAGAACGGCACTGCCCGCCCGGATGGGCTGCTCATGACAGCTCCTCGTCGGTCGCGCGCATCGTCCACTGCGAGAATGTCTCGCCTTCCTGGTGCCCGGCTGTGAAGCGGCGCAGCACGCGCTCCACGTAGTCGGGAAGTTCGTCGGCGGTCGTCTTCAGGCCCCGGACCTTCCGGCCGAATCCTGAGCCGGCCGCGTCGCCGCCGAGCAGGGTCCCGCCGAGGTGGACCTGGAATCCCTCGACCTGCTGGCCCGAGTCGTCGGTGACCAGCGAGCCCTTGAGGCCGATGTCCGCGGTCTGGATGCGGGCGCAGGAGTTCGGGCAGCCGTTGACGTTAATGGTCACCGGGGTGTCGAAGCCGGGCAGCCGCCGCTCGAGCTCGTCGATCAGGCTGCTGGCGCGGGCCTTGGTCTCCACGATCGCCAGCTTGCAGAACTCGATCCCGGTGCACGCCATCGTGTACCGGCGGAACATGCTCGGCTTCGCCGGCAGCCCCGCCGCCTCGAGCTCCGCCACGAGCGCGGGGACGCGGTCCGGCGGCACGTCCAGGATCACCATCTTCTGCTCGGTGGTGGTCCGCACCCGGCCGCTGCCGTACTTGTCGGCCAGGTTGGCGATGGCGTGCAGCGCGTCGCCGTTGAGCCTGCCGACCTTCGGCGCGAAGCCGACGTAGGCCAGCCCGTCCTTCTGCGGGTGCGCGCCGATGTGATCCCGCATGCCGGCGTCGACGTTGACCGGGGCCGGCCCGTCGGGCAGCGCGTAGCCGAGGTACTCCTTCTCCAGCACCTCGCGGAACCGCTCCGCGCCCCAGTCCGCGACGAGGAACTTGATCCTGGCGCGGTGCCGCAGCCGCCGGTAGCCGTAGTCGCGGAACAGCGACACCACCGCGGCCCACACCTCGGGCACCTGCCCCTGCTTGACGAATGTCCCCAGCCGCTGGGCGATCATCGGGTTGGTGGACAGCCCGCCGCCGACCCACAGGTCGTAGCCGGTCTCGCCGGTCGCCGGGTGCCGCACGGCCGCGAACGCGACGTCGTTGATCTCATGGTGCGAGCACTGCGCGGCGCAGCCGCTGATCGAGGTCTTGAACTTGCGCGGCAGGTTGGAGAACGCCTTGTCGCCGATGAACGAGTCGTGGATCGTCGTGATCTCCGGCGTCGCGTCGATCAGCTCGTCGGCGTCCAGGCCCGCGAGCGGGCAGCCGAGCATGACCCGCGGCGTGTCGCCGCAGGCCTCGGTGGTGTCAAGGCCGACCGCTTCGAGCGCCTCCCAGATCGCCGGGACGCTCTCGATCTCGATCCAGTGCAGCTGGATGTTCTGCCGGTCGGTGACGTCCGCGGTGCCCCGGGCGTACTTGTTCGAGATGTCCGCGATCGTGCGCAGCTGCGCGCCGGACAGCTGGCCGCCGTCGATCCTGACCCGCAGCATGAAGTACCGGTCGTCGAGTTCCTCCGGCTCGAGGATGGCGGTCTTGCCGCCGTCGATGCCCGGGCGCCGCTGCGTGTACAGCCCGTACCAGCGGAAGCGCCCGCGCAGGTCAGCCGGGTCGATCGAGTCGAAGCCGCGCTTGGAGTAGACGTCGATGATCCGCTGGCGGACGTTCAGCCCGTCATCGAATTTCTTGTTCTCCTCGTTCTTGTTGAGCGGCTCGCGGTAGCCGAGCGCCCATTGCCCCTCACCGCGCTTGCGGCGGGGGGCGGCTTTTGGCCTAGTGGCGTCCTTGGTCGCAGTTGCTCCGGAAACAGGAGGCATGCGGCGGTTTCCTCACTAACGGTCGTAGTCCTGGCGCGAGCACGCACCGCCTGGCCGTTGGCGGGCTTCAGAAAAGCAAAAAAGCCGCCCCAGCTACGTGGCGCGCGCCCTTTGGTACTCAGCGGGTTTGTAACGTTGAGTTAAACGTCGGGCGGCGATCAGCGTGCGGGACGACACATGGCGCTACGGACACGCAGCAGGTCGACGTGCCTGCGCACGACGAGCATGGGGTCCGTAACAATCACCTTTGCAGGATCACACACTTTTGCGTTGTCTGTCCAGCGAAGGTGGGTCACGTTGGGGGCCAACATTTCCGCACCGCCCGGCTATTCCCGCCGCTCGCGTTAAAGTTGTAACGGTACGGTCTCGATACATCCCCGGTCGGCCGCTAACGAATGCCTCAGCCTTGCCGCACCCAGCTTAGCGGCGGCTCGACCGCGTCCTGCCCCGCGTCCTGCGCCGGCAGGTGCTGGCAATCGCACCAGGTGCCGCCCGGGCAGTCCTGGTGGTGCCGCTGGCGGCACGGAACGCAGATCATGG
Organism: uncultured Actinomycetota bacterium; assembly: GCA_963843745.1. Taxonomy (GTDB): domain Bacteria; phylum Actinomycetota; class Actinomycetes; order Streptosporangiales; family Streptosporangiaceae; genus Trebonia. The sequence goes on from CAWJLP010000021.1 coordinate 675,389, forward strand.
TCTTCATTGTGCCCGTCTTTACCGGGCGCGCGGTGGGTATAACACAGCGCGATATGGCCAGCGCGTTCGCCGGACGCCGCGCGGTCTGGCCCGTGCGCTTTACGGACCGCGCGGCTGCCGGGCTGCTCCTCGGCGAGTGCCTCCGGCTGGTGATTGGTCATTCTTATCCCGAACGTACGGTGGTGACCGCGCTGCCGAGAGGCGGAGTCGCGGTCGGGGCCGGCGTGGCACGGTGCCTGGGCGTCCCGCTCGAGGTGCTCGTGACGAGGAAGATCGGCCATCCCGACGAGCCCGAGGTCGGGCTTGGCGCCATCGCGGAAGGCGGCGAGCCGGTCTTCGACCCCTGCATGCTGGATCAGGTCCGGCTCCGGCCTGACGACCTGGCCGGCGTCGTCGCCAGCGAGCGAGCCGAGCTCGCCCGCCGCGTCGCCGTCTACCGTGACGGCCTGCCGCCGCCTGACTTCGCCGGACGCCACGTGATCGTGGTCGACGACGGGCTGGCGACCGGGGTCACAGCGCGGGCGGCGCTGCGCGCGGTGCGCGCCGGGAGGCCCGCCCGGCTGACGCTGGCGGTGCCGGTCGCGTCGGCGTCGGCTGTGGAGGCGATGAAAGCAGAAACCGGCGGGGTGGTGACCCTAGTCACACCCCGCCGGTTCCGTAGCGTGGGAGAGTGGTACGCCGAGTTCGGCCAGCTGACCGACTCCGACGTGCTGACGCTGCTCGCGGCGCTGCGATAGCGATCCCGCTGTATCAGGCGGCGTTCGCGCGGCGCATCCGGCGACGGCGCTCCGCGGAGCGCTCGTCCTCGTTCAGGCCGCCCCAGGTGCCGTACTTCTCAGGACGCGCAACGGCGTAGTTGAGACACTCGATCCGGACCGGGCAGCTCGCGCAAATGGCCTTAGCCTTGCGCTCCCTGATCTCCCGCTCTGGCTGCCGCTCGCCGTCTGGGCCGAAGAAGAGCATCAGATCCTCGCCACGACACGCAGCAGCGTCCTGCCAACCCCAGTTAGGACGGGGAAGCGTCGCCGTCTGCCTACGCACCTGAGACATGGATCAGTCACCTCAACAAAGTTGCTTTATTCTTGCGTTACCCTTGGTATTGGCTCGTTAGCACGCGAGCCTCCACCTCTGCTCGGTAACTGCCGTTGCAAGATTTAACGCCGCATGGCGTCGTACTGTTCCCGCACGTTTTCGCGTGCGCGATGACGACGTCAGCGGGCGGTTGCTCGCAGGCAGGCAGCCGGGCCATAGGCTCATGCATGACAAACGCCTGCCCCACCAGACGTGTTCCCGAAGAGCCGGTGTTCCCCGAAAGACGGTGTTCCCCGCAAAACGGTGCTCGCCAAGAGGCGGGGGCAGGAAAGCCTGCGGACTATGATGCCACCTAGCCCCCCGGCCGCGCACGGCAGGGTGGGATTTTCGGTCCGGCGAGTCGCGAATTTTTGCCCGCCCGCGCCGGCCAGGCCGGCGACGACACGCCGACGGACGCTGCGGGCATGACCAAGAGACGCGACTGGGTCACGCACGGGGCTCCTGGGCAATACTCTGAATGAACTGGACAAACGTTCAGGAGGGGGGCCACGATGGGCAGCATGTCAGCGTCGGACGCAGCACCGCTGCCCCGGCTCGGCGAAGTCTTCTTTGACGTGCGCGGCAGTACCCGCAGCATGCGTCTCAGCTGGTACGCCGATACCGGGATCGCAGTGTTCAGCATCTGGCAGGGGGGTACCTGCACTGGCACGTTCCGGTTGCCCATTGATGACCTGCCGCGATTGATGGATTCCCTGCACAGGGGGTCGCCTGACGACCCCGGCCTGGGCGGCCCGGTCGCGCTGGCGGCCCAGCGGCCGCGGCTCGCGATCGGCCCGTCGCCAGAGCCCTTCACGGGCGCGATGACCGCCGTCCCCGACGACCCCGCGGTCGGCTACCCGGCGCCCGGCTACGGCGCAGGCCCGGCTAACGGGTACGGGCAGGCCGAGCCGACGTACCTCAGCGACTACCGCAACCAGCAGTACGGGAACGCGGCCGGGTACGGGGAGTCCCAGCAGTACGGCGACGCCCGCGGGTACGGCAACCCGCAGGGATATGGCGACCCGCAGCAGTACGGCGACGCCCAGCAGTACGGCGACGCCCAGCAGTACGGCGACCCGCAAGGATACGGCGACGCGCAAGGATACGGCGACGCGCAGGGATACGGCGACGCGCAGGGCTACGGCGCGCAGGCCGGCGCGGCGGCCCCGTACCCGGACTACAGCGGTCCGGCGTACGCCGCCGCCCACCCGCAGGACGGTCAGGGCTATAGCGGCCAGAACTACAACGACCAGAACTACAACAGCCAGAACTACAGCGCGGAAAGCTACGACACGCAGGGCTACGACGCGCGCGGCTACAACGCCCAGGGCTACAACGCCCAGGGCTACGAGGCACAGCAGGGTTACGAGGCACAGCAGGGTTACGAGGCACAGCAGGGTTACGAAGCACAGCAGGGCTACGGGGCACAGCAGGGCTACGGAGCACAGGGTTACAACGGCCAGGGCTATGCCGCGCAGGACTACAGCGTGCCCGACCCGGACAGCCACGATCTCGCCCAGTACGTGCAGGCGGATCCCACCGCTTCTTACATGAACGGGACGAGCGCCGTTCCGGCGTACCCCGCTCCGGTCGCCCAGGACGCCCCCGGTGCCTCCGGCGCCCCGGCCGCGCCGCGGCCCGCCCAGGACCCGTCGCCCTACGAGGAAGCGCCGCGTTACCCCGACCCGTCCGGCTACGCCGACCCGGGATACGCGCAGCCCGGCGGTTTCAGCGGCACCGGCGCCTACCAGGCGAACGGTTACGCCGACCCCGCCAGCGGTTCATACCCGTCATCCGACTACGCCGATGGCAGTTTCGGCGCCACCGCGGCCTACGACACCAACGGCTATAACGGCACGCCCCAGCCGGGCGCGTATGAGGCGAACGGCTACGGCGATGCCCAGCACTCGGGCGGCTACGAGGCCAGCGGTTACCCAGCCACGCACCAGTCCGGCGCTTACGAGGCCAGCGGCTACGGCGACGCGCAGCACCCGGGCGCCTACGAGCCGAGCGGCTACAGCGACGCGCAGCAGTCCGGCGCCTACCCGGCCAGCGGCTACGGCGACGCACGCCAGGCCAGCGCCTACGAGGCCAACGGCTACGCCGGCCCGCACCAGGCCGGCGCCTACGAGGCGAACGGCTACGGCGATGCACGGCAGTCGGGCGCCTACGAGGCCAACGGCTACAACGGCTACCAGGGGAACGGCTCCGCCACGGCCGCCGGCCCGACCTTTACCCCCGCGTTTACCCCGAACGGTGGCGGATACGGGCCCGGCGACGAGTACCAGCAGGCCGGGTACGCCCCGCAGGGATACCCGGCGGAGCAGTCCTACGGTGGCCAGGGGTACGCCGACGACGGCTACGCGCCCGGATACCCGGAGACCGGATACCAGGAGACCGGATACCCGGAGACCGGATACCCGGAGAACCGCCAGCAGGCCGCCTACCCGGGTGCTCCGGGCACCCAGGCCACGCCGAGCTTCACGCCGGCGGCCGACCCGGCGCAGCGCGGCTACTGGGACGGCGAGTCTCGCGATCAGCAAACTGGCCGGGACTCCCGGGAACAGAGGTACAGCAGGAGGCGTTAGAGACAGTGGCCGGTGCGGCTAGGGTCCCCCGGGCCGCACCTAATATCGCCTTCGCGGAATACCGTTCGGCTGGAGCCGCGATGTGCCTCTCGCCGAGGAGGCGACCACCGCACCGGCCCGAGCGTCAACGGCCCCGGCATCCGCCGGGGCCGTTTCGTTTTCTCAGCCTCGGCTAGCGAGAGCCTCGAAGGCCACTACCCGCGGCGGAGGTCGCTGGCGCCCTTCGTGGATGGAGGACTTGAGGTCGCCATAGACCGCGGGCCAGTCGTTGTCGATCCGGGTCGGTGCGAAGTGATGGGGGAGGATGCCGTACTTGAGCATCCGGCTGTGCTTGACGTTGGTCTTCAGCCAAATCACGTGCTACAACGTTCCCGGGGCGATGCAGTCCAGGTCACGCGTCGCCGACGAGGTTGACGACGGTGGTGAACAGGCGGGGGAGTCGCTGCGCGGCGGGGACGATCCGGGGTCCGAGCAGCGGCTGGTGCCTGGACCACAGCAGGCCCGCGGTCAGCATCCAGGACCTGCGGCAGGCCCGCCGCCAGGCTCGTTCGTAGTCGCCTGGCCGCCCCGCCGCCAGGCACTCCGCCAGGACCGCCGCCTGCGCGAGCGCCGCGCCGATACCCTCGCCGGTCAGCGCGTCGAGGTAGCCGGAGGCGTCACCGACGAGCAGGACATTGCCGGCGGACCGGCGCGGCACGTCCTGCCGCAGCGGGCCGGCGCCGCGCACCTCGCTGCCAGGCCCGGCCCCGGTCAGCTGCTCGCGCAGCGCCGGGAACGCCGCGAGCCTGGACGCGAAGTCGCCGTGCGCGCCGCCCAGGATCGCGACGCCCACCAGGTCGTCAGCGACCGGCGTGACGTACGCCTCGGCCCCCGCCGACCAGTGCACCTCGACCAGGTCGGTCCACGGCGCGAGCCGGTAGTGCCGGCGCAGGCCGTACCGCGGATGGCGGGCGCGCGGCGGGTCCAGCCCGCAGGCCCGGCGGACCGTCGAGTGCAGCCCGTCGGCGGCGACCAGGTACCTCGCCCGCAGGCCTGCCGCCGTGACACCGCCGCCGTCCTGGGTGACGGACGTCACCCGCAGCGGCAGGACCGGGATTGAAAGCTCGGCGGCCCGTGCCGCGAGCGCGGCGTGCAAGGTCGTGCGGCGGACGCCGAGACCGTCGCCGCGCCGGAAGCGCGCGTCGACGCGGTGGCTGGCGTCCAGGTACCGGATTCCGCGCAGCGGGTGCCCGGCCGGGACGACGCCGAGCGCCGCCAGCCGGACCACCGCCGACGGCATCAGGCCTTCGCCGCAGGCCTTGTCGATCGGCACGCCGCGCGGCTCGGCCACGGTGACCGACAGTCCCGCCTGCGCGCACCGGATGGCGGTCGCCAGCCCGGCGGGCCCGCCGCCCGCGACCAGCACGTCGATCACGGTGCCTCCATCACGGTGCCTCCATCATGGTGCCTCCATCACGGTGCCTCCATCACGGTGCCTCCATCACGGGGACACCGGCGAGAGCGGCGCCGCCACGGCGAGCGCGCGGGTCTCGCAGCGCAGCCGCACCGTGAGCAGCGCCGCGTTCAGCACGGTGAACGTGCACGCGGTGATCCAGGCCGAGCCGACGAGCGGCAGCGCGGCACCCTCGATAACGACGGCGACGTAGTTCGGGTGCGCGAACCACCGGTACGGTCCCGACCTGACCAGCGGCCGCCCGGGGATCACGATCACCCGCGCCGTCCACCGCGGGCCCAGCGTGACAATGCACCACCAGCGCAGCACGTTCGCCGCCACCACGACCACGAGCATCGGATAGCCGAGCGCGGGGATGAACGTGCGGTGCAGCAAGAGCGGCTCGGCCACGCAGCCGGCCAGCAGCGCGACGTGCAGCGCCACCATGACGGGGAAGTGCCCCTTGCCGTACTCGACACCGCCGTTGCGCAGGCTCGCGGCGGCATGCCGCTGTGACACGACGAGTTCCGCCACCCGCTCGACGGCGATGACGGCGAGCAGACCCCAGTAAACGTCCACTAGCTCACCATCGCAGCAAGACCAGTTCGGCGCTGACTCCCGGCCCAAGTCCGATCATGAGGCCGGCTGACCCCGGTGGCGGCCGGCCGTTCGCGGCGACCTGCTCCAGGATGTGCAGCACCGACGCGGAGGACATGTTGCCGGCTTCCGCGAGCGACCGGCGGCTTGCCTCGACCGCGCTGTCGGGCAGCTTGAGGCTCTTCTGCACGGCGTCGATCACCCTGGGGCCGCCGGGATGGCACACCCAGCTCTTGACGTCGTCCGCGGTCAGGCCGTGGGCGGCCAGGAACGAGGTCACGCTGCCCGCGAGCCGCCGCTCCACCACGTCGGCGAGCTCCGCCGTCAGCACGATCCTGAAGCCGTCGGAACCAAGCCGCCAGCCCAGCGTGTCCCCGCTGTCGGGGTACACCTCACTGCGCGACGCGATCACCCGCGGCCCGACAGCCCGCCGCCCGCCAGCGGCCCGTGCGCCGGTCGCGACCAGCGCCACGGCTCCGTCGCCGAACAGCCCGCTGACCACTAGGTCCGCCGTGGTGAGCTCGGTGACAGGCAAGTCCAGCGTGCACAGCTCGACCGCCAGCAGCGCCGCGGTGTGCCCGGGCCAGCCGAGCAGGTAGTCGTGCAGCCTGCCCAGCCCGGCCGCGCCGGCCACGCATCCGAGGCCGAAGATCGGCAGCCGTTTCACGTCCGCCCGCAGCCCGAGGCGCGGGATGAGCCTGGCGTCGAGCGACGGCACGGCCACCCCGGTCACCGATGTGACGATCAGGAGGTCCAGGTCGCCACCGGTCAGCCCGGCCGACTCTAGGGCGCCGCGCAGTGCCCGCTCGCCGAGGTCAAGAGCCTCATCGATGTAGCGGTCGTTGCTGGCCTCGACCCCGCGCAAGGTCCGGTAGTCGGGCAGTGGCAGGGCGATGTGCCTGGTATCGACGCCCGAGTTGCCGTGCAGCCGCCTAAGCAGGGCGTGCCGCGCCGGGTCCAGGCCGCTGAGCTCGGCGTACGCCCTGGTGAGCTCGGGCTGCGGGTGGCGGTGGACCGGGAAGGCGGACTGCACGGCGACGATCCTCGTCATGACGTCAGGGCTTCCCCGCCCGCGGCGAATACCACCACGTCGACGGCCGCGATGCCGAGCGCGGCGTAGAACGGGACCCGGCCGGCGCCGCGGGCGCCGATCACGCCGAGCACGGCCGCGGCGGCAAGCCCGGCGATGGCGACCCATCGCCTGGCGTCGCTGGCCGCCAGCACCAGCAGCACGGACGCCGCCAGCAGCAGCACCAGCGCGGCGGCCCGTACCGCGCCGGGCCCCCACCGGGCGGCTACCTGCTGCGGCAGGCCCTTGACGCCGGTGGCCTGGTCGCCCGCAAGGTCGGGCAGCACGTTGGCGAAGTGCGCGCCGAGGCCGACCAGCGCAGCCGCCGCCGTCACGGACCAGCGCGGCGCGGGATGACCGGGCAGCGTGCTGGCCGCGTACGCGGGAATCGGGCCGAACCCGGCCACGTACATGAGCCCGGACCAGGCCGTCGATTTCAGGCCGAGGTTGTACGCCCACGCGGCGCCGATGACCACGACCAGGATGAGCAGCGTCGCCGGGCTGATGGCCAGCGCCATCGCGAGCCCGGCCAGCAGCGAGACGAAGGCCGCGATCCACACCGCCCGCACGCTGATCGCGCCGGCGGCGATCGGCTTGTCCGTCCGGCCCGCCGCGGCGTCGCGGCGCGCGTCGCAGGCGTCGTTGGACCAGCCGACCGACAGCTGGCCCGCCAGCATGGCGGGCGCCGTCAGCACGGGGCCGATGCCGTGCGGCGCCGCCTCCGCCGCCAGCAGGGTCGCCATGGCCGTGATGGCGAGCGACGGACCCGGGTGGCTGGCAATGATCAGTGCCCGCACGCGGTTCATGGCAGAAACCCCCGGTCTGTCGGCTCGCAGCGCCTACCTTTGCAGTGTGAGGCTTGCATTGCGCGGTGCCAACCCGGCCGAGTGGCTGGCCCTGCTCGCCGGCGTCGTGCCCAGCCCCGCCGCCGAGGCCTGGGGCGGCATGGGGCTGTCCGGGATCCTCGTCGCCGCCGTGCGCTCCGGCGTCACGGCCCGGCTGGCGCAAAACCCCGCCACGGCGGCGGAGCTGGCCGCCGACCTTGACCTCGACCCGCTGCCCACCCGGCTGCTGCTCGACTGCCTGCGCTCGTCGGGCCACGTCACCGCCCGCGCAGGCCGCTACCAGCTCAGCCGCCGCTCGCGGCGCTGGCTCGACCCGGCGTCCGAGTTGTCGGTCGCGGAGTACGTCGCGGGAACCGCGGACTACTGGACCTGGTGGGCCGAACTCGACGAAGTGACCCGCGGCCGGCGGCCCGCCGGGTCGCACGGCGCGCCGCCCGACGACCCGTACTGGGAGCGCTACATCCGCGGTCAGCGCGAGCTCGCCAGGCTGAGCGCCGCGGAGGTGGCCAGGAAGCTGCGGCTGCCGTCAGGCGCGCGGCAGCTGCTCGACGTCGGCGGCGGCCACGGCCTGTACTCCACCGCGCTGTGCCGCCGCCACCCGGGGCTGACCGCGACCGTGCTGGACCTGCCGGGCAGCGCGGCGGTCGGCCGTGAGATCGTCGCCGCCGCCGGGATGGCCGACCGGGTGCGGTTCAGGGACGGCGACGCGACTGCGGGCGACATGGGCGGCGGCGACTCGGACAGCCGCTACGACGCGGTGCTCTGCTTCAACCTCGTGCACCATCTGGCCCCGGACCAGATCCCCGCCCTGTTCGGCAAGGCCCGCGAGGCACTGGCGCCGGGAGGCACGCTGGCGGTGATGGATGCCTTCGCCGACCCGGGCCGCCGCGCGTCCGCGGCGGCGAACTTCCTCGGCCTGTTCGTCTACCTCAGCTCGGGCTCGCAGGTGCACACCCCCGCGCAGCTGCGCGGCTGGCTCCGCGAGGCCGGCTTCGGCGCCCCGCGCCGCGTCCGCGTGCTGCGCGTCCCAGGTCTGTCCCTGTACGTGGTCAAGAAGCAGTTAGCCGGGCAGTGTTCCCTAACTGGCGGGCAGTGTTCCCTAACTGGGCAGTGCTCCCCGTCCCGGAGGCGCCGGCTGGTCGTCCCCTGGCGGGCTGACCGGAACAGCCGCCGACGGCTGCGGCTGCGGCTTCGGTCCCACCACGGCGTTGAGCACCTGCGAGTTGGGCACGGACAGCACGCTGGCGCCGGTGTCGAGCCGCACGTAGGTGATGCCGATCTCCGTGACCGTGCCGGTCAGCTCCCCGCCGAGCGCCCCGGCCCGCAGCAGGATCGTGTCGCCGGCCCGGAACGGCCTGGCGAGCAGCAGCACCATCCCGGCGAACACGTTGGACATCGCCTGCTGCGCTGCGATCCCGACGATCACGCTGGTCAGCACCCCGCCGAGGAGCAGCTGGGTGACCGGGACGTGGAACAGCGCCAGCGTGATGGCCAGCGTGGCGAAGCCGCCGATCAGCAGCAGGAAGTACCTGACGACGGCGGCGTGCGCGGTGCCGACCCGCGGTTCGAGCACCGAACGGGCGTTGCGCGACAGCCCGTAGGTCGCGATGCTGGCGAACACGCAGAACGCCACGGCGGATGCCGCGGCGACGATCTGGTACGGCACTTGGTCGGAGCGGAAATAGGTCTCAAAGGAGCTGTGCGCCCACGCGGAGGTGATGGCGGAGGCGATCGCGAGGACGAGCGAGATGATCGACCACCACGGCCGCGTCTTTTCTTTTACCCGGGCCACCTGGACAGACAGGTCGAGGTCCGGCCCGTCTTGCACGTGCATGTCGCGTCCTCCACTCGCGCCGGGTACGGTCACGGCTGAACGTAACCGTACCCGGCGGCGGCGGACTGGCGAGGAGCGGGCCGGTTAGGCCAGCAGCGGCCTGCCGACGGGGAGCCTGACCCGGCCGGCCATGCCGTTGGAGACGCCGGCCGCCGAAGCGTACCAGGCGCACAGCGCGGTGACGAGACCCACGTAACCGCCGAGCTGGACGGTGCCGGGGCTGTTGGCGAAGTTGCCGATGGCCAGGATGATCTCGGTGAGCTCAAGCGTCAGGAACACGGCGAAGACCGCCATGTTCACCTGGGTGCTGAAGAGGAGCATGTAGGTGTTGAAGATCGCGAACGCGAGCAGGATCCACGCCTGGTCGTGTGTGAGGAACGCCGTTCCGAGGGCGACGGCGGGACGAGCTTGCCGCGCGACGAGCAGGACCCACAGGCCGAGGCCGATCCAGAAGGCGCCGTAACTGGAGAACGCCGTCGCGCCGAACACGTTCCTGTTGCGGAACTCCCACATGCCAGCCAGCAGCTGGGCGAGTCCGCCGTAGGCGAAGGCGTACCCGAGCCAGGCGTCGCCGGTGGCGTTTCCGTTCATCCAATGGGCGTTAGCGGCTGAAAGCAGGAACGTGGTAAGCGCGAACGCGGCCAGCCCGAGCGGTGCCGGGTCGGCGATGTGACCGGCCGCGGTAGCAGCCGGTTGTACGGCGCGGTCTTCACTGACACTCATGTTGCCTCCGATGTTGGGGCCGCCCCCGGTCACGGTGGCCTGCTCCCGCCGCCTTCGACCGGGTGCATATCTATTTTCTTCCCTCCTGGCCCATAGAGACCAGGTGGAAAGTTCCGCTCATAGCGTAACGCGCTGGTAAGCATTCTCGCGAGACCCCGCGCGGGCGAAATAACCCGATAATCGCGCTTCCAGTGAGGAAGCGGGTCAGCCCGGCGCGCGTGGCGAGCACGATCACCCGGTCGCCCGCGGCGAGCAGGTAGCCGTGGTGCGGCGACCAGTGGAACTGTTGCGCGCCGCGCACCTGCAGCGCCAGCACCCGCGCCAGGCGGTCCTGCTCGAGGTCGGCCAGCGCCCGCCCGGCGATGTCCGAGCCGGCTTCTACCCGGACGTCCGCGATCAGCAGGACGTGCCGTCCTACCGCGATCGTGCGCAGCACCAGGTGCTCCAGCAGCGCGGCGGCGAAGGCAGGCGCCGCCATGTAGGAGACGCTGCGCGAGATGACGTTGCCCAGCGTCTTCTGGACCCGCTGGGCCAGGTCGTCGTCGCCGAGGCGCAGCACCAGCCGCAGGTCTTCGCGCATCGCCCGTGCCTGCAGCGCGGTCTCCAGGTTGACCATGTCGTTGCTCGTCACGGAGACGAGTGCGGCGGCGGTCTCCAGCCCCGCCGCCAGCAGCTTGTCTTCCAGGTAAGCCTCGCCGATCACCATCGGGAGGCTGAGCCTGCGCGCGAGCGCGACGCCCCTGGCTTCCGGGTCCCTGTCGATGCAGGCGACGTCGTAGCCCAGGTCGTGCAGCTCGCCGACCACACGGGTGCCGACGTTGCCGAGGCCGACGACGATGATGTGACCGCCGCGCGGCCGCGGCTCGCCGCGGATCTTCCCGGTCAGCCGGGCGCCGACGATGATCGCGGTCACGAGCGGGATCAGCGCCATGCCGTCGACGGTGAGGACCACCTGCGAGACCTTCTCAGCGCCGCCGAGCCTGGGGTTGGTGAGCGCGGAGCCGGTCATGTCCATCACGGTCAGGTAGACCGCGTTGCTCACCGGGTAACGGGCGACGAGCAGGCAGAAGCCCGCGATGACGGCCGCCAGCAGGATGGCGAAGACCAGCGCGAACTTGTTCCACGCGAGCCGCCACAGCATGCCGGCTGACGCGCGCACGGGGTGCCGCCGCCTGGTCAGCGGATCGCGCGGCGTGCCGTCAGCGACGGCGAGAACGAGGCCGCCTCCGTTCGACGAGGCGCTGTCCGGCGACAGCGGCGGCAGCTCGTCAGGCGGTACCAGCTGGGTGGTGCCCGCCGGGTCGTCGGGCACCTCGAGCCCGCAGACCGCGTGGCCCGCGGGCACGTCGGCGTGGCGCGCCACGTACAGCGTGCGCCCGGATACCCGGATGTGGCTCGGGGTGGGCGAGCCGAGCGCGGCGGACACGAACGACGGCGCGGCAGTCTCGCTGCTCGACAGCACGGTGCAGTCGCGGAAGAAGCCGCGGATGTGCTGGCCGAGCCGCCGGTTGAACGCGGCGACGACGATGCGCAGCCCCGGGTTGAGCTCGTCGGCGCGCAGCGCGGCGTGGAAGTTGACGAGGTCGTCCGAGCCCACCAGGGCCAGGCCGCGTGCCGTCGCGATGCCCGCCTCGACGAAGGCGTCGCTGGTCAGCGCGGCAAGGCTGAGCACGGTGACCCCGGCGAGCGCGGTGATCTGCGGCCCGTAGTTCTTGGCCGGGTCCGGCAGGATGACGACGACGTCCTCGTCGTAGCGGGATGTCAGTTCTGAGGCGATGCGGTAGGCGAGTGAGCCGTCCCCGCAGACGATGAAGTGGTCCCCGGTCATAGGGAGCGCGGGCATGGGCAGATCATAATGAAAGTGACCGGGTATTCTTAAATTATCGAGGGGGTTCCGGCCATGGTGAGCGACAATTCGATCCGAGCGTCCGATGTGGATCGGGAAGTCGTCGTGGCCACGCTCAGAGACGCCTACACCGCGGGCAGGCTGACCCTGGAGGAGTTCGACGAGCGGACCTCCGCCGCCTACGCCAGCAAGACCTGGGGTGACCTGCGGAGGCTGACCGAGGACCTGCCATCCCAGCCAGTGCTCGGCTCCGACGTTCCCGGCCGCCGGCTGCCCTCCGCCGCCCTGCCCTCCACCGCGCTGTCCTCCACCGCGCTGCCCCCGCATCCCGAGCGGAACAACGGGACGATCCCGCCAGTCAGGCGCAGGCCGCGCGCGATCGCGTTCCTCCCGATCGTGACGCTGTGGCTGGTGCTCGCCCTCGCCAGCAGGAGCGCGCACGACATCGTCGCCCCCACCGTGGTGCTGGTTATGACGATCGCACTGCTTTCGTTCGGGCGCCGCAGGTTAAATCGCGTCGCACTCGGGCAGTAACCCGCGGCTACCTAGGCTAGTTCTTGTAAAGTCGGTGCGATGCATGTAAACGACCGCGTCGCCCAGCCGGAGACGGACGACGCCGCGCAGCCGGCCGCGGGTGCCCGTGGCGCCAGGGCGGCCGCCTGGCTGGGGCGGCTGATCCGCGCCAACTGGCCCTTCGTGATCGTGCTGGCCGTCGCAGCGGCGCTGCGGGTCGTGGTCATGCTCGGCTACCCGCCGGCGATGTTCTTCAACGACTCCTACAACTACATGACCAACGCGGTCACGAAGACGCCGGACATCGTGCGGTCGAACGGGTACCCGTTCTTCTTGTACGCGCTGCTCCCATTCCACAGCCTGGCGCTCGTCACCGGCCTGCAGGCCGTGATGGGGCTGGCCATGGGCACCGGCATCTACGCCGTGCTCCGCCACCGGGGACTGCCGTGGTGGGGCGCGACCATCCCGGCCCTGCCGGTGCTCTTCGACGTGTTCGAACTGCAGCTCGAGCACATGATCGCCGCCGACGTGCTCTTCTACACGCTGATCACCGCGGCGCTCGTGCTGCTGTGCTGGTGGGACCGGCCGCCGCTGGCCGTCGCCGTGCTGGCCGGCCTGGCGATCGGGTACGCGGCGACCGTCCGGACGGTGGGCGAGCCGCTGCTCGTCATCGTGGTGCTCTGTATGCTGGCGCGCCGCATGGGCTGGCGTCGCATCGCCGCCACCGCGGTCGCGGGCGTGGTGCCGATCGCGGGCTACATGTTCTGGTTCCACATCCACACCGGGCACTACGCGCTCAACGAGTCGACGGGCACGTTCCTGTACAGCCGGGTGAGCAGCTTCTCCAACTGCGCGGTGATGAACCCGCCGGCCGATCTGCGGGCGCTCTGCGACCCGAGGCCGCCGTCCAGGCGCCCCAATTCGCAGGAGTACCTCTGGTCGAACAAGACCCCGCTCGCAGAACTGACCGGCACCAACAATGTCAACCGTTTCACCCCCAAGATCGAGTCGCTGACCATGCGGTTCGCGGAGCGTGCCATCCTCGCCCAGCCGCTCGGCTACGCGCGGGCGGTGGCAAAGGACACGCTGACCACGTTCGGCTGGGCGCGGGTAAACGAGACCAACGCCATCGGGAACCTGGAGGGCTCTGGCACCAAGTTCCGTTTCGAGCCGAAGGCCTACATAACGCCGTTGCCCGACTGGGTAACCGGCAACAGCGCCAACGCCGCCGCCGCGCGGGACTTCGGCGGCGCGAGCTACGGGCAGCCGTCGGTGGTCCGGCCGTGGAGCACGTTCCTGCGGGTCTACCAGCGGGTCGTGTACCTGCCAGGGACGTTCCTGCTGCTGTTCGTGGTGGCCGGCGCCGTCGGCGTGGTGCTCGGCATCCGCCGCAAGACCCGCGTGCCTGGCACCGGCTGGGGCGGCCTCGGCCTGCTGCCCTGGCTGACCGGGATAGCGCTGATCGTGCTGCCGCCGATGACCGCGGGCTTCAGCTACCGCTACGCCCTGGCCGCGGTTCCCGCGATCTGCCTCGCGGCCGGACTTGGCTTCACCGGTCGCGAAAGTTTCATAACCTGGCTGCGTGACCACGGCCTTCTTGGGAAGACGGCCGTATAACACCGCGGCACGAGGAGCCACCATTGAGCCTGAACGCGCGTGAGCTGCGCACGCTGAGCCGGATATCCGAGGAACTCGCGAAGACGGCTCCCGCGCTGGTGTCGCTCCTGCACATCTTCAACCGGCTGACGTCTGGCGAAGACATGCCGTCGCGCCGCCCGCTGCGACGGCTGCGACGACTGCGCAGAAAGCTGTCCACCACGGCGCTGACGTGGATGTTCGTGGGGATATGGAGCTGCGTCACCGCCGGAATGCTCGCGTTCGCCCTGGTCATGACCTACACCGGCCAGACCAGCGGAGCGGGCGCGCAGAGCACCTGCACGGCATCGTCGCTCCTGCTGCCCGGGTGCGGCGGCAGCCAGGCGAAGGTCCCCGGGCGTTAGCCAGTTAGTCAGTGCGCGCCGGGGCGGCCCAGGTCGGCGGGGAGCTTCGCGGCGGCGGCCTCGTCGATGAGGAAGAGCGTCCGCTGGCGGCCGCGGGCGCCCGCCGCGGGCAGCTGGACCGGGCCAGGCCCGGACAGCGCCAGGGCGACCGCGCTGGCCTTCTCCTGTCCCGAGGCCAGGATCCACACCTCGCGGGCGGCCTGGATTGACGGGAACGTGAAGGAGATGCGCACCGGCGGCGGCTTGGGGGAGCCGCGCACCGCGACGACCGGGCGGTTGTCGTAGACGGCGGGCATCCCGGGGAACAGCGAGGCCACGTGACCCTCCGGGCCGATGCCGAGCATCAGCACGTCGAAGGACGGCACAGGGGCGTGGTCCTCGGGCCGGGTGGCGGTCGCGAGCTCGCTTGCGTACCGTTCCGCGGCGGCTTCCGGGTCGTCGCCGTCCGGGCCGTCAGGGCCCGGCATCGGGTGCACCCGCGCCGGGTCCGCGTCGATGCGGTCGAGCAGCGCGGCCCGCGCCCCGGTCTCGTTCCGCTCCGGGTCCCCGGCCGGGACGAACCGCTCGTCGCCCCACCAGAAGTCGACGCGCCGCCAGTCCACCGCGTCCCGCGCGGGCGCGGCGGCAAGCTCGGTGAGCACCGCGGTGCCGATGCCGCCCCCGGTGAGCACCAGGTGGGCGTGCCCGGCGGCGGCGACCGCGTCGACCAGCCGGGTGACGCAGCGCGCGGCCGCCGCCTTGGCGAGCAGCGAGCCGTCGCGGTGAACGAGAACTTCCGGCGGCGCGCTCAGGCTGTGCCTCCCCGCTCGGCTAGAAACCACGCCTCGCTCATGAGTTGACCCGCTCATCCGGCTCAGGCGTCTCGGCGGGCCCGGTCTCGATGCCGCGCTCGTCCAGGCGGCGCAGCGTCTCGGCGTAGACCTCGTCGGGGTCGAGCCTGCGCAGTTCCTCGGCGAGCAGTTCGGCGGTTTCCCTGCGGTGCAGCGCGACCATCCGGTCCGGCCGGGACGGCCAGGACAGGGTCGCGGTGCGGCCGTCCAGGCGGCTGATCGCGATGTCGCCCGCCGCGGTGGTGAACGAGACCCGCGTAATGCCGGGGCCGCCAGAGACCGAGCGCCGCATCGGGATGTCCAGCCGCAGGTTGAGCCACGCGGCGATGAGGTCAGCGGTGGGATTGCCCGCCTCCGCCTCGACCTCGCCGGCCTGCAGCACCGGATGCGGCTGGTCGAGCGTGGCGGCGAGCAGCGACCGCCACGGCGTGGCGCGGGTCCAGCCGAAGTCGGTATCGCCGGGCTGGTAGGCGCGCGCCAGGGCGGCCAGCACCGCCTGGGGCATGTCCGCGGCGGCCGAGTCGGTCACCCGGCGCTGGGCGAGCGCGCCAAGCGGGTGCTTGGCCGGGATCTCCGGTGCGGCCTCCGGCCACCAGGTGACCACGGGGACGTCAGGGACGAGCAGCGGCGCCGCCACCGAGTCCGCGTGCTGCCCGAGCGGGCCGTACATGCGCAGCACGGTTGTCTCGCCTGGCGCGGCCTCGCCAACCCGGATCTCGGCGTCCAGCCGGGAGTCCGCCTTGGGCCGGCGGGTGATCATGGCGAGGACGCGGCACGGGTGCTCCCTGGCGGCCTGGTTGGCCGCGCGGATCGCGTCGTACTGCCCCTCCTCGTCGGTCACGATGATGAGCGTGAGCACCATGCCCAGCGTCATGCCGCCGAGCCGCCGCCGCGCCTCGGTCAGCGCGTTGCTGATCGCGCCGGTGGTCGTGTCGGTCAGGTCGATCGTCATCGATGCGATGCCTCCATTTACAGCCCGCTCATTGACAGTCCGCTTATTTACAGTCCACTGCGGGCTGCTACAGCCGGCGCCAGGTGCGGCCGTCGCGCTCCATGAGCGCGTCGGCGGACGCGGGGCCCGGTGAGCCCGACGGGTACTGCTCCGGCTTGGTGTTCTCGGCCCAGAAGTTCTCGATCGGGTCGAGGATGCGCCAGGAGAGCTCGACCTCTTCCTGGCGGGGGAACAGCGGCGGGTCGCCGATGAGGACGTCGAGGATCAGCCGCTCGTAGGCCTCGGGCGAGGACTCGGTGAAGGACTCGCCGTAGGCGAAGTCCATGTTGACGTCGCGGACCTCCATCGCACTGCCCGGCACCTTCGAGCCGAACCGCACCGTGACCCCCTCGTCCGGCTGGACGCGGATGACCAGGGCGTTCTGGCCGAGTTCCTCGGTGTCGGTGGCGGCGAAGGGCAGGTGCGGCGCGCGCTGGAACATCAGCGCGATCTCCGTCATCCGCCGCGTCAGCCGCTTGCCGGTGCGCAGGTAGAACGGCACGCCCGCCCACCGGCGGGTGTCCACGCCGAGCTTGACGGCGGCGTAGGTCTCGGTCCTCGAATCCGGCGGGATGCCCTCTTCCTCCAGGTAGCCGATCACCTGCCGGCCGCCCTGCCATCCCGCCGCGTACTGGCCGCGGGCGGTCCCGGCGGCGAGATCGGTGGGCAGCCGGACCGCGGACAGCACCTTCTCCTTCTCCTGCCGCAGCGAGTTCGCCTCGAACGACACCGGCTCCTCCATCGCGGTCAGCGCGAGGAGCTGCAGCAGGTGGTTCTGGATCACGTCACGCGCGGCGCCGATGCCGTCGTAGTAGCCGGCCCGGCCGCCGATGCCGATGTCCTCGGACATCGTGATCTGCACGTGGTCCACGTAGCCGCGGTTCCAGATCGGCTCGTACAGGCTGTTGGCGAAACGCAGCGCCAGGATGTTCTGGACGGTCTCCTTGCCCAGGTAGTGGTCGATACGGAACACCGATTCCGCGGGGAACACCGCGTCCACGATGTTGTTCAGCTCGCGGGCGCTCTTCAGATCGCGGCCGAACGGCTTCTCGATCACCACCCGCCGCCACGGCGGGCGCCCGGTGCCGGTGTCGGCGCCGGAGACGCTGGGGTCGGACAGCCCGGAGCGCTTGAGCTGCTCCACCACGATGGGGAAGAACTTCGGCGGGATCGACAGGTAGAACGCGTAGTTCCCGCCGGTGCCGCGCTCGCGGTCCAGCTCCCTGACGGTCTCGGCCAGGTTGTCGAAGGCCGCGTCGTCGTCGAACTCGCCGGGGACGAACCGCATGCCCTCGGCGAGCTGCTGCCACACGGTCTCCCTGAACGGGGTCCGCGCGTGCTCCTTGACCGCCTGGTACGTGATCTGGGCGAAGTCCTCGTGCTCCCAGTCCCTGCGGGCGAAGCCGACCAGGGAGAAGCCGGGGGGCAGCAGGCCGCGGTTCGCCAGGTCGTACAGCGCGGGCATCAGCTTCTTCCTGGCGAGGTCACCGGTGACGCCGAACATCACCAGGACGCACGGGCCCGCGACCCGGGGGATCCTCCGGTCCCGCGGGTCGCGCAGCGGGTTGACGGGGGCGCCAGGGTCGTCCGCGGTCGCGATCACCCCCGGATTCGCCGGCGCCGGGCCCCGGGCGTCGACGTCAGGCACGGTCATGTCCGGTACCTCCAGTTGCCGTCTACTTGGTGCTCAGTTCGGTTCGGATCGTCTCGAGCAGCTCGTTCCAGGACACGGCGAACTTGGACACGCCCTCGTCCTCGAGGACGCGCACCACGTCGTCGTAGCTGATGCCGAGCTTCTCCAGCTCCGCGAAGACCTGGCGGGACTGCTCGTAGGTGCCGTGGATGGTGTCGCCGCGCAGCACGCCGTGGTCGGCGGTGGCGCGCAGGGTCGCCTCGGGCATCGTGTTCACGGTGTCCTTAGCCACCAGCTCGACGACGTAGAGCGTGTCGGGGAACGCGGGGTCCTTGGTGGACGTGGAGGCCCACAGCGGGCGCTGCACGCGGGCGCCCTTCGCCGCGAGCGCCGCCCAGCGCGGCGTGGCCAGCTTCTGCTCGTACAGCTCGTAGGCCAGCCGCGCGTTCGCGATGGCGGCCTTGCCCTTCAGCGCGGCGGCTTCCGGCGTGCCGATCTTCTCCAGCCGCTTGTCCACCTCGGTGTCGACCCGGCTGACGAAGAACGAGGCGACCGACGCGATCTGGCTGATGTCGTGCCCGTTCGCCGCCGCCTGCTCGAGGCCGGCCATGTACGCGTCGATGACCTCGCCGTACCGCTCCAGCGAGAAGATCAGCGTCACGTTGACGCTGATGCCCTTCGCGAGCGTCTCGGTGATCGCGGGGACGCCCTCCGCGGTCGCCGGGATCTTGATGAACATGTTCGGCCTGTCGACCAGCCACCACAGCTGCTTGGCTTCGGCGATGGTCGCGGCGGTGTCCTTCGCGAGCCGGGGGTCGACCTCGATCGACACCCGGCCGTCCAGTCCGTCGGTCTCGTCGTAGGCCGGGCGGAGCACGTCGGCGGCCCACCGGATGTCGTAGGTGGTGATCATCCGCGACGCCTCTTCCACCGAGACGCGGCGGACCTTCAGGTCCGCTGTCTGCTCGTCGTAGGCGTCGCCCTGGCTGAGCGCGTGGGCGAAGATCGTCGGGTTCGACGTCACGCCCCGCACCCAGAAGTCCCTCATGAGCATCTCGAGGTTGCCGGTGCGCAGCCGGTCACGGTTGATGTCGTCCAGCCAGACCGACACACCTTCCTCGGTAAGCTCTCGCAGAACGTCACTCATGGCCGTGTTCCTTCCGTATGACGCTGAGCCCGGTAGGGCTCGTTAGCTTCTGGTCCTGGACAGGCTGGTCCTGGACAGGCTGGTCCTGGCGGCCTCGGCGACCCGCTCGGCCGTCAGCCCGAACTCCTCGTACAGCTTCATGTACGACGCCGACGCGCCGAAGTGGTCCACTCCGACGCTCTCGCCCGCGTCGCCGACGATCTCTTTCCACGGAGGGGTGATACCCGCCTCCACCGACACCCGCGCCCGCACCGCCGCCGGGAGCACCTCCTCTTGATAGGAAGTGTCCTGCACGCGGAACCATTCCAGGCACGGCATCGAGACGACCCGCGCGGAGATGCCCTCGGCCGCGAGCAGCTCCCGCGCGTGCACCGCGATCTGCACTTCGCTGCCGGTGCCGATCAGGATCACGTCCGGCTGCCCGGAGTCGCTGTCGGCGAGCACGTACGCGCCGCGCGCCACGCCCTCAGCGGAGGCGAACTTCTCCCGGTCGAAGACCGGGACGTTCTGCCGCGTCAGGCACAGGCCCGCGGGCCGGCCGTGGTTCTCGATGATGGTCCGCCAGGCCACCACTGTCTCGTTCGCGTCGGCCGGGCGCACCACGTCAAGGCCGGGGATGTTGCGCAGCGACCACACGTGCTCGACCGGCTGGTGCGTCGGGCCGTCCTCGCCGAGGCCGATCGAGTCGTGCGTCCAGACGTAGGTGACGCCGAGTTCCATCAGCGCGGCGAGCCGGACCGAGGGGCGCATGTAGTCGCTGAACACCAGGAACGTGCCGCCGTACGGCCGGGTGCCGCCGTGCAGCGCGATGCCGTTCAGTATCGACCCCATGCCGTGCTCGCGGATGCCGAAGTGCAGCGTGCGGCCGTACGGGTTGCCCGGCCACATCTTGGTCTGGTGCTCGACAGGGACGAAGGACGGCTCGCCCTCCATCGTCGTGAGGTTGGACTCGGCCAGGTCGGCGGAGCCGCCCCACAGCTCGGGCAGCACCGGCGCCAGCGCGGAGAGGATGTTGCCCGACGCCTTGCGGGTGGCGACGCCCTTCTCGTCGGCCGGGAAGGTAGGCAGCTTGTCCGCCCAGCCGGCTGGCAGTTCGCGCGCGGAAAGCCGGTCGAACAGCGCCTTCTGCTCGGGGTTGGCCGCCGCCCAGGTGGCGAAGCCCTGCTCCCACTCCGCGTGCAGCGCCTTGCCTCGCCCGGCCACCTGCCTGGCGTGGCTGACCGCCTCCTCTTCGGCGGGGAACGTGACGTCCGGGTCGAAATGCAAGATCTCCTTGGTGGCCTTGACCTCCGGCTCGCCGAGCGCGGAGCCGTGCGCGGCGCCGGTGTTCTGCTTGTTGGGCGCCGGCCAGCCGATGATCGTGCGCAGCGCGATGAACGACGGCTTGTCGGTGACCGCCTTGGCGGCCTCGAAAGCGTCGTACAGGTCCTGCACGTTCTCGCGGTAGCCGTCCGCGGTGCGCCAGCTGAGCCGCTGCACGTGCCAGCCGTAGGCCTCGTACCTGGCGGCGACGTCCTCGGACTTGGCGATGTGCGTATCGTCCTCGATCGAGATGAGGTTGTCGTCGTAGAGCACGATCAGGTTGCCCAGTTCCTGGTGCGCGGCCAGCGAGGAGATCTCGTGGCTGATGCCCTCCTCGATGTCGCCGTCGGAGGCGAAGGCGTAGATGAAGTGATCGAACGGCGAGGTGCCCGGCGCGGCGCCGGGGTCGTAAAGGCCGCGCTCGCGGCGGGACGCCATCGCCATGCCCACCGCGTTGCCGAGGCCCTGGCCGAGCGGGCCCGTCGTGGTCTCCACGCCCGGGGTCAGGCCGTGCTCCGGATGGCCGGGGGTGAGGCTGCCCCACGAGCGGTATCCCTTGAGGTCCTCGAGCGTGAGGCCGTAGCCCGACAGGTACAGCTGGATGTAGAGCGTCAGCGACGAGTGCCCGCAGGAGAGGACGAACCTGTCCCGGCCCGGCCACTTCGGGTCGGCGGGGTCGTGCCTGAGCACGTGCTGGAAGAGGACGTAGGCGGCGGGTGCCAGGCTCATCGCCGTGCCTGGGTGACCGGAACCCGACTTCTGCACCGCGTCCATCGCCAGCACGCGGATCAGGTCGACGGCGCGCTTGTCCGTATCCGACCAGTCGAGGGTGTCGTTGCTCGCCATTTGTCGTGAATCCCTTCCAGGGCTGTTCCCCGTATGGCTCTATTCCGTGTACGGCTAGGGCGCCATCACGGATAAGAGCCTATCCTCAGGAACCCCGCGAAAACCGCCGGGGGGACACCGTTTCCGGAACATTCATCAGTTCAATGGTCTAGACCACTAGCGACATGAGGTCTAGACCAATATGACTCTGTCCGCGTGCCCGCCGGGTAAGGAGCCGCACAGTATGCTTCCGCACATGACCGAGTCGACCCCGCCCGTCCCGGTGTTCGATCCCAGGGCGGTGATCGAGGGGCGGGTTCCCGGGCGGCCGAGGGTCGGGCTCATCGCGGGGATCGTGATCACCGCGGCCTGCGCGATCGTCGCGCTGAGCATCGACGCGGGGGAGTCGTTCGCGGCGGGCCAGGGCGTCGTGCCGTTCGTCATCGCGCTGCCGCTGGCCCTGCTGCCGGTGCCACTGCTCGTCGCGCTGGTGCTGTGGGTGGACCGGCTGGAACCCGAACCGCGCGGCCCGCTGATCTTCGCGTTCGCCTGGGGCGCCGGGATCGCGGCGCTGGCCGCGCTGATCATCAACACCGCGGGCCTGGAATACGTGACCCAGCCGGAGCTCGGCGCGAGTACCGGGGAGTACGTGTCGGCGACGTTCGGCGCCCCGCTGGTGGAAGAGACGCTCAAGGGCCTGGTCCTGGTCGGCCTGCTGTGGCGGCGCAGGGACGAGCTGGACGGCCCGACCGACGGCATCATCTACGCGGCGATGGTCGGCCTCGGCTTCGCGATGATCGAGAACGTCGGCTACTACATCAACGCGCTCGTCACCCCGCAGCGGGGCGGCATCGAGCTGCTCGGCTACACGTTCGTGCTGCGCGGGCTGTTCTCGCCGCTGCTGCACCCGCTGTTCACCTCGATGACAGGCATCGGCGTCGCGTACGCGGCGAACAGGCGCCACGGGGGCGGCTGGGCGGTGGTCGCTGGCTGGCTGGCCGCCATGCTGCTGCACGGCATCTGGAACGGGCTGTCGGTGTACGGCACGGCCGGGGTGCTGATCGGGTACGCGATCATGAGCTGCGTGCTCGCCGGGGTCATCGCGGTGCTGGTCGCCGACCGCCACCGCATCGTGGGTCTGATCAGGCACGAACTGCCCGCCTACGCGGCGACGGGCCTGGTCACCAGCGACGACATAGCCATGCTCAGCTCGCTGCGGGCGCGCCGTCAGGCGCGGAACTGGGCCCGCGCCCGCGGCGGCATGGCCGCGGCGACCGCCATGAGCGATTACCAGCTCGCCGCCACCGAGCTCGCCCTGCTCCACGGCAAGGCCGAACGCGGCGTCATCGACAGCCGCACGTTCACCGCCCGCCAGCACGACCTGCTCGCCCTCATGCACATAGCGAGGCGCTCGTTCGCGCGCCGTTCCTCCGCCAGCACCCGCCCGGTACAGCCGCACGCCCCCTGGGCGCCGCCTGGCGCCTCCGCCTTCGCCCCCGGCCGCAATGTCTTATAAAGACTTATGCAAAGCAGTTTTACCCGAACGGGCCCGTGGTGACTCCAGTCAGAAGCGCCGCAGCCCGACCCGGGTGACCGCGTGGCGGGCGTCCTTGTGCAGGACCAGGGTGGCCCTGGCGCGGGTGGGCTGGATGTTCTCGACCAGGTTGACTTCGTTGATCGTCTTCCAGACCTCCGCGCCGAACGCGTCGACCTCCGCGAGGCTGACCTCGGCGAGCTGGCGGAACGGGGACCGCGGGTCGGTGAACGCGGTGTCCCGCAGCGCGCGCAGCCGGGCGAGGAACCATTGCTCGATGTCGTCCGTGCGCGCGTCGACGTAGATGGAGAAGTCGATGAAGTCGGCGACGGCCAGCGCCCCGGCCGGAGCCGGCTGCAGAACGTTGAGGCCCTCGAGAATGAGGACGTCGGGCCGCCGCACGGACTGCCGCCGCCTGGGGAGGATGTCGTAGGCCAGGTGCGAGTAGACCGGCGCCGTCACCCCGGGCGCGCCGGCCCGCACCTGCTGGACGAAGCGCAGCAGCGCCCGCCGGTCGTACGACTCGGGGAAGCCCTTGCGGTCGGTCAGGCCGCGCTCCGCGAGGACCGCGTTGGGGTACAGGAAGTTGTCGGTCGTGACCAGCTCGGTGTGCGGCCGGGTGGGCCAGCGGGAGATGAGCGTCCTGAGCACCCGCGCCGTGGTGGACTTGCCGACCGCGACGCTCCCGGCGATCGCGATAGTGAACGGCGCCGGCCGGATCTTCTCGCCGAGGAACGCGCCGACCGTCTCCCGCAGCCCGGCGCTCGCCTCGTAGTACAGCCGGAGCAGCCTGCTCAACGGCAGGTAGACGTCCTCGACCTCGCCGAGGTCGATGGGGTCGCCGAGCCCGCGCAGCTCGTCCAGCTCTTCGGCGGTCAGCGACATGGGCGTGCTCGCGCGCAAGCCGCGCCACGCGGCGCGATCGAGATCCAGATAGGGACCACCGCCCGCACGACCCGTCACGCTACAGACAATATGCTCGCGGGGGGAGCGGCGTTCCAGGAAGGCGCGGACACGCTCCGCGTAGTCAAGGGTTGAACATTCCACCGCGACCGAACGAGAATGCGCGAGTGCCCACTTCGCTAACTGGCCGGCTCAAGGCCCTCGATACCTGCGCGGTCTCCGACGCGCTCGACTTCCTGGGGATCACCGGCGCCACCACCGGCATCCACTCGATGTGGGGTCGCCAGAAGATCGCCGGCCGCGCCCGCACCGTGGAGGCGGTCGACGCCGCCGCCGGCCCGGCGGGCCGTCACCTCGGCACCCAGACGGTCGCCAGCTCCGGCCCCGGCGACGTCATCGTCGTCGCCAACCGGGGCCGCGCCAACGTCTCCTCCTGGGGCGACATCCTGACCGCCGCCGCCCAGTTCCGCGGCATCGAGGGCGCGGTCATCGACGGCGCCTGCCGCGATCTGGACGCCGTGGCCGAGGCGGGTTTCCCCGTCTGGGCTCGCGCGGCCGTCCCCGTCACCGCCCGCGGCCGGCTGGCCGAACGCGGCAGCGACGTCCCCGTCCTGTTCGACGGCGTGCTGGTCACGCCGGGAGACCTGGTGCTCGCCGACGGCAGCGGCGTCGTTTTCTTGCCAGCGGACCGCGCGACCGAGATCATCGAGACCGCCGAACGGCTCGCCGCGCGCCAGGACGCGATGCGGGACGCGGTCTCGGGCTGGCCAGCCGGTGACCGAGGTGATGCACGACGACCGCTTCCGCGCCGCGCTGAGCGGGGATGAGTGAGAACGTGACCGAAGACCTGAAAGGCCTGCTCGCCGCCGGCACCGCCACCGTCTCCGACGCCCTGGATCGCCTCGGCCTCAAGGGCAGCGCGCACGGCATCGCGCCGCTCGCCAACGGCCCGCGGATGGCCGGCCCCGCCTACACGGTGCGCTACGTCCCCGCCGGCGACCCGAAGGGCACCGTCGGCGACTACATCGACGACATCCCGCCCGGCGCGGTGGCCGTGCTGGACAACCAGGGCCGCACCGACGCCACCGTCTGGGGTGACATCCTCACGGAATACGCCGCCTCACGCGGCATCGCGGGCACCGCGATCTGGGGCGTCTGCCGTGACGTGGCGACCGCGCTGCGGCTGGGCTATCCCATGTACAGCCATGGCCGGTTCATGCGCACCGGCAAGGACCGCGTGGAGGTCGCCGACACGCAGGTCCCTGTCGCCCTCGGCGACGTCCAGGTCCGCCCTGGCGACATCGTGCTCGGCGACGACGACGGCGTGGTCGTGGTGCCGCGCCACCGGCTGGCCGAGGTCACCGGCCTGGCCGTCACCATCGCCGAACGGGAAGACGCGATCACCGCCGCCGTGCTGTCCGGCGAGACGATCGGCGCGGCCCGCGCCCGGTTCGGCTACCACACCCTGCAGCGAGGTCAAGAACAGTTATCCAGAACG
This sequence comes from uncultured Actinomycetota bacterium, assembly GCA_963843745.1. Lineage (GTDB taxonomy): Bacteria > Actinomycetota > Actinomycetes > Streptosporangiales > Streptosporangiaceae > Trebonia. Next base: position 700,570 of record CAWJLP010000021.1, read on the forward strand.
GGCCCGTGGTGACTCCGGCCCGTCCCGGCAAGCGTCAGGATGGAGGGTTACGAGCATCGTGGAAACGCCGCAGCGGGTGTTCCTGAGTCACACCGCCGAACTGCGGGAGTTCCCGGGTACCGGGTCGTTCGTGGCGGCGGCGGAAGAGGCGGTGAGCCGGGCGGGGCACGCGATCGCGGACATGGCGTATTTCCCGGCCCGCGATGACAAGCCCGCCGACTACTGTCGCGCCCTGGTCCGCGACTGCGACATTTACGTGGGGCTGATCGGGCTGCGCTACGGCACGCCAGTACGCGACCAGCCTGAGGTGTCCTACAGCGAGCTCGAGTTCGATGCCGCCACGGAGGCGTCGCTGCCACGGCTGGTCTTCCTGCTGGATGAGGACGAGGAAGTACCGATCCCGGCGCGGTGGCTGCGCAACAGCGACCCGGACCTGCAGGCTAAGCAGCGGGCGTTCCGTGACAGGCTGCGGAGTTCCGGGACGATGGCGGGCACGTTCTCCAGCCCGCAGCGGCTCGGGCTGCTGCTGCTGCGCGCGCTGACCGACCTGCGGCGAGAGCGGCAGCCGGGGATGGCGCTGCGGCTGCCGCCACGACCGGAGTTCGTGTTCGGCCGGAAGGACCTGCTGGCCGAGCTCCACGCACGGCTGACCGGCCGCGATCGGGACGGGCCGGCGATTGTCGCGCTGTGCGGGCCCGGCGGCGCGGGGAAGACCAGTGTGGCGGTCGAGTACGCGCACCGGCACCTGGCGGAATTCGGGGTGGTATGGCAGCTGCCGGCGGAGGAACCGGCCGCGCTGGCGGCCGGGCTCAGCGAGCTGGCCGGGCAACTCGACGGCAGGGGCGGCCCCAATGCGGGTGACCCCAGGGAACGGGTGCACGCGGCCCTTGCCCGCAGAGACGACTGGCTGCTGATCTTCGACAACGCGCCAGGCCCGGTGGATATCGACGGACTGCTGCCGCCCGAGGGCGGCGGCCGCGTGCTGATCACCAGCCAGTACCCGCTCTGGGCAGGCGATCAGGAGCTGGACGTCCCCGTACTTGACCAGGCCACGGCGACGCGGTTCCTGCTGAGCAGGACGGGCAGCGGAAGCGGGGAGGAAGCAGCGTCGGCTGAGCTGGCGGGCGAGCTGGGCGGGCTGCCGCTCGCGCTAGAGCAGGCCGCCGCCTACATGCGGGCACAGGACCGGACCATCCCTGACTACCTGGGACTGTTCCGCGACTCGTGGGCGGAGCTGATGGCCCGCGGTGACCCGGCCGGGTATGACAGGCGAGTCGTCACGACTTGTGAGCTGGCCTTCGCCGAACTGGCTCACTCAGGACCCGCGTCCGGACTGCTGCGCATGGTCGCGTGCTGCGCACCCGACGACATCCCGCTGCGGCTGCTACTGCGGCCCGCGCCCGGGCTGGCAGCGACATTCGGTCCTGACGTGGCACCGCTGCTCGCCCCGCTGCTCGACAGCCCCATCGCCTGCGACGAGGCGATGGCCGTCTTGCGGCAGTACTCGCTGATCAGCGCACCGCGTGACGGCTTCGTATCGGTGCACCGGCTGGTGCAGAAAATCACCCTGGACCTCCTGGACCCAGACGTGGCGAAGGACTGGCGGCGGGCCACCGCGGCGCTGATCGAGGCAGCGCTCCCCGCCGAGGCCGCGGACGCTGACGACCCGGCGACGTGGCCAGCCTTCGCGGCGCTGCTACCGCATGCGCAGATGGCGCTGCCTCCCGGCAGTGACGGCATGGACAAGGTCGCCGCCTTCCTGCGCGCTTTCGGCAATGACACCGCGGCACTTCGGCTTCAAGGGCAGATCGTGGCGGCCTGTGACATGGAACTTGGCGCCGATGACCCGAGGACTCTCGCCGCCCGCGCCAACCTGGCCACCTTGACCGGCGAGACCGGTGATCGGGCCGCGGCTCGTACCCAGTTCGCCGATCTTGTGCCGGCGCTGACGCGGGTCTTCGGCGCCGAGCACCCCAGGACTCTCGCCGCCCGCGCCAGCCTGGCCTACTGGACCGGCGAGAGTCAGGAGCCAGCCGCGGCCCGCGACCAGTTCGCCGCATTGCTGCCTGAGCTGACCAGGACACTAGGCGACGAGAGCCTCGCCGTGCTCGCCGTCCGCGCCAACCTGGCGCGCTCGACAGGGGACGCGGGTGACGCGGCCGGGGCGCGTGATCAGTTCGCCGCGCTGCTGCCGATCCGGGAGCGGGTGTCTGGCGACATGCATCCCGCCACGCTCACCACTCGTGCCAGCCTGGCCTACTGGACCGGGATGGCCGGGGACGCCGCCGGGGCCCGCGACCAGTACGCGACGCTGGTGCCGATCAGGGCAGAGATCCTGGGTCCCGAGCACCCGCGCACCCTCACTGCCCGCGGCTACCTGGCGTACTGGACCGGGAAGGCCGGCGACCCGGCCGCGGCCCGCGACCAGTTCGCCGCGCTCGAGTCGGTGATGGCTCAGGTGCTCGGCACCGAACACCCCGCCACGCTCCAGGCCCGCGCCAACGTCGACCGCTGGACGCGGCAGGCACAAGGCGGCTAACGCGGTGACACGCACGCCGGGACCGCCACGGGGGCGCTCGGTGTCGGCGCCGCCTCGGCGTGCACGGTCAGCACGGCGACCGGACCGCTGAACCAGTGCCCAGCCGGGCACTGAATCTTCACGCTCGTCACCGGTCCGTCGGTCGAGTCGAGCGTGTAGCTGTCCTCCACGACCGCGGGCAGGCCGCAGCGGACCGTCCCGTTCTCGTTCATGTAGGCCGGGCAGTCGAGGAAAGTTGCACTGGCGTCCATAGGTATCCCCCCTCGTGTGACGCACTTGATCCACGATGTCCGCGAGGGGTTATCCGCTGATTAAGGCCCGGTTGAGCGCGGCCGTCGCCCGCACGCCGCCATAGATACTCGTAAAAGATCTTGATGCTATCGGTTGTGCTATCTAGAACACATGTGCTATTCTGATGACAGGCCAGAAGAAGGCGCGAGGGATGAGAGGCAGGCGGTTGACTACGGCATGACCGGGAGGAGGTGGCCAGATGAGCGTCGCCGACGCGCTGCGGATGATGAACGCCGGCCTGGACTACCTCAACGGCCCGGGTGCCGGGGAGCTGGACGCCGCCGGGTGCGGATCGGTGCTGCGGTCGCTGGGCGAGATCGAGGCGAAGTTCACCGCCGCGCACGGCTCTGTGCTGGCCCGGTTCGACGCCGCTGACGCGCATGACTGCGACGGGTACGGCACCTCCGCGACGTGGCTGACCGCGATGGCGGACATGACGCCGCGGGACGCCAAGGTCAAGATGCGGGAGATGCGGCTGCTGCGCGCCCACCCCGCGATGGCCGCCGCCCTGGCCGCCAGGGACATCTCCAAATCGTGGGCATTGGCGATCGGCGGCTGGACCAGGAAGCTGCCGGCGGAGCTGCGCGCGGAGACGATCAAGATCCTGGTGCAGGCGGCTCAGGCCGGGGCGTCGCTGGATGACCTGCGGACCATCGCCGGCATCGCGCTGGAAAAGTGGCGCGCCTCGCGGCCGGACGCCGATGACGACGGGTTCGACGACCGGTACGTGCAGGCCGGCACCACGTTCGGCGGCGCCGGCGTCATCCGCGGGAACCTCACCCCCGAATGCGCCGCCGCCGTGCAGGCGGTGCTTGGAGGCGCTGGGCAAGAAGGCCGGGTCCGAGGACACCCGGACCGAGGGGCAGCGGTTCCACGACGCGCTGCAGGCCGGCTGTGAGCTGCTGATCGGGGCGAAGATGGTGCCGGACCGGGCGGGCGCGGACACCCACGTGGCGGTGCACATCGCGTTCCCGGAGCTGCGGCAGCGTCCCGGCGCGCCGGAGGCGGAGGAGGTGTGGCTGCGCGGCACGGCCGGCGAGCCGGGCTACCTGACCGGCAAGGACGCCGAGGCGGCCGCCTGCGACGCGGTCGCCGAGCCGGTGGTCACCGGGCACGCCGACATGCGGGTGGTCGACAAGATCATCGCCCTCGCGCTGGCCGCGGCCGGCATCACCCTGGACGGCGCCGACCCGGAGTACTCCGGCGGCGGTGAGGCCAGTGACCGGGACCAGACCGGCCCGGATCACCGCAGTGACGGCGGCAGCGGCCCCGGCGGCCGCGACAGCCGCCGCGGCGATCACGGCGGCACCGCGACGGCAGCCGGCACGACCACGACCACGACCCGGACATCGACGCCGGCCCGGACGGCAGCGCCGGTGACGGCGGCCGGTCCTGGGGCACCGGCGGTCATCCCCGCGGAGCCGACACCGCCCGGGCCGCGTCCCGCGCCCGCAGCCGGGCCCGGGAGCGGTTCACCCCCGACGCGATGCAGGCGCTGCGGTACGCCATCGCCCGGCTCGCCATCGACTTCGTCTCCGGCCCGGCCGGCATCGCCGCCTGGCTCCGCACCACCCTGCTCGCACCCCCGTACAACACCCCGTCGCTGCCGCTGGACATCGGCTACTCCGACTCCATCCCGGCCAGCATCCGCCGCGCCGTCCAGCTCCGCGACCGCGGCTGCGCCTGGCCGCGCTGCGGGCGACCGGCCGCCTGGTGCGACGTGCATCATCTGTCAGCACAAGGCCGACGGCGGGAAGACTTCCGTCAGCAACTGCGTGCTGCTGTGCCAGTTCCACCACGACGTGTGCATCCACCGCCGCGGCTGGCGCCTCGTGCTGCACCCCGACGGCACCACGACGGCCTACGGACCCGACGGGCAGGTGCTGCACAGCCACTCACCACCCACCCTCCGCGGCGGGTAAGAGCCGGTCGCCCGGACCGTCACGCCCCACGCTGAGCCGGGGTTCCCTGCTGGTGATGCGAGCCTTGCCGACGCGCATGACTGTGACGGGTATCCCACGTCCGAGTCGTCGGATGCCTGCATCAGAGCCAGCACGCCTTTCGGCTGGTCGCAAGAACCCGGCTACGGGGCCACCACCGGACCATGATCCGGACGGCGGTCGGTTTACGCGCGCTTGCGAGAAGAGGACTCTTTACCCCGACGGTATGCTCGGTCCCCGCGGGCCCGCTGGCTCGCCTGTTCGCCGGACTGCCCGCGGCTCCCCGTTCCAGGCTGCCCATGGCCCCAGCGGCTGTTCGCCCAGGCCCGTAGCCAGACGTCGTAGAACCAGCATCCGACCAACTGACCCCCGTAGACGACCCAGCCGACGCCGATCAGCCACGACTGCACGATCAGCACGGTGCCCAGCGCCCCGTAGGTGAGCGCGTTGGTGACGATGAGCGGCTCGAAGACCAAGGCGGAGAAAAGCCGCAACCCGGCCAGGAACGCCACCGTGACCACTGCGCCTGGCATCGCCGCTAGGTAACTGACCCTGCCGCCGAGCAGGAAGCGAAGCCCCCACCAGAAAAACGCGATGCCGAGCACTACCGCTACCGATACCCGGCTCGCGGTCGCGGCGGGCGAATTGCGCGTCACAACGGCCACCGATGCAGCCGCGTAGATATAAGCGACGAAGACGGCCAGCCACACCACTCGACGCCACATCATGTTCCACTTTCCGGCGGTGAGGCCCCAAATCCTTTCGAACCCGGCCTGAACGCTACCCGCGAACGTCACCCCGAAGACGGCCACCAGCACCAGGCTGAAAAAGCTCGTCGTGCTCAGGACCTCATCCGGCGCGGAAAACAGCTGTATGACCGCGCGGGCAGCAGGGCCAGTCAGGCCCATGCCGTAGACCACCCATACGGCCAGGCCGTGATGTGTCGCGGCGCCGGCGGCAGCGACGACGACCAGCAGCGGGAACACCGTGAGCATGGCCAGGGCGGCGAATCCCATGGCCCGGCCCATGAGCTCAAACTCCTTGCCCCTGCGGTGGAGGTCCGCGAACCTGAGGTCACGCCAGACCAGCCCGGCGCCCCGCGACACTGCGTGGTGCATCGCCTGGCGCACCTGCCATCGAGCGCGCCAATCGCGACGCTGCCGCATCACCCTACTTCGTGAGGTGATCATGCGAGTTCGCTTACTGACGCCGGGGCGTGTTCATGGTGGTCACCGTCGTCCTCCCTCGGTGAGTCGGCTCCCGACAAGAGCGGAGAGTGCGCCAGCGCGATCACGGCGGCCACGATTATCCCCGCGCAGAACACCTCGCCGAGGACATACCAGCCCAGCCTGACCCGCTCGTTGAAGATCGTCACGCCCCAGAGCACCGAAATGAGCGGGTCGGAGAGGGTCAGCCCTGGCTGCGTAGCTATCAGCCGGCCGGCGTTCATCGCGGACTGGGTCAGGAACATTCCCAGCACCCCCGCCGCGACCATGGCGTAGATCTGCCAGCTGGTAAACAGCTCGCCGAACCCCCTCGAGAGCGTTATCGTCATCGCCTTCATCAGGGCCGCGGTCAGGCCGAAGGTCGACCCGGCCGCGATCGCGAGCAAAGCTGCCCGGAGCGCGCCTCCCTGAGGGCCGGAGCTCTTCTCATTCGATTGATCAGTAGGGCGACTGCGGGCCCACGCGGTCAGGCAGCCGACCAGCACCAGGTTCATTCCGATCACGGCCAGCCACACGTACCAGTGCACATGGACCTGCTTGCCCGGGGAGGGCGCCAGCAGGTAGAGCAGCCCGGCCAGCCCGGCCGTCATTCCCGCCGCTGGCAGCCACTCCGACAGCCCCAGCCGCTGCCGGGACATCCGCGAAGACAAGACGAGCGCGATCGGCAGCTCCAGCACCAGGACCGGCTCCACCAGCGAAAGCTGCCCGCTGCCGAGCGCGCTCGCTTGCAGCAGGAATCCGGCAGTGAGGGCAACGATTCCGCCAAGCCACAGCGGTTCGTGCAGCAGGCTCCAGACAAGGCGCGGACTCAGGTTCTCCCGCTGCGGGACCTGTTTGTTCGCCTTTCGCTGGAGTACAAAGGAAAGCCCGTTCGCGCACGCCGCCAGCACCGCAAGGACATAGGTGAGCACGGCACTCCTTCAGCGCGTGATAGGGGAGCGTTCCTCTACCCGCGCCGCACCCGCTAACACCGAGTGCGAGCTGTGTACCTTTCTCACTCGCAAACTTGGATCAACGGCCCGTTCGGGGCGGTTCGCAGGTTAGATGACGCCAGCGCTGGATAGTTGCCTGCCATGGCGGATTCCTTTGCGGCTGCTTCTGCGGCTGTTCAATCCACGGCCGGGGACGTGCGGCGTCAGGGCGGCTGGCTGCCGGCTAACCAGGATGACCTTGAGGCATGGCTGACCGGCCACCGGGAACGCGTAGCGGCCAAGGGCGACGGGGTCCCGCTGCACCCGGTGCTCGCCGAGTTCCAGGCTCTGATCGACAGCGATCCGGTGGTGCGCATGTACCTCAGCGAGATGATCGCCCAGGTACCGCGGAACAGGCAGTACAGCAAGCGGCACCTGGAAAGCGTGCCGCAGATGCTGCAGCTGATCAACGAAGTGCTGACCATGGCCCCGGAATACAACGAAGACGCGATGGTGGTCCTGCCGCTCGGTGCGATCCTCGACTGGACCATGGGCACACCGGCCGGCTTCGCCGCCTTCCGCGACAGGCGGATCAACGCGATGCTCAAGAAGATCCTGAACGTGTGGTGCGAGTTTCTCAGCAGCGGCGACTCCCGCTACGTCCTCAACGACTCGCCGTCCGGCTGGAAGGGCGAGGCCGCCAGGCGGGCCATCGGCATCGAGCAGTACCAGCACGACCCCGAGGACGACTACTGGGGGTTCACGTCGTGGAACGACTTCTTCACCCGGCGCCTGGCCGACGGCGCGCGCCCGGTCGCCTCGCCGGACGACGACAGCGTCATCGTCAGCGCGTGCGAGTCCACCCCGTACGGCCTGGCCGTGGATGTCCAGCGCCAGGACCGGTTCTGGATCAAGAGCCAGCCGTATTCGCTGCAGGACATGCTGGCCAACGATGAGTCAGCGGACCATTTCATCGGCGGAACCGTCTACCAGGCTTTCCTGAGCGCCACCAACTACCACCGGTGGCACAGCCCGGTAGCCGGGACGATCGTGCGGGCCTTCGTCCGGGAAGGCACCTACTACTCCGAGCCCGACTCCGAAGGCGCCGACGCGGTCGAGCCCCAGTACTCACAGTCGTACCTGGCGCATGTCGCGGCGCGGGCGGTCATCCTGATCGAAGCCGACAACCCCGTCATCGGCCTGACAGCCTTCGTGCCAGTCGGCATGAGCGAAGTATCGTCCTGCGTGATCGACCCGGCAATCCAGCCCGGCTACCACGTCGCCAAAGGCGAGGAACTCGGGTACTTCCAGTTCGGCGGCTCGACTCACTGCCTGGTCTTCCGGCCGGGGGCGATCGCCGACTTCTCCCTGACGGCGATCCCGCAACCGCACGACCCGCACCCTCCCCTGGTACGAGTCCGTTCTAAGCTCGCCACGGCAGCGTCAGGCTGAACCGGGCGACCGCGCCAGGTAAACCGATGACCGTGGTGAACCCGGGCTACTACCAGGAGATCAGCGGGACTGGCGATCACGCCGTCGGCCGACGGCCCGCTGCGGGCGCGGCTGCGCCGGTACGCGACCACGGTGCGCAACGTCCACGGGAACTAGCGTCCTCGGCGGGCTAACCCGGGGGCGGCGTCCGGGCACTATAAAGCGTGGGACAGTCGAGGCTCCAGACGCCGCCAGACGCCGAGCTGGTGTACGCGGCGCGGTCCGGGCTGAAAGAGCCGATGGCCGAGCTGCTGCGCAGGCACTGGGCTACCGCGGTGCTGCTCGCCGAGCGGGTGCTCGGCTCGCCTGACCTGGCGCGCGACGCCGTGCAGGAGGCCGCGATCGCCGCGATGACCGACGTGGAGCGGCTGCGGTCGCCGGACAGGTTTGGCGCCTGGTTCTGCGGGATCGCGCTGAACGTGTCGCGGAAGTGGCTGCGGCAGCTCCGTTCGGAAGTCCCTGGCCCGCACGCGGACCTGGAGTCGGCTGGCCAGGATCCCGCCGAGGCGGCGGAGATCGCCGACACCGCGGCCCGCGTCCGGAGCGCGATCGCGGCGCTCGCCGACGGCCAGCAGGACGCCGTGCGGCTGTTCTACCTGCAGGGGCTGAGCCACCGGGAGGTGGCGGACGAGCTCGGCATCTCGGTCGGCGCCGTCAAGGCGCGGCTGCACCAGGCACGGGCCGCGCTGGCGCCGAGGCTCGCATCGTTCAAGACCACCAGGGAAAGAGAGGCGATCGCGGTGACATCGACGGAAGCCGTGGAGTGGACCGAAGTCACGGTCACGAAGGTCCTCAGGGGCCAGCGCGCGGACCGCGAGGAGCCCGACTTCGTCATGATCCTGGCCGAACGCGACGGAGACCGCACGCTCCACGTCTGGATCGGGCCCGCGGAGGCCAAGATGCTCGCGATCGCGCTGGAGTCCGTCGAGACGCCGCGGCCGTTCGCCTACAAACTGGCGGCCGGGCTCGTCGAAGCCGCCGGATCCCGGATCAACGAAGTCCGGATCACGAGGCTGACCGACTCGATCTTCTACGCCGTGGTCGAGGTGGAGAGCCCGGCCGGGCCGCGAGAGGTTGACGCGCGGCCCAGCGATGCGGTGAACCTGGCCGTAGGGACCGGCGCGCCCATCCGGGTGAACACCGAGCTGTTCGGCACGGCGCATGAGGGCAGCGACCAGGTGACGTTGCAGTTTCAGGGAGCGACCGCGGAGATAGCAGCCGAGGCCCGGCAGCGGATGGAGGAGGTCGCCACTCGTCGGCGGGGCGCCAGAGGAAGCGGAACGGCCGTCGAGTAAGCCGCGTACGTTCCGGATAAAGATCTCAGGTGGCGGGCGCGGACGCCGGCGCCGCGGCAGTCGCCTCGGCGGGCTCCACGGGGAGCGGCAGGCGCTCGCGGGTGGACAGGTACAGCCGCAGGACGAAGATCCACAGCAGCACCGACGTCGACACGTGCACCCAGACCAGGCCGGCCTGCAGGTGGTTGAAGTACTGCGTGTAGCCGATGGCTCCCTGGGCGCCGAGCCCGGCCAGCACCAGCCAGCCGAAGCGCACCGCCCGCCGTGGCGCGGCGGAGAAATGCAGCCCGATCACGATGGCGACCGCGAGCGCGCCGATGAACCAGCCGATGTCGGCGTGCAGCTGGGTGACGTTCTCCAGCGCGAGGTGGAACCGCGGCACGGTCGTCCGGTGCCCGTGGGAGTCGATCGTGGTGCCCGCGAGCGGGCCGCTGCCGGTGACCACGGTGCCCGCCGTCAGCATCAGCGCGGTGACGCCGACGAGCAGCGCGGTCAGCACGCGCAGGTCCGTGCGGACCAGCCCCCTGGCCGGGCCGTCGCCCTCGCCGGCCCGCACGTACAGCACGACGGCCGCCGCGAGGATCGCCGACGACAGCAGGAAGTGCACCGCCACCATGGCCGGATTGAGCTTGGTCAGCACCACGATCCCGCCGACCACCGCCTGGGCGACGACGCCGAGCGGCAGCGCCGCCGACAGCCACACCAGGTCCCTGCGGCGCTGTCCGCCAGGGCGGTACTGCCAGCAGGCGATGAACGCGAGCCCGGCGATCGCGACGAGCGGGAAGTTCAGCAGCCGGTTGCTGAACTCGATCGCGGTGTTCAGGCCGGTCTGCCCGGTGCTGTGCGCGGCGACGACGCTGGTCTGCGTGCACTGCGGCCAGTCGGGGCAGCCGAGCCCCGACGACGACAGCCGCACCGCCTCGCCGGTGCAGATGATGACGGCGTTGGCGATCACCGCGGCGAGCGCCAGCCAGCGCACCGAATCCCGCGTCGGCCGCAGGACCGGGGCCGTGACGCGTGCAAACCAGGAAGACACGCCCCACATCGTAACGCCTGGGGATTGAGTGCAGGTCCGCCGCGCGCGGCACCGCCGCTGGCCACCGTGACGCAGCAGATCCCGGCCCATTCCGCCGCGCTCAGCCGCTGGCCGAGCATCGCAAGCCCGATCAGCGCCGCCACCGCGGGCTGCAGGCTCATCCACACCCCGAACACCCGTGGCGGGACCCGCCGCAGCGCCTCGAACTCCAGCCAGTACGGGATCACCGACGACAGCAGCCCGATCGCGGCGCCGGTGAGCAGCAGCGACGGCCGGAACATTCGCGGCGCCCCCGCGGCGACGCCGGGCGCGGTGACGAGCACCGCGGCCACGCACATCGCGATCACCAGCCCGGCCGACCCGGGCACCCGCTGCCCGGTGGCCCTGCTGAACAGGATGTAGCCGGCCCAGCCGACGGCGGACAGCAGCGCGAACGCCACGCCCGCCAGGTCCAGGTGCCCGCGGCCGGCGAGCAGCAGCACGCCCGCGGCGGCCAGCGCCACCCAGGCGAGGCTGAGCAGCCGGGTTGTCTTGGAAGCACTGGCGCCGGCCACCGCGACGGCGAGCGGCCCGAGGAATTCGATGGTGACCGCGATCCCGAGGGGGATCCGCTCGAACGCCTGGTAGATCGCGAAGTTCATAACGGCGAGAAATATCCCGAACGTGCCCGTGGCGACTGCGTCCCGCCACGCCCGCCTCTTGGCGAGGTCGGCCACGACCCTGGCGGCGCCGCGGCCGCCGACCGCGAGCATGATCAGCGCCGCGGACCACAGTCGCAGGGTGGTCACCGCCGCGGGCGGCAGCTCACTGAACAGCCGGGCGGCGATCCCCGCGCCGCTCTGCACGGAGACCGCGGCCGCCAGGACGAGGAGAGCGCTTACTCCCACCGGAAGAAGCGGGCGGCGAGCGCGATCCCGACGACGGCCCAGACGGCGAGCGTCACGATGTTCTTCGCGGGGAACGCCGCGCCGTTGGCGAGCACGTCGCGCAGCCCGGTGGACAGCGCCCCGGTGGGCAGCAGCTCGAGCAGTGAGCGGGCGCCGGGCGGGAACTTGGTGAGCGGGAAGACCACGCCGCCGACGCCGAGCATCACCACGTAGATCAGGTTCGCGGCCGCCAGGGTCGCCTCCGCGCGCAGCGTGCCGGCCAGCAGCAGCGCGAACCCGCTGAACGCGGCCGTGCCGAGCAGCACGAGAAGCGGGACCACGACGACCGCGGCGGCCACCGCGTTCGGCGACCAGCCCAGCGCGAGCGCGACGAGCATGATGATCACGGCCTGGCCGAGCTCGACGGCGATCACGGTGACTGTCTTGGCGGTGATCAGCCCGGTCCGCGACAGCGGCTCGGCGCCGAGCCGCTTGAGCACGCCGTACCTGCGCTCGAAACCGGTGGCGATCGCCTGGCTGGTGAACGCGGTGGACATGACGGCGAGCGCGATCACGCCGGGGGTGAGGAAATCGATCCTGGTGTAGCCGCCGCCGAAGCTGACCAGCGACTCCAGGCTGAACGCGGCGAGCAGCAGCAGCGGGATGATCAGCGTCAGGGTGAGCTGCTCGCCGTTGCGCAGCAGCGTCCTGGTCTCGAACCCCGCCTGCGCGGCGACCATCTGGCGCATCGGGGCGGCGCCGGGGGCGGGGGCGAACGTCATGACCGCAGCTCCCGCCCGGTCAGCTCGAGGAACACGTCCTCCAGGGTGCGCGACTCGATCTGCAGGCTGCTGGGCAGCACGGCGCGTTCGGCGCACCAGGCGGTGACGGCGGCGAGCAGCGCGGGCTCGACGGTGCCGCCGGGCAGCACCTCGATGAGATAGTGCCCGGCGGGAGATTCCTTGGCCGCGCTGCCGGCCGGCAGCGCGGACAGCAGGCTGTCGGTGTCGAGCCCTGGCTCGGCGCGGAACCGCAGTTGCCCGGCCGAGCCGGTCAGCGTGGCGGGGGAGCCGTCGGCGACGACGCGTCCCGCGTCGATGATGACCACGTGGTCCGATAGCAGCTCGGCTTCGTCCATGAAGTGCGTGGTGAGAATCACGCTCACGCCGTCGGCTCTGAGCGCCCGGATCAGGTCCCAGGTCGCGTGCCTGGCCTGCGGGTCCATGCCGGCCGTCGGCTCGTCGAGGAACACGAGCTCGGGGCGGCCGATCAGGGCCGCGGCCAGTGACAGCCGCTGCTGCTGGCCGCCGGACAGCCGCTTGTACGGGGTGCGCTTCGATTCGCTGAGGCCAACAGTGTCCAGGAGCCACGCCGGGTCGTGCGGATGCTGGTGAAACCGGCTGAGCAACCTGAGGTACTCGCCGGCGGGCACCGCGGGCGGGATGCCGCCCGACTGAAGCATGACGCCGATACGGGGGAGCAGCTTCTGGAGGTTCCGTGCCGGGTCGAGCCCGAGCACTTTCACGGTCCCGGCGTCGGCGGCCCGGTACCCTTCGCAGACTTCGATCGTGGTGGTCTTGCCGGCGCCGTTCGGGCCGAGGATGGCGGTGACCTCGCCGCGGCGCGCGGTGAGGGTCAGCCCGTCGACGGCAGTGAGGGCACCGTACCGCTTGACCATGCCGGCGATCTCCACGGCGGGCCCGGCGGGCTGAATGCTCACGCAGGAAGTCTAAGGCCGCCCCGGGCGCGCCGGGGTGAGGCGGGTCCGACAATCTGTAGTAGTTCGGACTAACTGGACTTCTCGCAGTCGGTGGCGCACCCGGACTCCCCGTCCCCGGACTCCCCGTCCATTGACTCATCGTGACGTCGCAGGTGCCTGTGCAGGTGCTTGCGATCGCGCAGGTGCTTGGGGTCGGCGGGCCAGTCGGGGCCTTCCGGCCACGCCGCGACCGAGCACGGCGCCTGGGAGTGCGGGTTGCGCGCCCGGGCCATGAACCGCTCGAAATGGGTGGCGCCGGGAAGCTCGACCCTGGCGGACTGGAGCGTCGCCCGGCAGGGATGGTCTTCGTCGGCGGTGATCTCCAGCCAGGACAGCTGCTGGGTGCGCAGGTACACGGGCGGCATGCCGCGCAGGGTGTCGATCGCCTCGACCACCGATGTGCACGAGCCCGCGTTGGCGTAGAAGCCGTCCCCGTGCGCGTGCAGCTCCGGGTGGTGGGTGTGCCCTGACAGGTACCCGGTGTAGCCGTCGGCGATGAGGTCGTCCGCGCGCTGCCTGGCGGCGGCGTTCTGGCTGTAGCCGCGTCCGGCGAGCGCGAGGGCGCTGAGCGTGGTCCAGGCCCGGCGGGAGACGATCGCGAGGATCAGCGCGATGATCGCGATGTCCACGACCGCGCCGTAGCCGAGGATCTCCACGTCGTGCAGCCAGGTCGCGGTGTCCGGGTACCGGTTCTTGACCCGCCCCACCTCGGGCAGCACCAGGGCGAACAGCAGGATCGGCACCAGCACCAGCCACCACAGGTGGCGGGCCAGCTTGCGGTACACCAGCCGGGAGGCGACGAACGACGGGAAGTCCGCCGGGTCTGCCATCTCGTGGAGGCCGGTGAGCCAGTCGCGGCCCAGCCACTCGATCTTCGGGACGACCTCCCGGACGATGTGGTGGCCGAGCGGGGTGTCGAGCGGGTTGCGCGGGTCGTGAAAGCAGTTGTACGGGTCGATCTGGTGGCCGTGCTCGACCCGGATCCGCTCGCCGCCCGGCAGCCGCAGGTCGGCGGCGAGGCACAGCCTGGCGCCGGTGACGTCACGCACGGCGTCCGCCGCCTTCAGGTCCCAGGCCAGGTCGCCGTCGTGGTTGCCGACCGTGTAGATGACCTGCCCGCCGCGCTCGGTCACCCCGGCCAGGGCCTGGCACAGGTCGTCGTGCGCCTCCAGGATGTCGGCCGCCGTGGCGGCGGGGTAGGCCAGCATCTCCACGATGTCGCCGGCCAGCACGACGGTCAGCGGAGCGGTCTCCCCGTCGAGCCGCCGGGCGATGACCTCACAGCACCGGCCGGACACCCTGGTCCGTTCCGGCGGCAGGTGCAGGTCGCTGATCGCGATGATCTTGCCGCCGGGCTGGACGGGTACGTCGAGCAGCTCGGCGACGTCAAGCAGGTCAGGCGGGGGCGAGGCCACGATGAGTTCCTTCCCCCGGCCGGTGCCCTAATGCGATACCGGGACAGACAGATCGGTGAAACTTCGGTGAAGCGCGGCGCACAAAGAGTAGCGCCCCCGCGGAGTAGACGTAATCGTTCACCCTCGGTTCGACGTCCCGCCCGGCGGGGTAACTCGCTCTGGTGAGCCGCATCTACCACATCGCCACCCGCTCGGACTGGGCACGCGCGCAGCGCGACGGCGAGTACGTCACGTCGACGATCGGCAGGTCCCTTGCTGACGAAGGGTTCATCCACGCGTCGCAGGCCACCCAGGTGGCGGACGTGGCGAACGGCTTCTACCGCGGTCTCCCCGACCAGCTCGTGCTGCTGGTGATCGACCCAGACCGGGTGCGCGCCCCGATCCGCTACGAGCACGTGCCCGGCGCCGAGGACCCCTTCCCGCACATCTACGGCCCGCTCAACCCCAACGCGGTCCTCATGGCCCGCCCGTTCTCCCCATCCCCTGACGGCAGCTTCACCTTCCCCGAGCCCGCTAGCCCCGCGCGCTGATAACACCTGATTTTTACAATCTAGTGCGCACTCCCTGCCGTCCAGAGGGAGCGGCTTGACTGTCCGGTCGTCTCGGGTCCGCGCCGCGCCGCACGCGCGGCCGGTGACAGCAGGGTCCCGGCTATTTGCGCAGTGGCCTGAAGCCCGCGCGGACCTCTTCTGAAAAGAGTTGCGGCTGTTCCCAGGCGGCGAAGTGGCCGCCCTTGTCTACCTCGTTGAAGTAGATGAGGTTGTGGTACGCACGCTCTGCCCAGCTCCGCGGGGCCTGGTAGTTCTCGCCGGGAAAGACGCTGACGGCAGCCGGGACGGAGACATCGGCGTCGTTGTAAAGGCTGAACTTGTTTTCCCAGTAGAGGCGGGCCGACGAAACCGCCGTGCCGGTCAGCCAGTAAAGCGTGATGTTGTCCAGGACATCGTCTCGGGTGAGGTCGCCCGCGAGGTGGCCGTGGCTGGTGTACCCGAGCACGGCGGAGGTGACCGGCGGCGCCGGCTGGCCCCAGCCGTCACCGTGGTCAAGGAGCCAGGCGGCCAGGCCGACGGGTGAATCCGCCAGTCCGTACAGCGTTTGCGGGCGCGTCCCCATGAAGGCGGCGTAGGCGCGTCGCCTCGTATACAAGATGGTCAGCTGCTCGTATGCGCGTCCTTCGTCGGCTGACAGGCCGGGTGGCGGCGGGTCGCCGGACTGAAGCGCCTTGGCGACGTCGAGCGGAACCGTGGCCGGGAAGTTGACGTGGATGCCGAGCAATTCCGGGGGTGCCTGGTGCCCCATCACGTTCGTGATAGCCCCGCCCCAGTCGCCGCCTTGGGACACAAATTGCGTGTATCCGAGGCGCTTCATCAGCGTTACCCAGGCGCGTGCGATGCGGGCGGGATCCCAGCCGGTAGCGGTCGGCTTGCCGGAGAACCCGTAGCCCGGCATGGACGGGATCACCAGATGGAAGGCATCCGATGCGCTCGCGCCATGTGCGGTTGGATTGGTGAGCGGGCCGATGATCTTCAGCTGCTCGATGACCGATCCGGGCCACCCGTGCGTGACGATGAGCGGCAATGCGTTTTCGTGGTCCGAGCGGACGTGAATGAAATGAATGTCCAGCCCGTCGATCTCGGTCATGAACTGCGGCAGGGCGTTCAGCTTCGCCTCGCACTTGCGCCAATCGTAATCTGCCGCCCAGTAGCGCGTGAGTTCCTGCATCATCGCGAGGGGCACGCCTTGCGAATCATCGGTGACCGTTTCCCGTTCGGGCCACTTTGCCGCGTTTACGCGGCTGCGCAGATCGCTAAGCTCTGCTTCCGGAACATTCACATGAAACGGACGAACAGCCGTCTTATCAGCCATAGCTCACCCCCGTCCCGCTCAGGACGGTACCCTCCAGGCCGTAAGGCGTCTAGACACCGTCCAGGTGTGATGATTGGCGCATGGGAACTCCCCCGGACGCCGGTGACGCGCTGGCCGCGCAGGGGCAACCGCTGTACCTTCCTGAGCCGACCGGTTCGTGCCCGGTCGGCACCACGTCCTTGTGGCTCACAGACACCTCCCGTCCCGATCCCTGGGCCCTGAGCGCGGCCGCACGGGAGCTGATGGTCTCACTGTGGTATCCGGCGACATCATCGGACGGGCGGCGAGCCCAGTACATGACGCCGGCGGAGTCCGAACTCCAACTCACAAGCAGGGGCATCACCGGCGTGCCGCCGGACGCGCTGAGCAAGGTCCGGACTAACGCAGCCGTCGATGCCACCCCGGCCGGGCAGCAGTGCAGCCTGCCCCTGGTCGTGCTCTCGCCCGGCTTCACCAACTCCCGCAGCGCGCTCACCGCCCTGGCCGAGGACCTGGCCAGCCACGGCTACGTCGTGGCCGGGATTGACCACACCTACGAGAGTCACGCCACGGCCTTCCCCGACGGGCGGGTCACCACCAGCCTCGCCCGTGAGGCACGCCGGCGGGGCAGCGGGTTCCAGGAGAAAGTAGCGGCGGGCAGGGCAGCGGATGTGTCCTTCGTGCTCGGTGAGCTGACCGGTGCGCACCCGGCGGGGCAGCCGTGCGCAGCGCTGATCGACCCGTCCCGGGTGGCGATGGCCGGCCACTCCGCCGGCGGGGCAGCCGTCATCGCGGCCATGCTGGCCGACTCCCGCCTCCGCGCGGGCATCGATATGGACGGCGCCACGTGCGCCCCGATCCCCGATGACGGCCTGTCCCGGCCGTTTCTCTTCCTGGGCAAGCAATCCAACTACACTCCGGGAAGCGGAGGCACCCCGGCAAGCGGAGGCACCGTGCCCGAACGGACGCTGGCCTGGAAACTCCTGAGAGGCCCGGTGACCACCTGGGAGCGGGACTGGGAACTCCTGACCGGCTGGAAACGGTGGCTCGTGGTGGCCGGCGCGGTGCACGCCTCCTTCACCGACCTGGCGCTGCTGGCCGAGCACGTCGGCATCGACACCGGCGCCAGCCTGTCCGGAGCGAGGTCCCTGGCCATCATCCGCGCCTACGTCCGTGCCTTCTTCGACCAGCACCTGTGCGGCCGGCCGCAATCCCTGCTGGACCAGCCGTCACGACACTACCCCGAGGTCACGTTCTGTTCCCCTGGAAGCTGATAACAGCAAGAAGTGGGGCGGAGTGCACGGCTCGGAGGCTGCCTGGTGGGATTAATCGGTTTTGCCGGGCGGGGCGCGCGGCTAACCTGGGCCGGCATGGAGGGCAGCGAGTACGAGCATCAGGCCGTGGAGGCCGCGGCGCGTGCCTTGTGGGAAGACCACGACGTGTACCGGTACGACGCCGCGGGCAGCGGGGACGTGTTCAGCGTCGACACACCGCCGCCTTACGTATCGGCGGCGCATCTGCACGTCGGGCACGCGATGAGCTACTCGCAGCCGGACTTTATCGTCCGCTACCGCCGGATGCGCGGCGAGCGGGTGTTCTACCCGATCGGGTTCGACGACAACGGGCTGCCGACCGAACGGTACGTCGAGCAGGCCTACGGCGTGCGGGCCGCGGACATGCCGCGGGCCGAGTTCGTCCGGCTGTGCCTGACAGAGACCCAGCGTACCGCGGCCAGGTACGAGGATCTGTGGCGGCGGCTGGGCCTGTCCGTCGACTGGTCGCTGCGGTACTCGACCATCGACAGGCGGTGCCAGCGGACGGCCCAGACCAGCTTCGTGAAGCTGCACGAAGCGGGGTACCTGCGGCGGGCCAGCGACCCCATTCTGTGGTGCCCGGAGGACCGCACCGCGCTCGCCCAGGCCGACGTCGAGGATCTGGAGCGGACCAGCAGGCTGTACCGGATCGAGTTCCGCGGGGCAGCCCGTGGTCAGGGGCCCCGTGGTCAGGGGCCCCGTGGTCAGGGTCTGAGCATTGCCACCACCCGGCCTGAGCTGCTGCCCGCCTGCGTCGCGCTGTACTGCCATCCAGCCGACCCGCGGTACGCCCCCATCGTGGGGACGCGGGCGATAGTTCCGCTGTTCGGCTACACCGTGCCGGTGCTGGCCGACGAGTCGGTCGATCCGGAGTTCGGCACCGGGCTGATGATGGTGTGCACGTTCGGCGACGCCGAGGACGTGCTCAAGTGGCGGCGCGACGGGCTGCCACTGCGAGAAGTGGTCACCGCCGACGGCCGCCTCGGCGAGCTGGCAGGCCCGTACGCCGGGCTCCAGCTCACCCAGGCCAGGGCGAAGATCGTGGCTGATCTCGACGCCGCCGGCGACCTGCGGGGCAGCGAGTCCGTGCGGCAGGTGGTCGGGGTGCACGAGCGGTGCCAGACCCCGGTGGAGTTCCAGATCAGGCCGCAGTGGTTCATCGCGGTGCGGGAGAACGCCGACCGGTTCCGGGCGCGGGCCGCGGAGATCGAGTGGATCCCCGCGTTCATGCGGCGGCGGCTCGAAGACTGGATCGACGGGCTCAAGTGGGACTGGAACATCACCAGGCAACGGCACTACGGGGTGCCGTTCCCCGTGTGGTTCTGCGACGGCTGCGGCGCGCCGGTGCTGGCCAGGCTCGACGACCTGCCGGTTGACCCGCTGACCGACAAGCCGCCAGTGCCGGCCTGCCCGTCGTGCGGGTCCGCCGAACTGCACGGCGATCCGGACGTGATGGACACCTGGATGACCTCGTCGCTCACCCCGCAGATCAACGACGGGTGGGCGTGGCGGCCCGAGGGGCCGGATCCGGCGCTGGCGCCGATGTCGATGCGGGTGCAGGCATTCGAGATCATCAGGACCTGGCTGTTCTATTCGGTGGTGCAGTCGGAGCTGCACTTCGGCCGGGTGCCGTGGCGCACCGCGCTGATCTCCGGGTGGGGGCTGAACGAGCAGGGCCGCAAGATCTCCAAGCGGGACCTCGAGCGGCACACCGGAGCGGACGGGTTCAACCGCTACGTGCCCGACGACGTGCTGGTCAAGTACGGGGCGGACGCGCTGCGGCTGTGGGCCGCCAAAGGCAGGATCGGCACCGACCTGCGGTACAACGAGAAGGACGTGCGGACCGGGCGGAAGTTCGCCGTCAAGCTGTGGAACGTCGGCAGGTTCCTGACCCTCAACCTCGAGCCGGCCGGCCAGCCGGACAGCCCGTCGGCCGGCCCTCGAATCCCGGTGGCCGACCGCGACATCGTCGATCGGTGGCTGCTAGCCCACCTCGCGGAGACTGTCGACTTGTCGACGGGCTGCTTCGAGGAACACGACTACACGCAGGCGTACGCGACCGCGTCGCGGATGTTCTGGTCGGTGTTCTGCGACCGGTACCTGGAGATGGTAAAGGACCGGCTTACCAGCGACGAACAGGGCGCACGCAGCGCGCGGCAGACGCTGCGCGAGTCGTTTCGCGTGCTGCTCGGGCTGTTCGCCCCGTTCGCCCCGTTCGTCACCGAGCACATGTACCAGCGGTTCTACGCGTCCCTCGAGGGAACGCCGTCGCTGCACCTGACGCGCTGGCCGGCGGCCGATCCAGCCTGGCGCGCCGACCCGGCGGCCCGCGCGGCGGTCGATCAGCTGACGGTCATCCTGGACGCGGTCCGCGTGCTGCGCAGCGGGCTGCGGCTTGGCAACTCGGCGCGGCTGGAGTCGCTCACGGTACAGGCGCACACAGCGGAGGCCGCCGCGCTGCTCGATGAGATAGCCGAGCCGCTCCGGCTGGCCGCCCGCGCGGACGCCGTGGTGCGCGGCGATGCCGGGCGCCCGAGCGGAGTGGACGGCGTCACCATTGCCATTACCGTCTGATACCGGTGCCGTCTGAACGCCAGCTCACCCCCGGTGGATGAGGCGTGACCGCGTCGCTGCCTGAACCATTGGTGTCATTCCATAGGAGGCGACGCCATGACGAATGAGCGGGTGACCGCGAACGGGTTCCGGCCGGACGCCACGGGGTTCCAGGTGCCCACCAGGCACCTGATTATCGGCGGGACGCTGTTCGGCGTCGGCTGTGCCATCTGCATGGCCGGCATCGCCGTCAGCGGTACGGGGCTGCTGGCGGCGGTCCAGCGGTGGATAGCCGACCTCGAACGGCCGCCGTCCGAGATCGCGAAGGGCACCTGGGCGCAGGCCAAGGCGGCGTACGCCGCCGGCTCGCGTGCCTGGCAGGACCAGAACACGGCTCAGCTCACCGACGCGCAGAGCTAGCCCGCCCGGTATCGGACGGATTACCGTATACGTGCCAGCACGGGCCGCGCTGGCGGTCCGGGAAGGGGCGTGCATGGCGGAAGGGTCGGTCGTCGTCATCGTGCTTGCCCTGGTGCCAGAGCGCGTAGCCGTACGAGCCCGGCGGGCGGACGACTGACATGCACTCACGTCCCGGGCCAGACCTGCAGCCTCCGCCCGAGGTCGCCGTTCCCGGGGCTGAGCGGAGTCTCTGGCGCGACTGGCGTTCGGTGTTGCTGGCTCCGGCCGGCGACGGCCGGCGCCGCCGCCGCGGGACCGACGGGATGCGCCTGGCCGCGGCGATCCTGGCCCTGGCCTGCTGCCTGCTGATCATCCACTACGACTCCCGGATCGACCGGGCCATCGTCGCCGTGATCCACCCGCCGCCGTGGAGCATTACCTGGCTGGTGACGGTGGTGTACCAGGCTGGTTCGTTCGGCGTCGTGATCGTGCTCGTGGCGCTGGCCCTGCTGGCCCGCCGGTGGGAGATCGCCCGCGACATCGGGTTGAGCGCGGTCGGGGCGGCGGCGGTCACCGGCCTGCTGGTCCTGTGGCTCGGCAGTCACGGCGGACGGCCCAGCGGGGTGGTGATCGGCGACTACGACCTCAGTTTCCCGGTCCTGCGGATCGCGTTGTTCGCCGCAGTGGCCACGGCGGCCCTGCCGTACCTGGCCCGGGGCCTGCAGGTCACCATCGAGATCTTCATCGCCCTGGTCGCGCTGGCCTCGGCGGTCGGTGGTCACGGGCTGCCGCTCAACGTCGTTGGCAGCCTGGTCATCGGCTGGGGCACGACAGCGGTGGTCAGGCTCGTCTTCGGCTCGCCGCTGGGCCTGCCGTCCGCCGATGACGTGCGGCGGCTGCTGGCCGATTTCGGCCTCAGCGTGGGTCAGCTGCAGCCGGTGCCGGAGCAAGCCTGGGGGGCGGCGAAATACGAGGCCACCGAATACGAGGCCACTGAATACGAGGCCACTGAGGCGGCCCCCGGCGATTCCTCCCGCCGCCTCGCCATCGCCGTCTACGGCCGGGATGCCGCCGACGCCCGGCTGCTGACCAAGGCGGGCCGGTTCCTGCTGTACCGGGATTCCGGCCCGGCCCTCACGCTGACCCGGCTCCAGCAGGTCCAGCGCGAGGCGTTCTTCACCCTGCGGGCCGGTCAGGCGGGCGTGGCCGTGCCGGAGCTGGTAGAGGCGGGAACCGCGGGGCCGTCGAAGGACGCGGTGCTGGTGTACCGTCTGCCGAGCGCGATCTCCCTATCCGAGGCCGGCCCGGACGACGTCGGCGATGGCGCGCTGGATGACATCTACCGCCAGCTGCTGATCCTGCGCAAGGCCCGGATCGCCCACGGCGCCGTCAGCGGGGACGCGCTGCTGATCGACCCGGCCGGGCAGACCGCTGTGCTGGCGGACTTCCGCAACGCCACCGGGAGCGCGTCGGTCGATCAGCTCGACCAGGACCTGGCCGGCGCACTGGCCGCCACGGCCGTGACGGTCGGTGCGGAACGAGCCGGCGACGCCGCGGCCCGGTGCCTCGCACCGGACGCGCTCGCGGGTGCGCTCCGGCACCTGCACAAGCCGTCCCTCGACCCGGCCATCGGGAGGAGGCTGCGCAGCAACAGCGGGCTGCTGGACGAGGTCCGCCAGCGAGCCGCTCGATCCGCCTCGATCGAGCTGCCCGAGCTGGCCCAGCCCCGCCGGGTGAGCTGGCCGACGCTGATCCTGGTCATCGGCACCCTCATCGGCGGCTGGGCCCTGATCGGCGTGCTCATCGACGTCTCGAAGTCCTTCGACACCGTGATCGGCGCCGACTGGCTCTGGGTCATCATGGCGCTCGTCCTGGCCCAGCTGGCCTACGTGGCCTCCGCTGTCGAAACCCTCGGCAGCGTGTCCGGGCCGCTGCCGTTCGGCCGGGCGCTGGCCGTCGAGGTCGCCAACGCCTTCAGCGGCCTGGCCGGCGGCGCGCCCGCGGTATTCGCCACCCGGGTGCGCTTCTACCAGAAACAGGGCTACGACGCGACGGTCGCGCTGAGCTCGGGCGCCATCATGACCGTGGCCAGCTGGCTCGCCACCACCGTGGTGTTCGTGGTGTCGCTGCCGTTCGCGTGGGGATCCATCCACCTGGAAGCAACTCCCGAGTCCGGCGGGGACTCCAAGCTGGTGTGGATCATCCTGGCCGTCGTCGTGCTGGCGGGCGTGGTGATCGGCCTGGCCCTGGCCGTGCCGCGACTGCGCAGGCTGGCCGCCGCGAAGCTGCGGCCCAGGATCCGCGACGTCTGGGGCAACCTCAGGCAGGTCGCCAGCTCGCCGCGCAAGCTGGTGCTGCTGCTGGGCGGTGCGCTCGGGCGCGAGCTGCTGATCGCCATGTCCCTGTCGGTCTCGCTCCGGGCCTTCGGTGACCATCTCCGGCTGCCCGTCCTGATCGTGGTCATCGTGCTGGCGGCGATCGTCGGGGGCGTCGCGCCATCGCCCGGCGGCATGGGCGTGGTCGAAGCGGGCATGATCCTCGGCCTCACCGCGGCCGGCGTCTCCGAGGCCGACGCCACCGCCGCGGTCTTCATCCAGCGCCTGTTTACCTCCTATCTGCCGCCCATCTGGGGGTGGTTCACGCTGGTGTGGCTGCGCGGCCGGGATTACCTGTGAGCACCGAGGCCTCGCTGGCCGCGACCATCGAGGACCAGAAAGAGCATCCGCTGGCGTGGAAGACGGTGGCCAAGCGGGCTGCGATGGTGGTCATCACCGGTGTCGCCCTCTACCTCGTCTTCCCCGCCATCACCGAGGTGCTCGCCTCCTGGCCGCGGCTGTCGACCCTGGACCCCTGGTGGCTCATCCTGGCCGTGGCGTTTCAGGTCGCCCACTTCACCTGCACGTTCGCCCTGCAGCGCCTCGCTCTCCGCACCCGGGCCTGGTTCCCGGTCGTCACGTCCCAGCTGGCAGGCAACGCGATCACCCTGATCATGCCGGGGGGAGCGGCCGTGGGCGCCGCGGTGCAGTTCCGCATGCTGGCGGTCAGCGGCATGGACACTAGCTCTACCGTGGGCGGGCTGGCGGCGTTCTCCCTGCTGGGCGTGGGCAGCCTGCTGGCCCTGCCGGCCTTCGCCCTTCCCGCCGTGCTGCTGGGTGCGCCAGTCAGCCGGGGGCTGGTGAACGCCGCGCTCCTGGGGGCGGTGGGATTCCTGGCCTTCGCCGCGCTCGGCGCGGTTGTCCTGGTCTATGACGCGCCGCTCCGCTGGGCTGGCCGGCTGACCCAGCGGGTGAGGAACCGGCTATTGCCGAAGCGCCCGCCGCTGGAGGGACTGGACGAGACCCTGCTGGCCCAGCGCAACGACATCCGGGCCGTGCTGGGCCGGCAGTGGTGGCAGGCGCTGCTGCTGTCCGCGGGCCGTCTCGCGTTCGACTACTTGTGCCTGCTCGCCGCGCTGCGGGCCACCGGGAGTAACCCGCGTCCCTCGGTGATCCTGATCGCCTACGCGGTAGCGGGCGTCATCGGGATGATCCCCATCACCCCTGGCGGCCTGGGGATCGTGGAAGCCAGCCTCACCGGGCTCCTGGTGCTGTCCGAGGTGAACTCGAGCCAGGCCGTGCTGGCCACACTGACCTACCGGCTCGCCTCGTACTGGCTCCCGCTGCTCGCTGGGCCGATCGCCTACGCCCTGTTCCGGTTCAGGTACCGGAGCCGTCCTTCGTCCAGCGCGCCGCGGCCCGCACCTCAGGACGCGACGTCCTGAGGGTCAGACCCCTTCGATGCATTCCAGTCGGCCCGACTTGATCGCGGTGGTGAACTCCTGGTAGTCGCGCTCATTCTGGTCGGCGTACCGCTCGGAGAAGTCGGTGATCGCGCGATCGAACGCGTCGCCGCGGCCGAGGTAGGCGGCGATCGCGACCGGGTCCCCTGACCGGGCATGCCCGCGGGCCATCGTCCAGCCGCAGAGCTTCGCGTACAGGATGAGCCCGAGCGGGGTCATCTCCTCGATCACCACCGATCCCTTCATGTCCCGCAGCTGGCGCCAGTAGAAGTGCCTGTTGACGTCCACGCCGCGGGCCCAGCCGAGGTAAATGTCGCTGGTGGCCTGCATCAGCTTTTGTCCCTGCACTACTCGCTGGCCGTGCTGGCGGTAGCGGCTGCGCGGCAGGTGTTCCTCCAGCACCGAGTTGGTGGCCTCCTTCACCTGGAGGAAGAGCGGGTCGCTGGCGTCGCGGCCCTGGAGCAGCACGATGAAGCAGCGGGTGCCAACGCTGCCGACGCCGACGACCTTGCGGGCGACGTCGATGACCTCGAAGTGCCCGAGCAGGTGCCGCATGTCGGGCTGCAAGCTCGCGCGATAGGCCGTGAACTGCTCACGGATCAGCTTGCTGAGGCGATCGGGAGTCAGCTCAGGCGCCAGGTCACGCAGCGGGATGACAACCGGCGGCTGGTTGACGATCCGGTACCGGCCGTCGTCCAGTTCACCGAGCTTGGACAGCGCCTGAAGGCTGTCGCGGGTATGCGCCTTGGCGGCGGCCTCGCCGACCCGTTTTTGCGCGAGCTTGGCCATCTTGGCCTGGTCGCCAGTCGCCTTGCTCTTCGTCGCCGTCTTCCCGGCATCCCGGGCCGCGGCCTTGATCGTGTCCTCGTCGAGGCTGGCGTACCAGACGTCCATCGTGCCCTGTCCGGCGAACCCGGCCATGGCTTCCCGGTAGGCGGTCACCGAGGCTTGCGCCGCGGCGCGCGCCTCCGCCGGCGTGAACCCGTTGTTGCGGGCCGCCACCACGAAGCTCGCCGCCATCCGCTTCACGTCCCACTCGAACGGCCCGGGCAGCGTCTCGTCGAAGTCGTTGAGGTCGAACACCAGCCTGCGCTCCGGCGAGCCGAATATCCCGAAGTTCGACAGGTGGGCGTCGCCGCACAGCTGGACGCTGAGGCCGGCTACCGGGGTGTCCTTCAGGTCCTCGGCCATGACCCTGGCCGCGCCCCGGTAGAAGGTGAACGGCGAGACCATCATCCGGCCGTGCCGGACCGGCACGAGATCGGGTTCCCGGTCGGTGTTCTGCTGTTCGAGCAGGTCCACTGGATGCCGGCGGTCGGCCGCCGGCTCCCAGCCCGCGTGCGACGACCGCGGGGTACCGGTGCGGGCACTGCTGCCTTGCGCTTGCCGCTCCGCCAGGGTGATCATCGGGTCACGACCTCCTCGATAGCACATACAGGCTGGCGTTCTCGCAATCGGCCTGGTCCGCGGACGGCGGAAGGTCGGCCATCGTTTGCCCACTGTTCATCAGCTGGATCGTGACCCGGGAGGCCGCTGGCGGGCGTCACCCGCGACGGGTGATCACGCCGGGGAAGACGGCTGGCGAGTCTTCCCGGCCCTCGAGTCCGCCGTCAGCTGGGCGCGCGGTTCAATCCGGACGGGCGACGCACCGGAAGCCCAGGTGGGCGGTTGACGTGTCGACCGCCTCGCCCTGGCGGGCCGCCGGCCGGTACCGCAGGCAGTAGTTCGGCGCGCACAGGTGCGAGCCGCCCTTGATCACCCGGCGCGGGATGTGCGCCCCCGGCTCGCCGGGCACCAGGCTGCCCGCGGGATCGGTCACCCGCGGATTGCGCGGCACGCAGCACGCGTGCTCAGCAGGCTGTGCGGCGGGTTGTGCGGCGAAGTAGTCGCTCGTCCACTCCCACACGTTGCCGGCCATGTCATACAGGCCGTGGCCGTTGGGCGGGAAGCTCCGTACCGGGGACGTGCCGCGCTTGCCCGGCGGCTTCAGGTTCTGCCAGGGGAACTCGCCCTGCCAGGTGTTGGCCATCACCTTCCCCCTGGGGAACGGGTCGTCGCCCCAGGTATAGACCGCGCCGTCCAGCCCGCCGCGGGCGGCGAACTCCCACTCGGCCTCGGTCGGCAGCTCCTTGCCCGCCCAGGCGGCGTACGCGTCGGCGTCCTCGGCGGCGACGTGGGTGACCGGGTGCCGGTCCAGGCCGCCCGCGGTGCTGCCCGGCCCGCGGGGATGCCGCCAGTCGGCGCCCGGGGTGTACCGCCACCACTGCGACACGTCCCGCAGGTCCACCGGCCCGCTGGTGGCGAAGAACACCAGCGAGCCGGGCCGCAGCAGGTCCGGGTCCGCGCCGGGGTACTGCGCCGGGTCGAGCGGCCGCTCGGCCAGGGTCACGTACCCGGTCGCGGTCACGAACCGGCGGAACTCCGCGACCGTGACCGCGTGATCGTCCATCCAGAAGCCGTCGACCTCGACGTGGCGCGCCGGGCGTTCCTCCGGGTAGAAGTCCTCCGAGCCCATCAGGAACTTGCCGCCCGGCACCCAGGCCATGTCCTTCGGGCGGGCGCTACTCACGGGCCATCATCGCGACGGCCTCGCGCTCGAGGTCCACGTACGGCTTGCGCTGACGTTGACTTGCACTTGACGAATCGTACGCCTGGTTCCGCGCCCATGGCCGACCGGAGTCAGCCGCGTACGTTCCGGATAAGAAGTCAGGCAGTCAGCCCGCCGATGGCATCGCCGATGAGCTTCACGCCGATGATCACGCAGATGACCGCCGTGATCACGGCGTTGTGCTGAGCCATCCAGTCCTTCAGCTCCGAGAGCGGCTTCTCCGAGCGCGCGCCCATCGTGACGTAGATCGCGACGGGGGTGCCGACCCCGAGGGTGCCGACCAGCGCGAACACCGCGTAGGCGATCGCCTGCGCGCCACCGGAGATGCCGGTCTGCGCGATCGCCGCCGCGGCGACCGCCGCGAGCAGCAGGTTCTTCGGGTTGAGGCCGGCCATCACCACGCCCAGCCCGGCCGCCTGCAGCGGCTTGATCTCGTCGACCCGGCCGATCCACTTCGGCAGCTCCACCCGGTCGCCGCTCCTGGGGCGGGTGTGGAACTGCCAGGCCGCCACCAGGAGCAGCGCCGCGCCGATCACGACCTTGAGCCAGCTCACCCAGGTGGCGGGGGCGCCGGACGAGCTGGCGCCCGCGGGATCCGCGATGCTCAGTGCGATCGCCCCGACGATGGCGAGCCCGGCCAGCCAGCCGGCGATGAACAACGGGCCGTTCACCCGCGCCCGCCGCGTGGTCAGCATCAGCACCACGGCGACGATCGGGATCGGGCTCAAGGCGACGCCGACCGCGAGCGGCAGCGCGCCGCCGATCGCCGCCCCGATGCCCACGCCCGGCCCGGCCCGTCAGGCCCATTCGCGGCGCGGCGAGAGCAGCGCCCAGATGATGACAGGGCCGGCGGCGTCCGGCGGCTGCGGGGTCTCGGTCGCTGGCTGATCCTGTGCATTGCTCATGTGGCGGGCCCCTTTGCACTGACAGCGACGCATCTGCGGGCACGACCGTAAGCCGTGGCCCTCTACCAGATCATCATCCTTGGTGGGTGATTGGCTCCTGACCCGCGTCTCACCCATCACGGGTGATGCCTCGCGAGTTTCTCGTGGCGGAACGTGTTGACATGCTTACCAATAAACGGACACGGGTAAGTGCCTGGTCAATGGGGGGATCAGGGTGAAGGACGTGACGCTAGAGTCAGCCGTTTCCGGCGGCATCACGATCGGCGTGGAGCCGCGGCTCCCCGACAGCAAGGTCCGCATCCCGTGCCTGGGGGACGACGTGTTCAGGCGCGACCGGCTGACCGAGCTGATCGAACGGGCCACCGCCCGTCCGGTGACGATGATCGCCGCCCCCGCGGGCTCGGGCAAGACCGTCGCCTGCGCCGTGTGGGCGGCCGAGAAGGCGAGGTCCCGGCGGGTAGCCTGGCTGAGCCTGGACGAGGGGGACAGGGAACCCGCCAGGTTCTGGGCCTCCATGACCGCCGCGCTCGCGACCGGGGGCACGTCGGCGGTGGCGGAGCTCGTCCCGTGCAGCCGTGACGGCGACGACGACCTGCCGGCTGACCTGGTGAACACGATGCGGCGGCTGTCGGGATCGGTGGTGCTCGTCCTCGACGACGTGCACGTGCTCGCGGGCAGCGACGTCATGCCCGGGCTAGCCCTGCTCGCTCACAACGCGCCGGCGTCGCTGCGCCTCATCCTGTCCGGGCGGTCCCTGCCCGAGCTGCACGTGGCGCGGATGCGGGTGGCGGGCACGCTGTCGGAGGTCATGCCCGCGGACCTGGCCTGCACGGCGGAAGAGGCCGAGGGGTATTTCGCTGCCCTGGGCCTGACCGCCAGCGCCGCGGAGCGCGACCAGCTGCTCGGCTCCGTGGAGGGCTGGATGGCCGGCCCGCGGCTCGCCGCGCTCATCGCGGCCCGGGACGGGCCGCTGAGCGTCGACGCCATCGCCGCCGACCCCATCGTGGCCGACTACCTGCGCGACGAGGTGCTGGACCAGCAGCCCGCCGCGATCCGGCGGTTCCTCCGGCGCACCAGCGTGGCCGAGCGGCTCACCGGGGGCTTCGCCGACTGGCTGACGGGGGAGCAGGGCGGGACGCGCATCCTGGACCAGCTCAGCCGGGCGGGCAGCTTCGTGTCCAGGGACGCGCAGGGCAAGTACCGGTACCACCCGTTCCTGCGGCAGGTGCTGCTCGGCGAACTGCGCGGGGGCACGCCAGAAGAGGTGCCCGGCCTGCTCGGCCGGGCCGCGCGCTGGCACACGCGCGACGGCGACGCGATCGAAGCGGTGCGCTGCTGGGCCGAGACCGGTGACTGGGAGCACGCCTCGCTGGCGCTGACCGAGGCGGGGCTGGCCGGGGTGCTGCCCGACCGGATCGGGGAGCTGGAAGCGGCCCTCGGGCTGTTTCCCGCGGCGCGCCGCGGCGCGGACCCCGCGGTGGCGGCCGCGCTCGGGATGGCGCGGCTGTGCCGCGGCGATCCGGCCTCGGCGGACGCGTATCTCGCCCTGGCGGCCGCCGGGCTCGATGACCGGGTACCGAACCGGCTCGTCGTCGAGCTGTGGCTGGCCATGCTGCGGACGGCACGGCAGCCGGACGCGCTCGCCGCCTGCTGGGCGACGGCAGAGCAGGCACAGGTCAGCGCCGGCAAGCAGGCGGAACACCAGGCGCTGGGGCTGCTCTGGCTCGCGCTCGGCACGGCGCTGCTGCGCCGCTGGGAGGTCACGGCGGCGCGGCGCGCGCTGGCGTCCGCCAGTCACCAGCTCACCGCGGCCGGGACGACCGCGATGCGGGAGCGCACCCAGGGGTGGATGGCCGTGACCGAAGTGCTGTACGGCGACCTCCACGCGGCGACGGGCATCATCGAGCGGCTACGGAGCAGGGTGCCCCCCGATCCGGCGGCGGCGTTCTTCGCGGCGATCGCCGCCGCGCACCTGGCCGTCGAGCAAGACGACCTCGTCGCGGCGGCCCGGCTGCTCGACGAGGCCGATCCCGGCGCCGTCAGCTGGCTGCCCGGCGAGCCGGACGCCGAGTCACTGCTGATGCTGGCGCGGGTGCGCGCCGCCATCGCCGAGGGCGATGTCGCCGCGGCCAGGGACATGGTCCGCCTCGTCTGCGACAAGTACGGCACGGACGAGCCCGTGCCCCGCGCGGTGGACGCCGACATCGCGCTCCTCGCGGGTGACCCGAGGCTGATCACCGCGGCCCTCGGCCAGTCCGGCGGCGCCGACGCCTGCCGTACCGTCCGCGCGGACCAGCTGGCCGCGCGCGCCCGGTTCCTGCTCGCGCTCGGCGATCCGGCGGGCGCCCTCGAAGCGGCGCGGCACTGCGCGTCCGACGGCGGGCTGACGCTCAGGGACCGCATCACGGCGCTGGTCGCCGCCGCCCTGGCCAGCCGCCGACTCGGCGCTGACCGCGAGGCGGCGAGATCGCTGGAGCAGGCACTGGGGCTCGCCGAGCCGCACCGCGCGTACCGGCCGTTCCTCGACATGGGCGGGGACGTGCACTCGGCGATCGCCATCCTGATCGCGCCCGCCAGTCCGGCCGCCGGGTTCGCCGCACGGGTCCGCGAGCACCTGATCTCCCGGCCGCTCGCCAAGCCGCCCGACGCCGCGCCAGGCGGCCGCGAGGCGCCCGCCCTCACCGCGAGCGAACTGGCCGTGCTGCGCCTGCTGCGCTCGCACATGACCAACCAGGAGATCGCCGACGCCCTCTACCTGTCGGTCAACACGGTCAAGACCCACCTGCGTGCGGTGTACCACAAGCTCGGCGTGTCCTCGCGCCGCGAGGCCGTCGATCGCGGCCGCCGCCTGCGCATGCTGTAGCGACCGCAGCGCGACGGTGTCCGCCCAGGCTGCAGGCGACGCTGATGACCGTGGTGATGGCCGTGCCGTGCTGTTCATCCTCCGCGGCGCCGGGCTGAACCAGCCCCGCGAGCACGCTCCGCGATACGGCCTGCGACTGGGAATTGGCGTCCTCGCCCCACCAGCGTGATTTACGTCACGCCGGTGTTGAGAAAAACTTGCGACGCCCCTCCGATTTAAGGCACACTGGTGTTGTGAAAAACATCGGGACGACGCGTGCTGCTGGGAATCTCGCGTCCCCCGGCAGTGCTATACCAGGCGTACAAGGCGCACAGCATGGTCACGCGGTCACCGAGCGCGGCACCCGCGGCCAGGTCGCCAGGCTGATCCTGGAACTTGGCCCGTCGACCGCGAACACGCTGGGCAGCAGGCTCGGCCTCACGCCCGCGGCCATCCGGCGCCACCTGGACAACCTGATAAGCGAAGGCCTGATCGAAACGCGCACCGCCCGCACCTACGGCAACCGCGGACGTGGCCTGCCGGCGAAGCTCTTCGTCATCACCGACGCCGGGCGCAGCGCGTTCGGGCACGCCTACGACGACCTGGCGACCGGCGCGCTAAGGTTCATCGCGCAGACGTCGGGCCCGGAGGCCGTCGCCGAGTTCGCCCGGCGGCAGGTGTCCGAGCTCGAGCGGCGGTACGAGCCAGTGATGGCCCAGGCGAGCGATCTCACCAGCCGGGTGCAGGCGCTCGCGGGGGCGCTGTCCGCCGACGGCTACGCCGCCTCGGCCGGCCCCGCGCCGGCCATCGGCGCGGCCCAGCTGGCCGGCGAGCAGATCTGCCAGCACCACTGCCCGGTCGCGCACGTCGCGGCCGAGTTCCCCGAACTGTGCGAGGCGGAGACGGAAGCGTTCGGCAGGCTGCTCGGCACGCCGGTGCAGCGGCTGGCGACCATCGCGCACGGCGACGGGATCTGCACGACGCACGTGACATGCACGGAACGGGTAACGAAAACCCCCAACGAGTCCGGAGGGCTCTGACGATATGACGACCACCGCGAATGACCAGCTCGAAGGGCTGGGCACGTACAAGTTCGGCTGGGCCGACTCGGACGCGGCCGGCGCGTCCGCGCGCCGCGGACTGTCCGAAGAGGTGGTCCGCGACATCTCGGCACGCAAGAACGAGCCCGAGTGGATGCTCGAGATGCGGCTGAAGGGCCTCAGGTACTTCGGGCGCAAGCCGATGCCCTCCTTTGGCGCCGACCTGTCAGGGATCGACTTCGACAACATCAAGTACTTCGTCAGGTCGACGGAGAAGCAGGCGGAGTCGTGGGATGACCTCCCGGCCGACATCAAGAACACCTACGACAAGCTCGGCATCCCCGAGGCGGAAAAGCAGCGGCTGATCGCGGGTGTGGCCGCCCAGTACGAGTCCGAGGTCGTGTACCACAAGATCCGTGAGGACCTTGAGCAGAAGGGCGTCATCTTCCTCGACACGGACACCGCGCTCAAGGAGCACCCGGACCTGTTCAGGGAGTACTTCGGCACGGTGATCCCGGCCGGCGACAACAAGTTCGCCGCGCTCAACACGGCCGTGTGGTCGGGCGGGAGCTTCATCTACGTGCCGAAGGGCGTGCACGTCGAGATCCCGCTGCAGGCCTACTTCCGGATCAACACCGAGAACATGGGCCAGTTCGAGCGGACCCTGATCATCGTCGACGAGGGTGCCTACGTGCACTACGTCGAGGGCTGCACCGCGCCGATCTACAAGTCGGACAGCCTGCACTCCGCGGTGGTCGAGATCATCGTGAAGAAGGACGCCCGCTGCCGGTACACCACGATCCAGAACTGGTCCAACAACGTCTACAACCTGGTGACCAAGCGCGCGGTCGCGCAGCAGGGCGCCACCATGGAGTGGATCGACGGGAACATCGGCTCCAAGGTGACGATGAAGTACCCGGCGGTCTACCTGATGGGCGAGCACGCCAAGGGCGAGACGCTCAGCGTGGCGTTCGCCGGCGAGGGCCAGCACCAGGACGCGGGCGCGAAGATGGTGCACTGTGCGCCGAACACCAGCTCCACGATCGTCTCCAAGTCCGTCGCCCGCGGCGGCGGCCGGACGAGCTACCGGGGCCTGATCAACGTGCAGGAGGGCGCCGCGCACTCCAAGTCCACGGTGAAGTGCGACGCGCTGCTGGTGGACACGATCAGCCGGTCCGACACCTACCCGTACAACGACGTCCGCGAGGACGACGTCGAGATGGGCCACGAGGCCACCGTCTCGAAGATCTCGGCAGACCAGCTCTTCTACCTGATGAGCCGGGGCATGACCGAGGACGAGGCGATGGCGATGATCGTGCGCGGCTTCGTCGAGCCGATCGCTCGCGAGCTGCCGATGGAGTACGCGCTCGAGCTCAACCGGCTGATCGAGCTGCAGATGGAAGGGGCGGTCGGCTGATGTCAGCGCTCGGCGGGGCGGTCGAGACCGCCCCGGTGTCCAGCCTGCACGCCCGCGGGTCGGTCAATCCCGATGACTTCCCGGTGCCGACGGGCCGCGAGGAGGAGTGGCGGTTCACCCCGCTGCGCCGCCTGCGCGGCCTGCATTCGGACGCGGTCCTCGGTTCCGAGGGTGTGACGGTGGCCGTCGACGCCGCTCCTGAGATCGAGTTGTCAGAACGTACGCGGCCGTCTGCGGACTCCCCGTTCCTCCCGGCGGACCGGGTCAGCGCCCGCGCCTTCGACGCCGCGGCCACGGCGACCGTCATCACGGTCCCGAAGGAAGCGGTGGCGTCACGGCCGACGTGGGTAACCGTCACCGGGACCGACGCCAGCGTCGCGACCGCCGGTCACCTGGTCATCGACGTGCAGCCGTACGGGCGGGCCACCGTGGTCATCGACCAGCGGGGCAGCGCCACCTACGCGGACAACGTGGAGATCAACGTCGCCGACGGCGGCGACCTCACTGTCGTGTCCCTCGCCGACTGGGACGATGACGCGGTGCAGGTCGCGCACCATGTAGCCACGCTCGGCCGCGACGCGCACCTGGCGCACTTCGCCGTCACGCTCGGCGGCTCGCTGGTCCGGCTGTCGCCGACGGTCCGCTACGCGGGCCCCGGCGGCGACGCCGAGCTGTACGGCATCACCTTCGCCGACGCGGGCCAGCACCTGGAGCACCGGCTGTTCGTCGACCACGACACCCCGAACTGCCGCAGCCGCGTCCGGTACAAGGGCGCGCTGCGCGGCGACGGCGCGCACACCGTCTGGATCGGCGACGTGCTGATCAGGCCAGAGGCCGCCGGCACGGACACCTACGAGTACAACAGGAACCTGGTGCTCACCGACGGGGCACACGCCGACTCGGTGCCGAACCTGGAGATCCTCACCGGCGAGGTGGTCGGCGCCGGGCACGCCAGCGCCAGCGGGCGGCTCGATGACGAGCACCTGTTCTATCTCCAGGCGCGCGGCATCCCGTTCGAGGAGGCGCGCCGCCTGGTGATCCGCGGCTTCTTCGCCGAGCTGACCGCCAGGATCGGCCTGCCGGACCTGGAGGACCGCATCACCGGCGCCATCGAGGGGGAGCTCGCATGAGTGAGCGACCCATTCTGAGCGAGCCTTGGTTTCCAGGCGAGCGGGAAGGAGAGCTGTCGTGAGCGGGCCGGAGTCAGCCGCGTACGTTCGGGCATGCGCTCTTTCTGAGCTTGCTGACGGCGAGCCTCTCGCTGTCGAGCTGAAGGACGAGCCGGTCGCGATCGTCCGCACCGAGGGCCAGGTGTTCGCGATCCGCGACGTGTGCTCGCACGCCGAGGTGCCGCTGTCGGAAGGCGAGGTCGACGGCTGCACGATCGAGTGCTGGCTGCACGGGTCGCGGTTCGACCTGCGCACCGGCAAGCCGACCGGCATGCCCGCGACCGAGCCAGTGCCCGTCTACCCCGTGAAGATCGAGGACGATGACGTCCTCGTCGCTATAGAGGAGTCATAGTGTCCACCCTGGAGATCCGCGACCTGCACGTGTCCGTCGCCGAGGCTCAGTCCTCAAGCACGGGCGGGACGCTGCGGGAGATCCTGCGCGGCGTCAACCTCACCGTCAGGGACGGCGAGACGCACGCCATCATGGGACCGAACGGCTCCGGCAAGTCCACCCTCGCCTACGCCATCGCCGGGCACCCGAAGTACCACGTCACCTCAGGCTCCGTCACCCTCGACGGCGAGGACGTGCTGGCGATGAGCGTGGACGCGCGGGCCCGGGCCGGGCTGTTCCTCGCCATGCAGTACCCGGTCGAGGTGCCGGGCGTGTCGGTGTCGAACTTCCTGCGCACCGCGGTGACCGCGACCCGCGGTGAGGCGCCGAAGCTGCGCGACTTCATGAAGGAGATGCGCGGCGCGATGAGCGACCTCGCCATCGACCCGAAGTTCGCCGAACGGTCGCTGAACGAGGGCTTCTCCGGCGGCGAGAAGAAGCGCCACGAGATCCTCCAGCTCGAGCTGCTCGACCCGAAGATCGCGATCCTCGACGAGACCGACTCCGGCCTCGACGTCGACGCGCTGAAGATCGTGGCCGAGGGCATCAACCGGTTCGGCGCCCAGCCGGGCCACGGGGTGCTGCTGATCACCCACTACACCCGGATCCTGCGGTACGTGAAGCCGGACTTCGTGCACGTCTTCGTCGGCGGCCGGATCGTCGAAGAGGGCGGCCCCGAGCTGGCCCAGGTCCTGGAGGACGACGGCTACGAGCGGTTCACCACGGCGCCCGTGGCCGGCGGTACAGCGTCATGACAGACCTCGACCCTGAGGCGATCCGCAAGGATTTCCCGATCCTCTCGCGCACGGTGCGCAACGGAAAGCCGCTCGTCTACCTGGACTCCGGCGCGACCTCGCAGCACCCGGTTCAGGTACTGGACGCCGAGCGGGAGTACTACGAGCGGCACAACGCCGCGGCCCACCGCGGCGCCCACCTGCTGGGTGAGGAAGCCACTTCGATCTACGAGGAGACGCGGGCGAAGGTCGCCGGGTTCATCGGCGCCGAGGCGCAGGAGGTCGTATTCACCAAGAGCGCGACCGAGGCCATCAACCTGGTCGCGTTCTCGCTGACCGGCTCGATCAAGCCCGGCGACGAGATCCTGATCTCCGAGATCGAGCATCACGCCAACCTGGTCCCCTGGCAGCAGCTGTGCCTGCGGACCGGGGCGACCCTGCGCTGGTTCACGTCACTGCCCGACGGGCGCATCGACGTGGACCCGTCGCTGATCACCGAGCGGACGAAGATCGTCGCGGTGACTGGCCAGTCCAACGTCACCGGCGTGATCCCGCCGGTCGCGGAGATCGCCGCGCTCGCGCACGAGGCGGGCGCGCTGGTGCTGTGCGACGCCGCGCAGTCCGTGCCGCACCACCCGGTCGACGTGAAGGCCCTGGACGTCGACTTCCTCGCCTTCTCCGGGCACAAGATGCTCGGCCCGCTGGGGCTCGGCGTGCTGTACGGGAAGTACGACCAGCTCGACGCACTGCCGCCGTTCCTTACTGGCGGGTCGATGATCGAGGTCGTCCGGATGGAGGAGACCACGTTCCTGCCGCCGCCCGCGAAGTTCGAGCCGGGGGTCCCGGCGGTCTCGCTGGCCGCGGGCCTTGGCGCGGCGGTCGATTACCTGACCGACCTCGGCATGGACAACGTCGCCGCGCACGAGGAGTCGCTCACCGCGCACGCGCTCGGCGCGCTCGGCGAAATCCCCGGCGTCCGGATCATCGGGCCGGTGACCACCTCCGGCCGCGGCGGCACCGTCGCTTTCGAGGTGGAAGGCGTGCACGCGCACGACGTCGGCCAGGTGCTCGACGAGCTGGGCATCGCCATCAGGACGGGGCACCACTGCGCGTGGCCGCTGCACCGGGCACTGGGCTGCCAGGCGTCCAACCGCGCCAGCTTCTACGTGTACAACACGCACTCCGAGGTAGACCAGCTCGCCGAAGGTGTACGGTACGCGAAGCAGTTCTTCGGGGTCTGATCCGGTGGAACATCGGGTCGAGATGGGGCGTTTTAGAGGACACTATGCAGCTTGAGTCCATGTACCAGGAAATCATCCTGGACCATTACCGGCACCCGCACCACAAGGGCCTGCGGGATCCGCACGATGCCGAGGTGTACCACGTCAACCCGACGTGCGGCGACGAGGTGAAGATGCGCGTCGCGCTGAAGGACGTGGGCGGCGAGCAGGTGGTCGAGGACGTCTCCTACGACGCGCTCGGCTGCTCCATCAGCCAGGCCAGCGCCTCGGTGATGTCCGACCTCGTGATCGGCAAGCCGGTCAGCGAGGCGATGCGGATCGGTGACGCGTTCCTCGAGCTGATGCAGTCCAAGGGGCAGGCCGACCCGGACGAGGACCTGCTCGAGGACGCCGTGGCGTTCGCGGGCGTGTCGAAGTACCCGGCCCGGATCAAGTGCGCGCTGCTGCCCTGGATGGCGTGGAAGGACGCGACCGCGAGGGCTATGGAGGGACACGATGGCTGAGGAAACCGAGACAGTCTCCCAGGAGGTCGAGGACGTCCTGGAGGCGCTGCGCGATGTGGTCGACCCCGAGCTCGGCATCAACGTCGTCGACTTGGGGCTCGTCTACGGAGTCGACGTCGACGCCGAGAAGATAGCGACCGTGGACATGACGCTGACCAGCGCCGCGTGCCCGCTCACCGACGTGATCGAGGAGCAGGCGCGGGAGGCCCTGGACGGCGTGGTAACCGACTTCAGGATCAACTGGGTCTGGATGCCGCCGTGGGGCCCGGAGCACATCACCGAAGACGGCCGCGAACAGCTCCGCGCCCTGGGCTTCAACATCTAGCATCAGCTAGCGGGCGGCGCTGGGCGCACCCGCCACGCCGCAGCACTTTGTAGACACCGTAACCACTTGTGACCGGTCACTCGAAACCGGAAATGGTCACCACGTCTACAAAGTCAACGGGTGTGACCAGTGTGACGCGGCGGGGCGTTCCTGAAGGAGCGGACTTTGCATCCTCCGGGCACTTTGCAGCCCAGGTGACCACTTGTAAGTCCCACAGGTCCCACACGCCACGAAAAATGGTCACGGCGGCTGCAAAGTCAACGGGTGTGACCAGTGCGACGAGAGTGGTTCTCGCGAGCAGCTACCTTTGTTGGCCCCGCTCCGCTTTGTTGGCGCCATGACCACAATGAGGGGGTCTAAAGGGTGCCCACAGTGGTTGCCACGCCAACAAGGCCAGCGGGAGTAGCTGATGTGCCCGGTGTTAATCGGGGAGGCAGTGCGCAGTGAAGAGCAGGGCGCAGTGAAGAGCAGGGCGCAGTGAAGAACAGCGCGAGCGGCGGTGCCAGGTGGGTGGACGTCGCGCCGGAGCGGTTCCCCGGGTGGGTCGCCTCGTTCGCCCGCAGGCACGGGGCAGACACCGAGGCCCAGTCCCTCACGGTGGCCGTAACCGGCGACACCGTGATCTTCACCGCGCCGGACGGCGCGGTCGCCGAGTGCCACCCGCCCTTCCCGCCTCTCGCTGATAACAGCAAGAAGCGGGCTGCCGCCGAGGTGGTGGAGGTGGTGGAGGTGGCCGAAGTGATCGAGGCAGCCCGCCCGGCCGAGGTGGCCGAGGCGGTCGCCGCGCACGCGCGGCGACCGCGGGCCGTTGGCGTGCTCCTCGTCCGGCTCGGCGGCTACGCCGCCGGCGTGTTCACCGGCTATCCGCCGGCCCTGGCCGACGCCAAGACCGGGTCCCGCCTGGTGCACGGCCGCAGCGCGGCCGGCGGCTGGTCGCAGCACCGTTTCGCCAGGCGGCGCGAGAAGCAGGCGAGCGAGGCGCTGCAGGCGGCCGCCAGCGCGGCGGCCGACGTGTTCGGGCGCCGGGGCGGCCGGGGCGGCCGACCGGGCGAAACGCTGGACGCGGTCGTGCTCGGCGGGGACAAGCGGGCGATGGCGGAATTGCGGCAGGACCCGAGGCTGGCGCCCTACCTGGCGATCGCGGCCGACAGGTTCCTCACCGTTCCCGACCCGAAGCGGGCGGTCCTCGAGGCCACGCCGCGGCTGTTCCTCGCCGTGCGAATAAGGCTTACGGAGCCGACACTCTGATCAGGTACCCTGAAACATCGTGATCGTCGCCAGTGGCATAGAGTTGCGCGCCGGCGCACGGCTGCTGCTGGCTGATGCATCGTTCCAGGTCGCGGAGGGCGACCGGATCGGTCTCGTGGGCCGCAACGGCGCCGGGAAGACCACCCTTGCCAAGGTGCTCTCCGGCAACGGGCAGCCGGCCGCCGGCACGGTACGGCGCAGCGGCACCGTCGGCTACCTGCCGCAGGACCCGCGCACCGGTGATCTCGACGTGCTCGCGCTCGACCGGGTGCTGTCGGCCCGCGGGCTCGACGAGCTGCGCGAGCAGCTGCGCAAGGCCGAGGCGCAGATGTCGGATCCGGATCAGGCCGACAAGGCCATCCGCCGCTACAGCAACCTCAGTGACAGGCTCGCCGTGCTCGGCGGCTACGCCGCGGAAGCACAGGCGGCGAGCCTCGCCGCCAGCCTCGGGCTGCCCGACCGCGTGCTGCACCAGCCGCTGCGCACCCTGTCCGGCGGGCAGCGCAGGAGAATAGAGCTGGCCAGGATCCTGTTCAGCGACGCGCAGACGCTGCTGCTCGACGAGCCGACGAACCACCTGGACGCCGACTCGATCATCTGGCTGCGCGACCACCTCAAGAACTACCGCGGCGGCCTGATCGTCATCAGCCACGACACCGACCTCATCGAGCAGGTCGTGAACAAGGTGTTCTACCTGGACGCCAACCGTTCGACCCTGGACATCTACAACGTCGGCTGGAAGGCCTACCTGGAGCAGCGCGAGGCCGACGAGCGGCGCCGCCGCAGGGAGCGGGCCACCGCCGAGCGGCAGGCGACCGCCCTGCAGACGCAGGCGGACAAGATGCGCGCCAAGGCCACCAAGGCCAGGGCCGCGCAGAACATGCAGCGCCGCGCTGACCGGCTGCTCGCCGGCCTGGACGCCGAGCGGCAGAGTGACCGGGTGGCCAGGCTCCGCTTTCCGACTCCGGCGCCGTGCGGCAAGGTCCCGCTCACCGCGGAAGGCCTGTCCAAGTCGTACGGCTCGCTCGAGGTGTTCACCGACGTCGACCTGGCGGTCGACCGGGGCAGCCGGGTCGTCGTGCTCGGGCTGAACGGCGCCGGCAAAACAACGCTGCTCCGGCTGCTCGCCGACGTGGAAAAGCCCGATACCGGAAAAGTTACTCCGGGACATGGCCTTCGGCTCGGATATTACGCGCAAGAGCATGAAACTCTGGATACCGAGCGCAGCGTTATCGAAAACATGCGCACCGCCGCGCCGGAACTCACCGATACCGAGCAGCGGAAGGTTCTCGGGTCATTCCTGTTCTCCGGCGATGACGCCGATAAACCCGTCGGTGTCCTTTCCGGCGGCGAGAAGACCAGGCTCGCTCTCGCGCTTCTCGTCGTGTCCGGCGCAAACGTGCTGCTCCTCGACGAGCCGACGAACAACCTCGATCCGGCCAGCAGGGAAGAGATCCTGGCCGCGCTCGCCGGTTATCAAGGCGCGATTGTTCTGGTTACTCATGATGAGGGAGCGGTGGACGCCCTTTCCCCGGAACGGGTAATCGTGCTTCCCGAGGGAACAGAAGACACCTGGAGCGAAGATTTCGCCGATCTCGTCGCACTCGCCTGATCGAGCGGGTAGTCAACTACGCCCCGATAGGTGATCATTGCGTGGGGGGTGTGTACGCACGAAGTGCTCCACCTTACGGGAGGTTAACGTGGCCGAGACCCTCAGGAAGGGCACCCGGGTAACCGGGACGGAGCGCGATAAGCTGGCGACCGACCTCAAGAAGCGTTACGACGCCGGGGAGTCCATTCGGGCACTGGCGCACGCGACGGGCCGGTCCTACGGGTTCATCCACCGCATCCTCACCGAGACCGGCGTGGCCTTGCGCGGGCGGGGCGGCGCCACCAGGA
Organism: uncultured Actinomycetota bacterium; assembly: GCA_963843745.1. Taxonomy (GTDB): domain Bacteria; phylum Actinomycetota; class Actinomycetes; order Streptosporangiales; family Streptosporangiaceae; genus Trebonia. Next base: position 741,549 of record CAWJLP010000021.1, read on the forward strand.
ACAGGGCAGCGGCGTAACGGGCCGTGTAAAGCCGCGACACGGCGTTTCGCCGCGGGCTTATTCAGTTCGGGAACGCGCCTTGATCGCAGTAGGTTAAGACCACCATGTACGGTGGCCACATCGCTATGCGCGGGTTCAGCAGGGACCCGAACATCACCAAGCAGAAGCTCCAGCCGGGCATCGTCAAGCGCATTGCCAGGTACGCGCGGCCGTATCGCTGGCCCATGGCGCTGTTCCTCCTCGGCACGTCGCTCGACGCGCTCATCACCGTGGTGAACCCGCTGCTGCTGCGGCGCATCATCGACCAGGGGATCATCCCGAAGGACGAGACCGTCGTGATCGTCGCCGCCATCGCGGTCGGCGTGGTGGCGCTGTTCGACGCGGGACTCGGCTTCATGAACCGCTGGTTTTCCGCGCGGATCGGCGAGGGCGTCATCTACGACCTGCGCACTCAGGTCTTCGGTCACGTGCAGCAGCAGCCGATCGCCTTCTTCACCAGGGCGCAGACCGGCTCGCTCGTGAGCCGCCTCGACGCGGACGTGGTCGGCGCGCAGCAGGCCATCACCACGACGCTGTCCTCCGTGCTGTCCAACGTGCTGTCGCTCGTCGCCCTGCTGGTCACGCTGTTCTACCTGTCCTGGCTGGTCAGCCTCATCGCACTGCTGCTGCTCCCGCTGTTCATCTTGCCCGCGCGCCGCCTCGGCCGCAGGATGCAGCGGCTGACCAGGGAGTCCATGCAGCTGGACGCCGAGATGAGCTCGATGATGAACGAGCGGTTCAACGTGGCCGGCGCGATGCTCGTGAAGCTCTTCGGGCGGCCCCGCGAGGAAACCGAGGTCTTCTCAGGCAAGGCCGCCAAGGTCCGCGACATCGGCGTGGTCACCGCGATGTACGGGCAGGTGTTCTTCGTCGCGTTCGCGCTGGTCGCCTCCCTGGTCACCGCGGTCGTGTACGGCCTCGGCGGCGTCCTGTCGATTCACGGGGCGTTCCAGCTCGGCACCCTGGTCGCGATCTCGCAGCTGCTCGCCCGGGTCTACGGCCCGATCGGGTCGCTGTCCAACGTGCAAGTCCAGGTGATGACCGCGCTGGTCAGCTTCGACCGGGTCTTCGAGGTGCTCGACCTGGAGCCGCTGGTCAAGGAGAAGCCGGGCGCGGTGGCGCTGCCGCGGACGGTGCCCGGCACCGATGAGGCGCCGGACATCAGCTTCGACCACGTGTCGTTCCGGTACCCGACGGCGGCGGAGGTGTCGCTCGCCTCGCTGGAGTCGATCGCGCTGAAGACGCCGGAGCGGACGGACGCCGTCCAGGGCGTGCTGCGCGACGTCTCGTTCACCGCCCCGTCCGGGCAGCTGACCGCGCTCGTCGGCCCGTCAGGGGCGGGGAAGACGACCATCACCGCGCTGGTCGCCCGGTTTTACGATCCGAACGACGGTGCCGTGCGCATCGGCGGCCATGACCTGCGGGACGTCACGCTGGACTCGCTGCACGACGCGGTCGGCATGGTGACGCAGGACGCGCACCTGTTCCACGACACCATCCGCGCGAACCTGCTGTACGCTCGCCCGTCCGCCACCGAGGCGGAGCTGATCGAGGCCTGCGAGGCGGCGCAGATCTGGGACCTGATCTCGGTGCTGCCCGACGGCCTCGACACGGTCGTGGGGGACCGCGGCTACCGGCTGTCCGGCGGCGAGAAGCAGCGCGTCGCCCTGGCGCGGCTGCTGCTGAAGGCGCCGTCGATCGTGGTGCTCGACGAGGCCACCGCGCACCTGGACTCCGAGTCGGAGGCCGCCGTGCAGCAGGCTCTCGCCGTGGCGCTGCGCGGCCGGACCTCGCTGGTGATCGCGCACCGGCTGTCCACCGTCAGGGACGCGGACCAGATCCTGGTCATCGACGCTGGCCGGGTCGTCGAGCGCGGGACGCACGAGGACCTGCTCGCGGCCGACGGCTTGTACGCCGAGCTGTACCACACCCAGTTCAAGCGTCAAGAGATCTATTCGGAACGTACGCGGCCGGCTCTTTAGCGCTCAGCTGTATCCGCGGTCAGCTGTAGCCCAGCCGCCGCAGTTCCTCGCCGGCGACCTTCTCCACGTCCGCGAGCTGGCTCAGCGTGAGCTCGCGGCGCCAGGCACTTGGCTCGTTCTTTGGCCGCCGGTGGTCCGGCGTGGTCGGCGCGGCGACCGTTACTCCCGTGAAGTTGGTCAGCGCGGTGGCCGTGCCGCCGGGGTTCTTCGCCATGTCCTCGTAGCGGAGGGTCTTGAGCTGGTCGTCCGGCATGGTCTTGTGCAGCCGCGCCGCCAGCCTGATGGCGCCCCGCCAGCGCAGCGCGCACTTGCCCGCGGGAGAAAGGTCGGGCCAGGTGAGCCGGTCGGTCTCGTCTTCCACGCCGTAGAAGGGGTTCGGGAACTCGACGTCGATGTTGGCCATGCTCGGCCGGAACCAGGACATCGCGACCTGGTCCTTGAGCATGTCCGCCACGGTGTCCCTGCCGTCCCGCACGACCTGCACGATCTGGGCGTCGGGGAACGCCGCCACCAGCGCCTCGGCGCAGTAGGTGAGGTCCGGGCTCGCGTCGCCGAACCGGCTGAGGCCGCGCTGCTCGACGCAAGGCCCCATCTCCTCGCGGCGCAGCCCGGCCGCCGACCGGCACTGCGGGGTGCACTCCAGGCAGCTCGTCGGGTACACCTGCCAGCCCTGGGCGAAGGCGTCACGCATCACGGCCGCGGCGGCCTCGCCGCGCCCGGTGTGCAGCGACGGACGCCGGGCGAACGCGTACACGGCCTGCAGCACGGCGTGCTGACCGATCGTGACGTGGAAGCCCGGGGAGATCTTCAGCGCCCGGCCGACCGCCTCCGCGCCAGAGTGCGGCGCGCCGATCACGAAGACCGGCTGGGTGACCTTGCGGGCGTTGACGATGAGGATGTGGCGCGACGACATGGAGGGGAGTTCTTTCTGTCTCCCAGTACGGTACTAGCTGGGGGGTCCGCGTAGGCTGTCTCTGTGCGAGTACTACCCCGTGTCGTCGTTCCGCTGGCCATCGTCGGCACGGCCAGCCTGCTCGGGGTCACCGGGTGCGCGCAATTCGACAAGTCGCTCGGTCAGCAGCAGGCGCTCGTGTCGTTCAAGTCCGGCACCTCGGTGTCCGTCCGGGAGCACGTACGCACCGCGTGCGCGAAGCTGCCGCACGTAACCGCCGCCCCGATCGCCGCTGGGGTGCCGCTCTCGTCGGCGCTCGACGAGGTCGTGTACACCGTCACCGGCGCCTCCAACGCCGACATCGCCCGGCTGCAGGTGTGCCTGTCGGCGTTCCCGTCGGTCCAGGGCATGGACCTGCAGGACTCCTCCGACAACTCGTAACGCGGATCCGCCGGACCCACTTGCTTCGGCTGTTACAACTTTTGCCGGAGTGTTTCCTACTTTGCCGGTAGGGTGTATAGTCCTAGAGCAACCTACTTAACCGATAGAGAATGGGTACTAATGCGCAGGATCTTGGCTGGCGTGGCCGCTGTTGCTGGCGGCGCGCTTCTTGTTGCGGGCTGCTCCTCCGCGGGCTCAAGCAGCTCGAGCTCTTCGTCCGGGAGCACCTCCAGCGCGTCGGCCGCCGGGTCCGCGCCGGTGACCGTGCGGCTTGGCTACCTGGCGAACATTACGCACGCCCCGGCGCTGATCGCCGTGAAGAACGGCTACTTCTCCAAGGAGCTGGGATCCGCGGGAACGGTCAAGACGACCGTGTTCTCCAGCGGTACGCAGGAGACGACGGCGATCTTGTCCGGCCAGATCGACGCGGCCTACGTCGGCCCGAACCCGGCGATCAACGCCTGGCAGAAGTCGGGCGGCACGGCCATCAAGATCGTCTCCGGTGCCGCGACTGGCGGCGCGTCGATCGTCGTGAAGCCGTCCATCTCGTCCGTCGCCCAGCTGAAGGGGCAGTCGCTCGCCACCCCGTCGCTCGGCAATACCCAGGACGTGGCGGTGCGGTACTGGCTCAAGCAGCAGGGGCTGACCACGAGCACCACCGGCGGCGGCGACGTCGCTATCAAGCCGACCACCCCGAACTCGGCGGCCGTGCTCGAGTTCAAGTCCGGGCAGATCGCCGGCGGGTCCGAGCCGTCGCCCTATGACGTCGAGATGGTCCAGGACGGCGGCAAGGTGCTGCTGTCCGAGCCGGGCGTCACGACCGTGCTGATGGTCACCCAGTCCTTCCTTTCCGCGCACCCGGCCGTCGTCAACGACCTGCTGAAGGCCAACCTCGACGCGCTCAACTACATCAAGAGCGACCCGTCCGCCGCGCAGGCAGCGGCTAACGCGGAACTCGCCGCCTCCACCGGCAAGCCGCTCAAGTCCAAGGTGCTCGGCCCGGCGTGGAAGGAGATCACCTTCACCGCCGACCCGGACGCCGCGTCGCTAGAAGCGGACGCGCAGCAGGCCGAGAGCGTCGGGCTGCTCAAGACGGTCAACCTGAACGGGATCTTCGACCTGACCCCGCTCAACAACCTGCTCAGCGCAGCCGGCCAGACGTCGGTGAGCGGATAACGCCATGAGCGCGACAGCGGTCACGGAGGCGCCGGCGGCGGTCACGCTCGCCGGCGTCTCCAAGGTGTACGGGCGCGGCGTCGCCGCCGTCCCCGCCCTCGACCGGGTGAGCCTCGCGGCGGAGCCAGGGGAGTTCACCTGCCTGATCGGGGCGTCCGGCTGCGGCAAGTCGACGCTCCTTAACCTGGTGGCCGGGCTGGACCAGCCGACGAGCGGCGAGATATCCGTCGGCGGTCGCGTCGCGCTGATGTTCCAGGAGCCCGGCCTGTTTCCCTGGCTCACGGCGGCGGGCAACGTCGAGCTGGCGCTGCGCGCCCGCGGCGTCGGCAAGGCCGAGCGCAAGCGGCGGGCGGCCGAGCTGCTTGAGGCCGTCCACCTCGCCGGGTTCGGCAAGAAGCGGCCGCACGAGCTGTCCGGTGGCATGCGGCAGCGCGTCGCGCTGGCCAGGGCGCTGGCCCAGGACGCCGACGTGCTGCTGATGGACGAGCCGTTCGGCGCCCTCGACGCGATGACCAGGGACCTGCTGCACGACGAACTGGACCGGGTCTGCGAGGGCCGGAACCTGACCGTGCTGTTCGTGACGCACAACGTCCGCGAGGCGGTGCGCCTCGGCGACCGGGTGGTGCTGCTGAGCAGCCGGCCCGGCCGGGTCATCGCCGAGTACAAGGTGCCCATCGAGCGGCCGCGGCGGATCGACTCCGCCCCGGTCGCCGAGCTGGCCGGCACGATCACCGACCGGCTGCGGGAAGAGGTAAGCCGCCATGGCAAGTAGCACGCTGCTCGGGCTCGACGCGCTCGACGCCGTCCCGGTGGCGCCGCGCGACCGGCAGCGGACCGCCAGGAAGGTATGGAGCGCGGTGTGGCCGAAGCTGGCCGCCCTCGCCATCGTGTGGGTCATCTGGGAGCTGATCCACCTCTCCGGCTGGAAGAAGTACGTCATCCCCGGCCCCGGCGTCACGCTGAGCAACCTGTGGGACCAGGCGCACACCGCGGTGTTCTGGAGCGCGGTCGGGACGACCCTGGAGCGGGCGGGGCTCGGCTACGCCCTGGCGCTGCTGATCGGCATCGTGGTGGGCTCGCTGGTGGCCAGGATCCGGCCGCTGCGCGCGGCGGTCGGCTCGCTGATCACCGGCCTGCAGATCATGCCGTCGCTCGTCTGGTTCCCGTTCGCGATCATCCTGTTCGGGATCACGACCCAGGCGATCCTGTTCGTGATCGTGATGGCGGGGGCCCCGTCGGTCGCCAACGCGGTGATCGCCGGCGTGGACTACACCCCGCCGCTGCTGGTCAAGGCCGCCAGGATGATGGGCCTGCGACGGCTGTCGCTGCAGCGTCACCTGTACCTGCCCGCGTCGCTGCCCACGTTCGTCGCTGGCCTGAAGCAGGCGTGGGCGTTCACGTTTCACGCCCTGGTCGCCGGCGAGCTGATCGTGATCATCGCCAACAAGCCGTCGCTCGGCGTGCTGCTGTCCAGCGACCAGGACCAGGCGGACATGACCAGTGTCGTCGCGGTCATGATCGTGTTCCTGATCATCGGGATCGCCGTGGACGGCTTGTTCGGCGTCGCGAACAAGGCGATCCGCCGCCGCTGGGGGCTAGAGCAGGCGTTATTACAGAATTCTTGTTGCCTCATCCGCCAGCTCATCATGGGAGCCCTGCCTAGACGATCGTCCCCAGCGGGTGCTCAAGCCGGGTCGTGAAGGCCGCCAGCCAGCGGGCGGCCAGGGCGCCGTCGAGCGCGCGGTGGTCGATCGAGAGGGTGCAGCGCATCACGGTGGCCACGGTGACGGCGCCGTCGGTGACGACCGGCTGCTGTTTCGCCGCGCCGACCGCGAGAAGGCCGGACTGCGGCGGATTGATGATCCCGGAGAACTCCAGCGTGCCGTACATGCCGAGGTTCGAGATGGAGAACGTGCCGCCCTCCAGCTCATCCTGACGCAGCCGCCGCTCCCGCGCCCGTCGCGCGAGGTCCTGCGATTCCCGAGCGACATCTGACAGGCGCTTCCCGTCAACGCCACGCAGCACCGGCGTAACCAGGCCGCCCTCGGTAGCGACAGCAATCGATATGTCGACACTGCCGTGCTCGAGCATCCCCTCATCGGTCCACGTGACATTAGCCTCGGGCACGTCCCGGAATGCCGCCCCGACCGCCATGACGACGAAGTCGTTGACGGAGATCTTCACCGGCGAGCTCTCGTTGATCCGCTTGCGCAGCTCAAGCAGCTCGTCGACGACGCACTCGGTGACCATGTAAAAGTGCGGCGTCGTCGTCTTGGACTCGGTGAGCCTACGAGCGATGGCGCGGCGCATCGACGTATGCGGGCACGAGCCGGTCACCGTGCGGGAGCGGGGGCCTTGGGGCAGATTCCTGGCGGCCGTCCCGCGGAACACCGCCAGCAATCTCCCCGGCGCCCTCCGCTCCAGGCTCGGGCTGGGCCGCGAGGAACTGCTCCAGGTCCCGCCGGACGATGCGTCCATTCGGCCCCGTGCCCTCGATCGCCGTGAGGTCGATTCCCCGCTCCCCGGCAATCTTCCGCACGAGCGGGCTGGCGAAAATACGCCCCCGGGAGTCCAGGCCCGGCCGCTGCCCGTTGGTGGTCGATGTCCCATTGACCACACTCTTTGGTGGACGATGTCCCATCGACCACGTTCCGGATGACGCTGTCGCGTCCGCGGAAGCGTCCTGTGGTGCGGGTGTGGCTGGAGTGGCGACCGGGGCCGTCGGCGCGGGCGCCTGCGCGGTGGAGGTCGGCGCGTCGGCGGTGGCTGGCGCGGGCGCCTGCGCGGTGGAGGTCGGCGCGTCGGCGGTGGCTGGCGCGGGCGCCTGCGCGGGGGATGGGGCTGGCGCTTCGGTGCCCAGGGCGGCGTCGATGTCGGCGTCGGTTTCGCCGTTGCCGACGAGGACCGCGATCGGATCGCCGATCTCGCCCGTGTCGCCTACCGCCAGGACCAGGCGGCCCACGACCCCGGCCTCTTCGGCGGCGTATTCGACCAGGGCCTTCTCGGTCTCGATCTCCGCAAGAGGCTGGCCGACAGCAACGCTGTCGCCAGGCGCCACCAGCCAGTTGGCGATCGCAGCCTCCGAAGCGCCAGCGAGGACGCTAGGCATCCGCACCACGGAGGCCATTACCGCCGCACCTCGCCCGACGGGCGGGACGCAGGGGCCGCCGGGGAGATTCCTGGCGATGTTCCGGAGGACTGTCGCCAGGAATCTGCCCCAAGGCCGTCGCGACCCGATGACCCCGCGCCGCCGCCGGAGGCGGCGCGTACTCGCTCGAGGCCACCCACCACATCCGAGGTCTGCGCGATCGCCGCGCGTTCCAGCACCTTCGAGATCGACGGCGCCGCCTCGCCGCCGGTCACGCGCTGCACGGGCTGGTCCAGCCAGTCGAAGAAGCGGCGCTGGATCTCGTCGGCGAGCCAGCCGCCGTAGGACGTGCCAAGGCCGCCCTGCTCCACGATCAGCACCGCGTTCGTCTTCCTGACCGACTCACCGATCGTCTCCCAGTCGAGCGAGGCCCGGTCGAGGAAGCGCAGGTCGATCAGCTCAGCGTCGATGCCGGTCTGCTCGATCGCCTCCAGGGAGTGCGACACCATCGACAGGTAGGTCAGCACCGTCACGTCCCGGCCCGCGCGGCGGACCGCCGCGCGGCCGAACGGAATCTGGTAGTCCAGGTCGCCGACCGGGATGTCGCCTTCGGTGCCGTACAGGTCCACGTGCTCGAGCATCAGCACCGGGTCCTCGATCGCCAGCGCGGCGTTCATCATGCCCACGTAGTCGAACGGCGTCGAGGGTGCCATGATCCGCCAGCCGACGCTGGTCGCGAAGATGCCGGCTGGGTCCATGCTGTGCTGCGACCCGTAGCCGGTGCCCATCGCGACCTTCGTGCGCAGCACGAGCGGCACCGGGTTCCTGCCGCCGAACATGTGCCTGGCCTTCCCGATCTGGTTGAACACCTGGTCGGCCGCGACCCACAGGAAGTCCGGGTACATGAACTCCACGACCGGGCGGAACCGGCCGTCCAGCGCCAGGCCGCCGCCCAGCCCGGCGAACGCGTTCTCCGAGATCGGCGTGCCGAGCACGCGGCCGGGGAACTTCTTCGCCAGGCCCTTGGTAGCCCCGTTCGTGCCGCCGTTGAGCTTGTGCACGTCCTCGCCGAGGACGACGATGCGCTCGTCCGCGGACATCCGCCGGTCCATGACCCGCGCCACCGCGTCGATGAACTTGCCGCGCTTCAGTTCGCCGCGAAAGTCCGGCTGCTCCACGGCACGCGCGCCCGCGATCTCCGACAGGTCGCCGCGGATGCCCACATCGACGAACGCCGGGTCCGGCCACAGCGACGGGCGGATGCGCCGCACGCCTTGTCCAGGGGGATACGGGGGGCGGGAGCCCCCCGTGCGGGGGCCGTGGGGACCAGCGTCCGGGTCCTGCTCGGTCAGGGCGGCGGCGGCGGCCTTCCCGGCTTCCACCGCCTGGGCCCGCACGGCCGCCACGCCGGCCTCGTCGATCAGCCCGAGCTTGGTCATCTCCGCCGCCACCCGCTCCAGCGGGTCGCGGGCCCGCCACGCGGCCTCCTCCTCCTTGGTCCGGTAGCCGAACGCGGACCCGGGGAACGGGCCGTTCTGGTGGAAGAAGCGGTAGACCAGCGCCTCGATGACGACCGGCCCCTCGCCGGCGCGCAGCCGGGACAGGGCACGCTCCATCGCCAGGTGCACGGCGAGCGGGTCCATGCCGTCGACCCGCCAGGCCGGGATGCCGAAGCCGAGCGCCCGCGCCGACAGGCGCGGCTCCCCGGTGGCTTCCTCGACGGTGGTGGAGACGGCGTAGCCGTTGTTCTCGATGAAGAAGCACAGCGGCAGCTCCCACGCGGCCGTGAGGTTGAGGCTTTCCAGCACCGAGCCGATGTTGGCCGCGCCGTCGCCGAAGTACGTGACCGTGACGTCGGACGTGCCGGAACGCTTCTGCGCCCAGGCGTTGCCCGCCGCCATCGGCACGCCGCCGCCGACGATCGCGTTGGTGCCCAGCGCCCCGGCCTCGAACCACTGCAAGTGCATCGAGCCGCCGCGCCCCGCGCAGTAACCCTGGGCGAGCCCGAGGATCTCCGCCAGCGTGCGCTGCAGCACCTCTGCCACCTCGGGCGTCACCATCGACCCGAGGTCGAGCACGCCCTTGGTCACGTGGGTGAGCGACTTGGCGAGGAACTGGTGGTGGCCGCGGTGCGAGCCGTTGACCGCGTCGGCCGAGCGCAGCGAGACGATCGAGCCGACGGCGCCGCCTTCCTGGCCGATGCTGGAGTGCGCGGGGCCGTGCACGAGGCCCTCCCCGGCCAGTTCGAGGACCGTCTCCTCGAAGGCGCGGATGAGGTGCAGCTGGCCGAGCATGGTGGCGAGCAGCGCGGGATCGGCGGCCTTCCAGTCGGCCGCGGTGGTGGTCAGCTCGTTCCATTCCGAGCCAGGATGGAGGCGCTTCACGCGTGGCATGGCACGAGGTTATCGCGCTAATGTATCCACAGCAAGGAGAGTTCGCGGGACGAAGCCAGAGAAAGCCGGGTACGTTCCGAATAATTGGATACATAACCGCAGGAGAGCGAGGGCTGGTGAGCAGAGGCATTCCGGGGCTGCGCGGCGGTGACCACGTCGGAGTCACCGTGCCCGACATGGAGCAGGCGCATGCGTTTTTCGTGGACGTGCTCGGCTGCGACTACGTCTACTCGCTGCCCGAGATGCGGCACGACGATGACGGCTGGATGCTCGAGCACATCAACGTCGACCCGCGCCGGGTCGTCAGGGAGATCCGGTTCTACCGCTGCGGCTTCGGGCTGAACTTCGAGGTCTTCGAGTACGAGCCGCACGACGGCCAGCGGCCGGAGCCGCGCAACAGCGACATAGGCGGCCACCACGTCGCCCTGTACGTGGACGACATGGACGCGGCTGTCGAGTACCTGCGGTCACGAGGGGTCAGGCTGCTCGCCGGGCCGGTCGCGAGCCGCAACGCGTCGGCCGGGCAGCGCTGGCAGTACTTCCTGTCCCCGTGGGGCATGCAGTTCGAGCTGGTGAGCTATCCCGGTGGCAAGGCGTACGAACGGGACGCGGCCGTGAAGCTGTGGCATCCCGGCCACCCGGCGGACTGACGACGATGGTCATCGCCGTCGACACGGGCTACCGCGACAACGTCGCCAGCCACCGGATCGCCGAGAGCCTGCGCGCCGCGATCCTGGATGGCAGCTACCGGCCAGGGGAGCGGATCAGGCAGGAGGACGTCGCGGCGCGCTCGGGCGCGAGCCGGATCCCGGTCCGCGAGGCGCTGCGGATGCTCGCCGCCGAAGGGCTCGTGACCCTCGTCGCGAACTCCGGCGCCTGGGTCACCAGGCTGACCATGGCCGAGTGCGCCGAGCTGTACCTCATCAGGGAACGGCTCGAGCCGCTGCTGCTGCGCACCAGCATGCCGCGGCTGGAGGAGGCGGAGCTCGGCCGGCTGGCCGAGCTGACCGAGGCGATGGAGGCCGCGGGCACCGACGTGGACGCGTTCCTGCGCGCCGACCGGGAGTTCCACCTGTCCAGCTACGCGGGCGCGGCACCGGGCGAGACGTGGCAGATCATTCACCGGATGTGGAACGCGACACAGCACTACCGGCGCGAGTTCACGCAGCGGGCGGCGCGCGCCGGTGCCGGCAACGGCGCCGGCGACGGGGCGGCCGTCGTCGGCGGGCTCGGCGTCACGCACCTGGAACACCGGCTGCTCCTCGACTGCGTGCGCCGGCAAGACGCGGACGACGCCGAGCGGGTGCTCGTCACGCACATCCGCCGCACCCGGCTCGAGCTGGAGAAGCATCCGGAGATCTTCGCGCCCTGATCTCACTGCGACTTGACAAGAGCCCGCCGTGCCAGCAAAGTTGCAATCGATTGCAACCTAGTTGTCTCGCAGGAGGACGCATTGGGGAACGGGGCGCCCACCGTGGGGTGGATCGGCACCGGGCGGATGGGTTACCAGCTGGCGCTGCGCCTGCTGCGGGCGGGCAATGACCTTGCCGTGTACAACCGCACCAAGGCCAAGGCCGAGCCGCTCGCCGCTAGCGGCGCGAAGATCGTCGATCGCCCCGTTGACCTCGCCGACCGCGACGTCGTCTTCATCATGGTCGCCGCCGACGGCGACCTCGAAGCCGTCCTCACCGGCGACGGCGGCCTGCTGACCGGGAGCCAGGCACCGGACGTCATCGTCGACTCCTCCACCGTCTCCCCGCAGATCTCGGCCGAGGCGCGTGCCGTCGCCGCGGGCGCTGGCGCCGCGTTCCTCGCCGCCCCCGTGAGCGGCAACCCCAAGGTCATCGCGGCGGGCAAGCTGACCGTCGCGGTCTCCGGCCCGCGGGAGGCATTCGACGCCGTCGCGCCGCTGCTGGCCACGTTCGGCCGCGGCGTCACCTACTGCGGTGAGGGCGAGACCGCCCGCCTGGTCAAGATCGCGCACAACGTCTTCCTCGGCGTCGTCATCCAGGCGCTGTCCGAGATCACCGTGCTGGCTGAGCGGGGCGGCGTGAGCCGCGCCGCGTTCCTGGGATTCCTCAACGACTCGGTGCTCGGCTCCGAATTCTCCAGGTACAAGTCGCCCGCCCTGGTCAACCTCGACTTCCACCCGTCGTTCACCACCGTGCTGCTGCGCAAGGACCTCCAGCTGGGCCTGGCCGCGGGCCGGGAACTCGGCGTGCCGATGCCGCTGGCGGCCGCGGCCGACATGCTCATCGCGCAGGCCGTCGGGGCCGGCTACACCGGCGATGACTTCGCTACGCTCATCCTTGAGCAGGCCCGCCGCTCCGGCTACGCGCTCGAGGCGGAGAACGTCGAGGTCGACGACGGGCTCGCAGCAGAGGAGGCCTGAGCGGTTATGTCGCAGCGTCCAGCCGGTGTGCGTCCCATCGGCGCCCCCGGGCACATGGGAGTGGACTACGAGGAGCGTGTCGACTTCGGCCGGCTCCGGTCGTACCGGTTCGCGCGGGCGCAAGAGGCGCTGCGAGCGACCGAGTGCGGCGCCTTCCTGCTCTTCGACTTCTACAACATCCGCTACACGACGCAGACCTGGATCGGCGGCGCGCTCGGCGACAAGATGATCCGCTACGCGCTGCTATTGCGGGACCGGGACCCGATCCTGTGGGATTTCGGCTCGGCGGTGCGGCACCACAAGCTGTACTCGCGGTGGCTGCCCGACGAGAACTGGCGCCCCGGATTTCTCGGCTTCCGCGGCGCCGTCGCGCCCGACGCGGGCCTGATGCGCGACGCCGTGACGGAGATCGTCGCTGAGCTGCGCGCGGCTGGCGTGGACGGCGCGCCGCTCGGCGTCGACATCGTGGAGCCGCCGTTCCTGTTCGAGCTGTCACGGCAGGGCATCGCCGTGCAGGACGCCCAGCAGGCCATGCTCGACGCCCGGGTCATCAAGTCGCCCGACGAGATCATGCTGCTCAACCAGGCCGCGGCGATGGTCAACGGGGTCTACCAGGACATCGTCGACGTCCTGAAGCCGGGCATCAGGGAGAACGAGATCGTCGCGCTCGCCAACAAACGGCTGTACGAGCTCGGCAGCGACCAGGTGGAGGCGGTCAACTCGATCTCCGGCGAGCGCTGCAACCCGCACCCGCACAACTTCACCGACCGGATCATCCGCCCCGGCGACCAGGCCTTCTTCGACATCATCCACTCGTTCAACGGCTATCGCACCTGCTACTACCGCACCCTCGGAGTGGGCTCCGCGACCCCCGCGCAGGTGGACGCGTACAAGCAGGCCCGCGAGTGGATGGACGCGGCGCTCGCCGCGATCAAGCCCGGTGTGTCGTCGGACGTCGTGGCCTTGACGCTGCCGCGCGCGGAGGATTTCGGGTTCGAGAGCGAGATGGCGGCGTTCGGCCTGCAGTTCGCGCACGGCCTCGGCCTGGGCCTGCATGAGCGCCCGATCATCTCCCGGCTGAACTCGCTGGAGCACCCGCTCGAGCTGAAGGCCGGCATGGTCTTCGCGATGGAGACGTACTGCCCGGCGAGTGACGGCATCTCCGCCGCCCGCATCGAGGAAGAGGTCGTCGTCACCGGCTACGGCACCGAGATCCTCACGAAGTTCCCCGCTCAGGACCTCTTTATCGCGAACAAGTACTGATCTTTTCGGATCCCGGCGGATCCGGCAGAAGATCGTGCGGGATCCGCCCCGGATTCTGGCGCCATATCACGCACGATGATTCCCAGCGCTCTGATAACAGCAAGAAGCGGCGGGGCACCGCCGATGCGTCCTGGCTGTCAGACGCCCAGTGTCGCGCGGCCGGCCTTCGCGGCCGGCTTGCCGGAGGTGAGCAGGTCCAGGACGGCGCGTTCGGCGCGGCCGTGGGTGGCGGCGTCGCCGAACTCCTGGCCCTTGCCGAGGTCAGGGAGGGCGGCGGCGATCGTGTCGCCTTTCTCGTACCGGGCGATGACCCGAGGGTCGATGTAGGAGGCGCGCGCTACGGCCGGGGTGTTGCCGAGGTAGCTGGCCACCTCCTTGACGACCCGGGCGATGGCGCGCTTGCGGGCGGCCGGCGACTCGGCGGCTTGCACAGAAACGGCCAGCCCCACGGCGGCGAGCACGGTGGCATGCCAGGTGCGGAAGTCCTTGGCGGTGTAGTCGTCTCCTGAGATCTCGCGCAGGTAGTCGTTGATGTCCCCGGCGGTGACGTTGTGCCAGCGCTTGCCGCTGCGGTAGACGAGGAGATCCTCGAGATCCGGGCAGGATCGCCGCAGCTTCAGGCTGCGGACGACGGAGAAGACGTCGGAGTCGACGACGGCCTGCTCCTGCTGCTTGCCGCTCTTCCCGATGTAATCGAAGCTGATCTCGCCGTTCCTGCTGCACCTCACGTGCTCGCGGCGGATGGTGGCCAGTCCGTACGAGCCGTTCTCGGACGCGTACTCATCGCCGCCAGGGCGGAAGAATCCCAGGTCGATCAGCCGGATGGCGGCCGCGAGCACGCGCTCCCTGGACAGCGTCGCGGGGCCGCGCAGATGACGGCCGGCCACGGCCCGGATCTTCGGCAGCGTCCGGCCGAATTCCAGCATCCGGTCGAACTTCTCCCGGTCCCGCAGCTCGCGCCACCTGTCGTGGTACCGGTACTGGCGGCGGCCTGCCGCGTCGGTGCCCACCGCCTGGATGTGGCCGTCTGGATCGGGGCAGATCCACACGTCTTCCCACGCCGGAGGGATGACCAGCGCCTTGATGCGAGACAGCGTCGCGGCGTCGGTAACCGGCGCGCCACCAGGCCCCAGGTAGCGGAACCCACGCCCGTAGCGCCGCCGCCCCATTCCCGGGCCGGTGATCTCACTCCGCGCTAGCCCCTCATCACGCACCAGCCTTGCTTTCCCGCCAGCCGCCGGTTCATGCGCGGCTCACGAAGGCGTGCCGGCCGCTTTCTCGATGTGTTCCTTGTAGGCTTCCGCCGTCTCCTGCAGGTGCGTCGCGACGGTATCGGCCGTTTGCTCCGCGTGCGTCTTCCTGACCGTCGGCGCGGGCCAGCGGGCTGTCAGCTCCAGCCGGGTTCCTTCTGGAACTGGTGTGAGCGCCAGCAGCATCTCAGTGTCCGGATGCCCGATGCGCTGCGTCACCGCGCGCCGCCCCTCGGCCAGTTCCTTGACCACGTCGACGATCGCGGTGAACCGGTCATCATCGTGGCGGTGCACTGTGTACTGCAATTCCCCGACCGACCGCTGTGGCGTGCCCGGCACGGTCCCCGCCCAGACGACCGTCTCCGGGTCGATGAGGCGGCTGGAATCCGGCGCCCACACCGTCTCCCAGACGGCGCCTGGCTCGGCGCTGATCACCGCGCTGGCGGAAGCCTGCCCGGTCTTCTTCGGCAGCTCGAAGCCGGCGCACACATCCCGCATCTCCGCGGACATGGCGTCCTCCGGCCAGGGCATCCGGCCCTCCGCGATCGCCTGGAGGCGATCCGCCCAGTGCGTGATGGTGCGGTGCCAGTACTTCTGGTAGCTGCCCTTGTCGATCCTCGGAACGACCTCGCTGACCGCCGCGCTCAGCGTGCAGCCGCCCGCCCGGGGCCGCACCGATAGCGTCAGCGTCTCCTTCCGGCTGGGCGCCGACCGTACCTGCCAGCGGACCAGCTGGCCGGGAACTTCCTCCCGCACGTCAACCACGGCGCAGTGCACGTCATGCTTGCCGGAGACGATCATGCAGCACAGCCGGTCCGTTCCGGGAACCGTCGCGGGGACCGCGAACGCGAACCGGTGGCCGGGCATGGCCGCCAGCGCCGCGGGCGACGCCGCCAGGGCCCATACGCGCTCAGGATCGGCGTCAACCTCCCGCTCGCGGGTCACCCGCACGGTTGCTTCCCACATCACGACTCCGTTCCGGCACCGCCGCAGATCACGCCAGCGATCTATTGTAAGAAGCGTGTTCGCGCGCCAGCAGGCCATGGATGACCCTGACAAGCCGGCCATCATCATGGCATCGTCAGGCGACACCGTCACCTTCGGCGAGTTCGAGGCCCGCAGCAACCAGATAGCGCACCTGCTGCGGGATGCCGGACTGCAGCGGGGAGACCACATCGCGGTCTTCATGGAGAACAGCCCGCAGCTGCTCGAGATCGCGGGCGCGGCCGAACGGACCGGCCTGTACTACTCCGTGATCAACACCTACCTCGGCGTCGACGAGGTGGCCTACGTGGTAGCCAACTCGCAGGCGAAAGTGCTGTTCAGCTCGGCCGCCAGGCGAGAGGTGGCGCAGGCCGCGGCCGCGAAGTGCCCGGGGCTCGACCGCCTGCTGATGACCGGCCCTGGCCCGCTGCCTGCCGGCTGGGAACCCTACGACGCGGTGGTCGCCGGGTATCCCGACGGCCCGGTACCCGACGAGGCGCTCGGCGCGGCCATGCTGTACTCGTCGGGCACGACTGGCCATCCCAAGGGCGTGCTGCGCGCGCTGCCGGAGGGCGGTCCCGACCAGCCGTTGCCGGTGATGGCGTTCGTGCAGGGATTGTTCGGGTTCCGCGCGGGCATGACCTACCTCAACCCGGCGCCGCTGTACCACTCGGCGCCCGGCGCGAGCGTGGCGGCGTCGCTGCGCATGGGGTGCACGACCATCGTGATGGAGCATTTCGACGCCGAGCAGTGGCTGGCTCTTGTCGAGCGCTACCGGGTGACGCACTGCCAGATGGTGCCGGTGATGTTCAACCGGCTGGTGCGCCTCCCAGGCGACGTGCGGGCACGGTACGACACCTCGTCGCTCGAGTGCATCGTCCACGCGGCCGCGCCGTGTCCCGTCCACGTCAAACGGGCGATGATCGACTGGCTCGGCCCGATCATCACCGAGTACTACGGGGCCACGGAGGCCAACGGCTTCACGTTCTGCACTAGCGCCGAATGGGTCGCGCGTCCCGGCACGGTCGGCCGTGCCGTCCTGGGGGAGCTGCTCATCCTGGACCCCGAGGGCAACCAGTGCCCGGCCGGGACGGACGGGACCGTCTGGTTCCGCGGCGCGACCGCGTTCGAGTACTTCCGGGATCCGGCGAAGACCGCCGAGAGCCGGTCCGGCGACGGCGCGGCCAGCACGGTGGGGGATATCGGCCACGTCGACGCGGACGGGTTCCTGTACCTGACCGACCGGCAGAGCTACATGATCATCTCCGGCGGGGTCAACATCTATCCGCAGGAGACGGAGAACGTCCTGGCGGCTCATCCAGCGGTCCTGGACGTGGCGGTCATCGGCGTACCGAACGAGGATCTCGGCGAGGAGGTCAAGGCGGTGGTGCAGCTCGCCGACCCGGCCGCCGCCAGTCCTGCCCTCGCCCAGGAGCTGATCGCCTACTGCCGGGACAGGCTCGCCCACTTCAAGTGCCCGCGGACCATCGACTTCGTGGCGGAGCTTCCCCGGTCCGAGACGGGCAAGCTGTACAAGCGCATGCTGCGGGACGCGTACTGGACCGGCCACCAGTCCCCGATCGTCTAGCGGATTGCACTGATAACAGCAAGAAGCGGCTGGGTCGCCATTTATTGTGGGTACCTTGACCCTGTTTTCGACGCCAAACTCCCCACGATCATCCGGCCGCGCTGATAACAGCAAGAAGCGCGGGACGCGCCGACCTCGACCCGCGGCACGGGCTGGCGTAGCGTCGAGGGGTGACTCTTACCACCGACAACGCGGTGCTGCTCCTCATCGACCTGCAGCAAAAGCTCGTGCCCGTCATCGCCGACGGGGACACGATGGTCGCCAGGTCCGTGCGGCTGGCTGAGGCGGCGCAGCTCCTCGGCGTGCCGGTGCGCGCCACCGAGCAGTATCCGGCGGGCCTGGGACCGACGGTCGCGGCGCTGGCGGCCTACCCGCAGGAGACGCTGGCGAAGACCACGTTCTCCGCGGCCGGGGATCCCGGGTTCGCCGCGCTGCTGCCCGCCGGCGCGCGGGAGGTCGTCATCGCGGGGTGCGAGGCGCACGTCTGCGTACTGCAGACTGCGCTCGACCTGGTCGATTCCGGGTTCCGCGTGGCCGTGGCCGCCGACGCGGCCAGTTCGCGCGACCCGGCTGACGCGGCGGCCGGGATCGCCCGTGCCCGGCAGCACGGCGTCGACATCGTGACCTCCGAGATGGTGCTCTTCGAATGGCTCCGCGACTCACGCAACCCCAGGTTCCGCGACGTGCAGAAGCTGCTCAGGTGAGCCGCTGCTACGCGTAGGTCCGTACGACGCGCAGCGCGGCGGCGCCGTGCGGACCGGTGGCGCGCAGGCCCGACGCCGCGGGGTCAAGGCGCTGGGCGGCCACCCGGCAGAAGGCCCCCGCCGGCCCGCTGATCTCCGATTCGGCGTCGTCCGGCCCGAAGGTCCAGGTGGCCGCCCCGTCCGGCGCCGTCAGCGAGCAGCGGACGGCGGCCGGCGCCTCGCCGGCCAGCGACAGCGCGTAGGGCAGCGTCCGGTGCGCTAGCCAGGCGATGTTCCGCAGCCGGCTGGTGTCGGGGAAGTCGATTCCGAACGGGCCCGTGATGTCTAGTCCGTGCGCCCAGTACTCCGCCAGCCGGGTCGTCGCCAGGGTGGCCGGCTTCACCGGCCCGGCCACCCACTGCAGCGGCGTTTGCGGGTCGGCGTCGCGCAGCGCCGCCACCGCGGCGTCGCGAGCCTGCCGCCACCGGAGGAAAACCTCCGCGGGCGCGCCCCGCTCGGCGTCCACCATCCGGGCCGCCCACTCGTCGACCGTGCCGTCCCGGGCGGCGCCTTCCCTGGGACCCGCCCCGCCCGCGCTGGCCACCACGCCTTCGTCCCCCTGCGCCAGGTGCAGCACCACGTCGGCGACGGACCAGCCATCGGCCGCCGAGTCTGCCAGCCACTGCGCCTCGGTCAGCAGGCTGAGGATGCTGTCCAGCCGCACCGCTTCCGCGACAAGATCGTCAACGACCGAATCCGCCACCGCCGCCGCCACCGCCGCCCTCCTCACCGTCCGACTCCCGGTGCTGGCAGGTTACACGGTACTCAAGTCGTCGCTGGTGAGGTGCGATCCGGCCTGCGGCCCCATCTGCAGCTTCCCCGTCGACGCCACTGCTTGGCAACGGCCGGATCACACGCTGCGGTCAGTTTGCCCCCTGTTCGTCCGCTGGACATCGCGGGGTATAAGGCGCGGCCGGGCTATCGGAACAGTCCTTAAACAGCTGGCTGGAAGAGCCGCTAGGGCCAGTGCCGATAAAGGATACGGCTATTCGGGTGAAATAGTCCTTGCCATCCTCTGCCTTGACAGGCTCGGACAGTGTCAGATTCACCTTGTAAGCCACGTCTTTCCCTTGTGCGCAATTAGGCACGCAGCTCACTTCGTTGACGCTGCCCTGGCCGACCGCTGTTCGTGAGCCCCACTGGCTCCAGCTGACATCGTTTGCCACGATTGTTCCGTCGCCGCATGTGAGCTGGATGGTCGCGGGCTCGTAGAGCCCCTCATCGTTAGTAGTCGCGCATTGATCGCTCACTAGCACGTTCGACTGTGGCCGAACGTTGCCATGCGCAACATCGCTTGGCTGAGAGTTTCCGTTCTGGTGCACAACCGCGAATGTGATGGCCAATGCAATGGCGACAACCGCAATCAAGCCACCACCTATCAAGACGGCCCTTGCCCTCCTTGGTCGCCTGTTTTCTCTTGTATCAGTCATTGGCTGCTTTCCTCCCGCGGCGCCTGATCCGGACAGGATCCAGCAATTCCTGAATTACCAGCACGACCGCACCGCCCGCAATCCCCAGGAGCACGCCGGATATGAATCCCAAGTATGCTTCATGCTGGGAAACTGAAAGATCAATTGCGGTTACCTGTACTAGGCCCCCGTCTTGGCCGCTGGTCCAGTGCCAGCCATACTGATCTGTGCTGGTTGGCAGTGTCCCTGCTTGTAGTGAGTATTCGGCGGTAATTGGTTGAGGATTCTCTTTGTAGTTCTCGAAATACAGAGCTCGGGTGAGATCCAGCGAGCCGGCAGGCCCTGAGGTGTCTGACGCCAAGTTGATGGCGGGCAGGGAGGCCGACGCGAACTCTCCGTCGAAGGCCATCGGAACATCGTTCTTCCAGCACAGGTCCACTTCGGCGAGTGGTGTCAGTCTGCTGGCTTGGGGCGTAACCGGGGACTCGCCATAAAGTCCGAGCACATTCGAAGCGGTCTGCGTCGAGATGTGTCCTACGAAGTTGCCGATTTGCGCCTGGGTCACAGACTGACCCGCGATCGCGGGCTGGCCGTTCTGGGCAGCGCCGACGGGATCTGGCTCAGCGGTACCCAGATAATTGTACGGATCCGGGCAAGGGTAAGGCTGAGACGATGTTTCACCCGTCAGGATCCGCCACTGCGCTGCGCCGGCTGCAGGGAACGTTGCGAACAGATCCAACTGCAGCAGAACAGTTGACGAATTCTCCTGCATCATAATTTCATCCACGCGGACTTGCGAGGGGCCTGTGGCTGACGATCCCGCGGATCCCTGCTGTGATACGTAGATCGTGACTGCGGGGCCCGCCACGACGGGCGGTTTGTCCGTTCCCGGCCTGAGCGCGAAACCGATAGCACCGCCAACCACGGCAAGGATAGTGATAACGACGATGAGCGGGAGATGGAGTTCCGCCAGGTACCTGCGGAAGGACGAACTAGGTTGTCGTTCGAACAGCACCTGCTGCGAGCTCAGATCAACCATGGGTACACGCCAGCCCGCGGACCGCCAAGCTTGCCCCTGAGCGCTGCTTTCGTCCGACCACCACTGACGCGAGTGTCTTGCGTCGGGTGGCAGAGGCCCGACAAGCTCCTCGATCTCGCGGAAGCTCAGCCTTAGCCGATCATCCTTGCCAAATTGAGCAAGATGATCGCGCAGCGGCTCGTACTTTTCCAGTGCCACTCTCCCCGCGGATTACAGATCCCCGTTTAAAGGTAGCCCCTCGAAAAGCGCGGCACCAACAGGATCGATCCGGATAAATCTCACGCACCGTCGCGACGGGAAGCTAGTGCGGCGGCCGGACGGATCCTGGTAAGCCTCGTCACCTCACTCGTATAGTGACTGCCATGTCGATCGCTGCGCCCGTACCAGACGCGCCGGTGGCCTCGGTTGCCGACGCCATAGCCCGGATGGAGGCAATTGACGCATCGCTTCCCGCGGCGGACGGGGTCGCCTGCTTCAATCGCATGTACCTGGCTGTGACCCAGCAGGTGAACAGCCAGATCAGCGCGGGTTTTTTCGCTGACCCGGTGTTCATGACCCAGCTGGATGTCACGTTCGCGAACCTGTACTTCGCGGCGGCCGGCACACTGGGCGACCTGGCGGCCGTGCCGTCGGCGTGGCTGCCGCTCGCGGAGCGGCGGGACATGGCGGGCATCGAGCCGATCCAGTTCGCGCTGGCCGGAATGAACGCCCACATCAACCATGACCTGCCGCTGGCGGTGGTCAGCACGTGCGAGGCGCTGGCCACTACACCCGACACCGACCCGCATTTCGCGGATTACCAGAAGGTCGACGAGCTGCTCGACGGGGCCGAACAGTCCGTCAGGGAGTCGTTCGAGACCGCCGCTGAACTGGCCGTCGACCGTCACCTGGCCGCGGTGGCCGACCTCCTCGGCAACTGGACGATCAACGACGCCCGCGACCTGGCCTGGACCAACTGCCTGCTGCTGTGGGCGGTACGCGACGACCCGATCGCGCGCGGGCTCTTCCTCGACACGCTTGCCGCCTCAACGGCGCTGGCCAGCCGCCTGCTGCTGGTGGCCGTCTAAGCCTGCCGCTCAGTACAGGGCTGCCGCTCAGTACGGGGACGGCTGGTTGAAGATGATGGCCAGGCTGACGATCTTGCCGTCGCGGATGCTGAAGTAGCTGGTCATCTCGAAGTCGTCGGGCAGGTTCGTCTTGTCGTAGGTGCCGTCGAAGCGGGCCCGCACGAGGATGTCGCCATGGTGGTCGATGACCTCGCGGACCTCCATCGTCACGTGATCCCCGGCGAACTCCTTGGCGAAGAAGGCCCGCATCGCCTCGGTGCCCCAGATCTCCCTGCGGTTGTCGTTGACGTAGGCGTCCGGGGTGAAGGTGGCGACGATCCGGTCGGTGTCGAGGGCGTTCACGGCGGCGATGTACTCCGCGACGATGGCGGGCAGTTCGGTGCTCACGGCTGGTCCTCCTCGGGATCTCAGCGGCCGGCTCGTTCCGGCCGCTGAGATCCACCCTCGGCGATGCCCTGGCGGGAGGGTCAACAGCCGGCTGGCGCCTTGACTCTCCCCCTAGTGGAGGGCCCACACTGGCCAGGTGCCCGGCTCCCTGAGCTCCCTTACCATCGGCGACTTCTCCCGCGCCACCCACCTGAGCATCAAGACGCTGCGCTACTACCACAGGGTCGAGCTGCTGGAACCGGCTCAGGTGGACCCGGACACCGGGTACCGGCGCTACACCACCGACCAGATCCCGGTGGCACAGGTCATCCGCCGGTTCCGTGACCTCGAGATGCCGATCGAGCAGATCCAGGCGGTGCTGCGCGCCCCGGACCTGACGGCCCGCAACCGGCTCATCGCCGACTACCTGTCGCAGCTCGAGCAGGACCTGGCCAGGACACAGCAGGCGGTGGCGTCGCTGCGGGACCTGCTCGCCGACCCGTCCGGCGCCGCGCCGGTCAGCCACCGGCGGGTCGACGCGACGATGGCCGCGGCTGTCAGCGACACCGTCGGCGTCGGCGACCTGCTGCCGTGGTTCCTCGGGGCGCTGGGGGAGCTGTACGCGACCCTGGACGCGCGCGGCGTCGCCGCCTCGGGACCCGCCGGGGGCATCTACGCCACCGCGCTGTTCGCCGAGGAACGCGGCGAAGCGACCGTCTTCGTGCCCACCGCGGCGGAGGTTCCGCGCCTGGGGCGCGTCGCCCCGTTCACCGTCCCGGCCGCCGAACTCGCGGTCATCACGCACGCCGGGTCGCACGCCGACGTGGACCGCGCCTACGGCGCGCTGGCCACGTACGTGAGCAGCCACGCCCTCCAGGTCGACGGGCCCATCAGGGAGTACTACCTCGTCGGCCGGCACGACACGGCCGACGAGGCCGCGTGGCGGACCGAGATCTGCTGGCCCATTTTCAGTACCGGGGCACCACTAGATCGTTCCGGATGAAAGTCAGCGGCACCCCGGCGGCAGGGGTCAGCCAGGCAGGTCCTCAGGGCGCTTGGCGGCGAGGTGGCCGTGCAGCAGGCCGGTGGACTGGCCGACCTCGATCAGGTAGCCGTCCGGATCCCGCATATAGCAGCGGGTTTCCGCCCCGCGGTCGATGGGCGGCGTCACGAACTCCGCCCCCTTCGCCTTCCACTCCTCGTAGCAGGCCTGGATGTCGGCGACCCGCAGGTTCAGGAAGATCGACGTGGTGTTGCCCGGCTCGTAGTCGGCCACCGTGATGCCCGGCTTGTCGGGCGTCGGCGGGCCGCCGGGATTCATGATGATCCACGAATTGGACAGCTTGACCATGCACGGGTTTTCCTCGAGGACCACGGTGCCGCCGAGGACGCGCGAGTAGAAGTCCCGGGACTTGGCGACCTTGCGGACGGTGATGAACAACGTCGCCAGGAAGCCCTCGGTGGGATTGGGAAGGTTGGCGTAGTCGATGTAAGGCGTCGGCTCAGTCATGGTTCGCCCCGATGCTCAGGCTTGCAGCCAGGCGAGCAGGTCGGCGTTGATGACGTCGGCGTGGGTGGTGGGCATGCCGTGCGGGTAGCCGTGGTAGGTCTTCAGCGTGCCGTTCTTGACCAGCTTGGCGGTCAGCGGCCCGGAGTCGGCGTAGGGCACGACCTGGTCATCGTCGCCGTGCATCACGAGCACGGGCACGTTGATCTTCTTCAGGTCTTCGGTGAAGTCGGTCTGCGAGAAGGCGACGATGCCGTCGTAATGCGCCTTGGCGCCGCCCATCATGCCCTGGCGCCACCAGTTGTCGATGATCGCCTCCACCGGTTGCACGCCCGGCCGGTTGAAGCCGTAGAACGGTCCCGACGCGAAGTCACGGTAGAACACCGACCGGTTGGTCGCGACCTGCTCCTGCAGGCCGTCGAAGACTTCCTTGGGCAGCCCGCCGGGGTTGGCGTCGGTCTTGAGCATCAGCGGCGGGACGGAGCTGATCAGCACGGCCCTGGCCACCCGGTCCTCGCCGTGCCGGGCGATGTAGTGCGCGACCTCGCCGCCGCCGGTGGAGTGGCCGACGTGCACGGCGTCGTGCAGGTCGAGGTGGGCGGTGACCGCGGCGAGGTCGTCGGCGTAGTGGTCCATGTCGTGGCCGCCGCTGGTCTGGGTGGACCGACCGTGGCCGCGCCGGTCGTGGGCGACGACGCGGTAGCCGTGCAGCAGGAAGAACATCATCGCGGTGTCCCAGTCATCGGCTGACAGCGGCCAGCCGTGGCTGAAGACGATGGGCTGACCGGTTCCCCAGTCCTTGTAGAAGATTTCCGTGCCGTCAGTGGTCGTGATCGTGCCCACCTGGTACTCCTCTCCTGGATGAACGTCATCGCGGACCAGGGTCCGGCGGACCCATCGTAAGCACGGGCGTTTTCGCGACGCCGACCCGGGGTTAGCAACTGCTCGGCGTGGCGTCATCAGATATTAGCGAATATATGTTTGCATTAGTGGTGTGAAGCTCAGTGAGTGGGCCGCCCGGAAGGGTGTGCATTATCAGACGGCGTGGCGCTGGTGGCGAGACGGCCGCCGTGGTGCCCGGAACCGGGCGGTGCGGGCGGTCACGGCGGCTAAGAACGCCGAGATGGATGCGGCGGCCTGAGCGGTGGTGCTGCAGGCGTACCGGTTCGCGCTGGATCCGACAGCCGGGCAGGCGCGCGCGCTGGCCTCGCATTGCGGCGCGGCGCGCAAGGCGTTCAACGACGGGCTGGCTCGGGTGCGGTGCTGCCTGGACCAGCGCGCGGCGGAACGCTCCTACGGAGTGCCCGAAGATCAGCTGACCGAGGTGCCGTGGACGCTGCCGGCGCTGCGCCGGTGGTGGAACGCGAACAAGGACGAGATCGCGCCGTGGTGGGCGGAGAACAGCAAGGAGGCGTACAACTCCGGGCTGGACGCCCTGGCCCGCGGGCTGCAGCAGTACTCCGGCAGCAGGGCTGGCAAGCGACGCGGCCCGAGGGCCGGCTTCCCGCGGTTCAAGTCCCGGCGCCGGTCGCGGGTATCGTGCCGGTTCACCACCGGCGCGGTCCGGGTGCAGGACGGCACGCATGTGGTGCTGCCCCGTATCGGCCGGGTCAAGACCCACGAGCCCGCTGGCGCGCTGCTGGACCGGGTCCGCGGCGGGACCGCACGGATCCTGTCAGCCACGGTGTCGTTCGACGGGCGGCGCTGGCACTGCGCGTTCACCGTCGAGGTGCAGCGCCACCTGGCTCGCCCCGCGCACGCGGGCCTTGACCGGGCCCACCCCGTGATCGGCGTCGATCTGGGCGTGCGGGACATGCTGGTGGCCGCCGCGGCGGACGGCACCGTGCTCGCCCGAATGCCCGCCCCCAAGCCGCTTGGGGCGGCGCAGGCCCGGCTCCGGGCCCTGCAGCGCAAAGCGGCCCGGCAAACCGGCCCGGACCGGCGCACCGGGCAGCGGGCCTCGCGCCGGTGGCGGCGCACGCAGGCGCGGATCGGGCGCGTGCACGCGCGGGCTGCCGACCTGCGCCGCGACACGGTGCACAAGGCAACCACCGCGCTGGCCCAGCGCCACCAGGTCATCGTTGTCGAGGACCTCAACGTCGCGGGAATGTCCCGGCGCAAACCCGGCGCGGGCCGCGGCGGTCGCGGGCTGAACCGGGCCATCGCCGACGCCGCCCCCGCCGAGGTGCGTCGTCAGCTCGCCTACAAGAGCACCTGGTACGGCTCCCGGCTTGTGGTGGCCGGCCGGTGGTATCCATCTTCGAAAACCTGCTCGGCCTGTGGCGTGGTGAAAGCCAAGCTCGCCCTGGCCGAACGTAACTGGACGTGTGACGGCTGCGGCGCCCTGCACGACCGCGACGTGAATGCCGCCATCAACCTCGCCCGCCTGAGCGAGCACGCCCCCGGCGTGGAAGGCAGGCCCGCCGGGAGTGGACCGGCGGCAGGACGCGGAGCCATCCGTAAGACCAGCCCGCCCCCAGGTGGAGCGGCCGGAGGCGACGAAGCGTCAACCCCGCACAGCGGCCCACCCGCCGCCAATCAGACGGGGACCGCCCCTCCGCAAGGAGAGGCTGCCTGATCATGAGACAGACATCGATCGATCAGGTAACGGCTACCGGTAGTGGCGGTCGATCTCGTTCGCGTAGCGGCGGCCGAGGGTGTCGCCGTTCTCCGCGATCCAGTCGGCGAGCTTGACCTGCCCGGTCGGCGGCTGACCGGAGTCGGCCAGGCCGTCGGCCATGGCGTGGTACTCCTCACTGGTCAGCAGCCTGTCGCGCAGCACGACGCCGAGCGCTTGGGCTACCGGCGGCAGCAGCCAGCCGGGCGCCGGCAGGATGACCGCGCGGCTGCCGGTCGCGGCCCGGATCGCCAGGACCATCTCCCGGAACGTGAGGCACTGCGGGCCGACGGCGTCGACGGTGACGCTGGTGTCACGGCCGCCCAGGTCCGTCATGAGCCTGGCCAGGTCGTCCACGTGGATGGGCCGTATCCGGTAGCTGCCGTCACCGCCGATGGCGAAGACCGGCAGATGGCGCAGCAGCCACGCGATGTTGTTGAGCAGCACGCCGTCCCCGCCGAACAGGATGGCGGGCCGCGCGATCGCGTACGGGATGCCGGCCGCCATGAGGTCGCGTTCGACCTCGGCCTTGCCGCGGAAGTACGGGTACGGGGACGCCGCGTCGGCGTGGGTGATGGAGACGTGCACGATCCGCTGGACGCCGGCCCGCGAGGCGGCCTCGAACAGGATGCGGCTGTTGGCGACCGCCGTCTCGTGCGTGACGCCGCCGTGCGGGAACCGGACCCAGTAGGTGTTGTAGAGGGTGTGCGCGCCGCGCATGTTGCGCTGCAGCTCGTCGGGGTCGGTGAAGTCCAGCGGGCGCGCGTCGATGGAGGTGCCTGCCGGGGCGCGGCCGGGGTGGGCGGTCAGCGTGCGCACCTGATGGCCGGCCGCGAGCAGTTCACGGGCGATCGCCGCCCCCGAGTAGCCGAACGCGCCGGTCACCACGTCGGTCTGCGGGCTTTCTGGCATCGTGCCTCGCTTCCGTCGCTGGTTCCGTCACCGGTCCCGCTACCCGCCGGCGAGCAACTCCACCACCGGGGCGAACTGCTCGCAGAAGGCGGAGTTCACGCTGACGTAGGAGACGCCGATCTCCTCCCGGCGGCGCAGCAGCTCATCGGCCATCTGCCGCGGGCTGCCGCGCAGGATGACCAGCGAGTCCCGCTCGACGAGCGTGGCGAGGTCGGCCTGCAGGAACCGCCGTACCCAGGGCGGCGCCTCATCGCCGACCACGAAGATCGGCGACTCGAACTCGATAGACCCGGCCCGCGGCCCGGCCGTCTCCCTGACCTCGGCGGCTGGCCGGCCAGCCGGACGGCCTGCTCGACCACCTCGGGCCGCCCCGTCCCGATGCCGAACTCGAAAAGCCCGCCGCTGAGCACCGACAGCGAGTGCGCGTCCCAGGCGGCCAGTCCCGGCGGCCGCAGCGCGCCCGCGAGCACGAAGGTGCCGACCCGCAGCGAGGTGGTCGCCCCGGCCGCCAGCGCTAGCGCCGGCAGCGGCGAGAGCAACTGCATGCCGTCGGGCATCATCAGGGTGGCATAGCCGAGCTCTTCGGCCCGCCTGGCCGTCGCCAGCCACTGCGGACCATCCTGCGGGGTCGCCTGCACCGCGAAGCGAAACGGCCTGTCACTCATACGTCGAAGGCTAATCCAGGCGGCCGCGTGGCCACGCGGCTGACCTCACGCGAGCAGCCACGCCAGCGCGTCGGGCAGCGTCAGATTCCACCAGAACGGGTCGTGCCCGCCCGGCCACTCGTGATGGCTGCACGGCACCCCGGCCCGCCGCAGCCGCGTCGCCCACTCCAGCGTCGATCGCCGGAACCCCTCCTCGAGCGTCCCCGCCGCGAGGTAGTGCCGCACGTCGCGGGATGCCCCCGCGACCCGCCGCGGCACGACCCCCGCGCTGAGCGCCGCCACCCCGCCGAACACCTCCGGCCGCCGCTGCGCGGCCCCGATCGCCCACGCCGCCCCGTTGGAGAACCCGCCCGCCAGCCAGCGGCGCGACGGCCCCGACGGTTCGACTGGCAGCGACGTCGCTGCCCAGGGGATGACCTCGTCGATCACGAACGACAGGTGCGCCGCGAACCGCCGCGGCCGGTGCCGCGGCAGGTACTCCTGCGCGCGCAGGTCCGACCGGTCCGCGTGGCCGCCGGCGTTGTGCACCCCGACGAGTACCACCGGCGGCGCCGCACCGGACGCGATCGCGGGCTCGAGGACACGGGCGAAGCCGGGCACGGACTGCCCGTCGGCGAGCACGCACCCGGGCAGCGGCCCGGGCGCCCCGGCCGCGCCCGGCGGCACGTACACGGTCAGCTCGCGCGGCCCGCGCAGCGGCACCGATTCGATCGTGTGCTCCCGCAGCTCTCCCGCGAGTTCGATCGGCTCCTCGCCATCGGCAGGCCCAGCTGGCGCGCGGGGCCCGCGCCAGGTCATCGTGTCCGTCACCGGCCGCCCGAACGGCAGATCCGCCGCCCCCAGCCCGATCACCATCACCGTGATCACGGCCTCGTCGAGCCGCCGCACCCGCAGCGACGCCTCCCACAGCCCCTCGCCGGTCTGCGCCGGCCCAGTGGTTCCCGGCGACACAGTGGTTCCCGGCGACACAGTGGTTCCCGGCGGTACAGTGCCCTCGACCGGCCACAGCGGCACCTGGACTCCGCCGCCGAGCACCACCTGCTCGGCCGCCCCGCGCCACAGCACGTGCAGGACGTCATCCTCGGCCCACAGCACGTACCGCGCGTCGCCGAGCCGCTCGCGCAGCCCGGCCGCGTCCCGCGGGCACCAGACCCGCACCACTTCCTGCCCGTCGGGCAGCCCGCCGGCCGCGTACGCGGCTTCGGCGCGCCGCCGGTTCGCGGGCAGCAGCGCCCGCATCCGCTCCGCCACGGTCTCCCGCCCGGCCGCGGCCCGCTGCTCGTCGCTCACGTACGGATCGGAGAAGGCGATCTCCTCACCGCACGACGTCATGGTCCGCACCGCGAACGGATCCGCGTCCGTCTTCCCGCTCATAGGTAAGAGCATTATCCGGAACGTACGCGGCTGGCTCTCATTTCGACCATGACTCATCTGGCCGGCGCACGCGGGCGCGGTCGGCCGCGAACATCGCCACGACAGCGGCGACCGCGCCGAGCTGGATGGCCACGTCGGAAATGTTGAAAGAGCCGCCGCGCCCGGCGACGTGAATCCAGTCGACGACCGCGCCGCGGCCCAGGCCCGGTGCGCGGAACAGCCGGTCCGACAGGTTTCCCAGCGCGCCGCCGAGCACCGCGGCCAGGCAGATCGCGACCGCGCGGCTCCTCGTGCGGACCGCCAGCGTTCCGGCCACGGCCACGATCGCGACGGCCGCCAGCGTGACGAGGACGGGGTACCCGGCCGCGATGCCGCCGCTCGCGCCGGTGTTCCGCACCAGCTGGACCGACACCAGGCCCGATCCCGTGACCGGATGCAGCCGCAGCACCAGCGACTTGGTGATCTGGTCGGCGGCGAGCACGACCCCCGCGGTGCCCACCATCGCCCACCGCACCGCGCGGCCGCGGGCCGCGCTACCTGCCGGAACTACCGTCATACACCGACGATACGCGGGCCGGTGCGATGATGGATCGGGTGAAGCCGGAGAAACATTCCGTGGCGGTCGTCGTGCGCGCTGGCGACGGCACGTTCCTGGCCGTGCGGCGGCCCGACGACCCGGAAGACCCGCTGGCCGGACTGTGGGGGCTGCCCGCCGTCACGCTGGCGGACGATGAGGACGAGCTGTCCGGCGCCATCCGCGCAGGGCGGGCCAAGCTCGGGGTCGAGCTCGCGGTCGGGCGGAAGATCGGCGAGAAGACCGCCGACCGGGGCAACTATGTACTCTTCCTGGCGGACTACGAGGCGGTCATCGCCAGCGGGACACCGTCCGTGCCGCAGCCGGACAATTCGATGACGCAGTACGACGACTTCGCGTTCGTCGACGACCCGCAGCTCCTCACCGAGGCGGCGGATGCGGGCTCGCTGTGCGCGCAGATCCTCCTCGAGTACACGGCCGCCGCGGAACAGGACCGGGTCGCGGAGTTCGGGCGGCGCAACGGCCTGTCCCACCTGATCGACGTGCACACCCACTTCATGCCGGACCGGCTGCTCGCCGCGGTGTGGGCGTACTTCGACGCGGCCGGTCCGCTGGTCGGCCGGGCCTGGCCGGTCCGCTACCGCGCGGAAGAACTGCGGCGGCTGGAGGTGCTGCGCGGGTTCGGCGTCCGCGCGTTCACGTCGCTGCTGTACCCGCACAAGCCCGGCATGGCCAGGTCGCTGAACGACTGGGCGGCCGGCTTCGCGGAACGGAACCCGGACTGCCTGCACTCCGCGACGTTCTTCGCGGAATCGAGCGCGCCCGCCGATGTGCGGCACGCGATGGGCCAGGGCGCCCGGGTGTTCAAGTGCCACCTGCAAGTGGGCGGCTTCAACCCGAACGACCCGGTGCTCGACGACGCGTGGGGCCAGCTGGCCGAGGCGGGCATCCCGGTGGTGACGCACTGCGGCTCAGGCCCGGTGGCCGGGCGACACCGGCCCAGGGCCGATCGCCGAGCTGCTCGCCAGGCACCCGGCGCTGCGGCTGATCGTCGCGCACCTGGGCATGCCGGAGTACACGGAGTTTCTCGACCTGGCCGAGCGCTACGCCGGGGTGCTGCTCGACACCACGATGGCGTTCACCTCCTTCGTCGAGGCGAGCTCGCCGTTCCCGCGCGCCGAGCTTCCCCGCCTGCAGTCCCTCGGCGACCGCGTGCTGCTGGGCACCGACTTCCCGAACATCCCGTACCCCTACGCCGACGCTCTCGAGGCCATCGAGCAGGCCGGCCTGGGCGCCGACTGGCTCCGCGCCGTCTGCCACGACAACGCGGCGAAGCTGTTCGGCGTCTAGCCGGTGCCGATGGCGGTCAGGAACACGAACAGGAACGTCGTGGTGGCGAAGATGATATGCGCGCCCGTGACGACGACAGAGGGGTGCCGGCTCTGCGACGGCAGGAAGAACACGAGCGACATGCCCAGCCCGATCACCACCGTCAGGAGCGCGGTGGCGGTCCACGCCAGCCCGGTCAGCCCGGTCGCCAGGTAGGCGATCCAGATCAGCAGGCCCGCGCCGGCCAGCCCCAGGTGCGCGAGGTTCAGGGCCGGCGGCCGCCGGAACCGGCTGCCCGGCGCGTGCCGCGCGCGGCCGCGCAGCACCCACCGGAGCATCATCGCCAGCCCGAGCGCGACCGTGACCAGCCAGGCGCACAGGGCGGCCACGCCCAGCGCGGTCCTGCTGATCCAGCCGGCCGCGGCGGAAGACGCCTGTGGCTCGCTGCGCTGCGCGGGAACGGCGACGAACATGCGCTCAATAAAACGACTGGCCGCCGCGATGCGCTGACGCTTGAGCGCCTTATTGCGCACGCCGTCGTCGGCCGAGCGAAGCGCGGTGCCGGCGGCGGAGTCGATCTGCGCGGGTGTCAGGCCCCGGCAGGCCGCCGGCAGCGCGGTAACCGTGACATGGTTCCTGATGGCGGCGATGGCGAACTGCGTGCACGCTTCCACGGAAGGTTGCGGGGCGTCCGGCTGACTGGAGCACCCCGCCGCGCCGAACACGGCGAGCGCGAGTGCCGCCATCGCCAGTGCCGCGGCCACCGGGTTCCCCCGCGCAGGGGCCACGCTGCGTCTCACGGCGGGGTTATGACGCGCGTTTGCGCGCCAGCTCCTTGACGCCGTCGGGC
Source organism: uncultured Actinomycetota bacterium (assembly GCA_963843745.1). Classification (GTDB taxonomy): domain Bacteria; phylum Actinomycetota; class Actinomycetes; order Streptosporangiales; family Streptosporangiaceae; genus Trebonia. The sequence continues at coordinate 773,450 of CAWJLP010000021.1, forward strand.
AGCGCGTCGGCGTCCAGCAGCCGGGGCAGCAGGTCGGGCTCCGTGGTGAGCGCCCGGAACGTGACGGCGACGGTCACGTCGTGCGCGGGCCGTTCCTCGATCACGACCGGGTCGCCGGCGCGGATCAGCCCCGGCTCGATGACCCGTAGGTACGTTCCTGGCCTGGCGGCCGCGGTGAACCGCTTGATCCAGCCGGCCCGCCGCAGCCAGCCCTGGAAGGTGCCGCACGGGATCCGCGGAATGCAGACCTCCAGAACCACGTCGGGGCCGACGCGCCAGCGCTCGCCGATCACGGCGCCGGTGACGTCGACGCCCTCGGTGGTGAGGTTCTCGCCGAACATGCCGTTCCGCAGCGGCGTGCCGAGCTCGGCCGCCCAGCCGTCGAGATCCTCCCTGGCGTACGCGTAGACGGCCTGGTCGGTTCCGCCGTGATTCTTCACGTCGTAGACCCGGTCGCCGGCCAGGCCCACCTCGCCGGTGCCCCTGGGGCCGGCTGCCGTCACCATGACGGGATGGCTGACCGGGTGCTTGTCGATACCGGTCAGCGCGACCGGCTTCCACGGATTCGGGCGCGGTTTCCCGATATTGACTGAAAGCAGTCGCATAAGGCCAACGCTACTTGGGCGGCAGGCTGGTGGCGAAGGCCAGCGCCTTGCCGACCCAGGCGGTCAGGGCCTCGTCGGTCGCGACGCCGTCGGGGGCGACGACCACCCACCCGGCGCTGGGGCCGCGGCCCATGTCGAACGGCCGGGTCGCGGGCTCGGCGAGGGCGCCGGAGGCGGCGTCCGGCCCCAGCCGGGCGAGCAGGTCGGCGCCCAGCACCCCGCAGCACATATTGCCGCCGATCAGGAACGACAGGCCGCCGAACATCTTCTTCTCCGTGGGCGTCATGCCCGCCGACGCGAGCACGCCGCGGACGCGCTCGGCCAGCTGCTCGTCGAATGCCATGCGGTCATAGTAGGGCCGTCATCGCAGGGCCTGGGCGTCGGCGTCCAGCAGGGACAGGTCCTCCGGGGTGAGACGGAGCGCGGCCGCGGCGACGTTCTCCGCGAGGTGGGCGGGATCGGCGGTGCCGGGGATGGCCAGCACGTTGGGCGCATGGTGCAGCGTCCACGCGAGCCGGACCTGGGCGGGCGTCGCCCCGAGGCGGCGCGCGACCTCGGACAGCTCCGGCGGGTCCGTGCGGACAGCGCCGGCGACGGCCTGGCGCGCGTCCCCGGCGCCGATCAGCGAGAAGTACGGCACGAACGCGATGGACCGCTCGACGCACGCGAGCAGCACCGGCTCATGCTCCCGCTGGTCGAGGGCGTACCGGTTCTGCACGCACACGACGGGCGCGATAGCCAGCGCTTCCTCCAGGTGCGTGACCGTGACGTCGGAGACGCCCAGGTGCCGGATCAGGCCGGCGTCGCGCAGTTCGGCGAGGGCGCCGAAGTGCTCTGCGATCGATTCCTGGCGCATCCGCCGCAGGTTCACCACATCGAGGTAGTCGCGCCCGAGCTGGCGCAGGTTCTCCTCCACCTGGCCGCGCAGCTGGTCCGGCCTGGCCGAGTACCACTCGCCCCACGGGTCGCGCCCTGGCCCGACCTTGGTGACGATAACCAGGTCGTCGGGATACGGCGCGAGCGCCGCGGCGACCAGCTCGTTGGCCGAGCGCAGCGGGGAGAAGTAGAACGCCGCGGTGTCGATGTGGTTGACGCCGAGCCCGGCCGCGCGGCGAAGCACCTCGATGGACCGCGATCGGTCGGCGGGCACGCTCTCACCGGACGGCAGCCGCCCGGGCAGCCGCATCGCGCCGAACCCCATCCTGTTGACGGTCAGGTCGCCGAGTTCCCACGTCCCCGCGGCCGCGGCGTTAGTCACCGGTGAGTTCACCCGGCCAGGGTATGTCGTCCGCTTGGGGCAGGACCGGCTTGTGAAACCCTGCACAATCCGCTTCCGCGGAAACGCCCGGGCGGCTGTTACCGTGGCAGGGTGAGCCGGGTGCATGACATGGGCGGCCAGACCGGGTTCGGGCCAGTGCCGGTGGCTGACGACGGGACCGTGGCGTTCCACGCCGATTGGGAGGCGCGGGTCTACGCGCTCGCGGCGGTGCTACGGCAGCGCGGCCTGTTCAACAGCGACGAGCTGCGCGACGCGATCGAGCGGCTGCCGCCGGGGGAGTACCTCGAGGCCTCGTACTACGAGCGCTGGCTCGGCGCGATCGAGACGCTGGTGGCCGAGAAGGCCTCGGACGAGAAAGGCCTCGCGTGAGCTACGCCGTCGGTGACCGGGTCCGCGCCCGGGCGGGAGACCCGGACCATCACACGCGGCTGCCGCGGTACGTGCGCGGGCAGGCGGGGGAGGTGGTCGCGTGGCTCGGCGACTGGGTGCTGCCCGATGCTTCGGTCGCCGGCCTGGCGACGGCGGAGCCGTGCTACGCGGTGCGGTTCGCCGCCGCGGACCTGTTCGGCAGCGGGGACCACACGGTCACCGTGGACCTCTGGGAGTCCTACCTTGAGCGAGCATGACCACGCGCACGGCGAGCACGACGAGGGAGAGCATCACGACCTGCCGGTCGCGGCCCGGGTGCGACGGCTCGAGGAACGGGTGATCGCGGCAGGCCTGGCCAGCGACGAGGAGATCGACGCCTACCTCGCCAAGCTGTACGCGAGCGCCTCGCCGGTCAACGGGGCGCGGATGGCCGCCCGCGCGTGGACCGATCCCGGTTATCGCGAGCTGCTGCTGAGCGACGGGAACGCCGCCGCCGCCGAGCTCGGCTTCCGCGATCTCAGCTACCGGCTGCGGGTGGTCGCGAACACGCCGCAGACGCACAACGTGATCGTGTGCACGCTGTGCTCCTGCTACCCCGTCTCGCTGCTCGGGCCGTCGCCTGGCTGGTACAAGAGCTTCGCCTACCGGTCGCGGACGGTGCGGGAACCACGGTCGGTGCTCACGGAGTTCGGCGTCGCGCTGCCTGACGACGCGCGGATCTCGGTGTGGGACTCCACGTCGGAGGCCCGCTACATGGTGCTGCCCGTCCGCCCCGCCGGGACAGCAGGAATGACCGTCGAAGAACTAGCAGGCCTGGTGACGCTCAACGGCCTGATCGGCACGGCCCTGGTCTAGCGCCCGACTACTCGGAACGAGGTCGCGATGATTACGCTCGTCCCGCTGTGCACCATGACCCTGATGCTCGGCAAGGCCGTGGATGCGGGGAACACCGCCGCCGGGCAGCGCATGGCCGCCGAGATCACCAGCGCTACGGTGTCCGGCCGCCTGAACGGCGGCCTGGCCGGAGCAGGCAGCTCCGACTGGTTCACCGTGGCCTCCGGCGGCCTGATTCTTCCCGATGTGCGGCTGGCCATCCAGACCGATGATGGCGCCGTGGTGCTGATCCGGTACGCCGGGCGACTGCTGTTCGTCCCCGGCCGGGAATCAGTCGCCTTCATCGCCCCGGTGTTTGAGACCGGGGATCCCCGTTACCAGTGGCTCAACCCTGTTCAGGCGGTTGGCAAGGGCACCATGTCCGCCGACCTGTCCAGGATCGACTACGAGGTCCACGAGCTCCAATAGGCCGACGGTCAGGCGGCAGGGGCCGTGACGCAATGCCACTTGGCCAAGTTTGATCTTGGCTGGCCTGCCCGGGATGGCCCTTGCCCGCTGGCGAAGATAGTGGATAGAAAGGGCCTTCAGAGGGGCCCCAGGTATCCATTATCTTCGCGAGCCGGCCCGCACGCGGCAGCGGCTGGAACGGAAGCGACGGAAGGGGCGGAAGACCGGCCTGCCCTCCCGGATGCCGGTGCGTCAGCCCGTTCCCGCCAGGCTGACCACTGTTGGCTCAGGCGGCAGGGGCCAGGAGGGCGCCTCCGTCCACCCACGACTCGTCGCGATTGCCGTAGCGCTCGCGCAGCGCTCGCCAGGTGTCCAGCTTCTCCGGGCGCATCCGCTGCCCGTCATACAGGTCGTGCACGTAGCAGTAGAGCACCGTGTTCCGGTCCGGACCCAGGAACTGCACCGTCAGCGACTCCCGCCCGGCGAACGACGGGAACGGGTAGGGCTCGCGGACGAACCGGATCCCCGTGATCTCATCGACCCGCACGTCCATCGTCCAGCTGCCCGCGTCGTCGCCGAGTACGACGTGCCACCAGCGCCGGTCGGCTGGCCCGCGAAAGACCGGCGTGGACGCGCCGGTCAGGTGGGCAGTCCACCAGCCGATGCCGAAGACAAAGATCAGCTGCCCGGACTCTGACAGGTCCGCGATCAGGCGTTCTAGTTCGCTCCCGGGCTCACTGATACCTGCGACCTTGCTCATCGTTGCGCTCCTCACTCGCACCAATGGCGTCGCTCCTGTGAACGCAGCGCCAAGCGGTATCGATACCCGATGGGCGCAGGCGATGTCCCATCACCGGGGCTGGTGGTACTGCCGGTAGAACCGGGACTGAGCTGGTTAAACCCGATCGAGAATTGGGGGATAAATCGCGACAAGACGGACGGCTGCGGTCCATGATCCAGCAACCTTCCGTTAACTGTCGTTCGCAACCATGAGCACTTGTCTAGCCAAGATGACAAGGTCCGCTTACCTCCGGGGGGCGGCGTGGGAGGGGACGACTTTGCGTACAAAGAGGGCGATCGTGGCGACCGTCGCCGCGATCGGGACGGTGGTGCTCGCCGCCGGGTGCAGCAGCTCGAGCAGCTCGAGCGGCTCAGCGGCCGCGAGCTCAAGCAGCAGCGGCAGCAGCAGCGCCAGCACAGCGAACTTCACCACGTGCGACTCGACCGCCGCCTGCGGCGGCATGAGCGCGCTCGTGGCCGCGGCCAAGAAGGAGGGGCAGCTGAACGTCATCACGCTGCCTTCCAACTGGGCCAACTACGGCGCGATCATGGCCGGCTTCACCAAGGCCTACGGGATCAAGATCAACGACGCGAACCCCGAGGGCTCCAGCCAGGACGAGCTGAACGCGGTCAAGCAGCTCAAGGGCCAGAGCAGCGCCCCGGACGTCGTCGACGTCGGCGGCTCATTCGCCGTCAAGGGTAAGCAGGACGGGGACTGGGCACCGTACCAGGTCGCGACCTGGAGCAGCATCCCGGCCGCGGCCAAGGACCCGAGCGGCGCGTACTACGCCGACTATGGCGGCTACGTGGCCATCGGCTACGACCCGGCCAAGGTCAAGGTCGCGCCGACCTCGTTCAAGTCGCTGCTCACCGGCTCGTACAAGAACCAGGTCGCGATCGACGGCAACCCGACCCAGACCGGGTCCGCGTTCGCCGCCGTCTACGCCGCGGCCCTGGCGAACGGCGGCTCGCTGGACAACATCGCCCCCGGCGTCACCTACTTCAAGGACCTCAAGGCGGCCGGCAACTTCGTGCCGGTCGAGGGCACTCCGGCCACCGTGCAGTCCGGCCAGACCCCGATCCTGATCTGGTGGGACTACCTGCTGAACTCTGAGGTCAAGCCGGTCGTCAAGAACCTCAAGATCGTGATCCCGTCGGACGGCGTGTACGCCGGCTACTACTACCAGGCGATCAGCGCGACCGCGCCCGACCCCGCCGCCGCCCGGCTGTGGGAGGAATACCTGTACTCGACCGAGGGCCAGAACCTCTTCCTCGGGGGCTCGACCCGCCCGATCACGCTGAGCGCCATGGTCGCCGCGGGCACGGTCGACAAGGCCGCGTACGACGCGCTGCCGCAGGTGCCGGGCAGCTCGTCCACCCTGCAGCTGCCGACCGCGGCCCAGCAGACCGCGGCGGGTGCCGTCGTCGCCCAGCAGTGGCCGTCTGTCTCCGGCTGACATGGCTGATATGACCGATGTGGTCACGACCCCGGGGTCCGACACGGACCCCGGGGTTCGCCGCTTCCCCTCGTTGCGCAACGCGCCCAAGCCGGTGCGCAGCCTCGCCAGGTACGCGGGCATCATTCCTTTCGTCGCTTACATCGCGGTCTTCCTGCTAGTCCCGCTGGTCGCGATCGTCGTCGGTTCCTTCCAGAACCCGCAGACGAACGCGTTCACGTGGTCCAACGCGAACACCGCCGTACACGGCTCCTACCTCCACGGGTTCGAGCAGTCGGTGATCCTGTCGCTGATCGCCTCCGTGATCCCCGGAGTGTTCGGGCTGCTCATCGCCTACGCGATCTACACCGCGCGAGGCCGCGGCGCCGCCTCGCTGCGCCGGGTGGTGATCACCGCGTCCGGCGTGTTCGCCAACTTCGGCGGCGTGCCGCTGGCCTTCCTGTTCATCGCCTCGCTCGGATCGTCCGCCCTCGTCACCGGCTGGCTGAGCGACATCGGGGCGAACATCTACAACTGGGGCTTCAGCCTGTACGACCTGTCCGGCGTCGCCCTGGTCTACATGTACTTCCAGATCCCGCTGATGGTGCTGATCATCCTGCCCGCGCTCGAGGGCCTCCGCCCGGCGTGGCGCGAAGCGGCGGAGAACATGGGCGCGCGGTCCTGGCAGTACTGGCGGTACGTCGGCGGCCCGGTGCTGCTGCCGTCGTTCATGTCCTGCCTGATTGTGCTGTTCGGCTCGGCGCTCGCCGCCTACGCCACCGCGGAGGCGCTGACCACGGGGACCATCCCGCTGACCTCCATCCAGATCGGCACGTTCCTCAACGGCAACGTGCTCGCCGGCCAGGAGAACGTCGGCAAGGCCCTGTCCCTCGGCATGGTCGTCATCATCGCGATCCTGATGGTCTTCTACATCCTGTTCCAGCGAAGGGCGGCGAAATGGCTACGCTAACGTCGGCGGCCGGGCAGGCTATATCACCTGATAACAGCAAGAAGCGGCGCAGGCCGCGGGGGCGCTCTTCCGTCTGGCGGTGGGCGGTCCTGCTCATCGCCGGCGTCTACTTCATGGTGCCGCTGTACGCCGCGCTCCGGTTCGCGGGCCTGTCGGGTTTCAAGGATGTCTTCACCACGCCGGGATTCGGCTCGTCGCTGTGGCTGTCGATCAGGCTGGCCGCGGTGACCTGGATCGTCTCCATGCTGCTGATGATCCCCACCACGGTTTACGTGCACCTGCGGATGCCGGGGCTGCGCCGGCTCCTCGAGGGCGTCACGATCCTGCCGATCGTCATCCCCCCGGTCGTGCTCATCATCGGCGTGCTGCAGGTGATGCCGCTGGCCCTGCGGGCCAGCGTATGGCTGCTCGCCCTCGAGTACGTGATCCTCGCGATGCCGTTCGCCTACCGGGCCCTCGACGCGGGCCTGCGGGCGATCGACGTCAAGACGCTCACCGAGGCGGCGGGCTCGCTCGGCGCCGGGTGGCTGTCCACGATGTGGCGGGTCATCCTGCCGAACATGCGCACCGCGGTGACCGCGGCGACCATCCTGATCGTCGCCCTGGTGCTCGGCGAGTTCACCATGGCCAGCCTCGACCTGAAACAGACGTTCCCGGTATGGATCGTGCTGTTCGATCAGGAGAACGCGCAGATCTCGGTCGCCGCCTCGATCTTCGCGCTGTTCGTGACCTGGGTCTTCCTGATGCTGATCACGGTCATCGCCACCCGCCAGTCCCGCCGCACCGGCGGCGGCGAGGTGACGCTGTTCACCGTGGCTCCCCAACAGACGATAGGAAACTGATGACTGCCAAGGCCAACGAGACCGGCAGCGCGGCCGGGGCCTACGCGCCGCCCGCCGCGGCCAGCGGTTCCCCGGACGGCACGCCCGTGTCGCTGCGGAACCTGACCAGGGCGTTCGGCGCGACCAAGGCCCTCGACGGCATGTCGCTCGACATCGCCCCTGGCGAGCTCATCGCCCTGCTCGGCCCGTCCGGGTGCGGGAAGACGACCGCGCTGCGGATCGTCGCCGGGTTCGAGTACGCCGACTCCGGCGAGGTGCTGGTGAACGGCAGGGACGTGTCCGGGGTGCCCGCCGCGAAGCGGGACATGGGCATGGTGTTCCAGAGCTACAGCCTGTTCCCGAACATGAGCGCGCTGGACAACGTCGGCTTCGGGCTGCGCATGCGGAAGACCGCCGCCGCGCAGCGCCGCAGCAAGGCCGCCGAGCTGCTCAACATGGTCGGCCTGTCCGCGCAGGCGGGCCAGTACCCGCACCAGCTGTCCGGCGGCCAGCAGCAGCGCGTCGCGCTGGCGCGGGCGCTGGCGATCGAGCCGCACGTGCTGCTGCTCGACGAGCCGCTGTCCGCGCTCGACGCCAAGGTCCGGCTGCAGCTGCGGGAGCAGATCCGCACCCTGCAGCAGCGGCTCGGCACGACGACGATCTTCGTCACCCACGACCAGGAAGAGGCGCTGTCCATGGCCGACCGGGTCGGCGTCATGCGCAACGGCAAGCTGGAGCAGGTCGCCGAGCCTGCCGAGCTGTACACCCGGCCGGCCACCGCGTTCGTCGCCGAGTTCGTCGGCACGATGAACCGGCTGCCCGGCGAGGTGGCGGGCCCCGGCACGGTCACCGTCCTCGGCACCTCGTGCGCGGTGATCGGCCATGGGGGGCATGGGGGGGCGGGCAGCCCCCATCGAAGACGGCCCCACGTCCGGCCCTGTCGACGTGCTGGTCCGCCCGGAAGGCCTGACCGTCGCGCCCGCCTCCGGCGGCAACGGCATCGTCAGCGGCCGGACGTTCCTGGGCGCGGTCACCCGCCTCGCGGTCCTGCTGTCCGGCGACACGGAGGTCCGGGTCGACGTGCCGTCCGCCACCGCCCTCGCGATGGCCCCGGGCACCTCGGTCCAGGTCGGGTTGCCCGCCACCCCGGTGCTCGTCGCGTCCCGCCAGCAGTGACACCGGAGGCACCGGGTTTCCCGGCGGCCTGGCTGCGGCACAACTGCCCGTGCCCGGACTGCCGGGACCCGGTGACCGGTCAGCGGCTGCTGAAGATAACAGATATCCCGAACGGCCTCGTCGCGACTGTCACCGCGCAGCATGACACCGAGATCGTGGTGACGTTCGCCCCTGACGGCCACCGCTCGGTCTTCCGCCGTGACTGGCTGGCGGCGCAGGCCCTGGCGGCGCAGGGCGGGGACGGTCCCGACCCGCGCACCGAGGACGGCAAGGTGCTGTGGCGGGCCGCGGACCTCGCGGCGCCGCACACCGCGGACTGGGCCGCGTACGCGAGCGACGACCGGGTACGGGAGGGCTGCCTCGACGCGGTGGTGCGGTACGGCTGCGCGCTGCTGCGCGGCGTGCCCGCGTCGCCGGGCATGGTGCTCGAGGTCGCCGGGACGTTCGGGTACGTGCGGGAGACCAACTACGGGAAGCTGTTCGACGTCCGCGTCGAGCCGGATCCGGACAACCTGGCCTTCACCAGCCGGGAGATCGCCCCGCACACCGACAACCCGTACCGGGACCCGGTGCCCACGCTGCAGCTGCTGCACTGCCTGCGCGATGCCCGCTCCAACGGCGGCGCGGCCGGCGGGGACACCGCCCTGGGGGACGGCTTCGCCGCCGCCGCCGCGCTGCGCGCCGCGGACCCGGAGTCATTCGGCGTGCTGACGGGAACCCCGGTCCCGTTCGGATATATCGATAAAGAGACCGAACTGACGGCCCGGCAGCCGCTGATCTCGCTCAGCCCGCGCGGACGGATCGCGGGAATCCGGTACAACGACAGGTCCATGCTGCCGCTGCGGCTGCCGGCCGCCGAGGCGGAGGCCGCGTACGCGGCGATCCTTGCGTGGGCGCGGCTGCTGACGCGGCCGGAGTTCGTGCTGCGGCTGCGGCTGTCGCCGGGCGACTGCCTGATCTTCGACAACACGCGGGTGCTGCACGCGCGCACCGCGTTCGCCGCGCCCGTGTTTCCAGGCACGGGAGACCGGCACCTGCAAGGCTGCTACGCCGACCTGGACGGGCTGCTCAGCACCCTCGCGGTGCTGCGCCGGCGCCAGTGATCGGGCGTCAGTGATCCGACCACCAGGCGGACGGCTGCCAGTCCAGCGTGCCCCACGCCTCGCGGGCCGGCGCGAACGGGTCGTCGGCCAGGTACGGGCCCGCGTGGCCGAAGATCATCGCCCGCCGGCTGACGGCCGTGTACCGCTCCCAGCCGGGGTCGCCGGTCGCGGCGAACGCGCCCCAGGCGTCGTGGAGGTTCGCGGCCAGGCCGTCGCCGCCTTCCCAGATGCCCACCCCGTCGGCGCCGTGCGCGCCGTCCAGCAGCTCCTGATGGGGCGCCAGCCGGGGGTCGGCGAGCTGGGCGGTGTACGGGCCGTCGTACCTGGACCGCCACACCGGCGCGTGCACGCTCTGCGCGTCGGCGTACCGGCCGGTCCTGACGATGTACCGCTCGTCGGTCATGATCGCGACGCGCAGCGCGATGTCGTCGAGTTCCGGGTGGTCCGCGGCGTACGCGGCGAACAGCTTCTCCCTGCTCTCGGCGCCGAAATACTCGGTGAGCACCCGGTCCGCCTGCTGGCCGCCGTCGCCGGTGAGCACCTGGTAGTAAGCGCACTCGCGGGCGCAGGTCTGCAAGAGCAGCGGCACGCCGGCGGCCGCGCCATTCGCGATCGCCGTCAGCGGGTGGCTGGTCAGCGCGGCGCCGTCGACCGACGGCCGCCAGATCCACGCTGAGCGCGGCGGCTGCCCGAGGGCCAGCTGCGCGCCGAGGATGTCCGCCGCCGGGACGCTCCTGACCCGCTCCGGGGTGGTGCCGAGCGCGCGGAAGAACTCCGCGGCGATCCGCGCGGCCTGCGGCCGGCTCTTGATGTGGTCACCGCCGCTGGACTCCGCCGCCCGGCGGATCATGCCGGTGGTGAGCGGCGAGGCGAGCAGGGTCGTCACCGACTTGCCGCCGGCCGACAGGCCGTAGACGGTGATCTGGTCCGGGTCGCCGCCGAAAGCGGCGATGTTCTCCCGCGTCCAGCGCAGCGCCGCGATCTGGTCGTGCAGCCCGAGCGCCCCGGTCGGCTGCTCGCCTGGCACGTCGAGGAAGCCGAGCGCGCCGAGCCGGTAGTTGAACGTCACGACGACGATGCCGTGGGTGCGCGCGAACGCCGCGCCGTCACCGGCCTGGTGGAGGCCGTCGCCCATCTCGTAACCGCCGCCGTGGATCCACAGCAGCACAGGCCGGCCGGGACCGCCCGCCCCGGCCGGCGCGGTGACGTTAAGGTACAGGCAGTCCTCGCTCGCCGGCAGCAGGCTGGGATCGGGGAACGGTTCCGGCTGCAGCGACCTGTCGCCGTAGGCGGTGGCGTCCCTGACGCCGGACCACGGCTCGGGCGGCTGCGGTGGCCGCAGCCGCAGCTCACCGACCGGCGGCCGGGCGTACGGCACGCCTCGCCAGGCGATGATCCCGTCCTCGGTCTCGGTCCCGCGCAGTTGCCCGTATGCCGTCTCCGCCAGCGTCATCCGTTCACCTTTCGCTCACTTCCGGCGCGTACGCTCACGCCATGATCCTCGCACCGGTCGACGAGATCGCGGAATTGTTCGGCTCCGCGGCGGCGGAGGAATACCTGGGCGAGCCGGTCACGGTCCAGGCGCACCTGCTGCAGGCGGGCGCGCTCGCCGAGGCGGCGGGCGCCCCGCCGGCGCTGGTCGCGGCCGCGCTGCTGCACGACGTCGGCCACCTGCCGGGAGTGGGCGACCGCACTGGCCGTGAGCTCATGGCGGGCACGGACAACCGGCACGGCGCGCAGGGCGCGGCGTGGCTCGCGCAGTGGTTCCCGCCGCCGGTGACCGAGCCGATCCGGCTGCACGTCCCGGCGAAGCGGTACCTGTGCGCGGTCGAGCCGTCGTACTACGCGCTGCTGTCCGAGGCGTCGGTCTACACCCTGTCGGTGCAGGGCGGCCCGATGACCGCGGCCGAGGCCGGCGAATTCGAGGCGCTGCCGTACGCCACCGACGCGGTGGCGGTCCGCCGCTGGGACGACCAAGCCAAGGACCCGGCGGCTGACGCGCCCGGCTTCGCCCACTACCGCCCGCTGCTCGAGCGACTGCTGACCGGCCTGTAGGGCCGCGGCGGGCTCACTCGCGGCTGCGGTCGTCCAGCGCGCGCAGGGCCTCGTTGAACGGGCGCTCCAGCCAGGCTAGGTGGTTGGCCTCGCCGTGATGGTGGGTCGTGACCTGGTCGGACCTGCGGACCGCGGTGTGCCGGACGTAGTCGCGGGCGCCCTCGACGATGGTGCGGATGTAGCGGATGCCATCGGGGTCGGTCATCGTCCAGTCGCCGCCGCAGGCGACGTAGACGGGGGAGGTGTGCGCGAACACCTGGCGGCCCCATTCGTCGAGGTGGTAGTCGGCGCCGAACGCCCTGCAGGCTATCCACGAGTTGCCGTCGATCCGCAGTTCCTCGCTGATTTCGGCCTGCCGGCCGCCGTTGGCGTCTGCCTTCGCGACGACCTCGCCGTTGCGGACGACTTCGAGGCAGCGGAGCGGGAAAATACTGCGCACCGTGGCATGGACGCTGACTGTTCCCGGCCCGGAAAGCCCGACGGTCGCGCCCGGCTCGCACTCGTCGACCGAGAGCGTCACCAGCGGCCCGCCGGAAAGGAACGTCCGGCCTGATCGCACTGCCCGGCACCAGGCCTCGTAGCTGAACTCCTCGTCCAGCCGGGCGTACGTGCGGTACAGGCCGACCGGCACGGCGCTGGACATCTTGTCCGTGCCGCCGACGAGCGGCAGCCGGTAGCCGCTGTTCAGGTACCGGTAGTACTCGAGCATCGCGTCGTCGTTCGCGGTCAGCATCTCGACGGCGTCGGCCCGGCCGGTCGCGACGAGGACGGCCGGCTCGCCGTTCGGATTCGGGAAGTGCGCGGCGACGACGGTGCCGCCCTGGGCGTGCGTCCGGTCGGCCCAGTCGCTCAGCGTCGCGTCCAGCGCCCCGCCGAGCTCGGCCTCGTCGGGACCGTCGCTGCACCACGGCATGACCGGTTCCTTCAGGCCCCACAGGACCGTGTGGCCGAGCATGTGCTGGCGGTTCTCCTGGCCGATGTACGTGACGTAGCCGCCGCCGTCGACGACGCTGGGCTGGCCGGTGAACTCCTCGGTGTTGGTGAACAGCACGCCCCACTGCGTTTGCAGCACGTTGACGACACGCAGGTCTTCGCCCCGTTGCTCGAGCTGAGCGCCCGGGGTGGACAGGAAGTGCACGTGCGAGTCGCCCGACCACCATCCTTCCGCGGCCATGTCGGCGACGCGCCCGATCCGCAGCGTCAGGTCCCGCTGGCCCGGCTCGATCCGCACGGCCTGCCGGAGCGGCTCGTATTCGAACCCCCGCGCGACGTCCACGACGACGTCGCCCCGCGGCAGCCAGCCCTGGCAGGTGCCGTCGATGTAGGCGTAGCTGCGCTGGCCGAGGCGGACGTCGCCGCCGACGTCGTAATGCCAGCTGTCGAGATTCTGCGTGACGTGATTGTGATGGCCGTGCGGCTGGTAGGGAATCCCTTCGGCCGAACGGAAATGGACCCGGCACGGCACCGGCCGCCCGGTCGCGTCGTCGACGACGCTGACATGCACCCAGTTGCGGCCGCTTTCCGCCAGTTCAAGGGTGACCCGGCCGGCGTCTGCCCGCCCGTCGCGCGCCATGTCGCCCCAGCGCACCCGGCCGAGCTCGGCGCCGTCCCGCCGGACCGCGATGGTGGCCGACGGCAGCGCGGCGATCGACGTGTACGCGGACGTTCCTTCCGTCGCTCCCCAGCCCGCCCGGTCGTCCTCGCCGTCCAGCGGCTGCGGGTAGGTCGCGACACCCCGGTCCACGGTGACGTCGAAGACACCGCCGCGCCCGTCCTTCGCCACGAGCCGCACCGGACGGGCAGGCGAGCGGACGAACGGGTGCTCATCAACGTCGCTGGTCGTGATGCCTGCGACGATGAATCGCGGGCCGCGCGGGATGAGCTCGAGCCGTTCGACCGCTCGGTCCGGATGCGGATTCTCCCAGCACCACAGGTAGTACCCGGCGGATCCTCCCCTGGAGTGCTCGGTCAGGCGGTACCCGGCTTCGCCCCAGCTGCCCTCGAAACGCGGCAGGTTGTAGTCGCTGGTGTCGGAGACGGCGAGGAACGGCTGACGGCCCCATACCGGCGGTACCACCTGGATCTCGAACCGCTCCCTGACGGGGACGGTGGCGACCTCGCCGCCGGCGAGGTGGAAAACGTACTCCGCGACGGTCCGCCCGGCGGCGTGACCGGCCGGCGCACCCGGTTCGAGCAGCCGGTGCGCGACGATCACCCGCCGCGCCGGCCGGCCGATCCCGACCGGCGTGGGGACGCCGGGCAGCAGGAAACACCGCTCAGGGGACGGCGTCTCCCGCCCGATCAGGAACGGGAGGCCGCGCAGGTCCACCCGTCCGAGCGGAACGTCACCCGGCTCACCGCCGAGAGCGTCCACGCCCGCGTTGCAGAGAGCCGACAGGTCCACTGGTTCATAGCCCGGCATGCGTCCGATCGTAGGCCGCGCGGCTGGTCCGCCCCAGTCAATTTCCGGCCGGCCTGAGCGCTGATCTAGCTGCCGCGGCCTGAAGCGGCCTGCAGCTCCTCGATCAGCCGGGACGCGTCCGCCTTGGACATGCCGTCGAGGTTCACCTCGCGCCCCGCTTCCCGGGCGAGGGTCTCCAGGTACGACTTCTGCGGACCGGTCATGGGTTCGTCTCCCGTGATCCAGTCCCCGGGATCTTTAGCCGGGTTGTCCTGCGGGCTCAGCGTGTCACTCATCGTTCCTCCTCCCAGTTGCTCACCCCTGTGGCCTACCCCGGTCGCATCGAATCGAACGTCTAATCGTATGAACTCTCGGCGGGGCGTCTTCCTACGTACTGCAGTCCTAGAGTTTGCACGATGGTGGATCAAAAGGGCCCGCAGAGGGGCCCTTTTGATCCACCATGATGGAGAGCACCTGATAACAGCAAGAAGCGGGCCGCGCCCGCTGGCCGGGAGATCCCGGAGGACAGGTTTCCGCTGTTACTGCGGCGGCCCCTCGGTGAGGCGGATGCGGCTCGTCGCCTGCTGGCCGGCCGGGTTCGTCCAGCTGACGAAGATCGTGTCGCCGGGCCGGAACCGCGCCATGACGCGCATCAGGTCGTCGGGCGACCTGACGGGCTGCCCGCTCACTGCCGTGATGACCGCACCGGCGGTCATGCCTGCCCGCGCGGCCGGGCTGCCGCAGATCACGCCCCTGACCAGGACCCCTGAGCTCGCCGGGGCGATGGTGGACGGTGGTGTCAGGCCGGTGTTGCTGGTGTAGCACGACCGCGCCGGGGACGAGGGCGCGGTCGCCTGCGACCGCTCCTGCCACGTCTGGTCCACCGGGTTGGGGTTGGACCCGGTCGCGACGAAGGTGCCCATGAAGGGCGGGTAGCCAATGCTGATGTCCGAACTGGCCTTGCCCGCGGCGATCTGACCGGCGATCGACAGCGCCGTGTTGATCGGGATCGCGAACCCGGCGGCTTGCCGGCGGCCGGAGTTGTTGGCCGCGGTGTCCATGCCGATGACGCCATCGGTACTCGACAGCGGACCGCCGGAGTCGCCGGCCTCAAGGGTGGCGTTGGCCTGCATCATGCCGTGCAGCGTCTCTGACCTCGTCGAGCCCACCTGGTCGCTGGCCGTGACGATCAGGTTTAGCTTGGCCACCTTCCCCTGCGACACGGCGACGACCGCGCGGCCCCCGGCGTTGCCCAGGGCGACGACCATCTGTCCGACCTTGACCAGTGAGGAGTTGCCGACCGGCACTGTTGGCAGTCGTGCGGCGCCCTGCAGCTGAATGAGGGCGATGTCGTCTGTCTTGTCGTAGCCGACTACCCGCGCCGGATAGGTCTTCCCGGCCACGGTCGCGGTGATCGAGGTGGCGTCCTCGATGACATGGTTGTTGGTGAGCACGAGCCCGTCAGGGTTGATAACCATGCCGGTTCCCGCGGCCACCTCGCTGTCGTACCGCAGGCGGGTGTCGATGATCACAACGCCTGGCTGCACCCGGGCGGTGATGCCCCGCTCGGTGCTGGCTATCAGGGCTGGCCGGTTAGCCGGGGACGGCACCAGGCTGCTGCCCTGCCCCGAAGCACTAGAGCCGCTTGACGGCGGGGCGCTGAACGCCACGATCAGGCCCGTCGCGAGCGCGGTGGCGCCCGTCGCCGCCAGGACGCGTGTCAGCACGTGGCGGTGCCCGCGGCTAACGAGGGTCGTTTCGTAGAGGCTGCCGAATTTCACCATGGGCAAGTACCGCATTGACGGACATTAATACTGAGGCATGCCTCACAGTTGTGGTAGCGGCCCGGTCAGGCGGCGGCGCGGGTTACGGCGCTGGCGAGCATGCTCAGGCCGACTTCGAGCTCGTCGTCGCTGGCCGTCAGCGGGGGCAGGAGCTTGACCACCTGGTCCGACGGGCCGGCGGTCTCGACGAGCAGGCCGAGGTCGAAGGCGGCCGCGGCCACCTTCTGCGCCAGCCCCGGTTCTTCTAGCTCCAGGCCCTGCGCTAGACCGCGCCCGCGCGCGCTGGCCCCGGGGACGGAGCCGGCCAGGTCGGCGAGCGCCGCGGCGACGCGCTCGCCTCTGACCGCGGTCCGCGTCTCCAGCTCGCCGTCGCTCCAGTAAGCGCGCAGCGCGGCGGTGCCGGTGACGAGCGCCGGATCGAAGCCGCGGAACGTGCCGGTGTGCTCCCCGGGCGCCCAGACGTCCAGTTCCGGCCGGAACAGGGTCAGCGCGAGCGGCAGCCCGTAGCCGCCGATCGACTTGGACAGGCACACGATGTCCGGCGTGATCCCGGCCATCTCGAAGCTGAAGAAGGGACCGGTGCGGCCGCAGCCCATCTGCACGTCGTCGACGATCAGCAGGATGCCGTGCTCCTGGCAGCGCTCGGCCAGCCCGCGCAGCCAGGCGGCGGACGCCACGTTGATCCCGCCCTCGCCCTGCACGCATTCGACGATGACCGCGGCGGGCAGGTCGAGCCCGCTGCCGGGGTCCTCGAGCAGCCGGTCGAGCCACGCGAAGTCGGGGCTGTCGCCGCTGAGCGCCTGGTCGTAGGGGAGCGGGGTCGCATGGGAGAGCGGCAGGCCGGCGCCGCGGCGGGCGAAGCCGTTGCCGGTAACCGCCAGCGAGCCCAGCGTCATGCCGTGGAAGCCGTTGGTGAAGCACGCCACCTCGGTCCTGCCGGTGACCTTGCGGGCCAGCTTCAGCGCGGCCTCGACCGCGATCGTTCCGGCCGGCCCGGGGAACTGGACCTTGTAGTCCAGGTTCCTGGTCGTGAGGACCAGCTCGTCGAGCGCGGTGAGGAAGGCCGCCTTGGCGACCGTGTACATGTCCAGGGAGTGAATGACCCGGTCGCCATCCAGGTAGTCAAGCAGCGCCTGCTTCAGCACCGGGTTGTTGTGGCCGTAGTTCAGCGCGCTGGCCCCGGCGAAGAAGTCCAGGTACGGCCGGCCCTGATCGTCGTAGAGCCAGCTTCCCAGCGCCCGGTCGAAGACGGCCGGCCATTTTCGGCAGTAGCTGCGGACTTCAGACTCACGCTGTTCGAAGATCCCCACGTTGTCTCCCCTTCGGTGGCCGGGTTGCCCAGCCAGCGGGCGCCCCGGCGGATTACTGAACCCTTCATCGCGAATGCATCGGCTTCGACCAGCGCGCCGTCCTCCATCGTCACCGCGTAGTGGACGAAGGCGCCGGTGCCTACGGTGCAGCCCGACCCGATGCTGATCCGGTCGGAGGTAAAAATGCCGTCCTCGAGCGAGTGGCCCTGGAGCAGGCAGGCCATGTTGAGCGTCGTGCCGCTGCCGACGCTGGTGAGGCTGCGCTCGATGATCGCGCAGCCGTCGTCGAACACCCGCCGCCCCATCCGCACGCCGAGCAGCCGCCAGAACGCCGCCTTGAACGGGGTGCCGTCGAAGATCCGCATGAAGGCGATCGACGGCACCTTCCAGTAGCGCTCGTGCCGCCAGAACGGGAGCTGGTAGATCGAGCAGAACCGAGGCCGCAGCGGGCGGAACCCGGTGACGGCGCGATCCGCGAGCGTGAACAGGCCGATGAGCACGGTCAGGTCGGCGAAGATCAGCCCCGTGGTGCTCGCCCAGCCCTGCCAGCCGCGGTCGCTGACGGGCAGCAGCGCGACGGCGAGCAGCCAGCACAGCAGCGCGAAGCGCACCAGCAGGTGCAGCGCGATGGTGACGAGGTTGTGCCTGGTCTTGGCGATGATGCGGCGGCGGCGTTCCGGCTCGGCGCTGAACTCGTCGAACCGCGTGTCGCGCTGGACGGTGCGGGGGATCTCGAAGCAGGGCGAGCCGAGCAGCCCGACTCCCTCTCGCACCGGGCCGGCCAGCGGGATCATCGCCTTGGTGGCGATCAGGCAGTTCTCGCCGGTCCGCGCGCCGGCCGGGAACGCGAGGTCGTTGCCGAGGAAGTTCCCCGGCCCGACCACGACCGGCCTGACCTGGAAGGCACTGCTCGAGAAGTCCGCGTTCATCATGGACAGGCCGTCGGAGACCATCGTCCCGGTGCCGATGTAGCTGAGCGCGGGGATCTCGTGATGGAACGTCGTGCCGAAGTTCGACCCGGTCTGCTCGACCCGCCCGAGGCGGTAGCCGATCAGCCTCAGGTAGCGCGTGATCAGCACGCTGTCCCCGAACAGCAGGTTGAACGGAGCGAGGTTCGACCACCTCGACACCAGCCGCTGCACCGCGAAGTGGAAGCCGAACAGCGGGTAGGTCTTCCCCGGCCGCAGCAGCAGGGTCAGCAACCGCGGCACCGTCGCGGCCATGATGAGCCCGGCGATCAGCAGCCCGCCGCCGAGCACCGCCGCGCCGATGACCGAGTCCAGCTCGGGCATGCGGGCCAGCATCCGCGGCCGGGACCACAGCAGCACCCCGGCGACGGCCTCTAGGGGCCCGGCGATCAGCAGGAATATCGCCAGCCGGGTCGCGGCGTGCCAGGAGCGGCGCAGTCGCCCGCAGCGCGCGGTGCCGGCGGTCCGGTAGTCATAGTCGCCGGGCGCGGGCCGGGCGGGCGAGCCGTGCCAGCATGCGTCCGCGGGCACGACCTGCCCGGCGAGCAGTGACGAGGAATGCCCGAGCGTGGCGCCGTCGCCGATGCCGGTGCCGATGTCGAGCACGGTCTGCTCGCCGACGAAGACGTCCGCGCCGAGCGTGACAGGGGCGATCTCGATGACCCCGCCGCGCGCCCGGTACCCGTTGAGGTAGCAGGCCTTCCTGACCACGGTGCCGGGCCCGACGGTAAGCAGGTCGGTGACGACGGGCACGTGCCCGGTGAAGATCACCGCGCCGCGGCCGACCTTGGCGCCCAGCGCCCGCAGGTAGACGTTCAGCAGCGGGGTGCCGACGCTGAGCAGCGCGAGCGGGCTGGCGACCAGGAGGCTCCTGACGATCCAGAACCGCAGGTAAGCCAGGCTCCAGATCGTCACCCGCCCCGGCTTCCAGCGGCCGATGAGCAGCCACTTCGCGGCGATCGGCAGCGCGGCCAGCCCGGCCTGCAGGGCCACGCCGAACACGACCGCGCGCACCGCGACGTCCCGGGCGCCGTGCCCGGCGGCCAGCCAGCCGGAACCCGCGCCGAGCGCGAACGCGAGCAGCCCGATCAGGCCCGCGAAGACCAGCAGCTGCAGGGCCCCGCACAGCGCGTAGCGCGGCTTGCCGACGGCGACCCCCAGCGGGAGTGACTCCGCTGGCACTGGCATCGCCGCCGCGTCCTGGGCACCCGGGGCGCCGGGGGCGCCAGGCTGCCGTGCCGCGCCAGTGGCTGGGTCGATCACGGCGGCCAGGCGGCGCACGGTCCTGTTCTCGTAGATGTCCCGCATCGACGCCGTCGTGCCGTCCGGCAGCGCGGCGATGAACCGCGCCATGAGCAGCGAGCTGGCGCCGAGCTCGTCGAAGAAGTCGGCCTCCGCCGAGATCCGGTCCAGGCCGAGCATCGCCGCCAGCGTGCCCGCCAGCACCAACTCTGTCCCGGCCGCCGGCGCCTGGTAGGCGCCGCGGGTGACCTGGTGGCGCTGCCCGGATGGCGGCGGCAGGCTCTTGCGGTCCGCCTTGCCGCCGGTGGTCATCGGTATCTCGGTGACCTCTACCAGGTAGGCCGGGACCATGTAGGCGGGTAGTCGCCCGCGCAGGTGCGCGTGGAGCGCGTCGGCGTCGGCTTCGCCCGCGTCGCGGCGGAGCCGGTAGTAGCCGGCCAGCTCCACTACGCCGGGCCCGGACTCGTACGTGGTGACGACGGCCTGCGCGACCCCGGGTGCCTCAGCGAGCACCGACTCGATCTCGGTCAGCTCGATGCGGTAACCGCGGATCTTGACCTGGGTGTCGATGCGGCCCTTGTGCACGATCTGGCCGTCGGCGTTGATCTTGCCGAGGTCGCCGGTCCGGTAGATCCTCCTGGAGGGGTTGCCCGGCATGCCGGCGAAGTCAGGCGTGAACGCCTCACGCGTCTTGTCGGGCAGGTTGAGGTACCCCTCGGCCAGCCCGATGCCCGCGATCGCGATCTCACCGGTCTGGTCGGCTGCCAGCACCCGGTTGGACTGCCGGTCAATGATCGCGACGGAATACGTCGGCAGCGGCACTCCGATCGTCACCGGCCGGCCCGGCTCGAGCAGCGTCCACGTCGCCGACACGGTGGCCTCCGTGGGCCCGTACACGTTGAGGAATCGCCTGCCCGGGCGGTGCCACCGGTCCGCGAGCTCGGGCGGGCAGGCTTCCCCGGAGACGAGCAGGAACCGCAGTTGCGGGAGTTCCTCGTCCAGCGTGGCCAGCAATGTGGGGACGCAGCACAGCGCGGAGATGCGCTGTTCGCGCAGGAAGCCGGCCAGGTCGGGGCCGAGCAGGTTCCCGCCGCGCGGCTTCGGCACCAGCACGGCCCCGGACAGCCACGGCACCCAGGTCTCCTCGATGGCGAAGTCGAATGCCATCGTCAGCCCCTGGTACACCCGGTCCGCCGCGGTATATCCGTACGTCTCCGCCGCGACCCGGACGAAGTTGCAGATGCTGCGATGGCTGACGGCCACGCCCTTCGGCCGCCCGGTCGTGCCCGAGGTGTAGATCACGTAACACAGGTCGTCGAGCGGCGCGCCGGTGTCGACGACGGTGAGGCGCTCGTTTTTTTCCGCGGCGATCATGGCCGCCTGGTCCACGTACACGACCTCCGGGCCTGGCTTGGCCACGAGCCCGGCGAGCCGCGAGTGCGACAGCACCGTCCGGACGCCGGCGTCGGCGGCGATGTAGGAGATCCGGTCCGCCGGGAACCCCGGGTCCATCGGCACGTAGACGGCGTGCACCTTGAGCACCGCGAGCATGCAGATGTAGCCGTCCACCGCATCGTCGAACAGCAGGCCGACCCGGTCGCCGGGCTGGATGCGAAGACCGCGGACCAGGAACCGCGCGACCCTGTTGGCCGCCGCGTCGAGTTCGTCGTAGGTCAGCCAGGCCGGGCCGTCGACCGCGAGGTCCCCGCCGCGGCCTGTCCGCCGCAGTGCGTCGCAGTGGTCCTCGAACAGGTCCTCGAGGCGCTCGCCGTGCCGCCAGCGGAAGGCGTTGTCTCCCGGCGACGTCAGGATCTTTGCGTCTGCCCCGATATCGATCACCACGGATACCTATACGGTCGACGGCCCGGCTCGGATTGGCGGCCGCGCGAGCGGGGCATAACGCGCCGCTAAAGTTAGTTGCAGCAAGCAAACTAATCGAGTTGCGGAACGGGGAGTCACGCTGCCTGAGCTGAGCAGCCGCCGCCGGTACCTGGTGCTGGCCATCTGCTGCCTGAGCCTGTTCATCGTCGGGCTGGACGTCACGATCATCAACGTGGCCGTGCCGGCGATCGGGCGTGACTTCCATGCCCCCGTTTCCGGCCTGCAGTGGACGATCGACGCGTACCTGCTGGTGATCGCGAGCCTGCTGATGCTGTCCGGGTCTACCGCGGACCGGGTGGGCCGCCGCCGCGTCTTCCAGATCGGGCTCGCGGTGTTCACCGCCGGCTCGCTGGCGTGCAGTCTCGCGCCCAGCCTCGGCGCGCTGATCGCGTTCCGCGCTGTGCAGGCGGTCGGCGGGTCGATGCTCAACCCGGTCGCGATGGCGATCATCACGAACACGTTCATCGAGCCTGGTGAGCGCGCCAAGGCGATCGGGGCGTGGGGCAGCGTGTTCGGGCTGTCGATGGCGCTCGGGCCGATCATCGGGGGCGCGCTCGTCGACTCGGTCGGCTGGCGCGGCGTGTTCTGGGTCAACATCCCGGTCGGCGTGGCGGCGATCATCCTGACGGCCTTGTTCGTGCCGGAGTCACGGGCGGGGACCTACAGACGGCCGGACCCGTTCGGGCAAATTCTGGTCATGATCACGCTCGGCACAGTCACTTACGGCATCATCGAGGGACCCGACTACGGGTGGGCGTCAGCGCGGATCCTGGCCTGTTTCGCGGTGGGGGCGGTGGCGCTCGCGGCCTTCCTCTGGTATGAGCCGCGTCGCGACGAGCCGCTGCTCGACCTGCGGTTCTTCCGCAGCCGGCCGTTCTCAGGCGCGGCGCTGACCGCGGTGACCGGGATGTGCGCGTTCGCCGGGTTCCTGTTCCTGATCACGCTGTACCTGCAGGACGTGCGCGGGTACCGGCCGCTGACCGCCGGGCTGTTCCTGCTGCCGATGGCGCTGGTGATGGCCGTCTCGGCGCCGCTGGCCGGGCGCGTGATCGCGCGCCGCGGCACGCGGATCCCGCTGATCATCTCCGGTGCCGGGATCGCGGCCGGCGGCCTGCTGCTGACGTTCCTGACCGCGGCCTCGGCGGCGTGGTACGTGCTGCTGTGCGGCGTGGTGTTCGGCGTCGGGCAGGGCTGGCTGAACGCCCCGATCACCAACAACGCGGTCGCGGGGATGCCCAGGTCGCAGGCGGGCGTCGCGGCGGGGATCGCGTCGACGGGACGGCAGGTCGGCTCCTCGCTCGGCGTGGCGGTGATGGGCTCGGTGCTCGCGGCGAACCTGCGCGGCCCGCTCGCCGCCGGGTTCGTCAGCGCGACCCGCCCGGGCTGGTGGATCATCACCGGCGCCGGTGTCGCGGTGCTCGCCCTCGCCCTGTACACCACCGGGCGGGCCGGGCGGGCTAGCGCGGCGCGCACCGCGTCGCTGATCACCAGGGGCGACGATCACGTTCCGGCGCGGCAGGCCAGCGGCGCCCGCGCCGCATGAGCGTCGCCGTGCCCAGGTCGGCGCGGACCGCCCGTGAGATCATCATCCCCGAGGGGCCCGCGGGTCGCCGGCTCCGGCTGGTGGTGCTGCTCATTTGCAGCTCCAGCCTGTTCGTCACGTACCTGGACTCGACGATCCTGAACGTCGCGCTGCCCACCATCCAGGCCGATCTGCACTCCAGCCTGGCCGGCCTGCAGTGGATCGCCGACGCGTACCTGCTGGTGGTCGCCAGCCTGCTGCTGCTTACCGGGTCGATGGCGGACCGGTTCGGGCGCAAGCGGCTGTTCCTCGTCGGGCTGTTCGGCTTCAGCCTCGGGTCGCTGCTGTGCAGCCTCGCGCCCGACACCGGATCGCTGATCGCGCTGCGGATGCTGCAGGGCGTCGGCGGGTCGATGCTGACGCCGGTCTCGCTGTCGATCGTACGGAACGTATTCACCGACCCGCGCGAGCGGGCGCAGGCGCTGGGGATCTGGAGCGGGATCTTCGGGGTGGCGGCCGCGTGCGGGCCGGTCATCGGGGGAGTGCTGGTCAGCGAGGTGGGCTGGCGGTCGGTCTTCTGGGTGAACGTGCCGATCGGCGTGGCCATGATCCTCGCCGCGCGGCGGTACGTGCCGGAGTCCCGGGCGCCGCATCCGCGGCGGGTCGACGTGCCCGGGCAGCTGCTCATGATCGCCTTTCTCGGGACGCTGACGTTCGCGGTGATCCAGGGCCCGGACTACGGCTGGACGTCGGCGCCGATCCTGGCGCTGTTCGCGGTTGCACTGGCTGCAGGAGTGGCGTTCGCCGGCGTGGAACGGCGCCGCGGCGACGAGGCGCTGCTCGAGCTGCGGTTCTTCCGCAGCCCGCCGTTCACCGGCGCCAGCGTGATCGCGGTGCTGTCGTTCATCGTGCTTGCCGGGTTCCTGTTCGTGATCACCCTGTACCTGCAGCAGGTGCGCGGCGACTCGCCGCTGCAGGCGGGGCTCACCCTGCTGCCCGCGACGATCGTGATGGCGGCCGCCGCGCCGGTGGCCGGGCACCTCACGGCGCATCGCGGGCCGCGGATCCCGCTTGTCCTGAGCGGTGTCCTGATCGCGGTCGGCGCGGCTTTGCTGCTGCGGCTGTCGCCGTCGACCTCGCTGGCGTGGCTGACGCTCGCCCTGGCCGTGCTCGGCGCGGGGCTCGGGCTGGTCAACCCGCCGATCACCAACACGGGCGTCAGCGGCATGCCGCCGTCCCAGGCGGGCGTGGCGTCGGCGGTGATCTCGGCGACCCGCCAGTTCGGCAGCGTCCTCGGCGTCGCTGTCATGGGCGCGATGCTCACCAGCGGCTTCCACGCCCGGGTCGCGGCCGGCGAGTCTCACGCTGACGCGCTGAGCGCCGCGACCCACGCCCCGTGGCTGCTCGCCGTGGTCTGCGGCGCGCTCGTCGCGGTGGTCGGCCTGATCACCACCTCCGCCCGCGCGCTCGCCGCCGCGCACGTGGACTGACGCGGCCTCACGCGGCGCGGGCCCGGGCGACGATCGCCGCGCGCAGGTCGTCGAGGGCCCGGCGGCGTGCTCCGGACAGCGCCGGCTCCCCGGTCACCGCGGCCGGGCGGATGGGCACGTGGCGGGGCGATTGCAGGAACCGGGCACGAACGGTATCGATGACGGCCGGATGCCCGCCCCAATCGCCCCCGAGGATGACCACTTCAGGATCGCAGACAGCGACCAGCGCCGCGAGCACGCCGCTCAGCGCGGTCCCGACAGCCACGCGGACCGGGCCGGTCACCGCGCCGCGGCCATCGAAGGCATCCAGCAGCACCGCGACATCGATCGCCGTCGTGCCGGCCTGGCGCAGCCCGAGTTCCTGGAACACCTCGGTGAGCGGCATCGCGCGTCCCCGTGGCCCGACGGTGACCAGGTGCGCGACTTCCCCGGCGATGCCGGTGAACCCGCGGCGCACCTCCCCGTCGCTGACCACCGCGCAGCCCAGGCCCTCGCCAAGATGCAGGTAGGCGAAATCTGCCAGCTCACCGGGCGGTCCTGCCGCCCGCTCGGCCCGCGCTTCCCAGTTCACGTCGTTGTCGACCAGGACCGGGCCGTCGACCGACGAGCCGAGCACGTCGGCCGGCGACAGCTCGCCGACCAGGAACGGGGCATCCGGCAGGTGAACCAGCCGGCCGCTACGGCGATCAACGGGGTCGGCGGCACTGACCACGCCCAACCGCGCGGGGCCGTGCCCGGCCGCCGCGGCCAGGACCTGCCCGGCCGCGGCGCGCAGGGCGCCCTCGACCTGCCGCGGCCGGGCCGGCCTGGCCAGCGGCTGCCGCACCCTGGCGAGCACCGCACCGTGACTGTCGAGGCATTCCGCCACCACACCGTCCGGCGCGATGCCGACGACGAGAGCGGTGCCGATGTCCTCGGCGAGTCCGTAGTACGAGCCGACCCGCCCGCGCCCGCTGGTCCTGGCGCCGGTGTCGCGAATCAGGCCGGCGGCCGACAGCCGCCGCGCGCTCTCGGACACCGTGGGCTTGGAGATGCCGGTCCTGGCTGCCAGCTCCGCCCTGGTCAGCTGGCGCTCTGCCATGAGAGCACGCAGGACGTGCTCATCGGTCAGGGAGCGCAGCAAGTCCAGCGAGGGTTTCGTCATCGTCACGGGACATAGTTTAGTTAGGAGTCTTGCCTAGAACCTAGTAAGCCGTCTAGAGTGTTTTTAGTTAGGGCTCACAACCAAAAGGAGGCGGCGCCATGACCCGGACCACCGCACCGGACATCAGCCACCGGCCGGCCCTGCCCCACTGGGACACCACGCCGGAGGACCTGCCCGCGGCGATCCGCGAGGTCAAGGCCACCCTGCGGGCCCGTATCGCGGCCTCCGGGCGCTCGGTCGAGGAGGTCTTCGCGATCATTGAGCACCGGGTTCGCGACCGGGTCGATGAGATCGTCGCGGCGAAGGAGCGCGGCGAGCCCGTGTGGCCGGAAATCGACTACGCGGACATCTCGTCCGATGCCGTCCCCGCGGCCGTGCTCAGCCAGGTCCGCCGGCGTGGCTGCCTCGTGGTGCGCGGGCACTTCCCGCGCGAACAAGCGCTCGCCTGGGATCAGGGCATCGTCGACTACGTCGAGAGCAACCGGTTCTTCGAGAACTACCGGGGCCCTGGCGACGACTTCTTCGGCAGCGTCGGGTCCAGGCCGGAGATCTACCCCATCTACTGGTCGCCGGCCCAGATGCAGGCCCGCCAGAGTGACCGGATGGCGCGCGTCCAGGCGTTCCTCAACGGTCAGTGGATCAGCGAGTCTGGCGGTGTCCGCTGGTTCGACCCTGGCCGCGACTCCCTGTACCCGGACCGCATCCGCCGCCGCCCGCCCGGCACCGATTCCAAGGGCCTGGGGACGCACCTCGACCCTGGCACGCTGGACTTGTGGATGACGCAGGACTACCAGCGCGCGTTCCGGCATCTGTTCGACGGCACGGTCGAGCGGTATGACCCGTGGGACGCCACGTACCGGACCGCCGGACCGCAGTACCCGGGCAGCACGATGTGCTCTGCCTTCCGCACGTTCCAGGGCTGGACCGCGCTGTGCGATATGGCCCATGACCAGGGCGTCTTGCACACCGTGCCGATCCCGGAGGCGATGGGCTACCTACTGCTGCGCCCGCTGCTGGCGGATGTGCCCGAAGACGACATGTGCGGTGTCACGGTCAATCAGGTCTTCCCGGTCAGCCGGAAATGGCACGAGCCACTGCTGCCGGCGCTGACCGGGCTGCCGGACATCCAGGCCGGCGACTCAGTCTGGTGGCACTGCGACATGATCCACAGCGTCGCGCCGGTTACTAGCCAGCAGGGCTGGGGCAACGTGATGTACATCCCCGCGGCGCCGTGGTGCCCGCGCAACGAGAGGTACGCCGAGTCTGTGCGTGCCGCGTTCCTCACCGGGATGAGTCCGAGCGACTTTCCCGCTGAGCACTACGAGCGGGACTGGGACAACCGGACCAGGCTCACGGACCTCAACCCCACCGGGCGGCGCGGCCTCGGCATCGATTGACCAGGCAGCGAATCGCCTGAGGCACGCCGTCATTTACTGGCGGCGGCCCGGGGCGGTCAGTCAGCCGACGGCGTCCGCGCGTGGCGCGGGTGGTAGTCGGGCAGGGTCCTGGGCAGGCCGAAGCCTGCCAGCAGGCTGTTGTCGAGGAACCGGGTGACGCCGGCGATCCGGTCGCCGGCCAGGGTGAGCATCATCAGGCCGTTTGCGTGCGCGAGCGGCGCCTGGGCGTCGGTGATGTAGCAGCCGAACGCCGGCTGGCCGTTCGCGCGGGCCGCCACCAGCCTGAACCGGCGGGAACCGCCGCGGAACGAGACCACCGACAGCAGGTGGGCCGCCGCGTCGCGCCCCCGGTAGCCGAACGGCAGCGGCGGCATCGTGAGCCACGTGTCGTCGGTCAGCATGGCAACGAGCGCGGCGACGTCACCGTGCTCGAAGGCGTCGGTGAAGCGGGTGAGCAGCTCGCGCTCGACGCTGGAACCGGGCAGCGGCGCCTGGCTCAGGCCGCCCGCTGGCAGCCGCTGCGCCAGCGACGCCCTGGCTCGCTTCAGCGAGCCGTTGACCGCGTCCAGGCTGCAGCCGAGGATGTCCGCGGCCTCGGCCGCGCGGAACCCGAGCGCGTCCCGCAGCACCAGCGTGGCGCGCTGCCGCGGCGGCAGGTGCTGCAGAGCGGTGATGAACGCGAGCGAGATCGACTCCCGCGCCTCGTAGCGCGCGGCCGGGCCTGGCGCGGTGTCGGGCAGCTCGTCGAGCAGCACGTCCGGATACGGCTGGAGCCACAGTGGCTCGTCGTCCGTCGCGGGCTCCGGTAGCGGCGGCAGCTGGCCCGCCGCGCTCAGCTGCCCCAGGCCGTCGCTGCCCTGGCGCGACGGCGGCGCGCGGCGAACGCCGCCGCGCAGCGAGTTCAGGCACTGGTTGGTCGCGATCCGGTACAGCCAGGCCCGCAGCGACGATCGCCCCTCGAACCGGTCAATCCCGCGCCAGGCGGCCACCAGCGTCTCCTGAAGCGCGTCCTCGGCGTCCTGCACCGAGCCGAGAATCCGGTAGCAGTGCACGTGAATCTCGCGCCGGAACGGGTCGGTGACCTGCCTGAACGCGTCACCGTTGCCTGCCTGGGCGCGGGCGAGCAGCTCCGCGTCTGCCCGCGATCCCTCGGCCAAGTCGGTCTTCTCCATGTATTAGAGACGCGGTCACCCCGTGAAAATGGTCACTGCGAAGCGGCCATTTTTTTGGATCACGCGTGTCTTAGCCATTAGTGGCGGCGGCGATGGCGGGCACGCCTCGCGAGTCACGCGACCGGGCGGCAAGGAGATCATGAGGGGGCCGCCCGGCCCGCGCTCACCCGCGGGCCCCTCATCGCCGCCGCCACTGGGGCCTGAACGCCCTACTGGAAGCCGGTTGGGGTCCTAGGCGTAACGCGCTCGCCGCGATCAACGAGGTCGCGCCCGCATCCAAGGGGGAAACGGCGTTACAGGGTGGTGCGCATGGCGACCTGGCAGAGCTCAGGCAGCCTGCCCGCGGCCAGGACGGCGGCGGCCCGCACCCCGATCCACGCGAGCCCGAGGCCGTAGGCCACGGCGCAGCCGAACAGCACCGGCAGCGCGACCGCCGCGGAAACGCCGCTGGTCAGGTTGCCGAGGACTATGACGGGAATGGCGGCTACCGCGACGCACGCGAGGGTGCCGAAGATGGTGCCGGCCGCGTGCGCGCCGTATCCCTGAGCCTGCTGCGGCAGCGGGCTGCCGGCTCGTTTCTGCAAGGGATAGGCCAGCACGACGCCGAAGACGTTGGCCAACGCCAGCCCCGCGCCGAGCCCGGCCAGGCCGACCGCGGCGGCGACGCAGCCCTCCCTCAGGTCCCCGATCAGGGCCGCGAGGCCGAAGCACATCCCCGTGATCAGCGGTACCGCGATCGCGCCGAACACGATGTCCTGGGCCGAGAAATAGGCGCGCAGCTCCCGGCGCCCGCTCAGTGCCAGGGCCTCGATCACGAACCCCGGCCCGGCCTGCCCGGCGAAATTAGCGTGATACGCGCCGGCGAACGCGGCGCCGAAGACCGCGCTGGTGATCACGATCGAGGGATGGTGCTGCCGGCCGAAGATCGTGCTGGCGCAGCAGATGAACATGATGATGACGACAATGGCCCAGTAAGCGAGGGACGCGGGGTCGCGGCGCTGGTACTTCAGGAACCTGGCGGCCACGGCGCCCCGCAGGCCGTACCGCGCCAGCGGCAGCACGGCATTGCGCACCCGCGATGACCCGGTAGAGGTGTCCGTGGTGACCAGGGCGCGGCTGAGTGAGCGCACCCACAGAACGCCGAGCAGGATGATGACGGCCGCCAGCAGGCCCAGGCGCGCCGCGGCGTCACCCGGGTGCCCGGTCGACGCGTCCTGGATCGCGTGCGCGGCCAGGCCGGGCGGCAGCCAGCGCATCCAGCTGTCGATGCCGGCGAAGCTCGCCGGGCTCAGCTGCCCAGAGGAAGCGGCCCGGGGTATCACCTGGATGAGGAACTCGAATATGGCGAAGATCGGGATGAACAGGAAGACGGCGAGGTCCTTGCCGCGGCGTGAGCGAAGCAGTCCCGCCAATCCGGTGGTCACGAACCGCGCCAGCACGATGCAGAACAGCACCTCAAGCACCACCGCGATGAACGCGACGAGCACGCCGAGCGCCCCGCGAGCCAGCCCGATCGTGACGCCGAGCAGGCCCAGCACGTTGGCCGCCGGCCAAGCGCCCGCCGCTGACGCGGCGAGCAGCCCCGGGACGAGCTGACGGGTGCGGAGCGGATAGAGGGCCAACGTCGCCGGGTCGAGCGTGCCGTCCAGGCCGAAGGCGAAGATCGGGGCAATCAGCCACCCGATCGCGAGGATGCCGAAGATGACCGTGGTCAGGTCCACCGCCGCGTTCTGAGAACGCAACTGGGCCAGCAGCCAGAAGATGCCGATCGCGGCAACCGCGGCGCACAGCGTGCTTATCAGGAACGTGACTTGCGCGGCGGTGGACGAACGCAGCGCGTTGCGTATCAGGCGGAGCTTCAGTTCGACGAGGAGCCGAGCCATGTCAATCCCTCCTCATCCTTCGCCCTCGTTCCGACCAGGCTGATGAACGCCTGCTGCAGGGTCTTGCCGCCGCGCACTTCGTCGGTCGTGCCGGTCGCCAGGATCCTGCCCTTGTCGATGACGGATACGTGATCGCAGACCTGCTCGACCAGCTCCATGACGTGGCTGGAGAACAGCACGGTGGCGCCGGTGCCGACCAGGCGCGTCAGCAGCCGCCTGATCACGTCGGCGGAGATCGGGTCCACTCCTTCGAGCGGTTCGTCCAGGAACAGCACGGACGGATTGTGGATCAGCGCGCAGCCGAGCGCGGCCTTCTTGCGCATCCCGGTGGAGTAGTCCGCGACTAGCCGTTTCGCGTCAGCGGCCAGGTCGAGCACCTCGAGCAGCTGCGCCGCCCGCGAGCGGGCCTCGGCGGCCGGCAGGCCCCGCAGCCGGCCGGCGTACTCCAGGACTTCCTCGCCGCTCAGCCGCTCGAACAGCCTGGCCTCGGCAGGCACCACCCCGATCACCGCCTTGGCGGCGACCGGGTCGGCCCACACGTCGAGCCCTTTGATCACGATCCGGCCCGCGTCCGGCCGCAGCAGCCCGGTCATCATGGAGAGCGTTGTCGTCTTCCCCGCTCCGTTGGGCCCGACCAGGCCGGCCAGGGAACCAGCCGCGATATCCAGGTCGATGCCCGCCACGGCTTCCTTCTTCTCGAAACTCTTGCGCAGTCCCCGCACCTCGATGGCTGGCTCGCCCATGGCCGCCTCCCTGTCAGTTATCTACTATCATTGTGATATCAGTTTTTGAGTTGTCAAGGGCTGTCCCAGGTCCAGGAATGAGACGGGCGTCACACTAGTTGGTGGCAGGCATGAAGATAGCGATCATCGGCAAGGGCAACATCGGCGGAACGCTCGGGAGCAGGTGGCGGGCCGCCGGGCACGACGTGGTCTTCGGCGCCAGGGACGGCTCAGGCGAAGGCCCCGGCGGGGCGCCGGTGCGCGGCATCGGCGACGCGCTGGACGGCGCCGAGGTGGTGCTGCTGGCCGTTCCGGGCCAGGCCGTGCCTGACGTGGTGAGCGAGCAGGGCGCGGCGCTGGCGGGCAAGGTGGTGATCGACGCGGTGAACCGGGTCGGCGCGCCGGAGCTCGACAGCCGGGCGCTGCTCGCGGCAGCCGCGCCATCGGCCAGGTACGTCCGTGCGTTCAACTCCCTCGGCTGGGAGAACTTCGCCGACCCGGTGCCCGGCGCGAACCTGTTCTTCGCCGCCGATCCTGAGGCACGGGCGACCGCCGAGGAACTCATCAGGGCCGTCGGTCTCGAGCCCGCGTTCCTTGGTGACGCGACCGCGACGCAGACCGTTGACGTCCTGCTGCCGCTGTGGTTCGCACTGGTCAAGCAGAACGGCGGCGACCGCAAGGTCGCGCTGCGCATCGTGCGCTGACACCATGTGGTACCAGGCACCGTGGTAGACGCACCGTGGTAGACGCACCGTGGTAGACGCACCGTGGTAGACGCACCGTGGTAGACGACACCGTGGTAGACACAAGGCATGACCGTCTCCCCGGCGCCGGACCTGGCTGACGTCCTCGCGGCGCGGCGGCGCATCGCGCCCTACCTGCGACCGACCCCGCTGTACCGCTATCCCGCGCTGGACACCCTGACCGGGGCTCAGGTGCGGGTCAAGCATGAGAACCACCAGCCGGTGGGCGCCTTCAAGGTCCGCGGCGGCGTGAACCTGGTCAGCCAGCTGAGCGCCGGTGAGCGGGGCCGGGGTGTCATCTCCGCCTCGACAGGCAATCACGGCCAGTCGGTGGCCTACGCGGCGGACCTGTTCGGCGTGCGGGCGGTGATCTGCATGCCCGAGCAGTCCAACCCGGTCAAGGTGGAGTCGATGCGGGCGCTGGGCGCCGAGGTGGTCTTTCACGGCCGGGACTTCGATGAGGCCCGTGAGCACTGCGAACAGGAGGCTGCCCGGCACGGATACCGGTACATCCACTCAGGGAACGAGCCGGCCCTCATCGCGGGGGTGGCGACCTACACCCTGGAGATCCTCGAAGCGTGGCCGGACACCGAGGTGATCGTGGTCCCGGTCGGTGGCGGCAGCGGGGCGGCGGGCGCCTGCGTGGTGGCCAAGGCGGTGCGCTCGTCCGTCGAGGTGATCGGCGTGCAGTCCGCGGCGGCTCCGGCCGCGTACCGCTCCTGGCGAGCGGGTGCCCTCGTGGAGGACACCACCAGCACGTTCGCGGAAGGATTGGCCACCAGAACCGCGTTCGAGCTGCCGCAGCAGATCCTGCGTGCGTTGCTGGATGACTTCGTGCTCGTTCCGGAGGACGCGCTGAAGGCCGCGACGCGGCTGATGATCGAGAAGACGCGCAACCTCGTCGAGCCGGCCGGCGCGGCTGCCCTCGCGGCGGTACTGAGCGCGCCCGGACGGTTCGCGGACCGCAAGGTGGCGGTCGTCTGCAGCGGCGGCAACATCAGCCCTGGCCAGCTGGCGGCACTGTGGCCGCGTCAGCCGGCCTGACACTACGCTGAGGCTGGCGATGACAACGCGGGAGGACAGGACAGCATGCCAGAGGCACAGTTGTTCAGGCTCGAGGCCGAGGTTCGCTGCGCGGACGGCGATTGCGGCAAGCTCATGACCCTGGTCATCAACCGCGGCAACGAGGTCACACACCTGGTGGTCGAGCCGGTGCGCCGGGAGGGGCCCAGCAAGATTGTCCCGCTCGGCCTCGTCGATTTCGGTGGAGCCGACGCCGGTGGAGCCGGTACCGCCAAGGGCGAGGTCCGGCTGCGCTGCACCAGGGCCGAGTTCGAGCGGCAGGATCCCGCCGAGGCGACGTTGTTCCCGGGCGATGAGGACTATGAGAACACCGTCGGCCGCTGGGAACCGGATGCCTTGTGGCCCTATTACGCCACCACGGGCCCCCTGGTGCCGGGAGCGCCGGGCACGCCAGGCGCCCCAGGGACGATCCCGGAGCCCGTGACCGTCGACACCGTCTCCGACCAGCTGCCGGGTGAGGAGGAGGTGTTCCGCGGTGACCACGTGCACGCGACGGACGGCGACATCGGGCACGTGCTCGGGTTCGTCGTCGAGGCAGGCAGCGGCCGGGTGACCTCGATTCTCCTGCGCGAGGGGCACCTGCTGGGCCGCAGGACGGTGCTCATCCCGCGGTCCGCCGTGGCGGAGGTCGGCGCGGACGGCTTCCGCCTGAACATCACCAGGGAGCAGGTGCGGCACCTGCCGCACGCGGATGCCGAGCACCTGCCGGCGGGGTTACAGACCGTCGGCGATCTCCGCCGTGCCGATCCCGCTGTCCTCGACCCGGCGGGCGAAATCCCGCTTGTCGCCGGCACCACATCGGACGCCGGGAAGAGCGTCGTCACGACCGGCCTGAGCCGGCTGATGGAGGAGCATCTCGACGTGGACAGGCTGCTGGAACTCGCGCACCGCGGCGCACCAGCCGGCCTGCCCGTGCTGCCGCCAGGAGGCGAGCCTCAGGCCGCCTCGGCCTGGAGCACCTCGGCCACCGGCTGACGAGAACCCAACCGTGCCGGGATGACGGTGAGGGCGGCCATGGCAATCAGGGCCCCGAACACCGCGGCCGCCAGCCAGGACACGGGCGGCACGCTGCCGTTCTTGACGACGGCGGCGAACAGCCCGATGCCAAGCGGAACACCGGCGATGGCACCCGGCAGCGCCGCGAGCACCTGCGCGACGACCAGCCCCGACCCGACCTGCGTGTCCCGCGCGCCGAGCGCGCGCATGAGCGCCGATGCGCGTCGCGCGTCGATGACGGTCGCCCACGTCGTGAAGATCGCGTTGAGCGCCGCGAGGACGACGAGCAGGATCGTGATCACCGTCAGCATCTGCTCGTCCCGTGTGACGACCGGGTCGGACAGCCCGCCGGCCATCATCGACCCCCCGGTGCCGAGCTTGCTGTTGACGGTGGCGTGGAAGGACAGCACCGCCACGAGGCCGGTGACCGTGACGGCGATGTTCGCCGCGGTGAGCAGCGCGCGGCGCGGACGGCGGCCGACGAGCCGCAGCCCGAACAGCACCGGGACGGGCAGGCCGGCGGACATCCTGACCAGCGCGCCCCGGCGCCGCGGCGGCCGTGCGACGTCGTTGATCGCGGCGACCGTGCTGGTGCGCGCGGCGCGGATGGCAGGCACGAGCGTTGCCGCCAGCGCGACGGCGAGTGCCACCCCCACCACCTTTGCCACGGTAACCGCCGTCAGCGTTGGCGCGCCTGGCGCCCCGACCAGGGCCGCGCCCGGGTTGGTGAGCAGTGGTGCCGCGAGCGATCCGGCGACGAGCCCGGCCACCGCCGCCAGCAGCGCCAGCGCGAGGTTCTCGGCGAGGAACATCGCCGCCACCGTTCCCGGCGTGCCGCCGACCGCCTTCAGCAGCCCGACACGGCGCGCGTACTCAGACAGCCGCCGCCCTACGAGAACGGTCACGCTCGCGATCGCGATCAGCGCCAGCAGCAGCGCGCCCGGCTCGAGCACCGACTGCGCGTCCTGGACGAGCAGCGCGTCCGCGGACGCGATCCCGTCCCACGTCGAGTACATCGGGCCGAGGTACGGCGGCGTGAGTGCCGACGAGCCGCTCGGCTGCGGGGGAGGGACGAAGTGCTGCTGCGCGAACGCGTCGGCGTCCGCCGGGTTGCCGAGCTTCAAGTTGAGCATGTAAGTGGTGGTCAGCGGATTCGCCTTCGACGCCAGGCCGAGCGCGCCGGTCTCGGTCATCCAGATCAGCCCGACGTTCCGGAGGTCGCCCCCAGGCACGATGAGCCATGGCGGGCATGAGCTGGCCGTGAAGTAACAGAGGTTCGGGTACGGCGGCTGGGCCGCGGTCACCGCGATCCCGGCGACGGTGAATCGCTGGCCGTTCAGGGTCACCACGTCGCCGACCCCCGCGCCGAGCGCGTCGGCGAAGGTCCGCTCCAGCACCACGCCGCCCGGCCGCACCCAGCTCCCGGCCGTCACGTCCGGCCGGTCGACGGCGGCCGCCGCCAGGCCGCGACCCTGAGCGAAGACACCCGCGGTACGGCCGTCGAACCGGATGGTGGCCGCCACGACCGGATACGGTCCGCTGGAACTCACTACGCCGGGCGCGTGCACCAGCGTCTTCGCCTGACCGGTGGATGTCAGGTACGCCACGACGTCGGGCCCGTCAGTCGCCGTCTTGGTCGCGGAGTAGGGCGGGCTGGTCACGCCGTTCATGGACAGCGCCATCGTGAGCGTGGCGGTCGCCGCTGCGATCGCGACGACGAGCAGCACGGCCTGGGCCGCGTGGTGCCGGAGGTCGCGCACCGCGAGGCGGTAGACAAGGAACGCCCTGCCCATCACTAGTCCTCCAGTCTGAGGAGGTCAGCGAAATTGCGGCGGCCGCCGCCGGTGAGCCTCGTCTCGTCCACGAGCGCGCCGTCGCGCATCGACACGAGCCGGTCCGCGGTGGCGGCGACCCGTTCGTCGTGGGTGACGATGATCAGCGTTAGCCCGGAGGCGTGCAGGTGCTCGAAGAGCCGCAGCACGTCAAGCGTCGCCGCGCTGTCCAGGTTGCCGGTTGGCTCGTCCGCCAGCACGACAAGCGGGTCGTTGACGAGCGCCCTGGCGATGGCGACCCGCTGCCGCTGGCCGCCGGACAGCGCCGAGGGAAGGTGATCGGCGCGGTCCGCGAGGCCCACCCGGTCGAGCAGCGCTAGCGCCCGCCGCCGGGCCTCGCGAGGCGAGCGCCCCGCCAGCAGGGCGGGCAGCTCGATGTTCTCCCTGGCCGTGAGCTCGTCCATGAGGTGGAAGGCCTGGAAGACGAAGCCGATCTCGCCCCGGCGCAGGCCGGCGAGCGCTCGCTCGCTGAGCCGGTCGGTGCGCCTGTCGTTCAGCCACAGCTCGCCCGCTGACGGCCGGTCGAGGCCGCCGAGCAGGTGCAGCAGCGTCGACTTCCCGCATCCGCTCGGTCCCATCACCGCCAGGGTCTCGCCGGTGGCGACGTCCAGGTCGACCTCGTTGACGGCGCGCACGAGCGCTTCGCCCTTGCCGTAGTCCTTGCGCAGCCCGCGAGCGCGCAGCAGCGCCGTTCCCGCACCGCTCATCTCTTTCTCCTCCGGATGGTCCAGTTCGCCTCGCAGGCCTCCAGCCAGCGGAGGTCAGCTTGCAGGCGAAGCACGATGCCCTCGAGCAGCAGCGCCGCGTCGGACCCGTCCGGCACCGCCATCTGGGCGCGCTGCGCGTCGCGCAGCCGACGCAGTAGCTCACGGCGCTGCGCGTCGACGATGCTGATCGGGTCGGCGAGCCCGGCGGCGGCGGCCGCGATCAGCTTGAGGTGGAACTCGGCGAGGTCGGGCCTCGGCCAGCTCACCTCGGCGAGCCACTCCGCGACGCGCTGCTGGCCCGCCGCGGTGAGCACGTAGACCTTGCGGTCCCTGTCGGCGGGATCTGGCGCCTCCGGCGTCTCCTCAACGGCGACGAGGCCCGCCTTTTCCAGCCGTCCGAGGGTGACATAGATCTGGCCGGCGTTCAGCGCCTCGCCGAGCGGGCCCAGCGCGTCGTTCATCCTGGCGCGCAGCTGGTAGCCCTGTGACGGCTCCTTCGCCAGCATCGCCAGGACGACTTCCTGCTGCATCACGCCTCCATATAACGGTTATACACTAAGAATCTAACGGTTATATGCGATTGAGTCAACGCTGGAGACGAGCCAGGCGGGCAGGTGTGGGTCGTTAGCCGGCTAGCTCGCGGAGCAGTCTCTCTTCTTCAGCGGCGGCCAGCCCCTCTTTGCCGGGGGCGGGCCCGCCGCGCGCCAGGTCCCAGGACAGGGTGTCGCGGATCGTGTCGATCACGGGCCGGCACGCCAGGCCGGCGGCGACCGCGCGGGAGCTGTCGACGTCGTTGTACGCGTCGTAGCCCGGCTCGCCGACCCACAGCGGGATGCCCATCCCCGGGTCGACGCCCGCCGCGACCAGCCGCTCGGTGGGGATCCAGACCGGCTCGGCGTCGCTGTAGGCCGCCATCTTGCAAAGATCGATAAATATCCCGAACGGGCCCGGGGTTCCAGTCAGGTTGAACACGCCCGCTGTCCCGGCGTGGCAGGCGTCGGCGAGGAACGACGCCAGGTCCCGCACGTCGATGAACTGCACCAGGCTGACCGGATCGCCGGGCGCGAGCACCCGGCCGCCGCGGGCGATCCTGCGCGGCCAGTACGGCACCCGGTCGGTCGGATCGTGCGGCCCGGTGATCAGCCCAGGCCGCCCGATCAGCGCCCGGTCACCGTAGACGTCGCGGACGACCTGCTCGCACAGCGCTTTGTTCGGCCCGTAGGTCTCCTCGAGGCTGGTCGCGCCCGGCCGCAGCCGCGCGACCGGCGCGTCCTCGAGCTGGGCCTCGGTGGTGTTCTGGTCCGCGTACACCGACACCGTGGAGACGAACACGTACCGGCCTGTCCGCCCGGCCAGCGCCTCCGCCGACAGCCTCACCACGCGCGGGTCGTAGCCCGCCACGTCGATGACCGCGTCCCACGCCCGGCCGTCAAGGGCGGACAGGTCGCTCGTGCGGTCGCCGGTGATCGTCTCCACGCCGGGGAACAGCCCCGGATTGCTCACGCCGCGGTTGAACAGGGTCACGGTGTCGCCGCGGCCGAGCGCGGCGTCGGTGATCGCCCGGCCAAGGAACCGGGTGCCGCCGAGGACAAGAACGCGCACCCCAGTATCTTGGCACCGCTCACTCGGGGGGCGCGGCGGGTGTTCCGGCTTCCTCGACCGGCTGGTAGATGTCCCGCACCCGCCCGACCTCGCGGGTGGTATAGGCACGCTCACGGCGGACGTCGCGGGTGAAGGCGACCCACCTCGCTCTCACGGGTCAGGAAGTCGCCGCGCTCAAGCAGCAGGATCCGCTTGCCCGAGGGCGCGAGCGTCCGGGCTAGCGTCCCGCCGCCCGCTCCCGTACCGACGATCATGACGTCGTAGCTCTCTGTCATGATCCTTACCCCCGGGCAACGGTACTCCCGCCGCGAGGCAGCTCAGCATCACCCTGCGTGGATGATTCGGCCGCCGTCTGGGACGGCGGCCCGGTCAGCCACTTGGACAGCACGAACGACGTCACGACCGCCATGATCGTCAGCGGCATCGTGGCGACCCCGTCGCTGCCGAGGAAAAGGGTGGTGAGCAGCACCGCCGTGAGCGGGAGCTGCAGCATCCCGGCTGTCATCGCGCCGATCCCGATGGCGGCGCCGGCGATCAGCGGCAGGCCTGGCAGGTGCGACAGCGCCATTCCGCCCGCCGCGCCGATGAACATCCCGGGGAAGACCGGGCCGCCGCGGAAGCCGGCCAGCGAGATGGAGTACGCCAGCCCCTTGCACACCACCAGCAGGACCAGTGCGCCGACGGTGTAACTCGCGGAATGCTCGAGCAGCGGGGGCAGCGCCGACTGCCCGGAGAACAGCACGTCCGATGACGGTTTTCCGGTGCCCTCGGCGTACGCGATCGCCAGCCCCGCGACGGCCAGGCCGGCCAGCGGGGTCAGCAGCAGGAGCAGTCGCTCCAGGTGGGGGCGCACGAACAGGGCCAGCCGCTTGATCCCGACGCTGACCACGGCGGCCGCCGCGCCGATAGCCACGGCCCAGCCGAGCTGCGCAATGTTCAGGTGCGCGGCCGGGGGAAGGTCCGGTACCGCCAGGGAGAATGTCCCGTATCCGGTCAGCGAGCCCAGCCCGAGGAAGATTAGCGACCCGATGCCCGCGCCGACCAGGCCAGGGAGCAGCGCGATGGTGGCCGTCGCGCCGCCAAGCCCGGAGGCCTCGAGCAGCAAGACCGCCCCCGACAGCGGGTTGCCGAGCAGCGTGCTGATCGCCGCGAAGCTGCCGGTCGCCGCGAGGACCGCGGCGGTTTGCTGCGGTACGTCGCGCTTGACCAGCTTGACCGCTAGGACCGCCAGCCCGCCGCCGAGGGCGATCGTCGGTGCCTCCGGCCCGATCACCGCGCCCAGCGACAGGCTCGCCAGGGACGCAAGAAAGATGCCGGGCAGGTCGGCCGCGGCGGCAATGCCGCCCGGGTGAAAGCCGTCAGCCGGCGAGTGGCCGCCCCGCCCTGGCAGGTACCTGATCGTCGCCCCGACAAGCGCTCCGGCCACCGCCAGCGGCAGCAGCGGCCACCACGGCGGCTCGCCGTGAAAGCCCAGACCCTTGGGCAGGTCGGTGAAGACCCAGGTCTGCAGGTCGGTGACCAGCTTGAGGTACCAGTAGACCAGGAACGAGATCACCACGCCCAGGACCGCGGCCATGATCAGGAGAACGGCGTACTGCCTGGTACGTACGACAGCGAACGGATCTGCTGGCGTGGTCACCGCCACCCCCTCCACGGCACACTGCGGTTGTCTGATCTAGGGCAGTGTGCCGCCGCAGCCGCCGGGCAGACATCACCCGGAGCGCGTGATTCCGGAGTGCTTTTCATCCCAGCCGGGTGATATTGAGATGGTGGCCGGGTGCCAGGGTGGCAGTATGCGTGCCATCACGGTCGTTCCCGGAAAGCGAGACTCCGTGGCCCTCACGGACATGCCCGAACCGCCGATGGAGGACGGGCCGGTCCTGGTGCGGACGCAGGCGATCGGCATCTGCGGCACCGATCTGGAGATCATCAACGGCGAGTACGGGTCAGCGCCGCCAGGGCAGGACCGGCTCATCATCGGGCACGAGTCACTGGGCCGGGTGGCAGAAGCCGCCCCGGGAAGCGGGTTCAGGACCGGGGACCTGGTCGTCGGCATCGTCCGGCGGCGCGACCCGGTGCCGTGCCCGGCGTGCGCGGCGGGGCACTGGGACATGTGCATCAACGGCGGGTACACCGAGCGGGGCATCAAGGGCCGCCACGGTTACGCGTCCGAGCGCTACCGGATTCATCCCGAGTACCTGGTCGCGGTGGATCCCGGTCTCGGCGTCCTCGGCGTGCTGCTCG
The DNA here is from genome assembly GCA_963843745.1 of uncultured Actinomycetota bacterium. Taxonomy (GTDB): domain Bacteria; phylum Actinomycetota; class Actinomycetes; order Streptosporangiales; family Streptosporangiaceae; genus Trebonia. Next base: position 813,448 of record CAWJLP010000021.1, read on the forward strand.
AGCCGACCACCGTGGTGGCCAAAGCCTGGGACCACATCGAGAAGATCGGACGGCGGGCCGCCTGGGCGCCGCAGGCGGTGCTGGTCACCGGGGCCGGGCCGATCGGGCTGCTGGCCGCGCTGCTGGCCGTCCAGCGCGGCCACCAGACCTACGTGCTCGACCGGGTTACCGAAGGCCGCAAGCCGGAGATGGTCCGGCGGCTCGGGGCAACCTATGTCAGCAGCGAAGACGCCATCGAGGCGGCCGCGGAGGCCGACATCGTCATCGAATGCACCGGCTTTGTCCAGTTGCTGCTGGGAGCCGGACCGCGGCATCCCCGCTACCGGATCATCTGCCTCACCGGAGTCTCCCCGGTCGGCAGCGAATCGGTCATCGACCCCGGCCTGCTCAACCGGAACATGGTCTTGCAGAACTCGGTCCTGTTCGGCTCGGTCAACGCCAACCGGCAGCACTACGAACTGGCTGCCAAGGCGCTGGCCCAGGCCGATCCCCGGTGGCTCGCCGACCTGATCACCCGCCAGGTGCCGCTGAACCAGTGGGCCGACGCCTACGCGCGCCAGCCCGACGACATCAAGACGGTCTTGGCCTTCCCGGACGCGTCACCCTGACGCTCAGGCGACTGCGCGAGCGCGGGCTGCGAGCGCAGCACGGTCGCGGCGACCGCCGCCGCCGCGACCACCAGGCCGCAGGCGATCCAGAATGCCAGGTGGTAGCCGTTGGTCAGGGCGACCGCCGCCGGGCGGTGCTGCGCCAGCAGCGCGCTGGTCCGCGACGCGGAGACGGTTGCCAGCACCGCCAGCCCGAGCGCGCCGCCGACCTGGGCGGTCGCGTTCACCAGGCCGGAAGCCAGGCCCGCGTCCTGCGGGGTGGCGCTGGACATGGCCAGCGCCATCAGGGCGGGGAAGCACAGGCCCGCGCCGGTGCCGGCCAGTACCGCGACGGGGAAGACGTGGCTCAGGTACCCGCCGCCGCTGGCCGGGGCGCTGGCGAACAGGGCCAGCCCGGCGGCGATCAGGCCGAGGCCCGCGATCATCGGCGGGCGGGCGCCGAAGCGCATGACCAGCCGGTCGGTGTAACGCACCGACAGGGTGCCCATCACCACGGCCACGGGCAGGAAGGCCAGGCCGATCTGCAGCGGGTCATAGCCGAGGATCCGGCGCAGGTACAGCGAGCCGAGGAAGAACATCCCGAACATGCCCGCGGTGCCGAGAACCTGGACCAGGTTCGCGCCGGTCACGGTGCGCGAGGCGAAGATCCGCAGCGGCATGAGCGGGTTCCGCGCGGTGTGCTGCCTGATGAGGAAGCCGCCGAGCAGCACGAGCGAGCCGGCGCCGAAACCCAGGGTCTTGGCGGTCAGCCAGCCGCCGGTCGCCGCGGGGCCGACGATCGTGAACACGCCGAGCATCATCGCGCCGGTGATCAGCAGCGCGCCCGCCACGTCGGCGCCGGCCCGCAGCCCAGCGCCCCGGTCCGCCTCGATCACCTGCCGGGCGGCGACGACCGTGAGCACGCCGATCGGGAGGTTGACGAAGAAGATCCAGTGCCAGTTCAGGAACTGGGTGAGGATGCCTCCGGCCAGCAGCCCCACCGCGGCGCCCGCGGACGCGACGAAGGCGAAGACGCCGATCGCCTTGGCCTGCTCCCGCGGGTGGGCGAACATCGTCACGATCATGCCGAGGATCACGGCCGAGGTGAGCGCGCCGCCAATGCCCTGCAGGAACCGCGCCGCGACCAGCATCTCCTGGTTCGCCGCGACCCCGCACAGCAGCGAGGCGACGGTGAACACACCAAGGCCGGCGATGAAGACGTTCCTGCGGCCTGCCAGGTCACCCAGCCGCCCGGCCAGCAGCAGCAGCCCGGCGAACGCGATCAGGTACGCGTTGACCACCCAGGCCAGGCTCGACTGCGAGAAACCCAGATCGGCCTGAATGGACGGCAGCGCCACATTCACGATGGTCATGTCGAGGACGATCATCAGCATCCCGGTGCACAGCACTCCCAGGGCCACCCAGCGAGACCGGTCTTCCATGGCTGTTCCTCTCCGCGATTTACTGCCGTTCGCTTAGTAGGACTGGCCGAGGAGCCGAAACTCACCGCCGCGATGGCGGGCGGCGGCGAGAAGCGCGCTGACCAGCGCGGCCGCAGCGCCGACCCGGCGGGCGAGCCGGGTCCGCCCGCTGAGATTACGCGGCGTCAGGGCCGTCGGCGTCAGGGCCGCCGGGCAGCGGCGGCAGGTAAAAGGCGGTGGTCTCGGCGACGGCGGCGGCCGCCGCCGTCTCGGACGTGCCAGGCCTGGCTGGATGCCACGCCCCAGGCTTCGCTGCTGCGGGTGATGAACTCCCGCGCGTCCGGGTTCGCGGCCCAGGCGGCGGGATCCTCCGGTCGGTCCCGGCCGGTGCTCAGGTACAGGAACAATCCGAGCAGCGCCAGGTCCCAGCCGACGCCCACCGCGCCCGGCCCGTACTTGGCCCAGAACTCCGGGTCGACGACTGCGGTGTGCGCCAGCTCCAGGATGGTTTCCGCGCCGTCGCCCGGGGCCAGCCGGACCTCTACTTCTGACGCGGGTCCCTCGCCCATGACCCAAGTCACCCGGAGCAGCCGGGGCGGCTCGCAGCTCAGGATCTCGCCGCCCGCGTTGCCTTCGAGCTGGTACGTGCCGCCCAGCCGCAGGTCCCCGGTGACCGGCATGAGCCAGCGGCCGATCCGCTCGGCGGTGGTGCAGGCGTCCCACACGTCCTCGATCGGGGACGGGAAGGCGCGCCGCACCACGACGGTGCGGGTCACGGTGTCGCCGCCGCCGCCCCCGGCGCGGACCGCGCGGTGCGCCTGGCTGATCTGGTCGATGATCTCGCTCACGGTTCCTCCGTCTCCCGTTGCCGCTCGTGCTTCCCCCTGGCCAGCTCGGTGGCCAGCGCGTCCAGGCGCTGCTCCCAGAACCGCCGGAACCGGCCCAGCCACTCGTCGACCTCCCGCAGCGGCGCGGTGTCCACCGCGTACAGCCGCCGGGCGCCCGCCGCCCGGACCGTGGCGAAACCGCTCTCCCGCAGGACCCGCAGGTGCGCGGACACCGCCGGCTGCGAGATGCCGAACTCGGCCTGGATGGCCGCGGTCAGCTCGCCGGACGTCCGCTCGCCGTCGGCGAGCAGTTCCAGGATGCGCCGCCGGACCGGATCGCCGAGGACGTCGAACGCGTGCACCGCGCCATTGTATCAGCCTCTGCTTATATAAGGCTGCTCTGATGTAACGGGTCATGGCGGGACCAGAGCCGGCGGCGTACGTTCCGGATATTTAATGTGAGTCGCGCGGGACCTCGTGACCGCTGGCGCCGATGAGGAAGTCCAGGTCGGCGCCGGTGTCGGCCTGGAGGACGTGGTCGGTGTACAGGCGGGTCCAGCCCCGGGCGGCCGCGGGGGGCGGGGCGGTCCACTCCGCGCGGCGGCGCGCGAGCTCCTCGTCGGGTACCTCGAGCGTGAGGGCGCGGGACGGGACGTCGAGCGTGATCCAGTCGCCGGTGCGGACCAGCGCGAGCGTGCCGCCGGCGGCGGCCTCGGGCGTGACGTGGAGCACGACCGTGCCGTAGGCGGTGCCGGACATCCGGCCGTCGCAGATCCGCACCATGTCCCTGACGCCGCGGTTCAGCAGCTTCTTCGGCAGCGGGACGTTGGAGACCTCGGGCATGCCGGGGTAGCCCTTCGGCCCGCAGTACCGGATGACCAGCACGGTGTTCTCGTCGGCGTCGAGGTCCGGGTCGGCGACGACCGCGTGGTAGGCCTCGGGGGAGTCGAAGACCAGGGCCCGGCCGCGGTGCTTGAGCAGGTGCGGCGAGGCGGCGGACTGCTTGAGCACCGCGCCGTCCGGCGCGAGGTTGCCGCGCAGCACGGCGGTGCCGGTGCCCGGCGGCTGGAACGGCGCGTCCATCGCGTGGATGACCTCCCGGTTCCAGCACGGCGCGTCGGCGACGTTCTCCGCTACGGTGCGGCCGGTGACGGTGATCGCGTCGCCGTGCAGCAGCCCGCCCAGCTCCCGCATCACCGCGGGCAGGCCGCCGGCGTAGCAGAAGTCCTCCATCAGGTACTGCCCGCTCGGCTGCAGGTTCACCAGCGTGGGCACGTCGGCGGCGAGCGCGTCGAAGTCGTCCAGGCTGAGCGGGACGCCGAGGCGGCCGGCGATCGCCAGCAGGTGGATCACCGCGTTCGTGGATCCGCCGATCGCGGCGTTGACCCGGATCGCGTTCTCGAACGCCTGCCTGGTCATGATCGTGGACGGGGACAGGTCGCTGTTGACGAGGTCGACGATGACCTGGCCGGCCCGCTGCGCGGTCTCATACCGTCGGGCGTCGACCGCGGGCCAGGCCGCGGAGTACGGCAGCTGCATGCCGAGCGCCTCGGCGACCGACGCCATCGTGGACGCGGTGCCCATCGTCATGCAGTGCCCGTCGGAGCGGGACATGCAGCCCTCGGCGAAGTAGCACTCCTCCTGCGTCATCCGGCCGGCCAGCAGGTCTTCCTCCCAGCGCCACACCGCGGTGCCCGAGCCGACGTCGGTGCCCTGGTACTTGCCGTTGAGCTTCGGGCCGCCGGTGACCATGACCGCGGGCAGGTCCACGCTGGCGGCCGCCATCAGCAGGCCCGGGGTGGTCTTGTCGCAGCCGGACAGCAGCACCACGCCGTCCAGCGGGTTGGCGCGGAACAGTTCCTCCGCCTCCATGGCGAGCAGGTTCCTGTACAGCATCGCGGTGGGCCGCAGCAGCGTCTCGCCGAGCGCCATCGCGGGGAACTCGAGCGGGAAGCCGCCGGACTGCCAGACGCCGCGCTTCACCGATTCGGCGACACGGTGCAGGTGGACGTTGCACGGCGCCAGCTCCGACCATGTGGTCGCTATGCCGATCACCGGCCGGCCGTCGAACACCTCGGTCGTGAATCCCTGACTGCGCATCCACGACCGGTGGGTCATTCCTGACCGGCCCGTCGCCCCGAACCACGCCGCGCTTCGCCTGCTTTTGCCCGCATTGATGGTCATAGATCTATGTCTAGTGCAAGATCGCGGGACTTGGAACAACCCCGGCTACAACACGATCATCAGGACGAGAAGCGCGACGAGCGCTCCCAGCGCGGTGGCGAGCACGTACCGGCGATGCCACCGGTAGGTGCGGTCCCGTACCTCCTCAGGATCGATCATGGGACGTCCCCGGGAAGGGTGACGCCCTCATCGCCCAGCATCCAGCGCAGCAGCGTCGCGATGGACGGGTGGATGCCGGTCTCGGTCATCACCGCGGCGGCGCACAGGAACAGGCTGTCCTTGAACTGCAGGCGCACCGAGCGGACCAGGTTGCCGAGCCGCAGATCGCGGTCTGCCCACTCGGCAGAACGCGACGGCCACGCGCTCCGGGCAGTCGTGCAGTGCACCACGCAGTGGGTGTGCCTGGGCCAGCAGCGACGGCAGGCGCGTTTCCAGCAGCTTGCGGCCGTCTGCGTCGACTGCCGCGTACGCGGCGTACAGGTCGGCGAACACGGTGACGTCGCCGCGGCGGACGGCGACCTCTGCCTCGCGCAGCAGCGGCTCCACGCGCGCCGCGTCCTTGATGGCTCGCTGATACCGCTGGGGCAGCAGCGGCAAGACAGGATGGTCGGCCAGCGCGAGGGCCAGCTGACGCGAGCCGGCGTCGAGCATGCCGCGAGCGATGGCCGCGCCGATCTGAGCGCTGAGCCAGTTGAGCACGTCTGACGCCGGCGGCCCGGTCACGGCGCCGAGTAGCGCCGCGACCTGCTCGGGGGGACAGCCGCCCGGCCACAGGCGGCGCAGCAGCTCGCCGTCCATCCGGCGGCCCTGACGGGTCAGGGCACGGACGTCAGAGATCTCGTCAAAGGCCCGCATCGGGCCGATCTCGCCGCGTGCCGCGGCGTGGATCAGCCACAGCTCCGTGAGCTCGGGATATGGGGCCAGGTCGTCCCGGCCGACGTGTACTGGAAGACGTGCACGTGCGCCGGGCGCCTGACGCGCTCGGTCTTACGCTCGATGAACCCGGCGGCGGTGGCTTCCGCCACCGTGTTGTGCCGCGCGCTGTCGTCGCAAGGCACGATCGCCAGCGTGCGGTGTCGTCCGCGTTCGCACGCGTCGCCGGGCTCGGCGGAAAACATGTCGATGCCGCAGCGGTCGAGGATCTGCGCCACGTCCTCAGCGAAGGACCGGAGCAGCCGTCCGTCCCCGCCGGCTTCCGTCAGCCGGCGGGCCTCCCCGCCGAGCTGGTCGTGCAGCCGGATCAGGTCCGCGATCACCGGTTCGAGAAGGATCCTCGCGGCTCCCGAGTGCAGCTGCTGATTTTCCTCGTGCAGGCGGTCGATGAGTAATTCCCGGTGCGCCGAACGCCGGTGGAACTCCGCGGCTTGCTCTTCCCGCTTGCCAAGACGTCCGGCAATTTCCCCGAGAGCGACGGCTGTACCGGTTTCGTCCGATTCGGCGGGTTGGGCGGACTCGGCGGACTCGGCTGGTTCGGCGCACCCCATGAAGGCTTCCTTTCTCCCCAAGGAGAATCCGGCCGGACTAGAACGACTTTGTGCGGATCGCTTCCGTTGCGGAAAAAGAGCTGTGGAATAGCGCTGTCGGGCTCGTCGCCGATTGCGGCACACGCCTGATGAAACACTCGTTTGAGGGAAATGCCCGACGCCAGGGCGGAATACAGGTGTGCGGCGAACATCCGGGCCGGCTCGTCGTGCATCCGGCCGCGCATTCCGATGGCCGCGTCGACAATCCGCGCGGCGGCCCGCGCATGCTGTTCAGAGTCACAGATGTTGAAGAACACGATCCGCAGGTCCTCGCCCGCCCACCTGAGCATATTGATGAGCCGGTCCGCTGCCAGCGGCACGGACCTATCGCGCGGGCCCATCATGAGCAGGCCGTCCGGCGTCCCGTGGCCGCTGAACTGGACCATGTGCGGCTTGTGCCGGTTCATGTTGGGATCAGGTCGAGCGGTTCCGCGGCCGGTCATGGCCGCAGGTTGATCCGGTCACCAACAACGTCCAGGGATGGCCGGACTTCAGTTGCCCAGGGGAGCGGTGTGACTGCGCAAGCTGTTGAATATCAGATCATGTGGTGAGATACTCACTGCCAGTGAACCGCAGGGTCGCTGTATACGAGGCAGTAACAAATCGGCCGCTTTCAAATTATCGACTGAGGAACATCGCTGGAGCACGCGGTGAGCTGCCGGGATTGAGCATTTAATGTGGGGGGACCACCGGATTAATGGATACGCACGGGCAAGATCAAGATGAGGCGCTAGCTGATGGCGCGGACGAGACCGGGCTGGCGCCCAGTGAGCTCACTGAGCGCTTGCGCGATGTGGCCCAGCAACTCGCCGAGTTTCATCAGCGTTCCGCGCATCGAGAGCTGATCATTGACCGGCTGCATGACGAGAACCAGCAGCTCCGCGCTGGCCTGAGTAAGGCCATCCTCGAGCCGGTCGTCGCCGACCTCATCCGGCTCTACGACCAGGTCGACCGCCAAGTCAGGCGGCTCGCCGCGGCCGGCCAGGACGCGCGGCTGCTGGAGTCTTTCGCGGCCGACATCGAGCAGATCCTCGACCGGTGCGGCATCGAGATCTACCTGGCCAAGCCCGGTGATCCCTTCGATCGCGACCGGCATCGCCCACTCGCGGTGGTGAGCTGCCCGGACGAGTCGCGGCACAACACCGTGGCGGACGTGACCGCGGTGGGGTTTATCGAGCGGGAGACCGGCCGGGTCCGGCGCCCGGCCCAGGCGCGGTTCTACCAGTACACCCCAGCCCGCGAGCCCGTGCCCGACGGTGCCACCGCGCAATCAGTGAGGTGAAATGGCTACTTACGGCATCGACCTCGGCACCACTTATTCTTGTATCGCCTACGTCGATAACACGGGTCACCCGGTCGTTCTCAAGAGTGAGAACGGGGAGGATACGACGCCGTCCGTGGTGTATTTCGAATCGCCGGACAGCGTGGTCGTCGGGAAGCAGGCCAAGGACTCGGCCGTGCTCTTTCCCGATCAGGTCGCCGAGCTGGTGAAGCGGAATATGGGCCAGGATGTGCACTACACCTTCTTCGACCAGGACCATACCCCGGAGTCCATTTCCGCGCTGATTCTGCGTGAGCTGGTCCGGTCCGCGGGAAAAAGCACCGGCGAACCGGTCCGCGACGTCGTTATTACCGTGCCGGCTTACTTCGGGGTGCTGGAACGGGAGGCCACCAGGAAGGCCGGCCAGATCGCCGGGCTGAACGTACTGGATGTCCTGGCCGAGCCGGTCGCCGCCGCGCTCAACTACCAGGCGCTGGCCGCCGACGGCGGGGTGCGGCACATCTTCGTCTACGACCTGGGCGGCGGGACCTTCGACACCACCGTCATCCGCATCGACGGCCAGGACATCCAGGTCGTCTGCACCGACGGCGACCATCACCTGGGCGGCGCGGACTGGGATCGCAAGATCATCGACTACCTGCTCGAGAGTTTCACCGAGCAGAACCCGGACGTCGACGCCGGCGGCGACGAGCAGTTCATGCAGGATCTCGCCATCGCCGCCGAGCAGCTGAAGAAGGCGCTGAGCACCACCACGACGCGGAAGTACAACGCGCGCTTCGGCGCGGCCGTCGCGCAGCTCGAGCTAACTCGTGAGCAGCTGGAAGGCATGACCTCCGAGCTGCTCGAGCGCACCATGGAGATCACCGCGCGGACCATAGAAACCGCCCGCGAGAAGGGGGTCACCAGGTTCAACGACGTCTTGCTCGTGGGCGGCATGAGCCTGACGCCGATCATCGCGCAGCTGCTGAAGGAGCGGTTCGGGCTACAGGCCCGGCTCCAGGATCCGCACCTGGCCGTGGCCAAGGGGGCGGCCCTGTTCGCCCTCATGCAGAAGGTCAAGGTGAGCATGCTGGATGAGGCGCGCTCAGGAAATGGACCGCAGGTCGCCCGGGAAGTGGCCGATCAGCTTGGGCTCAGCGTCACGCAGGTCGAGGAGCTGGCCAGCAAGAAGGTGGCGACGGTCGTGCCGCGCGCCTTCGGGATCAAGGTCGTCGACCGCGACGATCCGATATTCCAGACCGACCCCGATCGTGCCCGTCATTACGTCGAGCACCTGCTGACGGCCAATACCCAACTGCCCGCCGACACCCAGCCGGAGACGTTCTCCACCGTCGCCGACAACCAGACTCAGGTCCGGCTGGAGGTATGGGAGCAGGCCGGTGACGTGGCGTCCAAGGAGCTCGAGCACAATGCCCATATCGGCGAGGGAATGCTCACCGACCTGCCGCCCCGCCGGGCCGGGGCGCCCTTCACGGTCGTCTTCCACATGACCGAAACGGGTCTGCTCCAGATCCATGCCTATGAGGCCAATTCCGGCCGGGAAGTCAAGTTCGAGATCCAGATCGGCGGCCTGGGCGAGGCGGAGGTCCGTCAGGCCGCCAGCACGGTGGCGCGCTACCAAGTGAGCGGATAAGTGTCCTGGGATGAGGAGGCCTACCTCAAAGAGGTAATTAGCCGGCCCGCCGGGCCGGGAATACCCCACCGCAAGACCTGTACGTGCGGTACGGGCTGCCGCGTAACGTCTCCGGCCAGCAGGCCTTCGACGAGCGGATCACTGAGGTGGTCGCCTACTGGCAGACGCTGAAGAGCAAGCGCGCCTTCCAGCGGCTGGCCGAGACGCTGATCGCCAAGCACGCGGAACTCGACCGGTCCGGGCGGCTCAGCCTGCAGAAGTTCGCTGAGCTCGACGCCGACAGCCACCGCGAGCAGACCGCTGAGCTGTCCGGGCTGGCCAAGAGCGAGGCCGAGCGGGCGACTCATGTCGGACCGGACGCGGTGTCGCGGTTGCGTAAAGCGCTGCCCGGAGTGGTCACCGATGCCGAGATCCGCGATGCGCTCAGCAAAGCCGGAGTCAAGGTCGTTGATCAGCTCCCCGAGCTGCCCGCCAAGCCGCACCCGAAGACCGACGACCTGGTGTTCAACGCCAACGTGCTCGACCTGCGGCTCTCCCCGGAGGCCGTGTTCGGCAGCGCCGACCTCGCCGGGTTCCGCGTGCTCGACGGCTTCCGGCTGCGCAGCGGCCAGCCGCTCACCGAGGAGGCGATCGGCGCCGCGCGCCGCCGGGCCGACGAGTGGTCGCGCTGGAGTCCGGCCAAGACGCCGACCAAGGACCTCCTGGCCATCCTGAGCACCGCCGCCCGCAACCCGGCTGAGCTGAAGTACCTGCTGCTGTCCGAGATCAGCCACCGGCTCCGGGGTTTCGCCGAATTCACCCAGCGGGCCATCGCCGGCCGGGCGCGCAACCTCGGCCTGGACGCCGAAGAGGCCGGGCTGATCGCGGCCGCTATGCTCACCGGGAACTCGGCCGAGGCCACCCGCCAGCAGGCCGAGGAGGAACTGGCCGCCGGCCGGCTGCGTTCGGCGCAGCGGATGCTCGCCTCGCTGCCCGCCGATGACCCGCTGCGGCAAACCGTCGCGGAGCGGGACGCGCAGGTCGCCGGGCTCAGCCGGGACGCCGCGCAGGAGCTGGCCGCCGGGCGCCCGGAGCAGGCGGCCCGCCTGCTGCAGGATGCGATCGCCCTGGCCAGTGACGATCCTCAGCTGACCGAACGGCTAGCGGTCGTGCCGCCACCGCCGCCCCGGCGCGCCGCGGCGCGGGTGGACGGGGACCACGTCCTGGTCACCTGGGAGGTCAGCCCGGCGCTGGCCGGCCACGTGCAGTACCGGGTGATGCGCAGCGAAGGGCGCGCACCCGCGTCGCCGGCCGAGGGCACGGCGGTAGTCGCGCAGACGGACGGGCACGACGTCGCCGACGCTCAGGCCCCGCCCGGCGCGGCGCTGTTCTACAGCGTCTTCGCGGCTCGCGGCGGCGAGGCCTGGTCACCGCCCACGGCCACGCAATCGGTGATCTTCGCGCCGGAGGTAACCGGGGTTTCCGTCGACACCAGCGAGACATCCGTCGTCCTGTCCTGGCGGGTGCATCCGGGCACCGAGAACGTGCTCGCGGTCCGCGCCGAAGGGCGCCCGCCGCAGAACCCCGATGACGGCATCGCCGTGGCTGCCTCGCTGGCCGGCCTTACCGACTCGGGGCTGCGCACCGGTACCGAGTACTTCTACCGGATCTCGGCGGCCTACCGAACGCCGGGTGGGCAGCGCCGCTCATCGGCGGGGATCGTGATCTCGGCCGTCCCCGCGCCCGCGCCCGACGCTGTCGCCCATCTTGACGTGCACTCATCGGATGACGGCAGGGCCGGGCTGCTGGCCGTCTGGTCGCCGCCCCGGTATGGGCAGGTACGCCTGGTGCTGACCGACAAGCCGCCAAAATGGCCGGTTGGCGCCCGGCTCACCGCGCAGGAGCTGGCCGGGCTGCGTCAGGTCTCCGGGGTGCCCCGGCGCGGCCCGGACGGCCAGGACCTCCTTGAGCTCAACTTGCCGCCCGGCCGTCATCACCTGATCGCGCTCACCACTGCGGGCAGCGCTGTCATCGTCGGCGATTCGGCGGAGATCGGCCTGGCCGAGCCGATCAGTGAGCTGGCCGCCCTGCGGCTGGGCCAGGCCGTGCGGCTGAGCTGGATCTGGCCCGACGATGCCACCGACGTGGAGGTGCTGTGGCCCGGCGGTGAACATCGCTGCTCCCGCCGTGTCTACGAGGATGAGGGCGGCGTCACTATCAACGTTGGCCCGGCCGAGATGAGCATCGAGGTCCGTGCCATCCATGCCCATCCGGACGGCGTGCTGACCGCGCCTGGGGTGCGGACCGCGGTGCCCGGACGCGGGGTGACGCTGAACTACCGGATCCTCCGGGTCAGCCGCATGCATCCCCGGCAGCGAATGGTCGAGGTCGTGACGGAGCAGCCGACCAGGCTGCCGCCCCTCGTGGTCGTGCGGACCACCGGCCCGTACGCTCCCGAGGAGCCCTCGCAGGGTGAGGCGGTCGCGCGCATCGAAGCACAGCCGATCACGCCCGGGCAGCCGGTCCGGGTCACCGTCGAGCTGCCCAAGGGACCCGCCTGGCTGGCCTGCTTCGTCGATCCGGGTGCCTCGGGCGAGCGCGCCCGGGGTGTGCTGCTGTACCCGCCCCCGGCCGAGGAGATGAGGATACGGTGAAGCCCCTGTCCCTGTTCAGCGGGACCCGCCTGTACTGCCCGTACTGTTACAGCGGGTTTGCCGAGCGGGATATCTGGTTCAGGTGTTCCGGCCGGATGGGGCCCACCGGCCAGAAATGCGACCCGGAGATCGACCAGGTCCGCAGCAAGCGGACCGGGTTCGCCGGCGCGCTGCCGCCGGCCTTCGACGCCGACGGCCGGCTGAGCGCCGCCAACTGCCCGACCTGCCAGGCCGAGAGCACGACCAAGCTCTGCCCGGCCTGCCACGTGCAGCTTCCCGTCCACTTCGGCAAGATCCGCAGCCGCCTGATCGCGCTGGTCGGCGCGAAAGAATCGGGCAAGACGGTGTACATGACGGTCCTGGTGCATGAACTGATGCACCGCGTCGGAGAGGACCTCAACGCCGCGATCAGCGGCGCCGACGACGACACCCGGCTGCGCTTCGCCAGCGATTACGAACAGCCGCTGTATCGCGACGCACGGCTGCTGGCCGCGACCACCACGGCCGCCGCGCGGGACCGGGCCCCGCTAGTCTTCCGGTTCACCACCGAGGGCAAGACCAGCCGGCTCAACCGGAACGGGACGGGCGAGCCGCAGCGGACGCTGCTGTCGTTTTTCGACACCGCGGGCGAGGACCTGCGCTCGAGGCAGGCGGTCGAGGACAACGTCCAGTATCTCGCCGCGGCCGACGGCATCGTGCTGCTCCTCGACCCGCTCCAGATGCGCGGGGCACGCCAGCTCGCGGCCCCGGGCACCCTGCTGCCCACCCCAGGCGAGGCCAACGATGAGCCTGCCAACGTGCTGGAAAACATCACCGATCTGATCATGGCCAAGGAACGCATCAAGGCCAGCCAGCGGATCAGCAAGCCGCTCGCCATCGTGTTCACCAAGATGGATGCGCTGCTGCACGACCTGAAGGAGACCAGTCCGCTGCTGCGCCCGCCGCAGCACATGCCCTACTTCGACGAGCGGGACAGCCTGGATGTGCACGCCGAGATCCAGCGGATGCTGGCCCGGTGGGAGGGCTCCAGAATCGACCAGATCGCGCAGAAGAACTATCGCACCTATCGCTATTTCGGCGTCTCGGCCCTGGGCGAAACCCCGACCAAGGACAACCGGGTATCCCCGCGGGGAATTCGCCCGTATCGGGTCACCGGCCCATTTACCTGGATGCTGGCGCAGTTCGGAACGATTCCGGTCGAGCGAGGCTGAGATGGCCTTTCAGCAGCTTTACTACACGTCCTGCGAGACCGGGCTGGCTGGGTACGGCGGATACCAGTTCAACGCGGTGACGCCGGGCACCTCCCCGCTCGTCATGCGTGAGGTCGAGGACCGCAGCGTGTACGAGCCGCCGCGCTGGCTGACTGCCGAACCGGCGCTGGATGAGCCCGAGGTCTACCCCGTCGCCCTGTCCTACGCCAAGAGCGAGGCGACCGGCGCGGTCATCCTCACGCAGGTCGTGTTCGCCGGGACGGATTACACTGGCCGCCCAGGCAATTATTTCGCTCACGCCCTGGTCACGGCCACGCCCGGACCGGACCTCGGCCCGCTGCTGCCCGCCGAACTGTGGGGTGCGGACTTCTGGCACGGCACCCCGGTCGGCTTCACCGAGCTGCCGGAACTGCCGGCCCCGCTGCCCCGCGGTGACATCGACCGTGCGGGGGTTCAGGCCTTCCTCGACGCTCGCGGTACCGCGAAGGTGCTGCCCGAGCTGCTGACCGCGGTCTGGCGGGCGATGGTCGGCGATCGGCTGGTGCTGCTGGCCAGTCGCGAGGCGAACGAGAATATCTGGTGGATCGCCGCCGTCTCCTACCTGCTCGGCGAGCGCCTCGCCGCCGAGATGACCTTTACCACGTACAGCCACCGGCCGGCTTACTCCCGGCACCACCTCATCGGGATCGAGTCCGATGCGCTGCCGCCCGACGCCGATTCGAGCTTCCAGCTGTTCGACCTCGACGAGGGGAAGACACCAGGCGGTGCCGTACATCCGCTGGCCACCCTGCTGTCCGGCACCGGGGTGATGGGCACGGAGGGACTGTGGCGGCAGGCCGTCGCGTTCGCCTCCGGAACGGAGCAGGGGCCCGATGACTGGCTCGGGCCGGTTGCCGCGGCGGCCGGCCTGCTCCAGGGCCGGCTCTCCGCCAGCCAGACCGACGCCGTGGTGCGCTGGCTACCGCGGGCCGTCGGCCAGATATCCGCCCAGCACGCGAGTGTCATCCTCGGCATGGCGCTGGACCAGCAAGATGCGGAGCTTTCCGATAAGCAGCTCGTCATGCTGCTCGAGCTGGCTCGCGGGCTGCGATCCCCGGCCGAGGCCGAGCGGCTGGAGGAGCTGCTGGCCGGACGGGCGGTCGCGCACATCAGGCAGGGCGAGCCTGCCGAGCCCGTTCACCTCAGCGGCCAGGCCGCGCAGCGGGTTCGGGCCGAGATCTCGGGTCTGTTGCAGACCGCCCGGCCGTCGGTCGTGCTGACCGCGCTCGGATGGGCGGCTGCCTCCGGCGCCATGCCCTCGGATGCCGAGCTCGAGCGATACGGATATCACCACCTGGCGCCGCATGCCCCCGAGCTGGAACTGACCGACCTGCTGCGATCCTACTGGCCCATCAAGCGGGGCTTCCTGGCCCAGCTCGGCCGCGAGTCGCCGCAGCTGGCGGCCAGCGTGTTCGCGGGCCAAGTCGGCGCCCTGGTCACCGACGGCGACTTGGCCGGGTACCCGGGACTGGCCGAGGAGTGGGTGCTCGCCGCGGTGGCCAGGCAGCGGATGGATCCGATCGACGCCTACGACCGGATCGTCGATATCCGCGGCCAGGCGCCAGGGCCATCGGCTGACGCCGCCGGGCTGCTGGCCAGGCTGTGGCCGGCTGGCTGCCCGCCGCAGCAGCTTGCCGAGATGCTCAGCGTCATGGCTGAATCGCGTGATCGACAGGTCACCAACTGGTTCGTCGTGCAGATCCAAACCGTGGCCGCGCACGGAACGGCGGGTGAGGGCTGGCTCAACCTGGCCCAGAAGATCATCAGCCACTCGCTGCTGCCGATGCTGCCCGACGGACTCGCCCGGACCGTGCAGAGCACGGCCGCGACGGAGAACAAGCGGCGCCACGTCAGGTCGGCGCTGGACCGGGGGGACATGAGAATCTTCGCGGACCTGTATGCCGAGTACGAGTCCCTCGGCGGCCCGGCCCGTGCCGCGGCGGCGGATGACCTGGCCGTCCACCTCGCCCGTGCGAACCCGCTGGCCGCGGCCCTGCGTGACTGTCCAGCCGCCGTCATGAGGGTTTTCTGCGAGAGGCTGCAGAGCTGGCTGGATCCGTCCCGGAAAGACGGAGGGCTCGCCGCGCGCGTCTTCACGGCGATACACGATCCGGACCTGCCGCGGGAGCTCGTGGAGCCGCTCGCCGTGGCCTTCGATCCGGTGGCCGAGTGGGGTCGCCGTGACCTCGGCTATATCGGGACTCTCTTGGCGGTCAATCCAGAGCTCGGGAAGCAATTCCAGACGTGGCGGGAAGCCGTGCACCCCGGGCTGGCCCGCAAACTCCTCGGCGGCCGGTCCAGGACGACTGAGGAACCCTGAGGGAGGGGGAACCATGTGGGTGGTCTATGTCTTGGGGTTCATTCTCGCCGTGGCCGCCTACCTGGCCTACCTGTCGGTTACCATCCCCGGCACGGCCGCGATCGCCTGCGTTATCTTCGCCATCGGGATGCCCGTTGTCTATGTCCGCGGGCTGGGCCAGGTCCTGGCCACGAGGCCGTCGGACCTCCCCGCCCCGCAGAAGTGGCCGAAGCCACCCAAGGACAGTGACCCCGCCGTACTGCAGTACTTCTACGGCCCCGCGGTGGCCGACGCCGATCACGCTGTCCGGGTCGCGACCGGTAACTGCCAGAAACTGTGGAAATCCGGCATGAAGGCGGTCCAGGATTCCTTCAGCGGTGATGACACCGCCTGGTTCACCGTGCCGCTCGGCATCGGCGGGTTCATCGGGATGCTAGCCGGGGCCGGGATCGGTGCGCTCATCACGGCGGTCCTCGCCTTCATCCATTTGCTGGTCGTGGCGGCCTTGGCCGGGCTGGTCCGCGCCATGGGGTGGCTGCTGCGGGTCGCCGACTCCACCATGCTCCGGGTGAAGAACGTCAAGATGGTGTGCCCGCACTGCTACGAGCGCGTTGCCTACCCGGCCTACGACTGCCCGTCGAAGGACTGCAAGAACCGGCACCGGGATGTCCGGCCCGGCAAATTCGGCATCTTCAGGCGGCGCTGTCGGTGCGGCACCACGATGAACACGCTGCTGCTGTTCGGTTCGGCCCGAATGGCCGCCTTCTGCCCGCACCCGGGCTGCCAGCGTTCACTGGAGCACCGGCCGGGGGAGGTGCCGGAAATAGTCCTGCCCTTCTTCGGGGCCACGGGGGCGGGCAAGACCCGGCTACTGTCGAGCATAGTCACCCAGCTGCAGGAATGGACGGAGAACGGCCTGCTCAAGGCCGAGTTCGGCGATTCTTCTACCGCCCGGGAGCTGGAAATCGCCACCACCCAGGTGCGCTCCGGCGCTTCCACGAACCCCACGCCGCCCGCCGAACTGCCGCGGGCCCACATCATCCGGCTGACCTTCAAGAAGGGTTCCCGGATACTGCAGCTCTTCGACGCGGCCGGCGAGCGTTTCTACAACTCCGACCGCACCCAGGAGTTGAGGTATCTCAATAAGGCGCATACGTTCATCCTGGTCATCGATCCGCTGTCGGTGGAGTCGTTCTGGAACCAGTTGCCCGAAAGCACCCAGGCCGAGCTTAGCGCGGTGAAATCCATTGCCCCGTCGCCTGACCTGGCCTATCAGCAGACCCATCAGCAGATCGAGGCGATGGGCGTGCCGTTGAAGAAGGCGCGGCTGGCCGTCGTGTTCAGCCGGGCCGACCTAATCGGCCTGCCGGACAGCGACGTGGCCGAGTGGGCACGCAATGAACTGGGCCTCGGAAACCTGATCCGGTCCACGACTCAAAACTTCAAGCAGACCGGCTACTTCCGCACGGCCGCCGTCACGGAGGCGGGTGGCCATGTCCATAAATCCATCGCCGAGCTCATGGACTGGGTGCTGACCCGGGAGGGCGTGGAGCTGCCAGGAGTAATGTCATGACCAATAGCATCGAGGAACGTGCCTATAAATGGCCGAGGCGGTACGTTTTCATTGCCTCAATCGTCGTGACTGTCACCCTGCTGGCCTTGCTGTTCCTTATCTAGCCCCGGCCGCGCCCGGCCCAGCCGAACGGCCTTCTGCGCTGTGGCTATCCGTGGAAGGCGCAGGGACCAGGCAAAGTCGTTCATGCAGCCTGAAGCAGCTTTAGCGTCCGCTGCGGGTCGCGAGCGTGGTGGCGGTTGGCGGCGGCGATGTTCGTGTGGCCGTCCAGGCGCAGCAGGCTGATGGCCAAGCTGCGCATGCCACCACGCGGGGCGCGTTTCCTGTCCTGACCAGTGATTTGTCTTCCTGATAGGTCACGTCGCGGACCCAGCGGAGCTTGTTCTCTGTCTCCCAGTGCCCGCGGACCCAGGCGGCCAGGGTGGCGGGATCGGCGTCGCGGTCGCTGGTGATCAGGTACACGACCTCGACGGTCTTCTTGCCGTTCACGGTGACCGTGCGGCGCAGCTGCGCGACCTGGGCGGCGCCGTCGAACCCGATCCAGGCCGCGCCAGGGCGGCCTTGATGGTGAGGCGGGCCCTGCGGCCGTGGTCCGTGCTCACGGCGGACACGGCTGGGATCGCGGGCCAGGGCAGTTTCTTCAGCTGCCGGTACAGCGTGGGCATGTTGGCCTTGACGGTCATCACGTAGTCGGCACCCCGGCCGAGGATGGCCTGCGCGGTGTCATGCTGCGTGTGCATTGCGTCGATCGTGAAGACTGCCCCAGCCAGGTCGGTGAACGCCTTCAGCAGCTCGCGCACCGCGGGGATCTCATTGGACTTCTCGTCCACGGCTACCTGGCCGAGGACCGCGCCGATGCCGTGCGCCAGCGCCGCGACCAGGTGCGGGGCCTTCCCTCCCTTGCTCTTCGCGCCGCGGACGGTCTTGCCGTCGATGGCAATCACCAGCCGTCCGCCCGCCTGCCTGCTCTCGTCCACAGCCAGGCACCGAGAACCCGGTCGAGCACATCGGCGCTGAACAGGGCGAACGCGCGCCGGAAGGTGGACTCCTCCGCCGGTCCGCGCGCCGCGCCCAGCACGGCCAGGGCCCCTGGCCCGGCATCGGCGGCCCACTGCCCGATCGCGGCAAACGATCGCGATCCCGCAATCACCGCCGCGATCCCGACGGCCAGCAGCCCGGCCAGTGCGTGCCGGCGGCCGCGCCTCTTCCGCGGGTCCGGGACCTGGGCAAGGAGGTCAAGAAGGTACTGGCTCCGGGCAGCAGGAATAGGCAAAGATGTCATCGGCGGGCGGGCGTCCCTCGTGGCAGGCGATGGGAGCGTAAGGAACCTCCATCGTTCCGCCCGGACCCTGCCCGCCGCTCGAGGACACGCCGGGGATCACCTCCCGCTACGACACCGCAGATCACAGCCTCAACTAATGACTTTGCCGTGTCCCTGCCTAGGCCGCGCCCCGCCGCGCAGATCTGGATCCCACCACTATGCCCTGGGCGGCGCCGGATGGAAGCGGCACCGGATCGACCAGGATGTGCCCGACCCCGAGCGGCACCAGCATGTCTCTGAGCGCCTGACCGCCAAGGCACACCCACCGCCGGGATGAGCCCATGGTCAGCAGTAGCGAGTCCTCGGTAGTGAACGCCAGGCCGACACGTTCGCCGGAACGCTGCCGCCCGGTCTGCAAGGCCAGCGTTCCGGACCCGCTCTCCCGTACCGGGACGAAAAACATCTCTGCCACCCGAACCACCCCGTCGTTGACCGAGCCCGTTTCGGAATACGGTCGACGATGCCGCGGGGATTGCCCGCGGCTCAGCTGCCCGGCGGGGGCTCAGCTGCCCGGCGGGAAGGCGTAGGACGAATGCGGCGGCACGTGCGGTCCCACTTCGAGCACGATCTCGGCGTGCCGCGTGAGCGGCACCGCGCCCGGCGCGCCCTGCCAGGGGCGTCCGTCAACGAAGACGGCCACCCGCGTACCCGCCGCCGCGCGGAATGACGCGAGCCGGGTCGCGGACAGCGGCTGCCCCCAGGACCGGAACAGTGCGGCCACCGTGAGGCCGGCGCCGGGACGGACGAGCACGAGGCCCGTCGGATCCAGCGTGACCAGCGCGCCGTAACAGCTCGCGCGGGTGATCCGGCCGGTCACGGACGTCCGCGGTGGGCGTGTGCCGATGCCGGCGGGCAGCAGTACGACGCGGTTGGCGGCGAACACTTCCACGTGCACGCCGTCGCGTGGCCCGAGCGCGGGCAGGCACGCTCCGGTGACCGGACCGGTCGCCGGGGGCTGGAAGTCCGGGCCGGCTCCTATTGGGCGCGCCTGACTGAGCAGTCCCTGCGGGATCTGCGCGTCAGCGGGGTTCGAGCCGTCGGCCCCCTGGGCACTGTGCCCGGTTCCGCAACCGGTCGCGATGGCCGCGGCTATGATCAGCGCTGCGAGCCGCTGGAGATTGCGCACGATTGTGATCTGCGTCGCGCTTTCTCCATTTCATTTCCGCATACCCTCGGAGTGGGTCGGCGCCCGGAGTTCGTAGCGTAATCAGGTTACGCCAGGAACCCAGGGCGTCTCGGGAGAGACTAATCGGACATGCGACACGATCGGGGTGGTGTGCTGGCGCGCGGCCGCTGGCTGCTGGCAGCCGTCTTGCTCGCCTGCTGCGCGCTGGGCGCGTTCGCGCCCGCCGCGCTCGCCGACGGAGACCCGGCGAGCGACGTGCTGGTCTACCAGAACCTGTTCGTTACCTCCGAGTCGGGCATGTCCACCGGGCAGCAAGCGGAGGTGGCGAGCCTGCTGGCGTCGGCGGCGCACGCGGGCTTCCCCATCCGGGTGGCCATCATCGGCGCGCCCGTCGACTTGGGCGCGGTCACCGCGCTGTGGGACAAGCCATCCGCGTACGCGAGCTTCCTCGGCGTCGAGTTGTCGCTCGTCTACAAGCAGCGGCTGCTGATCGTGATGCCGAACGGGTTCGGCTTCAACTGGACCGGCCACCCGTCCGGGACGGCCTACCAGGTGCTGTCCCAGGTCGACGTCGGCGCGGGCGGAGACGGCCTGACCACCGCTGCCGTGACGGCCGTGCAGACGCTCGCCGCCGCCTCGGGCATCAAGCTCGCGACGCCCGCCGCGCCCGCGACGCCGTCGCACGGCATCTCCCGGCGTCAGTTCGCGGAGTACGCGCTGATCGCGATAGCGTGCCTCGCCGCCGCCGATGTGCTCTACCGGCTAACGCGGCGCTTCGGCCCGCGAGTGATGCGGCAGTGGCGGCCGTGGCTCGCCTCGCTTACGCGGCAGCTGCGGCGGCCCGTCGTCGGCACCTCGGTCGCGGGCTTCCTGGTGCTCGCGGTCGCCGCCGGGATCGTCGTCCACGCGGTGACCGGGCCGTCGGCCAGCGGCGCGAGCATCCCGCAAAGCACCCTGCTCGCGGAGAACCCGGGCCTCGACCCTGGCAAGCCCCTGTCGGGCGCCGCGCCCGGCTTCACGCTCACCGGCCAGTCCGGTCAGCCGGTCTCGCTGCAGTCTTACCGCGGCAAGGTCGTGATCCTGGCGTTCACCGACCCCGGGTCCACGACGGTCGGCCCGATGACCACGGCCGCGCTGCTCGACGCCAAGACTATGCTGGGCCCGGCCGGGTCCCAGGTCCAGCTGCTCGGCGTCGACGCCAGCCCGACGGCCATCTCCGTCTCTGACGTGCGGTCGTATTCGGAGTTCCACGGGATGTTCTCCCGGTGGAGCTTCCTGACCGGCTCCTCAGCACAGCTGCGGAGCGTCTGGCAGGCCTACAGCGTCGGCGGCGTGACGCTCAGCCAGAGCCAGGCCGACCAGAGCCCGGCGGTCTTCGTCATCGCCCCGGACGGCAAGCTGGCGAAGCTGTACCTGACCCGGCAGTCGTATGCCGCTGTCGGGCAGTTCGGCCAGCTGCTGGCGGATGAGGCAGCGCGCCTGCTGCCCAGTCACCCGACGGCGCCGTCACATCTGTCGTACGCCAAGCTCGCGGGCACGAGCCCGGCGGCGACGACCACCCTGCCCCGGGCCAAGGGCGGGAACGTCACCATCGGGCCCGGTGACCCTGCCCAGTCACGGCTCTACCTCTTCTTCGCCACCTGGGACCAGCAGAGCACCGACCTGGCGAGCCAGCTCAAGGCGCTCAACCGCTACCAGCTGGCCGCGGGCGCCGCGGGGCTGCCCAGCCTGACCGCGGTGGACGAGGGCAGCCTAGAGCCGTCCTCATCGGCGATCACGGGCTTCCTGGCAGGCCTGAAGTCACCGTTGTGGTATGAGCTCGCGGTTGACCGCGGGCAGGTCGCCGACGGCTACCAGGTACGAGGCGCGCCCTGGTTCGTGCTGGTTTCCCCGTCCGGCAAGCTCCTGTGGTCCTGGAACGTATCTACTTCCGGGTGGCTCACCGGTGCCGCCCTCGACCAGCACGTGCGGGCCGCGCTCGCGCAAGCGAAGTAACGCTGAAGGAGGATCCGCATGGTCAAGGCCGACCGCCTGCGCAGTCAACTCCGGCGCGCCATGCCGGCGGGCTTTCTTCTGCTGGGCGTGCTGATCGGCGCGCTCCTCGTGATCGCGTTCGGCAGCGGGGATACGACCAGTACCCCCTCCGCGACCAGCAGCTCAGCGAGCAACTCGTCTAGCAGCGGGATGAACATGGGGACCGGCGCCACGTCGGGCGCGTCGGCCGGCGGGATCAAGCCCGTGCCCATGCAGCAGCTGGGCGTCGCGGACTGGCAGGGCATGAAGATCACCGCGGACGCGATGACCCCGGTGCCGTTTATCGTCTACAACGGCACCACCTCGCAAGAGATCAAGCCCGCCAAGAACACCAGCTTCCACCTGATGGTGCAGCTCAACGACGCTCAGACCGGCGTGGTTATCCCGTACGCGTCGGTGTGGGCGACCGTCACGAAGGGCTCGGCGATGCCCTTCGACAACCGGCTGTGGCCCATGATCTCCCGGTACATGGGGCCGCACTACGGCGACGACGTGAGCCTTCCGGGGGCTGGCACCTACAAGCTCACCCTGCTGGTTTCCCCGCCAGTGTCCGCCCGCCACGTGGAGTACCAGAACGTGTGGCTGAAGCCGCACCAGGTGACCTTCACCTTCCACTGGGCGGCGACGCCCGCGTCATGAGCGGGGTGCCGATGCTGGGCCGTGCGCTGGCGTCGCTGACCCGGCGCCGGTTCCTGCTCGGCGCCGGCGCGGTGGCGGGCGCGGGCGCCGCGGTGGCGGCCGGGATCGCGATCGACCGGGCGGTGGACACGGGCGGTCCTGTCGCAGCGGGCACCCTGGGCGCCGTGCCGGTCCCGTCGGTGCCGCTCGGCACCCAGCCAGGCCTGCCCGCGCGGCAGCACGCCTGGAACGCCGTGCTCTCCCGGGACCAGTACGGCAACCCGATTTCGCCGCTGTACCACCGGCTGTTGTTCTTCGACGTCAACGGGCACCCGTCGGCGGCCCGCGCCCGCGTCCTCGAGGCGGCGCTGCGCACTCTTGAGCGCGCCTACCCCTGGGCACCCGCCGGGCTGCTGTTCACCGCCGGGTGGGGCCAGCCGTATTTCGCGGACGCGCTGCGCGTCGCATCGCCGATCCCGGTCGCGACGGCGCTGTCAGGCTTCGAGCTGCCTGTGATCGACGACTATGACCTGTGCCTGCACCTCGCCAGCGACGACGAGCCGCGGCTGGCCGCGGTCGAGGCAGCGCTGGTGCATGGTGCCCCGCTGCCCGGCGCGGACGGCCCGCTCGACGTGTCGAGCGCCTTGCGGTGGCGTGAGACGCGGACCGGGTTCGTCGGCGCGGGCCTGCCCGCGCAGCGCCAGGACGCCGGCGGGATTCCAGCAGGCGATCCCGTTCCGGCCGCCGCACCGCTGTTCATGGGGTTCAAGTCCAGCCTGACCCGCAACCAGGCCACCGAGGACGACGTGACGATCCCCAGCGGCCCCTTCGCCGACGGGACGACGATGCACGCCAGCTACATGCGGCTGAGCCTCGACGACTGGTACGGCCAGCTCTCAGAGGACGAGCGCGTCGCCCGCATGTACGCGCCCCAGGTCACTCTCCGACAGGTCACTGACGACTTCACCACCGACGCGGAAAGCGACCCCAGCCTGCTCGGCCAGGCGATCAGCCGCTACGGCGTCATCGGCCACTCCCAGACCTCGGCCAGGGCCCGCCGCGCCGGCCGGCCGATCATCTTGCGCCGCGACTTCAACACCACCGACGGCGGCCAGGCCGGCCTGCACTTCGTTTCCCTGCAGCGCACGATCGCGGATTTCGTCACCACCCGTGCCGCGATGAACGCCACGAGCGCTCAGCTCCAGAATCCGGTGATCACTGACACCGTGAACAACGGAATCAACTCGTTCATCTTCGTCCTCAAGCGCGGAAACTACCTGGTTCCCGCTCGCGCCCAGCGCTCGTTCCCGCTCGTTGACGACTAACTTCGGGTCAGGTCTCGTAGACGGTGGGCTTGGTGGTGTAGGTGCGGCCGGCGGGCGTGGTCCAGCGCATGACGCCGGGTTCTGGCTGGGTAAGCGTCCAGCCGGGGGCTTGCTTGCACCGGTGGTGCCGGCGGCAGGCGGGGGCCAGGTCGCACTGGCAGGTGATTCCCGCGGGGTAGGCGATGGTGTGGTCGAGGTCGCAGTGGACGGCCTGGGCGCCGCAGCCCGGCGCGGTGCACCGGGCGGTGCGGGCCCGGACCAGGTGCTGGAGTTTCCTGCTGGGGGTGTAGCGGTCTTCGCGGCCGGCGTGGTCGCAGGTCCCGCTGGCGATGGGGGTGAAGGTGACGTTCAGGTCGCGCAGGAAGTCTGCGAGCGCCGCGGCCTGCTGTTGGTCGGGCCCGTCACGGTTTCGTGCTGCGCTGGCCGGCGGGGGGATCCAGGGGTGGGGAGCGCGGGCGCAGCCGTGCGCGACCGCGGTGCCGTCAGGGCCTAGAAGGGTGAAGCACCAGCGGCTGCGGGGATGGGCGGAGGCGGCCTGCAGCAGGCGGCGGGTCTCGTCGGCGTCGGTCAGCCCCCAGCCGCCCGCCTCGCCGGGGGCGGTGGACCAGCCGTAGGCGGTGCCGGCCGGGACGGTGAGGTTGATCAGCGCCGGGAACGGCGCCGGCGGCCCGGGCGGGGCACCGGGGCCGTCGTGGTGATCGTCGTCCTCGGTGGTGCCGCGGCGCTCGTGCTGCCATTCGGGCATGTCGGAGCAGCCATCCCAGCTGGCATCATCGTCATCATTATCGCCGCCGCCGGGCTGGCCGCCTGTTGCCGGCTGGTCCTGGCGGGCGTCCCGCCCGGCATCGTCAGCGGGCTCGGGGCTGGTGAGCCGGTCGCGGGGGTCGCGTCCCTGGGTCAGGTCGTTGAACGCCAGCACCCGCAGCTGCTGCAGGGTGCCGGGCAGCCCGCCGCGGCGCAGCATGACCGCCAGCGCGTCGATGTGCGCCTTGGACGCCAGCGCGTCCTCGATCGCCAGCTCCCGGCCGGACAGGAACGCGTTGCCGGACTCCTCCCGCCCGGCCACGACCCGCTGCCGGTCGCGCCGCTGCTGGTCCTTGCCGCGCTTGAATGCCTCGGGGTCGAGTTTCATCGCGACCGCGGTGGCCTTGCTGGCGAGCTGGTCATACCGCAGCCCCGGCGCCAGGTCGGCCAGCAGTTCATCGGCATACGCCGCGTCGGCATCGGACAGGCAGCGGGTGGGCCGCCAGATGAGCCGCGCCCGGTCCGCATCGATGAGCCCGGCGGCCATGGCAGCCCAGGTGCGGGGCAGCCGGGTTTCCAGGTCAAGGGCCAGGTCCATCTGGTCGCGGGCAGCGTTCTGTGAGGTGACCAGCTCGTAAGCCAGCTCGGCGTCGGGGAACTCCCCGTCCCGGCAGCCGCGCGGCACCCCGCGCGCCGTCGCGTCAGCCAGCTGGGCCTCGCGGCGGCGGGTGAACTCCGCGACCGCGCGCAGCCGCAGGTACTGCGCCCGGGCGGCCAGCCGGCCCGCGGCGGACATGGCGCCGAGCACCTGGTTGTCGGTCAGCCGGCCGAGATCCCCGGTCGCTTGTTCGGTCAGCGCCGACAGCACCGGCCCGGGGCGCATCACGTCCGCGGACCGGTCCCGGGCGAACACCTCCCCGCCCAGCCCGTCCGGGCCGACCATGGCCGCCAGCTCTGCCAGGTCCACATCGGCGGCGTCACCGAGGCCGATGGTGGCGGCCGGGCCCTCGACCTCCCACTCCTCGGGGATCCGGGCCCGGCCCGCGTCCAGGTCCGCGATGTAGGCGGCCATCTCCGCGTCGCCGTCCCAGTCATCCTCCGGCACCCCGGCCGGCATGCCCGCGGCTTCGTCCCGCGCCGGACCGACGGGCGGCGGCTGCTCGCCGTCTAGCCCGGGACCGGGGAACGAGGCTTCGGACACTGCAGCCCCCTATTCGGACGACCATGCTTATGCGAACACTATATCGTGTGCTACTGACAATTGAGACTATTTAGAGGCATGTTTTCAAGATCTTTTCAGTTGGCTGGTGTCAGGCTGAGACTGTGGCTGACAGGGCGCGGGGGACTGGGACGGGCTCAGCTGAACGGGGTGCGGGGGCGGTCCTGGAGCTCGCCGTCGATGTAGAGGTCGACCTTCTCGTTGTAGAAGCAGGCGAGGCCCGCGACCTTCTGGCTTTCCGGCAGCGGGGTCCGGTAGATCCACACCAGGTCAGGGTGCACGCCGTGGCCGGTATCCAGCGACCAGTAGGCGGCCGTGCCCTTGTACGGGCAGTGGGACTGGGTCGCTGACGGGACGAGCAGTTCCGTGCGGACGTCCGGGAGCGGCAGGTAGTAACGAGGCGGCAGGCCTGTCTCGAACAGGATGTGCGGCCGGGTCGAGTCGGCGACCGTGACCCCGTCCACTTCCACGCGGACCTGCCGGGAACTCGCCAGGATGTCCACCCGCTTGTACGGGTCTCTCGGATGCGTGTAGACCGGCTCGTCCTCCTCGAGCCACTCGTCCATCGCGGCCCAGTCGAACCGCACCAGGTCCCGCAGCTCCTCGAGCGGCGAGTCCGGGTACCGCTTGGCGGCGCTCTCCGCGGCCGCGCCGTCCACCCGCACGTCGAAGAGCCGCGCTGTCCCACGGCTGGGCGAGTGCTCAACCTTTTCGATCGGCTTGAGATCCGCCACCACGTCCGCCAGCGGGATGTAGTACGCCGGGTAGTAGGGGATCTCCCAGACGAGGAAGGGGCGGCGAGTGTCGGCGACAAGGCGGCCCGCCAGGTAACAGCGGACCCGTTTCTGGCCCTGCTCGACTCGGACCGCGCCGCGTGCGTGCTGGTTCATGACTGCCTCCCGGCAAGCCACGCTACCCGCAGGCCGCCGGGACAGGAACAGTGCGGATCACGAATCCGGCGCTGGCGGCGACCGAGTAGTAGATCCAGCCGCCGGTGACAGCCAGCAGGTAGTCCTGCCCCGGGTTGGGCAGCAGAACCGTCGCGAGCCTGTGCCCCGTCGCCGGGTCGGCGCAGTAGTTCTGCGCGGAGCCCGTGGCTTCGTTCCTGACCCACAGCACCCCGCTCCAGACGTCGGCGTGGATGCCGTTGGTGCCGCCGACCTTGGTGCCCGCCTGCGGGGTCATCGACGCCGCGGAAAAGCGCTCAATATAGCCGAGCATGCCGGTCGGCTCGGAAACCCAGGCGCCCGCGGCGGACACGCCGCCGATCAGCGGGGCGATCACGCCGAGCATGGGGTATGACGCCAGCAGCGTCCCGGTCGCCGGGTCCCGGCGCTGGATCGTGCCGTCGCCGCCATCCGACTCGCTCACGATCAGCGTGCCGCCGTCCGGGCTCGCGCCGACGTCGGAGGAGTCCGCGCTGGTCAGCGGGATCGTGAGTTCCGCGGCGACCATCGCCGGGGATACCCGGACGAGCTCGTCCGATCCGTCCACCCAGATCGAGCCGCCCGCGAAGGCGATATGGCTCTGCGCGGCGCCGCTGTTCACCGGGGCGATCGTCAACTCGCCGGTCACCATGAGCGTGCGCGCGTCGAGCCGGAGGAGCATGGCGTGGCCGGAGAACGAGCCAGTCAGCCACAGCGACCCGGCCGCGGCCAGGGGAGCCCCGATCGAGCCGGGGCTGAACGTGTTCGTCGCGACGATCGCGCCGGTCACGGCGTCCACGCGGGCGAGTTCCATCCGGGGTGGGTCCTGCGCGGCGGGCGACAGTGACCACCGCAGGTACAGGCCGCCCCCGGTGACGGTCAGCGCGGGGTTGGTGAACACCCGCCCGACGATGCCGCCGGCAGGAACGCCAGGGGGAGCCGGCGCCGGGAGAGCGGCGGGACTCACCCTGGAGGCGAGGGTTCTCGCCGGGTGCTGCGGCCGAGGACTCGCGCAGCCGGCCCCCACGGCGACGAGCGCGAGCACGGCGGCGGCAGCCGCGCACGCGGCCGGCAACGTCCTCATGCCCTTTAGACCGCTAGACCGCGCCGTCGCGCGTTAGGTTGCTGACAAACTGCTCTCGGGATCACCCGTTCGGGGTGGCGCGCACCGTCCGCCGAGGTGATGGTCTGAGGCGTGGCCCACACAGGCAAGCGAGAAAGATCCGGCATCATCACCAAGGCCTCGCCGGCAAATCGTGGCGGCCGCTACGGCCTGCTGTTGCTGCTTCTCATCGGTACCTACCTGCTGGCCGCGTTCACCGAGGCGAAGCCTGCCACCGAGCTGCAGGTCCTCCTGTTCGCCTTCGTCCTGCTGATAGCCCTGCGCAATTCGCCTATGCCTGCGCCGTGGCCGCTGGTCATCGGAGCGGTCACCGTGATCGGCACCGCCGTGACGTTCTTGACGTCGCTATCCGGCTCCCCAGACGGAAAGGCGGCCGAGGATCTGTGGAAGGCGCTGATCCTGCTGATGGCCGCGATCATGGTTGTGCGCCGGGTGCTGGCCAAGCGCACGGTCACGATCCAGAGCATCTACGGCGCCTTGAGCGCCTACATCATCCTCGGGCTGATGTTCGCGGCCGGCTTCGCAGCCGTGGACAATCTGACCACGACTGACTTCTTCGCCAACAATGAGCAGGCCAATACCCAGACGTTCCAGTACTTCAGTTTCACCACGCTGACCACCCTCGGGTACGGAGACTTCACCGCGGCGGAGAGCGGCAGCCGTTCCATCGCGGTCCTGGAGGCGCTGACCGGCCAGATATTCCTGGCCACCCTGGTGGCTCGCCTCGTCGCCGCGTACCGGACCCCGGACCAGCCCGAGCAGCCCGAGCTGCCCGGTCGCTCGGGAAGTGCAGACGGTAAACTCGCTGATGGCGATGAGCGTCGCGAGTAGGTGGCCGGATCCGCCTCGGTAGAATGGCGGTTAATGACCGAGCGAAAGCCGCGGCAGCAGAGCTTCACTTCGTGGATCGACCAGCAGATCGCTGACGCCGAGGATCGCGGCGTGTTCGACAACCTGCCTGGGGCCGGCCAGCCGCTGAACATCAAGCCGACGGGCGACGGCGACTTCGGCCAGGCGTGGGTGAACGACTACGCGCGCCGCGAGGGGGTCTCGCCCGAGGAATTCCTCCCAACGCCGCTGAAGCTGCGCCGGGAAATCGAGCAGCTGACCGAGACCGTGGGGGAGATGCGCTCGGAGGCCGAGGTGCGCGAGACGTTCGGCGACCTCAACCGGCGGATCGTCGAGTGGCGCCGCATCCCGGTCGGGCCGCCGATTCACGTGCCGCTGGTGAATACCGACAACATGGTCGCGCGCTGGCGCGCGGCGCGGGCCGCGAAGGCGGTTCAGGCCCCGGCGCCCGGAGCTCAAGCGGCGCCACATGCGGCGCCGCATAAGGCCGCCCGCCCGGCTCGCCGCCATTCCTGGCTTGCCCGCCTCCGGCGCAGGCCGCCGCCCTCCGCGTAATTAGGGACAAATCGACAAAGGCGCTGATAACAGCAAGAAGCGCGGAAGCGCGAACGCGCCGTCACGAGCTGATCTGCACCACGCTGTGGTCGCCGAGCACCAGCCGGTGAACCTGAGGCACCCGGGGCGCGGGCATGACCTGGGCGTGGCGGCCGATGAGGGACGCTCCGATGCGCCGGACCCCGCGGATCGACGCCCCCCGGAGCACGATCGAGTACTCGATCTCGGTGTCCTCGATCACGCAGTCCGCGCCGATCGCGCTGAACGGGCCGATGTAGGAGTCGATGACCCTCGCCCCGGCACCGATGACGACCGGCCCCACGATGCGGGAACCGGACACGTGCGCGCCGGCTTCGATCGCGACCTTGCCGATGATCTCGCACTCTGCTCCGGTCGTGCCGTCGTGACGAGGATCGAGGCCTTCCAGCACCAGCCGGTTGACCTCCAGCATGTCGGCGACGTTGCCGGTGTCCTTCCAGAACCCGGTGATGACGCTGGAATGCACGGTCTTGCCGTGGTCGATGAGCCACTGGATCGCCTCGGTGATCTCCAGCTCCCCGCGCCAGGAGGGCTTGAGGTCACGGACGGCGTCATGGATGGCGGGGGTGAACATGTACACCCCGACGAGGACCAGGTCGCTCCTGGGCTGCCGCGGCTTCTCCTCCAGCCGGATGACCTGGCCGTGGGCATCCAGCTCGGCCACGCCGAAGTTCCGCGGATCCGGCACCCGGGTGAGCATGATCTGCGCGTCCGGCCGACCGGCGCGGAATTCCTCGGTGAGCTGCGTGATGCCGCCGACGATGAAGTTGTCGCCCAGGTACATCACGAAGTCGTCGTCGCCCAGGAAGTCCCTGGCTATCAGTACCGCGTGCGCCAGGCCGAGCGGCGCCTCCTGCCGGATGTACGAGGCGCGGATCCCGAACGCCGAGCCGTCGCCCACTGCCTCCTCGATCGCCGGGGCGGTGTCACCGATCACCAGACCGACGTCGGTAATCCCGACGTCGGCGATCGCCTCCAGCCCGTAGAACAAGACAGGTTTGTTCGCCACCGGAACCAGTTGCTTAGCGGAGGTATGCGTAATCGGGCGAAGTCGTGTCCCCGCGCCCCCCGCGAGAACCAAGGCTTTCACGGCGGTCCTTAGCATTCGAATACAGCACAAAGCGGCTCCCGCTAGCCTGCCCTCATGCTGTCGATTGCGCAATCGACCTGCTCTATTGGTGTCAATTGCGCAATCGACAGGTTCGCGCAGCGCCTCAGGGGCACGCGAGCGCTGATAACAGCAAGAAGCGGGCCGCCGCAGGCGGGCCGCCGCCTACGACGCCTACCGAACCCTTAGGACGGGAGGCGGACGCCGCCCTCCGGGTGGGCGGTCAGCGTGTCCTCGCCCTCCGGGGCGTCGCCGGAGTCGATGTGCCGCAGCACGCCCATGCCCGGGTCGTTGGACAGCACCCGCTCGATCTTCTGCCCCGCCAGAGCGGAACCGTCCGCCACGCACACCTGGCCGGCGTGCAGCGAACGGCCGATGCCGACCCCGCCGCCGTGGTGGAACGACACCCACGTCGCCCCCGAGGCCGTATTCACCAGCGCGTTCAGCAGCGGCCAGTCGGCGATCGCGTCGGAACCGTCGGCCATCAACTCGGTCTCCCGGTACGGGGACGCGACCGAGCCGCTGTCCAGGTGGTCGCGGCCGATCACGACCGGCGCCGACAGCGCGCCGGACGCCACCATCTCGTTGAACCGCACGCCCGCCTTGTCCCGCTCGCCGTAGCCGAGCCAGCAGATCCGGGCGGGCAGGCCCTGGAACTCGACCTTCTCCGACGCGGCGCGGATCCACCGGTGCAGGTGCGGGTTGTCGGGGAACAGCGACAGCACCGCCTTGTCCGTCGCGTGGATGTCCGCCGGGTCACCGGACAGCGCCGCCCACCGGAACGGCCCCTTCCCCTCGGCGAACAGCGGCCGGATGTAGGCGGGCACGAATCCAGGGAACGCGAAGGCACGCGAGAACCCGCCGAGCCGCGCCTCGTCGCGGATCGAGTTGCCGTAGTCGAACACCTCGGCCCCCGCGTCGAGGAAGCCCACCATGGCAGCCACGTGCCGGGCCATCGAAGCCCGGGCCCGTTCGGTAAATTCTTGCGGTTTCTGAGAGGCGTAGTCATGCCAGTCAGCCAGCTCGACCCCCACGGGCAGGTACGAGAGCGGGTCATGCGCGGACGTCTGGTCGGTGACGATGTCCACGGGGACGCCGAGCCGCAGCAGCTCGGGCAGCACGACCGCGCAGTTGCCGGCGAGCCCCACCGACAGCGGCGTCCGCGCCTCCCGTGCCGCCAGGCAGCGGGCCAGCGCGTCGTCGAGGTCGTCGGCCACGACGTCCAGGTACCGCGTGGAAACCCGCCGCGCCAGCCGTGCCGGGTCCACGTCGATCACCAGGCAGACGCCATCGTTCAGCGTGACCGCCAGCGGCTGGGCGCCGCCCATCCCGCCGCAGCCGCCGGTGACGGTCAGCGTCCCGGCGAGCGTACCGCCGAACCGCTTCGCCGCCACCGCCGCGAACGTCTCGTACGTGCCCTGCAGGATGCCCTGGGTGCCGATGTAGATCCACGACCCGGCGGTCATCTGCCCGTACATCGTCAGCCCCAGCGCCTCCAGGCGGCGGAACTCCGGCCACGTCGCCCAGTCGCCCACCAGGTTCGAGTTGGCGATGAGCACCCGCGGCGCCCACTCGTGCGTGCGCATGACCCCGACCGGCTTGCCGGACTGTACGAGCATGGTCTCGTCCTCGCGCAGCGAGGTCAGCGTGCGCACCATCGCGTCGAACGCGTTCCAGCTGCGGGCGGCCCTGCCGGTGCCGCCGTAGACGACGAGGTCATCGGGACGTTCGGCCACGTCGGGGTCGAGGTTGTTCATCAGCATGCGCAGCGGTGCCTCGGTCTGCCAGGACCGGGCGGTGAGCGTGGTGCCGCGCGGTGCGCGGACGGGTCGGGCGCCTTCCATGGTTAAGGTCCTTTCGATCATCCGGAACGTACGCCGCTTACTCCAGCGGCCCCGTGACCGTCTCGGCGGCGCGCACCGCGTCGCCTGATTTCACGTAGTCCACGGCCGTTTCGATCTCTGGTGAGAGGAACCGGTCGCCGCCGGGGCCGGCGACCGATTGCGCGCGCAGCCCCGCGACGACCGCGGCCGTGGCGGGCGCGGGCGTGAGGGGGGAACGCAGGTCCAGCGCCCGCGCCGCGGTCAGCAGCTCGATCGCCAGCACCCGGGTCAGCCCGTCGACGGCGCGGCGCAGCTTGCGCGCCGCCGACCAGCCCATCGACACGTGGTCTTCCTGCATGGCGCTGGACGGGATGGAGTCGACGGAAGCGGGGACGGCGAGCCGCTTGAGTTCGGACACGATCCCCGCGGACGTGTACTGGGCGATCATGTGCCCGGAGTCCACGCCGGGGTCGTCGGCCAGGAACGGCGGCAGCCCGTGCGAGCGGGCGACGTCGAGGAACCGGTCGGTGCGGCGCTCGGCGATCGAGGCCAGGTCGGCGACCGCGATCGCGAGGAAGTCCAGCACGTACCCGACGGGCGCGCCGTGGAAGTTGCCGTTGCTTTCCACGCGCCCGTCCAGGGTCACCACCGGGTTGTCGATGGCGCTCGCCAGCTCGCGTTCCGCGACGGTCTCGGCGTGGGCGAGGGTGTCGCGCGCCGCGCCGTGCACCTGCGGGGAGCAGCGCAGCGAGTAGGCGTCCTGGACGCGGGTGCAGTCCGGGCCGCGGTGGCTTTCCATGATCGCCGAGCCGTCGAGGAGCGCGCGCAGATTGGCCGCGCTCGCGGCCTGCCCGGGGTGCGGCCGCAGCCGCTGCAGGTCGGCGGCGAACACCGCGTCGGTGCCGAGCTGCCCCTCGACGCTCATCGCGGCGGTGATGTCGGCGGTGCGCAGCGCGACGGCCAGGTCGGCGGCGGCGAGGACCAGCATGCCGAGCATGCCGTCGGTGCCGTTGATGAGCGCCAGGCCTTCCTTCTCGGCGAGGACGAGCGGCTGGATGCCGGCCGCCGCGAGGGGCCCGCCCGCGAGCAGCGGGCCGGTGTCGCCGTGCCACCGCACCGTGCCCTCGCCCATCGCCGCCAGCGCGCAGTGCGCGAGCGGCGCCAGGTCGCCGGAGCAGCCGAGCGACCCGTACTCGCGCACCACGGGGGTGATGCCCGCGTTCAGCATGCGCGCGTAGGTCTGCGGGACCGTCAGGCGCACGCCGGTGCGGCCGCTGGCCAGCGTGGACAGCCGCAGCAGCATCAGCGCGCGGACCACCTCGGTCTCCACCTCGGGACCCGAGCCCGCCGCGTGCGAGCGGATCAGGCTGCGCTGCAGCTGGGCGCGGCGGTCGACCGGAATGTGCTTGGTCGCGAGCGCCCCGAACCCGGTCGAGACCCCGTAGTGCGGCTCGTCGTCGGCGGCCAGGTCCTCGATGACCTTGCGGCTGGCGGTGATCTCGACCTCGGCGTCGGGGGAGAGCTCTACCGGCGCGCCATGACGCGCCACCGCCACGACATCGGCGAAGCTGAGCGGGCCGGGGCCCACGGTGATGGTGTCCACGTATTTCATGTCACCGCACGTCAGGTGGTTCGCGCTAGTGGCGCGAGGATCATGCTGTCTGGTATCCAAGACATCGTGAGCGGCGTTCCGGCGGCACGCGAGGTGCTGGCGATCCTCAGGTACCTGTCGCGGCAGCCGCGGCCGGTGCCGGCCAGCGCGATCGCGCGTGACCTCGCGCTGCCCCGCTCGACCACGTACCACTTGCTGAGCGAGCTGGCGGCGGCGGGCTTCGTGGTGCACCTGGCCGACGACCGCCGGTACGGGCTCGGCGTCAGCGCCTACGAGCTCGGCACCGGCTACGTCCGGCAGGCGCCGCTGCAGCGGCTCGCCCGGGTGCCGCTGTCCGCGCTGACCGACGCGACCGGGCACAGCTCCCACCTGGCGGTCATGCACGGCAGGGAGGTCCTGTACGTGATCGAGGAACGGGCGCCCGGTCGCGCGCCGCTGGTCACCGACGTCGGGGTGCGGCTGCCCGCGCAGCTGACGGCCAGCGGCCGGGCGATGCTCGCGGCGCTTCCCGCGGCCAGCGTCCGCGCGCTGTTCCCCGGCCCGGCGGCGTTCGTGCTGCGCACCGACCGCGGGCCGCGCAACCTGCGTGAACTGCGCGTGCTGCTCGCCGAGGTGCGGCGGCGCGGCTACGCCACCGAGGACGGCGACGTCACTCCGGGGCTGCGCTCGGTCGCGGCGGCGGTGCTCGATCACGCCGGCTATCCGGAGGCGGGCATCGCGGTGACCTTCCCCGCCGACACCGACGACGCGGCGGCGGCGCGCATCGCGGCCCGGGTCGTCGCGGCGGCCGCCCAGATCAGCCGGCGCATCAGGGGCGAGCCTGCCGCCCCCGCCGGCCGATAGCATCGTTTCTGTGCGGCCCTACCTGCTTGTGCAGCTGTCCGACATTCACCTGACCACCAGCGGGATCGGCCCGCACGGCGCGCGGACCAGGGACAACTTGCTGGCCGCGCTGCGCGAGGCCGCGGCGGCGGGCCTGCGGCCCGATGTCTTCCTGCTGACCGGCGACCTCGCGGACGCCGGCGAGGGCCCGTGTTACGACGACCTCGCCGCGATCCTCGCCGACGCGGCCAGGGCGTCAGGGACGCCAGGAGCGCCAGGAGCGCCAGCAGCGAGCGTCGTCTACCTGCCGGGCAACCACGACGACCGGGACGAGTTCCGCCGCCGCCTGGCAAGCGGCGACGGCACCCTCGGCGGCCCCGGCGCCCCGGTCAACCAGACGCACTGGCGCGATGGCCTGCGCATCATCGCGCTCGACTCGACGATCCCCGGCGAGGACGGCGGCGCCCTGGACGACCAGACGCTCCGCTACCTGCGGTCCGAGCTCGCCACGCCAGCCCCGGACGGAACGATCGTGGCGCTGCACCACCCGCCCATCCTGTCGCCGGTCGAGCCGATGGCCCGGATGGCGCTGCGCGATCCCGGGCTGCTGCGGGACGCGATCGCCGGCTCCGACGTGCGGCTCGTGCTGTGCGGGCACAGCCATCACGAGGCGTTCGGCATGCTCGGCGCGACGCCGGTCTGGGTCTCGCCCGCCATCGCCTACCGGCTTGACGTCACGAGCACGGGGGCTTTCCGCGGGGTCCCCGGTACCGCGTTCTCCGGCATCCGCCTCGGCGGCCGGGACGACGGGCCGGTGGTGACGGTCTACCCGGTCACCGTTCCGGCCTGACCGTCCTTGCCGCGGCCGGCGCCGGCGGTCACACCTCGCCGCGGTTCATCGCGATCAGCCGGTCCAGCACCCGTCCGCCGCTGACCCGCAGCCCGTCGTGCTCGTACTCGCTGGTCACCCACGGCTTCAGCCCGCGGATCGCGGACGCCGTGCGCAGCGACAGGTCGACCGGCACGTACATGTCGCGGAAGTAGACCGCCGCCGCGGCGGGCACCTCGCTGACCGCGAGCCGCGCCGGGTCGTACAGCGGCGGCCAGTCGCCGGCGTTCGCCAGGATCTCCGCGGCTTCCCTGAGCGGCCGCAGCGCCGGGTCCAGGTCGAACATCCACGGGTAGATCATCTCGCCGGTGAACATGACCGGGGTGCCCGCCTCCAGCGCGGCCCGCGCGTCGAACTCAGGAAACTCCGGACGCACCCGCTGCGCCGCCCACCGCGTCCCTTCCCCTTGCCCTCCGTAGCAGGCCTCGTGCAGCACCGCGTACAGCGGCGCCGTCGCGAACCCGGTCCGCGCGGCGACCTGGTACAGGAACGTGTCGGACAGGTCGCCGCCGTCGTTGTCGAACGGGTCCTCGAGCAGGTAGTGCAGCTCATGGCTGCCGGCCGCCTGGCCGAGCAGGCCGCCGATCGCCTGGAACGCCTCGACGGTCAGCCGCGCCCCGCCGGGCAGCGGGACGCCGTCCCGCTCGGCCAGGAACTCCGCGACCTGCCGGGCCGCGGCGACGTCGCCGGGGTACCGGTCGTAGTGCTCGGTGTTCCGCGCCGCACACGTCCGGTAGGTGAGCCGGTACACGTCCTCGGCGCGGGTGTTCAGCCCCGGCAGGCCGCCGGTGATCAGCGCCTCCCGCATGCCGTGCGGCGCGAACGACAGGTACGTCACCGCGCAGAACCCGCCGAAGCTCTGCCCGAGCACGCTCCACGGCTCCCCGCCGGTCAGCTCGCGGCGGATCAGCTCGGCGTCGAGCACGATGCTGTCCGCGCGGAACCGCGCGAGGTACTCAGCCTGTTTCTCCGCCGAGCCGAGCGGCGCCAGCGACCGGGCGCTGATCCGCGACGACCGGCCGGTGCCGCGCTGGTCGAGCAGCAGCACCCGGTAGTCGTCGAGCGCCCGGTCCAGCCACTGCTGCCGGCCGACGGGGCGCTGCGCGGCGAACCCGGGGCCGCCCTGCAGGAACACCAGCCATGGCAGGCCGTCGGGGTCCTTTCCGCATCCCACGATCTCCCGGCCGAAGACCTCGATCTCGTCGCCCTCCGGGTCCGCGTGGTCGAGCGGCACGAGGAACGTGTGGTCGGTCAGGACGGTGCCGGGCTGGCTATAGCTGCTCACGAACTCGCACGCTACCGGCTCCACCGGGCGACCGACAGCAGCGCCGTGCCGGCCGTGGCGTCGACGTCGAACCCGGCCGCGGTCGCCGACCAGCCGGGTGTCGCGAACACCGACCCGCCGCCGACCCCGCTGTAGGACGCGCCGTCGACCGATACCTCGCCCGCGCCGCCGGCCGCGGTGACCCGGACCGGGACGCCGCCTGGCACGCTGAGGCGGAACTGGCTCGCGCCGCCCGC
The DNA here is from genome assembly GCA_963843745.1 of uncultured Actinomycetota bacterium. GTDB lineage: Bacteria > Actinomycetota > Actinomycetes > Streptosporangiales > Streptosporangiaceae > Trebonia. Next base: position 850,314 of record CAWJLP010000021.1, read on the forward strand.
GAGCCGCACCGGCACCATGCCGCGCGGTTCCGGCAGCGACAGGTCGATCGCGTCCGACCCCGCCGTGAAGGTGACCGCGGTGACGTTGCCGCCGCGCAGGTCGGCGACGGTCCGTTCGGTGCCGCCCGCGAAGTCAAGCCGCCAGCTGACGGCCTGGTTGAGCGTCACCGTAATGAGGGTGGTACCGCTGCTCGCCGACAGCACGGCAACGTCCTTTTGTCCCGAACGGTCCCGGCCGTCTCCCCAGCTCAACGTCACCTGCGAGGGCGCGCCCGCCGGGGTGCTGGCTCGCAGCAGCGTCCCGCTGGTGCCACCGAGGCTGGCGGTCCGCACGTTCAGCAGGGGAGTGCCCGTGACGACCTCGAGGGTGGCGCTCGACCGCCCGTCAGCGGCCAGGCTCGCCGTGTGCGACGGCGAACTGGACGGGACGCCGACCGCCAGCGCCGTGCCGGCGGCGGCCACGACGAGCACGGCGGCGCCGGCTGACGACGAGCGTCCGCCGCCCGACCGGGATCACATGCCTCACCATAACGACCCGGGATGGTCATCGGTAGATTGGCGGCGATGACCGTCGAGGAGGACTTCGCCAGCGTCGCCGCCCAGTTCCGCGGCGAGCTGCTGGCGTACTGCTACCGGATGCTCGGCTCGATCGACGAGGCCGAGGACCTGGTGCAGGAGACGTACCTGCGGGCGTGGCGGTCGTTCGGCGGGTTCGAGGGCCGCGCGTCGGCGCGGACCTGGCTGTACCGGATCGCGACCAACGCGTGCCTGACCGCGCTCGAACGCCGCGCCAGGCGGCCGCTGCCGGCCGGCCTCGGCGCCCCGGACGAGGATCCGGCCGCGCCGCTGGTGGCCGGGCCGGAGGTGCCCTGGCTGCAGCCGTTCCCCGGCGCGCTGTCCGGTTCCGGTGACTCGGCCGGCCCTGGCGATCCGGCGGCCGCGGTCGTGGCGCGGGAGGGGATCCGGCTGGCCTTCGTCGCGGCGTTGCAGTACCTGTCGGCCCGGCAGCGCGCGGTGCTGATCATGCGGGACGTGCTCGACTGGCCGGCCGCCGAGGCGGCGGACCTGCTGGGCATGACCACGACCGCGGTGAACAGCGCGCTGCGGCGCGCCCGCGACCAGATCGCGGCCGCGCTGCCCGCCGGATCCGACGCCGCCGACGTCACCGGCCTCGCCGAGCCCGCGGACCCGGCGCGGCGCGCACTGCTCGACAGGTACGCCGCGGCGATCGAGAACGCCGACGCCGGCGCGCTGGCCGGCCTGCTGCGCGAGGACATCGCGCTCGAGATGCCGCCGCTGCTGACCTGGTTCGCCGGCCGCGACACGGTGCTCCGCTTCGTCGCCGCGTCGCTGCTGCCCGGCCCCGGGCTGCTCCGTCTTGTCCCGGTGACCGCGAACGGGCAGCCAGCGTTCGCCGTCTACGAGCGGGAACCGGACGGCACGTTCCGCGCGCACGCGATCCAGGTCCTCACGGTCACGGACACCGGCATCGCCCGAATCGTCGCCTTCGCCGACCCGTCCCTGTTCGGCCCGTTCGGCCTGCCCCCGCGCCTCCCCGCCCCATAATCCGCCTGCCCTGTTCGATAATCCGCCTGCCCTGTTCGCCCCAGCCTCAGCCGCTCGCCCGGCTACTGATAACAGCAAGAAGCGGCCCCGGCCGCGCATTCAGCCTCTTCCACGCCCGCCAACCCCACTGCCGAGATGGCAGTCCGCTAGAGCCCTTCGTCAGCAGCACCGCGTCACACCACTGCACCCCCACCCCGTCCTGTCGATTGCGCGATCGACCCGCTCTACCGGTGTCGATTGCGCAATCGACAGGCGGACTTCCCCGTCCGCCGCGACCCGCGGCGTGATAACAGCAAGAAGCGGCTCGCATCCCGGCCATGACCGCCTTCCTGCGACCGGGCAACCCGCGCCAAGGCCATGCCGGGACCAAGATCCAATCATCGTGCGGGATTTGGCCCGGATTCCGGCGCCCTATCTCGCACGATGATCTCATCACGCTGATAACAGCAAGAAGCGGCGGCGCCACTAATCTCCGGCAGGGTCCGCGGCTAGCTGGCGGAAGGCGGTTGGGGGAGGGCCTGCTAGGCGGGTGCGGATTGTTGCTGCCGCGGCTTCCGGGGGGACTGTGGAGGTGTCGATTTCCAGGTCATAGATACCGGGCTGGTGGACGTGGTGCTGCCAGCGGAGTACCGGGACGGGGATTTCGCCGTCGGGGCCGCTGGTGGCGTAGCGGCCGGGTGGGCTGGCGTCGCGGCGGCGCATGATCTCCTCGATCGGGCAGCGGACGCCGACGAGGAGCGCGGGCAGGCCGCGCAGCCGCCGGGCCGCGTCGCGGAGCAGATGCAGCGGCGCCGCGTAGGCGTCGTGGTGGCCGACGTCCGCCACCACGTTCAGGCCGTGCCGGGCGTGCGCCGCGACCGAATCGTAGAACGCCGCGTACAAGGCGGGGATCAGCGCCTCGATGTCGGGCCGCTCGCCGCCGCCCGGCCGTAGTCCCATCCCCGGCCGGTACCGCGGCGGCGTCACATGGCGGCTGAACACGTCCACGCCCAGGTTCATCCACGGCCCGTCGAACGTCTCCTGGATGACGTCCGCGATGCTGGATTTGCCTGACCGCGGCGGCCCGTTCAGGACGACGACCCAGCCGGCAGCCATAATCCCAGTATGGACGTCAGCGCCAAGCTGCAGATCAAGCCGGGCCAGCGGATAGCGACCGTCGGGATGCTTGATGATGTCCCGCCGATCGCGGGGGAGAGCAGGGACCTCCTCAGCGCCGCGCTGACGGGCGAGGGTGTCCAGCCGGTCAGGCAGGTTGCCATCGACGAGGTGTGGTCGGCCCTGCGTTTCCGTCCCGCCTAATCTGATAACAGCAAGAAGCGGAGCGGACCAAGGCTCGCCGTCAAACAACCAGAACATCACCTGGAAACCAGGGACGCCGGCGAGTCGCCGGGCATTTTCTTACTGTTATCAGCCGGAATCGATAGTCTCTAGGCATGCCAGCCATCGACGCCGATACGCCGGCGCGGGACGCGATCGACGCTTTCATCCGGCACCTGGACGACCGCGGTTTCGCCGCGAGCACCCGGCGGCTCCGCAGGCGGTTCCTCGACGAGTACCTGCGCCACGCGCTGCGGGCCGCCGAGACGCCTGAGATGACGGTCGGCGAGCTCCTGGACCCGGCGCGGACCGACGCCTGGCTCGCCGACGCCGGCGCGGGAAGGACCCGCGTCCGCAACACGCTCCGCGGCCCCGAGGCCGCGGCCTATCCCAACTCGATGCGCGTCCGGGTCGACTCCTTCAACGCCTTCGCGGAATTCACCGGCCTCGCCGAGCGCATGGACGGCCAGCGGCCAGCCCGCGGGTTCCACCTGACCCCCGGCGACACCGAGCGGCTGCTGCACGACCTGACCGTGCGCAGGCCCATCCATTCCAACGCCCTGACGTCGCTGCGGACCGCCGCCGTCGCCGGGCTGGTCGCCGACACCGGCCGCGGCGTTCCCGAGCTCGCTCAGCTGAAGGTCAGTGCCCTGCACCTGGACGGCGACGCGTCCGTCGACCTCGACGGCGAATCCATCCCGATCACCGACGCGACCGTGCAGATCCTGACCCGGTGGCTTGCCGCCCGCAAGGCGATCATCACCGAGCTCGAGGGCAGCGACCCTGGCCACCTGTGGATCCCCACCAAGCCGGGACGGCCGCGCGGCGGCGACCCGGCGATCAAGCCAGGCATCAACCGCGCGGCCGTCCGCACCCTGCACGCCGCGCACCGCACCCTGGTCAGCCAGCTCCTCGGCACGCCGCTGCGGCCTGGCGCCCTCCGCACCGCCCATGACCTAGAGGGGTGATCCCCGGCTGGCATCCAGCGCGGTGAGCAGGGCCGCGATCGCCGGGGAGTCGCTCATCGACGCGCGGTGCAACGCGAGAATCTCGCGGCTCGGCACCGGGTCGGCGACCTCAACGGCGGCTAGGTCCTCGCCGAGCGGCGAGCGGCCGAGCCGCGGGACCAGCGCGATGCCCAGCCCCGCCCGCACTAGGGCCAGGTGGCTGTCGAACTCCATCGAGACGTGCGCGATCCGTGGCAGCCGGCCGGTGCCCTCGTACATCCGCAGCAGCCACTGCCGGCAGATCGACCCCTCGGGCGTGGCGATCCAGTCCTCGCCGGCGAGGTCGCGGGGGGTGACCACGGTGCGGGCCGCCAGGCGGTGATCGCGACGCACGATCACCTCCGCGAGATCGTGCCCGATCGTGGTCCTGGCGACGTGGCCGGGGATTGACAGCGGGACGTCCCCCCAGCTGTGCGCGACGCCAAGGTCGGCCTGCCCGGCGGCGACGAGGCCGATGGTGTCCCACGGCTCGCGTTCGGTCAGGCTGACCCGGAGGTCCGGGTGCACGGCGAGGACGTGCGGCAGCGCGGGGGCGACGAGCCCGCGCATCGCGGTGGAGAACGCCGCCAGCCGGACGTGCCCGGCGACCGTGGCGGCCTGCTGGTGCAGCCCGGCCTGCAGCTCTTCCAGGTCCGCCAGCAGGCGCGCGCCCTGCTCGACGAGATGCCGGCCGTGGCCGGTGAGCATCACGCCACGGCCGACCCGCTCGAGCAGCGGCACTCCGGTCTGCCGTTCGAGGCGCTTGATCTGCTGGGACACCGCGCTGGGCGTGAAACCGAGCGCATCGGCGGCCGCCACGACCGAGCCGTGGGTTCCGACAGCGCGCAGCGCGTCGAGCGACACCAGGTCAATCATGAAGCAATGCTACATCGTGAAGGGTATGAATATTCGCTGGTGCTTAATGGTTGCGTACCGGAGACTAGGTCGCGTGAACCGCCGTGACACGCTCCTCGCCGTCCTCGTCGCCTCACTCTGGGGCTTCAACTTCGTGGTGATCGACTGGGGGATGGGGTCGGTGCCGCCGCTGCTGTTCGCCGCGATCCGGTTCGCGGTGGTCGCCGTTCCCGCCTGCTTCTTCGTGCCACGGCCGTCGGTGCCGTTCCGGACCGTCGCCACGGTCGGGGCGTTCATGAGCCTCGGCCAGTTCGGCTTGCTGTACCTGTCGATGCACCTGGGCATGCCGCCGGGGCTCGCCGCGCTCGTGCTGCAGGCCCAGGTGGTGTTCACCATCGTGATCGCGGCTGTCGTCCTCCGCGAGCGGCCGTCGCGTGCACAGGTCGCGGGCGTGGCGCTCGGCGTGCTCGGGCTGGCTGTCGTCGCGCTCGGCCGCGGCGGCCACGTGCCGGCCGCGGCACTCGTGCTGTGCGTGGCCGCCGGGCTGTCGTGGGGGATAGGCAACGTGGTGTCGCGCGCTTCCCGGGCACCCGGGGGCCTGGCGCTCACGGTCTGGTCGGCGACGATAGTCCCCCTGCCGCTGCTCGCGCTCAGCCTGCTGGTCGACGGGCCCGCCGCGGTGGGTCACGGGCTGACGCGCCTGGGCTGGGACGGCGTGCTGTCCACCGTCTACACCGCCGGGCTGTGCTCGCTCGTCGGGTACGCCATCTTCAACCGGCTGCTGTCGAAGTACCCGTCAGGGCACGTCGTCCCGTGGGTGCTCCTCGCGCCCGTGGTCGCGATGGCCGCCTCCTGGGCGCTGCTCGGCGAAGCGCCCGGCACGGCAGAGATCGCCGGGGCGATCCTGCTGGTCATCGGCGTGCTCATCGCCCAGCGCCCGGCACGGTCGCCGCGAGTAGCGGCACTCGATCCTCAGATCGCCCCTAGCCGAACCCTTAAGGGTGTACCAGCACGACCGTGACCGGCTGGTTACCTGTGTCGACCTTCCCAGGCCGGAGAACGACCCTGAAGTCAGAGACTCAATGACTCGGGGAAGGGGAATGCCATGGTGGCATGGCTCAGTAAGTGGGGTCCGCTGGCGGGTGTGCTCAGCGGGCTGCTGGTCGCCGTCAGCTTCGTGATCGGGAACAGTACGCCCGATTCCAACGCGTCCGGCTCGCAAGTGATCCAGTGGTACACCACCCACCACAAGCGCGAGACGGTCAGCGATCTGCTCGTCGGGCTCGCGATGTTCTTCCTGGTCCTGTTCGCGGCCGTCCTGGGCCGCCACGTCCGGCGCGGCGACCGGTGGCTCGCCACCGGCACGCTCGGCGGCGCCGTCGCCGCGGCCATCGGCCTTACCTGCCTGGTCGGTTTCGACCTGATCCTGTCCCTCGACACCAAGGACCTGACGCCCGCCTCGGCGCAGACGCTGAACATGCTGCAGAACAACTTCTTCCTGCCGGTCGTCCTCGGCTTCGCGCTGTTCGGCATCCTCGGCGGCCTGACCGTGGTCGCCGGGCGGATCCTGCCGATCTGGATGGGCTGGGTGCTGTTCGCCGCGGGCGTCGTGGCGCTGGTCCCGCCGATCGCCTGGTTCGCGATGCTGGCGATGGAGCTGTGGGTCCTGGTCGCCGGGATCTGGCTGGTGGTGCAGGGTCCGCCAGCGGTGGCACAGGCCGAGCCCGTCGCCACCGAGGAGCGTGTCCCGGTCTGAGGCAGGAGCCCGGCTTCAGGCCGCCCCGGCGCAGGCTCGCAGGAACCCCAGATCGCCGAGGGCGTCGGTGCTGTCGATGAACTGGTCGACCGCACCGGTCGGCGGCAGCCGCCTGACCGCCGGGTCGGTGATCGCCTCCCGCAGCGCCGCGGTGAAGCGCTCGGCGCCGATGACCGAAATCGGGAGCCATGCCATCGATCCTGCCGGGGAATGATGGCGGGCATGACCGAACTCGTAGGCCGGGAGCCGCAGTACGAGGCGCCCGCGGAGAACTACCGCAGGCACGCCGCGGACGGGCTGTGGAACGCCCACCTTGACCGCCCGGCCTGTCTCGAACTGCTCGGCGACGTCAGCGGGAAGCGCGTCCTCGACGCCGCCTGCGGCCCTGGCTTCTACGCGGCCGAGCTGGTCAGCCGCGGCGCACTGGTCACCGGGTTCGATAACAGCCCGCGGATGGTCGAGTTCTGCCGTCAGCAGGCCGGCGGCGGCGAGTTCCGCGTGCATGACCTCAGCGATCCGATCGACTGGCTGCCTGACGCATCCGTCGACCTGGTGCTCTGCGCGCTCGCCTACGAGTACGCCGACAACCGGGCGGGCGCGCTGCGCGAGTTCCGGCGGGTCCTGAAGCCGGGCGGCGCGCTGGTGCTGTCCAAGCTGCATCCGACGGGCGACTGGCTGCGGCACGGCGGCAGCTACTTCGACACCCGGATCGTGGAAGAGTGGTGGGGCGCGGAACTGGACATGCGGGTGCGGTTCTGGATCGAGCCGCTCGAGGCCGTCTGCGCGGCGATCGCGGACGCCGGGTTCGTCATCGAGCGGCTGGTCGAGCCGCGGCCCGCTCCCGAGGCCGCCGCGCTCAGCCCGGCGAAGCACGAGCGCCTGTCCACCGGGCCGTACGGCTTCATCGCGTTCCGGCTGCGCCCTTACTTGGCGTGAGGTCAGCGAACTGCCCGGCCGCACCCTAATGCGCGACGGCGTCTGGCTCACCTGACGGCAGCGGCTGAGGCTGAGGCCGCCTGTTCATGCCCCGCCAGGAGGGGAACACGAACGGCGCGAGCGTCGTGAGGAACATCGCGGTCCCGGTCACGAGCAGCGCGTCGCGCAGGCCGATCCCCTCGGTTAGCGCTCCGCCGAGTAGCGAGCCGAACGGGATCCCGACCCACGCGCTGGCCCTGAACGCGCCAAGGACGCTCGCCTGCAGCCGGGCGGGGACCCGCTCGTAGGCGACCGCCCCGATGATCGGGTTCAGCGCGCCGCCCGCCAGGCCGCCGAGCGCCGCGACGACCATCACGGGCGGCAGCGCGGAGGAGAAGGCGAGCGCGATGAACACCGGGCAGCCGCCCAGCAGGAAACCGACCGCGTACGTGAGGTACCTGGGCAGCCGCGGACCCAGCCACGTGCCGGCGAGGGCGCCGGACACCGAGCCGAGCGCCATGGCGCCGCCGATGAGCCCGAGCCCGGACGGCTGATGCAGCCGGGTGTGGACCCAGACCGGGACGAAGACAGAATCCAGCGCCTGGTCGAGCAGGTTGGCGACCGCGACCATCAGCGCGATGCCCGCGATCACCCGGTCGGCCCGCAGGAACCGCATGCCGTCGCCCAGCCGGGACAGGTAGCCGCGGACGGTGAGCTGCTCGTCCGCGGCCGCCGCCGCGGCGGCGTCTGCCTTCGTGGCCGCGGGCGGCACCGCCGTTGCGACGAGCAGCGCGGCGACAGCGAACGTGACGGCGTCGACCAAGACCACCGTCGGCGCGCCGGCCGCCGCGATCAGCACGCCGGCCAGCGGCAAGCCGACGAGCATGCCGGTGCGCTGCGCCACCGAGTTGAGGCCGGCGGCGCGCTCGTTCGGCACCCCGCCGTACGCGGCGGCTCGCGGGACCAGCGGCGAGGTGGCCGCGTCGGCGGCGCCCCTGACGGCGCCCGCGACCGCGACGATCGCGAACAGCGAGCCGATCGACAGCGCGCCCGCGGCGTACAGGGCCGGTACGGCGCCGACGAGCACGGCGGCCGCGGCGTTCCCCGTGACGCACGAGCGCCGGAGCCCGAACCGGTCGACGACCGGGCCGGAGATCGCCTGGGCGACCACGTAGGGAGCCATTTCCGCGAACCCGACCAGGCCCGTCCGCGCCGCGCTCCCCGTCGTGACCAGCACCAGCCAGGGGATGGCGAGCCCGGACATGAGCGTGCCGAGCTGGGAGATGCCGTACGCGAGCACCAGCCCGTACAGCGGAAGCTTCCTGCGGGGGATCACGGGGAGGCTCCCGGCTCCTCGAGCGGCGGCTCGTCGGGGAGCAACTGGAGCTGGAAGTAGGCACGCATGGTTTCTGGCCGCGGATCGGGGTCACCAGGCGGGCGGCGGTACCGGCTGGCGAGCTCGCTGATCTGCCGGCCGAGCTCGCGGGCCTCGTCGGCGGTCAGCCGCAGCGGCCAGTCGTCCATCCGCCAGGGCACCGCCGCCATGTCCTCCGGGCTGGCGGTGAGCAGGTCGATGCCGACCTGGATGCGGCGGTAGACCTCCTCGGCCACGATCCGCAGGTACCGGTCGGTCGCGTCGACGTTGTCCGCGGTGCCCGGGTCGTCGGGCATCCGCAGCGTGAAGCCCGTCGAGCGGTGCGGCGCCCGCCAGAACCGGTCCCTGGCGTTGCCGCGTTCGGTGTCCTCGACGATGAAGCCGCTGTCGGCCAGCACCCGCAGGTGGTAGCTGGTGACCCCGCTGGACCGCCCGATGCGGGCCGCCAGGCTGGTGGCGGTGGCGGGGCCTTCCTGCTGCAGCAGCTCGAGCAGCCGCAGCCTGATGGGGTGGGTCAGGCCCTTGACCCGCTTCGGGGTGAGGATCAGGTCACGGCTCGGGTCGATCCAGGCGGGGAAGCCGGTGTCCGGTGCAGAGCTATCCGGTGCAGAGCCCATGGCCCGACCCTACATTTACCCAGAAAGTTTTGCAAAGAAATTTGGGCAATAGCGGGGGAGAGCCGGCCGCGTACGTTCGGGATAAAAAGGATCTTTCTTCTGAACGTACGCGGCTTGCTCCGCACCCGTCTCAGCTGTGCTGTGCCAGCACAGCCTGCACCGCGGAGTTCGTCGCGGCCGCGCTGAGGTCATCGGAGAAGATGCCGCCGGGGTAGGGGACGACCCAGACGTGCAGCATCTGCGCGGTGTACCTGTTCTGCCAGCTGGCCGGGTCGCAGTTGCCGCGGAGCTGGACGCCGAAGCCGGCGATCGTCGGCCGTCCGTTGACGCAGGTGACCAGGTGCGAGTGCCAGCGGGTCAGCCCGCCGCCGATCTGCGGGCCGTTCTGGGTATCGCCGCCCATGATGTACATGGCGCCGAGCAGGATCGGGGCGTGGTTCGGCACGTTGATCGCGTACACGAGCGACGACGGGTCCTGCGGGTTGAGGCCCTGGTAGGTGGGGTTGGGCCCGTCGTACAGCAGGTGCTCCTCGCCGTTGGTCTTCAGCACGTAGGTGTAGCCCGCCGCGAACGCCGCCTGCACGTTCGCGTACCGCGTCAGGCTCGTGTCCGTCGCCTGGATCAGCCGCGCGGCCGCGACGACCTGCGCCGCGGTCGGCGGCGCCGTCGAGCCGTACATCTGCATGTCCGGCTGGCCGTCGGTGCTGCCCATGTCTCCCATGCTCGGGTCCAGCGCGGTCGATGACTGACTGGTCGAGGACTGGGCGGACATGCTGCCGGACGCCATCCCCGCGGGCCCCTCCGGTCCTGCCCAGCCGGGTGTCATCACCGCGGTGGTCGCGGCGATCACCGCGACGGGAACCGCGACGAGCGCGGCCGCGGTCGCGACCGCGCCGCGGCGCGCCGTCGGCCGGTCCGCCAGCGACGGCCGCCACAGCAGCGCCGCGCAGCCGGCGATCAGGCCGAACTCGAGGACGCAGCTCACCACGTCCAGGGCGCCGACCGATTCAGCACTGTGCAGGTCTGGGCCGAACGGCAGGCCGACGGTGCGCGACAGCACATACACCACGATGATGATGGCGTTCCCGGCGATGCCGATCCCGGTAGGCCCCGGGATGTACGTCCTGGACGCTGCGCGGGGCCCACATTAGGCTCCGGGGTCACCGGAGGGTGATCACGTTCGCGGTGACCAGGCCGGCGTCGTCGGAGGCGAGGTAGGCGATCACGTCGGCGACCTGCTGCGGGGTGGCGATGTGGATGAGCGTCGGGCTCTTGGCCACCTGCTCGCGCACGGCGTCGGTGACCCAGCCGGTGTCGGTGACGGGCGGGTACACCATGTTCGCGGTGACCCCGTACGGGGCGAGCTCGAGGGCGGCTGACATCGTGTAGTTCTCCTGGGCCGCCTTGGCCGCCCCGTAGGAGACCTCCTCGGGAAAGCCGAGCTGGCCGCCGGAGGTCAGGCCGATGATCCGGCCCCAGGCTGCCTGCCGTGCGATGTGCCGCCGCGCGAATTCGGCGATCATCAGGGCCGCGGCCATCGCGTCCACGGTGAACTGCCGGGTCCACGTCTCTGCTGTCACCGGCTGCAGAGTCCGGCCGGCCCGGTCGGTCGCGGCGGCGCCGAAGGTGTCGGCCAGCCAGCCGGTCGCGTTGTTGACCAGGATGTCCACCGGGCCGAGCCGCTCCTCGGCGGTGTCGAAGAGCCGGGCGGGCGTGGCCGGGTCGGACAGGTCGGCCTCCACGGCGACCGCTGTGCCGCCGCTTCCTTCGATGCGGGCGATGACGGCCGCGGCGTCGGTGGCGCGGTTGTCCCGGAACGTGCGCGGAATGCCGGGGTCTTCCGGGTCCGCCACCCGGAGGTAGGTGCACAGCACGGCGCAGCCGCGGCGGGCCAGGGCCTCGGCCGTCGCCGCCCCGATGCCGTGATTGGCGCCCGTGACGATCGCCGTGTGTTCAGCGGTGTGGTCGCTGGTCACGCTGCCTCCCTCAGTTAGTGTGCTTTCGTGGCCTTCGACGTTGCCCGTGCCCGGCGTGATACCCCTGGCGTCGCCAGGGTGGCACACCTGAACAACGCGGGGGCGGCGCTGCCGCCATCCGCCGTGACAGAAGCGGTCATCGCGCACCTGCGGCTGGAAGCGGAGATCGGCGGGTACGAGGCCGCCGACGCCGCGCACGATCAGGTGGAAGCCGTCTATACGGCGCTCGCGCGGCTGCTCGGCTGCCAGCCCGACGAGATCGCGGTGGTGGAGAACGCGACCAGGGGGTGGGACATGGCGTTCTACTCGCTGGGCTTCCAGCCGGGGGACCGCATCCTGACCGCCCGGGCCGAGTACGCCAGCAACGTGATCGCCTACCTCCAGGTCGCCAGGCGAACCGGGGCGGTCGTCGAGGTCATCGAGGATGACGAGCACGGCCAGTTCTCCGTCGCCGACCTGAAGGAGCGCCTCGGGCGCGGTCCTGGCACGGTGAAGCTCATCGCCATGACCCACGTTCCGACCCACGGCGGTCTCGTGAATCCCGCGGAGGAGGTCGGCGCCGTCGCGCGCGAGGCGGGTGTCCCGTTCCTGCTCGACGCCTGCCAGTCGGCCGGCCAGCTGGTTGTCGACGTGCAGCGGATCGGCTGCGACATGCTGTCGGGCACCGGCAGGAAGTTCCTGCGCGGCCCGCGGGGCACCGGGTTCCTGTACGTGCGGCGCGAGATGCTGGACAAGCTCGAGCCGCCGTTCCTCGACCTGCACGCCGCGACCTGGACCGGCCCCGGACAGCTTCGAGATCCGCGGCGACGCGCGGCGGTTCGAGAACTGGGAGACCAGTTATGCGGGGAAGGTCGGCTTCGGCACGGCGGTCTCGTACGCGCTGTCCTGGGGGCTCGACGCCATCGAGGCCCGGGTGACCGCGCTGGCGGCCGAGCTGCGCTCGCGGCTTGCCGCGATTGACGGCGTACAGGTGCATGACCAGGGCCTGCGGCGCTGCGCGATCGTCACCTTCAGCGTGGCGGGCGTGCCTGCCCAGGAGGTTCAGCGGCACCTCGCGGCGAACGGTGTCAACACCAGCGTGTCACTCGCCTCGCACGCGCAGCTCGACCTGCCGCACCGCGGCCTGCCCGATCTGGTCCGTGCCTCCGTGCACTACTACAACACCGACGCCGAACTGGACCGGCTGCTGGCCGCGCTCCCGGCGCCCAGGGCCTAGCGGATCTCGGGGCTCGCCACCTTCCTTTCCAGGCGGTCTTGACAGCCATCCTCGAACTTTGGTCAAATGACTAAGACGCACGACTAACGGGTGCGTTGAGCACCTGGCATGACAGGGGAGGGGCTTGTCATGGATATGGTGAGCCCGGCCGCGCCGACGGCGGCCGCGGCGAAGACGTCGGCCCGCGCGGCCGCCGAGGAAGCGCTGCTGGACGCGGCGGAGCGGCTGCTGGCCGACGCCGGGTACGCGGGCATCACGACGCGGCGGCTCGCGAAGGAGGCCGGCGTCAATCACGGCCTGGTGCACTATTACTTCGGTTCCAACGAGAACCTGCTGGTGCACGCGCTGGAACGGTTCACCGGCCGGCTGATCGCCCGGCAGCGGGAGCTGTACGAGGACGACGTGCCGTTCGCCGACAAGTGGCGCACGGCGATGCGCTACCTGGTCAGCGAGGATGTCCGCTACCAGAAGATCTGGCTTGAGCTGCAGGCGCTGGCCTGGAACAACCCCGACATCAGGGCCCGGCTGGCGCGGGTGAGCGCCGAGTGGCGGGCGGTGCTCACCGAGGCGTTCGCACAGCCGCGCCGTGAGCTCGGCATTCCGCTGCCCCTGCAGGCGCTGGTGTCGCTGGTGATGACGTTCAACCTCGGGATCATCATCGAGCGACTGGGCGGCATCGAGACCGGGCACCGCGAACTACTGGATTGGATCGAGCAATGGATATCCAGCTGACCGCGCCCGGCCGCGAGCAGTCCCGGGCGCGGTACCCGGACAGCTCCGGGTACATCAAGCGCGACGGCGTGCGCCTGTATTACGAGGTCTACGGCTCGGGCGGGCCGACCGTGTTCCTGCTGCCAACGTGGTCGATCATCCATTCACGGCACTGGAAGATGCAGATTCCCTACCTGGCCAGGCACTGCCGTGTGCTCACCTTCGACGGCCGCGGCAACGGCCGCTCCGACCGCCCGGCGGCCGGGTACGGGGAAGACGAGTTCGCCGCCGATGCCCTGGCGGTAATGGACGCCACCGCGACCGAGCGCGCGGTGATTGTCTCGCTGTCGGTCGGCGCGCAGCGCGCCCTCATCCTGGCGGCTGAGCACCCGGACCGCGTGACCGGGGCCGTGTTCGTCTGCCCGGCCGTGCCGTTGGCCTCACCGCTGGAGGACCGCACGCGTTACCCGTGGGACGAGGTGCTGCCCACCGACGAGGGCTGGGCCAAAGACAACCTCAACTACTGGCGGCGGGATTACCGCGGTTTCCTGGAGTTCTTCTTCTCCCAGATGTTCACCGAGCCGCACTCGACCAAGCCGACCGAGGACTGCGTCGGCTGGGGCCTGGAGACCACCGCCGAGACCCTCATCGCGACGGAGATCGGCAACGGCCTGGACGAGGCGGCCACGCGCGAGCTGTGCTCCCGGGTTCGCTGCCCGGTGCTGGTGATCCAGGGCACGGCCGACGCGATTACCGGTCCCGGCCGCGGGATGGCGCTCGCCGAGGCTACCGGCGGCGACCTGGTGATGCTCGAGGGCTCCGGCCATGGCCCGCATGCGCGGGACCCGGTCAAGGTCAACCTGCTGCTCCGGGACTTCGCGCTCCCTGCGCAAACGCCGTCTCCGCGCTGGACGCGCGGCCGGGCGCGGCCCAAGCGCGCGCTGTACATCTCCTCGCCCATAGGCCTTGGTCATGCTCAGCGGGACGTGGCGATCGCCTGCGAGCTGCGCAAGCTGCACCCGGACCTGCAGATCGACTGGCTCGCTCAGCACCCCGTCACGGCCGTGCTGGAAGCGCGCGGCGAGCGCGTCCACCCGGCCAGCGCACAGCTGGCCAGCGAGTCCGGGCACGTCGAGTCCGAGTCGGCCGAGCACGACCTGCACGCCTTCCAGGCCATCCGGCGGATGGACGAGATCCTGCTATCGAATTTCATGGTCTTCCACGACCTCGCCCGCGAGGAGCACTACGACCTGTGGATCGGCGACGAGGCCTGGGAGCTCGACTACTACCTGCACGAGAACCCCGAGCAGAAGACCGCCGCCTTCGCCTGGTTCACCAACTTCGTCGGGTGGCTGCCGATGCCGGACGGCGGCGAGCACGAGGCGTTCCTGACCGCCGACTACAACGCCGAGATGATCGAGCACATCGCCCGGTTCCCGCGGGTGCGTGACCGCGCCATCTTCGTGGGCGACCCCGGCGACATCGTCCCGGACGCCTTCGGGCCCGGGCTGCCGTCGATCCGCGAGTGGACGCGGCAGCACTACGACTTCGCCGGCTACGTCACCGGCTTCGACCCGGGCCAGCTCGAGGACAGGGAAGCGCTCGGCTACCGTCCGGACGAGCGCGTCTGCCTCGTCACCGTGGGCGGCTCGGGGGTCGGTGCCGACCTGCTGCGGCGCGTGATCGCCGCGTTTCCAGAAGCCAAGCGGCGCGTGCCCGAGCTGCGGATGATCGTGGTCGCGGGACCGCGGATCGACCCAGGCAGCCTGCCCGCCCATGAGGACCTGGAAGTGCGGCCGTACGTCCACGAGCTGTACCGGCATCTGGCCGTCTGCGATCTCGCGGTCGTCCAGGGCGGGCTGACCACGGCGATGGAGCTGACCGCGAGCCGTCGGCCCTTCCTGTACTTCCCGCTCCGCCACCACTTCGAGCAGAACCTGCACGTACGTCACCGGCTGGAGCGCTACCGGGCCGGGAAGTGCATGGACTACCAGACCGCCGGGCCCGCCGACATCGCCGCGGCGATCGCCAGCGAAATCGGCCGCGAGGTGGACTACCTGCCAGTCGCCACCGACGGCGCCGCCCGCGCGGCGGCCCTGCTCGCCGATCTCCTCTAGCGATCAGCTCTGCCAATCCTGCCCGGACGGGCAGGCCTAGCCGCTGCGGCAGCCGGTATAAGGCACCGGGCCCGAGGATGACCGGAACCTGGACCGCCCCGGTCGCCCCGCACGGTGCCCACTGCTGCGAGACCACCTTGAGGCCGCTCAGGGGCGCCGTCCTCGGTCACCCTGCCAGGCTATGCCGGGCACCGTGACGGAACCAGACGCCGGCAGCGAACCGGTGCCCGCCGTAATCTGGGACGGTGACCACGCTGCTGCTGCTGCTCGCAGAGCCCGGGCTGGTGGCCCTGTCATCAACGGTTCTGCGCGGGCTCGGCACCTGAGCGGTCGAGCGCCGAGCCCCCTCCGGTGTGTAGCCCGTCGTGATCGGGGCAGGTGACGAGGGTCCGTACAAGCGATTCGCGCTGAGGAGAGTTCTTCGTGACTTCCATCCCGGATATCAGGCTGAACAACGGCCAGGCCATTCCGCAGTTCGGCTTCGGCGTCTTCCAGATTGAACCGAAGGACACGATGGCCGCGGTCAGCACGGCGCTCGAGGCTGGGTACCGGCACATCGACACCGCCGAGATGTACGGCAACGAGGCCGAGGTCGGCGACGCCATCGCCAGGTCGGGCCTCGACCGCGGTGAGGTCTTCGTCACCAGCAAGCTGAGCAACGACGCGCACGAGCCCGACGATGCCCGCCAGGCCTTCGAAGGGACGCTCAAGGCTCTCGGCACCGAGTACGTCGACCTGTTCCTGATCCACTGGCCGCTGCCGACCCGGTACGGCGGTGACTTCGTGCAGACCTGGCGGACGCTGGAGGAGTTCTACCGCGAAGGCCGGGCCCGGTCCATCGGCGTATCCAACTTCCAGCCCCATCACCTGCGGCGGCTGCACGGTGAGACCGACATCCTCCCGGCGGTCAACCAGATCGAGGTGCACCCGTACCTGACCCAGGACGAGGTGCGCGCCTTCTGCGCTGAGCATCAGATCGCGATCGAGGGCTGGTCACCGCTGGGGAAGGGGGGCGTCCTCGAGGACCCGACCATCCAGTCAATCGCCGCGCGGGCGGGCAAGACCCCGGCTCAAGTCGTCCTGCGCTGGCACATCCAGCGGGGCGACATCGTGTTCCCCAAGTCGGTCACCCCGGACAGGATCAAGGAGAATATCGACATCTTCGACTTCGAGCTGCCCGCCACCGACGTCGAGGACATCACGCTGCTGAACAAGAACGAGCGCACTGGCCCTGACCCTGACAAGTTCGCTGGCCAGTAGCCCGTTCACTCTGCGCGCTTGACACGTGCTTACGCCCGATCACATGCTGAAGCAGTTCGGTGCGGAACAGGGGAGAGGCAGGCTGATGGCACTGTCGCGCGGCGTTATGACCGATGAGCAGCGGAAGTCGGTCGCCCTTGAGTACCTGAAGGCGTTCGACAACGGCGGCGTCACCTCGACCGGCGGCAGCATCCTCGACCTCTTCGCCGAAGACGCGCAGGTCTACTTCCCGAAGTGGGGACTCGCGACCGGCAAGGCGGAGATCGGCACGATGTTCGGCGACGTGGGCGGGACGCTCAAGTCGATCACTCACCACTACTCCCATTTCAACTGGATCTTCTCCGGCAGTGATCTGCTGGTCGTCGAGGGCACGAGCCACGGCGAGCATCAAGACGGTCCGTGGCGCGCGGGAGTCCCCGAATCGGGCGCCGGCCGCTGGTGCGACGTCTTTGAGATTCGTGACTACCTGATCCAGCGGTGCTTCATTTACCTCGACCCGGACTACGCAGGCCGGGACACCGCCCGGTATCCCTGGCTACAGGCCGAGGACCACGGCTGAGCGTCGGGCGGAGAATCCTGACAGAGTGAAGCCATGCTGAATCAGGTGGCCGACGGCGTCTGGGTCCGGCAGAGCGAGTGGGTCTGGAGCAATGCCGTCGTGGTGCGCGGAGAGGGTGGGCTGATCCTGGTCGATCCGGGCATCGATGGTTCCGATCTGAACCAGCTCGCCGATGACCTGGACCGGCTCGGCATTCCGGTGGTCGCCGGGTTTTCCACCCATCCCCACTGGGACCACCTGCTCTGGCATTCCCGGTTCGGCGACGTGCCGCGCTACGCCACCGCCGCCTGCGCCCGCGCTGCGAGTGAAGCCCGGGAGCGGGGGCAGCAGATGGCGGCGGAGAGCGCGTCGGGCATCCCGCTGGAGCTGCTCGGGCTCGTCATCCCGCTGCCCGCGGACGGCGGGCCCGTGCCGGGCGAGATCGTCGAGCATCAGGCGCACGCCATCGGCCACGCCGCGGTCCTCCTCGCGGACCGTGGCGTCCTGCTCGCCGGCGACATGCTCTCCGACGTCCTGATCCCGCTCCTCGACCCTCGCCGCCCCGGCCAGGTGGGCGCCTATGAGACGGCACTCGGCCGGCTGGGGGAGGCCGCCAGGCACGTCAATGTCCTGGTCCCGGGCCACGGCGCCGTTGCCGAGGGTCCCGAGGTGGCGGCCCGCCTCGCCGCCGATCATGCCTACATCGACGCGCTGCGGCGAGGAGAGGAACCGGTCGACGCGCGTCTGGGGCCGGACTGGCTCCCCATCCACCAGTCGAACCTGGAGCAGGCCCGACAGGGGTAGGCCCTCCGATTGCGCCGCGGGGCACCGGCACTTATCGTCTCGATATATCGACTCGATATATTCTGAGAGGCGGCGGCATGTCCGGCGGGCAGTTGTATGACACCATCGGAGCCACCTACACCGTGACGCGGCGCACCGAGCCGCGGATCGCCGCACAGGTCTGGGCTGCGCTCGGCGATGCGCGGACGGTACTGAATGTCGGGGCTGGCACCGGCTCGTACGAGCCGCCCGGCCGCGACGTCATCGCGGTGGAACCGTCGGCGGTCATGCGGGCGCAGCGTCCCGCGGACGCGGCGCCGTGCGTGGCGGCCGCGGCGGAGAGCCTCCCGTTCGAGGACCAGTCGTTCGACGCCGCGATGGCGTTTGCCACCGTTCACCACTGGCGGGATCCGATCGCCGGGCTGCGCGAGATGAGGCGCGTGGCCCGCCGCGTGGTGGTGTTCACCCACGACACCACCGACACCGGCTGGCATTGTCGGTTCTGGCTTACTCGCGACTACCTGCCCGAGGTCGCTGACCTCCTGGCCGGCCGGCCTTCGCTGACCGAGCTGGCTCGCGCGATCGGAGCCCGCATCGAACCGGTGCTCATTCCGTGGGACTGCGCTGACGGCTTCTTCGAGGCCCACTGGCGCCGGCCCGAGGCATACCTGGACGATCACGTCCGTCGCGGAGTGTCGGTGTGGGCCAGAGTCGGGCCGGAGACCGAGCAGCGGGCAGTGCGCAGCCTCCGCGCCGACCTTGTCTCAGGCCGTTGGGCCGACCGCAACCGCGACCTCATCGCCCTCGACGCGGCGGAGCTTGGCCTTCGCCTGCTCGTTACCTGATCTCCCGTCTCGGCGAATTTGGTCCGAGGGCGGTGCGCTGCCCGGCACGTGTAGCCGCGCATGCCGAAGGGCTGGCCGCGCGGCTACTGGTTCTGGAACGCCTGCTTCGCCAGCGGGTGATCGGCGGGGAGGATCAGCGCGCCGCCGGCGCTTTCCTGCTGCTGCTTCTGCTGCGCCAGTTGCGATCCCGGTGTTGCGTATTGGACATGGACGCTCGCGACGCCGCTCCCGCGCGCGCCGACCGGAGTGACGGCGGCGGGATTGCCCTCACTGTCGGTTACCCAGAGCTGGAAATCGTCGTACTTGAACAACTGGATGTCGACGATGGGCGTGGGGTAATGGTGGACACCGGCCGGCTCCGGGTCCCCGGGCGCGGCAGCAGCCTGCGCCTGGTCGCTGGCGTCGGGGGGATTCTGTGCGTCCCCTGTCGCGGGGGGATTCTGCGCTTGCGTTTTACCCATCGGCATGACGCCGATGTGGAAGCTTTGGTGCAAGGGGACCCCGGCGTTGAATATCGAATCGGTCCACTTCGAGACCCCGTCGGCGTCTGTAATCGGGGTGTCAAGCAGGCCGTTGGGGTCGAGTTGGCCGCGTCCGTAGAGGTGGTGTACGAGAAACCACCCGCGCGATCTGTTTCCTATTTAAGCGGAAATCGCGCTAATCCTGGATTCTTCAGCACTAGTAACTTTCGTTTCGTTCTCGCCGTTCTTCTCGGCGGCTTTGCGGCAGGCGATGAGTATTCCCGGCCCCCATGTAGCGGCGTGATTCGGTCCATTTGTCGTCCTGCTCGGTCAGGACCGCGCCGACGAGCCGGATGATGGAGTCGCGGTGCGGGTGGATCAGCGTTCGAGAGTCGGGCGAGGTGGTCAGCGAGCGCACGGGCACGGTTCGGCTCTAGCTGTCCTGTCTGACTGAATCTGGTTGTCGTTCGCCAGTTGACCTGGACCGCCACGAGGGCGTTGACGTGCTGTGGTTCAGATTTGTGGCAGAAGGCTATCCGCGCTCCTCGCCATCATCTTGACCCAAGTTTGCGTTCCTTGCGGAGCTCAACGATCCAGTTGCGGAGCGGTGTCGGGGTTCCCCTCTTAACCGTGGAGACGACCGCCGCCGGAGCCGTCATCACCGGCTGGCAGAACACCGCCAGCTCGCCCGCCAGCGGAACCGCACCCGCTGCCACCACCGTCCGGCCACCGCGAACCTGCAGGTCACAATACCGAAGCACGACCGTTCCCGCCAGAGTCCCTCCATCCGGGGACGCGGCTGTCCGGGTTGCATCAACGACGTCAGTCACAGTACAAAGCACAAGGGCTCCTTGGCGCAGAGCTGGATTCGACACCCACACCCTTACCAGGAGCCCCACCTGCCTCCAAACCACGGCAAGACACCAGGTCACAGCCTCATCGAAGCCGACATGCCTTAAATCCCTGGTGTTGCGGCCGCGACCGCCATAGCGCCAGGAAGACGAAGATGCCCCAGATCAGGAACCAAGGGTCCCAGAGGTATGCGTGCCATTTCAGGGCCAGGCGGTCTGCATGGGCGACCGCCTCGATCACGCCGGCCTGGACCAGCAGCCCGCTCGCGGTCAGGACCAGGCCGTAGCCGACCAGGATCGCCGCCTCGATCCAGGTCAGCACGCGAGCCAGCCTCCGCAGGCCACCGTTCGCGGTTCGCGGCCAGACCCCTATCGCGAGCAACGGCAAGACAGCGGCGACGGCCTTGACTGCGGCCGCTCCCCACACCGCGAGCAGCGCCGCCAGGTGCCCGGCCTGCCCCGGCTGGCTCAGCGAGATGCCTACCGTATTGAGCAGCCACCTGCCGCCGACGGCCCAGTAGACGATGATCGCGGCATAAGCCAGCCCGACCGCGAGCCCGGCCAGCGCGGGCAGCATCCCCCGCCTGCTCGTTGCGCTATGGGGGACATCGGCCCCCGCCGCATGCGTGAACCCGGCTTCTGCCATGGCTTGTTGCTCCTTCCGTCATAGGCGTCGGGCGACGGTTACGGGCTTATCGGAGGAGGGTGCCTGGGGTGGGGTCCGCCTGGAGGTGCGTCAGCCAGTCCAGCCAGCGGGGCAGGTACCAGCTGCGCTGGCCGAGCAAGCTCAAGATGCTCGGCAGGATGACCAGAAGGAAGCTGAGTCCCAGCACGAACGCCAGTACGTACGGGGTCGGGCTGGTGACGGCATGAAAGTAGTCGGCCTCTTCGGCGGTCTTCCCTCCGACGTAGACCTGTGCGCCGGAGCCGGTGAATGCCGACGGGATCAGCTGCTGGCGCAAATTCACCACAGCCGCCACGTCCTGGCTGGAGACGGCATCGCCCCGGATGGGAACGGTCAGCGTGAGGACCTGGCCGTCAGGCGAGGCCTGAACAACGCCGGGCGCGAAGGGCGGGTCGCCGGCCAGCACGGCTTCGAGCTTCACGAGGTCTGCCCGGGCCGTGCCCGTCCCTCCCGCCGAGACGATCTCGACCGGGTCCTGGCTCTGGCCCGGGAAGTATCGCTGGACGGCCAGGTAGCCCTGTTTGGATGGCAGGTTGGCCGGCAGCGTGGTTACTCCGCTTTGACCGATGTGCAGGCCGAGCACCGGTACCGCCGCCAAGACCATCAATCCTCCCGCCAGCGCCAGGCTCACGGCTGGACGGCGCATCACCCTTCCGGTCACGGCTGTCCAGATCCGGGCCTCGGCCGCGTCGGAGCGGCCGAGGTTCTTGCCCACGATGGGCAGCCGCAGCGAGTTCACCCGATCGCCGATCAGGCTGAGCATCGCCGGCAGCAGGGTCAGCGCGGCGGCGACGGATACGACGCCGACGATCACCGCGCCGGCTGCCAGGCTGCGAAGGAGGGAGACCGGTACCAGGAACATGCCGAGCAGGGCGACGACGAAGGTGCTCCCGCTCAGAAGCACGGCGCGGCTAGCGGTGGCTCCCGTGATCCGGATCGCCGCGTCCTTGCCGCGGCCGTGGCCGCGTTCCTCCCGGAAGCGAGAGATCGTGAACAGCGAGTAGTCGATGCCGAGTGCCAGGCCCATTCCGGTCATCATGTTGACGATGAAGACCGACAGGCTGAACTCCCGGGCGAGCAGCGCGGCGATGCCCAGGCCCACGATGATGGACAGCAGCCCCATCAGCATCGGCATCAAGCCGGCGACCACGGCGCCGAACACCAGCAGCAGGATCACGATGGAGATCGGCAGGCCGAAGTCCAGTTCTCCGTGCTTAAGGTCGCTCGCCGACAGGGTGCTGAAGTCGTTCGCGACCGTATGGTCGCCGGTGACGGCCACCGCGAACCCGCCGCTGCCGTTTGCCGCCTGGACGTCTTTCACCACCGGCTTTATGGCGGCGTCGCTGGCGGCCTGCAGTGCGATCAGGGCCGCGTGATGGTCCGGACGAGACGAACTGGCTGCCAGCGCTCAGATCCGCGGCGACATGGCTGACGCCAGGAGCCGTCCGGACCTGAGCCGCCAGCCGGGCCACGAACTGCTGGAAGCTACCGTCGCTGACGGTGGAGCTCTTCGAGCTGACCACGATCACGTCGGTCGGCCGCTGGCCGGCCGACGCACCCAGCGCCTGGCGGTAAAGGGCTTCGGCCTGGCTGGACTGCGTCGTCCCCACCACATGGACACTCGTTGTCAGGCCTTTGAGCGAGGTGCCGACGAGAATCAGCGCCACCACCACCGCGATCCCCCAGATCGCCAGCACACGGCGCGCCCGCCTCGCGCTAGCCGCCGCCAGCCTTTCGGTCAGGCCAGCCGAACCGCGGCCTTCCGGTGGCTTCGTGACGACGCCCGTTTCGCGGGCGGCATCGGGGCCAGCGGCCTGCGCCGCTGCCGGATGCGCCGGCGGGCGAACTCGCAACCCCGAGCCTGGCGCGTCATGGCCTGCCTCATCCCAATTCCGGGAAGAATCGTTGTCCATCGTGGTCTCCTTTGTTGTGCCCTGGCGGGCGGCTAATCGCTGCGATGGCTGTGCCGGGCTCGGCCGCCGATCTACAGCTCGGCGCTGCGCGCCGCGCTATTCCCACCTGAAGAAGCGCATGGCCAGGTAGCCGAACACGACCGCATAGGCTGCGAGGACCAGGAGCGGCGCCGCCGGGACGAAACCCTGGAGCATCGTGTCCTGGATCGCTTCGACCGCGGCGCCGAGCGGGGTGAAGTGGGCGATGTCCTTGAGCGCAGTCGGCATGAGCTGCGTCGGGTAATACAACCCAGAGAAGAACATCAGGGGGTAGAAGGCCGCCGCCATCAGGCCCCGGGCGGCGCCCGCCGTGCGGGCAGCGGCCGCGATGGACAGCCCGATCGCGAACATCGCGACGATGGTGAGCGCAATCGCGAGCACCATCCCGGCCGGGTTCTTCGGGGCACTCGCAGCGAAGAACACGACGCTCACGACGATGAGGAGGGCGACGCTGATCGCCATCAGGCACGCCTGGACGACCATCTGCGCGGCCAGCACCCAGGACGGCGGCACCGGTGTCGTAGACAGACGGCGCAGGATCCCCTGCTCACGGTACGAGACCAGCGGGCCGGGCAGGTAGGTCAGCGCCAGGACGCCGATCACGAACGCGATGAGGATCGGGATGTAGACGTCGAACGTGGACAGGCCCGCGAGGCTCGCCGATGGCTGCCGGAAGGCGGGAATCTCGCCGAAGATGATCAGTAGCGCTAGGGAGATACCGACGCCGACGATCAGCCCGCTGGGCTGCCGCCAAGCGAGCCGTGCCTCGTTGCGGACGATCTTGCCGAAGGCAGCGCGCGGCACTCTCGGCTGCGCGAGCACGCTCAGGCTCATGACTGTTCTCCCTCCTCGTGCAAGTGCTTTCCGGTCAGCCGGACGAAGGCGTCTTCCAGGGTTGATGCGTCGAGCTGCACGTCAAGCGCGGTCACGCCGACTGTGTATAGGGCGATGATCAGTGCGTTGGCGAGCTCACCGGTCCCGGTGACGACGACGTGATGGCCGTCGCGGTGGATGGCCGTCACTTCAGGAAGCGCTGTCAGCAGCCCGTCATCGAAGTGACCTGACGGCAGGAACCGCACCTGTTTCCCGCCTGAGGCTCGCGCGGCGAGGCCCGCAGGGGTGTCGAGAGCGACGACGTGCCCGGAGTCGATGAGGGCGACGCGGTCGCAGAGCCGTTCGGCCTCCTCCATGAAGTGCGTCACCAGCATGATCGTCACCCCGCGGTCGCGCACGCGCTCGATGAGGTCCCAGGTGTCCCGGCGGGCCTGCGGGTCGAGCCCGGTCGTCATCTCGTCGAGCATCGCGATCTTCGGCTGGCCGATGAGGGCCAGCACGACGGACAGGCGCTGTCGCTGGCCGCCGGACAGGGACCGGTAGTAGTCCGTGCGCTTGCTTTCCAGCCCGAGCACCTCGATCAGCTCGGTGACGTCAGCGGGCTCGCGGTAGAAGGACTGGTACATGTCCAGGATTTCGCCGACCCTGAGCTTGGCCGGAAAGGAGCTCTCCTGGAGTTGCACCCCGACGATCTCGTGGACCTTGTCCCGGTCGGCCTGCGGGTCCAGGCCCATCAGCCGGATTGTTCCCGAGTCCGGCGTGCGGAGGCCGATCGCACACTCGACCGTGGTGGTCTTGCCCGCTCCGTTCGGGCCGAGGATGCCGAAGATCTCGCCTTCGGCGACCGAGAACGAGACGTCGTCGACCGCGACCAGCGTTCCGTACGTCTTGCGGAGATGCTCGATCTCCACCGCTTGCTTGCTCGCTGTCTCGTTCAGCTGACGAGGAGCGGTTGCGCTGTGGGGTGCTTTGGTTCGGATCAGGGTGTTCATGATGATCCTTTCGGGTAGCGGGCGCCAGCATGCGCCGGGCTGCTACTGGACGGGGCCGATCTCGGCGCCGGCGAGTTCGGCGTAGATGAGGAACTTGAACGGGTCGGTCTGCTGGTACTGCTCCATGAGGCGGTGCAGCGCGGTGCGGCGCAGCCCGGCCAGGGTGCTGCTGGCGGGGTGGCGGAGCAGGCCCGGCTGGATGATCTGCAGGGCGAGGGCGTGATCGCCTTGGCTGATGAGGGTGGCAGCGGCGGCGGCGAACGGCTCTTCGCTGCCTGCGGCCAGCAGGTCGAGCGCGGCGGCGTGCTCGGCCGCGGTGGCCGGCTCGAGTCCGCGCAGGTCTGGCTGCCAGTAACCGGTGCGCTGGTGGTGGAGCCGCTCGGTGAAGTGGTCGCGGGTCACCAGGTAGGGCACGACCGCGGCGGGGTGCTCGCGGAGCACGGCCGGGAGGCTGGCCTCCGCCAGGATGTCGGGGAGGGTGCGGCCGCCGCGGATGCCGTCCAGCACCTGGCCGTGCAGCTGGGTCAGTGCCGCCTGCAGGCCGGTGATCGCCTCGGCGGTGAACTGCTCGGTCAGCGTGGTGTGGCCGTGGATGAGCAGGCGGGGACGCAGGCTGCCGATGAAGGCGAGGGCCTCCAGGAGCCCTTCGGGGGAGCCTTCGGCGGCGAATGGCTGCCCCAGGTAGGGCATCAGCACGTCGCCGGTGAACAGCACGCCGCTGGCCGGAAGGTGGACCATCAGCGCGTCCGGAGTTTCCCCGCCCGGCGTCGGGTACAGGACCAGCTCGGTGCCCCCGACGGTCAGGGGCGTCGGCTGGCTGATCAGCTGGTCGGGGACGACGGCCGGGGGGACGTTCCCGGCGGCGCCGGTGAAGTAGCGGAACCGTGGCCGGTCGCCCTGCTGGCGGTCCAGTCCGGCGGGGAAGCCGGCCTGGGCGATCACGCGGGTGCCGGGCCTGCGCAGCGCGCCCGCGCCGCCGATGTGGTCCCAGTGCGCGTGGGTGAGGATCAGGTGGCTGATCGCGCCGTCAGCAGGCGGGTCAAGGTCGCCGAGCGCGGCCTTGACCCGGTCCTGGGTGGTTCCGGCGTCGATCGCGACGACGCCGCCGCTGGTCGTGATGAACGCCAGATCGGCGAAGTCGTAGCCCTGGGCGACCTGGATGCCGGGTTCCGGGCGCAGGATCCTGGGCGAGGTGAAGCGGAACCCGTCGGCGGCGGTGGCCCAGAAGCCGCCGAACATCAGCTGGGTGCCGGCCGGGGCCGCGCCGAGCCCGGACTTGCGCATCGCCTCGGCGGCCTGGTCATGCTGGCCCAGCACGGCATGGGCGGCGGCCAGGCCGTGGTACGCGGCGCGCAGCAGCATAGCCGGGAACTGGTCGGCGACGGCCAGGACGAACTCCAGGTCAGCGATGGCCTGTTCGGCCCGTTTCCGGTCCGGCGGCAGCCCGGCCAGGGCCAGCCCGCGGAAGTACTGCGGCGGCCCGAGATCGGTGGCCGCGGCCTGGTCCAGCTTGGCCAGCGCGGCGTCCGCATCTTCGCCCAGCCGGGCCTGGAAGAACCCGGCGAGCGCGAGCGGCAGCGCCTCGCCTGGCCGGGCGGCGGCCAGCTCGGAGAAGTAGCGGTATCCCTCGCCGTCCGCGCGGGCAGCCGCGAGCCGGGTGGCGAGGATGACCGTGGTGTTCCGGTCGGCGCCAGGCCAGCGGGCCGCTGTCTTCAGTGATTCGATGTCGCGGTCGCGGGTGATCGATCCGGTCATGACGATTGGCTTCCTTCGGTGCTGATCAGGTGGGACTGCGACCCGCTGAGGGGCTGGGCGAGCCGCGGTTTCGCAGGCGCGGATGAGGTGGGGGAGGTCCCAGCGGATTACCGGGCTGCCGTGGCGGGACGCGCCTGGGGCCCGGTTTCGTTTGCGCCGCCGGGTGTTTCGGCTTCACCGGCCGCCGGGCTCGCTGGCGGGGCGATCTGGATTGGCTGGGCGGGCTGGGCGGGCAGGAACAAGACAGCCAGGAGGGCACCCGCCGCAGCAACACCTGCGGCGACGAGGCAGCTGATGGTCAGGCCGCGCAGGAATGCGTTAGCGGCGGTGTGCTGCAGCGCCTGCCCGAGGCCCGGATGGCCGAGGGCCGCGATCTTGCCGGCGGCCACGTACGCCGCGCCGACGGACTGGTGCGCGATCGCCGCGACCCGGCCAGGCACGCTGGCCGGCAGGGTGGCGGTCAGCCGTGATCCGTACACCGATGCGTAAACACTGCCGATCACGGCCACGCCGAGCGTGCCGCCGATCAGCCGGGTGGAGTCGTTGACCGCTGAGCCGACGCCAGCCTTGGCCCGCGAGATGGCGCCCATGATGGACTCGGTGGCGGGCGCCGAGCTCAGGCCCATGCCGAGCCCGTACAGCACCATCTGGGCCGCGATGACGCCGTAACTGAGCGTCGCGCTGGTGGTCACCGCCACCCAGCCGTAGAACACGGCCATCGCGACCAGCCCGATGGTGACGATGAGCTTGGTCCCCGCTCGCACCGCGAGCTGGGTCCCGGCGACCGACCCGGCGCCGACCGACAGCGCCACCGGGAGCAGGCGAACACCGGTCGACAGCGGGCCGTAGCCGCGGACGAACTGGAAGTACTGGGTCATCAGGAAGATGAAGCCGAGCAGGGTGAAGAACGACACCGTGACCGCGCCGCTGGCCGCGCTGAACCGCATGTTGCGGAACAGCCGCACGTCGAGCATCGGGTGCGCGGCACGCCGCTCCCGCACGATGAACGCGGCCAGCAGGACCGCCGAGGCGGCAAAGCCGGCCACGCTGCGCCCGGCGGCCCAGCCGTAGTCCGGCGCCTCAATGATGGTGAAGACCAGCAGCGCCATGGTTGCCGACGACAGCACCAGGCCGGGGATGTCCAAAGCGGCCGCGTCCGGGTCCTTCGACGTGGGCACGACCAGCGCCACCAGGATCGCGGCGGCCGCCGCGACCGGCGCCATGGCGATGAAGATGGACGCCCAGCTGAAGTGCTCGAGCAGCCAGCCGCCCACGATCGGTCCCATCGCGATGGCCACGCCAGCGATCGCGCCCCACAGTCCGATGGCGCGAGCCCGTTCCCTGCGCTCGGTGAAGACGTTGGAGATCAGCGACAGCGTCGCCGGGAACGTCATCGCGGCGCCCAGCCCCATCACGGACCGGGCCACGATGAGCTGCGCCGGGCTGGACGTGAAGCCGCCAGCCAGGCTGGCGGTCCCGAACACGGCCAGCCCGGCCAGCAGCATGCCCTTGCGGCCGAACCGGTCGGACAGGCTGCCGAACGTCAGCAGCAGCGCGGCGAACACGAGGTTGAAAGAGTCGACGACCCACTGCAGCTGCGTGGTGGTGGCATGCAGCTCGCGCACCAGGGCGGGAAGCGCCACGTTCACCAGCGTCGTGTCCAGGTTGACGAGGAACGCTGCCAGCAGCAGCGCGACGAGGATCATGGGTTTGGATCGCATAGTGCGAGCCTGACTGCGACGCGGCCTTGGGGACATCCGCCGGATGGCCGATGTCGTTCCCCGGGACGGGCCTGCGCCGAGTACCGGCGGGCCCATCGCCACGGCGGTCTCGCCGGGCGCAAGATCCGGCCGGTTCACGGCGGCCTCGTGTGGCTGGCGGCTTCGCCACCCCAACCGGGCGATGGGTACCTGCGCCGCGATGAGCGTCACGGCGCGGCCGGCCTGATCGCGGGCGGCCTGCTCAGCACCTGTGCGTGCTTACCCGCCGGGCGGGGTCCGCCGGCTCGCTGCCCCGATGGCGGGTCACGTCGGCGGCGAGCTGGGCACGGGTGGCGATGTCCAGCTTGGCGAACATGTGCGCGAGGTGGGTCTGCACGGTCCGGCGTGATATGTACAGCCGCTCGCCGATCTGGGGATTGGACAGTCCCTCGGCGACCAGGCCGGCGACCGCGTGCTCGGCGGGGGTGAGGCTGGCCCAGCCGATCTGCGGCCGGCCGCGTGTCCCGCGGCGGCCGCGCCGGATGCCCGCCTCGCGCAATGTGGCTTCGGCGCGGGCCAGGTCACGGGCGGCGCCGAGCCGCTCGTAGATGCCGAGCGCCTGATCGAGGAGCGGGCGGGCGCGGTCCAGGCGGCCCTGCCGCGCGAAGGCGGCGCCCGCGTCCTCGCAGGCAAGCGCGAGCCCCAGGGGACGCGACCCGCCCGCGCAGGCGACAGCGGCGGCTTGCAGGATCTCGGCGTCGTCCTCGATCAGGCCCTGGCAGCGCAGCGCGGCGCCGGTCATCCAGGGCACCTCGTTGCGTGCCGCTACCTCGGTGACCGCCGCCGAGGCATCCCGGGCCCGTCCGATATCACCCGCGGCCAGCGCGAGCCGGACAAGATCGGCCCCGACGGCCGGGTAATCCAGCGCGAGCCCCAGCCGGGCGCACGTGTCCCACGCGCCGGTCATGGTGGCGAGCGCCTGTCCAAGCTCGCCGCCAGCCTCCTGGATGAGCGCGCGCGGCCACGCGGCCCAGGTCGTGAGGTAGCCGGGGCCCCAGCGGGCGAGATCCCGGGCGGCGGCGCCGGCGGCCTCCTCGGCGCGGCTGAGGTCGTTGCGGTGAAGGCTGATCAGGGACAGGATGCCGTGCGCTCGAGCCACAACCGTCTGGATCTCGTCCGCCAGCTCGAAGCTTGCCTCGAGCTCGGCGATCGCGTCATCCCACTCCCCGGTGATGAAGCGCTCGAGGGCAAGGAACCCCTGGTAGAGGAGCAGGGGCCAGCGGACGCCGATCTCCTCGCTGATCCGCATCCCGGCGCCGAGCGCGGACCTGGCCTCCTCGGGCCGGCCGAGCTCGATGAGGATGTGTCCCCGGGTTGCGCGGATCGGATAGCGGTGTCCGAGCCTGCCAGGGCTCTCGTCGGCCAGGTGCATCGCCTCGTCGGTGATCTGGAGCGCGTCCCGGAGATGACCGCGGGATTCCGAGACCCGGGCCAGCGTGGTCATGGCGACGCTGACGGTCAGGTGATCGGCGGCTGCCGCCGCCGCCGAGCGGGCCTGCTCCGCCGAGGCAGCGGCGCCGTCGAGGTCTCCCAGCGACATGCGGGCGAAGCCTGCCCACGCCCTAGCGGCGGCTCGCTCGGCACCGGGCAGCGCAGGTGATGAGCCCGCCTGTTCCAGTTCCTGCAGCGCGTCGCGCACCTGTCCCTGGGCGAGCAGGGCGCGCCCGAGGCAGATCCGGACGGGGCCATCCACCTGCGGGTCAAGGTCGCGGTCCAGCAGCGAGCGGCAAGCCGCCAGGGCGTCGGCGTTCCGGCCCGACACCATCAGGCTGCTGGCCCGTTCGGCGAGCAGCCGGTCGCGGCCGGGATCGGCCGGCGCCATCAGCCCGGCCGCCCGCTCCAGCAGGTCAGCGGCGACATCAGGCGATCGCGCCGCTGCCTCCCGGGCGGCCCTGGTCAGCCACCCGATGGCCTCGGCGTCTCCTTGCCCGGCTCCGCGGGCGAGCTGCTCGGCCACCTGCAGCGCCGGGGCTCCCGTTTGCGCCAGCCGCCGCCCGGCCTCGCGGTGCAGCCCCCGGCGGACGCTGACCGGCAGATCCTCATAGATAGCGTCACGGATCAGGTCATGACGGAACCGGATGACGGCGCCGTACTCTTCCAGGACCCGCCCCGCGATCCCTTCCGCCAGCACCACCGACAGCTCGAGCGCGGGACGGGCCATGGTCACCGACAGCTCGGTGACCGTGAAGCTGGATCCCAGGATCGAGGCGGCCCGCAGCGCCTGCAGGGAGTCCTCGGACAGGAAACTGAGACGGCGCAAGATCGTCAGCCGTAGCGTCGGCGGCAGGGTCACCTCCGCTACCTCGGCCCGGCCGCCGGCGGTCTCGATCGCGCCCTCCTGGGCCAGCGCCCCCAGCAGCTCGGTGACGAACAGCGGGTTCCCGGCCGCTCCCGATATCCCGGCCAGCAACCCGGGTCCCGGCACGGCGGCCACCGCCTCGGCCACCAGCTCCGCCACCGCCCGCTCGGTCAGGCCCCGCACGGCGAGAATGCGCCCCCCGGCATCCAGCAGCAGACCGGCGAGGCGATCCAGTTCCGGGATGCGCGGGGAGGGACGCAGGCACCCGATGAGGGCCACCGGGAGATAGGCCAGACGGCGGCTCACCGCGGCCAGCGTCAGCAGGCTGGACGGGTCGGCCCACTGCAGGTCATCCACGCCGATCACCAGCGGCCCGGCCAGCGCGAGCTCCTCCGCCAGGTCAGCGAACGCATCGACCGCGCGGAACCGCAGCCCAGGGTCGCTGGTCACCGTGATCGGGCCGCGGTCGCCGCCCCGGGTGGCCAGCAGCGCGGCGATGGCCGCCCGCCGCGGGTCCGGCGACGAGCGGACGCACCCGAACGCGGCGGCCACCAAGCCGAACGGCCGGGTCCGCTCCAGCTCCTCAGCCCGGCCCGCCGCCACCTGCATGCCGCGGCCGCGCGCGTCCTCCAGCACGTCGGCGAGTAGCCGCGTCTTCCCGATCCCGGCCTCACCCTCGATCAGCACGACCGCCGGCCGCCCTGACACGACCCGGTCCACGGCATCCCCCAGGACCGCGATCTCCGCCGCACGCCCGCGGATGCCCGGGACCGGCGCCAGCGTTCCCATGAGCCGGATGCTACTCCGCGAGGAGCGTCCCCGGGCAGCGGGCCGCGCGCGTGGGTTAGGGCACCGGAACAGAGCCGGCGCCGGGCCCCCCGGTCACCTCATACAGCGCCCTGAG
Source organism: uncultured Actinomycetota bacterium (assembly GCA_963843745.1). Classification (GTDB taxonomy): domain Bacteria; phylum Actinomycetota; class Actinomycetes; order Streptosporangiales; family Streptosporangiaceae; genus Trebonia. Next base: position 881,640 of record CAWJLP010000021.1, read on the forward strand.
CAACCCGAGCCAGCCGGTGAAGCGGATCTCCTCGTCAGGGTCGGCGTGGCAATGCCCGGGATCGGGGACGGCCCGGAGGCGGCCGGCGGGCGGCTCGGCCCTGTCTAGGATGATGCGGATCTCCATCTGCCCCATAGTTGCCGCCCTGACCGGCGGCAACATCGGCCAGCTGGCCGATGTCTCCCCTCCCGGTGCCGCTGTTATTGACCAGCCCACACGACCGGTCGGCCCTCTTCCCAGCCCATTGCCCCGTTCGGGCTTACTTGGGCTGCCCCCGTGGCACGCCGACGAGGAGATCGCGCAGGCATCGGTAGCTGCGGCCAGCCCGGCCGCGCCGACGCCGTCCACGGCTGCCCATAGGCGCAGCAAGCTGTGAATTCCACATTTGTAATTATGTCCGGGTGTGACGGGGCGCGGCGAACCGTTAAGCTCCGCACGGTGATGTGTGCCCGCCGTGCAGGGTTGCCGACGGCGGGGTTACTCGGGCCGGGTGCTAGTCGAGCGGGCCGACGGACGTGCGGTTGCGGTACGGGCCGTAGGTATTGATGCGGAGGTTCCGGTGGTTGGGGAGCGCCGCAACGCGGTCGCGGTCGTCGAGGTGGGCAATCAGGAGGTCGATGTGGGGGTCGGCCCAGGCGGCGGCGTTGGCTCGTAGTTGTCGGTGATGTCGACGAAGGGGATCGCTCAGGTTCTTGGCGAATGAACTTGCTACCGCCAGGTCGTTCGCCAGCATGAGTGAGATGCGCCAACTTCTGAAACGGGACAGCAGGACACCGACGTATTGGGCGTGGACGTACCTTTATGTCCGATAAATACCTTATGTTAAGTTGAGCATTATCGACTAGTCTCGACCCGGCACGGGCCAAACGTGGTTCAACTTAGTGGCAGAAACCTGTGGATGGTTCACAATGCTGGCAAGTGGGTCAGGTCAACTGGCGAAGGACACGAAGGACAACGCCCGCCGTCGGGGGAGGCGAGGAGACCCGAAAGCGTCGCGATCAGCTCTACTTAACATAATGTACATTATCGGCACTTAAAACGTACGGGAGTTGACTTGGCAAAAGGAAGCTCATTTGCCAAGAACTTGAGACGACCCGGATCGCCCCGTCCGGCCGGCCAGGCGGGCAGCCGGACCCGCGCCGACCGTCGCGCAAGCTCGGCATCGCTCTGCGGGTCTGTCGCGATGGTCACCTGGTTCATCTCCCGTGCCGCCCGGGGTCTATCAGGGAACCGGAACCTTGAGAGGTCAAGCTATCGTCTTTCGCTGCGGTGCCAAACTGGTTTTGAGTCTCAAGCGCCCCGCCAGCGTACCGAGAAGACTGACGTCGGCCAGCCGCTCAGCGCAGGCCCACGGCCGTCTCGGCATCGCCCGGCGTCGTCAGCGGGCAAGCATCATGGACTCCGGGCCATGCCTCCATGTTGGCGGCCATGAGGAAGTGCCCGGTGGCGGCCAACCTGGTCACGGACTGTGAGCACGTGAGAGGTGCCGATGACTCCTGATCCGCCTTATGCGTGGCGACGGACGCTTGGCAGACTCGCCCGGAGTTCGTGCAGAACTGGTAGATCTGCGTGGAGGTATGGGCGCTGCCGGGGGTTCGTGTGATGATAGGGCGATGGGGTCTGCCGGGGGGCCGGAGTCAGGTGCCCTTGCTGCTGTCTCCCCTGGTGCGGGAGGAGTCGTTCCGCGTATTGGGCTGTTCGGGCGGCTTGGAGCGCGTGCGCGGGTGACGGTGGTGTCGGCGCCGGCGGGAAGCGGGAAGACGGTCCTGCTGCGGTCGTGGATCGGTGAGGCGGGGGTGGCGGACCGCGCCGCTTGGGTGCCGGTGGGACGGGATGAGCGGGATCCGCAGCGGTTCTGGGCGTCGGTGCTGGGGGCGCTGCTCGGGACGGCTCCGGGGGCGGGGCTGGTGCGGGAGCTGACGGCGACGCCGGACCTGGACGGGTGGGCGGTCGTGGAGCGGCTTTTGAAGGACCTGGCGCCGCTGGCGGAGCCGGTCTGGCTGGTGGTCGATGACGTCCACCTGCTGGAGCCGGACCAGGCGCTGCGGCAGCTGGAGCTACTGATGATGCGGGCCCCGGATGCGCTGCGGTTCGTGCTGTGTACCCGGCATGACCTGCGGCTGGGGCTGCACCGGCTGCGGCTGGAGGGTCAGCTGGCCGAGATCCGGGCCCGGGATCTGCGGTTCAGCGTGGCCGAGGCGCGGGAGTTGTTTGCCGGGGCCGGGGTGAAGCTGGCCGATCCGGCGTTGGTGATGCTGCATGAGCGGACCGAGGGGTGGGCGGCCGGGCTGCGGCTGGCGGCGCTGTCGCTGGCCGGGCATCCGGATCCGGGCCGGTTCGCGGCGGAGTTTTCCGGCAGTGAGCGGACGGTGGCGGAGTACCTGCTGGATGAGGTGCTGGACCGGCAGCCGGAAGACGTGCGGCGGCTGCTGCTGCGTACCAGCGTGCTGGAGCGGGTGTCCGGCCCCCTGGCCGATGCCCTGGCCGGAGGCTCAGGCGGGGAGCGGGTGCTGCAGGAGCTGGAGGTGGCGAACGCGTTCGTGGCCTCGCTCGACGCGGGCCGTTCCTGGTTCCGTTACCATCACCTGTTCGCCGACCTGCTGCAGCTGGAGCTGCGGCGCACCGCGCCGAGGGAGGTCACCGGGCTGCACGGGATGGCAGCGCAATGGTTTTCGGAGCACGGGTTCCCGGTGGAGGCGATCCGGCACGCGCAGGCGGCGCAGGACTGGGGGCTGGCCGCCCGCCTGCTCGCCGGGCACTGGTCTGGCCTGCATCTGGGCGGGCAGGCCGCGACGGTACACGCGATCCTGGCTGGGTTCCCGGCGGGGGCCGCGGCGGCGGATGCTGAGCTGGCGGCGGTGGCGGCGGCCGATGAGCTGGCGCAGGGATCGCTGGAGGCCGCGGAGCGGTATCTGGAGGTGGCGGCGCGCGGGGCGGCGTCGGTGCCGGCGGCCCGGCGCGGGCAGGCGCAGGTGCTGCTCGGGATCATTCGGCTGCTGGTTGCCCGCCACCGCGGGAACCCGCCGGCGGTGGCGGAGGAGGCGCGGCGGCTGCAGGCCACGGCCGAGGCTCCGGAGGCGGCGCCCGGCCTGGGCGAGGAGCTGCGCGCGCTGGCGCTGATCAGCCTCGGCAGCGCCGAGTACGGGGCGGCCCGGATCGAGGATGCAGCGGCGCACCTGGAGCAGGGCGCGGTGCTGGCCAGCCGGGTCGGGCGGCCCTATCTGGAGTTCACCGGCCTGGCGTACCAGGCGCAGGTCGAACTCGAGCGGTCGTTCGCACGGGCGGCGGAGCGCGGCAGGCAGGCGGTCGAGCTGGCCGAACGGCACGGCTGGACCGACGAGCCGGCCGCCGGAAGCGCCTACATCGCACTCGCAGGCGCGCTGTTCTGCCAGGGGCGGCCCGATGAGGCAGAGCCCTGGGTCCAGCGGGCCGAGCGCACCGTCATGCCGGAAGCCGAGCCCGCGGTGGGGGCGGGGATCTGTTTCGTGCGCGGACTGCTGGAGCTGGCGCGCGGCCGCTTCACCGATGCGCTGGCCGCCTGCCGGGCCGCCGAGCGGCTTTCGGGGCACCTCGCCGCCCCGCACGGCAGTTATTTCGTCACGTCGACGCGGGGATTGCTGCTGCACGCCCTGGTGCGCCTGGGCGCCATCGACCGCGCCGAGCAGACCCTGGGCGGCCTGCGTGACGAGGACCGCGACCGCGGCGAGACCCGCGTCGCCGTGGCGGTGCTGCGGCTGGCCCAGGACGACCCGCGCGCGGCGGCCGCCGCGCTGACGCCGGTTCTGGACGGCTCCGCTCCCGTGGCCTGGCCGAACTGGCGGGTTAACGTTTTCGTGCTGGAGGCGATCGTCCGGGACGCACTCAACGACAGGACCGCCGCCTGGCGCGCGCTCGAGCGTGCCCTCGATATCGCCGAGCCCGATCGCATGCTCTTCCCGTTCCTCATCTACCGTGCGCCGGGGCTGCTGGAGCGCCACGCCCGGGACTGCGCCAAACACGCGGCCCTAGTCTCGGAGATCCTCACCCTGCTTCCACCACTGGAGCCAGGCCCCGAGGAACCGGCCCCCGATAGGTATCCGGGGCCCAAAGCGGTACCGGGAAGCGGGAAGCCCTCCCGTGGCAAAGAGCGGTCTGGGGGAGATCGTTCCCCCGAGCTGATAGAGCCGTTGAGTCGCAGCGAGATGCGGGTGCTGCGTTACCTGCCTACGAATCTGTCCGCCCCGGAGATCGCCCGGGAACTGTCAGTGTCGGTGACCACCGTGCGGACGCACATAAGCCACCTGTTCGTCAAACTCGGCGCCCACCGCCGCACCGAGGCCGTCGCGCGGGCCCGCGATCTGGGCCTGCTCGCACCATCCCCCATGCGCCGCGCTGGTCAGCCCCGCGCAGCCGTATTATGCCCGGGCCCACGCTGCTTGGCGTGAATGTCGCGACGACCTGGCCGACTTCGGCCTTAGCACCCGGCTTGGCGCACCACCACGCACGCTGGCCGCCTGGGTCGGCGTGCCCGGATTTTGCCCGCCTCGGTGCCCCAATTGCCCTGGGTATCGCTCAGCGAACACCTTGACCCCTGTAAATCATCACAACTATACGATGCAGACCCATCTAGCCGGGCACGACGCTTGGAAGTGTCCCAGTGTCAAAACAGGCAGGAGCATCGGGCAGCCACGCTTGTCCAGCGCGGCTGCCCGGCACTTACCTTGCATATCGTTCTCTGATGAGGACCGAGAAGGAAACGAAACCATGGCTGAACAGATCGGACGGGTCTGGTACGAGATCCGCGTCCGCGGACTCCTGGGCAAGACACTACTCGGGGCCTTCCCCGGCATGTGTGCGCGAGCTGACGAAAAGGAGACCGTGCTCTGCGGGCCAGTGCCCGACCAGGCGGCTCTGCACGGCGTGCTAGCTGAGATCGAGGCGCTCGGCCTCGAGTTGCTCGAACTCCGCCGCACGCGCGATTAAACCATTTCTGATCTCACTTATCGGTCGGCAAGTACGCCGTTATACACGGATATTTTGCCCGGCACGACGACCAAGAGACGACCGCGGTCATATGCGGTGGACGCCGAGTTTGACGAACAGGTGGCTTATGTGCGTCCGCACGGTGGTCACCGAGACTGACAGTTCCCGGGCGATCTCCGGGGCGGACAGATTCGTAGGCAGGTAACGCAGCACCCGCATCTCGCTGCGACTCAACGGCTCTATTAGCACCCAGGGGAGAGTTACCCGAGTGGGGCGCCCCTGGGATCCCCCGCGCATAGGGAGACTGCCCCTCCCCCATATCCCCTGGGCCCCACGCCCGGCTGGAAGCAGTCGGGGTCGTCCTGGGCCAGCTGCAGCCACCGCCTCCTGCGGCCAACGCCTCGGCAACGCGGATCTATCCGCGGTCACGGTCCTGGTCACAAGGTGCCGGCTCGCCGGGGATTGATGCTCATCAAGCCTGGCGGGGCGGGCACGAAATCATCGAGCCCGTCGAGTGATCTTCGCCCGCGACCTGCTGTCGCGGGGCATCCAGGACCGCCAGGGCATCGGCGACGTGCAAGTCCGGCCGTCGCCTGGACCCGGCCAGGGAAGTCACCGACTTCCTGCGCCGCGCCTACCAGATCGTCCCCGACGGCCAGGAAAGCGGCCACATCGACCTCGACCCGAACTGAACGACCTGCTCCGCCAGGCGTCATAAGCGCGTGATCCGCCCGGCCAGGGCAAATCCCAGAATTGAGAGGGCATCCTCCGGTGCATCCTGTCGATGAGGGGATCGATGGCTCATCCAGCCGGACGGCAGGCTCCCGGCAGAAATCATCGCGATCGTATGAGGGCGGCTCATCTAGCCGGGCGAGAGGCTCGCAAACAGCCGGAAGTATCTCACGAACTGCTCTACAACGGAGGAAGCAATGTGTCAGCACCAACCGCGATGTCCGCAATGGCCGGCACCCGATCACCTGACGGCCCGGATTGTCGCCGCTCACCCCGAGCAGGGCTGGAGCATGCTGTGCAACTGCGTCATCGTAATTGACGACGGCGGCGAACTGCTCCCCGACGGCCGCGCCGTCGCACCTGACCGGCCCGCCCCGGCCGTCCCGCTGGCAATGGCCGCCTGAGGTCGCGATGACACTCATGACGTCATGGACCAAAGCCCGGCGAGCCCACGAAAACAGAGCCTACGTACGCGAGCTCTTGTGGAAGCGCAAGCCGGCGTTCGCCTCCGAGCTGGCAACCGCCGAACAGGACTTTCCCTGTCCTGCCCTATCGAGAGGAAACACCATATCGACCGTCATCACCGGCGGGTCAGGCTATCTAAGCCGGCTCGTCGTCGACCAGCTCCTGACCGCGCGTGGGATCCCACGCATCGTCGTCGTGTCCGCCTCCGGTGTCGGCGACTCGCTCTCACGCCAGCCGCTCCTGATCCGTTGGATGATCACACGCACCAACCTCAGCTACACCTATGCCGACCACAACCTCGTCGACACACAGATCCGCAACACAGACACGGACTCGCTCAGCACGTGGTGCCCGCGCCCGCTCGGCGACGTGGGCGAGAACCGGAGGTATCCAATCGCTAGATATCAGGGAGAAGAGTCATGAAGGCGATAAGCGAAAACGAGAAGACAACGGTCCAGGCCGCGTCGGCCAGCCGGATGAATATGCGCCGCGAGGCCCGGAACCAGCTCGTGTTTCTGTCAGCACAGTTCCTGCTCGGGATGGCGGTCAACCTGATCGGGCAGCCGTCGGAGACCACCGGGGCTGCTCACGCCGTCAGCACCGTGCTGCTCGGGCTGCACGTCGTGGTCGCGATCGGCCTGGTCGCCGGGGCCGTCATGGTCATCCGGGCTGCCCGCGGCGGCGGGGATCGGCCGCATCAGCTCGCACGCTCGGGCGCCGTCCTCATCGGCCTTACTGTTATCGCCGGGGTGATGACAGTGATCACCAAGAACAACTGGTGGTCCTACACCATGGCAACCGGCTTCATCGCCTCCGTGCTGCTGTACGGGAGCCTGCTGGTGTGGGCGCAGACCCTGGCGCCGCCGCCAGAGCAACCGAGCTGATTCAGGTCCGCTCCCCGCGGTGGCATCGCGCACCTGCCCGGCCTCGCCCATACGGGCTGACAGAGCTGACCGCTAGGCGCCATCTATCAAAGCTCGCTGTCAGGGCCGTCCGGCCCCGGGGTGCGGGTGCCGGGAAGGTGACGACCTGGCCGCTGGGCGGCACGGGCTGGGATTTGTCGTAGTGCTGGCCGACGACGAACAGACGCGGGTCGTCCCCCGGCTGAGCGCGCAGGCGAAGGCGCCCCGGTCCAGGCTGACGATGTCCAGGACCTCAGCGGCCTCGGCAACCACGCCGCCACCACCCTGGACCAGCTCGAGGCCATCGTCCGCAGCCGGCTCCGCAGCATCCAGCGCCGGCCGGGCCTCATCAACGCACTCCTCGGCCAGACCGGACTCACCCTCGACCCGCAGCCGCCGTTGGACCCTGGCCTTTCAACCTCTGAGATAAGAGCTTGCGCACTCCACCTGGAGCGGCCCATCCCTGTCTTGTCCGCAAACCAGCAATAACCCGGTCGGAACACCCACTCCGCAACCCCGAACGCCGACCTCCGAAATGTCAGCCGATCCCCTTGACAAACATAAGAGCATCGTTCGGAGCAGACTGACGGCGCAACGACCAGCGAAACCACTCACTCTCTGTGATGGCCACGGCGCCGACTTCGTGACCGTCACTGGGCAGATCCTGATGGCCGCCCACACCTCCATAACGAACGGCGCAGGAGTCCCCACCCACCGACGACTTCGGAATCGTCAACGTGGCTGAGACAGTCCGGTACCCGAGCGTCGCACGGAGTTGTCGTTTCAGAGGACGCGACCGACAAGACGGCTGAGACGGGACACTCCTAGTGTCCCGTGCCACGATAGATGTCGTGTGCCAGCCATCATGTCGTAAGACATGTCGGAGGTCAGGTGACCCGGCGCGACACGACCCTTACCGGCCCGCCCGGTCTGCCGAGCGCGCGACTTAGACACACGGCCACACTAAAACAGAAACCCATCCGCCCAACCGACGACAGAACGTGATGGACAGACTGTCAACGGAAGAGCTCCTCGCCATTCCAGAGTGTCATACCTACACATGGTTCTTGACCGGCGGGCATGGTCCCGTAGAACCAGTCCTCGGGCAGTTGGCTATTCTTGGAAACCCAACTGTGCTGCTCGCGGATCCGTTCGATCGTGATATCGACCATCTGAATGAACAGTGCCACAACTCCCCGCGAGTAGCCATGCTGGATGGTGGGCTTCTCGGTGCTCGCCTTGTAGGTATTGTCGCTCTGCCAGACGTAACACCAGTCACGCTGGTCCACCTGGCTGGGGGTCATGCCCACAGTCCGGTAGCCTTGCGCCTCCCGGGCCTTCTTGTAGTAGAGACGATGAGCAGCGGCATCACGCGCGGACTTCGCGCCGAGCACAGCCTCTCGGATGAGATCCCGATTCTGTTGATGAGGCACGCGGGAGTAATCTGCCCACCGCCATTCCGTCGGGTCCGCACCCCAATAGGAAGTGGCAACGTGAAGTCTCCACGACGCGGTGAGCGGCGATGAAAGCACTCCATTACTGACGAGCACCTTGTCGACGTGGTGTTCCGGATTATGTGCCTGGCGGTCAGCGCGGGACCCTGGCCACGGAACGGTAGGGTCGTACGTACGGTCCCAACCGGTGTCCTCGATCCTCCAATTGGGGTCCGTCGACGCTAGACAAGTATCCACGATGAACCTTTCCCACGTGGCGACTGCGGTCACTACGATGCCGGGGTTAAGGAAGGCGTTCGCGCTCTTCCTGCCATGCAATTCGATCATCTTCAAGCAGTCACGCAGCCCGGTGCGTGCATCCAGGGCAATCTCATGAAGCTTATCTTCGGTCAGGTACACGACTGAAAGGGTAGATTGCGCCACCCGCAGCAGCCAGTAACTCACCTAAAATTGGGCTGCGTTCGTGAAGCACTCCGGCAGCGACGCTGAGACGCAGCAGCGAAGGAGCCCATGAGGACCGCTGACTCCGGGAATCGACAAGATGGCTGAGACAGCCCAAGACCAGAACGTCTCAGGGACCTGTCGTTCCGGAGGACTCAGCCGACGTGATGGCTGAGACGGGACACTCCTGTCCCGTCCCTCCACAGAATGATCAGTCGCCGGACGGTCCAACGGCTCGCGGGGGCAAGGATCCGGCCTTCTGGCCCGGAATGATCGCGTCCGTGCCCCGGTCATCCGGGGCACTCCGATGCGGCGGTCTGTCGTGTCAGTTTAGATTGACAAATCAAGACTGTCAGTCTAAACTGACAGGCATGGACTTCGCGGAACTCAGCGTGAATCTCTCGTCGGATGACCCGGCAATCGGGCTTCGCGCCTCGCTGGCGCTCCATCGGCTGGCTGAGAGGGTCGAAGCGAACCAGGTCGCGTCGGCCCGGGAAAAGGGCTGGTCGTGGCAGCAGATCGGAGACGCTTTGGGCGTCACCCGCCAGTCCGTGCACGCCAAGTACAGCAAGGAGTCATCATGACCGCCGAATCCGCTGCGCCGGAGGTGCTGCACGCCTGGAACCTCTATTTGCGGGCCGGTGAGGAGGCCCGCCGCCGCGGTGACCGCCGGACCGGCACGGATCACCTCTTGCTCGCCTTGCTGGAGGATCCCGCGACCGAAGTCGCGCTGGGCGCGAGCCTGCAGCAAGCCCGCCAGGCCCTTGAGTCGCTCGACCACGAAGCCCTGGGCGCCCTGGGCATGGGGTCCGGCGCCGACGCCCCCGCACTGCCGATGCGCGCCGTGCCGAAGAAGCCGACGCTCAGGGACATCGCGGAAAAAGATCGCCTCCGCCTGACGCCCGCGGCAAAGAAAGTGCTTGAGGAGGCGGCCAGGCCCAACCGCCGCAAGCTCCAGATCACAGCCCAGCAGGTGCTGGCCCAGATCCTCACTCTCCAGGCACCAGATCCTGCGGCGGTGCTGCTGGGCGCTCTCGGCGTGAACACGTCACAGGTCCGGCGCCGACTGGACGCGGTCACGCCCGACAGCTGAGTCCCCGGCGGCATCTTAGGCGGCGTGGCCAGCGACTCGACTACCATGCGGTCGTGACGACGCGACTGGCCTTGAATGAGCCGCACATCTTCCACTCGGACACCATCGGCGATGCGTGGCTCGCCGTGGCCGGCCGGATTGCGGCCGCCGGCGTCCCCAGCCGGTACGACGACCTGCCGATCCGTGAGATCTCGCTGGTCACCCTTGCGGTCGCTCGGCCGGATCCGGATGACGAGATCATCGCGAGGCACGCGGAACCGGAGCGGCTGGCCTGGATGCACGCCAACTTCACCGACCACTCGCGGGTGACGGCCCTCGGCGACGCGGACAGCTACGCCACACGGCTGTTCGACTACGAGCACTCCGGCCGGGACCAGGTCAGATGGGTGATTGACCGGCTCCGCGCGGACCCGACATCGCGTTCCGCGACGATCACGACGTTTCAGCCGCACACTGACACGACATACATCCCATGTGTCAGCATGCTCGACTTCTGGCTGCCCGACGGCGGCGTGGAACTGGTCGTGTACGCGCACAGCATCGACTTCGGCGCCAAGGGTTATGGCAACCTCGTCGAACTGGCTTCGTTGCAGCAGGACGTCGCCGGCGCGCTCGCCCTGCCCGTTGGCCGGTTGCTGATGATCGTCAAGTCAGCTCACATATACGAGACCGAACTGGCGTACATCAAGAGCGTGCTGGCCGCCGAACCGACGTTCTGCTGACCAGCACTGGAGCCACATGAGTGGAGTCCGCTGCCGGACCGGCTGCGGCGCCCGGCGGTTACGGTCCTGGATCGGATGCGGGGAATGGCCCCTGCCTCAGCGCCACGACAGTCCCCACCTCAGGCCCCGGACGCAGGCTTACCTCCAACCAGTGTCATGGATATGGCATCCGCATGTACTGACAGGAGGAAACCATGGAAAAGAGCTACCCCGTGCAGGTGCGAGCGCGGCTGGATGAGCCGTTGAGCCGCTGGCTGTGGCTGGTCAAGTGGCTGCTGGCGATCCCGCACTACATCGTGCTGTTCTTCTTGTGGATCGCGTTCGCCGTCGTCACCGTCATCGCGTTCTTCGCGATCTTGGTCACCGGCCGCTACCCCCGCTCGCTGTTCGGCTTCAACCTGGGGGTGCTGCGCTGGTCGTGGCGGGTCGGCTACTACAGCTACAGCGCCCTGGGCACCGACCGCTACCCGCCGTTCAGCCTGGACGAGGAGCCGGACTACCCGGCGACGCTGGACATCGCCTACCCGCAGCGGCTGTCCCGCGGCCTGGTCCTGGTCAAGTGGTGGCTGCTGGCGATCCCGCAGTACGCCATCGTCGCGGTGTTCGCCGGCGGCGCCGCCTACACCTCGACCGGGGGCTCTGGGCACGCCTGGCAGGCCGATGCCCTGTCCGGCGGCCTGATCGGGCTGCTGGTGTGCTTCGCGGCGATCACGCTGCTGGTCGCGGGCCGCTACCCGCGAGGGCTCTATGACTTCGTCATGGGCATGAACCGCTGGGTGCTGCGGGTCATCGCCTACGCCGCCTTGATGACCGACGCCTACCCGCCGTTCCGCCTGGACCAGGGCGGCGCCGACGCGCCCGCCCCCGCACCCGATGACCCCGCACCCGCCTCGGCCGCCTCGGCCCTGACTCCGGCCGCACCCGCCAGCTGAGAACCGTGTAGCCGCCTCCAGGCCGGTGAGACTCCGAGTTGGCTGACCCCAGCCAGCTCGATGCGAGTGAAAGGATAGAACATGGAATACAAAGTGCTCAGCGGGCCATTCAACGCCGGCCAGCTCGAAAGGGACCTCAACGGCCACGCCGCCGAGGGGTGGCGAGTGGTTGGCACGTTTCAGGCCATCAGCTGGATGAAGTCGAGAACCCCGACGGTGATAGTGCTCGAGCGCGCGAGGGCCTGAGGATGCCATGACCGCTCTATCCTGGTCCGTGCTGGTCATCGGAGCTGCCCTGACGGTGCTTTTGTTCGCGTTCGGGGTACGTCGGCTGATCGGAGTGCGCCTGCCGCCGCTGCGCACGCTGGTCGCCGCGATCATCGCGGTGCTGGTGTTCTCGCCGATCGTCACGGCCATGATCGGCGGCCCGGCGTTTCCCAAGAAGGGCAGCGCGCTGCCGGCCCTGTGGTTCGTGATCCTCGGGGTGGTCATTGCGCTGCTGGTCGGCATGGTCTTCCTGGTCATCGCCGAGGCGCTGGTGCCCAGCGGGTCGGTGCCCGGGCCGGTCTACGTGCTGCGCGCCACGCGAGGGCGGATAGGCCGGGCCCAGCGCTACTGGCAGATCACCAGGATCCTCGCGCGGCGCGGGCTGCTGCCCTACCAGCGGGGCGGCCGCCGGTCGGAGCTGGCCACGCCGGAGGGCCGGGCCCGGCTGGCGCGCTCGGTCCGATTGGCCATGGAGGACGGCGGGGTCACTTTCATCAAGCTCGGGCAGGTGCTGTCTACCCGCCGTGACCTTCTCCCGCCCGAGTTCATCAGCGAGCTGAGCCGACTGCAAGACGACGCTGTCGGAGTTCCCTGGCCCGCGATCGAGCAGGTGCTGCGGTCCGAACTGGGAGCGGAGGTGGACGAGCTGTTCGCCAGCTTCGACCGACAGCCGATCGCCGCCGCGTCCATCGCCCAGGTCCACGCGGCGACTCTGCTGTCCGGCGCCCGGGTGGTGGTCAAGGTACGCCGTCCGGATGTCAGCGAGACAGTCGAGAGAGACCTGGATATCACCGGTCGGCTGGCGGCCCGGCTGGAGCGCAGCACGAGCTGGGGCCGGGCGGTCGGCGCCGCCGGGCTCGCCGCCGGGTTCGCCAGCGCTTTGCGCGAGGAACTCGACCTGCGGGTAGAGGCGCGCAACATGACGTCGGTGGCCGCCGCGTCGGGCGGCAACGGCGTCGCCATCCCAGTGCCCTACCAGCCGCTATGCACCGTCCGGGTGCTGGTGATGGAGCGCCTGGACGGACGGCCCCTGGCCACCATCGACAGCAGCACGCCCGCCGACATGCGCGCCGTGCTGGCCCGCAGCCTGCTGGACTGCCTGCTCCGCCAGGTCATGCTGGAGGGCACCTTCCACGCCGACCCACACCCGGGCAACGTCCTGCTGCTGACCGACGGCAGGCTCGCGCTGCTGGACTTCGGGTCCGTCGGCCGCATCGACGCCGGGCTGCGCAAGGCGCTGCAGCGGCTGCTGCTGGCCCTGGACCGGGGCGACCCGGCCAGGCTCGCCGACGCGCTGTTGGAAGTCCTCGAGCGGCCGGAGGAACTGGACGAGCCGCGCCTGGAGCGGATGCTGGGCCGGTTCCTCGCCCGGCACACCGGACCCGGGATCACCCCCGACGTGACCATGTTCACCGACCTGTTCCGCATCGTCTCCGAGCACGGGCTGGCGGTACCACCGGAAATAGCTGCAGTATTCCGGGCGCTGGCCACGATGGAGGGCACGCTCACCGCCCTCTCCCCCGGATTCAACATCGTCGCCGAAGCTCACCGATTCGGCGCCGACCAGCTCGCCGCCCAGTTCAGCCCGGACGTACTGCGCAAGACCGCGGCCGACGAACTGATCGCGCTGCTGCCCGTGCTGCGCCGCCTGCCGCGGCGCATCGACCGGCTCGGCGGAGCGCTCGAAGCCGGACGGCTCAGCATCAACGTCCGGCTCCTGGCCGACCCGACCGACCGCCGCTACCTCACCGGCCTGCTGCACCAGTTCTTCCTCGTGGCCCTGGCCGCCACATCCGGCATCATGGCCGTGCTGATGCTCGGCCTGCACGGCGGGCCGGCCATCACCAGCACCGTGACCCTGTACGCGTTCTTCGGCTACTGCCTGCTTGTCATCGCCGCGATCCTCGCCCTCCGCGTGCTGGTGCTCGTGTTCCGCCCGGACACCCGATGACGTGTACCGGCCGCACTTGTCCCTCCGCCGGATCGGGCGTAGCGTCCTGACGCAGGGGGGTCCTCGTTTATCTGTCTGTAAACGAGATTGGGATTCCTTCGCTGGTCTGGACCTCGCTGGTGCCTGGCGCGCAGCCAACCTGAGGTGGTACCTGGCAGCGCCGCGCTAAGTAAGCCGTACGTGGTACGGGACGGTGAGCACGTCACCGGCTGTGCGCATCCTTCGAAGGGATCGGGGCGGGTTAGCCATGACGACCCGGAGATCACGTACGTTGGCGCAGGTCACGGCATCGGCAGGTCAGGACCACAGAACTAGTCGCGGGAGTGCGGGGTCCAACCGCCTTGAGGAGAGCGCACTACCCGACGTATTGATGGACCGGACTGCAGCCGAGGCTGCGCTGGAGCCCGGGTCACCTGCGGCACGCCGGGTCGGCTGGGGCTTCATCTCCCTGTACACGCTGGCGTACATGAGCACCAACCTGCTGTTCCTCGCGCCCCTGCTAGTCACCTTGGCGTTGAAGGTGGACTCGCTGGTCGGGAGCCAACGGGCACCGGCCAGCCTGGCGCTTGTCGCCGCGGTCGGCGCCCTGCTGGCCATGGTCGCTAATCCGTTCTTCGGCCGGATGAGCGACCGCACCGCGTCGCCGCTGGGCATGCGGCGCCCCTGGATGGTCGGCGGCCTGGCAGGCGGTTCCATCGGCATCGGAATTGTCGCACTGGCCCCCAGCATCCCGGTCGTCCTGCTCGGATGGTGCATCACCCAGCTGTGCTTCAACGCGCTGCTCGCCGCGATGGTGGCAGTCATGCCCGACCAGATCCCGTCCGTCCAGCGCGGCCAAGTCTCCGGTGTGCTGGGTGTCTGCTTGCCTGTCGGGTCGGTGTGCGGCGCGTTCGTAGTCAAACTGTTCACCGGCAGCCTGCTCGCCATGTTCTTCGCCCCATGCGTGATCGGCGGATTTTTCGTCCTCCTTTTCGCGGTCACCCTGAACGACCGTCGGCTCGCCCGGGCGGATAAGCCGAACTGGTCACTGCGGGAGTTCGCCGGCACGTTCTACGTCGACCCGCGAAAGAACCACGACTTCTCCTGGGCTTTCGCCAGCCGCTTCATGTTCGTCCTGGCATACGCCTTCCTGACCACCTACCAGGCCTACTATCTGCTGGACAAGATCGGCACCGCCAAGGCCGATGTGCCGCAGCAGATATTCCTGGGCACGCTCACCCAGTCCGCCGTCATCGTCGCCGCATCCCTCATCGGCGGGAGGCTTTCTGACCGGACGAGGCGGCGGAAAATTTTTGTCCTGACCGCGTCGATCGTGTACGGACTGGCGTTGTTCGTGGTCGCCATAGCCAGCAACTTCAGCGGTTTCCTGGTCGGCATGGCCATCAGCGGACTCGGCTTCGGCGTGTACGCGGCCGTCGACCTCGCGCTCGTCGTGGACGTGCTGCCCGACAAGCGCAACGCCGCCAAGGATCTCGGGGTGTTCAACATCGCCGGCGCTCTCCCCTTTTCCATCGCGCCGGCGATCGCGCCGGCCATCCTGGCGATCGGCCACGGTGGCGGCAGCTACAGCGTGCTTTATATGGTCGCCGGACTGTGCGCCATCATCGGAGCCGCGGCCATCCTGCCCGTGCGGCGGGTCCGATGAGCACGAAACGGCCGGGCCCTGTGGCGGGCCCGGCCGTATTGCCGACGGTTAGGCTGACGGTTAGATGGTGACGTCCTGGTAGGCGGGCGGCGTGCTGGCCGCATCCATTGCGGCGGTGATCGGGGAGGGCCTGAAGCCCTTCACGAGCAGCCACACGCCTAGCGACAACTCCCAAGCAGCCACGGGGACTGCGGCGAGCTCGACGGAGCCCAGTTTCATGGCGCCGAACAGCGTGGCGATGACGGTGCAGATGAGGAACGGGGCTCCGATGAGTCCGATCACCGGAATAATGCGCGGCACGAGCCGGGACCGGTACATCAAGGAGCCCAGCAGCAGCGCATTGATGGCCGGCATGAGGCTCTGGCTGAGCAGGAACGTCCACTTGTAGATCGCGACGTGCGACGCGCCGGTGGCGACCAGTGCGGCCGCATTTGCTCCGGCCGCTCCGCCCAGGTCCTGTCGCAGGGTCACCAGCGACAGGAGGCTGACGACACCGGTGAAGATCATGACCGCTTCAACGACGCGGGCGGTGACAAATCCAAGGGCGAGGCCTTCGTTCTGCCGCTTGACCACCGGGTACAGCGTGACGGCGGTGCCGATGCCGGCGACGGCGACGATCACCTCGAGGAAGCCGCCCACGAGCACGCCCGTGTGGCCGCCGGAGCTGATGATCCAGTCCGGGTGGTTCAGCACCGGGCGGTAGAGGGCGAGGGTGGGGATCGAGATGAAGGTGACCAGGTAGAAGACGCCCGCGACGAGCGCTGTCTTCCTGCTTGAGGTCATCGGGGTTCTTTTCACTGCTTTCGTGGCCGGGGTTTGTACGGTGGTCGCCATGTCGGTCTCCTTCTCAGGGATGGCTGAGTTATCAGGTCTGGGTAGTGGGCGCAGGGGCCGGCGGGGTTCGACGTAGTTCACCGAGATCAGGGGCAGGCCCAAGTCGCGCGTCTTCTGGAGCAGGCCATGGAGTGCGGCCTGGTCGGCTACGGGGCCATGGATGATGGTGGTGCCATCGCCGTCGTAAGTGACGGTCAGCCCGTCGAACCAGGCGGCCCACCGGGCGTCGAGGTGCCCCTTGAGGCGGATCTCGTACCGTCCAGGGCTGTGATAATGGCCGGTCGATAGTTCGCTCATGGTGCTCCTTCGCTATTGCTTTCCGGCGGCGTCGGGAACGTTCGCAGGTCTGATCGAAAGCTAGGAGCGGATGTGGTGAGACCGCATCACCACACGTGGGGATTGAAGCGATGATTTCCGCGAGGGGGCCGCGGTGGGTAAAGGAGACCTGTGCCTCGGACCGTGAACAACGGGGTCAGTGCTGCCGGCCGCGGGTTCGCGGCAAGTCGAGTTCCGCGGCTCGGCGGACGGCCGCCCGGCGGTTGGTCACGGCGAGCTTGGCGTAGATGTGCTTGGTGTGAGTCCGCACGGTGTTCAGGGACACCATGAGCTCGCGGGCGATGGCCGGGCCGTCCAGCTCGGTTCCCAGCAGCCGGAGCACATCGAGCTCACGTTCGCTCAGCGGGTCGATCAAGGCTTGCGTGACCGGGCTGTCCTGCCCGGTTTCACTCACCGCGGCTAGGAGCCGGCGGACATAGTTCCGGGTCGTCCCCTGTTTCGCGGCGGCTCCCAGCAGGGAAGCCATCGGCGGCCCCTCATCGATGAAGACCCGGACGTAAGCCTCCGGCTCAGCCAACGTCAGTGCCCGTTCCAGGCAGGCCAGCGCAGCTGGGATGTCCCTCCGCACCTGGTGCGCGAGCGCCTGCAGCACCAGGATCTCGATGACGCGTCCCGTCCTCCCCCTGCTTCCGCTGCCCGCAGGAGGCGCTCCAAGAGCCGGGTCGCCTCGTGAAAGGAGTGCTCGGCGGGCTCATCGGAGTACCGCGCCAGGAGCACCCGGGCCAGCGTGATGTGCTCGAACTCGCGTAGGTAACTGAGGTCGTCATCAGCGGACAGGCCCTGCTCGCGCGCCCAGCCGAGCGCTTCACCGAGTCTGCCCTGCGCGATCCAGGCTCTTGCCCGCAACGCCGGGACCGGCCGTACGTTCGGGAAGAAGTCGGCCACATACACGCGCTCCGCCTCGTTGAGCAGGTCGAGTGCGCCGCCCAGATCCCCCTCAGCCTGGCGTACTCGGGCCATCGCGACCCGCCAGCGATACCGATTCTGCGGCAACCCGAGGGCCTCGCCCAGCTCCTGGCTGCGCAGCAACTGCTGCGTGGCGGCCTGCAGATCGTCGTATTCGCGGTGTACCTCGCTCATCCCGACGTACATGTCTGCCGTTCCCCGCAGAACCGGCCCGTCCTGCTCAGACGCACGCCGCAAGGCCTGCTCGTAGGTGCGCATCGCCTCGCCGAGGCGGCCTTGAGCCAGCCGGATGTCCGCCATCCCGATCGCGCAGCCGAAGATATCGGCAATCTGCCCGGACCGCCGTAGCCCCGCCGCGCATTCCGCCCACGCCGAATGCGCTGCCTCCAGATCCCCGCTCGTCCAGAACGCGAGCCCCAGGAACCCCGACGCCCCGGCTCGGACGCCATCGTCATCCGCAAGCGCACGATCGAGCGTCCGCCGGGCGTACCTCACGGTGGCGGGCAGATCGCCCCGGGCCATGGCCAGGGCGGAACGGTACAGCTCAATCGCCCCCGGGAGGCGGCGGAATTCCTCCTCATCGGCCACGACCATCTCCGCCGGCGGAGCTGAGGATCCCTTACTGGTAGCTGTTGACTCCCCCAGCCACCGCTCGGCGTCCCGCAGCCGGACCTCAACTCCCTCCAGCTGACCGGTCTCTAGCAGCGCCCCGGCGGCGGCAAAGCTGAGCATCGGCCTGACCCGGATCACCTCGTCGGGGAGCACCTTGAGCCAGCTATGCACCGTGGCTTCCTGCCTGGTCTCGCGCATGGCCGGGAGCGCTCGCTCGATCAGGTCCGCTGCCTGGCCGAAATCCCGGGCGGCCAACGCGTGGCTGATGGCCACGGACTGCTCGCCGTTCTGCTGATACCACGCGCTGGCCCGCCGGTGCAGGCCTGGTACCTCGCCGGGCTGCTCGTCGAGCAGGCGCGCCTGCAGCACGTCGGCAAACAGATGGTGGTAGCGATACCACTGACGGCGGTCATCCAGCGGGACCAGGAACAGGTTCCCGCGATCCAGCGCCTCCAGCATGGCCCTGCTGCCACCCTGCCCGGTGACCGCGTCACACAGCGGACCGCTCAGCCGGCCCAGGACAGAGGTCTGCAGCAGGAAGGCCTGGACCCGATCGGGCTGCCGCTGCAGCACCTCCTCGACCAGGTAGTCGACGACGTAACGATCATCGCCCGCGAAACCGGCAATGAAGCCGGCCACGTCGTCTCGCCCCTGAATCGACAGCGCCGCCAGCTGAAGCGCGGCGATCCAGCCCTCGGTGCGTCCCTCCAGCGCGGCCACGTCCCGCGCCGTCAGCTGCAGGCCCATCATCTCGTTGAGATACGCCGCGGCCTCATCGGGCGTGAACCGCAGCTCGGCCGCGCGGATCTCGGCCAGCTCGCCGCGCGCCCGCAACCGGGCCAGCGGGAACGCGGGATCTGCCCGGCTGGCGATCACCACGTGCAGCCCCGCAGGCAGATGGTCGAGCAGGAACGCCATCTCCTCCTGAACCTCGCGCCCGTCGATCGCGTGGTAATCGTCGAGCACCAGCACGATATCGGCCGCGATGGTGCCCAGATCGTTGAGCAGAACGGTCAGCACGGTTTCGACGAGGGCCGGCTGAGACGCCTGCAAGAGGCCCAGCGCACTCTCGCCGATCCCAGGTGCCACGGTTCGCAGCGCCGCGATCACATAGGTCCAGAAGGATGCGGGATCGTTGTCGGCCCGATCGAGCGAGAGCCACGCGACCAGCCGTCCACCGGTCGCCTCGGCCGGCCTCTCCGCCAGCCACTCGGTGAGCAGCGTCGTCTTGCCGAAGCCAGCGGGCGCGGAGACGAGCGTCAGTTTCAATGCGGTCCCGCGGTCCAGCCGCTCGCTCAGCCGGGGACGCGGTACCAGGCCCCGCCGTGACCTCGGGACATACAACTTCGTCTCGAGCAGGGCTGCTGGCGCGGCGGAGGCCGGCGCGGCCGGGCGCGGGACTGGTTCAGGGCCGAGCGAGGGGTGCTGGGCCAGGATGCGGGTCTGCAGGTCGCGCAGCGCCGGGCCGGGGTCGATGCCGAGCTCACCGGCCAGGCGGTCACGGACTTCTGTATAGGCGCGCAGGGCCGCGGCCTGGCGTCCGGCCCGGTACAGGGCCAGGATGAGCAGTTCCCACAGGCGCTCGCGCAGCGGGTGCGCCCGGCACCAGGCCTCCAGTTCGGCGGCGAGCTCGCCGTCGCGGCCCAGCGCCAGATCGGCTCCGGCGCGGGTCTCGATCGCCACCAGGGTCAGCTCTTCGAGCCGTGTCCGCTCGGCGTCAAAAAAGCCTGCATAGGTGAAGTCGGCAAGTGGTTCCCCGCGCCGCAGCCTGAGCGCTTCGCCCAGGGTGCCGGACGCGTCCGCGGCCTGTCCCGCCTCCGCCAGTCGGCGTCCCTGCGCCACCAGGTGCTCAAAACGGACGATGTCGACATCATCGGGACCGGCGTCAAGGGCATAGCCGACTTCGGTAGTTACGATCGCGGCAGACCCGAGGGTGCGGCGCAGCTGGCCGATCTGGGCCTGCAGGGCGTTGGCCGGGTTCGCCGCCTGCCCGTCGTCCCATAGCACGTCGATCAGCCGGTCGACGCTGACCGGCTGCTGTGGCCGCAACGCCAGCAGGGCTAGCAGGGCCCGCTGCTTGGCCCCGCGGACCTGCACCGGCACGCCCGCTTGCTCTGCTTCGAGCTCGCCGAACAGCCGTACCCGCATGAGGCCACCATAGGTCCCGCCTCAGCGCCACGACAGTGCCGCCTCAGCCGCCGGGCACAGGCTGCCATCAAGAACCAGTCAGAACCACTCAGATCGGGGAAGGACGAATAATGAGCGCCATAACGGCCACTATCGAGAAGCCCGCCACTAAAGCTGCCAGGGTCCGCTTGCGGTTGCTGGCCGCCTTCCTGCCCGTCACCACCGCGCTTTACGTCGGTGCCGAGGCGCTAGACCCCAAGGGCACCGACCAGGTAGTCACCAATACGGCCACCGGGCTCCGGCTGCTGCCCATCGCGGCGGCCCACTCCTCCCAGCTGTACCTGTCGGGTTCGCTGTCGGTGCTGGCGCTCGGCGGCCTGGCGGTGTCGTACGCCGCGATTGCCACGCTGGTCACCGGACG
Source organism: uncultured Actinomycetota bacterium (assembly GCA_963843745.1). Taxonomy (GTDB): domain Bacteria; phylum Actinomycetota; class Actinomycetes; order Streptosporangiales; family Streptosporangiaceae; genus Trebonia. Next base: position 902,442 of record CAWJLP010000021.1, read on the forward strand.
CGGCTGGGTGATCGCCACGATCGGCGCGCTGCTGGGCGGCCTGGGCGCGTTCGCCGGGGCCATGCTCAACGTCCTGGGCGGGATCAGCCTCGCGGTTGCGGCTTCGGCGCACACGACCCAGGCAGCGGCCGCCCGGTTCCTGGTGACCGGCTTCGATTCCTGGCCGGCTCAGGCCGCCGGGTACGCCTACTTCGCCAGCGAATACGCCGCGCCGGTCGTCATGGGGTTCGCGCTGTGGCGCAGCCGCGCCGTG
>CAWJLP010000022.1:0-137601 GCA_963843745.1 uncultured Actinomycetota bacterium
GGATCGTTGCGCCGGAGAAGACCACCACCGGCGCCCAGATCCCGAACGGCACCACCGCCTACACCCGCTTCTACACCGGCGACCTCAAGCCCGACGCCAAGGACAACTCGCTGGTCCCTGACTACGGCTCAGGCCAGCCGAACCTGCAGACCATCTGGCTGGAGAAGACCCTGGCCGAGGCCTGCCGTGACCGGTCCGTGGACATGATCGTCGTGTTCATGCACCAGTGCGCGATGTCCACCTCCGTGCCAGGCAACGGCTCGGACCTCGGCATCCGCCAGGCCTGGCTGCCACTGTTCGACAAGTACGAGGTCGACCTGGTGCTGTCCGGGCACGAGCACGACTACGAGCGCACCTACCCGGTCCGCGGCTACGACGCCGGGGACCTCGGCACCGTCGTCGCCCCGAACCCCGGCCAGGCCAAGGGCGCCAAGGTCGATACGCGCCGTCCGTCGGTGGTGACGACCGAGCCGTCCAACCATGGCGGCACCCCGGCGTGGAACACCGCGGAGGGCACCGTGTACCTGGTGCTCGGCGGCGGCGGCACGAACGGGCCGACCAACACCTACGGCACGGACACCGCCGACGACGAGGCGCAGGCCAAGGTCATCACCACGCGGAACGCGGTCGTCGGGTCCGAGGCCACTGGGTTCACGAAGAACGGCGCCGACGCGACAGAAGACGCGCCGTGGTCCGCGGCCATCAACCCGACCGACGCCTACGGGTACTCGATCTTCGACGTCGACCCCGGCTCGGGTCCCGGCGAGACCACCATCACCTTCCAGTACTTCGCGATCCCCGCGGTCAGCAACGAGGCAGGCACGGCGCACGACGGCACCACCACGATGCCGACGACGTCGACGGAGAAGTTCGTCTTCGGCCGGAAGGTAGGCCGCCGGTAGTACTCCGCGCCCCAGTCAACCCCTGGGTTGACTTAATGAAGTCAACTCGCAGGCCGATGCCACGCCGCGCCCGTATCCATAGTGTGGGTACCAGCGCACGGACCTAGCGAGGAGACAGCAGCCATGGACACGTCGAAGAGCTTCCCCAGCGGCGGCATCAGGGTGTCGGACGCTGACCGCGACCAGGCCATCGCCGAACTGAGCGAGCACTTCCAGGCCGGCCGGCTCACGCAGGAGGAGTTCGAGGAGCGGTCCGGGCGCGCGCTGCAGGCCCGGACCGGGGACGACCTCGCCGCCCTGTTCACCGACCTGCCGGGGCGGGACACGGTGCCCGTCCCCGCGGCCGGCGGTCCGGTGTTCGGCGCTGGCGGCGCTGGCGACGTGAACCGCATGAGTCACCTGCCCATGGCACGCCTCATCATCCTCAGCGTCCTCGCGGTGATCATCGTCAGCAACGTGCTCGGCGGTATCGCCGGCCACATCGGGTTCGGCTGGCTGATTCCTGTCGTGGTCCTCGGGTCCGTGTTCGTGCGGCTGGCCCGCCGCTGACGAGGCGGGAGCCGAGGTAGTCACCACGCGCATGTTCGGGATGGAGATCTTGCTTTTTCCGAACGGACGCGTGGTGGCTGTCCAGGGCCGGCTGAGCCGGATCAGGATGACGTTGCGGGCTTAACGGAAAGCGCTAGGCACTCTCGCTAACCAGTCCCGCCGCTCGCTGTTTCCGAACGCCCGACCGGCGTGGGCGGACAGGAGGTCATCGCGGATCGCGGCCCACTCCAGGGAGTGCCGGATGCCTTCCGTGATGTCGTATTGCGGCTGCCAGGCCAGCAGGCGCGCCGCGCGGTCGGTGCGGGTGTACGCACCGACTTTGTCACCGGGCCGCCGCCCGGCCTCACGCACGCTGACCGGGCGGTCCGATACGCGGTTGAACATGGTGAGCAGTTCCCGCACCGTGGTGCCCGTGCCGGTGCCGAGGTTGATGGCGGTCACCGGCCCGGGCAGGCTGTCGAACCGGGTCAGCGCGGCGACGTGCGCCGCGGCCAGGTCCCAGACGTGGATGTAGTCCCTGATGCCGGTCCCGTCCCTGGTCGGCCAGTCGGTTCCGGTGATCACGAACGGCACGCGTTCGTCCCGCGCCTGGATCATCCTGCCCAGGGCGTGCGTTGGCCGCGGCCGCTGTAGCCCGGTCCGCATCTTGGGGTCCGCGCCGATCGGGTTGAAGTACCGCAGCGACAGCACGCGCAGCGGCTCGGCGGCGGCGATGTCGGCGAACATCGCCTCACATACCGCCTTGGTCCGCGCGTACGGGCTCTGCGTCTCGATCGCCGAGTCCTCGTCGACGGTCAGGTCCTCGCTGGCTCGGTAGATGGAGGCCGAGGAGCTGAAGATCAACCGCCCGCAGCCGTTGCGCAGCAGATGGGCCGAGAAGTCCAGGCTCTTGGTGACGTTCGCCCGGTAGTACCCGACCGGATCGGCCACCGAGTCCGGGACCACGATCAAGCCCGCGCAGTGAATAACGGCGTAGATATCCGGGTGCTCGGCGAACAGCCGATCCACCAGCAGCCCGTCGGCGATGTCGCCCTCGTAGACCGCCCGGCCCGCGGTGAACTCCCGCCTGCCTGTCACCAGGTTGTCCAAGAGCACCGGCACGATCCCCGCGTCCAGGCAGGCCGATGCGATCGTGCTTCCGATATAGCCAGCGCCGCCAGCGATTAGGACCTTCACCATACCCCCGCCATTACCGGTTGCCCCTAGTGGCAAGTGCCGCCAAGCACCCAAACGATTGAAGGCTTGCGATGCAGTCCGCGGCCGGATAACCGGTGACCGTGCCCGGGATGGCCACGAGACGGCCCATACGTGACGGGATGCAGGAGGATATAAAGCATGCGTGCCAGGGACGCCTCCGCACGCATCAGGCCGACGGCCGGTGCCACCGCGATTACCGCGCCCGACGCGCGACGACGGGAACGGCGACGGCGGAGGGCGCGGCGGCGTTCTACCAGGATGATCGTCAGCACGCGCAGGCCGTCACTGAAAGCATCCAGGTTGCTCACCCCGTGGATCCTGGGATGCTCGAAACTTGGAACCTCAGCGACGGCGAGCCCTTCCTCCGCTACCCGCATATGGATCAGGGTCTCGATCTCGAAGCCGTCGCCCCACAACAGCCCGTCGCCCCTGCGCGACGGAGGAGAGGTGGTGTCGAGGCCTAGTACTGGAACGTGTTTCCGCCAGAACACGTTGTATCCGTAACAGAGATCCGAGTAGCGCGTCCCGTAGCAGACGTTGACCATCGCGGCGAGCGTGCGGTTGCCTTGCTTGCGCAGCCGGGTGATATCGGTGCTGCCGCCGCCCGGGGCGAACCTAGTCCCCTTCGCGAAATCCGCGCCGCTCACCAGCGCCTGCACGAACTTCGGGATCTCGCCGGGATCCGCCGAGCCGTCGGCGTCGACCATGGCTATGACGTCACCGGTCGCGGCCTCGAACCCGCAGGCAAGCGCGTTCCCTTTTCCCCGGCGGTTCTGCTGCACTATCCGGACGTCGGGCCGCAGCCTGCGGGCCACCGCTACTGTGCCGTCCACCGAGTCCCCGTCCACCACGATCACCTCATGGACAGCTGCGGGCAGCCGGGAAAAGACGTACGGCAGGTTTCTCGCTTCATTACGTGTCGGAAGAACCACTGAAACACGCGGCCAAGGCAAACGCGAACCAGCCTGAGACACCATGGCTCCCCTTACCATACCAGGCGAAAGCAGACGACTCATTTCACGACCCGCACCGAAATGAAGCCATCCACTGTTTTAGTTCTGGTGCCTCCGCCCCCGCGACAGATGACGACAGAGATGTTACCAGCTAACAACATCCTGGAAAGGAAAATCCTGGTAAAATCCGCGGGTATCCTTGCATCATTGATGGACAACTTTCTCACCAGTAACAGGCTCGATCTGCCAGCGAGCGGAACGAGAAACATGTGTTTCACACCCAGACTGCACATACTGTGGAGCGGATAACCGGCCGGGAAGCAGGAGTCCAAATGTTTTTTCCTGCGCGCGCGATCCGTCCGAGCTGCGCCGCTAACGTCGCATTCCGGACAAAGCGAGCACTTCAATTCCAATAGGAGTGGCGTGGTCGCACGGATACCGCATATGCCCATAAAGGGCGCACAGATAGACAGAAGCGCATAGATTAGGGGGAGCCGAGCGCACTTGGATCGCACCACACCCGTGGCGGTTCTGCGGGTGTCAGGCGGATCTGGTTCTTCTCGACCAGGCCGAGAACGCGCTCCGCATCGTGCGGGTCGACGGGGAGAATGTGGGCTGCCCACCATCGGGCCGCATCCGGCAGCGGAGAGGGCTCACAGAACTCTGGCCCAGAGTAGTCGTTTATTGGCGGGGCGTACACGAAGAACACATTTATCCCGCGCCGCCGCAGTTCGAGGGCCACGGCGTCCCGGTCCTCGATCAGGAGTGGGACGCGGAGCAGTGGCAGTGGGCCGCCCTCACGGGCCGCCGAGGCAACCGCGTCGAGCGCTCGGAGCCGCAGCACGCCCGCAATCCGCTCCTCGCGGTCCCGCCCGAGGTCGCGCAGGCTGCCCAGCGTCCGCTTCAGATAGCCCGATCGCTGTCGCATCCGGTAATCCGGGTACCCCGTATGCATCCACGCGTCGAATTGGTCGAGGTCACCGCTGGAACGTGCGCGTTCAAGCAGAGGCGCACGCAGCGGTACTCGCCATGGGGCGGATCTCACGGGGTGCGCCAGGCGGCGCACACGATCCAGCCCTCGCATGATATGGAGGGTCTCCAGCGCCGACCTGGCCGCCAACTGCGCGAGGCCGACCGTTCCGGTGCCCGCCGGTCTCGGCAGCATGAGTTGATCGCGCAAGCGGGCGACGTCCCTGCGGCTGATCTCCTGGTCGAACGCAAGAACGCCGCCCCGGCCGGGAAAGTGCTTCGAGAAGCTGAAGACGGAAACAGCGCCGAAGCTCCCTACGGGGCGTCCGTCAATGTCCGTCTCGAGTGCATGGGCGGCATCTTCGATCAGCGGAATCCCGAATCGGACACATTTCGTGCTGAGTTCGGCGACACGATCGGGAAAGCCGTAGGTGTTACCTGTCAGAACGGCGGAAATGGTCGACCATAGTGTGTCATCGATGGCGTCGATGCACATGTTTCCATCCCGGATCGAAACCGGAGCCATCACCGGCCAGAGCCCGGCCGCGAGGGCGCCGAAAAACACGGTATCGTCCTCAAGCGGGGACATGAGAATGCGATCGCCGGGCGAGAGAAGCAACCGGAAGGCGAGGTACATGGCGAATCGGCCGGACGGCATAAACACGCATCCGCGTCCAACGCGGGCCTCCAGTATCGCCTCAATGTCACGTTCGATTTGCTCGCTCACGAATCCATCTCCTCTCCAGACACGGACGGCATCGCGGACGGCGGGGTGACGTCGTTCAGCCGATTTTCCATCGTTGCATCTGGACTTTGAAAAAAAGCCGTCCCCAGTCCATCACCAGGCGCCGCGGGAGGCGGTAGGGATCGGCCGAGGACCGTGCCGTGCCGGGAATGGTGGTGCACGCGGTGTCGAACGCGGCCGAACGCACGGCGTCGACCGAATGTTCATCGAACTCGTCGCGGTGGCCAAATGGGTAGGCGAAGTGTGACACGGGCCGGCCGATCGCTTGCTCCAGCTCCCGCTTGGAGCCGGTGATGGTGTCCTGCTGCTCACGGACAGGAAGATCCCGGAGCCTGACGTGATCCACCGTGTGGGCGCCGATTGTCACGATGTCGCTGGCCTTCAGTCGAAGGAGTTCCTGGGGGGTGAGCGTGCCCGCGTCGGGCGGGGAAGCGGAACTCACCTGCCATTGCTCAGCGACGGCGTCGAGCGCCCGTTCGATCTCGGTCACCCGGAGCGGCATCAGGTAGCGGCGGACAGCATCGAGGTCTGCCCTGAGCCCGGACGAGCCGATGGGGAGGCGGACGTTCCGGTCGCCGACCGGCAGATCGACCTCCCGCATGTTCGGTGGCCGCGAACGCAATAGCGTTCCTAGGCGGTCCCACCAGAAACCGTTGTGGCTTCCCAGGATGCCGCTGGTCACGAAGACAGTGATCGGTATGCCCTTGGATTCGGCGATCGGCAGCGCGTTGGTCAGGTTATCGCGGTAGCCGTCATCGAGTGTCACGACTACTCTCGGCCGACGCGACGGAATCGATACATCGGCGAGCGTCGACGGTTCCCGTGCCTTCGACATCTCTTCGAGATGGGCGGCAAAATTGTCAGGGCTTACGCAGAGATGGAAGGGATCCTCGACACCTTCCGCGACCCGGTGGTAGCAGAGAATGAGTGTTCCGTCGCGCCTCATCGTAACGGCCCCCTACTGGTCAACGCGCCCCGACTACAGTTCCGGACAGCCCTCGAATGAATCCCACAGCTTCCGGCAGAGCCGGTCGACGTCCGGATCGAGCTCTCTGGTCTCCAGAGACGATGGCCGCACCCTTACCCGCGGGGTTATCGAACCGGTGGGCAATGTCACTCCGATGTAGCCGGAAAGAGACCGGATCACCTCATCGGGCTGGTTGCACACCCGTTCGTAACGGAGAATCCGGATCCGGTCATCCTCCCAGAGGCGCTGGTCAAAATAGAGCTGGTTGCGAGTCCACCAGAAGAGCGCGGCCGCGTCGAATGGCGTAAGCCTCCGGTTTAGCAAGGCGGTGACCGTCTCCCACGTTTCCTCGGTCATACCTCTGTATCGCCAGTCCGTCGCGTCCCGGGAACGAATCGGCTGCAGATCCTGGTAGGGGTTATCCAAACCGAATTTGCTCACATTGGACCGCGCGACCTCCGGGTAACGGCGAAGCATCCAGACCGCCTTCACCGCGCCCGCGGCGTCCATGAGCGTAGTGGCCGAGGCGCTCTCCACCAGCGGTTTGGCTGCCACGACCTCAAACGGCAGACGATGGATCCGTCCCAGGACAGCGGAATATTCCTTCCAGGTCGTCTTATCGGGTCCGACGAGACGGCGATCGTGCTCCTCAAGGATGAGTACCCGCCATGATCGATCGAGGAAGGTCTGCTGGAGCATCGTAGTCCCTGATCGCTGGCATCCGAAGATCAATACGACGCGACGCTCAGCAGGGCGCGCCCAGACGATCGAGCGGGCCGAGCGTTTGGCCAACGCCCGCGCTCTGCGTCTGAACAGAGGTTCATCGTCCCGGTCCGTGCGCCGGAACGGGAGCAGTTTGGGAGATAGGTCGGTCACCAGTCCGGACTGCCCCTCTGTGCCGTTTCTCATTCCGTCAGCTGCGAGAGGGCGCACGCACCTGACGGAGGGCGCGGTGCCCCCCAGAGGTCTGCCGACTAAACGTTACATGATGATCATGCCTTCCGGCGAGGGGCATCGGGCCGACCACGCAGGCCCGCGGATCTCACCCGGATGACCTACCACGATCAGATTCGACCGAAGGATCTCGGCGGAAGACCCGAATCACCACGGGTAGCAAGACGACGGCCTCGCACGCGGAAGCGATGACCCATCCGCTGGAGAGGCCTATCACGCCCCAGTAGATTCCGCCCAACGCCGCGCCGGCCGCTTCCGCGAGGGTGGCTGCGGCCATCACCTTGGCCGCCTGGTTCAGGCGGCCCTGCACACGGCGGATCGCGACGTAGTGGTCCTTGATCACGTAGGCGGGGCCCACCAGTACGAGAAGGCGCAATGCAGTGGTCCCGTTCAGGGCATAGGCAGGGCCGAAGATGCGCAGGGCGAAGGGAGCTGCCACCTGGGCGACGAGCACGATACCCCAACACAGGGCCAGTCCGAGGGGGAGTGTCCGGCGGACGTGGCGGTGGAGGAGACTCTGGTCGCTTGTTGTCTCGGCGAACAGTGACAGCGCCAGCAGGTACGGGATGACCATTGCGGTGGACTTCCAGCAGGAATGCGGCTGTGAAGTAGGCCAGTTGCCGTGGAAGGAGCACGATAGCCGCAATCAGCCCAATAAGTAATAGATGGAATTGATCGACACATTGAGGACGTGGTGCTTGAGGGAGAGCACGCCGTAGCGGCGCGCGAGGGCCACCCGATGGCTGATGTTCCCTTCGCCAGCTGGGGTCGGTTCGAGCCGAAGCATGGGCATGCAGACGACGAGTGAGACAACCAGTGCCAGTGCCCAGGCAAACAGCAGGCCAGGGGCTGTTCTGATCCCGACGAGGATGAGGACACCCACGCAGGCCAGCTTTAGCGCGGAGGACAGGCTGCCTTGCCACAGCTGGGCCGAGCCCCGGTGCAATGCGATTGCCGCGTTGCTGAAAGTGAGCGTGGCCATTGTCGCCACTGATCCGATCACGAAGAGAGCGGCCATTGTCGGGTCGGCGCCGACGATCCTCAGGCTAGCGCCCAGGAAGGGGGAGAGGGCCAGCGTGCCCAACGACAGGATCAGGACAGCCAAGCACGCGATGGACATCCCGGTGGTGAGGGTGACGCGGCGGAGCGCGGCCGGTAGCGAGTCGAGTTCCGCCAGCAGGAGGAGCGGGATCCCGAGGGCGCCGATCGCTCCGAGAAAGAGTGCTGTCGAGGACACGGCGGCCGCCAGACCCACATCTTGCGCCGAGAACAGGTGCGTGGCGACGGCCCAGTAGGCCAGGCCTAGTGCCGCCGTGGTCCCCTGCTTGGCCGCCAGGAAGCCGAAGGTCTCGAGGAGGCGCCGCAGCTCGGATGGCTGCTTCAGCAGGTTCGATACCTGCGCCAGTTTCGAGGCCTGCGTCGGCGGTTTCGAGGGCGGCATCCTACGTCCCGATGCCTGCACTGGCAGGTCCGTCGGCCGTGCCGGCTCGTCGGGCCGCGCACTCGGTCATGCGCTTAGGAGCCCGATGGGAATGGAGTCGGGACATCTCGCCAGTCGGGTGCACAGGACTCCGCCCGCCCTCAGCCGTCCCCTGGCGACTGAGTGATCCCCAGCCCTTCATCAGTCGATGCTAGTCCCCGATCATTCACAGTGGCCAGTTGCTGAACACAGAGTAGCCGGGCATGACTATCACAGGGCTCGCGTACTTGGGCGCGCTCGGTGTCTGGCCGGGGCGACATCGCCGTTCCGGCTGATAGCGTTGCTTCTCGTGGGTGATCGAACAGCGATGGCAGTTGCTGATGGTAGAGAATCCCCATCTGCCGCGTCCGGGTACCGCGTGATCTCCACCGATCTGGGTCCACCAATGGCGCTTCGTTTCTGGTTCCGCTGTAAGGGAGCACCTCATGCCTGAGGCTCGCGAGGGCATCAGGGCGTCCGTCGTGGTGTGCGTTTACACCGAGGAGCGGCTGTCGCAGATCCGGGCGGCACTTGACAGCATCGCCCGCCAGACGATGCCACCGTCGCAGGTCATCGTAGTAGCCGACCACAACCAGGCACTGTGTGATCGCCTCGCGGCTGAGTATCCAGACCTTGAGGTGATTCCCAGCAAATTCGAGAAGGGTCTGTCCGGTGCCCGCAACACTGGCATCGAACGTGCAGCAGGCGACGTCGTCGTCTTCCTCGACGATGACGCCCGGGCCCAGGCCCAATGGCTGGAGACCCTGCTGGCTTCCTACGACGATGAGTCGGTCCTTGGCGTGGGCGGACTGGTCCTAGCCGACTGGAGCTCGCCCGGCAGGCCCGCGTGGTTGCCGGAGGAGTTTCTCTGGGTTGTCGGCTGCAGCTACCGAGGACAGCCCGAGGTCAAAGCCGAGGTTCGCAACCCTATCGGAGCGAATATGTCCTTCCGCCGATCAGCCTTCGATCAGGCCGGGCTTTTCAATTCGTCGGTAGGGCGCACCTTCGCATCATCCCGCCCGCTCGGCTGCGAAGAGACGGAGTTCAGCATCCGCCTACGCAGGCTGTCGCCTGGTGGGCGAATCATCTATGAACCGCAGGCCGTGGTGTATCACCAGGTAGACCAGTCCCGCGCCACTTGGCGTTACTTTCTCGGCCGATGTCGTGCGGAGGGATGCTCGAAAGCCCGGGTATCACGGCTATCCGGAGCGTCAGCTGCGCTGAGTTCGGAGAGAGACTACGTTACTCACGCGATCATCCGGGCTGTCCGCCGTGAACTGATTGGGGTTTTCAGGTCGGGCCGGAAAAATTCGGTGATGCGCCTCGTCGCCTTGTCCGCGGGGACCTTGTCGGCTGCTGCAGGCTATATTAAAGAAATGGCGCCGCAGAATGTTCGCGATTTTGGAAGGAATTAGGATGGCTGCAGCGATGTAACTATGTAGCGATTGCGTCAGTCGGCATCCTGCACATGAGAACGACCAAGGCCATGCGGCAGACGCTCAATAGGCATGAGAAACTGGTTCAACTGCCGAAGCTCTCCTCGTACCTCTACGAAACTGCGTCCATCAAATTCCATCAGGCAGTAGCCAAATGGTTGTACGATCCTATGAGCGTCGCTTCCATACCGGGTAGTCTCGGCCATGATAACCGGCCTGTATTTGCGAATTGTCTCTAGCCCCCCCGCGAGAACCTTATATTCAAGTCCCTGAACATCGATCTTGATAAAATCCGGCTCCAATTCCCAGTCGTCAAGGCGCGCCAGAGATACTCGCTCAGACGCCACTGTCAGCTTGTTCGGATCGAACCCTGCTATGCGCTCTCTACTGAGCCACCCCTTGGCGCTCTCGTAGTCGAAGGATGCCAGTCCACTTAGCGCGTTCCCATTGTACGAGGGGATAAACAATTCCGCCTCGCCAGTTTCGTTAGAGAGCCCATTCGGAATGACAGTTAGTTGAGGAAATTTCCTCGTCAATCGTTGCAGTTTGCGAAATACGGTAGGATTGGGCTCGAAGCTTATGACTCTAGCGTTCGGAAATATGGCATAAAGAGACATCACCGATTGCCCTACATTTCCGCCGACATCGACCAGCAACGGCGGGCTGCTGAAGTTCAGCAGCGCAAGGGCGCGAAAGTCTCGTTCGTGCGGACGGTGCATGCGGTACATGAAAGAATAACGCCATTGGGAAGTCGCGAGATTGTAACCATCCGGAAACCAGAGCACTACCATAGCGGCGAGCCGTCTCGCATAATTCCTAAAGCTCATAAGCATTTGATCGAGCCTAGGAGTGAGGACTTTCTTACCATTTCCCTGCCCTTCGGGATATAATGGCTGATTGTTAGTCAGAAACTCGCATCTTTAGCGTGGTTGGGATCTCCGGGCGAGATGGCAACCAGGCGCAAAACCAAATGACTATACCTCTCGTTGAGGCCCATGTCAATGCCTGGTGGCGCAACGCTTAACCCGTGGTGAGCGTGAACGAATATGCAATTGGTTCAACTCAGGCCTCGGACACGTTGAAACCCCATGGCCGCCCGTTTCCGGTATGCCGGGGTGTCACCCGGGCCCGGGCCTCAGGCTGGGGCGAGCGCCTTGCAGTCTGGTTCGTCCTCCTTTCTGGCCTTTTTTCCCGCTGGAATAGTGGGGCAGCGGATGTCGCTAATTGTAACGGCCCATGGCATCCTCGGTGCCCGCCCGTAAGGAACGAGGTCGCCGGGTCGTAGGTGAGGGTTAGCGCAGTGGCTCGCCAGGTGAGCGATCCGATCCGCGGTCTCCCCGGAGTCCGCGCCCGGTCCGTCGGCGCGCACGCCACCCGCAACCAGGTCATCGCGGCCCAGTGGGGGACCGCCGGGGGACGCGGTTTCCGGAGGTGGCGTCCCCTGACATACTGGAGGACTTGGAGGTCAGCCTGTTGAGGTCCGGTCGCGCAAGACCAAGAGGGCACCGCTCCCTGCGTTCAGCCAAAGAGGCCTCGCCGGCCGTTGGGGCTGGTCCACGACAAGACGTGGCAGGGGGCAAGCGATGGATCTGAAGAACTCATGGGCACGGCCACTCGTTGCGCTCCCATGGGTATCTTCGAGTCTTCGGGTTCCACACAGTCGTCACGGCCTCGATGGCGGCAATGCCTCAGCGTCGCCCGGGGAATCCGGTTCCCAGCGGGCAAACTCCACCCGTCCAGGGGTGACCCCGCCGGCGGTCCTGAATATGAGTCGATCACGGCTCGGATCCGTCGTTGCAGTTGTGGGAGCCGGCCTGTTGATGGTGGGGATCGGGCAAGCCCTTGGCCGCACGGGTCACCAGTCGCCAGTCGTGCCGCTCTTCTTGGCAGGACTGACATTCATCTTCGCTCCGTGCGCCTGGCGTCTCACCAGCACCGCCGCTACACGGAACGAGCGCGTCTGGGTCTCAGTCATCCTCGGTCTCGGGCTACTGGCCTCCTATATGCTCCGCAGCCCGCTCATCTTCGACGACTTCGACGAATTGAACAATGCTGCGACCCTCACGCGGCTTCTGGACGGCAGAGAGCTGTTTCAGGCCAACCCCATCTTGCCGGTCAGCCCGTACTATCCCGGACTTCAACTGGTGACCATCGCCACGAGGTGGGTGACGGGTCTCCCGCTGCTGTTCGACCAGTTGGCCGTCCTCGTCCTGACCCGCATCCTGGTCGTGCTCTGCGTCTTCCTCATTGTGGAGCGCGCCTGTCATTCATCGCGGGCTGGCGGCATCGGTGTACTCGTGTATGCGGCGAACCCGGAGTTCTATTCTCTCGGTGCACAGTACGGCTACCAGACGCTCTCCCTCGCCTTTGCTGTCGCGGCCGTCTATTTGCTCTTTGTCTCAATTGACACAGCTCAACCGAAGCGCGGGAGGCTGTTCGCGCTCGCGCTTATTTCCATCGCAGGGATGGTCCTATCACACCACGTCACCTCGTGGCTTACGGTCGGATTCCTCGTGGTGTGGGCGGCAGCACTGCGCTTCGTCATCGATCCTCCCGGTCGGCCGGTGACCGCTGCAACAGCAGGCCAGATGCTTACCGCTGAGGACCTGGCGCGTTCACAAGCAGAGATTGAGTTTCGTGACGGCCAATCCGCGAGGCGGAGGGAGCAGTCGCGGATCGTTGGCACCGCTGCTCTTTTCGGTGTTGTTCTGGCAGGGGTGTGGATCGCGTTCGTCGGCCATGTCATCACCGGATACGTCGGCCCAATCGTTCGGGAAGGCGTCAGCAGCGCCGCTGAAATGCTGGGCCGACTTCACGGGAATCGAACGCTCTTCCAGAACTCGGCGGGCGGCGGAGCGCCGTATTGGGAGGAAGCCCTCATTTTCGCGTCGACCGCCTTCTTCTGCCTCATCATCCTGATCTCCCTCTACGCGGTGGTCCGGAAGAAGAGCATCAGAGGCGGCAGGCTTCGATACTTGCCCGCAGCGATCGCGGCGACGTACCCGCTCGCTATGCTCACGAACCTATCGTCTAACGCCAAGGAAGTCGGCGCCCGCTCGACCACCTTCATATTCTTCGGCGTGGCAGTGGTCATCGGGGGATGGCTGGCCGGACGGCTTGCGATGCAACGCCGGGTTATCGAACGGATGGCCACGATCGGCGTCGCCGTCATCTGCTTCCTGGGGAGCACGATCTACGGAGGGGGCCCGTTGGTCATTCTTGTGAATGGTCCCTACATCGTCGGCGCACATGAACGTTCGCTGGGTTCGCCGTCATTCGCGATGGCGGAATGGGTCAGTACCCATCTCCCGGCAGGCTCCCAGGTCGCGGTGGACCGCGACAATGCCGGGCTGCTCAACGACTTCGGGCAGGTCGAGCCGGTCAGTCCTCTCAATGGGTCGGAAGACCCGGCCCCGCTGTTCTTCGACCCGCAGCTCACTCCGTCTGACCTCTCCCTCATCCGCAAGGAAGACATCCGCTACATCGTGGTCGACACTCGTCTCACCGAGGGGTTGCCGCTGTTCGGCGCGTACATCGCACCCGGCGAAACCGGACGTCCAACCCGCCTGACAGCGGCGGAGCTCGAGAAGTTCAACTCGATCCCAGGGGTTTACCGCCTATACGACAACGGTGTGATCCAGGTTTACGATCTGTCCGTATTCTTGGGTGAACGCCCCCTCGCGGTGCCGGCACACTCTGTCTCCAGCGTCAGGACAACGGGAACTGACGTGGGGGTGTTGGTCCTCGCTATCCTGGTTGCCATCGTGTGGCTGTTGCGGCTGCGCCGCCGAATGAAACTCAATCCCGTCGACGAGCACATGGTGGTCTGCTGGATAGTCGGGGCGATGGCAGTCGGACTTTTCGGGGTCTTCGCAATTCTGCTTATCCATCTGCCACCAGGCCCGGTAGCCATCCTGTCTCTCCTCGCCTTGTTGGCGCTGGGCCTGTGGCCTGCAAGGTGGGAAAGGCATCCCTGGCGTAACGGCCACCGCCACGAGGAATCGCCGCCAGTAAGGTCGGAATCGACGGCCCAGTCGGATGGGCAAGACGGCTGGCTGGAGACCCAGCTAGCGGTGCTCGGCGAATGGTCACAACGTATGAACAAGCGGATCGAATCCGCTGTCGCTGGAACCGGGATGACCAGCAACGGTCCGGTCCTAGAGTCGCCGCGTCCACCACCGGGCCGCGCTCATCGTGCCCATTCCCAGTTCGTACTGGGGTGCGTTGGGCTGGCACTCTTTGCGGCTGGAGCCTCAGTCGCCATGGCAGCGGCGCAAAAGGAATGGGTGCCTCCTGCTGAGCTTTCCATCGCGATGGGGCACGGGCAGGTACAACGGCCGGTCGCTAGCGTGGATCTCGGCACGGCAGCTCCGGTATCGGCACACCTCGAGGTAGTCACGAGAGGACGAGTCCTCTGGTCAGCGCCCCTCTCATCGAATAGCGGGACGCAAAACGTCGTCCTTCCATATGATGTGCTTCAACCTCCCTCACGTGTGCTGCTCGTGGCTGGCCGGAGGACTATTCGTAGCGTCGGCGGTTGAAATGCCGCGGGTTTACCGCGACAAGGCATACACCTGGACTTCGGCCACGCTCAATTCCGACGGATCCGGAGACTCACCTGTCGTATGATAACCCCGGGTGTTGCCCGCTGCCTGGGCGTTCCAGATGACGATCTCATAGGGAGTGGTGCTGATGTTCTGAGTCCACGAACCGACCAGCCTGCCATTGAAGTACGTCTTGATCGACCGGCCAGGGATGTACTGCATCCCATAGATATTGAACCCGGCATTCATGGGCTTGCGTGTCACGTAAGTGAAGTCCGATTGACCGCCACCTGGCGTGTGGTACGTCGACACGAAAATGTTGTTCTCCGGAGTGCGACTCGGCAGCCCGACACTCTTAGCCGTGAATCCACCCTCCTGCAGATCGATCTCTTGACTACCGCCCCCGCCGCTCGGGTCAATGAACCAGATGGCTGGCCAGCCGCCGTGGGACGCGTCAGACATCTTGGCTTTGATCTGAACGTAACCGCTCCGGAGCGTGAACTTGTGATCCGTTGTCACGACCCCCGATCGGGTCCCATAGCCCAGCGATGAGTACCTGGTGTCGGGCACCATGGTCAGGCTCAGCCCGTTGTTCACGGCCACCTGAGAGGGAGAGAAATAGGTCTGATGAGATTGAGTCCCGGCTGCTGAATCACCCGCAGGAAGACCATCGGAGTTCCAGGCCTGGTCACCCTGGCCGGTCATGAAAGTGTCCCAGTGAGTGGAATTCAGTGACGTGCCGGGGAACTGGTCATCAAGGATGAGCTGGCCTGCTGAGTAACCAACTGGAGGCGGCATCCCCGGTGCTAGCCTGTTGGTCACGGTAACCAGAACAATCACGAGCACGGCCACAAGCGCCACGATCAGGCCAGCCAGGACGAGCTGCTTGGTCCGTTTACGCCGAGTCCAAAGAGGGTGGTTCCTGACCGCCGCCTTCATCGTGAGCTAACCACCCGATGTCTACGCGACTACGACCGCAGGCGCAATGGGGAGTCACGAGCCAGGCGTGCATCTCCCCTCCCGTCACGGTCTGCTGAGAAAGCTTCCAGGGCCTACACGTCAAGGCAAGCACCGCTTGCACGCCATCGTAGCCTGGCCGGCTCAGGTGATGACGCAGGAGCTTGTTAGACTGGCGACCTGTTGTATCCTCCGCCGCTGCAGCAGGGTTGTTCTGATGCGCATCCTTTTGCTGGCCCAATTTTTCCCGCCGGACATCGGTGGCGAGGAGCGTCACGTTTTCAACCTCGCGAACACCCTCGCCGAGCGGGGGCACGAGGTGGCGGTAGCGACCCAGTGCATGGCTGGCGTCCCGGATCAGGAAACCCTCGCATCGGGGGTCCGGGTGCACAGGTTCGCCATGGCTTCGATGCTTCTGCCGGGTGTCTATTCGACCAGCCGCACCCACCACCCACCGATGCCGGATCCGCTGGGTGTCCGCGAGTTGGCCCGCATCACCCGGCAGGAGCGGCCGCAGGTTGTCCATGCGCACAACTGGATCGTCAACAGC
The DNA here is from genome assembly GCA_963843745.1 of uncultured Actinomycetota bacterium. Taxonomy (GTDB): domain Bacteria; phylum Actinomycetota; class Actinomycetes; order Streptosporangiales; family Streptosporangiaceae; genus Trebonia. The sequence goes on from CAWJLP010000022.1 coordinate 16,183, forward strand.
GCTGTCGCGCTGCGACGCTCCTCCCGGACCGGACCGCGCTTCGGACTGGTGCTGACACTGCACGACTTCAGTCATGTCTGCGCGACGAAGAGACTGATGCGGATGGGCTCGCCATGCGAGGGACCTTCGATCGCCCGCTGCCTGCCGTGCGCCACTGCCCATTATGGACCTGCACTGGGACCACTGACCGCGGCGGCGACGGCGCTGATGCGCCCATGGAAGAACCGGGCCATCGACCATGTGGTCTGCGTGAGCAACGTCATCGCCAGCGGCAACCATATCCCGCGTGGCCCGCACACCAGCGTGATACCTAACTTCGTCCTTGACAAGGTCGTCCTGGACCGCGCGGGTGATGCGGCTGAGGCCAGGACCGAAGAGATGCCGCCGGACCTGCCGAAGGAGGAGTTCGTTCTTTTCGTCGGCGAACTGTCCGGAGAAAAAGGCGTGCCGACACTGCTGCGGGCCTACGAGTCGCTCGGCCGCGAGCGTCCGCCGCTGCTACTGATCGGCCGCCGCATGCCGGACACGCCTGCGTGCCTTCCCGCCGGTGCACAGATGCACCTCGACTGGCCGCACGATCACGTTGTGACCGCGTTTCGCCGTTGCCTGTTCGCGGTGCTTCCGTCGATTTGCCTTGATGCCTGCCCGACGACCGTGCTGGAGGCGATGGCCAGCGGCCGTCCGGTGGTCGCGACCACGACTGGCGGGATAGTCGACATGATCATCGATGGGGAAAACGGGCTTCTCGTGCCCCCTGGCGATGAGCATAACCTCGCCGAAGCCATGGCCCGGTTGCTGGATGACGGTGACCTGCGCGCCCGCCTTGCCGCGGGTGCGCTCGAACGCGTCCAGCGGTTCACCGCATCCGCCGTCGCGCAGCGCCTCGAAGCCGTTTACGCGCAGGTCGCTCCGCGGGATCCTGAAGCGCCCCCGAACGGCCGGGGGAACGCCGACGGACGAGACGCTGACACGTTATGGTACGTGACGTGGCCTCCGGCCAAGCGATCGGCGATCAAGGAGACCCGGCTCCGCAACGGCCACTCCGCGTACTCATGGTCTGCCCGCGTTTCCTTCCGGAAACCGGCGGGACCGAGACGCACGTCTATGAGGTCTCACGCCGCCTGGCCGCGCTGGGGGGTTTCGACATCACCGTGCTCACAACCGACCGGTCCCGGCGGCTGCCCCGGCAGGAGGTCGTCGAAGGGATCGCGGTCCTGCGTGTCCCGGCCTGGCCGCGGGGGCGAGACTATTACCTCGCCCCCGGGATCGCGGCTGTGATCCGAGAGCGCAGATGGGATTTCGTGCATTGCCAGAGCATCCACACGCCCGTGCCATTGCTCGCCATGATCTCCTCATGGCGGGTCGGCATCCCTTACCTGATCACTTTCCATACCGGCGGGCACTCGTCACGGCTCCGGAACGCCATGCGAGCCACCCAATGGCGGCTGGCAGGCCCGCTGCTCCGACACGCAGCGGCACTTATCGCGGTAAGTCGATTCGAGGCGGTCACCCTCGCGCGGCATGCCCGCCTTGGAGACAACCGGGTCGTCGTGATCCGTAACGGCGGAGAGCTACCACCGCCTCGCACCGGGACGGTCGCCGCTCCGGGCCGGATCGTTTCCGTTGGCCGACTGGAACAGTACAAGGGACATCACCGGGTCATCAAGGCACTGCCGCACGTTATGAGTGAGGTCCCCGGAGCCCACCTGCTGATCTTGGGAAGCGGCCCGTATGAGGCTGATCTCCGCGAACTCGCTCGCCGCCTCGGCATTTCCGACCGGGTGAGCATCGGGCACATAGCGCCGGCCGATCGCCAGGGCATGGCTACCGCGCTGGCCGAGTCGAGCGTCGTTGCCGCCCTGTCAGACTATGAGGCGCACCCAGTGGGGGTGATGGAGGCACTGTGCGTCGGGTGCCCGGTCGTGGGTTATGACACTGCCGGCATCGGCGAGCTCGTCGCCGCGGGGTGGGTCCATGGCGTGCCGCGCGCCGCGCCTGCCGCCGCTGTCGCCCAAGAGCTTGTCAAGGCTATGTCCTCTCCGGCGTCGGTGGATCTCGCCCAGCTGCCAACCTGGGACTCCTGCGTGGACCAGCTTGCGCATGTCTACCTGTCCTCGCTGGGTGAAGCCGTCGAGGTCCGATAGTGGCCCCGCCCCGCTTGCTCGACGTCTCTCGTCTCGGCGAATGGGCTGCGCAGTGGGATCAGCTGGTGGATGCTTCCCCTCTTCCGTCGCCCTTCCTGCGATCGTGGTGGCTGTCCGGGGCCGGAGGACCCGGACGCCACTTCCTGCTGGTCGTCGACGGGGCGTACCTCCTCGGTGGCCTTGCCGTGGAGAAGCGCCATCCGATGCCAAGCATCCGGATGATGGCAGACGGGTTGCTGTGCCCGGATCATCTCGACCTGCTCGCCGCCCCCGGCCACGAGACGGCGGTGGTCGGCCTTCTCCGGGAATGGCTCTGTCGTCCTGGTGAGTTCCTCTTGGACCTCCAGGGGATCCGGGTCGGGTCACGGTTGATCGAAGCCCTGCCCGGCCGCGTTCGCCTCGAGCCCATGGCCGTGGCCCCCTTCACGCCCTTGCCCGACAGCCCAGAAGCGTACCGGGCCACCCTCCCTTCCCAGTTCCGCAAGAATCTCCGGGTCTCCGCCAAGCGCCTCGCGGCCGAAGGTGTGTCGCATCGGACCATCCGGGGCAAGGCCGTCCCTCAACACCTCGACATCCTGCGGGAACTCCATCAGTCCCAGTGGGGAAACCGCTCGAGTTTCCTTCCCGTCTTCGATCGCTTCGCGGCCGGATTCGCTGGCGGCTGCGCCGCTGATGAGGTGGCCGTCCACGAACTCGGGAACGACGACCTGGTGGTCGCGACTGTGACGGCGTTCGAGGTGGCCGGCCGGGTGAACCTGTACCAGAGCGCCCGGCTCACCGATCGCCGCTGGAGGGATGCCACGACCGTCCTCCTCGCCGCCATCATCGACGACGCATGTGCCCGGGGCCTCAGCGAAGTGGACTTTCTCCGCGGCGACGAGCCCTACAAGAGACGATTCGCGCCGAACCAGCGGCAAGTGTTGAGGCTAGTAGCGGGCCAGGGGGTCGTGGGCCGACTCGGAGGCCTCACCTGGGCGGCGACGTCCCAGGCCACGCAGACAGCGGTCCGGTGCGTTCGGTTCGGGAAGACCGCCGTCGCCCGGTGGAAGGCCTGACTGCCTAGCTACCCTCCACCCGGTTGCCGCCTCCTCCATAGCCAGAGGCGTGGCCGTCTTGCTGCTTCGTGCCGACCGTAGCGGACCGGAGACGCTGAGCGATGGCCAGGACTCCCATGCCGCAGACCTTGGCCGTGTCAATAGTGGCGGAATCCCCCGGCTCCCGTGGCTTCATATGCCGCCGCCGGAGGTGCGAGTTGAAGTCCTCGATGCGGTTCTCACGAACGGTGGCGGCGGTGAAGTACGTGAGGGTCACGGACAGCGAAGGGTCGGGACCGTTATGCACCCAGTGCGGCGTGCAAGGAGGTATGTACACCGCCCGCCCTGGCGTCAGGGTGTACGCGGCGACCTCCGGAGGCAGGTTCTCGATACGCCCGTGGGAGCCGTCCCAGTACCTGTCGATTTCGTGCCGCCGGGCGGCGTCGCTCTCCCACCGTCCGATGCTGACCGTCTTTTTTCCGCTGACCTGCATCAACAGGCTGTGCTCGATGTCGAAGTGGACCGGCGTGACCGAATTCGGGGAGGAAACGAACACGAACGCCACCCGTTTGTGCATCCTGCCCTTCCTGGGGCCCTGCCTGGCGATCATCCCCGACTCGAGCTGGCCGAGCTGAGTGTTCATGAGCTCAGCCATGCCGGGATCGTCTTCCACGTTGAGCAGGGTGAGCCAGGCGTTCGCGTTACGCAAATCGCGTATGACGTCGCCTGGCCGTTCCAGGGCGCCCCTGGGCGGACCCCCCTGCGGGACCAGCAGGGGCTGCGCCGCTGTATCGGCGATCAGTGATCGGCGCGGCAGCCTGTCGGCGAGATCTGCGACTGACGCGAGGGTCAGGCGGTCATCGAGGTGGAGCTCATGGGTGAATTCCACGGCTCGCCCGGGGAACGCATCGTCGAGAGGAAGCTGTCCTATTGTTTTGGGGACCGGCCCATGTTGCTGTGCATCCATCACTCACGTCTCAGTAGCTGGGTACCGACTTCGACTTTGCTTTCTGAAGAGGCCGTCAATAAGGACGTGCGCTCCATCGGCAGAAGGTGAGCCTCTGCGGCGGTGAGCGACGGAGGCAACGGCAACGCTGGTTCCTCCCCCTCCCCCGGCCATGCTCGTACCACTCGTCAACTCGCATTGTACGACGCCCGCAATATCCGTTCCAAGGAGTTGGCAGCGGGCATCATCGGCCTGCTCACCACCGGCGACCGCGTTTGTTGATTCGGCAGGAGCTGGGGGGTCACCGTGCGTTCGTTCGGAATATCGCTACAAGCCCAGCCGGCGGGAGAGGTCGGAGGCCAGCGCACCGGACGGGTCGATCTCGGCGCGCAGCTTGCGGAACTCCGGCAGCCGCGGGTACATCTCCTCAAGCACCGCGGCCGGGACGCGGGAATCCTTGGCCAGGTAGACCCGGCCGCCGTTGCGCACGACGAGCTGGTCGAGCCGGTCGAGCAGCGGGCCGAGGCCGGGGGTGCGGGCCGGGAAGTCAAGCGCGAGCGTCCAGCCGGGGGCGGGGAACGACAGCAGCCCCGGGTCGCCTTCACCGAACCTCTTGAGCACGGTCACGAACGACGGCGCGGGGTGCGCGCTGACTATCTCGAACGAGCGGCGGACGGCCGGCTCGGCGCCGAACGGCAGCACGTACTGGTACTGGCGGAAGCCGCCGGGACCGTAGACCCGGTTCCAGTTCCTTATCGCGTCCAAGGGGTGGAAGAACTGCCCGATCGTCTGCAGCTCCCCCTCGCGCAGCCTGGGCGCCTTGCGGTACCACGCGGCGTTGGCGAGCCGGACCGTGTGCCTGTTGATCAGGCCGGGCGGGAACATGGGCGGCACGCCGAGCCTGGCCCGCGGGTCGAATTCGAACGGGTCGCTGCGGGCCGCGGCCGGCAGGTCACCGAGCGCGGCGAAGTCGCCGCTGGTGATGATCGACCGGCCGAGGCCGCGGCCCCTGGCCAGGCTGTCGGACCATGCGACCGTGTAGTCGTATTTGCTGTCGTGCTCGGTGAGCACCGCCATCGTCTCGTCGATGTCCGCGGTCCGCACCGTGTCGACCTTGCACAGCGACGTCTCGACTCTCTTGAGCTGCACAGTGGCGCGGATGATGAAGCCGGTCAGGCCCATCCCGCCGGCCGTCGCCCAGAACAGCTCGTCGTCCGGCGTCACGGTCCGTGACTCGCCGTCGGGCGCCAGCAGGTCGAACGACAGGACGTGACGGGCGAAGCTGCCCGCCACGTGATGGTTCTTGCCGTGCACGTCGGCCGCGATGGCGCCGCCGATCGTCACCTGCCTGGTGCCCGGCGACACGGGCACGAACCACCCGGCGGGCAGCCCGGCGACCATGAGCTGCTCGAGGCTGACGCCGGCCTCGCAGACCGCGAGGCCGGTTTCCTGGTCGAGGCTGATGATCCGGTTCAGCCGGCTGGTGGACAGCACGAGGCCGCCCGCGGACTGCGCGGCGTTGTTGTAGCTGCGGCCGAGGCCGCGAGGAATCACCGCACCGCCGGGGGCACGCGGCTGGCGCAGCAGGGCCGCGGCCTCCGCCTCGTTCGCCGGCGTGGCGAGCTCGGCGGCGGACGGGGCGATCCGGCCCCAGCCGGTCAGGGTCACGGTGCTGGTCGACATGGGACGCAATACTACTTGCGGAGCGCAGCGCGGCGCGGCGTCCTGCGGCCTTCATGCCGCCGTCACGAACCGCCGCTTATGATCTTCCTCGTGCGGTCGATCATCGTGGCCGGCGCGCTGGTCTCGCTAGCTTTCCTGGCAACGGCGTGCACTGCCGCCCCGGCGGCGTCCCCCGCCGTCAGCAGCGGGACAGGGACGGGCGCAGCCGCGTCCGCGCACCCCCTCACGACCGCGGCTAAGCCCGCTCCGAAGCCAGCGCCCAAGCCGAAGCCGGCCACGCCGCATGTCACGATCTCGCGGGTGCGGACCGCGGACGGCGTCGTGGTGACGGTGGCGGCCTTCCGCGGCCCGGTCCGGTACGTGCTGCACAACGGCAGTTCCGATCCCGGATACGCGGCGGCCGTAGCGGGGGTCAAGGCGGGCCCCGCCGTCGGAAGCGCGGAGCGCGGGCAGCTCCTCGCCGCCTTCAATGGCGGCTTCAAGCTCGGCGTAGGCGCGGGCGGCTACGAGCAGGAGGGGCACGTGATCAGCCCGCTCCTGAGGGGCTATGCGAGCCTCATCATCGACCGCTCCGGCCGCGCGCGGATCGCGCTGTGGGGCTACGGCGCACCCGGCCCCGGCGAGGCGGTCTACAGCGTCCGGCAGAACCTCCAGTTGCTCATCGAGCACGGCAGGCCGACGCCGGCCGCTTACGACTGGTACGCGTGGGGCGCGACCCTAGGCGGCGGCGAGTACGTCGCGCGCAGCGCGGTCGGCGAGGACGCGGCGGGCGACCTGCTGTTCGCCGGGAGCATGTCGGCCAGCCCCGAGGACCTGGCGCAGGCGCTCGCCGAGCGCGGCGCCAGGATCGGCATGGAGCTTGACATCAACCCGGAGTGGGTGCAGCTCGACGTGGCGGCGAAGCCCGGCGGCCCGCTGACGGCCGAGGTGCCGGGCCAGTACCGTCCCGCCGATCAGTACCTGTGGGGCTGGAGCCGGGACTTCTTCGCCGTGCTGGCCGGCTAGGTCAGGACTTGACGAGGCGGGCGATGGCCTCGGAGGCCTCGCGGACCTTCGCCGCGGCGACCTCGCCGCCTTCGGCGGTCGCCTGCGCGACGCAGTGCCCGAGGTGATCCTCGAGCAGGCCGAGCGCGACCGACTGCAGCGCGCTCGTCGCGGCGGCCACCTGGGTCAGGATGTCGATGCAGTACTTGTCCTCTTCGACCATCTTCTCCAGGCCGCGGACCTGGCCCTCGATGCGGCGCAGCCGGTTGAGGTACTTGTCCTTGTCCTGGGTGTATCCGTACATGGTCCGTTGGCCTCCACTCCGCCGCGTTGACCACACGATACCCGGGCGGGGTAAGTCCCCGAGCGCTCCGCCCGCCCGCCGGGCCGGTCAGCGCCGGCGGGTGAACTTCCTGCGGTACGCAAGGCTGCCGAGGCCGGCCGCGATGGCCGCGCCGCCGAGGACGAAGACCAGGCCGTCCTGCAGGCCAGCGGTGCCGCCGCCACCGGTGGCCGGGGCGCCGGTCGGGTAGTAGTACGTGGTCGTCGGGACTGGCGACGGGCTGACCGTCGTGGTGGCCGGGGTAGGCGTGGTCGCGCTGGTGCTCGGCGAGGTCGTCGCGTGCGTCGTGCTCGCCGAGGCATCGGCGGAGGCGCTCGAGGTAGCCGTACCTGATGACGACGATGACCCTGACGAGGATCCCGATGGCGAAAAGATTGACGGCACAGTCGACGACGGCGAACCGGTGCAGGCCGAGACGGCGACCGCGACCAGGACCATCAAGGCGGCGCAGCTGAGAACGGCCAGCCGCGGGCTGCTCGCCGGTCTAGCGGAGGTTACGCGCACCCTCATGGAGCCTCCTTAAATGCCGGCGAGTGGGTCGTCGTTTCCCGCCCCCGGCACCACACCTGCGGATCGGCATCGGAAAAGAAAAGCGCTGTCGGCCGGAACAGTACCCACGCCGGCCGAAGTTAGTCGCCGCACGGCGACGGCCATATTGGTAAGCCCGCAGGGGCTACCGGCGCGCAATGGCGTGTTTTCCATTCGGCTATTAGGCTACGTGAGTAGCACCCGGTGCGGAAGACACGCGGAAGGGGCGCGGACTTGGCCAGAGCGCGGCGCATAGCAGGGCTGCGCGTGGTCATGTCCTGGCCGGAGAGCCAGTTCACCCCTGAGCCCGCGCCACGGGGCGCGTTCCGCGCACGCGCCGCCGGGCTAGGCGGCGCCGCGCTGATCGTCGGCGGGGCGATGGCCATCGGGGTGGCGATGCTCCTCCAGCAGCACGCGCCCCAGCCCGCGGCCTCGGCCGCGGGCGCTACCGGCCCGGCCGCCAAGGGGCCGTCGCTGCGCCGTTCGATTCCGGTCTCTGTCGACATACCAGCGATCGGCGTGCACTCGGAGCTCCTGCGTCTCGGCGTCAACTCGGACGGCACCGTCCAGGTGCCGCCGCTGACCACCGGCGCCGACGAGGCGGCGTGGCTAAAGTACTCGGCCACCCCCGGCCAGATCGGCGCGTCCGTCATCGAAGGGCACGTCGACAGTTATCAGGGCCCCGCTGTCTTTTACCGGCTGGGCGCGCTCCGCCCTGGAGACACCATCGACGTGACGCTCGCCGACGGAGAAACGGGCATTTTCCGGGTCACCGGCGTCCGCGAATACCTCAAGGACAAATTCCCGGCCAAAGTAATTTACAGCGATACGAATTTCGCCGCGCTGCGGCTGATAACCTGCGGCGGCGCATTCGATTACGCCACTGACCATTATTTGAGCTCCACCGTCGTGTTCGCGTCGCTCACCTCGTCACTCCACCCCAGCAGCCACTGACACGCCGCTGACCTCGGCAGTCACAATCGCGCCGACGTCGGCCGGGACGGCAACGAGGCGCCGGGACAGCGGCACCGGGACAGCACGCGCGGCGCGGGGCTGGAAAAATCCCTAACGGTAAGGAACCTTGCGCTCACAGTTCATGATCCAATGCCGCTTAGCCAAGTTTGATCTTGGCCGGTTCGGTGCCTTTGCGAGCGGAGACAGGTGACGCGGGCACCGTGCCGGAGGTGGCCTTATCCGTTCGCGAAGATAGTGGATAGAAAGGGCCCCCAGAGGGGCCCTGAGGATCCACTATCTTCGCCAGCCGGCCTAGATGCCGCAGCGGCCACCGCGGAAGGGGCGAAAGGGATGGAACACCGGCCTGTCCTGCCGGGCCCGGCGCGGGAGCCCATCTCCGCCAGGCTGACCACTGCTGGCTAAGCGGCATTGGTTCATGATCACGGAAGAAAAGCACGCTATACGCGTGCAAAGTTTCCGTGATCATGAAATTCCGGCTTCGGTGCGGGCCGCGGCACGGCGGCGGTCGATGCGGGTGAGGGCCGGGAGGGCGAGGAGGCCGCAGAGGAGCGTGGGCAGGCCGCCGACCACGAGCGACCAGCGGGCGCCCTCGTCCTGGCCGATCCAGCCGACGATGGAGCCGCCGATCGGGGTCGAGCCAAGCCAGGCCAGTCCCCACAGCGCCATCACCCGGCCGCGCATCGTCGGCTTCGCGGCAAGCTGCAGCACCGTCTTGGCCATCGAGTTGAACGTGATGCTGCCGTACCCGACGAAGACGAGCGCGGCCAGTTCGAGCGGCATCGTAGGCGCCACCGCCGCGAGCAGGATCGCGATGCCCCAGCCGATCGCGGACAGGCACAGCGCGCTGGCCCGCGGCCGGCCCCGGCCCGCCGCGACCAGGCCGCCCGCCACCGCGCCTACCCCCATCACCGAGGCCATCACGCCGTAGGCGGCGGCGCCACCACCGAGGACCTTGCTCGCCATCAACGGCAGCGACACCGGGAACTCCCAGGCCAGCGCGCCGATGACGGCGATCATGACGAGCGGGATGAGCAGTTCCGGAGTGCCGCGGACGTAGCGCAGGCCCTGCCTGATCTGGCCGGGTTCCCTGCTGACGCGGCGCGCGGGGAACAAGTCGGCGGCGCGCATCGCGGCCAGCGAGGCGAGCACGGCGACGAACGACACGGCGTTGAGGCCGAAGCACAGCGCCAGCCCGAGCACGGCGGCCGCCACTCCCCCGAGCGCCGCGCCGAACACCCGCGCTATGTTCATCGACACCGAGTTGAGGGTCACGGCGTTCGGCAGGTCGTCGGGGGGAACCAGCTCCGAGATGAAGCTCTGCCGCGCCGGGTTGTCGAAGACGTTGACGAAGCCGAGCGCGACGGCCAGCACGTAGACGGTCCACAGCCGCATCTCGTGCGTGCCGGTGAGCACGGCGAAGGCCGCGGCCAGCAGGCCGGCGCTGGCCTGGGTGACGTACAGCACCCGGCGCTTGTCGGCGCGGTCCGCGAACAGGCCGCCGGCCTGGCCGAACAAGAGCACCGGCAGGAAACGGGCCGCCGTGGTGAGCCCCAGCTGCGTTCCGCTGTGGGTCAGACCCAGCACCAGGAACGACTGCGCCACCGTCTGCATCCAGGTGCCGGCCTGCGAGACCAGCTGGCCGAAGAAGAACAGCCGGTAGTTGCGGTGCGACAGGGACGCCATGGTGCGAGAGGCACGGTTGTGGCGGGTCGGCGGACGGCCTGGCTGCGTCTGGTCAACGTCCTGGACGACTGTCACGGTCGGCTGTGCCCACTCCCCATCGTTTCCTGTCCTATCTGCAATAAGGTTAGCTCTGCTAAGGATATTCCGAAGGGGCGGGGGATGGTCTAGGGTTCCGGGGGCATGCAGACGGTCTAGGGTTCTGCCTAGCTTCACTTGATGTGCGACGGATCGGCTCCGCTTGATGCGCGACACACCCTAGGCTTTACGCGCCCCTGATGCTAATCGGGACGCAGGACAAGTGCCAGGGCGCATCCGAGGTCGGCTGTCCCGCTGCCCAGCCTGCGGTCCTGGTCCGGCGGCCCGGCCGGGCGGGGCGAGGATCTCGATGATTTCGATCTTGATACGTCGCTGGCCGTGCAGGTCAGAACCAGCTCAGCTGCCGCCCAGCACAGGCGGCAGCACGCGGCGCGGCTGGTCGCGGTCACCGGGGAGGGGCCTGGCCTGCCGCACGTCCCGGGTGCTGGCGGAGACCGCCTCCTCCAGCTGGGCCAGCCAGGCCAGGTGACCCTCCACCGCTTGGCGGCCTTCCGCGGTGAGCCGGAACCACGTGCGCGGCCGCCGGCCGACCGCGCCCTTGCGGACTTCCACGTATCCGGCGTCTTCGAGCACGCGGGACTGTTTCGACAGCACCGAGTCGCTGATCCCGGCCGCGTCACGCAGCGCGGCGAACTCGACCCAGTCCGCCCCGGCCGCCAGCAGCCCGCAGATCGACAACCGGGTGATCGGGTGAATGAGCGGGTCCGGCCTGGCGGTCACGCTGCCCCTCCGCCGCCGCCTCGCAGCCCCTGGCGGGTCACCCGCAGAGCGATCTGCAGGCAGGCCATCTCCGCCACGACCCCGACGGCCGCGACTACGATCGCGGCCACGAGCAGGCCGTTGCGGATCAGGAGGACCTCGGTCTCGCCGGCGGCGAGGAGCACCACGAGGATCGCGATCCCTACGGGACGGCCCGGGGAGGGATAGCGGAGGTTCCGGAAGGGCATCTTTATGCCGGTGGCCCGGGTCAGGCCCCACTGCAGCAGGCAGGCCGCCGCCGCTGCGGCGGCAAAGATGGGCCAGGTGGGCACCACCTGGGGAAGGTACCGCGCGCGGAAGGGGCCCGCGAAGACCACTGCCCACACTATGGCGGCACCGGTCAGGTACCACCACGGCAGCCGCATGCGGTCCGCCAGCCGGCTCCGCTGGACGCGCAGCAGCTCCAGCGCTGCCAGGTCTTTTGCCGCGTCGCGCATTGAGGCTCCCTTGTCATGTACTTTCCTTTAAGAAAGTACATGACAGGCCCGCGCGCGGCAAGCCCTGCCCGGCCGGCGGCCATGCGAGTCGGCCATGACGCGACGGTGGCCTCGGCGGTCTTGCGGGCATGCGCCAGGTCCAGCGACTGGTGCGGCCTGGTGATGTTGTATTCCTTGCGCCAGGCGTCGAGCGCGGCCTGCGCGTCCTCGATGCTGGCGAACGGGCCGTGCACGTTCAGCAGTTCCTGCTGCAGCGTCTGGTGCAGCCGTTCGATCTTTCCGTGGTCGTCGGCGACCGCGGCTTGGTTAGCCGCTGGGTGATGCCGTTCTCCCGGCAGATCCGCTCGAACGGCACCTCCGCCGGGCGGGGCCTGCCGAACCGCCCGGTGAACTGCTTGCCGTTGTCGCTGAGCACCTCGCCGGGGATCCCGTACTCGGCCATCGCGGTCACGAACGCCGAGCACACCCCCCGGGCAGTGGCCCGCACCTACGACAGCCGCGATGACGCAGAACCAGGTCGCAGATCACCGCCTCCACCTCGGTGCTGATCCACCAGGGATATGGCTTAGGCGCATGCGACCGGTCAGCCAGGCCGTCGATTCCGCTATCCCGGTAACGGGCCACCCAGCGATGCACCGTCTGCCGGGCCACCCCGAACCGCTCGGCGACCTCGGTTACCGGGATGCCATCCAGGACCTGCAACACGGCCTGGTATCTCTGCTCGACCACGTTCAACTCCCGAAGCATTGCGGGAGTGTCGCGCATCAAGTGAAGCCATGGTGTCGCATATCAAGCGGAGCCTGACAGACGGTCTAGGGTTCCGGGGCGTGCGGGTGGTCGAGGGATTCCGGGAGCGGGCTACTTCGGCAGCGGCGCGAGCGCCGTCTTCGTGAAGAAGGACCAGATGACCTGCGCGGCGCTGGGCGTGCTGCCCTGGGGCCACGGGAAGCCGTGGCCGCCGGTGTTCCACACCGCGAACCCGACCCTGGCGCCGCTCGAGCAGTCAGCCCACGTGGTGAGCGTCATCGCGCCGTGCGGTGTCTCGGCCGACGACCCGCTGCACCCGTCAACCTTGCGCAGCGCGGCGACCTGCACGGTCGCGGGCGGCGACTCCCTGCCCTTGTCGCCAGGGGCGTAGGGCACGGCGGTGTCGTCGAGCGCGGCGATCTGCAGGATCGTCAGCGGGCGGCTGACCACGCAGCCCGGGTCGGGATCCGCCTTCACCACCGCCGTCCCGTCGAACAGGCCGGGCGCGCTGCACGCCAGCTGGTAGGCGAGGCGGCCGCCGTTGCTGTACCCGACGACGTAGATCGGGTGCCGGTGGCCGGGGTCCACCGCCGCGACCAGCGACTTGATGAACGCGACGTCGTCGACGTTACGCTGCGCCGCCGCGCCGCAGCAGCCGCCCGCGTTCCACGACATCTGGTAGCCCACCGGGTAGACCAGCTCGGCCTGGCCCGTGTTGACGTAGGGCGTCAGGTAGTCCCGCTTGACCTCGTCGCTGACCGGGGCGGCGATCCCGGAGAGCACCACGATGATCGGCGCGGAATCGGGCAGCGCGGCGACCGGGCCGATCACCTCGTAGCTCCGGGTCATGGTGCCGACCTTCATCGAGTACGTCGCCGTGTAGGTCGTCCGCTGCAGCTCGCTGATGATGTTCGCGCTCGCGAACGACGCGACGCCGAACGTGCACACGAACGCGACGGCCAGGATCAGCGTCCGGCGCGTCAACGTTGCCATCAGCCTCGGCCTCCAGAGTCCCCGGCGATCACCTGCCGGACGGTACTCGCGCCCGGTGAGCATCAGGCTCAGCGGCGTGCGGCGCGCCGCCGAGGCGATCAGCCACGACGCCCCGTACACGACCGGCACGGCGACGCAGAGCAGCGCGAGCAGTTCGAGAACGGCCGGCGCGCCGCGCACCGCGGCGAGCACGCCGCCAAAGCCAGCCACGTACAGCAAGCCCTGCAGCACGAGCGGGTGCGCCAGGTAGATGCCGAACGAGCTCGCCGAGCCCGCCGCGAAGAACGTCCGGTGCGGCGCCCCCCGGTCACTCCACAGCAGCCCGCCGGCGAGCAGCGCCCACCCGAACGCCAGCGCCTCCACCACCACCGCCGGCTGGAACACCGCGCTGGCCGCGGCCGGCGTCGCGCCGCCCAGGTAGATTTCGGCGAAGTAGGCGCCGAGCCCGGCCACGACGCCGATCCCCGCGACCACCGACACGGACCGCGCCGAGGCGTGCCGCCGGGTAAAGGCGCAGATCCGCTCGAAGTGCCAGCCGGCGAGCGCCCCGGCCACCACGTACAGCACGTAGCTGTCCAGCCAGACGCCCGACCCCGCGCCAGTCAGCCAGATAGCCAGCGGACCGGTCCGCACCAGGTGGTGCTGCAGCGCGGCGGTCAGCGCCAGCTGGTACACGCAGGCGGCCGCGAACAGCGCCACGTGGTGCCCCGCGGTCTTGCGCAGCACCCAGCGCAGCACCGGGAACAGCAGGTACACCTGCATGGTGACCAGCAGGAAGTACATGTGGTACCGGGCGCCCGCGTGCAGCAAGTCCTGCCAGAACGCGGCGGGGAACGGGCCGCGGCCCGGGCCGTCGAACGCGTAGTAGATCAGGCTCCACACCACGTACGCGGGCACGACCAGCCAGTACCGCCGCCGCCAGAACCGCAGCCAGCGCACCTGCCCGCGGTGCCCGTAGTTGTAGGTCAGCACCAGCGCGGTCAGCAGGAAGAACAGCTCGCGGCTCGTATGGAAGATCGTCGTGACCGCGCCGAGCGCCACGGTAACCTGGCCGCCGCCGAACGTCAGCGTGTGCACGCCGACCACGAACGCCATGATGACCAGGCGGATCAGGTCGAAGGCGACCACGTGCCGGCGGGACGCCGGGGGCGCCGGGGATGCCGGAGACCGCCGCTGCCCGCCAGGCTCCACGGCGGGCAGCGCATCCGGTGTGACGGTCGTGCTCACCGCGGCGCCGTCACCAGGTCCTTCAGCCGTCGCCTGGCGATCTTGCCTGTCGGCCCCAGCGGCAGCTCGGGGACCAGGCAGAACTCACTCGGCTGCTTGTGCCGCGGCAGTCCTGCCGCGCACGCCTTGCGCAGCAGCTCCTCGACGTCCGCGGCCGCCCAGCCGGCGTCCGGCACCACGTACGCGACCGGCCGCTCGCCGAGCACCTCGTCGGCGGCGCCGATCACCACGGCGGCGCGCACTGCGGGCTGGGCCAGCAGGATCTCCTCGATCTCCCGGGGGTAGATCTTCTCGCCGCCCCGGTTGATCACGTCGTCGGAGCGCCCGACCAGGAACAGGTAGCCGTCGGCGTCCAGGTAGCCAAGGTCGCCGGTGTCCAGCCAGCCGTCGGCGTCGATCGCGCCAGGCCGCCCGCCCGAGGCATACGCCCTGATCACGCCGCCGCCCCTGATCCGCACCCGGCCGATCTCGCCGGGCGCGGCGGGCGCCGGGATCCCGCCGGGCGCCTCGATCCGGACCTCGGAACCCGCCGGCCGCCCCGCCGAACCCGGCTTGCGGGCGTCGAGCGGGTTCGCGGTGATCATGCTGGCCGCTTCCGTCATCCCGTAGGTCTCGATGACCGGGAGGCCGGTCAGGCTCTCGAACCGGCCGAGCGCGGCCCACGGCAGCGGGGCGGAGGCCGACCGCACGAACCGCACGCCGCCCGGGCGCGGTGCCGGCGGGTCCATCGCCAGGATCGAGATGATCGCGGGAACCGCGTTGATCCAGGTGATCCCGCGTTCCGCGATCAGCTCCCAGAAGCCGCGGCGGCTGAACTTGCGGTCGACCGCGAGATACGCCCCCGCGCGCAGGGTGGCGAGCAGCCCCACCACCTCCGCGTTGACGTGGAACAACGGCAGCGAGCAATAGCCACGGTCGTCGCGGGTGAGCCGGTGCGCGGCCACGACGCTCGCGGCGGTGTGCGCCAGCTGCTCGTCGCGGAGCAAGATCCCCTTGGGCGTGCCCGTGGTGCCGCTGGTGCACAGGAAGATCCCGGAGTCACCTGGGGTACGTTCCGAAAAATGTGTCCGGAACGAGCCCGTGGTGACCGTGGCAGCCGGACGCGCGACCCCCACCACTCGCTCCACCTCCGCCGGGGGGGCTCCAGGGTCCAGCGGCACGGCGACCCGGCCGGCGGCGACGATCGCCACCAGCGCGGTCGCGTACCCGAGCGGTTCGGTGTGCCGGACCGCGATCCTGGCGCCGGGCGGCAGCCCGGCATCGTCGAGGCGGCGCTCCCAGTCGCCGACGGCGGCGCGCAGGCCGGCGTAGGTGAGCGTGCCGCCGCCGCGGGCCTCGGCTAGGTAGACGGCGTCGCCGTGGCGGCCGGCCGCCTGCTCGATCCAGTCGCGTAGCACGTCAGTACATCATCCTTGGGTCGCTGTAGTGCTTGAACTCGAGCAGGTTCCCGGCCGGGTCCACGAGCACGAAGGTGCGGTGCTCCTCGACCATGCCGCCGAACCTGACGGCCACCTCGTGGTAGAAGGGGATCTTCCTGGTCACGGCGCAGGCGTGCAGCGCCTCGAAGTCGGCCGCCTCGCGGAACGTCACGCCGAAGTGCCGCGGGTACAGGCTCTCCGGCTTCGCGGGCTCCCCCTCGGTCAGGTGGCACACCACCTGGTCGCCGAAGAAGTCGAGCGTGATCCTGTCGGCGTACCGGCGGGCGAGCTTGCAGCCGAGCCTGGTCACGTAGAAGTCCTGCGCCTCGTCCAGGTCGTGGACTGGGATAGCCAGGTGGAAGACGTCGCGGGTGGTTCGCATCGCCGGTTATCCCTGCTCGAAGACGGTGAGAGTGTCGGCGCGCAGGCCGAGGCGGAGCGTTTCCGTGCCGATGACCCCCTGCGCGGGCACGTTGCCGAGGTTCACGTCCGGCCCGATCCGGGTGATCAGGTGGGTCTGCAGCGCGCTGGTCGGCGCCTCGAAGAGCAGGCAGCGCTCCGGGATGCCCGCGTTCAGCACGTCCTCGACCAGGCCGTACCGCAGCGCGCCGTCCGCCCGGCAGATGCCGGACTTGCCGCTCTCCCTGGCCTCCAGGGTCACCAGCGCGGCGCCCGCGTCGAGGTCCTCGCTGATACAGGCGATCCACTCGCTCGGCGGCAGCAGCTCGGAGCGGCCGGGGTCTTTGAAGCCGACTTCTGACACGACGGTGAAGTCGGCGGCGAGCTTGTGCACGTAGCCCGCCTTCTCGGCGTTCGACATGTCGATGGTGCCGTTGGAGACCTCGACGTGGCGGGCGCCGTGCTGCTCGCAGAACCCCCGGTAGTCCTCGAAGCGGCCCTGCAGCACGAACTTCTCGAACAGCGTGCCGCCGAAGTAGAAGCCGATGTCGTTCGCCTCGAGCACCGCGATCTTCTCGCGCAGGCAGTTCGTGACGATCGAGGTGCCCCAGCCGAACTTGACGTAGTCGATGTACTCGGCGCCGAGCTCGATCTGGTCGGTGAACTGGCCGAGCGGGACGCCGCCGTCGATCACCATCGTGAGGCCGGTTTCGCGAGGCTTCGCCGCCCGCCTGGGCAGCATCAGCGCGGACGGAGTCATCTGATTCCTCCTGGTGACTTCAGATGTGACTGCATGATGTAGCCGGGAATCCGCAGCACCCGGGCGTTCTCCAGCGGCGGCCAGGCCATCTGCTCGACCGGCACGCCGGTCAGGTAGGCCTCGAGCACGCGCAGCGTGCCGCCGTGCGCGACGACCACCACGTCGCCGGCCTGGTTCTCGTCTTCGTCGTGGGCCGCGGCCAGCTCCTCGGCGAACCCGGCGGCGCGCTGGTACAGGTCGCGCACGGACTCACCGCCCGCGGGTCTCGCGTCGGGGTCGGTCACCCGGCCGTCGGCGAGACCGGTGAGGGCAGGGTCGATCGCCACCGCCGGGGTGCCCTCGAGGACACCGAGGCCGCGCTCCCGCAGCCTGCTGTCGGCGAACACGGGCAGGCGGAGCACGCCGGAGAACGAGGCGGCGGTCTGCAGCGCGCGGCGCAGGTCGCTGGCGTACAGCGCGCGGACGGGGTGGCCGCCGAATCGCATCGCCGCCTCCGCCGCCTGCCACTGGCCGCGGCTGGTCAGCTCCGCGCGGTCGTTGTGGCCCTGGGCGAGGCCGAGCGTGTTCCAGGTGCTCTCGCCGTGCCTGACCAGGTGGAGATCGAACATGCCAGGCAGGTTCGCCAGCGTTTGTTAAAGAATGATGAAAATGTAAACGCCTCCAGGGAACTCTTAAGAACTTCTAAGGATGCCCTGGTTAACTCGCTGTTCATGCGACCAAGGCTCCTCGTCGTGGACGACGATCCTGACGTGCGCGACTCACTGCGGCGCGCGCTGGGTTACGCGGGTTATTCCGTGACGACCGCCGCGAACGGACTCGACGCGCTCGGCGCGCTGTCCCGCGCCCCCGCCAACTTGGTCATCCTCGACGTGCTGATGCCGATGCTCGACGGCCTGGGCACGTGCCGCGCGCTGCGCGACCGCGGCAACGCCGCCCCGGTGCTGGTGCTCACGGCGCGCGACTCGATCGACGACCGGGTGGCTGGCCTCGAGGCCGGCGCCGACGACTACCTGGTCAAGCCGTTCGCGCTGCGGGAGCTGCTCGCCCGGGTGAACGCGCTGCTGCGGCGCGCCCAGCCGCCCCGCGAGGTGCTCGGCTACGCGGACCTGACGCTCGACCTCACCAGCCGGACGGTGACCCGCGACGAGACGCCGGTCAGCCTGACCAAGATCGAGTTCGCGCTGCTCGAGCTGCTGCTGCGGAACGCCGAGCACGTGCTCAGCTATGAGGTCATCCTGGACCGGGTGTGGGGCTACGGGGAGGCGCCCGCTTCCAACGCGCTGCAGGTCTTCGTCGGCATGCTGCGCCGCAAGCTCGAGGAGCACGGGGAGCGCCGGCTGGTGCACAACGTGCGCGGCGTCGGGTACGTGCTGCGAGCCGGCACGTGACGCGGCGCTCCTGGCGGCGGCTGTTCCGGCAGCGGCCCGGGCTGCAGACCCGGTTCACGCTGGTGGCCGCCGGCGCGGTGGCCGCGACGGCGCTGGCCATCACCGCGGTCGCCTTCCTCGCGATCCGCACCGACCTGGAGAACCAGATACAGCAGCAGCTCACCGCCCGCGCCGCCAGCGTCGAGCACGCGGCGCACGAGCTGCACGGGCACATCCCCGACGACTGGGTTCCGCCGCACTCGAACCGGTTCGGCGTGAACACGCCGTACACGCAGGTGATCACGGCGACGGGCGGCGTCTGGACGGCGGGCGGCAATGCCGGGGTGCTGTCACCCGACGCCGCCGACCTCGCGGTGGCGCGCGGCGACAGCGCGGCGTTCTTCGCCAACCGCCCGGTCGGCGGGACGCGGTCCGCGGTGCTCACCACCCCGCTGGCGCCGGGCCTGGCCCTCCAGGTGGCCGAGTCGCTGAGCACGACCGACGTCGAGGTGGCCAGCGTCGGCGCCACGCTGGCGGTGCTCAGCGCGATCGGGATCATGGCCGCCACCGTGCTCGGGTGGGCGGTCGCCAGGGCGGGCCTCGCCCCGGTCGCCCGGCTGGCCGGCGTCGCCGAGGAGGTCACGGCGACCGGAGACCCGGGCCGCCGGGTGCGAGTGGAGCGTCAGGACGAGCTCGGCAGGCTCGCCGCGTCGTTCAACAGCATGCTGAGCGCGCTGCAGCGGTCGCTGGCCGCGCAGCGGCGGCTGGTCAGCGACGCCAGCCACGAGCTGCGTACCCCGCTGGCCAGCCTGCGCGTCAACGTCGAGCTGCTCGCCGACGACCCGGGCATGCCGCCCGCGGAGCGGCAAGAGGTGCTCAACCGGGTGGTCGACCAGGTCGCTGAGCTGAGCAGGCTGGTGGCCGGCGTCACCGAGCTGGCCAGGGGCGAGACGCCGGCGGCCGGCTCGGAGGCGTGGGGCCCGGTCCGGCTCGACGAGGTGGCCGCGACGGCCGTGGAGGCGGCGCGGCGGGACTGGCCGAAGACCGAGTTCAGCGCGGCGCTGGATAGCTGCGTCGTGGAGGGCAGCGCTGACCGGCTGCGGGTGGCGATCAGGAACCTGCTGGATAACGCGGCGAAGTTCGGCCCGCCTGAGGGGCCGGTGGACGTGCGGCTGGCGGGCGGATCGCTGACGGTGCGGGACCACGGGCCCGGCATCAGTCCCGATGACGCGCCGCACGTGTTCGACCGGTTCTACCGGTCGCTGTCGGCCCGCGCGGTGCCCGGCTCAGGGCTGGGGCTCGCCGTCGTGCGGGAGGTCGCGCGCGGCCACAGCGGCAGCGTGGCGGCCGAGAACGCGCCGGGCGGCGGCGCCGTCATGCGCCTTACGCTGCCCGCGGGCTGATCTTCGTTGATTTCGCTACTCCAGAGGCCCGCGTTGCGCGAGCCGACCTTGCAGTCAGTAACTTCGCATCACTCTTCGTCTTCGCATCACTTTCGGCCCTTTCGGCGCCCGATTTGCCCGATTTCAGGGGCGAAAAGTGATGGGAAGATGGGCGCCCGCCGCGCCCGCGAGCCGAAAGTGGGGCGGACGAGGCGCATGGTGCGAACATGGCGCGGCAGCCGGTCCCGCGGCCGGGGCAGCCAGGAGGAGTCGGCAGGACTGCGGGGGTGGACGTCGGTGCCGCGGGATGCCCGGGCTGAGATACATAAGCATGTGATATAAATATCTTATGGAAAATTCTGGGGAAGCCGCCGTCGACAGGCTGGCCGCTGACCTGGCCGCGGGGCTTGAGCGGGTCGTCAGCCTGCTCCGTGCGCTGAGCCAGCCGAGCGGGCTGTCCATGACCGCGGTCGCCACGCTGGCCACCCTCGAACGCGAGGGACCGCGGCGCCTCACGGCACTCGCGGCCCTGGCGGGCGTGACCCAGCCGGCGATGACGCAGCTAATCAGCCGGCTCGAAGACGACGGGCGGGTGCGCCGCGAGGCCGACCCGGCGGACGGGCGCGTCGTCGAGGTGCGCATCACCGACGAGGGGCGGGCGACGCTGGCGCGCCGCCGTGCCGGCCGCGCCGCGAAGCTGGCCGTCATCCTGACCCAGCTCAGCCCCGAGCACCAGGCCGCGCTCGCCACGGCGGTGCCGGCGCTGGACGCCCTGGCCGCCGCGCGCCGCGACGAGCCGGTGCTCGCGTAGTCCCCACCATCTAGCAAGTGCCAGAACGGAGCACAGTTCACAAATGAGTGGCGCCCATTCGGGCTCGGCAGCGAGCCCGTTCAAGCAGCCGAAAGCCGTGTTCGCCGTCGCGTTCGCCTGCGTCGTCTCGTTCATGGGCATCGGGCTCGTCGACCCGATCCTGCCCGCGATCTCGAACCAGCTGCACGCCTCGCCCAGCGAGGTCACGCTGCTGTTCACCAGCTACCTGGTCGTCACCGCGGTGGCGATGCTGATCACCAACTGGGTGTCCAGCAGGATCGGCGCCAAGCGGACGCTGATCGCCGGGCTGATCCTCATCGTGGTTTTCGCCGGGCTGGCGGGCGCCTCCGGCTCGATCGGCGGCATCATCGGGTTCCGGGCGGGCTGGGGCGTCGGGAACGCGCTATTCATCGCGACCTCGCTGGCCGTCATCGTCGCGTCGGCCAGCGGCGGCTTCGCCGGCGCCATCGTGCTCTACGAGACCGCGCTCGGCCTCGGCATCGCGGTCGGCCCGCTGGTCGGCGGGACGCTCGGCGAGATCAGCTGGCGCGGGCCGTTCTTCGGCGTGTCGGTGCTGATGGCGATCGCGCTGATCGCCACCGTCGTGCTCGTCGAGCCCGCCCCCAAGCCCGCGAAGAAGACCAGCCTGTCCGCGCCGTTCAAGGCGCTGCGGCACCGCGGGCTGCTGACCATGGCGCTGACCGCGCTCTGCTACAACTGGGGTTTCTTCACGATCCTCGGGTACGCGCCGTTCCCGATGGACCTGAGCCCGATCAAGCTCGGCCTGGTCTTCTGCGGGTGGGGCATCTTCGTCGCGATCTTCGCCGTCTTCGGCGCGCCGTGGCTGCAGGAACGGCTCGGCATCGCCAGGACCATGTACGCCAACCTCTTCGTGTTCGCGCTCATCATCCTGGGCATCGCGATCTGGACGCTGGACCGGCCCGTGCTGATCGTGCTCACGATCGTGTCGGGGATCGTCTGCGGGGTGAACAACACGGTCACCACCCAGGCCGTGATGACTGTGTCCCCGGTGGAACGCCCCGTCGCGTCCGCCGCCTACAGCTTCGTGCGGTTCATCGGCGGCGGCCTCGCTCCGTACGCCGCTGGCCGGCTCGTCATCGCCGTGAACATCCACTTCCCGTTCTACCTCGGCGCCGGGGCCGTGCTGCTCGGCATCGTGATCCTGAGCACCGGCCACAAGCTGCTCGCGGAGGCCGAGCGCGTCCAGGCCGAGGACGTCAAGGCGGCCGCCGCCCCCGCGGCCGCCCCGGCGTTCGCCGCCGTCGGCGGCAACAGCGCGGCGCGCCCCGGCAAGGCCGCTGAAATCCTGCTGGTGGCGATCGACGGCTCACCGAGCGCGGACCTGGTCACGGACGCGGCCGCCAGGCTCGCCGCCGGGGAGAACCAGGTGATCCACCTGGTGCACGCCCAGGAGAGCCCCGTCGCCGGCGACGGCGGGATCGACGGCGAGGCCCTCGAAGCGGCCCGCGCCGTGGTCCGCGACCACCTGGACCGGCTCGCCGCCAGCGGTGTCCCCGCCGAAGGCCACGTGCTGCTGCACGCGAGCGACCACGGCACGGCGGGACGGCTGATCGCCGAGTACGCCAACGAGGCGGGCGCGACCACGATCCTGATCGGCGCGCCCACCAACCACGGCCTGTCCGCGCTGATGGACGAGAGCGCTAGCGCCGAGCTACGTCGCCACGCGAAGGCCAGGGTCCTCGTGATCGATTCGGACGTGCTCAGTTCCTGAGCCCGCTCAGAGCAGGGAAAGCTGGCCCTCGACGTCGGGGCGGGTTTTCTTCAGGTGCCGCCATTCGGGCAGGTCGTCCAGGTAGGACCAGGACAGCCGGTGGTACGGGGTCGGCCCGAGGCTGGCGAGGGCTTGCTGGTGAGCCGGCGACGGGTATCCGGCGTTCTCCTCGAACGCGAACTCGGCGTGCGGCCGTCCGAGCTCGGCCATCAGGCTGTCCCTGTACACCTTGGCGAGGACCGATGCCGCGGCCACCGACACCGAACGCAGGTCTGCCTTGACCGCGCACCGCACTGGCCACGGCCGGCCGATGTAGTCGTGCGAGCCGTCGAGCAGCACCGCGCCGGGCGGGGGCGCGGCGAGCGCGTCCAGTGCGCGGACCGCGGCGCGGCGCAGCGCGGCGGTCATGCCGAGCGCGTCGATCTCCTCGTGGCTGGCCTCGCCGATCGCGTAGCACTCGACCCAGGCGGGGAGCTCGGCGGCGAGCTGGGCACGCCGCCGCGCGGTCAGCCGCTTGGAGTCGGTCAGCCCTTCCGGCGGATCGGGAAACCCGGTCCGTGCGATGACGGCACAGACCACGGCGGGCCCGGCCCAGGCGCCGCGGCCCACCTCGTCGACGCCGGCAACCCGCGCGCTGCCCGCCGCCGCGAGCTCACGCTCGATCTCGTACCCGGTCCGCGAGGCGTCCGGCCGGGCGGCGGCGGGCGAACCGCTGAACGTCAACTGTTCCACGACCCACCATCATGCCGTCATGCGATATCGAACTCGGCACGATAGCGTTGGCAAACATGTTGGATGCATTTTACGGAGCGTTCTCTCCGGCTTGTTTCGCGTTGCTCGGGCTGTGGCTTGTCGTGGTACAGATACGAATAGGCGACTGGCGTGACAGCGAAAGCAACAAGCGGATGTCGTACGTGATCTCGCTGAATTTCCTGCTGCCCGGCTTGATGGGCGTGCTGGCGCTGGTAGACCCGCAAAACGCGGCATTCTGGCGGTCATCCTTCGCCGTCCTCGGCATCGGCGGCGCGGTCGGGAGCTATCTGGTGAGAAGAGTCCCGACCGGGGACCGGCTCGGTTCCGCCGCGTACTGGACGGCCATCGCGCTCTACGTGATCGTCGCGGTGCTGGCGATCATCGGCGGGACGGACCTGCTGCGCACCGAGGCCGTGCTGCTCACCGCGCTCATCTTCGTGAACTTCAATATCGGATGGCTGCTGCTGTTTGCCCCTGACCAGAAACCGGAGACCGCCGTCACCTGAACCGCGCATTGCGGGCGGCCGCTACTAAGCGCCGGCGAGTCATATCGGTGCGCATCCGATAGCGGGCAACAATGCTTGCGCGCGCCGGGCACCCCAATCGCCACGTCAGCCACGCCGGCCAACCCAGGCCAGCACCAGCTGCGCCTGGCGATAGGTGCGGTGACCAGGACCCTCCTGATCGCCGCGACTGGCGCGCGATCACCTCCTAATTCCGTCTGGACGCGGTGAACACCACCAAGCCCACGCGCCCACGTGGACAGCCATAGGGCTCAGGCGTTGAGGTAAGCCAGGACCGCCAGGACGCGGCGGTTGTCGTCTTCCGAGGGCGCCAGGTCCAGTTTCGTGAAGATGGACGTGCTGTGCTTGCTCACCGCCTTCTCCGAAATCGACAGGCGCTGGGCGATCGCGCTGTTGGAGCGGCCCTCAGCCATCAGTGCGAGCACCTCACGCTCGCGGGCGGTCAGCCTGGTGACCGGCTCGTCGCGGGAGCGCCTGCCCAGGAGCTTGCCGACCACCTCGGGGTCCATCACCGTCCCGCCCCTGGCCACCGTCCGGATCGCGTCGGTGAACTGGTCGTCGTTGAACACCCGGTCCTTGAGCAGGTAGCCAACCGCCCCGGCGCGATCGGCGAGCAGTTCCCTGGCGTAGAGCTGCTCGACGTACTGCGACAGCACGAGGACCGGCAGCCCCGGCACCTGGCCACGCGCTTCGATCGCCGCGCGCAGCCCCTCGTCGGTGAAGGTCGGCGGCAGCCGGACGTCGACGACGGCGACGTCCGGCTGCCGCCGGACCAGCGCGTCCAGCAGCGCGGGGCCGCTGTCCACCGCCTCGATGACGTCGAAGCCGTGCGCCGCGAGCAGCTTCTCGAGCCCTGTTCTCAGGAGGTAGAGATCTTCGGCGAGGACAACGCGCATGGCACCTCGATAACGATGATGGTCGGCCCGCCAACCGGGCTGTTCACTGAAAGGATGCCGTCAAACGCACCCAGGCGCCGCTCTATCCCGGCCAGCCCGGTACCGTTCCCGGGATCCGCGCCGCCGTTCCCGTCGTCGGTCACCTCAGCGCGCAATATGCCGTCCGCATAGCCCAGCCGGACCAGGGCACACGTGGCGTCCGCGTGCTTGGCGACGTTGTTGAGCACCTCGGCGACCGCGAAGTACACCGCCGACTCCACCGGCGCCGACGGCCTGCCCGGCAGGTCGATCTCGGCCGCGACGGGAACCGGGCAGTCGAGCGCGAGGGCCTCCACCGCGGCGCCGAGGCCCCGGTCGGCGAGCACCGGCGGGTAGATCCCGCGGACCAGGTCCCGCAGGTCGGCCAGGGCTTGCGACGAGGTCTCGCGGCATTCGGCGATCAGGGCCTCCGCGGCATCCGGGCTGGTCCTGATCAGCTTCTCGGCGGCCCGCAGGTTAATGCCCAGTGCGACCAGGCGAGCCTGCGCGCCGTCATGCAGATCCCGCTCAAGCCGTCTCAGTTCCGCCGCGGCAGCGTCGACGGCGGCGGCGCGGGTCAAGGTGAGGCGCTGGACCTGGGCGGTCAGGCCGCTCCGGCGGCCCAGCGTGTCTGGGACTATCGTTCGCGCGGCCAGAAGCGAACCGGAGGCCACGCTGGCGAGCGCCACCAGCCACACGGCCAGCCGGTCCGTCCACCTCAACATGAAGTCGTACCAGTAATAGCCGCCGACGAGCCCGGCGTGGAGCTTCAGCGCGACGTACGCCTGCCAGAGCCCGAACGCCAGCAGGGTAATCGCGGCCAGGTAAGCGGCCTGCCGGGAGGCGACCAGCGTGAACACCGACGCGGCTACCACGATGGCCACGGCAAGCCAGAATGCTTCCAGCTGGCTTGCGCCCGGCAGCAGGGAACCGCCCGACGTGACGCTGTGACCGTCAGCGAAGATGGCCGTCACCTGGAACGTCCACGTCGGTGCGGTGACCCCGAACGCGAGCACGCAGAGCGTGGCCGCCGGGACCAATGCGGCGCCCAGACCGACGGCCCGGGGTCCCCGCCCGCGCGGGGTCGGCACGATCCAGATCAGGCAGAAGCATACGGCGGCGAGCGAGCAGAACAGGTACATCCACAGGTTCCACGGCTCCATGCCCACCATCGTGGCCTGCCGGGCCGCGCGGCACCAGCGGCTAGGTACCACCTTCCAGAGTGGGCGTTTGCCTACCGGCGACCGCGGCGCCGGGCTGGCGGCGGGTCAGCAGCAGCCAGCCGACCAGGCCCAGCGGGTAGATGAAGTAGCCGAAGCGCTCGGCCGGGCCGAGGGCGAACATCAGGGCCAGGCCGATCGCCAGCCGCCAGGTCGCCGCGCGCAGGTCGCGGGGCGGCCTGACGACGAGCGAGACGGCCACGGCGAGCCCGGCGATCAGCAGCAGCGCGACCGCCATCGTGTGGCCGGCCGGGCCCAGGCGCGCCAGCAGGTCACCGGGCGTCAGGGACACCGCCGGGGTGAGATGGCGGGCCAGGCCGAGCGGGAACAGCACCGTGTTCTGCACCATCGCGACCGGGCTGGCGATCAGCGCGGGCAGCGTTGCCGCGGCGACGAACGCGAACGCCGTCCCGGTGAACACGACCGCCGTGCGGGTGCCGTCCCTGCTGCGCAGCATCGCGGCGAGCACCGGGATCGCGAGCCACGCGGTCGGCTTCATCGCGCAGGCGAGACCGAGCGCGGCCGCGGCGGGCACGACGCGTTCCGGGTAGCTGATGAGGCTCAGTGCCAGCAGCATCAGGGCCAGGACGGGCGGGTCGGTCGTGGTCACCGCCAGGTTCAGCGCCAGCACCGGGCAGGCGACCGCGAACGCCGTGGCGCGCAGCAGGTCGTGCCTGCAGTCCGCGCAGCGCCGCACCGGATGCGGCAGCAGGACGCGGAGGGCGGCGGCGAGCGCGGCGACGGTGACCAGCACCAGCCATACCCGCGGATCGCCGGGGGCGCCCTGCAGTCCCGAGGCGCTCGGCAGGCCGAACAGCGCCATGGCGGGGAGGTAGGGGTCGTAGGCCAGCCAGGACGACAGCTGGTGCGCGGGCAGGTACGGCGTGCCGTCCCGCACCAGCAGCGTCGCGGACCGCTCGATCACCGCCATCCCCGCGGCCAGGTCACCCTGGGCGAGCATGAGCAGCAACGGCGCGCCGACCGCGAACGCGGCCGTCAGCAGCGCGATGCCCCACGTGCGCGACGCCGGTCTGGACACCATCACCGCCGCGACGCCGTAGGCGGGCACCGCCCACGCCGCCCAGATCGCGTCGTCGCCCCTGGCGACCAGGATGACGACGGCCGCGTACACGGCGAACGCCCAGTACGCGGCCACTTCCCACCGGGGGTCCAGCCAGGATGTATGCGTCCTCGACGCCGCGACCGACAATGGTCCGGCTAGTGGAAATGCCTCAACGTTGCCGCCCGTGGCGCCCGTGGCACAGCCTCCCGTTCCTGCCGACGCCCACCCCGTGGGAGTTACCTACCCAGATTGTCCGGACGAATCCTCCCCCTCCTCACCCGCCGGGTCCGGAGATGACGAACGCGTCATGTCCCGGCGCGGCGTCACGCCGCCGTCCGGTGCCGGAAGAGCCAGGAGGCCGCGGCGAACGACGCGACGAGGATGCCCGCGCAGCAGGCGACGGCGAGCCACGCCTCGTGGCTCACGGCGGCCCCTGTCGAGGTGTGCCCCATCCAGAGCCCGCGCATGGTCTCGATCACCGCCGTGAACGGCTGGTTCGCGGCAATCGGCCGCAGCACGGCGGGCATGGTGCGCGCGGGGACGAACGCGGTGCTGACGTAGGGCAGGAACATGAGCACGAACGTCGCGGCGTTCGCGGCCTCCGGGCTGCGCAGCAGCAGGCCGAACGCGGCGGCCAGCCACGACATGGCGAGGATGAACAGCACGATCATGGCGGCCGCCGCCGCCCACCGTGCGGGGTTCGCGTCCGGGCGCCAGCCGACGCCCAGGCCGACGGCGATCACCAGCGCCGTGGCGAGCAGGTTGCGCGCCAGGCTGGCGACGATGTGACCGGACAGGATCGCCGACCCGCGGATGGGCATGGAGCGGAACCGGTCGACGATGCCGCTGCTCATGTCGGTGGCGACGGCGACCGCGGTCGTGCCGGCGCCGAAGCCGGCGCACAGCACGATGAGGCCGGGCACCACGTAATCGGCGTAGCCGCCGTGGCCGGTGTCGATCGCGCCGCCGAACACGTACACGAACAGCAGCATGAGCACCACGGGCAGCATCAGGGCCGTGAAGAAGGCCTCAGGGTCACGGAGCGAGCGGCGCACGCAGCGCGTGATCATCACCTGGGTGTCGCTGAGGGCTAGGGCGTAGCTGGCGGTCATCGGGTGCCTCCTGTCAGGGACCGGAAAACGTCGTCGAGGCTCGGCCGGCCCACCGACACCCGCGAGGCGGGCGCCCCGGCGGTCCGCAGCGTGCCGAGCAGGTCGTGCACCGAGGCCGCCGAGCCGTCGGTGCCGACTTCGATGGTGCGCAGCCGCTGGTCGGCGCGCAGGATGGTCAGTGCGCCGAGGGCGCGCTGGTAACCGCCGCCGTCGGCGAAATGCAGCCGGACGACCTCGCCGCCGAGGCTCGATTTCAGCTGGTCGGCCGTGCCGCGCGCGACGATCCGGCCGTGGTCCAGCATGGCGATCCGGTCGGCGAGCTGGTCGGCCTCCTCGAGATACTGGGTCGTGAGCAGCACCGTCACCCCCTGGTCCGCGAGGCCCCGGACCGTGCCCCACAGCTGTTCCCTGCTGCGCGGGTCAAGACCGGTCGTGGGCTCGTCGAGAAACAGCAGCCGGGGTCGCGCGATCATGCTGATCGCGAGGTCGAGCCGCCGCCGCATCCCGCCCGAGTAGGTCTTGACCAGGCGGGCGCGGGCGTCGAGGAGGCCGAATTCGGCCAGCAGCTCCGCGCTGCGAGCTCTTGCCGCGCGCGGCGCGAAATGCAGCAGCCGGGCCATCATCCGCAGGTTCTCCTCGCCGGTGAGCATCTCATCGACGGCGGCGTACTGACCGGTGAGGCTGATCGCGCGCTTTACCGCGATGGGGTCGGCGAGCAGGTCGTGACCTGCCACGGTCACGGTGCCCGCGTCCGGGCGGATCAGCGTCGCGAGGATGCGGATGAGGGTGGTCTTCCCAGCCCCGTTCGGGCCGAGCAGGGCGAAGATGATCCCGGTCGCGACGTCGAGATCCACCCCGTCGAGTACGACCTTGCCCCCGAAGGACTTCCGCACTCCGCAGGCGCAAACTGTGTATGCCATAAACAAAACGTATATTGGGTACACAGTTAACGTCAAGTAGCCTCGTGCGCGAGTCAGGAGAGGGGCGGCCAGATGCCAGAGGCCCGCGAACAGGTGCCGTTGCCGCCGGGTCTGGACCTGCTGTGGGGGCGTCGCGAGCGCGGCAAGCGCGGTCCCCGCGCTGGGCTGTCGGCCGACGCCGTCGTGGCGGCCGCCGTCAGGATCGCCGACGCCGAGGGGCTCGAGGCGGTGTCGATGGCACGGGTCGCGAAGGAACTCGGCTTCACGACGATGTCGCTCTACCGGCACGTCTCCGGCAAGGACGAGCTCCTCCAGATGATGTGGGACGCCAGCGCGCAGGGCGCGGAGGGCCTGGTGCTCGAGGGCGACGGCTGGCGCGCCAGGCTGCGCATGTGGGCGGTCATGCAGCGCGACGTCCTCGACCAGCATCCCTGGATCACGCAGATGCCGATGGCGGCGCCGCCGGCCGGGCCGAACTCCGCGTACTTCGTCGAGCGCGGCCTCGAGGCGCTCGACGGCACCGGCCTGCGGGACGCCGACAAGATCCGGATGCTCGGCCTGCTCAGCTCGTACGCGCTGAGCGAGGCCCGGATGGCGTACGACGCCGCCCGCGCGGCGAAGCAGGCCGAGGCGGCCGGCCAGCCGGACGCGACGGCGCCGCCGCCCAGCTACGAGGCGATGCTCCGGGTGCTCATCGACGAGGAGACCTACCCCCGCCTGTACCGAATGGCCTGGTCGGCGGAATCGGGCGAGCAGGACGACGAGCGCACGGAGTTCTTCTTCGGCCTCGACCGCATCCTCGACGGCATCCAGGCCTTCATCGACCGGATCCGCGAGGGCGGGTCAGGCTGAGCGCATGGCGCGGTAGAGGTCGCGAAGCAGCGCGACCTCGGCGCCGTGGTGCAAGATCTCCTGGTTGACCCACCAAACGATGTCCACGAACATCTCGCCCGGGTCGCTGCCGTACGGGTACGCGCTGTACCCCACGGTGTCAAGCGCGGCGTCATCGGCACCGACCAGGGCCGCCCGCCACGCTTCCGCGGCGTCGCTGAAGCTCTTGATGGCGCCCATGGCGCCGCCGCTGTTGTGGAACGTGTCGCTGGTCAGGTCGCGGCCGCCGACCGTATAGTCGGCGCGGAGCGCAAGCATCTCGCTGATGTGGCTGAGCCGCCAGGCGATGGTGGTGAACGGCGGCGGATACGGGTGCTCAGGGGCCGAGTCACGCCCCCACTCCCCGGCGCCGAGCAGGACCGTCGCGCCCTGCCCCGGCCCGTCCGCCCGGCGGCGGACCGACCAGCAGCCGGGGACCGGTTCCCATAGGTATTCCTCGTCCGTTATCGGCGGTACTGCGATAGGCATGCCGTTGCCGCTGTCGACCTCGGGGCCCGTCATCCTGTTCAGCAGGCGCAGGCAGCCCCAGTCAAACTGCTCGAGCAGCGGCACGAGCCGCGGTGGTGTCGCCATGCGAATGATTCTTTCCGCCCGCGGCATTGGGCGCATCCCCATTTGCGGCGCTCGATAAGGCCTACACTCATGTAGATGAGTGCGAACGTGCCCGACGACGAGGAAGCTGCCCTAGCCGAAAAGCTGCGTGGTTTCGACACCTCGGTGCCCAGCCCGGCACGGATGTGGAACTACTGGGTAGGCGGCAAGGACCACTTCGCCGCCGACCGGGAGGCGGCCGACAAGATCATGGCCGCGATGCCCTCGCTCCCCGCGATAGCCAGGTCCGTGCGCCACTTCCTGATCGACATCGTGCACAGCCTCACCGTCGATTACGGCATCAGGCAGTTCCTCGACATCGGAACCGGCCTGCCTACCGCGGACAACACCCACGACGTCGCGCAGCGCGCCGCTCCCGAGTCCCGGATCGTCTACGCGGACTACGACCCGGTGGTGCTCGCGCACGCGAGGGCGCTGCTGACCAGCTCCCCTGACGGGAAGACGGACTATATCGAGGCCGACCTGCGCGAAACCGATACGATCCTGTCGGCGGCCGCCAGGACACTGGACTTCAGCAAACCGGTCGCGATCTTGCTGCTGGCGGTGCTGCACTTCATCCCGGACGCGGACGACCCGTACGCGATCGTGCGGAAGCTGATGGACGCGGCACCCTCCGGCAGCTTCCTTGTCATCGTCCACGCGCCGAGCGACCGCAGTCCAGAGGAGATGGCGGAGCACACCCGGCGCTACAACGAGTCGGGCGCCGAGTCCATGCGCCCGCGCAGCCAGGAGGAGATCCTGCGGTTCTTCACCGGCCTCGAGCTGATCGGGCCCGGAGTCGCGCCGCTGTCGGAGTGGCTGCCCGAGGGGCAGGCCGGACCCGCCAGCAAGGCCGTCGCGGGCGTGGGCAGGAAGCCGTAACCGCATAACCGCTGCAGACCGTCCCACGACCAGCGTGGGAGCGGCAGGCCCGGCGGGATGTCGGTGTCGTCCGGGTGGGACAGCGCCACCTCATCCACCGCCCATTCGATGTAGCCGCGGATCGCGGCCCGGAACTCCGGGTCCCGCGGCCAGCCGGCGTCGTCGGCCGCGAGCATGAAGCAGTCCGCGAACCTGCGCCCGAGGTCGCTCATGTCGCCGTTGCCCGAGTGCAGCCACACCACGTGTGTCTGGTCGGCGCATTCCGCCGAGTACGCGGGCGGCCCGCCCATCGCCTCGGCCAGGTACGCGGCCAGCCGCGGCACGTGCTCCGGGTTCTGGTCCGCGTGCGAGAAGGGGTGATTCAGCTCCGGGTCCGCCAGGCAGCGCGCGTGCAGCGCGACGGCGAAGGGCTCGAACGCCTGCTCACCGCCCGCGAACTCATACAGGGTCGGTCGCATTCTCCGAGCATGCCACGGGGTGTCCTGCCGGTCACGGCAGGACACCCCGTGTGTGTCTAGCTGACCTCGTTGAGCTTGCCGGTGGCCACGTCGAAGACGAAGCCGCGGACCGACTCCTTGTGCGGGATGAACGGGCTGGCCAGGATGCGCGCCTTGGACTGCCGGACGTCCTCATCCAGGTCCGGGAAGGCCTCCGCGGCCCACTCCGGCTTGATCCCGGTTTCCTCCTGGATCGAGCGCTTGAACCCGTCGTCGGTGAACGTCAGCATGCCGCAGTCGGTGTGGTGGATGAGGATGATCTCGGTCGTGCCGAGCAACCGCTGGCTGATCGCCAGCGACCTGATCTCGTCGTCGGTGACCACGCCGCCCGCGTTCCTGATCACGTGCGCCTCGCCTTCGTTCAGGCCGAGGATGGCGTAGACGTTGAGCCGCGCGTCCATGCAGGCGACCACGGCGACGCCCTTGCCGGGCGGCAGCGGCAGCGGTCCGGAAAACTGCGCGGCGTAGGCGGCGTTGTTCTGCAAGAACTCGTCTGTTGCGCTCATCAGCGAATCTCCTCCTTGAGTAGCCATAGCTCAGCGGCCTCGCCAATTCCTACCCATTCGGTGAGGAATGCAAGACTCCTACGCGGTCTCTTGCCAAGGGTCGATTACGTCTACCCCCGTTTCCTCGAAGTCCTTACCATTGCGCGTCGCCAGCGCTGCGCCGCGGGTTTGGCAGATAGCGGCGATCTGCGCGTCGAAACCCTCGATTGGCAGCCCAAGACCGTCCCGGTGCGCCACGATCTGCGCGTACGCGATGGCGGCATTGGTGTCGAAGGGGTAGATGTAGTCGTCGAGAGCGGTGAATACTTCCGTGGCCGCGGCCACCAGGCTTGCCTTGCGGCGCCCGTCCGGAAGCCGCTCGAGCCCGTATCGGATCTCAGCGACGGTTACGGCCGTAGTGCAGAGTTCATCAGGCACTTGCCTTATCCAGCCCCGAACAACCGGCGACGGCTGCGGCCGCATCAGTTCTGACAGGACGTTGGTGTCAAGAATGATCATCAACGAACTCCGCTGCCCGAGGCCGGGTGGCCCGCGGAGGGAGATCGAGTTCCACTCCCCCTAGTTCGCTAAAGCGCTGCATGATCGCGTCGGCCAAACCTGGCTCGTCCCCTGGCTCGCGTACGGCGTCGACCAGAATCGCACGTACCTCGGCCTCCATGGACCTGCCATGCCTCGCGGCCCGGATGCGAAGCCGCTCCAGCACACGATCGTCGAGATTCCGTATGCTCATCGCCGCCATGCCGACCACCTCCACTGCTGCTATCAATGCTAGCATCCAAGGTTAGGATGGCCTCATCGTTCTTTTCTCTTTTCCCTCCCCCCGTTATCACGACGGCAAACCAGGCGATCCTGGCAAGTGTTCCTTCCCCCTTTCCCCCCCCCGCTGATCACCCGCAGCTTCGACAAGGAGAACGTGCGGACCATGGCCGCGCTCAAGGCGTACGCCGAGGCCAACCCGGAAGATAGTGGATAGTTATGTTCTCGCCGGTGATTTTCCGCGGGGCCGGGCGTCACTACTGGGACGGTCGGTCAGACAGATGGGAGCCGGATACGTGGACGCGCTGGTGAAGAGCAACAAGATCATGGCGGCAACGCTCTTCACGGAAGACCTGGAGCGGTCGAAGGAGTTCTACGCCGGCGTCTTCGGGCTCCCGGTGCACTGGGAGGACGCCGACTCGGCGGTCTTCATGTTCGGCGACACGATGGTCAACCTGCTGCGGGCCTCGAACGCGCCCGCGCTGATCGCGCCGGCGACGGTCGGAGGTCCCGAAACCGGGGCGCGAATGCAGTTCACCATCTGGGCGGATGACGTGGACGCGGTGTGCGATGAGCTGGCCAAGCGCGGGGTGACCCTGATCAACGGGCCCATGGACCGGCCGTGGGGTATCAGGACGGCCTGTTTCGCCGACCCGTCCGGGCACATCTGGGAGATAGCGGCGGACTTGCCGAAGAACTAACCGCTCTGGCGGAACCCGGCGATCCATTCCGACGTCGCCTTGAGGCCGCCGAACGTGTAGAAGTGCAGCTTCACCTCGCCGTGCCGCTCGGGGTCGAGGCCGTCGGCCAGCCCGCGGATGAACTTGTCGGGCCCGGCGGTGCCCATCAGGTTGGTAATCGAGAACCCGTATTTCTTCGCGATCCCCGTGCTGGTGCCGACGCCCAGACGGCCGGCCATGGTGAGCAGCCGCCTGACCCCTGCCGGTCCTGGCACGCCGATCCGGACGGGCAGGTCGATGCCGCGCTCCCGCACCGCCTCGAGCCATTTCAGCACCGAATCCACGTCGAAGCCGAACTGCGTGATGACCACTCCCGGCAGCCCCAGCTGGGACAGCGTCGCCGCCTTGCCCTCGAGCGCGCTCCAGAGCGCCGATTCCGGGATAGCCGGGTGCCCCTCCGGGTAGCCGCCGACGCCGATGTGCCGCACCCCGTACTGCTGGAGCATGCCGGACTTGATCACGGCGAGCGAGTCATCGAACGGCCCGAGCGGCTCCGTCGGGTCCCCGGCGATGACCAGCACGTTATCGCTCGCGTCCTCGGCGGCGAGCGCGGACAGGTACTCCTCGAGCAGGTTATGCGACCGCAGCCGCCGGGCTGAGATGTGCGCCACCGGCACGTACCCGAACCGCTTGACGGCACGCACCGCCTCGAGCCGCATCCGCCCGTCCTCGTTCTCCAGGAAGGTCACGTTGATCCGCGTGCCTGGCGGGATGGTGCCGCGGGCCTCTTCGAGCTTGCCCGCGTCCTTTCCTGTCATCTCCAGGGAGAAGTCCTTGAACAGAGTTTCCACGTGCCGCCAATCCATAAACTCTGTATTGCCTTGTGCCGTCATAGTACGGCTTAGCGTGCGAAAACTCGCCGGGCGAAATGCATTATTGGGGCTGACCACAAAAGCACCCGTACGCAATTAGGAGCGCCGGTATTGTGTCCGAGCGTGCGCGTCGTACGGCGCGGGCGCGACCGTGGCGCGGATGCGCGGGAAGCGCAGGTCGGCGTCGGGAGACGTACCCGCGCCCGGGTGCTCGCCCCACACCACCGACACCTCGGTGCCCGGCTCGGCGAACTGCCTGTCGATGATCGTCAGCGCCAGGATCGTCCCCGCAGCCGGGTCAGCACCTCGTCAGCCAGTTCGTCCGGCGTCAGCTTGTCGGAGCGCAGCAGCAGCGTGCCCGGCGGCACGCGCGCGGCCGCCGCGATGCCGCGATCGAGGTTGCGCAGGCAGAAGTCGCGCCCCTGCTGATCGCGCTCGGGGTCATTGGGGACAAGCACGCGGTCGGTGATCCGCTGCCGCAGCACCGCCGGGTCCAGATCGAGGAAGACGTGCAGGACCTCCTCGCCGCCGACGCGCAGGCCGTCCAGGATCTCGGCCAGGTAGTTGTCGTTGATCAGCGTCATCGGGGCGATGAGCGTGCCGGCGTGGTGCTTGCGCAGCGAGAGAGCCGTCGCGATGACCAGCTCTCGCCAGCTTGGCAGGTCCTGGAAGTCGCCCGTGGGCACGGGCACCCAGTGCCTGAGCAGGTAGCCGACGTACTCCGGGTCGAACAGGACCGCCTCGGGGAGGCGCCGGCTCAGTTCCTCCGCGAGCGTGGTCTTGCCCGCCCCGAACGCGCCGTTGATCCAGATGATCATGGCCGCGTCCCCTGGCCGGCGCTCAGCGGGCTGCGAGCTCGTCGTCGCCGTAGTCGTGGTCGGGGTGGTTGGCCTCGCCGAGCCGCCAGTAGCCGCGGGTGGTCAGCGAGCTGGCCGGGAGGCGGCGCTCGCCGAGGAAGTACCTGCGGATGCCGCGCATCGCCGCGGCCTCGCAGGCCACCCAGACCTTGGTGCCGTCGGCGATCGCGGCGTCGCGCGCGGCTTCGTCGAGCTCGGCGCCGAAGGCGTCCGGGGTGCGCCGGTGATGCCAGGTGATCTCCGTCTTGGCCTGGCTGGCGAACTCAACCTCGTCATCGGCGTCGGCGACCTCGAGGTGCACCTCGGCGGCGGCAGCAGCGGGGAGCGCCTCGAGCAGCGTCGCCACGGCCGGGATCGCGCTCTCGTCGCCGGCGATCCACCAGCGATCGGCGCCGGCGTCCATGACGAACCGCCCGCCGGGGCCGGCGACCGCGAGCTTGTCACCGGCGCTGGCGCGCTCCGCCCAATCCGAGGCGGGGCCCGCACCGTGCAGCACGAACTGGATCTCCAGCGTCCCGGTGGCGGCGTCGAACCGCCGCGGCGTGTAGGTCCGCACCGACGGCCGCGCGTCGTCAGGGATCGCCTGCCCCTCAGGCAGGAACTCGGGCAGCAGCGGCTCGTCCTGCCCAGGCGCGGGCAGGAACACCTTCAGGTGCGAGGTCGGCGCGGCGTCCGCGAACGCGCCGAGCTCGTCGCCGCGGACGAGCACCGACACGAGCCGGGGCGCGATCCGCGACACCGATACCACCTCGGCCCGCCGCGGCGGCTTCCGCCGCCGGGGAGGACGGCCGTCGCCGGCTGGGGTGGCTGGTGCTGCTGGAGTTGTCACACGTCTTCCTTCCGCTGAACGCCTGCACGCAGTCTAGGCGCGCTCGCAGCCTGCGCTTACGTGGACGCTGTCACATCGACCACGTTCGTGGCGGGCGGGGCGGGCTGGAATGTTCGCGGCGGGCGGGGCCGGGGCTAGAACTTTTCCAGCGCGGGGATGATCCGCTCGGCGAAGAGGTCGAACTGGCGGTTCTTGCTGACGCCGAGCAATGAGCCGTGCGCGACGGTGAAGCCCAGTTCCGCGACCTGGTGCAGGCTCTCGATCGTGCGCTGCACGTTCTCGCCGTTCTCGCCGAGGTCGAAACGGGTCTGCGCGGTCTTCTCGATCTCGCCGTAGTCGCGGCCCTCGGTCGCGCAGTGCTCGCGGAGCACCTCGAGCTTGTGCGCCGCCAGCGCCGGGTCGTAGACGGCGATGTTGCACGAGTCCGCGTAGCGGGCCACCAGCCTGAGGGTCTTCTTCTCGCCCGCGCCGCCGATCAGGATCGGCGGGTGCGGGCGGCTGAGCGCCTGCGGCGAGTTCAGCGTGCGGGCCAGGTGGTAGTGCTTGCCGTCGAACGGCGCCTCGGAGCCCGACCACATCTGCTTGCAGATGAGGATGGCCTCTTCGAGCCGCTCGAAACGCTCGGCGGTGGGCGGGAAGGGCAGGCCGAGGCCGCGGGCCTCGTCCTCGTTCCAGGCCGCGCCGATGCCGAGGATGGACCGGCCGCCGGACAGCACGTCAAGCGTGGTCATCGCCTTCGCCAGCAGGCCGGGCTCGCGGTAGACCACCGCGGTGACCATGGTGAGCAGCCTGACCCGCTCGGTCTTCGCCGCCAGCCAGCCGAGCGCCGTGTAGGCCTCGAGCATCTCGTGTTCCGGCGGGCCGATAGGGCCGATCTGCCACACGTGGTCCATGACGCTGATCCGGTCCACGCCCGCGAGTTCGGCGCGCTGAGCGATGTCGGCGAGCCGGAACCGGAGTTCCTCGGCGCCGCCTTCCCAGGTGAAATCCGAGATGTGCAAGCCCACTTTCATGGGTTCAACCATAACGAAGCGGAGACACCCTCCTCCGTTCGGGATAAGGCTTTTGAATCCATACCTTTCGGGTCATGGGGTGGTGCCGGGTTTCTGAGCCGCGGGCCCTACTGGCCGGCCGGGTGGAAGGTCCCGCGGTGTTCCGCGAGGGCGTCCATGCCGAAGTCGGCGGTCAGGTCACGGACGACCGAGTGGGCGTGATTGGCGTTGGTCTGCGTGTTGTCGTACTCCACGAGCAGCCGCTCATCCTGGAGCCGGTAGTAGACCGGCCCCCGGCCGGCGGCAGGCTCTCCGGCGTAGGCGAAATGCAGGTCCGCGAGGCCACTGCCGGTGCGGTAGCTCGTTAGCCACGGGCCTGCGATCTCCTCGGGGAAGCGCCGCAGGTAGGCCTCCACCAAGGCGAGCAGCCGTGCCTGCCCGTCCGGCGTCAGCGCGCTGCCCGGCACGCCCTTGGGCTGACTGGTGATCGCCAGCACCCGGTGATCGCCGGGTCCGTAGCCGCTGCCCTCCTCCCCCACGGCGTCTATCTGGTCCAGCAGCGAGCTGAGCCGCTCGTCGGCGAACCTGCCCCGCCACAGATCCTGCATGTGGATCATCTCGTCGCCGGCGAGCACCCGGGCCCGGTTGCCGCTGACGATGTCCGATATCGCGGACCGGTGCAGCACGACGGCCTGGCCGCGCTGGTCGAGGTCGCGGGCCAGCTCGCGGGCGATGACCTCAAGGTCGCCGAGCGGCCGCAGCGTCCCGCCGGCGAGCAGGCGCAGTTCCGCCGGCAGCGCCCCGATGAAACACGGCGTGCACGACGCGACGCGCCCGTCGACGATCGTGTAGTTCACCGAGATGTGATGGCCGCCGCAGC
The DNA here is from genome assembly GCA_963843745.1 of uncultured Actinomycetota bacterium. GTDB lineage: Bacteria > Actinomycetota > Actinomycetes > Streptosporangiales > Streptosporangiaceae > Trebonia. The sequence continues at coordinate 54,391 of CAWJLP010000022.1, forward strand.
GCCATCCCCAGGTGGCGTCACCCGGTGAGCCGAACACCCTGAAGTAGTACGCTCCGGGGTCGCGCCCGCGTTCCCGCCCCCAGTCGCGCGTCCACGACTCCAGCCGGTCCTGGATGTTCTCCAGGCTCATCACGATCGCCGCGAGGGCGTAACCCTCAAGCGAAAGCCCGGACGCGAGCAGCCGCATCGCGAGCTGCTGCTGCCCGGGACGCTGTTCGTTCAGCGTCAGGCCGCCGTGGTCTGTGGGCGTGTAGAACCACGTGGTCCGTTCCCCGTCGCCGGCGCCAGGACCCGGGTACGCCGCCGCTGCCCGCTGTTCGGCGGTCAGGGACCGGAGCCACGAGTCCGCCGCGTCCGCCATCTCGGCCACAAGGCTCACGCCGTTCATCACAGCACGGTTCAGGCCGGTTGTCACCGCCCGCGGTCCGCCGTGGCCCAGGGTGTTCGGTCGCGTGGTAGCGAGCGGCACTGGTAGCAAGGGTGGCATGGACCACATCGAAAGCGCGCGCACGCCTGTCACTCCCGTCGGCATCGTCGGGGCCGGAATCGTGGGCCTGGCGGTCGCCAGGCAGCTAGCCGGGGCCGGGGTGCCCGTGGTCGTCTTCGAGAAGGAGCAGGCGGTAGCCGCCCACCAGACCGGCCACAACTCCGGCGTGGTGCACGCCGGGATCTACTACGCCCCTGGCTCGGCCAAGGCGATGCTGTGCCGCCGCGGCGTCGGCCTGCTCCGCGCGTACTGCGCCGAGCGCGGGCTGACCTATGACGAGCGCGGCAAGCTCGTGGTCGCGCGGAACGAGGCCGAGACGGTCAAGCTGCGCGAGCTCGAACGGCGCTCGCTCGCCAACGGCGTGCCGGATATCCGGTGGCTGAGCGGAGCGCAGCTGCGCGAGCTCGAGCCTGACGTAGCGGGCGCCGCCGCGCTGCTCTCCCCCACCACGGCCATCGTCGACTATCCAGCCATCACGCGCTCGTTCGGTGACGATGTGATCAGCAGCGGCGGCGAGCTGCACCTCGGGACCGCCGTCACCGGAGTGCGGCGGATGAGCGATGACCGGGTGGACGTCGACACGCCTGGGCGGTCCTTCTCGCTGTCCCGGCTGGTCGTCTGCGCCGGCCTGCAGGCCGACCTGATGGCCGCCGCGGCCGGGGACGAGGCGTCGCCGGAGATCGTCCCGTTCCGCGGCGAGTACCTGCGGCTGCGCCCGCACGCCAGGGACCGGGTGCGGCGGCTGATCTACCCGGTGCCCGACCCCAGGTACCCGTTCCTCGGCGTGCACCTGACGCCGCGCGTCAACGGCGAGGCGGACCTCGGCCCCAACGCGGTACTCGCGCTCGCCAGGGAGGGATACCGGCGCCGTGACGTTTCCTGGGACGAGCTGTCCCGGCTGGCCCGCTCGGCGGCGTTCCGCCACCTGGCGCGGCAGCACTGGCGGACCGGCGTCCGTGAGATCCGCGGGTCGCTGTGGCGGCGCGCCTATCTCGCCGAAGCCAGGTCATATCTGCCCTGGCTGGAACCCGGCGACGTGACGAGCGCGCCGGCCGGAGTGCGCGCGCAGGCCGTCGACCGCGACGGGGCGCTCGTCGACGACTTCCGCATCCACCGGGTCGGCCCGGTGACAACCGTTCGCAACGCGCCGTCACCGGCGGCCACGGCGTCGATGGCCATCGCCGAGCACATCGTCGCCGAACTAAAGCTTCCGTCGGCACAGACTCGGCACAGAAAGGTAGCTAGTCCGTGTTCATTGTCGATTCTCAGGTTCACATCTGGCGCGAGGAAACTCCGGACCGGCCTGGTTCCGGCGCCCGCGAGCGGATGCGCCTCAACGGGCACCGGGAGGAGGCGTTCACCTACCAGGAATGCCTTGCAGCTCATGGACGAGGCGGGCGTGAACCGGGTGCTCATCGTCCCGCCGTCCTGGGAGGGCGACAGGATCGACTACGCCCTCGAGGCGTGCGAGGCGCATCCTGACCGCTTCGGGATCATGGCGCGGATTCCGCAGAACAAGCCGCCCTATGTCACGTTCCCGATGAAGATGGAGGCGGCACCCATGGCTCAATCCGCGCTTTGTTCCCGGTTTCTGTCGTTGGAGCAGCAGAAACAGGGACAAATCGAAGTGCCCTAGCCTGGAGGGGTGAGCGAGCCGGTCAGGGTGCTGCTGGTGTCGGGGAGCACCCGGGCCGGGTCGGGGAACACCGCGGCGCTGGCGACCATGGCAGCGAGCGCGCCCGACGGCGTGACGGCGGTCATGTATGACGGCCTGGCCCGGCTGCCCGCATTCAATCCCGATGACGACGGCGACCGCGTGCCGCGGGAAGTGGCGGGGCTCCGGGACGAGATCACGGCGTCGGACGCGGTGCTGTTCTGCACTCCCGAGTACGCCGGGACCCTGCCCGGCAGCTTCAAGAACCTGCTGGACTGGACGGTGGGCGGAGGTCAGCTGTACGGCAAGCCCGCCGCCTGGATCAACGTCGCCGTCCCTGGCCGCGGCCAGGGAGCGGAGGATGCCCTGGCGGCCGTGCTCGGATACGTCGGCGCCGATGTCGTCGTGGCGGCCTGCCGCCGCATCCCGGTGGACCGCGCGGCTGTGAGCAAGGACGGGATGATCAACGATCCGGGATTCAGGGCCGAAGCCGGCCAGGTCTGGGACGCCCTGCTCGGCTACCTCGGCGAACGCTAGCCACGGCGCCCGTCCAGCCACAAGGTCCATGGCCAGACGCTCTTGACCCGGAACACGTGGTGCACCGTCCATGGATCGGCGTCGAAGACCGCGTACACGGCGCTCTCGTCGGCCGCCTCGACGGCCAGCAGCGCGACATCCTCGACATCGCCGCTGGCGATCGGCCCGCCTAGGATGACGAACCCGCGGGCGACAAGCTGATCGGCGAACGCGGCATGCTCATCCCAGAAGGGCTGCTCGCGGATATCCCGGGAATGGTCCCAGTTGACGCCCTTGGCCGTAGTGACGGCGAACACCGGCATGGCGGCTCCTTCCCCGACTCAGCCTAGCCAGCCGAAGACACGCTGGGCTGATTCGCGGATGTGAGCTGGCTCGGAAGCCGCGCTCCGGCGATGACCCCGATGAGGGCAACCACGATGCCGAACGAGAACGCCAGCGCTACTCCGGGGCCGTGCCCGATCCCTGCCGCGGCGGCGGCCACGATCGCCCCCGCCACGCCGGTACCGATGGCCTGGCCGAGCACGTCGCAGAGTTGAAGAGCCGAGGTTGCCCGGCCCTCCTCGCCCGGCGCGGCAAGATCGAGCGTGGTCACGGACAGCGGGGCGTAGGCGGTGCCGATCCCCAGGCCGGCCACCGCCCAGGCTACGATCCCCAGCTCAGGGGGCACCGACGGCAGGAGCACAACGCACATCACGCCGAGGCCGATGGCGACCAGGCACTCGCCGGGCCGGACGAGGCGGCGCGGGCCATACCGGGCGATGCAGCGGGCCTGCACCCACGATCCGGCCGTCCACGTGAGGGTCGACGGCCGTGAGCGCGAGAGCGGCCAGCGCCGTCGGGGCATGGCGGACGGTCACGATCGCGTACGGGACATAGGCGTCGCCGGCGAAGAAGCTGCACGTCAGCAGCGACCGGCTGAGGATCAGTGGCGGCCAGCTCAGGCCGTGCCGACAGATTCCGAGGGGGGGTCAGACGGCGCAGCGAAACAGCGAGAAGGGCGCCCCCGGCGATGCCGCCGACGACGACTACCGGCACGATGCCTGAGGTGAGCGACGCCAGTCGCCACGCCGGCGCCAGCGACCAGGCCCAGCACGGCTAGGTACGGCACTGCGGCCGTTCCAGGACTTGCCGGTGGCGGCACATGCCGCAGGGCCAGGACGACCAGAATCCCGGCCGCGACCACCAGCGGCAGCAAGCCCAGGAACACCCATCGCCAGCCAACTGCCGCGGCGACCAGGGCGGCGATGGCCGGCCCGATCAGGCCGGGCACCACCCATGCGGTGGAAAGGACGGCGAACATTCGCGGCCGCGACTCCTCGGGATAGCACCGGGAGATCGCCACGTAGGCCACCGCGGGTACGACCCCGGCGCCAAGGCCCTGCACCGCCCTCCCCGCCACGAGAACCGCCATGTCCGGGGCGGTCCCGCCGACGACCAAGCCGAGAGCAAACAGGGCAAGGCCGGCGAGCATCGGCCGTCCGAGCGGCACGCGGTCGGCGAGCGTCCCGGCGACCACGATCCCGATCAGGCTCGCCAGCAGGAATGCGCTGAACACCCACCCGTAGAGACGGAGATCTCCCAGGTGGCGGCTGACCACCGGCAAGATGGTGGCGATGGCGAGCGCCTCGAACGCGACGAGGGTGACCGCGAGCACGAGGCCGGCCGTCAGCAGACGGCGCGCCGGTGCCCATATCCCGCCAGCCACATCAGCCATGTTCCCAGGTGTTGTCCGGGGCCTTCCGGCGGCGGCCACGATCCTGGTGGCTAGCAGGCCTTTCCCGACATGCGGTTCACCGCCGATGTGGTGGTCAGCGACGGGCAGTTCGTGGCGAAGATGCCTTCGGCGCCGCATCCGCGGCGCCGAAGGCATCTTCCGTTAAACGCCAGTTACCTTTCCGCTAGGTCACGGGTAGCTGACGACCTGGCTGGCCACGTCTGGGTTGGCGGAGCTCACCGGACCGCCGGTGTCGTTGATGACGTGGTCGATGGTGCCGGGACCGCTGAGGTTGATCGTGAGCAGGTCGTTCATCTGGACGCCCGGCGTGATCGGGACCTCGAAGGCATGTGACACGTGGATGCTCGGGTCCACGTTGGTGAAGATGTAGCTGCCCATGCCGTAACCGTGGAACGTCTGCACGTTGTCGGCCACCTTGAAGGCCGCGTAGCCGAGCACGCCGTTGTGCTCGTAGGCAGCCTGGTTTGGCGGGTCGTACGGCAGTTCGTTCTGGAAGAAGATGACTTCGCCGCCGTTGCCGTTCCAGATGACGTTGTACTGCTGGAAGTGCTCGACGAACAACCCAGTCGCGGTGACGTTGTCGCCGTTCACGACGAGGCCGTTGTTAGCGGTGTTGACGGTCCAGCCGACCGAGCCGGCCACGCCGTGATCGGCACGCCAGATCCACAGGTCGTCAAGGATGGTGTAGTCGGTGTTGACCTCGAGGGCGACGGTCGCCTTGCCGACGTGCGGTCCGCCGATGCGGAAGAACACGTCCTGCAGTCCGGTCGGGTCGGACGGCTGGTTGTGCGGGACGCCGTTGTTGCCGTTCTTCGTGCCGATCTGCATCAGCACCGGCGAGTTGACCGGTCCGGCGTCGACGATGAGGCCGGAGATGTCGATGCCGGCAACGCCGGCGGTGGTGAGGGCCGTGTTGCCGCTGGTCGCCGTCAGGGTGGCGAAGCCCAGGCCCTGTACCACCGTGTCGGTCCGCTTGACCTTGATCGGCGAGTCCACGTTGTAGACGCCGGGGGTGAGCAGCAGGTTGAGGCCCTTGGACAGCGCGTTGTTGATTGTGCTGACCGAGTCGGACGGCGTGGCGATGAAGAACTTCGACAGCGGGATCGAGGTGCCGGGCGTGTGCCCGTTGGCCCACGTGGGGCCTGTCGAGTTGGTCTGGGGTGACGGCACGAACATGTTCCAGGCGCCCGAGCCGTCGATGTACAGGTAGGGCTTCTCCCTGCTCACCGGCGTCTGCGCGAGCGTCGTGTAGGCGGCGCCGCCGCCGAAGTCCTGCGCGGGCGCGTTGATGTCGCCGGAGAAGACCTGGTTCCACACGTAGTTGGACCAGCCGCCGGTACCCAGGTTGCTGTTGCGGACGTAGAACTGCTGCTGCGACCCGTTGAGCGCGCCGCCCTCCAGATCCGAATCGGCGACGAAGCCGCCGCTGGCGTAGTTCGGGTTCTCGCAGTACGGCATGAAGGTGGTGAAGTCCTTGACATCGACCCGGCGCATCGGGGCCGCCTGGGACACCGCCCACATCTCGTTGCTTGTGTGGCAGTCGCCCGGTGCAACCGGGACGACATGGATGGTCAGGTTGGAAACCGAACGCCAGAAGATGTCCAGCGCACCGCTGCCGTTCATGCCGACGGCGGTCACGCCGCCGTTGATGACGACGTCCGACGGGTCCTGGCCCAGCCCGTCGACCTCGGTGTAATAGCCGACCGGGATGTCCAGCGGGGCGCTCTGGGATCCATAAGTACCCGGCTCGAAGAGCAGCGCATAACGCGCGGTGCCCATCTCGTTGGTGGCCTGCTGCGCGTAGATGGCGTTGACGTCGTTCTGGATGGCGGCCTGCGTCATTGACGGGGTGAAGACACAGACATTCGGGCCGAACATCGCAATGTTGGCGTCCGGACAGAGACTTGCCGGTGACGGGGCCGCGCTGGCGTTTGCTGCCCCCACGGCTGTCGCGGTCAGCGCTGAGGCGCCCAAGAGCGCCGAACTGACCGCAAGACGAGCGATTTTTCGCATAAGGCACCTCGCTGTGCTGGAGTTCCCAGAGGGAATGTACGACGCACAGCGTGCGGAAGTGAAGAGCAAACATTGGTCTAGACCAAAATAATCATTGGTCTAGACCAAAACTGTGAATACCCCGGATTGCGGGCCTGGGATGGCCCAACTCGCGTTCAGTCGCGGGCCATTGCGTCGGCCGGCGAGAGGTGCTCGACCGTTTCACCCGTGTCGGCGAAGGTGCGGGTGACGTAGGCGGAGCTGTAGACCCACAGGATCTTCATCGGGGCGATGACACCAACAAGGCCCACGAGGCGCCCGGCGGCGCGCGCTCACGACCCTCCGATCGCCCCTGAGAGGCGGGCGCGTACGTTCTGAATAAATTTCTTCGCCCCGCTGTCGATATGCGGCGACCGCCGCCGTGGGTAGGGGGAACCATTACCTACGGGAGGCAGCGATGAAGTACGCACTGCTCATTTACTCGCCGGCGACCGCCGAGGACTACGCGGCCGCGGCCACGGCCGGACGGCAGGCAGCCCCTGGCAAGGGCCCGTGGACCGACTACACCCAGGCGGCGAAGGACGCGGGCGTGCTGCTCGGCGCCGAGCAGCTCACGCACACCGAGACCGCCACCAGCGTCCGGTTCGCCGGCGAGGACCGGCTGATCACCGACGGGCCGTTCATGGAGACCAAGGAACACCTGCTCGGCTTCTACCTGATCGACGTCCCCGACCTGGACGCCGCGCTCGACTGGGCGCGGCGGATGCCGGTCCACGACGGCCAGACGGTCGAGGTCCGGGCGGCCATGACGGGCATGGCGTGGCAGCGGGTCCTGGGGTAACCGGGCTCGAGCGCGCGTTCCGCGAGGAGTGGGGCGCCGTCGTCGCCACGCTCGCGCGGCGGTTCGGCGATCTGCAGGCGGCCGAGGACGCGACCGCCGAGGCGTTCGCCGCCGCCGCCGCGACCTGGCCGGAGACCGGCGTCCCGCCCAACCCCGGCGGCTGGCTGACCGTGACCGCGTGGCGCAAGGCGATCGACGCGCACCGCGCCGACGGCCGCGCCGCCGCCGTCGATCCGCAGCTGCTCAGCAACGTCATCGCAGCCGAGGAGGCCGAGATGCCCGAGGCGCCCGACCTGCTTGGCGACGACCGGCTCGGGCTGATCTTCGCCTGCTGTCACCCCGCGCTCGCGCTCGAGGTGCGGATCGCGCTGACGCTGCGCTACGTCGCAGGGCTGACCACGAAGGAGATCGCCGCCGCGTTCCTCGTCCCTGAGCCGACGCTCGCGCAGCGCCTGGTCCGCGCCAAGCGGAAGATCCGCGAGTCGGGCATCCACTTCGAGGTTCCCGCCGCCGCGCGGCTGACCGAACGGCTCGCCGGTGTCCGCGCGGTCGTCTACCTCGTCTTCAACGAGGGGTTCGCCGCCACCGGCGGGGACGGGCTGATCCGCGGCGAGCTGTGCGAGGAGGCGATCTGGCTCGCCCGCCTGCTGCACACCCTGCTGCCCGCGGACGCGGAGACGGCCGGCCTGCTCGCGCTGCTGCTGCTGCACCACTCCCGGGCGGCGGCCAGGACCGACAGCGCGGGCAAGCCGGTCCCGCTGGCCGAACAGGACCGTTCCCGCTGGGACGCGGCCCTCATCGCCGAGGGGACGGGCGTCCTCGACGAGGCGCTGGCCCGCCGCTCCCCTGGCACCTATCAGCTGCAGGCCGCGATCGCCGCGCTGCACGCCGCCGCGCCGTCGTTCGACGACACCGACTGGCCGCAGATCGCGCTGCTGTACGGCTCCCTCGCGCGGCTCGACCCGTCGCCGGTGGTGGCGGTCAACCGCTCGGTCGCCGTCGGCATGGCGGACGGCCCGCTTGCCGGGCTTGCGGTGCTCGAGCCCGTGCTGGCGTCCGGCGCGCTCGAGGGTTACTCGCCGCTGTACGCGGCGCACGCCGCTCTCCTGGAAAAAGCCGGTTATCCAGAACGGGCCCGTGGCGCCTGGGCGAAGGCAGCACAAACCAGTGCCGTGCCGGCGCTGCGCGAGGAGCTGTTCCGCCGGCACGAAAATCCCTGACCCCTGGCTGTCGATCCTGGCCGGGTCCGCTCCGTAGGGAGAGTATGAAACTCTCTACGAGCGAGCGGCCGGTGTCCCTGCCCCTGGTGCTCGCGCTCACCTCGATCTCGTTCTTCATGGTGTCGCTCGACGCGCTCGTCGTGGTCACCGCGCTGCCGGCGATCCACCGCAGCGTCGGCGGCAGCATCGCCACCCTGGAATGGGCGGTCAACGCCTACGCGCTGACGTTCGCGGCCGGCATCATCACCTGTGCCGCGCTGGGTGACCGGCTCGGACGGCGGCGGGTCTACGTCGCCGGCCTGTGCCTGTTCACGGTGGCATCCGCGCTCTGCGCGGTGGCCCCAGGCTCAGGGTCGCTGATCGCCTTCCGCGCGCTGCAGGGCCTCGGGGCGGCGGCCGTCACGCCGCTGGCGCTGACGATCATCGCCGCCGCGTTCCCGCCGGAGCGGCGCGGGGCGGTCGTCGGCATCTTCGGCGGGATCGCCGGGCTGGCGGTGGCGGGCGGCCCGCTGGTCGGCGGCGTCGTGGTGCAGGGCCTCGACTGGCACTGGATCTTCTGGATCAACGTGCCGATCGGAGTGGCGGCGGCCGCCGGTTCCGCGCTGTTCCTGCCGTCCGGCCGCGGCCTGGCGACCCGGCTCGACCTGCCGGCGGTGCCGCTCGTGGCGGGCGGCACGGCCCTGATCGCCTGGGCGCTGGTCCGGGTCGGCGACTCGGGCTGGGGCGACGTCAGGGGAATCGCCGCCCTGGTCGTCGGCGTCGTGCTGCTCGCCGGGTTCGTACTGCGAGAGCGGACCGCGTCAGAACCGATGCTGCCGCTGCGGCTCTTCCGTGTCCGTGCGTTCTCCGCGGCCAACCTCGCCGCGTTCTGCATGAGCGGGGCGATCTTCTCCGCCGCGTTCCTCACCGCTCAGTACTTCCAGCTCGGCCTGGGATATTCGCCGCTGGCGACCGGGCTGCGGCTGCTGCCGTGGACGGCGACGCCGATGGTGGTCGCCCCGCTGGCCGGCGCGCTGGCTGACCGGATCGGCACCCGGCCGCTGCTCGTCACGGGACTGGCCCTGCAAGCCGGCGGCCTGGCCTGGGTGGCGTCCCAGGCAGCGGCCGGATCCTCGGGCTACGGGCGCTTCGTGGCACCGCTGATCATCGCCGGCGTCGGAGTCTCGATGGCGATCCCGACCGCGCCGACCGCCGTGCTCGGCGCGGTCGGGCCCGCCGATGTCGGCCGCGCGTCCGGGGTGAGCAACACGATGCAGCGGTTCGGCGCGGCGTTCGGGATCGCGCTGGTGACCGCCGTGTTCGCCGCCAACGGGCACTTCGGGTCGGTCGCCTCGTTCACCGCCGGCTACCGGCCAGCGATGTTCGTGTCGGCCGGGATCTCGCTGCTGGGCGCGGCCGCCGCTGTCGCGATCGGGCGCCGCGCCGCGACTGTCGCGACACCACATCCGCAAGGGCTGGAGGATGTGCGCGCCACCGAGACGCATCAAGTAGCCGCGTCGTAAAGTTCGTGGCATGACGACGATTCCAGACTCGCACCGCGACCTGCTCAACGCGCAGGTCGCGGTGCTCGGCACGATCGGGGCCAGCGGCCGGCCGCAGCTATCCGGCGTATGGTTCCTCGCCGAGGACGACACGGTCAAGTTCTCGCTGAACACCGCCCGGCAGAAGGTGAAGAACCTGCAGGCCAACCCGAAGGTCAGCGTGCTCATCTTCGACGAGCAGTCGCCCTACCGGTACCTGGAGCTGCGGGGCGACGCCGAGGTCACGCCGGACCCCGACTACACCTTCGCCGACAAGCTCGGCGCCAAGTACAACGCCGACCTGAGGGAGCGTGACCAGCCCGGCGACGCCCGCGTGGTGATCACCGTCCACCCGACCCGGGTGGTCGTCTGGCCCCCGGCCGGCTAGCTCCCGCCTGCCAACGTGGTCGATGTGACACCGACGACCTTCTTTGGTGGACGATGTCACATCGACCACCAAAGAAGGTGGGGTTGGCGGGTGGGGGTTGGCAGGCGGCGAGGCCCGGCGCTAGTAGCGCGGGGCCTTGAAGTATTCCGTTGACGAGCGCTGCCACAGGAAGATGATCGCGCCGAGGCCGACCAGCCAGACCAGGATTGAGTAGATCCGGGCCGCGCCGGCGCTGGTAACGGCGCCGGCGAGCACGCTGAGCGTGTCGATGGCGAACAGCACGGTGGAAACGATCCGCGCCCAGCCCTTGCCGGCCTTGCAGCTGTAGGCCATCCAGAGCCACAGCGCGACGGCGATCACCCCGCCGACGATGAGGAAGCCGAGCACCACGTGGTAGTCCGAGTTGAGCTGGGAAGTCGTCAGGGGGTGGGCGGTCTTGCGCGTCGCGAGCGCGTTCCTGATGGCGTGCCGTGCCAGGATGTCGATGACGATGCCGATGAGGCTGGCCGCGGCGCCGACGTACATGAGCTGCACGGCCCTGCTCACGGACTGCGGGATGGCTGGCCGGGAGGAGGGCTCGGGCGTCTGTGATTGGGATTCGCCCGGATATGGCTGGTACATCGCGGCCCCTTAAGCCGACGGGGGTTATGAAAGATCGGATGCACACTACTACCTGTCCGACCCGGTGTCAGGCTGGGGTCGCAGCGGCGCGACGACCGGGCGGCCATCGGCCCCCGGAACCACGCTAACGCGGGCCGCGTAGACGGTTCCGATCAGGGCGGCGGTGAGCACCGCGGCCGCCGGGCCGGCCGCCGCGACCCGGCCCTCGTGCAGCAGCACCAGCTCGTCGGGGTACTGGCCGGCGGCGGTCAGGTCGTGCAGCGTGGACAGCACGGTCAGCCCGCCGTCCCTGCGCAGGCCGTCGACGAGCTCGAGCACCTGCTGCTGGTGGCCGACGTCCAGCATGGAGGTGGGCTCGTCGAGCAGCAGCACGCTCGCCTCGGTGGCCAGCGCCCGCGCGAGCACCACCCGCTGCCGCTCCCCGCCGGACAGCCGGGCCAGCCGCCTGGCCGCGAACCGCGCGACGTCCAGCCGGTCAAGCGCGGCCGCCGCCACGGTCCTGTCATGCCGTCCCAGTGAGCCGAGGTAGCCCAGGTGCGGCGTGCGGCCGAGCAGCACGTACTCCTCGACGGTCATGTCCGGCGGGAGCACCGGCTCCTGCGGGACGTAGGCGATGAGCCGGGCCCGCTCCCGCGCCCGCAGCGACCTGACGTCCGCGCCGTCGAGCAGCACCGCCCCCTGGTAGGGCACCAGCCCGGCGGCGGCGCGGATAAGGGTGGACTTCCCCGCGCCGTTCGGGCCGATCAGCGACAGCCACCCGCCGGCCGCCACGGCGCAGCTGACCCCCCGCACCACCGGATTGCGGTCCAGGGTGACGGTCAGCTCCCGCACCGCCAGCCCCGCGGGGGGGTCGCGGGGGGGCTGTCCCGCCCTGGCTAGCCCCGCGGGAGGGTTGCGGGGGGGCTGTCCCCCCCTGGCTAGCCCAGCGGGGGGGTCGCGGGGGGGCTGTCCCCCCCTGGCTAGCCCCGTCACGTCCGCGCTCCCTGCGTGGACCGCAGGATCCAGACGAACGCGGGCGCGCCGACGACCGCGGTCACCACGCCGATCGGCAGTTCGGCCGGGGACAGCACGGTGCGCGCCAGCGTGTCGGCGAGCACGAGGAAGCCGGCCCCGCCGAGCAGCGACAGCGGCAGCACGCTGCGGTAACCCGGGCCGCCGATCCGGCGCGCCATGTGCGGCACGACGATCCCGACGAACCCGATCAGCCCGCTGAACGCGACCGCGCTCGCCGTGGCGAGCGCGCAGGCCGCGACGACGATCAGGCGCACGGTCGCCGGCCGCATGCCGAGCGCCCGTGCCTCCTCGTCGCCGACGGCGAGCACGTCGAGGTGCCTGCCGTGCAGCAGCACCACCGCGATGCTGACGGCGGCGTACGGCAGGATCCACACCACCTGCTGCCAGGTCGCACCGGACAGCGAGCCGAGCAGCCAGTTATAGACCGTCTGCACGTCCTGCTCGGCGGAGCGTTGCAGCACGAGCGTCTGCACCGCGGTGAAGAAGAAGCCGACCGCGATGCCGGCCAGCAGCAGCGTCGCCACGCCGTCGCCGAAGCCGGTGCGCCTGCTCGCCGCGGCGCCCGTCAGGTAGGCGACCGCGACCCCGCCGAGCGAGCCGAGGAACGCGGCCGGGGGGATCGCGCCCTGGCCCACCGCGCCGAAGTAGACGATCGCGAGCGTCGCGCCGAGCCCCGCGCCGGCCGAGGCGCCGAGCAGCCCGGAATCCACCAGCGGGTTACGGAAGACGCCCTGGTAGCCGGCGCCCGACATGGCGAGCAGCCCGCCCACCAGGGCGCAGAGCACCACCCGCGGCAGCCGGATCTGGAACAGCACGGCGCGGTCCAGCGGTGACAGGCCGGACGGCAGGTGGACGAACGGGATCTTGTCCGCCAGCGCCGCCACGGTGTCCAGCGGATTCAGGTCGGCCGCGCCGACGAGCGCGCCGACCAGCATCGCGGCGATCAGGAAGATCGCCGCGATGCCGAGCGCGCCTAGTTTCCTCAATGCAGTTGCTCGACCGCCGCGGCGATCTCCGCGACGAGTTGCGGCAGCCGCGGTCCCCAGCGGGACGCGATGTCGTCGTTCAGGCCGACGATCTCGTTGTCCTGCACGGCCGGGATGCCCGACCAGCCGGGGCGCTTGGCGACCACGGCCGGGCTCTGGCCGCCGTCAGCCGCCTCGTTGTCAGCGAGGAAGATGATCTGCGGCTTCGCCGTGACGATGTACTCCTGCGACAGCTGGGGGTAACCGCCGTCGGCGGGCTTGCTCACGGCGTCCGCGATGTTCTTCAGGCCGAACAAGCCGGCGACCTGGCCGATGAACGTGCTGGAGGCGGCCGAGTAGAAGGGGCTGGCGCTCAGCTCCCAGTAGTAGGGGGCGCCCTTGTGCGCGGTGCCCGCCTTCGCCACGTCGGCCGCGATCTGCTGCTTCATGCCCGTCACGACCGTGGCGGCCTGCGCGGCGTGCCCGGTCGCCGTGCCGACCTGCTGGATCTGCGCGTACGCGGCGTCCAGGGAGGCAACCGCGGGCTCGATCAGCACCGGAATGCCGAGCTTGGTCATCCCGGAGACAAGGCCGCCCGAGTTCTGCGAGGCGACGACCAGGCTCGGGTTGTACTTGGCGATCGCCTCGATATTGGGGGTGAGACCGGACAGGCCGGTCTTCGGCACGCCCGCCGGGTAGTTGGAGTCCTGGTCCACGGCGACGACCTGCGGGGCGGCGCCGATCGCATACAGGTCCTCGGTCGAGGTCGGGTCGAGCGAGACGATGCGGGCCGGGCGGCTCTTGATCGTCACCGCCCCGTTGGCGGCGGTCACCGTGACGGGGAACGCCGCCGCGGCGGCGCTCGCCGACGGGGCAGCCGAGCCCGCGGACGCTGATGTGGATGTGGATGAGCTGCTGCTGCCCGACGAGCCGCAGCCGGCGAGCGCCACGGCCGCGACCGCAGCGGCCGCGAGGGCCGCGGCGACTCTGGCGCCGGGGCCGGACCGCGAAAGGGGTTTCATCTGGGGCCACTTCCTCCCGGAAATGCGGGAAGGAAGGCGAGACCGCCGGCCGGCCGAGAGCGACGCCCGCGGCGGCCGGGACGGATCGCCCTTCCCACGAGGGTCGATATCGTCCGGCACGGCAGGAGTCGACCTGGCTAGGACCCCGCGAGCGGGGTCGTCACAGTTGCGGGACAGCGCCGGAATGGCCCGCTGACGCGGGCTTCACCGGCTTCGCTGCCTGACGTGCTGGCCGGCGCCGGAAGCAAAATGAGCAGCCGGGGGCCGGCGCCTGTACAGTAGCACGCGGTTCATGGCACGGAGAGGCACCGGCATGCGGGACAGGCTGAAGCGACGGATATTTCCGCTGCTGGCTTCGATTGGCTTGCTCCTGGTCGGGATGTTCACCACGACCCTGGGGCCGACGTGGACCGGCAAGGCCGAGTGGGCGCTTCCTTACGACCTGTGGGGGACGCTGGTCGCGACGGTCCGGCTCGTGCACGGCAACGTGGGCGGCCTGTACACGCAGCCGACCGGGCTGGTGTCACTGCCCGGCGCGGCGGTCATCCTGCTGCCCTGCGCCGCGGTCATCGCGGCGGCCGGCCTTTCGCTGCAGATCCCCGGCCCGCACAACCTGCACCCGCCGGTCTGGCTGCTGGCCGGGCCGTATGAGATCGCGCTGTGCTGCGTGACGCTGTTCGCCGCCGACGCCCTCGCCGAGCAGCTCGGCGTGACCAAGTGGAAGCGCGGCCTGCTCTCCGCCGCGAGCGCGGTCGCGCTGTGGAACGTGTCCGCCCGGTGGGGGCACCCGGAGGACGCCGTGGCGGTCGGGCTGCTGCTCTACGCCGTGCTCGCGCTGAGCCGGTCGCGGACCGCGCAGGCCGGCTGGCTCGCCGGCGCCGCGGTCTGCGTCCAGCCGCTGGTGCTCCTCGCGCTGCCGATGCTGCTCGCACCCCTGCCGTGGCGGCGAATGCCGGCGTTCCTCGTCAGGTCGGCCCTCCCGTCGGCGGTGCTGCTCGGCGCGGCGGCGCTGGCCAACTGGCACGCCACGTACACGTCGGTGACCAGCCAGCCGAACTCCCCCGTGATCAACCACCCCACGGCGTGGACGTCGCTGGCCCCGCACATGTCAAACACGAACGTCGCGGCCGGCCCCGCGCGGCTCGCCACGATCGTGCTCGCCTGCTGCTGCGCGCTCGCGGTCCGCCGCCGCTGGCTCGCCCAGGCCGAGGCGGCCGAGGGCGGTTCGTGGCCGCCGGCCCTGCTGGCCGACGTGCTCTGGTGGGCGGCGCTCGCGCTGGCGCTGCGGTCGTTCTTCGAGCCGGTGATGGTGTCCTACTACCCGTGGCCGGTGCTGGCCGTGGCGCTGATCCCTGCCGCGACGCTCCGCTGGATCCGGCTGGTGGCCGCCTCCGTCCTCGCGGGCGGCCTGACCGCGGCGGCCCAGGGCCCGTCGCACAGCGTCTGGATCTGGTGGGTACCGCTGGTCGTCGGCCTCGCCGGCATGCTCGCCCTGTCCCGGCCTGGCGGTGTGGCCCACAAGCGCGAACCTATTGGCGATGTGGGCCACACCGCCAGTCGCCAGCCCAGCCCAGGTGGGGCTCCTGTGCCCGACGTTGGTTCCGGGGCCGGCGTTAGCTGAGGCTGCCGGGGGTTACCGGCTGAAGGCTGGGGCGCTTGGCGGGGAGGCCCTCGCCTGAGGAGGTGCCGTGCAGGCGGCGGTTGACCCACGGCAGCAGGTACTCCCGCGCCCACCTCGCGTCTTCCCGGCGGGCCGCGACCCAGGCGGCGCGGGCGACGCCGGGGCGGGCCAGCACGCCTGTCTCGGTCCCGGCGCCAGCCAGCGTCTTGACGGCGGTCTCCACCGCGCCGGCTTCGCCGGAACTGGCATCGCCGGCCGTCACGCGCCAGTCGCCAGCGCCGTGGGCGCCCAGCACCTCGGCAGCGCGCAGCGCTACCCGCTGGTGCGACTCTGGCGACAGGTGCAGTCGGTCCGTGCTCCACGCGCTCATGTCCCGCAGGAACCGCATCGACCACAGGTCGACCAGGTAGCAGTCCCTGGCGTCGGCGATCGCGCGCAGGTGCATGTTGTAGGCGGCGATCTTGCCGCGCAGCAGGCGCAGCACCGGTATCCCGACCGGGTCGGAGCCGGTGAAGATGAGCACCTGGGAGCCGGCCTGGCGCAACCGGGCCACGGCCACGTCGAAGAGCTCGGCGAGCGTGTCCGGGTCGGCGCCGGGCCGCAGCATGTCGTTGCCGCCGCCCGCGAGGCTGACCAGGCCGGCCGACATGGCGGCAGCGGCAGGAACCTGCTCGGCCACGATCTCCCGCAGCAGCTTGCCGCGGACCGCGAGGTTCGCGTACCGCAGTCCCGGGTATTCGGCGGCCAGCAGGCCCGCCAGCCGGTCCGCCCAGCCGCGGAACCCGCCACCGGGCGCGGGGTCGTTCAGTCCCTCGGTGAAGCTGTCGCCGAGCGCGACGAAGGACGGGGCAACATGAGGATCTGCGAAGAGCGCGTTAACCATAGTGCGTCCATTTTGCCAGCTCACCCAGGGAGACCGGTCGCATGCGGAACGTCATTATCGGTGGCGTGCGGGGAACGGCTTGGGCGGCGGCAGCCTGCGTGGTCGCCGCCTGCACGGGCGGCGGCGTCGCGGCGAGCAGCGCGCCCAGCGCCACCGCGCCGGCGAACTCCGCGCCGGCGCGGAGTTCGCCGGGCGGCACGGCCGCGGGCCCGGCTTCGGCATTCCCGGCGGCGGCCTGGCCGGAGTACGGCCAGAACGCGGGGCGGGCCGGCGTCGCCGCCGGCTTGCCGACCGCCGGCCCGCTCAGTCAGCGGTGGGCCGCCGACCTGGACGGCGCCGTGTACGGCCAGCCGCTCGTGGTCGGCGGCACCGTCATCGCGGCGACGGAGAACAACACCGTCTACGCGCTGAACGAATCCACCGGCACGGTGACCTGGCATACGCATCTCGGCACTCCGGTGCCGCTAAGCAGCCTGCCGTGCGGCGATATCAATCCGCTGGGCATCACAGGGACGCCGGTCTACGACGAAAACAACGGACTGGTGTACGCGGTCGCGGAGACGACCGGGTACCACCACGTGCTGTTCGGGCTGGCGGTGGGCAACGGGGCCGTCAAGGTGCAGCGCGAGATTCCCGTGCCGGGCAACCCGGCGGCCTTCCAGCAGCGGCCGGGGCTGGCCATCGACGGCGGCCGGGTCTACGCGGCGTTCGGCGGGCTGTACGGCGACTGCGGGCAGTACATCGGCATGGTCGTCGGAGTGCCGGCGTCAGGGCGCGGCGCGCTCGTCAGCTGGCACGCGCCTACCAGCAGGGAAGGCGCCGTCTGGGGCATCGCCGGGCCGGTCACCGGCCCGTCCGGCGACCTGTGGGTCTCGACAGGGAACGGCGCGGCCGGGCAAGGGCAGCCGTACGACGGCAGCGACTCGGTGAACAGGCTCAGCCCGGGTCTCGCCAGGATGAGCTTCTTCGCCCCTGCGACCTGGGCGCAAGATAACGCCAGCGACCTCGACCTCGGGTCCACCCAGCCGGTGCTCGCCGCCGGGAACTCCACGTTCATCATGGGCAAGCGCGGCGTCGGCTACCTGCTGGACACATCGAGCATGGGCGGCATCGGCGGGCAGCTGGCCGCGCTGTCCGTCTGCCCCGCCTTCGGCGCGGGCGCGGTCAGCGGGCCGGTGGTGTACGAGCCGTGCGCCGGCGGCGGCCTAGCCGCCATCTCGGTCAGCGCCGCACAGCGGAAGATCAGCGTGCTGTGGCGCGGCCCAGGCGACGGCAACGGGTCACCGAGCATCGGCGGCGGCGCCGTCTGGGTGGCCAGCACCAGCAGCGGCACCCTCTACGAGCTCAACCCCGCCAACGGCTCCGTCAGGAGCCGGATCGGGATCGGCGGCGGCCTGCCGCACTTCCCGTCGGTGTCGCTGGCGGGCGGCACCGCCTTCGTCGGCACCCTGGCCGGGATGGTCGCGGTCAACGGCGCGTGAAACGCGCCAAAGTCAGCAACGACGGGCGTTTCGCCCTGGGACACTGGCTGGATGCGAGCCGGCCAGATCCTTCTCGCGGCGATGGCGTGCACCGTCGCGGCGTGCTCCAGCGGCGTCGCCGCGACCGGAACGCAAACCGCGCCGCCGCCCGCGCAGGTCACCCTCGGCACCGGCGCCACTGGCAGCTATCCGGCAGCGGGCTGGCCTGAGTTCGGCCAGAACGCGGCGCGGACCGGAATCGCCGCGGGCCTGCCGGCCGCGGGCCCGCTCAGCCAGCGGTGGACCGCCCACCTGGACGGCGCCGTGTACGGCCAGCCGCTCGTCGTCGGCAACACGGTCATCGCGGCGACAGAGAACGACAGCGTCTACGCCCTCAACGCGTCCACCGGCGGCGTCGTCTGGCGGCACCACCTCGGCACCCCGGTGCCGCGCAGCAGCCTGCAGTGCGGCGACATCGACCCGCTGGGCATCACGGGAACGCCGGTCTATGACCAGGGCAACGGCCTGGTGTACGCGGTTGCCGAGACGACCGGGTACCACCACGTGCTGTTCGGCTTGGCGGTCAGCGACGGGGCCATCCGGGTGCAGCGCGACATCGACATCGCCACCGCGGGCAACCACCCGTCCAACGACCAGCAGCGGCCCGCGCTGGCCATCGACGACGGGCGGGTCTACGCGGCGTTCGGCGGGCTGGCCGGAGACTGCGGCACCTACATCGGCTTCATCGTCGGGGTGCCGCTGTCCGGCAGCGGGCCGCTGGTCAGCTGGCACGCCCCGACCACGAGGGAAGGCGCCATCTGGGCCACCGGCGGGCCGGTCACCGGCCCGGACGGGGACCTGTGGGTTTCCACGGGGAACGGGGCGGCGGAAAACCCCGCCGAGCCGTACGACGGCAGCGACTCGGTCGTCAAGCTCACCCCGAACCTGGTCCGCGAGGACTTCTTCGCGCCGGCGACCTGGGCCGACGACAACGCCAACGACCGCGACCTCGGCTCCACCCAGCCGGTGCTCGCCGCGGGGAACTCGGTGCTCATCATCGGCAAGCGCGGCGTCGGCTACCTGCTGAACGAGTCCGCGCTTGGCGGCATCGGCCACCAGCTGGCGGAGCAGACGATCTGCGGCGCGTTCGGCGCTGCGGCCGTCAGCGGATCCACGGTCTACGAGCCGTGCTCGGACGGCGGCCTGGCGGCCGTCTCTGTCAGTGCCGCGCAGCGGAACATCACCGTCCTATGGCGCGGCCCCGGCGACAGCAACGGGTCGCCGGTCGCCGGCGGCGGCGCCGTCTGGGTGACGCACTACGACCCTGGCGGGTCGAGCAGCGGCAACACGCTGTACGAGCTCGACCCGGCAACCGGCGCCGTCAGGCATCAGCTCACGATCGGCGAGGGGCTGCCGCACTTCTCGTCGCTGTCACTCGCGGGCGGCACGGCGTTCCTCGGTACCCTGGACGGGGTCGCCGCCGTCAACGGGGCATGAGGGGGCGGTGGGAAGTCACCACGGGCCCGTTCGGGATAATGATTCTGATCGGGTTCGTTAGGGTTCCGATTGGAAAGAGGCAGTCGCAGCCGCGGCGAGGTTTTATAGAGCCGTAGCCACTGTCATGTAGGAGGCGATGCATCGTGGTCGCGGTGCGTCAGATCGTGGTCGGGGTCCACGGGTCGCTGGGCAGCCTGCAAGCGCTGCGCTGGGCGGCCGAGGAAGCACGGGCGCGGCAGGTGCCGCTCACCGCGGTGATCGCATGGGTGCCGCCGGGCGGCGACCTGGCCGAGCGGGGTCATCCGTCCCCCTATCTGCGCCGGATATGGAGCGAGGCCGCCAGGGAGCGGCTGACGGACGCGTTCGAGGCGGGACTCGGCGGGCTGCCCGCCGACGTGCGGGTCGAGGCGTGCGTGGAGCGCGGCGAGACCGGGCCCGTGCTCGTGGACGTCGCCGAGCGGCCGGGTGACCTGCTGGTCATCGGGACGGGGCGGCGCGCGTCGCTCGGCCGCGCGCTGCGCAAGTCGGTGGGGCGGTACTGCCTGGCGCACGCCCGGTGCCCGGTGCTGGCCGTGCCGCCGTCCGCGCTGATGGACGAGATGGCGCACGGGTTCAGGCCGTGGGCGCTGCGTGGGCGGCACGTGAGCGTGCCGGACATTCCGGAATTGCCGGACAGGTAGCCGCGCCTGCCGCATGGGGTTTGTTAGTAACCCGCAGGCGGCCGCATGGGAGCCGTGAAGATCGCAATTTTCCCTGCTCAACGGGACTTTTATTGACCCGTTCGGCACGCGTCCTGAGCGTGCCACAGTCCTGGGAGTCAGGGATGAACGACTTGCTGGTCGTCGGCATGACCATCGTCATCTTCGCGCTGTTCTTCCTCCTGGTGAAGGTGGTCGAGCGAATTGAGCGCTGAGAACTGGGTCGGCTTGATCGCGGCCATCTTGCTCACGATCTACCTCATTTACGCACTCGTCCGGCCGGAGCGATTCTGATGAATCCATCTCTCGCGGGCATCCTGCAGCTCGTGCTGCTGGTCGCCGCCCTGGCGGTCTGCTACAAGCCGCTCGGCGACTACATCGCCCGCGTCTTCACGTCCCCCAAGCACCTGCGGGTAGAGAGCGGCTTCTACCGGCTGATGGGCATCGACGCGGAGGCCGACCAGCGCTGGGGCGCCTACGCCCGGTCCATGCTGGCGTTCTCCGGCGTCTGCGTCCTGTTCCTCTACCTGCTTGAGCGCATCCAGCACTGGCTGCCGTACTCCAACGGGCAGCCAGCCGTCCCGTCGTTCCTCGCGTGGAACACCGCCGCCTCGTTCGTCACGAACACGAACTGGCAGAACTACTCCGGCGAGACCACGATGGGCTACGTCGTTCAGATGGCGGGCCTGGCCGTGCAGAACTTCGTCAGCGCCGCCGTCGGCATCGTCGTCGTGATCGCGCTGATCCGCGGCTTCATGCGGAGCAAGACCGACCGGCTCGGGAACTTCTGGGTCGACACGACCAGGATCGTGATCCGGGTCCTGCTGCCGCTCTCGGTGGTCGGCGCCATCATCCTGATGGCCACCGGCGTGATCGACAACTTCAACGCCACGCACGTGGTCTCCACGCTGACCGGCGGCCAGCAGAACATGGTCGGCGGTCCGGTGGCCTCGCAGGAGGTCATCAAGGAGATGGGCAACAACGGCGGCGGGTTCTTCAACGCGAACTCGGCGCACCCGTTCGAGAACCCGAACCCGTTCAGCAGCTGGTTCGAGATCTTCCTGCTGCTCGTCATCCCGTTCGCGCTGCCGCGGACCTTCGGCAAGATGGTCGGCGACAACCGGCAGGGCTACCTGCTCGTCGGCGTGATGGCGTTTCTCTGGCTGATCTCGGTCGGCGGCATCACCTTCTTCGAATGGCAGCACGCGGGCACCGCGTTGCAGGCGGCGCACGGCGCGATGGAAGGCAAAGAGGTACGGTTCGGCATCCCCGGATCGTCACTGTTCGCCGGGTCGACGACCGTGACATCGACCGGGGCCGTCAACAGCTTCCACGATTCGTACACCGCGTTCGGCGGCGGCATCATCTTGTTCAACATGATGCTCGGCGAGGTCGTCCCCGGCGGCGTCGGCGCGGGCCTGTACGGCATGCTCATGCTCGCCGTGCTGACGGTTTTCGTCGGCGGCCTCATGGTCGGCCGCACGCCGGAGTACATCGGCAAGAAGATCCGCCCGACCGAGATGAAGTGGGCGGCGGCCTACATCCTGGCCACACCGTTCTGCGCGCTGATAGGCGCAGCGTTGTCCCTGGGCTTCAGCGTGCCGCAGCGGTCGATTCTCAACCCCGGGCCGCACGGCCTGACCGAGATCGTCTACGCGTTCACCTCGATGGCCAACAACAACGGATCGGCGTTCGCTGGCCTCACCACCAACACGGGCTGGTACAACCTGGCCGGCGGCGTGGTGATGCTAGTCGCCCGGTTCGCCCCGATGATCTTCGTGCTCGCGCTCGGCGGCACGCTCGCCAGACAGCAACCGGTGCCAGCAAGCGCCGGCACGCTGGAGACCCATACGCCGCTGTTCGCCGGGCTGCTCGCCGGCGTGATCATCATCCTCGTCGGCCTGACCTACTTCCCCGCGCTCGCGCTGGGACCGTTCGCTGAAGGACTGCACTGATGTCCATCAATCCGCTCCAGGCCAAGCCGCGCACGGCCACACAGGACAAGGCGGCACGTAAGGCGGTGGCACAGACCCGCCGGGTCGGCGGTGGCCTGCTCGACCCGAAGATGCTCTGGAAGTCCACCCCCGACGCGTTCAAGAAGCTGGACCCGCGGGTCCAGATCAGGAACCCGGTCATGTTCGTCGTCGAGGTCGGCTCGGTGCTGACCACCTACTCGGCGATCATCCACCCCTCGATATTCGGCTGGACGATCACCGCCTGGCTGTGGCTGACCGTGCTGTTCGCCAACCTGGCCGAGGCCGTCGCCGAGGGCCGCGGCAAGGCGCAGGCCGAGACGCTGCGGCGCGCCAAGCAGGAGAGCGTCGCGCGGCGGCTGGTTTCCTGGACGCCAGGCGCTGACCCGGCCAGCCTGCGCGAGGAGGAGGTCCCCGGCACCCAGCTCGCGGTCGGCGACTACGTGGTCGTGGAGGCCGGCCAGGTCATCCCCGGCGACGGCGACGTCATCGAGGGAGTCGCGTCGGTCGACGAATCCGCGATCACCGGCGAGTCCGCGCCCGTCATCCGCGAGTCCGGCGGCGACAGGTCGGCGGTCACCGGCGGCACCAAGGTCCTGTCGGACCGGATCGTCGTGCACATCACCTCCAAGCCGGGCGAGACGTTCATCGACCGGATGATCGCCCTGGTCGAGGGTGCCTCCCGGCAGAAGACGCCGAACGAGGTGGCGCTGAACGTGCTGCTCGCCTCGCTGACGCTGATCTTCGTGATGGCGGTCGTCACACTGCAGCCGATGGCCTACTACTCCGGCGCGCCGCAGGACCTCATCATCCTGGTGGCGCTGATCGTGGCGCTGATCCCGACCACCATCGGGGCGCTGCTGTCCGCGATCGGCATCGCCGGCATGGACCGGCTCGTCCAGCGCAACGTGCTGGCGATGTCGGGCCGTGCCGTCGAGGCGGCGGGCGACGTGAACACCCTGCTGCTGGACAAGACCGGCACGATCACTATGGGCGACCGGCAGGCCACCGAGTTCCTGCCGGTGTCCGCGGTAGATGTCGCCACGCTGGCCGACGCCGCCCAGCTCGCCTCGCTGGCCGACGAGACGCCGGAAGGCCGCTCGATCGTGGTGCTCGCCAAGAACCAGTTCAACATCCGCGAGCGTGGCCCCGGCGAACTGCCCGGCGCCGTGTTCGTGCCGTTCACCGCGCAAACCCGGATGAGCGGCGTCGACCTAGCCGACGGCCGGGAAGTCCGCAAGGGCGCGGCGGCCTCGGTCGCACAGTGGATCCGCGACAACGGCGGCACACCGCCTCCTGAACTCGGCCAGATGGTCGACGACATCTCCGCGGTCGGCGGCACGCCGCTCGTCGTGGCCGAGAGGGTCAACGGCAAGGCGAAGGCCCTCGGTGTCGTCTACCTCAAGGACATCGTCAAGGAGGGCATCGCCGAGCGGTTCGCCGAGATGCGGGCTATGGGCATCCGCACCGTCATGATCACCGGCGACAACCCGCGCACCGCGCGGGCCATCGCCGAAGAATCCGGCGTGGACGACTTCCTCGCCGAGGCCACGCCGGAAGACAAGATGGCGCTGATCAGGAAGGAGCAGGAAGGCGGCAAGCTCGTCGCGATGACCGGCGACGGCACCAACGACGCGCCGGCGCTCGCCCAGGCCGACGTCGGCGTGGCCATGAACACCGGCACCTCGGCCGCTAAGGAGGCCGGGAACATGGTGGACCTGGACTCCAACCCGACGAAGCTCATCGAGGTCGTGGAGATCGGCAAGCAGTTGCTGATCACCCGCGGCGCCCTGACCACCTTCTCCATCGCCAACGACGTCGCGAAGTACTTCGCGATGCTGCCGGCGATGTTCTCCATCGCCTTCCCCGACCTGGAGAAGCTCAACATCCTGCACCTGCACAGCCCGCAGTCGGCAATCGCGTCCGCGATCATCTTCAACGCGCTCATCATCATCGCGCTGATCCCGCTCGCGCTGCGCGGTGTCCGGTACAAGCCGTCGTCCGCGAGCTCAATGCTCCGCAGGAACCTGCTGATCTACGGCGTCGGCGGCTTGATCATCCCGTTCATTTTCATCAAGGGGATCGACCTCATCATCATGAACATCCCCGGATTCAGGTGATCCACGTGAATCGTCTTCCAACCCTCGTCAGGCAGCACATCGCGGCGTTCCGCGCGCTGCTCGTGTTCACCGTGCTCTGCGGGATCATCTATCCCGTGGTCATGGTGGGCGTGGCGCAGGTCGCGTTCAAGAACCAGGCCGACGGGTCGCTGGTCACCTACAACGGCAAGGTCGTCGGGTCTTCGCTGTTGTGCCAGGAGTTCGTCGACGCGAAGGGCAACCCGCTGCCGCAGTACTTCCAGCCGCGGCCGTCCAACGCGTCCAGCTCGTCGGTGAAGAACGACTACGGCTGCGACCCGAACTACTCCGGCGCCGCCAACCTCGGCCCGAACAACACGACCCTGCTCAAGACCGTCCAGCAGCTGCAGCAGCAGATCGCGGCGTTCGACCACGTGAAGGTCTCGCAGATCCCGCCGGACGCGGTCACCTCGTCGGGCTCCGGCCTGGACCCGGACATCTCGCCGCAGTACGCGGCCATCCAGGTCCCCCGGGTCGCCGCGGCGCGGCACCTGCCGGTGTCGCAAGTCCAGGCGCTGGTCAGCAAGTACACCCAGGGCCGGAACCTCGGCTTCCTCGGCGAGCCGCGGGTGAATGTGCTCAACCTGAACATCGCCCTTGACGAGTTGCCCGGCCAGGCCCAGTATGCCCAGGCCGGAGCCTGAGCCCGCGGTGACGACAGTGGCGGCCGGCCGGCCGGAGACCTCCCGGCCGGCCGGGCGTCCTGTGCCGCGGATCCTCGTCGTCGAAGACCAGACGCAGCTGCTGCGCGCGCTGGAGATCAACCTGCGTGCCAGGCAGTACGAGGTGGCGACCGCGCGCACCGGCCGGGAGGCGCTGGCCACCGCGGCGGCCACTCCGCCGGACGCGATGATCCTCGACCTCGGCCTGCCCGACGTGGACGGCACCGAGGTGATCGTCGCGTTCCGCGGCTGGTCACGGGCGCCGATCATCGTGCTGTCGGGGCGCACCAGCCCCGGCGACAAGATCGGCGCGCTGGACGCCGGCGCCGATGACTACGTGACCAAGCCGTTCGCGATGGGCGAGCTGCTCGCCAGGCTCCGCGCCGCGCTGCGCCGCGACGAGGGGGCCGGCCATGACGCGGCGCTGGTCGCCACGATCGGTGACTGGAGCATCGACCTCGCTGCGCACACAATTCAAAATCCATCATCAGGAACGGTCCCGGCCGCCTCTTCCCCGCCACGCCTGACTCCGACGGAGTGGCGGATCCTGGAAATCCTGCTGCGCCGTCCGGGCCAGCTGGTCAGCTCCGCCCAGCTGCTGTCCGGCGTGTGGGGCCCCGGTTTCCAGGACAGGACGAATTACCTGCGTTTTCACATGACGCGGCTGCGGCGCAAGCTCGAGGAGAACCCGTCACGTCCCAGGCACCTGCTCACCGAGCCCGGCATGGGCTATCGTTACCAGCCTTAGCTCCCGGCGTTCGCACAGCCATTTCCCGGCGGCTTCTTACCGTCAGCCTGGCCGCCCGCCAGGGGACTCATCCGGTAATCTCAGCGTGCGGTCTCGCTGGGCGTCTTGGGAGCAGGGATGGAACCGCTTTCCGCGAACGACCCTCGTAGTGTGGGGGAATTTCAGCTGCGCGCCCGGCTCGGCGCCGGCGGGATGGGCCAGGTCTACCTCGGCTACTCGCCCGCAGGACGAGCGGTGGCCGTCAAAGTGGTGCACCCGGAACTGGCGAGGGACGCCGAGTTCCGGCACCGCTTCGGCCGCGAAGTCGCCGCCGCGCGCGCGGTCGGCGGCATGTACACCGCGCCCGTCGTCGCCGCGGGCCTCGACGACGACCCGCCCTGGCTGGCGACCGCGTACGTGCCGGGTCCGTCGCTCGCCGACGTGGTCGCGCGGCACGGCGCGCTGCCCGAGCTCGCCGGGTGGCGGCTCGGCGCGGGCCTGGCCGAGGCGCTGCGCGCCGTGCACGCGTGCGGCCTGGTGCACCGCGACCTCAAGCCGGCCAACGTGCTGCTCGCGGCGGACGGGCCGCACGTCATCGACTTCGGCATCTCCCGTGCGTTCGACGGCACCCAGCTGACCGCCGTCGGGATGGTCGTCGGCACGCCCGGCTACATGTCCCCTGAGCAGGCCGAGGGAGCGCCGGTGGGCCCGGCCAGCGACGTGTTCTCCCTCGGCTGCGTGCTCGCCTTCGCGGCCAGCGGCAACGCGCCGTTCGGCGGCGGCAGCGCGGCGTCGGTGCTGTACCGGGTGGTCACCGGGCGGCCGGACCTGACCTCGGTGCCGGACAAGCTGCGTGAGGTGGTCTCCGCCTGCCTCGCCAAGGACCCGAAGCAGCGACCGGAACTGGCCGCTCTCGGCGCCATGATCACGCGGGTGGCGCCCGTGGTGACGGCGACGCCGACATCGTTCTGGCCCGCGGAGGTGGCGGAGGTCATCGAGGGCGCGACGGCCGCCCCGGCGTCGCCCACGCCAGCGGCGGCGTCCCGAGCGGCGGCCGCGGCGTCCGGGATGACGGGCGCCGGACCGGCAGCCGCCGGGGCATCCGGGGCGGCGGTGGCGGGAGCGGCGGTGGCGGGAGCGGCCGCGGCGGGAGCGGCCGCGGGCGCTCCGAGCGGATCGGCAGCGGTGGACGCCGCGCGGCCGGGTATGGCGTCGCACGGCACGGCGCACGGCGCGCCGGGGCCAGCCGGCATGCCAGCAGGCATGGTGCAGGACGGTTACTACGCCGCCGCGACCGCGAGCATGGCCGCGCGGCGGCCCGGCGGGACCATGGCCCCTGACGGCCTGGGAACGCCTGGATGGGGAGGCAGCGGCCCTGGCGGCCCTGGCGCCCCCGGCGGCCCTGGCGCCCCCGGCGGCCCTGGCGGCTCCGGGCGGACCGCCACGGTCGCCGGCACCCGGCCCGGTGGCCCCCTGGCCGCAAGCGCCGCAGCCGGACCCGCTCGCCAGGTACACGCCCGCGCCACGGAACCCGTGGCGCCCCACGTCGGTGGTCACCGCCGTCTGGCTGATGTACGGCGGTGCTGTCCTGACCGTGCTCAGCATGTTCATCGACCTCGTGGTCATCAGCCACCTCAGGACTACTTACCTGGCCGACCATCCCTTGTTGGACCAGGCCGGAATCAACCGCATCAACACCCTCGCCGGCGCCGGCGATCTCGCCGTGATCATCGGATGCGTGATCGGCGTGAGCCTCTGGCTGACGCTGGCCGTAGCGGCGAACAGGGGCCAAGGCTGGACCCGGGTGGTCGGCACGGTGCTATTCGGCATCGACACTCTGGTGTTCATCGCGACCATCGGCCGTCCCGGCATCAACGCGGTCAAGACAATCCACACCCTGATCTGGCTCGTCGGCCTGGTCACCATCGTGATGCTGTGGCAGCGCCAGGCCAGCCAGTTCTTCGCGGCCCGCCGCCGACGCTAGCCTGTTCGCCGACCGGAGCAACTCCTCCGCTGGGTCCGCCTGCTTGTCCACCGCACCCGTTACCTTCGCATGAACGGAATCCGTCGGCTGATCGGCTCGTTCAGCCACGGCTGCGGCAGATGCGCTGCCGCCCGCGACCGGGGGCCCCGGCAGCCGTGGCGTGCCTGACGGCCGGTCTGCAAAGGTGACCCGAGAGCTGTCTGGCTGGCGGAGCTAAGCTCTTAGCTAGATCGTGCTTGTGGGAGGCACCCGTGACGGCAGGGCGCGAGGACGGGATGGCGGGCGCACTGAGCCAGCTGAGGACCTCCCATGCCGACCGCGAGCAGGCGATCGACGTGCTCAAGGCCGCGTTCGTTCAGGGTCGGCTGACCAAGGACGAGTTCGACCTGCGGGTCGGCCAGGTATTCGCGTCACGGACCTACGCGGACCTGGACGCACTGACTGCCGGCATCCCCGACGGAGTGACCAGCGCCCAGCCGCCGGCCGAGCACGCCCGTGAACCGGGCAGGATGCTCAGCTTCAAGACAGCTGCCCTCGTTGGCGCGGTCGGTGCCGGCCCGAGCATGGCTTCTGCTGCGGCGGTGCTGATGCAGGCCAGCGGAGTGCCGGCGGTTGCCGGCGTGCTGCTCGTGGGCCTGACGGGTTTGTTCGTGGCCGGGCTGCTGGCCGCGCTGCTGATGCTCCTGTCCTGGGTCGTGCGCCGCTCGCAGAGGGGGGCCGCGCAGGGACCGCCATCGGGTCCGGCCGGCCTGGCATCCAGGCGCCAGGCGCCGGCCCGGCCGCTGCCGCCGGCGAGGCACGATCCGTGGCATGTGGCCGAAGCGGCCCGAAGCCGCCTGCCTCGCGTACGGGTGAGCCCGGTTCAGAGCCGCGATGACGTTCTGGCCGTGAACAGCTGTTGATTCCGGCGGCGGCTATACCTGCGCGGCGGGGCTCTGAGCGTGCCCGCAACAGGTCGCCGTGTGCCGGGTTACAGAAGCAGCGCTTACCCGGTCTCCGGTGGCTTCAGGTCTTGCCTGGCGACATAACCTAGACGGCGCCACTCGTCGCTGGTCTTGTCCGGCCGCCCGACGTTCACAACCTGGAAGGCAGGTCGCACACCTGCCCTGACGGGTACGGCCTACTCCGCTGACCCGTCCGGCTGGAGGCGTAGGGCCTGGGCATGGAGTGCGAGGAGTGCCTGGTACCGGACGGTGATGTCGGCCCGGTCGGCTGGCTCGGGAACTGTGCGCTCGCTGACCCGGGCGATCATGGCTGCCTGGTCGAGGATGACCTGGGAGCGGCCGGGAGGGGCGACCGCCATGACCGTGGACAGGGCGTCCAGCTGCCGGATGAGGACCGCTGGCATGCTGTCGGAGGTCTGGCGGATCTTCTCGAATGAACGTTGTACCAGGCGCTCGTAGCTGACCGGGACGGTGATGAGCCTGATGACGCCGAGGTGGTCTTGGTGGATGGGCAGCGGGTGCCATTCGACGGCGATCTTGCACAGGCTGTCGCCGAGCCAGTCGATGCAGGTCAGGGCGGTGAAGGTGTCGTTGACGGCGGGGGAAAGTGCGCGGATCGCGATCTCTGCCAGCTGGTCGATGCCGAAGGCGATGTCCTGGCTGAGCGTGCGCATTGGCCCGGTGATGTGCACTTTCTCCAGCCTGCGGCTGATGGCGAGGGCGGCCTCGGGCGGCCAGACGGTGGCCATGGGGTGGCCTTTGGTGAGGAAGTGCCCCGGCCGGTGGTGCAGCTGGATGACGGCGCCGTGCTCGGCGGCGATCCGTACCAGCGTCGCGTGCCGGACGAACCGCAGGTAGCCGCTGGCCGGGGTGGCCACGACGCGGCCCGAGCGGTCCAGCCGGGCCAGCAGGACCTCCGCCGAGGGGCCGTTGAGCTCAGGGCGGTGGGCCGGAGGACCGGCGGCCGCGCCGGCTCCCGTCTCGGCGTCGATGGCCCTGGCCAGGTCGTGGGCGATGCTGGCGATGACGGCGGGCAGCTGGATGGCGGTAGCGATGTGGTGGATGAAGTAGATCAGCACCCCGAGGTCGACGGCGGTCAGCGCGAGCGCCACCGTGACCGACAGGTGCGGGACGAAGGTGCTGCCGATCGAGATGAGCGTGAGCATGGCGTAGAAGAAGGTCGCCACGAAGGTTCCCAGGGTCAGCTGGCTGCCCCGGTCTCTGATGAAGGTGCGCAGCATCCGCGGCCCGAACTGCTGGGAGGCGAGCGTGAGTGCCACGATCATGATCGAGAAGACGACGCCGACTACCGTGATGATTGCCCCGGCCAGGGACGACAGGATCTGCCGGGCGGCGTCCGGCGAGCCGCTGATCACCCACGGCGGCAGACGCAGCTGCCCGTGAAAGGCCGCCTGGTCAATCGTTACGGTGACGGCGAACAGGGCG
The DNA here is from genome assembly GCA_963843745.1 of uncultured Actinomycetota bacterium. GTDB lineage: Bacteria > Actinomycetota > Actinomycetes > Streptosporangiales > Streptosporangiaceae > Trebonia. Next base: position 84,420 of record CAWJLP010000022.1, read on the forward strand.
ACCGCGGCCAGGCTCTCGATGGCGGGGATGAGCCAGAGGTTGGTGCGGAGCGTCTCCTCGCGCCAGTGTGACTCGGCGGCGGCCCCGCGGGACGTTCTGCGCATGCCTGGTCCTTGTCATCGCGTCGTGCCGACCAGGCTTCCCGGCTCACCTGCCGTCAGGATAGCCGTCGCGGGCGCCCTCAGCACCAGGCGCTCCCACGGCAGCCCGGCCGGAGGCGGTTAGCCGGTGATGCGCTCTCCGATCGGCCCGAGGATGAGCATAGGAAAGTAGATGAGGCCGCCGACGATCACGATGACGCCGACGAGGAAGCCGGCGAAGGTCGCCCCGGCGGTGTCGAGGGTGGCCAATCATCCGGTCCAGGAACGTCTCGCCGGGGCTAGAGGTGACCTGGACGACGATCTGGTCCGACAACACGAGCGTGCCGCCCGTCACCGCGCACCGGTCGCCACCCGACTCGCGCAGCACCGGGGCCGACTCCCCGGTGATCGCGGACTCGTCCACGATCGCGACGCCCTCGGTCACGTCCCCGTCACCCGGGATGACCTCGCCCGCCGCTACCATGCGCCGGTCGCCGACCTTCAGCTGAGCCGACGGAACCACCTCGGTGCTGCCATCCGGGAGCAGTCGGCGGGCGGTCGTCTCCTTCCGGCTGCGCCGAAGCGTGTCCGCCTGGGCCTTACCGCGACCCTCGGCCACCGCCTCGGCGAAGTTGGCGAACAACACGGTCGCCCAGCCAGAGCGTGACCAGCCCGACGAACAGGTCCGGGCGGGCGAAGAACTCGATCGTAGTGATCACGCTGCCGATCTCCACCACGAACATGACCGGGATCTTGACCATCAGCCGCGGGTCGAGCTTCACGAAGGCCCGCAGCAGCGCGTGGCGCAAGATCGCCGGCTCCAGCAGCGCGGCGGCGGGCCGGGTCCGGGTCTTGACCGGCCGTGGCCCAGGAAGGCCTGCCTCGCCAGGCGGGACCCCGGTCGCGGAGGCGGTCACTGCGGCCGGCCCGGGCCGGTAACGTCCGGGTCAGCCGTGTGCGCCCTGGTGCCGCCGGTATCAGGCGGCTCGTCGTCCCAGCCGTCGCGGCCGCCGGAGTCGATCAGCCGGCCCAGTACCTGGACCAGGCCGATGGCGAGCGCGAAGGCGGCCAGCAGGATCGCGATGAGAACTGCGTCGCTCATGTCAGAACCATTCCGGCTTGAACATGGCGATGCCGAGATAGATGAACACGGCGGCCGAGACGGCCAGCAGGATTGCCTGCACTGCATTCATGCGCCCTAGCTCCTGAGCAGGAGAAACGTTCCGTGGCGGAACGCTACGCCGCCCGGGCGGGGCTGCCTGGATTCCTAACGGACTCCATGCCGTCCGGCCCTGACTCCAAGCGGTTCCCATATGCCATGCTCGGCACTACCGGGATATCGCACGGGAGAAGGCGGGGCTCATGACCCGTTACCTGAACAGGGACGCAGCGGCCGTCGCGGCCGCCGTCCTGGGACCGCTGGCGCTGGCGGCGGTCCTGCTGCCCTGGCGCGGAAGCTGGCCCAACACCAACGTGGCGCTGCTCCTCGTCGTGGCGGTCGTCGCGGTCGCGTGCCTGGGGAACCGCCTCGCCGGCGCGCTCGCCGCGCTATCGGCCGCGGTCTGGTTCGACTACTTCTTCACCCGGCCCTACGAGCGGCTGACCATCAGCCATCCCGGCGACGTGACCACGTTCGCGCTGCTGCTCGCGGTCGGCTTGACGGTATCCCAGATGGCCGCCTGGGCGCGGCGGCTGAAGGCGGTCACCGTCGCCGACGCCGGGTACTTCAACCGCATCGTGGCCAGCGCCGCCCTGACGCAGCAGGCGGGCACCTCCTACGACGTTACCGAGCACGTCCGCAGGCAGCTCATCGACGTGCTCGACCTGAAAGACTGCCGCTTCGAGTACGGGAAGCTGCTCGGCCAGCCACCCCGCCTGGAACCGGACGGCACGGTCACGACCCGCTACGGGCACTACCCGGTCGACCAGTCCGGACTCCCGCAGGAGGAAATCGAGCTGCGCACCTTCAGCAACGGACAGTACACAGGCCGGTTCATGCTGACACCGAAGCCGGGCTCCAGGCCATCCCAGCGCGCCCGCCTGGTCGCCGTGACCCTCGCCGACCTCGCCGGCCACGCTATCGGGACCAGCCCGGCGCACACAGCCTAGAATCCTGGGACAGTCCCGCGCCGACTCGGGCCGGCCGCCGGAACGGGGCGTTCACAGCCGGCCCGGGTGGCCCCGAATTTCCGTCGAGGAAAGAATTTCCGCGATGACTGGCGTGGCGCGGGTTGGGTGAGCGCGGGGGTCGCGGAGGCCGGCTGCCCGAGGCTAACGGGCGGGTGCATGGATGGCGTTAACAAAGTGCAGGTGACTAGCTAGCTGGCGGCACTATTAGAGGTATGGCCGGACAAGCTGAAGGCCGCACCACGCCACGCGGGCAGTTGCGGATTTACCTGGGCGCCGCCGCGGGAGTGGGGAAGACGTACGCCCTGCTCGGCGAGGGTCACCGGCGCGGCGAGCGCGGCGCCGACGTGGTGGTCGCGTTCGCCGAGACGCACGGGCGGCCGCAGACCGCGGCCCTGCTCGACGGGCTCGAGGTCATCCCGCGCAAGAAGCTGACCTACCGCGGCGCAACGTTCGAGGAGATGGACACCGACGCGGTGCTCGCCCGCAAGCCGCAGATCGCGCTCGTCGACGAGCTCGCGCACACCAACGTGCCCGGCTCGGCCCACGAAAAGCGCTGGCAGGACGTCGAGGAGCTGCTCGACGCCGGCATCGACGTGATCTCGGCGGTGAACATCCAGCACCTGGAGTCGCTCAACGACGTCGTCGAGCAGATCACCGGGGTCCCGCAGCGGGAGACCATTCCCGACGCGGTGGTGCGCGCCGCCGACCAGGTGGAGCTCGTCGACATGACCGCCGAGGCGCTGCGCAGGAGGATGGCGCACGGCAACATCTACCCGCCGGAGAAGATCGACGCGGCGCTCACCAACTACTTCAGGTCAGGGAACCTCACCGCGCTGCGCGAGCTGGCGCTGCTCTGGCTGGCCGACAAAGTCGACGAGGGGCTGCAAAAGTACCGCGCCGAACACGACATCAAGAAGACCTGGGAGGCCAGGGAGCGGGTCGTGGTCGCGGTGACCGGCGGCCCGGAAGGCGACACGCTGATCAGGCGCGCGGCGCGGATCGCGGCCCGGTCGACCGGCGGGGACCTGCTCGCGGTGCACGTCACCAAGTCCGACGGGCTCACCGGCGCGAACCCGGAAAACCTCGCCAGGCAGCGCCGGCTTGTCGAGTCCCTCGGCGGTAGCTATCACCAGGTCGTCGGCGACAACATCTCCGATGCGCTGCTCACCTTCGCCAAGGCGGAGAACGCGACCCAGCTGGTGCTCGGCGCCAGCCGGCGGTCCTGGCTGCTCGCGCTGCTCACCGGGCCTGGCATCGGGACGCGGACCATCCGCGACTCCGGCGCGATCGACGTGCACATCGTGACCCACGCGCATGTGGGCAGCCGGTGGGGGCTGCTGCCCAGGTACCGCGGCGGCATCACGGCGCGCCGCCAGGTCGCCGGGTACGTCCTCGCGGCGGTGCTGGCGCCGCTGGTGACCATCGCGCTCACCGCCTCCCGGTCCGGCGTCAACCTCACCAGCGACATGCTCATCTACCTCGTCGCCGTGATCGCGGTGGCGCTGACCGGGGGGTTCGTGCCCGCCCTGCTCGAGGCCATCGCCGCGTCGCTGCTGCTCAACTACTACTTCACGCCGCCGATCCACCAGTGGACGATCGCGGAGGCGAACAACGCGCTGGCCCTCGGCGTGTTCGTCGCGGTCGGGCTCGTGGTGAGCTGGGTGGTCGACCTCGCCGGGCGGCGGACCAACCAGGCGGCACGCGGCAACGCCGAGTCGGAGCTGCTCGTGACCACCGCGGGCAGCATCCTGCGCGGGCAGGGCTCGCTCGACGCGCTGCTCGAACGGATCAGGGAGTCCTTCGGGATGCGCTCGGCCTGCCTGCTGGAACGCGAGGGCGGCGCGTCCGGCTCGGGGCTCGGCCCGGGCGCCGACTGGACCGTGGTCGCCTCGTCGGGCGAGAACCCGGCGTGCCGCCCCGAAGACGCGGACGTCAACGTGCCGATCTCGGACACGCTCTCGCTTTCGCTGGCCGGCCGGCCGCTGCCGGCCAGCGACCGCCGGGTGCTCGGCGCCTTCGCCGCCTACGCCGCCGCCGCCCTCGAGCAGCAGCGGCTGGCCGCCGAGGCCGAGGCGGCCAAGCCCATCGCCGCCGCCGACAAGATGCGCACCGCGCTGCTCGCCGCGGTGAGCCATGACCTGCGCACCCCGCTCGCGTCGGCCAAGGCGGCGGTCACGTCGCTGCGGTCGCCCGACGTGCGCTGGGACGCCGCCGACACCGAGGAGCTGCTCGCCACCGCCGACGAGTCCCTGGACCGGCTTACCCACCTGGTGGAGAACCTGCTGGACATGAGCAGGCTGCAGGCGGGCGCGCTGTCGCTGTTCCCGCGCCCGACCGGTCTCGACGAGATCGTCGCCCGCGCCCTGGACAACCTCGAACCGCTCGGCGGCGACGTCATGGTGGACATCCCCGAGTCGCTGCCCGCAGTGCAGGCGGACCCCGCCATCCTGGAGCGCGTGGTGGTGAACCTCATCGAGAACGCGCTGCGCTACTCCCCCGCGGGCAAGCCCCCGCTGCTCGCCGCCAGCGCGCTCGGCGACCACGTTGAGCTGCGTGTCATCGACCGAGGGCCTGGCATACCCGAATCCGACCGGGAGCGGATGTTCGTCCCCTTCCAGCGGCTAGGCGACACGGACAACACCACCGGCGTCGGGCTGGGTCTCGCGCTCTCCCTCGGGCTCACCGAGGCCATGGGAGGTACGCTCACCGCCGAGGACACGCCGGGGGGAGGGCTCACGATGACCGTGTCGCTTCCCGCCGCGCCAAGCGACGAGGGGGTGTGGCGGCCGTGACACGAGTGCTCGTTGTCGACGACGAGCCGCAGATCCTGCGCGCGCTGCGGATCAACCTGCGGGTGCGGCAGTACGAGGTGTACACCGCGGCGACCGGCGCGCAGGCGCTGGAAGAAGCCGCCGCCCACCCGCCGGACCTGGTGATCCTCGACCTCGGGCTGCCCGACATGGACGGCGTGGACGTGATCGGCGGGCTGCGCGGCTGGACGGCCGCGCCCATCATCGTGCTGTCCGGGCGGGCCGACTCCACCGACAAGGTGGAAGCGCTCGACGCCGGGGCGGACGACTACGTGACCAAGCCGTTCGGCGTGGAAGAGCTGCTGGCCAGGATGCGGGCCGCCGTGCGCCGTACGCCGGCCGCCGACGAGCCGCCGCGGGTGCAACTCGGTGACCTCACTGTCGACCTCGGCGCCAAGCGCGTCACCAGAGACCACGACGGCCAGGGGGGCACCGACATCAGGCTGACGCCCACCGAATGGCACCTGCTCGAAGTGCTGCTGCGCAACCCGGGCAAGCTGCTCAGCCAGAAGCAGCTGCTGCGCGACGTGTGGGGTCCCGGCTACGACAACGCCGGCGGCAACCTGCGGCTGTACATGGCGCAGCTCAGGCGCAAGCTGGAACCCGATCCCGCGCGACCCCGGTGGCTGATCACCGAGCCCGGCATGGGCTACCGGTTCCAGCCGCCAGAACCGTCCGTCGCCGGCCGTTAACCAACTGTTAGCCCGCTGGACCATCGAGGTCACCCGCACCACGCCGAACGACGCCGACGTCAACAGGGTCCGCTCGCGGCTGGCGGCGGGCTGCTGGCCGCTCGCCAGGCCCGAGTACGCCGGCTAGCGGGACATTGCGGGCCGCATAACCAGGGCAGCGCGCGGCCGTCACGCGTGAAGGTGCCGGTCGGGCCGCCGTTAGGCAAGGTGGCCGCCCACACCACGCTGGCCGCGCCCTGGGCGAACGTGCGGGAGCGGCCGCCTGGCCGGCTGCCGTCGTTCGGCATCCAGCCGGGGCAGACCGCGTTGACCAGGATCCCGTCTCTGTACAGCTCGCCGGCCAGCATCTTGGTCAGCGCGTTGAGCGCCGCCTTGGAGACGCTGTAGGCCGGGCGGCCGCCGTTCATCAGCGCGATCGAGCCGCCCTCACTCGACACGTTCACGATGCGGGGCCGCGACGACCTTCGCAGCAGCGGCAGCAGGGCCTGCGTTACCCGCCATGCGCCGAACAGGTTGATGTCGAGCGCCTCCGCCACCGGCGTCAGGTCGGTGGTGCCCGCGATCGCCCACAGGTCGGGCGGCGCCGACGCGTTGTTCACGGGCGTGTCGACCCGGCCGTACCTGTCCTTGACCCATCCCGTGAGCTGCTGGATGTTGACCGAGTTGTCGACCTCGATGTGGCACGGCGTGATCCGCTCGCCTTCCGGGTCGATCTCCTTGGCCGCGAGCTCTGCCTTGCGCGGGTCCCTGGAGCCGAGCACCACCGCGTAGCCGGCCATGGCAAGCTGCCGGCAGATCTCAAGGCCTACACCGCGGTTGCCGCCAGTGACTACCGCCACGGGCAACGGGGAGCGCGCTGGCGTCGTCACCGCCCGATCCCCGTGAAGTAGCCCATGTCCCTATATTTTGCCATCCGCACGCCGGCGCCTGTCCCGCGTTACCGGCCGCTGGCCGCGTCGGTGGCGCCGGCCGGGTCCGCGGCGAGCGTCTCCAGCCGGTAGCGCAGACGGCAGAGCACCACGTTCGCGGTGCCCCGGCGGATCGCGCGGTCCAGGATGATGCCGCGCTGGTTGTGCAGCAGCCACTGCAGGGGACCGGTCGGCTGCACTTCGGGAATCAGCACGACCAGCCGGTGGTACTTGTCCTCCGCCTCGAGCTCGCGCAGGTAGTGCACGATCGGCTTGGCCAGCGACCGGTGCGCGGACCGCAGCGTGATCAGCGGCACCTCGGGCCGCCACGCCTGCCACTGCTCGCGGAAGGACGCGTCGGGCGCCGGGGCGCCGGCCCCGGAGTCAGCGTCATCATCGGAGTCCGTGTACACCACGGTCACCGCAACCACGTCGTCGCCGAGCGACAGCGCCGCCGAAATGCCTTCCGCGGTCAGCCGGGACAGGCCCATGACCGGCACGACCACGAGCGAGGGCTGCTTCACGGGCGGCGGCGGCACCTGGCCTATCCCGAGCTGCACGCCGATCCGCTCGTACGCCCGGCCCACCGCAAGGAACAGCAGCACGAGCAGCGGGATGACGATCGCGACCAGCCACGCCCCGGCGAGGAACTTGCTGCCCAGCTCGATCACGGTGGCAGCGAAGGTCAGCACCGCCCCGACGCCGTTGATCCAGGCGCGGTAGACCCAGCCACTGGACCGCTGCGAACGCCAGTGCCGGACCATCCCGACCTGGGACAGCGTGAAGCCGACAAACACCCCGACCGCGAACAGCGGCACCAGCGCCTGCGTATCGCCGCGGGAGGCGACGAGCAGCAGCGCCGCGACCGCCGCCAGCACCCCGATGCCGTAGCGGTAGACCCGCCGGTCGGCGCGCAGCCCGAACACGTGCGGCAGGAAGTTGTCGCCCGCCAGCAGCCCGGCCAGCACCGGCAGCCCGCCGAACGAGGTGTTCGCGGCGAGCGCGAGCAGCACCAGCGTGATCAGCTGGATGACGTAGTAGAGCGCGTTGTGCCCGACCGCGCCCTCGCTGAGCTGCGCGAGCACCGTCGTCCCGGACTGCGGCACCACGTCCCAGCGGCGGATCAGCTCGCCGAGGCCGAGGAGCATCACGCCGAGCAGCACGCCGAGCGACACCTCGGTGTGCTGCGCCCGCTTGACCCGCGGCCGCCGGAACTGCGGCACCGAGTTGGCGATCGCCTCCACGCCCGTCAGCGCCGAACATCCCGACGCGAACGCCTTCAAGATCAGCAGCACGCCGACAGATTCGGTGACCGACGGCATCGCGTGCGACAGCGCCACGTCCGGCTGCGACCGGACCAGGCCGCCGATGATCACCACGGCCATCGCGGCGATGAACGCGAGCGTGGGCACCATGAAGATGCGCGCCGACTCGACGACGCCCCACATGTTCGCCGCGGTGATCAGGGCGAGCACCAGCAGGCAGAGCCATACCCGGGCGCCGTACAGCGCGGGGAACGCGGCGGTCAGCGCCTCGACGCCGGCGGACACGCCGACCGCGGCGTTCAGGATGTAGTCGACGATCAAAGACGCCGCCGCGACGAGGGACGGCACCTTCCCGAGGTGCCGCTTGGAGACGGCGTACGCGCCGCCCCCGTTGGGGAAGGCCTCGATGACCTGCCGGTAGGAGATCACCAGCGCGGCGAGCAGGACGACGATCGCGCCGGTGATCGGCAGGCTGTACTTGAGCGCCGACACCCCGGCCGTGACCAGCACGACGAGGATGGCCTCCGGCCCGTAGGCGACGCTCGACAGCGCGTCCAGTGAAAGAGCGGCCAGTCCGCCGAGTGCGGTCAGCCGCTCGCGTTCCCCATCCGGCTGGTTCACGTTCCCGATTATCCCGAACGGGCGCGGCCGTCTCACCGGCCCTCCGGCTACTCCGCAGGTGTCGCGGAACCCGGCTCATGGGCCGACCCGGATCGGCCGCACCGCTGGCGAGCTGCTCATGGGCCGACTGGCCGACGACAACGAGCCGCGCCTGGTGGAACTGCCGGTCTCCCTGGGGGTCAGCCGACGAGCAGGACGGCGACGATCGCGGCGAGCACGGCCACGGCGACCACGATGCCCGCGAGGAGCCCGATCTTGGAACCGGGAACCCGCATGTGCCAGGGGGCGGGAAGGTCGTCCTGCCGCTGCGCGAACGCCTGGAACTTCGCGGTATCCGCGCTCAGGTCATTATCAACATCGGACATGATGCGACCCTAGCGTGTTACGTGTGCTCAGAAGGGGCGAACGAATCGGCTCGTTCGATCAGCCTCGACAGCACGATCACGCTTCTGGTGCGCACCACGAACGGCTCCGCGCCGATCCGCTCCATCACCTGCTCGAAGTGCCTGACGTCGGCGGCCCTGATATGTACCAGCGCGTCCGCCTCGCCGGTCACCGTGCAGGCGTCCGCCACCTCCGGGTATTGCCGGACCGCCGCGGCGATTACGTCGGGCGTGGTCCGCCCGCTGCAGAACAGCTCGACGTACGCCTCGGTGGTCCAGCCGAGCGCCGCCGGGTCCACGCGCGCTGAGAAGCCGGTGATCGCGCCGGAAGCCCGCAGCCGGTCCACCCGCCGCTTGACCGCGGGCGCGGACAGCCCGACCTCATTCCCGATCACCGCGTAGCTGGCCCGGGCGTCCTTGATCAGCGCGGTGATGATCCGCGCGTCGATGTCATCGAGGCTCATCGGCTCACCATCATGGCCCGCGCGGCCCCGGCAGGCAAAAAAATGTGAGGCTCAGTGTCCCGCTTTCACTGAGCCTCACCTATGAGACGTAGGACACTCCGATCCGGTTTACGACTTCCGCAGAAATTTTCGCGCGGGGATCGCGGCTTTCCGCGGGCTGAGCCGGCCGCGTACCGTGATGACGTGGACCGGAAGGCGTGGCCGCTGGATATCCGGGTGAGCAACCTGGTCACGGTCGCCATCGTGATCGCGGTCATCGAACTGAACGTGGCGGTGGGCGGCGGCGCGGGCGCGGCGCCGCTCGACGCGCTGTCCTGGACGCTCGGCGCGGTCATCGCGCTGCCGCTGCTCGTGCACCGGCGCTGGCCGCGCGCGGTGCTGCTGATCACCTTCGCCACGATGATCCTCTTCTACCTGGTGCACCGCAGGAACATCTCGCCGGCCCCGCTGATGTTCGTGCCGACCTACGACGTAGCGGTGGCGGGATACCTGGCGCTGGCGATCACCGTGCCGGCGGTCATCATGGTGGCCGGCCTGTTCGCGGTCGGTCTCAGCGGCACACCGCTCGTCAACGTGCTCGCCGACTTCCTGCCGTCGTTCGTCATCTTCATCCTCGCCATAGCGCTCGGCGAGGTGGTTCGCGGGCGCCGCGCGCTGGCCGCGGAGACGGCGCGGCGGCTCGAACTCGCTGAAGAGGAACAGCGGTCCGAGGCGGCCCGGCTGCTGGCGGAGGAGCGGTTGCGCATCGCCCGCGAACTGCATGACACGGTGGCGCACAGCATGGCGACCATCACGGTGCAGGCCGGCTCCGCGCTGCACGTGCTGTCCCCGGCGCACGACGGCGCGGTACGCGAGGCGCTGGTCAGCATCAGGGAGACGAGCAAGACCGCGCTCGGCGAGATGCGCGCGGTGCTCGGCCAGCTCAGGGAAGGCGCCGGGGCCGCTGGCCCGGCGGCCCCGGCGGCCCAGGCCCGCGAGGGCCTGGGCCTCGGACGGCTGCCAGAACTGTGCGCCGCGGTCACCGCGGCGGGCTCGCCGGTCCGCGTCAGCGTCGAGGGCGAGCCTGGCCCGCTGCCGCCGACGGTCGACCACGCGGCCTACCGGATCCTGCAGGAGTCGTTGACCAACGTGCTGCGGCACGCCGTCAGCGGCACCGAGGCCGCGGTGTCCCTGCGATACGCGCCGGACAGCGTCACGATCACCGTCGTGAACGACGGCTGCGTGCCCGGCGGCCCACCCGGCACGGGGAACGGGCTGCGCGGGATGCGCGAGCGCGCGACGGCCGCGGGCGGCGAGCTCGAGGCGGGTCCCCGTCTCGAAGGCGGCTTCCTCGTCACGGCGAAACTCCCGAGGCAGGCGGCCCCGCTGCCCGAGCGCCGCGAGCGTCCCGGGCGCCGCCAGCGTCCGGACAGCCCCAGGACAGGGGCGCCGGCATGACGGCCGGTCAGCGCATCCGTGTGCTGCTCGCTGACGACCAGGCGTTGCTGCGGGCGGGGTTCGGGATGCTGCTTTCCGCGGCGGACGACATCGAGGTCGTCGCCGAGGCCGCCAACGGCGGCGCGGCCGTCGCCCTGGCCCGCGAGCACCGCCCGGACGTGGTGCTGATGGACCTGCGGATGCCCGACGTGGACGGCCTCACCGCGACCGGCCTGATCACGAGCGACCCGGCGCTCGCCGCGGTCCGGGTCGTGGTGCTCACCACGTTCGACGATGACGAGAGCGTCTTCGCCGCGCTGCGGGCCGGCGCCAGCGGCTTCCTCGTCAAGGACGTAGAGCCGCCTGACCTGCTGCAGGCGGTCCGGGTGGTGGCCCGCGGCGACGCGCTGCTTTCCCCCAGCGTCACCCGCGCGGTGATCGCCCAGTTCACGTCCGGCCGCACGGCCGCGCCCGCTCCCGGGCCCAGCCGCCGGCCCCCCCTGGCCTCGCCGCGCTCACAGGACGCGAACGCGAGGTCGTGTGCCTGGTCGCGGCCGGGCTCTCCAACGATGAGATCGCCACCAAGCTCACGGTCAGCCCGCTTACCGTGAAGACCCACGTCAGCCGGTCAATGACCAAGCTCTACGCCCGCGACCGCGCCCAGCTGGTGGTCCTCGCCTTCGAGAACGGACTGGTCGCCCGCCCCGCCAGCTAGCCCGCGCGGCGATGATCCGGGCGGTCCCCCCCGCGACGTACCAGGAGCGGACTGGCCGGGTGGCGGCTGCCTGGCGCACACGGCCGGAGTGGCGCCCGACGGGCTCACGGTCGTCGACGTCTGGGAGTCGCCGGAGAAGTTCCAGGCGTTCGGCGAGAAGCTGATGCCGCTCGTCCAGAAGACAGGGCTCCAGCCGAACGAGCCGATCGTCTACCCGGCGCACAACTTCGTGAAGGAGTAGTACTCCGCGCGGAGTACGCCGGGTGACTACCCGGCCCGGTTAAGAGCCTTCCGCTGTACGACGCGGTTGAGGGGCCGGTTCGCGACCCTTGAGGTATGCAGACGGGAGACGGCCTGCTCGGCGGCCTTGGCCGAGCCTGTTACCGGCACCGCAAGACGACCCTGCTCACGTGGGTCGTGGGGGTAGCGGTGCTGATTACGCTGTGGATGCGGTTCGGCGCCGCGGCGGACAACTCGTTCAGCGGCGCCGACCCCGGGCAGACGCTGCTCAACCAGCACTTCGCCCGGCAGTCGGGGGACTCGCTGACGCTCGCGATCAGCTCAGCGCAGCCGGTCACCTCGCCCGCGGTGCGGGCGCAGGTCGCGAGCGCGCTCGTTCCTTTCGAGCACGCGCCGCACGTCACCGGCGTGACCGACCCGTACACCACGCCGGGGCACGTGTCGCGGGACGGGCACATCGCCTATGCGACCGTGCAGTTCAGCATCTCGGGGAACGACATCTCCTCCGGCGAGACGAAGACGCTGATGAACGACGCCACCAGGGCGAGCGGGCACGGCGTGACGTTCAGCCTCGGCGGGGACGTGGTGGACCTCGCCGAGACGCCCTACGGCGGGCCGGACAACGGCATCGGGGTCGGGGCGGCGATGCTGGTGCTGCTGATCGCGTTCGGCTCGCTGCTGGCGATGGGGCTGCCGGTGGCGACCGCGCTGTTCGGCATCGGCGGCGGGCTGTCGCTGATCGCGCTGCTCGGCCACATCTTCCCCGCGCCGTCGTTCTCCCCGATCGTCGCGGCACTGATCGGCCTTGGCGTCGGCGTGGACTACGCGCTGTTCATCCTCACCAGGTTCCGCACCGAGCTGCGCGGCGGGCAGACCGCCGAGGAATCGGCCGTCACCGCGATGCGGACCGCCGGGGTCTCCGTGCTCACCGCGGGCACCTCGGTGGTGATCGGCATGCTGGGGCTGCTCGTGCTGCGCCAGTCGCTGCTCAACGGGGTGGCGGTCGCGGCGGCGGCCACGGTGGCCATGACCGTGCTCGGAGCGCTGACCCTGCTGCCTGCCCTGCTCGGGCTCACCGGGACGCGGCTCGGCAAGGCCACCATCCTCGAAAGGCGGAGGAACCGCCGGGAGACGCGGGACGGGACAAGAGGCGGCCGCTCACGTTCGGAACGATGGGCTTTGTTCATCCAGAAGCACAAGGTGATGGCAGCGCTGTCCGCGACCGCGTTCATCCTGCTGCTGGCCGCCCCGGTGCTCACGATGAAGCTGTCGTTCCCCGACGAGTCGGCGCAGGCGCGGGGCACGATGGGGTACGCGAGCTACGCGGCGATGGCACGCGGGTTCGGGCCGGGGTTCGACGCGCCGCTGATCGTCGCCGCGGCACTCCCCTCTCCGGCTGCCGGGGCGGACATGGCGCGCGTCGAGACCGCGGTGGCCAGGACGCCCGGCGTCGCCGCCGTGACCCCGCCGGTCGTCAGCAGGGACGGACAGGCCGCGCTGCTCATCGCCTACCCCACGACCGGGGCGCAGGACGCGGCGACTAACGCGCTCGCCAACACGATCTCCGGCCAGGTACTGCCGGAGGCGACCGCGGGGACCGGGATCCACGCCTACCTGACCGGGCCGAACGCGGGGAACGTCACGTTCTCGAACCTCATCGGCCAGCGGCTGCCGTGGCTGATCGGCGCCGTCGTGGGGCTGTCGATGCTGCTCCTGCTGTACGTGTTCCGTTCGGTCGTGATCCCGGTCAAGGCCGCCGTGATGAACCTGCTGTCCATCACCGCCGCGTACGGCGTGCTGACGGCGGTGACCCAGTGGGGGTGGGGCGGCAGGCTGTTCGGCTTCCCCGAGCCGATGCCGGTGACGACCTGGGTGCCGGTGTTCCTGTTCGTGATCCTGTTCGGGCTGTCGATGGACTATGAGGTGTTCCTGCTGTCGCGGATCCGCGAGTCCTACCTGGTGTCCGGGGACAACTCGGCGGCGGTGGTGTCCGGGCTGGCGTCCACCGCGCGGGTGATCACGGCGGCCGCGGCGATCATGGTGGTCGTGTTCCTGTCGTTCTGCCTGACGCCCGACCCGGGGGTGAAGCAGGTCGGGCTCGGGCTCGCCGTCGCGGTGCTGATCGACGCGACCGTCGTCAGGCTCGTCCTGGTGCCCGCGGTGATGGAGATGCTGGGCAAGGCGAACTGGTGGATGCCGCGGTGGCTGGCTAGAGTGATGCCCGCTCCGCAACTGAGCAGCCACCAGGCCACCGCGCCGCTGCTGAAGACGGGAAACCATGCCTGAACCCGAGATGACCCCGGCCATGTACGGGCCCGACATCACCTTCGCGGGGGTGCCGCGGACCTCGCTGCCGGAACTCCCCGAACTGGACATCGTCTTCGTCGGCGCGCCGTTCGACGGCGGGACCTCGCACCGGCCGGGCACCCGGTTCGGACCGCAGGCCATCCGCGGCACCGACTACCTGCCGCACGACGCCTCCCGGCCGCACCTGGCGCTCGGCGTCGACCCGCTGCAGGAGCTGCGGGTGGCGGACGCGGGGGACGTGGTGATGCCGTCCGGGGAAACCGAGAAGGCGCTTAAGCGGCTCGAAGACGCGGTTCTCGCGGTGGCGGCGTCGGGGGCGATCCCAGTGATCCTCGGCGGCGACCATACGGTCACGTTCCCCGACGCGACCGGCGTGGCCAGGCACGTCGGGTGGGGGCGGGTGTCGCTGATCCACTTCGACGCGCACGCGGACACCGGGGACACGCAGTGGGGCTCGCTGTACGGGCACGGCACGCCGATGCGGCGGCTGATCGAGTCCGGCGCGGTGCGCGGCGACCGGTTCCTGCAGATCGGGCTGCGCGGATACTGGCCGGAGCCGCCGACGCTGGCCTGGATGGCGGAGCAGCGGATGCGGTCCTTCGAGATGACCGAGGTGGTGACCCGCGGGCTCGACGCGTGCCTGACCGAGGCGTTCTCGATCGCGCTTGACGAGTGCGACGCGGTGTTCCTGTCGGTGGACGTGGACGTGGTGGACCCGGGGATGGCGCCGGGCACCGGCACCCCGGAACCAGGCGGCCTGACCGGCCGGCAGCTGCTTGACGCGGTGCGCCGCATCGCGATGGAGCTGCCGCTGGCCGGTATCGACGTCGTGGAGGTGGCGCCGCCGTACGACCACGCGGAGGTGACCGGGTTCCTCGCCAACCGCGTGGTGCTCGAGGCGCTGTCCGGCATCGCCTGGCGGCGCCGGTCGCTGGCCGCCGACCCGGCCCGCCCGGCACGCCGCCCGGAATCGCCGCTCCTCGAGGGCCGCGGCTAACGCTTCACCCATTTCCGCGGCATAGCTATTCGGCGCGTGCCCATGATCACGAAAGAAAAGCGTGCGTATAGGATACTTTTCCTTCGTGATCATGAAACCCGGTGGGCATTGCGCGGGTGAGGCCATGATCACGAATGGTTTTGGTCGCTATGGCGAGCACAAGCCTTCGTGATCATGGGATACGCTCGCGTTCTCCCTGAGGAGGTGGCGATGACTGCGCCCGTGCCTGGGCTTGAGGCGGCGTTTGAGGTGGATGCGCGGCTCGGGCCGCTTGAGGATCACGGTGTGACGCGGGCCGGGCACCGGCGCGTCGTGCCGGTCGCCGGCGGCCGGATCAGCGGGCTGTTCGACGCCGAGATACTGCCCGGCGGGGCGGACTGGCAGATTGTCCGGCCCGACGGCGCCGTCGAGATCGACACCCGGTATTCGGCGCGGACCGCCGCCGGGGAGTATGTCCACTTCCGGACGTCGGGCGTGCGCAGCGGGCCGCCGGAGGTCCTGGAGGCGCTCCTGCGCGGGGAGCCCGTGGACCCGTCGGAGTACTACTTCCGCGTCGCGGTGCACCTGGAGACGTCCGCGCCCCGGCTGGCCTTCCTCGAACAGTCGATCTTCGTGGCGTCGGCTATCAGGGAGGCGGATCGCGTGTCTTACACGGCCTACCGGATCACCTGAGCGAGACGCGGGTTAGTTGTGCTCTACTCGGTCCATGCGATCAAGGCTGGGCGCCACGGGGGCGATCCTTTTCTGCGGTGCTCTCGCCGCCGGGTGCGGCTCGGCGCCGCGCCCTGCGATTTCGTCGCCGGCCTCGGCGAAGACGATCTCTGCTAAGCCCGCGCGGGTCGACGCCCAGCCTGTGACGGAGTATCAGTCCCCCGTGGAGGCCACGCTTTCGTGGTTCGCCGCGATTAACCAGAAAGACAAGGCCGCGGCCATCGCGCATTTCGAGCCTGCCGCCGCGGGCATGATGAACTGGGGCGGCGGAGACACCACCACGTGGCCGACTTTTTCGGCCCTGCACTGCGCGCAAGTCAACCGCAGCGGCGTGACCGCCTCGGTTCACTGCACCTTCTCCGAATCGCAGGCACCGTCAGCCGGCAACCCGGACAGTTTCTGGACCGTCGACCTGAAACGGCAGCCAGACGAGCGATGGCTGATCACGAACTACGGACAGGGATGACACGGCGCCCGCGGCGTGGCGACGCCTCAGATGCACCGATCTGGGGTGAAGTGCCAGGTCAAGGCCGTTATGTGCGGAACTGATAAATCTCGTAGATGGGCCTAGGGGGATAGAAAAAGACGGTCTATAGTCAGACCATGCTGGACGTAACCAGGCTCCGCGTGCTGGTCGCCGTCGCCCGGCACGGCTCGGTGACCGCAGCGGCCCATGCGCTGAACTACGCGCAGCCCTCGGTCAGCCATCACCTGGCGCGGCTCGAGGCCGAGACAGGCACGAAGCTCGTCCAGCGGGCCGGACGCGGGATCCGGCTGACCGACGCCGGGCGGCTGCTCGCCGAGCGCGGCGCCGAGGTCATCGGCCGCCTCGACGCGGCGGAGAACGAGCTCGCGGTCTACAGCGGCATGCGCGCGGGGCGGCTGCGGCTCGCCGCGTTCCCGTCGGCGCTCGGCACGATCGTGCCCGCCGCCGCGGCGATGCTGCGCGAGCGGCACCCCAGCGTTGACCTGCGGCTGACCGAGGCCGAGCCGCCGGAGGCGGTGCGCATGCTGCGGGCCGGCTACGTGGACGTCGCGCTGGTCTTCAGGCACGAGCCGGAAGGAGACGCCGTCGACGAAGGCGACGCAGAGCCGCTGGCCGCCGAGCCGGGCGACATGCGCGGGCAGGTGCTGCTGTCCGAAGCCGTGCACCTGATCATGCCGTCGGCGCCCAGGGGTGAGCCGCTGCTCGCCCCGGCGGTGACCGAGATCTGGCCCGCCGACCTGGCGCGGCTGTCCGGGCAGCGCTGGATCGCCGGCTGCGACCGGTGCCGGGAGCACCTGCTCAGGCAGTGCGCCCTGGCCGGGTTCACGCCGAAGGTCGCGTTCACCACCGACAACTTCGTCGCCGTGCAGGCCCTGGTGATGGCCGGCCTTGGCGTGGCGACGCTGCCCGCGATGGCGCTGCAGGCGGCCCGCAATCCTGGCGTGCGCACAGTGCGGCTACGCGGCAGCCGGCGCAGCGTGGTGGCGGTCCGCTACGGCGAGCCGCCGGATCCGCCGGCCACGGCACTGTTGCTCGACGTACTCCGCGTCGCCGCCGCGCCGTCGGTTCCGTCGCCTGCGGCGGCCGCGTCGCCTGCGGCGGCCGCGTCGCTGGTGACGGCCGCCGAGCTGGCGGAGGCGGCGACACCGGCGGTGTAGCCAGGGGCCCGCCTGGCCAGCCGGTGGCCCAGCCGCTGCATCGGCTTCTCGATCGTGTAGTAGGTGAGCGCGCTGACCGCGATGATCACGACCGCCAGCGCGACGAACACCCCCGCCTGGACCGGCTCCGTCGAATGGTCGAGGCCGTGCAGCGCGGGGACATCCCGGTAGGCGTCGAACACCAGCGGATGCAGCAGGTAGACCGAGTAGCTGATCACGCCGAGCCAGGCCGCGGCCCGCGGTACCTTCCGCTTCCTCGCCGCCATCCCCAGGCCGAACGTGGCCGCGGCGAGCAGGATCGAGGTCGCCCACTGGACCTGCCACTGGTGGCCCATGCGCGCGCCGTGCCATAGCCCCGCGGCGGTGGTGAGCGCGAGGACGGCGAGCACCGTGCCCGCGGCCACGAGCCGGTTCAGCTGTCCCTGCTCGGCCCGGTAAATCACCGTCCCGGTGAACATCAGCGCCAGGATCTCGTACCCCGACCACGGGTACGGCGATCCCTGGTTGACGCTGACCAGGATCAGCGCGGTGAGCGCGGCGAGGGCCCCGCCCAACCGCGCCGGCCAGCGCTTGTCGGTGACGGCCAGCACGATGCCGGCGATGATCGCCGCGTCGGCGGTCACGTTGAGCCAGAGCGGGCCATGGCCGTAATGCTGCGCCCAGCGGGTAAGCGCCGCCATCGGCAGCACGCCGCCGAGCGCGACCGCGCCGACCGCGAAGGTCAGCGCGTAGCCGCCGCTGCGAGCGTGGATCTTCCAGCTGAACAAGGCCGCGAGCAGCAGGTAGAAGACCATCTCGTAGGAGAGGGTCCACGTAACGTTCGGCACGTTGGGGCCGGTGAGCAGGTTCGGCAGCATGAGCAGCCATGACATGACCGACGTCAGCGGGTGGTGCTCGGCGCCCCTGATCGTGCCGAACCTGTTCCAGTAGGCGATGGCGGCCAGCACGATAGCCGCCGCGTACATCGGGTACAGCCGGAACCCGCGGCTGGTCCAGAACGCCCGCAGGCTGCCCTTCCGCTCCAGCGAAGCGGGCACGATATAGCCGCTGACCAGGAAAAACACGAAGACCCCGTACTGGCCGAAATTGAACCACTGATACAGGAAACTCCGCACGGGAAGCAGCAGCAGCGTAGAGCCGTGGTCGAACACCACGCAGAGGGCGGCGAACCCGCGCAGCGCGTCCAGCCACGCCAGCCTGCTTGTGGTTCCTGCGGTCTTCGGCATCTCGCCGTACGTTACCCCACCGCGCCGTCAGGGTGAGCACGTTGTAGCCTGCACCGGGCGCGACGGGTAGGTTACGTGGTATGCCAACAGAGTCCCGGGCCGAGGGCGCGACGCTTTCCGCGGACACGCGCTGGCTTACCCCTGACGAGCAGCGCGCCTGGGGCGCGTACATCCGGCTGGCGAAGATGCTGATGCGGCAGCTCGACAGGGACCTGCACCCGTTCGGGCTCTCCACCAACGACTACGAGATCCTCGTCGAGCTGTCAGAGGCGCCGGAGACACGGCTGCGGATGACCGAGCTCGCCGACCTCACCGCCCAGTCCCGGAGCAGGCTCTCCCACCAGATCACCCGCATGGAGGCCAAGGGACTGGTCCGCCGCGAGGGCTGCGACGGGGACAAGCGCGGCACGTTCGCGGTGATCACCCCGCGCGGCCAGGCCATCATCGAGCGGGTCGCCCCGTCCCACGTGGACAGCGTCCGGCGGCACTTCATCGACCAGGTGTGCCCCGAGCACCTCGAGGTGCTCACCGAAGCCTACGAACCGGTCCTCAACCGCCTCCGCAAGGTCCGCGACCGCGACTAGCGGCTAGAACAGCACCGACGTGAACTCGCCGACTTCGCGGAAGCCGGCGCGGCGGTAGGCGGCCCTGGCCGGGGCGTTGAAATCGTTGACGTAGAGCGACACCACTGGCGAGATCGAGCGGCGGGCCTCGTTGACCACGGCGGCCATGCCGGGCGCGGCCAGGCCCTGGCCGCGGAACTCCGGGCGGACCCAGACGCCCTGGACCTGGCAGGCCTGCGGGGTGGCGGCGCCGACCTCGGCCTTGAAGATCACCCGGCCGTCCTCGATCCGCGCGAACGCGCGGCCCGCCCGCACCAGCTCGCTGACCCGGGCGCGGTAGGCGGCACCCCCGTCGCCCGAGAGCGGCGAGACACCGACTTCCTCCGTGAACATGGCTATCGAGGCGGGGAGCAAGATATCAATTTCGTCAGAACGTACGCGCCTGACTGCGGGATCGGCAGCTATCTCCGGCGGACCGTCGATGGCCATCAGCGGCTGCGCTGCCCGCACGTCGCGCGCCGGGCCCCACTGCGGGCGCAGCAGTCCCCAGAGCTGCGCCACCGCGGCGGACGGCCCGACGAGCGAGGAGCAGCGGCGGCCCTGGCGCAGCGCCCGCTCCGCGAACGCGGGCACGGCCGCCTGCGCGGCCTGCACCGGGACCAGATTCGCGCCGGCGTAGCACAGCGCGGTCAGCTGGCCGCCCGGCTCGAAGCCCCAGATCTGGGCACCGAGGCGGCCCGGCTCGAGCCCGAAGGCCCGGATACGGGACGCGACGAACACATTTGCCACCGGGTCGGTGTCGCACAACGCGAGCGCCGCGGCCCGGTCGCGGTCGTCGAGCAGCCTGGCCGGCTCCGACCGCTGCCTAACGCGCAACATAATGTCAGCCTAACTGCCCAACGGCGGCGGCGCTTAACGCCCCGCACCTGAGCCGGATGTAAGTGCCGCCACGCGCTGCTGGCCGCCGCCGCGGCCGCGAGCGCGGCGGAGAGCGCCAGCGCCAGTACCGGCTGGCTCGCGGCCGCTCCGGCGAGCGCCGCGCCGCCGGCGGCGCCGCCGTTCATCACCGAGTTCAGCCAGCCTTGCGCCTCGGTGCCGCCGCCGGCGTCGCTGCCGGAAGCACTGGACGCCAGGTTGAACAGGGTGGCGAGCGACGGGCCAAGGCACAGCCCCGCGAGCGGGGCCGCGACGGCGAGCAGCGGGGGATACAGGCTCGCGGCGGTCAGCGCCGCCAGGCCGAGGGTGTAACAGGCCAGCAGCCGCGGCAGGCGGCGGGCCGTCTCCCCCGCCAGGGCGTCCGACCCGCGGGCGCCAAGCAGCAGGCTGCCGACGATGCTGCCTGCCGAGACCCCGGCGAGCAGCGGACCCGCCGCCCACAGCGCGTGGTGCTGCCGCACGTAGCCGGTTAGCGCCACCTCGGTGGCGGCAAGCGCGGCGTTGACGAGGCCGCCCGTGATGAGCAGGCGCCGCAGCACCGGGGAAGCCAGCGGTCCCGGGGAGGAACCCCCTTTCCGGCGGGGCATAAGGAGGCGGCCGGTCTCGGCGTCCATGCCGGCCGGCCAGGAACGCCTGCCGATTATCACGATCGCCGCGCCGGTCAGCGCGAGCAGCACGCCGACGGCCGCTGCCGGGGCGACACCGGCCGCCAGTGCGCTGGCCACGACGGGCCCGGTGAGATAAGCGAAGTCGAAAATGGCCGCGTCCAGGGCGAACGCGGTCTGCCGCAGCGCGCCCGCCGCGCACGCCGACCACAGGCTGCGCATCCCGGGGCTGAGCGGGGGGACGATGAGTCCGGCCGCCGTGGCGGCCGCGACCAGCAGCCAGCCGGGCGCTCCGGTCAGCGACCCGGCCAGCAGGCCAAGCAGCGCGACCGCGTACCCGCAGCCGCAGGCGGCGCAGACCCTGGCCAGCCCGTACCGGTCCGCCAGCCGGCCGCGCAGCGGGCCCGTCACGGCCTGCCCGAGCGTGTAGCCGGCCACGACGAGGCCCGCGGTGGTCATCGAGGCACGCGTCGCCGCCACCAGCAGCAGCGTGATGGTGACCATCCCCTGCGGCAGCCGGGCGCAGACGTCCGCCACCGCCAGCCCGCGCAGCGCGGGCTCACCGAGCAGCCGCCGGTACGGCCCCTGCGCCCCCGGCGCCCGAGCGGCTTCCGGAATCACGCTCACCGCGTCAGCGGCACCCTAGCTGCCGGGGGCGGGGTCGGGGACGGCCGGGCAGGTGGCGTTGACCAGGCCGGGGGCGTTCGGCACGGCGCCGGTGGCGAGGTAATTGTTCAGGTAGCCCTGCACGCAGGTGTCGGGCGGGACCTCCTGCGACTGGCCGTGGTTCCCGCTGCCCTCGACGACCACTATCCGCGCGCTCGGCAGCAGCTTGTGCGCGTCCTGCGCGCCCGCGTACGGGGTGGCCGCGTCGAGTGTGCCCTGCAGCATGAGGATGGGCGGCAGCCCCTGCCCCTTGATCTGGAGCGGCCGCGCCGGCCCCTTGACCGGCCAGAACGCGCACGGCGCGTTCATCCAGGCGTTGTCCCAGGCCATGAACGGCGCGGCCTGGTACACCCGGGTGGTGTCCGCCTGCCACTTGGCCCAGTTCCGCGGCCAGTTCACGTCCGCGCACTGCACGGCGTCGTAGACGGCCTGCTGCGGCTCGTTTTCCTGCTGCGTGGCGTAGTTCTCCCACACGGTGACCAGCCCGGCCGCCGTGCCGCCGGTGAGGTACTGCGACAGCGCTTCCGCCAGGCTGGGCCACGTCGTGTTCAGGTAGCCGCCGATCAGGAACGTGTCGTCGAATTCGTCAGGGCCGATCGGCTGCCCATTAGGCCCGCTGACCGGATTCGCCGCCAGTTGGTCGCGGGCCCGGTAAAAGGCGCTCTGTACCTGGGCGGCCGTGCTGCCCAGGTTGTAGACGCTGTCGTATTTCGCGGTCCAGGCGTAGAACGCGTCGAGCCGGCCCTGGAAGGCGTAGTCCTGGGCGATGTTGTCCTGGTACCAGACGCCCGTTGGGTCCACCGTGCTGTCGAGCACCATCCTGCGGACCCGGCCAGGGAACAGCGTGCCGTACACCTGACCGAGGTAGGTGCCCCAGGAGAACCCGTAGTAGGTGATCTTCTGCACGCCGAACGCCTGGCGTATCAGGTCCATGTCGCGGGCCATGTTCACGCTGGTCTCATAGGGCAGCAGCCAGCCGAACCGGCGCTCGCAGTCCGCCGCGTACGCCTTCGCCTTGTTGATGAGCACCTGCTCCGCCGCCGCGTTCGCCGGGATGTAGTCCGGCTGGGCGCCGGAGAAGTAGCCGGGATCGCAGCTCAGCGCAGGCACCGACCCGCCGACCCCGCGGGGGTCGAAGCCGACGATGTCGTAGTCCGCGGCCACCTGCGGACTGAGGCTGGTGGCGGTGGCGCCGGCCAGCCAGCGGCCGGGCGCGCCGGGGCCGCCGGGGTTGACGAGCATCACGCCCTGCTGCTGGCTCTTCGGCGCGGTCGCGGGGACCATCGAAAGCGCGATCGTGATCTTGCGGCCGCCGGGGTCTGCGTAGTTCAGCGGGACCTGGAGCGAGGCGCACTCCATCCCGGTGAGCTGCTTCCCGCACGCGGACCAGCGCAGCACGCTGCCCGCGCTCCCCGGCGGGACAACGGCCGGCGACCCCGCACCGCCGCCCGCGCCCGCGCTCACGCTCGCGCCCGGGGCGGTCGCGGGTTCCGCGGTGCTGGCGGAGCAGGCGGTCAGCGCGACGGTCACGGCCAGTGCGGCCAGGGTGGCGACGCCAGCGGCGCCACGGCGGGGAAACGACACGGCTTCCATCTTGCCTCATCGTGCTGACAGCTTTCGACACGGACCGCCATCAATTCGACACGCGCCGATGCTAATTCGACATCCGCTAGTTCCCATTAACTCTGTGTTCTAGCTCAAAGATCTCAGTTCAGAGTTTCTTCTCGCGTCCAAGGAATCTTTCCGACACTCTTGGCCGTAACCGAACAAGGCGTTCAAGCGTCATACTTTAAACTGTTCGGACCGTATTGAGGGGGGTAGGGAGTGCTGGCTAGACATCGCCAGTCCCTGATCTTGCAGGCTGTCAGGAGTGACGGCAGTGCACGGGTCAGTGACTTGACGCAACAACTAGGCGTCTCCGACATGACCATAAGACGGGACCTCGAGGTCCTGGCGAGAGATGGACTCGTAGAAAAGGTGCACGGTGGCGCGGTGCTGCCCGGGTCACACAATACCCACGAGCCCAGCCTCGAAGACCGACTGGTCCTGGAACGCCCGGAGAAAACATCCATCGCCCGCGCGGCCGCCAGCCTGGTCAGGCCCGGCACCGCGATCGCGATCGCGGCGGGCTCCACCACGTTCGCGCTGGCCCAGTGCCTGCTTGACGTGCCCGGGCTCACCATCGTCACCAACTCGCTGCGGGTGGCGAACCTGTACACCGGCAACCGCGGCCCCGACGGCACCTCGGTGCTCGTGACGGGCGGCATGCGCGCGACCTCGGACGCGCTCGTCGGCCCGGTGGCCGACCTGACGATCCGGTCGCTGCACTTCGACACGCTGTTCATCGGCTGCACGGGGATCGACGCGGAAGTCGGCCTCACCACGCCGAACCTAGCCGAGGCCGAGACCAACCGCTCGCTCATCAAGGTGGCGCGCCGGGTCGTCGTCCTCGCTGACCACAGCAAGTGGGGCGTGGTCAGCCTCGCTTCCTTCGCCACCCTGGACGAGGTCAACGTGCTGGTCACCGACAGCCTGCTGTCGGCCGACGCGCAGGCGATCCTCACCACCCAGGTGGGCGAGATTCTCGTATAGGGCCGCTCGGCCCGTTGGGGGGTGCGGGGGGACCATCTGTCCCCCCGCCACCTATGCCTACAGGATGCCTCAGGCCATGGGGGCTTGCTGGGGGGAGGGTTCCCCCCAGCTAAGAAACAGTCACGATCGGCTGGCCGGGCTCGGCGTCCTGCTCTCCGGCCTGCTCCGCCAGCCGCATCGCCTCGTCGATCAGGGTCTCCACGATCCGCGACTCCGGCACGGTCGCGATGACCTTGCCCTTGACGAAGATCTGCCCCTTCCCGTTGCCCGAGGCCACGCCCAGGTCGGCCTCGCGGGCCTCGCCGGGACCGTTCACGACGCAGCCCATCACGGCGACCCGCAGCGGGACCTCAAGGCCGGTCAGCCCCGCGGTGACCTCCTCGGCCAGCTTGTAGACGTCGACCTGGGCGCGGCCGCACGACGGGCAGGACACGATCTCCAGGCCGCGCTGGCGCAGCCCCAGCGACTCGAGGATGCCGATGCCGACCTTGACCTCCTCGACGGGAGGCGCGGACAGCGACACCCGGATCGTGTCGCCGATGCCCTGTGCCAGCAGCGCGCCGAACGCCGTCGCGGACTTGATCGTGCCCTGGAAGGCCGGCCCGGCCTCGGTCACGCCGAGGTGCAGCGGGTAGTCGCACTTCGCGGCCAGCAACCGGTACGCCTGGATCATCACCACCGGGTCGTGGTGCTTCACCGAGATCTTGATGTCGCGGAAACCGTGCTCCTCGAACAGGGAGCACTCCCACAGCGCCGACTCGACCAGCGCCTCGGGGGTCGCCTTGCCGTACTTGGCGAGCAGCCGCTTGTCCAGCGAGCCCGCGTTCACGCCGATCCTGATCGGGGTGCCGGCGTCCGACGCGGCCCGCGCGATCTCGGCCACCTTGTCGTCGAACTGCTTGATGTTGCCCGGGTTGACCCGGACCGCCGCGCAGCCGGCGTCGATCGCCGCGAACACGTACTTGGGCTGGAAGTGGATGTCGGCGATGACCGGGATCTGCGACTTCTTCGCGATCGCCGGCAGCGCGTCCGCGTCGTCCTGGGACGGCACCGCAACCCGGACGATCTGGCAGCCGGACGCCGTGAGCTCGGCGATCTGCTGCAAGGTCGCGTTCACGTTCGCGGTCAGCGTCGTGGTCATCGACTGCACGCTTACCGGCGCACCGCCGCCGACGGGCACGCTGCCCACCATCAGCTGGCGTGACTGACGGCGCTCGGCCAGCGGCGCCGGAGGGGTTGCTGGCATGCCAAGGTCAACGCTCATTGAGGATTCCATCCCGTCGGGAATTCGGCACGAAGTCTATTCTCACCCAGTCACGCGGCCGGCCAACCGCACACCCTGACCCATACGTCAGGTCGCTACCCAATGTTCACCGGATTGACGATGTCCGCGAGGATGAGCATCACCCCGAAGAAAACAAGCACGAGGAAAATGCTGAAACTCACCGGGACCAGCTTGCGGTAGTCGACGAGGCCCGGGTCGGCCCGGCCGCGCAGCCGGGCGAACCAGCGCCTGATCACTTCCCACAGCACGACCGCTATGTGGCCGCCGTCCATCGGCAGCAGCGGCAGCAGGTTCAAGACGCCGACGAAGATGTTCAGCGACGCGATCAGCAGCAGTACGAAGCTGACCTTGTACTGCCAGCCGACGTTGGCCGCCACCGCCTGGCCGGTCTCCCTGGCGGCGCCGACCACGCTGCTCACGTTGCCCGCGGCGGTCTGCGAGCGGTCCTTGGCGAACAGCGACGGGATCGCCTTCGGCAGCTGGGCGAGCGCGCGCCCCGAGCCCGTGATCACCTGGGCGAAGCCGGTCCCGGTGTACCGGATGGCGCCGAGCGGGCTGGTCGGCTGGAACACGGTGGTCGGGGCGATCCCCAGGTAGGCGCCGGACCGGCCGCTGACCGCAGCGAGCCTGGTGTGCAGCGTCAGCGGCTTCCCGGCGCGGTCGACCCCGATCGTCACCGCCGACCCGGGCTTAGCGTCCTTGATCACGTTCTCGAGCTGGGTCCAGCTGCTCACCGGGACCCCGTTGAAAGACGTCACCTGGTCGCCGACCTTGAGGCCCGCCAGCAAGGCCGGCGACTTCGCATCGGTCGGCGCGCACGCGGCACCGCTGTTCAGCGCGGCCTCCGACGCCGGCACGCAGGCGGCGACCGTGCCGAGCTGGGCGGTGTTGTCATTCTCGATGCCGATGCCGACCGCCAGCGCGAAAATGATCACCGCAGCCAGCACGAAGTGCATGAACGACCCGGCGGCGAGCACGATCAGCCGCTGCCACGCCGGGGCCTGGCGGAAGGAGCGCGGCTCGTCCTCGGGATCCACCTCGTCGAGCGAGGTCATCCCGATGATCTTCACGTAGCCGCCGACCGGCAGGGCCTTGATGCCGTATTCGGTCTCGCCACGGGTGGTCGACCACAGGGTCGGCCCGAAGCCGATGAAGTACTTCGTCGCCTTCATGCCGAACCGCTTGGCGGCCACGAAGTGGCCGCTCTCATGCAGCATCACCGAGAACAGCAGGGCAACCAGGAAGATGACCCAGCCGATCTGGTCCACCGGTGGCTCCTCCTACCTGTTGAGCTCTCGCGCCCGTACCCTTGCCCAGGCGTCCACCGCGAGCACGTCCTCGAGCGTGGTCACTCCAGTACCCGACGTGTCGTGCTCTGAGACTATCCGCGCGACGGTGTCAACAATCCTCGGGAAGGAGATCCTTCCCGCCAGGAAGTCCGCCACACAGGCCTCGTTGGCCCCGTTGTAGACGGCGGGCGCGGTCCCGCCGCGGCTGGCGGCCTCGCGCGCCAGCGCCACCGCGGGGAACGCCCCGTCGTCCAGCGGCTCGAACGTCCAGCTCGCGGCCATCGTCCAGTCCAGGCCGGGCGCCGCGTCCGGCACCCGGTCCGGCCACGCCATGCCGAGCGCGATCGGGATCCGCATGTCCGGCGGGCTGGCCTGGATGATCGTGGCGCCGTCGGAGAACTCGACCATCGAGTGCACGATCGACTGCGGGTGCACCACCACGTCGATGCGGTCGAGCCCGAAGCCGAACAGCAGGTGCGCCTCGATCACCTCGAGGCCCTTGTTCACCAGCGTGGCCGAGTTGGTCGTGACGAGCGGCCCCATCCGCCACGTCGGGTGCGCGAGGGCCTGCTCCGGGGTGACCGATGCGAGCCGGTCCCTCGGCCAGCCGCGGAACGGGCCGCCGCTCGCGGTCAGCACCAGCCGTTTCACCTCGGAGTTCGCCCCGGCGCGCAAGCACTGGGCGATCGTCGAGTGCTCGGAGTCCACCGGCACGATCTGCCCGGGCTTGGCCCTGCTGGTGACCAGCGGGCCGCCGATGATCAGCGACTCCTTGTTCGCCAGGGCGAGCGTGCGGCCGGCGTCGAGCGCGGCGAGCGTGGCGCGCAGGCCGGCGGCGCCGGTCACGCCGTTCAGCACGACGTCGCAGGGCCAAGCGGCGAGACGGGAGACCGCGTCCGGGCCGGCCAGCACCTCGGGGAGGCGTGGCGCCGGCGAGCCGGCCGGGGACGTTACGGAAAATTCTTCTTTCAAAGCCGACTCGACAGCCGGGGCTGCCGAGGGGTCGGCCACCGCGACCGCCGCGACGCCGAACTCGCGAGCCTGGCTCGCGAGCAGGCCAGGGTTGCCGCCGCCGGCCGCCAGCGCCGCGACGCGGAACCGCGCCGGGTTGCGGCGCACGATATCAAGCGCCTGGGTGCCGATCGATCCGGTCGAGCCCAGGATCACCACATCACGAGGGGCTGGCGCAGAAGTCACTCGCCCATTCTGCGCCAGCCCCCGCCGTGGGTGCGACCTAACGAGCCGGCTAGGCGGACAGTGCCAGCTGCCTCGCCTGGCCGATGATCTCCTCGCAGGAGGCGGTCTGCCCTTGCGCGCCGGGCACGGGAGCGCCCCAGTTCTCGGCGGCGTACATGCGCTGTCCCGAGCGCCGTTCCGCTGACGTGGACGAATGCGGCCGGTACCAGCGTCAGCCCAGTTCGCTGATCTGGCGGGCGAGCGCGAAGTCCTTGGCGGTGAGCCCGCCGGCGGAGTGGGTGACCAGGTGCAGCGTCACCTTGTTCCAGGAGATGGCGATGTCCGGGTGGTGGCTGGCCTGCTCGGCCAGGTAGCCGATCGCGTTGACGTAAAGCAGTGCGTCGCGGAAGTCCTTGCGGGTCACCGTCCTGGTGAGCTGCCCGTCCGCCACGTCCCAGCCGGGGGTCGTGCCGAGTTCCGCGGTGACCTGCTGCGAGGTGAGCGTGTCCATGACTACGGCATACCATTCCTGAGTGCCCTCTCAATCTGGAAACAGCGCATCCGGAGACACCGCGGAACTAAGGCATAGCCCGCTGCAGGCGGTGCACGAGCGGCTCGGCGCGACGATGACCGGCTTCGCCGGCTGGCTGATGCCGCTGCGCTACGGCAGCGAGACCGCCGAGCACAACGCGGTCAGGACGAGCGCCGCGCTGTTCGACCTGTCGCACATGGGCGAGATCGCGGTGACCGGCCCAGCCGCCGCCGAGGCGCTCGACTACGCGGTCTGCGGCTGGCCGTCGCAGCTCGCCCCTGGCCGCGCTCGCTACACGATGCTGTGCGCGCCGGACGGCGGTGTCCTCGACAACCTGGTCATCTACCGGCAGGAACCCGACCGGTTCCTGGTCGTCGCCAACGCGGCGAACACCGCTGTGGTGCTCGGGGAACTGCAGCGGCGCTGCGCCGGTGCTGTCGTGCAAGACGAGACCGAGGTCACCGGGCTGATCGCCCTCCAGGGTCCGAACGCTCCCGGCATCCTCTCTCGCGTCACCGATCTCCCGCTCGAGGACATGCGCTACTACGCGGGTGCCTCGGGGACGGTCGGCGGCTGCCCGGCGTGGGTGGCGCGCACCGGGTACACCGGCGAGGACGGCTTCGAGATCTACTGCGCGGCCGGCGACGCCGAGCGGGTCTGGATGGCGCTGACGGAGGCGGCGTCGCGTGATGCCGAGGCCGGGACGCCCGCCCTCCCGGCGGCCGGGCTCGCCGCCCGCGATACGCTCCGGCTGGAGGCCGGGATGCCGCTGTACGGCAACGAACTCGGCCCGGACGTGACACCGTATGAGGCGGGGCTGGGGCGCGTGGTGCGACTGGACAAGCCCACTGACTTCGTGGGCCGGGCGGCGCTCGCGAAGCGGGCGGCAGAAGGGCCGAGGCGCACGCTTATCGGCCTGGTCGCGAGGTCGCGGCGGGTGCCGCGGCACGGCTACGCCGTGCTGTCCGGATCCGCCGAAGTCGGCCTGGTGACTAGCGGCGCCCCCTCGCCGACGCTCGGCACGCCGATCGCGATGGCGTACGTCGCGACAGGCGCCACGGGCCCGTTCGGGATCGATGTCCGTGGCCAGGCAGAGCCGGCCGACCTGACAGAGCTGCCGTTTTACGACAGGAGAAAGCAACGATGAGCGTTCCCGCCGAGCTCCACTACACCGAGGAGCATGAGTGGGTGGCGATCGCCGGCGACACCGCCACCATCGGGATCACCGACTACGCGGCACAGCAGCTTGGCGATGTGGTGTACGTGTCGCTGCCGGCCGTCGGCGCCGCGGTGACCTCGGGCGAGCCGTGCGGCGAGGTCGAGTCGACGAAGTCGGTGAGCGACCTCTACTCCCCCGTGGACGGCGAGGTCGTCGAGGCGAACGAGGAACTCGACGGCGACCCCGGCCTGGTCAACGCGGAGCCGTACGGAGCGGGCTGGATGTTCCGGGTCCGGATCCCGGCCGGCTCCGGCGGCGAGGCGGCGCTGCCGCCCGGGCTGCTCACCGCCGCCGACTACGAGGAGCTGACCAAGAGCGCTGGTTGAGCGGCCGCCGGCGGCTAGCGGCGGCTACTTGCGCAGGCGGCGCCAGACGACGAAGCAGGTGACGCTGACGACGGCGAGGGCGACCGCGCCGCCGACCAGCGGGTCGATCTGGCTGATCTTTTCGCGGACGCGGTCGGTGGCGCGCCGGGCCACGTTAGCGGGAAGCACCCGGTCGGCGATCTCATCAATGGTCCGCGCGAGATCGGCGCGCGTGTTCTCAATCTGGGTGACCAGCACAGCCGGCGGCACATTGGGGTTCTCGAGATCGGTCTCAGCCATGTGCGTTACTCTATCGCCGCCCGGCCGGAAGATCACCGCGCCGTCCCCGCAACGTAATCGTCGGGCCACTGTTCGGACATACCGGGAATGACGGATTTTTTACCGCAAAGAGCGAATGGGTGCATCTGACGGCGCTCTGGGGTCTATTCTCCCGCTGACAAGGGAGAATCATGCGGCTGATTCACAAACTTCTATATTCCCTATTCGTTGTCATTCCGGTTGTCGCGCTGCCCAGCTGCTCCTCCGGCGGCAGCGGCGTCCCCGCTGGACCGGCACCCGAGGTGAGCAGCATCGTGGTGGACGCGGTGCCCACCGCCGATGAGGCCGGGCTGTACATCGCCAATCAGAAGGGGTACTTCCAGCAGCAGGGGCTGAGCATCAAGATCGACCCGATCCTGGGCGGCGAACCGGGCATGGCGGACCTGCAGACCGGCAAGGCCCAGATCATCGTCGGGAACTACGTCTCGTTCATCCTGGCCCAGATCTCCCATAGCTATCAGGGCAAGTCCATCGACCTGCGCATCATCGCGGACGGGTCGCACATGCAGCAGGGCAACCAGGCAATTTACGTGATGCCCCGCTCCCGTATCAAGACCGTGGCGGACCTCACGAAGTACCACGCCAAGGTCGGGATCAACACGGCCAGCAACGTCGGCCAGGTGCTGTTCGGCTCGCTGTTCAAGCAGGACGGGCTGAACGTCTCAGGCATCGACCAGGTCTATGAGGGGTTCCCGAACATGATCGGGGACCTCGCGAAGGGGAAGCTCGACGCGGCCTGGCTGCCGGAGCCGTTCGGGACGATCGCGCAGGAGACCATCGGCGCCGTGACGCTGGCCGACTTCGACCAGGGAGCGCTGCAGAACTTCCCGATCGGCGCATACATCGGCACCAGGCAATGGATTCAGAGTCACCCGAACACCGTGGCCGCGTTCCTGCGTGCCCTCCAGGAGGGCCAGCAGGTGGCTGACACCAACCGCCCCGCCGTGGAATCGGCGCTGATGGACAAGGCGAACCTCACAGCCGCGTTCGCCGCCGCGCCGCTCCAGGCGGCCACGATGACGCTGGACACGTATCCCCTGACGATGGACGTCCCGGCTATCCAGCGGGTCTCTGACGCCATGTTCGAGTTCGGCCTGGAACCGCGACTCACGAAGCCCTACCTGATCACCAGCATGATCCAGCCGGAGCCCGGCGAGATCGGCGGTTAACCGCGACCCCCGCGGGGGAGCCAGGCAGGCCCCCGGGATGCCTGTCACAGCCTGGCGAGTTTCCGTGAATCGACCTTGGTCGATTTGTCGGTGTTTTATCCTTTCCAGGCACGACTGGTCTCAGGTGAGGGGTTTCCCTTGGGGGGTAAGTGGTTCCGCGCGGCGTGCGCCGCGGCGGCTGTCGCCGCACTGGCGGCCGGCTGCTCTTCCGGTGGCGGCTCGGCCGCGGCCGGAAGCAACGCCATGTCCTCTCTGTCGATCGGCCCGGCCGAGAAGACCACGCTGAACGTCGGGGTGGTGCCCGCCATGGACTCGGCGGGCTTCTTCGTGGCGCTGCACGAGGGCCTGTTCGCCAAGGAAGGCCTGACGGTCAACTACACGCCCGCGGTCAGCAGTGACACGGTGATCGGCTCCCAGCTGCAGGGCAAGCTCGACATCACCGGCGGCAACTACGTCTCCTACATCCAGGCCGTGGCGGAGAAGCACGACCCGCTCGAGGTCATCGCCGAGGGGTCTGTCATGCAGCAAGGCTCGCAGGTGATCTTCACCATGCCCAAGTCGAACATCAAGACGCTCGCGGGTCTCAAGGGCCATGTGCTCGGGGTGAACGCACCGGAGAACATCGACTACCTGCTCGACGTGTCCGTGCTCTCCGAGAACGGGGTCAACATGAACTCCGTCAAGTTCCCCTCGCAGCCCATCTCGTTCCCCGACATGGCCGGGCAACTGTCGTCGGGCAAGATCGATGCCGCCACCATGCCTGAGCCGTTCGCCAGCATCGCCGAGCAGCAGCTCGGCGCGGTCACGCTCGCGGACCTGAACCAGGGCGCCACCCAGGAGTTCCCGATCGAGGGGTACGTGGTCACCAAGGCCTGGGCAAAGGCCAACCCGAACACGCTAAGGCGGTTCCTCGCCGCGCTGGAACTGGGCCAGGAGATCGCGGACACCAACAGGGGCGCCGTAGAGCAGGCCTTCGAGACCGCCAAGGGCGGCCCCCCTGACGGGCAGGTGCCGGCGAGCATCGCGGCGCTCATCGCGCTCAACACCTACCCGATCGGCGTCGACCAGGCGCGACTGCAGCGCGTCGCTGACGTCATGCACCAGTTCGGCCTGCTGCCGAACCGGTTCGACGTCGGCGACATGCTGCTGCCGGCGTCCGCCTTCGACTTCGCGCCGTTCTCCTCGTCCTGACGAAAGACCGGTAAGGTGCGGGAAGTGTGATCGTTTCCCGCGGCCGGCGATGAACCGCCGATGACAGGCACTGAGGAGTTCGGGCTCGTCGTCCTGGTAATCGGCCTCGTGGGGATCGGCGCGGTGCTCTCTAACCGGCTGAGCGCGCGGCTGCGTATCCCGGCTCCTGCCTTCTTCCTCATCTGCGCGAGCGTGGCGGCGCAACTGTGGCCCCGGGCTGCGCTGTTGCCGTTCACCACGGTCACGCGGATCGTCTCCGTGGCGCTCGCGATCATCTTGTTCGACGGCGGGATGCACATCGGCTGGCGGCGGTTCCGCACCGCGGCGGCCGCGATCGTCTGGGTCGGCGTGGCCGGGACGCTGGTCACCGCGGCGGGTGCCTCGGTGGCCGCGCACTTCGTCGCGGGGATGGACTGGCGGCTGTCGCTGCTGCTCGGCACGGCCGTCGCCGCCACCGATCCGGCCGTCGTGTTCTCGGTGTTCGGCCGCAGGGAGATCGCCGGGCGCACCGGGGTCCTGCTGGAAGGCGAGTCAGGCGCCAACGACCCGGTGGGGATCGCCCTGCTCGCGGCCCTGCTCGCCGCGCACGGCAGCGCCGGCGCGGTCGGCTGGCACGTGGTCGCCGAATTCGTCCTGCAGATGGCCGTCGGCACGGCCATCGGGGTGGCCGGCGGCCTCGCGCTGCTGACGTTCATGCGCCGCGTTCCGCTGCCCAGCGAGGGGTTGTACTCCCCGCGGGTGCTGGCCGGCGTGCTGGTCATCTTCGGCCTCGCCGTGGTCGCCCGCGGGTCTGGGTTCCTGGCGGTCTTCGTGGCCGGGATCCTTATCGGCGACGAGCCGGCGCCGTACAAGCGGGAGATCCAGCGCTTCCACTCCTCGCTGGCCAGCCTGGCGGAGATCGTCGCGTTCGTCCTGCTCGGCCTCACCATGCGGCTATCGGCGCTCGGCAGCGCGGGCACGTGGCCGGCGGGCCTGGCGATCGCGGCCCTGCTCGCCTTTGTCATCCGTCCTGTGCTCGGCGGGCTCGTGTCGCTGCCGGTCCGGCTGACCCTCAGGGAACGAGTGTTCTTCCTGTGGACCGGCCTCAAGGGCGCGGTGCCGATCCTGCTCGGCATGACGATCGCCGCCTCGGGCACACCCGGTGCGGCCAGGGCCTACCAGATCATCTTCGTCATCGTCGGCTTCTCGGTGACGGTCCAGGGCGGCCTGGTGCCCACGCTGGCGCACCGGCTGGGCATCTCGCTGCGCACCGTGGAGCCGGAGCCCTGGTCGCTCGGCGTCCGGTTCAGCGAGGAGCCTGAGGGCCTGCACCGCTATCACGTGGCGGCCGGCTCCGCCGCCGACGGCAGCCCTGTCAGCGACCTGCCATGCGGCGAGAACGTCTGGGTCAGCCTCATCGTCAGGGACGGCAACCTGGTCACGGCCGCGGCCGACATGACCCTGCGGGCCGGCGACGACGTTCTCCTCCTCGCCGAACCCGATGAGGCCCCGGCCCTCGACCGCCTGTTCGCAGCGCCCAAGCCGGCCGACGGCTGACGGTGTCGTTTCGTGCGGGCGGGGGGATTTGAACCCCCACGGTGTTGCCACCAACAGGACCTAAACCTGCCGCGTATGCCATTTCGCCACGCCCGCGTGGCCGTGCCTGACCGGAGGATACCCGTCCGCGCCTAGACGCCGAGTTCCTTGCGGAGGCGGTCGACGTGGCCGGTGGCCTTCACGCCGTAGTACGCGTTCTCGATCTTGCCGTCCGCGCCGACGACGAACGTGGAGCGGATCACGCCCATCGTCTTCTTCCCGTAGTTCATCTTCTCGCCGTAGGCGCCGTAGGCCTCGTGCACCGCGCGGTCCTGGTCGGACAGCAAGGGGAACGCGAGGTGCTCCTTGTCGCGGAACTTCTGCAGCTTCGCCGGGGCGTCCGGGGAAATGCCGAGCACGGTCATCCCGGCCTTGCTGAAGTCCGGCAGGCTCGCGGTGAAATCGCAGGCTTCCTTGGTGCACCCGGGCGTCATGGCCGCCGGGTAGAAGTAGACGACCACCTGCTGACCGCGCAGCGAGGACAGCGACACCAGGTTGCCGTCAGCGTCGGGCAGGGTGAAATCCGGCGCCTCGTCGCCAGGCTCGAGCCGCACTCCGGTCATGAGGCCCTCCTTACTCGCGCGGTCATGGGCAGACAGCCCACGCTATCGCTTCCCGCCACCCGGCAGAAACCGGGATCACAGCATCTCACATCGTGAGATGATCATGACTTAGGAGCAGAACGCTACGCTTTTCTTGCTGTTATCGGCGATTGGGCGTAGTTTCGTGCTCCTAAGTGGCGAGCCGGGGCCAATGAGCAGGGCGACGCGGCGCGCTAGTGGACGTGGGCGGGGATTAGCTCCGCCAGGGCGCGGAAGGCGCGGCCGCGGTGGCTGATCGCGTCCTTTTCCTCCGGGGCGAGCTGCGCCGTGGTGACCGACATGCCGCCGGGGACGAAGATCGGGTCGTAGCCGAACCCGTTCGACCCGCGCGGTGCCCTGGTCAGCTCGCCCGCGAGCACCCCCGTCGTGGTCCACTCGCGCCGGGTGCCGTCTGGTGTCTCCGGGACGGCCGGCAGGACCAGGGCGGCCACGCAGACGAACTGCGCGCCGCGCGCCGCGACGTCGCTGAGCTGGCCGAGAACCAGGTCCAGGTTGGCGCGGTCGTCGCCGTGCTTGCCCGCCCAGCGGGCCGAGAACACCCCCGGCATGCCGTGCAGCGCGTCCACGCAGAGGCCGGAGTCGTCGGCGACCGCGGGCAGGCCGGTATAGGCGGCGATCGCGTGGGCCTTCAGCAGGGCGTTGTCGGCGAACGTCAGGCCGGTTTCCGGGACGTCCGGGGCGCCGGGAAAGGCGTCGAGGCCGGTCAGCCTGTCGGCGATGCCCGCCGCGGCGAGGATGCGGGAGAGCTCGGCGACCTTGTGATTGTTGCGCGTAGCGAGCACCAGGCGCGGACCTGAAAGGTCAGCCACCCAGGGCCTCCGCCTGCAGGCGGCTCAGCTCCGCGCACCCGCCCGTGGCGAGGTCGAGCAGCTGGCCCAGCATCGCCCGGCCGAACGGCTCGCGCTCCGCCGTGCCCTGGATCTCCACGAAGTCACCGGTGCCCGTGCAGACCACGTTCATGTCGGTCTCGGCGGCCGAGTCTTCCTCGTAGCACAGGTCGAGCCTCGGCTCGCCGTCCACGATCCCGACGCTCACCGCGGACACCGAGGCGACCAGCGGGGAGCCCTTGCACCGCCCGCGCTTCTGCAGCCAGGCGATCGCGTCGACAAGCGCCACGTAGCCGCCGGTCACCGCGGCGGTCCTGGTCCCGCCGTCGGCCTGCAGCACGTCGCAGTCGATGATGATCGTGTTCTCGCCGAGCGCCTTGTAGTCCACGCAGGCTCGCAGCGACCTGCCGACGAGCCGGGAGATCTCCTGCGTGCGGCCGCCCAGCCGCCCCTTGACCGATTCCCGGTCGCCGCGCGTGTTGGTCGCCCGGGGCAGCATGGCGTACTCGGCGGTCACCCAGCCGAGCCCGCTGCCCCGCCGCCAGCGCGGCACCTCCTCGGTGGCGCTCGCCGCGCACAGCACCCGTGTCGCGCCGAACTCTACGAGCACCGACCCCTCGGCGTGATCCAGCCATCCTCGGGTCAAGCGCACCGGACGCAGTTCGTCCGCGGACCGTCCATCTGGTCGAGACATGCCGGCAGCCTATCGCGCCAGGTTCAGCACCTGACCCGGGACGGCCGTCGCGAGCTTGCCGTCGAAGACGGCCGACGCCTCGGCGAGCGCCTTGTCCGCGGCGGTCCACGGCTGCAGATGGGTGAGCACCAGCTCGCCGACTCCGGCCTGCGCTGCGTACCCAGCGGCCTGGCGTGAGGTCAGGTGCAGGTCCGGCGGCAGGTTGGGCCCGTCGAGGAAGGCCGCCTCGCACAGGAAGACGTCGCAGTCGCGAGCCAGCCGCGCCACCGCCTCAGTCTCCCCGGTGTCCCCGGTGTATGCGATGGTCCGGCCGCCGTAGGAAAACCGGAAGCCGAACGTCTCCACCGGGTGGTTCATGTGCACGGTGGACACGTCAAACGGGCCGACCGAGAACGACCCGACGGCGAGCGTCTCGAACGTGAACCGGCTCATCAGCCCGTAGGCGTCCCCCTCCGAGCCGTGGATCGCCCCGATCCGCTCGCGGGTGCCGGCCGGCCCGTACACCGGGATCGGCGGCTGCGGCCCGGCCGGCGAGTACATCCGGGCGATTGAGTACGAGTACAGGTCAACGCAGTGGTCGGCGTGCAGGTGACTCAGGCAGACAGCGTTCGCGTCAAAGAGCCCGATGTGTTTCTGCAGCGGGCCGAGGGCCCCGTTGCCGAACTCAACGACGAGCCGGAACCCTTCCGCCTCAAGCAGGTAACAGGAGGCGGCACTGTCCGGCCCGGGAAAACTCCCCGAGCAGCCCACCACCGTAAGGCGCATACGGTGCACATAAACGAGTCTATTCGATGCACGTGCAGGTGCACAGTGCAATTCGCACTGCAGAATCGATTTAAGCCCAGAGTTGCCCTTCAAGGCGTTCCTCGGCCTCGTCGAGCGTGCCGCCGTAGGCGCCGGTGGACAGGTACTTCCAGCCGCCATCCGCGACGAGCACCACGATGTCGGCGTGTTCCTTCGCTTTGCACGACTGCGCCGCCATCGCCAGCGCCGCGTGCAGGGCGCAGCCCGCCGAGATCCCGGCGAAGATGCCTTCCTTGGTCAGCAGTTCGCGGGTCCGCTGCAGCGCGTCCTCCGACGACACCGAGAACCTCGTGGTCAGCACCGACTCGTCATACAGCTCGGGGACGAAGCCCTCGTCCACGTTCCGCAGGCCGTAGACCAGCTCGCCGTACCTGGGTTCCGCGGCGACGATCTTGACGCCGGGGACGTGCTCCCGCAGGAACCTGCCCGTTCCCATCAGCGTGCCCGTCGTGCCGAGGCCCGCCACGAAGTGCGTCACGCTCGGCAGGTCCGCGAGGATCTCCGGGCCGGTGGTCTCGTAATGCGCGCGAGCGTTCGCCTCGTTGCCGTACTGGTAGAGCATGACCCAGTCCGGGTGATCGGCGGCGAGCCGCTTCGCCACCCGGACGGCCTCGTTCGATCCTCCGGCGGCAGGCGAGGTGAAAATCTCCGCCCCGTACATCCGCAGGATCTGACGCCGCTCCTCGCTGGTGTTCTCCGGCATCACGACGATCAGCTGGTAGCCGCGGAGCTTCGCGATCATCGCCAGCGAGATGCCGGTGTTCCCCGAGGTCGGCTCCAGGATCGTCGAGCCGGGCCTGAGCAGGCCGTCCTTCTCCGCCTGCTCGACCATGAAGAACGCGGCGCGGTCCTTCACCGAACCTGTCGGGTTGCGGTCCTCCAGCTTGGCCCACAACCGCACCTCGTCCGACGGGGACATCCTGGGCAGGCCCACCAGCGGGGTGTTCCCGAGGGAAGCGAGCAGTGAGTCGTAGCGCATCGAAACGGGCCCGTTCGGGAGAAAATGCTTTTTATCGAGCCCCGCCAGCGACAGCCGGCAGGACCGTGACCGTGTCACCGTCGGAGACGGGGGTCTTCAGGCCGCCGAGGAATCGGACATCCTCGTCGTTCAGGTAGACGTTGACGAACCGGCGGAGGTTCTCACCGTCGACCAGCCGGTCCCGCAGGCCGCCGTGCTCGGCGTCCAGGTTGGACAGCAGCTCGTCCAGGGTGGTCCCCGACCCTTCCACCGACTTGGCGCCGCCGGTATAGCTGCGCAGAATCGTCGGAATGCGAACCTCAATAGCCATGAAAACCGCTCCTCAGTGAACTTCTAACGTCTTGGTTGGAACCCGGTTCCGGGCCGGATCATTCCGTGAACGTGACCGGTTCCTCGGTGACCTGACCGTCGACAATCCGGTAGGACCTGAACTCGGTTTCCGCCTCATCCCGTGTAGATACTAGGACGTAATGAGCCTGCGGCTCGCTGGCGTACGAGATGTCCGTGCGCGACGGGTACGCCTGGGTGGCCGTGTGGGAATGGTAGATCACCACCGGCTCCTCGTCCCTGTCGTCCATCTCGCGCCACACCTTGAGCTGCTCAAGGGAGTCGAAACGGTAGAAGGTGGGGGAACGTTCGGCATTCTGCATGGGGATGAAACGGGCCGGCCGGTCGCTGCCCGCCGGGCCCGCGATCACGCCGCATGCCTCGTCCGGGTGGTCCCTGCGGGCGTGGGCAATGATCTTCGCCTCAAGGTCACGGGAGATCGTCAGCATGATCGGTGAGATTACCCGGTGGGCCTTACCTGTCGAGCGCGCGGACCAGCGACTCCTGCACGGCGCCAAGCCAGCCGTAGACCTCGAACGCGGCGACCTTCGGGTCGTCGGGGGCGAGCGCGGCGAGCTGTTCCTCGAAGTCCTCGGTCACCTCGAGCCGCACCCCGAACATGAGCCGCACGTCGTTCAGCGCCCGCATCCAGTCCCTGGCCTGATCGCCCGTGAGCCTGACCCGGCCGCCGGACGGCGGCAGCGTGTCGAGCAGCGTCTGCGCGAAGTACTTCTTGGCCTCGCGCAGCGACGACTCGGTGTACTTGCGGAACTCGCCCGCCGCCTCGGGATCGTCCTGGTAGGCGTCGGGCAGCAGCCGGGCGAGCACCGGGTCGTCAGGGATGGACGGCGCTTCCGCGGCTTCGGCCGCCTCGACGGCCTCTGCCAGGATCCTGTCCAGGTCGTCGGCGGCGTCGCCTTGCGTTTGCGGATAGCCGGCTTCGCCGGGCCCGCCGCTTTCGCCGAGCAGGTCAAGCACCGGGACCACGAGCGTGCGCAGTAGCGTCGCCTCGCCTGGCGGCAGCCAGACGCTGACGCCACCGTCCCTGGTGCGGCGGAACATCTGCATCTTCTCAGTCTTCGGGTCGTGGGTGGACGTGCGACTTAGTTGTCCTGGCGGACCGTGGCCCACAGGCCGTAACCGTGCAGCACCTCGACGTTGTGCTCCATGGACTCCCGCGTGCCGACGGCGACCACGGCCTTGCCCTTGTGGTGAACGTCGAGCATCAGCTTCTCCGCTTTCGGCCGGGGGTACCCGAAGACGTGCTCGAACACGTAAGTCACGTAGGACATCAGGTTCACCGGATCATTCCAGACGATGGTCATCCAGGGCTTATCCGGCACCGTTTCATCCGCTGTCAACGGCCGATCTAGCTCAGCGGGTGCCACGCTCACTCGTACACACCTCCTTGTACGTAGTCTTCCACCTGTGACCACACCGGCGAACAGTGAATCCGGCGGTTCTTCGGCTGACGGCCCCACTGGGACCGCGCTGCTGACTGACCACTATGAGCTCACCATGCTTCAAGCCGCCCTGCACAGCGGCGCGGCCCACCGCCGGGCGGTGTTCGAGGTATTCGCCCGCCAGCTGCCGCACGGCCGCAGGTACGGAGTCGTCGCGGGCACCGGGCGGCTGCTCGACGCCCTCGAGCGGTTCCGCTTCGGGCCGCAGGAACTGGCCTTCCTGCGAGACAGCGGGATCGTGGACGAGACCACGCTCCGTTACCTGTCATCGTATCGTTTCGGCGGAAACATCTGGGGATATGCGGAAGGGGACGTGTACTTTCCCGGATCGCCCATCATCGTGGTCGAAGGCACGTTCGCCGAGGCGGTCCTCCTCGAGACCCTGGTGCTGTCGATCATGAATCACGACTGCGCCATCGCGTCCGCCGCCTCCCGGATGGTGACCGCGGCGGGCGGCCCCGGCGGCCGGCCGCTGATCGAGATGGGCTCCAGGCGCACACACGAGCGCGCCGCGGTGGCGGCCGCGCGGGCCGCGTACATCGCCGGGTTCGCCTCCACGTCGAACTTGCGGGCCCGGTTCTGCTACGGCGTCCCGTCGAGCGGGACCTCGGCGCACGCCTTCACCCTCGTGCACGACAGCGAGCGGCACGCGTTCGAGTCCCAGCTCTCCTCGCTGGGGCCGTCCACGACACTGCTCGTGGACACCTACGACGTCGAGCGGGCGGTGCGCACCGCGGTGGACGTGGCGGGCACGTCGCTCGGCGCGGTACGGATCGACAGCGGCGACCTGCCCGCGCTGGCGGTGTCCGTGCGTTCGCTGCTCGACTCGCTCGGCGCCACGTCGACCCGGATCATCCTGACCGGGGACCTGGACGAGTACTCGATCGCCGGCCTGGCGGTGGCGCCGGTGGACGGGTACGGCGTGGGCACCTCGCTGGTCACCGGGTCGGGCGCGCCGACCGCGGCGCTCGTGTACAAGCTGGTGGCCAGGTCGGACACGCCGCTGCCGGATTCCTCGGCTCCTGGACCGCAGGACGTCCTGCGGCCGGTCGCGAAGCGGTCGGTCGGCAAGCCGGGACGCGGCGGCCGCAAGTGGGCCGTCCGGCACCGCGGTGCGGCCGGCGAGGCCGTGACCGAGCGGATCAGGCTGGCGCCGCCGGACCCGGGCCCATCGGACCGGGTGCTGCTCCGCGAGCTCATCAGGGACGGCAAGATCGTGGGGCGCGAGCCGCTGGAGGCCGCGCGTGACCGGCATCAGGCAGTGCTCGGCGAACTGCCCGGCTACGCGCTGCAGCTCTCCCGCGGTTATCCGGCCATCCCGACGATTTTCGACCGCGACGGCGAGGAGGACTGACCGCGTCGGGCCTTCCTTTCTCCGCTCGATGTGTTATTTCGGGGCAATATGCCCCGGAATCGCACACATAGTGCAGTCTGGTGGCCGAAATGCGTTCGCGGGCGGCGCGGCCGAGTCGGTAGCGTGACCGGCATGGCAGTCGATTTCTCGCGGTTCGCTGACGTGCTCAAGTCGCTGGGGGTCACCGGCGAAGTACGGGAACTTCCGGAACCGGCGCCCACCGCGGCCGCCGCGGCGCAACAGCTCGGCTGCGAGGTCGGCGCGATCGCCAACAGCCTGGTGTTCGACGCCGACGGCGCGCCGCTGCTGGTGATGACCAGCGGGGCGCACCGGGTAGACACGTCGCGGGTGGCATCCCTGACCGGTTCGGCCACCGTGGCGCGGGCCGACGCGCGCTCGGTGCGCGAGTGGACCGGCCAGGCGATCGGCGGAGTCGGGCCGGTGGCGCATCCCGCGCCCATCCGGACGCTGGTGGACACCTGGCTGTCGAAGTACGACGTCGTGTGGGCGGCGGCCGGGCATCCGCACACGGTGTTCCCGACGTCTTTCGACGAGCTGATCCGGATCACGGGCGGCACCGCCGCCGACGTGGGTTCTTAGGCGCGCGTCGTCTCGTGGGCACGATACGGTAAAAGCGTGCGCGCGCTCATCATCGTCGATGTGCAGAACGATTTCTGCGAAGGCGGCTCCCTCGCGGTCGCCGGCGGGACCGCGGTGGCTCGCGGCATCAGCTCGCTGCTCGCGTCGCCCGGCAATGGCTACGATCACGTGGTCGCCACCGAGGACTACCACATCGATCCCGGCAGCCACTTCGCCGCCGAACCGGACTACGCCCAGTCCTGGCCGCCGCACTGCGTCGCCGGGTCGCACGGCGCGGAACTGCATCCGGACCTGGACACCAGGCCGATCGAGGCGGTGTTCCGCAAGGGCCAGCACGCCGCCGCTTACAGCGGCTTCGAAGGCGCCGACGACCAGGGCACCCCGCTCGCCGACTGGCTGCGCGCCCACGACGTCGATGAGGTCGACGTCGTGGGGATCGCCACCGACTACTGCGTCCGCGCGACCGCGGCCGACGCGGCGAAGGCCGGTTTCCGCACGAAGGTCGTGCTCGGGCTCACCGCCGGGGTCGATCCAGGCACCACGGCCGAGGCCATCTCCACCTTGCAGGACGCGGGTGTCAACGTCACACCCGCGTAAGACCCCGTTTGACTGAACGTAACCCCGCGTAATGCCGTGGTAGTTGCCGATCCGCCGTGCGTCCTGAAGACTTAGCTACGGTAGGCGCGCGAGCCCACGCCGGCCCGCGCCATCGACCGGAGCTGATCCAGGGGCAGACATGAGCACTTCGGACATCAGCAAGACGCGGGCGGAAGCCGTCATCACGGTGCATGAATACCAGCCCGTCTCCTACGAAACACCGGCCGACGGGCCGTCCCTCACGCGCATCCACGTGGAGGAAGCGTTCACCGGTGACATCGAGGGCGACGGCGTCGTCGAGTTCCTGCAAGCGGCGCGGGCCGACGGTTCCGCGAGCTTCGTCGGAATCGAGCGGGTCACTGGCGCCGTATCGGGTCGCACCGGGAGCTTTCTCCTGCAGGACTCGGGCACGGTGACCGGGAGCGTCGTGGCGGGCGACTGGTTCGTGGTCCCCGGCTCGGGCACCGGCGAACTGGCCGGCCTGCGCGGCGAAGGCGGCTTCCGCGCCAACCTCGGCGAAAACGCCGAGGTACACCTCGACTACTGGTTTGACTGAGCGGTCTGCTCTTTGTTCCTGTTTTCTGTCGTCAGGGCGGCAGAAAACAGGGACAAAGCGATGGAATCAGACCGAAATCCCGAACGGCTGACTCAGCGGAACGGGTTGGTGACGCGGACACCGCCGTAGTCCTGGCCGTCGTTGAGGTCTTCGGACAACACCTCGGTGCAGCCCAGCACGCGGGATGCCTCGATGA
This sequence comes from uncultured Actinomycetota bacterium, assembly GCA_963843745.1. Taxonomy (GTDB): domain Bacteria; phylum Actinomycetota; class Actinomycetes; order Streptosporangiales; family Streptosporangiaceae; genus Trebonia. Next base: position 127,470 of record CAWJLP010000022.1, read on the forward strand.
TGGCGGCGTCCCAGTAGGAGAGCTGGAAGCGCTGGCGGGCATCCAGGGCCGCCATCATGATCCCGCTGGTGAGGTCCTGGACGGGGAAGCGCCGGAACGACTCGATGAGCAGGACTGCCTGCTGGTGGCTGATGGCGTCCCGGCGGCTGGCCCGGGTCGCCTGAACGTAGAACTCCTGGAGTACTTGCACCGACAGTGCCAGGTCGCGCTCACCCAGGAGGTCGTTGGCGCGCTTGGCTTAACACAGTTTCTGCGCTGGAGGCTCTGAACACCGGCCCGCTGCGGGGTCAGTCGTGCAGGATCGGCCTGCCGAGCGGGACCGGCTTCCCGCCGGTCGCGATCGTCGCGGTGTTGAAGTACAGGTACACGCCGATGGCGGCGAACACCAGGACCACGTAACCGGCGGCCTTCAGCAGTCCGGTGGATGTCTGGTTCACCCCGAGGAACACCAGCAGCAGCGCGAGATCCACCAGGAAGAACACCGCCGTGAAGGCGAGCGGCAGCCGCAGCATCGCGAGCGTGAGCATCACCATCACCACGAGCCAGGCGACCAGGAACAGTTCCTGCGCGGCCTGCGCGGAGGCCGGCGCGACGCCGAACCAGTTGTGGGTGAGGCCGATGACGAGCACGGCGTAGCTGAGCCAGAACCCGCCGAAGATGCCGAACACGCTCGCCACCGCCGTCTGCCCCAGCGACGCGCTCCAGATCGTCGCCAGGAAAAGGCCGATCGACGTGGCCGTGAGGATGATCGGGATCGCCGCCCCGATCGCGGTCGCCGGGACCACGCCTACCAGGGCCAGGCCGAGCGAGACCGAGCCCGCGATGAAGCACGGCAGGCCCAGCGCCGCCGGATCGCCGGTCAGCGGTCCCGGCGTGGCGGCAGGCGCGGCCGGGGGTTCCTCGTGCAGTGTGCGGGCGGCGGATGCGTCAGCGCTCATCACTTCGCTCCTTCGAGTGAGCACCCGCGATCGCGGGTTAATGAATCCGTACGCCCAGGTCCGCCTGCCCGTGTTCTCACTTTGAACCAGTGCCAGCTGAGCAGCGCCAGATCAGCGGCGGGATAGGGCCCACTGACGGATCTTGGCGATCCGGTCGCGGATCTGGTCCGCGGACGCCTGCGGGATCGCCGGGCCGCCGCACGCCTGCCGCAGCTCGGCGTGGATCACCCCGTGCGGCTGTCCGGTCCGGTGGCTCCAGGCGCCGACCAGGCCATTGAGCTCCTTGCGGAGCGCGGCAAGTCCCTCGCGGCTCACGGTAGCGGCCTGCGCCGACGGGGCCGGCGCTGCAGGTGCCGGCGGCGAGGGGGCCGGGGCGCCGGAAGCCAGAGGGACGGAAGCCGGGGCCGGGGCCGCGGGAGCGGAAGCCAGAGGGACGGAAGCCGTGGCCGCGGGAGCGGGAGCCGGAGCTGAGGGAGCCGGAGCCGCGGCGACCGCCGACCGCGCCGTCAGCTGCCGGGACTGCCGCTTGCGCAGGAGCAGGGCCACCTGGTCCGGATCCAGCAGGCCAGGCAGCCCCAGGTAGTCCTCCTCCTCCAGCGACCCCGCCTCCGTCGCGGTGCCGAACTCCCCGCCGTCATACAGCACCCGGTCGAACGTCGCGGAGGCCGCCAGCGCCTCGAAGGACTTCCCCAGCACCTCGAAGTCAGGCGTGTCACGGGACCGCTCCGCCTCGGCGAGCTCCGCCTCAGGATCACGGTCCAGCGCCCGCACCACGTGGTCGCGCTCGGCCTCAAGCTCCGCCGCGAACCCGAGCAGCACCGGCACCGACGGCAGGAACACCGAGGCGGTCTCCCCGCGCCGCCGCGCCCGCACGAACCGGCCGATCGCCTGCGCGAAGAACAGCGCCGTCGACACGGAGGTCGCGTACACCCCGACCGCGAGCCGGGGCACGTCCACTCCCTCGGACACCATCCGCACCGCGACCATCCAGCGGTCCGCGGACGTCGCGAACGCGGAGATCTTCCGGCTCGCCGTCGGATCGTCCGAGAGCACGACGACCGGCCGCGCGCCGGAAACCCGCCGCAGCAGCGCCGCGTACGCCCGCGCCGTCTCGTGGTCCCCGGCGATCACCAGCCCGGCCGCGTCCGGCATCGCACGGCGCACCTCGGTGAGCCGCCGGTCCGCGGCCTCGAGCACCCGCTGGATCCACTCTCCCGCCGGGTCGAGCGCCGTTCGCCACGCCTGCGCGACCTGGTCTTTCGTCATCGGCGTGCCAAGCGTCGCGGTGATCTCGTCGCCGGCCCTGGTTCGCCAGTGCATCTCACCGGAGTAGGCGAGGAAGATCACCGGCCGCACCACGCCGTCGGCCAGCGCCGGCCCGTACCCGTAGACGAAGTCCGAGGCCGACCGCTGCACGCCGGCCGCTTCCGGCACGTACGTGACGAACGGGATCGGGTTCGCGTCCGACCGGAACGGCGTGCCGGTCAGCGCGAGCCGCCGCCTGGCCGGCTCGAACGCCTCCCTGATCGCGTCGCCCCACGACAGCGCGTCGCCCGCGTGATGCACCTCGTCGAAGATCACCAGCGTCCGCCGGTTCTCCGTCCGCTGCCTGTGCAGCGCGGGATGCGCCGCCACCTGCGCGTAGGTGACCGCGACCCCCTGGAAGTCGGCGCCCGCCCGGCCCTGCGCGTTCCGGTAGGACGGGTCGATCGCGATCCCGAACGTCGTCGCCGCCCGCGCCCACTGGTACTTGAGATGCTCGGTGGGCGTCACCACGGTCACGGCCGCGATCTCGCGGAGTGCCAGCAGCCGCGCCGCCACCGTGAGGGCATACGTCGTCTTGCCCGCGCCAGGGGTCGCTACCAGCAGGAAGTCACGCCGCGCGACTCGGAAATACTCTTCGTAAGCAGCCTTCTGCCAGCCACGGAGAAGATCAAGAGAATTTTCCCGAACGTACGCGGCTGACTGTTCAGCCCCACTCACTCCGCGGCGTCGTCGTCGCCATCAGGCAGCGACTCGTAAATTTCCTTGCACTCCGGGCAGACGGGGAACCTCTTCGCGTCCCTGCTCGGCACCCAGACCTTGCCGCACAGCGCCTTGATGGGAGTGCCGAAGACGTGGCTCTCCATCATCTCGTTCTTGTCCACGTAGTGCGCGAACCGCTCGTGATCGCCGTGCGAAGTATCGACCCGCCGGTCCTCGTGGACTTTCAGGTCGCTTTCTGGCATTACCTCGGTGCCATTGCTCACGGGTTCTAGTCTACCGTCTCGCTGCTTCCGGCCGGGGTTTTGGGCGGACGTGGCGCGCTGGCCAGACCCGCGTCGACCGCCCGGTCGATCGTCCGGCCCTTTCCCTCGGCCAGGCCGCGGTCGAAGGACGCCGGGTCACCGCGAGTGCGGGCGGCGGCGACCCTGTCGGGCAGGTCATAAGGCACGGTGACGCGAAGCGACGGATTCTGGGTCGCCGGGAGCAGTGCCTGGGCCGCGCCGAGCAGCTATCACCGCGGCTAGTTGAGACCGGGGTCTTCCGGGTACGTGGCCAGGAAGGCGATATCGCCTTCCTGGCGCTGCAGGACGGCGCGCCACAGGTGCTCAGGCTCCGCGGCGAAGATGTCACCGGGCTCGGCCGGGAGCACGAACCAGGCGCCCTCGTCGATCTCCGCGTCGAGCTGGCCGGGCGACCAGCCCGCGTAGCCGGCGTAGACGCGCAGCGACTGGATCGCGGGCGCCAGCAGCCGGGGCGGCGCGTCCAGGTCGAGCAGGCCGAGCCGGGCCAGCGCAGGCGCGCCGTCGAGCGCGCGCCAGCCGAGCGGCTCCTCCTTGCCGGGGACCATGGCGAGGGCGAGCGCGCTGTTCTGCGCGACCGGACCGCCGCGGAACAGCACAGAAGGGTCCGTGATCAGCTCTGTCCACTGCTCGAGCACCTGGCCCACCGGGATCTTCGTCGGCCGGTTCAGCACCACGCCCAGGGTGCCCTCAGTTTCCTCGTGCTCAACGATCAGCACGACCGCGCGCTTGAAGTTCGGATCCCCCAGCAGCGGCGTCGCTACGAGCAGTCTCCCGGCTCCCGGATCCGGCTCCATGTGATCCATGTAACCATCATGGGGCAGGTTCCTGAGTGCCCGCATCGGCCTCGAGGGCGACTGCGCGGACCGCCGCGGCGACGCCGGACGCGACGTCAGGGTGGAACACCGAAGGGACGATGTAGTCCGGGCCGATCTCGTCGGGCAGCACCACGTCGGCGAGCGCCCGCGCCGCGGCGACCAGCATCTTGTCGGTGATCTTCCTGCTCTGCGCGTCGAGCAGGCCGCGGAACACCCCGGGGAACGCGAGCACGTTGTTGATCTGGTTCGGGTAGTCGCTGCGGCCGGTGGCCACCACCGCCGCGTACTCCCGCGCCGCGTCCGGGTCGACCTCAGGATCGGGGTTCGCGAGGGCGAACACGATCGAGCCGTCGTTCATCATCTTGACGTCCTCGGCGGACAGGATGCCGGGCGCTGACACGCCGATGAAGACGTCCGCGCCGCGCATCGCGCCGGCCAGGTCGCCGGAGAACCCGGCCGCGTTGGTGCGGTCGGCGATCCAGGTGAGGCTATCGTTCATGCCCGGGCGGCCGTTGTAGACCGCGCCGCGGTCGTCGAACACGATCACGTTGGCGGCGCCGGCGTTGAGCAGCAGCCTCAGCACCGCGGTGCCGGCCGCGCCCGCGCCGGCCATCACGATCTTCACGCTGGCCAGGTCCTTGCCCACGACGCGCAGTGCGTTGGTGAGCGCGGCGAGCACCACGATCGCGGTGCCGTGCTGGTCGTCGTGGAACACCGGGATGTCGAGCATGGCGCGCAGCCTGCGCTCGACCTCGAAGCAGCGCGGGGCGGAGATGTCCTCCAGGTTGATGCCGCCGAACCCGGGGGCGATCGCGGCGACGGTCCTGACGATCTCGTCCGTGTCCTGGGTGTCCAGGCAGATGGGCCAGGCGTCGATGTCCGCGAACCGCTTGAACAGCGCCGCCTTGCCCTCCATCACCGGCAGGGCCGCGTACGGGCCGAGGTTGCCGAGGCCGAGCACCGCGGAGCCGTCGGTCACCACCGCCACGCTGTTGCGCTTGATCGTCAGCCGGCGGGCGTCCTCTGGCTTGGCCGCCAGTGCCAGCGACACCCGCGCCACGCCGGGCGTGTAGGCCATGGACAGGTCGTCGCGGTTGCGCAGCGGCACCTTGGACCGCATCTCGATCTTGCCGCCCAGGTGCAGCAGGAACGTCCGGTCGCTGACCTTGTGCACCGACACGCCCGCGATGCCTGCCATCGCGGCCACCAGCGACTCGGCGTGCGCGGTGTCGGTCGCGGCGCAGGTGACGTCGACCCGGAGCCTGCCGCGCTGGCCGGGGGTGACGTCGAGCGCGGTCACGACCCCGCCGGCATGCTCTACCGCCCGGGTGATCTCGCTGACCGCGCGGCCGTGCGACGCCACGTCGAGCCGGGCGGTGATGGAGTAGGAAACACTCGGCGCCATGGTCACGTCGCTGCCTGCCTCTCCCGGGTTTCCTCAAGGTTACGAGGTCCGCGCCGCACCGCGTAATCTTCATGCATGGCCCGGGAAACCACGATAAGCCCGTCGGCCGCCGGCGTGAGCATGATGGACACTGAGGCCGGCGTGATCGATGTAACACGGCTGCGCGTCGCCATCGCCAGGCTGTCCCGGCGGCTGCGCAGGCACGAGCTGGCGGGGCTGACGCCGACGCAGCTCGCGGCCCTGTCGACTGTGGAGCGGTCAGGACCGCTGCGGCTCGGCGACCTGGCGGCGGCCGAGGGCATCGCGCCGTCCACGCTGACCAGGCTGGTCGCCGTGCTCGAAGAGCTCGGCTACGTGCAGCGGTACGCCGATCCGAAGGACGCCAGGGCCAGCACGCTGATGATCACGCCGAAGGGCCACGAGACGCTCGAGCGGCTGCGCGCGGAGGGCACCGCCCTGCTCACGCAGTCCCTGATGGGGCTGACCCCGGAGCAGCGGGCCGCCCTGGCGACGGCTCTCCCTGCCCTCGAGCAGCTGGCGGAGGACCCGGCGGCCCAGCGGGCCCGCTAGACAGCCGCGACGCCGCCGTAGACCCAGGCGCGGTCGGCGTTCGGTCCCGGCTCGCCGCCCTCGGGGCGCCAGTAGGAGACCAGGACGAGCCCGGGATCGACCAGCTCGCGCCCGTTGAACATGCGCAGGATCGCGTCCCTGTCGCGTGGGATAAGTACCGTGCCGCTGTTGTCGGCGACCTGGGCGTTGGCTGCCATCTTTTCCGGGGAGGGCTCGTCGGTGGCATGGGAGATGACCAGGTAGCTGCCCGGGGCGAGCGCCGCGAGGTATCGTGCCACGACCCCTGCCGGGTCGTCCGAGTCGGGGATGTGATGCAGCACTCCCGCGAAAATCAGGGCCACCGGCTGGGTGAGGTCGAGGAGTGCCGCGGCCCCGGACAGGATCTTGTCCACGTCACGCAGGTCGGCGTGGACGACGGAGACGGTGTCCTCGTTCGTCTTCGCCATGAGCGCCTGGGCATGCGAGACCACGACCTGGTCGTGATCGGTGTACACGACCCGCGCGCCCGTGCCGCCCGCCTGGACGACCTCGTGGACGTTGGGGCTGCTCGGCAGCCCGCTGCCGATATCGAGGAACTGGCGGATCCCGGCGTCGCGAAGGAAGGCGACCGCGCGCACCAGGAACTGGCGGTTGCCGCGCACGGTGTCCACGATCTCCGGCATGAACTGCAGGACCTGCTCGGCCGCGGCCCGGTCGGCAGCGAAGTTGTCCTTGCCGCCCAGCCAGTAGTCGTACACCCGCGCGGGGTGCGGGATGTCCGTGCGGATGTTCACCGGCAGGCCACCGTCCCCGGTTTGGCCAGGAGCGGCCATTCCGTCCTCCTCTCAGCAGGTGATGGCTCCGATCATGCCATGAAATGCTGACGGATTATGACAGCCGGGAACGGAACCGGCTAGAAGAGCAGCGCGGTTAGCTGGCTGCGGGCCCGCTTCACCTGCGGGTCGTCCGGCGGGAAGATGTCGAAGAGGCTCAGCAGCTGCACGCGCGCCTTGTTGCGCTCGTCGCCCGACGTGCGCCGGATGACGCCGAGCAGCCGGTCGAAGGCCTCTTCGGTCCGGCCGCTGGCCAGCTCGATGTCGGCGACGCGCAGTTGCGCGTCGACGTCGGACGGGCTCGCGGCGGCGTCGCGCCGCGCCGCGGCCTGGTCGTAGCCGCCGACCCGCTTGATCAGGTTCGCCTGCGCGAGCCAGCTCTTCAGCAGCGGGTCGCCGGGGGTCTCGGCGAGCGCCTTCTCGATGACGCTCGTCGCGGTGTCCATGTCGCCGCTTTCCATCGCGGCCTGCGCCTCGGCGTAGGCGGGCGGCAGGTCGTCCACGCCCGCCAGGTCGTCCGCGCCGTCAGCGCCAGGAACGCCGCCCGCTCCCGGGGCCCCGGCGCCGATCTGGTCGGCCACCGCGAGCACCTGGGTCAGCCACTGCCTCACCTGGGACTCGGGCATCGCGCCGAGGAACGCGTCCACCATCTGGCCGCCGACGATCGCGACGACCATGGGGATGGACTGCGCCTGGAACGCCTGGGCGAGCCGCGGGTTCGCGTCCACGTCGACCTTGGCGAGCACCCAGGCGCCTGCCGCCTCGTTGGCAAGCTTCTCGAGCACCGGGCTGAGCTGCTTGCAGGGCCCGCACCAGTCCGCCCACAGGTCAACGATGACCGGCGTGGTGCGGGACCTGGCCGCCACGTCCGTGTTGAAGGTTTCTTCGGTGACGTCGAACACGAACGCCGACGCCTCGCCGTTGCCTGACTCGCCGGTCTCGGCGGCCCTGGCCGCCTGCTGCCTGCGCTGCGCGGCGGCCTGCCGCGCGCCGAGGTCAACGGCGCCGTAGAGGGAGAAATCCCGCGGCTGCTGCATAACTTCTATCCTGCCCCATATTCAGTGTGCACTGTGCACTAGGCGTCAGCGACATCGGCGCCCGGCGCATTCCCGCGCGACACGCCGGCCATTACGCTGCGCGCGTACGAGTGTAGCATGTCGTGTGCTACAGTCGTTTCATGCCACAGAAAGGCGATCGGCGCCGGGGCAAGCCGCTGAACCCGGACCTGGGCTACTCCGGAGATCCGGTCCACCACGCGTCCACCACCGTCCCGCGCCGGATCGGCATCAGGGAGCTGCGCCAGCACGCGAGCGTCTACGTCGACCTCGTGGAGCAGGGGTACACGGTCGACATCACCAACCGCGGCCGCCTGGTGGCACAGATGATCCCGGTGCGCCAGCCGGACAGCCCGCTCGAGCGGTGGATCGCGGCCGGCGTCGTCGAGCGGGCCGAAGAGGCGGGGAGCGTGCTTGACGTCGACCCGTACCCGGTGTCGCCCGGGCGGGGCCCCCGGCCCAGCGCGAGCGAGCGGCTGCGCCAGGCGCGCGTGGACGAGGGCGAGGCACAGCCGTGATCTACCTCGATTCCTCCGCGCTCGTGAAGCTCGCGCTGACCGAGCCCGAGTCGCAGGCGCTCGCCAGCTGGCTGGCGGAGCGCGCGGACCAGTCCCTGGTGTCCAGCGCCCTGCACAGGACCGAGGTGCTGCGGGCCATCTGGCTCGCCGAGCCCGGCGCGCTCCCCCGCGGCCAGCGGATCATCCGGCGGATCGGCCGGGTGGCGCTCAGCAACGACGTGCTCGAAACCGCGGCGACCCTGCCGCCTGCCGGGCTCGGCACCGCCGGGGCGATCCACCTCGCCTCCGCGCTGGCCATCCGGCGCGACCTGGTGTCGTTCGTCGCCTACGACAAGCCGCTGCTCGAGGCCGCGCGGGAGGCGGGGCTCCCGGTCGACAGCCCCTCCTGACGCACGGTCAGACGCGGCGGGCGCGAAAGACGGTGTCGTGAGCCGTGACAGGCCGGCCGTCCGGGTCGGTCGCCTCCCGTTCAGCGGCGGCGTTCGTGACGATCTCCCAGCCGTCTCCGCCGATCTCGCTGACGAGGTCATCGCCGGTGAACATGAGCTCGGGATGGTTCGGCCGCTGCAGCGTGGTCTCCAGGTCCATCGGGTGGTGACCGACGATCAGCAGCGTGCCGCCGTCGCGGACGGCCGCGGCCAGCCGGGCGAGGAGGGTGCTGCGGAGCGTGCCGGGCAGGTGCAGGTACTGCGACGTCACCAGGTCATAAGCGCGCTCGGGCGGTATCCACTCGCGCAGGTCCTCGCGCTGCCAGCGGATGCGCGCCGCGACCTCGTCGCCGGCCTTGGCGGCGTGCTCGGCCGCCCGGCCGAGCGCCACGCCCGAGACGTCCACGGCCGTGACCTGCCAGCCGCGTTCCGCTAGCCAGATGGCGTCGGCGCCCTCTCCGGCGCCGGCGTCCAGTGCCGTTCCCGGCGCGAGGCCTTCCGCCTCGGCGACCAGCTGGCGGTTGGGGTTGCCGCTCCACAGCGAGTGCGCCGAGCTGTACCTGGCGTCCCAGAACGCCGCGTCAAACATCTCGGGACCGTGGTCGTGACCGCTCATCGCAGTTCCTCCTTAGCGTCGCCGCCATGATGCACGTCCGGGCGAGGATTGGCAAACTAGATTGCCGATATGGCAAAATGACCGGATGACCGACGAGACAGACCAGGCGCTGGCCACCGTCGGGCCGCGGCTGCGGTCGCTGCGCCAGGACCGCGGCACGAGCCTGGCCGAGGTGTCGGCCGTGACGGGCATCTCGGTCAGCACGCTGTCCCGGCTGGAGTCGGGTCAGCGCCGGGCCACCCTGGAACTGCTGCTCCCGCTCGCCCGCGCCTACCAGGTCAGCCTGGACCAGATCGTGACGACGCCGGTGGCTGACCCCCGGGTGCGGCCGAGTTCCTTCCGGCGGCACGGGATGACCTACTACCCGCTGAACCGCCAGCCCGTCGGCCTGCAGGCCTATAAGCTGGTCATTCCGGCCGGCAGCAGCAGGCGGGTGCCCGACCTGCGCAGCCACGAGGGTTACGAATGGCTGTACGTGCTCGACGGCAGGCTCCGGCTGGTGCTTGCCGAGCACGACGTGGTACTGACCCAGGGCGAGGCCGCCGAGTTCGACACCCGGGTGCCGCACTGGTTCGGCGCCGCCGGGCCTGGGGCGGTGGAACTGCTCAGCCTGTTCGGCCCGCAGGGCGAGCGCGTGCACGTTCGCGCGGGTCCGGTTGAGCGGGACGGCGGGGAGACGCCACGGGC